>NZ_SMNQ01000010.1 GCF_004353505.1 Streptomyces sp. WAC05374
CGCCGAAGGCACCGACAACGTCCTCTACCCGATGAAGGACGCCCTCAAGGCCCGCGCCACCGTCGGCGAGGTCTGCAACGCCCTGCGCGAGGTGTGGGGCACCTACGTCCCCACCGACGCCTTCTGAGCCGTCCCGTGTGACGAAACGCGAAGGCGGAGTGTCGTACCCACGTGCGACACTCCGTCCCATGCTGGGTGTCACCGATCTGCCGACCTATCTCGCCGGCCTCGTCCTGATCATTCTGCTGCCGGGGCCGAACTCGCTGTACGTGCTGTCCGTCGCCGCCCGGCGCGGCATACGGGCCGGGTACGTCGCCGCCTCCGGCGTGTGGTGCGGCGACACGGTGCTGATGACGCTGTCGGCGGCCGGTGTCGCCTCCCTGCTCCAGGCGAACGCGCTGCTCTTCGGCATCGTGAAGTTCGCCGGCGCCGGCTATCTGACGTGGCTGGCCGTCGGCATGCTGCGGGCCGCCTGGGCGATGTGGCGGACCCGGCGGGAGCGGGTCGCAGAGGAACTCGGCGGCGCCGCGCCGGCGCCCGCCTCGGAGCGGCCGTTCCGGCGTGCCTTCGTGATCAGCCTGCTGAACCCGAAGGCGATCCTGTTCTTCATCGCCTTCTTCGTCCAGTTCGTGGACCCGGCGTACCAGTACCCGGCGCTGTCGTTCGTGGTGCTCGGCTCGCTCGCGCAGGTGGCGAGCGTTCTGTACCTCACCCTGCTGATATTCACCGGCACCCACCTGGCCGCCGCCTTCCGCCGCCGCAAGCGGCTGTCCGCCACCGCCACGTCGGCGGCGGGGGCGCTGTTCCTCGGGTTCGCGGTGAAGCTGTCGCTCAGCAGCACGGCGTGACGGCCCGGTGGGCTTGACCCTGACACCGTGTGAGGCCGTGTCGTAGGAGGCGTCATGTTCACCATCGGAGACTTCGCCAGGCACGGCCGGGTGTCGGTCCGGATGCTGCGCCACTACGACGCGATCGGACTTCTGCGCCCCGCCCATGTCGACCCGTACAGCGGCTACCGCTTCTACGAAGCCGGTCAGCTCGCCCGGCTCAACCGCGTCATCGCGCTCAAGGACCTCGGCTTCACGCTCGACCAGGTGCGGTCGATCCTCGACGAGGAGGTCGGGGCCGAGGAGCTGCGCGGGATGCTGCGGCTGCGGCGGGCCGAGCTGGAATCGGCCATGAGTGAGGCGGCCGCGCGGCTGGCGCAGGTCGGGGCGAGGCTCCGAGCCATCGAGAGCGAGGGACACATGTCCGCGCAGGACGTCGTCGTCAAGAGCGTTCCGGCCACCCGGATCGCCGAGCTGACCGGCATCGCGGCGGGCTTCGGCCCGGGCGAGATCGGCCCCGTCATCGGCCCCCTGTACCAGGAGCTGTGCGCCCGGCTGGAGGCCGCCGGGGTCACCGGCTGCGGCCCCGGCATCGCCCACTACGAGGACGCCCCGGCGGGCGACGGCTCGATCGTCGTCCACGCGGGGATGATCGTCCCCGCCGGTGTCGCCGTGCCGGACGTGGACGTCGTCGACCTGCCCGCCCTGGAGCAGGCGGCGACCGTCGTCCACCGGGGCCCCATGGACGACCTGCTGCCCACCATCCAGACCCTGGCCGCCTGGATCGACACCAACGGCTACCGGTCGGCGGGCTACTCGCGCGAGCTGTACCTGGAGTGCCCGGAGGACCCGGCGCGGTGGGTGACGGAGATCCAGGAGCCGGTCGTCAGGACGCCCTGACGAGCGCGCGCCGCAGGCGGCGCACCCGGCGCGCCAGGCGGCGGACCAGGGCGTGGCGGGGGACCGGCAGGCCGCCCGGCAGGCCGAGCACGGTGAGCCGGCGGAGCTTGAAGTAGCGGCGGGAGCGGGCGTCCGGGTGGGCGGAGAGGTACCGCTCCGCCGCCGGGCGGAGGTCCGGGCGGACCTGCGGCTGCATGGCGAACCCCACGGCGTGCAGGAGGCCCGTCAGGTCGCCGGCGTCGTGGCACTCGCCGGTCTCCAGGTCCGGGAGCAGCGCGTCGGCGAGCGTCACCGGCACCCGGTTGCTGTTCTGGTACGGGGAGAGCCGGTCCAGCAGCGGCCCGGTGCCCAGGCGGGCGGCCGGGATGCCGTAGAACCGGGACGCCGTGAACAGCCCCGTGGAGAAGCAGGCCACCACCAGCGAGGGCCGCAGCCGCCGGAACAGCACCTCCGCGAGGACGGGCCGGCCGGCCACGGTCAGCTCGGCGCCCAGCCCGGCCGCCTCCCGCTCCAGGGTCCGCGACCAGGACGCGGGCGCCACCGGGTGCGGCTTGAAGACCACCCGGCGGTGCCCGCGTGCCACGGCACCGCGCACCATCCGTACGTGCAGCTCCTCCTCCTCGGCGGGGGAGAGGATGCCCAGCGCGGACAGGTACTGGCCGAGGACCAGGGCGGGGCCCTCCCCGTCCGCCCCGCACGGCTCGTCCTCCGCCAGCTCGTCCACCACCTTCGTGAACGCCTCCTCCGGGACCGCCTCCACCACCGCCCCGAACTCCGCCAGCAGCAGCGGCCGCAGCCCCGGCACCAGGTCCAGGTGCAGCAGCCGCCGCACCCGCTCGCCGACCAGCGGGTCCAGCCTGACGCGCGTCGGGCCGTAACTCATCAGCCCGTCGGCGTAGACGTCGATCGGGGCGTCCGGGAAGAGCTGGGCGAGGGTGAGCGCGGGCGGCACCTGGAGGGACTCGAGGACCAGCTCGACCGGCCCGTCCCCGCCCAGTCCCCACAGCAGCCGCAGGTACCGCTCCCACAGGGGCACGTCGTCCGGCCGGGGCGTCCAGTTGCCGGGGTGGAACGGCGCGATGGTGTCGTTCCACGACAGCACCGCGTCGAAGCGGCCGCGCAGCCGCTCGAACCCGGGCATCCGGTCCAGGGGGACGGCCGTCTCCGGGACGGCCGCGTTGTTCGCGACCAGCAGCAGCCGCCGCTCGGCGGGCGGGAAGCGGCCGCTGTCCAGGGCGGCGGCGAGGGTCGCGGCGCCGTAGAGGGTGGAGGCACAGAAGAGCTGCGTGGTCATGCGGTGGCCTCCAGAGGGGCGGAAACCGGGACCGGACGGCGGCGCAGCCTGCGCAGCCGGGCCGCCCGCTCGGAGTCCATGGTGTCGAGGGCCTCGTGCAGTATCCGCTGCGGCATGCGTTTCAGCGCCGCCGCGCTCCGGGCGCGCAATTTCCTCGCGACCGGCGCCTCGAACCGGTCCACCGATGCCAGGTGGTGCGCGATGATCGCGCAGTACGTGCGTACCGCTTTCGGCAGCAGCTTTTCCGCGTCCGGGTCGTCCGCCGTTTCCGAGAGAACCTGGTCGAAAGCGCGGATGAAATCGAGCTGTCGAATGTCGCCGATTTGTGTGAGGGAAGAGGACACCCCGCGCCGGTAGAAGATCCCGAGCGTACTGACGGCCGCGAAGGAATTTGCCTCGCGGTGCAGCCGCCATATCCACGGCCGGTCCTCCGCGGTGCGCAGGCCGTCGGTGAAACGCAGCAGCCCCCGGTCGGCCAGCCGCCGGTGGTACATCCCGGCCCAGGCGTACGGATAGTCCACCGAGGTGGACCGCTCGGCCGGCAGGATCGCGTCGCGCGGCCGCAGCACCTCCCCGCGCCGGCCCACCGGAACCCGGTGCACGGTACGGGACTTCGCCGTGCACCGGACGTGGTCCGTGCGGACGAAGTCGCAGTTCAGGCCCTCGATGGCGGCCAGTACCCGGGCGAGGTGGCCGGGCGCCAGCCAGTCGTCGCCGTCGAGGAAGGCCAGGTACTCGCCCCGGGCCGCGTCGATGCCGGTGTTGCGGGCGGTGGCCAGCCCGGCGTTGCGCGCGTGGGTGAGCAGCACCGCCCCCGGCAGTTCGCGCGCCGCACGTGCGAGGAGTTCGCTCGTCCCGTCCGTCGAACAGTCGTCGACGAGCAGGAATTCAAAGTCCTCGCGGGCGTTCGCACGCAGGCTTGTCAGGGTGTCCGGGGCGTATGTCTGCACGTTGTAGAACGGCACGACGACGGAGAGCTTGACCACTCGCGAGACGCTAGGCGGACCGGCCGTCATCCGTCCTGACCGGGAAAGGGATGCGCGGTGAACACTGCGCGGCGCGCCCCTTAACCGGATTGCCGCCAGACGCTGTTCACCGTTTGTTGCGGCCGAGTTGGGCCGGGCGGGCATGCGTCTTCCTAACGTCCTCGGCGTGCCATCACGCAACCGTGAAGCGGTGCGGGTCGCGGTACTCGCGGACTCCGACACCCGATGGAAATGGGGCGCCCTGACGGCGCGCCGCATCAGTCCGCCCGGCAGCCCGGTGACCGGCTTCGTGCTGCGCGGCCGGGCCACCCCGACCACGCGCCAGCTCGCCGAGGTCGGCGCGGACGTGGCCGCGCCCCGGGAGGTGACCGGGGCGGAGTTCCTCCACGCGGTGCTGCAGGACGCGTACGACGTGGTCGTCCTCGCGCTCGTCGGCGGCACCGTCCAGGCCCTGCTGCACGGGCTGGCCGGGATGGCGCCGCCGCGCCGCCCGGTCGTCGTCACCGGCTACGTCGGCGTCGTGTACGAGAAGCTCGCCGACGGGCTGCTGCTGCGGCACGGCGCCGATGTCGTCCTCGCCAACTCCCGGCACGACGCCCGGCGGTTCCGCGCGGTGTACGAGGGCGTCGGCGCCGACGCGTCGGCGGTGGTGGAGGCGGCGCTGCCGTTCCTGGGCGGGGCGCGGTACGCGCCGGCCCCGGACCGCGACACGGTCGTCTTCGCCGCCCAGCCGTCCGTGCCGGCGCCCCGGGCCGACCGCGCCTACCTGCTGCGCCGGCTGGTCGAGCACGCCCGGCTGCACCCGCACCGCGAGGTGCTGCTGAAGCTGCGCTCCAGGCCGGGCGAGCACACCACGCACGTGGAGGAGCACCCGTACCAGAAGCTGGCGCGCGGGCCGCTGCCGCCGAACCTCCGGCTGGTCCACGGCCACATGGGCGAGGTGCTCGACCGCACCGACCTGCTGGTCACCGTCTCCTCCACGGCCGCCCTGGAGGCCCTGCACCGGGGCGTACCGACGGCGGTCCTGACCGACCTGGGTGTCCGTGAGGCGCTCGGCAACCACCACTTCCTCGGGTCCGGACTGCTGACCTCCTGGGACCGGCTGGACGGCGGCCACCGCCCCCGCCCGGACGCCCGGTGGCTCGCCGACCAGGGCGTGGCGGCGGACGGCTCGTACGCCACCGCCTTCGACGCGGCCCGCGCCCGGGTGCTCGACCTGCTGGCCGCGCCCGCGCTGCCGCCGATCGCCCCGTACTACACGCCCGCGACCGCCCCGGGGTACCTCCCCGGCGTGCTGGGCCGCCACCGCCTGGACGCCGGCGAGCCGCCCGCCACGAGCCCGGTACGGCGCGTCCTGCGCGACGCGGCGCGCGGCGTCTACCGCCACGGGGTGCAGCGCGTGGCCCCGGTGATCCGCCGCCTGGGGGAGCTGTGACCGGCCGCACCGTCCTCGCCGTCGTCCCCGCCCGGGGCGGCTCCAAGGGCGTACCCGCCAAGAACCTCGCGCCCGTCGGCGGCGTGCCCCTGGTCGCCCGGGCCGTGCGCGCCTGCCTGGGCGCCCGGCACGTGACGGACGTGGTGGTGTCCACGGACGACCCCGCCATCGCCGGCACCGCCCGCGCGGCCGGCGCCGAGGCGGTGCACCGGCCGGCCGGCCTCTCCGGCGACACGGCGACCAGCGAGTCGGCCGTCCTGCACGCCATGGACGCCTTCGAGGCGCTGCACGCCCGGCCGGTGGACGCCGTCCTGCTCGTCCAGTGCACCAGCCCGTTCCTGACGGCCGCGGACGTCGACGGCGTGGCCGCCCAGGTCCTGGAGCACGGCGCCGACACGGCCCTGACGGTCGCCCCGTCCCACGGCTTCCTGTGGCGGCGGGAGGCGGACGGGCACGGGGTCAACCACGACAAGGCCCACCGCCCGCGGCGCCAGGAGCGCGAGCCCGAGTACCTGGAGACGGGCGCCGTGTACGGCATGGACGCGCGGGGCTTCCGTACCCACCGGCACCGCTTCTTCGGCCGCACCGCGCTCGTCGTCACCGACCCCGCCCGCACCCTGGAGATCGACGACCCGCACGACCTCGCCCGGGCCCGCGCCCTCGCGCCCCTGCTCGACGAGCCGGTCACGCCCACCGCCGCCGACGTGGACGCCGTCGTCCTGGACTTCGACGGCACCCAGACCGACGACCGGGTGCTGGTCGACTCCGAGGGACGCGAACTCGTCGCCGTCCACCGCGGCGACGGCCTCGGCGTCGCCGCCCTGCGCCGCGCCGGGCTCCGGCTGCTGATCCTGTCCACCGAGACCAACCCCGTCGTCGCCGCCCGCGCCCGCAAGCTCGCCGTCCCGGTCCTGCACGGCGTCGACCGCAAGGACCTGGCGCTCAAGCAGTGGTGCGACGACCACGCCATCGACCCCCAGCGGGTGCTCTTCGTCGGCAACGACGTCAACGACCTTCCCTGCTTCGGGCTCGTCGGCTGGCCCGTCGCCGTCGCCGACGCCCACGCACCCGTGCGGGCCGCCGCCCGCGCCGTCACCACCACCCCCGGTGGTGCCGGGGCGGTCCGCGAGATCGCGGCCTGGCTCCTCGGCCCCACCCTGCGACACACCCCCGCTACGTAAGGACGCACCATGGACCCCCGCCTCCGCACCCTCGGCACCAGGACCGCCGGCCCCGGCCGGCCCGTCTACATCACCGGCGAGATCGGCATCAACCACAACGGCGACCTGGACAAGGCCATCGCGCTCGTCGACGCCGCCGCCGACGCGGGCTGCGACGCCGTGAAGTTCCAGAAGCGCACCCCCGAGATCTGCACCCCGCGCGACCAGTGGGACGTCGAGCGCGACACGCCCTGGGGCCGGATGACGTACATCGCCTACCGCCACCGGGTGGAGTTCGGCGAGGACGAGTACCGCGCCATCGACGAGCACTGCCGCGAGCGCGGCATCGCCTGGTTCGCCTCCCCGTGGGACACCGAGGCCGTGGCGTTCCTGGAGAAGTTCGACCTCCCGGCCCACAAGGTCGCCTCCGCGTCCCTCACCGACGACGCACTGCTGCGCGCCCTGCGCGCCACCGGCCGCACGGTCGTCCTCTCCACCGGCATGTCGACCCCGAAGCAGATCCGGCACGCCGTGGAGGTCCTGGGCAGCGACAACATCCTGCTGTGCCACGCCACCTCCACGTACCCGGCCAGGGCCGAGGAGCTGAACCTGCGCGTGATCCAGTCCCTGATGCGGGACTACCCGAACATCCCCATCGGCTACAGCGGCCACGAGACCGGTCTCCAGACCACCCTGGCCGCTGTCGCGCTCGGCGCGTGCTTCGTCGAGCGCCACATCACCCTCGACCGCGCCATGTGGGGCTCCGACCAGGCCGCCTCCGTCGAACCGGGCGGCCTCGCACGCCTCGTGCGCGACATCCGCACCATCGAGACCGCGCTCGGCGACGGCGTCAAGAAGGTGTACGAGTCGGAGCTCGGCCCCATGAAGAAGCTCCGCCGCGTCCCGGCCACGGTATGACGTCCGCGCCCCCGGCCACGCCGTCGCACCTCGCCTTCGTCGAGAGCCCCGTCCAGCTCCTGAACGTCCTGGAGTGGGCCTGCCACGCCGGCCGGCCGGACCTCCTCGTCGTCGTCCTGTCGCCCACCGACCCGATGTCGCGGGGCCAGCTCCGCCGCATGGCCCGGCTCGCCCGCGACGAGGGGTACGCGGTCCGCTGGCAGGAGGCGCGCGGCGGCCGGGGCGCGCTGCCCAGGGCGCTGCGGGACCTGGCGCCCGCGCTGCTGCGCGCCGAGCGGGTGGTCGTCGGCGACCCGTTCTCCCGGTACGTGCAGCTCCTGCTGACGCTGTTCGGGCCGCGTGCCGTCACGGTCGTCGACGACGGCACGGCCACCATGGAGTTCGCCGCCCAGCTCACCCGGGGCGAGCGGCTGGTGCGCTGGCACCGGCGCGGCCGGGCGCGCGATGCGCGCGAGCTGGCCCTGGCGCCCGTCACGGCCCTGGCCCGGCGCCGGCTGGCCCCGGGGCGGGGCCGGGCGGTGGAGATCTTCACCGCCCTGCCGGTCGAGGCGCCCGAGGGCGCCACGGTGACCGCCAACCGCTTCGCGTGGACCCGCGCCCGGTTCGGCCCGCCCCGCCTGACCTGGGGGGCGGACCTGGTGGGCACCTCGCTGGTGGAGACGGGCGTGGTGGACCCCGACCGGTACACCGGGGCCGTCGCCGCGCTGGCCGCCGCCCACGGCGCCACGCGCTACTTCGCGCACCGCCGTGAGAGCGTGGAGAAGCTGCACCGGATAGCGGTGGAGACGGGTCTGGAGATCGTCCGGCCGGACCTGCCGCTGGAGCTGATCGCCCGGCGCGGCCCCATCGGGCGTACGGTGCTGAGCTTCCCGTCGACGGTCGTGCACACCCTTCCGGCGGCCCTGGCGGGCACGGGCGTCACGATCACGGTGTGCCGGATAGCGCCGGAGTGGCTGCGAGAGACCGCCTCGCCGCGCGCCCAGGGCTTCCTGGCGGGGGTGGCGGAGTCGGCACGGTCGGCGCACGGCCTGTCACTGACCGCAGCGTGAGCCTCCGCCTTCCGGAGCGGGGGCGTCCGCTCCCGGCGCCCCGATCACGAGTGCGAACACCCGATCGGAAGCCGACCGAGAAAGATCGACAAAAGGCCGAAAACGCGTGAGCTTACCCACTTGGCTCGGCCCTCAAGCCCGCTGTCCAGGGTTTCTTTCCCCTATCGGGCTGAAGTTTTATAGATCACACGTTAGTTGAGGGCGAAACGCGCCTACCCTGTCATGGGTGAACAAGGTGATGTCCCGCGACCCCGAAACAGACGTTCCCGGCGATACGCCCCTGCTCGGCGCGCTCCCCGAGAGCCTGCGCGCCGAGTTGATCGCGTTCCGCCGGGATGTGCACATGCACCCCGAGCTGGGCTTCCAGGAGTTCCGCACCACCGCGGCGATCAAGACGCGCCTCGAAGCGGCCGGGCTCAGCCCCCGGGTACTCCCGGGCGGCACGGGGCTGACGTGCGACATCGGTACGTGGGACGGCGTGCGCCCCATGCTGGCGATCCGCGCCGACATCGACGCGCTGCCCATCCCGGACACGAAGACGGACGTCCCGTACCGCTCCACCGTGCCGGACCGGGCCCACGCCTGCGGCCACGACGTGCACACCACCGTCGTCCTCGGAGCCGGTCTGGTCCTCGCCGACCTGGCCCGCCGGGGCCTGCTGCCGAACGCCGTGCGCCTGATCTTCCAGCCCGCCGAGGAGGTCATGCCGGGCGGCGCGATCACCGCCATCGACGCCGGCGTCCTGGACGGCGTCGGCCGGATCGTCGCCGTCCACTGCGACCCCCGCGTCGACGTGGGCCGCATCGGGCTGCGCACCGGGGCGATCACCTCCGCCTGCGACCGCCTGGAGGTCACCCTCGACGGGCCCGGCGGCCACACCGCGCGCCCGCACCTGACGACCGACATGGTCACCGCCGCCGCCCGGGTCGCCGTCGACGCGCCCGCGCTGCTGTCCCGGCGGATCGACGCCCGTTCCGGGCTGGTCCTGACGTGGGGCCGCATCGAGGCGGGGCACGCCCCCAACGTCATCCCGCAGCGCGCCGAGCTGGGCGGCACGGTCCGCTGCCTGGACCTGGACGCCTGGCGGCACGCCCCCGACCAGGTGTACGCGGCGATCGACGAGGTCGCCACGATGCACGGCGCCAAGTGCCAGATCGAGTACGTCAGGGGCGTCCCGCCGGTCGTCAACGACGCCGCGGTGGCGCAGTTGCTGCACGACGCGATGGAGTCCCGGCGCGGCGCGTACGCGATCGAGGACACCGAGCAGAGCCTCGGCGGCGAGGACTTCTCCTGGTACATGGAGCACGTCCCCGGCGCGATGGCCCGCCTGGGCGTCCGCCGCCCGGGTGATACGGCGCGGCTCGACCTCCACCGGGGCAACTTCGACGTGGACGAGCGGGCCATCGAGGTGGGCGTCGAACTGTTCACCGCAGCCGCCCTCCTCGACGGCGGCCTCTGACGCCTCAGGCGCCCGGTCCGGCCCGTCCGTTGGGGGTGGGCCGGACCAGCCATTTCCGGTCACCTGAAGGCAGTGCACCACTACGCCTCGTGGCGGTGGCGAAAACGACAAGCACTGTTCGCGTCGATCTGATAACGGCTACCGAACAGGCCTTTACCTGACATCTACGCGCGTTACGATCGCCGCGAAACCAGCGCCGAGAAGAGGCGCTTAGGTCAGGTCGAAGGAGCCTCCCTTGCGCCGGATCACCAGGATCGCAACCGTGGGCGTCGCGTCCGCGGCACTCGCACTCAGCGCCACCGCGTGTGGCGGAAAGTCGTCGGACAGCGCGTCCGACGGCGAAGCCAAGGCCGCCATCGCGTACGACATCGGTGGCCGCGGCGACCAGTCGTTCAACGACGCCGCGTACGCCGGCCTGGAGAAGGCCGAGAAGGAACTCGGCATCAAGGGCACCGAGGCCGAGCCCACCGAGGGTGAGGGCGACCCGGACAAGGTCCAGCGCCTGACCGAGCTGGCCCGCTCCGGCAACAACCCCGTCATCGGCGTCGGCTTCGCGTACGCGCCCGCCATCGCCGAGGTCGCGCCGAAGTTCCCGAAGACCACCTTCGGCCTGATCGACGACACCTCCAAGACCGGCAAGAACATCGCCAACCTGGTCTTCAACGAGGAGCAGGGCTCCTACCTGGCCGGCGTCGCCGCCGCCAAGGTGACCAAGTCCAACACGGTCGGCTTCATCGGCGGTGTCGAGACCCCGCTGATCAAGAAGTTCGAGGCGGGCTTCGTCCAGGGCGTGAAGGACACCAACAAGGGCGTCAACGTCAAGGTCCAGTACCTGACGCAGCCGCCGGACTTCGGTGGCTTCGCCAAGCCGGACCTGGGCAAGGCCGCCGCCGAGGGCCAGCTCGACGCGGGCGCCGACGTGATCTACGCCGCCGCCGGTCTGGCCGGCTCGGGCTCGATCGAGGCCGCCGCCAAGGCCAAGAAGTGGGCCATCGGCGTCGACTCCGACCAGTACAACCAGAAGGGCCTCGCGGCCTACAAGGAGTACATCCTCACCTCGGTGACCAAGGACGTCTCCGACTCCGTCTACAACCTGATCAAGTCGGTCAAGGACGGCAAGCCGCAGTCCGGTGAGGTCCGTTACGGCCTCGACAAGGACGGCGTGGGCCTGGCCACCTCCAACCCGGCCTACACCAAGCTGACCGACGTGACCGCCGCGGTGGAGAAGGCCAAGGCCGACATCATCGCCGGCAAGATCAAGGTCAAGACCGCTCCGTAACCGCGCGGCCGGGACCTGGTCCGCGGGTCCGGAGGGGTGGCGAAGGCCGCCCCTCCGGACCCGGACCATGTTTCCGCGGGTTTTTCCCCTTCGCTGTCGCTACGCGCGTAGACCCCCGTGTGGCGCGATAACTTCGGCACCTGCCCACCAGCCCTCCCGCTCCTCAAAGCTCCTTTCCCGCCAAGGAGAGTGCGTCATCAACGCGTCCAGTCCGTCAACGCCGCCGGCTGCCGCCGCCGTAGAACTGCGCGGCATCACCAAGCGCTTCCCCGGCGTCGTCGCCAACCACGACATCGACATCACCATCCGCAAGGGGACCGTCCACGCCCTCATCGGTGAGAACGGGGCCGGCAAGTCGACCCTGATGAAGATCCTCTACGGCATGCAGAAGCCGGACGAGGGCACCATCACCATCGACGGCAAGCAGGTCTCCTTCTCCAGCCCCGCCGACGCCATCGCCATCGGCATCGGCATGGTGCACCAGCACTTCATGCTGGCCGACAACCTCACGGTGCTGGAGAACGTCGTCCTCGGCAGCGAGAAGCTGTACGGCATCGGCGCCAAGGCCCGCAAGAAGATCATGGAGATCTCCGGCGCGTACGGGCTCAACATCCGCCCGGACGTGCTCGTCGAGCAGCTCGGCGTCGCCGACCGCCAGCGCGTGGAGATCCTCAAGGTCCTCTACCGGGGCGCCCGCACCCTCATCCTGGACGAGCCGACCGCCGTGCTCGTCCCGCAGGAGGTCGACGCGCTCTTCGCCAACCTGCGGGAGCTGAAGGCCGAGGGTCTGACCGTCATCTTCATCTCGCACAAGCTGGGCGAGGTGCTGTCCGTCGCCGACGACATCACCGTCATCCGGCGCGGCACGACCGTCGGCACCGCCGACCCGCGCACCGCGACCACCAAGCAGCTCGCCGAGCTGATGGTCGGCGCCGAGCTGCCGTCGCCGGAGACCCGCGAGTCGACCGTCACCGACGTCCCCATGCTCAAGGTCGAGGACCTGCGCCTGACGGAGACGGACCCCGACGGCATCGTCCGCGAGGTCCTGGCCGGCATCGGCTTCACCATCCACAAGGGCGAGGTCATGGGCATCGCCGGCGTGGAGGGCAACGGCCAGACCGAGCTGATCGAGGCCCTCATCGGGCTGCGCGACCCCGACGGCGGTGTCATCACCCTGGACGGCGCCGACATCTCGCACGCCCCGACGCGCAAGCGCCGCGAGGGCGGCATCGGCTACATCCCCGAGGACCGCCACCGCCACGGCCTGCTGCTGGAGTCCCCGCTGTGGGAGAACCGCATCCTCGGCCACGTCACCGAGGCGCCCAACAGCAAGCGCGGCATCCTCGACCTCAAGGCCGCCCGCAAGGACACCGAGCGGATCGTGCGCGAGTACGACGTCCGCACCCCCGGCATCGAGGTCACCGCGGCCTCCCTCTCCGGCGGCAACCAGCAGAAGCTGATCGTCGGCCGCGAGATGAGCCACAGCCCCAAGCTGCTGATCGCCGCCCACCCCACCCGCGGCGTGGACGTCGGCGCGCAGGCGCAGATCTGGGACCAGATCCGCGAGGCGCGCCGCGACGGCCTGGCGGTCCTGCTGATCTCCGCCGACCTGGACGAGCTCATCGGGCTCTCCGACACCCTGCGGGTGATGTACCGCGGCCGGCTGGTCGCGGACGCGGACCCCGCCACGATCACCCCGGAGGAGCTGGGTTCGGCCATGACCGGCGCCGCGACCGGCCACCTCGAGCACGACGAGAACGCGAACGGTGAGGGCCGATGAAGAAGTTCGACAAGGACCGGCTGATCCTGGGCCTCGCCGGCCCGGCGCTCGCCCTGGTCGTGGCCTTCCTGCTCACCTCCGTGGTGCTGCTGGTCTCGGACCGTGACCCGTTCGAGCCGTACCGGATCATGTTCCAGAGCCTGGAGTTCACCGACATCCAGGTCCTGATCCTCAACCAGACCGGCACGTACTACCTCGCCGCGCTGGCGGTCGCCATCGGCTTCCGGATGAACCTGTTCAACATCGGTGTGGACGGCCAGTACCGCCTCGCGGTGATGCTCGCCGCGGTCGTCGGTGCCGCGGTCGAGCTGCCCGGCCCGCTCCACATCCTGCTGATCGTGATCGTCGCGATGATGGTCGGCGCCCTGTGGGCCGGCATCGCGGGCGTCCTGAAGACCACCCGCGGCGTCAGCGAGGTCGTCTCCACGATCATGCTGAACGCCATCGCCACCAGCCTGATCGCCTGGCTGATCCTGCCCGCCAACCTCGGTGTGCAGCCGCCCGGCTCCAACGACCTGACCACCGGTGAGATCGCCGAGTCCGGCTGGATGCCCGGCCTGGACGTGGACGGCGGCACCATCTACGGCTTCACCTTCGTCGCCTTCGCGCTCGGTGTCGTCTACTGGTTCGTCCTCAACCGCACCCGCTTCGGCTTCGACCTGCGCGCCACCGGCGCCAGCGGCTCCGCCGCCCAGGCGAGCGGCGTGGACGCCAAGCGGATGGTCCTCACCGCCATGCTGATCTCGGGCGCGGTCGCCGGTCTCGCCGGCATGCCGATGCTCCTCGGCCAGACCCACACCTACAGCCTGAGCTTCCCCGTGGGTGTCGGCTTCACGGGCATCACCATCGCCCTGCTCGGCCGCAACAGCCCGGTCGGCATCTTCTTCGCCGCGCTGCTCATCGCGTTCCTGGACAAGGCGTCCGCGTCGCTCGACCAGTACGGCTTCGAGAAGGAGATCGCCACGATCATGCAGGGCCTGATCGTGATCTCCGTGGTCGTGGCCTACGAACTCGTCCGGCAGTACGGGCTGCGCCGTCAGCAGCAGAAGGTCGGCGAAGAGCTTGCCGCCCAGGCCCGAAAGAACAAGGAGGAAGTGGCGGCATGAGCGAGTCCACGAGCACTGTCACGGCCGCGGCCGCGGCGCCCAAGAAGGGCGGCGGACGCCGCCGGCTGTCCCTGCCCGTCGTGCTGCTGATCATCGCGGGCGGTCTGGCGCTGTTCTCGCTGGTGCGCGTCATCAGCGGCGCCGACGACCTCACCTCCGTGGGCCAGGTCTCCGGCGCACTCCAGCTCGCCGTGCCCATCGGCCTCGCGGGCCTCGGCGGCCTGTGGTCCGAGCGGGCCGGCGTGGTCAACATCGGCCTCGAGGGCATGATGATCCTCGGCACCTTCTTCGGTGCCTGGGCCGGCTACCAGTGGGGCCCGTGGACCGGCGTCCTGCTGGGCGTCGTCGGCGGCGCGCTCGGCGGGCTGCTGCACGCGCTGATGACCGTCACGTTCAACGTGAACCACATCGTGTCCGGTGTGGCGATCACCATCCTGGCCACCGGCGTCACCCGCTACCTGGCGAACTTCACCTTCGCCGAGGCCCCCGGCGGCTCCTCCAAGCAGTCGCCGCGCATCGACCGGGTCACCGACATCACCATCCCGGGGCTGTCGGACGGACTGGCCGACCTCCAGGCCAAGCACTGGTTCTTCATCTCCGACCTGGCCGGCGTGCTCGGCGGCCTGGTGACCAACCTGTCGCTGCTCACCGTCGTCGCGCTGCTGCTGATCCCCGGCACCTGGTGGGTCCTGTGGCGCACCGGCTTCGGCCTGCGGCTGCGCTCCTGCGGTGAGAACCCGGTCGCCGCCGAGTCCCTCGGCGTCAACGTCTACAAGTACAAGTACATCGCCGTGATCGTCTCCGGTGGCCTCGCGGGCCTCGGCGGCGCCTTCCTGGCCATCGTCTCCACCGGTATCTACCAGGAGGGCCAGACCGGCGGCCGCGGCTACATCGGTCTCGCCGCGATGATCTTCGGCAACTGGATGCCCGGCGGCATGGCCCTCGGCGCCGGACTGTTCGGCTTCACCGACAGCCTCAAGCTGCGCGGCGGTGCCGAGAACGTCCACGCCATGCTCCTGCTCCTGGCGATCCTGCTCGTCGGACTCGTCATCTGGCAGCTCTACAAGAAGAAGTACCTCAACGCGGCCATCGCCGCCGTCGTCTCCGCCGGGCTCTTCGTCTGGTACGCGGGCACCGACCGGCTGCCCAGCCAGTTCGTGGACGCCGCGCCGTACGTCACCACCCTGCTGGTGCTCGCCCTGTCCGCCCAGCGGCTTCGCATGCCCAAGGCGGACGGCATGCCGTACAAGAGGGGCCAGGGCAAGTGACCGACGACGCCTGGGAGGCGCTGCGCGAAGCCGCCCGGGAGGCCATGACCCACGCGTACGCCCCCTACTCGGGCTACGCGGTGGGCGCGGCGGCCCTCGTCGACGACGGGCGCACGGTCAGCGGGTGCAACGTGGAGAACGCCTCGTACGGCATCGGCCTGTGCGCCGAGTGCGGGCTGGTCTCCCAGCTCCAGGCCACGGGCGGCGGCCGGCTGACGCACTTCGTGTGCGTGGACGGCCGCGGCCAGGTGCTGGTGCCGTGCGGCCGCTGCCGGCAACTGCTGTACGAGTTCGGGGGCGACGAACTGCTGCTGGACACCCCGGCGGGCGTGCTCACGCTCGCCGAGATGCTGCCCCAGGCGTTCGGACCGCAGCACCTCATGTGAACGGGACGACCCTTCCGCGCTGTCCGCGGAGGGGTCGTCCTTCTCCTCCCCCTCCTCTCTATGCGCGTAGAGTCACGCGCACAGGACTGTCCCCTCCCGCTGGAAGGAACCCTTAAGGCCATGGACGCGATTTCCGTCATCCGCACCAAGCGGGACAAGGGCGAGCTGAGCCCCGAGCAGATCGACTGGGTCATCGACGCCTACACGCGCGGCGAGGTCGCCGACGAGCAGATGTCGGCGCTGGCGATGGCGATCCTGCTGAACGGCATGAACCGCACGGAGATCGCCCGGTGGACCGCCGCGATGATCGCGAGCGGCGAGCGCATGGACTTCTCCTCCCTGTCCCGCCCCACCGCCGACAAGCACTCCACCGGCGGCGTCGGCGACAAGATCACCCTGCCGCTCGCCCCGCTGGTCGCCGCGTGCGGCGCCGCCGTCCCGCAGCTCTCCGGCCGGGGCCTCGGCCACACCGGCGGCACCCTGGACAAGCTGGAGTCCATCCCCGGCTGGCGGGCCCTGCTGTCCAACGAGGAGATGCTGAACGTCCTCGACACCACCGGCGCGGTGATCTGCGCCGCGGGCGACGGCCTCGCCCCCGCCGACAAGAAGCTCTACGCGCTGCGCGACGTCACCGGCACGGTGGAGGCGATCCCGCTGATCGCGTCCTCGATCATGTCGAAGAAGATCGCCGAGGGCACCGGCTCGCTGGTCCTGGACGTCAAGGTCGGGTCCGGCGCGTTCATGAAGAACATCGCCGACGCCCGCGAGCTGGCCTCCACCATGGTGGGCCTGGGCACCGACCACGGCGTGAAGACCGTCGCGCTGCTCACCGACATGTCCACCCCGCTCGGCCTCACCGCGGGCAACGCCCTGGAGGTCCGCGAGTCCGTCGAGGTCCTCGCGGGCGGCGGCCCCGCCGACGTCGTGGAGCTGACCATCGCGCTCGCCCGCGAGATGCTCGACGCGGCCGGCATCAAGGACGCCGACCCGGCGAAGGCCCTCGCGGACGGCTCCGCGATGGACGTCTGGCGCCGCATGATCGCCGCCCAGGGCGGCGACCCGGACGCCACCCTCCCGGTCGCCCGCGAGCAGCACGTCGTCACCGCCCCCTCCTCGGGCGTCCTCACCCGCCTCGACGCGTACGGCGTCGGCGTCGCCGCCTGGCGCCTCGGCGCGGGCCGCGCCCGCAAGGAGGACCCGGTCCAGGCGGGCGCCGGCATCGAGCTGCACGCCAAGCCCGGCGACACCGTCACGGCGGGCCAGCCGCTGCTGACCCTGCACACGGACACGCCGGAGAAGGTCGACTACGCCCTGAAGTCCCTGGACGGCGCCTACGACGTCGCGCCGGCGGGCACGGCGTACGAGCCGACGCCGGTCGTGCTGGAGCGCATCGCCTGACACCCGCACGGCTGAACGGGACCGGTGGACCTCCACCGGTCCCGTTCGTGTTCGGCCGGAACTGCCCGCCCCCTTTACAGGCCGCGCCACGCCGCCCGGTCGTCGGGCAGGCCCAGGTGCCGGAAGGTGATCTTCCGATTGCCGTTCAGCGGGTCCCACAGCTCGTCGCGCTCGCCGACCGCCCGGGCCAGGGCGCACTGGTGCGGAGACGGGTCGGTGGGCCATCCGCCGGGGAAGGCGACCCGCAGGTACGGGCCCAGATCCGGGCAGGGGGCCAGCCGGAAGGCGAGCGGCAGGGCGGCCAGCGCCGCCGGGTACAGCCGTGCGGCGTCGGGCACCCGGGCGCACACGGCGGCGATCAGCGTCCACCGGGCGGGCTCGCCGCCGAACCGGGGGAGCGCGGACAGGGCGTCGAAGGCGCGCGGCGACCGCGCCAGGTCGACCAGCACGTCGAGCGCTTCGGGGTCCTCCGCGAGCGCGGGCGCGAGCGCGGCGGCGCCCCGTACCACCAGGTGCGGGTCCGCCAGCCAGGCGCGGGGCGCACCGCCCAGGTCGCCGAGGTCCAGCACGAGCGAGGCGCGTTCCTCGGCGCCGCCGGCCGCCCCGGCGAGCCGCTCCAGTCGCCCGCCGAGGTCCGCCGCCGACGGCACCGCCGCCGGGTGGCGCGCCAGGACGGTCGCCGCCGACCACGCCGCCGTACGCACCGCCGGTTCGGGATCGCCGAGAAGCCCCGCGACCGGGGCGAGCAGGTCCGGGAAGGCGTCGTAGCAGTCGAGCGCGGCACGCCTGAGCACCAGGTCGCCGGTACCGTCGTCCCACATGTCGACCTGGTCGTCCTCGTCCGCGGCGGCGTACGCCGCGACCCAGGCGTCGATCGCGGCCCGGGCCGCCGGGTCCTCCGGGTACGCCTCGGCCCGCAGCCCGTCGGCGTGGTCCCCGGGGTCCGTGGCCACCGCCACCGCCCGCAGGAACGCCAGCGCGCCCTCGCGCAGGGCCGGCCGGGTGAGCGCCGAGGCGACGACCCGGACGGCGGGCGCGGTCGCGGGCCAGACCGTCCCCTGGTGCAGGATCGCCGACCACAGGTGGCCGAAGGCGGCCGAGACCTCCGCCTCGTCCCCGCCGAGCAGGCCCCGCAGGTGGGCCGGGGTGTCCGTGGCGGTTCCGTAGGCGTGGAACAGCCCGTCCCACGCGACGCCCGCGATCTCCTCGTACGCGTCCCCGGTCATGCCGGCCGCTCCGTCAGCAGCGCCGGAAGCTCACGCATGTCGTCGAAGACCACCGTTCCCTCGCCCGTCAGACGCTCGGGCCGGGTCAGTCCGCCGCAGTAGCCGAAGGCGCGCATGCCGGCCGCGCGGGCGGCGGCGACGCCGTACGGGCTGTCCTCGACGACCGCGCACCGCGACGGCGGGACGCCCATCGTGGCGGCGGCGTGCAGGAACAGGTCGGGGGCGGGCTTGCCGCGCGGGACGTCGGCCGCGCTGAAGACGCGGCCCTCGAAGCGGGGGAGCAGCCCCGTGGTGGTGAGGTTCTGGCGGATGGAGGCGTGGCCGCCGTTGGAGGCCAGGCAGTACGGCACCGACAGCGCGTCCAGCGCCTCGGTGATCCCGTCCACCACCGTCAGCTCCGCGTCCAGCGCCGCCTGGTGGCGGTCCTGGAACGCGTCGAACCAGTCCGGCCGCAGCCGGCGGCCCAGCCGCTCCTCGATGACGGCGGTGTACGTCTCGGACGAGGAGCCCACGAAGAGGTCCACGATCTCCTCCTCGGTGAAGGAGGCCCCCAGCTCGGCACAGATCTCCGCGTCGACGCGCACGCATATCCGCTCGCTGTCCACGAGGACGCCGTCGCAGTCGAAGATCACCAGCTCGACAGGATCATCAGTCATAACGGCGCAGCGTACGGGCACCGATGAGTTCCGCCCGTGGCGCGGGTCTCCCTCCCGTGGACACCACGGAACCGAAGGTCTTCCGCGTCGTCGGCCTCGTCGAGCCGGCCGACGTGGCCCGCCTGTGCGAGGAGCTGACCGGACTGCTCGGCGGGAGCGGCGGCGACGGCGTCCGCGACGCCACCGGCGACGTCGTCTGTGACGTCGCCGCCGTCACCCGGCCGAACCTCACCACCGTCGACGCCCTCGCCCGGCTCCACCTGACCGCCCGGCGGCTCGGGCACCGGATGGCCCTGCGCGGGGCCGGGCCCGAGCTGCGGAGGCTGCTGGAGCTGGTCGGGCTCTCCGGGGCGCTCACGCCTGAAGCCGCTCCGGGAGATCGAACAGGGGGAACCAGCGCTTCACGTCCAGGAACGACGTGATGCCCGAGACCTTCCCGTCCACGATCTCGACGACCATGAGCGCCCACGGGCTGAAGCCGCCCTCGGGGTCCGGGTGGTAGTGGGCGAACGCGGGGGTGCCGTTGGCCACCACCGGCACCAGCCGCGAGCCCCGGCACACCTCGCCGACGCCCAGCATCCAGCCGGTGATGTCGTCGTGGCCCCGGAGCCACAGGTCGTAGGGCGGCATGGACAGCGTGGCGTCCTCGTGGAGCAGGGCGGTGAGCGCCGCCATGTCGTACCCCTCGAAGGCCGCCACGTACCGGTCGAGGAGCTTCTTCTGCTCCTCGTCCAGCGGGTCGGCCGTGTCCGTCCGCGCCGGCCCGGACTCGGCCAGTGTCGCCCGGGCCCGCTGCAGCGCGCTGTTGACCGACGCGACCGTGGTGCCGAGCAGCTCGGCCACCTCGCTCGCCTTCCACGCGAGCACCTCGCGCAGGATGAGCACCGCCCGCTGCTTGGGCGGCAGGTGCTGGAGAGCCGCCACGAACGCGAGCCGCACGGTCTCCTTGGCCACCGCCGCCTCCGCCGGGTCGGCGACCGACGGCAGCACCCGCCCGTCCGGCACCGGCTCCAGCCAGGTGACCTCCGGCCGCGAGTTGAGCTGCGCCCGCGCCACCGGGGTCGGCGCCGTCAGGTCCATCGGCCGCGCCCGCTTGTTGCCCGCGTTCAGCGCGTCCAGGCACACGTTCGTCGCGATCCGGTACAGCCAGGACCGCACCGAGGACCGGCCCTCGAACTTCTCGAAGCTCCGCCACGCCCGGACCATGGTGTCCTGGACGGCGTCCTCCGCCTCGAAGGCCGACCCCAGCATGCGGTAGCAGTACCCCGTCAGCTCCGTGCGGTACTGCTCCAGGCTCGCCACATCGCTCGCCGTATCCGTCATCGCGTCCACCCCGCTCGCGCTTCCCATCCCTCACGACGGAAGCTACCGCAGGGCACTGACAACGCGGGTCAGGTTCCCGGCTTGCGCCCGTAGACGTACACGTCGTCGCCGTTGCGCAGCATGTTCCAGTACGCCTTGGCGTCCGCCTCGCGCATGTTGACGCAGCCGCGCGAGCCGGGCGGGTTGTACATGGACTTGCCGACGGAGTGGAACGCCTGGCCGCCGTCGAAGAACTGCGCGTACGGCATGCGCACCTTGTACAGCGTCGACCAGTGGTTGATGTTGCGGTGGTAGATCTTCCGCGCGCCGGTGCGGGTCTCGTCGCCGTCCCGGCCGGTCCGGACCGGCACGGGCCCGTACGCCAGCTTGGCGCCGTCCTGGATCCAGGAGAGCTGCCTGGTCAGGTCCACGCACGCGATGCGCCCCTTGTTGGTGGGGCACTTCCCCGCCGCGTTGGGGTTCTTCCCGGCGGCCCGCTGCTGGAGGATCGTGTTCATCGTCCGCCAGGTGACCTCACCCGCGTACCCGATGGACGGGGTGATCCCGTGCCAGCGCTGGAACGTCTGGATCGCCTTGCAGTCGGCCGGCGACTGCTTCCCGTCCACCGGCCGGCCCATGAACTTCTCCACCTGCTTCTGGTACGGCCCGGTCGACGTCGTGCACGACGCCGCCTGTGCCGGTGCGGCGCCGAGCGCGACCGTCAGCGGCACGACCAGGCCCGTGATGCCGAGCGCGACCCCGGCTCTCCTGCGTATCCCACCCACGTACACCACTCCCCCTGGAGCCCCTGCTTCTGGTTATGCCCTTAGGACGCTCGGGGAAGCGGTGCGGTTGTACGTTTCCCGGGACTTCCGGTTTTCCACGCGCGCGGCGTGCGTCCCGTACAGGGTCAGCGACACGACCCCGAGGACGGCGACCAGGCCGAGCAGGACCGTGCCCGCCCACCCGCCGGCGTGGAAGGCGACCGCGCCGAGCGTGCCGCCCGCGCTGCTGCCGAGGTAGTACGCCGACTGGTACAGCGCGGACGCCTGCGCCCGTCCGGTCCTCGCCGTCCGGCTCACCGACGAGGAGGCGACCGCGTGACCGGCGAAGAACCCGGCGGTGATCAGGACCAGGCCGAGCAGCACCGGCGCCAGCCCGTCCGACAGGGACAGCAGCAGTCCGGCCGCCGTCGTGGTCACCGCCAGGTACAGCGCCCCGCGCCGGCCCATGCGGCCCACCAGCCTGCCCGCCGCGGCCGAGGACACCGTACCGACCAGGTAGATCAGGAAGATCGAACCGATCACGCCCTGCGGCAGCGAGAACGGCGCCTCGACGAGCCGGTAGCCGATCACGGTGTAGACCGCGCCGAAGACCGTCATGAACAGCGCGCCGATCGCGTACAGCCGCATCAGCAGCGGGTCCGACAGGTGCGTGCGGACCGCACCCGCCAGCGCCCGCGGGCCGAGCGAGCCGGGGGAGAAGTGCCGTGCCGCCGGGATCAGCAGGCGGAACACCACCGCGCACACCAGCGCCATCAGCCCCACCGCGGCGAGCGCCGCCCGCCAGCCCCAGAGCTGCGCCGCCCAGCCGGTGACGATCCGGCCGCTCATGCCGCCGATGCTGTTGCCCGCCACGAACAGGCCGATCGCCGCGATCAGCGCCTTGGGGCGCACCTCCTCCGCCAGGTACGCCATGGCCGACGCGGGCAGCCCCGCGAGCGCGGCGCCCTGCACGGCGCGCAGCGCGACCAGCCACGGAAGGCTCGGGGCGAACGGGACGAGCAGGCCGACGGCGACGGCGACCGCGAGGGAGGCGGTCATCAGCGTGCGGCGGCCGAACCGCTCGGACAGGGCGCTCAGCGGCAGGACGCACAGGGCGAGCGCACCGGTGGCGGCGGACACGGTCCAACTGGCGGCCGAGGCGCTCACGCCGAAGTCGGCGGAGACGGCCGGGAGCAGGGCCTGCGTCGAGTAGAGGAGGGCGAAGGCGGCGACTCCGGCGGCGAGGAGCGCGAAGCTCATCCGGCGGTAGCCGGGGCGGCCGGGGGAAAGGCGAGTGTCGGCGACCGCTTCGGTGGCGGCCGCCTTGGTACTGGCGGAAGGCATGTCTCGACCGTAGGCACCCCCGCTTCATGCGTCCAATGCATGGAACGGCTTTAATCGTTCCCATGGCGCATAACCACAGCTCACGCGGGTGGCTGTCACCGAACAGTAACGAAGAAGACATGGGGCTGCTGCTTGCGCCGCGGCTCGCGTACTTCGCGGCGGTCGCCCGCCACGAGCATGTGACGCGGGCCGCGCACGACCTGGGCGTGCCGCAGTCCACGCTCTCGCGGGCCATGGTCCGCCTCGAACAGGACCTGGGCGTCGCGCTGTTCGCCCGCAAGGGCCGCACGGTCTCGCTCACCCCGGCGGGGCGCACGTTCCTGGCCTCCGCCGAGCGGGCGCTGGCGGAGGTGGAGCGCTCCGCCGACGCGGTACGGGCGGACGCCGACCCCTCGGCGGGGCGCGTCGCCTTCGGGTTCCTGCACACGCTGGGCTCGGAGACCGTTCCCGGGCTCATCCGCGCCTTCCGGGTGGACCACCCCAAGGTGCGGTTCACGCTCGTCCAGAACTACGGGGAGGCCATGATCGAGCGCCTGCGCGCCGGCGACCTGGACCTGTGCCTGACCTCGCCCGTGCCGGACGCGCCCGACCTGGTGGCCCGCCGCCTGGACGAGCAGCGGCTGCGGCTCGTCGTCCCGGACGACCACCGGCTGGCCGTCCGCAAGCGCGTCCGCCTCGCGGAGGCCGCCGACGAAACGTTCGTCACCCTGGAGCCGGGCTACGGGCTGCGCCGCATCACCGACGCGCTGTGCGCCGAGGCGGGCTTCGCGCCCCGGATCGCCTTCGAGGGCGAGGAGGCCGAGACCCTGCGCGGCCTGGTCGCCGCGGGGCTCGGCGTGGCGCTGCTGCCGCCTCCGGCGGTGCCGCGCCCCGGCGTCGTCGAACTCACGGTCACCGCCCCGCGCGCCGCCCGCGAGATCGGCGTCGCCTGGCTCGACGGCCACCCCGACACCCCGCCGGTGGCGGCCTTCAAGCGGTTCCTGCTCTCCCGGCGCGGCCGCCTGCTGACCGAGCCGGAATAGAAGCCGCTAACGCCGCAGGGCGCGGCCGAAGCCCGATGCCAGCGGCATCCGCAGGCCCAGCGGCGGCGGGGCCGCCAGGGCGTCGGCGACCGGGCGGGAGAGCGGGTGGCCGAACAGCGCGCCCAGCACGAAGTCGGCGGCCAGGGCGAGCACTTCCGCGCGGTGCTCGCGCAGCGCGTGGCCGTCCGAGTGGACCTCGAAGCGGCAGGTGTCCCGGTTGGCCTTCTTGGCCCGCTCCGCCAGCCGGTACGACAGTTCCGGGTCCGTGCGCGTGTCGTTCGTGCCGTGCGCGATCAGCACCCGGCGGCCGGCGAGCTGTTTCACCGGTTCGGGTGCCGCCGCCACGTCGTCCTCCGGCAACCAGGGGGCGAGCGCCAGCACGCAGTTGACGGCCGTGTGGCCCGCGGCGCGCAGCGCGGCCCGGCCGCCCATGCCGTGCCCGGCGAGGCAGACCGGGACGTCGCCGTACCGCCGTACGACCTCCGAGGCGGCCCACCGGGCGTCCGCCGCGAGCCGCTCGTCGGCGCCGTTCCAGCCGCGCCCCCGGTACCGCACCACATGGGCGACCAGGCCGTCCGCCCGCCCGGCCCGCACCAGGTGGCGCGCCAGCGGCAGGGCGGCCGCGCGGGCGACCGGCGACGGGCCGCGCCCCGACTCGGGCTCGCCGTCCGGGAGGAGCAGCACCACGCCGCCCACCGCCGGGGCGGCCCTGCCGACGGGCCGGCCCAGTCTGGGCGCCCGCGCGCCGGAGGTGCCTACGAGTGCCTGGAGTGCCATGGCAGAACAGTCTCAGAAGCGGAGGTGTACGCGGTCCGTACGCGCGGTCACTGTTACGTATCGACGCGCCTTCTACGCGCGTAGGGGCTAGAGTTCGAAAATGACGAGCCAGACACCCGACATCCCGACCGCGGACCAGATCCGCCGCGCCCCCAAGGTGCTGCTCCACGACCACCTCGACGGCGGTCTGCGCCCGGGCACCATCCTCGATCTCGCCGAAGCCTCCGGATACACCGCGCTGCCCGAGCACGAGCCGGACAAGCTCGGCATCTGGTTCCGCGAGGCCGCCGACTCCGGCTCGCTGGAGCGCTACCTGGAGACCTTCGCGCACACCTGCGCCGTCATGCAGACCCGCGAGGCCCTCGTCCGCGTCGCCGCCGAGTGCGCCGAGGACCTGGCCGAGGACGGCGTCGTGTACGCGGAGGTGCGCTACGCCCCGGAACAGCACCTGGAGAAGGGCCTCACCCTCGAAGAGGTCGTCGAGGCCGTCAACGAGGGCTTCCGGCTGGGCGAGCGCCGCGCCCGCGACAACGGCCACCGCATCCGGGTGGGCGCCCTGCTCACCGCCATGCGGCACGCCGCCCGCGCGCTGGAGATCGCCGAACTCGCCAACCGCTACCGCGACAACGGCGTCGTCGGCTTCGACATCGCGGGCGCGGAGGCCGGTTACCCGCCCACCCGCCACCTCGACGCCTTCGAGTACCTGAAGCGGGAGAACAACCACTTCACCATCCACGCCGGTGAGGCGTTCGGCCTGCCGTCCATCTGGCAGGCCCTCCAGTGGTGCGGCGCCGACCGCCTCGGCCACGGGGTGCGCATCATCGACGACATCCAGGTCGCCGAGGACGGCACCGTCGCGCTCGGCCGCCTCGCCGCGTACGTGCGCGACAAGCGCATCCCGCTGGAGCTGTGCCCGACCTCCAACCTCCAGACCGGTGCCGCCGACTCGTACGCCGAGCACCCCATCGGGCTGCTGCGCCGCCTGCACTTCCGGGCCACGGTCAACACCGACAACCGGCTGATGTCGGGCACCAGCATGAGCCGTGAATTCGAGCTGCTGACCGAGACGTTCGGCTACACGCTCGACGACATGCAGTGGTTCACCGTCAATGCGATGAAATCAGCATTCATTCCTTTCGACGAACGGCTGGCGATGATCAATGACGTGATCAAGCCCGGGTACGCCGAGTTGAAGTCCGAATGGCTGTTCCGGCAGACCGCCGCGACCAGCGATTCCTCGCCGAAGACGCCCTGACGCCACCGGCCCGCGAACGGCCGGGAATTCCATGACCTGGCCGTTTCGGGTGTTTGCGGGGGTCACGGAACGATGACTAAGTTGCAGAGCCGCTCATCTTTCCCCGAGTTCCCCCAAGGACGAAATTCGATGAAGCAGTCTGCCGCCAAGACCCTCGGTGTCGCCGCTCTCGGCGCCGCGTTCGCCGCTGCCGCCGCCGGCACCGCATCCGCGGCCACCACGACGCCCACCAGCGCCGCGCTGGGCGCCGCCACCGCCACCGCGGTGCCGGTCCTCACCTCGGCCGTCGAGCAGGCTCCGAACAACGCCACCGAGCTGCTGGCCACCGGTCAGGAACTGACCGGCGCCGCCACCAAGAACGCCTCGCTCCAGGGCCTGCCCATCGACCCCGCCACCGCGACCGGCCTCCTCGGCGGCCTGCCCGTCGGCGGTGCCGTCCCCGGCCTCCCCGCCCTCCCCGGCCTCGGCGCCTGAGCCACCGCCCGGCGCGTACGCGAAGGGGGCGCCCACCGTGATGGTGGGCGCCCCCTTCCGTGTGCGCGGGCCGCGCTACCAGGCCGGCTTCGCGGCCTTCTCCGACGGCAGCAGCATCCACAGCGCCAGGTACAGCAGGAACTGCGGACCCGGCAGCAGGCACGAGGCCACGAAGATCACACGCATCGTCGTCGCGGAGGTGCCGAAGCGCCGTGCCAGCGCTGCGCACACTCCGCCGATCATCTTCCCGTCACGCGGGCGGACAAGTGCGGCCATGGTGGGCTCCTTCGCGATGAAGTCGTTGTGCTCCGTTGACTCCATCCTCGCCTCGAAGGCCCGGACAAAACGTCGGACTACGGGGCGATACCGACCCTGGGAATCCTCGGGGTCGCACCCTGAGAGACGTCGTCCCGCAAGGCCCCCACCCTCAAGGCACCCGCACCCCGGCCATGGCTCCCGCCCCCGGCGGACCCGCGCCCCCGGCCCCCGTCCGGCCCCTGCCGGCGCCGCAGCCGGCCCCGCCACGCCGGCACCACCGCCAGATGCGCCAGCGCCACGCCCGTGGTGTTCAGCAGCAGCGCGTCCACGTCCACGACCCGCCCCGGCACCGCCGTCTGCAACAGCTCGATACCCAGCGACACCAGCGCGCCCGCCAGGACCGTCCGGGCCAGCGACCCCCACGGGGAGACGGCCAGCCGGCCGCCCGCCATCGGCAGCAGCACACCCAGGGGCGCCAGCAGCAGCAGGCCCTCACCGATCCGTCGCGCGGCCTCCAGCGGGCCCATCGCCAGATCGGCCTTGATCCCGGCCAGTGGCTCCAGATTCGCCGCCGTCACCCACATGACGTCCCGGGGCCGGAGCGTCAGCCACGCCACCAGCACCAGATGAGCGATGAGGAGAATGAGCCCCGCCGAGCGGAGGCGGATGACGGCGCTGCCGTCCGAACCATGACGCTGCACGCCCCCCAAGACGCGCCGACCGGCGTGATCGGTTCCGCCTCGCCGCGCCCCGTCAGGACGCGGGCCGCGTCGGGGCCGCCGAGTCCGGGCGCTCCTTCAGCCCCGCCGGGCACGCGTAGCGCCGTACCGGGTAGGGGCCGGGGCCGCCCAGCAGCGACGTCCCGCCGTCGGCGGTCACCCCGTTCTCCGCGTACGTGCACACGATCTGCGACAGCGCCGCCGCCGGCAGGTCCTCCGGCTGGCGGCTGAGCCGCAGCGCCCCCTCCGGGTCGCCCTCACGTCCCGCCGACACGGCCAGCGGCGCCTGCACCGAGGTGGCGAAACCCGCCTCCCGCTCGCTCGCCGAAGGCTCGGCGAGGAGCTGGTTCAGCAGCGCCTGCGCCACCGCCGCCCGGGCGCCCCGCGGGTTCTTGTCGTCGGTCCGCGCGACCGTGCGCTCCACCGCCTCCAGCCCCGAGGCGCACTCCAGGTACACCCGCACCGGCACGCCCGTCACCCCGGCCTGGGACGCCATGTCGTCACCCGACACGCTGCACGGCAGCCGCGACGGCGCGGCGCCCGCGTCGACCGGCACCGACGTCGTACGGATACCGCAGCCGGAGGCGACGGCGGCGCACAGGGCGACCCCCACGAGCGCGACCGCGCCCCGCCGCTCACGCACCCTCATCACCGCCACCCTCCTGCTTCTCCTCCCGGCCGGGCCGGCCGTCCTCGCCCGTGGCCGACGCGTCCCGCGGCAGCCGCAGCACGAACACCGCCCCGTCACCGTCCGGCGAGTTGGCCGCCGTGATGTCACCGCCGTGGATCAGCGCGTTCTCCATCGCGATCGAGAGCCCGAGGCCACTGCCCTCGGACCGCGGCCGTGACGCGCTCGCCTTGTAGAACCGGTCGAAGACGTGCGGCAGCACCTCCTCGGGGATGCCCGGCCCGTGGTCCCGCACCTCGATGAACAGGTCGTCGTCCGCCGTGCGGACCGCGACCCGCACCGGCGAGCCGCCGTGCTTGAGCGCGTTGCCGATCAGGTTCGCCAGGATCACGTCGAGGCGGCGCGGATCGAGCCGTGCCATGAGCCCGCGCTCGGCGTCCAGTTCCACCGCGTCCAGCCAGGCACGCGCGTCGATGCACGCGGTGACCTGGTCGGCGACGTCCACGTCGTCCAGGACCAGCCGCGCCGTACCCGCGTCGAAGCGGGTGACCTCCATCAGGTTCTCGACCAGCGTGTTCAGCCGCCGCGTCTCACTGACCACCAGCGCCACGGCCGGGGCGATCATCGGGTCGAGCGCGTCCTCTTCCTCCTCCAGCACCTCCGTCACGGCGGTCAGCGCGGTCAGCGGCGTACGCAGCTCGTGCGACATGTCGGCCACGAAGCGGCGGCTCGACTCCTCCCGCGCGCTCATGTCCGCGACCTTCTTCTGGAGGCTCTCCGCCGCCCTGTTGAACGTCCGGGACAGCTCGGCCAGTTCGTCCGTGCCCGACACCCGCAGCCGGGTGTCGAGCTCGCCCTCGCCCAGCCGCCGCGCCGCCTCACCCAGCCGGTGCACCGGCTTCAGCACGGTCGTCGCCGCGGCCTGCGCCAGCAGCGCCGAACCGATCAGCGCCAGCGCCGTCGCGATCCCCAGCGACCACGCCAGCGAGTTCAGGTCCTGCCGCTCCGGCTCCAGCGACTTGAGCATGTAGCCGGTCGGCCCGCCCCCGATGATCCGCGTGCCGCCCACCAGGTACGGCGTGCCGTCCCGCGTCGTACGCTGCCAGAACAGGTGGTACGGGAACTCGTTGCCGTCCGCCACCTCCTGCCGCTCGTTCACCGCCAGCCGCAGCTCCTGCGGCACGTCGTCCAGCGTGAACCGGTCCGGGTCGGACACCCCCACGATCGGCTTGCCCTTGGCCCGCTCGCCCAGCAGCACCACGCCGTACCCGACCCCGCCGGACGACATCTCCTCCGCCGTCCGCCGCAGCTCCTCCTCCGTGGGCCGCAGCGGCAGCGTGGCGGCACGCCGCTGCATCTCCTGGCGGAAGTCGTTCAGCGCCGAGTCCTGCGTCCGCTGGAGCACCGCCTCGCGGTTGAGCCAGTACGCGATGCCGGACGCGGAGGCCGCGGCGGTGAGCGCGACGAGGGCGAAGACCACGACGAGGCGCAGCCGCAGACTTCCCCTTCTCACGCAGGCACGTCCAGCCGGTAGCCCACGCCGCGGACCGTGCGGATCAGCGTCGGGGACGACGGGACGTCCTCCACCTTCGCCCGCAGCCGCTGGACGCACGCGTCCACCAGACGCGAGTCGCCCAGGTAGTCGTGCTCCCACACCAGGCGCAGCAACTGCTGGCGCGACAGCGCCTGGCCCGGGCGGCGGGACAGCTCCAGCAGCAGCCGCAGCTCGGTCGGCGTGAGCTGGAGGTCCTCACCGTTCTTCGTCACGGTCATCGCCGACCGGTCGATCACCAGGGAGCCGAACGTCGCCGAGTCCGTCGACTCGCGCTCACCGCGCCGCAGCACCGCCCTGATCCGCGCGTCCAGCACCCGGCCCTGCACCGGCTTGACGACGTAGTCGTCCGCACCGGACTCCAGGCCGACGACCACGTCGATGTCGTCGCTGCGCGCGGTCAGCAGGATGATCGGCAACTGGTCCGTACGGCGGATGCGCCGGCACACCTCGAAACCGTCGATGCCGGGCAGCATCACATCCAGCACGATCAGATCCGGCCGCTGCTCGCGCAGCAGTTTCAGGCCGTCCTCACCCGTCGCCGCGGTGGCCACTTTGTGGCCCTGGCGGGAGAGCGAGAGTTCGAGGGCCGTGCGGATGGAATCGTCGTCCTCGATCAGCAACAGGAAAGGCACGGCGTCATTCTGTCCCATGGGGGCCGGACAGTTCGACCGGTGGGGGCTGTGACAGGTCTGTGACAGTCGGCGGACACCGCTATGAAGTCGCCCCGGCAAGCTCATTGCCACACGGACCGAAGCAGACTCCAACCGACGGGGGGCGCGAGATGAACGCACTGCACAGCACCACCTCAAGCGCAGTTGTCACGCGTCTCCACGACGTCACGCGGAGCTCGGAGAAGTCCGGCGCGGTGAACGGGCGGGGGTGCGTTCGCAGCGCCGGGCGTCAGCACAAGGCGCCCTACATGGTCGCCGTGACTGACGGGGCAACGGCGTACGGGGAGGAATCGGGGGAGCGGGGGAACCTCACGGAGGCGGAGTTCACCGCCTACGTGCGGGAGCGCCGCGCCTCCCTGTACGCCACCGCCTACCACCTCACCGGCGACCGGTTCGAGGCCGAGGACCTGCTCCAGAGCGCGCTGTTCTCGACGTACCGCGCCTGGGAGCGCATCAGCGACAAGGCGGCGGTCGGCGGCTACCTGCGCCGCACCATGACGAACCTGCACATCAGCGCCTGGCGGCGGCGGAAGATCGACGAGTACCCCACCGAGGAACTCCCCGAGTCCGCCGGCGACACGGACGCGATGCGCGGCACGGAACTGCGGGCGGTGCTGTGGCAGGCGCTCGCCCGGCTGCCCGAACTCCAGCGCACGATGCTCGTCCTGCGCTACTACGAGGGCCGCACCGACCCGGAGATCGCGGAGATCCTGGACATCAGTGTCGGCACGGTGAAGTCGAGCATCTGGCGCTCCCTGCGCCGGCTGCGCGAGGACGAGGTCCTCAGCTTCGGCCGTGACGAAGAGGAGTCCTTCGGCCAGCTCGTGGCCTGAAGGCAGGGGGAAACGGCCGCGGTCTCGGGGGAGACGGCGGCCGGCGACCGGGGGGACAAGGGGGAAGAGGGGGGCAACGGGGGTAACGGGGGTAACGGGGGACCGGCGCGGGGCCGGACAAGACGGGGGGGCTTGTCCGGCCCCGCGTGCTGTCCGGGGGGCGTTACGCCGGTTCCGGCGCCCTGGCCGGGGCGGGCGCGGCCGCCGGGGCGCGGTGGCGGCCGGCCGCGGCGGCGGCGAGGCGGCCCAGGGCCTCGGCCTTGTTGCAGGGGTGGGCGCCCAGGGCGGCCTGGCGGGAGACGATGGAGCGTTCGGCGCGCATCAGGCGCCAGCCCCGGCGCAGCAGGACCGGCACGGACTTGCGGCCCTCGCGCAGGTCCCGCACCAGCCGGCGGCGGAACGTGGTGGACGGCCGGCCGCGCAGGCACAGGGCGTCCGCCAGCACGTCCAGCTCCTGGCACCGGGCCACGATGTCGGCCGCGAAGATGCCCTCGGCGACGAACAGCGGGGTGCGCTCGATGTCGAGCACCTCCCGGTCCACGCGCGAGCTGGTGGCGATGTCGTACACGGGAACCGTCGTGCGCCCGGTGGCGCACAGCTCCACGATGGCGGCCACGGCCGCCTCCGCGTCCCAGGACAGCGGGGAGTCCCAGTCGACGTCCGTGCTGCCGGGGACGAGCGGCAGCGTCGGGTCGTGCCCCTCCTTGTAGAAGTCGTCGAGGCGCAGCACGGGAAGACCGGTGCGGGCCGCGAGGGAGGACTTGCCGGAGCCGGAGGGACCCGTGAGCAGCACGACACGGGTCGGGATCGGTTGGGAACTCACGGGACACCAGTCTGAACCATTGACCCGGTAGGGGGACCCCGTCAGGAGCCCGTTGGTATCGAGCATCACATCTCAAATACGGTGCGTACCCGACTCGTTACGCCAACCGCAGGAGCTTCCATGACTCGTCACACCTTGCTGAAGGCCGGCCTGACCGTGACCGCGCTCGGTGCCGCGCTCGGTGTCCCGGGGGGCGCGGCGCACGCGGTGGTGCAGCCGCCCCAGCTTCCGCAACTGCCGAAGACGGACCCCCAGGCCGCCCTCGGCGCGACGATGGGCGCCGTCCCGCACGTGACCGGCGTCGCCAAGAACCTGAAGGTCAACCCGCTCGCGCAGACGGGTGTGGACCCGCTCAACAACGGCCTCGGCACGCAGGTCAGCGACTTCCGGCCGGTCGACACGACGATGCTGACCGGTTCGGTGACCAGCGCCCCGAACCTGCCGGTCGCGGGGCCCCTGCTGGGTGGGGTCATCCCCGGCTGAGGCGCGGAGAGGAACGGCTCCGCCTCCCCCGGACGGAGGGGAGACGGAGCCGTTCGGTCCCGTGGGGTCGGTACCGGTCGGTACGGGTCAGTACGCGTCCGTACGTGTCAGTACGAGGACCCCGAGGCGCCCAGGGAGCCCGTCGGGTGCCAGACCGTCTTGGTCTCCAGGAACGCGGTCATGCGGTGCGTGCCCGGGGTGGCGGTGAAGTCCTCACCGTCCACAGCCTGTGGACGCAGGACGCGCTTGAGGTTGTCCGCGGCGGCCACCTCCAGCTCGCGGGCCAGCTCGGCGTCCGCGCCGGTCAGGTCGATGGCGTTGACGTCCTGGTGCGCGGCGAGCGGGGCGGCGATCTCGGCCGCCTTGCCCGACAGGACGTTGACCACTCCGCCCGGCAGGTCCGAGGTGGCCAGCACCTCGCCCAGGGACAGGGCGGGCAGCGGGGCCTTCTCGGAGGCGACGACCACCGCCGTGTTGCCGGTGGCGATCACCGGGGCGACGACGGAGACCAGGCCCAGGAAGGACGACTCGCGCGGGGCGACGATCGCGACGACGCCCGTCGGCTCCGGCGTGGACAGGTTGAAGAACGGGCCCGCGACCGGGTTCGCGCCGCCCACCACCTGGCCGATCTTGTCCGTCCAGCCCGCGTACCAGACCCAGCGGTCGACGGCCGCCTCGACGACCTCGGCCGCCTTGGACTTGGACAGGCCCTCGGCGTGCGCCACCTCGTGCACGAACTGGCTCTTGCGGCCCTCGAGCATCTCCGCGACGCGGTAGAGGATCTGGCCCCGGTTGTACGCCGTCGCGCCCGACCAGCCGCCGAACGCCTTGCGGGCGGCGACGACCGCGTCACGCGCGTCCTTGCGGGAGGAGAGCGGCGCGTTGGCCAGCCACTTGCCCTTGTGGTCCTGCACTTCGTACACCCGGCCGCTCTCGCTGCGGGGGAACTTGCCCCCGACGTACAGCTTGTAGGTCTTGAAGACAGACAGTCGCTCAGACATCGAGGTACGCCTCCAGGCCGTGGCGGCCGCCCTCGCGGCCGAAGCCCGACTCCTTGTAGCCGCCGAACGGCGAGGTCGGGTCGAACTTGTTGAACGTGTTGGCCCAGACGACGCCCGCGCGGAGCTTGTTCGCCACCGCGAGGATGCGGGAGCCCTTCTCCGTCCAGATGCCGGCGGACAGGCCGTACTGGCTGTTGTTGGCCTTGGCGACGGCCTCGTCGGGCGTACGGAACGTCAGCACCGACAGGACCGGGCCGAAGATCTCGTCGCGGGCGATGGTGTGCGCCTGGGTGACGCCCGTGAAGAGCGTCGGGGCGAACCAGAAGCCGGAGGCGGGGATCTCGCAGGCGGGGGACCAGCGCTCGGCGCCCTCCGCCTCGCCCGTCTCGGCCAGCGCCGTGATGCGGGCGAGCTGCTCGGCGGAGTTGATCGCGCCGATGTCGGTGTTCTTGTCCAGCGGGTCGCCCAGGCGCAGGGTCGACAGGCGGCGCTTGAGGGCGTCCAGCAGCTCGTCCTGGACCGACTCCTGGACCAGCAGGCGGGAGCCGGCGCAGCAGACCTGGCCCTGGTTGAAGAAGATGCCGGTGACGATGCCCTCGACGGCCTGGTCGATGGGGGCGTCGTCGAAGACGATGTTGGCGCCCTTGCCGCCCAGCTCCAGGGTGAGCTTCTTCCTCGTGCCCGCGACCTGGCGGGCGATGGCCTTGCCGACCGCCGTGGAGCCGGTGAAGGCGATCTTGTTGACGTCCGGGTGCTCGACGAGCGCGGCGCCGGTGTCCCCGTAGCCCGGGAGGATGTTCACGACACCCTTCGGCAGGCCCGCCTGGCGGCAGATGTCCGCGAAGAACAGGGCGGACAGCGGGGTCGTCTCGGCCGGCTTGAGGACGACCGTGTTGCCGGTGGCGAGCGCCGGGGCGATCTTCCACGCGAGCATCAGCAGCGGGAAGTTCCACGGGATGACCTGACCGGCCACACCGAGCGGGCGCGGGTTCGCGCCGAAGCCCGCGTGGTCGAGCTTGTCGGCCCAGCCCGCGTAGTAGAAGAAGTGCGCGGCGACCAGCGGGAGGTCCGCGTCGCGGGTCTCCCTGATCGGCTTGCCGTTGTCCAGCGTCTCCAGGACGGCCAGCTCGCGGCTGCGCTCCTGGATGATCCGGGCGATCCGGAAGAGGTACTTGGCGCGCTCGGAGCCGGGCAGCGCCGACCACTTCTCGAACGCCTTCCGGGCGGCCTTCACGGCCCGGTCCACGTCCTCGGCCCCGGCCTGGGCGACCTCGGAGAGGACCTCCTCGGAGGCGGGGGAGATGGTCTTGAAGACCCTGCCGTCCGCGGCGTCGGTGAACTCGCCGTCGATGAACAGGCCGTAGGACGGCGCGATGTCGACGACCGAGCGGGACTCGGGGGCGGGTGCGTACTCGAACTTGGTCATGGTGATCAGTCCACCGTCACGTAGTCGGGACCGGAGTAACGTCCGGTGGCCAGCTTCTGACGCTGCATGAGCAGGTCGTTGAGCAGGCTCGACGCGCCGAACCGGAACCAGTGGTTGTCCAGCCAGTCCTCGCCGACGGTCTCGTTGACCAGGACCAGGAACTTGAGGGCGTCCTTGGTGGTCCGGATGCCGCCCGCGGGCTTCACCCCGATCTGTACCCCGGTCTGGGCGCGGAAGTCGCGCACCGCCTCCAGCATGAGCAGCGTGTTCGCGGGGGTGGCGTTGACGCCGACCTTGCCGGTCGAGGTCTTGATGAAGTCCGCACCCGCGATCATGCCGAGCCAGGAGGCCCGGCGGATGTTGTCGTACGTGGAGAGCTCGCCGGTCTCGAAGATGACCTTCAGGCGGGCCTCGCCCGAGGCCTCCTTCACGGCGCGGATCTCCTCGTACACCTTCAGGTAGTCGCCCGCGAGGAACGCCCCGCGGTCGATCACCATGTCGATCTCGTCCGCCCCGGCGGCGACCGCGTCACGGGTGTCCGCGAGCTTGACGTCGAGGGCGGCGCGGCCGGCCGGGAAGGCGGTCGCGACGGAGGCGACCTTCACGTCGGTCCCCGCCAGGCCGGCCTTGGCGGTGGCCACCATGTCGGGGTAGACGCAGACCGCGGCCGTACGGGGGGTCGTGCGGTCGGTCGGGTCGGGGTTGACGGCCTTGGCGGCGAGCGCCCGGACCTTGCCCGGGGTGTCCGCGCCTTCGAGCGTCGTCAGGTCGATCATCGAGATGGCCAGGTCGATGGCGTACGCCTTGGCCGTGGTCTTGATCGAGCGGGTGCCGAGAGACGCGGCGCGCGCTTCCAGGCCGACGGCGTCGACGCCGGGCAGCCCGTGCAGGAAACGGCGCAGTGTGCTGTCGGACGCGGTCACGTCAGCGAATGCGGATACAGAGGGCATGGTCACCACTCGAGCATATCTACGCGCGTAGCGGCCTGTACAGCCCCGGAGCGAGGGGTTGTGGAAAACCCCTGGTGACCCGGGGGCGGTGACCTCTGTCACGTGCCTGTGACATGGAACGGACGCCTCCCCGATACAAGATCCATAACTTTGTTCACGCGGCACCCGCCGAGGCTCACCGGCCACGTCCGAACGAGCAGGCGGCGTGCGGCTCTCCCTTCTCACCTCCACTGTCCTCCCTTTCCTTCAACCGTCATGCGTGACCTGATCCCTTGACCCGAGCAGGCCACTTCCCTCCCCCCGGGCGGGCCGCCGCACACACCCCTTGCGGCGGCCCGCCACCGCCCCGCCCCCATGCCGCGCTCCGTGCCGGTCCGCGTGAAGGTCCCCGCCGAGGGGCCCGCGACGCGCGAGGACGGCACCGGGCCGGACGGCACCGCCCGGTACGCCGGTCTGGTCGGGTGGGCCCGAGGACCGTGAGGCAGAATCGGCCGCATGACGACCCCCCAGCAGCCCGAGTACGCCGACCGGTCCTACCGCTCGCCCCAGGGGATCGTGGGCGGTCTCCTGCTGCTCGGCTTCGCCGCCTGGATCGGTGGCGACGCCCTCGCCACCGGCGACGGCCGGGTGCCCTGGATCGCCGCCGCGGCGCTGCTGCTGGTGGTGCCGCTGATCGTCGCGTTCACCTTCCGGCCCGTGGTGTACGCGGGCGCCGACCGCCTGCGGGTGCGCAACCCGTTCCGGACCGTCGACCTGCCGTGGGCGGCGGTCGCGGACGTGCGCGCCGGGTACTCCAGCGAGGTCATCACCCAGGACGGCACCATCTACCAGCTCTGGTCGGTGCCCGTGTCGCTGCGCGAACGCAAGAAGGCCGCGCGCCGCCGGGACCGGGCGGGCGACGACACCCAGGAGGTCCGGGCGGCCGGGGCCGACCGGACCATCGCCGAGCTGCGCGAACTGGCCGAGCGCGGCGCGTCGCGGCCCACCGCGCAGGGCGCCCCCCGCGTCCGCTGGGCCTACGAGGTCATCGCCCCCGCGCTCGCGGGGCTGGTCCTGCTCGTGGTGCTCCTGGTCGTCTGAGACTCACGGCGGGCCCGGCCACACCAGCAGCATGTAGGCGCCCAGCCACGCCGACGACAGCGCCGCCGCGCCCAGCACCAGGGCCGCCACCGGCAGCCGCGCCCGGCCCACGGCCACCGCGAGCGGCAGCAGCAGCGGGAAGGCGGGCAGCAGGAAGCGGGCGCGCGGGAAGTACACCCCGCCACTGCCCAGCACCACCAGCAGCAGCACCCCGCTGAACACCAGCAGCGGCAGCGGCTGCCGGTCGGCCAGGCACAGCGCGTACAGCGCCACCGACGTCACCAGCACCACCGACACGGCCACCAGGAAGAGCTGGGGCGTCCGGTCGTACGCCAGCAGCTCGCGCAGCCAGCGCAACGTGCCCGCGCCGCCGTCCCAGGTGTTGCGCCACAGCCGCTGCACGGCGAAGTAACCGTCCCAGCGGCCCACCCGGGCGCCCACCCACCCCACGTACCCCAGCCAGCCCAGCGGGGCGGTGAGCGCGGCGGCGAACGGGCGCCACGCGCGCGTGCGGGCGGCCACCGCCAGCCCGGCCACCGCCACCGCGGCGGCCACGGCGATCCCGGTCGGGCGCGTCAGCCCGGCGAGCACCGCGAGGGACGCGGCCGTGCACCAGTGGCCGGTCAGCACGGCGTACAGCGCCCACGCGGCCAGCGCCGTGAACAGCGACTCGGTGTAGCCCATCCACTGCACGATCCCCACCGGCAGCGCGCCCCACAGGACGGTCAGCACCGTGCCGGCGCGCCGCCCGCACAGTCGGGCGCCCACCGCGAAGACCCCCCACGCGGCGGCCAGCGAGAAGGCCACCGCCAGGACCAGCGCCACCGAGGCGCGTGAGCCGGGCGTGACGCCCGCGACCGCCTTGACCAGCGCCGGGTACAGCGGGAAGAACGCCAGGTTGTTGGAGTCCATCGCCGTGCCGAGGGTGTCCTGGTAACCGCGGTCGGCGATGCGCAGGTACCAGCGCGAGTCCCACGAGGTGGCCAGCACCGGCCAGACGCCGTGACCCTTGAGGTGCGCCCAGCGCGCCAGCACCAGCAGCCCGAACAGCCGCACCGCCAGGTACCCGAGCAGCGCGGGCGCCGCGGACCGCAGCGCACGGGCGGTCCGCTCCCGCGGGCCCGCGCCCGCCGGGGACGGCGGCCGGCGTGACGCGGGGACGGTCGGGCGCGGGGTGATCACCGACGGCGGCACGGTGGCGCTCCAGGGGCTCGGCTGCGGTACCGGGGGTCACCCTGCTCGGTGACCCCCGGTCCGTACCGGAGCCGTGCGGCACCTGCCGTACGGGATTCACCCGTACGGCAGGTGCCGGTGGGTCAGATGCCCGCCGCCGCGGCCAGGTCGCGCTTGATCGCGGCCAGGATCTCGTCGCCCTTCGCCCGGGCGTCGGCCAGATCGTCGGCGTGGGCGACCGGGACGACGACCTCCAGGTAGCACTTCAGCTTGGGCTCGGTGCCGCTGGGACGGACGATGACGCGGGCCTTGAAGGCCCCGTCCAGGTAGTAGCGCAGCCCGTCCGTGGGCGGCAGCGTGTCGGTGCCCTTCGTCAGGTCCTCGGCGGACGTCACGGCCAGCCCCGCGAGGGCCGCGGGCGGCTGCTCGCGCAGGCGGCGCATGGCGTTCGCGATGACGCTCAGGTCCTCCACACGGACGGAGAGCTGGTCCGTGGCGTGCAGCCCGTGCGTGAGGGCGAGGTCGTCCAGCAGGTCGGAGAGGGTGCGGCCCTGCTCCTTCAGCTCCGAGGCCAGCTCGGCGACGAGCAGCGCCGCCGTGATGCCGTCCTTGTCGCGTACGCCGCCGGGGTCGACGCAGTAGCCGAGCGCCTCCTCGTAGCCGTACGCGATGCCCTCCACGCGCGCGATCCACTTGAAGCCGGTCAGCGTCTCCTCGTACGGCAGGCCGGCGGCCTCGGCGATCCGGCCCAGCAGGCTGGAGGAGACGATCGACTCGGCGAAGGTGCCGGTGGCGCCCTTGTGGACCAGGTGGGCGCCGAGCAGCGCGCCGACCTCGTCGCCGCGCAGCATCCGCCAGTCGTCCCGGTGCGGGACGGCGACGGCGCACCGGTCGGCGTCCGGGTCGTTGGCGATGACGATGTCGGGCCGGACCTCGCGCGCCGTGGCGAAGGCCAGGTCCATCGCGCCCGGCTCCTCCGGGTTGGGGAACGCCACGGTCGGGAAGGACGGGTCCGGTTCGGCCTGCTCCGCGACGAGCGTGGGCGCCGGGAAGCCGGCCCGCTCCCAGGCCGCGAGGACGACGTCCTTGCCGACGCCGTGCATGGCCGTGTAGACGACGTTCGCGGTGCGGGGGGACCCGGCGGTCAGCACGGCGTCCGTACGCGCCAGGTAGGCCTCCAGGACCTCGTCCCCGAGCGTCTCCCAGCCGTCCTCGGCGCGCGGCACGTCGTTCAGGCTCCGGATCGCGGCGATCTCGGCGGCGATCCCGGTGTCGGCGGGCGGCACGATCTGCGAGCCGTCGCCCAGGTAGACCTTGTAGCCGTTGTCGCGCGGCGGGTTGTGGCTGGCGGTCACCTCGACACCGGCGACCGCGCCCAGGTGCCTTATGGCGTACGCGAGGACGGGCGTGGGCAGCGGACGCGGCAGGACGGCCGCCCGCAGCCCGGCGCCGACCATGACGGCGGCGGTGTCCCGCGCGAAGTCGGCCGACTTGTAACGGGCGTCGAAGCCGATGACGACGAGGCCGCCGCTGTGGCCCTCGGCCTTGAGGTACGCGGCGAGTCCGGCGGCGGCCCGGATGACCACCGCGCGGTTCATCCGCATGGGCCCGGCGCCCAGCTCGCCGCGCAGTCCGGCCGTGCCGAACTGGAGCGTGCCGCCGAACCGGGCGGCCAGCTCGTCGAGGTCGCCCGCCTCGATGAGCTTGGCCAGCTCGTCGCGGGTCTCGGGGTCCGGGTCCTCGGCGAGCCACGCCTCCGCCTGCGCGATGAGGTTCTGCTGCACGGTGTCTGCCTCTCTGGTGTCGTACGACTGATTGCGCTTACCGGTACCCCGGCGGGGTGTCTCCGTCCCGGGTGGCCCCGTGCCGGGTGCGGCGTGTCGGCCGGCCCGCGTCCGGCGTCCGGCCCAGTTGGGCCCGTGCCCCTGCCCCCACCACCCGCAGTCGGCGTCCGGCCCGGCGTGGGGCCGTGCGGGGTCGCCCCCGCAGAGGTTGGCGGCCACAGGCGGGCTCCCTCTCCGGTGCCCGGGGCCGCCGGCCTCGAGGAGGTGAGCCCGGAGGGGCACCGCCCCCACCCACCGGGCGTGCCCGCCGGAACGGCACCGCCCACGTGGGCAGCGGAAACAGGCACCGCCCCAGGGGTCACCGCGGGAAGGGCACCGCCCCGTCCCGTTGTGCCCACCCGTCCCTCCCCCCAGGGCTTCGCCCTGGGGGGACCCCCAGCGGGACGACTGCCCCCAACGGGGGGCGCCGCCCCTGCGGGACGACCGCCCACAACGGGGAGCAGAGGCGGCTGCCTCCGCGCGCCGGCCGGGCCGGGCGACGGGGCCTGGCGGACGGGCCGGCTAGATCCGGTCGAGGACCCGGGTCAGGAGCTCACCCATGCGGGCGGCGGAGTCGCGGCCCGCCTGGAGGACCTCCTCGTGGTTCAGCGGCTCGCCGGAGAGGCCGGCGGCGAGGTTGGTGACCAGGGAGATGCCGAGGACCTCCGCGCCCGCCTCACGGGCCGCGATGGCCTCCAGGACGGTCGACATGCCGACCAGGTCGCCGCCGAGGACGCGGACCATGTTGATCTCGGCCGGGGTCTCGTAGTGCGGGCCGGGGAACTGCACGTAGACGCCCTCTTCGAGGGTCTCGTCGACCTCCTTGCACAGCGCGCGCAGGCGCGGCGAGTAGAGGTCGGTGAGGTCCACGAAGTTGGCGCCGACGATCGGCGAGGCGCCCGTCAGGTTCAGGTGGTCGCTGATCAGGACCGGCTGGCCGGGGCGCATGCCCTCGCGCAGGCCGCCGCAGCCGTTGGTCAGCACGACCGTCTTGCAGCCCGCGGCGACGGCGGTGCGCACCCCGTGGGCGACGGCGGCGACGCCGCGGCCCTCGTAGTAGTGCGTACGGCCGAGGAAGACCAGCGCGCGCTTGTCACCGATGGTGTACGAGCGGATCTTGCCGCCGTGGCCCTCGACGGCCGGCGGCGGGAAGCCCGGGAGCTCGGTGACCGGGAACTCGGCGTCGGGCGCGCCGAGCGCGTCGACGGCCGGGGCCCAGCCGGAGCCCATCACCAGGGCGACGTCGTGGGTTTCCGTGCCGGTCAGCTCGCGCAGGCGCGCGGCGGCGTCGGCGGCGGCGGCGTAGGGGTCGCCCTGGAGGTGGTCCGGGGTGGCAGTTGCGTTCACAGAGTCTCTCGCCTCGCGAAGTAACAGTCGCCCCGGACCGCTCACGAGGACCGGGGGTCCGGGGGCCGGCCCCGGAAGAAAGCAGTACGCACAAGAGCGTAGCCCGAGATTGCCTACGCGCGTAGATGACGATGCCCACGGAGCCGGGATCGTTGTCTTGTCGTTTCCGACGAACCCCGTTCAGCAGGGGCGCTTGCGCAGCTCCATCACGTAGTCGTGCGGCGCGCCCGCCGACTCGGCGGCGTCCGCGACCTCGCCCAGGTAGCGGGCGGACGGCAGGCCGCCCTCGTAGCCGTTGAGGACGTACACCCAGGCGGGTTCCTCGCCGTCCAGCGTGTGGACCCGCACCCGCATGCGGCGGTAGATGTCCAGGCCCACGCCCTCCCAGCGGTCCATGGAGTCCTCGTCCATCGGGGCGATGTCGTACAGCGCGACGAACACCTGGGACCGCGGGGCCTCCACGATCGTGGCGAGCGCGCCCTCCCAGCCCATCTGCTCGCCACCGAACGTCAGCCGCCAGCCGTTGAGCCAGCCCGTGCCGCGCAGCGGGGAGTGCGGAGCGCGGCGGGTCATCAGCCGCGCGTCGAGGTTGCCGGCGTACGCGGCGTAGAGCGACATGGGGTCGAGGGTACGGGAGGGCCGGGGGTGAGCGCTGTTTCCCGTTGGAGGGCCCCGGCGGGAAGCACCCGGAGCCGTGCGGGACAATGGGGTACGTACTTGCATCCCTGCCGTGACGAGAGCGCGAGGCGTAACCCCTGTGACCCGGATCGTGATCATCGGTGGCGGACCCGGCGGATACGAGGCGGCCCTGGTGGGCGCCCAGCTCGGCGCGGAGGTGACCGTCGTCGACACCGACGGCCTCGGCGGAGCGTCCGTCCTGACCGACTGCGTACCCTCCAAGACCCTGATCGCCACGGCCGAGGTGATGACGACCTTCGACTCCTCCCACGAGGAGCTCGGCATCATCGTCGCGGACGACACGCCGCACATCGAGCAGGCCGCCCGGATCGTCGGCGTCGACCTCGGCAAGGTCAACCGACGGGTGAAGCGGCTCGCCCTCGCCCAGTCCCACGACATCACCGCCTCCGTCACGCGTGCGGGCGCGCGCGTGCTGCGCGGCCGGGGCCGGCTCGACGGCCGCCAGGCGCTGGACGGCTCCCGCCAGGTCGTCGTCACCGCCGCCGACGGCACCGAGGAGACGCTCACCGCCGACGCCGTGCTGATCGCGACCGGCGGCCACCCCCGCGAGATCCCCGACGCCCTGCCGGACGGCGAGCGCATCCTCAACTGGACGCAGGTCTACGACCTCGACGAGCTCCCCGAGGAGCTCATCGTGGTCGGTTCGGGTGTCACCGGTGCCGAGTTCGCCGGCGCCTACCAGGCGCTGGGCTCCCGGGTCACCCTGGTGTCGAGCCGGGACCGCGTGCTGCCGGGCGAGGACCCGGACGCGGCGGCCGTGCTGGAGGACGTCTTCCGGCGCCGGGGCATGAACGTCATGGCGCGCTCCCGCGCCGCCTCCGCCAAGCGGGTGGGCGACCGGGTGGAGGTGACGCTCGCCGACGGGCGGGTCATCTCCGGCACGCACTGCCTGATGGCCGTCGGTGCCGTCCCGAACACCGCCGGGATGGGGCTGGAGGAGGCCGGCGTACGGCTCAAGGAGTCGGGCCACATCTGGACCGACAAGGTCTCCCGCACCTCCGCGCCGGGCGTGTACGCGGCCGGTGACGTGACCGGTGTCTTCGCGCTGGCCTCGGTGGCGGCGATGCAGGGCCGGATCGCCATGTACCACTTCCTGGGCGACGCGGTGACGCCGCTGAACCTCAAGACGGTCTCCGCGAACGTGTTCACCGACCCCGAGATCGCCACGGTCGGTTACACCCAGGCCGACGTGGACGCCGGCAAGATCGACGCCCGGGTGGTCAAGCTGCCGCTGCTGCGCAACCCGCGCGCCAAGATGCAGGGCATCCGGGACGGCTTCGTCAAGATCTTCTGCCGGCCGGGCACGGGGATCGTGGTGGGCGGCGTCGTGGTCGCCCCGCGCGCCTCCGAGCTGATCCACCCGATCTCGATCGCGGTCGACAACAACCTGACGGTCGAACAGATCGCAAACGCCTTCACCGTGTACCCGTCCCTGTCGGGCTCGATCGCCGAGGTGGCACGACAGTTGCACACCCGTAAGACGGCCGCCGAGCTCTAGGCCCCCGAGCGCCCCGCGCGGGCGAGGGACAACACCCGGCAAGCCCCGGCAAGTCGGGACATCGAGCGGTCAAGGAACGTTCTTGGACGGGCCCGCCTATACCACTTGGCGGGCCCGTCTGTTCGCAACTTCCCGTAATAGGCGCATACCGCTGCAAAGAAACGGTCGCTGGGGTTACTGTCAGTTTCGTGTTCGCTGCAGAACGTCGTCAGTTGATCCTTGAAATGGTGCGCGCCAATGGGGCGGTATCGCTCCGTGAGCTCGCCCGCGTCGTCCAGACCTCCGAAGTGACCGTACGGCGTGACGTGCGGGCGCTGGAGGCAGAAGGACTCCTCGACCGCCGGCACGGCGGTGCGGTGCTGCCGGGCGGTTTTACGCGAGAGTCCGGCTTCCCGCAGAAATCCCATCTCGCGACCGCCGAGAAGACGGCCATCGCCGACGTGGCCGCCGGTCTCGTCGAGGAGGGCGAGGCCATCGTGGTCGGGGCGGGAACGACCACCCAGGAGCTGGCCCGCCGGCTCGCCCGCGTACCCGGGCTGACCGTCGTCACCAATTCCCTGCTCGTCGCCCAGGCGCTGGCCCACGCCAACCGGGTGGAGGTCGTCATGACCGGCGGCACCCTGCGCGGCTCCAACTACGCGCTGGTGGGCAGCGGGGCCGAGCAGTCCCTCCAGGGGCTGAGGGTCTCGCGGGCGTTCCTGTCCGGCAGCGGGCTGACCGCCGAGCGGGGCCTGTCCACGTCCAACATGCTGTCGGCGAGCGTCGACCGGGCGCTGGTCCAGGCGGCGGCGGAGGTCGTCGTGCTGGCCGACCACACCAAGCTCGGCACGGACACCATGTTCCAGACCGTGCCGACGGACGTGATCACCCGGCTGGTCACCGACGAGCCGCCCGCGCACGACGACCGTGCGGCCACCGAGCTCCAGGCGCTGGCGGACCAGGGTGTCCAGGTCACCGTGGCCGGTCCCGCACCCGGCTCGTCCGGCGCGGACGGCGCCCCGCCCCCGGGCCGGCAGGCCCGCCGGGACGTCCCCCTGCCGGGCCAGCGCGGCCGCCACCCGGGCGGGCCGCAGCTCCGCAGCGCGTCCCTGTCGGCGGACGGCCCGCCACCGGAGCGCGGCGCACGCGTGGCCGACCTGCGCCGCCGCTGACGCGCGGGGCGGAAGGGGCGCGGGCGGCTCGGGCGCCGGGCGGGCGGGCGCCGGGTGGATCCAGCGCCCCGCGCCGGGGGTGCGTCGCGGGTCCCGCACCGGTGGTGCGTACCCGGGCCGGGCGTCGCCGCACCGGCAGTGCGTCACGCCTTCAGGCCGCGCAACGTGAGCATCAGGAGCCGGTCGGCCAGTTCCGGGTCGTCCGGCGACTGTTCGGCCGCCAGGGCGATCGCGTTGGTGAGCTGCATCAGGTCGCCGATCGACACGTCCGCCCGTACCGCGCCCGCCTCCTGGGCGCGCACCAGCAGGCGCTCGCCCGCCGCGCGCATCGGCGTGCTGCACTGCGACAGGGCCGAACTGGCGTCGTGCGAGGCCGACATGAGCGCCCGGGCCAGGCCCCGGTACTCACCGGCGTGCGTGACGATGGCGCGCAGCCACTCCACCAGCGCCGTACAGGGCTGTTCCGAGGCGGCCAGGTCGCGCGACCTGGCCAGCAGGGCGTGCAGCGCCTCCTGGAAGACGGCGTTCATCAGCGCGTGCCGGTTCGGGAAGTGCCGGTACAGGGTGCCGATCCCGACCCCCGCGCGGCGCGCGACGTCCTCCAGCGACGCGTCGGTGCCGTGCTCCGCGAAGGCGGCCCGCGCCTCGGCGAGCAGCCGCTCGTAGTTGCGGCGGGCGTCGGCGCGCATGGGGCGCGGCGCGCCCGGCGCCCTGTCCGCCGCCGTCCCGCTCGCCGCCGCACTCGTCACCATCGCGCCGTCCTCCCTCGTACCGCCGCCGCCCTACGCCTCCAGGATGCCATCGCGGACATGGCGAGGGGCCCGCCGGCCATGTGCCGACGGGCCCCTCGTGGTGCGCCGGAGCGCCTCAGTCCTTGATCTCGCAGATCGCGGCGCCGGACGTCACCGACGCGCCGACCTCCGCCGACAGGCCCTTGATCGTGCCCGCCCGGTGGGCGTTGAGCGGCTGCTCCATCTTCATCGCCTCGAGGACGACGATGAGGTCGCCCTCCTTGACCTCCTGGCCCTCCTCGACCGCGACCTTGACGATCGTGCCCTGCATCGGGGAGGCGAGGGTGTCGCCCGAGGCGGCGGAGCCGGCCTTCTTGGCGGCGCGGCGCTTGGGCTTGGCGCCCGCGGCCAGACCCGTGCGGGCCAGGCTCATGCCCAGCGAGGACGGCAGCGAGACCTCCAGGCGCTTGCCGCCGACCTCGACGACGACGGTCTCGCGGCCGGGCTCCTCCTCCGCCTCGGTGGCGGCGGGGGCGGCGAAGGCCGGGATGTCGTTGACGAACTCGGTCTCGATCCAGCGGGTGTGCACCCGGAACGGGTCGCTGGTGAAGGCCGGGTCCTGGACGACCGCGCGGTGGAACGGGATGGCGGTGGCCATGCCCTCCACCGTGAACTCCGCGAGGGCGCGGGCGGCCCGCTGGAGGGCCTGCTCACGGGTGGCGCCGGTGACGATCAGCTTGGCCAGCAGCGAGTCCCACGCCGGGCCGATGACGCTGCCGGACTCCACGCCCGCGTCCAGGCGGACGCCCGGACCCGACGGCGGGGTGAAGGTGGTGACGGTGCCGGGGGCGGGGAGGAAGTTGCGGCCCGGGTCCTCGCCGTTGATGCGGAACTCGAAGGAGTGGCCGCGCACGGCCGGGTCGCCGTAGCCGAGCTCCTCGCCGTCGGCGATGCGGAACATCTCGCGCACGAGGTCGATGCCGGTGACCTCCTCGGTGACCGGGTGTTCCACCTGGAGTCGGGTGTTGACCTCCAGGAAGGAGATCGTGCCGTCGAGGCCGACCAGGAACTCCACGGTGCCGGCGCCGACGTAGCCGGCCTCCTTCAGGATGGCCTTGGACGCCCGGTACAGCTCGGCGTTCTGCTCCTCGGTCAGGAACGGCGCGGGGGCCTCCTCGACCAGCTTCTGGTGGCGGCGCTGGAGCGAGCAGTCACGCGTCGAGACGACCACGACGTTGCCGTGCTTGTCGGCCAGGCACTGGGTCTCGACGTGGCGCGGCTTGTCGAGGTAGCGCTCGACGAAGCACTCGCCCCGGCCGAAGGCGGCGACGGCCTCACGGACGGCGGAGTCGTACAGCTCCGGCACCTCTTCGAGCGTGCGGGCGACCTTCAGGCCGCGACCGCCGCCGCCGAAGGCGGCCTTGATGGCGATCGGCAGGCCGTTCTCCTTGGCGAAGGCCACGACCTCGTCGGCGCCGGAGACCGGGTCCGGGGTGCCGGCGACCAGCGGCGCGCCGGCGCGCTGGGCGATGTGACGGGCGGCGACCTTGTCACCGAGGTCCCGGATGGCCTGCGGCGGCGGGCCGATCCAGGTCAGACCCGCGTCGATGACGGCCTGGGCGAACTCCGCGTTCTCGGAGAGGAATCCGTACCCGGGATGGACGGCGTCCGCGCCGGAGTCGGCGGCGGCCTGGAGCACCTTGGCGATGTCCAGATAGCTGGCCGCCGGGGTGTCACCGCCCAGGGCGAACGCCTCGTCGGCCGCACGGACGTGCAGGGCGTCCCGGTCCGGATCGGCGTAGACGGCTACGCTCGCGATCCCGGCATCCCGGCAGGCACGGGCGACACGGACAGCGATTTCGCCACGGTTGGCGATGAGCACCTTGCGCACGATGGCTCCCTCCTTGAAACAAGCTGAGTTTAGGGACAGCCGACACGGCCTTTCGACCCGTCCCCAATGGTGAGCTTGCCCACACGGAGCGTGATTCGAGGCGTAGTGGAGTCGTGAAATCCCTTGTCGCACCACGTTACGCAGGGCTTCTGAACGGAACAGTAACCCTGAGGTGTGGTCAAGGTCTCTGTCTTCACGGCCAGCGCCCCCTCCCGTTTCTTTGTGGAGTCCCTACGAATGGGCGAATGATTCTTTGCGGCGCTGTCAGAACCCTTGTCCGAACGTTTACCAGTCAGTAGCCTGCGCGCAGTCGTCCGTACTGCGAGTAACAGGCAGGGGAGAGCCCATGGTGGCCCGCAGACCGATAGCGCTGGCGGCCGGGATCGTGCTGGTCCTGGAGGCGGTGGGCCTCGTGCTGCTGCACATGGTGCTCGCCCGGGTGATGGGCGGTCAGCGGATGTCGCTGGACGGGCTGGACCCGGATCTGATGGTCACCGCCATCTGGATCATGGGCGGTGTCCTCGGCGCGTACGTGGCGCTGTGCGGGGTGCTGCTGGTGCTCCTCGGCGTACGGGACCGCCGCCTCGGGCGCGCCGCGCGGATCGTGCTCATCTCCTGTGCGATCACGCACGGGGTGCTGGGCGCGGTCGTCGTCGGCCTGGTGGGCTGGGCGGCGTTCGCGTACATGATGGTGGTGCTGGGGCTCGTCGTGGCGTCACTCGTGCTGTACGCGCCGGAGCACGGGGCGCGTGAGCCGGCGCCGCCCGTGGAGGGCGGCGTGGCCCCGGCGTGAGGGTCGGGACGGTCAGTCCCACAGGTCGGTGATGGCGACGCCCAGCTCCGCCAGCAGGCGGCGCAGCAGGGGCAGGGACAGGCCGATCACATTGCCCGGGTCGCCGTCGACGCCGTCGATGAAGGGCGCCGAGCGGCCGTCCAGGGTGAACGCGCCCGCCACGTGGAGGGGTTCGCCGCTGGCGACGTACCGCGCGATCTCCTCGTCCGTCGGGTCGCCGAAGCGGACCAGGGTGGAGGCGGTCGCGGAGGCGTACCGCTTGGCGGTCGTGTCGTAGACGCAGTGGCCGGTCTGGAGGATGCCCGCACGGCCGCGCATCGCCTTCCAGCGGGCGGTGGCCTCCTCGGCGTCGGCGGGCTTGCCCAGGGCCTGCTTGTCCAGCTCCAGCACCGAGTCGCAGCCGATGACGAGGGCGCCGCTCGCCTCCGGCTTGGCGGCCACGTGGGCGGCCTTGGCCTCGGCGAGGGCGAGCGCCAGTTCGGCCGGGGTCGGGGCGGTGAACCTGTCCTCGTCGACCCCGCTGACGATCACCTCGGGGGCGAGTCCGGCCTGGCGCAGCAGACCGAGGCGGGCGGGGGACGCGGAGGCCAGGACGAGGCGGCGGCGCCGATCAGCAGTCATGGGCGCCATCGTACGGAAAACGCCCCCGGCGGCGGGTCGGGCGCCGGGGTCAGTGCAGGCCCACCACGAACATCGCCAGCAGCATCGCCAGCGCCAGCAGGATGCCCGCGCGCCGCAGCATCGCCTGCATGTCGCGCATCTCCTCGGGGGGTTCGTTCTCGGGGTCGGACCACAGCATCCTTCGATCCTGCTGGCCCGGTCCGCGCGGCGCCTGAGTACGCGTACTCAGGCGCCGGGGTGCCCGGGGACTACTCAGGGGCGGACGAACACCCCCGCACGGGTGGCGGCCAGCGCCGCGGCCACCGCCCGGTCGCCGTCGGCGCCGGTGAGCGGCTCGTGGCTGACCGCGAAGCGGTAGTAGAGCGGGGCGGACACGGCGCGCAGGACCTCCAGGGGATCGGTGCCGGCCGGGGCCTCGCCGCGTTCGGCGGCGCGTTCGACGGTGGGCGCCCAGGCGCGCAGGCGGGTCTCGTAGAAGCCGCGCAGGGCGGTGGCGCACTCCTCGTCGCAGGCGGCCGCCGCGATGACCGCCCGGAAGACGGGGCCCATGCGGGGGTCGGTGAGCGTCGTGGTGACGAGGGCGGCGTTGGCGCGCAGGTCGCCCTCGAGGGACCCGGTGTCCGCGGCGGGGACGGACCGCTCGGCCATGTCGCGCAGCAGGTCGGCGACGAGGCCCACGGGGGAGGCCCAGCGCCGGTACACGGTGGTCTTGCCGACGCCCGCGCCGGCGGCGATCCGGTCCATGGCGAGCGCGTGGAAGCCGTCCGCGGCCAGGGCGTCCTCGGTGGCGCGGAGGACGGCGGCGCGGACCTTCGCGGTGCGGCCGCCGGGGCGTACGGTGCCGGGCGTGGTCTCCAAATGGGACTCCTGTTTCATTTAGTCGGGTCGTGGTGGTACGGTCCCGGGGTGCAGCTTAATGGAACTCGCTTCCCGTTAGGAGTCTCGGTCATGAACTGGACCGCCGCCTGGACCGCCTCGCCCCAGCTCCCCTCCGCCGGCTTCACCCCGAACTGGTCCCAGGAGGGCTTCTCCGGCCACACCCTGCGCCAGATCGTCCGTGTCACCGCCGCCGGGGACCGCGTGCGTGTCCGGCTCTCGAACGCGTACGGGACCTCACCCCTGCACATCGCCGGGGCCACCATCGCCCTCACCGACACGGGCGCGGCCCTCCGCCCCGGCTCGCTGCGCCACCTCACCTTCAAGGGCGCCCGCTCGCTGGTCGTCCCCGCCCGCGGGCAGGCCGAGAGCGACGCCGCCAAGCTTGCCGTGGAGCGCCTGGACCGGGTCACCGTCACCCTCCACCTGGCCGGCACCACCGGCCCGGCCACCTTCCACGCCCAGGGCTTCACCGACAGCCACCGCGCGGAGGGGGACCACCTCGACGACGTCACCGGCACGCCGTTCACCGGGACGACCGCGTCCTGGTACTACCTCAGCGGGGTGGACGTGAGCGGCGCCGACCCGGCACCCGGGGGCGTCGTCCTGTTCGGCGACTCCCTCACGGACGGCTTCGGCTCCACCCCGAACGCCGACCGCCGCTGGTCCGACGCCCTCGCCGAACGCGTCGACCGTCCCGTCCTGAACGCCGGCATCGGCGGCAACCTGCTGCTCAACGACTCGGCCTGGTACGGCGAGCGCGCCTCGGCCCGCTTCCACCGCGACGCCCTCGACCTGCCCGGCGTCACGACCGTCGTCCTCCTCCAGGGACTGAACGACATCGGCTACAGCGAGGCCCGCGACCAGCCGACCTACAAGCCCGCCCCGGTCCACTCGGCAGCCGGCCTGATCGCCGGGTACCGGCGGCTGATACGGGCCGCACGCGCGCGTGGCGTACGGATCGTCGGCGCGACCATCCTGCCGTTCAAGGGCACCACCCACTGGGGGCCCCGTGCCGCCGGGGTCGCCGCCGAGGTCAACGACTGGATGCGCGAGTCCGGCGAGTTCGACGCGGTCGTCGACCTGCACCGGCTCATGGGCGACCCGTCCGACCCGGACCGCCTGAACCCCGCGTACGCGTACGAAGACGGCCTCCACCCGGACGACGCGGGATACCGCGTCATGGCGGAGGCCGTCCTGCCCGTGCTTCAGGCCGGCCAGTAGGACCGCGCCCACGACCGGGGGCCCGGGTGCGGGTGGCGGGTGTGGGCGATGCGCGCCGGGTCCGACCAGCCCTCGGGCACGTGCGGCGCGCCGCCGGAGGCCGCCGAGGCGGTGGCGGCGGCGCGCGCCTGGACCACCGCCAGTGCGGCGGCCAGCTCCTCCGGGGTCGGGTTGCCCCGCAGAACCTTGATCATGGGGGCTCCTTAGAGGGGGATGTTGCCGTGCTTCTTCGGGGGCAGGTTCTCCCGCTTCGTACGGAGCTGACGCAGCCCCTTGACGATCTGCGCCCGCGTCTCGGACGGCATGACCACCGCGTCGATGTAACCGCGCTCGGCCGCCGTGTACGGGTTGAGCAGCGCGTCCTCGTACTCCTGGATCAGCCGCGCCCGCGTCGCCTCCACGTCGTCGGCCTCCGCGATGGTGCGGCGGTGCAGGATGTTGACCGCTCCCTGCGCGCCCATCACGGCGATCTGCGCGGTCGGCCACGCCAGGTTGAGGTCGGCGCCCAGGTGCTTGGAGCCCATGACGTCGTACGCGCCGCCGAACGCCTTGCGCGTGATCACCGTGATCAGCGGGACGGTCGCCTCGGCGTACGCGTAGATCAGCTTCGCGCCGCGCCGGATGATGCCCTCGTGCTCCTGCCCGACGCCCGGCAGGAAGCCCGGCACGTCGACGAAGGTGAGGACCGGGATGTTGAACGCGTCGCACGTCCGGACGAACCGGGCCGCCTTCTCGGAGGCGTCGATGTCCAGGCAGCCCGCGAACTGCATCGGCTGGTTGGCGACGATGCCGACCGGGTAGCCCTCGACCCGCCCGAAGCCGGTGATGATGTTCGGCGCGAACAGCGCCTGGGTCTCCAGGAACTCCCCGTCGTCCAGGACGTGCTCGATGACGGTGTGCATGTCGTACGGCTGGTTCGCCGAGTCCGGGATGAGGACGTCCAGCTCGCGGTCCTCGTCGGTGGGCGCCAGGTCCGCCTCCTCCGGGAAGGCGGGCGCCTCGGACAGGTTGTTCGACGGCAGGTACGACAGCAGCGACTTGACGTACTCGATGGCGTCCTTCTCGTCACCCGCCATGTGGTGCGCCACACCGGAGGTGGCGTTGTGCGTCCGGGCGCCGCCCAGCTCCTCGAAGCCCACGTCCTCGCCGGTCACCGTCTTGATGACGTCGGGGCCGGTGATGAACATGTGCGAGGTCTGGTCGACCATCACCGTGAAGTCGGTGATGGCGGGCGAGTAGACCGCGCCGCCGGCACACGGGCCGACGACCAGGCTGATCTGCGGGATCACACCCGAGGCATGGGTGTTGCGGCGGAAGATCTCGCCGTACATGCCGAGGGCCATGACGCCCTCCTGGATGCGGGCGCCGCCGGAGTCGTTGATGCCGATCACGGGGCAGCCGGTCTTCAGCGCGAAGTCCATCACCTTGATGATCTTCTGCCCGAAGACCTCGCCGAGGGCACCGCCGAAGACGGTGAAGTCCTGCGAGAACACCGCCACCGGGCGGCCGTCGACCGTGCCGTAGCCGGTGACGACGCCGTCCCCGTACGGGCGGTTCTTCTCCAGGCCGAAGCTGGTGGAGCGGTGCCGGGCGAACTCGTCCAGCTCGACGAAGGAGTCCTCGTCCAGCAGCAGCGCGATCCGCTCGCGGGCCGTCAACTTGCCCTTGGCGTGCTGTTTCTCGACGGCGCGCTCGGAGCCCGCGTGCGTCGCCTCGTCGATACGGCGCTGAAGATCCGCGAGTTTGCCCGCGGTCGTGTGAATGTCGATCTGGGGCTCTTGGGCCTTGGCCGGCTCGGACATCGGGATGCGGCTCCCTGCCTGGTCACGGGATCGTTGGCTACTGACCCGTAGCGTATCGGCGGCGATACCCTTCGGCAGTGCGGTGTTTACCACACCTACGCTGGCTTGCATGACGCCCTCACTTGGTCCAGGGAGCCCCTGGTCCGACCTCGAACGACCGCCCCTGAACGCCGCCGGCCTGCGCCGCGCCCTCCTCGTGCCCGGCGGACTGTGGACCTCCCTCGACCTCGTGCCCGCCACCGGGTCGACCAACTCCGACCTGGGCGCCCGGGCCGCCTCCCTCCCCGAGGGAGCCGTCCTGGTCGCCGAGGAGCAGACGGCCGGGCGCGGCCGGCTGGACCGCACCTGGTCCGCGCCCGCCCGCTCGGGGCTGTTCCTCTCCGTCCTGCTCAAGCCGGACGTCCCCGTCGCCCGCCTCGCCTGGCTGCCGCTGCTCACCGGCGTCGCCGCCGCCACCGGGCTCGCCCGGGCCGCCGGCGCCGACGTGGCGCTGAAGTGGCCGAACGACCTGATGGTGAAGGTGCGGGGCGAGGAGCGGAAGGCCGGCGGGATCCTCGCCGAGCGGGCCGGCGACGACGGCATCGTCGTCGGGCTGGGCCTCAACGTCACGCTCCGTGAGGAGGAGCTGCCGGTGCCCACGGCCGGCTCCCTCCGGCTCGCCGACGCGATCTCCACCGACCGCGACCCGTTGCTGCGCGCCCTGCTGCGCTCCCTGGAGCAGTGGTACCGCCGCTGGACGGCCGCCGGCGGCGACCCGTCGGCGTGCGGCCTGGACGAGGCGTACGCGGCCAACTGCTCCACCCTCGGCCGTACCGTCCGCGCCGAGCTGCCCGGCGACCGGACCCTCACCGGCGAGGCGGTCGCCATCGACGGCGACGGCCGCCTCGTGGTGGCGCCGCCCGGCGGACAGCCGGAGGCCGTGGGCGCGGGCGACGTCGTGCATCTGCGCCCGGTGGGCTGACGCGCTCGGCCGCGGGGACGTGAGCCAGGGCACACCTGCCGTATCGTTGACGACGATCCAGCTACAGATCGGCAGGACAGTGCGCAGGGAACGGGCAGGAGGCGGCCGGTGACCGTCGACGACGCGAACTCGGGCGGGTCCGGGTCCGGGCCGAGCGGGGCGGAGCCGAACGGGGCGTCGCAGACCGGGACGTCGCAGGGCGCGGCGGAGTACCCCACCCCCCACCATGTCGTCGACCATACGGCGGAGCCGACCGACGACCCCCTGGCCATCCGGCTGGAGCAACTGATCCTCGGCGCGGAGCGCCGCTACACCCCCTTCCAGGCGGCCCGCACGGCCGGTGTGTCCATGGACCTGGCCTCCCGGTTCTGGCGGGCCATGGGCTTCGCCGACATCGGGCAGGCCAAGGCGCTGACCGAGGCGGACGTGCTGGCGCTGCGCCGGCTGGCCGGTCTGGTGGAGGCGGGACTGCTGAGCGAGCCGATGGCCGTGCAGGTGGCCCGGTCCACCGGCCAGACCACCGCCCGGCTGGCCGAGTGGCAGATCGATTCGTTCCTGGAGGGGCTGACCGAGCCCCCCGAGCCGGGGATGACCCGCACGGAAGTGACGTATCCCCTGGTGGAGCTGTTGCTGCCGGAGCTCCAGGAGTTCCTGGTGTACGTGTGGCGGCGGCAGCTCGCGGCGGCGACCGGCCGGGTGGTGCAGGCCGCCGACGACGAGGAGATGGTGGACCGGCGCCTGGCGGTCGGCTTCGCGGACCTGGTGGGCTTCACCCGGCTCACCCGCCGCCTGGAGGAGGAGGAGCTGGGCGAGCTGGTCGAGGCGTTCGAGACCACCTCCGCCGACCTGGTCGCCGCGCACGGCGGACGGCTGATCAAGACGCTCGGTGACGAGGTGCTGTTCGCGGCCGACGACGCCGGTACGGCCGCCGAGATCGCGCTGCGGCTCATCGAGACGCTCACCCACGACGAGACGATGCCCGCGCTGCGCGTCGGCATCGCCTTCGGCACGGTCACGACCCGCATGGGCGACGTCTTCGGCACGACCGTGAACCTGGCCAGCCGGCTCACCTCGATAGCCCCCAAGGACGCCGTCCTGGTCGACGGCGCGCTCGCGGAGGAGCTGTCGCGCACGGGCGAGGCCCCCGTCTCGGAGGCGCAGGCCGCCGAGGAGGCGGCACGCGCCGAGAAGGAGGGCGAGGCGCCGGGCGCCGCCCTGTCGAAGTACCGCTTCGCGCTCCAGCCGATGTGGCAGCGGCCGGTGCGCGGGCTGGGCGTCATCGAGCCCTGGCTGCTGACGCGGCGGCAGCCTAGGATCACCGGATAACGTTCGCTAACGTTCGTTAACCGGGAGGGTGTGTCACGCATGTCCGAGCAGCGCTTCGGGGAATTCGTCGCCGTACGCCGTCATGACCACGTCGCCGAGCTGGTGCTCGACCGGCCCAAGGCCATGAACGCCGTCTCCAGCGAGATGGCCCGCTCCATCGGTGCCGCGTGCGCCGCGCTCGCCGCCGACGCCTCGGTGCGCGTGACCGTCCTGACCTCCTCCAACGACAAGGCGTTCTGCGTCGGCGCCGACCTCAAGGAGCGCAACTCCTTCACCGACGCCGAGCTGGTGCGCCAGCGGCCGGTCGCGCGCGGCGCGTACACCGGCGTGCTCGAGCTGCCGATGCCGACCGTCGCCGCCGTGCACGGCTTCGCCCTGGGCGGCGGCTTCGAGCTCGCGCTCGCCTGCGACCTGATCGTGGTGGACGCGACCGCCGTCGTCGGGCTGCCCGAGGTGTCGGTGGGCGTGATCCCCGGCGGCGGGGGTACGCAGCTCCTGCCGCGCCGCGTGGGGGCCGCCCGGGCGGCGGAGCTGGTGTTCACGGCACGGCGGGTGGCGGCGGCCGAGGCGGTGTCCCTGGGGCTCGCCGACCAGCTCGTCGACGACGCCCGGGAGGGCGCGCTCGAGCTGGCCGGCCGGATCGCGGCCAACTCGCCGGTCGGGCTGCGGGCCGCCAAGCGGGCCATGCGGCTGGGGCAGGGGCTGGACCTGCGGGCGGGCCTGGAGGTCGAGGACGCGGCCTGGCGGTCGGTGGCCTTCTCCGGTGACCGGGCCGAGGGCGTGGCGGCCTTCAACGAGAAGCGGAAGCCGGAGTGGCCCGGGGAGTGAAAAGTCGGCGATGCTCCCTAAGCTTGAGGAATGGGTGAGGATGTCCGGCTACGCGCTGTAGTGGCGCTCGCGCAGGCCATGGCGTCGGCGCACACTCCGCGCGAGACCTGGCGGGCGGCCGCGCTGGGCGCGCGCGACGCGCTCGGCGGGACGTTCGCCGCGCTCTCGATGTGGGAGCGGGACCTCGGCCGGCTCAAGGTGCTGGTGAACGCGGGACAGCGGGCCGCGGACGAGGAGGAGTTCCCGGACGCCGAGACCTATCCGGTCCACCAGTTCTCCGAGATCACCGAGTTCCTGCACGAGCGGTGGGCGGGCGGCGGTGAGCCCAACGCCTGGGTCGAGACGGCCGAGGGGCCGGCCGAGGGCGAGCCCGGCTACACCCACATGGGGGCCCCTCCCGTGCACGGAGTGCTACGGGGGAGGGTGGCCGCGCTGCGGCGGCGCGGGCGCGGCTGCTGCGTGGTCGCGCCGATAGTGATGCACGGGCGGGCGTGGGGCGAGCTGTACGTGGCGCGGCCGGCCGGCGCGCCGGTCTTCGACCGCGGCGACGCGGACTTCGCGACCGTCCTCGCGTCGGTGGTCGCGGCCGGGATCGCCCAGACCGAGCGGCTGGAGGAGGTCCGCAAGCTGGCCTTCACCGACCCGCTGACGGGGCTCGCCAACCGGCGGGCGGTGGACATGCGGTTGGACGAGGCCGTGGAGCGCTTCCTCAGCGACGGGACGGTGGTCTCGCTCGTGGTGTGCGACCTGAACGGCCTCAAGCGCGTCAACGACACGCACGGGCACGCGGTGGGGGACCGGCTGCTGGAGCGCTTCGGCTCGGTGCTGTCGTACTGCGGGGCGATGCTGCCGGGCGCCCTGGCGGCGCGGCTGGGCGGGGACGAGTTCTGCCTGGTGTCGGTGGGGCCGGAGGCGGACGAGGTGGTGCGCGCCGCGGACGAGCTGTGCGTACGCGCCGGGGACCTGGAGCTGGGCGAGGGCGTGGCGTGCGGGGTGGCGTCCACCGGTGACCCGATCGGTCCGGTGCCCTCGGCGCGGCGGCTGTTCCGGCTGGCGGACGCCGCCCAGTACCGGGCCAAGGCCGCCCGGTCGCCCAAGCCGGTGGTGGCGGGCCGCGACGGCACGGTCATCGCGCTGGCGGACCACCCCCCGTCCTCCTCCCGTGACCGCCGCAGCTTCCGCGACGCCCCGGCTCCGCAGGCGCCGGACGCCGCCCCCGGCCCGGGAACCGGGGCGGGTCCGGAGGCCGGTCCGGAGGCCGGACCGGGACCCTCCGGGGCGTAAGGGGCTCCGGACAGGCGGGGTAGTGACACGTTGGGATTCAGTCCGTACGCTGCTGAATATGGATATGCACACAGTCGTGGTGGGGACGTCCGGTACCACCGCCCAGGACGTCATCGCCGTGGCCCGCGGCAACGCAACGGTCGAGCTCTCCCCGGAGGCGCTCGCCGCGCTCGCCAAGGCCCGGGAGATCGTCGACGCCCTCGCCGCCAAGCCCGAGCCCGTCTACGGCGTGTCGACCGGCTTCGGGGCGCTCGCCACCCGGCACATCAGCCCCGAGCTGCGCGCCCAGCTCCAGCGCAACATCGTGCGCTCGCACGCCGCCGGCATGGGCGCGCCCGTCGAGCGCGAGGTCGTCCGCGCGCTGATGTTCCTGCGGCTGAAGACCGTCTGCTCCGGCCACACCGGCGTCCGGCCCCAGGTCGCCCAGACCATGGCGGACGTGCTGAACGCCGGGATCACCCCGGTCGTCCACGAGTACGGCTCCCTCGGCTGCTCCGGCGACCTCGCGCCGCTCAGCCACTGCGCGCTCACCCTCATGGGCGAGGGCGACGCCGAGGGCCCCGACGGGCGGGTGCGCCCGGCCGGCGAACTGCTCGCCGAGCACGGCATCGAGCCCGTCGAGCTGCGCGAGAAGGAGGGCCTCGCCCTCCTCAACGGCACCGACGGCATGCTCGGCATGCTGATCATGGCCCTCGCGGACCTGGACAGGCTCTACAAGTCCGCCGACATCACCGCCGCGCTCTCCCTCGAGGCCCTCCTCGGCACGGAGAAGGTCCTCGCGCCCGAACTGCACGCCATCCGCCCGCACCCCGGCCAGGGCGCCGCCGCCGCGAACATGCTCGCCGTCCTCCGGGGCTCCGGCCTCACCGGCCACTTCCAGCAGGACGAGGCCCCGCGCGTCCAGGACGCCTACTCGGTGCGCTGCGCCCCCCAGGTCGCCGGCGCGGGCCGCGACACCATGGCGCACGCCCGGCTCGTCGCCGAGCGCGAGCTCGCCTCCGCGGTCGACAACCCGGTCGTCCTGCCCGACGGTCGCGTCGAGTCCAACGGCAACTTCCACGGCGCGCCCGTGGCGTACGTCCTGGACTTCCTCGCCATCGCCGCCGCCGACCTCGGCTCCATCGCCGAGCGCCGCACCGACCGGCTGCTGGACAAGAACCGCTCCCACGGCCTGCCGCCGTTCCTCGCCGACGACGCGGGCGTCGACTCGGGCCTGATGATCGCCCAGTACACCCAGGCCGCCCTGGTCAGCGAGCTGAAGCGGCTCGCCGTCCCGGCCTCCGCCGACTCGATCCCCTCCTCCGCCATGCAGGAGGACCACGTCTCCATGGGCTGGTCGGCCGCCCGCAAGCTGCGCACCGCCGTCGGCAACCTGGGCCGGATCATCGCCGTCGAGCTGTACGCCGCGACCCGCGCCATCGAGCTGCGCGAGGGCCTCACCCCGGCGCCCGCCTCCCGCGCCGCCATCGAGGCGCTGCGCGCGGCCGGGGTCCAGGGCCCCGGGCCGGACCGCTTCCTCGCCCCCGACCTGGACGCCGCCGACGCCTTCGTACGCGAGGGCCGGCTCGTCGAGGCGGTCGAGAAGGTCACCGGCCCGCTGGCCTGACCCGGCCCGCGCGCGTGCCCGGGGCGCGCACCGTCACAGGACGGTGTGCGCCCCTCGTCGTACGGCGAAGGCCACCAGGCCCGTACCGACACCCAGGAAGGCCGCGCCCCCGATCAGGTACGGCGTGGTGTCGACGCTTCCGGTGTCGGCGAGCGCGAGGTCCTGGCCGCTCGCCGCGGACGTTCTCGTTTCGTGCTGCTCCGCGGGTGGCCGCTCAACGGTGGCGTTGGCCGAAGGGACGAACCACAGCGCGCCGAGCAGGGTCCCGGCGGCGGTGGCGGTCAGCAGCGGTCGACGTGCGACGGACACAGATTCAGATCCCCTTGCGGAACCGAGAATTGGTGGGTGCGTCGATGCTAATGAACACAGCGGGTCGCTGGAAAGTCGTGGGCCCCGGCGGCTTACGCTCCGTCATATGAGCCCTTCTGAGACATCACGGTATGTGCGCCTTCGAGTGGAACTGCTGATGGAAGTGACGGACGACGAACAACTCACCGCAGCGGCCCTCGAACGCGTCGAAGCCGACGAATTCATGCCCGACGAGGAGCGTACGCAGGCCCAGTCCGCGGTACGAGAAGACGAAGCGGAAGCTCTCGCGTACCTCGTCGAGCCGGTCGATCTGCTGAGCCAGGTGCCGGGTGTCGAACTCGCCCAGGCGTCCTGGAGCAGCGAGCTGGTCGACCACGACCCCGACGCGGACGTGTGGGAGCTGGAGGAGGAGGATGACGAGGATCACCTCGACGACGTACGGCCGTAGCGTGTGACCTGCGACACGCCGCGGGCCCCGGACTCCCACCGCGCGGGTGCGTCCGGGGCCCATTTCACGCGCGTCCGTATACCTCGGGAAGATCGGGAACCAACGGCTCCCCGGGGTGCGTCGATCAGTGGTGTTCCCCACATCCATGCCTGATGGGGAACCGGACGGGTTGTTATGGGTGTTGTTGTAACAGTTGGCAGGGAATCGGCGACGATGGAGAAGCGTGTGATGACGGACAGCAAGCGGCGCAGGGGCCTGGTGGCCGCGTCCGCACTGCTCGGCGGCGTAATGGTGCTCACCGGCTGCAGCGGCGGTGAGGACAAGGCCGACGCCGCCGGAAGCTCCAAGACGTCACAGTCCCAGGTCGACGCGGCGGCGGCGAAGGACGCCTCCCAGGCCCGAATAGCGATCTCGCCGAAGAACGGCGCGCAGAACGCGTCGATCAACAACGACGCCAAGGTCACCGTCAGCGAGGGCAAGCTCACCCAGGTCACCATGACCGCCCCGGACGGCACGACCGTCAAGGGCGAGATGGCCGCCGACGGCACGAGCTGGAAGCCCACCGAGCAGCTCGAGCGGGCCACCACCTACAAGATCGCCGCCACCGCCAAGGACTCCGAGGGCCGCGAGGCCCACGAGAACTCCTCCTTCACCACCGTCTCCAAGGACAACAGCTTCATCGGGAACTTCACCCCCGAGGACGGCTCCACGGTCGGCGTCGGCATGCCCGTCTCCCTCACCTTCAACAAGCCGATCACGGACAAGAAGGCCGTCCAGTCCGCGATCAGCGTCTCCTCCACCAGCGGCCAGGAGGTCGTCGGCCACTGGTTCAACGCCCAGCGCCTGGACTTCCGCCCCGAGAACTACTGGGCCGAGGGCTCCAAGGTCACCCTCAAGCTGAACCTCGACGGCGTCGAGGGCTCCGAGGGCGTCTTCGGCGTCCAGCAGAAGACCGTCACCTTCACCGTCGGCCGCAACCAGGTCTCCACCGTCGACGCCGCAGCCAAGACCATGACGGTCACCCAGGACGGCAAGACGATCAAGACCATCCCGATCTCCGCCGGCGCCCCCGAGAACCCGACCTACAACGGCCAGATGGTCATCTCCGAGAAGTTCAAGGAGACCCGGATGGACGGCTCGACGGTCGGCTTCACCAAGGAGGACGGCAAGGGCGAGTACGACATCAAGGACGTGCCGCACGCCATGCGGCTGTCCACGTCGGGCACCTTCATCCACGGCAACTACTGGGGCAGCGACTCCATCTTCGGCAAGGTCAACACCAGCCACGGCTGCGTGGGCCTGAACGACGCCAAGGGTGCCAACGACCCCGACCAGCCGGGCGCCTGGTTCTACGACAACTCGATCATCGGTGACGTGGTCGTCGTCAAGAACTCCAAGGACAAGACCATCGCCCCGGACAACGGCCTCAACGGCTGGAACATGAGCTGGGCCGAGTGGAAGGCCGGCTCCGCGGTCTGAGCCACCCGGCACGACGACGGGCGGCGGTCCTCCCCACGGAGGGCCGCCGCCCGTCGTCGTACCCGCGCTCAGCGCGCCCCGGCGACCTCGTCCACGCCCCAGTTCGCCAGCAGCCGCAGCGCGTCCGCCGACGGCGACCCCGGCTCCGCCGTGTACGTGACCAGCGCCATGTCGTGATCGTCCGGCACCTTCAGCGTCTCGTACGCCAGCGTCAGCTCACCCACCAGCGGATGGCGCAGTCGCTTGGTGCCGTGCCCCTTGTCCTGCACCGTGTGCGCCGCCCACAGCCTCCGGAAGTCCGCGCTCTTCACCGACAGCTCGCCCACCAGCGACGACAGTTGGGGATCGTCCGCCGAACAGCCCGCGTACATCCGCAGCACGCTCACCACCTCCGTCGCCTTCGCCTCCCAGTCGACGTACAGGTCACGCGCGTTCGGAGCCAGGAACACCTGCCACGCCATGTTCCGCTCGTGCGGCTCCAGCGCCGCCAGATCGCCCAGCAGCGCCCGCGCCATCCGGTTCCACCCCACGATGTCCAGCCGCCGCCCCAGCAGGTACGCGGGCACCCCGTCCATCGCGTCCAGCAGGTGCTGGAGCGCCGGGCGCACCGTCTGCGGCCGGGTGGCGGGCGCCCGCCGCTTCTTCTTGTGCGCCGGCTTCGCCAGGTGTGTCAGATGGTCGCGCTCGGCGTCCGTCAGCCGCAGCGCCCGGGCGATGGCGTCCAGCACCTCCGTGGAGACATTGCGGCCGTTGCCCTGCTCCAGCCGCGTGTAGTACGCCACGGACACCCCGGCGAGCTGCGCCAGCTCCTCACGCCGCAGCCCCGGCACGCGGCGGTGGCGCCCGAACGCGGGCAGCCCCACGTCCTGTGGCTTCAGCCGGGCCCGCCGGGAGCGGAGGAACTCACTCAGTTCGGCACGCTGGTCCATACCGCAAGTATCCCGGGTCGTACGCACCGGACCCGGGGCCGTTCCTGACCCTGCCAGTGGTACGCACACGGGTCGTACGCAGCACAGAGGCCTGGGTGACCCGCACAAACACCGGCAGGCTCACAGCCATGACCACGAACGTTCCCGCATACGCAGCCCCCGCCGCCAACGCCCCGCTGGAGCGCGTCACCATCCCGCGCCGGGCGGTCGGCGAGCGCGACGTGCTGATCGAGATCAAGTACGCCGGAATCTGCCACTCCGACATTCACCAGGCCCGGGACGGCTGGGGCGAGGGCATCTTCCCGATGGTGCCCGGCCACGAGATCGCCGGAATCGTCACCGAGATCGGCCCGGGCGTCACCACCTACCGGGCCGGCGACCGCGTCGGCGTCGGCTGCTTCGTGGACTCCTGCCGCCGGTGCGACCACTGCCGCCAGGGCCTGGAGCAGTACTGCGCCGAAGGCATGACCGGCACGTACAACGCCCTCGACCGCGACGGCGAGCCCACCTACGGCGGCTACTCCACCCACATCGTCGTCGACGAGAACTACGCCGTCCGCATCCCCGACGCCCTGCCCCTGGACGTCGCCGCACCCCTGCTGTGCGCCGGCATCACCCTCTACTCGCCGCTCGTCCACTGGAAGGCCGGCCCCGGCAAGAACGTGGCCGTCGTCGGCCTCGGCGGCCTCGGCCACATGGGCGTGAAGATCGCCCACGCGCTGGGCGCCGAGGTCACCGTGCTCAGCCAGACCCTCCGCAAGCAGGAGGACGGCCTGAAGCTGGGCGCCGACCACTTCCACGCCACCAGCGACCCCGAGACCTTCGAGAAGCTCGCGGGCACCTTCGACCTGATCGTCTCCACGGTCTCCGCACCGCTGGACTTCGGCGCCTACCTGGGGCTCCTGAAGACGGACGGCGCCCTGGTGAACGTCGGCGCCCCGGAGGAGCCCGTCTCCCTGAACCTCTTCTCCGTGATCACGGGCCGCAAGACCCTCGCCGGTTCGATGATCGGCGGCATCGCCGAGACCCAGGAGATGCTCGACTTCTGCGCCGAGCACGGCCTGGGCGCCGAGATCGAGCTGATCAGCGCCGACCGGATCAACGAGGCGTACGAGCGGGTGCTCGCCGGCGACGTCCGCTACCGCTTCGTCATCGACGCGGCGACCATCTGACGGCCCACCGCCCCACGGGCCGATGACCTCCGGGGTAATCGACCCCGGAGGCACGCCCCGCGAGCATGGGGTCATCCCACACGAGGAGGACCCCATGCCCGCCTACGCCCTCGGCAACCTGAAGCCCCCGGCCGTCCTCGACGACGAGGTCTTCACCTACATGGAGCGCATCCAGGCCACCCTCGACCCCTTCGGCGGCCGGTTCCTCGTGCACGGCGCACCGGCCCGGGAAGTCCGCGAGGGCGAGTGGAACAGCGCCCTCGTCGTCATCGGCTTCCCGACGCTCGACCACGCACGCGACTGGTACGACTCCGAGGCCTACCAGGAGCTCATCCCGCTGCGCACCCGCCACATGACCGGAGACGTCCTGCTCATCGACGGCGTCGCACCCGGCTACGACCCGGCCGCGACGGCGGCCGCGCTCAGGGCCGCGCAGACCGGCCGCCCCTGACGGGCACTCAGGCCACCCGGCCCGCCCGCACCTCCAGCCGGTCGCCGGCGAAGCCGCCCCGGAAGCGGCGGTCGTGCGACACCGCGACGACCGCCCCCTCGTACGCGGCCAGCGCCGCCTCCAGCTCCTCCACCAGCCCGGGCGCCACGTGGTTCGTCGGCTCGTCCAGCACCAGCAGCCCGGCCGGACGCGTCACCAGACGGGCCAGCTCCAGGCGGCGGCGCTGGCCCACCGACAGGGCGGCCACCGGGACCGCCAGGTCCTCCTCCCGGAACAGCCCGAGCGCCAGCAACTCCTCCGCGTGGTCCTCCGGCGCCCCCGGGCGCCCCGCCGCGTACTCCGCCAGCAGCGGCCGGCGCGACGCCCGCACGGGCACCTCCTGCGGCAGGTAGCCCACCGGGCCCGGGCGGTGCACGCTACCCGCGTCGGGGCGCAGGTCCCCGGCGATCACCCGCAGCAGGGTGGTCTTCCCGGCCCCGTTCGGGCCGGTCACCAGAAGCCGGCCGCCCGCCGCGACGCGCAGCGCGTCCACCCGCAGCCGGGCGCCCACGGCCACGCCGTCCAGCGCGACCGCCACCCCCTCCGCCTCCGGGGCGACCAGTCGGGCAGCGAACCGCAACGGCTCCGGGGGCGCCGCGACCGGCTCCCGGCGCAGCCGCTCCAGCCGCTGCCGCGCCGCCCTCACCCGCCCGGACAGCTTCGCCTCGTGCGAGCGCCGGTGCTTGCCGAAGCCCTCCCGGGGGTCCCGCCCGGTGCCGGCCAGCCGTTGTCCGGCCGCCGCGACCAGCGCCTCCGCCTCCGCCACGCCGTCCAGCCACGCCCGGTGGTCCAGCTCCCGGCGGCGGCGGGCCGCGGCCTTCGCCGTCCGGTAGCCCTCCCAGCCTTCCCCGTACCGGGTCACCGCCCGGGTGTCCCGGTCCACCTCCAGGATCGCGGTCGCCACCGCCTGGAGGAACGCCCGGTCGTGCGTCACGGCCAGCACCGTGCCGCGGTGCGCCCGCAGCCGCTCCTCCAGCCAGCCGGTGGCCTGCCCGTCCAGGTGATTGGTCGGCTCGTCGAGCAGCAGCAGCTCCGCGCCCGAGGCCAGCGCGCAGGCCAGCGCCAGCCGGGACCGCTCACCTCCGGACAGCGAACCCAGCCGCCGCTCCCGGCCGATGTGCCCGACGCCCAGTCCGTGCAGCGCGGCGTCGACGCGGGCGTCCGCCTCGTAGCCGCCCCGCTCCTCGTACGTGCTCAACAGCTCGCCGTACGCGGCCAGTTCGGCGTCCGTCGCGTCACCCAGGGACGCCTCGGCCGCCCGCAACCGCCGCTCCAGCGACCGCAGTTCGGCGAGCGAGGCGTCCACGGCGTCCCGCACGGTCGCCGCCGGGTCCAGCTCCAGGGTCTGCGCGAGGTACGCCACCCCGCCGGGGAAGTGGACGGTCACCTCCCCGCCGCCGGGCCTCTCGGCCCCGGCGATCAGCCGCAGCAGCGTGGACTTGCCGGAGCCGTTCTCGCCGATGACGCCGATCCGCTCGCCGGGACGCACGGCGAAGGTGACGCCGTCGAGGACGGACCTGTCCCCATAGGCGTGGGAAACGTCCTTGAAGGTGAGTTGTGCAGGGGTGTGGGCGCGCTCGCGCATGGTTTCTTTCCCTGATGTCCGGGTTCGGGCAGGACGGGGCATGACAGGACGCCTACGCGTCCGCGCCCGGAATCAGAGAAAGAAGTAGTACGCACCCATGCGTTCGAGTGTAGGCGGGCACCCCGGGCCGTTCCACCCGATAAAGACGCCCCGCCTACCAGTCGTAGACGTACCGGCCGGCCGCCCGGTCGAAGGCCACGTCCACCGGGTGGGCGGGCAGGCCGAACTCCTCCTCCGCCCACCGCAGCAGCGCGGCGGCCAGCCCTTCCGGCTGGAAGTCGGCCTGCGGGAACAGCACCCGGCGCACCGTGACCGTGGTGTGTCCGCCCGGGAAGCGCGCCTCGATGGCAGGGGCTGCCAGGGCCGCCCCGCGCCGCAGCCACTCCGCCTCGCCGCCGGTGATCCGCCACCCCGAGCGGTCACCGGCCGGATGGTTCAGGACGGCGGCCACATCCAGCCACACCCGCCCGGCGACGTGCTCGGCCCCGGCCGGGGGCCCGGGAGAAAGCCGGGCATCCGCCGTGAGGTCCACGGCGATGCCCCACGGGCCGCGGAGCAGCCGGTACGACGTCGTCCGCACCGGGCGCGGCTCAGCCGTCGGCCCTGGCGACCCCGACCGGGCAGGAGACCCCCGTACCGCCGATGCCGCAGTAGCCGCCCGGGTTCTTGTCCAGGTACTGCTGGTGGTACGGCTCGGCCGGGTAGAAGGGGCGGTCGTCCGCCGGGAGGATCTCCGTGGTGATCGTCCCGTACCCGGAGCCGGTGAGGACCCGCTGGTAGGCGTCGCGGGAGGACGCGGCGGCCGCCTCCTGGGCGGGGGAGTGGGTGTAGACGGCCGACCGGTACTGGGTGCCGACGTCGTTGCCCTGGCGGAAGCCCTGGGTGGGGTCGTGGGACTCCCAGAAGAGCTTCAGGAGCGTGGCGTACGGGACGACCGCGGGGTCGAAGACCACGCGGACGACCTCGGTGTGGCCGGTGAGTCCCGAGCAGACCTCCTCGTAGGAGGGGTTGCGCGTGTGACCGCCCTGGTAGCCCACCAGGGTCGTCCACACGCCGTCGGTCTGCCAGAACTTCCGCTCGGCGCCCCAGAAACAGCCCAGCCCGAAGTCCGCGACCTCCAGACCGTCCGGGTAGGGACCGAGGAGGGGGTTGCCGAGGACGGTGTGGCGGTCGGGAACGGCGAAGCCGGGCTCCGGACGGCCGCGCAGGGCCTGATCGGGGGTGGGGAGCACGGGAGTGCGGCCGAACAGCATGACTCGGTCTCCTTGTCGCGGGACGCCGGGGACGGCATCCGGACAACGTCCGGGGCGCGGCGGGAATTCCGGCCCCGGCGCCCGGCCGCTCAGTGCGGCAGCGTCGCCGGGCTGCCGCCGTTGGCCTCGTAGCCCGCGACCGCGAGCGCGCGGTAGACCGCGTACTCCGCCGCCGGGTCCTCGCTCAGCGTCCAGGGCAGGGCGCCGATGTGGCCGTCCACGTGGACGAGCTGGTGCATGGCCTCCGACCAGCGCTCCGCGCGTACCAGGAAGTGGATCAGCAGGTGGCGGACGTGGGCGAGCATCGGGTCGTCCGGGCGGGCGGAGTGCACCGCGTACAGCGCGCCCTCCATCGCCCTCGACACCACCTCGGTGCCGTAGAAGTCCCGCACCAGCGCCACCTCCGGCAGGTGCTCGAACACCGCGAACAGCGGCAGCGCGGTGAGCAGCGAGCCCTGCGGGGCGCGCGCCGCGGCGGCCGTGGCGAAGCGGTCCGCGTCCTTCCGGGAGCCGTGCCACTTCTCGCACCAGTAGTGCAGGGCGGCCAGGTGCGCGCCCATGTGCTGCGGCGCCCGGTCGATGATCTTCGCCCAGACCTGGTCGAACTGCTCGTGGGTGTAGCCGAGGCCCCGGGCGACGGCCAGCTCGGTGATGTACGGGACCGGGTCGCCGGGAGCCAGCAGCGCGGCCTCCTCGCAGACCGTGCGCGCCTCCTCCAGGATGATCCGGAAGTCGTCGCGGTCCGCCGAGGACGACCGCCACGCCTGCTGCACCAGGAACTCGGCGTGCACCTCGGCACCGCCCGGGTCCTTGGGCTTCTCGGCGCGCCACGCCCGCAGCCACGCCCCGCCCTGGCCGGGCTGCCGCGCCAGCTCGAGCGACGCGGCGCCCGCGAACGCCTGCACCCGCTGCCAGCGCACCTCGCCGTCCCTGCCGGTGCCCGCCAGCAACTGCGACGCGGCCCGCCAGTCCTGGGTGCGCTGCACGACGTCCAGGACGTCGAGGAGGTCCTGGTCCGGTCCCGGCATCCGCACGTCGAGGTCCTCCTGGCGCACGAAGCCGTACGCGCTCGGATCGGCGGCGTCCGGCGAGCCGGGCGCGACCAGGCGGATGCCGCCCCCGGCGCGGCGGCGCATCAGCCACGGCACGAGGACGGCGCCGATCAGGCCCATCGCGAAGAGGAACCAGAGAATCTCCATACGGCCATTGTCCCGGACGTGTCCGGTGCCCGGCGACGCCCGCGACTAGGCTCGGATCCCATGAGCGACGAGCACACCCACCAGAACTTCGAGACCCGCGCCATCCACGCGGGCAACACCGCCGACCCGCTGACCGGCGCGGTCGTCCCGCCCATCTACCAGGTGTCCACCTACAAGCAGGACGGTGTGGGCGGGCTGCGCGGCGGCTACGAGTACAGCCGCAGCGCCAACCCCACGCGCACGGCCCTGGAGGAGAACCTCGCGGCGCTGGAGGGCGGCCGGCGCGGTCTGGCCTTCGCCTCCGGCCTCGCCGCCGAGGACTGCCTGCTGCGCACGCTGCTGGTGCCCGGCGACCACGTGGTCATCCCGAACGACGCCTACGGCGGCACGTTCCGCCTCTTCGCGAAGGTCGTCGCGCGGTGGGGCGTGGAGTGGTCGGTCGCCGACACCTCCGACCCCGCGGCCGTACGGGACGCGATCACCGACCGTACGAAGGTGATCTGGGTCGAGACGCCCTCGAACCCGCTGCTCGGCATCACCGACATCGCGGCCGTCGCCGACGTCGCGCGTACCGCCGGCGCCAGGCTGGTCGTCGACAACACCTTCGCGAGCCCCTACCTCCAGCAGCCCCTGGCGCTCGGCGCGGACGTCGTCGTGCACTCGCTGACCAAGTACATGGGCGGCCACTCCGACGTCGTGGGCGGCGCCCTGGTCACGGCAGACGAGACGCTGGGCGAGGAACTGGCCTATCACCAGAACGCGATGGGCGCGGTGGCCGGGCCGTTCGACTCGTGGATCGTGCTGCGCGGCATCAAGACGCTGGCCGTCCGCATGGACCGGCACAGCGAGAACGCGGCGCGGGTGGCCGAGATGCTGACCCGGCACCCGAAGGTCACCAGCGTGCTGTACCCGGGCCTGCCCGAGCACCCGGGGCACGAGGTCGCCGCCAAGCAGATGCGCAGCTTCGGCGGAATGATCTCCTTCCGCGTCCAGGGCGGCGAGGAGGCGGCCGTCGAGGTCTGCAACCGCGCGAAGCTCTTCACGCTGGGCGAGTCCCTGGGCGGTGTCGAGTCGCTGATCGAGCACCCGGGCCGGATGACGCACGCCAGCGTCGCCGGGTCGCTGCTGGAGGTCCCGGGTGACCTGGTGCGGCTGTCGGTCGGCATCGAGAACGCCGAGGACCTGCTGGCCGACCTGCGCCAGGCGCTGGGCTGAGCCCCCGGGCGGGGCACGGGGGCGGCCGTTCCCGCCCCGCCCCCGTGCCGCCGGCCCGGCCCGTGGTCACCAGCCCTCGAAGGGCGGGGTGACCTCCGCCGGCGGCACCCGCCAGGGCTCGGCGACCGAGGCCCACACCGCGAACGCCACGGCCGCCGCCGCGAGCAGCAGCCACAGCACGCGGCGCAGTGCCCTGGCGCGGTGCTGGGCGCGCGTGCCGCGGCTGATCGCGCGGGGCAGCAGGTCCGGCGGGACCTGGACGCGCGGCGGGGCGTCCAGCATGCGCCGTACCTCGTCCTCCTTGCGGTCGTAGCCGCTCACGGCGCCCGCCTGAGCAGGGTCACCGCGCGCGTGCAGGTCGCCCGGACCCGGTCGGCGGGCAGTCCCATCAGGGCGGCCGTCTGTTCCTCGGCGACGCCCTCGTACAGGCGCAGCACGACGACGAGCCGTTCCAGCGGGGTGAGCCCGGACAGGATGCCGCCGCGGGGGCGGTGGAAGCGCCAGGCGGCGCGGGCGAACCGGGCGGCCAGTTCCCGCCGGGTCAGGTCGTACGGGTCCTCGTCGCGCAGCCGGTCCCAGCGGGCGTACGTGGCCGCCAGCGCGGCCGTCAGGAGGGCCCCGGCACGCGGGGCGCGGCCGGGCGGCTCGGTCGTCAGCAGGGTGGCGGCGTGCAGCAGCCGGCCCGCCGCCCCGGCGACGAACGCCTCGAAGTCCCGGTCCCGGGCGCGGTGGGGCCGCGCCGTGGCCTGCCGCTCTCGCACGTCCTCATATCAGGCCAGGGCCGGGGCCCGGGTCAAGAGGCGGGAGCGGTCCGTGTGCCCGTTCCCGGCTCCGCGTCCGTCTCCTTGCCGGCCGGCTCGGCCGGCTCGGCGGGGGGCAGGCCGGCCTGCCGGGCGGACAGCGCGGAGTTGAAGCGGGTGAGCAGCGTGCAGAACGACGTGCGCTCCTCCTCGGTCCAGCCGTCCGTCACCTCGGCCATCAGCCGGCGCCGTGAGGAGCGGACCTCGTCGAGGCGGGCCTGGCCGCGCGGCGAGAGCTGGAGCACGACGGCGCGGCCGTCCTCCGGGTGCGAGGTCCGCTTGACCAGGCCGGTGTCGACCAGCGGCGCGACCTGGCGCGTGACGGTGGACGAGTCGATGCCCATCCCGGCCGCCAGCGCCTTGACGCCCATGGGGCCTTCCTGGTCGAGGCGGTTGAGCAGCAGGTAGGCGGCGCGGTCCATCGAGTTGCGGAGCTGGCCCGTGCCGCCGAGGCGGGTCTGCTCGGCCCGGCGGGCGAAGACGGCCACCTGGTGCTGGAGGGCATCGAGGAGACCTTGGTCAAGATCAGTCGTCATGTCCTGAGATGTGGGCATGGCTGCGGGCTCTCTCGTGCGGTGGTGGTCGGTTGGTGGGGGACAGAGTACGCGGCCCCGTGCGCCTTGGTACCGGCGCTGCACAAACGTGATGAGCTGCGAGACTTGGCGTCATGAGCTTCGGTACGCCATACCCCTCACACCCCCTCATCCTCGACGATGTCCGGGGGGCGCAGAAGATGCTCTCCGGGGTGGCCAGGGTGACCCCCATGGAGGGCAGCCGGTACCTGTCGCGGCTGGTGGGCTCGCCGGTCCACTTCAAGTGCGAGAACCTCCAGCGGACCGGTTCGTTCAAGCTGCGGGGCGCTTACGTGCGGATCTCCGGGCTGCGTCCGGAGGAGCGGGCGGCCGGGGTGGTAGCGGCGTCGGCGGGCAACCACGCGCAGGGCGTGGCGCTCGCCTCGTCGCTGCTGGGCGTGCGGTCCACGGTCTTCATGCCGGTGGGCGCCCCGCTGCCGAAGGTGGCGGCGACCCGGGAGTACGGGGCGGACGTGCGGCTGCACGGGCACGTGGTGGACGAGACGCTGGCGGCGGCGCAGGAGTACGCGCACGACACGGGTGCGGTGTTCATCCACCCCTTCGATCACCCGGACGTCATCGCGGGGCAGGGCACGGTGGGGCTGGAGATCCTCGAGCAGTGCCCGGAGGTGGGCACGATCGTGGTCGGGATCGGCGGTGGCGGGCTCGCGGCGGGCATCGCGGTGGCGGTGAAGGCGGTCCGGCCGGACGTGCGGGTGATCGGCGTGCAGGCGGAGGCGGCCGCCGCGTACCCGCCGTCGCTGGCGGTGGGTCACCCGCTGGTGGTCGACACCGCGCCCACGATGGCGGACGGCATCCATGTGGGGCGCCCCGGTGACGTGCCGTTCGGGATTGTCGAGGAGCTGGTCGACGAGGTGCGCACGGTGTCGGAGGACGCCCTGTCGTCGGCGCTGCTGCTGTGCCTGGAGCGGGCGAAGCTGGTGGTGGAGCCGGCCGGGGCGAGCCCGGTGGCGGCGCTGCTGAGTGCGCCGGAGTCGTTCCGCGGGCCGGTGGTGGCGGTCCTCTCGGGCGGGAACGTGGACCCGCTGCTGATGCAGCGCATCCTCCGGCACGGCATGGCGGCGGCGGGGCGGTACCTGAGCCTCAGGCTCCGGCTCACGGACCGCCCGGGGGCGCTCGCGACGCTGCTGGGCGTCCTGTCGGTCGCGGACGCGAACGTGCTGGACGTGGGGCACGTGCGGACCGACCCGCGCCTGGGGCTGACGGAGGTGGAGGTCGAGCTGCACCTGGAGACCAAGGGCCCGGAGCACTGCGCGGAGGTGGCGGCGGCGCTGCGCGAGGCGGGCTACACGGTGATGCCCTGAGCTCACCCGGGGCGCCTGGGCGCGGCCCTTGTTGTGACGCGATGTATCGCGTTAGCCTGTGGTCGCAGTCACACAATCGCCGGGCGCGCGGCGTCCGGCATCCCTACGCTTCGGGTAGCGATTCACCCATCAACGGGAGAAGCACATGCCAGGCGCAATTCACGCCGAGGGACTGGTGAAGACCTTCGGCGACGTACGGGCTCTGGACGGTGTCGACCTGGACGTCCCCGAGGGGACCGTTCTGGGGCTGCTCGGTCCCAACGGGGCCGGTAAGACCACCACCGTGCGCGTCCTCACCACCTTGCTCAAGCCCGACAGCGGCAAGGCGGTCGTCGCGGGCATCGACGTCCTCAAGCACCCCAACGAAGTCCGCCGGTCCATAGGCCTGTCCGGGCAGTTCGCCGCCGTGGACGAGTACCTCACCGGCCGCGAGAACCTCCACATGGTCGGCCAGCTCTACCAGATGTCCGGCAAGGCCGCGAAGGCCCGCGCGGGCGAGCTGCTGGAGCGGTTCAACCTCGCCGACGCCGCCGACCGCCCCGCCAAGACGTACTCCGGCGGCATGCGCCGCCGGCTCGACCTCGCCGCCGCGCTCGTGGTGTCGCCCCCGGTGATGTTCATGGACGAGCCGACCACCGGGCTCGACCCGCGCAACCGGCAGCAGCTCTGGGACGTCATCCAGGAACTGGTCGCCGGCGGTACGACCCTGCTGCTGACCACGCAGTACCTGGAGGAGGCCGACCACCTGGCCCACGACATCTGCGTGGTCGACCACGGGAAGGTCATCGCCCGGGGCACCTCCGACCAGCTCAAGGTCCGCACCGGCGGCGAGCGGGTCGAGGTCGTCGTCCACCAGCCCGACCAGATCGACCCGGCCCGCGCGGTCCTCGCCGGCTTCGGCAAGGGCGAGGTCGCCGTCGAGACCCACACCCGCAGGCTCACCGTCCCGGTCACCGGCGGCGCCAAGCTGCTCGCCGAGGTCATCCGCGAGCTGGACGTCCGGGGTGTGGAGATCGACGACATCGGGCTGCGCCGCCCCACCCTCGACGACGTGTTCATCTCGCTGACCGGGCACGCCGCCGAGCTGGCCGACGAGGACGGCGGCGACCGCGAGGAGGCCGCCGCATGAGCGCCGTGTCCGGCACCACGCCCCGCCTCACGGCCCCCCGGCCGCGCGGGGGTGTCGTGCAGTCGCTGACCGACTCCCTGGTGGTCGCGCGGCGCAATCTGATCCGGATGTCGCGGATTCCCGAAATGATCATTTTCGGGCTCATCCAGCCGATCATGTTCGTGGTGCTGTTCAGCTACGTCTTCGGCGGCTCGATGAACATCGGCGGTACCAGCGACCCCGACGTCTACCGCAACTTCCTGATGGCCGGCATCTTCGCCCAGACCGTCACCTTCGCCACCGCGGGCGCGGGTGCGGGCATCGCCGACGACATGCACAAGGGCCTGATCGACCGGTTCCGGTCCCTGCCCATGGCGCGCGGGGCGGTGCTCACCGGCCGTACGCTCGCCGACCTCGTGCAGACCGCGCTGACCGTCGTCGTGCTCGCGGTCGTCGCGCTCCTGGTCGGCTGGCGCATCCACGAGGGGGTGCCCAAGGCGCTCGGCGCGTTCGCGCTGCTGCTCCTGCTCGGGTACGCGTTCTCGTGGATCGGCGCGCTGATCGGGCTGTCCGTGCGGACGCCGGAGGCGGCCACGTCCGGCGGCCTGATCTGGCTCTTCCCGGTCACGTTCGTCTCGAACGCGTTCGTGGACTCGTCGCAGATGACGCCGTGGCTGCGGCACGTCGCCGAGTGGAACCCGTTCAGCGCCACCGTGCAGGCCTGCCGCGAGCTGTTCGGCAACCCGGGCGTCTCCACCTCCAGCGCCTGGCCCATGCAGCACTCGGTGCTCGCGTCGATCATCTGGTCGGTTCTGATCATCGCGGTGTTCCGCACCCTGGCGGTGCGCAAGTACCGCTCGGCGGCGTAACGCGCGCGAAGGGCCGGGCCGCCCGTGCGGCCCGGCCCTTCGTCGTGTGCGATCAGCCCGAGTACGGCTTTGCGTCGAGGATCTTCACCGACGCCTTCTTGCCGTTCGGCAGCTCGTACTCCGCGTCCTCGCCGACCTTCTTGCCGTTCACGCCCGAGCCGAGCGGCGACTGCGGGGAGTACGTCTCGATGTCGGAGCTCGCGTACTCGCGCGAGGCGAGCAGGAAGGTGAGGGTGTCGTCCTCGTCACCGTCGAAGGCGATCGTGACCACCATGCCCGGCGCCACGACGCCGCTCTCCGAGGGAGCCTCGCCGACCTTCGCCTGCTCCAGGAGCTGGGTGAGCTGGCGCACGCGCAGCTCCTGCTTGCCCTGCTCCTCCTTGGCCGCGTGGTACCCGCCGTTCTCGCGCAGGTCGCCCTCCTCGCGCGCAGCCGCGATCTTGGCGGCGATCTCGGTTCGCGCGGGACCAGACAGGTACTCCAGCTCGGCCTTGAGCTGGTTGTACGCCTCCTGGGTGAGCCAGGTGACGTTTTCGCTGGTCTGGGTCACAGGTGCTCCTCGTCGGTACTGGGAATACAAAGCATCGCCCTACCCAGAAGGATTGTGCCTTCCTGGATGGGCGAAACCACGAGCCTAACAATTTCGGCGGGGAAGGGGGAGGACGAAAGCCACGGAATTTTCATCCGCGCAGGTCACGCCCCGCATGCGGGCGCGGCTGCCGGGACGGGCCGGTCCGCGGTGCGCGGGAGGCCTGGTCCCCGGTGCGCGGGACGGGCTGGTCCGCGGTGCGCGGGAGGCCTAGTCCGCGGTGCAGCCCAGCAGCTCGGCGCTGGTCGCCTTGGTGGTGACGCGCACCGTGACGACCTGGTCGATCCGCTCCTCGGCCCGGTCGAAGCGGACGTCCTTGTGGCCCACCTCGCTGCCGTCCTCCGCGAGGGCGCGCAGCGTGCAGGAGCCCTTGGCGGCGGCGTCCTTGCGCACCTCCAGGTGCACCTGCACCCGGTCGGCGGCCGAGACGTCGAACTTGATCACCTCGGCGCTGATCCGCTGGCCGGCGATGTAGTCGTACCCGAACCAGCCCACCAGTGCGAGCAGCCCGGCGCCCAGCACGGAACCCACGATCTTGAGCTTGCGGTCGGCGCGCTCGTCCGCGGAACGGCCGTAACGGCCGTCGGGGAGCCCTTCCCGCACCGCGCTCATGATCTTTCCTCTCCTGTGGGCCGGACGGCGGAATTTTCCGCCCTCCGATTCCGTCACTATAGAAGCCGCCCGATGGGACGAATCATTGAGGATCGAGTCTTGACTGAGCAGCTACGACTGATGGCCGTTCACGCCCACCCCGACGACGAGTCGAGCAAGGGCGCGGCGACGATGGCCAAGTATGTGTCCGAGGGGGTGGACGTGCTGGTCGTGACCTGCACCGGGGGCGAGCGCGGTTCCATCCTCAACCCGAAGCTCCAGGGCGACCCGTACATCGAGGAGAACATCCACGAGGTGCGCCGCAAGGAGATGGACGAGGCCCGCGAGATCCTCGGCGTCAAGCAGGAGTGGCTCGGCTTCGTCGACTCGGGGCTCCCCGAGGGCGACCCGCTGCCGCCGCTGCCCCAGGGCTGCTTCGCCCTGGAGGACGTCGACAAGGCCGCCGGCCGCCTGGTGAAGTCCATCCGCGCCTTCCGCCCGCAGGTCATCACCACGTACGACGAGAACGGCGGCTACCCGCACCCCGACCACATCATGACCCACAAGATCACGATGGTGGCGTTCGACGGCGCGGCGGACGCCGAGAAGTACCCGGAGCCGGAGTTCGGCCCGGTCTGGCAGGCGTCGAAGGTCTACTACAACCAGGGCTTCAACCGCCCCCGCACGGTCGCCCTGCACGAGGCGCTGCTGGCGCGCGGCCTGGAGTCGCCGTACGGCGAGTGGCTGGAGCGCTGGAAGGAGTTCGAGCGGGCCGAGCGGACCCTGACCACGCACGTTCCGTGCGCGGACTTCTTCGAGATCCGCGACAAGGCGCTGATCGCGCACGCCACGCAGATCGACCCGGACGGCGGCTGGTTCCGCGTGCCGATGGAGATCCAGAAGGAGGTCTGGCCCACGGAGGACTACGAGCTCGCCAAGTCCGTGGTGGACACCTCCCTCCCCGAGGACGACCTCTTCGCGGGCATCCGCGACAATGCATGACATGAGCGCACACCAGGCACTGACCCAGCTCGTCCCGCTCGCCGCCAAGGAGCTCGACGAGAACAAGGTGACCCCCGGCGTCCTCGGTTTCATCGTCTTCGCGGTCATGGCCGCGGGCGTGTGGCTGCTGATGAAGTCGATGAACCGCCACATGGGCAGGGTGAACTTCGAGGAGGCCCCGGAACCGGCGGCGGCCACGGGCTCCGAGCGGGAGCCCGGCAAGAGCGCGGGCTAGCGGGCAGCGGCCTCGTACACGGCTCCACGACCACCGGACGGCGGTCGTGGAGCCCTTACGTGTGCGGGGGCGGTCCGGGCGCCCGTGCCCTGACGCCGGAGGCGCGACGGCGCGTGTCGTCCCGGCGCGCGGCTGCCGTGTCCTGGCGGGCCCGCCCCGCCGTCAGGGGCGTGGCGCCGCCGTCGGGACGCCCATCACCTCCCGCGCGTGCCGGCCCGGGGTCAGGCCCAGGGGCCAAGCCTGCCAGGGCGACTCCAGCCGGATGCCGCGCTCCAGCACCAGGGACCAGGCCGCCACGGCGTCCCGCAGCCGGGGGTCGCGGGCCGGGTGCCTCGCGTCCGAGAGCTGGGCCAGCTCCTGCTGGGCCACGGCCGTGCCCACCTCCACCCCGCCCGGCGAGGCGTACGGCAGCAGGGTGCAGCGCAGGAACCGGGCCCAGTCCTCGCCGCGCCGGTCGCCGTACGAGGCGAACAGGGCGGCCGCCTCGTCGCACAGGGCCAGGGCCTGCGGCGCCCGGTCGTTGCCCGCGTCGACCACGGCCAGCTCCAGGCACGTCCACGCCTCCCCGTGCGCCACCCCGATGCGGCGGAAGTCGGCGCGGGCGTCCACCAGCAACTGGCGGGCGAAGCCCGAGTTGCGGAGGTTGCCCGTCCGGGCGGCGCGCTGGTCACGGGTGGCGCGGCCCGAGTGGTGGCGGGCGCACGCCAGCCCGTACACGTCCCGCATCCGGGAGAACATCGTGCGGGCCCGCTCCAGCTCCCGCACCGCCTGATCGGTCTCCTCCCCGTCCTCCAGCGCCTGGCCCAGGTAGTACAGCGTCCACGCCTCGCCCCGCGCGTCCTCGTTGTCCCGGTGGCGCGCCAGGGCCGCCCGCAGCTCCTCGGCCGCCGGGCCGGGATCGCCGTCGACCAGCCGGGCCCGGCCGAGCTGGGTCAGCGCCCACGCCTCGCCGCGCCGGTCGTGCGTACGCCCGTACAGCTCCAGGGCCGTACGCAGCGCCTCCTCGGCGCGCGGCACGTCGCCCATCCGCAGGCACACCTGGCCGAGCTGGAAGTGCGCCCACGCCTCGCCGTGCAGCGACTCGTTCTCCCGGTGCAGCTCCAGCGCCGAGTCCAGCAGCGTCAGCGCCTCCGCCAGGTTCGCCCGGTCCCGCTCCACCGCCGCCAGGGCGTGCAGCGTCCACGCCCGGTCGGCCGCGAGCTCCGGCGACGCCTGGAGCTCCAGCGCCTCCCGCAGCCTCGCCGCCGCCTCCGGCAGATTGCCCTGGTGCTGGAGCGTGATGCCCAGCGAGCACAGCGCGAGCGCCGCCCCCGCGTCCTGGTGGGCCTCCTGGTACAGCGACACCACCGACGTCAGCGTCGTGCGCGCCGTGTCCAGCTCCCCGAGCTGCCGCGCCGCGATGCCCGTCCGCCACTGCACCGACCGCACCAGCAGCCCCTGGTCCACCGCCTCGGACAGCTCCTGGAGCTCGCCCAGCCGGTACAGGTCGCCCCGCAGCAGGCAGTAGTCGCACAGCGCGCCCAGCAGGTCCAGCACCGGCTGACGGTTCACGCCCTCCGCGTTGCGCAGCGCCGCCGTGATGAACGACGACTCGTCGTCCAGCCAGCGCAGCGCCGCCTCCAGCGAGGCGAACCCGTGGCCGCCGAAGCGGGCCCCGTGCCCCGCCCGGGTCGACATCTTGCCGTCCACCATGCGGATCACCGTGTCGGCCAGCTCCGCGTACGCCCGGATCAGCCGCTCCTGCGCGGCCGCCACGTCCCCGGCCTCCTCCTCGGCGTCCAGCCGCCGCGCCGCGAACGCCCGCACCGCGTCGTGCAGCCGGAACCGGTCGCCCCGCACCTGGTCCAGCAGCCCCGCCCGCGCCAGCTCCCGCAGCCGCGCCCCGCCCTCCTCCTCCCCGGCACCCAGCAGCGCCCCGGCCGCCGCCGCCCCCAGCGACGCCCGCCCCGCCAGCGCGAGGCGCCGCAGCAGCCGCCGCTGGTCCTCGTCCAGGTCCGTGGCGTACCGCGCGGCCACCGCCCGCTCCACCGGACCGCCCGTCCCCCGCTCCAGCAGCCGGGCCACCTCCGCCGCCGGCCGTGCCGCGCCGACCGCCGACCCCGCCACCCGCAGGGCGAGCGGCAGCCCGCCGCACAGCTCCCGCACCCGCTCGGTCGCCTCCGCGTCGTAGGGCGCCCGCTCCTCCTCCCCGGCCGCCCGCCGCAGCAGCTCCTCCGCGCCCGCCGCGTCCAGCCCCGCCACGGGAAGGTGGTGCACCCACGCCGGGACGCCGTCGCCCAGCTCCAGGGGTTCGTCCGCGGTGACCAGCACCAGGCTCTCGGACCGCTCCGGTATCAGCGTGCGCACCTGCTCCGCGTCCCGCGCGTCGTCCAGCACCACCACGACCGGCAGCCCGGTCAGGTGCTGGTGGTACAGCTCGGCCAGCCGCCGGACCTGCTGCCCCGCCGACGGCGAGCGGTCGCGCAGCAGCAACTGCTCGCGCGGCGCGCCCAGCCGGTTCAGCAGGTGCAGCAGGGCGTCCCGGGTCGACACCGGCCGCCCCTTGGGCCCGGTGCCCCGCAGATCCACCAGGCACGCCCCGCGGAACAGGTCCTTCAGCCGGTGCGCGGCCCGCACCGCCAGGGCGGTCCGTCCCGCGCCCGGCTCGCCGTGCAGCACCACGACCGTGGGCCGTGTCTCCGTCGCCGCGCGCCCCGAGCGCACCCACCGCTCGATCCGCTCCAGCTCTCCGCGCCGCCCCGCGAAGGGCTCCCCGGACTCGGGCAGGTGCGTGAAGGACTGCTCCAGGACCGTGCGCCGACGGGCGACGGCGCTGCGGTCCACACCCCGCAGCGCCGGCGCCTTGTCGGCCGGCTTCTGCGCCGCGGCCGCCGCCAGGATCCGCTGCTGATCCAGGAACGGGCGTATCCCGCGCACCTCCAGCGCCGTCAGCCACTGGAGCCGCAACTGCTCCGGCCCGCCCGGCTGGCCCAGCGCCCCGGCCCTGCGGTGCGCGGCCGGCCAGTGCGCGGCGGTCACCTTGAGCACCGTCGCCGCGGCACCCGCCACCGCCACCACCGCCCCGGCGCCCAGCGCCGTGCCGGCACCCGTGCCCAGTGCCAGGTCCGCCCCGGCCGCCGCCACCGCCGCGACCACGGTCACCAGGGCGGGTGTGCCGACCGCCCGCCCGCTGAACAGCTCCGCCGGGGAAGGCCGGTCCGCCTCCGCCGCGTCGAGCGCCGCCGTGTACGCCGCGTACTCCTCCGCCGCGCTCGCCGCCAGCGTCCCGAGCGCCTCCCGGCCCCGTGCCAGCAGCACGCCCGCGCCGGCCCGCCCGCCGGAGCGCCGCACCTCCTCCTCCACGGCCCGCGCCAACAGCCGCTCGGCCTCCGTGCGATGGCTCTCCCGCAACAGCGACATCCGCGTCCCCCTCCGCCGGCGATCACATCCGCGACCAGTGTCCGCCGAACGGCTGGTCGGCGCGAGGGGCTGTGGACAACCCGGGACACCCGCCGGACGCCCGAGGCGCGTGGTACGCACATCCGGCAGGATGGGTGGTATGGCGAACCGACTGGCCCATGAGACGTCCCCGTACCTCCTCCAGCACGCCGACAACCCGGTCGACTGGTGGCCCTGGTCGGACGAGGCGTTCGAGGAGGCCCGGCGCCGCGGCGTGCCCGTGCTGCTGAGCGTCGGCTACAGCTCCTGCCACTGGTGCCACGTCATGGCGCACGAGTCGTTCGAGGACGAGACGACCGCCGCGTACCTCAACGAGCACTTCGTGCCCGTCAAGGTCGACCGCGAGGAGCGGCCCGACGTCGACGCCGTCTACATGGAGGCCGTGCAGGCCGCCACCGGTCACGGCGGCTGGCCCATGACCGTCTTCCTGACGCCCGGCGCCGAGCCGTTCTACTTCGGCACGTACTTCCCGCCCGCGCCCCGCCACGGCATGCCGTCGTTCCACCAGGTCCTCCAGGGCGTCGCGGTCGCCTGGGCCGAGCGGCGCGAGGAGGTCGACGAGGTCGCCGGCAACATCGTGCGGGAGCTCGCGGGGCGCTCCCTGGTGCCCGGCGGCACGGGGGCGCCCGGGGAGCAGGAGCTCGCCCAGGCGCTGCTCGGGCTGACCCGCGACTACGACGACCGGCACGGCGGCTTCGGCGGGGCGCCGAAGTTCCCGCCGTCCATGGTGGTCGAGTTCCTGCTGCGCCACTACGCCCGCACCGGTGCCGAGGGCGCCCTCCAGATGGCCGCCGACACGTGCGAGGCGATGGCCAGGGGCGGCATCTACGACCAGCTCGGCGGCGGCTTCGCCCGCTACTCGGTGGACCGCGAGTGGGTCGTGCCGCACTTCGAGAAGATGCTGTACGACAACGCCTTGCTGTGCCGCGTGTACGCCCACCTGTGGCGGGTCACGGGCAGCGATCTGGCCCGCCGGGTGGCCCTGGAGACGGCCGACTTCATGGTGCGGGAACTGCGCACGGCCGAGGGCGGGTTCGCCTCGGCGCTCGACGCCGACTCCGACGACGGCTCCGGCAAGCACGTCGAGGGCGCGTTCTACGTGTGGACGCCCGGGCAACTGCGCGAGGTGCTCGGCGAGGAGGACGCCGTCTACGCCGCCCAGTACTTCGGTGTCACCGAGGAGGGCACCTTCGAGCACGGTTCCTCCGTGCTGCAACTCCCGCAGGGCGTGGGCGTGGTGGACGCCGAGCGCCTGGAGGGCATCCGGCGCCGGCTGCTCGCCGCCCGCGACGAGCGCCCCCGGCCGGGCCGGGACGACAAGATCGTCGCCGCCTGGAACGGGCTCGCGATCGCCGCGCTGGCCGAGACCGGCGCCTACTTCGACCGCCCCGACCTGGTCGAGCGGGCCACGGAGGCCGCCGACCTGCTGGTACGGCTCCACCTGGACTCCCGGGCGCGCCTCGCCCGCACCTCACGGGACGGCCGCGCGGGCGCCAACACCGGGGTGCTGGAGGACTACGCCGACGTCGCCGAGGGGTTCCTGGCGCTGGCCGCAGTGACCGGTGAAGGCGTGTGGCTGGAGTTCTCCGGCTTCCTCCTCGACATCGTGCTCGACCAGTTCACCGGCGAGGGGGGCTCGCTCTACGACACCGCGCACGACGCCGAACGGCTGATCCGCCGCCCCCAGGACCCCACCGACAACGCCGCCCCCTCCGGCTGGACCGCCGCCGCCGGGGCCCTGCTGTCGTACGCGGCCCACACCGGCTCCGAGGCCCACCGCACCGCCGCCGAGGCCGCCCTCGGCGTGGTGAAGGCCCTCGGTCCGCGTGCGCCCCGCTTCATCGGCTGGGGCCTGGCCGTCGCCGAGGCGCTGCTCGACGGGCCGCGCGAGGTCGCGGTCGTCGGCCACCCGGACGACGAGGCCGCCCGCGCCCTGCACCGCACGGCGCTGCTCAGCACGGCTCCCGGCGCGGTCGTGGCGTTCGGCGCGCCGGACGGTACGGGCGAGGAGTTTCCGCTGCTCAGGGACCGTCCGCTGGTCGGGGGCGTGCCCGCCGCGTACGTCTGCCGCCACTTCACCTGCGACGCCCCTACCACGGAACCGGACGATCTGGCGCGGAAATTGGCCAACTGACGCCGGTAACACAGTTTTTATCGGGACAGCTCCTGACTGTCACTGTCTGCCTCTATTCTCATCCGACATAAGGAGTGGAGACTCCGCGCACGTTCTGGGGAGGGCGTGTGCGGGTCATGACCGAGGGCGTCGACGGCCAGGGGGGTCCTGCCGCGATCCGCCTCTGACATGTCTCTTGGGGATCGACCTGCCGCGACGGCGCGCCATCGGTGTGCGCACCTGCATCCGTCGCGGCGTGGTCGGAGGGGGGAACCTTTCCGTGCTCGTTTCCGTGTCCGTTGCCGCCATTTCGCTGGCACTGTTCTGGATGGCCGCCTTCACCCTGTGGTGGCAGATGCATGCCTGGCGTACGCCGGAGACGCTCGCCGCCACCAGGTTCGCGAGCCCGGACGGGCAACAGGGGCTGTCGTTCTCGCTGCTGCTGCCCGCCCGCCATGAACAGCTCGTCCTGGAGCACACGATCGACCGGCTGCTGGAGTCCAGCCACCGGGACTTCGAGATCATCGTGATAGTCGGCCACGACGACCCGGAGACCACCGAGGTCGCCGAGCGTGCCGCCGCCCGCGACCCCGGCCGCGTCCGGGTCGTCGTCGACACCCATGAGTCCAAGAACAAGCCCAAGGCCCTCAACACCGCCCTGCCGTACTGCCGGGGCGACGTCGTGGGCGTCTTCGACGCCGAGGACCAGGTCCACCCCGAGCTGCTCGCCCACGTGGACCACGCCTTCACCGCCACCCGCGCCGATGTCGTGCAGGGCGGCGTCCAGTTGATCAACTTCCATTCGAGCTGGTACTCCCTGCGCAACTGCCTGGAGTACTTCTTCTGGTTCCGCTCCCGCCTCCACCTGCACGCCGCCAAGGGCTTCATCCCGCTCGGCGGCAACACCGTCTTCGTGCGCACCGACGTCCTGCGCGAGGCCGGCGGCTGGGACCAGAACTGCCTGGCCGAGGACTGCGACCTGGGCGTGCGGCTGTCCAGCGTCGGCAAGAAGGTCGTCGTCGCCTACGACGCCGACATGGTCACCCGCGAGGAGACCCCCGGCACGCTGATGAGCCTGCTCAAGCAGCGCACCCGCTGGAACCAGGGCTTCCTCCAGGTCTACCGCAAGAAGGACTGGAAGCAACTGCCCACCCTCGGGCAGCGGATGCTCGCCCGCTACACGCTGATGACCCCCTTCATGCAGGCGTTCACCGGCGTCATCATCCCGCTCAACGTGGCCGTCGCGCTCTTCCTGGACGTCCCCATCGGCATCGCCGTGATCACCTTCCTCCCGCTGCTGACGGCGATGGTGACGTTCGTCTTCGAGATCGTCGGACTGCACGACTTCGGCCGGCAGTACGGGCTGCGGGTGAGGCTGGCGCACTACCTGAAGCTGATCGTCGGCGGGCCCTTCTACCAGATGCTCCTCGCCGGAGCGGCCGTCCGCGCGGTCTGGCGCGAGCAGCGCGGGCGCAACGAGTGGGAGCTCACGAGCCACGTCGGCGCCCACCTCGTCCGCGAGGAGGCCACCCGATGACCGCCACCCTGCCCGCCGCCGCCCCCACGGCACCCGAGCCGGCCACCGCCCCGGCGCCGCACGACAAGAGACGGCTCGTCACCCGGCCCGTCATACGCTTCCGCAGCTCCCGCCCCGACCTGGTCGTGTGCGGGGCGCTGCTCGTCGCGATCCTGCTGGTCCAGGGCTGGAACATCCAGCAGTACCCCACCCTCAGCGACGACGAGGGCACCTACCTCGCCCAGGCGTGGGCCGTGCAGAACGGCCGGGGCCTGGCCCACTACACGTACTGGTACGACCACCCGCCGCTCGGCTGGATGCAGCTCGCCGCCCTCACCTGGATACCCTCGCTGATCGCGCCCGAGACGATGACGGTCGCCTCCATGCGCCTGGCGATGCTGCTGGTCAGCGCCGCCTCCGCGGTGATGCTGTACGTGCTCGCCCGCCGGCTGTGGCTGCCGCGCTGGGCCGCCGGTCTGGCCATGGCGCTGTTCGGGCTCTCCCCGCTGTCCGTCGTCCTCCAGCGGGAGATCTTCCTCGACAACCTGGCCGTGATGTGGATGCTCCTGGCGTTCTGCCTCGCCGCCTCGCCCAGCAGACACCTGTGGCACCACTTCGGCGCCGGCATCACCGCCGCCACCGCCGTCCTCACCAAGGAGACGATGCTCGTCGTCCTGCCGGCGCTGCTGGTGACCATGTGGCGCCACAGCCACCGCGACACCCGCAAGTTCGCCGTCACCGGCGCCATCACCGCCTGCGCCCTGATCGGCTTCTCCTACCCGCTGTTCGCGCTCCTCAAGGGCGAGCTGCTGCCCGGCGACGGGCACGTCTCCCTCTGGGACGGCATCACGTACCAGATGAGCCGCCCCGGCTCGGGCTTCATCCTCAGCGAGGGCACCGGTTCCAACGGCGTCCTGGACTCCTGGCTCTACTACGACCGGGTCCTGCCGGTCGGCGGCCTCACCGGCGCCGCCCTGCTCCTGCTCACCCTCAGATGGTCCGTCACCGCGCGGGCGCTGGCCGGCCCCGCGCTGGCCGTCGCCATCCTGGCGCTCGTCGCCATGCGCCCCTCCGGCTACCTGCCCGCCATGTACGTCATCCAGGCGCTGCCCTTCCTGGCCCTGGTCCTCGCGGGCGGCGCGGCGAGCGTCGCCCACGCCGTGCTGCGCCGGGGCCGCCGCACGCCCGCCCTGCTCCCGGTCCGCCGGGCGGCCGCCGTCCTCCTCGCGGCCACCGCCGCCCTCTACGTCCTCCCGCGCTGGTACGACGGCGACCGCACCGCCATGACCGCCGACGCCAACGCCCCCTACCGCGCCGCCGCCGACTGGCTCGCCCACGAGGTCCCCGACCCGGCCCACGCGCGCGTGCTGGTCGACGACGCCCTCTGGCTCGACCTCGTCCACGCCGGGTACCAGCCCGGCCTCGGCGCCATCTGGTTCTACAAGGCCGACCTCGACCCGGCGGTGACGAGGACGATCCCGCGCGGATGGCGGGACCTGGACTACGTCGTCGCCTCCCCGACCGTACGGCGCGACGCGCGTGACCTGCCCAACGTCAGGGCGGCGCTGGAGCACTCGACGCCCGTCGCCACCTTCGGCGAGGGCGAGGAACGGATCGAGATCCGGAAGATCACCGGAGCGGAGGCCTCTTGACCATCCAGCCCACCGGCGCCGAGCACGTCGCCCCCATCACCGGGGACGTACCCGAGCCGGGAGCCGTCACCGTCGTCATCCCCACCTTCAACGAGTCCGCGAACGTACGCGAGCTGCTGCGCCGTGTCGCCGCGTCCGTCCCGGACCGCCTGCCGTGCGAGGTCGTCTTCGTCGACGACTCCACCGACGACACCCCCGCCGTGATCGCCGACGCGGCACGGGACTGCGCCTTCCCCGTCTCCGTCATCCACCGCGACACCCCCGTCGGCGGCCTCGGCGGCGCCGTCGTCGAGGGCATCAGGGCCGCCACCGCCGACTGGGTCGTCGTCATGGACGCCGACCTCCAGCACCCGCCCGCCCTCGTGCCCGACCTCGTCGCCACCGGCGAGAAGGAGGACGCCGACCTCGTCGTCGCCAGCCGCTACCTGCCCGGCGGCAGCCGCGCCGGACTGGCGGGCGGCTACCGCGTCGCCGTCTCGCGCGGGGCGACCTGGCTCGCCAAGGGGCTCTTCCCGCGCGCCCTGTCCGGCATCAGCGACCCCATGAGCGGCTTCTTCGCCATCCGGCGTGCCGCGGTGACCGCGGACGCCCTCAAGCCGCTCGGGTACAAGATCCTGCTGGAGCTGGCCGTGCGGTGCCGGCCGGACCGGGTCGCCGAGGTGCCGTTCGTCTTCGAGGAGCGGTACGCCGGCGAGTCCAAGTCCACCGCCAGGGAGGGGATGCGCTTCCTGCGCCACCTGGTGGAGCTGCGCACCGCCTCCCCGCTCGCCCGCATGATCGCCTTCGGGCTCATCGGCCTCACCGGCTTCGTACCGAACCTCGCCGCCCTCTACGCCCTCACCCGCGCCGGAGTGCACTACCTGCCCGCCGAGATCCTGGCCAACCAGCTCGGCGTGGCCTGGAACTTCCTCCTCATCGAGGTGCTGCTGTTCCGCGACCGCCGCCACCACCGGCACTGGGCCGACCGCGCAGGACGCTTCGCGCTGCTCGCCAACGCCGACCTCGTCCTGCGCATACCGCTGATCGCCCTGTTCGTCGGGCAGTTCCACCTCGCGGTGCTGCCCGCCACCGCCCTCGCGCTGCTGACCACCTTCGTCCTGCGCTTCGCCGGGACCGAGGCGCTGGTCTACCTGCCGCGCCGGGGCCGTTCGGAAACGAGCCGCACGGGAAGGAACGACCGGTGAAACCGACCCCTCCACGACGGCGGAGAGTGGCGCTCCTCGCCATCGGCGCCATGACCTCCGGGCTGCTGATGGCGGCCCAGTCCCCGGCCGCCGCCGGGATCAACCTCATCAAGAACCCCGGTTTCGAGACCCCGGGCACCGACCACACCGGCATGCCGGAGTGCTGGTCCCGCTCCGGCTGGGGGGACAACGACTTCACCTTCACCACCACCACCGACGCCCGCTCCGGCAACGCCGCCATGAAGGTCGAGCTGACCCGCCGCACCGACGGCGACCGCAAGGCGCTCATCACCGAGTCGGACGCCTGCGCCCCGGCCGTCGCCGCGGACCGGCAGTACGACCTGTCCCTCTGGTACAAGTCGACGACCCCCGACACGGCGATCACGCTCTTCCGCCACGACACGGGCGCCGGCTGGCAGTACTGGACCGACCTGAAGACGCTCCCCCTCGCCGGGGAGTACACCCGCGCCGAGGTGCGCACGCCCGTCGTGCCGCCCGGCACCGACCGGATCGCCTGGGGCGTGTCGGTCTTCGGCACCGGCAGCGTCACCACCGACGACTACGTGATGGAGGAGGTCGCCCCGCCCCCGCCCGACCCGGTCTGCACCGGCACGGCCGAGGAGTGCGCCAAGGGCGCGTGGGAGGTCCTGCCCACCAGGAACCCGGTCCGCTCCATGCACTCCGTCGTCCTCCACAACGGAAAGGTCCTGCTGATCGCCGGCTCCGGCAACGACCCGGAGATGTTCAGGGCCGGCACCTTCACCTCCGCCGTGTACGACCCGGCGAACGGCTCCTTCAAGACGATCCCCACGCCCGTCGACATGTTCTGCGCCGGCCATGTCCAGCTCTCCGACGGCCGCGTGCTGGTGATGAGCGGCAACAAGGGCTATCCGTCCGCCGACGGGAAGATCGGCTACCAGGGGCTGAAGGACTCCTACATCTTCGACCCCGCCACCGAGTCGTACGTCCGGACCAACGACATGCACGACGGGCACTGGTACCCGTCGGCGACGATCCTCGGCAACGGCGACGTGATCTCCTTCGGCGGCCTGAAGCAGGACTCCACCGGCAATGTGACGGCGGAGAAGTTCTCGGCCGCGCGGAACACGTGGCTGCCCATCAACGAGGTCAAGCAGACCTGGTCGTACTGGGGCCTGTACCCGTCGATGATCCTCATGCAGGACGGGCGGCTGTTCTACTCCGGCAGCCACACCTTCGGCAACGGCACCCCCGGCACCGGCGCGTCCATCTACGACTACGACGCCAACACCATCACCGACGTACCGGGCCTGCGGAACAAGGACGAGCGCGACGAGTCCGCGAGCGTGCTGCTGCCCCCGGCGCAGGACCAGCGGGTGCTGACCCTCGGCGGCGGCAACAACGAGCGCAACCCCGCCGCCAACCGCCTCACCGACATCATCGACCTCAAGCAGCCCAACCCGCAGTACGTCGCCGGGCCGCCGATCCCGCACGGCCTGGTCGACCAGGGCCAGGGCAAGCGCCCGCAGACCGGAGACGAGGGCAAGATGTACGTCTCCGCGGTGCTGCTCCCCGACGGCAAGGTCCTGGAGACCGGCGGCGCCCTGCACGACCGCGCCGACCCGGTGTACGAGGCGTCGATCTTCGACCCGGCCACCGACACCTACCAGGCCGGCATGGCCGCCGACCCGGTGCCGCGCGGCTACCACTCGTCTGCGTTCCTGCTGCCCGACGGCCGGGTGATGGCCGTCGGCGACAACCCCGGCAACGGCTCGTACAACCACGACGTGTCGATCTACACACCGCCGTACCTGTTCAGGGGCCCCCGCCCCCGGATCACCTCCGTGATCGACGGCCGGTGGAACTACGGTGACACCCAGCGGATCACGGTGGACCGGCCGATCGCCAAGGCCGAGCTGATCCGCCCGGCCGCCGTCACCCACTCCTCCGACCCCAACCAGCGGTTCGTCGACCTGCCGTTGTCCGTCGTCGACGACCGGACGGTCGACCTGAACGTCACCGGCAACCCGAACCTCGCCCCGCCCGGCTGGTACATGCTCTTCGCGGTCGACGCCAACGGCATCCCGTCCGTCGCCCAGTGGGTGCACCTCGGCGGGCCGGCGGCGATGGCGGCGGAGGCGGAGCGCTCGGCGCACGTCCACGACTTCGCCGGCGACCTCGCCGCCACCCCCAAGAAGCCGCTGAAGAAGCGGGACTCCGCCCCGGTCAGCCCGCGCATCGCCGGCTGCGACCGGCACTACGGCTCGGCCGGGGTGTGCGTACCGACGGTGTTCCCGCGGTCGGTGAAGGCGACGACGAAGGCCCGCTGCGACTGGCTGGCCGTCCACGACTACGGCCGGCTGAAGGTCAACGGCAAGGACGACCCGCTGCGCCTGGACCCGGACCGGGACGGCGTGGCGTGCGGGAAGGGGGACACCTCGAGGGCCTGGCCTACAGGGCCGGTCCGCCCCTGAGCGTGTCCAGGGTGCGGTGCACGAGCGCGATCAGATCGTCCCGCTGGTCGCGCTCGGCCCAGTAGACGATCGCCTCGCGCAGCGCACCCATCACGGCGGCGGTGAAGACCCGCACCTCCAGGTCGTCCGCCGCCCGGCCGGTGCGGTCGGCCAGCGCACGCGACAGCGACTGGGAGGTCTCGGCCATCGTCTCGGTCATCCGGGCCCGGACGGCCGGGACCTCCACCATCAGCCGGGCCCGCTCACGGGTCTCCTCCGGCTCGTGCTCCAGGAACGCCGCCACGGCCCCGGTGATCACGATCCGGAGGGATTCCAGCGGGTCCTCCCCCGCGGGCCGCTCCCGCAGCGCCCGCTCCATGACCGCGTCGTACTCGTCGGTGAGGACGATGTCCTCCTTGGTGGGGAAGTACCGGAAGACGGTGCTCGGTGACACCTCGGCCGCCTCGGCGATCTGCTCCACGGTGGTGGCCTCGTACCCCTGTTCGGCGATCAGCCGGTAGGTGGCCCGGCGGATCGCGAGACGGGTCTTGAGCTTCTTGCGCTCGCGCAGTCCCATGGGCGCGCGGGCGGCGGCGAGCCGGTCGAGCGGGGCGAGGTATTCGGCGGCCATGTGGCTCATTGTCGGCCATCGGAGAAGGCCGCGGCGCCGGAGCGCCGCGGCCGTTTCCGCTGCGTGGAGGCCGTGTCCGCCGCCGGAGGCGGGGACGCGGGTCAGGCGTGCCGGTAGGCCACCAGCGAGATGCCGACGTAGTGGGCGACGAACGCCGCCAGCGTCAGGGAGTGGAAGACCTCGTGGAACCCGAACCACCGGGGCGACGGGTTCGGCCGCTTGATCCCGTAGACGACGCCGCCCAGGCTGTAGAGCACGCCGCCGACGATCACCAGGACCAGGACCGCGATGCCGCCGGCGCGCAGGAAGTCCGGCAGGAAGAAGACCGCAGCCCAGCCCATGGCGATGTAGCAGGGCGTGTACAGCCAGCGCGGCGCGCCGACCCAGAACACACGGAACGCGATCCCCGCCACCGCGGCCGCCCAGACCGCCCACAGAAGCACCCGCCCGGTGGAGTCGGGGAGCAGGAGCAGCGTCAGCGGGGTATAGGTGCCCGCGATGATGAGGAAGATATTGGCGTGGTCCAGGCGCCGCAGCACCGCGGTGGCGCGCGGGCCCCAGTCGCCCCGGTGGTAGAGGGCGCTCACGCCGAAGAGCAGGCAGGCGGTGACGGCGTAGACGCCGCAGGCGATCCTGGCGCGCGTCGAGTCGGCGAGCGCGGTGAGGACGATGCCGGCGACGAGGGCGGCGGGGAACATGCCCGCGTGCAGCCAGCCGCGCAGCCTCGGTTTCACCGGCGGAGGGTCTATCTCGGTCACGTCGGACCCGGCGGCAGTCATGCCGGGAATGCTACCGACGCATCCGTAGGTACCCAACGCGAGTGGCAATGCTCACGTGAGAGGCCCTCTGGACATATGCGCACAAGGCACGGATGATCAGATGAGTGCGGTCGGCACCGGATGAGCGCCAGAGGTCCATGCAACGAAGCATCCGGGTCGCAGCCCCCACGGGGCAGACAACCCAAAACCCCTCGACAAGGAGCAATCGTGGCGCGCGGTAATGCGGCTCCCACCACCGTCCCCACCCACCACCAGGAGCTGATCTCCTGGGTCGACGAGATCGCCAGCATCACGCAGCCGGACAACGTCGTCTGGTGTGACGGTTCCGAGGCCGAGTACGAGCGCCTGTGCGAGGAGCTCGTCGCGAAGGGCACGTTCCGCAAGCTCGACGCCATCAAGCGTCCGAACTCGTACTACGCCGCGTCCGACCCGACCGACGTGGCGCGCGTGGAGGACCGCACCTTCATCTGCTCCGAGAAGGAGGAGGACGCGGGCCCGACCAACCACTGGAAGGCCCCGGCGGAGATGAAGGAGATCTTCGCCGGCGAGAAGGGGATCTTCCGCGGCTCCATGAAGGGCCGCACGATGTACGTCGTGCCCTTCTGCATGGGCCCGCTCGGCTCGCCGCTCTCCGCCATCGGCGTCGAGATCACCGACTCCGCGTACGTCGCCGTCTCCATGCGCACCATGACCCGCATGGGCCAGGCCGTGCTCGACGAGCTGGGCGAGGACGGGTTCTTCGTCAAGGCCGTCCACACCCTCGGCGCCCCGCTGGAGGAGGGTCAGGAGGACGTGCCGTGGCCCTGCAACTCCACCAAGTACATCTCGCACTTCCCCGAGAGCCGTGAGATCTGGTCGTACGGCTCCGGCTACGGCGGCAACGCCCTCCTCGGCAAGAAGTGCTACGCCCTGCGCATCGCGTCCGTCATGGCGCGCGACGAGGGCTGGCTGGCCGAGCACATGCTGATCCTGAAGCTCACCCCGCCGCAGGGCGAGTCGAAGTACGTCGCCGCCGCCTTCCCCTCCGCCTGCGGGAAGACCAACCTCGCCATGCTGGAGCCCACGATCTCCGGCTGGACCGTCGAGACGATCGGCGACGACATCGCGTGGATGCGGTTCGGCGAGGACGGCCGGCTGTACGCGATCAACCCCGAGGCCGGCTTCTTCGGTGTCGCTCCCGGCACCGGCGAGCACACCAACGCCAACGCCATGAAGACCCTGTGGGGCAACGCCGTCTTCACCAACGTCGCGCTCACCGACGACAACGACGTGTGGTGGGAGGGCATGACCGAGGAGGCGCCGGGGCACCTCACGGACTGGAAGGGCAACGACTGGACGCCGGAGTCCCAGGCGCCCGCCGCCCACCCCAACGCCCGCTTCACCGTGCCCGCCTCGCAGTGCCCGATCATCGCGCCCGAGTGGGAGGACCCCAAGGGCGTGCCGATCTCCGCGATCCTCTTCGGCGGCCGCCGCGCCACCGCCGTCCCGCTGGTCACCGAGTCCTTCGACTGGCAGCACGGCGTCTTCCTGGGCGCCAACGTCGCCAGCGAGAAGACCGCCGCCGCCGAGGGCAAGGTCGGCGAACTGCGCCGCGACCCGTTCGCCATGCTGCCGTTCTGCGGCTACAACATGGGCGACTACATGGCGCACTGGATCAAGGTCGGCGCGAACGCGGACGCGTCGAAGCTGCCGAAGATCTACTACGTCAACTGGTTCCGCAAGAACGACGCCGGAAAGTTCGTCTGGCCCGGCTTCGGCGAGAACAGCCGCGTCCTGAAGTGGATCGTCGAGCGCCTCGACGGCAAGGCCGAGGGCGTCGAGACCCCGATCGGCATCCTGCCGACGCGCGAGGCCCTCGACACCGACGGGCTCGACCTGCCGGAGGAGGACCTCGACTTCCTGCTCAAGGTCGACACCGAGGTGTGGCGCGAGGAGGCCGCCCTGGTGCCCGAGCACCTCAACACCTTCGGCGCCCACACGCCCAAGGAGCTGTGGGACGAGTACCACGCCCTGGTGAAGCGCCTGGGCTGAGCGGCCCCGAGCCGCGCCCGCGCCCCTCAGACTCGTGGCGGGCTGCCCCGACAACCGCCCTGACCAGTGGGGTCACGACGGTCCGCCACGATCCCCTCGGCCCCCGGAGCCCCCTCAGGCTCCGGGGGCCGAACTTTCCCCACCGTCTTATTCGAATGCCTGTGCACCATGTGTGTACGGCAGTTACATTTCCCCCACGTGTCCCTCTCCTCACGGGGAGGGCCAATCACGCCTGTGGGGGGCCCAGTTGAGTACTTCCGTACGTTCCGCACGTTCCCGGCGACGCGTCGCGTCCACGCTCGTCGCGCTCTCTCTCACGCTCGGCACGACCGGCCTGGTCGCGGCCGCCGCACCCGCCGCGTACGCCGCCGAGGCGAGCGACGTCGTCGCCAAGCTGCCGATCTCCTCGTACTCCGCGCTGGCCGTCGACAGTGCCCGCGAGCGCGTCTACATCGCGGACAAGCGGTCCTTCTACTACAACGACAAGGGCAGCATCCTCGTCCACAACTTCCAGGGGCAGCGGGTCGCGACCCTGACCGGCACCGGCCCGGTCACCGGACTCGCGCTGAGCGCCGACGGCGCGACCCTGTACGCCGGTGAGCGGGACGCGATCACCGCCTACGACACCGGCACGCTCCAACTGACCGGGCGGACCCCGGCGTACAGCGACAACTGCGGGCGGGAACTCGCCTTCTCGGGCGGCAAGGAGTGGCACACCAGGGCGAACGCCCAGTACGACAGCGAGTGCGCGTACGCCGTTCACGCGCTCGACTACGTCAGCGGCGGCGTCCAGTCCGTCACCAACTGGAACGTCACCGGCCGGATGCTGCTGGAGTCGGGCCCGGGCGCCGCGAACCGGCTGTTCATGGGCCAGACGAAGAACGAGAAGGCCACCGACCCGGCCCTGACCTCCTTCGACACCAGCGGCGAGACCCCCGTGCGCGGCGACGCGCGCCGCTTCGCGGACGCCGAGGGCAAGGGCGGCCTGGACCTGAAGGACCTCGCGGTCAGCGCGGACGGCAAGCACCTCGCGGTGGCGGACGCCGCCCACGGCACCCGGCTGCTGAACTCCGGCGACCTGTCCGACGCCGCGACCCCGTACCAGCCGCTGCCCGCCGGGGCGGTCGCCTCCGCCGTCGCCTTCAGCGGCGACGGAAAGTACATCGCCCGCGGCGCCTCCGCCGGCGGCTCCACGCCCGACCTGCTGATCCAGCCCGCCGACCCGGCGAACGGCACCACCGCGCTGGAGTTCGCCTACGAGGGCGAGCTCGACGGCAACCGGATCGTCCCGCGCGGCATGGAGTGGTCCGCGGACGGCTCCCGGCTCTTCGCGCTCACCACCAACGCGGCCGGCAACGCCTACTGGCTGCACATCATCCAGCCGCCCGCCGCCCAGTACGACTCCCGCTTCACCGGCGGCCTGACCTCCACCCCGGCCCAGGCCGTGGTCGGCGAACCGGTCGGCATCCGGGGCCGCCTGGAGCTGGACGGCCCGGCGCCCGCCGAGCCGGTCCAGGTCACGGCCGTACGCACCGACGCGGACGGCACGCGCCGGATCGCCGCCGCCGAGGTGGCCGCGGACGGCACGTTCACCGTGCTGGACGTGCCCGCCCGGGTGGGGGAGTCGACGTACACGCTGTCCTTCCTCGGCGACCTCACCCACCGCCCGGCCGAGGACGTCAGCCTGACCGTGTCCGTGGCCAAGGCGCCCAGCGCGATCACGCTCACCGCGCCCGCCGAGGCGTCCAAGAGCACGGGCCTGGAGATCACCGGCAAGCTCACCGCCCAGGGCAGGCCGCTGCCGTCCGGCATCACGCTGGCCGTCCAGCGCGCCGACCGGCTCGGCACCGGCGCGCTCACCTCGGTGGCGGTCGCGGCCGACGGCACGTTCACCCTCAAGGACCTGCCGCGCGTGCGGGGTTCGGTGACGTACACCGTCAGCTACGCGGGCGACGACGTCCACGAGGCGTCCAGCGCCGAGGCGACGGTGTGGGTACGCCGCTGACACCGCGCCAATGAGTGGCAACCCGGTCCGCGTCCCTCCCCGGGCGCGGACCGGGGCCGTCAGTGGGCGCCGACGGGGCGGCGGTCGCCGCCGAGCCCGTTCAGCGCGGCGGTGTGCGCGTCCATGCGCTCGGCGGCGAGGATCGCGGCGGCCGTGTCGGCCCGGGAGGCGGCGACGACCAGGGCCCGGCCCGCCAGCGCGTGGGCCCGGCGGTGCAGGGATGCCGGATCGGCGCCGGTGAGCCCCGCGTGCCGCGCGGGCGGGGCGCCGCGCAGCCGGGCGACCTGCTGGGCGATGCGCTCCGCCGCCGTCTCGTCGCCGAGCTCGTCGGTCACGGCGAGCAGGGCGGACAGGTGCCCGGCGAGCTGGATGTCCAGCTCCTCCTCGCGGGAACGGTGCGGGATGCGGTCCTGGGCGTCGTCGGCCATCCGGTGGACCGACTTGGTGCGGATCGGTTCGTACATGGTGGACGGCCTCCTGCTCTCGACAGGAGACCATCCTACCTTGGATTCTGTCTAAAGTTGAGTCGACTCTATGTGTGGCGGTCAGTGCTGGCTGTAGCCGTCCAGGAAGTTCCCGATCCGCGTCACCGCGTCCGCCAGGTCCGTGGCGTTCGGCAGGGTGACGATCCGGAAATGGTCCGGCTCGTGCCAGTTGAAGCCCGTCCCGTGCACGACCATGATCTTCTCGGACCGGAGCAGGTCCAGGACCATCTGCCGGTCGTCCTTGATCTTGTAGACGTCCGGGTCGAGCCGGGGGAACAGGTACAGCGCGCCCTTCGGCTTCACACACGTCACGCCCGGGATCTGCACCAGCAGCTCGTACGCCACGTCCCGCTGCTCCAGCAGCCGCCCGCCCGGCTGCACCAGCGCCTCGATCGACTGCCGCCCCTGGAGCGCGGCGGCGATCGCGTGCTGGGCCGGCATGTTGGCGCACAGCCGCATGTTGGCCAGGATCGTCAGGCCCTCGATGTACGAGGAGGCGTGCGCCTTCGGCCCGCACACCGCCAGCCAGCCGCTGCGGTAACCGGCCACCCGGTAGTTCTTCGACATGCCGTTGAACGTCAGCACCAGCAGGTCGGGGGCGATCGCGGCGGTCGGCGTGTGCGTGGCGCCGTCGTAGAGGATCTTGTCGTAGATCTCGTCCGAGCAGACGACCAGGTTGTGGCGGCGGGCGATCTCCGTCAGCCCGCGCAGCATCTCGTCGTCGTACACCGCACCCGTCGGATTGTTCGGGTTGATGATGACGATCGCCTTGGTGCGGTCGGTGATCTTCCGCTCGATGTCGGCGAGGTCCGGCATCCAGTCGCTCTGCTCGTCACAGCGGTAGTGCACCGCCGTGCCGCCCGAGAGGGACACCGACGCCGTCCACAGCGGGTAGTCCGGGGCCGGTACGAGCACCTCGTCGCCGTCGTCCAGCAGCGCCTGCATCGCCATCTGGATCAGCTCGGAGACACCGTTGCCCAGGTAGATGTCCTCGACCGACAGCGGGATGCCCTTGGTCTCGTAATGACTCATCACCGCCCGCCGCGCGGACAGCAGCCCCTTCGCGTCCCCGTACCCGTGCGACTCGCCGAGGTTGCGGAGCATGTCCTCGAGGATCGCGGGCGGGCACTCGAAACCGAACGCGGCGGGGTTGCCGGTGTTGAGCTTCAGGATCCGGTGACCCGCGGCCTCGAGCCGCATCGCCTCCTCGAGCACCGGGCCCCGGATCTCGTAACAGACGTTGGCGAGCTTCGTGGACTGGATCACCTGCATGTCGCGAGCTTACGGCGGTGGCGGGTGGGACGCCTCGTGTTTTGTGCCACTTCGCCCCCGCGCGAGGCGCTCTTGATCACCCCGCGCCCGCGCGGGATCATCGCCGGATGGGTGCTCCGGGACGGTTCGACGGGTACGGCGCGGTGGTCACCGGCGCGGCACGCGGCATCGGCGAGGCCACCGCGCGCAGGCTCGGCTCCGAGGGCGCGCGGGTACTGGTCGTGGACATCGACGAGGGCCTCGCGCACGAGGTGGCCGCGACCATCCCCGAGGCGGCGGCGTACGGCTGCGACGTGGGCGACCCGGCGGCGGTCGGGGCGGCGGTGGCGTACGCCGCGGAGACCTTCGGCCGCCTGGACGTGCTCGTCAACAACGCCTTCGCGCGCACCCCGGACGCCGCGCGCTTCGAGGACGAGACCGACGAGGTCTGGCAGCGGTCCCTGGACGTCACCCTGGTCGGCGCCCTGCGGTGCGCCCGGGCCGCGCTGCCGCACCTGGCGGCGTCGGGGCGCGGGGCGATCGTGAACATCGGGTCGGTCAACGCCGAGCAGGCGTTCGGCGGCCACGCGTACAGCGCCGCCAAGGCCGGGCTGACCTCGCTCACCCGCACGCTCGCGGCCGAGGCCGCCCCGCGCGGGGTGCGCGTCAACCAGGTCAACCCCGGCACGATCCGCACCCGCGCCTGGGAGGGCCGGGAGCGCGAGCTGGAGGCCCTGGCGGACCGGGTCTACCCGCTGGGCCGAGTGGGTGAGCCGGAGGACATCGCGGCGGCGGTCGCCTTCCTCGCCTCCCCGGACGCGTCCTGGGTCACGGGCACCACCCTCCGCGTCGACGGCGGCCTCATGGCGGTCAACACGGGCTTCGCCCGGGCCCTCGCGGACGACTGACGCCCGGCGGGGTGCGTGCGGCGCGGTGGGGGTGACCGGTTGGTCGGCTGATGCCGGTGGGTCCGGGTCGGGGCGGGGTGCCGTGCGGCGCGGTCACCGGTGGGTCGGCTGATGTCGGTGGTCCGGGTCGGGGCCCCTCCGGGCTCGCCTCCTCGCCGTCGGCGGGGCGCCGAGCCGGTCTCGTCGCCGTTTCACGCCGCCAATCGTCCCCCTACGCCCGGAGGGCGTGGGGGGACCCCCAGCGGGGGCGACCCTGCACGGCCCCTCCTCGCCGTCTCCCCACACCCACCGGCCCGCGGTCGGCGTACGGCCGGGGCCCCGCTGTCTTTCACACCCACCGGCCTGCGGACGGCGTACGACTGGAGGCTCGCCGCCTCCCACACCCACCGGCCCGCGGACGGCGTACGGCCGGGGTGGGGCCGTGCAGGGTCGCCCCCGCAGAGGCTGGCGGCAAGGGGTGGGCTCCCTTCATGTGAGACCCAAGGCCGCCGGCCTCGAGGAGGCGAGCCCGGAGGGGCCACGCCCCACCACCACCGGCGGCGGCCGGGGGTGACGCCAGGGGCGTCAGTGGGCCGGCCGGGCAGGGCGAAGGGGGCCACGCCCCACCACCACCCGGCGGCAGCCGGGGGCGACGCACCGGGGCGGTCAGTGGGCCGGCCGGGAGGCACGACGGACGTGTCCGGGGCCGCCCGATAGGTTGGCGGGTCATGTGGGCAATGAGCGCTGCCGGGTACCGCCGGCTCGGGGCGGCCGGGGCGGTCGCGGTGGCCGCGGGCGGCTGGGCCGCCGGAACGCTGCCGGCCCGGGACCCGTGGGGGATCTGGGTCCCGCACGGGCCGGGCGTCACCGTCGCGGGGACCGTCCTCGCGTACGCCGGGCTGACCGTGCTGCTCGCCGCCTGGTGGGGCCACGGGCGGGCCGGGGCGTCCGTGCGCGAGACGCTCACCACGCTCGGCTGGTGGACGGCGCCGCTGCTGCTCGCCCCGCCGCTCTACAGCGCCGACGTCTACAGCTACATCGCCCAGGGCGCGATGGTCCTGGAGGGCCACGACGTGTACGGCGCCGGGCCCTCCGTACTCGATCCGGCGGGCCTCGGCGGGGACGCGGCCGCGAGTGTCGGCGGGAACTGGACGGACACGCCCGCCCCGTACGGGCCGGTCTTCCTGGTGCTGGCACAGGCCGTGACCTGGGTGACGGGCGGGACGATCGTCCCCGCGGTGCTCGGCATGCGGCTGATCGCCGTGGCCGCGCTGGTCCTGACCGTCCGGGCGCTGCGCCGGCTCGGGCGGTCCTCCGAGGGGGGCGAGAGCGGCGCGCTCTGGCTGGGCGCGCTCAATCCGCTGCTGCTGATGCACGTGGTCGGCGGCATGCACAACGACGGGCTGATGATCGCGCTCATGCTGACCGGCGTGGTCCTCGCCCGGGACGGCCGGTGGATCGCGGGCAGCGCGGTGATCGGGCTCGCGATGATGGTCAAGTCCCCGGCGGCCGTCGCGCTGCTGTTCGTCGGTGTGATCGTCGGGCGGGCGGCCCGCGGCCCGCTCCCTGGCCGCGTGGCCAAGGGGCTGCTGGCCCCGGGGGCGATCGCCGGGGCGGTGGCCGTGGCCGCGACCCTGGCGGCCGGCACCGGGTTCGGCTGGCTGCGCACCCAGAGCGTCGCGGGCACGATCCACACCGCGCTGTCGGTCACCAGCGACCTGGGCCTCGCCCTGGGTGAGCTGCTCCACCTGCTGCTGGGCACCGATCCGGACCCGGTCAAGGCGGCCGTCCAGCGCCTGGGCCTGGCGGCCGCGCTGGCGGTCATCGGCCACCTGGCGTGGCGCGCCGCCCGCGGCCGCCTCGACCCGGTGCGCGCCCTGGGCCCGGCCCTGCTCGTCCTGGTCGCCCTCTCACCGATGGTCCAGCCCTGGTACCTGCTGTGGGGTGCCACCGTGGTCGCCGCCACCGCGCACGACGGCCGCGCCGGGCGCGTCGTCCTGGTCCTGAGCGCCGCCCTCGCCTATGAGACGGCGCCCTCCGGTGCCACCCCGCCGTACGGCTTCGCCCTGGCGGCCGTCGCGGGCGTGGTGGGGTGGGCGCTGGTACGGCGGGAGGCGGCGGCCGGGCAGGGCTGGGCGCCCCGTGCGGCTCACGCGCCCTAGGGTGCCGGGGTGCGCCGGACGGACCGCCCCGCGAGGACATCGGTGCGCCGGCCGTCCCGGATGACGAAGCGGCCGTCGACGAGGACGTGCGGGATGCCGGCCGGCAGGGTGCGGGGGGCGTCGAAGGTGGAGCCCGCGGCGACCGTGTCCGGGTCGAACAGGACCAGGTCGGCGCGGTGGCCCTCGCGGACCAGGCCCCGGTCGGGCAGCCGCAGCCGGGCGGCCGGGCGGGACGTGAGGTGGGCGACCGCCTCCTCCAGGGACAGGACGCCCAGCTCACGCGCGTACCGCCCCAGGTAGTGCGGGAACGTCCCGTAAGCGCGCGGGTGGGGCTTCGCGCCCTGGAGGATGCCGTCCGAGCCGCCCGTGTGGACGCGGTGGCGCATGATCGCCCGGACGTTCTCCTCGTGGCCGACGTGCTGGAGGATCGTCGTGCCCAGGCGGTCCTCCAGCAGCAGCCGGCGTGCCGCGGCCCAGCCGTCGAGGCGCCGGCCCACGTGGTCCGCCAGGTCCGGCCGGGCGACGCCCGAGATCTCGACGGTGTCCCACTCGACGGGTACGCCGTGACAGCCGTCCGAGCCGGTGACCTCCAGGTCGTGGCGGATGCGCTCGGCCGTGGCGTCGTCGCGCAGCTTCGCCAGGACCGCTTCGGGGCCGCCCTCGCTCGCCCAGCCCGGCAGCAGCGCGACGAGCGTCGTGCAGCCGGGGGTGTAGGGGTAGGTGTCGAGCGAGATGTCGGCACCGTCCGCGAGCGCCGCGTCGAGCAGCGCGAGCAGCTCGGGCGCCCGGCCCTCGTTGACGCCGAAGTTCATGGTGGCGTGGGCCAGGTGCAGGGCACAGCCCGCCTCGCGGGCGAGGGCGACCATCTCCTCGTACGCGGCCAGGGCGCCCGCGCCGTAGCTGCGGTGGTGCGGGCAGTAGTAGCCGCCGTACGCGGCCACCACCCGGCACAGCTCGGTCAGTTCGGCGTTCCCCGCGTACATCCCGGGCGTGTAGGTCAGGCCGGACGACATGCCGACCGCGCCCTGCTCCAGGCCCTCGGCCACCAGTTGCCTCATCCGGGTGAGTTCGGCGTCCGTCGGCGGGCGGTCCTCCCAGCCCATGGCGTACGCGCGGACCGTGCCCTGCGGGACCAGGTACGCCGCGTTGACGGCGGTGCCCTGGCGGTCCAGGCGGTCCAGGTACTCGCCGACGGTCCGCCAGTCGAGGTCGACGTCCGAACCGTCGCCGTTCCAGCCGGTGACGGCCCGGCGGACCTCGTCCAGGGTGCGGTCGTCGACCGGCGCGTACGACAGACCGTCCTGGCCCAGCACCTCCAGCGTGACGCCCTGCGCCGCCTTGGCGCTGTGGTCCGGGTCGCGCAGCAGCGCCAGGTCGCTGTGGGCGTGCATGTCGATGAACCCGGGGGACAGGGCGAGACCGTGCGCGTCCAGGACGCGCGCCCCGGTCAGGGAGCGCTCGCCCTCCCGGCGGATCGCGGCGATCCGGCCACCGGTGACGCCCACGTCGGCGCGGTAGGAGGGGCCACCGGTGCCGTCGACGACGCGTACGTCCCGTATGACGAGGTCCATTCCGGCGGCTCCTAGAAGAAGGTACGGATGAAGTCGACGACCGTGCCGTCCTCCTCGACCAGCGGGATGAGCTGCCACTTGTCGAAGGACGTGCAGGGGTGCGACAGGCCCATGCCGACCCAGTCGCCCACCTCCAGGCCGCTGCCGGCCGCCGTCTCCAGCCAGGCGTGCTGGTCCGACAGCCGCGTCACGGTGATCCCGTCCGCCGGGCGGACCGAGCCGTCCCGCGCGGAGCGGACGACCTGCGCCTCGGGCAGGTGGAGGTCGTACGCGGCGTCCCGCTTGCCCGCGTTCACGAACGCCTGTTCCGGCGTGGGGCGGGACACCACCTGCGCCCACAGGCGGAACGCGGGCCGGAGGGCGCCCTCCTCGGGAACCCGGTTGAAGGGGGTGAGGTTCCTGTACTGGCCGTCGTCGTGCGACACGTACGCGCCCGAGCGCAGCAGCTTGAGCACCGGGCGGGACAGCGGCGGCAGTCCGGCGAACACCTCGGCGACCGTGTCGAACCAGGCGCTGCCGCCCGCGCTGACCACGATCTCGTCCAGGTCGTCCGCGAACCGGCCCGTCTTGTCGAACGCGACGGCGATCGCGGTGAGCCGGTTCAGCCAGGCGCGCACGGACTCGGGCGTGGCGTCCGGCACCTCGCCCTCGTACCCGGCGACGCCCACCAGGCGCAGCGTGTCCGTCGCGGCGACGGCGTCCGCGACGGCGGCGCAGTCCGCCTCCGTACGCGCCCCGGTGCGCGCACCGTCGCCCGCGCCCAGCTCGACGACGACGTCGACGGGTCGCCCGCGGCCCGCCAGGGCCTGGTCCATCAGCTCGACCCCGCGGACGGAGTCGACGTAGCAGATGAACCGGAAGTCCGGGTCCCGGTCCAGCTCGGCGGCGACCCAGCGCAGGGCGGCGGCGTCGACCAGCTCGTTGGCGAGGAAGATCCGCCGGATGCCGAAGGTCCGGTAGACCCGGGCCTGGTGCGGCACTGCCGCCGTGATGCCCCAGGCGCCGTACTCCACCTGCCGGTCGAACAACTGCGGTGCCATGGACGTCTTGCCGTGCGGGGCGAAGGCCAGGCCGTGCCGCTCGGCGTACGTCTCCAGCAGCGCCAGGTTGTGCTCCAGCGCCTCGGCGGACAGGGCGAGGACGGGGGTGGTGAACCCGCCGGTGAAGAGATCGCGGCGCTGGGCGGCCAGCTCGCCCACGGTCAGGCCCTCGGCGTCCATGGGGAGGCCCTTGAACCGGTGGTCGATCTGCTCGCCCGAGAGCTGCTCGGCCGTGAGGTGTGCGGCGGCCATGGCGACCCCTCCCCATCTGTTGCATTCTCTGCAACGGTCATTGCGTGTATTGCTCAGTGGTGTCTAACATCCGGCGAACGCCGGGTCAATGGACCGATCCCGGAGCATCCCGTGAGGAGCCCCCGCGTGACCACCACCGACGTCGTCTGCCTCGGCGAGTCCATGGTCACATTCCTGCCGACCCGCCCCGGCCGCCTCGCCGACGTGCCCTCCTTCACCCGCGCCATCGGGGGCGCCGAGTCCAACGTCGCCTGCGCGCTCGCGGCGGCGGGCCACCGGACACGGTGGGTCAGCCGCGTCGGCGCCGACGGATTCGGCGACCACCTGGTCGCGGCCGTCGCCGCGTACGGGGTCGACACCACCGCCGTACGCCGCGACCCCACCCGCCCCACCGGTGTCTACTTCCGCACCGCCACCGACCGCGCCACCGACGCCCACGAGGTCGTCTACTACCGCGCCGGGTCCGCCGCGTCCGCCATGTCCCCCGGGACCGTGCCCCGCGAGGACCTCGCCGGCGGGCGCGTGCTGCACCTGTCGGGCATCACCGCCGCGCTCTCGGACGGCTGCCTCGCCCTGACGCGCGCCCTCACCGCCCGCAGCCCGGGCCGCCCGCTGGTCTCCTTCGACGTCAACTACCGGCCCGGCCTGTGGCGCGCCGCCGACCCCGCCGTCCTGCTCGGCCTGGCACGCGGCGCCGACCTCGTCTTCGTCGGCGAGGACGAGGCGGAGGCGGCGTGGGGCCTGCGGGGCGCGCCGGCGATCCGGGCGGCGCTGCCGGAGCCCGCCGTGGTGGTCGTGAAGCACGGCGGGCGCGGGGCCACGGCGTTCAGCCGCGAAGGCGACGGCGCGGGGCTCCCGCCCGCGGGAGACGCCTCCGCGCCCCCGCCCCCGGAAGACGCCTCCGCGCCCGCGCTCCGGGACGCCGTCACCTTCGTGCCCGCCCCGCGCGTCGACGTCGTCGCACCCGTCGGCGCCGGTGACGCGTTCGCCGCCGGGTACCTCTCCGCCGCCCTCCGCGGGCGGCCCGCAGGGCAGCGCCTGCGCCACGGACACCTCATGGCCGCCGCCGCGCTCACCGTCCCCGGCGACCTGGGCGTCCCGCCCGCCGCCGCGCACGCCGACCGCCTCGCCCGCCTGGACGACGCCGCCTGGGAGAGACTGCACCTCGGCCCCGGCTGGACGCGGACCGGGGAGGACCAGGAGGTACGTACGCCATGAGCCAGACCGTCGACCGCGCGCTCAGCATCCTGCCACTGCTCGCGCGGGGCCCCGCCGACCTCGGACAGGTCGCCGACGCACTCGGCGTACACAAGTCCACCGCCCTGCGCCTGCTGCGCACCCTCCACGAGCACGGCCTGGTCTACCGCCAGGAGGACCAGCGCTACCGCCTCGGCGCCCGGCTGTTCGCCCTCGCGCAGGAAGCCGTCGAGAACCTCGACATCCGCGAGATCGCCCACCCCCACCTCGTGCGCCTGGGCGAGGAGACCGGGCACACCGTGCACCTCGCCGTGTACGAGGAGGGCGAGGTGCTCTACATCGACAAGGTCGACAGCCGCTACCCGGTCCGCATGTACTCGCGCATCGGCAAGCCCGTCGCGATCACCGTGGCCGCCGTCGCGAAACTGCTCCTCGCCGACCTGCCCGAGCCCGAGCGCCGCGTGCTCGCCGCGAAGCTCGACTACCCCATGTACACGTCCCGTTCGATTCCGAACGCCGCCGCCTTCCTCCAGGAACTGGCGACCGTCCGCGAACAGGGCTGGGCCACCGACCTCGGCGGCCACGAGGAGTCCATCAACTGCGTGGCCGCCCCCGTGCGCGGCGCCGACGGCCGGGCCGTCGCCGCCATGTCGGTGTCCGCGCCGAACGTCGTCGTCACCGCCGACGAACTCCTCGGCCTGCTCCCGCTGGTGCGCCGCACCGCCGACGCCATCAGCCGCGAGTACTCAGGAACCACCCCACCCAAGGAAGCGACCGCATGACCGAGAAGACCGCGATCACCCCCGCCACCCACACCACCCCGCCCGCCCGCTTCTCCCACGGCGTGCGCAAGGGCAACATCCTCCAGGTCGCCGGCCAGGTCGGCTTCCTCCCGGCCGTCGAGGGACAGGCGCCCATCCCCGCGGGGCCGGCCCTGCGCGAGCAGACCCTGCAGACGCTCGCCAACGTCGAGGCCGTCCTCACGGCGGGCGGCGCGAGCTGGGACGACGTGATGATGGTGCGCGTCTACCTCACCGACACGGCGCACTTCGCCGAGATGAACGCCCTCTACGACGAGTACTTCGCCGGCCTCGCCGTGCCCCCCGCCCGCACCACGGTCTACGTCGGTCTGCCCGCCGGCCTGCTCATCGAGATCGACGCCCTGGCGGTCCTGGACTGACCCGTCCCCCCCCCCGCCCGGTCGCGCGGCGGGGGCACCCGGCCGTCACGGGCCGGGTGCCCCTTCACGCGCGTACCGCCGTCAGGCGGCGCAGTACTGCTGTTCCTTGCCGATGGAGCGGTACATGCAGTCGGCGTTCTCGACCAGTTGCAGCACCGCGTCGCGGTTGCGGCTGGTCTCCCGCTCGATGACCTCGTCGGGCGGGTAGAAGCCGCCGCCGGAGGCGGAACGCGGGTACATCTCGAAGGTGTAGCCGAAGATCTTGTGCGCGCCCCACAGGTAGTCGTCGATCGACCCGTCGGTGATGTACAGGTCGCTGGACTGCTCGGGGGTGTAGCCGTTGCTCGCGGCCATCTTGCGGCCGACGGTCGCGAAGGCGTCGCGGTCGTCCTGGGTGAGGCCGGGGGCGGTGTCGTTGTAGGTGTAGCCGTACGGCCACAGCACCAGCTCGCTGTACGTGTGGAAGTCGATGCCCGCCTTGATCTGCTGCTTGCCGCCCACGACGCGGGAGCGGACGAAGTCGGCGACGACCTTCACCTCGGGGGCGGACTCGGGCGCCGAGCCGCGGTAGGTCTCGGAGCCGTACGAGCCCGAGGAGCCGCCGCAGCAGCCCCACTTGAAGTTCCAGTTGCGGTTCATGTCGGTGCCGACGTACGAGGAGCCGGAGTTGGGCTGCCGGTTCTTGCGCCAGCTCCGGTAGGAGCCGGAGGCGATGTCGTACTCGCCGCCGTCCGGGTTGAGGTCGGGCACGATCCAGATCTCGCGGTTGTTGACGGCGCTGGTGATGCGGGGGTCGGAGCCGTAGCCGGCGCCGAACTCGCGCAGCAGGTACAGGGCCATCTCCACGGTGAGGTGCTCGCGGGCGTGCTGGTGGTGGGTGAAGAGGATCTCGGGCTCGTTCTCGTCCGTGGCCACGTTGTCGCTGATCTTGATGGCGACGATGTCGCGGCCCTGGTACGACTTGCCGATGACCCGGCGGCTCATGATGGTCGGGTACTGCTGGAGCCGCTGGCTGATCTCCGCGTTCATCTCCGCGTAGTTGTGGTAGCGGGCGTCGGCGGAGGGGAAGTCCATGGCGCCGACGGCCTTGCCGCCGGTCCGGTCGGGCGGGGCGGGCAGGGCCTCCAGCCTGTGGCCCAGGGCGCGCAGCTTGCGTGCCTGCTCGTGGTTGGCGCTGACGACGACCGCGTGGTCGTCGGCCTCGTCGATCGCGACGCCGGTGGCGGCGATGGCGGTGCGTTCGGCGGGGGTGGAGGGGCCGTGGATCTCGTACTGCCGGATGACCTCCTCCGTGGTGGCGGCGGAGGTGGCCGGTATCGCGGTGGGCGACGCGGTCGCGGTGGCGGCGAGCGGGGCCGCGACGGCGAGCGCCAGGAGGGCCGTGAGGGTGGCGGACCTTCTGCCGCGTGTGCGGATGCGCAAGCGCATGTCGTCTCCTGCGGTGGGGGGTACGGGGTGGGTCTCCCCGTGCGAGGCATCGTCCGGCGCTGGCATGACCGCGTCAAGAGCGCCGTCGGCCGTGTCCCCGCTCCGGTCCTCTTGCGCGATCACCCCGCCCCGCGCTTTGGTGACGTCACGTCGGGTGAACGAAAGGCGGTCCACGCATGGCAGACACCGCGCGACAGGACGAGACCGAGGGCACCGGCCCCGGGCTCCGCAAGGCGAGCTGGCGCCACATCGGCCCGGGCATCGTCGTCGCCGCGACCGGCGTAGGCGCCGGCGACCTCGTCGCCACGCTCATCGCGGGCAGCAAGTTCGGCTATACGCTCCTGTGGGCGGCCGTCGTCGGCTGCCTCATCAAGATCGCTCTGGCGGAGGCCGCCGGGCGCTGGCACCTGGCCACCGGCCGCACCCTCTTCGACGGCTGGCGCAGCCTCGGCCCCTGGACCACCGGCTACTTCGCGGTGTACGTCGCCGTCTGGGGCTTCGTGTACGGCGCGGCCGCCATGTCCTCCAGCGCGCTCCCCCTCCAGGCGCTCTTCCCGGACGTCATGGACCTGAAGTGGTGGGCCGTCCTGTGCGGCGTGGGCGGACTGGTCTTCGTCTGGTTCAACCGCTACGCCGTCTTCGAGAAGGTCATGACCCTCCTGGTCGGCGTGATGTTCGTCGTCACCGTCTACCTCGCCGTCCGCGTCACCCCGCACCTCGGGGACGCCCTCGCCGGCCTCGTGCCCGTGCTGCCGGGCGGCTCCCTGATCTACACCCTCGGCCTGATCGGCGGCGTCGGCGGCACGATCACCCTGGCCGCGTACGGCTACTGGGTCAACGCCAAGGGCTGGACCGACACGTCCTGGATGCGGGTGATGCGCCTGGACAACCGGGTCGCCTACATCACCACCGGTGTCTTCGTCGTCGCCATGCTCTTCGTCGGCGCCGAACTGCTGCACTCCTCCGGCATCGCGCTCGCCAAGGGCGACAAGGGCCTCCTCGACCTCTCGGGCGTCCTGGCCGACCGGTACGGCACCGTCACCTCCAAGCTGTTCCTCATCGGCTTCTTCGCCACCTCCATCACCTCCCTCATCGGTGTGTGGCACGGCGTGAGCCTGATGTTCGCCGACTTCGTGACCCACTTCCGCAAGCGGGGTGCGACCACCGGCGAGGAGGTCGCGGCCGGGGAACGCGAGAAGTCGGTGCCCTTCCGCGCGTACCTGCTGTGGCTGACGTTCCCGCCGATGGCCCTGCTCTTCCTGGACCAGCCGTTCGGCCTGGTCATCGTCTACGGCGTGATCGGCGCCTTCTTCATGCCCTTCCTGGCCCTGACCCTGGTGTGGCTCCTCAACTCCGACCGGACGCCCCGCGAGTGGCGCAACGGCCCGCTCAGCAACGGCACCCTGGCCGCGGCGGGCCTGCTGTTCGTGGTGCTCTGCGTCCAGCAGGTGCGCGAGCTGCCCTGGTAGGACGCCGGTGCGGCCCGGGTGGCCATACTGGGGGGCATGACGACGCCCCCCGGATTCGGCCCCCCGATGCCGATACAGCCGCCGTACGGCGCGCCGCCGGCCCCGTACGGCGGCCCCGTGCCGCCCGCCCCGTACGGCGGCCCGCCGCCCGCCCCGTACGGCGTCGCGCACCCCCCGCCGTACGGCGTGCCCGCCGACGGGCCCGAGTTCATGGCGCACGACCGGCACAACTCCGTGATCGTGGACGCCTCCGGGGTGTCCCTGGAGGTCAACGGCCACACCATGGACTTCCCGTGGCAGGGCGTCGCCACCGTGCACCACGCGCCCTCGCCGCACGGGGGCGCCGTCCTGATGGTGGCCGTCACGCACCCCAGCGGCATGCTGTACGAGTGCCGGATCGACGCCAGGCGCAAGGCCCAGCTCCACCAGTGGCTGGCGGAACTGGGCCCCGTACTGCACCACTACCTGGCGAACCGGGCCTGACCCCTACGGCAGGTTGTGGACGTGCGGCCCCACCGCGTTCGACCAGGCGTTGCCGGCCGTGGCGTCCCAGTTCGTCGACCAGGTCATCGCCCCGCGCAGCGCCGGGTAGGTCTTCGACGGCTTGAACGAGCCGCAGTTGGTGCCGCGCGTGAGGCAGTCCAGCGCGTTCTTCACGATCTGCGGGTCGACGTAGCCGCTGCCGGCGCCCCGCGTGGAGGCGGGCACCCCCAGTCCGACCTGCGAGGGGTCGAGGCCGCCCTCGAGCTGGATGCAGGCCAGGGCGGTCAGGAAGTCCACGGACCCCTGGGAGTACACCTTGCCGTCGCAGCCCAGCATCGAGCCGCTGTTGTAGTACTGCATGTTGACGACGGTGAGGATGTCCTTCACGGCGAGCGCCGTCTTGAAGTACTCCGTCCCGGTGTTCTGCATGTCGATGGTCTGCGGCGCCATCGTCAGCACCATGCCGGGCCCGGCCTTCGCCGAGAGCTGGCGCAGTGCCTTCGTCAGGTACGTGGAGTTGATGCCGTGTTCCAGGTCGATGTCGACCCCGCTGAAGCCGTACTCCTGCATCAGCGCGTACGCGCTGTTCGCGAACGCCGTCGCCGACGCGTCGCTGTTGATGGTGACGTTGCCCTTCTCGCCGCCCACCGAGATGATCACGGACTTGCCCGCGGCCTTCTTGGCCGCGATGTCCGCCTTGAAGTCCGCCACCGAGGCGTAGCCGACGGCCGGGTCGAGGTTGAAGACGATCTGGCCGGGGGTCGCGGTCGAGTCGGCGAACGACACGGCGATGATGTCGTACTGCGCCTGCACGTCGCGCAGCTTCTGCACCGTGGCGCCGTTGTTGAAGTTCTGCCAGTAGCCGGTCACCGCGTGGCGGGGCACGGCCGGGTCGGGGTTCTGCCCGCCGGGTGAGGTCCTCGCCGCGACCGCCGCCGACCTGGCCGACTCGCCGGCCGCGTTGGTGGCGCTGACCTGGAAGCTGTACGAGGTGTCCGCGGCCAGCCCGGTCACGGTCGCCGACGGCCCGGTCACCGACTGGACCCGGGTGCCGTCCCGGTAGACGTGGTAGCCGGTCGCCCCCTGGACGGGGCTCCAGCTCAGGGCGACGGACGAGGAGGTCACCGCGCCGGCGGCGAGCCCGGCGGGCGTGGCGGGCACCACCGGGTCGGGGTCGCCGCCCCCGCCGCCGTCGGGCCCGAAGACGGAGATGTCGTCCGCGTAGTAGGCGGCCTGCCCGTACCAGCCGTGCGTGTAGACGGTCACGGACGTGGTGCTCGCGCCCGTGGTGAACCGGGTGGTGAGCTGCTTCCAGCCCGCCGAGTCGGGCGTCCACGCCGACACGTCGGTGGTCCCGGTGCCGGTCGCGCCCAGGTAGGCGTACCCGCCCTGCACCCAGGCGCTGAGCGTGTACGTGGAGTTGGGCTTGACGGCCACCGTCTGGGAGCACCGGGCGTTGTCCTGGCCGGCGGGCGTGGCCCTGAGCGCGGCGGTCCCGCCGTGCACGGGCGAGGAGACCGTGGCGCCGCTGCCCGCGGAGCAGGTCCAGTTGGCGAGGCCGGACTCGAAGCCGGCGTTCTTGGCGACGTTGACGTCGGCGGCGTGGGCGGTGCCGGCCGTGCCGCCGGCCAGGGCGAGCCCGGCGCCCACGGCCAGCGCCAGGCTCCCTGAGAGCCATCTTCCGTGACGCGTGCGTGCGCGGTGCGTGGGGTCCACGTGCTGCCTCCGGTGGGGGAGTCGGGGAGGTGCTGGGGAACGGTGGCCACCGCCGTTTCCGTAAAACTGGTCCAGACCAATCGACTTGTCAAGACCTGTGGAACGAAACAGGAGTTAACTGCTGACGCCTTCGTCCTGATTGGTCACCCGCGGTCCTTCGCCCCGGCGTGAGCGAGCGATCTGAAAGCTGTTCTCTGGCCCCTGAGACGTGGCTAAAGTGCGGGTGGGCAGGGGAGCGTGGAGGAGCGGGCAGAGCTTGTCCGCGGTTCGCCGGAACGCCGGCGGCCGGAGCTGAACGGGGAACAGCGTGCCGACCGCAATTGCCGTCACCAGCGCCGATCTGGTGCTGCCACCGACCGACCACCAGACGCCCACGGCGGCCCTGCTGCCGCACCCCGACGCGCAGCCGCTGGACGCCGCCGTCGCGGACATGCAGGTCATGGTCGAACAGCACGGCTACGTCGTCGCCCTCTACCCCGCCTCCCTGCCCGCCGCCCACGAACGCCGCCTGCACACCGTCCGCTCCGTCCTGGAGAGCGACCGCATCGCCCTGCTGAGACTGGACCTCCCGCCGCTCGGCGTCGCCGTACTCGTACGCCAGCTCCGCCAGTTGTCGGTCTGCGACTTCGGCGCCGGCGTGCTGGCCTCGGCCGCCCGGCTGCTGGCCCACTACGTCTACGCGGGCGCCCTGCTCCACAGCGTCACCCGGCTCGACCGCGTCCCCGTCGGCCTGAAGTCCCACGCCAAGTCCTGGGTGCCCGGCTCCCAGTTCGGCGTCCTGGCCAACCCGGCGCCGCAGCTCGTCAGGATCGGCACCGGGGAGCAGCTCGCCGGCCCCGAGTTCGGCACGCACTTACTCGTGGCACGGGGCCAGTCGACGTCCGCATGGGTCACCGAGTCCCTCGCACCCGCCTGGCGGGTCCAGAGTGTCGTGGACAGCCCGCTGCCGGCCGCGTCCCCGAAATGGTGGGGCACCGCGAAGCTGATCGAGTTCGCCGCCTTCCTCCCCGACATCTCGATCCTCTACCAACTCGTCGCCTCCGTGCGGCGGGAGATCTGTTCCTGGTGCGGCATCGACCTCATCGGCGACCGCTGCGGATTCTGCTCGGCCCCCCTCGTCCCGCCCGAGCCCGTCCAGGGCACGGCATGAGGCCCCCGCCGGCGCCGGGCCCGCCCTCGCGCCCTCGTCAGCCACCCGCACGTCTCCGCACGGTCCCACGCCCACGTCCACTCACGAGGTCCCCCCGCCCATGAATTCACGTCAGCGCCGCGGTGTCCTTCTCCTGCTCCTTTCGGTCCTGTGCGCCCTCGGCGCGTTCGCCGGTGTGGTCACGGTGATCAGCGACGTGAATTCCAAGGTCGGCCCGGAGGTCGACGCGTACGAGCTGAAGGCCGACGTGGCCGCCTACACCGCGCTCCAGCCGGGTCAGTTCCGGAAGATAAGGATGCCCGAGCGCTGGCTGTCCGGAAATGCCGTCACCGACCTCGCCGTCGTCAAGGACAAGATCGCCGTCACCGACCTCAAGAGAGGCTCGCTCCTCCAGGAGGACATGATCGCCAACCGGCCCGCGCTCGAGAGCGGCCAGCAGGAGATCGCCATCATGATCGACGCCGCCACCGGCGTCGCCGGGAAGATCACGGCCGGCTCGCTGGTGAACATCTTCGCCACCTTCGACGACGACAACCGCGAGAAGAACGCCGTCGCCGAGTCCCGCATCATCGTCGCCAACGCCCGCGTCCTCGACGTCGGCAAGCTCACCCCGCTCGACGGCAAGCGGGACGACAACCGGGGCGTCGGCATCCGGGAGGCCGTGCCGATCACCTTCGCCCTCTCCACCGCCGACGCCCAGCGCGTGGCGTACGCCGAGTCGTTCGCCGAGCACGTGCGGCTCGCGCTGCTGCCCAGGAACAGCCCCACCGTCCTCCGGCCCGGCGAGGGCAGCTACACGCTCGACGAAGACAGGAACAAGTGAGGGCCGGATGACCACACGCATCCTCCCGGCCGTCGGCGACCCCGACGCCGCCCGCTCCATCACCACCCTCCTCAGCCAGCTCCCCGACACCGAACCGGCCGGACCGGTCGGCGACTCGACCTCGCTGATCGACACCCTCGCGCGGCTCGCCGCCGAGTCCCTGGAGGAACTGCCCGAGGTGGTGCTGGTCCACGAGCGGATCGGCCCCGTCCCCGCCCTCGAACTCATCCGGGAGGTCGCCCTGCGCTTCCCGGCGGTGGGCGTCGTCCTCGTCACCACCGACGCGGGCCCCGGGCTCTACTCGGCCGCCATGGACTCCGGCGCCCGCGGCCTCGTCGGCATGCCGCTGTCGTACGAGGAACTCGCCCAGCGCGTCCAGTCGGCCGCCGCCTGGTCCGCCGGCGTACGGCGCCACCTGGGGCAGGGCGGCGACGTGTTCACCGGACCGGGCGGCCGGGTCGTCACCGTGAGCGGTGCCAAGGGCGGCGTCGGCACCACCGTCACCGCGGTGCAGCTCGCCCTGGCCGCCCGGGCGTCCGGCCTGTCCGTCGCCCTCGCGGACCTGGACCTCCAGTCCGGGGACGTGGCCTCCTACCTGGACGTGCAGTTCCGGCGGTCCATCGTGGACCTCGCCACCATCCAGGACATATCGCCCCGGGTGCTCCAGGACGCCCTCTACGCCCACCACTCCGGCATCGCCCTGCTGCTCGCGCCCGGGGAGGGGGAGCGGGGCGAGGACGTCACCGACCGGTCCGTCCGCCAGATCGTCAGCGCGCTGCGCAACCGCTACGAGGTCGTCGTCGTCGACTGCGGCACGCACATGGACACCGCCAACGCCGCCGCCATCGAGATGGCCGACACCGCGCTGCTGGTCGTCACGCCCGACGTGGTGGCCGTGCGGGCCGCCAAGCGCATGGTGCGGCTGTGGGACCGGCTCCAGATCCGCAAGGCGGAGGAGACCGTGACGGTCGTCAACCGGCACGTCCGCACCACCGAGATCCAGCCGCCGCTCGTCGAGAAGATCACCGGCACCCGTGTCGCCCGGACCTCCGTACCCGCGCACTTCAAGGAGCTCCAGTCGGTCGTCGACGCCGGCCGCATGCAGGACCTGGAGGCCAAGTCCACCGTCAAACAGGCGCTGTGGGCACTCGCCGGCGAGCTGGGGATCGTCCGGGCGCCCGAAGGGGAAGGCAAGCAGGGGAAGTTCCGTGGCGACCGGGGCGCGGTGGGCCTCCGGCGGGCACGCGGCAAATAGGGGACACGTCATGAGACGCCGTTACGGAAACGACCGGGGGCAGGTCGCCGTCGAGTTCACCGGCATGGTCCCGGTCGTGCTCGGCGTGATCGTCCTGCTCTGGCAGGCCGCCCTCGTGGGCTACGCCTACTCCCTGGCCGGCAACGCCGCGGACGAGGCGGCCCGGGCGGGCACGGTCGGCGGGGACGGCGCGTGCGCGGCGGCCGCGCAGGGGAGCGTGTCGGGGGCGTGGACGGTCAGCCCCGAGTGCGGCGGGGGCGGTGCCCTCTACACGGCCTCCGTGGAGGTGAACGTCCCCGTGCTGTTCCCCGGATTCGACATCCCCGTACCCGTGCGGGGCACGGCGTCCGTGGCCAGGGAGGGCGACGAATGACCGTCCGCGCGTGGACAGGGCGGCGCCACCGGGAGGGCGGCCAGTCGGCCGTCGAGTTCGTCGGCTGGGTCGCCGTGCTGCTGACCGCCGCGCTCGCGGCCGTCCAGCTCGGGTTCGTGGCGTACGCCGTGCAGCAGGCGGGCACGGCGTCGCGGGCGGCGGCCCGGGTGGCGTCGCAGGACCCGACGGCGGACGCCGGGGCCGCGGGGGAGGCCGCCGTCAGCGGCTGGCTCGGCGCCGAGGTCGGGGTCGGAGGCGGCGGCGAGGCGGTCACCGCCACCGCGACCGTACCCATCCCCTCCGTCCTGCCGCTGTTCACCCTCCCCAGCGCCCAGAGGTCCACCACCATGCCCGTCACCACGCCCGCCACCGACTGAGGGAGCCGAGAGCGACATGAGCCTGCGGGCGCGCATCAGCAGCCCCGAGCCGGCCAACGGCAAGGGAGAGGACAACCACCTCGTCGGCGTCTACCGCGTCAAGCTCCTGGAGGAGATCGACCTCGCGGAGATGTCCGCCCTGGCGACCGCCGAGCGCCGCGCCCGCCTGGAGCGGGTGCTCGGCCACATCATCAGCCGCGAGGGCCCCGTCCTGTCCTCCTCCGAACGCTCCCAGCTCATCCGCCGCGTCGTGGACGAGGCCCTGGGGCTCGGCATCCTCGAACCGCTCCTCGAGGACGCCTCCATCAGCGAGATCATGGTCAACGGCCCCGAGCAGGTCTTCGTCGAGCGGCGCGGCCGCCTCGAACAGCTCCCGATGCGGTTCTCGTCCACCGAGCAGCTCATGCAGACCATCGAGCGGATCGTCTCCACCGTCAACCGCCGCGTCGACGAGTCCAACCCGATGGTCGACGCCCGCCTCCCCTCCGGGGAACGCGTCAACGTCATCATCCCGCCGCTGTCCCTCTCCGGCCCCATCCTCACCATCCGCCGCTTCCCGCGCGCCTTCACGCTCCAGGAGATGGTCGCCCTCGGCTCGCTCGACGAGCACATGGTGATGCTGCTCGCCGGGCTCGTCCGCGCCAAGTTCAACGTGATCGTCTCCGGCGCCACCGGCACCGGGAAGACCACCCTCCTCAACGCGCTGTCCGGCCTCGTCCCCGACGGCGAGCGGATCGTCACCATCGAGGACTCCGCCGAGCTCCAGCTCCAGCAGTCCCACGTCATCACCCTCGAGGCCCGCCCGCCCAACGTCGAGGGCAAGGGCCGCGTCACCATCCGCGACCTCGTCCGCAACTCGCTGCGCATGCGCCCCGACCGCATCATCGTCGGCGAGGTCCGGGGCGGCGAGACCCTCGACATGCTCCAGGCCATGTCCACCGGCCACGACGGCTCCCTCGCCACCGTCCACGCCAACAGCGCCGAGGACGCCCTGATGCGCCTCCAGACCCTCGGCTCCATGTCCGAGGTGGAGGTCCCGTTCGCCGCCATCAAGGACCAGATCAACAGCGCCGTCGACGTCATCGTCCAGCTCACCCGGCACGCCGACGGCGCCCGCAAGATCACCGAGATCGCGATCGTCGACTCCCACGGGCGCGAGGAGTACCGGATCGTGACCGTCTGCCGCTTCGTCGCCCAGCCCATGACCCCCGACGGACGCGTCCACGGCCACTTCGCGTACCACCCGCTCCCGCGCCGCGTCGCCGAACGCCTCCGCCTCAAGAGCGAGCCCGTCCCGCCCGCCTTCGGCGTCGCCCACACCGACGAACAGCTCGCCCTCCGCCGCGCCACCACCGCCTGACCGCCGCCCCCCGACTGCCCGACTGGACCCATGACCCCATGAACCCCATGGACAACGTCCCGCTCCTGACACTCGGCGTCACCCTCCTCGCCTGCGTGCTGGGCGTCGCGGGCGTCCACGCCTACGCGTCCGGCAACGCGCAGCGCCAGGCCCTCGTGGCCCGGATGACCCAGACGGGACAACTCCCGCCCGTCGGCCGGCGCCGCCGCTTCGTCCGCCTCGACCGGCGCCTGCGCGCCACCGCGCCCGGCCGCCGCCTCGAACGCAGGATCGCCGCCACCGGACTGGACCTCACCCCCGGCGAGTACGCCGTCTACACGGTGGCCGCCCTGCTCGGCATCCACCTCACCGTCGCCGCGGTCTTCGCCCCGTTCTTCGGCGCCCTCGCCGCCCTCACCGGCCTGTGGGGCGCCAACTCCTTCCTCAACTGGCAGCGCCTGCGGCGCACCGAGGCGTTCATCAACCAGCTCCCCGAGCTGACGCGCGTCCTCGCCAACGCCACCCAGGCCGGCCTCGCCCTCCGCACCGCCATCGCCATGGCCGCCGAGGAGCTCGACGACCCGGCGGGCGAGGAGCTGCGCAAGGTGGCCGACCAGCTCGCCGTCGGCCACAGCCTCGACGACGCCCTCGGCGACCTCGCCGACCGCCTGCCCTCCCGCGAACTGGTCGTCCTGGTCTCCACCCTCGTGCTGTCCAACCGCGCCGGCGGCCAGGTCGTCACCTCGCTGCGCAACCTCACCAGCACCCTGGAGGAGCGCAAGGAGACCCGGCGCGAGGTCATCACCCTCCTCTCCCAGGTCAAGGTGACCGCCTTCGCGCTGCCCCTGCTGGGCCTGGGCTTCCTGCTGATGATCAACGGCATGGCGCCCGGCGCGCTCGACAGGATGACCGGCTCGGCCGTCGGCCAGATCGGCTCCGTCCTCGCCTTCGGCCTGTACGCCGCCGGGTTCGTCCTCATCCGCCGCCTCTCCCGCATCCGAGTCTGAGGAGGTGACACGTCATGGGCCTGTTGTACGCGGCCGTCATCGGCCTGTCCGTGTACGGCGTCTTCCACGGCGTCCGCATGTACCGGGCCGACGCGCGGCTCCCCCAGGACCTGGTGCTCGCGCTGGAAGTGGGCGCCACCCGCACCACCGCCGTCGGCTCCGGCGTCGACCGGCTCGGCATGCGCTGGGCGCCCGCCGTCCTGCGGATGATGGGCCCCAAACGGGTCGACGCGCTGCGCCTCCGCCTCGACATGGCGGGCAACCCCGGCGGCATGACCGTCGACCGGTACGCCGCCCGGCGCGCCGTGTACGGCTTCCTCGGTGTCCTCGCCGCCCTCGCCATGCTGGCGCGCGGCCAGGCGGTGGTCGCCGTCGTCATCCTCGCGTACGGGCTGACCTGGACCGACGTCCTGCTGCGGCTCGCCGTCCGGCGCCGCAAGGACGACATCGAACGCACCCTGCCCGACTTCCTCGACGTCCTCGCCGTCGTCGTCTCCGCCGGCCTCGGCTTCCGCCAGGCGCTGGAACGCGTCGCCGAGAAGTACTCCGGGCCCTGGGCCGACGAACTGCGCATCACCCTGCGCCAGATGGACATGGGCGTCAGCCGCCGCGACGCCTTCGACCAGCTCCGCAGGCGCAACGCCTCCGAGCAGGTCTCCATGTTCGTCACCGCCCTCCAGCAGGGCGAGGAGCTGGGCGCCCCGATCGTCGACACCCTGATCCAGATCGCCAACGACATGCGGCGCACGGACGCGCAGCACGCCCGCCGCACCGCCGCCAAGGCCGTACCGAAGACCACCCTCGTCGTGACGATGGTGATGCTGCCCGCCACCATGATCCTGATCGCCCTGAGCTTCTACTACGGCTCCGGCGTCGACTTCGCGGACATCATCGGCGGGTGACCCCATGACCCTGAGGACACCGGACCCGCCCTCCCTGCCGCTCCAGATCAACGCCCTCCAGGCGCTGTGCCGCCAGGTGTTCGGCTTCCGGCTGGCGATGATCGTCCTGGCGTCCCCGTTCGCCCTCGACGGCGCGGCACCGGGCCTCGGCACCTGGCTGGTCGGCGCGGCCGTGCTGATCACCTTCATGGTGTCGTACGTCCTGCTGCGCGACTGGGAGCGGTTCGGCCGCATCCTGCTGCGCCACCCGGCGGTGCTCGCGGCCGACATGCTGTTCGGCGCGCTGCTGCTGGCCACCGCGTCACCCGAGTCCACGCTCGCCTACGTCACCATCTGCACGCCGCTGCTCGCCGGCCTGCTGTACGGCTGGCGCGGGGCGGCGTTCTTCGCCGTCCTCCAGTCGCTGCTGCTCCTGCTGTCGTACGGGGTGAGCAGGGAGGTGTCGGTCGAGCCGTCCTCGCTCCTCTTCCCCGGCCTGTGCGTGATCGCCGGCGCGGTCGGCTCCACCCTGCGGGGCCTCATCCTCGACTTCGGCGCCGCCAGTCAGGCCCTCACGGAGGCACGTGCCCGGCTCGCCGTGAACGGCGCGGTGGAGGCCGAACGGGCACGGCTCGCCCGGGAGATGCACGACTCGGTCGCCAAGACCCTGCACGGGCTGGCCCTGGCCGCCGACGGCCTGGCGTCCACCGCCGACCGCGCGGACCCGGCCTCGGTCCGGCGCCAGGCGGAACTGGTGGCCCGCTCCGCCCGCCGCGCCGCCGCCGAGTCCCGTGAACTGCTGGCCGACCTCCGGCGCGAGTCGGGCCTGGACGGCGGGGTGGACCTCACGGCCGAGCTGGCCGCCCGGACGGCCGACTTCGCCCGGCGCCACGGCGTACGCGCCGCCTACCGGCCGCTGGGCGCCGCCCCGCCCGGGGTGCCGCAGGCGGTGGCCCGCCAGCTCCTGGCCGTCGCCGCGGAGGCCATGGACAACGCCCACCGGCACGGCCGGCCGTCCCGCATCACCGTCTCGGCGGGCGTCACCGACGACATCCTGTGCCTGAGCGTCTACGACGACGGCCGCGGACTGCCCACCGGCACGACGCTCGACGACCTGAAACGGGCGGGCCACTTCGGCCTCGTCGGCATGGTGGAGCGCGCCGCGTCGATAGGCGCCCGCATCCGCATCGGCCGCGGGCGGGCCACGAAGGGCACGGAGGTCCGGCTGGAACTGCCGGTACGGGCGCTGGAGAGGGAGGGCGCACCACCATGCATGAGCACCTGCGAGTGATCGTCGCCGACGACAACCCCGTCGTCCGGGCGGGTCTGACCGCCCTGCTGTCCGGCCGGGAGGACATCGAGGTGGCCGCCGAGGCGACCGACGGCCGCGAGGCGTACGAGGCCGCCGTACGCCACCACCCCGACGTCGTCCTCCTCGACGTCCGCATGCCGGGCGTCGACGGCATCGCGGCCCTGCCCCACCTGGTCCGGCTGGCCCCGGTCCTGATGACCACGTACAGCCGCGAGACCGAGATCGTCCACGAGGCCCTCCGCCTGGGCGCCTGCGGCTACCTGGTCCACGGCGAGTTCACCGCCGCCCAACTGGTCGACGCGGTACGCGACGCCCGGCTCGGCCGGGCGCACTTCACCCACACGGCCTCGAACGCCCTGCTGGCGACGGTCCGCGCCCAGTATGCGGCTGCAACGCCGGTGCGTCCGGCAACGCCCGCCGAATGGCGGCACTTTCCGCAAACCACTTCGCAGCAGCAAGCGAATGTGGCACATTCATTACTGAGCCAACGGGAGGCGGAGGTGATGGACTTGATCGCGTCGGGCATGACCAACCAGCAGATCGCCGCGGCGTGCTTCATCAGCCAGAAGACGGTCAAGAACCACATCAACCGCATCTTCGCCAAGCTCAACGCCGCGAGCCGAGGCCAGGCCATCGCCATCTGGCACGGAGGGGGACCCACCCGTGGCTGACCACGCCCACCTCCCCGATTGGGCCCCCGCTTGGGCCCCCAGGCCCATGCCCGGACCCCTCACCCCGCCGTACGTTCCTCCCAACGAGCCCGGAGGAGACCACCTTGTCGAACATCACGCAGTACGTGGGTACGTGGGCGAAGACGACCACCGCGGCACTCAGGCGCCGCGGCGACCGCGGCCAGGGCGCCGTCGAGTACGTCGGCATCATCATCCTGGTGGGCGTGATCATCGCGGCGGTGGTGGGGTCGGGAGCCGGCGCGGCCATCGCGAACGGCCTGGTCACGCAAATCACGAAGATTGTGGGCGGCGGCTGATCGCGCGTCCGCGTCCATCGCGCGAGCAAGGGCAGGCTTCGCCCCTCTACATCTTCGTAGTGGCGAGCCTGCTCTTTCTCGCGCTCGCGTTCTTCGCGGTGGGCCAGGCGGGAGCGACACGCAACGGCGCCCAGTCGGCGGCGGACGCCGCGGCGCTGGCGGCGGCCCGTGAGCAACGGGACAGTTTCGACCTCACCATCGACGACCTCGGCGACCTCCTGGACGGTGTCCTCGTTCCCAGGCTGAGCGGGTGTGCCGCGAGCCACCAGTACGCCGGGCGGAACGGGGCGAACGTCGTGGGGTGCGACCCGCTGTCCGACGGACGCTGGGGGTCGACGGTGAGGGTGGAATCGCAGAAGCCGGTGGGGGACACCATCCTGCCCGGCACCGAGGGGAAGACCGCTACGGCGACGGCGACGGCGATCGTCGTTCCCCGGTGCGGCTTCGACGCCGCGGACGAGGCGCTGGAGTGCGAGGGCGACGACATCGACCTGGACCCGGCCGATCTCCCGGACATGTCCGACCTCTTCGACATTCGCCTCGCCGAGGACTGACCGCGATGAACGCAAAGGAATGGCACTCATGAGTTATCGGTACGGGACGGCGGCGCGCAGAGCGGCGGCCGGGGTATCCGCTGTAGCACTGGCCGTGCTCCTGTCGGCCTGCGGTGGTGGGGACGCCGGAGGGGGCTCCGGGCAGGAGGGCAAGGAACCGGAGAAGGCGGGCAGCGCTTCCTCCGCTCCTGCCGACCAGCCGACGTCCGGCGCGGACAGCGGTCCCACGGTGCCGGACACGAGCAAGACGCTGGCCACCATCAACGGCAGTGATGGCTTCCAGTTCATCGTGCACAGCGCCGTCCGCGACGAGGGCGGCTTCCTCACCGTGTCCGGCACGCTCAAGAACACCACGTCGGAGCTGCTGGTGGCGAAGTCCCAGTGGAGCGGCACCGAGGTCAATGTGACGCGGACGGGCCCCTCCTTCGGAGGTGTCACCCTGGTCGAGAAGACGGAGAAGAAGCGCTACTACGTGTTGCGCGACACCGAGGGCTACCCGCTCACCACGACGGGCGTGACGAGCGTCAAGGCCGGTGAATCAGTCGCCGTCTTCGCCCAGTTCCCGGCGCCTCCGGCGAACGTCACCCAGGTCGACCTGCAGATCCCGCTCATGCCGAGCGCGACGATCGAGATCTCGTGATGCGCACCGCACTCCGCCCCGCGGCGTCCGTGCTCGCCGCCGCAGTGCTGTTCGCGGGCGTCCAGGTCGGCGGTGCCACCGGGGCGTACGCCGATGACATCCCGGGCACGCCGCCGGGCACCGAGTCGACCGTGCCGCCGCCGGAGGTGGACGGGAACTCGCCCGGGCTCAAGATGCGCGACGGTGCCACGCTCGCGCCCGCGAAGGTGTTGCCGCTCATCTCGATCGTCGAGTCCGAGGGCGGCGAGGAGCGGCGCGAGGAGACCAGCTCGAACCTGAAGTTCGCGCTCCAGGCCGAGGTCCTGTTCGGCAAGGACAGCGCGAAGCTGACGTCCGACGCCCACTCCCGCATCGCCACCATCGCCGAGGAGATCAAGAAGCAGGGCGCCACCAAGGTCCGCATCTTCGGGTTCACCGACAACCTCGGTTCCTCCGCCCACGGCGACGTGCTCTCCAAGCAGCGGGCCGACGCCGTGCACAAGGTGCTGGCGCCGCTGCTCGCCTCCGGTGGGATCACGTACGAGATCCGCGGCTACGGCGAGCAGTACCCGATCGCCGACAACAGCACGGAGGAGGGCCGCAAGAAGAACCGTCGCGTGGAGGTCTCCTTCCCGCGCGACTGACGTGCGCCGTACGGCGGGGAGGGCGGACCGGACCTGACGCGGCAGGCGGTGCGCCCTCCCGGGGGCGGTCAGTTCTTGACCGGCCACTCCAGCGGCTCCGCGTGGAAGCCCTGGGTGAGTTCCACCGCCGCGGCCTTCTGGCCCGCTGGGATGAGGAAGGCGGTGCAGATCTTCTCCGACTGGCCCGCGTTCACCATCTTGCTGCTGTCGGTCGCCGGGCAGTCCGGCCACTTCGCCTCACCCATGAGGACGAGCAGCGCACGGGTGCGCTGGCCCTTGTCCGTACGCACGACGAGGTCGTCGTCCATGTCGCCGAGCTCCATGGGCTTGCCGCTCTTGTGGGTGAGCGTCGACCAGACGTAGACGGGGATCTGCGGGCCGTCCTCCTTGTCCTCCTCCAGCCCGGAGTTGTCCATGTCGGCCTTGGTGCCGGTCTGGACCTTGGTCGGCGTGACGGTGTACTTGGCCCCCGACGACGCCTTCATGTCGCTTTCCTGCTCGGGGCTGGCCTCACCCAGGACGAAGGTCTGCTTGCCGTCCTCCGCCGCGCCCGTCGCACCCGCCGCGTCCGAGCCGTGGGAGCCGGAGCCGTCGCCGCGGCTCTTCTTCCCGCCCGAGTCGGTGCAGCCGGTCACCGCCAGTGCCAGTGCCAGAGCGCCCACCACCGCCGGAACGGCACGAGTCCACGTACGCATCTTCGTTGCTCTCTTTCCCCGTTGAATGCTTGCGGCATGATCCTGTCAGAGCGGAGTCGCCGCCTCCGCAAGGGGGGCCCTTCCCGACCGACGGGGCCCGGGCCCGGAGAGGAGCACGCTGTGAAGAAGACGGGGAACCCGTTCGACGTCACGGACACGGTGGCCGCCGTCGACGCCCTGCTCGGCGCACCGCTTCCGGCGAACGGCCCCACCCAGGGGGAGCCGTCCGGGGCGGAGGGCTGGAGCGGCAGCCATGGCGCCGGTTTCCGGTTGCGCCTCCTGTGGGAGAGCCGTTCCTACGTCGGTGTCCCCGGCCCGGAGTGGGACGCGGCGCAGGCAGAGGCCGAGGAGTACCTCGCCGCCCTCACGGCCGCCCTCGCCGAGCGGTGGGGGCCGCACCGGGAGGTGAGCATGCGGGCGTTCCTCCTGCGGGAGATCGACGACGAGTCGGTGCTGCCGCTCTTCGCGGAACTGCGCGCCTTCGACCTGTACGGCGAGCTGGCGGTGTGGGGCCCGGTCGCCTCCCCCTCCGGGCCGCGCTGGGTGGCGGTCAGCCTCTCCCAGTGCGATGGGGACGCCCCGCACCTGATGGTCGCGGCGGTCACCGACGTACCGATCGAGGAGCTCGAGGAGGCCCGGTAGGCCCGGGAGAAGGGGAGGGGGAGGAGCCCGGCCGACGACTGTCGGTGCCGGCCGCGATAATCGGGCGCATGTCCCCGCACGCAGACCGACCGTCCTCCGCCGCGCCCGCCCTGTGGGGCTATGCCGCGGTGCGTGCGGTGGGGCTGGCGGTGCTCGCCGTCGCCGCCGCCGTGGCGGGCGAGGACGCCCTGCACCGGCTGAAGGGCCGCTGGGACTCCGTCTGGTACGCGCGCATCGCCGACCACGGGTACGGCCACGAGGTCACGCTCCCCGGCGGCGGCGTCCACTCCGACCTGGCGTTCTTCCCCCTGCTGCCCGCCCTGGAGCGGGGCCTGGCCCAGGTGTTGCGGATCGAGGCGGCGAGCGCCGGGCTCGTGGTGGCGTGGGCGGCCTCGCTCGCCGCCGCGTGGGGGGTGTACGCGGTCGGGGCCCATGTCGCGGGGCGGCGCGCCGGGGTGGTGCTGGCCGTGCTGTGGGGCGTGTACCCCACGGCGTTCGTGCAGTCGATGGCGTACACCGAGTCGCTGTTCACCGCCCTCGCCGCCTGGTCGCTGTACGCGGTGCTGCGCGAGCGGTGGGTGTGGGCGGGCGTCCTGTGCGTGGGCGCGGGACTGACCAGGCCGTCGGCGGCCGCGCTGATCGCGGCGCTCGGCGTCACGGCGGTAATGACCGTCGTCCGCGAACGCCGGCTGACGGCCCGGATGGCGGTGGGCGTGCTGCTCGCGCCGCTGGGCTGGCTCGGGTACGTCGTCTTCGTCGCCGTACGGCGGGGCAGCGCGACCGCGTACTTCGAGGTGCAGGCCGCGTGGGGCAACAGCATCGACGGGGGCGTCGCGCTGGCCCGGTTCGTGTGGACCCACCTGACCGGCCCCGTGCCGCTCGCCGGGGTGGGGCTGTGCGCGGCGCTCGCCCTGGTCGGCTGGGTGGCGTGGCTGTGCGTCCGGCAGCGGCAGCCGCTGCCCGTGCTCGTGTACGCCCTCGCCGTCGTGGTCGTCTCGCTGGTCGGCGCCGCGTACTTCGGCTCCCGGCCGCGCCTGATGATGCCGGCGTTCCCGCTGCTGCTCCCGGCGGCGGTGGCCCTGGCCCGGCTGCGGAACGGGACCCTGGTGGCGGTGCTGGCGGGGCTGGCGCTGGCCTCCGGGGCCTATGGGGCGTTCACCCTGCTGGGCCCGGGTCCGCCCTGATGTCCAGGACGGTGCCCGGCCGGATGCCCCACCGTGCCATGGCCCCGGCCTCGGCCTCCAGGACGTGACGGGCGCGCGGGCGGGGCAGCCCGAGGCGGCCGGGCACCATGGTGACCACGTCGACGACCGTCAGGGCCCGGTCCAGGTAGGCCACGTCGATGGGGAACCGCATCCGGAAGGTGTGGACGCTGTTGCAGGGGCTGAGCAGCAGCGCGCCCGCGACGCCGTCCCGGCCCAGCAGGCCGCGCCTGCGGGTGCCGTAGGACGCGGCGATCTCGACGGGGACGGACGCGCCGGGCAGGAGCAGCAGGCCGGTTCCGTTGCGCCATGTGCGCGGGTTTCCCATGGGCGGTGACCGTAGCGTGGGCCCGGCCCCGGCGGCAGTGGGCCCGTGGGCCCATGACCGGCCGGCCGCCCCGCCCTAGGGTCGGGTGCGTGTACGCCACGCTGATCGCTGTCGCCGCCCTGTGGGGCGCCGCCACCGGCCTGCTCGTGCCGCGCGCCGCGTACCGCCTGTCCGTGCAGCCCGACGAGCCGTGGCGGGACGCCTGCCCCGCCGGCCACCCGTTCACGGGCCCCGCCCGCGGCTGGCTCGGAGCACCGCGCTGCGCCCCGTGCGCGGTGGCCGTCCCGGTGGGCGGCGCCGGACGCGCGGCCACCTCCGCGCCCGCCACCGGCGCCGTGGGCGTTCCGGTCGTCACCGCCCTGGTCTGCGGGGCGCTCGCGGCCGCGACGGGGCCCCGGCCGGAGCTGGTGGTATGGCTGCTCGCCGCGCCGGTCGCGGTGCTGCTGGCCCTGGTCGACCGCGCCGTGCACCGGCTGCCGGACCGGCTGACGCTCCCGCTCGCCACCGGGACGGCCGCCCTGCTCGGGGTGGCCGCGCTGCTGCCGTGGCACGCGGGCGCGTGGTCGACGGCGTTGCTGGGCGGCCTCGCGCTGGGCGCCGGGTACGCCGTGCTGTTCCTGGTGAACCCGAGCGGCATGGGCTTCGGTGACGTGAAGCTCGCCCTCGCCCTCGGCGTGGTGCTCGGCTGGTACGGCTGGGGGGTCCTGTTCACGGGCGCGTTCGCCGGGTTCCTGTTCGGCGCGGTGTACGGGTTCGGGCTGGTCGCGCTGCGCCGGGCGAGCCGCAAGAGCGCCATTCCGTTCGGCCCGTTCATGATGGGCGGGGCGCTGGTGGGCGTGCTGCTGGGCGGGTTCGCGGCGGTCCCGGCCGCCTGAAGCGCACCTCCGTACAAGACGGTGGCGCGCCCGCCCCGTCAGCATGGGTCCATGGACATGAAGCCGGTCAACCTCACCGAAGCCCTCGCCACCTTCGACGACGTCTACAGCCCCCGCATCGTCGCGGGCGTCAACGACTACGAGGTGCGGATCGCGCACGCCGCCGGGGACCACGTCTGGCACGTCCACGAGGACACGGACGAGTTCTTCCTGGTCCTGGACGGGCGGTTCGACATCGCGCTGCGCGGTGCCGACGGCACCGAGCGGACGGTCGAACTGCGGCGCGGCGACGTCTTCGTCGTACCGAAGGGCACGGAGCACAAGCCGTCGGCGCCGAACGGGGCGTCGATTCTGATGTTCGAACCGTCCGGCACGCTGTCGACCGGTGACCGCCATGAGGGGGAGATTCCGCACCACGTCGACAGCACCACGGGCCACGCCCTGAGCTGAGCCGCCCGCCCGCGGCCTAGCATGCGGGCGCATGCGGACATCTCCTGACAATAGGCCCCGTTCCGGGCGCGAGGCCCAGCAGACCGCCACCACCCCGGGCACCTCCGGACCGCTCGACCCGACCGAAACCCCCACCGCACCCCCCGCCCCGGGGACCACCGGCAGCCCCACCGCGACCCACCCGGAGCCGCCCCCCGCCCCGGGGACCACCGGCAGCCCCACCGCGACCCACCCGGAGCCGCCCCCCGCCCCGGGGACCACCGGCAGCCCCACCGCGGGCCACCCGGAGCAACCCCCCGCCGCCCGCCTGCCGCATCCCCGCCGGCCCGCCGCCCGCCTTCCCGCGGCCCTGCTCCCCTGGGGCTGGGCCGCGGCCCTCTTCGCGCTGTACGCGACCGTGGCCGTGCGCCGCCACCTCCTCCTCCGCACCACCGGCTACGACCTCGGCATCTTCGAGCAGGCCGTGCGCGCCTACGCGGAACTCCGCGCCCCCGTCGTCCCCCTGCGGGGCGAAGGCTTCAACCTCCTCGGCGACCACTTCCACCCGCTCCTCGCCGCCCTCGCGCCGCTCTACCGGATCTGGCCCTCCCCGCTGTGCCTGCTCGCCGCCCAGTCCGCGCTGCTCGCCCTCGCCGTCGTACCGCTCGCCCGCTGGGCCGCCCGCGCGCTCGGCCGCCGGGCCGCCCACGCCGTCGCCGTCGCGTACGGGCTGAGCTGGGGCATCGCGTCCGCCGCCGCGTTCGACTTCCACGAGGTCGCCCTCGCCGTACCGCTGCTCGCCTGCTGCCTGGAGGCCCTCGCCCGGCGGCGCTGGCGGACGGCCGTCGCCTGGGCCGCGCCCCTGCTCCTGGTCAAGGAGGACCTGGGCCTCACCCTCGCCGCCGTCGGCGCGTACATCGCCTTCCGCGGACCCCGGGGGCTGGGCCTCGTCACCGCCGCCGCCGGGCTCGCCGGCTCGCTCGTCGAGGTCAAGCTGCTGATGCCCGCCTTCCACCCGGCGGGCGGGTACGCGCACGGCGGCAACCTCGCCGAGGGCCACGGCTCGCTGCTCAGCACCCTCGCCCACGCCCCGCTCGACGTGCTGCGCCCCGACATCAAGGCCATGACCCTGGTCCTGGTCTTCGCCCCGTCCGCGCTGCTCGCGCTGCGCTCGCCGCTCGCGCTGATCGCCGTGCCCACACTCGCCTGGCGGATGATGTCGGACAACGGCTTCCACTGGGGCACGGCGTTCCACTACAGCGCCGTGCTGATGCCGGTCGTCTTCGCCGGGCTGATCGACGCGCTGACCGTCTGGCGCCGCACCGACCACCCGCTCGCCGCCCGCCACGTCCGCGCCTCGCTCGCCACCGTCCTCGCCGTGACGCTGGTGATGCTGCCGTCCTTCCCGTTCGCCCAGCTCCTCCAGCGCGCCACCTGGCGCACGACCGGGCACGTCGAGGCGGCCCGCGCGCTGCTCGCGAGAATCCCGGACGGCGCCACCGTCGCCGCCTCCAACCGGCTGGTCCCGCAGCTCACCTCGCGCTGCACGGTGGTCCTCTTCCCGTCCTTCCCGGTGGAGGGGAAGCTGTACGAGTACGACAGGAAGCGCCTCCCCGCGCCCACCGCCGAGTGGATCGTCCACGACCGGCGCGCCCCGGAGGCGTGGCCGTACCGGACGGGCCACTGGCCCTACCCCGCCGAGCGGCAGGAGGCCGAGCTGGCCGCCGCGCAGAAGCGGTACGGCTACCGGAAGGTCGCCTCGCGCGACGGCATCACCCTGCTGCGCAGGTCACCCGCGCCGCGCGTCGGCCGCGAAAGTCCGTGACGGCGAGGGGCGTTGGCCCCGCCCGGACGCCGGGGGAGCGGCGCGCCGCCGGGCCCGTCCACGGCCGTCAACGTGGCGCCTTCGCGGCGGGGTCCCCCTTGGGGAGGACGGGAAATCGGCCGAATCCCGTGCTCGCGGCGGGGTGCCGCATTTTCGGAGCGTAGTTGCGGCCTGTCGTGGCGCACAGCACCACTTACAAAGGGTTATGGTGGAAACCCCCCCTCGGGCCGGTCCGTATCCCCCCCACGGACCGGCCCGTTTTTTCTTCCCGCGTCAAGAGCGGCTGTTCGGCCGCGGGAAAGCACCGCCGAACCGCCCCCGAAGGCCCCGCCCGAAGGCCCCGCCCGAAGGCCCGGCCCCCGGCCCGGATCCCCCCCGCCCCCGGATGCCCCCCGGGCCCGGAAGCCCCCGCCCCCGGAAGCCCCGCTCCGCCGTCAGCCGCGCGCCGCCCAGATGTTGGTGCCGGCGGTGTCGACCGCGTACGAGTCGATCTCCTTCAGCTCCTCGTCCGTCAGCGGGGCCCCGGCCAGCGCGGCGATGTTCTCCTCGAGCTGCGTCACGCTGGACGCGCCGATCAGCGCCGAGGTCATCCGCTCGTCGCGCAGCACCCACGTCAGCGCGAGCTGCGCCAGCGACTGGCCGCGGCGCCGGGCGATCGCGTCGAGGCCGTGGAGCCGCCGGACGACCTCCTCGGAGAGCAGGTTCGGGTCCAGGGACTTGCCCTGGCTGGCCCGGGAGCCCTCGGGGATGCCCTGGAGGTACTTGTCCGTGAGCAGGCCCTGGGCGAGCGGCGCGAAGGAGATGCACCCCATGCCCTGCTCCTCCAGGGTGTCGAGGAGCGCGTCCTCCTCGGTCCAGCGGTTGATCATCGAGTACGAGGGCTGGTGGATCAGGGCCGGGACGCCCATCTCCCGCAGCAGCCCGGCCGCCTCGGCGGTCTGCGCGCTGCTGTACGAGGACACGCCGACGTACAGCGCCTTGCCCTGCTGGACGGCCGAGGCGAGGGCGCCCATCGTCTCCTCCAGCGGCGTGTCCTTGTCGAAGCGGTGCGAGTAGAAGATGTCGACGTAATCCAGGCCCATCCGCTTCAGCGAGGCGTCGAGCGAGGACAGCAGGTACTTGCGGGAGCCCCACTCGCCGTACGGCCCCGGGTGCATGAGATAGCCCGCTTTGGTGGAGATGACCAGCTCGTCCCGGTAGGCCGCGAAGTCCTGGGCGAAGATCTTGCCGAAGTTCGACTCGGCGGACCCGGGCGGCGGGCCGTAGTTGTTCGCCAGGTCGAAGTGCGTCACGCCGAGGTCGAAGGCACGGCGCAGGATCGCGCGCTGCGAGGCGAGCGTGCGGTCGTCGCCGAAGTTGTGCCAGAGGCCCAGCGAGATGGCGGGGAGCTTGAGGCCGCTGCGGCCGGTGCGGCGGTACTCCATGGAGCCGTAGCGGTCGGCGGCGGGGCGGTATGCGGGGGTATCAGTCACACCCTTCTCCTTATCACGTACTTGTGACAGACCGGGTTGGGCCGCCGTGACCCCCGCGCAGTAATGTGGCGGCTTCGGGGACAGCCGCGGTGCGCCGGGATCGAGCGGTGCCGCTTCCCCCTGTCTCCCTGGGCCGACGCCGTGGCGGGCCCGTACGCAATCGAGAGGTGAGATCGGTGAACTTGCGCGACCTGGTGTACAGGCTCTACGCACGCCGGGTGGAGGGCCGCCTCGACCACGCCCAGGTGCCCAAGCACATCGGCGTCATCCTCGACGGCAACCGCCGGTGGGCGAAGGCGTCCGGCGGCACCCCGGAGCAGGGCCACAAGGCCGGCGCGAGCAAGATCCAGGAACTGCTGGGCTGGTGCGACGAGACGGACGTCGAGGTCGTCACGCTCTGGATGCTGTCCACCGACAACCTCAACCGCCCCGAGGAGCAGCTCGTGCCGCTCCTCGGCATCATCGAGAACGCCGTCCGCGACCTCGCCGCCGACGGCCGCTGGCGCGTGCACCACGTCGGCACGCTGGACCTGCTGCCGGCCCGTACCCAGGCGGTGCTGAAGGAGGCCGAGGAGGCCACCCGCGACCGGACCGGGATACTCGTGAACGTCGCCGTGGGCTACGGCGGCCGGCAGGAGATCGCCGACGCGGTCCGCTCGCTGCTGCTGGAGCACGCCGAGAAGGGCACCAGCTTCGAGGAGCTCGCCGAGATCGTGGACGTCGAGCACATCTCGGAGCACCTGTACACGCGCGGGCAGCCCGACCCCGACCTGGTCATCCGCACCAGCGGCGAGCAGCGCCTGTCGGGCTTCATGCTCTGGCAGAGCGCCCACTCCGAGTACTACTTCTGCGAGGTCCACTGGCCGGCCTTCCGCAAGGTCGACTTCCTCCGCGCGCTGCGTGACTACGCGGCCCGCCACCGCCGCTACGGCACCTGACACACCGTTCCCCGAGGCCCCGCGGGTCTCGTCACCACCTGTTCACCGACGCGTCGTCATATGCCATGGCATGGCGCCGGGCGTTCGAGGGAATACCCCTTGCGAAGTGAGCGGCACGCCAGCCCGCTCGCCCGGGAGGCCCTTTGCACCAGGACGACCGTGCAGGACGTGTACGGACGACGCGGAGGGCCGGCGTTCGGCCCGCGCATCGCGGCCAGAGCCCGGCCCCATCCCCCCGCGACGCCGTCGAAGTCGCACCCGACCTCACCTGAGGGGGTAGGTCCTTCCGTGGTGAACAGCACAAAGCGCCGCCTCAACGACAGGCGCACCTACGTTCTCGACACCAGCGTCCTGCTGGCCGATCCCGGCGCCATGGCCCGCTTCGAGGAGCACGAGGTCGTGCTCCCGATCGTGGTGGTCACGGAACTGGAGGCCAAGCGGCACCACCCGGAGCTCGGGTACTTCGCCCGGCAGGCCCTGCGCCTGCTGGACGACCTCCGCGTCCGGTACGGCCGCCTCGACGCCCCGCTCCCCATCGGGGACTTCGGCGGGACCCTGCGTGTGGAGCTCAACCACTCGGATCCCGGCGTCCTGCCCGCCGGCTACCGCCTCGGTGACAACGACTCGCGGATCCTCGCCGTCGCGCGCAACCTCCAGGCCGAGGGGTACGACGTCACCGTCGTGTCCAAGGACCTGCCGCTGCGCATCAAGGCGTCGTCCGTCGGGCTCCTCGCCGAGGAGTACCGGGCGGAGCTCGCCATCACGGACTCCGGCTGGACCGGAATGTCCGAACTGCCCCTCGCCGCCGAGCAGGTCGACCTGCTGTACGCGGAGGAGAAGCTGTACGTCCCCGAGGCGGCCGGGCTGCCGGTCCACACCGGGCTGGTCCTCCAGTCCGAGCGCGGCAAGGCGCTCGGCAGGGTCACCCCCGAGGGGAACGTGCGGCTGGTCAGGGGCGACCGGGAGGCGTTCGGCATCCGGGGGCGCAGCGCCGAGCAGCGGATCGCGCTCGACCTGCTGCTGGACCCGGACGTCGGCATCGTCTCGATGGGCGGCCGGGCCGGTACCGGCAAGTCGGCGCTCGCGCTGTGCGCGGGTCTCGAGGCGGTCCTGGAGCGCCGGCAGCACCAGAAGGTGATGGTCTTCCGGCCGCTGTACGCGGTCGGCGGCCAGGAGCTGGGCTATCTGCCCGGCACCGAGGCCGAGAAGATGAGCCCCTGGGCGCAGGCGGTCTTCGACACGCTCTCGGCGGTGGCGGGCCGGGAGGTCATCGAGGAGGTGCTGAGCCGGGGCATGCTGGAGGTGCTGCCGCTCACCCACATCCGGGGCCGGTCGCTGCACGACGCCTTCGTCATCGTCGACGAGGCCCAGTCCCTCGAGCGGAACGTGCTGCTGACCGTGTTGTCCCGCATCGGGGCGAATTCCCGGGTCGTCCTCACGCATGACGTGGCGCAGCGCGACAACCTGCGGGTCGGCCGGTACGACGGAGTCGTCGCCGTGGTGGAGAAGCTGAAGGGCCATCCGCTCTTCGCGCACGTCACCCTGACTCGCTCGGAGCGGTCGCAGATCGCCGCGCTCGTGACCGAAATGCTGGAGGACGGGCAGGTTTAATCCCGCAAATCCGACATGGAGTTGGCGCCGCCCGGCAAAGCGCGAGAGCTTAGCCGGGCGGCGTCATGCCCGGCGACGGAATGCGCAAAACTCCTGGGGCCACTGGGGTGTGAGCTTTCACACGCAACGAATAATTGCCTTGCGGTACGGGCTTCGGGCAGAGTCTTGCTTCCGTCAGGCCCCGCATACGGCACACCTGTCACCACGTGACACAACTCAACAGTCGTCCGCCGTATGCCGCCCGCAGCACCACGCGGCTCTCCCGCAGGGGAGTTGCCCACCGGGCCCGTGTCCCCCGTGACCCAGCAGTGGGGGGACCAGCGTCAGGGGCACGATTTTCGCCCGCGAGGTCACCTAAGCGGACGATGCTGGAAGGAAACCGTGTGAGCCGGATCTCGGTCCGGGGATTCGCGGTGGCTTCGGCCACTGCGGTCACCACTGTCGGCGCCGTCGTCGGTGTTGCCTCGGGCAACGCCCAGCCCTCGAACGACAACTTCGAGGCGGCCGCCGCCAACACGACGCTCCTGGCCGACATCCCCGTCGGCGAGCAGGCCCAGGTACAGGTCTCGTCGCTGACGCAGCAGGCGGAGGCCCAGGCCGCCGCCGCCGACTCGGCCGCGCAGAAGTCCGCCGAGGAGGCCGCGCGCATCCAGGCCGCCAAGGACGCCGAGGCCAAGAAGGCCGCCGCCGACGCGGAGGCCGAGGAGGCCAGGAAGGCGGAGGAGGAGCGCAAGGAGGCCGAGGCCGCCGAGCGCGCCAGCCGCGACGAGGTCCGCAGCGCCTCCAGCTTCGCCCCGCAGTCGTCCTACAGCGTCGCCGAGGTCCAGGCGATGGCCCGCCAGATGGTCCCGGGCGACCAGTTCCAGTGCTTCAGCAACATCGTGGACCACGAGTCCACCTGGAACTACCGCGCCACGAACCCCTCGTCCGGCGCGTACGGTCTCGTCCAGGCGCTCCCGGGGTCCAAGATGGCGTCCGCCGGCGCCGACTGGCAGACCAACCCGGCCACCCAGATCAAGTGGGGCCTGAACTACATGAACGAGCGCTACGGCAGCCCCTGCGGCGCCTGGGACTTCTGGCAGGCCAACCACTGGTACTAGGGCCCGCGCCTGTTGGCTCAACTTTCCGGAGCCCCTCACCGTCCTACGGTGAGGGGCTCCGTGCGTGTACCGTCGGGGCCGTAACTCCCGGGGGGAGTGGTGGGGGGAAGAGAGAAGATCATGTCGAAAGTGCCAGGGTGGCTCGGCAAAGCGGGAGCCGGCCTGACCCGGATGGGGCAGCGCCTGGGTGAGCGCCGGGCCGAGGACGAGCCGGGCGAGGAGCCCGCCGCCGTACCCGACAGCGTGCCCGCGCCTCCCACCTACGCGCCCGCCGTCGCCGCACGGCCCGATCCCGTCGCGGCCATCCCCTGGGGCATCCGCGTCGCGGCCGAGGCGGGCTGGCGGCTGCTGGTCCTCGCCGGCACCCTGTGGGTGCTGATGAAGGCCATCAGCGAAGTGCAGCTCGTCGTCCTCGCCTTCGTCGCCGCGCTGCTGATCACCGCCCTGCTCCAGCCCACCGTCGCCCGGCTGCGCACGTGGGGCCTGCCGCGCGGGCTCGCCACCGCCGTCACCGCCATCACGGGCTTCGTCATCATGGGGCTGGTCGGGTGGTTCGTCGTCTGGCAGGTGCTGGACAACCTCGGGGACATCTCCGACCGCGTCCGGGACGGCATCGACGAGCTCAAGCGGTGGCTGCTGGACAGCCCGTTCCACGTCACCGAGCAGCAGATCAACGACATCGCCAAGAACCTCAGCGACACGATCGGGACGAACACGGAGGAGATCACCTCCGCCGGTCTCCAGGGCGTGACGGTGATGGTGGAGATCCTCACCGGCATCCTGCTGACCATGTTCTCCACCCTCTTCCTGCTCTACGACGGCAAGAAGGTGTGGAACTGGTGGCTCAAGCTGGTGCCCGCCCAGGCCCGTCCCGGGGTCGCGGGCGCGGGCCCGCGTGCCTGGCGCACCCTCACCGCGTACGTGCGCGGCACGGTGGTCGTCGCGATGATCGACGCCATCTTCATCGGCCTCGGCATCTACTTCCTCGATGTGCCGCTGGCGGTGCCGCTGGGCGTCTTCATCTTCCTCTTCTCCTTCATCCCGCTGGTCGGCGCGGTCGTCTCGGGCGCGCTGGCGGTCATCGTCGCCCTGGTCACGCAGGGCGTGTTCACGGCACTGATGGTGCTGCTGGTGGTGCTGGCGGTGCAGCAGATCGAGGGCCACGTCCTCCAGCCGTTCATCCTGGGCCGCGCGGTGCGGGTGCACCCGCTCGCGGTCGTCCTCGCCGTCGCCTCGGGCGGTCTGGTCGCCGGGATCGGTGGCGCGGTGGTGGCGGTCCCGCTGGTCGCGGTCACCAACACGGTCGTCGGCTATCTGCGGGCGTACACCCAGGAGCAGGCGCTGCGCGCCACGCCGCCGCCGCACGGGGCGACCGCCCACGGCACGGCGCCCACGCCGCCGCCGGGGGCCGGGCCCAAGGAGGGCGAGTGATATCCGAACCCGAACTCGTGGGCGGAGACGGCGACGGGCCGATACCCGGGACGCCGCACGAGCCGCCGCCGGTGGAGCCCGGTCCGGGCGGTGAGCGGCCGGCGCGGCGCCGCCCCTGGTGGTGGGCGCTCGGCGGCGCGGTGGTGGCCTCGGCCCTCTGGGCGGGCGGGCTGTACGCGTACCAGGCCATGGGCCCGGACCTGGGCGGCTACCGCACGTCCGAGGACCTGTGCGACGAGGCGAAGCTGGAGGCCCTGGGCACCGCCTACGGGGAGCGGGGCGAGAGCGAACACGACCCGGACCAGCAGGACCGCCACGAGGCCCTGGACCAGAGCCGGTGCTCGGTGACGTTCGGCACCGCGGAACCGACGTTCGCCGTCGACGTCGTCTACCGGCTCCACAAGAAGACCGACCCGGGACCCGAGTTCGAGCCCGTCACGACGGCCGACACCTGGGAGGACTGGGAGCACCGGCCCCTGACCGGGGTGGGGGAGCGCGCCTTCTTCGCACAGGACGACGCGGGCTACGCCGTGCTGACGGTGCTCGACGGGCAGGCCGTGCTGTCCCTCACCGTCAGCATGCAGATGGAGTACGGCCCGGAGGAGAACCTCGAGTCGCCGCCCGACGACTCCGCCATGGACGGCGTCGAGGACCACATGGTCGAGGACATGAAGGCGCTGATGGCCGAACTCAAGCGCTGAGGGACGGAAGAAGGGCCCGCCGGCACGGATGCCGGCGGGCCCTTCACCATGACCGCGCGGAGACTACTCGGCGAGGACGGCCTCGGCGTCGAGCGTGGCGCCGACCGCCTGGATCACCGAGGCGATCTTGAACGCCTCCTGGATCGTGTCGCGGTCCACGCCGGCCTTGCGCAGGACCTGCTCGTGCGAGTCCAGGCACATGCCGCAGCCGTTGATGGCGGAGACGGCGAGCGACCACAGCTCGAAGTCGACCTTCTCCACGCCCGGGTTGCCGATGACGTTCATCCGCAGACCGGCGCGCATCGTGCCGTACTCCGGGTCGGAGAGCAGGTGACGCGTGCGGTAGAAGACGTTGTTCATCGCCATGATGGCGGCGGCGGACTTGGCCGCCTGGTACGCCTCGGGCTTGAGGTTGGCCTTGGCCTCCGGCTCCAGCTCGCGCAGGACCTTGGGCGAGCGCGAGGCGATCGCGCAGGCCAGGACCGTGCCCCAGAGCTGCTGCTGGGGCAGCTCGCTGTTACCGATGACCGAGCCGAGGTTCAGCTTCAGGTCCTTGGCGTAGTCCGGTATGGCGGACTTCAGCTCGTCGAGGGCCATGGGTCACTCACCGGCCAGCAGCGCGACCGGGTCGAGGGTGTCCTCGCCCTTGGTCCAGTTGCACGGGCACAGCTCGTCGGTCTGGAGGGCGTCCAGCACCCGCAGGACCTCCTTGGGGTTACGGCCGACGGAGCCGGCGGTCACCATGGCGAACTGGATCTCGTTGTTCGGGTCGACGATGAAGACGGCGCGCTGCGCGAAGCCGTCCGCACCCTCGACGCCGCAGTCGCGCATCAGCTCGTGCTTGGAGTCGGCGAGCATCGGGAAGGGCAGGTCACGCAGGTCGGCGTGGTCCTTGCGCCAGGCGTGGTGCACGAACTCCGAGTCGCCGGAGACGCCGAGGATCTGGGCGTCACGGTCGGCGAACTCGTCGTTCAGCTTGCCGAAGGCGGCGATCTCGGTGGGGCAGACGAAGGTGAAGTCCTTCGGCCAGAAGAACACCACGCGCCACTTGCCCTCGTAGGACTTGTGGTCGATCTGCGCGAACTCCTTGCCGCTCTCCAGCGACACACAGGCGGTCAGGTCGTACGTGGGGAACTGGTCACCGACAGTGAGCACACGCTCTCCTTCGAGCTGGGAAGTCCCTTTTGAGGCCTTCCGCGGGGGTTGGACGGAGCCCCAGCATGGCACGGCGTGCATTGATCAGTGAAATAGCTAGACTGGGTCAGGTTGATCGAAGGTGGTTATCAGTGGTGTCCGTATATAAGGGTAAGCAGCCCAGTCTGGCCCAGCTCAGGGCGTTCACGGCGGTGGCCGAGCACCTGCACTTCCGGGACGCGGCCGCCGCGATCGGCATGAGCCAGCCCGCCCTGTCGGGCGCGGTTTCGGCACTCGAAGAGGCACTCGGTGTCCAGTTGCTGGAGCGTACGACACGCAAGGTGCTCCTCTCACCGGCCGGTGAGCGGCTCGCGGTGCGGGCGCGGGCCGTGCTGGACGCGGTGGCCGAGCTGATGGAGGAGGCGGAGGCGGCGCACGCCCCCTTCACCGGCGTGCTGCGGCTCGGCGTGATCCCCACGGTGGCGCCCTACCTGCTCCCGACCGTCCTGCGACTGGTCCACGAGCGCTACCCGGAGCTCGACCTCCAGGTCCACGAGGAGCAGACGTCGTCGCTGCTGGAGGGGCTGGCCGCCGGACGGCTCGACCTGCTGCTGCTCGCCGTCCCGCTGGGCGTGCCGGGCGTCACCGAACTGCCGCTCTTCGACGAGGACTTCGTCCTGGTCACCCCGGAGGACCACTGGCTGGGCGGCCGCACCGACATCCCGCGCGACGCGCTGCGCGAACTGCGGCTGCTGCTGCTGGACGAGGGCCACTGCCTGCGCGACCAGGCGCTCGACATCTGCCGCGAGGCGGGACGCGAGGACGGCGCCCCGGTCACCACCACCGCGGCCGGCCTGTCCACGCTGGTCCAGCTCGTCGCGGGCGGCCTCGGGGTGACCCTGCTGCCGCGCACCGCCGTCACGGTCGAGACCGGGCGCAACGGCCACCTGGTGACGGGCTGGTTCGCCGACCCGGCGCCCTCGCGGCGCATCGCCCTGGCCATGCGCACGGGCGCGGCCCGCCAGGCCGAGTTCGAGGAGCTCGCCGACGCCCTGCGCGAGGCGATGACGGCCCTCCCGGTCCGGGTCCTGGGCCCCGGGGGCTGACGTCCGGGGCGGCGCTCACTCCGTACGCAGACCGTCCGGGCGCATCAGGCGCCACAGGACCGGCAGGCTCAGGCCCGTCACGGCCAGGACCAGCGCCGCACCCACCCCGGCGACCGGCCAGAACACCCACCAGTCCTCGACGCCCTTGCCGGTCAGCCGCAGCAGCAGCACGCCGAGCCCCAGCCCGCCCGCGACCGCCAGGGCCATGCCCAGCACGACCGGTACGGCGGTCTGCCACAGCACCGACCAGGCCAGCGTCGAGCGCCGCGTACCGAAGGCCACCAGTGCCGACAACAGCCGCCCGCGGTCCCGCAACTGCTCCACCGTCGACACCAGCAGCGAGACGGCGACCAGCACCATGGTGAGCGTCGCGGCGGCGAACACCCCCCGCCGGACACTGGTGAACCGCGCGTCCCGCTCCATGTCCTGGACCGTGTCCACCCGCATCAGCGGACTGACCCGGGCGGCCGCCTCACGGGCGTGCTCGGCGGCGTCCGGCACGGCCGCGTCCAGGCGCACCCAGGCGGTGAGGACGGGATCGTCGAGCGTCTTGGCGTCGATCGCCGAGGGCGTGGCGTACACGCCGAACGACGTCCACCCCATCGGGTCGCGGCGGCCCTCCACCGTGCGGGCGCCGGCGGGGATGCGCCACAGCAGCGGCGGCGCGGTCTCGTCGCGCAGGTTGACCAGCGCGCCGGGCCGGGCCGTCTCGGCCAGGTAGGCGTCGTCCGGGCCGTCACCGCCGTGCGCCCGCGCGATGAACACGTCGCCGTCCGCGCACGAGGGGAGATCGCCCAGCTCGCGCAGCGTCGGGCACCCGGCGACCGTGAGGGCGGTGCTGGGGACGAAACCCTCACCCGCCCGGGGCGGTCCCGGCCGCTGCACGGAGGTGCTGAGCGCCGCGGCCACCCCGGTGACGCCGCGCGCCGCCGACACCTCACGGATCAGCTCGCGGGGCGCGTCCGGGGCGGTGGCGTCCACCCGCAGGGCGAGCCGGGCGCGTGCCTCGTCCATGTTCGTCGGCCGCATGAAGTCGCTCTGCACGGCCCCGAACAGCATCTGGAGCGCGATCGCCCCGGCCGCGGCCACCACGATGCCGCTGACCGCCCTCGCCGCCGTACCGCTGCTCAACTGGAGCCGCCGCACGGCGAGCTGCCACGGCAGCGGACCGCCCCGCAGCCGCCGGACCAGCGCCTCGGTCAGCCACGGCAGCAGCGCCGCCACACCGGTCAGCGTCAGCAGCGCCCCGGCCGCGACCGGCGCGGCGTCCAGGCTGGTCTCCGCGAAGGTGACCGGCCCGGCGGACAGCAGCAGCACCGGCCCGGCCGCGGCCGGCAGCAGCCGCCACCACACCCGGCGCGCCCGGGGCGCCGCCTGCCGGGTCACCCCCAGCGGCTCGACCGCCACACCGCGCATCGCGACCAGCGTCACCACCACGGCGCACAGCGGCACCAGCACCGCCACCGCGGCGGCCAGGGCGGGGACGGGGGTCAGGTCGGCCGGGAAGGCGTTGACGTCCCACACCGTCACCCGGCCCGCGAAGCGCCGTGCCAGGGCGAAGAGTCCGGCGCCGGCCAGGAGGCCCAGCAGCGCACCGGCCAGCGCCTCCCCGGCGGCGATCCGGCGCGTCATGGCGATGTCCGCGCCCACCAGCCGCAGCGCGGCCAGCCTGCGGTCGCGCCGCTCGCCGCCGAAACGGGCGGCGGTGGCGACGAGGACGAGCACCGGCAGCAGCAGCACCACGCACGCCACCACGATCAGCAGCAGCAGGAAGGCGCTGGAGGGCCGGTCGGCTCCCACGTTGTGGCCGAAGCGGTCGGCGCGGCCGTCGGCGACCGCGTCGGTCAGCTCCGGGCTGTGGGCGTAGTAGACCAGTTCGGCGGGACCGACCAGGCCCGCGTCACCGATCCGGCCGGTCACCTCGTACGGCAGACGTTCCGTCAGCAGCGCGCCCTCGGGGGAGGCGAGCAGGCGGCCCAGCGCCGGTGAGACCACCATCCCGCCGGGCTCCGGCACCGCGGCCACCCCGGGAGGGGCCGGGGCGTGGGCGCCGTCGGGCCGCAGGAGCGTGCCGCGCACGGGCCGGTCGTGGAAGAGCGTGGAGGTGGCCGCGTACAGGAAGGAGCGGTCCGAGCGGGGCGCGCCGGACTCGCTGGAGGTGAGGTCACGGCCCTGGTGGCGGAGGTCGCGCCCCTCCAGGACGCTCGGCACGGACGCGGCGACGAGCAGCAGCACCACCCCGGCGCCCACCCCGAGGGCGGTCAGCAGCGTGCGGGTCCGGCCGGGGCGGCCGCCGGTGACGGCGAACCGGGCGCCCAGCAGCAGGTCGCGGATCACCGGGCGCCCGTCAGGCCGCGCACCCGGCCGTCCCGTACGACGACCTCCCGGTCCGAGTAGGCGGCGACGCGGGCCTCGTGGGTGACCAGGACGACCGCGGCGCCGGTGTCCCGGGCGGCGTCGCCGAGCAGCCGCATCACGCGCTCGCCGTTGAGCGAGTCGAGGGCACCGGTCGGCTCGTCGGCGAAGACCACGCGCGGTGCGGTGACCAGCGCGCGGGCCACGGCGACGCGCTGTGCCTGGCCGCCGGATATCTCCCCGGGGCGCCGGCCTGCCGCCCCGTCCGCCTCCAGGCGCTCCAGCCACTCCCGGGCCTTGGCCTCGGCCGGCCGGCGGCGCTCGCCGTTGAGGCGGAGCGGCAGGGCGACGTTCTCCACGCACGTCAGCTCGGGCACGAGCCGGCCGAACTGGAACACGAACCCGAAGTCGCCCCGGCGCAGCGCGCTGCGCGCGGCGTCGGACAGGGCGGTCAGCTCGCGGCCGTCGTACATGACGGTCCCGGCGTCCGGCCGGACGATGCCCGCCAGGCAGTGCAGCAGGGTCGACTTGCCGGACCCGGAGGGACCCATGACGGCGACGACCTCGCCGGGACGGATGCCGAACTCGGCGTCCACCAGGGCCGGGGTCGGGCCGTACGCCTTGCCGACGCCGCGGGCCTCCAGGAGTACGGTCACCGCCCGACGGCTTCCGCGAGCTGCCCGAGCCGCGCGGCGGTCAGCTCCAGCCAGCGCAGGTCGGCCTCCAGGTGGAACAGGGCGTGGTCGCAGATGAGCTGGTCGGCGAGGTCGCCGTCCTGCTTGCGCCGGGTCAGCTCCCGCATCAGCCGCAGGTGCTCGGCGCGCTGCGTGTCGAGCAGCTCGGCGGCGCTGCGGCCGGTGAGCAGGGCGAGGACCACCTTGGTGTAGAGCGTCGACTGGAGGTACGGCTCGGGCTTCTCGGCGTGCGCCAGCCACCGTTCGACGTCGGTGACGCCGGCCTCGGTGATCGCGTACCGCTTCCGCTCGGGGCCGCCGCCGGGCTCGATGCCCTCGACCTCGACGAGCCCGTTCTTCAGCAGCCGGGACATGGTCGCGTAGACCTGCCCGTAGTGCAGCGGACGGTCGTGCCCGAACTTCTCGTCGAAGGCGCGCTTGAGGTCGTAGCCGTGCCGGGGGCCGGACTCCAGAAGCCCCAGGAGGGCGTGACCGATGGACATGGGGCCGACTGTACAGGGCGCGTATACACACGATGTATAGCGGGGACCTGCCCCCCGCCCCGGGCTCCGGGGGCAGGTCCCTCACTGGCGGGGTGGCGGCGCCCTCACTCCGGGGGCGGCGGTGTCTTCGGTGGCCGGCCGCGGCGGGGGAGGGGGCCGGGGGCCGACGGGAGGCGGCCCGCGTCGGAGAGGGCCTTGCGCAGCAGGAACTCGATCTGCGAGTTCGCGCTGCGCAGCTCGTCCGACGCCCAGCGGGCCAGCGCCTCGTACACCGCCGGGTCCAGGCGCAGGAGCACCTGCTTGCGCGGGCGGCGTTCCGCGGGCGGTGTCACTGGTACAGGGTGCCCGTGTTGAGGACGGGCTGCGCGGCCCGGTCGCCGCACAGGACCACCATCAGGTTGGAGACCATCGCGGCCTTCCGCTCCGGGTCGAGCTCCACGATGTCCCGCTCCTCCAGCCGGTCCAGGGCCGCCTCGACCATGCCGACCGCGCCGTCGACGATCTGCCGCCGCGCCGCCACGACCGCGCCTGCCTGCTGGCGCTGGAGCATCGCGGAGGCGATCTCCGGCGCGTACGCGAGGTGGGTGAAGCGCGACTCGATGATGCGCACGCCCGCCGCCTCCACGCGCGCGTGGAGCTCGGCGGCCAGCTTCTCGGTGATCTCCTCGGCGTTGCCGCGCAGCGACAGCCCGTCCTCGTCGTGGGCGTCGTAGGGGTACTCGATCGCGATGTGCCGCACGGCCGCCTCCGTCTGCGTGGAGACGAACTCCAGGAAGTCGTCGACCTCGAACATCGCCTGCGCGGTGTCCTCGACCTTCCACACGACCACCGCCGCCAGCTCGATCGGGTTGCCGTACGCGTCGTTGACCTTCAGGACGGCCGTCTCGTGGTTCCGCACCCGGGTGGAGATCTTCGCCCGGGAGGTGAAGGGGTTGACCCACCGCAGGCCGTCGTCGCGGATGGTGCCCCGGTACCGCCCGAAGAGCTGCACCACCCGGGCCTCGCCCGGCGCCACCATGTTCAGCCCGCACATCGCGAGGAAGGAGGCGATACCCACCACCACCCCGGCCAGGATCAGCGCCACCTTCACGCCCGTGGAGCCGGTGGCGGCGCCCGCCACCACCAGGCAGACACCGGCCGCCAGCCCGGCGAGGCCGAGCAGCAGCGCCAGGCCGCCGCCGATGCTGTGCGCGGCGAACTCCCGTACGCGCGGCTCCGGCATCTCGGGCAGGTCCTCGGCCAGGGTGCCGCGTTGCGTCGTCGTCATGATCGTCCCCGTTTCGTCGTCCGGCGGCCGTGCCGCGGCGGTCCCGCGCTCACTCCGGCGCCCTCCGGTCGGTCTAGCAAAGTGATATCACTTTACCGCGCTTCGCAACCCTCCGCCCCTGTCAGGAGTCGGTTCCCTTGAGACGGGTGCTCATTGTCACGTCCGGAAAAGACCGGATGCGTTGGGCTTTGTCGGTACCCGTGGTGTTAGTTTGCTGAGCTGATTCGCAGATGAGCAGAGCGGAGCGACGGAGCGATGGGTCGAGCGGGAGCGCGACAGGCGCGGGAACGCGGGGCGCGCGGGGCGAAGACCGAAGGCGGGGGCATACGCCGCTTCTTCACCTGGAAGAGACTGCTGGGCACCTTCTTCGGGTTCTGCCTGCTCGCCATGGGCGCGTTCTACGTCGTCTACCTGCTCGTCCCGGTGCCCACCGCCAACATCCAGGCGACGATGCAGAGCAACGTCTACAAGTACAGCAACGGCAAGATCCTCGCCCGCACCGGTGAGATCAACCGGGAGATCGTCGGCCTGGAGAAGATCCCCGACGACGTGGAGAACGCCTTCGTCGCCGCCGAGAACAAGAGCTTCTACGAGGACTCCGGCGTCGACTTCATGGGCACCGCCCGCGGCGTGTTCAACACCCTCAGCGGCAAGGGCAAGCAGGGCGGATCGACGATCACCCAGCAGTACGTCAAGAACTACTACCTGAACCAGGACCAGACGGTCACCCGGAAGCTCAAGGAGCTGGTGATCTCCCTCAAGGTGGACCAGCGGATGGACAAGAAGGACATCCTCGCCGGCTACATGAACACCAGCTACTACGGCCGCGGCGCGTACGGCATCCAGGCCGCCGCCCAGGCGTACTACGGCGTCGACGCCGAGAAGCTGACCGTCTCCCAGGGCGCCTACCTCGCCGCCCTCCTCCAGGCCCCCAACCAGTACGACTGGGCCCTCGCGAGCCCCACCGGCCGCGAACTGGCCCGCGAGCGCTGGAACTACGTCCTCGACAACATGGTCGAGGAGGGCTGGCTGAGCGCGTCCGCGCGGGCCGGGCAGAAGTTCCAGGAGCCGCAGAAGCCCAAGGCCGCGCCCGGCATGGAGGGCCAGACCGGCTACCTCGTCGCGGCCGCCAAGCAGGAGATGGTCAGCCAGGGCATCAGCGAGGAGACCATCGACGCCGGCGGCTGGACCATCACCCTCAACATCGACGAGAAGAAGCAGAAGCGGCTCGTCAAGGCCGTCGACGAGAAGCTGGAGGACCACCTCGACCGCAAGGGCAGCGAGGTCGACTCCACCGTCCAGGCCGGCGCCACCTCCGTCGACCCCAGGACGGGGCACGTCGTGGCGCTGTACGGCGGTGTCGGCGCCACCGAGCACTGGATGTCCAACGCCACCCGCCGCGACTACCAGCCCGCCTCCACCTTCAAGCCCCTGGTCTTCGCCTCCGCCCTGGAGAACGGCTCCAGGACCCAGGACGGCAACGAGATCGGCCTCGGCACGATCTACGACGGCGACAGCCGCACCCCCGTCAAGGGCAGCGACACCCCCTTCGCCCCGCAGAACGAGGACGACCGCAGCTACGGCCCCGTCACCGTGCAGAAGGCGATGAACAAGTCGATCAACTCCGTGTTCGCGCAGATGATCGTGGACGCCGGGCCGGACAAGGTGAAGGAGACCGCGCTCGCCCTCGGCATGAAGGACGGCGAGGGGTTCGTCGAGCAGCCCGCCATGTCCCTGGGCACGATGGGCGCCTCCACGTGGGACATGGCCGGGGTGTACGCCACCCTCGACAACCACGGCAAGAAGGTCACCCCGACCATCGTGAAGTCCGCCGAGCACAAGGACCGCACCTTCGAGCGCACCGAAGCCCCCATCGGTGACCGGGTCGTCAGCCGCGAGACCGCCGACACCGTCACCGCCGCCCTGACCGGCGTCGTCAAGAACGGCTCCGGCTTCGAGGCGAACACCTCCGCCTACCAGGCGGCCGGCAAGACGGGCACCTCGGAGAACAACAAGTCGGCCTGGTTCGCCGGGTACACGCCCGAACTGGCCACCGTCGTCGCCCTCTTCGGCGAGGACGCCGACAAGGGCCGCCAGGTCACGCTCACCGGCACCGCCAACTCCGGCCGCGCCAACGGCGGTGGCTTCCCCGCCCGCATCTGGGCCGACTACACGCTGGGCGCCCTCGGCGGCGGCTCCGACGCCCGCTTCGACCTGGACCTCGCCGAGACGGCCCCGCCCGAGACGGACACCACGCCGACGCCCACGGAGGAGCCGACCGAGACCGAGTCGCCCACGGAGGAGCCGACCGAGACCGAGTCGCCCACCGAGGACCCGGACCCGACGCGCACGCCCACCGCCCCCACGCGGACGCCGACGATCCCGACGCCCACCGACACCCCGACGGACGACCCCACCGAGGGTGACATCGCCGGGTCGACCGGCGGCGGCGACGGCGGCGACCCGACCGGCGACCCGGGCGGTGACACCGGCGGCGACACCGGCGACCTGAAGCCGCCGCAGCCGTAACACGGGACGACACGACGGTGGCCGGGCCCCCGCCAAGGGGGCCCGGCCACCGTCATGACCGGACGCGGCGGCTCAGATGCGCGTCGGCAGCTCGAACCAGACCACCTTGCCGGTCGACAGCCGCGTCGCACCCCACCGCCGGGCCAGCCGGTTCACCAGGAACAGGCCGCGCCCGCCCTCGTCGGTGTCCCGGGCCCGGCGCTGGCGCGGGAGCTGCGGCGAGTCGTCACCGACCTCGCACCGCAGCACGTCCGTGCGCAGCAGGCGCAGCGTCACCGGCCGTTCGGCGTACCGCACGGCATTGGTGACCACCTCGCTGACCAGCAGCTCCACGCTGTCCGACAGGTCCTCCAGGTCCCAGCGCGAAAGCGCCCGCCGCGCCAGCCGCCGCGCCCGCCCCGGCGCCTGCTCCTCCGGCTCCAGGAACCAGTACGCGACATCGCTCGGGGCGATCCCGTCGAAGCGGGCGGCGAGCAGCGCGATGTCGTCGTCCCGGTCGCCAGGGCCGAGCATGTCCAGCACGTCGTCGCAGAGCGCCTCCAGCGGCGGCGAGTGGTCCGGGCCGGTCAACTGCGCGGTGGCGGCCAGCCGTTCACGGAGCTGCTCTATCCCCGTCCACACGTCACGCAGCCGCGACTCGACCAGCCCGTCGGTGTAGAGCAGCAGGGTCGCCCCGGCGGGGGCGTCCAGCTCCACCGCCTCGAAGTCGACGCCGCCCACACCGATCGGCGCGCCCGGCGGGACGCGCAGCACCTCGGCGCGGCCACCCAGGTGGAGCAGTATCGGCGGCGGATGGCCCGCGTTGGCGATGGTGATGCGGTGCGCGACCGGGTCGTACACCGCGTACAGGCAGGTCGCCATGCGGTTCTCGCCGAGCCGCTGGGCCTGCTCGTCGAGGTGGTGCAGCACCTCCTGCGGCGGCAGGTCCAGCCCGGCGAGGGTCTGCGCGGTGGTGCGGAGCTGGCCCATGATCGCGGCGGACGTCATGGAGTGGCCCATCACGTCGCCCACGACCAGGGCGACCCGGCTGCCGGGCAGCGGGATCGCGTCGTACCAGTCGCCGCCGACGCGTGCCGTCTCGGCCGCCGGAAGGTAGCGCGAGGCCAGCTTCACGCCGGTCGGCTGCGGCAGGTTCTCGGGCAGCATGGTGCGCTGGAGCTCGTCGGCGATGTACGCCTCCCGCCCGTACAGCACCGCCTTGTCGATGCCCAGTGCCGTGTGCGTCGCCAGTTGCGCGGCCACCAGCAGGTCGTTCGGCTCGAACGGCGGCCGGTCCGGGCGGCGCAGGAAGACGGCCGCGCCGATGACCCGGCGCCGGCCCCGCAGCGGCGCCAGGATCGCCCGGTGCCCGGAGGGTACGCAGCGCCCGTCGCCGAGCAGTTCGGGCAGCGCGGCGCGGGCGGCCGCCGAGTCGCCGAAGACGGGGCGTACGCCACGGAGCACCTCGGCCAGGGCGCCGCCTGCCTGCACCTCGCACAGCTCGGCGGCCGGGCCGAGGTCGAGGTCGGTCTCCGGGTCGGCGGCCGACAGGCCGAGCTCGGAGTCGTCCTCCGTTAAACGCAGCCTGTCGGTACGGCGCAGACGCAGGACGAACGGGTCGACGGGCCGCTCGTCGCCGACCGGGAGGGGGTCGCGGAGGTAGACGAGGATCGCGTCGGAGAACGTCGGCACGGTGGCCCGGCACAGGCCGAGCACGATCTCGTCCAGGTCGATGCCGCGGGCGATCCGGCGCGTGGCGGCGCCCACGAAGCGCAGCCGGTCGCCCTCGTGGCGTGCGGCGGCCACCGGCTCCGCTGCCGGCGACGGCCCGGCCTGGGCGGGCAGCCCCTCCAGCGGCCCGGCCACCCCGGCGGCCGAGCCACCCGGTACGGCTCCGGTTCCCGCCGCGCCCCCGGCTCCGCCCGCCGTTCCGGTTCCTGCGACGGCTCCCGTTCCGGTTCCGTCCGCGGCTCCCGCGCCGGTTCCGGTGGCCGGGCCGCCGGGTCCGCTTCCGTGGTCGCCCGCCCCGCCCGCGTAACCGGCGTGTCCGGTCCCGTCGCCGGACGGCCCGTCCGCGCGGGCCGTCGCCGCCGTGCCGTGCCCGCACGCGAGACCGGACGCCCCGGCGCCTTGCCCGGCCGGTCCGTGCGCACCCGGTCCGTGCCCCTGCGCCCCGTGCCCCGACGGGCCGGTGCCACGGCCCGACGGCCGCCCCGGGCCGGCCGGCGCGGCGGCCGTCGGGGACGGCGGGGACGACGAGGCCGAGGCGGCGCCCGCGCGGGACGCGGGCGCGGGCGCAGGCGCGGCCGGCGCGGCGGGGGACGGGGGCGTCTCCTGCCGCGGCCGGGTGCGTTCCTGCGGCCGGGCAGCCAGCGGCTGTCGGCCTTCGTGGGAGGTGGGATGCTCCGTCACGCGTGGGATTCCGTCCGTCCGGGCCGGTAGTGCGATGCGATCGCTCTGTCAGGCGCTATACCCGCTCTGAGGGCGGCGTCGACAAGGGGTGACGTATCCGGGCACGGATCAGGCACGGCTCCACCCCCTCATGGATGACTTACGGTCAGTTCCTGGTCTCTACTCAGTCGTTACTGCTCCGCCAACGTGCGGAGGACGATCCTACGTTTGCACCCCAGGGGCGCATCAAGGGTCTCACGGAGCCGTGTGCGCCGGGGTGCGATCCCAGTCCGCGGGCAATTCCGGAACCACCCACTCCGGGTTCGGCCGCCAGTTCTCCCAGCCGTCCGCGAAGGGGGTGCCCCAAGCGCGGATCACCTCCACCGCCGCGCGGCCCGCGTCCCGTACCCGCCGGGCCTGGGCGGGGCCCATCAGGCCGCTGCGCTGCGCCTGGGCGAACTCGTCCTCGTCGCGCCACAGCCAACTACGATCGGGGTACACCGAGATGTCCAGGAAGTGGTCCTCGGAGTCCACGCCGTCCGCCCATCGGGTGCGCGGCTCCTCCAGGTTGACGTACCAGCTCCGGAACCTCCAGCCGTGCTCCCAGAACAGCCACACCGACCACGGTTCGTCCGGCCGGGCGAGCTTCAGCACACCCGTGCCCTCCCAGCGCGTGCGCGTGGTGGTGCGCGGCGCGGTGTACCGGGTGACGAGGGGCTCCTCGTGGACGGGGCTGCCGTCGGCGAGCACGGGCTTGACGCACTCGGTGCCCGGGGCCATCCACACGGCGAGCAGGTCGTCGGTGTCCTCGACGACGGTCACGGGCCGGCAGATATGGATGTGGCCGTCGCCGTTGTCGCGGTAGCGCCACAGGATCCGCGCACCCGGTGCCCAGCGCGCGCCACCGGGGCGCGCTCCTCTCCCTGTCGTCGTCTCGGCTGTCATGCGCAGATCTTAGGGGGGTCCGGGCGGCCCCGCCGCGACGCAGATCACGGGCGGCGGGCCCAGCGGCGTACGAAACCCCTGGTCAGGGCCGGGTCATGCGCAGGACGTCGAGTGCTTCGTCGAGCTGCTGGAGTGTGAGGTCGCCCCGCTCCACGTACCCCGACGCGATGACGACCTCACGGATCGTCCTCCGCTCGGCGAGGGACTTCTTGGCGACCTTCGCGGCCTCCTCGTAGCCGATGTACTTGTTGAGCGGGGTCACCACGGAGGGCGACGACTCGGCGTACTCGCGCGCCCGCTCGACGTTGGCGGTGATGCCGTCGACCGTGCGGTCCGCCAGCAGGCGCGCGGCGTTGGCGAGGAGGCGTACGGACTCCAGCAGGTTCTTGGCGATGACCGGGAGCATGACGTTCAGCTCGAAGTTGCCGGCGGCGCCCGCGGCCGCGACCGTCGCGTCGTTCCCGGTCACCTGCGCGGCGACCATCAGGACCGCCTCCGGGATCACGGGGTTGACCTTGCCGGGCATGATCGAGGAGCCGGGCTGGAGGTCGGGCAGGTTGATCTCGGCCAGGCCCGTGCGGGGGCCGGACGCCATCCAGCGGAGGTCGTTGGAGATCTTGGTGAGGGACACCGCGATCGTGCGGAGCTGTCCGGACGTCTCCACGAGCCCGTCGCGCGCGCCCTGGGCCTCGAAGTGGTCCCGGGCCTCGGTCAGCGGCAGCCCGGTGGTGCGGGCGACCTCGGCGATGACGGCGGCCGAGAAGCCGGGCGGGGTGTTGATGCCGGTGCCGACCGCCGTGCCGCCCAGCGGCAGTTCGGCCAGGCGCGGCAGGGAGGCGCGCAGCCGCTCGACGCCGTACCGGACCTGCGCGGCGTACCCGCCGAACTCCTGACCGAGCGTCACGGGCGTCGCGTCCATCAGATGCGTACGGCCGGACTTGACGACGTCCGCGAACTCGACCGATTTCCGCCCCAGCGCGGCGGCCAGGTGCTCCAGCGCCGGGATCAGGTCGTGGGTGACGGCGGCGGTGGCGGCGATGTGGATGGAGGAGGGGAAGACGTCGTTGGACGACTGGGAGGCGTTGACGTGGTCGTTGGGGTGGACGGCGTCCGGGCGGCCGAGCCGCTCACCGGCGAGGGTGGCGAGGACCTCGTTGGTGTTCATGTTGGAGGACGTGCCGGACCCGGTCTGGAAGACGTCGACCGGGAAGTGCTCGTCCCAGCGGCCGTCGGCCACCTCGGCGGCCGCCTCCTGGATGGCACCGGCGATCTCCGGGTCCAGGACGCCCAGCTCGGCGTTGACCTTGGCGGCGGCGGCCTTGATCCGCGCCAGGGCCTCGATGTGGGCCCGTTCCAGGCGCTGCCCCGAGACGGGGAAGTTCTCCACCGCCCGCTGGGTCTGGGCCCGCCATTTGGCGTGGGCGGGGACGCGCACCTCGCCCATGGAGTCGTGTTCGGTCCGGTAACCGTCGCTCGTCATGTCAACCTCCAGCTACGTCTTCCGGGGAGTCGCCCCCGAACCCCCGTGAAAAAGTTGAGCACTTGTCTTGTTCTGCGTATTCCCAAGCTCTTTACCGGCCAGTAAAAACCGTGGGTAACCCCACTTCCAGGAGGCGCAATGACGCGCACCAGAACCAGAGCCGGGTTCGGACTCCGCTGTACGGTCGCGGTGGCCGCCGCCCTCGCGGCCGCCCTCGGCGGGACGACGGCCGCCGGCGCGGCGGACACCGCCGACGCGCCCCGTACCACCGCATCCGTACCACTGCCGCCCGAACTGGAGGCCATCCGCGCCGCCGAGGCCACCCAGTTGTACGGTTCTCCCGCCGAACGGCCGCTCGCCGACCGCAAGACCGGCCTGATCTCCCTGGGCGACAGCGAGATCTCGGGCGAGGGCGTCGGCACGTACGAGCCCCCGACCAACGGCCCCGACAACTGGTGCCACCGCTCGCCCCAGGCGGCCATCCACCGCACCGGCATCCCCGCCGACGTCACCTACAACGTCTCGTGCTCCGGCGCCGCCACCCCGAACATCCGCATCGGCGGCGGCAAGCAGTACGCCGACGAGCTCGTCCAGAGCGACAACCTCGCCATCAAGGCCCGCAACACCCGCATCAGGATGGTGCTGCTGGTCGCCGGGGCCAACGACGACCTCCAGTTCGGCCCCGTGATGACCGACTGCGTCACCCGGTACCTCACCCTCCAGGGCCCCTGCGAGCCCAAGTACGCCCCGGGCTGGCAGGCGCGGGTCGACGGCCTGGTGCCCAAGGTCGAGCAGACCGTCCGCGACCTGCGCACCGTGATGCGCGACGCCGGGTACGCCGACGGCGACTACAAGCTCGTCGTCATGGGCTACCCCAGCCCCATCGGCCCCGACTTCCACGACAACCCCGACTTCCCCGGCAAGCTCGCCTGCGGCGGCCTCGGGTACGACTCCGACACCGTCTGGGGCCGCAACACCGCCGTACCCGCCTTCGAGCGCGGCATGCGGCGCGCGGCGGCGAACACCGGAGCCGTCTACCTCGACAACTCCCGGCTCTTCCACGGACACGAGGTCTGCATGGAGGACACCTGGGCGCGCGGCCTGTACATCGACCTGTCCAAGCCGGGCACACCGGACGAGAACTCCGTCCGCCAGTCCTTCCACCCCAACGCGGCCGGCCACGCCGCCTTCGCCTCCTGCCTGACCCAGCTCTACCACGCGGGCGTACGGGAGGCCGGCTGCGCCGACCCGGCGTCCACCGGCAGGCCGGTGCTGCTGCCGGGGGCCTGGGACGACAAGTTCGCCCCGCTGCGGGGCGAGGCCACCGGCACCTGCGTGGACGTGACCGGCGCGGTCACCCGCAACGGCACGGCGGTCGGCGGCTGGGACTGCCACGGGGGCCGCAACCAGGAGTGGTGGTACGACCCGGCGCGCGGCTCCCTCCACACGGCGCTCACCCATGACCGCTGCCTGGACGTGCCCGGCGCCGCCTACCAGGCCGGCAAGGCCCTGGTGCTGTGGAACTGCTCGGGCGTGGCCAACCAGAAGTTCGTCCGCCAGGGTGCGACGCTGCGCCCGGCGGCGGCGCCGTCCCTGTGCGTGACCCTGGGCGCGGCCAGGGACCCGCTGCGGCTCCAGACCTGCGACGGCACGGCGAAGCAGCGGTTCGCCTGACGCACGCGCGAGGGCCCGGCCACCAGGACGGTGACCGGGCCCGTACGCGGCGCGCGCGAGGTTACGCCAGGCCGGGGCCGCGTACCGGGATCGACGTGAACGTCGGCGCCGGGGCGGGGTCCTGGAAGAAGTCGTTGCCCTTGTCGTCCACCACGATGAACGCCGGGAAGTCCTCGACCTCGATCTTCCAGACCGCCTCCATGCCGAGCTCCTCGTACTCGACGACCTCGACCTTCTTGATGCAGTCCTGCGCGAGGCGGGCGGCCGGGCCGCCGATGGAGCCCAGGTAGAAGCCGCCGTGCGCGTGGCAGGCGTCCGTGACCTGCTGGGAGCGGTTGCCCTTGGCCAGCATGACCTTGGAGCCGCCCGCCGCCTGGAACTGCTCCACGTAGGAGTCCATGCGCCCGGCCGTCGTCGGGCCGAAGGAACCGGAGGCGTACCCCTCGGGCGTCTTGGCCGGACCGGCGTAGTACACCGGGTGGTCCTTCAGGTACTGGGGCATCTCCTCGCCCGCGTCCAGCCGCTCCTTGATCTTGGCGTGCGCGATGTCGCGCGCCACGACGAGCGGGCCGGTCAGCGACAGCCGGGTCTTGACCGGGTACTTGGTCAGCTCGGCGAGGATGTCGTCCATCGGCTGGTTCAGGTCGATCTTCACGACGTCGCCGGCCTCGTCGAGGTGCTCGTCGGTCGTGTCCGGCAGGAAGCGCGCCGGGTCGGTCTCGAGCTGCTCCAGGAAGACGCCCTCGGCGGTGATCTTCGCGACGGCCTGGCGGTCGGCCGAGCAGGAGACGGCGATGGCGACCGGGCAGGAGGCGCCGTGCCGGGGCAGGCGCACCACGCGGACGTCGTGGCAGAAGTACTTGCCGCCGAACTGCGCGCCGATGCCGATCTTCTGCGTCAGCTCGAAGACCTTCTCCTCCAGCTCCTTGTCCCGGAAGCCGTGGCCGAGGACGGAGCCCTCGTCGGGCAGCTCGTCGAGGTAGTGGGCGGAGGCGTACTTCGCGGTCTTCAGCGCGAACTCGGCGGACGTGCCGCCGACGACGATCGCGAGGTGGTACGGCGGGCACGCGGCCGTACCGAGGGAGCGGATCTTCTGCTCCAGGAACGACATCATGGAGGCCTCGTTGAGGACCGCCTTGGTCTCCTGGTAGAGGAACGACTTGTTGGCCGAGCCGCCGCCCTTGGCCATGAAGAGGAACTTGTACGCGCCGCCGTCCGTCGCGTACAGCTCGATCTGGGCCGGGAGGTTGGAGCCGGTGTTCTTCTCCTCCCACATGGTGAGCGGAGCCATCTGCGAGTAGCGCAGGTTCAGGTTCTTGTACGCGTCGTAGACGCCGCGCGACAGGGCCTTCTCGTCCTCACCTTCGGTGAGGACGTTCTGGCCGCGCTTGCCCATGACGATCGCCGTGCCGGTGTCCTGGCACATGGGCAGGACGCCGGCCGCCGCGATGTTGGCGTTCTTCAGCAGGTCGAGCGCGACGAACTTGTCGTTGCTCGACGCCTCCGGGTCGTCGATGATCTTGCGGAGCTGCGCCAGGTGCGCCGGCCGCAGGTAGTGCTGGATGTCGTGGATCGCCTCTTCGGCGAGCTTGCGCAGCGCCTCCGGCTCCACCTTGAGGAACGTACGGCCGTCGGCCTCGAAGGTGGAGACACCCTCGGCGGTCACCAGGCGGTAGGGCGTGGTGTCCTCTCCCAGCGGGAGCAGATCGGAGTACGCAAACTCTGGCATTACGGCCATTCCTCACTCGGCAGACGGCGACGCGGCCTCCATTGGCGGCGCGCCCACAAGCGTAGAACGCCCGAAGCGGCCCGAACCTGTGAGGTAAGGCTCAGTTGCCGGGGCCGATTGCGCCGGTTCGTCGTCCTGGCCTCTAGTCGCGATGTATCGCGTTTGGCTACGCTGGGCCCGTGGACCTCGAGAAGCAGCCCCAGAAGCCGGTCGTGCCCGCCGAACCGTCCGCGATCCGGGCCTCGGACGCCGACCGCGACCGGATCGCGGACATCCTGCGCGACGCCCTGGCCGAGGGCCGGCTCGACGCGGAGGAACACGGGGAGCGCGTCGACGCCGCCTACCGCGCGAAGACGCTGGGCGAGCTCGAACCCCTCGTCCAGGACCTGCCCGCCGGCCGCCCGGAGCGGGAGCCGTCGCGGCAGCCGTACGCCTACGGGCCGGAGGACCCCGGCGCACCGACCGACCGGGTGGTCGCCGTCTTCTCCGGCGCCGCGCGCAAGGGCCGCTGGCGCGTCGGGCGGCGGACGCACGCCTTCTCCCTCTTCGGCAGCGTCGAGATCGACCTGACCGAGGCGGTCTTCACCCAGCGGCTGACCACGATCGACGTCACCGCGCTCTTCGGCGCGGTCGAGGTGCGCGTCCCGGAGAACGTGACGCTGCACGGCGCGGGCACGGGCGTCTTCGGCGCTTTCGAGGTGGACACCATGGAGGCCGCCGACCCCGAGGCGCCGGTCGTCGTCGTCAACGGTTACGCCGTCTTCGGTGCCATCGAGGCCCGGCCGAAACGCGGCAAGCGGATCGCCGACCTGCACGGCAAACTCCGTAAGCACCTGGGTACTTGACCGGTCGGGGCCGGTTCGGGCCGGTCGCCGCCGCACGGGCCGGAACCGGACGCCACGCAGTGCATAGGCCCGCGCACAGCGGGTAGGGCTTGCTGCATCGTCTCTCGCTCGCGAAGCCGTCGTCAGGAGTAGACCGTGCTGCAACTGCCGCATCAGCCCCTCCAAGTCGCCGCCGCCGTCCCCTCCCAGAGCGTTCCGGCGCGGGAGGACCAGGCCGGTCCGTGGCACACGGAGGCGGTGTGCCGCCGGGACGAAGCAGGCTTGTTCTTCGCCCCGTCCAAGGAGCCCACGGCCGCCCGGCTGGCGCGCGAGGAGGCCGCGAAGCGGGTCTGCGCCCGCTGCCCGGTCATGGTCGAGTGCCGGGAGCACGCGCTGCTCCAGCCCGAGCCGTACGGCGTGTGGGGCGGCCTGACGGCGGCCGAGCGGCGCGTCGTGCTGGCCCGGCGCAGGCGGCGCGAGGTCGAGCTGAAGAAGGCGGCCTCCACGGGCCCGCGCATCGCCGCCGCGGGCTGACCCGGCCGGTCTTCTCCGGCCGGCTCCCGGTCCTCCGGCGCGGATACGGAGAGGGGCGCCCCACCGCACATGGGGGCGCCCCTCTCCGTATCCGCCGACGGCGGCCGTTGCCGGCGCCGCCTACTTCGCGCGGTCGAAGTCGATCTGGCTGTACGCGCGCAGCTTCGACAGCCGGTGCGTGGAGTCGATCTGCCGGATCGTGCCCGACTTCGAGCGCATGACCAGCGAGGAGGTCGTCGCCGTCTCCGCGCGGTAGCGCACGCCGCGCAGCAGCTCGCCGTCCGTGATGCCGGTCGCGACGAAGAACACGTTGTCGCCGCTGACCAGGTCGTTCGTGGACAGGACGCGGTCCAGGTCGTGACCCGCGTCGAGGGCGCGCTGCCGCTCCTCGTCGTCCTTGGGCCACAGCTTGCCCTGGATCACACCGCCCAGGCACTTGATCGCGCAGGCGCTGATGATGCCCTCGGGCGTGCCGCCGACGCCCATCAGCATGTCCACGCCCGTGCCCTCGCGCACCGCCATGATCGAACCGGCCACGTCGCCGTCCGAGATGAACTTGATGCGCGCGCCGGTCTCCCGGATCTCCTTGATGATGCCCTCGTGACGCGGCCGGTCCAGGATGACGACGGTGACGTCCTCGGGCGAGGAGTGCTTGGCCTTGGCGACGCGGCGGATGTTCACCGAAACCGGGGCGTTGATGTCGACGTAGTCGGCCGCCTCGGGGCCGGTGACCAGCTTGTCCATGTAGAAGACCGCGGACGGGTCGAACATGGTGCCGCGGTCGGCGGCCGCCAGCACGGCGATCGCGTTCGGCATGCCCTTGGCGGTCAGCGTGGTGCCGTCGATCGGGTCCACGGCGATGTCGCACTCGGCGCCGGTGCCGTCACCGATCCGCTCGCCGTTGAACAGCATGGGCGCCTCGTCCTTCTCGCCCTCGCCGATGACGACGACGCCGTTCATCGAGACGGTGGATACGAGGGTGCGCATGGCACGCACGGCCGCGCCGTCGGCGCCGTTCTTGTCACCCCGGCCGACCCAGCGGCCGGCGGCCATGGCGGCGGCCTCGGTGACCCGGACCAGCTCGAGGGCCAGGTTGCGGTCGGGAGCCTCGGGGGACACCTCGAGCTCGGACGGCAGATGATTGTCGGTCATCGGAACGCACCTTTCTGTACGGCGACGGCCGCAAGTGAAGAGGGTGCTGCGACTCTATCGGTAGGTCGACATATTGAGCAGAGGGGCCCACGTATGAGCAGGCCACCCTGATGCGACCATAGGGGGCGTGGCAGGTATGCGTGGCAAGCAGACAGTGCGCGGGATGTTCCAGTCGATGGCGGTCATCTGCGCTGCGGCGGGCGTGATCTATCTCTTCGTCCCGCACGACGACAAGGCGGACCCGATCAGGCCGGTGGACTACCGGGTCGAGCTGGTGACGGCGCAGCGCGCCGCGCCGTACCCGGTCCTGGAGCCCGTGGGGCTCGCCAAGGACTGGACGCCGACCTCGGTCGCGTACGACCGCGAGGACAGTGACGCCTGGCACCTCGGCTTCCTGACTCCGGACCGGCAGTACGTGGCGGTGGAGCAGTCGACGGCGCCCCCGCAGAAGTTCATCACCCAGGTCACCCACGAGGCCCGGGACACGGGCCGCACGCAGCAGGTGGCGGGCCGGGCGTGGCAGCGCTGGGAGGGTCCCAAGTACGACGCGCTGGTCCTGCGCGACAAGGGCGTCACGACCGTGGTGACCGGCACGGCGACGCCGGAGCAGCTCGCGCGGATGGCGACGGCGCTGAAGCCGACGCAGCCGGCGACGCCGACCACGCCGGCGAAGGCCTGACCGCGGCCGGAGAACGGCGACGGCCCCGGGCGCCAGGGGGGATGGCGCTCGGGGCCGTCGGTCCGTGGGCCACCCGCGACCGGGCGGGTGGGCGTCAGACGGTGGTGATCACGTCGTCGTAGGCCGGCCGCGGGCTGCGCGGGCTGTGCCGGCCCGGGGGCGACCCCCGGATCCCCGGCGGCGGGTGGGCGTCAGACGGGTGGTGATCACGTCGTCGTAGGCCGGCCGCGGGCTGCGCGGGCTGTGCCGGCCCGGGGGCGACCCCCGGACCCCCGGCGGCGGGTGGGCGTCAGACGGTGGTGATCACGTCGTCGTAGGCCAGCCGCGGGCTGCGCGGGAACCAGGCGTCGTCGCCGGGCTTGCCGATGTTGACGATCATCAGCGGGGTGTGGTCGCCGTCGAGGAACTCCTTCTGCACGCCCGCGAAGTCGAAGCCCGTCATGGGGCCGGCGGCCAGGCCGGCGGCGCGGACGCCCACGATGAAGTACGCGGCCTGGAGCGCGGCGTTCAGCCCGGCGGCCTGCTCGCGGACCGGGCGCTCCGAGAAGAACATGTCCTTGGCCTGCGGGAAGTGCGGGAGCAGCGCCGGGAGCTCCTCGTGGAACTCGTTGTCGGCGGCGAGGATCGCGACCAGCGGAGCCGACGCCGTCTTGGCGCGGTTGCCCTCCGCCATGTGCGGGAGCAGGCGCTCGCGCGCCTCCTCGGAGCGGACGAGCACGATCCGCAGCGGCGACTGGTTGAAGGCGGTCGGCCCGAACTTGACCAGGTCGTAGATGGCCTGGACCTGCTCCTCGGTGACCGGCTCGTCGGTGAAGGTGTTCGCGGTGCGGGCCTCACGGAAGAGAAGGTCCTGGGCGGCGGGGTCAAGAACGAGGGACATGCTGCTGCCTTTCGAGCGTGCAAAGGATCAAGCGGTGTCTCCACCGTACGCCCGAGATAGGTTAAGTTTCAACTAAACCGGGTCCGTGCCGCCCGTGAGCCCTCTCACAGCACCCGGTCGGCGCACGATCCCCGCCCCCTCACTCCTCCCGCTCGGCCGGCGCCTCCTCCTCGGCCAGCGCCGCGTCCAGGCGGGCACGGGCCCCCTCCAGCCAGTGGCGGCACACCTTCGCCAGCTCCTCGCCCCGCTCCCACAGGGCCAGCGACTCCTCCAGCGTCGTGCCGCCCGCCTCCAGCCGGCGCACGACCTCGATCAACTCGTCGCGCGCCTGCTCGTACCCGATCGCCGTTTCCGTCGTGTTGGCTGCCATGCGCACCACCCTACGGGCGGGGTACGACAGCGTCGGCGGCCACGCGGACGGCGAAGTCGCCCTCCGCGACCCGGGCCCGCAGCTCCTCGTCCGCCGAGACCTCATCCGGCGACCGGACCACGGACCCGTCCGCCCGTTGCAGCACCGCGTACCCGCGCTCCAGCGTCGCCGCCGGCGAGAGGGACACCACGCGCGCGTGGGTGTGGGCCAGCTCCGACTCGGCCCGGTCCAGACAGTGGCCCAGCACCCGGCGGCCGCGCGCCAGCAGGGCGTCCACCTCCGCCTGCCGCTCCTCGACCATCCGCCGGGGGTGCTCCATCACGGGCCGGGCCAGGGCGTGCGCCAGGCCCCGCTCCTCCCGGTCGATCAGGCCCCGCACCGAGCGCAGCGCCCGGTCCCGCAGCGCCTGCACCCGGTCCAGCTCCTCGCCCACGTCCGGGACGACCTTCTTGGCGGCGTCCGTCGGCGTGGACGCCCGCAGGTCCGCCACCAGGTCCAGCAGCGGCGTGTCCGGCTCGTGCCCGATCGCGGACACCACCGGCGTACGGCACTCGGCGACCGCGCGGACGAGCTGCTCGTCGGAGAACGGCAGCAGGTCCTCCACGCTGCCGCCGCCCCGCGCCACGATGATCACGTCCACGTCCGGCAGCTCGTCCAGCTCCTTGACCGCCCGCACCACCTGGGGCACGGCGTGGACGCCCTGCACCGCCACGTTCCGCACCTCGAACCGCACGGCGGGCCAGCGGCGCCGGGCGTTCTCCAGCACGTCCCGCTCGGCCGCCGACGCCCGGCCGCACACCAGGCCGACGAGCTGCGGCAGGAACGGCACCGGCTTCTTGCGGTCGAGCGCGAACAGCCCCTCCGCGCCCAGGGACCGCTTCAGCATCTCCAGCCGGGCCAGCAGCTCCCCGATCCCGACCGGCTTCATCTCCGCCGCCCGCAGCGAGAGCTGCCCGCGCGGCGCGTACCACTCCGGCTTGGCGTGCACCACGACCCGGGCGCCCTCGGAGACCACGTCCGCGACCGCGTCGAACACCTGGCGGTAGCAGGTGACGCTCACGGAGATGTCGTACGAGGGGTCGCGCAGGGTCATGAACACCACCCCCGCGCCCGGCCGCCGCGAAAGCTGGGTGATCTGTCCCTCGACCCAGATGGCGCCGAGCCGGTCGATCCAGCCCCCGATGAGCCGCGACACCTCACCGACGGGCAGGGGGGCTTCGGCAGACGTATTGAGACCCATGCAGGCGAGCGTACGCGCCCCCTACGACAACGCCCCCGCCCCCGAATGGCCCCGCCGCGGCACGTCCGCGATACGGGCCGGCGTTGACAGGCGCCGCCGCTTTCCGTGAAGCTCTGGCCTCATGCAGGCTTCCCGTGACCGTGCGGTCACTCTCGTGGAGCGCCGCCACGTCGACCTCGTCCGTGTCGCGAGCGCCATCTGTCCCGGCGCCTGCCCGCGCGCCTGACGCCGCCTCCACACCGGCCCCCGGCGGGCCACCGCACAGCCGATCCGTGCGTTGCCGCCCACCGGGCCGGTTCCTGATCACCGACGGCTGAACCACCGGACCACCGGACCACCGGAGCCCCGCCACCACCGGGCCCCTGCACCACCGGGCCCCTGCACCACCGGGCCCCTGCACCGCCGACCGCTGAGCACCGGCCCATGGTCCCCTCGCGTCCCGCCGTCGTGCCTTCCCCGCTTCCGCACCCAGCCCGCCGGGCGGCGCCCGCCGCTACGGCGACGCTCCGTGCCGCCGCGCGCACCCCCGCCGCGGCGCCGGACCGCCGCGCCGTGGCCACGCCCTGCCCGGGGCTCGTCGTGACCCGACAGGAGACACCGTGACGTCCTCGTACGACCGCTCGTCCGCCCCGCCGCACTCCCCGCAACCCCGCCCCGGCATCTCCCGCCGCGCCTTCGGCACCGCCACGGCCGCCGCCACCGCCGCGGTCACCGTCGCCGCCACGCAGGCCGCCGCCACGCGCGCCGAAGCCGCCGAACCCGCAGAGCGGCCCTTCCGCGCCGCACCGGGCCGGCACTCACGGCGGCCGAACATCCTGTTCGTCCTCGGCGACGACCTCGGCTGGGCGGACCTGTCCTCGTACGGGTCGCCGCACATCCGTACGCCGCACCTGGACCGGCTGGCACGGCAGGGGGTCCGCTTCACCCAGGCGTACTCCGGGTCGGCCACCTGCTCGCCGACCCGTTTCAGCCTCTACACCGGCCGGTATCCGGGCCGCACCACGGGGGGCCTCGCCGAGCCCATCGCCGACAGGTCGGCCGGCCTGGAGCCCACGCACCCCACCCTCGCCTCCCTCCTGCGGGACGCCGGCTACCGCACCGCCCTCATCGGCAAGTGGCACTGCGGTTACCTGCCCGAGTACAGCCCCGTGCGCTCGGGCTGGGAGGAGTTCTTCGGCAACTTCGGCGGCGCCCTGGAGTACTACTCCAAGCTCGGCCTCGGCGGCGAGTACGACCTGTACGAGGGCGACGCCGCGTACAAGGACCTCCGCTACTACACCCGCGTCCTCACCGAGAGGGCCGCCGCGTACGTACGGCGCGACCACGACCGGCCGTGGCTGCTCAACCTCAACTACACGACCCCGCACTGGCCCTGGATCGCCGACGGCGACACCGAGGCGAGCGCGGAGATCGTCCGCCGGATCAAGGCCGGCGATCCGGCGGCCCTGTGGCACCGGGACGGCGGCTCGGTCGAGAAGTACGCGCAGATGGTGGAGGACCTCGACCGTTCCGTGGGTGTGGTTCTCGACGCCCTCAGGAGATCGGGCCAGGAGAAGGACACCCTGGTCGTCTTCGGCAGCGACAACGGCGGCGAACGCTTCTCCTACTTCTGGCCGCTCTACACGGGCGAGGCCATCCCCATGGAGGACTGGCGCGACCGGATGTGGCTGGACACCTGGGTCTAGCTGGGCGGACACACCGCGAGGGCGCGGCCGCCGGCCGCGCCCCCGTGGTCGTTGTGGGTGGTTGGTGGCTGTCCTTGGCCCCCCTCGGACGGCCCAGGGACGGCCCGGCTCTAGCACAGGTGCACCCGGCCAGAGGCTGGTTGTAGCCAGCGCTGCTTTGTGAGTTCGCCTGATGGAGCACGGCGCCGCGGACTCAACCCACCGTGTAGAAAGGTTGCAGCGCCACGGTCAGTACGGACCCGCTGACGTACGCTGGCGTTGCCGTCAATGGTTGCCGTCACCAACAGCGAGCCGCACTCCCCGCTCACAGCAGGCCACACGGCTCCAGAGGGCCTGCGCGCCTGGACTATTTCAACCTTGACCATCCGCCGCACCAGCGCATCTACACGCTCGTGCCGAGCGCAACCCGTACGGCGGCTATCAAACCCTTGCGTGCACTGGTGAACCGTCCTGACCGTCGCTCCGCCGCCTCCCGGTAATTGAGCACCGCTTTGAGGTCCTCGGGGAAGACACCGAGGATGCTCAGCGCCACCACGCAGCCCGGCGAGAGGCCCGGCACCGCCCGCAGCGCATCGCGCGCCGCTGCGATCCTGTCCTGAACCGTTTCTACGGAGCTTTGCTTGACTTCCTCAAGCCGCTGGATCGCTAAACCCGCTGCGGCGGTGTGGCTCGTCAAGAGGTCTTCCAGCATGCGGTACGCCTGCATCGGGAGAGCGCGCCTGGTCGCATCCGCGTGCATACCCTGGAGCTCGGCGTCCAGTCGCTCTAGCGCCGGCATCACATCATCGGGCGCCACCAGCTCCGCTTCGGCGTGGGATAGCCGGTAGGCATGGAACGCCGTCTTCGCCGCCTCCAAAGCCTCCGGCGCCCCGCTTCGTTGCACTGCCTCGTCTGCCTCCTGGGCTTCCGAAGCGGCCCGCAGGTAGGCGGACAGGACCGACCACCGCATGTCTCTCATAGCCTGATGCCACGCGGCTCCGGCCGCGGTGTCAGCCGCCGCCCGCGCCGCAGCCGCCTGCGCGTGCCCGCCCTTCGCCTGGAGCCACGCTCCAACGACTGCCCCGGCGGTAGCACCAACCACGCCTGCAACGCCAATCAGCGCCACCAAGATCTCCGTCTGCACGAGCGTCATCATCCCCGACAACGGCCGTACGCCGCGGCGGAAGACAGACTTGCTTCCGCTCATTGCTCGGGTGGCGCCAGCAGCAGCCGAAACCTCATCCTGTGAAGCGGCCTGTCTCTCAATCGCCTTCAACGCCCACTTGTTGTCCGCTCAGTGCTTAAGGCGGCGTGTGGCGGCTTCGAAGCAGGCAACGGTCGACGACCCAGCGGCCAGCTCTGGCTGACCGCTGGTCACCAGTCGCTCTCCCAAGGAACTGGCCCTTCGACCACTGGCGACGGCATCGAGCACCAAGGAACTCCGGTCAGGACCGCTTCGCCCGTCTGGTTGGGCAGCCGACGTTTGCACACCGGCCCGCTAGCTGCTCAGCCCAATGGGCCCGTGCGGCGCCGAGCATGGCAGTTACGCAACCGATTTGGTCGACAAGTGGGACAAGTGCCCAGCTAGGCCGCTAGCTTCGTGCTGTGGATCAGAGCATGCATGGCTTGATCGGCCTCAGTGGCGCGGAGTGGCAGGACCTGTGTACACGAGTGCTCAGGATGCAGCACGGGGCTGATCTGGTCCCTGTCCCAGACAAGGGCGGCGATCACGGACTTGAGGCGTACACGCTAAGTGGTCACCTATTCCAATGCTATAGCCCCGAAGAACCGCTATCGAACCAAAAGCGTTACGAAAAGCAGCGCGATAAGACCACAAAGGATGTAGGCAAGTTTATCGACAATGCCGACAAGCTCAAGAAGCTCTTCGGCGAGCACGTGAAGATCAACCGCTGGATCATCATGTGCCCTTACATCGATAATAAGGATCTCGTGGCCCACTGCGCATCGCAGACGAAAAGGATTCGCGATGCTAACCTGACCTACGCCGATCCCAATATCCATGTCATCTGCCAGACAATGGAAGACTATGAGATCAGCTATAAAAGGGTAGTCAACGCGCAACTTTCCCGCATGCATTTGCCCCCGCTCTCGGAACCAGACTACAGCGCAATCGACAGCGCCGGCGTCGATAAGATGCACGAAAAGCTCGCTAAAGTGCACAGCTTGCGCGACGAGCGACGTAGGAGTGATTACGTAAGGCGCCTCCTGTACTCGTACATTAACAGTCAAGAATTTCGCGCCTACATCAGGGATCACTACACCGAGATTCACGCACTGCTTGAGTCGGAATTGGAGGACCTGGAGCAGCGTCTCGTAATGGAGTTTAGTCTAGACGACAGCCGTGCCGCCGCATTGCTCCAGCGGGTGCTGGTCGAGACCGAGAGCAGGGTAAAGACATGTGCGCCCGACACTACTTCAGGTGACTCGCGGACGCTGGCCCAAGGTCAGGTAGCAGAGTGGCTAATGAGGTGTCCGCTCGACTTCTATGAAGAGGCATCCTAGGGAGCTCAAATGTCTACTGGATTTCTGGGCGCCAACGACGAACTCATTAACGCGCGGATCGAGTTCCGTAGCCAGCCTCACCCGATCCCGGCTGATGCACGCGTGGCGTACAAGCTCGCGCAAGTCGCCATAGTGCTGAGCGCCTTCAACAAGAACAGCGCGGCTATTGAGAACCTACACCTGTTCACGTGGTCCCTGCAGAGTAAGCGCAGGGGGCAAATGCTTCTGTCATGGTGGTCCGGAAATAGGTATGCGAATACAATCACTCAGAGGTCTGACCCTCACCTTCCCGTCGCCCTCAACGTTGGCCTTATTCGAGGAATGGTCAATATCACGGGTGCGAATCATAGTCGCGTAACCCTGCAACCGTCGGGCGTCCAGTTTGCGCAACGGATTGAACTGGATGAGGGGCTCATGAGCGCGGAGAAGGCTTACATTCGCCAATTCAGAAAGCTAAGCGATGCGGCAGTTGCGCGACGACTCGCACGTAATTCGTGATAGTCAGGTTTGAGGGGTTCCAGATGAAAACCAGGATTCGAGCGGTCAAGCTGCGCGTCCACAGCACAGTTGGACCCGCGGGCGCAACGGTGACGTTCACGCCCGGTTTGAACGTGCTGCGCGCTAGCAATAGTCGCGGAAAAACACAATCGTTGCAAGCTATCGTTTACTCGCTTGGACTGGAACCCATGTTCGGCCCCAATTCCGGCACCTCGCTTGGCAGCGCCTTAACAACTCAAATTTCCTACGGGGAACCCGAGCGCGCTGTAGCTGTTCGATCTAGCTGGTGCGCTGTTGAGCTAGAGAACACGAACGGAGTTATCACTGTACAGAGAGCCGTCAAAAACAGTCGTGTACAGCCGAATCTGGTTCGGGTATGGCAAGGTCCCGCCATCACGGAGGACGCAGCAGATCTTCGACACGAAGAATACTTCGTGCGAGAATCAGGTTCCGCAAGAAATCCCCGAGGCTTCCATCGGTTCCTGACCGAGTATCTGGGTTGGCGACTCCCCTCCATTCCTAAGTACACAGGCGGCGAGGCGCTTCTTTATCCTGAAATCATTTTTCCCTTCCTTTATGCGGATCAGCGATCCTGGGGATCTGCCGGCCCTCGAGCTGTTACGCAGTATCAGCTACGCGAACCAACGCGACGAGCTGCAGAGTTCCTGCTAGGATTCGCTGGTCCGGAAACGGCTGCTCAGCGATATCGTCTCGAAGATAGACTAAAAAGTCTCCGTAGCGATTGGGCTAGCAAGCTAGCGGCGGTGCAGGCTACAGCTTCTGCCGCCGGAGGACGAGTAGTCGGCTTGCCAGAGCTGCCTGCCGGGGCTAGGAGTCGGGGCGGTTCTAGGCCAGCGCGCCCAACAGCAACCGCGGAAGCTCGCTTGCAGATCCTGGTGGACGAGGCATGGGTAAGCGACGAGGAATTGCTGCAATCTCTGCGGGAAGCCGCTACCCCGGGGCCGGCGCCACAAGTAACCGACGTGGGGCAAGATTTAATCCAGAGTCGGCTGTCGGAGCAGGAAAGAGAGCTGACACGGCTCACCACGATGGCCAAGATTGTGGAACAGAACCTGAACCTGAACGAAAAACAAGTCGCGATTCTTGATGAACGAATCACGGCGCTGTCCGACGAAAAGCTGAAGAACCAAGACGTCAAGACGCTACTAAGGCTGGGAGCTTCTAACGAGGTACTTGACCTCGATGTAGCGGATTGCCCTACTTGCCATCAATCGCTATCGAACGTTGAGGTGGGGCGTGTCGGCCCCGTTCTAGACGTTGACGCTACGATCTCTTTGCTGTCATCTCAGATTAGGACTTTCGAAGAGATGCGGCGTCAAGCGCGGGAGTCAGCAACAGAAAGCAGAGTCTCCTATCGAGCCGTTCGAAGGGCTGTTGACGTCTGCCGGATGGAGATCAAGGCGCTGCAGGATGACCTAGTGGTGCCCGGCGAATTCCCTAGCTCAGGGGACATTGCAAGGCGGGTTGCCGCAGAATTTCGCCTGTCCGAGTTCACCAGGGCAAGGGAGGCCGTACAGGACCTCCTTGCTGAAATGCAGGAGGTGGCGGACTCAGTATTCGAGGTTCGTTCTGAGCTTTCGAATCTCCCGAATGTGACACCGCAAGAGGACTACCGTCGCCGCGACATGCTGCAGAAATCCGTGCGAGAGCAACTGACCGACTTCGGTTTCAGTAGCTACGATGCATCCTTGGTGAGCATTGACGAGGAGACGCTCAGGCCAGAGCGGGAGGGACTAAACCTTGATACGGATGCGAGCGCGAGTGATGTCGTCCGCACCAAGATCGCATATCTGAACGGGATTCGAGAAGTAGCGAACTCCCTGCGGACCCAGCATCCGGGCTTTCTGATGCTTGACGAGCCGCGACAGCACGAATTGGACGAGGATCACTTTCGGGCGACGCTGCGAAGGCTTGCACAGTGCTCCAACATTGGTGACCAAGTAATCGCGACTTCTGCTGCTTCAGTGTCGGCGCTCTCTGTGATGCTGGGCTCGGCTCAGGCGAACGTCATCGATTTGGGCAGCCAGCGACTGGTTCGGCCGGCGACACGAGAAGACCCAATGGACTACTAAGAGCAATGGTGCCACCCGCCTGTGCCTGACCGTTCAGGTCGGCGGAGGCTTTGGGCAGGAGCTGTCATGGGGTGAAAGATCGAGGCCAGTACGCTGGTCGGCGAAATCGGGCAGTCTGTGGACCTGCCTGTGAGTGCCCGATATGGGGCCCGACCTTCGAGACTCGCCCCATAGTGGCTGCCTAAAGCCGTGCAGCCGACCGGCCCCAGCCAGAGCGGCTACCGTCCACCGCATCAGGTGTGCTCGCTCTAGCCGCGCGGCCGGCGGAGCCGGGGCCCGGAGCGGGGCGGAGACAGGAGCGTCGGCCGGCGCTGAAGCCAGAGCCGCGCGGCGAGCGGAGCAAGCTGCCTTGATGAAGCAGGGAGAGTCTTACCGCGATCAGACTGGGGCGGGGCGGTCCTCAAGACGATCATTCTGACCTGCAACTGCTCTTCGACCGTCACCTCGCTCGCCCCGGGATCATCCTGAGCGGGCATTCACGGAAACGAGAGGGTCACATGGCTGAGTCATCCGCACTCCTCCCCCGTTACCCTGGCCAGCAGCAGCCGACGATCCGGGAGTGTGCGCCAAGGATGGGACCCAAGACGCAGAGGGTCTACGAGACGATCCGGTTCTGGATCGAGTCTGGTCGATACGCGCCCGGCGACAAGCTGCCCTCTGAACGGACGTTGAGCGCCGAGCTGGAGATTGGGCGTACTGCCCTCCGGCAGGTGCTTGCCCGCCTGGCGAACGAACGGTTCATCAAGGCGTACGGACGCAGCGCGTACCGGGTCTCGGGCGGTGAGGGCGTTCCCACTCCGGGTGACCTGAAGCCTTGGCAGATCCACGGAAGCCGCCGCATTTACGAGAATCGCTGGGTGAACCTCGAGCTGGTGGACGTGGAGCCGCCGGGCGTCGAGCGCTTCGAGCACCATGTGGTTCGGCTGCACCATGTGGCCATCACCGCTGTGGTGGATGAGCAGGAACGCGTGCTCATGCTGTGGCGGTACCGCTTTGTCCCCCAGCAGTGGGGGTGGGAGCTGCCTGGCGGGATCGTGGACGCGGGCGAGGATGCCGCCGTCACGGCCGCGCGCGAGACCGAAGAAGAGACCGGTTGGCGGCCAAGCAAGGTCGAGCATGTGGTCACTTACCAGCCGATGATCGGCATGGTCGACTCGCCACACGAGATCTTCGTGGCCCACGGCGCCACCAAGGTCGGCGAACCGACCGACGCCGAGGAAGCCGGCCACGTCGCCTGGGTCCCCCTGGACGAGGTCCCCGCCCTCATGAGTGAGGGCAAGCTAATGGGGTCGGGAACGCTGGTCGCCCTACTTCACCTGCTCGCGTCGCGCCCTACAGCCGGCCGGTAAGCAGCTCCACCCGTCGGCGATACCGCACGGACCCCGTGCGGTTCGCCAACAGCCGGGCCTGCTGGAGGTGGGAACGAGCGTCCTCTAACTCGCCCCGAGCTAGGTGCGCTTCGGCGAGGTCACTGTGGAGGCCAGACTTCGCCCGTACGAACGAACTGTCCGCCGCGCTCAGGGCCGTATACAGCTCCTCCATCGCGTCGCCGTCTCCGAGCATCGCGAGCACGTTGCCACGCCAGCGCGTCAGATGACCTTCGTTGAGGAAGATGCTCAGCATGTCGGCGTCCCGGGCCTCGGTGCCGCTCGGGAGGCTGGCCGCCGCGCGCTCAAGAGCCCGCCGGGCGTCATCGCTCATGTCAGCACTGGCGCAAAGTTCAGCCTCGGCAGCACTGAGCCACGCCGTGAGTCGGGGTGAATGCCGCTCGGGGTGCACGCGCTGCGCGTCGCGGATCAGGTCCACAGCCATGTGGGGGCGACCGGCATCTCGGAGTACATACGCTTGCTCACCCATGGCGTGGGCCAGGTAGAGCGGGGCATCGGCCTCCTGAGCAGCCCTTTTCGCCAACTCATAGTGCCGCCATGCACGTTCCACGGAGCCAGCATCGAGCGCCTGCCAGGCGGCCAGCGTGGCTGCACCAGCAAGGGCAGTGGCGATCGGCCGTCGCGTCGTGGGGAGTACCGCAAAGGTCAGCGCATCCTCCATCGAGGCCAGATGCCCTGTCATCTGATCGACGAGACCGGCCGCCCCCATCTGTCGGTCCATCCGGCGGAACAGCTCGGTCTGATCAAAGAACGTCTGCACCATGGATTCGCCGATGCTCTGGGCAGAGTCGATACGACTCAGCAGATCGCCGTACCCACCCGCCTGCTGGTCAGCCGAGCTCTCGGTTTCCCCACCCAACTCGGCGTCGGTGGCGCCTAGGAGGGGCCGCAGGATGGCCGCGTATCGCTCAGTGATGGGCCGCTTCCCATTTTCCCACTCCGATACGTAGGTCTTCAGGCTGGCTGTGGACGCGATGTCCATCAGATGCCCTTGCGCGTACCGCTCCATCTCGAAGATCAGGCGGTCCTGAGACCACCCGCGCGCCTTCCTGGCTGACCGTAAGCCCATGCCTTTGTGTGCCTCCGGTGAGTAACCCACCCGGGCAGTCACCAAATCGCCGCAGGTGAGAGGGGGTTAACCCCACTGAGGTTAACCCCTGTTGGCTACCGAGCGCCGCCCCTTCGCCGTTTCCTGGAGTCACGCCGAGCGACACCAAGGCAACCCCGAACGAACGGAAGGCTTGCTTCTGGTGCGCACCAGATGCCATGCTTCTGGTGCGCACCAGATGGGCCCCCCGGGGGGCACTAGGTCTCGCTCAGCAACGCCCGGAGGGGCCCGTGAAACGGCTCCAAAGGCAGCGCCTGTTCCTTGACAACTGCATGGGGATAACGCCGCCTCTCCTCGGCCAAGTAGGCGGCCACGCGGACTCCGCGTGATGTACAGCGCGACTTCAGCCTTCTCCGTGGCGCTCTGGCGCTACGGCCGGTTGCCTCCTCCGCCCGTCCGGCCTCACGGCTGTACGGGCGGGGCAGAGGGGAGCCGGATGTTCCGACTTCAACGGCGCGCGGCCCCGGTGTCCTACCACCGGGGCCGCTGTCGAGCCGTAGGACCTGCTAGGGAGACCACGACTCATGGAGCCCATCGCTGCACTTCAGGCGGTTGTTACCGCCACCGCGTTCGACGGTGAGCCGTCGAACGCGGAGCTGGACGCGATCGAGCACGAACTGCCGCTGATTCTGGTGGAGGTCGAGTTGCTGGACGCGCAGATCATGACTCTGGACCGGCCGGTCAGTGAGCTGGACGAGCGGCGTATCCGTCGGGCCCGCAACCGCGTCCTGGCTGCCCGCCGGGACCTGACCAACAAGGCCGCCGCGACGCCCCTGCCGGGGGTGGGGGCATGAGCCACACCGACACAGCTCTGGCCACTGCTCACACTGAGGTCAAGGCGGAGCTTGCCCGTACGGACACCAAGGCGTCACTGCTGCTGGCGTTCACCGGCGCTGCGCTCGCCGGCGTCTGGACGATCGCCACCAACACCCACCTGCCCATGGCCGCCCTCGCGGTCGGCGGTCTGGGCGTCGCTGTACTGCTGGTCGTGGTGGGCGTGCTGCTGCGGGCGGTCCGGCCCAACCTCGGGGGCGGGGCTGGCTTCCCGCTGTGGGCCACGCTCACCCCGGACGGGATCGAGGCCCACCTGAGCGAGAACGGGAAGGCTGCCGATATCGCGGGCCTGTCGCGGATCGCGGTGGCCAAGTTCACGCGCCTCCAGCGCGCCATCGATCTCACCTACGCCGCCGGCGCCCTGCTGGTCGTCGCCGCCCTCATCGTGCTGGGTGGTGCGGCGTGAACCGGGGCGGCAAGACCCTGCTCGTCCTCGCCCTGGTGGCCGTGGTCGGCATGGCGTTCCGGGTGTCGTGGAACGCATTGCGGGACGTGGCCCGGGCGGTCGGCGCCGACAGCACCGCCGCCACGCTCTACCCGTTCGTGGTCGATGGCCTGATGGCCCTCGCCCTGGTCGCCACCCTGGTCCTGACCGACCGCGCCGATAAGCGGTTCGCGCTGCGGGTGCTGGCCGCCTACACGATCGCCTCATTGGTCCTGAACTACGTGCACGGCCTGGTGCCCGAGCTGCATGGGCGGTCGGTCGACTGGGGTCGACTGGCCGACTGGGACCCGGCGAACTGGCTGCTCGTGCTGCTGGCGACGTCGCTTCCGGTCGGGTCGATCTATTTCGGCTCCGACCTGGTCGCCAAGGTGCTCCACCACCGACCGACTCTCCTATCAGGCATGGAGAATTCGGATCAGATCGCCGTGAATCAGTCGATGCCTGACCTGGTGGAGTCGCCCCCCGAGCCGCCCGCCCCAGTGGTGAAACTGCCGGTCATGGAGCCGGTACCGGTCGACCTGCCGCTCCCGACTGACGAACCTGCCGAGTCGGCCCCGGCCGTAGCGGTAGCGGCTGCTGAGTCGGCCCGGCCAGTCCGGGCGACCGGTCGGGTGCCGGACGCGGCCCGCAGCACCCGACCGACCCGCACTGCCGACGAGCTGCTGAACGAGGCCCGCTCGGTCACCGCCGACTGGCCCGATACCGACCTGACGGCGGAGCGCATCCGTAAGGCGCTGCGGACGTCGGCGGAGAAGGCCCGGGGGCTCCGGGACACGCTGCGGGCTGAGCGGGCCGCCGACTGTGAGTCGGAGGCGGTGGCATGACGACCGCGACAACGCCGGTCAAGGCGTTCAGCTTCGGTGGCGGCTGGCAGTCCATGGCCGCGCTCGTCATGGCCGCCACAGGCGACTTGGACTACCGCACGTTCCTGATGGCCAACGTCGGGGACGACTCCGAGCACCCCGGCACGCTGCGCTATCTGCGCCAGTACGCGATGCCGTATGCCGAAGAGCACGGCATCGAGCTGGTGGTCTTGGACCGCGTCATGAAGCGCACCCGCATGGTCCGCACGCTGTACCAGGATCTGACGCGGGAAGGGTCGCGGTCGCTGAAGATCCCGGTGCGGATGTTGAACGGGGCTCCGGGCACCCGCTCGTGCACAGTCAGCTTCAAAATCGAGGTCGTCGGCGACGAGCTCAAGCGCCGGGGCGCCAGCAAGAGCAACCCGGCAACCGTCGGGATCGGCATCAACTTGGACGAGATCGGCCGGGCGAATAAGAGGCGCTGCGAGCCGCATGAGGAGATCGAGTATCCGCTCCTCGAACGCGGTATCCGCCGTATCGACTGCGCGCGCATCATCCGCAGCGCCGGACTGCCCGTGCCACCTAAGTCGTCGTGCTGGTTCTGTCCCTTCCACCGGCCCGAGACCTGGCATGACATGCGCCGCAACGAGCCTGATCTCTTCGAGAAGGCATGTCGGCTCGAAGACCTGCTGAACCGCCGGCGCGATGAGCTCGGCAAGGACCACGTCTACCTGATCCGCTTCGCACGGCCCTTGCGCAACGCCATCCCCGACGGCGTCGACACCCTGCCCTTCGACGACGAGGACACCGGCTGTGACTCCGGCTGGTGCATGACCTGAAGGAGCCACCCATGGACTCCCAGCCCGAGATCGCGCGTGTGGTGCAGCTCCCAGACGGCCGATACGTCTACGCCGACCCGGCCAGCATCGTCCCTGCCCAGCAGACCGGCCCGCAGATCGTGCACCAGCACATCCACCAGGCCGCCCCGGACCGCACGGTCCAGCGCATCGCACTCGGCTCCGGAGTGGGCGCCGGGGCGGTGGCGGCCGGCGTGTACTTCGGCCCGCTGCTCGTCGGCGCCCTGACCGCCATCGCCGCAAACCTGGCCATCCTCGCCTTCCTGGCCGTCGCCCTGACCTGGGGTGTCGTGACGGTCGTGCGCACGGTGGGCGGGGCAGAGGGTGCGGCCGCCGTCAGGAACGTGCGCCGGTCCCGTCGCCGTCGCTGACGTGCTGCCCGATCCGCCCGACTGCTCGGGCGGTGAGGGGAGCCGGACAGACCGGCCCCGGAAAGGCACCCGCCATGGGCAAGCACGAGCCGGAACCCAAGCTGACCGCCGGTGAGAAGGCCAAGGTCACGTACTACGTGGCCCGGATGTGCAAGCGCAGCATCGCCGGCGAGGACGTCCACCAGGCCGACCTGAAGCGCAAGGTCGACCGCGTCATCGAGAACGCCCGCAAGCGCGGAACGAAGAACCGCAGCAAGTAACCCGACCCGAAGGGACCACCGCCATGAACAACATCTTCCGCACCCGGCACCGGATCAGCATCGACGGCATTTACGGCAACTACACCGGCTGGCGCTGCACCTGTGGCGTCCGGGGCCGCGTCTACGGCGGCGCGTACGAGGCCAAGCGGCGCGGTGAGGAGCACGTGCGCAAGTACCGCGCCTGACTTTGCCCCGGGGCGGCCGTCACCCGGCCAAGGAAGCCGGCCGCCCCGGGCCCATCCACGTCCAGCAACAAGGCCAGACAGGAGTACACCAAGCATGGCCGACTCTTCCCGCCCCGTGCACCTGCACCCGGTGCCCGACATCGACGATGCGCCGGCCGCGCCGGTGCCGGTGGACAACCCGAACCTTCCCGAGCCGAAGGTGACCGTCGAGAAGCGCAAGCCGGTGCTCGCCGGGTGGCTGACCAACCGGCGTGACTTCCTGGCCACCGCCCGCCACGCCGGCGCCAACCTCGGATACGCCAGCCTGTACCACGGGGTGCGGCTGCCGGTGTATGCCGGACGGCTGGCCCTAATGTCCCCGCGGGGCGCTTGCCGGTTCATCGCCTCCACCAACCGGTGGGTGTGGGACCGAGAAGCCGCACCGCTTCGGGAGTTCGCCGTCCGTACGGAGGATGTTGAGGAGTACATGCGTCTGGCCCGGTTGCGGTCCGGTCGCATCCGGCTGCGCGGCTTGGTCACCCTTGTGGCGGCCGTCTTCGGGTTCGGGTTCGCCCTGTGGCTCTACGTCCTGGCCCCGGCCTACTTGTACGCGTTCGCCGCCGGCGGCGTGCTGCTGCTCGGGTGCGCCGGCCAGCAGCCCGACGCGCCGGTCGTCGGCCCTGCCGTGCTGAAAACCGAAGTGCAGAAGCTCACCGGGTCGATCGTGCTGCGCGGGCTGGACTCGATCGGCAACGCGAAGATTTCCGCCGCGATCAAGAAGGGCGGGGAGATGAACGGGCTGCGGTTCGTCTCCGAAATCGTCCGCGACGGGCCCGGCTACCGCGCCGACCTCGACCTCCCCTACGGGGTGACGCCGGAGGACATCATGGAGGCCCGCAAGCCCCTGGCCTCCGGTCTGCGCCGCAAGGTCGGCTGCGTGTGGCCCTCCCCCGACCCCAGCGAGCATGAGGGTCGGCTGATCCTGTGGGTGGGGGACAAGCCGATGAACGAGACGACCAAACCGGCCTGGCCGCTGCTGAAGTCGGGGCAGGTCGACCTGTTCAAGCCGGTCGTCTTCGGCAACGACCAGCGCATGCGCGACGTCGCAGTGACGCTGATGTTCGCGGCCGTCGTCGTCGGCTCCATCCCCCGCATGGGTAAGACGTTCCTTATCCGGCTTCTCTTGCTCATCGCCGCCCTGGACCCGCGGGCGGAGCTGCACGCGTTCGACTTCAAGGGCACCGGCGACTTCGGCGCCCTGGAACCGGTCTGCCACCGCTACCGCGCCGGCGAAGACCCCGAAGACATCGCCTACGTCCTGGACGCCCTGCGAGAGTTGAAGGGGGAGCTGCGGCGCCGGGCGAAGGTGATCCGGGAGCTCCCGCGCACGCGCTGCCCGGAGTCCAAGGTCACGCCGGAGCTGGCGAGTGACAAGAGTCTGGGGCTGCACCCGATCGTGGTCGGGCTGGATGAATGCCAGGTCGCGTTCGAGCACGACGAGCACGGCGGCGAGATCGAGGCGATCTGCACCGACCTGGTCAAGCGCGGCCCCGCGCTCGGCATTGTCGCCATGTTCGGCACCCAGCGCCCCGACGCCAAGTCCCTGCCCACCGGGATCAGCGCGAACGCGGTGCTGCGGTTCTGCCTGAAGGTCATGGGACAGCCGGCTAACGACATGGTGCTGGGAACGTCGATGTACAAGGCCGGATACCGGGCCACCATGTTCTCCCGCTCCGACCGGGGCATCTGCTGGATGGCCGGCGAAGGCGACGACCCCAAGATCGTGGCCTCCGCCTTCGTCGACGCGGTCGCCGCCGGGCAGGTCGTGGCCCGGGCGCGGAAGCTCCGCGAGGAGTACGGCAACGTCACCGGTCACGCCATCGGCAAGGGCCCGGAGAAGACCAGCACCACAGACATCCTCGCCGACGTCTTGGACGTCATCCCCGCCGGGGAGAAGGCCGTGTGGTGTGAGCGGATCGCCACCCGGCTCGCGGAGCTGCGGCCGGAGACCTATGGCGGGTGGAAGGGCGAGAACGTCACCGCCGCACTCAAGCCCTGGGGCATCAAGCCCGGACAGGTCTGGGGCCAGACCGACACCGGCGAGGGCAAGAACCGGCGCGGCATCGAACGCACGGCGATCACCGCTGCCATCACACGGCGTGACGCCGACCGGGCCGCTGCCTGACCCGAGCAGCGCTGCTAGACCTAGCACCCACCGCCGCTAGGTCTAGCAGCCCCACTAGCAACCAAAATGCCGCTGATCAGCGAACTAGCGTCTAGCGTCCACCTGCAGCAACCCCCGAAACCCGCCCTTCACCGGGAGGTCACCCCGTCATGCTCACCGCTAGCGTCCTCATCCTGGCCACGCTCGCCGGTTACGCACTGTTGTGCGCGGTCAAGCCGTTCGGGCCCTGCCGCAAGTGCCGCGGCAGCGGCATCCGGGAGGTCCGCAAGGGCTTCAAGATGTGCCGCCGCTGCCACGGTCAGTGCTACCGGCTGCGCGTCGGCCGCCGGCTGCTCAACACCAGCCGCGAGATCCACCGCACTGGCAGCCGCTGATCAAAGTCATGGGACCGGTGATCACCCGCCTAACGGCAGCCTCGCCGTGCAAGGGCTCGCCAGCGCAACCACCGGTCCGTGTCCCCAAGCTTGCGAGCACCCGGGGCCCACGCAGCCTACCCAGCCGCCTCACCCAGCCGTCAAAGGAGCTTCGACATGGCCGTGACCGTCTCCCTCGTCGCCCTCTTCGGACTCGTCCTGTTCTTCCTGTTCCGCTCCCACAGCCTCAGCGCCGGCAGCGCCTTCACCGCCGGCGGGTTCGGCTTCTTCCTCGCCTCCACCGGAGCCGCCGAACCCATCAACCAACTCGTCGCCGCGTTCGTGGACGCCATCCCGGTCCTGTAAGACGGGACAGCATCGCGAAGTCCGCTTACGGCTGGCTGCTCAGGAGCGGCCAGCCGGCAAAGCCTTCGTCGGCCTGGTAGACCAGCTCCACGTTCACCTCGTCGAGGAGGTCCTTCACGTCCGCGGTGGGCTCGCTCGGCAACAGGACAGCGGCGCGCAGAGTCTTGCCGTTCGGGATGTGCCGGCGGTAGTCGGCCAACTGGCCGATCGCCATGCGGACGTTGGCCCGCGTCGTCAGTCCCTTTGCTTCGTACAGGACGTGGTCGGTCGCGTCGTACAGGTCCGGGGTCAGCGCCCCGGGCTCGCCCTTGATGGTGATCTGGAAGCTGTGCGTCTCATGCCCGGCTGCGGCCAGGTGGGCGGCGAACGCCTTCACGAGTTCGCCTTCGCGGCGCAGCACCTTCCGCTGTCCCGCGGGGATGTCTGCGACCGTCTCCGGGGTGCTGTGCTGCTCGGCCTTCTTGACCTTAGTTCCGCTCTGCTTCGGCAGGACGACCGGTGCCGGCACGTCCGCTACAGGGGCGGTGACCTCGATCGCCGTCTGTCCGGCGGCCGGCACCTTGTCGGCCTCCGTCCATGCCGGCGTCGTTCCCTCCGCCGGACGGAAGCGGAAAACGAGCACGTCGCGCATCACGCCGTTCTGGCCGGGCGCGCGCCGCACGTCATACGGCTTGATCGGGTCCAGCACCATCTGGCCGATGTAGCGCTGCTGCATCGCACCGCCGCCCGGAACCCTGCCATGCGCGACGAACAGATGCAGCTCACGCTGCTTCTCCACGTGCGTCAGGATCGACCCATTACGGCCGGACGGCTTCTGGTCCCCGTTCGCCCCGGCACCGGTGTACAGGTACAGCGGCCCGAACTCATCGTCTTCGGCGCGGCCGTCGAAGGTGTAGCCGTACTCCTCGCCCGCGGACGGGTCGGAGTACACGAACACCTTGCCGGCATCGTCCGCGGGTTCGATGCCCTGGAACGTCCCACAGCCGTAGGCCGCCGCGATCGCTTCGCGCGTCGTAATCAGGCCCGGCACAAGATCAACGGTCGTCGTCATGCCGCGACCCTAACCGCCCCCACTGACACCCGCCCCGGAGATTTCCGCGGCATGGCAGAGGGCGGCCCGCGTCTCGCCAAAGCCTCGGGCCGCCCTCATATCCAGCATCCGATCAGAGAACTGGAGACCTCCAGCATGACTCAACGTGCCCTCATCCGGCGAGACCACCGTGCGGTGGCGCTCGAACTGGCTGCGGCCGGTGTGCCGGTCCTGCCTCTGCGAGCCGGAAAGGCCCCCTTCGGCAACTGCCGCCGCTGCCAGGACAACGCCTGCGGCGGCCGGCCGAACATGAAGAACTCCGGACCGTGCAAGTGCCCCGGGCCTTGCCACGGCTGGGCCGCCGCCACCACCGACCCGCACGTCCTCACCTCCGGGCCCTGGCGCCGCGCCTGGCTGCGAGCCGAGGCGGTCGCCTACCACCCGGGCGGGGCCGGTCTGACGGTTGTAGACCTGGACAACGCCGACGCGATCGCCTGGGCCCGCGAGACCCTGCCCACCACACAGACCGTGCCGACCACGCGCGGCGAGCACTGGCTCTACCTCGGTGCCATGCAGTCCGCGAACGCGGTACGGCCGGGCGTGGACATCAAATCCACAATGGCCTACGCCCGGTGGCTCGGGTTCGGCGCCGGCACCATGGCCTACCTGCCGGACGCCGTTCGCGCGCTGGCCGTGAAGAAGCCGTCCACGGTCCGACCAGCGCCGCGTGCCCTCGCCATGCCCGCACGGGCGGACGCCGGGGAATGCCGCCACCGCTCGCCCGCCTATCTGGAGCGTGGCATCGCCATGGCCGAGCAGCGGATCACCCAGGCGTCCAGCGCGGTGCACGTGACCGTGTATCGGACGTTTCTCGCGGTGCTGTCCAGGCATGGCCGGTGCGGCTGCCTGACCGATGCCCACGTCGGGCGGCTCTTCACCGCCGCGCAGGCCAAGGGCGAGACCGCCCGGCACTGCACCGACGCGTGGGCCAACGCCCGCACCGCCCTGGGGATGTGAGCCATGTCCGACGACGAAAAGAACCCCGCTCGCGAGGTCATCACCGACTATGCACAGGCGCACTTCCGGTACTTCCGCACCGCCGACGGCACCGTCTACGCGCAGAGGAACGGCCACCCCGTGGCCCGGCCGATCCGCTCCCAGGGCACCACGGGCAGCCACCGGCAGGAACTCATGGTCGGTCTCTTCCGCGACGGGGTGGGGGTGTTCAACGGCACAGCGCTCAAGGAAGCGCTGGACCTGATTGAAGCGCTCGCGCTCACCGAGGACGTACAGCCGGTTCACATCCGCGTGGCCCCCGGGTTCGACGGCGCCACGTGGCTGGACCTGGGCCGCAACGACGGGCGATCAGTCCGTATCCACCCCACCGGGTGGGACATCGCCGTCCCGGACCCGCGCGAGGTGTGCTGGCGGCGCACCCAGCTCACCGGGGAACTGCCCCTGCCGGCCAAGGACACTGATGGCAAGGGCATCGATCTGCTGCTGAGGCTGTGCAACTTCGCCAACGCGGAGACCGAGTGCCTGGCCATCGCCTGGCTCATCGGCTGCCTCGGCCCCTCCGTTCCCGTCCCCGCCCCGTTCCTCACCGGCCCCCAGGGGGCGGGCAAGTCCACCGCCGGGCGGATGCTCGTGCGGATCATCGAGGGCATGAGCGGCGACCTGCGCCGCGCCCCGAAGGACGAGGAGAACCTGACGGCAGCCGTCGCCGCCGGTTGGGTCACCGCCCTAGACAACCTCTCCCACATGACCCCGGACCTCTCGGACGCCATGTGCTGCATCGTCACCGGCGCCGAAAACGTCAAGCGAGCCCTGTTCACCGATGGGGACGTCTTCCGCGCCCGCTACCGCCGCCCGATGCTGCTGACCGGCATCGACGTCGGCGTCATCCGGCCCGACCTTGCCGAACGTCTCCTTCCGCTGCGTCTGGAGCGTCCGCGTGTGCGACGTACCGAGGCGGAGCTGTGGGTGGAGTACGAACAGGTGCTGCCCGTCATCCTCGGCTCGCTCCTGGACCTGACGGTGAAGGTGCGGGCCGCCGAGGCAGACATCCCGACCGATCTGCGGATGGCCGACTTTGCGCACCTGTGCGCGCAGCTCGACGCCGCGACCGGCTTTGGCTCGCTGGGCGCCTACCGGGCCAGCCTGGACGACCTCAACGACGACGTCATCGAAGGCGACCTCCTCGCACAGACCGTGCTTAAGCACGCCGCCGGCATGACGCCGGGCGCAGAGACGCGGATGACGTCCTCGGAGTGGCTGCACGCCCTCACCGGCCTCTACAGCGGCGAGGAGTGCCGTCCCCTGCCCAAAGGCTGGCCCACCACCGGCAAAGTCCTCTCCGACCGCCTCAAGCGCCTCCAACCCACCCTCGCCGCCCGGGGCGTCCTCATCGACTGGGGCCGCACCGGCACCTCCCGCTACATCGCCATGACCCGCCCACCCACACCCGTCGCACACCAGCAGGAAGCACTGCACTGACCTGCCGCGCCATAACCGTGCGGCGCGGGACAAGCAAGAAGAGCACCGGGCGCCACGCGGTCGTGCTCTTCTTGCAGTTCGGCGGCTCGCCGCCGCCCGATGGTCGCGCCGCGAAGCGGCTCCGCATTCCCTCCCTGAGCCGCACCGCACCACAACAGACACCCCCCTTTGTCCTAAGGGAAGAGACGCTGCGTCATCTGCGTCACCCTGGGGCAGGAAACGGCCCCTGACCAGCCGCAATAAGAGTGACGCAGACGGCGACGGCTGCGTCATCCCGCGTCATCTGCGTCATCGGTGACACAGGCCGTGCGTCACCGATGACGCACCCCACCTCCCGCCGCGTCACAAGAAACCGCAGCTCAGACGCATGACGTGACGCAGATGACGCAGTGACGCAGAAATCCCCACCTCGGACAGGTGCACGCGCGAGCCACCTAATACCGCTTCCGGAGGAGACGCCAGTGCCACCCGACACCGACCCCCGGACCACGCTCCGGGCAGGACTCCCGGACCGCTACCTCACCCCCGACGACATCGCCGAACTCTTCGACGTGCCCAAAGAGACCGTCTACCAGTGGCGCAAGAAGCGCACCGGCCCCCCAGGCTTCCGCGTCGGCAAGCACATCCGCTACGACCCCGCCGCCGTCCATCGCTGGGCCGCCGAGCGCATGGCCGCCGACCAGGCCGCCTGACACCCCCAACTACCGATACGCCACGAGGGCGGGCTGCCCAGCAGCCCGCCCTTTCGCGCCCACGAAGGGACCACCCCTCCATGGCAGGCCACATCCAAGACCGATGGTTCAAGACCGTCACCGGCCCCGACGGCAAGCCCGTCAAGGTCAAGACCGATCGCCACGGATCGGGCCTCCGGTACCGTGCCCGGTACGTCGGCCCGGACGGCACCGAGAAGAGCAAGTCGTTCCGCGACAGGGAATTGCGGCTCGCCAAACAGTGGCTCACGCAGATCGAAGCCGACATGTCGCGCGGCCAGTACATCGACCCGCGCGCCGCGCGGACCACGTTCCGGCAGTACGCGGAACGCTGGGTCAAGACGCACACCGGAGAGATCAACAGTCGAGAGGCTGCGGAGCGTCGTCTGCGGCTGCACGCCTATCCCCATATCGGCTCGCGCCCGCTCGGCTCCTTCAAGCCCGAGCACATCCGCGCCTGGATCGCCGACCTGGAAGCGACCGTGCCGGCCGAGTCGCACCGCCGCATCATCGTCGGCACCGTCTCCGCAGCGCTGAGCGCGGCGGTCGACGACGGGCTGCTCAGCAAGAACCCGTGCCGCGCCCGCACGGTGCAGCTCCCGAAACCGGGCAAGCCGCGCGTCGTCCCGTGGACGGCAGAGCAGGTCTTCGGCGTACGCGCTGCCCTCCCCCGGCGCTACCAGGCCGCCGTGGACGCTGGGGCAGGATGCGGGCTTCGACAGGGTGAGATCTTCGGTCTGGCTGTCGACGAACTCGACTACGTGGGTGGGTGGCTGGCTGTGGGCCATCAACTCAAGCGCATTCGAGGCAAGTACGTCTTCGCCCTACCCAAGGGTGGAAAGGTCCGAAACGTACCGCTGCCGAAGGCGGTGGCCGCCGCCCTTCGGGACCATGTGAAGGAGTTCGAGCCGATCGACGTGACGCTTCCGTGGCGCACGCCTGACGGACCCCTCGTGACTAAGCGGCTCATCTTCAGCGGAGTCGAGGGGAGGCATGTACGCGTGAGCCACTTCAACGATCACCGTTGGAAGCCTGCCTTGGCCGCCGCAGGCATCATCCCCAACCCGGAAGCGGACGAGCGGTACGCGTCGGCACGCGAGCACGGCATGCACGCGCTCAGGCACTTCTACGCGTCCGTCCTGCTGGACGCCGGCGAGAACATCCGGGCCCTGAGTCAGTACCTCGGTCACAGCGATCCCGGGTTCACGCTCAGGACGTACACGCACCTGATGCCGAGCAGTGAGGGGCGGACCCGGAAGGCCGTCGACAGCCTCTATCTGGCGTCGAATCCTCAAGATCACGGCCCAGAGACGGCCCAAGCCGCATGATCCGGCCCCGCCCAGAGCTATACGCCCTGGTCGGGGCCCCGTCACATTAAATCGCGCGGACTTCATCTACAACTGGCCCCTTTCGGGAAACAAGGGCTCCCTCCAGGAGGGCGGCATCCGGGTGCCGACCATCGTGCGCTGGCCCGCCCGCCTCGAAGGACGGCAGGTGAGCGACGAGCCGGTGTTCTCGCCGGACTGGACGGCCACCCTCCTGGAGCTGGCCGGGGCCCGCCCCCACCCCGCGTACCCCCTCGACGGCACCAGCCTCGCCGGCCACCTGCTGCGCGGCGAGACGGTTCCGGACCGGCCGCTGTTCTGGCGGGTGCGCGGGGAGCGGGCGCTGCGGCGGGGCGACTGGAAGTACTACCGCGGCAAGGACGGCCGCGACCGGCTGTTCCACCTCCCGTCCGACCAGCGGGAGCAGGCGGACAGGGCGGCGGCCGAACCGGCCCTGCTCGGCGAGCTGAGGGCCGCGTGGGAGCGGATCGACGCCGGACTGCTCCCGTACCCCGCCGAACGCTGACCCCGCCGCGCCGGGCCGCCGGCCTCCTCCCCAGGGGGTCGGCGCGGCGCCCTTAAGGCACCCCGTCCGCCCCGTCCCGCCGCCCCCACTGCACCGCCAGCACCACCAGGCCCACCGCCAGCCACAGCGCACCCACCAGCAGGGCGGAGGTGGCCGCCTCCGCGACGACCGCGAGCAGCACCACCGCGCCCACCACCGGCAACACCAGGTGCCGCAGCCAGTGCGGCGGCGCCCCCGTCCCCGCCCTCCGCACCACGAACCACCCCACCACGCTCGCGTGCAGCAGGACGAACGCCGTCAGCGCCCCGATGTTCACCACCGACACCAGGTGGTCCATCCCGTCGCCGCGCCGCGCCGCCCACACGGCCGCCACCATGGTGACCGCGGCGGCCAGCAGCAGCGCCACGCGCGGCACCCCCGCGTCCGTACGCGCCAGCACGCGCGGCAGCCGCCGGTCGCGGGCCATCGCGAACAGCAGCCGGCCCGCCGCGGCCTGCCCCGCCAGCGCCGCGAACGCCGCCCCGATCGCCTTGCTCGCCGCCACCAGGTCGTGCAGCCACGCCCCGACCGAGGCGTTGACGGCGTCGTAGAACGCCGAGCCCTGCCGTGCCGGCTCCGCCGCCAGCCGCGCCGACGAGACCGGCTCCAGCAGCGCCACCAGATACGTCTGCGCCATGAACAGCAGCCCCGTGAGAGCCAGGCAGAACAGCACCGCCCGCGCCACCTTCGCCGGCTCCCCGACCACCTCCTCCGCGAACGACGCGATCGCGTCGAAGCCCAGGTACGACAGCACCGCCACGGACACGGCCCCCAGCACCGCGCCCAGGGAGAAGCCCACGTCCCCGGTGAACGGCGACAGCCACCCGCGCTGCGCCCCGTCCCGTACCAGCACCACGACCGCCGACACCACGAACACCAGCAGTACGGCGATCTCCACCGCCAGCACCGCGAACCCGACCCGCGCGGCCGCCCGCACGCCCCACAGGTTGAGCAGCGTGGTGACCACCACCGCGAGCGCCGTCCACACCCACCGGTTCACGGCGGGCACCAGCGCCTCCATGGCGATGCCCGCGAAGAGGTACGCGACGGCCGGGATCAGCAGGTAGTCGAGCATCGCCATCCACCCGGCGAGGAAACCCGGCCCCTCACCCAGCCCCTTGCGCGCGTACGCGAACACCGACCCCGCCCGGGGGGCCACCCGGACCATCTGCGCGTAGCTGAATGCGGTGAACGCCATCGCCACCGTCGCCACCAGGTACACCAGCGCCACGGCACCGTGCGACCGGGCGTCCAGAGTGCCGAAGATGCCGACCGGCGCCATGGGGGCGATGAACAGCAACCCGTAGACCACGAGGTCCCGGAAGCCGAGCTCCCGCCGCAGCCAGGTGTGCCCGCCCGTCCCCCGCGTACTGGTGACCTTGGACATGCGCCCAGTCTCAGCCACCTGGCGGATCTTCGGCCGCTCATACACGCCCTTACGATGGGGGACATGACTGCTACGCCTGCCAGCCCGTCGTCCGACAAGCGCGTCCTCCTCGCCGCTCCGCGTGGCTACTGCGCGGGCGTGGACCGTGCCGTGATCGCCGTGGAGAAGGCTCTGGAGCAGTACGGCTCGCCGATCTACGTCCGGCACGAGATCGTGCACAACAAGTACGTCGTCCAGACCCTGGAGAAGAAGGGCGCCATCTTCGTCGACGAGACGGCGGAGGTCCCCGAGGGGTCCATCGTCATGTTCTCCGCGCACGGCGTGGCACCGACCGTCCACCAGGAGGCCGCCGAGCGCAAGCTCGCGACGATCGACGCGACCTGCCCCCTGGTCACCAAGGTCCACAAGGAGGCGGTCCGGTTCGCGAACGAGGACTTCGACATCCTCCTGATCGGCCACGAGGGCCACGAGGAGGTCATCGGCACCTCCGGTGAGGCCCCGGACCACATCACGCTGGTCGACGGCCCCGAGGACGTCGAGAACGTCACCGTGCGCGACGAGAGCAAGGTCGTGTGGCTCTCCCAGACCACCCTGTCGGTCGACGAGACCATGGAGACGGTCGACAAGCTGAAGGAGAAGTTCCCCAAGCTGATCTCGCCGCCGAGCGACGACATCTGCTACGCCACGCAGAACCGCCAGACCGCCGTCAAGCAGATGGGCGCCGAGGCGGACCTGGTCATCGTCGTCGGCTCGAAGAACTCCTCCAACTCCGTCCGGCTCGTCGAGGTCGCCCTGGGCGCGGGCGCGAAGGACGCCCACCTGGTGGACTTCGCCGACGAGATCGACGAGGCGTGGCTGGAAGGCGTCTCCACGGTCGGCGTCACCTCCGGTGCCTCCGTGCCCGAGGTGCTGGTCGAGGGCGTACTGGAGTGGCTGGCGGGGCACGGCTTCGAGGACGTGGAGATCGTGAAGGCCGCCGAGGAGTCGATCACCTTCTCGCTGCCCAAGGAACTGCGCCGGGACCTGCGCGCCGAGGCAGCCGCCCTCCACAAGAAGCAGTGATCGCCGACGAGAAGCAGTGACCGTCAGCGGCTCCCCGTAACGTTGAGTCCATGAACGTCTTCGGAGTGGACATCGGCGGGTCGGGGATCAAGGGCGCTCCCGTGGACCTGGAGCGCGGGGATCTGGCCGAGCCCCGCCACAAAGTACTGACACCGCAGCCCGCCACACCCGAGGGTGTCGCGGGCTGCGTCGCCGAGGTCGTCGAGCACTTCGGCTGGTCGGGCCCCATCGGCGTCACCTTCCCCGGTGTCGTCACGGGCTCCACCATCCGTACGGCGGCGAACGTGGACAAGGGCTGGGTCGGCGTCGACGCCGCCGCGCTGCTCGGCGACCGCCTGGGCGGCCTGCCGGTCACGGTCCTCAACGACGCCGACGCGGCCGGGGTGGCGGAGATGACCTTCGGCGCGGGACGGGGCCGCAAGGGCACGGTGATCCTGCTGACCTTCGGCACGGGCATCGGGAGCGCGGTCTTCACCGACGGCAGGCTGGTGCCCAACACCGAGCTCGGCCATCTGGAGCTGGACGGCCACGAGGCGGAGAAGCGGGCGTCGACGAAGGTCAAGGACGACAAGGACCTGAGCTGGGAGGACTGGGCCCACCGGGTGAAGAAGTACCTGGACCACGTCGAGATGCTGTTCTCGCCCGAGCTGTTCATCGTGGGCGGCGGCGTGAGCCGCAAGGCGGAGAAGTTCCTGCCGCTGATCAAGGGCATCCGTGCCGAGATCGTCCCGGCGGAGCTCCAGAACAACGCGGGCATCGTGGGCGCGGCGATGGCGGCCGTCCCCCGCTGACCGCCCGCCCCTGGCGCCCTGCCGGCGCCGGGTGGCGCGTCAGCGCTGAGTGACGCGGGCGGCGGCGGTCCGCTGCCGCCGCCCCATGTGCCGCACCTTGCGTACGGAGGTGAGGAGGCCGGCCACCAGCGTGCCGCCGTACAGCCAGCCGGCGTGCACGGCCAGCGCGGTCACCACGGCCATCGTCCGGCCGCCGAAGCCGCCGGTGCCCCCGGCGATCGGTACGACCCCGACGGCGAACGCGATGGGCACGCTGATCGGCGCGGTGACCAGGTCGGCGGCCCGCACCCACAGCGCGGTCAGGGCGCTGACGGGCAGGAACAGCAGCCCGTACACCAGCGGGGAGCCGTCGAACAGCAGCCAGTCCAGGCAGCCGAGCAGGAACATGGTCGCGCAGGCGAACAGCCCGGCGCCGAGACCGGTCAGCCGGGGGCCGGGCAGCCGGCGCAGCGCGAGCACCACGGGCGGCACCGCCCGCCGCCCCGGCCCGCCCCCCGGCCGCCTGGGGCCGCTGCCGGGCTTGCCCCCGGGCCCGCCACCACCGGGGCCGCCCGGGCCGCCGGAGCCGCCACCGGCCCCGCCGGCGGGCCGGCCGCCACCGCTCGGCGCCGGCTTGCCACCCGTCCTGACCGGTGGGCGCGCCGGACGGGTCCCGACGGGGCGGACGGCCGCGCCGTCGACGAGCGCACCCTGGGGCACGGCGCCCGGGGCGGGCGGGGCGGACGGCGGCGCCGACGCGGCCGGGCCCACTGGACCGGCCGGGCCGGGGCCCGGCGGGGACTGGGCCCGCCGCCTGCGCTGAGGGGGGCTGTTCCTGTGCTGCTCCACCTGGACAACGTAGGTCGCCGGGGGCCGGGAATCCGGCATCGGACACGCCCTTTGGGCGACCTTGGCCGAGAGTTCGCCCCGTGGCCGTCACCCGGCCGCCGTCGCTGCCCGCTCCGCCACGCCCGTAAACTGGGGGGTCGGCCCACCATCCTCACTTCTAGGGAAGTCGCCAACGTGTCGCTCACGATCGGAATCGTCGGCCTGCCGAATGTCGGCAAGTCGACCCTGTTCAACGCCCTGACCAAGAACGACGTGCTGGCGGCCAACTACCCGTTCGCCACCATCGAGCCGAACGTCGGCGTCGTCGGCGTCCCCGACGCCCGCCTCACCAAGCTGGCGGAGATCTTCAGCTCGCAGCGCGTCCTGCCGGCCACGGTCGACTTCGTCGACATCGCGGGCATCGTGCGCGGCGCGAGCGAGGGCGAGGGCCTGGGCAACAAGTTCCTGGCGAACATCCGTGAGTCCGACGCGATCTGCCAGGTCATCCGCGCCTTCAAGGACGAGAACGTCGTCCACGTCGACGGCAAGGTCTCGCCCAAGGACGACATCGAGACGATCAACACCGAGCTGATCCTCGCCGACCTCCAGACCATCGAGAAGGTCCTGCCGCGCCTCCAGAAGGAGTCCCGGATCAAGAAGGACGTCGCCCCCAAGGTGGCGGCGGTCGAGGCGGCCAAGGAGATCCTGGAGAAGGGCGACACGCTCTTCTCGCAGGGCATCGTCCAGGGCTCCGAGAAGGCCGAGCTGCTGCACGACCTGCACCTGCTCACCACCAAGCCGTTCCTCTACGTCTTCAACGTCGACGAGGACGAGCTGACGGACGACGCCTTCAAGGACGAGCAGCGCGCCCTGGTCGCCCCGGCCGAGGCGATCTTCCTGAACGCCAAGCTGGAGGCCGACCTCGCCGAGCTGGACGAGGAGGACGCCATGGAGCTCCTCCAGTCCGTCGGCGCCGAGGAGCCGGGCCTCGCGACCCTGGCCCGCGTCGGCTTCGACACCCTGGGCCTCCAGACCTACCTGACGGCCGGCCCCAAGGAGTCCCGCGCCTGGACGATCAAGAAGGGCGCGACGGCCCCCGAGGCGGCCGGTGTGATCCACACCGACTTCCAGAAGGGCTTCATCAAGGCCGAGGTCATCTCCTTCGCCGACCTCGTCGAAACCGGCTCGGTCGCCGAGGCCCGCTCGGCGGGCAAGGCCCGCATGGAGGGCAAGGACTACGTCATGCAGGACGGCGACGTGGTGGAGTTCCGCTTCAACGTCTAACGCCATGGCAACACCTGTGCCCGATTCGCCTGTTGGCGGGTCGGGCACGGCTGTGTGTCCGCGGTGAGTCCTCGATCCCGCGATGCGGTGACATCGTGTGGCAGGACGGCGTGGCGGCGACACGGTCTCAGACCTTGACGACCTCCACGGGAGGGCCGCACAGGAGTGTCAGATCCTCGGGGTCGTCACAAGTACGCCATCGTTGCCGCTCTCGCCGCCATCGCACGGCGCGCCCCAACCGGTCACCGTCGTCACCTGCCTGGACCAGGCCCACGACGGTGCGGTCCTTGCGGTAGAGCTTCGAGAGCCCTTCGCTGTCGGGCAGGGCGGCGTCGGAGGAAGGCGTCCGCGTCGCCACCAGCGCCATGACCACGCTCGAGGCCGACTACGAACGCGTTCACCCGGCCCGCATCACGTGGGTCCTCGTCGGTCTCGAAGTCGGCGACGATCTCCCGCACCTTGTCCATGGCGACCCTCTGTTCGAGAGCCTCGGCGACGGGGGTGTGCATGACGGACCCGAAATTCGTTCGGTCCGCTGGGAGCGAGGCCCGGTGCGGGCGGTGGGAAGATGCGGGGAGAGGCGGGTGAAGCGGGAGTTCGACGCCCTTCCCGTCGCCCGGCTGCAGGACGTCATGCGTCTCGACACGACCTTCTGAGGCCCGCGATCGCACGTGCGGCCAAGGAGAGGCCGGACTCCGGCGAGTCCGGCCCCTTCCATGTTCAGGAGCTGTCCTTTCAGGCGCTCCGGGGAGGCGTGAGCTTGTCGAGGTCGACACTGATGTCGAAGGGCACCGGTCGCTGGAGGACGCCCCGGAAGATGCCGGCGGGCGCGTAGGCACCCGTGGGTTCGTCGAGCTCATACACGTGGACGACGGGTGCGCCATTCTCGTCCTCGATGCACCAGTAGTGCGGGATGCCGGCCTCCGCGTATTTACGGAGCTTGACCGTGCGGTCGCGGTGGGCGGACTCGGGGGAGACGACTTCCACGACGAGCTTCACGTCATCGGGGGCGTACCAGGTGCGGTCGGGATCGTAGGGCAGGTCCGTCAGCAAGAGGTCCGGCTCGGGGCGGTTGCGGGCATCGAGGCGGATCGTCATCTCCCGCTCGACCTCGACGCCGGCCGGTGCCTGCGCCATGAGCGTGGTGGTCAGGGCAGTGAGGAGACGGCCGTGCCAGGACCGCTGGGGCGACATCATGAATACGAGGGCTCCGTCGATCAGCTCCGTGTGGCGCGGCGCCTCGGGGAGGTGATCCAGGTCCTCCGCGAACCAGCCTTCCGCGCGGGGCGGGCGCATCCAGTCGGGTAGTGCGGTCATGGCTTCACGGTAGCGGCTGCTGCGGCGGCGAGCCGGGTGCTGCCCCGGAGCCTGCGAATCACGCCTCGCCGCGGCCGCGCGTGCCTACGGCGCGGGGATGATGCCTCCGTCCAGCGCGTCATGACGGATGCGTTGCGTCAGGGCGAGCTGTTCGCGCAGCAGGCGCTCGTTCTCGTCCAGCCGCTTCATCGTGTCGGCAATGACCTGCTGGGTGGCAAGATCGGGCAACACCACGGGCAGGTCGCCGAGGACATCGAGGGAGATGGTCTTCATCTTCATGCTTCCCGTGGAGTGGGCTTCCAGCCACGTACGTGCCTCCGAACCCCGCAGGTAGGCGGCGAAGTAGTCGGCGTCGAGCTCGGCGGGGGGACGCAGCAGGAAGCACCCTGTGCCGCACACCCAGCCATGTTGTTCCTCACGGACGACGGCGGCTCGGCCCAGTTCTCCCCGGCGCGCCAGGACGACATCGCCGGGGCGGAGGTGGAAGCGCTCCAGCCCCAGGGCCTGTCGCTCGCTGATGCACCGGATGCTCGACGTGCTGAAGCCGCTTCCCGTCAGGTCTTTCGGCATCACGACAGGGACGCCGCCGGCGTCGACGTAGTGGTCGGCGCGAATCAGACTTCCCGACGGTCCCGCCAGCAGCAGGCCCCGGGCCTCGCGTAGCCCTTCTGCGGTGCCCTCCACCAGGCGTCGGAGCGGCACACGCGGGGCCTCCCTCTCGCCGCGCGCCACCCGCTCGCTCCGGTCGAAGCTCTTGCTGAGGCGGGCCGTCGCGCCCGCTGTCGATGCGGCCAGCTCCGCCAGCCCGTCGAGCAGGCGGCGTGTGTCCAGCGCCGCAGCCGGCTGCTCCTGGGCGGGCGCCACGTACAGCCGGGGGTCGAGGAGGCAGCCGTCGTTCTCCAGGATCTCGTCGTGCGAGACCGAGCAGGAGAATCCGGGTTCGTCCGGGGTCGCACGGGGAGACCGCAGCCAGGCGTGGAACCGGCCGCTGATGCGGTCCCTGTCCGCCGGGCCGAGCTCACACGCTCGGCGCGGAGCCTGGGTGCCGAGTCGGCTCGCGTCGATGAAGAGGACGGACTGGGTTTCATCGACGGGGACGTGGCGGGATTTGTCACGGGCGAGTAGCCAGAGGTGCACGGGGACCGTCGTGTGGGAGAAGAGATCGGCCGGTAGTGCGACAACGGCGAGAAGCGCGCCTTCGGCCAGTAGCGCCTTGCGGATCTCCGCTGAGCGACCGCGTGCGGAGGCGGCGCCCGACGGCATGATCACGGCCGCCTTGCCTTTCTCGCTGAGTCGCGTCCACGCGAGTTGGATCCAGGCGAAGTTCGCGTTCGACTCGGGCGGCGGTCCGAAGGGCCAGTCGAGGTGTTCCACACCCTGGACGCGCTGGTTGAAGGGTGGATTGCACAGCACGAATTCGGCCATGCCGTTGCCCGGACTCCGGAAGAGTGACCCGGGATCGGAGGCACGTACCAGGGGCCGGTCGATCCCGTGCAGGGCCAGGTTCAGCATGGCCACGTGGGGATTGCGGTGATCCATGGCGTAGCCCTCGAACGAGGCGCCGTCAACGTGACCCTGCTGTGCGATGTGCCGCGCTGCGGCGGCGAGGAAGCCCCCGGTGCCGCAGGCGGGGTCGAGTACACGATCGCCGGGCTGGGGAGACAGGGATTCCGCGAGCAGTCGCGTGAGCGTGCGCGGGGTGTGGTACTCGCCCGACGGAGCGGCGCTCTCCGCGACGTACCTCTCCAGGAGCAGGTCGGCGACCTCTTCAAGTCCGGCCTCGGCGGCTGTAGGGGGCTGGTGAAGGGCGGCGAGGAAGGCCGCCACCCATGGCAGGTCCTCCGCCTCGCCCTTGTGGGCAAATACGCTCTCCGGATTCCAGGGGCCGAGCACGGGAAAGCGGTCGTGCCGGGAGGCGAGGAAGAGCGCGTCATTCAGGTCCCTCAGCGGTGGATACCCGGTCTGTGCCTCGGCAACGGCTCTCGACCACCGTTTGACCAGTTCCTGACCCGGGTCGTCCGCAGAGTCGAGGAACCTCGCGAGCATCAGGACGGTGAGCATCGCGGTGAGGTCGCGGTCCGTGCTCCGGCCCCGCTGAAAGGGTGCGTACGCCCGCCACAGTCGGTCGACGACCTCTGCGGCGGGTCCACTCACGTCCGTGGTCTCCACTGGGAACTCCTCGCTTGGGCGTTTCACTTCGCTCGGAAGTCATGCACGCGGCTGCCGGGTACCAAGTGAGTGGTACTGCGCAGTGAGGCTGCGCGATCCGATGTCGCCGGAGCCGCGCCAACCGTCCGGCGTTGCCTTCCGATGATTCGTCACCAAGCTAGCAGTGCAAGCCATGTGATGCGTGGCCCTCACGGGCGCTCATCGCTGCGTGCATGGTCAGTGCGCAGCCAGACTGCGCGATAAGGGGCTCGCCTTCTGGCTGCTGGAGGGGTTCGCGGATGAGTCGCTGTGCGGGGGAGGTGGCCGCACGGAAGCCCCTGGGGAGTGACTCACGTCACATCGTCGTGGTGTGTCGTCCCTGTGAGGCGTGGTTACCGACGCCGGCGGCTTTGGGGCGCGGCCGGCCGACGAGTTCGCTGTGCTGTGGGTGCCACGTGCTGAGGAGCGGCTGCGGGGCCGACGTGGAATCGCGATGACGGCGAGGGCGGTCGAGGGTTATGCGGCGGCGCTCCGGCCGATTCGAGGCTCACGATGCCCGCCTGAGTGAGCCATCGGTTCGGCTGGTCGACGAGCAACCGGCGTAGGGCCTGTGGCCCCTCCCCTTGAGGGGGCCGGCAGTCGGCGCGAGTCCGCCGGATGCTCGTACGCACTCGTCGGTGGCGGACACTGCAAAACGGCTGGATTACTGGTCAGCGGTCCGAGGGTGGCTCCGCCGCAGACCAGGGCCATGGGCGGAGCTCCGGCTTCCGACCGGCGTCCGGCCGGCGGCACGCGGGAAGGGGCCGGGCTCCGTGGGGGTCCGGCCCCTGGTCGTGCCGCGGGGCGGCGGGTGACGGGCCGGGCCGGGGTCGGGCCGGGCCGGGGTGCCGGGTGGCGTGCTGGTGGTGGCTTCGGCGGGGCGGCGTCAGACCGAGAGCGGCACCTCGTGGATCTCGTCGGCGGCGTGGCCGGTGCGCTCGTGGATGCGCTGGACGGCTTCGGCCGAGGGGCCGGTGGACAGGCAGTACACCGTGCCCGACTGTGGGTCGGCCCAGGCCCGCTCGAAGTGGACCCCTTCTTCCTTCTCTATGGCGAGGTCCGCCCGGTGCGCCTCGCTGAGCTGCTCGGACGTGATGCCCTTCATTCCTCGGTGGACGTCCATGTAGGTGCCCATGGCTCCCGTACCTCCGCCTGTTCGGTTGCAGCCCCCCTTCCATGCTGCACCCATGGGCGTCCGGCGTCGCGGTGGCCGCTCAGGCCGGGGCCAGACCCGTCTTGGCGCCCGCCCCGCACAGCGGCACCACCGCGCTGCCCTGCCGTGGCGCGGCGGTGAGGGCCGCCCAGCAGGCCACGCCCGTGGGCTCGACGAACAGTCCGCGGGCGGCCAAGTCGCGCTGCGCGTCACGGATCTGGTCCTCCGTCACCGTGAGGAAGGTGCCCCCCGAGTCGCGTACCGCCCGGAGGATCTGCCGGGCGCGCGGGGGGTACGGGATGGCGATGCCCTCCGCGAGGGTGGGCGCCACCGGGGCCGGGCCCGGTACGTCGTCGGCGCCCGCCCGGAACGCCTCCGCGAGCGGTGCCACGGCCTCGGCCTGTACGGCCACCAGGGCCGGGCGTGCGGGGATGAGGCCGTGCGCGTACAGCTCGGCGGTGGCGAGGTCGGCGCCCAGGAGGAGGGTGCCGTTGCCGGCCGGGACGACGAGCGTGTCGGGCAGCCGCCCGCCGAGGTCCTCCCACAGCTCGTACACGTACGTCTTCGTACCGTGCAGGAAGTACGGGTTGAACACGTGCGAGGCGTAGAAGGTGCCCGGCTCGTCGGCGGCCTCCCGGGCGGCCCGCGCGGTCGCCTCCCGGTCCCCGGGGACGACCGCGAGCCGGGCCCCGTGCGCGCGGATCTGCTCCAGCTTCTTCGGCGAGGTGCCCTCGGGGACGTACACCGTGCAGTCCAGGCCCGCGCGGGCGCAGTACGCGGCGACGGCCGTGCCCGCGTTGCCGCTGCTGTCGGCGATCACGCGGCGCGGCGCGAGGCGGCGGGCGAGTTCGGCGAGCATGACGGCACCGCGGTCCTTGAACGACAGGGTGGGCATCAGGAAGTCGAGCTTGGCCGAGACCGTGTCCGTGAGCGGGACGAGCGGGGTGCGGCCCTCGCCGAGGCTGCAGGACGGGCCGGAGAGCGGAAGGGCCTCCTCGTACCGCCACAAGGAGCCGGTCCGGCCGGCGAGCGCGCCCAGGGGGACGGGGGCGGCCGTGTAATCCAGGTCCCAGGGGCCCCGGCATTCGGGACAGCACCAGGTCAGTGACGAAACGGATGATCGGATACCGCACCGGGGGCACACGTAGGCCGTCGTGATCGTCATGGCGGCCAGCATGTCACTTGTATGGCAGGCGTGTTACCGGAGCGTCAGGACCCTTGTGGGATTCCTATGGATCGGTCAACCTTTCGCTCGGTAGCGGTATTTCGGCAACGCCGCGTACACGGCGGCGCTGTTTGTCATGCCTCTGTCAAAACCCCCACAGCAACGCACCACCTATGAGGAGGACCCCTCACATGTCAGTGATGCGTACCCCGCGGCGAAGACTGGCCGCAGCCGGCGCCACCGTCGTCGCCGCCCTCGCGCTCGGCACCCTTTCCGCCCTCCCGGCCACCGCGGCCGCGGCCGCCCCGGAAGGTGTGATCGAGAACGCCGGAGCCCCCGGCGCCATCGCGGGCAGCTACATCGTCACCCTCGACGAGTCGGCCGCCGACGCCGAGTCCAAGGCGGGCAAGGCGGTCGCCGCCCGCTACGGCGCCAAGATCGAGAAGACGTACACCTCCGCCCTCAACGGCTACGCCGTCGCGCTCTCCGAGGCCCAGGCCAAGAAGCTGGCCGCCGACCCGGCCGTCGACTCGGTCGTGCAGAACCGTGTCTTCACCATCAACGGCACCCAGCCGTCGCCGCCGTCCTGGGGCCTGGACCGGATCGACCAGCGCGCCCTGCCCCTCAACCAGAGCTACACCTACCCCGAGCCGGCGGGTGAGGGCGTCACCGCGTACATCATCGACACCGGCGTACGCATCACGCACAGCGACTTCGGCGGACGGGCCTCCTACGGCTACGACGCCATCGACAACGACAACACCGCGCAGGACGGCCACGGTCACGGCACGCACGTCGCCGGCACGGTCGCCGGGTCCGCCTACGGTGTGGCCAAGAAGGCCAGGGTCGTCGGCGTCCGCGTGCTCAACAACTCGGGCTCCGGCACCACCGCGCAGGTCGTCGCCGGCATCGACTGGGTGACCAGGAACGCCGTCAAGCCGGCCGTCGCCAACATGAGCCTGGGTGGCGGCGTGGACTCGGCGCTCGACACCGCCGTGCGCAACTCCATAGCCTCCGGCGTCACGTACGCCATCGCGGCGGGCAACGACGGCCGTGACGCCTCCAGCACCTCGCCGGCGCGTGTCACCGAGGCCATCACGGTCGGCTCGACCACCAGCTCGGACGCGCGCTCCAGCTTCTCCAACTACGGCAGCGTGGTGGACATCTTCGCGCCCGGCTCCTCCATCACCTCCGCGTGGAACAACAGCGACACCGCCACCAGCACCATCTCCGGTACGTCGATGGCGACTCCGCACGTCGCGGGTGCCGCGGCCCTCTACCTGGCGAACAACCGCACGGCCACCCCGTCGCAGGTCGCCACCGCCCTCACCTCCGCCGCCACCACCGGCGTGGTGGGCAACCCGGGCACCGGCTCCCCGAACCGCCTGCTGTACGTGGGTGACGGCGGCACCACGCCGCCGCCCGGCAAGCGCTTCGAGAACACCGCCGACTACGCGATCAGCGACAACTCCACCACCGAATCGCCCATCACCGTCAGCGGTGTCACGGGTAACGCCCCGTCAACTCTCCAGGTGCCCGTGAACATCGTTCACACCTACATCGGTGACCTCCAGGTGCAGCTCATCGCGCCGGACGGAACGGCGTACACGCTCAAGGGCTACGGCACGGGCGGCAGCGCCGACAACATCAACACCACGTACACCGTCAACGCCTCCTCCGAGGTCGCGAACGGCACGTGGAAGCTGCGGGTGAGCGACAACGCGAACTACGACACCGGCAAGATCGACTCCTGGGCCCTCCAGTTCTGAGGCGCCTGAGCGGATGAGGGGAGGCGGTCGTCACCCGGACGACCGCCTCTCCGTTTTCCGCTGATTGACCGTTATGCCCTATTCGACGCCCGCATTCCGCCTCCTGCCGCCGACCGCGTACGATGCGCCAGCCGCGCGCGCATTCGATTCGTCCCGCCCCGACAGGAGCACCGAGAACCGTGGAACCGTCCTCCCAGGGATCGCCCCAGGGATCGCCTCAGGGATCGCCCCAGGGCTGGCCCCCGCCCCAGCAGTCACACCCCGCGGTGCCTCCGCCGTTCTACGGCGCGCCCGGAGCGCCGCAGCCCCCGGCCAACGTCAACGGGCTGGCCATCGCCGCACTCGTCACCGGCATCGTGTGCCTGCTCCCGCCGCTCGGCCTGGTCCTGGGCGCCGTCGCGCTCGGCCGGATCAGGAAGCGGGGCGAGCGCGGCACGGGTATGGCGGTCACCGGCATGATCCTCTCCCTGGTCAGCACGCTGCTGGTGGTGGCCGGTCTGACCACCGGGGCGTTCCGCGACTTCTACGACGGTATGCGGGACGCCGCGGACGAGGTCTCCCGTACCCGCTCGACCTTCGACCTGCGCAAGGGGCAGTGCTTCAACAGCCCCGGTGGCGCCATCGAGGCGGAGGCCGCCAACGTCACGATCGTCGACTGCGCCAAGCCGCACGACGGTGAGATAACCGGCAGCTTCAAGATCACCGAGTTCCGCAAGTGGCCCGGCGACAAGCCGATCGAACCGATCGCCGAGAGGCGCTGCGAGGCGCTGAACACGGCGTACGCGCTGGACACCTGGGCCGTTCCCGACACCGCGTGGCTGTACTACTACCAGCCGAGCAAGGAGAGCTGGGCGATCGGGGACCGCTCGGTGACCTGCGCCTTCGCCGCCGAGAAGGGCAAGCTCACGGGGTCGGTGCGCACGGACGGGACGACCCTGGACCAGCACCAGCTCGCCTTCCTGCAGTCGCTCAACCCGATCGACGCGGCCCTCCTGGAGGAGCCCGAGGCCGATGTCGAGGAGGACCAGCCGGGCAACGTGGCGTGGGCGCAGACGGTCTCGGCGACCGTCACCGGGGCGGCCGCGAAGCTGAAGGCGCACCCGTGGCCGGCCGCCGCGGACAAGCCGGTGGCCGATCTGGTGGAGGACCTGGAGGCGGCCGGCGAGCACTGGGCGAAGATGGCCGCCGCCACGGACCCGGACACCTTCTGGGAGCACTACGAGCCCGCGTACGACGGTCTGCCCACCGACATGGGCCTGGAGGCGCGCGGCGCCCTGAAGCTGGACGTCACGCCGCCGCCGACGGAGGACGGCGGCACGTCCTGAGCGGAGGGCCTCCGGCGCCGACCCGGGGGCCATGCCCACCTTGACCTGGTACTCAAACGGCGGTCATCACTTCGAGTGAAACTCTGGCCCATGCTTGCGGAGTGCAACCCACGGTTGCCAGGCTGTTGCTGTCTGTCAACCTGATGGGAGTGGCCCGTGACCTTCGGTGAGCAGCCCGCTTATCTGCGCGTTGCGAGCGATCTCCGGGAAAAGATCGTGAACGGCTCGCTCCCGCCCCACACCCGGCTCCCCTCGCAGGCGCGCATCCGGGAGGAGTACGGGGTCTCGGACACCGTGGCCCTGGAGGCCCGCAAGGTCCTGATGGCCGAGGGCCTCGTCGAGGGCCGCTCCGGCTCGGGGACGTACGTCCGCGAGCGGCCGGTGCCCCGCCGGATCGCCCGGTCCGGCTACGGGCTGACGAGCGGCGCCAACCCCTTCCGCCAGGAGCAGGCCGCCGACGGGGCGCGCGGCACCTGGGAGTCCAGCAGCGAGCAGGAGCCGGCGAGCGCCACGGTCGCCGAGCGGCTCGGCATCGCGCCGGGCGAGCGGGTCATGCGCACGCGATACGTGTTCCGGGACGCGGGGGAGCCGATGATGCTCTCCACCTCCTGGGAGCCGCTCGCCGTCACCGGGCGGACGCCCGTGATGCTGCCCGAGGAGGGGCCGCTGGGCGGCTGCGGGGTGGTGGAGCGGATGGCCGCGATCGACGTCGTCGTGGACAACGTGGTGGAGGAGGTCGGTGCGCGGCCGGGCCTGGCGGAGGAGCTGCTCACGCTCGGGGGCGTCCCGGGGCATGTGGTGATGGTGGTGGAGCGCACCTACTACGCCTCGGGGCGGGCGGTCGAGACGGCCGATGTGGTGGTGCCGGCCGACCGGTACCGGATCGCCTATCACCTGCCGGTCCGGTGACCCGGGCTGCCGAGCGGGCGTATTGACGGGCAATCAGATCGATGCGGTCCCGCGCAAGGGGGCGCACCCGGCCGGGTGCGCCCCCTTGCCGCACCGGTTTCCTGGCCGGATGCGTACCTCTTTGTGAAAACACGTATCCGCTCAGTGAAGGTCAGGCGTAAGCTCAGGCATATGCGGAGTGCGGTTTCGTGGGGATGGTTAGAAGCGTGCAGGCCGGCGGAGGGTGAGGCGTGATGAGTGAGAGCGGCGCGGTCCTTCCCTGGCTGGTGATCCGGCAGGACGACAACGGCAACCACTACCGGGTGGGCAGGTACGCGACCAGGGACGAGGCGCAGAAGATCGCCGACAGTCTCGATACGCGCGGCAACGAGCAGCTCTACTGGGTGGAGCACGTGGGTCAGCCCGCGAGCTGACCTCGGGCGAGGACGCCGGTCCGGCGCGCGTTACGCTCCGGCGCATGACAGATCGTGTGGTGGTGGCCGGGGCCGTCCTCGACGCGGGGCGGCTGCTGGCCGCACGCCGTAGCGCGCCTGTGGAACTGGCCGGGCGCTGGGAGCTGCCCGGCGGCAAGCTGGAGCCGGGTGAGACCGCGCGGCAGGCGCTCGTGCGCGAGCTGCGCGAGGAGCTGGGCGTGGAGGTGGAGCCGGGCGAGCGCATCCCCGGCGAGTGGCCGCTGGCGCCCGGTTACGTACTCCAGGTGTGGACCGCCCGGCTGGTGTCCGGTGAGCCGCGCCCCTTGGAGGATCACGACGATCTGCGCTGGCTGTTCCGCCACGAACTGGACACCGTCGACTGGCTGGATCAGGACCGTCCCGCCGTGGCCGAGGTGGCCCGCCTCCTCCCCACCGGCACGGCCACCGGCCCCGCCTGACACCGGGTCCGCCCTCCGGCTCTGTAGGGCACCGGGTTCACCCACGGCCCGCCCCGGCGCGGGGTGCGCGGCGAGGCAGCACCTCGGGCGGCCCGCCCGGTCGGGCCCGGCCCGGTCCGGGCCGGGGCCGGTCCGGACCGGGCCGGGCTCCGGGGCCAGGACGGCCCGTTCCCCGGGCGCCGGCCGGGACACCGGCCATGACGCCGATCGTTGCTCCAGTCGTGAACCCCGCGGTGACCCCTGCCGCGACCCTCGGCGTGCCCCCGGCCCCGGCGCGTTCCCGTCCATTCCCCGGGCCCGGCGTCCGGCTGTGACCGGAGGAGCGCGTGGTCACGGTGTACGCCGTTCGTGCCACGATGCGCCCACCGTGGCGATAGCCCGTCCCCAATATCGGGTATGTGCTGATTAACCCACCGAAATTGGACGTGGGTCCTGCCGCTGGGTCTGGGAAGTGGTCGGCGTGATCGACACCGAAGGCGAGTGCGCCGAGTGGACCTTTCCTGCTGAGCTGGACACCGTACGCGCCGCCCGCCACGCGGTCCGCGACACGCTGCGCACCTGGGGGCTGGACGCCACGATCGGCGATGTGACGGTGCTGCTGGTGAGCGAGCTGGTGACCAACTCGCTGCGGTACGCCTCCGGTCCCATCGGCGTCCGGCTGATCCGGCTCCACCCCGGCGAGGAGCCGTTTCCCGCCCAGCCCGCCCTGCTCGTGGAGGTCTCCGATCCGCTTCCGGACGCGCCCTTGGAACGGGCCGCTGGGCCGGACGACGAAGGCGGACGAGGGCTGCAATTGGTCGCCTGTTCCGCCCGCCGCTGGGGGACCCGAAAGGGCAGGTCGGGCAAGACCGTGTGGTTCGAGCTGGCCCTGCCTGGTTAGAAGAGTGAAGGGACAACGATCACCTGCGGGCTCGGCTCAAAACGAACGAGACCACCCTGTGATCGTGAACGTCGTGCCGCCGGGGGCCGTAGTGCTGAATACTGCGGGGATGGCCGGTCCGGTGCGGTGAGCTGGAGGGGACGGTCGCGTGAGCGAGATACCTGAGACGGCGAACAGCGTCATGTGGCAGAGCAGTCCGCCTGGCTCGATCTATGACTACATCAGAGTCGCCTCCTTCTCGATAGGCCCCGACGGGCTGGTCGACCAGTGGAGTCTGCGTGCCACCGACCTGTTCGGCCTCACCGCCGACGAGGTCAGGGGCAAGGACCCGGTCGAGGCCTTCATGCCGGCGGAACTGCGGCCGCGCGGTCACCGCAAGGTGTCCGAGATCCTCGACGGCAAGGAATGGACCGGCCTCGTCCCCTTCCGGATGCCGGGGGAGCGGCGGGCGCGCGGGCTCGCCGAGGTCTATGTGATGCCGAGCGAGACCGAGAGCGGTGAGAAGGCGGCGCTCTGCATCGTCGTCGACGTCCGCGCCCTCCGGCGGATTGAGACGGATCTCGCCGCTTCAGAGGCCATTTTCGGCCAATCGCCCTTTGGCTTTCTGTTGTTCGGTACGGACCTGACGGTCAAGCGCGCCAACCAGCGTTTCGCGACCGTGTTCGGCGGCTCCGCCGACGACCACCGCGGCCGTACCGTCCACGACTACCTCACGCACGCCGAGGCCGAGCGGATGACCGCCGCGCTCAGGCGCGTACTGGAGACCGGCGACTCCGTCACCGACCTCCAGATCGCCGGCGTGGTGCCGGGCGGCACCGAGCGCCGTCACTGGTCGATCAACCTCTACCGGGTGCACAGCGGGTCGGGCCGGCCCGTCGGCGTCGCCGGGCTCGGCATAGACGTCACCCGACGCCAGATCGCCGCCCGCGAGGCCGCCAGCGCCCGCCGCAACCTGGCCCTCCTCAACGACGCCGGCGCCCGCATCGGCAACTCCCTCGACCTGGAGACCACCGCCCGCGAACTCCTCGACGTCGCCGTACCCGGCTTCTGCGACCTCGCCTCCGTGGACCTCCACCAAGGGCTGCTCACCGGCGACGAGGCACCACCGGGCCGGGCCGACGGCGCCAGCGCCGAACTGCGCCGGGTCGCCTTCGCCAGCGCCGTCTCCGACGCCCCGCTGGTGAACCCGGCCGCCACCGCCGGGTGCTGCGAGACCACCCCCATAGACGTCGGCGCCGTCCACCGCTACCCGTTCAACTCGCCCTGCGCGAGCGCCCTGCGCACGGGCCGGCCGCACACCCTGCCCGGTGCCGAGGGGAGTCTCGTGCAGTCCACCCTCGTCGTGCCGATGGTCGCTCACGACACCGTCGTCGGACTCGTGCAGTTCTCCCGCACCAAGGGCAGCGAGCCCTTCGGCGAACGGGACCGGGCGCTCGCCGTCGAGCTGGCCGCCCGCGCCGCCGTCTGCATCGACAACGCCCGCCTCTACCGCCGCGAGCACGAACGGGCCCTGATCCTCCAGCGCAGCCTCCTCCCGCCCGGCGACCCGGAGGCGGCCGGCCTGGACATCGCCTGCCGTTACCTGCCCGGCAACACCGCCACCGAGGTCGGCGGCGACTGGTTCGACGTCATCCAGTTGCCCGGCCACCGCACCGCCCTCGTCGTGGGCGACGTCATGGGGCGGGGCCTGCGGGCCGCCGTCGCCATGGGGGAACTGCGCACCGCCGTACGCACCCTGGCCCAGCTCGACCTGGAACCGGCCGAGGTCCTCTCCCACCTCGACGAGATCGCACGGGGCCTCGGCACCCCCACGGGCGGCGGACAGGCGTCCCGCGTCGCCACCAAGGAACACGGCCCGGAGCTGTCGGAGGTCTACCTCGCGACCTGCCTCTACGCCGTGTACGACTCGGTCACCCGCCGCTGCACGTTCGCCAACGCCGGCCACCTGCCGCCGGTGCTCGTCGAGCCGGGCGAGGCGGCGCTGCTGCTGGACGTGCCGCCCGGGATGCCCCTGGGTGTCGGTGGCGAACCCTTCGAGGAGGTGGAGGTCGACCTCCCCGAGGGCGCGCTGCTCGCCCTCTACACCGACGGGCTCGTCGAATCACGCGACCACCCCCTCGACGAGGGCATGCAGGCCTTCCGCAGCGCGCTGACCGACGCGGGCCGGCCGCTGGAGGACGTCTGCGACCACGTCCTCAACACCCTCGACACCCGGCACGGCGAGGACGACATCGCGCTGCTGATGGCCCGTATCCAGGGACTGCCCGCCGAGGCCGTGGGCGACTGGCGGCTGCCCCGCGAGCCCCGCTCGGTGGGGCGCGCGCGAGAGCTCGCCCGCGCCCAGCTCATCGCCTGGGACCTCGAACCCCTCGTCGACACGGTCGAACTCCTCGTGAGCGAGCTCGTCACCAACGCGCTCCGGTACGGCGAGGGCGAGATACGGCTGCGGCTGCTGCTCGACCGCACCCTCGTCTGCGAGGTGTGGGACGCGGGCCTCGTCCAGCCCCGGCGGCGCCGGGCCCGCGACACCGACGAGGGCGGCCGCGGCCTCCAGCTCGTCGGCCTGCTCAGCGCGGGCTGGGGCTCCCGCCGTACGCCCCGGGGCAAGACGGTCTGGTTCGAACTGGCCCTCCCGGACGGCGAGGCCACGACCGAGCCGACCGTCGACCAGCTCCTGAGCATGTTCTGACGGAACCCCTCCAGGACCGGTGAGCAGGCCACCCGGTAGCGGTCCGGCCCACCGGTGCCGGACCGTGCGGGTCAGGCGGCCGCTTTGAGCGCTGCCAGGCGCGCTTCGATCTCCGCGCGGTCGCCGAGCCCCTCGAGCTGCTCGAACTGGGCGTCCAGCGAGGACGCGGCCAGTTCCTGCTTGCCCAGGGCCTTCGCCTCCTCGCGTCGTACCTTGTCCTCGAAGCGGCTCAGTTCGCTCGTCGGGTCCATCAGGTCGATGCTCCTGACCGCGTCCAGCATGCGGTTGTGAGCACGGGCGGACGTGGCGCGGGCCACCAGCTCGTCGCGCTTCGCCCGCAACTGGGTCAGCCTCCCCTTCATCTCCTCCAGTCCGGACCTGAGCTTCTCCACCACCTCCCGCTGGGAGGCGATGGTCGGCTCGGCCGCCCTCGCCTCCTTCTCCGACTGGAGCTGCCGGCCCAGGGCCACCTTCGCCAGGTTGTCGAACTTGTCCGCGAGGGCGGGCCGGTCCGAGCCGCGCAGCTCGTCCGCCTTCCTGCTGGCCGCCCTCGCCTTCTCGCCCCACTCCCGGGCCGCGTCCACGTCCTCCTGGTGGTCCTGCTCCAGCAGGCGCAGATTCCCGATGGTGGCCGCCACCGCCTGCTCGGCCTCGGTGATGTGCGAGGAGTAGTCGCGGATGAGCTGGTCCAGCATCTCCTGCGGGTCCTCGGCCTGGTCCAGCACGGCGTTGACATTGGCCTTCGCGAGCTGGGCGACCCGCCCGAGGATGGTCTGCTTGGTCATGGCACGTCTCCTTGTGCGTCCGATACGAGAAAGGGAGCGGGTCAGAACCGGCCGCCACCGCCCAGCCGCCCGCGAGTGCCCCCGCCACCGAAGCGGCCGGGCCCGCCGCCTCCGGCCGCACCCCCGCCCGACCCGCCACCGAAACCCCCGCCATGGCCCAGCCCTCCCCGTCCTCCGCCACCGAACAGTCCGCCGAGGAGGATGCCGCCGAGCACCGCGCCACCCAGCCCGCCGCCACCTCCTACCTCTGATACACCGCCCGGCCCCATCGCGTTCCCGTACCCGCCCACGTCCTGCTCGGCCAGACTCCGCGCCTGCCGGGCGAGGACGTCCGCCCGCCGCGCCTCCGCCAGCGCGCCCCGCGCGTCACCCGGCCCGCCCGCCGGCCCGCCCTCCGTGCCCTCCGCCGCAAGCTCCCGCGCCCGCTCCAGCCGGCGGTGGGCCTCGGCCAGCCGGGTCCGGGCCTGGGCGCCCACCGCCCCGCGGTGCGTGGCGATGTAGTCCGCCGCTGCCTCGACGGCCGAACCAGCCGTGAGCATCACCCGGTCGAGGAGCGCGCGTGCCCGCCGGGCGCCCTGCTCGTGCTCCCGCGCGCCGGCCAGGGCCTCGTCCAGCGCGGCGTCCGCCTCCTCGACCCGCCGCAGCGCGTCGACCGGGTCGTACCGCCCGCTCTCCACCGCGCTCCGGACGTCCGCGACGACCGACTCCGCGCGGGCCGACCGGCCCCGCAGCCCGGCGGTCGGCACACCGTCCGCCGCGCCCTCCAGCAGACCGCCGGCGTCGGCCAGATCCGCCTCCGTGTCGGCGAGCGCGGTCGGCAGCCTGCCCGCCGCCTCCGCCAGTTCCCGCGCGCGCCGGTCCACGGCGGCGACGAGCCGGGCCGCCTGGTCGAGGGCGCCCTCCGCGGCCCGCACGTGCACCGCCGCCGTGGCGTTGTCGTCCCCCTCCACCGCCTCCCGCGCCCGCTCCAGGTTGGCCGAGACGAACAGGAGCCGGTCCCTGGCCCGACCGACACCGTCCGCCACTGGCGCTGCGGCCGACTCCGCGTACCGCTCGCGCAGCGCGACGAGCGTCGCCTCCGCCAGGTCCGCCCCGCCGCTCACCTCACGCAACGCGGACTCCGCCGCCGCGAGGGCCTCCGGCGCCGTCCGCTCCAGGGACCGCAACCGGTCGAACGCCTCCGCCTCCGCGTCCAGGCGCCGGTCGGCCTCGCCGCAGCGCGCGACGATCTCCTCCAGCATCCGGCGGCGGGACGCCTCGTCCTCCGGGAACGCGTCGTCGAGCCGCTGACGCACCCGGAACGCCGCGGTCAGCTCGCCCTTCGCGTACGCCAGCGCCTCGGCGAAGGGCTTCGCCGCCTCGTCCCCGAACTGCGCCACCGCGAAACCGAGTTCCTCCTCGCTGGTGCGTACGGCGTCGTCCGTGTCGACGAGCACCCGCTGGGCGCGGGCGTCGAGCTCGTCCACCGGGGTCTCGCCCGGCCGGGCGCCACCGGGCCCCCAGGGACCCCGCCCGCCGTGCGGCGTGGTGCGCGTCGAGGCCCGCCGGCGTCGCTTGGCAAAGGTGTACGCGGCGACCGCGCCGGCTCCCACGACCAGCACCACCGGGAGCACCAGGTCACTGGCCGACGCGTCCCCGCCGCCCGGGTCCGCCGGACCCGGTGTGACGTCGGGAGTGGGCACCGGCCGCCCGGCCAGCACCGCCTCGTACCCCCGGGCGGCACCGATGGCCGCCCCCGCCCAGTCGTTCTGCCGCAGCGCCGGCTCGACGGCGGTCCGCGCGACCTCGTCGAGCTGTGTCTGAGTGAGGCCGGAGGCGGGATCGGCGGAGTACCCGTACCGGCGGTCGTGCGTCGCGACGGCCAGCAGTACGTCGTCGCCCCCGAGGCCGTTCCGCACCGCCGTGGCGTCCGCCCAGTCCCGCGGTGAGCGGCCCGAGAAGTCGCGCACGTAGACGACGAAGAGCTGCACGCGCCGTTCCTCGTAGAGCTCGTCGAGCGCCCGGCCGACCTCCCGCTCCCTGCCCTCCAGGGCCGCGACCGTGTCGGTGACCTGGCCCTGCCGGGACAGGTCGGCCGGGTCGTCGGCGTGCGCGGGGGAGTGGGCGGGCAGGAGCGGCCACCACCCCGCCACCAGCGCACCGAGCAGGGCGGCGAGGAAGGCCCGGGTGGCTCTCCGTGTCACATTCGTGAGGCTATGTCGGTGTATGTACGTGCGCGACCCGGCATCGATCGTCACTGTCAGTGAGGGCCACTAGGGTGGAGATCGTTCGGACTTACTGACGGGGGGCGTGGGATGAATGTGCGAGCGCTGAGGGCGAGACTGGCGAGCCCCAGGCTGAAGTGGCCCCGGCGGATCGCGTCGGTGCTGGTGCTGCTGATCGTGCTGCCGCCGCTGGCCGCCTGGGCCGCGCTGCGGATGAACTACGCGGGGGACGTGCAGGAGGGGACGAAGACCCGCGGCAAGGACGCCATCTGGCTCGGGCACGCCTGGGTGGACGGGCGGAAGAAGGACGCCGACCTGGCCGCGTTCGCCGCGCGGATCAAGGGGACCGGCATCCGGGACCTGTACGTCCACGCCGGGCCGCTGGAGCACGACGGGTCGCTGCCCGCCGCGCGGTATCCGCGGGCGCGGTGGCTGATCGACTCCGTGCACCGCACGATGCCTGGCATACGGGTGCAGGCGTGGCTCGGCGACGTGCTGGCCACCGAAGGACCGGACGGGCTGCGGCTGGAGCGGGCCGAGTCGAGGGCCGCCGTCGTGCGCTCGACCCGGCAGATTCTGGACGCGGGCTTCGACGGCGTCCACTTCGACCTGGAGCCGCTGCTCTCCGACGACCGTCACTACCTCTCGCTCCTCGACGACCTGGGCGAGGTGACGCGGGCCCGCAAGGTGCCGCTGTCGGTCGCCGCGCACCAGATAGACCCGCTGCCGGCGGCCCACGCCGTGAACGGCGCGCTGAGCGGCAGCGAGAAGTGGTGGTCGCAGGAGTTCTTCGGGGAGGTGGCCCGGCGCGTCGACCAGATAGCCGTGATGTCGTACGACACCTGGATGCCCCTGGAGGGCATGTACGGCGGTTACGTCGCCCAGCAGACCTCGCTCGCGCTGGAGGTCACGCCCGAGGGCACCGACCTGCTGATGGGGCTGCCGTTCTTCCACGAGGACGACCTGGGCCACCACGAGTCGGCGGAGACCGTCGCGGCGGCGGTCCGCGGCACCAGGCTGGGCCTGGGGCGCACGGACCGCGACCGGGAGCGGTTCGGGGTCGCGCTGTACGTCGACTTCGCGGCCAAGGAGGAGGACTGGGCGGCGTACAAGAAGGGCTGGCACTAGCCCGGCCCGGCACCGCCTGCCGCCCGAGCCCGGCCCGGCACCGCAGGCCGCCCGGCCGACCCGGCCCGGCACCGCCGCCCGGCCCGGGCCGCCCGCCCGGTCCGGGCCGGGCTCAGGCGCCGCCCTAGGGCTTGCGGCGGGTGATCTTGTTGCCGAGCCAGACCAGGGGGTCGTACTTACGGTCCACCGCCCGCTCCTTCAGCGGGATCAGCGCATTGTCGGTGATCTTGATCTGTTCGGGGCAGACCTCCGTGCAGCACTTGGTGATGTTGCAGTAGCCCAGCCCGTGCTCCTCCTGCGCCGTGCGCTTGCGGTCCAGGCCCGCCTCGGCCGCCGCGTCCAGGGGGTGCATGTCCAGTTCGGCGACGCGCATCAGGAAGCGCGGACCGGCGAAGGCGGTCTTGTTCTCCTCGTGGTCCCGGACCACATGGCACGTGTCCTGGCACAGGAAGCACTCGATGCACTTGCGGAACTCCTGCGGGCGCTCCACGTCCACCTGCTGCATGCGGTACTCGCCCGGCGCCACCCCCGGCGGCGGGACGAAGGAGGGCACCTTCCTGGCCTTCTCGTAATTGAAGGACACGTCCGTCACCAGGTCCCGGACGACCGGGAAGGCCCGCAGCGGGGTCACGGTGATGGTCTCGTCGCGCGAGAACACCGACATCCGCGTCATGCACATCAGCCGCGGCCTGCCATTGATCTCGGCACTGCACGAGCCGCACTTGCCCGCCTTGCAGTTCCAGCGGACCGCCAGGTCCGGGGCCTGGGTGGCCTGGAGCCGGTGGATGATGTCGAGGACGACCTCGCCCTCGTTCACCTCGACGGTGAAGTCCTTCAGGCTCCCGCCGTCCAGGTCGCCCCGCCACACCCGGAAGCTCGCGTCATAGCTGGTCACTCGTAGAGCTCCTCTTCGGCGAGGTACTTGACCAGCTCCTCCTTGTCGAACAGGGCGAGCAGGTCGGAACGGATGGGTTCGGTCGTCGTACGTTCGAGGGTGATCTGGCCCTCGTCGGAGTCCGGGTCGGCGAGGTGGCACAGCAGGTTCACCCGGCGCCACTCGCGCTCCATCTCCGGGCAGTCCTCCCGGGTGTGGCCGCCGCGGCTCTCCGTGCGTTCCAGCGCGGCGCGCGCCACGCACTCGCTGACCAGCAGCATGTTCCGCAGGTCCAGCGCCAGGTGCCAGCCGGGGTTGAACTGCCGGTGCCCCTCGACCCCCGCGCCCTGCGCCCGCAGCCGCAGCTCGGCCAGCGTCCGCAGGGCCCGGCGCATCTCCTCCTCGCGGCGGATGATGCCGACCAGGTCGTTCATCGTCTGCTGGAGCTCCTGGTGGAGGGTGTACGGGTTCTCCGGCCGCTCGCCCGCCCCGGTGGGACTGTCGCCGCTGAACGGCCGCAGTGCCTCCGCCGCCGCCGCGTGCACCTGGGCGTCGACCAGCACCGGCCGGGCGTCCAGCCCGCCCGCGTACCGGGCCGCGTGCAGCCCGGCCCTGCGGCCGAAGACCAGCAGGTCCGACAGGGAGTTCCCGCCCAGCCGGTTGGAGCCGTGCATACCGCCCGCGACCTCACCGGCCGCGAACAGCCCCGGCACACCGACCGCGGCGGCCGTGTCCGACTCGACGGCGACGCCACCCATCACGTAGTGACAGGTCGGGCCGACCTCCATCGCCTCGGCCGTGATGTCGACGTCCGCCAGCTCCTTGAACTGGTGGTACATCGACGGCAGCCGGCGCCGGATCGTCTCGGCCGGCATGCGGGTGGACACGTCCAGGAAGACCCCGCCGTGCGGCGACCCGCGCCCGGCCTTGACCTCGGAGTTGATCGCGCGGGCGACCTCGTCGCGCGGGAGCAGCTCGGGCGGGCGGCGGTTGTTGTCCGGGTCCTCGTACCAGCGGTCGCCCTCCTCCTCCGACTCGGCGTACTTCTCCTTGAAGACGTCGGGGATGTAGTCGAACATGAACCGCTTGCCCTCGGAGTTGCGCAGCACCCCTCCGTCGCCGCGCACGGACTCCGTGACCAGGATGCCCTTCACCGACGGGGGCCAGACCATCCCGGTCGGGTGGAACTGCACGAACTCCATGTTCACCAGCGGCGCGCCCGCCAGCAGGGCCAGGGCGTGGCCGTCGCCGGTGTACTCCCACGAGTTGGACGTCACCTTGAAGGACTTGCCGATCCCGCCGGTCGCGAGGACCACCGCCGGCGCCTCGAGCACGAAGAAGCGGCCGGACTCCCGCTCGTAGCAGAAGGTCCCGCAGACCCGGTCGCCGTCCTTGAGCACGCGGGTGACCGTGCACTCCTGGAAGACCTTCAGCCGGGCCTCGTAGTCCCCGAACTCGCGGAAGTCCTCCTGCTGGAGGGAGACGATCTTCTGCTGGAGCGTACGGATCAGTTCCAGGCCCGTCCGGTCGCCGACGTGGGCCAGACGCGGGTACTCGTGGCCGCCGAAGTTGCGCTGCGAGATGCGGCCGTCCTTCGTCCGGTCGAAGAGGGCGCCCCACGTCTCGAGCTCCCACACCCGCTCCGGTGCCTCGCGCGCGTGCAGCTCCGCCATCCGCCACTGGTTGAGGAACTTCCCGCCGCGCATGGTGTCGCGGAAATGGACCTGCCAGTTGTCACCGGCGTTGACGTTGCCCATGGAGGCGGCGATGCCGCCCTCGGCCATCACGGTGTGGGCCTTGCCGAACAGTGACTTGCAGATCACGGCCGTACGGGCGCCCTGTTCGCGCGCCTCGATGGCCGCCCGCAGCCCCGCCCCGCCGGCGCCGACCACGACGACGTCCCACTGTTGCCGTTCCGCTTGCGTCATCGGACACCTTCCCTTTTCAGAACAGCCTCGGATCCTCGAAGGCGCCGGTCGCGAGCAGGTACACATAGAAGTCGGCGAGCGCCACACTGATCAGCGACGCCCATGCCAGCAGCATGTGACGGGCGTTCAGCCTGCCGACCCAGCTCCACATCCGGTAGCGCACCGGGTGCTTGGAGAAGTGCTTCAGGCGGCCGCCGACGATGTGCCGGCAGGAGTGGCACGAGAGCGTGTACGCCCAGATCAGCACGATGTTGACGAGGAACACCAGTGTCCCGAGGCCCATGTGGCCCCACTCGTAGGACGCGTCGCGGAAGGTCAGCACGGTGTCGTAGGTGAGGATTCCGGCGACCGGCAGCGCGGCGTAGAAGAAGTACCGGTGGATGTTCTGGAGGACCAGCGGGAAGCGGGTCTCCCCGGTGTACTTCTTGTGCGGCTCGGCGACCGCGCAGGCCGGCGGCGACGCCCAGAAGCCCCGGTAGTAGGCCTTGCGGTAGTAGTAGCAGGTCAGCCGGAAGCCGAGCGGGAAGATCAGGATCAGCAGGGCGGGGGACAGGCCCCACCAGCTCCCGAAGATCTCCCAGTTGGGGCCGTCCTTCATGGGCGCGCAGTTCTCGGCGAGGCAGGGCGAGTAGAACGGCGACACGTAGGGCGCCGCGTAGTAGTCGCTGTTCGCGAAGGCGCGCCAGGTCGAGTAGACGATGAACGCGAGCAGTCCGGCGGCGGTGGCGGCGGGCGCCAGCCACCAGCGGTCGGTGCGCAGGTGGGGCGCCGTGATGGTGGCGCGGGTCGGGCTGTGCACGCCACCGGAACCGGGGCGGGCGGCGGTGGCGCTGTCGGGTGGTTGTTCGGTGCCTGTGGCCAACGGGGTCTCCTAGGGCGCGTGCCGGTCGTGGCGCGTGCCGGTCGGTGAGGGCGGGTGCCGGTCGGGTGCCGGCCGGTGGTGGCTCGCTGCAGGCCGCGCCGCCCGTGCCGCGGTCGCACGCGCGCGTGCGGGGCGGTACCGGTGCGCCCCGGCAAGGCGGCGCGCCCCGGCACGGTCGGTGCGCCCCGGCACGGTCGGTGCGCCCCGGCAAGGCGGCGCGGAGGGCGGCGGCTGGACGGCGCGGAAGGCGGCGGGCGCGGGTGCGCGGAGGCGGGCGCGGCCGGGCGGTGCCGGGCCGGAAGGCTCCGGGCGGGGCCGGCCGACGGGACGGGTGAGTCCGGCGCGGCGGGGGTCGGCCCGGCGCGGCGGGGTACGGTCCCGTCCGCGCGGCGACCATGCCGGGTCGCGGCGCGGTACGGGCCGTACGGCCCGCGTACGTCTCCGGTCCGGCGACACGGCACGGCGGTCGGGTGGGCGGACAGCGGGGCGCCCTTCGACGGACCGCCCCGCACCAAGAAACGCACCGCCCCGCGCCCGCCATGGGCATAAGCGCACCGGCGCGCCCCCGTACCGCACCGTCCACCGGCGCGCCGTCCCGTACCGCACCGCCCACGGCGCCGTACCCGTCAGGGGGCTCGGCGGTCCCGCGCGCCCAGGCCCTCGTCGTCCGAGTCCGTCCACAGGGAGCTGTCGTACGGCGTGTCCGGGATGGTCACCATGCCGTCGGGCCGGCCGACCGCCATGGGAACGGGTTTCCCCTCCCGCTGCTGCGTGAGGTTCCGTTCGAGCTGGATGACCGACCGGGCCAGTTCCTCAAGACGGCGCTTGACCTCTGTCAGATCTTCTTCGAGTGACATGAATTGCCCTCACTTCCGCAATAGCGGGTGGCAAACACGCGCCTGAGAGTGTCGCGCGTCACATCCCCCATTGTGAAGCCATGTGCGCCGATTCCACTCTCCCGTGGCTTGGGCCGCACGGGTGGTGTTTGCGCCCAGTGCCGCCGTGTCGCCGTCACAGGGGCCCGCCAATGCATTTCAGTGTATGGGCAATAGGTGTGATCATCTCCAAATTCAACAAAACAGATAAATTCCACAAAACAGGACGAAGAGGTACAAGACATGTCCCACGTCGGCGCCCCTCGGGGGAGGACATGCTCCCGGGGCCCCCGTTCGCGCACGCTCCGGTCCGCCGTCCTCCTCACCACCGGCGTACTCGCCGTCTCCGTACTGAGCGGATGCAGCTCCTCCGAGGAGGAGAGCGACGCCAAGGCCGTCCCGCAGGACATCGCCCCCGCCGGGCGCGACAAGGTCGCCGACGGCGGCACACTGCGCTGGGCGGTCGACACGATGCCGACCACGCTCAACGCCTTCCAGGCGGACGCCGACGCCACCACGGCCCGGGTCGCCCAGGCCGTCCTGCCCAGCCTCTTCACCCTCGACGAGCGCGGCCGGCCCCAGCGCAACCCCGACTACCTGGAATCCGCCGAGGTCGTCGAGCGCGAGCCCAAGCAGGTCGTCCTGTACAAGCTCAACCAGCAGGCGGTGTGGAGCGACGGCCGGGAGATCGGCGCGCCCGACTTCGTGGCCCAGTGGCAGGCCCTCAGCGGCAAGAACTCGGCGTACTGGACCGCCCGCAACGCGGGCTACGAGCGGATCGAGAAGATCGAGCGCGGCGCCGGCGACCTGGAGGTGCGGGTCACCTTCAACAAGCCGTACGCGGACTGGCGCGCCCTCTTCTCGCCGCTCTACCCCAAGGACGTCATGGGGACGCCCGCCGCCTTCAACGACGGCGCCCGCGCCAAGCTGGCGGTGACGGCCGGTCCCTTCCAGCTCAAGGGCGTCGACGCCCGCGGCGGTACGACCACGCTCGTGCGCAACCCGCGCTGGTGGGGCCAGCCCGCCAAGCTCGACGCGATCGTGCTGCGTGCCGTGCCGCGCTCCGGCCGCGCCACCGCCCTCGCCACGGGCGCGCTCGACCTGGCCGAGATCGACCGTGCCACGGCGGACCGGATCGCCCGCGCGGCCAAGGGCGCGGCCAAGGAGGCGCACGGTCCCGGCACGGGCACGGCCGCGCCGGCCCCCGGGGCGGCCGTGCCCGCACCCGGCTCCGACCCGGTGAAGGCGCGGCTCGAGCAGGCGGCGCGCCTGAAGAACCAGCAGGTGATCGCGGCGTACGCGGCCGAGCAGAAGGCGCTGCGCGGCTACGTGGTCCGCAAGTCGCTGGAGCCGGCGTACACGCAGCTCGCGCTCAACGGGGAGAACGGCCCGCTCTCCGACGACCGGGTGCGCCGGGCCGTGGCCCGCGCCCTGGACCGCCAGGAGCTCGCCGACGCGGTCCTCAAGCCGCTGGGGCTGCCCGCGCACCCGGTCGGCAGCCATCTCGCGCTGGTCGGGCAGCAGGCGTACGCCGACAGCAGCGGCGCCCTCGGAGGCCAGGACACCGAGGAGGCCCAGGAGCTGCTGGCCGACGCGGGCTGGACGCGGGGCGGGGCCCGCAAGCCCGCCGCCCCCAAGGACGGCGCGAAGGCGGGCGCCCAGGCCTCGCCGGGCACGGGCGGGAAGAACGGCGGCAAGGCGGACGTACCCTCCGACGAGGGCCTCTACATCGTCGGCGACGACAAGCCCGCCATCGGCAACGACGGTCCGGCGGGCACGCACGTGCTGGCCCCTGCCCCCGCCGCGGCCGCCCAGGTCGTCGCCCTGCACCGCCAGGCGGAGAGCCAGGCCCAGCAGGAACGTCACGCCGGGCGCCCCGCGGACCACCGGGCGCACCAGGGCGAGCGCCCCGCCGGCGCCCTCGACGAGGCCGGCACCGGCGCGGCGGAGCAGCCCAAGGCCCAGGGCGGCGGTGCCCCCGGCGCCTATGCCCCCCGGGGAACCGCCGTTCCCGCCCCGGCCGCCCCGGCCGCCCCGGCCGCGGCGGGCGAGGTGGCCGCCGGACCGCTCGGCAAGGACGGCGAGCCGCTCACGCTCCGCTTCGTCCTCCCGGCCGGCCAGGACTCGGAGCCGCTGAGGACCGTCGGCGACAAGATCTCCCGGATGCTCGGCCGCATCGGCATCGGCACCGAGATCGTCAAGGTCCCCGACGACAGCTACTTCAAGGACCACATCGCCTCCGGCGACTACGACCTGGCTCTGTACTCCTGGCCCGGCACGGCCTTCCCCGCCACCGACGGGCGGCCGATCTACGCCAAGCCGCAGCCCGCCGCCGACGGCTCGCTGCTGGTGGAGCAGAACTACACCCGGGTCGGCACGGACCACATCGACCAGCTCTTCGACCAGGCGGCCGCCGAGCTGGACGAGAAGGCGGCCCGTGACCTGCTGAAGCAGGCCGACGCCCGGATCTGGGCCGCGGCGGGCTCCATCCCCCTCTACCAGCGCCCGCAGCTCGTGGCGGCCAAGCCGCAGGTGCTGAACGCCGGGGCGTTCGGTTTCGCGAGCCCGCGCTACGAGAACATCGGTTTCGCGCGGAAGTAGGGGAGCGGGAGGGCGTCCGCCCGACAACCCGCCCAGGCAACCTCAGAAGTCGCTCAAGTCACTTGCCCGCCGGTGCCGCCGGCGGGCAAGCTCGCGAGCGGACCATGACCCGGGCCACCCCCACGCACCCCCAGTGCACCGCAGTACACGTACCTGTTCGAGCCTTTTCGATCTTCTCCGGATGGGCCGGGAAGCCTTGCGCGCGTCGGCCCCGTACCATGGACAGAGCCGTGGCGCGTCCGCCCGGCGGGCGTACGAGGAACAAAGAGACGCCGCACCCACGATCCGAGAGAAGCGCCAGCCACCCATGCCCACGCGCCACGACATCCGTAACGTAGCCATCGTCGCCCACGTCGACCACGGCAAGACGACCATCGTCGACGCCATGCTCAAGCAGGCTGGTGCCTTCGCCGCCCACCAGCTCGACTCCGTCGACGACCGCATGATGGACTCGAACGACCTGGAGCGTGAGAAGGGCATCACGATCCTCGCCAAGAACACGGCGGTGAAGTACCACCCCAAGGACGGCGGGGCGCCCATCACGATCAACATCATCGACACCCCCGGCCACGCCGACTTCGGCGGCGAGGTCGAGCGCGGTCTGTCGATGGTGGACGGCGTCGTGCTGCTCGTGGACGCCTCCGAGGGCCCGCTGCCGCAGACCCGCTTCGTGCTCCGCAAGGCGCTCCAGCGCCGGATGCCGGTCATCCTCTGCATCAACAAGACGGACCGCCCGGACTCCCGGATCGACGAGGTCGTCAACGAGACCTACGACCTGTTCCTGGACCTGGACGCGGACGAGGAGCAGATCGAGTTCCCGATCGTCTACGCCTGCGGCCGTGACGGCATCGCGTCGCTGACCAAGCCGGAGGACGGCACCGTCCCGGCCGACTCCACCAACCTGGAGCCGTTCTTCTCCACCATCCTGGAGCACATCCCGGCCCCGGTGTACGACGAGGAGGCCCCGCTCCAGGCCCACGTCACCAACCTGGACGCCGACAACTTCCTCGGCCGTATCGCGCTGCTCCGCGTCGAGCAGGGCGAGCTGCGCAAGGGCCAGACGGTCGCGTGGATCAAGCGCGACGGCACCATCTCCAACGTCCGCATCAGCGAGCTGATGATGACCGAGGCGCTCACCCGCAAGCCGGCCGAGGTGGCGGGCCCCGGTGACATCTGCGCCGTCGCCGGTATCCCGGACATCATGATCGGCGAGACGCTGGCCGACCCGGAGAACCCGATCGCGCTGCCGCTGATCACGGTCGACGAGCCGGCGATCTCGATGGTCATCGGTACGAACACCTCGCCGCTGGTCGGCCGTGGCGCCACCGGCAAGGGCGCGGACAACAAGGCGGCCGTCAAGGACCGCAAGGTCACCGCCCGCCAGGTGAAGGACCGCCTGGACCGCGAGCTGATCGGCAACGTCTCGCTGCGCGTCCTGGACACCGAGCGCCCCGACGCCTGGGAGGTGCAGGGCCGCGGTGAGCTGGCGCTGGCCATCCTGGTCGAGCAGATGCGCCGCGAGGGCTTCGAGCTGACCATCGGCAAGCCGCAGGTGGTCACCAAGGAGGTCGACGGCAAGGTCCACGAGCCGGTCGAGCGCATGACCATCGACGTGCCCGAGGAGCACATGGGCGCCGTCACGCAGCTCATGGGCGTCCGCAAGGGCCGCATGGACAACATGTCGAACCACGGCTCCGGCTGGGTGCGCATGGAGTTCGTCGTGCCGTCCCGCGGCCTCATCGGCTTCCGTACGGAGTTCCTGACGCAGACGCGCGGCACGGGCATCGCCCACTCCATCCACGAGGGCCACGAGCCCTGGTTCGGCCCGCTGCAGACCCGTAACAACGGCTCGCTGGTGGCCGACCGTTCCGGCGCGGTCACCGCCTTCGCGATGACGAACCTCCAGGAGCGCGGCGTCCTCTTCGTGGAGCCCGGCACCGAGGTGTACGAGGGCATGATCGTCGGTGAGAACTCCCGCTCCGACGACATGGACGTCAACATCACCAAGGAGAAGAAGCTCACGAACATGCGGTCGTCCTCGGCCGACTCGTTCGAGGCGATCGTCCCGCCGCGCAAGCTCTCGCTGGAGCAGTCGCTGGAGTTCTGCCGCGACGACGAGTGCGTCGAGGTCACCCCGGAGGCCGTGCGCATCCGCAAGGTGAACCTGGACCAGCGCGAGCGCGCCCGCGCCGCCTCCCGCGCCAAGAACGGCTGATCCGGCGCGGCGGCCGGCTCCCGGCCGCCACCGGCTCCCGGCCGCCACCGGGCGGGCGCCGGCTCCCCGTGGGCCGCTCCGGCCGCCACCAGGGCCGTCGGCGCCCCGCGCGGAGCCACCCTTCCCGGTGTGCGGCTCCGTGCGGCCGCCGCGGCCGTCGCCATGGGCGTCGAACTCCCCGTCCGGGGGAGGGGTCAATCCCCTCCCTTGGACGGGGAGTTTTTTCTTGGTTCCGGTGGGGCAGGCATGCCGCGCCGGAAGGCCTTGCCGGGGTGCCGTCCGGGCCCCCGCACCGGTCGGCGGACGGGGGTGCACGCTGACCGCGCGTCAAAGCGTTTTCGCCGGCGAAGCGTCCGCATATCGACCGTCGCTCTCCGGAACATGTGTTAACGGTCCGTTTCGCACGTGTCTGTCTGTGCTCGCTTTGTCCGGATTTCGGTCTTCGGGGCCTTGGTGATGTTGCCAAAACGAGACCCTTTAAGTGTGGTTTACGGCCCGGACGTACTTAATAGTTGGCTCCATTGAGCTCGGGTCAATGGGTCACGCGCTGTGGGGAGCGCCGACTCACGAGCACACTCGGGGCACTTGAGTCATCGCCGTCAGGGGTGTCGGCGTGCAACCTCGAAGTGCCCCTCTTGTAGTGACAAGTGGACTCATGAGGAGGAACCCATGCGCGGTGCCAAGAGCGCCAAGTGGGTCGCGGGCGCGATAGTCGTCGCCCTGGCAGCCACGGCCTGTGGCGGTGGCGGTAGCGACAGCAAGGCCAACGGTGCCAAGCAGATCGTGATGGAGCTCGGCGAGCCCCAGAACGGTCTGATTCCGTCGAACACGTACGAGTCCGAGGGCTCCGAGGTCATGAACGCCCTGTTCACGGGCCTCGTGCGGTACGACGAGAAGAACGAGACCCAGCTCGACATGGCGGCGTCGATCGAGACCAAGGACAGCAAGGTCTGGACGATCAAGCTCAAGGACGGCTACACCTTCCACAACGGTGAGCCTGTCACCGCGCAGTCCTTCGCGGACGCCTGGAACTACGGCGCCAACCAGGACAACACGCAGGAGACGAACCCGCTCTACAACAAGATCGACGGGTACGCCGACCTGAACCCGGGCGAGGGCAAGAAGCCCGCGACCGACAAGATGAAGGGCCTGAAGGTCGTCGACGAGAAGACCCTCGAGGTCACGCTCACGGCGCCGTTCTCCGCCTTCAAGACCATGCTGGGCTTCAACGCCTTCTACCCGCTGCCGAAGGCCTTCTTCAAGGACCCGAAGGGCTTCGAGACCGCGCCCATCGGCAACGGCGCGTTCAAGATGGACGGCAAGTTCGTCCGCAACCAGCAGATCAAGACGGTCAAGTACGACAAGCACCCCGACGCCGCCGAGATCAAGATCCCGGGCGTCACCTTCAAGATCTACAACAACCAGGACACGGCCTACCGTGACCTGCTCGGCGGCCGCGTCGACATCATGGACACCGTTCCGCTGTCCGCGATGACCACCGCCGCCAAGGACCTCGGCGACCGCTACATCCAGGGCACCGACTCCGGCGTCGGCTACATCGGCTTCCCGATCAAGTACAACAAGGCCTACGCGAAGCCGGAGCTCCGCAAGGCGATCTCCCAGGCGATCGACCGGAAGGCGATCACCGAGAAGATCTTCGTCAACACCCGTACGCCGGCGGACGACTTCATCAACCCGCTGGTCCCGGGCTACCGCAGCGGTGCCTGTGGCGCGCCCTGCACCTTCGACCCGGCCGCGGCCAAGAAGGCCTTCGACGCCGCGGGCGGTCTGCCAGGCAACAAGATGGAGCTCGGCTACAACGCCGACGGCGGCCACAAGGACTGGATCGAGGCCGTCGCGGCCCAGCTCGAGAAGAACCTCGGCGTCGACGTCACCGTCAAGCCGTTCGAGCAGTTCCAGACCATCCTGAACGACCTCGGCGACAAGAAGTACAGCGGCGCGTTCCGCCTGGCGTGGTCCATGGACTACCCGCACCCGGAGAACTACCTGCGCCCGGTCTTCTCCGAGGACGCCATCGAGCACGGCTCGAACTACTCCGGCTACGTCAACCCGCAGGTCGAGAAGTTCCTCGACCAGGGCGACACGGCCACCACCGAGGACGCCGCGATCAAGGCGTACCAGCAGGCTGACGACCTCATCCTGAAGGACATGCCGTACATCCCGGTGTACTTCTACAAGCTGAACGCCGGCCTCAGCAAGAACGTCAAGCCGGGCGTGCGGATCGACAACATGACCCAGATCGACTGGACCACGGTGAACCCCGCCTGACGGTTCGAAGGATCTCGGTAAGGAGATCCTGACAGCAGTGGGGGTGACGGGGTGTACCCCGTCACCCCCCTTCTGCCGTCCCGTTGTCGTTACCCCTCACCCGGTCCGGGGCCCTTCGCTGTGCCCTCCCCGGTATCCGTACAACTGGAGACCTGATGGGTCGTTATGTGATCAGGCGTCTTCTGCAGGCGATACCCGTACTGCTCGGCGCGACAATTCTTATCTACTGCCTCGTCTTCCTGCTGCCCGGCGACCCCATCCAGGCGCTGGCCGGCGAGAAGAAGGCAGACCCGAACATCACTGCCATCCTGCGGGAGCAGTACCACCTCAATGACCCGCTCTACCAGCGGTACTGGTACTACATCTCCGGCGTGCTGACGGGCGATTTCGGCACCGACTTCACCGGCCGGCCGGTGGCCGAGATCATGAGCGAGACGTTCCCCGTCACGCTCAACCTGGCGGCCATCGCGTTCGCCGTCGAGGCGGTCATCGGTATCGTCGCGGGCGTCTTCGCGGCGCTGGGCCGCGGCAAGTTCCTCGACAACGTCGTGCTGCTGTCGACCCTTCTCCTGGTCTCCGTCCCGGTCTTCGTACTGGGCAACGTGCTCCAGCTCGTGCTCGGCGTCAAATGGGCCATCGCGCCCATCAGTTACGACTCCGAGGACATGACCACCCTCATCCTGCCCGCCGTGGTGCTCGCCTCCGCGTCGCTCGCGTACATCACCCGTCTGACGCGCACCTCCATGATGGAGACCATGCGCGCGGACTACGTGCGCACCGCCACCGCCAAGGGTCTGAGCCGGTCCCGGGTCATCGTGCGGCACGCCCTGCGCAACGCCATGATCCCGATCGTCACCTTCCTCGGTGTCGACCTCGGCGCCCTGATGGGCGGAGCGATCATCACCGAGCGCATCTTCAACATCCCCGGCATCGGCGGCACGCTCTACCAGGCCGTGTACCTGCGCCAGGGGACGACCGTCGTCAGCATCGTCACCGTGCTCGTCCTCGTCTACATCGCCGCCAACCTGATCGTGGACCTGCTCTACGCCGTGCTCGACCCGAGGATCCGCTATGCCTGAGAACACCTCCGCCACCGTCGAGGAGAGCGCGGTCCCCGTCGCGACCGCGCCCGGCAGCGCCGTCAAGGGCACGAAGAAGGACAAGCCCGAGCGGGTCGCCAGCATGTGGAGCGACGCCCGTCGCGACCTGATGCACAACTGGGTCTTCCTGGTCTCCGCCGTACTGATCCTGGCCCTGCTGGTCATCGCCGCGTTCCCGGGCCTGTTCACCAGCGGGGACCCGTACGCGAAGGGCTTCTGCGACCTGTCGAACTCGGTCGTCCCGCCGAGCGGCGCGCACTGGTTCGGCTTCGACGTCCAGGGCTGCGACATCTACACGCGGACGATCTACGGCACCCGCAACTCGATCATCGTGGGTGTGCTGACCTCCGTGCTGACCACGCTGGTCGGCTGCGTCCTCGGCATGGTCGCCGGTCTGCGCGGCGGCTGGCTGGACGTCCTCGTCTCCCGCTTCACCGAGATCTGGTTCGCCATCCCGACGATGCTCGGCGGTCTGCTCGTGCTGGCCATGCTCGGCACCGGCAACGTCGTCACCGTCTCCCTGATCATGGCGGTGCTCGGCTGGCCGCAGCTCTTCCGCATCATGCGCGGTTCGGTGATCACCAACAAGCAGAACGACTACGTCATGGCGGCCCGTGCGCTCGGTGCCGGCGGCTGGCGCATCGCGATGCGGCACATCCTGCCGAACGCGCTCGCTCCGGTGATCGTGGTCAGCACCATCAACCTCGGCGTCTACATCTCGGCCGAGGCGGCGTTCTCGTACCTCGGCATCGGCGTCCAGTCCCCGAACATCTCCTGGGGCCTGATGATCAGTGACGGCCAGGACCGCTTCCTGAGCGCCCCGCACATGGTGCTCTTCCCGTCGCTGTTCCTGAGCGTCACGGTCCTGGCGTTCATCATGCTCGGCGAAGCAGTGCGCGACGCCCTCGACCCCAAGCTGCGCTAGGAGGGCGTACGTTGACCACCATCGACAAGAAGACGAGCGCGACCGGCGCTCCGCTCCTCGAAGTGCGCGACCTGCACGTCGAGTTCCACACCCGGGACGGCGTCGCCAAGGCCATCAACGGCGTCAGCTACAGCGTCGACGCCGGCGAGACCCTCGCCGTCCTCGGCGAGTCGGGCTCCGGCAAGTCGGTGACCGCCCAGGCGATCATGGGCATCCTCGACATGCCGCCCGGCCGCATCCCCAAGGGCGAGATCCTGTTCCACGGCGAGGACATGCTGAAGATGTCCGCCGAGGAGCGCCGCAAGATCCGTGGCCGCCGCATCGCGATGATCTTCCAGGACGCGCTCTCCGCCCTGAACCCGGTGCTGTCCGTCGGCTACCAGCTCGGCGAGATGTACCGCGTCCACCTGGGCATGTCCCGCAAGGACGCCAAGGCCAAGGCCATCGAGCTGATGGACCGGGTGAAGATCCCGGCCGCCGCGGCGCGGGTGAACGACTACCCGCACCAGTTCTCCGGCGGTATGCGCCAGCGCATCATGATCGCCATGGCGATGGCGCTGGAGCCGGACCTGATCATCGCGGACGAGCCGACCACCGCGCTCGACGTGACCGTCCAGGCCCAGGTGATGGACCTGCTCGCGGAGCTCCAGCGCGAGGAGAACATGGGCCTGATCCTCATCACCCACGACCTCGGCGTCGTCGCCGACGTCGCCGACAAGATCGCGGTGATGTACGCGGGCCGGATCGTCGAGCAGTCGCCGATCCACGACCTGTACAAGCGCCCCGCGCACCCCTACACGCGTGGCCTGCTCGACTCCATCCCGCGCCTGGACCAGAAGGGCCAGGAGCTGTACGCGATCAAGGGCCTGCCGCCCAACCTGATGAAGATCCCCACGGGCTGCGCCTTCAACCCGCGCTGCCCCAAGGCGGACGACATCTGCCGTACGGAGATCCCGGCCCTGGTGCCGGTGACGGAGCAGGACGGCGGCGAGCTGCCGGGCCGTGGCAGCGCGTGCCACTTCTGGAAGGAGACGATCCATGGCTGAGCTCAGGAAAGAGGACGAGGCCGTGGACGCGACCCCGAACGTCACCGAGGTCGAGACGGTCGACGTGGCGAGCGAGACCGCCGCGGTCGCCGCGATCGAGGCCCCGGTGGAGCGCGGTGAGCCGATCCTCCAGGTGCGGGGCCTGGTCAAGCACTTCCCGCTGACCCAGGGCATCCTGTTCAAGAAGCAGGTCGGCGCGGTCAAGGCCGTGGACGGGGTCTCCTTCGACCTCTACCAGGGCGAGACGCTCGGCATCGTCGGCGAGTCCGGCTGCGGCAAGTCCACGGTCGCCAAGCTGCTGATGATGCTGGAGACGGCGACCGCGGGCGAGATCTTCTACAAGGGCCAGGACATCACCAAGCTGTCCGGGCGTGCGCTGAAGGCGGTGCGCCGGAACATCCAGATGGTGTTCCAGGACCCGTACACCTCGCTCAACCCCCGCATGACGGTGGGCGACATCATCGGTGAGCCCTTCGAGATCCACCCCGAGGTGGCCCCCAAGGGCGACCGGCGCCGCAAGGTGCAGGAGCTGCTCGATGTCGTCGGTCTGAACCCCGAGTACATCAACCGCTATCCGCACCAGTTCTCCGGCGGCCAGCGCCAGCGCATCGGCATCGCCCGCGGCCTGGCGCTCAACCCCGAGATCATCATCTGCGACGAGCCGGTGTCGGCGCTGGACGTCTCCGTCCAGGCGCAGGTCGTCAACCTGATGGAGAAGCTCCAGGACGAGTTCAACCTCTCCTACCTCTTCATCGCGCACGACCTGTCCATCGTCCGGCACATCTCCGACCGCGTCGGCGTGATGTACCTCGGGAAGATGGCCGAGATCGGTACGGACGTACAGATCTACGACCACCCGACGCACCCCTACACGCAGGCGCTGCTGTCGGCCGTCCCGGTGCCCGACCCGGAGGCCCGCGAGGGCCGCGAGCGGATCATCCTCACCGGTGACGTCCCGTCGCCGGCGAACCCGCCGTCCGGCTGCCGCTTCCGCACCCGGTGCTGGAAGGCGGAGGACAAGTGCGCCACCGAGGTGCCGCTGCTGGCGGTCCCGGAGCGTTTCCAGGGCTCCGACACCCCGGCGGCTCACGAGTCGGCGTGCCACTTCGCCGAGGAGAAGGACGTCGTCCACGCGGCGTAGGGCGAGACCGTACGCGTACGAAGGTGCCCCGGCCCCCCGGCCGGGGCACCTTCGCGTCTCCGGGTGCCGGACCCACCCGCGGGTTCCCGGTCGCGCAAGCGGGTGGTGCCGTGCCCGGACGGGCGGGTACAGCGTGCGTGAGCGCCCCGTATGGGGTGGTATGTGGGCCTAGCCGAGTGCGGGACCACGACCAGGGGAGGCAGCCATGCGCCGAGCCGCCACGCACGCCCGGTGGGCCGTGGGCGCGGTGGCTGCCGTCCTCGCGGCCGGTGGCTGCGCCGGCGGAGCCCGTGGCGTGGGTGGCCCCGACGGGATCATCAGCTCCTCCTGGGGCGACCCGCAGAACCCGATCGAGCCGGCCAACACCAACGAGGTCCAGGGCGGCAAGGTCCTCGACATGCTCTTCCGCGGCCTCAAGCGCTACGACCCGGAGACCGGTGAGGCGCGCGACATGCTCGCCGAGAGGATCGAGACCACCGACTCGAGGAACTTCACCATCACCCTCAGACCGGGCTGGTCGTTCAGCAACGGAGAGCCCGTCACCGCCAGGTCCTTCACCGACGCCTGGAACTACGGCGCCCACATCGACAACAAGCAGGCCAACGCCCCCTTCTTCAGCGACATCGCCGGCTACGAGGACGTCCACCCCGCCTCCGGCCCCGCCAGGGCGAAGACCATGCGCGGACTGGTCGTCAAGGACGACCGCACCTTCACCGTCGCCCTGCGCGACACCTTCTCCACCTGGCCCGAGACCCTGGGCTACCAGGCGTTCGTGCCGCTGCCCCGGGTGTTCTTCACCGACCACGACGCCTGGCTCACCAGGCCCGTCGGCAACGGCCCGTACACCGTGGAGTCGTACACCAGGGGCAGCAACATGAAGCTGCGCCGCTGGGACGGCTACCCGGGCGGCGACAAGCCCCGCAACGGGGGCGTCGACCTCGTCGTCTACACCGACAACAACAGCGCGTACACCGACCTGATCTCGGGCCACCTCGACCTCCTGGACGACGTGCCCGCCCAGCAGCTCAGGAACGTGAAGGGCGACCTCGGCGACCGGTACATCAACCAGCCCGCCCTCATCATCCAGACGCTGGTCTTCCCGCTCTACCGCCCCGAGTGGAACAGACCCGGCATGGAGAAGGTCCGCCGCGGCCTGTCCATGGCGATCGACCGCGAGGAGATCACCCGGCAGATCTACCAGGGCACCCGTACCCCCGCCAAGGACTGGACCTCGCCCGCCCTCACCCGGGACGGCGGCTACCAGGAGGTCTGCGGCGACGCCTGCCGCTACGACCCCGCCGCGGCCAGACGGCTCATCGAGGAGGGCGGCGGCCTGCCCGGCGGCAGGCTGACGCTCACCTCGAACGTCGACACCGGCTCCCACCGCGCCTGGATGGACGCCGTCTGCAACAGCGTCAACAACGCCCTCCGCGGCACCGTGTGCACCGTCAACCCCATCGGCACCTTCGCCGACTTCCGCAACCAGCAGACCCAGGCCCGGCTCACCGGCCCCTTCCGCTCCGGCTGGCAGGCCGACTACCCCCTCATCCAGAACTTCCTGGAGCCGCTCTACCACTCCGGCGGGTCCTCCAACTACGGCAAGTTCCGCGACAAGGACTTCGACGGCCTCGTCGACAAGGCCAACCGCGAGACCGACCAGCCCAGGGCCGTCCAGGACTTCCAGGCCACCCAGCGCGTCCTCGCCGCCCGGATGCCCGCCATCCCCCTCTGGTACCAGAACGGCAGCGCCGGCTACTCGGAACGGCTCTACGACGTGACCCTCAACCAGTTCAGCGTTCCGGTCTACGACCGGATCAAGGTCCGCTGACCCCCGAGCCACCGGAGCCCTGATGGGACGCTATGTGATCCGGCGACTGCTCCAGATGATCCCGGTGTTCATCGGCAGCACGTTCCTCATCTTCTTCATGGTGTACGCGCTCGGAGACCCGGTCGCGGCCCTGTTCGGCGACAAGGCGCCCGACCCCGCCACCGCCGCCCGCATCCGCGAGGACCTCCACCTCGACCAGCCGCTGTGGAAGCAGTACCTGCTCTACATGGGGGCCATCTTCCAGGGCGACTTCGGCACCGCGTTCAACGGCCAGAAGGTCACCGAGCTGATGGCCTCCGCCTTCCCCGTCACCCTGCGGCTCACCCTCGTCGCCATCGTCCTCGAGGTCCTCATCGGCATCACCCTCGGCGTCATCAGCGGCCTCAAGCGCGGCCGCCCCGTCGACACCGGGCTGCTCGTCCTCACCCTCGTCGTCATCTCCGTCCCCACCTTCGTCTCCGGCTACCTCCTCCAGTACCTCTTCGGCGTGAAATGGGGCTGGGTCCGCCCCTCCGTCTCCGCCGAGGCCCGCCTCGACGAGCTGCTCCTGCCCGGCCTCGTCCTCGCCCTGGTCTCCCTCGCGTACGTCACCCGGCTCAACCGCACCTCCATCGCCGAGAACGTCCGCGCCGACTACGTCCGCACCGCCGTCGCCAAGGGCCTGCCGCGCCACCGGGTCATCACCCGCCACCTGCTGCGCAACTCCCTGATCCCGGTGGTCACCTTCATCGGCGCCGACATCGGGTCCCTGATGGGCGGCGCGATCGTCACCGAGCGGATCTTCAACATCCACGGCGTCGGCTACCAGCTCTACCAGGGCATCCTCCGCAACAACGCGCCCACGGTCGTCGGCTTCGTGACGATCCTGGTGATCGTCTTCCTGCTGGCGAACCTGATCGTCGACCTGCTGTACGCGGTCCTGGACCCGAGGATCCGTTATGTCTGAACCCCGCGACCCCCACGACCACCCCCCGGACGTCATCGCCCCCACCGGCGCGGGCGGCGCGATGGACCTGGCCATCAGCGAGGCGGAGACGCTGCGCACGGTCACCGGCAAACCACGCAGCCTGTGGTCCGACGCCTGGCACCAGCTCCGCCGCGACCCGGTCTTCCTGGTGTCGGCGGCCCTCATCGTCCTGCTCGCCCTGATCGCGCTCTGGCCCCAGCTCCTGACCAGCGCCGACCCGCTCCACTGCGACCTGTCCAAGTCCCAGGCCGGCCCCGCCCCCGGCCACCCCCTCGGGTACGACACACAGGGCTGCGACGTGTACACCCGTACCGTCCACGGGGCCCGCGCCTCCATCACCGTCGGCGTCTGCGCCACCCTCGGCGCCGCCCTGCTCGGCAGTCTCCTCGGCGGGCTCGCCGGGTTCTTCGGCGGCTGGTGGGACGCGCTGCTGTCCCGGGTCACCGACGTGTTCTTCGGCATCCCCGTCGTCCTGGGCGGCCTGGTGTTCCTGTCCGTGGTCACGGGCTCCACCGTCTGGCCGGTGGTCGGCTTCATCGTGCTGCTCGGCTGGCCGCAGATCGCCCGGATCGCCCGTGGCGCGGTCATCACCGCCAGGCAGCACGACTACGTCCAGGCCGCCCGGTCCCTCGGCGCCGGCAGCGGGCGGATGCTGCTGCGGCACGTGGCGCCCAACGCCGTCGCGCCGGTCATCGTCGTCGCGACCATCGCGCTCGGCACGTACATCGCGCTCGAGGCCACCCTGTCCTTCCTCGGCGTCGGGCTGCGGCCGCCCACCGTCTCCTGGGGCATCGACATCTCCAACGCCGCCCCGCAGATCCGCAACGCCCCCCACATGCTGCTGTGGCCGGCCGGCGCCCTGAGCGTCACCGTGCTGGCGTTCATCATGCTCGGCGACGCGGTGCGCGACGCCCTCGACCCGAAGCTGAGGTGAGACGTGCTCCTCGACGTGCGCGACCTGTACGTGGAGTTCCGCACCCGGGACGGAGTGGCCAGGGCCGTCAACGGCGTGACGTTCTCCGTGGACGCGGGCGAGACGCTCGCCGTGCTCGGCGAGTCGGGCTCCGGCAAGTCCGTCACCGCCCAGGCCGTCATGGGCATCCTCGACATGCCGCCCGGCCGGATCACCGGCGGCCAGGTCCTCTTCCGGGGCCGGGACCTGCTGACGCTCAAGGAGGACGCCCGGCGCCCGGTGCGCGGCGCCGAGATGGCGATGATCTTCCAGGACGCGCTGTCGGCCCTCAACCCCGTGCTCAGCGTCGGCGACCAGCTCGGCGAGATGTTCGTCGTCCACCGGGGCATGTCGAAGAAGGACGCCCGCGCCAGGGCCGTGGAGCTGATGGACCGGGTCCGCATCCCCGCCGCCCGCGAGCGGGCCGGCCAGTACCCGCACCAGTTCTCCGGCGGAATGCGCCAGCGCATCATGATCGCCATGGCGATGGCCCTGGAGCCCGCCCTCATCATCGCCGACGAGCCGACCACCGCCCTCGACGTCACCGTCCAGGCGCAGATCATGGACCTGCTCGCCGAACTCCGGCGGGAGATGGGCACCGGACTCGTCCTGATCACCCACGACCTGGGCGTCGTCGCCGACGTCGCCGACCGGATCGCCGTCATGTACGCCGGGCGGATCGTCGAGACCGCGCCCGTCCACGCCCTCTACAAGCGCCCCGCCCACCCCTACACCCAGGGCCTGCTCGACTCCGTCCCGCGCCTGGACCACAAGGGCCGGGAGCTGTACGCCATCAAGGGCCTGCCACCCAGCCTCAGCGCCATCCCGCCGGGATGCCCCTTCCACCCGCGCTGCCCGCGCGCCGGGGACGTGTGCCGGGTCGAGTCGCCGCCGCTGTACCAGGTCGACGACGAGCGGGGCAGCGCCTGCCACTTCTGGAAGGAGACGATCGATGCCTCCCCTGCTTGAGGTGCGCGACCTCGTCAAGCACTACCCGCTCACGCGCGGGGTGCTGTTCAAGAAGCAGATCGGTGCCGTCAGGGCCGTCGACGGCGTCTCCTTCGCCCTCCACCCCGGCGAGACGCTCGGCATCGTCGGCGAGTCCGGCTGCGGCAAGTCCACCGTCGCCAGGATGCTCGTCAGCCTGGAACGGCCCACGTCCGGGCGCATCCTCTACAAGGGCGAGGACATCACCAGGCTGTCCGGGCGTGCGCTGAAGGCGGTGCGCCGGAACATCCAGATGGTGTTCCAGGACCCGTACACCTCGCTCAACCCCCGCATGACGGTGGGCGACATCATCGGTGAGCCCTTCGAGATCCACCCCGAGGTGGCCCCCCGGGGCGACCGGCGCCGCAGGGTGCGGGAGCTGCTGGAGGTGGTCGGGCTCAACCCCGAGCACATCAACCGCTACCCCCACCAGTTCTCCGGCGGCCAGCGCCAGCGCGTCGGCATCGCCCGCGCCCTGGCCCTGCGCCCCGAGATCATCGTGGCCGACGAGCCCGTCTCCGCCCTCGACGTCTCCGTCCAGGCGCAGGTCGTCAACCTGCTCCAGGGGCTCCAGGACGAGTTCGGGCTGAGTTACGTGTTCATCGCCCACGACCTGTCCGTCGTCCGGCACATCTCCGACCGCGTCGGCGTGATGTACCTCGGGCGGATCGTCGAGACCGCGACCGACACCGGGATCTACGACCGCCCCACGCACCCCTACACCCAGGCACTGCTGTCGGCCGTCCCGGTCCCCGACCCGGACGCCCGGGAGCGGCGGGAGCGGATCCTGCTCGCCGGTGACGTGCCCTCGCCCACCGGCGTCCCGTCCGGCTGCGGCTTCCGCACCCGCTGCTGGAAGGCGCGCGAGCGGTGCGCGCTGGAGGTGCCGGAACTCGCCGTCCCGGCGGCCTTCCGTGACGCGGACACCCCCGCCCGGCACCCCTCGGCGTGCCACTTCGCGCAGGAGAGACAGGTCGTCCCGGCCGGCACCCCGGGGCAAATGGGCTGATTGCCCCTCAATTCCGTTAACAAGCAGGCAACTTCCCCGACCCCGTACCGATATACGGACGCGCCAGTCTGGACAGCGTACGGCCGTGCGGGTGCCGTGGACCGGCCGGGGCGCACCAATCCCGCCCCGGCCGGTCGCCGTCCTAGACGAGCCCGAGCGACCGCTTCAGGAAGTCCACCTGGAGCAGCAGCAGGTTCTCGGCCACCTGCTCCTGCGGCGTCATGTGCGTCACCCCGGTCAGCGGCAGCACCTCGTGCGGCCGGCCCGCCGCCAGCAGCGCCGACGACAGCCGCAGCGTGTGGGCCGCCACCACGTTGTCGTCCGCCAGCCCATGGATGATCATCATCGGGCGGGCCGGGTTCTCCGGCGCCGACAGACCGTCGTCCGTGACCAGCGAGTTCACCGCGTACACCTCCGGCGCCTCGTCCGGCAGGCCCAGGTACCGCTCCATGTAGTGCGTGTCGTACAGGCGGAGGTCGGAGATGGGCGCGCCCGCCACCGCCGCGTGGAACACGTCCGGCCGCCGCAGCACCGCCATCGCCGCCAGGTAGCCGCCGAAGGACCAGCCCCGCATCGCCACCCGGCTCAGGTCCAGCGGGAAGCGGTCCGCGAGGCCGTGCAGCGCCTCGATCTGGTCGTCCAGCGTCAGGGTCAGCCGGTCCTTGATCGCCTTCTCCCAGCCCGGGGAGCGGCCCGGCGCGCCCCGCCCGTCCGCCACGATCACCGCGAAACCCTGCTCGGCGAACCACTGGGAGGTCAGGTGCGGATTGTGCGCCGCCACCACCCGCTGGCCGTGCGGCCCCCCGTACGGGTCCAGCAGCACCGGCAGCGGCCCGTCGCCCTCCCGGTGGTCCCGCGGCAGCAGCACCGCGCACGGGATGCGGTGCGCGCCCGCCTCCGTGAGCGTCAGGCGCGGCGACAGCACCGGCCTCTCCGCGTACGACGCCACCTCGGCCACCGGCTTGCCGTCCCGCAGCACCCGCACCGACGTCCCCGGCTCGTCCGGCCGCGCCGACGCCAGGACGGTCACCGCGCCGGACCGGACCGCCGCGTGGACACCGGGTCCTTCGGAGACGCGTTCCACGCCCAGTTCGTTGACCCGGTACACATGAATCTCGCCAATTTCCGCCGCCGGGGCCTCCTCGCCCGCCGACGCCGACACCAGCACGTCGTTGTCGCCCACGTCCAGCACCGCCCGGAGGTGGAGCTGCGCACTCGTCAGCGCCCGGTCGCCCACCGCCAGCACCCGCGCCCCGCCCTCGTCGGCGATCCGCACCAGCCGCCCGCCCGGCGCCCACGCCGGCACCCCGCCGAGCAGTTCCAGCCAGTCCGGGTCCTCGTCGACATGGACCGTCCGGGTCGTCCCCGTCGCGGTGTCCACCGCCAGGTAGTGCTGCGTGCGCTGGTCACGGGCCTGCACCAGCAGCAGCGGCGGCCCGTCCGGGGACCAGTGCACCCGCGCCAGATAGGGGTGGCGCTCACGGTCCCAGACGACCTCCGTACGCGTCCCGTCCAGGCCCAGCAGACACAGCGACACCTCCGCGTCCGCCGTGCCCGCCGCCGGATAGGCCACCTTCACCGGCTCCCGGTCCGGGTGGGCCGGATCGGCGATCCACCAGCGCTGCACGGGGCTGTCGTCGGCCCGCGCGACCAGCAGCCGGTCCGACTCCGGCGACCACCAGAAGCCACGCGAGCGGCCCATCTCCTCGGCCGCGATGAACTCCGCGAGCCCGTAGGTGACGCCCTCCGCCTCCGGCTCGGCCAGCGTCCGGTCACCGGTGCCGTCCGCGCCCGTCACCCGCAGGGCGCCCCCGCTCACATACGCCACGTACCGCCCGTCCGGCGAGGGCCGAGGGTCGATCACCGGACCGGGAACGCCCAGTTCGCGCGCCGTCCCGGCCCTCAGCTCCGCCACGAACAGCCGCCCCGACAGGGCGAACGCCGCCAACTCGACGGCCCCGTCCACCGCGTAGCCCACGATGCCGCCCGCGCCCTCCCGGCTGCGCTCGCGGCGCGCCCGCTCCTCGGGCGACAACTCCTCGCGCGCGCCGCCCAGCAGCGCCACCGGGTCGGCGGCCACGCGTTCGCGGGCGCCGTCGTCCAGGTCGAGCACCCACAGCCGGTTCGCTCTGTCGGTGCCGGAGGGGGAGCGGAGGAACACGACCCGGGCTCCGTCCGGCGAGACGGTGAACGCCCGGGGAACACCAAGGGTGTAGCGCTGAGTCCGTGCGTACTGGCGGGGGAATGAGAGCTGTTGCCTGGAGGTCATACGACCGAAACTAGCGGTCGTGCGCCCCCATGTGCTGCCGTGCACCGATCGATGCGTGGGAACGGATAGTTATGATCCGTAGCACCGGGTGGGTATGTACCCTCCGGCATGTGCGCTCTGCCCGGTCCGGAACGAACACGTATGGAGGTGAACCGCCGTGGCACTCTCGATTTCGGCGGTGGTGCTGCTGGCGATCGTCGTCTTCCTGCTGATCCGGAAGGCCGGCCTGAAGGCCGGGCACGCAGTGGTCTGCATGCTGCTCGGGTTCTACCTGGCGAGCTCCTCCATCGCCCCCACCATCAGCGAGCTGACCACCAACGTGGCGGGCATGATCGGCGGCATCAAGTTCTAGGCGGTCCGTCCCGGGCACCACGTTCTAGGGTGTCCGTATGACGGAACTCCCCGCCCGTCGTCTGCTCCTGGTGCACGCGCACCCCGACGACGAGTCGATCAACAATGGCGCCACCATGGCCAAGTACGCGGCCGAGGGCGCCCAGGTCACCCTCGTGACCTGCACACGCGGCGAGGAGGGCGAGGTCATCCCGCCCGCCCTCGCCCACCTGGCACCCGACCGGGAGGACCGGCTCGGCCCGCACCGCGTCGGCGAGCTGGCCGCCGCGATGAAGGAGCTGGGCGTCACCGACCACCGCTTCCTGGGCGGGCCCGGCCGCTTCCGCGACTCGGGGATGATGGGCACCGAGCAGAACCGCCGCGACGGCGCCTTCTGGAGCGCGGACGTGGACGAGGCCGCCGCGTACCTCGTGGAGGTCATCCGCTCCGCGCGCCCGCAGGTCCTGGTCACCTACGACCCGGACGGCGGCTACGGCCACCCCGACCACATCCAGGCCCACCGCGTCGCGACGCGCGCCGCCGAACTGGCCGCCGAGCCGGCCTTCCGGCGCGACCTCGGCGACCCCCACGAGATCGCCAAGGTCTACTGGAACCGGGTGCCGCGCACCGTCGCCGAGGAGGGCTTCGCCCAACTGCGCGCGGCCGGCGTCTTCGACCGGCTCGCCGCCGTCGGCGACGTACCCGGCGTCGTCGACGACGAGCTGGTCACGGCCGAGATCGACGGGACGCCGTACGCGGAACGGAAGGCGGCGGCGATGCGTGCCCATGCCACGCAGATCGCCGTGCGGGACCCCTACTTCGCGCTCTCCAACGACCTGGGCCAGCCCATCTTCGCCACGGAGTACTACCAGTTGGTACGCGGCCGGTCCGGCGCCCCCGCCGGCCGGCGCGAGGACGACCTGTTCGCCGGGGTGGCGTCATGAGGGCCGGGCGGGCCGCGGCGTACGCGGGCCTGGCCGTGCTCGGGGCCGTCGTCGGCCTCGCCGGCACGCTCGTCCAAGGGGCCTGGTTCCCCGGCGGGTTGCTGCTCGCGCTGGCCGCGTGCGTGGGGCTGTTCTACGGCGGGCTGCGTACGACGGGTACGCAACTGGGCGTGGTGGCGCCGGGCGTCGGCTGGCTGGTCGCCGTCGTCGTGGCCAGCATGGGGCGTCCGGAGGGCGACCAGGTCTTCTGGGGAGGGGTGGCGGAGCTGGTGTACGTCCTGGGCGGCATGGCCGCCGCTGTGATGTGCGCCACCCTGCCACGGCTCCCGCACCGGGACGGCACAACCGGGTCACTTGGCATGTGACGTGCCCTGACTTGGGCCGGAATGACCGATCGGGTTCTCCTGGTCGCGGGATACCCGGCGGCGGCGGCCAGTATGGTGGTGCGCGCCGCCGAGCGCCCGCACGTGTAAGAGCGGGCGGCGGAGCCAACCGGGAGAACCTGCTTTGAGTCGTGAAACTGACAGTTCGTCCTCCGGCGCCCAGGGGCGCGGCGGAGCCGCGTATCCCTCGGGTACACCGCCGTACGGATCGCGCCAGTATCCGTCGCCCAACCCGGTGCAGGACGCTCCGGAGGAGGGCGCCGGGGCCGCCGCGGAGTCGGACGAGCCCAGGACCGAGACCACGCTGACCACCCGCATCCGGATCAACATCCCGGGCTCGCGGCCGATCCCTCCGGTCGTCGTCCGCAAGCCGGTGAGCGAGACGGACGGGGCCGCCGCCACGGCCCCGGCCCCCCGCCCCGCCCCGGAGCGGCCCGCGCCGCAGGGCCCGGCCGAGACGTCCGCCGGGCCCGCCGAGGAGCCCCGGGCGGAGGAGAAGAAGCCGGCGAGCGACTGGTTCGCCCCGCGCAAGCCCCCGGCGCCCGCGCCCGCCTCCCCGCCCGCGCCCGCGGCACCGGCCTCCCCGGCCGCGCCCGCCTCCCCGGCCGGAGCGGCCGTACCCGCGCCCGCGCCCGTCCGGACGCCCGCGCAGCCGTCGCCGCCCCCGCAGGGCCCCGGCGGGCACGCCCCGCGCCCGGACGCCCAGCGCCCGCACAGCGCCCTGGACGACCTGGCGGCGGACACGGTGGCCCCCGGCCGGCCGGCCGGGCCGAGCGGCCCCACGACGGGCCCGGCCACCGGCGGCATGGGCCCGGCGCCGTGGATGTCCGACGACACCGCCGTACTGACCCCGCAGGCCCCGGCGCCCGAGCCGGAACCGGCGTACGAGCCGCCCTACGAGCCCCCGTACGAGCAGGACCGGCCGGCCGGGGGCCATGTCTCGGGCGACACGCTCACCAGTGGCATCCCCGTCGTCCCGCCGGAGCACCGCGGCCCCTCGCCGTTCCCGGTCTCCGGCCCCGCGCAGGTCGCGGCCGACCGGAACGCCGCGCTCTTCGACGAGCCCGAGCCGCCGCGCGCCCCCGCGCCGCCCTCGCCGGCACCGGCCCCCGCGGCCGCACCGGCCCGTCCGCGCAAGAAGGGCCGCTCCAAGGTGGTCCTGCTGGGCGCGGCGGTGGTCGGCCTGCTCGGTGTCGCCTACGGCGCCGGGCTGCTCCTGAACCACTCCGAGGTCCCCAAGGGCACCACGGTCCTCGGCGTCGACATCGGCGGCGGCACCAAGGAGGAGGCGGTCCAGAAGCTGGAGACCGCCTTCGGCGAGCGCGCCACGACCCCCCTCCGGCTCAGCGTGGGCGGCAAGCAGGAACAGCTCGCCCCGGAGAAGGCCGGCCTGTCCCTGGACGCCCAGGAGACCGTCCGCGCCGCGGCGGGGGCGGACTACAACCCGGTCTCCGTGATCGGCTCCCTCTTCGGCGGCGAGCGGGTGGCCCAGCCGGTCATCCCGGTCGACGAGGAGAAGCTCGGTGTCGCCCTGACCGACCTGGCGGGCGCCTCCGGCTCGGCCACCGAGGGCACGATCGTGTTCAAGCCCAACAAGGCCGTCGCCGTACCCGGCAAGGCGGGCAAGACCCTGGACGTCCAGCGTTCGATGATCTCCGTGCGGGACGCCTACCGCGCCCAGGTGGAGACGGGCCGGACCAACACGGTCGAGCTGCCCGTCGTCACCAAGGAGCCCGCCATCACCCAGTCCGAACTGGACCGGGCGATGAAGGAGTTCGCCGAACCCGCCATGTCCGGTCTCGTGACCATCAAGGCGGGCGGCAAGGAGATCCAGTTCGGACCGTCCAGGTCGCTGCCGAAGATCCTCTCCATGAAGCCGATCAACGGACGCCTCATCGAGGTCTACGACAAGAAGGCGATCAACGAGCTCCTGGACGGCGTCTTCGACGGCGTGATGGTCACCAAGGGCGACGGCAAGCAGCACGAGGTCTCCGCCGACGACGTGGCCCACGCGATGCAGAAGGCCCTGCTCGGCAAGACCCCCGCCGAGCGCACCGGGACGATCGAGCTCGACCCCCAGGGCTGACCCGACCGCGCACCCGGGCCCCCGTCCGACTCCGGACGCTGTTGGTTAATCCGGGGCCTGCGTGACGACGGCCTGTATGACCCGTTGGGGTTGTGCAGGCCGTCGTCGTGCTTCAGGGGTGGGTTCGTGTCGTTGCATGGGGTGGAGTTGGCGGAGATT
>NZ_SMNQ01000011.1 GCF_004353505.1 Streptomyces sp. WAC05374
CATCAACCTCACCCGCATCGACGCCTGGCTCACCGGCAGACCCCTCGCCCGCACCCGGACCTCACCCTTTGCAGCACTCCGCCCCGCTGGATGAAGCCCAGCGGGGCGGAATTAACCAACAGCGTCCGACTCCGGGCGGGGGCCTTTCGGGTGAGACCGCCGCGGCCCCGGCATGCGCACGCGCCCCAGGGGTTACCGGTGCGGACATGACCGCTCAGCTCCGCCTCCGTACCGTGTCCGTCGCCGCCGCCGTGTGCGCCGCCGTCGCGTCCGCCCCGCTCCTCACCGCCTGCGGGGACACCGGGGGCTCACGGGTCGCCGCCGCCGCGCCCTCCCCGCAGGGCAGCCGCTCCGGCCCGGCGTCGCAGCGCCGCCACACCGAGGACCAGGCGGAGCGCCAGGCCCTGATCCAGGCCACCAAGGTGCCCTGGGACAAGGCGGCCGCGACGGCGGTCGGCGGCGTGGAGGGCGGGAAGCTCACCGAGATCGAGCTGAGGTGGGCGCGAGCCGCCGTCGGCAGCCCGAGCCCCGGCCCCCGCACCCCCGAGTGGGACACCACCGTCGCCGCCGGGGACGGTACCGCCCACACCGTCCGCGTCGACGCCGTCACCGGCAAGGTGACCGAGTCGCGCGTCGACCCCGGCCAGGACCCGGAGGACAAGCGGGAGCTGGCCGCTCGCGTGGGCGCCGCCAAGGTCACCCCGCAGCAGGCCGCCAAGACCGCGACCGACCGCACGAAGGGCACGATCACCGCCGTCGAGCTGGACGACACGGTGTGGTCCGTGGACGTCGTCACGACGAACGACTGGTACAAGACGACGTACGACATCGACACCCGAAGCGGCAAGGTCGTCCGCGAGCACGTCGACCGCGACTGACCGGGCGACCCGCGCCGGGCCCGCCGGTCAATTGAGCATCGCGCGGGCCGCCCGGGCGCGGTGGCGGACCGTCTCCGCGACGGTCGGCTCGACCGGCGCCACCACCTCCGCGTACGCGTCCATCTCCGCCGCGCCGGTCAGGAAGTCGCCGCGCTGCACCAGGAGCTGGGCGTGCTCGTAGCGCAGCCGGGCCGGGTGCGCCGGCAGCAGCAGCGACAGCTCCACCGCCCACAGGGCCACGTCCGACCGCTCGGGGCGCACGGAGGCCCAGGCGCGGATGTTGTTGAGGATGCGCAGCACGATCTCCAGCGGGTCGGCCGGCACCAGCATCGACGGGTGCAGCCGCTCCCCGGTGGCGCCCGCCACCAGCAGCTCCGCGTCCGCCCCGGTCAGCGCCCGGCCCCCGGCGAACGGGTCCGCCAGCACCCGCTCCTCCGGGTCGCCGAACCCGACCACGAAGTGCCCCGGCAGCGCGACCCCGTACACCGGTGCGCCCGCCCGCCGCGCCACCTCCATCCACACGACCGACAGCAGGATGGGCAGCCCCCGGCGGCGCCGCAGCACCTCGGGCAGCAGCGACGACTCCAGCCGCTGGTAGTCGCCGGGCGTGCCGTGGAAGCCGCACCGGTCACCGAGCAGCCCCGCCAGCGCCGCCACCCAGGAGCGCGGCCCGCGCAGCCCGAACGGCAGCAGGCCGGCCAGCCGGTCCAGTTCGATCTCGGCGGCGTCCATCCCGGCCTGCCCCAGCGCCGGGTCCGCCTCCGCGCCCACCAGCAGGCACAACGAGGCGAGGTCCGGCCGCTCCTCGCGGACCTCCTCGGCGAACCGGCGGCGCCACTCGGTGGTGTGCATACGCCTCACGTACCCGCTTCGGGAGATCGGAAGTGGTGGTACAGGTGGTGCACGGCGAAGCCCATCCCTTCGTAGAGGGCGAGGGCACCCCCATTGTCCGACTCCACCTGGAGCCACGCCGCCGACGCGCCCTCCTCCAGCGCCCGCCGGGCGAGCGCCGCCATCACGGCGGTGCCCAGCCCCTGCCGCCGGAACGCCGGGTCCACCTCGACCGCCATGAAACCGGCCCAGCGGCCGTCGACCACGCACCGCCCGATCGCGGCGGGCACGCCGCCCGCGCCCGGCACCGAGGCGAACCACACCGAGGGGCCGCTGCCCAGGACGTGCAGGACGGCCGGGCCGGGCGTGCCCGAGCGGTTGTAGCGGCGCAGCCACGCCCCGTCCACGGACCGGGACAGCCGGACGTCCGCGCCCGCCTCCAGGTCACCGACCGGCGCCAGCGCCCCGATGCGTACCTCCGCCGTGACGTCCCGGCGCCAGCCCCGCTCCTCCAGCGCCGCGCACAGCCGCTCCTGGGTGCCCTCCGCGCCGGTCGCCGCCTGCACGTACGGCGGCAGGCCCCGCTGCTCGTACCAGGCACGCACGCGTGCGAGGGCGTCGTCGAGCGGCATGCCGGGATCACCGAGCGGCAGCACCGAGTTGGCCCGCCGGGTGAACCCGTCGGCGGCCCGCAGCGTCCACTCGCCGAGCGGTTCGCTCTCCACCGGCTGCCACGCGCGCGCGGTCGCCCGGGCGAGCTCCTCGAAACCGGCCGCGGGGCCTCTGCGGCGGGCCGGGGCGGCCGGTACGACCTTGCCCGCCACCAGCGACGATTCCGGGATACGGACGGTCTCACCGGTCCGTCGTGTGATCAGCAGCACACCTTCGGTCCATGATGTGAGAACACCAACCGTGTCGGTGAACTTCTCCGGCTGTGCTCCAGTGTCGCTCAACCGGCGGACGGAGACTCGTTTTCCCACGTCAGAGGGGCCGATACGAACCTCCAGCCGTCCGCCCGCAGTGAATTCCACAGCTCTGTCCGCCCCTCCTGTTCGGTTCCGTCCCGAGAACGGAGATACTAGGTGCGGGCATCGACGACGCCGCGCTCCCGCGCAACCAGCCCTACCGAGGAGGAACGACCAGCGTGACCTACGTCATCGCGCAGCCTTGTGTCGACGTCAAGGACAAGGCGTGCATCGAGGAGTGCCCCGTCGACTGCATCTACGAGGGCCAGCGGTCCTTGTACATCCACCCGGACGAATGCGTCGACTGCGGTGCTTGTGAGCCGGTCTGCCCGGTCGAGGCGATCTTCTACGAGGACGACACTCCGGAGGAGTGGAAGGACTACTACAAGGCGAACGTCGAGTTCTTCGACGACCTCGGTTCGCCCGGTGGTGCCTCGAAGCTGGGTCTGATCGAGCGCGACCACCCCTTCATCGCCGGCCTGCCGCCGCAGAACGGCTGATCGCGCCCCTCCGGTCCCGTACGGCTCCCGCCGCTGTACGGGACCGACGCGTTTCTCCTCTCCGCACCAAGAAAGCGAGCACCGTGTCCTCCCCCGTCTCCGCACGCCTCCCCGTCTTCCCCTGGGACAGGCTCGAGCCCTACAAGAAGACGGCCGTGGCCCACCCGGACGGCATTGTGGACCTGTCCGTCGGGACGCCCGTGGACCCGGTCCCCGAGGTGATCCGGCGCGCCCTGGTGGACGCGGCCGACTCGCCCGGCTACCCGACGGTGTGGGGGACCCCGGAGCTGCGCGACGCGCTCACGGGCTGGTGCGAGCGGCGCCTGGGCGCGCGCGGCTTCGCGCACACCAACGTCCTGCCGGTGGTCGGCTCCAAGGAGCTGGTGGCCTGGCTGCCGACCCAGCTCGGCCTCGGCGCCGGTGACGTGGTGGCCTACCCCCGGCTCGCCTACCCGACCTACGAGGTCGGCGCCCGGCTGTGCGGCGCGACGCCGGTCGTCTACGACGACCCGACGGAGCTGGACCCCGCCGGGCTGAAGCTGCTGTGGCTCAACTCGCCGTCCAACCCGACCGGCAAGGTCATCCCCAAGGACGAGCTGGTCCGGATCGTCGCCTGGGCGCGCGAGCACGGCGTCCTGGTCTTCAGCGACGAGTGCTACCTGGAGCTCGGGTGGGAGGCCGACCCCGTCTCCGTCCTGCACCCGGACGTGTGCGGCGGTTCGTACGAGGGGATCGTCGCCGTCCACTCGCTGTCCAAGCGCTCGAACCTGGCGGGCTACCGTGCCGCGTTCGTCGCGGGCGACCCGGCCGTCCTCGGCGAGCTGCTCCAGATCCGCAAGCACGGCGGGATGATGACGCCCGCGCCCGTGCAGGCGGCGACGGTCGCGGCGCTCGGCGACGACGCGCACGTGGCCGAGCAGCGGGCCCGGTACGCGGCGCGGCGCTCGGCACTGCGCACGGCGCTGGAGACGCACGGCTTCCGCATCGAGCACAGCGAGGCGAGCCTGTACCTGTGGGCGACCCGCGACGAGCCGTGCTGGGACAGCGTGGCCTACCTGGCGTCCCTGGGCATCCTGGTGGCGCCGGGCGACTTCTACGGCGCGGCGGGGGAGCGGTTCGTACGGGTGGCGTTCACGGCCACCGACGAGCGGGTTGAGGCCGCGGTCAAGCGGCTGGGCTGACGGCATGCGAAGGGCCCGGGGAGGTCCCCCCGGGCCCTTCGCGTACGCCGGCGGTTACTTGCCGAGCCCCGGCAGGGCCGGCACGCCGCCGAGCGCGCCGGTGGGCGCCGCGCCCGCGGCTCCGCCGACGATCTCGCCGGCGCCGCCGGCCGCGTCACCGGCCGCCTTCTGAGCGACGGGCGTGGTGGCCTCGCCCGCCTGCGACACGGTCGACCCGGCGGCGGGAACGGCCTCGGTCGCCGAGGCGGTGTCGAGGCTGCTCACGCCGCCCAGCTCGGGGGTGTTGGCAAGGTCCATGGCGCTCGCGGAGCCGGCCGCACCGACCACGGGAGCTGCGCCCGCTGCGATCAGCAGCGCGGCACGGGCGATCCGACGGGTCAGGGGGAGGGACATGATGCTCCTTCGACGGGAGAGGACGTTGACGGTGGTGCCTGTCCGACGATCGGACGCTGTGACAACCGGCCGGGGACCGTGGAAGGTTGCGGTGACCCGAGGTAAAGAGTTGGTAATGCGTCGCATTATCGGCTCCCCCTAAAAACGGGCAAACGAGCCGGTTCCCCATGCGCGCAGAACCGTCACTTCCCGCTGCCCGCAAGGAAAAGTGGCCCTGGACCAATTCCGGCCGATGACGAGATGCGGATTCCCCCACCCGAAGGAATTCCCGTACGGACGCACGGACGCCGGACAGCCGCCGGCGGCCGGGCGGGGCCGTGCAGGGTCGCCCCCGCAGAGGTCGGCGGCGAAGGCGGGGCCACCGCTACCGCGCCACCCGGATGCGGACCTCGTCGGACCGGGACGCGCCGGAGCCGGCCGTGCGCCAGCCGTCCTGCGACTCCGCCGCGCTCCACACGCGGCCCGCGTACGTGACCTCGGCCAGCCCCAGGGTGCCCGCCCGGGCCACCGCCCACTGGGCCAGCTCCCAGCCGTCACGCGAGCCCTCACCCGGCGGCTCGCCGCCGCGCGTCGCGCCCTCGGGGCCGGCCGAGCCGGCGGCGGCCGCCCGTACCGGTACCGCGATGTCCGGCGCCGAGCCGCCGCCCGCGACCGTGCGCGTGCCGAAGGCGCGCCGCAGCTCCGCCCGGACCTTCGCCGGGTCGCCCGCCCGTACCGGGGTGCTGCCCGAGGTGCAGGTCAGGGACGCGGCCGCCCGCCCGGTGAGGGCGGCGGCCAGCAGCGCGGCGTCGGGCTCGTGCTTGGCGTACGCCTGGGGGAAACCGCTGCGCTGCACCCGCTGCGCGGCCACGGTCAGCGGCAGCCGCGAGTAGCCCGGCACCTTCGCGAGGTGGTCGTAGAACTTCCCGGCCGAGAAGACGGGGTCGAGGATCTGCGCCTCGGTGCCCCACCCCTGCGAGGGCCGCTGCTGGAACAGGCCGAGGGAGTCGCGGTCGCCGTACCGGATGTTGCGCAGGGCCGACTCCTGGAGGGCGGTCGCCAGCGCGATGGTGACCGCGCGCTCGGGCATCCCGCGCGACGTCCCCACGGCGGAGATCGTCGCGGCGTTCGACGCCTGCTCCGGCGTGAACCGGTACGTGTTGTTCCCGCTGCCCACGACGCACTGCGGGGCGCCCTTGCCGCCGGTCACGTACTGCACGACCACATACGCGACGACCGCCAGCAGGACGCCGAGCGCGACGGCGATCCTCAGGCGGCGGGGCCGGAGAGACCGGCGGGGACGGGTGGACTCGGACACGCAGCCCACCGTACTGGAGGCCGGGATAGGCTCGTCACCATGTCCGAGACCACGCCCGCCACCAAGCTGGACCTCACCCAGGACGGCCCGGCGCTCACCGCCGCGCTCGTCGACTTCCCCTCGGTCAGCGGCACCGAGAAGCCCCTCGCCGACGCGATCGAGCAGGCCCTGCGCACGCTGCCGCACCTGACGGTCGACCGGTACGGGAACAACGTCGTCGCCCGGACGAACCTGGGCCGGGACGAGCGGGTCGTGCTGGCCGGACACATCGACACCGTGCCGATCGCGGACAACGTCCCCTCCCGGCTCGACGAGAACGGCATCCTGTGGGGCTGCGGGACCTCCGACATGAAGTCGGGCGTCGCCGTCCAGCTCCGCATCGCGGCGACCGTCCCCGAGCCCAACCGGGACCTCACCTTCGTCTTCTACGACAACGAAGAGGTCGCCGCCCACCTCAACGGCCTCGGGCACGTGGCCGAGGCACACCCCGAGTGGCTGGAGGGCGACTTCGCCGTCCTGCTGGAGCCGTCCGACGGCCAGGTCGAGGGCGGCTGCCAGGGCACGCTGCGGGTCCACCTCCGCACGCGTGGCGAGCGCGCCCACTCCGCGCGGAGCTGGATGGGGTCCAACGCCATCCACGCCGCCGCCCCGATCCTGGCGAGGCTGGCCGCGTACGAACCGCGCCGGCCGGTGATCGACGGGCTGGAGTACCACGAGGGCCTGAACGCCGTCGGCATCGAGGGCGGCGTGGCCACCAACGTCATCCCCGACGCGTGCACCGTGGTCGTCAACTACCGCTACGCGCCCGACCGCTCCATGGCGGAGGCCGAGGCCCACGTACGCGAGGTGTTCGCGGACTGCGGCGTGGACGAGTTCGTGGTGGACGACCACACCGGCGGCGCCCTGCCGGGCCTGTCGCACCCGGCCGCCGCGGCCTTCATGGCGGCGGTCGGCGGCACCGCGCAGCCCAAGTTCGGCTGGACGGACGTGTCCCGGTTCAGCGCGCTGGGCGTGCCCGCCGTCAACTACGGCCCCGGTGACGCGCTCTTCGCGCACAAGCGGGACGAGCACGTCGCGGTCGACAAGATCACCCACTGTGAACGGCGACTGTACGACTGGCTCACTGCCTGACCTCCGTAATTTCGCCTTTTGTCACGTCCGTCGCCCTACCCTGAGCGGGAAACGATGTTCAGCGGAGGGAGCGGATCATGGGCAACCCCGAGGCCGAGGCCGAAGGACTGCGAGCGCTGGCCGAGCAGCGGCTGGGGCCGGTACTGCGCCGCCGGGAGCAGGTCCAGCCCGGTACCACCGATCAGCGGCTGCTGGACACCGCGGGCGACTCCGAGTGGGTCCACACCGACCCGTGGCGCGTCATGCGCATCCAGTCGGAGTTCGTCGAGGGCTTCGGCGCGCTGGCCGAACTGCCCAGCGCGATCAGCGTCTTCGGCTCGGCCCGCACCCCGGAGGGCACGCCGGAGTACGAGGCGGGCGTACGGATCGGCCGGGCGCTGGTGGAGGCCGGCTTCGCGGTGATCACCGGCGGCGGGCCCGGCGCCATGGAGGCCGCGAACAAGGGCGCCCGGGAGGCGAAGGGCGTCTCCGTGGGCCTGGGCATCGAGCTGCCCTTCGAGCAGGGGCTGAACCCGCACGTCGACATCGGCGTCAACTTCCGCTACTTCTTCGTGCGGAAGACGATGTTCGTGAAGTACGCCCAGGGGTTCGTCGTCCTGCCGGGCGGGCTCGGCACCCTGGACGAGCTGTTCGAGGCCCTCACCCTGGTCCAGACGCGGAAGGTGACCCGCTTCCCGATCGTGCTGTTCGGCACGGAGTACTGGTCGGGCCTGGTCGACTGGCTGCGCGACACGGTGATCGCCCAGGGCAAGGCCTCGGAGCGGGACCTGATGCTCTTCCACGTCACGGACGACGTGGACGAGGCGGTCGCCCTGGTCACCAAGGAGACCGGCCCCGGCCACCCCTGACCGGCAGGGCTACGCCAAGCCCCGGCGGGCGACCGCCGGGGGGCGGTGGCCCGCGATGGACGCGACCATGTCCAGCACCTGCCTGGTCTCCGCCACCTCGTGGACGCGGTACACCTGGGCGCCGAGCCACGCCGAGACGGCCGTCGTGGCGAGCGTGCCCAGCACCCGCTCCTTGACGGGCTTGTCGAGCGTCTCGCCGACGAAGTCCTTGTTGGACAGCGACACCAGCACCGGCCAGCCCGTCGCCGTCATCTCGCCCAGCCGGCGCGTGGCCTCCAGGCTGTGCCGGGTGTTCTTCCCGAAGTCGTGACCGGGGTCGATCAGAATCCCGTCGCGGCGTACGCCCAGCCCGGCGGCGCGTTCCGCCAGCCCGACCGTCACCCGCAGGATGTCGGCCATCACGTCGTCGTACGTGGTCCGGTGCGGCCGGGTGCGCGGCTCCGCGCCGCCCGCGTGCGTGCACACCAGACCCGCGCCGTACCGCGCCGCGACCTCCGCGAGCCGCGGGTCGACCCCGCCCCACGCGTCGTTCAGCAGGTCCGCGCCCGCCTCGCAGACCGCCTCGCCCACCTCGTGGCGCCAGGTGTCGACGCTGATCACCACATCGGGGAACCGCTTGCGCACCTCGGCCACGAACCCGACCGTGCGCCGCGCCTCCTCCTCGGCCGTCACCTCCTCGCCGGGGCCGGCCTTCACCCCGCCGATGTCGATGATGGCGGCGCCCTCCGACACCGCCTGCTCGACCCGGGCGAGCGCCGGCTCGTCGCGGAACGTGGCGCCCTGGTCGTAGAAGGAATCCGGGGTCCGGTTCACGATGGCCATGATCACCGGCTCGTGCGCGTCGAATTCACGCCGTCCCAAGCGCAGCATCCCGTTTGTCCTCCTCGCGTTCGTCGCCTGCGACCTTAACCGTCGGTGGCGCATGGCACGATCGGCAGCGTTGGGTTTTCGCTCCCGGTGGAGAGGCACGGTCGTGTTCTGGTTCTTGGCTGTAGCGATGGTCGTGGTCGTTGCCGCGGTCACCCTCGCCGTCATCGGCGGCGGGGAGAGCGAGGTGCTGCCCGAGGCGGCGCCGGAGCACACGGTGGATCCGCTGCCCCTGACCCGGCCCGTCGGCCGCGCCGACGTCGACGCGCTGCGGCTGCCGCTGGCGCCGCGCGGCTACCGGATGGCGGAGGTCGACGACGTCCTCGGCAGGCTGGGCGCCGAGCTCGCCGAGCGGGACGCGCGGATCGCCGAGCTGGAGGCCGCGCTGGCGAGCGCCCGGGCGGGGGACTCCGGTCCCGGAGCCGGCCCGGGAGCCGGCCCGGGAGCCGGTCCCGTCGCGGGCCCCGAGCGGGGCGAGGAGGAGGGCCGGTGACCGGCGCGGCCGTGCCCGGCCCGGACGGCCGTCCGCGCTGCCCCTGGGGCCTGTCCACCGAGGACTACGTCCGGTACCACGACGAGGAGTGGGGCCGCCCGGTCCACGGCGACGACGCCCTGTTCGAGCGGCTCTGCCTGGAGGCCTTCCAGTCGGGCCTGTCCTGGCTGACGATCCTGCGCCGCCGTGAGGGCTTCCGCCGGGCGTTCGACGACTTCGCGATCGCCGCGGTGGCGGAGTTCACCGACACCGACCGGGACCGGCTCCTGGCCGACACCGGGATCATCCGCAACCGCGCCAAGATCGACGCCTGCCTGGCCAACGCCCGCGTCCTGGCCGGCTGGGAGCCCGGCGAGCTGGACGCCCTGATCTGGTCCTTCGCCCCGGACCCGGCCTCCCGCCCGGCGCCCCGCACCCTCGCCGACGTCCCGGCGGTCACGCCGGAGTCGACCGCCCTGTCCAAGGAGCTCAAGAAGGCCGGGGTCCGGTTCGTCGGCCCCACGACGGCGTACGCCCTGATGCAGGCCTGCGGCCTGGTCGACGACCACCTCACCGACTGCGTGGCCCGCGGCGGCGCGGTGGTCTGATCCAGGACCGGGACCCGGCGCCCGGACCCCGGGCGCCCCGATACCGGACCGGCGCCCGGTGAGCGGCTCGCCCGTGCGGGCGACCGGTCCGCCGGGCGCCCGCACCCCGACCGCGCCGCGGGGGTCAGCGGCCCAGGTACCTGGGCTTCTCCTTGGCCAGGAAGGCCTGCACCGCGATGCCGTGGTCCGCGGACGCGCCCGCCCTCGTCTGGAGCTCGTCCTCCTTCTCCAGGGCCTCGTCCAGGGTGTGGGCCGTCCCGTACGCCAGGGACTCCTTCAGCGCCGCGTACGCCAGCGTCGGGCCGGCCGCGAGGGTGCGGGCGACCGCGGCGGCCTCGCCGGGCAGGTCGTCCACGGGGACCACCTTGGTGGCGATGCCCAGCTCGTACGCCTCCTGCGCCGTGATCGAACGCGGGAAGAACAGCAGGTCGGCCGCCCGCCCGGGGCCCACCACCCGCGGCAGGGTCCACGAGACGCCCGAGTCGGCGGTCAGGGCGACCCCGGCGAAGGAGGTGTTGAACGACGCCGTGTCGGCCACCACCCGGTAGTCCGCCGCCAGGGCGAAGCCGAAGCCCGCGCCGGCCGCGACGCCGTTCACCCCGGCCACGACCGGCTTGGGCATCCCGGCGATGGCCCGGACGATCGGGTTGTAGTGCTCCCGCACCGTGCTCATCGTGTGCTCGGTGCCGAGCACCGCGACGTGCTCCTTGAGGTCCTGTCCGACGCAGAAGGCCCTGCCCGTCGCGGTCAGCAGGACCGCCCGTACGGCGGAGTCCTCCGCCGCCGCGAGGAGCGAGTCACGGAGGGCGACCTTCGCCTCCATGTTCATCGCGTTCATGGCGTCGGGCCGGTTGATCGTGATCGTGGCGAGTCCGTCGCTCACCTCGTACAGCACGGTGTCGGCCATGGCGGGTCCCCTTCGCGGCTCCGGTGGTGATGTCCCGCCCAGCATGGCGGAGATCATCGGGCCGGGACATGTGACCTGCGTCAAAGAATGTCCGGGGCCGTCGTCGCGTGCGGTGGCGAAGTATCGCAGGCGTATCGCCGAAATGGACGGTTTTGCGAGAGCGCGTTGCGCAAGCGATGCCGACCGATGTTGGTCATCGGGTCCTGCCATGCGGGATAATGACCTGGAAGCAATGTGTTCGATGCCGGTGATGCGTGCCCATGCCAGAGGGCCGTCGGCGACGATGAGCTGGTTTCAGGAAGGGGAACGAGCATGGCGGCCATGAAGCCGCGGACGGGCGACGGCCCGCTCGAGGTGACCAAGGAGGGGCGGGGCATCGTCATGCGCGTTCCGCTCGAAGGCGGCGGTCGGCTTGTCGTCGAGCTGACTCCGGACGAGGCCGACGCGCTCGGCGACGCACTCAAGAAGGTCGTCGGCTGAGGCGGATCGACCCCTGTATTCCACGGGCCCCCGGCACGGTACGCGGTGACGCGACCGGCCGGGGTTTTCGTTGCCCCCGGCCCCAGCCTCAGCCCCGCCGCGCGTCGCCGTCAGCCCCGCCGCACCGCGCACAGCAGCCCGTCGCCCACCGGCAGCAGGGACGGCAGCAGCTCCTGGCTCTCCCGCACCGCCCGCAGCAGCTCGCGCAGGCGGAGCACCTCGGCCGGCTGGGCCGCCGAGTCGACCGTACGGCCGTCCGCGAAGACGCCCTCGAAGCAGACCAGACCACCCGGGCGCAGAAGGCGCAACGATTCAGCGAGGTACTCCAGGCACTCCGTGCGGTCACCGTCGCAGAAGACGAGGTCGTAGCCGCCGTCCGCGAGCCGGGGAAGCACGTCGAGGGCGCGGCCGGGGATGAAACGGGCCCGGTTCCCGGCGAAGCCCGCCGCCCGGAACGCCTGCCGGGCGAACTGCTGCCGCTCCGGTTCCGGGTCCACCGTGGTCAGCACCCCGTCGGGGCGCATGCCCTCCAGCAGGTAGATGCCGGACACGCCCGTCCCGGTGCCGATCTCCGCCACCGCCTTGGCGTCCGCCGTGGCCGCCAGCAGACGCAGCGCGGCGCCGGTGCCTGGCGACACCGAGGGCAGCCCCGCGTCCCGGGCCCGGTCACGGGCCCAGCGCAGCGCTTCGTCCTCGGCGACAAAGGCGTCGGCGAACGCCCAGCTCGTCTGCCGGTTGGCGGTAATGACCCTCTCCTGTCCCCGTAGTTGGCGCAACGGTGACTGTAGCCGTTCGGGACCGGGAACCCGCAGATGGGACCGCGCGTTATGGAGGGGTGGGGGGAGTACATGGATCAAGAGCCGAAGACGGTCCCAAATTCACGTAAAGATTCTTATCCGGAGCTAACGGGCGAGGTGGCTATGGTAGGGGCTCCACTGGACACCACCAGAGCCGATAGGGGAGGTGCGGCTGCGCCTGTGGATCGGGGAGGAGTGCTGCGGCGCCTTCTCAGGTCGGCGGGTGAGCCGAAATCCGTGACCGACACCGCTGACCGTTCCATGCCCGCCGACTTCGCACCCACCACCGCGACCTTCGCCTCGGATGCGGAATCGCAGGCGTGGACTCCGCCCTCCTGGGAGGAGATCGTCAGCACGCACAGTGGCCGGGTCTACCGCCTCGCCTACCGGCTGACGGGCAATCAGCACGACGCCGAGGACCTCACCCAGGAGGTCTTCGTCCGGGTCTTCCGCTCGCTGTCCACGTACACGCCCGGCACCTTCGAGGGCTGGCTGCACCGCATCACCACCAACCTCTTCCTGGACATGGTGCGCCGCAAGCAGCGCATCCGGTTCGACGCGCTCGGCGACGACGCGGCGGAGCGGCTGCCCAGCCGCGAGCCGTCCCCCCAGCAGGTCTTCCACGACACGCACTTCGACGCCGACGTCCAGCAGGCCCTCGACACCCTCGCGCCCGAGTTCCGCGCGGCCGTCGTCCTGTGCGACATCGAAGGGCTGTCGTACGAGGAGATCGCCGCGACCCTCGGGGTCAAGCTCGGCACCGTCCGCAGCCGCATCCACCGCGGGCGCTCCCACCTGCGCAAGGCGCTCAAGCACCGATCGCCCGAGGCCCGGGCCGAGCAGCGCACCTTCGTGGCCGTGGGCGGGGAGGGCGGACCCGCGTGAGTGGCACAAGTCCGACCCCCGCGGAACAGCATCTGGGGGACCGCCTCGCCGCGCTCGTCGACGGCGAGCTGGGCCATGACGCCCGCGAGCGGGTCCTCGCCCACCTGGCCACCTGCCCCAAGTGCAAGGCCGAGGCCGACGCGCAGCGCCGGCTGAAGAACGTCTTCGCCCAGGCCGCCCCGCCGCCCCCCTCCGAGGGGCTGCTCGCACGCCTCCAGGGGTTGCCCGGGGGGCCTCCGGGCGGTGACGACGACAGGTCGGGCCCCTTCGGGCCCCGGCCCGGACGGCTCGGCGGCGACGGTGTCTTCGCGGTGAGACCCGACGCCTTCGGCTACGCCGGACCGGAGCCGGGCTTCCGCATACACGAGGTGGACCGCCAGGAGCCCGAGCGCTCCGCCTGGCGCGGCCGGAGGTTCGCGTTCGCGGCCGCCAGCGCGGTGTCGTTCGCGGCGATCGCCCTGGGCGGCGCCCTGCCGACGGTCGCCACGGTCGACGCACGCGGCGACGGCACGGGCAACAGCGTCACGCCGTTGCGGTCGCCCGGCCAGGCCCCGAGCGCGGGCGCGGGCGAGAACAGCCGCCGCCGGGGCGGAGGGTACGGGCCGGTGCGGACGACGGAGCGGCCGTCCGGGCCGCTGTCGGCCATCCCGCTGCACGCGGTGCAGCGCCCGGGCGTCCATCCCTTTCTGTCGGCGTCCCCACTGGGCGTGGTGAGCGCGCTGAACAGCTCGCCGCCCGCGCCGCTGATACGTCCCACGGGGCCGGCGTCGCACCTCGCCACCGCGGGCGGGCTGACCCCGGCCGCGACCCCGTCGCCCAGCTCGCTGCCGCTCCCCGCGGGCCGCTGACCGGCCGCCCCCCTGCGCGGCGGCCACCGGACCTGGTTGAATCACGCGCAGGGGCGCCCCACAGGGGCGCGGACGGGCACGCAGCGGGGAGAACATGGACGACGGGAAGCCCACGGGGTCGAAGCCGAAGTGGTGGAGCCGCCCGGCGCGGCAGCAGACCGTGACGGACCAGCAGACCGTGACGGACCGGTCGGCGGCCGAGTCGGCGGAGCCCGGCCCCGCCGCCCCGGCGGCCCCCGAGGACACCACGCCCGCCCCGGCACCCGAACCGGCCCCCGCCGCCACGGCGGTCGCCCCCGCACCGCAGCCGGCCCCCGAGCAGGCACCGGAGGCGCACCCGGCCGTCACCGGGCAGCGGCAGCCGGTCGAGGCACCGGCGCGCCCGCAGCCCCTGCACCAGCCCGACGAGTACCGCACCCCGCCCTACGGCGAGCCGGGCCCCTGGGCGCCCGCGCCGCCCGTGCAGCGCCCGGTGGCGACCCCCGCGCACGGCACGGCCGTCCCGCCCGCGTACGGGACGCCGCAGCCGGTCACGCCGCACCACCCGGCACCGCAGCCCCCGCAGCCGCCCGTGCCGCCGCAGCACCAGGCACCACAGCAACCCCAGGCACCCCAGCCGACGCAGCAGCACCACACACCACAGCAGCCGCCCCAGCCGCCCCAGCAGCCTCAGCCCCACCAACCCCAGCTCCCGCAGCAGCCCCAGCTCCCCCAGCAGTCCCAGTCCCCGCAACAGCCCGCGCAGCCCTCGCAGCAGCCCCAGCCGACCCAGTGGCTCCAGTACGACCCCTGGAGCAGGCCCGGCGGGCCGCAGCAGCCGCTGACCCGTCCCGGCTCCGTGCCGGGACGGCGCAAGGGGCGGCGCGGCCTCGCCGTGGTCGCCGCGCTGCTGTTCGCGGGCCTCACCGGCGTGATCGGCGGCGGTGTCGGCGCGTACATCGAGCGGCACGGCGGCCTCGCCACGGTCGAGCTGCCCCAGGCCGGTCCCGAGGACGGCGACCGGGCGCCCGACAGCGTCGCCGGCATCGCGGCCAGTGCCCTGCCCGGCGTGGTCACCCTGCACGTCAGCGGCGGCGGCGAGCAGGGCACGGGCACGGGTTTCGTCCTCGACGAGCAGGGCCACATCCTCACCAACCACCACGTCGTGGACCCGGCCGGCGCCTCGGGCGACATCACCGTCACCTTCAGCGGCGGCGAGACGGCCGCGGCCGAACTGGTCGGCAAGGACAGCGGGTACGACCTGGCGGTCGTCCGGGTCAAGGGCGTCTCCAACCTCAAGCCCCTGCCGCTGGGCAACTCCGACAATGTCCGCGTCGGTGACCCGGTCGTCGCCATCGGCGCCCCGTTCGACCTCCAGAACACCGTGACCTCCGGCATCATCAGCGCCAAGGAGCGGCCCATCACGGCGGGCGGCGAGAAGGGCGACGGCAGCGACATCAGCTACGTCGACGCCCTCCAGACCGATGCGCCGATAAACCCGGGGAATTCCGGTGGTCCGCTGCTGGACGCCAAGGCCCGGGTGATCGGCATCAACAGCGCCATCCGTGCCGCCGACAGCGGTTCGGGAGCCGACGGCGGCCAGGCCGGCTCGATAGGTCTCGGCTTCGCGATCCCGGTCAACCAGGGCAAGCGGGTGGCCGAGGAGCTGATCAACACCGGCAAGGCCAACCACCCCGTCATCGGTGTGAGCCTCGACATGAAGTACACCGGCGACGGTGCCCGGGTGGGGGAGAAGGCCCAGGACGGCGGCGCCTCCGTCATTCCCGGCGGCCCCGCGGCCAAGGCGGGCATCCGGCCCGGTGACGTGATCACCAAGGTGGACGGCCAGCGGGTGCACAGCGGCGAGGAGCTGATCGTCAAGATCCGCGCCCACCGCCCCGGCGACCGACTGGAGCTGACGCTGGAACGCGCCGGCAAGGAGCAGACCAAGACGCTGACCCTCGGTTCCTCCGCCGGTGGCTGAACGGCCATCGGCGGGCCACCGGGGGTCCACCACGAGGTACCGCCCCGGCAGCCGGGCCAGGTACCGTGTTACGGGCCCCGGGCCGGAAGGAGCAGCAAGGTGTTCAATGACATAGGCGCACTCGAGCTGGTGGCGCTCGTGGTCCTTGCCGTCCTCGTCTTCGGCCCGGACAAGCTGCCGAAGGTCATCCAGGACGTCTCCGGCTTCATCCGCAAGATCCGTGACTTCTCGGAGAACGCGAAGCAGGACATCCGCAGCGAGCTGGGTCCGGAGTTCAAGGACTTCGAGTTCGAGGACCTGAACCCCAAGACGTTCATCCGCAAGCAGCTCACGGAGAACGAGGACCTCAAGGAAATCCGCAGCAGCTTCGATCTCAAGAAGGAGATCAACGACGTCGCCGACGCGGTCAACGGCCACGAGCCGGACGCGTCCGTCCCGGCGGCGGTCAACGGCGGCGGTACCGGTCCCGACCTGCTGAAGAAGGGCGACGGCCCCGGCCGGGCCGAGCGTCCGCCGTTCGACGCCGACGCCACCTGAACCCCTCCCGGCCGCCCTTCCGGAAAGAGCTCCCGCAAGGTGGCTATCCTCTCCATCTGTCCGGTTGCGAGAACGCCCGTCGGGGCGTGCCGTACCGGACTCCACGGATGAGGAGGCGGCCGGGCAGATGGAGACGACGAGTCGGGTAGGGGCGCAGGGTGCCGCACCCAGCACCACATCGACGTCCGAGGCGACCGGGGCGCCCGAGGGGGTGCCCGCGGCCCGGCGTACGGTCGACGGCTATCTGCGCGCGTCATTCCCCTGGTACGGGCTGGACGAGGCGTTCACCGGGCCGCGCTGGCTGATGCAGGTCGGCACGTCCGCCGACGGCACGGTGCAGCACGGCTCGACCGGCCACGGCGACGAGCCGTCGATACGGCCGGACCGGCTGGACGGGGCCGGGGCGGAGAGGGAGCGGTTCGCGGTCGTCGTGACGGTCGCCGCCAGCCCCGTGCGCCGCAGCGGCGACGGTACGGGGGTGCTCGACGCCACCACCGTGTCGTCCGCCGCCTGGCTGGCCGGGTCGGGGCTGCTGGCGTACACCTGGCCGGCGCAGCTCGACCACGCGCTGCGTGACGACTGGCTGGACCAGCAGACCGAGACGGCCTTCGAGCTGGCCGACGACCTGAACGGGCCGGAGTGGTCGACGCTCTCCCTGCCGGTCGACGGAGTGCCGACGCCGTTCCACTACCGCGAGTCGGAGTTCGGCTGGGTGCTGGCCGGCACGGCCGGGGCCGCGGTCCATCTGGGCGCGTACGGACGGGGCATGAGCGCGTACGGCCTGGGCTTCTCGGTGGTGCGGGACATCACGGCGTACGCGTAGAAGCGGACGCGCGAAAGGGGCGGCCCCGTGCGGGGCCGCCCCTTTTCCGCGTGGGCGCGCTCAGAACTTGTTGCGCGGGGTGATCCCCAGGGACATGCCCGACAGGCCGCGCTGACGGCCGCCCAGCTTGCCCGCGATGGAGCGCAGGGCCGCGCCCGCCGGGGAGTCCGGGTCGCTCAGGACGACCGGCTTGCCCTCGTCGCCGCCCTCGCGCAGCCGTACGTCGATCGGGATGGAGCCGAGTACCGGCACCGTCGCGCCGGTGGTCTTCGTCAGGCCGTCGGCGACCTTCTGGCCGCCGCCGGTGCCGAAGACGTCGACCATCTCGTCGCAGTGCGGGCAGGGCAGGCCCGACATGTTCTCGACGACGCCCACGATCTTCTGATGGGTCTGCACGGCGATGGAACCGGCGCGCTCGGCGACCTCGGCCGCCGCCTGCTGCGGAGTGGTGACGACCAGGATCTCGGCGTTCGGCACGAGCTGGGCGACGGAGATCGCGATGTCACCGGTGCCCGGGGGCAGGTCCATCAGCAGCACGTCCAGGTCGCCCCAGTACACGTCGGCGAGGAACTGCTGGAGCGCGCGGTGCAGCATCGGGCCGCGCCACACCACCGGCGCGTTGCCGGGGGTGAACATGCCGATGGAGATGACCTTCACACCGTTCGCCGACGGCGGCATGATCATGTTCTCGACCTGGGTCGGGCGGCCGTCCGCGCCCAGCATGCGGGGCACGCTGTGGCCGTAGATGTCGGCGTCCACGACACCGACCTTCAGCCCGTCCGCGGCCATCGCGGCGGCCAGGTTCACGGTGACGGAGGACTTGCCGACGCCACCCTTGCCGGAGGCCACCGCGTACACCCGGGTCAGCGAGCCGGGCTTGGCGAACGGCACCTCGCGCTCGGCGGTGGTGCCGCGCAGCGCGGCGGCCAGCTCCTTGCGCTGCTCGTCGCTCATGACGTCGAGCGTCACGTCGACGCCGGTGACGCCCTCCACGCGGGAGACCGCCTCGCTCACGCGCGTGATGATCGTCTCGCGCATGGGGCAGCCGGAGACCGTGAGGTAGACGGTGACGGCGACCGCCCCGTCCGCACCGATCTCCACCGACTTGACCATGCCGAGCTCGGTGATCGGTCGGTTGATCTCGGGGTCGTTCACCGTCGCCAGTGCTTCGCGCACCGCGTCTTCCGTAACCATATGGAGATGGTACGGCGCGGGACCCGGCCTCCGGGAAGCCCGTCAGCGGTCGGCTTCGTCACTTCCCCGGGTACCGCCGTGCGGGAATACCTCGCGCTGCTCGTGCAGCTCGCGCACCAGGTCCTCCAGCTCGGAGCGGATCCAGTCGCGGGTGGCGACCTCGCCGAGGCCCATCCGCAGGGCCGCGATCTCGCGGGTCAGGTACTCGGTGTCGGCGATGGACCGCTCGTTCTGCTTGCGGTCCTGCTCGTGGGTGACCCGGTCGCGGTCGGCCTGCCTGTTCTGCGCCAGCAGGATCAGCGGGGCCGCGTAGGACGCCTGGAGGGACAGGGCGAGGGTCAGGAAGATGAAGGGGTACTCGTCCCAGCGCAGGTGGCCGGGGGCCGAGATGTTCCACACCACCCAGACGACGACGATCACCGTCATCCAGACCAGGAACCGCCCGGTGCCGATGAAGCGGGCGATCCGCTCCGACAGCCGCCCGAACGCCTCGGGGTCGTAGGCGGGCAGCAGCTTGGGCCGCCGGATGCGCGGCTGGTCCAGCCGGATGCGGGGCACCGGCGGCTCGCCCGTCCGCTCATGCGCCATGCGCGACCTCGCTCTCGCCCTCCGCCTCGAACTCCGTCTCGCGCCAGTCCTCGGGCAGCAGGTGGTCGAGTACGTCGTCGACGGTGACGGCGCCCAGCAGCGAGCCGCTCTCGTCGACCACCGGGGCGGCGACGAGGTTGTAGGCGGCGAGGTGCTGGGTGACGGCGGGCAGCGGGGTGTCCGGGGAGAGCGGCTCCAGGTCGGTGTCGACGACCGCCGACACCAGCGTGAAGGGCGGGTCGCGCAGCAGCCGCTGGAAGTGCACCGTCCCCAGGAACTTGCCCGTGGGCGTCTCGTCGGGCGGCCGGCACACGTACACCTGGGCGGCGAGGGCCGGGGACAGGTCCTGCTGGCGCACGCGCGCCAGGGCGTCGGCGACGGTCGCGTCGGGGCGCAGCACGATCGGCTCGGTCGTCATCAGCCCGCCCGCCGTGCGCTCCTCGTACGACATCAGGCGGCGTACGTCGGCGGCGTCGTCCGGCCGCATCAGCGTCAGCAGCCGCTCCTTGTCCTCCTCGGGCAGCTCGGAGAGCAGGTCGGCGGCGTCGTCGGGGTCCATGGCCTCCAGGACGTCGGCGGCCCGCTCCTCCTTGAGCTTGCCGAGGATCTCGACCTGGTCGTCCTCGGGCAGCTCCTCCAGTACGTCGGCGAGCCGGTCGTCGTCGAGGGCCGCGGCGACCTCGGCGCGGCGCTTGGGCGTCAGGTGGTGCAGGACGTTGGCGAGGTCGGCCGGGCGCATCCGCTCGAAGGTGGCGACCAGGCTCTCGGCGCCCTGCCCGTGCTCCTCCAGCGAGAAGCCGGTCACGGCCGACCACTCGACGGTGAGCGTCTCGCCCTTGCGGCGCAGCGCCCCGCCGCCGCCCCGGCGGACGAAGACCTTGTCGATCTCCCAGTCGCGGCGGGCCGGGAGCTGCTGGATGGCCACGTCGAGGACGGTCACCTCGGAGCCGTCCTCGACGAGCCGTACACGCCGGTCGAGCAGCTCACCGAGGACCAGGCGCTCGGTGGGGCGCTGCTCGAAGCGGCGCACGTTGAGCACGCCGGTGGTGATCACCTGGCCGGACTCCACGCCGGTGACGCGGGTCATGGGCAGGAAGATGCGGCGGCGGCCGATGACCTCGACGACCAGCCCGAGCAGGCGGGGCGGGCGGCGGCCCACCCGCAGCATGGCGACCAGGTCACGGACGCGGCCCACCTGGTCGCCGTTGGGGTCGAAGACGGGAACGCCGGCGAGGTGCGAGACGAAGATCCGGGGCGCGCCTGCCGCCATGCCGCACACCTCCTCGTCTGCCGGAATTCCGGACTTTCGTGCCGATTCAGGCTAGCCCGTCCTGGTGCGGGTCGCCCAGGCAGGGCGTCCGTACGGCTCTCTGCCGACCGCCGTAGAAGGCACAGGTACGCTGCGGTCTGCCAACCCCCCACGGTTTGATGAGAGGCAGTGCGCTGGTGACCCTTCTCGCCCCGGCTTCGCGCGCCCGCCGGGCCGCCCTCCCCGTCGCACTCTGTGTCGGGCTGACCGCGGTGCTCACCGCCTGCGCGGAGGAACCGCCCGATCCGGACGCGGGAACGAACGGGGTCGGAAAGCTCTCCGCCACGGAGATCGAGACCAAGGCGCGGGCGGCGGCGGCCGGGGCGAAGGCGGTACGCCTTTCGGGGTCGCTGGTCAGCAAGGGCGGCACGTACAAGCTGAACATGCGGCTGAACCAGAGCGGGGCGGCCGGGTCGGTGGTCACCAGGACGACCACCTTCGAGCTGCTGCGGATCGGCGACGCGCTGTACCTCAAGGCGGACGCGGACTTCTGGACGAGCGCGGAGGGCGACGGGGCCGGCCAGGGCGGCGGCGAGGACGACTCCGGCGCGGAGGCGGCCGACAAGCTCGACGACAAGTACGTGAAGGTGCCGGAGGACGACCCCTCCTACAAGCAGCTCCGCGGCTTCACCGAGATGAACGTGCTGCTCCGCGGGCTGCTGGAACTGCACGGCGACGTCGTCAAGGGTGACCGCTCCAAGATCGGCGGCATCCGCACCATCAAGGTCGCCGGCGGCGCCCAGGGCGAGGGCGGCACGCTGGACGTCTCCCTGGAGGGCACGCCCTTCCCGCTCCAGTTCGCCCGGGGCGGCGGCGCGGGCGTGGTCGTCCTGTCGGACTGGAACAAGACCTTCCCCCTGGCGCCGCCCTCCAAGGACGAGACCCTCGACTACGGCCGCCAGCTTCCCCGCACCAGCGACTGACGCCGCCCGCCGGGACGCCCCCGGGGCGCGGCGGCGGGCGTCAGCGCTTGCGGCGCTTCAGCAGCAGGCGCGGCAGCGCCGCCGGGATCGGGTGGCGGGTGGTCGCCGTGGTGGGGAGCGGGCGCGCGGCGAGGGAGCCGTCCGGGTGGGCGGTCGTCGCCTCGCCGGGCGTCAGGCGCAGCACCCGGCACTCGCGCGCCCAGCGGTCGGTCATCGTCTCCGCGTCCGGGGCGTTCAGCCGCTTGCCCTTCAGCTCCGCGACGGCCGCCTCCCACGGCTCCGAGCCGGGGGCCAGCTCGGCCACGGTGGCCGACCAGGCGACCACCCGGCCGCCCTTGTCCTTGCTGCGCACGGTGACCTCGGCGGTGGAGCCGTCCGCCAGTCCCGGCAGCGGCTGCTCGCCCGGCCCGTCGCCGACGACGTGCGCCGCGCCGTCGACCCACACGTGCCACAGTGCCCGGGCCGGGCCCGCGCCCCGTACCCAGATGAGGCCGGACTTCTTGGTGGCCTCCTCGACGAGGGCCTGGCCGAGCAGTGCGTCTGTCATGGCAGGCAGCTTAGCTACAGCCACCCGTTCCGCTTCAGGGTGCGGTGGATCGCGAAACAGATCACCGAGATCCCGGCCAGCACCAGCGGGTAGCCGTACTTCCACCGCAGCTCGGGCATGTAGTCGAAGTTCATGCCGTACACGCCGCACACCGCCGTCGGTACGGCGATGATCGCCGCCCAGGACGTGATCTTGCGCATGTCCTCGTTCTGGGCGACCGTGGCCTGCGCCAGGTTGGCCTGGAGGATCGAGTTCAGCAGCTCGTCGAAGCCGATGACCTGCTCCTGCACCCGCGCCAGGTGGTCGGCGACGTCCCGGAAGTACTTCTGGATGTCCGGGTCGACCAGCCGCATGGGCCGCTCGCTCAGCAACTGCATGGGCCGCAGCAGCGGCGACACCGCGCGCTTGAACTCCAGCACCTCGCGCTTGAGCTGGTAGATCCGCCCGGTGTCGGCGCCGCGCGTCGAGCCCTTGGCGGGCGGTGAGAAGACGTCGATCTCGATCTGGTCGATGTCGATCTCGACCGCGTCGGCGACGGCGATGTAGCCGTCCACCACATGGTCGGCGATCGCGTGCAGCACCGCCGACGGGCCCTTCTCCAGCAGCTCCGGCTCGCCCTCCATGCGGTGGCGGAGGTTGCGCAGGGAGCCCTGGCCGCCGTGCCGGACGGTGATGACGAAGTCCCGGCCGGTGAAGCACATCACCTCACCGGTCTCGACGACCTCGCTGGTCGCCGTCAGCTCGGCGTGCTCGACGTAGTGGATCGTCTTGAAGACGGTGAACAGCGTGTCGTCGTACCGCTCCAGCTTCGGCCGCTGGTGCGCGTGGACCGCGTCCTCCACGGCCAGAGGGTGCAGCCCGAACTCGGCGGCGATACCGGCGAATTCGGCCTCCGTCGGCTCGTGCAGCCCGATCCAGGCGAAGCCGCCGTCCTCGCGCACCCGGCGCATGGCCTCGCGCGGCGTGAGGCACGCGTCGGCCGTGTCGTCCTTGAGCCGGCGGCCGTCGCGGTACACGGCGCAGTCGACGACCGCGGTGGACGTCGACGGGTCACGGGTCGCGTCGTAGGAGTTGTAGGTGTTGTAGGGAGAAGTGCTCTTGCGCAGGGAGGGGCGTACCGCTGCGCGCAGGTCACGGATCATCGACATGGCTGGCTCCTTCACGGAGAGGCCGTCGCGGGGCGTGGCACAGCCCGGAATGGGGACGTGGCGTTCCTTACGTCCGCAAAGCGGGCGGCACCGCGGGATCGCGGTGACGGCGTTCGCTACAGACAGGCAAAACGGTGTGCTCTTCCGTCGTGCGCAAAGCCATGACCTCACACTCACGCTCCACGAGGACGAGCGGGAGCAGGCAGGTGAGATGCCTCTCAGGTCACAGAGAAAAGCCGCGGGCGGAAGAACGGTTGGTACTGCACGGTCGACTTCGATCCACCGCAGCCCCACCTCCTCCGGCCGGTCCCCCGTGGGGGATGACGTGTCGTCGGGACTGGAAAGCAACGCTTGGCGTGCTGTCCCGACCAGCAGACGGCCAACACTATCAGCCGACTGAGGGTCAATCCCTTACTTTGCCCCTTCCATACGCGTTCTATGCTCGCCGCATGGGAGAAGTTCTTGCTCTGGTCGAGGCCCGGCTGCGTACCGCCCTCGGAGAACCGGACGCGCGGGCCGCGGTGACGTTCCTGGGCACCGACCGCATCGAGGTCCTCCGTTTCACGGACGGCGACCTGGTGAGGTACGCCACCCTCGGGATGTCGGCCCAGCCGATGACCGACCCGACCGCTGCCCTCGCCGACCCGGTCAAGGGCCCGCGCGCCGAACTGCTCCTGACCGTGCGCGCGGGGCTCGCCGACACCGGCAAGGTGCTGCGCCCGCTCGCGGTCCTCGCCGCCTCCCCGCAGGTCGAGGGCGTGGTCGTGGCCCCGGGGGCGTCGCTGGACACCGGCGAACCCCTGTGGCCCGGCGCGCCCTTCACCTCCGTGCTCGTCGCGGAGTCCGGCGGGCTGGTGGAGGACCTGGAGCTGGACGCGCCGATGGACCCGGTGCGGTTCCTGCCGCTGCTGCCGATGACGCCCAACGAGGCGGCGTGGAAGCGCGTGCACGGTGCGCAGGCGCTCCAGGAGCGGTGGCTGGCGGCGGGCACGGACCTGCGCGACCCGCTGCGCAGGTCCGTAACCCTGGACTGAGCGCGGTCAGTTGGCCAGCGCGGGCCGGGGCCGCCCCGCGCGCCGCTCCTCGGCGTCATGGGTGAGCGAGCGCCGGCGCGCCCAGACGATGCCCGCGCCGGTGGCCGCCGCGGCGCCCGCCACCACGAACGGCATGTGGACGTCGCTCCACTCCTCGATCCGGGGCGCCAGCCAGGGCGCGGCGGCGGCCGCGAACCAGCGCACGAAGTTGTAGCCGGCGCTGGCCACCGGGCGCGGCGCGTCGGAGACGCCGAGCGCGAGTTCGGTGAACACGGTGTTGTTCACGCCGATGAAGGCGCCCGACAGGACCGTGCAGACGATCGCGGTGGTGTGGTCGCCGTACCCGAGGACGACCACGTCGGCGGCGAGCAGGACCAGCGAGCCGCCCAGCACCCGCAGTGACCCGAACCGCTCCTGGAGCCGCGGCGCGACCAGGACGGAGAAGACGGCGAGCAGCACGCCCCAGGCGAAGAACACCGCGCCGGACCCGTACGGCGTCATGTCGAGCACGAACGGTGTGAAGGCGAGCACCGTGAAGAAGGCGTAGTTGTAGAAGAAGGCGGACGCGGCGGCGGAGGCCAGCCCGCCGTGGCCGAGCGCCCTGAGCGGGTCGAGCAGGGACGTCTTGCGCGCCGGCCTCGGCTGGTCCCGCAGGAACGCGGCGACGCACAGGAAGCCCACCGCCATCAGCGCGGCCGTGCCGAAGAACGGGTAGCGCCAGCTCGCGTCCCCCAGGACGGCCCCCACCAGCGGCCCGCAGGCCATGCCGAGGCCGAGGGCCGACTCGTACAGCAGGATCGCGGCCGCGCTGCCGCCGGCCGCCGCGCCGACGATCACGGCGAGCGAGGTGGAGACGAACAGCGCGTTGCCGAGCCCCCAGCCGGCCCGGAAGCCGACCAGCTCCCCGACCGAGCCCGACGTCCCGGACAGGGCGGCGAAGACGATCACCAGCGCGAGCCCGGCCAGCAGGGTCCTGCGCCCGCCGATGCGGCTGGAGACGAAGCCGGTGATCAGCATCGCGACGGCGGTGATCAGGAAGTACGAGGTGAACAGCAGCGACACCTGACTGGGCGTGGCGCGCAGTCCCCGGGCGATGGACGGCAGGATCGGGTCCACCAGCCCGATGCCCATGAAGGCGACGACGGACGCGCCCGCGGTCGCCCAGACGGCCCTGGGCTGCCGCAGGATGCCGGCGGCCCCCTCGTCGAACGGATCGCCTCGCCGCATGACCGCTCCCTCCGTGTGGTGGCGCCCCGGGCACCAAAGTAGTTGGTATATACACACAATAAGTTGGGCAAGCTAATGGGTGCAAGATGCATGGAAAAACCCGGGCGGGAACGGCACACCGGACGGGTGATCGTCCTTGACGGGGCGACGGCCGGGGAGGACCGTTGAACGCTATGAGGGGCGAACCCAGTTGCCCGAAGTGCGGAGGCCGGGTCAGGACGCCCGGTCTCTTCTCCGACTCATGGCAGTGCGACGTGCACGGCGCCGTGCACCCGCTGCAACCCGTGATCCCGCCCAGCGTCGAAGCGCTCGGCGTCGTCACGCACCGGGCCGAGGTCCCCGTCTGGATGCCCTGGCCGCTGCCCGTGGGGTGGCTGTTCACCGGCGTCGCCTACGCGGGCGACGACCGCAGCGGCGGCCGCGCCACCGTCGTCGCCTGCTCCGGCCCCGCCCCCCTCGGAGGCGTGGGGGAGCTTCTGCTGGTGGCCGAGGAGCCGGGCGTCGGCCTGGGCGCGCGGTACGCCGGGATCGACGGCCCCGACCCCGGGCCGCACATGTGCACCGGCACCCGCCCGCAGGCCAAGGTCCTCGCCGCCGGCCGGCCCACCCCCCTCTGGCACGTCAACGACGCCCCGCAGGACCGGGCGGTCTTCGCGGGCGAGGCCCGGGGGCTGTGGCTCTGGGCCGTCGTCTGGCCCGAGAAGTCGGGGCTGCTGATGTACGACGAACTCGTCCTGACCGACCTGCGCGAGGCCGGCTCGGAGGTGGAACTCCTGCCCTGCGGCGCCCTGAGCCCCAGGCTGCTGGACTGACGGCCCCCGGGGCGGGCGATCCGGCGCCGCGGACGGGCGGCCGCGCCGGTGGCGCGCGCGGGCGGCGGGAGGGCGGTGCGCGGGCCGGTATCCTGGAGCCGTCCCCTGTCCGTCCCGAGCCCCGGAGTCACGCGTCGTGCGCATCGACCTGCACACCCACTCCACGGCTTCCGACGGTACGGACACCCCCGCCGAGCTCGTGCGCGGCGCCGCCGCGGCCGGGCTCGACGTCGTCGCGCTGACCGACCACGACACCACGCGCGGCCACGCCGAGGCGATCGCCGCGCTGCCCGAGGGCCTCACGCTCGTCACGGGCGCCGAGCTCTCCTGCCGCATCGACGGCACCGGCGTCCACATGCTCGCCTACCTCTTCGACCCCGACGAGCCCGAGCTCGCCCGGGAGCGGGAGCTGGTCCGCGACGACCGCGTCCCGCGCGCCCGCGCCATGGTCGGCAAGCTCCAGGAGCTGGGCGTGCCCGTGACCTGGGATCGGGTCGCCGCCATCGCCGGTGACGGGTCCGTCGGCCGGCCGCACATCGCCGAGGCGCTCGTCCAGCTCGGCGTGGTGCCCAGCGTCTCCGACGCCTTCACGCCCGAGTGGCTCGCCGACGGAGGCCGGGCGTACGTCGAGAAGCACGAGCTCGACCCCTTCACCGCGATCCGCCTCGTCAAGGCGGCCGGCGGCGTCACCGTCTTCGCCCACCCCGGCGCCGCCAAGCGCGGCCGCACCGTGCCCGAGCCGGTCATCGCCGACCTCGCCGCGTACGGCCTCGACGGCATCGAGATCGACCACATGGACCACGACGAGCCGACGCGCGCCAGGTTGCGCGGGCTCGCCGCCGACCTCGGCCTGCTGACCACCGGGTCCAGCGACTACCACGGCACCCGCAAGACCTGCCGTCTCGGCGACCACACCACCGACCCCGAGATCTACGGCGAGATCACCCGCCGTGCGACCGGCGCGTTCCCGGTCCCGGGCACCGGGGGCACCTCCTCCCAGGCGTAGCTCCGGGGGGCACGCCGCCCGCACCCACCGCACCCCCGCACTTCTCCGTACGACCCTCTTCCCGCAAGGCCCTCACTGTGTTCGACGTCGCCGTCTTCGGCTCCCTCTTCCTCACCCTTTTTGTCATCATGGATCCCCCCGGGATCACCCCGATCTTCCTCGCGCTGACCTCCGGGCGCGCCACCAAGGTCCAGCGCCGGATGGCCTGGCAGGCCGTCGCGGTCGCCTTCGGCGTGATCACCGTCTTCGGCATCCTGGGCCAGCAGATCCTGGCGTACCTGCACGTCTCCGTGCCCGCGCTGATGATCGCGGGCGGGCTGCTGCTGCTCCTGATCGCGCTCGACCTGCTGACCGGCAAGACCGACGAGCCCAAGCAGACCAAGGACGTCAACGTCGCGCTCGTCCCGCTGGGCATGCCGCTGCTGGCCGGACCCGGCGCCATCGTGTCGGTGATCCTCGCCGTGCAGCACGCGGAGGGGGTCAGCGGCCAGGTCTCCGTGTGGGCCGCGATCGTCGCCATGCACGTCGTGCTGTGGCTGACCATGCGCTACTCGCTGCTGATCATCCGGGTCATCAAGGACGGCGGTGTGGTCCTGGTGACCCGGCTCGCCGGGATGATGCTGTCGGCGATCGCGGTGCAGCAGATCATCAACGGCGTCACCCAGGTCATCCAGGGCGCCTGAGACACCACCGCGCCCCTCGGACACCACTGCGCCCCCGTGCGGATTCCGGGCCCTTCCTCGGGTGCCGGAGTCCGCGCGGGGGCGCGGTGCGAAGCGGCGTACGTGCTACGAGGCCGTGGTCCCGGCCGGGCGGATCCAGATGCGCTGGCCGATCGAGGCGGCCTGCTGCACGATCCCGTTGACGGAGGCGGCGTCCACGACGGTGCTGTCCACGGGCGTGCCGTCGACGTCGTCGAGTCGCAGGATTTCGAAGCGCATGGGCTTCTCCCTTCGTCCTGAGTTGATCCTCCAGATGGAGAACTGTGTGTTCCTGTGTATGAGTGCCAACGTCGTGTAGGGGGCAAACATTCCCTACGCTAAAGAAATTTTTCGAGCGCCTAAGTAACGGCCGGTGGGGTGGTGGCGGCCGGGGGCGAGGCGTCGGACAATGAGCCCCGTATGAACGACCATCCGGAGCTCCCCGCTCCCACCCTCACCGCACTCGGCGCCCGCCTGGAGCGCACCAATGAGCTCCTCCAGCGGACGCTGGCCGAGGTCGCCAAGACGCCCTCGACGCACGCCATCTTCGTCGACGCCGGTTACGTCCATGCTGCGGCCGGGTTGCTTGTCGCGGGCACCGAGGACCGGCGCTCCTTCGACCTGGACGCGGAAGGGCTCATCGACGCGTTCATCGACACGGCCCGCACGATCTTCGCGGACAGCCGCCTGCTGCGCGTCTACTGGTACGACGGCGCCCGCCGCCGCATCCACACCCCCGAACAGCAGGCCATCGCCGAACTCCCCGACGTCAAGGTCCGGCTGGGCAACCTCAACGCCAACAACCAGCAGAAGGGCGTCGACTCCCTCATCCGCAGCGACCTGGAGTCGCTCGCCCGCCACCGCGCCATCAGCGACGCGGCCCTGGTCGGCGGCGACGAGGACCTCGTCCCGGCGGTCGAGGCGGCGCAGGGGTACGGGGCGCGCGTCCACCTCTGGGGCATCGAGGCGGCGGACGGCCGCAACCAGGCCGAGCCCCTCCTGTGGGAGGCCGACAGCGCCCGCACCTTCGACCTCGACTTCTGCCGCCCCTACGTCACCCGGCGGCCGGTGACGACGTACGAGAGCGAGGGCGAGCCGCCGCCGTCACGGGACGAGGTGCGCTTCGTCGGCGCCCGGATCGCCGAGACATGGCTGGCGGAGCGCGGCCAGGCCGCGATGGCCGAGCTGCTGCCCGGCCACCCCTACCTGCCCGGACCGGTCGACCAGGACCTGCTCATCGAGGCGGAACGGCTGCTGAGCCGGTCCCTGCGCGGACACGCGGTACTGCGGCGGTCGCTGCGGGACGGCTTCTGGCAGCACCTTCAGTCGCGGTTCTGACCACCGGTACGGCCGTCCCAGAACCGTGCCACCGCCGCGGCGGTCTCCAGCGGACGGTCCGTGTTGGGCGAGTGCTCGGCGCCCTCCACCCGCGTCCGGTGCGCGCCCAGCCTGTCCGCCATCGCGTCCAGGAGCGGCACCGGCCAGGTGTCGTCCCGGACGCCCGAGATCACATGCACGGGCAGCGGCGGACGCAGCGCGGCCAGCTCGTCGACCCGGTCCGGCTCGACGGTCAGCCGGCGGCCGGTCGCCAGGAGCTGCGCCGAACTGTGCCGCAGCCAGCGGCGGCGGAGGTCCTCACGGTTGCTGCCGCCCTCGTCGGCGTCCTCCGGCGGGTCCAGGGCGCGCATGGCCTGCCACACCTGACCCATCGTCATCACCGCGAGCGCGTCGCTCAGCAGCTTGATCTTCTCCTGCTGGGCGGGCGCGACCTGGGCGGGACCGGACGACATCAGCGTGAGCGTGGCGAAGGGCGCCGCGTCGAGCAGGACGGCCGCCCGGGCGATCTGCCCGCCGAGCGAATGGCCGAGCAGGTGCACGTGGCCGCTGTCGAGCGCCGCCGCCTGCGCCAGCACGTCGCGCGCCAACTCGTCCTGCTCGTACGCCAGTTGGTCGTCCGGTCCGGCGGTCTCGTACTGCCCGCGACCGTCGACGGCGACGGCGCGGTAGCCGGCGTCGGCGAGCGGTTCGAGCATGGCGATGAAGTCCTCCTTGGAGCCGGTGTAGCCGGGCAGGAGGAGCGCCGTCCCCTTCGGCTCCGTACCGTCGGCGGGCGCCGCGTCCAGCACGGCGAAGTCACCGCGGGACGTGGCCAGCGTGCGGGCACGGGCACAGGGGGGCGGGGTGAACGTGGGCGGGCGACTCATGACACGAGGCTATCGGGACCGGGCCGCCGGGCGCGGGTACGGCGAGGCCCCGCCCCCTCGAAGGGGACGGGGCCTCGCTCGTGTGCCGGGTGTGACGGTCCCGATCAGCCCTCGGCCTGAGCGGCCGCGACCTTGCGGGTCCGGCGGCGCGGCTTGGCCTCGGCGTCGGTGACCGGGGCCTCGGCGGCCGGCTCGGCGGCCGTGGCCTTGCGGGTGCGGCGGCGCGGCTTGGCGTCGGCCTCGGTCTCGGCGACCGCGGCGGGCGCCTCGGTGACCGGCTCGGCGGTCGCGGCGTTGCGGGTGCGGCGTCGGGGCTTGGCCTCGGCGTCGGCGACGGGGATCGCGGCGGCTTCCACGGTGGCTTCGGTGGCGGCCGTGGCCTTGCGGGTGCGGCGGCGCGGCCTGGCGTCGGCCTCGGTCTCGGCGACCGGGGCTTCGGTGGCCGGCTCGGCGGCCGTGGCCTTGCGGGTGCGGCGGCGGGGCTTGGCCTCCGGCTCCGGCTCGGCGGCCGGGGCGGCCTCCGGCTCGGCGACCGGCGCGTCGGTGGTCGGCTGGGCGGCCGTGGCCTTGCGGGTGCGGCGGCGGGGCTTGGCCTCCGGCTCCGGCTCGGCGGCCGGGGCGGCCTCCGGCTCGGCGACCGGCGTCACCGGGACGGTGGCCACGGCCTCCGCCGCCGGGGCGCCCGCACGGGTGCGGGTACGGCGCCGGCGCGGCGTACGGGGCGCGGGGGCCTCGTCGACCGCCGGGGCGCCCGCCTCGGCGGTCGCCGCCGGGGCCTCGGCCGCCACGGGCGCGTCGGCCGTCACGGGGGCGCCGTTCCGGGTGCGACGGCGCTGGCGCGGCGTACGGGTGCGCGCCGGGCGCTCCTCCGTACGCTCCGTGCGCTCCGTGCGCCGGCCGCGCGAGCCGCCGCGGCCGCCCGGCTCGCCGAGGTCCTCGAGCTCCTCCGCGTCGAGACCGGCACGGGTCCGCTCGGCACGCGGCAGGACGCCCTTCGTGCCCTCCGGGATGTCCAGGTCCGTGTACAGGTGCGCGGACGTCGAGTAGGTCTCGACCGGGTCGTTGAAGTCCAGGCCCAGCGCCTTGTTGATGAGCTGCCAGCGCGGGATGTCGTCCCAGTCCACCAGCGTGACGGCGATGCCCTTCCGGCCCGCGCGGCCGGTACGGCCCACGCGGTGGAGAAAGGTCTTCTCGTCCTCGGGCGACTGGTAATTGATCACGTGCGTGACGCCGTCCACGTCGATGCCGCGCGCCGCGACGTCGGTGCAGACGAGGACGTCCACCTTGCCGTTGCGGAAGGCGCGCAGCGCCTGCTCGCGGGCGCCCTGGCCGAGGTCGCCGTGGACCGCGCCGGAGGCGAAGCCGCGCCGCTCGAGCTGCTCGGCGATGTCCGCCGCCGTCCGCTTCGTACGGCAGAAGATCATCGCGAGCCCGCGGCCGTTGGCCTGGAGGATGCGCGAGACCATCTCGGGCTTGTCCATGGAGTGCGCGCGGTACACGTACTGCGCGATGTTCGCCACGGTCGCGCCCTCGTCGTCCGGCGCGGTGGCGCGGATGTGCGTGGGCTGCGACATGTAGCGGCGGGCCAGGCCGATGACCGCACCCGGCATGGTCGCCGAGAACAGCATGGTCTGGCGCTTCGCCGGAAGCATGTTGATGATCTTCTCGACGTCGGGCAGGAAGCCCAGGTCGAGCATCTCGTCGGCCTCGTCGAGGACGAGGGCCTTGACCTTGGACAGGTCCAGCTTGCGCTGCCCGGCCAGGTCGAGGAGGCGGCCCGGGGTGCCGACGATCACGTCGACGCCCTTCTTGAGGGCCTCGACCTGCGGCTCGTAGGCGCGGCCGCCGTAGATCGCGAGGACGCGGACGTTACGGACCTTGCCGGCGGTGAGCAGGTCGTTGGTGACCTGGGTGCACAGCTCTCGGGTGGGGACGACGACGAGCGCCTGCGGGGCGTCGGTGAGCTGATCGGGCCTGGCCCGGCCCGCCTCGACGTCGGCGGGGACGGTGACGCGCTCCAGCAGCGGAAGACCGAAACCGAGGGTCTTGCCGGTGCCGGTCTTGGCCTGGCCGATGACGTCGGTGCCGGAGAGCGCGACCGGAAGGGTCATCTCCTGGATGGGAAAGGGGGACGTGATGCCGACGGCTTCGAGGGCCTCGGCCGTCTCGGGAAGGATCCCGAGCTCTCGGAAAGTCGTAGTCAGGGTGCTGCCTCTTCTGTGAGACGCGGCATGAGGCGAACGCTGGGGGTCGTACCGTGCCGGTTGCGGCCGGCCGCTGGTCGTCAAGACCGCTGCCGGGTGGCGCGGGACCACTGCCGTCGCTCGAGCGTCATACCGCTGAGGGGCCCCTCATGTGCGGCCATGCGCACGGAGGGCTGTCGGGTCGGAGCCGATCGGGCCACCGACCGGGCATCCTCATTCATGAGATGGCCCGCCGCGTACATACGAACATGACTGAGTACCCAGCAGGCGCATTACCACTGTACCCCGGATCCGCGCAGGTGTGTTGGGCCAATTCATAAGGAGGGGGAGGTCACAGTGGATGACCAGGGCCTTCGGACGCACGGCGGGCGGGCTATTGTGCGCTTCATGGAGACGCCTGACAACGCCGCCGCTTCCGCCGCCGCCGCCGAAGAACCGACCGGGATCGCCGCCCTCGACTGGGCCGGCGCCTCCGCCGAGCCGCAGTACCGCGCCGCCGTCGTGGACCTGCTCGGCGCGCTCGCGTACGGCGAGCTGGCGGCCTTCGAGCGGCTGGCCGAGGACGCGAAGCTGGCGCCGACGCTCGCCGACAAGGCGGAGCTGGCGAAGATGGCGTCGGCCGAGTTCCACCACTTCGAGCGGCTGCGGGACCGGCTGACGGCCATCGACGCGGAGCCGACGGCCGCGATGGAGCCGTTCGCGAAGGCGCTGGACGACTTCCACCGCCAGACCGCGCCGTCCGACTGGCTGGAGGGCCTGGTCAAGGCGTACGTCGGCGACTCGATCGCCAGCGACTTCTACCGCGAGGTCGCCGTCCGGCTGGACTCCGACACCCGCGCGCTGGTGCTGGCGGTGCTGGACGACACCGGTCACGGCAACTTCGCCGTCGAGAAGGTGCGCGCCGCCATCGAGGCCGACCCCCGGGTCGGCGGGCGTCTGGCGCTGTGGGCGCGCCGCCTGATGGGTGAGGCCCTGTCCCAGGCCCAGCGGGTGGTGGCCGAGCGCGACGCGCTGTCCACGATGCTCGTCGGCGGCGTGGCGGACGGGTTCGACCTGGCGGCGGTGGGCGAGATGTTCTCCCGGATCACCAAGGCCCACACCAAGCGCATGGCCGCCCTGGGGCTGGCCGCCTGACGGACCCGGCGTTCCCGGTCAGGTCTGGGTCGCCGCCGAGCGGCGCAGGCGGCGGGCCGGGCGCAGCAGGAGCGAGAGCACGACCGCCGTCACCGCGACCGCGCCCAGCAGGGTGCCCAGCGCATGGCCGGGGCCGAGAGCCGCATGGGTGATCAGGGCGCCGAACAGGGCGCCCAGCACGCCCGCGCCGAGCACCACGCGGCGTGACGGGAGCCGGTCGGCCAGCCGCTGGGCGGCGGCCCAGGACAGCGCGAGTCCGAGGACGACGGAGCCGAAAGCTTCCCAGATCACTGGATCACCTCGCGGACGGCGGGGCGGGCAAAACGGTCACAGCCCGTACTACCCGATGCGTCTGAAACGCAATCCTGCTCCTGGGACACGGGAAAGGCCCGGCGGGTCGCCCCGCCGGGCCTTCGCGTCGTACCGCCGCAGCGCTCAGAGCGCCCCGAAGCCCACCCGGCGCGTCGCCGGCTCGCCGATCTCCACGTAGGCGATCCGGTCGGACGGCACCAGGACCTTGCGGCCCTTGTCGTCCGTCAGGCTGAGCAGCGGCGTCTTGCCGGCCAGGGCGTCGGCCACCGCGCGCTCCACCTCCTCGGCGGACTGCCCGCTCTCCAGAGCGATCTCCCGGGGCGCGTGCTGCACGCCGATCTTGACCTCCACGGCTATGTCCCTCCGAACGGTCAGCGATGCGCGGTCAGCCGCGCCGTACGCTGCACACATTAGCCCGGAGAGACGACACCGATCATCAGTGGGATTCCGAGCCGTGCAGCGGGAAGCCGGCGATTCCCCGCCACGCCAGCGACGTCAGAAGCTCCACCGCCTTGTCGCGCGGGATCGACGACTCGCTGGACAGCCAGTAACGGGCGACCACCTGTGAGACACCGCCCAGCCCCACGGCCAGCAGCATCGACTCGTCCTTGGACAGCCCCGTGTCCTCCGCGATGACCTCGGAGATGGCCTCCGCGCACTGGAGCGAGACCCGCTCGACGCGCTCGCGCACCGCCGGCTCGTTGGTCAGGTCGGACTCGAAGACCAGGCGGAACGCGCCGCCCTCGTCCTCCACGTACGCGAAGTAGGCGTCCATGGTGGCCGCCACGCGCAGCTTGTTCTCCGTGGTGGAGGCCAGCGCCGTACGCACGGCCTGGAGCAGCGACTCGCAGTGCTGGTCCAGCAGGGCCAGGTACAGCTCCAGCTTTCCGGGGAAGTGCTGGTACAGCACCGGCTTGCTGACGCCCGCGCGCTCCGCGATGTCGTCCATCGCGGCCGCGTGGTATCCCTGTGCGACAAACACTTCCTGGGCCGCGCCCAGGAGCTGGTTACGTCGGGCTCGGCGCGGCAGGCGCGTGCCCCGCGGGCGCGCCGCCTCTGTCTGCTCGATGGCTGTCACGCCGCCTCCCAAAATCGATCCTTGCGCGCTGTGCGCCGCGCCCGCCATCGTACTTTTGGGTAACCCGGCTGTGCGCGGTGCGAGCGCAGAATTTCACGTACCGGACGCCTCTGGTAGCCGGAGATTCAACGTTAAACGGATCAAATCAGCGGTAGTCGTCCTCGTCGAGATCCACCACGCGGGCCTGCTCGGCGGCGTCGGCGGGGTTCGCCACGGCCGGATCGATACGGGTCAGCGGTTCGTCGGTGCGCTGGCGCAGCTCCGTGTGCTGCTCGGCGGCGTCCGCCTCGGGCGTCTCCTCGTCGAACGCCGCGGTCGTCGCGCCGTTGTCGTCGCGTTCGAAGGTCTCCGGGTCGGTCGGGTCGACGGTCATGGGCTCCCTTTCACACGGGTGGGGTTCACATGGCGGGCGGGGGCCTGGGCGAACTGCCCTCACGTACGAGCCTAGGAGGTACCCCTTTCCGGCGCTATACGATCTGTGACGGCGAACACACCGGTGCCTGCGTGATCGTCTCGTAACATTGCCGCATGTCTTCGACCGAGCTGCCGGAAGCCGTCGCCGCCACCGCGGCGGGGCCGCGCGTGAGCGCCGTGCGGGTCGCGGCGGGGGAGCGGCTGCGGTGCGTGACGCTCCCCGGCCTGACGCTGAACGTGCGCTACCGGCCCTCGGACCGCACCGGGCTGCCGCCCGCCCTGTACGTGCACGGGCTCGGCGGTTCGTCGCAGAACTGGTCGGCCCTGATGCCGTTGCTCGAGGACGTCGTGGACGGCGAGGCGGTGGACCTGCCCGGCTTCGGCGACTCCCCGCCCCCCGACGACGGCAACTACTCCGTGACCGCGCACGCCCGCGCGGTCATCCGGCTGCTGGACGCCGGCGAGCGCGGACCCGTCCACCTGATCGGGAACTCGCTGGGCGGCGCCGTCGCCACCCGCGTCGCGGCCGTCCGGCCCGACCTGGTCCGCACGCTGACGCTCGTCTCGCCCGCGCTGCCCGAGCTGCGGGCCCAGCGCGGCGCCTGGCCGACCGCGCTGCTCGCGCTGCCCGGCGTCGCCTCCCTCTTCACCCGGCTCACCCGGGACTGGACGGCGGAGCAGCGGGTGCGCGGGGTACTCGCCCTGTGTTACGGCGACCCCGGGCGGGTCACCGACGAGGGCTTCCGCAACGCGGTGGAGGAGATGGAGCGGCGCCTGAGGCTGCCGTACTTCTGGGACGCGATGGCCCGCTCGGCGCGCGGCATCGTCGACGCCTACACGCTGGGCGGCCAGCACGGGCTGTGGCGGCAGGCGGAGCGGGTGCTCGCGCCGACGCTGCTGGTGTACGGCGGGCGCGACCAGCTCGTCTCCTTCCGGATGGCCCGCAGGGCGGCGGCCGCGTTCCGCGACTCGCGGCTGCTGGCGCTTCCGGACGCGGGGCACGTCGCGATGATGGAGTACCCCGAGACGGTCGCCCGGGCCGTGAGGGAACTGATCGACGACACCGACCACCGAGACAGGAGCTGATCCGGGGCGTGGGACGACACAGCCGCAAAGGCCCCGCACCTCAGGGCTCCGAACAGGCCACGGGCGCGGTGCGCGAGGGGGCGCGTCCCGGTGGCGGGCGACGGCGAAAACAGACCGCGGCGCCCCCCGAACAGCACCACCCGCAGCAGCACGCTCATCAGTACCAGCAGCACCAGGAGCACGCTCAGCAGCACCACGGCACCCAGCAGCCCGTGCGCGGCGGCCACCCCGAGCAGCGCGAGCCCGGCGGAAGCCGGGGCGAGCCCGGCCGGTACGGCGACTGGCGCGGCGTACCCGCATCGCGGCCGGCCCAGCCCGGGACGCCGGCGACCGGCGTGGGCGCCGGAGCCCGGATACCTGGCCCCCGGCGCGAGTTCGTCGAGGCGTTCGACCGTCCGCGGCCCGAGGCGGCGGCCGGCGGACCCGGGGAGCCCGGCGCGGGGAGTGAGGACCCGAAGGCGACGGGCGGCCGCAGCGGCGGCGGCCTGGGACGCACGTTCACCGGCATCGCGGCGGCGGCCGTCACCACCGTCCTCGCCGTCGTCGTGGCCGGCCAGGTCACCGGCACCGGACCGGACAGCTCCGCCTCCCGCCCCCCGAGCGAGGCCGGCGGGCGCGTGGCGGACGCCGGCAGCGGGGACCGCTCGGACCGTTCCGACGAGCGCGGCGCCCCGTCCGAGGCCGCGCGGCGCGCCGCGCCCCCCACGTACGCCACGCTCATGACCGAGCGGTTTCCGCTCGACCCGAAGCTGAAGGGCTCCGGCGTCTTCGAGGTGGTCCCGGGGACCGACCCGGCGCCGGGCAAGGGGCGCAAGGTGCGCTACCGGATCGACGTCGAGAAGGGGCTCGGCCTCGACTCCGGGCTGTTCGCGCGGGCGGTCCAGCAGACCCTGAACGACGACCGCAGTTGGGCGCACGGCGGCGCCATGACGTTCGAGCGGATCTCCAGCGGCGAGGCGGAGTTCGTGATCACCCTGGCGAGCCCGGGGACCACCGGCGTCTGGTGCGCCAAGTCCGGGCTGGACACGACCGTCGACAACGTCTCGTGCGACTCCGCCGCCACCGAGCGCGTGATGATCAACGCGTACCGGTGGGCCCAGGGCTCGGAGACGTACGGCGTGGGCGCGATGCTTCCGTACCGGCAGATGCTGATCAACCACGAGGTCGGGCACCGGCTGGGGCACAACCACGTGACCTGCCGCACCCCCGGAGCGCTCGCCCCGGTGATGCAGCAGCAGACCAAGTCGCTGGAGGTCGAGGGCATCAAGTGCCGCCCCAACCCGTGGGTGCACCCCGGCGCCTGATCGGGCAATTGACCTGTAGCGGCCTGTAGCGCGTCGAAACGCGACGGGTGCAGGAAAGTTACGAGCATTCACCCCTTCCGGTGGCGCAACGGACAACCGTCCATCGCGCCACCGGCATATCCGCTTACGTTCTTCCCGCTGTGAGTCGCCGGACCAACGGTGGCCGCACACAAGGGAGATCGGGGGTGTACTCGTGCGGATCGGATTGCTCACCGACGGTGGATACCCGTATGCCACAGGCGAGTCCGGACTCTGGTGCGACCGGCTCGTGCGCGGCCTCGCGCAGCACGAATTCGACGTCCACGCGCTGAGCCGGAGCGCCCGGCAGGAGGACGGCGGCTGGCTTCCGCTCCCGCCCCAGGTGCGCCGCGTCCGCACGGCGCCGCTGTGGGCCCCCGGGGACGAGGGGCGCGGCGGGCGCGCGTACGGCAGGCGTGAGCGCCGGCACTTCACCACCTGCTTCACCGAGCTCGCCACCGCCCTGTCCGGGCCGCGCGACACCGCCGCCGACGGCTTCGCGGCCGGGCTGTACGGGCTGGCCGAGCTGAGCCGCGCGTACGGAGGGCTGCCCACCGCGCTCCGGTCGGAGACCGCCGTCCGCGCCCTGGAGTCCGCCCGTCGCACGCGCGGCGCACGCCGGAGCGTGCACGGCGCCACCCTGCTGGACCACCTCACCTTCCTGGACCGACTGGAACGCGCCCTCCGCCCCCTCTCGCCCGACTGGTACGGCGAGGACGGACTCGGCGAGGTCGACGTGTGCCACGCGGCCTCCGGCGGTGCGGCGGCCCTGCCCGGGCTGGTGGCCAAACGCTTCTTCGGCGTTCCGCTGCTGGTCACGGAGTACGGCGTCCCGCTGCGCGCGCACTACCTCGCGGACACCGGCGCGCGGCTCAGCACGCCGGTGCGCGCCCTGCTCGCCGCCTTCCACGGCTGCCTGGCCGCCGAGGTGTACCGGCAGGCCGCCGTCGTCACGCCGGGCAACACCCACGCCCGCCGCTGGCAGGAGCGGTGCGGCGCCGACCGCGCCAAGCTGCGGACCGTCTACCCGGGCATGGAGGCGGAGCGGTTCGCCGCGGTGGGCGAGAGCGGCGACGGCGGTGACCCGTACACGCTGCTGTGGGTGGGCCGGACGGATCCGGCCAAGGACCTCGTCGGCCTCCTGCACGCCTTCGCGGAGGTCCACCGCCAGGAACCGGCGGCACGGCTCAGGATCGTCTCCGCGCCCGTCCGGGAGACCGGGTCCGCCACCTATCGCGCGCACTGCGAGGCCCTGGCCGCCCAGCTCTTTCCCGACGAGGCCACCGGCGCCCACGCCGTGGGCGACAATCCCGTCTCCTTCGAGGACCTCGGCGGGCCGTACGCCCCGGACCTCACCGAGGCGTACGCCGCGGCCGGTGTGGTCGTCCTCTCCAGCGTGGTCGAGGGCTTCCCGGTCGGCCTGGTCGAGGCCATGCTCTGCGGGCGGGCCACCGTCTCGACGGACGTGGGCGCGGTCGTCGAGGTCATCGGCGGTACGGGACTGGTCGTGCCCCCGCGCAATCCGCGGGCGCTCGCCGACGCGTGCCTGGCGCTGATGCGCGACCCGGCGCGCCGCGAACGGCTGGGCGCCGCCGCACGCGCCCGCGCACTGGAGCTGTTCACGGTGGAGCAGAACCTCGCGGCATTTCACGGCATTTACCTGGAGCTCATCTCCCACGCCCCGGTGCGCCGCGACGCGGACGCCATCGGCGCGGACGGCGAGCCCCGGCCGTTCGCGCACCCGGCCGAGGCGCATCTGCCGGGCCACTGGACCGGCCGCCGCCCGGCCGGCGCCACGACCCCGGCGTGGGCGACCGCCCCGCAGCCCTGGGACGCCGCTCCGGCCGGACCGGCCGGCGGCGGCCCGACGGCTGGGGTGGGTGTGAGCGGGGCGGCTGGGGTGGCCGATGCGGCCGGGGCGCTCGGCGCGGGCGGTGTGCCCGGTGGGACCGGGGGTGTGGGTGTGGGCGGTGTGCTCGGTGGGGGCGCGGCCGCGCGGGTGGTCGTGGGCCTTCCCGCGGTCGGCGGCGCGTTCGGGGGGAGGGCGGACGGCCATGTCTGAGCAAGGCACACCACTGCCCGGCGGTCACCCCCGGAGCGGGAGTTCCGTACCCGGCCCGGCCCCCTGGGCGAGCCGTGCCGAAGCCGTCCTGTCGGAGCCCGCACTCGGCAGGTCCGCTCCGCGGCAGGCCGAGCCCGGCGCGTTCGAGCCCGGCCGGTCCGCTGCCGGCGCGTCCGCTGCCGGCGCGCCCGCTTCCGGCCGGTCCGTTGCCGGGCCGGGCGGCGACCCGGCGCGCGGGGGCCCTTCCGGGGGTTCCCGGCGCGGGGCGGGCGATCCCGTCAAGGCGTTGCTGCACCGGCACCGGGAGCTGTGCGAACGGGCGGTCGACCCGCTGGAGATCGCCGCCGGGCTGGAGGCCCACGGGCTCACCGACCGGTCCGCCGCCCGGTACCGGCACCGGGACGTGTTCTCGCTCGCCGAGGAGCTGTACGCGCGCGTGCCGCGCGGTGACGACGACGCCCGGCCGCTCCCGGCCGCCGGAAGCGAGCCGGACACCGCCTGGAACGGCCGGGCCGCCCTGCCGTACCTGCTGCCCGGCGCCCTGGGCGCGCTCACCGCCGCGGGACTCGCCACCACCGGCGGGCCCCTGCGGGCGGCCATCGGCGCGGCCGGCGCGGCCGGGCTCGCCGTGGCGCTCACCGTCTGCCTCCGTCGCGGCCCCCTGCGCGCCGGGCGCACGGCACGGGGCACGCGCGCGTGGACCGGGTTCCTCCTCGCGTACGCCCTGTTCGGCGACGGCCTGCTGGTCCGGCTCCTGGCAGGCGGCCCCGACCGGCCCGGGCCCCCGGACACCGCGCCGCTGCTCGGGCTCGCCCTCGCCGTGGCCCCCGCGGCCTGGTGCGCGCACCTCTTCGCCGTACGGGCCCGCGGCAGGCTCGCCACCAGCCGGGGCGTCGCCGACTTCGCCGCGGGCGCCCGCCCGCTGCTCCTCGGGGTCGTCGCGCTGCACGGGGCCGTCCTGACCGGGCTGCTCGCGCTCGTGGGCGCCGCCGTCGACGAGGCGTCCCTCAGCGGGGCCGCCCTCGCCCTGGGCACCCTGCTGTTCCTCGCCCGGCTGCTCGCCGTCCACGGCTTCCCCCGGGCCGCCGCGGCCGGGCTCCTCGCCGCGGCCGCCATCGAGGCGCTCGCCCCGGCGGCCGTCCTGGCCGGCCGCCTGCCCGGCTGCGACGCGCTCGCCCGGCCCGTCCGGGCGGTCGTCGACACCTGGGGCGCCGCCGCCGTGCCCACGCTCGCGTGTGCGGCGGCCGCCCTCGCCCTGCTGGCGTACGCCACCGCCGTACTCGCCCGGGCCTCCGCCCATGCCGGTGGCGCCGCCACCACCACCTGACCCGGCCACCGGAACGCCGGGCCGGGCCCCGTACACCCCTTCACCGACCTTCATCAGCACAAGGAGACAAAGGACATGACCCCCCAAACCCCCGCAACAGCCGGTCGGCGCGAAGGGGGCGCGCGATGAGGGTGCTGCTGCTCGGTGCCAACGGGTTCCTCGGCCGCTTCGTCGCCGACCGGCTCCTCGCCGACCCGGCCGTCCACCTCACCGCCCTCGGTCGCGGCGACGACGCCGACGTGCGCTTCGACCTCGCCGGCGGAAGCCCCGGCGCGCTGACCCGGTTCCTGGACGCCGTCCACCCCGGTGTCGTGATCAACTGCGCGGGTGCCACCCGTGGCGGCGCCCGCGAGCTGACCCGGCACAACACGGTCGCCGTCGCCACCGTCTGCGAGGCGCTGCGCCGCAGCGGCTGCGGCGCCCGCCTGGTCCAGCTCGGCTGCGCGTCCGAGTACGGGCCCTCGCAGCCCGGCTCGTCCACCGCGGAGGACGCGGTGCCGCGCCCCGGCGGCCCGTACGGGGTCTCCAAGCTGGCCGCCACCGAGCTGGTGCTCGGCTCCGGGCTGGACGCGGTCGTCCTGCGGGTCTTCTCGCCGGTGGGGCCGGGCACCCCCGCCGGGTCGCCGCTCGGCCGGCTCGCGGAAGCCATGCGGCGCGCCATGCAGACCGGCGACGGCGAGCTCAAGCTGGGCAGCCTGGGCGTCCAGCGCGACTTCGTCGACGTGCGCGACGTCGCACGGGCCGTGCACGCCGCCTCCCTCTCGGCGGCGCAGGGCATCGTCAACATCGGCACGGGCCGCGCGGTACGGCTCCGCGACGCGGCCGCCGTCCTGGCGAGGGTCGCCGGGTACTCCGGCACCCTGCACGAGCTGGACGCACCGCCGGCCAGGACCCCCCTGTCGGCCGCCATGGGGTCCATGGCCTCCATCGGCGCCCAGCGCGGCGAGAGCGCCCCGGAGCACCTGTCCGCCACGCCCTACCCGTACCCCGACGGCTGCGGGAGCTGGCAGCAGGCCGACGTGCGCACCGCGCGCGACCGGCTCGGCTGGCGGCCCCGCATCAACCTGGAGGAGTCCCTGGCCGACATCTGGATGGAGGCCGCGTGCCGCATCTGACCAGTACGGACACCGGGCTCTCCGCGACCGGTGCCGAACGGCTCGGCTTCGGCGTGCCCGGCTACGCCCACCCCCTGCTCGCCCCGGTGGAGTGGGCGGAGCTGACCCGCCCCGGCACACCCCTGCACTGGGCCGTCCTCAATGTGGCGGACGGCCCCGGCGCCCGGCCGGACCCGCACTGCCTGGAGGCCGCTGGGAAGCTGCGCAACGCGGGCGTCCGGGTCCTGGGGCACGTGGACCTGCGCCACGGTTCACGCCCGTTCGGCGAGATCGTCTCCGACGCCCACCGCTACCTCGACTGGTACCTGGTGGACGGCTACCTGCTGGACCGCTGTCCCACGGACCGGGCCGACCTGGCCGCCGTGCGGCGCACGACGGCCACCCTGGAGGTGATCCTGGAGGGCGGCGACGGCGGGCACCTGGTGCTGGGGCACGGCTCGCACCCGTACCCCGGGTACGCCGAGATCGCCGACCAGTTGGTGACCTTCTGTGGGCCGTGGTCGGAATACCGCTGGTCGCAGGCGCCGGAGTGGACCGCCGACCATCCGCCGGAGCGGTTCGCCCACCTCGTCCACGGGGTGCCGCGCACCCATCTCGACGAGGCGATGCGCATCGCCCGCTGGCAGGGCGCCGGAACGATCTTCTTCACCGACCGCACCGGACAAAACGATCCATTCGCGGCTCTGCCCGGCTACTGGGACGAAATCGTCTCGCAGGTCGGACCGGGTGTCTCGGAATGAGGAGGGCCGTGGCAGTGTTACGGGAGAACAACCGTACTGACTACCGACCAACGGAGTCCCCGTGTCGCTGCCACCCCTGGTCGAGCCGGCTGCCGAGCTCACCGTAGACGAGGTCCGCAGGTACTCCCGCCACCTGATCATCCCCGATGTCGGGATGGACGGGCAGAAGCGGCTCAAGAACGCCAAGGTGCTCTGCGTGGGCGCCGGCGGCCTCGGCTCGCCCGCCCTGATGTACCTGGCCGCGGCCGGCGTGGGCACGCTCGGCATCGTGGAGTTCGACGAGGTCGACGAGTCGAACCTCCAGCGGCAGATCATCCACAGCCAGTCCGACATCGGCCGCTCCAAGGCCGAGTCGGCGCGCGACAGCGTGCTCGGCATCAACCCGTACGTGAACGTGATCCTTCACGAGGAGCGGCTCGAGGCCGACAACGTGATGGACATCTTCAGCCAGTACGACCTGATCGTCGACGGCACGGACAACTTCGCCACGCGGTACCTGGTCAACGACGCGTGCGTGCTGCTGAACAAGCCGTACGTGTGGGGTTCGATCTACCGCTTCGACGGCCAGGCCTCCGTCTTCTGGTCCGAGTACGGCCCCTGCTACCGCTGCCTCTACCCGGAGCCCCCGCCGCCGGGCATGGTCCCGTCCTGCGCCGAGGGCGGCGTGCTGGGCGTGCTGTGCGCGTCCATCGGCTCCATCCAGGTCACCGAGGCGATCAAGGTCCTGGCCGGTGTGGGCGACCCGCTGGTCGGCCGCCTGATGATCTATGACGCCCTGGAGATGCAGTACCGCCAGGTCAAGGTCCGCAAGGACCCGAACTGCGCGGTCTGCGGCGAGAACCCCACCGTCACGGAGCTCATCGACTACGAGGCCTTCTGCGGCGTCGTGTCCGAGGAGGCCCAGGAGGCGGCGCTCGGCTCGACGATCACTCCCAAGCAGCTCAAGGAGTGGATCGACGAGGGCGAGAACATCGACATCATCGACGTCCGCGAGAAGAACGAGTACGAGATCGTCTCGATCCCGGGCGCCCGCCTGATCCCGAAGAACGAGTTCCTGATGGGCACCGCCCTCCAGGACCTCCCGCAGGACAAGAAGATCGTCCTGCATTGCAAGACGGGTGTCCGCAGTGCGGAAGTCCTCGCCGTGCTGAAGTCCGCGGGCTTCGCGGACGCCGTGCACGTCGGCGGTGGCGTCATCGGCTGGGTCAACCAGATCGAGCCGCAGAAGCCGGTCTACTAGACCGCACGTTCGTGAGTGGGGCCGGACCCGGTGCGGGTCCGGCCCTCACGCTTCCCGGGGGCGCTCAGGAGCAGGTCGTGCCGCTCGCCGGGACCTTGCCGTCCAGCAGGTAGCCGTTCACCGTGTCCTGCACGCACGCGTTGCCGCTGCCGTACGCGCCGTGCCCCTCGCCCTTGTAGGTGAGGAGGACGCCGACGCCCGCACCGAGCTCGTCGGCCATCTTCTTGGCGCCCTCGTAGGGCGTCGCCGAGTCGCCCGTGGTGCCGACGACCAGGATCGGGGCCGAGCCCGGGGCGCTCGCCTCGGGCGTGACGCCCTCGCCCTTCACCGGCCAGTCGGCGCACCAGCCCGCTGTGTCCCAGGCCATGAACTCGGCGAAGACCGGCGATATCTTCCGGAACTCCGGCAGCAGCGCCTTGGCCTCGGCCACCGTCGGCCGGCTGCTGCTGTCGGCGCACGAGATGGCGCGCTGCGAATGCGCCTGCGTGCCGTAGGTGCCGTCCGGCTCCCGGTCGTTGTAGATGTCGGCGAGGCGCAGCAGGGCGCCACCCCGGCCCGTCTCCGCCTCCTCGAGGCTCTTGGTGAGATAGGGCCACGTCTCTTCCGAGTACAGCGTCGCCGCGATGCCGGTGAGCGCGAGGCTCTGGGTGAGTGTGCGGCCGTCGGCGGTGGACAGCGGCTCGCGGTCCAGTCGCTTCAGCAGCGCCGTCACGCGCGCGTTGCCCGCCGCGGCGCCCTCGCCGGTGGACGCGAAGTAGTTGTTCAGCGCCCGCTGGAAGCCGATGGCCTGGTTGCGGGCGTGGCCCGCGCTGTCCGCCGTCGGGTCGACCACCGCGTCCAGGACCGTGCGGCCGACATTGCGCGGGAACAAGTGGGCGTACGTGCCGCCCAGTTGGGTGCCGTAGGAGAAGCCCATGTAGTGGAGCTTCTCGTCCCCGAGCACATGCCGGACGAGGTCCAGGTCCCGCGCGGTGTTGCTCGTGGTGACATGGGCGATGACCTTGCCGGACCGTTCGGCGCAGCCGGCGCCGAAGTCGGCGCCGTCCTTCATGAAGGCGGCCTCTTCGGCGGGCGTGTCCGGGGTGAGGTCGACCCGCTCCAGGGAGGCGGCCTGGTCCTCGCTGTCGCGGCACGTCACCCCGGAGCTCCGGGCGACCCCGCGCGGGTCGAACCCGACCAGGTCGTAGCGGGCGCCCAGCTCGTGGTACTCCCCGGCCATGCGCGGCATGGCGGTCACCCCGGAGGCGCCGGGGCCACCGAAGTTGAACAGGAGGGAGCCGATGCGGCGGTCCTTGTCGCGGGCCTCCTGGCGGATCAGCGCGATGGAGATCGTCTCGCCGCCGGGCTTCGCGTAGTCCAGGGGCACCTTCACGCTCGCGCAGCGCCACTGCGAGCCGGGCTTCTCGCCGCCCTTGGGCGCCTCGCAGGCGCGCCAGTCGGGCTTCTGGCCGGTGAGCGCGGCGGGCAGGCCGGCCATCGCGCCGCTCCGGGAGGAGCCGCCGGTGGAGCCGCCGGTGCCGCCGCCCGCGTCCGTACCGCCGCTGTCGCAGCCGGAGACCAGCGCGGCCACCAGCGCCGCGGCGACCGCCGGGCCGCCGGCCCGTACCCGCATGGACATGTGTCCCCCCAACTCCAGTACCGGATCTCCATCCTAGGCACGGCCGCCGACAGCGCCCCGAGCCGGCCGCCGCCACCCGGCTACGGGCACACCGTGCCGGACTTCGGGACCTTGCCGTCCAGCAGGTAGGCGTCCACCGTGCGCTTCACGCACGCGTCGCCGCTGTTGTACGCGCCGTGCCCCTGGCCCTCGTAGGTCAGCTCCACCCCGACGCCCTTGCCCAGCGCGGCGGCCATCGCCGCGGCACCCGCGTACGGGGTGGCCGGGTCACCGGTGTTGCCGACGACGAGGATGGGCGCCGAGCCCGGCGCGCTGACGTCGGGGTGGTCCCATGTGCCGCCGACCGGCCACTGGGAGCAGGTGAGCAGCCCCCAGCCGAGGAAGTCGCCGAAGAGGGGGGACGCCGTGCGGAACTCGGGGAGCTTGGCCTTCGTCTGCTCGGCGGAGAAGCGTGCCTTGTCGTCGACGCAGTTGATGGCGGCGTTGGCGGCCTGGAGATTGCTGTAGTTCCCGTTCTGGTCGCGGCCGTTCATGGAGTCGGACAGCGCGAGGAGCAGGCCGCCGTCGCCACCGTCCGCCTCGTCGAGGCCCTGTTCCAGGTAGGGCCAGTACTCCTTGGAGTACAGGGACTGGAGGATGCCGTTGGTGGCCTGCGACTGGGTGAGCTTGCGGTCGCCGATGCCGGCGATGGGCTTCTTGTCCAGTTGGGCGAGGAGACCGGAGATGTAGTCCTCGATCTCCTTGACGCTGCTGCCCGGCAGTTTGCAGGCGTCGCCGCGCCGCAGGCAGTCCTCGGCGAAGTTGTTCAGCGCGAGCTGGAAGCCCCTGGCCTGGCCGAGCGCTCCCTGCTCGGCGGTGCCGTTGGGGTTGACCACGGCGTCGAAGACCGCCCGGCCGACGTTCCCGGGGAAGAGGTGGGCATAGACGCCGCCCAGCTCGGTGCCGTACGAGATGCCGAAGTAGTGCAGCTTGGTGTCGCCGAGCACCTGCCGCATCAGGTCCAGGTCGCGGGCGGCGTTGGAGGTGCCGACGTGCGGGAGCGTGTCGCCGGAGTTCTCCTCGCAGGCGGCGGCGAACCGCTGGAGACCGTCCTGGAAGGTCCGCTCCTCGGCCGCGTCGTCGGGCGTGGAGTCCAGCGCGAAGAACGCGTCCAGCTCGGAGTCGTCCTGGCACTCCACGCCCTCACTGCGGCCGACCCCGCGCGGGTCGAAGCTGACCAGGTCGTACCGGGTGCGCAGGGACTCGTACTCCTTGGCGAAGGAGGGCAGGGCGGTGATGCCGGAGCCGCCCGGGCCGCCGAAGTTGAAGATGAGCGAGCCGATACGTTTCGCCGGGTCGGTGGCCCTGGCCCGGATGAGCCCCAGCTCGATGGTCTCCCCGCCGGGGTCGGCGTAGTCGAGCGGGGCCTGCATGAAGGAGCACTCCCACTTCGTCCCGCCGGGCAGCGGGGAGGGGGCGGTTCCCGTGCCCTCCTGAAGGGACGGCGCCGGACAGTCCTCCCAGGTCAGCTTCTGGGTGGTCAGCTCCGTGGGCCGGTCCGGGTCACGGCCGCCCCGGTCGCCGTCGCCGGAGCAGCCGGCGGCCATCAGGACGGTGGCGGTCGCGGCGGCGAGCACGGCGGCGGAGCGCGTCGCGGGCCTGGTGGCGGAGCGGGGAGCGCGCGCGGCGGCACGCCGTGGGGTGCGGGTGGCGGCGGGCCGGGCGGCGCGGGAGGTCATGGACCCATGGTGCGCCGGGGTCCCGCCCGGCGCCCGTGACGAGGTCCATGCGGGTGGCCCGGGGGCTCGGCGGCCGGGGCAGGTGAGGCGGGGCCTGTGCGGCCGGGCGGGGCACGGGCGCACGGGGCGGGCGGCCCCTAGAGGGCGTCCTTACGGGTGAGGTAGTTGAACGAGAACCACCCCGGCAGCACCGGCAGCCACAGCGTCATCACGCGGTAGAGCAGCACGGCCGGTGCCGCCACCTCCGTGGCCAGGCCGCCCACCGCCACCAGACCGATGGTCAGGGTGGTCTCCACCGCGCCGACGCCGCCCGGCGTCGGCGCCGCCGAGCCCAGGGCGTTGCCCGCGAGGAACACCACGGCGAGACTCGCGTAACTCAGGGGCTGAGCCCCGCCCGAGAAGGCGCGGATCGACGCGTCCAGGCAGAGCACGAACGCGCCGGTCAGCAGCAGCATCCCGCCGATGCCGGTGAGCAGCTTCGTGGGGCGTTGCAGCACGTCCAGCATGCGCGGCACCACACCCGCGAACAGCGAGCGCAGACGGGTCACGACGAACTTGCGCAGGCCCGGGATGGCCGTGACGACCAGCACCAGCACCGCCACCGTCAGCAGGCCCGCGATCACGGTCCTGGACGGCGTGAAGTCCTGCGTCTTCTCCGTCCCCGTCAGGTAGCCGAAGGACAGCAGCAGCAGGATGTGCGCCCCGAGCCCGAACAACTGCGAGGCGCCCACGCTCGCCACCGCGAGCCCCGGCCGGACCCCCGACCGCTGGAGGAACCGGGTGTTGAGCGCCACACCGCCCACCGCCGCCGGGGCGACGATCTTCACGAACGACCCCGCCACCTGGGCGATCACCGTCCGCCCGAACGGCACCCGCTCGGGGACGAAGCCCAGCAGGCTCATCGCGGCCGCCACGTAGCTCACCGCCGAGAAGAGCAGCGCCACGGCGACCCACGCCCAGTCCGCCTCGGCGAACGTGGACACGGACAGCGACGCCTTGGAGATCTGGGAGATCAGGAAGTACACGGCGATGGCGCCCGCGATGATGCTGATCAGGGTGCGGGGCCGGATGCGCTCCAGCCGGGCCGGTTCCACCGGGGCCTGGGGGCGGATCAGCAGCACCTGCTGCCGGATCTGCACCAGCAGGTCCTCCTCGCGGGCCTCGTCCAGGGCCTCGTCGAGGGCGCGCTTCTCGGCCTGCTTCTCCGCGCGTACCGCCTTGCGGTCGGCCCGCTTCTCCTCCTCGGTCTTCTCGGCGTGGCCCTCCATACGGGCGTGCTTGGCCGCCTCCGAGGCGGCCAGCACCGCCTCCCGCTCCCGCTGCGCCCGCTCCTTCGCCAGCTTGCGCAGGGTGGCGCGGGTCGACCGGCTCAGCGCGATCGGCTGGAGCAGCGGCAGGCAGTCCGCGACCCGGTCCGGGCCGAGGGCGTCCACGGCGGCGGCGACCGCGCGCTCGGCCCCGACGCGCAGCCCCAGGGTGGTCAGGAGCTGGGCGATGTCCATCCGCAGCACCAGGTCGCCGGCCGCGATCTCGCCGCCCCGCAGGTCCGTGACGATCACCTTGCCGGAACGATCCACCACAAGGGCGTCGCCGGTCAGCCTGCGGTGCGCGATACGCCGCGACTGCAAGGCCTTCACCTGCTGCCAGGCGCCCCGCACGACCTCGTCGGTGATCTCCTTGTCGTCCAGCGCGTCCAGCGAACGCCCGCCGAGGTGCTCGTACACCAGCATCACGGCGTCCGGGCCGAGCTCGGAGGTGGCGATCAGCTTGGGCGCGTTGGCGCCGGCCGCGATCGCCGCGTACGCCAGCAGCGCCTCCTGCTCCAGCGCCTGGCGCAGGGACTGGATGGAGCGGCGGGTGGTGATGCCCCGGAGCGTCAGCCGCCGCCAGACCCGGTAGAAGAAGCCCTGCGCCTGCTGCTCGCGGTCGACGACGGTGACGTCGAGCGGGGGGCCCTCCTCCAGGGTGACCAGGTAGCGCCGGCCCCGGTCGCCCTGCTCGGCCAGGTCGGTGAGGTCCTCGGCGCGCATCGCGGTGACCGGGCGGAAGCCGACGTGGCGCAGGCCCGCCAGGAGCGTCTGCCCGGTGGGGCGGACATTGGGGGAGCCGACCGCGTACAGCGTGCCGTAGGCGACGGTCCAGCCGATCAGGATCGTCAGGATGATCGAGAAGGGCGTGGTGTAGTTGGCGACCAGCATCGCGAACGCGTCGAGCAGCAGCACCACCCACAGCGACACCCGCCAGCGCGGCCTGCGGGCCATCCCCACGGCCGTCATGTAGGCGATGACCGGAGCCAGGTACCCGTGGACCGGGTCGGACAGGCCGCCCCCCGCCTGCGGCTGGGTCAGCGCCTCCTGGATGGTGCTGGGCGCGGCCCTGGCGACCCACAGGTCGGTGGCGAGGGTGACACCGTGCGCCAGTACGGCGGCGAGGACGCCGTCCGCGATGCGCAGCCCGTCGCGTTTGATCAGCCGCTCGATCGCGAAGGCGACCGGGACGAGCAGCACGGCGATGCTGGAGACCAGCCCGGCGACCTTGACGAAGACGTCGGGGGCCTGGCCGGTGCCCTTGCTGATGTCCTCTTCCAGGCCGGTGGTGGTGGCGTGGGCGAAGGCGGCGATGGCGATGACGACACCGATCGCGAGGATGCCGACGAGCAGGCGCAGCAGGTCGGACGGCCGGTGCACGCGTGCGGCCAGAAGCGGCTCGTCACCGGAGACGCGGTCGATGTGGCTCTCCGCGTTCACGCACACCGTCTCCTTCGTCTGTTTCTTCTCCATCGTCTCAGGAGGCCCCGAAGTGGTCGCCACTTCGGGAGGCCGCACATCCTGCCCCTTCGCCGCGTCTGTGTCTTGTTGATCTCGTATCACCGGTCACCGCCCGGAAGATGGTGGCATGACCGGGCCGTGCCGGGGGCCATCAGGGTGCATTGCCCGCGTTGTCGGTGGTGTGGTGCAGGATGGACCGGGTGAGTGCTGAGGAGCTTCCGGAGTACGCGGAACGGGTGCTGGAAGTCGCCGAGCTGATCCCGCCCGGCCGGGTGATGACGTACGGGGACGTCGCCGAATGGCTCGCACAGGACGAGGCCGGCGGACTGCCCGATGAGGTCGGCGGCCGGTCGGACGAGGGCGGCGGGCGGTCGGACCGGGCCGGCGGGCGGCGGGTGGGCGGTCCGCGCCAGGTGGGGCGCGTGATGGCGCTCTACGGCGGCGCGGTGCCGTGGTGGCGGGTGGTGCGGGCGGACGGCCGGCTCCTGCCGGGCCACGAGCTGCGTGCCCTCGGTCACTACCGGGAGGAGGGCACCCCGCTGCGCGAGGCGACGCGGCACGGCGAGGACCATCTGCCGCGGCTCGACATGCGCCGGGCGCGCTGGGACGGCACCTCCGGCGGTAACGGCGGCGGTGACGGTTCCGGCGGCGGCGCGAGTGCGATGGCTCACAGGTGATGGCTCCGGCCGCGCGGCGGCACGGCGGGTACGGGGGGAACGGCCGTCACGACCGGGGGGAGTGGGCGTAGCGTCGTTCCGCGTAGCGTGCCCACCGCACCCACCCAGCATCCTCAGCACCAGCACACCCACCAGGACCGGCGATCCACGTGAGCTCCTCCTCGATTACCACCGGGCGTACGCCATCTCGCGGGCGGACCCCGGGCGCGTACCGACTGGTGCGTACCCCGCCGGCCCCCGTGAACCCCCCTCTCCTGGACGCATCGCAGCGCGCTGTGGTTGACCATCCCGGCGGCCCGCTGCTGGTGCTGGCCGGACCGGGCACCGGAAAGACGACCACGCTGGTGGAGGCGGTCGCCGCCCGCGTCGCCCGGGGCGCCGACCCGGAGCGGATGCTGGTCCTCACCTTCAGCCGCAAGGCCGCCGTGGAGCTGCGCGACCGGATGGCGGCGCGCATCGGTGCCACGCGCGCCCCCCAGGCCACCACGTTCCACTCCTTCTGTTACGCGCTGATCCGCGCCCACCAGGACGCGGACCTGTTCTCGGAGCCCCTGCGGCTGCTGTCCGGACCCGAGCAGGACCTCGCGGTGCGCGAGCTGCTGGCGGGCCAGCTCGACCTGGAGCGCGAGGGACTGGCGCGCATCCACTGGCCCGACGAGCTGCGGGCCTGCCTGACCACGCGCGGCTTCGCCGACGAGGTGCGGGCGGTGCTCGCCCGCTCCCGGGAGCTGGGCCTGGGACCGCGCGCCCTCGCCGACTTCGCCGCGCGCACCGGGCGGCGGGACTGGTCGGCGGCCGCCGCGTTCCTCGCCGAGTACCTGGACGTGCTCGACATGCAGGGCGTGCTGGACTACGCCGAGCTGGTGCACCGGGCGGTGGCGCTGGCCGGCTCGGCGGCGCTGCCCGGCTACGACGCGGTCTTCGTCGACGAGTACCAGGACACCGACCCGGCACAGGTGCGGCTGCTGCGGGCACTGGCCGGCGGCGGACGGACCCTGTACGCGTTCGGTGACCCGGACCAGTCGATCTACGCGTTCCGGGGCGCCGACGTCAACGGCATCCTGGACTTCCCCGACATGTTCCGCCGCCCGGACGGCCGCCCCGCGCCGGTCGCCGTCCTGACCACCTCGCGCCGCTCGGGCGCCGCCCTGCTGTCGGCCACGCGCCTGCTGACCACGCGGATGCCGCTGCCGCGCCTGCCCGCCGACAAGGCGCGGGCGCACCGGGACCTGGCGGCGGTCCGGGACGGCGGGCGGGCCGAGGCGTACACCTTCCCGACGCCCTCCACGGAGCTCGACAACATCGCGGACATCCTCCGCCGCGCCCACCTGGAGGACGGCCTCCCCTGGAACGAGATGGCGGTCCTGGTCCGCGCCGGCGGCCGCACCATCCCCACCCTGCGCCGGGCCCTCACCTCGGCGGGCGTCCCGGTCGAGGTCGACGGCAACGACGTCCCCCTGCGCCACGAGCCCGCCGTCGCCCCCCTGCTGGCCGCCCTGCGCGCGGCCGCCACCCCGGAAAGCCCGCCGGCCGCACCCGCCGCCCCCGACCCTTCGGGTGGTGCATCGGCTCCGGCTGGTGGCGCGCCCGGTGACCCCGCCACCGCCGCGCCCGGTGACCCCGCCGCGCCCGGTGACCCCGCGCCCGGTGACCCCGCCACCGCCGCCCCGGGCGACCCCGCGCCCGGTGACCCCGCCACCGCCGCCCCGGGCGACCCCGCGCCCGGCGACCCCGCCGCGCCCGGCGACCCCGCCACCGCCCCCGGCGACGCCCCGGCCGGCGACGCCACCGCGGTCCTCCGGGACGACGACGCTCCCGCGCAGGTCCGGCCCTGGCTCGACACCGAGACGGCGATCAGCCTGCTCACCTCGCCGCTCGGCGGCATGGACGCGGCCGACCTGCGCCGCCTCGGGCGCGCCCTGCGCGACGAGGAACGGGCCGGCGGCAACAAGGTGCCGCCGCCCTCCGACGTCCTGCTCGCCCGCGCCCTCGCCGAGCCCGAGCGGCTCGTCACCCACGACCCGGCGTACGCCCGCGGCGCCCAGCGGCTCGGCGCGCTGCTGCGCGACACGCGCGAGCTGCTGGCGGACGGCGGCACCGCCGAGGCGGCCCTCTGGCTCCTGTGGAACGGCACCCCCTGGCCCGCCCGCCTCCAGCGTGCCGCGCTCCGGGGCGGCGCGGCCGGCCGCAACGCCGACCGCGACCTCGACGCCGTGTGCGCCCTGTTCGACACCGCCGCCCGCGCCGAGGAGCGCACCGGCGGGCGCGGCGCGCTGAACTTCCTCGAAGAGCTCGACGCCCACGACATCGCCGCCGACACCCTGTCCAGGCGGCCCGTACGCCCCGGCGCCGTACGCCTCATGACCGCCCACCGCTCCAAGGGCCTGGAATGGAGCCTGGTCGTCGTGGCCGGCGTACAGGAGGGCCTCTGGCCGGACCTGCGCCGCCGGGGCTCCCTCCTGGAGGCCGACCGCATCGGCCGCGACGGCCTCGCCGAGCCGCTCACGCCCGGCGCCCTCCTCGCCGAGGAACGCCGCCTCTTCTACGTGGCCGCCACCCGCGCCCGCGACCGGCTCGTCGTCACCGCCGTCAAGGCGCCCGCCGACGACGGCGACCAGCCCTCGCGGTTCCTCACCGAACTCGGCGTCGAGCCCAAGGACGTCACCGGCCGGCCCCGCCGCCCGCTCGCCGTGGCCGCGCTCGTCGCCGAGCTGCGCGCCACCACCGTCGACCCCGGTGCGACCCCGGCGCTGCGGGACGCCGCCGCCCGGCGCCTGGCCCGGCTCGCCGCGCTCACCGACGACGAGGGGCAGCCGCTCGTACCCGCCGCCCACCCCTACCGCTGGTGGGGCCTGTACGAGCCGACCCACGCGGCCGTGCCCCTCCGCGACCGCGACCACCCCGTCGCGCTCTCCGGCAGCGCCCTCGACCAGCTCGCCAACACCTGCTCCCTGCAGTGGTTCCTGGGCCGCGAGGTCAAGGCGGACGCGCCCGCGACCGCCGCCCAGGGCTTCGGCAACGTCGTCCACGTCCTCGCCGACGAGGTCGCCTCCGGCCGCACCCCGGCCGACCTGGCCGTCCTCATGGAACGCCTGGACTCCGTCTGGGACGCGCTCGCCTTCGACGCCCCCTGGAAGTCCGCCCAGGAGAAGGAGCACGCGCGCGTGGCACTGGAGAGGTTCCTGCGCTGGCACGTCATGGACCGCGGCGGCCGCACCCCCGCCGCCACCGAGCACGACTTCGACGTCACCCTCGAAGCGGGGCGGTACGAGGTGCGCATCCGGGGCTCCATGGACCGCGTCGAGGCCGACGAGCACGGCCGCGCGTACGTCGTCGACTTCAAGACCGGCAAGTCCGCCCCCACCCGGGACGAGGTGGCCCGTCACCCGCAGCTCGCCGTGTACCAGCTCGCCGTGCGCGAGGGCGCCGTCGACGAGGTCTTCGGCGGCCGGCGCCCCGAGCCCGGCGGCGCCGAACTCGTACACCTGCGGCAGGCCGCGCCCAAGAAGGAGGGCGGCGAGCGGCTGCCGAAGGTCCAGGCCCAGGAACCGCTCGACGGCGCGTGGGTCGGCGACCTGCTCGCCACCGCCGCCGGCCGCGTCCTGGACGAACGTTTCACCCCCACCACCGGCCAGCACTGCACCCACTGCGCGTTCCAGGCCTCGTGCAGCGCCCGCCCCGAGGGCCGCCACATCGTGGAGTGAGCGCTGTCAGTGCGGGCGGTTAGCCTCGTTGACCGTGACCACTCGCCTGACCGACCCCGAGCAGCTCAAGGAGCTCCTCGGCATCCCGTTCACCCCGGAGCAGACGGCCTGCATCACCGCGCCGCCCGCCCCGCAGGTCATCGTGGCCGGAGCCGGTTCCGGCAAGACGACGGTGATGGCCGCCCGGGTGGTCTGGCTGGTCGGCACGGGCCAGGTCGCGCCCGAGCAGGTCCTCGGTCTGACGTTCACCAACAAGGCGGCGGGCGAGCTGGCCGAGCGCGTCCGCAAGGCGCTCGTCCGGGCCGGGGTGACCGACCCCGACGTCATCGACCCCGACAATCCGCCCGGTGAGCCGCGCATCTCCACGTACCACGCCTTCGCCGGGCAGCTCCTGACCGACCACGGCCTGCGCATCGGCCTGGAGCCCACCACGCGCCTCCTCGCCGACGCCACCCGCTACCAGCTCGCCGCGCGCGTGCTGCGCGAGGCGCCCGGCCCGTACCCCGCCCTGACCAAGTCGTTCCCCACGCTCGTCAGCGACCTGCTGGCCCTCGACGCGGAGCTCGCCGAACACCTCGTACGCCCCACCGACCTCCTCCGCCACGACTCCGCGCTCCTGGACGCCCTCGCGGACGCCCGCCTCACCAACGCCGACCTCCGCAAGGTCCCCGAGGCGGCCGCCGCCCGCCGCGAGCTCACCGACCTCGTCATCCGCTACCGCGCGGCCAAGCGGGAGCGGGACCTGCTGGACTTCGGCGACCAGATCGCCCTCTCCGCCGAGCTGGCCCTCACCCGCCCCGAGGTCTCGGAAATCCTGCGCGGCGAATTCCGGGTCGTGCTCCTGGACGAGTACCAGGACACCTCCGTCGCCCAGCGGCTGCTGCTGTCCGGCCTCTTCGGCGGCGGCTGCGGACACCCGGTGACGGCCGTGGGCGACCCCTGCCAGGCGATCTACGGCTGGCGCGGCGCGTCCGTCGCCAACCTGGACGACTTCCCCGAGCACTTCCCGTACGCGGACGGGACCCCCGCCACCCGCTTCGCGCTCAGCGAGAACCGCCGCAGCGGCGGCCGCCTCCTGGACCTCGCCAACGGCCTCGCCGAGCCGCTGCGCGCCATGCACGCGGGCGTGGAGGCGCTGCGCCCGGCGCCCGGCGCGGAGCGCGACGGCACCGTCCGGATCGCCCTGCTGCCCACCCAGGCCGAGGAGATCGCCTGGCTGGCCGACTCCATCGCCCACCTCGTGCGCACCGGCAAGGAGCCCGGCGACATCGCGGTCCTGTGCCGTACGGCCACCGACTTTCCCGAGATCCAGGCCGCCCTGGTCGCCCGGGACGTCCCCGTCGAGGTCGTCGGCCTGTCGGGGCTGCTCCACCTGCCGGAGGTCGCCGACCTGGTCGCCGTCTGCGAGGTCCTCCAGGACCCGGGTGCCAACGCCTCCCTGGTACGGCTGCTCACGGGCCCCCGCTGGCGCATCGGCGCCCGCGACCTGGCGCTGCTGGGGCGCCGCGCCCGGCTCCTGGTGCACCGGGCCCGCGACGACGGCGACACGGACCCCGACGAGCGGCTGGCGGCGGCCGTCGAGGGCGTCGACCCCGCCGAGGTGATCTCGCTCGCCGACGCTCTGGACACCTTCCTGGAGCCGGCCGGCGAGGACGACGGCCTGCCGTTCTCCGCGGAGGCGCGGGTGCGGTTCGCCCGCCTCGCCACCGAGCTGCGCGACCTGCGCCGCTCCCTGGCCGACCCGCTGATGGACGTCCTGCACCGCATCCTGGGCACCACCGGCCTGGAGGTCGAGCTGTCCGCCTCCCCGCACGCCCTGGCGGCCCGGCGCCGCGAGACCCTCGCGAACTTCCTCGACACAGCGGCCGGCTTCGCCTCCCTGGACGGAGAGGCGACCCTGCTCGCCTTCCTGGGCTTCCTGCGCACGGCCGCCCAGTACGAGAAGGGCCTGGACAACGCCCTGCCGGGCGGCGAGAACACCGTCAAGGTCCTCACCGCCCACAAGTCCAAGGGCCTGGAGTGGGACGTGGTGGCCGTCCCGGGGCTGGTGACCTCCCAGTTCCCCAGCACCAGGTCCCGTGAGTCCTGGACCTCCCAGCCCCAGGTGCTGCCGCACGGGCTGCGCGGTGACGCCCCGACCCTGCCGGCGATCGAGGACTGGGACGCCAAGGCACTGAAGTCCTTCAAGGACGCCATGAAGGACCACCAGCACACCGAGGAGCTCCGCCTCGGATACGTCACCTTCACCCGCCCCCGCACCCTGCTCCTCGGTTCGGCCCACTGGTGGGGCCCCTCCCAGAAGCGCCCCCGGGGCCCGTCCGCGTTCCTGGACGCGCTGTACGACCACTGCGCGGCGGGCTTCGGCGAGATCGAGGCCTGGGCGGACGAGCCGGCCGAGGACGCCGAGAACCCGATGCTCCAGGAGTCCACGGCCGACCACGCCTGGCCGCTGCCCCTGGACCCCGTCTCGCTGGCCCACCGCCGCGCCGCCGCCGACAAGGTCATGGCCTACCTGGACGCCCACCCGGAGCCCGTGCCGCCCGCCACCACCGGGCACCGCCCCGATCCCGGGGAGCCGTGGCCGGGCGACCTCGCGGACGGACCGTGGCCCGACGACCTCGCGGACATGGACGAGCCGTGGCCCGACGGCCCCGACCACTCCGGTGACCCCGACGACCCCGCCGGCTGGGACGACTGGGCGACCGAGCCGCCCGCCGGGCCCTCGGCCGCCGACGGCGCGGAGCCGGCCGGCACCTCCGGCGGCCCAGTGGGGGCGACCGGCACCTCCGCCGCGCCGCACCCGTCCCTGCCCGCGCCCCGGCGCGCGGGCCCGCCCCCGGAGCCGGAAAGGCACGGCACGGAACACCGCCTCACCCCCGAGGAGGCCCGCACCATCGCCTCCTGGGACCGCGACCTCGACGCCCTCACCGGTGAGCTGCTCCGCGCCCGCGCCACCACCCGCGACGTCCTGCTCCCACCGTCCCTGTCGGCCTCCCAGCTCCTGCGGCTGGCCGCCGACCCCGACGCGTTCGCCCAGGAGCTGGCCCGGCCCATGCCGCGACCGCCGCAGCCCGCGGCGCGGCGCGGGACGCGGTTCCACGCGTGGGTGGAGGCCCGTTTCGAGGAGCTGCCGCTGCCGGTGCCGGGCCCCGACGACCTGCCCGGCGGGGAGGCGGACGGCGACGAGCCGGAGATCGCCGACGAGCGGGACCTGGCCGCCCTGAAGGAGGCGTTCGAGAGGACCCCGTACGCCCGCCGCACCCCGCACCGCGTCGAGGCGCCCTTCCAGCTCGCCCTCGCGGGCCGGGTGATCCGGGGCCGTATCGACGCCGTCTACCGCGACCGCGAGAGCGGCACGTACGAGATCGTCGACTGGAAGACCAACCGCTCCCGCACCGCCGACCCCCTCCAGCTCGCGGTGTACCGCCTCGCCTGGGCCGAGCAGCACGGGCTGCCGCTCGACGCGGTCACGGCCGCCTTCGTCTACGTACGGACGGGTGAGGTCGTACGCCCCGACGACCTCCCCGGGCGGGACGGGCTCGAGCGCATCCTGCTCCGTGGGACGGCCGACGGGACGGGCCCCGATCCCGGATAGGCTCAAGGGCATGAGCGAGACCCCGGACAGCGCCGTCCAGACCGTACGGACGTACATAGCCCAGCACCGCGCCGCCTTCCTCGACGACCTGACCGAGTGGCTGCGCATCCCGTCCGTGTCGGCGCAGCCGGTCCACGCCCCGGACGTGCGGCGCAGCGCCGAGTGGCTCGCGGCGAAGCTGACGGAGACCGGCTTCCCGGTCGTGGAGGTGTGGGAGACCGAAGGCGCCCCGGCGGTCTTCGCCGAGTGGCCCTCCGGTGAGGAAGGCGCCCCGACCGTGCTGGTCTACGGCCACCACGACGTCCAGCCCGCCGCCCGCGAGGACGGCTGGGACACCGACCCCTTCGAGCCGGTGATCCGCGGGAACCGGCTCCACGCGCGCGGTGCGGCCGACGACAAGGGCCAGGTGTTCTTCCACACGCTGGGCGTGCGCGCCCACCTGGCGCTGACCGGCCGTACCGCCCCCGCCGTCAACCTCAAGCTCCTCGTCGAGGGTGAAGAGGAGTCCGGCTCCCCGCACTTCCGCGCCCTCGTCGAGCGGCAGCGCGACCGTCTCGCCGCCGACGCCGTGATCGTCTCGGACACCGGCATGTGGTCGGAGACGACGCCCACCGTGTGCACCGGCATGCGGGGCGTGGCCGACTGCGAGATCGAGCTGTACGGCCCCGACCAGGACATCCACTCCGGTTCCTTCGGCGGCGCCGTCCCGAACCCCGCGACGGTCGCCGCCCGCCTGGTGGCGGCGCTGCACGACGAGGACGAGCGGGTGACGATCCCCGGCTTCTACGACGGTGTCGCCGAGCTGACCGACGCCGAGCGCGAGCTGATCGCCGAGCTGCCGTTCGACGAGGCGTCGTGGCTGGCCACCGCCGCCTCGTACGGGACGCTCGGCGAGGCGGGCTACTCCACCCTGGAGCGGGTCTGGGCCCGCCCGACCGCCGAGGTCAACGGCATCGGGGGCGGCTACCAGGGCCCCGGCGGCAAGACGATCATCCCGTCGTCGGCGCAGCTCAAGCTGTCGTTCCGCCTGGTGGCCGGCCAGGACCCGCACGCCGTCGAGGCGGCCGTACGCGACTGGGTCGCCGCCCGGGTGCCCGCCGGCATCCGCCACAAGATCACCTTCGGTGCCCCGACCCGCCCCTGCCTGACGCCGCTGGACCACCCGGCGCTCCAGTCCGTCGTACGGTCGATGAGCAGGGCCTTCGACGGCGCGAAGATCCGCTTCACCCGCGAGGGCGGCTCGGGCCCGGCCGCCGACCTCCAGGACGTCCTGGCCGCGCCCGTGCTGTTCCTGGGCGTCTCCGTACCGTCCGACGGCTGGCACGCACCGAACGAGAAGGTCGAGCTGGACCTGCTGCTCAAGGGCGTGGAGGCGACCGCCCACCTGTGGGGCGACCTGTCCACCGCACTCCGCCGAGCCGCGGTCCACTGAGCCGCACTCCGCTGAACAGACACCCAGGAGAACCCATCCACCGGGGGAGTTGGAAGCACAGTGAGCACCATCAGTAACGAGGCCGGGCACCGTCCCATCGGTCTCACCGCCCCGAGCGGCATCGACCGCGCGGCCCACCACCGTCTCGACGAGGCGTGGCTGGCCGCTGCGTGGAGTCACCCGACCACCCGGGTCTTCGTGGTGTCCGGTGGGCAGGTCCTGATCGACGACACCCCCGACGGCCGCACCGAACTGGTCATGACCCCCGCCTTCGAGGCCCCGGTCACCGAGACCCACCGGTACTTCCTGGGGACGGACGCGGAGGGCGTCAGCTACTTCGCGCTCCAGAAGGACGCCCTCCCGGGCCGCATGGACCAGTCCGCCCGGCCCGCCGGGCTCCGCGAGGCGGGCCTGCTGCTGTCGCCGCGTGACGCGGGGCTGATGGTGCACGCGGTGGCCCTGGAGAACTGGCAGCGGCTGCACCGGTTCTGCTCCCGCTGCGGCGAGCGCACGGTCATCGCGGCCGCCGGGCACATCCGCCGCTGCCCGGCCTGCGGCGCGGAGCACTACCCGCGTACCGACCCGGCGGTGATCATGCTGGTGACCGACGAGGAGGACCGGGCGCTGCTGGGCCGGCAGGTCCACTGGCCGGAGGGCCGCTTCTCGACGCTGGCCGGCTTCGTGGAGCCGGGCGAGTCGATCGAGCAGTCGGTGGCGCGGGAGGTCTTCGAGGAGGCCGGGGTGACGGTCGGCGAGGTGGAGTACGTCGCCAGCCAGCCGTGGCCGTTCCCGTCGAGCCTGATGCTGGGCTTCATGGCGCGGGCCACGTCCTCGGAGATCAACGTGGACGGGGACGAGATCGAGGAGGCCCGCTGGTTCTCCCGGGAAGAGCTGCGGGCCGCTTTCGAGTCCGGCGAGGTCCTTCCCCCGTACGGAATCTCGATCGCGGCCCGCCTGATCGAGCTCTGGTACGGCAAGCCGCTGCCAAAGCCCGGAAACGTCGCCTGACGCCCGCGTCAGACGCCGATCTTCTGCTTCACCTGGGCCAGCGAGGGGTTCGTCAGGGTCGTCCCGTCCGCGAAGAGCACGGTCGGGACGGTCTGGTTGCCCCCGTTGGCCTTCTCCACGAACGCGGCCGACTCCGGGTCCTGCTCGATGTTGACCTCGGTGTACGCGATGCCCTCCCGGTCCATCTGGCTCTTCAGCCGCCGGCAGTAGCCGCACCACGTCGTGCTGTACATCGTCAGGCTGCCCTGCATCGTCTGCGCTCCTCGGGGTCGCTTCGGGGGTGGGTGCCGCGGTGGCACCAGAGGCAGAACGTACGGGTCCCCCTCACCATTCCCGGACGCGTTCCGCAGGACTGTGTGAGGTCGTCGTACTAGTACGACCGCGGGCCCGGCCCTGTGGACAACCGTCCCGTCCGCACCGGGGGACCTGGCAGCATGGCAGGGTGACAGCAGCAACGCACTCCACTCTCTTCCCGCAGGCCCCGGGCCCGAGCCAGTTCCTGGCCGCGCCGCCGGACGCCGACGCGGTGCTCGACGGGCTGGACCCCGAGCAGCGTGAAGTGGCGACCGCCCTGCACGGTCCGGTGTGCGTGCTCGCGGGCGCCGGCACGGGCAAGACGCGCGCGATCACCCACCGCATCGCGTACGGGGTCCGCGCGGGCATACTCCAGCCCAGCAGTGTGCTGGCCGTCACGTTCACCAACCGCGCCGCCGGCGAGATGCGCGGCCGGCTGCGGCAGCTCGGCGCGGGCGGTGTGCAGGCGCGGACGTTCCACTCGGCCGCCCTCCGCCAGCTCCAGTACTTCTGGCCGAAAGCCGTCGGTGGGGAAATGCCCCGGCTGCTGGAGCGCAAGGTGCAGCTCGTCGCCGAGGCGGCCGCCCGCTGCCGTGTCCGGCTCGACCGCAACGAGCTCCGCGACGTCACGGGGGAGATCGAGTGGGCCAAGGTCACCCAGACCGTCCCCGCCGACTACCCGGCCGCCGTCGCCAAGGCCGACCGGGAGGCCCCGCGCGACACCGCCGAGATTGGCCAGATCTACTCCCTGTACGAGCAGCTCAAGCGGGACCGCGCCACCATCGACTTCGAGGACGTGCTGCTGCTCACCGTCGGCATCCTCCAGGACCGGCACGACATCGCCGACCAGATCCGCCGCCAGTACCAGCACTTCGTGGTGGACGAGTACCAGGACGTCTCCCCGCTCCAGCAGCGCCTCCTGGACCTCTGGCTCGGCGACCGCGACAGCCTGTGCGTCGTGGGCGACGCCAGCCAGACGATCTACTCCTTCACCGGCGCCACCCCCGACCACCTGCTGAACTTCCGCACCCGGCACCCCAACGCCACCATCGTGAAGCTGGTCCGCGACTACCGCTCGACACCCCAGGTCGTCCACCTGGCCAACGGGCTGCTCGCCCAGGCCCGCGGCCGTGCCGCCGAGCACCGCCTGGAGCTCGTCTCCCAGCGGGACCCCGGCCCCGACCCGGTCTACACCGAGTACGCCGACGAGCCCAGCGAGGCGGAAGGCACCGCCCGCCGCATCCGCGACCTGATCGCCGCGGGCGTCCCGGCCGGCGAGATCGCCGTGCTCTACCGGATCAACGCCCAGTCCGAGGTCTATGAGCAGGCCCTCGCCGACGCGGGCGTGCCCTACCAGCTTCGCGGCGCCGAGCGCTTCTTCGAGCGGGCCGAGGTACGCGAAGCGGGCGTCGCCCTGCGCGGCGCGGCCCGCGCGGGGGGCAACGACTCACTGCTGGACGACGCCGAGGACCTGCCCTCGCAGGTGCGGGCGGTGCTGTCCACCAAGGGCTGGACCACCGAGCCGCCCGCCGGGTCCGGCGCGGTCCGCGACCGCTGGGAGTCCCTCGCCGCGCTGGTCCGGCTCGCCGAGGACTTCGCCCGCGCCCGGCCCGGTGCCACCCTGAGCGACCTGGTCGCCGAGCTCGACGAGCGGGCCGCCGCCCAGCACGCCCCGACCGTCCAGGGCGTCACCCTCGCCTCACTGCACTCGGCCAAGGGTCTGGAGTGGGACGCGGTGTTCCTGGTCGGCCTCACCGAGGGCATGATGCCGATCACCTACGCCAAGACCGATGAGCAGATCGAGGAGGAGCGCCGCCTGCTGTACGTGGGCGTCACCCGTGCCCGGCTCCACCTCTCCCTGTCCTGGGCGCTCGCCCGCTCCCCGGGCGGCCGTGCCTCGCGCCGGCCCACCCGGTTCCTGGCCGGGCTGCGCCCCGGCTCCGCCGCCCCCGGCGCCCGCACCGCGGGCCGCGGCGGTGCCGGTGGGGCCGAGCGGGGCGGAGGCACGGCGGGCGGTGCGCGGCGCGGGCGCCGCGGACCCGTGCGGTGCCGGGTGTGCGGCGCGACGCTCACCGACGCGGGCGACATCAAGCTGATGCGCTGCGAGGACTGCCCCTCCGACATGGACGAGGGCCTCTACGAGCGGCTGCGGGACTGGCGCTCGGACCAGGCCCGGCGCCTCGCCCAGCCCCCGTACTGCGTCTTCACCGACAAGACGCTGATGGCGATCGCCGAGGCCGTCCCCGGCACGGACGGCGAGCTGGCTCGGATCTCCGGCGTGGGTGTACGGAAGCTCGAGCGCTTCGGCGCCGACGTCCTGGCCATTTGCGCAGGTCAGGAGCCTGACGAGGGGGACGGCGAGCACTGATCCAAACTCGTCGCAAAAATAGTTTGCGCCCGCCCCGTCAAGCCCCATAGGTTCTTAACCACGGAAACAGCGGCTTCTCCGAAGCCCTGTCTTCGTGCTGTACTTATCCGAATACGCGCGGGACCGGTTCCGACCGATCCCCCCGAGACGCCGAGAGGAGGCGATTCCAGTGATCAGCATCAACACCAGCTTCGTCAGCACCACCGCCAAAATGACCGATCGCTCGGTCGTCTCCGCCTGCTCGCTCGGCCTCTCCGGTTCGGCGTTCCCTGGCACCGGTCTGCCCGGCTTCGCGGCCGTGCGTCCCGCCATGCTCCTGGCCGCTCTTCCGGCCCGGGAGCGCAATGAGCGACCGACCAAGGCACTGGCAGCAGGAGTAGCAGCAGGCAAGGCCCAGGCCTATGCCTTTGCGGCGGCCAGTGCCGACATCACGAAGCAGACGCAGCAGCACCACACGATGTGGGCCTTCCGTGGGCTCGAACCCTGGAGTGATCCAGCCTGATCCAGGATCAGGCCGGCGCCTTCAGGGCCGCGGAACCCCACCCGGGATCCGCGGCCCTTCTGTTTTGCCCGAACGGGCGGAACGGAGCGAAGGGGCCTCGGTACGCAGCACAACCCGGTACCAGCCCACCGGCCAACAGGCCGGACCGACCAGACGAGGAAAAAGACACCGTGCAACTCGAAGCGCACGCCCCGTCCGTACCGCCTTCCGAGACGATCCCCCCGCCCGGCCTCACGGAGGACCCCACCTTGACCCCCCTCACCGCGCTCACCGCGCTCGACGACGCCATCGAGAACCTCGGCGTACCCGTCCCGTGCCGCTCCTACGACCCGGAGGTCTTCTTCGCCGAGTCGCCGGCCGACGTGGAGTACGCCAAGTCCCTCTGCCGCACCTGCCCGCTCATGGCGGCCTGCCTCGCGGGCGCCAAGGAGCGGCGCGAGCCGTGGGGCGTCTGGGGCGGTGAGCTCTTCGTCCAGGGTGTGGTCGTCGCCCGCAAGCGGCCCCGTGGCCGCCCGCGCAAGAACCCGGTCACGGCATGAACGTCCGCGCCGGAACCATCGACCGCCCCCTCACGCACGATCCCCAGAAGCAGGCCCCGATGACCTCTTCCACCAGCGAGCCGTCCGGCTCCGCCACCCCAGCCGTCAGCACCATCGGCGCGAACGCCTCGCGTCAGAACAGGAACCGTGAGATGCAACTCATCCAAGAAGCCCTGGCCCGTGCCCATATGCACGAGCGCCTGCGGGAAGCCGACGCGGAACGCCAGGCCCTGCGCCTGGTCGCCGCCCGGCGCATGCAGCGGCGCGCCGAGCGCGTCTCGCTGCGCGCCCGCCGTGCGCTGGCCATGGCCGTCATGCACTAGTGCCGTCCGGGCACTGCCACTCCCACTCGCGGGGACCGGTCCGTCACGGACCGGTCCCCGCGGTGCGTTGCGCCCCGCCCGAGCCGTCCGGCGGAGTTATCGTCTCGTAGTGAACGAGCGGACTTCTCCCCCCGCGCAGCCGGATGCGCCGAGCGTGGTGTGTTCCCGCTGCGGCGCGACCGCCGACAGCCTCCCGGTGACCTGGACCTGTTCGGTGGAGAACGGCAGCCGTCTCTACTTCTGCGACGACTGCGCCCGGGCCCACCTCAGAGCCATCGAGAGCAGACTCGACTCCGCCTGGTGGTGACCCGGCGGTGACCGGCGGGGCCGGCAGCGGCCCCACCGCGGTCAGACGTGCGCCTCCGCCGGGGCAGGATCGGCGTCGTCCTCGGGAAGGAAGCCGGGCAGCCACCACTCGAGCTCCTCCCGCAGCCGCACCGTGGCGTTCAGTTGGCACAGCACCCCGATGGTGCTCAACGTCACACGGTGGATGAGCAGGTACGAGGGCGGCAGATTGAGCTGCTTGCCCAACTGGTGCGCGGGGGAACGCATATCGGCGATCCGGGCGGCCTGGCCGCGCATCCAGCCCCGGGTGAAGGTGAACTCGTCGGCCTCCGCCGGCTCGATGATCGGCAGCAGGTACTCCAGGACCGCGTCCGGGTCGAGGTCGATGGTCTCCTTGACGAAACCCTCCTCGCGGAGCAGCTCGTAGACCGTCTCCGCGTCGCCCTCCAGGGTCAGCCGCAGACAGGCCCCGATGGTCTCCGGCAGGCCGCCGGGCAGCCGGTCCACGGTGCCGAAGTCCAGGACGCCGAGCCGCCAGTCCGCCGCGTCGTCACCGTCCTCCTCCGCCGCCGGCAGGAGCCGGAAGTTCCCCGGGTGCGGGTCCGCGTGCAGCAGCCCCGTCCGGGCCGGCCCCGAGAACAGGAACCGCGCCAGCAACTGCCCCGCCCGGTCCCGCTGCTCCGGCGTGCCGTCCGCGATGATCTCCGACAGGGGTATGCCGTCGATCCACTCGGTCACCAGCACCTGATCGGACTGGTGCACCACACCCGGCACCACCACATCCGGATCGTCCGCGAACTCCTCGGCGTGCTCCCGCTGGGCCGTGGCCTCCAGGGCGTAGTCCAGCTCCTCCGCGACCCGGTCCCGCAGCTCCGCGATCAGCGGCTTGATGTCCATGCCCGGGATCAGCGGCCCCAGCAGCCGGGCGAACCGGCCGAGCTGCGCCAGGTCCGACAGCAGCGCCTCACCCGCCCCCGGGTACTGCACCTTCACCGCGACCTCACGGCCGTCGTGCCACACGGCCCGGTGCACCTGGCCGATCGACGCCGCCGCCGACGGCTTGTCCTCGAACTCCAGGAACAGCTCCCGCCATTGCTCGCCGAGCCGCTCCTCCAGCACCGCGTGGACCGTCCGGGTCGGCATCGGCGGAGCCGCATCCTGGAGCTTGGTCAGCGCCGCCCGGTAAGGCCCCGCTATCTCCTCCGGCAGTGCCGACTCGAAGACGGACATCGCCTGCCCGAACTTCATCGCACCGCCCTTGAGCTCGCCCAGCACGCGGAACAACTGCTCCGCGGTGCGCTGCTGAAGCTCCCGCGCCACGATTTCCGCGGATTTGCCCCCGATCCGCTTGCCCAGCCCCCACGTGGCCCGGCCGGCGAAGCCCAGGGGCAACGCGGCCAACTTGGCGGTACGGGTTACCGCCTTCCGGGGAAGATCAGACATGCGCCCCTCCAAATCCCAGCCTGCCGTGCCGTGTTCGCCATCGGCGGCGCTCCGTCGACCGCGGTTACCCAGCCATTGTGTCCTGCCCGCTCGCGGGGCCCGAGGCGTGCACCCCCCGAGTGCGTCCGGCCGCCCCGCAAGGGCACCCCGCGTGGGGCGTCATCCGCTCCGAGCGCCACTCCAGCAACGGCAGCGAAGCCTCCCACCGCGCGCCCGTGCTCGCCGGCAACTCCCCGTCCAGGAAGGCCAGCGCATGCGCCGCCGCCAGACCCGCCACCGCGGCGGCCAGGCCCAGATCGCAGGCCGGCACCCTGCTCTGCCGTCCCGAACGCCACTGTGCCAGCATCCGCGGCCACGCCGGGTCCCGGTCCGACCGCTCCAGCTCCACGCACCCCGCGCACGCCGTGCCCCCGGGCAGCACCAGCGGGCCCACCACCCCCGTCGCCTCGAGCACCCCCGCGTAGAGGTGAGGCGTGCCCGTGGCGACCCAGTCGTCGGCGGGCACCGGGTCCGGGGCGTACGCCCCCAGGCCGTCCCGGGGGGCGACCACGACCAGCGACAGCCCCGGCTCCGATCCCGCCCGGCTCCCCGGACGCGCCGCCCGAGGCGCCCTGCCGCCCGGCGCCGACCGCCCCACCAGCCGCCGGGCCGCCGCGGCTCGCCGCTCACCCACCGCCTCCGCCGGCAGCCCGCCGGGCGTCACGTCCCACGGCTCGACCCGCTCCCCGTCCAGCACCTCCACCCGGCCCACCCCCGCGGCCGACAGCAGGGCCGCGATGCCGGCGCCCACCCGCCCCGCGCCCCTCACCTGCACCCGCATCCCCCGCCGCGCCGCCAACCGCAGGGCGGCCCCGCCCGGCTCGCGGTACACCACGGAAAGCGACGCGAGGTCGGCGCGCAGCCGGTCCAGTGCGCCGTCCTCCTTCCGCAGCGCATCCGTCGCCGGGGCGCCGGCCGTCGTGTCGTCCAGCAGCCCCGCCTCGGCCAGCCGGTCCAGCAGCGCCTCCAGCCGCCCGTCCGGCAGCCCCAGCGCCCGGGCCTCCTCACGCAGCGGGCCCAGCCCCCGCGTCCCGTCGAAGAGCGCGAGCAGACTGCCCGTGGTCGTGTCCACCGGGCCGACCACCACCGCGTGCGCGGGCGCCGCCCCGAACTGCACGTACTGCAGATTCCGCCAGGCACGCCGCAGCGCGGGCTTCACCATCGGATGCATATCCGCCCCCGTGATCCTCATCCGCCGCGGTGATCCACTGCCGTCTCCGGCGATCTCCCGGCGGTCTTCGCCGATCTCCCGGGAGCAGAATGCCCGGCGGCGAGGGCAGCCGGGGAAAGTTGTCCACAGGCCCGGTGCATTAGTCGTTCAAATGGTGCAGGCTGTGGATGGATCACACGCCAACCGTTCCGGAGGCGGGACTTCCCCCGCTGACAGCGGGTAACGTCGGGGCGTGCCCGCCGACCCACAGCGCAGTCCGACCAGCGACCCGTCCCGTGGCCCGGGGACGAGTGCGGTCGAGGTCCGCAGGAGCACCCGGCGCAGCAGGACCGTCTCCGCCTACCGCGAGGGCGACCGCACCGTCGTGCTCATCCCCGCCCGGATGTCGGAGGCGGAGGAGCGGCGCTGGGTGAACGTGATGCTCGACAAGCTCGCCGCCCAGGAGAGCAGACGCGTCCTCGGCGACACCGAGCTGACCGAGCGGGCCGAGCGGCTGTCCGCCCAGTATTTCGGCGGCAGGGCGCGGCCGACGTCCGTGCGATGGGTGACCAACCAGAACACCCGGTGGGGGTCCTGCACGCCGGTGGAGGGCAGCATCCGCCTGTCGCACCGCTTGCAGGGCATGCCGGAGTACGTCGTGGACTACGTCCTCGTCCACGAGCTGGCCCACCTGCTGGTGCCCGGCCACGGGCCGGGGTTCTGGCGGCTGCTGGAGGCCTACCCGCGTACCGAACGGGCCCGGGGATACCTCGAAGGCGTCGTCGCGGCGGGCCGGTTGCCGCACCTGCCGGCCGCTCGCGGAGAGTGACATTCACCGATCCTGTACCGAAACAGTCCCGACTTGGCTCAATGTCGTCGCCAGCCGTTAGCCTGGCGCGACGCATTCAAAAATCGGGATGGGGGACGGTCGTTACGCATGGCCAGGGAATTCCAACGGGGCCACAAGGCCAAGATCAGCGATCTCACGCCCGGAACCGATCTGTACGTGGGTGTGCAGATCGCCGCTCCAGGGCTGACCTTCGACATCAGTTGCTTCGGCCTGGACGCCAATGAGCAGCTCTCGGACGACCGGTATTTCATCTTCTTCAACCAGCCGAAGTCGCCCGAGGAGTCCATCCAGCTCCTGGGCGCGCAGGCCGGCGACACCGAGTCCTTCCGCGTCACGCTCGACCGCATCCCGCCGCACATCCACAAGCTGTCCTTCACCGCGACGATCGACGGCGCCGGACAGATGTCCCAGGTGGGCCCCGGATACATCCGTATCGTCGCCGGTGGCGAGGAGGTCGCCCGGTACGCGTTCGACGGCTCGGAGTTCAGCACCGAGCGCGCGGTGATGCTGGGTGACTTCTATCTCAAGGACGTGTGGCGGTTCGCCGCCGTCGGCCAGGGCTTCGACGGAGGCCTGGAGGCGCTGCTCAAGAACTTCGGCGGCGAGGTCGCCGAGGAGGAGCCGGCCGCCCCGCAGCAGCCGCAGGCCGCGGCGCCGTCCTTCGCGCCGCCCGCCTTCGCCGCCCCGGCCACGCCGCAGGCACCGCAGCCCGCCCCGTCGTTCGGCGCCCCGGCGGCACCCGCGCCCGCCCCGGCGGCACCCGCGCCCGTCGCACCCGCACCCGCGCCCGCCCCGGCCCCGCCGCAGCAGCCGGTGCACACCGCGCCGACGCTGGCCGCGCCCATGGCACCGGCCGCGCCGACCCCGCCGCCCCCGGCGTCCCCGTACGGCCAGCCGCCCCAGCAGCCGCAGTACGGGCAGCCGCCGCAGCAGCCGCAGTACGGCCAGGTGCCCGGCCAGACACCACCGCACGGTGCGCCGTCCCCGTACGGCCAGCAGCCCGCGGCCCCCTACGGCCAGCAGCAGTACGCCCAGCCCTACGGGCAGCAGCCGCCCATGGGAGGCATGCCCCCGGGAGGCATGCCGCAGGGCGCGCCCCAGTCCGGGCCCGGACTCGAGGCCGCGCTCCAGAAGTACCGCGAGACCGCCACCGGTCAGCGCTGGACGCCGCAGAACCAGCAGCTCATGCGGGTCGACCTCGCCATGGGCGGCACGCCCGTCCTCGCCCGGCAGGGCAGCATGGTCATGTACCAGGGCAAGGTCGAATTCGGGTACAAGGGAGCCGGTTTCTCCGGCCGCATCGTCGGCAACGCCACGGGCCAGGAGATGCAGCTCATGCGCTGCACCGGCCGCGGCCAGGTGTTCCTCGCCGAGAACGGGGCGCACCTGCACCCCATCGAGCTCCAGGGCGACGGCATCTGCGTCTCCGCCGAGAACGTGCTCGCCTTCGACGAGACGCTCCAGTACGAAGTCCGCCGCATCGAGGGCCACGGCATCCCCGGCGGCGCGCTGTTCACCATGCAGTTCACCGGTACTGGCACGGTCGTCGTCAAGACGCACGGCGTCCCGGTCGTCCTGCCCGTCACCCCGACCACCTTCGCCGACTGCAACGCCGTCGTCGCCTGGTCGTCCGCCTCGCAGGTGATCCTGTCCAGCCAGGTCCGGCTCCGCCGCAACGCCTACCCCGGCCACAGCGGGGAGACCGTCAACCTCCAGTTCCGGGGCGCTCCCGGCAACTTCATCGTCGTCCAGCCCTACGAGGTCTGAGGGAGCCCGAACCATGAACCAGCAACTCGCGGGCTACGCCCCGACCCCCGTCGCGGCACGCATGGAGAACCACGGCCGCCACATGCTCAAGGTCGCCATGGCCTCGGGCCAGGACCTGTTCGCGCGCACCGGCTCCGTCGTCGCCTACGAGGGCTTCGTCCAGTACGAGCCGAACCCGCCCGCCGTCCGCCAGATCGCCTCCCAGTGGGTGACCGGCGAGGGCGCACCGGTCATGAAGTGCTCCGGTGACGGGCTGCTCTACCTCGCCGACTACGGCGCCGACGTCGTCGTCATCAACCTCAACAACGACGCGCTGTCCGTCAACGGCACCAATGTGCTGGCCTTCGACGCGCACCTCCAGTGGGGCGCCGAGAGGGTCAAGGGCATGGCCAAGTTCGCCGGACAGGGACTGTGGAACGTCCAGTTCGCCGGAACCGGCTGGGTCGCCCTGACCTCGCGCGGCACCCCCATCGTCGTCGACTGCGGCCGGGGCGAGGACGAGACGTACGTCGACCCCGACGCGCTCGTCGCCTGGTCGCCGGCCCTGAAGGTGAAGGGCAAGCGCAGCTTCAAGGCCTCCTCCCTGATCGGGCGGGGCAGCGGGGAGGCGTACCAGATGGCCTTCTCCGGGCAGGGCATCGTCGTCGTACAGCCGAGCGAGGACAGCACCGACCGCCTGCGGATCCGGGGCTGAGGGGGAGCGAGAAACACCATGCAGAGCCCGCTTTTCAGCCACACCGAACAGCAGAGCCAGGAGCGGTACGTCGTCCAGAACCCGCAGCTCCTGCGGGTCACGCTCACCGGGCACGACGACGTCCTCGCCCGCAAGGGCGCCATGGTCGCGTACCAGGGGCTGATGGACTTCGACGGCGAGTACCAGAACAACAACCAGCGCCGCGCCCGCGCCAACACCGGTGAGGGCCTGGACCTGATGCGCTGCTCCGGGCAGGGCACCGTCTACTTCGCCAACCTGGCCCAATACATCCACGTCGTGGACGTCGACCAGGAGGGCATGACCGTGGACAGCGCCTATGTGCTGGCGCTGGACTCCACGCTGCACACCGAGGTCATCGCGGTGGACAGCCAGTACGGCATCTCGGGGTCGGGCAAGTACCAGCTCAACATCTCCGGCCGGGGCAAGGTCGCCCTGATGACCTCGGGCCAGCCGCTGATGATGCAGGTCACCCCGGACAAGTACGTCAACGCCGACGCGGACGCGATCGTCGCCTGGTCGTCGTCGCTGCGCGTGCAGATGCAGGCGCAGACCCACTCGTCCAACGTCCGCCGCCGGCGCGGCTCCACCGGCGAGGGCTGGGAACTGAGCTTCCTGGGCGAGGGCTTCGCGCTCGTCCAGCCCAGCGAGGTCATGCCGCCGCAGAACGCCCAGATCGGGCAGGGCGTGGGGGCGCAGTTCGGCGTCGGCCAGCACGGCGCGCACGCCCAGAACCAGAACAACGCCTGGAACTGACGCGACACACGGGTAAGGGGCGGTCACCACGGTGACCGCCCCTTACCCGTGCCCCTGAATCGCGCGCCGGTCCTAGAGCGCCGCGCGGGCCGCCTCGGCCAGCCGGACGACCGAGGCGTCGGCCACGGCCGCCACCTCGTCGTAACCGAACCACCGCAGGTCCAGCGACTCGTCGCTGATCGCCTCCACCGCGTCCGGCGGCGCGACCGCCAGATACTGCACGTCCAGGTGCCAGTGGCAGGGAGCCGGGATCGGGTGCCGGTCCAGCCGGACCGGGCCGCCCGCCATCAGCGTCAGCCCGGGGATCCCGGACTCCTCCGTGGCCTCCCGCAGCGCGGCGGCGGCGACCGTCTCGTCCCCGGGCTCGCAGTGGCCGCCCATCTGGAGCCACATGCCCAGCTTCTTGTGCAGGGTGAGCAGGACCCGCCCCCGTGACGGGTCCACCACCAGCGCGCTGGCCGTCAGGTGCCCGGCCCCGCACGCCTTCCACATCCCGTCCGGGTGGGCCGACAGGTGGTCCAGGTAGACCTGGCGCAGCTCCGCCTGGTCCCCGGACCCTTCGTACGCCTTCAGTACCAGGACGGCGTCATCGTGCAGGGTCACTTGTCGGAGTCGTCCTCACGCGTGCCGTCCTCGCCCTTGCCGCCCTGGCCCGTGCCGCCCTCGCCCTGGGCGCGGCCGTCCCGGCCGGCGGCCTCGCCGAGCATCTTGTCGAGCTCGGAGAAGTCCAGGTGCTCGCGGTGGACGAAGCCGTCCGGGTCGTCCAGGTCGGACGCCGTCGGCAGCATGTCCGGGTGCTCCCACAGGCCGTCGCGGCCGTCGACACCCCGCGCGTCCGTGAGCGACGCCCACAGCCGGGCGGCGTCGCGCAGCCGGCGGGGCCGCAGCTCCAGACCGATCAGCGTGGCGAACGTCTGCTCGGCCGGACCGCCCGAGGCGCGGCGGCGGCGCAGCGTCTCGCGCAGCGCGTCGGCGGACGTCAGACGGGTCCTGGCGGCCTCGTGGACCACCGCGTCGACCCAGCCCTCGACCAGCGCCAGAGCCGTCTCCAGACGGGCCAGGGCGGCCTTCTGCTCCGGGGTGTCCTCCGGCTGGAACATGCCCTGCTGGAGGGCTTCCTGCAACTGCTCCGGGTTGGACGGGTCGAGCCCGCCGACCGCGTCCTCCAGCTTGCCGGTGTCGACCTTGATCCCGCGGGCGTACCCCTCGACCGCGCCGAACAGGTGCGAGCGCAGCCACGGCACGTGGGCGAAGAGCCGCTGGTGGGCGGCCTCGCGCAGCGCCAGGTACAGCCGGACCTCGTCCTGCGGCACGCCCAGGTCCTTGCCGAACGCCGCCACGTTCAGCGGCAGCAGCGCGGCCTTGCCGGCCGGCCCCAGGGGCAGCCCGACATCGGTCGAACCGACCACCTCGCCGGCCAGGACGCCCACGGCCTGGCCGATCTGCTGGCCGAACATGGCGCCGCCCATGGAACGCATCATGCCGATCAGCGGGCCCGCCATGGCCTGCATCTCCTCGGGCAGGACGTCGCCCATCGCCGCGCCGACCCGCTCGGCGACCGGGTCCACGAGCTGCTGCCAGGCCGGCAGCGTCGCCTCGACCCACTCCGCGCGGCTCCACGCCACGGCGGTGCTCGCCCCCGAGGGCAGGGACGTCACGCCGTCCAGCCACAGGTCGGCGAGGCGCACGGCCTCCTCGACCGCCGCCCGCTCGGCCGGGCCCACGCTGGCGTCCTTGGTGCCGTCGGACGTGCCCTGCGAGACCGTCTGGCGGGCGATCTGCTTGGCCATGTCCCAGTTGACCGGACCGCCCTCATAGCTCAGCATCTGTCCGAGCTGCTGGAAGGCCGCGCCCAGGTCCGCGGGGTTCAGCGAACCGAACATCGCGGCGAACGGGTTGTCCCCGCCGCCCGGCATGCCGCCGAACCCGAAGGGGTTCCCACCGGCACCCTTGCCACCTTCGGCGGGTCCCTTCTTCTTGCCTTCGTCGCCGTCCTCCGGCTCCTCCGGCGGAAGGCCGAATCCGAATGGGGTGTCACTCACGGGGTTCCTCGGCTCGTAGGGCCGCCGGCTTCCTGCCGGCGGCGGCTGCCCGACAACACCACCAGCGTAGACATCCGAGCCGGATGTGGGCTCGGTGCTCCACCGGCTCATGGCCTGCGGCAGGATGGACGCCACCTGGTACGTACGCGTCATACACGTACGTACTGAAGACAACCGCTGGAGACGCCCGGTGAGTTCCCCAGATCCGCAGGTTCCCGCAGAGCGCGGCGCCGAAGTTCGCCAGAGGCGAAACAACTCAACCCAGTCCGGCCGCGGCCCCGTCGTCGCGGTCACCGGTGCCGCGTCCGGCGTCGGAGACCTGCTCACCCGGCGCCTCGCCGCGTCCGAGGAGGTCAAGCAGGTCATCGCCATCGACGAGCGCCGTGGCGAGGTCTCCGAGGCGCAGTGGCACATCCTCGACGTGCGGGACCCCGCCATCGCCGAGAAGCTGCGCGGTGCCGACGTCGTCGTGCACCTGGCGCTCGACCTCGACCTGGAGACCGACGCGGCCGCCCGTACGGCGTACAACGTGCGCGGTACGCAGACGGTGCTGACCGCCGCGGCCGCGGCGGGCGTCCACCGGGTCGTCCTGTGCACCTCCGCCATGGTCTACGGCGCGCTGCCCGACAACGACATCCCGCTCTCCGAGGACGCCGAGCTGCGGGCGACCGCCGAGGCCACCGGTGTGGGCGACCTGCTGGAGATCGAACGCCTGGCCCGCCGGGCGCCCCGCGCGCACCCCGGCCTGAACGTCACCGTCGTGCGCCCCGCCGTCCTGGTGGGCGGGACGGACACGGCGCTGACGCGGTACTTCGAGTCGCCCCGGCTGCTGGTGGTCGCCGGATCGCGTCCGGCCTGGCAGTTCTGCCACGTCGAGGACCTGGTCAGCGCGCTGGAGTACGCGGCGCTGGAGAAGGTGGAGGGCGAGTTCGCGGTCGGCTGCGACGGCTGGCTGGAGCAGGAGGAGGTCGAGGAGCTGAGCGGCATCCGCCGCATGGAGCTGCCGTCGGCCGTGGCCCTGGGGGCGGCCGCCCGGCTGCACCGCATCGGCCTCACTCCGTCACCGGCGGGCGACCTCGCGTACACCATGCATCCGTGGGTGGTCAGCGTCGGACGGCTGCACGACGCGGGCTGGCGGCCGGGGTGGACCAACGAGGAGGTCCTCGCCGCGCTCCTGGAGGAGGTGGAGGGCCGCCACACGGTCGCCGGCCGCCGCCTCGGCCGCAAGGACGCCACGGCCGCCGGGGCCGCGGGCGCGACGGTGGCCCTGCTGGGCACCGCGGCCCTCGTACGCCGGGCACGCAAGCGCCGCGGCCTGTGACCGCCCCGGGCCGGCCGGGCCCGCACCGGTGACGGGCCGCGGAGCCGCCCACGGGGGCCGTGGGCGCCGCAGCCCGTGGAAGCCGGTGCGGCGGGTGCTGTAGGAGGCTCCAACGCGCGCGTGGCCGGGCAGGTCGAAAACGCTATTCCGCGATGTCAGTCCCGTGCGGCACGATGGCCGCATGGCACCCACGTACGACCACCCCGGCGAGCGCGCGGCGGCGGACCCGATCCGGCTGCTGGCGATCCGTGACACCCCGCTCTCCCTCGACGAGGTCTTCCGCGCCGTCGGCGACGACGCGGCCGGTGGCACCGCCCTGTTCGTGGGCACCGTGCGCAACCATGACGGCGGCGCCGACGTCGACGCCCTCGGGTACTCCCGCCACCCCACGGCCGAGGCCGAGCTGCGCCGCGTCGCGGAGAAGGTCGTCGCCGACTACCCCGTACGCGCCCTCGCCGCCGTGCACCGGGTGGGCGACCTGACCGTCGGCGACCTGGCCGTGGTCGTCGCCGTGTCGTGCCCGCACCGCGCGGAGGCCTTCGAGGCGTGCCGGAAGCTGATCGACGACCTCAAGCACGAGGTGCCGATCTGGAAGCACCAGCGCTTCTCCGACGGCACAGAGGAGTGGGTCGGCGCCTGCTGAGCTTCAAGCACGTGTAGTGAGGGTCCCCCCGGACGGAGTCCGGGGGAGGGGCGGCGCCCGCCGACCGGATCCGTACGGTGGCCAAGCGTCCGATTTGCGTAACCCGACCCCTGGCGTGAGCGTTGAACCGGCGGATGGTTAATCTGCTGATCAGTCAGTGCGTTGTGATCATGGGGACGGGAGGTCGCGATGGCAGTTCTCGCCTGGTTGCTGATTCCGCTCTTCGCCGCCATCGGTGCTGCGATATGGGGAAGCTGGGCCTCACGCGACCGGACCACCGGTGACGTGGCCGAACTGGCGGGCTACGCGCGCTTCCGCGAGGTCATGGAGAGGTCCCACTCGGGCAGCGGTACGGCCTGACCGGCTCTCCGCGCCGCCCCCGTACGGACCGGCCCCGGGGGTGCACGGACACACGCGTCCCGTACTGTCGTTCCATGCCCCGCCGCACCGCGACGATGCTCGCCTCCACCCTCGTCCTCATCGCGCTGCTCTGCGCAGGCGTGTTCTTCCGGGTGCCCTACGCGGAGATGAGCCCGGGACCGACGGTCAACACGCTCGGCGAGGCCGACGGCGAGCCGGTGCTCCAGATCTCCGGCCACAAGACCTACCCGACGACCGGGCACCTCAATATGACGACGGTCCGGGTCACCGGTGCGGACTACCGGATGAACCTGGTCGAGGCGGTGTACGGCTGGATCGCCCACGACAGCGTCGTGGTGCCGCACGAGACGCTCTACCCGAACGGCAAGACCGAGGAGGAGTCGACCCAGGAGAACGCCGAGGAGTTCAGCCAGTCCCAGGAGAGCGCGAAGGTCGCCGCCCTCGGACAGCTCGGCATCCCCGTCGCGTCCCGCGTGGTCGTCTCCTCCGTCCAGAAGGACAGCCCCGCCGAGGGCACGCTGCACGCGGGTGACGTGATCAAGGCCGTGGACGGTACGCCGGTCAAGGAGCCGCAGGACGTCGCGAAGCTCGTCACCAGGCACAAGCCGAAGGAGGACGTGGTCTTCACCATCGTCCCGGCGAAGGACGCGGCCGCCGCCGAGAAGGCGGGCCGGGAGCCCACCACGACCGAGCGGGTCACCCTCACCACCAAGACGTCCGACGAGGGCGACCGGGCGATCGTCGGCATCCAGGCGGGGACCGATCACACGTTCCCGTTCACCGTCGACATCAAGCTCGCCGATGTGGGCGGCCCCAGCGCGGGCCTGATGTTCTCCCTCGGCATCGTCGACAAGCTGACCCCGGGCGACCTGACCGGCGGCAGGTTCGTCGCGGGCACCGGGACGATCGACGACACAGGCAAGGTCGGCCCCATCGGCGGCATCGAGATGAAGCTGGTCGGCGCGCGGAACGCGGGCGCCAGGTACTTCCTGACGCCCGCCGACAACTGCGCGGCGGCTGCCTCCGACACGCCCGACGGGCTCACCCTGATCAAGGTGGACACGATCAAGGACGCGGTCGCGTCCCTGGAGAAGGTCCGCAAGGGCGCCACCACCGGCCTGCCGAGCTGCGCGAAGGGCTGACCCCGGGCCCCGGGGCCGTCCCGGCTCGCCCCGGACCACGGACCCGGCCTCGCACGGAGGCCCGGACCGTCGGGCGGTCGGTCAGTCGGACTCGAACGTCGCGGCCAGGGCCTCCGCGAGGCCCGGGACCAGGTCGGCGCCGGTGAGGACCTCCGTGGGGGAGTCCTTCTCGCGCAGCCGGAGCGCCGACTCGCGGGCCCCGTCGCGCAGGACGGCGACGGTCATGCGGACCTCCTGGCGGTCGGGGTGGGCGGCGACCCACTTGGCCAGGCCCGCCTCGTCGAGACCCTCCGGGACGGAGGCCTCGGCGGACGGCGGCAGCATCAGCCGCTCCACGGTCAGCGCGCAGCCCGCCACGGCGTCGGGCCAGGCGATGGTGCCGAGGAACTCGTCGAGCGGCCGGCCGGCGGGGATCTCGTCCTGCTCGATCGGGGTGAGCGGGGCCGCCGCCTCGTCGGAGCCGAGGCCGAGCTGGGCGGCCAGGGCCGGCTCCTGGGAGCGCAGCCGTGCGGTGTCGACCAGGGCGAAGAGCCGGGCCGGCTGGTCCCAGCCGAGGCCGGACGCGTACTCGTCGATCTCGAGCACCGCGCGGGTCAGCGGGCCGGCGGCCATCGGGGGACCTGAGGGAGAAACGTTGGACATGGGCAATATCCTGCCTCCTTTCGACCCCGGGTCGGGAACTAGGTAAAGCTTCAGTAAGTTGCATGAGTGGGCTCTACGATCGCTGGGCCTGCTTCACACGACTGCTTTACGACACCACTGCTTCACCACACGACCGCGAACTCGAGGGGCGCACGTTGGCTTTCCAGATGCCGGACCGCGGCGGAGGCCCGACCGGGCCACGGATCAGAGTCGGCCGGCCGTCCCGGCGGGCCCGTACCCTGCTCATGACACTGGGCGTGCTGGCCGTGCTGGCCATGCTCTTCGTCATGTTCGCCGGGTTCTGGACGGACTGGCTGTGGTACAGGTCCGTCAATTACTCGTCCGTCTTCACCACCACTCTGTGGACCAAGATCGGCCTGTTCGCCGTCTTCGGTCTGCTGATGGCCCTGGCGGTCGGACTGAACATCTGGCTCGCGCACCGGCTGCGCCCACCGCTGAGCGCCATGTCGCTGGAGCAGCAGAGCCTGGACCGGTACCGGATGGGACTGGCCCCGTACAAGAAGTGGGTGCTCCTGGCGATCACGGCCCTGGTCGGGCTGATCGCGGGTGCGTCCGCCTCCGGCCAGTGGCGCACCTGGCTGATGTGGATCAACGGCGTGCCCTTCGGCCAGAAGGACCCGCAGTTCGGCATGGACGTGAAGTTCTACGCGTTCGACCTGCCGTGGTACCGGTTCCTGCTGGGCTTCGGCTTCGCGGCGACCGTGCTGTCGCTGATCGCCGCGGCCCTCACGCACTACCTGTACGGCGGGCTGCGGATCACCAGCCCGGGCGCCCGCGCGACGGCCGCCGCGACCGGTCACCTCTCCGTCCTCCTGGGCGTCTTCGTCTCCCTGAAGGCGGTGGCGTACTGGCTCGACCGGTACGGCCTGGCGGTGAAGTCCAGCGACTTCAAGGCGACCGGCAACTGGACGGGTCTGAGGTACGTCGACGCCAACGCCTACCTGCCGGCGAAGACCATCCTGTTCTGCATCGCCGCCATCTGCGCCGTGCTGTTCTTCGCGACGCTCTGGCGCCGCACCTGGCAGCTTCCGGTGATCGGCTTCGGGCTCATGGTCCTGTCGGCGATCCTGATCGGCGGGCTGTACCCGGCGATCGTGCAGAAGTTCCAGGTCCAGCCGAACGAGCAGGCCAAGGAAGCGCCGTACATCGAGAAGAACATCGAGGCGACGCGCAAGGCGTACGACATCGACCAGACGAAGCCGGAGAACTACTCCGGCAAGTCCACGGTCAAGGCCAAGGACAAGTTGCGGGCGGACGCCGACACGGCCGCCAGCTACCGGCTGGTCGACCCGAACATCGTCTCGCCCACCTTCCAGCAGCTCGAGCAGCGGCGGAAGTACTACCAGTTCCCGACCACGCTCGACGTCGACCGGTACGAGGGCAAGGACACGGTCATCGGTCTGCGTGAGCTGAACATCCGGGGCATCCCGAAGCGGAACTGGATCAACGACCACTTCACGTACACCCACGGCTATGGCGCGATCATGGCCACGGGCACGGCGACCGACGCCAACGGCTCCCCGATCTTCACCGAGTCCGGGCTGCCGACCACCGGTGAGACCCCGAAGTACGAGCAGCGGATCTACTACGGCGAGAAGACCGAGCAGTACTCGATCGTCGGCGGCCCGCAGAAGGAGCTCGACTACGAGGAGAACGGCGAGAAGACCACCAGCTACAAGGGCAAGAGCGGGGTCAACCTCTCCAACGCCTTCAACCGGGCGGCCTACGCGGTGGCCTTCAGCGAGCCGCAGATCCTCTACTCGGGCGCCATCGGCGACGGCTCGCGGATTCTCTACAACCGCACGCCCAAGCAGCGCGTGGAGGCGGTCGCCCCCTGGCTGACCATCGACGGCGACGCCTACCCGGCGGTCATCGACGGCCGCATCCAGTGGATCGTCGACGCCTACACGACGACCAACGGCTATCCGTACGCGTCCCGCACGACGCTGGGGGACACCACCACGGACTCCCTCACCGCCGGCAACCAGACGCGCGCGGTCGTCGCCCAGCAGAACCAGGTCAACTACATCCGCAACTCGGTGAAGGCCACCGTCGACGCGTACGACGGCACGGTGAAGCTGTACCAGTGGGACACCAAGGACCCAGTCCTGAAGACCTGGATGAAGGCGTTCCCCGGCACGGTGGAGCCGAAGAGCGCCATCAACGACAGCCTGCGGCAGCACCTGCGGTACCCCCAGGACATGTTCAAGGTCCAGCGCGAGCTGCTGACCCGCTACCACGTCCAGGACGCCGCCCAGTTCTACAGCGGCAGTGACGCCTGGCAGGTGCCGGACGACCCGACCAACAAGGACGGCAACGCGGTCCCGCCGTACTACCTGAGCATGAAGATGCCCGGGGACACGCAGCAGCAGTTCTCGCTGACGACGACGTTCACGCCGAACGGCCGGCCCAACCTGGGCGGGTTCATGGCGGTCGACGCCGACGCCAACAGCAAGGACTACGGCCGGATCAGACTGCTCAGGGTCACCCAGGACGTACCCGGCCCGGCGCAGGTGCAGAACAAGCTCAACAGCCTGCCCTCCGTCGCCCAGTTCGTCCGCGACCTCAAGGGCGCCGACTCCGACATCCAGTACGGCAACCTGCTGACGGTGCCCCTGGACGGCGGGTTCCTGTACGTGGAGCCGATCTACGCGCAGGGCCGCAACGCGCTCTACCCGCTGATGCGGAAGGTGGCCGTGTCGTACGTCGACGCGGACCAGCCGGAAGGCGACACGACCAAGGACACCACGGTGTTCGAGGACAACCTCGCCAAGGCGCTGAACGCGGTCTTCGGGGTGGACGGCGAGACGCCGACCACGCCCCCGCCGCCGAGCGACCCGACCAAGCCGCCCGCCACCGGTGACGCCGCGCTCGCGCAGGCGATCGCGGAGGCGCAGAAGGCGTTCGCGGACAGCGAGGCCGCCCTGAAGAAGGGCGACTGGACGGCGTACGGCAAGGCGCAGGACGAGCTGGCCGCGGCCCTCCAGCGGGTCGCCGCCGCGGACGCCCAGCGCAAGGCGGACGCCGGTGAGAAGGCCGACGACAAGCCGAAGCCGGGTGCCGGTGCGGCCGGTGCCGGCAAGCCCGCTTCCGGCGGCTGATCCCCGGCTGTCCCCCTGCCCGTCCTCCGGGGCGGGCAGGGGGTCCCCCAAGCCGTGATACGGTGGTGACACAACGACGCGGGGTGGAGCAGCTCGGTAGCTCGCTGGGCTCATAACCCAGAGGTCGCAGGTTCAAATCCTGTCCCCGCTACTGAAAGCAAGGGCCCGGATCCTTCCAGGATCCGGGCCCTTGCTGTGTCCGGGGGTGTTTCCGCTGTTCGGGGGGCGGGTCGGAGGAAGGTCCCGGGGGAACGAGGCTCGTGTGAAGAACGCCCCTCACGGGGGCAGTTGGGGTGGGACGTGTTTGACTTGTCTCCCTGTGGGCATGTCGACAAAACGCTGAAGTGACCTCACTGGCTGCGGTATACCAGGTGTACGCGGGTAGCAGGTGGTGCGACGATGGGAATTATGGGGGACAGGGCAACTCTGTTGGAGACAGGGCGGTTTGTGCAGCGGCACACCGAAAGCGCTGCGGACGCGATGAGTGACGCTGCCATGGAGACCACCGCCATGGACAGCACCGCCATGGACAGCGCCGAGCCCGGCGACGCCGTCGAGACCGAGGAGCGCCACCGCCGCGCCGCCGACAACGGCGACACCGCCGCCATGAGCGTCGTCGGGGCCCTGCTGCTGCGCCGCGGCGACCTCGACGGCGCCGAGCCCTACCTCCGCGCCGCCACCGCCGACGGCGACCGTGCCGCGGCCAACAACCTGGGCGTCCTCCTCCACCAGCGCGGATACGCCGACGAGGCCGCCGGCTGGTGGCGCATCGCCGCCGTGGCCGGGTCCGCCGCAGCCGCCCACGCCCTGGGCCGCCACTACCGCGAGCGCGGCGACGAGCCGGCGGCCGAGTACTGGCTGCGCCAGTCCGCCGAGCAGGGCCACGCCCTCGGCGCGTACGCCCTCGCCGACCTGCTGGAGCACCGCAGCGACGTCGGCGCCGAGCGGTGGCTGCGCGCCGCCGCCGAGCAGGGCCACCGCGAAGCCGCGTACCGCCTCGCCCGCGCCCTGGAGCGCAAGGCTGACGGCAAGGCCACCGACGACACCACCGCCACTCCTGGTACCGAGACCGCCGAGCAGTGGTACCGGCAGGCCGCCGCCCGCGGTCACCGCCGCGCCGCCCTGCACCTCGGGGCCATCCTAGAGCGGCGCGGCGAGCTGAAGGAGGCCGGCCGCTGGTACCTCACGTCCGCCAAGGACGGCGAGTCCCGGGCCGCCTGCGCGCTCGGCTTCCTGCTCCGCGACGCGGGCGACGAGGAGAGCGCCGCCGTCTGGTGGCTGCGCGCAGCCCAGGACGGCGACGGAAACGCCGCCAACGCGCTGGGCGCCCTGCACGCCGCCCGGGGCGAGCACCAGACGGCCGAGCGCTGGTACCGCGCGGCCACGGACGCCGGCGACGTGAACGGCGCGTACAACCTCGGGCTCCTGTTCGCCGCCCAGAACCGTGTCTCCCAGGCCGAGCAGTGGTACCGCCGTGCCGCCTACGCGGGTCACCGCGAGGCCGCCAACGCGCTCGCCATCCTGCTCCTCCAGAGCGGCGACCCGAACGGCGCCGAGCCGTGGTTCTCCAAGGCCGCCGAGGCCGGTAGCGTCGACGCCGCCTTCAACCTGGGCATCCTCTACGCGGGTCGCGACGACGACGAGACGGCACTGCGCTGGTACGAGCGGGCCGCCGCGGCCGGCCACACCGAGGCCGCGCTCCAGGTCGGCATCGCCCGCCTGCGGGACGGCGACGAGCAGGAGGCCGAGCGCCACCTGCGGTGCGCGGCGGGCGGTGGCAGCGCCGAGGCGGCGTTCCGCCTCGCCACCGTGCTGGACGCCCGCCAGGCGCCCACCGGGCCGCCCGCGCTCGGTGAGCCGCAGGCGCCGAAGAGCGAGTGCGAGGAGTGGTACGAGCGGGCGGCCGAGCAGGGTCACCGGCGCGCCCAGGTCCGGGTCGGCATGCTGGCCGCCGCCCGGGGCGACAGCGCGGAGGCGGCCCGCTGGTACCGCGAGGCCGCCGAGGCGGGCAGCCGCAACGGCGCCTTCAACCTGGGCCTGCTGCTCGCCCGTGACGGAAACGAGCGCGAGGCGTCGCTCTGGTGGACCCGCGCGGCCCGGGCGGGACACGGGCGGGCCGCCCTGCGGCTGGCGCTGCTCGCCGCCCGCCGGGGTGAGCTGACCGAGGGCAGGCGCTGGTGCGCCCGCGCCGTCGAGCTCGGCCCGGCCGAGGTCGCCGAGCGCGCCGCCCGCCTCAGCGAGGCGCTGCACCAGGAGCTCACCGCGTAACCCGAGCCCCATGGGCCCGGCCTCCCGGCGGACCGCCCGGCCTCCCGGCGGACCGCCCGGCCTCCCGGCGGACCGCCCGGCCCCCGGCGGACCGCCCGGCCCCCGGCGGGCCGAGCGCCCCAGCCCCAGCCCCCGGCAGGCCGGGTCGCCTCGCCGACCCACCCCTGCCCGGGCGCCCGGTAAGCCGGCGCCAGAAAGCCGACGCCCCGGAAGCCCCACGCGGGCCCGGTGCCCAAGCCAGGCTTATGGATTTGCGCTGGTCCACGCGGTCCCGTAAGGTTGTGTTCACCGACGCGGGGTGGAGCAGCTCGGTAGCTCGCTGGGCTCATAACCCAGAGGTCGCAGGTTCAAATCCTGTCCCCGCTACTGAAACCGAAGGCCCGGATCATCACGATGATCCGGGCCTTCGGCGTGTTCACGGTGTGTTCGCGTCGCGTACGCGGCGCCCGGCGCCCCCCTGGACCGCGTCCAGGGGGATCGGAGCCGTCAGGCGGAGGCGCAGTCCGGGCAGACGCCGCGGTAGGTCACTTCCACGTCCGAGATCGTGAAGCCGAAGCGCTCCGTGGCCGGCAGGTCCGACAGCGGGTTGCCCGTCGGGTGGACGTCGCGGATGGCGCCGCAGCGGGCGCACACCAGGTGGTGGTGCGGGCGGTGCGCGTTCGGGTCGTACCGCTTGGCGCGGCGGTCCGTGGAGACCTCCAGGACCTCACCCAGCGTCACCAGCTCACCCAGCGTGTTGTACACCGTCGCGCGGGAGATCTCGGGAAGCCGCTCCACCGCGCGGGCGTGCACCTCGTCGGCGGTCAGATGAACGTGGTCCCCATCGAGGACCTCGGCCACGACACGTCGCTGGGCGGTCATCCGCCAGCCGCGTCCACGCAGTCGTTCCAACAGGTCACTCATGAAAACCAGCCTAACAGCAGGGGACCTAAGTCCCGAATCGGTGTGGCTTTGGATGCAAGCTTGACTTAGACAAAGTCCATTGTAGGATCGGTGACGGCATTAGCCAAGGGACAGGACTTGCAGGACAACGCAGGACTCACGCAGGAGGCGCACGTGACGCAGGGACCGCTCACCACGGAGGCCGGCGCGCCGGTCGCCGACAACCAGAACAGCGAGACCGCGGGCGTCGGTGGTCCGGTTCTGGTCCAGGACCAGTTGCTGCTGGAGAAGCTCGCGCACTTCAACCGCGAGCGCATCCCGGAGCGCGTGGTCCACGCGCGCGGTGCCGGCGCCTACGGCACCTTCACGGTGACGGCCGACGTCACCCAGTACACCCGGGCGAAGTTCCTGTCCGAGGTCGGCAAGCAGACGGAGACGTTCCTCCGCTTCTCGACCGTGGCGGGCAACCTCGGCGCGGCCGACGCGGTCCGTGACCCGCGCGGTTTCGCGCTGAAGTTCTACACCGAAGAGGGCAACTACGACCTCGTCGGCAACAACACCCCGGTGTTCTTCATCAAGGACGCCATCAAGTTCCCCGACTTCATCCACACCCAGAAGCGCGACCCGTACACCGGCTCCCAGGAGGCGGACAACGTGTGGGACTTCTGGGGCCTGTCGCCCGAGTCGACGCACCAGGTGACCTGGCTGTTCGGCGACCGCGGCATCCCGGCGAGCTACCGCCACATGGACGGCTTCGGTTCCCACACCTTCCAGTGGAACAACGAGGCCGGCGAGGTCTTCTGGGTCAAGTACCACTTCAAGACCGACCAGGGCATCAAGTGCCTCACCCAGGACGAGGCGAACAAGCTCGCGGGTGAGGACCCGGACTCCCACCAGCGCGACCTGCGCGAGGCGATCGAGCGCGGCGACTACCCGACCTGGACCGTCGGCGTGCAGATCATGCCCGCCGCCGAGGCCGCGACGTACCGGTTCAACCCGTTCGACCTCACCAAGGTGTGGCCGCACGCGGACTACCCGGTCATCGAGATCGGCAAGCTGGAGCTCAACCGCAACCCGCAGAACGTCTTCGCCGAGGTCGAGCAGTCGATCTTCTCCCCGGCGCACTTCGTGCCCGGTATCGGCCCCTCGCCCGACAAGATGCTCCAGGGCCGCCTCTTCGCGTACGGCGACGCCCACCGCTACCGCGTCGGCATCAACGCCGACCACCTGCCGGTGAACCGGCCGCACGCCACCGAGGCGCGGACGAACAGCCGTGACGGCTTCCTGTACGACGGCCGCCACGCCGGCGCCAAGAACTATGAGCCCAACAGCTTCGGCGGCCCGAACCAGACCGGCCGCCCGCTGTGGCAGCCGGTCCCGGTCACCGGGGTGACCGGTGACCACGAGGCGCCCGTCCACGCCGAGGACAACGACTTCGTCCAGGCGGGCAACCTCTACCGGCTGATGTCGGAGGAGGAGAAGGAGCGCCTGATCGCCAACCTGGCGGGCTTCATCGCCAAGGTCTCGCGCGACGACATCGCCGAGCGCGCGATCAACAACTTCCGCCAGGCGGACGAGGACTACGGCAAGCGGCTGGAGGCCGCGGTCCAGGCCCTGCGCGGCTGAACAGCGCTGGATCGCTTGTCGTGAGCAGAGGGCCGGCTCCCCGACTCGGGGGCCGGCCCTCTCGCGTGCCTACCCCACCGCCACGGTGGCCTCGCGGGAGGCCGCGCGCAGTCGCACCGGTGCCCAGCAGCGGATGATGTCGCGTACGGAGACGATGCCGACCGGCCCGTTGCCGTCCAGCACGATCAGGTGCCGGAAACCGCCGTGGGCCATGGCCTGGGCGGCTTCCTCCAGGGTCCAGCCGGGTGCCGCGAAGACGACGTCGGTGGTGGTGTGCGCGCCGGCCGTCTCCAGGTCCGGGTTCTGGCCGGAGCCGACGGAGACCAGGATGTCGCGTTCGGTGAGGATGCCGAGGCCGCTGGTGTCGTGGTCCAGAACGACGGCCGCGCCGACGCGGCGCGCCGCCATCAGGGCGGCGGCCTGGCGGAGGGTGTGTGCGGGGCCGATGGTGAGGACCACCGTGCTCATGGCGTCACGGACGAGCATGGACGGAGCCACCTCCTTGGTGAATCCCTCAACGAGAAAAGATTCACAAGTTCACAAGCGGGGGGACTCTCAGAGTGGCAGCCCCGCGGGGCCTCAACAAGGGGTGTGCGCCACCTGGCGCGCAGACGCCACTACGGACCGTTCCCGAACGCCGCCGGTGACGCCTCCTGGGAGCCCCGTGACGTCCCGGCGTCAGTAGCGCTGGTTCAGGTAGCCCAGCAGCTCCTCGTGGAGCAGCCCGTTCGACGCCGCCGCGTTCCCGCTGTGCGGGCCCGGCTCCCCGTCCAGGCCGGTGAACGTGCCGCCCGCCTCCTGCACCACGATCGCGGGCGCCGCCATGTCCCACAGCGACAGCTCCGGCTCCGCGCAGATGTCCACCGAGCCCTCCGCGACCATCATGTACGGCCAGAAGTCGCCGTAGCCGCGCGTCCGCCAGCACGCGCGCGTGAGGTCCAGGAACCCGTCCAGCCGGCCCTGCTCCTCCCAGCCGCTCAGCGAGGAGTACGCGAACGAGGCGTCCGACAGCTCCGCCACCTTCGACACCTGGACGCGGGTCGCCGACGCCAGGCTCCGCCCCGTGTACGCGCCCAGCCCCTTCGCCGCCCACCAGCGGCGGCCCAGCGCCGGTGCCGACACGACGCCCACCACTGGCTGGAAGCCGCCGGGACCCGCCTCCATCAGCGCGATCAGCGTCGCCCACACGGGCACCCCGCGCACGTAGTTCTTGGTGCCGTCGATCGGGTCGACCACCCAGCGGCGCGGGCCGGTGCCCTCGACGCCGTACTCCTCGCCCAGGATCGCGTCGCGCGGCCGTGCCCGCTGCAGGTGGCCCCGGATCAGCTCCTCGGCCGCCTTGTCCGCCTCGCTCACCGGCGTCATGTCGGGCTTGGTCTCGACCTTCAGGTCGAGGGCCCGGAACCGGTCCATGGTGGCGGCGTCGGCGGCATCCGCGAGGACGTGGGCGAGACGCAGATCATCGTGGTAATCGGCCATGGGGCGACTCTATCCCGGGGGATCGGCGGCTTCAGCAGGGCCTATTGACAGTCCGTGGCCGCCCGTCAACTCTGAGCGCTAAGCCGAGGCGACGGCCCGGCAGGCGACGGCCTGGGAGGCGACGATGCCCACCGCCCGAGAAGCACTGCTGAACGCGGCCACGGCGGCGCTCGCGGCACTGCCCTGGCCGGCGATACGGATGGTCGACGTGGCGTCCGCCGCGGGGGTCTCCCGGCAGACCCTCTACAACGAGTTCGGCAGCAAGGAGGGGCTCGCCCGCGCCCTGGTGCGGCGCGAGGCCGACGCCTATCTGTACGGGGTCGAGGGCGCCCTGCGGGCCCGGTCGGACGCGACCGAGCGGCTCGTCTCGGTCGCCGAGTGGACCGTCGGCGAGGCGTACGCGCGTCCGCTGCTGCGCGCCCTGCTCACCGGCTGCTGGGGCGACCGGCTGCCCGCGCCCCGCCCCGCGCCCGTCCGCCACCGGGCGCCGGCCGGGCCCCCGGCGCAGCGCCGTGCCGACGGCGGGGCGCCGGAGCCGGGTGAACTGGTGGCGGCCGTACGGGAGCGGTCGCGAACCGCCCTGGGGCAGGGCAACCGGGGCGGGGAGGCGGGCGGGGACGGGACGGGCGACGACGCCCTGGAGGCAGCCTGCGAAGTGGCGGTGCGGCTGGCCCTGTCGTACGTGGTCGCGCCGGGCCCGGGGGACGTGGGCTCGCTGCTGCGCCGGGTGCTCAGTGCGACGAGCCCGACAACTGGAGGCCGATGACGCCGAAGATCACCAGCGAGATCGAGATGATCTTCAGGGTGGAGACCAGGTCGCCCAGGAAGATCATTCCGTAGATGGCCGTGCCCGCCGCGCCGATGCCCGTCCACACCGCGTACGCGGGCCCGACGTCCAGCTTCCGCAGGGACAGGGTGAGCAGGCCGAAGCTGCCGAGGGCGAAGCAGGCGAACGCGACCGTGGGCCACAGCCGGGTGAAGCCGTGGGACAGCTTGAGGCAGACGGCGAAACCCGTCTCCAGGAAACCGGCGACAATCACCAGCAGCCACGCCATCGTCAGTGCCTCCCGCGTCGGTGACCTCGGTGAGTGATGTCGGTGACTGCTTCGTGTCACTTGGTGCGATTATGCACTTACCGGCCCGAGCCATTCGCGGAAGAGCGCGACTCGCCCGCCGTGGCGTCGCCGGTCGCGTCGCCCGTCAGTCGCCCTCGCGCCGCTCGCGCGTGGCGAGCAGCCGCCGCAGCGACAGCAGCCGCGCCGGATCGGCGTGGCCCTCCTCGACCCAGGCGTCCAGCGCGCAGTCCTGCTCGTCGTGGCTGCACGCGCGCGGGCACCCCTCCGTGCCCGGCTCCAGGTCCGGGAAGGCGTGGATGACCCGCGACGGGTCCACGTGGTTCAGCCCGAAGGACCGCACGCCCGGGGTGTCGATGACCCACCCGTCGGCCCGGTGCAGCGGGAGGGCCAGCGCCGAGGTGGTGGTGTGCCGGCCACGGCCCGTCACCGCGTTGACCAGGCCGGTGCTCCTGCGCCTGTCCTCCGGCACCAGGGCGTTGACCAGGGTCGTCTTGCCGACGCCCGAGTGGCCGACGAAGGCGGTGGTGCGGCCGTCCAGGTGCTCGCGGACCCGGTCGGCGGCGGTGTGGCCGTCGTACAGCTCGTCCTGGCTCGTCACGACGTACGGGATGTCGAGCGCGCCGTACAGCTCCAGCAGCTTCTCGGGCGGGGCCAGGTCCGACTTGGTGAGCACCAGCAGCGGCTCCAGGCCGCCGTCGTACGCCGCGACCAGGCACCGGTCGATCAGCCGGGGGCGCGGCTCGGGGTCGGCCAGGGCGGTGACGATGGCGAGCTGGTCGGCGTTGGCGACGACGACCCGCTCGTAGGGATCGTCGTCGTCGGCCGTGCGGCGCAGCACCGAGGCGCGCTCCTCGATGCGGACGATCCGCGCGAGGGTGTCCTTCTTGCCGGACAGGTCGCCGACCAGGGAGACCCGGTCGCCGACGACGGCGGCCTTGCGGCCCAGCTCCCGGGCCTTCATCGCCATGACCGTACGGTCCTCGACGAGGCAGGTCAGCCGGCCGCGGTCCACGGTGAGGACCATGCCCTCGGCGGCGTCCTCGTGCTTGGGGCGGATGTTGGTGCGGGGCCGGTTGCCCTTGCGGTTGGGACGGGAACGGATGTCGTCCTCGTCGGTGTGCTTGCCGTAGCGGCGCATGTCGTCAGGCCTCGAGCATTCCGGTCCACATCTGCGGGAAGTCCGGCAGGGTCTTCGCGGTCGTCGCGACGTTCTCGATCTCCACGCCCGCCACCGCGAGCCCGATGACCGATCCGGCCGTCGCCATCCGGTGGTCGTCGTACGTGTGGAACACCCCGCCGTGCAGCGGGCGCGGGCGGATGTGCAGCCCGTCGGCCGTCTCGGTGACGTCGCCGCCCAGTTCGTTGATCTCCTTGGTGAGCGCGGCCAGCCGGTCCGTCTCGTGCAGGCGCAGGTGGGCGACGCCGCGCAGCGTGGAGGGCGAGTCGGCGAGGGCCGCGACCGCCGCGATGCCGGGCGTCAGCTCGCCGACCTCGCTCAGGTCCACGTCGATGCCGTGGACGGTGCCCGTTCCGGTGAAGGTCAGGCCCTGCTCGGTGAGCTCGCAGGAGCCACCCATCTCGGTGAAGATCTCCCGCAGCGCGTCACCGGGCTGGGTGGTGCGCTCGGGCCAGTCGGGGATGGTGACCCGGCCGCCGGTCACCAGCGCGGCGGCCAGGAACGGCTGGGCGTTGGACAGGTCGGGCTCGACCGTCAGGTCACGGCCGAGCAGCGCGGAGGGGGAGACCCGCCACACGTTCGGCTCGCCGCCGGTCTCGGGCTCGTCGACCTGGGCGCCGACCGCGCGCAGCATGTCGACGGTCATCCGGATGTGCGGCATCGAGGGCAGCCTGGCGCCGGTGTGCCGCACCTCCACGCCCTGGTTGAAGCGCGGCGCGGACAGCAGCAGCGCGCTGACGAACTGGGACGACGAGGAGGCGTCGATCTCCACCGGACCGCCCTCCAGCGCCCCCGCGCCGTGCACGGTCATCGGCAGCGCGCCGCGCGCCTCGTCGTCGATCCGGGCGCCCAGGACGCGCAGGGCGTCGATGACCCCGTGCAGCGGGCGCTCGTAGGAACGCGGGTCGCCGTCGAAGCGGACCGGGCCGGTGGCGAGCGCCGCGACCGGCGGCAGGAAGCGCATGACCGTTCCGGCGTTGCCGACGTCGATGGTGGCCGGGCCGTGCAGGCCCGCCGGGATGACCCGCCACCGCTCGCCCGTGCCGTCCGGGCCCACGCCCTCCTCGATGCCGACGCCCATGGTGCGCAGGGCCTCCGCCATCAGCAGGGTGTCGCGGGAGCGCAGCGGGTGGCGCAGCCAGCCGGGCTCGGAGGCGAGCGCCGCGAGCACCAGGGCCCGGTTGGTGACCGACTTGGACCCGGGCACGGTGACGGTCGCGTCCACGGCACCGCGTGCGTACGGGGCCGGCCAGAGATCGAGCTGTGCGGGGGTTTCGGTCATGCCCCTCACTTTAGACGGGGCAAGTGGTCACGGCCGATCACGGACCGAGCAGGCGGGGCCCCCATCGGTCGCCATGGGTTCGTACGGGAGTGCGGCGGGCGCACGGACGGGCGCGCGGCCGCGCCCGCACGTCACAGGCCGAGCAGCCAGCGGCCGCCGCCGATCAGCGAGCAGAGCGAGACCGCGTGGAAGAGGAACAGCCACAGTGCCGCCGGCACGTGCGTGAGCCGCGAGAGCTGGTCGGCGTCCGAGTCGGGCGCCCCGCCGCGCCGCCGCTTCGCCTGGAGCTCGAACACCGGGCGTACCCCGCCCACCAGCAGGAACCACACCGCGCCGTACGCGAAGGCCGACTGGACGTCCGGCCCCGTGAGCCAGGACACCAGCAGGAACGCCGCACCCGTCACGACGACGGTGAGCGCCCCGTACGCGTTGCGGATCATCACCAGCATGGCCAGCAGCAGGGCCGTGGCGATCCACAGCAGCAGGGTGATCCGGTGCGCGGCCAGCAGCCAGGCGCCGCCGAGGCCGAGCAGGGAGGGGGCGGTGTAGCCGGCGGCGGCCGTCAGGATCATGCCCAGACCGGTGGGCTTCCCCCGGCTGACGGTCAGGCCGCTGGTGTCCGAGTGCAGCCGGATGCCGTCGAGGCGGCGGCCCGTGACCAGCGCGATCAGCCCGTGGCCGCCCTCGTGGGCGATGGTGATGGCGTTGCGCGAGACGCGCCACACCCGGTACGGGGCGGTCACGGCGAGGGCGGCCGCGGCGGTGACGGCGACGAGCCACAGGTCCGGGGCGGGCTGGGTACCGAGGATGTCGGTGCTGGCCATTTCTCGGACGGCTCCTTATGGTGTCGGTGGCACGTGGCAATGTGGGCAAGTATGTGCGGACGTTATGCGGCGAGTCGTGGGCCCGAGGACCTGACCGGACTGTTCGGGATAGAGAAGTGGGAGCCGCGGGAGACCCTGGCCCCCGACTGGAACGTGGCCCCGACCAAAGAGGTGTACGCGGTCCTCGAGCGCCCCCTCAAGGACAAGGACGCGGATCACCGCCGTCCGGTTCGGCAGCTCCGCGTGCTGAAGTGGGGCCTCGTGCCGTCCTGGTCGAAGTCCCCGGAGGGCGCCGCCCGCATGATCAACGCCCGCGCGGAGACGGTCCACGAGAAGCCGTCCTTCCGGCAGGCGTTCACCAGCCGCCGGTGCATCCTCCCCGCCGACGGCTACTACGAGTGGGTCACCGGCGCCGCCGAGCGGGAGCTGGAGGAGCAGGGCAGGAAGAAGCGGCCCCGCAAGCAGCCGTACTTCGTCACCCCCGCCGACGGGTCGGTCTTCGCCATGGCCGGGCTGTACGAGTTCTGGCGCGACCCCACCCTGCCGGCGGACCACCCCAGGGCGTGGTGGGCCACCTGCTCGGTGATCACCACCGACGCCGACACCGATCCGCTCGGCGTGGCCCCGGCCGAGGGCCCCCGCTCGCTGGCCGACATCCATCCGCGCATGCCGCTGATGCTGACCCCCGACCGGTGGGACGCCTGGCTGGATCCCGCCCGCACCGACCCGGACGACCTGCGCTCCCTGCTCGGCCCGCCGCCCGCCGGGCTGATGCGCGCCCACCCGGTCGCCACCGCCGTCAGCAACGTCCGCAACAACGGCCCCGAGCTGCGCGAGGAAATCGCCGCCCCCGAGGAGGCGACGCTCTTCTGACCCCGGCGCACGGCAGGATGGCCGCGTGACCACCACCGAAACCGTTCCGACCGGCCTCGGGGACGCCCGCATCACCTGGTACGCGGCGGACGGCGCCGCCCGTCTCGTCCTGGCCCTCGGCCACGGCGCCGGAGGCGGCGTCGAGGCCCGCGACCTCCGGGCGCTCGCCGCGGCCCTGCCCGCCACCGGGGTGACCGTCGCGCTGGTCGAGCAGCCCTGGCGGGTCGCCGGCAAGAAGCTGGCCCCCGCGCCCAAGCGGCTCGACGAGGGCTGGCGCGACCTGTGGCCGGCGCTGCGCGCGGCCGGCCCGCCCGTGGTGGCCGGCGGCCGCAGCGCCGGCGCCCGGGTGGCCTGCCGCACCGCCCGGGAGCTGGGCGCCCACGCCGTGCTCGCCCTGTCGTTCCCGCTCCACCCGCCCGGCAGGCCCGAGAGCTCCCGGGCGGACGAGCTGCTGGGCGCCGGGGTGCCCACGCTCGTGGTCCAGGGCGGCAACGACCCGTTCGGCAGGCCGGAGGAGTTCCCCGCCGGCGAGCACGAGCTGGTCGAGGTGCCGTTCGGCGACCACGGGTTCGCCGTGCCCAAGCGGGCGCCCGTGACCCAGGAACAGGCGCTGGAGGTGATCACCGGGGCGGTCGTGGCATGGACCCGGGCGCTGCGGGAATGACGGACGGCCCACCCGGTGTTGTGACGAGCGTCGGTGAGAGAGAAGAGCCAGGAGAGGGAGTCCGTCGCATGGGTTCGACCATCTGCCCGAGCCGGTCGCAGTCCGCCACTGAGCTGGACTGGACCGTGCTGCCGGCGGCCAGGACCGCCCCTGGCCTGACGGGCCGTGCTCCGGGCGGGAAGAATCGGCAGGACCTGTCCCCGGAAGGTCGACTATTCTCCGATTCGAGCGGGTCCGCACTCGGTCTCGCCGCCGCAGCGCTGGAGGAGGTGGGTCCGGTCACTGGGACCGACACAGGGACCGACGACGGCCACGAGGAGACCACGGCCGAGCGCAACGCCCGCTTCGAGCGGGACGCCCTCGAGTACCTCGACCAGATGTACTCGGCGGCGCTGCGCATGACGCGCAACCCCGCGGACGCCGAGGACCTGGTGCAGGAGACGTACGCGAAGGCGTACGGGTCGTTCCACCAGTTCCGTGAGGGCACCAACCTCAAGGCGTGGCTGTACCGCATCCTCACCAACACCTTCATCAACTCCTACCGCAAGAAGCAGCGCGAGCCGCAGCGCAGCGCCGCCGAGGAGATCGAGGACTGGCAGCTCGCCCGCGCGGAGTCGCACATGTCCACCGGTCTGCGGTCGGCCGAGTCCCAGGCGCTGGACCACCTGCCCGACTCCGACGTGAAGGAAGCCCTCCAGGCCATCCCCGAGGAGTTCCGCATCGCCGTCTACCTGGCCGATGTCGAGGGCTTTGCGTACAAGGAGATCGCGGACATCATGGGTACACCCATCGGCACGGTGATGTCCCGACTGCACCGTGGGCGCCGCCAACTGCGCGGCATGCTCGAGGACTACGCCCGCGAACGCGGGCTGGTTCCCGCGGGCGCCGGAGAGTCGTCGAACAACGGGAAAGGCTCGGGCTCATGAGCTGCGGAGAGCCGCACGAGACGGACTGCTCGGAGGTCCTGGACCACCTCTATGAGTTCCTCGACCGCGAGATGCCCGACAGTGACTGCACCAAGTTCGAGGTGCACTTCGAGGAGTGCTCCCCGTGCCTGGAGAAGTACGGGCTGGAACAGGCCGTGAAGAAGCTGGTCAAGCGGTGCTGCGGACACGACGACGTCCCGTCGGACCTGCGGGCCAAGGTCATGGGCCGGATCGAACTGATCCGGTCGGGGGAGACCGTGCCCGACCACGACGTGACGGCCGCGACCCAGGAGTAGACGCGCGTCCCACGGGGTGCGTCGCGTGCGTACGCGGCGCGCCCCTTCTCCATTTTCCGGGCCATATGCCTCTCATCACCCGAAGGTGCTAATCGGCTTTGTCCAGCCGCCACGCCGCGGCCAACTCGTTAGCCTGACGGTCCACTTGGCCTTGGCCTTGGCCGACAGGGGACTCGACGGGACTGCGGGGAGACGGTGGTGGGCATTCCGGCAGCGGCGCGCGCGTACATCGCCGGAGCCGTCTCGTGCGCCGTCGTGTGCGCGCTCCCGGCACTCACGCCCGGCGCCCAGACCCCCTGGCGCGCCCTCGCCCTCCTCGCCGCGCTCTACGCCCTGTGCGAGTGGCCCGCCCGCTGCCCCCTCCTCGGCAGGATGCTCGGCTCCGAGTCCGTTCCGGTCGGTGCCGGATCGTTCTTTCCCGTGCTGCTCGCCGCCGCCCTGCTGCTGCCGCCGCCCGCGGCCGCCCTCGCCGCCGTGCCGGGCGCGCTGGTCTCCCGCGTCGAGCGGCGGCCCGCCACGCCGCGCCGGATCTGGCGCGCCGCGCAGCTCGCCCTCGCCACCTGGGCGGCCGCGCACACCTCCGTACTGCTCGGCGGGCCCGCCGGGGTCGCCGCCTGCGCCTTCCCGTCCGTACTGCTGCCGGCCGGCGCCGCCGCGCTCGCCTTCTGCCTGGTGGTCACCGCCCTCGACGGCGGCATCCTGGCCACCGCCGAACGGGTGCCGGTGCGCGCCGCCTGGCGCGGACTGCTGCCCCGCGCACTCGCCCCGCACGCCGTGCACGGACTCGTCGGGCTGATGATGGCCGTGCTGTGGCGCAGCCCGTACGGCTGGCCCGCGGCCCTGTTCGTCATGCTGCCCATGTACGTCTCCTGCTGGATGTACGCCCAGTACCACCGCGAGCACGCCGCCCACCAGGCCACCGTCCGGGCGCTCGTCCAGGCCGTCGACATCAAGGACGCCTACACCCGGGGCCACAGTGAACGGGTCGGTCACGCCTCGGTGCTCATCGCCCGTGAACTGGGCATGGACGAGGCCCGGCTGGACGTGATCCGGTTCGCCGGCATCCTGCACGACGTCGGCAAGCTGGGCGTTCCGACGCGGGTCCTGCGCAAGGACGGGCCGCTGACGCCGGAGGAGCGGCGGGTGATCGAGCTGCACCCCGAGTACGGGCACGAGATCGTGCGCGGCATCGGGTTCCTGGGCGAGGCGCGGGAGGCGATCCTCCACCACCACGAGCGGATGGACGGCAGCGGATACCCCTACGGGCTGAGCGGCGACCGCATCCCGGAGGCAGCGCGGGTGGTCGCCGTCGCGGACGCGTTCGACGCGATGACCTCGACCCGCTCCTACCGCAGGGCCAGGCCCGTGGCGACCGCGGTGGCGGAGCTGGAGCGGTGCGCGGGGCGCCAGTTCGACCCCCGGATGGTCCGCGCCCTGGTCCGCGCGCTCGACCGGCACGGCTGGGGCACACCGGTCACCGCCGACGAGCCCCCCACCGTGGCCGCCCCCGCCCCCGCATCCGGTACCGCCCCCGCCCCCGGGGCCCGGGCGGGTGTGCGCCCCGAGACCCCGGCCCGCCCGCGCGGAAACGTCCCGGCGGGGCGCCGCCCGGCCACCGGCCACGGCCCCGCCCGGGGCGGCGGCCGGTGAGCGCCCGCCCGCCACGGCCGCCGGCGGGCCGCGCGGGAGTGCCGCGCGGGACGGCCGTGCTGCTGCGCACCGCCGCCGCCACCGTCGCGGCGGCCGGGCTCGGCCTGACCCTGTGGCACGGGATCGCCGAGCCGGGGACCGCGCTCGCCTTCGGCCTCCTGATCACGGTCGGCGAACTCGCCCGCTGGGGCGCCCGGCGGGGCGAGAGGGAGCCCGCCCCCCTCGCGGCCGCCGGAGCCCTCGCGTACGCCCTGCTGGGCGAGTCCGCCGGCCGGCCCACCACCCACGGTGTCGCCCAGATCGTCGCCGTCGTCGTCGCGGGCGCCCTGGTCGGCGCCGTACCGAGAATCGCCCGGGGGCAGGGGCCGGCGTGCGACCACGTGACCCGCCGGGTGCTCACGGTCGCCTTCGCCGCCGTCTGCTTCCAGCCCCTGTACAACTCGGGCGAGCTGATCAGGACCGTCGGGCGGGGGCCGGGCTACGCCCTGTTCCTGCTGCTGCTCCTGGTCCTGACCGCCCTGTGCGACGCGGTGCTGGCGGCCCTGCTGGTGCGCGCCCGCACCGGTCACCCCTACGGGCCGCTCCTCCGCGGCGAGCTGCACGCCCTGCTCGGCATCGGCTCCGCCGTGTGCGCCACCGGGGTCGTGATCGCCCTGGCCGTGGCCGTCGCCGGCCTGTGGGCGCTGCCCGTCTTCTGCGTACCGCTGCTGCTCGCCCAGCTCTCCTTCCGCCGGTACGCCGCCGTCCGCGACACGTACCGCCAGACCATCGCCTCCCTGGCGCGTGCCACCGAGATCGCCGGGTACACGTCGCCCGGACACGCCCACCGGGTGGCGGCGCTCAGCCGCGCCGTCGGGCGCGAGCTGGGACTGTCCGGGCCCGATCTGACCGTTCTGGAGTACGCCGCACTGATGCACGACATCGGACAGCTTTCCCTGGTCGATCCCGTACCGGAAGGGGCCACGGTCCGCCTCCCGGAGGCCGAGCAGCGCCGTATCGCCCTGCTCGGCGGCGCCGTGGTGCGCCAGACCGGCGCCCCGGCGGCCGTCGCGGTCGTGGTGGAGCGCCAGGCCGACCCGTACCGCGAGCAGCCGCTGCCGGCGCGCATCGTCCGGGCGGTGAACGCGTACGACGAGCTGTCCCGGGAAGGCGGGGAGCACCCGGACCGGGCGCTGCGCGCGCTGGAGCGGCTGCGACTGGGCACCGCGCGGGACTATCACCCGAAAGTGGTGGAGTCACTCGCCAGAGTCCTCGCGCGCGGCGGCGTCACGGGCCCGGCCCCTGGGTAACCCATGGGTAATGAGCGGGCGTGCGACCCGGCATGGTTGGATGCGAACAAGAGGGTGTCCGGGGGCAGAGACCTTCAGCGACCGGCAGACCGGCAGGCGGGAATCGTGAGGATCTTCGGGAAGGTACGGCATCGGCCCTCCGCCTCGTGGCGGCAGGCCACCGACCGCGCGTTCACGCTGATCGGGGACGGGCGGTACGAGGACGCGGGCGCGTTGCTGACGCGTGCGGCGGACCTGGAGCCCTGGCTCTCGGAGTCCTGGTTCAATCTGGCGCTCCTGCACAAGTTCCGGCACGACTGGGAGCAGGCGCGCACGGCGGGGCTGCGGGCGGTCGCCCTGCTCGACAAGGAGACCGGGGCGCCCGACTGGTGGAACGTCGGGATCGCCGCCACCGCGCTCCAGGACTGGCCGCTGGCCCGCCGCGCCTGGCAGGCGTACGGGCTGAAGGTGCCCGGAGCGGCCGCGGCGGGCGGGGAGCCGACCGGGATGGAGCTGGGCAGCGCCGCCGTACGGCTGTCGCCGGAGGGCGAGGCCGAGGTGGTGTGGGGCCGACGGCTGGACCCGGCCCGGATGGAGGTGCTCTCCATCCCGCTGCCCTCCTCGGGGCGGCGCTGGGGCGAGGTCGTGCTGCACGACGGGGTGCCCAACGGAGAGCGGACGACATCGGCGGGGCACAGCTTCCCCGTGTTCGACGAGATCGAACTGTGGGCACCGTCGCCCGTGCCGACCTGGGTGGTGCTGCTGGAGGCGGCCACCGAGGACGACCGGGACGCCCTGGAGCGGCTGGCGGCCGACGCCGGTTTCGCCGCCGAGGACTGGTCGTCGTCGGTCCGGCTGCTGTGCCGGGCGTGCTCGGAGTCGCGGATGCCCAGCGCCGAGGGCGAGGGCGAGCACCTGGACCCGCACGACCACAGTGAGCCGGGGCATCCGGGTCCGCTGGGTCACCGGTCGCCGGGCGAGCTGTGGGTGCCGGAGCGCGAGTGCGGCATCGCGGCGCCCGCCGGGCTGGTGCGGGGGCTGCTGGACGGCTGGGTGGCGGACAGCCCGGACAGCCGTGAGTGGCGGGATCTCGAGGAAGTCTGCTGACCCCTGTCACCGGCGGCCCGTAGGCTGTACGGGCACAACGCGGCGTGCTGTACGGGCGCGGCGCAGCATCGGGTACCGAGGGAAGGCGCAGAAGCGGACATGGCGCAGCAGGAGACGGCTCAGCAGGTCGACGACGAGGGCTTCATCGTCGACACGGAGGACTGCGAGGAGCGCGAGCGCGCGTACCGCGAGCGCGGCACCTCCCGCCCGATCACGGTGGTCGGCAACCCGGTGCTGCACAAGGAGTGCAAGGACGTCACCGCGTTCGACGACGAGCTGGCGCGGCTCGTGGACGACATGTTCGCCAGCCAGCGGACGGCGGAGGGCGTGGGCCTGGCCGCCAACCAGATCGGTGTCGACCTGAAGGTCTTCGTCTACGACTGCATGGACGACGAGGGCGTCCGGCACGTGGGCGTGGTCTGCAACCCGGTGCTGGAGGAGCTGCCGGTGGAGGGGCGCGTCCTGGACGACTCCAACGAGGGCTGCCTGTCCGTGCCGGGCGCGTACGCCTCGCTGGCGCGGCCCGACTACGCGGTGGTGCGCGGCCAGGACGTCCAGGGCAACCCCATCAGGGTGCGGGGCACCGGGTACTTCGCCCGCTGCCTCCAGCACGAGACGGACCACCTGTACGGGTACCTGTACATCGACCGGCTCTCGAAGCGCGACCGCAAGGACGCGCTGAAGCAGATGGCCGAGGGCACGCCGCGCTACCCGGTCGTCGCGAACGACTGAGCCTCGCGCGGAAGGCCCCGTCCCGGTGACCGGGACGGGGCCTTCGCGTGACCGCCAATGGGCCGACGAATGACGGGTGCCCGTGCGGTGTTGACGCGCGTGGACCTCCCGGCCAGGCTCGTGGGCGGCGTTCCTCTCGGAGATGGAGGCTCGATGCTCGGACGTACCGCACGACTCCTGCTGTCGATTGTCATGCTCATGGCTGCATCGGTGACCGGTGTGGTCGCCACCGCCACCGCCGCGCACGCGGACGGCTGCTACACCTGGTCGCGCACCCTGTCCCAGGGCGCGTCCGGCGCGGACGTGACCCAGCTCCAGATAAGGGTCGCCGGCTACCCCGGCTACGGCGGCGTCCTCGCCGTCGACGGCTCCTACGGCCCGGCGACCACGGCGGCGGTCAAGCGCTTCCAGGCCGCGTACGGCCTCACCGCGGACGGCATCGCCGGGTCCGCCACCTTCAGCAAGCTCTACGCCCTCCAGGACGACGACTGCACACCCGTCCACTTCAGCTACGGCGAACTGAACGACTGCAACACCACCTGGGCCGGCGGGGCGGTGGACGCCGCCACCGCCAAGGCCAACGCGCTGCGCACCATGTGGAAGCTGGAGGCCATGCGCCACGCGCTCGGCGACCAGCCCATCACCGTGACCAGCGGCTTCCGCTCGCACGCCTGCAACGACGCGGTCGGCGGGGCGTCCGGCAGCCGCCACCTGTACGGGGACGCCGCCGACCTGGGTGCGGGCCCGCACTCCCTGTGCAAGCTGGCCCAGCAGGCCCGCAACCACGGCTTCAACGGCATCCTCGGCCCCGGCTACCCCGGGCACGACGACCACACCCACGTCGACCACCGCGCCACCCGCTACTGGTCCGCGCCGAGCTGCGGCATCTGAGGCGGCCCCGGCGAGCGGGGAGGGTTCAGAAGTCCTCGTCGAGGTCGACCGAACCCTCCACCGCCACCTGGTAGGCCGACACCCGGCGCTCGAAGAAGTTCGTCAGCTCCTGCACGCCCTGGAGCTCCATGAACGCGAACGGGTTCTCCGAGCCGTACACCGGGGCGAAGCCCAGGCGCGTCAGGCGCTGGTCGGCCACGCACTCCAGGTACTGGCGCATCGACTCGGTGTTCATGCCCGGCAGGCCGTCACCGCACAGGTCGCGGCCGAACTGCAGCTCCGCCGCCACGGCCTCCTTCAGCATGTCGGTGACCTGCTGCTGGAGCTCGTCGTCGAAGAGGTCCGGCTCCTCCTTGCGGACGGTGTCGACCACCTCGAACGCGAAGTTCATGTGCATCGTCTCGTCCCGGAACACCCAGTTGGTGCCGGTCGCCAGGCCGTGCAGCAGACCGCGCGAGCGGAACCAGTACACGTAGGCGAACGCGCCGTAGAAGAACAGCCCCTCGATGCAGGCGGCGAAGCAGATCAGGTTCAGCAGGAAGCGCCGGCGGTCCGCCTTCGTCTCCAGCCGGTCGATCTTCTCCACGGAGTCCATCCAGCGGAAGCAGAACTGCGCCTTCTCCCGGATGGAGGGGATGTTCTCCACGGCGGCGAACGCGGCCGCGCGGTCCTCGGGGTCGGGCAGGTAGGTGTCCAGCAGCGTCAGATAGAACTGGACGTGCACGGCCTCCTCGAAGAGCTGCCGCGACAGGTACAGCCGCGCCTCGGGGGAGTTGATGTGCTTGTAGAGCGTCAGCACCAGGTTGTTCGCCACGATCGAGTCGCCCGTCGCGAAGAACGCAACCAGCCGCCCGATCAGGTGCTGTTCGCCCGGCGTCAGCTTGGCCAGGTCGGCGACGTCGGAGTGGAGGTCGACCTCCTCCACGGTCCAGGTGTTCTTGATGGCGTCCCGGTAGCGCTCGTAGAAGTCCGGGTAGCGCATCGGGCGCAGGGTCAGCTCGAAGCCCGGGTCGAGGAGGTTCTTTTCGGCGGAAGTGGTCATTACTGGCAGGCCTCGCAGGACTCGGGGTTCTCAAGGGAGCAGGCGACGGCGTCGGGCTCGGACACCTGCTGGACGGGGAGGGCGGGGGCCGCGGACGCGGCGCGGGCGATCCGGGTCGCCGGGCGCGAGCGCAGGTAGTACGTCGTCTTCAGACCCTGCTTCCAGGCGTACGCGTACATCGACGACAGCTTGCCGATGGTCGGCGTCTCCATGAACAGGTTCAGCGACTGCGACTGGTCCAGGAACGGCGTACGGGCCGCCGCCATGTCGATCAGGCCGCGCTGCGGGATCTCCCACGCCGTCCGGTACAGCTCACGCACCTCGGCCGGAATCCAGGTGAAGCCCTGCACCGAGCCGCTGGACTCGCGCAGCGCCTCACGGGTCTGCGCGTCCCACACGCCCAGCCGCTTCAGCTCCTGCACCAGGTAGGAGTTGACCTGGAGGAACTCGCCCGACAGCGTCTCGCGCTTGAACAGGTTCGACACCTGCGGCTCGATGCACTCGTACACGCCCGCGATCGACGCGATCGTCGCGGTCGGCGCGATGGCGAGGAGCAGCGAGTTGCGCAGGCCGACCTCGGCGATCCGGGCGCGCAGCGCCTCCCACCGCTCGGGCCAGTGGAGCTCCACGCCGTAGTGGTCCGGGTGCAGCACCCCGCGCGCCGTGCGGGTCTTCTCCCAGGCGGGCAGCGGGCCGTTGCGCTCGGCGAGGCCGGCGGACGCCTCGTACGCGGCGAGCATGATCCGCTCGGCGATCCGGGTCGACAGGGCACGCGCCGCGGGGGAGTCGAAGGGCAGCCCGAGCTGGAAGAAGACGTCCTGGAGGCCCATCACGCCCAGGCCGACGGGCCGCCACTTGGCGTTGGACCGCCCGGCCTGCTCGGTCGGGTAGAAGTTGATGTCGACGACCCGGTCGAGGAACGTCACGGCCGTGGCGACGGTGTCGTCCAGCCGCTCCCAGTCGATGTCGCCACCGGAGACGAACGCGCCGAGGTTGACCGAACCGAGGTTGCACACGGCCGTCTCGCCGTCGTCCGTGACCTCCAGGATCTCGGTGCACAGGTTGGACGAGTGGACCGTGTGGCCCGGCTCGGCCGTCTGGTTGGCCGTACGGTTCGAGGCGTCCTTGAAGGTCATCCAGCCGTTGCCGGTCTGCGCGAGCGTCCGCATCATCCGCCCGTACAGGTCACGGGCCGGCAGGGTCTTGCGGGCCAGCCCCTTCGCCTCGGCGGCGCGGTAGGCGGCGTCGAACTCCTCGCCCCACAGGTCGACCAGCTCCGGCACGTCGGCCGGCGAGAACAGCGACCACTCGGCGTCGGCGTTCACCCGCCGCATGAACTCGTCCGGGATCCAGTGCGCCAGGTTCAGGTTGTGCGTACGCCGCGCCTCCTCACCCGTGTTGTCGCGCAGCTCCAGGAACTCCTCGATGTCCGCGTGCCACGTCTCCAGGTACACCGCGGCCGCGCCCTTGCGCCGCCCGCCCTGGTTCACGGCCGCCACCGAGGCGTCCAGCGTCTTCAGGAACGGCACGATGCCGTTGGAGTGCCCGTTGGTGCCGCGGATCAGCGAGCCGCGCGCCCGGATGCGGGAGTACGACAGGCCGATGCCGCCCGCGTGCTTCGACAGCCGTGCCACCTGGTGGTAGCGGTCGTAGATGGAGTCCAGCTCGTCCAGCGGCGAGTCCAGCAGGTAGCACGACGACATCTGCGGGTGGCGCGTACCGGAGTTGAACAGGGTGGGGGAGGAGGGCAGGTAGTCCAGCCGGCTCATCAGCCCGTACAGCGCCGCCACCTCGTCCAGCGCCCGGACGGTGTCGTCCTCCGCCAGCCCGGCCGCCACCCGCAGCATGAAGTGCTGCGGCGTCTCGATCACCTTGCGCGTGAGGGGGTGCCGCAGCAGGTAGCGCGAGTACAGCGTGCGCAGCCCGAAGTAGCCGAACCGGTCGTCGGCGGCCGGGTCGATCAGCGCGTCCATCCGGTCGGCGTGGACCTCGACGAACGCGGCCGTACGGTCCGCGATCAGACCCTCCCGGTGCCCCACGGCCACCGACGCCGAGAACGACACCGCCCCCTGGCCCGCCGCCTCCTCCGCGATGGTCCGGGTCAGCAGCCGCGCCGCGAGCCGGGAGTACGCGGGGTCCTCGGCGATCAGCCCGGCGGCCGCCTCGGTGGCGAGCTCGCGCAGCTCCGCCGCGTCCGAACCGGCGTGCCGGCCCCGCAGCGCGGCCGCGGCGACCCGGCCGGGGTCGGTGTCGGGCAGATCGGCGGTGAGGTCGGTCAGGGTCCGCAGCAGCACGGTCCCGGGTCCGTCGCTTCCGTCGCTCTCGACCGCGGAAACCGGATCGGCAGGCGCGATGGTCACGTGGGGGCTCTCCCTCGCTCGGCTCGGGGCCGCCGCGGTCGCGGGCAGGGGAGCGGGCACGCCCGGGCACAGGGGCGCATGGCACCGCGTCCACCGGCCCACTCCGCGAGGCCCGGACGTCTGGGCACCCGGGCCGGACGGTCCGGGCGCGCTGCCGGCAGGTCTTCGGACTCGTACATGCGCGAAGGCACACCAACACACCGTTGCGGGACAGTTCCGGATTTCCACCGGATTCCCCTGCGGCGACAGCGAGGACGAGCATACATGTGGGGGGCGCGAGTTGAACCACCCCCCACATGTTGTGTCGGTCGCGGCGTCAGAGGGGGAGCGCGTACGTGCGGAGGGTCACGCCCGGGACGGGCTGCCAGTCCCTCTCGGGGGTCCGGAGGAACCCCAGCCGCTCATGGAGCCGGTGCGCCGCCCGCATGGACGCCTGCGTGGACAGCACCAGCCTCCGGCACCCCTCCACCGCCCGCGCCCGCTCCACGCACGCCCGTACCAGCGCCTCGCCCGCGCCCCGGCACCGCTCCTCCCGGGCCACCGCCAGCATCCGCAGCTCCGCCTCCCCGGCACGGGACAGCTCCGCCCACGGCCCGCCGCCGTCCGCGACGAACGTCACCCCGCCCAGCACCCGTTCGTCCCGCTCCACGGCCACGAGCACCTCGGCCCCGGCGGCCCGCCGGGCCACGTCCCGCAGCTCGATCAGGTACTCGTCGCTCTCGCCGAAGGCCAGGAGCCCGTCCCCGAGGTACGCCTGGGCCGTGATGCCGGCGAGCGTGCCGTGTTCCTCGGGCCGTACCGCCCTGATGGTGATGTCCATGGTCCGAGTGTGGGGCGGTACGGCGACGGGCCGCCGCATTTCCGTCCCCGGAAGTGCGGCGGCCCGTCGTGCGGTCACCCGCTCAGCAGCAGCGGAACCCGTCGCGGGGGTCCGCCTCCCGCGCCTCGGTGCGCCGGCGCTCGAACTCGCGCCGGGTCATCACCACGGCGTCCGGGTCGCACCGCCGGGCGTGGGCGACGTACGCGTCGTACGCGGCCTCGCCGGACACCTCCCGGACGTACCAGCGCACCCACCTGACGGCCCGTCGCAGCTTGCCGCCCGGCCGTGCGGTCACCGCGGCGCTCACCGGGAGCCGGTCCCGGCCGGCACCTCGTCGCCGCTGCCGCCCTCCTTGCGGATGCCGCCCTCGGGGCCGACCCCGGCCGCGACCAGTTCCGCCTTCTCCTCCGCCGTGGGGAACAGCCCGGCCGGGGCGACGAGCCTGGACGGGGTGTACGGGACCTCGGAGAGCTTCACACCGGCCGGATCGGCGACGGCCTTGAAGCAGACCCGGCCAGCGTCGGCGATCACCACGATGATGAGCAGGGCGAAAAGGGCGGACAGGACGCCGTCGACCGTGGAGTTGGTGACGACGGTGTGCATGTCGTCCATCGACTTGGCGGGCGGCAGCACCTGCCCGGAGTCGATGCCCGCCTGGTACTTGTCCCGCTGGGCGAAGAAGCCCACCCGGGGGTCGTCGGAGAAGATCTTCTGCCAGCTCGCGGTGAGCGTGACCGCCACGTCCCAGGCGAGCGGCACGGCCGTCACCCACGCCCACTTCAGGCGGCCCGACTTGACCAGCAGGGTGGTGCAGACGGCCAGGGCGACCGCGGCCAGGAGCTGGTTGGCGATGCCGAACAGCGGGAAGAGCTGGTTGATGCCGCCCAGCGGGTCGTGCACGCCCACCCACAGGAAGTAGCCCCAGCCGCCGACGACGACCGCGCTGGCGAACCAGACGCCCGGCTTCCAGCTCACCTGCTTGAAGGGCTTGTAGACGTTGCCGAGCGTGTCCTGGAGCATGAAGCGGCCCACGCGGGTGCCGGCGTCCAGCGTCGTCAGGATGAACAACGCCTCGAACATGATGGCGAAGTGGTACCAGAACGCCTTCATGGTGGCGCCGCCGAACACCGCCGAGAAGATCTCCGACATACCGAGCGCGAAGGTCGGAGCCCCGCCGGTGCGGGACAGCAGCGACGCCTCCTCGACGTCCGCCGCGGCCTGCGCGAGCTGGTCGGGGGAGATGGTGAAGCCGAAGTTGGAGACGGCTTCGGCGGCCGACTGCACGGTCGTGCCCACCACGCCGGCGGGGGAGTTGACCGCGAAGAAGAGGCCGGGGTCGATGATGCAGGCCGCGATCATCGCCATCACGGCGACGAACGACTCGGTCAGCATGGACCCGTACCCGATCATCCGGATCTGGGTCTCCTTCTGGACCATCTTCGGGGTGGTGCCCGAGGAGACCAGGGAGTGGAAGCCGGACAGGGCGCCGCACGCGATGGTGATGAAGACGAACGGGAACATCGAGCCGGCGAAGACCGGACCGTCGCCGCGGCCGGCGAAGTCGGTGACCGCGGGCATCTTGAGGGTCGGCAGGGCGAGGAAGACACCAGCGGCGAGCAGCGCGATCGTGCCGACCTTCATGAAGGTCGACAGGTAGTCGCGCGGGGCGAGCAGCAGCCAGACCGGCAGGACCGAGGCGAGGAAGCCGTACACGACCATCCAGACGACCAGGGTGCCCGGCTCCAGGGTGAAGGTGTCGGCGAGGGACGACTCGGCGACCCAGCCGCCCGCGACGATGGCCAGCAGCAGCAGGGCGACGCCGATGACCGACACCTCGGTGACCCGGCCGGGCCGCAGCACCCGCAGGTAGACGCCCATGAAGAGGGCGATCGGGATGGTCATGCCGATGGAGAACACGCCCCAGGGCGAGTGCGCCAGGGCGTTGACGATGACCAGCGCCAGCACGGCCAGCAGAATGATCATGATGGCGAAGACCGCGATCAGCGCGGCCGCCCCGCCGAAGGGCCCGATCTCGTCCCGGGCCATCTGGCCGAGCGAACGGCCGTCGCGGCGGGTGGAGAAGAACAGCGTCACCATGTCCTGGACGGCACCGGCGAAGATCACGCCGACGATGATCCAGATGGTGCCCGGCAGGTAGCCCATCTGCGCGGCGAGGACCGGTCCCACCAGCGGGCCCGCGCCGGCGACCGCCGCGAAGTGGTGGCCGAACAGCACCCGGCGGTCGGTGGGGTGGAAGTCGACACCGTTGTCGAGCCGCTCGGCGGGGGTGGCGCGGGTCTTGTCGACCTTGAGCACCCGGTTCGCGATGAAGCGGGAGTAGAAGCGGTAGGCGATGGCGTACGAGCCGAGCGCCGCCGCGAGCATCCAGGCGGCCGAGATCTCCTCGCCGCGCGAGAGCGCGAGCACGGCCCAGCCGGCCGCCCCCGCGAGGGCCACCAGCGACCAGATGACGATGGACCGCGGAGTGAGGCCCGTCCGTGGAGAGTTGGGTGGTGCCGACGGCTCTGGCATGGTGCACGTCCCCTCACTGATCACCTGTAATGGGCAGGCAATCTAGGGGAGGGTTTCGCGCAGCGTCACCCCCCGTCCGCATATCGGTACGGCAACGCTTTGCGCTCGACCCGGGTGCTCGCGCCCTCAGCCGTTCGGCCGCTTGAGCCTCGCCACGAACTTGTAGCGGTCGCCGCGGTACACCGAGCGGACCCACTCGACCGGTTCGCCGTTCCCGTCCAGCGAGTGGCGGGAGAGCATCAGCATCGGCAGGCCCACGTCCGTACCGAGCAGGCCCGCCTCCCTGGGCGTGGCCAGCGAGGTCTCGATCGTCTCCTCCGCCTCGGCGAGGTGGACGTCGTACACCTCCGCCAGCGCCGTGTACAGCGAGGTGTACTTCACCAGCGACCGCCGCAGCGCCGGGAAGCGCTTGGCGGACAGGTGCGTGGTCTCGATGGCCATCGGCTCGCCGCTGGCCAGGCGGAGCCGCTCGATGCGCAGCACCCGCCCGCCCGGCGAGATGTCGAGCAGCCCGGCGAGGGTGTCGTCGGCCGTCACGTACCCGATGTCCAGGAGCTGCGAGGTGGGCTCCAGGCCCTGGGCGCGCATGTCCTCGGTGTACGAGGTGAGCTGGAGCGCCTGCGAGACCTTGGGCTTGGCGACGAACGTGCCCTTGCCCTGGATGCGCTCCAGGCGGCCCTCGACCACCAGCTCCTGGAGGGCCTGGCGCACGGTCGTGCGCGAGGTGTCGAACTCGGCGGCGAGCGTGCGCTCCGGCGGTACCGGCGTGCCCGGGGGCATGGTCTCCGTCATGTCCAGCAGGTGCCGCTTGAGCCGGTAGTACTTGGGCACGCGCGCGGTGCGGGTGGCGCTCCCGCCCTCGGTCTCGGTGCCGCCCCCATCCGTGGTCATGACCCGCCTTCCCGACTCCTGTGCTGCTGCCGTCACCGGCTCCTCCGTCCCTTGCGGCTCACATGGTGGCACGGACCGGTCACGGGTCGTCGCCCTCCCTCAGGTGTCGGTCCGGTAACGGACCCGACTGCCCTTCTTATACACCCTTGACACCCCTAAAGGTCTAGGCCAAGCTCCGGGTTACTGGTCTAAACCATTAACGATCAGGTCCCAGTCCCACGGGCAGCACGGGCAGTACACCGGTATGGCTTCGCGGTGGGGGCAGGGTTTGCAGGCATCCCTGAGGAGGGTGGCGTGAAGCGCAAGCTCATCGCGGCGATAGGCGTCGCGGGCATGATGGTCGGCATTGCCGCGTGTGGCTCGGACGACGGCAAGGGGGGCGGCACCGACGCCGGTGGCAACAAGACCCTGACCGTCTGGGTGATGGACGGCTCGGCTCCCGACGCGTGGATCAAGAACGTCAACAAGGAGTTCGAGGCCAAGCACAAGGGCGTCAAGGTCAAGGTCGAGATCCAGCAGTGGAACGGCATCCAGGAGAAGGTCACCACGGCCCTCTCCGAGGACGCCCCGCCGGACGTCCTGGAGCTCGGCAACACCCAGACCGCCGGCTACGCCGCGACGGGCGGCCTCGCCGACCTGACCGAGGACAAGGCCAAGCTCGGTGCCGAAGGCTGGAACAAGGGCATGCTCGCCTCCAACGAGCTGGACGGGAAGCTCTACTCCGCCCCCTGGTACGCCGCCAACCGCGTCGTCGTCTACGACAAGGCCGCCTTCAAGAAGGCCGGGGTGACCCCGCCGAAGACCCGCGCCGAGTGGATCGAGGGCCTGAAGAAGCTCAAGGCGTCCGACCCCAAGTCGCAGCCCATCTACCTGCCCGGCCAGAGCTGGTACGTCTACGCGGGCTTCGTGTGGGACGAGGGCGGCGACCTGGCCGTCAAGGACGGCGACAAGTGGAAGGGCAGCCTGTCCTCCCCCGAGGCCGTGGCCGCCATGAACTTCTACAAGGAGCTGCAGTCGTACTCGACCGCTCCGAAGGACAAGGACGAGGCGACCCCGCAGCAGTCCACCGACATCGTCCCCAAGGGCGGCGTCGCGTCCTGGATCGGCCTCGGCTGGGAGGCCGGCGGCGCGATCGACGCGATGAAGAAGGCAGGCAAGACCGCCGACTTCGGCTACTTCCCGATCCCCGGCAAGACGGCCGACAAGCCCGGCTCGGTCTTCTTCGGCGGCTCGAACCTCGCGGTGTCCGAGCGCTCGCAGAACAAGGACCTGGCCAAGGAGTGGCTGGCCCTGGCGGCCGGCAAGGAGCACATGGCCAAGTACGCCGAGGCCACCCAGGGCGCGCTGCTGCCGAACAACGACGCGGCGCAGTTCAAGCCCGCCGCCGGTTCGTTCGCCGAGGCGATGGCCCAGGCCGCGTCCGTCGGCAAGATCACCCCGGTGACCCCGGGCTGGGCGAACGTCGAGACCGCCCCGAACCCCATCAAGGACTACATGACCAAGGTCCTGAAGGGTGAGGACGCCAAGAAGGCCGGCGAGGCGGCCGACAAGGTGATCACCGAGCGCGTCAACCAGCAGTAGCCGCGTCGCCGCGGGCCGCCCCAGGGGTGCGGTCCGCGGCGGTCGTCACAGCCGCCCGGTGGTGCGACCGGCAACCCCACGCCGGCCGCACCACCGGGTCATGACCCGGTCAGCCCAGAACCGCGAGGAAGAAGACCATGACCGTGGACTCCCAGGGAGCGGTGAGCACCGCTGCTCAGGACGCGCCCGGGAAGGCGGCAGGGGAGTCGAGGACCCCGCCGCCCCCGACCGGCCCGAACCCAGTCCTCCACCCTCCTCGCGGCAGACGCTCCCTGCCCCGCGGGGTGCTGCCCTACCTGCTGATAGCCCCCGCCCTGCTCTCCATGGCGGTGCTGCTGCTCTATCCGCTGGTCCGCAATGTGATCCTCTCCTTCCAGCAGGTCGGCCGGCGGGAACTGATCACCCGTAAGCCCGAGTGGATCGGCGTCGAGAACTACACCCAGCTCCTGGGCGACTCGGAGTTCTGGACCGTCGTGGTCCGCAGCGTCGTCTTCACGGCCGCCAACGTCGTCACGATCATGATCGCGGGCACCCTGATCGGCCTGCTGCTCAACCGGCTCGGCACGAAGATGCGGCTGGTGCTCTCGCTGTCGCTGATGCTCGCCTGGGCCATGCCGATCGTCGCCTCCGTCACCGTCTTCCGGTGGCTGTTCGACGAGCAGTTCGGCGTCGTCAACTGGCTGCTGCGCACCCTCGGCTTCGCCGGCTACGAGCAGCACAACTGGTTCGAGACCGGCTTCTCCACCCTCGTGATCGTCATGATCCTGCTGGTGTGGGGTTCGATCCCGTTCGTCGCGCTCAACATGTACGCGGCCCTCACCACCGTCGGCACCGAGCTGTACGAGGCCGCCAAGATGGACGGCGCGAACGGCTGGCGCACCTTCTGGTCCGTGGTCTTCCCCAACCTCAAGCCGTTCTTCCTGATCACCACGTTCCTGGAGATCATCTGGATCTTCAAGGCGTTCGCGCAGGTGTACGCCATGAACCTCGGCGGCCCCGACCGCGGCTCCGAGACCCTGCCCGTCTTCGCCTACATCGAGGGCCAGGGGCAGTTCCACTACGGCGTCGCCGCCGCCATCTCCGTCCTGACCATCGTGATGCTGATCGCGGCCATGTCCTTCTACTTCCGCCTGATCCTGAAGCAGGAGGAGGAGCAGTGAGCACCACCACCCGCACCCCGGCCCCCGCCCCCCAGGTCCTCCGCCGGAGGAAGCCGCTGCGGCCCGGGACGGTCGCCAAGAACCTCACCGCGCTGGTCCTGGCCGTGCTGTTCGTCTTCCCCGTCTACTGGATGCTCAGCTCCTCGCTGAAGCCGCAGTCCGAGATCCTCACCAAGGACCCGGTCTTCGTCTTCACGCCGACGTTCGAGAACTACCCGACCGCCACCGGCGTCGACCTGTTCTGGACGTACGTGGCCAACAGCCTCACCGTCACCGTCGGCGCCGTGCTCCTCGCCCTGGTGGTCGCCCTGGCGGCGAGCTTCGCCATCGCCCGGATGACGTTCCGCGGCCGCAAGGGCCTGGTCCTGGGCGTGATGATGGCCCAGATGGCGCCCTGGGAGGTCATGGTCATCGTGATGTACATGATCGCCCGCGACGGCGACATGCTGAACAGCATCCCGCTGCTGACCGCCATCTACTTCGTCATGGTGCTCCCCTTCACCATCTGGACCCTGCGCGGCTTCATCGCCGCCGTCCCGGTGGAGCTGGAGGAGGCCGCCCAGATCGACGGCTGCACCCGGGGCCAGGCGTTCCGCAAGGTGATCTTCCCGCTCCTCGCCCCCGGCCTGATGTCCACCTCGCTCTTCGGCTTCATCACCGCCTGGAACGAGTTCGCGATGGTCCTGATCCTCAACAAGGACAAGGCCGCGCAGACCCTCCCGCTGTGGCTGACCCAGTTCCAGACGGCCTTCGGCAGCGACTGGGGCGCCACCATGGCCGCCTCCTCGCTCTTCGCCCTCCCGGTCCTCATCGTCTTCCTGTTCCTCCAGCGCCGGGCCGTCGGCGGCATGACCGCCGGCGCAGTGAAGGGATAACGCCCCTCATGACGACACTCGTACGGGACACCTCCTCCGGCTCCCTCACCCGGGACGCCCTCGCCGTCCTCCAGCCCGGCTTCACCGGCACCACCGCCCCCGACTGGCTGCTGCGCCGCATCGGCGAGGGGCTGATGTCGGTGGGCCTGTTCGGGCGCAACATCTCCACGCCGGGGCAGCTCGCGGCGCTCACCGCCCGGCTGCGGGCCGAGCGGGACGACGTCCTCGTCGCGATCGACGAGGAGGGCGGCGACGTCACCCGCCTGGAGGTGCACACCGGCTCGTCCTTCCCGGGCAACCTCGCGCTCGGCGCGGTCGACGACACCGGCCTGACCCGGGCCGTCGCCGCCGAACTGGGCCGCCGGCTCGCCGCCTGCGGCGTCGACTTCAACTGGGCGCCCTCCGCGGACGTCAACTCCGACCCGGACAACCCCGTCATCGGCGTACGGTCCTTCGGCGCCGACCCCGAACTCGTCGCGCGCCACACCGTGGCCTACGTCGAGGGGCTCCAGGACGCCGGCGTCGCCGCCTGCACCAAGCACTTCCCCGGGCACGGCGACACCAACGTCGACTCGCACCTCGCGATGCCCCGCGTCGATGTGGACCTCGACACACTCCACGCGCGTGAGCTGGTACCTTTCCGCGCCGCCATCGCCGCGGGTTCCAAATCGGTGATGAGCGCGCATATCCTGCTTCCCGCGCTCGACCCGGACCGCCCGGCGACCCTGAGCCCGCAGATCCTCACCGGTCTGCTGCGCCAGGAGCTGGGCTTCGAGGGCCTGATCGTCACCGACGGCATGGAGATGCAGGCCATCGCCTCGACGTACGGCATCGAGCGCGGCTCCGTCCTCGCGATCGCCGCGGGCGCCGACGCCCTGTGCGTCGGCGGCGGCCTGGCCGACGAGGAGACCGTACTGCGCCTGCGCGACGCGCTGGTGGACGCGGTACGGACCGGCGAACTGTCCGAGGAGCGGCTGGCCGACGCGGCCGCGCGGGTGCGCGCGCTGGTGTCGTGGACCCAGGCGCACCGGGCCAGGGGGGCCCAGGCGGAGCCGGGCGCGGCTTCAGAGGAGGGGACCGCGCCCGGCACCGGCATCGGCCTGGTGGCCGCGCGGCGCGCGCTGCGGGTCACCGGGGCGCGGGAGCCCTTCACCGGGCCCGCCCATGTCGCCGCGTTCACCCCGGTCGCCAACATCGCCGTCGGTGACGAGACCCCCTGGGGCGTCGGCCCCGAGCTGGCACGGCTCCTGCCGGGGACGACGACGGGGGCGTACGCCTCCGACACGGCCGTGGAGCGGGTGCTGCGCGACGCGGGGGAGCGGCGGATCGTCGCGGTCGTACGGGACGCCCACCGCCACCCGTGGATGGCGGGCGCGCTGGACGCGCTGCTGGCGGTGCGCCCGGACACGGCGGTCGTTGAGATGGGCGTGAACCAGGCGCCGCCGCGCGGGGCGCCGCACATCGCCACGCACGGCGCGGCGCGGGTGTGCGGGGTCGCGGCCGCGGAGGTCCTCGCGGGGGCGTGAGCGCCGTACGCCGAGGGGCCCGGTTCCGTCAGTGGAACCGGGCCCCTCGGCGCTTTCTCAGATGCCCTGCCAGGAGGGCTTGTTCGCGTACGTGTGGCGGAAGTAGTCCGCGAGCTTCAGCTTGGAGGCGGCCGCCTCGTCGACGACGACCGTCGCGTGCGGGTGCAACTGGAGCGCGGAGGCCGGTACGAGGGCGGCGACCGGCCCCTCGACCGTCTGGGCCACGGCCTCGGCCTTGCCCTCACCGGTGGCGAGGAGGACCAGGTGGCGGGCCTCCAGGATGGTGCCGATGCCCTGGGTGATCACGTGGTGGGGCACCTGGTCGATGTCGCCGTCGAAGAAGCGCGCGTTGTCGACGCGGGTCTGCTCGGTCAGGGTCTTGATGCGGGTGCGGGAGGCCAGGGACGAGCACGGCTCGTTGAAGCCGATGTGCCCGTCGGTCCCGATGCCGAGTATCTGGAGGTCCACGCCGCCCGCCTCGGCCAGCGCCCTGTCGTAGGCCTCGCACGCCGCCTGGACGTCCTCGGCGCTGCCGTCGGGGCCCATGAAGGCCCCGGGGCCCAGGCCCAGCGGCTCGACGACCTGGCGCAGCACGGTGGAGCGGTACGACTCGGGGTGCCCGGCCGGCAGGCCGACGTACTCGTCGAGCTGGGCGATCCGGGCGCGCGAGACGTCCACGGCGCCCGCGCGGACCTTGGCGGTGAGCGCCTCGTAGATCGGGACGGGGGTGGAGCCGGTGGCCACGCCGAGCAGCGCGTCGGGCTTGCGGCGCAGAAGGCCGGCGATGCCCTCGGCGATGAGCTCGCCGCCTGCCTTGGCGTCCTGGACGATGACAACTTCCACGCTGGGCCTGCCCATCTCGGAGTGACGTATGTGGTATAGACCAATCTAGCAGAATGGCCCTCCCGGCTGGCGGTTTCCCGGGCGCCCGTGCTCGACTGGTGCGCATGAGCGAGCAGCCGGGCGGGATCATGGCCGGGGAGATGGCGGAGCAGCCCGCCGTGCTGCGGCGGCTCCTGGAGCAGGGCGCGCCGGCCATCCGGGAGGTCGCACGGGCGGTCGCCGCACGCGGGCCCCGCTTCGTCCTGCTGACGGCCCGCGGCACGTCCGACAACGCCGCCCTGTACGCCAAGTACCTGCTGGAGATCCGCCGCGGGCTGCCGTGCGGGCTGACGTCGATGTCGACGACCACCGCCTACGGCGCGAAGCCCGACCTCACCGACGTCCTCGTGATCACCGTCAGCCAGTCCGGCGGCTCACCGGACCTGGTCGCCTCCACCAAGGCGGCCCGCGAGGCCGGGGCCATCACCCTCGCCGTCACCAACAACGCGGACTCACCGCTCGCGGCGGTCTCCGAGCACCACATCGACATCCTGGCCGGCCCCGAGAAGGCCCTGCCCGCCACCAAGACGTACACCGCCTCGCTGCTCGCCCTGTACCTCTTCGTCGAGGGCCTCGGCGGCGACGGCGCCGTGGCGGCCGCCCGTGCCGTCCCCGGCCTCGCCGCCCGGGTCCTGGACCGCCGCCCCGAGGTGCACGCGCTGGCGGGGCGCTACCGGTTCGCCGAGCGCATGGTGATCACCTCGCGCGGCTACGGCTACCCCACGGCCAAGGAGGCCGCGCTCAAGCTGATGGAGACCAGCTACATCCCGGCCCTCGCCTACTCGGGCGCCGACCTGCTGCACGGCCCGCTCGCCATGGTCGACAACATCTCGCCCGTCATCGCGGTCGTGCCGGACGGCAAGGGCGGCGCCGCGCTCCAGCCGGTCCTCGACCGTCTCCGGGGCCGCGGCGCGGACCTCGTCGTCATCGGCCCCCGCCCCCAGGTGGAGGCCGCGTCGGCCGGGTTCGTGCTGCCCACCGAAGGGCTGCCCGAGGAGCTCCAGCCGATCCTGGAGATCCTGCCGCTCCAGCTCCTCGCCCACGAGGTCACCATCGCGCGCGGCCAGGACCCCGACGCCCCCCGCGCCCTGGCCAAGGTCACCGAGACCCGCTGACCCCGGCACGCACGCCCGGAAGAACGCGTGCTCCGGAAACCCGGGCCCCCGAGGAAACGCCCGCGCACGCCCCGGAAAAACCCGCGGGCCGCGGCGCCAGGACGGGACCCTCAACCCGTCCGGCACCGCAGCCCGGAGTTGCCCGGCCGTCGGGTGTGCGGTCCCGCGGCCGTCTGGAGGACTCGGCGCAGTCAGGGCAGAGAGCGCCGGGTACCTCGCTCCACCCTCCTGTGCGGGGAGGGCGGAAGCCTTACATGGTGACATGGCCATTGTGGACTAGACCAATCTGGTCTGTCCATGGGCATGCGATCGATAATCCATCACCCATACTCCCTCACCCACCGGCAGAACACCAGGCTCGGGCGCCCGGGTACGCTCGCAGACGTGCCCTCCATGAACGACCTCGTACGCCAGCACACCGCTCTGAGCGACTCCGACCTCGAGTGGCTCCACCTGCTGGTGTCGGAGTGGCAACTGCTCTCCGACCTCTCCTTCGCCGACCTCGTCCTGTGGGTCCCCACCCTCGACGGCACGCGGTACGTCTCCGTCGCCCAGATGCGGCCCAACACGGGACCCACCTCCTACCAGGACGACATGGTCGGGCACCTGGTCCCGCGCGGCCGCCGCCCGCTGCTCGACGCCGCGCTCGACGAGGGCCGCATCGTGCGCGAGGGCGACCCGGAGTGGCGCGAGGAGGTCCCGGTCAGGGTCGAGTCCATCCCCGTACGCCGGGAGGGCCGCGTCCTCGGCGTGATCGCCCGCAACACCAACCTGCTCACGGTCCGCACCCCCAGCCGGCTGGAGCTCACCTACCTCCAGTCCGCCTCCGACCTCGCCCAGATGATCGCCGCCGGCACCTTCCCCTTCCCGGGGCAGCAGGTCGACATGGACGCCTCCCCGCGCGCCGGGGACGGCCTGATCCGCCTGGACGCGGACGGCGTCGTCCAGTACGCCTCGCCCAACGCCCTCTCCGCGTACCACCGCCTCGGGCTGGCCGCGGACCTCGTCGGCCAGCACCTCGGCCAGATCACCGCCGAACTCGCCCCCTCCCGCGGCCCGGTCGACGAGGCCCTGGTCAAACTGGCGAGCGGCTACGCCCCGCGCGAGACGGAGGTGGAGGGCAACGGCGGGGTGATCCAGCTCCGGGCGATCCCCCTCAAGCCCAAGGGCACGCGCATCGGTTCCCTGGTCCTGCTCCGGGACGTCACCGAACTGCGCCGCCGCGAGCGCGAGTTGATCACCAAGGACGCCACCATCCGGGAGATCCACCACCGGGTGAAGAACAACCTCCAGACCGTCGCCGCCCTGCTCCGCCTCCAGGCCCGCCGGATGGACTCCGACCGGGGCCGCGAGGCGCTCAACGAGGCCGTGCGGCGCGTGGGCTCCATCGCCATCGTCCACGAGACGCTCTCGCAGAACCTGGACGAACGGGTCGAGTTCGACGAGATCGCCGACCGGGTCATCTCGATGGTCGCCGAGATCTCGCCCGGCAAGGTCACCTGCCGCCGCAACGGCCGCTTCGGCATCCTCGACGCCGAGGTCGCCACCCCGCTCTCGATGGTCCTCACCGAGATCCTCCAGAACGCCCTGGAGCACGCCTTCGCCCCGGCCGAGCAGGGCACCGTGGAGGTCTCGGCCGTGCGCGGCGACCCGCGCGCCCGCGACGCCCGGCTCCTGATCACCGTTCAGGACGACGGCGGCGGACTGCCCGAGGGCTTCGACCCGCAGCGCGCCGGGAACCTGGGGCTCCAGATCGTACGCACGCTGGTGGAGGGGGAGTTGGGCGGTACGTTCGACATGCAGCCCGCCCCCGAGCGCGGCACGCGCGTGGTGCTCGACATCCCCGTGACGCCGCAGAAGTAGCCCCGGAAACAGCAGCGAGCCCTGGACCGTGGGAGACGGTCCAGGGCTCGAACGCTTCGGGTTACTGCTGCGCGCTGCGGCTCGGGAGGCGGGTGGGTGCGTACACGCTGTACGCGCCGCCTGGCTCAGGCTCGTAGCGGTGGCGTCGCTCAGGCGCTGGCGTTACGCGCCCGGTTGCGAGCGGCGCGGCGCTTCATGGCGCGACGCTCGTCCTCGCTGAGGCCACCCCAGACGCCGGAGTCCTGGCCGGACTCGAGCGCCCACTGCAGGCACTGCTCCATGACGGGGCAGCGACGGCAGACAGCCTTGGCTTCCTCGATCTGCAGCAGCGCAGGACCGGTGTTGCCGATGGGGAAGAACAGCTCGGGGTCTTCCTCACGACAAACGGCGTTGTGACGCCAGTCCATGGCTGCTACCTCTCCTTGGTGTTGCATGCAAGTTGCTTGTGAATGTGAACGCTTTCACGAATCCCTCAACAAGGGAAGGGCCGAACGCCAGATGGCCTGGTGTGGTCCTGGATTTGAGGAGGGGTTCTGGCTTTCACTGGAGGCCGGTGCTGCGGGCCGTCCCGATCGCCATGTAGAGATTCGCAAACCTCGGCGGCGGATACAACCCCTTCCGGAAAGTTTTTTTTGATTCCTCGGTGTCGGCTAGGTCACAGCCGTACTTCTATGGGGTGGACCCTGGCCCATACGTTCGAGATAAAGGACCAAGGGCCCTTCCACTCACACAATCACACGCAGTGCACGACGAACGCCTGTGAACGTCACGCTGCTCCGGAGCCCCAGGTGGTCTCCGTCCATCTGGAAGGGCAGCGGCACCTTCGAATGCAAGGCGAAGTCGGTCAGATCGTGCAGGGAGAGCGCGTGCTTCCCCCGAGGTCCGCGCTCCGGGCTGGAGGTCAGCAACTGGGTCGCGTACCGCGCCACGGAGGCGGTCGACAGCTTGCTCAGTCCGAGCAGGTCGAGCGCCGTGTCGAAGGACGCCCGGGGTGAGGCGTACACCGGACGATTGCCCAGATAGGTCCAGGGCGCGGTGTTGCAGACTATCGACAGCGAAAGATCGTTGACCGGGTCGTGGCCGGGCCGCTCCAGGGTGATCACACCGTTCCTCCGGCGGGGCTCGTCCAGGAACTGGCGCATGGCCTGCCGGATGTAGAGGGCGTGCGTCGACCTCTTGCCGCGCTCGCGCTGCTGTTCGACCCGGCCGATCACGCCCGCGTCGAAGCCGAAACCGGCACAGAACGTGAACCAGCGCGCCGGAACCGCCTCGTCCTCGGTGCCGGGCGTGCCCGCCGCGAGCCCCAGGCCGACCGTGCGGTCGCGCCTCTCGCGCAGCGCGTCCAGCAGGACACCGGTCGCCTCGACGGCGTCGTTGGGCAGGCCGAGCGCGCGGGCGAAGACATTGGTGGACCCCCCGGGCACCACCGCCAGGTGCGGCAGCCGCTCGGGATCGGGGCCGTGGTGGAGCAGGCCGTTGACGACCTCGTTGACCGTGCCGTCGCCGCCGAGGGCGACCACCAGCTCGACGTCCCGGGACTCGGCGGCCCGGCGGGCCAGGTCGCGGGCGTGGCCCCGGTACTCGGTCGTGACCGCCTCCAGCTTCATCTCGCTGGCCAGCGCGTGGATCAGTACGTCACGGGTGCGGGCACTGGTGGTGGTGGCTGCCGGGTTGACCACGAGGAGTGCGCGCATGCCCGCCAGGTTACCTACCGCGTGGTACCGCGGCCCAGCCCCGGCCCGGTCCGTGGACGCGGCCGGCGGCTACCCTGCGAGGGTGAGCAGTACGGAGCAGACACCCGCCGAGCACCCCTCCACCGCCCCGCGCCCCGCCCGGGTCACCGCCGCAGCGGCCGTGGCCGGGCTGGAGGCGCTCGCCCTGTTCGCCGGGGGCGTGTACCTCCTCGTGACGAGCCTCACGGGCCGGCCCGACGACCTGACCCAGGCAGTGACGGGCGGCGCCACGCTCCTGGCACTCGGCCTGATCCCGCTGATCGCCGCGCGCGGCCTGCTGCGGTGCCGGAGCTGGAGCCGCGGGCCGGCGATCATCACCCAGCTCATGGCCCTGCCCGTCGCCTGGACGCTCCTCCAGGCGGACAGCGCCGCCATCCCGGGCGGGATCGCCCTGGCGGCCGCCGCCCTGACCGGCCTGGTCCTGCTGGTGCACCCCGCGACCACCAGGGCCCTGGGCATCCGCCCCCGCGCCTGACGCCGGGGGCTACTCCTCGACCAGGAGCTTCTCGCGAAGCTGCGCCAGCGTGCGGGCCAGGAGGCGGGAGACGTGCATCTGCGAGATGCCGACCTCCTGGGCGATCTGCGACTGGGTCATGTTGCCGAAGAAGCGCAGCAGCAGGATGCGCTTCTCACGCGGCGGAAGATCCTCCAGCAGCGGCTTGAGGGACTCGCGGTACTCCACGCCCTCCAGCGCCTCGTCCTCCGCGCCGAGGGTGTCCGCGACCGCCGGGGACTCGTCGTCCGTGTCGGGGACGTCCAGGGAGAGCGTCGAGTACGCGTTCGCCGACTCCAGCCCCTCCAGGACCTCCTCCTCCGAGATGCCGAGGCGCTCGGCCAGCTCGTGCACGGTCGGGGAGCGGCCGTGGAGCTGGGAGAGCTCGGCGGTGGCCGTGGTCAGGGAGAGGCGCAGCTCCTGGAGGCGGCGGGGCACCCGCACCGCCCAGCCCTTGTCGCGGAAGTGGCGCTTGATCTCACCGACGACCGTGGGCGTCGCGTACGTCGAGAACTCGACACCCCGGTCGGGGTCGAACCGGTCGACGGACTTGATCAGGCCGATGGTGGCGACCTGCGTGAGGTCGTCCAGCGGCTCCCCGCGGTTGCGGAACCGGCGCGCGAGGTGCTCGACCAGCGGCAGGTGCATCCGCACCAGCCGGTTGCGCAGCTCGGCCCGCTCGGGCGAGCCGTCGGGCAGCGTGCGCAACTCGATGAACAGCGCCTTCGCGCCGCTGCGATCGTGCGGATCGTGCTGGGTGTGCTGCTGCTCGTTCATCCGGTCCGCCCGCTCATCCAAAAGACCGTCCACCGGGTGCGGCCGCGCCTGCTGTTCCGGGATCGAGCTCAACGCCCGCGGGCCGCGCTCCTCGTCTCGCACCGGACCGTCCCCGTTCCTCACGCCGGCCCGGGTCCCGCGCCGCGCTGTTTGTACAGGCTGATGGAGACCGTCCGGTCGTCGGCGACGGACGAGTCGACCTTGCCGGCCAGTGCCGACAGCACCGTCCAGGCGAACGTGTCGCGCTCGGGCGCCCGGCCGTCGGTCGTGGGCGCCGAGACCGTCACGTCCAGGGAGTCGTCGATGAGCCGGAACACACAGCTCAGGACCGAGCCGGGCACGGCTTGCTGGAGCAGGATCGCGCACGCCTCGTCGACCGCGATGCGCAGGTCCTCGATCTCGTCGAGGGTGAAGTCCAAACGCGCCGCCAGGCCGGCCGTGGCCGTACGCAGCACGGACAGGTAGGCACCCGCAGCGGGCAGCCGGACTTCCACGAAGTCCTGGGTCCCGGGCTCGCCTGCGATCTGGGACACCCTCACCTCCAAGGTGGCACAAGCTCTTTCGGGGCTCGGGAGGGGGACATCCTCCCCCGAACCGGTGCGGTACGCAGGTGTGCGTAGTCCGCGGTGACGCTATCGCGATCCATGGTGCCGTGTCGCCGGGACCCCCGGTCCGGCGCTGTCACTCATGGTAGGCATATGAGTACGCACAGTGGCTAGAGGTCTGCGGGCCCCAATCGCGAGAAACCGGCGGAGGGTTGACGTACCCAGGGCTCACACGATCGAACCGTCCACGAAGCACCAACGCCACTTCTCGCCGGGTTCGAAGGTCCGCATCACCGCGTGACCGGTGTCCTTGAAGTGCTGTGTGGCGTGCCGGCCCGCCGAGGAGTCGCAGCAGCCGACGTGCCCGCACAGCAGGCACAGCCGGAGCTGCACCGGGTGCGTACCGTCGGCGGCGCACTCCGGACAGGTCTCGTTCAGGGGGACGGGCTCGGGCCGCGGCAGTTCGGCCAGGTGCGGACACTCGCGCATGATGGCCAGACTACTGAGGCGCCGCCCCCGGGGCGCACCGAGGCGGGGCCCGGTGGACGCCGGCCACGGGTGCGGCAGGGCGAACGCCTCACGGCCGACCTACCGGATGGGGAGACGATGGACGCACTGCCGTTGGTGGCGCTGGTCGCGGTGAGCGCCGCGATCGCGGGGGCGGCCCGCAGGACGCCCGTGCCGGCGCCCCTGCTGCTGGTGGCGGCCGGGCTGGCCGCCTCCTACGTGCCGGGGGTGCCCGACTACACGCTGGACCCGCACATCGTGCTGCCCCTGCTGCTGCCTCCGCTGCTGCACACGGCCGCGCTGGACTCCTCGTACCTGGACCTGCGGGCCAATCTGCGGCCGGTCGCCCTGCTGTCGGTCGGGTACGTGCTCTTCGCGACGCTCGCCGTCGGCTACCTCGCCCACCTGATGGTGCCGGAGCTGCCGCTGACCGCCGCCCTGGTGCTGGGCGCCGTGGTCGCGCCCCCGGACGCGGTCGCGGCCACCGCGATCGCCCGGCGGCTCGGGCTGCCGGGCCGGATCACCACGATCCTCCAGGGCGAGTCCCTGGTGAACGACGCGACCGCGATCACCGCGTACAAGGTGGCGCTCGCGGCGGCCGTCGGGGAGGGCGTGAGCTGGGCCGGCGGGATCGGCGAATTCGCCCTCGCGGCCCTCGGGGGCATCGGCGTGGGCCTGGTGCTCATGGTGCCCATCCACTGGCTGCGCCGCTCCCTGCGCGAGCCGCTGCTCCAGAACACCCTGTCGCTGCTGATCCCGTTCGTGGCGTACGCGGCCGCCGAGCGCGTGCACGCCTCCGGGGTGCTCGCTGTCGTCGTGGTGGCCCTCTACCTGGGGCACCGCGCCTGGCAGGTCGACTTCGCCACCCGGCTCCAGGAGGAGGCGGTGTGGAAGGTGGTCGCCTTCGTGCTGGAGTCGGCCGTCTTCGCCCTGATCGGGCTCCAGCTCCCCCATGTGGTGCGGGAGCTCGGCACGTACGGGACGGGCGAGGCCGCGCTGTACGCGGTGGGGGTCTTCCTCGCGGTGGTGGTGGTGCGGTTCGTCTGGGTGTTCCCGGCCACCTACCTGCCGCGCGCCCTGTCGCGGCGGGTGCGGGAGCGGGAGCCGTCGGTGGGGTGGACCTCGCCGGTGATCGTCGGCTGGGCGGGGATGCGGGGCGTGGTGTCGCTGGCGATCGCCTTCTCGATCCCGGTGACCACGGCGGGCGAGGAGTTCCCGGCCCGGAACCTGGTGCTGTTCCTGACGTTCACCACGGTCATCGGCACCCTGGTGGTGCAGGGCCTCACCCTGCCGCCGCTGATCCGGGCGCTGAAGCTGCCGGGACGGGACGCGCAGGCCGAGACCCTGGCCGAGGCGCAGGCACAGAGCGAGGCGTCGCGGGCGGCCGAGCAGCGCCTGGAGGAGCTGCTCGCCGACGAGCGCAACGCGCTGCCGGGGCCGCTCGCCGGCCGGCTGCGCACGGTCCTGGAGCGGCGGCGCAACGCCGTGTGGGAGCGGCTCGGCGCGGTCAACCCGGTCACGGGCGAGTCGGCCGACGACACCTACCGGCGGCTGGCCCGGGAGATGATCGAAGCGGAACGCGAGGTGTTCGTCCGGCTGCGGGACGCCCGGCGCATCGACGACGAGATGATGCGGACCCTGCTGCGCCGGCTCGACCTGGAGGAGGCCGCCGCCTACCGGGAGGGAGCCGGCGGCTGAGAGGGCTCCGGGCGGCCGGTGATCACCGCGGCCAGCGCCGTGCCGGGCGGGAAGGCGCCCTCCTGGACCAGGGTGAGGAGCCCGTACAGCATTTTGGCGACATATATCCGCTCGATGGCGAGTCCGTGCCGTGCCTCGAAGTCGGCGGCGAACTCCTCCAGGGCGGGCGTGGTGCGGGCGTAGCCGCCGAAGTGGAACCGCTCGTCGAGGCTCCAGTCGCCGCTCGGGCCGCCGAACGCGGCCTCTTGGAGGTCCCGTATCCCGGGGCCCAGGAAGCCGCCCTTCAGCACCGGTACGCCGAGCGCGCGGCGGCCCGCGCCGAGCCCGGCGGCCAGCCCCGCGAGCGTGCCGCCCGTTCCGCACGCGACCGCCGCCACGTCCACGCCCGCCGCGCCGAGCTCGCGCCCCAGCTCGGCGCAGCCGCGCACCGCGAGCGCGTTGCTGCCGCCCTCGGGGACGACGAAGCTGTCCGGGGCGGCGTCCCGCAGGAGCCGCGCCAGCACCTCGGGGTCGCCCTTCGCCCGGTACGTGGCGCGGTCCACGAACACCAGCCGCATCCCGTCCCGGGCGCACCGCGCCAGCGACGGGTTCAGCGGCCGGCCGGCGAGCTCGTCGCCGCGCACCACCCCGGTGGTGGGGAAGCCCAGCAGGCGCCCCGCGGCGGCCGTGGCGCGCAGGTGGTTGGAGTAGGCGCCGCCGAAGGTGAGCACGGGGCGCCCCGCGGCGGCGGCCAGGTTCGGCGCGAGCTTGCGCCACTTGTTGCCCGGCAGGTCCGGGTGGATCAGGTCGTCCCGCTTGAGCAGCAGCCGCACGCCGTGCCGGGTGAAGCGCTCGTCCTCGGCCGGCTCCAGGGGTGAGGGGAGCAGTGGGCGGAGGGCGGAGGGGTCGAGCGCGTTCACCCGGCCATTGTCACTTCAGCCGTTCGGCGATGCGTGCCCGCATGGTCGTCATGGAGAAGCCGCGCGGGTCGACCTTGCCCGGCTGCCACTCCAGGTGGCCGATGACCGAGCGGGCGGTCCACCCGTGCCGGCGGCAGATCGCGGCCGCCGCCTTCTCGATGGCGAGGAGCTGCGCCTCGGGCCACGGGTCCTTGCCGTCGCCCAGGTTCTCGCACTCGAACCCGTAGAAATGGGTGTTGCCGTCGGCGTTCGTCTGGTTGTCGTGCGGCAGCGCCTTCTCGGCGATCACGGCGCGCAGTACGTCGCGGTCGCCCCGGCCGGCGTGGTTGGCGCGGCCGTGTCCGACGAGGTGGACGCAGCCGTCCTTGGTGATCACCCCGTGGCAGAGCGGGCCCGGCAGGCCCGGACGGCCGTCCCGGCAGAGGCGGACGGTGTGGTCCCTGCCCTCGGTGACGGTGTGGTGGATCATCACGCCGTGGACCGGCCCCCAGGGGCCCTTGTGGTTGCGGTTGTGGGTGCGCCAGTCGCCGACCTCGACGACGGTGAGGCCTTCGTCGCGCAGCGCGTCGAGAAAGCCGTTCGCGGACATGGGTGGGGCCACGCCGTCTCCTTCGCGGTTGTGCCTGCGGGGGTCATACCCCGGCGGGCGGGGCGGGGTCGCGGTGTTCGGACGGCGTGCGAGCCGATCCGGACAGCCGGGTCTGGGGTGGGAGAGGAGGGGGAAACGCGAGTCATGCCCAGTGGGTGACGAACCAGTCTCGCTCATTTGTGTAATGGCGTCGCCACGTACCGTGCTGAAAGGCTTTTCCTCTGAAGGTCAGTCCATGATCGAGAGGGATGTTCATGTCGGTTGGTTCGGTTGGCGAGGAGATCCGCTCCGAGCAGGCGCAGCCGCAGCAGAGTCTCGGCACGGCCGCGGCGCGGAACCTGGCGACCACCACCAAGTCGGTTCCGCAGATGCAGGAGATCACCTCCAGGTGGCTGTTGCGGATGCTTCCGTGGGTGCAGGTGCAGGGTGGTACGTACCGGGTGAACCGGCGACTCAGTTACTCGGTGGGCGACGGGCGTGTGACGTTCGTGCAGACCGGTGCGCGGGTCGCCGTGATCCCGAACGAGCTGCGGGAGCTGCCGGCGCTGCGGTCGTACGAGGACGAGGCCGCGCTCGGGGAGCTGGCGCAGCGGTGCACGCAGCGGGAGTTCGCACCCGGTGACGTGATCGCCGAGGCCGGTGCGCAGGCCGACCGGGTCTTCCTGCTGGCCCACGGCCGGGTCGAGCAGGTCGGCACGGGTCCGTACGGCGACGAGGCGGTGCTCGGCGTCCTCGCCGACGGGGCGTACTTCGGCGACGGCTGCCTCACCGACCGGGACGCCACCTGGGAGTGGACGGCCCGCGCCGCGACCGCGTGCACCGTGCTGGAGCTCACCCGTGCCGACGTGACGAACCTGGCGGAGCGCGCCGAGTCGCTGGCCGGGCACCTCACCGCCCTGGCGTCCCTGCCGCAGCAGCGGACCAACCACTACGGCGAGAAGGCCATCGACCTGTCCGCCGGGCACGTCGGCGAGGCGGTCGTCCCGCACACGTACGTCGACTACGAGGCCTCCCCGCGCGAGTACGAACTGAGCGTCGCGCAGACGGTGCTGAAGGTCCACAGCCGGGTCGCCGACCTGTACAACCAGCCGATGAACCAGACCGAGCAGCAGTTGCGGCTCACCGTCGAGGCGCTGCGCGAGCGCCAGGAGCACGAGCTCATCAACAACAAGGAGTTCGGGCTGCTCTCCAACTGCGACTACGGGCAGCGGCTCCAGCCGCACGACGGCGTGCCCGGCCCGGACGACATGGACGAGCTGCTCTCCCGCCGCCGCGGCAACAAGATGTTCCTCGCCCACCCGCGCGCCATCGCCGCCTTCGGGCGCGAGTGCAACAAGCGGGGCCTGGTCCCCGGCTCCGTCGAGGTGGGGGGCCACCAGATCCCGGCCTGGCGCGGGGTGCCGATCTTCCCGTGCAGCAAGATCCCGGTGACCGAGGCCCGGACGACCTCGATCATCTGCATGCGTACGGGCGAGGACGAGCAGGGGGTCATCGGCCTGCACCAGACCGGCATCCCCGACGAGATCGAGCCGAGCCTGTCGGTCCGGTTCATGGGCATCGACGAGCAGGCGATCATCTCGTACCTGGTCACCGCCTACTACTCGGCGGCCATCCTCGTGCCGGACGCGCTCGGGGTGCTGGAGAACGTGGAGGTCAGCCGCTGGCGGTGACGGCCCCCGGTCGTGGCGGGGCGCCGGGCGGGTCCGGTCCCGGACGCGGCCGCCGTGCCCGCCCGGTGATCCTCCACCGGGCGGGCGCTTCCGTGTGTCCCGGGTTGCGAAACCACTTCATATGAAGCACTATGATTGTCGTGGTTGCGGGGTCGTTCCGCCGCCTCTCCCGACACGCAAGGACACGACGTGCGAAAACTGACCTACCTCGTCGCCTGCTCGATCGACGGCTTCATCGGTGACCCCGGCGGCGACGCCAGCTCCTTCATGCGGTACATCGACGAGGAGTACCTGGAATTCCTGACGGGCGAGTACCCCGACACCCTGCCGGCCGAGGGGCGCAGGACCCTGGGGCTGGACGGCGTGGCGAACAAGCGGTTCGACACCGTCGTCCAGGGCCGCGGCAGCTACCAGCTCGGCCTCGACGCGGGCGAGCCCAGCCCGTACGGGCACCTGCGTGAGATCGTCGCCTCCCGCACGATCGAGGAGTCCCCGCACCCCAACGTGGAGATCGTCCGCGACGGCATCGTGGAGCGCGTGCGGGAGCTCAAGGCCGAGGAGGGCGACCTCGGCATCTGGCTGTGCGGCGGCTCGCGCATCGCCGGTGAGCTCGTCGACGAGATCGACGAGCTGGTGATCAAGACCTACCCCCAGGTGTACGGCTCCGGCATGCCGATGTTCGCCAGTGGCTTCGCCATCGGTGACTTCGCCCTGGACGCCGTCCGCTCCTTCGGCAACGGGGTCGTCGTGCGCTGGTACAGCAGGCGCTGACCGTCGCCTGTCCGGACCGCCGGAACCGCCCTATCCTGGGGCCATGGGCAGCAGCGAAGGACGTGAGACCGTCCACCGCCCGCAGGCAGGGCCCGAGCGCCGGTGCCCGAGCTGCGGACAGCCTGTGGGTACGGTCCTCAAGCGACACAAGATCCTCGGCGCCTGGGCCCCCGTGTGGGAGCCCGGGCCCTGCCGCGACCCCCACTGCGAGCGGTACGCCGAGCCGGCGCAGGACGAGCCGGGCAAGAGCACCGAGACCGGCTGAAGTCAGGCTCCTGGGGTGACCGCCGCACGTGGGAGGCGGTCCTACCGCTACAGTCCGCGCCATGTCATCGGAGTCGACGGAAGTCTGGACCGGCTGGTACCGGGACCGCCGCGGTGCGGAAGCCATCACCATCACGGCGGACGGGCGGCACATCGCCACCCGCATCAGGGGCGTGGAGTACGCGGGCGCGAGCTGTGAGGCGCTGCGCGCGGCGGAGGAGAACGGCGGCCTGCCCTTGGCCGGCTGCGTGCTGGAATGGGACCTGCCGCTGCCGGTCCTCACCGGCGGCGCCGCCCAACACGCCACCCTCAGTTGCCTGTTGGCGCTGGGTGAAGCCCTGTCCGACGGCTCACCCGAGCGAGTGGATCTTCAGTTGACCCTGCACTGCGGGGGAGCGGCGTACGAATCGGGCCTCGCCGGGGGCGACTTCGACCAGGCCCTCGGGCGCATCCTCCGCCAACTCCCGCCCGGCACGCGGTTCGGCCGCACGATCCTCCAGGGCGCGGAGGCCGCCGCCTGATACGCGCCCGGCGCACGGCGGGCCGGGGGCGGCTCGCTCCCCGGCCCGCCGGACGACTACGGCCCGGTCAGGACACCCTGGCCACGGCGGCGGCGAGGCCGTTGCGCCACAGGTAGTCCACGCGGGCGCGCTCCTGGGTGTTCGGCTGCGCGTTCTGGCAGGACGGGCCGGGGCCGCCGCCGGACATCAGCTCGCTGCACGGACCGGAGTAGTGGTCCGGCAGGCCGAGGACGTGGCCGGTCTCGTGGGCGGTGACGCGGGTGGAGTTGTAGATCTGGTTCTGCCGGTAGTCGAGGAAGATGTACCCCCGGCCGTGGCCGTCGGTGCTGGCGTACGAGCCGCGGGAGTCGTTGCCCTCGTAGTACCGGAAGTCCGGGTTGCTGCCCTCCTGGAGCTTCACGTTGCTCACGGAGCTGTTCCAGATCTGGGTGGAGCGGGCTATCTGGGTGCGGAAGCTCGGGGCGTTGGCCGCCGAGTAGACCACGGTGACGGCCTGCGCGCCGGGGTTGGCGGCCCGCTTCTCGGCGACCGACTCCATGACGGCCTCGAAGAAGGCCCGGTTCGCCTTGGCGTCCTCGGCGGACCCGGCGTACGCCGCGTACGGCGCGGGCGCCGGGGTGGCAGCGGTGGCGGTGGCGGTCGCGGCCGGTACGGCGGCGAGGGCGGCGGCGAGGCTCAGGGCGGCGGACAGCACGGTCCTGCGGTGTCTCATGGGGGGCTCCTCGTGATCCTGAACGGCTGGGTGGGCCGTTCGGTTGGGGAGAGTGTCGAGGAGCCGGCGCCCCGTACGGATGATGTCAACGGGCGATAGCACCGGCGCATCACCCGGCCCCCAAGTCCCCTGCCGTATCTGGTGGTACAGGCGTCAACCGCCCTACCCTCGGGGCATGGAGCTGGAGGTGAGGCACCTGCGGGCGCTGTGCGCCATCGCGGACACGGGCAGCCTGCACAAGGCGGCCCGGCTGCTCGGCGTCAGCCAGCCGTCCCTGACGACCCAGTTGCGGCGCATCGAACACGCGCTGGGCGCCGAGCTGTTCGCCCGCGAGCGCACCGGCTGCCGGCCCACCCCGCTGGGCCACGCCGTCCTCAGCCGCGCCCGCCCCCTGGTGGCCCAGATGGCCCTGCTCGTCACCGAGACCAGGGCCGCCGCCGCCCGCGCCGACGGCGCCCGGCTGCGCCTCGGCTCCACCGCCAGCCGGGTGCTGGCGGGCTGGCTGCGGCGGCTGCGCAACCGCCTGCCCGGCACGGACATCACGCTGCACATGGACGTCTCGGCGGGCGCCCTGCTGCGGGCGCTGGCGGCGGGACAGCTCGACGTGGCGTTCGTCCACGAGGTGGAGGGCTGCCCGCTGCGCGTCCCCGAGGGGCTGGAGCGGCGCGTACTGGTGGAGCGGGAGCCGCAGTTCATCTCCATGGCACGGGACCACCCGGCCGCCGCCGCGCCCGTCGTGGCACTCACCGACCTGGCCGGCGACCGGTGGATCGTCGACCCCACCGTGGACGGCGAGTGGGACGGGCTGCGCCGGGTGCTCGCGGCGGCCGGGATCGACCCGCCCGTGCTGCACGGCGACTACCACACGGCCGCGTCGCTCATCGTGGCCGGCGAGGTGGTGGCACCCTGCCAGCCGACGTCGGGGCCGCGCGACGACATGGCGATACGGCCGTTACGCGGCGACCCGCTGGCCGTGCGCCTGCTGCTCTACAGCCGCCCCGGCACGGACACCGACGCCGGGCACGCCGAGGCGGCGTACGCGGACCTCGCGGCCGCCTACCGCGAGGCCGCGCTGCGCACCTCGGCGTACCGCCAGTGGCTGCTGCGCCACGGAAGCCCCCTGGCGCGGGCGGCCTGACACCATGACCCCCGCCGACAGGAACGAGCGCCCATGATCCTCACCGACGGCCCGCTCGGCCTGCGCGAGTGGACCGACGCGGACCTCCCCGTCATGTCCCGGCTGTTCGACGACCCCGCCGTCGCGTACCGCACGCCCCTCGCCACCCCCTTCGACGAGGCCGCGGCCGCCGCGTACCTGGCGATGATCCGCCGCACCCGCGCCGAGGGCACCCGCCTGCACCTGGCGATCACCGAGGACGGCGGCGCGCCGCTCGGCGAGGTGCTGCTGTCCCTGTCCGACGGCGCCCTCGGGTACGCGGTCGGCGCCGCCCACCGCGGCCGGGGCCTCGCCGCGCGCGCCACCCGGCTGCTGACCGGCCACGCCCACGGCGCGCTGGGCCTTTCGCGGGTGGTCCTGCGGATCGAGCCGGACAACGCCGCGAGCGTGGCGGTCGCGAGGGCGGCCGGTTTCCGCCTCACCGGCGAGCCGCCCGCGACGGTACGGAGCAACGGCCGGGCGCACACGCTGCTGACGTGGGCCCACCACGCCCCGGCGGTTACCCCTTGAGCCTGTCCAGCGCCGCGCGGGTGTCGCCCTCCAGCATCGCGCGGACCTCCTGCTCGGTCGGCGGCACGGCCTTGTCGTCGGGGCCGCCGCCGAACCAGGACCAGCGCAGCTCGAAGGTGAACCAGCCGTCCCGTACGGACAGCGTCATCCCGTCCAGGCCGCCCTTGTCCGTGCCGCGCCTCTCGGTGACCACGTACGCCTCGTCGCCGAAGCCCTTGACGGCCTCGACCTCGTAGCCGTAGTCCGCCTCGGACTGGTCCTCGTACGCGAGCTGGCGCGAGGCGAACTCGCCCGCCGGGTCCGACGCCTTGTGCCACTCGGCCCGCGCGGAGACGTAGACGCTCGCCAGCGAGTCCCCGCCGGCCCTGGGGTCCTTCAGGCTGCGGCTGCAGTAGCTCTGGTCGAGGCCCTTCTGGCGGGAGCCGTAGCTGTTGTCCCCGCCCTCGCCCTTCTCCACCTCGTACCGCTTGCGGAAGGCGTCCAGGGACACGGGCTCACACAGGTCCTCCCGGTACCGGTGGCCCGCGAAGTCGGCGTCCGGGCCGCCGATGGTGCCGGTCGCGAACAGCGCCCCCGCCCACACCGCCGAGGCCACCGCCACCCCGCCCAGCGCCCACAGCCACCCGGCCACGGGCCCGCGTCCACCCGTCGCGGGCGGCCCGGGCGGCACCGGCGGCGGCGTCAGGACGACGGCGGGCTCCTGCGCGGCGTACGGGCTCTGCTGGTACGGGTTCTGCTGGTACGGGTTCTGCTGGTAAGGACCGGGTGTCGACATGCGGGCAATCTACGGGACTTGATCACCCGCCGGTCCGGCGGGACGGCACGAGGGCCCGGCCGTGCGGGTGCGCACGGCCGGGCCCTCGCTCTGATGCGCTGCTCGGGTGGGCAGCTCAGGCCTTCTTGGTCTCCCAGAAGATCTTGTCGATCTGCGCGATGTAGTCGAGCGCCTTCTGGCCGGTGGCCGGGTCCGTGGACGCCTTGGCGGCCGAGAGGGCCTTCAGGGCGTCGTTGACGAGCTGGTGCAGCTCCGGGTACTTCTCGAAGTGCGGCGGCTTGAAGTAGTCGCTCCACAGCACCGACACGTGGTGCTTGGCGAGCTCCGCGCGCTCTTCCTTGATGGTGGTCGCACGGGCCTGGAAGTGCGGGTCGTCGTTCGCCTGCATCTTCTCCTGGGTGGCCTTGACCGACTCGGCCTCGATGCGGGCCTGGGCCGGGTCGTAGACACCGCAGGGCAGGTCGCAGTGCGCGCTGACCTTCACCTTCGGGGCAAACAGGCGGGAGAGCATTGAGCCGTCCTTCCTCGTGATCGTCTTCTCAGGTGGGACATTACTCCGTGACAGACGGGTTTTCGCGAGTGCCCCCATGGGCTTACGACAAAAGTCCAGGGTGACCATGGGACTCGTGGAGGAAGGTCCAGGAGGTGTGCCGGATGACGGAGCAGGGGCGGGAGCGCGAGCGGGGACCGAGGGTGCCGTTCGGGGTCGCGGAGGTGTCGGGGCCGTCGATGGTGCCCACCCTGCACCACGGTGACCAGTTGCTGGTGCACTACGGGGCGCCGCTGAAGCCGGGGCAGGTGGCCGTGCTGCGGCACCCCTTGCAGCAGGACCTGCTGATCGTGAAGCGGCTCGTCGAGCGGCGTGACGGCGGCTGGTGGGTGCTCGGGGACAACGGGGCCGCCGAGGCCGTGGACAGCCGCGCCTTCGGCCCGGTGCCGGAGGACCTGGTGCTGGGACGGGTGCGGGCGCGGTACCGGGGGATGCGGCCCGGGCGTCAGCGGTCGGCCGGGGTGGTGCTCTCCTGGCTGGTGTCGGCGGTCCGGCCGGTGTTCGCCGACCGTTCGGTCTCCAGGCGCTTGCGGGCCCGGTAGGCGGCGACGTTCGCCCGGGTGGCGCAGCGGTCCGAGCAGTAGCGGCGGGACCGGTTGGTGGAGGTGTCCAGGTAGGCGTTGCGGCACGGGGCCGCCTGGCACAGGCCGAGCCGGTCGGCGCCGAACTCGGTCAGGTGGATGGCCAGGCCCATCGCGGCGATCGCGGCGTACCCGGCGGTCGCGTTGGACGGGTGGTCCGCGAGGTGCATGTGCCACCGGGGGCGGCCCTCGTCGTCGAGGAAGTCGTGGCCGGAGATCTGCGGGCTGACCGGGAACTCCAGCAGCAGCGAGTTGAGCAGGTCCACGGCGTGCGTCTGGTCGCCGGCGTCGGCCGCCGTGAAGACCGCGCGCAGCCGCGCCCGTACCGCACGGAACCGGGTGACGTCCGCGTCGGTCGCGCGCCGCGCCATCTGCGATGCCTCGCCGAACAGCTCGCGGACCGCCTCGACGGAGGTCAGGGAGTCCTTGTTGCGCGCCGGTTCCTCGGTGTTCACCAGACGCACGGCGTAGTCCGAGTAATAGGCCAGTTCCACTTGTAGTCCTTACGGCGACGGTCTAGGGTCGGGAACGCGAACGGGTAACAGACGGGTCTGATACGAGGGTATTACGGAGGTCCTGGTGACGGAGACGGCTGCGGGAACCGACTGGCGGGCCTGGCAGGAGAGCTGGGACCGGCAGCAGGAGTGGTACATGCCCGACCGCGAGGAGCGGTTCCGGGTCATGCTCGACATGGTCGAGGCGTTCACCGGTCCCGCGCCGAGGGTCCTCGACCTCGCGTGCGGTACGGGGAGTATCACGAAGAGGCTGCTCGACCGGTTCCCGGACGCCGTCAGCACGGGCGTCGACCTCGACCCCGCGCTGCTCACCATCGCCGAGGGGTACTTCGCCGGGGACGAGCGGGTGACCTTCGTACGGGCCGACCTCACCGACCCGCAGTGGGTGCGGGCGCTGCCGTACGAGACGTACGACGCCGTCCTGACCGCCACCGCGCTGCACTGGCTGCGCCTGGAGCCGCTGGCCGCGCTGTACGGGCAGCTCGGCGGGCTGGTCCGCGAGGGCGGCGTCCTCATGAACGCCGACCGCATGCGCGACCCGGCCACGCCCCGGATCGACGCGGCCGAGCGCGCCCACCGGCACGCCGCCATGGACCGGGCCAGGGCCGGCGGCGCCCTGGACTGGGCCGCCTGGTGGGATCTGGCCGCCGAGGACCCGGTGCTGGCCGCGCCGACCGCCGAGCGGTTCGCGATCTACGGCGAGCACGCCGAGGGCGACACGCCCTCCCTGGAGTGGCACGCCCGCACCCTGCGCGAGGCGGGGTTCGCCGAGGCGCGGGCCGTGTGGTCCTCGCCGTCGGACGCCCTGGTGCTCGCGCTGAAGTAGCGGCCGGGTACGCGAAGGGGCGGTACGGGTGACCCGTACCGCCCCTTCGGCGCGTACTACAGCACCTTCGACAGGAACGCCTTCGTCCGCTCGTGCTGCGGCTTGGTCAGGACGTCCTTGGGGTTGCCGGACTCGACCACCACGCCGCCGTCCATGAACACCAGCGAGTCGCCGACCTCACGCGCGAAGCCCATCTCGTGCGTCACGACGACCATCGTCATGCCGGACTCGGCGAGGTCGCGCATGACGTCCAGGACGTCACCGACCAGCTCCGGGTCCAGCGCCGACGTCGGCTCGTCGAAGAGCATCAGCTTCGGCTCCATGGCCAGCGCACGGGCGATGGCCACGCGCTGCTGCTGGCCGCCGGAGAGCTGCGAGGGGTAGTTGCCGGACTTGTCGCCGAGGCCCACCCGGTCCAGCAGCTTGGCCGCCCGCTCGCGGGCCACGGCCTTGCTCTCGCCCTTGACCTGGATCGGCGCCTCCATGACGTTCTCCAGCGCCGTCATGTGCGGGAACAGGTTGAAGCGCTGGAAGACCATGCCGATGTCCCGGCGCTTGAGCGCGACCTCGCTGTCCTTGAGCTCGTACAGCTTGTCGCCCTTCTGGCGGTAGCCGACCAGCTCGCCGTCGACGTAGAGCCGGCCGGCGTTGATCTTCTCCAGGTGGTTGATGCACCGCAGGAAGGTCGACTTGCCGGAGCCGGACGGGCCGATGAGGCAGAACACCTCGCCCTCGGCCACCTCCAGGTCGATGCCCTTGAGGATGTGTGCCGCGCCGTAGGACTTGTGGACGCCCTCGGCCTTCACCATGGCGGTCATGCGGTACCTCCCGCGGCCGGTCGGTTGGACAGGGAGAGCACGTTGGCCTTGATCTTCTGGAAGACGGTCGGCGGCAACTGGCGCGAGGAGCCGCGTGCGTAGTACCGCTCCAGGTAGTACTGGCCGACACTGAGGATCGAGGTCAGGATCAGGTACCAGGCGGCGGCGAGGAAGAGCATCTCGACCGGGGCGCCGGACGTCTGGCCGATGTCCTGCGCGTTGCGCAGCAGCTCGTAGTACTGCACGGCCGCCACCAGCGAGGTCGTCTTCAGCATGTTGATGACCTCGTTGCCCGTGGGCGGCACGATCACGCGCATCGCCTGCGGGATCACGATCCGGCGCAGGGTCTTGCCGTGGCTCATGCCCAGGGCGTGGGCGGCCTCGGTCTGGCCCTCGTCGACCGCGAGGAGGCCCGCGCGGCAGATCTCGGCCATGTACGCGGCCTCGTTCAGGCCCAGGCCGAGCAGCGCCGTCAGGAACGGCGTCATGAAGTCGGCCCACTCGTCCTTGTAGACCGGGCCGAGGTTGATGTACTCGAAGACCAGGCCCAGGTTGAACCAGACGAAGAGCTGGACCAGGACCGGGGTGCCCCGGAAGAACCAGATGTAGAACCAGGCGATCGACGAGGTCACCGGGTTCTTCGACAGCCGCATCACCGCGAGGATGATGCCGCCGACGATGCCGATCGCCATCGACAGGACGGTCAGCAGGAGGGTCTGGCCCATGCCCTCGACGATCCGGTCGTCGAAGAAGTAGTCCGGGACCGCGCCCCAGTTGATCTTGCCCTGCGCGAAGGCGTAGATGATCGCCGCGAAGAGCGCGATGGCGACGACGGCGGTGACGTAGCGGCCGTAGTGCCGGACGGGGATGGCCTTGATGGCTTCCGGTCCGGCGGGCGGCGTGGCGTCCTCCGGCGTCTTCTTGGTGTCAGTTGTCACGGTGGTGCCTTTCAGGGGCCTACGTGGCGCTGGTGGCCGGGAGTCAGGAACCGCCGTTGATCTTGGCCTCGGTCACCGCGCCGGCGGCGACACCCCACTTGTCCAGGATCCTCTTGTACTCGCCGTTGGCGATGACGGCGTCCATCGCGGCCTTGATCGCGTCACGGAGCTGGGTGTTGCCCTTGGCCACGGCGATGCCGTACGGAGCGGCCTCGACCTGGGAGCCGACGATCTGGAAGTCGTTGCCGCCGCCCGAGGTCTTGACCGTGTACGCAGCGACCGGGAAGTCCGAGGAACCGGCGTCGGCGCCGCCGGCGCGCAGCCGGGTCTGGGCCTGCTGGTCGGTGTCGAAGGCCTCGATCGCGATCTTGCCCTTCTTGGCCTTCACGCACTTGGCGGACTCCGCCTTGGCGAGGTCCTCGGAGACCGTGCCGCGCTGCACGACCAGCTTCTTGCCGCACAGGTCGGCCCAGGACTTGATGCCCTTGTCGGCGCCCTTCTTGGTGTAGATCGACACACCGGCGCTGAAGTAGTCGACGAAGTCGACGCCCTCGCCGACCTTCTTCTTGGTCTCCGAGTCGATGCCCTGCTGACGGTCCTTGGTGTCCGTCATCGCCGACATCGCCATGTCGTAGCGCTTGGCGCGCAGACCGGTGATCAGGGTGTCGAAGGTGCCGTTCTCGAACACGAACCGCACGCCGAGCTGCTTGCTCATGGCTTCGGCGAGGTCCGGGTCGATACCGACGACCTTGCCGTCCTTGTCCTTGAACTCGACCGGCGCGTACGCGATGTCCGAGCCGACCTTGATCTCACCCTTGTCCCGGATCGCCTGGGGCAGCCGGTCCGAGAGCGGGGCGGCGACGGCGGGCTGGCCGGGGGTCTGCTCCACCGTGGCGGGCTTGTCGGTCTGGTCGCCGCAGGCGGTCAGCAGCATGGAGCCGGCGACCGCGATCGCGGCGACCGCGGCCACCCGGGACGTACCCGACGTCCGGGTCTTCGCGGCGGTCGTACAGCGGGTGGTGCTTGCGGTCATGGTCGGGTTCCTCCGGCGGGTAAGAGGGAGATCCAAAGAGGGGTCGGGCACGCACCTTCGGGTGTCGCGACCTCGTGTGATTCCGCATCTTGCCATTCGGACTGGCCCAAACAGGGGGCCTCGCATGTCAAAATCGGATAACGGGAGACCCCCGAACCCCAAAAGGCCGGTACATCAGGGCCGGACCTTCTGCGGGGTTGCCTTCTTCTCGCCGGAAAATCTCCGGTTGATCTCGTCATTCGGACGCGATGGGCGTCGCGAATGGGTCCACGTTCGGACTTGTCCAGACATCCAGCTATGAGTCATGTCACCGGCGCGCCGCTGAGGCGGGGGTCGAGCCGGACGCGATATACGGACTCGTCGATGGAGCGGTCTGTCGGGTAAGAAGGACCTTTACACCCCTCATCCGGGGCTCAGGGCACGTGTGCGGCGTGCCCGACGCGTTCGTACCTCCCCTGCAAGGGCGGGCCAACCGCCTCGCGCAGGCGCGGACGCGGTGCCCGCCCACCCCTCCTCAACCAGGAGTGGCCACCCTCAAACGTCATGACTTAAGGGGTCAACAAATGGCAGCGGAGATCGTCAATCCTCGCAGCGACAGTGACAACGGCACCGAGGGTGCCGACGAGCCCTTCGATCCGGCGTTCGCGCTGCATCGGGGCGGCAAGATGGCCGTCCAGGCGACGGTTCCCATCCGCGACAAGGACGACCTGTCCCTCGCGTACACGCCCGGCGTCGCCAAGGTGTGCAGCGCCATCGCCGAGCGGCCCGAGCTCGTGCACGACTACACCTGGAAGTCCCAGGTCGTCGCCGTCGTGACGGACGGTACGGCCGTGCTCGGACTCGGTGACATCGGCCCGGAGGCCTCCCTCCCGGTCATGGAGGGGAAGGCGATCCTCTTCAAGCAGTTCGGCGGCGTGGACGCGGTGCCCATCGCGCTGGCCACGACCGACACGGACGAGATCGTGGACACCGTCGTCCGGCTCGCCCCCTCCTTCGGCGGCGTGAACCTGGAGGACATCTCGGCCCCCCGGTGCTTCGAGATCGAGCGCAAGCTCCAGGAGCGGCTCGACATCCCGGTCTTCCACGACGACCAGCACGGCACCGCCGTGGTCACCCTGGCCGCCCTCCGGAACGCCGCCAAGCTCACCGGCCGCGGCCTCGGCGACCTGCGCGCCGTGATCTCCGGCGCGGGCGCGGCCGGCGTGGCCATCGCCAAGTTCCTCCTGGAGGCCGGGCTCGGCGACGTGGCGGTCGCGGACCGCAAGGGCATCGTCAGCCGGGACCGCGAGGACCTGACGCCGGTCAAGCGCGAGCTGGCCGAGCTCACCAACCGCGCCGGGCTCTCCGGCTCCCTGGAGAGCGCGCTGGCCGGCGCCGACGTCTTCATCGGCGTCTCCGGCGGTACGGTGCCGGAGCCGGCGATCGCGTCGATGGCGCCGAACGCCTTCGTCTTCGCGATGGCCAACCCGAACCCGGAGGTCCACCCCGACGTCGCGCACAAGTACGCGTCCGTCGTGGCCACCGGCCGGTCCGACTACCCGAACCAGATCAACAACGTGCTCGCCTTCCCCGGCATCTTCGCGGGCGCGCTGCAGGTGCGGGCGTCCCGGATCACCGAGGGCATGAAGATCGCGGCCGCCAACGCGCTGGCGGACGTCGTCGGTGACCAGCTCGCCGCCGACTACGTGATCCCGTCGCCGTTCGACGAGCGGGTCGCCCCGGCCGTCACGGCCGCCGTGGCCGCCGCCGCGCGCGAGGAGGGCGTCGCCCGCCGCTGACCCCGGCAGGTCCGTGCCCAGGGCCCTGATCCGTCTTCCCAGGGGAGGCGGAACAGGGCCCTTCCGCATGCCCGGGCTTGGACTTTCCGCACGTGTCCTTGGACCGCCCGCGCAATGTTCGCCGCCGCTCTTCCGGGGGTTCACGCACGGCTGCTGTGATGCAGCGCGCCGAGCCACCCCACCACGGACAACAGCACACAGGAGGCGCCGCATGAATCTGGTCGTCAACGGGGACGCCGAGAGCGGTCCGGGAGGTACCGCCGAGCCGGTCGGGACCGTCACCGGCTGGCAGGTCGTGCAGGGCGCGCCCGCCCTCGTCGCGTACACCCTCGGCGGGGGGTACCCCACCGCCTCCGACCCCGGCCCCGCCCAGCGCGGCAGCCGGTTCTTCTCCGGCGGGAACTCCCCGCGCACCGCCCTCGTGCAGGACGTCGCCCTGCCCGCCACCGGCACCACCGGCCACGCCGCCGTCGACGCCGGGCAGGTGCGGTACGCCGTCAGCGCCTGGCTCGGCGGATACGCCACCCAGGAGGACGGCGCCCGGCTGTCGGTGGAGTTCCGGGACGCCAGGGGCACGCCGGTCGCCCTGAGCGTGCTGGGCCCCGTGACGGCGGGGGAGCGCAAGGGGCGCACGGGCCTGCTGGAGCGCAGGGCCGGGTCCCTCGTGCCGCCCGGCGCCCGCACCGCGCGCCTGCTGCTCGTCCTGACCCGTACCGGGAGCGGCACGTCGAACGACGGCTACGCGGACGGGATCGCACTCACGCTCACGGGGGTACAGAAGTGACGCTCGACCGACGCACCCTGCTCAAGGCCGCCGGCGCCGCCGGGGCCCTCAACGTGGTCTGGCCGCTCAGCGCCGGGCTCTCGCCCGCCCAGGCGCGCGAGGCCGCCGAGGCGCTCGGCGCCGCCTACGACCCGGCGCCCTTCACGCTCGGCGTCGGCTCCGGCGACCCGCAGCCCACCGGCGTGGTGCTCTGGACGCGCCTCGCGCCCGAGCCGCTCGCCGCCGAGCAGAACCTGCCCGAGGTCGTCGAGGTCACCTGGGTGGTGGCCGAGGACCAGGCGCTGAGCCGGGTCGTCGCCCGGGGCACCGCGCCCGCCTCGGCCACGCTCGGCCACAGCGTCCACGTGCCCGTGGGCGGGCTGAGCGCGGGGCGCCACTACTGGTACGCGTTCACGGCGCTGGGTGTGACGAGCCGGGTGGGCCGGACGAAGACCGCGCCCGTCGGCAGCGTCCCCCGGGTACGGTTCGCCGCCGCCAACTGCCAGGCGTTCCACGACGGCTACTACGCGGCCCACCGGGGCATCGCCCGGGAGAACGTCGACTTCGTCGTCCACCTGGGCGACTACATCTACGAGCACGGGCCGGTGGGCGGCGACCACGTGCGCGACCACGAGGGCCCCGCGGTGTTCACGCTCGGCGACTACCGGCGCCGCCACGCCCTCTACAAGGGCGACGCCTCCCTGCGCGAGGCCCACGCCGCCCACCCCTGGTTCCTCACCTGGGACGACCACGAGGTGGCCAACGACTACAGCGGTACGGGCGGCGGGGCGCCGTTCATGCAGCGGCGGGCGGCCGCGTACCAGGCCTGGTACGAGAACATGCCGCACCGGGACGGCGGCGAGTCCGCGCTGCCCGACCCGGTGATCCACCGCAGCCGCCGCTGGGGCGACCTGCTGGAGCTGACCGTCCTGGACCTGCGCTCCTACCGCTCCGCCCAGAACCTGGCGAACGGCACCATCCTGGGCGCCGGCCAGAAGTCCTGGCTCAAGGGGAACATCGACCGGGCGCCCGACTCCTGGCACGTGTGGGCCAACTCGATCATGCTCAGCCAGTTGCGGGGCCGGCCGGGCGGCTCGTACATGTTCACCGACCAGTGGGACGGCTTCCTCGCCGAGCGCAAGGAGGTCCTGAACCACGTCCACACCAGCGGCCTCGAAGACCTCGTCGTCATCACCGGCGACTGGCACTCGGCGTTCGTCGACGACATCCGGGTCGACTTCGACGACACCTCCTCCCCCCTGGTGGGCACCGAGTTCACGGCCCACTCGGTGACCTCGGGCGCGTACTCCGCCGACTGGAACGCGACCAACGGCCCCCTCATGGGCCGGGCCAACCCGCACCTGAAGTACTTCGAGGGCAACCGGTACGGCTACGACGTCTTCGAGGTGACGCCGGAACGGTTCAGCACCCATATGCGGGTGATCGCCGACCGCCGCGACCCGCTCTCCCCGGTCACCACCCTCACCACCTTCCACGTGGACCGGGGCCGGACCGGCTCGTACGAGGACCCGGCGACGAAGAACAGCCCGGCGCAGTGGCGCCGGGACTGACGGCGGGAGGGACATCACATCGGTGCGCGGTTCCGCCGCGCACCGGTGTCGCCCTAGGGTCAGGGCCATGTTCGCTGCCTACGCCGCCCGAATCGACCGCGACCAGCCCCTGAACGGCCTCGAGCTGGGCGAACGCCCGGCTCCCGAGGTACGCCCCGGCTGGACCACCGTCACCGTCAAGGCCGCCTCCCTCAACCACCACGACCTGTGGTCGCTGCGGGGCGTCGGACTGGGCGAGGACAAGCTGCCGATGATCCTCGGCTGTGACGCCGCCGGCCTCGACGAGGACGGCAACGAGGTCGTCGTCCACTCCGTCATCGGGCAGAGCGGTCACGGTGTCGGCCCGAAGGAGCCGCGCTCCATCCTGACCGAGCGCTACCAGGGCACGTTCGCCGAGAAGGTCGCCGTCCCGGCCTGGAACGTGCTGCCCAAGCCGAAGGAGCTGTCCTTCGAGGAGGCCGCCTGCCTGCCGACCGCGTGGCTCACCGCGTACCGCATGCTCTTCACCAACGCGGGCGTGCGCCCCGGCGACTCGGTCCTCGTCCAGGGCGCGGGCGGCGGCGTCGCCACGGCCGCCATCGTCCTCGGCAGGGCCGCCGGGCTGCGGGTCTTCGCCACCAGCCGTGACGAGGCCAAGCGGAAGCGGGCGGTCGAGCTGGGCGCGCTGGAGGCGTACGAGCCGGGCGAGCGGCTGCCGCAGCGGGTGGACGCGGTCATCGAGACCGTCGGCGCGGCCACCTGGTCGCACTCGGTCAAGTCGCTGCGGCCCGGCGGCACGCTGGTGATCTCGGGCGCGACGAGCGGCGACCGGCCCTCGCACGCGGAGCTGACGCGCATCTTCTTCCTGGAGCTGAAGGTCGTCGGCTCGACGATGGGCTCGAAGGACGAGCTGGAGGACCTGCTCGCCTTCTGCGCGACGACGGGGGTGCGCCCGGTCATCGACGAGGTGCTGCCCCTGGACCGGGCGCGGGAGGGCTTCGAGAAGATGGCCGCCGGCGACCTCTTCGGCAAGATTGTCCTCAACCCCTCTTGATGGTCCGTCAGTTCCGCTGATGGGATCTCCGGCACTGTCCACCGTGCCGGAGGTCCCGTCATGCGCACGCTCGCCCTCGCACTCTCCGCCGCCCTGCTGGCTCTCGCCCCTCCCGCCGCGGCGGACGCCGCTCCCGCCCCGGTGCCCGCCGGCGAGCCCGGCATACCCCGCCTGACCGACGACCGGGGCCGCGTCCTGACGCTGCGCGGCTGGAACGTCGAGGACAAGACCCACCGCGGCGAGGCGGCCCTGTCCGCCATCACCGAGAAGCACTTCCGCGACATGCGCGCCCGCGGCTTCAACTTCGCCCGCCTGCTGGTCTTCTGGGACGACCTGGAACCCGCGCGCGGCCGGTACAGCGAGGCGTACCTCCGCAAGATCGAGCGCGTCCTGGACTGGGCCGAACGGCATGACGTGCACGTCCTGATCGACGCCCACCAGGACGTCTTCGGCCCCGCCTTCGGCCACCGGGGCATCCCGGAGTGGGCCACCCGCACCGACGGCCTGCCCTTCACCCCGCACCCGGACGACTGGTTCTCCGAGTACTTCGAACCGGCCGTGCAGCGGGCCTTCACGCACCTGTACGAGGACGAGGATCTGCGGCGCGCCCAGGCACGGATGTGGCGGGTCCTCGCCGACCGGTTCGCGCACCACCCGGCGGTGCTCGGCTACGACCTCATCAACGAGCCGATGGGCGAGCTGCGCGAGGGCGAGGACCTGCCCGCGGCCGCCCGCCGGATCGAGCGCGACCAGCTCACGCCCCTGTACAACCGCCTGGCCGACGCGATCCGTTCGGTCGACGACGACAACTGGATCTTCGTCGAGCCGACGCCGATCGTGGGCGAGGGCGTCCCCACGGGCCTGGGCCGGATCGACGACCCGAAGGTGGTCTACGCCCCGCACTTCTACAACACCGCGATGGAGGCGGGCGCGGACTACGACCCGTCGGCGGGCTGGATCGAGGCGTACGAGGCGGCCGTGACGGCCTACCCGAAGGAGTACCGGGTGCCGATCGTGGTGGGGGAGTGGGGCCCGCTGAACAACGCCCTGCCGAACATGGGCCGCTTCTACCGCGAGGCGCTGGCCTCCCTGAACCGCTACAGCTCCGGCTGGGCGGGTTACGTGTGGTGCTACGGCGGCGGTTACTGCGCGGTGGACGGCGCGGGCGCCTGGCGCGCCAACAAGGAGCGGACGGCCGCGCCGTACGCGGAGGCGGTGGCGGGCCGGGTGGTCGAGCAGGGCCCGTCGCGGCTGGTGTACGTCGCCGGGCGGGGCGGTGCCACGGTGCTCTCCCTGCCGGGCCCCACGGGCTGGCGCGTGTCGCTGGAGGGGCGCGCGTGGCGGGTGCCGGCCCCGGCCGGGCGGGTGGTGGTGCGGGCGGTGCCGGGGGCGACGGTCACGGTGACTGTCAACCAGGGTTGACGTCCGGGGTGGTGTCAACGTAAGTTGACGTCATGACCGAAGCAACCGATCTCGCCGCACGCGCGGGCGACCGCGACCCCCGGGTCGGGCTGCGGGCCGTCGCCGCGCTGCGGCGGCTGCTGGAGCAGCTCGAAGCCGTACAGGTCCGCAGCGCCCGCGCCCAGGGCTGGTCGTGGCAGGAGATCGCGGCCGAGCTGGGCGTCAGCCGGCAGGCCGTGCACAAGAAGTACGGGAGGCAATGATGTTCGAGCGATTCACCGAAGCTGCCCGGGCCGTCGTCAAGGGCGCCGCCACCCACGCGGAACGGCTGGACGCCGACTCCGTCACCGACGAACACCTGCTCCTCGCCCTGCTCGACCTGGAGGGCACCCGGTCGGCCGACGCCTTCGCCGCGCTCGGGATCACCGGCCGTCGCGCCTCCGTGGAGTCCGCCCTCGCGGACGCCCGGCGGCGCGGCGGCCTGACCCGGGCGGACGCCGACGCGCTGGCGGACATCGGGATCGACGTCATGGCGATCGTCTCGAAGGTCGAGGCCGTGCACGGGGCGGGCGCGCTGGCGGGCGACCGGCGGCCCAGGCGCCGGTGGTCGAACCACCGGCCCTTCACCCGCCCGGCCAAGGACACACTGGAGAAGTCCCTCCGGGTCGCCCTCGGCCGCGGCGACCGCCACATCGGCGACGAGCACCTGCTCCTCGCCCTCGCGGCCCGCCCCGGCGTCGTCGCGGACGTCCTCGCCGACCACGGTGCGACCTACGGGGCGCTGGAGCGGGCGGTGACCGCCCGCAGGGCCGGCTGACCGGGGCCGCGTCCACGGCCTTGCGGGGGCCTAGGCGCGCGGCCCCCGCAGCAGCGCGACGATGTGGGCCGCCGCCGTGGACAGGTGGCGGCGGGCCTCGGCGAGCTGGGCGTCCGTGACGCCCTGGTCGCGTGCCGCGTCACGGACGTCGTCGCGGAACCGGTCCAGCAGCCGCTCCAGGTCCCGCACCGGGTCGGCGGACGTGCCGGTCGCCTCCGCCCACTCCGGGACGTCGGCCGGGCCGGGCTTCGCGTACGGCGGCCGGGAGGCCGTGGACGCCGCGCCACCGAGCAGGCCGCCCAGCCGGCCGGCCAGGTCGGCCAGCCCCTGGGCGCCCTCGGCGCGCAGCACGTGGTCCTGCACCTGCTGGGCGATCCGCTGCATCTCCCGGCGCGCCCTGTCCTGGGCCTCCTTGGCCTGGCGGCGCGCCGCCTGGGCGTCCTCGCGGGCGCGCCGGGACTCGTCCTTGGCCCGCCGCGCCTGGTCCTTCCACTCCTGCTTGGCCCGGCTCCAGGCGGCCCACTCGTCGCCGCCGGGCGGCGAGGACTGGCGCGTCCGGCCCGCCGCGGCACGCATCTCGCGCCGCAGCGTGCCCGCCGCGCCCCGCACGTCGTCACGGATCTCGGCGGCCAGCTCGGCCACCGAGTCGCGGATCTCCCGCTCCAGGTCGGCCAGTTCGCCGCTGCGCCCGGCCAGTTCCTCGCGCCCGGCGTCGGTGATCGAGTACACCTTGCGGCCGCCCTCGGTGGCGTGCGTGACGAGGCCCTCGGCCTCCAGCTTGGCCAGGCGCGGGTACACGGTGCCGGCGGAGGGCGCGTACAGGCCCTGGAAGCGCTCCTCGAGCAGCCGGATCACCTCGTAGCCGTGGCGCGGCGCCTCGTCGAGGAGCTTGAGCAGGTAGAGGCGGAGCCGGCCGTGGGCGAAGACGGGGGGCATGTCAGAGCACCTTTCCGGTGGGGGCTTCGGGCCGGCGCAGCAGGGCGATGGAGCCGGAGACCGTGGACGCCCTCAGCGTGCCCTTGCCGTCCCCGAGAGTGCCGGTGATCTTCTTGGCCCCCCACTGGCCCGAGACCCGCAGGTCCTCGAAGGCGTTGGAGACCGCGCCGCCGACGGTGTTCGCCTCCACCTGCGCGTTGGCGGGGTGCGGCAGCCGGATGGCGACCTCGCCCGAGACGGTGGTGAGCCGGACGTCGGCGGGCTCGCCGGCCGGGTCGAGGTCGACGACCATGTCGCCGCTGACCGACTCGGCGCGTACGGAGGTGCCGGCGCCCTCGACGACCGTGAGGTCACCGGACACGGACGTGAAGCGGAGGTCCCCGGTGACCGCCTGCGCCTCGACGCTGCCGGAGACGGTGTCGGCACGGACCTCGCCGGAGAGGCCGACGAGCGTGGTGTCGCCGGTGACGCCGCGCACGTCCGTACGCCCCCGGATGCCGGAGACCACGGCCGCGGCGCCGACCACGCCGACCTCGACCCGGGCGCCGGACGGGACGGCGAGGGAGACGACCGCGCTGCGGTGCCGGGACTTGCGGTCGAGCCACTTGAGGAAGTCCTGCCAGGGCAGGTCCTCGTAGCAGATGGTCAGGGTGGAGCCCTGCCGCGTGACGATCAGCGGTGGGCCGTCGATCTCGGAGATCTCCAGCCGGGCGGGGCCCTCGTCGGTGCCCACGACGTTCACGGCGCCGTTGACGACGCGCACCTTGAGGGCCGTCACGGGTTCCTCGTCGAAGGTCAGCGTCGTCGGCTCGGTGACGGACCACTCCGGCATGGGGCCTCCCTGGGACATGACGCGATACGCAACATATCGCGTCTCCTGTCGATACACGATATATCGCGGTCCGGCGAAGTCAAGTGCGTCGAAAGCGGGCAAATTGCCCTAGCGTAAGGCCCATGAACGCGACTTCCCCGGGCGCGCTGCTGTTCTGCCGGGCCGACACGGCGTCCGTACGGACCGCGGCCCTGCTGCTGCGCGAACGCCTGCTCCTCGCCCCGGCCGGCCCCGACTGGAGCGTGCTGGTGCCCGAGGGGAAGCCCTGGCGCGAGGGCTCCGACCCGGTCGACCGGGTCGTCGGGGGCTGGGCCGGCGCCCTGACCGTCGGCGTGCCGTGGCCCGTGGTGGCCCTGTGGTGGGACGCCGACCGCGCGGGCTGCGTCCTCGCGACCGGCTTCCGCCGCCCCGTCGGCTACACCTGGCTCGCCGACGGCACCCCCGCCGGCGAGGACGAGGCCATGCACACCTTCGCCGCCCGCCTGGGGCTCGACCCCGTCCTGGACGTCCGGGACCTCGAACCCCTCACCCGCCCCGACGAGCACGCCGACGCCCCGGCCCGCCTGCGGGGCCTGACGGCGGTCCTCAGCCGCCACGGCCTCACCATGCCCTCGGGGCTGGCCCCCGGCGAACCGGCCCCGCTCCTGTGGTCGGCCGCGGAGGCCCGGGGCGCGGAGGCGGTCGAATGGCGCGGCGTCCTCGACGTCGTGCGCACCGAACTGGACGCCGTCGAGGAAGGCCCGCTCGGCCCCTGGCTGTGCGGCCCCCGCGCCCGCGCGCTCGCCACGGCCCAACTGGCGGCGGGCGTGCCCCTGCTCGCCTGGGCCGTCACCCGCCGCAGCCCCGGCTGGGCCACGGCCGCCGCGCTGCTGATCACCCAGGGCGCGCTGGGCCTCGCCTACGACCGGGTGCGCACCTGGGCCCAGGACGGGCCGGCGCCCCGGGGGTGACCGGCGCCCGGCCCGGCCCCGGGCGGGCCCCCGGCGCGGCTACTCGTCGTCGTCCTCGTCGTCGAGCCGTGCCAGCCAGGTGGCCAGGCGCTCGACGGGCACCTCGAAGTCGGGGTTGAGGTCGACGAAGGTGCGCAACTGCTCGGCGAGCCACTCGAAGGTGACCTCCTCCTCGCCGCGCCGCTTCTCCAGCTCCTCGATGCCACGGTCGGTGAAGTACAAGACGTGCTCCCGGGTTCCTGCTCGGTGTTCCCCCTCAGGGTATGGCGTCCCGCGTCACGGACGTGTCCGGATTTCGGCGTTCCATGCTCTCGCCCCGCGCCCGCCCCGCCAGTAGCCTCGATCTTCGGATCGTTTCGGCCCGGCACGGGGGCCCGACACGGGGGGAGCCAGCGATGGACGGACGGATCCGCAGAATCGAGCTGGGCAACGGCGAGGTCGTGTACGCCCGGGTCAGCACCGCCGACGGCTACGGCGCGGCCGACCGGGACGTCGGCGTCGGCGACCGGGCGGCCGCGAAACTGGAGCAGCTCACCGAGCTGATCCAGCGCGTCGGCGGCACCGTGCTGGACGCCGCGTCCGCGGTGAAGCCCGACGAGGCGTCCATCTCGTTCGGCGTGGAGCTGACCGCCAAGTCGGGCAAGGCCCTCGCCGTCCTCGCGGAGGGAGAGGCCAAGGCGTCCCTCCAGGTCACGCTCACCTGGCGGCTCGGCGACGGCGACAGCGGCGGCGCCGGGACCGCCGCCGCCCCCGCGCCCACGAATGGCTGACGCCCACACCGACCTCGACGCACTCGTCCGGGAGGCCACCGTCCGCTTCCTGCCCGCGGACCCGGCCGACCCGCGCATGTGGGGCAGCGGCTTCCTGGTGGCGCCCGGCTGGGTGCTGACCTGCGCCCACGTGCTGCTGCCCCACCTGAGGGAGGACACCGGCCGGGAGTTCCGGGTCGCGGGTTCACCGGCGTACTACGGCATCGACCCCGTACCGGCGCGGCTGGAGCGCTGGCTGGTCAAGGACCCGTGGAGCGAGGAGGTGCCGGCGGCCCAGGACCTGGCACTGGTCCGGCTGGTGCCGGACGGCGGCGTCGAGCACCGGTGCGTCTGGCTCAGCGACCAGGCCGTGCTGCCCGTCGGCGAGCGCCGGGTGCACGGCTTCCGCCCCGGGGACGACCCCGAGCAGCCGTACGAGATGTGGACCGGGCACATCGCCGACAACGTGTCCGACGGGCGCTGCTCGATCCGCTTCACGCCCATGGCCGAGTTCCCGCCCGGTGTCTCCGGCGGGCCCGTCCTGGACCCCGTCTCCGGCGCGGTCGTCGCCGTCACCAAGTTCGGCCGGTACGGCAAGGACGGCGGCGGGGCCGTGCCCGTCGCCGCGCTGCGGGCCTTCGGGACGCTGTACCGGGAGGTCATGGCCGAGCACGACCTCTGGCACGCCCGCCACGCGGACGGCTACGGAAGCTGGCTGCACCACCAGGAACTCCTGCTCGGCCAGGAACCGGGCAACGCCGACCTGTGGTCGCCGGCCGACCAGGTCACCTCACTGCGCCTGCTCGCCCGCCTGGGCGACCCGCCCCCGCCCGGCGCCGTCGAGAGGCTCGCGCAGCGGGTGCGCAACGACCGCGCGCCGCTCGCCTACCCGCCGCCCACCGCCTGGCGCGACGGCCACGGCCTGCTGTACGGGCCGCACGGCCGGCCGTTCCCCGCCATCGCGTTCCTGCACTATCTGCGCCTGGTGTCGCTGCTGGTCACGGACATGGGCGGCAAGGACACCACCACCGGGGCCGTGGCGGAGCTCGACGCCTGGATCACCGCGCGCACCCGGCGCGTGACGCCGTTCCAGCACCACCTGGTCACCGAGGCCCGGCTGCCCGACCTGGCGCGCCCGCGCACCGGGCGGGCCACCGTGGGCGACGCCAAGCTGCCCGAGCGGGTCGTCCTGCCGTACCCCGTCGCGGGGGAGCGGGCGAGCGTCGTGGTGGTCGAGATCGAGCCCTTGCCGTACCGGAACCTGCATTGGCAGATCCGGATCGACGACGGCAGTGGCGACGACGAGATCTTCGACTCGGAGAAGGACCCGGACGGCGTCGAACACGCCAGGCTGCTGGAGCGGCTGCGGCGGCCGCTCGACGAGGCGTTCCAGATGGCCGACGCCGCCAACGGCCACCCCGCCGCCTGCGAAGTGGTCCTGCCGGCCGGCGACTTCGACACCCCGGTGCACCGCTGGCAGCTCGCGGAGATGGCCCGCCTCGGCGACGAGGCGCACCTGCCCCTGGGCGTGCGCCGCCGTGTCGTCCTGCGTGACCTGGCCAGGAGGGGCCGCACCGACGAGGCGTGGACGCGGCGCTGGGACGCGGTGGCATCGGCCGGGCGCCTGTCCGCCGTCCGCACCCCGCCGGGCGGACAGTCGCCGCGGCGGCGGCACTTCACGGACATGGCGGCGTGCGACATCCCGGTGCTGTGCCGTCCGGCGGGCCGGGGCGCCGGGCGCCGGGCCATGGACATGGCGCTCGAAACCGGCCACGGCATCGCGCTGTGGCACATCGAGGGGCACGCCCGCTCCGCCGCGTGCGCCGGCGACTGCGACACCTTCCACGCGGGCGCCGCCGCACTGCTCGGCGAGACGGCCGCCGCCCATGAACTCCCCGACCGGCTGCGCCGTATCAGAGAAGAAATACACGAAGGCCGTGATCAGGCGCACTGGGCCGAGGGGGTCGCGGTCCTCTATGACGACCCCGGCCGGCCGGTGCCCGCGGGACCTCTGGGACTGTGGAGCTCACCGGCATGAAACGGACAGGCAGTTGGCCGGAAAACGGCCATGAGCGGCCGCTCGGCGGGTACTTTTTCAGGGGCCCGCTGTGGGCGCGCCTCGCCCCCGTCGGCCTCAACGCGGGTACCCACCGAACGCCGACGAGGAGCAGGTCATGGACGACTGGCTGATTTACCGGGGGCAGGGTCAGCCGGACCCGGAGCGCATCGGCCGGCTCCCCGACCCACCCCGCTGGCGCCGCTTCAGCGGCGAACCCCTGCCGATCGAGGCACCCCCCATCGACCACAGCAGCACCCGGCGGCTGGGCACCCGCGCCCCGCTGCCGATCCAGGACGACGAGGCCCTCCAGCTCATCAACGCCGCCCTGTACCTGCGGCGCCCCCTGCTCGTGACCGGCGAGCCCGGCTCCGGCAAGAGCACCCTCGCCCACGCCGTCGCCCACGAACTGGGCCTGGGACGCGTCCTGCAGTGGCCGATCGTCTCCCGCAGCGAGCTGCGGGACGGGCTGTACGCGTACGACGCCATCGGCCGCCTCCACGACGCCCAGCTCTCCCGCGAGCGCGACCCCCGGCACGAGGGGGAGAGCGAGGACGGCGGCGGCATCGGGCGCTACATCAGACTCGGCCCCCTCGGCACCGCGCTGCTGCCCGGCGGCCGCCCGCGCGTCCTGCTCATCGACGAGCTGGACAAGAGCGACATCGACCTGCCCAACGACCTCCTCAACGTCCTGGAGGAGGGCGAGTTCCGCATCCCCGAACTGGAGCGCATCGCCGACCGCCCCGGGCAGCGCACCGTCCACGTCCTGGACGAGGACGGCCGCCGCGTCCCCGTCACCGAGGGCCGGGTGACCTGCCACGCCTTCCCGTTCGTCGTCATGACCAGCAACGGCGAGCGGGACTTCCCCGCCCCGCTGCTGCGGCGCTGCATCCACCTGAAGCTGGAGCCGCCCCGCAACGAACGCCTCGCCGCCCTCGTCCAGGCCCACTTCGGCGACGGCGCTGCCGAGGACCACCACGACCTGCTGGAGAGCTTCACCGAGGGGGACCACAACGGCGAACTGCGCCTGACCGACCAGCTCCTCAACGCCATCTTCCTCACCCAGTTCGCCGCCCGCGAGGACCACGTCCGGCGCGAGGAGATCGCCGACCTGCTGATGCGCCCCCTCGACCAGCGCCCCCAGCGGTGACCCCACCATGACCGCCGCTCCCTTACCCGCACCCGGCCCGGCGGGCGGACCGCTCACCGAGCTGGTCGCGCGGCTGAGGGAGGCCGACCTCGCGCCCACCTGCGAAGAGGTCGCCGACGCCGTCTGGCTCGCCCGGTGGGTCACCCCGGCAGGCGCCTCCGGCTCCACCGCCAAGGCCCCGGCGCCCCCCGCCCGCCCGCCGGCACCCGGACCCCCGGGCGGCGCCCGCACCCACCCGGCGCCCGCGCCACCGGCGCCCCCGACAGGCACGGGCCCCACAGGCGCGCCCCACGAGGCACGCGCCGGGCTGTCCGCCCCCGGCGGCACCGGCACCCACGGCGACCGGGACGGCGGCCGCGACCGCGGCGCCCGGGTCTGGGTACCCACCGCCGCCACCCTGCCGGACCCGATCGCCCTCCAGCGCGCGTTACGCCCCCTGCAACGGTTCCAGGCCCCGCGCGCCCCCGTCCGCCGCGTACTCGACGAACGCGCCACCGCCGACCGGGCCGCCGACACCGGGCTCACCGTCCCGGTGCTGCGCCGCGAACGCCGCCGCGAGGCATGCGTCCAGCTCCTCATGGACGTCTCGTCCTCCACCGTCGTCTGGCAGCAGACCCTCGGCGAACTGCGCACCGTCTGCGAACGGGCCGGGGCCTTCGCCGACGTCAGCCTCTTCTACCTGCACCCCCGCCCCGACGGCACCCCCGGCGTGGCCACCACCCCCGCCAGGCCCACCGCCCCGCTGCGCTCGCCCGCACAGCTCGCCGACCCCACCGGACGCCGGCTGACCCTGTTGCTCAGCGACTGCGCCGGACCCATGTGGCGCAGCGGCGAACTGCACCGGCTGCTGCACCGCTGGTCGGCGACCGCGCCCGTCGCCGTCGTCCAGCCCCTGCCCCAGCGGATGTGGCGCAACGCCCGGCTCCCCGCCTGGACCGGCACCCTCCGCAGCCCCGAGGGGGCCGGCGGGCGGCTCACCTTCACCACCCGCGCCGGGCACCCGCCCGGAGCCGTCCCCGTGCCCGTCCTGGCACCCAACCGCACCGCCCTGGAGACCTGGGCCCGGCTCGTGTCCGCCACCGGACAGCTCTCGCTCCAGGGCGCCGCCGGATGGGTCGGCCCCCACCGGCCGCCCGCCGCGCCCGGCCCCGCCGCACCCCCGGACGTGACGCCCGCCGAACGGGTGCGCTCCTTCCGCCGCCACGCCTCACCGCCCGCCAGACGGCTCGCCGAGTACCTCTCCCTGGTCCCGCTGGTGCTGCCGGTCATGCAGCTCGTCCAGCGGGCCATGCTGGCCGGCAGCGGGCCCGACGTCCTCGCCGAGGTGCTGCTGGGCGGACTGCTCCGGCGCAGCGACGACGCCCACGAGGCCGACGACGTGACGGAACCCGCGTACGAGTTCCTCCCCGGCGTACGGGAGGAACTGATGAGGCACCAAGAGGCCGCCGACGCCCACCTGGTGCTGAAGAAGTGCTCCCAGTACCTGGAACAGCGCTTCGGCACCGGCGTGCGCAACTTCCCCGCCATGGCGGCCGCCTACCTCGCGGGCACCGTCGAGGCGCAGAGCGGGACCGACGACCCCCGGCTGCGCCGGTTCGCGGTCGTCTCCACCCAGGTGCTGCGCCACTTCCTCGCACCGCCCCCGGTGTCCACCGCCGCGTCCGACCCCGCCGAACTGGCGGCCCGCGCCCGCGAGAGCCTGGCCCGCTTCCGCCGCCAGAACACCGCCCGCGACCTCGACGCCGCCGTCCAGCTCCTGTCCGCCGCCGCGCGGGCCACCACCGACCGCCCCGCGCAGGCGGCGCTGTACCGGGAGCTGGCCGACGTCCTGCTGGAGCGGTGGCGGGCCCGCGCCCTCGGCGAGGACCTCCGCGACGCGCTGGCGGCGGCCGAGCAGGCCGTGCCCGACGAACCGGGCGCGTACCGCACCCTGGCGCGGGTGCTGGAGCACATGGAGGAGCAGGTGCGCGCCGCCGGAGCGGACACCGACGCGGTGCCCGACCGGTTCCGCGCGCCGGCCGCCCACGCCGGGGACGGCGGCGCGGCCGACCCGGAGGCCGTGTGCTTCCTGCTGCTGATGTACGCCGAGGAGTGCCTGCGCGAGGCGTACGCGACGGCCCCCGGGCGCGACGGCAGGACGGCGCTCGCCCATGTCCGGCTCCTCCAGCGGCTGGCCGTCGAGTTCCCCGGGCAGGCCGTCCGGCTCCTCGACCCCGAACCGGAGGGGCCCGACCAGTGGGCCGCCGGCCTGATCGGCCGGGCACTCGACGTCCTGGACGCGGCGGAACCCGTGCGGCCCGCGGAGTCCGTGCGGTACTTCCGCGGGCTGCTCTTCCTCGACCTGGCCCGCCGCCGCGGGGCCGTCCGCCCCGAGGCCGTCCCCGAGCTGGCGCGCACCGCGTGCGGCGAACTGACCGACGCGCTCGCCCTCCTGGAGGCGGCGCCCCCGCACGAGCGCGTCCGGGACGACGCCCTGGACTGGACGCCCGAGCCGGTGGACCTGTTCACGGGCTGGATGGCCGTCGCCTCCGCCGAGGAGCTCGCCGCCTCCGACGGCGCCACCCTCACCCGCGTACGGCGGGCCCTGGAACGGGCACGGGCGGTCGCCGCGCGGTACCCCTCCTGGGAGGGCCGGGACGAACACCTGGTGGACTGCCTCCAGCAGATGGTGCGCGTACGGCTCCAGCTCTACGGCCCCGACGACGGGCACGAGCCCGTGGACGAGACGATCGCCATCCTGGAGGAGGCGCTCCGCCTCGCCCCCTCCGGCACCCCGCTGCACCGGGAGGTGCTGATCAAGTACGGCAGCACACTCCTGGTCCGCCAGCCGGTCGCCGTGGAGGACGTGGAGGCGGTGGTCCGCATCCTGCGGGAGGCGGTCGACCTCTCCTCCGAGGCGTCGGAGGAACTCGCCGCGTACCGCGTCCAGCTCGGCCACGCCCTGTACCAGCGGTTCCGGCTGCGCGGCTCGCTCACCGACCTGCACGAGGCCGACTGGATACTCGGCGCCGGGGCACGCGGCACCGCCGACCCCCGGGTCTCCGGCCTCGCCTGGATGATCCGCGGCGACGTCGCCGTACAGCTCCGGCGCACGACCGGCGCCACCGTACGGCTCACGGAGGCCGCCGACCACTTCCGCCGCGCGGCCGGGGACGCGCTGGCCACGGGCAACACCGCCTTCGCCGCGGCCGCGCTGCGCAAACGGGCCACGTGCCTGGAGGAGACCGCGGGGCCCGCCCGCGCCCTCACCGAGTACCGCAAGGCGCTCGGACTGCTGGAGGGCGGCGACCAGACGGAGGTCCTGACCGCCGCGCTCCACCAGGACATCGCGCGGCTCGGGGCCGGTGAGGCGGAGGGATGAGCGCACCCCGCGTACCGGGTGACGTACCGCTGCCCGAATTCCCGGCCCTCGCGAGGCTCACCGCCCGCGACATCCGGGCGGCGACCGGCCACCCCGTCCTGGACGCGGTCCTCGCCGACCTCCGCGACCGCGCCCCCGACACCGTCGTCGCCTCCTACGACGACGCGCCATGACCGCGCCCCTGCCGGACGTCACCGAGCCGCACTGGCCCCACCGGGCGCTGGACACCTCCCGCCTCCGCCCCGTGCCCCTGCGGCAGTTCGTGCTGAAGGTCCACAGCCGCTGCAACCTCGCCTGCACGTACTGCTACATCTACCGCGGCCCCGACACGAGCTGGCGCCGCCGCCCGGCCCGGGTGGACGCCCCCACCATGCGGCAGACGGCCCGGCGCGTCGCCGAGCACGCCGCCGCCCACCGTCTGGAGCGCATCCGGGTCGACCTGCACGGCGGCGAGCCGCTGCTCGGCGGGCCGGACACGGTCCTCGCCTACGCCCGCGCCGTCCGCGAGGCGCTGCCCGGCCACTGCGCGGCGACCGTCTCCGTGCAGACCAACGGCACCCTCCTGACCGCGCGGACCCTGGACCGGCTCGCCGCCGCGGGCATCCGCGTCGGGCTCAGCCTCGACGGCGGCACGGAGGCACTCGCCGCCCGCCGCGTCGACCACGCCGGACGCCCCTCCTGGCCCGCCGCCGCCCGCGCCGCCCGGCTGCTGGCCCGCCGGCCCGACGCCTACGCCGGGGTGCTGTGCACGGTCGACGTCACGGCCCCGCCCGCCGAGGTGTACGCCTCCCTCACCGCGCTCGGCGCGCCCCGCGTCGACTTCCTCCTCCCGCACGCCAACTGGGCCTCGCCGCCGCCCGCCGTACCGCCCGCCCCGCCCGGCCGGCGGCCCCGGCCCACGCCCTACGGCGACTGGCTGGCCGAGGTGTTCGACCTGTGGTGGCACCAGGGGCGGAAGGTCACCCGGGTCCGGCTCTTCGGCGAGGTGCTGGCCCTGCTGCTGGGCGCCCCCAGCGCCACCGAGTCCGTCGGCCTGTCCCCGATGGCCGCCGTCGTCGTCGACACGGACGGCTCCATCGAACAGGTCGACTCCCTCAAGTGGGCCTACCCCGGAGCCCCCGCCACGGGCCTCGACGTCTTCCGCGACGACTTCGACCGGGCGCTGCGCCACCCCGGCGTCGCCGCCCGGCAGCTCGGCGCGGCCGGGCTCGCCGCCGAGTGCCGGGCCTGCCCGGTGGTGCGGGTGTGCGGCGGGGGCAACTACGCCCACCGGTACGCCCCCCGCACCGGCTTCCTGCACCCCAGCGTCTACTGCGCCGACCTCGAACGCCTCGTGCGTCACGCGGCGGACCGGCTGTGTGAGCTGGAAGACAGTCGTCACTGTTCGCGAACGGACCCTCAGTGAACGGAAACAGGCGCACAATCGAAGGGCTCGCGCACCCGCCCTCCTCCTCCCGCCCACCGGCCCCGTGGCGCCCCGGGCCGGAACAGCGCGGCGGCCGGGCACCTGAGCACCCCGGCACGCCCGTCCCACCCCATCCTTCAGTTCGTCAGTGAGGGAGACCCCCGCATGACCGAAGACTCCCCGCACATCACGGTGGTCTTCGCCGGACAGAGCGAGCGCTGGGCCGCCTGGGTCGACGAGGAACTCCTGGCCGCCGGGTTCCGCACCGACCTGGTCCGCTGGGACCCGCTGCGCCGCCCGCCGGAGGGCTCCGCCCTCACCGACCTGCTCGCCGCCCCCGGGCGCGTCCTGCTCATGCTCGACGACTGGTACCTCCGCTTCGACTCCGGCCGCTACCGCGCCTGGGCCGACGTCCTGCGCGACATCGTCCCCACCCACCGCCACCGGTTCGCCGCGCTCAGCGTCACCGCCCGCCCGCTGCCCGAGGCCGCCCGCGCGCTCGGCCCCGCGGAGCTGCGCGGCGTCGGCCGCGACGAGGCCCGGCGCCGGCTGCTCGGCCTGTTCGGCGTCACCGTTCCCCGCACCACCGGCGTCGCACTGGAACGCCGCCGCCGCTTCCCCGACGACCTCCCGCCCGTGTGGAACGTCCCCCGCCGCAACCGCGGCTTCACCGGCCGCCGCCCGACCCTGGAACGGCTGCGCGCCCTCCTCACCGACGACCGGGACGGCGGCCCCTCCCTGGTCGCCGTGCACGGCCCGGGCGGCGTCGGCAAGACCCAGATCGCGATGGAGTACGCCCACCGGTACGCCGGCGAGTACGACATCGTCTGGTGGGTCCGCGCCGCCTCCAGCGCCACCGCCCGGGAGAACCTCGCCGCCCTCGCGGGCGAGCTGGGCATCCGGGACGGCGGCGAGCTGGGGCCGCTCATCGACGCCGTGCACAACGCCCTGCGCACCACCGACCAGCGCTGGCTCCTCGTCCTGGACGCGGCCGAGGACCCCGACCGGCTCGCCGGCCTGCTCCCCGACGGCCGCGGCCACGTCCTCATCACCAGCCACCGGCAGTCCTGGTCCGCCCACGGGGCCGAACTGGTGGAGGTGCCCCGCTTCGACCGGATCGAGAGCGTCGCCTACGCCTGCCGGCGCGCCACCCGGCTGACCGAGCGGGAGGCCGACCTGCTCGCCGACGCGCTGGAGGACCTGCCGCTGCTCGTCGACCAGATGGCCGCCTGGCTGGACGCCCACCCGACGACCCCGGTCAGCCGGTACGTGGCGGAGATCCGCGACGGCAGCCCCAGCGTCTTCGGCGTCGTGGCGGGCGGCGACGACCCCCGGCCCTTCCAGGCCGTGTGGGCCATGGCCGTCAACACCCTCCACGAGGACGCCCCCGAGGCCCACGAGCTGCTGAAACTGCTCGCCTACTTCTCCGCCGACGTCGTCCCCGTCCGGCTGCTGCAGTCCGCGCGCTCCGCCGACCTGCCGCCCCACCTGGCCCGGATGGCGGCCGAGCCCAGTAGCTGGAACTCCGCCCTGCGCACCCTGTCGGAGTCCACCGCCATGTGGCTGGAGTACGAGACCGGCCCGCAGGCCGACACGCTCACCGTCGGCACGCTGCGCATGCACCGGCTCTTCCACCGCTTCGTCCGCGACAGCCTCCCGCCCGAGGACCGCGCGCACGCCTCCCGGACCGCCTGCCGCGTCCTGGTCGCCGCCGACCCGCGCGAACCCACCCAGCCCCAGCACTGGGGCCGGTACGCCGAGCTCATCCCGCACCTCGCCCCCTCCGGCGCGCTGGAGTCCGATGACGAGGACGTCCGCACGCTCGTCCTCAACTGCGTGGAGTACCTGCGGATGCGCGGCGAGGGCGAGGAGGGCCTCCGCATCACCGGCAGGGCGCTCGGCCACTGGTCCGCCGCGTCCGGGCCCACCGACAACAAGGTGCTGGTGATGTCGCTCCAGCACGCCAACATGCTCCGCGTCATGGGCCGTTACGCCGAGGCCGAGGACGCCGGCCGCGCCGTCCTGCGCGACCTCGCCGCCGCCGGGGCCGACGGGCGGGGCGTCGAGACCCTGCGCGCCGTCAACGGCCTGGGCGGCACCCTGATGGCGCTCGGCAAGTACGACGAGGCCGGCGGCCTGTACCAGCGTGCCGCGGGCGACGCGGCCGGGCTGCTCGGCGGCCGCGTCCCGCTCACCCTGCGGCTGCGCACCAACCTGGCCACCGCCCTGGGCCTCCAGGGCCGCTACGAGGAGTCCCTCGCCCTCCACCGCGCCGTGCTCGGGGCGCGGGTCGCCGTGCACGGCGGGAAGAACCAGCTCACCCTGCTCTCCGCCCTCAACACCGCCTGGGTGCTGCGCCTGCTCGGCCGGTACGGGGAGGCCCTCGCCATCCAGGAGCAGAACAGCCGGCTGCACCGCCAGGTGCTCGACCGCGACCACTCCCAGACCCTCCAGGCCGAGCACAACCTCGCCCTGTGCATGCGCCGCGAGGGCAACGTGCCCTACGCCCGCGCCATGATGCGCTCGGTCCTGGAGCGGCTGGTCCGCAGACGGGGCCGGCACCACCCGGAGACGCTGCTGGTCACCTCCGACTACGCGATGCTGCTGCGGGGCGCCGGCGAGACGGAGGAGGCCCTCGGCCTGGCGGAGCGGACGGCGGAGCTGTACGCCGCCCAGCTCGGCGACGCCCACCCGTACGCCATCGGGGCGCGCGACAACAGCGCGCTGGTCCTGCGCGACCTGGGCCGGCACCGTGCGGCCCGCGCGCTCGCGGAGGAGACCATGGACCGGATGAACCGGGTGCTCGGGCCGGACCACGTGTGGAGCCTCGGCTGCGCGATGAACACCGCGGGGGCGCGGGCCGCCACCGGTGACGTGGCGGGTGCGGTGGCGCTCGGCCGGGACGCCCTGGCCCGGGCCCGGGCGCGCGTGGGCGACGACCACGTCCTGACGGTCAACCTCCAGGCCGGGCTGGCGCTGGACCTCAGGGCGGCGGGCGAGACGGACCGGGCCGACGGCCTGGAGCGGGACGCGCTGCGGCGGCTCGCCGCCGCCCTGGGCGAGGAGCACCCGCAGACCCGCTACATGCGCGCCGGGCTGCGCCCCTACTGGGACTTCGAGCCGCAGCCCTACTGACCGGACGCCGAAAGGGCCCGGCCCGCGTCACGAGGACGCGGGCCGGGCCCTTCCCGGTCGCACGACCGGATCGGTACGACCGCCGGTCAGGCGTCGAAGACCTCGGCCACGAGCTGGGCCTGCTCGGCCTCGTGGCGCTTCTTCGAACCCACCGCCGGGGACGAGCCGTGCGGCCGCGAGATGCGGCGCAGGCGCTCGCCGTGCGGGATGTCGGCGCCGACCGCCAGGTCGAGGTGGTCGATCAGGTTGAGCGCGATGAACGGCCAGGCACCCTGGTTCGCCGGCTCCTCCTGGGCCCACAGGTACTTCTCGGCGTTCGGGTACTTGGAGATCTCGGCCTGGAGCTCCGCACCCGGCAGCGGGTAGAGGCGCTCGAGGCGGATGATCGCCGTGTCCGTCAGCCCGCGCTTGACCCGCTCGGCGTCCAGGTCGTAGTACACCTTGCCGGAGCAGAAGACGACCTTGCGGACCGCGTTCGCGTCCACCGACTCGTCACCGATCACCGGGCGGAAGCCGCCGGTGGTGAACTCCTCCGCCTTCGACGCGGCCGCCTTCAGGCGCAGCATCGACTTCGGGGTGAAGACGACCAGCGGCTTGTGGTGCGGGTTGTGCACCTGCCACCGCAGGAGGTGGAAGTAGTTCGACGGCAGCGTCGGCATGGCGACCGTCATGTTGTTCTGCGCGCAGAGCTGGAGGAAGCGCTCCGGGCGGGCAGAGGAGTGGTCCGGGCCCTGGCCCTCGTAGCCGTGCGGCAGCAGCAGCGTGACGCCGGAGGTCTGGCCCCACTTCTGCTCGGCCGAGGAGATGAACTCGTCCACGACGGTCTGCGCGCCGTTGACGAAGTCACCGAACTGGGCCTCCCACATCACCAGGGCGTCCGGGCGGGCCAGCGAGTAGCCGTACTCGAAGCCCATCGCCGCGTACTCACTGAGCAGCGAGTCGTAGACGTTGTAGCGGGCCTGGTCCTCGGAGAGGTACTGCAGCGGGGTGTGGTCCTCGCCGGTCTCCTGGTCCACCAGCACCGCGTGGCGCTGGCCGAAGGTGCCGCGGCGGGTGTCCTGGCCGGCGAGCCGGACCGGGGTGCCCTCCATCAGCAGCGAACCGATGGCGAGGGTCTCGCCCATGCCCCAGTCGATCGTGCCGTCGTCGATGGAGGCGGCACGGCGCTGGAGCTGCGGCATCAGGCGCGGGTGCACCTTGACGCGGTCGGGGATGTTCACCTGCGACTCGGCGATCCGCTTCACGACCTCCTGGGAGACCGCGGTGGTGACGGCGACCGGGAACTCGGCCTGGGCCTCCGGGCTGCTGGCGGGGCCGGGCTGCGAGGTGGCCTCGCGGACCTCGGCGAACACCTTCTCGAGCTGGCCCTGGAAGTCCTGGAGCGCCTGCTCCGCCTCTTCCAGCGTGATGTCGCCGCGACCGATCAGCGACTCGGTGTACAGCTTGCGCACCGAGCGCTTCTTGTCGATCAGGTTGTACATCTGCGGGTTGGTGAACTGCGGGTTGTCGCCCTCGTTGTGACCGCGGCGGCGGTAGCAGATGAGGTCGATCACGACGTCCTTGTTGAACGTCTGGCGGAACTCGAAGGCCAGCCGCGCCACGCGGACCACGGCCTCCGGGTCGTCGCCGTTCACGTGGAAGATCGGCGCCTCGATCATGCGGGCCACGTCGGTCGCGTACATCGAGGAGCGCGACGACTCCGGGGCGGCGGTGAAGCCGACCTGGTTGTTGATGACGATGTGGACCGTGCCGCCCGTGCGGTAACCGCGGAGCTGCGACATGTTCAGCGTCTCGGCGACGACACCCTGGCCCGCGAAGGCCGCGTCACCGTGCAGGGCGACGGGCAGGACGGTGAAGTCCGTGCCGCCCTTGTTGATGACGTCCTGCTTGGCGCGGACGACACCCTCGAGGACCGGGTCGACCGCCTCCAGGTGCGAGGGGTTGGCGACCAGCGAGACCTTGATCTGCTCGCCGTCCAGGCCGGTGAAGGTGCCCTCGGCGCCCAGGTGGTACTTCACGTCGCCGGAGCCGTGCATCGACTTCGGGTCGAGGTTGCCCTCGAACTCGCGGAAGATCTGCGCGTACGACTTGCCGACGATGTTCGCCAGGACGTTCAGGCGGCCGCGGTGGGCCATGCCGATGACGACCTCGTCCAGGCGCGACTCGGCGGCCGAGTCGATGACCGCGTCCAGCAGCGGGATGACCGACTCGCCGCCCTCGAGCGAGAACCGCTTCTGGCCGACGTACTTGGTCTGCAGGAACGTCTCGAACGCCTCGGCCGCGTTGAGGCGGCGCAGGATGCGAAGCTGCTCCTCGCGCTCCGGCTTGGAGTGCGGACGCTCGACGCGGTCCTGGATCCACTTGCGCTGCTTGGGGTCCTGGATGTGCATGAACTCGATGCCGGTGGTGCGGCAGTACGAGTCGCGCAGCACACCGAGGATGTCGCGCAGCTTCATCATGGACTTGCCGCCGAAGCCGCCGACCGCGAACTCCCGCTCCAGGTCCCAGAGCGTCAGGCCGTGCTCGGTGATGTCCAGGTCGGGGTGCTTGCGCTGGCGGTACTCCAGCGGGTCGGTGTCGGCCATGACGTGGCCGCGGACCCGGTAGGAGTGGATCAGCTCGAAGACGCGGGCGGCCTTGGTGACGTCGTCGTCGTGCGACGCGTCGATGTCCTTGAGCCAGCGGACCGGCTCGTAGGGGATGCGCAGCGACTCGAAGATGTCGTCGTAGAAGCCGTTCTCGCCGAGCAGCAGGTTGGCGACGATACGGAGGAACTCGCCCGACGCGGCACCCTGGATGACCCGGTGGTCGTACGTCGAGGTGAGCGTCATCACCTTGGAGATGCCCAGCTTGTTCAGGGTGTCCTGCGAGGTGCCCTGGAACTCGGCCGGGTAGTCCATCGAACCGACGCCCATGATGACCGACTGACCGGGCATCAGACGCGGCACGGAGTGGACCGTGCCGAGGCCGCCGGGGTTGGTCAGCGAGACGGTGACGCCGGTGAAGTCGTCCATCGTCAGCTTGTTGTTGCGGGCGCGGCGGACGATGTCCTCGTACGCCTGCCAGAACTCGAAGAAGCCGAGCGTCTCGGCCTTCTTGATGCCCGCGACGACGAGCTGGCGCTCGCCGTTCGGCTTGACCAGGTCGATCGCCAGACCGAAGTTGACGTGCTCCGGCTTGACCAGGACCGGCTTGCCGTCCTTCTCGCCGTAGGAGTAGTTCATCGACGGCATGGCCTTGATGGCCTGCACCATCGCGTACCCGATCAGGTGCGTGAAGGAGATCTTCCCGCCGCGGGCGCGCTTGAGGTGGTTGTTGATGACGATGCGGTTGTCGAACAGCAGCTTCACCGGGACGGCGCGGACGGACGTGGCCGTCGGCAGCTCCAGCGAGGCGTTCATGTTCTTGGCGACCGCGGCGGCCGGGCCGCGCAGCGGCACGTACTCGGGGCCGGCGGGGGCCTGGCCGGCCGGCTGCGCGGCGGCGGGCTTGGCGGCCGGCTTCGCGGCGGGCGCGGCGGGGGCCTTCGCGGCCGGGGCCGGGGCCTGTGCGGCGGGCGCGGGCTTCGCGGCGGGGGCCGGGGCGGCGGGCGCGGGGGCAGCGGCCTGTGCGGGTGCCGCTGCTGCCGGCTGCGCCGGGGTGGCCGGGGCCTGGGCCGGGGTCGCGGGCGCGGTGCTCGCAGCCCCCGCGGCTACGGCACTCCCGCCCGCGGGCTTGTCCGCCGAGCCGGACGCGGCGCCCGGCTTGTAGTCGGCGAAGAAGTCCCACCAGGCACGGTCGACCGAATTCGGGTCCTGGAGGTACTGCTGGTAGATCTCGTCGACGAGCCACTCATTGGCACCGAACGCGGCGGCGGGGTTCGAAGGACCCTGCCCGTCTTGGTCGGTCGAGATACTCGAGTTACTGGGGGACTGAGACGACACGGCGGCAACCGCCCTCTTCCGCTTCACAAGGTGATGGACAGCGGAAATAAAGGCTACGCCTCCCCGGCCGGGACGTGCAGGCCGGGCGTGCCATCGTCGCGTAGATCACATCTGGAGACGTGTTTCGTCGCAGGAAATGGCGGGAAACAAGCGTGGTTGCCTTGTGAATGGGTAGGAGAGGTCGCGGCTGTACCCCGCGATGGCGCACATCCGTGACCGCGTCCTGCCCGTCTCTACGCAGAACGCGCGCTTCCGGTTCGAACCCTACGTCAACCGCGCGGCTGGGGGATCCCTGGAAGAGTGACCTGGATGCGGCATCCACGTGCGGATTCGGCCACTCCGATGCGGCCACCGTGCAGATCGACCGCCCAGCGGGCGATCGCCAGGCCCAGCCCCGTGCCGCCGTCGCTGTCCGGGCCGTGCGGCGAGGGCACGCCGCCCCGGTTGAACCGCTCGAAGACCTTGTGCCGCTCCGACTCCGGGATGCCCGGCCCCTCGTCCAGCACTTCCAGGTCCAGCGACTCCGGCAGCGGCCCGCGCCGGGCCCGTACGGTCACACGGCCGTGCGGGGGCGAGTGCTTCACGGCGTTGTCGATCAGGTTCGCCACCACCTGGTGGAGCCGCTCGCTGTCCGCGTGCGCGGTCAGCTCGGGCGGCGAGACGTCCAGGTGGAGGTGCACGTCCGTGCGGCTGTGGCTGCCCGAGCCGGAGCTGAGCCCGCGCTGCGCGGCGGCCAGATTGGCCTCCTTCAGCACCCCCGACAGGTACGGCCACACCTCGAAGCGCCGCGACCGGAGCGGTACGACACCGTTGTCGAGCCGTGACAGATCCAGCAGGGTCTCCACCAGCCGGCCCAGCCGCTCGATCTGCTTCAGCGCGGTGCGCATGGTCTCGGGATCGGCGGCGGAGACACCGTCCACCACGTTCTCCAGCACCGCGCGCAGCGCGGCGATCGGGGTGCGCAGCTCGTGCGAGACGTTGGCCACCAGCTCCTTGCGGTGCCGGTCGACCGCCTCCAGGTCGTCCGCCATGCGGTTGATCGTGGAGGCCAGGTCGCCGAGCTCGTCGCGGCGGTCGGCGCCACGGACCCGGCGCGTGTAGTCGCCGTGCGAGATGGCCTTCGCCACCGTGTTCATCTCGTCCAGCGGCGCGGTCAGGCCGTGCGCCACGAACTGCGTGATCAGCAGCGTCGCGATCACCGAGAAGACGGTGATGAAACGCAGCTCGGTCTCCGTGCGCAGGGCCACCATCAGCAGACCGGTCGTGATGAAGACCGAGACGACGACGAGGGTGCCCAGTTTGGTCTTGATCGAGATCGAGAGCGAGCGCAGCCGGGACCGGAGCGATCTCATGGCGCGGGCGTCTCCAGTGCGTATCCGACCCCGTGCACCGTACGGATGCGCTCGGCGCCGATCTTGCGGCGCAACGCCTTGATGTGGCTGTCCACGGTCCGGGTGCCCGACGCGTCCGCCCAGTCCCACACCTCGGCCAGGAGCTGCTCGCGCGAGAGCACCGCGCGGGGCGTGTTCGCCAGGCAGACCAGCAGGTCGAACTCCGTGGGCGTGAGGTGGACGTCCTCGCCCTTGACGCGTACGCGCCGCTGGGCGTGGTCGATCTCCAGCTCGCCGAGCCGGAGGATGCCGCTGCGGGGGGTGACGGCCGCCAGCGCCGCCCGCTCCACGCGGCGCAGCAGGACGTGCACCCGGGCCGCGAGCTCCCGCATCGAGAACGGCTTGGTCATGTAGTCGTCCGCGCCGACGCCCAGACCGACCAGCATGTCGGTCTCGTCGTCACGTGCCGTCAGCATCAGCACCGGCACCGGCCGCTGGGCCTGCACCCGGCGGCACACCTCCAGGCCGTCGAAGCCCGGCAGCATGATGTCCAGCACCATCAGGTCGGGCTGCCACGCCTCGGCCGCGTCCACGGCCGCCGGCCCGTCGGTGGCCGTCTGCACCAGGAAGCCCTCGGCCCGCAAACGGGCGGAGATGGCCTCGACGATGGTGGTGTCGTCCTCGACGACCAGCACGCGGCGCTGTGTCCCCGGCGCGACCGCCGTGCCGGTATTGCTGGTGTGTGTCTGCTCCATCGCCCCGCCCCTGTCGCGTCCTGCGCGAGCGTGTAGATCCGTGTGTTCGGTCAGCAGCGTAAAGGCACCGGCCGGGTCCCGGCTACGCAGGGCGAACGGCGAGGTGGACCACGTCCGGTACGCCCCGGGCAACCGGGACCTCTTCGGTTCTTACCCCGCTGAACCCGGCATTCCGCAATGACTCTTCGAAATCGCCGGACGGCCGGGCGGACCAGACGGCGAGGACACCACCCGGGTTCAGCCGGGCCGCGCAGGCGGCAAGACCGGACGGTGAGTAGAGGCTGTCGTTGCCCTCGTCGACGGTCCAGTCGGGGCCGTTGTCGATGTCCAGGCAGAGCGCGTCGAAGGTGTCCGGGCTGCTGCGGACGTACTCGACCAGGTCGTCGTGGACCAGCACCGTGCGCGGGTCGGCCAGCGCCTCGCCGGAGATCCGGGCCAGCGGCCCCTCGCGGTGCCAGTCGATGATCGCCTCCTCCCGCTCGACGACCGCGATGCGGCCCCAGGCGGGCTCGGCCGCCGCGTGCGCCAGCGAGAACCCGACCCCGAGTCCGCCGACCAGCACGGCGGGGTGCGCCCGGGCCCCCAGCGCCCCCAGCGCGGCGTCGACCAGCAGCCGCTCGGACCGCCCGTCGGAGGTGTCCATCAGGAAGGTGCCGTTGGCGATGATCTCGAAGTCCTCACCGCGCCGGCGCAGCACCACCTCGCCGTACGGCCCCTCCCGGCGGTCGAGCGTCACGGGCGCCGTCGCGGGCGTGGTCACGGGTGTCGTCACAGCCATGATCCTCAGCGTAGCGAGGAGCGGGCGGGCCGCTGTGACCTACGTCATGGACGCGATCACACATGATCGCGTTGGCTGGGGCAAGGGTGATCCGGGGGCGTTGTGCAGGGGTTCGGCAACAGGAAAGGGCGGCCTCGCGGTGCACCAGCTCCCCACGCGCGGGACGAGTCACGGCGTACGGCCGGCGTACGACGACACCGGGGCCTCGTACGGCGGAGCCGGGGCCGCGCCCCGGTACGACGGTGCCTCGCCGCCGGCCGGTGACCGGTTGCTGACGTGCATTCCGCGTCAGCGCACGGCGGCCACCGCCTCCGCTTCCTCCGTTCCGGCCCGTCCGCCGGCGGCCGCCCGGTGGCGGCGGGCCGCGCGGCTGCTGCCCACGCCCACCGGCACGCCGTTCACCTTCGGCTATGCCCTCGTGCTCCTCGCGACCTCGTTGTACGCGGAGTACGGCGACCCCGGCACCGTCGCCGCACTGCTGCACGCCTCCAGTACCGACGTCGCCCATCTGTCGCGCACGCCCCTGCTGGTGCTGGTCGCCAGTGCGCTGTGGGTGGCGGGTGGGCTGCTGTCGCCGTACGCGGTCGGGTTCGTGTTCGTGCTGACGGCGCTGGAGCGCCGGATCGGGGCGTGGCGGGCGGCCGCCGTCTTCCTGGTGGGGCATGTCGTGGCGACGCTGGCGACGGAGGTCCCGGTCGCGCTGTCCGTGCTGGCCGGGCACCTGCCGGAGACGTCCCTGCACCGGCTCGACTACGGGATCAGTTTCGGCCTGATGGCGTCCGTCGGGGCGCTGGCCGGGCTGCTCACTCCGGTGGTGCGCGCCATCGTGCTGGCGTGGGTGTCGGTGATGCTGCTCCAGGACCTGATCGCGTTCGAGGACCCGCTCACCAACTGGGGCCACCCGCTGGCGCTGGTGATCGGCATCGGCTGCCGGCCGCTGCTGCGGCGGAGGGCGACGACCTAGCTCCGGTGCCGTCGGCCGCTGCTGCGGCGGAGGTCCTGGCTCCGGACGATGCCCGTCAGCGGTCCTTGCTGCCGCCAGCCCAGCGAGCGGTAGAGCGCCCGGCCCTGGACGGTGGCGCCGAGGACGCCGGTGGTGGCGCCCGCCTCCGCGCCGGCCGTCTGAAGGGTCCGCATCACGATCCGGCCCAGCCCGCGGCGTTGGTGGCCGGGGTACGTCTCGACCTGGTCGACCACCGCGGTGCGGCCCGTCGGCGCGATCTGGCCGCGTGCCGCGGGTGTTCCGCCGGCCGCCAGGACCCGGACCCGGAACACCCCGTCGCGGGTGCCGGTCTCGAGGGCGTACCCCTCGGGGAGCACGGGGGCGGCGGTGGCGCGCAGCTCGGTGAACATCATGAAGCCCGGGTCGTCCGGCACCGTCCAGCCGGGTGTGATCCAGCCGGCCACGTCCTCGGGCGCGGCGAGGACCTTGAGCCAGGCGCCCGGCACCGTGATGGCCTCGCACAGCTTGCGGACGCCGGCCTCGTCCGGTTCGGGCAGCACGTGCCGGAACACGTGGTGCGGCAGGCCGACGTCGATGCGGTGGCCCCAGGGTTCCTCGACCGGCGCGGGGGTGCCGCGGGAGACGGCCCAGCCCCGGACCCAGGCGCGTGTAATAGCTGAAGAGTTCAGGTGCTCATTACATCCTGGAGGTGCGGTGTGCTGCCAGTGATCTCTCCACCCGCTTGCTCGGCCAAAGTGTGACAAATCGTGCAGATGTGGTCACGCGCTGCTTCACTGACGCCGGGTGGCCGGTCGCGGCACCCTCCTCGACCCGAAGAAGAGAGCACAGCATGAAGATCACGAGCAGCACCCTGAAGCGGCTGGCCGTCCCGGCTCTGGTCGCGGGTCTCGCCCTGCCCCTGACCGTCACCTCCCCGGCCGCCGCCGCGGAGGCGGGCGCCAAGGTGACCCGCTACGGCGGGACGGTCACGCTCAACGCGCGTACCGGAGTGAAGAACACGGTCACCTTCTCGGCCAACGCGGCGCGCGAGCTGGTCGTCCGCGACGGCTCCGGCCTGCTGGTCGGTCCAGGGTGCCGGCGCGTGGGAACCGACGGCACCACAGCGGTCTGCGGCTCGCTGTCCGCCGTCACGCGGGTACGGGCCATGGTGCGGGACGGCGACGACAGCGTGCGGGTGAAGGTGGCCGAGGCCAGCACGATCGACGCCGGCAACGGGCGGGACCTCGTCCAGACCGGCGCGGCGGACGACACGATCAACGTCCGGGACGGCGAGGAGGGTGACAGGGTGGAGAGCTGCGGCGGCGGCGCGCACGACACGTTCTTCGCGGACGCGGGCGACATCATCCCCATGACCTGCGAGAACCGGTTCTTCGGCTAGTCGCCGGCCTGTTCCGGCCCGTCGCCCCGCCCGGGTGACGGGCCGGAGCCGTCTCAGGAGCGGGGCGCCTTCACGCCGTGCACCGCCCGGTACTCGGCCGCGAGCCACTGCCCGAGGTCCTCGATCAGCTCGTCCAGCACGGCCGGGTCCGCGCCCGCCCCCGCGCGCCCCACCGCCACGGCCGTCCGCATCTGCCCGGCCCGCCCGGGGTAGTAGCCGCCGAACGCTCCGGCCATCGCGTCCAGGTCGCTCGTCCAGTCGCCCCAGCGCGGCATCACCAGCGTGAATCCGGTACGGACCAGATGGCGGCCGACGTGCCGGGCCAGCCGTCGGCGCTCCCCGTCCGTCGTGGCCCCGGCCGCCCGCTCGCGCCAGCGCGGCAGCAGCAGCGCGAGGTCGCCGTTGGTCTCCCGGGCCAGCAGCGAGGTCGGCCGGTAGCGCGGCAGCCGGCCGGCGAGGTCCTCACCCAGCAGCGGGGTGCACAGGCAGGCGACGAAGAACCCGAGGTCGTACCGCTCCCGCTCGCTCAGCAGCGTGGGCACGCCGAACAGCAGCGCCCCCACGCCGTCGATCTGCGGAAAGCGGTGGTCGAGCTCCGCCGCCAGGTCCGCCACCGCGGCCCGCTCACCCTCCGCCGGCTCGCCGCGCAGCGCGATCAGCAGGTCCAGGTCCGAGACGCCGGGCGTGGCGGTGCCGCGCGGAATGCTGCCGTACAGATAGGCGCTGTGGAGTCGCGTGGGCCCGAACACCTCCCCGATCCGCGCCCGCGCGGCGTCGACCACCGGCACGAACACCTCCGGTACGTACGCGAGCGCGCCCTCCCGGGCGAGGGTCCCGTCCTCGTTCAGCATGCGCCCCACTCTCCCCGCTCCGGTCCTCGGGCATGTTCCGGCCGCCCCGGACTGGTCACTCCAGCCAGACGAGCACGGCGTCACCGGCGTCCGCCGCCGCGCGGAGGAACGCAGCCAGCGCCTGGTAGTGGCTGGTCACGTAGTCGAGCGACTCCCCGCGCTCCCACACGACGACGGGATAGATCCCGGCCTCGGCGAGGTCCGCCGGGCCGACGCCCACGACAAGGGCCTCGTGAGGTGTGGCGGCGAGGGCTTCCGCGGCGGCGCGCACGCGTTCCGGGCCGAGGTAGCGGGGCGGCCCGTAACCCCAGTCGTCGGCCCCGGGGAGCTGCTCCTCACCGTGCACGATGTCGACGGGGAAGCCGATGCGATCCAGCAGGAAGCCGAGCGCGTGCCACGTCTTCTCGATGTCGTGGCAGCGCGCTTCCGGTACCGGGGGAGACGTGTCCCCCTCCGCCTCGATCAGCTCGTCGACGAACCGCCGGGCCCAGTCGGGATCGCGGATCGCGCGATCGAGTTCGGCGGGGGTCAGGCGGGCGTACTCGCCGATCATGCTCATGGCCGGATGCTAAGCGCGGGCACTGACAACCGGGCCGGCGGAGGGGGCTCCTGGGTCCGGGGCGCCGCGCACGACCCGTTGATCGCTCAGAGCGAACAAGGTCGGGGAACACCGGGGCTGTCATAAGCATTGAGTGTGTACAGCTCAACTTGACTGCCGAAGGGGAGATCATGGCTTCGACGTCCACACCGCTCACCCTGCCCGTGCTGCCGCTCGACGACGAGGTCGTGCTGCCCGGAATGGTGGTGCCGCTGGACCTGTCCGACACCGAGGTCCGTGCCGCGGTGGAGGCCGCCCAGGCAGCCGCCCGGTCCTCCGGGACGCAAGGGGGCAAGCCCAAGGTCCTGCTGGTGCCGCGCATTGACGGGACGTACGCGGGGATCGGTGTCCTCGGCACCGTCGAACAGGTCGGGCGGCTCTCCGACGGCGACCCCGGCGCGCTCATCCGCGGCCGTGGCCGCGTCAAGATCGGCGCCGGTACGACCGGTCCCGGCGCCGCCCTGTGGGTCGAGGGCGTCGTCGTCGAGGAGTCGGTGCCCGACCCGCTGCCCGGCGCGGTCGCCGAACTCGTCAAGGAGTACAAGGCGCTGGCCACGAGCTGGCTCAAGAAGCGCGGCGCCTGGCAGGTCGTGGACCGCGTCCAGCAGATCGACGGCGTCTCCGCCCTCGCCGACAACTCCGGCTACTCGCCCTTCCTGACGGTCGCCCAGAAGGTCGAGCTGCTGGAGACCGAGGACCCGGTCGCCCGCCTCAGGCTCGCCACCGAGCAGCTTCGCGACCACCTCGCCGAGCAGGACGTGGCCGAGTCCATCGCCAAGGACGTCCAGGAGGGCGTGGACAAGCAGCAGCGGGAGTTCCTGCTGCGCCGTCAGCTCGAAGCCGTCCGCAAGGAGCTGCGCGAGCTCAACGGCGAGAAGGAGGGCGAGGAGTCCGACGACTACCGCGCCCGCGTCGAGGCCGCCGACCTGCCCGAGAAGGTGCGCGAGGCCGCCCTCAAGGAGGTCGACAAGCTGGAGCGGTCCAGCGACCAGAACCCGGAGACGGCCTGGATCCGCACCTGGCTCGACACGGTGCTGGACATGCCGTGGAACGAGCGCACCGAGGACAGTTACGACATCAAGGGCGCCAAGGAGGTCCTGGACGCCGAGCACGCCGGCCTGGAGGACGTGAAGGAGCGCATCACCGAGTACCTGGCCGTGCGCAAGCGGCGCTCCGACCGGGGCCTGGGCGTCGTGGGCGGGCGGCGCGGCGGCGCGGTTCTGGCGCTGGTCGGCCCGCCCGGCGTCGGCAAGACGTCACTGGGCGAGTCGGTCGCGCACGCGATGGGGCGGAAGTTCGTGCGGGTCGCCCTCGGCGGCGTACGCGACGAGGCCGAGATCCGGGGCCACCGGCGCACCTACGTCGGTGCGATGCCCGGCCGGATCGTGCGGGCCGTCAAGGAGGCCGGGTCCATGAACCCGGTGGTCCTGCTCGACGAGATCGACAAGGTCGGCTCCGACTTCCGGGGCGACCCGGCGGCCGCGCTGCTGGAGGTCCTCGACCCGGCGCAGAACCACACCTTCCGCGACCACTACCTGGAAGTGGAACTCGACCTGTCCGACGTGGTCTTCCTCGCCACCGCCAATGTGCTGGAGGCCATCCCCGAGGCCCTGCTCGACCGCATGGAGCTGGTCCGCCTCGACGGCTACACCGAGGACGAGAAGGTCGTCATCGCCCGCGACCACCTCGTGCCGCGCCAGCTCGAGAGGGCGGGCCTGGAGAGCGGCGAGGTGACGCTGGACGAGTCGGCGCTGCGCAAACTGGCGGGCGAGTACACCCGCGAGGCGGGCGTCCGGAACCTGGAGCGGTCGATCGCCCGGCTGCTGCGGAAGGTCGCCGCCAAGCACGAACTGGGCGACCAGGAACTGCCCTTCACCATCGGCGAGGACGACCTGCGCGGGCTGATCGGGCGCCCGCACCACGTGCCCGAGTCCGCCCAGGACCCGGCCGAGCGGCGCACCGCCGTGCCCGGTGTCGCCACCGGTCTCGCGGTCACCGGCGCGGGCGGCGACGTGCTGTTCGTGGAGGCGTCGCTGGCCGACCCGGAGACCGGCGCGGCGGGGCTGACGCTGACCGGTCAGCTCGGTGACGTCATGAAGGAGTCCGCGCAGATCGCCCTGAGCTTCCTGCGCTCCCACGGCGCCGAACTGGAGCTGCCCGTCACCGGCCTGAAGGACCGGGGCGTGCACATCCACTTCCCGGCGGGCGCGGTGCCCAAGGACGGTCCGAGCGCGGGCATCACCATGACGACCGCGCTGGCGTCGCTGCTGTCGGGGCGGCTGGTCCGTACGGACGTGGCGATGACCGGCGAGGTGTCGCTGACCGGGCGGGTGCTGCCGATCGGCGGCGTCAAGCAGAAGCTGCTGGCCGCGCACCGGGCGGGCATCACCACCGTCGTGATCCCCAAGCGGAACGAGGCGGACCTGGACGACGTCCCGGCCGAGATCCTCGACAAGCTGGAGGTCCACCCGGTCACCGACGTCCGCCAGGTCCTGGAGCTCGCCCTGGCCCCGGCGACCACGACCGCCTCCGCCGAACCCCTGGCGGCGTGACCCGCCCGCCGGGCCGGGCCCCCGCGGCCCGGCCCGGCGGCCTGTCAGGGGGGCGCCGTCACGCGCCGGAGAGCTTCACCGCCCGGTCGTACAGCGCCCGCGTCCTCGCGTCGAAGAGCACCGCCGTCGACTCCGTGTCCGTCTCCCCGCCGCTCAGGACGCCGATGAGGCGACCGTCCGCCAGCCACGGGCTGCCGCTCGTGCCGTCGTGGAAGCCGCCGCACTCCATCACCATCGAGCCGGCCAGGTCCGGGTTCCGGGCGGTGTCCGTGGTGCAGGAGATGGGGCCGTCGGCCGGATTGTGGTCCTTGTTCGGGTAGCCGGTCACCGTCACCCGCCGCCCGGGGCCGGACGCCCAGTCCGGCCGCGCCGCGCCCACCACCCGCTGCACCTGCCGGCCCCGGCCGTCCGGTTCCATCGTGAGGAAGGCATAGTCGTGGGCGTCCGCGTCGTCCCCGGCGGCCTTCCACGCGTCGGCCACCTGGACGGTGCGGACCTTCCACGTCCCGTGCGGGGCGGAGCCCCCGCGGTAACCGGGCGCGAAGGAGAAGTCCGCGGCGGCGGCCCCGTCCGCGTACACGCAGTGCGCGGCGGTCGCGACGACGTTGCCCCCCGGGCTGTCCACCACGCTCGCCGTGCACCAGTGGCCGTCCCCGTCGAGGAGCACCCCCACCCAGGGCAGCCCGGCGGACGGCTCGGCCGAGCGCTGCGGCGCTGCGGGGGCCGCCGAGGACGCCGCGGCGGCCGGGCCGTCGGCCACCGCTTCCGGGCGCGGCGCGGAGTGCGACGGCCCCCCGCACGCGGTGGCGGCGATCAGGACGGCGACGACCCACGGCAACGGCTTCGTGCAGCGCATGGGGCCCATCCTTGCCCATCACGCGGACGGCTCAGTCATCCAGCCATCCCCGCGACGACGCCTGCGCCCCCGCCTGGAACCGCGTCCGGGCGTCCAGCGACTCCAGCAGCCGGCTGATCCGCCGCCGTGCCGTGTGCACGTGCACGCCCAGCCGCCGGGCGATGGCCTCGTCCTTGAGCCCCGCCGCCAGCAGCGCCAGCAACTCGCGCTGCGGCCCCGCCGGCGCCCCCGCCCCGCTCCCCACCGGCCCGTGCGGCGCCCCCGCCCCGCGCTCCTCCGCCGGGCCGTGCGGCGCCCCCGCCCCGCGCTCCTCCGCCGGGCCGGGCGGTTCGGCCCGCTCCCACACCGCCTCGAACAGCGGCAGCAGCGCCCCGCACAGCAGGCCGTCGCCGATCACGAGCGCGGACGCCCGCGGACCGGCGGCGTCCACCGGCGGCAGCAGCGTGACGCGCCGGTCCACCGCGACCAGCCGCGCCGGGACGCCCCCGGCGACCCGTACCCGCAGCCCGCGCCCCACCAGGCCGGTCAGCGCCCGCATCCGCCCCCGGTCCGCGAGCCCGGCCCGGTCCAGCACCGCGCGCACCTCCACGCCCCGGGCCAGCAGCGACCCGACGTCCAGCGCGGTGAACGGCGGCCGGTCCAGGACGAGGACCTCCCGCTCGGCGCCCTCCAGCAGCCGCCCGGCCCGCTCGGCGATGGCCCGGCGCCCCGTCACCACCTCGACGCGCTCACCGTCCGGCGCGCCCGCGTCCCCCGCGAGCCGGTCGGCCGCCATCCGTAACCGGGCCAGCTCCGCCGACTTCTGGTGCAGTTCCGCCTGGCGCCGGTGGATGAGCCCGCGGATGGCGGCGGCCGGCGCGGCCGGGTGCGGCAGCGCGCCCTCGTGGCACGGATCGGGAGGCCGGGCGAAGCCGTGCTCGACGAGCCGGTCCAGCGCCGTGTCCAGCCGCTCGCGCGGCAGGCCAAGGAGCCGTGCCAACTCGTCCGCCCCGTCCGCCTGTTCCTTCAGCAGCGCCTCGTAGGCGCGCTCCTCGGTCCTGCCCAGGCCGAGAGTGGTCAGTTCTCCCTGGATCATGCGTCGGATTCTCACTCCGCCTTCACAGGCCACACAAGTGTGCGTGTCCACTTCTCAACCCCCCGCATCCGTTGCCGCGTTGCCGGGGCGCGGCTTGCATGGCCATGACCACCTGAACGGCTGACCAGCACGTGGGAGGGGTACGGACTGTGCGCGAACCCAGCACACCCGGCACGACCGGTACGCATGCGGTGAGATCCGGCATACGGGCGGGGGCCCGCGCGGCGGCACTGCTCGCCGCCGCGGGGCTCCTGATCACCGCGGTTCCGGCGTCGGCGGCGACCCCGCCGGCCACCGAACCGCCCGCCGACGTCATCCCGGGGGCGCGCACCGCGACCCCCGCGCTCGTCGACGGCATCCGGGAGGCGGCGGACGCCGGGGCGAGCCCGGCGGACGCGGCGCGGGAGCACCTGGACGCCAGGGAGAGCCGCTACAAGATCGCCGAACCGGGGCGTGATCTCGCCCCCGTACAGACGCTGAAGCGCGGCACCGAGGAGACCGTACGGCTCCAGCAGAAGCACCGGGGCGTGCCCGTGCTGGGCGGCCAGTACGTGGTCCGGATGGAGAAGAAGGGCGGCGAGCGCCTCGTCACCGGCACCTCCGGCAAGTACTTCACGGGCCTGACGACCGGGGTCCGGCCGGCCGTGGACAAGGACGTGGCGGTACGCCGCGCGGTCGCCGCGACCCTGGAACGGCTCGGCGGCCACCGGCTCTCCAAGGCCGACGCGCAGAGGACCGAACCGCTGCGCGGTGCCGCCGGCGGCCTGGTCGTCATCCCGCGCGGTGAGGGCGTGCTCGCGTACCACGTGACCGTGCGCGGCACCGACCCGGTGACCGGCGGACCGGTGCTCGAGCACGTGTACGTGGACGCGCGGGCCGGGTTCCCCGTGCTCCGGTTCAGCGGCATCAGGACGCTCGCACCGCCGAGGACCCCGACCGGGGCCACCGCGACGAAGGCGGACGCCCCGGCCGACCCCGGCGCCGGGGACGCCGGCAGCGGCACCCTGCTGAACGGCACCAAGGTCGCCCTCAACGTCAGCAAGGCCGCCGACGGCCGCTACCTGATGGCCGACCGCGCCCGGATGGCGGACGGCAGCAAGGCCGCGCTCACCACCTGGGACGCGCGGGACAAGGACGTCTACGAGGTGCTGGGCGGCTGGCCGGCCGACCTCAAGGAGTTCGCCTCGCCCGGCGCCGAGTTCGGAAAGGACGCCACCGACGCGGGCGCGGTCGACGCGCACTGGGCGGCCGGGCAGGTCTACGACTACTACAAGAAGCACCACGCCCGGGACGGCCTCGACGGGCGCGGCTCGGCCGTCAACTCGCTCGTCGGCGTCACCCAGTTCGGCATGCCGTACGTCAACGCCTTCTGGGACGGCACCAAGATGGTGTACGGCTCCGGCGACAGCGAGTACAAGCCCCTCTCCGCCGACCTCGACGTGGTCGGCCACGAGATGACCCACGGCGTCGTGGAGAACACCGCCAACCTGGTCTACGCGGGCCAGTCCGGCGCGCTCAACGAGGCCGTCGCCGACTACTTCGGCAACGCCATCGACGTCACGCAGGCCGGCATCGCGATGGACCACCCGGACGCGGGCCTCATCGGCGAGGACCTGTGCCGCAAGGCCACGCCCCGCGCCTGCGCCCTGCGCGACCTCAACGACGGCGCCACCACGTCCAAGGACTTCCTCGGCACCACCTTCGGCACCGACAACGGCGGTGTGCACCTCAACTCGACCATCTTCTCCGGCGCGCTGTGGGACATGCGCCAGGACCTGGGCGCCGAGCTGGCCGACCGGATCGTGTACAAGGCGCTCACCGAGTACATGACCCCGCTGGACGGCTTCACCGACGGGCGCAACGCCGTCCTGGCCGCCGCGGAGGACCTGGGCGTCACCGGGCAGCGGCTGAGGACCGCCACGCGGTCCTTCAACGCCCACGGCATCGTCGCGGGCTGGGAGGAGGCGCTGGGTGTCGACTCCGACGAGCTGTTCGGCGGGCTGAACATCACCGGCACCGGCGCCCAGGCGGGCGGCGGCTGGTGGACGGTCGCCAAGTCCAACGACGACGGCACCGAGCCGTACTCCGTCTACGCCGGCCGTGCCGACGGCACGGGCACCCCGAAGCTGATGAGTCCCAACGACGGCCGCTACCACGTCCACCCGGCCACGGACGGCAGGACCGTCGTCTGGGCCGCCTACGGCGCGACGAGCGTGGACGTCCTGTCCCGGCCGATCGCGGGCGGGCCCATCAAAACGCTGTACTCGTCCACGACGTCCGACGTCGCCGGGCTGCGCACCGAGAACGGCGTGACGGTCTTCGAGACGCTCGGCCTGTTCTCCCGTCACGTCGTCCACCTGCGTGCGGGTGACCGGCAGCCGACCTATGTGGACGGGGGCGGCGACGACGTCCTGACCGGGCTGCCGTCGATCTCGCGGGGCAGGCTCGCGTACGCCAAGCTCTACCCGGAGGGCGGCGAGTACCGGCTCGGCGTGGAGCTCCTGGACCTGGCCACCGGGAAGAGGACCATGACCCAGGCGCTGGACGAGCCGCAGTCCCTGGGGCAGACCGCCCTCAACGGCAGCCACGTCTTCTGGCTCACCGACGCCAACGCCGCCGACGACGGGCAGATGGGCATCCGGCGCGCCGACCTGGACGGCACCGGCGCCTACGACATCAGCGGCGAGGCCAAGCCGGGCGCGCTGATCGCCTCCGAGCTGACGGTCTCCGAGTCGGCGGTCACGGTCAACGCCTCGCTGCCGGACACGGCGTACCGCAACGAGACGCTGCCCAAGAACTGGCAGCTCACCACCGACGGCACCCGCAAGGAGCGCGTCTCCTGCAACCGCGGCGAGCAGCTCTCCCCGGCGGCCGTGTCCGGCACCCAGGTCGTCTGGATCGACGGCACCACGGGCTGGACCGACCTCGTCACCCGCTCCCGCCCGGCCGGCCGCTGCGGCTGACGCCGCCGCTGCCCGCCGCTTCCCCGACAGCCCCCCGGCGCCCGTCCGCGCCGGGGGGCTCCCTCCCGCGGCCACCGGTCGCGGGCGGCGGCGCGTCAGCCGTTGGCGAGGGCCTGGAGGCGGTCGTACGCGCCGTTGAACCTGTTGTGGTCGCCCACGATCGGGCCGGTGGAGGTGTACTGCCACATCGTGTAGTACGCCCACCCGGCCGGCAGTTCGCCCACCGTGGTGTTGTAGCGGGCCACCCACAGCGGGCTGGAGGCCCCGAAGCCGCCGTAGTTGCCCGTGCACTGCTTCCACCAGCTCGTGGCGGTGTAGATCACCGCGTCATGGCCGGTGCGGTACTTGTAGCGGCCCAGGAAGTCCCGTATCCAGCTCACCATGGCCGCCTGGCTCTTGCCGTAGCAGGCGGAGCCGTACGGGTTCCACTCGATGTCCAGCACACCCGGCAGCGTCCTGCCGTCGCGCGACCAGCCGCCGCCGTTGTTGACGAAGTAGTCCGCCTGGGCGGCGCCCGTCGTGGTGTCGGGGGTGGCGAAGTGGTAGGCGCCGCGGATCATGCCGATGCCGTAGGAGCCGTTGTACTGCTGCGCGAAGTAGGGGTTCTTGTAGTACGTCCCCTCGGTGGCCTTGACGTAGGCCCACTTCACGCCGCTGTTCCACAGCGCGGTCCAGTCGACGTTGCCCTGGTGGCTGGAGACGTCGACGCCCTCGGTCTGGACGGCGCGGCCGTCGGGGGGCAGGCCGCCGGTGCCGTCGTGGGCGGCGACGCCCATGCCCATGTGGGCGGTGCCCCGGGCGGGCGGCTTGTCGGCGGCGCTCGCCGGTGCGGGGGCGGCGAGGGCGAGGAGGAACGGGAGCAGGGCCAGGGTCGCGAGGAGCGTGCCGGGTCTGTGCACGGGCATGGCGTGCCTCCGAAGGGCCTGGGGGGTTCGCGCGGGGATGGCGGCATGCGTGGCGTGAACATGCCATGCATGACGCTACGCACGTAGAACCGGCCCGCGGAAGAGGGGTTCGATGCCGCCATTGGTCTATGCCTGCGAAATACTGGACGAGCTGCGGCAATGGCCGCCGCCGAAAACATATTTCAGAGCCGGGAAAGCGCGCGAGAGGTGCTGACGTGCAGGAAAGCCGTACGGGGAACGACGCCGAGGCGAACGAGGAATTCCTCGCGCTGGAGCGTGAATTGGCGGTCTTCCTGCGCCGTGCCCGTGCCTCGTCCGGCGAAATGGCCCGCGAGGTCCACCCCGACCTCGAACCCGCCGCCTACGGCCTGCTCGTCCGGCTGGAGGAGGCCGGCACCCAGCGCGCCACCGGACTCGCCGCGTACTTCGGCGTCGGCAAGGCCACCATGAGCCGCCAGCTCCGCGCCCTGGAGGAGCTCGGGCTCGTCACCCGCGCCCCCGACCCCGCCGACGGCCGCGCCTCCCTCGTGCGCCTCACCGACGAGGGCCGCAGCCGCTTCCGCCGGGTGCGCGACGCCCGCCGCGCCCGCTACGTCCGCAAGCTCGCCGGCTGGGACCGCGCCGAGGTCGCCGAGCTGGCCCGGCTGCTGCACCAGCTCAACGGCTCCGCCGAGAGCTGACCGGCGCCCTCACAGCTCGACGTGCACCACCGTCGCGTCGTCGTGCCGCTTCCAGCGGTACGCGAACGAGGACGACGCCTCCAGCTCCCGCACCCGGGCGATCAGCCCGCGCGCCCCCTCCTCGTCCACCACCGCGAAGCAGTCCGCCCAGTCGCCCCGCTTGAACACCTCGGTCCACCGGGTCGCCCCGTCCGTCATGGCGACCAGCTCGCGCACGGCCGACCGCGGCACCCGGCCGGTGACCGCGCGGGCCGCCACCGACGGGTCGGCCGCGGCGGTGAAGAACCCGCCCTCCTTGTTCCGCACGGTCGTGTCCGTGACGGCGTGCGAGGCCAGCGAGCCGGGCGGCAGCCGGTCGAGCCGGTCGTCCACCACCGCCCGTACCGCGCCCTCCGGCGAACGCAGCAGCAGCACCGAGTCGGCCAGCACCAGGTACTCGACGCTCACCGCGTCCCAACGCGCCAGGACGACCGTCGCCTGAGGCGTACGGACGTGAGAAAGGTCACAGGAGTCGCGGTGGGCGTCCGCGGTGCGCCGAATTGCCTCCGCCAGGATCCCGGCCACCGTCAGGTCGGGACGGGAACCGGACAGTTCGGTCAGGGCGCCCCCGAGCCGCGCGGTGTACCAGGGCACCGAGTGCACACAACCGTCATCGTCGACCGGGGGCGTCACCCCGTCCAGCACCACGAGCGTGCCGCCCTGGCCGGATGCGGGAACGGCCACGGAAGCCCAGTCCTCGTTGGGGCGTTCGTCAGTGCCCGGGACGGAGGAGATCTCACTGCGCATGGGCCCAGTCTGCATGAGTTCTTCACACGGCCGGCAAAGGGCCGGAACCGGCCCGTACCAGCAGGCCGGAAGGGGGTGGGAGCCGGAAGCGGACCCTCCGGCGAGGTGCGGGCGCGCATCCTGCCAAAGCCCGCGTGGATCTTTCAACCCGTCACCCCGTGGGGCCCCCGCACATGCGCCCGGGAGAGTTGTTCGCCAACTCCGGAGTGTTGTTCACTCGTTCGGGTGGCGGAGTGGCCGACGTGTGCCTCCCACAACAACAGCGCTGGAATGGTCGAGGCCGTACCAGGGGTTGGGGGGCTGATCGCACGAGTGACCGGTCGTCACCTCTGCTTCATGGGCGGACGAGTTCAAGAATGTGAGAACCGGTGCAGAAGCGCAGTGAGACTCCCGGCGATCCCCAGGCACCGGGCGGCCGCGGCGTACGCGTACGCAGCCGGCTCGTCGTCGGCGTCGCGCTGGTCGGGATCACCGTCATAGGGGCCGGGGCCCCCGCCGTCCTCACCGCCTCCGGCGACCTCACGGACTCCCAGCGGCTGGTCACCCTCGCCGAGCTCAACCGCCAGGCGGTCACCCTCGCGCACTCCCTCGCCGACGAGCGCGACGAGGTCACCGCGTACATCGCCGCCGGACGCGACGCGAAGGGCGCGGACGACCGGGGCGGCGCCGGCGAACAGGGCCAGGGCGACACGGACCCGGCCGCGGGCGACAAGGCCGGTGCGCCCGCCGTCGACGCCGCGCACCGCGCCCGCGTCGACCGGCAGATCGACGAGATCCGCGCCGCCGCCCCCTCCGGCCTGCGCCGCGAACTCGCGGGCCTCCCCGCCATCCGCCGCTCCGCCCTCACCGGCACGGGCACCGCCATGGAGGCGCACCGGGCGTACACCGACGTCATCACCCGGCTCCACGCCCTGTCCGCCCAGCTCGCCGACAAGACCCCCGCCCGCGCCGCCGACGCGGGCGCCGGCACCCGCGCCCTCGCCGAACTGGGCCGGGCCGTCGACCAGGCGTCCGCCACCCGCGGCCTGCTCCTCGGCGCGCTCGCCGTCCCCGGCAAGAAGAACACCGCCCCCGTCTACGACCCGGTCACCGGGCAGTACGTCGAGCCCGAGGACCCGGCGGGCGACCGGGCCGACCGGACGCGCGACGACCTCAGCGCCGCCGCCCAGCAGGCCCGCGTCCGCGAACAGGCCGCCCTCGCCGACTTCGACCGGGCGGCCCCGCCCGCCGCCCGCGACTCCCTCGCCGCCACGGTCACAGGACCCGAGGTCAAGAGCGCCGAAACGTACCTGGCGGGCCTCACCGACCGGCCCGAGCTGTCCGACGCCGAGCGGAAGACCGACCGGGAGAAGCTCCGCGCCACCCTCACCGCCCGCATCGAGCAGATGCGCGGCGTCGAGTCCGCCCTCGCCACCGGCGAGGTGCGGCGCATGGAGCAGCTCCGCGACGACGACGTCACCGCGCTCGAACTGCGCATCGCGCTCCTCGGCGGCTGCCTGCTCGTCGCGATCGGCGTCTCCACCGCCGTCGCCCGCACGCTCACCCGGCCGCTGGCCGTCCTGCGCATCGGCGCCGCCCGTCTCGCACAGGCGCCCGAGACGGAGGAGCCGGTCCGCTTCACCGGCCGCAACGACGAGTTCGCCCAGGTCGTACGCTCGCTCAACACCCTGCACGGCAGGCTCGCCGACCTCGGCGCCCGCGCCCAGCGGCTCGACGCCGAGCGCACCGACGCCGTCGCCGCCCGCGAGGCCCTCACGGCCGAACTGGCGACCCAGCGCGCCGAACTACGCGACCGGACCGCCGAGGTCAGCGCCGAACTGGAGGCGCTGCGGGGCAGCGTCCACCACACGTTCGTCAACCTCTCCCTCCGCACGCTCGGGCTCGTCGAACGGCAGCTCGGAGTCATCGAGAAGCTGGAGGAGCGCGAGCAGGACCCGGAGCGGCTGGCCACCCTCTTCAAGCTCGACCACATGGCCACGGTCATGCGCCGGCACAGCGAGAACCTCCTGGTCCTCGCCGGCCACGAGCACAACCACGCCCACCAGGGCCCGGTCCCGCTGGTCGACGTGGCGCGCGCCGCCGTCAGCGAGATCGAGCGGTACGAGCGGGTCACCATCCAGTCGCTGCCGCCGCACGCGCACGTGGCCGGGTTCGCCGCCGACGACCTCTCGCACCTGCTGGCGGAACTGCTGGAGAACGCCACGTCCTTCTCGCCGCCCGACGCGAAGGTCCGGCTCTCCGGCTGGCTGCTGGAGAGCGGCGAGGTGATGCTCTCGGTCGAGGACGAGGGCATAGGGATGACGGAGGGCCGGCTCACCGAGCTGAACGCCCGCCTGGCCGACCCGGAGGCGCAGCCCGCGTCCGAGGCCGACCGGGAGGGCGAGGGCCTCGGCATCCGGGTGGCCGCGCTGCTCGCGGCGCGGCACGGCGTACGGGTCCAGCTCCGCGAGCAGAAGCAGGGCGGTGTGACGGCGGTCGTCGTCCTGCCCCCGGCCCTGCTCCCGGACGCCCCGCCGACCGCCCTGCCCCCGTCGGTCACCGTCGCGGGCGCGGCCCCCACGCTGAACCTCCCGGGCTCGGTCGCCGAGGCCAACTCCAACGCCCTGCCCGGCGCCCGTACCGCCCGTGACCCGCTGGTCGCCGCCGCCGAAGCGACGATCGCCGCCACCGGCGACGCGCCCGGCGAGGACGCCCCCGAGGGCGACGCGCCCGGCGAGGACGCCCCCGAGGTGTCCGCAGGGCCCGAGGCCACCCTCCAGGTCCGCGCCCCGCGCGCCCCGGAGCCGGACCCCGAGCCCGAACCGGACCCCGAGCCCGCGGCCGACGGGAAGACCGAGCCCGCGACCGCACCCGAACCCGGCCCGACCGACCGGAAGACCGACCAGGACCCCGAGCCCGGCCCGACCGACCAGGAGCCCGGGGCCGAGGCCGAGCCCGAGGCCCGGACCGAGCCCGGCCCGACCGACCAGGAGCCCGGGGCCGGGGCCGAGCCCGAGGCGCACGAGCGCGCGCAGGAGCCCGGGGGCGACGAGGCCCAGCCGCGCGCCCGGGAGCCGAAGTGGGAGCGCGTCACCGACAAGGGCCTGCCCAAGCGGACGCCCCGGGTCGTCCAGCCGTCCGCGCCCGCCGCCGGGCGCAAGGGCGGGATCGACGCCGAGGCGCTGCGGCGCCGGCTCGGCGGGTTCCACCAGGGCGCCCAGGCGGGCCGGCGCGACGCGGAGGCGGAGATCGCCGAGAGCACCCAGCAGTTGGAAGCGGTACGTACCGAAGAGACGGGGGACACAGTCGAGGAGGCACGCAGTTGACTGCGACGACCGGCAGTAGTACCACCGGCACCGCACCTTTCGGACTGAGCAGCGAGGCCAAGAACCTGCACTGGCTGCTCGGCAACCTCGTCGAGGAGGTGCCGGGGGTCCGCTCCGTGGCCGTCGTCTCCTCCGACGGGCTGATGCTGCTCTCCTCCGACCCGGCGGAGCGGAAGCCGAAGGCCCCGGCCGACCCGCCCCGGTCCGACGGGCCCCGCGGGTCCAGCGCCGACCTCGCCACCATCGTCTCGGGCATCGGCAGCCTGACCATCGGCGCCGCGAAGCTCATGGACGGCGGCGGCGTCAAGCAGACGATGGTCGCGATGGAGGAGGGCAGCGTCTTCGTGATGTCCATCAGCGACGGCTCGCTCCTCGGCGTGCACGCCACCCCCGACTGTGACATGAGCGTCGTCGCGTACCACATGGCGCTCTTCGTCGGCCGCGCGGGACACGTCCTCACGCCCGAACTCCGCAGCGAGCTGCGCAAGTCGATGGAGAGCGCCGAATGACCTCCGCGTCCGCCGCCGGCCGGCTGCCGGTGCGGGGCGGCGGGCGGCGGCCCGCCCGCGTCCGCCCCTACTCGCTCACCGGCGGCCGCACCCGCTTCGGTCACGTGCTGCTCGTCGAGACGTTCGTGGCCGCGCTCGAAGCGCCCGAGGAGCGCAAGGAGCTGCCGAACGGCGGCCTCGTCTCCCGCGTCATGCCGGAGATGCGGGCCATCGTGGAGGTCTGCCGCCGCATGCGCACGGTGGCCGAGATCTCCGCGCTGCTGAAGATGCCGCTGGGCGTCGTCCGGGTCCTGCTCAGCGACCTGGCCGACCAGGGGAGAATCCGCGTGTACGGCACCGGTCACGGCACCGGCCAGCCCGACCGCGCACTGCTCGAAAGGGTGCTGAGTGGTCTCCGCCGTCTCTGAGATACCCGTGGAGGAGGGCGAGCCCCAGGAAGAGGTCCAGGCCTGGCAGCTCGACCACACCCGCGCCCCCATCGCGACGAAGGTCGTCGTCGCGGGCGGCTTCGGCGTCGGCAAGACGACCTTCGTCGGATCGGTCTCGGAGATCACGCCGCTGCAGACCGAGGCGCTGATGACGCGGGCCAGCGAGGACACGGACGACCTGTCCGCGACGCCCGGGAAGCTCACCACCACCGTCGCCATGGACTTCGGGCGCATCACGCTCGACGACGACCTGGTGCTGTACCTCTTCGGTACGCCGGGCCAGCAGCGGTTCTGGTTCATGTGGGACGACCTGGTGCGCGGGGCGATCGGCGCGATCGTGATGGCCGACACCCGGCGGCTGACGGACTGCTTCCCGGCGCTCGACTACTTCGAGAGCTGCGGCCTGCCGTACGTCGTGGCGGTCAACCACTTCGAGGGGTCCGAGCTGTTCGAGGCCGAGGACGTGCGCGAGGCGCTCACCGTGCCCAAGGACGTACCGATCGTGATCATGGACGCCCGGAAGCGGATCACGGTGGTCGACTCCCTGCTCGCGCTCGTGGCCCGTGCCCTCGAAACCACCCCTGAGTAAGGAAAAGAGACCTTCGATGCGGAAGATACTCATCGTCGGAGCCGGGCAGTCCGGCCTCCAGCTCGCCCTCGGCCTCCAGGCGCGGGGCTACGAGGTCACCCTGATGTCCAACCGCACGGCGGACGAGATCCGGGCCGGCCGGGTCATGTCCACGCAGTGCATGTTCCACACGGCGCTCCAGCACGAGCGGGACCTCGGGATCAACTTCTGGGAGTCCCAGGCCCCGCGCATCGAGGGCCTCGGCGTCTCCGTCGGCGCGCCCGACGCGAGCCGCCCGGTCGACTGGGTCGCCAGGCTCGACGGGTACGCCCAGTCCGTCGACCAGCGCGTGAAGATGGCCGGCTGGATGGAGACCTTCGCCCAGCGCGGCGGCCAGCTCGTCATCCACGGCGCGGCGGTCTCCGACCTGGACTACTTCTCGCGCACCTACGACCTGGTGCTCGTCTCGGCGGGCAAGGGCGAGCTGGTGTCGATGTTCGGCCGGGACGCCTCGCGCTCCCCGTACAGCGAGCCGCAGCGCGCGCTGGCCGTCGCGTACGTGCACGGGCTGGGCCCGCGCCCCGAGCACCCGGACCTCGAAGCGGTCCGCTGCAACCTGGTGCCGGGGGTCGGCGAGCTGTTCGTGATGCCGACGCTGACCACGAGCGGCCGGGCGGACATCCTGTTCTGGGAAGGCGTCCCGGGCGGCCCGCTGGACGTCTTCCAGGGCGTCAAGGACCCCTCCGAGCACCTGGCGCTGACGCTGGAACTGATGGAGCGGTTCACGCCCTGGGAGTACGCGCGGGCCACCAAGGTGGAGCTGACGGACGCCAACGGCACCCTGGCCGGCCGGTACGCCCCCACCGTCCGCCACCCGATCGGCCGGCTGCCCGGCGGCGGTCTGGTGCTGGGCGTCGCGGACGTCGTCGTCGCCAACGACCCGATCACCGGCCAGGGCTCCAACTCGGCCTCCAAGTGCGCGGCCGCCTACCTCGCCTCGATCACCGAGCACGGCGACCAGCCGTTCGACGAGGCCTGGATGCAGCAGACGTTCGACCGCTACTGGGAGACGGCCCAGCACGTCACCAAGTGGACCAACGCCATGCTGGGCGTCCCGCCGGAGCACGTGCTGAACCTGATCGGCGGCGCCGGTCAGCTCCCGCCCGTGGCGCACCGGATCGCGAACGGCTTCAACGACCCGTCCGACTTCGAGCACTTCTTCTACGACCCGGACAAGGCGGGCGCGTACCTGGAGTCCGTCGCGGGGGCGTGACGCTCAGCCGGTGCGCCGTCCGGCCGTGAGGTGCCCGACGGTGGGTGCCACGGTGCCGAAGAGGTCGGAGATCGTCGTCAGGCTCGCCGCCTTGAGCGCGGCGGCGGGCACGGTGGTGCCGTCGGGCCCGGTCAGGGAGCGGGTGGCGGTCGCCTCGGCGACGACGGTGGGGCGGTATCCGAGCTGGAAGGCGCCCTGGGCGGTGGAGGCCACGCACATGTGGGTCATGAACCCGGCCAGCACCAGGTCGGGTCCGGCGTCCAGGGCGCGCAGCGTCGCCTCCAGGTCCGTCCGGTGGAAGGAGTCGGGGAACCGCTTCACCACGACCGGTTCGCCGTCCACGGGCGCCACTTCGGCGCAGATGGCACCGATCTCGGCACGGATGTCGTACGGGGTGCCCTCGCCCCCGTCGTGGACGACGTGGACGACCGGGGTGCCGGCCGCGCGTGCGGCGGCGAGCAGGCGCGCCCCGGCGGCCAGGGCGGGTTCGGCGCCGTCGAGGGCCATGACGCCCGTGCGGTAGGTGTTCTGGAAGTCGATCAGCAAGAGGGTCGTCGCGGCGAGGTGGGGCGGTGCGCTGTCGAGGCCGCTGACGTCACGCAGGGTCGTGGAGACATTCACGGGTGAACGGTGCCTTTCGGTCGGTGAGGAGGCAGGGCGGGGCCCGCGCCGGGCGGGACGCCGTGCCGAAGGTCAGGAAGCGGTGCGGAACCGGCGGCGGTAGGCGGCCGGGGTGGTGCTGATCTGCTTGCGGAAGGCGCGGTGCAGCGTCTCCACCGAGCCGAGGCCGGTGGCCGCCGCGATCCGCTCCAGCGGCTGGTCGGTGGTCTCCAGCAGGCGGCGGGCCGCCTCGACCCGGGCCGCCTCCACGTAGGCGGCCGGGCTGGTGCCGGTCTCCCGGCGGAAGACCCGGGCGAAGTGGCGCTCGCTCAGGCACATGCGCGCGGCCAGCGCGGGCGCGGACAGGTCGCCGTCGAGGTGCTCGGTGATGAACACCCGCAGGTCGTCGATGTCCCTGCGGGCCGACGCCGGCCGGCTCAGCGGCACGCTGAACTGGCTCTGGCCGCCCTGGCGCCGGAGGTACATCACGAGCTGCCGGGCCACGGCCAGGGCCGCTTCCTCGCCGTGGTCCTCGGCGACCAGGGCGAGCGCCAGGTCCATGCAGGTACTGATGCCCGCCCCGGTCCACACCCGCCCGGAGCGGACGAAGATCGGGTCGGCGTCGACCCGCACCCGCGGGTGGTCGGCCGCGAGCTGGGCCGCGGTCGACCAGTGCGTGGTCGCCCGGCGACCGTCCAGGAGCCCCGCGGCGGCGAGCACGTGCGCGCCCACGCACACCGAGGCGATCCGCCGCGCGTGGGGCGCCGTGGCCCGCACCCACTCCACCACCGTGTCGTCCACCCGGGCCACCGGCCCGTGCGGGCCCCGGTCCACCGCGCCGGGCACCACCAGGGTGTCCACGGCGGCGCCCACCTCGCCGAAGGCCAGGTCCGCCATCAGGCGCACCCCGGCCGACGTGACCACCGGCCCGGCTCCGGGGCCCGCCAGGCGCACCTCGTACCGGTCCCGGCCACCGGTCTCCCGGTTGGCCAGGGCGAACACCTCGGCGGGGCCGGTGACGTCGAGCAGGTCGACGTCGGGGAAGACCGCGATGACGACGCGGTGGGGAGCGGGCATGCGTCCATGGTCACGGCGGTCCCACCGTGACGGCAATGACGGACCTCTGTCACATCCGGCCGTCCGCCGGGGGCGGTTCAGCCCCGGTCGTTGCCCTGGTCGGAGCCGCCCGCGGCCCCGGGGGGCAGTGCGGGCGGGGTGTAGGTGCGCAGGGAGCGGGCCGCGGGGTCGGGGCGGACCGCGCCGAGGAGCGGGTTGGCGGCGATGGGGGAGACCTTGACGCGGGCGCCGGGGCGCGGGGCCTGGATGACCAGTCCGTCGCCCAGGTAGATGGCGACGTGGGTGGCCTTGGGGAAGTAGACGACCAGGTCGCCCGGGCGCAGGGCGCGCAGGGGGACCTTGGGGAGGGTGCGCCACTGCTCCTGGCTGGTGCGGGGGATGGGGCGGCCCGCCGTGGCCCAGGCCCGGGAGGTGAGGCCCGAGCAGTCGAAGGACTCCGGGCCCTCGGCGCCCCAGACGTACGGTTTGCCGATCTGTCCGGCGGCGTACTCCAGGGCCTCGCCGCCGAGTTCGGAGGGGGTGCGGGAGCCGGTGAGGTCACCGGTGGCGAGCAGCTCGCGCTGGGCGTCGGCCGTCTCGGCCTCCTCCAGGGCGGCCAGCTCCTCGACCTCGTCGTCCGACAGCGCGGCGAGCGTCTCCTCGACGTCCTTGAGCCGGGCGGTCACCTCGTCGCGGGCCTTCCGCTGCTTCTCGGCCAGTGTCTGCTCGCGGTCCAGGGCCGTGCGGGAGGCCGTCGCCAGCGCGTCCGCCCGCTTCTCGCCGCGCTGGAGCCGGGCCACGGTCGCGGCCCGTTCGCGTGCGGCGCGCCGGAGCAGGTGGTGCTGGTCCAGGGCGTGGTCGGGGTCGCGGGCGAGCAGCAGGCGCAGGGAGGAGGAGAAGTCGGTGCGGCCCTGGTACTGGGCGCGGGCCAGCCGTCCGGCGTCGGCCCGGGCGCGGGCGAGCGAGTCACGGGTGCGGGTCAGGTCGCCGGTCAGCTTCTTCGTCTCGGCGGTGAGCGCCTTCAGTTCCTCCTCGGTGGCGTTGTACGTCTCGCTCGCCTCCTCCGCCTGCTGGTACAGCGTGCGGAGCTGGGCGAGCAGCTCGGGGACCGTGGACCCGGGCGGGGCGGGCGCGGCGGCCGCGGGCGTGGCGGGGAGCGCGGCCAGCAGCGCGGCCGCGCACACCGTCCGCAGCAGCTTTCCTGACATGTCATCACCTCCGCCCCCATCCTGGGGCGGTGGATAATACGACTTGCGTATGAAATGCCGGAGTGGGCGGATCGGCCCAGTACGGTCACCCGTCCCGGTCACTCCACCGGCAGCGCGTAGAACGTCCGGTCGCGCCGGACCACGACGGTGCCCGTGCCCGCCGCCAGCGCGATGTACGGCGCCGAGATGTCCGCGCCGCCCGGGGCCCGGACCCCGGCGTCCTGGAACTTCCACAGCCGCCGCCCGTCCCCCGCCCCGAACGCGGTGACCTGCGAGCCGTCCGCCGCCAGCAGGGTCCGGCCGCTCGTGCTCACGGTCACGCCGGGGACGTCCCCGCCCGCCGCCGCCTCCGTGCCGCGCCGCCAGCGCGCCCTGCCGGTCGCCGGGTCGACCGCGTACACGGTCTGCGAGCGGTCCGCGGCGTACAGCGTGCCGCCGCGCACCTCCGCGCGCCCGAAGGGACCGCCGCCGGCCAGCCGCCACAGCGGCCGTCGCGTACCGGTGTCGAAGGCGTGCAGCGCACCCGCCACCGCCGCGTACAGCCGCCCCGACGCGTCCCCGGACACCGCGCCGCCCGGCAGGGCGCCGCCGAACGGCCTAAACCAGCGGCGCGCCCCGGTCGCCCGGTCGTGTGCGTAGAAGATCGCCAGCCCCTTCGCGGCCTTGACCTGAGCGGCCGTCAGCGACCGCGGGTCCTGGCGCACGACGAGGGTGTCCGGCCGCAGGGCGAGCACCTCGTAGGCGGGGATGTGCGGCGGGCGGCCGTTGGGGACCTGGACGCGCCACAGCTCCTCGCCCCGGGCGGCGTCGTACGCCACCAGGTACGTGCGGGCGGCCGCCGTGCCGGTGAACCACACCACGTCGCCCGCCTGCCCGGCCACCGCCGCCGGGCGGAGGCCCCCCGCCAGCGGCATCGGGGCCCCGGCCGTGCCGTCCTCGGGCGACAGCGACCGCAGGCCGCCGGCCCCCACGACGAGCAGCCGGCCGCCGGCGGTCAGGGCGGGCCGGCCGGACGGGGCGTCGGCACGCTGCCACAGGCGCCGGCCGGTGGCGAGGTCGACGGCCGCGGTGTGGGCGCCGGAGGTGAGCACCAGGGTCCGCTCCCGCCAGACGGCGGCGTTCAGCGCGCCGCCGCCGGCGGCGGGGTGGACGTACGCCCAGTGCGGCCGGGGCGGCACCCCGGGGACGGCCGGGCGGGGCCGGGCCACGGGCCTGGCGTCGGTACGCGGCTGGTCGGCGTCGCCGGACGCGAACGCGAGCACGCCGCCGCCCCCGAGGACGGCTCCCGTCACCCCCGCGGCCAGGCCGGTGAACAGCCCCCGGCGGGTGAGCCCCGGTGCCGGCGCGGGCGCCGGGGCGGACAGGGGTGCCGGGACCGGCGGGGCGGGCGCCGTGGCCGGCGGGGCGGGCGGGAGGAGCACCTCCGGCGGGCGGGCCGTGCCGGGGCCGCCGGGGGCGGGCTCCCGCCGCGTCTGCCGCCCGACGCGCACGGTGCGCCCGTCGAGGTCCTCCGGTGCCGTCCCCGTGAGCGGCGCGTCCAGGGCCGCCACCCGGGCGGCCTGCTCGTCGAGCGCCCCGGCCAGCCGGTCCGGCAGCCAGCCGCCGCCCGCCAGGGCCGCCGCGCCCTGCGGGGCCAGCACGGCGGCGACCCGGCCCGCCGCCGGGCGGTCGCCGGGGGACTTGGCCAGGCACCGGCCGATCAGCGGCCGCAGCTCCCCCGAGACGGCACCGAGGTCCGGATCGGCGTCCGCGATGGACGCCGCGTCCGGCAGCGGAGGGGTGCCGGTCGCGGCGTACGCCAGCAGCAGCCCGAGCACGAAGACGTCCGACGGCGGCCCCGGCTCGTGCCCGGCGGCCTGCTCGGGCGTGAGGTAGCCGAGCCGTACCGACAGGTGCCCGCCCTCGCGGGCCTCGGCCGACTCCGCAGCGCCCAGCGCGCCGAACGCGGTCAGCCGGGGCCCGTCGGCCGCCAGCAGCACCGTGCCGGGGGCCAGCCCGTGCAGTACCGCCCCGGTCGCGTGGACCCGCGCCAGGGTCTCGGCCAGCCCCGCGCCCAGCACCCGCACCGCCCGCTCGGGCAGCGGCCCGGCGAGCGCGACCGCCTCGCCGAGGGTGAGCGCGGGCTCGTAGGGCGTGGCCGTCCACAGCGGCGGCGCCCCGACCGCCACCTCCAGGGGCCGAGGCACCCACTCCCCGGCCAGCCGCCGCGCCGTCCGGGCCTCCGCCGCGAACCGCCGCCGGAACGCGGGAAGTTCAGCCAGCGCGGCCGGTGCCACCGCCACCAGGACGGTCGTGGCGTCGTCACCGCGCGCCAGGTACCGCACCGCGCCCGCGGAGCCGCCGAAGCGGGCCAGCAGGGTGTAGGGGCCGCACCGGCGGGGGTCGCCGTCCTTCAGCGGTCCGATCGGCTGAAGCGGCGACGACGGTTCCATGCGGAGGCTCCCCCTCTTGGCGGCGCGGCGGCGCGGCGGCGCGCATGCCCGTGATCCTACGACCTGCGGGACCAGGGCCAGTTCAGCTCGCGCCGCTCACGCCCGGCGGGGGCGTACTCGTACTTCCAGCCGCGCTGGAGCCCGAGCCGCCGGGTGTAGCCGGAGGGGACGCGCCGGTAGGCGTGGACGACCGGCGGGCCGCCGTCCTCGGCCGGGACGGGGACCGTGTACCACTTGGGCGGGTGGCCGGTGATGCCGGTGAGGACCGGCAGGACCCGCCCGTCCAGGGGGCCGCCGTAGAAGGGGGTGTTCTCGCTTCGCACGACAGCCAGTGTCACAGGAGGTGCGCGGCCCCGCTCACCACGGGGACCACGCGGCGCGCCAGGGTGCCCACCGGGCCCTCGGCCCGCTCCTGCGCCAGCAGCCCCGCCACCGCCCGGGCCGTCTGCTCGTCCGTCGCGGCGGTCGCCGTGAGCAGGGCGACCAGGTGGTCGACCAGCCACCCGCGCAGCTCGTCGGCGGGCGGCCGCTTGTCCTCGTCCAGCCAGATCAGGGACGCCGCCTCGACCGCCGCGATCCAGGTGCGCACCATCATCCGCAGCCTCGGCCCCGGGTCCCCGGCGCCCAGGTGCAGCAGGATCTGCTCGGCCGCCGCGCGCCGCACCTCGTCGACGATCGCGGTCGTCCGGGACGTCTCGGCGACGCTGCCGCCCTGGAGCAGGGCGCTGAACCCGGCGTCGTGCTGGTCGACGAAGGCCAGGTACCGGTCGAGGACGCGGGCGAGCCGCTCGGTGGGCGGGCCCACGGGCGGCTCGGTGAAGCACAGCTCCAGCTCGTCGGCGGCCGACCGCAGCGCGGCCTCGTACAACTCCTGCTTGCCGCCCGCGAAGTAGCGGTACACCAGCGGGCGCGAGACACCGGCCGCCTCGGCGACGTCGTCGAGCGAGACGTCCTTGGGCGCCCGGTGCGCGAAGAGCGAGAGGGCGACGCCGAGGAGCTGCGTACGGCGCTCCTCGACGCTCAGCCGTCGGTACGCGGGTGCGGGCGTCGCGGCACTGGTCATGCCCGCAGGGTAACTCCGCCCCACCCGCCGTGGTGGGGGGCTTCAGGCGAGGAGGCCGGAACTCTTCCAGAGCCTGCGCCCGGGGCCGCGCAGCACGCCGATGTCGTCGAGGAACTCCGTCAGCCGCCGGGCGCCCGACTGCATCACCTCGCGGCGGTGGCCGCTGGCCCTCACCTGGGCGACCGCCTGGCGCCGGTCGAGGCCGACGTTCTCGTACACCTCGGGGTTGACGAAGCAGACGGAGAAGACGCGGGCCGCCTCGCCGCAGCTCAGGCGGGTGAACTCCTGCTCCCAGCGCGGCGCCGTCACCATCTGGCGGCGCAACTCCTCGCGTGCGTACCGGACGTGCCGGGCCTCCTCCACCACGTGGATGCGGGTCACCCCGCGCACCAGGCTCTGGACGCGCTCGTCGGGGAAGGTCAGGCGCTGCATCCAGTCGAGGATCTCCTCGCCGAGCAGCGTGGCCGCGAACGAACCGGGGGTCGTGGAGACGGTCTTCAGGACGCGCGCCATGTTGTGGTAGACGCGCGGCACCCGGTACGCCGGGGCCCCGCCCTTCTGGATCATCCGCGCGAACATCATCGAGTGGCGGCACTCGTCCGCGATCTCGGTGAGCGCGTACCGGACGTGGTTGCTGGTGACCGACTTGTCGTAGATGTGCCGGACCAGGAGCTGCATCAGGATGATCTCGAACCAGATGCCGAGCGAGGCGAGCGACGCGGCCTCGTGCCGGGCGAGGTCCATCCGCTGTTCCTCGGACATCCTCCGCCACAGGGGGGTGTCGTAGAGGGAGACCAGCTCCGGCGGCCAGAACCACTTGCCGTCCTCGACCGGGGCGTCCCAGTCGAGCTCCTTGTCGGGGTCGAACGAGTGCTTGGCCGACGATTCGAGCAGGCGCTCGGCGACCTGTTCGCGGTCGCGGAGCGGGCCGAGCGCGTCGCGGAGCAGCCGTATGTCGCGTTCGGTCACGGACGTCATGAGCGGAGCACCTCGCGCGGTAGGCGTTGCCGGGGGACATCCCTTATGAGACTGCTTGTCAGCAAGACCGTCAATCCCTTGTGCGCGACTTGTTGACCCGGCGTCTACCAACGTGTGAGCCTGCCAACTACCCGTCAGCGCACAGGCGAAGGAGCCGTCCGTGTCGACGCACACCCTGTACAGCAAGGACCCGGGAGACCCGACCTGGCAGGTGCCGGCCACCGGCTCGGCCCGCTTCACCTGGGAGTACGACGACGGCCGCGACCGGCTGCTCGCCCTGTACCAGAAGGGCAAGGACAAGCAGTGGGACGGTGCCCGGCGCATCGACTGGGACCTGGAGGTCGACCCGTACGACCCGCTCGGCACACCCGACGAGGCGCTGACCCTGTACGGCACCCGCCACTGGGGCAAGCTGACCGAGAAGGACAAGGGCGAGCTGCGCAGGCACTACGCCTCCTGGCAGTTCAGCCAGTTCCTCCACGGCGAGCAGGGCGCGATGATCTGCGCCGCCCGGATCGTGGAGTCCGTCCCCGACATGGACGCCAAGTTCTACTCCGCCACCCAGACCATGGACGAGGCCCGGCACGCCGAGATCTACGGGCGCTTCCTGCACGAGAAGGTCGGGATGCTGTACCCGATCAACGACAGCCTCCAGGGCCTGCTCGGCGACACCCTGCGCGACTCCCGCTGGGACATGCCCTACCTCGGCATGCAGGTCCTCATCGAGGGCCTCGCCCTGGCCGCGTTCGGGATGATCCGGGACTCCACCGACAAACCGCTGCCGAAGCAGATACTGGCGTACGTCATGCAGGACGAGGCCCGGCACGTGGCCTTCGGCCGGATGGCCCTGCGCGACCACTACAAGCAGCTCACCGACGCCGAACTGCGCGAGCGCGAGGAGTTCGTCATCGAGGGCTGCCACCTCATGCGCGACCGGCTGCGCGGCGTGGAGGTGCTGGAGAACTTCGGCGTCTCGACGAAGGAGGCCGAGGAGTACTCCGAACAGTCCGAGTTCCTCCACCTGTTCCGCAAGCTCCTCTTCAGCCGGATCGTCCCCTGCGTCAAGGACATCGGCCTGTGGGGCGAGCGGCTCCAGAAGGCGTACGTGGACATGGGCGTCTTCGAGATGGGCGACTCCAACCTGGACCTGCTGATGACCCAGGACGAGGAGATCGCCGAGCGGCTCGACCGCGAACGCTTCGCCGCCGAGGAGGCCGGACGGGTCGCCGAGGTCACCGACGCGATCGCCGAGGGCGGTGCGTGAGCGCCCGCACACCCGTGACGTAGCCTGACGCGCATGACCATGCCGCCTCCGTCCCAGCAGCCCGGCCCGTACACGGGCCCCTACCCCGGTCCGTACCAGCAGCAGCCGCAGCCGCAGCCCGGCTTCCCGCAGCAGTACCCCGGACCGTACGGGGCGCCGGTGCCTCCGCAGCCGCCGAAGAGGCGCACCGGCCTGGTCGTCGGCCTGGTGACCGGAGGGCTCGTCCTGCTCGGCTGCCTCGGCGTCGGTGTGGCCATGGTCGTCGGCGGCGCCGGGGACGACACCCCCTTCCCGGCCGCCACGCACAAGCTCACCGTCCCCCCGACGCTCGTGGACGGCGAGTACACGCTCGCCCAGGACATGTCCGGCACCGAGGGCAAGAAGGTCCTGGACGACACCTACAGCCCCGACGTCCGCACGGACGGGGCGGCCGTCGCGCAGTACACCGCCGAGAAGGACGGCGCCATCAAGGCGCTGGTCGTCTCCGGCTACTACGGGCAGGTCAAGAACCCCGACAGTGAGCGCCGCAGCGTTCTGCGCGGCGCCGGCACCGCGCAGAACGCCACGATCGAGACGCCCGCGAAGGACGTCACGCCCGCCGGGTCCGACGTCACGGTCGAGTGCGAGGTGCTCAGCAACACCGAGGCGGGCAACAAGGTGACCTTCCCGATGTGCGCCTGGGGCGACGGCAACACCGTTCTCGGGGTCGGCGTCGTCGACGCGGCCTCCATGGGCCAAAAGCCCGGGGACATCGACCTCGCCCGGGCCGCCGAGCTGACCCTGAAGGTCCGCGCCGAGATGCGCAAGCCGATCGGCTGACCTTCCGGCGGGCCCGCTCAGGAACCGGGACGTCCGGCGGAGCGCCGCTCCTCCTCGCGCAGCGCCTCCTCCATCACCGCCCGCGCGACGGGCGCCGCGCTGCCGCCGCCGCTGATGTCCTCCCGGTTCGCCGACGCGTCCTCCACGACCACCGCGACCGCGACGGCCGGCCGGCCCGTGCCGGCCGCCTGCGCCCAGCCGATGAACCAGGCGTACGGCGTGCCGGTGTTGCCCACCCCGTGCTGGGCCGTGCCGGTCTTGCCGCCGACCGTCGCACCGGGGATGGCCGCCTTGCTGCCCGACCCGCCGTCGACGACGTCCACCATCAGCCGCTGGAGCCGCAGCGCCGTCGGCGGCAGCATCGCCTGCCGGTAGGTGCGGCGGACGTGCTGCGACACGAGGCCGCCGTCGGAGGTCGTCGTCCGGTCCACCAGGTGCGGGTGCGCGAGCTCACCGCCGTTGGCGACGGCGGCGGCGACCATCGCCATCTGGAGCGGGGTGGCCGTCGTGTCGTACTGGCCGATGGCCGAGAGCGCGAGCCGGTCCGTGGTCAGCTCCGCGTCGAAGTTGGACCGTGCCACCGCCGACGGGACGCGCAGCGAGGTGTCGTTGAAGCCGAACCGCCCCACCGCGTCGAGCATCCCGGCGCTCCCCACCTTCACCCCGAGGTGCGCCATCACCGTGTTGCACGACCAGCGGATCGCGTACGCCAGTGAGGCGTTGCCGCACCCCTTCGCCTCGTTGGGCAGCACGGTCCGCGTGCCCGGCAGCAGGTAGGGGTCGGGCGCGCCGGTCGGGGCGTCGACGTCGGTGACGATCCCGGCGTCCATCGCGGCCGCCGCGGTCACGATCTTGAAGGTGGAGCCGGGCGGATAGGTCTGGCGCAGCGCCCGGTTCAGCATCGGCTGGTCCGGTGCCCCGTTGAGCCGGGCCCATGCGGCGGCCACCTCGCGGCCGGTGCCGGACAGCAGCCCGGGGTCGTACGAGGGGCTGCTCACCAGAGCCAGGATGCGCCCGCTGTACGGCTCGATGGCGGCGACCGCGCCGCGCCGGCCGGCGAGCCCGTCGTAGGCGAGGCGCTGCAGCGGCTCCCGGATGGTGGTGACGACGTCGCCGCCCGGGGGCCGGGTGCGGCTGAGGTCGTACCAGAAGGGGAAGGGCGTGAGCATCGGGCTGGTGCCGGACAGCAGGGGGTCCTCGGCGTGCTCCAGCAGCGTGGTGCCGTACGTCTGCGAGGCGTATCCCGTCACCGGCGCGTACAGCGGGCCGTCGGCGTACGTGCGCTCGTGGCGCAGCGGCTGGCCGGTGTCCCTGGAGCCGGTGACCGGTGTGCCGTCCACGAGGATGTCGCCGCGCGGCTGGGCGTAACGGGCCATCACGGGTCGGCGGTTGGCGGGGTTCTTGTCCAGCGACGGCGCCTCGAGGACCTGGACCCGGCCGGCGTTCACCAGCAGGGCACCGAGCAGCAGCAGGCACAGCACGGCCGCGTGGCGGATGCAGGGGATCACCGGACCTCCTCCACCACGGGCAGGACGGCGCCGGGCTCGGCGCCCCGTGGCTCGGGCGCCCGGGCGGAGTCGCTGACGCGGATCAGCAGGGCGACGATGATCCAGTTGGTGACGACCGACGAACCGCCCTGCGCCAGGAAGGGCATGGCCATGCCGGTCAGGGGGATCAGGCCCATCACGCCGCCCGCGATCACGAACACCTGGAGGGCCGGGATGGAGGAGAGGCCGGTGGCCAGGAGCCTGCCGAAGGGGTCCCGCAGCGCGAGCCCGGTCCTGAAGCCCCGTGCCACCAGCAGGGCGTACAGCAGGAAGACGGCCGTCAGCCCGGCCAGCCCCAGCTCCTCGCCGGCGGTGGCCAGGATGAAGTCGGACTTGGCCGCGAAGCCGATCAGCACGGACTCGCCGAGCCCCAGGCCCGTCCCCAGCATCCCGCCCGCCGCGAACGCGAACAGCGACTGGGCGAGCTGGCCGGGGCCCTGGCCGGCCTCGACGGAGGCGAAGGGGTGCAGCCAGTCCTCCACCCGGCTGTTGACGTGTGGTTCGAGACCGCCGACCACGAACGCACCGGCCGCCGCCAGCAGCAGGCCCACGGCGACCCAGCCGGTGCGGCCGGTGGCCACGTACAGCAGGATCACGAACAGGCCGAAGAACAGCAGCGAGGTGCCGAGGTCCCGCTCCAGCACCAGGACGCCCACGCTGACCAGCCAGATCGCCACGATCGGCCCGAGCACCCGCCCGGTGGGCAACTGCACGCCCCACACCCGGCGGCCGGTGTACGCCAGTGCGGTGCGGTTGGCGGCCAGGTACGCGGCGAAGAAGACGGCGAGCAGGATCTTCGCGAACTCGCCCGGCTGGAACGACAGGCCCCCGATCCTGATCCAGATCTTCGCGCCGTTGACGGCGGGGAAGAAGATCGGGGCGAGCAGCAGCAGCAGGGCGGCGGCGACGGACACGTACGCGTAGCCCTGGAGCGTCCGGTGGTCGCGCAGCAGTACGACCACCGCGATGAACAGCCCCACACCGAGGGTGGACCACACCAGTTGGGTGGGCGCGGCGTGGTCGGCGGGGGTCTCCAGGTCGAGGCGGTAGATCAGGACGAGGCCGAGGCCGTTGAGCAGGACGGCGATGGGGAGGAGGAGCGGGTCGGCGTACGGGGCGCGGCACCGCACGGCGACGTGCGCGAGCAGCGCCAGCAGCCCGAGCCCGGCGCCGTACGCGGCGGCGTCCGGCGGCACGGCGCCGTTCCTGGCGAGCCCGACGCCGACGTACCCGTACACGGCGATGAGGACGCCCCCGATGAGGAGGGACAGCTCCACCCCCCGGCGCCTGTGCGTCCCCGTTGCGGTCATGCCAGGCAACGTAGCAAGTGGTATGTCCGTTATGTCGCACCTGACACGGCCTGCTCCCGGCATCCGCCCGGGGCGGGGCCGTGCGGGGTCGCCCCCGCGGAGGCCGGCGGCGCCGTAACGGGAGAGGGGGCCCGGCGAAGGCGCCCCACGAGGGGGGTCAGGGCTCCGGGGTGGGCGGCGCGTACGCCGGGAGGAGCAGGCGGGCCTCGGCGCCGCCCCCTGGCGCGTGGGTGAAGCGCAGCTCCGCGCCGATGACCGACGCCTGGCCCGCCGCGATGGTCAGGCCCAGCCCGTGGCCCTTGCTGCCGCTCTCCGTGCGGAACCGCTGCGGCCCGTGCTCCAGGAGGTAGCCGGGGTACCCCGGCCCGTGGTCCCGGACCGTCACCACCGGGCCGTCCACCGTGAGGACGACCGGCGGCCGGCCGTGCTTGTGGGCGTTGGCCACCAGGTTGCCCAGCACCCGCTCCAGGCGCCGCTTGTCCGTCTCCACGCGCGCGTCCCGGACGATCCGCACCTCCGTGTCCGTGCCCGACACCCGCACCACGCGCTCGGCCAGCGGCCCCAGCTCGTGCACGTCGAGGTCGACCGTCTCGGTGCGCGCGTCCAGCCGGGAGATCTCCAGCAGATCCTCCGTCAGCGCCCGCATCGCCCTCACCCGGTCCCGCACCATCTCCGCGGGCCGCCCGGGCGGCAGCAGCTCGGCCGCCGCCGACAGCCCGGTCAGCGGTGTGCGCAACTCGTGCGCCACGTCCGCCGTGAAGCGCTGCTCGCTCAGCAGCTTGCCCTGGAGGCTGGACGCCATCGTGTCCAGCGCACCCGACACGGTGGCGACCTCGTCCTCCGGGTGCGCGGGGTCCTTCGTCCGGGGGTCGTTGACCCGGGCGTCCAGGTCGCCCGCGCTGATCCGCCGCGCCACCTGCGCCGTCAGGTGCAGCCGCCGCGTCACCCGGGTCACCGCGAACGACCCGACCAGCAGCGTCGCCCCGATCGCCAGCACCGAGGAGCCGACGATGGCCTGGTCCAGCCCGCTGATGGTGCTCGCGCTCAGCGAGTAGTCCACGCGCACCGCGAGCGCCCGGCCGTCGGCGGGCCCGGCCGCCCACATCGTGGGCCGCCCCCCGGAGTCGGCCACCAGCGTGCCGCGCTCGCCGCGCACCGCGAGCGCCCGGAGCGCGGCGGGCATGCCGTCCGGGTCGACGCCCGCGTACGGCGGCAGCGGCTCGCCCGCCTCGTACGCGCGCGTCACCTCCTCCAGCCGGTCCAGGGCCTTCTCCCGCGCCGTGTCCACCGTCTGCCGGGTCACCGACACGTGCACCAGGGCGCCCAGCAGCGCGGCCAGCGCACAGCACATCACCGTGATGAACACCCCGGCCTTCCAGGTCAGGGTCGCCATCCAGGCAGGAGGCCTCGGGCGCCGCATCACGTGCCGCCCGGGCCGGGGGAGGGTGACGGGGACGGCGAGGGGGACGGCGAAGGCGAGGCGGGCTTCGGCGGCACCGGCTTCACCCGGACGATCTCGTCCCGCGTCGGGAGCATCGCCCGCTGCTGGCCGTCCCACGACCACGCCGTGCGGTACTCGTACCCCGGGATGCCCGCCGAGACCACGCGCACCACCAGGTCCCTGCCCGCGAGCTGGACGCCCACGACCTGGTCGACGGTGGACATGATGCGGGTCAGCCCCCCGTCCTCGGGCATGTACACGCGCAGCCCCGTCTGCTGCTCGGGCATGCGGATGCCGACGACCAGCTCGTCCCGGCCGTCCCCGGTGAGATCCCGGTAGTACGGCGTCATCACCGGGCACTGCCGCGGTTTCGTCCCGCACTCCCGGATCTGCCGGGCCGTCTCCTCGTACATCCCGTCCGGGCCGCTGTACTCGCCCGGGTGCGCCGCCACCTCGGCCCGGACCACGTGCACCGGGTCGACCCGGTGCACGTCACCGCCGGGCACGGCCACCCCCGGCACCCGCGCGGTGTCGCTCTCGCCGTAGTCGTAGGGCGGCGCGGTCACGGGCGGGAGGTCCGGCCACAGGCGCACCGGGCCGACCGCCGTCGGCGTGGGGCCCGCGCTGGTCAGCTCACCAGCGTCGCCGCACCCCGACAGCAGCAGCGCCGCCACCGCCGCACCGGGCAGCAGCAGAGCCGCGTACACGGCGGCCGGGCGGTGCGGGCTCACGGTCCTCCTGACGGGTCGGTGCGACGGCATGGCGGTCTTCCGCAAACCATATTCGTACGGAAGTCCCTTTTGTCGACCCGGCCCGGCCCGTACGCCGTGCCCGCCGTCACCGTACCCGCGTGCCGCCCGACAGCATCCGGTCGGCCTGCTCCCGCGTGATCCGCTCCTCCGTGCCGCAGAACGCGCACTGCGTCGCGTACGACGTGGCCACCGGGAACAGCGGCACGAAGAACAGCGTGAACTTGGTCGTCCTCCGGCGCAGCGCGTGCGCCGCCGGGTTGCCGCACCGCCCGCACACCAGCGTCAGCACCGCGAGCTGCCGGAGGTACGCCTTCGTCCCGAAGATGATCATCCCGCGGTCTCCTCTCCGGACCGGCCCAGTGCCCGCCGGCACAGCGCCAGGAGCTTCTCGTCGTGGTGCACGTCATGGTCGCCCGAGGTGCCCTCCGACACGTTGTGCCGGCGCGGCCGGGCCAGCTCGGCGCGGAGCAGCGAGGCGGCCTCCGCCGGCACCGGCCCCGGCCCGGCGAGGCACCCGGCGATCTCCACGCGCGTGTGCCGGTTCTCCCTCCAGGCTCCCACCAGCACCGGCAGCGCCTCACGGACGTCCCCGGTGACCCGGCTCAGCGCCACGGCCGCGTCCACCCGCAGCCACACCCCCGGCGCCGCCAGGCACGCCCGCAGCTCCGGGGCCGCCGCCGCGCCCGCCGGCCCCATCGCGCCGACCGCCCAGGCCGCCTCCCTGCGGTGTGCCGCGTCCGGTGCCGTCAGCAGGGCGCGCAGCCTCGGCAGAACGGCACCGGTGTCACCCGCCACCGCCCACAGCGCCCGGGCCGCCGAGGTCGCCACCGCCACCGAGCAGTCGTCCAGCAGGCCCCGCAGGTCGTCCGCCGCCTCGCCCGCCGCCGGCCCGAACGCGCTCAGCGCCCGCAGCGACGACTCGACCACCCACTCCCGGCGGAACGCCGGCGCCCCGCGCAGCACCCGCAGCACCTCCGGCAGCGCCTCCACGGCGCCCAGGTGCGCCAGCGCCAGCAGCAGCGGGCCGGCCTCCTCGCTGAGCTCCTCGTCCAGCGGCAGCCCGCCCAGCTTGTGCCGCAGCACGGGCACCAGCGGGGCGCCGTCGCGGCCCAGGTGCGTGATGGCGTAGCCGAGCCGGCCGTCCACACCGGGCTGTTCCAGGGCCCGCGCCAGCGCCGGCACCGCCCGCGCGTCACCGGTACGGGTGAGCGCCAGCAGCGCGCTGCCCATCCCGGACCGGCCGCCCACCCGCTCCGGCGCCCACGGGGCCGGGTCGGCCGCCACCTTGGCCGCCAGCGCGTCCGCCGCCGGGCGGGCCACCTCGAACAGGCCCTCCAGCCAGCTCACGGCCGCCTCGCGCAGGCGCGGTTCGGGGTCCGTGAGCTGTGCCCCGACGAGCCGCACCACCTCGTCGTAGGCCCCGCGCCAGGTGCGCACCAGCCCGCCGCACATCCACACCGCGTCCGCCCGCCGGCCCCGGTCCGGGCTGCGCAACTGGGCGGTGACCAGCGCGATGCGGTCCTCGACCCGGTCGTCCAGGGCGCTGTGCAGGGTCCGCAGCAGGTCGTCGGCCCACGCCGTGCCGCGCCCGGCCCGCTGCTCCTCGCGCAGCTCGCGCAACTGCCCCACCAAGGTGGGCGCCCCGGGCCGGGGCTCGGCCGGCTCGGGCAGCTCGACCGGCTCGGGCAGGCCCAGCGGCTCCGCGCGCCCGGCCGTCTCACGGAGCCCCGCGAGATCCGGGCGGCCGGACAGGCCCGGCGCGTCACCCGGCGTGTCCGGCACGGTGCCCGCCGCCGGGGGCGCGTCGCGCAACTGGTCGAGCAGCCCCGTCACCGTCACCACGACGTCCCGGGGCAGCCGCGCGGGGGCGCACCGCGCCAACTGGGCGAGGGCGGCGAGCCGCAGGGCCGGGTCCTGGGCGGCGCCCATGAGCCAGCCGAGCCAGTCGGTGATCTCGTCGCGCAGCGACTCGTACCGCAGGGCGATCCGCCCCACGGCCTCCACCAGCGCGAGCCGCACCTCCGTGTCGGTCTCGACGGTCAGCCGCTCCCGCAGCAGGGCCAGCACCCGCGCCGGGTCCCCGTGCAGCGAGGCGAGCGCGCCCGGCGCCGCCATCCGCACCTCCCGGTCGTCGTCGCCGACGAGCCCGAGGAACACGTCCGCGCCGGCGGCGACGGCGGCCGCGGCCATGGCGTAGTTCGCCGCGTCCTCGAACTCCTCGTCGTCCGGGTCCAGTTCCTCCAGCTCGTCGTCGCCGTCCAGGTCGATGCCGCCGATGCTGGTGAGCAGCTCGATGACGCAGCCGCGGTCCTGGACCTCGGGCTCGGCCACCAGCTCCAGCAGGAAGGGGATGCAGGCGAGCGTCGAGTCGTACACATCGCCCTGGTGGTGCACCGCGCCGTACATGCCGTCCAGCGCCACCTCCCGCTCCACCGGATCGGGGGAGGCGAGCCCGCGCAGCAGATCGGGCACGTCGTCGGCCGGACCGTAGGCATGCCCCAGCGAGGCCCAGTCGACCTCGTCGATCCCCGTGAACATGCCGTCCCTCCCCGCGACCACTGCACTTGGGGGCAATAGTGCACCACACCGCCGGTGCCCATGCCCCGCCAATCGGACACGCCCGGCGCCGCCCTTGCCGTCGCCCGGCGCGGCTGTTCCCATGGGCGTGGGGGTGATGGGGCATGACCGCACTGCGTGTCACACCGGCCGGGCCCGGCGGCCGCCACCGGCTCCGGGTCAGCCTCCCGGACGGCCGGGACATCGCCTGGTACGACCGGGACAGCGGCCGGATCAGCCTGCTGTCCGAGGCGTACGAGGACGAGGTCGTCGCGGCGCTCGCGCCCTATGTCACCGGCGAGGTCAGCATCGGCCCGCCGTCCGTCCCCACCGCCTCCGACCTGGCACGTCTCAGCCTCCACCCGGACGACGACCTCGCCCCCAACCGCCCCGGCGAGGCCCTGCACGCCGCGCTCGACGGCGCCCCGGCGCGCCGCCTGCGCAAGGACCCGCGCCCGGCGGAGCTGGCCGCCCACCAGCGCGTCGGGGACGCCCTGGACGGGCTGGACGCGGCGGGCTGGCGGGTCCTGCACTGCGTGCCCCTGCCGGGCGGTGCCCGCATCGACCACCTGGCGATCGGCCCGGCGGGCGTGTTCGCGGTGCGCACCCTCGCGGCGCGCGGCCGCCGGGTCCGGATCGCCGGCCCGTACGCCGCCACCGGCCGCGGGGAGCCGGAACCGCACCTGCGCTGGGCCCGCCGGGCCGCCGACCGGGCGGCACACGCCCTGGCCACGGCCGTGCGCCCGGTCCTGGCGGTGGCCGATCCGGGCCGCCTGGAGGTGCCGCCCGCGCCGGACGGCGTACGGGTGCTGCGGGACGGCGAGATCCCGTCCCTGGCGCGGCTCGGCGCTGTCCTGAAACCGGTGGACGTGGAGGCCCTCTACGCGACGGCCCGCGACCGCCGCACCTGGCTGGCCGTCTAGGGGGTGTCGTCCTTCAGCCGCAGCACCGTGGTGACCGTGTGGCGGGTGGTGCCGGTCGCCACCTCGGCCGTCAGTTCCGGCGGTACGGAGCGGAAGGGCACCTCGCCGAGGCCGACGGCCATGGCGGTGCCTTCCTCGCCGGGGGCCAGGGCGGCGAGGGCGGCGCCCGCGCGGGCGCGCAGCGCGGGGGGCAGGGGACTGGAGACGACCGGGGTGTCGTCGTCGGGGAGGACCAGCACCAGGGAGGCGGGCCGGCGCTGGGTGCCGGTGAAGCCGACCACCACGGCGTCCCAGGTGTCGGTGTGCCGGATCTTGCGCCACGCGCGCGTGCCCGGCTTGTACGGCTGGTCCAGGCGCTTGACGACCAGGCCCTCCACCCCGATGCCGGGCAGCGTCTCGTACCAGGTCGCGGCCAGATGCGGGTCGGTCGTCATGGGGACGGGCTGGATCGGCGGGCCCAGGTCGGCGAGCAGCTCCACCAGCCGCTCGCGGCGCTCCGCGTACGGGCGGGGGCGCAGGTCGGCGCCGCCCGCCGCCAGCACGTCGAAGGCGGCGTACGAGGCGGGCAGCCGCCGCGCGAGCCCCGGCGCCCGGCCGGGGGTGGCGGCGGCCCGGCCCTGGACGGCGGCGAAGTCGATCCGGCCCTCCCGCCAGACGACCACCTCCCCGTCCAGCACGGTGCCGTCGGGCAACTCCCGGGCGGCGGCCACGAGATCGGGGAAGGCGACGGTCACCAGCCGCCCCGAGCGGGCCTGGAGGACGACCCCGTCGCCCGCCCGGAAGATCAGCATCCGGTGGCCGTCGAACTTGGGTTCGTACGCCAGTCCCGGCTCGCGCGGCAGGGTGCCGACGTTGCGCGCGAGGGTCACTTTCAGGGGCGGCTCGAGCGTCACGGCAGCGGCCCCGCCCGCTTCGGGTCCAGCAGGGGTGCCAGCAGGTCCCCGAAGTCCTGGAGACGGGGGGCCATGTCCGTCAGCAGGAAGGTGAGCTGCGCGGGGGCGCCGCAGGACTCGACCTCCTCCCAGGTCACCGGTGCCGAGACGGCCGGCCGGGGGCGGGCGCGCAGGGTGTAGGGCGCGGCCGTGGTCTTGGCGGCGTTGTTCTGGCTGTGGTCGACGAAGACCTTGCCGGGGCGCAGCGCCTTGGTCATCCGGTGCACCACCAGGCCCGGCAGCTCCTCCTCCGCCTCGACGGCGAGCTGCTTGGCGTACGCCTGGACCCGCTCGGAGGGGGCCGGCTCCAGCGGGACGTACAGGTGCAGGCCCTTGGCGCCGGACGTCTTGGCGTACGCGTCCAGGCCGTCGGCCGCGAGCCGCTCCCGCAGCCAGAGCGCGACCCGGCAGCACTCCACGACGGTGGCGGGGGCGCCGGGGTCGAGATCGAGGACCAGCCGGTCGGCGAGCGCGGGGGCACCGGCCAGCCACTGCGGGGTGTGGAACTCCACCACCAGGTTCGCCGCCCACATCAGGGAGGGCAGGTCCTGGACCATCACCTGGCGGGCGTTCTTGTCGTCCGATCGGGGGACGGCGACGGTTTTCACCCAGGAGGGTGTGCCGGGAGGCGGGTTCTTGGTGAAGAAGAGCTGGCCGTCGGGGCCGTCCGGGTAGCGGAGGAAGGACAGCGGGCGGCCCAGGAGGTGGGGGAGCAGGCAGGGGGCGGTGGTCGCGTAGTAGTGCAGGATCTCGCCCTTGGTGGTCCCGGTGGCGGGGTGGATGACCTTCTCCAGGTTGCTGAGCGCCAGGCGCCGCCCCTCCACCTCCGTGATCGGCGTCATACGATGAGAATCCCACGAATCGGTACGAAAGGGATGAACCGTGCGATCCATCTGGAATGGCGCCATCTCGTTCGGGCTGGTCAGCATCCCTATCAAGCTGGTGAACGCGACCGAGAACCGGTCCATCTCCTTCCGGCAGATCCACACCGAGGACGGCGGCCGCATCCGCTACCGCAAGGTGTGCGAGCTGGACGGCGAGGAGGTGTCGACGGAGGAGATCGGCAAGGCGTACGAAGAGGCCGACGGGACCATGATCCCGATCACCGACGAGGACCTCGCGTCGCTGCCGCTGCCGACCGCCAAGACGATCGAGATCGTCGCCTTCGTGCCGGCGTCGCAGATCGACCCGCTCCAGATCGACGCTGCGTACTACCTGTCGGCCAACGGGGTGCCCGCCGCCAAGCCGTACACGCTGCTGCGCGAGGCGCTCAAGCGCAGCGAGCGGGTGGCCATCGCCAAGTTCGCGCTGCGCGGGCGCGAGCGGCTGGGGATGCTGCGGGTCGTGGACGACGTCATCGCCATGCACGGGCTGCTGTGGCCGGACGAGATCCGCCGCCCCGAGGGCGTCGCGCCGGACACCTCGGTGACCGTCCGCGACGCCGAACTGGACCTGGCGGACGCCCTGATGGACACCCTCGGCGAGGTCGACATCGAGACCCTGCACGACGACTACCGGGCGGCGGTGGAGGAACTGATCGCGGCCAAGGCGGAGGGCGCCGAGGTGGCCGCGCCCAAGGAGGAACGCCCCGGCGGCCAGGTCATCGACCTGATGGCGGCGCTGGAGAGCAGCGTGCGCGCGGCCCGCGAGGCGCGCGGCGAGGGCGAGCCGGAGGAGGCGTCGGTCCACGAGCTGCCCGGCCGCAAGAAGGCGGCCGCCGCGCCCAAGGAACGGGGCGGGAAGAAGTCCACCGCCAAGACGGCGGCCGCGAAGAAGGCCGCCCCGGCCCGCAAGTCCACCGCGAAGACGGCCGCGAGCGGCAAGGCGGCCGAGAAGAAGACGACGGCGAAGAAGTCCACCGCCGCCAAGAAGAGCACCCCCCGCAAGCGCGCCTCCTGACCCCCGCCGGGCTCCCCGCGCCGGCCGCCTCCCGCTCGCGGCCCCCGGGCCGCACGCCGGGCATCCGGGCGGCACCGGAAGGCCGGCCCCCTGCCCTCGGCACCCCTCCGCGCCGCACGCCCCACCGCCCCACCGCCCGCCGCCCCCTCCGGGGCGCACGCCGGCCGCCCGGGCGGCACCGGGAGGCCGGCCGGATTGGCTACCGTCCCCAGCGGGGGGACCGAGGCGGGGGCGACGACCGCCCCGCCGTACCGCCGCCGTCGGCCCTTTCCCCGCCGCCGCGCTCCGCCGAGGGGCGCGGCCGCACCGTCTTTCAGGCCCTCGACGTCAGGAAGTACGCATGAATTCGCCAACGCCCGCCATGCGCGTCGATCTGCTCACCAAGGAGTACCCGCCCGAGGTCTACGGCGGCGCCGGGGTCCACGTCGGCGAGCTCGCCAAGCACCTGCGCGCCCTGGTCGATTTGCGGGTGCACTGCTTCGGGGAGCCCCGCACCGCGCCCGGGGTGACCGCGTACCGGGAGCCCGCGCTCACCGACGGCGCCAACCCGGCGCTGCGCACCCTCGGGGTGAACGTGGAGATGGCCGCCCGCTGCGAGGGCACCGACGTGGTGCACAGCCACACCTGGTACGCCAACGCCGCCGGGCACCTGGCCAAGGTGCTGTACGGCGTGCCGCACGTGGTGACCCTGCACAGCCTGGAGCCGCTGCGCCCCTGGAAGGCCGAGCAACTGGGCGGCGGCTACGCCCTGTCGTCGCTGGTGGAGCGCACCGCCGTCGAGGCCGCCGACGCCGTCGTGGCCGTCTCGCACGGGATGCGCGACGACATCCTGCGCGTCTATCCGGGCGTCGACCCCGACCGCGTCCACGTCGTGCACAACGGCATCGACACCGCCGTCCAGCGCCCCGACCACCGGGTGGCCGCCCTGGAGCGGCACGGCGTCGACCCCACCCGGCCCATCGTGCTGTTCGTCGGCCGGGTGACCCGCCAGAAGGGGCTGCCGCAGTTGCTGCGCGCCGCCTTCGAACTCGACCCGGCCGCCCAGCTCGTGCTCTGCTGCGGCCAGCCCGACACCCCGGAGATCGCCGCCGAGACGGCCGCCCTGGTCGACGAGCTGAGCCGGGTGCGCGGCGGCGTCGTCCGCATCGACGGGATGCTCGACCAGGAGTCGCTGCGCCAGTTCCTCACCCACGCCTCGGTGTTCGTCTGCCCCTCGCTGTACGAGCCGATGGGCATCGTCAACCTGGAGGCCATGGCGTGCGGCACGGCCGTCGTCGCCACCGCCACCGGAGGCATCCCCGAGGTCGTCGCGGACGGGGAGACCGGCCTGCTCGTACCGATCGAGCAGGAGCAGGACGGGACCGGCACACCCCGGGACGAGAAACGATTCGCCTCCGATCTGGCGGCGGCCGTCAACGAGCTCCTCGCCGACCCGGCGCGGGCGGCCGCCCTGGGCGAGGCCGGGCGCGCCCGGGCCCGCGAGCGGTTCGGGTGGCAGGAGGCGGCGCGCCGGGTCCACACCGTCTACCGGGCTCTGACCGGCGGCTGAACCCCCGTACGACGACCTCATGTTGTCGTAGCGGAATCGTTGACCCCGCCGTACCGGCCGCCGCTAGCTTCGTCACCATGTCCCACGCGCCGCACACCATCCGCACCGCTCTGGTCACCGGCGGTAACCGCGGTATCGGCCTGGAGGTCTGCCGCCAGCTCGGCCGGGCGGGCCTCGACGTCGTGCTGGCCGCACGCGACCCCGCGCGCGGCCGTGCGGCGGCCGACCGGCTCACCCGTCAGGGCCTGACCGTCCGGTCCGAGCAGCTCGACGTCACGGACGGCGACAGCGTGAAGGCGTGCGCCGCACGGCTGGCCGAGGCCGGGACCGAGGTCGACGTGCTCGTCAACAACGCGGGCGTCTACCCCACCGAGGGCTTCTTCTCCCTCGACGAGGAGACGATGCGCCGGTCCCTCGACGTCAACCTGATGGGGGCCTTCCGCACCTGCCGGGCCTTCGTCCCGGACATGGTCCGGCGCGGCCGCGGCCGGGTCGTGAACGTCTCCTCCGGGCTCGGCGCCATGACGGACAACGTTCCCTCCCCGGCGGCGTACGGCATCGCCAAGGCCGCGCTCAACGCGCTCACCCTGGTGGTGTCCGCCGCCGTCCCCGCCCCGGTGAAGGTCAACGCCGTGTGCCCCGGCTGGGTCCGCACCGACATGGGCGGCTCGTGGGCGCCGACGAGCGTCGAGCAGGGCGCGGACACGGTCACCTGGCTGGCGCTGCTCCCCGACGACGGGCCGAGCGGCGGGTTCTTCCGCGAGCGCCGGCGCATTCCGTGGTGAGCGGCCCCGCAGCCACGCAGACACGAAGGGAAGAACGATGAAGCTCTCCTCCGGCCGCCGGGGGCGCCGCACGGCGGGGATCGTGGTAGCCGCCGTCCTGATCTTCGGCGTGGGCGCCGCGTTCAGCAGCGACTACGTGCAGGCCGCCGCGAGCGAGGCGCTGCGCGCCACGCCCGAGGCGCACGAACCCAAGGCGCTGGCCTCGCTGGACCCGGCCGTGCGCGCCTACGTGGACGCGGTGGACGGCGCCGACGCGGACGCCCTGGCCGCCGCGTTCCACGAGGACGGCACGGTCACCGACACCGGGCGGCGATTCCACGGGCGCGAGGCCATCCGCGCCTGGGCGGCGGACGAGGTGATCGGCGGCAAGGTCACGGTGCTCGGCAACACACCGGGCGGCAACGGCTCCACCGTGCTCCTCCGGTTCGACCCCGACGGCCTGCTCGCCGGCTTCCGGGCCCGCTACGCCTTCACGCTCAAGGACGGGCTCATCCACAGCGTGTCCATGAGCTACGCCTGATCCCCGACCCTCCCAGGGAGAAATGTCATGAGAAAGCGCCTGATACCTCCGGTCCTGCTCACCGCCGCCCTGTTCCTGGGCGCGACCGCCTGCTCCGGCGACGGCAGCGGCGACGACGCGGGCGGTGGCGGCGGCCAGGACCGCGCCGCCGCCTCGAGCCCCACGCCCGGCGGCACCGTCTCGCAGGTCCAGGAGTCGCCCTCCGCCGGGCCGTCCGCGAAGGCCGACAACGATGCCGTCGACCCCGCCGCCCAGGCGTACGTCGACGCCGTTGCCGCCAAGGACCTCGAGGCGCTGGTCGCCGCCTTCCACCCGGACGCCGAACTCACCGACGTCGGCCGCGAGTTCACCGGCCACGACGAGATCCGCGACTGGGCCCGCAACGAGGTCATCGGCGGCAGGCTGACCGTCCTGAAGAACACCCCCAAGAGCAACGGCACCACCCTCCTCGTCCGCTTCGCCCCCGGCGGCACCGGCGGCTTCGAGGCCAACTACGAGTTCGACGTCCGCGACGGGCGCATCGAGAAGCTGAACCTCCAGTACGCCTGACACCACGCCCGACCCACCGTCGAAGCAGAAGGGCTCCCGTATGAGCACCGCAACCGGAACCGGGCCCGGCCCGACCCGCCACAAGCTCGCGCTGGCCGCACTGGGTCTCGGGGCGTTCGTCATCGGGACCGCCGAACTCGTCATCGTCGGCGTACTCAGCCTGATCGCCGGTGACCTGGACATCTCCGTCAGCACGGCCGGCCTGCTCGTCACGGCGTACGCGCTCGGCGTCTCCCTCGGCGGGCCGGTCGTCACCGCGGCGACGATCCGGCTGCCCCGGCGCACGCTGCTGTGGGTGGCCCTCGCCGTGTTCATCGCGGGCAACCTCGTCGCCGTCTTCTCCGCCGCCTTCGGCCTGCTGCTGGCCGCCCGGGTCCTGTGCGGGGCCATCCACGGCCTGTACCTGGGCGCCGCGTCCACCGTGGCCACCGGCCTGGTGGCCGCCGAGCACCGCGGCCAGGCCGTCGGGCTGGTCTTCGGCGGCATCTCCGTCTCGACCGTGATCGGCGTGCCGCTGGGCACCCTGATCGGCCAGGGCCTGGGCTGGCAGGCCACCTTCGGCAGCGTCGTCGTGCTCGGCGTGCTCGCGCTCGTCGCCACCCTGGCGCTGGTGCCGCGGGTCGAGCACACCAGCGCCGACGGGCTCGGTGCCCAGGCCCGGCACGCCTTCCATCCCCGGGTGCTGGCGATGCTGGCGGCCACGGTCCTGCTGATGGGCTCCCAGTTCATCGCGTTCACCTACCTCACCCCGTTCCTGGAGGACGTCACCGGCATCTCCGGCGGCGCGGTGGGCGCCTTCCTGCTGATCTTCGGTGTCTTCAGCGCCATCGGTACGTTCGCGGGCGGCCGCTTCGCCGACATCAACGCCTCCGCCACCCTGCTGGCCGGCAACGTCGTGGTGATCGTCGCCATGGCCGCGCTGTGGGCGTTCGGCTCCAACGCCTGGCTGGTGGGGATCGCGCTCGCCGGCTGGGGCATCGTCGGGTTCGGTGTCACCCCCTCCTTCCAGCTCCGCGTCATCTCGCTGGCGGGTGAGGGCGCCGACCTGGCCGCCACGCTCGGTGCCTCGGCCGCCAACGTCGGCGTGGCCGCCGGTGCCGCGGTCGGCGGCTGGGCCCTGGCCGCCTTCGGCACGGGCGACGTGCCGGTGGTCGCGCTGGTCGCCGCCGTCCTCGCGCTGCCCGTGGTGTGGGCGACGCGGTTCCTGAAGGCGCCGCAGGCACCGGTTGCCGCCGCGGCGGGGGGCGAGGCGGACAGCGTGAGCAACGTACCGGTGACCACCGCCGGGTGACACGGCTCGCCGTACGAGCGGCGGGGAGGTCGGGACAGGTCCCGGCCTCCCCGCCTTTTTCACGTCAGAACCCGGTCACGTCGGCGATGGTGAACGGGAGCTCCGCCGTGCCGCCGGCCATCTTGTCGAACTGCGAACGCACCACGTACAGGTGGTTGTTGCGGCGCACCAGCGTGGTCGGCATCTCCAGCGTCGCGTCGACGACCTGGCGCTCCACGGTGAACGCGGTGGCGTCGGCGTTCAGCCGCAGCCGGCTCAGGGTGTCGTTGCCGTAGTGCGCGAGCCACACCCGGCCGGACTCCAGGTGCAGCCCGTCGCCGTACTTGAGGCTCACCGTGCCCGTCACCTTCTGCATCGCCCCGGATCTGAGGTCGATCCGGTAGAGCCCGCCGCCGGCCGAGTCGACGGTGATCAGGTAGCTGCCCGTCGCGTCGGCCTCGATGCCGTTGAGCGTCACGGTCTTCGCCGGCTGCGGCGGTATGACGCCGGTGAGGTTGTACGCCGTGGTCAGCGTCCCGCCGTTGCCCCCCGCCGCGATCGCGGCCTTGAGCTGCGCCGGGGTGACGCGGTACACCACCGCCAGGTACGAGTCGGTGATGTACGCCGTCCCGTCCGGGGCGATGTCCAGGTCGTTGAGCAGGGACGACTCCGGGGACGACACCGCGAAGTACGCGACGCGCTTGCGGGTGGCCAGGTCGTAGACCATCACGCCCTTGGGGTCGGTGACCCAGAGCCGGCCGGAGGCGTCCACCTTGAGCCCGGCCGCCGTCGTCCGGCCGTCGGCGCCGTCCGGCAGGAACACCTCGGCGGCCTTCTGGCCGGCCGGCGTCCGGTAGATCGCGCCGGTGGCGTACGAGCCGACGAAGAAGTCGCCCGTCCGGGCGTCCACGGCGATGCCCTCGGGGAACGCCCGGGCGCCCGGCAGGGTGAAGGCGGTACCGGCCGTGTACTTGGCCTCGGCGCCGTCGTCGACGGCGACGGCCGTGCCGGCCATGCCGGAGAGGGTGAGCAGTCCGGCCAGGGAAAGTCCCGCGGCCATCAGGGAGCGGAAAGGACGAATGCGATGCACGTGTGTCTCTCTTCTCTCGATGGGCGGCTTCGGGCCAACCCGCCCAAGTGCGAGAGACCTTATGTTTCGCACGGCCCGCCCCGGCCGTGCCGGAATACGTCCCGGTGGGGCGGCCAAGTGGCCGGAAAGCTCAGGTGGGGCCGGGAGTCGGCGCGGAAAATATGCCCCGATTCAGATGTCCCAGGACATCCAGACTTTCTCATGTCAAGTGCGGATTTTGCCGTTCCGTAAGCCTGGCCGACATGTTCGAAAGCCGGACCGGGGACCCGGTATGCGCGCGACTTCATGATGTCCGCGCCAACTCTTTGACCCGTGTACCGGGGTGGCCGTTACGGTCGCGACCATGTCCACGGAAGCCATTCCGGAAGGCACACGGGAAGCCGGCGAGGACGCGCCGCTGAATGACAACGCGCGGGTCACGACGCTGGAGCTCTTCTTCGACCTCGCCTTCGTCTTCAACTTCACCCAGCTCGCCCGGGTCTTCAGCGACCGCATGAACCCCGAAGGGGTCCTCCAGATCCTGCTGATCTTCTGGCTGCTGTGGTGGATGTACGGCGGGTACGCCTGGCTCACCAACCACGTGCCCCCGCACGGCAAGCACCAGCGGCTGCTGCTGCTCCTCGGCATGGCGTCGTTCCTGGTCATCGGGCTGACCACGCCCAACGCCTTCGACGGCGACGGGGTCGCCTTCGGCGTCGGCTACCTGCTGATCGTCAGCGTCCACGCCGCCCTGTTCGCCTTCAGCGGCCCCCGCGCCGCCCGGAACATGCTGCGCATCGCGCCCTTCCACGTCACCGGAGCGCTGCTGATCATCTGCGCCGGGTTCCTCGACGGCGTGCCGATGTACCTGTGCTGGAGCGGCGCCGTCCTGCTGGAGGTCCTCGCGCCCGTCATCACCGGCGTCTCCGGATTCGACCTGAAACCCGGCCACTTCGTGGAGCGCCACGGCCTGCTGATGATCATCGCTCTGGGCGACTCGTTCCTGGCCCTGGGCATCGGCACCGACGGCGCCCCGGCCGGACTGTCGGTCGTCACCACCGCCGTGCTCATCTTCATCATCCCGGCCTGCCTGTGGTGGGTGTACTTCAACGAGTCCGAGAAGGCCCGGCGCGCCGAGGTCGCCCTGGAGCGGCAGGACGCCACCACCCGCTCGCGGATGGCGCTGTCCGCCTTCTTCTACGCGCACGTGCCCATGCTGCTCGGACTGATCCTCATCGCCGCGGCCGTGAAGAAGACCATCGCGCACCCCTTCGCCCCGCTGCCGCTCGCCCCCTCCCTGGCGCTGGCCGGCGGTGTGGCGCTCTACCTGGCGGGCATCGCCTGGTTCCACGGAATCCTCAAGATCGGCCCGCAGCGGTTCCACTTCGCGGCCGCCGCACTGGCCTTCCTCACCGTGCCGGCCGGCCACCTCGGTGCCGCCGTCGGCGAGGTGATGTCCCTCGGGGCCCTGATCGTCTGCGCCCTGTTCATCGAACACCGGTGGACCAAGCAGTCGGGCCACACCTGTTACGCACCCACTCGGAATCTGGAGGTGGTCGGCCGATGAGCACCACGGCGGACCGGCTTGACGTCATCGACACCTGCACCCGCATGGGCTGGTACACCGACCAGCGCGACTGGGACGCCCTGGAACGGGTGTTCACCGACGAGGTACGGCTGGACTACACCAGTCTCAACGGCGGCGAACCGGCGCTCCTGCCGGCCAAGGGCCTGGTCGCCGCCTGGTCCGGGCTGCTCGGCAGCTTCACCGCCACCCAGCACGTGTTCAGCAACTTCCTCGTCGACCTGGACGGGGACGACGCCGTGTGCACGGCCATGTTCCAGGCCACGCACAAGCTGCCCAACGAGCACGGCGGGCCGCTGTGGACCCTGGGCGGCCACTACCGGTTCGCGCTGCGGCGGACGGACGGCGGCTGGCGCATCCACGACGTCGTGATGACGGCGACCTGGGCGGACGGGAACCAGCAGCTCCTCACGATCGCCGCCAGGAATTCCTGAATCTCAGGAAGTCGGCGGCACATTGTTGGCGGGCGGCCGAAAACGGAACCACTATCTTCTGGGAATTCTCCCGTGCTTATCGAGGAGTACACATGAGTGACCTCACAGCAGAGACTCGCAAGGTCGCCCAGCGCTGGTTCGACGCGCTCGCCGCCGGGAATTTCGAGACCTGCCTCGGACTGCTCGCCGACGACGTCGAATGGATCAACTACACGCCGGTCCCCGGCTACAACGACGACATGAAGTGGATCGGTACGATCCGCGGTCGCGACGCGGTCCTGGCCAGCCTCCAGATCTTCACCGGCGAGTGCGAGGTCAAGTTCGAAAAGCTCGTCAGTCTGGCGGTCGACGGCGAGAACGCCGCCGGTGTCATCCACGAGCTGTCGGTGGTCCGGAGCACCGGGCTGGAATTCGAGATCGAGTTCGTCCAGTGGCTGACCGTCCGCGACGGCAAGATCGTCCGCTGGAAGTCGTACACCGACCCGTCCCCGATCATCCGCGCCCTGCGCGGTGACACGTCCGGGCAGGAGGCCGCCTGATGAGCGCCGACCTCATCGCGGCCGTCCGCGACCGCGACACCGCCAACGTGGCCGGACTGCTGGCCGCCGGCGCCGACCCGTCCGTGCGCGAGGCCGCCACCGGCCTGACCGTGCTGATGATCGCCGCCGGGCAGGCCGACGCCCCCACCACGCGGGCGCTGATCGCGGCCGGCGCCGACGTCCACACCGCCGACACCCGCGCCGGGGCGACCGCCCTGCACAAGGCGTGCCAGGGCGGCAGCCTCGACGTGGTGCGCGCGCTGGTCGAGGCGGGCGCGTTCGTCGACGCCGTCGCACCCACCACCGGGCACACCGCCCTGATGGACGCCCTCTGGTACAAGTACCCGGACATCGCCGCGTACCTGCTCGCCAAGGGCGCCTCCCTCAAGGTCTACACGCACTACGGCTTCTCGCTGGAGCAGCACTTCGCTTACGAGCTGAACGTCAACACCTTCGGCAAGGACAAGCTGCTCGAGGCCGAGCGGCACCTGAACGCGCGGCGCGCCGACGACGAGGCAGCGGTGGCCCGCCAGGAGCTGATGGCCGCCACCGCCGACGGCGACACCGAGCGCGTCCGCAAGCTCCTGGACGCCGGAGCCCAGGTCGACGAGCGGTTCCCCGTGCTGGGCGGGTTCAACGACTGGCACACCCCGCTGCTCGTCGCCGCCCGCGACGGCCACGGCGAGATCGTCGCGCTGCTGCTGGAGGCCGGGGCGGACGTCAACGCGGTCGAGCCCACCTTCGGCGCGGTCCCGCTGCACAAGGCGGTCTACAACGGCCACGCCGACATCACCGCCCAGCTCGTCGGCCGCCCCGGCATAGACCTGGACTTCCAGGGCGCGACCAACGGATACACCCCGCTCCACGACGCGCTGTGGCACGGCTACGAGGAGTGCGTCCGCATCCTCGTCGGCGCCGGCGCCCGCCTCGACCTGGTCGGCCACGACGGCAAGACGCCGCTCGACCTGGCCGTCGAGGTGTTCGGCACCGACCACGCGCTCACCGCACTGATCCGCGACACCGACGGGAAGTGACCCATGCTGTTCTACGTCCAGATGAAGTGGAAGCACGAGGGCCGCATCACGCTCGACGAGCTGTGGGAGCTGGAACAGGAAGAGGCCGTCCACGCCCAGGAGACGGTCGACTCCGGCTTCTGCGTCGGGATCTGGAAGGTGGCCGCCCAGAAGCGGGTCATCGCCATCATCGACTCCCCGGACGCCGAGGAACTCGACCGCACGGCCCTGGGCCGCCTTCCCATGCGCGAGTACCTGGAGTTCGAGCAGGTCTGGCCGCTCCGCGACTACCTCGGCTTCGCCGAGGACGTCAAGCAGCGCTACAAGGTCTGACCCGGGCCTCCGCCCCGGGCCCCCGCGTCCCGGTCCCCCCCCCACACCGGGGCGCGGGCGTCCGGCGCCCGGCACACAACGTCCCCACGGAAAAACGAAGGAGGGGCTCGCGGATGAGCGGGACCCGGAACAGTACCCACGCGCTCGCCGCGCTCGGCCTCGGCGCGTTCGTGATCGGCACCGCCGAACTGGTGATCGTCGGGGTCCTCGGCCTGATCGCCGGCGACCTGGACGTGTCCGTCGGGACGGCGGGCCTGCTGGTCACCGCCTACGCGCTGGGCATCTCGCTGGGCGGGCCGGTGATGACCGCCGCCACCATCAAGCTGCCCCGCCGCACGCTGCTGTGGCTGGCCCTCGCCGTCTTCATCGCGGGCAACCTCGTCGCCGTGCTCGCCTCCGCGTTCGGGCTGCTGCTCGCCGCGCGGGTCGTCACCGGCGCCATCCACGGGCTGTTCATCGGCGTCGCCTCCGCCGTCGCCGCCGGACTCGTGCCCGCCGAGCGGCGGGGCCAGGCCGTGTCCATGGTGTTCGGCGGCATCGCCGTCTCCACCGTCGTCGGCGTGCCCCTCGGCACGCTCGTCGGCCAGGCCATCGGCTGGCGCGCCTCCTTCACCGGCATCGTGATCCTCGGCGCCCTCGCGCTCGTCGCCGTCCTCGCCCTCGTACCCCCCGTCGACGGCAGCGGCTCCGGCGGGCTGCGCGCCCAGGCGCGGCACGCCTTCGCGCCCCGCGTACTGGCCATGCTGGGCATCGGACTGGTGCTGCTGGGCGGGCAGTTCACCGCGTTCACCTACCTCGCGCCCTACCTGGAGGAGGTCACCGGCATCTCCGGCGGCGGCGTCAGCGCCTTCCTGCTGATCTTCGGCCTCGCCAGCGCCGCCGGCACCTTCGCCGGCGGCAGGTTCGCCGACCGCAACGCCGACCTCACCCTCCTCGTCGGCAACACCGTCCTCGTCCTCGCCCTCGGCGCGCTCCACCTCACCGGCGCGAACCCGGTGCTCGCCGGGCTCGCCCTGGCCGCCTGGGGCCTCGTCGGGTTCGGCATCGTGCCCTCGCTCCAGCTCCGGGTCATCTCCCTCGCCGGTCCCGGCGGCGACCTCGCCGCCACCCTCGGCGCCTCCGCCGTCAACGCGGGCATCGCCGCCGGAGCCGCCATCGGCGGCTGGGCGGTCGCCACCTACGACGTCGGCCGCGCCCCCCTCGTCGCGCTGATCGTCTGCGCCCTCGCCCTCCCCGCCACCTGGGCCGGGCGCAAGCTCACCCTCCCCACCGCGGTGCCCAGCCCCGCCAACTAACCCACCCCCGTCAGGAGAATGACCGTGACCGAGGAAACCGGCCACCGGACCGTACGCGACGAGACGCTCGACGTCCTGCGCCAACTGGGGATGACGACCATCTTCAGCAACCCCAGCCACACCGAGATGAAGCTCTTCGAGGCCTGGCCCGAGGACGAGTTCCGGTTCGTCATGGGCCTCCAGGAGGCGTCCGTCGTCGGCATGGCCGACGGCTACGCCCAGGCCACCGGCGAGCCCTCGCTCGTCATCATCAACGGCGGCCCCGGCCTCGCCAACGCCATGGGCAGCGTCTACACCGCCGCGTCCGCCAAGACCCCCATGGTCATCCTCGGCGGCCAGCAGGCCCGCAAGATGCTGCTGGGCGAGCCGTTCCTCATCGCCAAGGACTCCACCCAGCTCCCCAAGCCGTACATCAAGTGGGCCGGGGAGCCCGCCCGCCCCCAGGACGTCCCGGCGATGATCGCCCAGGCGTACCGGATCGCCAAGCAGGCCCCGCAGGGACCGGTGTTCGTGGCCGTCCCCGAGGACGACTTCGTACGCCCCGCCGACCCGAACCCGGTCCGCATCCCCACCGTCGAGAACGCCACCGTCCCGTCGCCCGCCGCCCTCGACCGCATCGCCGCCGCCCTCAACGGCGCACGGCGCCCCGGCATCGTCGCGGGCGGGCCGGTCGACGCCCAGGGCGCCCGCGGCGCGCTGATCGAACTGGCCGAGAAGCTCAACGCCCGCGTCTGGGGCGCCCCCGTGTGGAACCGCGGCGCGTTCCCCGAGGACCACCCGCTGTTCGCCGGCGTCCTGCCGCCCATCCCCGAGCTGATCAACGAGCGGCTGTCCGCCCAGCACGACGTGGTCGTGGTCTTCGGCGGCCCCGCCTTCACGCTGTTCACCGCCTGGGACCTGTTCTCCACCGCGCCCGCCGACCTCGACAGGAGCCCCCGCCCCACGCTCACCGAGGACGTCGAGTTCCTGCACGTCACCGACGACCCGCTGGCCGCCGCCGCCACCCTGGCGAACACGGCGTTCGTCGCCCCGCCCGGCGCCGTCGTCGAGGCCCTGGTCCCGCTGGTCGAGCAGCGTGAGCGGACCGCCCTCACCCCCGTACGCGAGCCCGTCCCCGTACCGGAGCCGTCCACGCCGCTCAGCCAGGCGTACCTGTTCCACCTGCTGTCCAAGGAACTGCCCGAGACGGCCGTGCTGTTCGAGGAGCTGCCCATCGCGCGGGCCGACTTCCACGAGCAGATCCCGCTCGGCGCCGGCAACGGCTACTTCGCCACCGCCAGCGGCGCCCTCGGCTTCCCCTTCGCCGGCGCCGTGGGCTACGCGCTCGCCCGGCCCGACCGCCGCGCGGTCGTGGTCGTCGGCGAGGGCTCGGCCCAGTACACCCTGCACTCGCTGTGGACCGCCGCCCAGCACAACCTGCCGGTCACCTTCGTCATCCCCGACAACGCCGGCTACCTGTCGCTGAAGTACTACCTCCAGGACCAGAAGTCCTGGCAGAAGGGGTACGACCTGAGCGGCGTCGACATGGCACAGCTCGCCCGCGGTTTCGGTGTACGCGGCGAACGCGTCGAGACACCGGAGGGCCTGCGGGAGGCGCTGCGCGAGTCGCTCACCGCCGACGGTCCCGTCCTGCTCGACGTCGTGGTCGCCGACCCCGGCCTGTTCCGCCTCTGACCCCCCCGGGAGACCCCATGACCACCGCACCCGGCGTCACCGCCCACCCCGAGGGCAAGGTCGTCCACCACCCGGCGGGCACCGGCCCGACGTACTGGTTCGGCGACGCCATCTACACCTTCAAGGCCACCCGCGAGAACACGAACGGCTCCCTCACCTTCGCCGAGGCGTCCGTGCCGCCCGGCGGCGGCCCGCCGCCGCACGTCCACCCGCACGCCGACGAGGCGTTCTACATCCTCAACGGCGACATCGAGTTCCTCAACGGCGAGAAGACCTTCACGGCCCACGACGGGGACTTCGTCTTCGTGCCGCGCGGCACCCGCCACCGGTTCCGCAACGTCGGGCTGCACGTCAGCCGCATGCTGTTCATGTTCACCCCCGCGTACCTGGAGAACTTCTTCATGGAGATCGGCCAGGAGGCGCGGGCCGGCGAGGCGCCCATCCCGCTCACCCCGCTCCAGAAGCAGCAGATCGTGGAGTTCGCGCCCCGCCACGACCTGCACCTGGCCCCGTGACGCCGGCCGTGATGCGGGCGGCCGTCGTCGACGCCTTCGGCGGACCGGACACCCTGCGCGTACGGAACCTGCCCGTGCCCGAGCCCAAGGAGGGCGAGGTGCTGGTCCGCGTCCACGCGGCCGGCGTCAACGCCATCGACTGGGCGACCCGGGCCGGGCGGGGCGTGGGCGTGGAGGGGTTCCCCGCCGTGCTGGGCTGGGACGTCTCGGGCACGGTGGCCGCCACCGGCCCGGGCGTCCGGCGGTTCGCCGAGGGCGACGCCGTGTTCGGCATGCCGCGCTTCCCGTCCCTGGCGGGCGGCTACGCCGAGTACGCCGTGGCGCCCGAGGGCGAACTGGCCGCCAAGCCCGACGGCGTCGACCACGTCGTGGCCGCGTCGCTGCCCATGGTGGGGCTCACCGCCTGGCAGACGCTGTTCGAGCACGGCGGGCTGCGGCCCGGCCAGCGGGTGCTGGTGTCCGGCGCGGCCGGGGGAGTCGGGCACATCGCGGTGCAGTTGGCCGTCGACGCGGGCGCCGAGGTCATCGGCACCGCGTCACCCGCCAACCACGACTTCGTCCGCTCCCTCGGCGCCCGCCGGGCCGTCGACTACCGGACCGTCCCCCTCCAGAAGGAGGTCGGCGACGTGGACCTGGCGGTCGACCCCATGGGCGGGGCCGAGTTCTTCCGGCTGCTCGACGTCGTACGCCCCGGCGGGATCGTCGTCACCCTCAAGGGAGAGGGCCCCGACCACCGGCAGACCGCGCAGGCCCACGGCGTGCGCGCCGGCTTCACCTACGTGCACCCCGACGGACCGGTGCTCGACCGGATCGCGGGCCTGCTCTCCGCCGGCGCCGTCCGCCCCGAGATCCAGCGGGTGTTCCCACTGGACGAGGTGGGCGAGGCGCACGCGCTCGGCGAGGAGGGCCACGTCCGGGGCCGCCTCGTCCTCGACATGAAGGGGGACGCATGATCCTGGTGACCGGAGCCACCGGCCACGTCGGCGGCGAACTGACCGCCGGGCTGGCCGGGGCGGGCCGGCCCGTGCGCGCCCTGGTCCGGAAGGCCGGCGGACCGGGGGCCGCCGCGCTGCCCGCCGGGGCGCGGGCCGTCGCCGGGGACCTCGACCGGCCGGAGTCGCTGCGCCCCGCCCTGGAGGGCGTGCGCGGGGTGTTCCTGCTGCCCGGGTACGCCGACATGCCCGGCCTGCTCGCCGAGTGCGCCCGCGCCGGGGTGGAACACGTGGTGCTGCTCTCCAGCATCGCCGCCCCGGACGGCGACATGGACAACGCCATCTCCCGGTTCATGATCCTCTCGGAGGAGGCGGTACGGGACTCCGGGCTGCCCTGGACGATCCTGCGGCCCAGCGGCTTCATGTCCAACACCTTCCAGTGGACCGCGCAACTCGCGGCCGGGGACGTGGTGCGCGCCCCGTTCCCCGCCGTGCCGGTCGCCATGATCGACCCGTACGACATCGCGGCCGTCGCCGCGCACGTCCTGCTCGACCCGGACCACCACGGCCGCGCCCACGCCCTCAGCGGGCCCGAGCCGCTGCTGCCCGCCGACCGGGTGCGCGTCCTCGGCGAGGTCCTCGGGCGCCCCCTGCGCCTCGTGGGCCTGAGCGACGAGGAGGCCCGCAAGGAGATGGCGGACAGCGGCACACCCCCCGAGTACGTCGACGCCTTCTTCCGCTACTACGCGGACGGCACCCTCGACGACTCCGTGGTCCGGCCCACCGTCGCCGAACTCCTCGGCCGCCCGCCGCGCACCTTCACCCAGTGGGCCCGCGCCCACGCCGACGCCTTCCAGGAGGACCACTCGTGAGCACCGTCGAAACCGTGAGGTTCAAGCTGATACCCGGCGTGGACACCGCCGACTTCGAAACCCTCGACCGCAGGGTCGAGACCGAGTACATGGCCAAGCGCCCCGGCTTCCTGGCCCGCGAGGTCTCGCGCAGCGAGGACGGCGAATACCTGGTCGTCGTCCACTGGGCCACCCCGGAGGACGCCGACGCCACCATGAAGGGCTTCTTCTCCGCCGCCGAGACACAGGACTTCCTGGCCGCCGTCGACAAGACCACCGTCCAGTCCGGCCGTTACGCCCTGGTCACCCACTGACGGCCCGCACCCCAGGGGCGCCCGGCCCGGCCGGGCGCCCTTCGCCGTACCCGGACAGCCGGCTCGGTTCACCGGCTCGGTTCACCGGCTCGGTCCTCCCCCGGAGGGGGGACCCCCACCAGGGCGCTTCGGCTCACTCGCCCGCCACCGACCCACCGAAGGAGCGCCCCGGATGACGGACGGCCGGTTCCTGCTGGCCCTGGCGTGCCTGCTGCTGCTCACCCACGCCGCAGGGCGGCTCGCCCGCCGGGCCGGGCAGCCGGCGACGGTCGCCGAACTGGCGGCCGGCGTGCTGCTCGGCCCGTCCCTGCTCGGCGCGGTCGCCCCCGGGGCGCACCGCTTCCTGTTCGGCCCCGGTGTGCTGCCCGCCCTGGGCGCCCTCGCCGAACTGGGCCTGGTGCTGTACGCCTTCGGCATCGGCCGGCGGCTCTCCGCGCCGGCCGGTTCCGGCGCCCCCGCGGTCGCCGCCGTGAGCACCGCGTCCTTCGCGGTCCCGATGGCGGCCGGGGCGGTCCTCGCCCTCGCCCTCGACGGCGCCCACGGCGGACCCCGGGCCACCCCCGTGTCCTCCGCCCTCTTCGTGGGCTGCGCCCTGTCCGTCACGGCCCTGCCCGTCCTGGCGCGGCTGCTTCAGGACGAGGGGCTGACGGACACCCCGGCGGGCCGCGTCAGCCTGGCCTCGGCGGCCGTGGGCGACGCGGCGGCCTGGTGCGTGCTGACCGCCGCGCTCGTCGCCTCCGGCTCGCTGGACGCCACGCGCCTGGCCTGGGCGGCCTCGGGGCTGCTCGCGGTGACCGTCCTGATGCGTATCCGGCCGGCGCCCGCCGGCCGTGGCCCGGCCCTCGCCGTGACCGTCGCGGGCTGTGCGCTCGCCGCCGCGGCCACCTCGGCCGCCGGGCTGCACCAGTTGCTGGGCGCCCTGCTGTTCGGCCTCCTGTGGGCCCGCCGCCACCCGGAGACGGCCGTGGGCCCGGCGCTGCGAGGGCTCGACACCGTCACGGCCGCGGTCCTGCTGCCCTGCTTCTTCCTCGGGTTCGGTCAGCGCCTGGACCTCGGCGCGGCCCCCTGGAACCTCACGCTCACCGCGGTGCTCCTCGCGACCGCCGTCCTCACCAAGGCGGTGGGGTGCGCGGCGGCCGGGGCGCTCGGCGGGCTGCCGCGCCGCGAATGGCTGCGCGTCGGGGCGCTGATGAACGCGCGGGGCCTGACCGAGCTGGTCGTCCTGTCCATCGGCCACGAGGCCGGGCTCATCGACCGGGAGCTGCTGATCGCCCTGACGGTGGTCGCCCTGGCCACCACCGCCATGACCGCGCCCCTCCTGCGCCTGGCCGACCGCGTTCAGTCCCGTACCGGCACCGGCTCGGGGCCGGCACCCGCCACCGGGGCGGACGAGGCGGGGCCCCCCCCCCGATCGCGCCGGCCCCTCGCCCACCTCGCGCCCGGCCCGGGGAACCGTGCCGCCCCCCGCCCGGAAACGACCAGCCGCAGGACGGACGCCCGCCGCCGCGGCCCCCGCCCCCGCCCCCCCCCCCAGGCGGCCCCCCGGCCCCCGGTCCCGAAGGGGGAACCCCCCCCGGCCCCC
>NZ_SMNQ01000012.1 GCF_004353505.1 Streptomyces sp. WAC05374
GACCGCCAGCCGCGGCATCCGCCGCGGGCGAGACCCCCCGTTCCCAACGCGCGGCTCGTCGGTGCGGGGGGGGGGGCGGTCCGGCGGCGGGGGACCCGGAGCGCGGGGGCCGGGGGGGCCGCCGCGGGGCGGGTGGGGGGGGCGCGGGGGGGGGGGGCGTGGTGGCCGCCGCCGGGGCGGGCGCCGCCGCGCGGGTGGTGATGTCGGCGGCGACGGCGCCGGGCAGCCACTCCTCCGGGCGGCGCAGCGCGGTCTGGTCACTGGCGGCCTGGCACAGGGCGAGGATGTCGGTGACGGAGGGGCGTGCCTCCGGGTCCTTGGCCAGGCAGCGGGTGACCAGCTCGCGCAGGCGGTCCGGGAGCCCGTCGAGCTGCGGCTCCTCGTGGACGATCCGGTACAGCACGCCGTGCGAGGTGCCCTCGCCGAAGGCCGGGCTGCCGAGGGCCGCGTACGCCGTGACCTGGCCGAGCGCGAAGATGTCGGTGGCGGCGGTGACCGTGCGGCCCGCCGCCTGCTCGGGCGACATGAAGGACGGGGTGCCGATGGTGACGCCGCTGCCGGTGAGCGAGGTGGCGTCGGCGGCGCGGGCGATACCGAAGTCGATCACGCGCGGCCCGTCGGCGGCGAGGAGGACGTTGGCGGGCTTGAGGTCGCGGTGCACGATGCCGGCGCCGTGGATGACCTGGAGCGCCTCGGCGATCCCTGCGACCAGCAGCAGCACGGTGTCGACGGGCAGCCTGCCGTGGGCCTGGACCGCGTCGGCGAGCGAGGGCCCGGGGACGTACGCGGTGGCCAGCCAGGGCTGGCGGGCGTCGGTGTCGGCGTCGATGACCGGCGCCGTGTAGAGGCCCTGGACGCGCTGGGCGGACTTCACCTCCTGCGCGAACCGGCGCCGGAACTCGGCGTCCTCGGCGAAGTCGGGCCGGATCACCTTGATGGCGACCGGCCTGCCGCCCGGGGTGTACGACAAGTACACCTTGCCCATGCCGCCGGCTCCCAGCCGGGCGGCGAGCCGGTAACCGGCAACGGATCGCGGATCGTCGTCCTCCAGCGGTTGGAAGACCGTTCCCTGGTGCGCCGGACCACCACTCATCAACCCATGTCCCCCGTAACGGACTTCGTTCTGACTGCCGATCACGCACCCTATCCAAGGCGGAGGCCGGTCTTCACCCGCGCACGGAGGCCGCCGCATGCGGTATGCACTCCACATGGGACATACGACGACAGACGGGCCGCCGATCGCCGGACTTCTTCTCGCGGCGGGGGGCGGGCGGCGCCTCGGAGGGCGCCCCAAGGCCCTTCTGGAGCACCGTGGCCGCCCCCTGGTCGAGCACGCGGTGGGCGTGCTGCGCGCGGGCGGCTGCGAGGTGGTGCACGTGGTGCTGGGCGCCGCCGCCGGCTCCGTACGGGAACGGGCCTCGCTGCCCGGGTGCGTCCTGGTCGACAACCCGGCCTGGGAGGAGGGGATGGGCTCGTCGCTGCGCGCGGGGCTGGCGTCGCTCGCGGGTTCGGGCGCCGGGGCGGCCGTGGTGTCGCTGGTGGACCAGCCGGGGATCGGGCCGGAGGCGGTGCGCCGGGTGGTCGCCGCGGCCGCGCCCGGCTCGCGCGGCGCACTGGTGGCGGCCTCGTACGGGGGGAAGCGCGGCCACCCGGTGCTGATCGGGGCGGACCGGTGGGCGGACGTCCGGTCGAGTGCGGCGGGGGACCGCGGGGCACGCGCGTACCTGAGGGAGCACGAGTCGTCGATCGTCCTGGTGGAGTGCGGGGACGTGGCGGAGCCGTACGACATCGACACGCCGGAGGACCTGGCACACCTGGAGTGAACGGCATGGCACTCAGAGCCATGTTGTGTCGACCCTGAGAATCTCGACATCAACAAACCATTGAACTTCCACCATGAGGAAACTAGTATCCACTGTTCAGAAGCACCCGTTCGTCAGAAGGCGCCCGTGACCGTATCTCGGCTCCCCCGGCACTCAGTGCCGCGCGCGTACGCCCGGCGGCCGCTGCACGGCGCCGTGCCACAGTCCCCGCTGAAGGAAGTGACAGCTCATGTCCGCACCAGCGCCGTCCCCGCTGGCCATCGTCGAAGCCGAGCCCCTGCCCCGGCAGGACGAGGTCCTCACCGACGCGGCCCTGGCCTTCGTGGCCGAGCTGCACCGGCGCTTCACGCCCCGGCGTGACGAGCTCCTCGCCCGCCGCGCCGAGCGTCGCGCCGAGATCGCCCGCACCAGCACCCTGGACTTCCTCCCGGAGACCGCACAGCTCCGGGAGGACGAGAGCTGGAAGGTCGCGCCGGCCCCGGCCGCGCTGAACGACCGCCGCGTCGAGATCACCGGCCCGACCGACCGCAAGATGACCATCAACGCCCTGAACTCGGGCGCGAAGGTCTGGCTCGCAGACTTCGAAGACGCGTCCGCCCCCACCTGGGAGAACGTCGTCCTCGGCCAGCTCAACCTGATCGACGCCTACGAGCGGAAGATCGACTTCACCGACCCGCGCACGGGCAAGTCGTACGCCCTCAAGCCCGCCGCCGAGCTGGCGACGGTCGTCATGCGCCCGCGCGGCTGGCACCTGGAGGAGCGCCACCTGCGCTTCGACGGCCGCCCGGTCCCGGGCGCCCTGGTCGACTTCGGCCTGTACTTCTTCCACAACGCCCAGCGCCTCATCGACCTGGGCAAGGGCCCGTACTTCTACCTCCCGAAGACCGAGTCGCACCTGGAGGCCCGCCTCTGGAACGACATCTTCGTCTTCGCCCAGGACTACGTCGGCATCCCGCAGGGCACCGTCCGCGCGACCGTCCTGATCGAGACGATCACGGCGGCGTACGAGATGGAGGAGATCCTCTACGAGCTGCGCGACCACGCCTCGGGCCTGAACGCCGGCCGCTGGGACTACCTCTTCTCGATCGTCAAGAACTTCCGTGACGGCGGGCAGAAGTTCGTCCTCCCCGACCGCAACGCGGTCACGATGACGGCCCCGTTCATGCGCGCGTACACCGAACTCCTCGTGCGGACCTGCCACAAGCGCGGCGCGCACGCGATCGGCGGCATGGCGGCCTTCATCCCGTCCCGCAAGGACGCCGAGGTCAACAAGGTCGCCTTCGAGAAGGTCAGGGCGGACAAGGACCGCGAGGCGGGCGACGGCTTCGACGGCTCCTGGGTCGCCCACCCCGACCTGGTCCCGATCGCCATGGCCTCCTTCGACGCCGTGCTCGGCGACAGGCCGAACCAGAAGGACCGCCTCCGCGAGGACGTCTCGGTGGCCCCCGGCGACCTGATCGCCATCGACTCGCTCGACGCGAAGCCGACGTACGAGGGCCTCCGCAACGCCGTCCAGGTGGGCATCCGCTACATCGAGGCGTGGCTGCGCGGACTGGGCGCCGTGGCCATCTTCAACCTGATGGAGGACGCGGCCACCGCCGAGATCTCGCGCTCCCAGATCTGGCAGTGGATCAACGCGGGTGTCGTCTTCGAGAACGGCGAGCGGGCCACTCCCGAGCTGGCCCGCCAGGTCGCGGCCGACGAACTGACCGCCATCCGCGCCGAGATCGGCGAGGAGGCCTTCGCCTCCGGCCGCTGGCAGCAGGCCCACGACCTGCTCCTGAAGGTCTCGCTGGACGAGGACTACGCGGACTTCCTCACGCTGCCCGCGTACGAGCAGCTCGTCGGCTGACGCCTTCCGGCTCTCCCCCGGAGAGCCGCCTGCCGCCCCCTGGCGCCGCACCGCGTCAGGGGGCGGAGCCGTCCCCGCCGCCGCTTCGGGCCGCCCGCCGCCCCTCGGCGTACGTGACGGCCCAGCCCGCCAGCGCCACCAGCAGCGTCGCCAGGAGGGCGGGCACCCACGGGTCGCGCACGCGCAGCCCGGGGGTGAACGACGCGACGAACAGCACCGCCAGGAACGTCGTCGCGGCGGAGAGCAGTTCCTCACCGGCGGCCCTGACGCGGCCGGGAGCGGTCAGCAGACGCAGCCCGGCGCGCAGCGGGTGCACGAACAGCGCGGCGAGCAGACCGCACGGCAGGCAGAGCAGCGCGCCCCACACCGGCGCGGCCCCACTCTCCAGCTCCACCAGCGGACGGGCCACCGCGACGACGATCAGCACGCCCAGCAGCACGGCCAGCAGCACCAGTGCCACCACCCCGAGGCCGAGCCCCGTCATACCGACGGCGCCGAGCACCTTCTGACGGGGCGACAGGGAGCCCCACTCGGGGGTGTCGCCGGAATGCTTCCCCGGTTCCATCGCGGCTCCTTCCCATGTGTGTCGAGGGGGCGGCATCCCCCGGAGGGAATACCGCCCGTTGGCGAGGGACCAGGTCAGAGAGCGACCAGCATGATGGCCCGCGCGATGTCGTGCGCCACGTCCGTGGGAATTCCGGCCTTCACCATGGCCACGGTGAGGGCGGTCTCGCTCCACCCTTCGACGTCCTCGATGGCATCGGCGATCTTGTTCCCATTACGGGAGATGAAGGCGCCGCTCTTCTTGCTCACCTTGCCGATGATTTTCCCGGCCCACACGCCTCCGTGCCGCAGACCGGCGACGACGAGCTTGCGGACGATGGTCCCCATCCCCAGGGCCCGCTTGGTCCGCTGGTGGGCGTCGGGATTCTCCAACTGCCCGGCATACCGCTCGAATTCGGCGATCAGCGCGGGATCGGCGCCGTCGGCCTTCATCCGGGCGACGAGGTCGCGCACGTCCGCGGCGGTCGGCCGCAGCGACTCCGCCGGAACCTCGCTCGCCGCCTGCTGCCGCTCCGCCTCCGCCGCCTGGGCGACGGGCGCGGCGGCGCCGAACACGACGGCGGCGAGCGCGGCGGCGGCCGCCGCGCGGATGCAATTGTTCTTCACTGACGATTTCCCCTTGTCGAGGGGGAAGAGGGCATGCGGGCACGCCGATGGACAGCGAAACGCAACGGCCCCCGGAATTCTTCTTCCCCCGGCTGTATCCCGTCCGCCGGTTGGTCATGCCGAACGGACGGATTCGACGTTAACCCAGCCGCGGTTCATGATCCAAAGCAGGGAAGCGTGAATCGGATCACTCATAGATGGCCGCTACAGCTATCGGCGGCGCCCCTTATGGAATGACGACCGTGCGCTGGGCCGAGAAATCGCCCCAGGTGCCGTCCGGGAGTTTCGCGCGGACCTTGACGGTGTAGCGGGTGCCGGGTCCGTCGGTGACGGTGAAGGTGTGGCGCACCGGCCCCGGAGGGGGCTGGGCGCCCCAGACGATGGTGGTGGCGAAGGCCCCGTTGAGGAAGAGCTGGTGCTCCTTGACCGGGGCACCGGTGTCCGGGGGCGTCCAGGTGAGGTCGACGGCGCCCTTGCGGGCCGTCGCCGTGAGGCCGGTGGGGGCGGTGCTGGGCCCGGACCCGGCGGCCCGGGCAGTCGTGAGGTCGACCGGGGGGCTGTCGGGCGAGGAGTTGTCCGCGGCGTCACGGGCGCGGACGGTGAACGTGTAGACCGTGCCGGGGCGCAGGCCCGTGACGCGGGCGGTGGTGGCCGTGCCGGGGACGCTGTGGATGCGGGAGTCGGCCTGGTAGACGTCGTACGCGGTGACGCCCACCGCGTCGGTGGCACGGCTCCAGGTGAGGGTGACCTCCCGGCCGCCCTCCACCGTGCCGCGCAGCGCGGGCGGGCGGGTGGGGGGTGTGGTGTCGCCGGGCCGGGAGGCGGGGGTGGTGACGGGCACGGCGGCGCTCGGCGCGGACAGGTTGCCGGCGGCGTCACGGGCGCGGACGGTGAAGCGGTACGCGGTGGAGGGGGTCAGCCGCTCGACGTCGACCATGGTTCTGGAGGCGGGTACCGCCGCGACCTTCCGGCCCGCCTGGAGCACCTCGTACCCGGTGACGGCCCGGTCGTCCGTCGAGCGCTCCCACATGACGTGCACGGACGTGGCACTGCCCGCCTGGGCGGTGACCCCGGCGGGGGTCGAGGGGCGCCGGGCGTCCCTGGCCTCGTCCGCGTCCGCGCCGCCGCACGCGGTGAGCAGGACGGCGGCGGCGACGGTCGACGCGGCTGCGGTGAGCGGGCGTTGCACGGTCGGCCTCCCCGTACGACAGGCAATTGGTCCAGACCTGTATGGCACACCTGGGGGCACGTGTTCAAGACCCGGGACACCGTCAGCGGTGGCGCCTCCTGGGGGACGGCGACCGCGCCGGCCGGCCAAGCGCCTTCGCGGTACGGGCGAACAGGGCGGCCGCCCGCGGGTCGGGGTGATGGCCGGCGAGCACCTCCAGGACGTGGCGGGCGGTCGGGCGGTCGGCCCGGACCAGGGCCTCCACCAGGGCGGTCGCGCCGCCGGGCCACCCCGCGGCGGCGGTGTCGAAGGCGCCGGGCAGGGCGGGGGCGGGAGCGGCGGCCGCTTCCGCCAGTCCCGCGGCGGCCGCCTGACGGGCGCGCAGGTCCCGGCGCCGCGCGTCCTCCAGATCCTCCAGGGCGAGCACCCCCCGGGCGCTCAGCGGAACGCGGTCGGCGTCCTGGGCGGTCGCCTCCTCCCGGTCCGCCAGCAGCCGGTACGCCCGGGCCCCGGTGGCCGGGTGGGTGAGCGCGGCGCGCAGCGCCTCGGCGGGGACGGAGGCGAGGCCGAAGCGGGCGTAGACGGTGGCCGTGTCGACGCCGTGGAAGTCCGCGCCCTTGGCCGCCTCCACGGCGTCGAGCAGTTCGCCCCAGGCGGCGGCGCCCCGCCCCGACGTCCACTTCGCCAGGGTGTCGACGGCCGTCTGCGCGGGCCAGTCCTGGACGGCGGTCACGAGCCCCTCGGCCTCCCACTCGGAGATCTCCTCGTGGTCGGGCGCCACCACATGACCGGTGGTCAGCACGTGCCGGACCACGGCGCACCCGAGCGGGGTGAGGCCGTATGCGTCGCCCGCGCGGAAGACGCAGCCCGTCTCGGCCAGCCGGTCCACGACCTCCGCCAGGGCCCGGGCGTGGACGTCCAGCCCCGCCCGGTCCTCCTCGCTCAGGGAGGGGACGCCCAGGAGGGCGGGGAGCCGGTCCGCGGGCGGCATCTCGTACGGCCGGTACGACGTGTCCTCGGGGACCGGCACGGGGGCGTCCTCCAGCTCCGGGTCGACCGGCAGGTCGCCGTGCTCGGCCGCGTTGCGCACGACGGAGTCGGGGGTGCCGCCCCGCTCGTACAGCGTGTACAGCAGGTGCGCGGCGTCGGGCGCGTACTCCGAGTCCGAGGTGGCGCCGATGGTGTCGACGACCGCCGCCAGGATGTCGGCGGCGAGTTCGGTCAGTTCCTCCGGGGTCCCCTCGGCCCAGACGTCGGCGGCGGAGCCGGTGAAGCAGCGTTCGGCGAGTCCGCTCGGGACGTCGTCGGAGCGCGCCGCGAGCGCGGCGGGCAGCGGGGCGCCGTGCAGCAGCTCCCTGATCCCGTCGGGGGCGGGCAGCGCGGGCGGCGGCGGGACGGGGTGGGCGGAGTCGCCGTAGTAGTCGAGGTGTTCGCCCAGCAGCCGGTCGGCGAGGGCGACGTGCGGGAGGGACGCGGGGCCGGGCGCGAGCGCGGCGTGCGGGCCGTCCGGTTCGGCGAGCGCGTCACTGAGGCCCGCCGCCGTCCAGCGGTCGCTCAGCGCGGACGCGATCCGCTCCAGCTCGGCGGGGAGCGCCTCGTCGGGGCGGTCGGCGTCCAGCGGCGGGCCGGGCAGCAGCGGGCCGGCCGGTGACGGCACCTCGACGTCACGGGCGAACGCGGCGAGCAGGAGTTCGCCCAGGTGGACGCGGACCGCGAAGGTGCGGGCGGCGACGTCCGCCCGGTGCAGGGGCGCGGGAAGCGCAGGGCGCTCGCCGCGCGGGGTGGTCTCGTGCGCGGCGAGCCAGGCCCGTACGGCACCGGGGTCGTCGGCGTCGACGCCGTCGGCGCGCAGCAGGGACGCGTACCAGCGCGGCCAGGTGAGGTTCCACGGGTCCGCCACGGCCCGGCGGAACGCGGGCAGCGCCTCGTCGATCGCGGCGAGCAGCCGGTCGTGGCGCTTGGCGTTCAGGCGGCCGGACGCCCGGACGTGGCCGGCGAGCGCGGTGAGGACGTCGCCCACGGCGTCCACCTCCGGCGGGGTGCCCCACAGCAGGACGGGCAGGTCCTCGTGGAGCACCGGGGCCAGGAGCCGGACGGTCGGCTCGGGCACACCGGCCCTGCGGTCGGCCCCTCGCAGGGCGAGCATCGTCAGGACGGCGTCCGCGGTACGCACGGGGAGGGGGGCTTCCCCGCGGGCCTCGCGTTCCTTGTCCGCGCGGGCGAGGAAGTCGTCGAGTCCGGTGTTCGGAGCGGGTGTACGGATCACGGTCACTCGGGGAGCGTATGGGCCGTGCCCGGCCCGGCGCCGCTGCGAGCACGGGTGACTAGCCCGATCAGGCGACGCGGTTGTCAGTGGTGTGCGCTTCACTGGATTCATCACTCTCCGTGACGGGGGTTGGAGGATTCATGACGGAGCGTTTGACGTTCCTGACGTTCGGGGGACTGCGGCGGCGCGGGTGGACGGACGCGATGGTCCGCGACCTGCTCGGTCAGCCGGACGTGCAGGGGCGGGACCCGAGGCGGTGGTCGGTCGCGCCGGTGCGGCTCTATCTGCTGGCGCGGGTGGAGGCGGTGGAAGGGACACCGGAGTTCGCTGCGTGCTCGGCGGCGGCGGGGCGGAGCCCCTCGGCGGCGCGTGCGGCGGCGGAGCGCCGGCGCCGGGCGGTCCTCGCGGCCATCCGCGCGGAGCCGATCAGGGTGCCGCTCCTGCCCCGGGCGGAGCTGGAACGCCGCGCGGTGCGCCACCGCAGGCTGCTGGATGGCGGCCCGGGCGGGGGCGGTGGGGCAGGTAGGGGCGGCGGGGGTTCTGGCGCGGTGGGGGTGGGGGGTGCTGATGCGGGGGGTGGCGGCGGCGGGGGTGGGGGGGCTGCGGGGGTGGGGGGGGGGGGGGGCGGGGCGGGGGGGGGGGGGGCGGGGGGGGGGGGGGGGGGGGCGGGGGGGGGGGGGGGGGGGGGGGGGGGGGGGGGGGGGCCGGGGGGGGGGGGGCGTTGGTGCGGTGGCAGGTCGACTATCTGTGCCATGCGCTCAGCCGGTACGACACCCTGCTGGACGGGCTCTTCGGGGCGACCGGGAGGGCGGAGGCCGAGCGGCTGCTGCGGGAGAGGGTGTACGGGGCCATCGCCCGGGCGTATCCGCGGCTGGCGGCCGAGTGCGCGCGGCGGACGCGATGAGGGGGGACGATGAGTTTCGGGCCCCGGGGCGGTCTGCCCTCACATGGACGCACCCATGGACGCACAGACGGAGACGGTCATGCTCGATCTCGGACCCGCGACCCGGCGGGTGGCGAAGCTGGTGGAGGGAGTCACCGACGACCGGCTCGACGGCCCGACCCCGTGCCCCGACTACGCCGTACGGGACATGCTCGCCCACCTGGAGGGGCTCGCGGTCGCCTTCCGGGACGCGGGCCGGAAGGCCTTCGGCCCCACCACGGACACCGACCCGGGAGCGGGCCTCCCCGCCCTGGGGCGGGACTGGCGCGCCACGATTCCCCGCCGGCTCGGCGAGCTGGCCGACGCCTGGCGGGACCCGGCGGCGTGGGAGGGCACCACCCGGGCGGGCGGTGTCACCCTGCCGGGCGAGGTGGCGGGGCTGGTCGCACTGAACGAGGTGCTGATCCACGGCTGGGACCTGGCGCGGGCGACCGGCCAGGCGTACGCGCCGGACGAGGCGTCGCTGGAGGGTTCGTACGCCCTGCTGGCCCCCACCGCCGACGACCCGGACCAGCGCGGGCCGTTCGGGCCGCCCGTCCCGGTGCCGGACGACGCGCCCCTGCTCGACCGTGTGATCGGCCTCAGCGGCCGGCGCCCCGACTGGGGCCCGGAGGTGGCCCGCTGAAACCCGGGTGACCGGGCGGACGCGGTGTGCCATGCTCGCGATCCATGGCACGCCGTCTCAAACCCAGCTTGTACATCTCCGTCGACATCGAGGCCGACGGTCCCATCCCCGGCCCGTACTCGATGCTCAGCATCGGTGCCGCGGTCGCCGGGCGGCAGGACGCCGACGGGTACGCGGCGACCGACCCCGAGGCGGACACCTTCTACCGCGAACTGCGCCCGGTCGGCGACGCGTTCGTCCCGGAGGCGCTCGCGGTCAGCGGACTGGACCGGGACCGACTGGCGGCGGAGGGCGGTGAACCCGCCGCGGTGATGGGCGAGTTCAGCGCGTGGGTCCGGGAGGTGAGCACGGGCGCGCAGCCGGTGATGTGCGGGTACCCGGCGTCGTACGACTGGACGTTCCTGTACTGGTACCTGATGCGGTACACGGGCGAGAGCCCGTTCGGGCACTCGGGGTGCATGGACATGAAGACCCTGTACGCCACGAAGGCACGGCTGCCGCTCCGCGCGGTCGCCAAGGGCACCATGCCGCGCGAGCTGCTCTCCCGCCGGCGCCACACGCACCACGCGCTGGACGACGCGATCGAACAGGCGGAGCTGTTCAGCAACCTCATGGCCTGGCAGGGGGAGCCGGGGTCAGGGGCGGTGTGAGGGGCGCGTCCGGGTCGCCACCGGGAAAGCCCCGATGGTCCGGGGCGGGCGCGCGCCGGAAGACTCCCCGTCATGACCAACGCAACCAGGAAGACCGCCCGGTCGACCACGCTGATCACGGCGGGCGCGCTGCTGGCCGCCGTGACGGCGAGCGCCCTCCCGGTGGCGGGTGACGCGGTCGCGGTGGCCGTCGCACCGCCCCCGCCACCGGGGGCGACGCCGGCCCCGCACGACCTGAACCGCAAGGCGCTGCGGGAGTCGATCGCCGGGTTGCCGGACAGGACGATGTCCGGCGCCCTGGTCCGGGTCACCGGACGCGACGGGCGCTGGACCGGGACGTCGGGCACCTCCGTACCGGGCCCCGGCGCCCACATCAGGATCGGCAGCGTCACCAAGCTGTTCACGTCCGCCGTCGCGCTCCAGCTCGTCGGCGAGGGCCGGATCGGGATGGACGACACCGTCGGCGAGGTGGCGCCGGGGCTGTTGCCGGCCGGGTACGAGGGGATCACCCTGGGGCAGTTGCTGAGCCACACCAGTGGCCTGCAACGGCCCACGTGCTTCCGCCCCGGTACGCCGGAGGTGGTCGTCGCGTCGGCACTGTCGTGCGGTACGCCGGCGGCCCCCGGGTCGGCCTACCGGTACAACGGCGTCAACTACTTCATCGTCGGACTGATGATCGAGAGGGTCACGGGGCGGCCCTACGAGAGGGAGGTACGGGACCGGATCCTGCGGCCGCTCGGGCTGCGGCACACCTCCATACCGGCGGCAGGCGACTGGTCGATGCCGGAGCCGTACACGCGCGCCGCGGTCGTCGTGCCCGGTTCGGACGCGCTGCGGGACGTCAGCCGGGCCGACCCGTATCCCTGGGCCGAGGGCGGCATGATCTCCAACGCCCCGGATCTGACCCGCTTCCTGACGGCACTGCTGGGCGGGCGGCTGCTGCGGCCCGCCCAGCAGGAGCTGCTGTTCACGATGCCCGCCGGGGTGACCGGGGCGGAGTACAGCCTCGGTGGGGTGATGCGGACGGAGCTGCCCGGCGGGGTGGTCGTCTGGGGCAAGAGCGGCTCGTACTCGGGCTACACCAGCGGCGCCTTCGCCACCGAGGACCTGCGGCGCGTCCTGGTCTACTCGACGAACCCCACGGGCCGGGACGAGGCGGAGGAACGGAAGCGGATCATGCGTATCGCCGCCGCCGCGTTCTGAGGGCGGGACGTGGCACGGCCCGGCCCGGCGCCGGCGGGCCGAGCAGCACGACCGGTTGAGGCCCGTCACGCCCGGGCCGGGCGATCCGGTGCGTCAGTGCACCGGGGCCGTCTTGCCCGCGCGGGTTTCGGAGATCTCCTCGCCCGGTTCCATGGGGGCGGTGACCTCGTCGGCGTCGCGTCCGCCGTTGCCGATGTGGTTGAAGACCAGGTTGAGCAGGACGGCGGCGACACAGCCGGTGGAGATGCCGGAGTCCAGGATGATCTTCGCGGTCTCCGGGAAGGCGTGGTAGAACTCCGGCGCCGTGATGGGGATGATGCCCACGGCGAGGGAGACGGCCACGATCAGGACGTTGTTGTCCTTCTCCAGGCCCGCCTTGACCAGTGTCTGGATGCCGCTGGCCGCGACCGAGCCGAACAGGACGACGCCCGCGCCGCCCAGGACCGGGCGCGGCACGACGGAGATCAGCGAGGCGGCCACCGGCGACAGCCCCATCAGGACCAGGAAGCCACCGCCCGCCGCGACCACGAACCGGCTGCGGATCCTGGTCATGGCGACGAGCCCGATGTTCTGTGCGAAGGCGCTGCACATGAAGCCGTTGAACAGCGGGCTGATCGCGGAGCCGAGGGTGTCGGCGCGCAGGCCGGCCGCGATGGTCTTCTCGTCGGCGGGCCGCTCGACGATCTCCCCGAGCGCCAGCATGTCGGCGGTCGACTCGGTCATCGACACGAGCATCACCACGCACATCGAGATGATGGCGGCGAGGGCGAACTGCGGGGCGCCGAAGTGGAATGGAGTCGGGAAGCCGACGATGTCCGCCTCGGTGACCGGGCTGAAGTCGGTGACGCCGAAGGGTATGGCGATGAGCGTGCCGAGGACGAGACCGATCAGTACGGCGATCTGCTTGACGAAGCCGCGGGTGAAGCGCCGCAGCACCAGGACCAGGACCAGGGTGATCGCCGCGAGGGTGAGATAGGTGGTCGAGCCGTAGTCCTCGGCCGCCGGATTGGGCCCTTGGGCCCAGCCGAAGGCGACCGGGAGCAGGGAGACGCCGATCAGGGTGATGACGGTGCCGGTGACGACCGGCGGGAAGAACCGGACCAGCTTGCTGAAGTAGGGGGCGGCGATGAAGCCCAGCAGGCCGGCGACGATGATCGCGCCGAAGATGACCGGCAGGGCGTCGGCCTTGTCGTCGGTGGTGTCGACGATGGCGAGCATCGGGGCGACACCGGCGAAGGTGACGCCGTTGACGAACGGCAGTCTGGCGCCGATCTTCCAGATGCCGAGGGTCTGCAGGAAGGTGGCGAGGCCCGCGGTGAACAGGCTGGCGCCGGTGAGGAAGGTGAGTTCGGTCCCGGAGAGCCCCACGGCCGCTCCGACGATCAGGGGTGGGGCGACCACGCCCGCGTACATGGCGGCCACGTGCTGGAGGCCGCTGGTGAACATCTTCAGGGGCGGGAGCGTCTCGTCGACCGGATGCTTGCGGCCGTCGGCGGCGGCTCCTGCCTCGGGGGTGTCGGGGGCGTCTTCGTCGTTGCGAAACCTGGGCTTGGCGGCCACGTGGGTTCCTCCGGTCGGTTACACGTGCTCGGTACGTGGATTTCAGGGAGGTGCTGCAGGTGTTGCGCCCGGGGGGGTGTGTCGTCGCTGGTGCCGACACCCTTCACCGTTCCGGGGGGTGCGTACCTCATTGCGGTACGGCACCCCCCGGTCCGGCTGCCGCGGACCCCGCTCGGGTCCACGGCGACCGGTCGAGGGCCGTCCCCCTCGACCGGACTTCGTGGATCGCTCACCCGCGTCGGACGCGGGCCGGCGATGTGCGCCTCAGGGGGTCAGCCCTGGGCGGCGATGCGGGCGAGGCGCTGGGCCTCGTCCCGGGTGGAGCGCGCGACGGCGTCCTCGTCGACGGTCAGCAGGCGGTTGTTCTCCACGATCTGCTTGCCGTTGACGAACGATGCGGTGACCGGGGCCGCCGCACCGAAGACGAGGGCGGTGACCGGGTCGGCGATGGAGGCGTGGGCGAGGGTGTCGAGCTTCCACAGCACCAGGTCGGCGAGCTTGCCGGCTTCCAGGGAGCCGATCTGCGCGGCCCGGCCGAGGACCTGGGCGCCGCCGTAGGTGCCGAGGCGCAGCGCCTGGCGGGCGTTCAGGGCCGCCTCGCGGTGCACCGGGTTGAGGCGGTTGATCAGCAGGGCGTTGCGCAGCTCGGTGTGGAGCTCACCGGACTCGTTGGAGGCGGTGCCGTCGACGCCGAGGCCCACGGGGACGCCGGCCTTGAGCATGTCGGGTACGCGGGCGATGCCGGCGGCGAGGCGGGCGTTGGACGAGGGGCAGTGGGCGACACCCGTCTTCGTCCGGGCGAAGGCCTCGATGTCGGAGTCGTTCATGTGGACGCAGTGCGCCATCCACACGTCCTCACCGAGCCAGCCGGTCGACTCGAAGTAGTCGGTCGGGCCCATGCCGAACAGTTCCTTGCAGAACTGCTCCTCCTCCACGGTCTCCGAGCCGTGGGTGTGCAGGCGCACGCCGAGGCGGCGGGCCAGCTCGGCGCCCTGCCGGAGCAGTTCGGTGGAGACGGAGAACGGGGAGCAGGGCGCGACGGCGACCTGGGTCATGGCGTCGAAGGAGGCGTCGTGGTGCTTCTTGACGGTCTCCTCGGTGGCGGCGAGGGCGCCCTCGAGGGTCTCGACGGCGAAGTCCGGCGGCAGGCCGCCGTCCTTCTCGCTGCGGTCCATGGAACCACGGGCCAGGGTGAAGCGGACACCCATCTCGGAGGCGGCCTTGATGATGGCGCCGGACAGGTCGCCGGAGTCCTTCGGGAAGACGTAGTGGTGGTCCATGGCGGTGGTGACGCCGCCGCGGGCCATCATGGCCAGGGAGCCCTGGGCCGCCGCGTACCCCATCTGCTCGTCGATGCGGGCCCACGTGGGGTAGAGGGCGACGAGCCAGTTGAACAGGTTGTGGTCGGTGGCCAGGCCACGGGTGATCCACTGGTAGAAGTGGTGGTGCGTGTTGATCAGGCCGGGGGTGACGAGGTGGCCGGTGGCGTCGATGCGCCGTACGACGTTCTCCAGGCCCTCCGGGGCCTTGCCGGCTCCGATGGACTCGATCCTGTTGTCCGCGATGACGAGGTGACCCGAGGCGTACTCGGTGTCATTGGCGTCGACGGTCGCGATCGCGCAGTTCTCGATCACGATGCGCTGGGCTGCCGAAGGTGCCATGGTGCTTCCTTCTTCGTTCGGTGGTGGCTGTGTGGGCACGGCAGGACCCTAGGAGGATTTGAGTGCCGGGACCGTGTGACGGCTCCGGGTGCCGAGATGGTGGAAGAACAGGTTGAGCAGGACCGCGACGAGCGCTCCGGCGCTGATCCCGGACCCGAGGACGGTCTGTGCCCAGGCCGGGAAGTCCGCGTAGAAGGTGGGGGCGGCGAGCGGGATGATGCCCGCTCCGAGCGCCACGGCCACCAGGATGATGTTGGAGCTGTCGTCGAGGCCGGCCTCGGAGAGCGTACGGATGCCGCTGACGGCGATCGAGCCGAACAGGACGATACCGGCGCCGCCGAGGACGGGCATCGGGACGAGCGAGACGACCGCGCCGAGCACCGGGAACATCCCGAGCACGAGGAGGGCGCCGCCGGCGACCGCGACGACGTAGCGGCTGCGCACCCGGGTGAGGGAGACGACGCCGACGTTCTGCGCGAAGGCCGAGGTGGGGAACCCGCCGAAGACGGGGCCGATCAGGGTGGCGATGCCGTCCGTGCGCAGGCCGCGGGTGATGGTGCGGCCGTCGGTGCGGCGTTCGCAGATCTCGCCGAGGGCGAGCATTCCGGCGCTGGACTCGGTCATCAGCACCAGCATCACGATGCACAGGGAGAGGATCGCGGCGGGCTGGAACTCGGGCGTGCCGAAGGCGAACGGCGACGGCAGGGCGGCGACCGGCGCCTCCTTCAGCGCGGCGAAGTCGGCCATCCCGAAGGGGATCGCGGCGAGCGTGCCGGTGAACAGGCCCAGCAGCAGGGCGATCTGCTTGACGAAGCCCTTGCCGAAGCGCTGGAAGAGCAGGATCACGACGAGCGTGAAGGCGGCGAGCGCCAGGTACCTCATGGCACCGAAGTCGGCGGCGTGCTTGTCGCCGCCCTGGGCCCAGCTCACCGGCACGGGCATCAGGGTCACCCCGATGAGGGTGATGACGACGCCGGTGACCAGCGGGGGGAAGAAGCGCAGAAGCCTGCCGAAGAAGGGTCCGACGGCGAGGCAGAACACTCCGGCGACCATGACCGCACCGTAGATCGCGGGCAGTTGGCGGCCGGGGGCGCTGGTCTCGGCGATGGCGAGCATCGGGGCGATACCGGCGGAGGAGGCGGCGTTGACGAACGGCAGCCGGTTCCCGGCGATGTTCGTGACACCGATGGTCTGGAGGATGGTGGCGAGGCCGGCGATGAGCAGGCTCGCCGCGATCAGCCGGGTCATCCCGGCGGCGTCCAGACCGACGGCCTGGCCGATGATGAGCGGAGGGGTGACGACGCCCGCGTACATGGCGGCGATGTGCTGGAGCGCGGCGGGGACGAGCCGCGAGAAGGGGAGCTTTTCGTCCACCGGATGGCAGGGGACCTTCTCCGGTGGGGTGGAACACGGGCCTTCCGGTGCCGGCCCCGTGGCGGGCTGTGCCATTGCTGTTCCCTCCGGTCCGATGACCGCCCCGCCCTACTGCGGGCGCGCGCGGGCGGTCATCGGCCTGGCAATCAGAGGTTGGTCATGTCGACCGGGATCTGCGGCTCCACACCGTCCCGGAGGATGGTGGCCTCGATGAGGCCGTACGGGCGGTCGGCCGCGAAGTAGACCTCGTTGTCGTTCTTCAGACCGAACGGCTCGAGGTCGACCAGGAAGTGGTGCTTGTTCGGCAGGGAGAAGCGCACCTCGTCGATCTCCGACCGGTTGTTGATGATGCGCGAGCCCATCTGGTACAGCGTCTGCTGGAGGGAGAGCGAGTACGTCTCCGCGAAGGCCTGGAGCATGTGCTTCTTGACCTGCTCGTACGACCTCTCCCAGTTGGGCATCCGCTGCTCGTCGTCGGTCCAGTTGAACCGCCAGCGGCCGGAGACCTGGGTGGCCAGGATGCGGTCGTACGCCTCCTGGAGGGTCGTGTACTTGTCCTTCACGTACCCCCAGAACTCCGAGTTGGTGGAGTTCATGACGACCAGGTCCTTCAGGCCGGAGATGACCTGCCAGTTCTCACCGTCGTAGGTGATCTCCGAGACGCGGGTCTCCTGGCCCTTGCGGACGAAGGAGTGCTTGACCTCGTCGGCGCCGATGAACTTGGAGTTGGCGTCGGAGGTCTCGATGCGCTCCCAGGCGTACTCCTCGATGCGGATGCGCGCCCGGTGGATCGGCTCCTGCGACGTCACGAAGTGACGGGCGAGGTGGATGCCGAACTGCTCGGCGGACTCGATGCCGTACTCCTTGGCGAACGCGTACACCGTGTTCTTGGTGGTGTCGGTCGGCAGGACGTTGGCGTTCGAGCCGGAGTAGTGCACGTCGTCCATGTCGCCGGAGAGGGCGACCGAGACGTTCAGGTCCTTGATGTGGTGGGTGTCGCCGTCCCGCGTGATCTTGACGACGCGGTTCTCTGCTTTGCCGTACTGGTTCTGGCCGAGAATCGTGGGCATGTGTCTGCTAGCTCCCTCGGTAAACGGAGTAGCCGAACGGGTTGAGCAGCAGCGGTACGTGGTAGTGCTCGCCCGGGACGACGGCGAACGTGATCGCCACCTCCGGGAAGAACGCGCCGCTGTCCCTTACGCGGGGGGCGTCCTGCTGCGCCTCGGCTTGCTTCTTGTCGAAGTACGCCTCGGTCTCGAAGTCGAGACGTACGTGGGTGGTGCCTTCCGGCAGGGCCGGCAGGTCCTTGCAGCGCCCGTCCGCGTCGGTCGCCGAGCCGCCGAGCGCCACCCACTCCGCGCCGGAGCCGCTGCGGGCCGACAGGGAGATGGCGACGCCCTCGGCGGGACGGCCGATGCTGGTGTCCAGGATGTGCGTGGACACCGATGCGGTGGTTTCCGTGCTCATGCGGCGCTCTCTTCCTCTACGAGACGGGTCAGCCGGATGCGGTTGATCTTGCCCAGTTCGGTGCGGACGATCTCCCGCTCCTGCTCGGGCGAGTTCCCGATCCGGGTCCGGACCGCGTCGCGCATCTGCTCACCGGTCCTGCCGGTGGCGCAGATCAGAAAGACGTGACCGAACTTCTCCTGGTAGGCCAGGTTCAGTTCGAGCATTTCGGCCTTGAGGTCCTCGGAGGCGCCGGCCATCCCGCTCTGCTCGCGGGAGGAGGTCGGGTCACCCGGCTTCGGGCGGCCGATCGGCGGGTGCCCCGCCATCGCCTCGGCCAGGTCCTCGGCCGTCAGCTCCGCCATGGCGGCGTCGCTGGCGAGGAGGAGGGCCTCGGTGGTGGCGTACGGGCGCTGGGCGAGCAGTTTGCTCCCCCACGCCGAGCTGGCACACACCTCGTGCAGGGCGGCGAGCGCGTCGCTGTCCGCGGAGGTGTTGAACCGGGCGAGGCCCGGTGTCGAACCTGAAGTCACGGGAGCCTCCGTGGCTGTTTTCCTGTGCTTGGACGGGCTGCGGATAGCTAACGCCCTCCCCCAACGCCCCGTCAACACTTTGTTGAAACTTCGGTGACACAAAAGCCGCCGTCCCGGCATCTGGACGGCGGCTGACCCCGCAGCGTGCTCAGCTACTCACTCTTCGCGGCATTCTCCCTGTTCAAGTAGTTGTAGACGGTGAAGCGGCTGACCCCGAGAGCGCCCGCCACCGTCTCGACGCCATGGCGGACGGAGAAGGCGCCCCGCGCCTCCAGGGTCCGTACGACGGCCTGTTTGGTCTTGCGGTCCAGCTCCGACAGCGGCTTGCCGTGGCGCCGCTCCATCGCCGCGAGGATGTGGTCCAGGGAGTCGGCGAGCTGGGGCAGCCGTACGGCGAGGACGTCCTCGCCCTCCCAGGCGAGCACGACGTCGTCGTCCGTGGCCTCCTGCGGTCCCAGTATCTGGGCGCCCATGGCGTCGACCAGCGGCTTCACCGCGGTGACGAGGGGGTGATCCCCGGGTCCGGTCGTCACTTCTCGTCCTCCCCGATCACGTTGACCTGCAACGACACCCGGGTGGCGCCGGCGCCCAGGGCCTGGCGGAGGAGGGCGTCGACCGCGGTGAGCACCGCGTCCGCGCCGCCTTCGGCCGTGTTGCCGAACGGGCCCACGTCCACGGCGTCCAGGTCGGCCGCCTGGATGACCTCACGGGCCACCACCGCGTGCGCCGGTGCCTCGTCCAGGTCGAAGGGCTCTGTCGTGAACTCCACTCTCAGTCGCTGCATGCCCCCACGTTAAGCAATGGCGGCGACCGCGTGCGACGGACGGGGGCTACCGGCCCGTAGAGCAGGTGACACAGGCCGACAGGGAGGGACGCGGGTGATGGCGACGGAACGGGGTTGCGGGGCGGCGGACGGTGGGGCGGTCGGGGGTTGCGCGGCGGGCGGTGGGGGGGCGGGGGGGGGGGGGGTGGGGGGTGGGGGCGCGGGTGGTGCGGGCGGGGGCGTTGGGGCGGCGGGGGGGGGGGGCGGGTGGGTGGGGGGGGGGGGGGGGCGGGGGGCGGATGGGGGGGTGGGGCGCGGTCGGGGCGTGCGGGGCGCGGTGGTCGCGGCGGCGGCGATGACGGCGATGGCCGTGCTGACCGCCTCGCAGGCCCCCGGCGCGGTGGCCTCGGCGTCCCGTGCGGAGCCCCCCGCCGCGCCCGGGGCGAGCGTCTCCGGCGACTCCCCCTACCGGACGGAACTGCCGCCGCTGCGGGTGGCGGACGCGGCGGACGAGGGGCGGCGCGCGGCGGCGGGCCGGGCACCGGGAGGAGCACCGCAGGACGACCACGAGCGTGGTGGGGCCGACCGCGCGGAAGTACCGGGGCGTGGTCAGGGCGTCGGTGGTCGCGCCGCCGGGCGGCGGTGATCCGGCCGTGTCGGTGGTGTCGGCGTCGCCGGACCGGGCGGTCGTCCTGCTCTTCGTCAACCAGGTCACCACGAGCACGCAGGTGCCGGGGCCCCGGGTGGACTTGAACCGGGTCCGGATGACCCTCGCGCGTACCGGCGCCGGCTGGAAGGTGAGCGCCGTGGACGCGTTGTAGCAGGTTGTAGCGGTGTACAAGCCGCCGAGGCGCCTTTCGGGCCATCGCCCGGAAGGCGCCTTTTTAGTGGTCCGTTTTGCGGGCCGCTCTTGACAGCCCTCGCCCGCCCCAGGCAATCTTCCGTTAAGCAGAAACGAACTTCCGCAATACGGAAGGAGCGCCGAACCCCTCATGGGATACACGGACCAGCGCTTCAATGTGAACCTGTCGATCCTCTTCACCGAGCTCCCGCTCCTGGAGCGTCCCGCGGCCGCCGCCGCGGCCGGCTTCACCGCGGTCGAGCTGTGGTGGCCCTGGATCGAGACGCCGACGCCCGACCAGAGCGAGCTCGACGCCCTGAAGAAGGCTCTGGACGACGCCGGCACCAAGCTGGTCGGCCTGAACTTCTACGCCGGGCAGCTCCCCGGCCCGGACCGCGGCGCCCTGTCCGTCCCCGGTGAGGAGTCGGACCGCTTCCGCGCCAACATCGACGTGGCCGCCGACTTCGCCGCCTCCGTCGGCTGCAAGGCGCTCAACGCCCTGTACGGCAACCGCGTCGACGGCGTGGACCCGGCCGTCCAGGACGAACTCGCCCTGGAGAACCTGGTCCTCGCCGCCCGCGCGGCCGACCGGATCGGCGCGACGCTGCTGATCGAGACGCTCAACAAGCCGGAGTCGCCGCGCTACCCGCTGGTGAGCGCCCCGGCCGCGATCGAGGTCGTCGACAAGGTCAACGCGGCCACGGGCCTCGGCAACGCCAAGTTCCTCCTCGACATCTACCACCTGTCGATGAACGGCGAGGACGTCGGCCAGGTCATCGAGGCGTACGCCGCGAAGACCGGTCACGTCCAGATCGCCGACAACCCGGGCCGCGGCGCGCCGGGCACCGGCTCGCTGCCGCTGGAGGAGCTGCTCGACCAGCTCGCCAAGGCCGGCTACCAGGGCTGGGTCGGCCTGGAGTACAAGGCCGGCGACCGCCCGAGCGCCGAGTCCTTCGACTGGCTGCCGGCCGAGGCCCGCGCGGCCCGCTGACTTCCTTCCGCACCACCAGTTCTGAGAGGCACCCTCATGAGCAATCTCCCCAAGATCGCCTGGATCGGTCTCGGCATCATGGGCTCGCCCATGTCCGAGAACCTGCTGAAGGCCGGATACTCGGTCACCGGCTACACCCTGGAGCAGGACAAGCTCGACCGCCTGGCCAAGGCGGGCGGCACCGCCGCCGGCTCGATCGCCGAGGCCGTCAAGGACGCCGACGTGATCATCACGATGGTGCCGGCCTCCCCGCAGGTCGAGGCGATCTCCTACGGCCCCGAGGGCATCCTGGAGAACGCCAGGCAGGGCGCGCTGATCATCGACATGTCGTCGATCACCCCGCAGACCTCCGTCGACCTGGCGAAGAACGCCGCCGAGAAGGGCATCCGCGTCATCGACGCCCCGGTGTCCGGCGGCGAGGCGGGTGCCATCGAGGCCGTCCTGTCCATCATGGTCGGCGGCGAGCAGGCCGACTTCGACGAGGCCAAGCCAATCCTCGAGGCCCTCGGCAAGACCATCGTGCTCTGCGGCCCGCACGGCTCCGGCCAGACGGTGAAGGCCGCCAACCAGCTCATCGTCGCGGTCAACATCCAGGCGTGCGCCGAGGCCGTGGTCTTCCTGGAGAAGTCCGGCGTGGACCTCACCGCCGCCCTGGACGTCCTCAACGGCGGTCTGGCCGGTTCCACCGTGCTGACCCGCAAGAAGGACAACTTCCTGAACCGCGACTTCAAGCCCGGCTTCCGGATCGACCTGCACCACAAGGACATGGGCATCGTCACCGACGCCGCCCGCAACGTCGGCGCGGCCCTCCCGGTCGGCGCCGTGGTCGCCCAGCTCGTCGCCTCCCTGCGCGCCCAGGGCGACGGCGGCCTGGACCACTCGGCGCTGCTGCGCGCCGTCGAACGCCTCTCCGGTTCGCAGGTCTGAGCCTTCCGGCTCCCCCAGATCTCCGGGCGGTGTCGTCGCTGACACCTGTCCTGTCGCGCCCAGGCGGCGGCGCCGCCCGGAACACCTCAGCTTCACTTTCAACAAACTGTTGACGTGAGCTCGGGGGCGTACTTACGCTCCTCGCACCGCCAGCAGCTCCCGTACGTATCGGAAGGTCACGATGTCGAAGCGCGTGCTTACGACCGAGTCCGGCGCCCCTGTCGCCGACAACCAGAACTCCGCCACCGCCGGCGTCGGTGGCCCGCTCCTCCTCCAGGACCAGCACCTGCTGGAGAAGCTCGCCCGCTTCAACCGTGAGCGCATCCCGGAGCGTGTCGTGCACGCCCGCGGTTCCGGTGCGTACGGCTACTTCGAGGTCACCGACGACGTCACGGCCTACACCAAGGCCGACTTCCTGGGCGAGGTCGGCAAGCGCACGGACCTCTTCATCCGCTTCTCCACCGTCGCCGATTCCCTCGGCGGCGCGGACGCGGTCCGCGACCCGCGCGGCTTCGCGGTGAAGTTCTACACCGAAGAGGGCAACTACGACCTCGTCGGCAACAACACCCCGGTGTTCTTCATCAAGGACCCGATCAAGTTCCCCGACTTCATCCACTCGCAGAAGCGCGACCCGTTCACGGGCAAGCAGGAGCCGGACAACGTCTGGGACTTCTGGGCGCACTCCCCCGAAGCGACGCACCAGATCACCTGGCTGATGGGCGACCGCGGCATCCCCGCCTCGTACCGCCACATGAACGGCTACGGCTCGCACACCTACCAGTGGACGAACGCCCAGGGCGAGGCCTTCTTCGTCAAGTACCACTTCAAGACGAACCAGGGCATCCGCTGCCTGTCGTCCGAGCAGGCCGCCGAGGTGGTCGGCAAGGACGCCAACTCGCACCAGACCGACCTGCTCCAGGCCATCGAGCGCGGTGTGAACCCCTCCTGGACCCTGTACGTGCAGATCATGCCGGCGGCCGAGGCGGCGGACTACCGCTTCAACCCCTTCGACCTCACCAAGGTGTGGCCGCACGCCGACTACCCGCTCCAGCGGGTCGGCCGGATGGTCCTGGACCGCAACCCGGACAACGTCTTCGCCGAGGTCGAGCAGGCCGCCTTCTCGCCGAACAACTTCGTTCCCGGCATCGGCCCCTCCCCGGACAAGATGCTCCAGGGCCGCCTCTTCGCCTACGCGGACGCCCACCGCTACCGCCTCGGCGTCAACCACACCCAGCTCCCGGTGAACGCCCCCAAGGCGACCGTGGCCGACAACTACGGCCGGGACGGCTTCATGGCCACCCGCAACGGCTCGCGCCACGACAAGAACTACGAGCCCAACTCCTACGCCGGTCCCGCACAGACCGACGCGGCGCTCTCCGCCCCGCTGGCCGTCTCCGGCCACACCGGCACCCACGCTGCCCCGCAGCACGTCAAGGACGACGACTTCTTCCAGGCGGGCGAGCTGTACCGCCTGATGTCCCAGGAGGAGAAGTCCCGCCTCGTCGCGAACATCGCCGGCGGCCTGTCCCAGGTCTCCCGCGAGGACGTCATCGAGAAGAACCTCGCCCACTTCCACGCCGCCGACCCGGACTACGGCAAGCGCGTCGAGGAGGCGGTCCGCGCCCTGCGCGAGGACTGATCCGGCGACACCCAGACCGCGTACGGCTCCTGACGGGAGGTCGGAAGCCGTACGCAGTCCGCACCGCGGGCCCGGATGAGGGGTGGCCAACGGTACGGACAGCGTGAGGACCGCGGCGGCGAGCGTGCCAGTGCGGTGGTAAGGAATCCCGGCCACCTTCTTGACCTGAAGGAAGGCCCGGCCGGAACTCCGTCGCCGCCGCCGCGGTCCCAGCGCCACCACCTCCCCCCTGCACCCCCGTCCGGCGGCGCGAACGTCCTGTCGCACCAGCCTCGCACCGTCGGACGGTCACAACTTCACACCAACAGAAGAAGCCGGGGCGCGGAGTTGGGGTTTACGGTCCCCCAACTCCGCGCCCTTCCTCATGGCCGTGACCTGCGAGTCCGGCACCGCACCAGCGCCCCTCCCAGCCTTCGGGGCGCTTTCACCTGCCGGGGCCCTGATCCCCCCTAGGCTGTCCGGCATGATTCGCGCGGTAGCCCTGGACATTGGCGAGACCCTCGTACGAGATGACCGGTACTGGGCTTCCTGGGCCGACTGGCTCGACGTCCCCCGCCACACCCTTGCCGCACTCGTCGGCGCCGTCGTCGCACAAGGCCGCGACAACGCTGACGCTCTGCGCTTGCTGCGCCCAGGCATCGACGTCGCCGCCGAGTACCGCGCCCGCGAAGCTGCGGGCCGCGGCGAGCACCTCGACGAGACCGATCTGTACAAGGACGTCCGCCCCGCCCTCGCCGCGCTCCGCGACGCAGGTGTACGGGTCGTCATCGCGGGTAACCAGACGCGCCGCGCGGGTGAGCTGCTGCGCGCGCTGGACCTGCCGGCCGATCTGGTGGTCACCTCCGGAGAGTGGGGCTGCGCCAAGCCGGACGTTGAGTTCTTCGCCCGGGTCGTCGACGCCGGCAAGGCGCTGCCGCACGAAACCCTGTACGTCGGCGATCATCCCGCGAACGACGTCCATCCCGCCCGCGACGCGGGACTGCGGACCGCTCATCTACGTCGCGGCCCGTGGGGGTACCTGTGGGCCGACGACCCCGCCGTGCGGGCTGCGGCCGACCACCACATCGACTCGCTGCACGACCTGCTCGCCATCGTCCGAGGCTCGGCATGACCGCCGGCCGTGCCGGCCTCGGCCGCAGAGTCGCCTGCTTCCGCAGCATCGCCCGGCCACGGATGACGCAGCAGCGGCTCGCCGACCGGGCGGGCGTCGCGCTGGGCACGATCCGGAAGATCGAGCGCGGCGAGCGGGCCGCGAGCCCGCGCATGCTCGAAACCCTGGCCGACGCCCTCGGCGTCGACGTACCCCGGCTCCTCGGCGACGCCACCGCCACGTGCGCCGTGCGCGACGCCCTGCCGGCGATTTCCGACGCCATCGCGGTCTACGACATCCCGACCGACGGCCCCGTCCGCCCCTTGTCCCGGCTGGCCGGCGACGTGCAGCAGTGCACCGCGTGGCGCCTCGCCGCTCAGTACAAGCGGGTCGCGCACGCTGCCCCCGACCTGGTGCCCGAACTCGCCCGCGCGTTACACCAGGCGGATGAGGCGGACATCGAGCAGGTGGCGGCCCTGCTGGTGTCCGCGTACCGCAGCGTCGACGCCACCGCGTACAAGTACGGCGCCCGGGATCTCTCGGCGCGACTCATCGAACTCATGCGGTGGGCGGCCGCGCGATGCAGCGACCCTCTCGTCGCGGCGACCGTCGCCTACGTGCGGACCGAGATCTTTTTCGCCGCCCGCGCGCACCGGGCCGGCCTGGCAGCGCTCGAAACCGCCATCGACCGCGCTCCAGCCCCGACCGGCCCGGCGACGGCCGCCGCCCGTGGGGCGCTGCACATGCGGGCAGCCGTCATCGCCGCGCGCGCCGGCGACGCCACAGCGGCCCGCGTGCACCTCGCCGAGGCGGAGCGGCTCACCGAGCACGCCCCGGAGGGGCTTTACGGGGGCACGGCGTTCGGCCCGGACTCGGTGCGCGTCCACCGAGTGGCCGTGGCCGTGAGTCTCGGCGGTGACCACGTCGGCGAGGCGCTGGCCGCTGCCCACGCGTGGAAACCACCCACCGACATGCCGGCCGAGCGCCGCAGCGGGTTCTACATCGAGCTCGCCCGGGCGCAGCTCTGGGCCGGGCGGCCGGGTTACGCGTTCGAGTCGCTCACGGCCGCACGGCGCATTGCCCCGCTGCACACGCGCGAGCACCCATGGGTGCGTCACGACGTCGCCACCCTGCGGAGGCTGCGGCGCGGCGCGGCCCCGGCGCTCACGGCGTTCGCCGAGTGGTGCCACGCCGTCTGAGAGGTACCCCCCGCCGGGGTACTTCCGCCCGGGTGACCGGGACAACATCCATCCATGAGTGATAGCCGAGTCGTCGTTGTCGACGGGCCCGTAAGCATCGCGCGCTCGCATGGCGAGGCGTACGTGAGAGCGTTGGAGAGGACGTCCGGCCCCGGCCACCCGCTGTACGCGCACCGGGCCTGCGCCACCGAGCACCGGGTGCGAGCGCTGTACGAGGTCCTGCCGACCCCGGAGCCCGCGCCGTGAGCGCCCGCTGCGCCCACTGCGGCTCCGGTGAGCACGTCCTCGTCGTCGCCGTGCGAGAGGGCCAGGACGTGTGGGCCTGCCGCGCGCACGCGCGCAAGCTCGCCGCGCCCGTCGACGACGAACTCGCCGCCCTGGCCTACTACCAGAGCCGGCGTCGCGGCACCCGCTGAACTCCGCCCGCTGCCCACGACCGACGGCGGGGGCGGCGCGGCGGGCGGGCACCACCACCCCGCCACCATCCGGCAGCACCTACGCGGGAGGTACGCAGATGAGCAGCACCACGAGCGCCGACGGCGGCAAGCACGGCGGCGAGCCGTCCGACAAGCCCTGGACCCCGCCGCCCTCCCCGCCGTCCCCCGACGGGTCCGGCCCGAGCAAGCACACCGACGGGAGCTGATGTGACCACCGCCCAAGTGGGCGGGCACGCCGCGCTCGTAGAGAGCCTCTACGGGCGCGGTCTGCTCGACGAGACATGGCGCGCCGTCTGGCACGCCGTCCCCCGCGCACCCTTCATCCCCCGTCAGGCATGGCGGCAGGGCCCGACGACGTGTGAGCCGCTCACCACCGAGGCCGAGCGGCTAGCCCTGATCCATTCCGACGAGCCGGTCGTCATCCAGATCGACGACGGTGAGCCGGACGGCCCCGGTATCGCCACCTCGTCCAACAGCCAGCCGAGCATGGTCGCCCGCATGCTCCGTCTGCTGGAAGTCGAATCCGGACAGCGCGTGTTGGAGATCGGCACCGCGTCCGGGTACGTCGCCGCGCTGCTCTCCCGCCGCCTCGGCGACTCGGCGGTGTACAGCGTCGAGGTCGACCCCGGCCTGGCACACCACGCGGCCGCCGTTCTCCGCGCGGCCGGGTACCGGCCCAACCTCGCGTGCGCGGACGGCGAGTGGGGCCGGCCCGACCAGGCCCCGTTCGACCGCATCATCGCCACGTGCGCGCTCCGGACGGTCCCGCACTCGCTGGTGCAGCAGCTCGTCCCGAACGGCGTCCTTGTCGCACCGGTCGCCCGCGACTTCTGGAGCGGCGCCGTCGTCCAGCTCACCACCGACGGAAGCGGCATCGCGGCCGGCCGGTTCCAGGGCGGCGCGTCGTACATGCCGATGCGCTCCCACCGGTCGGCCGACCCTCTGCCGGTTGACCAGTCGTCGTGCCGGGCCACCCCGACGAGCGTCGACCCGCGCGAGCTGCTGACGCTCGGGTTCGCGCTCTACGCGGGCGCTCGCCTGCCGGCGGTGCGCATGGTGCATGCTGACCGGAATGACGGCGCCCAGGTCTGGTTGCAGGACCAGGACGGTTGCGCGGCGACCGCCGTCACCGGCGAGAGCTCACATGAGTACGGGGCCCGCAGCCTGTGGCGCGAAGTGGAGCGGGTCCATCAGGAGTACATCGCCCTCGGCTCGCCCGAGGCCCGCGACTTCGGGCTGACGGTCACGGCCCGCGGCCATCAGGTGTGGCTGCACCACCCCGAGCGGATCATCGAGCCCGCACCGGTGCGCGCGCCCGCCCATTGAGACCGCCCCGGCTGCCCGGCCCGTCCGCTGCGGCCGGGCGGGTGCCCACCCCGCGCGGAGTCCCGTTGTCAGTGGCGCCGCCTACCGTGGAACACGTCCTTACCCGCGCTGCTGGCTGCCGCGTGCTGCGGACCGATCGGCCCCGCCCGGAACAGCGCCCGGACGGGGCCGTCAGCGTGCTCGCCCGGTCAGTCGCCGAGCAGCCGCCAGGTGGTGAGCGCGAGCGTGGCCCGCAGCAGTCCGTGCGGCTCGGTGAGTTCGACGCCCAGGGTCCTCGCGATCTGGTCGAGCCGGCGGGCGACGCTGCTGTGGTGCAGGTGCAGCAGGTCGGCGGCCCTGCGCAGGGAGCCGGTGGCGCAGTAGGCCTCCAGCGTCGCGAGGTCCTCCGGTACGGCCGCGACACGGGCGACGGCGGCCACGTCGGCGTTGGTCCGCGCGGTGTCCCGGGGCACCTGGGCGAGCAGCGCCAGCGCCCCCAGCTCGCCGTGGTGGACGACCGGTCTGCGGGTGGTGGTGAAGCGCAGGGCGGTGCGGGCCTGCTCCCAGGAGCGGTCCGGGCCGCCGGCCGCGCCGATGCCCGCGTGGACGCCCGCCGGGAACGCGGCCCGGTCCACGGTGGTCGCCAGGAGGACGCCCACGTCGCCGAGCGGTGCCGCCTTCACCGGGCGGGCCGGGCAGATCAGGCCGCCGACCCGGTCCAGGGGCAGCCGGGACCGTACGGCGACGACCTGGACCGGCAGGTCGGCGGCGAACCCCAGCAGCCGCAGCGCCCGCGTGCGGGCCGCCTCGTCGGTGCCGGGGCTGATCACCAGCTCCACGAGCGCGGGGTCGGCCATGGTGGTGCGCTCCGGGCCGTACCGCTCGGCGACCGCCGCGGCGGCGATGGCGAGCCGGTCCAGCAGCACCTCGTCCAGCGGGACGGGCGGGCCCGGCCGCTCCAGCCACACCGTGCCGATCTCCTCCTCGTCGAGGGTGACCGGCGCGGACGAGGACGCAGGTGACGGCGGCCCGGCGGCCTCCGCGCCGTCCGGCGCGCAGCGGATCGTGCGCCCCGTGCCGTGGAGGCGGACACCGGCCACGCACTCGGCGAGCCCCGCGGAGGCCCGGGCGAGCGCCGGAAGATCCACCCGCCGGCGCATCAGCGTGTCGTAGAACATGATGACGCGCAGCGCGCCGTCGACATGTGCGTCGAGCCCCGACAGACGTACGGCAAGTGCCTCCATGCCAGGGAGCATAGGCGCCGATCGGCGCGTGATCCCCCACGGATGCCCGACAGTTGGCGGATGATCGCGGGGGCGGCCCGCCGCGAGGATGGCCGGCATGGATCCCGAACTCGAAGCGTTCATCCCGTTCTTCCCGAAGGCCGACCTGGCCGACCCTGCCGCCCAGCGCAAGGGCCTCGCCGGCCTGGCGGCCAGGGTGCCGCCGCCCGACACCACGGGCATGGAGATCGAGGACCGTACGGTCCCGGGCGACCCCGGCGTGCCGGTGCGGATCTACCGGCCGCACGGCGCGCGGGGCGCCGTCGTCTGGCTGCACGGCGGCGGATTCGTCATGGGCGACGTGGACACCGAGCACCCCTGGGCCGGGCGCATCGCGGCCGGCTCCGGCGCCGTGGTGGTGTCCGTGGGCTACCGCCTGGCCCCCGAGCACCCGTTCCCGGCCGCCCTCGAGGACGCCCGTGCCGCGCTGGCCTGGACGGCCGCGCACGCGGCCGAACTGGGCGTCGACCCCGGGCGGATCGCGGTCGGGGGGCACAGCGCGGGCGGGGGCCTCGCGGCCGCGCTGACGCTGTGGGCGCGCGACCGGCAGGGGCCGCCGATCTGCTTCCAGCTCCTGAACCAGCCGCAGCTCGACGACCGTCAGGAGAGCTGGTCGGCCCGGAACTTCACCGACACACCGTGGATCGACCGCGACAAGGTCACCGCGTCGTGGCGGCACTACCTGGGCGGCACACCCGCCACGCCGTACGCCGCTCCCGCACGGGCCGAGGACCTGTCCGGCCTGCCGCCCGCCCACATCGCCACCGCCGAGCTGTGCCCCAACCGCGACGAGGACATCGCCTACGCGCTGCGCCTCCTCCAGGCGGGCGTCTCGGTGGAGCTGCACCAGTGGCCCGGCACCTTCCACGGCTCGCAGGCGCTGCTGTCCGCCGGTGTGTCGCAGCGTCAGATCGCCGAGCTCTCCGCGGCCCTGCGCCGCGCCCTGACCGACTGAACCGACGAGAGGACCCCGAGCCATGAACACCAGACTGGCCCTCTGCGCGGCCGTCGCCGCACTGACCGTGTGCACGGGCATGGTGGCGCCGCTGCCCGCGGCCGGCGCGGTGAACGCCGCGCCGGCCGGCGGCACGAGCCCCTCCGAGGGCATCGATCCGGCGGGGCTGGCGTCCGCCCTGGACGCCGTCCACCGGGCGGGCGTACCGGGGGTGTACGCCCAGGTCCGCGACGGCGACCGGGTGTGGCGCGGCGCCTCCGGTGTGGCGGACCTGGCCACCGGCCGCCCCGTCCGGCCCGACATGCGGCACCGCGTCGGAAGCATCACCAAGACCTTCACCGCCGCGGCGGTCATGCAGCAGGTCGAGCGGGGCCGTGTCCGGCTCGACGCGCCGATCGGCGACTACCTGCCGCACCTGGTGCCCGGGGAGCGCGGCAGGAAGATCACCGTGCGGATGCTGCTCAACCACACCAGCGGCCTGCCCGACTACATCCCCTACGCCTTCCCGTCCATCCAGGCGTTCCCCTCCCTGCCGGACATGTCGTCCAAGAGCCTGGACGACAACCGGTTCCGGCAGTTCCACCCCGCCGAGCTGATCGCGCTGGGGCTCGCCGCCCCGCCCGCCGGCGAGCCGGGAGGCCCCACCGGGGTGTACTCCAACACCAATTACCAGCTCCTCGACCAGCTCCTCGAGAAGGTGACCGGAACGACCGCCCAGCGGTACATCACCCGCAACGTCATCGAGCGGGCCGGGCTGCGGCACACCGAGTTCCCCTCCGGCACGCGCATCAAGGGCCCGCACTCACGGATGTACGAGGCCATGTTCGGCGTGATCGACCCGCCGCGCGACTACAGCGTCTACAACATGTCCTGGACGGGCGCGGGCGCCGCCCTGGTGTCGACCATGGACGACCTCAACCGCTTCTACGCCGAGCTGCTGCGCGGCCGGATCGTGTCCCCGTCGTCGCTGGCCGAGATGCGTCGCGCCGTGCCGGTCCGCGCCCTGGACGGATCGACCATCCAGTACGGCCTCGGGCTGCACAAGGTCGACATCCCGGGCTGCGGCACCTTCTGGGGCCACGACGGCACGGTCTGGGGCGCGGGCACGATCTCCCTCACCCGCGACGACGGCCGGCGCCAGATGTCCGTGGCGGTCAACCTCCAGCGGTGGAACAGGGTCGGCCCGGGCGGCGAGCCGCTCCCCCACCCCATCGACGGCGCGCTGGAGGCGCTGTTCCAGCGGGCGACGTGCGGTGACGGGGGCACCGGGGCCCGGACCGAGTAGCGTCCTCAGCCGTAAGGACGGGCTTCGTCCCCGGACTGAGGACGGGCCGCGTCCTGAGTGCGAGGACGGGTGGCGTCCTCAGTTGGAGGACGGGTCGATCAGTTTGTCCAGGGCCCTCCTCACCGCCTCGTACGCCGCCGCCGACATCTCGTCCGTCGCCTGCTGCTCCTGCCGGCGTGCCCAGTCCCGGGTGACCCGGATGCGGCGGAGCAGTTCGTCCGCGTCCACAACATCTGTCATGCGGGCCGGGTACCCCGGTTTCGCGGAATGGAGCACAGGGGTGTCGGTTACGCAGGGTGGGTAGTACCCGGACGGGACGCACCCAGCGTCCCGTCGGCAGCTCCGGAAAGGGGGGCCATGGCGTGGTATCCCGCTGCGACGCGCATGGAGTTGCAGCCCGAGTCGGACGCCCAGGCGGCGATCCGGCCCACCCAGTTCATCCTGCACAGCATCGCCGCCCCGTGGACCGCGCGCCGGATGTACGAGTACTGGCGTGACTCGACGAACCTGGAGAGCCACTTCGGGCTCGGGTACGAGGGGGACCTCGGGCAGTACATCGGCACCGAGACCCGCGCGGACGCCAACTACCAGGCGAACCGCCGCCCCGACGGCACCGGGGCGGTGTCCATCGAGACGGCGTCCAACCTCAAGCACACCGACCCGTGGACCGGCGCGCAGGTCGAGCAGTTGATCCGGCTCGGGGTGTGGCTGCACCAGCGGCACGGCATCCCGCTGCGGATCTGCCGCAGCGCGTCCGACCCCGGATACGGCTACCACCGGCTGCACGCCGCGTGGTCGAGCGGCGGTACGGCGTGCCCGGGCGACGCCCGGGTGCGCCAGTTCAAGAACGTCGTCTTCCCGGGGATCGTCGCCCGGGCGAGCGGCTCGCCACAGGAGGAGGACCCCATGCCCACCGTCATCAACGAGACCCAGGAAGGCGGCCCCGCACTGACGGCGGGAACGTACAAACAGTTGGCCATGGCCAACGACGCGGCACTGCTCCAGGGCCCGTGCGCCTACTCCGCGACCGCGTACGCCACGGTCAGGGGCCAGGCCGGCACGCGCGTCACCATGCGCTTCCAGGACTATCACCTCACCACCAAGCACCGGTCGCTCGACCTGCCCATCGACGCGGGCACCATCGGCCCGGACGGCCTGCTGAACGTGGCCGTCACGCGCAACGGGGTGCTGGACCGCGACGAGGTGTTACGGGTGGAGATCAAGGCCGACCGGGCCGCCAGCGTCGAGTGGCGCGTGCTGCGCGCCCTGCGCTGGTCCTCCTGAGGGCGGCGCGACGCGCGGCGGCCCCCGTCCCGGGACTTCTCCGGTACGGGGGCCGCTTCACGAGGGCGGGATCAGACGAGCGGGCGGATCGCCGTCGGGGCGTGGCCCGGCTCGGTGGCGAGCTCCTCGAACTCGGTCACGTTGCTCATGTCGACCGTCTTGCTCATCGCGATGTTGGTGACGCGCTCCAGGATGGCCTCGACGACGACCGGGACCTGGTACTCGGCGGCGAGCTTCTTGGCCTCCTCCAGGGCGGCACCCAGCTCGTTCGGGTCGGTGACCCGGATCGCCTTGACACCCAGGCCCTCGGCGACCTTGACGTGGTCCACGCCGTAGACGCCGAGCTCCGGGGTGTTGATGTTCTCGAACTCCAGGTTGACCTGGAAGTTGATGTCCAGGTTGACCTGCGCCTGACGGATCAGACCGAGGTAGGCGTTGTTCACCAGGACGTGGACGTAAGGGACCTTGTGCTGGGCGGCGACCGCCAGCTCCTCGATCATGAACTGGAAGTCGTAGTCGCCGGAGAGCGCGACGATCGGGGTCTCCCGGTCGGCGACGGCGGCACCGATCGCGGCCGGGATGGTCCAGCCGAGCGGGCCGGCCTGGCCGCAGTTGATCCAGTGGCGCGGCCGGTAGACGTGCAGGAACTGCGCGGCGGCGATCTGGGAGAGGCCGATGGTGGTGACGTAGCGCGTCTCCGGGCCGAAGGCCTTGTTCATCTCCTCGTACACGCGCTGCGGCTTGATCGGGATGTTGTCGAAGTGCGTGCGGCGCTGCAGGGTGGCCTTGCGCTCCTGGGCGGAGGCGGCCCAGGCACCGAAGTCCGGCAGCTTGCCCTCGGCCTTGAGCTCCTTCGCCACCTCGATGAAGAGTTCGAGCGCGACCTTGGCGTCCGAGGCGATGCCGTAGTCCGGGGCGAAGATCTTGCCGATCTGGGTGGGCTCGACGTCGACGTGGACGAACTTCCGGCCCTTGGTGTAGGCGTCCATGTTGTAGCCGGTGTGGCGGTTGGCCCAGCGGTTGCCGATGCCGAGGACGAAGTCCGACTCCAGGAAGGTCGCGTTGCCGTAGCGGTGTGCGGTCTGGACGCCGACCATGCCGGCGCTCAGCGCGTGGTCGTCGGGGATGGTGCCCCAGCCCATGAGGGTGGAGATGACCGGCACGTTGATCAGCTCGGCGAACTCGACCAGCAGGTCGGAGGCGTCGGCGTTGATGATGCCGCCGCCGGCGACGATCAGCGGGCGCTCGGACTCCAGCAGGAACCGCAGGGCCTTCTCGGCCTGGGCACGGGTGGCGCGCGGCTTGTAGACCGGCAGCGGCTCGTACGTCTCCGGGTCGAAGTCGATCTCGGTCTGCTGGACGTCGATCGGGAGGTCGATGAGGACCGGGCCGGGGCGGCCGGAGCGCATCAGGTGGAAGGCCTGCTGGAAGACGCCCGGGACCTGCGCGGCCTCCAGGACGGTGGTCGCGGCCTTGGTGACCGGCTTGGCGATCGACGCGATGTCGACGGCCTGGAAGTCCTCCTTGTGGAGCTTCGAGACCGGGGCCTGGCCGGTGATGCACAGGATCGGGATCGAGTCCGCGATGGCGGAGTACAGGCCGGTGATCATGTCGGTGCCGGCCGGGCCGGACGTGCCGATGCAGACACCGATGTTGCCCGCTTTGGCGCGGGTGTAGCCCTCGGCCATGTGGGAGGCGCCCTCGACGTGGCGGGCGAGCGTGTGGTCGATCCCGCCGCCCTCCTTGAGGGCCTTGTAGAAGGGGTTGATCGCCGCGCCCGGCACACCGAACGCGTTGGTGACGCCTTCGCGCTTGAGGATCTCAACAGCCGCTCGGGCGGCGGTCATACGAGGCATGGGTGCTCCTGCTTCGGCCGGCGGATTCGGGCTCTGTCGCGCCACCTGAGAGCTTCGATTCCGTAATGCGGAAGTATAGTTCTGCTATACGGAAGCAATCTAAGGTGTGTGAGAGATGCAGTCAAGGGATGGCCGAACTCCGTCCCCGAGCGGCCGCCCTTGGTGGACGATGGATGGCGTGAAGAAGGGGGTCCTTCGTGGGAGAGAACGTCCCGGTGCGCTGCCCGGCCTGCCGCCGTACGCACGCGTACGCACCGCCCGTCTACCCGTGCCCGTGCGGTGTGCCCGTCGTCCCGCCGCTGCTCAGGGGCGCTCCCGCCGAGCCGATCACCCACCGCACCTGGACCGATGAGTGGGTCACGGTCCGCTGCACGGCCTGCGGGCGCCGGGACCAGTGGCCGCAGCCCGAGCTGGGCTGCCCGTGCGGCACGGTGCTGCGCGTCGCGGTACGGCCGGTGACCGTCGTACCGCCGCAGCCGGCCCCGGGGCCCACCACCCGGTCCGCGCCGTCCGGCCCTGCGGCGTCCGGTTCCGCGCCGTTCAGTCCGGCGGCTTCCGGTCCTGTGCCGTCCGGTCCTGTGCCGTCCGGTCCTGTGCCGTCCGGTCCTGTGCCGTCCGGTCCTGTGCCGTCCGGGTCCGCGCCGTCCGGTTCCGCGCCGTCCGGCCCTGCGCCGTCCGGGGATACCGCGCCGGGGTCCTCCGGTAGCCGGACCTCCGCGCCGGACGCCGCCGATCCGGATCCCGCGGCGCCCGGGCACGCGGCGCCCGGGACCGAGGCGTCCGGCACCGAGGCGTCCGCGCCTTCCGCGCCAGGGTCCTCCGCGCCCGGTTCTTCCCCGCACGGCTCCCCCACGCCCGAGTCTCCCGCACCAGGGCCCTCCGCCCCCGGCACTCCGGCGCCCGGCTCCCCCACATCCGGCACCCCCACACCCGGCTCCTCCGCCCCCAACTCCCCCGGGGCCGCCGGGGGCGGGCCGGTGGGGCCGCCGCCCGGGGCGACCGCGTCGACGACCGGGGTCTCGACGGCGCCCTCCCAGCCGCCGCTGCCGCGCGCGGCCGCGGTGCGGCGCCCCTCGTTCCGGCCCGTGACCATCCGCACCGCCCGCGACGCGGTCACCGCCGCCGCGCTCTACCTGCGCTGGCTCGGCTTCCGCGACGTCGTCCAGCCCGAGGACACCTCGGGCGCGCCCTACGGGCCGGGCTCCGGGTTCGGCATCGAACTGCGCGGCCCTGGTCTGGTCGCCCAGGTCGATCCGACCACCCGGCCCACCTCCCTGCGCGCCGTGGAGTGCCTGTGGCTGACCGGCCTCGCCGCCTCGGTGACCAGCGTGTCGTTCTCCCTGGCCGGGTACGAGGAGAAGGCCCGCGCCCGCGCCGACCGGCTGCGGCTGCCGCTGTTCGTCATGGACCTCACCGGCACGCCGCAGCCTCTCAACGGCGCCGCGGACGAGCTCGTCGCCCGGGGCGTGTGACCACCGGGCGCCGGGCGCCCGCGAGGGTCATACCGCGCTCGGCGCGCCCCCGTACGTCTCGCGCAGCTCGACCTTGCGCACCTTGCCGCTGACCGTCATCGGGAAGGCGTCGAGGATCTCCACCCGGCGCGGGACCTTGTAGTGCGCCAGCCGTTCCCGGCAGTACGCGGTGATCTCGTCCAGGGTCGGCGGGTCCGCCGGGTCGCGCGGGATCACGCAGGCGAGGATCTCCTCGCCGTACCGCTCGTCGGGGACCCCGACCACCTGGACGTCGGCGATCTTGGGATGGGCGTACAGGAACTCCTCGATCTCCCGCGGGTAGACGTTCTCGCCGCCCCGGATGATCATGTCCTTGATGCGGCCGGTGATCCGGACGTACCCGTCCTCGCGCATCACGGCGAGGTCGCCCGTGTGCATCCAGCGGCCCGGGTCGATCGCCTCGGCGGTCTTCTCCGGCTCGTCCCAGTAGCCGAGCATCACGCCGTAGCCGCGGGTGCACAGCTCGCCCGCCTCGCCGCGCGGCAGGGTCACGCCGGTCACCGGATCGACGACCTTGATCTCGACGTGCGGCATCACCCGTCCCACGGTGCCCGTGCGGCGCTCGAGGTCGTCGTCGCGCCGGGTCTGGGTGGAGACCGGGGAGGTCTCCGTCATGCCGTAGCAGATCGACACCTCCGCCATGTGCATCTCGGCCACGACCCGTTTCATCACCTCCTCCGGGCAGGGCGAGCCGGCCATGATCCCGGTGCGCAGGGAGGAGAGGTCGTACGAGGCGAAGTCCGGCAGGTTCAGCTCGGCGATGAACATCGTCGGTACGCCGTACAGCGAGGTGCACCGCTCCCGCTGGACGGCGCCCAGGGTGGCGGCGGGCTCGAAGGAGGCGGCCGGGATCACCACGCAGGCGCCGTGCGAGGTGGCCGCGAGATTGCCCATCACCATCCCGAAGCAGTGGTAGAAGGGCACGGGCAGGCAGATCCGGTCCCGCTCGGTGTAGCCGAGCGTCTCCCCCACGGAGTAACCGTTGTTGAGGATGTTGTGGTGGGTGAGGGTGGCACCCTTGGGGAAGCCCGTGGTCCCGGAGGTGTACTGGATGTTGACGGGGTCGTCGCACGACAACTCCGCCTCCCGGGCGGCCAGTTCACCGTCCGGTACGGTCCCGGCCAGCAGCTCCTCCCACGAGGGGTCGGCGATGTAGTGCACCGCCCGCAGCCCCGGGCAGCCGGCGCGCACCTGCTCCACCAAGGCGCGGTAGTCGCTCGTCCGGTGGGCGAGGGACGCGATCAGGAGCGAGACCCCCGCCTGGTTGAGCACGTACGACAGCTCGTGCGCCCGGTAGGCCGGGTTGATGTTCACCATGATCGCGCCGATCCGGGCCGTGGCGTACTGGGTGAGCACCCACTCGGGGCAGTTCACCGCCCAGATCCCGACCCGGTCGCCCTTGGCGACCCCCGCCGCCATCAGCCCGCGCGCCAGCTCCTCCACGGCGGCGCCGAACTCCGCGTACGTCCAGCGGCGGCCGGACGGCACGTCGACCAGCGCCTCCCGGTCCGGGTGGCGGGCCACGGTCCGCGCCAGGTCGGCGCCGATGGTGTCGCCGAGCAGCGCGGTGCCGCCCACTCCGTGCGCGTAGGACAGGCTCATACGAGGTCCCCCTCCGCGTACTCGGCGGCCGACCCCGCCGCCGTGCGCTCGCGCAGCTCCACCCGGCGGATCTTCCCCGACACGGTCTTGGGCAGCTCGGCGAACTCGATGAGCCGGACGCGCTTGTACGGGGCGAGGACCGCCCGCGAGTGCGCGAACAGGGCCTTCGCCGTCTCGGGGCCCGGGTCCCAGCCGTCGGCGAGGACGACGTACGCCTTGGGGACCGCGAGGCGGACCGGGTCGGGCGCCGGGACGACCGCCGCCTCCGCCACCGCCTCGTGCTCCAGCAGCGCGCTCTCCAGCTCGAACGGTGAGATCTTGTAGTCGGACGCCTTGAAGACGTCGTCGCTCCGGCCCACGTACGTCACGTACCCGTCGGCGTCGCGCGCGCCGATGTCCCCGGTGCGGTAGTAGCCGCCGGCCATCGCCTCGGCCGTACGCTCCGGGTCGCCGTGGTAGCCGGTCATCACGCCCACCGGCCCGGTCGACAGGTCGACGGCGATCTCGCCCTCCGCCGCGCCCGGCTTCCCCGTCACCGGGTCGAGCAGTTCGATGCGGAAGCCGGGGCTCGGCCGCCCCATCGAGCCGGCCTTCAGCAACTGCCCGGGGCTGTTGGAGACCTGGACGGCCGTCTCGGTCTGCCCGAAGCCGTCCCGGACGGTGACACCCCACTCGCGCCGTACGGTCTCGATGACCTCGGGGTTCAGCGGCTCGCCGGCGGCGACGACCTCCCGGGGCGGGGTGCGCAGCGCGGACAGGTCCGCCTGGATGAGCATCCGCCACACGGTCGGCGGGGCACAGAAGCTGGTGACGCCGTGCCGGTCCATCTCGGCCATCAGGCGGGCGGCGTCGAAGCGCGTGTAGTTGTGGATGAACACGGTCGCCTCGGCGTTCCAGGGCGCGAAGAGGTTGGACCAGGCGTGCTTGGCCCACCCGGGCGACGAGATGTTCAGATGGACGTCGCCCGGCCGGAGCCCGATCCAGTACATGGTCGCCAAGTGACCGATGGGGTACGAGGTGTGGGTGTGCTCGACGAGCTTGGGGCGGGCGGTGGTGCCGGAGGTGAAGTACAGCATGAGGGGGTCGTCGGCGCGGGTCTCGCCGTTCGGCACGAAGGGCGTACAGGCCCCGTAGGCGTCCTCGTACGCGATCCAGTGCGGGACGCGCGCGCCGACGGCGATCGGGGTGTAGTTCCCCGGCACGTCCGCGAACTTGCCGGTGTCCTCGGAGCGCACGATCACGTGCCGTGCGCGGCCGCGCTCGACGCGGTCGGCGAGGTCGGCGGGGCCGAGCAGCGGCGTCGCGGGGATGACGACGGCGCGCAGCTTCATCGCCGCGAGGGCGGTCTCCCACAGCTCGACCTGGTTGCCCAGCATGACCACGATGCGGTCCCCGGGCCGTACGCCCAGGCCGCGCAGCCAGTTGGCGACCCGGTCGGAGCGGGTGCGCATCTCGGCGAAGCTGACGCGCGCCTCGGTGCCGTCCTCCTCGACGATGTGGAGGGCGGTCGCGTCATTGCCCTCGGCGATGACGTCGAACCAGTCAAGGGCCCAGTTGAAACGGTCCGGCCGGGGCCAGGTGAACCCCTCGTACGCCGCCTCGTAGTCCTCCCGGTGCCGCAGCAGGAAGTCCCGGGCCTCCCGGAACTTCCGTGTCGCGCCGCTCGCCGCCATGCGTCCTCCTCGTTGCGGGACCCGTCACCGGCATCGTGTAATCGGTGACCCAGGTCTCACTACCCCCGAACGGGGGTGAAGGAGCGGTGACGTGCCGGAGCGGGTGGAAGCTGTGGAGATGCGCGGGGCCCTGCTGCGCCTGCGCCGTGACACGGGGCTGCCCATCGCCTTCGGGGGGCTGCTCCACGACGGCCGGCGCATGCGGATCGCCGAGGTGCACGGGGCGCTGTCCACGGCGCTGGGCGGGCTCGCGATCGGGGCGGGCAACGGGCTCGGCGGCAAGGCCATCGCGCTGGCCCGGCCGTGCGCGGTGACCGACTACGCCTCGGCCCGGCACATCAGCCACGAGTACGACGGGCCGGTCGCGGCGGAGGGCCTCCGGTCGGTGCTGGCCGTGCCGGTGGTCGTGGGCCGGCGGGTGCGCGGGGTGCTGTACGGGGGGCTGCGGGTGCCGTTGCCGCTCGGGGACCGGGTCTTCGACGCGGCGGTGGCGGCGGCCCGGGACGTGGAGCAGGCCCTGGTGGTGCGGGACGGGGCGGGGCGGCCGGACGCGGCCGGGGACGGCGGAGTGCCGGAGGACCCGGCGGCGTGGGAGGGCGTCCGGGAGGCGCACGGTGAACTGCGGGCGCTGGCGCCCCGGATCGCCGACCCGGCCCTGCGCGCCGAGCTGCTGGCGGTGTGCGGGCGCCTGGCGTCTGCCCGGGTGCCGGCGGGAGCGGGGCGGGTGACGCTGACGCCCCGTGAGACGGACGTCCTGGCGGCGGTGGCGTCGGGCGCCACGAACGCGGAGGTGGCGGGCCGGCTGGGCCTGCGGCCCGAGACGGTGAAGGGCTACCTGCGCTCGGCGATGCGGAAGCTGGGCGCCCACACCCGCGGCCAGGCGGTGGCGTCGGCCCGCCGGTCGGGGCTGCTGCCGTGACGGTGGGCTCGTGTGCGGCGGCGGGGCTGTTGCCGTGACGGCGGGCTCGATGGACGGGCGGGGCTGTTGCCGTGACGGCCGGGTGCCGGGGGGCGGGGCGCGCATAGGGCCATGGTGTCCACAGACCGTGTGCTGGCCTTCGCGGCCATGTCGATGCTCGTGATCGTGATCCCGGGCCCGAGCGTGCTGTTCGTGATCGGCCGCGCCCTGGCGCACGGCCGGCGTACGGCGATCGCGACGGTGCTCGGCAATGTGCTGGGCTCGTACGTCCTGGTGGTGGCCGTCGCCCTGGGGATCGGCGCGGCGGTGGAGCGGTCGGCGGCCGTGTTCATGGCGGTGAAGCTGGCGGGCGCGGCGTACCTGGTGTTCCTCGGGGTGCAGGCGTTCCGGCACCGCAAGGAGATGAGGGCCGCCCTGATGGACGCGCCGGAGCCGGCCGCGTCGCGGGCTGACCTGCGCACGGTGGTGGACGGCGTGGTCGTGGGGGTCACCAACCCGAAGGGCATCGTCTTCTTCGCGGCGGTGCTGCCCCAGTTCGTGGACCACGCGGCGGGGCAGGTGGCGCTCCAGATGCTGTTGCTGGGCCTGGTGCCCATCTGCATCGGCCTGGTCACCGACACCCTGTGGGGACTGGGCGCGGCGGCGGCCCGCGGCTGGTTCGCCCGTTCGGACCGCCGGCTGTCGATGGTGGGCGGTGCGGGCGGCTTCGCGATGATCGGCCTGGGCGTGACGGTGGCGGCGACGGGCCGCGCGGACTAGAACGTGCCGAACCGTACGTCGTACGTCGTCCCCGGGGCCATCACCGCCATGGTCCGTGCGGCCTCCTCCGCCACGGCGGCGCGCTGCTCGCGGGTGAGCGTCCCGAACGGCTGAACCGTCACCGTGCCACCTGTCGCCGTGCCCCGTCTCGCCGTGCCCCCTGCCGCCGTCTCCTCCGGCCGCCACGTCCCGGCGAGGAAGCCGTCGACGAGGAAGGTGCGGTAGGCCTGGTTCCCCTTCCAGGTGCGGTCCTTGTACTCCTTGGGGACGACGCGGGTGCGGTCGGCGTGCGAGAGCAGCAGGTTGTCGAACTCAGGCAGGAAGCGGGGCGGTGCCGGGGTGTCCGGGTCGGGGCGGGGCGCGTCGGGCAGGTCGAAGAGCTCCACGCCCTGCTCGTCCCGGAAGGTCAGCAGGGTCGGGCGCAGCGCCTCGAAGGCGTCGCGCAGCCGGGTCAGGCCCGACCAGGTCTGCATGTCCTTGACGGAGGCGGGGCCGAAGGCGGCGAGGTAACGCAGGACGGCCGCCTGCGGGGTCACCGGCTCGGCGGATCTCCCGAGCCAGGTCTCGGCGGTGGTGAGGGCCACCTGGCCGCCGCGCCCCCACAGGCCGCGCGGCGTGACCTGGACGAGCGGCAGCAGGCAGCGGGCGGCGACGGTCAGGGCGAGCGGGTCGGCGTCGGGCCACTCCTTCAGCAGCGCCTCGCGGATCTCCTTGGGCGTACGGGGCCGCTCCTCGACCAGGTCGCGGCTGAGCGCCGTGAGCCGTTCCAGGTCCACCCCGACGAGCCCCTTGCGGAAGAGGGTGACCTCCCGGTCGCGGGCGGCCTGGACGAGGGGGCGCAGCGCGAGGACGTCGTCGGCGGTGTGGGTGTGGATGGTGGACCGCATGGTGACGATCCGGGCCACCTCCCGGGCCTCCATCAGCGCGGACAGTTCCTCGGGGCGGAATCCGTCGAGGCGGGCGGCGAGGGCGTAATAGGGCGGCTTGGTGTTCTGCGCCTGGAGTCCGACGAGGTGGGCGACGGCGTGTTTCGCCGGCATGGGGGTACGACGCAGCAGGAGCTGCCGTGCCAGGGTGGCACGGTTGAGGGCGCGGGTGGAGAGCACGGGCTTCTTCTCGGAGTCCATGCCGCGCACGCTACGCTCCCTCGCGGACAACTGCTGTCCGCAATAGGGCGCCGGTCCTGCCGTGCCAGGGCGAACCGGCGCGTATATGGTGCGACCGGGAGGTGAGCCCCACATGACCCTGCCCTCGAAGAAGCCGAACTGGCGACGGCGCTCCCCGGCCCCCGCGCCGGTCGCCGAGCGCGTCTCCGCCGCGTCCGCCTCCCCCTCCTCCTCCGGCTCCTCGTCCCCCGACCGGGGCAGCGTCGTCCAGGCGTCCCTCTACCGGGACGGCCACAAGGTGTCCTCGCCCGGCACGCTGGCCGAGACCCTCCGGCAACTGCGCGAGGAGCCGGACGGCATGGCCTGGATAGGGCTCCACCGCCCGTCGGAGGCGGAACTGCTCTCCCTGGCGGCCGAGTTCGACCTCCACGAACTGGCCGTCGAGGACGCCATGGAGGCGCACCAGCGCCCGAAGCTGGAACGGTACGGCGACACGCTCTTCGTCGTGCTGCGCGCCGCGCGTTACCTCGACGCGCAGGAGGAGGTCGACTTCGGCGAGCTGCACATCTTCCTGGGCACGGACTTCCTCATCACGGTCCGCCACGGCGCCGCCCCGGACCTCTCGGCGGTGCGCCGCCGCATGGAGGAGACCCCGGAGCTGCTGGCCCTGGGCCCGGAGGCGGTGCTGTACGCCATCCTCGACGCCGTCGTCGACGGCTACGCCCCGGTGGTGGCGGGCGTCCAGAACGACATCGACGAGATCGAGACGGAGGTCTTCCGGGGCGACCCGGAGGTGTCCCGCCGCATCTACGAACTCTCCCGCGAGATGGTCGAGTTCCAGCGCGCCACCCGTCCCATGGTCGGCATGCTCCACAGCCTGATGGCGGGCTTCGCCAAGTACGGCACGGACGAGGAGCTCCAGCGCCACCTGCGCGACGTCGCCGACCACGTCACCCACACCAGCGAACGCGTGGACGGCTTCCGCCAGGCCCTCACCGAGATCCTCACGGTCAACGCCACCCTGGTCACCCAGCAGCAGAACGCGGAGATGCGGGCACTGGCGGAGGCGGGCTTCGAACAGAACGAGGAGATCAAGAAGATCTCGTCGTGGGCGGCCATCCTCTTCGCCCCGACGCTGGTCGGCACCATCTACGGCATGAACTTCGACCACATGCCGGAACTGCACTGGGTGTACGGCTACCCCTTCGCGATCCTGCTGATGGCAGTGGTGTGTTCGAGCCTGTACGTGGTCTTCAAGAAGCGGGACTGGCTATAGGCGTCGGGGCCGCTGCGACGACCTCAATTCGCATCCGCGAACTCTGCCGAATGGCCGTTCTCGAGTCCAGCGAGCGACCGGGTCGCCGTCGACGGGCCGTCGAGCGGGGCCAAGCCACGGACCATGTCGTTACCACCGCGCCAGGGAACGCTGCCTGGTCACATACCCCCAGATCCCCAATCCGATCCCGACCAGTGTGAGCACGGCTCCGGACGCCCCCAGTGCCGACGGCACCAGCGGCACGACCCGTTCGGCTCGGACACGGCCGCGCACGTCGGAGGCCGCGACGCTGCCCGACTGCTCTTCGAGGAAGTACCGCGAGTCATTCGCGTTGGGCCGGTTGTCGCCAAGAAGGAACAGCCGCCCGTCCGGCACGGTCACCTCGTACGGTGCGCCCGTGGTGCCGAACTTGTCGCGCATCACGTACGGCTCGTCGATCTCCTTGCCGTTCACCGCGACCCGCGTACCGTCGGTGGACTCCACGCGGTCTCCGCCCAGGCCGATCACGCGCTGCAGGGCCGGTGCGTCCCCGTAGCGGTCCGGCACAGTGACGAGAACGACATCACCCCGGCGTATGTCACCTTCGTCGACCCGCTCTATGGCGAGCCGCTCGCCCGGACGATAGGTGGGCCGCATCGCGTCGCCTGCGACGGTGATCCGTTCCCGGCCCAGGTCACCGGTGGCTCCGATTCGTCCCACGGCTCCCAGCGACAGCGCCAACCCCAGCGGGACCAGGACCCAGGCGGCGATTCTGAGTCCGCGGCCCGCACGTTGCGACTGCACCAGCACCCCTCCCTGTCCTACCCTGCTCAACTGCCGTCGACCGAGCGGCCCGGCTGGAACGTCGGGTCAAGGCCGTACTCCGCGACACCGAAGGGCTTGAATTCCTTGTCCGCAAGAACCCGGTACAGGAATTCCGACGTCGACATGTCATACCTGTGCCACTCGCCGACATCGCCTCGAGCAAGAATCGAAAATTCACCGGGCCGCTCCGCGTCGACAAGCCAGCAGTACTGATCCGCCCATTCCGTCGCCGCCCATTCGATGACACCCTTGCCGCCCGGTGAGTAGACCGGGTACGGGTCACCTTCTTCTTCTGCCGCAACAGAAGCCCGCCACTGCGCAAGAAGGTCGAAAGAGAGGGCGTCCGAACGTGCGAGGAAGAAGACGGACTCACAGAAGACACCCCCGCCGAAAGCCTCGAAGAGTTCCTTGTAGTCCGCCGGAAGCGGAAGCTGCAGCTCTCGCTCGATCGACTCCCAGTCGACCGTGAGATCCAAAGGCACCCAGTCGGTCAACTCGATCAGACGCCGCACCCACATAAAGAAACCTTTCTGAAGTGAAAGGTGCAGGTGAATACCGAAGAACGGTATTCACCTGCACCTGCTATCGCTTTGCCGAGCCAGTGAACCTGATCAGGGTTTCAGCCCTGTGGGAGTGTTCCAGATCGTGATCGGATCGGCTGGAATTTCTCCGGTATCCAGATTCAGCCAGTTGATGGTCAGGTAGTCCGGTGCACCGTTTTTGCCAGTGTAGTGAGCGGTCACCTCATAATAAACCGTCTGCCCACTGTTCACCATGGCGGCAACCTGGTCCTCCACCTTCTTCATCTGGGACCTATTGGGCTTGCCGTACAAGGAAACCAGATTCCGGCGGTCTGTGTCACCGCCCAACTGATTGCCCAGCAGATGGCCACGGTTCATTCCCACGCCATCGATGAAACCCGGGGTCCAGGTCTCGGGGTACTTGCTCATGGGCCGCGGGACCGGAGCCCCAGCGATCGCGGAGTCAGGGTTCCCCATCGTCTGGCCCTTGTCGTTGACCCAACTGAAGTCGCCCTTGTTGAGGCAGGCCCGCACTCCCTGCGCCCGGTCGTACTTGTCGAGAGGCTGGTAGAACACCGAGCTCTCGTCATCCTCGCAGGAGGCCTGTGTGAACGGGAATCGTGATGCTCCCGGAACCCAGTCCCACTGCCCGTCGGGCTCCACGAGCCGGCCCTTGCTGCGGTCACCCGTGTAGTCGGACTCGTACCCGTTGGAGGCCGTCTCGGTGTTCCATCCGATGCCGTTGAGGAAGACGTCAGCGGCGACCTTCCAACCGCCCCCCGCCTTCTTGACACCGCCGACAGCGACATCCCCGATCGTGTCGAGAACGTCGCCGCACCAGTCACAGCCGAAGATGTGGCCGTCCAGCTCGACGAAGCTGGTGGGGTTTCCGCCGGTGAAGGAGTACCGGTTTCCGGTGTACGGATCGGAACCGAGACCCATGTCCGCCAGGGCACCGTTGTACATGTCCCGGGTGGTGAACCGGTTGAGTCCGGGGTTGTAGTCCCGGAAGCCCATGTCGTAGGTGCCGGAGTTGGCGTCCCACCGCTTCGCGTTGTAGCGGTAGGGGTTGTACGCCTCCTTGGTCGGGTCGCCGGCGTCGGGCTTGTCGATACCGGTGAACTCGGACTCGTCGTCCGAGCCATAGGCCGTGTAGCCGTAGGTGGACTTGGAGTTGCCGTCCTTGTCGGTCAGCGTCTCGACGTCGGTGTGCGAGTTGTAGCCGTAGTAGCCGTCCTCGCCGGTGCCGTCGGTGTTGTGCTTGACCTGGGAGAGGCGCTCGCCCCAGGGGCTGTACTGGTACGACTTCGTCAGCGCGCCGGCGACCTCCTCACCGAGCACCTCGGTCGACAGACCCAGGTAGGTGAAGTCGGTGGTCTTGCCGTCGGCCGTCTTGGACGCCGTACGGTCCAACGGGTCGAAGGTGTACTTGGTGGACTTCAGCGTGCCCGCGTCGTCCATCTTCTGGGATTCGACGACGTGGTCGAATCCGTCGTACACCGAGCGCTCGATGACCTTGCCGCCACCGGTGACGGACTCCTGGCGGCCGAACGGGTCGTAGTTGTACGTGGCCGTCGAGCCGCCCACCGCCGCGGAGACCAGCCGGTTGCGGTCATAGGTGTACGTCGTGGACGTGCCCTTGACCGTCTGGCTGACGACGTTGGCGTTGTCGTCGTGGACGTACGTCTCGGTGCCCGCACCGTTACCGGTCTTGACCGACTTGGCGAGCCGGTTCGCGGGGTCGTAGGTGTAGTCCGTGGTCGACTCGAGATAGGCCGCGTTGTTGTCGGCGTTCATCTTCTTCGCGACGTCCTGCGCCTTGTTCCCGTTGGGGTCGTAGGCGTAGGTGTGCGAGGAGACGAGCGTGCCGTTCGGCTTCTTCTCGACGGCCGTCTTGACCGCACCACTGAGGTAGTAGGTGTAGTCGACGGTGTTCTTGTTGTTCTTGGTCTCCTGGAGCTTCAGACCACGGTCGGTGTACGTGTACGAGGTCACCTTCGGCGAGCCGTCCGTGGACGACTTGCCGACCGAGACGGTCTTGACCAGATCCCGCAGATCGTAGGTGTACTTGGAGAACTGGTCGGGGTGGGTGATCGTCTCCGGCTTGCCGTTCACGTCGTACGTGTACGAGGTGGACTTCTTCTCCGCCCCGGCGAGCGCTTCGGTGACCTTGGCCACCTGGTTGAGACCGGTGTAGACGATCGTGTAGGCGTCGATCCTGGCACCGGACGAGGTGTCGTCGATCGAGGTCAGGTTGCCGTTGGCGTCGTAGGCGTAGGCGAAGGACTTCTTCTCGGAGTCCGTCTCGCCGGCCGTGTCACGCACCAGCTTCACGCCGTCGGCGACGACGATGCCGCCGCTGTTCTGCTCCAGCTTCAGCTTGGCGTCATTGCCCTGCTTGAGGCTGTACGAGCCGAGCGAGACCCAGGTGCCGGTGGCGGCGTTCTGGTCCTTCGTGACCGACGGGTGCGTGGTGGTGCCCTGCGACAGCGTGTACTTCGCCGTCGTGGCCGCGCCGGTCACCTTCGGGTACTTCACGTACGCGGTGTACGTGCCGTCCTTGGGGATGTTGAGCGTCCACGTGAAGGCATCCGTGCCCGTACCGGCCGCGTGCGTGCGGTGGTCGTAGCCGTGCTGCCCGGCGATGTCACCCTTCGCCCAGGTACCGGTCGAAGAGGTGTGCTGGCTGTCGGAGTTGTCCACCAGGACCACCGACTTGCCCACCGGCACACCGTCGTCCGCCTTGGACTTCAGCTTGCCGTCGGGGTAGTACGACCACGTCATGGTGCGGTCCGAGGAGCCGCCCGCCGAGGTGAGCGTGCGGGCCTTCTGCTGCCCGAGCTCGGTGTAGTCGTACGTGGTGGAGATGTCCCACGGGTCGGTGGACTTCCTCGTCCAGCCGTTGTCGAAGTACTCGAAGACCGTGTCGTTGCGGACCGTCTGGCCCTCGGACGGCGGCAGCGACTTCTTCGCCACGCGGCCCACGGCGTCGTACACGGTCTGGGTGTAGACGTTCGGGCTGTTGTAGCGGGAGTCGGCCGGGTCGTACGGCTGGAACTGCTTGACCGGACGGTTCAGCGCGTCGTACTCGGTGCGCGAGACGAAGTCGTCCGTGGCCGCCGTGGCCGTACCACGCGGGGAGATGACCTTGGTGGTGTTGCCCACCTGGTCGTACTCGTACCGGGTCGTGCGGAACGTGGTCCCCTCGTAGGGGGTCCGGACCTCCTTCTTCTTTCCGCGCTCGTCGTAGTCGACGTAGGTGATGTTGCCCTCGGCGTCCTTGGTCTGGATGACCAGGGAGTCCTTGTCGTAGGTCGTCGTGATGGACTTGCCGGCGGCGTCCGTGACCGTGGTGACCCGGTGGTTCAGGTCATAGGCGGTCTTGGTCAGGTAGTCGGCCGTGTCCGTCGTGGCGTTCTTCCTCGGATCGACGATCCGGGTGACGTTGCCGACGTTGTCGTATTCGTACGAGATCCGGTGCTGCGCGGCGTTCGCCACGGAGGTGAGCTGGTAGATCTCGTCGAACGTGTTGGTGGTGACGTGGTCGGTGGCGTCGCCCGTGGTCAGTGCGCCCTTGGGCTCGGTCGTCGTCTTGAGGTTGCCGACCTTGTCGTAGGTGTAGACCGTCCTGCGCTCGGCGGAAGTGGCGGTGTCCTTCGGCGCGGAGTCCGAGGTGATCTGGTCGGCCGCGTCGTAGACCGCCGTGGAGACCGCACCGTTGGGCGCCGTCGCCTTGGTGACGTTGTCGTTGGCGTCGTACTCGGGCGCCGACAGCGTGATCAGGTCTCCGGCCGCCTGGTCCTTCGGCACGACCTTGGTCAGCGGACGTCCGAAGGTGTCGTACGTCTGCGTGGTCTTCTTGCCCAGGGCGTCGGTGGTCTCGCGGACCTGGCCGCGCTCGTCGTAGACGAACGACGTGGCCTTGCCCAACGCGTCGGTGATCTTGGCCGGGTAGCCCGTCGGACCGAACTCGCTGTTGGTCGTCGGGTTGCCGTTGGCGTCGATCGCCTTGGTCAGTTGACCGTACGCGTCGTATTCGTACGTGGTGGTGTAGTCGTCCGCCGTCGTGGTCGCGACGCCCTTGGGGTCGGTGACCGTCTTCAGGTTGCCGAACGAGTCATAACCGAACTGCCACTTGCGGCCCTCGGGTGAGGTCTTGGTGAACAGGTCGGCGGAGAAGCCGTCCAGACGGGTCTGGTAGCTGTACTGCTGCGAGTTCGCCGGGTAGGTGCCCGGGGCGCAGTCCGAGGACGGCGGGACGCCGCCCTTGTTGTTCTCCGCGTCGCGCGACCAAAGGGGGTAGCCCGTCTTCTGGTCGTAGCAGTACGCGGTCTTGGCGCCGTTGGCCTCCTCCATGTACGTGACGTTGTTGTCGGCGTCCCACGACAACTTGGTGACCTGGGACTTGGCGTTGGTCGTCTGGACCGGGCGGCCGAAGTCGTCGGTCACGTAGTCCGTGGCGTGCGCCTCGGCGTCGGTGACCTTCGTGTCGGTGAACTTGGGGTTCGTCGTGTTCGCCTTGTACGCGAAGCCCGTGAGGAAACCGAGACGGTCGGTGATCGTCTTGGTCCACCAGTGGTACTTCGGGTCGTCACCGGCCTGCGGGGCGTAGTAGGCCAGGTTGGTGGCGTTGCCGCGCGGGTCGGTGGCCTTGACGAGCTTGACGTTCTTGTTGCCCTGCGTCGCGTCGTAGGTGAACTTGAACACCTTTGGCTGCGTCGAGCCCACACCGTCCGTGAACTGTCCGAGCAGGCCCTTGGTGGTGTAGTGGAACTCGACCTTCCGGCCGGAGACGTCGGTCACCGAGCGGATGTGGTCGTAGATCTTCGAGTTGTTCAGCGCACCGGCGTCGGTGGTCAGGACCCCGGAGTCATTGACGTACTGGTAGCCGGACTGGCCCTTGGTCCAGTAGTCGACCGTGAGGGTCTGCCGGCCGGCCGGGTCGGTGATGTACTTGAGGAACTTGGTCGGCTTGTTGTTGGACTTGCGCTCCTCGTAGGTGAACGTCTGCGTGTTGCCGTTCTTGTCGACCGTGGACGTCAGGTAGCCGTCGCAGCCGAAGAGGAACCGTGTGCCGTCGGGGCGGGTGAGCGTCCAGGCGTCCGGGACCGGGTCCTTGGTGGGCTTGCAGTCCAGGCCGGCCTTCATGGTGACCTTGTAGTGGACGCCCGCCGGGGCCAGCCACGTACCGTCGGCCTGCTTGCGGAAGACGTGCGTGGTGCCGTCGCCGTCCGGGAGCCGGATCTCGGTCGGGTTGGGGTTGGGGTGGAAGTCCAGCGGCGCGCCGAGCCGGATGGGGCCCGAGAACTGGAACGACCAGCCGTGGCCGGCGACCGTGTCCGTGGTGTCCTGGCTGTTGTACGCCAGGCGGGCGAAGGTGCTCAGTCCGCGTCCGGGGTTGGTGAAGGCGTTGTACTGCCACACGCCGTTTCCGGAGGCCAGGTTGTTCATGAAGTTCGAACCGGCGCCGGTGTTCTTGCCGGCGTACGAGTAGAACTTCTCCATGCCCAGGGTGTTCGAGGTCGGGTCCTCGATCGCCACGTTCTGCTTCAGCGACGGGATGCCGCCGGTGCCGGCGGACAGCCAGGTGCCGTCGGCGGTCTTGCGGACGTCCCAGCCGAGCACGTACTCGCGGCGCTTGTTGCCGGAGTCGGAGTTGATCGCCGTGTTCACCTTGGCCTGGATGGTGGCCGACTGGCCCGGCAGCAGGGCCGGGATCGGGGTGCTGAGCTGGTTGCCGCCCGTGGTGACGTCGGTGCCGTCGGGGAGCTTCCAGGTGTAGGACAGCTCGCGCTCACCGGCCGCCCACGCGGTGGCGGTGGTGTTGGTGACGGTGAAGTCCACGGTGTAGGTGGAGTTCGGCGTCATCCGTGCCGGTGTGTTCGGCGCGTAGTACGTGTCCTCGGTGGTCGAGTCGACGTAGATGACCTGCATGTACGGGCGGAGCTGCGGGTCGGCGGCCTCGGCCGACAGGAACAGGGTGCGCTCCTGGGGGCCGGTGGTGGTCTCGTCCTTCAGCTTGACCAGGGCGCCCTTGTTGGCGGCCGGGGTCCTCACCCAGCTCTGCATCAGGCCCGTGGCGTCCCACCAGTGGCGGCCGACCTCGTCGGTGATCTGCGGGACGGTGTCGGAGACGGCCGCCGCGAAGTCACCGCCCGCCGTGGTCCACGCGGTGGTGGAGGTGGCGTTGTTCCACGTGGCCGTGGTCTCGTCGAAGTCGCGGTTGAGGGCGTGGAGCTCGTAGATCGCGCCGTTGCTGGTGCTGGTGGTCTCGGCGCCCCACATGTACAGCTTGTTCTCCAGCACCGTGGCGGTGGTGGGGATGTCGGCGGTGGGGAACTTCAGCACGGCGCGGGTCTTGCCGTACGTGCTGGAGTTGTTGCCGACGCTCAGCCAGGTCTGGCCCACGCTCCAGGACATGATCTTGTCCTGGTTGGTGGTGGGCTGGGCGGAGGAGAGCGTGGTGTCGGCCTGGCCCGCCTGGATGATCTTCATCGTCCGGCCGGCCTTGGGGATGCCCACGACACGGGTCGGGGAGCCGAGCAGCTCACCGCCCTTGGTCTTGACCGCGAGCTGGTAGTAGTACGACTTGCCGATCTCGGCCGAGCTGGAGTCCGGCGTCGGTACGGCCGTGGTGTCGGTGTACGTCGTCGCGGTCGACGGGATCGGGGCGATCAGCGTCGCGGCGGACGGCGTGAAGACCTGCTGCGTGGAGCGGTGGAGCTGGTACTCGACGATGTCCAGGCCGGTGTCACCGGTGGTGTTGGTGTACTTGGCCCACGACAGCTCGGGGCCGGTGGAGTGCACCACGGTCGGCGAGTCGAGCGCGGCGCCCACCTTGCCGTAGGTGACGGTAAGCCTCGGGTAGGTGGACGTCTCGCCGCCGTAGGTGTTGCCGTCGGCCGCCTCGTAGCGCGGGCCGCCGGTCGGCGCGGTCGCGGACTCGTCGGTGCCCTTGACCACGAAGCCGTGGTTGGTGGCGGTGCCGGAGACCCACTTCTGGACGGTGTCGGTGACCGGGAACTTGTGCCACTGGTTGTACTCGCCGGTGTTCTTGACGATCGAGGCCGGGTTCACCAGGCGGATCGCGTCGGCGAGGGTACGGGTGGTGGCGGAGCCGGTGTCACCGAGGACGACCTTGCCGGCGGTGCCCTTGGAGAAGTACCGCTGGGTGGCGTCCAGGGTCTTCCAGGTGGCGCCGGTGCCGGTCTGGTTCACCGTGTAGCTGTTGGTGCCGTCGCGGTGGGTGACGGTGTACGGCGCGGCGGTGGCGGCGTCGGAGGCGGCCGGGTAGTGGACGTCGACGCGGTAGCTGGCGGTCTCGGGGACCTTCGGCTGCCAGGTGTACGTCTCACCGGTCGCGGTGTTCTTGTTGTACGCGTAGTCACCGCCGTTGGCCGCGGTGGCGGAGGCCCTGGGCCACTCGCCGACGGCCGCGGTGCCCGTGTCGCCGTCGTCCTGCTGGACGCTGGTGCCGGACAGCTCACCGACCAGGGCGCTGGTGTTGGACCAGGTCGCGGTGGACTCGGCCCATGAGCCGGTCGCCCGGTAGGCGCCGATGGTGACGTCGTTGCCGTTGGTGGTGTGCGCCTGGTCGAAGTACATCTCCAGGCGGGCGGTGTCGATGTCGACGCCCGAGGGGATCTCGTCGATCGGGAACTTGATCAGCGAGCGCGCGATGCCGGTGTCCGTCTTGCCGGCCGACAGCTTCCACGTGGTGTTGAAGTTCACCGACGGCTGGTCGGACAGGACCATCGTGTCCTGCGACTGGGACGCGTTCGGTGTGACGGTGATCGTCGGGTCGATGACGACCGGGTACTGGCGCTCCTTGGCCGCCAGCCAGGAGGCGTCCGGCGTGACGGTGAGGGTCCAGCCCTTGCCGTCCGCGGCCCGGGTGAGCTTCTGGGTGACCTTGGTGCTGTAGGTGCCGCCGGTGGGCGACAGGGGGTCCTTCTTCGCGTCCGTCATGTACGGCGCGGGGATCGTCATCACCGGCGTCTGCGGCGCCTCGCCGTACAGGGCGATCGAGCCGTCCTCGCGGACCTGGGGCACCAGGCCCTCGGTGTCCAGCGTGAAGGTGAACGTCACCGGCCCGGCGGGGCGCTCGGCCAGGACGATGTTCTCCTTGACCTGCCCGGCGCCGACCACGTACTGCAGGTCCGCCCCGGCCACGGCGTCCTTGTAGGTGACCGTGGAGCCCTTGGCCTCCGGCTTCAGCGCCTTCGCGGCGCCCTTCAGGCCCAGGGTGACCGAGCGGCCGTCGGGAGCCTCGTAACGCAGCACCTCGCCGGCGCCGCGGCCGAAGGCGCTGCGGCCGGTGTTGGTGGTGTTGGCGAAGCCCTGCGCGGTGGGCTTCACCGCCGGGTCGATCGGCTTCCACGACGAGCCGGAGCGGTACGAGGTCGGCACGGCCGACAGCTCGGCCTGCACCCGCCCGTCCGACAACTGCCAGAAGCGCGCCTGCGGGGTGCGGCGGTCGGTCAGCTCCCTGACCCGCTTCGGCGCGGGCTCGGAGACCGCCCGGGGGAGCTTCTGGCGGCTGGGTATCTCCAGCTTCCCGCCGACCGGAGGCGCGGCGGAGGCGTTCTCGTCGTCGTCCGAGAACCAGCCGGTGATGGTGTCGACAACACCCTTGTCATCGCCGCTGGTTGGCGATGACGGCGCCGCATAAGCGACCTGTGGTAGCAGCGTTCCCGCGACCGCTGCCACGATCAGACAGGAGATATGTCTCCTGTATGGGATGGACACGCAAGTGCCTTTCTGTTTCGGCGCCCCATGCTTGGCCGCAGGGACATATTGGGTACGCCAAATGGGCCGGATCAGAGGTTTCCGATCGGCTTCGAGCCAGTAGCCCGAGCAGGCAAGCAAGCGCGTAGAAGCGCCTGGTCACGTGCGCGGCAGCGGGAGTATTGGCCATGGGACTGACGTGCTGTCAACCTTGCGGACAAGCACGACAAAAGGCGGCTCTCATCCGGGTTGTTCGTCCCATTCTTCCCGTCGCTCGCTCAGGCGAACCGGCATGGTGTATAACCGCCCGGGTTTCCACGTCAGCCGACTCACCGAAAGCCGGGCCCTTCATGCCGTCCAGCGAATCCACGGAGAACACAGCGCCGGAGAACGGCCCGAAACCCGGCACTGATCCCGAGTCGGACACCAGGAAGGAAAGCGTTCCTGGCGCGCCGGAAGACAGGCCGGCACAGGAGCGCGCCGCGAAGGGGTCGGTCGGCGGCCGCCAAGGCGTGGTCATCTCCGCCGTACTGCTCCTCGCCTGTGGCGCTCTGGTCGGGTACGGCGTGCTCAGCACCGGGGACAAGCCCGAACCGCGAGCGGTACCGACGGCCGAGGTGACCTACGAGGTGACCGGCACGGGAACCGCCGAAATCTCCTACCTCGCCGGCAGCCGGTCCGGTGCTGCCACGGTTGAGAAGGACGCCGAACTGCCCTGGAAGAAGACGGTGCAGGTAGCGGTGCGCAAAGCCCCGACCGTGGCCATCGTCCTGGACGAAAAAGGCGGCGAGGCGGTGTGTGTGCTCGCCGTCAGTGGCAAGCACGCCCAACGCGCCACTGCCATGGGTCCGTTCGGCCGCGCCACCTGCAGCGGTCCTCTCCTTCGGTCTGGCCGGCGATAGGCCGCTGTAACCTCCGGCGCGCTTCGGTGACGGCCGCCTTCCCTGACTACGGCATGAACGTCGCGGGACTGGCCGCGGTGCGCGGGCCGTGGGGGTCCAGGCGCAGGAGCTTGGGCCAGATGTCGGTCCAGGGTGCCTTCGGGTGGCTGAGGAGGTGGATCGGGCGGCCCTGGTACTCGGTGGCGATGCCCAGTCCGTTGTCGACGGTGGCCACCTGACGGGCCGCGCCGAAGTGGGCGCGGAGTGCCGGGTCGGGGTGGCCGACGTGGAGGACGACGGTGCGGTCGGCGGGGGGCGGGCCGAAGAACCAGTAGCCGCGGGAGCCGCTGTGGACCGGTGGGAGGCCCCGGGCGGGGCCGAAGTGGGCGAGGGCGGAGGCCACCCAGTAGTCGTCGGACATCACCACCACGCGGTCCCGGGTCCCGGGCGGCAGGCGGTGGTACAGGGCGGCGACCTGGTCGGCGAGCTCCGGCCAGCCGATCTCCGAGCGCTTGTCGAAGCGGTGCGGCGCCCTGCCGACGTACGACTCCGGTGGCTGGAGCGGGAGGTCCAGCAGCGGCCACACGGCCGACACGGCGATCACGGGGTACACCGCCCAGCCCGCGCGCCGGCCGGACGCCGCCGCCTTCCGTGCCGCCCGCCGCCGCTGGAGGCCGACGGCGCCCGCCGCCCAGAGCGCGGGGAACACGCCGTGGATGTAGTAGGCGCGCCCGCCGGTCAGTACGACGAACCCGGTCACCAGCAGCGCGGCCACCGCGAGGAAGCGGAAACCGGCCGGCTCCCGGTCCATGAGCAGCAGCCCGAGCCCGTACAGGCCGAGCGCCATGCCCAGCACCGGCCCCAGGCCCAGGACCATCAGCGCCAGGTTGACCGGCTGCCCCTCCCGCTGGGCGACCTCCGCGGCGATCGCCTCGCCCATCCGCAACTGCGGCCAGCCGTGCCGGTGCTGCCACACCAGCGCCGGCACGACCGACAGGGCCGCGAGCCCCGTGCCCGCCCACAGCGGCGGCCGGGCGAGGAGCCCGCGCGGCCCGCACAGCAGCGCCGCCACCAGCAGGGCCAGGCAGAACACCACGATCTGGAACTTGACCTGCATCGCCACCACGACGACGGCCCCCGCGGCGAGCAGCAGCCGGTCGCGCGTCACGCCCTCCCGGCGCAGCCGCACCCAGCGCACCAGCAGCCAGGTCAGCAGCGTCCACAGCGGAACGTCCAGGGCGGCCGTGGACAGCAGCCGCCCGAGCGCGCCGAGGGCCAGGGCGTGGGCGGCCGCGGTCAGCCACTGCGCCCGCCGGTCCCCGCCCAGCTCCCGGGCCAGCAGCGCGGCCAGGACGGTCCCCGCGCCGGTGGCGAGGATGGCCGGGAGCCGCAGGACGCGCAGCGAGCCGGGGGCGAGGGTGTCGGCCAGCAGCGCCAGCAGCGGCACGCCGGGCGGCTGGTCGGCGTACCCCCAGTCCAGGTGGCGGCCGGCCGCGAGGAAGTACAGCTCGTCGCCGTCGTAGCCGTGGCGGTCGGCGAGCAGGAGGAGCACCGCCGCGGTACCGGCCGCGATGCCGAGGATGGGTGCCCAGGCCGGCGGGGTCGGCGGGGCCGGTGCGGGCGGCCGTGTACGGGGGCGGGTCGGTGTGGGGGTGGTCGCCATGGGTCAGCGGTCCGGGAGGTCACCCTCGCCGGTCTCCAGCCAGTCGCGCTCGGCGTCGGTGAGCCGGTGGGCCGCGGCGGCCAGGGAGTCGCGGACCTCCTCGGGCAGCCGGGGTCCGATGAGGGCGACGACCGGGAAGGGCTGGGAGAGGGTCCAGGCGAGGGCGATGCCGGTGGCGGAGATCCCCGTGCGCCCGGCGAGCAGGCGTGCGCGGTGGATTCGGGCGGCGTTGGTCTCGCTGTACCAGCTCTCCGCGAGCGGACCGGTGCGCAGCTCGTCGGGGTCGGCGAGCGCGTGCGCGCCGCGGCCCTGGCTCGCCCAGGGGTACAGCCGGACGGTCCCTTCGGCGAGCCAGTCGCGCCAGGCGGGGTCGTTGGAGGTCACGGTGCCGGGGTAGATGGGGTGGACCATGTCGATCAGGCTGTACTGGTTGGAGACGCCGGCGGGCAGTGGCAGGCCGTGCTCGCGGGCGTAGGCGACGGCCTCGACGACCCGTGCGAGGGTCCAGTTGGACATGCCGTACGCGCCGATGAGGCCGCGGTCCACGAGGCCGGCGAGAACGGTGACGAACTCCCCGACGGGGACGTCGGTGTTGTCGCGGTGGAGCATGTAGAGCGCGGCGTCGTCGCGGCCCATGCGCTCGAAGCTCTCGGTCAGTTGGGGTTCGACGCGGTCGGGCAGGCACTCCGGGGTGTGCGCGCCCTTGGCCAGCACCCAGACGTCCTTCTCGACGCCGCGCGACCGGGCCCAGGCGCCGAAGGTGCGCTCGCAGCAGCCGGGGCCGTAGGCGTGGCCGTAGAGCCAGGCGGTGTCGAAGGCGCGGCCGCCGCCCTCCCAGTAGGCGTCGAAGACGGGGAAGCCGCGTTCGTTCTGGCCGAAGGCGGAGGTGCCGAGGAGCAGCGGCGGGCCCTCGGGGCCGGGGGGCGGGGCGGAGGCGGGCCGGGGGGCGGTGGTCATGTGGCTCTCCTGGTGTGTCGGTGTCGTCGGGGGTCGGCGGGCGCCGCACCGCGCCGGTACACGGCCGGTGCGGCGGGTGCGGCGCCCGTCGGTCCCGTCGGCGGACGGGGGCGCGGGTCACGCCGTGACGTACGCGGCCGGTGCGGTGGACGGGACGCGGGTCACGCCGTGACGGCGACGGCCCGGCGGACCTCGTCGGCGATGTGGTCCAGGTGCCCCTCGGTGAGCCCCGGGTGGGACGGCAGCGCCAGCAGTTCCTGGGACAGCCGCTCGGCGACCGGCAGGGAGACGCCCTCGTGTCCGGCGAACGCGGGCTGCTTGTGCAGCGGGAACGGGTAGCGCAGCAGCACCGGGACGCCTCGCGAGCGGAGGTCGGCCGCGATCTCGCCGGCGGGGCGGCGGCCGCCGCCCGGCGCCACGCGCACCGCGTACTTCCAGAACGCGTGGGTGGTGCCCTCCGGCTCCACCGGCAGTTCCAGGCCCTCGACACCGGCCAGCCGCTCCGAGAGGCGGGCGGCGTTGCGGCGGCGGGCCTCGACCATCTCGCCGAGCCGCTTGTGCTGGGCCAGGCCGATGGCGGCCTGGACCGAGGTGAGGCGGTAGTTGTAGCCGACCTCGTGCGCCCAGATCATGCCGGGGCGGCCCTCGATGGGGCCCTCGCCGTGGCTGCGCAGGCGGCGCAGCCGCGCCGCGTGGTCCGGGTTGTCGGTGAGCACGGCACCGCCCTCGCCGCCCGAGGTGATCACCTTCTGCTCGAAGAGGCTGACGCAGGCGAGGTCGCCGAAGCCGCCGATGGGCCGGCCGCCGATCTCGGTGCCCAGCGCCTGCGCCGCGTCCTCGACGACCGGGACGCCCGCCTCGGCGGCGACGGCGGTCAGGGCGGCCATGTCGGCGGCGATGCCGTTGATGTGGACGACCACGATGGCCTTGGTCCGGTCGGTGATCAGCGACTTCACCGAGTCGGGGTCCAGGCAGTGGGTGTCCGGTGTGACGTCGGCGAAGACCGGGCGGGCGCCGAGGTACACGACGGGGCTCGCCGAGCCGATGAAGGTGTGGGCGGGCACGATGACCTCGTCGCCGGGCCCGACGTCCAGGACGTGCAGCGCGAGGTGCACGGCCGCCGTGCCGGTGGACACCGCGACCGCGTGCTCCACGCCCTGTCCGGCGGCCAGGGCCGCCTCGAATTCCTCGACGGTCTTGTTGCCCTGCCCCACCAGGCGGTTGGAGCGCAGGGCCGCCACCGCCGCCTCGATGTCGTCGTCCGTGAGCTGGGGCCACCGCGGTAATTCCTGGAAGGAGCTCAAGGTGTGACCTTTCGGTTCGGAGGCTGTCGGTTCGGAAGGGAACGTTCGGGAAGGGTCAGGGGGCGGGCGCGGGTTCACCGCAGTCCGAGCGCCGCGCACACGGTGCCGAACAGCTCGGTGTTGCCGCGGAGGCCGAGGACGCGGTGCGCGAGCGGGCCGCGGGCGGCGACCGGCACGGTGACGCCGGTGTGCTCCTGCGTCCCGCCGGGTCCGGCGGTGGCGTACCCGAGCAGCATCCGGCCGCCCTCGTCGGTGACGAGCGTGGTGGACAGCCCGGCCGGCCGGGCGTCGTCGGGCAGGATCTGGGTCGCGTGGCCGTGGTCGGCGGTGACGATCACGAGGGTGCGGGGGTGGTGTGCGGCGTACGCGAGGGCGACCGCGACGGCCCTGTCGAAGGCCAGGGTCTCGCCGATCTGCCCGCAGGGGTCGGCCTCGTGCGCCCGGTCGTCGATCGAGGCGCCTTCGACCTGGAGGAGGAAGCCCTTGCCGGTGGCCCGGTCGCGGCGGGCCGTCAACTGGCCGAGCGCGGCACGGGTGGACTCGGCCAGGGTGGGTGTGCCGCCGGGCCGGGCGGGGTTGCGGACGGCGCACCGCTGCGGCGCGGTGCCGCCGGGCGCGGCCGGTGCCCCGGTCCACTCCACGGGCAGGTAGTCGGGCGCGAACAGCCCGAGCACGGGCCGGTCGGTGCGGGCCGCCGCCAGTTCCGCCCGGTCGCGCACCACCTGGTAGCCGGCCGCGCGGGCCTGCTCCAGCACCGTACGGCCGCGGTACGGGCCGTCCGTGACGGTCTGTGCGAAGTGGTCGGCCCCGCCGCCGAGGAGGACGTCGGGGCGGGCGGCGACCGTCTGCTCGACGACGGAGCCGGCGCCGCCGGCCGCCCGGGTGTCCGCCGGGCACTCGGCCATGTCGGCGGGGCCCTTGCAGGACCGGTCCGTGACGTGGGCCGTCAGGGCGGCGGGGGTCGCGTCGGCGACCGAGGCGGTGGTCACGCTGCCCGTCGCGTAGCCGTGGCGGCGGGCCTTCTCCAGCAGCGTGGGCAGCGGCCGGTTGGTGCCGGGGGTCTTGGAGACCCGTCCGTTGACGGTCCGCCGGCCCGTGGCCCAGGCGGTGGCGCCGGCGGCGGAGTCGGTGACGTAGACCGGCCGGCCCCGCTCGTCCACGGAGAAGGTGGTGCGCCGCCCGGTGGTGGCCAGTGTGTCCAGGGCGAGCCGGCCCGCCGCGCCGACGGAGTAGTCGCGCGCCGCGGTGATCTCCGCGTCGCCCATGCCGTCGCCGATGAGCAGGATGACGTTGTCCGCCGGTGCGCGGCCCGGGACGGTCTTTGCCCGTCCGCGGTCCCGGTCCGCTCCGCCCGCCCCGTCGGCGGTGGAGGCGGCGGGCAGGGTGACGAGGACCAGCAGGGCCGTGGCCAGGGCGGCGCAGCGCCGCGCCCAGCGGCGTCCCCGGTGGGTGGACGTGCGGCTCATCCGGCCCTGCCCCCCACGGGCGTGGCCGCGCCGGCGGCCGGTGCCGGGTCCAGGACGACACGGGTGCCGGTCGCGGCGGCCCGGCCGGCGGCCGCGGCCACCTCCTGCGCGCGCAGCGCCTCCTCGGCGGTGCAGGGGCTGGGGGCACCCCGCGTCACCATGTCGACGAAGTCACCGATCTCCTGCCGGTACGCGGTCGCGAAGCGGTCGGTGAAGTCCTGGTACGGGGGGTGCTCACCGGGGGCGGGCGGGCAGCCGGTGCCGTCCTGGCCGAGCAGGCGCAGCGGGGTCCGCGCGTCGAGCCCGACCGCGTACGAGCCCTCGGTGCCCAGCACCTCGACGCGGTGGTCGTACCCGTGCGGGTCGAGCCGGGACGCGGTGAGCACCGCGCGGGCGCCGTCGGCGAGGGTCAGGGCGGCCGTGGCCACGTCGTACCCGGCGCCGCCCAGCAGCCGTGCCCCGTCGGCCTGGACGGCCACGGTGGGCTGTCCGGTCAGCCAGTGCACGGCGTCGATGTCGTGGATGAGGCAGTCGGTGAAGATGTCGCCGGCCGTCCGCTCGTACGCGCCGGCCGGCGGGTGGTGGTCGAAGGCGGTGCACCGCACGAGAAGGACGCGGCCGAGCCGGCCCGAGGCGATCCGCTCGCGCAGTGCCCGGTAGGCGGGGTCGCAGCGCCGCTGGAAGCCGACGTGCAGTGGGGCGTGGGCGAGGACCCCGGCCAGTTCGCGGGCCTCGGCCACGTCGGCGGTCAGCGGCTTCTCGCAGAACACCGGCACGCCCGCCCGTGCCGCGGCCAGCAGCGGGGCCCGCCGCTGGGTCGCCGGGGTGGCCACGACCAGCGCGTCCACGCCGGCGACGACCTCCGCGAGTGCCGGCCGTACCGTCACGCGGGCCCCAGTCTCCTCCGCCAGGGCGCGGGCCAGTTGGTGGGCGCCGTCGGGGTCGACGTCGTGGACCACCAGGGCCGGTGGGTCGGGAAGCTCCAGGAGCGTACGGGCGTGCAGCCGGCCCATGCGGCCGGCCCCGACGATTCCCACTCTCATCGAAAGTCTCCGTAACGCTCAGTCGAGTACGGCGGCCCAGCGGGGGTCGGTCACGTCCACGCCGGAGGAGGTGAGCTTGGCGCGCAGTTCCTCGCGCAGCCCCGCCAGGTCGGCTGCGGACTGGCGCAGACTGGCGGCGAGCCGGGTGCTGCGGGCGCGGTAGCCCGCGGGGGCGTCCGGCCGCTTGTTGAAGTCCTCCAGCAGCAGGGCGTCGACGTGCGCCGACCAGGGCAGCTCGTGGATGCCCGCGGCGATCTCGCTGGGCCGCAGCCGATGCCAGTAGGAGATGCCGCCGGCGTGGACCAGTTGGGGGGCGAAGACCTTGGTGCCCGGGAACTGGTGGAAGTGGGCGATCCGCAGTCCCGCGGCCAGGGCCATCAGCTGGTAGAACATCAGCCCGTCGAAGACGACGCGGATCACCTCGTTGCCGTTGTGGAGGTGGTGATGGCGCTCGTGGCTGCGCACCTCCCGGCCGTCGTCGAGGACGTCCACCACCCCGCCCTGCGGGAACGGCAGCCGGGGACCCTCCAGGGCCATCACCCGGGCCAGCGCCCGCTCGTGGTGCGGCTCGATGAGCCGCACCGTCGCGCCGTCGATCTCCTTCTCCGGCCCCGGGGGGACGTACGCGTACGCGGCGGGCGTGACGGGGCCGCCGATGGCGCGCTCGATGTCGGGGCGGACCCGGGGGTCCAGTGCCAGGAAGGGCGGCGCGGCCAGAGGGATGGGGCCGTAGCTGAGCGGGCCGCTGACCGCCACGCCCGGCTCCAGTCCGTCCATGCAGCGGTCGAACCAGTCGGTGTCGGTGACGAAGCAGAAGCTTCTAGAACGGCCGGTCCGTGTTGCGCAGCAGCAGCTCGAAGATCTCGTGGCTGCCCACCCGGTCGTCCATGTCGAAGACGGGCAGGCCACCGCTCATGCGGTCGCGCAGCGCGATCTCCTCGGCGCTGAGCGCGGAGCACACGAAGACGCAGTTCAGCGGCTCGGGAACGAAGCGTAGGAAGTGGTGGACGACGTGCAGCAGGCCGGAGGAGAAGAAGCAGAACCACGGGGGGCGGTCGTCCGGGAGACCGGCCAGGAACTCCCGGAAGCGGTGGTCGAGGTGCGTCAGGGACTCCGCTGGGCGTGTGGCGCCCGGGGGGTTCCCGGTCGGTTCGGAGGTCATCACCATGTCGGGGCCATTTCGTCGTGGCGCGGGAGCCGGCCGAGGTTCAGACGACGTCCCAGTACTGGCCGAGCAGGAAGGGCAGTCCGAAGGAGACGGATTTCTTGCCGTTGGGCTGGTACGCGGACCGGGGCAGCGTGCGGAAGTCGATGCTGACCCGGCTGCTCTCGGTGTCGTTGACGACGTTCCCGTGCCAGGAGTTGGCGCCGTCGAAGACGATGACCTCGCCGTACTCGGCGTGCACCGGCTCGTTGTCGATCCACAGGGTGTTGTTGCCGAAGGCCCGGGTGAGCGGCACCCAGTAGTTGACCTCCGCCGGGTCATGCCCGAAGTCGCGGTCGCGGTGCCAGGAGCCCACGGCGACGGAGTTGCGCAGGTGCACGCGGAAGGTGGGCACGCGCTGGAGGTAGATGTCGTCGACGGTGTCGCCGAGCAGGTGCCGTGCCAGCATGCGGTAGGTGGGCGAGACGATGTCGAAGTTGTCGTAGAACTGCTTGTGGTACGGCGTGCTCTGGTCGGTCTCCCGGGTGGCGAGCCACTCGCTGGCCGCGAGGCCCTCCAGGTCGTCCACTTTCAGCACCTCGCGCACGAGGTCGGCGAGGGGGATCCGGGTCACGTCGTAGCGGAGCCGTGTGTACTTGGCCATGTGTTCTCCTCACACCAGCATGCGGCCGCGCAGGCGCTTGCACCGCCGGTACCAGCCGCCGACCAGTTCGTCGATCACCGGGTCGCCCGTCTCCCCGTCGCTGACCTCGTGGGCCCGGCCGGCCGCGCGTACCGCCAGCCGGCGGGCGGCGAGCCGCAGGGGGATGGTGGGGATGGTGAGCCGCTCCAGGTGGTTGCCCACCCGTTCGAGCGGGCTGAGGTCGAAGAACTCGCGCTGCCAGCGCAGTTCGTTGTGGCGCCAGTCCTTCAGACCGTTGAAACCGCGGCCGTCGTTGTGGTGCATGACGTCCTGGAGGTCCTGGACGATCACGCGCTTGCCGGCGGCGCGGATCAGGGTGGCGAGGATGACGCCGAGCCCCTCGAAGCCGCGGTAGTGCCCCTCGGGGAAGCGGATGTTCTCGATGGTCCAGCGGTTGACGCACAGGATGACGTCGTCCACGGCGTGGACCTCGTAGCGGTCCGACCCGTAGTCGTGGACCTTGTCGTAGTCGGTGACCCGGCCGCGCCGGGTCTCCTTCTCGTTCCACCAGGCCAGCGAGACGGTGTCGGAGCCGCCGACCGAGCCGAGCATCCCGACGGAGTCGTCCTCGAAGACCGGCTGTGCCACCTCGGCCGGGTTCTTCCGCAGCTCGACGTCGTCGTGGAGCATCACCAGTCCGGTGATGTCGGAGTTGGCGGCCGCCTGGTCGAACATGGCGTTGTACGCCGAGAACAGTGAACGCTGGTTGCGCATGGTGAACACCGGGCTGCCCGGTGTCCGGACGCGCTCGATCCCCGGCAGGCAGATGCGCTCGAACAGATTGCCCGGGCCTACGCAGACGCCGTAACCGATCACGTGGTCAACCTCCCTTGGCGGTAGTGGACGTGGCGGGACATCAGAACCGGTAGGTCTCCAGCGAGCCGGTGCGGCGGACGTCGAGCGTGGCGCAGTGGAAGCCGCCGCCGAGGGTGCGCGAGTGGGTGAGCTGGAGCGGCAGCACGTCCATCCCGTGCTTCTCCAGCAGCTTGATCAGCCCGGTCTGCCGGCGGTCCACCACGGCCAGGTCGGGCCGCACCACCAGCAGGTTCATGCCGATCCACACCGAGCAGTGGGGCTTGTCGCCGGTGAAGCCGATGTCCACCAGCTCGGGGCAGGTGATGGTCTCCCACGACCGCAGGAAGTCGGGCATGTTCGCGTCGTTCACCCGCGAGGGGTTGATCAGCACGAGTCCGGGCCGCAGCGGCACGATGGTGGAGTCGACGTGCGTGGACGCGTACAGCCCCCGGCAGGGGTGCACGGTGTAGGTGTCGCCGACCGCCGACTGGAGCCACTTGGCGCCGAGTTCGTTGCCGCTGTCGGACACCAGGTAGAGCAGGTCGGTGCCGAAGCGCAGCACGTTGGCGGCGTCGAACACCGGCTCCACGTCGGTCAGCCGCTCACCGGCCGGGGCCTGCGGGGCGTAGGAGGCGTCGGTCAGCCGCGGCTTGGGCGCCGACAGCCACCGGGCGCCGCTGGCGAAGTAGTCCAGCAGGATGTCCTTGTAGGCGAGCGACTCCAGGAAGCGGGCGCGCAGCGCCATCGGGGTCTCGATGACGGTCCGGCCGATGGACAGCAGGCCGTCGCGGGGGCAGTAGTCGTGGAAGCCGTCCGTCTCCCAGTCGGGGGTCCTGATCAGTGCGGCGTTGTCGCGGGCCTGGGGCCGGCGCACCGTGACGCCGAGCTTGGTCAGCTCCTCCACCAGGATGTGGAGTTCCTCCTCGGTCTCCTTCAGCACCCGGTCCGGGTACGCGCCGGAGGGGACCTGGTCCTGGCTGTCGTACTCGCTCGCGTACTCCACCGCGAAGACGCTGCGGTCGGCGCGGGGGACGCGGGCGCCCACCGCCGTGCCGACGATGATCTCCTCCAGCGGGTCCCATTCGTTGTGCACGCTGACAAGGCTCATGACACTCCTCACGTGGATGGGCAGGGGGGTATGACGACCGGTGGCCGGTGCGGCGCGGGCCGGCCCGCGGCGTGGTCCGCCGGGCCCGGGGGCGCGGCGGTGCACGGGAGGCGGGCCGGGACGTGTGCCGGCCGCCGGGAACGGCCCGGCGGGCACGGCGTACGGCGGGAGGTACGGGAAGGACGGCGGGAACGGCCTCGACGTGCCGGTGGGCGTTCGGGCCCCGCTCGGGGGGACCGCGCGGGATTCCGGTGCGACGTTCCTCAGCGGTGCCGCCCGGACCACCGGACCGCCTGAAGGCTAACAATCACCGCCTCGATCCGCGACTGTGTCCGCTGCCGCCCCGCGCCGTCGTGGACGAGCGCGCCACCTGCGCTTTCCCCCGCGGCGCGCTCCTGTGCCCGGACACCGGGCGTCCGGGCGTCCGGGCATCCAGGCATCCGGGCGTCCGGGCGTCCGGGCGTCCGGGCGTCCGGGCGTCCGGGCAACGCGAAGAACGCGACGCGCGCCCGGGTGGGTGCGCGTCGCGTTCAGCGGTGTACGGCCGGCTCGTGCGGCCCGTGCGCCGTGGGGTGTGTGCCGGGTCAGCGGCGCGACAGCGCGTCGGCCACGGCGGTCTGCGACGGGTCGATCGTGGTGCGCCCGTCCTCGATGTCCCACAGCGTGTTCTGGAGCAGCCGGCCCAGGGTCCAGTTGGCCGCGCGCTCGCGGTCCAGTCCCAGCGCCTCGGTCAGCAGGTCGAAGCGCCGGCGGACCACCCGCTGGGGGTCCCCGGCCGCCTCGAGCTTCTCCCAGCCCGTGTCCAGCGCGGGCCACAGGTCGAAGCCCGGGTCACCGGCCAGGGGTTCGGGGTCGATGGCCAGCCATGGCTCGCGCTCGGCGGCCAGCACGTTGTCGTAGTGCAGGTCCCAGTGCAGCATCCGGTCCCCCGGCTCGCCGACCAGCTCGGTGACGGCCGACGCCCAGCTTCGCAGGCGCTGCCGGTCGGCGGGGTCCGTGAGCGAGCCGACGGCCCCGGGCACGGCCTCCAGCATCTCGCGGGCGATCCCTCCGAGGCCGCGCAGCCCGTCGGGGGCCGGGACGGAGTGCAGCCTGGCCAGCAGCCCGGCGAGGGTACGCATGGCCGCGTCGTCGTCCTCGACGGACGCCAGGGTGCGCGAGGCGTCCAGGCGTTCCAGCAGCATGGCGCTGCTCACCGGGTCGTGGTCCAGCAGCCGTACGACGCCGTTGCCGTTCCAGGCGCGCAGCCCGGTCAGCGCGGCGGTCGTCTCCTCCCGGGGCATCTGGAGCTTGAGCGCGGCGCGGGTGCCGTCGGCGCGCCGTACGGGCACGACGAGCGAGGCCTCGCCGGAGGCGACGCCGCCGTCCCGCTCCAGGTCCCACCGGCCGAGCAGTCGCGCGACCAGGGCGGGCAGGGCGGCGATCCAGGCCCGTTCCTCCTCACCACCGTTTCTCGTCAGGGACGCGGCCAGGGCGTCGGGGACTTCGATCGTTTCCGGCGTACTCATCGGTCTTTCCTTCGAGGGGAGTTGCCCGCCGCGGCCCGGCCGCGGTGACCCGAGCGGGTCCCGCCGGCGGGACCGGGCGGTCTACCAGGGGGGCGCGGTGTGCGCGCGGCCGGCCGCGGGGCCGGGGTTCTCGGGGGCGCCGTCGGTGGCCGTGCCCGGGTGCGTCACCGCAGGCCGGCCCGGTGCAGGGGGGCGCCGGTGTCGCCGTCGGTGGCGCCGGGGGCCGGCTCGTCGGACCTGTCGGCGTCGGCCCGTTCGAGCTGTTCGGCGACGCGCTGCCATATCTCGGCGCAGCCCCGGGCGAGTTCGGCGATGACTTCGGCGCGGTGCGGTGGCACGTTGCCGAGCAGCCGGTCCCAGTCCTGGCTGCGGACGGCCACCACGTTGAGCCAGCGCAGCAGTACCCGGCCGTCCTCGGTGAACCGTATGGACGGGTCGCGGCTGAGGTGACGCAGCATCAGAGCCCGTGAGGGGACGGTCTCCTCGGCCCGTTCGGTACGGGCCGGTGGCTGTTCGGCGGCGGCCGGCCTCTCCCGTACGCGGTCACGTCCGGGCAGCGGGCTCTCGCCCCGGCGCAGCCGCTTGCGGACGTCGGAGGCGGTGCCCAGGGACACCCCGGCCTGGGCGGCGATCTGGCGCAGTGGCGCCGTGGGGTTCTCCTGGATGAGCCGGCCGGCCAACTGCCGTCCCTCGGTGGCGTCCAGGGGGCGGGTCCGCCCGTCACGGCCGACCCGTACGTTCGACTGTGTAACTCCCGCGGTCGAACAGGACCGCAGGGTCGCCACCGTTTTCGCCGAAAGGCCGGTGGCCCGTCCGATGGCCCGGTCGGACCAGAGCGGATGGCTCGTGAGGATGCGGCTCGCGGCGGCCTTTCGGTCGTCGAGGGAGAGCGGCAGGCCGTGGGCGATGTTCGCCTTGACCGCGAGGACGAATGCTTCTTTCTCCTCCCCCTCGAAGTACCGGACCGCGATCTCGGTGGCACCGCGGAGTCCGGCGGCCCGCAGCCGGTGCATGCCGTCGATGACCCGCAGCGTGGACCGCATCACCACAATGGGGGGAAGTTCCGCTCCGGATTCTGCGAGAGTACGAATGTGCTCGGCATCCTCGCCGGAGCTGCGGGGGGAGTCGGAGGCCCGGAGCGAATCGATCGGCACCATGACCACGTCGGACAATTGGAAGCTGTTCTCGTCGGATTCTCCCAGGCACCCCATTGGCTGGTCACGCGCTTGAACAGGGCTGTTACCTAAAACAGGCTCCATTACCTATCCTTTGGTCGCCGGGCATTCACGGCAGCACGGGTCAGGGCCTTCTCTCTTTCACCCGGCATATGCTTAGCATCCATGAACGTTTAAGTAAAGTAACCCTAAGCGGCCGAAAGGCGACCCCGGGATAGGCAGGTCACTCACCGGCGCGGGCACCGTCGCCGCACGGCAGACCGGCAGGACAGGGGGTGCCGGACAGGGTCACGGGGACGACGGCACGGGCCATGCGCTCCTTTCCGGCCACTGCCGACGATCAATCGGCCGTCCCCGTCAACGCAGTCTTAACGCAAAAGGATTGATCGCGCGGCGGGAAAACGTCACACCGTCCGCCGCCTCCGCCGCTGTCCGGCGGCGCGGCCTCTCCCGCGACAGCGCCACGCACCGTGTTCCCACGCCCCCGTGTTCCCAAGACCACACAGGGAGAACGACATGAAAGCGCTCGTACTGGCCGGCGGAGCGGGCACGCGCCTGAGGCCCATCACGCACACGTCCGCGAAGCAGTTGGTGCCGGTGGCCAACAAACCCGTCCTGTTCTACGGGCTGGAGGCGATCGCCGCGGCCGGCATCACCGATGTCGGTATTGTCGTCGGCGACACCTTCGGGGAAATCACCGACGCCGTGGGGGACGGCTCGAAATTCGGTCTCGACGTGAGTTACATACCGCAGCCGAAACCCCTGGGACTCGCGCACGCCGTCCTGGTGGCCCGCGATTACCTGGGCGAGGACGACTTCATCATGTATCTCGGCGACAACTTCGTGGTGGGGGGGATCGAGGGACCCATCCGGGACTTCCGCGCCGCCCGGCCGGACGCACATCTGCTGCTCACCCATGTGTCCGACCCCCGGTCCTTCGGCGTGGCCGAACTCGACGCCGCGGGGCGGGTGTGCGGGCTGGAGGAGAAGCCCGCCCACCCCAGGAGCGACCTGGCCCTGGTCGGGGTGTACCTCTTCTCCCCCGCCATCCACGAGGCCGTGCGGGCCGTCAAGCCGTCGTGGCGCGGCGAGTTGGAGATCACCGACGCGGTGCAGTGGCTGATCGACGCCGGCCGGGACGTGCGCTCCACGCAGATCACCGGCTACTGGAAGGACACCGGCAACGTGGCCGACATGCTGGAGGTGAACCGGCTCGTGCTGGAGGCGACCGAGCCGCGCTGCGACGGCCTGGTGGACGAGCACAGCGACCTCATCGGGCGCGTCCGGGTCGAGGAGGGCGCCGAGGTGCGCAACTCCCGTGTGGTGGGCCCCGCCGTGATCGGTGCGGGCGCGGTCGTGGCCGGCTCGTACGTGGGGCCGTTCACCTCCATCGCCGAGGACTGCCTGGTGGAGGACAGCGAGGTCGAGTTCTCCATCGTGCTGCGCGGCGCCTCCATCAGCGGGGTGCGGCGCATCGAGGCGTCGCTCATCGGCCGCCATGTGCGGGTGACGTCCGCGCCGCCGGTGCCGCACGCCCACCGCCTCGTGCTCGGCGACCACAGCAAGGCGCAGATCTCCTCCTGATGCCTCCTGACCCCGACCCGTTGCGACCGGAAGGCGGAAGCCCGTTCCCATGACCACACATCTGCTCGTCACCGGCGGAGCCGGTTTCATCGGTTCCCACTACGTCCGCACCCTGCTCGGCCCCGACGGCCCGCCCGACGTGGTGGTGACCGTGCTGGACGCCCTGAGCTACGCCGGCAATCCGGCCAACCTGGCGACCGTGCGCGACCACCCCCGGTACCGGTTCGTGCACGGCGACATCTGCGACGCGGCGCTGGTCGACCGGGTGATGGCCGGCCAGGACCAGGTCGTGCACTTCGCCGCCGAGTCCCACGTGGACCGCTCGCTGATCGACGCCTCCGCCTTCGTACGCACCAATGTGCACGGCACCCAGACGCTGCTGGACGCGGCCCGGCGGCACGGGGCGGCGCCGTTCGTCCAGGTGTCCACCGACGAGGTCTACGGGTCCATCGAGCACGGCTCGTGGACCGAGGACGAACCACTGCGGCCCAACAGCCCCTACTCCGCCTCCAAGGCGTCCGCCGACCTGCTGGTGCTGGCCCACCACGTCAGCCACGGCCTGGACGTGCGGGTGACCCGCTGCTCCAACAACTACGGGCCCCACCAGTTCCCGGAGAAACTGGTCCCCCGCTTCATCACCCTGCTGATGGACGGGCACCGGGTGCCGCTGTACGGGGACGGGCTGCACGTGCGCGAGTGGCTGCACGTCGACGACCACGTACGGGGCATCGAGGCGGTCCGCACCCGCGGCCGCGCCGGCCGGGTGTACAACATCGGAGGGGGCACCACACTGAGCAACAGGGAGCTGGTGGGGCTGCTCCTCGAGGCGTGCGGTGCCGACTGGAGCAGCGTGGTGCACGTCGAGGACCGCAAGGGGCACGACCGGCGCTACTCGGTGGACTCCACCCGGATACGGCGGGAACTGGGCTTCGCGCCGGCCACCGGCCTGGCCGAGGGGCTGGCCGCCACGGTCGCCTGGTACCGGACGAACCGCTCCTGGTGGGAGCCGCTGCTCCCGGCCGGCTCGCTGCCCGCCTAGGACGTGTCTTCCGGGTCGCGCCCGGCACGATCCGAAGGACACGCCCTGGGTTCCCTCCGCCCGACGCCGGGCGCGCACCCCCCGGAGACCGACACCATGTCCCCGTACCCTCGCCCGCGCTGGCTCGTCACCGGTGCGTCCGGCATGCTGGGGCGCGAACTCACCTCCCTGCTGCTGCGCCGGGGTGCGGCGGTGACCGCGCTCGGCCGCGGCGCCCTGGACATCACGGACGGCGCGGCCGTGCGCGACGCGCTGGCACGCCACCGGCCGGCGGTGGTGGTCAACTGCGCGGCGTGGACCGCGGTCGACGCGGCGGAGTCGGAGCCGTCGCGGGCCATGGCGGTGAACGGTGACGGACCGCGCCATCTCGCGTCGGCCTGCCGCGCGCTGGACGCCGTCCTGCTCCAGCTCTCCACCGACTACGTGTTCGCCGGTTCGGCCGTGCGGCCCTACCGGGAGGACGACCCCACCGCGCCGCGCACGGTGTACGGCTTCACCAAGCGGGCCGGGGAACGGGCGGTGCTGAGCATCCTGCCCGAGGCCGGCTACGTGGTCCGCACCGCCTGGCTGTACGGGGCGGGCGGGCCCAACTTCGTGGCCACGATGATCCGTCTGGAGGCCGAGCGGGACACCGTGCGCGTGGTGGACGACCAGCACGGCCAGCCGACCTGGACCGCCGACCTCGCCGACCGGCTGGCGGCGCTGGGCTCGGCGGCGCTCGCCGGGGCGGCGCCCGCCGGTGTCTACCACGCGACCAACACGGGCGGCACCACCTGGTACGCCCTGGCCCGCGAGACGTTCCGGCTGCTCGGCGCCGATCCCGACCGGGTCCGTCCCACCACCAGCCGGGCGCTGGCCCGGCCGGCCACGCGGCCCGGCTACAGCGTGCTGGACCAGCCGCGCTGGCGGGAGGCGGGCCTGGAGCCGTTGCGGGACTGGCGCGCCGCGCTGACGGAGGCGTTCCCCACGCTCCGCGGTGCGGTGGGCCGTTCGGCGGTGCCCCGGCGGTGAGGTGCCGCTCCCGGCCGGGGGCGCACGCGGACGACGACGGCCCACCGGTGGGATTTCACCGGTGGGCCGTCCTGTCGTGCGCTCAGGCCACGGACCGCTCGCGCAGGGAGCGGTGGAAGGCCACGCACTCCTCGTACGCCGGCAGCAGGCCGCGCCGCTCCATCTCCGCGATGCCGGGCGCCTGCCGGTCCTTGTGCGAGAGCACCGGCTCGATGTCACCGGGCCACGCGATGCCGAGGTCGGGGTCGAGCGGGTGCACGCCGTGCTCCCGCCCGGGGGCGTAGCCCCGCGAGGTGAGGTAGACGACGACGGCGTCGTCGGTGAGCGCCATGAACGCGTGGCCGAGGCCGGCCTCGACGTACAGGCTGCGGTGCGGGTCGTCGAGGCGGACGGCGTCCCAGGCACGGTAGGTGGGCGAGCCGACGCGGAGGTCGACGACCACGTCGAGCACGGCACCGCTGAGACAGGTGACGTACTTGGCCTGGCCGGGCGGGACCTGGGCGAAGTGCACGCCCCGCAGCACGCCGCGCCGCGAGACGGACCGGTTGACCTGGGCGACGCCGGGTTCGTAGCCGAGCACTCCGCTCAGCTCCCGGCCGCTGTACAGCTCCTGGAACTCGCCCCGGTCGTCGGCGAACGCACGGGTCTCGGCCAGCCAGGCACCGTCCACACTGAGCGGACGCATCCGCCCTCCTCTCGTCAGAAGCGGTAGGTCTCGAGGGTTCCGGTCCTGCGGACGTCGAGGGTGACGCCGTGGAAGCCCCCGCCGAGCATCCGGGCATGGGTCAGCCGCAGCGGCAGGACGTCCACGCCGTGCCGTTCCAGCACCCGCATCAGCCCGAGCTGCCTGCGGTCCACGACGACCAGGCCCGGCCGGAGCACCAGCAGGCTCATCCCGATCCACGGGGAGCAGTGCGGTACGTCCCCGGCGTAGCCGAGGCCGATGAGTTCGGGGCACTCGATCCGCTCCCAGGAGCGCAGCACTGGGGGCAGGTTGTCCTCTCTCACCCTGGCGGGGTTGACCAGGACGAGGCCCGGTCGCAGGGGGACGAGGGTGGAGTCGATGTGGGTGGAGGAGTACAGGCCGCGGCAGGGGTGGACGGTGTACGTCTCGCCGAGGGCCGACTGGAGCCAGCGGGCGCCCAGTTCGTTGCCGCTGTCGGAGACCAGGTACAGCAGGTCGGTGCCGAGCCGCAGCACATTGGCCGCGTCGAACACCGGCTCCCGTTCGCGCAGCCGCTCGCCGGGGGGCGCGGCCGGGTCGTACATCGCGTCGGCGAGGCGGGGCTTGGGCGCGGACACCCATCTGCTGCCGCTGGTGAAGTACTCCATCAGCAGCTCCCGGTAGGCCGACGACTCCAGCCATCGCGCACGCAGTGCCATCGGGGTCTCGATGACGGTGTTCCCGACGGTGAGCAGCCCGTCGCGGGGGCAGTAGTCGTGGTAGCCGTCGCTCTCCCAGTCGGGGGTCCGCACACGGGCGGCGTGGTCGCGGGCGCGGGGGCGGCGGACGGTCACACCGAGACCCCGCAACTCCTCGCACAGCTCCTCCAGTTCGTCCTCGGTCTCCTTGACCACCCGGTCCGGGTAGGGGCCCGTGGGTACGTCCTGCCAGCGGCCGGGCCCGGCGTACTCGGCGTACTCGACGGCGAGCAGGCTCCGGTCGGCGACCGGCACCCGGGCGCCGAGGGCGGTGCCGACGACGGCCTCCTCCAGCGGGTCCCATTCGTTGTGGACACTGACCAGGCTCACGGCCAACCCTCCGGGACGAGTCGGTCACGGGACGCTTGCGGCGGTGGACGGGCTTTCAGGCGGCGGGGAGGTAGCGGGCCAGCCGGCCCCACATGGCGTCGTCGTCGGCGTCCCCGGTGTGGGGGCCGGTGAAGCGGCCGGCGTACTCGGCGATCTCGGCGAGCGTCCAGCGCAGTTCGTAGAAGCGCAGGAACACCGATCGGCCCTCGGGGGCGGCGCCGAACACCCGGGTCAGGGCGGCCCAGTCGCGTTCCGGCGGGGCCCACATCGCCCCGCCCCAGTCGATGATGTCCACGCCGTGTCCGAACAGGACGTTCGCCGTGCTGGGGTCGCCGTGGGTCAGCGCAGGGCGTTCGCCGCGCCACCGCGCGGTGCACCGGGCGGCCACCCGCGCGGCCTCGTCGCGCAGCGCGGTGAGGTGGTCCCACCTGCGGGCCACCAGGTCGGCCAGCCGGCCGCCGTAGGGGCCGCACTCCGCGGCGCCGCCGTGCAGCGCCGCCTCCAGCGCCTTGTCGAGGTCGTTCTCGAAGGGGAAGCGGAAGTCCTCGGTGGGTACGTCGACGTGCCGGCCGGCGGGCGGCTCGAAGGCGTGCACGTCCCGCAACTGCCGCATCAGCAGCTCCAGTTGTGCACGGGTGGGCGGGACGGCGGAGGCGGTGGCACGCTCCACGTACGGGAAGACCACGACGGGAAGGTCGGCGATCCGGTGCACCACGCGTCCGTCCCGTCCGGGGAGCGGGGCGAGCACGTACTCCTTGCCGCTCTCGCGCAGCAGGAGCGCCACTTCGTACGCCCCGGGGAAATGCCCGTCCAGGTCGCGGCGGACACTGATCCACAGGGGTCCGCAGCGGTAGGACCAACTGTCCTCGCCGAGCGGGAAGAATTCCGGCTCGGGTAATTCCCGGCCGCTCGGTATGTATTCCTGGAAGTTCTCCTCGACAAGCCGGAGGAGGCTCCGGCGATCCACGAGCTTGTTCTCCAAGAGCATGCCAGAGGCTAACACCGGGAGCGGCCACGGGTCCTATTCCGCGCGGGTGTTCAACGGTCCGGGGACGGACATTGGCGGTGGGGAATGCGGCCGCGCCGCCGGTAATGCGTCCGTGGATATGGTGGCCCGATGGAGAATGACAGTGACGTACTGCTGGCGCACCGACTCGCCGACCTGGCGGGCGAATTGGCGCTGGGATTCTTCGGACGGCGGCCGGCCGCGCGGCACAAGAGCGACGGCAGCCCGGTCAGCGAGGCCGACCTCGCCGTGGAGCGGGCGATGCTGGCGGTGCTGGCGGCGGAACGGCCCGGGGACGGGGTGCTGAGCGAGGAGTGCGGCGCGCTGAGGACCGCGTCCCGGCGCCGCTGGATCCTGGACCCCATCGACGGGACGATCCCGTTCCTGGCCGGGGCGCGCGACTGGGGCACCCATGTGGCGCTGGAGGTCGGCGGTGAGCTGCGGGTCGCCGTGCTGAGCCGGCCCACCGAGGGTGTCCGGTGGTGGGCGGTCCGGGGCCGTGGGGCGTTCGCGTCCACCGATGGGCAGCCGCTGTCGGCGGCACGTCGGCTGCGCGTTCCCGGGGCGGCCGTGCCGCCGGCCGAGGCCCGGGTGGGCGGGTTCCTGATGCCGGGTTCCCCCGTCGAGCCGCTGCGCGACCAGGTGCGGTGGGTTCAGTCCCCGGTGTGCCTGGTCGCGGATCTGCTGGAGGGCCGGGCCGACGCGGTGGTGGACGAGGGCGGCCACGTCTGGGACCGCGCCCCGGCCGCCCTGCTGGTGCGGGAGGCCGGGGGGCGCGTCGACGACCTGTGCGGCGGCGGCCGACTGGACGGGCGCTGGCTGGTGTACGCGGCGGAGGGCGTCGCGGACGGGCTGGCCGGGCTCCTGCGGGGGGCGGGGGTGTGAGGCCACCGGCCGGCGGGGTGTGAAGCCAGCGGCCGGCGGGGTGTGAGTCCACCGGCCGGCGCCGCCGCCGGCCGGTCCCGCGCGGTCCGCACCGGTCAGGTCAGCGCCTCGCCCTTGACCGCGCGGCGGAAGGTGTCCGCCGCGCGGTCGATCTCCGCGTCCGAGGAGCCGGGGTGGACGCCGAATCCGGGGCCGAGGTAGCTGTCGGAGACGCCGGTCGCCAGGGCGAGGGAACGCGCGAGGACGCTGTCGGTGCGGGGCAGGGCGCCGGGCTCGAACGCGTGCGGGGCGGGGCGGCCGCCGGGGGCGCGGAAGGGCACGGTGGAACGGTCGCCGCGGCCGAACGCGGTGAGCGCGGGCAGCCCGCCGTAGTAGTGCGTCGGCGAGTCGAGGAGCGTCCGGGTGCCGAGCCGGGCGGCGACGTCCCGGGCGTGCGCGGCGTCGTCGAAGACGTACACGGCGGTCGTGCCGCACTCCCCCTCGGGGTCGTGCAGGTGCCTGCGGCGCACTCCGGGCAGGTCGCCGACGGCCCGGACGAGCCGCTGTTTGACGTCGCGGACCCGGCCGAGGACGCGGTCGAGCTTGCCGAGCTGGGCGAGCGCCACGGCGGCGTGCAGTTCGCCGAGCCCCAGGTTCATGCCGAGCAGGAGGTCGCCCCGGCCGCTGTCCTGGCGGTAGGGGAACCAGCCCTGGTCGTGGAAGGAGTAGGCCCGCTGGAAGACCAGCGGGTCGTCGGTGAGCACGAACCCGCCCTGGAGCGAGGTGATGACCTTGTAGTGGTTGAGGGAGAAGGTGCCGGCGCTTCCCAGCGTGCCGAGCGGGCGGCCCCGGTGGCTGCCGCCGGCGCTCTGGGCGCAGTCCTCCAGCAGGAGCAGGCCGTGTTCGTCGGCGAGGGCGCGCAGCGCGTCCATGTCCGAGGGGGCGCCCAGCATGTGCACGGGCATGATCGCCCGGGTGCGGGGGGTGATCCTGGCCCGTACGTCGGCGGGGTCCAGGGTGAGGGACTCGTCGATCTCGGCGAGCACGGCGTCGGCACCGCAGTGCAGTACCGCGGCGATCGAGGCGACGAACATGTAGCCGGGGACGATGACCTCGTCACCCGGTCCGATGCCGAGGCCCACGAGGGCCGCGACGAGCGCGGAGGTCCCGCTGTTGACGCCGAGGCAGTGGGCGGCGCCGAAGCGCTCGGCCGCCGCCCGTTCGAAGCGGCGGACCCACTCCCCCTCGCCGGGGTCGTCGAACGCCTCTCGGCCCGCGTACCAGCGGTCGAGCACGGCCATCACATTGGCGCGTTCCTCGTCGCCGAAGAAGCGGTAGCCCGGTCCCGGCACTGTGGTTCCTCCCTGGGTGTCGCCCGGTGGTCCGGGGGTGCGGTGTCAGCCGGCCGCGAGCAGGGCGGCGAGCCGACGGGACAGCGCGATGGTGGTCAAGGACGGGTTGGCGGCGCCCAGGCGGGGGAACACGGCCGGCCCGGCGGCGTACAGGCCGGGCAGCGCGGGGAAGGCCTGGCGCGCGTCGAGCAGCCGGCCGAGCGGCAGGCTGCCGCCCTCGTGGTCCTCGGTGCCGAGCAGGCTCGCCCAGGTCTCGGGCCGGCCGGTGGCCTGGCCGCGGGTGTGGTCGGGCAGCACCCGGGTGTTGTCGCGGCCGACGTCGCCGAAGCCGGTGAACTCCAGTGGTGCGGCGGGCAGTCCCACGTCCCGGGCGGCCGCCGCCCAGAAGTCGCGCAGCAGGTCGCGCTGGCCGCCGATCATCTTGCGGTCCTCGGGCAGCAGTGCGGTGCGGACGTGCGCCCGCCAGGGCTGTCCGGCGGACGGCCGGCACTCCACCACGCTGTCCTCGTTGGGGAGTTGCTCGCCGGTGACCCGTACGTCCAGCAGCGCCTCGCCGTGCCCCTCGTCGTACACGTCCATCCGCAGGTAGGAGCGGAGCGCGGGGTCCGCGGGCAGGTGGTACGAGCCGGGTGCGGGCAGCCCGCCGGCGGGCAGCCGGACCACGAAGCCCTGCACGATGTGGTCGGCGAGGCCGCCCAGCCGGGGGGCGCGCAGGGCGCCCGCCTCGGTGAGGGCGAGCGCGGCCAGCCGGGTGCTCTCCACGGTGCCCGCGCACAGCACCACGGTGTCGGCGGCGACCGTCGCCGTGGTGCCGTCGGCGGCGCGGACCAGGACCCCGCGGGCCCGGCCGTCCCGCACGTCCACGGCGAGCACGTCGGTGTCGCAGCGCACCCGGACGCCGGGGGGCGGGGCGGGGCGGCCGCCGGGCCCGCGCCAGGCTGCCAGCGCGGTGTACGCCTCCCAGCGGCCGGTGCCGGGCAGGTGCCGGCAGGCCCGGGGCAGCGGGCGGAACTCCCGGCCGCCGAACGGGGTCCGGGCGGGCTGCGCGGGGTCCCACAGCACGCCACCGCTCCAGGCGGTCAGGTCCGCGGTGACCCGGTCGTACCAGGACGGCCCTCCGGCGGTGGTGGTCAGGTCGGCCACGACCTCCGCGGGCCACGCGGGCGTGCGCAGCGCCCAGTCCTCCAGCGGCAGGACGACGCCGTGCCAGTACAGGGACCGGCCGCCGAGCCGGCGCCGCAGCCCGGAGATGCCGGTGTAGTGCGGGGGCGCGTCGGACCGCCAGGGCCGGTGGAAGTGCGGGTCGCGCTCCGGCGCGAAGACGACCTCGGTGGCGGCCCCGCGCGGGTGCGTCAGGTGGATGTGGGTCAGGTCCTCGCCGGGACCCGCCTCCAGCAGCAGGACGTCCTCGGCGCCGTGGCCGGCCAGCGCGGCGGCGAGTTCGACGCCCGCGAGGCCGCCGCCGACGATCACCGTCCGGGCGTGCCGCGGGAGAGGTCCCCGGGGGTCCGCTCCCCCGGCACGGGAGACGGCCGATGCGTGCTGCGACGGGGGATTGCCGGACATCTCTGACTCCTCGCCTGGTGCTTTCCCGCCTCCGGCCGTGAAGAGGCGACCTGATATCCGGGCGGCCGGTTCGCCGCAGCGTACCCATCCCGTTCGACTGCGTGCCTTCCCCGGTCGAACACGGCCGGGAGTTCGCGGTGGTCCGGGCGTACTGTGCGCTCCGTACGCACTGTGGCGTACGGCTGGTGGGGGTGCGTAAATTCCGATGCCCATCCGTCGCATTCTCGAAAGCGAGGGCAATCATGGGAAATGCACTGGCGATCTCCGGTGGACCGCGTCTGACGGAGCGGGAGTGGCCCCGTTGGCCACAGCCGGGCGAACGGGCACTGAAAAGCCTCGAGGACGTATTGACCAGCGGCCGTTGGACCATCAGTTGCGCTTATCAGGGGCGGCAGTCGTACGAGCGTCAATTCGCGGCCGCATTCGCGGACTACTGCCGTTCGGCGATGTGCGTGCCGGTGGCGACGGGCACCGCCTCGCTGGCCATCGCGCTGGAGGCGTGCGGGGTGGGGGCCGGGGACGAGGTGATCGTGCCCGGGCTGAGCTGGGTGGCGTCCGCGTCGGCCGTGCTCGGCATCAACGCCGTACCGGTGCTGGTGGACGTCGATCCGGCCACGTACTGCCTCGATCCGGCGGCCGTGGAGTCGGCGATCACGGAGCGGACGCGGGCCATCACCGTGGTGCACGCGTACTCGGCCGTGGCGGACCTGGACTCGCTGCTGGACATCGCCCAGCGGCACGGTCTGCCCCTGATCGAGGACTGCGCGCACGCGCACGGCGCCGGTTACGGCGACTGGCCGGTGGGTGCGTTCGGTGCGGCCGGGGTGTTCAGCATGCAGGGCAGCAAGTTGCTGACCTGCGGCGAGGGCGGGGCGCTGGTGACCGACGACGCGGAGATAGCCAACCGCGCGGAGCACCTGCGGGCGGACGGGCGGGTGCTGCGCCGCGAACCGGTGGGTGTGGGCGAGATGGAGCTGGAGGAGACCGGCCGGCTGATGGGCAGCAACGCCTGCCTGTCGGAGTTCCACGCGGCGGTGCTGCTGGACCAGCTCGCCCTGCTCGACGGGCAGAACGCCCGCCGGGTGCGTGCCGCCGACCATCTGACCGGCCGGCTCGCCGACATGGGGATGACGGTGCAGGACACCTCTCCCGGGACCACCGCCCGGGCCTACTACCGCTACATGGTGCGGCTGCCCGACGAGGTGCTGGCGGTGGCGCCGGTGGAGCGGATCGCCCGGGCGCTCACCGCCGAGCTGGGCTTCCCGGTGATGCTGACCCACCGGCCGCTGAACGACAATCCGCTGCACCGGCCCGCCTCGCGCCGGCGGTTCGCCACGGACACGCGCTACCTGGAGCGGGTGGACCCGGCGCGGTTCGACCTCCCGGTCGCCAAGCGCGTCCACGAGAGCGTGGTGAGCTTCGGACACGAGGTGCTGCTGGCCCCGCTCGACGCCATCGACGACATCGCCCGGGCGTTCCGCAAGGTCATGGACAACGTCCGGGAGATCCCGCACTGAGCGGGGTCACGGCACGGAAGGCAGCACGTCCCCGCGGATCGCCGGGCCGAGCCGCTCGGCGAGGACCTCGGGGGTGGACACGTGCAGCGTGCGCATCCCCAGTTCCGCCCCCACCCGCAGCACCGTGACGCGGTCGTCGACGAGCAGCGTCTCGGCGGCCGCCACCCGGCATCCCCGCAGGGCCTCGGTGAAGAACGACAGCGCCGGCTTCACACGGCCCACGCGCCAGGACGAGTACAGCGCGTCGAACAGGGCGAAGTGCCCGTGGGCGGCGTCCTTCAGACGGTCCCAGTGCTCGGCCTCGTTGTTGGTGAGGACGGTGGTCAGGCCCGGCCGCTCCTCGCGCAGGCGGCGCAGGGCGCGGAAGTTGTCCCGGTGGGCACGGACGGAGCCCAGGTACGCGCGGTCCAGCCACCGCGCCTCCTCGTGGGTGCCGGCCGGTGGCCCCGTTCCGTCCGCGACGAGGCTTCTCAGCACCTGGTGCACATGGCGGGCGCCGCTCTCGTAGCGGGGTGCCGACGCCTCGACGCGCCGGGCGAGTTCGGCGCGGTCCACGCCGTACCGGTCGGCGACCCGGTCGAGGAAGTCCGTCTCCTCGTTGATGTTGTTGTAGAGCACGCCGCCGGCGTCCACGAACAGCGCTCGAATCATGTCTCAGACCCTTTCCCCGGGGGGCCGGTGGCGGCCCCGCGGGCTCAGCGCCCCAGCAGGGGGGCGTAATGACCGCCGTCGGTGTGCGCGCAGGCGACGAGCATCCGGTACGGCTCCCAGTCCTCGTGGTCCTTGCTGCCGGGCTTCGCCAGCTCGCGCTCCAGGCCCCAGGTCTCGAGCTGGATGGAGTGGCCGATCAGCAGGTCGGCGTCGGCGTCGGTGCGCAGCAGGGGCCGGGCCAGTTCGGCCACCGCCTCCTGGAGCAGTGCCCGCGCGGCGCGTTCGCGGGCGGTCGGCCCGGCGCCGGCCGGCGGGGGCGCGAAGGCCAGCTTCACCAGTTCGTTCAGGTCGAGTTGTACGGGGGCGAGGACGGCGAACTCGAAGTCCAGCAGGGCCACCACGTCGGTGCCGTCCCACAGCGCGTTGACCGGGGAGAGGTCGCCGTGGTTGAGCACCCGGGGGGCGTCGGGCAGGGCCGCCCAGTGGCGGTCGAGCGCGGCACTCAGCCGTGCGCGTTCGTCCCGGGTGAGCACCCCTGCCGTGTGCAGCCGCAGGAGGGCGGCCCCTGCCTCGTCCGGGGAGCGGGCGTAGAAGGGGTTGTGGGGCCGGGCGACGGCCGCGGCGGCGGCCGGGTCGACCCGGTGCACCGCCCGGGCGCGCTCCCACAGTTGGCGTGCCGCGGCCGCGCGCCGTTCGCCGTCCAGGGTGTTCCAGGCGTCGTCCAGGCTGGTCGCGGCGATCTCCCGGGTGACGACCCACTCGAAGCCGCGGGTCGCGCCGGAGTCGAGGACCTGCGGGTAGCCCACCTCGGGGGGCAGCAGGGCGGCCAGCCGGGTCTCGCGGACGAGGTCCTGGGCTCCGGCGGAGCCGGCGACGCGTACGGCGAGCCCGCCGCCCAGCCAGGTGGCGTTCGTCCAGCCGGCCGCGCGGCGGGCGGCGGCGAAGTCCGCGCCGTGGTGCCGGAAGACCTCGGCGGCCACGGCGGCGGTCTCGGCGGCCCGCGCCGCGCGTTCGGCGCCGGTGGTGACGCCGGTCATCCGTGCGCCCTCAGGCGCAGCGACACGACCAGGCGCAGCGGGTCGGGGCCGTCGGGCAGCCGGAGCAGGGGCGGCACCTCGTGCCACATGCGCGGGCCGAGGAGGCGGGCGTCGCCGTCGCGGTCGTACATCGGCTCCAGGAAGCCCTGGCGCAGGACGCGCATGGAGCCGACGGTGTTGTAGCAGAGCGGGAACTGGAGGTTGAACCGGTCGAGGTCGGTGTCCTCCTCGGCGCCGTGCGGGCCGATGTAGTCGCCCTCGCGGTAGACCAGCAGGAACACCCGCTCGAAGTGCAGTTGGCGGCCGGTGATGGTGTCGACGACGGGCAGCAGGTGGTGTGCCGCGTGTTCGGCCCAGTCGAGCAGGCCGTGGTCGCGCAGGACGGTGGTGACGCGTGCGGCGCGGGCCGGTGAGTCGGTCTTGGCGTCGATGCGCCGCAGCCGGAAGCCGTAGCCGAGCGCGCCGTCGGCAAAGGTGTGCTCCTGGGCGTCGAGCTCGACGTCGTCGCCCAGTTCCCGGTAGGCCGACAGGGCGGCCGCCTTGAGCTCGGTGACGTCGGTGACCCGCGGTATCTGGGCGCAGCGGTGGGCGGAGTAGTGGGCGCGCAGGGCGTCGGTGCCGATGTCGGCGGCGTCGGTGCGGAACCGGCCGGTCGAGGCCACGGGCCGGGCGGAGTGGACGTCCAAGGGAACCCCTCTTTCGCGGATGGTCGTCACGGTGGGCTGTCTGGGACGGGGCCGGGCACGCGTGACCCGGCGGGGACGGGCGCGGGGGCGGTTCAGGCGGTGCCGAGGACCACCAGGCGGCGGCTGCTGACGGTGAAGGTGCCGCCGGACTCGTTCATGACCCGCGCGTGGGAGAAGCCGGCGGCCCGGAACCACTCGAGGATCTCGGGGGCGGTGAACATGCGGACGCTGTAGCGGGCCCGCTCCGCCTTGCCGTCGCGGATGGTGATCTTCTCCGCGTAGTAGCGGCTCGCCTCGGCGTCCAGTTCCTGGATGTCGACGGCCATGTCCGTCCCCCGGCGCAGGATGTCGACGTGCATCTCGTGATTGGCGAGCACGCTCGGAATGTGCCGGTAAGGGGAATGCATGTCGAGCAGGAAACGGCCGCCGGGACGGAGTGCGCGGCGGTAGCGCCGGAGAATGTCGCGGTCCGTCTCGTCGTCGAAGTAGCCGAAGGAACTGTACCAGGAGACGGCCGCGTCGAATTCCGCCTCGAAGGGCATCTCCCGCAGGTCGACGTGCCGGTAATCGACCTGGACCCCCATTTCCCCGGCCTCCCTGCGGGCCATCGCGAGAAAGCGCTCGTCGCGGTCGATGCCGACCACCCGATAGCCGCGTGAGGCCAGGACGTTGGCGTGCCGGCCGTGGCCGCAGGGGGCGTCCAGGAGGTCCATTCCCGGTTCGAATCCGCCGAGGGCGACCATGCTCGACGCTTCCTTCTCACTCAGTTCCGGTGTGAGATCGGGGAGATCGAAGTAGTCGTAGTCGTCGCCGAAAAGGGCGTCCCAGTCCACATGCGGCTTCCTTGGATTCATATTCCTCAGGCTAGGACCGGAGCCTTATTCGCCGCAACGATTTCAATCTCCGCCCGGGCACTGCTGTTTCATTCGCCGTGCCAGGCGCGCCACAGTGCGGCGTAGGCGCCGCCGGCGGCCAGCAGTTCGTGGTGGCTGCCCAGTTCGGTGATGCGGCCGTTCTCGACGACGGCGATCCGGTCGGCGTCCTCGGCGGTGTGCAGCCGGTGCGCGATGGCGATGACGGACCGGTCGCTCAGGACGGCGGCCATGGCGCGTTCGGTGTGCCGTGCCGTGGCCGGGTCGAGCAGTGCGGTGGCCTCGTCGAGCACCAGGGTGTGCGGGTCGGCGAGCAGCAGCCGTGCCAGGGCCACCTGTTGGGCCTGTGCGGCGGTGAGGTCGTGCCCGGTGGAGCCGACCGGGGTGTCCAGGCCGTGCGGCAGTGCCGCCGCCCAGTCGCCCGCGCCGACCACGTCCAGGGCGCGGCGCACCTCGGTGTCGTCGGCGGCCGGGCGGGCGAGGGTGAGGTTCTCCCGCAGGGTGCCGCGGAAGATGTGGTGTTCCTGGGTGACCAGGGCGATGCGGCCGCGCAGGTCGCGGGTGCTGAGGTCGACCAGCGGTACGCCGCCGAGGCGGACCGTGCCGGAGCCGGGGTGGTAGATGCCGGCGAGCAGCTTGCCGAGGGTGGACTTGCCGGAGCCGGAGGGGCCGACGACGGCGAGCCGTTCGCCCGGCGCGAGGTCCAGGTCGACGCCGTGCAGGACGGGACGTTCGGGCACGTAGGAGTAGGTGACCGCGCGGGCGGTGAGGTCCTGGCCCGTGGGCCGGGCGCCGGTGGGCTCGCGGTCGGCGGGCAGCTTGCTCACCCCGAGGACCCGGGCCAGCGAGGCCGAGCCGATCTGGAGCTCGTCCATCCAGCTCAGCACGTCGTCCAGGGGGAAGATGAGCTGCCGTACGTAGAGGGTCGCGGCGACCACCTGGCCGAGCGAGGCGAGGCCCTGGGTGTGGAGCAGCCCGCCGATGGCGAGGGTGGCGACCAGGGGGACGGCGTAGCTGAGTTCCACCAGCAGGTACCAGGAGCTGCGCAGCCACATGGTGTGCCGCTCGGCCCGGTAGGCCGTGCCCAGGTCGCGGTCGAGCGCCCGGCGGCGCCATCGCTGGAGGCCGAACGCCTCGGCGGTGCGGGCCCCGGGCACCGTCTCGGCGAGGCTGTCGCCGAGCGCCACGTAACTGGCCCCGCGCCTGCGGTAGGCGGTGCCGGAGCGCCGCAGGTACCAGCGGGTGCCGATCCACAGGGGCGGGATGACGAGAAGGCTGGGCAGCGCGGTGAGCGGGCCGGTCAGCAGCAGGGCGCCGAAGGTGAACAGGCAGGTGAGCGAGGCGATGAGGGTCTCGGGTGCGGCGTAGCGGACGGTGTTGGTGAGGGCGTCGGTGTCGCGTGAGGCGCGGGTGATCAGGTCGCCGGGTTCGGCGTCCTCCACGGTGGACAGGGGCAGGTCCACCACCCGGTCGACGAAGTCCTCGCGCACTTCGGCGGTGATCTTCTCGCCGAACCGGCAGGAGCGTTGCACCGCACCGTAGGTGAGCGCGGCCTGGGCGACCAGTGAGGCCAGCAGGCCGAGCGCGAGCAGGTCGACGGTGCCGGCCGTGGTGCCGCCGACGACCTCGTCGATGAGCCGGCCGATCAGCCAGGGGGCGACCAGGCCGCACGCCGCGGCCAGCCCGTGCAGCGCCAGCAGCACGCCGAGGTCGCCGGAGTGGCGGCGGGCCAGGGCGCGGGCGTGCCGGCGTACCTCGGCCGTGTCGGCGACCGGCAGTGCTGCCCTGCTCATTCCGTGGTCTCCCGGGTGACGAGGCTGGTGGGGGGCGCGTCCCCGGTGGGCTCCGCGCCGGTCTCGCGCTGGATGACCCGGCGGTACGGGGCGCTGGTGGCGAGCAGGTCGCGGTGTGCGCCGGTGGCGGCGACCGAGCCGTCGTGGACGAGGGCGACCTGCTGGGCGTGGTCGAGCAGCAGCGGGCTGGAGCTGACGAGGACGGTGGTGCGGCCCTCGCGGGCGGCCCGCAGCCGGCGGCCGATCCGGTCCTCGGTGTGCGCGTCGACGGCGGAGGTGGGGTCGACGACGACGAGGACGTCCGGGTCGGCGAGCACGGCGCGGGCGAGGACCAGCCGCTGGCGCTGGCCGCCGGAGAAGCGGCTCCCGTCGGCGGTGATCTCGGTGTCCAGGCCGTCGGGGAGCGCCTCGACGATGTCCTCCGCGGCGGCCACCCGCAGTGCGGCGCGCACCTCGTCGTCGCCGGCGGTGCGGTGCGGGTCGAGGCTGTCGCGCAGGGGGCCGCGGAAGAGCCGGGAGCGGTTGTCGACCACCAGGATGTGTTGGTGGAGGTCGTCGCGGCGCAGCTCGGTCAGCGGCAGCCCGGCGTAGCGGACGGGCCCGTCGGCGTAGCCGCCGAGCCGGTCGGCCAGGTGTACGCCCTCGGCCGGGGGCGCCACGACCACGAGGAACGAGCCGGCGGTCACGACCAGTCCGGTGCGCTCGTCGACCAGGTCGTGCGCACCGGCGGGTACGGGGGTGCGGCCGTCCGTGCCGCCGTGGGGGCCGGCCGGCAGGGCGAGCACGGCGATGGCGCGGCGGGCGGCGACGTGGGCGCGGGCGAACCGGTCGGCGGTGTCGGTGAAGATGGCGAGCGGTTCGACGAGGAAGGCGGCGTAGGCGTAGAAGGCGACGAGCTCGCCGGGCGTGACCGCGCCGGTCAGCGCGGCGCGGGCGCCGATCCAGGTGACGGTGCCGACCAGCAGGCCGGGCAGCAGCACCTGGGCGGCACGGATCAGGGCCTCGGCGCCCGCGACCCGGGAGCCGGCGGCGCGCACCCGCTGGGAGCGCTCGCGGTAGGAGCGGGCGAAGGAGGTCTCGCCGCCGACGCCGCGCAGGACCTTGAGGCCGGTGACCACATCGGTGAGCCGGGAGGTCAGTTCGCCCTGGAGGTCCCGGTAGGCGCTCTGCCTGCGGTGCAGCGGGCGCAGGGTGTAGCCCATGGTGAGAATGATCGCGGGCAGGGCGACGATCAGGAGCAGGGCGAGGGAGGGCGACTGCTCCAGCAGCACCACGGCCACCAGCAGCGTCGAGACGACGGCGCCGAAGGCCCGGCCGACGACGTCGAAGGCGTTGCCGATGGTCGTCATGTCGGAGGTGCCGACGCTGACGAGTTCGCCGTCGTCGACGCGGCGTTCGAGGTCCGCGCCGAGCCGGCCCGCGTGGCCGACCACGAGCTGCACCGTGCGGAAGCCCGCGGCCAGCGCGTTGTGCATGCTCAGCCGGCGCCGGACCATCCCGGACACCGCCTGCACCACGCCGAGGCCGAGGAGCACGGCGGACCAGAGCAGCACGGCGCGCATGTCGCCGGGGACGAGTCCCTCGTCGATGGCCTCGCGGACGACGACCGGCATCAGTGCCTGCGAGCCCAGCCAGAGCAGGCCGAGGAAGGCCGCCGCGCTCAGTGGCCCGGCGATACGGCCGGCGAGCCACATCAAATAGCGCGAGGCCGATCGGATGTCGGGGTGACCTGGGTCTGCGACGGGGAGCGGACGCATTGCGCGACGATATCGAGCGCGCCCGACGGACCGTCAACTCTATTGCTGCGGCGCCTTGTTCGCTGTTCGACTGCGTACGGTAAGCAGTCGAAAGGCCGGACACCAGAGCCCCCCGCGGCTTTCGGTGTGACGCGCTCCGGCGGCTGTTGCCCAGCTTCGTGCCACCGACCTAGCCTCGCAATTCCCTGACGCATCGACAGGCATCGGAGATTCGCCATGCTGGTCCACGCCACTCCGCCGACGGGTGCGGCGCTCATCGAGCGGAAGCAACCGGATGACGACCGCGGGTCACCCGCCCGCTCCTCACGCCCCCTCCGCTCCGGCGGCGTACGCCTTCTGCACTCGGGCGGTTCACGCCCTTCCCGCGCGGGCACCCCGTGCTCCGCCCGCCGGCCCCGGCCGGCCGAGGCTCCGGCGGACAGCCGATGATCATCGTCGACACCGCGCTGCGCCGCCGCGCGGAAGAGGGCCGGCCGATCAGGGTCGGCATGGTGGGCGCCGGTTACATGGGGCGCGGCCTGGTACGGCACATCTCCGCCTCGGTGCCCGGCATGCGGGTCGCGGCGATCTCCAACCGCAATCCGGCGAACGCCGAGCGCGCCTACAAGGAGGCGGGGCTGGCACCCGCCCGGGCCGACACGGCGGACGCGATCTCGGCCGCGGTGGCCGGGGGGCGGCCGGTGGTCACCGAGGACGCGTTCGCGCTGATCGCCGCGGAGGGCATCGACTGCCTGGTGGACGTCACCGGCGCGGTGGACTTCGGCGCGCGGATCACCATCGCCGCCATCGAGCGGGGCCTGCCGGTGGTGACGATGAACGCCGAGCTCGACTGCACCGTGGGGCCGCTGCTCGCGCACCGCGCCCGCTCGGCCGGGGTGGTGCTCACCGGGGCGGACGGCGACCAGCCGGCGGTCCAGGCCAACCTGCTCCGCTTCGTGCGCAGTCTGGGCGTGACCCCGCTGGTGGCCGGCAACATCAAGGGCTTCCAGGACGAGTACCGCACCCCCACCACCCAGCAGCCGTTCGCCGACCGGTGGGGCCAGAACGTCCACATGATCACCAGCTTCACCGACGGGACGAAGGTCTCCTTCGAGCAGGCGATCGTGGCCAACGCCTTCGGCTTCACCGTGCCCCGGCGCGGCATGTACGGACGCGACCACACCGGCCACGTCGACGAGCTGACCCAGATGTACGACGTCGACGAACTGCGCGCCCACGGCGGCATCGTGGACTACGTGGTGGGCACCAAGCCCGCCCCCGGCGTGTACGTGCTCGGGACCCACGACGACCCCGTGCAGCGCAGCTACCTGGAGCTGTACAAGCTGGGCCGCGGTCCGCTGTACGCCTTCTACACGCCGTACCACCTGTGCCACTTCGAGGTGCCGCACACCGTGGTCCGCGCCGTGGACTTCGGCGACGCGGCCCTGACCCCGCCCGCGGGCCCCCGGGTCGACGTGGTGGCCACCGCCAAGCGGGACCTGCCGGCGGGCACGGTGCTGGACGGGATCGGCGGCTACGACACCTACGGGGTGGCCGAGTCGCACGCCGTGACACGGGCGGACGACCTGCTGCCGATGGGCATCTCCGAGGGCTGCGTGCTGCGCCGGGCCGTCGCGAAGGACACCGTGATCGGCTACGGGGACGTGATCCTCCCGCCGGGGCGGCTCGTCGACACGCTCCGCGCGGAGCAGGACAAGCTGTTCGCCGTCTGACCCCACCGAGGGGAGAAGGAGGTGCACCCACTCCTCGCCACTTACAACGTATAGCTCACCGGGGGGCTTGCGGCAAGGCCCCCGTGGTGCCGCAGAATCGCTGGCCCGAGCCAGGAACCTGCGGAAATGAGGGAATCACGACGTGCGTGCGGAGTTGTCCGTCCATGAGTCGCGCGGTGGCACCGCGCCGGTGTTCGCGCTCCCGGAGCGCCTCGCGGCCAAGGCCGATCCGGCGCTGATCGCCGCTGACGAGCGGCACTTCGCGGCCATCGCGGAGAGCCTCGAGGAGGCGATCGCCGAACTGTCGGACCGTCTCGACGCGGAGCGCAGGGCTCCCGGCGGCTCCGGACGGGAGGCGATGGAGCGGGACGCGGAGATCCACCGGCTGACCGGCCGCCTGCGCGCCCTGCGCCGGTTCGGCCTGGACCTGTGCCTCGGACGCGTCGTCGGCGCGGACGACGGGGAGCCGGTGTACATCGGACGGCTCGGCCTCACCGACAGCGAGGGGCGCCGGCTGCTGCTCGACTGGCGCTCCCCGGCGGCCGAGCCGTTCTTCGCGGCGACCCACGCCCGCCCGATGGGTCTGGCGAGCCGCCGCCGGTACCGCTGGACGCGTGGCCGGATCAGCGACTACTGGGACGAGGTGTTCACCGCCGACGGGCTGGAGGGGCACGCGGCGCTCGACGACCAGTCGGCCTTCATCGCCGATCTGGGCGCCGGCCGCTCGCCCCGGATGCGGGACGTCCTCGCCACCATCCAGGCGGACCAGGACGCCATCATCCGGGCGGGCTCCCGGGGCGCCCTCGTGGTCGACGGCGGTCCGGGCACCGGCAAGACGGTGGTCGCGCTGCACCGCTCCGCCTACCTGCTGTACGCCGATCCGCGCCTGGGTCACCGCCGGGGCGGCGTCCTGTTCGTCGGCCCGCACCAGCCCTACCTCGCGTACGTCTCCGACGTCCTGCCCAGCCTCGGCGAGGAGGGCGTGCGGACGTACACCGTGCGTGACCTGGTCGCCGAGGGGGCCGGCGCGGTGGCCGAGGCCGATCCGGAGGTGGCCCGCCTGAAGGCGTCCGCGCGGATGGTGCGGGCGATCGAGACGGCCGTCCGGTTCTACGAGGAGCCGCCCACCGGGGGCATGACGGTCACCACCGACTGGGGCGACGTCCGGCTCACCGCCGGCGACTGGGCCGAGGCGTTCGACGCCCCGGCGCCGGGGACCCCGCACAACGAGGCGCGCGACGACGTCTGGGAGGAACTGGTCGCGATCGTGACGGACAGGCTCGGCGGCGACGCCCCGCCCGACCTGGTGCGCAGGGCGCTGGCGCACGACGGGGAGCTGGTCGGCGCCCTCGACCGGGCGTGGCCGCTGCTGGAGGCGGCCGATCTCGTCGGGGACCTGTGGTCGGTGCCCGCCTACCTGCGGATGTGCGCCCCCTGGCTCACCCCGGACGAGGTGCGTACGCTGCGACGCGCCGACGCCCGGGCGTGGACGGTGTCCGACCTGCCGCTGCTGGACGCGGCCCGGCACCGGCTCGGCGACCCGGAGGCGTCACGGCGCCGGCGCCGCCAGGAGGCGGTCCTCGCCGCCCAGCGCGAGCGCATGGCGCAGGTCGTCGACAACCTGATCGAGGCCGCGTCGGTCTCGGGCGCCGACGGCGACGACGGCGAGGGCCTGGTGACGATGCTGCGCGGCCAGGACGCGCGGGTCAGCCTGGTCGACGAGTCCGAACTGCCCACCGCCGGCCCGGACCTGCTCGCCGGCCCGTTCGCGCACGTCGTCGTGGACGAGGCGCAGGAACTGACCGACGCCGAATGGCAGATGCTGCTGCTGCGGTGCCCGTCGCGCAGCTTCACCGTCGTCGGTGACCGCGCCCAGGCGAGGAACGGGTTCACGGAGTCGTGGCGGGAACGGCTCGGCCGGGTCGGGTTCGACCGTGTCGAGGTGGCGTCCCTGAGCGTCAACTACCGGACACCGCGGGAAGTCATGGCGGAGGCCGAGCCGGCCGTCCGGGCCGGTCTGCCGGACGCCAATGTGCCGGTCTCGGTGCGCGGCAGCGGCATCCCCGTCGTTCACGGCCGCGTCGCGGACCGGGACGCTGTCCTCGACGCCTGGCTCGCCGCGCACGACGACGGGACCGCCTGTGTCATCGGCGACCCCTCGTTCCGGGAGACCGCGCGCGTCCGGTCGCTGACCCCGGAGCTGGCGAAGGGCCTCGAGTTCGACCTGGTGGTCCTCGTCTCCCCCGAGCGGTTCGGCACGGGTGTCGCCGGAGCGGTCGACCGCTATGTGGCGATGACCAGGGCGACGCGGGAGCTGGTCGTCCTCACGGACGCGCGGTGAGCGGCCCGCGCGGCGGGCGGGTCAGGGCAGGCTGGCGCCCTGGGCGCGCAGTTCGTCCTGGACCGCGCCGACGGGGACGTCCCGGGGGCGCTTGCCCTGGGACACCGCGAGGGCCGCGCAGACGCCGGCCGCCTGGCCGGTCGCCATGGAGATCGGCATGACGCGGTAGGAGGAGTGGGCCACGTGGTCGCCGGAGATGCAGCGGCCGGCGACCAGGACCCGTTCCGTGTCACGGGGGAAGAGACAGCGCAGCGGGATGTCGTAGGACTGGCCGCGCGGGAGGCGTTTGAGCGTGGTGCCGCGGCCGCTGGGGTTGTGGATGTCCACCGGGTAGGCGCCGCGGGCGACGGCGTCGTCGAACTTGCGGGCCGTCAGCACGTCCTCGCCGGTCAGCCGGTACTCGCCGGTGATCCTGCGCGTCTCGCGGACGCCGACCTGGACGCCGCTCTGGACGACGTACGCGTCGGAGAAACCGGGCACGCGGCCGCGCAGGAAGCGGGCGATCTGGGCCATCTGGCGGTGGGCGGCGAACTCGGCGCGGGTGAGGTCCCACACGCTGGTGCCGAGCACCTCGGTGACACGGGTGGAGTTGACCGCGACCTCGCCGTCGTTCGGGGTGGCGAAGAAGAGGATGTCCTCGCGCGGCAGGTCCAGTTCACCGGCGTCGGTGGCGGCGCGCACCAGGTCCCACAGCCCGTGGACGCCCTTCCACTGGTCGGGGTGGGTACGGGCGTAGGCGGCGAACTCGTCGTGGTCGAAGCGGACCATGCGGAACATCAGCGTCATGGGCTGCGTCCAGCCGTCCTCCGGCCGGCCGATCTCGTACGGGGCGCCGGCCGCCGCCGCGATGTCGCCGTCCCCGGTGCAGTCCACGATCACGTCCGCGTCCATGACGAGCGGCCCCGACTTGGTCTCGAACACCGCCCGGGCGCGGTCGGGCAGGCTGACGACACCGGAGGCGAAGGCGTGCAGCAGCGTACGCACCTCGTGCGTCTCCAGCAGCTCGTACACCACGAGCTTGAACAGCTCCGCGTCGAAGGGAACCGTGTAGCCGGTCTCGACCGAGGGGCGGATCGCCGCTCCGGCGCGCACCAGGTGGTCGAGCAGCATCCACAGCACTCCCCCGACGACGGGTTCCCCCTCGCCGTGGTCGGGCGGCAGCAGGCGCCCGGAGTCGCCGGGGACGGCCTGCTTCATCTCGTTGTGGAAGCTCATCAGCGGCATCACCAGGGCGGCGGTGGCGTTGCCGCCGAGGAATCCGTACCGCTCCACGAGGGTGACCTGGGCGCCCGCGTTCGCCGCGCCGAGGGCCGCGCCGATGCCCGCGGGCCCGCCGCCGATCACGAGCACCTGGGTGGTGCCCGCGTGCAGGGCCTGGCGCGGGGGCAGCTCCACCGTCCGCGGCACCCGCGGCGGCATCAGGTGGGTCACGTTTCCTCCCGGGAGGCGGTGGCCGGGGTCAGCCGGCCGCGGGGGTCGGTGCGGCGGCGAGCACGAGGGGGCGGGGGGCGGTGCGGTCCAGGTAGGCGAGGAGCCGGTCGGCGGTCCCGGTGGCCCGCAGCCGCATCTCGGCCGTACGGGTGGTCATGTGCGCCACCCGGTCCGGCCGCTCGTCCCACAGGCGGTCCACCTCCGCCAGGAGCAGGCCCGCGGTCTCCCGGACCACGCCGCGCAGGGCCGGCGCGCCGATCTGCTGGGCGAAGTCGAAGACCTTGCCCGCGTAGGGCAGCGGCAGCAGCGGGATGCCGGCGAGGGCGGCGAAGATCAGGAAGTGCAGCCTCATGCCGATGGCGAGGTCGAGCCGCCGGACGATGTCGAGCATCTGCTGGGGGCGGTAGGTGCCGTGCAGGACCGTGCAGCGGTCGGCGTCGGCCATCCGGGACACCACCGCGTGGGCGTGCCGCATGTCGTCGCGTTCCATCGGGAGGAACACGACATGGGCGTCGAGCCGGTGGACGAGGAAGTCGCCCACGTTGGCGAGGAGCTGGTGGTAGCCCTCCTCGTCGAGGTGCTCGGCCGCCCGGCCGGGCTCCCGCACGCTCATCCCGACCAGCCGCATGTCACGCGGTACGGCCTGGGCCCGCAGCAGCTCGTCGCCGCCTTCCCCGGGCGTCAGCAGCAGCGCCGGGTCGGCGGTGACCGTGATGGGCCGGGTCAGTCCGGCCTCCTCCAGGACGAGCTTGGACTCCTCGTCGCGTACGGTCACCTCGGCGGCGTCCGAGAGGGTCGCCCGGACCCAGGCGCAGTCGGTCTCGTCGGTGAGGGGGCCCGCGCCGAGGGCGTAGGTGAAGACCGGCACGCCGAGGTCCTGGGCGGTGCGGACGAGCCGCAGGTAGCGGCGTGCCTCGGTGTCGTAGAGGATGCCGCCGCCGCCGAGGACGAGGACGCTCAGCCGGCGCAGGTGCTCGGAGATCCGCTCCCTGCACACGCCTTCCCAGCCGACCACCTCGACGTCCGGGTGGGCGGCGCGGCTGTACGCGGGGTCGCGGGAGAAGACCACGATGCGGACGTCCGGCCGGTCGGCGCGGAGGCGGTCCAGCAAGGCGGTGAGGATCGCCTCGTCGCCCAGGTTCCGGCCCCCGTAGGAGCCCAGCACGCCTACGGACACACTGTTTCGGTCATCCATGGTCGGCCAGCCTCACCCGTTCCGCCGCGTTCGCACCTTCCTGTACCAGTTCACCCCATGGCGAGATTTACGCATCTCGACGTGCCGTCCCGGTGCCGGCGCTCCCGGCCTCCGCCTCCCGGACGGGGTCCGGCGGGCCGGGCGTGCCGGTGGTGGCCGGGTGTCCGGCGAGGCGCTGGTGGAGCCGGAGGTGGCGGAACTCGTAGTGCGCGCCCGACTGGCGCAGCACCCCGCGGCGGTGCGCGTCGGCGAGGAACCGCATCAGCCGCCACGGCGCCCGTCCCGTCACGGCCAGCCAGATCCTGGCGGCGCCCAGGCGCCCCCAGGCGCTGAGCGCGAGCGCGGAGGTGCCGACCGGTACCCACAGCTCGGTGTGCATGGTGCCCAGGGCGCTGCCCCGGCCCGTCAGCGGGATGACGACCAGGCAGACGGCGCCGGCGAGGAGGGCGGCGAGGGCGCCGCGTACGAGGGTGGCGGCGCGGTCGGTGCGCAGGACGCTCCGCGGGCCGGCGGCGCGGATCGTGTCGGAGGGGGTGTTCAGCGCGCGGTAGACGCCCGCGGCCGAGCCGCCGATGGCGCCGATGAGCGCGCCGAAGGCGACGAGGGGGACGACCGCGTCCCGGATGACGGCCCCGGCGGGGCGGTGCACGAGCCAGAGCCTGACCGGCTCGGGCAGGGCGACCACCACGTTGTGGGCGTCGACGGGCTTGCCGCGCCACCGCTCCGGCCCGCCCCGCCAGTCCATCGCCCACCCGCCGTCCGCCCGGTGGACGCGCACCTCCCCCGTGTACGTGCCCAGCTCCCCGTCCGCCCAGATCCGGGCGCCCTCCATCACGGCGAAGGGGCGGGCCAGCGCCGTGCGCTCCGCCAGGACGACCTGCCGGGGTCGCGTGGAGCGGACCGACCGGGCGCCGTCGGGCGTCCGCTCGAGCCGCCAGCCCTCGATCACCTCCCCGGTCGCCGCCGGGCGGGCGGAGTGGATCTCGTACGCGGCGAAGGCCCCGGTGACACCGCCGACGACGGCCGAGCCGGTGACGCCGATGAGGGTGCAGGCGACGAACCCGCGCACCAGCCCCCGGCGGAAGCCGCGCAGGACGTCGGCCGGTCCGGTGCAGGGCGCGGCCGCCCGTTCGCCGCGCCGCAGCGAGGCCGCGACCAGCAGCAGCCCGGCGACGACGCAGGTTCCGGCCGGGACCGCGGCGCCGGCGTAGCCGTGGACGGCGAGTCCGGTGAAGACGACCAGCGCACCGAGCGCGCGCAGGGCCCGCGGGCCGCTGGGGCTGCCCGCCCAGGGGAGGGCCAGCGGCAGGGGGCGGCGGGGCAGGCCGGCGACCGCGAACATCATCGACAGGATCAGCCCGAAGCAGCAGCCGTTGAGGTACCAGGTGGCCCGGGGGGTGATCACGGCGCCGAGCCGGGAGCTGACCAGCGGTGGGACGAGTACGCCGAGGGCCACCGCGACGACCGCGGCGGCGGCCGTCATCCGCAGCGCCATGCGCGCGAGCCGCCGTGGTCCCTGGGGGCTCGTGGCGGTGGCGGGCAGCAGGCGGGCGAGCCCGAAGCACAGGCCGGTCAGCAGTCCTGCGAGGTTGACGACGGCCGACAGCGGGTGGTCCCAGTTGCCGACCACGCCGCGCCCGTACACGGCCAGGGGCACCAGGAGCGCGGCGGTGGCGGCGAGTGCGAGGAGGGCGGGGCCGATGACGCGCAGCGCGGCCGGCATGGTGGCGGGGAGTTCCCACCAGGCCAGCCGCCAGGCGGTGGACGTTCCGGGGCGGCGGGGGGCGAGGTCGCGGGCGAGGTGGCACAGCCACTGGTGGGCGGCGCCCGGGCGCCAGGTGCTGTCCGCGTCGGCGAAGGCAGCCGGCACGAAGGCGTCGAGCAGGTGCTCCTCGATGCGTTCCGCCGTGGGGAAGTTCCTGCGGTTCAGGAGTTCGGACGGGTCGCGGGAGCCGTCGGCGTACACCGTGCGCGCGAGGGACACCATCAGCGGTGAGCCGAGGACCTCGGCCAGGGGTGCGGTGGGGGCGGCGAGGGGCCGGGTCCAGACGGTGCCGCCGTCGGGGTGGGCGCGGGCGGTGCTCACCAGGTGGTCGCGGGCGGTGGGGAGGTCCAGTGGCCGCAGCCGGACGACGTCGGCGGCGGTCAGCACGTCGCCGCCGCTCGTGGCGCGGGCCCAGTCGGTGGTGCGGCAGGTGAGCAGGACGGGCAGCCGGTCGTCCAGTTCGCCGTTGAGGCGGCGCAGGGCCGTGCCGTGCGTGGCCGCGGGGAGCTCGTCGAAGCCGTCGAGGACGGGCAGGACCAGCCCGGCGTCCAGCAGTTCACGGGCGAGTGTCCGCTCGCCCCGGACGGCGGCCAGAGGCCGGTAGTCGGCGGCCAGGCGCTCGGCGAGCCACTGGCGCAGCGGGACGTGCCGGGGGTCCCAGCCCGCCAGGGGGAACAGGATCGGCACCGGGCCGCCGGGCCGCCGGGCGGCGAGCGTCCCGAGGACGAACTGGACGGCCAGGATGGTCTTCCCGGCTCCCGGCTCGCCCAGCACGACGAGCCGGCCGGAGGGCACCGCCCGGAAGGTCTCGACGATCCGGTCGAGCCGCTGGTCGCCGTCGCGGGGCTCGGGCAGCGCCGGGCCGCGCCGGAGGGGGCGGCGGTCGGCGAGCGGCGGGCCGGCGCGGGTCCAGGTGACGTTCAGCGGCTCGGGGTCCTGGAGCCGGCGCAGCCGGGCCTCGTCCGACCACTGGGTGTGCACGGCCTCGGCGAGGTCGTCGGCCGCCTGCCGCCGCCGGGCGGCGCCGGAGGGGGCGGGGGCGGTGTCGCGCAGCAGGTCGGCCGTGAAGGCGCAGAGGGAGACGAACGCGGAGACGGCGGAGATCCACATCGAGGTCGTGTCGGCGCCGCCGCCCCGGCGGGACAGTGCGGCGGCCAGTGCGACCAGGGAGGCGGCGACCGCGCAGAACCCGATGCGCCGTTGTACGCGTGTCTCCCGCAGTGGCGCCCACATGTGCCCGTGCCCCCGTTCTCCGTGGCCCCGTCCGTGTGAGGTGAACGAGGGCCCGGGCGCGGGCGTACCGAGGCCACGGGGGGCGCACGGGGGCGTCGCGGGAGCATGCCCCGCCGGCGCCGGTTACCTGGCGGGCCCGGCTGGGGGGGACGCGTGGCCGGGGGCGGGCTCCGGACCGCGCGGGCGGTCGGGCGGGGAGGCGGGACAACGTCCGGGGGCGGGGTACCCGTGGCCGGGGCAGGGCACGAGGCAGGGTCGGCCCGCTCCGACGCGACGGAAGCGAGGCAGCACGATGCGTTTCCAGGACCGCAGGGAGGCCGGTCGCCGGCTGGCCGGTCTGCTCGTCGAGCGGCAGCGGCAGGGGCGGCTGGACGACCCCGTCGTCCTGGCGCTGCCGCGTGGGGGCGTGCCCGTGGGCGACGAGCTGGCCGGGGCGCTGCACGCGCCCCTGGACGTGGTGGTCGTCCGCAAGATCGGCGCGCCGTACAACCCGGAGGTCGGCATCGGTGCCCTGGTCGGGGACCAGCCGCCGATCTTCGACGACCGGGCGCTCGCGGTGCTCGGCCTGACGCCCGAGCGGCTGAGCGTCCGGGTCGACGCCGAGCGCGAGGAGGTGCGCCGCCGGGAGCGGCTCTACCGGGGCGGCAGGCCGGCGCCGGAGCTGCGCGGACGCACCGCGGTGGTGGTCGACGACGGGCTGGCCACCGGTGTCACCGCGCGGGCGGCGCTGCGTGCCGTACGGGCCGCCGGGCCGGCCCGGCTGCTGCTGGCCGTGCCGGTCTGTTCCCGCCAGGCGGTGACGGCGCTGAGCGGTGAGGCGGACGAGATCGTGTACGTGTACCAGCCGCCGTACTTCGAGGCGGTGGGTCAGTGGTACGACGACTTCGACCAGCTCACCGACGACGAGGTGATCCGGACCCTGAGCGCCGCACACGGCGGCTGACGCACTGTCAGGTGTGGCCCTCGCCGCGCTCGTCGGGCCCGCCCGGCGGGGAGACGATGCCCCGGCCGGGTTCGACGACGTCGCGGCGGCCGCCGGTGTGCGCCTTCTCCAGGCCGGCGACCCCCGGGTGGTGGAGGTCGAAGGCGGGCGACTCGGAGCGGATGCGCGGCAGCGCCGTGAAGTTGTGGCGGGGCGGCGGGCAGGAGGTGGCCCATTCCAGGGAGCGGCCGTAGCCCCAGGGGTCGTCCATGGTGACGCGCTCGCCGTACCTGGCGGTCTTCCAGACGTTGTAGAGGAACGGCAGGGTCGACAGGCCGAGCAGGAAGGACCCCAGCGACGACAGGGTGTTCAGCGCGGTGAACCCGTCGGCGGCGAGGTAGTCGGCGTACCGGCGCGGCATTCCCTCCGCGCCGAGCCAGTGCTGGACGAGGAAGGTCAGGTGGAAGCCGGCGAGCAGGGTCCAGAAGTGGATTTTCCCGAGGCGTTCGTCGAGCATCCTGCCGGTCATCTTGGGCCACCAGAAATGGAATCCGGCGAACATCGCGAAGACGATCGTGCCGAAGAGGACGTAGTGGAAGTGGGCGATGACGAAATACGAGTCGGTGACGTGGAGATCCATGGGCGGCGACGCGAGGATGACGCCGGTCAGGCCGCCGAAGAGGAAGGTGACGAGGAATCCCAGGGCCCAGAGCATCGGGGTCTCGAAGGTGATGGCCCCCTTCCACAGCGTACCGATCCAGTTGAAGAACTTGACGCCCGTCGGTACGGCGATGAGGAAGCTCATGAAGGAGAAGAAGGGCAGGAGCACCGCGCCGGTGGCGAACATGTGGTGGGCCCAGACGACCACGGAGAGTCCGGTGATGGCGATGGTGGCGCCGATCAGCCCGATGTAACCGAAGAGCGGTTTGCGGGAGAACACGGGGAGGATCTCGGTCACCACGCCGAAGAAGGGCAGCGCCAGGATGTACACCTCGGGATGCCCGAAGAACCAGAACAGGTGCTGCCACAGCAGCGCTCCCCCGTTGGAGGCGTCGAAGATGTGGGAGCCGAACCGGCGGTCGGACTCCAGGCACAGGAGGGCGGCGGCGAGGACCGGGAAGGCCAGCAGCACGAGGACCGAGGTCAGCAGGATGTTCCAGGTGAAGATGGGCATGCGGAACATCGTCATGCCGGGTGCGCGCATCCCGATGATGGTGGTGATGAAGTTGACCGCGCCGAGGATCGTCCCGAAACCGGAGAGCGCGAGCCCCATGATCCACAGGTCGGCGCCGATGCTCGGGGTGCGTTCCAGCCGGTTGAGCGGCGCATAGGCGGTCCAGCCGAAATCGGCGCTGCCGTTGGGCGTCAGCACGCTGCCGATGACGATGAGGCCGCCGAAGAGGAAGAGCCAGTACGAGAACATGTTCAGCCGCGGGAACGCGACGTCCGGCGAGCCGATCTGCAACGGCATGACCGCATTGGCGAATCCGGCGAAGGTGGGCGTGGCGAACAGCAGCAGCATCACGGTGCCGTGCAGCGTGAACGCCTGGTTGTACTGCTCGTTTGAGATCAACTGCAATCCGGGCCGGGCGAGTTCCGCGCGCATCAGCAGGGCGAGCGCGCCGGCGAAGAGGAAGAAGGCGAACGACGTGACCAGATAGAGGTGACCGATCTTCTTGTGGTCCGTCGTGGTCAGCCAGCTCACCACGACACGGCCGAGACCGCGTCCCGCCACCGGCACCGGAGCGACCGGCTCCGTCGATGTCACCATACGAATCCTCGTCAACGCACACGCACGGGCAGGACGCGCGGCAAAGGACCCCCCTTACCGCCCTCCGAAACGTATGCGTACGGCGCGGACACCGGGCGCTTTGGGCCCGTACGGCGCTGGATACGTCACTCGTATTGGGCAGCGCCCGGCGCGCTGCCCCCCGGGGGACGGCCGCCCGCCGGGGGCGCCGCCATGATGGTCGTACCGCGCGTCTCCCGAGCGGCCGCGGGCGTCACCCGATGGTGGTGAAGGGCAAGCCCGTGCAGTCGGCGGCCAGTTCGGCGGCGGCGTGCCCGCCGGAGGCGATCCGGTCGAGCCGCGCGAGCCGGGGGCGGGTCTCGAACGGCGACTGGTCCGGTTCGGTGTGGAGGGTCGTCGCTCGAGCGCGCAGGGCGAACCGGGCGTGCAGCTCGTCCCAGATCCGCCCGTCGGGCCAGTCGGCGGCGTCGGTGCCGTGGGGAACCTGGAGGTAGAGGCGGCTCACCGTGGGCGAGCGCATGCTGGCGAGGGCGAAGCCGCGCGGTGAGTGGGCGTGGATCAACTCGTCGTACACGGGCGGCGCTTCGGCGAGGATGCCCAGCCACGAGTACGGGCAGGTCCGCTCGTACGTCGTCCGCAGCGCCTCCGGGACGGCCCCGCGCGCGATGCCGTGGAAGCCGTCGCAGCCGACGACGTAGTCGCGGGCGAGGGTCCGCTCCCGGCCCTCGTGGGTGTAGCGGACGAGGGGCCGCGCACTGTCGGCGCCCTCGACGGCGCGGGCCTCGGCGCCGAACAACAGCGGTCCGCCGTCCGCGAGTTGCAGGGCGATGAGGTCCTTGACGACCTCCGTCCGGGCGTAGACCACCACCCGCCGCCCGTCGGTGCGGGAGGGGAAGTCCACGCGGTGGGCGCGCCCGTCGAAGCGCGGTTCGATGCCGTCGTGGACCATGCCCTCGCGGTCGAGGCGCGCCCCGGCGCCCGCCTCTCGCAGGACGTCGGCGGTGGCCTGCTCCAGGATGCCCGCCCGCTGCCGCCGCTCGGCGTAGGCGCGGTCGCGGCTCTCCAGGACGACGCTGCCGATGCCCGCGCGGTGGAGCAGCCGGGCGAGCAGCAGCCCGGCCGGGCCGCCCCCGACGATGCCCACGGGTGCGCATGGAAGCTCCTGTTCGCCAGGCGAAGTAAACTTCACGTCATCCAGGTGGCGCCGAGTCCGCGTGCCGCCCCCGGCGCTGTCAACGCCCCCGTTCCGCCCGTGACGACCGATGCCGGAGGGCCGATGCCTCCCCCCACCCCCGCCGACCCGCCGCGCGAGGCTGTGACCCGGCCGCAGACCGCCGCCCCGTCCGAGGCCGACCCGCCGCCCGGGACCGTCACCCGGCCGGAGACCGTCGCCCCGCCCCGGACCGTCGCCCCGCCGGAAGCTGTCGCGCCGCCGGAGGCCGTCGCGCCGCTGATGCGGGGCATCGCCGTCCTGCGCGCGCTGACCGAGGCCGACGGCGTACTGAGCGCCAGCGCGCTGGAACGCGCCACCGGGCTCCCCCGCGCCACCGTCGACCGGGTCACCGCCACCCTCGCGCGGATGGGGTACGTCCGTCTCGACGGGCGCGACGCCGCTCTCGCCCCGCGCCTGATGGAGCTGGGCAACGCCTACCTGGCCGCGATCCGCCTGCCCGGCCTGCTCGGCGCCCGCGCCGACGCCCTCGCCGACGAACTGGACGAGTCGGTCTCCCTCGCGGTCCCCGACCGGGACGGCATCCGTCTCGTCCACCAGGCGACCCGGCGCCGCGCCATGTCGCTCAGCTTCCGCATCGGCGACCCGCTGCCCGCCGAACGCACCGCGCCGGGGGACCTGTTTGCCGCCGACTGGACCGACCAGGAGTGGGCGCGGTGGCGCGAGCGGCGCGGCACCGGCGCACGGGCCGGCGAGGACGACTTCGAGCGGCGGGCGGCCGGGGCGCGCCGGCGGGGCTGGGCGGTGGACGACCAGCGCATCGAGCCGGGCCTGGTCGCCCTCGCCGTACCGGTGCGCGCGCCCGACGGGCGGGTGGTGTGCGCCGTGAGCGTGGTGAGCCACACCAGCCGGCACGGGGCCGCGTCGCTGCGGGAGGCGGCGCTGCCCCCGCTGCGCGCGGCCGTGCGGGAGATGGAGCGCGCCTGGCGCGAGGCCCCGCCGCCCGCCCCGGCACCCGCGCCCGCCGGGCTCGCCGCCTGGACCGGGGCGTCCAAGCAGGAACTGGGCCGGGACTTCGTCGAGTCGCTGGCCCGCGGGCTGACCGTGCTGACCGCGTTCGGCGAGGGGCGGGAAGCCCTGACGCTCAGCGCGGTCGCCGAGGCGACCGGCCTGGCCCGCGCGACCGCCCGCCGGGCCCTGATCACCCTGGAGCACCTGGGGTACGTCACCGCGCACGAGCGGACGTTCCGGCCGGCCCCGCGCGTGCTGGGCCTCGGGTATCCCCCGCTGTCCCGCACCACCCTGCCCGCCATCGCGGCGCCCCACCTGGCCGCGCTCGCCACCCGCGTGCACGACTCGGCGTCGCTCGCCGTGCTGGACGGGGACGACATCCGGTACACGGCCCGGGTGGCGACCGGCCGGATCATGAGCGTCGACATCACCGTAGGGACGCGCTTCCCGGCGTACGCGACCTCCATGGGCCGGGTGCTGCTGGCGGAGCAGGCGCCGGACGAGCGGGCCGCGGGCCTCGCCCGCACCCGGCCGCGGCCCCTGACCCCGCACACCGTCACCGATCCGGAGGAGCTGGCCGGAATCCTGGAAACCGTCGCCGCGAGCGGTTACGCCCTGGTCGACGAGGAGCTGGAGGAGGGCCTGCGGTCCGTCGCCGTGCCGGTGCGCGACCGCGCCGGGCGGGCCGTCGCCGCCGTCAACGTGGCCATGCACAGCGTGCGGCGCACCACCGCGCAGTGCGTGGACGAGCTGCTGCCGGAGCTGCGCGCGACGGCGGACCGCATCGAGGCCGACCTGCACGTGGCGGGCCGCTTCGCCCGGATCGCGACGGTGTGAGCCGGGGGGCCGGCCGGACGCCGGGTCAGAAGACGGACAGGCCGGTGAGGGTCGTGAAGCGGTCCAGCGCCGCGACGCCCGCCACCGAGTTGCCGCGCCGGTCCAGGCCCGGGCTCCACACGCACAGGGTGCAGCGGCCGGGTACGACGGCGATGATGCCGCCGCCCACGCCGCTCTTGCCGGGCAGGCCGACGCGGTAGGCGAAGTCACCGGCCGCGTCATAGGTGCCGCAGGTCAGCATGACGGCGTTGATCTGCTTGGCCTGGCTGCGGGTGAGGAGGGTGGAGCCGTCGGCCCGTATGCCGTGCCGGGCCAGGAACCCGGCGGCCAGGGCCAGGTCGGCGCAGGACGCCTCGACCGAGCACTGGCGGAAGTACTGGTCGAGCAGGTCCGGCACCGGGTTGGTGATGTTGCCGTACGACGCCATGAAGTGGGCGAGGGCGGCGTTGCGGTCGCCGTGGGCGGTCTCGGAGGCGGCGACCTTCTCGTCGAAGTCGAGGGCGGGATTGCCGCTCTCGGCGCGCAGGAAGTCCAGGAGGCTGCCGGAGGCGTCGCCGGTCAGGCTCTGAAGGCGGTCGGTGACGACGAGGGCGCCCGCGTTGATGAACGGATTGCGCGGGATGCCGTTCTCGTACTCGAGCTGCACCAGCGAGTTGAACGGGTTGCCGGACGGTTCGCGTCCGACGCCCTCCCAGAGCGTCTCCCCGTCCGCGGCGAGCACGAGGGCGAGGGTGAAGACCTTGGTGATCGACTGGGCCGAGAAGGGCTGCCGCCAGTCCCCCACCCCGTACACCGTGCCGTCCAGCTCGGCGACGGCCATCCCGAAGCGGTCGGGGTCGGCCTCGGCGAGCAGCGGGATGTAGTCGGCGGGGCGGCCGCGGCCGGGGGTGGCGGCGATGTCGGCGGCGATGCGCTCCAGGACGGGCCGGAAGTCCGTGACGGGCTGCGTGGAGGGTGACACGGCCTCCACATTACGGGCTAGGCCAGGGCCGGCAGTACCCGGTCGGGGGTGAGCGGCAACTCCCGGAAGCGGACGCCGGTGGCGTGGTGCAGGGCGTTGCCGATGGCGGCCGGGGTGCCGACGATGCCGATCTCGCCGATGCCCTTGCTGCCCATCGGGTTGAGGTGGTCGTCGTGCTCCTCGACCCAGTGGGCGTCGATGTCCGGGACGTCGGCGTGGCTCGGTACGTGGTACGAGGCGAGGTCCCGCTCGGCGAAGTCCCCGAACGCCGGGTCCATGGTGCTGTGCTCGGTCAGCGCCATGCCCAGCCCCATGGTCATGCCGCCGATGAGCTGTGAGCGGGCCGTGCGCGGGTTGAGGATGCGCCCGGCGGCGTACACGCCGAGGAGCCGTCGCACCCGCACCTCCCCCGTGCCGGTGTCGACCTGGACCTCGGCGAAGTGGGCGCCGAAGGCGTGCCGGGCGAACGGCGGCGTACGCCGGGCCTCCTCGGTGGTGTCGGCGGAGGCGGACAGGCCCTCGGCGGGCAGCGGGCCCGTGTGGCGGGCCAGCCGCTCGGCCAGGCTCGTACACGCCCGGTGCACGGCCCAGCCCCAGGAGGCGGTGCCGGACGAGCCGCCGGCGAGCGGGGCGTACGGCAGGCGGGTGCTGCCGATGCCGATGGTCACGGAGCCGAGGGGGACGCCGAGGGCGTCGGCGGCGATCTGGGCGAGCACGGTACGGGCGCCGGTGCCGATGTCGGTGGCGTTGACGAGTACGTCGTAGCCGCCGTCGTGCCGGGCGGTGGCCGTGGCGGTGGAGGGTGAGACGAGCACCGGGTAGGTGGCGGCGGCGACCCCGGTGCCGGTGAGCCAGGTGCCCTCGCGGCGGACGCCGGGACGCGGGTCGCGGTCGGACCAGCCGAAGCGGCGGGCCCCTTCTCGCAGGCAGGCGACGAGGTTGCGGCTGCTGAACGGCAGGCCGCTGTCCGGCTCGGTGGCGGGCTCGTTGCGGACGCGCAGCTCGACGGGGTCGACGCCGAGGGCGCCGGCGAGTTCGTCCATGGCCGACTCCAGCGCGTACATGCCGGGCGCCTCGCCGGGGGCGCGCATCCAGGAGGGGCTCGGGACGTCGAGGGGGACGACGCGGTGGTCGGTGCGGCTGTGCGGGGAGGCGTACATGACGCGTGCGGGCAGCGCGCCCTGCTCGACGAACTCCTTGATGCGGGAGGTGTGGGTGGTGACCTCGTGACTGAGGCTGACGAGGGTGCCGTCGCGTTCGGCGCCGAGCCGGACGCGCTGGATGGTCGGCGCGCGGTGGCCGACGACGGCCGCGAGGTGACCGCGCGGGAGGGCGAGCTTCACGGGGCGGCCTGTGTGGCGGGCGGCCATCGCGGCCAGCACGACGTGGGGGCGGGGCGTGCCCTTGGAGCCGAAGCCGCCGCCCACGTGCTCGGAGACGACCGTGACCCGGTCCTTGGGGAGGCCGAAGAGCACGGCCAGCACGCTGCGGACGGGGTTCGCGCCCTGGCTCGAGTCGTACACCGTCAGGTGGGCGCCGTCGCCCTCGCCGTCCCAGCGGGCGTAGGCGGCGTGCGGCTCCATCGGATGGTTGTGCAGCGGCGGGACGCGGTAGGTGACGTCCACCCGGACGGGCGCGGCGGCGAAGGCCGCCGGGGCGTCGCCGCGCTCCCGGAGGGCGGGGACGCCGCCGTTGGCCTCGTCGGGGCGGTAGGCGTCCGGGTGGTCCTCGGTGAGGGTGACGTCGTGCGGTTCGGCGGCGTACGTGACGCGGACGGCCGCCGCCGCGGCCCGGGCGGCCTCCAGGGTCTCGGCCACGGCGAGGGCGACGTACCAGCCGCGGTGCGGCACGGTGGCGTCCTGGAGCACGGCGAGCGTCGGGTCCTCGGTCTCGCCGAGGCGGGGTGCCGTGTCAGGGGTCAGGACGGCAAGGGTGCCGGGCAGGGCGAGGGCGGCCGCGGTGTCGACGGAGGTGACACGGCCACGGGCGATGGTGGCGGGGATGGGCCAGGCGTAGGCGCAGTCGGGCGGGTTGTGGGCGTGCTCGGTGGCGTAGCGGGCGGCACCGGTGACCTTGTCGCGGCCCTCCAGGCGCTCGGCGGCGGTGCCGAGGGGGGTAGGGGGCGCGGCGGGGACTCGGGCCCGGGTCCGGGTGGTCCGGGTGGGGTGCATCGCTGGGCTCCGGTTCGGGTTCAGGGGCGGGCGGCGGCCAGCTCGGCGAGGACCCGGCGGGCCAGGTTGTGGGCGAGCGGCACCTTGTAGGCGTTGTCCCGCAGCGGTTGCGCCATTCCCAGCTCGGCGTCCACCGCGTGGGCGACGGCGCGTTCGGTGGGCGCGGCGCCCAGCAGCGCGGTCTCGGCGAGCCGGGCGCGCCACGGGCGGTGGGCGAGCCCGCCGAAGGCGAGGCCCACGTGGCGTACGGTGCCGTCCTCGGCCAGGTCCAGCACGGCCGCGACGGAGGCCAGCGCGAAGGCGTACGAGGCCCGGTCGCGGGCCTTGCGGTACGCGGACGGGAGCCCGGCCGTGGTGGCGGGCAGGACGACCGCGGTGATCAGCTCGCCGGGCCGGATGACGGTGTCCCGCTCCGGGTGGTCGCCGGGCAGCCGGTGGAACTCGGCCGCGGGCACGGACCGCTGCCCCTGCGGGCCGTGCAGCTCCACCGTGGCGTCGAGGGCCGCGAGCGCGACGGCCATGTCGGAGGGGTGGGTGGCGATGCAGTGCGGGGAGTGGCCGAGGACGGCGTGGTCGCGGTGGATGCCGTCACGGGCGCCGCAGCCGGTGCCGGGCTCACGCTTGTTGCACGGCTTGGCGGTGTCCTGGAAGTAGGGGCAGCGGGTGCGCTGGAGCAGGTTGCCGCCGGTGGTGGCGATGTTGCGGAGCTGGCCGGACGCCCCGGCGAGCAGCGCCTGCGACAGGACCGGGTGGCGGTCGCGCACGAGGGGGTGGGCGGCCAGGTCGCTGTTGCGCACGGTCGCGCCGACGCGCAGGGACCCGTCGGGCAGCTCCTCGACGGTGTCGAGCGGCAGGCGGCTGACGTCGACGAGCGTGTCGGGCGCCTCGACCCCGTGCTTCATCAGGTCGACGAGGTTGGTGCCGCCGGCGAGGTAGCGGGCGCCGGGGCGGGCCGCGTGCGCGGCGGTGGCCTCCTCGACGCTCCTGGCGCGTACGTAGGCGTAGGGCTTCACCGGGTCACGTCCTGAACGGCGGCGACGATGTTGGGATACGCCCCGCACCGGCACAGGTTGCCGCTCAGCCGCTCGCGGATCTCCTCGGCGTCGAGTTCCACGGGGCCCTGGCCGGACGGGCGGCCGGGGTCGGTGACGTGGGAGGGGTGCCCTGCGGCGGCCTCCGCGAACACCCCGACCGCCGAGCAGAGCTGGCCGGGTGTGCAGTAGCCGCACTGGAAGGCGTCCCGGTCGAGGAAGGCCTGCTGCACCGGGTGCAGCTCGCCGCCCGCGGCGAGGCCCTCCACGGTGATGACCTCGGCCCCGTCCTGGGCGACAGCGAGGAGCAGGCAACTGTTGGCGCGCCGCCCGTCGACCAGCACGGTGCACGCCCCGCACTGCCCGTGGTCGCACCCCTTCTTGGCCCCGGTCAGCCCGAGGCGCTCACGCAGGACGTCGAGCAGCGTGGCGCGGTGGTCCACAGTGAGGTCCCGGGGCTCGCCGTTCACCTGGAGGGTGACGCGGGACCGGGTGGCGTCCGGGTCCGGGGACTGGGGCGGGTCCGGCAGGGGGCCCGGGTCGGGCATCGGCTCCGGGGCCGGGTCGGGCGTCGGCGTGGGGTCCGGGATGGGGCTCGGGACCGGTGTGTGCGCGGAGCTCATCAGCGTGCCTCGTCGGCCTCGTCGGGCACGGTGTGCATCGCGGCCTCCTCGGCGGACGCCGCCGCTCCGGCGATGCCGACGTCCCGGGCCACCACGTCCTTCTCGTCGTCGGTGCGCACGCCCTCGTCCGGGGCGACGAGTCGGCCGGAGCGCTCGCGGCCGACCTGGTCGTCGATGGGCTCGCCGTCGCCGCCGGGCAGGTCGCCGATGCCGTTGGAGTCGTCCGGCTCCTGGAGGGCCGGGTCGGGCACCTCCTCGGAGAGCCGCTGGTCGAGCGTCTCGCCCTCGCGCTGCTCCCGGGCGGTGGTGCCGACGTGGTTGACGGCGAGCGGCCGCTCGGGCGGGGACCAGCCTTCGTCGTAGGGGTCCGCCTCCCGGTCCGAGAGGGTGTCCTCGGGGTCGAGGATGCCGTCGTCCTCCCGGCCCTCGGCGTCATCCGGCTGGTAGACGTTGTCGCCCATCGCTTCTTCGGTTCCCATGGCGTGGCTCCCGTCTGCTGCTCCTGCGGCTCGGCGCCTTCGGCTCGTACGACTGATCGCGTATCCAGCCTGGAACAGGTCACACATCCCGGCACTCCGGACACCCGCCGGGGGGGGTGGGGGCAGCCCTGGGGCGGCCGGCCGTCGCGGGGCGGGGGGGCGCCCCCGGGCGGCCGGCCGGGGAATGGGGCGGGGCGGCCGGGAGGGTCAGGGGTGGTCGTCGCTGGTGCCGAGGGCGGAGACGTCCCAGGCGAGGAGGCGTTCGGCTTCGCGGTGGGTGAGGTCGGCGAGGCGTCTCGCCTCGCCGAGCACGTCTCCGTGCTCCTCGACGAGCTGGTCGTATATCGGCGAACCGGGCGGGCTGTGGCGCGGGAACACGTGCGGTTTCTCCTCCGGGCGCGGGCGGCTACGGGGCACCGGGGCGGTCCCGGCGCCCCGGCACCTGCCCACGGCCCGCCGGAACATGCGGAATCCACCCCACCGCTTGCCGGCCGTGCCGCGAGCCGCTGTACGCCGCGGCCCGCAGGCCGTGCAGCCGGTCCGTGGGCCGCAGGCCGGGGAGGCCGTGCAGGTACGGGTCGTACGTCGGCGTCGTGCCCGCCGGATACGGCCGTGGCGTCCCGACGACGAGGGTCGCGAGGCCCCGCCAGGGCTCGCCCGGGCCGGCCGCGCACAGCTCGACGCGGACGGGGGCGTCGTCCAGCGCCCGGCGCAGCGAGGCCAGGTCGCCGCGCACCCGGCGCCGTTGCGCGCCGCGCACCGGAAACGCGGCGATCACCCGTTCCCGGTCACCCACCCGGTAGGCCAGCAGGGTGGAGTACGGCCCGGCCAGGGCGTCGCGCCGGGGGCGCGGCACATGGCGGCCCACCGGGCCCGAGCCGCTGGAGGTCAGCAGCAGGTCCAGCGGAGCGCCGGTCCCGCCCGCGTCCTCGACCCGGAGGGCGAGCCCCAGTGCGTCCGGCCACCGCGCCGGCAGCCCGGCCGCCCGCGACCACCGCACGGTCACCTCGTACCGGCCCGCGCCGTCCAGGAACGGCACGCCCCACGGGGCGGCCCCGCCGGCGGTCCCGGGCACGTCCAGCACGCCCGCACAGGTCAGGCCCCACGGGTGGAACGCCGGTGCGGAGCGCCGCCGGGCGATGCGGCGCGCCATGCCGAAGACCCGCTTCTCGATCGCCACGCCGGCTCCCTTCCGTCCGCGTGAGCGGGTACCCCCCGGGAGCGGCGGCTAATGCGGGCCCTCCTGGGTGCGGCGTACGCAGGCGGCGACGACCTCGCGGAGGCTGCCGGTGCGGTGCAGCAGGCGGCGCTGGACGCGCGCCCCGTTGCCGTCGCGCAGCAGCTCGGCCAGGCCCTGGCGGGCGAACTCGAGGTCGCCGTTCTCGTCGAGGGCCTTCTCGATGTGGCCGAGCAGCGCGTACACGACGTGGTCGGCCGGGGCGGGGCGCATGGTCAGCGGGTGGATCAGCACGTCGTCCACGCCGGAGCGGCCGGCCTGCCAGGCCGCGGCGCGCAGCAGGCCGACGCCGTGGCGGGCGACGGGCTCGCCCTCGCGCCACTCCCGGGCGGCGGTGTCCACCAGGCCGCGGGTCAGAGTGGCGAGCAGGGCGGTGGTGGACGCGTCCAGGCAGACGTCGGCGGCGCGGACCTCGACGGTGGGGTACTTGCGGGACAGCCGGGCGTCGAAGTAGATCATCCCCTCGTCGTGCAGGACGCCGGTGTCGAGCAGGTCGCGCACCTGCTGGTGGTAGCGGCGTGCCGAGCCGAAGACCTCCACGGGGCCCGCCGAGGGCCAGCGTCCCCACACCCGGCTGCGGTAGCTGTTGTAGCCACTGTCGTGGCCCTGCCAGAAGGGCGAGTTGGTGCTCAGCGCGAGCAGGACGGACAGCCACGGCCGTATCCGGTCCAGGACGCCGACGCCCTCTTCGTCGGACTCGACCGACACATGGACGTGGCAGCCGCAGGTGAGCTGTTCCAGGGCGGTGAGGCCGAACTGCTCCTGTATCCAGCGGTAGCGCTTGCCCTCGGTGAGGGCCGGCCCGGCGGGCAGGGGCGAGGTGGCGAGGGCCACCACCGCGGCCCCGGCCTCCCCGGCGTGCCGGGCGGCCACCGCGCGCCAGCGTTCGATCTCGGCGGCCAGCTCGCGCATGCCGCTCCGGGGGTGCGTGGCGAACTCGAGCTGCTGCCCCTGGAGCTCCTTGGTGAAGGCGTGGCCCCTGCCCCTGCTCTCCTTGGCCGCGATGGCCAGCACGGCCGTGGACAGGGCGCGTGGCTCGCCGGTCCGCGGGTCCACCAGGAGGAGTTCCTCCTCCACTCCGACAGTGCGCAACGGAAACCACCTTTCCGATCGCATCCAGCGGGGACTGGTCCTGAGGACTGCGCGGGACGCACCATCATCCCGGCTCGGCAGGCTCCGCGCACCGGTCCGTCGGGCCTGGGTCGGGGATGTGGCGAGTTCCCGACGCCCGCGGCTTGAACCCCTCCGGGTACCCCGCTCGCGGGGCCGTCCCCAGGTTCAGAACTCGTCGCCGGTGTTCGGCTCCAGTTCCGTCGCCAGGGCCGCGTCCAGCCGGGCCGCCGCGCCCTCGGTGTGCTCCACCACGAGGCCCGCGCGCACCAGGTGCCGGACCCGCGTGCCGCCCAGGTAGCAGGCCGCGAGGTCCCGGACGTCGAGGCTCAGGTCGGGCGCGGCGTCCACCGGCTCGTAGGAGCAGGTGCCCTCGGTGGCGGTGAGCCGGAAGCGGCCGGTGTTGGCGGGCACGTGGTCGTCCCGGACGTCCAGCACGACGTCGACGGGCGCGGCCCAGGAGCGGCCGGTGAGCGCCGCCGCGGCGTCGACCAGCCGGACCCACAGGCCCGGGAACCGGCCCGTGATCCGCACCTGGTCGCGGTCGGCGGCGAACAGCGCCAGCGGGTCGTCCAGCGGGCGGCCCCAGGCGCGGACCGTGCCGGTGAGGTCGATGGAGGCCGCGTACCGCCACAGGGCGGCGGCTGCGGCGGCGTCGTCCGCCTCCAGCTCGTCGACGCGCACCACGCCGGGTGTGTTCGTGTCGTCGTCACCGGACTTGGTGCGGTACACGGCGTACCCGGCGATCGGCTCGCCCTCGGCGCCGAGGACGACGATCCGGGGCGGGGACAGCTCGTCGTCCTCCTCGTCCTCCTCCACCAGCCACTCGCCGCTCCAGCGCTCGGCGTCCCGGGCGATCCGGCCCGCACGGACGGCGCGCGTGGCGTCGTAGTAGGGACCCACGACGTCCGGGACGTCGGCCGGGGCGACCAGCCGCAGCGGCCGCTCGTCGGGCGCGATGCGCAGGGCGAGCGGGCGGCGGGAGTCGATCTCGATGCTGAGGCACTCCATGGCGGGGGCGAAGCCGTACCGGCCGTAGATGGCGTCCTCGGACGCCCACAGCGCGGCCAGCGGCCGGCCCTGCCGGGCCGCGCGCCGGAACAGCTCGGCGATCATCGCGGAGAGCACGCCGCGCCGGCGGTGGGTGGGCGCGACGGAGACGAACGTCAGTCCCGGGCAGGGCAGATCGCCGCCGGGGACGGAGAGGATGAAGCGGTGGGCGGCGACGAACCCGACCAGGGTGTCGCCGTCGTACGCGCCGATGCGCTCGCACTGGAGCACCAGCTCGCGGTGGTGCTTGCGCTTCTCCTCCTCCGGATTGTCGTGGAAGACCAGGTACACGAGCTCCATGGCCCGGTCCACATGGGCCTCGGGCACATCACGGATGTCCATGGTCCGGACTGTAGTCTCCGGATAACGGGCAGGTCACGGGGGTTTTCCGCCGCCTTGATCGGGGGCCTGCCCCCGGTCGGCCGGTCGCCCGTACAGGGCCGGCGTCCGCGCTCAGGCCACCGATCCGATGCGTCCGGCCGGGGAGGCGTCCGGGCCGTCGTGGTGGATCGGGGTGTGGGCGCCCGTGAGGGAGACACCGCTGCCGCCGCGCCGGGAGGCCACGATCTCCGCGCCGATCGACAGGGCGGTCTCCTCCGGTGTGCGGGCACCGAGGTCGAGGCCGATCGGGGAACGCAGCCGGGCCAGTTCCAGGTCGGTGACGCCGACCTCGCGGAGGCGCTTGTTGCGGTCCTCGTGGGTGCGGCGGGAGCCCATCGCGCCGATGTACGCGACGGGAAGCTTGAGGGCCAGTTCGAGCAGGGGCACGTCGAACTTGGCGTCATGGGTGAGGACGCACAGCACCGTGCGGGCGTCCACCTCGGTGCGCGCCAGGTACTCGTGCGGCCACTCGACGACGATCTCGTCCGCCTCGGGGAAGCGGACGGGTGTGGCGAAGACCGGGCGGGCGTCGCACACGGTGACGTGGTAGCCGAGGAACTTCCCCACCCGTACCAGAGCGGAGGCGAAGTCGATCGCGCCGAAGACGATCATGCGGGGGGCCGGCACGCTGGATTCGACCAGCAGGGTGAGCGGCTGTCCGCACCGCGAGCCCTCCTGGCCGATGGTGACGGTGCCGGTGCGGCCGGCGTCGAGCATGGCACCGGCCTCGCCCGCCGCCGTCCGGTCCAGTTCGGGGTGGCCGCCGAGGCTTCCCTCGTACGAGCCGTCGGGGTGGACGAGGAGGGCGCGGCCCATCAGCCCGGCCGGGCCGTCGGTGATCCGGGCCAGAGCCGCCGCCTCCCCTCCGGCGGCGGCTCCGAGCGCGGCGGGGTAGACCCCGCCGCGTACCGGAGTGACGAGGATGTCGATGACTCCGCCGCAGGTCAGGCCTACCGCGAAGGCGTCCTCGTCGCTGTAGCCGAAGCGTTCCAGGACGGTCTCGCCGTCCTGGAGCGCCTGCCGGCACAGGTCGTACACGGCCCCCTCCACACATCCGCCGGAGACCGACCCGATCGCCGTGCCCTCGCTGTCCACGGCGAGGGCGGCGCCCGGCTGACGGGGCGCGCTGCCACCGACGGCCACCACGGTGGCGACGGCGAAGTCACGTCCCTGCTCGACCCACCGGTGCAGTTCCTCGGCGATGTCCAGCATGTCGGCCTCCTTACAGGCGGATGTGTGAGGGGGTCCCGTCAGTGCGCGGTACCCGTGGCGAAGTAAAAGACGAACACCGCGGAGAGCACCCACATGAGGATGCTGGGCTCCCGCCACTTGCCCTGCGCCGCCTTGATGGCGCAGTACGCGATGACACCCGCGCCGACACCGGTGGTGATGGTGTAGGTGAACGGCATCAGCACGACGGTCAGGAAGACCGGGACGGCGACGGACCAGTCGGTCCAGTCCACGTGCCGGGCGTTCTGGAGCATCATCGCTCCGATCACGACCAGGGCCGCGGAGGCGACCTGGCCCGGCACGAGCTGGGTGAGCGGGGTGAAGAACAGACACGCGGCGAAGAACAGACCGGTGACCGAGGCCGACAGCCCCGTACGCGCGCCCTCACCGACGCCCGTGGCGGACTCGATGAAGACGGTCTGGCCGGAGGCACCCGCGGCGCCACCGATGGCACCGCCGGCACCGTCGATGAACAGGGCCTTGTTCAGACCGGGCATGCGGCCCTGGGCGTCGGCGAGCTTGGCCTCCTGGCCGACGGCGATGATGGTCGCCATGGCGTCGAAGAAGCCCGCCAGCACCAGGGTGAAGACGATCATGCCGACGGTGGTGTAGCCGAGCTGCTCCCAGCCGCCGAACTCGACCTCGCCGAAGAGCGAGAAGTCCGGCATGGAGACGAAGCTGCCGTGCAGGATCGGCGCCTTGCCGCCCCACTCCTCCTCACTGATGAGGCCGGTCGCGGTGGCGACGACGGAGATGATCGTGCCGACCACGATGCCGAGCAGGATGGCGCCGGGCACCTTGCGGGCCTGGAGCATGAAGATCAGCAGCAGGGTGATGGCGAACAGCAGCACCGGCCAGCCGGTGAGCGAGCCGCCCACACCGAGGGTGACGGGACCGCCGCCCTCGCTCTTGCCGACGAAGCCCGCGTTGACGAAGCCGATCATCGCGATGAAAAGGCCGATGCCCATCGTGATGCCGTGCTTCAGCGCCAGCGGGATGGCGTTCATGATGACTTCACGAACACCGGTGACGACCAGCAGACAGATCACGGCGCCGTAGACGACGCACATGCCCATGGCCTGCGGCCAGGTCATTTCCGGGGCCACCTGGGTGGAGATGACGCCCGCGACACTCAGGCCCGCCGCGAGGGCGAGCGGGACCTTGCCGATGAAACCCATCGCCAGAGTGGTGACCGCTGCCGCGAGGGCGGTCGCGGTGATCAGGGCGGGCTGGCTCAGCTTGTCGCCGGCCGCGTCCGGACCGCCGAGGAGCAGCGGGTTGAGCAAGAGGATGTACGCCATCGCCATGAAGGTGGTGATGCCGCCGCGCACCTCGCGCGCGACCGTGGATCCTCTGTGGGTTATGTGAAAGTACCGGTCGAGCCAAGACCGTCCGGCGGGGACACGGGAACCGGATCCCGCGTCTTCGGCGACGGTCTTCGGCTCCACTGACGATTGGGTCATGGTGCCTACTCCCAAGGTTCAAAGGGGCACCCGCATGCCCGGGGGCAAAGACTGCGGGATTTGGGATGGTGCGTTGGCTGCACGACCCGGGGGACGGCCCGAGACGAACGGGGTGATGCGGTACTGCGGTACTGCGTGGGGGGCGGGGGGTGGGGGGATGCTCCGGGCGGTGCGGGCGGTGGAAGTGTGACGTTCCCGGGAGGCACGCACCGCCCGGAGGGCTACAGGGTGCCGGTGAGGTGCTCGGGGCGTACCGGCGTCTTGTTGAGCTCCAGGCCCGTCGCGTTCCGGATCGCCGCGAGGACGGCCGGGGTGGACGACAGGGTCGGGGCCTCTCCGATGCCGCGCAGCCCGTAGGGCGCGTGGTCGTCGGCGAGCTCGAGCACGTCGACCGGGATGGTCGGGGTGTCGAGGATGGTGGGGATCAGGTAGTCCGTGAAGGAGGGGTTCCGCACCTTCGCGGTCTTGGGGTCGACGACGATCTCCTCCATGACCGCCACGCCCAGGCCCTGGGTGGTGCCACCCTGGATCTGGCCGACGACGGACAGCGGGTTGAGGGCCTTGCCGACGTCCTGGGCGCAGGCCAGCTCGATGACCTTGACCAGGCCGAGCTCGGTGTCCACCTCGACGACCGCGCGGTGCGCGGCGAACGAGTACTGGACGTGGCCGTTGCCCTGGCCGGTGCGGAGGTCGAAGGCCTCGGTGGGGCGGTGGCGCCACTCGGCCTCGATCTCGACGACCTCGTTCTCCAGGACGTCCACCAGGTCGGCGAGGACCTCGCCGCCGTCGGTGACGACCTTGCCGCCCTCCAGGATCAGCTCGGCGGTGGCCCACGCGGGGTGGTACGTGCCGAACTTGCGGCGGCCGATCTCCAGCACCTTCTCGCGGACGAGCTCGCAGGAGTTCTTGACCGCGCCGCCGGTGACGTACGTCTGGCGGGAGGCGGAGGTGGAGCCGGCCGAGCCGACCTGGGTGTCGGCCGGGTTGATCGTCACCTGGGTGACGCCCAGCTCGGTGCGGGCGATCTGGGCGTGGACGGTGATGCCGCCCTGGCCGACCTCGGCCATCGCGGTGTGGACGGTGGCGACCGCCTCACCGTTGATGACCTCCATGCGCACCTTGGCCGTGGAGTAGTCGTCGAAGCCCTCGGAGAAGCCGACGTTCTTGATGCCGACCGCGTAGCCGACACCGCGGACGACGCCCTCGCCGTGGGTGGTGTTGGACAGACCGCCGGGCAGCGCGCGGACGTCGGCGCCCTCGGTGGTCTCCCACTGGCGCTCCGGCGGCAGCGGGCGGGCCTTGATGCGGCGCAGCAGTTCGGCCACCGGGGCAGGCGAGTCGACCGGCTGCCCGGTCGGCATGAGCGTGCCCTGCTCCATGGCGTTGAGCCGGCGGAACTCGACCGGGTCCATGCCCAGCTTCGCCGCGAGCTTGTCCATCTGGGCCTCGTACGCGAAGCACGCCTGGACCGCGCCGAAGCCGCGCATGGCGCCGCAGGGCGGGTTGTTGGTGTAGAGCGCGACGGCCTCGATGTCGACGTCGTCGATGACGTACGGGCCGACGGAGAGCGAGGAGGCGTTGCCGACGACGGCCGGGGAGGCGGAGGCGTAGGCGCCGCCGTCCAGCACGATCCGGCACTTCATGTGCGTGAGCTTGCCGTCCTTGGTGGCGCCGTGCTCGTAGTAGAGCTTCGCCGGGTGGCGGTGGACGTGGCCGAAGAAGGACTCGAACCGGTTGTAGACGATCTTGACCGGCTTGCCGGTGCGCAGTGCCAGCAGGCAGGCGTGGATCTGCATGGACAGGTCCTCGCGGCCGCCGAAGGCGCCGCCGACGCCGGAGAGCGTCATGCGGACCTTCTCCTCGGGCAGGCCGAGGACGGGCGCGATCTGGCGCAGGTCGGAGTGGAGCCACTGGGTGGCGACGTACAGGTCGACGCCGCCGTCCTCGCCGGGCACGGCGAGGCCGGACTCGGGGCCGAGGAATGCCTGGTCCTGCATGCCGAAGGTGTACTCGCCCTCGACGATCACGTCGGCGCGCTCGCGGGCCGCCGCCACGTCGCCGCGGATGATCGGCTGGCGGTGCACGATGTTCGGGTGCGGTACGTGGCCGGCGTGGTGGTCGTCGCGGCCCGGGTGCAGCAGCGGCGCGTCGGGGGCGATCGCGGAGGCCTCGTCGGTGACGACGGGGAGCTCCTTGTACTCGACCTTGATCTTGGCGGCCGCGCGGCGGGCGGTCTCCGGGTGGTCGGCGGCGACCAGGGCGACCGGCTCGCCGTGGTGGCGTACCCGGCCGTGGGCGAGCACCGGGGTGTCCTGGATCTCCAGGCCGTAGTTCTTGACCTCGGTGGGCAGGTCGTCATAGGTCAGGACGGCGTACACGCCGGCCTGGGCGAGGGCCTCGGAGGTGTCGATGGAGACGATCTCGGCGTGGGCGACCGGGGAGCGCAGGATCTGGCCCCACAGCATGTCCTCGTGCCACATGTCCGAGGAGTACGCGAACTCGCCGGTGACCTTGAGGGTGCCGTCGGGGCGGAGCGTGGACTCGCCGATGCCGCCCTTGGTCTGGGAGCCCTGGGTGACCTTGGTGGGAGTGCCGGCCGGGGCGGCGGCGACTCGGGTGTTTCGCGACATGGTCAGACCGCCTCTCCCTGACGCTCCTGGCGGGCGGCCGCGAGGCGGACGGCGTCCAGGATCTTCTCGTAACCGGTGCAGCGGCAGAGGTTGCCGGAGAGCGCCTCGCGGATGTCCTCGTCGGACGGGGAGGGGTTGCGCTCCAGCATCTCGTCGGCCGCGACGAGCAGGCCGGGGGTGCAGAAGCCGCACTGCACGGCGCCCGCGTCGATGAAGGCCTGCTGGATCGGGGAGAGCTCGGTGCCCTCGCCGGTCTGGGAGTCGGTTCCCTTGGCGGACCACTGCTGGGCGGCCTGGAGGGGGGTGCCGTCGCCGCCGCACGCGCCGGTGCCGCACGTGCCGCTGTGCTCGGCACGCTGCTTGGCGTAGTCGGCGAGACCCTCGACGGTGACGACCTCGCGGCCCTCGACCTGGCCGGCGGCCACGAGGCAGGAGCAGACCGGGACGCCGTCCAGGCGGACCGTGCAGGAGCCGCACTCGCCCTGCTCGCAGGCGTTCTTCGAACCGGGCAGGCCCAGGCGCTCACGCAGTACGTAGAGGAGGGACTCGCCCTCCCAGACGTCGTCGGCTTCCTGCGGACGTCCGTTGACCGTGAAATTCACGCGCATGGTTATGCAGCTCCTTCAAGGGTGCGGCCGGTGCCGCGGTACTGCTCCCAGGTCCAGCCGAGCGTGCGCCGGGCCATGATGCCGACGGCGTGACGGCGGTACTTGGCCGTGCCACGGACGTCGTCGATCGGGTTGCAGGCCCCGGAGGCGAGCTCCGCGAACTGCTTGGCGATCGAGGGAGTGATGATCCTGCCGCTGTCCCAGAAGCCGCCCTCCTCGAGCGCGGCGTTCAGGAACTCCTCGGCCTCCTTCGCCCGGACGGGCGTAGGGGCGGCCGAGCCGATACCGGTCCGCACGGTCCGGCTCTCGGGGTGCAGCGCCAGACCGAACGCACACACCGCGATCACCATCGCGTTGCGGGTACCCACCTTGGAGTACTGCTGCGGCCCGTCGGCCTTCTTGATGTGGACGGTCTTGATGAGCTCGTCCGGGGCGAGCGCGTTGCGCTTCACGCCCGTGTAGAACTCGTCGATCGGGATGAAGCGGGAGCCGCGCACCGACTCCACCTCCACCTCGGCACCCGCCGCCAGCAGGGCGGGGTGCGCGTCGCCGGCCGGGGACGCCGTGCCCAGGTTGCCGCCGACACCGCCGCGGTTGCGGATCTGCGGCGAGGCCACGGTGTGCGAGGCGAGCGCCAGGCCGGGCAGCTCGGCCCGCAGGTGCTCCATGATCTGGGTGTACGGGACGGAGGCGCCCAGCCGGACGTTCTCCTCGCCGACCTCCCACTCGCTGAGCAGCTCGATGCGGTTCAGGTCCAGCAGGTACTCGGGCCGCCGGTGGTCGAAATTGATCTCGACCATGACATCGGTGCCACCCGCGATGGGCACAGCCGTGGGGTGCTCGGCCTTCGCGGCGAGCGCCTCCTCCCAGCTTGCGGGGCGAAGGAAGTCCATGAGTGGCTCTCTTCTACGTGATCCGGTGATCAGAGGCCCGGCGGTCCGTGATCCTGATGATCGACGTGGTCCGGGTTCCGTGTGATCAGTTGGTTCGCTGGGGCGCGGGGGACGGCCGGCCCACGTTTTCGTCTGCACGTTCATGTGCTGTTAACGCGTTGTGGCCCAAGTACACCCAGCGGTGCTCCGCCCGGTGCAGTCACCGAAACCATGAAGGAGTTGGCTGGTCGCCCTCTCCGTCTTGTAGATTCGAACGAAAGGCGAGGAGCAGTAACCTCTCCGTTTCCCCCCGGAAACGGTGGCCACGGCTCACCGGCAACAACGAGACACCCACGAGACAGATCGGCGGCGATCACATGCGGCTGCGCGCACTGCTGGAAACCGATGCGCTGGGGCTGCGGCTGCTCGGCGGCGAGGACGAGCTGGACCGCACGGTCCGCGGCGTGATGACCACGGACCTCAGGGATCCCAGTAGGTACCTCTCCGGCGGCGAGCTGGTGCTCACCGGGCTCGCCTGGCGGCGGGACGAGGCGGATTCCGAGCCCTTCGTGCGCATCCTGGCGAGCGCCGGGGTGGCGGGCCTGGCGGCCGGCGAGGCGGAACTCGGCGCGATCCCCGACGATCTGGTTCAGGCGTGTTTGCGCCACCGGCTCCCCCTGTTCGCAGTGAACGAATCCGTTGCGTTCGCAACGATCACTGAGCATGTTGTTCGACAGGTGTCGGGCGAGCGGGCGGGTGACCTCGCGGCTGTCGTCGATCGCCACAGAAGGCTGATGACCTCCGGCCCGGCGGGCGGCGGTCCGGAGGTCGTCCTCGACCTGCTCGGCTCCGACCTGGACCTTCGCGCCTATGTGCTGTCGCCGACCGGACGTCAGATCGCGGGCGCCGGCACACCGTTGCCCCCGGCGACGGGCGCCCTGCTCGCCGGCGAGCACCTGTCCGCCACGCGCACCGGGCGGCGCGGTCCGCACCGGGCGGTGGCGGGCGGAACGACGTACTCGCTCTTCCCGATCCGTAACACGGGGCGCGGCGCCGCCCCCGCCTCCCGGGACGTGCGCGAGACGGTGCTCTCGGACTGGCTGCTGGCCGTCGAGGCTGACGCCGGCGACTGGCCGGCCGCCCGGCTGGACCTGCTCCAGGGCGTCACCCAGCTCATCGCCGTGGAGCGCGACCGGCGGGACGCGGCCCGTACGGTACGGCGCCGGCTGGCCCAGGAGGTGCTGGAACTCGTCCAGACGGGTGCCGCCCCGGCCGAGATCGCCGCACGGCTGCGGGTGGCCGCGCCGGTGCTGCTGCCGGGCCTCGGGACCGCGCCGCACTGGCAGGTCGTGGTGGCCCGGGTCGAGTGGGGCGAGGGCGGCACGGGCGCGCCGGGCATCGAGCCCGGGCCGGTCGCCCAGTCACTGCTGGAGGAGATCCTGGTCGACCCCGCGACGGTGGGCCCCGACTCGGCCGACCGCATCGCGGTGGCCCACACCGGGGACGAGGCCATCGCCCTGGTGCCGCTGCCCGCGGTGCCCGCCCCGTCCGAGACGGAGGAGGACGGCGAGGCGGGCCCGGCCGTCGACGGTGGCGGACTGCACGCCGACGCCCTGCTCGCCACCGTGCGCGGCCCCCTGTCGGCGGGCCTGGACGGCGACGGGCGCCTCACCCTGGGCGTGAGCGCCGCCGTGCACTCGGCCGAGGGACTGCGCGGCGCCCTGGAGGAGGCCCGGCACGCCCGGCGCGTGGCGGCGGCGCGGCCGGGGCGGGTGTGCGCCGCGGGCCACCACGAGCTGGCCTCGCACGTGCTGCTGCTGCCGTTCGTCCCGGACGACGTGCGGCGGGCGTTCACTGCACGGCTGCTGGACCCGCTGCGCGACTACGACCGGCGCCACCGCGCGGAGCTGATCCCGACCCTGGAGGCCTTCCTCGACTGCGACGGTTCCTGGACCCGCTGCGCCGGCAGGCTGCACCTGCACGTGAACACGCTGCGGTACCGGGTCGGCCGCATCGAACAGCTCACGGGGCGCGACCTGTCGCGGCTCGAGGACAAGCTGGACTTCTTCCTGGCGCTGCGGATGTCCTGATCCGGCGTCACCACCACCGACAGAGAGCGACACAGAACGTGATGTCCGGACGATCGGACACCCGGGCGGCCACCCCGGATGCCCCGCCCGCCCCCGCAGGTGCCGCCCCGGCGGCCTCGGGAGGAACAACCCCGCCCGCCCCCGAAGGTGCCGCCCCGGCGGCCCGCGAAGGCACCGCCCCGGCGGACGCCCTGCGCGGCGACTGCGCCAACTGCTTCGGCCTGTGCTGCGTGGCGCTGCCCTTCTCGGCCTCGGCGGACTTCCCCGTGGACAAGCCGGCCGGCACGCCGTGCGGCAACCTCGCCGCCGACTTCCGGTGCGGCATCCACGAACGGCTGCGCGGCGAGGGCTACTCCGGCTGCACGGTGTACGACTGCTTCGGCGCCGGCCAGAAGGTCTCGCAGGTCACCTTCGGCGGGCGCGACTGGCGGGCGGACCGGGAGGCGGGGAGGCGGATGTTCGCCGTGTTCCCCGTCGTCCGCCAGCTCCACGAACTGCTCTGGTACCTGACCGAGGCGCTGGCCGTGAAGCCCGCCCGTTCCCTGCACGGCGAGCTGCGGCGCGTCCTCGGTGAGACCGAGCGCCTCACGCTCCTGTCCCCCGACGAGCTGGGCGCGCTGGACGTGGCCGCCCACCGCGCGGTCGTCGGTGACCTGCTGCAGCGCACCAGCGAGCTGGCGCGGTCCGGCGTCCCCGGCGCCCTGGGGCGGAAGAAGAACCGGCGCGGGGCCGACCTCATGGGGGCCCGGCTCAGGGGGGCGGACCTGCACGGCGCGAGCCTGAGGGGTGCCTATCTCATCGGTGCCGACCTCACCGGTGCCGACCTCCGCCGGGCCGACCTCCTCGGCGCCGACCTGCGCGGGGCCCGCCTCGGGGGTGCCGACCTGACCGGCGCGCTGTTCCTCACCCAGCCCCAGCTCAACGCCGCGGTGGGCGATGCCCGGACGGTGGTGCCCGGGCGGCTCACCCGCCCTTCGCACTGGGCCCAGCCCCTGACGACCGGGCCCGCCGGGGGCGGTCGCGCCACGTAGCCGTCGGGCGCCGGCCCCGCACGGGCCGCCCGTCCGCCTCGGTCCCCGCCCGGCGGGCGAGCCGTGGCCGGCCGGGGCCCTGGGGCGGGCGGGCGAAGAACCGGACCCCGGCGAGCGCGTCCTCATGGTCGCGGGCGACCGTGGGGCGCGCGTCACCGGGGCCCGGGCCCGCACTCACGTGCGGGGCGTCATGACGTCGAACGGAGCGAGCCGGCGGCCGTCAGTTCTTGCTCAGGATCAGACGGTCGTTGCCCGAGCGCTGGAGGAGCCCGGTCTTCTTGCGGAACGTGCCCAGCCGGACGAGCGTCGGCGCCTCGTAGGCCTTCTTCATGACGTCTCCTTCTGTTGGGTTCACCCACCCGCCCCGCACGGGCGGGGGGCCTTGCAACGGAAGGTAGACGCCGGTCACGGGGGTGCCGCAACAGGCCCCCGTTTGCTCATATCGTATGAATTGCTGGCTGGCGTCAGCCGAAAACGGAATTTCCACGTCCGTGACCGTCGGAGGCGCCGGCGGGGGCGCCCGCGCACCCCGTCCGGGCAAAACCTTCTCACCGGCACGTTTTCCGGTCCGTCGCGGTGTCCCCCGCCCGCCCACCCGCTCCCCCCGGGGGCCGCCGCCCGGCGCGAAGCATCGTGTGCGTGCGCCCGGCACCTGCTTCACCTGCGCGGAGACGCTCCGGCGTGAACGCGCCCCCGGCACGGCCCCGTTCGCCGTGTCACCCCTTTGTGTGGAACGGTGGCGGCCACGGGAACCGCCCCGGGCCCGTACTGCGGGCGATTCCGCGCCCACTGATTGTGAATCAATTCACCTGACCCTCTTGGCCGCGTGTGCCGTTCCGTGCTGAGATTCTTCACACTCAACAGCTCAATGGCGTGCTCGGGGAGGGCAATGTGGCGCATACCGCCATGTCTGGTTCCGGAACGACCGCAAGCGACGATCCCCTCCAGACCGCGGTATGGCGGCTGCGCTCGCGCGGCTGTTGGACCGACGCGGCCGCCCTCCTCGCGCCCGGCGCGGACGACCCCGCGGTCGCCCTCCAGCGCGCGTCCCTGCTGATCGAGCGGTGCCTCTACACCGAGCAGGGCTGGGCCGAGGCGGAGGACGCCCTGCGTTCGGCGGAGGCGATCGCCCAGGAGGACGAGCAGCGCGGCGCGGCCGCCTGCGAACGCGGCTACCTCGCCTACGCGTCGACGCTGCTGGGCGCGCGGGACCGGGCCGACGAGGCACGGGCGGCGCTCGGCCGGGCGGCGGCGCTGATCGCCCCCTCGGCGCCGGGCCGCCCGCTGCTGGACTTCCGGCGCGGCCTGCTCGCCCAGAACCTCGGCGACTCCCCGCAGGCCGCCCGTGCCGCGTACCACCGCGCCCACGCGGGCGCCGCCGCGCAGGGGGACGCCCTGCTGCTCTCCTCCACCTGGCGGTACCTGAGCGGACTGGCGCTGCGCGACGGGGAGTTGGCGGAGGCGCGGCACGGGTTCGCCGAGTCGCTGCGGCTGCGCGAGGAGCTCGGCTTCCTGGTGGGCACCGCGCCGGCGCTGGCGGCGCTGGCGGACGCCGAACCGGAGCCGGAGGCCACGCGGTTGCGTGCCGAGGCGCGGCGGCTGTTCCACCTGCTCGGCGGGGTACCGACGTGGCTGGCGGCGCGGCTGGCGCCCACGGCGGCGGCCTGAGGCGCTCGCCGGGGGCGTTGTCAGTGGGCTCTGCCATCATCGGATCCATGAGCGACACCACTCCTGACCAGGCACGCGCGGCGTCAGCGACCCTCCGTGCCAGGGGACTCGACGTCCTCGGCGGCATCCCCGACAGCGAGCTCGACCAGTGGCCGGTCGCCGTTCCCGAGGCCGTGCGCGCCGTGCTGCGCGAGATCGGCGGCGTGCGGGACGGCGACGCCCGGTACGAGTTCGGGCCGGACCACCTCGCCGACGGGCAGTGGTGGATAGGTGATGTCGCGGACGACGGGACGTCCCTGACCGTCGGGGTGGGCGGCGACGCGTGGGGGCCGGTGCTGCGCTCCCAGGGGTGGGGCGAGGAGACGGAGTTCGTGGTGGAGGCCCCCTCCTTCACCTCCTGGCTGCTGGGCCTGGGCGCCGAACCGTCCGCACCAAAGGCGTCCGTCACGGCGGTCCCGTCGATCGAGGCCGCCGAGGGCCCGGACGAGGAGCTCGCGGCCCTGGTCGCCGGGGGTGACTCGCTGACCGACGTGGTCGACCTGCGCGAGCTGCCGGGCTATCCGTGCCGGGTCGTGTGGGAGGCGTACCACTCGCTGGATGACGACACCGCCGACACCGGCGGCAGCGACACGGAGTGGGAGCTCGTCGGGGGCGGCCGGGCGCTGCTGCTGCGCAGCCTGCCCAGCGGGGACTACCTGGACCGCCCGGTGCGGCGCCACCGCGTCCCGGCCGACGCGGCGCGGCTGGCCGTCGCCGAGCTGCGCGCCCTGGCCGGCGCGCACCCGCACCATGTGACGCTCGATCCGGGTTGCGACGACGCCGTGATGGACACCTGGCCGGTGCCCGTCCCGGAGGACGTCCGCACCGTGCTGCGCGAGATCGGCGGGGTGCGGATGGCGGGCCTGCCGCCGCTGCGGCTGCTGCCGGGCGCGCCGGAGCACGCGGTGGACCCCGAGGTGCACCGCATGATGGGCGGGGACGGCACGTACTGGCCGGTGGCCCTCGTGGAGCACCCGCACAGCAGGGCGCTCGCGCAGATCCGTATCGACCCGGACACCGGCGAGTGGGGGTACGCCGTCTCCGTCCCCACCGACCACCAGCTCTCCAGCGATCCCGAACTGGTGCTGCTCGCCGAGTCGTTGCCGCACCTGCTGCTGACGGTCGCGCGCGTCGGCCGTGAGGCGGCCGCCACGGACGACTTCGCCCGCCACGCCCGCGGCGTCACCTCCTGGTTCATGCCGAACACGGGCGAGCCCTGGACCCGTCCCGTCCCGGTCGAGGAGTGGTCCGGCACGTCCGACCCCCTGCGCGCCGCCCTGACCGGCCTGCCGCCCGGCACGCACGTCGCGGACCTGCGGGACTCCCCCATACCGACCGACCTGTGCTTCCACCGCTCCCGTGTCTGGCCCTACGGCAAGGACACCCTGGACCGGTTGCACTTCACGGCGGCCGGGCGCCTGGTCGCGGCGATACCGAAGAGCCCCGCGTAACGGGGCCGGTCCTTACGGGGAGGCAGTCGCCGCGCCGCACGACCGGTCGCTCGCCAGGCACACCAGCGCGTCGTCCATTCCGACGACCAGGGAACCGTCGTCCGTGACGGCCACCGCGCGGATGCGGGGACCCGGGCGGAAGGGGACGGTCCGGCCGTCCGCGAGGTGGTGGAGCTCGGCCAGGCCGTCCGCCCAGGCGACGGCCAGCAGGCGGGCCGTGGTGTGCAGGGCGACGACCGGGCAGGGGCGGCTGGTGACCGTGGCCGCCCGGCCCGGGGCTCGGCCGGGACGCCAGGCGCGCACCGTGCCGTCCGTTCCGCCGCTGTACGCCACCGTGGTGGTCGCCGTCAGGGCGGTGACGCGGCCCGTGTGGAGGGCGGCCTGGTCCACCCCCGCCAGGCTGAGCGCGTGGACGGTGCCCATCCGGTCGCCGGTCAGCACGGTGTCGCCCATGGCCGCGAGGGCGGTGGCGGGATGGCCGGCGAGGGTGGCCGCCACGGCGTGGGTCAGGCGGGTGGCCGGGGCGGGCCCGGGGTACAGGCGGCCCCGCTCGTCCAGGGCCAGCTCCGTGCCGTCCGGGAGGCACGCGACCGCCGGGACGCGGTGCTCCCGCTTCACCAGCCGGCCGTCCGGCGCGATCGTCAGGGCGGTGCACCCGCCACGGGCCGTCCACTGAAGGCTCCAGGGCGCCGAGGCGGCCAGTGCCGCGAGCGCCGGACCCAGCCGCGGGTCCGCCGCGTCGTCCAGGGCGGCGAGCAGCACCAGGGCACGGTCGGCGGGGGCCTGGTCGCGGACGAGGGACTGACCGGCGCGCAGCCAGGCGGCGCGCAGCCCGCCGCGCGGGTCGGGGTCGGCCTCGTAGGCCCGCGTGACCTGGAAGGGGTGGGCGGCGCAGACGGTGGCCGGGTCGGCCAGGTCGACCGGGGCGGGGGCGACCAGGTCGTCAGCGGCCGGGGCGGAGAGGTCGACAGGGGCGGGGACGGTCAGGTCGACGGGGGCGGGCTCGGCCGGGTCGAGCGGGGTCGCGGCCAGGTCGACGTGGGCCGCGTCGGTCGGCGGTGGCGTTCCCTCGGCGACGACGTCGATGAGGGGGCGCAGGGTGCGCACCAGGTCGTGGTCCGGCGGGAGGGGCACCCGTACCGTCCGGCGCGGCCCGGCCAGCAGCGCGGTCAGCAGCTCGCCCGGCGTGCCCGCCACGACGCCCAGGTGGTTCGCCACCTGCCACACGGCGTCGCGCACGCTCATCTCCCGCCGGTGAAGTGCTCGCGCACCAGTGCCTGGACGACGGTGAGGTCCTGGGCGATCAGCGCGTCGAGGAGGGCGGAGTGCTCGGCCGCGTCGGCGACGAGGTCGGCGCGCCGGGTCGCGGGGCCGGCCACCAGGGGCCACTGGGAGCGGCGGTGCAGGTCCTCGGCGATGGCGACGAGCTGTTCGTTGCCGGCCAGGGCGAGGACGGCGCGGTGGAAGGCGCGGTCCGACTCGGCGTAGTGCGCGCGGTCGCCGAGCGCGGCCGCGGCGGAGGTGGCCTCGGCGAGGGGGCGCAGCTCGCTCCAGCGGTCGGCCGGCACGGTGCGGGCCAGGCGGAGCATGACCGGGACCTCGATCAGCGCGCGGACCTCGGCGAGCTCGGCCAGCTCGCGCGGGGTGCGCCGGGTGACGCGGAAGCCGCGGTTGGGTACGACCTCGACGGCGCCCTCGGTCGCGAGTTGCTGCATGGCCTCGCGCACCGGGGTGGCGGAGACGCCGAGGCGGGTGCCGAGGGCGGGCGCCGAGTAGACCTCGCCGGGGACCAGCTCGCCGCTGACGAGGGCGGTGCGCAGCGCGTCGAGCACCTGGCCGCGCACGGAGTGGCGCTGAACGAGGCGGGGGGCGGGGGGCTCGCTGTGGGTGTGTTCGCCGCGGGACTGCTCGGGTACCCGGGGCCCGGCGTCCGCCTCGGGTGCCGGGTGCGACGGCGCCGGGTGCGGCGGCGTGGTGCCGCGCGTTCTGCCCTGCTCCACTCGGGTCCTCCTGGCCGTTCGTACCGCGGCCCCGGCTCGCGGTGGAGTGGGCCCCCGTGCACGATAGGCGCACCGAGTGGGAGTTCACACATCGATCAGATCGGGTAAGGTAAGGCTTACCTGCTAACGATCGCGATTCGGTGGTCCCCCACATGTCCACTCCCGCTCTGACCCCCGCCCTGACCTCGCCCGTCGCGGATGCCTATGCCCGGCTGACCGAGGTCTTCCCGGGGCTGCTGGTGCGGGAGCTCACAGAAGGTGAGCCGGTACCCCGGGGCGCCGGCTGGGTGGGCGCGGACGAGCTGGCGGCCGGCGGCGCGGCCCTGGAGGCGTTCCTCGCCTGGGACAACGCGCAGGTGCTGCGCGACTACGGGCAGCAGGCCCGCCCGGACGTCGTCGCGAGCTTCGGGCTGCACCGGTACGCCTGGCCCGCGTGCCTGCTGATCACCGTGCCGTGGTTCCTGCACCGCCGGGTGCCGCGCCTGCCCGTGGAGGACGTGGCCTTCCAGCGGGCGCTCGGCCGGATGACGGTACGGGTGCGCGAGTTCGCCTGCCTGCCCGGCGACCCGGCCGCCGCGCTGCCGGGCGCCCGGGTCGTGCCGGACGAGGAGGCGCTGCGGGGCGAGGTGCGGGCGGCGGCGGCCGAGCACCTGGGGCCGGTGCTGGAGGGCTTCGGGCCCCGGATGCGGCGGGGCAAGCGGGCCCTGTGGGGCATGGCGACCGACGAGATCGTCGAGGGCCTGTGGTACATCGGGCACCTGCTGGGCGAGGAGTCCCGGGCCATGGCGGAGCTGGCGCTGCTGCTCCCCGGGTCCGGTGCGGCGAAGCCGTACGTCGGGACGGCCGGCTTCCGTGAGCTGACCGGGCCGGACGGCACGCCGCTGCCGACCCGCGACCGGGCGAGCTGCTGCTTCTTCTACACGCTGCGCCCCGAGGACACCTGTGTCACCTGTCCGCGTACCTGTGACGCCGACCGTGTCGCCAGGTTGAGCGCATCCGCGTGACCTCCGCCTGACGTCCATGCCACCCGCCCGGGTGGCGTCGGTCGAACACAACTCCCTTGCGACGCAAGGCCGTTCGAGCCAATCGCACCTATTCGTATGCTCGGCGGCCCCAATGGCGTCTTCTTGCCACGAAACCCCGTGGGGCTCCGCGGCCTTCGGCCAATATGGCGCCGAAACGCCCTACCGCGAGCGATGCAAGGGACACCGCATGAGACTGACCGACATATCGCTGGACTGGCTGCTTCCGGGCGGCGTGATGCTGGTGGGAGTCCTGGCGGCGGTGGCGGTGCTCACACGCGGCAGGCGCGCCGGCGAGAAGGCCGCGGCCGACGACTCCTGGGAACGCAGCGAGGAGCGCCGCCGCCGCAAGGAAGCTGTCTATGGCACCGCTTCCTACCTGCTGCTCTTCTGCTGCGCGGCGGTCGCCGCCGCACTCTCCTTCCACGGCCTGGTCGGCTTCGGCCGGCAAAACCTCAGCCTCTCCGGGGGCTGGGAGTACCTGGTCCCCTTCGGCCTCGACGGGGCCGCCATGTTCTGCTCGGTCCTCGCGGTGCGCGAGGCCAGCCACGGTGACGCGGCGCTCGGCTCCCGCCTGCTGGTGTGGACGTTCGCGGGCGCGGCCGCCTGGTTCAACTGGGTCCACGCGCCGCGCGGCATCGGCCACGCGGGCGCGCCGCACTTCTTCGCGGGCATGTCGCTGTCGGCGGCCGTGCTGTTCGACCGGGCGCTGAAGCAGACCCGGCGCTCCGCACTGCGCGAGCAGGGCCTGGTGCCGCGCCCGCTGCCCCAGATCCGGATCGTCCGGTGGCTGAGGGCTCCCCGCGAGACCTTCGGCGCCTGGTCGCTGATGCTCCTGGAGGGCGTGCGCACCCTGGACGAGGCGGTCGACGAGGTGCGGGAGGACCGGCGCCAGAAGGAGCAGGCCCGGCAGCGCCGCCGGGAGCACCAGAAGATGGAGCGGGCCCGCCTGAAGGCGTTCAACCGCCAGCACCGCAACCTTGGGCTCGGGCGCGGCGGCCGCCAGGTCGACGTCCCGGCCATGAGCGCCGCACAGGTGGACGTCCCGTCGATGAGCTCCGGCTCCCTGCAAGGCTCCGCCCCGGCCGCCGTGGGGGCGTCCGTCGCGGAGCCCGCCATATCGGACCGGGGACACCTGCCGGCCCGGTCCCGGCCCTCCCTCCAGGCCGTGAAGGGGACTGAGTCTCCCCGTACGGTCGACCTCACCGCGGAGGACGACACCCAGACGCTGCCCCGGCTCGACTCGCTGGAGCGGAAGCTCAAGGACCTGGAGCAGCAGTTCGGCTGACCGCTGTCGTGGTGACCGGGCCCGCCGCTCAGGCGGGCCCTCCGGCCAGCTCGAACCAGACGACCTTCCCCACGCCGTGGGCGTGCACCCCCCACGCGTCGGCGAGCGCCTGCACCAGGACCAGGCCCCTGCCGTGCGTGCCGTCGTCCACGGACGGGGCGTACGGGGAGGGCAGGGCCGTGGTGAAGTCCCGCACCTCCACCCGTAACCCCGCCGGGTTCATGGCGGCCGTGACGACCGCGCCGTGCTCGGTGTGTATCAGCGCGTTGGTGAGCAGCTCGCTGGTGAGCAGCTCCGCGACGTCCGCCCCGCCCGGTGCGCCCCAGTGCCGCAGCAGTTCACGCAGGGCGCGCCGGACCTCCGGCACCGCCGCCAGGTCCGCGGCCCCCACGTGCCGCCGCCACTGCGCCGGCTGACCGTGACCATGTCGTTCCCTCGCGGGAAGCCGCCCGTCGGCTACGGGTCCAGCCCCTCTCTGACGTCCCATCATGTCCCCCACCCGCACGTCGTCGGCCCTTCCCCTCGAACAGGTTCACGGGATGCATGCCCCCGCCTACGCGCCGTCACGCCTGGGAATCGCCGGTCCGGGGGGCGCCCGGGGGGCGCATCGGGGTAAGTCTCCGGCAGGCCGCACGGAGCGGAGTCCGCGCGGCGACCGAGCGGAGGAGGAGCCGCCATGCATGACGACCGCCACCTGGTGGAAGGGCGCCTCGAACGGGCCGTGCGCCAGTTCGTGCGCCCCGCGCGGTACGCGGCCCGGGTCCCGCTCGCCCTGACCGCCTGGCACGCCCCCCGCGACGGCGAGCCCGTGCCCGTCACCGAGGCGTTGCAGGCCGTCTACGAACCGTTCGCGCCCGGCACCGCCTGGGGCCCGCCCTGGTCCACCACCTGGTTCCGGCTGCGCGGCACCGTGCCCGAGGAGTGGGCGGGGCGCCGGGTGGAGGCGGTGATCGACCCGGGTTTCACGGGCGACGGGCCGGGCTTCCAGGTGGAGGGCATGGTGTACGACGCCGGGGGCGTGCCGCTCAAGGGCGTCCATCCCCGCAACCGCCACGTCCCGGTGGCCGCACCGGCGCGCGGGGGCGAGCCGGTGCACCTGCTGCTGGAGGCGGCGGCGAACCCCGCCGTGCTGCGCGACTTCCGTCCCACCCGCCTCGGCGACGTGCTCACCGCCGGGGACCGGCCGCTGTACCGGTTCACCTCCGCCGAACTGGCCGTGCTGGACGAGGAGGTGTGGCACCTGGTCCTGGACGTCGAGGTCCTCACCGAGCTGATGCACGAGCTGCCGGAGGACCGGTCCCGGCGGCACGAGATCCTCCGCGCCCTGGAGGACATGCTCGACGCCCTGGACCTGCACGACGTGGCCGGTACGGCGGCGGCCGCCCGCGCCCGGTTGGCGGACGTGCTGGCGCGGCCCGCCTCGCCGAGCGCCCACCGGATCTCGGCCTGCGGGCACGCGCACATCGACTCGGCGTGGCTGTGGCCGCTGCGCGAGACGGTGCGCAAGGCGTCGCGGACCTTCGCCAACGTCACGGCGCTCGCGCGGGACTACCCGGAGCTGGTGTTCGCCTGTTCGCAGGCGCAGCAGTACGCCTGGGTGCGCGACCACCAGCCGCACATCTGGGAGCGGATCGGGCAGGCGGTGCGGGACGGCACGTGGGCGCCGGTGGGGTCCATGTGGGTGGAGTCGGACGCCAACATGCCGGGCGGTGAGGCGCTGGCGCGGCAGCTCGTGCACGGCAAGCGGTTCTTCCTCACGGAGCTGGGGGTGGAGACCGAGGAGGTGTGGCTGCCGGACTCCTTCGGCTACACGGCGGCCTTCCCGCAGCTCGCGAAGCTGGCGGGGGTGCGGTGGTTCCTGACGCAGAAGCTGTCGTGGAACCAGTCCAACCGGATGCCGCACCACTCGTTCTGGTGGGAGGGTATCGACGGGACCCGCGTGTTCACGCACTTCCCGCCGGTCGACACGTACAACGCGCAGATCCACGGCCGGGAACTGGCGCGGGCGGAACGGAACTTCGCCGACAAGGGGCGCTCCACCCGCTCCCTGGTCCCGTTCGGGTGGGGCGACGGCGGCGGTGGTCCCACCCGGGAGATGCTGGAGAAGGCGCGCCGGGTGCGGGACCTGGAGGGCTCGCCCCGGGTGGTGGTGGAGCGGCCGGCCGCGTTCTTCGCGGCGGCGGAGGCGGAGTACGGGGAGCGGGCCCCGGTGTGGTCGGGCGAGCTGTACCTGGAGCTGCACCGGGCCACGTACACCACGCAGGCGGAGACCAAGCGGGGCAACCGGCGCAGCGAACACCTGCTGCGGGAGGCGGAGTTGTGGGCGACGGCGGCGGCGCTGCGCTCACCCGCGTACGCCTATCCGTACGAGGAGCTGGACCGGATCTGGAAGACGGTACTGCTGCATCAGTTCCACGACATCCTGCCCGGCTCGTCGATCGCGTGGGTGCACCGGGAGGCGCGGGAGACGTACGCGCGCGTGCGCGAGGAGCTGGAGGGGCTGATCGCGGGCGCGGTGGCGGCGCTGGGCGGTTCGCGGACGGCGGTGCTCAACGCCTCGCCGTACGCGCGCCGGGAGGTGGTGGAGACGGACGCCGGGCCGGTGGCGGTGCGGGTGCCGCCCTCGGGCTCCGTGGCGCTCGGTGACGCGATCGACGTCGCGCCGGTGTCGGCCCGTCCCGTCGGCGGGGGCTTCGTCCTGGACAACGGTGTGCTGCGGGTCGTGGTGGACGCGGAGGGGACGCTGGGCTCGGTGTACGACGTGGCGGCCGGGCGGGAGGTGCTCGCCCCGGGCGCCAGGGGGAACCTGCTCCAGCTCCACCCGGACCACCCCAACCAGTGGGACGCGTGGGACATCGACCGGCACTACCGGCGGACGCACACGGACCTGACGGCCGCCGAGTCGGTGGAGCTGGTCGCGGAGGGTCCGCTGCGGGCGGCGGTCCGGGTGGTACGGGTCTTCGGCGCGTCCCGCGTCGTCCAGGAGGTCCGGCTGGACGCGGGCAGCGGCCGGGTCGACGTCCTCACCGACGCGGACTGGCGGGAGTCGGAGAAGGTGCTCAAGGCCGCCTTCCCGCTGGACGTCCAGGCGGAACGGTCGGCGGCCGAGATCCAGTTCGGGCACGTCCACCGGCCGACGCACACCAACACGGGCTGGGACGCGGCCCGGTTCGAGATCTGCGCCCACCGCTGGCTGCGGGTGGCCGAGCCGGGGTACGGGGTGGCCGTCCTCAACGACTCGACGTACGGGCACGACGTGACCAGGGACCCGCACGACGAGGGCCTGGGCACCACCGTGCGGCTGACGCTGCTGCGCGCCCCGCACTGTCCGGACCCCCGGACCGACGTGGGCCGCCACCGGTTCCGGTACGCGCTGCTGCCGGGCTGTTCCACCGCCGACGCGGTGCGCGGGGGCCTGGCGCTGAACCTGCCGCTGCGGGTCGCGCCCGCCCCGGAGCTCGCGCCGCTGGTCGACACGGGGAACCCGGCCGTCACGGTCGAGTCGGTCAAGCTCGCGGACGACCGGAGCGGGGACGTGGTCGTCCGGCTCTACGAGTCGTGCGGGACGCGCACGCGGGCGAGGCCGCGGACCGCGTTCCCCGTCGCCCGCGCGGTCGTCACCGACCTGCTGGAGCGGCCGCTGCACGAGGCCCCGGAGGAGCTCGTCCTGCGGCCGTTCCAGATCGTGACGCTGCGGCTCGTCAGGGCCTAGGGACGTTGCGCAGGTTGGAGCGGGCCATCTGGAGCATCCGGCCCACTCCCCCGTCCAGCACGATCTTGCTGGCGGACAGGGCGAAGCCCGTCACCATCTCCGCCTTGATCTTCGGCGGGATGGAGAGCGCGTTGGGGTCGGTGACGACGTCGACGAGCGCCGGGCCCTTGTGCCGGAAGGCGTCCTTGAGCGCGCCCGCGAGCTGCTTGGGCTTCTCCACGCGCACGCCGTACGCCCCGGCGGCACGGGCGATGGCCGCGAAGTCGGGGTTGTGGTTGGCGGTGCCGTACGACGGCATGCCCGCCACGAGCATCTCCAGCTCGACCATGCCCAGCGAGGAGTTGTTGAACAGCACGACCTTCACCGGCAGGTCGTGCTGGACGAGGCTGAGGAAGTCCCCCATGAGCATGGAGAAGCCGCCGTCGCCCGACATGGAGACGACCTGCCGCTTGCGGTCGGTGAACTGCGCGCCGATCGCCTGGGGCAGCGCGTTGGCCATGGACCCGTGGCTGAAGGAGCCGATGATCCGGCGCCGTCCGTTGGGAGTGAGGTAGCGGGCCGCCCACACGTTGCACATGCCGGTGTCGACGGTGAAGACCGCGTCGTCGTCGGCGATCTCGTCGAGCACCGCCGCCACGTACTCGGGGTGGATCGGGGTGTGCTTCTCGACCTTCCGCGTGTACGCCTTGACGACCCCCTCCAGGGCGTCGGCGTGCTTCTTCAGCATCTTGTCGAGGAAGCGGCGGTCCGTCTTGGCGCGCACGCGCGGGGTGAGGCAGCGCAGCGTCTCGCGCACGTCGCCCCACACGGCCAGGTCGAGCCGGGAGCGCCGGCCGAGGTGCTCGGGCCGGACGTCCACCTGCACGATCCGCACGTCGCCGGGGAGAAAGGCGTTGTACGGGAAGTCGGTGCCCAGCAGGATCAGCAGGTCGCACTCGTGGGTGGCCTCGTAGGCGGCGCCGTACCCGAGGAGCCCGCTCATCCCCACGTCGAACGGGTTGTCGTACTGGATCCACTCCTTGCCGCGCAGGGCGTGCCCGACCGGCGCCTTGATCCGCTCGGCGAACTGCATCACCTCCGGGTGGGCGCCCTTCGTGCCGCTGCCGCAGAACAGCGTGACCCGGTCGGCGTCGTCGACGAGCCGGACCAGGGCGTCGATCTCCGCGTCGCCGGGGCGGACGGTGGGGCGCGAGGTGACGAGCGCCTGCTCGGCGGCCTTCTCCGGGGCCTGCTCGGAGGCGATGTCGCCGGGCAGGGACACCACGCTGACCCCGCCGCGGCCGACGGCGTGCTGGATGGCCGTCTGCAGCAGGCGGGGCATCTGCCGGGGGCTGGAGATCAGTTCGCTGTAGTGGCTGCACTCCTGGAACAGCCGGTCGGGGTGGGTCTCCTGGAAGTAGCTGAGCCCGATCTCGCTCGACGGGATGTGGGAGGCGAGGGCGAGGACCGGGGCCATCGAGCGGTGGGCGTCGTAGAGGCCGTTGATGAGGTGGAGGTTGCCGGGGCCGCAGGAGCCGGCGCAGGCGGCGAGCGTGCCGGTGATCTGGGCCTCGGCGCCGGCCGCGAAGGCGGCGGTCTCCTCGTGCCGGACCTGGATCCACTCGATGCCGTCCGTACGGCGGATGGCGTCGACGACGGGGTTCAGGCTGTCCCCGACGACCCCGTACAGCCGCCGCACACCGGCGCGGACGAGGATGTCGACGAACTGTTCTGCGACATTCAGTTTGGCCATGGCTCCATCCACGCACGGCCCGCGCGGTTACGCCTCCCAGATCGCCGCACTCGTACGGTCATCGGCGTACCCCTTCACCCTGAGCTGGACGTCCGCCAGGAACTGGGCCAGACCGGGCGGTTCCCCCGTCGCCCACCGCTCGGCCAGCTCCTTGGCGAGGGCCGGCTCGCCGCGCAGCGGCTCGGCCATGCCCGGGCCGGCCAGCAGCAGGGTGTCGCCGGGCCGGGCGACGGAGGCGCGGAACCGGAACGGTTCGGCGGGCGGCGGGAGGGGGCCCTCGATGTACGGGGCCGGGGGCGTCGTGATGCCGAGGTCCATGGTCAGCCGGTCGCCCTCCGCGGTCTCGGCCGGCGGCGAGCCGTAGCCGATCACGGGCTCGCCGGTGAGGGCGGACGGGTCCGGGACGGCCGGCTCGATGTCCTGCCAGACCCCGTCGCGCAGGCGGAAGAGCCCTCCGTCACCGATGCCGAAGAAGACCCGGGTGCGGCAGCCGGGGTCGGCGCACAGCAGCAGGCAGCGCAGCCCCGCGGTGTACTCCCCGGGCGCCACGCCCAGATCGGCGGCGCGGGCGCGGAGCCTGCCGTAGGAGCGGTCGGTCAGCCGGTGCAGGCCGGACTTGAGGTCACCGCGGCGCCCGGCCCGGATGTCCCCGGCGAGCCGTGCGTGGCTGCGGCCGACGGCCTCGCCGATCCAGCGGCACGCGTCGGCGGCGGCCAGGTGCGCGCCCTCGGTGCCGCGCGCCCCGGTGGCGATGGCGACGAGCACGAGCGCGCCCTCGCCGGAGCCGAACCGGGCGGTGAGCAGCGCGTCGCGGCGCGGTTCGCCCCGGTAGCGCGCGGAGTCGCCCCGCACGGACGCGGCCCGCAGCGTGTACGTGCCGTACCGGGCGCCGTCGAGCACGGTGTCGGCGACCAGCTCGTCCAGTTGGTGCGCCCGTGCCTCGGGCAGGGCGGCCGGCTCGGGCTCGTAGGTGGGCGGCCCGTCCCCGACGTGCTCGGGGCGCGGGCGCGGCAGGCGGAAGGTGCGCGGCGCGGCGCGGGAGCCGGCCGGATCGTCGGGCTGCCAGGGCGCGCGGGGGCGGTGGGCCGGCCCGCCGGCGACCGTGCCGGACGCCGTGTCCGGTGCGGAGTGGTCGTACAGCTTGTCCCACCACGCGTCCTCGCCGTGGGTGGGCGTCTCCCCCTGTGGGCTCATGCCCTTCATTGTCGACCGTGCGGGGTGCGTGAAAACGGCCGTCGGGAAAAGTGGTCCGCCGGGCGACCCCACCCCCCACGGGAAGGACGTCCGGCGGAACCGGTCGGAGAGTAGCCGCTTGTGCCGCATGGTGGGCCGCCTGTCCACCCAGTGGTCAGGGATGATGGGCGCGGGGTCGACGAGGGGGTGCGCAGGGGTGCTGGCGGCGATAGGGCTGGACGAACGGCAGGAGGCGGCGTACCGGGTGCTGGTGGCGCTGGGCGCGGCGGAGGTCGCGGACCTCGCCCACCGGCTGGCGCTGCCGGAGGCGGAGGCCGAACGGGCGTTGCGGCGGCTGGAGTCGCACGGGCTGGCCGCCCGTTCCTCGTCCCGCCCGGGGCGGTGGGTGGCGGCGGAGCCGTCGGTGGCGCTGGGTGCGCTGCTGACGCGGCAGCGCGGTGAGCTGGAGCGGGCGGAGCTGGTGGCGGCGGCGCTCGCGGCCACGTACCGGGCTGAGGCGGCGGAGCCGGCCGTGCACGACCTGGTGGAGGTGGTGCTCGGGGCGAGTGCGGTGGCGCACCGGTCGCGCCAGCTCCGGCTGGGCGCGGCCGCGGAGGTCTGCGCGCTGGTCAGGGGCGTGCCGGTCGGGGAGCCGGTGGCCGGGGTGGCGTACCGGACGGTGGTGGAGCGGGAGGCGCTGTCGCTGCCGGGCGGTACCGGTGCGCTGTCGGCGGCGCTCGGTGAGGGGCGGCCGGCGCGGGTGGCCGACCGGGTGCCGGCGGGGCTGGTCGTCGTGGACGGGGCGCTCGCGATGGTGGAGCTGACGGGCCGGGACGCGGAACCGGCGGCGCTGGTGGTGCACCCGAGTCTGCTGCTGGAGTCGCTGGTGGCGCTGTTCGAGGCGGTGTGGCGGGAGGCGCTGCCGCTGCGGCTGGGCGCGGACGGCACGCTCGGGGTGGAGGCGGCGCCCGGGCCGGACGCGACGGACCTGGAGATCCTGTCGCTGCTGCTGGCGGGGCTCACGGACGCGAGCATCGCCAAGCAGCTCGACCTGGGCCTCCGAACGGTCCAGCGCCGGGTGCGGGGCCTGATGGAACTGGCGGGTGTGACGACCCGGCTCCAACTGGGCTGGCACGCCCATGAACGCGGCTGGGTGACCCGCTCCTGACGGGCGTCCCCTCCGCGTCCGACCTGCGGGAGGCGGGGTGGTCCGGCAGGCTGGCCCCATGGGTGCGTGGCAGCAGCTCCTGGTCGGTCTGGTGATGCTGCTCGGCCTGTTCGGCGTGCTCGTCCCGGGCGTGCCGGGGGTGTGGCTGGTGTGGTCGGCGGTGATGTGGTGGTCGCTGCACGTGCAGACCGGCATGGCCTGGTGGCTGCTGGTGGGCTCCACCGCGCTGCTGCTGCTGACGCAGGTGGTCGTCTGGCAGCTCCCGGCCCGCCGGGTGCGGGGCGTCGGGGTGACGCGGCGGATGGTGGCGTACGCCGGGGTCGGCGCGCTGCTGGGGTTCATCCTGGTGCCGGTGGTGGGCGCCGTGCCCGGGTACGTCGGCGGGATCTACCTGTGCGAGCGGCTCCGGCTGGGCGGGCACGGCCAGGCCATGACGTCGACCCGGACGGTCATGCGGGCGATCGGGACGAGTGTGCTGGTGGAGCTGTTCTCGTGCCTGCTGATCGTCGGCGCGTGGATGGGCGCGGTGCTGGCCGCGAGCTGAGCAGCCGTGCGGCGTAGGAGCGCCAGGGCCGCCACTCGGCACGGTCCGCGGCGGCGTCGGGCGCCACGTCGGGGTCCCCGAGCGCCCGCATCCGGATGTGTGCGGCGGCCCCGGCGCTCACCCCGGGCACGGCGCGCAGCGCCCGCTCGGCCTCGTCCCGGTCGGCGCCCGGGTCCAGCCGCAGCCGGCCGGCCGCAAGCGCGGCGGCGAGCGGCCCGGCCACCGGGTGGCCGGTGAGCGCGGCCGGCTCGGGGAACAGGTGCGTGAGCCCGCCGCACGGCACGTCCAGCTCCGTGCCGTACGCCGTGACCAGGCGCCCGGCCTCGGCACGGTCCACCAGGGCCCGTACGGCGAACTCCTCCGGTTCGGCGGCGCCGGGCGAGCGCGGTGCGAGCCCGGGGTCGACGCCGAGGCGCTCGGCCACCGCGTACGGGTCGGCGTCCAGGTCGAACAGGCGCCGCAGCCGCTGCACGGCGGTGGTGAGGTCCCGCAGGTCGGCCAGGTGGATGCGGGCGTCCAGCCACGGGCCGCCCGACCGTTCGCCGACGGCGACGATCCCGTGGCCGTGCGGCAGCCGCAGCGTACGCCGGTAGGTCCGGTCGCCCGCGGGTCCCACGACGTCCTCCACCCCCGCGACGGCCTCGCCCTCCAGCAGGTCGAACACCTCGCGCGCCGCATACGTCCCGCGGTGGGCGAGCCGCAGGGGGACGCCCCCGGTGCCCGGGCCCGTGGCGCGCGCCCGTGCCTCGGTCCGCAGCGCGCTCGGCGTGCGGGCGTAGATCTGCCGCACGGTGTCGTTGAACTGGCGCACGCTGCTGAAACCGGCGGCGAACGCGACGTCCGTCACGGGCAGCCGGGTCGTCTGGAGCAGCACCCGGGCGGTGTGGGCGCGCTGCGCACGGGCCAGCGCGACGGGACCGGCGCCCAGCTCGGCGGTGAGCTGCCGCTGGACCTGCCGGGCGCTGTACCCGAGCCGGTGGGCGAGCCCCGGCACCCCCTCCCGGTCCACCACCCCGTCGCCGATCATCCGCATGGCCCGGCCGACGACGTCGGCGCGTACGTTCCAGGCAGCCGACCCGGGCACGGCGTCCGGCCGGCAGCGCCGGCAGGCCCGGAAACCGTGCCGCTGCGCGGCCGCCGCGGTCGGGAAGAACCGCACATTGCACCGCTTGGGGGTGACGGCCGGGCAACTGGGCCGGCAGTAGATGCCGGTGGTCTCGACGGCGAAGAAGAACTCGCCGTCGAACCGTGCGTCGCGGCTGCTGACCGCCTCGTACCGGGTGTCGTCCTCCATGACACCCAGTCTCCGTGCCGCCACCCCCGCCCGCTGGCGGTTTTCGGACACCGCGCCCCGGGGCGCCTCCGGTCAGCGCGCGCGGCCGCCGCGCTTCGCCTGGAGGGCGGCGCGGCCCGCGGCGCTCTTGCGCTTCCAGTCCTTGAGGATCTCGGTGCGCAGGCGGGCGTCGGTCTTGGCGACGATCCGCTGGTTCTCGCGCAGCAGCTTGCGGTAGCTGTCGAGGCGGCGCTCGGGCAGGGAGCCGTCCTCCATGGCGGCGAGCACGGCGCAGCCGGGTTCCGCCTCGTGGGCGCAGTCGTGGAAGCGGCACTCGCGGCCGAGTTCCTCGATCTCCGAGAAGACCTGGCCGACACCGGTTCCGGCGTCCCAGAGGCCGACGCCCCGCAGCCCCGGTGTGTCGATGAGGACACCCCCGCCGGGCAGGGCGAGGAGGTTGCGGGTGGTCGTGGTGTGGCGTCCCTTGCCGTCGACGTCACGCGTGGCCTGCACGGCCATGACGTCCTCGCCGAGCAGGGCGTTGGCGAGGGTCGACTTGCCGGCGCCGGACGTGCCGAGCAGCACGCTGGTGCCGCCGGCGATGACGGCGGCGAGCACGTCGACGCCCTCTCCGGTGGCGGAGCTCACCGGCAGCACCTGCACACCGGGCGCGGTCGTCTCGACGTCCTCGACGAGGTACGACAGGCCGACCGGGTCGGGGACCAGGTCCGCCTTGGTGAGGACGACGAGCGGCTGGGCGCCCGACTCCCACGCCAGGGCGAGGAACCGTTCGATCCGGCCGAGGTCCAGCTCGACGGAGAGCGGCACGGCGATGATCGCGTGGTCGACGTTGGCGGCGAGGATCTGCCCCTCGGACCGCTGGGAGGACGTGGAGCGTACGAAGGCGGTGCGGCGCGGCAGACAGGCGCGCACGTAGCGGGGGTTGCCGTCGGTGTCGACGGCGGCCCAGTCGCCGGTGCAGATGACCCGGAGGGGATCGTGCGGGGTGACGAACGCGGTGTCCGCGCGGACGACGCCGTCCGCGGTGGCGATGTCGCACTGGCCGCGGTCCACCCGTACGACCCGGCCGGGCACGAGCCCCTGGCCGGCGTACGGGGCGAAGGCGGACTCCCAGTGGCTGTCCCAGCCGTAGGGGGTGAGGGCGTGCGAGGAGGACGGAACGGAAGCGAGAGACAAGGGGTGACCCTTCGAAGGGTGGCCCCGGGCCGCGCCCGCTGCGGGCGATGTGTCAGCCGGTGACCACGGAGGTGAAGTGAGGGAACGTCCGGATGCGGGCAGCGCCCGTCGCAACGACAGCCATCGTTCACACCTCCTGGTCGAGCACGCCTGGATTCCTCGTTCCGCGGTGGTGCGGAACGACGCTCACCTTAGTCAGTGGACCGCACGGCGCGCCAAGGTTTTTTCGGTCGTCATGACGCCGCGGTCAGTGTGGCGGCGCCGAAGGAGACGTCGAAGCGGTCGCACCAGATGGTCACGCTGGTGTACGTGTTCGGGTCGAACGCGTCGGGGAGTTCGTAGTTCTGGTCGCCCTTGTTGCCCTTCAGGTCGCCGAGGCTCACATAGGCGCCGTCGTCGAAGACGTGCCAGCCGGCCTTGCCCTCGCGGACGGGGGCGTCGGTGACCCAGACCTTGAGGTCGGGGCCGTTGCTGGTGTCGAGGTTCTCGAGCCGCAGGATGCGGGACCCGTCGGCCAGCTTCACCACGCGTACGGTTCCGGTGGTGGCGTGCTCGTGGCTGATCAGGGTGCCGGTGGCGAGCGTCTCGGGCCCGGCCTGCCGGGAGGGCTTGGCCGGCGGCGGCGCCGAGGGGTCGGCGGGTGGGGTGGAGGGGGTGGCCGGCGGTACCGCCTCGTTCACCGTCTGGTCCGCCCACAGCTTCCACGGCTGGAACCAGTAGAGCCCGAAGCCCACCGCCGCCAGGACGAGCACCAGGGCTCCGATCGCCACCGGACTGGTCATCAGACGTCGTACGCGTGTCACAGCCGCCTCCTCGGGTCGCGCGGGTTCCGCCTCCCATTCAACGCGCGAAAGGCCCTGCCGGGGCCGGTGATCCGATGACGAAAGTCTTACGCCCCCGGTGCCGTCGGGAGCGTCACTCCGCCGCCGGGAGCGTCACCTCGAAACGGCAGCCGCCCCGGACGTTGCGCACGCCCGCGTGGCCCTCGTGCGCCTCGACGATGCCGCGCACGATGGCGAGGCCCAGCCCGGCGCCGGCGGGCGGGGTGCGGGCGGCCGTGCCGCGCCAGCCGGTGTCGAAGACCCGGGGCAGGTCGTCGTCCGGGATGCCGCCGCAGCCGTCGGTGACGGAGAGGACCACCTCGCCGGCGCGGCGCTCGGCGGCGACGGCGACCGTGCCGTCGGGGGGCGTCCGCCGGATGGCGTTGACCAGCAGGTTGGCCAGCACCCGGGTCATCTCCCGGCCGTCCACCTCGACCGGCACGGCGTCGACCCGCTCGCCGACCAGCCGGACGCCCAGCTCCCTGGCGAGCGGGTCGGCACCCGCGAGGGCCTCGCCGACCAGGTCGTACACGGACATCCGGGCCGGCGTGAGCGCCAGGCTGCCGGCGTGGATGCGGGACAGGTCGAAGAGGTCGCCCACCATGGCGTTGAGCCGGTCCACCTCGGTGCGGATCTGCCGGAAGTAGCGCTGAGGGTCCGGCGCCACGCCGTCCTCCAGGGCCTCCGACATGGCCCGCACGCCGGCGAGCGGGGTGCGCAGGTCGTGCGACATCCAGGCGACGAGGTCGCGCCGGGAGGCTTCCAGCGCCTGCTCGCGCTCGCGCGACGCGGACAGTTTCGCGCTGGTGGCGGCCAGTTCGCGGCTGAGCTCCGCCAGTTCGGCGGTGGAGGCGCCGTCCGGGGCGGCGAAGCGGCCGCCCTCGCCGAACGAGCGGGCGGCCAGCGTCAGTTCCCGGCTGCGGGCGACGACCCAGCGGCCCAGTATCAGCGCGGTCACGAGCGAGACGACCGCGGCCATGGCGACGACCGTGGTGACGACGGAGAAGTCGTGCGGGTCGAGGAACATCGCCTTGCAGACGGTCAGGGTGCCCGCCAGCATGGCGCTCACCGTGACGGCCGCGACGACCGTCAGCGAGACCACGACCGACCGGTGGCGCAGGACGCGCAGGGCCAGGGCGCCGAGGAGCCCCGCGGCGGCCGCCCCCGCCATGGCGTGCCCCGCGATGAGCAGCAGGTCACGCATCCGGATCTCCCTCCTCGGCGTCCCCCGGCTCGAAGCGGTACCCCACGCCCCACACCGTGCGGATCAGCCGGGGGTTCGCCGGGTCGTCCTCGACCTTCCCGCGCAGCCGGCGCACATGGACGGTGACGGTCGACAGGTCGCCGAACTCCCAGCCCCACACCTCGCGCATCAGCGATTCCCTGCCGTGCGCCCGGCCGGGGTGGCGCATCAGGTGGCTGAGCAGGTCGAACTCGCGCACGGTCAGCGACAGCTCGCGGCCGTCCCTGGTGGCCCTGCGGGCGGCCGGGTCGAGCGTGATGCCCGCCGCCCGCGCGGGTGCGGGCGCCGGGGGCGCGGCGCCGCGGCGCAGCACGGACTCGACGCGCAGCACCAGTTCGCGCGGGCTGAACGGCTTGGTCACGTAGTCGTCGGCGCCGATCTCCAGGCCCAGGACGCGGTCCTCCTCGTCGCCGCGCGCGGTGAGCATGATGACCGGCACCGGGCCCCGCTCGCGCAGGGTGCGGCACACCTCCAGGCCGTCCATGCCGGGCAGCATCAGGTCGAGGACGACCAGGTCGGGCCACCGGTCCGCGGCGAGTCGCAGCGCCTCGGGCCCGTCGGCCGCCCGTGCCACGGCGAATCCGGCCCGCTCCAGGTAGCCCGTGACGACTTCCGAGACGGTGGGGTCGTCGTCCACGACGAGGATGTTCCGCATGCCGCCAGTGTCACGCACGGCACCGACAACGACCCATGACGATCCGGTGACGTCCGCTCCGGTGACGTCCGATTCGTTCAAGACCGGGCCGTCCGCCGCTGCCTACCGTCGCGCCATGACCACCGCACCCCGATTCGACGCCATCGGCCTCGTCGTCTCCGACATGGCCGCCTCCCTCGCCTTCTACCGCCGGCTCGGGCTGGACGTCCCGGCCGGGGCCGAGTCGGCCCCGCACGTCGAGGTGATCCTGCCCGGCGGGACGCGGCTGCTGTGGGACACCGAGGAGGTGATCCGTTCCTTCGACCCGGACTGGACGCGCCCGCGCGGCGGGGACCGGCTGGGCCTCGCGTTCCGCTGCGCGAGCCCGGCGGAGGTCGACGCGACGTACGACGACCTGGTCGCGGCGGGGCACCGGGGCCACCTGAAGCCCTGGGACGCGGTGTGGGGCCAGCGCTACGCGGTGGTGCTCGACCCGGACGGCTGCGGGGTGTCGCTCTTCGCCGACGCGGCGTAGGCACTGAGCGTCGTGCCGCCCAGGGCGCGCATCTCGCGGGCGAGGTGGGCCTGGTCGGCGCAGCCCGCCTCGGCGGCCGCCCGCGCGTGGGGCGCGCCCGCCCGGACCAGCGCCAGGGCGCGTTGCAGGCGGAGCACCCGCGCCAGCGTCTTGGGCCCGTAGCCGAAGGCGTCCAGCGACCGGCGGTGGAGCTGCCGGGCGCCGAGCCCGACGGCGTCGGCGGCCCGGGCGACCGGCCACCCGGCGCCGAGCCGGGCGGCGACGGCCCGGATCACGGGATCGGGGCGCGGGGCACCGGCGGCGTGCCGCAGGGCCAGGTCCTCCAGCGCGGCGGCCGGGTCGGCGGCCTCCCCCACGCGTTCGGCGAGCCGCCGCACCCGGTCACCGGGCCACAGCGCGGCCAGGTCCACCCGCCGGTCGCGCAGCTCGTGCGCGGGCACGCCGAGCAGTACGGGGGCGTCCCCGGGGGCGAACCGGACGCCCGCGTACCGGGCGCAGGGGTTCTCGGGGACGTACGCGCGCGTGTCGGGCCCGGCGACGTACAGCCGGCCGTCGCTCCACAGCAGGTCCATGCAGCCGTCGGGCAGCACGGAGAAGGGTGCCGCCGGACCGGCCGCACGGGTCCAGACGACCGCGCCGTCGAGCCGGGAGGGCCGTTCCTCGTACACCCGTCCAGGCTAGTCGGAAGCACCGCCCTGGTCGCCGTCGCGGTCCCGGCCCTTGTCGCGCTCCTTGTCCTTCTCCTTCGGGGTGTGCAGCCGGGACTTGACGTCGTCCGGCGGCAGGAACCGGGACCAGCGCTCGGGGAACTCCGACGGCATGTCCGGGTCCTCGTCGTCCAGCCCCTCGACCGCCGCCTTGGCCCGGGCGACCAGCGCCGCGGCCTCGGCGGTGCGGGCGCGCTCGTTCTCGGCACGGGCGGCGGCCGTGGCGACCGACGGCCAGACGCGGTCGATCGCCGCGTTCACCGCCGCGCCGACGAGGACCGCGAAGGCGGAGATGCCGATCCACAGCAGCACCGCGATCGGCGCGGCGAGCGAACCGTAGATCGTCGGGCCCTCGACGGTGCTGGTGAGGTAGATGCGCAGCAGGAAGCTGCCGAGCACCCACATGGCGAGGGCCACGAGCGCGCCGGGGACGTCCTCGATCCACGGCGAGCGCACGGGCACGGACACGTGGTACAGGGTCGTCAGGAAGGCGATGGACAGCAGGATGACGACCGGCCAGTACAGGACGGAGACGACCTCGGTGCCCCAGGGGACGAGCTCCACCACCCGGTCGGGCCCGACCACCGCGAGCGGCAGGACGACGGCTCCGATTATCAGGGCGACGATGTAGAGCAGGAAGGCCAGCAGCCGGGTGGCGACGATGCCGCGGTGGCCGTCCAGGCCGTACATCACGGTGATGGTGTCGATGAAGACGTTCACCGCCCGCGAGCCGGACCACAGCGCGATGGCGAAACCGATCGAGATGATGTCCGGGCGGCCGCCGTGGGTGACGTCGGCCAGCAGCGGTTTGGCGATCTCGTTGACGCCCCGGTCGGACAGGACCGTGCCGACGGCCCCGAGGATGTTGCGCTCGATGGAGGCGACGGTGGTGGTGTCGGTCCACTCGTCGATGTAACCGAGGAGGCCCAGCAGGCCGAGCATCAGGGGCGGCAGCGACAGGAGGGTGAAGAACGCCGCCTCGGCCGCGAGGCCGAGGATCCGGTACTCGATGCACGAATTGACGGTGTCCTTCAGGAGCAGCCAGGCCATCCTCCGCTTCGAGACGTTGCGGTAGAGGGCCCGGGCCCGGTGGAGTCTGCCCTGGGACCGAGGAGGCCCCGGGGGTGTTTCATTTGCTGCCTGCACCTCCTTACCGTATCCGCATGGCGACCACCACCCACACAGTGACCAACCAGCCTCCGCCCCTGGTCGGGTACGACGTCTTCACCGCCGACCGGGCCCTGAACGAGGCCGTGGAACGTCATCTTCCGCTCGAGCTCGTCGACGAGGCCCGCCAGGAGCTCTCCAAGCTGGGCACCACCGCCGGGTCCGCCCAGGCGCAGGAGTGGGGGTTCCTGGCCAACGAGAACCCGCCCAAGCTGCGCACGCACGACCGGTACGGCCACCGGATCGACCACGTCGACTTCCACCCCGCCTGGCACCGGCTGCTGGGCCACGCGGTGACGAACGGGCTCACCAACGCCTGGGGCCGGCCGGGCGGCCATGTGCGGCGCGCCGCCGGCTTCCTGGTGTGGACGCAGACCGAGGCGGGGCACGGCTGCCCGCTGTCCATGACGCACGCCGCCGTCCCGGCGCTGCGCACCGATCCCGCGCTCGCCGCCCTCTGGGAGCCGAAGCTGACGTCCCAGATCTACGAGGGCGAGGAGCTGCGGCCGCCCGCCGACAAGTCCGGTGTGCTGTTCGGGATGGGCATGACGGAGAAGCAGGGCGGCAGTGACGTCCGGGCGAACACCACCTCCGCGACCCCCCTGGAGGCGGACGGCGAGTACGTCCTGACGGGTCACAAGTGGTTCTGCTCGGCCCCCATGTCGGACGCCTTCCTGGTGCTCGCCCAGGCTCCCGGGGGGCTGACCTGCTTCCTGGTGCCGCGGGTGCTGGAGGACGGCGACCGGAACGTGTTCCGTATCCAGCGCCTCAAGGACAAGCTCGGCAACCGGTCGAACGCGTCGAGCGAGGTGGAGTTCGACGGGACGTGGGCGCGCCGGGTCGGCGAGGAGGGGCGCGGGGTGCGCACCATCATCGAGATGGTGGCGGCGACCCGGCTGGACTGTGTGGTCGGCTCGGCCGCCCTGATGCGGCAGGCGGTGGCACAGGCGGTGCACCACGCCGCGTACCGTGAAGCGTTCGGCGGCGTCCTGATCGAGAAGCCGCTGATGCGCAACGTCCTGGCCGACATGGCGCTGGAGTCGGAGGCGGCGACGGCGCTGGCGATGCGGCTGGCGGCCGCCTATGACGCGGACGGCGAGCAGGAGAAGGCGTTCCTGCGCCTGGCGGTGCCGGCGGCCAAGTACTGGGTGACGAAGCGGTGTACGCCGGTGACGGCGGAGGCGCTGGAGTGCCTGGGCGGCAACGGGTACGTGGAGGAGTCGGGCATGCCGCGGCTGCTGCGCGAGTCGCCGCTGAACTCGATCTGGGAGGGCTCGGGCAACGTCCAGGCGCTGGACGTGCTGCGGGCGCTCCAGCGGGAGCCACTGGCGCTGAACGCCTTCCTCGAGGAGGTCGGCCGGGCGCGCGGCGCGGACCACCGGCTGGACGCCGCGATCAAGGACCTGCTGGCCGAGCTGGCGGACCTGGACGGCATCGAGGCCCGGGCACGGCGGCTGGTGGAGCGGATGGCGCTGGTGCTCCAGGGCTCGCTGCTGGTGCGCTGGGCCCCGCCGGCCGTGGCGGACGCGTTCTGCGCCTCCCGGCTGGGCGGCGACTGGGGTACGGCGTTCGGCACCCTGCCGCACACCCTGGACCTGGCGAGCATCGTGGAGCGGGCGCGGGCAGTGGTCTGACCCGGCTCCCTTCCGAAAGGGCCTGGGCGGGTCGGCGAGTGAGGCGAAGGGGCGCGGCGGGTGTCGAAAGGGATGGGGGTCCCCCCGCCGGAGGCAGGGGGAGCGCGGAGGTTCCGAGGAACGAGGAACCGAGCACGATCGACCGTCGACACACGCTGGAGCGCCCCGGAGGCGAACCGAGCCCCAAAAAGAAAAAGAGGGCGCGGGCCGTGTGTCCGTTCGGCCCGCGCCCGGAGAGCGGCTGGGATGGTGCTGCGCCGACACGGCACCATCCCGTCGCCCTACCACTGTCGTACGGGCTCGCGGCCGTTCGCGAGAGTTGCAAAGGGTTGCAGCGTTGTGGGGGATAGGGGAGCGCGCCACCGTGGGGCGGAGGAGGATGGGGTGACACGTACCAGCCACGAGGCGGGGCGGCAGCGGGGAGGACCGGTGCGCCAGACCACAGTCGACATGACACGGCTCGCCGCCATGGACACGCGTGAGGCGGCGTTGCTGCTCAAGGGCGTGCGGGAGGCGACGCTGAAGGGCGGGCGGTCGCCGCTGGCGCCGCGTGCCGATATACGTGAGTCGTGGCAGCGGATGCTCCGCAAGGGGGTGGATCCGGACAAGGATCACCGTTCGGGGCTGCTGTCGCCGGGGGAGATCGAGCGGCGTCGTGCGGCGTCGCCGCTGGCGGAGTTGCTGCCGGTGCTGCGGGAGGGGCTGGTGTCCCGTTCGGCGGGGGCGGACGCGGTGCAGCACATCATGGTCGTGGCGGACGCGGAGGGCCGGGTGCTGTGGCGGGAGGGCAGTGCGGCCGTGCTGCGGAAGGCGGACGGGCACGGGTTCGCGCCGGGGGCCGACTGGGCGGAGACGACGGTGGGGACGAACGGGGTGGGTACCGCGTTGGTGACCCGCCGGCCGGTGCAGGTGCATTCGGCGGAGCATTTCGTGTCGAGCCATCATGCGTGGACGTGCGCGGGTGCTCCGATCACCGATCCGCGGGACGGGACGCTGCTGGGCGCGGTGGATGTGAGCGGTCCGCTGGCGACGATGCACCCGGCGACGCTGTTGCTGGTCGGTTCGGTCGCGCGGCTGGCGGAGGCGGAGCTGCGCAACCGGCACTTCGCGGATCTGGCGCGGTTGCGGGCGGTGGCGGCGCCGATTCTGTGCCGGGTGGGGGGCAGGGCGCTGGCGGTGGACGCGCACGGCTGGCTGGCGGGGGTGACGGGGATGCCGCCGGTGGACCGGTTGGCGTTGCCGGCGTCGTTCCGGGTGGGCCGGGTGTGGCTGCCGTCGCTGGGCATGTGCGCGGTGGAGCCGTTGCCGGGTGGGTGGCTGGTGCGGCCGGAGGACGGGGAGGCGCGGGCGGCGGGGGTGCCGGGCCGGGTGGTGCTGGATGTGAGCCGGCCGCGCCGCTGGTCGCTGGAGGTGTCGGGGGCGGCGGGGAGCTGGTCGCAGGAGCTGAGCCCGCGCCATGCGGAGCTGCTGTACGTGCTGGCCCGGCACCGGGAGGGCCGTACGGCGGCTGAGCTGGCGGAGGACGTGTTCGGCGACCGTACCCGTACGGTGACGGTGCGGGCGGAGATGTCCCGGGTGCGCCGGACGCTGGCGGGTGTGCTGGATCACCGTCCGTACCGCTTCCGGGAGGAGGTGGAGGTGGAGGTGGTCGCTCCGGAGGAGCCGGCCGATCTGCTGCCCCATTCGACGGCGCCTGCTGTGTGCGCCGTCCGGGGGGAGGCGGGGGCGGGGTAGCCGATCGCCCCTCCCGCCGGGGCCGTGGTTCCCTTACGGGCATGAGCATCACCGTGACCACCTGGTCCCTCGAGCAGACTTCCCCCGGCGATCTGCGGCCGGCCGCCGAGCCGTCGGGGGACATCCGGATCGTGCGGGCCGAGGTGCCCTCTCCCGAGTTCAGCCGGTTCCTGTACAGCGCGGTCGGCGGCGACATCCGCTGGACGGACCGGCTGGGCCTGACGTACGCGCAGTGGCAGGAGATCCTGGGGCGGCCGGGCGTGGAGACGTGGGTGGCGTACGACAGGGGCACGCCGGCCGGGTACGTGGAGCTGGACCCGCAGGACGACGGGGTCGTGGAGATCATGTACTTCGGGCTGATACCGGCGTTCCGCGGGCGGCGGATCGGCGGGCACCTGTTGTCGTACGGTGTGGCGCGCGCCTGGGATCTGGCGGAGCGCTGGCCGGAGCGGCCGCCGACGAAGCGGGTGTGGCTGCACACCTGCTCCCTGGACGGGGAGCACGCGATGGACAACTATCTGCGCCGGGGGTTCCGGCTGTTCGACACGAAGGTGACGGAGGAGCCCGAGGCGCCGTCGCCGGGCCCGTGGCCGGGTGCGGGCACGATCTGACGCAGCGGCTCCCGTGTGACGGTGATACTCGCCGGCGGCGTCCGGGCCGCCGGCCCACCGAGTGACCCACGGCACACCTGTCCACGATGCGGGACAGTGATGTCCATATTGCGGACGAACCTGGACTGGGTCCAAAGTCCCATGGCACGCTTCCGTCATGTCTCGAGCTGGAATTGCCTTGGTGAGTCGGCGGCACGTCGACCTCGGCCGCATGTCCAGCGCCATCTGTCCGGTGAGCTGAGCAAGCCAGCACCACCGCGATCCCCCGAATTTCTGAACCCCCAGCGCACCGCCGCGCCATCCCCTGCTCAGCGCGCGAGTGTGCAGGTCAGAGCCGCCCTCCTGCTGTCCCGAAGGACGTATCGTCATGGCCGCCACCCCGGAAAAGCCCGCCTCCGCCACCGCCCGTCGCAAGACCGGGCGCCACCGTGGCGAGGGTCAGTGGGCCGTGGGCCACTTCACGCCCCTCAACGGCAACGAGCAGTTCAAGAAGGACGACGACGGTCTCAACGTACGGACACGCATTGAGACGATCTACTCCAAGGCCGGCTTCGACTCCATCGACCCCAACGACCTGAGGGGCCGGATGCGCTGGTGGGGCCTGTACACCCAGCGCAAGCCCGGGATCGACGGCGGCAAGACCGCGATCCTGGAGCCGGAGGAGCTGGACGACGAGTACTTCATGCTGCGCGTCCGCATCGACGGCGGCCGGCTGACGACCGAGCAGCTCCGGGTCATCGGCGAGATCTCGCAGGAGTTCGCGCGCGGGACCGCGGACATCACGGACCGGCAGAACGTCCAGTACCACTGGATCCGCATCGAGGACGTCCCCGAGATCTGGAACCGGCTGGAGGCCGTGGGCCTGTCGACGACCGAGGCGTGCGGTGACACCCCGCGCGTCATCCTCGGCTCGCCGGTGGCCGGGATCGCCGAGGACGAGATCATCGACGGCACGCCCGCCATCGACGAGATCCAGCGCCGGATCGTGGGCAACAAGGACTTCTCCAACCTGCCCCGCAAGTTCAAGTCGGCGATCTCCGGCTCCCCGCTGCTGGACGTGGCGCACGAGATCAACGACATCGCGTTCGTCGGCGTGAACCACCCCGAGCACGGCCCCGGCTTCGACCTATGGGTCGGCGGCGGGCTGTCCACCAACCCCAAGATCGGTGTGCGCCTCGGCGCCTGGGTCCCGCTCGACGAGGTCCCCGACGTGTACGAGGGCGTCATCTCGATCTTCCGCGACTACGGCTACCGCCGGCTGCGCAACCGCGCCCGCCTGAAGTTCCTGGTCGCCGACTGGGGCGCCGAGAAGTTCCGTACGGTGCTGGAGGACGAGTACCTGGGGCGCCCGCTGGTCGACGGCCCGGCGCCCGAGCAGCCCGTGCAGCAGTGGCGTGACCACGTGGGCGTGCACCGGCAGAAGGACGGCCGGTTCTACGTCGGCTTCGCGCCGCGCGTCGGCCGGGTCGACGGCGCCACGCTCACCAAGATCGCCGACGTGGCCCAGGCGCACGGCTCCGGCCGGCTGCGGACCACGGCCGAGCAGAAGATGCTGGTCCTGGACGTCGAGGAGTCGCAGGTCGAGTCTCTGGTGGCGGACCTCGAGGCCCTGGACCTGCAGGTGAAGCCGTCGCCGTTCCGGCGCGGCACGATGGCCTGCACCGGCATCGAGTTCTGCAAGCTGGCGATCGTCGAGACCAAGGCGCGCGGCGCGTCGCTCATCGACGAGCTGGAGCGCCGCATCCCGGACTTCGACGAGCCGATCACCATCAACATCAACGGCTGCCCCAACGCCTGCGCGCGCATCCAGGTGGCGGACATCGGTCTCAAGGGCCAGCTCGTCCTCGACGACGAGGGCAACCAGGTCGAGGGCTACCAGGTCCACCTGGGCGGCGCGCTCGGCCTGGAGGCGGGCTTCGGCCGCAAGGTGCGCGGCCTGAAGGTCACCTCCGCCGAGCTGCCCGACTACATCGAGCGGGTCCTCACGCGCTTCCGGGAGCAGCGCGAGGACGGCGAGCGCTTCGCCACCTGGGCGGCGCGCGCGTCGGAGGAGGCGCTGTCGTGAGCGTGAGCCGGCGGCAGCGGCGGGAGGGGTCATGAGCGAGCGTGCGGCTCCGTTCTTCTGCCCGTACTGCGGTGACGAGGACCTGCGCCCGAGCGAGCAGGGGCACGGCGCCTGGGAGTGCGCGGCGTGCAACCGGGCCTTCCAGTTGAAGTTCCTGGGGCTGCTGTCCCGGGGGCTTCGGCGCGACGACGGTGGAGGGGAAGGGATATGACGGCGGTTCAGAGCAAGGAACAGCTCAAGGCGCTCGCCGAGCGGGCGGGCCGGGACCTCGAGGAGGCTTCGCCCCTGGAGATCCTGACGTGGGCGGCCGACACCTTCGGCCCGCGCTTCTGCGTCACCTCCTCCATGGAGGACGCGGTCGTGGCCCACCTCGCCTCCCGGGCCTTCCCGGGCGTGGACGTCGTCTTCCTCGACACCGGCTACCACTTCCCCGAGACCATCGGGACCCGGGACGCGGTCGAGGCGGTGATGGACGTCAACGTCATCACGCTGACCCCGCGTCAGACGGTGGCGGAGCAGGACGCCGAGTACGGCCCGAAGCTGCACGACCGCAACCCGGACCTGTGCTGCGCGCTGCGCAAGGTCAAGCCGCTGGAGGAGGGCCTGACCGCGTACGACGCGTGGGCGACCGGGCTGCGCCGCGACGAGTCCCCGACCCGGGCGAACACCCCGGTCGTCGGCTGGGACGAGAAGCGGCAGAAGGTCAAGATCTCGCCGATCGCCCGCTGGACGCAGGACGACGTCGACACGTACGTCGCCGAGCACGGCGTCCTGACCAACCCGCTGCTGATGGACGGGTACGCCTCCGTCGGCTGCGCGCCCTGCACGCGCCGCGTGCTGGAGGGCGAGGACGCGCGCGCCGGCCGCTGGGCGGGCCGGGCGAAGACCGAGTGCGGGCTGCACGGCTGATGACGACTGTGGGAGAAGAGAACGTGACTGGGGCCACCATCTGGCTCACCGGGCTGCCGAGCGCCGGCAAGACCACGATCGCCTACGAGCTGGCGGACCGGCTGCGCGCCGAGGGCCGCCGGGTCGAGGTGCTCGACGGCGACGAGATCCGCGAGTTCCTCTCGGCGGGCCTCGGCTTCAGCCGGGAGGACCGGCACACCAACGTGCAGCGGATCGGCTTCGTCGCCGAGCTGCTGGCGTCCAACGGCGTGCACGTCCTGGTGCCGGTGATCGCCCCGTACGCGGACAGCCGCGAGGCGGTGCGCAAGCGCCACCAGCAGCAGGGCACCGCGTACGTCGAGGTGCACGTCGCCACCCCGGTGGAGGTGTGCTCCGTACGCGATGTGAAGGGGCTGTACGCCAAGCAGGCCGCGGGCGAGATCAGCGGGCTGACCGGCGTGGACGACCCGTACGAGGAGCCCGTGAGCCCGGATTTGCGGATCGAGTCCCAGAACCAGACCGTGCGGGAGTCCGCCGCGGCGGTCCACGCCCTGCTGACCGAGAGGGGACTGCTGTGACCACCAGCCTCAACAGCCTGACGGAGACCGACAGCCCGTTCGCGCTGTCGCACCTGGACTCCCTGGAGTCCGAGGCGGTGCACATCTTCCGCGAGGTCGCGGGCGAGTTCGAGCGGCCGGTGATCCTGTTCTCCGGCGGCAAGGACTCGATCGTCATGCTGCACCTGGCGCTGAAGGCGTTCGCCCCCGCCGCGATCCCCTTCTCGCTGCTGCACGTCGACACCGGGCACAACTTCCCCGAGGTCATCGAGTACCGCGACCGCACGGTCGAGAAGTACGGGCTGCGCCTGCACGTGGCGTCCGTGCAGGACTACATCGACCGCGGTGTCCTCAAGGAGCGCCCCGACGGCACCCGCAACCCGCTCCAGACGGTGCCGCTGACCGAGGCCATCCAGCAGCACCGCTTCGACGCCGTGTTCGGCGGCGGGCGGCGCGACGAGGAGAAGGCCCGCGCCAAGGAGCGGGTGTTCTCGCTGCGTGACGAGTTCTCGCAGTGGGACCCGCGCCGGCAGCGGCCCGAGCTGTGGCAGCTCTACAACGGCCGGCACGCGCCCGGTGAGCACGTGCGGGTGTTCCCGCTGTCCAACTGGACCGAGCTGGACGTGTGGCAGTACATCGAGCGCGAGGGCATCGAGCTTCCGCAGATCTACTTCGCCCACGAGCGTGAGGTGTTCTCCCGCAACGGCATGTGGCTGACGGCCGGGGAGTGGGGCGGCCCCAAGGACACCGAGCCGGTGGAGAAGCGGCTGATCCGCTACCGCACCGTCGGCGACATGTCCTGCACCGGTGCCGTCGACTCCGACGCCACCACCCTCCAGGCCGTGATCGCCGAGATCGCCGCGTCCCGGCTCACCGAGCGGGGCGCCACCCGCGCCGACGACAAGCTGTCCGAGGCCGCGATGGAAGACCGCAAGCGCGAAGGGTACTTCTAGAGATGAGCACCACGAGCGAGCAGCTCGCCGACCTGTCGGCCACCACCCTGCTGCGTTTCGCGACCGCCGGCTCCGTCGACGACGGCAAGTCCACCCTCGTCGGGCGGCTGCTGCACGACTCCAAGTCGGTCCTGGCCGACCAGCTCGAGGCCGTCGAGGCCGCGTCCCTCAGCCGCGGCCAGGACACGCCCGACCTGGCGCTGCTCACCGACGGCCTGCGGGCCGAGCGGGAACAGGGCATCACCATCGACGTGGCCTACCGCTACTTCGCCACGCCCCGGCGCCGGTTCATCCTGGCGGACACGCCCGGCCATGTGCAGTACACCCGCAACATGGTCACCGGCGCGTCCACCGCCGAGCTGGCCGTGGTGCTGGTCGACGCCCGCAACGGCGTCGTCGAGCAGACCCGCCGGCACGCCGCCGTGGCCGCGCTGCTGCGCGTCCCCCACGTGGTGCTCGCGGTGAACAAGATGGACCTGGTCGACTACCAGGAGTCCGTCTTCGCGAAGATCGCCGAGGAGTTCACCACGTACGCCTCCGAGCTGGGCGTCCCGGAGATCACCGCGATCCCGATCTCGGCGCTGGCCGGCGACAACGTGGTGGAGCCGTCCGCGAACATGGACTGGTACGGCGGCCCGACGGTCCTGGAGCACCTGGAGACCGTTCCGGTCAGCCACGACCTGACCGCCTGCCACGCCCGCTTCCCGGTGCAGTACGTGATCCGTCCGCAGACCGCCGAGCACCCGGACTACCGGGGCTACGCGGGCCAGATCGCGGCCGGAGCCTTCCGGGTCGGCGAGCGGGTCACCGTGCTGCCGTCCGGGCGGACCAGCACCATCAGCGCGATCGACGCGCTCGGCGAGTCCGTGGACATCGCCTGGGCGCCGCAGTCGGTGACGATCCGGCTCGCCGACGACATCGACATCTCGCGCGGCGACCTGATCGCCCCGGCCGCCGACGCCCCGGCCACCACGCAGGACGTCGTGGCGACGGTGTGCCACGTCGCCGACCAGCCGCTGAGCGTGGGGCAGCGGGTGCTGCTGAAGCACACCACCCGTACGGTCAAGGCGATCGTCAAGGACATCCCGTCCCGCCTGACGCTGGACGACCTGTCCCAGCACCCGGCGCCCGGGCAGCTCGTCGCCAACGACATCGGCCGGGTCGTGGTGCGCACCGCCGAGCCGCTGGCGCTCGACACGTACGCCGACTCGCGCCGTACCGGGTCGTTCCTGCTCATCGACCCGTCGGACGGCACCACCCTCGCCGCGGGCATGGCGGGCGACTCGTTCGCCTCGGCCAGGGCCGTCGTGGTGCAGGACGACGAGGACGGCTGGGACTTCTGATGACGACGGACGCCTACGCCACCTTCGCGAAGGAGGGCGGACGGGTCGGCAGCGGCGCCCTCGGCGCGGGAACCGGGGGTGTCGCGCGATGTGTGCGCTGACGCCCGCTCCCGCCCGCACCGCCGAAGACCGACATCCGCCGACTTCCCGGCCGCCGCGTCCCTGACCATCAGGGGGATGTGAGCGCCGGGCCGACGAGAGGAACACCCTCCCGTGCCTGCCACGTCCCTCACCCCCGCCCTGCGGCGCGGCCTCGCCGCCGTCGCCGCCCTGCCGTTGGTGATCGGCGTTCTGGCATCGTGCGGCTACGGCTCCCAGGCCCCCAAGGAGACCCGGGCGCAGGCCAAGGGCGAGAAGCTCTCGGCCGACCGGGTGCGGCTCGGGTACTTCCCGAACCTCACCCACGCCACCGCCCTGGTCGGTGACCAGGAGGGCATCATCCAGAAGGAGCTGGGCGGCACCCAGCTCGAGGTGTCCACCTTCAACGCCGGCCCGTCCGAGATCGAGGCGCTGAACGCCGACTCGATCGACATCGGCTTCATCGGCCCCTCCCCCGCGATCAACGGCTTCGTCAAGTCCAAGGGCGAGAACCTCCGGATCGTCGGCGGCGCGGCGTCGGGCGGGGTGAAGCTGGTCGTCAACCCCGACAGGATCACCTCGGTGGCGGACGTCAGGGGCAAGCGGATCGCCACCCCGCAGCACGGCAACACCCAGGACGTGGCGTTCCTGCACTGGGCGGCCGAGCAGGGCTGGAAGGTCGACCCGCAGTCCGGCAAGGGCGACGTCTCCGTGGTCCGTACGGACAACAAGATCGCCCCGGACGCCTACAAGTCCGGTTCCATCGACGGGGCGTGGGTGCCGGAGCCGACCGCGTCGAAGCTGGTGAGCGAGGGCGCGAAGGTCCTGCTCGACGAGTCGTCCCTGTGGCCGGGCAACAAGTTCGTCATCACCAACATCATCGTGTCGCAGAGGTTCGTGAAGGAGCACCCGGACGTCGTGGAGGCGGTCCTGCGCGGCTCGTCGAAGACCAACGCGTGGATCAACGCCAACCCGGAGAAGGCGAAGGACTCCGCCAACGCCCGGCTGAAGGCGCTCACCGGCAAGCCGCTCGGTGACGAGGTCATCGACGCGGCGTGGCCGTCCATCCGGTTCACCGACGACCCGCTGGCCGCCACGCTGCGGGCGCAGGCCGACCACGCGGTGGCCGCCGGTCTCCTGCCGGAGCCGGACCTGAAGGGCATCTACGACCTCGGGCCGCTCAACCGGGTCCTCGCGGCCGAGGGCAGGGCGAAGGCCGCCGACGCCGGTCTCGGCGCCGAGTGACGCCGGCAACCATTCCATCCGCAAGCTCCCAGGAGGTGACGACCATGGCCACCACGATCGCCAAGGCCGAGGACCGTGCGGCCCTCTCCACGCACGCCGCCCGTCTCGAGCACGTCTCGAAGTCCTTCGCCACCCCGGCCGGGCGGCAGCTCGTGCTCGACGACATCTCGCTCGATGTCGCACCGGGCGAGTTCGTCACCCTCCTGGGTGCGTCGGGCTGCGGCAAGTCCACGCTGCTCAACCTCGTCGCCGGACTCGACCGGCCGACCGCGGGATCCATCGACACCCCGGGCGGCCGGCCGGCCCTGATGTTCCAGGAACACGCCCTGTTCCCCTGGCTGACCGCCGGCAAGAACATCGAGCTGGCACTGCGGCTGCGCGGCGTGCCGAAGAACGAGCGGCGCGGGGAGGCGGAGCGGCTGCTGGAACTGGTCCGGCTGAACGGCTCCTACGGCAAGCGGGTGCACGAGCTGTCCGGCGGCATGCGCCAGCGCGTGGCGCTGGCCCGCGCGCTGGCCCAGGACAGCGACCTGCTGCTGATGGACGAGCCGTTCGCGGCACTGGACGCCATCACCCGCGACGTGCTGCACGACGAGCTGACCCGCATCTGGCGCGAGACGCGCCTGTCGGTCCTGTTCGTCACGCACAACGTGCGCGAGGCCGTGCGGCTGGCCCAGCGTGTGGTCCTGCTGTCGTCCCGGCCGGGCCGGATCGCCCGCCAGTGGGAGATCGGCATCCCGCAGCCGCGCCGCATCGAGGACGCCGCGGTGGCGGAGCTGTCCGTCGAGATCACCGAAGAACTGCGTGGGGAGATCCGCCGTCATGGCCAGCACTGACACGACCACCACCCAAAAGACCGACGACCTCGCCGGTCTGGAGGCGGGCCTCGACGCCCTCGACACCGTACAGGTGACCCGGACGCCGGTGCGTGACGTCCTGGTCCAGAAGGTGCTGCCGCCGGTGGTGGCCGTCGCCCTGGTGCTGGTGGTGTGGCAGCTTCTGGTGACGGCGAAGGTCACGGACGAGTTCAAGCTGCCGCCGCCGGCGGCGGTGTGGGACAGCCTGCGCACCATGTGGCTCGAGGGCACGCTGCTGGACGTGCTGTGGACGAGCGTGTCCCGGGCGCTGCTCGGCTTCCTGATGGCGCTGGCCATCGGTACGCCGCTGGGTCTGCTGGTGGCGCGGGTGAGGTTCGTGCGGGCGGCGATCGGCCCGATCCTGTCCGGGCTCCAGTCGCTGCCCTCGGTGGCGTGGGTGGCACCGGCCGTGCTCTGGCTGGGCCTGAACGACTCGATGATGTACGCGGTGATCCTGCTGGGCGCGGTGCCCTCCATCGCCAACGGCCTGGTGGCGGGTGTGGACCAGGTCCCACCGCTGTTCCTGCGCGCCGGACGGACGCTGGGCGCCACCGGGCTGCGGGGCGCCTGGCACATCGTGATGCCGGCCGCACTTCCCGGTTACCTGGCCGGCCTGAAGCAGGGCTGGGCGTTCTCCTGGCGCTCCCTCATGGCCGCCGAGATCATCGCCTCCTCGCCCGAACTGGGCCTGGGACTCGGCCAGTTGCTGGAGAACGGCCGCAACAACATCGACATGCCCGGCATCTTCCTGGCGATCCTGCTGATCCTGCTCGTCGGCATCGCCATCGACCTGCTGATCTTCAGCCCCCTGGAACGCGCGGTGCTCCGCCGCCGCGGCCTCCTCGTCAAGAGCTGAGAGCCCGCCATGAACCGTCCCGTCCTCCTCGTCGTCGCCCACGGCAGCCGCGACCCGCGGCACGCCGCGACCGTGCACGCCCTGGTGCGGCGGGCGGGCGCGCTGCGTCCGGGCGTACGGGTGGAGACGGCGTTCCTGGACTTCAATGTGCCGTCGGTGGCGGGCGTGCTGGAGCGGCTGGCGTCCGACGGCGTCCGTGACGTCGTGGCCCTGCCGCTGCTGCTGACCCGCGCCTTCCACGCCAAGGCCGACATCCCGGCCGTGCTGCGGGAGGCCCCGCGCTCGCTGCGCGTGCGGCAGGCTCCGGTCCTGGGACCGTCGCCGCTGCTGATCGCGGCGCTGGAGCGGCGGCTGTACGAGGCGGGTCTCACGCCCGCCGACAAGCGCTCGACCGGGGTCGTCCTGGCCTCGGCGGGCTCCACCGACCCGGAGGCGATCGCAGTGATCGCTGAAATGGCGCGGGAGCTGCGGCACACCGGTTGGTGCGCCGTGCGGCCTGCGTTCGCCTCCGCATCTCTTCCCCGCACCCAGGACGCGGTGCGGGCGCTGCGGGAGGACGGGGTGCGCCGGGTGGCGGTCGCGCCGTACGTCATCGCTCCCGGCCGGCTCCCGGACCGCATCGCCGAGGGCGCGGCCGGTGCGGACGTCCTCGCCGACGTACTCGGCCCTTCCCCGGAACTGGCCCGGCTGCTTCTGGCACGGTACGACGAGACGTGCGCCGCCCGGGAGCGCTCGGCGGCGGCCTAGTTCCTGGGGCGTGAGGTGTGATCACTCACCGGTCAGCTCCACCAGTTTCAGCACCGTGTTCCAGTTGCGGGTGGTGGCGGTGACCCCCTTGAGCAGGGCGGGGCGCGCGAGGGCTTCGGCGAGCTTGGAGCGGCCGAGGCCGTCGGGGGCGTACAGGTAGAGGGCGCGGTCGCCGAGCCGGAACTCCTCGGGGAGGAACGCGGCCTGGTCGAGGCCGGCGAACCTGTCCGGGGTGACGGGGCCGGAGAAGTAGGTGACGTGGAGCTGCTTGGGTTGCAGCCCGGCCGCCGGGAAGGAGCACGCGTCGGCGACGGCGCGCAGGTACGGTCCGCCGCGGACCAGGCAGTCGACGCGGAAGCCGAAGTGCTTCTCGATCGCCGCTTCGAGCTCGGTCGCCAGGGTGTCCTCGTCGGCGCCGGTGGCGCTGGTGAAGGCGGCGTTGCCGCTCTGGAGGTAGGTGGTGACGTCGCGGTGCCCGAGTCCGGTCAGCAGGGCGCGCAGGTCGGCCATCGGCACCTTCTTGTGGCCGCTGACATTGATCCCGCGCAGCAGGGCGGCGTACCTCGTCGTCATGGTCACACCATAGGACGGCCGCCGCGCCCCGTGGGGGAGGGCACGGCGGCCGCCGGTCAGAGGGCCCGGTGGGCTACTCGACGATCTTCAGCAGCTTGTTGGCCGTGCCCTGGGTGGGGTTGGAGATCTTGTCGGGGGTGGCGCCGTCGGTGAGGGCCTTGGCGACCTGCTCCGGGGTGGCGTCCTTGTGGCCCGCCAGGTAGACGGCGGCGGCGCCGACGACGTGGGGCGTGGCCATGGACGTCCCGGATATGGTCTTGGTGCCCTCGTCGCTGTCGTTCCACGCCGAGGTGATGTCCGAGCCGGGGGCGTAGATGTCCACGACCGAGCCGAAGTTGGAGAAGTCGGACTGCTGGTCGTCCTTGGTGGAGGAGGCGACGGTGATGGCCTCCGGGACGCGGGACGGGGAGCCCTGTCCGGCGTCGCTCGACTCGTTGCCGGCGGCGACACCGAAGGTGACACCGGAGGCGATGGCCTTCTTGACGGCCTCGTCGAGCGCGGGGTCGGCGCCGCCGCCCAGGCTCATGTTGGCGACGGAGGGCCCCTGGTGGTTCTTGGTGACCCAGTCGATGCCCGCGACGACCTGCTCGGTGGTGCCGGAGCCGTTGTCGTCGAGGACGCGGACGGCGACGATCTTCGCCTTCTTGGCGACGCCGTGCGCGGCGCCGGCGATGGTGCCGGCCACGTGGGTGCCGTGGCCGTTGCCGTCGGAGGCATCGTTGTCGTTGTCGATGGCGTCGAAGCCGGAGACGGCCCGGCCCTCGAAGTCCTTGTGGCCGACGCGGACGCCGGTGTCGATGACGTACGCGGTGACGCCCTCGCCCGCGTTGTCGGGGTAGGTGTACTTGCTGTCGCCGGCGGTGTCGGCCTGGTCGACGCGGTCGAGGCCCCAGGACGGCGGGTTGTCCTGGGTGGCGCTGATGCTGAACTTCTTGTTCTGGACCACCTTGGCGACGGCCGGGTCGGCCGCCAGCCGCTTGGCCTCGTCCTGGGAAAGCCCGTTCGCCGAGAAGCCGTTGACGGCCGAGGTGTAGCTGCGCCGGAGCGTGCCGCCGTACTGCTCGGCGAGCTTCTCCTTGTCCGCCTTCTCGTCCAGCAGCACGATGAAGCTGCCGGAGACGGCGCCCTCGGCACCGAGGCCGTAGACGGTGCCCTGGGCGGGCGCGGGGGCGGGTGCGGCGCCCGCGTGGGCCGCACCGAAGGCGGTGAGGCCGACGACGGCGGCCGTGGCGGCGACGAGCTGAACCCGGCGTGCGCGCTTGTGAGTTGCCATGAAGAGGGGTCTCCTCGTCATCAAATTGTGTGGGGGGAATGACCGCCGGACGCAAGATCTTCCGGCGCTCGTTCGAAACCCTTGTCGATTGATGCGCGCAGATCAAGGTCTTCACATAGCTGTGACTTACTCAACAAACTTTCTTAATAACAAATCGCCCATGGCGTCACTCACCAGGCAATGAGGCGTGGCGTGGCCCAAAAGGGCCCGCCACGCCTCGTTGCGGGAGGAGTCGTTTCACCGTCGGTGCGGCGGGAGTTCGGCCTCGATGAGGTCGGCCGCCCGCCGCGTTCCGCCCTCGGCCGCCATGCTCCGCCGGATCTCCTGCGCCCGCCGGGCCACCTCCGGGTCGCCGGCCAGTTCGAGCACGGCCGCGCGGAGGGCGCCGGCCGTGGCGTCGGCCATGGGGAGGTGGCGGGCGACACCGAGCGAGGCCAGCATGTCGGCGTTGCCGAACTGGTCGACGGCCTGGGGCACGGCGACCATCGGCGTGGCGGTGGCGAGGCCCTCCTGGCTGCCGCCCGCACCGGCGTGCGTGATGAACGCGTCCGCCTCGCGGAGGATCGCCAACTGCGGCACCCATGCGTGCACTTCGACGTTGGCGGGCAGATCGCCGAGCTCGGCGGGATCGACGTGCGCGCCGATCTGGAGCACCATGTGCCAGCCGGGCAGGTCGCCGAAGGCATCGACGCAGGCCCGGTAGAACTCCGGCTGCTTGGTGAACGCCGAGCCCAGCGAGACCAGCAGGACCTTCTCCGCCCCGACCGGCCGCCGCCACTCCCCCTGGTCGCTCCGGTCTCCGTGGCAGGCGCCGACGAAGGCGTAGACGGACTCGTCGACCCGGTCGGCGTTCGGCTGGAGGGCCCGGGGGATCAGCACGACGGCCTTGCGGGGACGCGCGATCAGCCGGTCGGGGTGGGTGTCGACGCCGTGCTCGGCGAGCCATGCCTCGAAGCGGGCGTAGTACGCCCTGCCGCGCTCGGACGCCTTGAGGTCGGCGAACATCGGCTCGGCGACCTCCTCCTCGTACCCCTCCCAGGGCACGAGGTTGGGCCACAGGGAGACGGCGGGTGCGCCCCACCGGTGGGCGAGCACGGGGGCCGGGTAGGCGGTGATGTCGTGCAGGACGAGGTCCGGCTCGTCGCCCTCGAAGGCCGCGGCGAGCTGCGGCAGTGCCTGGATGGCGTCGTCGAGGAACGGTTCGATGTTGTCGATCAGCTCGGTCCCCCACGCCTCCGGGTCCTCGTCGGTCGGGAGGGTCGAGGTGTAGATCACGGGCTCCGCGCCGGTGGCGGCGACCTTGTCCGCGAAGGAGGCGGGTATCGCGTAGCTGACGCGGTGCCCGCGGGCGACGAGCTCACGGATCACCTCGATGCTCGGATTGACGTGCCCGTGAGCGGCGATGGAGAACATGGCGATGTGGGCACGCTTCGGTGAGGTCATGCACATGAGACTAAACGAGACGAGACGTCTCGTGCAACTACAAGGGCGTCCGGGCGATCAGCGCTGATACCTCGCCAGCACCAGGTTCCCGTCGCCGACGAGGCGTCTTTCCAGCTCGGCGGTGTCGATGGCGCCGCTGTAGTACTCCTGGAAGGCGGGCGTGGCGACCTTGTCCTTCCACTCCGGGTACCCGCGCACCGACTGGGCCGGGGCCGGGCGGAGGTGCCCGGCCAGCGCGACGCCTGTCGCCCAGCCGTCCTTCGCGGTGCGCAGCGAGGGGTCCTTCAGCGCCTCCGTGCCGGTCGGGAGCATCCAGTCGCCGCGTGCGAGGCGCACCATGTTGGGCGGCCGGAGCAGGAAGTCGATGAACCGGGCGGCCTCCTCCTTGTGCGGGCTGTCCTGGGCGATCGACAGCGTCTGCGGGCTCACGCCCTGCGCCAGGCCGCCGTCCCCCGCGGGCGCGGGCAGCACCGTCCACGCGAACCCCTCCGGAGCCTGCTGCGCGATCTGCTGGCGGTAGGAGAAGCCGAGCGGGACCATCGCGTACTTGCCGCCGAAGAACCCGGGGAGCGTGTCGGAACCGCCCATGCCCAGCGTGGTGCGCGGCGCGGTGCGGTCGGTGGTGACCTGGGCGCGGACGGTCGCGGGCATCACGGCGTCGCCGCCGGTGAACCGGACCTCGACCCTGTCGTCGCCGCCGCGGTGGAAGAGCCGCCCCCCGGCCGAGAGGCCGAGGTTGAGCGAGACGGAGACCGGCTCCTTCAACGGCCAGGCGACGGCGTACCGCCCCTCCCCCATCGTCGCCGTCAGCTCGCGCGCCACCTGCCGGAACTCCGGCCATGTCCAGGGCCGTTCGGGGGTCGGGACGCGTACCCGCGACGCCTCCAGGATCTTCTTGTTCGCGATGATCACGCGCGGTTCCTGGAGGAACGGCACGCCGTACACGCCGTCGCCGAAGGTCGTCGTCCGCCAGCTCTCCGCCGGGATGCCGGCCTTGAGCCGGGCGGGCAGCAGCGGGCGCAGGTCGGCGAGGTAGCCGCCGTACGCGAAGTCGGCGAGGTCGTCCGAGGCGTCATGGATGACGTCCGGCGCCTCACCGCCCTCGAAGGAGGTGAGGAGCTGGTCGTGGACGCTGTCCCAGCTTCCCTGGACGTAGTCGACCCGGACGTCCGGGTGCGCGGCGTTCCACTCCGCGACCAGCTCCTTGGTGGCGTCCACCGACTCCTTCTGCCACGCCAGGGACTGGAACCGGAGCACGACCTTCCCGGTGTCCCGCCCACCGCCGTCACCGGTGCACCCGGCCAGCAGCAGGGCGAGGACGAGGAGCAGCGCACGGAACGGGCGCGTACGCATCAGGACTTCACCGCCCCGGCGACCATGCCGCCCGTGATCCGCTTCTGGATGACCGCGAAGACGACCAGGGAGGGGAGGGTGGCGAGGAACGCCGCCGCGGCGAGCGGCCCGAGGTCCGCGGCGCCCTCCGCGCCCAGGAAGTGGGTGAGGACGACCGGCAGGGTCTGCTTCTCGGGGGTCTTGAGCAGGACGAGCGCGAAGAAGAACTCGTTCCACGCCGTGATGAACGCGAACAGCGCGGTGGCCACGATGCCGGGCGCGAGCAGCGGCGCCGTCACCGAGACGAGCGTACGCAGCCGGCCCGCGCCGTCCACGGCGGCGGCCTCCTCCAGCTCGGCCGGCACGGCCCGTACGTAACCGGTGAGCATCCACAGCGCGAACGGCAGCGACCACACGAGGTACACCAGGACCAGGCCGGAAAGACTGTTGATCAGGTGCAGGTTCTTCAGGACGAGGAAGAGCGGGATGATCACCAGGACGAACGGGAACGCCTGGCTGACCACCACCCAGCCGGTCGCGGCGGCCCGCAGCCTGCCCCGGTGACGGGCCATCACATAGGCCATGGGGGTGGCGACGGCGACGGCCGTCAGGGCGGCGCCGAGGGCGGCGGCCAGGCTGTTGGCGGCGGCCCGGAGCAGCGGCTGCTCGGCGAACGCCTGCCGGAAGTTGCCCAGGGTGGGGTCCTCGGGAATCCAGGTGGGGTGCAGGGAGCCCAGCTCACGGGCCGGTTTGAAGGCGGTGGAGACCAGCCACAGGAAGGGCAGGGCGAGGAACGCCAGGTAGGCGACGAGTGCGAGGTACTGGCAGGCCCGCGCGGGGGCCCCGGTGCGAAGGCCGCTCACCGGTCCTCGCCTCCCTTCAGCCGGGCCACGAGGTGGAGGGCGAGGAGCACGGAGACGACGGCGACCATCACACAGCCCATGGCCGCCGCGTAGCCGAACTGCCCGTACCGGAACGCCTCCTCGTAGGCGAAGAGCATCGGCAGGCGGGTACGGCCGCCCGGTCCGCCGCTGGTGAGCACGTAGACCAGGGCGAACGCGTTGAAGTTCCAGATGAGGTTGAGCGCCGTGATGGCCAGCGCGACCGGCTTGAGGGCCGGCCAGGTGACGGTACGGAACCGGCGCCACGCCCCGGCACCGTCCAGGGCCGCCGCCTCGTGGAGCTCCTGCGGCGTGTTCTGGAGCCCGGCGAGCAGGGCGACCGTGGTCTGGGGCATGCCGGCCCAGATGCCGACGAGGACCACGGCGGGCAGGGCGGTGGCCGGCCCCGTCAGCCAGTCCCGCCCGTCACCCAGCCCCAGGTCCCGGACGGTCTCGTTGAGGACGCCCGCGTCGGGGTGGTAGACGAGCCGCCACATGATGCCGACGACCACCTCGGGCATCGCCCACGGGATGATCGCCAGGGCGCGCGCGAGCCAGCGCAGGCGGAGGTTCTGGCTGAGGAGCAGGGCCAGTCCGAGCGCCAGCAGGAACTGGGGAACGGTGACCCCGACCGCCCAGAGCAGACCGATCCGGAACGACTCCCAGAACAGGGTGTCGTGCAGCAGGTCCTGGAAGTTCAGGGTGCCGACCCACTGGGTGGCGCGGGTGCGCCCGGACTGGGCGTCGGTGAAGGCCAGGGCGATGCCGTAGAGCAGCGGGCCGACGCTGAGCACGAGGATCGGGAGCAGCGCGGGCAGGACGAGGAACCAGGCCCCGTACTCCACCGGCCGCCGCGCCGGCCGGGGCGCCTGCCGTGCGGGTCGCCCGCCTTTCCCGCCTTTCCCGCTTCCCCCGCCGGGCCGCTCCGGCGCCGTCACCAATGTCACGGTCAGTCCCCTTTGTGAGGTCGGGCCGGCCTGGCGTCATCGTCCTGACGGGTCGTCGGTTCGTCAAGCGTGTCCGCACGGATGCGAGACTTTGGCCGGCGTGGTGGTACCGCGGCCGGGGTGGCGCGTGCGTCGTCGCCGCCGGGCGCACAGGGACGGGAGGAACGGACGCGATGGACGAGGTGCGGGCACGGGAGATCCTGGCCGCCGCCGGGGTGACGCCGTCCCCCGGCAGCGCGCCCGGGACGGCGCAAGGGGCGGCCGGCGGGGCGATGGCGGGTTCCGCCCGTGCCGCGGCGTCCGGAAGTGCTCGCGGTCCGGTGCCCGGCGCGGAGCTGCTGGCGCTGGGCGAGAACGCCGTCTTCGCGGTCGGGGACCTGGTGGTGAAGGTCGGCCGGGACGCGGAGCTGCTGGAGCGCGCCGAGCGCGAGGTCGCCGTCGCGTCCTGGCTGGCGGAGTGCGACGTCCCCGCCGTACGGGCCGCCGAGCCCAAGCCCCGCCTGGTGGAGGGGCACCCCGTGACGGTCTGGCACCGGCTGCCCGAGGCCGTCCGTCCGCCCGAACCCCGGGACCTCGCCCCGCTGCTGCGGCGCGTCCACGCGCTCCCGGAGCCGCCGTTCGCGCTGCCGCCGCGTGACCTGCTGGGCGGGGTGGAGCGCTGGCTGCGGCTCGCGGGCGACGCGATCGACCCGGCGGACGCCGCGTACCTGCGCGAGCGCCGCGACGGGTTCGCCGCGGCGGCGGCCGCGCTCACCCCGCACCTCGCCCCCGGCCCCGTCCACGGCGACGCGCTGCCGCGCAACGTGCACATCGGGCCGGACGGCCCGGTCCTGGTCGACCTGGAGACGTTCTCGGCGGATCTGCGCGAGCACGACCTGGTGGTCCTCGCGCTCGCCCGGGACCGCTACGGGCTCGACCCGGCGGCCCATGACGCGTTCACCGAGGCGTACGGCTGGGACGTGCGCGCGTGGGAGGGCTGCGCGGTGCTGCGCGGGGCCCGTGAGACGGCGAGCTGCGCCTGGGTGGCCCAGCACGCACCGTCGAACCCGAAGGCGCTCGCCGAGTTCCGCCGGAGGGTGGCGTCGCTGCGGGAGGAAAACCCCGAGGTCCGCTGGTACCCCTTCTGACATCATGAACTCCGTTGTCCGACGGGAGGATTGCATGGGGATGCGGGTGGAACTCAGCCGGGTGGAACTCAACGAGGTGACCCTGGCGGTCCAGGACAGCCGGACCGGCCGGGACCCCGTCCTGCTGGTGCACGGCTTCCCGGACACCCATGACCTCTGGCGCCACCAGGTGCGGGCGCTGAACGCGGCCGGGTACCGCACGATCGCGCCCGACCTGCGCGGCTTCGGCGCCTCCAGCCGGCCGGAGGGCACCGAGGCGTACGACCCGGCCCGGTCGGTGGCCGATCTGCTGGAGCTGCTGGACCATCTGGACATCGGCTGCGTGCACCTGGTGGGGCACGACTGGGGGTCGGGCATCGCCCAGGCCCTCTCCCTCGCCGCCCCGGGCCGCGTGGCGACCCTCTCCCTGCTGTCCGTGGGCAACCTCGGCTCGCTGCTGGCGGCGGGCTGGGAGCAACGTCAGGCGTCCTGGTACATGCAGTTGTTCCAGATGGACGGGCTGGCCGAGGACTGGCTGTCCCGGGACGACTTCGCCAACCTCCGCGAGATGCTGGCCGAGCACCCGGACCGGGAGGAGGCGGTGGAGCGGCTGCGCGAGCCGGGCGCGCTCACGGCCGCGCTGGCGGTGTACCGGGCGGGGCTGTCGCCCGAGGCGATGTTCGGCCCGCTGCCGCCGCTGCCGTCACTGCGGGGCCCGGTGCTGGGCGTGTGGAGCACCGGCGACCGGTTCCTCACCGAGCGGTCGATGACCGGCACGGAGAAGTACGTGGACGGCTCGTGGCGTTACGAGCGGGTCGAGGGCGCCGGTCACTGGCTCCAGCTCGACGCCCCGGACCGGGTGAGCGAGCTGCTGCTCGACTTCTTCGCCGAGCACGGCCGCCCGCCACGGCCCTGACCACCCGCGGGTCTCCGTGGGCCTCAGCCGCCCGCCGGCGTGACGGCCGGCTCCGGCGCGCCCGGTATCGCGGCCGCCGGGGCCGCGCCGCCCCCCGCCGCGGCGCCCACCGGTGCCGTGCCCGCGGGGGCCGCACCCGCCGTGCCCGCGGGCACGTGCCCGCGCAGGGGCCAGGCCGGGTCGATGACCGCGTCCGGGGTGCCCTTGCGGCGCAGGAAGCCCTGGAAGTCGGCCGCCCACCGCGCGTACCACCCCACCTGCCGCTCGTGCAGCTCCCCCGGGGTCAGCGCCGCCACCGAGGCGTGCCGCTCGGCTATCGCGCACGCCACCAGGACCGCCGCCAGGGCGTCGGCGGCCGCCTGGTGGGCGCCGTCGAGCACCACGCCGTACTCGGCGCAGACCGCCTCCAGGTTCCGCTTCCCCCGGCGGTAGGGGTCGACGGCCCGGTCGATGGTGTAGGGGTCGACGACCGGGCCTATCGGCGCGCCGCCCAGCCGCTCGCTCAGCCCGGGCAGTCCGTGCCGCCGCAACTCGGCGGTCAGGAGGGTGAGATCGAAGCTCGCGTTGTACGCCACGACGGGCACGCCGCGCGCCCAGTGGCCGACCAGGGTGTCGGCGAGCTCGTCGGCGACCTCCCGCACCGGGCGGCCCTCGGCCGTGGCCCGCTCATTGCTGATGCCGTGGATCGCCGACGCCTGGGCGGGAATCCGGATGCCCGGGTCGGCCAGCCAGTCGCGCCGGTCCAGCACGTCCCCGCCCCGTACCTCCACGACCGCGGCCGTCACGATGCGTGCCTCGAGCGGCTCCGTCCCCGTCGTCTCCAGATCGAAGCCGACGAGCGTCTCCCCGTGCCAGCCCATGCTGCTCCTCCTCGCGATGCTGTGGTGCGCCCCCCGTGCGGTGCACTCCCCCTGTGGGTCTTCACCCTCGCACGCACCACTGACAATGGGCCTCGCGATGCTCAGGAGACCGGACGGGAGTCGGCCCAGACCGACTCGAATTCCTCGCGGTAGGTCGCGAACAGGCCGTGGTCGCTCTCCGTGGCGGCCGTGACGACCGGCCGCCGCGCGCCGCGCAGGACCAGCACCGGCGCCTCCATGCCCCGGGCCCGGCGCAGGTAGGACTGCACCACGCCGACCCCGTCCGGCCCGTCGCCGTCGACGAGGTACGCGGTGAAGCGCGGCGTCTCGTCGAAGACCTGGATCTCGAAGGCGCCCGGGTCGCGCAGCCGGGAGCGCACCCGCCGCATGTGGAGGATGTTCATCTCCACCGAGCGGCTCAATTCGCCCTTTTTGATCCCAAGTTCCCTTTCACGCCGTTTTACGGCGCTGCTCGCCGGGTTGAGGAACAGCAGACGTATCCGGCAGCCGGACTCGGCGAGCCGCACCAGCCGCCGCCCGGAGAAGTTCTGCACCAGGAGGTTCAGGCCTATGCCGATCGCGTCGAGGCGCCGCGCCCCGCCGAAGAGGTCCTCGGCGGGAAGCTGCCGCTGGAGGCGCACCCGGTCGGGGTGGACGGAGACGACGTCCGCGTACCGGTCGCCGACGAGGTCCTCCACCGCGTCGACCGGCAGCCGGTGCGCGGACGGGACGCCCGCCCCGCCGCCGAGGATCTCCAGCAGCCGGGCGGAGGCGCGCTCGGACTGGTCGAGCACGGTGCGCGACAGGGCACGGTTGCGGGAGACCACGTTCCGGGTGACCTCCAGCTCGTCGAGGGCCAGCTCCACCTCGCGCCGGTCGTCGAAGTAGGGCTCGAAGCAGGGCCAGTGCTGGACCATCAGCTCGCGCAGTTGCGGCAGCGTGAGGAAGCTGAGGACGTTGTCGTCGGCGGGGTCCAGGAGGTAGCCCTTGCGGCGGGACACCTCGCGCACGGCGACGGCCCGCTGCACCCACTCCTGACCGGCGGGCCCGGCGGCAGCGACCACCCAGTCGTCGCCGTGTACGGGCTCGTACACGGGCCGCAGGACGGCGGCCACCACGGCACGCAGCCGCTGCTCGACCAGATTCAGCCAGATATAGGCGCGTCCGGCGCGCTGGGCGCGGGTCCGCACCTCGCTCCACGCCTCCGCGCCCCAGTCCAGTTCCGCACCGATCTCCATCGGCCGGGCGAGTGAGACCGCGCCGGGCGGGACATCAGCGGGGTCAGTGGAGTCCCCCTCATGACCTGAGTCACCTGGGGGCAGCTCCAGCCCTCCCGAGCTCACCCGCGCACCGCCTTCTGCTCCTGGACGCCCGTCTCCAACGATCAAGGAAGGGTACTCCGGGACCGGGAGGCGGTGCAGCCCGATGGACGGGCTCCTTTGCCAACCGCCATGATTCTTCCGCCCGTTCCGGACGCCGGGGACCACCGGGAGTGAGCGGATTCATAATGGTCGGCCCACCGGCCGCCGCCCGGCCGCCCTCCGGCGGGCCCCCGGCCGGCGGCCCGGCACGCCCGCACCGGCGCGGGCGACACCCCGGAACGCCAGGTTGACCCGGGCAACCGGACGGCCACCGTCCGCCACCGGCGGTGTGCTGATCGGATGAATCCGGTCCAGAGGGTGATTTCCGGCCACTACGGGCCTCCAGGCGCGTGGTCACCCGGTAGGACCGGCCGAAGTCCTAGGAGGAGGCACCACTTTCGGGGAGGATTCTGGCTCAAGTAACCCCCATCAGCCGGATCAGAAGTGGAAGAGTCTTATCTATGCAGGTCTGGCCGGGACAGGCGTATCCCCTCGGTGCCACGTACGACGGCGCCGGAACCAACTTCGCGGTCTTCTCGGAGGCCGCCGACCGAATCGAGCTGTGTCTGCTCCACGACGACGGCTCGGAGACCGCGGTGGAGCTGCGCGAGACCGACGCGTTCGTACGGCACGCGTACCTGCCCGGCGTGATGCCGGGCCAGCGGTACGGGTTCCGGGTCCACGGACCGTACGCGCCGGAGCGCGGACAGCGCTGCAACTCCGCGAAACTGCTGCTCGATCCGTACGCGCGGGCGGTCGCCGGCGCCATCGACTGGGGCGAGGCGGTGTACGGCTACCACTTCGGCAGGCCGGACTCCCGCAACGACCTCGACTCGGCGCCGCACACGATGACGTCCGTCGTCGTGAACCCGTACTTCGACTGGGGCGACGACCGCCCGCCGCGTACCGACTACCACCGGACGGTGATCTACGAAGCCCATGTGAAGGGCCTGACGATGCTCCACCCGGCCCTGCCGGACGAGCTGCGCGGCACGTACGCGGGACTGGCCCACCCGGCCGTGATCGAGCACCTGACCGAACTGGGGGTGACAGCGCTCGAATTGATGCCGGTGCACCAGTTCGTCAACGACCACCGGCTCGTCGACGCGGGGATGGCCAACTACTGGGGCTACAACACCATCGGGTTCTTCGCCCCGCACAACGCGTACGCCTCCTGGGGCGACCGGGGCCAGCAGGTCCTGGAGTTCAAGTCGGCGGTGCGCGCCCTGCACCAGGCGGGCATCGAGGTCATCCTGGACGTGGTCTACAACCACACGGCGGAGGGCAACCACCTGGGCCCGACGCTCTCCTTCCGGGGCCTGGACAACACCTCGTACTACCGGCTCGTCGAGAACAACCCGCGGTACTACATGGACACCACCGGTACCGGGAACTCGCTGCTGATGCGGTCGCCGCACGTGCTCCAGCTCATCATGGACTCGTTGCGGTACTGGGTGACGGAGATGCACGTCGACGGGTTCCGCTTCGACCTGGCGGCGACGCTGGCGCGCCAGTTCCACGAGGTGGACCGGCTGTCGTCGTTCTTCGACCTGGTCCAGCAGGACCCGGTGGTCAGCCAGGTGAAGCTGATCGCCGAGCCGTGGGACGTGGGCGAGGGCGGCTACCAGGTGGGCAACTTCCCGCCGCTGTGGACCGAGTGGAACGGCAAGTACCGCGACACCGTGCGGGACCTGTGGCGGGGCGAGCCGCGCACGCTCGCCGAGTTCGCCTCCCGGCTGACCGGCTCCTCGGACCTCTACCAGGACGACGGGCGGCGCCCGCTCGCCTCGGTCAACTTCGTCACCTGCCACGACGGCTTCACGCTGCGCGACCTGGTCTCGTACAACGAGAAGCACAACGACGCGAACGGCGAGGGCAACCGCGACGGCGAGAGCCACAACCGCTCCTGGAACTGCGGCGCCGAGGGCGAGTCCGAGGACGAGCGGATCAACGAGCTGCGGCTGCGGCAGATGCGCAACTTCATCGCCACGCTGATGCTGTCCCAGGGCGTGCCGATGCTGAGCCACGGCGACGAGTTCGGGCGGACGCAGAACGGCAACAACAACGCCTACTGCCAGGACAACGAGCTCGCCTGGGTGCACTGGCCGGAGGAGGGCTCCGAGGAGGCCAGGTCGCTGCTGGAGTTCACCCGTTCGATGGTGTGGCTGCGGCGGGACCACCCGGTCTTCCGGCGGCGGCGCTTCTTCCACGGGCGGCCGGTCGAGGGCACGCACGACGAGCTCTCGGACATCAACTGGTTCACCCCTGAGGGTGATGAGATGACGGCACGGGACTGGCAGGCGGCCCACGCGAAGGCCCTGTCGGTGTTCCTGAACGGCAGTGCGATCTCCGAGCCGGGGCCGCGGGGTGAGCGGATCGCGGACGACTCCTTCCTGCTGATGTTCAACGCGAGCGCCGAGGACCTCGAATTCGTGGTGCCGGTCAATCACGGCCGCCAGTGGCAGGTGGTGGTGGACACGGCCGTCCCCGAGGGCGTCGAGCCGGGGCAGGGCGCGAAGGTCGCCGCGGGTGACCGGCTCACCCTGATCGGCCGCAGTCTGACGGTGCTCCGGCGCCCCGCCTAGGAGACCGCCGGACGGGCGGGCGCCGGGTGCGGGGCGGGGTTCACGGCCCGTCCGGGACGGGCCGTGAACCCGGGAGGAACGTGGCGTCGGGCGTAAATCGCATGAACCGAGGACACAGAAGCCGCCCAAGCGGGTACGTACGTTCGCATGACGCCCAACTCGACCTATCGGCTCCAGATCCAGCCGGACTTCCCCTTCCCGGCGGCCGGGGAAGCGGTGCCGTACCTCGCCTCGCTCGGGGTCTCGCACCTGCATCTGTCGCCGGTCCTGGAGGCGGTCCCCGGCTCCACGCACGGGTACGACGTCACCGACCACGCGCGCGTGCGCGAGGAGCTGGGCGGCGAGGCCGGTCTGCGGGCCCTCGCGCGCACCGCCCGGGCGCACGGCCTCGGCCTGGTGGTGGACCTCGTGCCCAACCACATGGCGGCGTCCCCGCGCCACAACCGGGCGCTGTGGGAGGTGCTGCGGGACGGCCCCTCCTCGCCGTACGCCCGCTGGTTCGACATCGACTGGGCGGCGGGCGGCGGGAAGGTGCTGCTGCCGGTGCTGGCGGACCGGATCGGCGAGGAGCTGGCGCGGATGCGGGTGGAGGGCGGGGCGCTGCACTACGGCGAGCAGCGCTTCCCGCTGCGGCCCGGTACGGAGGGGATGGCGCTGCCGGAGCTGCTGGACGCCCAGTGGTACCGGCTGAGCTGGTGGCGGCTGGCCCGCACCGAGCTGAACTACCGGCGGTTCTTCACCATTTCGGACCTGATCGGGGTGCGGGTGGAGGACCCCGAGGTGTTCAGGGCGACCCATGCCAAAATCGTCGAGCTGGTGCGGGACGGGGTGGTCGAGGGCCTGCGGATCGACCACCCGGACGGGCTCGCCGACCCCGAGGGCTACCTGCGGGAGCTGGAGCGGGCGACCGGCGGGGACTGCTGGATCGTCGTCGAGAAGATCCTCACCGGCGAGGAACCGCTGCCCGGGACGTGGCCGGTCGCCGGCACGACCGGCTACGACGCCCTGCGCAGGGTGGACGGGCTGTTCGTGGACGAGGCGGGCGCGGCGGAACTGGCGGAGCACTACCGGCGGTTCGCGGCCCCCGCCGGGGACCGGGGCGGTCACTGGGCGGCGACGGCGCGCCGGGCCGCGTACAAGGTGGTGACGCACGAGCTGGCCTCGGAGGTCGCGTTCCTGACCCGGACGGCGGCGGCCGTCTGCGCCGCCGGCCCCGACCGGCGCGACCACGCCCCGTGGGCGCTGCGCGCGGCGGTGCGGGAGCTGCTGATCCGGGTCCCGGTCTACCGCCCGTACGGCACCGGGGCGGAGGACGTGCTGACCGCCGAGGCGGCGGAGGAGGCCAGGGCGACGTTCACGGTGCCGGAGGAGGCGGCGGCCGTGGACGTCGTCCGGGACCTCGCTCTGGGCCGGCTCGGGGACGGGCCGGAGCACCGGGCGTTCCGGACGCGGTTCGCGCAGACCTCGTCGGCGCTGCGCGCGAAGTCGGTCGAGGACACGGCGTTCTACCGGTACACGCCGCTGGTGTCGGCGAACGAGGTGGGCGGGGAGCCGGGCAGGCCGGCCGTGGGCCCGGCGGAGTTCCACGCCTACTGTGAGCGGCTGGCCCGTGACTGGCCGGCCACCGGCACGGTGCTGTCCACGCACGACACCAAGCGCAGCGCCGACGTGCGGGCCCGGATCGCGGTCCTGTCGGAGTGCCCGCAGCGGTGGGCCAAGCTGCTGGACGACGTGGCGCGGACGCCGGCGCCCGACGGGCAGGTGGCGTGGACGGCCTGGCAGACGGCGCTGGGCTTCGGCTACCCGTACGGGGACCGGCTGGCGCCGGCGCTGCTGAAGTCGGTGCGGGAGGCCGGGCTGCACACGAGCTGGACGGAGCCGGACCCGGCGTACGAGCAGGCGGTGCTGGACTTCGTGGACGCGGGACCGGCCGGCCCGGGCCTGTACACGGTCTCCCTCCTGGCCCGGGAGCTGGAGCCGTACGCACGGGCGAACACGCTGGGCGCGGCGCTGCTGCACCTGACCATGCCGGGCGTACCGGACCTGTACCAGGAGACGGAACGGGTGTACCTGGCGCTGGTCGACCCGGACAACCGGCGGCCGTTCCGCGAGGGGCCACCGGACGAGAAAACGGCCGTCACGCGCGCGGCGCTGTGGCTGCGGCGCCGGTACCCGGACGTGTTCGGGGCGTCGGGGACGTACCGGCCGCTGGCGGCGAGCGGTCCGGCGGCGGAGCACTGCGTGGCCTTCTGCCGCTCGGGCGAGGTGGTCACGGCGGTCACCCGGCTGTCGCTGCGGCTGGCGGAGGGCGGCGGCTGGGGCGACACCTCCCTGACGCTGCCCAAGGGGCGCTGGTTCGACGCCGTGGACGCGGGCCGGGAGTTCCGGGGCGGCGAGCCGGTGCCGGTGGCGGAGCTGTTCGCGGCCCGGCCGGTGGCCCTGCTCAGCCGCCGGCCCGTCCCGGAGGAGGCGGCGGCCGGGTGAGTCAGCGGGCGGAGAGGCGGAAGCTCATGCGCCCGAAGGCCACCATGTCACCGGCCTGGACGACGACCGAGCCGGTGACCCGCTGTCCGTTCACGGTGGTGCCGTTGGTGGAGCCCAGGTCGCGCAGGACCCACAGCCCGCTCTGGAGGCTCAGTTCGGCGTGCAGCCGGGAGACCGTCTCGTGGCTGAGCCGCAGCCCGTTGGCCGGGTCCCGCCCTATGCGCAGGGGGTACGGTCCGGGCTCGGGCAGCAGCAGCTTCGGCAGCCGCTCGGCCTGCCACGCCCGGCGCAGCCGGACATGAAAGGCGGACATCCGTTCGACCGCGCCGAACAGCCGCTTGGACCAGCGCCCTTCGGTGTGCAGGTCCGCGGTGAGGGCCGCCAGCTCGTCGGGGCGGCGGGCCACCAGGGCCAGTTCCATGCGCCGCAGGAACGTGTCGTGCGACAGCTTGCCCTGCGCGGCGCCTTCCCTCAGCAGCCCCAGGGCACGGTCCCGGTCGGCGTCGGAGAGCCGAGCGGGGTACGTGGAGGACTCGAAAGCGGACGTCACGTCGTGATTGTCGGTCCGGTCGGGCCGGGGTGTCCAGACGGGCCCCGCTGTCGGACCCCGTTGGTACGGTCTTGATACGAGGTCCGTTCGGCCAAGTGTCGTGCTTCCCGATCTCGATCTTGCCAGGATTGGGGCGTTACGACGACGAGGGGATCACCAGTGCTGTTCGAGGTGTGGGCGCCGCAGGCAGAGGAACGGGTCGAGCTCCAACTCCAGGGTGCGGCGCACCCGTTGGAGCGTGACCCGGAGCGTGACGGCTGGTGGACGGCCGAGGCGGAGGCCGCTGACGGCGCCCGCTACGGGTACGCGCTGGACGGCGGCCCCGTGCTGCCCGATCCGCGCTCGCGGCGCCAGCCGGACGGGCCGGACGGCCTGAGCGCGGTCGTCGACCACGCCGCGCACACCTGGCGGCACGACCCCCCGGCACGCGGCCTGCGCGGCGCCGTGCTGTACGAGCTGCACATCGGCACGTACACGCCCGAGGGCACCCTCGACGCGGCGGCCGCCCGCCTGGACCACCTGGTGGAGCTGGGCATCACGCACGTGGAGCTGATGCCGCTGTGCCCCTTCCCCGGCCGGCACGGCTGGGGGTACGAGGGCGTGTCGCTGTGGGCGGTCCACGAGCCGTACGGCGGGCCCGAGGCGCTCAAGCGCTTCGTCGACACGGCGCACGGCCTGGGCCTGGGCGTGGTGCTGGACGTGGTCCACAACCACCTGGGCCCCTCCGGCAACTACCTCCCGGCGTTCGGCCCGTACTTCACCGACACCCACCACACCCCGTGGGGCGCGGCGGTGAACCTGGACGCGCCCGGCTCGGACGAGGTCCGGGCGTTCCTGCTGGGCAGCGCGCTGGCCTGGCTGCGCGACTACCGGATCGACGGCCTGCGGCTGGACGCCGTGCACGCGCTGGCCGACACCCGGGCGCTGACGTTCCTGGAGGAGCTGTCGGCGGCCGTGGACGCACTGGCGGCCGAGCAGGGCCGGGAGCTGTTCCTGATCGCCGAGTCGGACCTGGCCGACCCGCGCACCACGACGCCCCGCGACGCGGGGGGCCTTGGCCTGCACGCCCAGTGGAACGACGACTTCCACCACGCCCTGCACACCGCCCTGACCGGCGAGTCGCAGGGCTACTACGCGGACTTCGCGCGCGCCCCGCTCGCCGCCCTCGCCAAGACCCTGGGCCATGTCTTCTTCCACGACGGCACGTACTCGACGTTCCGCGGCCGCACGCACGGGCGGCCGGTCGACCGGGTGCGGACCCCGGCACACCGCTTCCTGGGCTACTCCCAGACCCATGACCAGGTCGGCAACCGCGCGACGGGCGACCGGCTGTCCGCGTCCTGCTCCCCAGGGCTGCTGGCGTGCGCCGCGGCCCTGGTCCTGACGGGGCCGTTCACCCCGATGCTGTTCATGGGCGAGGAGTGGGGGGCGAGCACCCCGTGGCAGTTCTTCACCGACCACACCGACCCCGGGCTGGCCGAGGCGGTCCGCAACGGGCGGCGGCGGGAGTTCGCCGCCCACGGCTGGGCGGAGGAGGACGTCCCGGACCCCCAGGACCCGGCCACCCGGGACCGGTCCTGCCTCGACTGGGCGGAGCGGGAGCGTCAGCCGCACGCCCGGCTGCTGGCCTGGTACCGGGAGCTGATCGCCCTGCGGGCCGCCCAGCCGGACCTGACGGACCCCGACCTGGCGGCGGTGCGGGTGGCGTTCGACGAGGAGGCGCGCTGGCTGGCGTACCGGCGCGGGGACCTGCGCGTCGCGGTCAACTTCGCCAAGGAGCCCGCCCGTGTCCCGCTCGGCACCCGTGTGCGGGTGCTGGCGGCCTGGGAGCCGGTGGAGATGCCCAACGGGGACGGGCTGATGACGCTGCCGCCGGAATCGTGCGTCATCCTCGCGGACGTGTGAGCCGGGCTACCGCACGAGGGCGAGTTCCCGCGGAGTGGTGTTGAGGCGGCGCCCGCGGCCGTCCGCGGTGACCGCGACGATGTCCTCGATGCGGACGCCGAAGCGGCCCGGGAGGTAGATCCCGGGCTCGATGGAGAAGCACATGCCGGGGACGAGGGGCTGCTCCTCGCCCTCGATCATGTACGGCGGCTCGTGCGTGGTGACGCCGATGCCGTGGCCGGTGCGGTGGATGAAGTACTCGCCGTACCCGGCGTCGGTGATCACCGCGCGGGCCGCCCGGTCGACGTCCTGGCACGCCGCGCCCGGCGCGACCGCCTCGAACCCGGCCTGCTGGGCCTCCCGCACGACGTCGTGGACACGCCGCTCCTCCGGTGTCGGCTCCCCGACGTGCACGGTACGGGTGGTGTCGGAGCCGTACCCGTGCTTGAGGCCGCCGAAGTCGAGGACGACCATGTCGCCGTCCTCGATGGTGCGCTCCCCCGCCTCGTGGTGCGGGTTGGCGCCGTTGGGGCCCGACCCGACCACGGTGAAGTCCACCTGCGAGTGGCCGAACCGCCGCAGCAGCGCGGCCAGATCGGCGGCGATCTCCGTCTCCTTGCGCCCGGCGAACCGCACCTGGAGGATCTCGCGGTACGCCTCGTCGGCGGCCGCGCCCGCCGCCTCCAGCCGGGCCAGCTCGGAGGCGTCCTTGACCGCCCGCAGCATGGGCAGGGCGTCGCTGAGCGCGGCGTACGAGGAGTCCGGCAGCTCCTTCTGGAGCCCGAGCAGGTGCATGGCCCAGGCGTTGTCGCTCACCCCGAAGCGGCCCTTGGGGTCGAGGAGCGGGGCGGTGGCGGCGTACGGGTCGGTGCCGTCGGTCCAGTCCCGGAGGGTGAGCGCGGCGGCCCCGGGCGCCCGTTCGGCGTCGGGCGCCTCCAGGGCCGGCACGACGAGGACGGGGTCGTGGCCGGGCGCGAGGACGAGCAGGGTGAGGCGCTCGGTGTCGGCGGTGGGCCGGTAGCCGGTGAGGTGGGCCAGGTCGGGGCCGGGCGCGACCAGGAGCCCGGCGAGCCCGGCAGCGGTGGCGGCTTCGGTGGCGCGGGCCATGCGGGTGCGGTAGTCGTCGGCGGTGAACGGGGTGGTCGCGAGGTCGCTACGGCTGTCCATGACGGCCATCCTCGCCGGGCGTCCGGCCGGGCGCGAGCGACATACGCGGACCGGCCGCGCCCGCCGGTTCGCTCCTGGCGGCGGTCAGCGCGGCGGCGGGGCCCCCGGTTCGCTCCTGGCGGCGGTCAGCGCGGCGGCCGGGCCCCCGGTTCGTTCCCGGCGGCGGTCAGCGCGGCGGCCGGGCCCCCGGTTCGTTCCCGGCGGCGGTCAGGGCGGCGGCCACGGTGGCGGCGGGGCCCGCCGGTTCGCCGCTGTGGAGGAGTTCGGTGCGGTGCACCAGGCGCGGTGCGGTGAGGGGCACGGCGGTGGCGCCGGGGGCCGGCGGGACGGTCACCGGCAGGAGCGTCAGGCCGTGCCCGGCCGCCGCGAGGGCGGTCAGGGTGCGGACGTCGCTGCCGTCGTAGCGGAGGGCGGGGCGGAAGCCCGGGGCCGGCTGGACCGCCCGGAGCCGGTCGAGCGGCAGGCCGGCGGCCGGGGCGTCGAGCCACCGGGCGTCGAGGAGGTCGACGAGGCGCAGCCCGGGGCGGTGGGCGAGGGGGTGACCGGACGGCAGGTGGACGGCGAGCGGGGCCTCGGCCACCCGCGTCGCGGTGAGCGGGGCGACGTCCGGGAGCCGCAGCGGGTCGTTGGGGGCGGCCAGTCCGTCGACGAGCCCGAGGTCGGCCGCCCCTTCCGCCAGGGCGTCGGGGATCTCGTCGCGGGGCAGCACGCGCAGGGTGACGCGGGTGGCGGGCAGGGCGGCGAGGGTGCCGGGGTGGACGGCGAGCGGGGCGGCGGCGAGGGTCAGGTCACCGGCCGGTTCGGCGGCCATGCGCGCGAGGTCGGCGCGTGCGGCGTCGAGCCGGAGCAGCAGGGGCCGGGCGTGTTCCAGGAGGCGTTCACCGGCGCGGGTGGGGGCGACCGGACGGCGGACCAGCAGGGGCACGCCGAGGTCCCCCTCCAGGGCGGCCACGTGCTGGGAGACGGCCGACTGGGTGTAGCCCAGTTCACGGGCGGCCGCGGAGAAGGAGGCGAGCCGGGCCACCGTCACGAACGTACGGAGCAGGTGCGGGTCCATGGGCATCAGTGTCCTGCCCGGCCCGGCGCCCGCCTCGCCGGGCCGGGGCCAGAACCGTCGCCGGGCCGTACGCGTGGGCCATCAGCGTTCCTGATGGGGGGTGCAGGAATCGTCGTTGGACGTGAACGGGCGGCGCCGACCAGCATGTCGGGCATGACGAACCTCGTAGCGGGCAGCCCTGTCGCGCCGCACTCCGCCGGGCCCGTCGCCCGGATCGCCCTGGTCGGCGACCGCTCCGCCACGGTGGAGTCCCACGTCCGTGTGCCGCTGCTCCTCGGCGCACTCGCCGAGCGGGACGGCCTCGTGCTCGACCCGTACTGGGTGCCGACCGACGCCGCCGCCGAGCCCGGTGCCGTGGAGGGGTTCGACGCGGTGTGGCTGCTGCCCGGCAGCCCGTACCGCAGTGAGGCGGGCGCGCTGGAGGCGATCCGTACCGCACGCGAGCGGGAGATCCCGTTCCTCGGGACGTGCGGCGGCTTCCAGCACGCGCTGCTGGAGTACGCCCGCAACGTCTGCGGGCTGGCCCGGGCGGCGCACGCCGAGAACGACCCCGCGGCCGCCCCCGGGGACGTGGTGATCGGACGGCTCGCGTGCTCGCTCGCCGGCCACGAGGGGGCGGTGCGCGTGACCCCCGGGTCGCTGGCCGAGTCGGTGATCGGTGCCGAACGGCTCGTGGAGCGGTACCAGTGCGCGTACGGCCCGGACCGGGACCACCTGGACGTGCTGCGGGCGCACGGGCTGCGGTTCACCGGCGAGGACGGGGACGGGCAGGTGCGGATGGCGGAACTGCCCGGGCACCCCTTCTTCCTGGCCACGCTGTTCCAGCCGGAACTGGCCGGTGACGGGACGCGCCCGCACCCGGTCGTACGGGCGCTGGCGTCGGCGGCGGTGCGGCACGCGGGGGCGGGCCGGGCGGTCTGAGCCGTGTTCAGCTCATGGGTACGACGAGGTCGGCGCGGGCCCGTCCGGCGGTGACGAGGCGGGCGTTGGCCTCGTCGGAGTCCCTGACCCAGCGCTCGGCGCGGGAGCGGTCCTTGCCGAACCGCACATGGCGTTCGACGAGCCGGTGGACGCGGCGGTGGTCGTCCAGTTCCAGGAACCAGACCTCGTCGAGGAGGGGACGGACGGCCGCCCAGGGGCCGTCGTCGTGGAGGAGGTAGTTGCCCTCCGTGACGACGAGCGGCACCTCGGGGCCGACCGGGATGCTTCCGGCGACCGGTTCCTCCAGGGCCCGGTCGAAGGCGGGGGCGTAGACGACCGTGCCGGGTTCGGCCGCGCGGAGGCGGGCGAGCAGGGCGGCGTACCCGGCGGCGTCGAACGTGTCGGGGGCGCCCTTGCGCGCGGTGCGGCCCAGGCGGCGCAACTCGGCCTGGGCGAGGTGGAAACCGTCCATGGGGACGAGGGCGGCGAGGCCGCCGAGGCGTTCGACCAGCCGGGCCGCCAGGGTGGACTTGCCCGCGCCGGGTGCTCCGGCGAGGCCGAGGATGCGGCGGCCGCCCGGGGCGGCGAGGCGGCGGGCGCGGACGGTGAGGCCTTCGAGCTGCTGCGAGTCCATGCGGGCAGTGTGGCACTCCGCACGCCTGCTGGTCAGACCGCTGTCATACGTATAACGTCGCGGGTATGCCGCACATCGCCCTGATCACTCTCGTCGTCCGTGACTACGACGAGGCCATCCGCTTCTACACGGGTGCCCTCGGCTTCGAACTGGTCGAGGACACCGACCGCGGGGACGGGACGCGGTGGGTCGTGGTCCGGCCCCAGGGCGCCGCGCCCGGGACCGGGCTGGTGCTGGCCCGCGCGGCGGGCGCGGAGCAGGAGGCGAGCGTGGGGGCGCAGACCGGCGGGCGCGTCGGGTTCTTCCTGCACACCGAGGACTTCGCCGGTGACCGGGCCCGGATGCTGGCGGCCGGGGTGCGGTTCCTGGAGGAGCCCCGGCACGAGCCGTACGGCACGGTGGCGGTCTTCGAGGACCTGTACGGCAACCGGTGGGACCTGCTGCAGCCGGCCTGAGCCCCGGCGGCGGGGCCGTTGTCAGTGGGGGCTGTTACGTTCTGTGACATGACGCACCCCTTGCTGGAGCTGCTGCGCACGCGGCCGCGCCTCGCCGAACTGGCCGCGTACCCCTTCGGCTTCGACATCCACCGCACCGAGCACTGCGAGGACGTGCGGCTGGCCTCCGGTGCGTCGCTGGAGCCGATAGCCGGGGACGACACGGGCGGCACGTATTTCGTCTGCGACGGCGGACCCGTGCTGTACGCCTCGTCGGAGGGGGACGCGGGGCTGATCGGCGCCGGTGTGCGGGAGGCGCTCGACATCCTCATCGGCCTGCCCGCGTGTCCGGCGAGCGTGGCGCCGGAGGACGGCGAGGAGCGCGTTCTGGCCGCGGTCGCCGAGGAAGAGGAGGAGCTGCGCGAGTGGTACGGGCCGACGCTGGACGCCGACCGCGCCGAGCTGCGCGCGGGCCTCGGCCTCCCGGAGCGTTCACCGGTCGAGCTGCTCGCCCGGCTGCACGCCGCCGGTGCGCGAACGGAGCCGGACTTCGTGCTGCTCAATGCCCGGGAGGGCCGGGCCTACCGGCTCATGCACGACGACGAACCGCGCCCTTCGGTGCGTGACGCGGTCCTCGCGGCCGGCTGTGAAGCCCCGGCCCGGCCGTGGGCGGCCGGCGGCGCTGGGCCGGACGGGCCGGAAGGGGTGGACGGGCCGGAAGGGTCGGCCGGGGTGGACGGGCCGGAAGGGTCGGCCGGGGTAAACGGGCACCGCCCGCGCCCAGCGGCTGTACGCGGCGCTCCAGGACGCGCCCGCGGACCGGGTGTCGGCGTTCTCCACGCTCGTCCGCCTGGAGCGTCACGCCGGCGACCCGGACGCGGCACGGCGCGCCCTCGACCGTGCCGTGGCCGCCCTGGACGGGGCGCCCGCTCCGGAGGAGCTCGCCGGTGAGGCCCTCGCCCTGGGCCATCCGGGGGTGTAGCCGGCACCCCGGTCCTGGAGCAGGCGCCGAGTGCCGGAAGGCGTCGTACGGCGGTGAACCCAGGGCACGGACACCACAGGGACCTCGCGTCCGCCCCGGGCCGAGGGGAGCCGGCCGGCGCCGGGGCGGGAGCACGGGTGCGTAACCTTGCCCGATGCCTCTCCTCCAGCGCCTCCGGTTCGACCATGCCCCGGCTCTTCTCCGGTTCGAGCGGGAGAACCGCGCCTACTTCGCCGCTTCGATCCCCGACCGTGGCGACGACTACTTCACCCACTTCGACGCGCGGCACCACGCGTTGATGACCGATCAGGAGGCGGGGCTGCTGTTCTTCCACGTCGTGGTGGACGACGGCGGGGAGGTGCTGGGGCGGGTCAACCTGGCCGACGTGGCGGACGGTTCGGCCGAGCTGGGGTACCGGATCGCCGAACGGGCGGCCGGACGCGGACTGGCGACGGCCGCCGTGCGTGAGGTCTGCGCCCTGGCCGCCACGGAGTACCGCCTGACGAGTCTGCGTGCCGTCACCACGCTGGACAACGCCGGCTCGCGCGCCGTGCTGGCGCGCACGGGATTCGTGCCCGTGGGCGACGTCGACCTGGACGGCCGCCCGGGCCTTCGCTTCCTGCGGCATGCAGGCGGCGAGTGACACCGCTTCAGAAACGGCGGAGGTGTGCGAGCGCCTTTTCGGGGCACCCAATGAGGTGGCGCCTCGCGCCCCCGCCCACTCGGGCGCGGCGACCGCTCGTTCCGCTTCACCGCCGCGACAGGCGTCACCTCGTACCGGACGCGATCATTCCCTTGCAGGAGCGAATACCTCCTGCCGGTCCGGTCATTCGTCATGCCCACGTTGCGTGACAGCCGTGAGGCGATACCCCGGCACATTTTCCGGCCGGTCCTCAGGTGTTCCCGAAACATGCGACGAAGCTTCCCTCCCCCGGTGCGAGCGCACCCATTCCGTGCACCCACATATTCCGTGCACCCGGGCAGAGGCCCGTCCTGTCCGCCGTACCGCCGGACTTACTCGCCGTACGACCGCACTGAGGTTCCCCCATCGATCTCGCGTGCCGCCGAGGCGACGACCACAGGGTGGCGATTCAGCCATATGCGCCGGATACAGCGGCGCCCCCGGGGAGCGGCGCATCCGGGGCGCACTCCGGCGACTCCGGGCCATCGCGACCGGCATACGCCCGGCCCGAGCACGCGGAGTGCCTTTCGGAACGCAGGTGAAAACGATTTTTCGATCTTTTGTTCCTTTCGGCGCACGGAATGTTTCCCATTGAACGAAGACCGCCATCCATCAGGCTTGAACATGGCTGCATCCATGCTTTACATATCGCATTATTCTGATTAGTCACCTTGCCGCGCCTTCCCCTTTGCGGATAGCTATTGCGTACGCCGCTTCCCCGTCCGTGGCTCCCGATGAGCCATGGGCAGGCAGCCGTGAACCGGCTTCCGGTTCACAGCCGGCCAGGGATGCGGTCGTGACGTCCGCACACGAGGAGAGGTCATGAAGAAGGCTTACGAAGCGCCGACGCTCGCCAGGCTCGGGACGTTCCGCAAGAGGACCGGGCTCCTGGGCTTCTCGGGCAACGACCGGCTGCTCCTGAGCAAGAACTGACGACCGACGGTTCTGACCCGACGTCATGACTGAACTGCACGAGAGTGCGGGGACGGGCCCCGGCGACGCGCACTTCACGGTCTTTCCCGACCGTGAGGACGCGGCCGCCGTGGCCCGCTCCTTCTCCAGCCCCGGAACGCGCGTCCTGAAGCACGCCTCGGGCCGGCCCTGGCTGGTCGGGCAGTGGCACGACCAGGACATGGTCAGCGCGCGCGCCGGCCACACGGCCCTCGCCGTCATCGGTTGCTGTCCCATCGACGCCACGGAGCTCGAGCGCCATGCCGGCCGGCTGCGTGACCTCGCCGGACTGGGCGCGCTGGCCCGTACGCTGCCCGGCAGCTTCCACCTCGTCGCCGCCCTCGACGGGCGGCTCGGCGTGCAGGGCACCGCGTCCGGGCTCCGGCTGGTGTTCCACGCGTCCGTGGACGGCGTGCGGGTGGCCGCCAGCCGGGCCGACGTGCTCGCCGGTGCGCTCGGCGCCGAACCGGACCGGGAGCAACTGGCCCTCCGCCTGCTGTGGCCGGTCCCCCACCCGCTCGGTGAGGCCCCGATGTGGCAGGGCGTCACCGCCGTACGCCCGGAGGACGCCCTGATCGTCGCTCAGGACGGGCGTACCGTGCGCCACTCGCGCTGGTGGACCCCGCCCGAGCCCGTACGGCCGCTCGCCGGGAGCGCGCCGCTGGTGCGTGAGGCGCTGACGGCGGCGGTGGACGCCCGTACCCGGCAGGGCGGCGTGGTGAGCTGCGATCTGTCCGGCGGCCTGGACTCCACCTCCATCTGCTTCCTGGCCGCGCGCTCCCCCGCGCGGGTGGTCGCCAGCACCTGGCCGGGACGCGACCCCGCCGACACCGACCTGCACTGGGCCACACTGGCCGCCGAGTCCCTGCCCGGCGTGGAACACGTCGTCTGGGACGCCGACGCCTCCCCGCTCGTCTACACCGATCTCCTGGCCATCGACGACCTGCTGGACGAACCGACCATCGGCGTCATGGACCGCTCACGCGTCCTGCACCACCTGCCCGCCATGGCCGAGCGGGGCAGCCGCGTGCACCTGACCGGCATCGGCGGCGACCACGTCGCCTGGTGCTCCGAGGCCTACTACCACCGGCTGGCCCGCACCCACCCGCTGTTCGCCCTGCGGCAACTGCGCGGCTTCCGCGCCCTGTGGCAGTGGCCGCTCACCACCACCCTCAAGGCCCTGGCCGACCAGCGCCCCTACCCCGCCTGGCTGGCCGACACGGCCACGCACCTGCGCGACCCGCTGCCCCCGACCGCCATCACCAGCCTCGGCTGGGGCATGCCCCCGCGACTCTTCCCCTGGGTCACCCCCGACGCCGAGGAGATCGCCCGCCAGGCCCTGCGCCGGGCCGCCGAGGACACCGCACCCCACCACCGGGACCGCGGCCTGCACGCCGACCTGGAACAGATCCGCTCCTGCACCCGCATCATCCGCCAATGGGACCGCATGGCGGCCCGTGCCGGAGTGCCGATGGCCTCACCCTTCCTCGACGACCGCGTCATCGAGACGTGCCTCGCCGTCCGGCCGAGCGAACGCGTCACGCCCTGGCAGTACAAACCCCTCCTCGCCGCCGCCATGCGCGGCGTCGTGCCCGACCCGTGCCTGCGCCGCACCAACAAGGCCGCCGCCTCCATGGACGCCGCCGACGGACTGCGCCGGCACCGCGCGGACCTCCGGGCCCTGTGGGAGGACTCCCACCTCGAGCGACTCGGCCTCGTCGACGGCGCAGCCCTGCGCCGCCTCGCCGAACGGCCCTCCACACCCGACCTCCAGCACGCGACCCTCTACTCGACCATCGCCGCCGAAGTGTGGCTGCGCGGACTGCCCCGTACGACCAAGGCCGCAGCCCGCACGACTCCTTGAGAACCGACTCCCGCACTGGACCACGCGAAAGGTACGCACACCATGGCATTGCGGTTCGGCGCCAACGTCTCCACGGCGGAGACGGACTACGGCACGGTGCTCCTGGACGAACGCGCCGGGGAGTACTGGGAGCTGAATCCCACCGGCACCCTGGTGGTCAGGACGCTGATGGCGGGCGGTGACGAAGCGGCGGCGGCCGACGCGCTGGTGGCCGAGTTCGACATCGACCGCGCGCGGGCGGAGGAGGACGTCGCGGCGCTGGTGGCGGAGCTGCGGACGTCGGGGCTGGCCGAATGACGACGCCGAGCGCCCTGGAGAGGCCCACCGGTGTCCCCTTCGCACGGCGGCTGGGCGCCCGTGCCGTCCTCCTGCCCGCCGTCGCGCTGGCGCTCCTGCCGCCGCGCCGTATCCGGGCGGTGCTGGACGTCGCGCGCCGGGGCGCCGCACCGGCCACCACCGCCCAGGCCCAGGCCGCGCGGGACGCCATGTGCGCGGTGAGCCTGCGCTGCGCGGGCCCCAAGGGCTGCCTGCCCCGCTCGCTGGGCGCCGCGCTGCTGTGCCGCCTGTCGGGGACGTGGCCGACGTGGTGCACGGGCGTGAGCACGGTGCCGCCCTTCAACGCCCACGCCTGGATCGAGGCGGACGGCCGGCCCGTCGGGGAGGGCGTCCCCGACGGCTACTTCACCCGGCTGATCGCGGTCGCGGCCAGGAGCCGCCCGGACCGATGACCGACAGCACCGCGGACCCCGCACCGCCACAGCCACATCCGGAGTCACCGCCACACCCGGAGCCGTCGGCGCATCCGGAGAACCGGGCACAGCCCCAGTCACCCCCACTCCCCGACGTACCGACGGAAGGCGACCGCTCCACCCGCGCCGCGGTCGCGACCATGTACCGGCTGACCGCCGGGCACCGGGCGTCCATCGTCGTCGCCACCGTGCTCACCCTGGTCGGCTCGGCCCTGGGTCTCGCCCAGCCGCTCGTCGCCAAGCAGGCCGTCGACGCCAGTGGCCGCGGGCAGGTGCTGTGGCCGCTCCTGCTGGCCCTGGCGGTGCTGTTCGTGGCCGAGGCGGCGACCGGCGCGGTGGGCCGCTTCGTCCTGGAGCGCATGGGCGAGGGCGTCGTACGCCGGCTCCGGCACGGGCTGGTGGCGCGCCTGCTCCGGCTGGAGATGCGGGAGTACGACCGGCACCGCGGCGGTGACCTGATCTCCCGGGTCACCGCCGACACCACCCTGCTGAGGGAAGTGGTGTCCCAGGCGCTGGTCGACCTCGTGACGGGCGCCCTCGTCGCGGCGGGCGCGGTCGCGCTGATGCTGTGGATCGACCCGCTGCTGCTGCTCCTGGTGGCCCTGACCGTGGCGCTGGCCGCCGTGGTCGTCGCCTCCCTGCTCAAGGGCATCCGGGCCGCCTCCGAACGCATGCAGGAGTCGGTCGGCGCGATCGCCGCCGACCTGGAACGGGCGCTCGGCGCGCTCCCGATGGTCCGGGTCCACCGTGCGGAGGACCGGGAGGCGGCCCGTATCGGAGAGCGGGTCGACACGGCGTACGACGCGGGGGTACGGACCGCGAAGCTCGCCTCCGTCATGAGCCCGGCCGTCGAACTCGCCGTCCAGGGCTCCTTCCTCATCGTCCTCGTCATCGGCGGGCTCAGGGTGAGCGGCCACGCCAACTCCCTCGGCGACCTGGTGGCCTTCCTGCTGTACGCCTCGTACCTGGTGCTGCCGCTGTCGTCCGTCTTCCGCGCGGTGGGTCTGATCCAGCGCGGCATGGGTGCCTACCAGCGCATCGAGGAGGCCCTCCACCTGCCCGTGGAACCGACCGGGCCCGCGTCCGCGCCGCCCGGGGAGCGGCCGCGGAAGGACACCGCCCCCGGCCCGGCCACCCGGGCCCCCGTACGCCCGCCGGCCGCCGTCGTGAGGGAGCCGGTCCGCACCGGCGGGGAGGCGGACCACACCGGCGCGGAGCCGGACCCCACCGACGGGAAGCCCGACCGCACCGGCGGGAAGCCGGACCCAGCACCGGCCCTCGCCCTGTGTGACGTCCGCTTCGGCTACACACCGGACCGGCCGGTCCTGCGCGGCGTCTCCTTCACCGTCCCCCGCCGCGGTCAGACCGCTCTGGTCGGCCGGTCGGGAGCCGGCAAGAGCACGATCTTCGCGCTGGCCGCCAGGTTCTACGAACCGGACTCCGGACGTCTGCTCTTCGACGGTCTGCCCGCCACCGAACTGAGCCGCGCCGCCTGCCGGGAACGCATCGCCGTCGTCGACCAGGACACCCACGTCGTCCACGGCACGCTCCGGGACAACATCACCTACGCCGCGCCCGACGCCACCGACGCGGAGGTGCGGCGCGTCATCGAGCTGGCCCGGCTGGAGGGCGTCGTCCGCGGGCTGCCCGGCGGGCTGTCGGGAACGCTCGGCCCGCGCGGGGGCACGCTCTCGGCGGGTGAACGCCAGCGGGTCGCCCTGGCCCGCGCGCTGCTCGCCCGGCCGGCGCTCCTGCTGCTCGACGAACCGACCTCGCACCTGGACAGCATCAACGAAGCCGCGCTGACCGAGGTCATGAGGGACGCCGCGCGGGAATGCGCCCTTCTGGTGATCGCGCACCGGCTGTCCACGGTCCAGCACGCCGACCAGATCATCGTCCTCCATGACGGCCGCGCCACCGCCCGGGGACGTCACAAGGACCTGCTCACCACCAGCGCCACCTACCGCCGGCTCGCCGCCGGACAGATCCTCCACCCTCCGGCCGCACCGCACTCGCTGCCCTGACACACCCGCCGGCCGCACCCCGCCCGCCGTCCTGACGCCGGCCACCCGCCCGCGGCGGAGTGACTCACGGAACGGCCCGCGCGGTGCGCGCGGGCCGTGTCCTCACTCCTCGTCGGGGGTCAGCCTCAGCGAGACCGAGTTGATGCAGTACCGCTGGTCCGTCGGGGTGGGGTACCCCTCGCCCTCGAAGACGTGCCCCAGATGCGAGCCGCAGCGGGCGCAGCGGACCTCGGTGCGGACCATGCCGTAGGTGCGGTCCTCGATCAGCTCGACCGCGTCGGTGTCCTTCGGGTCGTAGAAGGACGGCCACCCGCAGTGGGACTCGAACTTGGTCGTGGAGGTGAACAGCTCGGCTCCGCAGGCGCGGCAGGAGTAGACGCCCTTGGTCTTGGTGTCGGTGTACTCACCGGTGAAGGGGCGCTCCGTGCCGGCCTCGCGCAGGACGTGGTACTCCTCCGGGGACAGCTCCGCGCGCCACTGCTCGTCCGGCTTCTCGACGTCGTACGCCATGCTGCTCTCCCTCAGTCGCGGTCCGCGAGGCGGGCCAGGATCCTCGGGCCGAGGTCGGTGACGTCCCCGGCGCCCATGGTGAGAACGAGATCGCCGGGCTTGGCCATTCCCGCGACGACGTCCGGCACGGTGTCCTTGTCGGACACGGCGGTGACGTCGGCGCCGGCGGCGCGGGCCGCGTCGATGATCAGGGCGCTGGTGATCCCGGGGATCGGGTCCTCGCGGGCCGGGTAGATCTCGAGGACGGCCGAGGCGTCGGCGAGGGTGAGGGCCTGGCCCATCTCCTTGCCGAGCTCCTGGGTGCGGGAGAACAGGTGCGGCTGGAAGACGACGAGGAGGCGGCGCTCGGAGCCGGCGGCGGAGCGCATGGCCTCGAGGTCGGCGGTCATCTCGGTGGGGTGGTGGGCGTACGAGTCGATGACCTGGACGCCGGCGGCCTCGCCCTTGAGCTGGAGGCGGCGGCCGACGCCGGTGTAGGCGGTGAGGGCCTGGGCCAGGGCGGCGGGGTCGATGCCGACGCGGGCGCCGGCGGCGAGGGCGGCGGCGGCGTTGTGGGCGTAGTGGCGGCCGGGCACGGAGACGGTGAAGGTGTGCTCGGTGCCGTCGAGGGCGACGGTGACCTCGCTGGTCATGCCCCGGGGCGTGATGGCGAGGATCCGGGCGTCGGAGTCGGCGGACTCGCCGACGCGGATGATCGTCAGGTCGTCGCGGCCCGCGACCCGGCGGGCGAGCTCGCGGGCGCCGGCGTGCTCGCCGACGACGAGGGTGCCGCCGGGGCGGATCTTGGCGACGAACGCCTCGAAGGACTCGTAGATCTCGTCCATCGACGCGTAGTTGGCGTGGTGGTCCAGCTCGACGTTGAGGACGATCGCGACCTCGGGGTCGTACTTCTGGAAGCTGCGGTCGCTCTCGTCGGCCTCGGCGACGAAGATCTCGCCGTCGCCGTGCAGGGCGTTGGTGCCGGGCCCGGCGAGGTCGCCGCCGATGGCGTACGACGGGGCGAGGCCCAGTTCGGTGAGGGCGACGGCGAGCATGGAGGTCGTGGTCGTCTTGCCGTGGGTGCCGGCGACGGCGATCGCGCGCAGCCCGGTCATCAGGGCGGCCAGCGCGTCGGAGCGGTGGACGACCGGGATGCCCAGCTCGGTGGCGCGGGCCAGCTCGGGGTTGTCGGCGCGGATGGCGCTGGAGACGACGACGGCGGTGGTGTCGTCCGCGAGGTGGACGGCGGCGTGCCCGATGTGGACGGTCGCGCCGAGGGCCCGCAGGGACGCGGCGGTCTCGGACTCGCGCGCGTCGCTGCCGGCGACCAGGGCCCCGCGCTGGGCGAGGATCTTGGCGATGCCCGACATTCCGGCGCCGCCGATGCCGATGAAGTGCGGCCGTTCCATGGCGGCGGGAATCATGGCGGCGGGAATGGCGGGTGCCATGCGTGTCTCTCCCCGGGGTGCGACGTACGTGAGGGGCCCCAGCCTATGCGGTGTCGGGCTCGTCGTTGTGCGCGAAGAGCTTGAGCACGGGTACGCCGACCTTGTGGCGGGCGCGGGAGGCCCAGTCGCGGTGGAAGAACTCCTCGACGTAGTGGGGCTTGGTCAGCACGATCACCTCGTCGGCGCCGGACTCGTCCACGACCGCCTTGAGCTTGTCCAGCGGGTGGTCCTCGACGACCTGGCCGACGGCGTCGCAGCCGGCCGCGCGCAGGGCGCGCAGCGAGAGCTCCAGGCCCTGCTGGGCGGTGAGCCCGGCGGCCTCGCCCGCGTGCTCCTCGCCCTCCTTGACGGCTTCCTTCAGCTCGCCCAGGGCGACGTCGTCGATGGCCCGCAGCAGCACGACCTGGTCGCCGCGGGGCTGCATCAGGACGATGAAGGACATCCTCTCGTCGCCGTGGAGGGTGGTGACGAACTCCACGTCCACGGACGACAGCGGCTTCTCGATCATCAGAACGCTTGTGAACACCTGGGGAGCCCTTCTGCGGAAACCATCCTTCCCCGTGTCCGCACGGGGACTGCGAGAGTAAGTCTGCCCACCGGAAGCTAAGCGGAACGGATTATTCCGCTAATTGGTCAGCTCCGGGTGTACCGGGTGAAAAGGAACCCCTCCTCCTCCAGCAGGGAGGCCAGCGCGTACCGCTCGGGCACCGCGATCACCGGCCCGCCCGAGATCCGCTGCGCATCCCCGGCGGTCAGCAGCGGCGACACCGTCAGGCACAGCTCGTCCAGCACCCCGGCCGCCACGAACTGCCCGAGGAGGCGCGGCCCGCCCTCGGTGAGCTGGCGCGTCAGCCCGCGCCCGGCCAGGGCCGCGAGCGCCCGCCCGGGGTCCACACCGGGTCCGTCGCCCGCGACGATCACCTCGGCGCCCGCCCGCTCGGCCTCCCGCACCCGGTCCGGCGGCGCCGCCGCGCCGGTCAGCAGCAGCGTCGGGACGAGCGGCGCGGTGAACAGCGGGGCGGAGAAGTCCAGGTTCAGCGAGGCGCTGACCACCGCGATCGCGGGCGCCGGGCCCTGGCCGGCCGCCGCCCGCCGCTCGGCGAACGCCTCACGCGCGCGTGCCGGGCGGTACCCCTCCAGCCGTACCGTTTCGGCACCGACGATCACCACGTCGGCCAGCCCCCGCAGGGTGCCGAACACCCGCATGTCGGTGTCGGACGAGATGGGCTGGGAGCGCCCCTCGTGCTGGGCCGCCCCGTCCAGGGACGACACCATGTTGGCGCGCAGCCAGGGCGTGCCGGACGGGCGCCGCGGATAGGCGTAGGCGTCGGCCAGCTCGTCGAGGGACCATTCCCGGTCCTCGGTCGGGCGTGTCTGGTCGGTCACAGGGAACAGGCGTCGCATGCCGTGCAGTCTGACATGGCGATTAGAGTGAGTAACTGTGTCGACCCGTGCCATCACCGAAGCGGCCCCGCTGTCCCTGTGCGCCCGCGAGCCGCACGTCCCGGCAGACCGTCTGGTCGCCGAGATGGTGCCGCCGCCGCGCTTCGACGCGGTGCGCTTCGACACCTACATCCCGGACCCGAACCAGCCGAGCCAGTCCGAGGCGGTGACGGTCCTGAGCTCCTTCGCGGCCGGGCTCGGCGGCGCGCACGCGACCGGGGCCGGGCGGCGCCGCTGGTTCCAGAAGAAGCCCGCCGCGCCCACCGGACCGCGCGGGGTCTACCTGGACGGCGGGTACGGCGTCGGCAAGACCCACCTGCTGGCCTCCCTGTGGCACGCCACGCCCGCCGAGCCGTCCCTCAAGGCGTTCGGCACGTTCGTGGAGCTGACCAACCTGGTCGGGGCGCTCGGGTTCCAGCAGACGGTGGCGACCCTCAGCGGGCACCGTCTGCTGTGCATCGACGAATTCGAGCTGGACGACCCGGGCGACACCGTCCTGGTGTCGACGCTGCTCGGCAAGCTGGTCGACGCCGGGGTGGCCCTGGCCGCCACGTCCAACACCCTGCCCGGCAAGCTGGGCGAGGGCCGGTTCGCCGCCGCGGACTTCCTCCGCGAGATCCAGGGCCTGTCCGCCCACTTCCGGCCGCTGCGCATCGACGGCGAGGACTACCGGCACCGCGGTCTGCCCGAGGCCCCGGCGCCGTTCACGGACGAGCAGGTCACCAGGGCGGCGCACGCCACGCCGGGCGCGTCGCTCGACGACTTCCCGCACCTGCTGGAGCACCTGGCCCGGGTCCACCCGAGCCGGTACGGCGCGCTGACGGACGACCTCCGGGCGGTCTGCCTCACGGACGTGCGGCCCGTGCCCGACCAGTCGACCGCGCTGCGTCTGGTGGTGCTGGCGGACCGGCTGTACGACCGGGAGGTGCCGGTCCTCGCCTCGGGGCTGCCGTTCGACAAGCTGTTCAGTGACGAGATGCTGAACGGCGGGTACCGGAAGAAGTACTTCCGGGCGATCTCGCGGCTCACCGCGCTGGCGCGCGACGCGAAGGGGCTGGTCGAGCAGTAGGTTTGGGTGGCATAACCCATTTGGGGTCGTACATCGTCCGAAGGGAATTCGGCATGGCCACCACGCGTCACGCGCACACCGTTTGGGAAGGCAACCTCACCGAGGGGTCGGGCACCGTGTCCCTCGACTCCTCCGGGATCGGCCAGTACCCCGTCTCCTGGCCCGCCCGCGCCGAGGAGCCGAACGGCATGACCAGCCCGGAGGAGCTGATCGCGGCCGCCCATTCGAGCTGCTTCTCGATGTTCCTGTCCGGTGCCCTCACCAAGGCCGGCAACCCCCCGGCCCGGCTGACCACCAAGGCCGACGTGACCTTCCAGCCCGGCAAGGGCATCACCGGCATCCACATCACCGTCGACGGCGAGGTCCCGGGCCTGGACGAGGCGGGCTTCGCCAAGGCGGCCGAGGAGGCCAAGGCGGGCTGCCCGGTCAGCCAGGCGCTCTCCGGCACCGAGATCACCCTCACCGCCCGTCTGGTCTGACGCCGGGCGCGACACGAGGCGACGTGGCCCGCAGTGTTCACGTGTCACCACAGTGCGTGGTACACACGTGCGGGTCACGTCACACCTGTTCCCCACAGGGAGTTGTTGCCTCGTGTCCGATCGACTGCCCGCAACACGACGTCAAGTTCTGGCCGGTACCGGTGCGTCCCTGGCCACCATCGCCTTCACCGGCGCCTTCTCCGAGCTCTTCGCCGGCACCTCCGCCGCCCTCGGCCACGCCGGCTACGGCCCGCTGATACAGGACCCGGCCGGTCTGCTGGACCTTCCCAGAGGCTTCCGGTACAAGGTCCTCTCCCGGGAGGGCGACCCCCTCCGCTCCGGTGAGGGCACGGTCCCCGGCAACCACGACGGCATGGGCGCCTTCGCCGGCCGCCGCGGCCGCGTCCACCTCGTCCGCAACCACGAGAACCGCGCCTCCGCCCCCCTCGGCGTCCCCACGGTCCGGGGCCTGACCTACGACCCGGCGGCGAAGGGCGGCTGCACGGCGCTGGAACTGGACGGCCGCCACCACGTGCTCGGCGAGCGCGTCGCCATCGCGGGCACCGCCGTCAACTGCTCGGGCGGGCTGACCCCGTGGGGCACCTGGCTCACCTGCGAGGAGACGGAGGACAGGGCCGGGACCAACGGCTACACCAAGGACCACGGCTTCGTCTTCGAGGTCCACCCCGCCGACCCGCTGCGCACCGGAGCGGTGCCGCTGACCGCGATGGGCCGCTTCCAGCACGAGGCCGTGGCGGTCGACCCGTACACCGGGATCGTGTACGAGACCGAGGACGCCTTCCAGCGGCCGTTCGGCCTCTTCTACCGCTTCCTGCCCAACCGGCCGCTCGCCGGCACCGGTTCGCTGCGCGCGGGCGGGGCGCTGGAGGCCATGCGGGTGCCGGGCGTGCCGGACCTGTCGGCCATCCAGGAGGCGGGCGCGGCGTTCGACGGCGTCGAGTGGGTGCCCGTGCCCGACAGCCAGGCGCGGCAGACGCCGATCCGGCTCCAGGACTTCGGCCCCCGGGGCATCACCCACGCCCAGAAGCTGGAGGGGTGCTACTGGGGCGGGCGCTCGGTCTACTTCGTCTCCAGCTACGCCCGCGCCGCCGAGGGGTCGGCCGGCGACCACTACGGCCAGGTGTGGAAGTACGAGCCGCACCGGCGACGGCTCACGCTGGTCATCGTGTTCGGGCCCAGCAGCGACGTCCGGCTGCCGGGCGAGTCACCCGACAACATCTGCCTGGCGCCCGGCGGCGGGCTGATGGTGTGCGAGGACGGCAACGGGGCGCAGCACGTGTACGGGCTGACCCGGCGGGGCGAGGTGTACGCGATGGCGCGCGGCGCGCAGAACATCGGTACGCCGCAGGAGCCGGAGTGGGGCGAGTTCGCCGGTGTCGCGTTCTCCCCGGACGGCGGGACGATGTACGTCAACTGCTACCGGCCGGGCACCACGTTCGCGGTGACCGGGCCGTGGCGCTGAGGTGAGCCGTGGGCGGCGGCGCGTCCGGCGCGGGCCGCCGCCCGGTGGTGGTGCGGCGGCCTTTCACCAGGTGACGGGCAGCGCCCGCGGGCCGCGGATCAGGGTGCCGCGCCGCCAGGGGACCTGCTCGGGCGGGACCGCGAGGCGCAGGTCCGGCAGGCGGTCCAGCAGGGTGTCGATCAGCAGCTCGGTCTGCATGCGCGCGAGCAGTGCGCCCATGCAGTGGTGCGGTCCGTGCCCGAAGGCGACGTGCGGGTTGGGGGTGCGGTCGACGTCGATCCGCTCCGGATCGGGGAAGACACCGGGGTCGCGGTTGGCGGCGAGGTAGGAGACGTAGACGGCGTCCCCCGCGCTGATCCGCACCCCGTGCAGGTCCACGTCCTCCTGGGCGATCCGGGCCAGGCCGACGGAGCTGCGGTGCGGGATGTGGCGCAGCAGTTCGTCGATGGCGCGGGGGCGGACGGCCGGGTCGGTGCGGAGCCGTTCGAGGAGCCGGGGGCGGGTCAGCAGGAGGAAGAGCATCTGGCCGGTGTTGGCGGTGACGGCCTCCCCGCCGATCTGGAGCGGGCCCGCGAGCCCGATGGCCTCCTCCTCGCTGATGTCGCCCCGCCCGACCGCGGCGCCGAGCAGGGAGATGACGTCCTCCTCGGTGCTGCCGTAGCGCGACCGGATCGTCCGGGTGAACCAGCCGTACATGCCGTCCTTGGCCTCGGCGGTGGCGGCGGCGTCGCCCTCCGGGGAGACGATGCGCCGGGTCCAGGCCCGCATCGCCTCGCGGTCGGCGGCGGGCACGCCCATGACGTCGCAGATCACGGAGAGGGGGAACGGCTCCAGGACGCGCTCGGTGAGGTCCGCCGGCGGCCCGTCGGCGAGCAGGGCGTCCACCATCTCGTCCAGGGTGTCCCGGGCGAGGACCCGCAGCCGTTCCACGCCGCGCCGGGTGAAGGCCGGGGCGACCGCGCCGCGCAGCCGGTTGTGGTCGGGCTGGTCGGCGAAGGCGAGCGATCCCCGGCGGGGCTGGAAGTGTGCCGCGACCCGGGTGACCTGGCGGCCGGTGATCGGCGCACGGGTGAAGCGCGGGTCGTTGGTGACCATCCTGACGTCGTCGTAGCGGGTCACCAGCCAGGCCCAGCCCTCGCCGTGGGGAAGCTGGATGCGGCTGATCGGCCCTTCGCGCATCAGTTCCGCGAGCACGGGGTCGAAGTCCGTGCCGGTGATGTCCAGGGCGGGCCAGTGCCGCACGGGCGGCGGACCCAGGAGGGGCCGTATCGCGGTGTCCTCGGTCATGCGTCCGTCCGTCCCTTCGGGGTGGGGTTCCCCTCCACGATCACCCGCTCGGGGTGAGACCTCGCGCTGGACTACTCCGGACGGAAGCGGCACGCACACCACCCGCACGATGATCATATATTTTCCGCTTGTGACTACTCTTGTGCGGAATCTGTCGCTCTTGGCTGCTTTGTGCACCGTTCTCGTGGGCTGCGGCAGCGCCCCGGTCACCCGCCCCGCGACACCCGGACGGCCGTCCGCCGCGGCGAGCCCCTCCCCCGCCGGGGTGCCTCCCACCATGGCTCCCGGCCCCGGCGGCCTCACGCCCGTGTTCGAGCGGGGGCCGGTGACGGCCGGCAGGACCGTGGCGCTCACCTTCGACGCCGACATGACGGCCGACCAGGGCCCCAGGGCGGCGCGCGGCGAGCGGTTCGACAACCCCGCGCTGATCGACACCCTCCGGCGCCTGGAGGTCGACGCGACCGTCTTCATGACCGGACGCTGGGCGGAGGAGTACCCCGACCAGGCCAGGGCCATCGGCAACGACCCGCGTTTCGAGCTCGCCAACCACTCCTACAGCCACCACGCCTTCAAGGCCCCCTGCTACGGGCTGCCCGCCCTGCCCCCCGCGGACATGGCGGCCGACGTCCGCCGCGCCTTCACCGCCTTCCGCGCGGCCGGGGCGCGCAACGTCGTACCGTACTTCCGCTTCCCCGGCGGCTGTTACGACGACGGAGCGCTGCGCGCGCTGGCCGAGGCCCGGGTGACCGCCGTGCAGTGGGACGTGATCGGCGGCGACGCCTTCGCCACCGACGCGGACGCGGTCGCCGAGCAGGTCCTGGCGGGCGTACGGCCGGGCTCGCTGGTGGTGATGCACTGCACCCGCAGCGCCGCCCCCGTCACCGAGCAGGCGGTCCGCCGCATCGTCCCCGAGCTGCGCAGGCGCGGCTACCGCTTCGTCAAGGTCTCGGAGCTGATGGCGGCCGCCCGCGGCGCGTGAACCGCCTTGCCTTGCAGTGCACTCCAGCCCGTAACGTCACGCGTACGACCTGACGAGGGGACACACCGTGCGTTACACACTCTTCGGCCGGACCGGCCTGCGCGTGAGCGAGCTGGCCCTGGGCGCCATGACCATGGGCGGCGACGGCGAGGACGAGCCGAACGGCCGGATCCTCGACATGTACGCCGACGCGGGCGGCAACTTCGTCGACACGGCGGACATCTACGGCGCCGGCGCCTCGGAGACGGTCCTCGGCAGGCTGCTGGAGGGCCGCCGGGACCGGTTCGTGCTGGCCTCCAAGTACACCTGCGCCACCGACGCGGACGACATGAACTCGGGCGGCAACCACCGCAAGAACCTGGTGCGGTCGGTGGAGGCCAGCCTCGGCCGGCTGCGCACCGACCGCCTGGACGTGCTGTGGGTGCACGCGCGGGACGAGCTGACCCCGGTCGAGGAACTCATGCGGGCCCTGGACGATCTCGTACGCGCCGGGAAGGTGCTCTACCTCGGCGTGTCCGACTGGCCCGCCTGGGAGATCGCCCAGGCCAACACCCTCGCCGAGCTGCGCGGCTGGACCAGCTTCGCCGGCTCGCAGCTCCGGTACAGCCTGCTGGAGCGCACCCCCGAACGGGAGCTGCTGCCCCAGGCCCGCGGCTTCGACCAGGCGGTCTTCGCGTGGGCGCCGCTGGCGGCGGGCAAGCTCACCGGGAAGTACCGCCGCGGTGAGACGGGCCGGCTGGCGGACGGGGCCCGGGAGGACGAGCGGGAGGCCGCCGTCATCACCGCCGTCCAGGAGATCGCCGGCCAGGGCGGCTGGAGCCCCGCCCAGGTGGCGCTGGCCTGGCTGCGCGGCCGCCCGGGCAACATCGTGCCCCTCATCGGCGCCGGCCGGCCCGACCAGCTCGCCGACAACCTGGGCTGCCTCGACGTGGAGCTGGACGCCGCGGCCGTCGAGCGGCTCGACCGGGTGAGCGCGGTGCCGCTGGGCTTCCCGCACGACTTCCTGGCGGAGCCGGGCATCGTGCGCAACATCCACGGCGACCGCCGCGCGGACATCGACGACCGGCGCACCTGGCGCGCGTCCCGGTCGGACCGTCGCTAGCCGGAGCAGGCGGTGCGCTCGGCCTCCCGCCACTCGCAGACCGGGCACAGCGTGATGCCCTTGGTCGACTCCGGGTACTCGGTCGGTTCCTGGCACAGGACACACGCGGCGAACGGCGGCCCGCCCCGGGGCGCCCCGGCGTCCTCGGGAGCCGGTGTCTCGCAGTACGAATCGTCCATGTATACGAGCGTACTCACTCCCGCACGGCGGTGAGCCGGCAGGCGAGGGCCGTCGCCGCCACCGCGAGGACCGCCGCGGCGGCCAGCGGGAGCAGCGGCAGCGGGACCGTCCCGGTGCGGTTGCCGGTGACCAGCGCGGTGAGCGCGTGGTTGGCCGGCGAGCCGGTGGTCACCAGCGTCAGGAGCGCGGCCGCCGTGATCGCGGCGGTGGACCAGCCCCGGGCGGGCACCAGCGGACGGGTCAGCAGGGCGCCGAGGGCCGCGCCGAGCAGCACACAGATCGCCGCGGTCAGCAGGCCGGCGAGGGCGGCGGACGGCAGGGGGACAGCGGTACGGCCGTCGGCGCCGACCGGTCCGGCCGTCGCCGTGACCAGCAGCACGGCCGCCACGCCGGGCACGGCCCCGCACAGGGTGCCGGCGAGGACCGCCGCGAGGTGGACCCGGGTGCGGCCGGCCGCCGCCGAGGCGACGTGCCGGGCGGCGGGCGGCTCCTGGTTCAGGCAGGTCCGGACGAGCCAGGCCGTGACCGGCAGCAGGGGCGCGGTGACGTACCCGAGCGTGCCGAGGACCGGCTCCCCGGCGCGTACGCCGATGGCCAGGAAGGCCAGGTAGAGCAGGACCGGCGGCAGCCAGCGCTGGGAGCGCAGCAGCAGGGCGGTCTGGTAGTGCAGGAGCGCGGTCATCGGGCGGGACTTCCGGTCGTCGCGGGGCTGACCCCGTGGATGTGCCAGGGCGGGTGGGCGGTCAGCAGCTCCCGCAGCAGCGCGTCGGAGTGGGCGGCGGGCACGGTGAACGTGACGGTGCCGTCCGTCCCGGTCTCGTACGCGGGTGGGCCGGGCAGCGGGTGGCCGGGCAGCCGGCCGCCGGACGCCGTGACCCGGACCGGCCGCCCCGCTCCGGTCGCCTCCGCGGCTCCCGCGGCACGGGGGCGGGCCTCGAGACGGCCGCCGTTCACCGCGTACACCGCGTCCGCCTCCCCCGCGAGGCGCCGTGGGTCGTGGTCGACGAAGAGCACGGCACCGCCCGCCGCGACCCGCTCCCGCACCGCCCGGTCCAGTTCGGCGCGGGCGGCCGCGTCGAGGCCGGTCCACGCCTCGTCGAGCACCAGCAGGTCCGGGTCGGCGAGCAGCGCCTGGGCCACGGCGACCTTCTGGCCGGTGCCCTTGGACAGCTCGGCCAGCGGGGTGCGCGCGTGCGCCCCGGCGCCGAACCGCTCCAGCCACCGGGCGGCCCGCTCCCCCGCCGCGCGGCGCCCGAGTCCCTGGACGCGTCCGAGGTGGACGAGGTAGCCGGTGGCCGTGAACGGCAGCGCGGCGGGGAAGCGCTCGGGTACGTAGGCGGTGCGCGGCGGGCGGCCGGTGACGCGTCCCTCGGTGGGGGCGTCGATACCGGCGGCCAGCCGAAGGAGGGTGGACTTGCCGCTGCCGTTGGTGCCCTCGATCCGGACCAGGGTGCCGGCGGGGACGCCGAGGTGGACGTCCCGCAGCACCCATGGCCCGGTCAGGCCGTAACGGCGGCCCACGCGCTGGAGGTTCAGGACTGCTTCGCCTTCTCGGGGGTGAGCTCGCTGGGCCGTACGATCACGAAGCCGTCGCCCTGGAGCATGAGCTGCACGGCCTCGCCGGAGCCGCCGCGGATCATCGAGCCGAGGGACTGCGAGCGGTGCAGCGAGGTGCTGAGCTGGGCGCTCCAGCCGACGACGGCGTCGGTGTCGACGTACACCGGCTGGTGGGTGGTGACCGGGATGACGACGGGGTTGCCGTCGCAGATCACCGCGAGCTTGCCGTAGCCGGTGAAGACGCTGTTGAAGAGCCCGCCGCCGGTCATTCCGGCGCCCTTCACGGTCTTGATGTCGTAGGAGAGGGTGGCGTCGAAGCACAGGACGTTGCGGCCGTTGACGGTGAGGGCGTCGCCCTGCTCGATGTCGACGATGAAGCAGTTCTGGGCCTCGTGCGCGAACCACGCCTCGCCCTGGCCGCGGACGGCCATCAGCGGCAGGCCCTCGCCGGTGACGGCGCGCTTGAGCATGCCGCCCAGGCCCTGGCCCTTGCGCTCGAACTGGAGGTTGCCCCGGTAGGCGATCATCGATCCCTGCCGGGCGTGCATCTCCCCGTTGACGACGTACTTGACCGACTTCGCGTTCTGGAGGGTCATGCCGGGGACGGTCGCCTGCTGCGCCATGTTCTCGGACGCGAAAAGATCGCTCTTCATGCGGGCATCGTGTCCCGGAACCACCCATTCCGCCAAGAAAGCCGTCTTCGGTGCCTGGCAGACTGGCGGGGTGAGCAGCAGTGATGACCTCCCCGAGTACGTTCTCCCCCTCGTCGTGCGGGTGGAGAAGAGCGAGCCGCCCGCCCGTACCGACGCGCTGGAGACCGCCGCCCGCGCGGTGCTGGTGATGCTGTCGGACGACCGGTCGGTGGGCGACGGCGAGTGGGCGCGCGTGATGCGCGACTGGCAGGACGCGCGGATACGCAAGGTGGTGCGCCGGGCGCGCGGTGGCGAGTGGCGCAAGGCCGCGCTCCTGCCCGGCATCACGGTCACGGGCGCCACCGCGGAGGTGCGGGTCTTCCCTCCGGTGCCCCTGGACGGCTGGCCCAAGGAGCTGGCCAAGCTCCAGGTGTCGGGGACCGAGCTGGACGACACCGGTGAGCCGGCGCCGCCCGCGCCCGGGCAGGCGCTGCTGTGGCTCAACCCGGAGCTGACCATGTCGACCGGCAAGGAGATGGCGCAGGTCGGCCATGGCGCGCAACTGCTGTGGTGGGCGATGACGGACGCGGACCGCGCGGCCTGGCGGGAGGCCGGTTTCCCCCTCGCGGTGCGCACCGCGCACCCGGACCGGTGGGCCGAACTGGCCGGAAGCGGACGGCCGTTGGTGCGGGACGCGGGCTTCACGGAGATCGCGCCAGGGTCGTGCACGGTGGTCGCCGACTTCCCCCTCCAGGTGAACTGAACGTATCTCCGCCTGTATACGTACCTCCCAGTAATGCCATCAGGTTCGGGAGGCACCACCTTGCTGTTGCGACGCATCAACGGTTCGGCACTCATCATCGCGGCCCTCGTCGTCACGGTCGGCGCGCTGGCGTTCCCGGTCTGGTCGTACGCCGACCGCTCCGGCACCGGCCAGGCCAACCTCAACGCGACGACCGTGGCGACCCAGTGGGGGCCGCTGTCGGCGACGGACCGCGACTTCCTGGTGAAGGTCCGGCTCGCCGGCCTGTGGGAGCTGCCGGCCGGCCAGCAGGCCATCGAGCGGGCGCCCAGCCAGGCCATCAAGGACGCCGGCGACCACCTCGTCGTCGGCCACACCGACCTGGACCAGCGGGCCCGCGACGTGGCGGCCAAGCTCGGCGTCGAACTGCCGAACCAGCCGTCCGAGCAGCAGCAGGGGTGGCTGCGCGAGCTGTCGGCGGCCAGCGGCGAGGAGTACGAGCGCAAGTTCGCCAACCTGCTGCGCAACGCGCACGGCAAGGTCTTCGCCCTGGTCGCCCAGGTGCGGCACACCACCCGCAACACCCTGATACGGCAGCTCGCGAGCGACGCCAACCAGACGGTGCTGGACCACATCACCATGCTCGAGGCGACCGGCAAGGTCGACTTCGACGCGATCGCCAACGAGGCGGCGGGGCTGTCGACCGCGAGCCCGTCCGGCCCGCCGGCGCCCAACGGCAACCTTCCGCCGGCCCCCTCCCCGGCCGTGCCGTCGGGCTCGGACCAGTCGTTCACGTCCCGGCCCTCGACGCAGCCCGGACCGCCGACCGCGATCAACACGAACCGTCCCTAGCGTCACGCCCGCACCGCGCGCCCGGAACCTCAAATGAAGCTCTGAACTGGGGCTCTTTCGGATTGAGGGGCCATGTCCGGGGCCATCACCCCTCCGACCGACGCACGAGGAGGGGGACATGGTGAGGCGTGAGCTGGGGATCGGGATCGGCTGGCGGCCCGAGATCGCGGACGCGGTGGAGGGCCTGCCCGGGGTGGACTGGGTGGAGGTGGTCGCGGAGAACATCTGCGTCGGCCACCTCCCCGACCCGCTGCTGAAGCTGCGCGAGCGGGGCGTCACGGTCGTCCCGCACGGCGTGTCACTGGGGCTGGGCGGCGCCGGCCGGCCCGACGAGGGGCGGCTCGCCGAGCTGGCGGCGAAGGCCACGGCGCTGGGGGCACCGCTGGTCACGGAGCACATCGCCTTCGTACGGGCCGGGGGGCCGCTCACCGCGTCGCCCGCGCTGGAGGCGGGCCACCTGCTGCCGGTGCCGCGCACCTGGGACGCGCTGGACGTGCTGTGCGAGAACGTCCGCATCGCGCAGGACGCGCTGCCGGTGCCGCTGGCGCTGGAGAACATAGCGGCGCTGTTCTCCTGGCCCGGCGAGGAGCTGACGGAGGGGCAGTTCCTGGCGGAGCTGGTGGAGCGCACCGGGGTCCGGCTCCTGATCGACGTGGCGAACCTGCACACCAACCACGTCAACCGGGGCGAGGACCCGGCGAAGGCGCTGGCCGAGCTGCCCGTCGAGGCCATCGCGTACGTCCACGTGGCGGGCGGGGTGGAGCGGGACGGCGTCTGGCACGACTCGCACGCCCACCCGGTGCCGCCCGCCGTGCTGGACATCCTGTCGGACCTGGCCTCCCGCGTCAGCCCGCCGGGCGTCCTGCTGGAGCGGGACGACGACTTCCCCCCGGCGCGGGAGCTGGCGGCCGAGCTGGCGGCGATCCGTGACACGGTGCGGGGGGCCGCGCCCGCGGCGGACGCCGTTCCCGCGGCGCCGTCCCGCGCGCGAGCGGCCGGCACGGTGGCACCGGGGGTGCGGGAGCGGGTGGGGATCGCTCAGGCGGCGCTGCTGTCGGCGCTGGTCGCCGGGACGCCCGCACCGGAGGGCTTCGACCACGCGCGGCTTCGCGTGCAGAGCCGGGCGCTGGCCGGCAAGCGGGCCGGGGTGGTCGCCAAGGTCGCGCCCGAGCTGCCGCGGATACTCGGCGACGGCTACCGTGCCGCGTTCCTCTCCTACGCGGCCGCCCGCCCCATGCGCGCCGGCTACCGGCGCGACGCGCTCGACTTCGCGGAGCACCTCCTGATCGCCGGGCGGCCCGACGACCCCGCCGCCCGCCGGAGGCTCACCCTGTGGTGGCAGGAGCGCTCCGGGGTGCGGCCGCCCGGCCGGGCCGGCCGGCTGGTGCGTGCCGCCCGCGCCGCGCTGGTGGGGCGGTGAACATGATGAACACCGTCGCCGTCCTCCTGTACGCCGCCGTCGCCGTCTCCTCCGCCCTGCTCGTGTACGGGGTGGCCGCCTCCCGGCGCGGGCCCGGCGGTCCCCTCCACTACCGGGTGGAGGCCGCGTTCCTCGGCGGCGGGCCCGCCCGGGTGGTCGACGCCGCCCTCGCCTCGCTGCACGCGGACGGCCGCGTGACCGTGGGCGGGCCGGGCATCGTGCACGTCGTGCGCCCGGTCGGCCACGACCCGGTCGAGCGCGCCGTGCTGCACGAACTGGCCGCCGCGCCCAGCGGGGCGCTGCACGTGGTCCGGCTCGCCGCCATGCGCCACCCCGCCGTGCAGGAGGTCGGCGACCGGCTCGCGGCACGCGGGCTGATCGTGCCGCGCGGCGCGGCGCGCGTCTGGCGCCGGTGGAGCACCGTCCAGGCGGTCGGGTGCTTCCTGCTCTTCTTCGCGTCCATCGCCGCGACCGTCGCCGAGTACGCCACGCTCGACTTCGGTGAGATGCCGTTCCCCTTCGTCGTCAAGGTGCTGCCCGCGCTGGTGGCGGGCGTGGTCGTCGCGATCATCTGCGGCACGGTCAGCGGCCGGCGGATCACCGGGGCGGGCCGCCGGGCCCTGGCCGCGTACCGCGGGGCCCACGCCCACCTGACGGAGCCGGGGGACCTGGTGGCGCTGCACGGGCTGCGCGCGCTGCCCGACCCGGCCCTGCGGGAGCAGTTGCAGGCGGCGGCGGGGATGCGCGGGTCGAGGAGCGGCGGCGGGGGCACCCAGGACGACACGGCCATGACGACGGTCGTCGTGTGGTGCGCGAGCGACGACTCGGGCGGGTCGAGCTGCGGGGGCGGCTGCGGCGGGGGCGGCGGAAGCGGCTCGGCGTGCGGCGGCGGATCGGGCTGCGGAAGCGGGTCGAGCGGCGGGGGGTCGAGCTGCGGTGGAGGGTCGAGCTGCGGCGGGGGCGGCGGAGGCGGCGACTGACGGGGCCGCAATCCTCCAAAGTACCGCGTTCAGAAGGGAGTTGGGCGGAGGTCGCGCAACCGTCCGCACGATCACCGCGCCTCCCGCTAGCGTGCGGCACACCATGCGACACCACACCGGCACCGGCCTGGTCGTCGTCGCCCTGACGGCGACCATCGCCGCCCTCGTCTTCCCCGTCTGGTCCTACGCCGACCGTTCCGGCACGCCCCCCGACCGCCTCGCGGCCGGTTCCGTACCCACCCGGTGGGGCCCGCTGTCCGCCGCCGACCGCGACTTCGTCGTCCGTGTCCGGCTGGCCGGCCTCTGGGCCCTCCCGGCCGCCCAGCAGGCCGCCGGGCGCGCCCCCAGCCGCGCCGTCGAGACCGCGGGGCGGCATCTCGCGGACGACCACACGTACCTCGGCGTCCGCGTCCGTGACGTCGCCGCCCGGCTGCGGCTGCCGCTGCCGACCCAGCCCACGGCGGAGCAGGGCGGCTGGCTGGAGCGGCTGACGGGGACGCACGGGACGGCCTACGGCCCGGTGTTCGCCACGCTCCTGCGGGAGGAGCACGGCGCCCTCTTCTCCGCCGCCGCCGAGGTCCGCGCCACCACCCGCAACAGTCTGGTCCGGGCGCTCGCCGACGACGCCGTGCGGCGCCTCCTCGGGGACCTCACCGCCCTGGAGACGTCCACATCGTGAAAACCCCGTGGCGCCGGGCCCACCGCCTCGCGTAGAACTCCGGCATGCTCTGGGTCCCGTTCCTGCTGGTGACGTGGGTCGCGGCGGCGGCAAGCTGCGCGCGGCTGTGCCTGGCCGCCGTCGAGGCCGCCCAGCCGGTGGGCACCGGCGCGCCGGACCGTGACCGCGAACTGACCCTGTACGAGGCCGCGTTCCTGGCCGGCGGCCCGCAGCGGGTGACCGACCTGACCCTGGTGTCGATGCACCGGCGGCGACGGCTGTGGCTGGCGCACACCGGCTGGGCGACCGTGGTCGACCCGGACCCGGAGGGCGCGGACCCCCTGGAGCGTTCCGTGATCGGCGCGATAGGGCCCGAGGGGCAGTCGCGGATAGCGGCGGTACGCGCGTCGGCGTCGGCCGCGGAGGCGGTACGGGCGCTCGCCGACCGGCTGGTCGCGGCCGGGCTCGCCGTGCCCGACGCCGCGCGGTCCGGCATCGTCGCGGCGTTGCGGAACGTGCGCCGCTCGACGGCCCTGACCGTCGCGCTGGCGGCGGCCACCTCGCTGCTGCTCCCCGCCGGGCACGGGCCGGACGCCCGCGGGATGGCCTGGTTCGCGCTGCCGCTCGTCCTCACGCTGGGGTGCCTGGTCATCGCGCGCGTCGAGGTCCACCCGTACACGCGCTGGGCCTCCCCCGCCGGGCAGAGCCTGCTGCGGAAGGTGCGGGCGAGCCCGCGCGACCCGCTCACCGCCGTCGCCATCGGCGGGATACACGCGCTGGACGACCCCGCGCTGCGGGCGGCGCTCACGCCGGGGCGGCGCGGGCCGGGATGACGCCGGTGCGGCGCGCGGGACGCGCGCCGCACCCGGAGCCGGACCCGGTGTCGCTGGAGCGGCGGGCGTACGGGCCCGCCGTCTGATCTTCCGGGTCGGTGGGTGAGGGGCGGCCGGCCGTCGAGGACACCGCGCCGCCCGTCACCGGGTCGGTCGGGTCAGGGCCGTCAGGCGAGACCCGCGACCAGATCCGCGACCGACTTGCGCCGGCCGGTGTAGAACGGGACCTCTTCGCGCACGTGCATCCGCGCCTCGGAGGCGCGCAGGTGGCGCATCAGGTCCACGATCCGGTACAGCTCGTCCGCCTCGAAGGCGAGGATCCACTCGTAGTCGCCCAGCGAGAACGAGGCGACCGTGTTGGCGCGCACGTCCGGGAAGCCGCGGGCCATCTTGCCGTGGTCGGCGAGCATCCGGCGCCGGTCCTCGTCGGGCAGCAGGTACCAGTCGTAGGAGCGCACGAAGGGGTACACCGAGACGTAGTCGCGCGGAGTCTCGTCGGCGAGGAACGCCGGGATGTGCGACCGGTTGAACTCGGCGGGGCGGTGCAGCGCCATGTTGGACCACACCGGCTGAAGCGCGCGGCCGAGCCGGGTGCGGCGGAAGAGGTTGTACGCCTCCTGGAGCGCGTCCGAGGTCTCGGCGTGCCACCAGATCATCAGGTCGGCGTCGGCGCGCAGGCCGGACACGTCGTACGTGCCGCGGACCGTGATGTCCTTGGCGGCGAGCTGGTCGAACAGCTCCTGGACCTCGTCGGCGTAGCCGGTCCGGTCCTCGGGCAGGACGTCGCGCAGCTTGAAGACGGACCACAGGGTGTAGCGGATGACCTCGTTGAGGTCCTTCGCCTTCTTACCGGCGTTCGGGATCTTTTCGGGCGCACTCATGGGGCTATTCTCGCTCGTCACTCAGGGTGCCGTGCGCCAGGGTCGGCGTGGCGAGGATCTCGTCGGCCGCGCGCCGCGCGCTGGCGATGGTCGCGGGGATGCCGACGCCGTCGTACACGGCCCCGCACACGCGCAGGCCGGGCAGCTTGGCGACGGCGTCGCGGATGCGGGCGACCCGGGCGAGGTGGCCGACGGGGTACTGCGGCAGGCCGCCGATCCAGCGGGTGACCTCGGTGGCGACGGGCCTCGCGGCCAGGCCGGTGGCGTCGCCGAGGTCCTTCAGCGACACGGTGACGAGGTCGGCGTCCTCGCGGTGCAGGTGCTCCTCCTCGCCGTACCGGCCCACCGAGGTGCGCAGCACCACGAGGTCCTTCGCGCCCTCGTCGGTCCACTTCCACTTCTGCGACGAGAAGGTGGACGCCTTGATGGTGCGGCCGTCGACGGGCGGGACGAGGAAGCCGGAGCCCGCGGGCAGCGCGTCCGCCACGTCGGCGCGCCGGAAGGCCAGGGTGATCAGTGCCATCGAGGCGTACTCGACGGCGGCCAGCTCGGCGGCGGCGACCGGTGACTCGGCGGCGAGCAGTTCGGCGGCGGACCAGGCGGGGGTGGCGACGACCACGGCGCCGGCGCGCAGGACGCGGTCGCCGGTACGGACGTCCCAGCCGCCTCCGGCCGCTCGGGTGAGCCGGTGGACGGGTGTGTCGGTGAGGACTTCGCCGCCGAGGGCGGTGATGGCGCCGGCGACGGCGCCGGGCAGGGTGCCGATGCCGCCGGCGATGCCCATGAACGCGGGCCCGGTCTGCGCCTGCGCGCCGCGCTGGAGGGCGCGTACGGCCCCGGTGAGGGTGCCGTGGGTGCGGGCGGCGTCGAAGAGCTTGGGCACGGCGGCGCGCATGGACAGGGCGTAGGCGTCGCCCGCGTACACACCGCCGAGGAGCGGTTCGACGAGCCGGTCGACGACCTCGCGGCCGAGGCGTTCGGCGACGAACCGGCCGACGGCGACGTCGTCGCCCAGGGCGGCGGGGTCGGCCGGGGGCAGGTCCCGCTCGTGCTCGATCCGGGCGAGGCCCTCGGCGGACAGCAGCCCGGCGAGGGCGGCCGCGTCACCGGGGACGCCCATGACATGGCCCTTGGGCATCGGCCGCAGCGCGTCTCGGGTCCAGACGGCCGCGGTGGCGGTCGCGGGCGGCTGGAGCCGGTCGCCGAGGCCGACGGCGCGGGCGAGGTCGGTCGCCTCGGGGCGGCGGGCGAGCATCGACTCGGCGCCGAGGTCGACGGGGGCGCCCTCGATCTCCCCCGACTGCAGCTTGCCGCCGAGCCGCGTGGTGGCCTCCAGCAGGGTCACGCGCCGCCCGGCGGTGATCAGCCGGTGGGCGGCGGCGAGGCCCGCGATGCCGCCGCCGATGACGACGACGTGGCCGGTCTGGGAGGTGTCCCCGGTGTCCGCGTTCATGACTCCACTGTCTCAAACGCCCTTCCCGCTCCCGACGGTGACCGGTCGTGGCGGAGGCGCGGGCCGTAGCGTGTCCCGCATGGGAAAGCAGCGACGGGAACGACTGGTGATCATCGGTGGGGACGCGGCCGGCATGTCCGCCGCCTCGCAGGCCCGCCGGCTGAGGGGTGTCGACGAGCTGGAGATCGTCGCGTTCGAGCGGGGGCACTTCACCTCGTACTCGGCGTGCGGCATTCCGTACTGGGTCGGTGGTGACGTCGACGGGCCGGACCAACTGGTCGCGCGGACGCCCGAGGCGCACCGCGAGCGCGGCATCGACCTGCGGCTGCGCACGGAGGTGACCGCGATCGACCCGGACGGCGGGCGGGTGCGCGTACGGGACGCGGAGTCGGGCGCCGAGTCGTGGGAGGGCTACGACAAGCTGGTCGTCGCGACCGGGGCCCGCCCGGTGCGGCCGCGGCTGCCGGGCATCGACGCGGCGGGCGTGCACGGGGTGCAGACGCTGGACGACGGGCAGGCGCTGCTGGACACCCTGACCGAGCTGAACGGAACGGCGGGGCGGCGGGCGGTGGTCGTCGGCGCCGGGTACATCGGCGTGGAGATGGCGGAGGCGCTGCTGAACCGCGGCTACGAGGTGACCGTCCTCAACCGGGGCGAGCAGCCGATGTCGACGCTCGACCCGGACATGGGGCGGCTGGTGCACGAGGCGATGGACGGCCTCGGCATCACCACGGTCGGCGGCGCGGACGTCACCAAGATCCTCACGGACGACGCCGGCCGGGTGCGGGCGGTGGCGACCGAGGACGCCGAGTACCCGGCGGACGTGGTCGTCCTCGGCATGGGCGTGGCGCCCGAGACGACGCTGGCGCGGGAGGCGGGGCTGCCGCTCGGCGCGTCCGGCGGGCTGCTCACCGACCTGTCGATGCGGGTGCGCGGCCGGGAGAACATCTGGGCGGGCGGTGACTGCGTCGAGGTGCTGGACCTGGTGTCGGGCCGGGAGCGGCACATTCCGCTGGGCACGCACGCCAACAAGCACGGCCAGGTCATCGGCGCCAACGTGGCCGGCGGGTACGGCACGTTCCCGGGGGTCGTCGGTACGGCGGTCAGCAAGGTCTGCTCGCTGGAGATCGCCCGCACGGGGCTGCGCGAGAGGGACGCGGAGGCGGTGGGCCTCCGGTTCGTGACGGTGACCGTCGAGTCGACGAGCCGGGCCGGGTACTACCCCGGGGCGGCGCCGATGACGGTCAAGATGCTCGCCGAGCGCCGCACGGGCCGGCTGCTGGGCTGCCAGATCGTGGGCCGGGAGGGTGCGGCGAAGCGGGTGGACATCGCGGCGGTGGCGCTGACGGCGGGGATGACGGTCGAGCAGATCACGGCCCTGGACCTGGGGTACGCCCCGCCGTTCTCCCCGGTCTGGGACCCGGTCCAGGTCGCGGCCCGCAAGGCGGTGACGGCGGTGCGGAAGGCGGGGTGACGGACGACAGTTAGGGTCGGGCGTCATGATCACTTCATTCAGCGACGCCTTCGTCCGTGCGACCGAGCCCCATGCCGCGTGGGGGTGGGAGCAGCTCGAGGTGTTCACCGCGTTCATGCCCTCCGGCCCCTGGACGGCCGACCTCGGCCGGTGCCTGTACCAGCAGGGCGGCCGTGACCTGCGGATCTCCGTGCTCGGCACGTTCGACGAGTCCGACGGCTCGTGGCTGTGGGGCTGGGCCAACCCGGGGTTCGGCGACATGCCGGTGGTGGGCGCCTCGGCGGAGGTGCGGCGGCGCGGTGAGCGGGCCGGGGTGCCGGAGTTCACGGAGGCGGGCCTGGACCTGTCCGCGTTCCCGGACCCGCGCATGGCGGTGGAGCGCCTGGCGTTCGGCGCCATGGGCGTGCTCGCGGCCGCCGGGTACCTGGGGGTGGAGGCGGCGCCCGGGACGCGGCTCTACCTGGTCCCGGACGACCCGTCGGTGCCGCGCACCGCGCCGGACGCGGTCACCCTGCCGCGGGTGCTGCTGACCGGGGCGGGCGCCGTCGAGGGCGCGGTGCCGCGCGCGGTGGTGGGCGGGTACTTCGCCCACCACGGCCTCGCGCAGCGCCCGTCGCCGGACGCGATCGGCGCCGACCTGCCGAACGGTGCACCGGTCACGGTGTCGTTCGACGAGGCGGGCCGGATCGCGTCGGTGAACGTCACCGCCCTGTAGGGACGGTCAGCGGGCGGTCCGCGTGTGGACGTACTCCACGAGACGGGTCAGGGCGTCCGGGTCGGTGGTCGGCAGGACGCCGTGGCCGAGGTTGAAGACGTGGCCCTCCAGCCCGGCGGCGGCGTCCAGGACCTCGCGGGTCTTGGTCTCGACGGCCTCGGGGGTGGAGAAGAGGACGGCCGGGTCGAGGTTGCCCTGGAGCGCCTTGCCGGGGCCGACGCGGCGGGCGGCCTCGTCCAGCGGGACGCGCCAGTCGACGCCGACCACGTCGGCGCCCGCCTCGCCCATGAGGCCGAGCAGCTCTCCCGTGCCGACGCCGAAGTGGATGCGCGGTACGCCGTACTCCTCGACCGCCCGGAACACCTTGGTGGAGGCCGGCATGACCGAGCGGCGGTAGTCGGCGGGGGCGAGGGCGCCGACCCAGGAGTCGAAGAGCTGGATCGCGGAGGCGCCCGCCTCGATCTGGACCTTCAGGAAGGCGGCGGTGATGTCGGCGAGGCGGTCCAGCAGGTCGGCCCACAGCTCGGGGTCGCCGTACATGAGGGCCTTGGTGTGCTCGTGGTTGCGGGAGGGCCCGCCTTCCACCAGGTAGCTCGCGAGGGTGAACGGCGCGCCCGCGAAGCCGATGAGCGGGGTGGTGCCGAGCTCGCCGGTGAGCATGCCGATCGCCTCGGTGACGTACGAGACGTCCTCGGGCGTGAGGGCACGCAGCCGCTCCAGGTCCTCACGGCGGCGGATCGGCTCGGCGACGACCGGGCCGACGCCCGGCTTGATGTCGAGGTCGACACCGATGGCCTTCAGCGGCACCACGATGTCGCTGAAGAAGATCGCGGCGTCGACCTTGTGCCGCCGCACCGGCTGGAGGGTGATCTCGGTGACCAGCTCGGGCCGCATGCACGACTCCAGCATGGGGATGCCTTCGCGGACCTTCAGGTATTCGGGCAGCGACCGTCCCGCCTGCCGCATGAACCACACGGGCGTGTGCGGCACGGGTTCCCGCCGGCACGCCTTGAGGAACGCGGAGTCGTAGGTCTTCGTCTGCTGGGCGCCCGAAGGGCTGTCGTTGGCACTCACGCCCAGAATCTTCGCATGTACGGCCAAGCGGCTGGCGTGGTGCGGGTGTCTCTCCCTGCGCGGGGCCGTCCTTCCGCCTACTCTTCCCCGCATGGCTGCGGCTCAGGGACAGTTCTCCGATCACTCCGACGGCGCCGAAGGAACGGAAGACAGGGAGGGTACGTCCGTCCCGCCCGCCTTCCGGCTGGCGGTCGAGGCCCTGCGCGGGGCGCGGCTGCGGCCGGAGATCGAGGTGGAGCCGTCCCGCCCGCCGCAGCGGCTCGCCCCGTACGCGTACGCCCTGGAGGCCGCGGTCGTGGAGGGCGAGGAGGACCTGGCGGACGGCCGTCTCGTGCTGCTGCACGACCCGGCCGGTCACGAGGCGTGGCAGGGCACCTTTCGGCTGGTGACGCTGGTGCGGGCGGAGCTGGAGCCGGAGATGGCGGCCGATCCGCTGCTGCCGGAGGTGTCCTGGTCGTGGCTGACGGGCGCGCTGGAGGCGCGGGGCCTGTCGTACGAGGAGGCCTCGGGCACCGTCACCCGTGCGGGGTCTCACTACTTCGGTGGACTCGCCGAGCGCCGCCCGGCCACGCAGATCGAGATCCGGGCGTCCTGGACGCCGCGCGAGGGCCGCGGCGGGGTGCCGGACACCGCCGCGCACCTGGCGGCCTGGTGCGACCTGCTGTGCCAGATCGGGGGCCTGCCGCCTTCCGGGCCGGGGCCGCTGGACGCCGGTTCGGGGGCCGTGGTCTCGCTCCCCCAGCGCCGGGGCCCCCAGCACCCGTAACCAGGCGGGCCCTGCCCACCCCCACCACCCGCGGTCGGCCTCCGGGCCGGGGCGGACCCGCGACCGGCGTTGCCCGCCGGAACGGCACCGCCCCTGTGGGCCCCGAGAACAGGCACCGCCCCAGTCCCGTTGTGCCCACCCGTCCCAGCAGGACGGCTGCAGACCACGGGGTGGGCCGGCCCAGCCGGACCACCCGCAACGGGGCGGGGTTAGCCCCGCGGCCCGGCCACCCACGGGGGCAAGCCCGGCGGGGGGCCGCGTCAACGTGGCGCCGCGGCGGTCACCGGGTGGGCCTAAGCGGCGTGCCGAGCGCGTAGGCTGCGGCGCCTGCCGTGGCCGTTCATGGGGCCGTACCCGCGCTCAGGGGCGCGGCCCCGCCGGGCCGGCGGGCGCCCCGCGTGGGATGGGGCGCTCGTAGGATGATCGATCGCCCGTCCGAATTGCCCCAATTGTTACTCACTAAATCGTGATCTTCCCCTAAAGGCGGACGCCAGGGCTGCCGAAGAGGTCTGTGACCCTTCAAACACGGTTCGCCCGGCTTCTTCCCCGAGCCGGCTGTGTCCCGCACCTTCCCAGGAGGCCTGGTGTCCGTTCTCCTCGAGCAGCCCGCAAGCCTGGTCGCCTACCGCCCGAACAAGCCGACGGCCATGGTCGTCGTGGCCGACCCGCGCGTCCGCTCCACCGTCACCCGCCACCTGTGGGCTCTCGGAGTGCGTGACGTCATCGAGGCGTCGTCCATCGCGGAGGCTCGTCCCCGCGTCGGCAGCCCGCGCGACATCTGCGTTGCCGACGTCCACCTGCCCGATGGCTCCGGGCTCACCCTGCTGTCCGAGACCCGCGCCGCCGGCTGGCCGAACGGGCTCGCCCTCTCGGCGGCCGACGACATCGGCGCCGTACGCAACGCGCTCGCCGGCGGCGTCAAGGGATACGTCGTCACAGGTACGCGCACGAACATCGGCCACCCCACCCGCCCCGGCGCCGCCCCCATCGGCGCCGCCGCCGCCCGGCTGCACCGCCGTCCCCCCGGCGCCCCGAGCCACCCGGGCGGCTACCGGGAGCTCTCCGGCCGCGAGGTCGAGGTGCTCCGGCTGGTCGCGGAGGGCCAGTCGAACAAGGCCATCGGCGTGTCGATGGGCCTGTCCGCGCTGACCGTCAAGAGCCACCTGGCCCGCATCGCCCGCAAGCTGGGCACCGGCGACCGGGCCGGGATGGTCGCCGTGGCACTTCGTACGGGAATCATCCACTGACCGGTTCACACCACCCCCGCGCCCGTCGACGGAACGTTCCGTCGACGGGCGCTTGCCGTTCACAGATACCCTTGACAGGTGACCGACGCCCAAGAGACCGCAGCAGAGACAGCACTGCGAACCACCGGGGGCGGCCCTCCGGACCACGGCGTCGCAGACGGCGTGGTCGACGGGACGCCGATCCCCCTGCTGGAGCCCCGTGAGGGCATCCCGCCCGTGGTGGCCGAAGAGCATGCCCTCGCCGAAGTGATCGCCGCCTTCGCACGCGGCACCGGCCCCGTCGCCGTCGACGCCGAGCGCGCGTCGGGCTACCGCTACGGCCAGCGGGCCTACCTGGTGCAGTTGCGCCGGGAAGGCGCGGGCAGCGCGCTGATCGACCCGGTGGGCTGCCCGGACCTGTCCGGGCTCGGCGAGGCCCTGGCGGGCGCCGAGTGGATCCTGCACGCCGCGAGCCAGGACCTGCCGTGCCTGCGGGAAATAGGCATGGTGCCCACCCGGCTCTTCGACACCGAGCTGGCCGGCCGTCTCGCGGGGTTCCCGCGCGTCGGCCTCGGCGCGATGGTCGAGTCGGTGCTGGGGTACGCCCTGGAGAAGGGCCACTCCGCCGTGGACTGGTCCACCCGCCCGCTGCCCGAGCCGTGGCTCCGGTACGCCGCGCTGGACGTCGAGCTGCTCGTCGACCTGCGTGACGCACTGGAGAAGGAGCTCGACCGGCAGGGCAAGCTGGAGTGGGCGTACCAGGAGTTCGACGCGATCGCCTCCGCCCCGCCGCCCCCGCCCCGCAAGGACCCCTGGCGCCGGACCTCCGGCATGCACAAGGTCCGCCGACGGCGCCAGATGGCGGTCGTACGGGAGCTGTGGACCGCCCGTGACCGGATCGCCCAGCGGCGTGACGTGTCGCCCGGCAAGGTGCTCAGTGACGCGGCGATCGTCGAGGCCGCGCTCGCCCTGCCCGCCAGCGTGCACGCGCTGACGGCGCTGCCCGGGTTCGGGCACCGCATGGGCCGCCGCCAGCTCGAGCAGTGGCAGGCGGCGGTGGACCGGGCGAAGGCGCTGCCGGACATGGAGCTGCCGCAGCCCGGCCAGCCGCTGCAGGGCCCGCCCCCGCCGCGCGCGTGGGCGGAGAAGGACCCGGTGGCCGCCGCGCGGCTGTCCGCAGCCCGTGCGGCCGTCTCCGCGCTCGCCGAGTCGCTGAACCTTCCGCCGGAGAACCTGATCACACCGGACACGGTGCGCCGGGTGTGCTGGGAGCCGCCCAAGGACATCTCGGAGGAGACGGTCTCGGGCGCGCTGGCCGGGTACGGGGCGCGGCAGTGGCAGATCGAGCAGGTCACGCCGGTGCTGGTGGCGGCGCTGACCGCGGCCGAGGACTGACGCGGGGCAGCCCCCGGCCGATCGCGGACGCTGTTGGTTAATTCCGCCCCGCTGGGCTTCATCCAGCGGGGCGGAGTGCTGCAAAGGGTGAGGTCCGGGTGCGGGCGAGGGGTCTGCCGGTGAGCCAGGCGTCGATGCGGGTGAGGTTGAT
>NZ_SMNQ01000013.1 GCF_004353505.1 Streptomyces sp. WAC05374
ATCTCCGCCAACTCCACCCCATGCAACGACACGAACCCACCCCTGAAGCACGACGACGGCCTGCACAACCCCAACGGGTCATACAGGCCGTCGTCACGCAGGCCCCGGATTAACCAACAGCGTCCGAGAGGGGCGGGGGCATCCGTGTGTCTGGTTCGGTCAGCTCGTGGCCGTGGCCTTGGCGAGGGCTTTGTCGAGGTGGCGGTCGACGAGGGCCGGCGAACCGGAGACGATCAGCAGCAGACTGCCGTCGCGGATCGCGACCTGCTTCACCACGGTGTTCCGTCCTCCGGCGGAGAAGGTCAGGAGCTGGCTCCACTGCTCGTCACCGCGGTCGTGGGGTGCGGTCAGCTTCTGCGAGGTGATGTCGATCGGGGTACCGCCCGCGACGACCTGATAGGTGGGGCAGCCGGTCATGGCGTCGAAGATCTGGCCGATGCCGTCGGACAGCTTGTTCGCACTGTCGCTGTACAGCTCCTCGGAGATTTCGGAACTGCTGCCGGCGTAGGTGAAGGTGGCCTTTGCCTTGCGCGGGAAGGTGAGTGAACCGCCGGTGGCCGCGTCGCCGCCCAGTTCGCTCAGGGCCGGGCAGCCGATGACGGTGACGTCGTCGTGGTGGGCGGTGCGCTCCGGCTTGCGCAGGTAGCCGCTGCCGAGGTCGCTCTCGTCGAGCAGGCGTGACGCGAGCGTGGCCGACGAGAGTGTGACGGTCCTTTGGGCGGTGTCGGCCGGCTTCTCCGTCCGGGCGGAGGGGGTGGTGTCGGGCTTCGTGCCGGTGGAGCAGGCGGGGACGGCGAGGAGGGCGGCGGTGATGCCGAGGGCGGTGGTGGCGACGCGAACGCGCATACGGAACTGACCCCTTGGTGCTTGGCGACGGGTGGTCAGTGCGGGCCTCGGGCCCGTGGGGTCGTAGGGGTAGGGGTCAGTGGCCGAGGTGGCGCAGGCAGTCCTCGAACGTGGCGTGCGTCGCGTCCGCCGGCCCGGCGCTCCGGTTGTACCAGGCGGTGTCCAGACGGTTCTCCTGCTGCTGATGTCCGGCCCGGCAGCGCAGCCAGATCTCGCCGTGGGTGGAGAGGATGAGCCAGTCCCGGTACGCGCCGCACGCAGTGCAGGTGACCAACTCGCCGTCGAGGACGAGCGGCTGCGCCCACGGCATCATCCTGCCGTCGAGCTGGTCGTGGCTGGGCACGCGCAGCTCCGGCGGAAGGAAGTCGTCCACCGCGGCAGCCGGCTCGCTGCGCTCCGGCCCGGCCGACGGCCCGCCGATTACTGGCGGGACCTGGTCCTGCAGCTGCGCCGACAGCTCGAAGAATCGGCGCTGCGCCTCGCTGTCCGCCACCCGGCGGCGTATCCGGTGGAACACCCTGATGTCTCCCTCGCCTCGTCCTGCTTCCGTCATGATCGTCCCCTACGCCCCCGGGAGCTTCAATTCACAGAGTCAACAGTCGGCTTCCAGCGGGTCAGAGGCTGGGGGTCACCGCGTCTTGCCCGCCACATCCTTCCCGCCGCGCCGTGAGCCAGGTGCAGACGGCCGGGAGGTTGTCCTGCGTGTCGTGGCCGGGCCACCCGTGGTGCCGTTCGCGGGCAGTTCCGATGGGTCGCCGGGCAGGTCGGCCATCCGCCGCAGCCGCCACACGAGCACGTCGCTGACCGAGTCCGCGGTGTCGAGTTCCCGGCGCGTGACCGCGTCGGACAGGAGGGTGGCCGGGTCGTGGCCGGCGGCTTCGGCGTCTGCGATGGTCGCGGCCAGCGCGTACCACCCTGGCTCGGCGAGGATCCGTTCGGCCAGGCCGGGCAGCGCTTCGTGCAGCACCACCGTCTGCCGCTGGAGCAGGGGCCGGTTCAGGCGGCGGCCTCGCTGGTAGAGCACGCCGAGGGGTTGGGCGGCGGCGGCCTGGTAGGCGGCGCGAAGGTGCTCGGCGGCCCGTGCGGCTGCGGCGGCCTGCTGGGCATGGCCCTTCTTCGCATGCCAGTGCACGGCGGCGGTGATCAGGAAGAACAGCATGTCGATCGCCATCGCGGTGCTCGCGCCGTCCTCGCCGCGGCCGAGGGCCGGGCCGCCATGGACGAGGTCGCGGGCAGCCTGCCGCAGGGCCCGGTCGTGCCCGCGTACGGCGCGGACGTGGGAGCGCGAAGCCCGTTCGAAGGCCGTTGCGGCGTCTCGCAGTTCGTGGCGGGTGTGGGCGGCGGACGTCTTCGCGAGGGCGTCCAGGACCTCTCCCGCTGCGGCGATGTGGGCGGCGGCGACTGCGTCCTCGCCGTGCTCGACGATGAGCACGGCCTGCCACGCGGCCGATGCCGTCCTGCGGCGGGCCGCGGCCGGAGTACCTGGCCCCGTACGGACCCCGTCCTTCTGCCGGGGAGCCGGGCCGTTCTGGGTGTCGGCGGACCAGCGTTCGCGGATGCGGGGCAGTGAGAGGTCTGGGGCGAGGCGCGCGCCGGGGTAGAACACCGGCTCGCCGTCCTTGTTCCGGTCGTCGGGCAGGGCGACCTTGTATCCGAGGAGGTCCCCGGAGGGCGCGACGCGCTTACGGATCAGGAGGCCGTCACGGGCGAGCCGGTCGAAGAACTCCTCGTCGCTGGTTGCGCCGGCCACCGCGCGCCGTACCGTCTCGCGCAGTTCTTCACGGGCGGTGCGCTCGCGGCCCTGGCGTTCGGCCTTGTGGCGTTCGGCGCTGGTGGGCCGCTGAGCGGCGGTGCCGTCGCCGGGTGCGACCTGGTGGAGGCCGAGTTCCTTCTCGATGAGCCGGGCCTCGGCCTGGGCACGGGCGCCGGAGCGGTAGTCGTCGGGGCGGTGGCCGTCCTCGGTCACGAGGGTGGCGACGATGTGGATGTGGTCGTCCGCGTGCCGTACGGCGGCCCAGCGGCAGCCGGGCTGTCCGTCGCCGGGGTCGATGCCGGTAGCGGCGACGATCCGGCGGGCGACCTCGGCCCACTCCTCGTCGGACAGGGTCCGGTCGCCGGGCGCGGTGCGGACGGAGGTGTGCCACACGTGCTTGGCGGGTCGGGCGTGCGTCGGCAGCGCCTGGACGGGCTGGTCCAGGAGCTGCTGGAGGGCCTTCAGCGTGGCGTTCGGGTCGCGGCCGGGGTCGGGGGCCATGCCGTCGAAGGAGGCCACGAGGTGGGGGTCCACGTGTTCCTCGTGCCTGCCGGTGCCGTAGAGGTAGGCGAGCAGGCCGATGGTCCGGTCGCCGGGCGCGTTGACGCTCGGGATCATGCTGCCTGCTGTTCGAGGACGGCGGTCGCGGCGGCATGCACTGCGTCAGCGGCCCTCCGCACGGCCGCGAGGCTTGCCTCTAGCTGAGGGGAGATATCGGCACCGGAATTCAGGGCCTTCGTCACCTGGTTGAGATTGCTGCCGGCCCAGCCGAGCTTGCGCCGGCTGTCGAACAGGGCGGTCAGAACATCGCGTTCGGTGGCGATCTCGGCGTTCGTTCGGTCGAGATCCCGGGCCGCAGCGAGCGCGGCACGGGCGAGAAAGCCGCCGACGGTCAGGTTGCAGTGGGCGGCGGCGGAGGCGATCAGGGCGAACTCGGCATCGTTGAAGCGGGTCGTACGCAGGTGGCGGCGCTTCTTCTCGGGCGGCTGACGTGGACGCTGACGGGCAGGTCGCTCACGAGGTCGACGATTCGGCTTGCGCTCCTCCTCCGGCTTCGATCCGCCCTCGGTCGAAGCCCCCAGGACCTGCGCCCCCCGGTGCAGGTCCTCTTCCGCCCCCTCGGGGGTGGACTCGGCGGAAGTACTACTTCCGCCCCAACTTGCTCGCCGCGAGACCGTGTTGGAGTCGCTCGCAGGTGCCGGGGTGTTGCCGTTCTGGATCGGGTGCGTCATCGGGAGTCGGGCCTCGTGGAGCGGATGCGGTGCTGGATGGTTGCGGCCAGTTCGACGATGTCGGCCGGCCCGGTGAGGACGCGGACGGGTCCGTCGGGCTGGAACTGGACGAGCCATTGGCCGGTCGGGGCCAGGACCGCGGCGTACAGGAGGCGTCGGCGGACCAGGACGTCCGCCCAGGCGCCGGCCTCGGCGATCGTGGGCTCGGATGTGCGAACGGAGCGCGGTATCACGGTGTGTTTCCTGGAGCGGGGCGGTGGTCCGGCGGGGAGCCGGACCACCTATCTGCGAGTAGGGGCGTTGAGCTGGGGTTTTGTCGGCTCAGCCGCACTCGGGGCAGCGCGCGACGTGGCTGTTGAGCGCCCGGGCCATCCGCTGCTTCGCCGATGCAGCCTGCTTCGCGCTGGACTTGGCCGCCGGCCTGCCCTCGTGCCGCTTGGAGTGGGCGATCATGTAGCCGATCTCCCGCTGGTACTCCGCGCGGACGGTGTTGAACTGGTGGCAGGTCTTCATCGGGCGGTGCTCCTTGTATTTATGGTGTCGTCGCTCCGCAGCTGCTGGAGGACGAGGCTCAGCCGGTCGTTCCGGCCGCCCTTGAGGCCCTCGCGTCGGAGGATCTCCCGTAGCTGGACCCGGGTGACGGCCCCGTTGCCGTCCCGTGCGAGTAGTGCGGGGACGTGGGGGCGGACCTGCTGGACGAGCTGGTCCACGGACTGCTCCGGCTCACGTGGCGGACGCTGGCTTTGCGGGCTTCGGGACCGGCCACTCCGGTTCCCCTTGACCTTGACCTTGGCCTTCGTGGTCGGCTTCCGGCGAAGGGGGACCTTGTGTCCCCGGTCCCCAGCAGGCTCGGTCCCCGTGTCGGTGTCGGTCGGTCCCCGGTCCCCGGTCGGGTCGGTCCCCGTGTCGGTGTCGGTCGGTCCCCGGTCCCCGGTCGGGTCGGTCCCCGTGTCGGTGTCGGTCGGTCCCCGGTCCCCGGTCGGGTCGGTCCTCGACTCGGCGCCGTTCGGTCCCCGGTCGCAAACCTGGGCGTGACCAGGCACTTCGACCGGTGGGCAGCCGGTCCCCGCGTCACCGTCCTGTTCGGTGGGCTCCGTCTTGGCGGGTTCGGAGTCGGTGTCGGTGTGGGTCGGTCCCCGGTCCTCAACGGGCTCGGTCCCCGCGTCGCCGCTCTCGGTCCCCGCGTCATGTTCCCTGGCTACGGGGACCGGTCCCCCCTCCTCACGCGGTCCCCGGTCCCCGATCAGTTCGGCGTGACCGTGGGGACCGGCCGCGAGGACCGCCGTGCTCGGCATCCCCGGCGAGGGGACCGTCGCAACCGTGGCACTGCCACGTGGCGCGGACCAGGGGGAGGGGAGCGGGACCGTGGCGAGCGCGAGGGCGTGCCGGCGGGCGGCGAGCTGGTCGAGCAGCTGCGCGCGCTGGAGGGCGTCGGTGCCGACCGATGCCCTGCCGAGGGCCTTCGACAGCCGCCGGGTGAGGCGTCGGCCGCGCCAGCTCCGCTGCTGCTCGGGCGTGCGCTCCGCGAGGAGGGCGGCGAGGGCGACCGCACGGGTGGTGGCCCGGTCACGGGTGATCTGCGAGGCGTCGCGGTCCCGGGCGGCGATGCCCAGGCGGGACAGCAGGCGTTCGCGTGCCTCCCGCCCCAAGGTGGCAATCAACCCGCGGGACGCGGCGCCCGGCGTGCGCAGGCGCAGTTCGATACCCATGGCGAGGTGCCACAGCATCGCCGCCATGATCGGGCCGACGAAGGCGCGGACGGTGCCGCCGACGGGGCCGCTCTCAGCGAAGGCGGGGATCACTTGCACTCCTGTGATCACCCAGACCAGCGTGCCGGGTAGGCCGGGCGCGCCCTGTGTGACCAGGTTCTGCCGAGCCATCAGCGCGGTCGCGAAGAGAGCGAGCTCCGCTGCGGCGAACATCGCGGCGCGTTCGGCGGTGCCGGCCATGTTGAGGTAGTCGGCGGCGAAGCGCCAGCTCGTGTCCGCGCTGTAGGCGGTACAGCCGAGCGCGGCGAACGCGGCGACCTTGACCGCCGGACTGCCGAGACGCTTCTGCGGGCGCGTGTCCCGCCGCCGCATCGCCCAAGCAGTCAGCATCAGGACAAGGGCGGCGGGCACGCCGATCGCGAGGAGGAGAGACGGGTCCGGAGCGGCACCGAGGGACAGGACGGGATGGGTCATGCGGCCTTTCCGAGAGGGGCGTGCGCCGAGGCCGACGCCACCGGACGGGTCACCGGCTGCCGTGTGCCGGGCTGGGTGGATGCGGTACCGACAGTGGTCGGGGCGGTCTTCTTCCGCTTCTTCTTCGGCCGGGGCACGCCGTAGGTGCGGTCGCGGTCGAGGATCTTGTTGGCGGCCTGCCGCAGCAGGTCACGGGCGTGCTTGTGGCTGATCTGCAGCGCGGCGGCGAGCCGGTCGGGGCGCCAGCCCCGGACGTAGGCGTGGTCGATGACGACCTGGCGCTCCGCTTCGGTCAGGTGCACGTCGCGACCGTTGAAGAACGCGGTCACGCGGCTGTAGTCGAGGCGCTGGGGTAGTCCGTCGTGCCAGGGGCGCCGCTCCGCCTCGGTGAGCCCGCCCCAGATGCCCTCCTTGAGGACGTTCTCCAGGGCGTAGTTGAGGCAGTCGCGGCGCACCGGGCACCAGCCGCACAGCTCCTTCGCCTCGGCGATGGCCTCGTGGTCCCGGGGGAGCGGGAAGAACACGGCGTCGGCGTCCTCGGGGTCCATGCCGTGGCACGCTCCTCGGTTCTGCCAGCTCGTGTCTCCGATGCCGCGCAGGCCGGTGGCCGGCGCGTGGTGGGTGGTGATGTGGCGCAAGGGTGTCTCCGATGTGCTGCCGCGTCGGCCGGTCGGGGCCGGCGCTGGGCGGACGCGGCGTCGGGTACCGGCTGCGGCGCAGGGAGGTGCGCCGCAGCCGAGGCGGGACGATGGTGTTTCGGCGGTGCCCCAGACGGGTGCACTGGCCTTGCGTGCCGGTCAGGCCATCGCGGGCTGCCGGACCTGCTCGGCCTGCTGGGCCTGCTGTGCGGCGGCGAGGTCGAGGCGGCCGGGGTGCGGGGTGGCGCGCGGGGCGGTCCCGCGTGCCCCGCCGTCGGGGCCAATCCTTCGGCGGCGGCACGGCTCACCGGGCTGGGCCAGGCACCACTCGCAGCGAACGCTCAGGGCGTCGGGCTGGCCCTGCGCGACGGCCGCCTCACGCGCGGCACGGGCGGGCCGGTAGGGCGCGAGGGCAGCTCGGGCGGCGGGCGGTATGCAGGAGCCGATCGCCCGCAGCCGGGCCTCCAGCTTCGGGTCGACCCCGTCGCGACCGCTGGTGATCGCCCGGGCCTGCGCGGGCTGCGCGAGGCCGGCGGCGACGGCGCGGCGAGCCCCGGCCAGTTCGGCCGTCCAGGCGGCCTGGTCGTCCGGGTCGACGGACGGCGTGGGGTCGGAGTGCCGGGCCAGGCGGTCGCGCCGGTAGCTCTCCCAGGGACGAGCCACGTCCGCGGGCAGGATTTGGTACGGCGAGGTGCGGATGTGCTGCCGGGCGGCGACACGGGCATCCCAGCCGTGCGGCGTGGCCATCGGCACGTCGCCGAGCAGCTCGTGCCACTGGGCGAGCTGGTCGCGGGCCTCGCCCTGGTCGGTGCGGATGGTTCGGGGGTCGAGCCGGCCGATGTAGGCCAGCAGGGCTGCGATTTCGCGGCGATCCATGGTCAGCCCTCCGTTCCGGTCGGCTCGTCGAGGGCGGCGAGAAGGGCGGCGGTGTGGGCCTCGGCCCGCGTCATGCCGCCCGGTGCACCGGAACCTCCGCCGGGCACGGCGTAGAGGCTCGGGCGGCTGGGGGCGTGCTCTCGGGCGATCCAGGAGCGCCAGTCGGCAGCCCAGGCCCCCGCTGTCCGCGGCTCGAAGGCGGCACGGTGGGCGCGCCACTTCGCATCGGCTGCATGCAGACCCTGCTCGCCGAGGCGATCGAGGTGTCCCTGCTGGCGGGCCCAGGCGTGGGTGGCTGGGTCGACCTGCCACTCGGTAGCCGAGAGGACGGCGGCACCACTGCTGTACCTACGGTTCAAATCCGGTTCACTACGGTTCTGTGTGCCGGTTTCCGGTACATCGCTGTGCCGGTTTCCGGTATGCCGAGGTGCCGGTTTCCGTCGGGACCTGCCGGTTTCCGCTACTGCCGGTTTCCGGACCGTCTCGCGGGATTCCGGTACCTCACGCGGGCGGATTCCGTACCGCCGCAGGGCCGAGAGCCGGAGTGTCGGGCTCGCCTCCGGACCGTCCGCCGACGCCTGGTCGGCGTCCTCCTGCTCTCCCATGGCTCGTGCCAGGGCCTTCGCGGCGAGGGTCAGGCGGTAGACCGTGCTGCGCTGGGGGCCGGTGAGGTCGTCCAGCTGCTCCAGCTCACCGTCGTCGACCAGCCGACCGAGGGCTTCGCGCACCGTGGAGACGGAGGCGCGGGTGCGCTTGGCCAGGCTGGACAGCGACGCCCAGGAGACGCACTGTTCGTCGGCCACCCGGTCGGCGATCGACAGCAGGACCAGGCGTGCAGTTCCCCGGCTGGAGCTGTGCTCCCACACCCACTCACGGGCTTCGCTGCTCATCGGCCGCTCCCGCGCGCGAGGCGGGGCCGTTGGCTTACCGAAGCCGGGGCGGTGTGCTCCGGCTCGGGGCAGGAAGGCGCCGGTCCGGAGGTGGCTGCCGCGCAGGCCAGGCGGAAGGGCCTTTTGCGCAGGGCAGGAGGCATGCAAGAATCCCCTTTGCAGTGTTGCCACGCTGACGCGCCCGGTGGAATGGGATCAGCGTGGTGATGGTGGGCAATCGCCGCCCTTGCCGGGGCGGTTATGCCGTCAGGCGTTCGGCGTCCGGGAGTTCGCTCTCGGACGCCGCCGCTGTTTACGGACCTATATGGCCGGTCCGTGTGCCGCTCGCTCCTCGCATTCGCCGCGCCGGGCAGGGCTGCCCGGGGGACGACGAACATACGCACGGGCCTGCGACAAGATCGAGAGTTGGTTCTTAATCTCTGTACTAGTCGCAGAGCGTGACGAGGCGAGACGCCAGGTTGTCGCTCGCACGTGTCGCCAAGGCTGCCGGAGAATCGTTGCCGCGATCCCTCGGAGCGCTCGACAGACGCCATGGATGGAGGCGGCGGGCGAGGCCGGGCAGCCGACTGCTCGCTCCGGGTCTCGGAGGTGAGCGTCACGGTGCCCCCACGTGTCTCTTGCACAACGCCTTGTTGAACCTGCTGGCCAGAGCGATTTAAGCCAAGCGTCATCAGGGCAGTCAACGGCGCTCTTTTGTCCGCTTTGGTCGCAAACGTCGTCGCGGTGGCTGGTGCCTGGTCTCCGGCCTACGTGCCCGTAAGTCGCTTGCCGCATAAGGGGAGTGGCGTTTAGGGGTGGATCTGATAAGGCATTAGATAATGTGGTCTAGACCGAACGCGAGGCGGTCCGACGAAAATCGGCAACCTTTTGCCGGTTTTCCTGGCGGCCCGTTTGTTGATCAAGAGCGACGTCCGATTCGGGTGCGAACGTACGCGATGTCGCCTCCATCTGGTTCGACGTTAAACCAGTGCAGGGGTGCCCCTTTGTGCCCCATGCCACATGCAATCAAGATCGCTTAAATGTTGCGTATGGTTCCTGTCGGGAGATGGTGGGGCGGGGGTTCGGTGCATGCACTGGACCCTTTTGCGCGCCCGGAAATGGGAGTCTCCGCAGAGGCGTAAAGGCAGGTTTTTCGTGGTCACAAATGAACAAGGCCCCGGCAGCGACGAGGCTGCGGACAAGGAGGTCCCGGGTCAGGTCGCCGGCTCGGGGGGCGAAGTGACCTCGGGGGACGATGTCGAGCAGCCAGTGGCCGGCCAGTTCATGGGGTTCGGCGCACTGCTGCGGAGATGGCGCAAGAACGCACGGGTCAACCAGACGCTGGCGGCCAAGGCCCTGGACATGGGCGAGCGGACGTACCGCAAGATCGAGCGTGGCGCGATCCCGCCCAGGCTGACCCGGGAGCAGGTTGAGTCCCTGGCGACGCTGCTCAACCTGGACCGTGACGAGCGTCATGCGCTGGTGCTCTACAACATCGGTTCCGCCCTGGTGCCGCCGAGCGGTTCCGGGCAGCCCGAGCTGCAGCAGGCGCTGCGCCTGCTCATCGACCGGCAGATGCCCAGCCCCGCGTACCTGTGTGACCAGCACTGGAACATCTTGGGTTTCAACACTGCGATGGCCGAGTGGTGGCCATGGGTGATGGAGCCGGGTGCGAACTTGATTCGCTGGGCCCTGACCGAACCGGAGGCCCGTGCCCAGTACCAGGACTGGGACAAGCACGCGTCAGCGTACGTAAAGATCTTGAAATTCGCCCAGGCCACCAGGCCGAATGATGCAGAGTTGCGCCGGCTGATCGACGACGTCAAAAGGGATGTCGACGTGCGGCAGGTGTGGGAGACCGAGCACGACATGGGCGAGACGCGCGATGGCCACGTCTTCCGGATGAACATACCGACGCTGGACTGGGAGACCGTCGAGGTCGTGAGCCATGTCCTCTACCCGGCGTCGATGCCCGACTGCCGCTTCGTCGTGATCACCTGGGTCGAGGGTGGAGGGGACGACGAACGGGACGCCTTGGGAGGCACCCGCGACGCCTGGGCCGCCACGACGGCGAACCAGGACGATGTGGCCATCGCGCGGCGACACGCGGAAAACCGCGCGGCCGAGGATGCCGCCACCCGCTGGCGCCGGGAAGCGGCGGCACTCGCCTCCCGGACAGTCGTCTCAACCGCCGAGGAGGCGGCGGCCCTTGCAGGGGCGGACGGCGTACCGCTGCCGGCTATCAGCCAGGTTCTGGGCAGGGATGTCCAGCTGACCCTCGCCCCCGACCAGCGCACCGTGGTGTGGGCTGTCGAGGAGGCGATCGGGATCTGGTCCGTCACTCACGTCTCGCCGGCCACGGTGGTCGCCCGCGTGCCCAGGGGCGTCCTGCAGGGGGCCCGCCTCGCCGAGATGCGTCAGCTGGTCCGCGCCGCACTGCCGGCCGACAGCGCGGCGGCAACCGCCCGCATCGGGGAGCTTCTCCACGAGCGTGACACCGAGCAGCGCGTGCTCCGCGACGTCCTGCAGTCGATCCAGGAGAGTGGCACCGGCGAGCTCGGCGCCCAGGGCGCTGGCCAAGAATCCTAGGCCACGAGGCCCGCCGTGTAACCGAATGGCGCGCAAGCGCCCAGCTGGTGCAGTCGCTGTCGCACCTAGCCCTTCGCACAGAAAGACCTCTTCGTGAACACCTACACCTATCCGCTGCCGCTGCGTTGGGCGGACGCGGACTCTTACGGGCACGTCAACAACTCGCTGTTCCTCACCTACCTGGAGGAGGCGCGTACGCGCATGTTCCAGGACATGCTGCCGGCGGACGAAGCCGGACGGCGCCAGCGAGCCTTCGTGGTCAGCCAGTCTGTCGTCGACTACCGCGCCCCGCTGACGTACCGCGAGGAGCCGGTCGACGTGCAGGTCTGGGTCATCAGCTGCCGTGGGGCTCGGCTCGAACTCGGATACGCCATCCGGGACGCCGAGCGCACGTACGCGGAAGCCGTGACGAAGATGGCCGCGTACGACCTGGACACCGGCCGACCGCGGCGCATCTCCGAAGCCGAGCTGGAGTTTCTCGCTCGTTACACGGAATCCTGACCCCAGGTCCTCTGATCAGCGGGTCGCCGTCGGCCCGTACGCGCGGTGCCTCGCCCTGCACAGCGGGGCGCCGCTCCGCCGTCCCCGGGCCAGGTGCGGCTCGCTGATGACCGGCTGGAGCCACCGAGGGGTAGGTCCAACTTCCGGGCCGCGGCCGCATGTGCCCTCCGCATCCGCACCCGGTCGTCACGGTCGCTCGGCGGAACAAACACCGCCGTGCGCCCCGCGGCCTGGCTGCTCCTCGACCGTGTCGCGCCGCTCATGGCCGTACTCCCACGAGTCGGGCGGCGCCGGCGTCCAGGAGCTGCTCTCCCGCCCGGCGTCCGACAGCGGTGGGGTCGGAGGCAGGGCCGCACGTGACGGTGCGAAGGGGCGCACCGCCGACTGGGTCGAGGACGACGGCGTGCACGGTGACGCACTCGGCTTCCTCGTCGAGGGTGGCGTGAACGGAGGCGGCGGTGAGGCAGCCGCCCCGCAGGGTGGCGAGGGTGGCACGTTCTGCGTCCACGAGGACGCGGGTGGGGCCGTGGGTGAGCGGGGCGAGGAGCTGGCTGGTGGTGTGATCGTCGGCGCGGTGCTCGATGACGACGATCCCGGCGCCGGCAGCGGGCAGCCATACCGTGGGGTCCAGGATCTGCGAGGCGCGGTCCGCGAGGCCGAGGCGCCGAAGCCCGGCAAGGGCGGCGATCATCGCATCCGCCCCCAAGGCCCCGGCGTCGAGCGCGTTTACCCGGGTGTCGGCGTTCCCGCGGATCGGTACGGGGACCAGATGCGGGTGGAGGGCCTTGAGGAGTGCGGCTCGGCGGGGTGCGCTCGTGCCCACGCGGGTACCGGGCGGCAGTGCGTCCAGGGTGGTGGGTGGCCGCCCGGCGGGCAGGACGAGAACGTCGCGGACGTCCTCGCGGGGCAGGACCGCTCCGATCGTGATCCCGGAGGGCCGGTCGTGGGGGCCAGGGATGTCCTTCGCGCAGGCGATGGTGGCTTCGACCCGGCCGTCGAGAAGATGCTCGTCGGCCCGGCGGGTGAATGCGCCCTTCCCGCCGATCTCGGCCAGCGGACCTCGGTGCTGGTCCCCTTGAGACGTGATTCTGAGGACCTCGAGGTCGATGTGCGGGTACAGGGTTCGGAAGGCCGTCTCGACCCGGCCGGTCTGCTCCATGGCCATGGGGCTGGGCCGAGTTCCCATCCGAAACCGGGTGGTGGTCGTGCTGGATGTCATTGCGGATCACTTTCAGACGGAAGGGCTGAGGGGAGCCAGCGTGGCTGCGCCGGGACGCGGTGGCGCGAGGTGACGCGCGGGCTCCCCGAGTCTGGCTGTTCCCGAGCTGGTCTAAGGCGAGGTCGGCGAACCGCATGGGGCGCGGCGGCTCCGGTCCCGTCTGCGGTAGCGGGGTAGTGTGCCAGCCCACACGGCTCGGCCTGATCAGGGCAGGTCGCGCGGTCCGTACAGGGCGACTGGTTGCTTCGTCATCAGCGCCCAGTACCGGTCGCCATGGCTCCAGTGCCACCACTCGGTCGCGTAATTCACGAGCCCGGCGGCGGAGAGCACGTTGACCAGCGTCATTCGGTTCGTACGGGCCTGGGGACTGATTGAGCTCGCGCCCGTGTAACAGGCACCGTTGCTTTCCTCGGGGCTCGCGTTCACGCGCGTGCCCATGTCCAGCTCGGTGCCGTTGGCGTCCACGAGGGTGAGGTCGACGGCGGCGCCGGCGCTGTGCGGCGCGATCTCCGGTGGAGACACGTACCGGCTTGCGGCCTCGTGCACTTGATCTTGCGACCAAGCAGGGTTGGCCGTACGCAGCTCGTCCGCGTACTCCTCGAAGTAGCGCCGTTGCAGGTCAGGCGGGCGGTAGCCCTCGACGTAGAGCAGGCGCAGGTCGGCGGGCAGGAGAGCCTGGGCGTACAGGAGCCGGTCGAGAACTCCCTGACGGAGTTGAGCGAAGGCACCTGCCGGGTCGGCCCTGCGGTCGTCGACTAACAGGTTCCTGCGGACGTCGACGAGCGGCTCGCCGCAGTCCGCGACGGGGACGGCGGCCACGCGCGGGTCGCTCATCAAGATGAGGGGACTGGCGGCATCCCGCGGGTTCGTGTTCACCAGGACTCCTTGATTCGTCGGCTGCGTACGGACCCGCGCGCCTCGCGGGGTGTTTCTCCTCGCCGTGTGGGGCGGTGGTGTCGGCCGTTCGGGCCGGGACCGGTGCCCTGGTGGGGTCGTCTCTTCCTGAGCGGGCGCCGGTGCGCGGATGGCTGGTCGGCCGAGGCCGCGGCGTCGGGCATGGGGTTCCTCGATTCGGCTGTTTCGCTTCGGGCGGTGCTGAGCTACCAGGCGGTGGGGTCGGCGAGTTCGGTGACGGGCTGGTGGGCGGCCTTGGGGATGCCGAGAAGGGAGCGGGCGTGGTGGGCTGCCTGGAGTTGCTCGGCTGCGGATGGCCCCCAGTCGAAGAACTGCAGGGCCTGCTCCGGGGTGGCCAGGATCCGGGTGTAGGTGCGGCCGGTGGCCGGATCGACGGAGGCCGGTCCGAGGCTCGCGAGGGCGGCGGCGTAGCGGACGCGCGCGCAGGGCTCGCCGGGGTCGGACAGGTACCCGAGGTACCGGGTGCCGGCCAGCTCGGCGGCGGCCTCCTCGCGAGCTTCACGGAGCAACGTGTTCTCGGGGTCTGCGCGGTCCGCGGGTTCCGGAGTGCCGCCGGGCAGACAGGCGGCGCCAGTGTCCGGCTCCAGGAGCACCAGGACCCGCCCGTCTGGGGCGAAGGCCCAGACCCAGGACTGGCGGACTGTAAGGCCGTTGGGGACGGGGATGGGATGGAAGAGGAGATGGTGGTGGGCTCGGGCAGTGCGCAGGACTCCGACCCTGTCAAGGACGGTCGGGGTGATCGGGAGCCCGTCCTCCAGAAACGCGGCACCGGCGCCGCTGATACGGGCGCGGAGCGCGGACAGGGCACGCCGGGCGTCGCCCGGAGACATCAGAGCGGGAAGCTCGGCGGGCTCGACGAACTCGATGCCGTCGATCTCGCCAGGTGCGGGCCGGATCGCCGCGATCTGGTCCTCGTCCCAGACGCCGCCGTCGAAGACGTGCAGGAGTTCGCCGGGGAACTTCATGGCGGCGGGCGTCCTGCGGCCGGCGGGGGAAACCCAGTCGACGGCCAGCCCGCGGGTGACGGGCGCCGTGACGCCGAGCTCCTCCTCCAGCTCGCGGGCGGCGCCCTGCGCGGGGGACTCGCCCTTGTCGACGGCGCCGCCGGGCAGCAGACGGGTGGAGCGGTAGGTCACGCGCTGGAGCAGGACCTGCCCGCGCTTGTCGGTGATCAGCACGGAGGTTCCGGCCCACAGGGCGGCCGAGGCGCGCAGCGCCCCGTACGCCTCCTCTTTCATCGCCACGCTGGGACGTTCGTCGGGTGCGGAAGTCGTCGTCATCTCTCTCCGATCGGTGGGTGCTCGCTCGTGGTGAAGGGCGCGCGGGCGGGCTGTCAGGTGGTCAGCTGGGCCGGGTCGCCCTTCATCGGGCCGGGGATGAGCCGGGTGAAGTACTCGGTCTGGATGATCTGGATGCGGTCTCCCTCGGGGAGGCGGGCGAGGATGCCGGGCAGGGGCCGTTCGCGTGCGACCTCGCCGCGGTTCGCGAGGATTGCGCGCCACTTGATGTCGGCCCAGGGGGTGACGTCGACGCTGGTGGTCACGTACGTGTCCGGCACCGAAAGGACGGCCTTGCCCGCGCCTTCGAGCAGGGGGCGGAGCAGGCCGACGCCGGACTCGGGGTGCGTGGCGGCGTACAGCGCGGCCGGCTGCCAAGGCGGGCCCGCGTCGGGATGCATGTGGGCAAGGCCGGCGGCTTCGACGGCGAGCAGGGTGATCTGGTGGGCGCGTACGTGGTCGGGGTGGCCGGTGAGCTGGCCGAGGGCGTCGTGTCCGATGACGATGTCGGGCCGGAAATCCCGGATGTGGGCGACGAGGCGGCCGACTGCTTCGTCGAGGGGAGCGTCGACGAGGCGTGGCCGACCGGGGGCGGCCTCGGGGTCGCGGGCGTCGTTGTAGCCGAGCAGGCGGGGGGTGCCGGCGCCCAGAACGGCCAGGGCGTCGGCGAGTTCCGGAGCCCTGCGGCTGTCGGGGGCCCAGGTGGCGGTGACGACCGCCGTGCGGGCCCCGGCGGCGTGATGCTGGGCGAGGACGCCCCCGGCGAGGAGGGACTCGTCGTCTGGGTGGGCGAAGACGGCAAGCAGGCTGGGCAGCACGGGGATCTCCGGGGCGGTCACGGTACGGGGACGGGGGTGCCAGTGAGGCACTCGGCGTGGCGGACGAGGTGGGGAGCGAGGTCCGGGTGGCCGCCCCGACCGGCGACCTGGAGGAGCTGGGCGAGCGCGACAAGTTCCCCCGTCCGGCCGGCGGGCGTGTCCAGGACGTGGGCGAACTCGCGGCGGATCCTGGCGGCGGTGGCCGGCCGGGTGAGGCTGTAGGCGTGCAGGAGCCCGACGTCGAAACCGACGGGAACCCGGCCCCAACCTTCCCAGTCGAGCAGGACCAGCGGCGGGCCGGCGAGGTTCGCCCAGTGAAGATCGGCGTGTCCAGTGGTCCAGGCGCTGACCTGGAGCGCGGAGATGCCCAGGAACTGGGTGAGGTTCTTGTCGACCCACTGCTGCCGTACCGCCTGCCGGGCGGTCACGACGGTCGACGTCGCCTCCAGAGCCAGGCGGAGGTCGGCCCACCACGAGGACGGCAGATCGAGGTCCGCGGTGAGCACCGGGCCGCCGGTCTGGAGGGCGGGCAGCGGCACGTACTCGGACAGCTCCGCGCGGTAGGCGTGGCCGTGGGCGGCCCATTCGAGCACGTCATGGAGCCGCGGCCTTGGCACGGCAGTGGGCAGCGCCTGGTGGGCCGTGGCCGTTCCCTCCCATAGGCGGAGGTTGCGCTTGTCCTGCGGCGCGCACACCAGGCGAAGCCACCACCGGCCGGCCTTACGGCCCAGGGTGCGGCCTTGCCAGCCCCACACGTCCGGGCCGGTGGCCGTCACCTTGAGCGCGCGGGCCGCGGCCGCGTGGGCGCGACGCATCCGGACGTGATCATCGCGGTCGCGCGGCGGCACGAACACCGCCGTGGACGGGGAACCGGCTGAGTGGCTGGCCGCCGCCGTGTTCACGACCACGCTCCGCGCGCTCGACGAGGACGGGGCGCGCAGGGGTGCCGGTCGCCCCCGCCTGAGGCCGGGATGGCGTGGATGGTGAAGATCATGCTTCTGGTGTCTCCGCTGGTCGGGGCCGTGCGGGGGCCGTGAGGTGCAGCTGGGCCAAGGCCGCTTGAACGGTGCGCTCGGGTGTGAGAGCGCTGGTGTCGATGACGTGGCCGTCGGCGTGCAGCCAGTCGGTGGCGGCCTGCTGGTAGTCGGGGACGCGCCGACGGCGGTAGGCACGTACGGCTTCGCTGCGCGCGGCGTCACCGGGGAACTCCCAGCCGGCCGTGATCCGCTCCTGGAGTGCTGCCGGGGCGGTGTGCACGACGAGGTGGTGGAAACCGCCGGCCTCTCGAAGCGGGGTGAAGAGCTCCTCGGCGTACCCCGGGTTGAGGACCGTCATCGGCACGATGACGGGGCCGCCCGTGTGCCGAACAAGGCCGGCGACGAAGACGCCGGCCATCTGCCGCCACAGGGGAAGATCCTGGTAGTCCCGGGGGTGCAGGGTGTGGCCGGCGAGTGTGCTGCGCAGCAGGTCGCCGACGGCCTCCGGGTCAGCGACCACAGCGCCCGGCAGAGCGCGGCGCAGCCCGGCGGCGAGGGTGGTCTTCCCGCCGCCGAACGGACCGTTCAACCAGACGATCATGCCTGTCCCGTGGTCGCGGCGATCGCGTCGGTGGGCCGCGCGGGGGCCGGGAGGTGTCCGTTCCGGCCCGGCCACCGGAACACCAGCCGGGAGAACGCCTTGTCCAGGACGTCGCCGGCGGGCAGCAGATGGTCGGGGGTTCCGACGGGGTGGACGGTCAGGGCCGGGTCGGCGCCGTTGCCGTCCTCGGTGCGCACGTCACGGTCCCAGGCCCGCACCATGTCCGCGATCCGCTCGGCGAGTTGGGGGCCCTGCTCGCCGAAGGCGTGGACCACCCACTCCGATTCCCACTCGCTAGGGCTCTGGCCGTGCCGCGTCTTGACGTGGAGCAGGTAGGCGAGCGACGCGCCGCCCACGATCGCCGGGGCGTCGCTGCCCTTCGCGATCTGCGTGACTCCCGCCTCCGGTTCCTCGTGCGAGGCCAGGCGGCAGAACCCCTTGAGGGTGGTGGCCGCGTAGAGCTGGAGCGAGCCGAAGTAGAACCTGCCGCGCATGGTCACCCCCGTGGCGACCTCGTGCCGCGGCCCGCGCAGCGCCTCCTCCAGGTCCGCCGTCTCGGCGGCGGTGCCGTGCTCAAAGCGGAGCGTCAGGGAGCCGTCGAGAAGGGAGACGACCGGAACGGTGCGGCCCTGCTTTCCCTGGTCACGGACGAATCCGCAGTGCGTGAAGTGCCGGGCCTCCAGCACCTGCCCGCGCCGCTCGAAGGTGACCGCCCGCGTGTAGCCGCCGATCTCCAGCGGCAGCACGAGGCGTCCGCCCTGAGCCAACTGGTCCCGCCAGGCCGGGGCGATGTCCCAGCAGCTGTAGGTGATCACGCTGCCGTCGAAGCCGCCGCGCGGCACGAGGTGGGCCGGTGCGCCGAGGGCGGCGTCGGCCTCGATCACGGTGACGCGTCCGCTGCCGGCCTCCGTGAGGAACCGGTGGGTGCGGCGCACGACCCACGGGTCGATGTCGACCGTGACCACACGACCGTCGGGTGCGGTGACGTGGGCGATCAACTCGGCGTTGTAGCCGCCGGATCCCGCCTCGAACACGATCGCGGCCGGTTGAAGGTGCAGGCTTTCGATCATGTCGGCCTGGAGCCAGGCCGCGGACACCGAGCTGATCGCCGCTCCGGTCTCGTCGCGCCGGGTGATCACGGCCCGGTCGCCGCCGTCGTACGTGGTGGCGAGGTTCGCTTCCGGGGCGAAGCGGTGTCGGGGCACGGTCCGCAGCGCCTCTTGAACCTGTTCGGAGGGGGCCCAGCCGCCGGCGATGACCGTCTCGGCCATCTCGTGGCGCAGCCGGGCGGCTTCGGCCGACTCGCCGGGCACAGGCGGCTGGTCGACGGCGAGAGGGTAGGCGTGGACGGGCGGCAGGTCGGGGATGACCCCGGGCCAGATGGCGTCCAGGGCCTGCGCGGCAGGGGTGAAGACATCGCCGACGCAAGACAGGGCGTGCAGGTCATGCCACTCCCATCGGTCGAACAACTTCGGCTCTTGGTTGGTGGGGGTTCCCGACCAGGCGGTGATACGGACAACGGCCGTGAGCCGGGGCACGCCGTGGCTGTCGTCGACGAGCATCGTGACCACATACGCGTCCGAGGCCAAAGCCGTCAGGCCGGTCTCCTCACCGAGTTCGCGGACCGCCGCCGCGGCGAAGTCCTCCGGTCCGGAGGTCTTGCCGCCGGGCAGCTCCCACATGCCCCGACGCGAGCGGCCGAGTAGGACCCGCCCAGCCGCATCGGTGACGATCGCGAGGGCTCCAGTCACGGCGTGACCAGTGGGTGGTTGCCGCCTCTCGACCGCGGCGGTGTCCCTGTGGCAGGAGCCGCGCAAAACAAGGACGGCGAGCTCGTCCGCTTCCAGCCGTACGACCTGCTTCCATCCGGCGGTGAGCAGGCCGATCTCGTCCTCGTCGAGGGCGATGTCACGCCGCTCCTCGGGGGTGTGCTCGGCCACCGGAGTGATGACCACGAGCGCGCCGCCGGGTCGCAGCCGCTCGCCGAGGGCGTGCAGGACGCGGCTGCGGTCGCGCAGGAAGGGATACATCAGGCGCAGGCTGATCAGGTCATATCCCTCCTGGTGCAGCTCTGCCGGGTCGTCGTTCTCGATGTCCAGCTGTAGCCAGCGCACTCCCTCCACTTCCGGGTGTTCCTCGCGGGCCCGGGCGATCGCGCTGCCGACGAAGTCGACGGCGTCCACCGCGTAGCCGACAGACGCGAGGTAGGCGGCCAGTTCGCCGGTGCCGCATCCCACGTCGAGCGCCCGCCCGCCGCCTTCGGGGACGGGCGTGTGCTCGGCGAACACAGCCCGCTCGGCGTCACCGAGCTGCCGGAAGTTCTTCCCGTCGGCGTAGTGCTGCTGCCACTCCTCGCGAGCGGTGTACCCCACGGTGTTGCTCCTCAACTGGTCGGGTGCGGTGGATAAGGCGGTGTTCACGGGTGGCTTGTGGCGCGGAGGCGTGCCAGGGTGCGGTGGCCGCGTTCGACGAGCTCCGGATCGCCGTGGGCGGCGCCGTACTGGATGCCGGAGAGGGCGTCCAGGGCGTCCAGGACGGCCAGGTGCTCCCCCTCGGCCGGGGTGAACGGGCGGCCGTAGCCGTCCATCACGGCCTCGTAAAGGTCCGGCCGGCCCGCCCAGGCGTCGGACAGGCGCACGAAGTCCCGTACAGCCGGGCCGTCTTCGCTGCGCTCGAAGTCGATGACGTAAAGGCTTCCGCTGGCCTCGTCCCAGCGCAGATTGCGCAGTTGGAAGTCGCCATGCGTGGGCCCCGCCTCCAGGGGAGGCAGCCCCGCGGCTTTCACCACCATCGCCCGGATGAACTCCTCGTCTCCGGGGGCGAGGTGAGGGCGAGCGGCGTCGAGGTGACGCTCCCACTTCCCCAGGGGCAAGGTGTCGCCGGTTGCCGGCCGGGCAGGTGCGCTGTGGTGGATGGCTGCCGCGAGCCGGCCGATGCGGTGGAAGATCCGCCGCTGTTCTGCCGGTGGGTGGACGGCGCCGTGCAGGGAGCGGCCCGGTACCGCGGTGATGACGATGGCCCTCAGCGCCTCGTCGGCGGCCACCAGGCGGGGCGCGGCCACGCCCAGGCCGGGGACCCAGGTGCGGTACGCGGACACCTCCCTCTGGTGGAAGCGATCGTTCTGGTGGACCTTGACGAACCACACCCCATCCTCGGCGCCGACAGCACGCCACACCTGGCTGCCCTCCCGCGCCCAGGACACGTCCCTCCAGTCGGCGATGCGACCGACGGCACGCTCGGTGAACTCCCGCAGCCGGGCACCCGGCCCGGCCGTACCGGCGGCGGGGACGGGCCGGCGCCGGTCGAGGTCGGGGTCGTAGGCGATCGGATCGCCGGGCTGCTGGAAGTGCACGGCCATCGCCTGGCCGTCCCGGTAGGTGTCCAGTCCGGCACGGCAGTACGCGACCATCGGCTCCGGCAGCGCGTCGAGACCGAACCAGTCCATCGCGTCGCAGACGGCCGGCTCCCGGACGGTGGGCATGCCCTGCCAGGTGCGGACCTCGAAGAACACCCCGGTCCGGACCCCGCCGCCGGGGCTTCGGTGATGGACGGTCACCGCGAAGCGCACCTCCGCCGGGTCGATGACGACGCCGGTCTCCTCGCGCGCCTCACGGATCAGCGCGTCGACGACGTCCTCGTGCGGGCCGTCCAGGTGCCCGGAGGGGAGGTGCCACAGGCCCGAGGCGTAGACCTGCCCGGCGCGGCGGGACAGCAGGATCTCGGGGCCGGCGGCGCCGTCGCGGCGCAGGAGCAGGTGGACGTCGACCGGCTCCCGGTGCCGCTGCTCGCCGCCGCTCATGACGCGGTCCCGGGCCGGCGGGCCAGCAGCACCGTGAACACCGCTTCCTCGCGCAGCGTCCCGCTGCGGGCGTGTGCGTCGAGAAGCCTGCGTGCCTCGGCCTCAAATGCCTGGTGCCGGTCGGCGAAGAGGGCAGGCCGGGCAAAGCTGGTGCTGCGGAGGTATCCGATGACCGACTCGGGGGTCCAGGCGCGGGTGAGGGGAAAGCGGTGTTCGCTCACGTCGCTGAACGCCGAGGCGGCCAGGTCGTCCTCGTAGGAGCGGCCGGGCTCGGTATAGGTCCCGCGGGTGCCCGCGCGCCGTCCCTCGCCGAGGTAGTTCTGGATCAGCGCGCGCAACGCGACGGTCCAGTCGGCGCCATGGGTCCACAGGCTCCCGTCACCCATGACGGCAACGGCGGCATGCGGGGCGGCCACTCGGTCCGCCATTTTCAAGACGGCGGTGCGGTCCATCCAGTGAAACGCCCGGCAGCAGGTGACCAGATCAGGGCGTTGGCCCAGAATCCGAGGGGCGAAAGTGTGCGCCTCGCCGGCGTACGCGGAGACCGTGCACGCTCCGAGGAGCGGTTCGAGCTCGGCCATCGCCTGCGTGAGCATCTGCTGATTGACGTCGACCAGGTCTACGTGCGCCATGCGCGGGACGACAGGCAGCAGCGCGCGGGGGACCTGACCGGTGCCGGTCCCAAGGTCCAGCAGGACGGGCGCCGGCACCCCGTGCAAGGTCGCGGCGAGGAGGCGTACGGCTCCGTCCGGCACGCCCGGCCGGTAGCGGGCGTACTCGCCCGCCGCCGTCCCGAACAGCGCCTCGCCCGAGTGCTCCGGGCCGGCGGAGGGTTCCTCGCGCCGGTCAGGCACTGGCAGCGGTTCGTTGTTCACGCCCACCCCATCTCGGAGTAGGAGCAGCCGGCGCGGATAGCGTCGATGGCCGCGCGGGTGTAGGGCACCATCGGCCTCGGCAGGCCGTCGAGCGGCCACCACTCCCAGCGGACGCACCGGTCCGGTTCGCGCACCTCCGGCTCTCCGCGCCACGCCGTCGCCCGGAAGAAGAGCCCGATGCGCGGCTGGGCACCGGCGTGGTCGAGAAGGTGGACCGTGTGCACCAGGTCCAAGTCTGCGGGCCTGATGACGAGCCCGGCCTCCTCGGCCGCCTCCCGGACCAGGCACGACCGGACCGATTCCCGCTCGACGTGTCCGGCGAGCGCGTGCCAGTGATCGGCGGCGTACGCGGCGTCGGGATGCCGCAGTCCCAGCAGGGTGCGTCCGTCGCGCTCCAGGTAGAGGTGGGCACCGATCACATTCTTCACGGCACGCGCACCGCCCCGCGATGCCACGGGGCGCTGTGCGGGTACCGGCGCGATCTCGCAGGAGGCGTTCCCAGCGTGGTGGGCGAGGATCGCCTCGTACGCCCAGGGGCACATGGAGAGGTGGACCATGGTGTCCACGTCGAACCAGCGGAACATGATGCCTTCGGTGACCGGCAGCCGGTCGGCGTCGCCGTCCCAACGGCCCTCGTAGACCTGGATCCGACCCTCGGTGACGTGGGGCCCCGAGGCGCTCACCGTGGTGAAGAGTTTCAGGTCGGGGATGACGAGGCCGGCCTCCTCGCGCAGCTCGCGGACGATCGCTTCGTTCGGAGTCTCCTGACCTTCGGGCCCTCCTCCGATCAGTGACCACGTGCCCGGATCGCAGATCGGCTTGTGCGCGTCCCGCAAGTGCAGCAGGTACTGCCCGTGGCTGTTGGTGAGGATGATGGCGGTGCTGGTAGCCGTTGCGGGATCAACGTGCATGGCTGTCGCCTTTCTCGGAGTGCGGGTCAGGCTCGCCTGCCGCCTCCGCATCGGGGTGCGAGACGTCGGTCAGCGTCCAGGACAGGGCGCCGCAGCGGCTGGTCACCCGCTGGGCGCCGTCGGCGTCGATCTGAAGCCGGTAGGTGTGCGGTGAGCCGGCCGCGCGCCAGCGGTCAGCGACGTCGTGGATCTTCGCCCAGATGTCGCGTGGCCCCACGGCGGTGACCTCCCAGCGCCGATGGCCGACGCGGCGTGCCCGCATCCAGGAACCGCACCGCGGCGCGCCGATCGTCAGGTCGTCCGCGCTGAAGTCGCGGACCAGCCCGGGGTGGAGGTGGTCCAGAGCCAGCCACATGCCTCGGTTGGTGTCCGCCGGGGGCTCCAACCGACTGCGCCGAGTCCGGCCGCCCTCGGAGAGGGCGATCTTCTTGCGGAAGGCGGCGGACAGGAACAGCCGGTCGAAACCGGCGCCGCCGCGGTGCCCGAACTCCACCGCGACCAGCTCAGCCTCTACAACGCCGGTCGAGGTCCTGGTGATCACGACCAGGCCCGGCCAGGACGGGGAGGAGGTGCCCAGCGTCAGCAGCGCACGCCCGCCTGGCGCGACTTGGGCAACCAGGGCCGGCGGAACCCGGGGCACGGCGAAGGACACGAAGATCCGGTCGTACGGGCCCAACTCGGGCCAGCCAGCCAGACCATCCCCGGTCACCACAGCAGGCCGGTACCCCAAGGCCATCAGACGCGCGCGGGCGGCCTCGCTGACGTGCCGGTCGATATCGAGGGTGACGACGCCGGTGTAGCCGCAGATGAAACTGGCCACGGCGGCGGTCACGCCGGCACCGGTGCCGACGTCCAGCACCCGCTGCCCTCGGCGCAGGCCCAGGCGCTGAAGCAGGTCGGCGGTCATGCCCATCGTGCTCGACATCGCCGTCATGGAGCCCCCGGACCGGGCGCCAGCGGCCCGGCCGAGGATCGGCTCGCCCTCGTGCTGGATGGACACGCTGTCCCCGCTGTGGAGAAGACCCAGCAACTCCTCCCGGTCGTCGGGCCGCTCCCAGTCCAGCAGCTCCCAGCGCGGAGGCTCGTCGGGGACGCTGCGCCGTACGTACCGCTGCGGCATCAACGTCTCGCGCGGCAGGGCAAGGAGCGCATCGCGCACGGGCCCGGGGCGAAGGTCACCGGCCTCTTCGAGGCTGGCGACCATCTCCGCCCGTGCGGCCGCGACCTGTGGATCCGGCGCGGCGGCGGAAGGCGTTGCTGTGCACGGTTCGGAGAGCGCGCTGGCGGTCGGCCCCGCTTCCGTACCGCCGGTGATGGGCTGCGTCACGGCATACCTCCGTCCATCGATCCCTCCGCGGCGGAGGCGGACCCCGGCGCGGGCACAGTCGGCCCGGCTGCGGCAGGCGGTTGACCCGTGGTGTGGCCCGTGCTCTCCGGTGCCGGCGGAGGGGCCGGCATCTGTCGCAGGGCGCGCAGCGGGGAACGGGCCAGGACCACAAGCGGTACGACGAGCAGGCAGGCTCCGGTGACCAGCGCGGGGCGTACTCCGGCCCACGTGCCGAGCCCACCGGCGAGCAACGCGCCCAACGGCCGGGCGGCAGAGGTCAGCCAGGTGCTCACGGCCTGCATCCGGGCCTGCATGCTGTCCTCGGTGATGATCTGGCGGATCGACCGCTGAGTGGTGCCCGCCGCCCCCGCGCAGGCCAGTTGGAGGAACAGGGCGGCGCCGATGACGAGCTCCCAACCGAGGCCCGGGGAGGCCAGCAGCAGCGGGACTTGGGTGAGCGGGGTGAGCGCGAGCGCGCCGAGCATCATCGGACCGGGTCCGAACCGCCGCGCGACGGCGGGCGCGGACAGCGCCCCGGCGGCCGCGCCGAGGGCGCCGATCCCCAGGACCACGCCGAAGGCGGTCGCGCTCATCTCCAGGACCCGCAGCAGGTACAGCGCCCACAGGGTGTTGAGCGCGGCCAGTGCCAGGGAGGTGGTGGCGTTGACCCAGGTGAGCACGCTCAGCCGGTGGTCGTCGCGCACGTATCGCAGGCCCTCGGCGATCTCCGTCCGCAGTCGGCGCCGCCCGGTCCGCGTCGGGGTGGTCTCGCGGGCCTGGATGCGGGCGGTGCACCAGGCGCTGAGGAGGTAGGAGCCGACGTCTCCGAGCAGGGCGCGGGCCGGGCCGAGCAGCGCGGTCAGTGCGGCGCCGAGGTTGCTGCCGCCGGTCGCGGCGATCGCGAACAGGCTCCCGATGCGGCTGTTGCTCCGCTGGATCAGGGACCGGTCGACCAGGGTCGGCAGCAGGCTGATCGCCGCCGCGTCGTGGACCACGCCCGCGGCACCCTGAACCGCGGCGACGACCATGAGCTGCGCCAGGGTCAGTGCGTCGAGGGCCACGGCCACCGGTACCGTCGCCAGCGCTGTAGCGCTGACCAGGTCACCGGTGATCATCTGCCGTCGCTTGGAGTGCCGGTCGGCGAGCGCACCGGCGTGCAGAGCGAGCAGCGCGGGCGGCAGTTGCCCCCAGAACGCCAGCCAGGCCACCTGGCCGGGCGTCGCGTCGAGCTCGAGTACGGCGAGCACCGGGATCGCCATCGAGCTGATCGAGCTGCCGGCCACGCCGGCGGTCTGGCCGGTCAGGTACCGCCGGAAGTCGCGGTGTCGCCACAACGACGTGGACGAGGGGCCACCGGGCCCGGTGAGCGGGGGAGTGGTGGCGGAGGGGTTCACCGGCCCGCCTCCTCGGCCGTGGCGGTGCTGGACCGGTAGCCGCTGGCCTGCAAGGTGAACATGGCGGCGTAGTCGCCGCCCCTGCGCATCAGCTCGTCGTGGGACCCGGATTCGACGATGCGGCCGCTGTCGAAGACGAGGATGCGGTCGCAGTCGACGACGCTGGCGAGCCGGTGGGAGATCAGCACCGTGATCTGGTCGGTACGCAGCCGGCCGCGCAGCACGGCCTCGTACACGGCGTGCTCGGACGGCGGGTCCATGCTCGCCGTCGGCTCGTCCAGGAGCAGCAGCGGCGCCGCCTTGTACAGGCCCCGGGCGACGGCGATCTTCGCCCACTGACCGCCGGAGAGCTGCTGTCCGCCCTTGAACCGCTTGGACAGCAGCGTCCTCCACTGGGCGGGAAGAGTGGCGATGACCCCGTCGGCCCCCGAGGCCCGCGCGGCGGCCATGGCCCGCTGGGGCTCGGCCTCGGTGAGTGTGCCGGTTCCGGCGGTGATGTTCGACAGCGCGCTGAAGGGGAACCGCACCGGGTCCTGCAGCACACAGGCGACCTGCCGGTGCACCGACTTGGCGTCCATCTCCCGTACGTCGATGCCGTCCCAGGTCACGCTGCCCTTCTGCGGCTCGTACAGACCGGCCAGCACCTTGGCGCAGGTCGACTTCCCCGATCCGTTGAGGCCGACGAACGCCACCGTCTCCCCGGCGCGGAGGGTGAAGGAGACGCCGTCGAGCGCCGGGGTGTCCTTGCCGGGGTAGGTGAAGTGGACGTCCTGGACGGTGATCTCGCGCACCTTCTCCGGCGCCCGTGCCTCGGCCGCCCGGGGAAGGAGACGGCGGCTGCTCTCCTGGACGGCGAGGAGGTCGTCAACCCACAGGGCGTGCTCGTAGACGAGGTGGGCGATCTCGATGAGCTGGGTGAGGGAGGACCGTCCGGACTGGATGGCCAGGACCGCGCCGGCGCCTGCGGCGAGGGGGAGCCACCCGGCGATCAGCATGGCGGCGAGCGCGGCGTAGGTGATGCCGGTGCCGACTCCGCCCACCGCGCGGCCGGCGAGGTTGATCAGGGCCGCGTTCACGCCCAGGCGGGTGTCCTCTTCGGCGATCTTGACGGTCAGGCGGCGGTGCTCGTCCAGCAGGGCGTCCTGGGCCGTGTCGGAGCGCAGCTCCGCGGCCGCGTCTACGTCGAGCAGCAGCCAGGAGAAGACCCGGACGCGGCGTTGCAGCGCGTTCCAGCGTTTGAAGGAGTGGAAGCGGGCCCGCGCGCTGTGCACTGCGGCAGCCCCCACCGGCAGGACGGACAGCAGCAACAGCGGGAGCAGGGCCGGGTGGAGGATGCTCAGGACGCCGGCCGTGCCGATGAGGCCGAGGGCCGCGGAGGCCAGGGAGACGACCTGTCCGACGATCATCCGGGCGTAGAAGAGGCCGCGGTCGTTGGCGCGGTGCACCTCGTCGTGCCAGTCGGCGTCCTCGACGGCCTCGAGTCGTACGTGCGCGGTGAGGCTCAGGAACTCGCACTCGAGCGCGGTGCGGATCTTCGGGGTGACGCGTGCCTGGGCCAGCGAGACGGCGGCCTCCAGCAGGGCACGGGCGGCGAGGAAACCCGCGACGAGGAGGATCTGGGGGATGGCCGCGCGTACGCGATCGGGCGTGGGGCCCTGGGCGAACAGGTGCTGGAGGACTCCGACCGAGGCGATCAGCCCGAAGGCGGCCATCGCGGCCGAGGCGAGCTGGCAGACGACGGCCGTGACGGTGGAGGCGCGGTCCGCCTGCCAGGCGAGTCGCCCGATGAGGGCGGTGATCCTGGGCAGGCGTGCCAGAACCTGGCGCACCGTGGCGCTGGCGGCGGCGCCGTCGTGGACGGACCAGTACGCCTCTTCCATCGCATCGGTCATGTCGCCGTCCTCCGGGCCGGCGGACACGGCCGTCGGCGGCAGGGGGAGCGGGGCGGACCGCGGCCCGGGAACGCTGCTGGTTGCTGCATCGGCGGGCTCGCTCATGCCGCCCACCTCGTATCCGGGCTGTCGATACGCCAGGACATCCCGATGATGCGGTGCGGCCCCTTCGGCACCTGGGCGCAGCGCTTGCGGAGGGAGGCCGGAGCGAGGGAGTTAGCGGAGTACTGCCGCGTGCACTGGATCCTCGCTGGCAGCGGAGGAGAAGATTTGCCGTCCTGGTTGAACTCGCGTGTGCCTGCTGTGCTCAACTGCGGTCCTCCATCCCTGATCTGTGGGCCTTGTACGACGACATCGAGGTCAACGAGGTGGACCCGATATCGAACACGCGTGTTTGAGCCGTTGCCTGAACCCCGAGATGGAGCGCTCGACGTCGCATGTAGGGCCCACGGATCCTTGTTCGGCCTGGAGGCCCACCGATCGACCGGTGGCCGACACGCCGATGTTGGGTACGCGTGTGACGCTTGGGTTTTCGAGGCCCCGCGCCCAGGGCTGCCGTGACGGACCGGCAACGTCTTCCTGCGGGCTCAAGGAGTAGCGGCGACTGGCCAGTCATCGGACCGGCTGGGAGTGTAGGAGCATGCTGGCCCTCGCGAGGTCCTCCGGTGTGTCGACCGCGAGACCGTCGTCTATGACGCGGAGCATCCGTACACCGTGGCCGTGTTCGACGAAGCGCAGCATCTCCACGCCTTCGGTGCGCTCCAGCGGCCCCTGCGGGAGGTGCCGGAACAGGCTGAGGGCCGTTCCGGTGAAGCCATAGAGTCCGAGCTGCCGCAGGTACTTCGGGCGGTCCCCGCGCGGGTAGGGGATAGGCTGCCGTGAGAACAACAGGGCATTGCTCTCGGCGTCGACGACGACCTTGACGACGTTGTGGTCCAGGACGGCACCGACGTCGTCCAGCTCCGTATATGCGTTCACCGCGAGCGTTCCCGGCACCAGGTGTTCCAGGGCTTCCGAAACGGCGTCGATCGCGACGGGCGAGATGAACGGCTCGTCGCCTTGGACGTTGATGTACGCACCGGCGGGCAGGCGCTCCGCGCACTCTGCGACGCGATCGGTGCCGGTGAGGTGTTCTCCGGTGCGCACGCACTCGATGCCCAATTCCTGGCACGCCGCCTCGATGCGTTCGTCGTCGGTGGCGACTACCACGCCATCGAGGCGCTTCGCCTCCAGGCAGCGCTGGTGGACGTGCCACAGCAGCGGCTTGTCCCCGAGCTGTGCCAGGGGCTTCCCCGGAAAGCGGGAGGCTCCCCAGCGACAGGGGATGACGGCTATGTGGCGTCGGGGCGCGGTGCTCGGCGGTGCGGCGGTGGTGGCGGCCACGGCGTACTCCCATTGTGGGTGTCAGGAACGGGTGGGGCGAGGGAGGAGGGCCAGCTTGGCGCGGACGGTCGGCGATGCGGCATCCTCGAAGGAGCGCCACTCGTAACCGCCGACCTCTTCGGCCTGGAGTGTCACGGTGTGTTGGGTCCGGAGGACGAAGGCCCAGCGGAAGTCCACGTGCTGGTGGGCCGGCTCGCCCTTCGCGGCGTTCGCGGCGATGTCGTGCACGTCGATGTCCAGCGGCACGGTCTCGAAGCCCGGGAGGGGGACGACGGCGTCACGAGGGATACCGGTCTCCTCGAATAGTTCACGTAGAGCGGCACCGGGCAGGTCCTGGTCGCCCGGCTCGTTGTGGCCGCCGGGCGCGAGGGCCTTGCCCGTCACGTTGTGGTGGATGTGCAGCACCCGGTCGCCGACGTCGATCACGATGGCGCTGCACGTGACGTGCGTGGGGAACGTCTTGCGGCTGGTCGGATCGTCGTCGCCGTCGAGAGCGGCCAAGAGCGCTGTTAGGACGTCTCGCTCGTCCGGGTAGCGGTCGAGGTACGCCTCTGCGGTGGCGCGGATGTGGTTGAGGGACGGGGACATGGGATCACCTGTTGAAGGAGTCGAGCCAGGTCCTGGCGATGGCCTGGCGATCGGGTGCGGGCATGTCGTGCAGGCCGGGCTGGAAGCGGCCGTGGCTGAGGGCCGCGGTGGCGGCGAGTATCTCGGCTTGGACGAGATGGATGTAGGTGCCGACGGCGGCCCCATGCACGAAGTTGACGGCGCCGCCGTCGGCGAGGACGTAGAAGTAGTGGCCGGTGATCTCGTAGCGCGTCAGGTGTTCGCCGATCGAAGTGCGCTGGTAGAGGCCGTGGAGGCTGCCGAGTTCGAGTTCGTCCTCCGAGGACGTCACCGAGGCGAGGTAGGCCCCGTTGCGCAGGGCGGCGAAGTCGCCGTGGCGGAGTGCGAGGTTGCCGGTGGCGCACAGGACGAGTTCCGCGTCCTGGAGTGCCTCGGCCGTCGATGTGCTTGTACGGAAGCCCTGGGAGTGCGCCTGCACATTCTTGACCGGATCGGTGTCGTGCACGGTGACGCGCAGATCCTGAGCTCGCAGGGTTTGGGCGATGGCCCGGCCGACTTTGCCGAAGCCGATGACGCAGGCGTTTCTGCTGGTCAGGATGTCGCCGCGGGCACGTACGAGGGCGTCGGTGGAGAAGACGATGGACCGGCCCACGAGGTGGTCCTCGCAGTCCTTCAGCGGGGAGCGGGCCACCGAGACGACGGGACAGGGCAGGTGGTCGAGCGCCGCGTACCTCTGGTGTCCGTTCTCGGTGTCCTCGACGACGCCGAGGACGCGGCCGGAGAATTTCTCCACGAGGGTGTCGAGACAGGGCGCGAAGTAGCCACCGATATCCACCAGGACGACGTTCCGGCCGCCGGCCGTGTCCTCCAGGTACTCCAATGCCCTGGTCGAGTCGGCGAACAGCTCTCGGCTGAGGTCATGGACGGTGAAGGCACGTCGGACCTGCTCCAGCGTCGGCTCGTCGACGGACCTGGGCTTGGGCAGGACGGCGGCGACCGTGGACGTCGCGGCCATCGCGCGGAGGAACGCCGGCCGCTCGGACAGGAGGTGCGTGATGACCAGTGTGGTGACGGAATCGCTGGCGGGGAACCGTGTCGTGATTTGCTGGAAGAAGGCGTCCAGCCGGGCCTTCTCAGGACTCTCCACTGCAACTCCTCCTCATCCCGCTGGTTATGCCGCGCGGCCGTACGCGGCGGACTCGGCGGCCAGCGCCTGCATCTGAGCCCGCATGCCGTTGGGGAGGCCCACTTGGGGCTGCCAGCCCAGGACCTCGTGAGCACGACCCGGGTTGGCGCGGGTGGTAAGGACGTCGCCGCTCCGCGGGTTCTCCTGGTGAACCTGGATCTCGCGCCCGGTGAGGCTGTTCGCGATGTTGATCACTTCGAGCAGGGAAGCGCTCGAACCGCCTCCCACGTTGATCACCCCGTTGGCCGTCGGGATGGTGGCCGCGGCGATGGTCGCGGCGACCGCGTCGTCGATGTACGTGAAGTCCCGGCGCTGGTGACCGTCCCCGTAAAGGCGCAGCGGCTGACCGGTCAGGGCGGCCTTGAGGGCGCGGTGCGTGAACATGTCGGGGCGCTGCCGGGGGCCGTAGACCGTGAAGTACCGCAGGGCGACGACGCTGGTGGGACATTGGGCCTGCGTCGCGTGCGCGAGGCAGAGCTGCTCCTCGGCAAGTTTTGTGACCGCGTACGGGGAGGCCGGCTGGGGCCGGTCGGTCTCGACGCTCGGACCGCCGTCGGTGGGGCCGTAGACGCTGGAGGAGGAGGCCACCACAAGCCGGGGGACGCCCATCCGGGCGGCGGCTTCCATAACGCGGTGGGTGGCCAGGACGTTGGAGGCGACGTACTCGCTGAACTTCGGCCCCCAGGAGGGGCGTACTCCGGGGATGCCCGCCAGGTGGAAGACGGCGTTCGCGTCGACGAACAGCGGCTCGATCGCGCAGCTGAGGAGGTCCGCGGTGACGTGCATGTAGCCCGGGAGGCCGTGCAGGACGGCGAGGTTGGCAGCGGCCGCGGGGTCGGCGGCCGGGTCGCGCCGGTCGACGCCGATGACGACAGTGCCGGCCTCGACGAGCGCGTGCGCGAGGTGCGAGCCGATGAACCCGGCGGCGCCGGTCACCACCGCCCGACGTGGTACGGCGGTGGTGAGGTGGGACGAGAACTCTGACACGGAGGTCTCCAGGGATCGAGGAGCGGGTGGTTCAGGGGAGTCGGGCCAGAACGGTGCGGCCGTGAGTGCTGAGGGCGAGGTCGTCCTGCTCGTGTCCGCGGACGAGGGCGGTGACGGCCTCGATGGCGCCGAAGGACTCCAGCAGCCGCTGTTCGGTGTCGTTCGGTGGCCTTCCGTATCCGGCGAAGAAGGCCGTGCGGAGGTTGGGGGCGGCCTGCCACCGGCGGAACTCGAGCCGGGCGAAGTCCCGGATGCGGGCGTCGCGGCGCATGTGCTCGAAGTCGCACAGCCCGAAAACGTCGCCGAGGATCCAGTTCCGCGGCTGGTAGTCGAGGTGACACACAGCGCTGTCCATGAGCGTGTTCGTCAGGACGTCCGCGTGGTGGCTCAGACGGTCGCGTTCGATCGCGGAGATGAGGCCCGCCCGGTTTGCGCGGGCGGTCCAGTTGCGCAGCCGCTGAGCGAGTTCCGTGCCTACAGCGCCGGTACGCGCTACCGAGGTGGCGTGGTGCAGCTTGCCCAGCACGCGCCCGGCCTCATAGTGAGCCTGCTCCTCCTCGGGTGACCCTGGTGCGACCGAGTCCACCCGTACCCCGGGAACAGCGGTGAGCAGCAGGGTGCACGTCCTGTCCTGCCGGCCCACCACACGGGGGACGTGGCCGATCAGGTTGGCCCCCCAGGTCAGATAGGCGTGCAGCTCCCGGATGTACCGGTCGCGTTCGCTGTGGTGTTTGGCGAAGAACTCGTTGCCCTCGGCATCGACCACGCGCAGGACGCGGGGCGGGAGCGTCGGATCGTGCACGATCCGCACCGACCCGAGCGCGCCTCGGGCCAGGTTCAGGCGCGGGTCGTCGGACAGCGTGATCACGAGGCAGCCTCCTGCGCTAAGGCGGCCAGGTGCGCGGTGTCGTTGTGCCGGTTGAGCATCCACCGTCTTTGGCCGAGGCGGTTGAGGTGGTGCTGCCAGCGGCTGATGGAGCCGTGGGAGATCGTGAATCCGGCCGAGGCACCGAGTGGGATGCCCAGGAGCATGGTGTGGGCGACGATCACGGTCTCACCGTGCGCGGCGAAGAGGACGCGTTCGCCCTCGTGTTGGTCGATGAGTTCCCGCAGGAAGCGACCGGCCCGCTCCAGGTAGCCGTTCCAGGTATCGGATTCAGCAGCCCAGGGTCTATCTGGGTGGGCGTGCGGTCCACCATCGGCGGCGGTCTTCACTTCGGTCCAGGGCTGGCCGTCGGCGGCGCCGTGGCTGGGACCGTCGAGACGGTCGTCCACGGACAGGGGGATCCTGAGGGCCTGGCTGATGATCTCGCCGGTCTGGCGCAGGCGGATGCGCGGTCCGGCGTACAGCACGTCGAACGGCTCGTCGCGGTGCTCGGCGGCGAGTCGCAGTGCCACCTGCTCGACTTGCGCGTATCCGCGGTTGGTCAGCCCGGTGCAGGTGCGCGGGCCTCCGACCAAGCCGTCGACGTTGCACTGGGCCTCGCCGTGGCGGACGAAGACGAGTTCGGTGGTGATCATGCGGAACCTCCCGGGCAGGGGTGGGGTGCCCCGCTGTGGCGGTAGCCGTTGCGCCCGGCGTACGGGGCGGTCAGGACGGCATGCAGGGCGAGGAAGTCGTCGAGCCGCTCGCGATCCGTGGCGCCGAGCCGGGCGTCGTGGCGTCCGGCGGCCTCGTTGTACGCCTGCAGGCTCGCGTTGACGGACTCGGTCGGCAGAGGCCCGTACGTCAGGATCAACGTGGCGATCAGTTTCGCCAGGTCGTACGCCATCGGGGCGAGCGTGAGATCGTCGGTGTCGACGGTGTAGACGTCGCCGGCCTCGGTGATGATGAAGTTCCGGGGGTTGCTGTCCTTATAGAACGCGGTCTGCCCCTCGGCGGTCTTCTCCAGCAGCGCCAGCATCGCCTGGAGAGCGACCCAATCCGGCAGGTAGCCCTGTTCCAGCCTTCTTCGCAGGGCGGTCTGCCGGGGACCGAGGTAGTCGCTGAACACGGTGCCGTCCTGGAAGCGGTGCGGCGTGTTCAGCGCGGCCGGCCGCAGATCGCTGGTCCAGGCGGCGCCGTGGGCGTCGCCCAGCAACCCGGCCAGGGTGAGTAGGTCCTCGGGCCGCGCCGGGCGGCCGTCGATCCACTCGTACGTCAGGCTCGTCGGCCCGACTACCGTCAGCACCGGCAGACGCAGCGGCCGTGCGTGCTCGGCGAGCCAGGCGTGGTGACGGGCTGCCGAGGCCACCTTGCCGGGGGTCTCGTAGTGCTTGGTGAACCGGAGGACGGTCATGGCCTGCCTCCCCGTGACCGGGCCACGACGAAGGTGACGAGGGACTGGGTGGTGAGTGGCCGGTCCGGCACGAACTCGTGCAGGGTCGCCGCGAGCGCGCCCGGATTGCCGTACAGACCGGGCGCTAGGTCGTACTTGGGGTTGGTGGCCAGGTACTCGGCCACGTGGTTGTGGCCGTCGAAGGTGAAGCTGTGCTCCTCGTCCTCCACGGCGAGTACATCGAGCGACACGGCGGCCAGCCCGGCGAGGTTCCCGCTGTGCGCCGAGACGTACAGGCTCTCGTGCTCCTCGGCCCGAGGATCGAGGCCGGCGGCAACGATCAGCTGGTCCATCTCCCGGTAGCTGTCGAGCCCCTTCGTGACGAGCACGGCCAGCCCTCCGGGCGCGAGCGCCCGGTCGATCTCCGCGACCACGGTCTGCGGGCGCGGCGAGTGGTACAGGCAGAACGCGGCGACGACGACATCGCACGAGCCGGCGGCCACTGGGAGATGGTGGAAGTCGCCTTGAAGGAAGCTCGCCGGGAGGCCGGGCATCCGCCGGGCCCTTTGGAGCGCATGCTCGATCAGGGCCGGCGCGGCGTCGAGGCCGACGACGCGCCGGGGCCGTAGCTCCTGGGCGAAGGTCAGGCTGCTCGTGCCGCGCCCGCAGCCAAGGTCCAGGACCAGGCCGAGACGGTCCGGCCGCTCGTGGTGGGCGCGCACCAGTCCGACGATCGTGTCCGGTACGGGGCGCCCGGTGGTCTTCGCCCGCATCAGCGCGTTGGAGCGGCCAGCGAGCCGAGAGGCGTGCCCGTACAGCTCCTCCTGACGCGCGGGGTCCAGGAAGGGGTTGGCGCCGCTCATGCCGCGCCCTCCCCTCGGGGGCGCGGAGCGCTCAACTGTGCTCTGCGGCGACCTTCCGCAGCCAGCGGCGCGTCTGCCGCCGGTTGGACAGCAACACCACGTCGGCACGGCCCGAGGCGAACTCCTCGATCTTGGCCATCACGCGCGGGCGCATCTTGCGGCGGTACGTCGCCACGTACTTGATCACGCCCCAGTGGATGCGGTTGTGCACCCCGTTGCCCTTGTGCCCGGCGCCGTGCCGGATCTGCCGGGAGAAGATCCCGTACAGCGCCGCCACGGTCGAGACGTCCATCAGGACCACCGTGTCGCAGGCTTCGAGCCGGATCTGCAGCGTCGAGTTGTAGTTCCCGTCGATCACCCACGCCGGCCGCGCGACCAGCTCCCGCTGAAGCGCGGCGAACTTCTCCATGGGTAGCTCGTTCCACTCGTCGTCGTAGAACGCGGCGTCCAGGTGCGTCACCGGGGCGTCGAGGATCCTGCCCAGCTCGCGAGCCACGTACGACTTGCCGCTGCCTCCGCAGCCGACGATGACGACCTTCTTCATGATGCTCCAGCGTAGAGGTGCTCGGCCGCCCAGTCAGACCGGCTGCTTCGACACGTTCGTATGATCCAGACACCATGGCCCGGGTGGTCAACTGCATCACGCCGCTCCCCGCTCTGCCGCGACGGGATTGACAGCCGTGTCCAGGGCGGCTTCCAGCGCCACGACCTGCCGGCTCAGGCGGAACAGGTCCAGGCGATCCAGGCAGGCCGCGATCAGGTCCGCGTGCTGCTGGGTGCCGGCGATCCGCTGGAGATACGAGAGCCGCTGGAAGACGTCCTGGCCTGATCGCACGATCAGCTCTGCGGGCACGAACTGGTCGACGTGGCGGATGTCCGCCGGGGCGAGCGGCAGGCAGCCGGCGAGCACGGCCTCGAAGATCCGCTGCGTCATCTGCCCGACGGCGGCGTACCTCTCGGGGAGCATGAGGATGGTCGCCAGGGACCTGCCGTACACGGCGTGCACCGCCGGGAAGGGGAGCCTGCCGAGGAACCGCACGTGCGGCCAGCGGCTGGTCTTGGTCCACTTGCCCCCGACCAGGTGGTCGAAGCGGGCGGCGGCCGGCGCGAAGAAGCGGTTGAAGTGGTCGTCGCGGTCGTACTGGTTGCCGACGTAGCCGAGGGCGAGGTCTCGGGGCTTCTTGGCGAGCGCGAGCGGGTCCGCCTCGGCGAGTAGACGGTCATCGACGGGGAAGAGCAGCCGGTGGGCGCCGGGCGTCGGCTCGAGGGCGGCCTCGCAGACGGCGGTCCGGTGAGCACCCCGCCACATGCTGTCGGGGCGGAGCTGGCGGTCCTTGTCCCAGACCACGGTCGGTGTTTTCCGCCGCACGGTGTACCGGGTGATGCGTTCGGCTTGTCGGTGCAGGTCGCAGGTGTGCCCCTCGGTGCCGCACGGGGTGGTGTTGCGCCCGTCGATCGCCCAACGCCACTCCAGGAACAGCACGTCGATGTCCGGGATGCCGCCGTGGAAGGTGTAGGCGTTGCCCAGGTCGTCGCCGGCTTCGATCAGGTCGCGGTTGGCCTGCAGGAAGATGACCTCGTGGCCGCCGCCGAGGAGGGCGTCGACCAGAGGGCGACGGTGGCTGCGGCCCCCGTCGGGGGTGTCGGTGATCCCGTTGCCGAGGAATCCCCAGAAGCTGTATCCGATCCTCACTTGGTGATCCACCGACCTTCCAGCAGCAGGGCATCCAGTCCGGAGCTGACCAGGCAGTCCAGAGCCATCTCTGGTGTCCCGCAGATCGGCCTTCCCTTGACGTTGAGCGAGGTGTTGATCAGGACCGGCACCCCGGTGCGGCGGCCGAAGGCGCTGAGCACGTCGTGCATGAACGGGTTCTGCGAGCGGGTGACGGTCTGAAGGCGCGAGGTGCCGTTGGCGTGCACGATGGCCGGCACCCGCTCGCGCGCCTTGTCGGTCACGCCGGATGCCATCGACATGTACGGCGCCTGCTGGCCGAGGGTGAAGAACTCCTCGGCGCGTTCGGCCAAGACCATGGGGGCGAAGGGGCGGAAGGGCTCCCGGAACTTCACGGTGGCGTTCAGCCGCTCGACGACGCCGGGCTCCAGTGGGGAAGCGAGGATCGAGCGGTTCCCCAGGGCGCGGGGGCCGGCCTCGACCCGGCCTTGGAAGAGGCCGACGATCATACCGTGAGCGAGCTGGTCGGCGAGGAACTCGGCCGTCTCGACGCCCAGCGTCTTCAGCTGGAGGTTGGGCCACGGCGTGAGGTCGAGGGCCTGGTACTGGTACGAGGGGCCGAGGTAGCAGGCCCGCGCGACACCGGACAAGGGCCGCCGATTTCGGCTGGCGGTGTGCACGGCGATGGCGGCCCCGATCGCGGTGCCGGCGTCGCCGGGGGCGGGCGGGACGAAGACCTCGTCGAAGATGCCGTCCTCGATGATCCGGCCGATGCTCACGCAGTTCGTGGCGACTCCGCCGCCGACGCACAGACGGCGCGATCCTGTGATCATCCGAGCCCGGCGGGCCAGGTGCAGCATCACCTGCTCGGTGCGCTCCTGGAGCGCGGCGGCCAGATCCCGGTGGACGTCTTGGAGCGGCTCGCTCGGATGGCGCTCGGGGCACGTCTCCGCGATGAAGCGGCGAGAGGTGCGCGGGTAGCCCGAGGTCAGCACGCGCGGCGGGAAGTAGGCGGGTTCGACCACGAAGCCTGTGGGCGTGGTGCGCACGGCCCGGGTGAAGAGGTCCCGGAACCGCTCCGGGTCGCCGAGGGCGGCGAGTGCCATCACGGTGCCTTCCTCGTCACCGCGTCGCCACCCGAGGTGCTCGGTGACCGCGCCGTACACGTAACCCAGGGAGGCGGGGTCGTTGATCGCCTCCAGGGTGCGGGTGGCGGGGTGGAGCGCGTCGTGTCCTCGGGCGATGGTCGTGGTCTGCCGCTCGCCGAGGCTGTCGACGACGAGAACGGCGGACTCGTTCCACCCGGAGGCGGCGAAGGCCGCCATTTGGTGGGCGCGGTGGTGCAGGACGGGCGAGACGCGGGCGGCGGGGAATAGCCGGCCGAGCGTGCGGGTGCGCAGATGGGTGCGCAGCGCCACCTTGGCGAAGCCCCGCGCCCGTGGAAGGGCCCGGTTGCGTGTCGTGGCCGACAGCGCCAGGCGCAGGGCGGCCGGGGACTCGGCGAGGTAGCGGGCCGACTGGAAGTTGTAGGCGACGGTGTCGACCGCGGCGACGGTGAGCCCGGCCTCTCCCAGGAGCCAGTCGACGGCGCGGTGGGGGTAGTCCTTGGTGTGCTTCTGCTGGGAGAGCCGCTCCTCCTCGACGAAGCCGATCAGCTCCCCGTCCACCAGTAAAGCGGCGGAGGAGTCGTGCGTGTACGAGCACAGGCCGAGGATCACCGAGGGCGCACGGTCCATGGCGGCCATCACCGGGTCTGCGCCGTCTCACGCGCGGTCGAGGTGGGAACACGGCGGTTCAGCTCGCCGTACCAGGAGGTCAGCGCCTGGCCCAGCGGCCCGTCGATCTTGTCGGCCGCCCGCCACGCCTGTTCACGCAGGCCGTCCTTCCACAGGCGGTAGCTCCGCAGCGTCTCGGCCATCGTGTCCCAGCCCGGGTGGCCGGTCACGTCACGCGCCTCGACCTGGTCCAGGAGGCCGTCGAAGCCCCGCCACGGTGTGGTGAGGTCCGGCATGACGGCGCTCGCGGTGACGCAGGTCAGCTCGTCGGCCTGATCGAGGTGGTTCTCGTAGATGTGCAGCGATCCCACGTGGTGGTGGAACTCGCCCAGCTCGACGCCGAGCCACCCGGCGACCAGCTCGTGCAGCACGGTGTAGAAGAACAGGTCGTACGGCATGCCGATCCACACGTCCTGACCGCGCATGGTGGTCGACATGTGCAGTCGGCCGGCGCGCAGGTAGAAGCGGAAGCCCAGCGTGCATGGCACGTCCTTGTGCCCGGCGGCGTCCTGGGCCGGGTCGTAGAGCTGGATCAGGGCCCGACGCGAGTCCGGGTCCTCCTTGAGGATCTCGACGACGCGGTGCAGCTGATCCACGTTGCCCGCCCACTTCCGCATTCGCGGCCCGTACGCACCACGCAGGACACCGTCGTCCGCGTACTGCCGGAGACGCGCGTTGTAATCGAAGATCCACGGGGCGTCCGAGCCGGATAGGTGCCAGACGGTCTCCGCCACCGCGAATGCCGGGTTGATGACACGCGCCGGCGGCGCGTACAGCAGACGGGCCCGCGGCTGGGTCAGCCGCATGTGGACGTCGAGGACCTCGCGGGTCGCCATGTCCCGCGGGCTGACCTTCTCGCCGCTCTTGGCCAGGGCGACCGCGCCGACGAAGAGCTCAGCGACGCTGTCGGCGGTCAGATGTGTCATCGGGCAGAAGCTCCTTCACCCTGCGGCCGTCCAGAGTCGGCGCTCCGGGCATCGTGATGGACATGGTGGGAGTGCAGGACATCGCCGTCGGCGCGCCGGGCGATTAGGCGTGCGATCTGGGCGGCGCTGTCGCCGCGCCACCGGCACACCGCGTCCGTCGCCGCCCGGTCGGCGGGCGGGCTCGGATCGCGCAGTGCGACGAGGGCGTCGGCCACCTCGTCGGCGGTACTGCACCGCCGTGCGAGGCCGTGGTCGGAGAGGCCGAGCGTGCGCTCGTCGGGCGAGCCGAGTTCGAGCACCGGGACCCCGAGCAGCGCGGCTTCGATGCCGCACGTCGAATAGGCGCTTGCCAGGGCGTCGGCGCCGGCGAGGCAGCCGCGAGCGCCGACCCGGGGATCGGCCACAGCCACGAGCGGCCGGCCGTCCCGTTGGAGCACGGGGGCGAAGACGTCGACGCTCTGTGCCGGGTGCGGCGCGATGACGAGTCCCCAGTCGCCGGCCTTCCACAGACCGTCCAGGAGGAGGTCGGCATGGGCCTTGAGCCGGTCGGGTCCGAAGGGCTGGCAGGCCCACACCGCGATTCGGGCAGGGCCTCGCCGTGGGCTGGGTGACAGCAGATCCTCCAGGTAGCGCCGCTGGGCTTCGCGGCTGAGGCCGGCGAGCGCGTCGAAGCGGGGCTGGCCCAGGACGTGGATCTCAGCGCCAGGGTGGCGCACCCACGCCTTCGCGAGAGGGAGATCCCGTTCACCCATGACGACGATGTCGCGGCTGTGTAGCGCAGGCCATGCGACCGACTCCGCCGTCCAGGCTCCGTGCTGGACATGCACCGCATTCGCGCCATGGCGCTCTGCCACGTGTACAGCCAGTGCACCCAGCGGGCTGGTGTCGTTGCTGACCAGAACGGTGTGCGGCCGGGCTGCGGTGAGGACGCCGTCCAGCCACGTCTCCGCCCGGACCACCGATCGCCACGAGGGCTGCGTGCATCCGCCGCTCGTCTCCAGTAGTACGGACACGAGACGGACCAGCCGGTCCAGTCGAACCTCGTGCTCATCGACCCGAACGACGCGGCCGTCGTCCCGCCGCCTCAGACCGTCCACGGCGCCGGAGAGGTCGAAGAGACCGGTCGGCGGCGAGCACAGGTTCACCCCCGCGACTTCTGAAGCCGGGCACCGCTCCGCTGGGTCGGTCGCCAAATCCACTACGAGGCTCGGGCGTCCGTTCCTGGCCAGCTCCTCCAGCACCGGCAGCAGAGTGGCCGCGTGACGGGAGGACCACGACAGCGCCACCACTTCACTCAGCGGCAGCTCCGAGGGAGCCTGACCCGGCACCGCTGCGGCCGCCAGGAGAGGAGGGAGGTTGCGTAACTGAGCGGAGCGGAGGGGATTGTGAGGGCCCGCGGCACCGAGCAGATAGGCGATGCCCGACCAGGTGACGGTGTAGGCCCGGTACTCCCGCGAGCTGCTCGACCGCAGCCCGACGAGTCCTTCGTACGGCGCGAGCCTCAGCGGACCTGGAGCCTTGGCGAACGGCCCCCAGGTGCTGAGCGCCGCCAGCTTGCGTACGACCTGCGCCACCAGGCGCCGCGCCGGCACGTGCTGGACGTACAACCACCCCGCGCCTCCCGGCGTCCTCGCGAGGTCAGCGCCGTACGCTTCGAGGGCCTCCATCACCTGGTCAACACGTGCTTCCGCTCCCGCCGGGTCGAACGGAAGGGCCTCCAATTCGGACGTGGCTATCCGGTCGGATTTCATGGTCGCGAGCGCGCCCTCGCCGACCAGCGCCCAGAGGGGCTTGCCATCGGCCTCGACCCGGGCGATGCCGAGGGCGCTGCGCTTGGGCGGCGTCATACCAGGCTCCCTTCGAGGAACGGGCCGGTGTCCACGAGCCGCAGCAGGTCCTTCGGCGATTCGGCGACGAAGGGGGCCGGGGAGCTCGGGGTGCCGTAGCCCCAGCCCGCGTGCACGTACGAGACGCCGGCGCGGCGGGCCGCCTCCTGGTCGACCGCCATGTCCCCGACGTACAGTGCGTCGGCCGGGTCGGCGCCGAGGTCGATCAGGGCGAGCATGATCGGGTCCGGTGCGGGTTTGCCCCGCCCCACCCCGTTGGGAGTGCGCACCGTGGCGAACGGGACGCCGAGCTGGGCCAGCAGAGGAGTGGCTCGCTTCAACGGCTTGGACGTGACGATCCCCATCCGCCAATCGGCAGCGGCGAAGGCGTGCAGGACCTCCGCGACGCCGTCGAACTGTCGGGCGAGGTGAGAAGCGTCCGTCGATGCCTTCGAGTAGGTCTGGTGGATCGGCTCGGCGTCAGCGAGCCCGAGCTGCTCCATGATGTCGGCGAAGGGCCGACCCAGGTGGCGCTCGTACTCCTCGAACGGCACGTCCAGGCAGTGGTCTTCACGGACCTGGCGCCACGCGCTTTCCATGACTGGGCGGGTGTCGACGAGCACGCCATCCAGGTCGAGCAGCAGCACACGTACGGCTTCGGTGCCGAAGCCCAGCCTCGTTCCGCCGGAGGGCGGCATGGGTGGGGGCGTAAACCGGGATGGCATCACGGGTCTCCAAGGGGAGTTGGTCAGGAGGTGATGGGCGACTCGGGGCGCCTCACGAGGGCGATCACCCTCTTGCCGCGTCCGTCTTCCGTGGGGCAGGCAGTCCAGGCGTCAGCCGTCGCCGACACGAGGTGCAGGCCCCGCCCGCTTGTGGCGTAGAGCGAGGCAATCTGAGGCACCGGGGGCTCCGGGGAGTTGTCTTCGACCTCGATCCCCACAACGCCGGCCTGGAGGACGAGCGTCAGCGTGATCTCATCGACGGGTTCGCCGTCCGTTCTGGGGAGAAGGACTCGGTCGGCGTCGGGAGTTCGGCCATGACGCTCGGCGTTGGTGGTGAGCTCGCTGACGATCAGCTCGGCCTGGTCCAGAACGTCTTCCACCCCCCACGCCGTCAGCGCCTGGCGGGTGAAGGACCGTGCCCTGCCCGGAGCCCTGTCATCTGCGGCGAGCGTCAGGCTCTTCTGGTGTTCAGGGGCGCTGATTACGCTGCCCAGGCTTTCGATTCGGTCCATGTTCGCCTTCTCACAACGGTGCTTGAGCCCGTGGAGGACTCGATCGGCGGATCTGTCGGAGCGGTCGAAGCGGCGGAGGTTGTGCACGAGCTCGGCCATCGGCGGGGGTTGGTCGAAGTGCCGAACTCCGGACGTCGAGGCGGGTGCTCGCCCGTCGCCCGAAGAGGTCCGGGCATCGGCGCCAGTCGTGTGGCTGGTCTTCACCGGTTTCCTCCCGGACAAGAGCAGTTGGTGGTTTCGTTGACCACGAGCGAACCGCGGATCACATCGCGGCGGTATCTCCGGGCGGCTGCCGGGGCCGTCAAACCCGTCAAAGATCGTTTTGGTGAACCGAGGTAGACGATGGCGCGCGAGCGGAATGTGAAGCTGGCCGACGCAATCGCGGAAACAGGCTGGTCGCAGCCAAAGGTGGCGGCTGCCTTCGTGAGGGTCGCGGCCGAGGTAGGAGCGCAAGAACTGCTGGGCACCAGCCGGTCGCACATCGCCATGTGGGTGGGGGGAACACAGCCCTCGGGCAGAGCGCCCCTTATCTTGTGCGAGACGTTGTCCCGGCGGCTCCAACGCCCCATCACTCCGGCTGAAATCGGGCTCTCCGTGCCAGACACGGGTGCAGTCACGGCATCGGAGTGGAACGTCGATACGCTGACTGCGCTGGTAGACCTTGGGAGAAGCGACGTGGACCTCGAACGCCGCCGACTGCTGGCCGGCGCCGCCTACTCGGTGGGCGGCTTGGCCCTGCCCGGACAGCAGTGGTGGGACGAGGCACCCCAGCGGGCGAAGTCCCGCCCCCCGGCGACGAGCCGGAGAATCGGGGTCGCAGAAGTCAGTGCCGTCCGTGAGATGACGGAGTTCTTCTCTCGGAGAGACCAGCGCCACGGCGGCATGGATGGCCGTACGGCGCTCTACCAGTACCTCGTCGACGACGTCGCCAGGTATATCGGCGGGGTGTTCGCCAGCGACGACACTCGTCGTGCCCTTCTTGCCGCTGCGGCCGAGGCGGTGTACGTCGCCGGTTGGATGAGCTTCGACGCCTCACACCACGAGTCCGCGCGGCGCTACTTCACGTTGGCCCTGAAGCTCGCGGCGGAAGCGGACGACGCTCCGTTGGCCGGCCATATCCTGCGGGCGATGGCCCATCAGGCAACGGACCTCGGCCACCCACGGTTTGCCGTCGATCTCGCCACGGCCTCCGTGGCGCGCAAGCGGTACACCCTGGCGACCCCCCGCGAGAGGGCGCTGCTCGGAGTGGTCCAGGCACGCAGCCTGGCCGCCGACGGGCAAAAGCGCGCCGCGATTGCAGCGCTTCTCCGGGCTGAGGACGACCTCACTGCGGCGGACGTCGGCGACGAGGATCCGAGTCGGGTGTGGTTCTTCCAGCGGGCTTCCCTTGCCCACGAGACCGCCCGCACCCTGTGGACGCTCGGCGATCTCGACGGAGCGCTTAGAGAGTTCAACAACAGCGTGCTGACGAGGAAGGCCGACACCTTCAGCCGGACCCACGCGGTGACGTTGGGCTACATGGGCACTGTGCAGGCACGTCAGGGGAACGTGGAGGCCGCGTGCCACACGTGGGCACAGGCCCTGGACGCGATGGAAGGCGTGCAGTCGGGCAGAGCACGCGAGGCAGCCGTGAACATGCGCCGAGTGCTGTCCCCCTTCCGCAATCGGGGAATCAGCGTGGCGGCGGAGATCGACGAGCGCGCCAAGGCCGTACTCGAACGAGTAGCCTGACGGCGCCATGGTGGTGAAGGCGGGCATGCTGTGGTTGACCGCCTTGCCGTGCCGCGAGCGGAGAAGGGGGAACCCGTGTCCACAAAGTCCATCGAGGTGCCGGTGATCGCCGAGGTGGTCGGAGGCCACAAGGGGCGGCTCGACGACTTCAAGGGCGGTGTGGAGTCGATCATTCGGCTGCGCCCGGAGTACCCGGAGGAGACGCTGCAGGGGATCGAGGAGTTCTCCCATCTCCAGGTCACCTGGTTCTTCAACTTCGGTTCCCCCGAGGACGTCGCTCTCCACGCGCGCAGCCCGCGGGACAACCCGGAGTGGCCGGCCACGGGAACCTTCGTGCACCACAACCACCGACGTCCTGCCCGGCTCGCGACCTCGTTCCCCAGACTGCTCCGCGTCGACGGACGGGACCTGCACGTCACCGACCTCGATGCCGACGATGGCACCCTGGTGGTGGACCTTGTGGCGGTCTTCGAAGAGTTTCTGCCGCGTGGCACGGTCACCCAGCCCGCGTGGCCCAGCGAGATGCTGAAGGACTACTGGAGGGACGCCGCCGAACGCTGAGGCAACAGGCGACCAGCCGTCAGCTCATGCGCCAGCACGAGTTCAACCGCAGGGAGCCAGCGTCAGAGAGCATCAGACGCGCTGTGCTGTTCGAGCGGAGCGGAAGCGGTGGCGGCAGGCTCATGCTCATACTCATGAAAGGAAAAGCGGAGTTCGAGGTCAGGATGTGCGCTGCCGTCTGCTGTGCTCCCTGCCGCCGTGGCTGGTTCGTCCGGGGCCCCCCTAAAGCTGGTCCAAGTGCATTCCGGATCTGCGGCACCGATGTATGGTTCTAGCCGACGCCGACCGAATTGGCGCACGCCTTCCGTAAGGGCCCAGCCTTGAGTTCCCTTCAATAGGTCAAGAAGAAGCCGGAGACCATCCGAATGAACTGGAATACCGGCCTCTAGAGCCTGGCGTACTAGAGATCTGATTTCATCAGATCTTGCCTCGTCAGCCGATGCAAGGCATGCCGCGTGCAGAATGGAGGAGTCTGGTAGCCACGGGGTTTGGTGAGCAAACTCTTCGACCCATGACTGCAATCTTACGATTTGGCTAGTCCGGACTAGGAAGTATCCAGCCGCCACCGCCGCAGCGGCATTATCGCGGTGGAGCCAGTCCCTCTCATGGCTAAGTTGGTCCAACCACCTTTCTGCCAGCGCTTGAGCGGTTCGCAAATGCCCAGCCGTTCGGTACGCGCACAGTGCTTCGGCATATGGGTCACTAGAATGGCCACTGATCTTCATGCCTGCATTGAAGCCAGCTGAGATTCCCGTAGCTCCGGCCACCCCCACCTTGAGTGTCGGGTTACGTGTTGGTGGAAGAACCACACACCGTGCCGGGATGCCCGATGCCCCAACCTGTGCCGCATGAATCACGAACGGCGGCAAGTCGAGTTGGACTATGAGTTGCGAATTTTGTTCACGGATTTTGGCCGTCCGGACACTACGCGCATGCCAAGATCCGTTCTCCCAAGCCCATAGACACAGCCACAGGTCGCCGAGGGACGAAGGCTTAGCTCCGCTATCTTCGGGCGCGACCGTCAGCGACCTCTGGGGCATGCCGAGAGCGACAGGATCGGATTGCGGCGCTGTCGCTATGGTTGCAAACATGCGCCCATCCGGGAGAGAAGCCCGAACCTCGTAACGACCAGAATGCCCGACCTGTATGGATGTCAACTCGTCAGAGTGGATGAACTCATGTTTCACGACTGTGCGATCGATGTTAACGAGATCGATCGAAATTAGCGCGCCAGGTTCCACCCCTGCGGCCGTGAACCAGATGTCGAGCGAGCACATGCTTGATGTCAGAGGCGTCGCCTCGCCCTCGAGGAGGTGGCGCTCCCACTCGGCGAGCGGCTCGCCGGCGGCCTTGTCGCCCGGCTTCGAGTCACCGGCGGCGACGCCGGAACGGGCGATGAGGCCCTCGGCGACGGCGTCGGCGATCACGCGGGTGAGCAGGGTGACGGAGCGGATCGCGTCGTCGTTGCCCGGGATCTTGTAGTCGACCTCGTCGGGGTCGCAGTTGGTGTCGAGGATCGCGACGACCGGGATGTGGAGCTTGCGCGCCTCACCGACGGCGATGTGCTCCTTCTTGGTGTCGACGATCCAGACGGCGCTGGGCACCTTCTGCATGTCGCGGATACCGCCGAGGGTCTTCTCCAGCTTGGCCTTCTCGCGGGAAAGGATCAGGAGCTCCTTCTTGGTGAGGCCGGAGGCCGCGACGTCGTCGAAGTCGATCGCCTCGAGCTCCTTCAGGCGCTGCAAGCGCTTGTAGACCGTGGAGAAGTTGGTGAGCATGCCGCCCAGCCAGCGCTGGTTGACGTACGGCATACCGACGCGGGTCGCCTGCTCGGCAATGGCCCCCTGGGCCTGCTTCTTGGTACCCACGAACATGATGGAGCCGCCGTGCGCGACGGTCTCCTTGACGAACTCGTAGGCGCGGTCGATGTACGGCAGCGACTGGAGCAGGTCGATGATGTAGATGCCGTTGCGCTCGGTGAAGATGAAGCGCTTCATCTTTGGGTTCCAGCGACGGGTCTGGTGACCGAAGTGGACGCCGCTCTCCAGCAGCTCCCGCATCGTGACGACGGCCACGGGCTTACCTCCCCAGGTTCGCTCATCTCATCAAGACAGTGTGGCAGGTGGTTCGTAGACGGTAGCGAATGGCGGGCACCTGTGTGGAGTTTCCTCCGCAAGTTTGCGAGCGGGTAGCCCGATTCCATGATCACTGCGCGGTAACTGTAAATATTTGAAGGGGCGGTGTGACCCCTACCTCCAAATCGAAGGAGCGATAACGGTTCGCTCGAAACGTAGCGGCAAGTAGGTAGTCGTTGCAGATCGGTGCCGTCAACTCCCACGTACCCAACTCAGGTGAGCGGCCAAAAGAATAATGCGGGCAAGCAAGCGTTAGGGCGGCAAACCGGGATGCGGCGGGCGGTTCGCACTTTACGTCGACGGGAACCATGGGCGTCTTATGCAGCATAGTGAAAAGCGTGTTCCGGGAGTCCCCTCCCAAGGAGGCGCTTTGAATCCCGCCGAGGCGCCACTGAAGCAGTTTGGAGGTTACCTCGACAAGATTCCAACTATTAACGCGCCACCCATTTCGATCGACATCGCGCTCAGCTGCCGCCCCTTCTAGGGCGGCGATAAAGGCGCGGGTAAAGTAGGTCTGTTTGCTCTTCTCGCCGAATGCCGAGAGCCCTTCACCTGCTGCGTAAACAATCGTGGAATTTTGATTCTTCCGGCTTTTGCTGCTGTCGGGCACTATCAGAGGCTGCCCGAGTTGCGATTCGCTGGTCATTATTGCCCAGGGGGCCACCCTGCAGGCGTCGCTAATGAAGAACTGTGTCTGTGCGCGACACTGCTTCATCCCTGCTTGAAATCTAAGCAGGTCGATACTTTCGTGCATGGGGTTATTTGCGTGCGCTCCCCAGTCCTCTAGTAGCAGGTAGCTGTTTACTCCTCGATTCACGCCGTGGCCACAGAAGTAGAAGATGGCAACATTGTTGACGTGCTTATTGCATTTCTCGTACCATCGCTCAAAAGCGTCCATCACGCGTGGCGTCGTTGCGGCTTCGACGGTTTTTGCCGTGCCGCCGGGTACGCGATACTGGAATGGGCCAGGGGAAGAGGAGGCGAGGAGTTCGATAGAGCCCAGCGGTGCGTCCTCGTTCCTGTAGTCGGCGACCAGCCAATCGACGAAGGACCTGACGGAACGAGGGGGCATATCAATTTGCTGCATCCCTAGAGTGTCTCCAGTCGGCTTCTTCGATCCGCCAGGCAGGTGCCGATATTGCCCGACGCCAATCACGAAAACATGAGTTGCAGGGGGTGAGGGATTGCGGTCGATTATGGTAGCCATAGCCGCCCTTTCGCGGCGCCCTACCTTAGCTCTTTCTGTACTCGAAGCGAAAGGCGCCGATGAAATTCAGGCTGCGTGAAGTAGGAGCCGTGAGCCTGAAGAAGCTCTCCCGTCTCGTAGGGGTAGTCGACAACACCATCAACGAGTGCACCCAGTTTGTACGAGAGTATGTCGTTGTAGTCGAAGACATTAATCCAGTGAGTGATGTTCGAAGGTAGAGGGACCTTGGCGCCACCGCGACCAGGGATGTCATGCTGACTGGCCTGAAGAAGTTTCATTTCTTCGAAGAGTCCAACCTGGGACCCGACGGAACAAAAGAGATCCACGCTGATCTCGTGCTTAAGGGGACCAGTCAAAAGGTCACAAGATATTACGCCGCCGAGGCTATGCCCAATCACGATCAGTGGATCGTTATCAGTCCGCATACTTGCGGCGTCCCGGAAAAAGGGGACCACCTTCCGGAAGATTGACTGGGGGTTGGCCTGGTAAACTAGAACATCGCCAATGAAGCGGGTCAAAGTGGGCACCGCCAGGTCGCGTGCGGTGTTCCAGGCGCTCTTACCTATGAATGCCCCAACTTCCACGCGCAGCCTTGTCGCGCCCTGGCGTACTCTGTCCCAGAGCTCGAAGCGCGCACCAAGAGGAACTGGAACTTGTTCTGCCGGCGTGTCTACCGAATCTCCGGCGTCCAAATGCGCCGTGACTTCGCTGATCAGGAACTCGACGAACTGGCCATCGTTGTTGACCCTGGCTAGCCAGTCAGGACTTGGGTCACTTGCCCCCAATTGAGCAGATGCTGCTGCTAGTTCGGCTAGGCCGTCCATTGCCTCGTCGTCTGCTGTGTAAAGTGCGGCAGACCAGAGTAGGTCCAATGCCTCGACGAAGCGCCCACTCTTTGCGATCCGGGTAAGTACGCTGTCTTCTTCGCCCTCGGCAGCAAGTGTCCCTACTACCGCTGCGATTGAGGAGAAGTCGAGCCCTTCTGAGATACCCAGCGAGGTGAGCTTATCGTTTCCGGTCGGTACGCAAGCCAAATTCCATGCGAATGTCGCTCCCGCATCACCCCAGTATGGATTGAAGATTTGCACGGGTGCCGGAATGTCCAGGTCGGCAAGCAGCGACTTTCGGAAGAGAGAGTCTCTGGCTCTAACGCTTTTAGCGTATCCGGGGTCTGACCGCCGATTGTTTACGCCGTGCACAAAAACCAAAGGCATGTCCCCTCCTCATCAGCTATCAGCGTGTAGAGTTGGCTGTCTCTCTAATGCCCGGTTTCAGCGTACGACGATCTGATCAGTCGGGCAAACCTAACCGGCTGAGCTGGAACGCAGATGCGTAAAGGGTTCGACTTCAACAATCGCTCGATGATCGTCATGTTCGATGCAACGGCAGCGCTTTGCCGACGATTTATTGTGCCCCGGAGCTCCCTGCGGTTGAACTCGTGGTGGCGCATGGGCTGACGGCTGGTCGTCTGTTGCGGTATGACCCGAGGCATGCGGTATCCACAAGGGGGCGGGCTGGCCGCCGAACGTCAGCAGTTTCGTGCGGGGTCTACGGCTCCAGGCGGCGGAGTGGTTGGACATGGGACGAGGGCGGTCCGCGGGCTCTGCGGTCGCAGGGGCCGCCGTCGTTGCCGAGGCTGAGCGTGAAGCAGTTCGCACAGTTGCAGGCGGAGCTGGCCAAGGGGCCGGCCGTGCATGGTTGGGAGGGCCAGCGGTGGACGCTGGCGCGGGTCAAGACGGTGATCGGCCGGCGCTTCCACCTGACCTACACGATCCGGGGCGTGCGGAAGCTTCTGGTACGTATCGGCTGGTCCTGCCAGGTTCCGGCCCGTCGCGCTGTCGAGCGGGACGACGACGAGGTCGCCGGGTGGGTCCGGAGGTGTGGCCCTGCGCGGAAGCCCCGCGGCGGCCCGTGGTGGGGGGAAAGGCCGGATCCTGTACAGCAGCCAGATGCCGGCCCGCGCGGAGCCGTACAGCGACTCGCCAACCTCGCGGCGGTCACCGGCGCGCGGGGCTACCTCTGTGGCACCGGCGGCACGCGCTACCTTCAGGTAGCCCGTTGGCGGTCCGAGGGATATCCATGGTTCCCTTCCGTACGCCGAGACGCTCGGTATATGGGAGGGCGGGCGCGAGGTAAGCGCCGTGCACCCTCTCATGAGCGACGGAATCCGGTCCGTAGCCGAAGAACTCCGTGCCGTCACCACCCGATACCACGTTCGCCGATTGGCTTGCTGGCCCGTTGGATGGGGTCTGCGGTCGGCGCCCTGGTCCGCGATTGTGACGACGCCCTACTCCAAGGCCGTGTCGAACTCACGAGTGTCGACTCCCTCCGCCGGTCGCTGCAGACAGTGCCTAGCCATGGACGGAACGCTGTAGAGGGCACCCGAGGTATCCGAGCTTGCAGCCCATAATGGCCTTCGTCCGCTATTGGCCCGTCGGATGGCCGCTTCTCTGTGCTCGAGCAGGGTGTCGACTGCGCTATGCACATTGCACGGGAACAGGGGCAACCATGGCGTGAGCGATCAGCGGAGTTCCGATACTGCCGCCTTGCTGAGCGTGTCCAGGCTATGAGGGCTGGCATTCGCCCACGGCAGACGAGAGAACACCTAGAAAGACTGGATCGCTCTCCGCAGCTATGTCAACGTACAACACCCCGGAAGCACGCGGCTGGCGAGTGGCCCACCGGTTGGAATGATCGGGAGTCTTTCGTTTTGGCATGCTCACCCAGGTCTGTGCGGCTGTCCACCCTGGTTCTTCTCCTGGTGGGCGTTTGCCGCCTTGATTTTCTGATTCTCGCCTATGTCGCCAGGCAACATCCCGCTCGGCAAGCCGAGTCACCGCAGCTCAGGTCGGCGGCTTGGATCGTGTCGTAGCGGCGACACACCAGCCCCTCCACCACGCGCTGCAATTGGCCGAGGACTCAGAGACCACGGGCCACCTGAGGGCGTACCGGTTGGCGTCGGGAGGGGCAAGCAATAGTCAGCTCCTTGGCTGCTGCGACCGCAACATAGACCACGATCGCCGGTTAGCCAAACCGGCGATCCTGGTGACCATTGAGGGTGTTCGCATCCGGCTGTGCTTGGCGGTGGAGCCGTCGCGGACACAAGGCCGCGCCGCGAGTCTGAGAGGAGAACAGAAGCGGCACTCGTCTGCGGCCTTGTGCAATGAACAGCGCTACCCCGTCGCGAGGCGGCAATTCTTTGCCCGCCCGACAGGTCGGCCGAACCGTCGCTGGTCGCCCTTGCCTCGTTCTCAAGGAATCACCCATGCCTGCCCGTTTGCTGTCCGTACCCGCCGTCGCCGCTGTATTGGACGTCGACCGGCGCACTGTCTACCGCTTCATTGCCGCCGGCGAACTGCCGATCGTCGACCTACGCACCGGAACGGGCCGCTCTCGCGTCCGTATCCCTGCTGACGGGCTGGAGGAGTTCATTACGAGGAGGTCGGTCGCTTCCCCGCGCAGCCGCCGCTGATCTCTCACTTACATCCCGGCCCCTCCTCACCGTCACCGATAAAGGAGTAGTACCGCGTACCTGCGCAAGCTGAAGTCCGGTAAATGGCAGGCCACCGTACGCAACCGGGCAGGAGACCGGTTCAGCGAGTCATTCCCCCTCAAGGCCCAGGCGCGGGCCTGGGCCGTCGAGCTGGAGACCCAGTTCGCTCGCGGAAGCATGCGCGACCCGCGGGCTGGCGAGATAGCATTCCGCGATTGGCACGACCGCTGGTGGAACGCACGTGTGGTCGAGCCCCACACCTTGCGGGGCGACGCATCCAGCATCAACCACCACGTCATGCCCTACTGGGCGGATTGGGAAATGCGGGCCATCACCCGCATGGACGTCCAGAGCTGGATCCGCGCCCTGGTCGAGAAGGGCGCCGGCGCCGCAGCGATAAAGCGCGCCTACAACTTGACGTCCTCTATCATGCGTGCGGCCGTCGACGACGACGTGATAGCGGTGACGCCCTGCCGCAGCATCGACTTGCCCCAGGTCGCGGTAAAGCCGCCGCAGTGGTTCACGCTCGATCAGGCACAGAGCATCCTGGACGAACTGCCCACCGTGTGGCGGACGATGTGCCTGCTCGGCTTCTACACCGGGTTGCGCTGGGGCGAGCTGTCCGGCCTTCACCGGCACCGCATCGATCAACGTCGCTCGCGACTGTTCGTGGTGGAGGTCAATACCAAGAGCGGTATCAAGGAGTACCCGAAGAGCTCCAAGAGCCGCCGGGAGGTTCCACTGCCGCCCCACGTCCTGGAGGCACTTGAACGTCACATCCATGGGCTTGACCGTGATGCCGTGGTGTTCACCACCGTCACCAAGGGCCGGGCGGGACGTCTCCTCGACGACGGCAATTGGCGTCGGCAGACTTGGTGGCCGGCTGTAGAAGGGGCCTACTACTTCGACGGTGATGGTGAGCAGCAGCTCGTCCCACACTATCCGCCGCACTCCATGCGTCACACCTGCGCCTCTTGGCTGGTCCAGAAGGGAGTCTCGCTCTACGAGGTCCAGCACCTTCTGGGCCACGAGAGCTTCCAGACCACCCAGCGCTACGCCCACCTGCAGCCGGACGCACACAAGGCCGTCCTCGGAGCCTGGGAGCGTTTGGAGGCTCAGTTGACCGTCGCCGCATAAACGATGCTTCGCCCTGTCCGCCACGGACAGGGCGAAGTCTTTTTGGCGGTGTAGTCCCGGGTCACGGGCTGGTCGATCGGCTCCACCGCGTAAGACGGCCTGCGCCTCCGTCAACGCGTACTGCACGGCTCCTGCTCCACTAGACGGGATGAGAAGGGACCGCCAAGATAAGGCGGGCACGCTGCGCTCGACCTGCGCCTGTCCCACTTTCTGGAGCCGCAGCCCAGCCTTGGGCCCCGCCGAGCGCGACAGCTGGGGTACTGCCTCCCAGCAGTCCGGAGTACGGCCTCACCGCTCAACGGCTGTGACGCTCATTTGACGCTCCGGGCCTCCGATAGCCTCCTGGCGGGACCGTCAAACCCGGTCTGACCTGCACGTTCTCTCACGTCGGCGCAATGCGACATGTTTCCGATGACCCACCACGTGGAGTGCGTGGCGATCCTGGAGCCGGTGAAGTAGGGCGCTGAGCTGCGGTTACCTCCGGTTCTTCAGTCTGCTCCACGGCTGCCGACCTGTTTCCACCAGTGCACGACGTGAACGTGTCGGGGGACCCGGGAGAGGGATTGACTGCTTCGCAAACGTCGTGCGCGAGGGTGGACGTGTTGTCCCTGCTTTGCGGGGCGTAGGGGAAACGTCTTGACGCTGATCCCGACGGAGCGTCAGGCGAGTGGTGCTTCTGCCCGCACGGTCCTCTGCCGCCCCTGCCGTCTTTCCCCTGGGCAGATGGTGTCAGAGCGGCGCAGGGCTGCAGAGCGCGGCCGCGACGACGACACCGGCTCCGCCGAGGGCGCCGGTGAGGTACCCGGCCAGTCCCGGGCGGCGGCCGAGGCGCTGGGAGACGCGTCCCATGACGACGGCGGCGACGGCGGAGCCCGCGGTGAGCAGGGCGATGGGCAGTCCGGACAGCGAGGTGTCGTGGAACATCTGCCCGGCCAGCAGCCCGGCGACGGTGACCCCGGCGCCGAGGCCGACACCGCTGAGGCCCTGGGAGATGAGCAGCACGGTCATGGTGCGTTTCTGCACCGCGGGAACAGCGGGGCCGGAGCGGTGATGGCCGGGGTTCGGGTGGGAGTGAGGGGCGGGTGGCCCATGTGTACGTACCTTCGGGACGCCGGGAGGCCGGGGTGTCGGCTATCGAGCGGTGGCCACGACGAGGGCGTCGGCCTCGGCCACGGCGCGGGCGAGCGACGCGTCGTGTGTGTCCGCAGGGGGGGCAGCGGTGAGGGCGGGGCCAGGCGCCGGGCGACAGCCGCGGCGGGTCTCTGCCGGCCGGGGCCCGGTCGTGTCCGGCGTGCGGGCCCGAGACGTACCTGGGGTCAGCCGCGGACGCCGAAGCCGACGCGGTCGGCAAGACCGGCGGCGGCGAAGGCGGCGATGAGCTCGTCGACTGTGCCGCGGGACAGCTAGGAGGATCGAAAAACCCGATACTCCGCGCAGTTAGGGTCATCCATAGCGACAAGGCTGGAGGGGCGAGTATGCCTGATGCCCCTGTGACTCAGTCAAGTAGTTCTTCCCCCGGGACGACGCGAAGGGACGGCCTGACGCTTGTCGATACGGCCCTGACCGTGGTCGCTGGTCCATGGGGCGACCCATAGTGCTACTGGAGACCGCGCGCCCCCTCTGCCCTCCTCGCGTACGGAGCTGGCGACGAAGCGCTCCCTAGCTTCTTGTTCGGCCATGCGCGTCCGAGCAGCGGAGAGTCCTCCCCGCGGCCGACTTCGGGCAGGGAGTGCTGCGAGGGCGCCCAGACGTCCCGCATGAGAGCAACGACTCACTCAGGCAATTGGTGCGGGCTCGGTCGGCAGGTCTCAGGCAGTGCATGCCGCTCTTGCAGGAAGACCGGTGGCGCGTCGAGCGTGACGCTCATTCGACGCTCCGACGCCGTCCTCGACGAGGGCGAGTAGGACCCGTAACCGGCGACACCGGCATGGCGCCGTCCCCACGACAAGGCTGGCGCGCACGCTCAACCGCATCGAAGGAGCCGTAACCGATGACCACCCCCGACGCCACGCCCCCGCAGTGGCCCATCCCCACCACCCCGCCTGCCCATGACCCGGCGCTGCTCGGACGGGCGATGCGGGACATGCGCCTGGCCTGACGCGCCCGCGGCATCCTGGCCGAACTCGCCACCGGCTTCATCCCCGGCCAGGAGCCCACGGTCAGCGAACTGAACTCCCTCACCCGTGACGAGCGCCTGGCGCCGAGGGCCGCGACGCCTTCCGCAAGGCGGTCGGCGAGCTGCGCATCCTCGGCTACCTCACACCCGACCGCACCACGGCCTCCGGCGTGGGCGAGCACCTGGTCGCGGACCTCGCCCCGGCCGCCGACGCCTGCCTGACCCCACAGCGCTACGGCCACAGCCCGCTCACGGACGGGAGCTGACCAGTGGGCGAGATTGAGGACGCTATCCGGCGGGCCGACTTCGAGGCGTTCACCCGCGAACCCCCCAAGGGCCTCAAAGCTCGCATCAACTTCCTGTTGGGGTCGCTGAAGACGACCAAGGCCGTCACCGCCGAGCTCGGCGTCACCCAGCGCTCGGTGGAGCGCTACCGCACCGGTCAGCGCAAACACCCGCCGGGGCCCATCGCCGACCGAATCGAGACGGCCGTCCGCGGCCGCTGGCAGCCGAAGGTCCGAGGGCGCCACCGTAAGCAGGCCGCCACCAGCACCGGCATCACCGTCGAAACGAGGGCCCGGTTCGGCTACACCGCGCCGATCGGCACCGCGACGACGGCCGGATGCGCCGGCTGACCGTCCACCTTCCCCCGCTTACGCCCGCCGCCTGTTCGGCGCCCAACAGCAGGGCGCCACCGACCAGCAGATGCGGGACATCGTCGCCGAAGGACTGCAGGAGGTGTACTTCAAGGACGGCGGACGCCGCGCCGCGGGCCTCGAGGTCGCCCTCACCGACATCGACTACTTCGACGTCTCCTACTGACAGTGAAGATGCGCAGCACCCCATGCCTCTGCGGCGACGGAATCTCAGTGGTTTCACGCCCGGCCCGTTCAGCGGGGCGGGCGTGAACGTCACCCTTCGAGCGCCCCCTGCAGGGCCGGGCCCGTCATCGCGACGACAGTGGCCATGTCCCGCAGTCCGTCCGGGAGGTCCGCGAGCTGCTCGTCACTACTCACCAGTACGCAGTCCGGAGCAACGATGGCGGCACCGAGGCGGTCGGCCAGTTCGGCGACGATGTCCAAGACTCCACCGGATGGGAAGCGGTGGACGCTGATGCCGTCGGCACTCAGGGTTACCTCCGCCTCTCCGCCGTCGCCTGCCCGGATCAGTATCTCCTCGGCGTCCTGGTCCGCGTTCGCGGCGTGATGTGCCAGTACCTCCCTGGCTACCGGCTCGTCCAGGGTTTCGGGCTCGCCATCGACAAACCGGTGCAGTGAAATCCCGTATCCCATACGTGTGACCTTCCACCTTCTGTGTACCGAACGGGGGTGGTGACCGCCTCACCCTAAGCGGCGATCACCACCCCCGGTGTCCGACGGGCGTCCTGTTACGGGGTGTACACGACCGTGATGCTGGTGATCCTCTCGGCCTTCAGCATCGCCTTGAACGCGGGAACCGCGTCGGCCTCAGAGCAGTGCCAGACGATCGGTATGCCGTGCCTTTCGAATGCCTTGTTCTGCCTCTGAGCCTCTTCAGCAGCACTCTTATACCACTTGTAGAAATTTCCGGTCTTGGGATCGATGAGACCGAGGTATTCATGCTTCGCGTCGAGCAGGGTCCCGTTCTTGAACCCGTCGAACTTCACCCATCCCGATTTCGTGTCCGCCGTGAGCCGGTACACCATTCCGGCGGGAACACTAGTAATCCGAACCTGGTAAGCCAGGGCAGATGCCTTCATGCTTTCGTTCTCGGCCTTCCACTCACCCGGCCCGGTCAGATCAGCCCAGCAAACGCCGACGGGCTCCGTGGAGAGGGCGGCCTGGGTTGCAGCCCTCGCCTTTCTGGGGCATGTTTTGGCGAAGTCCTCGGAGGCGTTGACTGTCTTCTCAAGCTTCGCCAGGGGCGCAGGGTCGATGTCTGGAGCCCTGCATCTGAGCAGCCCGACGTGCGGCCTCCTCGCTCGGCGGCTGTGACGCTCATTAGACGCTCCGGGCGTTCAACAGCCTCCTGGCGGGACCCCTAAACCTGTCCTGACCTGCACGTTCTCTTGCGTCGGCGCAACGTGACATGTTTCCGATGACGCACCATGTGGAGTGCGTGGCGATTTTGGAGCCGGTTAAGTAGGGCGGCTGACCAGCGGCTTTTCAAGGGCGTGGTGTGGGCGTTATGGACGATCATGGACGATCTCGTAATGCTCACCGGGCCCTCGTCTTTAGACGTCGTTTCAGTTGGTGAAGCGGCGGTGGCAGATGAGGGCTGCGGCTATGCCGACGAAGGCGAGGAAGTGTTCGGGTTTGCGTTCGTAGCGGCGGTGGAGGCGTCGGCAGCCGGCCAGCCAGGACACGGTCCTTTCGACTACCCATCGGTGTCGGCCGAGCCGCTGTGAGGACTCGATGCCCTTGCGGGCGATGCGGTGGCGGATGCCGCGCTTGCGGAGCCAACGGCGCAGGTGGTCGTAGTCGTAGCCCTTGTCGGCATGGAGGTTGCCGGGCCGTCGGCGGCGCGGTCCGCGACGGGAGCGGATGGGCGGGATGCCGCGCACGAGCGGTTCAAGGCCCTGACTGTCGTGCATGTTGGCGCCGGAAATGCCGAGCGACAGCGGCAGTCCGTTCCGGTCGGTAATCAGATGGATCTTCGACCCCAACTTGCCGCGATCGGTCGGATTCGGTCCCGTCAGTGGCCCCTTTTGCCGCCCGCACGCTGACGGAGTCGATCGCGCACCTCGACCAGTCCAGCTCGCCACGGGCGCCGAGTTCGTCGAGGACGAGGCGGTGGAGCTTCGCCCACACCCGGGCCCGGCTCCACTGCGCAAAGCGCCGGTAGACCGTGGGCCAAGCCGGGCCGAACACCGGCGGGAGCTGCCGCCACGTGCAGCCCGACGTCGCGACGAAGATGATCGCCGCCAGGGCCTCACGGTCACCCGCCCGACGCCGGCCCCCGCCCTGCGAACGCTTGACCTCCGTGGGCGGCACCGCCCGCCGGAACAACACCCACAACTCGTCCGGCACCAAACGCTCAACCAGATCCGTCATGCACGGTTCAACGAACGATCACGCCATAAGAAACGTTGTCTCAAGAGGTCGCCAGAGCTTCGTCCGTTCATGTAGCAACAGGCGAGCTCATAAGAGGAACGACGAAGGCCACTGCCGCCGCCGTCGTCCGCTGACGTTGTCGTCCGGGTTGCCGTCCAAACCGCAAGGAATCCCACTGAATAACCCATCAGTGGGATTCCTTACGGGTGGTGGGCCTTTCAGTGATACAGTCCAGAAGTTACTGAGGCTCACCCTCGCTGAACGACTGCAGCATAGATCTCAAGCTGCCGATCGCGGCTTGCGCTTCTTCCCGCTCCGAGGCATCTACCCAGCTTCGCCAGAACCATCCATCCGTGGGCAGTGCGACTTCCAATGCCTGAAGAGCGGAAAGTGCCAAGGTGGCGGGAATCGGTTTTGCCAGCCATTCTACGACTTCGGGGTACTCCTCGTACCATTCAAGCGACCGCCTCGCAGGTGTATTGGCCGCGACTACGCCAGCGGCTGCAATCACCTCCTCCGGCAAGACTGAACTGGATGACCTCCCGCCGCCCTCGATGGCTGCATGGAACGTTTAGTCCAGGACGGCCATTCGCTGCGCGGCAGGCTTCCCTTCCAGCCCATCGAGGTAATCTTCAGTCTGTGTCGTTATCGAACGGGCCGGATCCCCAGGTTCCCATTTTGCCTCCGAGTTTGGACTTTACGGCAGATACCCACTGAATGGGACGTCTATCTCGGGGCCTCTGCGGTTCACCAGGGTCACCCCCCTGGACTTCAACCCCTCCATGACGGTCTGTTCAACTCGACGAGAAGTAACAGCATTGGCACCGCTCGGCAAGTGGAAGTGTGTGACGTTCACGACGTCATCGACGGTGTATCCCCCTTTACGGACCGCGTGGCGTGAACGCATCGACTTGTTGACACGTGTTCTCATGCTGTCGGTGGAGCTGCCGACGTACTTCCTTCCGTCGCTGAGGTGAATGGTGTAGATCCCGGGACTGCTGGGTACGTCGAATTTCGTCCCCGGTCCACAATTGGCATTGTTTCGGATTGTCGTCTGTGAAGGTCCATGTGCTGCCGTCCACATTGGTGAATGCGGAGTCGGCCTGACTCATTACGCCTTTCTTGCCGTTGTCGTGTGACTTTCCGTTCCCCTGGTTCGGCTGCTTTTCCTTGGCCATGATCGCGTCGGCCTCGGACTTGCACGGGTAGGTGCAGGAGCTGGTGCCACCGCCGTGGTCCGGCATCAGGCCCGTGGGGTCGGAGTACGTAACGGGGCTGTTGTTGGCGTAGGTGTAGCCGTGGAGTTGCTGGGAGTCGGTCAGGTCCATGATCGGGTCGACGCTGATGAAGCGGCCGATCGTGGGGTCGTACTCGCGGGCTCCGATGTGGGTGAGGGCAGTTTCGGTGTCGTTGGTGCCGCCGACGAAGCCCTTCTTCCCCGTCCAGTTGGCCGGCTGGCTGCCTCGGGGGGCGCCGAAGATGGTGGACTTGCGGCGGGTGACCGCTTGGGTTGCGTCGTTGGTGACAGGAGCGCGAACGACAACAACTTCGTCATCAGTGCCGACGAGGCTCACGCCAGGGCGGGATCCCCTGCAACGCCCACCATTCTGGTGAACGGTCAACCGCTCCCGGTCGCCATGGCGGACGCCATTTACGACAAGGGCGACTTCGCCGGCATCATGCGCAGCTATCTGGGCTGAGCCGCAGTGGCTGCCGGTGAGTCCGTTTGCTGTGCGGTCGGAGGCGTCCGGAAGTGGCTGGAGCGCTGGCTGCCGAGCTGTTGGCTACCCGCCCGTTCTTGGTGACGTTCCGTGACGCTGGTTGGGCGCGTGCGCTCCAGTCCCCGGGCGATGCGTGCCCGCCCGGTGGAGTGAGCTGCGTCACATGTTGTCACAGCGGTGATGGTCGAGGTGTCTGGATGCCGAACGCCCCGGAGGCAGGGGGACAGCGCGACCGCGCTCCTTCCTCACGCCTTCGGGGTCAGGCGGAACGACAGGAGCGAGACATGAACCAGCATCGCATCGTCGTCCTCGGGGCCGGTTACGCCGGGGCGTACGTGGCCGGGACGCTGGCACGGCGGCTGTCCTCCCGTGATGTGGGGATCACGGTGGTGAACGCCGAGCCGGACTTCGTCCAGCGGCTGCGGCTCCACCAGTTCGCGGCCGGGCAGGAGATCGCGGCGCCGCCGCTCGCCGAGGTGTTCGGGGGCACGGGCATCGACCTGCGCGTCGCCCGGGTCACCGCCGTCGACCCCGCGCGGCGGACCGTGGCGCTGGAGGACGGCCACGGTGGCGTCGAGCTCGGTTACGACACGCTGGTGGATGCGCTCGGCAGCCACGGTGCCGACCACGGCGTCCCCGGTGTGGCCGAGTACGCCTTCGACGTGAGCGTCCGTCCCTCCGCGCTGCGTCTGCGTGAGCGACTGGAGAGCCTGAGCGCCCGTGCGGGCGGCGGGGCAGGTGTGCTGGTGGTCGGCGACGGGCTGACCGGCATCGAGACCGCCACCGAGATCGCCGAGTCCCGGCCCGGGCTCGCGGTGACGCTGCTCGCCCGCGGCGAGCTGGGCGCCGCGCTGTCCGCCGGGGCCCGCGAGCATCTGCGCCAGGGCTGCGCGCGGCTCGGCGTCACCGTCCTGGAGCACGTCACCGTCGAGGCCGTCGAGGCGGACCGGGTGCGGTGCGCCGGAGGTGCGGCCCTGGCGTCCGACGCGACCGTGTGGACGGCGGGGTTCACGGCCGGACCGGTCGCCTCCACCTCCGGCCTGGAGGTCACCGAGCACGGCCGGATCGTCGTCGACCGCACCATGCGGTCGGTCACGCACCCCGACATCTACGCCGTCGGCGACTGCGCGTACGCCATCGGCGACAACGGGCGGCCGCTGCCGATGTCCTGCGCGTCGGCCGGCTACACCGGCAGGCAGGCCACGGAGGCGATCGTGGCCCGTCTGACCGGCCGCGAGGTCCCGAACGTCAAGCTGGACTACCACGGCAACCACATCAGCCTCGGGCGGCGGGACGGCATCCTGCAGTTGGTCGACGGCGAGGCGCGGGCGAAGCCCACGTATGTGGGCGGCCGGAAGGCCGCGCGGATCAAGGCGGGCATCGTCCGTATGTCACTGTGGGGCACCGAGCACCCGACGTTCGGCATGCCGAAGCGCAAGCGCCGCCTGGCCTCCGCGCCGGACGCCGGGAACACGGTCCCTGCCCGGGAGGAGCCGCCGCACATGGCTGAGAACATCTGGGGCGTCGTGCACTCCGGGCGACCGTCGTCGGCCCTCGCGGGCGACCTGTCCAGGCGTACGAAGGAGGAGGGGACCGAGCGATGACCGACCACACCACCGACCCGGCGACGGAGGCCTTCGTCGCCCACCGCAACCTGCTCTTCACCGTCGCCTACGAGATGCTCGGATCGGCCGCCGACGCCGAGGACGTCCTCCAGGAGACCTGGCTGCGCTGGGCCCGGGTCGGCCTGGAGCGGGTCGACGACCCGCGGGCGTACCTCGTCCGGATCACGACCCGGCAGTCGCTCAACCGGCTGCGCGCCGTGAAGCGCCGCCGCGAGTCGTACGTCGGCCAGTGGCTGCCCGAGCCGCTGCTCACCACCCCGGACGTGGCCGAGGACGTCGAGCTCGCCGAGAGCATGTCGATGGCGATGATGCTCGTCCTGGAGAGCCTCACGCCGACCGAGAGAGCCGTCTTCGTCCTGCGGGAGGTCTTCGACGTCGAGTACGACGAGATCGCCGAGGCCGTCGGCAAGAGCCCCGACGCCGTGCGTCAGATCGCGCACCGCGCCCGGCGGCACGTCGGTGCCCGCCGTCCCCGCAGGACCGCTCCCGCGAGCGAGGCCCGGGCCGCCCTGGAGTCCTTCCGGCGCGCCATCGAGAGCGGGAACCCGCAGGACCTTCTCGACGTGCTCGCCCCCGACGTCGTCCTGCTCAGCGACGGCGGCGGCGTCAAACGGGCCGCGCTGCGCCCGGTCGTCGGCGCCGAGAAGCTCGTCCGCTTCTGGCTCGGCGGCTCCGCCAAGGTCGCGGAGACCATCACGTGGGAACCCACCGTCGTCAACGGCAGCCCCGCGCTCGCCATGCACGTGGGCGGGGAGCTCGACGGCGTCATGGCCGCCCGCGTCGTGGACGCCCGCATCACCGGCCTTTACTTCGTCCGCAACCCGGAGAAGCTGACCCACCTCACCTCCGGGACCCCGCTCACCCCCGCTGACGCCGTCCGTTCGAACCATCCGACCTGCTGACCCGGTTCGCGCTCGGGATCACCTTCTGAGCGCCGCCCTTCCCGCGTTAACGCCATGATGCGGACAGGCACCGGACTGGCTGCCGCACACCACACATAGGGGGACCACACCATGACCACCACGACGACGACGGCTGCACCACGCCGCCTCACCTTCCTCAGAACCGCGATAGTCCTGCAGACCCTGACCCTCCTCTTCCAGGCGGTCACCGCGGGCATGCTGCTGACCTCGTCCCACGGCTACCTGATGCACGACGTCGGATCAAAGGTGATGTACGCGGCCGCCATGCTGTACCTGCTCGCCGCCGTCCTGGCCTGGCGCCCCGGCGGCGGATCACCCCGACCCGTCCTGTACGCCGCCGGCTTCCTCCTCCTCGCCTCGGCACAGGTCGCGCTGGGCGTCGCCCACGTGCCCTCGCTCCATGTCCCGCTGGGCGTGGTGATGTTCACCCTCAGCACCCTGGTCCTGGTCCGGACACTGTCCACGCGCGTGCCGCCGCGCCCCGCCGCTGGTTCGTGACCGCCCGATGAACCGCTACCGCGGGCGTTCTCGTCCTGTGCCTGGCGGTCAGGCCGTGCCGGTCTCCGCGCGGGTGGGGAGCCGCCCCGCTGCTTCGCGCCGGGACAGCCGCTGGTGTTCCCGGTCGGCCCAGCGGCGGACCCGGTCGGGTCGCAGGGGATGCCGTGGCCGACATGGAGCATGGTGGGGTTCAGGTCGAGCATCTTCCGCAGGCTGGCGAGGTTGTTCCGCGGGTCGTCGTGGAAGGGAGGGTTGGCGGGGCGGCCCCGCACGAGACCGAAGAGGGAGTTGGCGATCAGGTCGCCGGCGACCAGGTCTCCCTGGGCGGTGAGGACGGAGATCGATCCGGCGGTGTGTCCGGGGGTGGGCATGACGCGCGCGCTGATCCCGTAGTCCTCCAGGTCGGTCTCGCCGGTCACGAGGACGTCGGGTTCGAGCGGTTCCACCCGCATGTGCAGGTTCGTGTTCCTGGCCATCAGGCGGCCCATCAGCCCTGTGGGCAGGTAGGGTTCGCGGGCCCGGCCGGCGCGGTAGGGGCCGAGGTCGGCGATGTGGCCCGCCACGGGAGCACCGGTCAGACGGTGCAGTTCGGCGGCGGAGCCGAAGTGGTCGATGTGGCCGTGGGTGATGACGATCAGCGACACGTCGGTGGGGTCCACCCCGTGGGCGGCGACCTGTTCGTAGATCCTTCGGCCGCTGCCCGGCGTTCCCGCGTCCACGATGACGGGCCGGCGGCCCAGCAACAGGTACGCGTTGATGTGGTGCCTGCCCATGACCGGGATGGGGACGACCTTCGATCGGGACACGTTTCTCTCCTTGGGCATGACTGTCTTCCGCCGCGCGGTGGTCCGCCGGCGGTCGGGGGAGTACGGCGGGGCTCAGCGGAAGCGGCGCCGGTACTGGGCGGGGGTGGTACGGAGACGGCGCCGGAAGGAACGGTGCAGGCTCTCCACCGAACCGAGGCCGCTGAGGGCGGCGATCTCGGGCAGGCCGTGAGCGCTGTCCTGGAGCAGTCGGCGGGCGGCCTCCAGCCGGACGGACTCGACGTACGCGGCCGGGGTGGTTCCGGTGCGCGCACGGAACAGCCGGGAGAAGTGGCGCACACTCAGGTGCAACCGCGCGGCCAGGGCTTCGGCGGAGAGATCCTCGGTGAGGTGCTCACCGATCCACACGCGCAGGTCGTCCAGTTGGTCGCCGGGCGCGGCCGGAACGGTGAGCGGCACGCTGAACTGGCTCTGGCCGCCGGCGCGTTTGACGTACATGACCATCGTCCGGGCGGTGGCGAGGGCGAGTGCGGGTCCATGGTCCTCGGTGACCATGGCCAAGGCCATGTCCATCCCCGAGGCGATGCCGGCGCAGGTCCACAGACGGCCTTCCCGGATGAAGATGGGATCGGCATCGACGGTGACGAGCGGGTGGTCGGCGGCCAGCCGCGCGGCCGTCCGCCAGTGGGTCGTGGCGGAGTGACCGTCCAGCAGACCCGCCGCGGCCAGCAGGTGAGCTCCCGAGCAGACGGACCCCAGCCGGTGGACGCCGGGTGCCGCTTCCCGCAGCCAGTCGATGACCCCGCGGTCGAGTACCGGCTCCACCTCGTGGTCGTGCACGCGGACGGCGCCCGACACGAGCAAGGTGTCCACGTCGCCGTTCACCCCGTCCAGGCTCAGGTCGGCCATCAGCCGGATCCCGCTGGAGGTGGTCACCGGCTCGCCCCGGGGTGTCGCGATGCGGACGGTGTAGCCGGGCCGGCCGGTACCGGAGACCCGCGCCGCCATCGAGAACACCTCGGCGGGACCGGTGACGTTGAGCAGTTCGGCGCCGGGGAAGGCGGCGATGACCACTCTGTGCGGTGGGAGCATGTGCCGATCATCGCGCCCCGCCACGAGGGCCACAATGACCATGTTCTGTCAGATCCGGACATGCGCTGCCGCTGATGATCCTGCGGCAGCGCATGTCCGGCTTCGTCGCGCGACTGTGCACGGGCGGGGACGGTGATACGGCCGGGGGCGCCGAGCCCGACGCCGGCGCCCCGCCATCAGGGCCGCGTCACGTCTTCGGCGTGCCCTGGCCGAAGAGGCGGCGCTCTCCGTGCAGGGTGAAGGGAGTGGTCCGCAGGTCCACGACGCTGATGCCGAAGATCCGCAAGTGCAGCGTCAGTTCGGTCCTCAGGTCGTACCCGGCCGTCAGCTCCCAGGCGGGCGCTCCGTCCGATGCCGCGCTCGCGCGTCCCCGCAGGTGGACGGAGAGGTCGCCGCCGACTCCGGCCGCGTCGTACAGGGACACCTTGGCCTTGGCGCCGACGACGGCCTGGGCGATGGCGGCACCCTCGACGCGCGGACGGTGGCCCTCGGTGTGCTGCTCGGCGTGGTGGACGGGCTGCCAGCCCGTGGCGCGTTCGTAGCGGGCGCCGATGTCGAACGAACCGGACGTGCGCTGGTCGGCGTCGAGCACGATGCGTCCGTCGGCCGTGAAGCGGTAGACGAAGACGACCTCGGTGTTGACCACGACCGGCACGGGACCCACCCAGAAGGTGTGCCTGCCCGTGACCGCCGCGAGCGGCCGGGTGATCTCGCCGGAGTCCACGGCGCGGGTGACCTTGCCGTGGAGCTGCCAGTCGTACGCGTACGAGCCGCCGAGGCCCACGGCCGCCCGCTCGGGCAGGACCGACAGACCGCGCCGCTTCTCGTACTGGAAGAACACCTCGGGGGTGAACCGCACCTCGCCCGCCAGCCGCGCGGGCGAGCGGTCGGTGGCCTCGATCCCGGCGGGCAGTGGCACATCGAGGGCCAGGCGGAGCGTGGTGAGCGGTGTCGCCGCCTCACGCGGCAGGCCGGGCCCGGCGGTCGTCGCCGGTGCGGAGGTGGGGGCAGGGGTTTCCGAGGACGCGGTGGAGGACGGGGTCGGTGACGGTGACGGTGAGGGTGACGCGGACGGTGCGGGTGAGGCGGTGCCGGTGCCGGAGCCTGCGTCCTTGTCCGCCGGTTGGGAAGAGGACGCGGCGTCCTTCGACAGCGCGGGAGCGGCCGGCGCGGAGTCGGCGGACGAGGGGGACGCCGCGGTGGTGTCCGCAGCGGCCGGCGCGCGGTCGGTCGTCGCCGTCACCCCCTCCGACAGGGGCCTGACGAACAGTTCGCGGGCGGAGACGGCCGCGCGCTCCTCCACGTTCCGCTCGCCGAGGAGTTCAGGGAGGGTCGCGGGCGCCGTCGTCACGGAGACCTCGTCCCCGTTGCTCTCCACCACCGTGGCGACCTTGAACAGCGCCCCGGCGGGCGCCGAACGGGTCGGCGCCGAAGCGACCACGTCACCGGCGCGTACGGCCCCCTGCCGGGACGTCTTCAGCACCGCCCGGCGCTGCCCCGGGTCGTAGTCGGCGACGCGGACGGACGCGGAGTGAACTTTCCGGTCCGGCCGGGTGGTCGGCTGCGCGACCACGGCGCCGGCCCCGTCGCTCTCCACGTCCCCGTAGGCGGGTGTGAAGGCACTGCTCAGGGGTGCGGCGGAGGCGTCCGAGGGGGCGTCGCCGTCGGGGGAAAGCAGCACCTGTGCGCCGAACCCGGCGGGCACGAGTATGCCGAGGACGGCGGCGGGCAGCACCGCGCGCCTCCAGGAAAAGGCCATGGGAGTCCTTCGTGTGCGTCATGAGGGGGGTGGGACCGGCAGCGCGGTCCCCCAAGTCCCGTCTCTCACCGGGCCCGTGACGTATGTCGGTGCTCCGGATGCCGGGACTGCTGGACCTAGCATGGCGAGCGTTCGACCAACGCACCATGGAGGAAGGCAGCGACCAATGGGGGGCACGGAGGAGGTTTCCACAAGAGTGCCGGCGGCGGTCGCCGCCCTGCGCGACGATCTGCCCGCCGTCGTCGGCGAGCTGACCGACCGGCTGAGGGCGGAACTGCCGTCGTACGCGCGCGTGCCGCCCGATCTGCTGACGCTGCGCGTGACGCGCGCGGTGGACCGCGGCCTGGGTGTCGTGGCGCGGCTGTGCGCCGCCGGGGACGCGGACGCCGTGCCCGTGGCCGCTCGTGGTGGCGGCCGCGCCCCGGTGGTGGCGGCCGCCGCCGTCGGGACGATCGGTGACACCGTGCCGGTCGACGACGTCATCCACGCCTACCGGATCGGCGTCGGCGTGGTGTGGTCGCGGTTCGGCGCCGAGATGACCGCGCGGCAGGCCACCCCCGAGGAGCTGCTGGCGATCGGTGAGCAGGTGTGGTCCTGGGCGGGGGCGATGACGCTGCGGATCGTGCGCCGCAGGGCGCGCCAGGACGTGGGGGCCGGGACACGTCCGGAATCGGCCGAGGGCCGGCTCGGGGCCTATGTGCGTCTGCTGCTGACAACACCGGCGGATCCGTCCGTGGCGCGGGCCTTCGCCGGGGAGCCGGGCGCGGCGCGCCTGCCGTTCAGGGCTCGGGCGGTGTCCGGGGCGACGGCGCTGACCGCCGTGGTGCGCTCACTGCGGCCGTGGCTGGCCGTGGACCCGGCCGGTGAACCCATGGTGACGACCATCGAGGGTGACGCGGCGGGCCTGCTGACCGCGCGCCCTTCCACGCTGTGCCGGAACCTGGTGGTGGGCCTGGGTGCGGCGGTCGCCGCGCACGACCTGGCCGAGGAGTTCGCGGCGGCGGGCCGAGCGGTGCGGACGGCGGCGGCGTTCGGCATGGCCGGGGTGTTCACCTGCGACGAGCTGGGGCTGCGGGCTGCCGTGACGCAGACGCCCGTGCTGGGCGCACGTCTGGTACGCCAGCGGCTCGCGCCCCTGCACGAGCGCGGTGACGACGGCGCCCAGCTCGAGGAGGCGGTGGCGGCGTACCTGGAGCACGGGCTGCGCCTGGAGGCGGCGGCGCGCACCTTGTTCGTCCACCCGAACACGCTGCGCAACCGGTTGCGCCGGTTCGAGGAGGTCTCCGGGACCAGTCTGCGCGATCCGGCGGACCTGGCGGAGGTGTGGTGGGCGCTGGCGCACCAGCGGGTGCACGGCCGTCCGGCCGCGGTGGCGCCGCCGGTGCGCGACCGGCGCGGGTGACACGGGCGCCTTCGGCCGGCCGGCACGGCGTACCGTACCGGCCGGCTCGGCGCCGGACGGGCCCCGGCCGGACGGCCGACCGGCTTCGGCGGGGCGGCAGCGGCCGGCTCGCGGCGGTACCCCCTCCCTGACGTAGGCGGCGAGGAACCGGACGCCCTGTGGTGACGGACGTCCGGTCGCACCGGCCGCGTGGGGTCGCGGCCGCCGCAGCACCTCGCGGGTCCCGCCCGGTACGGCTCAGTTGTACGTGATGTCCGATGCCGAGAAGCGGCACGCGGTGCCGTCGGGGCCGCTGCCGAGCTGGGTGGGCTCCTTGCCGGTGTTGTTGCCCTTGAAGCGCACGCAGGTCTTGATCTTCTTCTTGGCGTCGCCGTGGATCCGGACCTTCGACAGCGTGGCGGTGTCGCCGTAGTTCTGGTTGACGCCCACGATCGACTTGCCCGGCGCGGTCACGTCGATGTCGTGCAGCACGATCGTGCGCTTGTACTGCGTCTTGCAGTTGCCGCACGAGCGGACCAGCTTGCCGAAGCCCTCGACCCTGAAGCCGGTCACGGTGAGCTTGCCGGCCCCGTTGAACTGCAGGACCTTGTCGTCGGCCTTCTTCGCCCCGCCGCCGATGACCTTGTACGTCGCCGAGGCCGACGTGCCCTTGAAGGTGGCGGCGTCCTCGCCGACGTCCAGCCACCACACGTTCTGCAGCGTGCAACTGCCCTTGCAGTGGACGCCGTCGGCGGCGGGCGTGCCGATGATGACGTTCTTCAGGACGGCGCCGTCGGCCAGCTCGAAGAGGGGCGACTGGCCCTCGTCCTGGCCGCTGCCGCCCAGGGCGCCGGTGCCGTGGAACTTCTTCATCCCGCCGTCGTACTCACCGGAGACCGGGATGGTCTTCGGCACCGGCTTGCTGCCGGTGTCCGAGGGCCAGGACGCGGCGGCCCCGGCGGGGGCCAGCATCGTCGTGGTGACGATCGCCGCACCGGTCAGCCCGAGGGCGGCGGCTCCGCCGATCACCGCCCGGCGCGTGGTGACCCGGCGACGGTGGCGGACGCGCTGTTCAGCTCGTGCAGTCATGCCCATTCCTTGCGTGGGGGAGATCTTGCACCTTCCGGTCGCCACGGGTGGGGAAAAGGTTGCCGCCTTTTTGGAATCAGTCGTCGCGCGGGGCGAAGTCGCCCGACACGGCGAGCTGTTCGCCCGGCGTCCGGGCGGTGGCCGCGTAGCGGTCGTCCCGGGCGTCCCGGCCGCCGGGGGCGTGGTCGTACTGCCCGGCGAACACCCACTGTCCGGCCGGGACCGTACGCCCCTGCTTGAGCACCCAGGTGTGGACGAGGTAGCCGTCCTTCTCGGCGACCGTCAGGGTGAAGTCGTCCTCGGGCAGCGACCGCCAGGCACCGGTGGAGGTGACCCCGCCGGTCTGCGCGATCCGCAACTCGACCGTCAGCGCGGTCAGTTCCTCGCGCGTCTTGAGGGTGACGTTGCTCTGCGCCCAGAAGTCGTTGCTGTGCGGGTCCACCGAGCCGTCCGACCACAGGGGCCCGTCCTGCTCACCTGCGGCGGGCGCGCCGGCATCGGGCGTACGCGACGGGGAGCCGCTCGGCGCGCGGGACTCGCGGGAGACGCTCGGCGTGGGGTCCACGGGTGTGGGGTCCACGGGCCGCGGTGCCGCCGGCGGGGGCGCTGGGCGCGTCGGGTCCGCCGACGGGGCGGGCGTGGAGGCGGGGGCGGGCGTCGGCGGGACCGCGACCGTCTGCTGCTCGGGCTCGTCGTTCGCCACCAGGGCCACGCCGTAGCCGCCAGCGGCGAGGATGCCCGCGACCGCCGCGGTGACGCCCACCGCGCGCACCCAGCCGAACCGGGGCGGACGGGCCGCCGGCGAGCGGGGCGGGCCCGCCTGTGCCATGCCGCGCTCGAGCCGCGCCAGGATCCGTGCCCGGTCGGGCCGGTGCGCCCCGGCCGCCTCGTGAAGCTGGGCACGCAGCTCGTCCCGCACGTCCCGCCGCATGGTCATCGGTCCCTCCCTCCGGCACTCCCGGTACGCGCCATCGCCGCGTGCACCTCACGCGGAGCGTCCCGCGTGCCGAGCAGCCGCTGCAGCTCGGCCATCCCCTTCGACGTCTGGCTCTTCACCGTACCGACCGACACGCCCAGGGCCAGCGCGGTGTCCTTCTCGGACAGGTCGAACGCATGGCGCAGCACCACACACGCCCGCTTCCGGAACGGCAGCCTGCGCAGCGCCCCCTGTACGTCGACCACCCCGGCCACGTCCGGATTCTCGGTCCTCTCCTCCCGCTGCGCCCAGAACAGCGCGACGCGCCGCCGTTCCCGCACCGCGCCGCGTATCCGCGTCCGGGCCAGGTTGGCGACCACGCCCCGCGCGTACGCAGCCGGATGCTCGCTCGCCCGTACCCGGTCCCAGCGGTGCCACAGCGCGAGCAGCGCGTCCGCGGCCAGGTCGTCGGCCGCGTCCGCCTCGCCGGTCAACAGATGGGCGAGACGGGCGAGTTCGGCGTAGTGCCGCTCGAAGAAGGCATGGAACTCCTCGGAGGCGGCGTCGTCGACGACTGTGCCCACGGGCGATGTCTCCTCGCAGCGACCTGGGGCCCCGGAACCGGGTGCCTGTGTGCGCCATGTGTGCGGCATATGAATGTCCGGACGAGAGCCGGAAGGGTAGCACTGAGCAACCGCTTGGTCTGAGTCGCCCGCCGCCCCTGGCGCTCCCGGCCGGGTGCGTGCCCGGCGCGGCGCCCCGCTGTCAGGGCGGCGGCGCACGTCCTCGACCTGCCGGAGAGACACGGCTCGCAGCCGTTCTGGCCGCCTGCTCCCCGGACGCGTCCGCGGTACAGGACCCTACGAGTCGGCGGGGGCCGGCTCGTCCGCCCACGTCACGGGCTTTGGCCGTACACCTGTGCCGACGCTAAGGTATGCCGCCGTACTCGGGGGATCGCTCCCCGAAGAAGGTGGGAATGGGGCTCATGGACGCGGACCACGCGAGACTGGTCGTCGCGGCGCAGGCCGGTGACGATCGGGCGCGCGAGGAGCTCATCGCCGCGTACCTGCCGTTGCTCTACAACATCGTGGGGCGAGCGCTGAGCGGGCATGCCGACGTCGACGACGTCGTCCAGGAAACCCTGATGCGCGTGGTGCGCGACCTGCCCGCCCTGCGTGCCCCGGAGAGCTTCCGGTCCTGGCTGGTGTCGATCACGCTCCGCCAGATCACCACCCACTGGCAGCGGCAACGCGCTCTCGCCGACCGGACCACGGTCATCGACGAGGCACTCCGGCTCCCGGACGCCGGTGCCGCGATCGAGGACATGACGATCCTGCGGCTGCACATGTCGGACGAGCGCCGTCAGGTGGTCGAAGCCGGCCGCTGGCTCGACCCGGACCATCGGGTGCTGCTGTCGCTGTGGTGGCAGGAATGCGCCGGCCGGCTGAGCCGTCACGACATCGCCGACGCGATGGGGCTCAGCGTCGCCCACGCCGGAGTGCGCGTCCAACGCATGCGCGAACAACTGGAACTGAGCCGCACGATCGTCGCCGCGCTGGAGGCCGACCCGCGCTGTCCGCGGCTGAACGAGACCGTCGTCGACTGGGACGGACTCACCACATCAGTGTGGCGCAAGCGGATCGCGCGGCACACCCGGGACTGCCCGACCTGCACGGCGACGACGGGGGAACGGGTTCCGGCCGAACTGCTGCTCCTGGGCCTCGCGCCGTTGGCGGTCCCCGCCACGCTCGTCGCCGCGCTGGCCACCAAGGGCTTGCTCTCGGGTACGGCGGCGAGCGCCGCCGGGCTGGCCACGGCACACGTCACCGCCGGCACGGCGACGGCGGGAGGCGGTCTGCACGGCGGGCTGGTCGGCAAGCTGCACGCGGTGACCGCCCATCCCATGGTGAGCCTCGCCACCGGCGCGGTGCTCATCGCCGGGACCGCCACCTACGCGACCTGGCCCGAACCGGCGCCTCGGGTGCCCGGCGTCACCGCCGCCCCCACGGCGGGCACCCCCACTCCGGTCCTGTCCACCCCCGTCCCGTCGCGTACCACTACGCCGGGTCCGACACGCACCCCCACTCCGGCCCAGCCGTCCCGGGTGAGCCCGCCCGCAGCCGCCGGAACCGTTCCGCTGGGTGAGCGGTCGCTGGAGTCCGTGGACCAACCCGGCCTGTTCGTCAGCTACGACGGGGACTTCGCGACGCTCGGCCGAGTCTCCGCCTCCAGCAGCGCGCAGGCACGGCGACGGGTCACCTTCACGGTCGTCGGCGGCCTGGCCGACTCACGGTGCGTCACCTTCCGCGCGGCGGACGGGCGATACCTTCGCCACCACTACCTGCGGCTACGACTGAGTACGGACGACGGCAGTGAACTGTTCCGGGAAGACGCCACCTTCTGTCCACGCCCCGGGGCGGTCGCCGGGTCGGTGACCCTGCACGCGCACAACTACCCCGGATCGGTCCTCCGCCACCGCGACGGTGGCATCTGGCTCGACGGCTCCGACGGCACGCGGGCCTTCGCCGGCCAGGCTTCCTTCGTCACACGCCGGGCCCGAGCGTGAGAAACGCTCCCTGAGCGTGCCGTACCGGGCCGCTCAGTGACAGGCTCATCTCCACAACCGCCGCCGGTGCCGGCCCACGAGCCGACACCGATGACCGGTGCGGCGCTCCCTTCTCCGAAGGGGGACCAGAGCACAGGGCCTGGCATAACACTTTCTGCCTGCGAGATGCATCACTGAGCGATCGTCCCGCCGGCGCGACTTTTCCGTTACGCGATCGCGCGTTCACGAGCCTCCACTTCAGGGGTGTCCCTCCCGCCACGCGCCTTGATGCGCCGGCGTGGCGGGTTCCCGACTCCCCCTTGACGTATTCCCTGAAGAAAGGCTCTCCCATGAGGCGACACACCCACGCACCCAGGACGACCGGTGCGCAGGAACCGCCCCGGGCCCCGCACCGCAGCCACACCGCGACAGGTCGGGCCGCCCTGGCCGACGCGCGCACGATCACGGCATCCGTGACGACCCGCGGCCGGCGAGGAGAATCGTGAAGGGCCTGCACCGCTTCCGCCGGCGTCGCCGGACGCTGGCGATCGGACTGTCGGCCACGGCGCTGGTGGCCGGTGTCGTGACGCTCCTGCCCAGCTCCGCCGGGGCCGCCGGCCTGGGTACCCAGGCAGCCCCCGCGGGCCGGTACTTCGGCACCGCTGTAGCGGCCGGCAGGCTCGGCGACCCGGCGTACACCGCGATCGCGGACCGGGAGTTCAACATGATCACCCCGGAGAACGAGATGAAGTGGGACGCCGTCGAACCGTCCCGCGGCAACTTCACCTTCGGCCCCGCGGACCGGATCGTCGACCGTGCCCTCGCACGCGGCCAGCGCCTGCGCGGCCACACCACGGTCTGGCACTCGCAGCTCCCCTCCTGGGTCAGCGCCATCCGCGACGCGAAGACGCTGCGCAGCGTGATGAACCACCACATCACCACCCAGATGAGCCACTACAGAGGCAAGATCTACGCCTGGGACGTCGTCAACGAGGCATTCGCCGACGGCGGCAGCGGCCGGCTCCGCGACTCGGTATTCCAGAAGGTGCTCGGCAACGGCTTCATCGAGGAGGCGTTCCGTACCGCCCGCGCGGCCGACTCCTCGGCCAAGCTCTGCTACAACGACTACAACATCGAGAACTGGTCGGACGCCAAGACCCAGGGCGTCTACCGCCTGGTCAAGGACTTCAGGTCACGCGGCGTGCCCATCGACTGCGTGGGGTTCCAGAGCCACTTCGGGGCGGGCGGCCCACCGGCGAGCTTCAGGACCACCCTGGCGGCCTTCGCCGCCCTCGGCGTCGACGTCCAGATCACCGAGCTGGACATCGCTCAGGCAGCACCCACCCACTACGCGAACACGGTCAGCGCCTGCCTGTCAGTGGCCCGGTGCACCGGCATCACGGTGTGGGGCGTACGTGACAGCGATTCCTGGCGCCGCGGGGAAAGCCCCCTGCTGTTCGACAACAACGGCAGGCCGAAGCCCGCGTACGCCGCCGTCATGACGGCTCTCACGTCCGGCTCGGGTGCCGGTCCGGCCAAGCCGGCCGGCGGTGACGGGGAGATCAGGGGCGTGGCCTCGGGCCGCTGCCTCGACGCCCCCGGCTCCGCCCCCGCCAACGGCACCCGGGCGCGCCTGTGGGACTGCGAGGGACGCGCCGGCCAGCGCTGGACCCGCACCGCCGCCAAGGAGCTGAAGGTCCACGACAACAAGTGCCTGGACGCCGGCGGCAAGGGAACCACCAACGGCACCCCGGTGATCGTCTGGGACTGCAACGGCGGCGCCAACCAGCGGTGGAACGTCAACGCCGACGGCACGATCACCGGCGTCCAGTCCGGGCTGTGCCTCGACGCCGTCGGCGCGGCCACCGCGAACGGGACCACCATCCAGTTGCACCGCTGCGCGTCCGTCAACAACCAGAAGTGGACCGCCCCGTCCGGGACGGGAGGTGGCACGTGTGCTCTTCCGTCCACGTACAAGTGGAGTTCGACGGGTCCCCTCGCGCAGCCGTCGAACGGGTGGGCCGCGGTGAAGGACTTCACCCACGTGGTGGTGGGCGGGAAGCACCTGGTCTACGCGTCGAGCGCGTCGGGAACCTCGTACGGCTCGATGGCGTTCAGCCCCTTCACCAACTGGTCGGACATGGCGTCGGCCGGCCAGACCAGGATGAATCAGAACGCGGTGGCGCCCACGCTGTTCTACTTCGCGCCCAAGAAGATCTGGGTGCTGGCGTACCAGTGGGGGGCATCGCCCTTCAGTTACCGTACGTCGACCGACCCCACCAACCCCAACGGCTGGTCCGCGCCGCGGCCGCTGTTCACCGGCAGCATCCCCCGCACCGAATCCCCCACCGGCCCGATCGACCAGACCCTGATCGCCGACGAGAAGAACATGTACCTGTTCTTCGCCGGTGACAACGGCAAGATCTACCGGGCGAGCATGCCGATCGGGAACTTCCCGGGCACCTTCGGCTCGGCGTACACGACCGTCATGAGCGACACGGCGAAGAACCTCTTCGAGGCGCCGCAGGTCTACAAGGTCAAGGGCCAGAACCAGTACCTCATGATCGTCGAGGCCCGGGGTGCGAACGAGCGGCGCTACTTCCGCTCGTTCACGGCCCCCAGCCTGAGCGGCGCGTGGACCCCGCAGGCCGCCACCGAGAGCAACCCCTTCGCGGGCAAGGCCAACAGCGGGGCCACCTGGACCGACGACATCAGTCACGGCGACCTGGTCCGCACCAACCCCGACCAGACCATGACCATCGACCCCTGCAACCTGCAGTTCCTTTACCAGGGCAAGTCCCCTCGCGCGGACGGCCCCTACGACCGACTCCCGTACCGGCCGGGCGTCCTCACCCTGCAGCGCTGAGCTGCCCGATCCACGGTGATACGCAAGGAGAACACCCCCCTATGAAGAACCCCACGAACGGCGGGCGCCGCGGACGTCACCGCCGTCGCTGGAGCGCCACCGCTCTGCTGCTCGGAGTGCCCGCCGCCGTCGTGCCGTACCTCCTGTTCACCCAGGAGGACTCCCAGGCCGCGACGATCGACGGCAGCGCCTACTACCGGATCGTCTCCGTACGCAGCGGCAAGGTGATGGACGTCAACGCCTTCTCCACCGCCGACGGCACCCGCATCCAGCAGTGGACCGACCAGAACACCGCCAACCAGCAGTGGAGACTGAGGCCCACCGGGGACGGCCACTACGAGCTGGTGAACCGCAACAGCGGCAAGGTGCTGGGCATAGCGGGCGGCTCGACCGCCCGGTCGGCCGCCGCCGAGCAGCAGACCGACAGCTCCTCCGCCTCCCAGGAGTGGCGGATCGACGGCGTGGGCGACTCCGGCGCCGTCACCTTCACCTCCCGCAGGAGCGGCCAGGTCCTGGACGTCTCCGGTGCTTCCACGGCTCAGGGCGCGGCGATCATCCAGTATCCCGGCCGGGGCAGCACCAACCAGCAGTGGAAGCTGGTGAAGGTGACCGACGCGCAGACGGCTGTCGCCGGCCCCTACACCTGGCGGAACGCGCAAGTGGTGGGCGGCGGTTACGTCACCGGGCTGGTGTTCAACCCACGCGAGAAGGGCCTGCTGTACGCGCGCACCGACATGGGCGGCGCCTACCGCTGGGACACCGCGGCCGAGCAGTGGATCCCGCTGACCGACTGGCTCGGCGAGAAGGACTGGAACCTGCTGGGCATCGACGCGCTGGCCACCGACCCGGTCGATCCCGACCGGCTCTACCTCGCCACGGGCACCTACACCAACGAGTGGGCCGGCCATGGCGCGCTGCTGCGCTCCACCGACCGGGGCCGCACCTTCCAGCGCACCGATCTGCCGTTCAAGCTGGGCGGCAACGAGGACGGCCGCGGGGCGGGCGAACGGCTGGCCGTCAACCCCGCGGACAACGGCACCTTGCTCCTGGGTACCCGCAAGAACGGCCTGTGGCGCAGCACCGACCACGGCGCGACGTGGAGCCGGGTCTCCTCGTTCCCCGTCAAGGACGGGGCGGGCAGCGGCGCGGGCATCTCCTTCGTGACGTACGGCCCGGCCGGCAGCAAGACGGTCTACGTCGGCGTCGCCGACAGGTCCACCTCCCTCTACCGCTCCACCGACGGCGGCAGCACCTGGCAGGCCGTACCAGGGCAGCCCACCGGACAGATGCCGCAGCACGGCGTGCTCTCCGGGGACGGCTCGCTGTACCTGACGTACACCAACGCACTCGGCCCCAACGGCGTGACGGCGGGCTCGGTGTGGAAGCACACGCCGGCCGGCGGGGCGTGGAGGAACATTTCCCCGTCCCAGGGCAGCTACGGGTTCTCCGGTCTGGCCGTCGACCCGCGCAAGCCCTCCACGGTGATGGTCACCACTCTCGGCCGCTGGTGGCCCGAGGACGAGATCTACCGCAGCACCGACGGCGGCACGACATGGAAGGCGCTTGCCGGGAAATCGGTGCGGAACGCCTCGGCCGCTCCGTACATCGGCACCCACACCGGGCACTGGATGACCGCCCTGGCCATCGATCCCTTCGACTCCGGGCACGTGCTGTACGGCACCGGCAACGGCATCTGGCGCAGCAAGGACGCCGATGCCACCGACAGCGGCGGCACCAGCCACTGGACCGCCGGAGCGCGGGGCCTTGAGGAGACGGCGCTGATGGACGCGATCGCCCCGCCCGGGGGTGCCACCGTCATCACGGCCATGGGCGACCAGGGCGGCTTCCGCCACGACGACCTGACCAAGGTGCCCGCCGGGCGACTGAGCAACCCGATGATGACCAACAGCACCGACATCGACTTCGCCCAGGCGAACCCCTCGATGATGGTCCGTGTCGGCCGTGGCGGCGCGCAGGACGGCGCCCACTCCACCGACGGCGGCGTCACCTGGCGCGGCTTCACGGCCGAGCCGGTGCCCGGTGCCCAGGACGGCCGCGTCGCGCTCGCGGCGGACGGCTCCGCCATCGTCTGGACCCAGTCCGGCCAGGTCCCGTACCGCTCGACCGACAAGGGGGCGAGCTGGTCGAAGGTCAGCGGCCTGGGCACCGGCGCGGTGGTCGTCGCCGACCGCTCCTCGGCCAGGACCTTCTACTCACTGGCCGGCGGCACCCTCCACGCCAGCACCGACGGCGGCGCGACCTTCACCGCCCGCGCCACCCATCTGCCCTCCGGCCGACTCACGGCCGTCCCCGGCGTCGCCGGAGACCTGTGGATCGCCGGCGGCGGCCAAGGGCTGCTGCACTCCACCGACGGCGGCCGCACCTTCGCCAGGATCACCACGGTGAAGTCCGCCTCCGCCGTCGGCTTCGGCAAGGCCGCACCGGGCGCCTCCTATCAGGCCCTGTACCTGATCGGCACCGTCAAGGACGTCACCGGGGTCTTCCGCTCCACCGACAAGGGCGCCACCTGGCTCCGCGTCAACGACGACGCCCACCAGTGGGGCAGCATCGGTGGTGTCGGCGTCGTCACCGGCGACCCCGACACCTTCGGCCGCGTGTACGTCGGCACCAACGGACGCGGCCTTCAGTACGGCGACCCGTCCTGACACCGGCACTGGAGCGGGCGCATGTCCGACGCATGAGCTGACGCACCACCAGTAGGAAAAGGCCGCCCTCCTGACCGATGGGACATCTCGGTCGGAGGGCGGCCTTCTCCGATGAGGCGGCACCGCCCGCCGGGGACCGCCGTACGGGCCGGAGCCCCGCAGCTCGCGGCCACGTCACCACCACCGCCACCGGCCCGCCCGCAAGGACGGCGATCCTCCGCGTCCGCGTCGAGGTCACGGCCTTGGCGCGATGTGCGCCGCGGTTGGCTGATTTCAATCTTGTCTCGGTGGGTGGCCCCCTCTACGTCGAGAATGAAGGTTAGGCTAACCTTCCCGTCGTGCAAGCAGGTGAAGAGACCGCCGCGGCCGGACGCCCCCGTGGTCATGAACTGTCAGCCACGGGTGTCACCGTGGCCTACGACGGCGTCGACGTCCTCCACGACGCCTCGTTGACGCTGCGGCCCGGCGACGTGACCGCCCTGGTCGGGCCGAACGGCAGCGGCAAGTCGACGCTGCTGCGGACGATCGCGCGGTTGCAGCGGCCCAAGGCCGCGAAACTCGTCATCGACGGCGACACCGACGGGCTCGCGCTGAGCTCCCAGGAGTTCGCGCGCATGGTCGCCCTGCTCACGCAGGGGCGGCCCACGCCCAGCGGGCTCACCGTGCGGGACGTGGTCGAGTTCGGGCGCTACCCCTACCGGGGGCGCTGGGGCAAGGCCGACCCCGGGGGCAGGGCGGCCGTGGACCGCGCGCTCGCACGCACGGGCGTCGAGGAGTTCGCCGACCGGGGCGTCGAGCACCTGTCGGGCGGGCAGCTCCAGCGGGTGTGGCTCGCGGGCTGCCTCGCGCAGGAGACGGGCGTGCTGCTCCTCGACGAGCCGACGACCTATCTCGACCTGCGCTACCAGGTCGAACTCCTCGACCTCATGCGCGATGTGGCGGACGAGCACGGCATCGCCGTCGGTGTCGTCCTCCACGACCTCGACCAGGCCGCGGCCGTCGCCGACCGGATCGTCCTGCTCCGGCAGGGACGGATCGTCGCCGACGGCCGGCCGGAAGACGTACTGACCGCGGAACGGCTGACCGAGACATACGGCATCCGCATCGAGGTCGACACCGACCCCCTCACCGGCCGGCTGCGCACCCGGGCCATCGGTCGGCACCACTCGCGAAGCGAAAGGCTCAACTCCCTCTCATGAGACGACACCTCGTCACCGCCGCGGTCCTCACCACGGCGGCCCTCACCCTGACCGCCTGCGGGACCACCGAGCCCGCCGCCGACGACAAGGCGAAGAAGACCGCCGAGCGCATCACGCTCACCGACGCCTCCGGGAAGAAGGTCGAACTCGACGGCCCCGCGAAGAAGGTCGTCGGTACCGAGTGGCACGAGGTCGAGCTGCTGATCTCGCTGGGCGTGGACCCGGTCGGCGTCGCCGACGTCAAGGGCTACAAGACCTGGGACAGCGCGGTCCCGCTGAAGAACGAGCCCAAGGACATCGGCACCCGCGGCGAGCCGAGCATGGACACCATCGCCGCCCTGAAGCCGGACCTCATCGTCGCCAGCACCGACCTGCCGCCGGCCGCCGTGAAGCAGCTCCGCAAGGTCGCCCCGGTGGTGGAGGTGAAGTCGGCCGACGCCGCCGACCCGATCGGGCGGATGACGAAGAACCTCGACCTGCTCGCCCAGGCCACCGGCACCACCAAGAAGGCCGGCGAGCTCAAGGAGAAGTTCGCGGCGAAGATCGAGGAGGGCAAGAAGGCCCTCGCGGCGGCCGGACTCGCGGGCGCCAAGTACGCCTTCGCCGACGGGTACGTCGTCTCCAACCAGACCTCGATCCGACCGTTCACCAGCGGCTCGCTCATCGGCGCGGTCAACGAGAAGCTCGGCCTGAAGAACGACTGGACGGTCAAGGGCGACCCGGCGTACGGCCTCGGCACGACGGACGTCGAGGGCCTGACCAAGCTGAGCGCCGACGTGCGCTTCGCCTACATCGGCAACGACGGCGACCAGAACAGCACCCCCTTCACCGGCGCCCTCGCCAAGGACAAGGTGTGGACCTCGCTGCCGTTCGTCAAGAAGGGCAACGTCCACCGCCTGCCCGACGGCATCTGGATGTTCGGCGGTCCCGAGTCGATGAACACGTACATCGACTCCGTCGTCACCGAACTGACGAAGAAGAAGTAGAAGGAAGCAGCACCATGGCCGTCACCGCGACCACCCCCGCCACCCGTCCGCCGGCGCCCCCGTCCCGCACGGGCGCGGCCGCGGTGACGGCCGCCCTGCTCCTCGTCGTCGCGGGTCTCGCACTCGTCGACATCACCCAGGGCACCGCCTCCGTCGGCGCCTCCGAGGTCCTCAAGGCCCTCACCGGACGCGCCGACGCCGCCGACGCGTCCGTCGTCGTCGCCTCACGGCTGCCGAGGATGACGGCGGGGCTGCTCGTCGGGGTCGTCCTCGGCATGGCGGGCGCCGCCCTCCAGGCCATCAGCCGCAACGTCCTGGCCGCGCCCGACACCCTCGCCGTCAACGCCGGCTCCTACTTCGCCCTCGGGCTCACCGCCGCCACCGGCCTCTCCCTCCCGCTGTTCGCCTCCTCCGGCATCGCCTTCGCCGGCGGACTCACCGCCGCGGCCGTCGTGCTCGGCCTGTCCGGCCTGGGCACCGGCACCATCCGCCTCGTGCTGGCCGGCAGCGCCCTGACCCTCGGCCTGACCGCCATGACCGAGGGAGTGGTCCTGCTCTTCCCGCAGGAGGCGGAGGGCGTCTACCACTGGAACCAGGGAAGCATCTCCCAGAACGGTTTCGACGGCGTCCTGCAGATGGCGCCCATCGCTCTCGCCGGCCTCCTCGGGCTGCTGCTCCTCGCCCGCCGGGTCGACGCACTGGCCCTCGGCGACGACGCCGCCCGCGGCCTCGGCGTACCCGTCCGCGCCACCCGCGTGACCGCCGTCGTCCTCGCCGCCCTGCTCTCCGCGGCCGCCGTCACCCTGGCCGGACCGGTCGGCTTCGTCGGCCTGTGCGCCCCGGCACTCGTCCGTCCCCTCGCCCGCCGGTTCCGCGGCTTCGCGCAGTCCCGTGCCGGCATCCCGGTCGCCGGTCTCGTCGGCGCCGGACTCGTGCTCGGCGCGGACGTGCTGCTGCGCACCCTCGTGCCGGCCGAGACGGCCGTCGCCGTGCCCACCGGCGTCGTCACCAGCCTGGTCGGAGCCGTCTTCGTGACGGTCATGGCCGCACGGCTGCGGGACACCAGCGGTGTCGCCCCCGACCGGCTGCGCATCAGGAGCCGCACCGTCTTCCTCGCCGTCACGTCCGCCCTGGTCGCGGTACTCGTGGGCGTGGTCATCGCGGCCGTCCTCCTCGGCGACGCCAAGCTGCTCCTCGGCGACGTGACCAACTGGGCACTGGGCCGGGCCGGACAGACCGTCGGCTTCGTCCTGGACACCCGCGTGCCCCGGGTCCTCGCCGCCCTCCTCGCGGGCGCCGCCCTCGCCCTGGCCGGGACGCTCGTCCAGGCCGTGACCCGCAACCCCCTCGCCGAACCCGGCATCATGGGCGTCTCCGGCGGTGCCGCCCTCGGCGCCGTGCTCCTCGTGACCACCGTGCCCATGGCGAGCGGCTGGGGCGTGGCCGGTGCCGCGTTCGCGGGTGCCGCCGCCGCCTCCGTCCTGCTCTTCGGGCTCGCCGCGCGCAACGGGTTCCAGCAGACCCGGCTCGTGCTCGTCGGGTTCGCCATCCACTCGGGGGCGGCCGCACTGGTCAGCCTGCTCATCATCCTCACCGACCCGTTCAACGCCACCAAGGCGCTCACCTGGCTGTCCGGCTCCACCTACGGCCGGACCCTGCCCGACCTGCTGCCCCTCGCCGTCGCCCTCACCGTGGGCGTGGCCGTCGCGGTCGCCCGGCGCACCGAACTCGACCTCGTCTCCCTCGACGAGGACACCCCCAGGCTCCTCGGCCTCGACCTCGGACGCGGACGTCTCGGCTTCCTCGTACTGAGCGTCCTGCTCAGCGCCACCGCCGTGGCCGCCGCCGGCACCATCGGCTTCGTGGGCCTCGTCGCCCCGCACGCGGCCCGTGCCCTCGTGGGACGCCGGCACGCCCGCGTGGTGCCGGTCGCGGTGCTCCTCGGCGCCGTCCTCGTGTGCACCGCCGACCTGGCGGGCCGCACCGTGATCGCACCGGCGCAGCTCGGCGCCGGTCTGATGACCGCGGTGATCGGTACGCCGTACTTCCTCTACCTGCTGGTGCGCAGCCGCCGGTAGACAGGCGCCGCGACCGCCGCCGCGTGAGCCGGGCGGCGGCGGTCGCCGGTGAGGGCCGCCGACGCTCCTCGGGTCTCCGGGGCGGTCACATGCCCGGGGGCAGCCAGGCCTGGAGCGTCTTCGGGTCGATGGGCAGCGAGATGTGCTCGTGGGTGATCAGCCAACGGTCGTCCGACCGGCGGAAGCAGACGCTGGAGCGCACCCATATCCCCATGTTCATCCCGTTCTTGCGGGTTCCCGAGTCCAGGTGCAGCATGTGCGCGAAGGCGATGTCCGCGTCGGTGCTCGCGACCGTGAGGGCGTGGGTCTCCAGGCCGATCGGGCCCTCGTACTCGCCGAACCACCGCAGGAAGTTGGCGCGGACCTCGTCGGGGCCCGTGAACTGGAGCGGGGGGACGGCGTCGTAGTAGACGATGTCGTCGGAGTAGTGGGACATGAGCCGGTCGATGTCCTTGCTCCGGCTGGCCTCGACGCGGCTTTCCAGCAGGGCCCTGATGTCGGCTTCGTACGTCGTCATGGTCTCTCCTCGGTGGATGGACGGGGTGAGGGGTTGTCGCCTCACCGGGTAGGACCGGACTGCCCGCCGATGTGTGAGGCGCCGCGGCCGGCCTTGAGCGCTGCGGCCGTCCCGACGGCGCGTCGGGCCTGGTGGCGGGCGGCTTCGAGGGGGACGTCGCCGGGCGCGCCGGTGCCCGCCACGTGGGAGGTGCCGTAGGGATTGCCCATCGTGAACTGGACCGGGTCGGTGTAGCCGGGGGGCACGATGACGCCGCCCCAGTGGTAGAAGGTGTTGGCCAGCGCCAGCAGCGTGGACTCCTGGCCGCCGTGGGCGGAGTTGGAGGCGGTGAACGCCGAGTAGACCTTGTCCGCGAGCCCGCCCCGGAACCACAGCGGGCCGGTGGTGTCGATGAACGCCCGGAGCTGGCTCGCCGGGTTGCCGAAGCGCGTGGGCGTGCCGAACAGGACCACGTCGGCCCACTCCAGGTCCTCGTGGGCGGCCTCGGTGACGTCGGCGGTGTCCCGCACGTGCCGGGCCCACTCCGGGTGGGCGCCGACCGTGTGGGGCGGGGCGGTTTCGGCGACCTTGCGCAGGCGTACACGGGCGCCGGCCTCGGCCGCGCCCTCGGCGGCGGCCTCAGCCAGGGCGTGTACGACGCCGGTGGTGCTGTAGTAGATGATGGCCGCGTTGACGGGTTCCATGATCGCGTACCGGTCCTTCCGTGTGCCGTCCGGTGGGTGTCGCGCGGAGCGGACACCGCTCCGCCCCCTACGACCGAGCAGACCGGCGCGGTGTGAGGCGGGGCGGCGGCCTCACATTCCGAGGGGCTGTCCGGTCGTACTCACCGACAGCGCACGCGACACGAGAAAAACGGGGGACGGCATGCCCGATCCGAGCCCGGCCGCGCTCATGGCGGAGCGGCGGCGGCTGATCAATCTGGCCTATCGGCTCCTCGGCTCCCTCTCGGAGGCCGAGGACGTCGTCCAGGAGACCTATGTCCGCTGGTACGCCATGTCCCGCGAGCGGCAGGAGGCCGTCGAGTCGGTCGGCGGCTGGCTGACGACGGTCGCCACCCGCATCTGCCTCAACCTCCTCGGCTCGGCGCGGGCCCGGCGCGAGCAGTACGTGGGGCACTGGATTCCCGAGCCGCTGCCGGAACCCACCGAGCGGCTCGACGGGCCGTCGGGTGCCACGACCGGCGACCCGGCCGACCGCGTCACCCTGGACGAGTCGGTCAACATGGCCTTCCTCGTCGTCCTGGAGGCCATGACGCCGGCCGAACGCGTCGCGTTCGTCCTCCACGACGTCTTCCGCTACCCCTTCGCCGAAGTGGCCGGCATCGTCGGCCGCAGCCCCGCCGCCTGCCGCCAGCTCGCCTCCTCGGCCCGCCGCCGGCTCCGCGACGCCCGGCCCTCCTCCGGGCCGGTGCCGGCCGACAGGGCCGCCGGCATCGTCAGGGACTTCAAGCGGGCCTGGGAGGCCAAGGACATCGGCGCCCTCATCGGGCTCCTCGATCCCGCCGTGACAGCGGTCGGTGACGGAGGCGGCCGTGTCACCGCGCTGCCGTACCCGGTCGAAGGCGGCGAGCAGGTGGCGCGCTTCCTGGTCGGCATCGCCACCAGGGTGCCCGGCCTGACGCTCGTCGAACGCACCGTCAACGGCCGCCCCGGGCTGCTGGCGCGGCACGCCGGGGCCACCGTCGCGGTGTACGCCTTCGACGTCGCCGACGGCCGCGTCACGCACATCTGGGGCGTACTGAACCCGGAGAAGCTCCGGCAGTGGACCACGTGACGGGCCGGGCGGTCAGATGATCACCGTACGGTCGCCGGGGCCGGCGGCAACGGCCCGTGTGGGCACTCATGTTCCCATCTGGTAGTCAAGTTCACGCCTTGCGGCGTATGCCCCTTTGCTCAACCATGTTGCGCGGAAGCCGGACGTCCGGGAGGGGGACGGAATGCTGGGTGCGGAGATATCGCGGGGGCGAGGCGGGACGGCGATGCGGCCGGTGGGGGGTGTCTACCCGCGTGGGACGCTGCTGTGGGAGCTGGACGGCGTGACGGACGGGGAAGGCGCCGATGCGGCGCGGGCGGCACTGATGCGGACGGGGACGGGGCACACGTACGAAGCCGGCGAGATCATGCTGCTGGCGGGGGCCACGGACACGTTCGTTCTCGTCCTGCTGAGCGGCTTCGCCAAGGTCACCACCACCGACGGCCGGGACGCGGCCGTGCTGGTGGACATCCGGGCGGGCGGTGATGTCGTGGGGGAGACCGCGGCGTTCGACAACGAGCCCCGCTCGGCCACGGTCACGGCGTTCGAGAAGGTGCGGGCCCGGCGGATATCGCAGGACGAGTGGCTGGGGTGGATGGCCCGGCACCGGGCCGCCGGTCTGGCGGTCAGCCGCAGCCTCGCGCATCGCAGCCGTACGGCGGTCCGCCGGCGTACGCAGTTCACCCGGGGCCCCGTCATCGCGCGGCTGTGCCGGGCCGTGCTCGACCTGACCGAGCAGTACGGAGTCCGCACCCCGGAGGGGCTGTCCGTCCGGCCCGGGCTCACCCACGCGGAGTGGGGCGAGCTGATCGGGGCGCGCGAGCGCCGCGTACAGCACGCCTTGCAGGAGCTGAGGACCGCGGAGGCGGTCAGCTACGGGCGCTGCCGTCTGACCGTGCGCTCGGTCTCCGCCCTGCGGAGCATCGCCGTCGACCAGTGAGCGCGTGACCCCGTCAGGGCCCGGCGGACACCCGTCCGCCGGGTCCGGGCGGCCGGAACGTTTCTGTGCCCGACGGCTCACCGGGCGGCCCACCGGATGTCGCACCGGTATCCCACCGAACCCGCACTGCGACCGGTTCGCGCGCCCGCCGAAGCGCTCTACTACCGGCAGGAGAACGGGGGGACCGTCGCGTGCGGCTCGCCGTACTCGCTCGTGCGCCAAGGAGACCGTCACCCGAAGCCAATGCGAGGCACCGCATGCCGGCCATTCCCGTCACCGTGCTCGGCCCGTCCGGGTCCGGCAAGACCGTCTACCTCGCCAGTCTGTTCCGCAGACTCGCCATCCCCCGACCGGACACGGGGTTCCACGTCGAGCTGCCGCCCGACCAGTCGACCAGGCTGAACCGGATCTACCAGCAGATCTCCAGGCCCGACGCGTGGCCGGACCCCACCCGGCGGGCCGACGTCTCCGTGTGGGAGTTCACCTGCTCGGTCCGCACGCCCCGGAACCAGATCTTCAGCCCCTTCTCCATCGAGTACCTGGACTACTCCGGTGAGACCCTCACCGAGCCGGACGGGCAGGCGGAGAGCGGCCGGCGCGTCCAGAGCCGGATCGAGGAGTCGGAGTTCCTCCTGGTGCTGCTCGACGGCATCAAAATCCTGCGCTGCTTCGAGGGCGACTACGAACTGGTCGACGAACTCGTGCCGATCTTCGGCTACATGCAGAAGGCACGGGCCACCGTCCACTTCGTGATCACCAAGTGGGACGTCCTCGCGGCGGCGGGGCACACGGTGCAGGCCGTCATGGACTGCCTGCTGCGCAATCCGGACTTCAAGAACGCGGTCGCGGTCCAGCTCCGGAACACGAAGGGCACCACGGGAGTCCGCTTCCTTCCGGTCAGCTCCGTGGGACTGGACTTCGCCGTTCCCGGCCCCGACGGCACCATGGTCAAAAAGGGAGGGTTCCCCTCACCGCTGTACGTCGAAGTACCCTTCATGGCCGTCCTGCTGGACCTCTTCGAGAACCAGCTCCGGCAGATGGCCCGGCAGGCGACCCCCGAAACGCAGCAGATCACCCATCGCGCCCAGCGGCTCTCCTGGGTGCGCATGGTCAAGGACAGGATTCCGCTGGTCAAGACGTACCTGCACACGGTGGCGGCGACGTCACCCGTGATGCGGCTCGTGCGCGACCACATGGCCGACGCGCTCCTCACCTACGTGGAGACCCGCGTCGCCGCCTACGGCGACCGCGTCGAACAGGACATCGCCCGCCTGCGGGACCGCATGCTCAACGCCACGTCCGAGAAGGACGCGCTGAACGGCCTGGTCGCGCTGTTCCACGCCAAGCTCGCCGAGTTCGAGGCCGAGCACCCCGGTTCGCGGCTCATGGAGGAGGAATCGTCATGGACCACGGCGTGAACGCCCAGGGCACGCGCGTATGGCCGTTCGCCGTCACGCGGTCCGTCACCACCGGCTTCCGGGTCGTCGTCGCCCCGGACTTCCTCGTGGACGGCGGCAGGTACTCCCTGCTCCACGACGCCACGGCCGGCGACGTCACCGAGGACGCCGTCTACTGGTGCGAGTACCACGGGCGCGAGTCCGAGAAGCTGTGGCTGCTGTACCGGGTCGTGTACCTGAAGGCGGCCGACGTCGGCCTGGAGGGCGACTACGCGATGAGCGGACCGCGACGCACCCCGCTGATCGAGGGGGTCGTCTGCCGGACGGCGCCGACGTCGCTCGCCACCCAGGAGCTCTTCGCGGAGGTCCACCGCCGGTGCGCGGCGGAGGTACGGGCGTTCTTCGAGGCCGACACGACCGGTCATCCCGTCACCCCCTCCCGGGCGTTCGGCGCCCCGGCGGCCGGCACGCCCATGACGGTCAGGGAACTCGACGCGTACCGCGCGGAAGGGAGCGACTCGACGGCCCCGCGCGGCCGTCGCCCATCGCGAGCCCGCCGACTCGCCGCGCGACTCCTCGCCGCCGCCCGCTCAGCCCTCGGCCTGCGCCCTGCTCGACGCACTCACGGACCAACTGCTGTACGCGCTGAACCTCTGCCTCGAAACACTGGAACGGCACGCCCGGCACCGGGCTGGCCCCGACGAGCGGCGGGAGCCGCCGGCCTGATCGTCCTGGGCGTCGTGGTCGCCCTCGTCGTCAGGAAGTTCAAGTGACCTTCGAGGGCCGTCACACGGGGGACGGCATCCGACTGCTCACGCAGCTCCTGATGACCGAGGAACGCGGCCTCGACCCCGTGGCCGTCCGGCCGGACCGCTGGGCGGAGCCGGTACGCGGCTGGCTGGCGGCCGGGGCCGCGCTCGCCGCCGGTGAGGCCGGGCGAGCCCTGGCCGTGCTGGGCGAGCCCGTGCCGGAGGAGAGGTACGAAGACCTGGTGACCCGTACCCTCCGGACCGCGGCGGTCGCCATGGACGTCAACTGGAGCCCCGGGGGCCTCGTCGACTGGGCCCTGCCGCCGGGGGACGAACGCGCCCTGCTCGAAGCCATGGACGGCACGCACGCCAGGCTGGCCATCCTCGCCAGGGACCCCGGGTTGCGGCTCCCCGCCTTCCTGGCGGGCCGGTACCTGCCCGACCTGCTGGTGGCCCGCGCCGTCCTCGGGAGCCGGGACGTCATCGCCGCCCAACCCGCCGAGGTGGTGGCCGCGGTCGGCGGGGCGGACGAGGCGTGGGAGGCCGTGCGGTGGTACGACGAACTGCCGGGGGAGATCGCGGAAGGCGGGCTCGCGGCCCCGGTCGCCTACCACCTGCTCGTCGCGGCGGACGTACGCGCCCGGGCCGGGGACAACCGCCGGGCCGAGGCGCTGCGCCGGGAAGCCCAGCGGTACGCGGCCGGGAACCCGGCGCCCTCGGCCATGGCGGAGCTGCTCGCGGGCGACGCGGAACTGGGCGTGCCCGGCGCGGCGGAGCGCTGCCTGCCGGTGCCCGCCGCAGGCAGGACCCTCGACCGGGCGGCGAAGCACTACGCCCGGGCGGAAGCGCTGTTCCGCACGGCGGGCGCCTCCCGCGGCCGGGCGGCGGCCGCACTGCGACTGGCCCACGTCGCCCGGCTGCGCCGGAAGCGGGGCGACCGCACCGCGCACCTCGACCGGGCGCTGTCGCTCGCCACGGCCGCCGGCGACGGGGCGTGCGCGGCGCTGCTCGCGGTGCACCGCTTGCTGGACGCCGTGGAGGACGGCCGGCCGCTGCCCGTCGACGAGGTGGAGCCGGTACGCCACTGGGCGTCGACCGTCGGCAGCGGTTCCTGGCTCCTGGGCATGGCCCACCTCGTCGCCGCCCGGGCCGGCACCTGGGCCCGCCAGGGCCACACCGTCCGGGCGAGCCAGGCGGGCGAACTGGCGCAGCGGCTCGCGGACCGGCGGGGAGCGCTGCCGGACGCCCAGCGGCCCCCGCCGGACGCGCCGGCCGGGGTGGCCGGGGTGGCCGGTGCGGTGACGGGCCCCCTGGAGGCGTACCACGAGGCCCGCCACCGGCTGGCCGCCCTGGTGCTCGCCGACAGCGAACTGCGCACGCGCGTGGCACGGCTGGAGGATCGGCAACGGGACCGGGCGGGAGACCGGGACCGGGAGGCCGCCGGGGACGTGACAGGGGAGGCCGCCGCGGACCGGCCGGTCACGGTGTCCGAGGTGAACGCCTGGCTGTCCGCCGCCGTCACGGCGGAACTCTTCCTCAACGAGGCGGTGGGACTGGGCGATCCGGATCTCATCGCCGCCGCACGGCCCCGGCTCGCCCGCGTGATCGCCCTGGGCACCCGCCTGCTGCTCGGGCGGGAGCGGCCCCCGGCCGTGGTCGAGGCGGTGCGCGGGCCCCTGGAGGGCCTGCGGGCCCACCTCGGCGCGACGCACGCCGCCGAGAAGCTGCACCGACTGCGCCGGCACAGGTCGGCGGGCATGTCGGCCGAGGCGGAGAAGGCGGCCGAGGAGGCGACGGCGGCCGCCGGACAGGTCCCGCCCTCCCTGGCGCGCTGCGCGCTCCTGGTGGAGACGGGCCGGCTCGCACAGGCGCGGGCGGAGGCGGACCGGCTGGAGGAACGCGGATCGCTCACCGCCCTGCACGTGGCCGCGCTCCGGCTGCGACTGGGCCAGCCCGAGCGTGCCGCCGAGGCGGAACGGCGGGCCGGGACGGCCGGTGGGGAGCCGGAAAAGCCCTGGGTGCGGCCCGCGATCGCGGCGGAGGCGGCGCTCGCCCTCGGCGACCCGCGGGGCGCCGCCCAGCGGGCCGCCGAGGCCGTCGCCGCGTACGAGGAGCACCGGTCGAGGATGGGGCGGGACACCCTGCGGGCGGCCTCGGCCGACGACCCGGCGGTGGCACGCGCCTATCACACCGCCGTGCTGTCCCAGTGGGAACTGCCCGGCGGCAGGGCCACCGCGTTCACCACCGCGGACCGCAGCCGCTCCGGCCTGCTCGACGCCGTGCACGCCCTGGACGCCGCCGCCGGACACCCCGCCGCGCTACGGGCGGTACGGCGCTGGCTCCAGGCGGAGACCCGCTGGGCCGCGCGGTTCGAGGAGGCGGCCACGGCTCTGCGCGACGGTGGGACGTGGACCGCCACACCCACCCCCGAGCCGGCGGAGGCGGCCGCCGCACGCTGTGCCCCCGACGCCACCCGGCACGTCCTCACCGAAGCGGAACGGGCACTCGGCGCGGCGGAGGCCGAGGTGCGCCGCCTCGCCCCCCGCGCGCTCACCTCCCGGCGCGGTCCCGGCCCGGTGCGGGACGCCGCCGCGGTGGCGGGCGCCCTCCCGCCGGACACCGTGCTCCTCCAGTACCACCTGCTCGACCACGACCTCCTCTGCTGGGCGGTGACCCGCGACGGGCTGCGCGCCGAGCGCCGGCGGCTGCCGGCGGACGCCCTCGTGGCGACGGCGCGCCGCTTCCACACCGCGTGTGCGTCCGGGCGCGAGGTGACGGAGCCGGGAGGCGCGCTGTCCGACGCCCTCCTGGGCTTCTGCCCGGCGCTCCTCCAGGAGCACCCCAGGGTCGTCGTCGTACCCCCCGCCGCGCTGTCCCTGGTGCCGTTCCACGCACTGCCGTGGGCGGGTTCGGTCCTCGGCGTCACGCACGACGTCTCGTACCTGCCGGCGGCGTCCCTGCTCGCCCGGGCGGGCGACCGGCCGACGGACCCGCTCTGGGCGGACGCGCCGGCGCTGCTGGTCGGCGCACCGGCCACCGCGCCCGAGCGCGGCCTGACGCCGCTGCCCGGCACCGTGACGGAGGTCGCCGCCGTCCACCGGCTCCTGCCGCGCGGCACGGTGCTCACCGGGCGGGCGGCCGGCCGCGGGCGCGTCCTGGAGGCGGCCGCCGGGTGCGCCGTCCTGCATCTGGCGACCCACGGCGACGTGCGGGAGCTGACGCCGTACCTCAGCCGCCTCGCCCTCGCGGGCCACGACGATCTGGGCGTGGACGACCTGCTGGGCCCGGACGTGGCCCCGGGACTCCTCGTCCTGTCCGCGTGCGACACCGGTCGCGGCACCGCCACCGCGGGAGGCGACGTGCTCGGGCTGACCCGCGCGGCCGTCATCAGCGGCGCCCGGCACGCGGTGGTGTCGCTCTGGCCGGTCGACGACATCACCGGGTGCCTCGTCATCACGGCCATGTACCGGCACCTGGTCGCCCCGGACCACCCGCCGGTCGCCACCGCGCTCGCCCGCGCACAGCGCGAGGTCCGGAGCCTCACGGAGGACGGGAGGTACGAGGAGTACGCCCGGCTCGCGGACCTCGCGGACCTCGCGGACCTCGCGGACCTCGCGGACGTCCCCGCCCTCGCCGGCACCCGTGCGCACCCGGCCGGACCACGCCTGCGCACCCGCGACAGCGGCCCCCGGACCGGCCCGTCCGCCACCGACGCGCAGCACCCGTTCCACTGGGCGCCCTTCATCCACGTGGGCGCGTGAAGAACCGTACGACCGGCCGGACGCCGGCGCCCGCCGGCGACATCCGCCAGAAGAAGTGAGGAGACCGGCATGACGAGGCGCGCCCTGCTGCTCGGCGCCCGCACCTACGACCTGACCGGCGTGGGCGCCGATGTCGCGGTCATGGAACGGCTCCTGGGCGACCGCGGTTTCACGGACCTGCGCGTCCGGGCGGAGGGCGGGGCGACCTACCACGGCATGGCCGAGGCGCTGACGCGGCTCGCCCACGACACCCGGCCGGGCGACGCGGTCGTCGTCTACTACTCGGGACACGGCGCCCTCCTCCCCGTACCCCCGTACCTGCGCCGGCACCTCCCCGGCGGTCCGGCGCACCTGCAGTACCTGGTGCCGGACGACCACGGGCACAGCACCGCGACCGACTTCCGCGGCCTGCTGGCCGAGGAACTCACCGCCGCGCTCCGCCGCCTGACGCGGATCACCCCCAACGTCACCTGCGTCCTGGACTGCTGCCACTCCGGGGGGATGGTCCGCGACCCCCGCCGGTGGCGGATCAAGTCCGTGCCGTCCGACGTCCCCGTCGAGGCGGGGGTCGACCGGTCGGTCCGGCTCGCCACCGCACCGCGCATGCCCGACCCCGATGTCGTACGGCTGGTCGCGTGCCAGCGGCACGGGCTGGCCTACGAGTACGACGGGCAGGGGCTGTTCACGGCGGGCCTGGCGAAGGCGCTGGGGGACTTCCGCCGCACCGCCGTCCCCTGGTCGGTGCTGATCTCCCGCGTCCGCGAGCACGTCCGGTCCTCCGAGGCGCTCCAGAGGCCCGACGCGGGCGGGCCGTCCGGGCGGCTGCCGTTCTCGCTCGACGTGCCCGAGCAGCCCGAGAGGCTGGAACTGCGCGCGGTCGGCGGTGCACTGCGCGCGACTGGGGGCGCCCTGTTCGGCCTGGACCGCATGGACCGGGTCCGGCTGGTGTTCCCCGCGGCGGGGGAGGCGCCCGCCCCTACGGTGGAGACACAGGTCGTGGCGGTCGACGGGGCCGACGCGCTCCTGGACCCGCCGCCCGGCCCCGTGCCGTCCGGCTCGTACGCGCTGCCCGTACGCGTCCACACACGTCACCCCGTGCACATCGCGGTGGACGGGCCCCTCGCCGGGCTCCTGCGCGCCCGGCTCGCCGAGTCACCACGGCTCAGGGAGGCCGCGCACGAGGACGAAGCCCGCTCCCGCGTACGGGTGACGAAGGCCGGGCTCGAGGTGACCGACGTGCGCGGGCTGCCCTACCGGCATCCGTGGCGGGTACCGGAACTGACGGTGGAACAGTCCGCCCGCGCCCGGGCGGCCGTCGCCCTGCTGGAGACGGTGGCCCGCGGCGAGCGGCTGCGGGAACTGGTGGACCCCGGGGCCGACGGCCTGCCCGGGGACCTGCGGGCGACGATGGAGGTGGAGAAGGAGCGGGACGGCCACGAGTGGCGCGTGTTCCGCGAAGGTGACGGGCTGCGCGCGGGGGACCGCTACCGGGTCGGCGTCAGCACGGGTGCGCACACCCCGCTGTACGCCTGGCTGGTCGGCGTCGGACTGAGCCGCCGGACCTCCCTGGTGACCCGTGACCAGCCCAGTGGCATCCGGCTGGAGCCGGAGACCTGGGCCGGGGGCGGGACCGGCTGGCGGTCCGGGCCGGTGGAGGTCTGGTGGCCCGAGGACGTACCGACCGACGGGGAGCGGCCGGAGAGCGTGCTGCTGCTGGTCGGCGACCGCGGGCTCGACCTCGGCCCCCTGGGCGGCTCCGCACGCCACCGCCGCTGGGAGCCCACCGCGCTGCGCGCGCTGCTGGACGAGGTCTGCGAGGGCGTCCGGGACTCCCGCCTCCCGGCCGCCGCGGAGGGGCTGCGGTACCGGGTGTTCGCCTGGCACACCATGGTCGCGCCCCCGTCATCGTGAAGCCGGACGACGAGAGCCGAGGAGCACGAGGCATGCACGATGCAGCAGGTGACGACCCGTCCGCGTCCCACCGGGATACGGACGGCCGGCTGCCCGACGACATCCTGGCCACCCCCGACCTGGTGCTGCGCGGCGGGCTGAGACCGAGGGGCCCGCTGGCGGCGCCCGGAATCACCCTCGCCCGGCCGCTGGCGTACGCGCTCCGCGACACCGCGGCGGAGGCCCTGGCACCGGCCACGGCCGCCCCCACCGCCCTTCTGCTGTGCTTCCCCTTCGACCTGGAGGAGTCGCCGGCCGGAGCCGGCTACCGGGAGGTCGAGCTGGCGGTCACGTTCGACGACGAGGATCTCAGGGCCCTCGACATGCGCCCCGGGCCCGGGTCGGCCGATCCCGGCGGCGCGCGGGTGGCCGCCTTCGGGCTCGGCGGCAACCGCCTGCGCTGGGTCTTCGCCGCGCCCCGCGCCGATGGGACGCTCCGCCCGGACGGCCGCTGGGCGCAGGCCCTCCTGGCATGTCCGCCACCCGTCACGGAGCTGTCCGGCCGCCTCCGGCTGAGGGGCGTGCTCGCGCATCCGCTGCTGAGCGGCACCCGGGCGGAGGGAGAGGTACGCACCCGCGACGACGTGCCGTTCACGGTGTCCCGCGCGGACATCTGGACCGGGGCGCCGCTGTGGACCGGAGTCGCGCCGGGAGCACCGGAACCCGGGACCCGGGCGCCCACCGGCTCCACGGACACCGGGACACCGGACGACGACCGACTGCCACCGGGGCGGCGGCGCCTGTGCCTCGCCGTCGACATCGAGCGGTACAGCGCGCACGGCAACACCAACATGATCCGGTTGCAGCGCGCCCTGCTGCGGGTCGTGCGTGCCGCCTGCGCGCGGGCGGCGGTCGGCTGGGACGCCTGCGGCCGCCAGGCCCAGGGGGACGGCTACCTCCTGGTGCTGCCCCCGGACATCGACGACACCCGGGTCGTCCCCCGCCTGCTGGACGGCCTCACCGGCGCGCTGGCCGCCGTGAACCGGGAAGGGCCGCTGGACACCGGTGCCGGGTCACCGGCGCGGGTCCGCATGCGGGCGGCCTTCCACCACGGCATCGTCCACGAGGCGGACAGCGGCTACGCGGGCTCCGCGGTGGTGGAGCTCTTCCGGGTGCTCGACTGCGGCCCGCTGCGGGCGCGCCTGGCCGAGGACCGGTCCACCGACCTCGTGGTCGCCTTCGGCGACCGGATGTACCAGGACCTCTTCCTCCACGGGTACGCGGGCCTGTCACCGGCCGGCTTCGTGCGGACGAAGGTGGCGGTCAAGCAGTTCACCGGAGTCGCCTGGATCCGGTCGCAGCGGCCCGCCCTCGTATGACGTCGTGGCCCGCAGGGGGAGGCGGGGTCACGGTCAGGAGGAGCGGGCCCGCTGGGTGACGACGATGCACGCGAGCACGACGGCGGCGGCCACGGGCGCGGCGGGGGTGAGCCGTTCGCCCAGCAGGAGCACGGCCCACACCAGGGTCAGCAGGGGCTGGGCGAGCTGGAGCTGACTGGCCCTGGGCACCCCGATCAGGCCCATGCCCTGGTACCAGACGACGAACCCGCCGAACTGGGAGACGCCGGCGACGTACGCCATGCCGGCGAGGGCCTTCACCGTCAGGTGCACCGGCTCCTGCGGAAGCGCCACCGCGCAGACGACGAGGTTGGCGGGCGCGGCCAGGACGACGCCCCAGGCGATGACGCGCCACCCCGGCATGCGGGCCGAGAGCCGCCCGCCCCGGGCGTAACCGGCCGCGCAGACCAGCAGCGCGGCGAAGAGGTAGAGGTCCCCGACCGTCGGCCGGCCGTGACTTCGCAGCAGGGTGAACGCGACGACGGTGGCCGCGCCGGTCCCGGCGGCGGCCCAGAACACCGCCGAGGGGCGGCGGCCGGTGAGGAGGGCGGAGATCGCCGCCGTGGCCATCGGGAGGACGCCGATGACGACCGCCGAGTGCGCCGTGGACGACGTCCGCAGCGCGAGGGTGGTCAGCAGCGGGAAGCCCAGCCCGCATCCGGCCGCGACGACCGCGAGCGCCGGCCAGTCGGAGCGGTCCGGTAGCGGAGCCCTGGTCGAGACGAGCGCGGAGAGCGCGATGACGGCGGCCAGGACACCGCGGACGCCCGTGGCGCTCCAGGGGCCGAAACCGTCAAGTGCCCAGACGGTGGCGGGAAAACTGAAGGAGAAGCACACCACGCCGAGGCCGGCGAGCACCGTGCCGTTCCGCAGTGGCGATACTCGCTCCGGGACGATAGCGCTACTATCTATACTCATGAATGACAGTAGCAGTTCGCGGAAAGTGGCCGACACACTGGCCCGTGAACTGGAGCGTGTGCCCGCCGGGACGCGGCTGGCCACGCACCGCGAACTCGTCCGCCGCTTCGGCGTGAGCGCCACCACCGTCTCGCAGGCGCTGGCCCTCCTCACCCAGTGGGGCGTCGTCACCTCCCGCCCGGGCGCCGGCACCTTCCGTGCCGAGGCGCGGCCCGTGCAGCGCGCCGGCGACACCTCGTGGCAGGAGGCGGCGCTCCAGCCGGCCACCTCCGCCGGCTCGCCCGCCGGTGCCGCGCGCGGCTTCACGGCGACCGGCCTGCTGGGCACCCTCTCCACCCTGGGCCCCGACGTCGTCGACCTCAACGGCGGCTACCTCCACCCCACGCTCCAGCCGCTCGCCATGCTCGGGACCGCCCTGGCCCGCGCCGCCCGGCGCCCGGCGACGTGGGACCGCCCGGCGGTGGGCGGACTGCCGGAGCTGCGCGACTGGTTCGCGGCCGGCATCGGCGGGGGGCTCGGCCGGGACGACGTCCTCGTCTGCGGCGCCGGGCAGGGCGCCCTGGCGACGGCCCTGCGCGCCCTCGGCCAGCCCGGCGCCCCCGTCGTGGTCGAGTCACCGACGTACCCGGGGACCATCGCGGCCGCCCGGGCCGCCGGGCTGCGCCCCGTCGCGGTCCCGCTCGACGCGGAGGGGCTCCGCGCCGACCACCTGGACGAGGCGCTCGGCCGGACCGGGGCGCGCGTCGTCATCGTCCAGCCGCTGTTCCAGAACCCCACCGGGGCCTGCCTGTCGGCGGCCCGGCAGCGCGAGATCCTCCGCGTCGCCCGGCAGCACGGCGCCTTCGTGATCGAGGACGACTTCGCCCGCCACATGGCGCACGCGGACGCCGGCCCGACGCCGCCGCCGATGGTCGCCGACGACCCCGACGGAACGGTGGTCCACATCCGCTCGCTGACCAAGGTGACCTCGCCCAACCTCCGCGTCGGCGCCCTGGCGGCCCGGGGCCCGGTCATGGCGAGACTGCGCGCCGCGCACCTCATCGACACGATGTTCGTCCCCGCGCCCTTGCAGCACACGGCCCTGGAGGTGGTGACCGCACCCGGGTGGAAGCGTGCCCTCGCCACCCTCGGATCGGCGCTGGAGCAGCGCAGGAAGGTCGCCGCCGACGCGGTGTCCGCGACGTTCGGCCCCCGGGCCCTGGCCGTCCGGCCGCGCGGCGGCTACCACCTCTGGGTGTCGCTGCCGGGCCACCTAACCGAGGAGCGGCTCGCCGCCGCCGCACTGGCGCACGGGGTCGCCCTCACCCCCGGCGGCCACTACTACGCCACCGACAGCGGCACCCCGCACGTCCGGATCAGCTACGTGGCCGCTCCCTCGGCGGCGGACGTCGACGACGCCGTACGCCGCCTCGCCCCCCTCGTCACGGAAGCCTGAAGCCGCGCGGGGCCACCTGGGCGCCGGGGCCCGCCCGTACCCCCGCGGCGGGCCTGACATGCTGGGCGGCATGGCCACATTCGAGGGACGGCCCGTGACCGCCGACGACGTGCTCCCCCTGGCGCTGACGAACCTGGGGCACTTCACGTCCATGCGCGTCGACGCCGACCGCACGATCCGCGGCCTCACGCTGCACATGGAACGCCTGGCGCGGGACTGCCGCGCCGTGTGGGGCGCGGAGCTGGACACCGCCCGTGTCCGCGACCTCGTCCGCGCCGCCCTCGAGGGGCACGTGACGCCGTGCGTCGTGCGCGTCACGGTCCACGACCCGGGCGCCGAGGTGGGCCGTCGCCCCGGGGGCGAGCGCCCCGGCGTGCTGGTCACCGTGCGCGGGGCCGGCGGGCTGCCCGCCTCGCCGCTGCGCGTCCGGAGCGTCATGTACGAGCGCGACCTCCCCCACGTCAAGCACGTCGGCCTCTTCGGCGCCCTGCACGCCCGCCGCACCGCCCAGCTCGCCGGGGGCGACGACGCGCTGTTCACCGGCCGCGACGGCCTCGTCAGCGAGGGCGCCACCTGGAACGCCGGCTTCGTCGACCACGACGGCACCGTGGTGTGGCCGCGGGCCCCCGTACTGCCCGGCGTCACGATGGCGCTGCTCCAGCGGCACGCCCCGGGCGCCGCACACCGCACCGTCCCGCTCACCCTGGACCGGGCCAAGGGCATGGCGGCCGCCTTCGCCACGAACACCGCCATCGGTGTCCGCCCCCTGGGCGCCATCGACGGCACGGACTTCCCGGCCGGGCACCCGGTGCTGAGCGCGCTGCGCGAGACCTACCTGTCGATCCCCGGCGAGACGGTGTGAGCGCCGTGCCCCGGCCGGGCCGCGCTCACCTGCCGCACCGCGCGGCCCCCTGCGCCGGCGCGGCGTAGTACTGCCCGACGCCGAGCGTCTCGCACGTGTCGGCGAGTTCGCGCTCGAAGAAGGGGCCCCCGTCGTCCAGGGCGAAGTCCAGGTGCCCCAGCACCTCCATGCAGACCAGCCCGTACAGCCGTACCCAGCACCGCAGCATCACGGCGATGGCCTCGACGGGCAGGTCCATGTCGCGGTGCGCCCGCAGGCGGTCGAGCTGGTCGGCGAGGCGGGGGTGCAGGGAGCCGGGCGGGGAGACGGGGAAGGGGCGGGAGCGCCAGAGCTTGGCCATCAGATCGGCGAAGAGCACACCGAAGACCCAGCCGGCGTCCTGCTCCAGGTCCGACTCGCCCCCGCTGATCGCCCCGGGGGCGCTGGGGCCGAGGAGCAGCCCGAACTCCCGCTTGTGCTCCAGCCCCCAGCGGCGCAGCGCCCGCGCGGCGGCGATCAGGCGGCCCGGCGCGTCGTCCTCGGGCAGGGTGTCGCAGGACGCCTCGAGGTACGCGGCGACCTCGATGAAGATGTCCGCCCGGAGGGTGCGCAGCAGTTCCTCGTGGCTGGTGAAGTAGCGGTAGACCGCCGGGGCGGTCATCCCCATCCGGCGCGAGATCGCGCGGATGGAGACGCTGCCGACGCCTTCGTCGACCAGCAGCCCGCGCGCCACGTGCTTGATCTCGTCGATCGTCGCGCGCCGCTGCTGCTGGCGCCGTGAGAGCGCCGGCGCGGTTCCGTTCCTCTCACCCATGCCCAGGTGCGTCCTTACGTGCTCCGTGTCCCGTTCCGGACGGTGTGCGCACAGCTCCGTTATGTATCTGGCAGGAACTTAACAGGTGCCACATCGGCCGGGGGAGGGGATGGCGACGGCCCAGGGAGCGTGTGGACACGACCTAGGGGGTGGCTGTTCCGGCGATGAGGCCGGCGGCCACCGCCGAGGCGATGGCGCCGAGCAGGGCGTCGTCCACCGGGTCGTGGAAGGCGAACAGCGCCATGAACACCGGGCCGCTCAGCAGCAGGTGCGCCAGTGCCGGATCGTGTGGCCCGGCCAGCTCCCCGCGCTGCGCCGCCCGCTCCAGGAGCACCACGAAGTCGGCGCGCTGCTGGGCGACGAAGGTCTGCTGGAGCCGCGCGGCCAGCTCCGGTGAGCGCACCATCTCGGCCATCAGCGCCGGCGTCACCTGGCGCGCCAGCGGGTTGCCCAGCCGTTCGTGTATCAGCCGCGCCAGGGCGTGCAGGTCCCCGTGCAGGGAGCCGGTGTCCGGCGGCGGCTCGATGCCCATGTCGTGCACCGCCGCCGCGAAGAGCAGCTCCGCCTTGGAGCCGAACCGGCGGTAGATGGCCGCCTTGCCCACTCCCGCGCGGGCGGCGGTCGCGTCCATGGTCACGCGGGCGTACCCGACCTCGGTCAGGAGTTCACGGGCGGCCGCGAGCACCGCCCGGTCGATGTGGCCGTCCCGGGGGCGACCGAGCTGTTGTCCAGAGTCCGGCATGGTGGCAGTATACGAGCCTGTAGTTCCGAAACTCCAGTCTCGGAAAGTGGCGAGCAGTGCTCTCCCGGTGCGTACGCCGGGTCCGCGCCCCCGCCGGGTCCGCGTCCACGGCGCGGGTCCGCGCCCGGGCGGCGGATGTATCCGGGCCCGCCCTCACGGGATCTGGAGACGGTGAGCCCGCTGTTTCGAGGAGGAACCCCCATGGTGGACAGGCAGCAGGCGCGCGCGGCGCGCCCGGCGCGGGCCGGCGGCTCATGACGGCACGACTGGACCACTGGCTCCCCGGTCCCCACTGGCACACGCACCACCACCGCGCCGTCGCGGCACCCGAGCCGGAAGTGGCCCGGGCGCTCAAAGAGGTGACGTTCAGTGACATGACGGTGATGCGGCCGCTGATGCTCCTGCGCACGCTCCCGTCCCGGCTGACGGGCCACGACCGGAGCCGGGTCGCCGGCGGCGTCGACGCCATCGAGGGCATGACGCGGATGGGCTTCACCGTGCTGGACGACGTGCCGGGCGGCGAACTGGTCATGGGCTTCGTCGGACAGCCCTGGAAGCCGAGCCTCGCCAAGGCGGTCATCCCGGGCCTGAGCCCCGAGGAGTTCCTGGCGTTCGACCGGCCCGGGTACATCAAGGGCATCTTCGGCCTGTGGGCCGAACCCGACGGCTCCGGCATGCGGGTGCACACCGAGACCCGCGTGTACGCCACGGACCCCGAGGCGGTGCGCCGGTTCACGCCGTACTGGCGGGTCATCAAGCCCTTCAGCAGCCTCATGCGCCTCGACATGCTGAGCGCCGTCCGCCGCCGTGCCGAACGCACCGCTCGCGGCGGCGCCCACCGCTGACCCACCTCACGGCGGCCGGGCCGTCCCGGCCGTCACTCAGCCTCCGGCTGTATCCAGCCCCACTCCGCGCGGATCCGTATGAACGACAGGGCTGTCGCTCCTCCGGGAAGCGGGGTTCCTCATCCACCGAAGGAGAAGACCGTGGACCGCAGTACCGTCCATCGGCATCGCTGGCAGATCCTGGCCGCGCTCTGCCTCAGCCTGCTGTTGATCGGCCTCGACCACCTGATCCTCAACATGGCGCTGCCCATGATCCAGAAGGATTTCGCGTCGACCGGCACCGAGATGCAGTGGATCGTCGATTCCTACACCCTCACCTTCGGCGGGCTGCTGCTGCTCTGCGGCAGCCTGGCCGACCGCTTCGGACGGCGCCTCCTGCTGATCCTGGGCATGGTGGTGTTCCTGGCGTTCTCCCTGGCGGCCGCCTTCTCCACCGACGCCGCCATGCTCATCGCCATGCGCGCGGCCATGGGCGCCGGAGCGGCGATGATCATGCCCGCGACGCTCGCCATCATCAAGGACGTCTTCCCGGCCGAGGAACAGGCCAAGGCCATCGGCATCTGGGCCGGCAGCGCCGCGCTCGGCGTACCGCTCGGCCCGGTCGTCGGCGGCTTCCTGCTGGACAACTTCTGGTGGGGCTCGGTCTTCCTCGTCAACGCGCCCGTGGTCGTCGTCGCCCTGCTCGCCGCCGCGTTCCTGATCCCCGAGTCGCGCAACCGCAACCACCCGGGCCTCGACCTGATGGGCGCGCTGCTCTCCGCCGCCGGCCTGGGCGTGCTCGTGTACGGCCTGGTCGAGGCCTCGCGCAACGGCTGGACCGACAGCGTCACCCTGGTCTCGCTCGGCGTCGGCGCGCTGCTCATGGCCGGGTTCGTGGTCTGGGAGCGGCGCACCGCCCACCCGATGCTGGCCGCGGGCCTGTTCGGCGACTCCCGGTTCAGCGGCTCCGCCATGGCCGTGGCCGCCGTCTCGTTCGGCATGTTCGGCTCGCTGTTCGTCCTCACCCAGTACCTCCAGTTCGTCCTGGCGTACGAGCCGCTGGACGCGGGCGTGCGGCTGCTCGCCGCGGCCACGATGATGATCGCCGCACCGCTCAGCCCCAAGCTGGTGGAGCGGCTCGGTCTGAAGGCCGTGGTGACGGCCGGACTCGTCCTGCTCACCGGCGCCCTGTTCCTGACCTCCGGGGCCGACATCGGCTCCGACACCCAGGTGATCTGGAGCCTCGCTCTGTTCGGCCTCGGCATGGGCCTGACCATGCCGGCCGCCGCCGACGCCATGCTCGCCGCCGCCCCCTCCGGACAGTCCGGCGCCGGTGCCTCGGTGACCGATGCCGCCATGCAGGTCGGTGGCGCGTTCGGCATCGCCGTCATCGGCAGCGTCCTCGCCAACTCGTACCGCGACGCCCTGCCCTCGCTGGGCCAGCTTCCGCCCGAGGCCGCGACGGCCGTCGGCGACTCCGTCGGCGCGGCCAGTGCCGTGGCCGGCTCGATGGGCGGCGAACCGGGCCGGCGCCTGCTCGACGCGGCCAACGACGCGTTCATGGCGGGGCTCACGGACTCGATGCTGATAGCGGCCGGGGTGACCGCGCTGGGCGCGCTCGTCGCCGTGGTGGTCCTGCCGCGCAGGACCCCGGGCACGGGCGCCGGCGCCGGAGGCACGGCCGACGCGCACCCCGCCGGCGAGAAGCGCCCGGTGGAGACCGCCCGCGGCCACTGACGCCCCGGCCCGCCCCCCGGCCCCCGCCGCCCCCTCCGTACCCCACGTCCCCCGCCCCCACCCCCAACCCCCGCCCCCGCCCGCCCCTCACCCCCCACCACCCGGCCCACCCCCGCCCCAAACCCCGCCGCCCACACCCACACCCATCCACTGGAGGAACACCCGATGCCCCACGGCGACGACCCGACCGACGACCTGAAGGAGCTGGCCGCGCACATCGCGGACCGGGTCTGGAACCAGGCCGATCTCGGCGCGATCGACGAGCACTTCGTACCGCACTTCGTCGGCCACTTCCCCGGACTGCCCGACGTGCACGGCCCGGCGGACTTCAAGGAGATGGCCGCCGGCCTGCGCAAGGCGCTTCCCGACCTCGCGGAGCGCATACACCTCCAGGTGCGGGAGGGCGACAAGGTCTTCATGCAGGCCGAGTTGACCGGCACCCACCTGGGCGACCTGATGGGCATCCCGCCCACCGGCCGGCCCACCCGGCTCACCGAAATGATCATTCTCCGGTTCGAGGGCCGCAAGGTCGCCGAGCTGTGGCAACAGGCCGACTACCTGGGCGTGTTCAGCCAGCTCGGCATCGCCCCGCCCGAGGGGGCGGGGCCGCTGGGCACCGTCGCCCACACCTTCAAGACCGTCGGCCGGCTCGGGGCCCTGGCGGCCAAGGCGAAGATCCAGCAGCGAAGGAAGGCAGACGCCCGATGACCACGCACGACATACCGGCGCAGACGAAGACCGCGAAGGAGCCGGCCCCGTTCCGGCTCACCCGCGAACACGTGCACAAGGTGGCCGAGCTGTCCTGGTCCAAGGACAACTCGCAGGCCCTCGAGTGGTACGCGCCCGAGTACCGGGCCCACCTGCCCGGCCGCCCCGTCATGAAGGGCGGGCAGGAGTTCCTGGACACCCTGAACATGGTTCGCGCGGCCAAGCCCGACCTCGAGGTCGAGTGGCACGACATCCTGATCGAGGGCAACCGGGCCGTCCTCCGCCTGACCTTCCGCGGGCACCAGTGGGGGCCGCTCTTCGGCATCCCGCCCACCGGCCGGCTCCTGAAGATCGACGAGATCATCGTGGAGACGTACGACGACCAGGGCCGGATGGTGGAGTTCCGGCAGGAGGGCGACTACGCCGGGATGCTCATGCAGATGGGCATCGTGCCGCCGCCCGGCACCGGCCCGCTCGGCACCCTCGCGCACTCCATCAGGACGGCCGTGCGCCTGTCCTGGCTGGACCGCAAGCACCGGAAGGCGCAGCAACCGCGCTGAAGCGCCCGCCAGTTGTATCCCGGACCGCCGGCCGCGGATCTCTGAGAGTGAAGCCACCGCACCTCGAACCCTTGGAGAGCCCATGCCGATGCACGAGCCGACGGAAGAGCCGCCCACGCCGGACACCGACCACGACGTCATCGTCGTGGGCAGCGGCCTGGGCGGCCTGGCGGCGGCCGCCCACCTGGCGAAGTTCGGCCGGCGGGTCCTGGTCGCCGAGCGCGCCGCCGGGATCGGCGGGTACGCGCACGCCTTCCGGGCCGGCGAGCGCTACTACGACCCGGCCATCCACGTCGTACCGGGCGCGGCCGAGGGCGGCACCATCGACGTCCTGCTGCGCTACCTCGGCGTCCGGGAGATGTGCGACTTCGTCGAGTCCGACGCCCTGTACCGGGTGGTCATCGACGACGACGTCCTGGACGCGCCCTTCGGCGCCGAGGCGTTCATCGAGTCGCACGTCCGGCTCTTCCCGCACGAGGAGGAGGGCATCCGGGGCTTCTTCGGGCTGTGCGAGCGGTTCCTCGCCGAGGCCCACCAGGTGCCGGTGCAGCTCTCGCCCAAGGAGCTCGGCGAGGCGGTGGAACGGTTCCCCACCCTGTTCGGGAACCGGATGTCCACGCTCGGGGAGGTCCTCGACCGGTACATCACGGACCCGCGCTGCAAGGCGTTCTGCACCGCCGGATGGCCGTACATGGGCCTGCCGCCCTCGCAGTTGTCCTTCGAGCTGTTCGCCCGCTTCCTCTTCACCCAGATGCACGGCCTGTACCACTGCAAGGGCGGCTTCCAGCACCTGGTCGCGGCCTTCACCACGGCGATCGAGCGCAACGGCGGCAAGATCGTCACCAACTCCCCGGTGGAGCGCATCCTGGTCCGCGACGGCCGGACCGAGGGCGTGGTCCTGGCCGGCGGCCAGGAACTGCGGGCACCGGTCGTCATCTCCAACGCCGACGCCACCCACACCTTCCAGGACCTGGTGGGCCTGGAGCACCTGCCGAAGGCGTACAACCGCAGGCTCCGCTCGCTCAAGGGCTCCATGTCGATGTTCGTGGTGTACGCGGCCACGACCCTCGACATCGCGGCCGCGGGCGGCGCGCACGAGACGTTCATCTACGACAGCCACGACCACGACCGCACCTTCGCCGGCTTCTCCGGCGGCGAGGCCCCCGCCACCGTGGTGGTCGTGCCGACGCTGCTCGACCCCAGCCTCGGCCCGCCCGGGGAGCACCTGGTCACCTCCACGGCACTGGCCCCGTACGAGGGTCCCGAGCCGTGGTCGGAGCTGAAGCCCAAGCTGGAGGAGAAGTACCTCGACCTGATCGAGCGGCTCTACCCCGGGTTCAGGGACGGACTCACCTTCGTCTCCAGCGCGACCCCCCTGACGCTGGAGCGCTACACGGGCAACCACCGGGGCGCGGCGTACGGCTGGGAGAACACCCCGGCGCAGGCGGGCAGCAAGCGCCTGACCTACCGCACCCCCATCGAGGGGCTCTACCTGTCAGGCCACTGGGCCCAGGCGGCCAGCGCCCTGCGGGTGATCGTCTCCGGCAGCCACACCGCCCAGGAGATCCTGCGCGCCGCCGGGGTCACCGACGTGGGCCCCGAGCTGTGACCGACCACGCACGCCGATACCCACACCGCTACCGAAAGGACCGATGATGTCGCGTCCCGCACACATCGACACCCGGGAACACGCCAACGTCGACGGCTCGCTCGACAAGACGTACCACGAGATGGCCCGCCGCTACATCGAGGACGTCTGGGACAAGAACGACGCCGCCACCGAGCGCGAGCTGCTGGCCTCCGACTGGGTGGACCACATGCCGCTGCCCGGCTGCCCGCAGGGCCCCGCGGGGCACCGCGCCGCCGTGCAGCTCATGCACGACGCCTTCCCCGACCTGCGGTTCTTCCTGGACGACGTGGTCGTCATGGGCGACAAGGTGATCGACCGGTGGACCGCCACGGGCACCTTCCACGGCGAGCTGTACGGCTTCCCCGGCACCGGCCGCCGGATGACGATGACGGGCCTGGACTTCCACCTCGTGCGCGACGGCAAGTTCGCCGAGCTGTGGCACGAGGAGAGCACCGCCTCCATGGTCGAGCAGGTCGGCATGGCGCCCGAGCCCGGCAGCGGCCCCGGCAGCATCCTCAAGCTCACCTTCGGCAACATCCTCCACGTCGCCAGGCACAGGATCCGCAACCGCTGACGGCCGGCCACCAGCAGAGCGAGGCACCACCATGAGTCTGACCTTGAGCGGCCGCGTCCGCCAGGCCCCGGGCCCGCAGGGCTATCCGGTGGTCGGCTGCGGCCCCGACCTCGTCCGCGACCTGGTCGGCACCTTCACCCGGGCCTGGCGCGAGTACGGCGACATCGTCCGCTTCCGCCTGCCCGGCAAGCGCACCCTGTTCCTGATCGTCCACCCCGACCACATCAAGCACGTCCTCGACGTCCGGCAGTCCAACTACCCCAAGGACCCGCTGTCGGTCGGCAAGTTCGAACCCTGGGTCGGTCAGGGCCTGTTCACCAGCAACGGCGACTTCCACTTCCGCCAGCGCCGGCTCGCGCAGCCCGCCTTCAAGGGGTCCCGGATCTCCGGGTTCGCCCCCGCCATGGTCGACGCGACCAACGACCTCGTACGGGACTGGTACCCGAAGGCCACCCGCGAGGAGACCTTCGACATCACCCCCGAGATGTTCCGGCTGGCGCTCACCATCGTCATGCGGACGCTGTTCAGTACCGACGTCAGCGACCGGGCGGGCGAGCTGGCCCGCGCGGTGCGGATCTGCAACGCGTACACCAATGTGCGCCTCCAGCGGTTCGTCGAGCTGCCGCAGTCGCTGCCCAGCCGGGCCCGCACCCGTTTCCTCCAGGCCCGCGCCACCCTGGACTCCTTCGTCTACGGGCTCATCGAGGAGCGGCGCCGGGACAGCGACGCCCCCGACGACCTGCTGACCCGGTTCCTGCACGCCCAGGACGAGCAGACCGGTGAGCGGATGTCCGACAAGCAGCTCCGCGACGAGGTCGTCACCATGTTCCTCGGCGGCTACGAGACCACGGCACTGTCCCTGGTGTGGGCGTTCTCCCTGATGTCCCGCCACCCGGAGTCCGAGCGGCGGGCCCGGGCGGAGATCGCGGAGGTGTGCGGCGACCGGGAGCCGACCGCGGCCGACCTGCCCAGGCTGCGCTACCTCAAGGCCTTCTACTCGGAGGTGCTGCGCCTCTACCCGTCCGTGTGGACGATGTCGCGCAGCCCCCTGGAGGACGACGAGATCGGCGGGTACCACATACCCGCCGGGTCGCAGGTCTTCATCAGCCCCTACCTGATGCACCGCCACCCGAAGTTCTGGGAGAACCCGGAGGGCTTCCTGCCCGAGCGGTTCGAGAAGAGCGCCACGGGCGGCGCGCCGCTGTACGCGTACGTCCCCTTCTCCCGGGGCCCGCGGCTGTGCCCGGGTTCCTCGGTGGCCGTCCTGGAGGCCCCCCTGGTGATCGCCAGGATCCTCCAGGCGTACCGGCTGACGCTGGCGGGCGGGCACGTCTGCGAGCCGACGTCGAACGTCTTCCTGTACCCGCGCGGGGGGATGCCGATGCGGCTGGAGCACGTCAAGGGCGCGGCGGAAGGAGCCCGGTGATGCCGGGGCGCCCGGCCGCGGGCAGGCGGCAGCCGCCGGGGCCGCGCGGGCTGCCGCTGCTGGGCTCGGCGCTGGACTTCCGCCGCGACCCGCTGCGGACGTTCGTCGAGGCGTGGCGCGACCACGGGGACCTGGTGCAGTTCCGGGGCCCGGTGCCGGTCGTGCTGGTCACCCATCCCGACCACCTCAGGCACATCCTGGTGGACAACTTCGCCAACTATCCGCATCCCGACGACTTCAACCGCAAGGTGAGCGTCTCGGTCGGCCAGGGGCTGGTCACCACCGAGGGGGAGGTGTGGCGGGCGCAGCGGCGCACCGTCGCGCCCACCTTCCGCAAGGAGCCGCTGGAGCGGTTCGCCGGCGTGATGGTGGACAGCGCGGCGCGGATGCTGGACCGGTGGGAGCGGGTCGCCCGGTACGGGGAGGTGATCGACGCCCGGACCGAGATGCAGAGCCTCACCCTGGAGATCCTGGCCCGGTGCCTGTTCCGGGCCGACTGGTCCCGTGACGCGCTCCGGCTCGGCCGGGCGGTGGGGGCCCAGCTCGAGCACATCAACAGCAAGCTGATCGCCGTCGCCGACATCCCGGAACGGGTGCCGACCCCGCGCAACCGCCGCTTCCGGCAGGCGCGGCGGCTGCTGGACGACACGGTGTACCGGCTGATCGCCGAACGCCGCCGGCGGCCGCAGGGGGAGCCGGAGGACGACGAGGACCTGCTGTCCACGCTGATGCGCACCCCGGACCCGGAGACGGGCCACCTGATGACGGACGAGCAGCTCCGCGACCAGGTGGTGACGCTGTTCATCGCCGGGCACGAGACCGTGGCCGCCACCCTGTCGTGGATCTGCCACCTGCTGTCCACCCACCCGGCCGAGACGGAGCGCGCCCGCGCGGAGGTGCTTTCCGTCCTGGGCGGCCGGCCGCCGTCCAAGGAGGACCTGCCGCAGCTCAAGTACCTCAAGATGTTCATCCAGGAGGCGCTGCGGCTCTATCCGCCGCTGTGGCAGGTGGCGCGGATGCCGCTGGAGGACGACGTGCTCGGCGGGTACGACATCCCGGCCGGGTCGTTCCTGCTGCTGAGCACGTACATCACGCACCGCAACCCGGCCTTCTGGGACAACCCCGAGGGCTTCGACCCGGAGCGGTTCACGCGCGAGCGCTCGGCCGGCCGGCCGCGGTACGCCTACATGCCGTACGTCGCCGGGCCGCGCAACTGCGTGGGGCTGGCCTTCGCCACCATGGAGCTGACGATCGTGGTGGCGTCGATCCTCCAGCGCTTCCACCTGGACATGGTCCCCGGGCACCCCGTGGTCATGCAGCCGGACATCTCCCTGCGGGCGAAGTACGGCATGAGGATGACGCTGCGGCCCGTGACGGCCCGTGGCGAGGTTCCGCCACCGCCGGCACCCCCGGCGCCCGTGGTGGAACCGGAACCGGCCGCCGGGTGTCCCTACAGCCGAGCGACGGCGGAATCCGGAGGCTTGACTGCCCGCTGAAAATGCGAAACCGCCGGAGGTCCGGTTGCGCGCCCGCGCAACCGGACCTCCGGCATAGGCAGTTGTAAGGAGCCATTTCGGCCGTTGACACAATGCCGGAGCAGCACCGTATAGTTAACACCTGTAGCAGTCCGGATGGTGGTTATTGAGCCACCGTCAAGAGCTTCTCAGGGGGTCTTGCGAACGAGTGGTGACAGAACGGGGAGTCACCGCAGGGCGAGAAGAACAAGGAAGCACACGTTCCACATAACTATCGGGGGATGTACGTGGAAGCTGTACCTTTGCATACGCTCGTCGACGAGTGCCTGGCCGGCAGTCAGGAAAGCTGGAACAGGATCGTCGACCGCTATACCCCGCTGATATGGGCGATAGCACGCGGCCACCGGCTCGGACCGGCGGACTGCGAGGACGTCAGCCAGGTCACCTGGCTCAGGGTCATCCAGCACCTGGGGAAGCTGAGGGACCCGGAGAAGCTCGCCCACTGGATCTCGGTCGCGGCCCGCCGCGAGAGCCTCAAGCACATCCAGAGGGGCGGCCGCAGCACGCCGATCGAGGACCCCGAGGTGTTCGACCGGCCGGAGCCGTCGGCGAACCAGCCGGAGGAGTCCGCGCTCGCCAAGGAGCGGCGCGACGAGGTGCTGCACGCCTTCTGCTCGCTCTCGCCCAAGTGCCAGGCGCTGCTGGGTCTGCTGGTGGCCGACCCGCCGATGTCGTACGACGAGGTGAGCGCCACGCTGGGAATGGCACGCGGCTCCATCGGGCCGATCCGTGCCCGCTGCCTCAAGCACCTACAGCGCGCTCTGGAGCGCGAGGCGGACCGCTCGGAACAGGCGAAGGTGCTGTTCGACGCGATCAAAAAAATGGGATTGCGGGCCTACGCCCTGGAAAGCAGCGCCGGACTGCGGTCCTCAGCCGTGTGATTCCGGCTGTCCGGCCTCCGACACCGCGACCGGCTCCCGGTCGTCCGCCCCGGATTCCCGCAGCCCGGAATCCCGCAACGCGGATTCCTGCAACTCGGATTCCTGAGCGATGAACGGAAAGAGTGCCTTGGCCTTCTCGAGCGCTGCGGGGGAAGGCCGTCCGACGGCATCGGCAAGCTTGGTCAGGGCTTCCATGTCGCTCTCTTCCACTTTTTCCGCACCCCCACCACATAGTTCGCCGCTTAACTAGATGCAGCGTAAGTGAAAGTCCCGCGAACGGCAATACCGATGAGTAGGCTCGTTCGCGGGACGCGGCTTTCCGCTGCGACTGCGGAGATGGTCATTCGACCGGCGTACTGCCCAGCCCCTGCCAGGAATTGAGGAACCGGTCGATGCGGCGTGCCTCACCGGCCGGGTGGCACGCCGCGTCGGGAAGGGTGGTGCGGCAGAAGCCGCTCAGCGCCCGGCCGGGCCCGGCCTCCACGAACGACGTCACGCCGCGGCCGGCGATGGCGCGCAGCGTCTCCTCCCAGCGGACCGCCCCGGCGAGCTGCCGGCGCAGGCAGTCCCTGGCCTCGGCACCGGTACGCACCTGAGACGCCGTCACATTGGCCAGCACCGGCAGTCGCGGGTCCCGGAACTCCACCGCGTCCAGCTCGGCGGCGAACTCCTGCTCCAGCTCGCCCATCAGGGTGCAGTGGAAGGGCGCCCCCACGTTCAGCGCGACGGTCCGCTCGGCACCGAGCCGCTTGGCCGCCGCGGCCACCTCGCGCACCGCGTCCCGCTCCCCGGAGACGACCTGCTGCGCGGGGTCGTTGTAGTTGGCGATCTCCACCACGGCACCGGTGCGCTCCCGCGTCCGGGCGCAGAGCTCTTCCACCCGGGCGGCCGGCAGCCCGATGACGGCGGCCATGGCGCCGGGCGTGCGCTCGTTCACCCGCGCCATCAGCTCGCCCCGCCGGCGCACCAACCGCAGCGCGTCCCGCCACGCCAGCACGCCGGCGCAGACCAGCGCCGTGTACTCGCCCAGGCTGTGCCCCGCCGCGACCGAAGGGGTGACACCGTGGCCGCGCAGCACGTCCAGGACGGCGATGCTCGTGAGGAACACCGCGGGCTGGGTGATCTCGGTGGGCAGCAGCTCCTCCGCGGAGCCCTCGAAGCAGAGCTTCGACAGCTCGAAGCCCAGCAGCTCGTCGGCGGGCCCGTAGTACCGGTCGGCCAGGTCCGGGCGGCGCGCCACCAGGTCGCGGCCCATGCCGGGGCGCTGGGACCCCTGGCCGGGAAAGAGAAAGGCGATGTCGTTCATGGTCACTTCCCTGGATGTCGTCGCGGTCTCGTCCCGCGGTCTTCTCGGGTGGCAGGGCCCGGAGGCGGCGCGAGGGGCCGGCGCGAACCGCGCGCCGGCCCCTCGCGCGCGCCCCGGAGGAGCTCACGGCAGGTGCAGGAACTGCCCTTGGTGGTAGGCGAGCGGGTCGGCGCTGGCGGCGAGCCCGACCTCCGCCACCTCGCCGATGAAGATGGTGTGGTCGCCCGCCACGACCCGCTGGGCGACCCGGCAGTCCAGGTGTGACACCGCGCCGTCCAGCACCGGCGCTCCCGTGCTGCCGGTGCGGTGCGCCACCCCGGCGAAGCCGGCGGCCCCGCGCGGCCTGCCCGGAGTGGCGAACCAGCCCGCCAGCTCCGACTGGTCCCGCCCCAGGACGTTCACGGTGAACGTCCCCGAGGAGCGAATCACTTCGGCCCCGTACGAGTGCCGGCTCAGGCACACCAGCAGCATCGGCGGATCGAGCGAGACGGAGGCCAGCGAGCTGATCGTGGTGCCGTGCGGCCCCTGGGGGCCGGACGAGGTGACCACCGCGACGCCGGTGAGGAAGCGCCCCATGGCCTGCCGGAACCGCCCGGTGCCGACCTCCGCGACCGGGGCGGGCTGATGGGACGTCATGGCCGGCTCCTTCCTCAGGCGGTGGGAGCGGGCGCGGTCCAGTCCACGACCGCACCGGCGTAGATCCACTTGGTGGACTCGACGCCCACCAGCATCAGCCGGTCGCCCGGCCGCACCCGGCCGCTGCGCCAGGCGTCGTCGAGGAACAGCGGGACCGCCGCACAGCCGACGGCGCCCATCGTGGACAGACTGTCGATGATCTTGCCGTCCAGCGCCTTCCAGTCGGCGGTGTCCAGCCCCAGCTCCTGGAGGGAGTCGAGCATCCAGCCGACGTTGCCCTCCGGGACCAGGCACAGGTCGACGCTCTCCACGTCCACACCGCTGCGCCGCAGCGTGCTGCTGATCGCCTCGGTGACCATCACCGGGGTGAAGTCCCCGGCGCCGACCACGTCGACCTTGAGGTCGACCAGCCGCTTGGCCTTGAGCTGCTCGTGGATCGGCGCGTGCGTGCCGCCGCCCACCGAGTGGATGCCCGCCTTGCGGTCGCCGCCGATCGCCTCCATCGACGCCCCGAGGAGCCCGCCCGACGTGGCGCCCTCCTCGGCCCGCAGCACGATCGCTCCGGCGCCGTCGCCGAACATGTACACCGGCATGCGGTCCCGCATGCGGATCTTGTTCGGGTCCTTGCCGAGGAACACCGGTGCCAGTACGGGCGAGATGGCCTCGCTGCCGATCACCAGCGCCGTGCGGTAGACGCCCGACTGGAGGTACATGCGGGCGATGTCCAGGCCCTGGACGACGCCCGCCCCGCCGGAGCGCAGCTCCAGCGTGGCGCAGCGCGCCAGGCCCAGCCGCTCCTGGACCAGGTTCACCAGCGGCGGCAGCGGGAAGTCCGGGGTGCCGGTGGCCAGGACGAGCAGGTCCACGTCGCCCGGCTCGAGCCCCGCCGAGTCCAGGGCCCGGACGGCCGCCTTGTAGGCCATGTCCGAGTTGTTCTCGCGGTGCTCGCCGGTCGCGGGGTCGATCATCCAGAAGCGGCGCTCGATGGAGAGGCCCTCGCGCACCTCGTCGGGAAGCGGGCCGACGAGGCGCGCGATCTCCTCGGTGGAGATCGGCTCACCGGGCTGGTAGCCGCCGGTGCCGATGATGTGTATCGCGGTCACGGGCGCCGTCCTCACGCGGCCGCGCCGGCGGTCTCGGCGGCGCCGAGACCCGCGCGGTGCGCGACGAGGGCGACCAGGTTGTCCACCGTGAACAGGCCCATGACCTTGGTGGCGTGCAGGGTGCCGGCCAGCGCGTCGACGTCTATCTGCGGCATGACCTTCTTGAGCTGGGCGAGGCCCACGGCCGACACGATCTCGTTCTCGTCGCCGAACTCCTCGTCCGGGATGCCGCCCTGGACGTACGCGGCCAGCTCCGCCGCCTGGATCTTGATGCCGAGCGAGCGCTCCAGCCGGAAGAGGATGTCGAGCAGGTCGATCGACTCGGCGCCCAGGTCGTCCAGCAGGGTGGCGTCCGGCGTGACCTCCTCCGGCTCCACGCCGAGGGCGTCGATGACGGCGTCGTTCACGGCGTCGACGATGGTGGTGCGGTCCATGAGATGTCCTCCAGGTGAGCCGGGCACAGAGCCGGGTGAAAGGGAAGTGCTGTGGGGGGTGGGCGGGCGGCGCCGGCCCGCTGTCATGGTTGAGATCCGCCTGAGGGGGCCGTGGATACACCCCGCGCCCCGGCGGCGTGACGTCACGGGCGGCCGAGCCCCAGCGCGGTCATCGCGCCGCCGTCCACGTTGACCAGCGAGCCGGTCATGTACGAGGACTCCGGGCCGCTCAGGAAGCGCACCACCTCGGCGATCTGCTCCACCTCGCCGAATCGCCGCATGGGGATCTGCTTCTTGATCGAGCGGCCGGTGGCGCCCTCGGTCAGGCCCGCCACCAGGTCGGTGGGCGCGAAGCCGGGCAGCACGGCGTTGACCCGGATGCCGAACCGCGCGGATTCCATGGCGCAGCAGCGGGTGAAGGCGTTGACCGCGCCCTTGGAAGCGGCGTAGTTGGACTCGCCGATCCAGCCGCGTTCGCCCATGACGGACGAGACGTTGACGATGACGCCGCTGCCCCTGGCCATGAAGTGCGGCATCACGGCCTTGGTGCAGTGGAACACCCCGCCGAAGTTGACGCGCATGACGTCCAGCCAGTCGTCCATGCCCATGTTGTAGATCAGCGCGTCCTGGGCGACCCCGGCGTTGTTGACCAGGACGTCCAGTCCGCCGAGGTCCTCGGTGACCCGGCGCACCATCTCCTCGGCCTGCGCCGCGTCGGCGACGTCGCCGGGCACGGCCAGGGCCCGGCCGCCCGCCGCCTCGATCTCGTCGGCCAGCTCCTTGGCGGCCCCCTCCGAGCTGCGGTAGTTGATGGCGACGGCGGCGCCGTCGGCGGCCAGGCGGCGGCACACGGCGGCACCGATGCCCCGGGAACCGCCGGTCACCAGGGCTACCTGTCCTTCGAGCGTCATCGGGTCTCTCCTGTCGGGGTGACGTGGGATGTACGGGTGCCCTCACCGGGGGCGGCGCGGCGCACGGCCAGCGACACATGGCTGCCGCCCAGGGAGGAGCTGTTGAGCAGGACCGGCCGGTCACCGGAGCCGCCGTCGTGCAGGGCCAGCGCCAGGCTCAGCGCCCCGCCGGTGCCCATGGGCTCACCGAGCACGGTCTTCGGGGCGTGCAGCGCGGGCGGCACCGGGCAGCTTTCGAGCAGCCGCCGTACCGCCTCCGCCTCGGCGGTGTCGGCCACCCGCAGCCCGGCCGAGGCGAGCCAGACCGCCCCGAGCCCCTCCGGGGCGATCCCCGCGTCGTCCAGGGCCGTCCGCATCGCGCGTTCCAGGCCCCGGCCGCGCGGGTCCCACAGCCGGGCCCGGCTGGCGTCCGACGCCATGCCCTGCCCCAGGACCTCGCCCAGGATGCGGGCGCCCCGGGCCACCGCGTGGGAGCGGCGCTCCAGGACGACCGCGACGCTGCCCTCGGCGAGGGTGAACCGGCCGTCGGCCGGCGCGCCCGGCGCCCGGGTGGAGGCGGCGCCCACGGTGGCGTACGCCCGGGCCACCTGCTCGGTGAGCGCGTCGGTGACGGTGCACACCAGGGTGTCGGCGTGCCCGGCCGCCAGCAGGTCGGCGCAGTAGGCGAGGGCCGCCGCGCCGGTGGCGTGGCCCACCGACAGGGTGGACGTGGGGCCGCGCAGGCCCAGGTGGATGGCGATCTGGCCGGCCGCCTGGTTGTAGACGGTGTTGGGGAACACCGCCGGGTCGGCGGCGGCCGGTCCCTCGGCGAGCAGCGGGACGGTGAACCGTTCCATGGCCTCCATGGGGCCCGTGCCGGTGCCGAAGACGATGCCGGCCGCTTCCGCCTCCGCGCCGCCCGGCGCGATGCCCGCGTCGGTGAGCGCCTTCACGGTGGCGGCCACGCCGAGCTGTCCGAGCCGGTCCATCCGGCGACGCTGACGCTTCGTCAGGTACGGCTCCGGGTCGAAGTCCACCCGGCCGAGCGGCATCCCGCCGGCCCAGTCGACGGGACTCTCGCCCCGCTCGTACGCGGACCACACCTCGGCCGCCGACCCGCCCGCCGGGCTGAGCAGCCCGATGCCGGTGACCACCACGCGGTCGGTGTCCGGCAGCGGGGGACGGTGACCGTCCTCCGTCCGGGTCAGCACCAGCGCGGCGTTGGCCCCGCCGAAGGCGAAGTTGTTCGACAGCGCCGCCCCCGTGGACAGCGGCCGCGCCGCACCCGGGACGTAGTCCAGCGGGCAGTCCGGGTCGGGCGTGGTGAAGGAGGCGGTGGGCGGCGCGGTCCGCTCGGCCAGCGCGTACGCCGTGACGATGGCCTCGGCGGCCCCGGCGGCGCCCAGCAGGTGACCGATCATGGACTTGGTGCTGGAGACCGCCGTACGGGCGGCCTGCTCCTCGCCCAGCGCCAGCGTGATGGCCCGCGTCTCGGCCGGATCGTTCTTGGGCGTCCCGGTGCCGTGCCCGTTGACGTACCCGATCCGGTCGGCGGCCACGCCCGAGTGGCGCAGCGCCGCCTCGATGGCCCGGGCCGCCCCCTTGCCCTCCGGGTGCGGGGCGGTGGCGTGGAACCCGTCGGCGGACAGCCCGTAGCCCGCGATGTCGGCGAGCCCCGTCAGCCCGTGCTCGCGGGCGAAGCCGGCGCGTACCAGCACCACCATGCCGCTGCCCTCGCCCAGCGACAGGCCCTGCCGCGTCGCGCAGTACGGCGCCGCCGGCTCCGGCGACAGCGACTGCAAGGCGTGGAAGCCGGCGAAGACGACGTCGGAGAAGGCGTCGCTGCCGCCCGCCAGCACCGCGTCGGCACGGCCCCGCCGCAGCAGGTCGGCCGCGAGCCCGATCGCGTTGGCACCGGACGCGCACGCCGTGTTGACCGCCAGCACCGGGCCGCGCAGCCGGAACGCCGCGCCCACCGACTCGGCCAGCGCCTGGGGCGTGACCAGCGCCGGCAGCTCGGGCGCCGGGGCCTCGCCCTCGTGCCCGGCCCGCAGCCATTCCCGGCCCGACAGCAGACCGGCGTTGCACGTGCCCAGCACCACACCGAACCGCTCCGCCGCCACCAGCCCCCCGGGCAGCGCCGCCATCGCCTCCTCGGCCGCCACCAGGGCCAGCTCGATCGCCCGCTCCCGGAAGCCCTCCGGCCTGCGGTACGCCCGCCCCGGCTCCACCGGGTCGGTGACCTCGCCGCCCAGCTTGGTGGACAGCCCCTCCATCGGCAGCGCCTGCACCGGATCGATGGCGACCCGGCCCTCGCGCGCGCCCTGCCACAGGTGCCCGGCCGTGGGGCCCAGCGCGGTGATCGCGCCGACGCCCACCACGGTCACGCCCTCGGCGGTTCCTCGTTCCCTGTCCATGATCATGTCCCCCTCTACGCCTCGACCGCCGGCGCGCTCAGCACCAGCGCCACCTGCTGGCCCTCCAGCCCACGGGCCAGCGCCACACCGGTGCGCACCCGCAACTCCCGTGCCTGGCCCGGCACCCAGTCGATCCCCGCGCAGCCGGGATCGGTGCGTTCCAGGTGCAGCGTCGGCGGCACGGCGGAGCCGTCGATCGCCATCGCGCACACGGCCGCGTTCAACGCGCCGGCCCCCGCGACCAGATGGCCGGTGGCGGGCTTCACGCTGCTCGCCACCACGCCCGCATCCCGGCCGAACACCGATGTCAGCGCCCGTGCCTCGGTCAGGTCCCCGAGCCGGGTGGCACAGCCGTGCGTGGCCACGTAGTCGACCTCCCCGGCCGTCACGGACGCCTCGCGCAGCGCCCGTCGCACGGCCTCGGCCAGCGGCCGGCCGTCCTCGCGGGGTGACACCAGGTCGGGGTCCTGGGTGGTCCCGGCGCCGCGGATCTCCGCGTACACCCGCGCCCCGCGGCGCCGCGCCGACTCCCACTCCTCCAGGACCAGGAAGGCGGCGCCCTCGCCGAGCACGGAACCGCCGCGGTCCCGGTCGTAGGGCCGGAAGGCCCCGGCCCCCCGGTCGTTGTCGGTGGTGAGCACGCCCAGGCCGTCCATCTTCGACATCACCCACCACGAGGAGGCGTCGTCGAAGCCCCCGGCGATCACCACGTCGGACTCGCCGGAACGGATGGACCGGAACCCGCGCGCGATCGCCGTCGCACCGGCGTCGGCGGTGCCGTGGAAGTAGGAGTTGGCCCCCTTGAACCCGTGGGCGTGACTGAGGTGGAACAGCGACCCGGACTGGAGGCCCTCGACGAAGTACAGCGGGTAGAACGCCGACGACGCCCGCTCGCCGAGCTGCCGCACGTCCGCCGTGCCGTCCTCGCGGCGGGCGGCCAGACTGCCGGTCAGCAGGTGCTCGGGGTTGGAGATCTCCTTGTTGCCGCCCACGAACACCGCGGCGCGCTCCGGGTCGTGGCCCGAGCCCTCCAGGTCCAGCCCGGCGTCCTCCACCGCCAGCGCGGCGCCCGCGACGGCGAGCTGGTCGTTGCGGGTGGTCATGCGCAGCGACCTGCGGTGGGCGTAGCGCGTGGCGCGGAAGTCCGGCAGCTCGGCGGCGATCCGGGTACGCAGCGAGGACGGGTCGTAGGCACGGATCGGCCCGATGCCGGAGCGGCCCTCCAGCAGCCCCTTCCACGTCTCGTCCCGGCCCTCGCCGAGCGCGGTCAGCACACCGATACCGGTGACGGCGACCCGCCTCATGATGCCTCCCGCCCGCCGCCGGCCGGCTCCAGCCGCAACTGCCGCACGGTGGTGATGTCCCGCCCCGCCACACTCACGGCCGCCCGGGCCGTGACGGAGGTCTCGGTGGCCTCCGTGACGTCCACGGTGATCTCGAGCTGGTCGCCGGGCTCGGCGAAGTGCCGGTAGCGCACGCGCCGGACGTCCGCCAGCGCCCAGACGGTGCCGGAGGGCGCGTCGGGGGCGGCCAGCCGGGCCGTGCGGACGATGTCGTCGAGGATCAGGACGCCGGGCAGCACCGGGAAGCGCGGGAAGTGGCTGTCGAACACCGGCAGGGTGCCGGTGACGTTGCGGACGGCCACGGCCCGCTTGCCCGGCGTCAGGTGCAGGATCTTGTCGAGAGCGGTCATGCTGCCCTTCTTTCGGGGGCGTCGGCGGCGGCGTCCGTGGACGTGGGAGCGGAACCGGAACCGGAAGCGGAAGCGGAGGGGGAATCGGACGCGGACCGGACGACGAAGCAGGCGTTGGTACCGCCGAACGCGAAGGCGTTGACCATGGCCGCGCGCACCGGCCGGCGCACCGCCGTGTTGGGCACGTAGTCGAGGTCCAGCTTCGGGTCGGGGTGCTCGAGGTTGATGGTCGGCGGGACCAGCCCCTCGCGGATCGCGCCGAGCGCGGCGACGAGGTTGACGCCCGCGGCGGCCGAGGTGAGGTGCCCCGTCATGGACTTGGGCGAGCTGGTGCACAGGGTGCGCGCGTGGGGGCCGAAGACCTCCTTGATGGCGACCGTCTCGCTCGCGTCGTTGCCGGGCGTGCCCGTCCCGTGCGCGGCGATGTAGTCGATGCCGTCGGTCCCGAGCCCCGACTCCGCCAGCGCGTCGCGCATCGCGGAGATGGCGCCCCCGCCGTCCGGCGGCGAGTCGGTGATCCGGTACGCGTTCAGCGTGGAGCCGTAGCCGACCAGTTCGGCGTGGATGCGGGCGCCCCGGGCCACCGCGGAGTCCCAGTCCTCCAGCACGGTGATCACCGCGCCCTCGCCGAGCACGAACCCCGACCGCTCGGCGTCGAACGGGCGGGAGGCCCGCTCGGGTTCGTCGTTCCAGCGGTCGGTGACCGCGCCGAGCAGCGAGAACCCGAGGACGTCCATCCAGGTCGTCAGGGCGTCGAACCCGCCCGCCAGCATCAGCGCGCACTCGCCGTCCTGGATGCGACGGTACGCCTCGCCGATGGCGTGCGCGGCGCCCGCGCACGCGGTGCTGACGCTGATCACGGGCCCCTGGCAGCCGCCCGCCCGGGCCACGGCGGTGACCCCGACGTTCTGGTTGCGCAGCAGCACGTCACCGGGGGCCTGCCGGTACAGGTCGTGGAAGTCGCTCTCGGTCAACTGGTGCGACATGTCGACCAGTTCCTGGAGCTCCGGCCTGCCGACCGTACCGGCCACCGCCGCGCCCCGGTCGTAGGGGTCGAGCTCCTCCCAGCCCCCGGCGTCCTCGAGCGCCTCGCGGGCGGCGGCGACGGCGAACAGCGCGGCGCGCGACAGGTGGCGCCGCTGCCGGGCGGTGCCGGCCGACGCCGGGTCGAAGTCCTTGACCTGCCCGGCGATACGGACCGGGAAGGTCGAGGCGTCGAAGGTCTCCAGCCGGCTCACCCCGCTGCGGCCCTCGGCCAGGCCCCGCCAGGTGTCGCGCGCGTTGGTACCGAGCGGCGTGACCGCGCCGATCCCGGTGATGGCCACCCTCCTCATCGGCGGCCGCCCGTCACCGGCACCCGCAGCAGCCGGTCCAGCATGCGCCGGGTGTCCCCGGGCTCCTCCAGGTCCTCCGCGGGCAGCAGGGCGCACATGACGGCGTCGGCCTCCATCACCGTCCGGCCGTCCACCGAGGCGACGCCGGACAGGACGGCGGTCTCCTCGCTCAGCGACTCGACCGTGCCCTCCAGCCGGAGCACGTCCCCGGGGCGCACCGGCCCGTGGAAGGAGATGCCGTCCACGGACAGCAGCGCGGCACGCCGCCGCACGCCCGTGGTGGCGATGATGAGCCAGGTGCCCGCCTGGCACAGGGCCTCCAGGACCAGGGGCGCGGGCATCTGCGGTCCGGCGCCCTCGTCCCGCCAGTGGTCCTCCAGCAGGGAGGTCAGCTTCCGGGCGCTGATGCTGCGCCCGGCCTCCCAGGCGTCTATTCGGTCGATCAGGTGGAAACGCATCGTCATCCTTCGTCCGTGGACGCGTCGTCCGTGGAGGCGCCGTCCGGGCCGGTGGTGGTCTGGAGGAACATCACGGCGTGGGCGATGGCGTAGTCCCCGCTGTGGGACAGCGAGATCTCGGGGGAGGAGGCGCCGAGGCGGGCCGCCCGCTCGGCGGCTCCGCCGCTCAGCCGCACCCGGGGCTGCCCGAGGGGCGTGTTCACGATCTCCACGTCCGTCCACCGCATCCCCGGTCCCAGACCGGTGCCCAGCGCCTTCAGCACGGCTTCCTTGGCGGCGAACCGGGCCGCCAGATGGGCCGGGCGGTTGCGCTTGGCAGCGCAGTAGCCGGCCTCACGAGGGGTGAAGATGTCCTGCTCCGCCGCCGGGTTGTCGGCCAGCAGCCGCTCCACCCGGGAGACGGGTACGAGATCCACTCCCACGGCGATCCGCGTCGTCACCGGCTCCTCCGTCCTTCGTTCCAGCACTGCCCGTCCAGATCCCGGCCGGGGGGCCGTGGATACAGGGCACGCGGAACCGGAAAACGGCGATCGCCCCGCCCACGGTGGTGGACGAGGCGATCGGACGGTTGTCGCGCGCGGAGCTAGGACGCCCTGAACCTAGGGCCTCTCGTTCGCGGCATCAGCGCGTGCAGGGCCCACTCCAGCGGCCCGCGCCGCAGCGGCGTGGCGCGGAAGACGAACGCCCAGAGCGCACACGCCACGAGCGAGACCCCGCAGAAGGCGCCCAGCGCCGGCCAGCCGTGGTGGGGGTGGAGTTCGGCCCGCGCGAGGACGTGGACGGCGTACACCGACAGCCCCATGGTGCCGACGACGGCCAGCGGACGCAGCAGTGTCTCCAGGGCCCTGGCGCGGCAGGCCGCGACGGCGAGGCCGAGCAGGAGCAGGCTCGCGCCGATGTTGGCGACGGTCTCGAACGGGGTCTGGCTGTAGGGCCCGTCCACCAGCAGCCAGGCCCAGGAGGTGCTGGGGATCGCCCCCGCCTGGCGGGCGAGCACGGCCTGCACCGGGTCGGGGGCGGTCACCGCGTACGCGTGGCTCTCGGCGACGGCCCGCAGCAGCGCCGCACGCCCGCCGCCGGGCCCCAGCGCCAGCGCCGACAGTCCGTGTCCGGCGACCGTGGCGAGCGCGCCCCAGCCGATGAGGCGCCGGGCGGCCCCGCCCCGGCGCAGGTCCACCAGGCGCCCCAGGGCCATGCCGACGACGACGTACGGGAAGTACGTCAGCCACGGGTACGCGCCGGACAGCAGCAGCGTGTCCAGCGCGTCGGTGAAGCCGGACCAGCTCGTCACGGCCTCGAAGCCGGGGTAGCGCCCGCGCCCGGTGACGCGGTAGCCGAAGGCGGGTCCCAGGACGTACGACAGGACGGGGCCCGCGACCACCGACACCGCCGCGACCGCGGTCAGCGCCCGGGTGGACAGCTTGGCGAGCGGCTCGGCGGCCAGGAAGTACAGCGCGAAGAAGGTCAGGATCACGGCGATCCCCGACCGCAGTTCCGTCAGGGCCAGTCCGAGCGCCGCGAGCACCGCGCACCGGACGAGGGTGGAGCGGAACGCGCCGGCCGGGTGCGGGCGGGGCCGGGTGCCGCCGCGCGAGAGCGTCAGGGAGAGCCCCGCGATGAGGGTGAAGACGGCCGGGGCGCGTCCGTCGAGGGCGACCAGCAGGTGTCCCGCACCCTCGGGCCTGGCGGGCGGGCCGATGTGGGCGGCGAACATGGCGAAGACGGCGATGGCACGGGCGACGTCCACGCTGGTGAGCCGGGTCCGGGGCGCCGCGTCGGTCGTGGTGGCCGGCGCCGTGGGTGCCGTGCGTGCCGTGGATGTGTGGGTCACCGTGCTGATCCGCCCCCGGGCTCTTCGTCCTATTGTCGGTTTATTTGTATACGCCTGGGGAGGAGCGTCGGCAGCCGGGGGGGTACCGCCCGTTCCCTCACCCGCCCAGCCCGTGCCCCAGCCCCGGCGCGACCGGCAGGTCCACCAGCCCCGTCCCGGGCGTCCCCGCGAACGGCGCGGGCGCCAGCGGCTCCTGATCCACCAGCAGCGGACCCACCAGGTCCGGTGGCACCGTGGCGTGCGGCAGCGCCGCCGACAGGTGCGCGGCGGCCAGCGTCGCCACCCCCAGCTCCGGCATCGTGCCGACCTTCACCGCGAGCCCCGCCGTCTGGGCCAGCGCCGCGACCTGCCGCGCCCGGTACAGCCCGCCCACCTTCAGCACCTTGATGTTCAGCACGTCGGCGGCACCCCGGCGCACCACCTCCAGCGCGTCGTGAGCCGACTGCACCGACTCGTCCGCCATCACCCGCACCCCGCCCCGCGCCCGCAGCGCCGCCATCCCCTCCAGGTCCCAGCGCGGCAGCGGCTGCTCCACCAGGTCCAGCCCGGCGTCCGCCAGCCTGCCCACCGCACGGGCCGCCTCACCCGGCGCGTATCCCTCGTTCGCGTCCAGCGACAGCTCCACCGACTCCGGCACCGCCTTGCGCACCGCCGCCACCAGCTCCACGTCCAGCGCCGGGTCCTCCCCGCCCTTCAGCTTCACGTGCCGGAACCCGGCCGCCGCGTACCGGGCGGCCTCCTCCGCCATCTCGTCGAGCGTCCCCAGCCCCACCACCCACGTCGTCGGCACCGGCCCGGCCACCCGCCCGCCGCCCAGCAGCAGGTGCACCGGCCACCCGGCCGCACGCGCCGCCAGGTCGTGCAGCGCCAGGTCCAGCGCGGCCTTGGCCAGGTGCTGCCCCCGGATGGCCGCGTCCATCGCGGCATGGGCCCCCGCCAGGTCGCGCGGGTCACGGCCGACCAGCGCCGGCCCGACGTGCTCGGTCACCGCCGCGCACAGCCCGGCGAGGGTCTCGCCGGTGTACGCGGTCATCGGCGACGCCTCACCGAAACCCGACGCCCCGTCGGCCGTCCGGACCTCCACGAGGAGGCTCACGAGTTCGGGACTGGTGCCGCTGCTGATCGCGAACGGGCGGCGGTAGCGGGCACGGACGACACGGGTGTGGAACGAGGCGATCCTCAACGGCCGGCTCCTTCGTCTCCGCCGGCGGCGCTCCCGCCGCGGCGGCTGCCAAGTGGGGGGTTTCGGGCCGGGCCGTAAACACCGGCCCTGGCTCAGAGGTGTACCCGGTAGACGATCGGAGGGCGACCCGTCTGCCCCTCCTGACGGCTGCCGGTCGGTACGGCGACGCCCGCGCGCTCCAGCTTCTTGAGGATGCGGCGGGCCGTGCGCTGCTGCACGGACAGGTGCTCGGCCACCCGGTGGGCGGTGACCCCCGCGCCTCTGTCCTCGGCGGCCAGCTCCCGCAGCCGGCCCAGGGTCTGCGGGTGCAGGCCCACCCGCCGGGCCAGCAGCGCCGGGCTCTCCGGCGGGCCGGCGGGCTCCGCCTCGAGCGACGGGTCGGGAGCGATGACGATGTCGACGTCGTCCGCCATCGACACCACCCCGGCCGCCCCGCCCACCGCACGCGCCCTGCCGACGGCCCGCCGGGCCAGTGCCTCCGCCTCCGCCGCCGTACGCCCCACGCCGAACCCCACGTGCGCCGTGCCGTGCCGGGCGGCCAGCGGCTCGAGGAACGGGATCCGGGTGAACCGCTCCGTCACCGTCTCCAGCACCCCGCGCGTCGTCACCACCAGCCGCCGCCCGTCCGGCAGCTCCGCCAGACTGCCGCCGAGCACACGTATGTCCTCCGTCAGCCGCGCGTCCGCCTCCCCGGCCGCGCCCGGGAGGTCGACGATGCCCAGCGCCACCTGCGCGTCCCCGCTGTGCCGCCCCGCCGTGGCCAGCACCAGCGCCTGAAGGGTCGCCAGTATCGAGTGCCGGGACGGCGCCAGGCGCACCGCGTGGGTGTGCTGCTCCAGCACGTGGAACGCCGAACCGAGGCAGGTGATGGCCACCCGCGTCTTCTTCGCGTCCCGGGCCTCCAGGTGGAAGTCGACGATGTCCTGCGAGGTCAGCCCCGGCCGGTACGGCAGCACCCGCACCCGGTCCGTCGGCAGCTTGGCCTCCGCCATCGTCTCCAGCACCTCGTCACGGCGGAGCGTGTCGATGGACACCCGCGACACGTCGTGCCCGAGCCGCAGCAGCTCCACCAGCGCCCGCAGCAGCGTGGCGCCGTTGTACGGCACGTACATGGCCGGCCGGTCCAGCACGCCCGCCGCCTCGGCCAGCGCGTGCGGCACGACTCCGGTGAACAGCAGCGCGTCCACCCGCGCCCGGGCGCCCACCACCACGTCGGTGGTCTCGTCCTCGTGACGGTACGGCAGCGGCAGCAGCCGGGCCGATCCGGCGCGGTCGCCGACCGCGACGACCTTGTGGACCAGGTCCTCGGGACCTGTCACGCCGACCGTGAGCGGCATGGCCGGTCTCCGTTCTGCCGTGGACTCGCCGGTGCGACTTGCTCGGTGACGCCTGATTGACGGCCGTCGACGGGAGTTCTACTTTCGGCCCAGGCCATAATCGCGTGCTGCCGAGAGGATAATCCCCCGATGCCGCAACGGGAAATGCCGCTGCCCACAGTTCTGGACCCCCGGGGAAGGACGTTCGGCGAGGAGGAACGCGCGGCGGTGCTCCGGGTCCTCGACTCGGCCGTCCTGTGCGGGGCGTTCGGACAGGAGGCCAGGGCGCTGGAGAGCGCGATGGCACGGCTGTACGGGCGTGCCGAGGCCGTCTCGTGCAGCTCCGGCACCGCCGCGCTGCACCTCGCGGTCGCCGCCGCCGGAGTCGGCCCCGGCGACGAGGTCGTCACCACGCCGATCTCCGACTTCGGCACCGTCGCCCCGGTCCTCGCCCAGGGCGGGCGCGTCGTCTTCGCCGATGTGCGCGAGGACGACGGAAACCTCGACCCCGACGCCGTCGAGGCGGTGCTCACCCCGCGCACCAAGGCCGTCATCGCCGTCCACCTCTTCGGCGGCGCCGCCGACACCGCACGGCTGCGCGAGATCTGCGACCGGCACGGGCTGCTGCTCATCGAGGACTGCGCCCAGGCGTGGCTCGGCGAGGACGAGGACGGCCGGCTGCTCGGCACGGTGGGCGACATCGCCTGCTTCAGCCTCCAGCAGTACAAGCACATCACCGCCGGCGACGGCGGCCTGACCGTCACCGACGACCCGGCCCTCGCCGCCCGGATGCGGCTGTTCATGGACAAGGGCTGGGACCGGACCGAGGGCCGCATCCACCGCACCATGGGCCTGAACTACCGGATGACCGAGCTCGTCGCCGCCGTCGCCCGCGTCCAGCTCACCCGGGTCGCCGATGTCGTCGCCCGCCGCCGCGCGAGCGCCGCCCGCCTCGCGCGGGCCGTCGCCGCCCTGCCCGGGGTGACGATGCCCCGGCGGACCACCGGCCACGCCTGGTGGGTCGTCCCGCTGCTCGTCGACGACAACGAACGGTGGGCCAAGGCCCTGGACGGACTCGGCGTCCCCGCCCTGCCCGGCTACCTGGAGCGGCCGCTGTACGCCAATCCGGCACTGTCCGGCCACCCGCCGGGCCTGTGTCCTCGCGCCGAGCGGCTCATCGACCGTACGTTGCTGGTTCTGCCGTGGAACGAGGGCTACAGCGAGGACGACGTGGACCGCATCGCGCGGGCGCTGGGGAAGGTCGCCGCATCATGAGCGAATCACCGCACCGGACGTACGCATGGCTCCGGCCCGCCCCGGAGGAACACATCGGCTGGGACGTGGACGTCCTGTACGGCCCCTGGCCCCGCCACCACCGCGACACCGGCCTCGACGAGGTCCGCGCCCACCTTGGCCGCTCACCCGTCGCGGGCGCCCTCGCCCTGTCCACGCGCGGCCCCCTCTTCGACGACGGGGCCGGCAACGCCGAGACCCTCCGCGACCTCGCCGACTGCCCCGAACTCCTCCCCGTCGGCACCGTCGACGTGCGCGACGCGATGACCGCCGAGGACCGGCTCGACGAACTGGCCGCCGAAGGCGTCCGCTTCCTCAGGCTGTTCACCCTCGAACAGGCGGCCGAGCCCGGCTTCCCCGGCTACCGGCGCGTCGTGAAACTCGCCATCGACCGCGGCATGGTGCTGCTCCACGACGGCGACCCACGCCGCTTCGGACCGCCCCTGATGGAGCGCGGCGCGGACGTCGTCTTCCTCGACCTGCACGCCTACCTGCTCTCCGACTTCCTCCTCATGGCCCGCGACGAACCCGGCTTCAAGGCCACCACCCGCATGCTGTCCGGCCCCGACTCCATCGAACGGGTCATCGACGCCGTCGGCCCGCGCCACCTCGTCTTCGGCTCCCGCACCCCCTTCATGGACATCTCACCGCAGACGCTCAAGCTGCGGTACGCCGACATCTCGCCCGACGACCGCGCCGCCATCGCCACCAAGAACGTCGAGGAGCTGCTCGCCTGATGCCGATCATCGATGTGCACGCCCACGTGGGCCGCTGGCAGTTCCACCTGACGACCGGCGACGCCGACACCAACCTCGCCCAGATGGACCGCTACGGCATCGACCTCCAGATCGTGTCGGCGTCCGAGGCGGTGGTGTACGACGCCGTCGCCGGCAACGCCGCCCTCCGCGAGGCCCTCGAGACCCGCCCGCGGCTCCACGGGTACGCCGTCGTCAACCCCAACCGCATCGAGGAGAGCGCCGCCGACCTCGCCCGCTGCCTGGACACCGGCCGCTTCGTCGGCGCCAAGATCCACACCCACTACCCGGGACGGCTGCCCGGCTGCCGCGAGATGGCCGAGGCCTTCGACGTGGTCGCCGAGGCCGGCGTACCGCTGCTCCTGCACACCTGGGGGCGCGAGGTCACCCTGCTGCCCGAACTCGTCGGGGCCCGGCCCGGACTGCGCGTGATCATGGGCCACGCGGGCGGCGACGCCTGGCGCGAGGCGGCCCACGCCGCGGCCGCCTGCGACCGCCTCTACCTGGAGCACTGCCGCACGGCCACGGACGCGGGCCGCATCGCGTACGCCCGCGAGGCCGGAGTGCCCGTCGAACGGATGCTGTTCGGCACCGACGCGACACTCATCGACCCCTGCGTGTCCCTCGGCGTGATCCGGGACGCGCGGTTCACGGAGGAAGAGCTGGAACGAGTGCTGTGGCGCAACGCGGCGGAGCTGTTCGGCCTGAAGGTCGGCACCGCACTGCCGCCGGTCGTGTGAGGCGAGCCGAACCACCACCGGAACAGGAGAGGGACGCATGGAACGCAGGCGACTGCTCAACGCCGGAGCCGGGTTCAGCCTGGCGGCAGTGGCGGGACAGACCATCACCCCGGGCGCGGCGCACGCCGCCACGACACCCGCGGCCACCACCGCACCGGCGGACGGCGGGACCACCACGGCCGGGCACCGCTGCTCCGGCACCCCGGTGTCCACCTTCGGCACCGCCTCCCTGACGGCGGCCATCGTCGGCACCACGGTCCTCGGCGACCACGCCTACGTCGTCGCCCGCGGCCAGAACCCCACCCTCGTCGGCGAGATCGACCTGACGACGAGAAGACTCGGCCGGACCTTCCGGCTCGACCGCGGCGACGGCGGCTGGGCCGCCACCGTCTCCGGCGGCCAGGTGTACATCGGGACCTACCCCTTCCCCGACATCCACCGCATCGACCCCACCACCGGCACCGTCACCCGCATCGGCACCATCGGCCCGGCCGGCGGCTTCGTCTGGTGCCTCACCACCGCCCCCGACGGCACGGTGTACGCGGGCACCAGCCCGCGCGGCGAGGTGTGGGAGTACAAGCCCCAGACCGGCACGCTGCGCAACCTCGGCGGAGCCATGGCCGGCGAACAGTACGTCCGCGCCATCGCCGCCGACGACCGGTACGTCTACGCCGGCACCCTGCCGCGCGGCTTCATCGTCGCGTACGACCGGACCACCGGCGTCAAACGGAGCATCACCCCCACCCCGTACGGCGGCGCGTCCGCCCTCCTCGCACGCGGCGGCCGGGTCTACGGTTCCTTCGGCAGGTCCATCGTCGACCTGGCCCCCGACGGCAGTGACGCCAAGGTCATCCCCATCCCCGCCCCCGAGCGCATCGCCGACGCCATGACCGTCACCGCCGACGGCACCCTCTACTGCGTCGGCCGCCCCAGTGGCACCGTCTACCGGCGCGACGGCGACACCCTCGTCAAGGTCGCCGCCCCCGCCACCGGCGATGAACACCGCGCCCTCGTCCCCCTCCCCGACGGCAAGATGCTCGGCGCCGTGGGCAGCGGCCGGCTGTGGTGGCTCGACCTGCCGACCGGGAAGGCCGAGATCACCGAGCTGATCGACATCGGCCTGTCCGGCCCCGACCCCGTCCAGTCCATCGCGTACGAGTCCGGCGGCACCGTCCACGTCGGCGGCCACTACTCCCTGACCACCCACCGGCCCGCCCACGGAACGTCCCAGCGGATCAGGATCCCCGGAGAGCCCAAGACGCTCCGGGCGATCGGCGGCAAGGTGTACGCGGCGATGTACCCCAGCACCGAGTTCCTGGAGATCGACCCCCGCCGCGGCAAGGTCCGCTCCATGGGCTTCATCGAGAACGAGCAGCAACGCCCCACCGACATGGCGTACGTGCCCGAGGCCGACCTCCTGCTGGTGGCCAGCGCGCCCCCGGCCGGCGGCCTCAAGGGCGCCCTCACCCTCGTGGAGCGCTCACGCGGCAGGCTCACCGTCCACAAGGACGTCATCACCGACCAGAGCGTGATGTCCGTCGCCGTCGACGACCGGATCGGCCACCGCACCGCGTACCTCGCCGGCGACACCTGGGGCGGCGGCAGCGTCACCCCGACCCGGCCCAACGCCACCATCGTCGCCTACGACCTGCGCCGCCGCACCGTCCTGTGGGAGGCCACCCCCGTCCCCGGCAACGCCAGCCTCCAGCACATCGAAGTGCACCGGGGCATCCTCTACGGCGTCTACAAACGGCAGTCGGGCAACTGGTTCGCCATGGACCTCGAGACCCGGACCGTCCTCAGGACCGGCAAGCTCCCCAGCTACGGCGAGATCAGCGTCCACTTCGGCCAGGTCTACGCCTCGGTGTTCGGCGGCTCCGTCTACCGGCTCGGGCCCCTCGGAACCGGGGACGACGAGGCCGAGCTCGTCCTCGGCGGCCTCGGCGACGGCTGGTACAACCCGCCGCAACTGGCCTGGGAACGCGCCACCTGGCACGCCTGGGGCGTCGCCACCCGCGCCCTCGCCCGCCTGCGGCTCGACCCCCTGTGCCCCTCGGGCACCCCCTCCCAGATCACCGCCCAGTACGAGGCCGTCCTCAAGGGCCTGCTCGCCAACTGACGGACAAGTGGCGTGCCCCGGCGAGCACCCGCCGGGGCACACCCTTCAGGCGTCCTCCTTGGCCAGCGCCTCCAGGCACTCGACGACCGCCCGCCGCTCCGACGCCGGCAGCTCCGGCCCGAACGGGTCGTGCGCGGCCTCCTCCGGAACCAGGCCCTCCCACACCGCCGCCCACAGCATCCGCTGCACATAACCCTCGATGGGCGCGAGGAACGTCGCCTCCGCGAACCGGTCCAGCCGCGCCGAGGCCCGTACGAACCGCCCGTGATCGCCCGCCCGCCACGCCTCCAGGACCGCCACCGTCAGCGGCACCCGGGCCGCCGCGATCCCCACCAGCGCCGCATCCGCGCCCCACATCAGCGACGGCCCGAACATCCGGTCCTCACCGGTGATGACGAGCCGGCCGCTCCGCCGCGCCACCCGGATGGCGTCCTGGCAGGCCATCGCCCGGTCCAGTGTGGCCAGCTTGATGCCCACCGCCGACGGCAGCCCCAGCAGCCGCTCCACCAGCCCCGGCGGATACGGATACCCGCCCGCCTCCCCGTGCAGGAAGAACCCCACCACCGGCAGACCGCTCGCCGCGGCCACCCGCTCGTGCAGCGCCACCGCCGCGCCGTCGTCCCCGTCCAACTGCGCCAGCGGATACACCATCACCGCGTCCGCGCCGCCCTCCGCGGCCGCAACCGCCATCGCCACCGTCGCGTCGACCGCCTCGTTCAGGCCCACCGCCCCGGCCGCACGCGGCACCCCGACCCCCGCCACCACCGGCGCGCCGACGGCCTCCCGCCACACCGCCAGGACCCGGCGCCGGTCCTCCTCCGACAGGTACAGCCCGCGCCCCGTATGGGCCCACACCGCCACCCCGCCGATCCGCTCCGCCGCGATCCGCTCCGCATACCCGCGCAGCGCCCCGAAGTCCACAACCCCGGCCGCGTCCATCGGGGTTGCCACAGCCGGCAGGACGGTCCCGCGCAACCGCCGTACCAGGGCCTCAGAAGCCGACATGGGCGTGCTCCCGTCTGTCGCGGTCGTCGCCGACACGCTAGCCTTTACGGTCCGGACCGTAAAGGAAGTCCTCAGTCCGAAACGGAAGGGCGCTCCCATGCGACTCGGCCTGTACGTCAACCTCTACGCCGACCGGGCCGACCGGCCGCGCCTCGCCGACGCCGTCGAACAGGTGCGCCTCGCCGAACAGGCCGGATTCTCCTGGGCCGTCCTCGGCGAACGGCACCTGCACCGGCCCGGCTACCACGAGGCGCTCACCTCACTGGCGTACCTCGCCGCCCACACCGACCGGATCGGCCTGGCGACCGCCGGCCTCATCGCGCCCGTCCACCACCCCGTGGCGCTGGCCGAGACGCTCGCCCACATCGACGTCCTCTCCGGCGGCCGGCTCACCGCCGGATTCGTCCTCGGCTACCGCCCCGAGGAGTTCGCGCTCTACGGCACCCGGCCCCAGGAACGCGTGTCGCGCTTCGAGGAGTGCCTGGAGCTGCTCACCCGGCTGTGGACCGAGGACAAGGTCACCCACCAGGGCCGCCGGTACCGGGTTCAGGACGCCTTCCTCTCACCCCGGCCCGTCCAGCGGCCCCGGCCCCTGATCTGGAACGGCGGCCGCGTCCCCGCCGCCCTGGAGCGCACCGCCTGGTCGTGCGACGGCTGGACGACCTCGTTCAACGAGACGGACGAGGAACTGCCCAAGAAGATCGCCCTCTACCGCTCCTGCCCGCGCGGCCCGCGCTCGCTGGGCGCCGAGGTCATCGTCTGCCGCGAGGGGTACGCCGCCCGCACGAGCGCCGAGGCCCGCACCGCCCTCGAGGGCCCGCTGCGCGGGCTGTACGACGCCTACGGCGACTGGAAGCGCACCTCCGCCGACGCCGCCCGCTACGCCCAGCCCTGGGAGGACATCGCCGCCCGCTCGGTCATCGGTTCGACCGCCCAGTGCGCCGAACGGATCGCCCGCTACGAGGAGATGGGCGCCGACGGGATCGTCCTGCGCGTCCAGCCGCCCGGCATGCCCCAGGCGGACGCGCTGCGGGCGATCGAGGCGTTCGGCGCGCTCACCGCGTGACGCGTCGCCGCCGCACCGCCCGGGCGGCGTCGGCGACGTACGCCATCGCCGCCTCACCCGCCATCAGCATCGGCTGCCGCACCCACACCACGCCCTCCTCCGCCGCCTCCGCGACCGGGCACGGCGCCGCGGAGCCCACGTACGGCACACGGCTCAGCGAGCGGTAACCGGACTCCAGCGGCACCCCCTCGGCGGCCATCGCGGCCAGGAACTCCGCCTTGGGACGGCCCCCGAAGGCCCCCGGGTCGTACCGCAGCATCGCCAGGTGCCAGGTGTGGCGCGTCGTCCCGGGCGGCGCGGGCACCAGGTCCAGGCCCGGTACGCCGTCCAGGGCCCCGGCGAGCGCGTCGGCGGCGCGCGCACGGCGGTCGATCCAGTCGTCGAGCCGGTCGAGCTGCGGGCCCAGCAGCGCCGCCTGGAACTCGGTCATCCGCAGGTTCCAGCCCAGCCCCGGGTGGTCGTACCAGCCGCCGCCGGGGCTGCGGCCCACGTTGTGCAGCGACCACACCCGCTCGTACAGCGCCCGGTCACCGGTCACCACGATGCCGCCCTCCCCGGCGGTCATCGCCTTGCCGGACTGGAAGCTGAAGCAGGCCACGTCCCCGAGCGAGCCCGCCGGCCGGCCGTGCCGCGCCGCCCCGTGGGCCTGCGCCGCGTCCTCCACCACCGGCAGCCCGAGGGACCGCAGCGCATCCACGTCGGCGGGCGCCCCGCCCAGGTGCACCGCCATCACCGCCCGGGTCCGCGGCCCGATCACCGCCCGCACGGCCGCCGGGTCCAGGTGCAGCGTGTCCTCCGTGACATCGGCGGCGACCGGGACCGCACCGGCCAGCACCACGGCCGTCGCACTCGCCACGAACGTGTACGCCGGCACCACCACCTCGTCGCCCGGACCGGCACCGAGCGCGCGCAGCGCCAGGAACAGCGCGACCGTGCCGTTGACGGTGCACACCCCGTGGGCGGCACCGCAGCGCCGCGCGAACGCCGTCGCGAACTCCTCGGTCACCGTGCCGCCGGTGGCCCCCCACCGGCCGCTGTCCAGGACCCGCAGCAGGGCGCGCCGCTGCTCCTCGGTCGGGGGCGGCGGCCAGGAGGGCCACAGGGGACGGCTCACCCGGCGGCCTTGAGCAGCCGGTCCATCGTGCCGTGCAGGACCTGCTCCCGGTCCGTGTCGGGGAGGCCGGCGAGCAGCACCCGGCCCAGCCCGGTCCGCAGGTCCAGGAAGACGGCGTCCGAGCCGAACGCCACCCGGTCCGCCCCGATCCCGGCGACCATCCGGCGGAGGTGGCGTGCCGTCATCCGGGACCCGCACGTCTCCAGCACCAGGTCGGGGCAGCGCTCGGCGGCCTCCATGGCGGGGCCCAGGCCCTGCGGGAACAGCCCCGCGTGGCCCATCAGCAGCGGCACGCCGGGGTGACGGGGTGAGACGGCCGCGAAGTGGCGGGCGTCGGACCAGGGGCTGCCGTGCTGGCTGTGCGCGAGGACGGGCCGCCGGTGTCCGGCCGCCGCCTCGAACGCGGGCGTGTACGCCCGGTCGTCGAGCGCCGTCTCGTGGACCTCGGGGTGGAGCTTGACGCCGATGACGCCGGGCACGGCCAGCAGGTCCCGCAGCCGCTCGGGTGCCTCCGGGTCGTGCGGCTGGTACACGGCCCAGCCGAGCAGCCGGCCGGGGTGGGCGCCAAGGGCCTCGAGCAGCAGGGCGTTGCCGGCGCGGGCGTCGGGCCCCACCGCCAGCAGGTGCGACACGCACGCGGTGGCGACACCGCAGCGGTCCATCATGTCCACCAGGCTCTGTGCCGAACCGTCCGGGATGGCGAACGCCGGCCACCGCCCGATGTGGCCGTGCGCGTCGATGACGTCCATGGCCCGGCTCACGGCTCACCGCCCAGCAGCCGCAGCGCGTTGCCGCCCGCGACGAGCGCCGCGTCCCGCGCCGGCAGGTCCAGGATGTCCAGCAGGTACCGGGGCCCGGCGTCGTCCGTGTCCGGTGCGCCCGTCCCGAACAGCACCCGGTGGGCGCCGTACCGCCCGGCGATCCACTCCACCTGGCGGTGGCCGCAGAGCGTGGAGGTGTCGACGTACAGCCAGGGGTGGGTCTCCAGCAGCTCGGCGAGGTCGCGCAGGGCGCGGTAACCGGTGCCGGTGAGGACCGTGCGCGGGGCGGGCCCGGTGGCGGCCAGTCCGTGCACCTCGGCGGCGGTCACCTCGTCCCACGCCAGCAGCACGGCCGTCCCGGCCGCCGCCAGCGCGGTGAGCAGTGCGCGGGCGTGCGGCCCGGTCGGGGACCAGCCGTGCAGCCGGGGGCACAGGCGCACCAGCGGGGCGGCGCCGTCCCACGGGCCGGTGCCGAGCGGGCCGGGCACGAGGACGGGCACGGGACGCAGCCGGCGGTCGGCGATGAGGTCCAGCCGTTCGTTCCCGTCGCGCGGGTCGCCGTGGACGGCGTACGTGTGGCTCACGCAGGCCGTGTCGATGCGCAGCCGGTCCAGCTCGCCGAGGAGGCCGGTCTCGTCGCGGCTGGGGACGTCGTCGTGGGGGAGGGGGCCGAGGGCGCGATTGATGTCGATGACCGTGGTCATGACTTGAGGCCGCTGGTGGCGATGGAGTCGGTGAGGTACCGCTGGAGGAGGCCGAAGACCAGCAGGCACGGGATCACGGTGATGGTGGCCCCGGCCATGATCTGGTTGATCGTCACGTTCTCGCCCTCGAGGGTGGCGAGCCCGACCGTGAGCGTCCGCATGGCCTCCGACTGGCCGATGACGAGCGGCCACAGGAAGTCGTTCCAGTGCCAGAGGAAGACGAAGACGCCGAGCGTCGCGAGCACCGGCCGGATCAGGGGCAGCACGACGGTGGTGAAGACCCGCCACTCCGACGCCCCGTCGATCTTCGCCGCCTCGAACAGCTCGTCGGGGAGCTGCACGATGAACTGGCGCATCAGGAACACTGCCTGCGAATTGGCGAGGGTGGGCACGATCAGTCCCCAGTACGTGTCCACGCCCCCCATCTCGGAGACGAGGATGTAGTACGGGATGAGGGTCGCCTGGAACGGCACCATGAGGGTCGCCAGGAACGACCAGAACAGCACCTCGCGCCCCGGGAAGCGCTTCTTGGCGAACGCGTACCCGGCCATCGACGCGAACAGCAGGATGAGCAGCACCGACACCAGTGAGTAGATCAGCGAGTTCAGCGCCCAGCGGGTGATGTCGGCGCTCTGGAGTACCTCGGTGAAGTTGTGCAGCGTGGCACGGGTGACGTCGAACGCGCCCGGCAGGGTGCGGCCGCCGGGCGGCGCGAACGCCACCAGCACCATGACGACGAAGGGGGTGACGGTCACGAACGCGACCAGGACCAGCAGGACCGGCAGCCTCAGCCGCGCCATCAGTCCTCCTCCCTTCCGATGAGCCGGCGCTGAATCAGCGAGAAGACGAGGACGACCAGGAAGAGGACCAGGCCCACCGCGCTCGCGTAACCGAAGTCGAAGAACTTGAAGCCCGCGTCGTACAGGAAGTACACGAGGGAGTAGCTGGCCCGTACGGGGCCGCCGGCGGTCATCACGTACATCGCGTCGAAGACCTGGAACGCCTGGATGGCCTCGATGACGAGCACGAAGAACAGCACCGGCCGGAGCAGGGGGAGCGTCACCCAGCGGAAGCGCTGCCAGGCGCCCGCGCCGTCGATGGTGGCCGCCTCGGCGACCTCGCGCGGGATGGACTGGAGCCCGGCCAGGAGGATGAGCATCGAGTAGCCGAAGCCCTTCCAGGCGGAGGCGGCGGCGATGGAGGGCAGGACCAGGGACTCGTCGCCGAGGAAGTCGACGGGGCCGGTGCCGAGGGCACCGAGGGCCGCGTTGAGCAGCCCGTCCTCCACCTCGTAGATCCATTTCCAGATGACGGCGGCCAGCACGATGCTGGTCACGTAGGGGAGGAAGAACAGGCCCCGGAAGAACCCGCGCAGCCAGAGCGTGCGGTGCAGCAGCACGGCCGTGCCGAGCGCGAGCAGGACGGTCATCGGCACGTACAGCGCGGTGTAGACCGCGGTGACGCCGAGGCTCTCCCAGAACAGGTCGTCCTGGAGGAGCCGGGTGTAGTTGGCGGCGCCGATGAAGTCCCACTCGCCGCTGAGCCGGTAGTCGGTGAGGGACAGGAACGCGGCCCCGAGGGTCGGCCCGAACCGGAAGACGAGGAACAGCGCCAGCATCGGTGCCACGAACGCCAGCCCGACCCACGCCTCCCGCCGCCGCGCGGGGCCGGGCCGCCGCCCCGGCCCCGCCGGCGGCCCGCCCGTCCGCGTGCCGGTGGTGACCGGCCCGGGCGGCACGCCGGCGGACGGCACGCCGCCCGGTGCCGGGGCGCCCGGGGACGTGCCGTGTCCGGTGGCGTGCGGCGGTCCGGGCGCGGCGGGCTCGGAGGGCTCCGGCTCGTCGGGGGACGCCTCGCGGGGCTCTACTTTGCTCAACGCTGCCGCGCCAGCAGGTCGTCGCCCTCCTTGGCCGCTGCCTCCAGCGCCTGCTCGGGTGTCTTCTTGCCGGTGAGCGCCGCCTGGATCTCCGGCGTGATGAGCGCCATGAGCTGGCGGGCGGCCGGGTGCGGCTCACCGGGGAAGGTATGGGCCAGGGCCGCCTCGTACTGCTTGGCGAAGGGACCCTCGTGGGGGACGGTCACGTCCGTGCGCGGGGAGAAGAACCCGCCCGCCTTGCCCATGGACGCGATCTGCGCGGGCTCGGTCATGAAGCCGACGAACTTCTCCGCGCCGTCCAGGTTCTTCGTCCTGGCGTTGATGCCGAGGCCGCCCGGCATGCCGAAGCAGACCTGTTTCCTGGGCCCGGCGAGGGCGGGGCCGACGATCGCGTTGCCCTTCCCCCAGGTCTGCTCGGCGAGGGCGGCGTCGGAGGGCGTGTTGGTGTACCCCATCGCCACCTGCTCCTTGCCGAGCGCCTGGTCGGTGAAGAGGTTGGCGTTGGTGAGCGCGGACCGGGGCACGGCGCCGCCCTTGTAGAGGTCGACGAGGAAGGTGAGCGCCTCGACCCCCTCGGGGCTGTTGAACGCGGTCTTCTTGCCGCTCTCGTCGAACACCCGGCCGCCCGCCTGCCACAGCAGCGGGTAGAAGCTCATGTTCAGCGAGGCCTCGTTGCTCGCCGAGTAGTCGAGGGTGGCGACCCCGGCCTGCTTGAGTCTGGGCGCGGCGGCCCGCAGCGCGTCCCAGGTGGCGGGCGGTTCCTTTATCCCCGCCTTGTCCAGCAGCTTCTTGTTGTAGAGCGTGCTGGTGACGGTGTGGTAGATCGGCGCCGCGTAGACCTTGCCGTCCTGCGTCATGGCGTCGAGGGCGGCCGGCCGGAACGCGGCCCGGGACTTCTCGATGGCCCGGTCGACGGGCTGGACCGCGCCGTTCGCCTGGTACTGGGGGATCTGGTCGGGGCCCAGCAGCACCACGTCGGGACCCTTGCCGCTGCCGAAGGCGGTGGCCAGCTTCTGGTCGCGGTTCTCCCAGGGCAGTTGCTCGATGGTGAGGTCGAGGTCCTTGTGGGCGGCCTCGAAGCCCTTCTCGATGCCGTCCCAGTAGGCGGTATTGGCCTTCGGATCCATGATCACCGGGTACATCCAGACGGTGACCTTGTTCGACCCCGAGCCGCTGTCACCGCTGTTGCACCCGGCCGCGGTGAGCGCGGTGAGGGTGAGGAGTGCGAGAGGAACGGTGGCGCGCTTGAACCCTGTCTTCATGCTGGGCCTCCGGAAGGCCTGTCAAAACCTGGACAGTTTCGGCCTGGGCCGAAAGTACTTGTGCTGTTTTGCACTGTCAATGCTGCGCGGCCGTGCCGTCCGCAGCCACCCGGCAGGCCACCGCGATGGCCCTGGAGCCGGCCCCCCACTCGTTCGGACGACACGTCAGCCGACCGGTGGGACAAGCGGACGGACGGACCGTCAGAGCGGGCCGGCGACCACCGCCGGAGCGTGGACGCGACCGGGCGCCGGTGTCCGGTTCGGCACCACCCCGTGTCGCAGTTGGGCCGAACGGGTGAGGCGGGCGAGGATAGGCGTATGAGTAGGTACGAGAGGTACGACGTCACCGACGAACAGTGGGAGGGCCTGGCGCAGGTCGTCCCGCTGCGGGGGCGCAACGAGTGGCCGTCCAGGGTCGACCACAGCACGATCCCGCAGGACTACGAGGCCGCCGAACAGCGCCGCATGGTCGTCCTGCGGGTCCAGGTCTTCGCCGACGCGCGTGAGGTCGCCGAATACCTCATCGCGCAGGTCCCGGTGCTGCTGGACCTCACCGCCGCCGACACGGACGTCGCCAAGCGCATCCTCGACTTCGCCAGCGGCGTCGTCTTCGGCCTCGGCAGCGGGATGCACCGCGTCGACCGGAACGTCTTCCTGCTGGCCCCGGCCGGCACGGAGGTCGAGGGCGCCGCCGCAGCGGCGGTTCCGCATTCCTAGGCGGTTCCCTCGTTCGTAGGAAGGCTGTTCGGCCGGAACGGTTCAGCATCTGGGGCCCCTCATACGGTCCGAGCATGCCTGCAACCCGCCCCGCGCCCTCCTCGCCGCCCTCCGCCGCGCCGCCCCGCCCCACCGTCACGGAACTCCGGCTGTCCGCCTACAAGTCGCACCGTGGCGCCGCCTTCCGGCTCGCGCCGGTGACGCTCTTCGCCGGGGCGAGCGGCACCGGCAAATCCAGTGCGTTAGAGGCGTACGAAGCGCTCGCGATGCTCGGGGCGGGCGCCCCGCTCGCCGGTGCCTTCCCCGACCCGGTCGGATGCGTGCCCGAGCGTGCGGAGGCCGACGCGGAGGGGCGGCGGGGCTTCCGGATCGGCTGCACCGTGGACGGCCCGGCCGGACCCGTCCGCCTGGACCTCGCTGTCCAGGCCGAGCCGGAGCTGCGGGTCGTGGGCGAGCGGCTGACGGGCGGCGACGGGCGGACGCTGCTCACCACGGCACTGCGCGACCCGGGCCGCCGCACCGTGCAGGCCGAATGGCACACCGCCGGGTCGGTACCGGTCACCCGGGCACCGCTCCCGGGCGACCGGCTCGGTACGGCGCTGCTGCCGCTGCGGGTGGCGGGCAAGACGGAGGGGCAGCGCCGGGTGCTCGCCGCCGCCGAGCAGGTCGTCGTGGCGCTCCGGTCGGTCTTCCCCTGCGACCCGCAGCCGCAGCGGATGCGCGGCCCCGTGCCGGCGGGCGACGGACGGCTGCGGCGCGGCTGCGACAACCTCGCGGAGGTGCTCCACCGCACGCGCACCGGCTGCCCGCGCAGGCACGCCCGGCTGGCCGCGGTCGCCCGGGCGGGCTGCGCCGGACCGGTGCGCGACCTGGGCGTCGAGGAACTGGCCGACGGAACGGTACGGGCGGTGCTGGGCCGTGGCACGGAGGGCGGCGCGCCGGCGGGAACGCCCGTCGGACGGCTCGGCGAGGGCGAACTGCGCTACCTGGCGCTCGCACTGGTGCTGCTCACCGGGCCGGGCGTGCTGGCCATGGACCCGGCGGCGGAGGTGCCCCACGCCATGCAGACCCTCACCGTGCTCGCCGACGGCTTCGACCGCGCCCTGGACCGGCGCCAGACCCGCGAACTGGCGGGGCTGGCCGCGCAGATCTGCGCCGAGGGACACATCAGGCTGGTCGGGACGGTCGGCGAGGCGGGGGCGAGGGCCGCCCGCGGGCGCGCCGGGGTGACGGTGGTAGACCTGAACCCGTGACGGAACTGGATGTGCAGGGATTGCAGCGCAGGCTCGCCGAGTTCGCGGCCTCGCGGGAGTGGCAGCCGTACCACACGCCGAAGAACCTGGCGGCGGCGCTGAGCGTCGAGGCGGCCGAACTGCTGGAGATCTTCCAGTGGTTGACGCCCGAGGAGGCCGACCGGGTGATGGAGGACCCCGGGACGGCGCACCGGGTGGCGGACGAGGTGGCCGACGTGCTCGCCTACCTGCTCCAGTTCTGCACGGTCCTGGGCGTCGATCCGCTGGTCGCGCTCGCCGCCAAGATCGACCGCAACGAGCTGCGGTTCCCCGTCGGACGGCCGCCGGGACGGTCCGCGAGGGCGGCACGGCAACCGGATCGTCACTCTACGGAGTGATCAACTTAAGCACGCTGAGCTTCCTGTCCACAGATTTCCGAATTCCCCTGGCTTTTGGGTCCGTTCGCCTTCACTCTGGGTAGTGAGTATATGGGCGGACAGTCGTACGAACGGGGGCGGCGTACATGGAAGCGGAGCGGCTCATCGCGACCGGCCGGCGCGCCCTGGCGGACAGCCGGGTGGCCTGGGACATCGTGGCGGAAGCCTGGCAGGCGCAGATGCTCGCCCAGGCGATCGGCAGCCACCTGGCACAGACCGGTCCGCCGGAGCTGAGGGGCGAGGCGCGCAGCCTGAGCGAGACGGGCAGCAGGGGCGGGGCACTGCCGGACCATCCGGCGCGGGCGCTGCGCCTCACGGCGGTAGCCGACGTGCGGGTGGCGTTACTGGGCCTGGGCGCGCTGCTGGGCGAGGTGGGGATCGCACTCGTCGGTGTCGCCTGCGCCACCGACGAGGAGGGCTTGTACTGGCAGTGCATCGAAGCGATCGACGCCGCCGACGAGGCCGGCGACCGGGTCCGCGTGATGCTCCGCCGCCTCGCGGTCCGCGAGCGCGCCAGACCCCCCGACCCGGCCGACTCGTCGGCGACCTCCCCCTGATCCGGTCGGAGCCACGGCGATACGACGACACGGAGACACATCGACACGGAAGCGCTGAACCATCACACGCCCGGCCCGGCGGGAGCCGGTGACCCGGCGGAGTCCGGCCCGGCGGCGGGTGGACCGGACTCCGGTGGGCTCACGCGGTGATCGGGTCCGTGCCGGCGCCGGTGCCGGCACCGGCGTCCGTGGCGGGAGGGGTGCGGGGGGCGGAGTCGGGGGACGGGAGGCGGTCGGCCGAGGACTGGAGGTCGGCGTCGAGCTGGGACAGGTCGGCGGTCAGCGCCGCCATCAACTCCTCCATCTGCTCCAGCAGACCCTTCGGCTGCTCCGGCGCGGCCTGTTCGGGCACGGCTTCCTGGGACATGGCGGCCTCCTCGGCCCAGGCCCTCCCCGACGGGGGAGGGCGGCAAGAGAGAACGACGCACCGACATCCGCCGCCGGCGCGCGGGCCGGGCGGTCCGGCTCCGCCCGAGCCAACGATGGGTACCGGCCGGGGGTCACTGGCCGGGGCGGGCGGGGCGCGCCGGGATGATGATGTTCACCCGGCAGGGAGAGGGAGGTTGACGGTCGTTCGACGGTGCGCGATGGAGCAGGATGGAGGCATGGATCTTCGAATCTTCACGGAGCCCCAGCAGGGGGCCGGTTACGACACGCTGCTCACCGTCGCGAAGGCCACCGAGGACCTCGGGTTCGACGCCTTCTTCCGCTCCGACCACTACCTGCACATGGGATCGGTCGACGGGCTGCCCGGCCCGACGGACGCCTGGATCACCCTCGCCGGGCTCGCCCGGGAGACCGAGCGCATCCGCCTCGGCACGCTGATGACCGCGGGGACGTTCCGGCTGCCGGGCGTGCTGGCCATCCAGGTGGCACAGGTCGACCGGATGTCCGGCGGCCGGGTCGAGCTGGGGCTCGGCGCGGGCTGGTTCGAGGAGGAGCACAAGGCGTACGGCATCCCGTTCCCCAAGGAGCGGTTCGCCCGGCTGGAGGAGCAGCTCGCCATCGTCACGGGCCTGTGGGGCACCGAGACCGGCGGGACGTTCTCGTACGACGGGACGTACTACCAGCTCACCGACTCGCCCGCGCTGCCCAAGCCCGCCCAGGACAAGGTGCCCGTCCTGATCGGCGGGCACGGGGCGAAGCGCACGCCCCGACTGGCCGCGCGGTACGCCGACGAGTTCAACATCCCGTTCGCCTCCCTGGAGGACACCGAGCGGCAGTTCGGCCGGGTGCGGGCCGCCGCCGAGGAGGCCGGGCGCGGCGCCGACGACCTCGTGTACTCCAACGCGCTGGTGGTCTGCGTGGGCAAGGACGACAGCGAGGTGGCCCGGCGGGCCGAGGCCATCGGGCGGGACGTGGCGGAGCTGAGGGCGAACGGCCTCGCCGGTTCGCCCGCCGAGGTCGTCGACAAGATCGGCGCCTACGAGGCGCTCGGCTCCTCCAGGATCTACCTCCAGATCCTCGACCTGCACGACCTCGACCACCTGGAGCTGATCTCCTCCCAGGTCATGTCCCAGTTGGCCTGAGCCGCGCGGCCACGGAAAACCCGTGGTCGGCGCGGCGCGCACCCGGCGATACTCGGACGTGTGTTCCTGACGATCAGTACGACCGGTACCCCCGAGCGCCCCGCCACCGACCTCGGCTTCCTGCTGCACAAGCATCCGGACAAGGCGCAGGCGTTCTCCACCTCGCACGGCACGGCGCACGTCTTCTACCCAGAGGCGTCCCCCGAGCGCTGCACCGCCGCGCTGCTGCTCGAGGTGGACCCCGTCGCGCTGGTGCGGCGCAGCCGGGGCAAGGGCCGGGGCGGCGCGCCGGACTCGGCACTCGCCCAGTACGTCAACGACCGGCCGTACGCGGCCTCGTCGCTGCTGGCGGTCGCGATGGGCACGGTGTTCCGCAGCGCGCTGCGCGGCGTGTGCGCCGCGCGGCCCGGCCTGGCGGACCGGCCGCTGCCGCTGCGGATCGAGATCCCGGCCCTTCCGGCGCGCGGCGGTGCCGACCTGGTGCGCGCGCTGTTCGGCCCGCTGGGCTGGACGTCGGTCGACGCCGAGCCGGTGGCGCTGGACGAGCGGTTCCCCGGGTGGGGCGACTCGCGGTACGTACGGCTGGTGCTGGAGGGCGAGCTGCGGCTGGCCGACGCCCTGCGCCACCTGTACGTCCTGCTGCCGGTCCTCGACGACGCCAAGCACTACTGGGTGACGACCGACGAGGTCGACAAGCTGCTGCGGGCCGGCGAGGGCTGGCTGGCCGACCACCCGGAGCACAAGCTCATCACGAGCCGCTACCTCTCGCGCCGCTGGGGGCTCACCCGGCAGGCGATGGAGCGCCTCGAACTGGTCCGGCTCGCCGAGGCCGACGACCTGGACGTCGAGGACGTCGACAACGCCGTCGACGACACGACCGACACGGAAGACCGGCCCGTGCCGCTCGCCGAGCAGCGGCGCGAGGCGATCCTGCGGGCGCTGCACGCGGCGGGGGCGGGCACGGTGCTCGACCTGGGCTGTGGGCAGGGCCAGCTCGTGCAGGCGCTGCTCCAGGACGTCCGGTTCACCCGCGTCGTGGGCGTCGACGTGTCCGTACGGGCGCTGACCGTCGCCGCGCGACGGCTGCGCCTGGAGCGCATGGGCGAGCGGCAGGCGGCGCGCGTGAAGCTGATCCAGGGCTCGCTCGCGTACACCGACAAGCGGCTCCAGGGCTATGACGCGGCCGTGCTCAGCGAGGTCGTCGAGCACCTCGACCTGCCGCGGCTGCCCGCCCTGGAGTACGCGGTGTTCGGCTCGGCGCGGCCCGCGACGGTGATCGTGACGACGCCGAACGTCGAGTACAACGTCCGCTGGGAGACGCTGCCCGCCGGACACGTGCGCCACGGAGACCACCGGTTCGAGTGGACGCGTGAGGAGTTCCGCGACTGGGCGCGCGGCGTGGGGGAGCGGCACGGGTACGGCGTCGAGTTCGTGCCCGTGGGGCCGGACGACCCGGAGGTGGGGCCGCCCACGCAGATGGCCGTGTTCGCCAGAGTGGCGACCGCGAGGCAGGAGAAGGCCGCATGACCGAGACCACCGCCGTACCGGCCCGCCGACTGCTGCCGGTCACCGACCTGTCCCTCGTCGTGCTCATCGGCGCCACCGGCTCCGGCAAGTCGACCTTCGCGCGCAAGCACTTCAAGCCCACCGAGGTCATCTCCTCGGACTTCTGCCGCGGGCTGGTCGCCGACGACGAGAACGACCAGAGCGCGAGCGGCGACGCCTTCGACGTCCTGCACTACATCGCCGGCAAGCGCCTGGCCGCCGGCCGTCTCACGGTCGTCGACGCGACCAGCGTCCAGCGGGAGAGCCGCCGGCAGCTCGTGGCGCTCGCCCGCGAGCACGACGTCCTGCCCATCGCGATCGTCCTGGACATGCCCGAGGAGGTGTGCGCCGAGCGCAACGCGGCGCGCCCCGACCGCGCGGGCCTGCCCCGCCACGTCATCCAGCGCCACCGCCGCGAGCTGCGCCGCTCGCTGCGCGGCCTGGAGCGCGAGGGCTTCCGCAAGGTGCACGTCCTGAAGAGCGTCGAGGAGGCGGAGGCCGCCGAAGTCGTCCTGGAGAAGCGGTACAACGACCTCCGGGACCTCACCGGCCCCTTCGACATCATCGGTGACGTCCACGGGTGCAGCTCCGAGCTGGAGACCCTGCTGACCAGGCTCGGCTACGAGGACGGTGCGCACCCCGAGGGGCGTACGGCGGTCTTCGTCGGCGACCTGGTCGACCGGGGCCCGGACAGCCCCGGCGTCCTGCGCCGCGTCATGGGCATGGTCGCGTCCGGCAACGCGCTGTGCGTGCCCGGCAACCACGAGAACAAGCTGGGGCGGTGGCTCAAGGGCCGCAACGTCCAGCGGACGCACGGGCTCGCCGAGACGATCGCGCAGCTCGAGGGGGAGAGCCAGGAGTTCCGCGACCAGGTGCGGCGGTTCATCGACGGGCTCGTCAGCCACTACGTCCTCGACGGGGGCCGGCTCGTGGTCTGCCACGCCGGGCTGCCGGAGAAGTACCACGGCCGCACCTCGGGGCGGGTGCGCTCGCACGCCCTGTACGGGGACACGACCGGCGAGACCGACGAGTTCGGCCTGCCGGTGCGCTACCCGTGGGCGGAGGAGTACCGGGGCCGCGCCGCGGTGGTGTACGGCCACACGCCCGTGCCCACCACCTCATGGATCAACAACACCATCTGCCTCGACACCGGGGTGGTGTTCGGCGGGAGGATGACCGCGCTGCGCTGGCCGGAGCGCGAACTGGTCGACGTACCGGCCGAGAAGGTCTGGTACGAGCCGGTCAGGCCGCTGGCGACCGAGGCGCCCGGCGGGCACCAGGGCCGGCCGCTGGACCTGGCGGACGTGCACGGGCGGCGGGTCGTGGAGACCCGGTACGCCGGCAACGTCGGCGTACGCGAGGAGAACGCGGCCGCCGCGCTGGAGGTCATGAGCCGGTTCGCGGTGGACCCGCGGCTGCTGGCGTACCTGCCGCCGACGATGGCCCCGACGCCCACGTCGAGGGCCGAGGGCTACCTGGAGCACCCGGCCGAGGCGTTCGCGCAGTACCGGTCCGACGGCGTCGGGCGGGTGGTGTGCGAGGAGAAGCACATGGGTTCGCGGGCGGTGGCGCTGGTGTGCCGGGACGCGGACGCGGCACGGGAGCGGTTCGGGGTCCGGGGCCCGACGGGCGCGCTGCACACCCGGACCGGGCGGCCGTTCTTCGCCGACGAGGCCATGACGGAGCAGGTCCTGGACCGGCTGCGCACGGCCGTCGGCGCCGCCGGGCTGTGGGAGGAGCTCGGCACGGACTGGCTGCTGCTGGACGGTGAGCTGATGCCGTGGTCGCTCAAGGCGTCCTCGCTGCTGCGCTCGCAGTACGCGGCGGTCGGCGCCGCCTCGGGCGCGGTCCTCCCCGGCGCGGTGGCCGCGCTGGAGGCGGCGGCCGGGCGGGGCGTGGACGTCGCCGGCCTGCTGGGCAAGCAGCGGGAGCGGGCGGCGGACGCGGCGGCGTTCATCGCGGCGTACCGGCGCTACTGCTGGGACACCGAGGGGCTGGACGGGGTGCGGTTCGCGCCGTTCCAGATCCTCGCCGGGCAGGGGCGTTTCCTCGCGGGCGTCCCGCACGACGAGCAGCTCGCGTGGCTGGACCGACTGGTGGAGCACGACCCGACCGGTCTGCTCCAGGTCACGCGCCGGCTGGTCGTCGACACCGGGGACGAGGCGTCGGTGCGCGCGGGCACCGACTGGTGGCTGGAGATGACCGGCGCGGGCGGCGAGGGCATGGTCGTCAAGCCGCTCGAGGCGCTGGTGCGCGACCGCGCGGGCCGGCTGGTGCAGCCGGGTGTCAAGGTGCGGGGCCGGGAGTACCTGCGGATCATCTACGGTCCCGAGTACACCCGCCCGGAGAACCTGGTCCGGCTGCGGGAGCGGCACCTCGGCCACAAGCGGTCGCTCGCCCTGCGCGAGTACGCCCTCGGCCTGGAGGGGCTGGCCCGCCTGGCCGGCGGCGAACCGCTCTGGCGCGTCCACGAGGCGGTCTTCGCCGTCCTGGCCCTGGAGTCGGAACCGGTCGACCCCCGCCTCTGACGCCCGCCCCTGACGCCCCGGCCGTCCGGGAGGCCCGTCCGCGCCGCCTCGCCCGCCCGTCCGCTCCCGGCCCGTTGTTCCGGCCCCGGGCGGGCGGGTCGTGGGCGCTTTCCCGGCGGAACTTGGGTGAAGTGGGGTTCGCGCGGTGAGGATGGAGGCATGGGATTCCATGTCGATTCCGAGACCGGGCGGCTCCGCCGCGTCATCCTGCACCGGCCGGACCTGGAACTGAAGCGGCTGACACCCAGCAACAAGGACGCGCTGCTCTTCGACGACGTGCTGTGGGTGCGGCGGGCGCGGCAGGAGCACGACGGGTTCGCCGACGTGCTGCGCGACCGGGGCGTGGAGGTGCACCTCGTCGGGGACCTGCTGCGCGAGGCGCTGGAGGTCCCGGCGGCGAGGGACCTCGTCCTGGACCGGGTCTTCGACGAGAAGGAGTACGGTCCGCTCGCCACGGACCACATAAGAGCGGTCTTCGACGGCATGGAGACCGGCGCGCTCGTCGAGGCGCTGATCGGGGGGATGACGAAACGTGACTTCCTGGCCGGGCACGCCGAGCCGACGTCCGTCCGCTTCCATGTGATGGACCTGGACGACTTCCTGCTGCCGCCGCTGCCGAACCACCTCTTCACCCGCGACACCTCGGCCTGGATCTACGACGGCGTCTCCATCAACGCGATGCGCTGGCCGGCCCGGCGGCGCGAGACCGTGCACTTCGAGGCGATCTACAAGCACCACCCGCTGTTCACCGGCCCCGGCGCGGCCCCCTTCCACCACTGGTCGGAGGGGCAGGACGACTACCCCTCCACCATCGAGGGCGGCGACGTCCTGGTCATCGGCAACGGCGCGGTGCTGATCGGGATGAGCGAGCGCACCACTCCGCAGGCGGTGGAGATGCTGGCGCGCGGGATGTTCGCGGCCGGCTCCGCCCGGACGATCGTGGCGCTGGACATGCCGAAGAGCAGGGCGTTCATGCACCTGGACACGGTCATGACGATGGTCGCGCACGACACGTTCACCCAGTACGCGGGGCTCGGCATGCTCCGCTCGTACACCATCGAGCCGGGTGACGGGCACCGGGCGCTGAAGGTCACCGACCACCCGCCCCAGCACATGCACAGCGCGATCGCCGCGGCGCTGGACCTGCCCGCGATCCGGGTGCTGACCGCCACGCAGGACGTGCACGCGGCGGAGCGCGAGCAGTGGGACGACGGGTGCAACGTCCTGGCGGTGGAGCCGGGTGTCGTCGTGGCGTACGAGCGCAACGTCACCACCAACACGCACCTGCGCAAGGAGGGCATCGAGGTGATCGAGATCCCCGGGAGCGAGCTGGGCCGGGGCAGGGGCGGACCGCGCTGCATGAGCTGCCCGGTCGAACGGGACGCCGACCCCGGCTGAGCCCCCGGAAGGCCCACCCGACTGTATAGAAATGTGGACCCTCGTATAGACTTCCATGGTCCCGTCTTCGAAACCCGTCGGAACCCCAGGAGCGCCCATGGCCACCGATCTCACCGGCCGCCACTTCCTCAAGGAGCTGGACTTCACCGCCGAGGAGTTCCGCGGCCTGCTCGACCTGGCCGCCGAGCTCAAGGCGGCCAAGAAGGCGGGCACCGAGGTGCAGCGGCTGCGCGGCAGGAACATCGCCCTGATCTTCGAGAAGGCGTCGACCCGTACGCGCTGCGCGTTCGAGGTCGCCGCGGCCGACCAGGGCGCCTCCACCACCTACATCGACCCGTCGGGCTCCCACATCGGCAAGAAGGAGACCGCCAAGGACACGGCCCGGGTGCTGGGCCGGATGTACGACGCGATCGAGTTCCGCGGCGACTCCCAGGCCACCGTGGAGGAGCTCGCCGCCCACGCGGGCGTGCCCGTGTACAACGGCCTCACCGACGACTGGCACCCCACCCAGATGCTCGCCGACATGCTCACGATGACCGAGCACGCCGGCAAGCCGCTGGAGAGCATCGCCTTCGCCTACCTCGGCGACGGACGCTACAACATGGGCAACTCCTACCTGGTCACCGGCGCCCTGCTGGGCATGGACGTCCGGATCGTGGCGCCCAAGGCGTACTGGCCGGACGACGCCGTCGTCACCCGCGCCCGGGAGCTGGCCAAGGACAGCGGCGCCCGTCTCACGCTCACCGAGGACGTCGCCGAGGGCGTCCTGGGCGCCGACTTCGTCGCCACCGACGTCTGGGTCTCCATGGGTGAGCCCCAGGAGGTCTGGGACGAGCGCATCGCCGCCCTCGCCCCCTACGCGGTGACCATGGACGTGCTGCGGGCCACCGGCAACCCGCGGGTCAAGTTCCTGCACTGCCTGCCCGCCTTCCACGACCTGGGCACCGCCGTCGGCCGGGAGATCCACGAGCGGCACGGCCTGGCCGAGCTGGAGGTCACCGACGAGGTCTTCGAGTCGGAACACTCGGTCGTCTTCGACGAGGCCGAGAACCGGATGCACACGATCAAGGCCGTCATGGTCGCCACGCTGAGCGGCCCCGGCGGCGCGCGGTAGGACACGGGACGGCGGCGCCCGGCGGTACGGAGCCGGGGTGCGGGATGGTGATACGCCCGATTGGGTGGATATGCGGTGTGACGCTTACTATCGAGGCACATGGTGGGGTCCGGGCTCGCGTGCTCGGACCCCACTTCCGTGTGCCCGACGTCACGGCCCGGAGAAGCCCCCCGAGCAGCCCAGGAAGAGAACCGCCCCATGCGTCCCACCGGACCGCGCCGCATCAAAAGCCCCGCCCAGCTCATCGCCGAATCCGGTGCGGATCTGGAGGGGCACGGCCTCAGGCGCACCATGGGCCTCTTCCAGCTCGTCTGCTTCGGCGTGGGCGCCATCGTCGGCACCGGGATCTTCGTCGGGCTCTCCGACAGCGTCGCCGAGGCCGGCCCGGCGGTCGTCGTGTCCTTCGTCCTCGCCGCCATCACCTGCGTCTTCACCGCCTTCTCCTTCGCCGAGCTGGGCAGCGCCATCCCCGTCTCCGGCAGCTCCTACTCCTTCGCGTACGCCACCCTCGGCGAGCGCGTCGCCTTCCTCGTCGGCTGGTGTCTGCTGCTGGAGTACGGCGTGTCCGTCTCCGCCGTCGCCGTCGGCTGGGGCCAGTACCTCAACGAGCTCCTCGACAGCCTCGTCGGGTGGCAACTGCCCGCCGCGCTCTCCAGTCCCCCCGGCGAGGGCGGCCTCGTCAACGTCCCGGCCGTCGTGGTGATCGCCCTCGCGGCCGTCCTGCTGGTCCGGGGCATCCGCGAGAGCGCGCGTGCCACCGCCGTGATGGCCGTGGTGAAGATCGCCGTACTGATCCTCTTCTGCGCGATCGCCTTCCGCGCCTACCAGGGCGACAACCTGGCCCCCTTCGCCACCCACGGGCTGGCCGGGGTCACCTCGGGCGCCTCGGTGGCGTTCTTCTCGTACATCGGCTTCGACGCGATCACCACCGCCGGTGAGGAGGTCAAGAACCCGCGCCGGAACGTCCCCCTCGCGATCATGATCTGCCTCGGGCTCGTCACGCTGCTCTACTGCCTCGTCGCCGTCGCCGCCATCGGCGCGCTCTCCGCCGGCGAGGTCGCCGGCCGGCCGGCCGCGCTCTCGCTGATCGTGGACCGGGTGACCGCCTCCGGCGTCGGCGGCGGGGTCATCGCCTTCGGCGCGGTCGTCGCCATCGCCTCGGTGGTCCTCGCGGTGATGTACGGCCAGACCCGCGTCCTGATGTCGATGTCCCGCGACGGGCTGATCCCGCGCGTCTTCGAGAAGATCTCCCCCCGCACCGCCACCCCCGTCGCCAACACCTGGATCGTCGCCGCCGTCTTCGCCGTCCCGGCCGCCGTCGTACCGCTCGACGTGGTGCTGGACCTGACCACCATCGGCACCCTCGCCGTCATGGCCGTGGTCAACATCGCCGTCGTCGCGCTGCGCCGCCGCCACCCGGACACCGACCGCGGCTTCAGGGTGCCGCTCTACCCGCTCAGCCCGGTGCTGGGCGTCGCCATGTGCCTGTACCTGATCTGGGGGACCGGCTGGGCGACCTGGCTGCGGTTCGCCGTCTTCCTGGCCGTGGGCGCGCTGGTGTACGCGCTCTACGGGCGCCGCCGCTCGCGCCTCGCGCCCACCGGCGCGCTCACGGGCTCCGCAGCGCCGGGAGCGTGAACCAGACGGCCTTGCCGTCGTCCGTGAGCCGGTGACCGCACGCCGCGCTGAGCGTCCGTATCAGCAGCAGGCCCCGCCCGTGCTCCTGCCAGGGGTCGGGCGGGGTGTCGTGCTCCGGGGCCAGGTCGCCCGGCGGCTCCGGGTCCCGGTCGTGCACCTCGACCCGGCAGCCGCTCGGCAGCAGCCGCACCACCAGCTCGATCGGTCCCTTGCCCGAGGTGTGCTCCACCGCGTTCGCCACCAGCTCGGCCGTCAGCAGCTCGGCCGTGTCCCGGTACGCCGACGCGTCCAGGTCCGCGAGCGCCGTCCGTATCAGGGCGCGCGCGATCGGCACCGCGGCCGACGTGTGCGGCAGCGCGATGCGCCAGGAGGAGGGGCCGGAGGCTTCGGGCAAGGCGGGGGTCCGTTCGGGGGAGCGGTTCCGTTCGGGTGCGGGGGAGAGCCGGGAGTGTGAACCAGGGGACGCAGGGGCCACACGAGACCTGTGAGGTCTGCCGACAACCATACGAAGGACTCCCAGCCGAACCCGAGGCCCCCGCCCACCCATCGGGAGTCCTGTGCCCCGGCTGATACAGGACCCTGGTCGGTCACGGACAGCGGTTACAAGGTCACGACTCAGCGTATCGCGCCTACGTGACGGAAGTCACGTACAAGTGATAGCTTCGAAGGGCACGCATCTGCGCAGGCAGACCGCAGGGAGGCCGCACCCCATGAGCCCCTTCTCCAGCTCCGCGCCCCGCACCGAGGAATGGCGGCACGTGCGGCTGACCGTCGACGACGGCGTCGCCACCGTCACGCTCGCCCGCCCCGCCCGACTGAACGCGCTCACCTTCGGTGCCTACGCCGATCTGCGCGACCTGCTCGCCGAGCTGTCCCGGGAGCGCGCCGTACGCGCCCTGGTCCTCGCGGGCGAGGGCCGGGGCTTCTGCTCCGGCGGCGACGTCGACGACATCATCGGCGCCACCCTCGCCATGGACACCGCCGAGCTGCTCGACTTCAACCGGATGACCGGCCAGGTCGTCCGCGCCCTGCGTGAGGCACCCTTCCCGGTGATCGCCGCCGTCCACGGGGTCGCCGCCGGCGCCGGTGCCGTCCTCGCGCTCGCCGCCGACTTCCGGATCGCCGACCCCTCCGCCCGGTTCGCCTTCCTGTTCACCAAGGTCGGCCTCTCCGGCGGCGACATGGGCGCCGCGTACCTCCTCCCGCGCGTCGTCGGCCTCGGGCACGCCACCCGGCTGCTGATGCTCGGCGAACCCGTCCGCGCCCCCGAGGCCGAACGCATCGGCCTGATCAGCGAGCTGACCGAGGAGGGCGCCGCCGACACCCGCGCCGCCGCGCTCGCCCGCCGGCTCGCCGACGGCCCCGCCCTCGCCCACGCCCAGACCAAGGCACTGCTCACGGCCGAGCTGGACATGCCGCTCGCCGCCTCCGTCGAACTGGACGCCGCCACCCAGGCCCTCCTGATGAACGGCGAGGACTACGCCGAGTTCCACGCCGCGTTCACCGAGAAGCGGCCTCCCAAGTGGCAGGGGCGGTGACCGGCCGTGCGCGTAGCCGTCATCGGCGGCGGCCCCGGGGGCCTGTACGCCGCCGCCCTGCTCAAGCGCCTCGACCCCGCACGTGACATCACCGTCTGGGAGCGGAACGCCCCCGACGACACCTTCGGCTTCGGGGTCGTCCTGTCCGACGAGACCCTCGGCGGCATCGAGCACGCCGACCCGGACGTGTACGCCGCCCTCCAGGCGGAGTTCGTCCGCTGGGACGACATCGACATCGTCCACCGCGGCCGGACGCTCACCTCCGGCGGTCACGGGTTCGCCGCGCTCGGCCGCCGCCGGCTGCTGGAGATCCTCCACGAGCGCTGCGCCGGCCTGGGCGTACGGCTCCGCTTCCGCTCCGGGGCGCCCCCCGCCGCCGAGCTGGCCGCCACCCACGACCTGGTGATCGCCGCCGACGGCGTCCACAGCCGCACCCGCGAGGCGCACGCCGACGGGTTCGCGCCCCACCTCACCCCCCACCGCTGCCGCTACATCTGGCTGGCCGCCGACTTCGCCTTCGACGCCTTCCGGTTCGAGATCGCCGAGACCGAGCACGGGGTGATGCAGCTCCACGGCTACCCCTACGCGGCGGACGCCTCGACCGTCATCGTCGAGATGCGGGAGGAGGTCTGGCGCGCGGCCGGGTTCGACGAACTCGACGAACAGGAGTCCGTCGCACGCTGCGCCAAGATCTTCTCCGACGCGCTCCAGGGGCGGCCGCTCGCCTCGAACAACTCGTCCTGGACCGCCTTCCGCACCGTCGTCTGCGGCCGCTGGTCGTACGGCAACACCGTCCTCCTCGGCGACGCCGCCCACACCGCGCACTTCTCCATCGGCTCCGGCACCAAACTCGCCGTCGAGGACGCCCTCGCACTCGCCGCCTGCATCGAGGAGCAGCCCGACCTGTGCGCGGCGCTCACGGCGTACGAGGCGGAGCGCCGCCCCGTCGTCGAGTCCACCCAGCGCGCGGCCGCCGCGAGCCTCCGCTGGTTCGAGGACCTCGCCGGTCACCTCGACCAGCCGCCCCGCCAGTTCGCCTTCAACCTCCTCACCCGCAGCCGCCGCGTCACCCACGACAACCTGCGGCTGCGCGACCCCCGTTTCACCGACGCCGTGGAGCGGGACTTCGGCTGCCCGCCCGGCACCCCGCCGATGTTCACCCCGTTCCGGCTGCGCGGACTGACCCTGCGCAACCGGGTCGTCGTCTCACCCATGGACATGTACTCGGCCGTGGACGGCGTCCCCGGCGACCTCCACCTCGTCCACCTCGGCGCCCGCGCCCTCGGCGGCGCCGGGCTCGTCATGACCGAGATGGTCTGCGTCAGCCCCGAGGGCCGGATCACCCCCGGCTGCGCCGGGCTGTGGACCCCAGGCCAGTCCGCCGCCTGGCGCCGCGTCACCGACTTCGTCCACCAGCAGTCGCCCGGCACCGCCATCGGCGTCCAGCTCGGACACTCCGGGCGCAAGGGCTCCACCAAGCGCATGTGGGAGGGCATCGACCAGCCCCTGGACTCCGGCAACTGGCCCCTGGTCGCCGCCTCCCCCCTCCCGTACCGCCCCGGGGTCAGCCAGGTCCCGCACGAACTGCACCGGGCGGCGCTCACCGACATAAGGGAGCAGTTCGCCGCCGCCGCCCGGCGCGCCGCGCGCGCGGGCTTCGACCTGCTCGAACTGCACTGCGCCCACGGCTACCTGCTGTCCGGGTTCCTCTCCCCGCTCACCAACCGCCGCACCGACGCCTACGGCGGCTCCCTGACGGGCCGGCTCCGCTTCCCCCTGGAGGTCTTCGACGCGGTACGGGCCGCCTGGCCCGGCGAACGGCCCATGACCGTGCGCATCTCGGCCACCGACTGGGCGCCCGGCGGCACCACCGCCGAGGAGGCCGTCGAGATCGCCCGCGCCTTCGCCGAGCACGGCGCCGACGCCATCGACGTCTCCACCGGACAGGTCGTCCCCGACGAGCGACCCGAGTACGGCCGCTCGTACCAGACGCCGTACGCCGACAGGATCCGCAACGCCCTCAAGGTGCCCGTCATCGCGGTGGGCGCGATCTCGTCGTGGGACGACGTCAACTCGCTGCTGCTGGCCGGCCGCGCCGATCTGTGCGCCCTGGCCCGCCCCCACCTCTACGACCCGCACTGGACCCTGCACGCCGCCGCCGACCAGGGCTACGAGGGCCCCGGCGCCCCCTGGCCCGCGCCCTACCGCGCCGGCAGCCGCAAACCCCCCACGGGCCGCACCGACGCGCCCAAGCCCCGCCTCACGCTGGCTCCCCGCCCCTGACCGATCCGCCCCTGACGAACCCCTCGCCCGCGTCCCGCAGCAGCCCGTGCAGCCCGCCGAAGACCGCGGCCGCCCGGCCGCCCGGCCAGCCCGCCGGGAGCAGGGCGGCCGGCAGGCCCGGGTCGGCGTACGGCAGGCGGCGCCAGGAGTCCAGGGCGAGCAGGTAGTCCCGGTACGCCTCCTCCGGCGACGGCTCCCGGGTCGACCAGGCGCGCAGCACCGGCTCGTGGAGGTCCAGGAACTCCTCGTACAGCTTGGCGATCGCCGCCAGGTCCCACCAGCGGCCCACCGCCTCCGCCGTGGGCGCGAAGCCCAGGTGCTCCCCGCGGAAGAGGTCCACGTACGGGTCGAGCTGGAGGCGCCGGAGCGTGTGCCGGGTCTCCTCGTACAGCGCGGCGGGCGCGATCCACACACCGGGTGCCGCCGTGCCGAAGCCGAGCCGGCCCAGCCGCGAGCGGAGCAGGTGCCGCTTGTGCCGCTCCGCCTCGGGCACCGAGAAGACGGCGAGGACCCAGCCGTCGTCCTCGTGCGGCTCGCCGGCCGCGTAGATGCGCCGGTCACCGTCGTCCAGGAGCTGGCGGGCGTCGTCCGAAAGGGCGTATCCGGCCGCCCCGTCCGGCGTACGGCAGGGCTCCAGCAGCCCGCGGCGCTTGAGCCGCGAGACGGAGGAGCGCACCGACGGCGCGTCCACGCCCAGCACCGCCAGCAGCCGGATCAGCTCGGCCACCGGCAGCGGGGCGTTGTCGGGCGTCCGCCCGTACGCGCCGTACAGGGAGACGATCAGGGAACGAGGGGTGTGCTGCTCGGCCACGTGATCACTTTACGGGCGTGTCCCGGGCTCGTCCTGGCGCAGCCGGAACCGTTGCAGCTTCCCGGTGGCCGTCCGGGGGAGCGCGTCCAGGAAAACGATCCTGCGCGGGCACTTGTAGGGGGCGAGACGGTCCTTCACGAAGGTGCGCAGCGCCTCGGCGGTGGAGTCGTCGCGGGGCAGGCCGTCGCGCAGCACCGCGTACGCCACCACGATGTGGCCGCGCACCTCGTCGGGGGCGCCCACCACGGCCGCCTCCACCACGTCGGGGTGCGCCAGCAGCGCCTCCTCGACCTGGGGGCCGGCGATGTTGTACCCGGCCGAGATGATCATGTCGTCCGCGCGGGCCACATAGCGCAGGTAGCCGTCCGGTTCGCGGACGTAGGTGTCGCCCGTGATGTTCCAGCCGTGCCGTACGTACTCCGTCTGGCGCGGATCGGCGAGGTAACGGCAGCCCACCGGGCCGCGCACGGCCAGGAGCCCCTCCTGCCCGTCGGGGACCGGCTCACCGGAGGCGTCCACCACGCGCGCGTGCCACCCGGGAACGGGGACCCCCGTGGTGCCGGGGCGGATGGCGTCGTCGGCGGCGGAGACGAAGATGTGCAGCAGTTCGGTGGCGCCGATGCCGTTGATCAGCCGCAGCCCGGTCCGCTCGTACCAGGCCCGCCAGGTGGCCGCCGGCAGGTTCTCGCCCGCCGACACGCAGCGCCGCAGCGAGCCGGTGTCATGGGCGTCCACCTCGTCCAGCATCACCCGGTAGGCGGTCGGCGCGGTGAACAGCACCGTCACGCGGTGCTCGGCGACGGCGGGCAGGAGCTGTTTGGGTCCGGCCTGCTCCAGCAGCAGCGCCGAGGCGCCCGCCCGCATCGGGAAGATCACCAGTCCGCCCAGTCCGAAGGTGAACCCCAGCGGGGGGCTCCCCGCGAAGAGGTCGTCCGGCTCCGGCCGCAGCACGTGGGCGGAGAAGGTGTCGGCGACGGCCAGCACGTCCCGGTGGAAGTGCATGCACCCCTTGGGCCGTCCGGTCGTCCCCGACGTGAAGGCGATCAGTGCCACGTCGTCGGCGGCCGTGCCGACCGCCTCGTACGTGCCGGGGTGCCGGGCCGCGAGGTGCAGCAGGTCGTCGGGACCGTCACCGCCGTACGCCGTGATCCGCAGCCCGGGTACCTCCGCCTTGACCAGGTCGTCCACCGTCCGGACGTCGCACACGGCGTGGCCGACCCGGGCCATCTCGCACATGACGGCCAGCTCGCGGGCGCGCGCCTGTGCCAGGACGGTGACGGCGACCGCGCCCGCCTTCATCACCGCCAGCCAGCAGGCCGCGAGCCACGGCGTGGTGGGCCCCCGCAGCAGCACCCGGTTGCCGGGCACCACGCCCAGGTCACGGGTGAGCGCGTGGGCGATGCGGTCGACGCGGCCGCGCAGTTCGCCGTACGTCCAGACCCGGCCCGCGCCGTCCCGGAAGACCGGCCGGTCCGCGCCGAACCGTTCCACCGTGCGGTCCAGCAGCTCCGCCCCGCAGTTGAGCCGGTCGGGGTAGCGCAGCTCGGGGAGGTCGAAGACGAGGCCGGGCCACTGCTCGCGCGGTGGCAGGTGGTCCCGGGCGAAGGTGTCGAGGTGGGCCGAAGGCGTGAGCTCCATGGTTCGCCCCCTTGGCGTGGTGGGAACGCTCATCGAGCGTATCGTTCATGTGACGACAGTCAACGGCCCGCGATAGATGTCTTCCGAGGGGGCATGAATGCCCGTATTCTCACTCGATCCGGCCCAGACCGCCTGGTGCGCGGAGCTGCGCGCCCTGGCCGCCGAACGCCTGCGCCCGCTCGCCGAGAAGGGCGAGCCGGGGCACGTCAACCGCCCCCTCGTCGCCGCGCTCGGGGAACTGGGCCTGCTCGGGCGCCTCTTCGGGGCGGGGGCGCTGGAGCTGTGCCTGATGCGGGAGTCCCTCGCGCAGGTCTGCACGGAGGCGGAGACCGCCCTCGCCCTCCAGGGGCTCGGCGCCCACCCCGTCGCCGCGTCCGGCACGCCCGGGCAGCGGGCGCGCTGGCTGCCGGAGGTGGGCGCGGGCCGGGCAATCGCGGCGTTCGCGCTCTCGGAGCCCGGCGCGGGCTCCGACGCGGCGGCGCTCGCGATGGAGGCGGTGCCCGACGGCCCGGGCTGGCGGCTGACGGGCGAGAAGTGCTGGATCTCCAACGCCCCCGAGGCCGACTTCTACTCCGTCTTCGCCCGGACGACACCGGGGGCCGGGGCGCAAGGCGTCACCGCCTTCCTCGTCCCCGCCGACCGGCCCGGCCTCAGCGGCGGCCCGCTCGACATGCTCAGTCCGCACCCCATCGGCAGCCTGCTGTTCGACGGCGTGCCGGTGGGGCCCGACGACGTCCTGGGTGAGGTGGACCGGGGCTTCCGCGTCGCCATGACGACCCTCAACCTCTTCCGGCCCAGCGTGGGCGCCTTCGCGGTGGGCATGGCCCAGGCGGCGCTGGACGCGGCGCTCGCCCACACGGCCGAACGCGCCGCCTTCGGGGGTGCCCTGAAAGACCTTCAGGCCGTCTCCCACCAGGTCGCCGAGATGGCCACCCGCACCGAGGCCGCCCGCCTGCTGGTGTACGCGGCGGCGGCCGCGTACGACGAGGGCGCCGCCGACGTGCCCAAGCGGGCCGCCATGGCGAAGCTGCTGGCCACCGAGACCGCCCAGTACGTCGTGGACGCCGCCGTCCAGTTGCACGGCGCCCGCGCCCTGCGGCGCGGCCACCTGCTGGAGCACCTGTACCGGGAGGTCCGGGCGCCGCGCATCTACGAGGGCGCGACCGAGGTGCAGCGCACCATCATCGCCAAGGAGCTGTACGCCACATGAGCCTCGAACGCCTCAACCCCGCCGAACTGTCACCGCCCACCGGCTTCTCCCACGCCGTCACCGCCACCGGCTCCCGCCTGGTCCTCCTGGCCGGACAGACCGCCCTGGACGGGGCCGGGAACGTGGTGGGCCGGACCCTGCCCGAGCAGTTCGAGACCGCGCTGGGCAACCTGCTCGCCGCCCTGAAGGCGGCGGGCGGCACCGCCGGCGACCTCGCCCGCGTCACGGTGTACGCCACGGACGTCGCCGACTACCGGGCCCACGCCCCCGAACTGGGCCGGATCTGGCGCCGCCTGGCCGGCCGTCAGTACCCGGCGATGGCGGTCATCGGCGCCGTCCGGCTCTGGGACGAGCAGGCGCTGGTCGAACTGGACGGGATTGCCGTCCTGGGCTGAGTCACGCCCCCGGCGCCCCCGGACATCCGGGGGCGCACAAGGGTTGTGCAGTGCAATGTCACATTACTATGTTGCACGTCACACGGTAGTGGCATGGACTCATCAATAAGCCACGCCGACCGTGCGCACCGCTGAACGGACCACTCCCCACCTCCCGACACAGGAGCCGCAGGTGTCCCAGCGATCCACCCGTAGTCCCGTACGCAGCAGCCCCGTACGCAGAGCCCTCGCCGCCGCGGTCGTCGCCACCGCGACACTGCTCGGCGCCGGCGTCCTGCCCACCCCCACCGCCCAAGCGGCGCCGACCGCCGCCCACGCCGTCCACGGCGACCGTGGAGCGGGCGCCCCCACCGCCCCGGCGGCGGACGGCCGGCACGCGGACCCCGCCACCGGCGACCGCCCCCACGACGAGGTCGAACGCCTCGCCACCGCGCCCCGGCCCACCCCCCGGCCCGCACCCGCCCCCGGCGGGCGGACCGCCACCCGCACCCCGGGCCCGCAGACACCGGCCCACGCGGCGGCCACGGCCGTGCCGTGCGCCCTCGGCGACGTCACCCGCCTCGCGCCCGAGCCGTTCGCCGACTTCCTCGCCGACCCCGCCGTCACCGCCGACGGCTGTCTGCGCGACCTCATCTGGACCTGGGACGCCCGCCTGGCCCCGGTGATGTCCGACGCGCACGTCCAGGCCGTCTCCCGCCGCATATCCGCCCTCGCCCCCGCCCACGACGGCAGGAACGGCAGCCACCTGCTGGAGATGCTCACCTACCTGCACTCCGTGGCGTACCACGACTTCTCGCGCGGCGAGATCGACGTCACCGACCCGCCCACCACCGAGGCCATGCGCCGCGCCATCCACGCCTTCGGCACCGCGCGCCGTTCCTTCGACGTCACCCGCACCAACGCCGAGTCCCTGCGCGAGGCGCTCTACGCGGGCAGCGCGCCGGGGCTGCGCCACTCCCAACTGGACCTGATCCGCAAGGTGCTGGCCACCATGGACCGGTACCACACCACCACCTACAAGGACCCGGCGTGGGGCGGCGCCGCCCTGGCCGCGCTGTCCGTCAACTACCTGGGTGTCTACCCGGGCAACAAGGACACCGCCTTCCACACGCTCGTCGCGCGCAACGCCGCCTACCGCGACGCCTTCCGGAAGTTCTCCACGTACACCCACCTCAAGGGCACGCCGAACGAGTGGGTCGTGCGCGACGCCCTCGCCGAGTACGGCCGCTTCGGGCAGATCGCGGCGCTGACGTCCACGATCGTGCCCGACCTCGGGGCGCTGCTCGCCCCCGTGGTCCGCGACTTCGGGCGCGGCAGCGCGCCCTGGGCGAGGCTCGCCTCCTGGCTGAACTTCTACGAGGCGTGCGCACCGTACCGGGTCTGCAAGGAGGACATCGAGCGGGAGATCTTCCCGCACGCGTACCGCTACGACAACGCGGCCATCAGGGTCCGCACCGGGCTCGACCGCGCGACCGTGGACCAGCTCTACTACGCGGGCAAGCAGGTCAAGGCGCAGTTCCACCGGGTGCTGGGCACCGAGCAGCCGCTCGCCGGGGACACCAACACCGCCCTGAACATCGTCCTGTACGCCTCCCGCGCGGACTACGAGAACTACCACCCGCTGCTGACCGGGATGGACACCGACAACGGCGGCATCTACATCGAGCGCGGCGCGACCTTCTACACCTACCAGCGCCGCGTCCCGCAGGACTCCTCGCTCACCCTGGAGGAGCTGTTCCGCCACGAGTACATGCACTACCTCAACGGCCGGTTCGCCGTGCCCGGGTACTTCGGTGAAGGCCCCTGGTACCAGGACGACCGCACCACGGCCATGGACGAGGGGACGGCCGAGTTCTTCGACGGCGCCACCCGCGACGACGGCGTCGCCGTGCGCAAGTCCCTGGTCAGGTCCGTCATCGCCGACACCGCGGGCGGCCGCCCGCGCATGACCGTGGACCGGCTGCTGCACGCCACCTACGAGGGCGACGGCTTCCGCTTCTACTCCTACGCGGGCACCTTCTTCACCTACCTGTGGACCGAACGCCCCGCCCAGTTGCGGGAGATGTACCGGCACCTGCGCGCCGACGACCCGGCCGCCTTCGACGCCTGGCGCGCGCGACTGGGCCGGGACGCGGCGGTCCAGCGAGGCTACGACGCGTTCCTGGACGCGCAGATCGCCAAGGTCGACGAGCTGTTCGTCCCCGACACCCGGTACACGCCCAACGACCAACTGCGGGACGCCACCGCCGAGGCCGTCCGCTCGTCGTTCGCGGCGGCGACCGGGGCCACCCCGCGGTGCTCCGACAACGGCGACGCGGGCATGCGGCGGTTCCTGTGCACCGGCCGGATCACCGCCCGCCTCGGTGACGCGGGCAGTGCCGACCGGGTCTTCCGCGACATGTCCGACACGGTCGACCGCTTCCTGCTCGACCGGACGGCCACCGTCTCCACCAACCTCGCCGACATGAACTGCTCCTTCGGCGAGGTGGAGATCTGGGCCGACCGGCAGGCCGGGACCTCGGACTACGTGTGCGAGGGGCCGCTGCGGACCTGAAAACCCGTGCCTCGCACGGGACTTCGGGCCGGGCCGCGGTCTGTACAGCGGCAGTAAAATGTGAAATGTTACTGCCGTGCCCACGAGACATGTGAGTCATGTGCCGGACGCCGTGATCATCGGTGCCGGAATCACCGGCGCGGCCTGCGCGTACTACGCGGGCCGCGCCGGCCTCACCGTCACCGTCGTCGACCGCGGTCCCGTCGCGGGCGGCACCACCGGTGCCGGGGAAGGCAACCTGCTCGTCTCCGACAAGGAGGCGGGCCCGGAGCTCGACCTCGCGCTGCTGTCCACCCGACTGTGGCGCGAACTCGCCGCAACGCTCCCACCGGAGACCGAGTACGAGCCCAAGGGCGGTCTCGTCGTCGCATCGGACGAGACCGCCCTCACCGCACTGCGCGCCCTCGCGGCTCGGCAGGAGAAGGCGGGCGTCCAGACGCACGAGATCCCCGCCGGCCGCCTGCACGACCTCGAACCGCACCTCGCCCCCGGCCTCGCCGGCGGGTTCCACTACCCGCAGGACGCCCAGGTGCAGCCCGCCATGGCGGCCGCCCAACTGCTCCGCGCCTCCGGGGCGGACGTCCGGCTCGGCGAAGAGGTCACGGCCGTGCTCACCGACCGGTCCGGCGCCGTCAGCGGCGTACGCACCACCCGCGGCGACCTCCCCGCCGCCGCCGTGGTCAACGCCACCGGCACCTGGGGCGGAGCGCTCGCCCACATGGCCGGCGTCCACCTGCCCGTACGGCCCCGGCGCGGCTTCGTCCTCGTCACCGAGCCGCTCCCGCCCCGCCTGGTACGGCACAAGGTGTACGCGGCCGACTACGTCGCCGACGTCGCCAGCGGGTCGGCGGACCTCCAGTCCTCCGCCGTCGTCGAGGGCACCCCCGCCGGGACCGTCCTCATCGGCGCCACCCGCGAGCGCGTCGGCTTCGACCGGACGCTGTCCACCGAGGCCCTGCGGCGGCTCGCCGCCCAGGCCGTCGCCCTCTTCCCCGTCCTGAGCACGGTACGCGCCATCCGCGCCTACCACGGCTTCCGCCCCTACCTCCCCGACCACCTCCCGGCCATCGGCCCCGACCCGCGCGTGCCGGGCCTCCACCACGCGTGCGGCCACGAGGGCGCGGGCATCGGCCTCGCCCCCGCGACCGGACTCCTCGTCGCCGCCGCGCTGCGCGGTGAACCACCGCCCCTGGACCCGCGCCCCTTCCGCCCGGACCGCTTCGGCACCCGCCCGGACGCCCACCCCCACGCCCGCCCCGACGACTCGGAAGGAGCCGCCCCGTGAGACGACGCGCCACCACGCCCGCGCCGTTCACCTTCACCTTCGACGGGCGCCCCGTCACCGCCCGGCCCGGTCAGTCGGTCGCCGCCGCCCTGTGGTCGGCGGGCGTCCTCGCCTGGCGCACCACCCGGACCGGCGGCGCCCCGCGCGGGGCGTTCTGCGGGATCGGCACCTGCTTCGACTGCCTCGCCACCGTCAACGGCCGCCCCAACCAGCGCGCCTGCCTCCTGCCCGCCCGCCCCGGCGACACGGTCACCACGCAGGAGGGCACCGGCCATGACCGCTGACCTCGCCGTGGTCGGCGCCGGACCCGCCGGGCTCGCCGCCGCCACGACCGCCGCCGGACTCGGCCTGGACGTCACCCTGCTGGACGCGGCGGACAGACCGGGCGGCCAGATCCACCGCCACCCGGCGGGCGGACCCGTGCCCCGCGCGGCGCGCCCCCTCGTACGGCGGCTGACCGGCGTGCGCCACCTGCCCGCCCACCACGTGTGGACCGTCGTGCCCGACGGCGACACCTGGCTGCTGCACGCCGTCGCGGGCCCCGACGAGGCCCCGGCCGCCGTGCGCGCCCGGGCCGTGCTGCTCGCCACGGGCGCGTACGAGCGCCAGTTGCCCTTCCCGGGCTGGACGCTGCCCGGTGTCGTCGGGGCGGGAGGCGCGCAGGCCATGCTCAAGGGCGGGCTCACCCTCCCCACCGGGCCACGGGGACGGATCGTCGTCGCGGGCAGCGGGCCCCTGCTGCTCGCCGTCGCCACGACGCTTGCCGCCGCCGGAGCCCGCGTCCCCGCCCTCGTCGAGGCGGCCGACTACACCGCGTACGCCCGCCACGCCCCCGCCCTCGCCCGCAACCCGGCCAAACTCGCCCAGGGCGCCCTGCACGGCGGAGCCCTCCTGCGCCACGGCACCCGCCTCCTCACCCGCCACGCGGTCACCGCCGCCCACGGCACCACCCGCGTCGAGGCGGTGACCGTCACCCGGCTCGACGCCGACTGGCGCCCCGTTCCCGGTACCGGCCGGCGCATCCCGTGCGAGGCCCTCGCGGTCGGCCACGGCCTCGTACCGCAGCTCGAACTCGCCACCGCGCTCGGCTGCGCCACCCGCCGCACCCCCGACGGCACCCCCGCCCTGGACGTGGACGCCGGGCAGCGCACCTCCGTGCCCGGCATCTGGGCGGCCGGTGAGACCTGCGGCGTCGGCGGCGCCGAACTCGCCCGCGTCGAGGGCGAGATCGCCGCCCACTGCCTCGCCGGCCGCCGCCCGCCCGCCGCCCTCGCCCGCCGGCGCGCCCGCATGCGGGCCTTCGCCGACGCGATGGCCGCCGCCCACCGGCCCGGCCACGGCTGGACCGACTGGCTGGACGGCGCCACCGAGGTGTGCCGCTGCGAGGAGGTCACCGCCGACCGCGTCCGCGAAGCCGTCACCGACCTGGGCGCCCGCGACGCCCGCACCGTCAAGCTGCTCACCCGCGCCGGAATGGGCTGGTGCCAGGGCCGCGTGTGCGGACCGGCCGTCGCCCGCCTCGCCGGCCGGGACCCCGCGCCCGACCGGCGCCCGCTCGCCTGCCCCGTACCGCTCAGCCAGCTCGCACACCCACCAGGAGCCGAATGATGAACCAGCGTCCCCACCCCTGGCACGGCGTCATGGTCGCCACCGCCCTGCCCCTGCGCGACGACCTCACCATCGATGACGACGCCTACGCCGAACACGTCGCCCACCTGGTCGACCGGGGCTGCGACGGCGTCGTCCCCAACGGCTCGCTCGGCGAGTACCAGACCCTCACCGACGAGGAACGGGCGCGTGTCGTCCGCGTCGCCGTGGAGGCGGCGGGCGACGGGGCCCGCGTCATGGCCGGCGTCGCCGCCTACGGCAGCGCCGAGGCCCGCCGGTGGGCCGAGCAGGCGGCGGAGGCGGGCTGCGGCTCCGTCCTGCTGCTGCCACCCAACGCCTACCGCGCCGACGCCGCCGCCGTACGCGCCCACTACGCCGAGGTGGCCCGCGCGGGGCTGCCCGTCGTCGCGTACAACAATCCCTTCGACACCAGGACCGACCTGACGCCGGAACTGCTCGCACAACTCCACGGCGACGGCAGCATCGTCGCCGTCAAGGAGTTCAGCGGCGACGTCCGCCGTGCCTACGAGATCGCCGAACTGGCCCCGGACCTGGACCTGTTGATCGGCGCCGACGACGTGCTCCTGGAGCTGGCGCTCGCCGGGGCCGTGGGCTGGATCGCCGGCTACCCCAACGCGCTGCCCGCCTCCTGCGTCGCCCTCTACCGGGCCGCCGCCGCCCACGACCTGGGCACCGCCCTGCCCCTGTACCGGGCGCTGCACCCGCTGCTGCGCTGGGACTCCAAGCCGGAGTTCGTCCAGGCCATCAAGCTCTCCATGGACGTCGCCGGCCACCACGGCGGGCCGTGCCGCCCGCCCCGTACGCCGCTCGCCGGCGCGCACGCGGCCGCCGTCCGCGCCGCCACCGAGAAGGCGCTCGCGGAAGGACTCGCCTAGCCATGCGCACCCGGCACGTCTACCACGCCGTCGACTCCCACACCGAGGGCATGCCGACCCGCGTCATCACCGGCGGGATCGGCACCCTCCCCGGCGCCACCATGGCCGAGCGGCGCCGGTACGTCATCGACCACCTCGACCACGTGCGTACCCTGCTGATGTACGAGCCGCGCGGCCACGCCGCCATGAGCGGCGCGATCCTCCAGCCGCCGACCCGGCCCGACGCCGACTACGGAGTGCTCTACATCGAGGTCTCAGGACTGCTGCCCATGTGCGGGCACGGCACCATCGGCGTCGCCACCGTCCTCGTCGAGACCGGGATGGTGCCCGTCACCGAGCCGGTCACCACCATCCGGCTCGACACCCCCGCCGGGCTGGTGAGCGTCGACGTCCGCGTCGAGGACGGCGCCGCCACGTCCGTCACGCTCACCAATGTCCCGGCCTTCTGCGCCGGCCTCGACCGCAAGGTGGCGGTGCCCGGCCACGGCACGGTCACCTACGACCTGGCGTACGGCGGCAACTTCTACGCGTTCGTCGAGCTGAGCGCCCTCGGGCTGCCCTTCGACCGGGCCCGCAAGGACGACCTGCTCGCCGCCGGGCTCGCGGTCATGGACGCCATCAACGCCACCGACCGCCCCGTCCACCCCGAGGACCCGTCCATCAACGGCGTCAAGCACGTCTACCTCGCCGCCCCGGGCTCCGACGCCACCCACTCCCGCCACGCCATGGCCATCCACCCGGGCTGGTTCGACCGCTCGCCGTGCGGCACCGGCACCTCCGCCCGCATGGCCCAGCTCCACGCGCGCGGTGAACTGCCCCTCGGGCGCGACTTCGTGAACGAGTCGTTCATCGGCACCCGCTTCACGGGGCGGCTGACCGGCGCCACCACGGTCGGCGGCCTGCCCGCCGTCGTCCCCGCCATCACCGGACGGGCCTGGATCACCGGGACCGCCCAGTACTTCCTGGACCCGACCGACCCCTTCCCCGCGGGCTTCCTCCTCTGATCCCTTACGATCCTCGATGACCCCCGGGAGGCAGCGCCATGGCCGGCCAGCACCTGAAGCACCTGATCACCAGCCAGGAACGCCTGCGCGACCAGGTGGCGCACGCCCTGCGCGCCGCCCTGATCGCCGGCGAGCTGCAACCCGGCGCGGTCTACTCCGCGCCCGCCCTCGCCGCCGACTTCGGCATCTCCGCCACGCCCGTGCGCGAGGCGATGCTCGACCTGGCGCGCGAGGGCCTGGTCGAACCCGTACGGAACAAGGGCTTCCGGATCACCCAGGTCAGCGAGCGGGACCTCGACCAGTACACCGAGCTGCGCGCCCTGATCGAGGTGCCGACCATCGGCGCCATCACCCGCACCGCCGACCCCCGGCGGCTGGAGGAACTCCGCCCGCTCGCCGAGGAGATCGTCACCAGCGCCCGCGCCCACGACCTCATCGGCTACCTCGACGCCGACCGGCGCTTCCACCTCTCCCTGCTCTCCCTCTCCGGCAACGACCGCCTGGTCGAGACGGTCGGCGACCTCCGCAAGCGCGCCCGCCTCTACGGCCTGACGGCCCTCGCCGAGCGCGGCATGCTCGCCGCCTCCGCCCAGGAGCACCACGAGCTGCTCGACCTGATGCTCTCCGGCGACGCCCCGGCTGCCGAGGCCTGCATGGCCCGGCACCTCGGGCACGTGCGCACGCTGTGGGCCGACTCCGACTCGGCGCCCGAGGCGGGGGCCGCGCCCGCCCCGGGGGCCGCGCCCGTCCCCGCCTCCGCGTCCGGGGACGTCAGCCGTCCCCCCGTACGCTGAGGTCGGCGAACTCCACGGTCGCGTCCTCGGTGTACATGCCGACGGCGCCCCGGGGATAGGGGTCGCCGGGGTCGGTGTGGGTCACGATCGGCTCGCCGTCGACGCGGACGGTCATCGTGGCACCGGTCTGGCGCACCTCGACCGCGTGCCAGGAGTGGATGGGGTACGCGCCGCGCCGGGTGGCGAGGAAGCACTGGTTCCCCGGGCAGTCGGGGCTGGCCTTGCCCAGCTCCCAGCCGTTGGGCTTGAGCACCACGTAGTAGAAGTGCGTGTCGTCGGTGTGGCGCCAGACGACCCACGCCGCCTCCCACGGATTGGGCCGACCGGGCGTGCGCAACTGCCGCACGGTGCGCATCCGCAGCCGGTACGTGAAGTCCGTGTACGACGTCCGCGACACCACCATCGCGGCATGCGTCTCGCCGGCCTGCCGGGCGGCCCGCGGCGACAGCGTGACGGTGCCGCCGTCGCCGGTGACGGTGCCGTCACCGTCGTAGACGACGCGCCAGGGCCCGTGCGCGCTGCCCTCCTGCCACCGGACCGCCTCCGGATCGGTGCCGCAGGCGGGCACCAGGAACGCCGGCAGCAGCACGGCGGCGCCCGCCAGGGCGCCGAAGGGGCGCCTCATCCGGCCGTGACGATGTCGAGGGCCCGCACCGGAGCGGTGACGCGGCCGAAGGCGTGGGCCAGGGCGCCGGCGATCCGCTCCGAGGCGCGGCCGTCGCCGAACGGATTGCGCGCCGCCGCCATCCGCCCGTACAGCACGGGGTCGTCCAGCAGGGCGGTGGCCGCCGCGTACACCGTTGCGGGGTCGGTGCCGACCAGTTGGGCGGCGCCCGCCCGGACCACCTCGGGGCGTTCGGTCGTGTCGCGCAGCACCAGCACCGGCCTGTCGAAGCTCGGCGCCTCTTCCTGCACGCCGCCGGAGTCGGTGAGGACGAGGAAGGAGGCGGCCATGGTGGCGATGAAGTCGAAGTAGTCGAGCGGCTCGGTCAGAGTGATCCGCGGGTGCCCGCCGAGCGCGGGCAGGAGGACGTCCCGTACGGCGGGGCTCTTGTGGAGGGGCACCAGCACCTCGACGTCGGGACGTCCGGCGAGCCGCAGCAGGGTGTCCGCGAGCGCCCGCATCGGGGCCCCCTGGTTCTCCCGCCGGTGCAGGGTCACCAGCAGGCCCCGGCGTCCGCCGCGGAAGGCGGACCGGCCGTCCGCCCGGCCGCGGGCCCACAGCAGGTTGTCGATGACCGTGTTGCCCGTCACCATGACCGCCGAGGCGGGCACGCCCTCGTCGGTCAGCGCGGCCGCCGCCCGGGGCGTGGGGGCGAAGTGCCAGCGCGCCATCCGGGTGACCAGCCGCCGGTTCAGCTCCTCGGGGAACGGGTCGTCGATGACGCCGCTGCGCAGCCCGGCCTCCACGTGGGCCACCGGGACGTGCTCGTAGAAGGCCGCGAGGGCCCCGCACAGTGTGCTGCTCGTGTCGCCTTGCACCATGACCAGATCGGGCCGTTCCTCGCGGATCAGTTCGCCCAGCCCGCCGACCAGGCGGGCGGTGAGCGCGGACAGTTGCTGGCGCTGCCGCATCACGGCGAGGTCGTGGCGCACGGTGAGCCCGAGCCGTCGCAGCATCTGCTCGAGCATCTCCCGGTGCTGGCCGGTGTTGACCAGCACCGGTGCGAACAGGGGCGAGTCCTCCAGCGCCCGGACGACCGGGGCCAGCTTGATGGCCTCGGGCCGGGTGCCGAGAACGACCGCCACACGGAGCCTGCCGTCCGATGTGGAGCGTACCGGGAGCATACGATCACCGCATTGGGGACATCTGGTGCATGGATGGGGTGTCGGCGCGTCAGGGGACCGCCTCGTGCCGGCGTTCGGACGGCCGGGGGTCGGCCCGCCGGGCGCGCGGGGTGTCGACGGGCCGGGGCGCGACGGGGCCCTTCCTCGCGGGCCGCGGCGGCTCCGGAAGGCGCTTGGTCTTCGCCCACGCGCCGCGCCGCAGCAACTGGCGGCCGAGGGCCAGCCACCCCACGGGCAGCCAGTGGTAGCAGTAGAAGGTGAACAGCAGCCCGTACCCCACGCTGCGCAGCACACCCGTGCGTGCGGTCCGGTGGTAGGCGTACGCGCAGATGGGCGCCACGCCGAACGAGACGAGGGCCCAGACGATCAGGATGGCGCCGTAGTTGGCCGTCACCGTCTCGAACGCCTCGGTGTCGCCGCCCGTCGCCGCGCCGATGAGCGACGCGTAGAAGGCCACCACCGAGAACGTCGTCAGCAGGACCAGCAGCGGCAGGGTCAGGACGATCAGCAGGTCCGTCACGATCCGCGCCCGCATCGGTGACCCGAGGATGCGGGGGATCTCCGCGAGGCACTGGAGGTGGCCCTGGAACCAGCGGACGCGCTGGCGCAGGAAGGGCCGCAGCCGGGTCAGCCCCTGCTGCCAGACCTGCGTACGCGGGGTGAACCGGGTGCGCCAGCCGTGGGAGAGCAGGCGCACGCCCAGGTCGAGGTCCTCGGTCAGGCAGCGGGTCCAGGGCGCGTCGCCCAGCGTCTGAAGCGCGGAGAGCCGGGTGAACTGGCCGTTGCCGCCGAGCCCGGCGCTCCCGAGCCTGCTGCGGGCACGCTGGAAGATCTCCACGTAAGTGACGAACTCGAGGTCCTGGAGCCTGGCCAGCAGTCCGGCGGCGGCGTTGTATATCCGTACGGTGATCTGCACGGCGCCGATCCGGCGGTCCCGGAACATCGGACCCACCACGGACAGCGCGTCGGACCTGATCCGCCCGTCGGCGTCGAGCACCACCAGCACGATGTCGTCCCGGCCGTACCCGGCGAAGGCCGGCGTCCCAGTCAGCTCGGTGCGGACGTGCCGGTACGCCGCGTTCAGCGCCTCGCCCTTGCCCTGGCGGGCCTGGGGCGGCGTGCGCCGCAGCAGCATGATCCGCGGGTCGGCGAAACGCTCCACGACCTCGCCCGTGGCGTCCTGTGAGCCGTCGTCCACGACGAGGGCGACCCAGTTGCGCTCGGGCAGCGCCAGCAGGCGTTCCAGGCTGGAGCCGATCACCAGCTCCTCGTCCAGGCAGGGCACGACGAACACGAACAGCACCCGGCCGCCGTCCGGGCGTACGGGCGCGGCCGGCTGCCCCGGGCCGCGCCTGCGGTGCCTGCGCCGTTCGTCGCGGCCCTCGCCGCGGCCCAGGGCGAACATGAACAGGACGTAGAGCAGGAAGAGGAGCAGGACTGCCGATGCGGCCAGAGTCATGTCTGTCGTGCCTCCCTGCGGGCGGTCCCCTCACGGGGTCCCGGGGACGCCCACCAGCGGGCCACCACGTCCTCGGCGTCCTTGCCGTGGGCGCAGTAGTCCAGTGAACGGGTCCGGCCGGTCTCGGCGGGCAACTGCTCCCAGAGCCACCAGTGGACTCCGGCCCACCACGGACGGCCGGTGAATGCGCGCAGCAGCGCCTCGTAACCGGCGGCCTGCTCGGCGGCGTCCGGGGTCCGCGAGACGGTCCACGAGTACGGGGCGGTCACACCGCCGCGCACGCTGGTGTACCCGGCCTCGGTGAACAGCACGTCCTTGCCGGCCCTGGCGGCGAACCGCGCCAGTTGGTCGCACACCGGCGCCCAGGCCTGGGTCAGCCGCCGGACGTCGGTGGTGGGCGTGTCGCTCAGCGGCCAGTACGCGTCGATCCCGATGACGTCGACGGCGTCCCAGAACCGGACGTCCTCGTACTCGTCGTAGTTCGCCGCGTAGAGCAGCGGACCGGCGTAGGCCGTACGGGCGCGGTCGACGACGCCGAGCCAGCGCCGCCGGTCGCCGACCGTGCCGGCGAGTTCGGTGCCGACGGCGAAGGCGTCGGCACCGCACCACGCGGCGAGGCGCGCATAGTGGGCCACGATGTCGCCGTAGGCGCGGAACCAGTCGTCGGGGGAGGCGGGCCGGATGGTCGCGCGGTCGGTGTCGTCCTCCAGGTCGACATGCGGCTTGAGCAGCACCTTCAGCCCCTGCCGGTGGGCCAGGTAGATCATCCGGGCGACGCCGCTGTCCCCCGGTGTCTCCACGGTCGTGCGGATGATGTCGGTGGCCTGGTCGGACTGGTACCACGTGGGGTTGAGCTGGACCCAGTTGGCGCCCACGGACGCGATCTGCCGCAGGTAGGCGGGCGCGTGCGGGTCCTCGTACCCGTCGCTCTCCCACGTCGGCAGCGCGAAGCCGCGCTGGCCGGGCAGCGAGCCGGTCACCGGCGGCTGCGGGCGGTGCGGGGAGAGGCTCCGGAAGAAGTCTCGGCCGATGCGGAAGGGGCGCGGGAAAGGCATGGCTGCTCATTTCATGACGTCCGACGGGCGGACGAAGTCGTAGCCGAGGTCGCGGACGCCCCGCAGGATCTCGTCGAGCCGGTCGACGCCCAGGGGCGGGTGGTAGAAGAAGCTCGCCACGCCGTCCCGCACGACCAGGTTGGTCCGGGCCGCGTCGACGATGTCCCCGGCGGTGCGCGGAGGCTGGCCGTTGTGCCCGTCGGTCTCGACGTTGCCGAGGTTCTCCGGGATCACGGCCGTCCCGTAGACGTCCCTGACGCCGTACGGGAAGAACTGGTCGGCCCGCTCGTGCGCGTTGGGGAAGCCGCCGTGGACCGAACTCGCGTAGACCATCGCGGCGTCGTAGCGGTAGCCGAAGTCCTCCGCGACCGCCTCGTAGTCGAAGGGCCCGGCCGCGTAGTGCGGGAACTCCCAGATCTGCGGGCGGGGCAGCCCGGCGGCCCGGAACTCGCCCAGCCCCTGGTCGATGCGCTCCAGCGCCCACTCCCGCGACGCGCCGGGCACCAGCCCGTCCGGGATGACGAACTCCCGGTGGTCCTGGTGGGCCATGAAGAACTCGAAGTCCTCGCCGCTGACCCCGTGGTACGGGTTCTTCAGTGTGCCGAGCTGGTGGGTCACCCCGTGCATGATCATGGTGCCGCCGTGGTCCATCAGGTACCGCAGCGCCTCGACCACCTCGGGGCGGTCCTTGAGGGTGAAGCTCGTCGGCTCGCCCTGGTTGGCCTTGCCGTAGGGGTCGATGTAGATCGGGAGGACGCCGAAGCTGAAGGGCACTTTGGCCTGGTGGAGGCAGGTGCCGATGTCCCGGAGCTGCTCGGGGTCCGCGTTCGGCCCGATGTCCTCCAGCCGGACCAGGGCGCGGTGGCGCTCCTCGGTGGCCGGGGCCAGCAGGTCGAAGAGCATGTCGTTGAAGGCCAGGTACCGGTCGGTCGGCGAGGTGTAGTCGAACGGGCTCTCGCTGACGTACCAGAGGTTCGCCGCCCGGACCGCCCAGGGGGACCGGCCGCCGTCGGCGTGCCGCGCCTCGGCGAGCACTTTCGCCTTGCCGGGGTCGTCGACGCGCACGGTACGGATGCCCGGGTCGTCCGGCGGGTTCTGGCGCGTCAGGGCGGTGCCGCGGTAGTCGACCCGGTCGACCCCCTCGATGCCGGGGCCGGTCGCGCGGAAGCCGTACCGGCTCTTCCACAGCCAGGGGGCGCGGTCGGCCAGTCGGCCGAGGTTCTTGTCGGCCCAGAGCACGGGCACGGTGCCGGCCAGCACGTCGTCGAGGAAGGACGCCGGGGGAGGGGAGTCCGGATCGGAGCCGAAGTACAGCACCGCGGAGTGCTCGCGTGCCTCGCCCGCCTCGTACTCCGCCACGGGCTTGACGGTCCACGGTGCGAAGTGCGACGCCAGGTTGGCCGCCTGCTGGGCCGTCAGTTGGGCCGTCCAGTCCGCGTCACGCCCGCGACCGCCGCCGTCGTACAGGACCAGGGCCGGACGCGTGCCCGGCTCCGCCGTCGGTGCGGCGGCCCCGGACACCACGCCCGGCTCCGGGCGCTCGGGAGGCCGGGACGGGGCGGACAGGTCGGCGGCGGTGGACCGCGCCGCGGCCTGCTGCGCCCGCACGGCCCCGGTGGGGTGGCAGTCGATCGGGTCGTCCGCGACCAGGCGCGTGACGACCTTCGGCCCCGCCCACACGCCGGCCGCCAGCACGGCCGCCAGACCGAGCGCGACCAGGCCCTGACCGCCGCGCCGCAGGCCGCGGAACCAGCGGCGCGCCCGGTGCCCGCCGGACGCGGCCATGAGGATGAGCAGCAGCAGCGGGTAGGCGATCAGCGCGATCGCGGCCAGCGTGATCAGGATCGTGGTCATCGCGGCGCCCCCGGGGGAACGGGGAGCCGCGCGGAGATGTCATCCGGTGCTGCGGAACGCCCTGGTGGGCCGCCTTCGCCGCTGCTGCGGCGGCCCGCCCGGGACGCGCCGGGGGAGGTGCGGGTCCGGCGGCGGCGGGGTGAGGCGGCGGTGCGGCGCGGGGAGCGGTGCTGTACGGCGACGGCCGTCCGGACGCGGTCGGAGGCACGCCGTGCGGGGTGGGTGCCCGGTCCGCTCGTTCCGCTTCCGTGGGTGCGGCGCCGGTGCCGGAGGCCGGTGAGGGGCCAGTCCGTGGCGCGCCGCAGCGGATGCGGCGCGGGCGCTGGTGCCCGACTGGTGCGCAGGGACATGGTGAACCCCAATCAACCGGCCGATGCGGGGCCTGAGCGGCTTCGGGGGCTCGGGCTCCGTGGCGCTCTGCTGTCCACACTCATGACTGACCTACGAACCAGTCAAGGCGTATGCGGGGCATATGCACCAACTTTTCCGTTCCTTTACGTCCCCGGAGGCCCGCCGACCGGGCCCCACGGCCCCGTCGCCGCAGCTCAGGCCCCGCCGGTCGGCGTCCGTGCGGTACTCCCGCCGCGGGGAAGGGCGGTGCGGGGTCATGAGTCCGGCCGTACATGTATGGACGGAGAAGGCAGTGCGCCCGCGCCGCTCTCCGGGCACGTCAGGGGGCGGAGCACAGGGCGACGCCCTGGACGCCGTTGTCGCCGGTGCCGTAGCCCGGGAAGGTGACCGTGTCTCCGGGGCCGGCGGTCCGGCAGGGAACCGCGGTGCCGTCGCGGTACTCGACGGTGACGTGCTGGGTCGTGCCGCAGGTGTTGGTGACGAACGTGTAGCGCCAGCTCGTCGAGTACTGAACGCACGACGGCGCCGCTTCCCCCACGGTGACCGCTCCGGCCTGGCCGGTCGGGAGCAGGCAGGCGGCCATGGCGGTCGCACCCACCGCTATGACGCGGATAGTTGAACGAAAAATCGGGAACATGGTGATCAACCCTTCATTTCTTGAACGCTGCGGGATGAGCGTAGGGAAGGGTCGGCGGAGCACCGAACGGATCCGGCCACCGGCGTATGTGTCCTCGCTGTTTCGCCGGCGGCGCCCTCCCCGGCCAGAGCCGCCGGTCGTATGCGGCCCGTCGGACCGCCCGGGGCCGGGGAATGCTCGGAAATCGCCCCCGGTCACGGGACGGGCCACTCCCTCGTGGGCCCCGCGGCGGCCTCAGCGGTCTCAGCGGCCTTCCGGCGCCGGGCCGAAGCCCGCGTGCGCCGACTCCCGCGTGCGCCGAAGCCCGCGCTGGTAGGCTCCGTTGCCCCCGACCGTCCCACGGCATCCACCACCTCGCGCCTACAGGGGGCACCATGGCGAGTGCGACGGAAAGAGCCGAGGAAGCGCTGAAGGCCCTGTCGAGGGAGGACGCGCTCGAGTATCTCGAGGACCTGCGCGAGTCGTGGGCGGAACTCTCCAAGGACCTCGGTCGAACGACGATCTTCTACCTTCTCACCGCCGCGCTGTTCGAGCTCCTGATCGGTAACGAGGAGGACTTGAAGTTCGCCGTGATCGGTATTCAGTTCACCAACTCGGCGGCATTGCAGAAAGTGCTTCCGGCGCTCGCCGCGTTCCTCTTCTACCAGGCCATCACCCAGATGGTCAGGTGGCTCGAGGCGGAGGAGGTGTTCGAGGCGTTCTACAAGGAGTTGCACCCCGAGCTGTACGGGCAGGATCTCGAGATGCCGCTGCGGCCGAGCCCCGGAATGGTGAACGTGGGCAGGCAGTTCCCCGAGTCCGCTCCGCACGCGATCCTCGGTCACGCGGTGCGGGTGGTGCTGGGGCTGGCCGTTCTGACGCTCATCCCCGTGGTGTTCGCCGTGCAGTCGTCGTTCCTGCTGATCGACAAGTACGGCGGTGGCGACGTGCTGTCGCTCGTGGTGATCTGCCTGTCCGCCGCCTTCGTGCTGGCGGCCATCGCGATTCTCCTCCTGTACGCGACACGCCGGTAGACGGGCCCCTGAGGCCGCTCCGCCCCCCCGGGCGTGGCCTGCGGCGGCTCCCGGACAGTCCGGCACACGCCGCCTCCCTCCTGGCCCGCCCACCGGGCGGGCCAGGAGGGGGAGGTACGGCATGCCGACGCCGCCGGTCAGATGTCCCGGAAGATCTCGATCTGCGCGCCCACCGAGTTGAGGCGCTCCGCCAGGTCCTCGTACCCCCGGTTGATGACGTAGACGTTGCGCAGCACGGAGGTGCCCTCGGCGGCCATCATGGCGAGCAGGACGACCACCGCGGGGCGCAGGGCGGGCGGGCACATCATCTCGGCGGCGCGCCAGCGGGTGGGGCCCTCCACCAGGACCCGGTGCGGGTCGAGGAGCTGGAGGCGGCCACCCAGGCGGTTGAGGTCGGTGAGGTAGATGGCCCGGTTGTCGTAGACCCAGTCGTGGATGAGGGTCTGGCCCTGGGCGGACGCGGCGATGGCCGCGAAGAACGGCACGTTGTCGATGTTCAGGCCGGGGAACGGCATCGGGTGGATCTTGTCGATCGGCGCCTCCAGCTTGGAGGGCCGCACGGTCAGGTCCACCAGCCGGGTGCGGCCGTTGTCGGCGGCGTACTCGGCCGACCGGTCGTGGTCGAGGCCCATCTCCTCCAGGACCGCGAGCTCGATCTCCAGGAACTCGATCGGCACGCGACGGATCGTCAGCTCCGACTCCGTGACGACCGCCGCCGCCAGCAGGCTCATGGCCTCGACCGGGTCCTCGGAGGGGGAGTAGTCGACGTCCACGTCGATGGAGGGGATGCCGTGCACGGTCAGCGTCGTCGTGCCGATGCCCTCGACCCGTACGCCCAGGGCCTCCAGGAAGAAGCACAGGTCCTGGACCATGTAGTTGGAGGAGGCGTTGCGGATGACGGTGACGCCGTCGTGGCGGGCGGCGGCGAGCAGCGCGTTCTCGGTCACCGTGTCGCCGCGCTCGGTCAGCACGATCGGGCGGTCCGGGGTGACCTGGCGGTCGACCTCCGCGTGGTACAGCCCCTCGGTGGCCGTGATGTCCAGGCCGAAGCGGCGCAGGGCGATCATGTGCGGCTCGATCGTGCGCGTACCGAGGTCGCAGCCGCCCGCGTACGGGAGTTTGAACTGCCGCAGCCGGTGCAGCAGCGGGCCGAGGAACATGATGATGGACCGCGTGCGGCGCGCCGCGTCCGCGTCGATGGCCGCCATGTCGAGGTGCGCGGGCGGGACGATCTCCAGGTCCGTCCCGTCGTTGATCCAACGGGTGCGGACACCGATGGAGTTGAGGACCTCGAGCAGCCGGTAGACCTCCTCGATCCGGGCGACCCGCCTCAGCGTGGTACGGCCCTTGTTGAGGAGCGACGCGCACAGCAGCGCGACGCACGCGTTCTTGCTCGTCTTGACGTCGATGGAGCCGGAGAGCCGGCGCCCGCCCACTACGCGCAGATGCATGGGTCCCGCGTACCCGAGTGACACGATTTCACTGTCGAGCGCCTCGCCGATCCGGGCGATCATCTCAAGGCTGATGTTCTGGTTCCCGCGCTCAATGCGGTTGACGGCGCTCTGACTTGTGGCCAGCGCCTCGGCGAGCTGCGTCTGCGTCCAGCCACGGTGCTGCCGGGCGTCACGGATGAGCTTGCCGATGCGTACGAGGTAGTCGTCTGCCATGGGGGCAGGTTATCTCAGATATGAGATGACGCTCGCGCTGGGGTCGGCCGTCAGGGTGACAGGCCGTGCGCCGTCGGGTGCCGTGGCTCGTACAGCGGCAGTTCACCGCCGCTCGGCAGCCGCACCGCCGCCAGCAGCCCCCACCCCTGGTCGCTGACCGGCCGGGACACCTCGGCCCCGCGCTCGGTCAGCCTGCGCAGGGTGCCCTCGATGTCGTCGCACATCAGGGAGAACTCGTGCCGGGGCTCACCGGGCGTCGGGTGTACGGCGACCTCGGCCGGCGGCAGCTTGAAGACGAGCCACCCGCCTCCCGCGTCGACGTGCTGGAACCCCAGGACATCCCTGAGGAACGCCCGGTCGGCGTCGGCGTCCTTGGTGTAGAGGATGACGTGCGCGCCACTGAACATGCTCCGATGCTCGACGCGCCCGCCCGCCCCCGCAACCCGAACACCGGTCAGTTTGTCCCCTGTGTCCGTCCGGTGGGCCCTTCTGGCGAACCACCCCCGGCGCCCACCCCGGTCGATTACCGTGGCCGCATGACCGCGACCTGGAACGAGGACGACCCCGGAGTGCTGCGGCTGCCCTCCGGGCGTCTGGTCAGGGGTCGCGCCCTTCGCCGTCCCCTCCCGGCCGGCGCGGCGCCCGATTACGCCGTCCACCTGCTCGGCAAGCGGCCGGCCGACGTGCCGTGGGAGTCCCGGTGGCTGCGCTGGCCCGACTTCCGGTTGCCGGGCGACCCGGCGGAGGCCCGCGCCGTGCTGCGCGAGGCGTGGGAGCGCGCCGCCGCCGAGCGCGTCGAGGTCGCCTGCGGCGGCGGTCGCGGCCGGACGGGTACGGCCCTGGCCTGCATCGCCGTGCTCGACGGCGTCCCGGCCGACGAAGCGGTGGAGTACGTCCGCCGGGCCTACGACCGCCACGCCGTCGAGACCCCCTGGCAGAGACGTTTCGTCCGCCGCTTCACCGGCTGACCCCCGGGCCGGCCCCCTGTCAGCCGCCCACGTAGGCCGCCAGGTGCTCACCGGTGAGGGTGGAGCGGGCGGCGACCAGGTCGGCGGGGGTGCCCTCGAAGACGATCCGGCCGCCGTCGTGTCCGGCGCCGGGGCCGAGGTCGATGATCCAGTCCGCGTGCGCCATGACCGCCTGGTGGTGCTCGATGACGATGACCGACTTGCCGGAGTCGACCAGCCGGTCGAGCAGGGCGAGCAGTTGCTCGACGTCCGCGAGGTGCAGGCCCGTGGTGGGCTCGTCGAGCACGTAGACGCCGCCCTTGTCCGCCATGTGCGTGGCCAGCTTCAGCCGCTGCCGCTCGCCGCCCGACAGCGTGGTGAGCGGCTGGCCGAGCGTGAGGTAGCCGAGACCGACGTCCGCCATCCGCTCCAGGATCTTGTGGGCGGCCGGGGTGCGCGCCTCGCCCTCGCGGAAGAACTCCTCGGCCTCGGTCACCGACATCGCGAGCACCTCGCTGATGTCGCGGCCACCGAGGTGGTACTCCAGCACCGACGCCTGGAACCGCTTGCCCTCGCAGTCCTCGCAGGGCGTGTCGACGCCGGCCATCACACCGAGGTCGACATAGATGACACCGGCGCCGTTGCAGGTGGGGCAGGCCCCCTCGGAGTTGGCGCTGAACAGCGCCGGCTTCACGCCGTTGACCTTGGCGAACGCCTTGCGGATCGGGTCGAGCAGCCCGGTGTACGTCGCCGGATTGCTGCGGCGCGAGCCGCGGATCGGGGCCTGGTCGACCGAGATCACGCCCTCGCCGGCCGGGATGGAGCCGTGGATGAGCGAGCTCTTGCCGGAGCCGGCGACTCCGGTGACCACGCAGAGGACGCCGAGCGGAATGTCGACGTCCACGCCCTGGAGGTTGTTCGCCGTCGCACCGCGGATCTCCAGCGTCCCGGTGGGCTTGCGGACCGCCTCCCGGAGCCTGGCCCGGTCGTCGAGGTGCCGGCCGGTGACGGTGCCGCTGGCGCGCAGCCCCTCGAGGGTGCCCTCGAAGCACACGGTGCCGCCCGCCGTGCCGGCGCCGGGGCCGAGGTCCACGACGTGGTCGGCGATGGCGATCGTCTCGGGCTTGTGCTCGACGACGAGCACCGTGTTGCCCTTGTCCCGCAGCCGCAGCAGCAGGTCGTTCATCCGCTGGATGTCGTGCGGGTGGAGCCCGACGGTGGGCTCGTCGAAGACGTACGTGACGTCCGTGAGCGACGAGCCGAGGTGGCGGATCATCTTCACGCGCTGCGCCTCGCCGCCGGACAGGGTGCCGGCGGGGCGGTCGAGCGAGAGGTATCCGAGGCCGATCTCCGTGAACGAGTCGAGGGTGTGCTGGAGCGCGGTGAGCAGCGGCGCCACCGAGGGCTCCTTCAGGCCCCGCACCCACTCGGCCAGGTCGCGGATCTCCATCGCGCACGCGTCGGCGATGGAGATCGTGCCGATCTTCGAGGACCGGGCGCCCTCGCTGAGCCGGGTGCCGTCGCACTCGGGGCAGGTGGTGAAGGTGACCGCCCGCTCCACGAAGGCCCGGATGTGGGGCTGCATCGCCTCCTTGTCCTTGGACAGGAACGACTTCTGGATCTTGGGGATCAGCCCCTCGTAGGTGAGGTTGACGCCGTTGACCTTGACCTTGGTCGGCTCCCGGTAGAGGAAGTCGTGCATCTCCCGCTTGGTGAACTCGCGGATCGGCTTGTTCGGGTCGAGGAAGCCCGACTCGGCGTAGATCCCCACCGTCCACACGTTGTCCGACTTCCAGCCGGGGATGGTGAACGCGCCCTCGGCGATCGCCTTGGAGTCGTCGTAGAGCTGCGTGAGGTCGATGTCGGAGACCGTGCCGCGGCCCTCGCAGCGGGTGCACATCCCGCCGGTGCGCTCGAACGTCGCCTTCTCGGCCTTGGTCTTGTTCCCGCGCTGCACGGTGATGGCGCCGCTCGCCTTCACCGAGGCGGTGTTGAAGGAGTACGCGCTGGGCGGGCCGATGTGCGGCTCGCCGAGCCTGCTGAAGAGGATGCGCAGCATGGCGTTGGCGTCGGTGGCGGTGCCGACGGTGGAGCGGGGGTCGCCGCCCATGCGCTGCTGGTCCACGGTGATCGCGGTGGTCAGCCCGTCGAGCACGTCGACCTCGGGGCGGGCCAGGTTCGGCATGAAGCCCTGGAGGAAGGCGCTGTACGTCTCGTTGATCAGCCGCTGCGACTCGGCGGCGATCGTGTCGAAGACCAGCGAGCTCTTGCCCGAGCCGGACACCCCGGTGAACACCGTCAGCCGGCGCTTCGGGATGTCGATGCTGATGTCCTTGAGGTTGTTCTCCCGTGCGCCGTGCACGCGGATCAGATCGTGGCTGTCGGCGACGTGCGGCTCGCTCGACCGCGCGTCCGTCCTCGTGCTGGCCATGGTCATCCCATCTCCCTGTGTGGTGGGGCGAAGCCCGCCGTGGGGCCCGTCGTCGCCCGGCTCGATCCGCCCGGCGTCGAGCGTAATCGTGTGATCGTTCCGTAGGGGTACGTTCCGCGGGGCCGGGAGCCTCAGCGGCGCCCGGCCCCGTATGTCCGCCAAGACCTACTGCTTGCGGGGCTGGTTGAAGCGGAGCATGTTGCCCGCCGGGTCGCGGAAGGCGCAGTCACGGACGCCGTAGGGCTGGTCGATCGGCTCCTGGACCACCTCGCCGCCGGCCTCGCGGACGCGCTCGAAGGTGGCGTCGACGTCGTCCGTTGCGAAGATCACACCGCGCAGCATGCCCTTGGCGAGCAGTTCGGCCATCGCCCGGCGGTCGGCCTCGGGGGCGTGGGGGTCGGCGAGCGGCGGTTCGAGGACGATCTCCACGTCCGGCTGCGCGGGGGAGCCGACGGTCACCCAGCGCATCCCCTCGAAGGCGACGTCGTTGCGCACCTCCAGCCCGAGGGCGTCGCGGTAGAAGGCGATCGCCTTGTCATGGTCGTCGACGGCGATGAAGCACTGCGAGAGCTTGATGTCCATGGCGACGACGCTACGAGGCGGCGCCCGTTTCCGCTTCTCCATTCCTGATCGGTTCGCCGCCGCGCACCGGGCGCGTGAAGACCTTGGCGACGCAGGGCGGGATCGCCGCGCCGGCGTCGTGGCGGCGGGCCCGGTAGGCGCTGGGGCTCTCCCCGACGAGCTCGGTGAAGCGCGAGCTGAACGACCCCAGCGAGGTACAGCCCACGGCGAAGCAGACCTCGGTCACGCTCATGTCGCCGCGCCGCAGCAGCGCCTTGGCCCGCTCCACGCGGCGGGTCATCAGATAGCCGTAGGGCGTCTCCCCATAGGCCGCGCGGAAGCTGCGGGAGAAGTGGCCGGGCGACATGAGGGCCACCTTCGCCAGCGCCGGAACGTCCAGAGGCTGCGCGTAGTCGCGGTCCATCAGGTCCCGGGCACGGCGCAGCCGCCTCAGATCCTCCAGGGTCATGGGCCCAGCATGGCACGGCGCGGCGGGCACGCCTCGTCGCACGGCCGGTCATGTACTAGAGTTATCTCGACATCGAGATATCTGCCGAAAGACGCACCGCAGCCGCGCCAGCCGGTAAGGGTTACCTAACTAAGTCTTACCTTAGCGGATCGGCGAGGAGCCTACGCGGCAGGATGCGGTAAGAACGCGCACATTGATGAAGGAGACTGTCGTGTCGGCGAACAGCTTCGACGCCCGCAGCACGCTGCGCGTGGGCGACGAGTCGTACGAGATCTTCAGGCTGGACAAGGTCGAGGGCTCCGCGCGCCTCCCCTACAGCCTCAAGGTCCTCCTGGAAAACCTGCTCCGCACCGAGGACGGCGCGAACATCACCGCCGACCACATCCGGGCCCTCGGCAACTGGGACTCGCAGGCCCAGCCCAGCCAGGAGATCCAGTTCACGCCGGCCCGCGTGATCATGCAGGACTTCACCGGTGTGCCGTGTGTCGTCGACCTCGCCACCATGCGCGAGGCCGTCAAGGAGCTCGGCGGCGACCCGGCGAAGATCAACCCGCTGGCCCCGGCCGAGCTGGTCATCGACCACTCCGTCATCGCCGACAAGTTCGGCACGCCGGACGCCTTCGGCCAGAACGTCGAGCTGGAGTACGGCCGCAACAAGGAGCGGTACCAGTTCCTGCGCTGGGGCCAGACCGCGTTCGACGAGTTCAAGGTCGTCCCCCCGGGCACCGGCATCGTCCACCAGGTGAACATCGAGCACCTGGCCCGCACCGTCATGGTCCGGGGCGGCCAGGCGTACCCCGACACCCTCGTCGGCACCGACTCCCACACCACCATGGTCAACGGCCTCGGTGTGCTCGGCTGGGGCGTCGGCGGCATCGAGGCCGAGGCCGCCATGCTGGGCCAGCCGGTCTCCATGCTGATCCCGCGCGTCGTCGGCTTCAAGCTCACCGGCGAGCTGCCCACCGGCACCACCGCCACCGACCTGGTGCTCACCATCACCGAGATGCTGCGCAAGCACGGCGTCGTCGGCAAGTTCGTCGAGTTCTACGGTGAGGGCGTCGCCGCCACCTCCCTCGCGAACCGCGCCACCATCGGCAACATGTCGCCCGAGTTCGGCTCCACCGCCGCGATCTTCCCGATCGACGGCGAGACCCTGAACTACCTCAAGCTCACCGGCCGCTCCGAGCAGCAGGTCGCGCTCGTCGAGGCATACGCCAAGGAGCAGGGCCTCTGGCTGGACCCGGCCGCCGAGCCGGACTTCTCCGAGAAGCTGGAGCTCGACCTCTCCACGGTCGTCCCCTCCATCGCCGGCCCCAAGCGCCCGCAGGACCGCATCGTGCTGGCCAACGCCGCCGAGCAGTTCAAGCAGGACGTGCGCAACTACGTCGACATGGTCGACGAGGCGGGCCAGGAGTCCTTCCCGGCCTCCGACGCCCCCGCCGTCACCAACGGCGTGCCGTCCAACCCGGTCACCGTCACCGCCCCCGACGGCACCACCTACGAGCTGGACCACGGCGCCGTCACCGTCGCCGCGATCACCTCCTGCACCAACACCTCGAACCCGTACGTCATGGTCGCCGCCGCGCTGGTGGCCAAGAAGGCGGTCGAGAAGGGCCTGACCCGCAAGCCGTGGGTCAAGACCACCCTCGCCCCGGGCTCCAAGGTCGTCACCGACTACTTCGACAAGGCGGGCCTGACCCCGTACCTCGACAAGGTCGGCTTCAACCTCGTCGGCTACGGCTGCACCACCTGCATCGGCAACTCCGGCCCGCTGCCGGAGGAGGTCTCCAAGGCCGTCAACGACCACGACCTCGCGGTCACCTCGGTCCTCTCCGGCAACCGGAACTTCGAGGGCCGGATCAACCCCGACGTCAAGATGAACTACCTGGCGTCCCCGCCGCTGGTCGTCGCGTACGCCCTCGCCGGCTCCATGAAGGTCGACATCACCAAGGACGCCCTGGGCATCGACCAGGACGGCAACCCGGTGTACCTGAAGGACATCTGGCCCTCCGAGGCCGAGGTGAACGACGTCGTCGCCAACGCCATCGGCGAGGACATGTTCAACAAGTCCTACCAGGACGTCTTCGCGGGCGACGCCCAGTGGCAGGCGCTCCCCATCCCGACCGGCAACACCTTCGAGTGGGACGCCGAGTCCACCTACGTGCGCAAGCCCCCCTACTTCGAGGGCATGACGATGGAGACCACCCCGGTCTCCGACATCACCGGCGCCCGCGTGCTGGCCAAGCTGGGCGACTCGGTCACCACCGACCACATCTCCCCGGCCGGTGCCATCAAGGCCGACACCCCCGCCGGCCAGTACCTCACGGAGCACGGCGTCGAGCGCCGCGACTTCAACAGCTACGGCTCGCGCCGCGGCAACCACGAGGTCATGATCCGCGGTACGTTCGCCAACATCCGCCTGCGCAACCAGATCGCGCCGGGCACCGAGGGCGGCTACACCCGCGACTTCACCCAGGACGGCGGCCCCGTCTCCTTCATCTACGACGCCTCCCGCAACTACATCGAGCAGGGCATCCCGCTCGTCGTGCTCGCGGGCAAGGAGTACGGCTCCGGCTCGTCCCGCGACTGGGCCGCCAAGGGCACCGCGCTCCTCGGCGTCAAGGCCGTCATCGCCGAGAGCTACGAGCGCATCCACCGCTCCAACCTCATCGGCATGGGCGTCCTGCCGCTGCAGTTCCCCGAGGGCGCGTCCGCCCAGGCGCTCGGCCTGACCGGCGAGGAGACCTTCTCCATCTCCGGCGTCACCGAGCTCAACGAGGGCACCACGCCCCGCACGGTGAAGGTCACCACCGACACCGGCGTCGAGTTCGACGCGGTCGTCCGCATCGACACCCCCGGTGAGGCCGACTACTACCGCAACGGCGGCATCATGCAGTACGTGCTGCGCAACCTGATCCGCAACTAACGGCAGGCCGCACGGCACAAGGGCCGCACTCCCGGCGACGGGGGTGCGGCCCTTCCTTGTGCGCGAGCGGTACGGGTCAGAGGGCGCCGTGCCGGACGGCGGCCACGAAGGAGCCCCAGCCCGCCGACGAGAACACCAGCGTGGGGCCTTCCGGGGACTTGCTGTCGCGGACGGGCAGCACTCCGGTGAAGCCATCGGCGACCTCGACACAGCTCCCGCCGGTGCCGTCGCTGTAGGACGACTTGCGCCAGTGGGCGTTACTCAGATCGTGTGTGGTGCTCATGGTTCGCGTAGTCCTCCGCCACCGATGCGAGCAGGTCGCGGGACGCCGACGGTGACAAGGCGGCAGCCCTTGCCAGATCGTAAGCCCGTGCGTTGTGCTCGACCAGAGCCGGATTCTCGATCAGCCGTCCGCTGCCCGCGCCCTCCGTGTACACCACGGTCGGGGAGTCGGTGAACGTCATGACGGAGACCATGCTGCCCATGAACGCCTCACTCATGGCGGAGAACGGCAGCACCTGGACCACCATCCTGGGCCGCTCCATCAGCTCGGCGATGTGCAGCAGTTGACGACCCATCGCCTGCGGTCCGCCGATCGGCGCCAGCAGTACCGCCTCGTGCAGGATCGCCCACAGCACCGGCACCGCCGGGTCCTCCAGGATCCGCTGACGGTCCATCCGCGCCCGGACCAGCTCCTCCACGTCCTCCTGCGGCGCGAACGGGTTCGCGGTGCGCGTGATGGCGCGCGCGTACTCCTCCGTCTGCAACAGACCCGGAACCAGCACCGGGGCGTACTCGCTGATGGTCTGCGCGAGGCGCTCCAGCTCCGCCGCGTCCGCGAAGTAGTCGGCGACCTTCGACGTCCGGGCCAGCCGGCACAGCCGCTGGAGGTGCTCGCCGCTGCCCAGCACGTCGTCGAGTATCCGGGACATGTCGAGCTGCGGCCGCCGCGACGCGGACTCGAACTGCCCGATGTACGAGCCGGAGCAGAAGACCTTCTCGCCGAGCTGCTCCTGCGACAGGCCCGCCCGCTCGCGCAGCCGGCGGAGCTCCGCTCCGTAGAACGCCCGCGGGTCGGTGTAGGGGTCCAGATTCTTGGGCTGAGGCACGTCGCCCAGCGTAGTGGCGCCGTCACGTGCCGTGGGCGGAAACGGTGGAACGGGCCCCCGGACCTCCGGAGCCCGCTCCACCCGGGAGAAACGGCTACCGCAGCAGCTCCACCTCCGCCAGCGTCGCCGGGGCGGCCGGCACCAGCCGGTACCGCTCGTACGCGCCCGGCCGCGCCACCGTGAACACCCGCGTCTGCCGGTCCCAGGCGAAGGACTCGCCCGACCGCCGGTCCAGGTCCGTCCACGCCGTACCGTCCCTCGAGCCCTGGAGCACCCACCCCGACGGGGCGTCACCCCGGGCCGCGGAGGTCAGCGTGTACTGCACCGCCCGCGTGCCGCCGGCCGGTACCGGCAGCTCCACCGCCTCCACCCGGGCCGCCGTCGCCGACGTGTCGTCGAACAGCTCACCCGCGCCCGCCAGCACGTCCCGCCGGGGCGAGGGCACCGAGTCGTCCCGCGTGATGGAGACGGGCGCCGCGTTCCCGCCCGTGCCCCACGCCGACGGCTTCGGGCCCATGTCGAACTCCAGCGTCCCGCCGCGCGCGAGCAGCTCGTGCGGCAGGGCCGTCGACGTCCAGCGCTTGCCGTTGACCTTCACCCCCTGCACATAGATGTTGCGCGCGCTGTTCTCCGGAGCCTTGACCACCAGCGTGCGGCCGTTGTCCATCCGCACGGTCGCCTTGGTGAACAGCGGCGAGCCGATCGCGTACTCCCCGCTGCCCATCACCAGCGGGTAGAAGCCGAGCGCCGAGAAGAGCCACCAGGCGGACTGCTCGCCGTTGTCCTCGTCACCGTGGTAGCCCTGCCCGATCTCGCTGCCCGTGTACAGCCGCGACAGCACCTCGCGCACCTTCTCCTGCGTCTTCCAGGGCTGCGAGGCCGCGTTGTACATGTACGTGACGTGGTGGGCGACCTGGTTGGAGTGCCCGTACATGCCCATCCGCACGTCCCGCGCCTCCGTCATCTCGTGGATGACGCTGCCGTACGAGCCGACGAACTCCGGCGACGCGGTCTCGGGCGTCGAGAAGTACGTGTCGAGCTTCTTCGCCAGCCCCGCACGGCCGCCGTACAGATTGGCCAGGCCCCGGCTGTCCTGCGGGGCGGTGAAGGCGTACCCCCAGCCGTTGGTCTCGGTGTAGTCGTACCCCCACACCCGCGGGTCGTACGACGCCGACGGCACCCGCCACGCGCCCTTCGGGTCGCGGCCCTGGAAGAAGCCCGCCTCCTTGTCGAAGAGCGTGACGTACTGGCGCGCCCGGTTGAGGAAGTACGCCGCCTCCTCGCGGTAGCGGTCCTTGCCCGTCTTCCGGTGGAGCGCCTCCGCCATCCTCGCCAGGCCGTAGTCGTTGAGGTAGCCCTCCAGCGACCAGGACAGGCCCTCGTGGGTCGCGGTGGAGGCGTACCCCGTGAACGGGGAGGTCCCCATGCCCTTGCGCCCCACACCCGACGAGGGCGGGACCACCGTCGCGTTCTTCAGCGCCGCCTCGTACGCCGCCTCCGCGTCGAAGTCCACGCCTTTGATGTACGCGTCGGCGAACGCCACGTCGGACGACGTGCCGGTCATCAGGTCCGCGTACCCCGGCGAGGACCAGCGGGAGATCCAGCCGCCGTCCTTGTACTGCTGGACGAAGCCGTCCACCAGCTCGCCCGCCTTGCGCGGGGTGAGGAAGGAGTACGCCGGCCAGGTGGTCCGGTAGGTGTCCCAGAAGCCGTTGTTGACGTACACCTTCCCGTCGACGATCTTCGCGCCGGTGCGGGTCGGGGTGTCCGGGCCGGTCTGCGGCGAGAAGGGGCTCGCGTACCGGTCCTCGCCGTCGACCTTCTCGAAACCGGAGTTGGGGTACAGGTAGAGCCGGTACAGGTTGGAGTACAGGGTCACCAACTGGTCGCGGGTCGCGCCCTCGACGGTCACCCGGCCGAGGATCCGGTCCCACGCGGCCTGCGCCCGTGCCCGTACCCGCTCGAAGCCCGTGCCCGCCGGGATCTCGGCAGCCAGGTTCGCCTTCGCCTGCTCCACCCCGATCAGCGACGTCGCCATGCGCAGCGTCACCGTCCGGTCCGCGCCCGCGTCGAAGCGCAGGTGGCCCTTGACGCCCGCCGAGCCGGAGCCGGTGACCGGCGCGTCGAAGACGCCGTACACGAACATCCGGGTCGCCCCGGTCGACAGGCCGCTCTTGACGTCCGAGAAGCCGGTGAACGACCGGGTCGCCGGGTCGAGCGTCAGCCCGCCCTCGTCGGTGACGTTGTCGAAGACGACCGACGCGTCCGCCCCGGGATAGCGGAACCGCATCATCGCCGCGTGGTCGGTGGGGGTGATCTCGGCCCTGATGCCGTTCTCGAACGTCACGCCGTAGTAGTGGGGCCTGGCCGTCTCGTTCTCGTGGCGGAAGGGCAGGGCACGGCGTACGCGGTCGGTCTCCGGCGTCCCGGCCGCGGCCGAGGGCAGCAACTGGAAGGTCTGCCGGTCCCCCATCCAGGGGCTGGGCTCATGGCTGGCGCTGAACGCCTGCACCGTGGGCAGGTTGTCCGCGTTGTTGCCGCGGGCGTACTCGTACAGCCAGCTCTTGGACGCGGCATTCGTCACCGGCGTCCAGAAGTTGAAGCCATGGGGCACGGCCGTCGCGGGGAAGGTGTTGCCGCGCGAGAACGAGCCGCTGGAGTGGGTGCCGCGGACGGTCGACGCGTAGTCCGAGGGGCGGGCGTGCCGCTCCTCGGGCGCGGCGCGCTGAATGGTCACGTCGTCGATCCAGCCCTGGAACCGCGCCGGGCCCTTGGGCGCGTCGTACGCCACCAGGACGCGGTCCACGGTCCGGCCGGCCGCCACCGCCCCGATCCCGGCCGTCACCTGGTTCCACTGGTTGACGTAGAGCCGCTTGGCCGCGCCCTGGCCCTGGGGGGTGAGCGCCCCGCCGTGGCTGTCGGTCGCCCCCAGGTCGCTCAGCCGGGTGCCGTCGGTGAACACCAGGTCCACGGCGACGTGGGTGGCCGGGTAGTTCAGGTCCGTCTCCGGCAGGGAGGGGAAGATCCGGTACGACAGCTCGGTGTCGCGCCGCACGGCCGTGTGGACGTCGAAGACCTTGTTGTACGAGTACGCCCGGCCGTCCGGCCGGTGGGTGCCCGCGTAGCGCAGCGCCCGCACCCCGGTGAACCCCGCGTTGGCCTTGGCGGTGGGGGAGCCGCCGGGGCCGCGGTCGACGTGGGTGCGCATGTCGGGCGGGACGGGGGCGGAGGTGTCACCGTTCGAGAACTGGACGTCGGCGAGCTGGGTGATGCCCGTCGCGCCGTTGTTCGCGGTGATCTCCAGCCGGTAGTGCGCGTACTCCGCCGCCTGTGCGACGTCGTACGTCCTCGTCTCGAAGCGCTTGTCGAAGCTCTGGCCCTCGCGGGTGTCCAGCACCTTCCAGTCCGTACCGTCCGCCGAGCCCTTCAGCGTCCAGTTCCTCGGGTCGCGCGGGGCGTGGTCGTTCGCGGACGTCAGCGCGTACGTGGCCACCTTGACCGGTTCCTCCAGGTCGAACTCGACCCAGGCGGTGGGTGTGAAGGTGAGCCACTTGGTGCCCGGCTGGAGATCGACCAGGTTCTCCTTGGTCTCGCCCGCGCCGCCGTTCTCGCCGCTGGCGCGCAGCGCGGTGACCTTGTCGGTGACGTTGCCGGGTATGCCCGCCGCGTAGGCGCCGTCGACGCCGGACGCCCGCTTGTGGCCGTCGGGGCCCACGTCGACGGTGTTGCGCCAGTCGGGTGGGCGCTCGTCGGCCTCGAAGGACGAGCGGAACTCGGTCTGTGCCGCGGCCGGTTGGGCCGGGCGGGCCGGTGCGGCGAGTGCCGCGGTGGGCGGGGCGGCCGCCACGATCAGCGAAGCGGCCGCCACGAGGGCGGCCGTACGGGTGTGTCCACGGGTGTGTCGGTGCCGGTTCCCCGGTGCGGACGTGCTGGGCTGTCTGGGCTGCATCCCGCGTCCTGCCTCCTGCCGAAAGCGCGTTGGACAACGTTGTCAGGCGAGCTGGGCAAGAACCAGTAGGGAGGTAAGTGGCGTGCGGTGTCAAGGGTGTTGACGGTGCGGCAAGATCCGATTCAGCCGTTTCGCGGAATCGCGTGGCCGGGTAATGCGGACCCGGCGCCGCGGTATTTCCCCCAGGTCTCAACTCGGGAAAGACTGCTGTCGAAAGTTGCTTTCGATCTTGCTCAGATGACGAGAAGTGGACTATACCTGTCGGCCAGCACTGCACGAGAGCACCCAGCACCTGCACGACCCAGCAAATGACCGCGGTGGCGGGGCCCTTCGCCTCAGGCGAGCAGGACGGGCGACCGGTACACCGCCTGAGTCCTGGAGAAGGCGAGGACTTGAGCATGGGATCCACGTCCGCCCGCAACGACGGTGACGGCCTCGGCCGTCGCGACCTCATCAAGCGGTCCGCCGCACTCGGCCTGATCACCGTCCCGGTCATGGGCGGGCTGTCCGCCTGCGCCACCGGCGGTGGCGGCGGCAACGACACGCAGACGAAGGCCCCCGGCGGCGCCAAGTCCGAGAAGAACCCGCTCGGCGTGGCCAAGGGCGCCGCACTGGAGGCGTTCATCTTCAAGGGCGGCCTCGGCGACCAGTACGCCAAGGACGCCGAGGCCGACTACAAGGCCACCTACGGCGCCGACGTCAAGCACACCGGCACCCAGCAGGTCGGGCCCAAGCTCACCCCGCGCTTCGCGGGCGGCAACCCGCCGGACGTCATCGACAACTCCGGCGCCGACCACCTCGACATGAACAAGCTCTCCACCCAGGGCCAGCTCCAGGACCTCGCCGCCCTGCTCGACGCGCCCTCCCTGGACGACCCGGCGAAGAAGGTCCGCGACACGATCCACCCGAGCACCATCGAGAAGGGCAAGCACGGCGACACCTTCGACGTCCTCTATTACGCCTTCACCATCTACGGCACCTGGTACTCGCAGAAACTGCTGGCCGACAAGGGCTGGGCGTACCCCAAGACCCTCTCCGAGATGGTCACCCTCTGCGGGGAGATCAAGAAGGCAGGCATCGCGCCCTGGACCTACGCGGGCAAATTCCCCTACTACGTCCACTTCAACCTGTTCGCCCAGATCGCGAAGATCGGCGGCATGGAGAAGTGGATCGCGATCGACAACCTGGAGCCGAACGCCTGGACCTCCAACGACGCGGTCAAGGAGGTCATCGAGCACTACGAGGAGCTCGCGGCCAAGAAGTACTTCCTCGAAGGCAGCCAGGGCCTGACCCACATCCAGTCCCAGACCGCCTGGAACAAGGGCAAGGCCGTCTTCATCCCCAACGGCTCCTGGGTCGAGAACGAGGCCGCCCCCACCACGCCCGCCGACTTCGGCATGGCCGTCGGCGCCCTCTTCGACGGCACCGGTGACAGGATGCCGCACGGCACCCTGCGTGCCGAGCCGAGCGAGCCGTACATCGTCGCGAGCAAGGGCAAGAACCCGGCCGGCGGCATGGAACTGCTGCGCATCATGCTCTCCAGGAAGCACGCCCAGAACTTCGCCAAGAAGGTGAAGTCCCTGACCTGTGTCATGAACGCCACCGAGGGCATGACCCTCTCGCCCGGTCTCGCCTCCGCCAGCAAGGTCTTCAAGGAGGCGGGGGACAACCTGATCAGCCTTCAGCTCCAGGAGTGGTACCCGGCGCTCACCGACGAGAAGATCGGCGGCCTGACCGGCCAGCTCCTCGCCGGCGAACTGAAGGCGGCCGACTGGATCAAGAAGACCCAGGCGGAGTGCGACAAGGTCGCCAAGGACGACTCCGTCACCAAGTTCACGCGCACGGCATGACCACCTGAATCGCCTGACCTGACAGTTCGACAAACGAGGGGAAGGGCCGGGGAGCACCATGCAACACGGCAAATACCGATTCATCGTGGGCTTCCTGGCCCTGCCTCTGCTCATCTACGGCGTCTTCGTCATCTCGCCGTTCGTCCAGGCCTTCCAGATCTCGATGACCGACTGGTCCGGACTGGTCGGCACGGCGAAATTCGTGGGCCTGGACAATTTCAGCAAGCTGTGGGAAAGCGACGACTTCTGGAACGCGCTGCGCCACAACGTCTACATGCTGGCGCTCGTCCCCGTGGTCACGCTCGCGCTCGGCCTCTTCTTCGCCTTCATGCTCAATGTGGGCGGCCGCCGCCGGAGGAACGAAGTCGTCACCGGCGTCGCCGGCTCCCGGTTCTACAAGTTCGTCTTCTTCTTCCCGCAGGTCATCTCCATCACGATCATCGCCGTCATCTGGTTCAACATCTACAATCCCGACCCCGACGACGGCATGCTCAACTCCCTGCTGGGCGCGGTGGGCCTGGACGGCCTCCAGAACTCCTGGCTGGGGGAGAAGAGCCTCGCCCTGTGGTGCATCAGCGCGGTCATGGTCTGGGGCCACGTCGGTTTCTACGTGGTGCTCTTCTCCGCCGCCATGGCCTCCATTCCCCGGGACATCTACGAGGCGGCACTGCTCGACGGCGCCAGCCGCTTCCACACCTTCTTCCGGATCACCCTCCCGCTGCTGTGGGACACGGTCCAGACCGGCTGGGTGTACATGGGGATCATCGCCCTGGACGCCTTCGCGCTGGTGCAGATCATGTCCGTGAACATGGGCGGCCCGGACGGCGCCACCGACGTCATGCCGCTGCGGCTGTACCTGACGGCGTTCCGGGACAGCCAGTTCGGCTACGCCGCCGCCATGGGCGTCGCGATGCTCATCGTCACCATGACGTTCGCCGTGCTCACGATGCGCTTCGCGCGGCGTGAGCGGATCGAGTACTAGGGGTACGGGGATGACGACCGACGAGATCGAAGCGGTGACCAAGCAGGGGTCCCCGGCACCTGTGAAGGTCACCCGGCGGCTCGGCCCGACGACCGGCCGCACCTCCGAGGGCGGGGTACTCAACGTCTTCTCCCACGGCATCCTGGTCCTGTGGGCGCTGATGGTGGGCGTGCCCCTGCTGTGGGTGCTGTGGAGCGCCTTCAAGGACAGCAACGGCATCCTGACCGACCCGTGGGGCCTGCCGACGGTCCTGCACTGGGAGAACTGGTCCAACGCGTGGAACGACGCGAACATGGGCCAGTACTTCCTGAACACGGCGATCGTGGTGGGCGGCTCCGTCGTCGGCACGATGGTGCTCGGGTCGATGGCCGCCTACGTCCTGGCCCGCTTCACCTTCCCCGGCAACCGGCTCATCTACTACCTGTTCGTCGCCGGGATGTCCTTCCCGGTCTTCATGCTGGTCATTCCGCTGTTCTTCGTGATGCGGGACTTCCCCGGCAGCTCGCTGCTGGCCACGTACCACGGGCTGATCCTGGTCTACATCGCGTACTCGCTGCCGTTCACCGTCTTCTTCATGACGGCGTTCTTCCGTACGCTCCCGACCTCGGTGGCCGAAGCCGCGATGATCGACGGCGCCTCGCACTCCCGGACGTTCTTCCAGGTCATGCTGCCGATGGCCAAGCCGGGCCTGATCAGCATCGGCATCTTCAATTTCCTGGGGCAGTGGAACCAGTACCTGCTGCCGATGGTGCTCAACCAGCAGGAGGACAAGTACGTCCTCACCCAGGGCCTGGCGATGATCGCGCTGCAGCAGGGTTACGAGAACGACTGGGGCGCGCTGATGGCGGGCATGATGATCGCCATGCTGCCGGTGCTCATCGTGTACGCGATCTTCCAGCGGCAGGTGCAGTCGGGACTCACGGCCGGGGCGCTGAAGTAAAGGTCGTCACCCGTACGGCTTACGAAAGGAAACGGCTCGTCGGTGGAGCTTCCGCTCCCGGCGGGCCGTTTCCGTCTGTCGTGGTGGCAAATATCCGATTCATCCGCATCTCGTTCGCTCATCGGAGGCCCACAACGCTCAAGGTCTTGACGGGGACCAACCCAAAAGGCTCAGCTTAGAGTTCACATGTTGGAGAAAACGGCAGGAGTGAGTGAGTCGATGGAGACTCCGGGGTCGCAGACATCTCTGCATCGGGCCAATCTCGAGCGGGTCGTGCGCGCGGTGCGCATGGCCGGTTCGCTCACCCAGGCGGAGATCGCCAGGACCACCGGCCTGTCCGCCGCCACGGTCTCCAACATCGTCCGCGAGCTCAAGGACGGCGGCACCGTCGAGGTGACCCCCACCTCCGCGGGCGGGCGCCGGGCCCGCAGCGTCTCGCTCAGCGGGGACGCCGGCATCGTCATCGGCGTCGACTTCGGCCACACCCACCTGCGCGTCGCCGTCGGCAACCTGGCCCACCAGGTGCTCGCCGAGGAGTCGGAGCCGCTGGACGTGGACGCGTCCTCCGAGGAGGGCTTCGACCGGGCGCAGGCCCTGGTCAAACGGCTGATCACGGCCACCGGGATCGGTCCGGACAAGGTGATCGGCGTGGGGCTCGGCGTGCCGGGCCCCATCGACGTCTCGTCCGGCACCCTCGGCTCCACCTCGATCCTGCCGGGCTGGACCGGCATCAACCCCAGCGAGGAGCTCTCCCGGCGCCTGGGCGTCCCGGTGTACGTGGACAACGACGCCAACCTGGGCGCGCTCGGCGAGCTGGTCTGGGGCGGCGGGCGCGGGGTCAAGGACCTGGCGTACATCAAGGTGGCCAGCGGTGTCGGCGCGGGGCTGGTGATCGACGGGCAGATCTACCGCGGTCCCGGCGGCACCGCCGGCGAGATCGGCCACATCACGCTGGACGAGTCGGGGCCGGTGTGCCGCTGCGGCAACCGCGGCTGCCTGGAGACCTTCACCGCCGCCCGGTACGTGCTGCCGCTGCTCCAGCCCAGCCACGGGGCGGACCTGACCATGGAGCGGGTCGTCCAGCTCGCCCGCGAGGGCGACCCCGGCTGCCGCCGGGTGATCGGTGACGTCGGGCGGCACATCGGCAGCGGTGTGGCCAACCTCTGCAACCTCCTCAACCCCAGCCGTGTCGTGCTGGGCGGCGACCTGGCGGAGGCCGGGGAACTGGTGCTGGGGCCCATCCGCGAGTCGGTGTCGCGGTACGCCATTCCCAGTGCGGCCCGGCAGCTCTCGGTCGCCCCGGGGGCGCTCGGCGGACGTGCGGAGGTGCTGGGCGCGCTCGCGCTCGTGCTGAGTGAAATGGGCGATTCGACCCTGTTGGAGAGCGCCCTGCCGTCGGCTACGCCTGCGTTCACTTAGATAACGGATGGCACCGTTGTCATCTCGTTGTCAATTTACTCCTTGACGACGACGTTGCGGCCGAGTTGACTTCCAGCCACCTCGGCCGCAACGTCGCGGCCTCGTCAGGGAGGCAACCCCACATGAACGCAATGACGCGACGCATCGTCATAGGCACGGCAGCGGTATCCATGGCCGCTTCCCTCGCCGCTTGTGGCAAGGCGGGCGACGGCGACACCGCCGGCGGCAGTGGAGGCGACAGCAAGACCATCGGTCTGCTGCTGCCGGAGAACAAGACGACCCGATACGAGACGTTCGACCGCCCGATCATCGAGGCGAAGATCAAGGCGCTGTGCGGTGACTGCGACGTCAAGTACAACAACGCCGCGCAGGACACCGAGACCCAGAAGAAGCAGTTCGACGCGCTGGTCACGCAGGGCGTCAAGGTGATCATCCTCGACTCGGTCGACTACAAGGCCACCAAGTCCTGGGTGCAGCGGGCCGAGAAGCAGGGCGTGAAGGTCGTGGCGTACGACCGCCTGGCCGAGGGTCCGATCTCCGCGTACGTCAGCTACGACAACGAGAAGATCGGCCGCCTCCAGGGCGAGGGCCTGGTCAAGGCGCTGGGCGCCAAGGCCAAGGACAGCAACGTCGTCATGATCAACGGCTCGCCGACCGACCCGAACGCCCCGCTGTTCAAGAAGGGCGCGCACAGCGTCCTGGACACCGGCGTCAAGAAGGTCGTCTACGAGCAGGACATCCCGGACTGGTCCCCGGACGAGGCCAACAAGAAGATGGGCGCCGCCATCGACTCCCTGGGCAAGAACGGCTTCCAGGGCGTGTACTCCGCCAACGACGGCATGGCCGGCGGCATCATCACCGCGCTGAAGAAGCAGGGCATCAAGGTCCCGGTGGGCGGCCAGGACGCCGAGCTGGCGGGCCTCCAGCGCATCCTGACGGGTGACCAGGCGTTCACGATCTACAAGCAGATCAAGCCGGAGGCCGAGACCACGGCCGAGATCGCGGTCCGCCTGCTGAAGGGCGAGAAGATCGACGACCTCGCCACGACGAAGGTCACCAGCCTCACCGGTGAGTTCAAGGACATCCCGGCCAAGCTGTACGACGCGCAGATCGTGACCAAGGAGAACATCGCCTCCACGATCATCGCGGACAAGGTCTACAAGGCCGCGGACATCTGCACCGCCGAGTACCAGGCGGCCTGCGCGGCGGCCGGCATCAAGTAGCCCGGCCCCTCCCGGACCGGTCCGGCGCCCGCCCCTCCACGCCCCGCAAGCGCGGGCGGGCGCCGGACTCACCTCCCCGGGACGGCAGCCCCGGCCACGACCGGCCACCGGGCCACCGGCGGCGGCCCCACCGGCCCCACCGCCGTGACCGGCCACGTGCCACCCGGCCACGGCCACCGGCCAACCAGCCGGCGCCACCGGCCGCCCGCCCCGGCCACCCGCCCCCGGCCCCCGCCGGCGGGCCGACATCCGCCCGCCGCCACCCGCCGGCGGGTACCGCACACCACCCCTGTGCTTCACGTACCACCATCCCCGCCGGACAGGCGGCGAAGGAGATGATTCACGTGTTCGCTACGCCAGTGCTGGCGTTGCGCGGAGTCTCCAAGCGGTTCGGCGCCGTCCAGGCGCTCACCGACGTAGACCTGGAGATCCATGCCGGTGAGGTCGTCGCCCTGGTCGGCGACAACGGCGCCGGCAAGTCGACGCTCGTCAAGACCATCTCGGGTGTCCACCCGATCGACGACGGCACCATCGAGTGGGAGGGCAACGCGGTCAGGATCAGCCGGCCGAACGACGCCCAGGAGCTCGGGGTCGCCACCGTGTACCAGGACCTCGCCCTGTGCGACAACCTCGACGTCGTCGCCAACCTCTTCCTCGGCAGCGAGCTGAAGAGCCTCTCCGTCCTGGACGAGATCGCCATGGAGAAGCGCGCCAAGGAGCTGCTGGACACGCTGTCCATCCGCATCCCCAGCGTCCGCATCCCCGTCGCCTCCCTGTCCGGAGGCCAGCGCCAGGTCGTGGCCATCGCCCGCGCCCTGATCGGCGACCCCAAGATCGTCATCCTCGACGAGCCGACCGCCGCCCTCGGCGTCGAGCAGACCGCCCAGGTCCTCGACCTGGTCGAGCGGCTGCGCGAGCGCGGCCACGGAGTCATCCTCATCAGCCACAACATGGCCGACGTCCGCGCCGTCGCGGACAAGGTCGCCGTCCTGCGCCTGGGCCGCAACAACGGTGTCTTCGACGTCAAGGACACCACGCACGAAACGATCATCGCCGCGATCACCGGTGCCACGGACAACGCCGTGACCCGCCGGCAGGCGCGTACGGCCACGAAGGAGGACGCGAAGTGAGCGACCTCACCAAGACCCCCGCAGCCCCCGAGGAATCGGCGGCCCCCGTCCCCGCTGTCGACCCGCGGCTCCTCGTACGCGAGGAGGGCCTCAAGGGCTACTGGACCGAGTTCAAGCGCAAGGTGCGCGGCGGTGAGCTCGGCTCCCTGCCGGTGTTCATCGGGCTGATCGTCATCGCGATCGTCTTCCAGTCGCAGAACAGCAACTTCCTCTCCGCCAGCTCCGTCGCCAACATCGCCGTCTACACCTCCGGCCTCGGCATCATGGCGGTCGGCATCGTCTTCGTCCTGATCCTCGGCGAGATCGACCTCTCGGTCGGCTCCGTCGCGGGCGTCGGCGCCGCCGTGTGGGCCGTGCTCAATGTGAGCAACGGCATGAACGACTGGCTCGCCGTCGCGATCGCCGTCCTCTCCGGCCTCGCGCTCGGCCTGCTGCACGGCTTCTTCTTCGCCAAGATCGGCGTCCCGGCGTTCGTCGTCACCCTCGCCGGCTTCCTCGGCTGGAGCGGCCTCCAGATCTGGCTCATGGGCAAGGAAGGCTCCATCAACGCCCCCACCGGCAGCGTCGTGGAGCACCTGACCGGCTACTACTTCGAGGACAAGGCCGCCGCCTACGGCCTCGCCCTGGTGGCCGTCCTCGCCTACGCCGCGTCCCTGCTGCTGGACAGCAAGCGCCGCAAGGCCGCCGCCCTGCCGGCCCGCCCCACCAGCGAGATCGTGCTGCGCGCCGGCTTCGTCGCCGTCCTGTGCTTCGCCGTGGCGTACGTCCTGAACGAGCCCGCCGGCGCCCGCGGCCTGCCGCTGGCCCTGGTGCTCTTCCTCGCCGTCCTGGTCGTGGCCGACTTCGCCGCCCGCCGCACCACCTTCGGCCGCCAGGTCTTCGCGGTCGGCGGCAACGCCGAGGCGGCCCGCCGCGCCGGCATCAACGTCGACCGGGTCCGCATCCTGGTCTTCGGTCTCTCCGGCCTGCTCGCCGCCTTCGGCGGCCTCTTCGTGGCCAGCCTCTCCGGCGGTGCCACCAAGAGCCTGGGCGGCGGCAACACGCTGATGCTCGTCATCGCGGCGGCCGTCATCGGCGGCACCAGCCTCTTCGGCGGCCGCGGCAAGGTCTGGTCCGCGCTTCTGGGCATGATCGTGATCCAGTCGATCCAGCAGGGCCTGAACATGCTCGGCATGGCGTCCGAGATCCAGTACATGATCACGGGCGCGGTGCTCCTGGCCGCCGTCGTGATCGACTCGGTCTCCCGCCGTACGCAGAAGACCGCAGGTCGCGCGTAACGCCGCGGAGGGTGTGACCACCCCCATGCCCGGCGCCGACAACCGGCGCCGGGCATTGCTGCGTCTGAGCCAATGGCTGACGCGTTACGCACCGCCCGATGACCACCGTCGGAGGCGGAACATTAGACTCGACAAAATCGGCAGCTCGACCAGCTCAACACGCAAGGAGGCACGGGTGGCTCTGCTGACCCGTATCACGGGCCCGCGCGATCTCGACCGGCTCTCCCCGGAGGAGCTGGACCAGCTTGCTGCGGAGATCCGGTCCTTCCTGGTGGACGCCGTCTCCAAGACCGGCGGTCACCTCGGCCCCAACCTCGGCGTGGTCGAGCTGACCATCGCCCTGCACCGCGTCTTCGAGTCCCCCAAGGACAAGATCCTCTGGGACACCGGACACCAGTCCTACGTCCACAAGCTGCTCACCGGCCGCCAGGACTTCTCCAAGCTGAAGATGAAGGGCGGCCTGTCCGGCTACCCCGCGCGGGCCGAGTCCGAGCACGACGTCATCGAGAACAGCCACGCCTCCACGGTCCTCGGCTGGGCCGACGGCCTGGCCAAGGCCAACGAGGTCCTGGAGCGCAGCGACCACGTCGTCGCCGTCATCGGTGACGGCGCCCTCACCGGCGGCATGGCCTGGGAGGCGCTGAACAACATCGCCGAGGCCAAGGACCGCCCGCTCGTCATCGTGGTCAACGACAACGAGCGCTCCTACGCCCCGACCATCGGCGGCCTGGCCAACCACCTCGCCACGCTGCGCACCACCGACGGCTACGAGCGCTTCCTCGCCCGTACGAAGGAGATCCTCGACCGCACCCCGGTCGTCGGCAAGCCGCTGTACGAGACCCTGCACGGCGCCAAGAAGGGCCTGAAGGACTTCATCGCCCCGCAGGGCATGTTCGAGGACCTGGGCCTGAAGTACGTCGGCCCCATCGACGGCCACGACATCGAGGCGCTCGAGTCCGCGCTGACCCGCGCCAAGCGGTTCGGCGGCCCGGTCATCGTGCACTGCCTCACCGAGAAGGGCCGCGGCTACCAGCCCGCCCTCGCGGACGAGGCCGACCGCTTCCACGCCGTCGGCAAGATCCACCCGGACACCGGCCTGCCGATCTCCTCCTCCGGCGCCGACTGGACCGGCGTCTTCGCCGACGAGATGGTCAAGCTCGGGCATGAGCGCGAGGACATCGTCGCGATCACCGCGGCCATGCTCCAGCCGGTCGGCCTCGACAAGTTCGCCAAGGCCTTCCCGGACCGCGTGTACGACGTCGGCATCGCCGAGCAGCACGGCGCCGTCTCCGCGGCGGGCCTCGCCACCGGCGGGCTCCACCCGGTCTTCGCCGTCTACGCCACCTTCCTCAACCGCGCCTTCGACCAGGTCCTCATGGACGTCGCGCTGCACAAGTGCGGGGTGACCTTCGTCCTCGACCGGGCGGGCATCACCGGCACCGACGGCGCCTCGCACAACGGCATGTGGGACATGTCGATCCTCCAGGTCGTCCCCGGCCTGCGGATCGCCGCCCCGCGCGACGCCGACCAGGTGCGCGCGCAGCTCCGTGAGGCCGTCGAGATCGACGACGCGCCGACCGTCGTGCGCTACTCCAAGGGCGCCGTCGGCCCCGCCGTCGAGGCGGTCGGCCGCGTCGGCGGCATGGACGTGCTGCGGGAGGCCGGCACCGACCGGCCCGACGTACTGCTGGTCTCCGTCGGCGCGCTCGCGCCCATGTGCCTGGAGATCGCCGGCCTGCTCGACCGGCAGGGCATCTCCACCACCGTCGTCGACCCGCGCTGGGTCAAGCCGGTCGACGAGGCCCTGGCGCCGCTCGCCGAGCGCCACCGGGTCGTCGTGACCGTCGAGGACAACGGCCGCGTCGGCGGTGTCGGCTGCGCGGTCGCCCAGGCGCTGCGCGACGCCGGGGTCGACGTACCGCTGCGCGACTTCGGCATCCCGCCGCGCTTCCTGGACCACGCCTCCCGCAAGGAGGTCATGGCCGAGATCGGGCTCACCGCGCCCGACATCGCCCGCCAGGTCACCGGGCTGGTCTCCAGGCTCGACGGCAAGTACGAGGACGCGGAGATTCAGGCCGCACGCGACTGACGCGCCAGGAGTGACGCCGCGCCCGGAACCGGGCGACCGGCGTCGCCCGTGGCCCGTGCCATCGGTGGCCGCATAGGGCCGGTCGGAGTACCCCAGGGGTTTCCGGCCGGTCCTTTCGTGTGAAAGGGCCTCTCAGGACGGGCGCGGTCCCGCACCCCTCTCGATCATGGGCGGTAGAGGCCGATGGCTACGGAGGTACGCCGGTGAGTATGGGCCAGCAGTCACGCGACACCGGGATGTTCCGGACGAAAACGGTCGAGCAGTCGATCCAGGACACCGAGGAGCCCGAGCACGCACTGAAGAAGTCCCTGTCCGCATGGGACCTGACGGTCTTCGGTGTCGGTGTCATCATCGGCACGGGCATCTTCGTCCTGACCGGAAAGGTGGCCAAGGAGAACGCCGGGCCCGCGACCGCGCTCGCGTTCGTCGCCGCCGGCATCGTCTGCGCCCTGGCCGCACTCTGCTACGCCGAGTTCGCCTCCACCGTCCCGGTCGCCGGATCGGCGTACACCTTCGCGTACGCCTCCCTCGGTGAGCTCCCGGCGTGGATCATCGGCTGGGACCTCGTGCTGGAGTTCGCGCTCGGCACCGCGGTCGTCGCCGTCGGCTGGTCGGGGTACGTCCGCTCGCTGATGGACAACATCGACTGGCACCTACCCGCCTGGCTGCAAGGGCCGGACGTGGAGGGCGGCACCTTCGACCTGCTGGCCTTCCTGCTCGTCCTCGTGCTCACCGCGGTGCTCGTGATCGGCATGAAGCTCTCCGCCCGGATCACCGCGCTCGTGGTCGCCATCAAGGTCACCGTCGTGATGATCGTGATCATCGCGGGCCTGTTCTTCATCGTCGGCGACAACTACTCCCCGTTCATCCCCGAGAAGGTCACCCCCGAGGCCTCCTCCGGCTGGGACGCCGCGCTGGTCTCGACGATCTTCGGCTACGAGCCGACGAACTTCGGCGTCATGGGCATCTTCACCGCCGCGTCCGTCGTCTTCTTCGCCTTCATCGGCTTCGACGTGGTGGCCACCGCCGCCGAGGAGACCAAGCTGCCGCAGCGGGACATGCCGCGCGGCATCCTCGGCTCGCTCCTCATCTGCACCATCCTGTACGTGGCGGTCGCGCTGGTCGTGACCGGCATGCAGCACTACTCCGAACTGTCGACCAGCGCCCCGCTCGCCGACGCGTTCAAATCCGTCGGGCACCCCTTCTACGCCGGTGTGATCAGCTTCGGTGCCTCGGTGGGCCTGACGACCGTGTGCCTCATCCTGCTCCTCGGCCAGACCCGGGTGTTCTTCGCGATGAGCCGCGACGGGCTGCTGCCGCGCTTCTTCTCCGTCACGCACCCGAAGTTCCGCACCCCGTACCGCCCGACCATCCTGCTCGGCGTGATCATCGCCTTCGTCTCCGGCTTCACCAGCATCGACGAACTGGCGACCCTGGTGAACATCGGCACCCTCTTCGCCTTCGTGGTCGTCGCCATCGGCGTGATCATCCTGCGGCGCACCCGCCCCGACCTGCACCGCGCGTTCCGCACCCCCTGGGTGCCGGTCGTCCCGATCCTGTCGGTGGCCGCCTCGCTGTGGCTGATGCTCAACCTGCCGAACGAGACCTGGTTCCGCTTCGCCGTGTGGATGGCCATCGGCATCGTCGTGTACTTCCTGTACGGGCGCTCCCACAGCCGCCTGGGCGGACACCAGTACCCGATGGGCCGGAGGGCCCCGTAACCCTCGCGCTACCAGAGCGCAGGCCGCCCCGTTCGCCGTTTGGGCCGTTCGGGGCGGCCGCTCGTAGAATCGCCGGATGACTTCCCCCGGCGACGACCACCCGGACCACCAGGACCACGACCGCGCGGACCACGCGACCGACGACGCCCTGCGGGTGCTGGGCAGGGTCTTCGGCTACGACTCCTTCCGGGGCAGCCAGCGGGAGATCATCGACCATGTGGTGGGCGGCGGTGACGCCCTGGTCCTGATGCCCACCGGTGGCGGCAAGTCGCTCTGCTACCAGATCCCCGCGCTGGTCCGCCCGGGCGTCGGGGTCGTCATCTCCCCGCTCATCGCCCTCATGCAGGACCAGGTCGACGCCCTGCGGGCCCTCGGCGTACGTGCCGGGTTCCTCAACTCCACCCAGGACATGGACGAGCGGCGGCTGGTGGAGGCCGAGTTCGCCGCCGGCGAGCTGGACCTGCTGTACCTGGCCCCGGAACGGCTGCGCGTCGAGTCGACGCTCCAGCTCCTGCGGCGCGGCACCATCGCGCTGTTCGCCATCGACGAGGCGCACTGCGTCGCCCAGTGGGGCCACGACTTCCGCCCCGACTACCTCCAGCTCTCCGCCCTCCACGAGCAGTGGCCGGACGTGCCCCGGATCGCCCTCACCGCGACCGCCACCCGGGCCACCCACGCGGAGATCGCCACCCGGCTGAAGCTCACCGACGCCCGGCACTTCGTGGCGAGCTTCGACCGCCCCAACATCCAGTACCGCATCGCGCCCAAGAACGAGCCCAAGCGGCAGCTCCTGGAGCTGATCCGCGGCGAGCACGCCGGCGACGCCGGCATCGTGTACTGCCTGTCGCGGGCCTCGGTCGAGAAGACGGCGGCCTTCCTGGTGGAGAACGGCATCGACGCCGTCCCGTACCACGCGGGCCTCGACGCCCGCACCCGCGCCGAGAACCAGGCCCGGTTCCTGCGCGAGGACGGGCTGGTCGTGGTCGCGACGATCGCCTTCGGCATGGGCATCGACAAGCCCGACGTCCGCTTCGTCGCCCACCTCGACCTGCCGAAGTCGGTGGAGGGCTACTACCAGGAGACCGGCCGCGCCGGGCGCGACGGCCTGCCCTCCACGGCCTGGCTGGCGTACGGGCTCCAGGACGTCGTCCAGCAGCGCAAGATGATCGACGGCTCCGAGGGCGACGCCGAGCACCGCCGCCGGCTCGCCGCGCACCTCGACGCCATGCTCGCGCTGTGCGAGACGGTCGAGTGCCGCCGGGTGCGGCTGCTGGCGTACTTCGGCCAGGAGTCGGAGGCGTGCGGGAACTGCGACACCTGCCTGTCGCCGCCGAAGTCGTGGGACGGCACCATCGCCGCCCAGAAGCTGCTGTCGACCGTCGTAAGGCTCAAGCGGGAGCGCAATCAGAAGTTCGGCGCCGGACAGATCATCGACATCCTGCTCGGCCGCAGGACGGCCAAGGTCATCCAGTTCGACCACGACGCCCTCAGCGTCTTCGGCATCGGCACCGAGCTGAACGAGTCGCAGTGGCGCGGCGTCGTGCGCCAGCTCCTCGCGCAGGGCCTCCTCGCAGTCGAGGGCGACTACGGCACGCTCGTGCTGACCGACACCTCCGCCGACGTCCTCGGCGGCCGCCGCGAGGTGCTGCTCCGCAGCGAACCGGAACGCCCCGCGCGCGCGGCCAAGGCGGCCAAGCGCGCCCCGGTCGCCGACCTCCCCGAGGAGGCGCTCCCCGTCTTCGAACGGCTCCGTGCCTGGCGCGCGGCGACCGCGAAGGAGCAGGGCGTCCCCGCGTACGTCATCTTCCACGACGCCACCCTGCGCCAGATCGCCGGCGCCCCGCCCACCACCCTCGCGGAACTGGGCGGTGTCAGCGGCGTGGGCGAGAACAAGCTGGCCAAGTACGGCGAGCAGATCCTCGCCGCGCTCGCCGGAGACGACGCCTGAGCCGAGTCCCGTACGGGCCCGTGAAACGGCGGACGGGCCGCGGGGGAAGCCCCCACGGCCCGTCCGACGCTCGTCCGGCGCGTTACGCCGGGACGCTCGCCACGCCCTGCTCCAGGAAACGCTTGCCGTTCACGCGCTCCGAGACGCCCTCGCGGTCCAGGTACGGCGTGATGCCGCCCAGGTGGAAGGGCCAGCCGGCGCCCGTGATGAGGCACAGGTCGATGTCCTGGGCCTCGGCGACGACGCCCTCGTCCAGCATCAGGCCGATCTCCTGCGCCACCGCGTCCAGGACGCGGTCCCGCACCTGCTGCTCGGTCAGGACGGTGTCGCCCTGCTTCAGCAGCGCCGCGACCTCGGGGTCCAGCTCGGGCTTGCCCGAGTCGTAGACGTAGAAGCCGCGCTTGCCCGCCTCGACGACCGCCTTGAGGTTCGGGGAGACCGTGAAGCGCTCCGGGAAGGCCCGGTTGAGGGTCTCCGAGACGTGCAGGCCGATGGCCGGGCCGACCAGCTCCAGCAGCACCAGGGGCGACATCGGCAGACCCAGCGGCTCGATGGCCTTCTCGGCCGTCTCGACCGGGGTGCCCTCGTCGATGACGTTCTGGATCTCGCCCATGAAGCGGGTGAGGATGCGGTTCACGACGAACGCCGGGGCGTCCTTCGTGAGCACGGCCGTCTTCTTCAGCTTCTTCGCGACACCGAACGCGGTCGCCAGCGACGCGTCGTCGGTCTTCTCACCGCGGACGATCTCCAGCAGCGGCAGGATCGCGACCGGGTTGAAGAAGTGGAAGCCGACCACGCGCTCCGGGTGCTGGAGCTTGGAGGCCATCTCCGACACCGACAGCGAGGAGGTGTTGGTGGCGAGGATCGCGTGCGCCGGGGCGACCGCCTCGACCTCCGCGAACACCTTCTGCTTGACCGACATCTCCTCGAACACGGCCTCGATGATGAAGTCCGCGTCCGCGAAGCCCTCGGCCTTGTCCAGGACACCGGAGACCAGGCCCTTGAGGCGGTTGGCCTTGTCCTGGTTGATGCGGCCCTTGCCGAGCAGCTTGTCGATCTCGCCCTGGACGTAGCCCACGCCCTTGTCGACGCGCTCCTGGTCGATGTCCGTCAGGACGACCGGGACCTCGAGGCGGCGCAGGAACAGCAGCGCGAGCTGCGAGGCCATCAGACCGGCGCCGACGACACCGACCTTGGTGACCGGGCGGGCCAGGCTCTTGTCCGGCGCGCCGGCCGGGCGCTTGGCGCGCTTCTGGACCAGGTTGAAGGCGTAGATGCCGGAGCGCAGCTCGCCGCCCATGATGAGGTCGGCGAGCGCCGTGTCCTCGGCGTCGAAGCCCTTCTGGAGGTCGCCGTCCTTGGCCGCCTCGATGATGTCCAGGGCGCGGTACGCGGCCGGGGCCGCACCGTGCACCTTGGAGTCGGCGATGAACCGGCCACGGGCCACGGCCGCGTCCCAGCCCTCGCCGCGGTCGACGTCGGCGCGCTCGACCACGATCTCGCCCTTGAGGACGGAGGCCGTCCACAGCAGCGACTGCTCCAGGAAGTCCGCGCCCTCGAAGATCGCGTCCGCGATCCCGAGCTCGTAGACCTGAGCGCCCTTGAGCTGCTTGTTCTGGTTGAGCGAGTTCTCGATGATGACCGAGACCGCGCGGTCGGCGCCGATCAGGTTCGGCAGGATGGTGCAGCCGCCCCAGCCGGGGACCAGACCGAGGAAGACCTCGGGCAGCGAGAAGGCCGGCAGGGCCGCCGACACGGTGCGGTAGGTGCAGTGCAGGCCGACCTCGACGCCGCCGCCCATCGCCGCGCCGTTGTAGTACGCGAAGGTCGGCACGCCCAGCGACGACAGCCGCTTGAAGACGTCGTGGCCGCCCTTGCCGATGGCGAGCGCGTCCTCGTGGCGCTTCAGCAGCTCGACGCCCTTGAGGTCGGCGCCGACGGCGAAGATGAACGGCTTGCCGGTGATGCCGACGCCGACGATCGTGCCCTCGGCCGCCTCCTTCTCGACCTGGTCGATGGCGGTGTTGAGGTTCGCCAGGGACTGCGGCCCGAAGGTGGTCGGCTTGGTGTGGTCGAAGCCGTTGTCCAGCGTGATCAGCGCGAACCGGCCCGCCCCGAAGGGGAGGTCGAAGTGCCGTACGTGGGCGCTGGTGACGACCTCGTCCGGGAACAGCTCGGCCGCACCCTTCAGAAGCTCAGCGGTGGTGCTCACTTGCCCTCCCAGTGGGGGTTTTCCCAGATGACCGTGGCGCCCATGCCGAAGCCGACGCACATGGTGGTGAGGCCGTAACGGACCTCCGGCTGCTCCTCGAACTGGCGGGCGAGCTGCGTCATCAGACGGACGCCGGAGGAGGCCAGCGGGTGGCCGAAGGCGATGGCGCCGCCGTACTGGTTGACGCGCGCGTCGTCGTCGGCGATGCCGTAGTGGTCGAGGAAGGCCAGCACCTGGACGGCGAAGGCCTCGTTGATCTCGAAGAGGTTGATGTCCTCGATCGACAGGCCGGCCTTGGCCAGGGCCTTCTCGGTCGCGGGGATCGGGCCGTAGCCCATGACCTCCGGCTCGACGCCCGCGAAGGCGTACGAGACGAGGCGCATCTTCACCGGGAGGCCGTTCTCGCGGGCGAAGTCCTCGGAGGCGATGATCGACGCGGTGGCGCCGTCGTTGAGGCCCGCGGCGTTGCCGGCGGTGACGTTGCCGTGGACGCGGAACGGCGTCTTCAGGTTCGCCAGCGACTCCAGGGTGGTGCCCGGGCGCATCGGCTCGTCGGCGGTGACCAGGCCCCAGCCCGTCTCGCCCGCCTCGGCGTTGGTGCGGCGCACCGAGATCGGCACCAGGTCGGCCTGGATCTTGCCGTTGGCGTACGCCTTGGCGGCCTTCTCCTGGGAGCGCACGGCGTACTCGTCGGCGCGCTGCTTGGTGATGTGCGGGTAGCGGTCGTGCAGGTTCTCGGCGGTCATGCCCATGAAGAGGGCGGACTCGTCGACCAGCTTCTCGCTGACGAAGCGCGGGTTCGGGTCGACGCCCTCACCCATGGGGTGGCGGCCCATGTGCTCGACACCGCCGGCGATGACGGCGTCGTACGCGCCGAAGGCGATCGAACCGGCGACGCTCGTGACGGCCGTGAGGGCGCCCGCGCACATGCGGTCGATGGAGTAGCCGGGCACCGACTGCGGCAGGCCCGCGAGGATGCCGGCGGTGCGGCCGATGGTCAGGCCCTGGTCGCCGATCTGCGTGGTCGCGGCGATGGCGACCTCGTCGATCTTCGCCGGGTCCAGGCCGGGGTTGCGGCGCAGCAGCTCCCGGATGGCCTTCACGACGAGATCGTCGGCGCGGGTCTCGTGGTAGATGCCCTTCGGGCCCGCCTTGCCGAACGGGGTGCGGACGCCGTCGACGAAGACGACGTCCCTGACGGTACGAGGCACGATGGCTCTCCTCCAGGGTGCGGGGTGGCACTGCTGCGGGCACACGCCTAAGCGCGCGCTTGCACGGCCCATGCTACTTGCGGGTAACCAGGCTGCACAGTCCCCCCGCCCGGAGCGGTGAAGGTCACACCGCCGGACGCGGTGCTGTGGCGGCGGCGAGCCGGTGCGCGGAGCCTGGCCTGGCCGGGGCGTGGCGTCCCGGACCGGGCCGACAGAACGGACTGCCCATGGCGATCGTGACCACCGACCACGGTGTTCCCCACACGTCCACCGTCCCCGCCAACAAGGACGAGATGGTCGAGCTCTTCGTGCGGGAGGTGAGGGACCCGGCGGCGGGCGGTGGCGGGCCGCGCAAGCCCGTCCTCATGCTGCACGGCCGGAGCGTCCCGGTGCTCGCCGGGTTCGACCTCCGGCACGCCTCGTACAGTTGGGCCGAGCACCTGGCCAGGTCCGGCTACGACGTGTTCATGATGGACCTCCAGGGCTCCGGACTGTCGCCGCGTCCCACGATGAACGATCCGTGCAACGTCAATCCCGCGCAACAGAACCTCCTGACACCGCGACCGCCCGGATTCACCCCGTGCACACCGAGGTACCCGTTCCAGCTCACCAACTCGTACAGCGACCGGGACGAGCTGCACACCGTCGTGGACTTCATCCGCAAGGAGTGCGACGTCGAGAAGGTCGCCTTCATCGGCTGGTCCGCCGCCGCGTTCACGATGGGGCCGTACGCGGTGAAGAACCCGGACCGGGTGGAGAGCCTGTTCCTGCTGGCGCCGATCTTCCCGCCCAAGGGAACGTCGAACCCTCCGAGCCGGCTCCCGCGACCCGGCTTCCCGACCTTCCTCGGCACGAAGAACGGCACCTGGAACGGCTGGGGCAGCGAGGTTCACTGCGAGGGCCAGCGCGAGGACGAGATGAAGGACGTCGTCTGGGAAGCGATCATGCAGAGCGACCCGGTCGGCAGCACCTGGGGGCCGCCGGAGGGCCTCAACCGGATCAGGAACTTCGTCCGGTGGGGCTGGAACGAGACCACGGCGGCCCAGGGCGGCGTCCTCGGCGGCAGCGTGCCGGTCCTCATCGTGTACGGCGAGTACGACCGGCAGGTGAACACCTCGCCCCCGAACCCCGACCCCGAGCTCAACTTCTCCGTCCCGGCCCTCTACGAGGCCGTCGCGGGGCCCCACAAGCTCATGGTCAAGCTCGCCTGCGCCGGGCACTCGGTGGTCTGGGAGATGCAGCACAGGAACGTGCACAACCTCTCCAAGCACTGGCTCAAGCACCTGAAGGTCGACGGCAAGACGCAGGGCGTCTTCGACATGAACACCGACGGCGACCTCAGCCCGGCCCCCTAGAAACGCCGAAGCCCCCGGCCGCGATCGGACGCTGTTGGTTAATCCGGGGCCTGCGTGACGACGGCCTGTATGACCCGTTGGGGTTGTGCAGGCCGTCGTCGTGCTTCAGGGGTGGGTTCGTGTCGTTGCATGGGGTGGAGTTGGCGGAGAT
>NZ_SMNQ01000014.1 GCF_004353505.1 Streptomyces sp. WAC05374
GCGGGGGCCGGCGCCGCGTGCGGGGGGGGGGGGCCGGCCCCCCCGGCGGCCGCCGGGCGTGGCCGGGGCCGCCCGGGCCGCGGCGCGGGGAACCCCCCCCCCCCCCCCCCCCCCCCCCCCCCCCCCCCCCCCGCCCCCCCCGGGGGCCCCCCCGGACGCATGGCGGGCGGGGGCCCCGGGGCGCCGGGCGGGGGCGCCGCGCCGGGCCGGGCAGGGGGGGCCTCCCGGCCCCGCCACGCCGCCGCGCGCCCGGTGCCCGGCGCCGGCGGGCGCGCCCCACACGCCGCGCGCCCGGTGCCCCCGTGCAGGGGGCGCCGGGCGCGGCCGTTCAGTGGGTCCGGGCGGGCGAACGGCGTACGCGGGAGCGGCCCGCGTACGGCGTGGTGGCCGGAACGGTCAGGGGGTGTCCGGGCGGGCGGCCTCCGGGTCGCCGTGGATCTCGTCCTCGTCGAAGACCGCGCTCACGTCGAAGCGGCAGATCACCCGGCCCGGGTCGGCCTGGTCGAACGGGGTGCTCAGCCACTCGCCCGCTTCCGGGAGCTCGTCCGCGGCCGCGACCCACAGCGTGGAGTCGCCCTCCTCCAGACCGAATTCCTTGTGCCGCGAAGCGATCTCGTCCGGCTCGAACTCGCCGAAGAGCACGCCGAGTGCCGCGTGCACGCTCGTGCCCACCACGGCGGCGGCGTCCGCGCCGTCGTCCTCCCGGTCGAGGTCCGCGATGCGCTGCGCCTGGGCCAGCAGCCGCTGTGGCTCGGCCACCGCGTAGTCGCGGCGGATCAGCACCGTCAGCGCGTTCGGCGCCTCCGGGCCCTCGTACGGCGGCAGGGAGTCCTCCACGCCGGGGATCTCGAACGGCGTGACCTCGTCGTAGCGGTCGTAGAGCCGCTCGTCGTAGGCCTCGGCCGCGGTGGCGAGGGCGTTGAAGGCGGCGTAGACGGCCGGGTCGTCATCACCCGTGCGGTTCTCGACCGCCTCCAGGTGACGGTCCAGTGCGGCTTTGACCGCCTCGGCGGCGGCGCGTACCTCGGCAGCGGTGGGCTGCGCAGCATCAGACATAGTGCAGACGCTATCCGTACCGGGCCGGTGCCCGCACAATAGATGCGATGCCGGAATACGAATTTGTCGACGTGTACGTACCTCGCGGGGTCTCCCGCAAGGAGGCGACCCGTCTGCTGACCGACCATGCCGAGTACGGACACTGGGAGTTGGACCGCCTGAGTCTGCACCGGGACGGCAGCCGCCGTGTGCGGCTGCGCCGGCGCATCATTCGTCAGGTGCGCGCCACCTGGTGAGGGTGGCGAACGGAACGGAGCGGGCCCCGCGATCATGGGGCCCGCTCCGTCGTGTCCGCGGGAGCGGGGGCTACGCGGACTGCCGGGTGCGACGGTAGAGGACCGTGCCCCCGAGCAGCAGGCCCGCGCCCGCCGGGATCAGCATGCCGAGCGGGGCTCCACCGGTCAGCGCGAGCTCGTCGTCCGCCTTCGGCGGGGTGACGGTCTGCGTGCCGGGCTCGTTGGGCTCGATCGGTGAACCGGGCTCGTCCGGGCTGTCCGGCGTCCCGGGCTTGCCGGGCTCACCCGGCTCACCGGGCTTGCCGGGCTCGTCCGGCTTCCCCGGCTCGTCGGGCTCGTCGGGGTTGCCCGGCTCATCGGGGTTCCCGGGGTTGCCCGGCTCGTCCGGGTTCCCGGGGTTACCGGGCTCGTCCGGGTTCCCGGGGTTGCCCGGCTCGTCCGGGTTCCCGGGGTTGCCCGGCTTGCCCGGCTTGTGCGGGTGGCCGTTGGCGCACTCGTTGCCGAACGCCGGGTTCAGCCCGCCGACGACGTTGACGCTGTTGCCGCACGCGTTCACCGGCACGTTCACCGGCGCCTGGACGTTGTTCCCGGACGCGACGCCCGGGGAATTGGCGGCCGCCCCGCTCGCCTTGGCACCGCTGGACTTGTTGACGCACTTGTTCCCGAACGACGGGTTCAGTGCCCCGACGACGTTCACGGTGTTGCCGCACGCGTTCACCGGCACGCTCACCGGCGCCTGCACATTGTTCCCGGACGCGACGCCGGGGGAATTGGTCGCGGCTCCGTGCGCGTCGGCGCCCGTGTGCGCCTGGGCGAATCCCCCACCGAGGGCGAGTACGCCGCCCGCGGCCGCCACGATGGTCAGGCCCTTTCGCGTGACCTGTCGCATAGCTGGTTCCCTGCCTTCTGGGCTTTCCGTATATGCCTCCGGGCACAGCGCACGGAGGCCGAATGTCCACCGGCCCCGGAGCGCATGGCGCGCGCTCCGGGGCCGGCCGGGCTCAGACCCCTGAGGGGTCGAGGCTCAACGTCAGTCGTTGACGCAGACGTTCCCGAAGGCCGGGTTCAGCAGGCCGATGATGTTCACCGTGTTGCCGCAGGCGTTGACCGGGATGTGGATGGGAACCTGGATCACATTGCCCGAAATGACACCGGGGGAGCCCACGGCGGCACCCTGCGCACCCGCATCGGCGACGGCCATGCCGGCGCCCGCCAGGACCAGTCCACCGGTGGCGGCCGCGACAGCGGCGACCTTCTTGATCATTATTCCTCCTTGTTGGCAATGCGGTCCCAGCCGCGGACCGCACCACCTGTAACGACAGGGAGGTATTCGAGCTACGACCCGATGACTCCGTTCACCCTTTTCGGTCAGATGTGCACACGCGGGCGATTATTGGAGTTTCGTTTCAGCCGACTATTCCAGGTAATAGGTCCAGGGTGCCGGCCCCCTGCCTCAGCTCGCGTCGATGAAGCGGTCCAGCACGCGGACGCCGAATTTCAGGCCCTCCACCGGAACGCGCTCGTCCACGCCGTGGAACATGCCCGCGAAGTCCAGCTCGGGGGGGAGCTTCAGCGGTGCGAAGCCGAAGCAGCGGATGCCGAGGTCGTCGAAGGACTTGGCGTCCGTACCGCCGGAGAGCATGTACGGCACCGCCCGGGCGATGGGGTCCTCCGCCTTGAGCGCGGACTGCATGGCGTCCACCAGGTCCCCGTCGAAGCTCGTCTCCAGCGCCTTGTCGGCGTGCACGTCCTCGCGCCGGACGCGCGGCCCGAGCAGCCGGTCGAGGTCGGCCAGGAACTCCTCCTCGTACCCCGGCAGGAAGCGCCCGTCGACGTGGGCGGTCGCCTGTCCGGGGATGACGTTGACCTTGTAGCCGGCGCCGAGCATGGTCGGGGCGGCGGAGTTGCGCAGGGTGGCGCCGATCATCTTGGCGATGCCGCCCAGCTTGGCGAGCGTGGCGTCCATGTCCTCCGGGTCCAGCGGGGTGCCGAGCGCGTCGGACAGCTCGTCGAGGAAGGACCGCACGGTCTTGGTGACCCGTACCGGCCAGGTGTGCCGGCCGAGCCGCCCCACCGCCTCGCACAGCTCGGTGATGGCGTTGTCGCGGTTGGTCATCGAGCCGTGGCCGGCCGTGCCGTCGACGGTCAGCCGCATCCAGTGCATGCCCTTCTGGGCGGTCTCCACCAGGTACAGGCGCAGGTTCTCGTTGACCGTGAAGGAGAAGCCGCCGACCTCGCCGATCGCCTCGGTGACGCCCTCGAACAGGTCGGGGTGCTTGTCGACCAGGTAACGGGCGCCGTACGTGCCGCCCGCCTCCTCGTCGGCGAGGAACGCCAGCACGATGTCCCGCGGCGGCTTCCGGCCGCTGCGCAGCCGGTCCCGTACGACCGCGAGGGTCATCGCGTCCATGTCCTTCATGTCGACCGCGCCGCGTCCCCAGACGCAGCCGTCGGCGATCTCGCCGGAGAACGGGTGGTGCGTCCAGTCGTCGGCGTTGGCCGGGACGACGTCGGTGTGGCCGTGGATCAGGAGGGCCGGCCGGGAGGGGTCCTCGCCGGCGATGCGCGCCACGGTGGAGGCGCGTCCCTTGTGGGACTCGATGATCTTCGGCTCGAGCCCCACCTCGGCGAGCTTCTCGGCGACGTACTCGGCGGCCGCCCGCTCCCCCGGGCCCGAGTGGTCGCCGTAGTTGCTGGTGTCGATCCGGATGAGGTCGCGGCAGAGGCCGGTGACCTCGTCCTCGCCCCTGACGGTGGCGGTTCGCGCCGTGCTCGACTCGCTCACGCTCGTTCCTCCCGCGTAGCTGCTGCTGGGTGCTCCCATCCTGCCCCCTCCCCCGGCGCGCATGGGGGCGTGATCGGGCACTCCCAATGTTTGCTATGGTTTTCCACGTCGGAACGGCCACGGGCCGCGAGACAGACACCTTGTCCGGGTGGCGGAATGGCAGACGCGCTAGCTTGAGGTGCTAGTGCCCTTTATCGGGCGTGGGGGTTCAAGTCCCCCCTCGGACACAGAGAGAGCGCGGGTCCGGTCGGCAGACCGGGCCCGCGCTTCCGTGTGGACGGGCTTCGCATAGGCTCGGCCGCACCATGAAGAACACTCCCGGTCCGCTGGAGCCCAAGGCCGACAAGGACACCGTGCGGCGGCACAACCTCAGCCTGGTGCTGCGGGCCGTGCACGACGAGGGCGAGGCGACCCGGGCGGCGGTCGCGGCGCGGGTGGGGCTCACGCGGGCGGCGGTGTCGTCACTGGTCGAACAGCTCCTGGCGGGCGGGTTCCTGACCGAGCGGGGCAAGACGTTCAGCGGGCAGGCCGGGCGGCCGGGCACGGCGCTGCGGGTGGCGCGCACCGGTCCGGCCGGGCTGGGCGTCGAGATCAACGTCGACTACGTCTCCGTGTGCGTGGTGGACCTCTCCGGTGCCGACCGGGTGCGGCTGACCGAGCAGGTGGACAACCGGGGCGCGGCGCCCGGCGAGGTGCTGGGGCGGGCCGCGCGGATCGCGGCGCGGACGCTGGAGTCGGCGGCGGGGCAGGAGCTGTACGCGGCGGGGGCGCGGCTCGCGCTGCCCGGGCTGGTCTCCGCCGGCACGGTGCTCCAGGCGCCGAACCTCGGCTGGGACCGGGTGGCCGCGGAGGGGCTGTTCGGGGAGGCGCTGGGCGCCCTGCGGCCGGGCCGGCCGGCGCTGCCGGTGGGATCGGACAACGAGGCGAACGCGGCGGCGCTGGCGGAGCTGTGGTTCGGCGGGCCGGAGCCAGTGCGCAGCTTCGTGTACCTCACGGGCGAGATCGGGGTGGGCGGCGCGGTCGTCGTCGGCGGTGAGCTGCTGCGCGGGGCGCACGGGTTCGCCGGGGAGATCGGACACGTGGTCGCGGACGCGGACGGGCCGGAGTGCCGGTGCGGTTCGCGGGGGTGCCTGGAGCAGTACGCGGGTCAGGCCGCGCTGCTGCGGGACGCGGGCCTCGACGAGGCGTCCGGCCTGCCCGGGGTGGCGGAGCTGGAACGGCGTGCCCGCGCCGGTGACGTCCGGACGGTGGCGGCGCTGGAGCGGGCCGGGCGGATGCTGGGCCTGGTGGTGTCCGGGGCGGTGAACCTGCTGGACCCGGAGGCGGTGGTGCTGGGCGGGATCTACCGGCCGTTGATGCCGTGGCTGGGTCCGGCGGCGGACCGGGAGCTGGCCCTGCGGGTGGTGTCGGGGCTGTGGCCGGCGGGCGGTGGGCGGCTGCGGGGTTCGTCGTCGTCCGGGGACGCGGCGCGGGGTGCCGCCGCGCTGGTGGTGCGGGACGTGATGGCCGACCCGGCGGGGTACGCGGGCCGCGCGGAGCGGTGACCGTACCGGGCCGGCCGGAGGTCGGTCGCGGCCGGCCACGGTCGGGGCGGGGACGGCGCCCGGTCAGGCCGGCCGCGCCCGCCGGGCAGATGGCGGCCGGGCGGTCTCAGCGGGTGGCCAGGAGGTGCTCCAGGGCGAGCTGGTCGAGGCGCTCGAAGGCCATGGAGCGCGCGGCCGCGGCGGCGGGGTCGAAGGTCTCGTACGCGGAGGGGTCCGCCAGCAGCGCGGCGAGGCCGTCGTCGGCGGTGGGGCGGGCCAGGTCGGGGAGGCGCGAGGCGGTGAGGGCGGCCCGGACCTCGGGGTCCGCCCGGAAGGCGGCGGCGCGCTCCTTGAGGATCAGATAGTTGCGCATGCAGTTCCTGGCGGACTCCCAGACGCCCTCGGAGCCGTCGGTGCGCACGGGCTTGAAGTCGAAGTGGCGCGGGCCGTCGTAGCGGGCGCTCTCGAGCAGGTCGACCAGCCAGAACGCCTGGCGGAGGTCGCCCGCGCCGAAGCGGAGGTCCTGGTCGTACTTGATGCCGGACTGGCCGTTGAGGTCGATGTGGAAGAGCTTGCCGGCCCACAGGGCCTGGGCGATGCCGTGGGGGAAGTTGAGGCCCGCCATCTGCTCGTGGCCGACCTCGGGGTTGACGCCGACGAGTTCGGGGCGTTCAAGGCGGTCGATGAAGGCGAGGGCGTGGCCGATGGTGGGCAGGAGGATGTCGCCGCGCGGCTCGTTGGGCTTGGGCTCGATGGCGAAGCGCAGGTCGTAGCCCTGCTCGGTGACGTACTGACCGAGCACGTCGAACGCTTCCTTCATGCGGTCGAGGGCGGCGCGTACGTCCTTGGCGGCGCCGGACTCCGCGCCCTCGCGGCCGCCCCAGGCCACGTACACCGTGGCGCCGAGCTCGACGGCCAGGTCGATGTTGCGGATGGTCTTGCGCAGCGCGTAGCGGCGTACGTCGCGGTCGTTGGCGGTGAAGGCGCCGTCCTTGAAGACGGGGTGCGTGAACAGGTTGGTGGTGGCCATGGGCACCTTCATGCCGGTGCGGTCCAGGGCCGCCCGGAACCGCTTGACCACGGCCTCGCGGTCGGCGTCCGAGGACCCGAAGGGGATCAGGTCGTCGTCGTGGAAGGTGACACCGTACGCACCGAGGGCGGCGAGGCGCTCCACGGACTCGACGGGATCGAGGGCGGGGCGGGTCGCGGTGCCGAAGGGGTCGGCGCCCTGCCAGCCGACGGTCCAGAGCCCGAAGGTGAAGCGGTCCTCGGGTGTGGGGATGAAGCGTTCCGACATGTTCCGTCCTCCGGTCTATTTGTTTTCTCACATTACTAATACGCTACGGATGCTCCCCGGCCAAGACGTCTGAGAGGTACGCGATGCCGTCGTCCCCGGCAGTCATCGGGGTGGACAGCTCCACCCAGTCCACCAAGGCGGTCGTCGTGGACGCCTCCTCCGGGCGCGTCCTGGCCACGGGCCGGGCCGCGCACACGGTGACCGGCACGGCCGGTGCCCGCGAGAGCGACCCCGAGCAGTGGTGGCGGGCGCTCGCCGAAGCCGTCGCCCGCGCCCTGGCAGGGCTCGACGCCCGGGCGGTCACCGGCATCGCGGTCGCCGGCCAGCAGCACGGGCTGGTCACCCTGGACGCCTCCGGCCGCCCGCTGCGCCCCGCCCTGCTGTGGAACGACACCCGCAGCGCGCCGCAGGCCGCCGCCCTGACCGCGAAGCTGGGCGCGGAGGGCTGGCTGGCCCGTACCGGCTCCGTACCGGTGGCGTCGATGACGGCCGCCAAGTGGCGGTGGCTGTGCGAGCACGAGCCGCGCACGGCGCGGGCGGCGGCCGCCGTGCGCCTCCCCCACGACTTCCTGACCGAGCGCCTGAGCGGGACGGCCGCCACCGACCCGGGCGACGCGTCCGGCACCTGCTGGTACTCCCCCGCGACCGGGGCGTACGACTCCGGTCTGCTGGACCTGCTGGAGCTGGACGCGGCCCTCCTCCCGGCCGTCGCGCCCACCGGCGCCACCCGGGCCGGGTCGCTGACCGCCGCCGCGGCGCGGGAGCTGGGCCTGCCGGAGGGCATCGCCGTCGCCGCGGGCACCGGGGACAACATGGCCGCCGCGGTCGGCCTCGGGCTGGGCGGGCAGGGCCTGCTGGACCACCCGGTGGTCTCCCTCGGCACGTCGGGCACGGTCTTCGCGGCGACCCGCACCCGCCCCGCCACGGCCGCGCTCGCGGGCTTCGCCGCCACCGACGGGGCCGGCGTCCACCTGCCGCTCGGGTGCACCCTGAACTGCACGCTCGCCGTCGACAAGGTGGCCGCGCTGCTGGGCCTGGACCGCGAGGACGCCGTACCCGGCGGCGAGGCCGTTCTGCTGCCGTACCTCGACGGCGAGCGCACGCCCGACCTTCCCCATGCCTCGGGGCTGCTGACCGGGCTCCGCCACGCCACCACCCGGCAGCAGCTCCTCGGCGCCGCCTACGAGGGGGCCGTGTTCACCGTGCTGCGGGCCCTGGACGCCCTGCCCCGCACGGGCGAGGACGTGCCGCTGCGGCTCATCGGCGGCGGCGCCCGGGGGCGTACGTGGGTCGAGACCGTGCGCCGCCTGTCCGGGCGGCCGGTCGTCCTGCCCCGTGCCACCGAGCTGGTCGCCCTCGGTGCCGCCGCGCTGGCGGCGGGCGCCACGACCGGCGAGGACCCGGTGGCCGTCGCGACGAACTGGGGCGGCGGGACGGGCGAGACGCTGCCTCCGGTCGCGCGGGACCGTGCCGCCTGGGACCGGATCGCCGCCGCCCTGCCCGCCGCCGGAGCCCTGGGGCGGCCGTGACGAGGGCGTATACCGTGGGCGGGTGAGACGCAGAACCAAGGCCCCCGTGGCTCCGCTGCCGCAGCGTGCCGGGATCGACCCGGTGCGGCTGCGCCTGCCCGCCGACCCCGGCGGTGCGTGGGCGACCGTCCGGGACCATCTGCTGGGGCGGTACGCGGGGGCCATCGGCGCCGAGCGGGTGGACGCGATGCTCGCCGAGGGGCGGTTCGTCGGGGCGGACGGGGCGCCGGTCGGGGCGGCGGAGCCGTACGCGGCGGGGCGGTACGTCTGGTTCCACCGGGACTTCCCGGCCGAGGAGCGGGTGCCGTTCGAGGTGGGCGTCGTGCACCGGGACGAGCGGATCGTCGTCGCCGACAAGCCGCACTTCCTGGCCACGACGCCACGCGGGCGGCACGTCACCGAGACGGCGCTGGCGCGGCTGCGGCGCGACCTGGACCTGCCGGAGCTCCAGCCGGCGCACCGGCTGGACCGGCTGACGGCGGGCCTGGTGCTCTTCGTGGTGCGGCCGGAGGACCGGGGCGCGTACCAGACGCTGTTCCGCGACCGGCGGGTGCGCAAGGAGTACGAGGCGGTGGCCGGCCACGATCCGGGGCTGGCGCTGCCGGTGACCGTGCGCAGCCGGATCGTGAAGGAGCGGGGCGTGCCGGCGGCGCGTGAGGTGCCGGGCGAGCCCAACAGCGAGAGCCGGATCGAGCTGCTGGCGCACCGGGGCGGGCTCGGCCGGTACCAACTGGTCCCGGCGACCGGCCAGACCCACCAGTTGCGGGTCCACATGGCCCGCCTGGGCGTGCCGATCCTGGACGACCCGCTGTACCCGGTCGTCCGGGAGGACGGGCCGGAGGACTACACGCGTCCGCTGCGCCTGCTGGCGCGGGCGCTGGAGTTCACCGACCCGCTCACGGGTGCCCCGATGCGGTTCACCACCCGGCTGACGCTCAGTGGCCCCGCGTGATCCACTCCTGAAGGTGCGGGGCCTCGGCCCCGATCGTGGTGGTGTCGCCGTGCCCGGTGCGGACGACGGTCTCCGGCGGCAGGGTGAGCAGGTGGTCGCGGATCGAGTCGATGATGGTCGGGAAGTGGGAGAAGGACCGTCCGGTGGCGCCCGGGCCGCCGGCGAAGAGCGTGTCCCCGGTGAAGACGGTGCCCAGCTCGGGCGCGTGGAGGCAGACCGCGCCGGGCGCGTGGCCGGGGGTGTGCAGGACGGTGAGGTCCGTGCCCGCGATGGTGAGCGTCTGGCCGTGGCCGAGTTCGCCGTCCGGGTGGTGGTCGGGGTGCGTCTGCTTCCACAGCGGCAGGTCGTCGGGGTGGAGCAGGACGCGGGCGCCGGTGGCGGCGGCGAGGGCGGGGGCCGCGCCGATGTGGTCGTCGTGGGCGTGGGTGCAGACGACGGCCCGCAGCGTACGGCCGTCGAGGGCGGCCAGGATGGCGTCGGCGTCGTGCGCGGCGTCGATGACGATCGCCTCGGTGCCGTCCCCCACGATCCACACGTTGTTGTCGACGTCCCAGGTGCCGCCGTCCAGGGAGAAGGTGCCGGAGGTGACGAGGTGCTCGATGCGGGCGGTCATCGGAACATCACCACCGAGCGGAGCACGTCGCCCTCGTGCATCCGGGCGAACGCCTTCTCCACGTCACCGAGGCCGATCTCCTCGGTGACGAACGCGGCGAGGTCGATGCGGCCCTGCTGGTGCAGGTCGATGAGCATGGGGAAGTCGCGGGACGGCAGGCAGTCGCCGTACCAGGAGGACTTCAGCGCGCCGCCGCGCCCGAAGACGTCGAGCAGCGGCAGCTCCAGCTTCATCTCCGGGGTGGGTACGCCGACGAGGACGACCGTGCCGGCGAGGTCGCGGGCGTAGAACGCCTGGCGGTACGTCTCGGGGCGGCCGACCGCCTCGATCACGACGTCGGCGCCGAACCCGTCGGTGAGCTCCCGGACGGCCTCGACGGGGTCGGTGGTACGGGAGTTGACGGTGTGGGTGGCGCCCATCGACCGGGCGGTCTCCAGCTTCCGGTCGTCGATGTCGACGGCGATGATCCGGGCGGCGCCCGCGAGGCGTGAGCCCACGATCGCCGCGTCGCCGACGCCGCCGCAGCCGATGACGGCCACGGAGTCGCCCCGGCCGACCTGGCCGGTATTGATCGCCGCGCCGATGCCGGCCATCACGCCGCACCCCAGCAGCCCGGCGACGGCCGGGGCCACGGACGGGTCGACCTTGGTGCACTGACCGGCGGCCACCAGAGTCTTCTCGGCGAACGCCCCGATGCCGAGCGCCGGTGACAGCTCCGTGCCGTCCAGGAGCGTCATCCTCTGCGTGGCGTTGTGCGTGTCGAAGCAGTACCAGGGCCTGCCGCGCCGGCACGCCCGGCACTTCCCGCACACCGCGCGCCAGTTGAGGATCACGAAGTCGCCGGGGGCGACGTCGGTGACACCGTCGCCGACCGACTCCACCACGCCCGCGGCCTCATGGCCGAGGAGGAAGGGGAAATCGTCGTTGATGCCGCCCTGCTTGTAGTGCAGGTCCGTGTGGCACACCCCGCACGCCTGGACGGTCACGACCGCCTCGCCCGGGCCGGGGTCCGGGACGAGGATCGTCTCCACCCGGACGGGCTCGTTCTTCCCCGGAGCAATGACCCCTCTGACCTGCTGCGCCATGGCGGCTCTTCCCTTCGCCGTACGGTTGTCCGGCACCACTATCGCGGGCGGAACGGCGGCACGGGGGCATATTCCGGCCGGATTGGGTGACCACTGCGGTACGAGGGCGGCGTCCGGTGGCCGCGCGGGAGGAGAGGTACCGATGGCGGAGTGCGTCTTCTGCGAGATCGCCGCGCACCGGGCCCCGGCGCGGATCGTCCACGAGGACGCCGGCGTCGTCGCGTTCCTGCCGCTGCGGCCCGCGACGGACGGCCATACCCTCGTCGTACCGAGGACGCACGCGCCGGACCTGTGGGCCATGCCGGACGAGGACGCCCAGCGGCTGCTCGGCGCCGCCGTGCGCCTCGGCCGGGCCGTGCGCGAGGCGCTGCGTCCGGCCGGGATGAACGTCATCAGCTCCGCCGGCGCGGCCGCCACGCAGACGGTGCCGCACACGCACGTCCATCTGGTGCCGCGGTGGCCGGGCGACGCGATGGGCCCCATCTGGCCGGCCCGGGCCACCGGCGACGAGGGGGCCGGCGACCCGGGTCATCTGGACGGGATCGCCCGCCGCATCGCCGCCGCGGCGGCGCGTCTCACAGGTTGACGGCGACCAGCGACGCCTCGGTGAGGAACAGGGCGCCGTAATAGAGGCGGAGCGTCGGGGAGAGCGCCGCCCGCAGCCAACTGATCCGGCCGGTGTACGGTGCCACGTTCATGGACATCGTCTCCACCGCGGAGCCGGGCCGGCGTACGTCGTCGTACAAGTACCGGAAGAGGCGCTCCTGGCGGAGGAAGAAGCCGTCGAGGCTCCAGAAGCAGAGCAGCGGCACCAGGCCGCTCGCGGCCACCTGCCAGTTCTGCTGACTGGCCGACACGGCGAAGAACCCCGCCGCCAGAGTGAGCGCCCACCCCTTCACCAGGAAGGAATGGTTCGCCAGCCGCGCGATGACGGCCTGGAGGAACTCCAGGTGCTTGAGCCGCTCGTCGCCCAGCGGTACCGGTACCCGCGCGGTACCCGGACCGGTCTCGTCCACCGCCGTCAATCCGTCCCCCCAACTCCCCTGCCGGTGCCCCCCCCGGGGGCCCGCCTCGCCGCTAGTCTCGGGGACATCGTCGGAAGGGGGCCGGGGACGCACCGTGATCGATATTTTCGTCAACTACCGTACGCTCGACGCCGGATACGGGTCAGCCGCCTGTCACGAGATGCTGAGCACGAGGTTCGGCAAGGATCGCGTCTTCTTCGACTGCGAGAACATCCTCCCCGGCGAGCGGTACCCCGACGCCATCCGGCGGGCGCTCGAGGAGACGCGGGTCCTGCTGGTCCTGATCGGCCCCCGCTGGCTGGCCCCCGACCCGTCGGCGCCGGACGGCGGGCGGCGCCTGGTCGACCGGGAGGACGACTGGGTCCGGCGGGAGATCCGCCGCGCTCTCGCCCGGGACATCGCCATCATTCCGGTGCTGCTGGACGGCGCCGAGCTGCCACCTCCGGACGTACTGCCAAAGGACATACGCGACCTGACGAACCACCAGTCTGCGGAGGTGCGCAGGCGGTTCCTCGCCGAGGACGTCCGGCGGCTCGCCGAGCGCATCGCCGGGCTGATACCGGGAGCGGACGCGCCCGGTCCAGGCCGCAGGGCGGACCCGGTCCTCGACGACGCGGCCGTCGCGTTGCGCGAGGCGGTCCTGAAGCGGCTGGACGAGGAGATCACCCGGCGGTCGCTGAAGCGCCCCGAGCCGATCCCCCTCCGCTGGGTCCGCACGAAGCGCCCGGTGCGCTCCCGGTCGGAGGTGCTGCACAACGAGCTGCCCCCGGCGGGTGATCTGCGGGACCTGGCCGCGTACTTCGGCGGGCCGCGCCGGGGGCACCTCGTGGTGCTGGGTCTGCCGGGCGCGGGCAAGAGCGCCCTCGCCCTGCTGCTCGCCAGGAGCCTGCTCGACGTGTGGCCGGCCGGTGAGCACGTCCCGGTGCTGCTGCCGCTGTCCGCGTGGCGGCCCACGGTCGACCTACGGGACTGGATGGTCCGGAACGTCCAGGAACTGCTCACCGGGCAGACCGAGGAGCACCGGTCCGGCAAGACGGTCGCGGCACAACTGGTCGCGGAGGGGCGGGTGATGCCCGTGCTCGACGGCCTCGACGAGCTGCCGGTGCCGCTGCACGCGGACGCCGTCCAGCAGATCGAGGCGAAGACGGAGGCCGCCGCTCCCCTCCTGCTGGCCTGCCGTGCCGAAGAGTACGAGACCATCGTGCGCACGACCGGTGAGCGCCTCACCAGGGCCGACGCCGTGGAGCTCACCGAGGTCAGACCGGGGGAGGCGATCGCGTACCTCCTGTGGTCCAGCGTGGACGGCGACGAGCGCTGGACCGGGGTCGTCGACGTCCTGCGCACCGACCCGCAGTCACCGCTGGCCCGGTCCTTCACGTCCCCGCTGATGCTGCACCTGGCACGCACGGCCTACCGGGCGGCCGTGACCGACCCCGGGAAGCTGCTGACGTACACCGAGCAGGACGAGCTCGAGACCCATCTGCTGGAGAGCTACCTGCCCGCCGTCTACGACAAGCGGTCCCGCTCCCGTTACGGGCCCGAACGGGCGAAGCGATACCTGGAGGTCGTCGCCCGCAGGATGCGGCGGGACGGCACGTTCGACTTCGCCTGGTGGCAGCTCGACTCCGTGGTCACGGGGCTGGTGGTGGGTCTCGCCTTCGGTGGCGTGTGCGGGTGGTTCTTCACCGCCCTGTTCGGTGCGACGGCCGGTGCGCTGGCCGGCCTGCTGACCGGAACCGTGAGCTACGGCGTGCACGTGCGCTTCCGCGCGAAGCTGCGGCAGGTGTACGTCACGCAGGACGCCCACCACGGGCCGCGAGCCACGTTCCCCCGGTACAGGCTCATCGGCGTGCTGCTGGGTCTGGTGGTGGCCTGTGCGACGGGGGCGGGCGTCAGCACCTGGATGAGCGGCACGCTGGGGGCGGAGCCACGGACGGCCTGGCACTATGCCGTGCGCGTCGGCGGGGCCTACGGCGTCGCGACGCTGCTCGGGTCGGCCTGGGGTTCGTACCAGGTGACGCGTACCTGGCTGTGGCTCACCCGCCGGCTTCCGTGGCGGCCCATGAGGTTCCTGGAGGAGGCCCATGCCCTGGGCGTGCTGCGCCAGACGGGGGCGGTCCACCAGTTCCGGCACAACCGGCTCCAGGAGCAGTTGAGCGGTGGGGCTCCCCGGCCGTCACGCCGGTCGGTCTACGGGACCCGGCGCGCCACTCGGCCGCGGAAACTCCTGCTGCCGGTGGTGCCCGGCGTGGCGCAGGTGGCCCTGGTGCTGGGGGGACTCATCGGGATGGGGGTCTTCTACGCCGGCACGTCGAACGCCGTGCTGTTGTCCTACCGCTCCGGCGACAGGCCGGCGCACGACACTCCCTGCGTCCCCGATCTCAACCCGGGAGGGGGCGGGTGCGCCCCGCAGGACCCGGTGTGGACGTGGACGCTGCCGCGGGGTGCGGCCCGGTCCACGGTTCTGGTGCCGAGAACACCGGAGGAGGCCTCCGTCATCGCGTGGGACGGCGCCGTCTCGGTCTCCGGCTGCGCCGCGTCGTCCGTCGAGGTGAGGCTGACCGTGGGGGATCGTCCACAGGAGCCCTTCACGCTGACCGATGGCGGCTTCTGGCCGTTCAAGGGCTCCCTGGAGGACAGGTCCCCGCTGTCCGGGGCGGTCCTGCTGAAGGGCGAGCCGGTCTCCGTGACCTTGCGCCGGCTGGACGACAAGCCGTGCGACCTGGAGTTCGGCTGGACGCGGCCCGGGCTCGTCGCGGACGGTCTGCACCCCGTGCGGCAACGGCTGGGCATCACCGCGGCCGCCCGCGGCTCCTGAACCGCCGGGCCGCGCGAGGCACATGCGGCGAGCCCCCGCCGGACGGTGTCCGGCGGGGGCTCGCGTGCGCGGGGCGCGGTGCGTCAGTCCTGCTGCTGCCCGTCAGCCAGCGCCTTGACCCGCTTGCGGACGGCGAACCAGCCGCCGACGAGCAGGAGGGCGATGACCGGGACGAGGTTGACGGTCGTGCGGCCGATGCCGCCGCCGTACCACATCAGGAACAGGACGGTGGCGAGGAAGACCAGCGTCACGATCTGCGTGTACGGGGCCCAGGGCAGCTTGTAGGAGGGGCGGGTGACCCTGCCGTCCTTGGAGCGCGACCAGAACAGCAGCGAGCAGAGCATGATCATGCCCCAGGTGCCGAGGATGCCGATGGAGGCGAGGTTCAGCACGATCTCGAACGCCTCGCCGGGCATCACGTAGTTCAGGCCGACGCCCAGGACACCGAAGGCGGCGGTGAGCAGGATGCCGCCGTAGGGGACCTGGCCCTTGTTCATGCGGGCGGTGAACTTGGGCGCGGAGCCCGCCATGGCCATCGAGCGCAGGATGCGGCCGGTGGAGTACAGGCCGGAGTTCAGGCTGGAGAGGGCGGCGGTCAGGACGACCAGGTTCATGATGCCGGCCGTGCCCGGGATGCCCAGCTTGTCGAAGACGGTGACGAACGGGCTCTGGTCGCCGGAGTACGAGGTGTACGGCAGCAGCAGCGCGAGCAGGACGACCGAGCCGACGTAGAAGAGGCCGACGCGCCACATGATCGAGTTGATCGCCTTGGGCATGATCTTCTCGGGGTTCTTGGTCTCACCGGCCGCGACACCGCAGAGCTCGACGGACGCGTAGGCGAAGACGACGCCCTGCACGACCATCAGCATCGGCAGCATGCCCATCGGGAAGATGCCGCCGTTGTCGGTGATGGTGGCGAGGCCGGGGGTGTGGCCGCCCACCTCGTGGGAGGTGGCCACCAGGAAGATGCCGACGCACATGAAGATCACCAGCGCGGCGACCTTGATGATCGCGAACCAGAACTCCATCTCGCCGAAGTACTTCACCGAGATCAGGTTCGCGGTGAGCACGACCGCGAGGGCGATCAGGGCGAGTATCCACTGCGGCACATCGCTGAACATGGCCCAGAAGTGGGCGTAGGTCGCGGCCGCGGTGATGTCGGCGACCGCGGTGGTCGACCAGTTCAGGAAGTACAGCCAGCCGGCCGTGTAGGCGCCCTTCTCTCCCATGAACTCACGGGCGTAGGAGACGAAGGCGCCGGAGGACGGGCGGTAGAGCACCAGCTCACCGAGGGCCCGGACGACGAAGAAGGCGAAGACGCCGCAGACGGCGTACGCGATCGCGAGGGAGGGACCCGCGCCCGCCAGGCGGCCACCGGCACCGAGGAAGAGGCCCGTGCCGATCGCGCCGCCGATGGCGATCATGTTGATGTGGCGGGACTTGAGGTCCTTGCTGTAACCGGCGTCACCGGCGTCGATGTGGGGGGCGCCCGTCGCCGCCGGGGTACCGGGGCTCAGGGTGTCGGCCGCAGGCATGGTGCGGTCACTCATCTAGAAGTCGCCTTTGTGAGGGGGTCGTGCGGTATCAGCCGTACGCCGGTGATGAAGGTGGTCACCGTGGCATGAAGGCCAGGGCACATAGTCACGGCTGGGCTGCCGTTTTGGCTGTGGCCTATGTCACGTACAGGCTGATCTGAGGTGTTTTTGAGGTTACCGGCTGGTTAAGCAGCATTGAGCAGCTTACGGGGCGCGACTACGGCGCCAGGACGTCGAGCTCGCGCAGGGCGCCCGTCGCGATCTCCCGGGTGAGCCGCTCGGCGCGCGCCGCGTCCCGCTCCCGTACGGCTTCCGCGACCTGGACGTGGAGGGTGACGGCGGCCGGGTCGGGGTCCTCGAACATCACGTGGTGGTGGGTGCGGCCGGCGAGGACCTCCGCGACGACGTCCCCGAGGCGGGCGAACATCTCGTTGCCGGAGGCGTTGAGGACGACCCGGTGGAAGGCGATGTCGTGCACCAGGTAGGCCTCCAGCTTCCCGCCGCGCGAGGTGGCGACCATGCCGAGGGCCTGCTCGGTGAGCTCCCGGCACTGCTCGGGGGTGGCGTGGACGGCCGCGAGACCGGCGGCCACCGGCTCCACGGCCGACCGCAGCACGGTCAGCGAGCGGAGCTGGCGGGGGCGGTCGGCGCCGGCGAGGCGCCAGCGGATGACGCGCGGGTCGTACACGTTCCACTGCTCGGCGGCACGCACGGTGACGCCGACGCGGCGGCGCGACTCGACGAGGCGCATGGATTCCAGGACGCGGACGACCTCGCGGACGACGGTGCGGGACACCTCGAAGCGCTGGGCCAGCTCGTCGGTGCGCAGCACGCTGCCCGGCGGGTACTCACCCGCGGTGATCGCGAGGCCCAGGGTGTCCAGCACATGCGTATGGAGCCCCTGTGCCTGTGTCGTCATGTGCATAGCGTAACCGCCGCTCAAAAGTATGACTTTTATGTCACAGGCTCTTGAATACGTCGTACCTCATGGGTTTCAGTGTGCGGCGACGGAATCGATGTCGAGGAAGACAGCGAGGCACCACCCATGCAGCAACCGCCAGTCGTCGTCGTGATGGGCGTGGCCGGGACCGGCAAGACCACCATCGGTCCGCTGGTCGCCGAGCGCCTCGGCGTGCCCTACGCCGAGGGCGACGACTTCCACCCCGGGGCCAACATCGCCAAGATGTCCGCCGGCGTCCCGCTCGACGACGACGACCGGTGGCCCTGGCTCGACGCGATCGGGCAGTGGGCGCACGGCCGCGCGGGGCTCGGCGGGGTGGTGAGCAGCTCGGCGCTGAAGCGCGCCTACCGCGACCGGCTGCGGGCGGCCGCGCCCGGCGTCGTCTTCCTGCACCTGACCGGCGACCGGACGCTGATCGAGGAGCGGATGGCCGCCCGCAAGGGGCACTTCATGCCCGCCGCGCTGCTGGACTCGCAGTTCGCGACCCTCCAGTCTCTCGGGGACGACGAGGCCGGAGTGGCCGTCGACGTCTCCGGCTCCCCCGAGGACATCACCGACCGGGCCGTCGCCGCGCTGCGCCGGCTCGCCGGCCCCGCCACCCGACCCGCCCCTCACGACCCCGAGGACCTCCTGTGACCCGTCTCAACGTCGAGATGCTGGCAGCGGACGCCACCGAACCGATCACGTCGGCCGGCAACGCCCAACTGGGCGTCGCCGTCCTGGCGGGCATCGCCGTCATCGTCCTGCTCATCACGAGATTCAAGCTGCACGCCTTCCTGGCGCTGACCATAGGCTCGCTCTGCCTCGGCGCCTTCGCCGGTGCCCCGCTCGACGCGACCATCGCGTCGTTCACCAAGGGCCTCGGCTCGACCGTGGCGGGCGTCGGCGTGCTCATCGCGCTCGGCGCGATCCTCGGCAAGCTGCTCGCCGACTCGGGCGGCGCGGACCGGATCGTCGACACGATCCTGGCGAAGGCGGGCGGTCGCGCCATGCCGTGGGCGATGGTGCTGATCGCCTCGGTGATCGGGCTGCCCCTCTTCTTCGAGGTCGGCATCGTGCTGCTCATCCCGGTGGTGCTGATGGTCGCCCAGCGCGGCGGCTACTCGCTGATGCGGATCGGTGTGCCCGCGCTGGCCGGCCTGTCCGTGATGCACGGCCTGATCCCGCCGCACCCCGGCCCGCTGGTCGCCATCGACGCGATCGGTGCCGACCTGGGCGTGACGCTGGCGCTCGGCATCCTGGTCGCCGTCCCGACCGTGATCGTCGCGGGCCCGCTCTTCTCCCGGTACGCGGCGCGGTGGGTGGACATCCCGGCGCCCGAGCACATGATCCCCCAGCGCACGTCGGACGACCTGGAGCGGCGGCCCGGCTTCGGCGCCACGGTGGCGACCGTGCTGCTGCCCGTGGTGCTGATGATGGTGAAGGCACTGGTGGACATCGTCGTGGACGACCCGGAGAACCACGTCCAGCGGGTGACCGACGTCATCGGATCGCCGCTGATCGCGCTGCTCGCGGCGGTGCTGGTCGGCCTGTTCACGCTGGGCCGGGCGGCCGGCTTCACCAAGGAGCGGATCTCCTCGACCGTGGAGACGTCGCTCGCCCCCATCGCGGGTGTGCTGCTGATCGTCGGCGCGGGCGGCGGCTTCAAGCAGACCCTGATCGACGTGGGCGTGGGCCAGATGATCCTGGAGTTCTCCGAGAACTGGGCGATCCCGGCGCTGCTCCTGGCCTGGCTGATCGCGGTGGCGATCCGGCTGGCCACCGGGTCGGCGACCGTCGCCACCATCTCGGCCGCCGGGCTGGTCGCACCGCTGGCCGCCGACATGTCGACCTCGCACGCCGCGCTGCTGGTGCTGGCGATCGGGGCGGGCTCGCTCTTCTTCAGCCACGTCAACGACGCCGGATTCTGGCTGGTGAAGGAGTACTTCGGGATGAACGTCGGCCAGACGATCAAGACCTGGTCGGTGATGGAGACGATCATCTCGGTCGTCGGAATCGTGTGCGTGCTGCTGCTGTCGCTGGTGCTGTAGCGCCACGGGTTATTGCCTCGCGGGTGGGGCGGCGGGTTGCCAGACTGTCGCCCCATGGCGAACCGCGAACAGCTCAAGCCCTACCTGCTGGCCTTCCCCGGCCCCCTGCGCGACCGGTTGGTCGCCGCCGTCCTGTCCGGCGAGAAGACGTCCACGACCGGACTGCTCGTCGAGTACGAGGCGGAGGACGAGGAACTCCCCCCGGTGGGCGAGCGGTCGGCGCTCATCGACTCGGACGGGCGCGAGGTCGCGGTGCTGGAACTGACCGGGGTACGGGTCCTGCCGCTGGGCGAGGTGGACCTGCGGCACGCGCTCGACGAGGGTGAGGGCCACACCTCGGTCGCCGAGTGGCGGGAGGACCACGAGAGGTTCTGGCACAGCGCCGAGATGCGGGAGGCGCTCGGGGACCCGGACTTCACGGTCGACGACACCACGCTGGTCGTCGCGGAACGCTTCCGTGTGGTGGAGCGGCTGCGGTGACCGGCGTCGAGGAGGCCGTCGCGGGCGAGTTGCGGCTCGTCGACCCGGCCGTACGGACGTCACCGGACGAGGCGGCGCGGCTGCTGCACCCGGAGTTCACGGAGGTCGGCGCGTCCGGACGGCGGTGGGGCCGGGACGACATGCTGGCCGCGCTGCCGGAGATGACGGGCGGCGATCCCGGTGGGCCCCGCTACGAGGTGTCCGGCATGACCGGCGTCCAACTGGCGCCGGATGTGGTGCACCTGACGTACGAGACGGTCATCGCGGGCCGCCGGGCCCGGCGCAGCTCACTGTGGCGCCGGGACCCCGACGCGGGCGGCGTCTGGCGGCTGTACCACCACCAGGCGACGCCGGTGCCGCAGGGCACGCCCTGACCTCGCGCTTTCCTGGGGTGAAGGCCGGCCATGCCGCCATCCGCACCGCACGGGCCGACGTCCGCGACCGCGCGTGGCCGGCAACTGTCGTGCGGTGGGCACGTCCGCCGGGTACCGCCCCGAGCAGAGGGGGCGGCGCACCGCTCCACCGGGCGGGGGCCGGTGACGTGATTCCACAGCGCCGCGCGTCACTGGCCCGCGCTCGCGTTCTCGCCACCTTTTCCTGAGCGCGCTTGTGTCGTCATGCCGTTGTTCCCACAGCTCGAGCCGCCTTTTGCGGGGTATTCCGCATTGTTCCGGCAGTGGCGTTAAAACCTCTCCTCCACAAGGCCTTCACACGGCATACTCAGGTCCGGCAGCCGGACGGCTGTCAGGCGCGTCATCCCTCGTCGGCACAGGTGAAGGACACAGCGCAGGCCGGTCCCGCGCGGGCGGAATTCCGCCACCCGGCACAGAGAACGCTTATTGGTTGACCACGGAAATACCCAGGCTTCGCACGGCGCGAACATGACCGTGTGCAGGGCGAAAAATATCAACGGTCAACCATTCTGAACGCCCCCGAATCGGCTGCTTGATGTCCTCGCACGCTTCTTCTCTGGAGGCAGATCATGGCCAAGGCGCTCTTCCGCACGGGCCTGCGCACCGCGGGTCTGATGACCGTGGTGCTCGGCTGCACACTCGGCCTCGGCGTCCCGGCGGGCGCGGCCCCCGGGCCACGGACGCCGGACGGGTCCGCGGCCGGCACGCTGGTGAGCAGGAACGGGACGTCGGTCACCATCACCGCCGCCGTGGGTCTGGGCAATTCCCTCTCCGTGTGGCAGGTCGGCGACACGATCCGGGTGCGGGACACCGGGGACACCGTCGTGGCCCTCGGCACATGCGTCCAGGCCGGCGCCTCCGAGGTCGTCTGCCCGGGGGCGGGAAGCCTCACGGAACTCGTCGTCAACGCCGGTGACCAGGCGGACAACGTCACGTCGTACCTCGCGAGTCCGGGCGTGACCCTGATCGGCGGCGCCGGCGACGACAGCCTCTACGGCGGCAGCGCCAACGACACGCTCGAGGGCGACGAGGGGGCCGACTTCCTCTCCGGCGGAGGCGGCAACGACACCCTCACCGGGGCCGCCGACCCGGACCGCGTCTTCGGCGGAGCCGGCAACGACTCGATCGAGGGCCGCAGCGGCGCCGACACGATCGACGCGGGCGCCGGCAACGACGTGGTCAGCGGCGGCGAGGGGCACGACCGGGTGGTCGCGGGCAGCGGCACCGACTTCGTGGAGGGCGGCCCCGGGCGGGACAACCTCAACGCCGTCGACGACACCGGCGGCAACGACTACGTCCAGGGCGGCACCCACACCGACACCTGCTCGGCCGACCTGGGCGACAGCGTCACCGAGTGTCCGTGACCGGCGACCGGCGGGGCGGGGACGCCCCCGTCACTCACGTACCACGACGACGAAGGAGACGCGGAGACATGGCAGTGCGACGAACCCACCTGATCCTGTCGGCAGGAGCACTCCTCTGCGCCGTGCTGACCGCCACCTCCGCCTCGGCGGCTCCGCTCGCCGCCGAGGCGCCCCGGGCCCGGGCGGGCGACACGGTGGTCGAGATGTCGGGCCGCACGCTGCTCGTGAGCGCCGACCAGGGCGTCGCCAACGGCATCACCGTCCGCCGCCAGGGCGGCGTCGTCCTGGTGTCGGACACCGCGGCCGTGGTACGCGCCGGGGCGCCCTGCGTGTCGAGGTCGCCGCACACCGCGGAGTGCCCGCTGCCCGGCGCCGTCCAGGTCGCCGGCGAGGACGGCGACGACGCCATCACGGTCTCGCCGAACGTCGACGCCCCGGCGACGCTGTACGGGGGCGGTGGCAAGGACCTGCTCAACGGCGGCCCCCACGCCGACCACCTGGTCGGCGACGACCCGGCCGGGCGGCCCGGTCTCGCGGCGGCGACGCCGGGCAACGACACCATCAACGGCGGCCCCGGCAACGACACCATCTCCGGCCTGGGCGGCAACGACACCATCAGCGGTGCGGCGGGGAACGACACCCTCAACGGGAACGAGGGCAACGACACCCTCAACGGCAGCACCGGCAATGACACCCTGACGGGCGGTTCCGGCAACGACACGCTGAACGGCGAGGAGGGGAACGACACCCTCGCCGCCACCGACGGCGTCAGCGCCAACGACAACCTCGACGGCGGTCTCTCCTTCGACTCCTGCACCCGCGACACCGGGGACCCCATGGTCAACTGCCCCTGACACCGGCCCACCGCCGCCGCCCCGGCCGACCCGGCACCCCGGTCGGCCGGGGCAGCCGGAGTGACGGCAGGACACCCCCTAGGAGGCGACCGCCCTCGCCGCCGCCCTGCCCGCCGCACGGCCGGAGAAGAGGCAGCCGCCGAGGAAGGTGCCCTCCAGCGCGCGGTAGCCGTGGACGCCGCCGCCGCCGAAGCCGGCGGCCTCACCGGCCGCGTACACGCCGGGCAGCGGGGTGCCGTCCGGGGTGAGGACGCGGGAGGAGAGGTCGGTCTCCAGGCCGCCGAGCGACTTGCGGGTGAGGATGTTGAGCCGGACGGCGACCAGCGGGCCGGCCGCGGGGTCGAGGATGCGGTGCGGGGCGACCGTACGGATCAGCCGGTCGCCGAGGTACTTGCGGGCGCCGCGGATCGCCGTCACCTGGAGGTCCTTGGTGAAGGGGTTGGCGATCTCCCGGTCGCGGGCGGTGATCTCGCGGCGCAGCGCGGCCTCGTCGATCAGCGGCTCCTTGGTGAGCGCGTTCATCCCGCGCGCCAGGGACGGCAGGTCCTTCTCGACGACGAAGTCGGCGCCGTGGTCCATGAACGCCTTGACCGGGCCGGGGACGTCGGCGCGGGCGCGGTCGAGGACGCCGCGTACGGACTTGCCGGTGAGGTCCGGGTTCTGTTCGGAGCCGGAGAGGGTGAACTCCTTGCCGATGATGCGGTGGTTGAGGACGAACCAGGTGTAGCCGTGCCCGGACCGCATGATGTGCTCGAGGGTGCCGAGCGTGTCGAAGCCGGGGAACAGCGGGACGGGCAGGCGTCGGCCGTGCGCGTCCAGCCAGAGGGAGGAGGGGCCGGGCAGGATGCGGATGCCGTGCCGGGCCCAGATGGGGTTCCAGTTCTCGATGCCCTCGGTGTAGTGCCACATCCGGTCGCGGTTGATGTGGTGGGCGCCGGCCCGCTCCACGATGCCGAGCATCAGGCCGTCGACGTGGGCGGGCACGCCCGAGAGCATCTTCTCCGGCGGGGTGCCGAGCCGCTCGGGCCACTGGGCGCGCACCAGGTCGTGGTTGCCGCCGATGCCGCCGGAGGTGACGATCACGGCCTGGGCGCGGTACTCGAACGCCCCGGTGACCTGCCGGCTGCTGGCCGTGCCCCGCACGGCGTCCGACGGCTCCAGGATCTCGCCGCTGACGGTGTCCACGGCTCCCGCGGTGCGGCCGAGGCCGGTCACCCGGTGCCGGAACGCCAGGCGTACCAGGCCGCGTGCGACGCCCGCGCGGACGCGCCGCTCGAAGGGGGCGACCAGGCCGGGGCCGGTGCCCCAGGTGATGTGGAAGCGCGGTACCGAGTTGCCGTGCCCGGTGGCGTCGTAGCCGCCGCGTTCGGCCCAGCCGACGACGGGGAAGAACCGGACGCCCTGCCGGTGCAGCCAGGCCCGCTTCTCGCCGGCCGCGAAGTCGACGTACGCCTCGGCCCACGCGCGCGGCCAGTGGTCCTCGGGGCGGTCGAAGCCGGCCGTGCCGAGCCAGTCCTGGAGGGCGAGCGCGTGGCTGTCGCGGATGCGCATGCGGCGCTGTTCGGGCGAGTCGACGAAGAACAGGCCGCCGAAGGACCAGTGCGCCTGCCCGCCGATGGACTGCTCGGGCTCCTGGTCGAGGAGGATCACGGTGCGCCCCGCGTCGACCAGCTCGGCGGTGGCCACCAGGCCGGCGAGGCCCGCCCCGATCACGATCACATCAGCGTCGTACGCCATGGGTCCTCATCCTTGTCGGCAGGGTGCTCCGATCTTCGGTACGCGGCGGTAACACGTCAACAGGTGGGCCGTGATTCGATGGCGCCATGAGCGCTGCCGAGGAGATCCTGGACGTCGTCGACGAGCACGACGAGGTGGTGGGGCGGTTGCCGCGCGGCGAGGTGTATGCGCGGGGGCTGCGCCACCGGTGCGTGTTCGTCCTCGCGCGGGACGCCCGGGACCGGGTGTTCGTCCACCGCCGGACCGCGACGAAGCTGGTCTTCCCCTCCTTGTACGACATGTTCGTGGGCGGGGTCGTCGGGGCGGGCGAGAGCTACGACGATGCGGCGCTGCGGGAGGCGGAGGAGGAGCTGGGCGTACGCGGCCTGCCGCGGCCGGTGCCGCTGCTGAAGTTCCTGTACGAGGACGCGGGCGGGCGCGGTTCGTGGTGGTCGGCCGTGTACGAGGTGCGGTGCACGCTGCCGGTGGACCCCCAGGTGGAGGAGGTCGCCTGGCACGGGTTCCTGCCGGAGGAGGAGCTCTCGGCCAGGCTGGGCGCGTGGGAGTGGGTGCCGGACGGGCTGGCGGCCTACGAAAGGCTCCGGGCGCACCGCGCCGGTAGTCTGATCATGTGAGCGAATTCGTGCGGGGCCTGCGGCTGTGGTTCGCGCCGCAGCGGATCCGGGAAGAGGGCACGACGCCCGACTACCGCTTCTCCCTCGCCAACGAGCGCACCTTCCTCGCCTGGCTCCGTACCGCGCTGGCGCTGGTCGGCGGCGGGTTCGCGGTGGACCAGTTCCTGCCCGACCTGCGCTGGGGTGTCCGGGTCGGGATGGCGCTCGCGCTGCTCGGCGCCGGGGCGCTGTGCGCGCTGCGGGCGGTGAACCACTGGGTGCGGTGCGAGCAGGCGATGCGGCGGGACGAGGACCTGCCCGTCAGCCGGTTCCCGACGCTGCTGAGCCTGGCCGTGGGCCTGGTCGCGGGCGCCATGGTGGTGGTCGTCCTGTTCGGCTGGCGCGACTGATGGCCGCCGGGGCCGTGGAGGGCCGCGATCCGGGGCTGCAGCCGGAGCGGACGCGGCTGGCGTGGCGGCGTACGACGCTGTCGGCCACGGTGGCGGCGGTGCTCGCCGCCAAGCAGGCCGTGCACGACGGGGTCACGGCGGCCGGGCTGGTGGGGGCGGGGCTGTCGCTGCTGGTGTGGCTGGCGTTCCTGGTCGTGGCACACCGCCGGGTGCGGGCCCTTTCCACGCTTCGTCCGCGGCCGATGGCGCCCCGGGGCGCGGCCCTGGCGGCCGCGTGCACGATCGCGCTGGCGGCGTTCGCGGTGGGCGTGGTGGTGTGAACGCGCGCCGGTGGGCGGGCCGTTCGTGCGGTGCTGCCGCTCGTGGTCAGTCGTTCCGGCCCACGGTGACGACGACCTTGCCGTTCAGGCCGCCCTCCAGGAGGGCGCGCTGGGCGTCGGCGGCCTGTTCGAGCGGGAACGTCCGGGCGACCCGGACCGTCAGGGCGCCCTGTTCGGCGAGGCCGGCGAGTGCCGTCAGGTCGGCCGGGTCGGGGCGTACCCAGTAGTACTCGCCGCCCAGGGCGATCACCTCGCCGTCCGCGACGGAGGCCAGCCGGCCGGCGGGGGCGAGCAGGTGGGCGGAGTCCTTCAGGACCTGGCCGCCGATCGTGTCGAGCGCGGCGTCCACGCCCTTGGGCGCGAGCTGCCGGACGCGGGCGGTGAAGCCGTCGCCGTACGGCACCGGTTCGGCGCCCAGCTCGCGGACCCGGTCCTGGCCGCCCTCACGGGCGGCGCCGATGACCCGGGCGCCGAGGTGGCGGGCGATCTGGACGGCCATGGAGCCGACGCCGCCGGACGCCGCGTTCACCAGGACGGTGTCGCCCGGGCCGACCCGCAGCGACCGGTGCAGCACCTGGTAGGCGGTGAGCCCGGCCAGGGGCAGGGCGGCCGCCTCCTCGAAGCCGAGGGTGCGCGGCTTGCGCGCCAGGGTGCGCACGGGCGCGGCGACGTACTCGGCGAAGGTGCCGTGGCACAGCACGTCCTCGCGTACGTACCCCATGACCTCGTCGCCGACGGCGAACTCCGGCACGGACACCCCGGGCTGGACGACGACGCCGGAGACGTCCCAGCCCGGGACCACGGGGAAGACCGCGTCCAGGACCGTGTCCAGGTAGCCGGCCTGGGCCTTCACGTCGACCGGGCTGACGGCCGCGGCGCGCACCTCGACGAGCACCTTGTCGGGGCCGACCTTGGGGTCGGGGTGGTCGCCGAAGGCGAGGACCTCCGGGCCGCCGTAGTGGCGGTAGCTGATCGCCTTCATGGTCCGACCCTCCGGCCCGTACCGCCCCCGCGCAAGCCGAAACGGATCAGACGGACAAAAGGGGCTAGCCTGGAGGCGTTACCGACGCCACGCCGGAGGTGCGCGATGACCGTCCTCCATCAGGAACACCCCTCGCACGCCCACATCCACGGCCCGGCCTGCGGGCATCGCGCCGTGGTCCACAACGACCACCTCGACTACGTCCACGACGGCCACCTCCACCGGCAGCACTCCGGCCACTGGGACGAGTGCGAGCCGGGCGAGCACGTCGCCCACAGCGGCCACGCCCATGAGCACGGCGACGACTGCGGGCACCCGGCCGTCGCGCACGGCGACCACGTCGACTACGTCCACGAGGGGCACCGGCACGCCGCGCACGGCGGCCACTGGGACGACCACTGACCTCGCTCACCAGCGCGGCACGGCCGGGGTGACCCACGCCGGGTCGGCCCGCCGCATCGCGGCCGCGTCGTCGCGCTCGCGGAGGGTGCCGTCGTCGTCGAGCCAGCGCCGGTGCAGGGTGGCGAGCCGTTCGCGGTCCAGCTCCACGCCGAGACCGGGCGTGTCCGGGACGGCGAGGCGCCCGCCGGCGAAGACGTGGCGGGCCGTGATGACGTCCTCGGCCTGCCAGGGGTAGTGGGTGTCGCAGGCGTGCTCGAGACCGGGCACGGTCGCGGCGACGTGCGTCATGGCGGCGAGGCTGATGCCCAGGTGGGTGTTGGAGTGCATGGACAGCCCGACGCCGAAGGCCCGGCAGACGGCGGCCAGTTCCCGGGTGCGGTGCAGCCCGCCCCAGTAGTGGTGGTCGCTGAGCACGATGCGGACGGCGCGGCGGGCGAACGCCCCGGCGATCTCGGGGAGGGTCGTCACGCACATGTTGGTGGCGAGGGGGACGCCGGTACGGGCGGCGACCTCGGCCATGCGGTCCGTGCCGCTCGTGGGGTCCTCCAGGTATTCGAGGACGTCGCCGAGACGCTCGGCCACGCGGAGGGACGTCTCCACGGACCAGGCGCCGTTGGGGTCCAGGCGCAGGGGCCGGCCCGGGAACGCCTCGGCCAGCGCGCGGACGGCGGCGATCTCCCGGTCCGGCCCGAAGACGCCCCCCTTGAGCTTGAAGGAGCCGAAGCCGTGCTCGGCGACGAGGCGCCGGGCCTGGGCGACGATCCCGGCCGGGTCGAGGGCGGCGCCCCAGTCGTCCTTCTCACCGCCCCCCGGGTGCTCGGCCCAGCGGTAGAAGAGGTAGGCGCCGTACTCCACCGCGTCGCGGACCTTGCCGCCCAGCAGGGCGTGCACGGGCAGGCCGACCGCCTTGCCGAGCGCGTCCAGGCAGGCGACCTCGAAGGCGGAGACGACGGACAGGCGCAGCTTGCCGGCCGTACGGACGCCCCGCAGGCCGCTCGCGTCGACGCCCTCCTCCGCCCCGGGTGAGCCGCCGCACACCCGCTCGGCCAGCCCGAACAGGCCGTTCACGTCCGTGACCGGGTGGCCGGGCAGCGCCTCGGCGAGCGGGCGGGCGAGGTCCAGGTACACGCCGTCGCCGTAGGTCTCGCCGACCCCGGTGACGCCGCCCCGGGTGACGACTTCCACGATGAGGCGCGGGGTGTAGGGCTGGTGCACGCCCTGGGTGTTGAGCAGCGGCGGGTCGGAGATCAGGATCGGGGTGAGCCGGACGTCGTCGATCAGCAGCGCGGTATTCATACGTGAACTGTATTCAGGGTGGTGATCGTGCGGCCAGGGCCGTGCGGCCGGTTTCCGGATCGGTACTGGACGACATACCGACTGGTCGGTCATGCTGCACGGGCTACTGTTCTTCCCGTCACGGAGGTGCGAACGATGAGCTCAGCTCCCCCACCAGGTCTCGATCCCGAGCGGTTGCGCGCCTTCCTGGACCGCGAACGGCCCGGCCTGGTGAGCGGGCCGCTCAGCGCCCGCCTCATCGAGGGCGGCCGGTCGAACCTCACCTACGCCGTCACCGACGGCACCGGCCGGTGGGTGGTGCGCCGCCCGCCGCTCGGCCACGTCCTGGCCACCGCCCACGACATGAGGCGGGAGCACCGGGTGATCAGCGCGCTGCACCCGACGGCGGTGCCGGTGCCGGAGCCGGTGGTGCTGTGCGAGGACGAGGAGGTGCTCGGGGCACCGTTCTACGTGATGCGGTTCGTGACCGGCACGCCGTACCGCACGGCCGGGCAGCTCGCCCCGCTGGGGCCCGACCGCACCCGGGCCGCGGTGCTGGGCCTGGTCGACACCCTGGTGGACCTGCACGCGGTGGACCCGGCGGCGGTGGGACTCGGCGACTTCGGGCGGCCGGAGGGCTTCCTGGACCGGCAGTTGCGGCGCTGGGGCAAGCAACTGGACGCCTCGCGCAGCCGCGAGCTGGCCGGGATCGACGAGCTGCACGCCGCGCTCGGCCGTGAACTGCCCGCCTCCCCGGCCCCGGCCGTCGTCCACGGCGACTTCCGGCTGGACAACGTCCTGCTGGGCGAGGACGACCGCGTCAACGCCGTACTGGACTGGGAGATGTCCACGCTCGGCGACCCGCTCACCGACCTGGGCCTGCTGACCATGTACAGCACCCCCCTCGACCTGCCGGGCTCCCCCATCAGCACCACCGCGGGCGCCGCCGGACACCCCCCGGCCGCCGAGCTGGTCGAGCGCTACGCCACCCGGTCCGGCCGCGACACCTCCGCCATCTCCTGGTACACGGCGTTCGCCTGGTTCAAGCTCGCCGTGATCCTGGAGGGCATCCACTACCGCTACACCCTCGGACAGACCGTCGGCGCCGGCTTCGACCGGATCGGCGACCTGGTCCCCGTCTTCATCGAGCACGGCCTCGCCACCCTCCAGGAAGGCTGACCCTCCCATGGACTTCGCATTCGACGCGCGCACCGAGGAACTGCGGGCGCGGCTCCTCGCCTTCATGGACGAGTTCGTGTACCCGGCGGAGGAGGTGGCGCACGAGCAGCGGGAGAAGCTCGCCTCGCCCTGGGACACCCCGCCCGTCGTCGAGGAGCTCAAGGCCGAGGCCCGCCGGCGGGGCCTGTGGAACCTCTTCCTGCCCGACGAGGAGCACGGGGCGGGCCTGACGAACCTCCAGTACGCGCCGCTCGCCGAGATCACCGGCCGGTCGCCGCAGCTCGCGCCCACGGCGCTCAACTGCGCCGCCCCGGACACCGGGAACATGGAGGTGCTGGCGCAGTTCGGCGACGAGCGGCAGAAGGAGCGGTGGCTGGCGCCGCTGCTCGCCGGGGAGATCCGGTCCGCCTTCGCGATGACCGAGCCGGAGGTCGCCTCGTCCGACGCCACGAACATCGAGACCCGCATCCGGCGGGACGGCGACGAGTACGTCATCGACGGCCGCAAGTGGTACATCTCCGGGGCCATGAACCCGGACTGCGCGATCTTCATCGTGATGGGCAAGACCGACCCGGACGGCGAGGACATCCGCCGCCAGCAGTCGATGGTGCTGGTCCCCCGCGACACCCCGGGCCTGCACGTCCGCCGGGCGATGCGGGTGTACGGGTACGAGGACCACTACCACGGCGGTCACGCCGAGGTGGTCTTCGACGGCGTCCGCGTCCCGGTGTCGAACCTGATCGGCGAGGAGGGCGGCGGGTTCGCCATCGCCCAGGCCCGGCTCGGTCCCGGGCGGATCCACCACTGCATGCGGCTGATCGGCATGGCGGAGCGGGCCATCGAGCTGATGTGCCGGCGGGCGGTGTCCCGTACGGCCTTCGGCAAGCCGCTGGCCGCCCAGGGGCAGGTGCAGGGCTGGATCGCCGACGCCCGGGTGGCCGTGGAGCAACTGCGGCTGCTGGTGCTGAAGACCGCCTGGCTGATGGACACGGTCGGCAACCGGGGTGCGCACACCGAGATCCAGGCCATCAAGATCGCGACGCCCCGCACGGTGGTGGACATCATCGACAAGGCGGTGCAGGTCCACGGCGCGGGCGGGGTCAGCCAGGACTTCCCGCTCGCCGAACTGTGGGCGGCGGCCCGGACGCTGAAGCTGGCGGACGGCCCCGACGAGGTGCACCAGCGGTCGCTGGCGCGGCGGGAGCTGAAGGCGTACCTCTGAGGGACGCCCGCGCGTGCGGAGGACGGCGGAGGCCCGGGGCGTTGCGCCCCGGGCCTCTTCCACGTACGGGCGGCCTGCCCGGTGGGAACGGCGGGAGAACGGCGGGAACCGGCGCCCGGGGACGAATTTCGGCCAAGGATGCGCGACTCACCGGCGCACAGACAACCCACAGGGCCGACTGCCGCCTCTCACAGGCCGGGGACAGCCACGCGCCATGACCACGCGCGCCGGCCGGCCTCCGCCGTCCCGACAGGCACTCGCAGAACGAGGAACGATGACCAGATCCCACCAGGCCCGTCTCGGGCGCTCGGTGATCGCCGGAGCCGCGGCCGTCGCCGTGACCGCCGGCATCGTCGCCGCCGCGCCCGACGGCAAGGCGGCCCCGGCCACGCCGCAGCTCAGCCTGATCGCCGCCTCGGCGGCCGTGACCCTGGACTCGAACAAGGAGGACCCGGGCGTCTATCTCGACCTCGGTACCTACCTCACCGCCGAGAAGGCCCCGCTCGAGCTGAAGGTGACCCGCGCGTCCTACAAGGACCCGGTCGTCGCCACCCAGATCATCCGTGACGGGGCGAAGACCCGCACGAAGGTCCTGCCCAAGGGCATGGTGAAGGACTTCGCGGGCCTGCCGGGCTTCGTCCAGGTCACCGTGACGAACGCGGCCGGCCGGACGGTGGTGAACCGGACGGAGGACTTCTGCCCCAACAACGCCTCGGGCCGCGTGCGTCCGGACGCCCCGGCCACCTCGAAGTACCCGGAGAGCTGCCCCACCAACCCGTTCACGCTCGGCTCCGTGTGGGGTGTGGAGAAGGGCTGGGCCGCCAACACGTACGCGGGCACCTACTCCGAGCCCGTCGTCCTGCCGGCCGGGAAGTACACGGCCAAGGTGTCGGTGGCCAAGCGGTACCGCGACTTCTTCGGCATCGCGGACAAGCCGCAGACGGTCAGGCTCACCGTGCGCGAGGTCAGCTTCGAGGGCGGCTCCGGTGCCGCTCCGCGCCGCGCCGGGGCGGCCGGGCACGCGGGTCACCACGCCGGGCACGGCGCGATGGCCCCGGCCACGCCCGCCGCGCCGACGAGCGGCGCCGGCCCGTCGTACAACGTGGGCCACGGGCCGCACACGCCCGCTCCGCCCGCGCTGCCGTGGGCGGTGAAGAAGGCGGGCCTCAAGGCGGCCCGGATGGGCGACACGACCGGCCAGACCGACGGCTCCCGCAAGGCCCCCGCGCTGAAGCCCGCCCTCAGGCGGCCGGCCGGCAAGGCGACCGTGCCCAACGTGCCCAAGCCCGACCTGCGTTCGCTGCCCGCCTACGGCATCACCATCAGCGAGCCCGCCACCGAGGGCCCCGACAAGGGCAAGGACTTCCTCGCCTTCAGCGCCAACGTGTGGAACGCGGGCCCGGCCCAGCTCGTCGTGGACGGCTTCCGCTCGCCCGGCAAGGAGCTGATGGACGCCTACCAGTACTTCTACGACGCCAAGGGCAAGCAGGTCGGCTACACGCCCACCGGCACCATGGAGTGGGACCCGCGTCCCGGCCACGAGCACTGGCACTTCACCGACTTCGCCAGCTACCGGCTGCTCAAGGCCGACCAGAAGGAGGCCGTGCGCAGCGGCAAGGAGGCCTTCTGCCTCGCCAACACCGACGCGGTGGACTACACGGTGAAGAACGCCAACTGGCACCCGTACAACACCGACCTGTCCACGGCGTGCGGTCAGGAGAACTCGATCTCGGTCCGTGAGGTGCTCGACGTCGGTTCCGGCGACACCTACACGCAGGACCTGCCCGGCCAGTCGTTCGACATCACCACGCTGCCGAACGGCACCTACTACATCCAGGTGCTGGCCAACCCGGAGAAGCGGCTCAAGGAGACGAGCCTGACCAACAACAGCGCCCTGCGCAAGATCGTGCTGGGCGGCAAGAAGGGCGCGCGGACGGTGACCGTGCCTCCGCACGACCTGGTGGACGCGAACTGACGTCCTGACCGGTCAGGGCCGCAGGGCCCTCAGCAGGAGGTCGGCCAGGTGGTCGGCCACCTGCTGGGGGCTGAGCGGCCCGTCCGGGCGGTACCAGGTGGACAGGTGGTGGACGGAGCCGAAGTGGTAGTCCACCACCAGGTCCGCGGGCGTGGCGGAGGAGAAGACACCGGCGTCCTGCCCCTCTTCGATGAGGGCGCGGAACCGCTCGTGGTAGCGCCGCCGCTCCGCCCGCACCTGCTTGTTCTTCTCCGGGCTCAGGTGGTGCATCGAGCGGAAGAAGATGGACGCGTCGTCCAGGTTCTCGATGGTGGTGACCACCACGTCGGCGGCGGCGTCCCGCAGCCGCTCCTCCACGGGGGCGTCGGCGCCCGCGAAGGCGTCCAGCCGCTCCTGCTGGAGCCGCAGCACGCGCGCGTACACCTCCTGGAGCAGGTCCTCCTTGGAGCCGAAGTAGTGGTAGAGGGCGCCCTTGGTGACACCGGCAGTCTCGACGATCTCCTGGACCGAGGTGCGGTCGTAGCCCTGTTCGGCGAAGAGCCGGGTGGCGGTGGCCAGCAGCCTCTGGGGGACGGGGGTGCCGTTCCCGTCCGTCGTCCTGGCCATGTGCCGCCACCTTCCTCGTGTGCCTCGTACTGTCGCCGTTCACGCGCCGTGCGTGTACACCGGGTAACGCAGTTCCCGCCTGAGGATCTTCCCACTCGTCGTCTTGGGGAGCTCCTCGAGGACCTCGACCTCGCGGGGATATTTGTACGCCGCCAGGCGCTCCTCGCAGTACGCGGAGAGCTCGCCGGGCCCGACGGAGGTTCCCGGGCGCAGACTGACGTACGCCTTGACCGTCTCGCCCCGGTATGCGTCGGGGACCCCGACGACGGCCGCCTCGCGGACGGCCGGATGGGTGTGGAGCACGTCCTCGACCTCGCGCGGCCACACCTTGTAGCCCGAGGCGTTGATCATGTCCTTCTTGCGGTCGACGACGTAGAGCCAGCCGTCCGGGTCCATGAAGCCGATGTCGCCGGTGCGCAGCTCACCGTCCGGGAAGGCGGCGGCGGTGGCCTCGGGCAGGCCCCAGTAGCCGGGCACGACCTGGGGGCCGCGCACCGCGATCTCACCGTGCTCGCCGAACGGCACCTCCGCGCCGTGGTCGTCCAGGATGCGCACCACGGTCTCGGGCCCGGGGACGCCGACCGAGAGGGTGCCCGAGGCGGGGTCGACGGGCGCCCGGCGGTGGGGCGGCACGGAGGCGCAGGGCGCGGTGCACTCGGTGAGGCCGTAGCCGTTGCGGAGGTACGGGCCGAAGGAGGCGTGGAACCGCTCCACCAGCGCCGGCGGCAGGGGCGCACCGCCCGAGGAGACGACCTGGAAGGAGGCGAAGTGGCCGGGGGTGGCGGCCGGGTGGGCGGCCAGGGCCATGAAGGCGGTGGAGGGGCCGACGGTGTAGGCGGGGCGGTGCTCGGCGAAGGCGTCCAGCACGACGCCCGCCTCGAACCGGTACGCGAGGACGAGCGTGCCCGCGTTGGCGAGGCAGGTGGCCAGTTGGCAGACCATGCCGGTGATGTGGAAGAGCGGGGCGAGGGCGAAGTACGCGGCGCCCTCGGGGACGGGGTGGCCGGTGCGCTGCCGCTCGGCGTTGTACATGATCCCGCGGTGGGTGTTCATGGCCCCCTTGGGCCTGCCGCTGGTGCCCGAGGTGTAGCTGATCAGGGCGATGTCGCTGGCGGTGAGGTCCCGGCCGTACTGGGGCGCCGGGTGCCCGGCCCGGGCGACGGCGAGGAGGTCGTCGGTGCCGGCCGGGACGGGGATCCGCCCGAAGCCGAGGACGCGCGGGTCGTCGCGGGTCTGGAGGTCCTTCTCGCACGCGGTGAGGGCGACGCGTACGGGAGTGCCCGCGGCCGCGTCGCGCAGGTACGCCTCCCAGGCCCGGCCGGCGCAGATCAGCGCTTTCGCCCCGGAGTCGTGCAGGGCGTGGGCGACCTCGGCGGACTTGTACATCGGGTTGAGCGGGACGACGGTGGCGCCCGCCTTCCACGCGCCGAGCAGGGCGAGGACGAAGTGCGGGGTGTTCTGGAGCATGATCGCGACCCGGTCGCCGCGCCCCACGCCCCGGGCGGCGAGGTGTCCGGCGACCGAGTCGGAGAGCGCGTCGGTCTCGCGGTAGGTCAGGCGTCCGTCGAAGTACGCCAGCGCGGGGTGGCCGGGGGCGCGGGCGACGGCCGCGCGGAAGGCGTGCAGCACGGTGGCGGCCGGGTGCACCGGCGCGCGCTGGGCGTCGCTGAGCAGGCCGAGCCACGGTCTGGCCGCGTAGATCGAGGTCGGGTTCACCGCCCGGCGCCCTCCCACTTCTGCTGGATGTGGCTCATATTGTTCAGCCAGCGCTCCGGCTCGCTCGCGCGGGCCCGGTAGTAGTCAGCCACCTCGGGGTGGGGCAGGATCAGGAACCGGTCGGCCTCGATGCCCTCGATCAGCGCGTCGGCGACGTCCTCGGGCTCGATGGCGGTGGGGGCGAGGACGAGTTCGCCGGCCGACCCGGCGGCGGTGAGCATGTCGGTGCGCACGCCCTGGGGGCAGATCGCGTGCACCTTGAGGCCGCGGTGGCGGTAGGTGAGCGAGAGCCATTCGGCGAAGGCGTACGCGCCGTGCTTGGAGACGCTGTAGGGCGCGGCGCCGACCATGGTGAGCAGTCCGGCGGCCGACACGGTGGAGACGAAGCGCCCGCTGCCGCGCTCCAGCCAGTCGGGCAGCAGGGCGCGCGCGGCGCGGACGTGGGCCATCACGTTGACGTCCCAGGCGGCCGCCCAGACCTCCTCCCCGGCGAAGGCGTCGCCGGGGGAGGCGAGCCCCGCGTTGGCGCAGTAGACGTCGACCGTGCCGCCGAGGGCCTCGCGGGCCTCGTCCACGACGGCGGAGGCGTCGCCGGGGACGGCGGTGGCGCCGATCTCGTCGGCGACGGCCTTGGTGCGGGCGGGGTCGATGTCGTTGACGACGACCCGGGCGCCCTCCGCCGCGAACCGCCGGGCGAGTGCCGCTCCTATGCCGCCGCCCGCTCCGGTGACGACCACGCCCGCGCCCTGGACCGTATTCATCGGCAACCGCCTCTCCGTCGTGACCGCTCTCTGCCGTCAGAGGCGACAGACTAACCAGTCGGTATGTGCGGGGGGAAGGCCGTGTCGCCCGCCTCGTTCCCTGGGGTGGGCGGGCGCGCTAGCGTGCGTGGCCGGATCGGTCGAACGGTCACGGAGGTGGCGGATGAACGTGTCCAGACGGGGTCTGCTGGTCGCCGGAGGTGCGGCGGGGGTGACGGCCGCCGCACCGGGCCGGGCGGGCGCGCACGAGAGGGGCCGCCGCCGGGTGCGGACCGGCTTCGACCGGCTCGCGGCGGACGGGTACGCGGCGCTGGCCGGCCGGCGGGTGGGCGTGGTGACCAACCCCACGGGGGTGACCTCCGAGGTGCGGCACGTGGTGGACGTGATGCACGCCGACGAGCGGGTGGACCTGGTCGCCGTGTTCGGCCCCGAGCACGGTTTCCGGGGCACGGCCCAGGCGGGCGGCTCGGAGGGCCGGTACGACGACCCGGCGACGGGGCTGCCGGTGTACGACACGTACCTGAAGAGCGGGCGGGCCCTGGCGGACGTCTTCACCGCCTCGGGCGTCGACACGGTGGTGTTCGACATCCAGGACGTGGGCGCGCGCTTCTACACGTACATCTGGACGCTGTACGACTGCATGGTCGCGGCCGAGCTGGCGGGGAAACGTCTCATGGTGCTGGACCGGCCGAATCCGGTGACCGGGCGGGCGGCCCTGGGGCCCGTCCTGGACAGGGCGTTCGCGACCTTCGTGGGGCGCGAGCCGATCGCGCAGGCGCACGGGATGACGGTGGCGGAGCTGGCACGGCTGTTCAACGCCGAGTTCCTGCAGCGGCCGGTGGAGCTGGCCACGGTACGGATGTCGGGGTGGCGGCGCGCGGACTTCTTCGACGGGACCGGCCTGCCCTGGGTGCCGCCGAGCCCCAACATGCCGACGCCGGACACCGCCCTGGTGTACTCCGGCACCTGTCTGTTCGAGGGGACCAACCTGTCCGAGGGCCGGGGCACGACCCGGCCGTTCGAGCTGCTGGGCGCGGAGGGCGCCGACCGGCGCTGGGCGGAGGCGGCGAACGCGCTGGAGCTGCCGGGCGTGCGCTTCCGGGAGGCGTACTTCACGCCCACGTTCTCCAAGTTCCAGGGGAAGACCGTGGGCGGGGTGCAGGTGCACGTGACCGACCGGGAGGTCTTCGACCCGGTGCGCACCGGCATCGGCCTGCTGGTGACGGCGAAGCGGAGCTGGAGCGGCTTCGCCTGGCGCGCCGACAACTGGATCGACAAGCTGACCGGTTCGGCGAAGGTCCGGACGATGATCGACGCCGGCGCGGGGACGGACGACGTCGTGGGCGCCTGGGAGGCGGACCTGGCGGCCTTCCGGGCGGTGCGGCGGGAGTATCTGCTGTACCGCTGACCGCTGACGGTACGCGCCCGCCGCGGCAGGGTGTGGCGGATGGCGGCGGATGGCCGGTACCCCAACGGCCCGGCGGCGGGGGCGGGTACGGCCGCGGTGGCGATTCTCGGTCGTCCGCGGCCCCGCCGCACGGGCGCCGCGCGACGGGGGCGGGCGGACCGGAGGCCACGGGCGGTCTGCCTCGTCAGTGAGGTGAGGAGCCGTCAGTTCCGCGGGGCCGCCCCACGCGGCCCCGTGGGGGCATTTCACGTCAGATGTCCCGCTGATGGGTTCCATTCGTTTTTCGATGGAGCCGAACTGGGAACCCGTACGTCCATTCATCGACGCCGAAGTACGAGTGACGGAGGTGGCAGGGCTGTGGCCGGTTTCCGGAGTCTGGCGAGACAGGTGCGTGATCCGGGGTGCGATCTGGCGCTGCGGCGGTATTCGCTGCGCAAGTGCCTTGAGCGGTTTGCCCCTTATGGGCATCGGGCGACCTGGGACCACCTGTGCACCAGGCACAGGTTCGGACCCGAGGACCGGGACCCCGATCCGGCGCGGCTGGTGGCCGCGCTCGACGAGCTGGAGGAGGCGCGGGCGGTGTGGCTCGCGTACGAGGAGAAGTTCGCGGAGCGCCGCAAGCGGGAGAAGCACGACGGGCTGCGGCGCCCCGGCTGGATCGACGACTGGCACCGGCGCACCTGGGGCGGCAACGGCATCGCGCGGTGCGACGACCCGTCGGTGCACCCGACGGTGGCGCTGGCGGAGGCGCTGCGCCGGCTGATCAAGGCCCTGGAGGCGGAGCCCGGTGAGCACTGCCCGATCTGCGCGGCGGACGAGATCGTCTGGCGGCCGGACCTGTCCAGCGAGCCGTGGTTCGGCCCGGTGTGCACGGGGTGCGGCGTGGTGATACCGCAGCCGGTGCTGACGGCCGGGGCACTGGCGGCGGCCAAACGGGGGCGGCGCAGGGAGCTCGTGTCGGCCTGAGGCCGGTGGCGGGCGTGACGGCGCGGGGGCGGGCGCCGGCATCGGTACGCCCCCGTTGTCAGTGGCGGGTGTCACCATCGGGGCATGATCCAGGTCTGCCTGAACGGGCCGTGCGGAACGGGGGATTCCGCGGCGGTGCCCCTGTCACCGGGGGCGATGGCCGAGTCGGCCGCCGGCGCGGTCGCGGCCGGGGCCACCGAAGTGCGCGTCCACCCCAGGACGCCCTGCGGGGACGACACGCTCTCCCCGCGCGTGCTGGCCGCGGTGCTCACGGCGGTGCGGGACGTGGTGGGCGTCCCGGTCGGGGTGCCCACCGGCGCGTGGGCCGAGCCGGACCCCGGGCGGCGGGTGGAGCGGGTGCGCTCGTGGACGGTGCTGCCCGACCGGGCGTCGGTCGACTGGCACGAGCCGGGTGCCGAGGAGGTGGCCGCCGCGCTGCTGGGGCGTGGCGTGGGTGTGGAGGCGCACGTCCGCTCGGGGACGGACGGGGCGCGGCGGTTCCTGGCGTCGCCCCTGGCGCCCCGTGTGTCACGGGTGGTGGCCGGGGTGGCGGACCGGGACCCGGTGACGGCCCCGGCGTCGGCCCGCGCCCTGCTGGCGGAGCTGGGCGGCGCCCCCGGTGTGCCCGTGCTGCTGCACGGCCGGGGCGGCGGCGCGTGGCCCGTGCTGCGCCTGGCGGTGCGGCGGGGGCTCGCGGCGCGGACGGGCCTGGAGGACACGGCGCTCCTGCCGGACGGGCGGCCCGCGCGGTCCAACGCCCGCCTGGTCGCTGCGGCGTTGGAGGAGCGTGACGCTATCAGGCGCCAAATCCGGTGGGCCAGCGGTTTCCCCGGCCGCGACAGTGGGTGGCGATGAGAACCGCACCCCGAGGAGCACACCCATGTCGACGCTGCGTGTCACCGCCGAGCCGCTGACCGTCCACGAGCATCCGAACGCCGACGCCCTGGAGCTGGCCCAAGTGGGCCTGTACCGCGCGGTCGTGGCCAAGGGCGCCTACCGCACCGGCGATGTCGCCGTCTACATCCCGGAGCAGGCGGTGCTGCCGCCCGCGCTGGTCGAGGAGCTGGGCCTGACCGGCAGGCTGGCCGGGAAGGCGTCGGACCGGGTGAAGGCGGTGCGGCTGCGCGGGGAGCTGTCCCAGGGCATCGTGTGCCGGCCGCGCGCCCTGGCGGACGTGGACCTGGCGCGGGCGGCGGCCGAGGGGACGGACTTCGCGGAGGTGCTGGGCATCACCAAGTGGGTGCCTCCGGTGCCCACGACGATGAGCGGCGAGGTGGAGGCGGCGCCGGACCTGCTGCCGTGGGTCGACATCGAGAACATCCAGCGGTACCCGGGCATCTTCGAGCCGGGCGAGCCGGTGGTGCTGACGGAGAAGCTGCACGGCACGGCCTGCCTGATGACGTACGTCGCCGCCGAGGAGCGGGTGCGCGTCTCGTCCAAGGGCTTCGGCGCCAAGGGCCTGGCGCTGAGGGAGGACCCGCGCAATCTGTACTGGCGCGCGATCCGCGCGTACGGCGTGCCGGCCGTGGCCGCGCGCCTGGCCGCCGCGCTGGGCGCCACCCGGGTGGGTGTGTTCGGGGAGGTCTACGGCGCGGGCGTGCAGGACCTGGCATACGGCGCCGACGGACGCAGCGAGGGGCTGGGGTACGCGGTCTTCGACGTGTCGGCGGAGATCGACGGGCAGGTCCGCTGGCTGGACGCGGCCGAGCTGGTCGCGGGCGAGCTGCCGCTGGCGCCCCGGCTGTACACGGGGCCGTACGAGATCGCGAAGGTGCTGGAGCTGGCCACCGGGCGCGAGACCGTCTCGGGGCGGGAGCTGCACCTGCGCGAAGGCGTGGTCATCCGGTCCGCCACCGAGCGGTACAGCCCCGTGGTGGGCGGCCGGGCGATAGCCAAGGCGATCAGCCCCGCCTATCTGACCCGGAAGGGCGGCACGGAGTACGAGTGAGCTTTCTTGAGTGCCCCCTTGTCAACTTTCGCGGAGCGAGCTATAAGAAATAACGCAGACGGTCAGCACCATCCGTGAGCGCGAAGGAGGAACCGATGATGCTGATGAGGACCGACCCCTTCCGTGAGCTCGACCGGCTCACCGAACGCCTGCTGGGCACCAGCGCGCATCCGGCGGCCATGCCGATGGACGCCTACCGCGACGGGGACACCTTCGTCGTCCTGCTCGACCTTCCGGGCGTCACCCCCGAGAGCATCGACCTGGACGTCGAGCGCAATGTGCTCACCGTCAGGGCCGAGCGCCGCACGGCGCCCCAGAGCGACGCCGAGATGGTGATCGCCGAGCGGCCGGCCGGCACGTTCAGCCGCCAGCTCTTCCTCGGCGAGACGCTGGACACCGAGCGCATCGAGGCGTCCTACGACATGGGCGTCCTGACCCTGCGCATCCCGGTCGCCGAGCAGGCCAAGCCGCGGAAGATCGAGATCAGCGGCGGCAGCGACCGCAGGCAGATCAGTGGCTGATCCGGCCCACCGCGCCGCATGATGGGCGGGGACGGGCTTTCCCGGCCCGGCCCCGCCCATGCCCATCGATCGAGGCCGAGGGAGAAAGATGCGCATGCAGTGGGACGCGTTCCTCGCCGCGGTGCAGGAGCGCGGCGAATACCCCTCCCGGCGGGAGGCCGACCGGGCCGCCCGCGTCGTCCTGGCCCTGCTCGGCGCGCACCTCGTCGGCAACGAGCGGGCCGAGCTGGCCGCCGGCCTGCCGGAGACCTGCGCGCTGGTGCTGCTCAATCCGCTGCCCGCGGCCGAACCGCTGGGGCCCGAACGGTTCGTGCGGGCCACGGCCGCGTGGATCGAGGGCGCCACCGAGGAGACGGCCAAGTGGGACATCGGCGCCGTCCTGAGCGTGGTGGCCGACACGGCGGACGAGGAGCTGATGCGCCGCATCCTGCTCCAACTGCCGCCCGGCTACGACCTGTTGTTCGGCCGCCCCGGCATGAGCGAGCCCGGCCCGGCCGGCATGAGCGAGCCCGGCCCGGCCGGCATGAGCGAGCCCGGGCTGCCCCCGGAGGCCTGAGCGGCCACACCCACGCGCCGCCCGCCCCCGGAGCCCTGAGCAGCCACACCCACGCGCCGCCCGCCCCCGGAGGCCCGGGCGGCCACACCCACGCGCCGCCCGCCCCCGGAGGCGCGCGCCGCCCGCCCCCGGAGGCCCGGGCGGCCACACCCACGCGCCGCCCGCCCCCGGAGGCCCGGGCGGCCGGGGTCACCGCGCCGCCTCCCCCGGCGCCGGCCGGCGCCCCTCGGGCAGGAGGCGCGAGCCGGTCAGGCGCTCACCGAAGACGTCGTCCGGATTGGACAGCACGCACGTCTCCAGGGAGAGGCAGCCGCACCCGATGCAGTCGGTGAGGTGGTCGCGCAACCGGCCGAGCTGCTTTATCCGTTCGTCGAGTTCCGAGCGCCACGCCTCGGACAGGCGCGCCCAGTCCTCCCTGGTGGGCGTGCGCTCCTCCGGGAGCTCGGCGAGCGCGGCCCTGATCGTCGCGAGCGGGATGCCCACGCGCTGGGCGGCGCGCACGAAGGCGACGCGGCGCAGCGCGTCCCTGCTGTAGCGGCGCTGGTTGCCGCTGGTGCGGCGACTGCTGATGAGGCCCTTGGACTCGTAGAAGTGCAGGGCCGAGACGGCCGCTCCGCTGCGGGCGGAGAGCTGGCCGACGGTGAGCTCGTGGATCTTCTCTGGAATCTGCGGCACCCCTCGGAGCCTACTGGGCGCCCCCGGCGGTCCGTTGACAGGAGCGCCCCGCGCCAGCATGCTGAGCAAGCGCTTAGACATCGAGAGTCAGGGAGCGGGACATGGCAGAGCCGAGGATCTTCACGTCCGCCGACGAGCTGCGCGGCGCGGTCGGCGAGCAGCTCGGGCACAGCGACTGGCTGGAGATCGAGCAGAAGCGGATCGACCTGTTCGCCGAGGCCACGGGCGACCACCAGTGGATCCACGTGGACCCGGAGCGGGCCGCGGCCGGGCCGTTCGGGACGACCATCGCGCACGGCTACCTGACGCTGTCGCTGCTCCCCCTGTTCGTCCCGCAGATCATGCGCGTCGAGGGCATGCGGATGGGCGTCAACTACGGCACGAACAAGGTCCGCTTCCCCGCCCCCGTGCCCGTCGGGTCACGGCTGCGCGCGACGGCGCGCCTCGAGGACGTCACGGACGCGGGCGGCGGCGTGCAGGTCACGGCCGTGGTGACGGTGGAGCGCGAGGGCGGCGACAAGCCGGTGTGCGTCGCCGAGTCGGTCTCCCGCTACTACTTCTGAGGGCTTCCGGGGCTCGCGGCCACCATGCGCAGGACGAGGTCGGCATAGAGCGCGCCGACCTCGTCGGGCGTGCGGCGCCCCTCGGTGTTGAACCAGCGGGCCACGTCGATGCAGAGCGAGAGCACGGCGAGCGTGGTGCCGGAGACGTCCGGGACGTCGAACTCGCCCCCCGCCACGCCCTCGTTGATGATGCGGCGCACGGCGGCGTCGCTCCTGCGGCGCAGCTCGAAGATCTCGTCGCGGTGCTCGTCGCTGAGGGAGTCCAGCTCGTACTGGACCACGCGCGCGGTGGTGCGGCGCCCGGCGTGCCACCGGACGAAGGAGCGTACGGCGTCGGCGAGCCGCTCGGCGGCGGTTCCCGGGCCACCGGCGGCCGCCTCCAGGATCTCCAGGGCCTTCACATGGCCGATGCGGCTGATCCGGTGGAGGAGCTCTTCCTTGGTCTTGTAGTGGATGTAGAGCGCGGCCGGACTCATCCCGGCCCGGCCCGCGATGTCACGGGTGGTCGTGGCGTGGTAGCCGCGCTCGGCGAAGGCGTCCACGGCGGCGACCAGCAGCCGCCTGGCCGCGTCGGGGGTCACCTCGTCCCACGGCGTGTCCTCGCCGCCGGCCGTTTCCTCCGCCGTGCTCATCGTTCGCCCCTTCCCGTGTCCGGGACCATCCGCTGTCCCGGGGACGAACACCATACCCCGACAGTGAGCAAGCGCTTAGAGCTTCTGGAACGGGTCGTGCTCGGCGAGCAGCTTCTCCAGCCGCGCCTGGTCGACCCGGCTGACGATCTGCCCGGCCTCCTGCCGGTCGCGGACGACCTTGGCGAGCGTGAAGGCGGAGGTCGTGAGGTAGAGGACCGCGATGCCCAGGAAGGCGCGCACCCAGGCATCGGCCTCCAGGTTGACGATGCCGATGGCCACCGCCCCCAGGGCGATCGCGAAGGAGGCCACGGCCTGGCCGTAGTAGGCGGCCGTGTTCTGCTGCTTGACCGGTGTGTCACTCATGGGCGCAAGAATGCGCGGCCCGGCCCCGGCCCGCATCCGCTCCCGTACTCAGGGGCTACTCAGAACGCCGAGACGCCGGTCAGGGCGCGGCCGATGATGAGCTTCTGGATCTGGCTGGTGCCCTCGTACAGCGTCATCACGCGGGCGTCCCGCAGCAGCTTGCCGACGGGGTACTCGTCGATGTAGCCGTAACCGCCGAAGACCTGGAGGGCGTTGCTGGCGCAGCGTACGGCGGCTTCGGAGGCGAAGAGCTTGGCCTTGGAGGCGGCGGTGGCGAACTCCTGGCCCCGGTCGACGAGGTCGGCGACCCGCCAGGTCAGCAGCCGCGCCGCGTCCACGTCGACGGAGATGTCGCTGATCAGCTCCTGGACGAGCTGGTACGAGGCGATCGGCTTGCCGAACTGCTCGCGCTCCCCCGCGTACCCCACGGCGGCGTCCAGCGCGGCCCGGGCGATCCCGACGCACCCGGCGGCGACGGACATGCGGCCCTTGGCGAGCGCGGACATGGCGATGGAGAATCCCTTGCCCTCCGGCCCCATGAGCGCGGAGGCGGGCACCCGGACGTCCTCCAGCACCAGCTCGGCGGTGGCCTGGCCGCGCAGTCCGAGCTTGCCGTGGATGGTGCGGCGGGTCAGGCCGGGGGTGTCGGTGGGCACGAGGAAGGCGGACACGCCCCGGTGGCCGGGTTCGTCGCCGGTGCGGGCGAACAGGAGCACCACGTCGGCCCAGGTGCCGTTGGTGATGAACATCTTGGTGCCGTTGATGACGTAGTCGCCGCCCTCGCGCCTGGCCCGGGTGGTGAGGCTGCCGGCGTCGGAGCCGGTGCCGGGCTCGGTGAGGCCGAAGCAGCCGATCGCGTCGCCGGAGGTGAGCCGGGGCAGCCAGTGGCGCTTCTGGTCCTCGTCGCCCCAGGCGGCGACGGTCTTGGCGACCAGGCCGAGCGAGACGGAGACGATGCCGCGCACGGACGAGTCGCCGCGGCCGAGTTCCTCGGTGACCAGGCAGTACGTGAGGTGGTCGCCGCCGGAGCCGCCGTACTCCTCGGGAATGGTCAGGCCGAGGAAGCCGAGTGCGCCGAGCTTCTTCACGATCGACCGGTCGACGCTCTCGGCCCGGTCCCACGCCACGACGTGCGGGGCGATCTCGCGCGTGACGAAGTCCTCGGCGAGCCGCCGGACCGCCACCTGCTCCTCGCTCGGTTCCAGGTTCACCCGCGGACACCCCCACTTTAACTATCACTGCTAGTTTCTTGTGCCACGCCTACTATGTGCCGCATGGCCCGACCGCGCAAGCCCCTCCTCAGCCGAGACCGCATCGTCGCCACCGCCGGTGCGCTCGTGGACGCGGAGGGACTGGAGGCCGTCTCGACCCGGCGCCTCGCCGCCGAGCTGGGCGTCAGCGGGCCCTCGCTCTACAACCACTTCCGCACCAAGGACGAGATCCTGGAGGCGGTCGCGGACGCGGTCAGCGCCCAGGTCGACCTGTCGATGTTCGCCGAGGGCGACGGCCGCGACTGGCGCACCGCGCTGCACGACTGGGCCGTCTCCTACCGGGCGGCGCTCACCGACCACCCGAACATCGTCCCGGTCCTGGCCCGCGGTCCGGGCCGCCGGCCGGCCGGCCTGCGGGTGGCCGACGCCGTCTTCGGCGCGATGGTCCGCGCGGGCTGGCCCCCGGCCCAGGCCACCCACATCGGTGCGCTGATGCGGTACTTCATCACCGGCTCGGCCCTCGGCTCGTTCGCCCGCGGCTTCGTCGACGACGCGACGGCGTACGATCCGGCCGACTATCCCCACCTGGGACAGGCGCACCTGCTCGCCGAACGGCGCGAGAAGGTCGACGAGGGGGCCTTCGAGACGGGCCTGCGGGCGCTGCTCGACGGACTGGCGGTCCAGTACGAGGCCGCAGGCGCGGCACGCTCCCGGCCGCGGGAGGAAGGCGGGCGGCCGGGAGCGCGGTGATCCCTACGGCCTCTCGCCGCCGGCGGCACCGGCCCGGGACGCCAGGATCTTGATGGACACGAGGGCGATCACGGCCAGGCCCATGATGTAGGCGGAGACGGCCATCGACGTACCGGTCGCCTCCAGCAGCAGGACCATCACGAACGGCGCCAGTCCCCCGCCGAACACCGCGGCGATCTGGTAGCCGAGCGATGCCCCGGTGTAGCGCATCTCCGCCGTGAACAGCTCGGCGAACAGCGCCGCCTGCGGCCCGTACATGATGCTCAGGAAGCAGCTCGTGACGAAGGTGCCCACGGCCAGCCAGAGCAGCGAGGCGGTGTCGATGAGCAGGAACATCGGGACCGCCCACACCAGCAGGCCGACCGCGCCGAGCGCGTAGATCCGCAGCCGTCCGATGCGGTCCGACAGGGCCGCCGCCGCGGGGATCAGCACCAGTTGGGTGAGGCTGACACCGAGCGACACCATCAGGACGGCGCTGCGCTCCATGTGGAGCTCGCGGGTCGCGTAGTCCAGCACGCCGGTGATGATGATGTAGAAGGTCGCCGTGTTGACGGCGAACGAGCCGCCGGCGAGGAAGACCGTGCCGAGGTGCCGGCGCAGGATGGTGCCCAGCGGCGAGCGCACCTCGCTCTTCTCCCGCTCCGCCAGCGCCTGTTCGGCCGCCTTGAACTCGGGCGTCTCCTCGACCCGGGTGTGGATGTACCAGGCGAGGACGAGGACCAGGAACCCGACGAAGAACGGCACCCGCCAGCCCCAGGCGGCGAACTCCTTGTCGCTGGTGAACGCCCCGGCGACGAGGAACACGGTGTTGGCGGTCACCACACCGATCGGGACGCCGAGCTGCACCAGGCTGCCGTACAGGCCCCGCTTGCCCTCGGGGGCGTACTCGGTGGCCATGAGCATCGCGCCGCCCCACTGGGCGCCGACGGCGATGCCCTGGAGGACGCGGAAGAGGACCAGCAGCAGCGGGGCGGCGACGCCGATCGTCTCGTACGTGGGCAGGAGGCCGATTCCGGCGGTGGCGAGGCCCATCAGGGTCAGCGCCAGGACGAGCATGGGCTTGCGGCCGCGCTTGTCGCCGAGCTGCCCGGCGACGATGCCGCCGATGGGGCGGGCGAGGAAGCCGACGGCGAAGGTGGCGAAGGCGGCGAGGACCCCGGCGGAGGCGCTGCCGGAGGGGAAGTACAGGTCGCCGAGGACGAGGGCGGCGGCGATGCCGAAGACGAAGTAGTCGTACCACTCGACGGCGGAGGCGAGGGCGGCCGCGGTGGCCACCTTGCGGCGGTGCCGGTCGGCGGGGGCGGAGGTGGGTGAGGCGGGAGGGGGTGCCGTGTCCATGGGTGCACACTCCGGTTGGGTGCGGGGGACGAAAGGGGGGCGGCGCCGTGAAGTTGACGGGGACCGTACCGACCGGCTGGTACGTCGGTCAACGGCCCGTACGGTCACAGTTTTCGCGCCCGCTTTCCGTGGTCCGCGCACGCTTCCGGGCAGCACGAACACCCCGGTCGCGCGGGGCGACCGGGGTGTTCGGCAGGGCGGGCCGGGCGGCCTAGAAGACGACCAGCGCGCGCCCGCCCTTGCCCGCGATCATGTTGTCGAACGCCGCCGGGATGTCCTCCAGCGCGATCCGGTCGGTGACGAGCGCGCCCAGGTCCAGGCGCCCGGCGCGGATGTGCCCGGCGAGGACGGGGAGGTCCTCGGCGGGGTTGGAGTTGCCGTAGACGCAGCCGGAGAGCGTGCGGCCCCAGTGGAAGATCTCCAGGGCGTTGAACGTCACCTGCTGGTCCTTGCCGCCGATGCCGACCACCGTGGTGCGGCCGCCGCGCCGGGTGGAGTCCCAGGCGGTACGGATGGTGGCCGCGCGGCCCACGCACTCGACCGCCACGTCGGCGCCCTGGCCGCCGGTGAGCCCGCGCACCTCCCGGGCGGTGGTGTCGGAGGCGACGACGTACTCGGTGGCGCCCGCCTGCCGGGCGAGCGCCTCCTTCTCGGGCGACACGTCGACGGCGATGACGGTGCCCGCGCCGGCGATCCGGGCCGCCTGGAGGGTGGCGAGACCGACCCCGCCGACACCGAACACGACGACCGACTCGCCCTCGCGGACCCGTGCGGAGTGGTGCACCGCCCCGTACCCGGTGAGCACGGCACAGCCGAGCAGGGCCGCGTCGGTGAGCGGCACGCCGTCGGGGACGGGCAGCACGCAGTTGGCGGCGACGACGGTCTCCTCGGCGAACGCGGCGACGTTCAGGCCCGGGTGGAGCGCGGTGCCGTCCGCGGTGACGGCGTGGACGGCACCCGCTCCGGTGAGGGCGTCGGCGCACAGCCACACCTCGCCGAGCCGGCAGGGGTGGCAGGAGCCGCAGGACGGCGCCCAGTTGAGGACGACGCCGTCACCGGGGGCGACATGGGTGACGCCCTCGCCGACCGCGACGACGGTGCCGGCGCCCTCGTGGCCCAGGACGGCGGGCACGGGCACCCGCATGGTGCCGTTGGACAGGGACAGGTCGGAGTGGCAGACACCGGCGGCGGCGAGGCGGACCCTCACGCGGCCGGGGCCGGGTTCCGGCAGCTCGATGCCGGTGATCTCGAGCGGGGCACCTATGGCGGGCAGGACGGCGGCGCGGACCACGATCGTTGGCTCCCGGTGTCGGTCAGAACTGCAGGGACTTGGTGTGCAGGTACTCGGCGAGGCCGTGCGCGCCGAGTTCGCGTCCGACGCCGGACTGCTTGTAGCCGCCGAAGGGGGCGAGCGGGTTGAACCGGCCGCCGTTGATGTCGACCTGGCCCGCCTCCATGCGGCGGGCGAACGCGACGGCCTCCGTCTCGTCGCCGGCCCACACCGCGCCGGCCAGGCCGTACACGGTGCCGTTGGCGATGCGCAGGGCGTCCTCCTCGTCCTCGTACCGCAGGAACGAGATCACCGGGCCGAAGATCTCCTCCTGGGCGATGGTCATCTCGGGAGTGACGTCCGCGAAGATCGTGGGGCTCACGTAGTAGCCCCGGTCCAGGGGTGCTTCGGTGCCGCCCACGACGAGCCGCGCGCCCTCCCGGACGCCCTGGTCGATGTAACCGCGCACGCGCTGGAGCTGCTTGGCGTTGACCATGGGCCCGAGCCGGTCGCCGGGGGTGTACGCGGCGACGGCCTCGGCGGCGATGGCCACGGCCTCGTCGTACTGGTCCTTGTGGACCAGGACCCGGGTCAGGGCGCTGCACCGCTGGCCCGCGTTGGACAGGGCGTTGGCGATGCCGGTCCGGACCGCCTTGGGCAGGTCGGCGGAGGGCAGGATGACGTTGGCGGACTTGCCGCCGAGCTCCAGGGCGACCCTCTTGACGGCGCCGCCCGCGAGCGCGCCGATCCGCCTGCCGACCGCGGTGGAGCCGGTGAAGGAGACCAGGTCCACGCCGTCGTGCTCGGCCAGCGCCTGGCCCGCGACCGGCCCGAGTCCGGTCACCAGGTTGAACACCCCGGCGGGCAGCCCCGCCTCGTGCACGGCCTCGGCGAAGAGCCGGGCGGTCAGGGGCGTGTCCTCGGCGGGCTTGAGGACCACGGTGCAGCCCGCGGCCAGGGCGGGCGCCACCTTGGCGACGACCTGGTGGAGCGGGTAGTTCCAGGGCGTGATCGCGCCCACCACGCCGACCGGTTCGAGCAGGACGGTGGAGTTGCCCACCTTCTCCTCGAACGGGTACGTGGCCACCATCTCGGCGTACGTCCCGGTGATGAGGACCGGCAGCCCGGCGTGCACCTGTTCGGCGAGCTGCGCGGGTGCGCCCAGCTCCGCCGTCACCGTCCGGGCGATCTCGTCCTGGCGCGCGGCGAGCGCGTCGCGCAGGGCGGTGAGCCGGGCGGCCCGCTCGGCGGGCGTGGTGGCGGCCCACGCGGGGAAGGCCGCCCGGGCGGCCCGTACCGCGGCGTCCACGTCCTCGGCCGTGCCGGCCGGGACGTGGGCGATGACCTGCTCGTCCGCCGGGTTCACCACGGCGATGGTGTCGGTGCCGGCGGCGGGCCGCCACGCCCCGCCTATGTACATGCCGTCGTGCGCCTTCATCCGCTTCTCCTTCGTGGGCCTTCGGAGCTGTGCCGCATGGTCGTCCGGCACCAAACTAGCGGTGGTAGTTTTCTGGCGCCAGGGGGTGCGGGGCCGACCACATCACATCAGAAGTCCACCGAGGTCCGTTCGTCGAGGCGGGCCACCGACTCCTGGCCGAAGGCACGCTCGTAGGCGCCGCGAATCCGCTCGATCCTCGGATCACGGGCCTTCGCCTCCGCCGCCGGGTACAGCAGGATCAGCTCGTACGACCGCTCCCGCGCGATCCGCCCGCTCGACTCGCGCCACTGCCCGCGCCCCTCCTGCACCGTCAGCCCCTCCGGGAAGGCGGGTGTGACCTCGCGGTCGACGAACGCCATGAACTGCGCGTCGGTGACGTCCGGGCCGCCGTCGGGCCGGTCGGTGCCGAAGAGCAGGCGGGTCTCCAGGTAGGCCGCGCCACGGGCGGTGACCGTGCCGCCGGTCTCCCGGCCGCCGCCGAGCGTGGCGTACGCGGCGGGGGCGCCGGCGGCGAGCACGAGGGCGGCCGAGGTGACGGCGAGGCGGGTGCGGGTGGCGGTGAGGAGCGGCATGGCGGGCCCTTCCGTGCGGCGGGTTGCTGAGCGCCGACCACTCTGGCGGTCCGCCGCCGCCCTGCCCGGCCGACCCACCGGATTCGGCCGGAAACGGGCGGTGGGCGCCCCGTCACGCCCGCTGGCGTGCCCGTCGGCGTACCGCGCCCGCCGGGTCGGCCCCGGGCGCCCGCCCCACCCGCACGCCCAGACCCGCGGCCGCGAGCAGCAGGGCGCCCAGCATGACGAACGGGGCGCCCGTGCCGGCCAGGCCGGCGATCAGCCCGGCGGACGCGGGCGCCGCGACCTGGCCGAGCCGGTTGCCCGTCAGACGCAGGGCGAGAGCCGTGGAGCGGGCACCGTCCGGGGCGGCCCGGACCACGGTCGTCATCGACAGCGGCTGGCCGGCCCCGAGGCAGAAGCCCAGCACGGCCAGCATCACGGCGAGGGCCCACACCGGGACGGGCAGCGCGATGCCCGCGCACAGCAGTCCGGCGAGCAAGCAGGTCACGGTCAGCAGCGCCGTGCGGCCGAGCAGCCGGATCATCGGTGTCATCACCAGCCGGCAGGCGATGGTGGCGGCGGCGCGCAGGCTGAGCAGCAGGCCGACCGTGGCGGGGGCGATCGAGCGGTGCTCACCGATCACCGGCAGGTAGGCGGTCAGGATGTCGGTCGCCGAGAGCACGGCCAGGCTGATGAGGATCCCGGCGGGCACTCCGCGCGTACGGAGGATCCGGTGGACGGGCACCGTGCCCGGCTCCCCGCGCGCGTGGGACGCCTTCGCGGTGCGGTGCTCCACGCGCCACAGGGACGTGAGGGACACGGCGGCCACGGCGGCCGCGACCAGCAGGGCGAGGGCGCTGCTGCGGCCCATGTCGCCGCCGATGAGGAGCCCCGCCGCGACCGGCCCGACGAGCTGCCCCAGCGAGGCGCCGATGGTGAAGTGACCGAAGTTCCGGTCCTGTTCGGCCGGCGCGGACTGGCGGGCGACCAGCGACTGGGCACCGATCACGAAGCACAGGTGGCCGAGGCCCATGACCCCGCTCCACGCCGCCATCCCCGCCAGTGAGCCCGCCGCCCCGCTCAGCGCGCACCCGCCCGCGATCAGCGCCACGCCGACGGGCAGCAGCGGTGCGCACCGCCCCCGGTCGGTGAGGCGCCCGAGCGGTACGGCGGCGAACAGCGGCAGCAGCGCGTACGCGCCGGCGATCACCCCGACCGCGCGCTCGTCCGCGCCCAGCGCGAGGGCGCGGTACGAGACGGCGGGCCGCGCCATCGACACCGCCCCCTGCGCGAAGCCGAAGGCGACGACGAGGCGCAGCAGCCAGCCCCTGCCCATGTCAGACGATGCCGAAGAGTATTCCGGCGCCGAGCACCACCAGCGAGGTGAGCGCGGCCCACTTCACGGTGAACCGGGTGTGGTCGCCGAACTCCACCTTGGCCATGCCGACCAGGACGTACACGGCGGGCACCAGCGGGCTGGACATGTGCAGGGCCTGGCCCACCAGGGAGGCGCGGGCGATCTCCAGCGGTGCGACGCCGTGCGCGGCTCCGGCCTCGGCGAGGACGGGCAGGACACCGAAGTAGAAGCCGTCGTTGGACATGAAGTACGTCAGCGGCAGGCTCAGCAGGCCGGTGACGAGCGCCATGTGCGGGCCCATGGCGTCGGGGATGGCGCCGACGAGCCAGTCGGCCATGTGCTTGACCATGCCGGTGCCGGTGAGGACGCCGGTGAAGACGGCGGCGGCGAAGACCATGCCGGCGACGTTGAGGACGTTGTCGGCGTGGGCGGCGATGCGGGCCTTCTGGTCGGGCATGTGGGGGAAGTTGACCGTGAGGGCGAGGGCCGCGCCCAGGAGGAAGAGCACCGGGATGGGCAGCAGCTCCATGATCATGGCGGTGAGCAGGCCCACGGTGAGGGCCGCGTTGAACCAGTACAGCCTGGGGCGGAGGGTGGGGCGGTCCGGGTCGAGTCCCTGGAAGCCCTCCACGGCCTCCGGCCCGTCCGCGGCGCCGCCGGTGGTGGTGGTCCGGGGACGCTCCTCTCCCCCGCCGGTGGCGACCAGCACGGTCTCGGTCCGGGGCTCCAGGGCCTCGTCCAGCGCCAGGTACCCGAGACGCTTGCGCTCACGCCGCCCCAGCACGTACGCCAGGGCGAAGACGAAGAGGAGGCCGACGCCGAGTGCCGGGATCATCGGGACGAAGATGTCGCCGGCGTCCAGCTTCAGCGCCGTGGCCGCGCGGGCGGTGGGACCGCCCCAGGGCAGGGTGTTCATCACGCCGTTGGCGGTGGCGGCCACGCCCGTCATCACGACCAGGCTCATCTTCAGACGCTTGTAGAGCGGGTACATCGCCGACACGGTGATCATGAAGGTGGTCGAGCCGTCCCCGTCCAGGGAGACGATCGCGGCGAGCACCGCCGTACCGACCACGACCCGCATCGGGTCGGCCTTGCAGAAGCGCAGGATGCCCCGGACGATCGGGTCGAAGAGGCCGACGTCGATCATCACGCCGAAGTAGACGATGGCGAACATCAGCATCGCGGCGGTGGGCGCGAGGTTGCCCACGCCCTCGATCACGTAGTCGCCGAGCTGTGCGCCCTGTCCGACGAGGACGCAGAAGAGGGCGGGGATGAGGACGAGCGCCGCGATCGGCGACATCTTCTTCATCATGATCAGGACCAGGAAGGTCGCGATCATGGCGAAGCCGAGGACTGTCAGCATGGAGGACACCTAACGTTCACCCTTGAACTCCACCGGGGCGGCGGCCCGGATGACGTTAGGTGCCTCATTTGGCGCTTAACAAGATGTTGACGCGTGAGCAATACGAGCAAAAGCCCAGGTCATAGCGCTGGTGATACGTGGACCGGGCAGCCGTTGAGCACGGCGGTGCCGGACAGCGGGTCGAGCCGGGTCCCGTCCAGGAGCTGGTTGACGTTGACGCCGGGGCGGGCGGCGGCGACCGTCATCCGCGTCCCTGGCCGGTCGTGTCCCCAGCCGTGCGGGAGGCTCACCACGCCCCTCCGCACGGTGTCGGTGACCTCCACCGGGACCGTCAGCTCCCCGCCCTCGGCCTTGACCCGGGCGGGCGCGCCGTCGGTGAGGCCGAGGCGGGCCGCGTCGTCGGGGTGGACCTGGAGGGTGCAGGTGTTGGTGCCGCCGGTGAGGCCGGGGACGTTGTGCATCCAGGAGTTGTTGGAGCGCAGGTGGCGGCGGCCGACGAGGACGAGGGGGTCGCCGGGGGCGCCCAGGGCGGCGCGCAGCCGGGGCAGGTCGGCGGCGATGGGGCCCGGCAGCAGCTCGATCCGGCCGCTTCGGGTCTTGAGGACTTGCGGGACGCGGGACCCCAGCGGGCCGAGGTCGATGCCGTGCGGCGCCTCCCGGAGCCGGTCCAGGGTCAGGCCGTACGGGCCCAGGCGCAGCATCAGGTCCAGGCGCCGCTCGGCTCCCGTACGGCCGGTGAGGCGGGCCGCGTACGCGCGGGGGTCCTCGCCGTGAGCGGGTGAGTGCGGTTCGGTGACGGCCTTGGCGAGGGTGCGTTCGATGACCATGTCGTCGACGGCGCCCGGGTCGGCCCCGTACATGCCGGTGACGGCCAGGATCAGCCGGGCGTGGATCTCGCACTCGTCCATGCGGCCCGGCTCCAGGGGGACGGGCGCGGGGGTGTAGCGGGCCTGGTTGCGGACGGCGAAGCCGTTGAACGCGAAGTCGAAGTGGGCGCTCTGCGAGGGCGGCGGCGGGGGCAGGACCACGTCGGCGTGGCGGGAGGTCTCGCCCAGGTACGGGTCGACGCTCACCATGAAGTCCAGTTGCCCCAGGGCCCGGTCGAGGCGGTCGCCGTCGGGTGCGGAGAGCACGGGGTTGGCGGCGACGGTGATGAGCGCGCGGACGCGGCCCTCCCCGGGAGTCTCGATCTCCTCGGCCAGGGCGGCCATGGGCAGTTCGCCCTTCGTCTCCGGGTGGCCCGACACGCGGCTCGACCAGCGCCCCAGCGTGAAGCCCTTGCCGGGGCCCGTCGGCCGGGGCGCGGGCACGGTGGCGGAGAGCGGGAACAGGGCGCCGCCCGGCCGGTCGAGGTTGCCGGTGAGGATGTTGAGGACGTCGACGAGCCAGTTGGTGAGGGTGCCGTACGCGACGGTGCTGCCACCGATCCGCCCGTAGACGGCGGCCGAGGGTGCGGCGGCCAGCTCGCGGGCGAGCTCCCGGACGGTCGCGGCGTCCACGTCGCACGCGGCGGCGACCGCCTCGGGAGTGAACTCCCGTACGGCGGCCTCCACTTCCTCGAACCCCTCGACGTGCTCGGCGAGCACCCCCGGGCCGGTGAGGTCCTCGGCGTACAGCACGTGGACGAGGGCGGCGAGGAGCAGGGCGTCCGTGCCGGGGCGGATGGCGACGTGCCGGTCGGCCAGGCGGGCGGTGCGGGTGCGGCGCGGGTCGACGACGGTGAGGGTGCCGCCGCGCCGGCGCAGCGCCTTGAGCCTGCCGGGGAAGTCGGGGGCGGTGCACAGGCTGCCGTTGGACTCCACCGGGTTGGCGCCGATCACCAGCAGGTGGGCGGTGGTGTCCAGGTCCGGGACGGGGACGGCGAAGGGGTCGCCGAACATCAGCCCGCAGGAGACGTGCTTGGGCATCTGGTCGAGCGTGGAGGCGGTGAACAGGTTGCGGGTGCGCAGGGCGCCCAGCAGGACGGGCGGGTACAGCGCGCCGGCCATGGTGTGGACGTTGGGGTTGCCGAGGACGACCCCGACGGCGTCGGCGCCGTACTGCTCGACGAGGGGCGGCACCCGGCGCGCGATCAGGTCGAACGCCTCGTCCCAGGTCGCCTCCCGGAACGCGCCGCCCTCCCGTATCAGGGGCGTGCGGAGCCGGTCCGGGTCGGCGTCGAGTGCGCCGAACGACGCGCCCTTGGGGCAGATGAACCCCTGGCTGAAGACGTCGTCCCGGTCGCCGCGCGCACCGGTGACGCGGGTGCCGTCGAGGGTGAGGGTGAGTCCGCAGGTGGCTTCGCAGAGCGGGCAGATGCGGAGGGCGGTGGGCATGGGGCCTCCCGGGGCGGCGGCGTTGACGGGGACGCGCGGACCCCGCCGAGCATACCGACCGGTAGGCATGCTGGCGATGGTCCGGAGCGGACGCATGCGGCGGGGCTGACCGGCCGGCCGGCTCGGCCCGGAGGGGAGGGGTGGGGCGGGCGGACGGGCGCCGGTCGGGTCCGCCCCGAGGACCGGCGCGGGGCGCGCTTACAAGAGGACGGGCGCCGGGTCGGATCCGGTCCGCCCCGAGGACCGGCGCGGGGGGTTCAGTCCGGGAGGACCGGTGCCAGATAGGCCCGCAGCAGGGCGCGGGTCTCGTCGATGAGCTCCTGGTCCCCGGGTGGTCCGGCCCGGAAGGCGAGCTGGAGCAGCGCGTCGGTGGCCTCGACGGCCACGAGCACCTTGCGGCGCAGGGTGGCGTCGGCGGTGCGACCGAGGTGGGCGGCGAGCAGTCCGCAGATCCGGTCGGCGACGAGGTGGTTGACGAGGTGGTCGGCCGCGCCGTCCGGGCCGCCGGCGGAGCCCTCCCCCGGGTCCGCGGCCGACACGGGTACGCCGAAGTCGACGAGCCCGAAGCCGGGGACGGTGCGCTTCATGGCCAGGTACTCGTCGAGGACGACGTCGACCACGGGGCCACGCGGCGGGCCGGCGAGGCGGGCCGCCACGCGCTCGGCGTAACGGTCGAGGTTGCGGTGGGCGAGGGCCGCGGCCATGGCGCGCTTGTTGGAGAAGAAGCGGTAGACCGATCCGATCGGCACGCCCGCGCGCACGGCGACGTCGCGGGTGCTCAGCTCCTCGTAACCGGCCTCTTCGAGGAGTTGTGCGCAGGCGTCGAGGATGCGGGTCAGACGCTCGGCGCTGCGCCGCTGCACGGGCGTCCGGCGGAGCGGAGGTGGCTCGGGCACGGGGTCCATGATGCCGCGCCGCGCCGCCGGAACCGGCGCCCCTCCGGAATCGTCCAAGGCCCACCCCCCGTTGACGTGGGCGTCGCGGAATCCTACGGTCTTCCATAGGATTCCATTGGGGCAGGCCGAGCGAGGAGCGGGCGACGATGACGACGGACGGCACCGGGCAGGCGCGTGAGGACGCGAGGAAGATCGCCGAGGCGCTGGAGTACTCCTCCGGCTTCGGCAACGAGCACAGCTCCGAGGCCGTGCCGGGCGCCCTGCCGCTCGGCCGGAACTCGCCCCAGCGCGCCCCGCTGGGGCTGTACGCCGAGCAGCTCAGCGGCTCCGCGTTCACCGAGCCACGCGCCCACAACCGCCGCTCGTGGCTCTACCGCGTCCGCCCCTCGGCCGCGCACCCGGGCTTCACGCGCACCGGCAACGGCGCCCTGCGCACCGCGCCCTTCACCGAGAGCGTCCCCGACCCCAACCGGCTGCGGTGGAACCCGCTCCCGGACCCGGCGCCCGGCACGGACTGGCTGGCCGGCCTGTGGACGCTCGGCGGCAACGGCGACGCCACCCAGCGCACCGGCATGGCCGTGCACCTCTACCACGCCAACGCGTCCATGGACCGGGTGTTCAGCGACGCCGACGGGGAACTGCTGATCGTCCCGGAGCGCGGTGGCCTGCTGCTCCGCACCGAGCTGGGCCTGCTGGCCGCCCGCCCCGGCGAGGTCGCACTGATCCCGCGCGGGATCCGCTTCCGCGTCGAACTGCTCGACGAGACCGCCCGCGGCTACGTCTGCGAGAACTACGGGCAGCCCTTCCAGCTCCCCGACCTGGGCCCGATCGGCGCCAACGGCCTGGCCAACCCGCGCGACTTCCGGGCGCCCGTCGCCGCCTACGAGGACGTGGAGGGCGAGGTGGAGGTGGTGAACAAGTTCTGCGGCAACCTGTGGACCGCGACCTACGGCCACTCCCCGCTCGACGTCGTCGCCTGGCACGGCAACCACGTCCCGTACGTCTACGACCTGCGCACCTTCAACGTCATCGGGACGATCTCGTACGACCACCCCGACCCGTCGATCTTCACGGTGCTCACCTCGCCGTCCGACACCCCGGGGCTCGCGGGCGTCGACTTCGTCGTCTTCGCGCCGCGCTGGCTGGTCGGCGAGGACACCTTCCGCCCGCCGTACTTCCACCGCAACGTGATGAGCGAGTACATGGGCCTGATCGAGGGCGCGTACGACGCCAAGGCCGAGGGGTTCGTGCCCGGCGGCGGCTCGCTGCACAACATGATGTCGGCGCACGGCCCGGACCGCGAGACCTTCGACCGGGCGAGCGCCGCCGAGCTGAAGCCGCAGAAGATCGACGACGGCCTGGCCTTCATGTTCGAGACCCGCTGGCCGGTCACGGCCACCGCCCAGGCGGCGAACGCCGACCACCTTCAGCGGGGCTACGACGACGTATGGCAGGGTCTGGAGCGCCACTTCCGGCCATAAGCTCGTCAGGCCATCGTCGTACGGAGTTGCCGTGACCGCCTTCGCCCCCGACTCGCTGGTCCTGAACCGCAAGCTCCCGCTGTGGTACCAGGTCTCGCAGTCCCTGCGTGCCTCCATACTCGGCCGCGCGCCGGACGCGTCCCTGCGCCTGCCCACCGAGGAGCAACTGGCCGCGCACTACGGGGTCAGCGTGCTGACCATGCGGCAGGCGCTGAAGGAACTGGAGGCCGAGGGGCTGATCAGCCGGCACCGGCGGCGCGGCACCTTCATCGAGCCGGGCGCCCGGCGCAGCGCCCCGCGCCGGCTGCTCGGCTCGATCGACGCGATCGTGGCGCAGCAGTCGGGTGAGCGGACGACGATTCTCGGCCACGGGGAGGACAAGGTGCCCGGCGACCTCGCCGAGCACTTCCCCGGTCTGACCGACGTGGTCACCTACCGGCGGCTGCGCTGCGACGGCGACAGCGGCGAGCCGACGAACTGGGCGGAGAACGCGGTGCGTCCCGAGGTCGCGGCCCGGATCGACCTGGCCGACCTGGAGCGCTGGCCGATGACGAAGGTGCTGCGGGACGCCGTCGGGGTGCGCATCAGCCGGATCACCGACACCGTGGAGGCGCGCCTGGCCGACCCGGAGACGGCCGACCTGCTCCAGGTCCCGCTGCTGTCGCCGATCCTGCACTACACGGGCGTGACCTACGACGAGGACGGGCGGGTCGTGGACGTGGCCCGCATCCGCTACCGGGGCGACCGGTTCTCCTTCACGGTCACGGTGGAGGCGGACTGAGGGCGGTCACTAGCATGCGGCGGGTGATGGAAGACGTGCCGCTGCTGGACGACCTCATGCCCTGGTCCGTGGCGCCGCTGCGGCTGGGGCGGTCCTGGGTCGTCGCCCCGGACGTGCGCACCCTCAAGTCCCGCTGGGACGCGCTGGTGCGGGCCGAGGGGGACGAGCGGGAGGCGCTGTTCGGGCCCACCCGGGCGCGTACGCTCACGAGTTCGGTCGCCGCGCTCCCCGGGCAGCGGACCGGGACGGCCCGGTTCGCACGGGAGGCGGGGCCCTGTCCCCAGCCGGTGCGCCTCGCGCACGGACCGTTCGACGAGCAGTGGCTGCTGCCGGACCACCGGCTGCTGGACGTGGCCCGCCCCGAGCTGTGGCGGGTGGCGGACGAGCGGCAGTTGTTCGCCGTCGAGCAGGGGTACGTGCCGCAGGCGCCGGGGCCCGCGCTGCTGGTGACGGGCGCGCTGCCGGACGGCCGCTCCCCGGCCGGGCGCCCGGGCCGCATCCGGCCGCTGTACCGGCGCCCGGGCGGCCGGGAGCCGAACCTCGCGCCGGGGCTGGTGGAGCTGCTGGGCGCGCGGTACGGCCGCGCGGTCGCGCCCGAGGAGGTGCTGGCCTGGGCGGTGGCCGCCGCCCGCCCCTCCCCCGCCGGGTGCGCCGTCCCGCTGCCCGCCGACCCCGCCGTCTGGGCGGCCGGCGTGGCGGTGGGGCGCCGGATGACGGACGTCCAGCTCCGTGGCGCGCGGGGCGGTGAGCGGCCCCGGCTGCCCGGTGGTCGGCGCCCCTACGTCCGCGCCGCGCTCCCGGCGCGTCCGGCGGCACTGGCGTACGAGGCCGGGGAGGAGACCCTGCTGGTCGGCGACGGCGGCCGGATCGCGCCCGTACCGGCCGAGGCGTGGGACTACCGGGTGGGCGGGGTGCGGGTGCTGGAGCTGTGGTTCGCGCACCGCACCGCCCCCGCCGGGCCGGGCACCCTGGACGCCGTCCGCCCGGCCGCCTGGCCCCAGGAGTGGACGTCCGAGCTGCTGGAGCTGATCACGGTGCTGACCCTCCAGGCACAGCTCGAGGAACGGGCCCCGGACCTGTCCGGCACGGACACCCTCACCCGTGCCTGCCTCCGCGCGGCCGGGGTCCTGCCCGCGCCGGAGGCGGCCCGCCGCCCCGCCTCCGTGCTGGACAGCGAGGAAGAGGGCCCCGAGGGCCAGCTCGCGCTGCTCTAGGACGCGCCTTCCGGACCGCGCCCTGCGGAACCGGAGGACCCGCCCGGGCCGGCGAAGGAGTCCAGCACCCGGCGCAGCGTGCGCTCGAAGACCTCGTCCGCGTCGCCCGGTTCGGGCGCCCGGGACAGCAGCGCCGCGAGCCTCGGGTACGCGCCGCTCGACACCTGGCGCATCAGGTACGCCGTGCGCACGGCCTTCTCGCGCTCCTCCGACCAGGGCAGCCCGCGGCTGCGTTCCGCCATGGCGAGCTCGTTGGCGACGGTGGCCATGACGGTGCCGTTGACCATCGCGATCAGTTCCATCTTGGTGCCGGGCGGCGCGTCGAGCGGGGCGAGGACGCCCAGGCAGTGCTCCAGGTAACGCAGCGCGTTGGGGCCGAAGGCGTACGCGGTCGACATCACCCGCGTCAGCCACGGGTGCCGGTACATCAGCGCCCGGGTCTGGTGCCCCAGCTCCAGCATGTCGGCCCGCCAGTCCCCGCTCGGAGTCCCGGGCAGTTCGTACTCGCCGCTGACCGCGTCGATCATCAGCTCGTACAGGTCCTCCTTGCGCGGCACGTAGTTGTAGAGCGACATCGTGCCGCAGCCCAGCTCGGCCGCCACGCGCCGCATGGACACCCCGTCGATGCCGTCGGCGTCCGCGATGCGGACCGCCGCCGCCGCGATGTCCGCGCGGCTGTACGCCGGTCTCGGGCCGCGGCCCGTGCGCTCGGGGCGCGCCCAGATCACTTCCGGTTCGGACGCTCGGCCCGCCATGGATCACCACCTCTCGCACCATCCTAGTTACGTACACCGTACGTAGTGAGGTACGGTCCTCCCATGACGACTACGTACGCTGTACTTAGTGAAGGTCTGGAGAAGCGCTACGGGGACGTGCGCGCCCTGCGCGGGCTCGAACTGGCCGTCCCGGAGGGCAGGGTGTGCGGGGTGCTCGGGCCGAACGGCGCCGGGAAGACCACGGCCGTCCGGGTCCTGACCACGCTCACCGCACCCGACTCGGGCAGCGCCCGGGTCGCCGGCCACGACGTGGTGCGCGACCCGGCCGCCGTCCGCCGCCACATCGGCGTCACCGGCCAGTACGCCTCCGTGGACGGCGACTTGACGGGCGCCGAGAACCTCCGGCTGTTCGCCCGGCTGCTGCGGGCCCCGCGCGCCCGGGCCGACGAGCTGCTGGAACGCTTCGGGCTCGACGAGGCGGCGGGGCGCCCGGCCCGGACGTACTCCGGCGGCATGCGGCGGCGCCTGGACCTGGCCGCCAGCCTGCTGGTGCGGCCCCGGGTGCTCTTCCTGGACGAGCCGACGACCGGCCTGGACCCGCACAGCCGGAACGCCATCTGGGACGCCGTACGGGGGTTGGCGTCCCAGGGCACGACCGTGCTGCTCACCACCCAGTACCTGGAGGAGGCGGACCAGCTCGCCGACGACATCGTCCTCGTCGACGAGGGGCGCGCCGCCCACACCGGCACGCCCGCCCAGCTCAAGGCGCTCGTCGGCAGTTACGCCGAGGTCGTGGTCGCCGACCCGGCCGGGCTGCCCGCCGCCGCGGCCGTCCTGGACCGGCTCACCGGCTCCCTGCCGGTCCTGGACGCGGACGCGCGCACCGTCGGGGCCGTCACCACCGACCCCACGCTCACCCTGCCCCGCGTCGTGCGCGCGCTGGACGCGGCGGGCGTGCTCGTCGTCGACGCCTCCCTGCGCCCGCCCACCCTGGACGAGGTGTTCCTCCGCCTCACCGCCCGGACGGAGGCCGTGGCGTGAACGCCCTCGTCCACGACGGGACCGCCGTCCTCGGCCGGCACCTCCAGCGCGTCCGGCACGCACCGGCGCTGCTCGTGATGACGCAGACGATGCCGATCGTCTTCCTGCTCTTCTTCGGGTACGTCTTCGGCGGCGCGCTCGCCATGCCGGGCACCGAGTACCGCGCCTACCTGGTGCCGGGCATGCTGGTCGCCACGGCCGCGAACGGCATCATGACCGGGATGTTCACCGCCGCCCAGGACTCCCACCGGGGCGTGATGGACCGCTTCCGCACGCTGCCGATGAGCCGGGCGGCCGTACCGCTGGGCCAGGCCGCGGCCGATCTGGTCACCACGGCCGTCGGGCTGGTGCCCCTGATACTGGTGGGGCTGGCGATGGGGTGGCGGATCGAAGGGAGCGCGCTCGGGGCGCTGGGCGCCTTCGCCCTGCTGGTGCTGTTCCGGTTCGCGACCACCTGGGTCGGCATCCTGCTGGGGCTCGCCTCGCGCAGCGAGGAGGCGGCGGGCCAGCTCGGCAGCGCCACCTTCATGCTGCCGCTGCTGTCGAACGCGTACCTCCCGACCGACGGCATGCCCGACTGGCTGCGGACGGTGGCCGAGTGGAACCCGATCTCGGCCGTGACGACGGCGGTACGGGACCTGTTCGGCAACGCGCCCGTACCGGACGGCGCCGCCTGGCCGGTCGCCCACCCGGTGGCGGGGGCGGTGGGCTGGTCGCTGGCGCTGCTGGTCGTGTGCGTGCCGCCGGCCGTGCGGAGGTACGCGGCACCGGAGGGCCGGGCGCGGGTGAGGCGCGGGAGGTGAGTCGCGGGGGGAGGCGGGGGTGAGTCGCGGGGAGTGAGTCGCGGGGGGTGACAAAGGTGGTACGTACACGATAGGTACGGCGTCATGAGCACTCAGCCGCCGCCCCTCGCGGGTGTCACCGTCGTCGCCGTCGAGCAGGCCGTCTCCGCCCCGTTCGCCACCCGCCAGCTCGCCGACCTGGGCGCCCGGGTCATCAAGATCGAGCGCCCGGACGGCGGCGACTTCGCCCGCGGCTACGACACCGCGGCGGCCGGGCTGGCCTCGCACTTCGTCTGGTGCAACCGGGGCAAGGAGTCGGTCGCCGTGGACCTGAAGGACCCGCGGGGCATCGCGGTGGTCCGCCGGCTGGTGGCGGGCGCCGACGTGTTCGTCCAGAACCTGGCGCAGGGGGCGGCGGCCCGGCTGGGACTGGACGCCGCCACCCTGTGCGCGGCGCACCCCCGGCTGATCGCGGTGGACATCTCCGGGTACGGGGCCGGCGGCCCGTACGCGCACAAGCGGGCCTACGACATGCTCGTGCAGTGCGAGGCGGGGCTCGTGTCGGTGACCGGGACGCCGGACCAGCCGGTCAAGGCGGGTATCCCGGCGGCCGACATCGCGGCGGCCATGTACGCCTTCTCGGGCGTGCTGGCGGCGCTGCTGCGGCGGGCGACCACGGGGCGGGGCGGGCCGGTGGAGATCTCCATGCTGGAGTCGCTGGCCGAGTGGATGGGGCATCCGCTGCACCACGGGATGCACGGGGGCACGGCCCCGGCGCGCACGGGAGTCGCCCACGCCGTCATCGCGCCGTACGACGCCTACGCGACGGCCGACGGCGGCCAGGTGCTGCTGTCGGTGCAGAACGACCGCGAGTGGAGCCGACTGGCCGCACAGGTGCTGGGCCGGCCGGAGCTGGGCGACGACCCGGCGTTCGCCACCAACACGGCCCGGGTGGCGCACCGCGAGAAGACGGACGCGGTGGTGGCGGGGTCACTGGCCCTGCTGACCACGGCGGAGGCGGTGGCCCGTCTGGAGGGGGCGGGCATCGCGTGCGCCCGCCTGAACACGGTCGCCGACGTGGCGGCCCATCCCCAGCTCGCGGCACGGGACCGGTGGCGGGAGGTGGACACCGCGGTCGGCCCGCTGCGGGCGTTGCTCCCGCCGATCACCTTCCCCGATGGCGCCGAGGCGCGGATGGGCGCGGTGCCGGCACTGGGCCGGCACACGGACGAGGTACTGCGCGAGCTGGGCCTGACGGACGACGAGCGGGTGGCGCTGCGACGGGAGGGTGTGGTGGCCTGACGGGCTGCCCCACCCTCGCCGCCCCCGGACATCGCGGGGACGGCCGGGACGGCGGGGCGTCCGGACGCGTGGGACGGGGCGGGCCGGGCGTGCGGGCCCCGTCGTCAGGCGTGGTTGCCGAAGAGCGAGCGGCGCAGGCGGCGCAGCGGCGCGAAGAGCCTGACGCGCGCGCTCTTGCTGGTGCGGGTGTGGGCGACATCACGCGTCGTCAACTCCCGCATGAGCAGCGTCGCTTCGGCCGACTCACGACGCGGGACGGCCGGACCGCCCAGCACCGAGAGATGGCGGTCGAGGCGCGTGCTGGTCGCGCTGCTCCCGCACGTGATCGCAGGCACCCGTGGCCTGCTGCGCACCGTTATCTGTTCCATGTCACTCCCCACCCGTACGAGGGCACCCGGCCGCTGCAGATTAACCCTATCCTCCCCGCATCACACGCGTGTATCCCGGTGGCGGGATTCACCACACATGTACGAGGGTTGACGACTACCCTCCGAATACAACTGATTTCAGCGCGAGTTGGACACGTTCCCCTTCGCGGCGGCTTGAGCTAGCTTGAGGTCCTATGACCGAAGGGCCGGAAGCGGTACGGCGGGTGGCGGGGCGTTACCGATTGCTGGGTCCGCTGGGCAGGGGCGGCATGGGTGTCGTGTGGCGCGCGCGGGACGAGGTGCTCGGCCGCGAGGTCGCGGTCAAGGAGGTACGCGCGCCCGCCGGTTACGACTCCGCCGACGAGCGGCGGCTGTACGCGCGTCTGGAGCGGGAGGCGTGGGCGGCGGCCCGGGTGTCGCACCGGGGCGTGGTCACGGTGTACGACGTGGTGACCGAGGACGGCCGGCCCTGGATCGTGATGGAGCTGGTCCGGGGGCTGACGCTCGCCGAGACGCTGGACGCGGAGGGGCCCATGCCGCCGCGGCGGGCCGCCCGTGTCGGGGCGGAGGTGCTGGCCGCGCTGTGCGCCGCGCACGAGGCGGGGGTGCTGCACCGGGACGTGAAGCCGGCGAACGTCCTGCTGGCCAACGACGGCCGGGTGGTCCTGAGCGACTTCGGGATCGCGGCGGTGGAAGGCACGTCCCACCTCACCATGACCGGCGAGCTGATCGGCTCCCCCGACTTCCTGGCGCCCGAGCGGGCGCTGGGGCGGACGCCCGGCCCCGCCTCGGACCTGTGGTCGCTGGGCGTGCTGCTGTACGCGGCGGTGGAGGGCGGCACGCCGTTCCGGCGGGACACGCCGCTGGGCACGCTGCGGGCCGTGGTGGACGAGGAGCCGCCGCCACCGCGCCGGGCCGGTCCGCTGGCGCCGGTCGTCGAGGGGCTGCTGCGCAAGGACCCGGCCGAGCGGCTCACGGCCGGGGAGGTTGGGCGCCTGTTGCGGGCCGTGGGCGCGGGCGGCGACCCGCGCACGGCTCCGGCCGGGACGGACGGCCCCGCCTTCGCCACGACGGTGGTGGCCGGGGACGCGGGCGTGTCCCCGGTCGGGGGCGCGGCCGCGGGCGGGGCCGGCACGGGTGCGGGCTCGGGTGCGGGCTCGGGTGCGGGCTCGCGTGCCGGCACGGGTGCGGGCTCGGGTGCGGGCTCGGGTGCGGCGACCACCGCGGTCGCCGGGCGGCCGGCCCCGGCGCGGCGCGCGGGCAGCGCGGTGGCGGCGGGTGCGGCCGCCCTGGTGCTCGTGGCCGCCGGGCTGGCGTACGCCCTGCTGCGGGACGACGATCCGGCCGCCCGGGGCACCGGCGCGGGCGCCACCCCGCCGCGTGTGACGGCCACGCCGGGCGGCACGCCGAGCGGCGGCGGAGGGACCGGGGACGCGGCCCCGCCGTCCCGGACGGCCGCGCGGTCCGCGCCGTCCGTGCACGTCGACGCCCGGGCGCTGCGCGGCAGTTACGTCGGGACGTGTCCGCCCCCGGAGGCGGAGGCGCCGTCCTTCCGCGCGACGATCACCGTGAGCCGCACGCCCGCCTCCGTCGGCTACCGGTGGGTGACGGAGAGCGGCGAGGGCACCGCCCCGGGCTGGCGGACGGCCGAGTTCGGCTCCGGCGGGGGGACCGTACGCGAGGTGGAGCACACGGAGCGGGCGTACGGGTGGCACGGGACGCACCGCGACCGGGTCCGGGTGGAGGTCCGGAGCCCGGCCGGGGCGCATTCCGGTTGGGTGGGTTTCTCGGTGACGTGCCGGGACGCGGACCCGCCGGGCGGGACGCCCACGGGTGGGACCCCCACCGGTGGGACGCCCACGGGCTCCCCGGCCGGCGGGACGCCCACCGCCACCCCGACGGACGGCACCCCGTCCGCCACTCACGGGGTCACGTCACCGAGCGCCGCGCCTTACAGAGCGCCCCTGAAGGAGGGCAGGTAGCCACCGGACTGTCCGGCGGCCGTGGGGTGGTAGGAATCGCCGATGTTGAGCCAGTTCACGCTGTGCAGCCAGGACGCGCCCGAGCAGATCTCATGGCCGGTGAAGGCCGGGGTGACGTCGGCGAAGGTGTAGCCGTGGTCGGCGGCGCGCTTGGCGGTCGCCGCGTTGAGGTGGTCGGCGCCGCCGTTGATGGCGCGGCGTTCGTTCTCACTGAGGCCGGCGATGCAGCTCCCGCCGATCTTGTAGAAGCGGGGGTAGCCGAGGACGACCACCCGTGCGGACGGCGCCTTGGATCTGATCGCCGAGTACACCGAGTCGAGCCGGCCGGGCAGGGTGGTGTCGACATAGCGCTTCGCCTCGTTGACGCGGGCGATGCAGGTGGCCTCGGACTGGAGGACGCAGGTGGTCATGACGTCGGCGAAGCCCGCGTCATTGCCGCCCACGGTGAGGGAGACGAGATCGGTGGCGGTGGACAGCGGACCGAGCTGATTGGCCGTCACGTCGTTGGTGCGGGCGCCTGAGCAGGCGGTGAAGGCGAACGACGAGGGGGAATTGGCGGCCGCCCAGAGGGCGGGATAGGCGCGGGGAGTGCGCTTGCAGTCGCCGCTGGAGCTGTCGTAGCCGCCGGCGCCGACTCCGGAGGAGTACGAGTCGCCGAGCGCCACGTAGTCGAGGGCTGCGGCCGATGCGGTGGCGTGCGCCGCCCCCGCCCCGGTGAGGGTCAGGACGGCGCCGAGGAGGAGCGAGGTCGAGAATGCCGCGGCTCGGGACAGTTTCATGGAACCTCCCTTTGGCAGGATTTCTGCCTGAAAATTTCGTAGCAGCCTGCAGTGTCCATGCCAATAGCCGTGCGTGGCGTGTTGTTGACGCCGAGTCAAAATGTAGCCGCCCTCGAGGTCCGTTTTCCGGAATTTTGCCGGCAAGTCACCCATGCGGAGCGTGACGTGACGGCACGACGCCCCACCGCCGCGCGCCGGTGCGGCGGCGGGTGTGACGGTGACGGCTGTGACTGCGGCCGGGTTCCGCGGGAGGCTGCCGGCCACGGCTCGCCGCCGCACGCTTCCGTCCGCCCCCCCCTCTCGCCCACCGCGCCGGCTCCCGGGTCCGCCGCGGCGCCGCACCGCCCCGGACGCCACCGCCACGGACACCCTTCACCCCCGTACGACGCAAGGCCATTTCCTGACGCGGAAATTCGCAGAAGTACCTCGCGCCACAATTCCCCCGTACGCCGGAAGGATCTCCTTCTGCTTTTCCGACGGGAACTGATCGGACCCGTACGGCGTCTTTGTGGCAGTCCGTCAAAGTACGGTCAAAGAAGCAAAAAATGGAGCCTCGGCCCAGGTCTTGCCATACAGTCCCGATTATCAATACCGTCGTACATCCACCCGCACCGGTCCATCACGCAAGGCGGCTCAAGGGGAGGGCTCACGTGCCGCGATGGCTCCGGAGCGGGGCGCGGTAGGGGGGTGCCGCGCTCGGTGACGTTTCCCGTGCCGAGGCGCGAACCGCGCGCGGCCGAATTACCGCTCACCCGTCACTCACGGAGATCCATTCCGTCATGGGACGAGTGAGGACAACCCCCCTTTCGAACCGGATACTCAGCCGGACCGCCCGGGGGTGGGCGGTCCACCGGACGAGAGGGAAATGACCCATGAGCTCCTTCGTGCGCCCGGCCGCCGGCGATGCCGTCGACTCGGAAAGCGGCCGAATAGCCGCCCAGTACCGGGCCATCACGTCCCACCTCGCCATCACTCCGCCGGTGAGCGTGGTGATTCCGGCGATGAACGAGGCGGAGAACCTTCCGTACGTCTTCAAGACCCTGCCCGACTGGATTCACGAAGTGGTCCTCGTCGACGGCAATTCCACCGACGACACCGTCGACGTCGCCCGTGGGCTGCGGCCCGACGTCAAGGTCGTCAAGCAGGCCGGCAAGGGCAAGGGCGACGCCCTCATCAGCGGCTTCGCCGCCTGCACCGGCGACATCATCGTGATGGTCGACGCCGACGGCTCGGCCGACGGCCAGGAGATCGTGTCGTACGTCTCCGCCCTCGTCGGCGGCGCCGACTTCGCCAAGGGCTCCCGCTTCGCCAACGGCGGCGGCACGGACGACATGACCCCGGTCCGCAGGCTGGGCAACCGCCTGCTGTGCGCCGTCGTCAACGCCAAGTTCGGCGCCCGGTACACCGACCTCTGCTACGGCTACAACGCCTTCTGGCGCCACTGCCTCGACGAGATCACCCTCGACTGCACCGGCTTCGAGATCGAGACCCTGATCAACATCAGGGTCGTCAAGGCGGGCCTGCGGGTCCAGGAGGTGCCCAGCCACGAGTACCTGCGCATCCACGGCGTCAGCAACCTCAACGCCGTCCGCGACGGCATCCGCGTCCTGAAGGTGATCCTGCGGGAGAAGGGCGTCCGCCGCGCCGAGCGCCGCCGCGCGGCCGACTTCTCGGTGAGCGTGCCCCGGGGTGAGCTCCGTTGAGAGGGCGCCGGTTCTCGGTGGTGATCTGCGCGTACACCGATGACCGCTGGGAGGACGTCCTCGCGGCGGTCGAGTCGGTGCGCCGGCAGTCGCTGCCCGCCCTGGAGACGCTGCTGGTGGTCGACCACAACGAGCCGCTGCGCGAGCGGCTCGCCGCGCGGTACGCGGACGCCGGCGAGGAGGTGCGGGTGCTCGCCAACGCGGGCCCCCGCGGCCTCTCGGCCGGCCGCAACACCGGGATCGCCGCCGCGCGCGGCGACATCGTCGCCTTCCTCGACGACGACGCCGTGGCCGAGCGGGACTGGCTGCGGTGGTTCGACGCGGCCTACGACGACCCCCGGGTGGTGGCCGTCGGCGGGCGGACCGTGCCGGCCTGGGCGGCGGGGCGGCGCCCCACCTGGTTCCCCGAGGAGTTCGACTGGGTCGTCGGCTGCACCTACCGGGGGCTGCCGGCCGGGCGGGTGCGGGTGCGCAACGTCCTGGGCGGCAACGCCTCCTTCCGGCGCGGCGCGTTCGACGCGGCGGGCGGGTTCGCCACCGGCATCGGGCGGGGCGGGGACGCCCGGCCGCTGGGCTGCGAGGAGACGGAGCTGTGCATCCGGCTCGGCAAGGCCCTTCCGGACGCCGTCCTGCTCATCGACGACCGGGCGGTGATCCACCACAAGGTCCCGGCCGCCCGCGCGACGTACCGCTACTTCCGCGCCCGCGCCTACGCCGAGGGCCTGTCCAAGGCGCTCGTCGCCCGCAGCGTCGGCGCGGGCAAGGGGCTGGAGACGGAGCGGCGGTACACCACCCGGGTGCTGCCCGCCGGAGTGGCGCGCGGCCTGCGGGACTTCCTGCTGGCCCGTCCCGGCGGCGCCGGACGGGCGGGCGCCATCGTCACCGGTGTGGTGGTGGCCGCCGGGGGCTACCTGCGCGGGTCCCTGCGGACCCGCCGCGAGGGCGGCGGCTTCTCGTACGGGCCGGTCGGGGCCCCGTCATGACCGGCCCCGTCCCGGTCCTGATGTACCACGCCGTGGGGCACCGGCCCGCGCGGGCGGCGTACGGGCTGTCCGTCTCGCCGGAGGCGTTCACCGCGCAGATGGCGCTGCTCGGCGAGCGCGGGTTCACCCCGGTCACCACGGCACGGCTCGGGCACGCGTGGCGGACCGGCGCCCCGCTGCCGGACCGCCCGGTGGTGATCACCTTCGACGACGGGTACGAGGGGGTGCACCGGCACGCCCTGCCGGTGCTGGCCGGGCACGGCTTCGCGGCCACCCTGTTCGTCTCCACGGGGTGGCTGCGCGGCCCGTACGCCGGGAGCGGGGCGCCCGACACCATGCTCGACTGGGACCAGGTGCGGGAACTGGCCGCCGCGGGCACCGAGATCGGCGGCCACAGCCACACCCATCCGCAGCTCGACCAGCTCGGCGACGAACGGCTCCGATCGGAGGCCGTGCGGTGCCGGGAGATCATCGCCGAGCAGCTCGGCACGGCGCCCGTCTCGTTCGCCTACCCCTACGGCTACTCCAGCCGGCGGGTGCGGGAGGCGGTCCGCCGGGCCGGGTTCGCGCAGGCACTGGCCGTCGGCAACGCGCTGGCGCGGCGCGCCCAGGGCCCGTACGCCCTGCGCCGGGTGACGGTGCGCCGGGCGACGGACATCGAGCGGTTCGGGCGCCTGGTCGAGGGCCGGGACGTGGGGCGGGAGTTCGCCCGCGACCGGGCGCTGACCAAGGGGTACGCGGTGGTGCGGCGCGCCCGGCGGGCGGCCGACGTGCTGGTCCGCACGCGGACGTAAACCCCGTGCGGGGAACGCGGGTGTGCCGGATCATGGGGCGCATGTCAGCCAACCCTCATGAGGCCCTGCCGATCCGGCTCACCGTCGACGACAGCGATTCCCCCGCCGATGTCGTCGACGCGCTGTTCCTCGGGCGCTTCGCGACGGGCGAGCAGCCGCACGCGCACAGTTCCACCCTCGACCGCGTCAAGCCCGGCGCGACCCTGCTCCCGCCGGGCGCCGCGGTGCTGCGCTCCGCCCGCGACGACGACCGCAGCGCCACGCTCGCGGAGGGCGACGGCTGGACGCTGCTGGTCTCCCGGTGGAACCGTGGTGCGGACGTCACGGTCACGGCGGTCGACCCCGAGCTGGCGAGGACCGTCCTGGCCCGGGCGACGGACGGGGCCAAAGACGACCCGGAGCCGCAGCCGGACAACGTGACCATGGGCTTCTGGTACGTGTCCCCGCGCCGTGGCCCGCACCGCACGACGCGCCGGATCGCCGCCGGGTCGTGGGAGGAGATCCGGCCCAACTACACGGCGCCGGTGGCCGACGCGATGGACCGGCTGATGAAGCTCACCCCGGACGACATCGCGGGCCGGCTGCTGCTCCTGCACGGCCCGCCGGGCACCGGCAAGACGTCGGCGCTGCGGACGCTGGCCCGGTCGTGGCGCGACTGGTGCCAGGTGGACTGCGTGCTCGACCCGGAGCGGCTGTTCAGCGACGTCGGGTACCTGATGGACATCGCGATCGGCGAGGACGAGGGCACCGCCAAGGGCCGCTGGCGGCTGCTGCTCCTGGAGGACTGCGACGAGCTGATCCGGGGGGAGGCCAAGCACACGGCCGGGCAGGCGCTGTCCCGGCTGCTGAACCTGACGGACGGTCTGCTGGGCCAGGGGCGCAACGTCCTGGTCGGGGTCACCACCAACGAGGACCTCGAGCGCCTGCACCCGGCGGTGGTCCGCCCCGGCCGCTGCCTGGCCCGCATCGAGGTCGGCCCGCTGACCCGCCCGGAGGCGGTGTCCTGGCTCGGCACCGAGGAGGGCGTGGGCCGGGACGGGGCGACGCTGGCCGAGCTGTTCGCGCTGCGCCGGGGCACGAGCCCGGCGGCGGTCCCGGAGCAGGCGCGGGGCGGGGACGCGGGGCTGTACCTGTAGTCCCGATCCGCCCGCCCGGTCCCCATCCCGGTCCGCCCGCCCGGTCCCCATCCCGGTCCCCATCCCGGTCCGCCCGCCCGGTCCCGGTCTACCCGTCGTACGCCGCCCGCAGCGCGTCCGCCACGGCCGCCTCCGCGTCGGCACGGGTGAGGCCCAGGCGGTGGGCCTCGGCGGCGTACGCGGCGGCCGCCGTGGCCGCCTGGCGGGCGGCGGCGTCACCGGCGGCGGCGACGAACGTGCCGGCGCGGCCCCGTGTCTCGATCACCCCGTCGGTCTCCAGCACCCGGTACGCCTTGGCGACCGTGTTGGCGGCGAGGCCCAGTTCCTCCGCGAGGCCGCGGACCGTCGGCAGCTTGTAGCCGACGGGCAGGCGGCCGGAGCGGGCCTGGGCGGAGATCTGGGCGCGCAGTTGTTCGTACGGGGCGGTCGACGACGCCGCGTCGACGGAGATCTTCAGGGTCACGGGTACGATTGTCCCCGACGGCGGGGTAATTGGGAGGCGGCCGGCGCCGGGGCGCGCGTACCGTGCGGCTTCATGACTGTGATCGTGCGGGACTTCCGTCCCGAGGACGCCGAGGCCGTGAGCAGGTCACGACAGGCCTGCATACCGTTCCAGGTGGCGACGCCCCGTTCGGTGCTCTTCGACGTCGAGACCGCCAACCCGGCCGCGAAGTTCCGCCTGCTGGTCGCCGAGAGGAACGGCGAGATCATCGGGACGGCCTATGCCGGCATCGCGTACGACAGCAGCGAGCCCGGTCAGGCCTACGCCACCCCGCAGGTCCACCCGGACCACCGGGGTCACGGCGCGGGCGGCCTCCTGCTGCGTACCGCCGAGGAGCACCTGGCGGCCGAGGGCGCGACATCCCTGTACGCCTGGGCGATGGACGACCCCACGAACCTGGCGTTCGCCGCCGAGCGGGGCTACCGGCCCACCCGGTCCTCGCACTTCCAGCGCCTCGACCTGGCGCGCACCGACCTGCCCGAGCTGCCCGGGACGCTCCCGCCCGGCGTCGAGCTGCGTACCGCCGCCGACTACGAGGCCGATCCGCGCCCGATGTTCGTCGCCGACGCCGAGGCGACGGCCGACGAACCGAGCGACATCGCCACGGACTTCGACGACTACGAGGACTGGGTGCGCCACACCTGGGACAACCCGCTGCTCGACCGCGGCTTCTCCACGGTCGTGACGGTGGGCGGCGAGGTGGCGGCCTTCACCGCCGCGTTCACCGACGGCGCGACCCGTTACGTCTCGGGCATGACCGGCACCCTGCGCGCCCACCGGGGCCGGGGCCTGGCGAAGCTGGCCAAGACGGACTCGCTGCTGCGGGCCCGTGCCGCGGGCTGCACCGACGCGTACACCAGCAACGACGGCGCGAACGGCCCGATGCTGACGATCAACAAGTGGTTCGGTTACGAGATCTGCGCGACGGAGGTGAGGCATGTCCGCACGGTCGGTTGACGTCCGCCTGGTGAAGGCGGGCCGTACGAAGATCCGGTACCCGGCCGAGGTCGTGTCCGACGACGGCACCCTCCTCACGGTCCGGGCGCCCTGGGCGGCGGACGGCGTACGGGACTTCGGGTTCGTGCGCTTCGAGCCCGGTGACGTCTTCACGGAGCACTACTGGCGGGACCGGTGGTACGCGGTGAAGGAGGTGCGCACCGGGGAGGGCGCCCTCAAGGGCTGGTACTGCGACGTCACCCGGCCCGCGTCGGTGCGGGGCTCCGAGGTGGTCGTGGAGGACCTGGACCTGGACCTGTGGGTGCCGGCGGACGGCGGGGAGGTCCTGCGGCTGGACGAGGACGAGTTCGCGGCGAGCGGCCTTCAGGAGCGGGACCCGGTGGCGGCCGCCGCCGCCCTCCAGGCGCTGGACGCCCTGGAGGCCCTCGCCCGAGAGGGCCGCCTGCCGGGCGCGGATCAGGAGACCGGCTTGCGGTAGTGGACGCGCTCGGGGTCCTCCGCCGTGCGCGGCGCGTCGACCTCGTAGCCGTACCGCTCGTACATCGCCCGGTTCTCCCGCATCAGCCGGTGGGTGAGCAGTCGCACCTCGGGCAGGCCGAGGGTGCGGGCGCGCTCCTCCACGAAGGCGAGCAGGCGGCGGCCGAGGCCGGCGCCCTGGGCGTCGGGGTGGACCGCGATGTTGTCGAGGTACAGGTGGTCGGCCCCGGTCCTGAGGACCACGAGGCCGACCACCGGGTCTGCGGCGACGTACACCCGCCCGGCCGCCACGTCCGCCGGGTGGTCGGCCTCCATCGGGGCCGGCGTGCGACCGATCCGGTCGAGGTAGTGGTGGTAGGCCGCGTCGGTGACGGCCTTCACACGGGGGACGTCGTCGGTGGTCGCACGGCGGATGGTCATTCCGTCAGACTACGACGGCGCGTGATCACCTTCTTCAGGGCCGGCCAGGCCAGCAGGACGGCGACCACGGCGTACACGGTCACCGAGAACGGCGTGTCGACCAGCCCGGTGACGCTGCCGTCGCTGATCTGGAGCGCCCGGCGGAGCTGCTGTTCGGCTGCCGGGCCGAGGATGACCCCGATGACGGCGGGCAGCACCGGCAGGCCGTAGCGGCGCATCCCGAACCCGATGAGGCCGATGATCAGCAGGATCACCAGGTCGAGGGCTTCGCCGCCGACCGCGTACGCCCCGGTGGCCGCGAAGAACAGGATGCCGGCGTACAGGTACGGGCGCGGGATGCGCAGCAGCTTCGCCCACACCGGGGCCAGTGGCAGGTTCAGCGCGAGGAGCAGCACCATGCCGACGAACAGGGAGGCGATCAGGCCCCATACGAGGTCGGGTTCGCGTTCGAAGAGCAGCGGGCCGGGCTGGATGCCGTACTGCTGGAAGGCGGCCAGCATCACGGCGGCGACGGCCGTGGTCGGCAGGCCGAGCGTCAGCATGGACACGAGCGTGCCGGCCGCCGAGGCGGAGGCGGCGGACTCGGGGCCGGCGACGCCCTCGATGGCGCCGCGCCCGAACTGGTCCTTGTGCTTCGACAGCCTCTTCTCGGTGACGTAGGACAGGAACGTGGGGATCTCCGCGCCGCCGGCCGGGACGGCGCCGAACGGGAAGCCGATGAGCGGGCCGCGCAGCCACGGCTTCCACGTCCGCCTGACGTCGTCCCTGCCGAGCCAGGGCCGGCCGACGGGGATGGCGTCGCCGCCGGTGCGCCGCAGGTGCGCGGCGACCCACAGGGCCTCGCCGATGGCGAAGAGGCCGACCGCGACGATGACGACGTCGATGCCGTCGGCGAGCTGGAGCGAGCCGAAGGTGAGCCGTGGCCGGCCGGTCATCTGGTCGAGCCCCACCAGGCCGAGGGTGAGGCCGACGAGGAGTGAGGCGAAGCCACGGATGCGGGACGAGCCCAGCACCGAGGTCACCGCGATGAACGCCAGCACCATGAGCGCGAAGTAGTCGGGCGCGCCGATGTCCACCGCCAGCGCGGCGACGGTCGGGGCGAGGGCGACCAGCAGGACGGTGCCGATCATGCCGCCCGCGAAGTGCCCGCCCGCGGCGGCCGCGAGGGCCTGGGCGCCCCGCCCCGCCTTGGCCATCGGGTTGCCCTCGATGGCGGCGACGACGGCGGCGCTCTCGCCCGGCGTGTTGAGCAGGATGGAGGTGGTGGAGCCGCCGAACATCGCGCCGTAGTAGATGCCGGCGAACATGATGAACGCGCCGGTGGGCTCCAGCCCGTACGTCACCGGCAGCAGCAGCGCCACCGCCATGGCGGGGCCGATGCCGGGCAGGACGCCGATGGCGGTGCCGAGCAGCACGCCTGTGGCCGCCCACAGCAGGTTCATGGGCGTCAGCGCGGTGCCGAAGCCGTCGAGCAGGGAGTTCCAGGAGTCCATCAGAGCACCCCCATCAGCGGGCCGCCGGGGAGCGGGACGCCGAGCAGATTGGTGAAGACGACGTAGGTGACGAGGGAGAGGACGGCGGCGATCAGCGGGTCGCGGTCGGTGCGGCGGCTGCCGAGCGCGTACGCGGAGCCCCAGAAGAGCAGCGCGCCGGCGATCGGGAAGCCGAGCGGGCCGATGAGGACGGCGCCACCGAGGAAGACCCCGGCGAGCAGCAGGACGGTACGCCAGTCGCCGGGCTCCGACAGGTCGACGTCCTCACCGCCCTCGGCCTCGCCGCGGCCGCCGCGCAGCACGTCGGCGGTGAGCAGGACGGCGACGACGAGGAGTCCCGCGCCGACGACGACGGGGACGGTCGCGGGTCCGACGGGTCCGCGCTGTCCCGCGACGGCGTTCATGGACAGCGCGTCGGTGAGGACGAGCACGCCGAGGACGGCGAGCAGGAGGCCGACGCCGAGTTCGGAGTGGTCGCGCAGCCAGGAGCGGCGCTCGGCGGGTGTGTTCACAGTCCCAGCTCCTTCAGGACGGAGCCGACGCGCTCGTTCTGCTGGTCGAGGAATCTCCCGAAGGCGTCACCGGAGAGGTACGCGTCGTTCCAGCCGTTCTTCTTCAGGGAGTCGCGCCACTGCTTCGAGGCGTGCAGCTTGTCGACGAGGCCGATGAGCTTGTCGCGTTCGGCGGCGGAGAGGCCGGGCGGGGCGACGATGCCGCGCCAGTTGGTGAACTCGGTGTCGAGCCCCGCCTCCCGGAGGGTGGGGGCGTCGAGCCCGGGGACCCGCTCCGGGCCGGTGACGGCGAGGAGCCGCAGCTCGCCCGCCTTGATCTGGTCGAGGTACTCGCCCACGCCGGAGACGCCGAAGGCGACCTTGTTGCCGAGGATGGAGGCGAGCAGTTCGCCGCCGCCGTCGAAGGGGACGTAGTTCACCGATTTCGGGGCGATCCCGGCGGCCTGCGCCATGAGCATGGGCGCGAGGTGGTCGGGGCCGCCCGGCGACGATCCGCCGCCCACGGGCAGCTTGGCGGGGTTCTTCCTCCAGGCGGCCAGCAGGTCCCGGATGGTCCGGTACGGGGAGTCCTTGGCGACGACCACGATGTCCTGCTCCTCGGTGAGCCGGGCGATCGGGGTGGTGTCGGCGAGGGTCGCCGGCGTCTTGTTGGTGTGGACGGCACCGACGACGCCGAGGCCCATGGACATGGCGAGCCGGCCGTTGCCGTGCTCGCCGACGAGCCGGGTCAGGCCGACGGTGCCGCCGGCGCCGGGCAGGTTGAAGACCTCGATGTCGTGGGTGAGGCCGGCGTCCTCGGCGTTCTTGGCCGCGGTGCGGGCCGTGATGTCGTAGCCCCCGCCGGGAGTGTTGGGGACCATGAACCGGAGCCCGGGGATCTGTGTGCCGGTGCCGGAGCCGCTGCCGGTGGAGAGCAGCGGCGGCCCCACGAGCACCAACAGCGCCGCCCCGAGCAGGGCGAGGGGAGTGCGCGATCGCACGCGTGCCGCCTTTCGTACGGACGTACCTGTGAAGTGGCCCACATGTTGCCCGCACGTTAAGAAGCTGTCTCCCTTCCGCAATCAACGGACGTTGTGGTCGTTGTGGTCGGGACCTACCGTGTCGCCGGTGACGACGGTGCTGGTGGTGGACGACGACTTCATGGTCGCCAAGCTGCACAGCCGCTATGTGTCCGCGGTGGACGGTTTCACGGTCGCCGGGGTGGCGCACAGCGGTGCCGAGGCGCTGCGCGCGGCCGAGGCGCTGCGCCCCGACATCGTGCTGCTGGACATCTACCTGCCCGACATGGACGGGATCGGTGTGCTGCGCGCCCTGCGGTCGGCGGGGCACGGCGCGGACGCGCTGTTCATCACGGCGGCCCGGGACGCGGGCACGATCCGCTCGGCGCTGCGCGCGGGGGCGCTGCACTACCTGATCAAGCCGTTCAGCCAGGCCGCGCTGCGGGAGCAGTTGCTGCACGTGGCGTCGGTACGCACGCGCCTGGCCCAACTGGACGAGGCGCGGCAGGAGGACGTCGACCAGATCTTCGGCACCCGCCCGCCCGGCTCCCGCGAGCTTCCCAAGGGCCTGGCGGCCCACACCGCCGACCTGGTGGAGCGCATCCTCCGCGACCACCCGGCGGGCCTGTCGGCCGCCGAGTGCGCCGAGGCGGGCTCCCTCTCCCGCGTGAGCGCCCGCCGCTACCTCGAGTACTTCGCGGAGACGGGCCGCGCCGAGGTCACCCTCCGCTACGGCGGCACGGGCCGCCCGGAACGGCGCTACCGCCGGGTGGGATGACCATTACGGTGGGTCCAGGTCGTCCGAGGACGTGGAGGGGGCACATGGGCGCCGGTTGGGTGGGGCTGCTGGTCGCGATCGTGGGCGTGGCGGGAACTCTGGGGGCCGCGCTGCTGACCCAGAACCGCGCGGACCGCACCAAGCGGATGGAGCTGCAAGCCGCGGCCGAGCAGCGCCGCGAGGAGCGCGACCACGCGAGGGAGCTGCTCCGGGCGGAGCAGGCGGAGGCACGGCTGCGTGAGGGCCTCGAACGGCGGCGCGCCTGCTACATCACGCTGAACACCGCCGCGCGCCAGTACGTGACGGCCATGACCAACCACGTCCACGCGGTGCGGCGCGGCGAGGACACCGCCGGGTCCCTGACCAGGCTGGAGGAGTGCAGGCTGGCCTTCCGTGACAGCTACGCCGAGGCCCAGATGGTCGCTCCGGACACGGTGCTCCGCGCCTGCAGCACGGCCAAGACACGGCTCAACACCGCGTACGGGTCGCTCAGGGACCTCTGCACGGCCCCTTCGGCGCACGCCGAGGAACTGGCCGCCCTGGAGGCCGGGTTCCACCAGGAGGTCTGGCCGTACCTGGGGGCGATGAAGCGGTCGATGCGAGCCGATCTGGGGATCGACGACTGAAGGGTGTTGCAGCAGGCTCAGTCCTGGGCAGGCCGGAGTGGTGCCTGGCCTGCTGTTTCACCGCGTCAGGGCGAGGTTCGGCATGGTGGCGACGGCCTGGGCTGCGTGGCGGAGGCCGTCGCCCTTCTGGCGGGAGTCGCGGAGGATCTTCGCCGACGTCGTCGAGCAGCCGGGCCTCGAGTTACTGCTGGGCCATGGTCGGGCGTTCACCCCCACGTGCTTGTCCCCCGGCGAGCCGGCGCCCGCGGGAGACCGCCCGCTCGATGCCTTCGGCCCGCCCTCGGTGACGAAGTGGAGGGCGCCCCTTCACGCGGCCAGCCGTCCGGCACGGAGTGGGTGACCACGACGACGGGCAGCCCCATCCCCTTCCCACCCGCCCGTGCGGCCGAACAGCTTGCGCCCCACGACGAGCGCCCCGGTCTCCGCGACGAGCCGCCGCCAGTGCGTGGCGCTTACCTCGGTGAGGTGGAAGGTCGGCCCGGAGTGCATGGTCTCGACGGTGATCGCCGTTCTCGTACCACTTGAACAGTTTGGCGAAGCCGGTCTCGCCGGGTCCGCAGATGTACCCTTCGAGGGATGCGCCGGCGCCGGTGTAGACCATCGGTCGTGGTGCTCGCTCCTTCGTCGTACGGAGGGTGGACCGGCGGCGCGGGCGGGACTCATCGCCCGAGCCAGGTCCCCGCGGCTCGCGCGCGGGGACCTTCGGTGCTCGTACGCTCAGTCCCTGGGGATGGTTCCCGTGCACTGGGAGAACGGCTTCTGCTGCACGCACTGGAACACCGGGCTCCACTTGCTGTTGGTGTCGGACGCGCCCGCGGCCACCGTGTCGGCGCAGGACTGGTCCGAGACGCCCCACAGCGCTCCGTCCGGCCAGCCGGCCTCACGGGTGCGGTTCTCCACCGAGGTGAGGCAGGCCGCCGGCGCCTTCAGGCGCTTGAGCTCCGCGACGAACTCCTGGTACTGGGAGTTCTTCGGCGCTGCGGCCAGCCGGTCCAGCCTGGCCTTGGCCTCGGCCCGCTGCTGCGGTGTCGCGTCCGGGTTCCGGTACGTCTTCAGGGCAGCGACGTTCTCTTCCACGATCTTCTTGATCTTTTCCTTGTCCTCGGGCTTCTTCGGCTGCGTCTTCGGGACCTGGGCAGCCAGCAGGCTGTCAGCGATCAGTTCCAGGACCTTCTTGTTGAACGCCCGGATATCCGCCGGTATGGCCGGGTCCGTGAGACTCGGCATGGCCTCGGCGAGTCCGAGCGCGAGCCTCCTGTACGTGTTCTTGTCCGCCTGCGAAGTCTTCGGGTCGTGGACGATCCTCAGCGATTCGTTGATCCCCGCCACGATCTTCGTCAGTGCGGCCTTGTCCGCCGCCGACGTTGCCGGGTTCTGGATGACCTTCAGCGCCGCGTTGATCTCCCCCAGGATTCTGTCGTACGTGGCCTTGTCCGCCGCCGACGTTGCCGGGTCCTTGGCGGCGGCCATCGTCTTGTCCAGCGTCGACTGGAGCTTGTCCTTCAGCTCCTTCGGCAGCTTGTCCAACTGGTCCTGGAGGTCCTGCTCCTCCGCCGGCGTGAGCCGCTGGAGCTCCCGCTTTTCCTGGCCCGGCGATTGCTGCTCCTCCGGTGGCGGCGATTGCTGCTCCTGCGGCGGGGGCGATTGCTGCTCCTCCGGCGGCGGCTGCTGCTCCTCCGGCGGGGGCGGCTGCTGCTCCTCCGGCGGCGGCTGCTCCTCCGGCGGCGGCTCGGGCGTGGGCTGGGCAGGCGAGGAGGCCGCGCCATGAGCCATGACGCCGGGCGCGGCCGTAGCGGTGGTCATGCCTACCGGAAGTGCGAGGGCGGCGGCCAAACACGATGTGCCGACGATGCGGGACACCTGCCGCCGAGCGATTTCGGGCATGAGGAATCCAAGTGCGCTTGTGGTGTACTGCTTAGCCCGGCTGGTGGGCCCGGCCCCCGAGGCGGGCCCCATGTCACCGGAGTCGCGGCTCAACGGTGCGCAGGCTCTACAAGAACCACTGTTGCCCCGGACGATGTATCCCGCAACCGGGGCGGCACGGCATGGCAACGGAGCCTGCTGACCAGCATTTAACGCCGTTCCGTTGCTGCCTCAACCACTGCGGATGCCGATCCGAGGCCCCATGGCTGCTTCACCTCGAAGGTGATAGTCGCATTGCCCTGATGGGCTCAGTTCTTCACCTCGTACACGATCTCGTCCTCGCCGGTGATATCCGCCCTGGACCTTGTAGCGGAGCTCCTTCCGCTGGTCCTCAAGGGCGACTTTTCCGTTCTTCGGCTTGTTCCACTTGGTCATCCCGATGGGCGGCCTGCCCACCGTCAGCTCCTGCACGACCTTCACGGCAGGGCCTTGTTCTTGGCCACCTCGTAGGTCGTGCCGATGGCGGTCAGCGGGACGTAGGCCGCCCGGACCTCCGCCTTGATGGTCGCGCCATCGTCGACTGACTCCATTGGGCTGGCCTGCAACGCCACGCGCCCTTCTCCTTGCTCACGTTCGTCAGGAGCGGCCACTTCGCCCCTACGTTCTCGATGTCGCCGAGCTCTTTGTCAGGGTCATCCGCTTCCACCAGCAGGAGGGTGGCGGTCTCGACATCGGATTCGGCATCGACGCGTACGGAGATCCTCTCGCCGGGCCGAGCTGCGTCATCTGGCGCGCGCGACCGTTGCTGAGCCCGTCGGTCGCTGGGGCGACATTGGGGGGCGCGGCGCGTCCGTCCTTGCCGTCCTTTCCAGCCGGCCCCGTCAGGCCGCGGGGACCGGGAAGTCCCCGTGGACCCGGCGGTCCTTGGGGCCCGGCTTGCCAGCTCGGGTCTGCAAGTCTGCGATCTGCTGTTTGCTGAGCGACGATCGCCGCAGTCTGGCCGGCGAACAGGGCAGCAGCCAAGGTGACGCTTCCGATTACGCGCCGTCGTCGTGGCTTGCTCGGCGCCGGTTCCTGCACCTCGGTGGCCATGGTCCCCCGCGGGCCGTGTGTGACGTGGAGTCCAAGGCGACCTGCTCCAGGACGGGAGCCGAACGGTGGCTCCCCGTGGGGACCATGAGGGAGCCACCCGCCACAGCATCAGGCGGACGTCGACGAACGGTGCACACCCTGCTGCCAAGGGCGGAGGACCGCGCGAAGGGCGGGTTCCTGAGCGTCTTCTTAGCGTCGCCTTAAGCGGAGCATAAGGATCCTCATCCACCGCTCCCAGCAGCGGATTTCGGCGTTCCGAGGGGCTAGCTTGCTGATCACCGGGGCTGGTCCGGACCGTCGGTGCCGAAGCCGGGGGGCTGCGCCGCCCGTTCGGAGCCCGGCCCCGTAACCCCCCACATCTGTTCGTCCCCGTCGAAGGAGAACGCCACCATGACTTCACGCCGCCGCACGGCCGCCGCCGCCGTCGCCCTGGGCGTCGGGCCGCTCGCGCTCGCCGGACTGGCCGCGTCGCCGGCCGTGGCGCACGGCACGATGACCGATCCGGTCAGCCGGGTGTCCGCCTGTTACGCCGAGGGGCCGGAGAGCCCGGACTCGGCGGCCTGCAAGGCGGCGGTCGCGGCGAGCGGGACGCAGGCGTTCTACGACTGGAACGAGGTCAACATCGCCAACGCGGCCGGCAACCACAAGCGGCTGATACCGGACGGCAAGCTGTGCAGCGCCAACCGTGACAAGTACAAGGGGCTCGACCTGCCCCGCGCCGACTGGCCGTCGTCGAAGCTGGCCGCCGGGAAGCACACCTTCCAGTACAAGGCGACCGCCCCGCACAAGGGCTCCTTCGAGCTGTACATCACCAAGGACGGTTACGACCCGTCCAAGCCGCTGAAGTGGTCGGACCTGGAGGCGAAGCCGTTCGCCAAGGTCACCAACCCCCGCCTGGAGAACGGCGCGTACGTCTTCGACGGCACCGTCCCCGCGAAGTCCGGCCGCCACCTGATCTACTCGGTCTGGCAGCGTTCCGACTCGCCCGAGGCGTTCTACACCTGCTCCGACGTGGTGTTCGGCGGCAAGGAGGCCGCCCCCGCCCCGACCGCGTCGGCGCCCTCCGACCAGCAGATCGAGGCCGGCCAGGACAAGTCGACGGTCGACCACGGCGGGCACGGCGGCGACGACCACGGCGCCGGCCACGGCGCGAACGGCAACGGCGACCAGGGCGCCGGCCAGGGCGGCGAGCAGTCGGCCCGGCCGTCCGCGCCCGCGAGCCCGGCGGCCGCCGAGGCCAACACGCTCCAGGCCAACGGCGCCGGCACCCCGTCGCCCGTCACCGCGGCGAGCGGCGAGAACCTCGCGGAGACCGGCGGCAGCGGCACCACCCCGTACCTGGCGGGCGGCGGCGCGGCCGTGCTGGCCGTCGGCGCGGCGGCGCTGTTCGCCGCCTCGCGCCGCAGGGCCACGCGGTAACGGACGGGACGAGGCCGGGGCCCGCCCGCACAGGGCGGGCCCCGGCTCCGTCATGCCCAGAACGGCATGATCCGTTCGTGGATCAGCCGCAACTGGGTGTCCACGTCCGCGACCCCGTCCAGGTCCCGGCCGGTGAAGGCGCGCACCAGGCCGCGGTCGGTGATCGGGCAGATGATGTGGTTGACCCCGCTCGGTTCGATCTCCCGGCGGATCTTGTCCAGGCACTCCTCCGGTGTGCCCGACACCGACAGCCTGTCGGCGACCTCCGGGGAGGTCAGCTCGATGCCCCGTGCGAGGTCACCCGCGCCGATCGCGTCGATCACCGGCTTCAGCTCCGCCGGATCGACGCCGTTGCGGCGCAGTTGCTCCTCCGGCATCGAGGAGGCGTAGATGCCGACCATCGACCGGGCGGCCTCCTTGGCCTTGGCCGAGTCCGGCCCGGTCGCGAAGACCACCCACGCCCCGATGTCCAGCGACCGCCAGTCCTTGCCGGCCCGCTCGGCGCCGGCGCGGATGTGGCTGACGGCGTAGTCGTACGCCTCGCGCGTGTAGCTGAGCGCGTGGTGGCAGCCGTCGGACAACTCGCCCGCCGCCTCGAAGGACTTGGGCCCCCGCATCGCGCCCAGCTTGACCGGCAGGTGCTCCTGCACCGGGCGGGCGAAGGTGAACAGCCCGTCGTAGCGGAAGAACTCGCCGTCGTACGTGAGGGTGCCCTCGTCCAGCAGGGTGCGCACCACGTGCAGCGCCTCCTTGGTGCGGGACAGCGGGCGCTGTCGGGCCCAGTCGATGCCGTACTGGGCGAGGAGGCCGAAGTTCCCGCTGGACAGCACGCCCTCGGCGCGGCCGCCGGACAGTTCGTCGAGGGTGGCGAGCGCCTGGGCGATCAGGGTGGGTTCGCGCAGGACGACGGAGGAGAGGCTGGGGCCGAAGCGGATGCGGCTGGTCTGGCCGGCCGCCGCTGCGAAGAGCAGCCACATGTCCTTGTGCCAGGTCTCGTCTGCGGCGTAACAGGCGTGGAAGCCGAGTTCGTCGGCGAGCCTGATGGAGGCCAGGGACTCGGTGAGCGGGTGGTCGGGGAGTAAGACGTGGCTGAACTTCACGGGTCACCCTTCAGTTGACGACCGACGCGCACGTGGTGGGCGTCGCGTGCGCCGGATCGAGCGCGTTCACGACCTCGTGGTACGCGATCCGGTCGAACAGCCCTATCGCCACGTGCTCGGAGAAGTCCAGGGGGCACAGGTCCTGGAGGAGCACGTTCCGGACGTTCGGTCCGTCGAGGAACTGTGAGCGGTACGGGGTGACGACCTCGTCGTACTTGGTGGCGATGACGGTGTAGCGGACGCCGGGCACGGTGTCGCCGCCCTCGTTGAGCTTGGTGAGGAACGGGGAGCCGGCCACCTGGTCGGCGAGGCCCGGGGTCTTGGCGTCCAGCAGGTCGGCCGCGCCGGGGAAGTACGGCAGCAGCTTGGTGAGCCCGAGGAGCGTGGTGCCGTGGTTGTCGGGCGCGAGACCGATGAGCGCGTTCACCTTGTCGGCGCCGCCGAGGAACTTGAGGTAGTGGCGGGGCATCATGCCGCCCTGCGAGTGGCCGACGAGGTCGGCCTCGGCCGCGCCGGTGGCGGCGAGGACCCTGTCGACGTACGCGTCGAGCTGCTCGGCGGACTTCTCGATGGGGCCGAGGCCGTGGAAGAAGGGCACGCCGGGCAGTTGGCCGTAGTCCAGCGAGAAGACGCAGTAGCCGCGCTTGACCAGGTAGGGGGCGAGGGCGAGCCAGTTGTCGACGGAGTTGCCGAAGGTGCCGTGGACGAGGACGACCGGGCGGGGATGGGCTGCGGAGGGCTTGCAGGTGTAGTCGTTCCAGCCGCTGCTGGGGCCCGAGGCCTGGGCGGCGGAGGCGGGGGCGAGGGTGGCCGCGACGGCCAGCAGCAGGACGGCACAGGCTCTGAGGGCACGTCGTATACGGGAGGGCAGCATCGAGTGGTCTCCTTGCGGCTCAAGGAATGGGGCGGGGGCGGTACGCCTTCGTGGCCCGGACCACTGGGGGCACGGCCGGGTATGCCGTGCTCATGCCAAGCTACGCACGGGTAGCGGCGACTGGGAAGTTACGCGTCGGTAAAACCTGACGTCCTACCACCTCACCGGCAGCCGCAGCGGGAAGCGCCGGATCGTCGCGGTGTCCCACCGCACCTTCCGCGCGGGCACCGCGAGGCGCAGCCCGGGGAAGCGCGCCAGCAGGGTGCCGACGGCCACCCGCAGCTCCGCCAGCGCCAGCGGCGCGGCGACACAGTGGTGCCCGCCCCAGCCGAACGTCATGTGGGGGTGGACGGGCCGGTCCGGGTCGAGCACATGCGGGTCCCGGAACACCTCGGGGTCGCGGTTGGCCGCCAGGTACGAGACGTGGACGAAGTCCCCCGCCGGGATGACCACGCCCTCCACCTCCACGTCCTCCAGCGCGATCCGCGGGATGCCGACGCCCTTGCGGAACGGGATGTGGCGCAGCAGCTCGTCCAGCACGCCCGGCAGCCGCTCGGGACGGCGCACCAGCTCGTCCCACTGGCCGGGGCGGGTGAGCAGGGTGTAGGCGATGTTGCTGATCTGGCAGGTGGCCGTGTCGTTGCCGCTCAGGATGAGCGTCACCGCGAGCACCGCCAACTCCTGGTCGTCCAGCGGCCGCTCGGCGTCGTCCGCGCCGGTGGCGGCCATGGCGCTGATCAGGTCCTCCCCCGGCGCGCGCCGCCGCCGCGCGACCAGGGCGGCGAAGTAGTCGCGCAGGTACCGCTTGGCGTCCGCCGCCGCCCGCCGCGCGCCGGGCGCGGTGGCCAGCAGGTCGTGCGTACGGCGCAGCAGGACGGGCCGGTCGGCGGGGGGCACGTCCAGCAGTTCGCAGATGGTGTGGTGCGGCAACCGGGTCGACAGGTGCTCGGCCAGGTCGGCGGGCGGGCCGTGCTCGGCCATGCCGTCCAGGAGGCGGCCGGCGACCCGCTCGATGGCGGGGGTCATGCGCTCCACGCGCCGCTTGGTGAACGCCCGGGCGGCCGCCCGGCGCAGGCGGCCGCTGTGGGGCGGGTCCAGCACGTTGACCGATTCCGGGGAGACGATGGGTTCCGGGGTCAGGCGTGGATAGTCCCGGCCCACGATGGCCGCGCGGCTGAACCTCGGGTCGGTGGTCACCCGCCGTACGCCCGCGAAGCTGGTGACCAGCCACGCCTCGGCGTCGCCGTAGGGCAGGCGGACGCGGGTCACCGGGCCCCGGGCCATGAGGTCCGCGAGCAGGGGGTCGAAGTCCAGCCCCTCGCTGAAGTCGAAGGGGCAGGAGACCGCGTCCGGCCATGTGGGCGTTTGTTGGCCGTCCCGCGACGCGGCCGTTCGATTCATGGGCATGTTCCGCATATGCCGCATCTTGCGGCAGGTGGCCGTTGCCTGCACTCCAGAGCCGTGACCGACGGCAGAAAGCGGTGAGAGATGCCCGCCGACCCCCAGCGAACCGCCCCGCACGCAGGAACACCGGTGCACGGCGCCGTGGACGTCCTGGTCGTCGGCGCGGGCCCGACCGGCCTCGCCCTCGCCTGCGACCTGGCCCGCCGTGGCGTCCGTACCCATGTCGTCGAGGCGGGCGAGCGGCTCTTCGGCGGCTCGCGCGGCAAGAGCCTCCAGCCCCGCACCCAGGAGGCGCTCGACGACCTCGGCGTCATGGCGGAGCTCAGGGCGGCCGGCGGCCCGTTCCCGCCCATGCAGACCTGGCGGCAGGGCCGGCGGGACGGCACCTGGCGGCTGCTCGAACAGGACCCCGAGGCGCCGGCGTCACGCTACCCGGAGCCATGGCTGGTCCCCCAGTGGCGTACGCAGGAGATCCTCCGCGACCGGCTGCTGGCCCTGGGCGGGACCCTGGAGTGCGGGACCCGGCTGACGACCCTGCACCAGACGGGCCGGCACGTGCTGGCCGAGCTGACGGACGCCGGCGGTGGCCGCCGGACGCTGACCGTGCCGTACCTGGTGGGCTGCGACGGCGGGCACAGCACCGTGCGCGAGACGCTGGGCATCGCGATGAAGGGCGAGGAGGGCGACCTGCACCCGGCCGTGGTGGCGGACGTACGCGTCCGGGACCTGGACCGCGACCACTGGCACATCTGGCTGGACGACCCGGACCGCCGGGGCGTGGGCAGCCTGCTGCTGTGCCCGCTGCCGGGCACCGACGCGTTCCAGCTCAACGCCCGCGCCGACGACGAGGGGCGCGACCTCACCCCGGACGCGGTGCGGCGGCTGATCGCCACCCGCACCCACGTACCCGCCGACGCGGTCACCGAGGTGCTGTGGCACTCGTACTACCAGCCGCGCACGGCGCTGGCCGAGCGGTTCCGCGACGGGCGGGTCTTCCTCGCCGGTGACTCCGCCCACGCCCACCCGCCGGGCGGCGGACAGGGCCTGAACATCAGCGTCCAGGACGCCTACAACCTGGGCTGGAAGCTGGGCCAGGTGGTGCGCCACCACGCCCCGGAGGCCCTGCTCGACAGCTACGAGGCCGAGCGCCGGCCCGCCGCCGCCCACGTGCTGGAACTCAGCTCCCGGCTCTACCGGACGGGCCGCAGCCCGGAGGGCGGCAGCGAGAAGGCCCGCCACCGCGGCCGGCTCACCCACCTGCTCTCGGTCCACTACCGCGAGAGCGCCCTGAGCACCGAGACCCGGGAGCGGCTGTCCGACACGGCCGTCCAGGCCGGTGACCGCGCGCCCGACCTGCCGTGCGTCACGGAGGACGGCTCCTCCCGGCCGCTCCACGAGCTGCTGCGGGGCCCGCACTTCACGCTCCTGGCGGTGGACCGCACACCGCCCCGGGTGCCGTCGGACGTCGTCACGCACCGGGTGACCGGCGGCGCTGCGGCCGAGCGGCTCGGCGCGGGCCTGTTCCTCATCCGCCCGGACGGCCACCTCGGCCTGGCGACCGATGACCCTGCGCACCTGAACCGCTACCTGACGAAGGTGGGACTCGCGGACTAGCGGGCCCCGGCCGCCCCAGCGGCCCCGGCACCACGGGGCGGATGGGCAGCTCCCGAGCGGGCCGACGCGGCTTGCCGACCCGGTCCCGGCCGAACCGATCAACGGCGTGGTGCCCGCGGCCGGGTCACGGCCGCGGGCACCGGACCCCGTACTGGTGTCAGTTCGCGGTGGTGAGGGAGACGTTGTCGAGGGTGATGGCGGTCTTGGCGGGGTTCCCGCCGATCTCGAAGTTGAGCGATCCGGTGGTGGTGTCGATGGTGGAGGTGAAGGTGTAGGTGTGGCGCTTGACGCCGGTGGTCAGGTCGGTGACCTGGTCCAGGGTGGAGGTGTAGGGCTCCTCACCGAGCTGGACGATGGCCCGCATCTGTGCGGCGGCCGACGCCTTGGCGTCGAAGGTGAGGGTGTACGTGGCGCCCTTGCGGAGGACGACATTGCTCTGTCCGACGATCGCTTCCCACGAGGAGGTGGTGTCCGCCTCGACGGTGGCGAGCAGCGCTCCGTCGGCCTGGGCGATGGAGGCGCGCTCGGCGGCCCACCAGCCGTCGGTGTCGGTGGTGAAGGTGCCGTTGCGGACCAGGTCGACGTAGTGGACGGGTCCCGGGGTGACGATGGAGGTGCCGAAGCCGCCGTTGCCGTTGCCCGGGTAGGCGTGGACGCTGCCGCTGGTGTGGAGGGCGATCAGGTCGCTCTTGCTGTCGCCGTTGTAGTCGGCGGCGGCGACCAGGCGCATGTTCTGCCAGCCCTCGCCGGTCTTCTTCGCGCCGTGGAAGGTGCCGTTGCCCTTGCCGGCGTAGAGGTAGAGGGCGCCGGTGTTGTGGACGGCGTAGATGTCGGCCTTGTTGTCGCCGTTGAAGTCGCCGGCGGTGAGCAGGCGCATGTTGGACCAGCCGGAGCTGGTCACGGTCCCCGAGGCGAAGTTCTTGCCGTTGCCGGGGTAGAAGAGGAGGTTGCCGTTGGTGTGGGCGGCGATCAGGTCGCCCTTGTTGTCGCCGTTGAAGTCCGCGGCGGCGAGCAGGCGGATGCCGCCCCAGCCGCTTCCGGCCACGGAGGATCCGGTGACGCCGTTCTTGCCGTTGCCCGGGTACAGGTAGAGGCTGCCGTTGGTGTGGGTGGTGAGAATGTCGGCCTTGCCGTCACCGGTGAAGTCCGTGGCGGCGAGCAGGCGCATGCCGCTCCACTTGCCCTCGCTGACCTTCACCCGCTTGCCGAACTTGCCCTTGCCGTCCCCCGGCTGGGCGTACAGGTGGTCGTCGGCCGCGTCGATGGTCAGCAGGTCGGCCTTGCCGTCGCCGTTGAAGTCATCGGCCGTCATCAACTGCGACCACGACCGACCCACGGTGGTGGCGACCCAGTCGCCCACATCATCCGTGCGCGTGGCGACGGCGTCGGTACGGGTCTCGGTCTCCCCCACACACCCGCCCTGACGCGACCGGGTGGCCACACCCACCAGCTCGACGCGGCCTTCGGCCTCCCGCAGCAGCGGGGCGCCGGTGTCACCCTTGCACAGGGCGTCGTCCGCGGTGGCGCCGGCCAGGGTCAGCTCGGTGTCGGAAAGGGCACCGACCTTCATCGACGCGGTGTGGGCCGCGCGGGGTACCCACTCCGTCTTGGTTCGGCCGAAACCGACTGCCTGCAGGGTGTCGCCCTCACCCGCAGGGGAAGCGGCCAGCCCGATCGGCGCCATACCGGTGGCCGGTGTCGCCAGGCGGGCCATGACCAGGTCACCGCTGGGCGAGGGGACGAGTTCGACGACCTCGGCGACGTGTCCGCCGGACCCGGTCAAGGAGCTTCGGCCAATGGTCGCGGTGGTCTTGAGTGCGGGCTTACCCGGCGCAACGCTCGTGGGGTTGGTGGGGTCGGCGGCAAAGCAGGCCGCGGCGGTCAGCACCCACTGACCGTCGACCAAGGTGCCGGAGCAGGAACGGGCGGGTTCACCTTCGCCGATGTGGAGGCGAGCGACGGATGCCTGGGCACCGGCGGGCGCGTCAGCACCGGTGGCGGCCGTGGCTGGAGCACCGGTGAGCATGGCCGAGCTGCCTGCAGCGGTCAGTACCAAGGCGAGAACGGCGGGACGCGTGCGGATACGGAGCACGGTGGACATCTTCCTTGCGGTAGGACGGCTGGTGGTTGCGGTGGGCCTCATCAGCCGGTGACGCGAAGCTCGACGAGCACCGAGCGCGGTCCCTTGTCGACGCCCTCGCCAAGAGGCTGGTAATCGTTGGCCTCCGCCACGACCGTGGTCTTCTTGCCGTCAGCGGTAAGAGTCGCCTGTACCGGATGTGCCTCCGTCCAGATACCGAAGGCGTCAGGCATTTCCAGAGTCAGATAGCCTCGCTCGGCATTGACGTCGAAGCAATAGCTCTTCTGCCCACGCGTCTTGACCAGGATGTCCGGAGTCCCCTCACAGGTGGTCAACGTGATGTGACCGTCACCACGTCGCAGCACGACCTGCTGGGTCTCCTGAATTCGTGCGGCGCCGGGGTAGGCGAAGTCCTCCACTGCCCACGGTACGTCTACGGCCGCAGCCGGCTCCGCCTGGTGCGGGGCGGCGTTTGCGGCGCCGAACGCCGAGATTCCGCCGACTACCGAAAACGCACCAACAAGACCGCTCAACACGGCCATGCGAACACGAAACTACTTGCGGCAGCACAGGCTGCGAGGACATCGCGAGGCATATTCAGCGGCAAATCGGCGGCACGCGCCACCGGATCACTGATGCTTACGGTGCGCCTACACTCGGAAAGTACCGAGGCCAGGATACGCGATGGGCTCATCACGACGTCGTGATCAAAGATGGACGCGTGTACGACGGCTGGACGGATAGATATGGCGAGTCCATAGACGTCTACCGAAGCCGCTTCGAGTACGGTGAATACCTGAGATTCGACCCACTGGACTGAGTGAGGATCATGGAATACCGACAGTTGTTTGCCGACGTCAGGAGGCGTCCGGGCAGCTATGGACTCAGCGGCTCCTTCAGGGAAGCCGTGGCGTTCATCAATGGATGCGACGCCGGAAATTCGTGGGGGCTGCTCGTTGGCTTCCGCGAATGGCTGGCCCTTAAGGCCAACACTGAAGCGAATCTGGCGTGGCCATTTCTAGTCTTGGAGATAGCGCATGTGACAGCCGGAGACTCTGAGGCAGGATTGGCACTATCCAGTGCTGACGAGGTGAAAGCACTTGAAGTGTTGTTCGAGGAATTGGACTCATTTCTGACCGCCAGGAATGGCGCTCACGGAGCGACCGTCGTTATTGCGAAATATCTACAGAGGCGCGGTTGACAAAAAATCAGAAGCCCTGCCGAGGTGCTGTCTCGGTGGGGCTTCTGTGCTGTCTGACGGCAACGTCACGGACGACCGCTGCGGCAGGTGGGTCTTCAGGTTGCCCTTGGCCGCTGAGGACGTGACCCAGAGGCAATGCCGGCGAGCTGCACTCTTGGGGCCTGACACCACTGCTACCGTATATGCGGGCCGATTGCTTAGTGCCGTGCGTCGTCGCCTCCACGCCGACGAAGTTTCGCCGTTATACGTCTGCGACGCTTTCAAAGTTGCCTCCCGCCTCTGTGAACGGGCGGCGGCACAACCACCCCTTCCGTTCTCACCTCCGCTCCAGACCGGATGCCAAGGGCATGCCCTGGAGTACGTCGTCTGGATCGGGGCACACCCTCACGCCGCCAGCGAGCCCGGGACGATCGCGCCCGGGCCGAACCGGGCGCGGGCCTTGTCCGCCGCCGCTTCGAGCCGGCGGGCCTTGTCGTCGGCAGGGTCGAGGGAGAGCTGGTGCGCGGCCTTGTCGGCGGGCATCAGGCCCTCGGCGCGCAGCCCGATGGAGCGCACCCGGGCGCGCTGGAGCCCGAGCGCCTCGTGCATCGCGTAGGCGGCCTCGGCCAGGGTGGCCGTGTGGGCGGTCGGCTCACGCAGGGTGCGGGTGCGGGTGGTCGCCGACCGGTCGGCGTACCGCACGGTGAGGGTGAGTGAGCGGCACACCTGCTGCTCGCCCCGCATCCGGGCGCCCAGTTCGCCGGCGAGGGAGAGCAGGGCGCGGCGGTGCCGGTCCTGGTCCAGCTCGTCGCGGCCGAAGGCGCGGTCGGCGGCGACCGACCGGGACGCGGCGTTGGGGACGACCGCCGTGCGGTCGACGCCCTGCGCCCGCTCCCACACGTCGCGTCCCGCCCGTGCGCCCACGATCCGCTGGAGGACGGCGAGCGGCGCGGCGGCGACGCGTCCGATGGAGTCGAGCCCGTACGAGCAGAGCGTCCGTGCGGTGGCCGGGCCGACGCCGTACAGCGCGGCGACCGGCTTGTCGCGCAGGAACGCCTCGGGGTCGTCGACGACCAGGGTCGTGCCGGGGGCCGCGTCCCGTGCCGCCATGCGGGCCAGCATCGGGTTGGGCCCGGCGCCGATGACGCAGTCCACGCCGTGCAGGGCGAGCGCCCGGACGCGGATCACGGCGGCCAGCCCGGCGGGGCCGCGCCCGAAGTACCGTACGGCGCCGCCCACGTCGGCGAGCGCGGCGTCGGGCGGGGCGGCCTCGACGACGGGCGTGAACTCACCGAGCAGGGCGACGAGTTGGGGCAGCAGTGCTTCACGCGACGGCTCCAGCCGGAATCGTACGTAGAGAATCATCCCGCGCTCCCCTGACTCTGGTGCCACAGCTTCTTCGGAACCGCCGTCCCGTCGCCCGCCGGGCGGAGGTCCGCCCAGGGGTTCATCTCGTATCCGGTGGGCATCGTGATCCGCCGCCCGCTGTCGGGCGAGGAGGCGGCCACCGGCTCGGCCAGCCGTGCCGCGACCGCGTCCAGGCCGCCCTCGCGCCGCAGTTCCACCAGTTCGGCGAGGTTCCAGGCGGCCGAGGCGACCACGCTGAAGCTGCGCGGCCCGCGCCGCTGGACCACGCCGCGCACCAGCAGCAGCCAGGAGTGGAAGACGGTGTGCGCGCACGCCTCGTGGCTGTCGTCGAAGAAGGCCAGGTCGACCAGGCCCGTCCCGTCGTCGAGGGTGGTGAAGATGACGCGCCTGCCGGACCGGACGGGCGGGGTCTGGGTGGCCACCTTGGAGCCCGCGACCAGCACGGTCCGTCCGTTCGGAACCGCCCGCAGCCGCTGCGCGGAGACCACGCCGAGCTCGGCCAGGAAGGCGTGGTGGTCGCTCATCAGGTTGCGCGAGGCGTCCATGGAGAGCACGCCCAGCTCGGCGCTGAGCCGTTCGGCGTCGTCGAGGTCCGGCAGCCCGATGGGCGCGGACGTGCGGCCGCCCGCGAGCGGGAGCTGGTCGCCGTACGAGCCGGACCCCCGCTGGAGCCGGTGGAGTTCGGCGAGGTGCAGCAGCAGGTCGCGCCGGTTGGCGCCGAACTCGTCCAGCGCCCCGACCTGGGCGAGCCGTTCGGCGACGGGGCGGCTGGGGCGGGCCCGTTCCCAGAAGTCCAGCAGGGAGGCGTACGGCTGCCCGGCCTCGATCCGGGCGGCCTCGGTCCCGCTCATGCCGTGGACGTCGGAGAGCGCCAGCCGCAGTCCCCACTTCCCCAGCGAACCGGACACCAGTTCGATCCGGTGTGCGACCGCCGACCGGTTCACGTCCACCGGCAGTACGGGCACCCCGCGCCGCCGCGCGTCCGCCAGCAGCAGCCGCTTGGGGTACATGCCGGGGTCGTGCGTGAGCAACCCGGCGTAGAAGGCGGCCGGATGATGCGCCTTCAGCCACGCCGACTGGTAGGTCGGCACGGCGAAGGCCACCGCGTGCGCCTTGCAGAAGCCGTAACTGCCGAAGGCCTCGACGATCTCCCAGGTGCGCGTCACCACGTCGTCCGCGTACCCCTTGGCCTTCGCGTGCCGGGCGAACCAGTCCTTGATGCGGCCCTGCGACTCGGGGTCGGACAGCCCGCGCCGCACCGCGTCGGCCTCCTCACGGCCGCAGCCGGTCATGATGTCGAGGATCTTGATGATCTGCTCGTGGAAGACGACGACTCCGTACGTCTCCCTCAGCGCCTCCTCCAGGTCCCGGTGCGGGTAGCGCGCCGGTGCCCGGCCGTGCCGGGCCTCGATGAACGGCCGCACCATGTCGGCCGCGACCGGGCCGGGACGGAAGAGGGAGATGTCGACGACCAGGTCGTGGAAGGTGGCCGGCTGGAGCCGCCCCACCAGGTCGCGCTGGCCCGGCGACTCGATCTGGAAGCAGCCGAGCGTCTCGGCGGAGCGGATCAGGTCGTACGTGGCCGGATCGCCGGGCCGCACCTGCCCGGGGTCGTCGATGTCGACCACTTCGCCGCTCGCCCGCTCGATCTCGGCGACCGCGTGGGCCATCGCCGACTGCATCCGCACACCGAGGACGTCCAGCTTGAGCAGGCCGAGCTCCTCCACGTCGTCCTTGTCGAACTGGGACATGGGGAAGCCCTCGCCGCTCGTTGGCACCACCGGCGTACGGCTCAGCAGCGAGGCGTCCGAGAGCAGCACCCCGCACGGGTGCATGGCGACCCCGCGCGGCAGCGCGTCCAGCGCCTCGACCAGCTCCCACAGCTTGCCGTACTTCCCCCGCTCACCGGCCAGTTCCCGCAGCTCCGGCAGCTCGTCGAGGGCGGCGCGGGCGTCCCGGGCGCGGATGTGCGGGAAGGCCTTGGCGATCCGGTCGATCTCGGCCGGGTCCATGGAGAGGGCGGCGCCCACGTCCCGTACCGCGTGGCGCACCCGGTAGGTCTCCGGCATGGCGACGGCGGCCACACGCTCCGGCCCGAAGCGGCCGAGGATCGCACGGTAGACCTCCAGGCGGCGGGCGGACTCCACGTCGACGTCGATGTCGGGCAGCACGGGCCGCCGCACCGACAGGAAGCGCTCCATCAGCAGGCCCTGCTCGACGGGGTCGGCGTGGGCGATGCCGAGGAGGTGGTTGACCAGGGACCCGGCGCCGGAGCCCCGGGCGGTGATCCGGATGCCCATCTCGCGGGTGTCGTCGACGACCTGGGCGACGGTGAGGAAGTACGAGGCGAAGCCGAGCCGCTCGATGGTGCGCAGCTCGTCCTCCAGACGGGACCAGTACTCCCCCTTCCGGTCGAGGCCGCGCAGCACCATCCCGGCGGCGCAGCGCGAGCGCAGCACCCGCTCGGCGGTGCGCCGGCCGGCGCCCACCAGGTGCGCCTCGGGGAAGTGGACGGTGCCGATGCCCAGGTCGTCCTCGGGGTCGACCCGGCACGCGGCGGCGGTCTCCTCGGTCAGGGCGAGGAGCCGGTGCGCGGTGTCGCGGCGGAACCCGGCGGCCTCGGCGACCCGCTCGGCGGTGGCCGCCATCGCGGCCGGGTCCTTGAGCCAGCGTTCACCGCTGTCGAGGCCCTTGCGGGGGTCGATGGGCACCAGGCGGCGGGCCGCGTCGAGGACGTCGGCGACCGGACCCTGGCCGGGGTCGGCGTACCGCACGGCGTTGGTGAGCACGGCGCGCACGCCCTGCTCGGCGGCGAGGCCGAGGGTGCGGGCGGCGTGCCGCAGCGAGCCGGGTCCGGTGCCGGTGCGGCCGTGATGGACGACCTCCAGGCGCAGGGCGTCGCCGTACGCCTCGCGCCAGGGGGCGAGCAGCCGGGCGGCGAGGTCGGGGCGGCCGGCGGCGAGGGCGCGGCCGGCCTCGGAGTCGGGGCCGAGGAGGACGGTCAGGCCGTCGCCGTGGTTCTCCGACCAGGGCAGCAGGGGGCCACCGGTCCGGGCGCCGCGCCCGGCGGCGCGTGCGGTGCCGCGTCCGGCGGTGGGTCCGGCGGCGGGTCCGGCGGCGGGTCCGGAGGCGGGTCCGGAGGTGGGTCCGGAGGCGTCTTCGGGGGTGGACTCCGGCAGGGGGCCGTTCCCCTCCGCGTGTGCGGCGGTGATCAGCCGGCACAGGTCGGCCCAGCCCTGGCGGGAGCGGGCGAGGAAGAGCGCGCGGGGCGCGGACTCGTCCACGAAGGCGCCGCCGCGCACGGGGGTGCGGCGACGCTCGGTGCGCGGGCCCTCCTCCCGTACCGGCCCACCGGTCGCGAGGTCGACCCCGAAGAGCGGGCGCACGCCCTCCTTGGCGCAGGCCGCGGCGAAGCGGACCGCGCCCGCGACCGTGTCGCGGTCGGTCAGGGCGACGGCGTCCATGCCGCGCTCGGCGGCGCGCGCCACCAGCCGCTCCGGGTGGGAGGCCCCGTACCGCAGGGAGAAACCCGAAACGGTGTGCAGATGCGTGAACCCTGGCACCCGCACCTCCTGGATCAATCCGAATCTCACCTCCCCCACTACCACCATAGACCAAGTTCGAACGCATGTACGACCACGCGGGCGTCCGCCATTCGGCCCGTCCCACCTGCGTGAACGGGGCCCGCCCCGGAGCGTGGGGACATGAAGCTCGCCGCCGAAGTCAAGAACGCCGTCACGCCCCGGGCCGCGCTGCTGGTCATCGGTGTGCTCGCCCTCCAGTTGCTGTTCATCGCCTCCTACGTGGGCGCGCTGCACGACCCGAAGCCGAAGGAGGTGCCCTTCGGGGTGGTGGCGCCGGGAGCGGCGGCCTCCCAGGCGGCCGGGCGGCTGGCGGGCCTGCCCGGTGATCCGCTGGACCCCCGGGTGCTCGGCGACCGGGAAGAGGCCCTGCGGCAGATCATGGACCGGGAGATCGACGGCGCCCTGATCATCGACCCGAGGGGGCCGACCGACACCCTGCTCGTCGCCTCCGGCGGCGGCACCGTGCTGGCCAACGCCCTGCACACGATCATCACGGAGGTCGAACGGCCGCAGCGGCGCACGGTACGGACGGTGGACGTGGCTCCCGCCTCCGCGCAGGACTTCGACGGCCTGTCCGCGTTCTACCTGGTGGTGGGGTGGTGCGTGGGCGGCTACCTGCTCGCCTCGATCCTGGCGATCAGCGCGGGCTCCCGGCCCGCCAACCCCCAGCGCGCCGTCATCCGGCTCGCCGTCCTGGCGCTCTCCGCGCTCCTCGGGGGCCTCGGCGGCGCCGTGATCGTCGGCCCCGTCCTCGGTGCCCTGCCCGGCAGCGTCGCCGCCCTGTGGGGCCTGGGCACGCTGGTGGTCTTCTCGGTCGGCGCGGTCACGCTCGCGCTCCAGGCGGTCTTCGGGATCGTCGGCATCGGCCTGGCGGTCCTGCTGATCGTGATCGCGGGCAACCCGAGCGCGGGCGGCGCCTTCCCCGCCCCCATGCTGCCCGACTTCTGGCGGACGATCGGCCCGGGCCTGCCGCCCGGCGCGGGGACCTGGGCGGCGCGCTCGATCGCGTACTTCAAGGGCAACGCCCTCTCGGGCGCGATGCAGGTCCTCGCCATCTGGGCGGTCATCGGCACCGTGCTCACGCTGGTGATGTCGGCGGTACGGAGGCGGGACGGGGCCGACGAGCGGCCGGACGGCACACCCGCCGGCGCGGACACCGGCCGGACCTGAGCGGGTCAGCTCACGACACGGTCCTGATGCAGGCGGTCGCCGTCGCCACGGCGACGGTCCGGCCCTCGGGGTCGAGGAGCTCCCCGGAGAGGAAGCACACCTCCCGGCCCCGCTGCACCACCCGGCCGCGCCCCACGAGCCGCCCCGGCCGGGCGGGCCGGAGGAACTGGACGTGCAGGTCCAGCGTCGGGGCGAACTGCCCGGGCGGCAGGGTGGCGACCAGGGCGGGGCCCAGGGTGTCGTCGAGCATGGCGGCCAGGAAACCGCCCTGCACGCTTCCGGCCGGGTTCAGGAACTGCTCCCCCGCGTGGAAGGCGACCTCGATGGTCGCCGCCTCGGGGTCGACCGCGACGAGCTCCCAGCCCAGCGTCGTGGCGGCGGCCGGCGGCGGGACGCGCCCGGCCCGGACGTCCCAAAAGAACCCTTCGCGCTGCTCTTCCATGGTCATGGGAGGACCCTACGGGTTCGCCGCCCGGTCCGGGCCGCCCCCGGAGCCGGGACCGGAACCGGGGCCGGTGGCCGGACCGGAGCCGGTGGCCGGACCGGAGCCGGAATCCGCGCCCAGGGATATCGCGTCGTCGACCTCCTGCCGGCGCGCGCCCAGTTCGGCCTCGTACCGCTCCCGGTCCACCGCCTCGGCGATGTCCTCGTCCTGCCGCATGAGCGCTTCCAGGTCACCCTTGGCGTTGTCGAGGATCCCCATGTCGGTGTACGCGGCCCGGACCCGCTCACCCCACAGGCCGACGTCCTTGACGCAGGGCACGACCCGGCTGAACAGCAGTGACTGGTAGAGGCGGTACATCTCGGAGTTGTCGACGAACTCCATGCACTCGTCGAGCGGCAGCCCGAGCTGTTCGTACACCTCCCGGCCCTTGAAGCGGTCGCGCAGCAGGTAGCAGCCCTCGACCACGAACTCCTCACGCTCGGCCCGCTCGGCCGTGGTGAGCTGGGCGTAGTAGTCCTTCAGCGCGAGCCGCCCGAAGGCCACATGACGGGCCTCGTCCTGCATCACATAGGCGAGAAGCTGCTTGACCAGCGGGTTGGTGGACACGTCCCGGAAGAGGCCGAAGGCCGCGAGGGCCAGGCCCTCGATGAGGACCTGCATGCCCAGGTAGGGCAGGTCCCAGCGGGAGTCCTCCAGCGACTCGGCGAGCAGCTTGGCGAGGTCCTGGTTGATCGGGTAGTACATCCCGACCTTCTCGCGCAGGAACCGCGTGTACAGCTCCACGTGCCGCGCCTCGTCCATGGTCTGCGTGGCCGCGTAGAACTTGGAGTCCAGGTCGGGCGCGGACTCGACGATGCGTGCCGAGACGTTCAGGGCGCCCTGTTCCCCGTGGAGGAACTGGCTGAACAGCCACGACCCCTGGTGCCGGGTGAACTCGACGCGCTCCCGCTCGGTCATCCGGTCCCAGACCCGCGAGCCGAGCAGCGGGTTGAACTCGTCGGGGAGCCCTGCCGCGTTGTCGGGATCGACCTCGAGGTCCCAGTCGATGCGTTTCTGGGCGTCCCACTGCTTGTCCTTGCCCTTCTGGTACAGGTTCAGCAGCCGGTCGCGCCCGTCGTCGTAGTCCCAATTGAAGCGGGTGGCCCCCGCCATCGGTACGTTCCAGATCTCCTTGGGGGCACCCGGGACGTAGAAGTCGAAGAAGCTCACTGGTGTCCAGACCTTCCGAGAGCGAGAGCGAGAGAGCGAAAGCGAAAGCGCGTGCCCGTCTTCGTGCCCATGGATCAACCGTCGGATCTACCGTCGGGTAAATTAGACTCCCCGTCACCACGGGTCAAGGGCGTGAGAGCATTCCGCCGAGGCCAAGGGGAGTTGGCCGAAAACATGCGCTCCATTCATGATCGACATTCCCCGGATCACGCGCCTTGACAAGCCGTCAGGCCGCTGTCAAGAATCGGTGGCACTTGATGCCCCGAAATCCGGCATGCGCTGATCATGCCGCGCGTACGGTTCGGCTCCCGGTCCCTCCCCACAGGAAAGAAGGGAAGCCTCGACGTGTCCGAAACGCACCTCGAGCAGGAAACCGTTTACGATCGCCTGGGCGATCTTCCGCCGGTCGCGGAATTGATCTCCTGGAAGCTTCTGGGACTGGACCGGGCGGCGAATTCCATCCATCTCTCGTTCACCGCCGCCAAGGAGTTCACCAATCCCGGCGGGACCGTTCACGGCGGATTCATCACCGCCATGCTGGATGAATGCATGGGTTCCGCGGTGGTGGGCCTCACCGAGGCGGAGTTCCTTCCCTCGACCATCTCCATGACCACCGATTTCATCAAACCGGTGTTTGTCGGTGAGGTCTTCGGCGAGGGCCGGATCACCTCGATGGGCGGCAAGTCGGCCTTCCTGGAGGGGAAGCTCACGGACGCCGGGGGCACGACGCTGGCCCGGTCCGTGGCCGCCTACCGCCTGCTGCCGTGGCCGGAGCACCTCAAGCCCCGGCCCAAGCGGGGCTGACCGCCCCGGGCGACGCACGACCACGCATTCGCACGACCACGCATTCGCACGACCACGCATTCGCACGTCCGCACCATCCGCACGTCCGCACCATCCGCACGTCCGCATCGCGAGCAACGAATCTCCGGAAGGAAGCGGAACATGAGCAACTTCGAAAAGCTGCTGGCCGCCACGGAAGACGAGTTCAGGAGCGAGATCGAGCAGAACCCGCTGATCGAGGTGGTCGCCGGCGGGCAGATGAAGCGCGAGCACTACATCAGCTACCTGCGCGAGACGTACCACATGGTCCGGCACACCTCCAGGATGCTGTCCCTGGCCGGCGCCAGGCTCGGTGACGACTACCGCGAGCTGCGGGACTGGTTCTTCGAGCAGGTCCAGGAGGAGAACAACCACGACCTCTTCTGCATCAAGGACCTGACGAACCTCGGCGAGAACGCCGAGGAGGTCCTCGCGGTGCCGCCGAAGCCCGGCTCCTGGGGCCTGGTCGCCCAGAACTACTACATGGCCACCTACGGCAGCCCGCTCGGCATCCTCGGCGTGGCGAGCCTCACCGAGGGGCTCGGCGCGGACCTCGGCAAGTCGATGGCCGACCTCCTCAAGAGCGAGTACGGCCTGGAGAAGAACCAGATCTCCTTCATCAAGAGCCACGCCGGATTCGACGCCCGGCACATCGAGGACGTGAAGAGGGCGGTCAACGAACTCCTCGTCAAGGAATCCGACCTGGACGAGGTCGTCCACGGCAGGCGGATGACGATCCACTACTACGGCCGGATGTTCCGGGACGTGCTGGCGAGCGCCTGAGCGGTCGCGGCTCCTCCGGCACCTCGACGTCAAGGGAGATGACGTGCCACCGAAGCGCAGCTCGGTACTGGACAACGAGGAACGCGAATCATTCATCACGCACACGGCCGCCCCGCCCGATCACGACGTGCTCCGGGAGTTACGCAAGTACCAGCTCTCCGAGATCACCGAGACGTGGGAGGAGGAGGACTACCGGGACTTCCTGAAGAAGGCCCTCACCCCGCTCGGGCTGTTCCGGGAGGAATTCCTGCCCGGTCAGTCGTCGAGCTGCTACCGGATCACCTTCAGCGGTGAGACCACGGCGATCTTCCGGCTCACCCCCACGGAACCCGGCTCGGTGTTCCACCAGGTCATCCCGGGGGCGGCCGGGAAGAAGATCCTCGAGGTGAACAACGTCGCGGTCGAGGAGAGTTTCCGGGGAGACCTCCTGCTGGGCGTGATCCTCCGGGACTGCGCACTGCTCGCCCACGAGAAGGGCTACGACTTCGTCGCCGGGGTGGTACGGCACGACATCCTCCCCCTGTTCGTCGATTTCGGCACCATTCCCGTGCGGCACGACCCCCTGCACGTCCTGGGGGACGAGAACATCCACGATTACGTCACCTACTTCATGACCCACCGGCGTGAGCACATCGACTACGCCTGTGCCCGGGGGTACCACTACTTCCACCGCAAGGTCACGATGAACGCGATCGACGCGGACGTACGGCGTTCGCGCGAACGCGCCGGGCGGTGAGGGCCGATGGACGACACGGCACCTGAGACCCCCGCGGCCGCCCCCGCCCCGGAGGCCATGCCCGCGAGCACGCGGCTCCTGCTGCCGGTGCTCCAGATGATGGCGGCGAAGGCCGTGCACACCGCGGCCGAACTCGGCCTCGCCGACCTGCTGGCCGAGCGCCCGTACAGCAGTGCCGAACTGGCGGAGAAGACCGGTGCCCACCATGGGTCGCTGCGCCGGCTGCTGCTGGCCCTGGCCGGTCTGGGCGTCGTCACCCAGGGGGACGACGACCGCTTCTCGCTGGCCGCGCTCGGGCAGCCCCTGCGGCGGGACGCCCCCGACTCGGTGCTCGGGCTGGTGCGGCTCGGGTGCGGGCCGGAGGTCTGGCGGGCCTGGGAGCACCTGCTGCCGAGCGTCCGCACCGGGCAGCCGGCCTGGGAGCTGGCGCACGGGGTGGACTGGCTCGGCTTCTACGCGGACAACCCCGAGCGGGCCGCCGTGTTCCACCGGTCCCAGGCCGAGCACACGCGCGACACCATGCCCGGCATCCTGGCCGCCGCCGACTTCTCCCGCTTCCCCACGGTGGTGGACGTGGGCGGCGGGGACGGCACGCTCATGGCGCACGTCCTGTCGTCCCACCCCGGACTTGAGGGCGTGCTGGTCGACCTGCCCTCCGGACTCGCCGGCGCGGCGGGCCGGCTCGCCGCCGCGGGCGTCACGGACCGGTGCCGGGTGGTCGGCGGGGACTTCTTCACCTCGGTGCCGGAGGGCGGGGACGCCTACGTGCTGAAGGAGATCCTCCACGACTGGGAGGACGACCGGGCGGTCGCCATTCTGCGTACCGTCCGGGCGGCCATGCCCCCGGACGGCCGGCTGGTCGTCGTCGAGCGGGTGCTGCCGGAGCGGGCGGCAGCCGGTCCGGTCGAGGCGCACCTGTACCTGCGTGACCTGCTGATGCTCACGGTCACCGGGGGCAGGGAACGCACGGAGCAGGAGTTCCACGCGCTGTTCGGGGCCGCCGGGTTCGCTCCGGCCCGGACGTCGCACCCCCTGCCGTCCGGTTACCGGGTGGTGGAGGCGGTACCGGCCTGAGGGCCGCCTGGGGAACGGTCATGACAGGGCCCCGGGACGCCGGTTCGTACGGCGGCCCGGGGCCCTGTCACCTCGCCGGCGTCAGCCGATCTGCGCGCCGAACGTGCTCAGCGCCTCCGTGACCGGCTGGAAGAACGTCTCACCGCCCGAGGAGCAGTCGCCGCTGCCGCCCGAGGTCAGTCCGACCGCCGTGTCGCCCGAGAAGAGCGAGCCGCCGCTGTCGCCCGGCTCGGCACAGACGTTGGTCTGGATGAGGCCCTCGACGACCTGGCCGTTGCCGTAGTTCACGGTGGCGTTCAGTCCGGTGACCTCGCCGTCGTGGACCTGGGTGGTCGAGCCGCTGCGGGTCACCTTCATCCCGACGGTCGCCTCGCCCGCCTTGGTGATGGCCTGCGTGCCGCCGCCGTAGAGGTTGACCTCGCTGGGATGCGCGGTGTCACCGGCGTACTTGACCAGCGCGAAGTCGTTGCCGGGGAACTGCGAGTCGACCATCGTGCCGACCGCCGCTCCGCCCTGGGAGTCCGACCACTCGCTGCCCGTCTCGCCGCAGTGGCCGGCCGTGATGAAGTGCGGCTGGCCGTCCTTGACGACGTTGAAGCCGAGCGAGCAGCGCCCGCCGCCGGAGTGTATGGCGTCACCGCCCGCGATGAAGGGCCTGAACTCACCCGCCGTGCGCTTCAGCTCCGCCTTGCTGCCCAGCCCCTTCACGACCTGGGTGAGCTTGTCCAGGGCGGCGCCCTTGACCGTACGGTCGGCCGTGACGACGACCTTGTTGCTCACCGGGTCGACGGCCCAGGACGTCCCGGGTATGGTCGCCCGGTTCTTCAGCGTCCGCCCGGCACCGGCCAGCTCGGACAGCGTGTGCTCGACCAGTCTGGCCTTGCCGCCCGCCTCGCGCACGGACCGCGCCGCGGCCTCGTCGACCACGTTGACCACCAGGGTCCTGGACGTGGCGTCGTAGTACGCGCCGGCGGCGTCGCCGCCGAGCGTCCTGTCGAGCGTCGCGGCGAGGGTGCCCGCCGCGGGCGCCGAGAGCGTCTTCACGGTGAACCGGGGTGCTTCCTCGCTGGCGTTCGCAGTCTGGAAGGTGACTCCCGCTCCCAGCAGAGCGACAGCGGCTCCGCCCGCGATCGCCGCACGCCTTGTGGGTATGCGTCGGTGCTTCACAACTCGACCTCTCCTGTGGGGGGCCGTGCCGGGGTACGTGGGGTGCCCTGACACGGAGGATGGTCAGCCCACTATCCCGATACCAACCGGTAGCACACAAGGTCGACTTCAGGACGCGCACGCGACCTTCACTCCGTGCCCCCGGCACGCCCACCACTCCCGGCACGGGCGCCGGTTGACGTTTGCGAATACCGGCCACGTCCCGGCAGGCGACAAAGCGACCGCGTACAGGCACCCTGATGGGTAGTCATCGACCGACTGGTGAAGGGGGCGGGGGGCTTGCGACGTCGGGTGCGCGCGAGGGACGGCCGGCATCTGATGGTGGAACGCCTGGGGGACCCGCAGGGCCGTCCGGTCTTCCTGCTGCACGGCACGCCCGGCAGCAGACTGGGGCCGGCCCCCCGGGGCATGGTGCTCTACCAGCGCGGCATGCAGTTGATCGCGTACGACCGCCCCGGCTACGGCGGTTCGGACCGCCTGGCGGGGCGCAGTGTCGCCGACGTGGCCACGGACGTGGCGGACATCGCGGACGCGCTCGGGCTGGAGCGGTTCGCGGTGGTGGGCCGTTCCGGCGGCGCCCCGCACGCGCTGGCCTGCGCGGCCCTGCTGCCGCACCGGGTGACGCGTACGGCGGCGCTCGTGACGCTGGCGCCCAGGGACGCGGACGGGCTGGACTGGTTCGAGGGCATGGCCGCGTCGAACGTCACGGAGTACACGCACGCGACCCTCCACCCCGAGGGCGTGGCCGACCGCCTCACGCCCCGCGCCGACGCGATCCGCCAGGACCCGGTGCGCCTCCTGGACGACCTGCGCCGGGAGCTGACCGCGTCGGACCGGATGGTCGTCTCGGACGCGGGCGTGCGTTCCATGCTGCTGCGCAACTACCAGGAGGCGCTGCGCACCTCCGCGTACGGCTGGATCGACGACGCGCTGGCCTTCTGCAGCCCCTGGGGGTTCGACCCGGCCGGCATCCCGGGCGAGGTGCTGATCTGGCACGGCGAGCAGGACGTCTTCTCGCCGGTCGGCCACGCGCGCTGGCTCGCCGAGCGCATCCCGGGCGCGACGGCCGTCCTGGAACCGGCCGCCGCGCACTTCGACGCCCTGCACGCCCTGCCCCGCGTCCTGACCTGGCTCCTGGACACGGACGGGTGACCCCTGGGGGTACCCCTGGCACGTGAAGGCGAGTGAGCCGAAGGGGGGCGCGGGTGTCGAAAGGGAGAACGCGCGGAGGGTCGTGAGGAACGAACGACCCGAGCACGATCGACCGTCGACACCCGCGACAGGCCCCCGGAGGCGAACCGAGCCCAAGAACTAAACAGCCAGCGGCTCCAGGTCGCGGTGCACCCTGCGTTCGTCGCGGGCCAGGCGGGTCAGCGCGTGGTCGTCGCCGAGTTGCCGGGCCAGTTCGTCGGCGGTGTCGGCCCGCAGCCGGTCGGCCTCGTCCTTGCGGCCGAGCGCGCCGAGGGTGACCGCCAGGTTGGAGGCGACGCCGAGCACTTCGGGGTGGTGGCCGCCCAGGACTTCGCGCAGCGCGTGCACGGTGCGCTGTTCGATCTCCAGGGCTTCCTCCAGTTCGCCCAGGTCGGCCTTGGCGTTGGCGATGTTCACGGTGCAGAACAGGGCGTGCGGGTGCCGTTCGCCCAGGACTTCCCGCATGACCGCGAGGGCGGCCTGGAGGATGTGTTCCGCTTCCTCGGGCGCTCCGCAGCCCCACTGGTAGATGCCGAGGTTGTTCAGGGCGGCCAGGGTGTACGGGTGCCGCTCCCCCGGCACTTCCCGGTACTGGTCGACGACCTCCTGTGCCAGGTCGCGGGCCGCCACGGGTTCCCCGGCGGCGTACAGGTCGGCGGCCAGGTTGAGGTCGCAGGCCAGCGAGTCGGGGTGGGCGTAGGTGTACTTGGCGCGGTACCGGTTGCGGGTGGCCGTGGTGAGCCGGCGCGCGTCCTCGAGTCTGCCGGCCCTGCGCAGGGACACGGCGAGGCTCTTGCCGGCGGCCAGGGTGCCGGGGAAGGCCCGGCCCAGGGTGTCCTTGTAGCTGTCGTAGGTGCGGGAGAGCAGCGCGACCGAGTCCTCGTACCGGCCGACTTCCCGCAGGTCGCGGGCGAGCGAGGTGGCCGAGGAGAGGGTGTAGGGGTGCTCGGGGCCGAGCACTTCGGTGCGCCGGTCGAAGACCTCCTGGTCGATTTCGCGGGCCCGTGAGTACTGCCCGACCATGCGCAGGTTGAGCGCCAGGTTGTTGGCGGCGGCCAGGGTGCGCGGGTGGGAGTCGTGGAAGATCTGGCTGAATCCCTCGTGCGCCTCGGTCGCGAGCTCCATCGCCCTGCCGTACTGGCCGAGTGCGCCGAGGTCCATGGCGAGGCTGGAGGTGGTCATGTAGGTGTGCGGGTGGGACCGGCCGAGGACGGCGCGCTGCCGTTCCAGGGTGACCTCGTCCAGTTCCCTGGCCTCGACGTAACGACCCTGGGAGCGAAGGATGTTGGAGAGGTGGAAGCGCAGGTAGAGGTACTGGAGGTCGTCGTTGCCGAGCATGTCGCGCCAGGCGTCGCGGAGGTCCTCGGCGAGGGTGCCGGCGGTCTGCCAGTCGCCGCGCTTCCAGAGGTAGCGGACGCGGTCGATGAGCAGCCGGCGGGTCTCGGGCTCCTTGCAGTACCGGGCCTCGGAGGTGCCCAGGTGGGGCCAGATGGTGGCGAACCGGGGCCAGGTCTCGGGGTTGTCGATCGGTTCGTCGTCGTCGGGGCGGGCTCCGGCGAGGATGCGGTGGACGGCGTGGCGGGCGTCGCGCTGCTCCTGCTCGGAGAGCTGGGAGCGGATGACGGCCTGGACGAGCCGGTGCACCTGGATGGAGTTTGACACCTGGTCGACCTTGGCCAGCGCGAACCGTCCGATCTCCCGGATGACCCGGCCGAGCACCAGTTTCTCCTGGAGGGAGGCGTCGTACGGTTTGAGCGCCTCGATCATCTCCTTGCTGTACAGGAGGTTGGCGTGGATCGGCTCGGGCGCGAAGAAGGCGCAGAGCTGGAGCAGCCGCACGGCGGCCGGTGAGCGTTCCTTGAGCCGTTCGATGGAGACGTTCCACGTCGCGGCGACCGGCTCGGGGTAGCCGGCCGGCTGGTTGAGCGCGAGGGTGCGTGCGGCGGCCTCCTGGAGCTGCTCCAGGTAGGCGGCGACGGGGGTGGCCGTCTCCGCGATCCACGCCGCCGCCTGTTCGACGGCGAGCGGCAGGTCGCCGACGGCTTCGGCGACCCTGTCGGCGTCCTCGGCGCTCAGTCCCTTGGCGCGGCGCTGGAGGTGCTCGACGGACTCCTCGCGCAGGAACACGTCGACGGGCAGCGCGTCGCCGTACTGCGACCAGGTCTGGTTCCGTGAGGTGACCAGGATGTGCCCGCCGGTGGGGAAGAACCGCTTCAGCGCGTCGGGGTCGTCGGCGTTGTCGAAGACGAGCAGCCAGCGGTTGGACGGCACTCCGCGCCGCAGCAGGTCGATGGCCTCCTGGGAGGCGGCGGCCATGTCGTCGCCGCCCTGGGCGCCGAGCCGGACTGCCAGCTCGGCGAGGCCGGCGATCACGTCGTCGGTCTGTTCGGCGGACATCCACCACACGAGGTCGTAGTCGGCCATGAAGCGGTGCACGTACTCCAGCGCGACCTGGGTCTTGCCGACGCCGCCGAGCCCGTAGAGGGTCTGCGGCTGGGGCAGGACGACGGCCATCCCGCCGCCGAGCTGGTCGCGCATCCGCTCCAGGACGACGGACCGGCCGGTGAAGCCGGGGTTGCGGGGCGGCGCGTTCCAGATCTTGGGCACGGTGCCGGGGAAGCGCGGTCCGGGCGGTACGCCGTCGTGGAGTTTGACCGGCCGGTCCAGGGCGCGCAGCAGGGCGGCCGTGGCGTGCACCTCGTCGAGCCGGAACAGGTCGACGGGGTTGCGGTCGATGTAGGGGGTGGTGAGCCGGACGTCGCCGACGCGCAGCGGCAGCAGGTGGCGCCGTCCGCCGCCCGGGTCCTCGGCGGCGGCCCGCTCCCACACCTCCACGGCGCGGGCCGACTTGAGGTAGGCGCTGGACAGCAGGACGACGGTGCGGGCGGCGTTCTCGGCGGCGTGCAGCACGTCGGTGCCGCTGGTCGCGGGGTCGGCGGAGACGTCGCGGGGCACGACGCGGAACCCGGCGCGGGTGAGTACGGACTCGATCCAGTCGGCCCACATGCGGTTCTCGGCGACGTACGACAGGAAGAGGTCGGCGGGCAGGGCGGGGCGGCGCCGGGTGAAGGCGTCCCGGATGCGCAGCCGCACCTCCTCGTTGACCGCGGGCATGGCGGTGACGTCGCCGTCGGTGACGACGGCCGTGAGCCGTTCGAAGGCGGAGAGCAGGGAGTTGGCGATCCCGGCGTCGTCGCCGAAGGTGGCGAGGGTCTCCTCGTAGGCGTAGTAGGGCCGGTACGGGATCTCCACGGCGCCCCAGTAGGCGGCGAGTTCCTCCCCCGTCATGCCGCTGGGGAAGCCGTCGAACTTCAGCCGCGCCAGTGCCCGGCCCGCGTCGGCCTTCTCCTTCTCGCCCTCGTCGATGCGCATCGGCACGGGGAAGATGCGGATGCCCCGGCCGCCGTAGCGTTCGTCGATCTGGCGGGCGACGGCGGCCGCGCCGTCCATGGACTGGTCGCTGAGGGTGAAGCAGTCGACGAGTGCGTCGGGGAGGTGGACGGTGCAGATGTCGGCGATGTCGCTGAGGCCGGTGCGGCTGTCGATGAGGACGTAGTCGTAGTTGGCCTTCATGTCGTCGCGCAGCGCGTCGAAGAAGTGCCCGCCGCCGAGCCGGTCGTAGAAGTTGTCCCAGTCGAAGGTGGAGACGGTGGCGGAGTACTCGCGGTTCTGCTTGCCGGCGGAGACGAAGTCGAGGGTGCCGCCGTCGGGGAACTCCCAGCCGAGCGCCTCGGGGGTGAGGGAGACGGCGTGCGGCTGGATGCGCGCGTAGTCGCGGTGCCAGTCGTCGGGGCGCTGCACGGGGCTGGTGGCGGCCCAGGCGTACTCGGTGATCAGGTCGATGACGCCGGTGGTGGCGCCGAGGGTGGACGGGTCGAGGAAGGGGTGGAAGAAGCGGTGCAGGCCGGGCGCCTCCAGGTCCCAGTCGACGGCCAGGACCCGCTTGCCGTTCGCGGCGAGAATCCAGGCCGTGTTGGCCAGGGCCATCGTCCGTCCCGTACCACCCTTGTACGAGTAGAAGGTGACGATGCGTCCGTCACGACTGGCTGTCATCCAGGTCCTCCGCATCGGGCGCGATCTCGTGCGTCTCGGGTATGTAGTGCGTGGTGCCAAGTTCGCCCGCCATCGGGCCGCGCAGCCGGGGCCGCTCGGTGTGCCGGCCGCCCGCGGGCGGGTAGACGGCGGCGTGCCGCAGGTACTGCTGGGCGGCGGCCTCCACCACCTGGGGCAGGATCTGGCCGAACGCCTCCATGCTCGGGACGCCCCGGGCGGCGGCGCGGCTGGCGGCGCGCCCCTGGCCCATCTTGATGGGCATGGTCTGCTCGAGTTTCTCGTTCAGCTCGGCGTCGGCCGCCCTGCTCTGGTGGTCGAGCTGGCTGCGGGGGACGACGACGCTGACCCAGGGGCGGTGTTCCGCGTCGAAGGCGGCGAGCCGTTCGCGGCGCTCGTCGTCCTGGAGGGCCCAGCGGTCCAGGAGCAGGATCTCGGGGCGGCTGGGGGGCTGTTTGGCGTCGGGCGGGCCGGCGTCGTGGTCGAAGGAGGTCACGGTGGCCTGGTAGTTGAGCGAGCGGACCAGGTCCTCGGTGACGTAGGCGATCGGCCGGGCGGCGTCGGGGTGGTAGGGGTTCCAGTCCTGCGGCATGTCGCCGTAGTACTCGGGGTCGCGGCCCTCGGGCAGGTCGTGGCGGGTGGGGGCGGCGACGGTGACCTGGAGGGGCCTGGGGCCGCGGCCGGGGGTGCCGAAGGCGCTGGGCGCGGAGCGGTAGTCGACGGGTCTGCCGGGGCTGATGGCCGCGGTGTCGGCGACGGAGACGATGCGTTTGGCCAGTTCGTAGACGGCCCGTTCGTACTCCTCGGCGAATATCCGCAGCTTGATCAGTCCGTAGAGGCCGTCCGTGACGTAGCGGTCGCCGAAGTCGCGGTGGTTGAACTGCAGCCGCTCGGCGGGGCCGGGGAGCTGTTCGGGCGGCACCGGGACCCAGAGGGCGGGCACGATGGCGTCGGCGGGCTTGTTGTGTTTCGCGTGGTGGTAGATCGCCCGGGTGGCGAAGGCGTACCACTCCTTGCCGCACATCTCGCTGGCGAAATAGCGGGGGGAGAACAGGGGGACGAAGACCCGGCAGGTGGCCAGGACTTCTCCCAGCCGTTCCGACCAGCCTTCGCCGGATCGTATCTCCCGGTCCATGAACCCCGCGGGGGCTCCGGCGGGGAGATCGGTCATGGCCATCACATGGCCGCACAGATCGCGGAAGAGCCGCTCGACCCACATGTCGGGATCGGGGCCGCCGGCTCCGTACCTCGGCGTGTGGGCGTAACTCAGAAAGAAGTACGGCCGATGGTCCGCCGCTCGCGCTTGCGGTGACGCCTGCACACGACCCCCGTCCTATGTGATCACTCGCACCGGGATGAGAAGGATACGAGCTGATTAATCATTCCGGAGCGTGCTTTGCTCCACCCCCACGACGTTCAGTCATTCAACGCTGCTTTTCGGTCATCCACGGGACAGCATGACGGACCGGTCTCTTGATCGGCACAGTTCCTTGCGCGCTTCGGCCACCAGCAGTTTGCCGCTGACGGTGAGTTCGGCGGCGTTCTCCAGCAGGTCGAGCGCCCTTTCGGCATGATCGGCGTGGCCGTGCTCGTACGCGGCGAGGCCCACCCGCTCGTACGCTCCGGCGAGCAGATCCGACACCGGCACGGGCGCCTCCCGCCAGGGCGCCGCGTGGGTCCAGGCGCCGTCCAGCGCGTAGAGGTCCGCCACGTCCAGCAGCGCCCGCAGCTTGGCCCGCCGGAAGCCGCTCAGCAGGGTGCGCGCGAGCGTCCCGGGCTCCTCGTGCGGGGACAGGCCGAGCGCCCCGTACCCGTGCCGGCCGCCCACGGACGGTCCGCCCGTCGTGGTCAGCGGGGTGAGCGTGGTCAGGCTCGCGGCGGCCTCGTCGGCCTGGTCCGGCACGGCGTCCCGCAGCAGCGCCCAGGCGCGCTCCAGCCGCCCGGCCCACGCCGCCGCCTCGGCGCGGGTGAGCCGGCCGGTGGCGGGCGCCCCGAAACCGTCCCGGCAGGGGTCGAGGTCGTCGAGCGCGACGCCGTGCGCGCCCCGCCGCACCGGCCGCCAGCCGGCGCCCTCCTCAAGGAGCCGTTCGACGCGCAGTTCACCGTCACCGCCCCGGAGCAGGAGGCCGTCCCCGGTGGTCCGCACCCCGACCACCGGACCGGTCACCTCGGCCGTCCCGAGGGTGGGCAGGTGCAGCCCGCCGCCCGGGTGGGCGATCCGGACCGTGACGTCGACCCGGCCCCGTACGGCGGCGGCGGCCACGTGGCGGGCGAGCTGCCCCGCGAGGTCCGCCGCCCCGGCGCGCCCTTCGCGCAGGGCGTCCAGGCAGTCGAGGAGCCAGGTGCGCGTGTAGGGGTGGGCGAGCACCTCGTCGAGCCCGTCGGAGCGCCGCTCGACCGCGCCGGCCAGCTCCCACGCCTCGGCCCACGCCTCACCGCCGCGTCCGCCGAGCTCGCTGTGGAGTTCGGCGAGGAGGACGCGGGTCAGGTCGTGCTGTTCGGCGACGAGCGCGGCGGGGTCGGCCACGGCGGGGGCCGCGGTGGCGGTGGCGGTGCGGTCCTCGACGCCCCGGACGAGCGCCTCGAGGTCGGCGCAGTAGACGGACGGGTTGTCGAAGCCGTTCGCGGCCCGGTAGCGGTGGGTGTAGAGGCCGCCGCCGCAGGAGCGGACGACGGGGCACCGGCGGCAGGTGTCGCTCACCCCGTCGAGGCCGAGCTGGCGGACGCGGACACCGGGGTGGGCCGCGACCTCGTCGAAGGAGTGGCGGAACACGTCGAACCCGGTGGCGGCGGCGCCTTCGTAGGCGCTCTTGAGGGAGTCGACCTGTTCGAGGGTGCCGTCCGTCTCGACGACGACGAGGTCGGTGGGGGCGAGGCCCAGCGACTCGGTGAGGCTGGGCCCGCCGCCCAGGGTGGACAGCACGGACTCGAAGAGCCGCACCGGCACGGGCCTGCCCTGGTCGTTCCACCGGTCGAAGACGGTGAGCAGCCACTCGGCGTACGCGGTGGGCGAGCCGTCCGGGCGGGCCGGGGGCTCCTCCCAGGTGGCGTGCGGGAGCAGGAAGTCGATGCGCGGCGGTGACAGCTCGAGGAGCGCGTCGTACACGGTGACGGGATCGTTGGCCACGTCGATGGTGCACAGCAGGCCGAGGTCGAGGTGGCGGTACCGCTCCTGGCGCAGCAGGTCGATCGCCCGCAGGACGAGGGGGTGGCTGCTGCGGCCGTCGGCGAAGCGGCGGTGCCGGTCGTTGGCCGTCTTGTCGCCGTCGAGGGAGATGCCCACTTTCACGCCGTACTCGTCGAAGAGATCGAGGTAGCGGGGGCTGAGCTGGAGACCGTTGGTGTGGATGCGGAGGTCCAGCTCGGTGAGGGGGGCGAGGGCGGTGGTCAGCTCCTCGCAGACGCGCCTGAGGCGCGCGGGCCCTGCCAGCAGAGGCTCCCCTCCGTGCAGGATCACTGACACGGAGGGCAGGGCATGTTTCTTGGCATGCTCGGCCAGTCGCAGAGCTGTCCAGGAAATGGCCTGGTCAGAGATTGCCTTGGGGCGGGTACGCCAGCTCTGATCAGCGTGTTCGTAGATGTAGCAGTGGTCACATGCAAGATCACACCTGCTGTGGACCTTCAGGACGATCTCGCGGAATGGGACCAGGGGTCCAGTCATTCCGCCAGTTTAGAGTGCGGAGTTGAACGTCGAGACGCGCTCGGTACGGTCGGTCACCGAGGGAAGAACGCGGCTGATCTTCTTGGTGGCTGCCGCGCCGCGCACGTCGATCTCGGCGAGTGGCACACGGTTCTTCTTCGCACCAGCGAAGGTGACTGAGGTCTGAAAGCTCACGACGGCCGTCCTAGGGGAGTGGGTCGGTTGGACATAACCGCACCGTTGCAGTGTCGGCGGCACGACTTTACTCTCATGGCCACCTACAGCAAATCAGCGCAAGAGGTTGAAACAAAAGCGTTGCGCCAGTATTCCCCTACCGGCCCGGAACGAGCCATTCCACCGAAAGAGTGACGACAAAACCGCAGACCGGGGGTGCGCATGACCGGGTCTCAGGGCCCACTGCAGAGCATGGTCTTCCGAAACGCAGATCTGCCTGCACTGTTCCACCGCGCGGACGAGATCGCCATCGCCCGGCAGCGCGACGCGGTCCAGGACACCCGGCTCCAGCTCTGGCTGCTGGTCCTGGGCGCCTGTCTGGCCGCCGTGCCCGGCGGCTGGCTCATCGGCGACACGTTCCAACTGGCGGGCGCGCTCAGCGCGTTGGCGTACGCGGGCGTGCTCCTGGCCACGTACCGCGCCTCCAGGCGCCGTGCGAAGTCGCATTGGCAACTGAACCGCTCCGCCGCCGAGTTCATCAAGTCGCTGTGCTGGCGGTACGCGGTCCACGGCGCGCCCTTCGACGCCGAACTCGCGGACCCGGACGGGGAGTTCTCCTCCCGGCTGGAGGAGGGGCTCGGCGAGCTGCGGAAGGTCGGCTGGGTCGACCCGCGCGGACCCGGGGGCGACGGCGGCCGCACCGAGCTCATCACCCCGGCCATGCGGATGCTGCGCGAGAAGCCCTTCCGGGTACGCAAGGAGACGTACGTCCGGGACCGGCTGATCGAGCAGCGGAACTGGTACCACAGGAAGACGGAGGTGTCGCGGCGGGCCACCACGCTGTGGTCCGTGACCACCTCGGTGCTCACCGTCCTGGCCCTGTTCCTGGGCGTGTTGCGGACCTTCTCGGTCGGCGACACGGCCGTCCTGGCCGGGCTGCTGTCGGCCGCGGCGGCCGCCGGCGTCGCCTGGAGCGAGATCCGCCGCCACCAGCCGCTGATAGCGGCGCACTCCCTGGTGGAGGAGGACCTGGCGGCGATGCACACCGCGATGGAGACGGTGATCGGCGAGGACCGGTGGGCGGCGGCGGTGTACGAGACCGAGCGCGTCGTCTCGCCCCAGCACACCGACTGGCTGGTCCAGCACCGGCGCTGACCGGCGGCGGGGGCGCTCGACGCCGGTGCGCCCGATGGCCGCCGAGGGCGCTCCACGCCGGGGCGCCGGAGACCGTCACGGGCGCTCCATGCCGGGGCGCCGGAGACGTCAGGGGCGCTCCACGCCGGTGCGCCAGATGACCGTCACCGGCTTCCCGAGCCCGCGGGCGTAGTGGACGATGTCCCCGGTGCCGCCGAGGCCGCGGGCGGGGCGGCCGTCCCAGACGGCGAGCAGCCGGTCGCAGTGGTCGGCGATGTAGGTGCCGGCCGCGTAGTAGGCCTCGTCGGTCGCGTGCGCGTAGTCCATCCGGACCTCGCGCGTGGCGCGCTTGCGGTAGGCCTGGTACCGGGCCAGCTCGTCGGGGTCGGCGAAGCCGTCCTCGTAGTCCCCGGCGGGGATGACGACGGTCAGCTCGGCCCCGCAGGCGAGGGCGATGTCCGCGAAGAGCTGGTCGGCCCCGACCGCCAGGCTGGACAGCGCCTCCAGGCCCTCCCCGTGGTCACGGGTGGCGGCCCGGACCACGGCGTGGATCGCAGCGCGCACGTGGGCGTGGAGCTCGTCGGGGATGTCCCTGTGGCCGGTCACTCCGATGCGCCTCATCCGCCCCCGCTTCCCGAAGTCGCCCTGCGCCGAGCACCGTCACATGCTCTCAAATGCGGGCGCTTGGGGGCAGGGCGTCGAGCCCCCGGCGGGGGAATCCCGCCGGGGGCTCGCCGTGCCGGGCGGTGCTGCCGGGTCAGTAGACGCTGACGCGGTACGCGTTCAGCGCCTCGGTGACCGGCTGGAAGAAGGTCGTCCCGCCGGAGGAGCAGTTGCCGCTGCCGCCGGAGGTGAGACCGATGGCGCGGCTGCCGGAGTACAGCGGGCCGCCGCTGTCGCCGGGTTCGGCGCACACGTTGGTCCGGATCATGCCGTAGACGATGTCGCCGCCGCCGTAGTTGACGGTGGCGTTCAGACCGGTGACCGAACCGCTGTGGGTACCGGTGGTGGAGCCGCGGCGGGTGACGGACATGCCGACGGTGGCGTTGGCGGCGCTGGTGATGTCGACGTTGCCGACGGTGCCGGGCTTGGAGATGGAGCTGTTGGAGTAGCGCACGATGCCGTAGTCGTTGTTGGGGAAGCTGGAGCCGGTGGTCGGGCCGAGGACGGTGGTGCGGCCCGAGTTGGCGTACCAGGTGCCCGCGCCGTCGGTGCAGTGGCCGGCGGTGAGGAAGTACGTGGTGCCCGCGCTGTCGCGGACGTTGAACCCGAGCGAGCAGCGCCAGCTCGTGGCGTAGACGGCGTCGCCGCCCGAGATGAGCTTGGTGAACTTCCCGGGGGTGCGCTCGATCTTGAGCGCTCCGGCGTTGGCTCCGGCCCGGCGCTTGATCTCGGCGATCTCGGCGGCGGAGACGGTCGAGTCGGCGGTGACGACGAGCTTGCCGGTCGCCGGGTCGGTGTGCCAGGCGGTGCCCGGTACGTCGGCGGCGAGCACGGCCGAGCCGGCGGCGGACAGCTCGGCGGCGCTGAAGGTGCGCGGTGCGTCGGCGCCGGCGGCGGGGACCGCGAGGGTGGCGGCGGCGGCGAGACCCGTGGCGACGGCCAGCAGACGGGGCCGTCTGGCTGTGCCACTGCGGGGGGTGGTGCGCTTGTTCCTCACTTCTCGTTCCTCCTGAGGGGAATCGGGGGCCCGCCGTGGGGTGTCGGGCCCGTGAGGCGCAGTCGGGTGTACGGGGCCGGGTTCGCCCCCGGCGCGGCGGACGTCCGAATTCCGGACAAGCCGTGCCCCTGACAAGCGCTGTTCCGGGAGTATTGGCGTGGTCAACTACCGGCACAAGGGAGGGTTTCGGCCAGCCGCGCACGAGCAGGCGGAGGCGCCCGGCGGGGTCCTGCCCCGTCCGCCGGGCGCGCGGGGTCCGCCACTGTGACGTATCAGCCGCTCAGCACGTTCCGCTCCCCCGCGGCGACGGGGACCGGCAGGGTGTTGCCGGGCGGCGGGAACGGGCAGATGAAGTGCTCGGCGAAGGCGCACGGCGGCAGCAGGACCCGGTTGAGGTCGACGGTCACCCGGCCGTCGGCGTCCGGGGCGCCGGGCCGCAGGAAGCGGAAGCGGTAGCTGCCCTTTCCGCTGGTCGCGTCGGCGAGGACGGCCCAGAGGGAACCGTCGCCCTCGACCGCGACGTGCAGCGTGTGCTCGGCGCCCCGGAGCGTGAACGTCAGCTCCCCCGCGAGCCCCAGGCCGCGCTCGCGCCCGTCGGCGTTCTCCACCCGTACGGTGCGCTCGGCGGCGTACGGCCGGTACGTCCCCGGCACCACCCAGCGGGCGTCGTACGGGGTGGCCTCGATGCCCCGGAAGGCGCGCCGCGCCGGGGCCGCCGGGTCGAAGTCGCGGACCGCCCAGAGCCCTTCCCGGCGCAGCACGACGAGCCGGCGCTCCCCGGCCGCGACGCGGGAGCGGTCGATCGGAACGTGGTCGGCGGTCAGGCGGACGTCGCCGGTCAGGGGCTCGCCGTCGACGGTGACGCCGTCCGCCGCGGTGGCGCGCAGGAGCACGTGGTCGCCGTATTCCCGCCAGGTTCCGGGGACGGCCGGGATTCGCCCTTCCGGATGGTCGGCGAGCCAGTACGTGCCGGTGAGGGAGAGCGGGCCGTGGGGGGCCGACACGGCGGCGACGCGCCGTTCGTGCCAGTCCCGCCACTCCGCTCGGGGGTCGCTGCTCATGCGGCGACCTTACGGTCCGTCAGCACCCGTCGCAGGGGCAGCAGCAGTCGCAGCCTCCGGGGTTGCAGTTGCAGTCGCAGTCGCGGCAGCAGCCTTCGCGCTTCTTGCGGGACCAGGGGCCCTCGTACTCCTTGGCGCAGCAGATCTGGCAGGTGCAGAAGAGCCAGGTGAAGGCGGCGCAGCCGGCCAGGAAGCCACGGGGCTTCGGCCGGGACGGCTCTCCGCCGGGGCCGCCGAAGCCGGGCGGCATCCCGCCACCGAAGCCGCCGGAGCCGCCGTGGCCCCCATGACCGTGGCCGCCGTGTCCCCCGTGACCGCCGTGACCCCCGCCGGGCGCGCCGGGCTGCCCGCCGTAGGGGTTCTGCCCGCCATAGGGGTTCTGGGCCCCGTACGGGTTCTGACCGCCGTACGGGTTCTGGGCCCCGTACGGGTCCTGGGCGCCGTAACCCTGGTGCGAGCAGGTCGTGGTGCCGAACGCCCGGTCCACCGACCGCCGCAGCTCGTGCGCGAGCAGCATGTGCAGGAGCGTGTCGTCGACGAATCGCGCGTCGCGCAGGGCGAGCCGTATCCCGTGCAGCGCGTCGTCCGCGAGCCGCCGCGCCTCCGCGAGCGGGGTGCCGGTCGCGGTCAGCGGGTTCCAGGCGCCCGACACGGTGTCGGCCTCCAGGTCCTCCACGGCGTCCAGCAGGTGGGCGAGGCGCCCGAAGAGCCGGCCTGCCTCGGTGAGCGGGGGCACGTTCTCCGGCCGGCCCGCCAGGACGGCGGTGTGCGCGAAGGCGGCCGCGGTGGCCGTCTCGGTGGGCTCGGTGACCGTGAGCAGGGAGGTGCCCGGGCCGGCCAGCGCCTCGATGCCGGTCTGCCGGTCCACGGCGTCGACCAGCACGGCCGTGTCGAAGCCCAGCTCGCGCCCGGCCCTGGCGCCCGCCCGGTCCCAGCCGAGGGCCACCCGGCGCGCGGCGGCGGCCACCGGCTTGCGCGCCAGCAGCCCGTCCCGGTCGGCGACGTGGTCCCGCACCTTCGCCGAGGCCAGCACCAGGGAGACGGCCGCGGCGAGCCGCGCGCCCTCGCCGCGGGCGACGGGTGCGGTCCGCATGGCGCGCAGCGGGCAGGGCCCCGCCGTGCGCCGCGCCCCGGCGGTGCGCTCGGTCTGAGCCTCCGTCAGGACCGAGACGATGAGGCCGTCATAGTTGGTGGCGACGCGGGCGAACTGCCCGTGATCGGCCCGAAGTGCCAGGCAGAGCCCGCAGAGATGGGCCATCCACTCGGTCTTCAGCCCGTCGGTGAGCCGGTGCGTGCAGGGTCGGACGATTCCGAACATGGTGCTCCCCCGTGTGTGGTGCGAAGTGCGCGGCGGGCATCGTACCGAGTCGGCCCGTTCACCCGTACGTCCGCACGCTCACCCGTACGGCCCGAATGTCATATTTGAGTTGTACGGGGCCCTTCTCAGGGGCCTTACACCCGTGGAACCTTGACGAATCGCCACATCTTCTGCACCAGTACCGTCACGAATCGCTCGCGCGGTGACTGTCCACTTGGCGCGCGATCCGCATGATGGACGACCATAGGGATAGCGGAACCACAAGTGACCGCGCGAAAGGAGGCGTCCATGGGATCGGTGCGCAAGGCGAGTGCATGGCTCGGCCTCGTCGAGGACAACGACGAGCGCTACTACGACGACGAGTACGCCGAGGGTGACCGCAGCAGCGACTCCTGGGTGACCGACCCGCGGGTGCGCGTCGCCTCCGAGGCCGCCCAGGAGGAGGGCCGCCGGATCGCCACGGTGTCCCCGGACGGGTTCCGGGACGCCCGGAGCATCGGCGAGCTCTTCCGGGACGGCGTCCCGGTCATCATGAACCTCACGGCCATGGAGCCCGCCGACGCCAAGCGCGTGGTCGACTTCGCGGCGGGCCTGACCTTCGGGCTGCGCGGCTCGATCGAGCGGGTGGCGACCCGGGTCTTCCTGCTGACGCCGGCGGACACGCAGATCGTCAACGGGGAGCCCGGGACTCACACCCAGGACGGTTTCTTCAACCAGAGCTAGCGGGCGAGGCCGCTTACCGGAAGGCGTCGAGGCCGGTGAGCGCCTTGCCCAGCACGAGCTGGTGCATCTCGACGGTGCCCTCGTAGGTGAGCACCGACTCCAGGTTGGTGGCGTGCCGCATGACGGGGTACTCCAGCGAAATCCCGTTGGCGCCGAGGATCGTGCGCGAGGTGCGGCAGATCTCGATCGCCTCCCGTACGTTGTTGAGCTTGCCGAAGCTGACCTGCTCGGGGCGGAGCCTTCCGGCGTCGAGCCGCCGCCCGAGGTGGTGGGCGAGCAGGATGCCCTTGTGCAGCTCCAGCGCCATGTCGGCGAGCTTGGCCTGGGTGAGCTGGAAGCCGCCGATGGGCCTGCCGAACTGTTCGCGCGTCTTCGCGTACGTAAGCGCCGCCTCGAACGACGCGCGCGCGGCGCCCATGGCGCCCCAGACGATCCCGTAACGGGCGTGGCTCAGGCAGGCGAGCGGCCCCTTCAGGCCGGTGACGCCGGGCAGTACGGCGTCGGCCGGCAGCCGTACGTCGTCCATGACGAGCTCGCTGGTGACGCTGGCCCGCAGCGACCACTTGTGCTTGATCTCGGGCGCCGAGAAGCCGGGGGTGTCCGTCGGCACGGCGAAGCCCCGGATGCCGTCGTCGGTCTGCGCCCACACGACGGCGACCCCGGCGACCGAGCCATTGGTGATCCACATCTTGCGGCCGTTGAGCACCCAGTCGGTGCCGTCCTTCTTGGCGTACGTGCGCATCGCGGCCGGGTCGGAGCCGATGTCCGGCTCGGTCAGGCCGAAGCAGCCGATGGTCTCGCCCGCCGCCATGGACGGCAGCCAGCGCTGCTTCTGCTCCTCGGAGCCGAAGCGGTGGATCGCGTACATGGCGAGCGAGCCCTGCACGGAGACCAGGGAGCGGATGCCGGAGTCGGCGGCCTCCAGTTCCAGGCAGGCGAGTCCGTACTGGACGGCGGTCGCGCCCGCGCAGCCGTAGCCCTCCAGCGACATGCCGAGCGCGCCGATCGAGCCGAGTTCGCGCGCCAGCTCCCGGATGCCGGGCAGCTCGCCCTGCTCGTACCAGCCCGCGATGTGGGGCAGCACCCGGTCGGCGGCCCAGGAGCGGACGGTGTCGCGGACGGCGAGGTCCTCGGGGCCGAGCAGGTCGTCGATGCCGAGGGGGTCACCGGCGTCGAACGGCGGGAGCTTCGCGGGTGCGGACATGCGGGACCTCCGGGCGACCAGTAAAACTAGCGGTGTTAGTTACTGCGGCGCCGACGTTACGACGCGGCTGAGCGCACGTCCAGACCCGGCCGCCGCGCTCAGTGTGGCGTACGCCCCGCCCTGGCCGGCTCGGCCGGTTCGCGGCGCGCGGGCACCTGGGGCTCGGGGCCGGTGAACCGCTCGCGGCGCGCCGCCGGCACGGCGTCCGGGCCGGCGCCGCCGTCCGCCTCGGGCCAGGTTTCCGCGGCTCCCAGGCGGGCGTCCGGGTCCGGCTGGCACTCCATCACCCGCGGCAGCCGCACCGCCATCAGCGCGCCGAGCAGCAGCAGCGCGGCGCTGACGACCAGCGTCACGTGCAGGCCGTGCACGAAGGCGTGCCGCGCGGCCGTGCGCAGCGCCTCGCCCGCCGGGCCGCCCAACTGTGCCGCGACCTGGTACGCCTCGCCCAGCGAGTTGGCGGCGGCCGCACCGGCGGGCGCGGGCACCCCCGGCACCTGTGAGAGGCCGGGCGCGTAGGCGGCGTTCATGACGCTGCCGAGCAGCGCGATGCCCATTCCGGCACCGAGCTGGTAGGAGGTCTCGCCGATGGCGGCGGCCCCGCCCGCGCTGTGCGCCGGGGCCTCGCTCAGCATCGACTCGTACGCCCCGAACAGCGTGGTCTGGAGCCCGAAGCCGAGCAGGACGAAGCCGGCCGTCAGCAGCAGCGGCCGGTCGTGCTGGCCCATCAGCACCAGCAGCAGGACGGCCCCGGCGGTGAGGACGAAGCCCCAGCCGACCATCCGGCGCGGCCCGACGCGCCGCAGCGTGTACGAGCCGGTGGCACCGGCGGCCATGGCGGCGAAGGTGAGCGGCAGCAGGCGCAGGCCGGTCTCGACCGGCGTCAGCCCCAGCACGAGCTGGAGGTACTGGACGGCGATCAGCTCCAGGCCGACCAGCGCGAGCATGGCGAGGACGATGCAGCCCACGGAGGTGGTGAAGGCGGCCCGGGCGAACATCCGCATGTCGATCAGCGGGTGCTCCCGCCGCTTCTGCCGCCGTACGAACAGCACCAGCAGGACCGCGCCGAGCAGCAGCGGTCCGGCCGTCTCGGGGCTCAGCACGGAGCCGCCGGCGCCGGCCCGCTTGACGCCGAGGACCACGCCGAGCACGCCGGCCGCCGCCATCAGGGCGCCGAGCACGTCCCAGGGGCCGTCCCCGCTGCCTTTGGATTCCGGCAGCAGCCAGCGGCCGAGCGGCAGGATCAGCGCCATCAGGGGGATGTTTATGAGGAAGACCGAGCCCCACCAGAAGTGCTCGACCAGGAAGCCGCCGAGGACGGGCCCGGTGGCGGCGCCGACGGCGGCGACGGCCGTCCAGATGCCGATGGCCGTGGCGCGTTCGCGGCGGTCGGGGAAGACCGCGCGGAGGATGGACAGGGTGGCGGGCATGATCATCGCGCCGCCGACGCCGAGCAGCGCGCGGGCGGCGATCAGCACGGCCGGGGTGTCGGCGAAGGCCGCGACCGCCGAGGCCGCGCCGAACAGTCCGTAACCGGCCAGCAGGACGCGGCGCCGCCCGATCCGGTCGCCGAGCGTGCCGAAGAGGATCAGCAGCGAGGCGCAGACCAGGGGGTAGGCGTCGACGATCCACAGCAGCGCGGTGGAGCTTGGGCGCAGGTCCTCGGTGACGGCGGGGACGGCGACGTGGAGAACGGTGGCGTCGAGCGCGACCAGCAGCAGGCTCACGCAGAGGACGACGAGGACGACCCAGCGGTTGGCACCGCCGCCGGTGGCACGCAGCCGTGCTCCGGCCGTGGTCGTCACGGACATGTACGTACCTCCCACAGACCACAGATGAATCGCTCGCACTCGGTGGGCACCGGCCGGAGGGGGACGACTTCCGGGGGCCCGGCATCGACGGGCGAGTGAGCCGCCAGCGTACGCGAGTCCACGCCGGTGGCGCGTGGTCCACCTCTCACGGGGGCAGACGCGGACGTGTGGCGTACGCCACTCGGGGCGGCCCGCCGGGAAGCGGTCCGGGCCCCGTACCAGGAGGTGGCGACCGGCGGCGGGAGGGAGGCAATTCCGGCCACCGGGCGCCCGTGGGGCTTTTCCCGCGGCACACAAACACACGTCCGGCCACCGGCCCCGGGTTATCCGGGCCCCGTCCCCCGAGGTTTATGGATAAGCACGGAATAAACAGCGGACTGAGACACACTCCACATCACATCGTCATCACGAAGAGAGCGGATGGGCGTGGGCCGACACTCACTCCCTGTAACGTCGATTGGGTGCGTACCGACATCTTTGCCCGTCTGGACCGGGAGCCGGAACCGCCGAAGATTGAGATCCCGCGGATGAGCCGCACCCGTCTCGCCCTCTTCGGCGGGACGTCGGCGTTCTACCTCGCCATCGTGGTGGCCGTGCTCGTCTCGTCGTGGCTGGTGACCCTCGACTGGAAGGTCATGCTCTTCCGGCCCTATCAGCAGTGGCCGGAGCTGCACGCGACGCTGGACTACTTCGTGGTGCTGGGTCAGCGCGGCCCCACGGCCGTGATGGTGGCGGCCTGGCTCGGCTGGCGCTCCTGGCGGCAGCACACGCTCCGCCCGCTGCTGGCGCTTGGCGCCGCCCTGCTGCTGCTGAACGTCACGGTGGGCGCGGTCAAACTGGGTCTGGGCCGGCTCGGCCCCCACTACGCGACGCAGATCGGCTCGGCCGAGATGTTCGCGGGCGGCGATATATTCCCTTCCGGACATACCGCCAATGCCGTGGTGACCTGGGGCATTCTTGCCTATCTCGCCACCACTCCCCGGGCCAGGCGCTACCTGTCGGCGCTGTCCGCCGTGGTGGCCCTGGGCGTCGGGCTGACCACCGTCTACCTCGGTACGCACTGGCTGAGCGATGTGCTGCTCGGCTGGGCCGCCGGACTGCTGATCCTGCTCGGACTGCCCTGGTGCGAGCCGTTGATCGCCCGTGCGGAGGGCCTGATCTTCTCGGTGCGCGAGCAGCTCCGGGCGCGCCGCCGTCAGGCGCCGTCGCTGCCCGTCGCGGCGGGCGGTCCCCGGCCGGCGATATACCAGCAGCGGCCGGTCGGCGCGGACGACGAGCCGGTGCGCGAGCCGGTCCCGGCAGCGGGCGGCGTCGGCCGTCCCGCCACGGTCAGGACCACGCTCACGCAGCCGAGGCCGCACGCGGTGGTGCGCTCGGAGCGGACCCCGGTCACCCCGGCCGGCAGCCGCCGCCCGCCGCGCTCACGGCCCGCGACCGGCGGCTGAGCGCGCCACGGTACGGAAGGGAGGGCCCCGGCTTCAGCGAGCCGGGGCCCTCCTCGCGTCCGGGGGGTCAACCGACCCAGCAGCGGGTGACGGTGGCGTCGTCGACCTCGAAGTTGATCCGGCCCGCCAGGAACTCCAGGGTGATGATCGTGCCGGGCGGCAGCGACCGCACCGTGGTCCAGCCGTGGGAGCGGGCGCGCCGCTCGGCGTCGTGCGCGTCGAGGCCGACGTACGACTCGGGGCTGTCGTCGGGCTGCTGGGGGGAGTTCGGAATCGGTGCCATGTCCTTCACCGTAGGCGGCCGCGCAGGGTGACGGAAACAGGGCGGCCCACATCGCCCCACCATCCTCACGTCCCTCACCGGTCACGCTTGTGTCACAGGATCACGACATGTGTTCCCTAAGGCACCCTTCCCTCCGAGGACACTCCCGCGCGCCCCGGAAGGGTGTTGCCGGCGGAATTCCGCAGGGCCGGAGATGCCTTCCTCCCCCGGCGCCCGGACGAATTCCACGGCTCGGGAAAACACCTCTGCATATCGTCGGGAAAATCGTCGCGACAACGGACTGTTCACGGATTCCCCGCAGAATTCCCCCAGCTCGCCGACAACTCGGGTACCGCCGTCGGCCGGGCTACGACGACCGGTCCAGCGCCCGGGAGAGGCGGTCACGGACCACCCGGATGTGGTCGTCCAGCTCCCGGGGTTCGACCACCTCGAACTCCAGCCCCAGGAGCACGACGTGGATCACCAGGACGTCCAGGCCCGCGGCGCCGGTGCGCAGCAGGCACGTCGACTCCCCCTCCGCCTCCAGGACGCCGTCCATCGGCCCCACCGCCCGTGCGGCCTCGGCGGCCGGGACGTGCAGCCTGATGACGGCTTGCGCCGTGTACGCCGTCGTGGACACCCCCGCGGAGACGTAGGCCGCCAGGTCCTCGGCGGGCGGGTCACGGGGCGGGAAACGCGGCCCGTGGGGCGGCGTGGGGACGATCCGGTCCGCCCGGAACGTCCGCCAGCCGGAGCGGTCCACGTCCCAGGCGACCAGGTACCAGCGGCGCTCGGTGCACACCAGGCGGTGCGGCTCGACCGTGCGGCGCGTGGCCGACCCGTTGTGGTCGCGGTACGCGAAGCGCAGCCGCTCGCTGTCCCGGCAGGCGGCCGCGAGCTCGGTGAGCACCGAGGGGTCGACCGGGGACTCGGGCGTCCTCAGCATCGGCACCGTGAACGCGGTCAGCGCGCCGACGCGGCGCCGCAGCCGGTCCGGCAGCACCTGCTCCAGCTTGGCCAGGGCGCCCACCGACGTCTCGCCGACGCCGTCGATGCCGCTGCCCGCGGCGGTGCGCAGCCCGACGGCGACCGCGACGGCCTCGTCGTCGTCGAGGAGCAGCGGCGGCAGCGCGGCGCCCGCGCCGAGCTGGTAGCCGCCGCCCGTGCCGGGGCTGGCGTGGACGGGGTAGCCGAGCTCGCGCAGCCGGTCGACGTCCCGCCGTACCGTGCGCGGGGTGACGCCCAGCCGCCGCGCGAGCTCGGCACCGGACCAGTCGCGGTGGGCCTGGAGCAGGGACAGCAGGCGCAGCAGTCGTGCCGAGGTCTCCAACATGGGCGCGAGTCTGCCACCGCTCGCGGACAGGGACGGTCCGCGATCAGGGTGCCAGGCGTACGCAGAGGTCGTTGTCGGCCGTGTAGCAGGGCGCGGCCCTGTACCCCTCGCCCTGGTGGGCCGGGTACACGAACAGGTTCTTCCGGTCCCAGACGTCGTCCAGGACGCGGGAGATCCGCACCGGTTCCGCGTCCGCCGCGGGCCGCAGCCACAGCTCCCAGAGCTGCTCCGCCGCCACCGGCGGCCCGGCGAGCACGTCGTAGGCGAGGGTGAAGGAGAAGGCGCCCTTCTCGCCGTCGGCGGGGACCTCGCGGACCGTCCCGCCCAGCCGCGCCTCGGCCACCGCGCCCGCGCCGAGCCGCGCCCCGTACAGCGTGCCCTCGACGGTGCACGCGCCCTCGCCGGTGAGGATGTCGCCCGCCTCGGCGTGCGGGGCGCGCAGCCAGCTCCGCACGGCGAGCCGGCCGTCCGCCGTGGGGTACGGGACGCGGGCGGCGACCCCGCCCTCCTCGTCCGGCACGCGGTCGACGAGCGCCCGCAGGTCCCGGATGCCCGGCTCGACGGCCCGCCCGTCGAGGTACACGTCCCAGCGGCCCTCGGCGAGCTCCATGGAGCTCGGCAGCACCGCGCGCAGGTGGCCGCCGCCGGCCGGGGTGAGCGGCAGCCGTGCCTCGTCCGCCGGGGCGCCGGACCCGCCGCGCGGGCGCAGCACCAGTACCGGCTGGGCGGCCTGGACGGCGACCACGTCGAAGGTGATGCCGCCGGCGGAGTCCGCCACGCAGTCGGCGCGGGGCGGCGCGCCGGGCGCGGGGGCCGGGGCGGTGGCGTCGCTCATGCGGACTTTCCCTTCCGGAGCACATCGGCGGCCTTGTAGCGCACCGCGTACGCGCCGTCGAGGACGGCGCCCCGGGTGCGGTGCAGCGTGTCCCGGACCCGTCCGCGCGAGCGGCCATTGGCGCCCTGGGCGACCAGTTCGGTGAAGAGGGCCTCGTGGCGTTCGGCGATCCGGGCCGGGTCGAAGCGCCGGGAGGCGGCCAGCGCGGCCTGTCCGGTGCGGCGACGGAGGTCGTCGTCCTGGATGAGGGCGAGCAGCGCGTCGGCGATGGCGTCCACGTCGCCGACCGGCACCAGCCGCCCGTCGACGCCGTCCTCGATGATCTCGCCGGGGCCGTGCGGGCAGTCGGTGGAGACGACCGGCAGGCCGCAGCGCATCGCCTCGACGATGGTCATGCCGAAGGATTCGAGGCGGGAGGTGACGGCGGCGACGGAGCCCTTGACCCACTCGGGCTCCAGCGGGTTGGCGGTGCCCATCAGGTAGACGTGGTTGTGCAGTCCGCGCGCCTCGATCAGGGCGCGCAGGGCGTTCTTCTCGTTGCCGGTCGCGTCGCCGGAGCCGTAGATGCGCAGCCGCCAGTCGGGGCGGGCGGCGACGACCTTCGCGAACGCCTCGACGAGCAGGTCGTACCGCTTGACCCGGGTCAGCCGGCCGGCCGCGACGACCCACTTGGCGGTGGAGTCGGCGGGTTCGACGGTGGGGGCGGGCACGCTGTTGGGCACGGCGTCGATGCGTACGCCGGGCAGCTTGAGCCTGCTGCGGTACGAGCGGGCGTCGGCCTCGGTGACGGTGGTGATCGCGTCGAGCAGGGCGTAGCGGTGGCCGATCTCGCGGCGCAGCCGGTAGCCGTGGCTGTCCAGCGTCAGGTGTTCCTGGCCGACGCGGACCGGGCCGCGGCGGGCCTGGCGGGCGATGTGCACGTTGAGCCCGGGGCGGGTGCCCACGACGACGTCGGCCTGAAGGCCCTTGAGATGGGCGGCGATGCGGGCGTCGGTGAGGCGGCTGTACTGCTTCCAGCGTCCGTCGCCGCGGGGGAAGACCTTGGCGGGCTTCGTGTAGTCGGGGTGCGCGCCGTCGTACGTGGGGCTGTTCTTGCGCAGGTCGACCAGGTGCTTCATGGTGACGCCGGCCGGGGCCCCCAGGGTCGGCTCCTCGCGGTGGCGGAAGACGGACACGATCTCCACGTCGTGCCGCTCGGCCAGGGTCCGGGCGAGGTTGAACGTCGTACGGATGGTGCCGCCGATGCCGTAGGCGTTGTGCAGCAGGAAAGAGATATGCATCGCGTCGCCGCGTCCCCCTGGTGTGGAGCTGGTCCGATGGCCGTCGGAATGGTCGTCAGGAGTGGACTGTACTTGGCTTTACCAGCCCGGCCGGTCAGGGCCGGTACTCGAGCTGGGGCACGGTGGCGCAGTTGCGGTACATGTCGCCGCCCTCGGTGACCCAGCCCTCGCCGTCCCGCCAGCGGGCCACGGACAGACAGGTGTGACGGGTCTTCGGCGGTTCGGGGAGCCGCTCGAAGACGACCGGCAGGAGCAGGCCCCGGGCGGTGTAGGGCTGGGGGCGGTTGACGAACCGTTCGACGCAACGGCGCGTGAGGCCGGTCTTCGCGCAGGAGCGTGCGGCGTCCGTGAACCACATGGCGGCCGCCCAGCCCTCCAGCGCCCACTGGGACAGCGCCCTGCCCTTCATGGCGTCCCGGAATTCGGCGACGGCCGGGTGGGCCGTCTCGTCGTGGTTGCGGCTGGCGCCGGTGACCCACAGGGCGTTGCGGCAGCGGGGGGCGTCCTTGAAGTCTGCCGGGACGGCCTGGTTCCAGTTCTGCACATTGGTCACCTTGGCGGTGACGTGCACGCCGACGGCGTCCATCGCCTCGCAGAGCTGGGCGTTGCCGTGCGTGTCGAGGGCGTCGAAGACGACGTCCACGCCCTGCTCGCGCAGGTCGGCCGCGACGGCGCGGTAGTTGGGCAGGGCGAAGTCGACCTGCTCGCTGACGACCCGGTACCCCTCCGCCTCCAGGCCGCGCCGCACGAGCCGGGCGTAGGCCGCGGAGGCCGCCTGGTTGTAGGCGACGACGGCCGCGGTGCGGGCGCCGTGGACGTTCCGGAACCAGCGGTAGACCTCCGTGCCGCCGGTCAGGACGCCGTTCCAGCCGGGCTCGCCACCGGTGCGGGGGGCGGAGCTGCCGTAGATCCCGTACAGGTGGGGGTACGTGTCGTAGGCGGTGCCGAGCGGCTGGCCGCCGATGTCCGGGACGCCGGCCCGGGAGACGCGTGCGGCGCCCGCGTAGTCCAGGGCGGTGGTGGCGACCAGGGCCAAGACGCGCTTGTCGTCGACGAGGTCGTGCACGCACTGGTTGTTGCCGACGCCGCTGCCGCCGTCGTCGCAGGTGAGGACCTCCACCCGGCGGCCGTCGATGCCGCCGCGGGCGTTGAGGGCGGCGAAGTACGCCTGGGCCCCGTCGCGCGGGCCGGTGAGGGCGCCGCCGCCGACGGGGCTGGTGGCCCCGGCGATGATGCCGATCCGCAGGGGCTCACCGCCCCCGGTCGCGGGCGCGGTGGGCCGGCGCTCGAAGGCGCTCTCCGGCAGGCGGCTGCCGCAGGCGGCGCTCAGCAGCAGGAGCGCCGCCAGCAGCACGGATTCAGCAGCCCGGCACGGCGGTCGCATCGGGGCTGAGCTTGACCAGCGCGCACAGCGTCTTCACGGACACCTTCCAGGTGTCGTCCTGGTGCACGGAGCTGCCCTTGGAGCCGGGCAGGGCCGGGGTGCCGCCGACCAGCAGGTCGTAGGTGACGTCGGCCTGGGTGGCCGACGTGAAGGTGACGTTCTTGACCTGCACGGAGGTCTGCGCGGCCTGCGGGTTGGCGGCGAACGCCTCGAGCACGGGCCGCATCCGGTCGCCGTTCTCCAGCAGCCTGGTCTTCTCGTCGACCGGTGTCTTCGGGTCGAAGAAGGCCACCCAGTTCTTCTCGATCTCCTGCCGTGCCGCGGCCGGGTCGGCGGGCTGGTTCTGCGCCGCGGTCGCGGTCGGGGAGGTGTCCGCCGCGCCGTTGCCGTTGCCGTCGCCGCAGGCGGCGGCGGTCGGTACGAGGACCAGGACCGCTGCGGCCGCCAGTGCCGCGGCGCGGGGACGCTTGGGGAGACTCTTGTGGACCATCTGGCTCACCACCGGGTTCCGGGGTCTGTGCCTTTTTGGGCCTTCTTGGGCATAGTGCAAGGAATCGCCCTACATCGCCAGCGGAGCCAGCGGAGGCCCGGGATGCCGACATCGCGACTGCTGTGGTGGGGCGGGGTCGCCGCCGCCGCCACCGGTGCGGTGCTGTGCGTGCTCGGCTGGTACGGGGTGTCCGGCGAGCGCTTCGCGGAACGGCAGGTCCCCTACCTGGCGTCCTGCACGGTGCCCGGCGCGGCGCTGATCGTGGCGGGTGCGGTGCTGCTGGGCGGGGCGCCGCCGCCCCGGCGCGCCGCCGAGGACGGGCCGCGGGAGCCCCCGGCCGTGCCGGAGCGTCCCTCTTCCGACGCCCCGCCGGTGCGGGTGCCGGGCGGGACGCTGGCGCACCGCCCGGACTGCCCCCTGGTGGCCGGCAAGGCGGACGTGGCGCCCGCCGGCGACGCGGCGCTGGAGCCGTGCCCGGTGTGCGAGCCCGAGGGCTGACGTGCCGTCCCTCACGTACGAACTGGTCCTCGCCGGGCTCGCCGTGGGCAGCGCGGCCGCCCTGACCGGCATCGGACTGATCGTCACCTACCGCGCCACGGGCGTGCTGAACCTCGCGCACGGCGCCGTCGCGATGGTCTGCGCGTACGTGCTGCGGCATCTCGTGGTGGAGTGGGGCTGGCCCCTGCCGCTCGCCGCGTGCCTGACGCTGCTGGTGGTGGCGCCCGGCATCGGGCTGGTGCTGGACCGGGCGGTGTTCCGGCCGGCGGCGGTGCTCGACCTGGACCCGGCGCGGACGCTGGTGGCGTCCATCGGCGTCTTCGTGCTGCTCGTCGGGGGCGCGGCGCTGGTGTGGGGCGGCGGGGCACGGGCGGACGCGCCGGTGCTGCTGGGTGACGACCCGTGGGCGCAACTGGCCGCGGTGCTGCTGGTGGGCGGCGCGGTCGGGGCGGTGACGCGCTGGACGAAGCTGGGGCGCGAGCTGCGGGCGGTGGTGGACAACCGGGGGCTGGCGGTGCTGGGCGGGATCGACGCGGACCGGGTGTCGGCGTCGGGGTGGGCGTTCGGTTCGTTCACGGCCGGGCTGACGGGCGTGCTGCTGGCGCCGTACGTACGGCTCGATCCGTACGGGCTGCCGCTGCTGGTCGTCGAGGTGATCGCGGTCGCGGTGGTCGCCCGGATGCGGAGCCTGCCGGTGGCGGTGGTGACGGCGCTGGCCCTCGGGGTGGCCCAGGCGCAGCTCACCCGGTTCCACCCGGAGGGCTGGGCGGGCCCGCTGGTGCAGGCGGTCGCCACCAACCTGTTCGTCGTCGCCCTGCTGGTCGCCGCGCTGGTGCTGCCCGGTGTGGGGGCGCGCGACGCCCTGCCCCGGGCGTCCACGGCGGGGGCGCGGGTGGCGCCGGGGGTGTGGGTCGCGGCGGGCGTGCTGTTCCTGCTGCCGCTGGGGCTGGCCGGGAGCGACCTCCAGACGGCGGTCCAGGTCCCGGCGCTCGCCGTCGTCCTGCTGTCCCTCGTCGTCGTCACCGGCCGGGGCGGCCAGATCTCGCTGGGCCAGGCGGCGTACGCGGGTCTGGGCGCCCTGTTCACGGCGCTGCTGGCGGCGGGCCGCTTCCCGGGCCTGCCCCGCCTGCCGGAACTCACCGCGCTGCTGGTGGCCGCCGTGCTGGTCGCCCCGCTGGGCCTGCTCACGGGCTGGCCGGCGATCCGCCGCCACGGCCTGGCCCTGGCGCTGGCGACCCTGGCGGTGGGCGTGGCGGTGAGCCGGTTCGTGTTCGCCCAGCCGTACGCCACGGCGGGGCTGTCCCTGTCGCGCCCGCCGGGCCTGGTGTCGGACCGCGCGTACTACGCCGTGGAGCTCGCGGTGCTGGCCGTGGCCCTGCTCATGGTCGCCGCGCTGCGCCGGGGGCGTACGGGCCGGGCGCTGGCCGCGCTGCGCGACCACGAGGCGGGCGCCGAGGCGGCGGGCGTCCCGGTCCCCGCCCTGAAGGTGCTCGCCTTCGTTGCGGGCGCGGCCCTGGCGGCGCTGGGCGGCGGCCTGCTGGGCATGGGCGTGCACGCCTTCGACCCGGCGGCGTACGACCCGGTGCGCGGCTTGCTGTGGTTCGCCGCGGTGCTGGTACTGGGCGCCGACAGCCTGCTGACGCCCCTGGTCGCCGCCGTGCTGCTGGTCGGCCTCGACGCGGGCGCCCGGGGCGGCGCGGCGGCCGCGGTGATCGGGCTGCTGGCCGCCTTCACCGCCCGCGTCCCGCCCCTGACGTCGCTGCTGCCGGGCGCGGCCCGCCTCTCCGCGCACCGCCCGGCACGCGCGCGTGCGGCCCGCCCGCCCGCACCGGCCGACACCGGCCCCACCACCGGGCCCGCACCGGCGCGCCCCCACCGGCCGGAGCCCACCCCGGCACCCGCCCCCGCCCCCGTACGGCCCACCCGGGCCGTCCCGACCGTCACCGCCACCGCGCCCTCCCACCCCCACGGCCCCGGCCTCGAGGCCCGCCACCTCACCCTGCGCTACGACGGCTTCACCGCCCTCGACGGCGTGGACCTCCTCGTGGAGCCGGGCCGGGTCACCGCCCTCGTGGGGCCCAACGGGGCCGGCAAGAGCAGCCTGTTCCACTGCCTGGCCGGCACCACCCGCCCCACCTCCGGGCGCGTCCGCCTCGGCACCGCCGACATCACGGCGCTCCCCGCGCACGCCCGCACCCGGCTCGGGATCGCCCGGACGTTCCAGGAGCTGGCCGTCTTCCCGTCCCTGACGGTCGAGGAGAACGTACGCGTGGGCGGCGAGCAGGGCCGGGTGCGCGACGACCCGGGCGCCGTCGAGCAGGCGCTGCGCCTCCTCGGTCTCACCGCCGCCCGCGACCTGCCCGCCGCCGGACTGTCCACGGGCGCCCTCCGCCGCGTCGAGGTGGCCCGCGCCCTCGCGGGGCAGCCGCACACCCTGCTGCTCGACGAGCCCGCCGCCGGGCTGGACGCCGGCGAGACGGCCGCCCTCGCCCGGGTGCTCAGGGCCCTCGCGGCCGACGGGACGGCCGTCCTGGTCGTCGAGCACGACCTCGATCTGGTCGCCGGCGTCGCGCACACCGTGCACGTCATGGAGGCGGGGCGGATCGTGTCATGAGCGTCGAGATCGCGCTGCGCGCCGCCCGCGTCCGTTACGGCCCCCTGGAGGCCCTGCACGGCGTCGACCTGCCCGTCCCGCCCGGCACCGTCACCGTGCTGCTCGGCCGCAACGGCTCGGGGCGCACGACCGTGCTGCGCGCCCTCGCCGGCACGGTCCCGCTGAGCGCCGGAAGGGTCCTGTGGCGGGGCGAGGACGTCACCCGGCTGCGCGCCCACCGCCGGGCGCGCCGCGGTCTGTGCTTCGTACCGGACCGGCGCGCCGTGTACGCCACGCTCACGGTCGCCGAGAACCTCGCGCTGGGCGCACCGGCCGGGGACGTCGCGCCCGCCCTCGGCGCGTACCCCGAGCTCCGCCCGCTCCTCCCCCGCCGCGCCGGCACCCTCTCCGGCGGCGAGCAGCGGATGCTGGCCCTGTCCCGGGTCCTGCTCACGCCCGCGCGTGTCGTCCTCGCCGACGAGCCCGCCCTCGGCATGTCGCCCGGCGTCGCGGCACGCACCTACGCCCTGCTCGGCGCCCTGTGCGCGCGGGGCGCGGCGGTCGTGCTGGCCGAGCAGCGCCCGCCGGACGGCCTCCCGCGCGGCACCCTGGCCCATGAGCTGCGGCGCGGCGCGCTGTCGTTCAGCGGGGAGCTGACCGAGTTCACTTCCCGCGCTTCGGGGGAAGGGCGGCCGCCTTCGGGGCGGGCCTGAGGCCGGGCAGGGACAGCAGCATCCCCGGCCGGATGGTGTTCGGGTCGGTCCCGACGGTCTTCCTGTTGCCCTGGTACAGCGCCTTCCAGCCGCCCGGCACCTTGAAGCGCCGTGCCACGGCGGTCAGCGTGTCGTGCGGCTGCACGGTGTGGGCGCGGCCGGAGAGCCCGTACCTCTTGGAGCAGGTGGGCCAGGCGGACCAGCCGTGCCAGCGGAGCACCTCCTCGGCGACCGTGATCTGCTGGCGCCGGGTGGCGAGGTCGGCGCGCGGGGCGTGGGTGAGGCCGCCGTACGTCTCCCAGGTGGACTGTTTGAACTGGAGTCCGCCGTAGAAGCCGTTGCCGGTGTTGAGGTTCCAGCGGCCGCTGCTCTCGCACTCGGCCAGGCACCCCCACGGCCACTGGTCGGCGGCGCAGGCGGCGGCGCGCACGACGTGGCCGCGGGGGCCGGGAGCGGGCGGCGGGGGGTGGGAGCCGGGCGCGGTGGGTGCGGCGCCCGCGGTTGTCGTCCCCGACACGAGCAGCAGCACGGCCGGCGCCAGGGCCGGCCACAAGCGGATCTTCGGCATCGGCCCACGCTAGGCACCCTCCCTCCGCCGCACGGCGCCGCCGCGCGGGCCCGGCGGCGAGGGCCACCCGGTCGGCCGACGCGCCGAGGCGCGGACCAACCCGTGACTCCGGCCGAGGATCGTCCGTTGAACTCTTCATGAGACGAGCCGGGAACCGCCCGGCATCGCACGCATTGAGTCCGAGGAGCCACCCGTGCCCCGCATGCTCGACGTCAGCGAGGACGTACGCGCCGAGATCGGCGACGAGGAAGCCGACCGGCTGCTCGCCGGCGAGAACGCCCCGGGCAGCTACGACTGCACCTCCTGCCGCACCCCGGGCGACTCCGAGCAGGAGCGCACCAGCACCGTGCTGTTCGTCGGCGAGGAGACCGCGGTCCTCGCCTTCGCCCACGCCACCTGCATCCCCTCCCAGGTCGTCAAGGTCGCCGAGGAGCAGCTCCAGGGCGCCGTCCGGTCCATCACCGGCGCGGAGGGCCAGGCCACCGCGGGCGTCCCGGCCCCTTCGGCGCCCGTGGCCGTCGGCGACCAGGCCGTCCTGGGCGTCACCAGCGGCCTCGTGCTGATCGACAACGAGCTGCACCCGGCCCTGGTGGTGGAGCCGACGGCGCCGATCGCCCGGCCCGGGTCGGCCGGCGGCGGCGACGAGTTCCTGCCGCTGCTGCTGGAGCAGGGCTTCGTGCCGGTCGCCGACGTGAACCAGAAGCCCGCCCCCATCGGCGGCTGGTCGGTGCTGCTCGCCATGGGCCAGCTCCACGCCATCCTCCAGCCGGGCACCGGGGGCGGCAACCCGGTCGCCTGGTGGCAGGCCCACCAGCCGCTCCAGGTGACGGAGGGCTGGCGCGCCGCGGCGAACAAGTCGCACACGGTCCTGGTCTTCGCGGCCCCGGTCGGCTCCATCGGCCAGCAGCCGCGCGAGGACCTGCTGCGTGACGCCCTGGAGAAGGCGGCGGCCAACGGCCGGCTGGTGGCGGCGGCGATGCCGCTGGCCGGCACCTGATGCACGCCAGGGCCGTGGACGGCCGGGGCGCGGAGGACCCGGCCGCGCGCCCCGGCACACGGTCCGTGCACGGGCCGGCGGTCACCCCGGCGTTTTCCGTCCCGGGGCCGCATCCGAAGGGCGGTGAGGTCGTTGGCACATACGTGCACGCATACGAGCCATCCCGCCAGTCGTACCAGCAGATTCCCGCCATGCGCTCCGCGCACGACGGACTGTCCGCCCCGTCGGCCACGCCGATCTACGACGCGCTGTACTCGGAGTACCTCAGGTCGTTCCGGACGCTGCCGGGCGACCGCAGCGGCGAGGAGGACCTGGGGTTCAAGGCCTTCGGGACCTTCGGGTCGGGCGGCACCGGTTCGTACCAGACGCAGCACAGCAGCGGCTACACGACCGGGTGGCAGCAGGTCGGCATGCGGCGGCACACCGGGCACCCCCACGTCCCGGCGGCGCTGCCACCGGCGCCCCGCAGGGGGCTGTGAACGACGACGGCGGGGCCGGAGCGGACGATTCGCTCCGGCCCCGCCGTCATGCCCGGGGGGCGTGGGTCACTTCTTGCGGCCGCGCTTCTCGCGCACCCGCACGGAGATGTGGATCGGGGTGCCCTCGAAGCCGAACTCCTCGCGCAGCCGGCGCTCGACGAACCGCCGGTAGCCGTGCTCCAGGAAGCCCGACGCGAACAGTACGAAGCGCGGCGGCTTGGTGCCGGCCTGCGTACCGAACAGGATGCGGGGCTGCTTGCCGCCCCGGATCGGGTGCGGGTGGGCCGCGACCAGCTCGCCGAGGAAGGCGTTCAGCCGCCCGGTCGGGACGCGGGTCTCCCAGCCGGCCAGCGCCGTCTCGATCGCCGGGACGAGCTTGTCCATGTGGCGGCCGGTGCGGGCGGAGACGTTGACGCGCGGGGCCCAGGCCACCTGCTGCATCTCCGTCTCGATCTCGCGCTCCAGGTAGTAGCGGCGCTCCTCGTCGAGCTCGTCCCACTTGTTGTACGCGATGACGAGCGCGCGGCCCGCCTCGACGGCCATGGTGATGATCCGCTGGTCCTGGACGGAGATGGAGTCGGTGGTGTCGATCAGGACGACGGCCACCTCGGCCTTCTCCACGGCGGCGGCGGTGCGCAGCGAGGCGTAGTAGTCCGCGCCCTCCTGGAGGTGGACCTTCTTGCGGATGCCGGCGGTGTCGACGAACTTCCAGGTGGTGCCGCCGAGTTCGATGAGCTCGTCGACCGGGTCGCGGGTGGTGCCGGCCATCTCGTTGACGACGACGCGCTCCTCGCCCGCGACCTTGTTGAGCAGGGAGGACTTGCCGACGTTCGGGCGGCCGATGAGCGCGATGCGGCGCGGGCCGCCGACGGCGGCGCCGAAGCTCTGCTCCGGGGCCTCGGGCAGTGCCTTGAGGACCTCGTCCAGCAGGTCGCCGGTGCCGCGGCCGTGGAGGGCGGAGACGGGGAACGGCTCGCCGAGGCCCAGCGACCACAGCATGGCGGCGTCGGCCTCGCCGGAGGGGCCGTCGACCTTGTTGGCGGCGAGGACGACGGGCTTGCCGGCCCGGCGGAGCAGCTTGACGACGGCCTCGTCGGTGTCGGTGGCGCCGACGGTGGCGTCCACGACGAAGACGACCGCGTCGGCGGCCTCGATGGCGTACTCGGCCTGGGCGGCGACGGAGGCGTCGATGCCGAGGACGTCCTGCTCCCAGCCGCCGGTGTCGACGACCTTGAAGCGGCGGCCGGCCCACTCGGCCTCGTAGGTGACGCGGTCGCGGGTGACGCCGGGCTTGTCCTCGACGACGGCCTCGCGGCGGCCGATGATGCGGTTCACCAGGGTCGACTTGCCGACATTCGGCCGGCCGACGACGGCGAGGACGGGGAGCGGGCCGTGCCCGGCCTCCTCGATCGCGCCCTCGACCTCTTCGATGTCGAAGCCCTCTTCGGCGGCGAGCTCCATGAACTCCGCGTACTCGGTGTCGCCGAGTGCCCCGTGGTCGTGCTGGTCGTTCATGAAGTCCGTTCCTCGTTCATCATCGTCATCGGCGGGTCGAGTGATCCGCTACTCAGGTCTCAAGTCTCGCTCAGCGCCCGGTGAGGCGCCTGGCGTTTTCCAGGTGGGCGGTCAGCCGCTCCTGGATGCGTACGGTGGCCTCGTCCAGCGCCGTGCGGGTGCGGCGTCCGGAGCCGTCCCCGGCCCGGAAGGCGTCGCCGAAGACCACGTCGACGCGGCTGCGCAGCGGGGGCAGCGCCTTGGTCAACCGTCCGCGGCGGTCGGTGCTTCCCAGGACGGCCACCGGGACGATGGGGGCGCCGCTGCGGAGGGCGAAGTACGCGAGGCCGGCGCGGAGCGAGGCGAAGTCGCCCTCGCCCCGGGTGCCCTCCGGGAAGATGCCCAGCACGCCGCCGCCCGCGAGGACGTCGAGGGCGCCGGTGATGGCGGTGCGGTCGGGTGCGCCGCGGTCCACCTTGAGCTGGCCGATGCCTTCCAGGAAGGGGCCGAGGGGCCCCTTGAACGCCTCTTTCTTGATCAGGAAGTGCACGGGCCGGGGCGCGGTGCCCATCAGCATGGGGCCGTCGAGGTTGTGCGCGTGGTTGACGGCCAGGATCACGGGCCCGGAGGCCGGGACCCGCCAGGCGCCGAGGACGCGGGGCCTCCACAGCCCGTACATCAGGCCGATGCCGATTCCCCGCCCGACCGCGGCGCCCTTCTCGGAAGGGGTCACTTGGCGGCTCGCTTCTCCTCGATCAGGGTGACGACGCACTCGATGACCTGCTGGAGGGTGAGGTCGGTGGTGTCGACCTCGACGGCGTCGTCCGCCTTGGCGAGCGGCGACGTCTTGCGGCTGGAGTCGGCAGCGTCCCGCTTGATCAGGGCCTCGCGGGTGGTGTGGACGTCGGCGCCCTTGAGCTCGCCGGAGCGGCGTGCGGCGCGGGCCTCGGGGGACGCGGTGAGGAAGATCTTCAGGTCGGCGTCGGGCAGGACGGTGGTGCCGATGTCCCGGCCCTCGACGACGATGCCCGCCGCGGCGCTCGCGGCGATGGACCGCTGGAGCTCGGTGATGCGCTCCCGCACCTCGGGGACGGCGCTGACGGCGCTGACCTTGGAGGTGACCTCCTGGGTCCGGATGGGGCCGGAGGCGTCCACGCCGTCGACGGTGATCGTCGGGTGGGACGGGTCGGTGCCCGAGACGATGGTGGGCTTGCCGGCGGCGGAGGCCACGGCCCCGGCGTCGTCGGCGTCCACTCCGTTGGTGATCATCCACCAGGTGATCGCCCGGTACTGCGCGCCGGTGTCCAGGTAGCTGAGCCCCAGCTTGGCGGCGACCGCCTTGGAGGTGCTCGACTTGCCCGTGCCGGAGGGCCCGTCGATGGCGACGATCACGGATTCCACGGTGTCGGACACCTTCCTGGTACGCGGGAGAGGGCCGGCCGGTTGCCTAGGGGCCCGGCACAAGGTTACCGACTGCTGCCCGCACCCCTTGCACCCATTCGGGGGACGCCCGCCGCCGGGGGGTCACTGCCGCAGCGGCCAGCCCCTTTCGCGGAGGGCGGCCGAGAGGACGGGGGCGGAGGCGGGCTCGACCATGAGCTGGATGAGACCCGCCTGCTGGCCGGTGGCGTGCTCGATGCGGACGTCCTCGATGTTGACGCCCGCCCGGCCCGCGTCCGCGAAGATGCGGGCGAGCTCGCCGGGCTGGTCGCTGAGGAGGACGGCGACCGTCTCGTAGGCGACCGGGCCGCCGCCGTGCTTGCCGGGGACGCGGGCGCGGCCGGCGTTGCCGCGGCGCAGCACGTCCTCGACGCCCGTGGCGCCGTCGCGCCGCTTGTCGTCGTCGGCGGACTGGAGGGAGCGCAGGGCCCGGACCGTCTCGTCGAGGTCCGCGGCCACCCCGGCGAGGACGTCGGCGACGGGGCCCGGGTTGGCCGACAGGATCTCGACCCACATGCGCGGGTCGGAGGCCGCGATGCGCGTCACGTCCCGGATGCCCTGCCCGCACAGCCGTACGGCCGTCTCGTCGGCGTCCGCGAGCCGGGCGGCGACCATGGACGACACGAGCTGCGGGGTGTGGGAGACCAGCGCCACCGCCCGGTCGTGGGCGTCGGCGTCCATGACGACCGGTACCGCCCGGCACAGCGCGACCAGCTCCAGGGCGAGGTTCAGCACCTCGGTGTCGGTGTCCCGGGTCGGTGTCAGCACCCAGGGGCGGCCCTCGAACAGGTCGGCCGTCGCGGCCAGCGGGCCCGAGCGTTCCTTGCCGGACATGGGGTGCGTACCGATGTACGCGGAGAGGTCGAGGCCCAGCTCCTCCAGCTCCCGCTTGGGCCCGCCCTTGACGCTGGCGACGTCCAGGTAGCCGCGGGCGACTCCGCCGCGCATCGCGTCGGCGAGGGTGGCGGCGACGTACGCCGGCGGTACGGCGACGATCGCCAGGTCGACGGGGCCCCCGGGCGGTTCCTCGGTGCCGGCGCCGCGTGCGGCGGCGGTGCGGGCCCGGACGGGGTCGTGGTCGACGAGGTGGACGGTGACACCGCGCCCGGTCAGGGCGAGGGCGGCGGAGGTGCCGATCAGACCGGTTCCGATGACGACGGCGGTTCTCACTGGGCGATGTCCTTGCGGAGGGCGGCCGCGGCGCCGAGGTAGACGTGCGCGACGGCGGACTTGGGCAGGTCGGTCTCGACGTGGGCGAGGACGCGCACGACGCGCGGCATCGCGCCGGCGACGTCCAGCTCCTGGGCGCACAGCAGCGGGACGTCCACGATGCCGAGGCCGCGCGCCGCCACTGCGGGGAAGTCGCTGTGCAGGTCGGGGGTGGCGGTGAACCAGACGCTGATCAGGTCGTCGGGCGTGAGGCCGTTGCGGTCCAGTACGGCGGTGAGCAGCTCGCCGACCTGGTCCCGCATGTGCCCGGCGTCGTCCCGCTCGAGCTGGACGGCCCCTCGGACCGCTCGTACCGCCACGTCCCCGCTCCTTCGCCTGTGCCGCACGCGTGCCGCGCGCACGGGTGCTGTCGTTCAGCCTAGTCAGACCGGGCGGGAGCGCCGGACGTGTCCGGCATGCAGACTGTCCGCATGCTGCTTCACGTCGTACCGGAGGCCGAGTGGCAGGCCGGTTCCGGTGACCCGTACCGGCCCGCTTCCCTCGCCTCGGAGGGATTCGTGCACTGCTCGCCCGACGAGGGGACGGCGCTGGCCGTCGTCGAGGCCTACTACCGGGACGTGCCGGGGCCGCTGCTGCTGCTGGCGCTCGACGAGGCGCTGCTGACCGCCGAGGTCCGCTGGGAGGGCGGTGCGGACGGGGGGCGCTTCCCGCACGTGTACGGTCCGGTCGACCGCGCCGCCGTCGTGGGCGTGCGGGAGATCCGCCGTGACGGGTCCGGCCGTGTCACGGGGCTCGCCCCGCGGGTGTAAGCGTCAGCGCGGTTGCTTCGTGCCGGGGGCGTACGGCGTCAGGATGCTGCCCATGACTTCAGCCCCCACGCCCCGCCGTACCGTCCTGGTGGCCGCCGCGTCGGCCACCGCCGCCCTGGTCACCGGCTGCGGCGGCGACGACGGTGCCGCCCCCGCGGTGACGGACGGCACCGCCACGGCCCCCGACGCGTCGCCGCCCGGCACCGCTGCCACCACGGCCACGGCCACCGCCACGACGGGGTCGCCGGCGCCCCAGGACGGCGAGCTCGCCAGGACGGCCGACATCCCGTCCGGTGGCGGCACGATCTTCAAGGAGCGCAAGGTGGTGGTGACCCAGCCGCGGGACGGCGAGTTCAAGGCGTTCTCCGCGGTCTGCACCCATCAGGCGTGCATCGTGGCCACGGTGGAGAACGGCACCATCAACTGCGTCTGCCACGGCAGCCGGTTCCGCATCGCGGACGGCTCGGTCGCGCGCGGCCCCGCCACCCGGCCGCTGCCCGCCGAGCGGATCACCGTGGAGGGGGACAGCATCCGCCTGGCGTAGGGTCTGGCGCATGCTGACCCCGGACGTCCTGGTGCGCGACCACACGATCTACTCCTGCGTCATGGGCTCGCGCGCCTTCGGGCTCGCCACCGACGGCAGCGACACCGACCGGCGGGGTGTGTTCCTGGCCCCCACCCCGCTCCAGTGGCGTTTCGACAAGCCGCCGACCCACATAGAGGGGCCGGCGGACGAGCAGTTCAGTTGGGAGCTGGAGCGGTTCTGCGAGCTGGCCCTGCGCGGCAACCCCAACGTCCTGGAGTGCCTGCACTCGCCGCTGGTCGAGCGCGTCGACGACACCGGCCGTGAACTGCTGGCGCTGCGGCCCGCGTTCCTCTCCCGCGAGGCGCACCGTGTCTTCGTCCGCTACGCGCACGCGCAGCGCAGGAAGCTCGACGCGGACGTCCGCGTGCACGGCGCGCCCCGCTGGAAGCACGCCATGCACCTGCTGCGGCTGCTGGCGGCCTGCCGTGACCTGCTGCGGACGGGCGAGCTGGTGATCGACGTGGGCGAGGGGCGCGAGCGGCTCCTGGCGGTCAAGCGGGGCGAGGTGCCCTGGCACGAGGTCGAGGCGTGGATGACCCGCCTGGCCACCGAGGCCGACGACGCGCTCGAGGGCTCCCCGCTCCCGCCGGAGCCGGACCGCAGGGCGGTCGAGGACTTCCTGTTCCGCACGCGCCGGGCATCGGCGCTCGCGGCGCTGGCCTAGGCGTCCCAGAGCGCTCCGAGCGTCAGCAGTTCGCTGCCGTACTCGATCCGGTCCGCCCAGTCCTTCGGCCAGGCGCCGGCGCCGAGGTGGGCGCCGGCGAAGGCACCGGCCAGGCAGGCGATGGAGTCGGAGTCGCCCTTGGTGCAGGCGGCCCGGCGGATGGCCGTGACCGGTTCCTCGGGGAAGAGCAGGAAGCAGAGCAGCGCACTGGTCAGCGCCTCCTCGGCGATCCAGCCCTCGCCGGTCAGCAGGCACGGGTCGGTCTCCGGGTCGGCCGTGCGCAGCGCCGTGTCCAGGGTGCTCAGGGCCTGGGCGCACTCGTCCCAGCCGCGCTCGATGAACGACTCGGGCGTCGCGTCGTGGGAGTACGTCCACAGGTCGCCGAGCCACTGCCGGTGGTAGCGGGAGCGGTTCTCGTACGCGTAGGAGCGCAGTTGCCCGACCAGGCCCAGCGGCTCGGCGCCCTGCGACAGCAGGTGCACCGCCCGGGCGGTGAGGTCGGAGGCGGCCAGCGCGGTGGGGTGGCCGTGCGTGAGGGCGGCCTGGAGCTGGGCGGCGCCCGCCCGCTGTTCCTGGCTGAGTCCGGGGACGAGGCCGATGGGGGCGACCCGCATGTTGGCGCCGCAGCCCTTGGAGCCGATCTGGCTGGCCGCCTGCCAGGGGCGGTCGCCACCGGTGTCGAGCTTCTGGCAGGCGACCAGACAGGTGCGGCCGGGCGCCCGGTTGTTCTCGGGCGAGTGGTACCAGTCGACGAACTCGTCGCGCAGCGGGCGGGTGAGCCGGAGCGGGGCGAGGGAGCCGCGGGCGAGCGCCGTGCGGACGGCACGGGCGACCGCGAGGGTCATCTGGGTGTCGTCAGTGACGATCGCGGGCCTCGGCAGGGCCATCTCCCGCCAGGGGCCGCACTTCGCGAGGATGGAGGGGACGTCGTGGAACTCGGTCGGGAAGCCCAGCGCGTCGCCGAGCGCGAGCCCGATGAGCGAGCCGGTGGCCGCCTGCTTGGTCGTCGTCCTGGTCGTGATCATTCCTGCCGTCCTTCCGGTCGCAGCAGTGGCGGGTGCAGGGCCGTCGCCTGGCCCGCCCGGTAGAGAGCGGCCGGTTTCCCCCGTCCGCCGGTGAGGCGCGGCGGTCCCTCCACGGCCTGGACGAAGCCGGGTGTGGCGAGGACCTTGCGCCGGAAGTTGGGGCGGTCGAGCTCGACGCCCCAGACCGTCTCGTACACCTGCCGCAGCTCGCCGAGGGTGAACTCGGGCGGGCAGAAGGCGGTGGCGAGGCAGGTGTACTCGAGCTTGTCGCCCACGCGCCGGTGGGCGTCGGCGAGGATCGTGTCGTGGTCGAAGGCGAGCGGCCCGTACGAGCCGTACGGCAGCCACTGGGCGTGCGCCGCGTCCCCGCCGCCCTTCGGCTCCGGCAGGTCCGGTACGAGGGCGGTGTACGCCACGGAGACGACCCGCATCCTCGGGTCGCGGTCGGGCTCGCTGTAGGTGCCGAGCTGTTCCAGGTGGAGGCGGGCGGCCGTGGCGTCGGACAGGCCGGTCTCCTCGGCGAGCTCCCGGCGGGCGGCCTGTCCGGCGGACTCCCGGGGCAGGACGAATCCGCCGGGCAGGGCCCAGCGGCCCTTGTAGGGCTCCTGGCCGCGCTCGACGAGCAGGACCTGGAGTTTCTCGTCGCGGACGGTGAAGACGGCCAGGTCGACGGTGACGGCGAACGGCTCGAAGGCGTACGGGTCGTAGCCGTCCGGGCGCGGCTCGCGCGGCTCGTTCATACCCGCACCACCCCGGCCGCGCGGGCGCGGGGGCCCGGGCCACCCCCGTGGGTCCAGGTCCGCCCGCCGTGCGCGGCAGGGGTGATGGGGAGTCTCAACGCCGCCTCCTTAAGAGTCACCTTGACTATAAAGGCGGGCGAGGGTGCGCCACAAGCGCGAAAGCCCGCGGCCTTTCCGCAGGCCACGGGCTTTCGTACCGGTATGAGTGACTACAGACCGACTTCCTTCATCAGCATGCCGACCTCGGTGTTGGTCAGGCGGCGCAGCCAGCCCGACTTCTGGTCGCCGAGCTGGATCGGACCGAACGCGGTCCGTACGAGCTTGTCGACCGGGAAGCCCGCCTCGGCGAGCATGCGGCGCACGATGTGCTTGCGGCCCTCGTGGAGCTGCACCTCGACCAGGTAGTTCTTGCCGGTCTGCTCGACGACCCGGAAGTGGTCGGCGCGGGCGTAGCCGTCCTCGAGCTGGATGCCCTCCTTGAGGCGCTTGCCCACCTCGCGCGGGAGCGGGCCGGTGATGGCCGCCAGGTAGGTCTTCTTGACGCCGTACTTCGGGTGCGTCAGGCGGTGAGCCAGCTCACCGTGGTTGGTGAGCAGGATGATGCCCTCGGTCTCGGTGTCGAGCCGGCCGACGTGGAAGAGCCGCGTCTCGCGGTTGGTGACGTAGTCGCCGAGGCACTGGCGGCCGTCCGGGTCCTCCATCGTCGACACGACGCCGGCGGGCTTGTTGAGCGCGAAGAACAGGTACGACTGGGTCGCCACGGTCAGGCCGTCGACCTTGATCTCGTCCTTCTCCGGGTCGACGCGCGTGCCCTGCTCCATGACGATCTCGCCGTTGACCTCGACGCGACCGGCGTCGATCAGCTCCTCGCAGGCCCGCCGCGATCCCATGCCGGCCCTGGCCAGCACCTTCTGGAGGCGCTCGCCCTCCTGCTCGCCGAACGTCTTCGGCGTCTTGATCTCGGGCCTGTTCGCGTACCGCTCGCGGTTGCGCTCCTCGATCCGGGCGTCGAGCTCACGCGGACGCGCCGGGGTCGTGCGGCCGCCGCCGCGCTGGGGCGACTGCCGGGGGCCGCCCTTGGCGCCGCCGCGGGCCGCCGCGCCGCGTCCGCGCTTCGGGCCCTCGGAGGGGCCGCCCACGTCGTAGCTGCGCTCCTCGGGGCGGGGGCGGCGCGGGTTGCTCCCGCGCTGCTGCCGGTCGTCGCGGCTGTTACCGGCACCCCGGTAGTTGCCACGGCCGCCGCTGCTGCCGCGGCCGCCGCTGTTGCCACCACGGCTCCCGCCGTTGTTTCCGCTGCTGTTCCTGCCGCTGCTGCTTCGCATCAAAATTCCGTCTTGTCGTCTGCGTGCGTGGAATCCGGAGCGTCCGGATCGAACGACGGGACCCCTTCCTGCGTCTCGGCCTCGATCGCGTCCGCCTCGGGGAGGAAGGGCGCGAGCTCGGGGAGCTCGTCCAGGCCGCGCAGGCCCATCCGCTCCAGGAAGTAGTTCGTCGTCCTGTACAGGATCGCACCTGTTTCGCGTTCCGCGCCCGCCTCCTCCACCAGGCCCCGCTGGAGGAGGGTGCGCATCACGCCGTCGCAGTTCACTCCGCGGACCGCCGAGACCCTCGACCGGCTCACCGGCTGGCGGTACGCCACGACCGCCAGGGTCTCCAGCGCGGCCTGGGTGAGCCGTGCCTGCTGGCCGTCCAGGACGAACCTCTCCACGGCCTCCGCGTACTCGGGGCGCGTGTAGAAGCGCCACCCCCCGGCGACCAGCCGCAGCTCGAAGCCCCGGCGCTGGACGTCGTACTCGTCGGCCAGCTCCCTCAGCGCGTCGGCGACCTCGCGGCGCGGCCGGTCCAGCACCTTGGCCAGGTGCTCCTCGGTGGCGGGCTCGTCGACGACCATGAGAACGGCCTCCAGGGCCGGCTTCAGCTCCATCACGTCTCCTCCTGCCCGCTCGCGCGGTCGAACTCGTCCGTCACCGCGACCTCCTCCGCGCCCGTCCACCTCACCACGAGCTCGCCCAGCGCCTCGTCCTGGTCCAGGGCGACGGCCTTCTCCCGGTACAGCTCCAGCAGCGCCAGGAACCGGGCGACCACGGTGAGGGTGTCCGGGGCGTCGTCGGCCAGCTCCCGGAAGCTCACCTCGCCGCGCTCCCGCAGCCGGGCGATCACCACCCCGGCCTGTTCGCGGACGCTGACCAGCGGGGCGTGGATGTGGTCGACGTACACCTGCGGCCTGGCCTTCGGCTGCATGGCCTTGACGGCCAGCTTGGCGAAGCCCTCCGCGCCGATGCTGATGACGACGTCCGGCAGCAGCTCGGCGTGGTGCGGCTCCAGTCCGACGGTACGGGGGTGGCGCCGCCCCTCGCTGTCCAGCCGCTCGCTGAAGATCTCGGCGACCCGCTTGTACGCGCGGTACTGGAGCAGCCGCGCGAACAGCAGGTCACGGGCCTCCAGCAGCGCGAGGTCCGCCTCGTCCTCCACCTCGGCCGCGGGCAGCAGCCGGGCGGCCTTGAGGTCCAGCAGGGTCGCCGCGACGACCAGGAACTCGGTGGTCTGGTCGAGGTCCCAGTCCGGCCCCATGGCCCGGATGTGCGCCATGAACTCGTCGGTGACCTTGGACAGGGCGACCTCGGTGACGTCCAGCTTGTGCTTGGAGATCAACTGGAGCAGCAGGTCGAAGGGCCCCTCGAAGTTCGCCAGCCGCACGGTGAAACGCCCGTCGGGGGCCTCCTGCGCCGGGGCGTCGGGGGCTTCGCGGGCGACCCGGGCGTCGGCGGGGGGCGGCGCGTCGACCGGGTCCGGCGTGGGCGCGGCCTCAGGGGCTTCCCGCGGGGGCTCGGGCGCCGGCGGGAGGGGCGGGGGGGGGGCCGGGGCCCGGGGGGGCCCCCCCCCCGGGGCCGCGGGCGCGGGGGGGGCCGGGGGGGGCGCGGGGGGCGGCGGCCCGCGCAGGCTACCGTCAGCGCCCGCGCAGGCGCCGCACGAGGATGCTCGCGTCGCCGCGTGACTCCAGGTCCGCCAGCACCACGGCGACCGCCTCGCGGACGATGCGCCCGCGGTCGACGGCGAGGCCGTGCTCGCCGCGCAGGACCAGGCGGGCGTGCTCGAGGTCCATCAGCTCCTCGGCGGAGACGTACACGGTGATCTTCTCGTCGTGCCGTTCACGCCCGCTGGGCCGCCGGTTCGCCGCGCGTCCACGGCGGCGGGCCGGGGCCGCCTTGGCGGGCGGCGTGGCCGGCGCGGGTGCCGGCTCCTCCGCCGCCCGGCTGCGGGGCTCCGCCGCGTCGGCCTCGGCGGCCGCGTGCTCCTCGGGCGCCGCGGCGGGGGCCGCCGCCGCGGGGTCGCTCTCCCCCGCGGGCGCCGGCACCCGGGGTTCGCCGTTCTGCCTGCGCGGGGTGGACGACTGAAGCGCCATCCCGCCTGTCGTACGGAACAACTCGTCGGCACCGGGCAGACTCACTCGGCGTGACACCGGGCGAGCACCTCCCTGGCGAGCTGGCGGTAGGCGGCGGCACCGACCGAGTTCGAGGCGTACGTGGTGATCGGCTCGCCCGCGACCGTGGTCTCCGGGAAGCGCACGGTCCGGCCGATCACCGTGTGGTACACGTGGTCGTCGAAGGCCTCGACGACACGGGCGAGCACCTCGCGGCTGTGCACCGTGCGGGAGTCGTACATCGTGGCGAGGATGCCGTCGAGCTCCAGCTCGGGGTTGAGCCGCTCCTGGACCTTCTCGATGGTCTCGGTGAGCAGCGCGACGCCACGCAGCGCGAAGAACTCGCACTCCAGCGGCACTATCACCTTGTGAGCGGCCGTCAGCGCGTTGACGGTCAGCAGACCGAGCGAGGGCTGGCAGTCGATCACGATGTAGTCGTAGTCGTTCAGCAGCGGCTTGAGCGCCCGCTGGAGCGTGGACTCGCGTGCGACCTCGCTGACCAACTGCACTTCAGCGGCTGACAAATCGATATTGCTGGGCAGCAGGTCCATGTTGGGGACCGCGGTCTTCAGCAGGACCTCGTCGGCCGACATGCCCCGCTCCATGAGCAGGTTGTAGACGGTGAGGTCGAGCTCCATCGGGTTCACGCCGAGGCCGACCGACAGGGCTCCCTGTGGGTCGAAGTCGACGAGCAGGACACGCCGTCCGTACTCCGCGAGCGCGGCGCCCAGGTTGATGGTCGACGTCGTCTTGCCGACGCCGCCCTTCTGGTTGCACATCGCGATGATCTTCGCGGGACCGTGATCGGTCAGCGGTCCGGGGATCGGGAAGTACGGCAGGGGCCGTCCGGTGGGGCCGATCCGCTCGCGGCGCTGGCGTGCAGCGTCCGGGGCGAGGGTGGCCGCGTACTCCGGGTCGGGCTCGTACTCGGCGTCAGGGTCGTAGAAGTGCCCCTCGGGGACTTCGTCGTAGGCGGCGAAGTGGGTGGACTCTCGGCCACTCTCGTTGCCGGCCATGGCGTTCACGTGTTGGCCGTCCATCATCTTCATCGTGTGGGCTGTCGTCATGTGCTGCTGGCCGGCCGCGAAGGTGCGGACAGCGACCGAGCCGGCATCGCCGACCGTTCCTGGCTGACCACCCCCGGGAGTAAATGTCGACTCATTCACAAGTCGTCTTACCTCCTTGGAAGTGGCCGGGAAACTTATCGATAGGTCAGCGTGGCACCATGCCGACGGTTGGCGACTCTATGGCGTGTCACCGCTCCGCAGCAACACAATCGCCCGGACGCGGGCCGATGTGTCGGCAAAGAAACACTCCTCTGTCAAGGGTGCACGGCCATCCATCGACACGTTTCGCGGGTGTGCGAAACGGTTAAAGGGTTACGTTCGAGACGACTTGATCGACGGTCAGGGGCCGCCGGACACACGTCCGGCCGGACCTCGTCGAGCAAGGTCCGGCCGGATGTGTGAGGTTGACTTTTCCCGTTGACGGGTGTCAGCCGATGAGCGAGTGCAGCTCGACGTGCTCCAGCCCGTGGGCCTCGGCGACCTCCTTGTAGACGACCTTGCCGTCATGGGTGTTGAGGCCCTTGGCCAGCGCGGGGTCGCGGCGCAGCGCCTCGGCCCAGCCGTTGTTGGCCAGCGAGACGATGTACGGCAGCGTGGCGTTGGTCAGCGCGTACGTGGAGGTGTTGGGCACCGCGCCCGGCATGTTGGCGACGCAGTAGAAGACCGACTCGTGGACGTTGAAGGTCGGCTCGGCGTGCGTGGTCGGACGGGAGTCCTCGAAGCAGCCGCCCTGGTCGATCGCGATGTCGACAAGGACACTTCCGGGCTTCATCCGGGAGACGAGCTCGTTGGTGACCAGCTTCGGGGCCTTGGCGCCCGGGATGAGGACGGCACCGATGACGAGGTCGGCGTCGAGGACGGCCTTCTCCAGCTCGAAGGAGTTGGACATGACGGCCTTGACCTTCGTGCCGAAGATCCTGTCGGCCTCGCGCAGCTTGTTGATGTCGCGGTCGAGCAGGGTGACCTCGAAGCCCATGCCCACGGCGATCTGCGTGGCGTTCCAGCCGGAGACACCGCCGCCGATGACGACGGCCTTGGCCGGGATCACGCCCGGGACGCCGCCCGGCAGGACGCCGCGGCCGCCGGCCGCGCGCATCAGGTGGTAGGCGCCGACCTGCGGGGCCAGCCGGCCCGCGACCTCGGACATCGGGGCGAGCAGCGGCAGGGCGCGGTTGGCCGTCTCGACCGTCTCGTACGCGATCGCGGTGGTGCCGGACTCGATCAGGGCGTCCGTGCACTCGCGGGAGGCGGCGAGGTGGAGGTAGGTGAAGAGCGTCTGGTCCTTGCGGAGGCGGTGGTACTCCTCCGCGATCGGCTCCTTGACCTTGAGCAGCAGGTCGGCGGTGGCCCACACCTCGTCGGCGGTGGGGAGGATCTGCGCGCCGGCGGCGACGTACTCGTCGTCCGTGATCGAGGAGCCGACTCCGGCGTTCTGCTCGATGAAGACCTGATGGCCGTTGCGGACGAGCTCGTGCACGCCGGCGGGGGTGATGGCCACCCGGAACTCGTTGTTCTTGACCTCGCGGGGGATGCCGACCTTCACGTCGATCACGGTCCTTGGCTCTGGGGGTAAGGGGGCAATGCAATACATACCCGGATGCACAGGACGCACCGGGATACACCGCGGTCAATCGCGGCTCACCCAGTCTATTGAAGGGTCTGTCGTTGTCTAGCCTTGCAAAGCACTAATCTTTGGCTGAAGCACTGCGGATTTCGTAGGCGGGTGCGCCGCTTCCCAGCAGCCGATCAGCCGCAGCGCGGTGCAGCCGGGCCGCCGCCGGATCGCCGAGCCGGTCCAGCGTGTCCGCGAGCCGGAGCTGGAGCGCCGCGAGAAGGCGCACGTCCTTGGCCCTGCGCGCCCACTCGACGGCCTCCTCGCAGGTGCGCAGGCACTCCTGTGGCCGCCCGGCGTACTCCTGCACCCGCGCCGCCTCGCTCAACGCCCGCGCGTGGCCCGCGAGATCACCGAGGCGGCGATATCCGGCCGCGGCCGCCCGCCAGTTCCGCAGGGCCTCGCCGTACCGGCCCTCGTAGGTGTGGACGGCACCGAGCCGCCCGTACAGCCGGGCCTGGTCGGCGCGCTCGTCCCGGGCGAGGCGCTGGGACAGGGCGCGCCCGTACCAGTCGGCGGCCCGCTGCCAGTCCCCCAGCTCCTGGTACGCGCCGCCTACGGATTCCATCGCGCGGCTGATCGCGTACGGGTCGTTCGCGAGCCGTCCGGCGTCCAGGGCGGCCCGGTAGCGGGCCAGCGCGTCGGTGGTGCGCCCGGTGCGGGCGTCCAGGTCGGCGAGGTTCAGCAGGGCGGCGGCCCGCTCGCGGTGCAGGCCGCGCCGCTCGGCGACGTCCAGGACGAGCTGGTGCAGCCCGTACAGCTCGGGCGCGGCCTCCTCGGTGCCCCGGTGCGCGGCGAGGGCCCGCACGAGGGCGGCGACCAGGCGGCGGGCCAGGGTGTCGAGGTCCCCGTCGGCGACGGCGACCCGGGCGGCGGCCAGGAGGGCGGGCTGCCGGGTGCGCAGCCACGCGTCGGCCGCCTCCCGGGTCGGGAAGCGCAGCGCCCTCGGCAGCCCGGCGAGCTTGCGCCGCGCGGGCGAGCCCTCCGGCTCGGTGACCGCCCGGCAGGACTGGAGCAGCCGTACCGTCCGCTCCAGCATCCGGGCGCGGGCGAGCTGGATCTCGGCGGGCCGGTCCTCGGCGGTGAGCCGCTCCCGCAGCAGCGGCAGGAGGCAGCCGGGCACCTCGTACTGTTCGGCGTCCGCCTCGTGGACGAGCCCGAAGGCGGCGAAGCCCTCCAGCGTGGACCGGGCGGCCGACACCGAGCAGCCGGCCAGCGCGGAGGCGGTGTGGGCGTCGGCGAGCCCGATGGGGGCGAGGGAGAGCAGGCGCAGCAGCCGGGCGGCGGACGCCGGCAGCGCCTCGTACGCCAGGCGGAAGGCGCGGGCCAGCGGGCGGGAGGCGACGGGCCGCTCGGGCTCGTCGGACAGGGCGCGCAGCCGCTTGGTGAGGTCGGCGACGGAGGACATGGGGCGGGCGGCGAGCCAGCCGCCGGCCAGCACGAGGGCGGCGGGCTGGCCCCCGCACAGCTCGGTGAGCGTCTCGGCGGCCTGCGGGTCGACGGTGATGCGCACGGAGCCGGTGAAGGCGTCGAGCAGTTCGATGGCGGACTTGGCGTCCAGCCCCCCGACCGTGCAGGGCCTGACGTCGGGGATGCCGGTCAGCGGCCCCTGGGCGACCGCGACGACCAGGCAGTCGGGGTTGTCGGGCAGCAGCGCGTCGACCTGCTCGGCGCCGGCGGCGTCGTCCAGCAGGAGCAGGGCGCGGCGCTCGGCGAAGGTGTCCCGCAGGAGCTGGGTCAGCTCGTCCTCGCCCGCCCCGGCGGGGGCGGGGATACCCAGCTTGTCCAGCAGCCCGCGGGCGATCCGCTCGGTGGGAACCGGCGCGCCGCCGGGCTCGGTGAGCCGGGCGCGCAGGACGCCGTCGCGGTAGCCCCGGGCGAGGTCGCCGACCAGTTCCTCGGCGAGCGCGGTGCGCCCGCTGCCGGGCCGGCCGGCGATCAGCAGGACCCGGGCGCGCGGGGAGGGCCGCCCGGCGAGGGTGTCGAGCCCGGCGCGGGCGATGTCGGCCCGCAGCTCCTTGAGCTCGCGCGCCCGCCCGTAGAACCGACGGCGCCCGGGCCGCGCACCGGACCGGTCCGCACCGCCCGAGCCGCCGAAGTCCACCGCCTGATCCGTCACGGGCCACGCTCCCGTCCGCCTGCACCTGTGCTGATCCCGCCGGATCCCCGGACGGGCGATCCGAGCGTAGTTCAGCCGCCGTGCCCCGCCCGGCGGAGCACGGCGGACGGGTCCCTCAATCGGATCAGCCGATCGTCACACCAGAGGCCCGCACCCGTTGGCCTACGCCTCGAACGGGCGGGCCGGCCAGGGCGCTTCGGCGGGACGGAGGGCGTCCAGGCCCTCGCCCGCGCGGGCGGCCAGCACCGACAGGACGCCCACGACCAGGCAGTTGTTGTGCAGCTCGCCTGCCAGGACGCCCCGCGCCAGCTCCGCCAGCGGCACCCGGGCGATCTCCATGTCGGCCTCCTCCTCGGCGACCTCGAACCGCGCGCCCTCCGCCGCCGACAGGCCACGCGCCAGGAAGATCCGCACGGCTTCGTCACAGCCACCGGGCGTGGTGTACACGTCGGTGAGGACGTGCCACTTCTCGGCCTTGACGTGCGCCTCCTCGTACAGCTCGCGCACCGCCGCGCTCAGCGGGTTCTCGCCGGGCACGTCGAGCAGGCCGGCCGGGATCTCCCAGAGCTTGTGCCGCACCGGGTGCCGGTACTGGCGCAGCACCAGGACCTGGTCCTCGTCGTCGAGGGCCAGGACCGCGACCGAGCCGGGGTGGACCTGGTAGTCCCGGCGTACGACGGTCCCGTCCGGCATGACCACGTCGTCGGTGCGGACACTCGTCTTGTTGCCCTTGAACGGCTCGGCGGTCGCGGTGACCCGCCACTCCTCGGGCGTGTCCTTGATGGTCATGTGGAGACCGTCCTCCCTCGTACACGTGCGTACACAGAAAACCGGGGCACGTGCCCCGATCAGGCCCGTACCCCGGTCAACCGTATCGCTAGCGCGTCACTCGCCCGTCGTGCGCGCGGCCTGCTGCCGTTCGACGGCCGCCTTCACCAGGCCCGCGAAGAGCGGGTGCGGCCGGGTCGGGCGCGAGCGCAGCTCGGGGTGCGCCTGGGTGGCGACCAGGTAGGGGTGCACCTCGCGCGGGTACTCCACGTACTCGACGAGCTTGTTGTCGGGGGAGGTCCCGGAGAAGACGATGCCCGCCTTCTTCTCCAGCTCGGCGCGGTACGCGTTGTTCACCTCGTAGCGGTGGCGGTGCCGCTCGTCCACGTACGGCTGGTCGCCGTAGGCCTCGCGGACGATGGAGCCCTCGGCGAGCTTGGCCGGGTACAGGCCCAGGCGCATCGTTCCGCCCAGGTCGCCCGCGCCCTCGACGTAGGCGAGCTGCTCCTCCATCGTCGAGATGACGGGGTGCGAGGTGGCCGGGTCGAACTCGGTGGAGTTGGCGTCCGTGATGCCCGCCAGGTTCCGCGCGGCCTCGACCACGATGCACTGGAGGCCCAGGCACAGGCCCAGCAGCGGGATCCTGTTCTCGCGGGCGTACTGGATGGCGCCGACCTTGCCGTTCACGCCGCGCTCGCCGAAGCCGCCGGGGATGACGATGGCGTCGACGTCGCCGAGCTGCTTGGCCGCTCCGGCCTGCGTCTTGCAGTCGTCGGAGGTGACCCACTTGACCTTGACGCGGGCCTTGTTGGCGAAGCCGCCGGCGCGCATGGCCTCGGTCACCGACAGGTAGGCGTCGGGCAGGTCGATGTACTTGCCGACGAGCGCGACGGTGACCTCGTGGTCGGGGTTGTGCACGCGGTCCAGCAGGTCGTCCCACGTCGTCCAGTCGACGTCGCGGAACGGCAGGTCCAGCTTGCGCACGACGTACGCGTCCAGGCCCTCGGTGTGCAGCACCTTGGGGATGTCGTAGATCGACTTGGCGTCGATGGCCGCGACCACGGCCGCCTCGTCCACGTCGCACATCAGCGAGATCTTGCGCTTGATCGCGGTGGGTACGTCGCGGTCGGCGCGCAGCACGATGGCGTCCGGCTGGATACCGATGTTGCGCAGCGCCGCCACGGAGTGCTGGGTCGGCTTGGTCTTCAGCTCGCCGGACGGGCCGATGTAGGGCAGCAGCGAGATGTGCACCACGAAGACGTTGTCGCGGCCCACCTCGTGGCGGACCTGGCGGACGGTCTCCAGGAACGGCAGCGACTCGATGTCGCCGACGGTGCCGCCGACCTCCGTGATCACGACGTCCACGTCGTCCGTCGCCATGCGGCGGATGCGGGACTTGATCTCGTTGGTGATGTGCGGGATGACCTGGACGGTGTCGCCGAGGTACTCGCCGCGCCGCTCCTTGGCGATGACCTGGCTGTAGACCTGGCCGGTGGTGACGTTGGCCGAGCCGTCGAGGTCGACGTCGAGGAACCGCTCGTAGTGGCCGATGTCCAGGTCGGTCTCGGCGCCGTCGTTGGTGACGAACACCTCACCGTGCTGGAACGGGTTCATCGTGCCCGGGTCGACGTTCAGGTACGGGTCGAGCTTCTGCATCGTGACCCGAAGGCCCCGCGCCTTGAGGAGCGCACCCAGGCTGGAGGCGGTCAGGCCCTTGCCGAGGGAGGACGCGACACCCCCGGTGACGAAGATGTGCTTGGTCGTCGTGGATTTGGGCGGCATGGCCAAGAGGGGGCTCCCGTGGTCGCGGTCTGGATGTGCGTACCGGCGTCCGGAGTTCCGGTGGTGCCGTCGCTGCGGTTCGGGGGCCGCCGATTTCTAGGTGCGGCGCCCACCGGTCCACGGGCTACCAGGGTATCAGCGACGCAGGCCCCCCGCTCCCGCCCGCACCCGCCACGCCGACGCCCCGCACGTGGCCCGGGCGCCCGCACGGCGCCCGCCGAGGCCGCCGGGGACCGGGCCGGGCGGGCCGGCGGCGCGAGGGTCCGGCGCGGCCGGGACACGCTGCGCACGCGACCGGACACGGGCGGCACATGACCCCTGGAGGGGTTTCGCGGGGCGAGACGAGGGTCACTCGTTCTGCTCAACAGCTCTACCTGAACGATCACACAGAGGGCCGGGGCGCGTCGTATCCTGCTCGGACATCCGCTGCCGAGCCAGGCCCTCATAACGGCACCACCCCCGCCCGTCACCGGGAACATCGTGCTCGTCGGCGATCCTTGACCTTGACCCCATCCGAAAGCGCCCCACGGGGGCGAACGTTGCCGTTCGACTGGAGATTGCACGTGGCCGGGCGCATCGAGGACTACGCACTCATCGGAGACATGCAGACCGCCGCCCTGGTCTGCAGGGACGGCACGGCCGACTGGCTGTGCCTGCCCCGCTTCGATTCGCATGCCGTCTTCGCAGGACTTCTCGGTACCGAGGAGCACGGTTTCTGGCGGATCGGGCCGGCGCACGCCGATGACGCCGAGCCGCCCGTGGCCGAGCGGCGCCGGTACGTCGGTGACTCGCTGATCCTGGAGTCCGAGTGGGACACGCCGGGCCGGGGCACGGTGCGGGTGACCGATTTCATGCCGCCGCGTGACGGCGCCCCGCAGCTCGTGCGGATCGTGGAGGGCGTCAGCGGCCGGGTGCGGATGCGGTCCGCCCTGCGGATGCGGTTCTCCTACGGGCGTGTGGTGCCGTGGGTCCACCAGGTCGACGGGCGCACGGTGGCCGTCGCCGGTCCGGACTCCATCTGGCTGGACACCGACGTGGAGACGCACGGCGAGGACCTCACCACGTACTCGGACTTCACCGTCAAGGAGGGCGACCGGGTCGCCTTCACCATTAGCTGGCAGCCCTCGCACCACGCGCCGCCGCCGCTGGCGGACCCGCTGGGCGCGCTGGAGGCCACGTCCGAGTTCTGGCGCGAGTGGGTCGAGCACTGCACCTACCGCGGGCCCTACCGCGAGGCGGTGATCCGCTCGCTGATCACGCTGAAGGCGCTCACGTACGCCCCGACGGGCGGCATCGTCGCGGCGCCCACCACCTCCCTGCCGGAGGACATCGGCGGCGTCCGCAACTGGGACTACCGCTACACCTGGCTGCGGGACGCGGCGATCACCCTGTCCTCGCTGCTGCGCACCGGCTACCGCGAGGAGGCCCGTGCCTGGCGCGAGTGGCTGCTGCGGGCGGTCGCCGGCGACCCCGAGAACCTCCAGATCATGTACGGCATCGCCGGCGAGCGGGAGCTCGGCGAGGCGGAGCTGGACTGGCTGCCGGGGTACGAGGACTCCGCCCCGGTCCGGGTCGGCAACGGCGCGGCCAACCAGCTCCAGCTCGATGTGTACGGCGAGGTCACCGAGGCCCTGCACCTGGCGCACATGACCGGCCTGGCGCGCAACGACTACGCCTCGCTCCTCCAGCTCAAGCTGATCCGGTACCTCGAGGACCACTGGGACCAGCCCGACGAGGGCATCTGGGAGGTGCGCGGGCCGCGCCGCCACTTCACGCACTCCAAGGTCATGGCGTGGGTCGCCGTCGACCGGACGATCAAGCTGATCGAGTCGGGCGACGCGGACGGCCCGCTGGACAAGTGGCGCGAGCTGCGCGACACGATCCACCGGGACGTGTGCGAGAAGGGCTACGACCCGGAGCGCAACACCTTCACGCAGTCGTACGGCTCCAAGGAACTGGACGCCTCGCTGCTGCTGATCCCGCAGGTGGGCTTCCTGCCGCCGGACGACAAGCGCGTCATCGGCACGATCGAGGCCATCCAGCGGGAGCTGTCCACGGAGGACGGCTTCATCCTCCGCTACCCGACCGAGGGCGCCGACGAGGGTGTGGACGGTCTGCCGGGCGACGAGGGCGCGTTCCTGGCCTGCTCGTTCTGGATGGCGGACGACCTGGCGATGATCGGCCGGGTCGACGAGGCGCGCAGGCTGTTCGAGAAGCTGCTGGGACTGCGCAACGACCTGGGCCTGCTGGCGGAGGAGTGGGACCCGCGCCTCCAGCGCCAGGTCGGCAACTTCCCGCAGGCGTTCAGCCACGTGCCGCTGATCGACACGGCACTGCGGCTGACCGCCTCGGGCGCGTACGGCGCCTGATACGCCGCGTCCGTCGCTAACAGGCGGCGATCACCTCCCGGGCGGCGCGCTCGCCCTCGGTGGCGCCGCCTTCCATGAAGCCCTGGAAGTCGTAGGAGCAGTGCTCGCCGCCGATGTGGACGTTGCCCTGGGCGGTGCCCTCGTAGCCGGCGTACCGGTGGAGGTAGCCGACGGGCCACATCGAGTAGGCGCCGAGCGTGTACGGGTTGCGGTGCCAGGCGGAGAGCTGGGCGCGGCCGGTCCAGGCGGTGGACGTGCCGGGGAAGAACGCGTCGATGCCGCGCAGCCGGCGGGCGGCGAGGTCGCGGACGTACGGGTCGGACTCGGTGGAGAACGGGCCGGCCGGGGTCAGGGACTGGGCGAGGGTGCCGCCGTTGTACTGGATGAGGATGCCGCCGGTGCCCGGCTGGATCTTGGTGGTGTCCCAGGTCTGCTGGACGTCGGTGTCGGTGAAGCAGTCACCGGCACAGACCCCCGGCCAGGGGCCGGTGCCGCGCCAGGGGCGGGTGGCGCACTGCATGTTGAGCTTGGTGCAGTGGCCCATGCGCGCGTCGCGCAGCAGGTCCCGCATGCGCGGGTCGAAGCCCGCCCGGCTGAGGTCGAGCCCCTTGAGGATCGGCAGGGGGACGCACAGCACCGTGTGGTCGGCGGTGACCGTGCGGGTGGTGGCGCCCTCGGTGAAGGTGAGGGTCTGGGTGCCGTCGGCATTGGCGCGTACGGCGGTCAGGGACCAGCCCATGCGCAGGGTGCCCGTCGGCAGTGCGGCGGCGATGGCGCGCGGGAGCCGGTCGTTGCCGCCGGTGATGTGGTAGCGCTCGTTGGACAGGCCCCAGACGTTGAAGTGGCCGGGGTTGGTCTGGTAGCCCATCAGCAGGACGAGCGCGAGGGACGACTGCTCGGTGGTGTCGGCGCCGTACTCGACGTTGTACGCCACGTCGATGAACTGCCCGAGCGGTGAGGCGTGCCCGCCGGGGACGCGGCTCTCGATCCATTCGTGTATCGACATGTTGTCCAGGGCGGTGCCGTGCGGGGTGCTCTGGTTCCACTTCACCTCACCGGCCTCCTGGAGGTCCCGGTGGAGCTGCTGGTACACCGCCTTGAAGTCCTCGTCGGCCTGGTGGCGCGGGTAGTACGCGCCGTCGAACCAGAGGACCTCCTCGGCGCCGGCCGGTCCGCCGCCGAGGAAGTCCTCCAGCGGCAGGCCGAAGCGGCGGCACAGCTCCTGCATCTTCTTGTGGCTGGTGTCGATCAGCTCGCCGCCGATCTCGGAGATCTGGCCGTGGGCCCAGTGGTCGCGCTGCGTCCACATGCGGCCGCCGACGCGGGTCGGATGGGCCTCGTACAGCGTGCAGTTCAGGCCCGCGTCCTTGAGGGTGAGGGCGGCGGTCAGGCCGGCGATTCCGGCGCCGACGACCGCGATGCGCGGGGCGGTGGCGGCGTGGGCCCGGCCGGGCGTGGCCGCCACGGCGGTGCCGACGCCCGCCGCGAGGCCGAGGGCCGCGGCGCGCCGGAGCAGTTCGCGGCGGGTGGAGCCGCGTACGGCGTCGACGGGCACACCGAGCCGTTCGGCGGCGGCGCGGTGGGCGGCGATGTCGCGCAGGGCGCGCATCAGGGGGGTACGGGACATGGGTCGGCTCCTCAGACGGTCGCGGCGGGCTGGTCGTCGTGTCGCTCTTCGCGCTCGGCCGCGTCCTCGAGGACGATCCGGCCGATGATCTCGTACCGTTCGGGCTGCCGGGCCTTCAGGTAGCAGCCGAGTGCCAGACCGCCGAAGAAGACGGTGCCGACGATCCACGGGATCAGCGTGAAGAAGAGGGAGTCGGCGGCGAGGCCCGCGGCCGTCTCCATGTTGAGGACCAGCAGGACGACGACCGCGGTCATGCCGATGCCGCCGAGCAGCGGCGCGGTGAACGTCCGGAACCAGTGCCGGTCCTCGGGGTGGTTCCTGCGGAAGTAGCCGATGACGGCGAAGGAGCAGAGGGTCTGGACGATGAGGATCGCCATCGTGCCCAGGATCGCCAGCAGCGTGTAGAGGTGGATGTACGGGTCCTGGCCGGTGGCCCAGAAGGCGCCCACGAGGACGACGGCGATGGCGCTCTGGACGTAGGAGGCGATGTACGGCGAGCCGTGCCGGGCGTGCGTACGGCCGAGCGCCGGGTGCAGGAAGCCCTCGCGGCCGATGGCGTACAGGTAGCGCGAGGCGCACTGGTGGAAGGCCATGCCGCAGGCGAACGAGCCGGTGAGCAGCAGCCACTGGAACGCGTCGACGGCCCAGGCGCCGATGTACGACCGGGTCGGGTCGAAGAACAGGTCGAGGGGGCTCGTGGACGCGGACACCTTCACGGCGCCGTCGAGGCCGTTGCCGGCGATGGTCATCCAGGAGACGTAGATGTAGAACAGGCCGACGCCGATGACGGAGACGAGGGTGGCGCGGGGGATGACCCGCTTGGGGTCGCGGGACTCCTCGCCGTACATCGCGGTCGACTCGAAGCCGACCCACGACCAGAAGGCGAAGAACAGGCCGAGGCCGGCGGAGGCGCCCGTGAAGGCGTTGGCGGGGTTGATCGGCTCGACGGGTATGCCGTCCGGGCCGCCGCCGTTCAGGAGCACCGCCGTCGCGACGGCGAACAGCACGGCGATCTCGGCGACGAGCATCACGCCGAGGGCCTTGGCGGTGAGGTTGATGTCGAAGTACGCGAGGACGGCGGTGACGGCCAGCATCGCGGCCGCGTACACGATCCACGGCAGGTCCACGCCCAGTTGGTCGGCGACGGTGGTCCTGGTGAAGTAGGCGAAGACGCCGACGATCGACGCCTCGAAGACGACGTACGCGAGGACCGCGAGCATGCCGGACGCCATGCCGGCGATGCGGCCGAGGCCGTGGGAGATGTAGCCGTAGAAGGCGCCGGCCGCGGTGATCCGTTTCGCCATGGCGACGTAGCCGACGGAGAAGACGGTGAGGACGAGCGTCGCGAAGAGGTAGCCGGCCGGGGCGCCGGTGCCGTTGCCGAAACCGACCGCGATGGGCAGGTTGCCGGTCATGGCGGTGATCGGCGCGGCGGTGGCGACCGCCATGAAGACGACGCCGACCAGTCCGACGGAGTTCGCCTTGAGCCGCTGCACCTCGCGGCCTGCGGGGATGGGATTGTCTGCCATGGCGGGACACCTTCCTCCGGCGTGACGTACGCCACAATCGACAGGCGGTCGCGCAAATGGTGGGCCGGCGCGACGAGTTGTCGCCCGCTGCCGGCGGTCGTCATCTCCCGGTGATGTCCTGGGAACACGGTCGCGGGTACCGTCCGGCCGTATGACGTCCATGACCTCGACGAACGACCAGGGCGGGATCACCGTGCAGCGGGCGCTGGAGCTGCCCGGGCTGCGCGGCGGGCTCCCGGAGGTGGTGACGGGGGCGGACCGGCTGCACCGGACGGTGCGCTGGGTGCACGCCGGCGAGGTGCCGAACATCGCGTCGCTGCTGAAGGGCGGCGAACTGCTGCTGACGACCGGGCTGGGGCTCGGCACGCGGCCGGCCGAGCAGCGGGCGTTCGTGCGGCGGCTGGCGGAGCGCGGGATCGCGGCCCTGGTCGTGGAGCTGGGGCCGCGGTTCTCCCGGCTGCCCGCGACGATCGTGGAGACGGCACGGGCGGCGGGCCTGCCGCTGGTCCAGCTCCACCGGGAGGTGCCCTTCGTCGCGGTCACGGAGGAGGTCCACACCGAGATCGTCAACGGGCACTACGCGCTGCTGCGGCGGGCGGAGGACGTGCACCGGCGGTGCACGGAGGCGCTGCTGGGCGGCGGCGGGGTGCCCCAGGTGCTGGGCATCCTCGCCGACTTCGCCGGCAACCCCGTGTTCCTGGAGACCGCGGACGGCCAGCTCCTGTACGCCGCCGGCGGCGGGGCGGAGCCGGCCGATCCGCTCCAGGTGTGGGAAGGGCTGCGCGGCCAGCGGGAGGCGCGGCAGTCCGGCCCGCCGGCCGGGGCGGTGCTGGTGGACGTGCCGGGCGGCGGCCCGGGGGCGGCGGCCGTACGCGCCCGCCTCGTGCTGCTGGCCGTGTCCGGGGGGCTGCTGCCGGTCCACCGGATGGCGGCGGAGCGGGCGGCCGGCATCCTCGCGGTGGTGCTGATGCAGGCGCGGCAGGAGGAGGAGCTGGCGGCGCGGGGCCGGGGCGACTTCCTCACCGACCTCGCGGAGGGCCGCGTCTCGGCGGACGACGCGCCCGCGCAGGCCCGGGTGCTGGGGTTCAAGCCGGGTGACGGTCCCCTGCTGCCGGTGGTGATGCGCCTCGCCCCGGAGCTCTCCCCGTCCGGCAACTGGTCGCTGCTGGCCCGCGCCGTGCTGGAGGAGCTCTCCGCCGTGGGTGTCCCCGTCCTGCTGGGGGTGCGCCCCGTCGAGGGCCGGGTGCCGCTCCTGCTGGGGCTGCGCACCCTGTCGGAGCGGACGGCCGTCGCCGACCGGGTGGCCGCGGCGCTGCGGGCGGGGGTGGCGCGGGCGGGGCTCGTGGGGGTGCCTCCGGCCGGTGGCCGGGGAAGAGCCTCGGGCGGGCACCCTCCGGTCGTCGTGGTGGGCGTCGCGGGCGGCTGGGCGGCGGCGTCGGCGGGGCTGCGGCACGCGGCGGAGACGGCGGCCGCGGCACAGGGGCTGCCGGACCGGCCGTGGTACGACGCACGGCGCCTGGACATCGACCTGCTGCTGTGGCGGCTGCGGGACCACCCCGACCTGGCGGCGTTCGTGGACCGGGCGATCGGCCCGCTGCGCGAGCACGACCGGACGTCGCGCCCGCCCCTGCTGCCGACGCTGGAGACGTACCTGGCGCACGCGGGCCGCAAGGCGGAGACGGCGCGCGAACTGCACCTCAACCGCCAGACGCTCTACAACCGGCTGGCCCGCATCGGCGACCTGCTGGGCACCGACCTGGACGACCCGCAGACGGTCCTGGCCCTCTCGCTCGCCCTCCGGGCCCGCCGCCACACCGCGTAGCGGGCCGGAGGCACGGGGGCGGGCCCGAGAGCACCGCACAGGGGCCGGAGGCACAAGGGCGGTGCTTCGGCCCGTGTGAGAGCACCGCACACGGGCCCCGGGCCCGGCAGGCGCCCGCCCGGGCGTCAGCGCGCGCAGAGCTCGTCGTACACGCTGAGCACCTGCGCGATCGTCTCGTCCTCCGTCGGCCACGTGTCCGCCTGCGCCCGGCCCGCCGCCGCCAGCGCCGCCCGCCGCCCGGGGTCGGCGAGCAGGGCGGACACCGCGGCGCCCAGCGCGCCCCCGTCCCCGTACGGGACGAGGACCGCCGCGTCGCCGACCAGTTCCGGCACCCCGCCCACCGCCGTGGCGACCAGGGGGACACCGAGCCGCAGCGCCTCCTGGGCGATGGGGGCGCGGGCCTCCCACCGGCTCGCGAGCACCGCCACGTCCGCCGCCGCGAGCAGCGCCGTGACGTCGCCGCGCCGCCCGAGGAGCCGCACCGGCAGCCCCTCCGTGTCGATCCGCCGCTGGAGCCCGGCCCGTTGCGGCCCCTCCCCCGCGACGGCGACCAGCGGCACGGGGTCGTGGGCCAGCCACATCCGGGAGGCGTCCAGCAGCGTGCCGTGCCCGCGGTGCGGCTCCAGCGCGCCGACGGCCACCACCAACGGCCGGTCCATGGCGCCGAGTTCCGCCCGCGCCTTGCCCGCCTGCACCTCGGGGACGCCGCCGGGCGGGGCGGGAATCGAGACGGGGCCGAGCCGCGCGTCCCGGGCGCCCCGCCGCCGTGCCCGGTCGACGAGTTCGGAGGACGTGCCGAGCACAACGGCCGCCGCCCGCGCGGTCTTTCGCTCCATGAGCCGGATCAACTGGCCACGGGCGCCCTCCGCGTGCGTGCGCGTGTGCCAGGTCATGACGAGCGGTACGCGCCGGGAGCCGAGGGCCAGACCGGCACGCATCGAGGCGTGCAGCCCGTGCGCGTGGACGACGTCCGCGCCCGCGAACGCCACCCGCAGGGCCCCGATGGCGACCGGGTCGCTGCGGCGGGGCACGGGCATGAAGTGGGCGCCGGTGCCCAGGAAGTCATAGTGGTGGTCCAGTTCGGCCGGCGCGCACACGGTCACCCGTACGCCCCTCGCCACGAGCCCGGCGGCCAGTGATCTGACATGAGCGCTGCTGCCCGCGCTGCCGCCGCCCAGCACTTGCACCGTACGCAGCTCCGTCACGCGCCCAAGAATGCCAGCCCGTACGCACGTTCCGGCACCGTCCGGGCGAAGCGGCCGTGTCGTGGGGCGCAAACCGCACCCCGCGATCACTCACACGGGTGAACTCGCGAGGCGGCTGACGGTGTCCCCGTACGCCGCGGCGGCGACGAGCCCGGCGGCGTGGAGCAGCAGCCCGGCCCGCCCACTGGCGGCGGCGATCGCCGTGCCGAGCACCGCGCCCAGGGCGTGGGCGCCCGCGTCGCCGAGCATGGTGCGCTCACCGAGGTCGTCGGCGACGACCGCGGCCGCGGCGCCCATCGGCGCGGCGGCCAGCGGCCCGCGTCCCAGCAGGCCGGGCGCGCCCAGGGCGAGCACCGTGAGGGCGGCCCGGCCCGGCCGGACGTCCACCAGGTTGACGAGGTGCGCGGTACCGGCGACGACGACGCCGGCCAGGACCTTGTCGGCGGGCCGTTCCTTGAGCAGCGCCCCGGCAGCGAGCCCGGCGGCGCCCACCCCGAGGAGCTTGACGGTCCCGCTGGTGACCTCGCCGTGCCGCAGGGCGCCCAGGTGCGCCCGGAAGCCCCGCCGGTGGTCGCCGTTCCGGTCGTCGTACGCCCCGCAGGCCGCCGCCGTGAGCCCGGCCAGTACGGCGGCGCCGCGCGCCCGGCCGGTGCCGCCCGCGGGGAGCGCGCCGAGCGCGGCACCGACGGCGACGGCGGGCCCGGCGTACAGGTCGACGGTCCGCCCCGCGTAGTTGGTGCGCCGCCACCCGGCGTCGTCCCGCGACCGCAGCGCCCGGTACACGCCCCGGGCGGCCACGGCGGCGACGCCGAGTCCGGCCACCTCGCTGAAACCGATCATGGACTCACCCTACGGACGCCGCGCCCGGCGGCCGGCACCGGGCGCGGGGTGCGCGGGACGTCAGGCGTCCGCCCTGGCTGTCGCCAGCAGTTCCTCGGCGTGCGCCCTGGCCGTCTCGGAGTCCTCCTGGCCGGCCAGCATGCGCGACAGCTCCCGTACGCGGTCCTCACCCTCCAGGACCGTGACGCCGGACCGTGTGACCGACCCGTCGTTGGTCTTCTCGACCAGGAGCTGGCGGTCGGCGAACGCCGCCACCTGCGGCAGGTGCGTGACGACCACGACCTGGGCGGACCGGGCGAGCTTGGCCAGCCGCCGGCCGATCTCCACCGCCGCCTTGCCGCCGACGCCCGCGTCGACCTCGTCGAAGAGGTACGTCGGCACCGGGTCCGTACCGGCGAAGACCACCTCGACGGCGAGCATCACCCGGGACAGCTCACCGCCCGAGGCGCCCTTGGCGATCGGCCGCGGCGGCGCGCCGGGGTGCGGGGCGAGCAGCAGCTCGACCTCGTCGGCACCGGCCGGCCCGTAGGCCACTGTCCGCCCGCCGACCTCCACCCCTTCCGGGTCCTCGGTCTGCCGGATGTCGAACGACACGCGCGCGTGGGGCATGGCGAGCGAGGCGAGTTCGGCGGTGACGGCGTCCGCGAAGCGCGCCGCCGCCTCCGTCCGGGCGTCGGTCAGGGCCTGGGCCAGATCGGACAGCTCCGCCCGCAGGGCGTCCCGTTCGGCCGTCAGCTCGCCGATCCGCTCGTCGTCGCCGTCCAGTTCGGTGAGCCGGGCGGCGCCCTCCTCCGCCCAGGACAGGACGGCGGCGACGTCGGACCCGTACTTGCGGGTGAGGGCCGTCAGCGCGGCGCGCCGCTCCTCGACGGCCGCCAGCCGCCGCGGGTCGGCGTCCAGGTTGTCGGCGTACCCGGCGAGCTCTCCGGCCACATCGGCGAGGAGGATCGAGATCTCACCCATCCGGTCGGCGAGCGCGGCCAGCGCCGGGTCGTGGGACCGCACGGCCTCCAGCGCCCGCTGGGCGCCCGCGACCAGGGTCGTCGCGTCCAGGACCTCGGGGTCCTCGGGGTCGCCCGCCAGCGCCCCGTGGGCCAGCGCGGCGGCCGACGCCAGCGCCTCGGCGTGCCCGAGGCGCTCCGCCTCGGCGGCGAGCTCCACGTCCTCGCCGGCCCGCGGCTCGACCGCCTCGATCTCGGCCAGGCCGAAGCGCAGCAGGTCGGCCTCCTGCGCCCGCTCGCGGGCGCGCGTGGTCAGCTCCTCGAGCCGGCCGGTGACGGCCCGCAGCCGCCGGTAGGCCTCGGTGTACTTGGCGAGCGGCACGGCGACGGCGTCGCCCGCGTACCGGTCGAGGGCGCCGCGCTGCCGGGCGGGCTTGAGCAGGCCCTGCTGGTCGGTCTGGCCGTGCACGGCGACGAGTTCGTCGGCCAGCTCGGCGAGCACGCCGACCGGCACGGAACGCCCGCCCAGATGCGCGCGGGAGCGGCCCTCGGCCGAGATGGTGCGGCTGATCAGCAGCGCGCCCTCGTCGAGTTCGGCGCCCGCCTCCTCGGCCCGGACGGCGGCCGCGCCACCGGGCGGCACGGTGATCCGGCCCTCGACGACGGCGGACGGTGAACCGATCCGCACCAGGGCCGCGTCGGCGCGCCCGCCGAGCAGCAGCCCGAGACTGGTGACGACCATGGTCTTGCCCGCGCCGGTCTCGCCGGTCACCGCGGTGAAACCGGGTGACAGCTCGACCACCGCGTCGTCGATGACCCCGAGCGACCGTATCCGCATCTCCTCCAACACGGGGAAGACCTTACGAGGTCGGAGGGCCGCTGTGCGACGGCCCCCGCCCCGCGTCGCCGAAGCCGCAGGTCGCGGCGCGGTCGCGGCACACGTCTGTCACCCGCCGGAGTGGGGCCCGGCGTGTCAGTGCGGTGCCCCGCGCCAGCCCGAGACGGGGAGGGCGAACTTGGCGACGAGCCGGTCCGTGAACGACGCGTGGTGGAGCCGCGCCAGCCGGACGGGGACCGCCCCGCGCCGCACCTCCACCCGTGCGCCCGCGGGCAGTTCGATGGTGCGGCGCCCGTCGCACCACAGCACCCCGTCCGGGGTGTGGGGCTCGACCTCCACCGCCAGCACCGAGTCGGGCGTCGTCACCAGCGGCTTGGCGAACAGCGCGTGCGCCCCGATCGGCACCATCAGCAGCGCCTCCACCTCCGGCCAGATCACCGGCCCGCCGGCCGAGAACGCGTACGCCGTCGACCCGGTGGGCGTCGCGCAGATCACCCCGTCGCAGCCGAAGCCGGTCACGGGCCGGCCGTCGATCGCCAGGACGACCTCCAGCATGCGCTCCGCCGACACCTTCTGCACGGCGGCCTCGTTCAGCGCCCAGTCGGTGTGCAGCACGTCACCGTTCTCGTACACGGCGACGTCGAGCGTCATGCGCTCCTCGACCTCGTACGCCCGGGTGACGACCCGGTCCACGACCTTGTCGAGGTCGTCCCGCTCGGCCTCGGCGAGGAAGCCGACCCGCCCCAGGTTGACGCCTAGCATGGGCACCCCGGAGGCGCGGGCGAACTCCGCGCCGCGCAGCAGGGTCCCGTCACCGCCCAGCACGATCAGCAGCTCGCAGCCGTCCAGCACGTCGGGCGACGCCTCGGGCACCGTCTCGACGGTCGGCGGCAGCGGCAGGTCGGCGGCCTCGGCGGCCAGGACGCGCACGCCGATGCCGCTGCGCAGGAGCCCGAGCACGACCAGCTCGGCGCTGCGCACCGCCGCCGGCCGGCCGGTGTGCGCGAGCAGGAAGACGGTGCGGGGTGCAGCAGTCGTCGAAAACGCTGTCGATGAACTCAACGAGGTCCCTCCGCCACGGCGCGTTCCACATCCGCCGGATCGAGCGCGGGCGCGCCCGCCCGCAGCCACAGAAAGTACTCGACGTTGCCGGACGGGCCGGGCAGCGGGCTGGCGGTGACGCCCAGCACCCCGAGTCCCAGCTCGCCGGCCCGCCGCCCCACGCTGCGCACCGCCTCGGCGCGCAGCTCCGGGCTGCGGACGACGCCGCCGCTGCCGAGCCGTTCCTTGCCCACCTCGAACTGCGGCTTCACCATCAGCACCAGGTCGGCGTCGGGCGCGCAGACGCCCACCAGGGCCGGCAGCACCAGCCCCAGCGGGATGAACGACAGGTCGCCCACCACCAGATCCACCGGCTCTCCATCGATCGCGTCCAGCGTCAGCTCACGTACATTCGTACGGTCCTTGACGGTCACGCGTTCATCGCTCTGGAGCGACCAGGCGAGCTGCCCGTACCCGACGTCGACGGCGACGACGTGCGCGGCCCCTGCGCGCAGCAGGACGTCGGTGAACCCACCCGTGGACGCGCCCGCGTCCAGCGCCCGCCGGCCCTCGACCCGCAGCCCGCGCGGTACGAACGCCTCGAGGGCGCCCGCCAGCTTGTGACCGCCGCGCGAGACGTAGTCGGGGTCGGCGTCGTCCTGCGCGACCACGATGGCCGCGGCCGTCTCGACCTGGGTGGCGGGCTTGGTGGCCGTGTTGCCGCCGACGGTCACCCGCCCCGCCGCGATCAGCGTGCTCGCGTGCTCGCGCGAGCGGGCGAGCTTGCGGCGTACCAGCTCGGCGTCGAGACGGCGGCGTGCGACTCCTGCCACGTTCGGTTCAGCTCCTGTGTTCGTACGACGGCGATGGCTGGGGGCGCGCGTCGAGCGCGGCCAGCGCCTCCCGCAGCCCCCGGTGTACATCCTCGTACACCTCCAGGTGCCCGTCGGCCGGGAGGTGGTCGGCGTCACCGAGCCGCTCCAGCCCGGCGTCCACCCGGGGGTGCCCGGTGGGCACGCGCTCGACGCCCAGGGGCGCGGGCGCGGCCGGGTCGTACGTCTCGGCGGGCGCGTCCTCGACGGCCTGCGGCGGCTCGGGCATCACGTCGCTCATGCCCAGACGCTACCGCGAAGGGCTGGGGTACGGTCGGTCACGATGGCCACGATCGAGGAGTGCCGCAGCGCACTCGACAGACTCTCCGCGAACCTCCGGCACGCCAATGGCGAGGTGCGCAGCGCCGCGGCGCTCGACCGCACGCTGAGCTGCCACATCACCGACCTGGACAGCACGTTCACCGGCCGCCTGGTGGGCGGCCGGATCGAGGTGCTCGGCCACCTGGACGGCCCGCCCCGGGAGAGGGCGGAGATCCGGCTGGCGATGGCCGGCGACGACCTGGTGGCGATGGTGGACGGCGAGCTGAACTTCGCCAGGGCGTGGGCGTCGGGCCGGGTCAGGCTGGAGGCCGGCTTCCGTGACCTCCTGCGGCTGCGGTCGCTGCTGTAACGGCGTACCCGGGCGGCCGGGTCCCTACCGCGCCGCCGCGGCCGTCGCCGTCCGCGAGGCCCGGGCACGGGCCTGCCGCGCCGCCGGGACGACCAGCGGCGTGCCGGTCTCGGGGTCGTCGATGACCTGGCAGCGCAGCCCGAAGACGCGCTCCACCAGCTCGGCGGTGACCACCTCGGACGGCGGGCCCTCCGCGACGATCTCCCCGCCGCGTACCGCGATCAGGTGCGTGGCGTACCGGGCCGCGTGGTTCAGGTCGTGCAGCACGGCGACCAGGGTGCGGCCCTGGGTCTCGTGCAGTTCGGCGCACAGGTCCAGCACGTCGATCTGGTGCTGGATGTCTAGGTACGTCGTCGGCTCGTCGAGCAGCAGCAGCGGCGTCTGCTGGGCCAGCGCCATCGCGATCCACACGCGCTGGCGCTGCCCGCCGGACAGCTCGTCGACGTACCGGTCGCCCAGCTCGCCCACACCGGTGGCGTCCATCGACTCCCGGACGATGCGCTCGTCCTGCGTGGACCACTGGCGCAGCAGCCCCTGGTGCGGGTAGCGGCCGCGGGCGACGAGGTCCGCGACGGTGATGCCGTCCGGCGCGATGGACGACTGGGGCAGCAGGCCCAGGGTGCGGGCGACCTTCTTGGCGGGCAGGGAGTGGATCGCCTGCCCGTCCAGCAGCACGCGGCCCTCGGTGGGCTTCAGCATCCGCGACAGGGCCCGCAGCAGGGTCGACTTGCCGCACGCGTTGGGGCCGACGATCACGGTGAACGAGTTGTCGGGGATCTCGACCGAGAGGTCGCGGGCGATGATCCGCTGCTCGTAGGCGAGGGTGACCGCCTCCGCGCTCAGGCGCTGCTGCATGGGGGCCCTTCTGGTGTTCTCGTGGTTCACGGGGGTCATATCCGGCCTGCCCGGCGCTCGGTGACCAGCAGCCACAGCAGGTACACGCCGCCGACGACACCGGTCACGACGCCCACCGGCAGTTCCGACTCGCCGAAGGCGTTGGTGGCGGTCCAGTCGGCGACCAGCAGCAGGGCGGCGCCCATGAGGGCGGACGCGGCGAGGTTGGGGCCGGGCGAGCGGGTGAGCCGCCGGGCGAGCTGCGGCGCGCTGAGCGCGACGAAGGTGATCGGACCGGCGGCTGCCGTGGCGACGGACACCAGCAGCACGGCCGAGCCCATCAGCACCAGGCGCGTCCGCTCCACCTTCACCCCGAGCGCGTACGCGGCGTCGTCGCCCATCTCCAGCATCCGCAGCGGCCGCCCGTGCCCCAGCACCAGCGGCACGAGCACGGCGCAGACGGCGAGCAGCGGCCAGAACTGCGCCCAGTCGCGCCCGTCGAGGGTGCCGGTCATCCACAGCACGGCCCGGGTGGCGTCGATCAGGCTGGCCTTGGTGATCAGGTAGTGGATGACGGCGGTCAGGATCGCGGCCGCGCCGATGCCGACGAGTACCAGCCGGAAGCCGTGCACGCCCCGCTTCCAGGCGAGCAGGTAGATCAGGACACCGGTCACCACACCGCCCACGACGGCGCCGCCCGCGACGGCGGTGGCGCCGCCGCCGAAGAGCACGATCACGGTGAGCGCGCCCACGGTGGCACCCTGGCCGAAGCCGATGATGTCGGGGCTGCCGAGCGGGTTGCGCGAGACGGACTGGAACACCGCGCCGCCCAGCCCCAGGGACGCGCCGACCAGGACCGCCACGAGGACGCGCGGCAGCCGCAGGTCCCGGACGACGAACTCCTGCGCCATGGTGCCGTCGCCGAGCAGGGTGGCGACCACGTCCCCGGGCGCGATCGGGAAGTCGCCGCTGCCGATCAGGACGACGCCGGCCGCCGCGGTCACCACCGCCAGCAGCAGGAGCGTGACGGCCGCGCGGGGCTCGTAGCGGAGGGACAGGCCCCCGGGCGTGCGCAGGGCCTTGGCGGTACGCGTGGTCACAACTGGGCCATCCTCTTGCGGCGTACGAGGTGGATGAAGACGGGGCCGCCGACGAGCGCGGTCACGATGCCGACCTGGAGCTCGGAGGGCCGGGCCACCACCCGCCCCAGCACGTCGGAGCCCAGCAGCAGCACGGGCGCGAGCACCGCCGCGTACGGCAGGATCCACCGCATGTCGGGGCCGGTCAGGGCGCGCACGAGGTACGGCACCATCAGGCCGACGAACACGATCGGGCCGCACGCGGCGGTCGCGGCGCCGCACAGCAGGGTCACGGCTACCATGCCGGCGGCGCGCGTCCGGTTCAGATGCGCGCCCAGCGCGCGGGCGGTGTCGTCGCCCATCTCCATGGCGTTGAGCGGCCGGGCGATCAGCAGCGCGAGGACGACGCCCACGGCGACGAACGGCGCCACGCTGCGCACCGTCGTCATGTCGGCGTTGGCCAGCGAGCCGACGGTCCAGAAGCGCAGCCGGTCCAGGGCGGCCGAGTCCAGAAGCTGCACGGCGTTGACGTACCCGTACAGCGCGGCGGTCGCCGCCGTCCCCGCGAGCGCGAGCCGTACCGGGGTGGCGCTGCGGCTGCCGCCGAGCACGTACACGACGACCGAGACCACGGCGGCGCCCAGGAAGGCGAACCACACGTAGCCGGTCAGCGAGGTGACGCCCAGGAAGCTGATGGCGGTCACGACCGCGGCCGAGGCGCCCGCGTTCACGCCCAGCAGGCCGGGTTCGGCGAGCGGGTTGCGGGTGAGCGCCTGCATCACGGCACCGGAGAGGCCCAGTGCGGCGCCGACGATCACTCCCAGTACCGTCCGGGGCACCCGCAGGTCCCGGATGAGCACGTCGTTGCCCGTCCCGGAGTAGTGGAACAGACCGTGCCACACGTCGTCGAGCGGGACCGGCTTGGCCCCGACCACGATGCTCGCGGCACAGATGAGCAGCAGGACACCGACGGACGCCAGCAGCCCCGCCGCGCGCACCGCACGGCGCCCGCGCGGCTCGGCTGCGGCGGAGGAGTCCGCGCTCTGTTTGGGAGGACTGTCGACCAACACCCGGTTAGGTTAGCCTACCTTTGGTTCTCCTCCGTGGCGGCCTCGACCGTCCCCACCCGCCCCGGGAGCCTCACCACCCCAGCCGGGCCAGCGCCTTCCCCGCCTCCAGCGCGCACGAACCGTCCCCCGCGTGCGTCCACGCCGCCGCGCACAGCGCCCGCAGCCCGTCCAGCGCGCCACCCTCGCCGTCCAGGACGAAGGCGTCCCCGCGCACCGACGCCGTCCACCCACCGCAGCCGAACCCGGCCTCCACCGACCCGGTCACCTCCGGCTGCCCGGTCAGCAGCCCCCGCAGATCCGCGTCCACGTACGTCGGACGGTGCTCCGGCACCGCCGCCAGCAGACGCGCCGCGTCCGTCACCCCGGTCAGGACCAGCAGCGAGTCCACGCCCCCGTTGAACGCCCCCTCGATGTCGGTGTCCAGCCGGTCGCCCACCACCAGCGGCCGCTCCGCACCCGTCCGCAGGATCGTCTCGCGGTGCATCGGCGGCAACGGCTTGCCCGCCACCTGCGGCTCCGCGCCCGTCGCGATCCGCACCACCTCCACCGCCGCACCATTGCCCGGCGCGATGCCCCGCGGGCTCGGGATCGTCAGGTCGGTGTTGGACGCGAACCACGGCACCCCCCGCGCCACCGCGTACGCCGCCTCCGCGAACCGCCCCCACGGCAGCTCCGGCCCCCCGTACCCCTGCACGACGGCCGCCGGGTCGTCGTCGGCCGACTCCACCGGCTCCAGCCCGCGCTCCCGCAGCGCGACCCGCAGCCCCTCACCGCCGATCACCAGCACCCGCGACCCCGGCGGCACCTGGTCGGCGATCAGCCGGGCCACCGCCTGCGCCGAGGTGATCACGTCGGACGGCTCGGCCGGCACGCCCAGCTCACTCAGGTGCGCCGCCACCGCGGCGGGCGTCCGCAGCGCGTTGTTGGTGACGTACGCCAGGTGCATCCCGCCGTCCCGCGCCGTTCCCAGCGACTCCACCGCGTACGCGATCGCCTCCCCGCCCGCGTACACCACCCCGTCCAGGTCGAGCAGCGCCGTGTCGTACGCCTCGCTCAGCGCGCGCGCACTGCCACCCGGCCGGTTCCTGCCCCGCTGCCCCATGTCCCGAACTCCTCGCTGACGAAAGCCGACTGCCCCCGATCATCGCTCATACCCCCGATCCACATACGATGCAGGGATGAACACCACAGGTTCTGCGGCCAATGGCGGTCTGCACCTGACACCTTTCCGCGGACTGCGCTATGTCCCCGAACGGGTCGGGAGCCTTGCCGCGGTGACCTCACCGCCGTACGACGTGGTCGTACGGCCCGACGGTGTCCACCACCTGGAGTCGGCCGACCCCCACAACATCGTGCGGCTGATCCTGCCGCAGGCGGCGCAGACGGCCACCACCGAGGCCCGGCACCGCCAGGCCGCCGACACCCTGCACTCCTGGCTCTCCGACGGCGTCCTCGCCGCCGACACCGAACCCGCGCTCTACGTGTACGAGCAGCGCAAGGGCGACCTCCTCCAGCGCGGCCTCATCGGCGCCCTGGAACTGACCACCCCCGCCGAGGGGATCGTGCTCCCCCACGAGGACGTCATACCGCACGTCGTCGAGGACCGCGCCTCCCTCATGCGCACGACCGCCGCGAACCTCGACCCGCTGCTCCTCACCTACCGGGGCAACGGCACCGCCACCGGCGCCACCGCCGTCATCGAACGCACCGTCCTGCGCGCACCGCTCCTCGCCACCACCACCGAGGACGGCATCAGCCACCGGCTGTGGTCCGTCACCGACCCGGCCGCACTCGCCGAGGTCGCCGAGGACCTCGGCCGCCACCAGGCCCTGATCGCCGACGGCCACCACCGCTGGGCCACGTACCTGCGCCTGCGCGAGGAGCACTCCGCTCCCGGCCCGTGGAACTACGGCCTGGTCCTCCTCATCGACACGGCCCGCTACCCGCTCCAGGTACGCGCCATCCACCGGCTCCTCAACCGCCTCCCGGTCGCCGACGCGCTCGCCGCCCTCGGCGACACCTTCCGCGTCCGCACCATCGACGCGCCGCTGCCGGCCGCCCTGGACGCCCTCGCCACCGCCGCCTCGGACGGCAACGCCTTCCTCCTCACCGGCGGCGGCACCGGGCCCTTCCACCTGATCGACCGCCCTGCCCCGGAGCTCCTGGTCCGCGCGATCCCGGCGGACCGGCCCGAGGCATGGCGCACCCTCGACGCGACCGTCCTGCACGCCGCCCTCATCGACCGCGTCTGGCGCGTCCCCGACACCCCCGAGGACATCACCTACATCCACGACGCCGGGGCCGCCGTCGCCCAGGCCGAACGCCGGGGAGGCACGGCCGTCCTGATGCACCCGGTACGCGAGGAGGTCGTCCGCGACCTGGCCCGCCAGGGCGTCACCATGCCGCGCAAGTCGACGTCCTTCGGCCCCAAGCCGGCGACGGGCCTGGTGCTCCGCAGCCTGGACGTCGACTGACGGACGCCGGACATACGAAAAGGGGCGGCACCCACCGGGTGCCGCCCCTTTCCTGTCACTCAGCCGCGCGGTTCCTCGTCCGTCCCGTCCGCCGGGGCGTCCTCGTCCTCGCCGTCCTCGTGGTCCTCCACGATGGCGTCGACGAACTCCACCCCGTCCAGCTCGGCGAGCCGGTCCGAAGCGTCGGTCGAACCGTCCTTGTCGGCCTCCAGCGCCTTGGCGAACCACTCACGCGCCTCGTCCTCACGCCCGGCCTCCAGCAGGGCGTCGGCGTACGCGTACCGCAGGCGCGCCGTCCACGACTGCACGGAGTTCGACGCCAGCTCCGGGCTCTGGAGGGTCACGATGGCGGCGTCGAGCTGCCCCATGTCCCTGCGCGCCCCGGCGGCGACGAGCCGCATCTCGACCTGGCCGGCCTTGTCCAGCTTCTGCACCTCGGGCTCACCGGCCATCGCCAGTGCACGCTCGGGCCGCCCCAGGCCGCGCTCGCAGTCCGCCATGACGGGCCACAGCTCGACGCTGCCGGTCATCCGCCGCGCCGCCCGGAACTCCGCCAGCGCCTCGGCGTACTTCTGGGTCGCGTACGCCGCGAAGCCCGCCGCCTCCCGCACGGCCGCCACCCGCGAGGCCAGCCGCAGCGCGATGCGCGAGTACGCGTACGCCTTCTCCGGCTCCTCGTCGATGAGCTTGGCGACCATCACCAGGTTCCTGGCGACGTCCTCGGCGAGCGTCTTCGGCAGGCTCATCAGCTCCTGCCGTACGTCCTTGTCGATCTCGTCACCGGTGACCTCCGGCGGAATCGGCAGCCGCTTGATGGGCTCCCGGTCCCGGTCGCGCCGGTCCCGGTCGTCCCGGCGGAAACCGCCACGGTCGTCCCGTCCCCGGTACCCGCCGCGGTCACGGTCGTCGCGCCGGGGCCCACGCGGCCGGTCGTCCCGGTCCCGCCGGAACCCGCCACGGTCGTCACGCCGGGGCGCCCGGTCGTCACGGGGGAAACCGCCGCGGTCGTCACGCCGGTCGTCCCGCCGGAACCCACGGTCATCGCGCGGGAAGCCACCCCGGTCGTCCCGACGCTCGTCACGCCGGTCATCGCGGCGGAACCCACCACGGTCGTCACGCCGGTCGTCCCGGCGGTCGTCACGACGGAAGCCACCCCGGTCGTCACGCCGGTCATCACGCCGGTCGTCACGACGGAACCCACCACGGTCGTCACGCCGGTCATCACGCCGGTCATCACGACGGTCGTCACGACGGAACCCACCACGGTCGTCGCGGCGCTCGTCCCGACGGTCATCACGACGATCGTCCCGCCGGTCGTCGCGGCGGAACCCGCCGCCACGGTTGTCGTCCCGACGGAAGCCACGGCCGGCGACCGGACGGCCACCCCGGTCGTCACGACGGTCGTCCCGACGGTCATCGCGCCTGGGCGCCCGGTCGTCACGGGGGAACCCGCCGCGGTCGTCACGCCGGTCGTCCCGCCGGAACCCACGGTCATCCCGCGGGAAGCCACCCCGGTCGTCCCGACGCTCGTCACGCCGGTCGTCGCGGCGGAACCCACCACGGTCATCGCGCCGGTCATCACGCCGGTCGTCACGACGGAACCCGCCGCGGTCGTCGGGCCGGGGCGCCCGCTCGTCCCGACGGAAGCCACCCCGGTCGTCCCGACGGAAGCCACCCCGGTCGTCCCGACGGTCGTCGCGGCGATCGTCCCGACGGAATCCGCCACCGCCGCCGGCCGGGCGCCCACCGCGGTCGTCCCGGTCGCGGCGGAAGCCGCCGCCACCGCTGCCCCGGTTGTCGTCGCGACGGGGTCCACGGAAGCCGCCCCGCTCACCACCGTCCCTACGGCGCGGCTCGCGCTCCGGACGATCGTCGGAGGAGTTGGTGGACATGGCTATGGCTCCTGTCTTCGGGTACCGCAGTCATTCTCGCGCAGCCGGCCTCCCGACGCGCTTCGAGAAAAGATCAAGCAAAACAAAAAGGACCCTTGGTCCCAGCATGCACGCTGGGACCAAGGGTCCTTGAAAGATTGTTCGGCGGCGTCCTACTCTCCCACAGGGTCCCCCCTGCAGTACCATCGGCGCTGAAAGGCTTAGCTTCCGGGTTCGGAATGTAACCGGGCGTTTCCCTAACGCTATGACCACCGAAACCCTATCGGGTTCTAGCGAACAAGCACACTCTTCAATTAAGTAAGTGGAGCTGGTTCAACCGGTGCGACTGTTCGCAACCCGGGAACCACACAGTGGACGCGAGCAACTGAGGACAAGCCCTCGGCCTATTAGTACCGGTCAACTCCACCCATTACTGGGCTTCCATATCCGGCCTATCAACCCAGTCGTCTACTGGGAGCCTTACCCTCTCAAG
>NZ_SMNQ01000015.1 GCF_004353505.1 Streptomyces sp. WAC05374
CCGAACCCGGAAGCTAAGCCTTTCAGCGCCGATGGTACTGCAGGGGGGACCCTGTGGGAGAGTAGGACGCCGCCGAACAAATTTTGTGGGAAAGCCCCGCACCTCTGGTGCGGGGCTTTTTCGCGTTTACAGTCGGGTTATGCGCTATGACTTGGTCATCTTCGACAATGACGGTGTGCTCGTGGACAGCGAGCCCGTCTCCAACACCATCCTGGCCGCGTACCTGACCGAGCTCGGGCACCCCACCACGTACGAGGACTCCCTGCGGGACTACATGGGCGCCGCGGTGCACCGCATTCACGATCTGGTGCTGGAGCGGTCCGGGCAGCGGCTGCCGGAGGACTTCGACGACATTTTCCACGCCCGTGTGTTCGCCGCGTTCGAGCGCGAGTTGCAGGTGGTCGCCGGCGTACCGGAGGTGCTGGAGAAGCTCGCCGCCGAGGGGGTGCCGTACTGCGTCGCGTCGTCCGGGAGCCATGAGCGGATTCGGGTCGGGCACCGGAAGACCGGGCTGGACCGGTGGTTCGGTGAGGGCACGGTCTTCAGCGCCCAGGACGTGGGGCGGGGGAAGCCGGCACCGGATCTGTTCCTGTACGCCGCCGAGCGGATGGGGGTGGCGCCCGAGCGGTGCGTGGTGGTCGAGGACTCTCCGTTGGGAGTGCGGGCCGCGCTGGCGGCGGGGATGGACGTGTACGGGTTCACCGCGATGACCCCGGCCGGGAAGCTGGCGGGGGCCAAGGGCTGCTTCGACGACATGGGGACGCTGATGGAACTGCTCGGGTGACGCGTGTGATCGGTCTACTCAGCGGTAGGTGAGCGCCCTACGCTGTGCCGCCATGACGGATGCGCGGTTGAGGCGTGGGCGGGGCTCGCTGGCGGTCTGCTTCTTCGTGCAGGGGGTGACGTTCGCGCTCCTGGTGACACGTATCCCCGCGATTCAGGACCGCTGCGGGATATCCGACTCCCTGCTGCCGGCCTTCCTGGCGGCCGTGCCCGTGCTCGCCGGTGTGGGGAGCGTGGCCGCCGGGAAGCTGGTGCGCCGGGTGGCGCCGAGCGCGGTGCTCCGGTGGGCGCAGCCGGTGGTGCTGCTCGCGCTCCTCGGGGTGGGCGCCGGGGAGCGGATGTGGCACGTGGCGGTCGCGCTCTCGGTGTTCGGGCTGGCCGTCGGGGCGCTCGACGCGTCGATGAACATGCTGGGCGTGAGCCTCCAGCACGCGTACGGACGCAGCATCATGCTCGGGTTCCACGCGGCGTACAGCCTGGGCGGGATCGTGGGGGCGTCGCTGGCCTGGGTGGCGGTGCACAGGGATGTGGCGCTGGGCGTGTCGTACCTGGCGGTCGTCGTGGTGGTGCTGCCGGCGGCGCTGGTGGGGAGCCGGTGGTACGTGGACGGGGGACGGGGAGGCGGGGAGGGGCCGGCGGGAGGCCGCGCGGCCGGGGTGCTGGTGCCGCTGTGCCTGGTGATGACGTTCGCGTACATCGGTGACTCGACGGTCTCCAACTGGAGCGCGAAGTACCTGACGGACGTGCTGGGCGGCTCGGAGGCGCTGGCGACGGTTCCGTACAACGCCTATATGGTCACGACCCTGTTGGGCCGGGCCGTGGGGGACCTGGGGGTGCGGCGGTTCGGTGCGGTGGCCGTGGTGCGGGGTGGGGCGGTGCTGGCGGCGGCCGGGTTCGGGGTGGTGGCCGGCGCGCCGGGGCCGGGGGCCGGGGTGGCGGGGTTCACGCTGCTCGGCGTCGGCCTGAGCGTGCTGGTGCCGCAGACGTTCGCCGCGGCGCGCGGTGACGCGGAGGTGGCGCGACTGAACGTCTTCAACTACGTGGGCTTCCTCGTCGGCTCGCCGCTGGTGGGTGCGCTGGGGGACGCGTGGAGTTACCGCGGGGCGATGCTGGTGCCCCTGGTGTTGGTGCTGGTGACGCTGCGGTATGCCCGGTCGTTCGGCGTTGAACGGGACCGATACGGTGGCGGGCATGAGCGGCCGCGCACTGTTGATGTGGGATGACGCACTGACCGGGTACGACTTCGGAGCCGGGCACCCGATGGACCCGGTGCGCCTCGCGCTGACCATGGGGTTGGTGCGGGCGTACGGGCTGGACCGTCAGGTGGACGTGGTGGCCGCGAAGCCGGCCGGGGACTCCACGCTGCGGCTGGTGCACCGTGAGGACTACGTGGCGGCCGTACGGGCGGCGTCGGCGGACCCGGGGGCGGCGGACCAGGCGTACGGGCTGGGAACGCTGGACGATCCGGCGTTCGCCGGGATGCACCAGGCGTCGGCGCTGATCGCGGGTCAGTCGGTCGGTGCGGCCGAGGCCGTGTGGCGGGGCGAGGCCGCGCACGCGGTGAACTTCGCGGGCGGGCTGCACCACGCGATGCCGGGTTCGGCGGCGGGCTTCTGCATCTACAACGACGCGTCCCTGGCGATCGCGCGGCTGCTGGAGCTGGGCGCCGAGCGGGTGGCGTACGTGGACGTGGACGTGCACCACGGGGATGGTGTGCAGGCGGCGTTCTGGGAGGACCCCCGGGTGCTGACCATCTCGCTGCACGAGCACCCGCGCACGCTGTTCCCGGGCACCGGGTGGCCGGAGGAGACGGGCGCGGCGGGGCCCGCCGAGGGCGGTGCGGCGAACGTGGCGCTGCCCGCCGGGACGGGCGACGCCGGCTGGCTGCGGGCGTTCCACGCGGTGGTGCCCGAGCTGCTGGCGGACTTCCGGCCCCAGGTGCTGGTGACGCAGCACGGGGCGGACACCCACTTCGAGGACCCGCTCGCGCACCTGGCGGTGTCCCTGGACGCCCAGCGGGCGGTCCAGGCGGCCTGCCACGACCTGGCCCACGAGTACGCCGACGGGCGCTGGGTCGCCCTGGGCGGCGGCGGGTACGCGGTCGTGGACGTCGTCCCGCGTTCGTGGACGCATCTGGTGGGCATCGCGGCGGGTGCTCCGGTGGAGCCCGAGTCGGTGATCCCGTCGTCGTGGCGGGACGAGGTGTACGCGCGGACGCGGCAGCTCGCGCCGGGGCGGATGACCGACGGGCGGTGGCCGCTGTCGTGGCGGGGCTGGGACGAGGGGTACGACCCGGCGGACCGGCTCGACCAGGCGGTGCTGGCGGCCCGCCGGGCGGTGTTCCCGCTGCGGGGGCTGCTGCCGTAGGGGAGCGGCCGGCGGGTGGTCCCTGCCTGGCGGGGAGGGCCGCCCTGGGGCACCCGCGCCCGCCTTCGGCGGGGTTACGCCAACTGTGGGGTGTCGCCAAGGTTTTGGCGCCCGCGCGGGGGTGGTGCGGCAGCATCGGCAGGGTGCTGAGTACCGGTGCGATGCGTGCGCATTTGTTGGCGGCCGGGCTGGCCGGTCCGGTGGCGACCTCGCGGGAGCAGAGTCTGCGGAGCTACCGCCTGTTCGCGGCCCGGGACCCCCGGGTGACCCTGGGGCTCGATCCGCTGTGGAGGTGGGACGAGCGGGACTTGTTACGGCTGATGGCGGACAAGTGCGGGGTCTCCGGCGACCCCGCGTACCGGTCCGGGCCCGACGTCATCGACCCGGAGCGGACACTGAGCGCGCTCGGCGCGTTCGCCGCGCGGCTGGCGGAGGCGGCCAGGAGACGGGCTCCGGTGCTGCTCGGGACCGGTCATCCACACCGACTGCTCGGTTTCTACGCCGGGCTCGCAGACGCTTTGTCGGCGGCCGGATGTCTCGTTCTCACACCCGCGCAGGGGCGATGTGTCGACATAACGACCCGGTTCGGCGTACGTACGTACAGTCTCGACTACGTACGGGGAGTCGCGTTGGTGCGGGAAGAAGGGGCCGAAGGCGCCGGTTGTGAGACCGGCGCACACACCCATTCCCCCCTCCCGGTCAGGGCAGCTCTGGAGGGTCTGGCGGACGCCGGAGGGCCCCTGCCGGAGCTCGTCGTGGGAGACCACGGATGGGTCTGCGGCGCAGGTCAGCTCGGTATTGAGGCCGTCGGCCTGGCCGACACGGACGACCCCGCGCTCTTCGTCGGGGAGGCCGAGGGACGGGTGTCCGTCGCCGTTCCCCTTGATGACGCTGTGCGGTCTGATTACTACCGACCGCTTACTCGCTATGTACTCAATCGAGCGTGTCTGTCACGGTAGGCGGCCGATGGCAGCTCCTCTTCCCCACTCGTATCACCCGCCCCTAGTCTGGTGAGTGAGCGCACCGCGACGAAGAGTCACCGGAGGGGAAGCCGGTGGGCGTTGCGGGCGGAAGGTACAGGTGGGTCATGGCTGCTGCTGGCGAGAGGCCTCTCAACGAGGTCAAGTTCCTGACCGTGGCGGAAGTCGCCGCGGTGATGCGAGTGTCGAAGATGACCGTGTACCGCTTGGTGCACAGCGGTCATCTGCCGGCGATCCGGGTGGGCAGGTCATTCCGGGTGCCGGAGCAAGCGGTTCACGAGTACCTCCGTGAGTCCTTTGTGGGGGTGGAGACGGCTTAGCCGCCGTCAGGGGAGTCCCATGTACCCCTCGGATTACAAGCTCGGCGCTCGGGCCGGTAGGCTAGACCGACGTAGGTCGTGTGGGCCCAGACGCCCCGCACCGAGATCCCCGCTTGTGCGGGGGTGTTCCGAGAAGTGAGCGAGGGTAGTCGTGGGCTCTGTTATCAAGAAGCGGCGTAAGCGGATGGCCAAGAAGAAGCACCGCAAGCTGCTCAAGCGCACCCGCGTTCAGCGTCGCAACAAGAAGTAAGCGACGGCTGTACGTGCGCCATTCGCGGCCCTTCCACCGGTTCCGGTGGGAGGGCCGCGGTGTTTCCCGCGTGACCCGTCGGGGTGCGGCGGTCATTACAGCGCACCATTCACCCGCTACGGTGGCCGGTAGGCGAGGACCGAACGGAAGGCGCTGATCTTGGGGAAGGTCGTGCTCGTCACCGGCGTGGCCCGGCAGCTCGGCGGCAGGTTCGTCCGCCGCATCCAGCGGGACCCGGAGGTGGAGCGGGTCATCGGCGTGGACGCCGTCCCGCCCGCCCACCAGTTGGGTGACGCGGAGTTCGTCCGTGCCGACATCCGCCAGCCCGCCATAGGGCGGGTCCTGGCCGAGTACGGGGTCGACACCGTCGTCCACATGGACGTCACCGGGACGCCGCTGGGCGCCGGCGGCCGGACTGCGGTCAAGGAGACCAACGTCATCGGCACCATGCAGCTCCTCGGGGCGTGCCAGAAGTCACCGACGGTCAGCCGCCTGGTGGTGAAGTCCAGTACGAGCGTGTACGGCTCCGCCCCCCGCGACCCGGCCGTCTTCATGGAGACGACACCGCCGAAGTCCCTGCCGAGCGGCGGCTTCGCGAAGGACGCCGTCGAGGTCGAGGGGTACGTGCGCGGCTTCGCGCGACGGCGGCCCGACGTGGCGGTGTGCGTGCTGCGGTTCGCCAACATCCTCGGGCCGGCCGCGGACTCGCCGCTGGCCGAGTACCTGTCGCTGCCCGTCCTGCCGACGGTGTTCGGCTACGACCCGCGGTTGCAGTTCGTCCACGAGGACGACGTCGTCGAGGTGCTGCGGATCGCCTCGCACGAGCCGCGGCGCGGCACGCTCAACAGCGGCACGTTCAACGTGGCCGGTGACGGTGTGCTGACGCTGTCGCAGTGCTCGAGGCGGCTGGGGCGCCCGACGGTGCCGGTGCCGCTGCCGGCGGTCACCTGGGTGGGTACGGCGCTGCGCACGGTCGGCGTGACGGACTTCTCGCCCGAGCAGATCCGGCTCCTGACGCACGGCCGGGTGGTGAGCACGGCGCAGATGCGCGAGACGCTCGGCTTCGCACCCACGTACACGACCGCGGAGACCTTCGCGGACTTCGCCCGCGGCCGGGGCCCGGGCCTGCTGCCGCCGGAGGCCCTCGCGGGGGCGGTCGACCGGATCGCCTCGTCGTCGCTGCCGTTGCTGGGCGGCGGCCGGGCGAAGACGACTCAGAGCGCCGGATGAGGGAGCGCGATTCAACGATGGCGGACGCCAAGGTCATTCCGTTCGACGACGACCGGTCGCGCGCGGGTGCGACCGGCCCCCGGCCGGGCCGCCGGCGGTCCCTGCTGGGCGGCGGCACCCGGCGGCGTACGGGCGAGGGCGGGGTGAGCGCCCTGCCGGGGCCTCAGACGCCCGGGGCGGCGGCCGGCACGGGCACGGACGGGGCACCGGAGGACGCGCGGGCCGGCACGGGTGCGGACGGCGGCGACTGGGAGCGGCGGATCGCCGGCGGGCTGGCCTTCCTGCGGCGGCGGATCACCGGCGAGTACGAGGTCGACGAGTTCGGGTACGACGAGGAGCTCACCGACCAGGTCCTGATGTCGCTGCTGCGGCCGCTGTACGAGAAGTACTTCCGCGTCGAGGTGAAGGGCATCGAGAACATCCCGTCCGAGGGCGGGGCGCTGGTGGTGGCGAACCATTCGGGGACGCTGCCGCTGGACGGGCTGATGATGCAGGTCGCCGTGCACGACAACCACCCGGCAGGGCGCCACCTGCGGCTCCTCGCCGCGGACCTGGTCTTCATGCTGCCGGTCGTCAACGAGCTGGCCCGCAAGGCGGGGCACACGCTGGCGTGCGCGGAGGACGCGGAGCGGCTGCTCCAGCGCGGTGAGGTCGTCGGGGTGATGCCGGAAGGCTTCAAGGGCATCGGGAAGCCCTTCGGCGAGCGCTACAAGCTCCAGCGGTTCGGCCGCGGCGGGTTCGTCTCGACCGCGCTGCGGGCGGGGGCGCCGATCGTCCCGTGTTCGATCGTGGGGGCGGAGGAGATCTACCCCATGATCGGTAACGCCAGGACGCTGGCACGGCTGCTGGGCTTCCCGTACTTCCCGATCACGCCCACGTTCCCCTGGCTCGGGCCGCTGGGGATGGTGCCGCTGCCGACGAAGTGGACCATCCAGTTCGGCGAGCCGATCCCGACGGACGGCTTCCCGCCGGAGGCGGCGGAGGACCCGATGCTGATGTTCAACCTGACGGACCAGGTGCGGGAACAGATCCAGCACACGCTCTACAAGCTTCTGGTGCAGCGGCGGTCGGTGTTCTTCTGAGGGCCGGTGTTCTTCTGAGCGGCGGGGGTCTTTGCGGCGGGGGTTTTGGGGGGCGGGGGGGGGGGGGGGCGCCCCCGGGGGGGGGCGCCCACCGCCGCTCTACCTCGCGTCTTCCTCGTCGATGCCCAGGCCGCCGATGATGCCCGGGAACAGCGGCGGGATCGTGACGTCCGGAGCGGGCGGCGGGGTGGACTGGGTGCCGCCGCCGGAGGGCGGTGCGGAGGTCGCCGGCTCCGGTTCGAGCAGCCCGCCCGTGTTGCCGCCGAGCAGGCCGTCGTCCTTCGCCGGGCCGGAGCCGGAACCGGAGGGGCCGGGCTTGCTGCTGCTGCCCGAGGGCCGGGACTCCGGGGCCGACGGGGACTGGTAGGAGGGGCGGGAGCCGGTGGAGTCCTCGGTGGCACCCGGCCGGCTCGAGCCCCGGCCGTCGCTCCGCTCCGGGGCCTGCGGCAGCTTGGACTGGAGCGGCCCGACCTCTTCGTCTATGGCGGCGAAGACGTCACTCACCTGGTCCCGTACGTCGGTGAGCTGGGCGGGCAGCCGGTCGCGCAGGCCGTTCCAGGCGTCCCGGTGGCTGCGGGCGAACGAACTGAGCGTGGCCATCGGCGCGATGGTGCCGTCCCGCTCGTAGGCCAGGCGGAGCAGCCGGTGGCCCTCGGAGGCGTCGTGCTGCATGCCGTTGAGCGCCCGCCGGATCTCGCCCAGGGACTCGTGGTCCAGCAACCCGGAGCGGTCGCGCTCCATCAGGCGGCGGGCCTCGCCCAGCCGGGTGGAAGCCTGGTTCAGGTAGATCTCGCCCCGGTCGGCGTCGTCGTCCGCCATACCGAGCTTGAGGTCTTCCATTCCGCGCTTCAGCCCGTACAGCGAGTCACCCGGGAGGGCGTCGGAACTGGCAGCGGCCACTCCGCTGAACGCGCCCGCCGCCACCCCGACCGTGAGCCCGCCGGCGGCGAGCCCCTTCGACCAGCGGGAGCGGGGGCGCAACCTCCGGAGCGCGGTGGCCCGGTGGGCTCCCCGCCCGGACGCCGCCCGCTGCTCCGGCACCGTAGGGCCCGCGGACGCGCTCCCCTCGGCGAACATCGCCTCCATGGCGGCGACGAGCTGTGCCCGCTGCACCACCTTCACGTCGGGGTCCAACTCCGGCTTCGGCAGCTCGCCGAGACCGCTCGCCAGGGCCAACAGCCGACCCTGTTCGGTCGGTTCGACCGATGCCTCGGGCTGCTCGGCCGCCTGCTCTTCCAGGGCCTGGGCGAAGGCGTTCGCCCGCCGGTGCGCCGATACGTTCGCGATCACTGGCGGCACCTCCTCTCGTCATGACGGTCGACTCCCCGGGGGGTCCGGAAGGTTGCACACCTTGAGCACATCCACACGAACGAGTGAGGGGCTGGGCTCGGGGTGCGACCACAGGGAGCCTGCATCCCGCACAACGAGCGTCTCGGCACTTGGGTTACGCACGAAAGATGATCGGACCAGCGCGTCATCGAGGCGTCACGGTAGGTGAGTTGGGGTGGACGGGCGGAGAGTCGGGGTGGACGGGCGGTCAGCGGGCGTCTTCGGGGAGCAGACGCGCCAGGGTCCGGACCGCCCGGTACTGGAGGGTCTTGATCGCGCCCTCGTTCTTGCCCATGACCCGGGCGGTCTCGGCGACCGACAGGCCCTGGAGGAAGCGCAGGGTCACGCACTCCTGCTGCTGCGGGTTCAGCTTGCGCACGGCCTCGAGGAGGGCCGCGTTGGAGAGGGACTCCAGGACCGAGTCCTCCGGGCTGCGCTCGACCTCGTTGGCGTCCAGCATTTCGCCGGTGGTCACTTCCAGTCGGAAACGGCTCGACTTGAAGTGGTCGGCGACCAGGTTGCGAGCGATGGTGACCAGCCAGGCACCGAAATCGCGCCCCTGCCACGTGAAGGTGGAGATGCGGCGCAGGGCGCGCAGGAACGTCTCGCTGGTCAGGTCCTCGGCCGTCGCCTTCCCGCCGACGCGGTAGTAGATGTAGCGGTAGACGGTGTCGCTGTACTGGTCGTACAGGCGGCCGAAGGCTTCGGCCTCGCCGGCCTGGGCGCGCTCGACCAGCTCCATCATGCGTGCGCTGTCGCTGTCGGCGGTGGGCCGTCGGGCGGTGGTCGAGGTGCCCGAACCGCCCCGGCCGCCGCGTCTCCCGACGGCTGCGCCGCCGTCGGCGAGGGCATAGCAAGGACCGGCGAGTGCCGGTGAGGCGAAGGCCGGGACGGCGTACGCGGTGGGGACGAAGCCGCGCAGATGGTCGAGGACCGTCGCGCGGAGCGTAGCCAGGCCCGAGGCGTCAACCCCGACGTGTGGGTACACGGGACTCCCAGAGGCAGAGCTTCCATCACGTGCAGTACGGAACCGTTCACCCGTCGTAGCGACGCGAGGGGGTCCCGTATGCGTTTGAGGAGAATAACGCTTAGTGCAGGGAGCGCTACACCGAGTTGCTCAAATCATCGATTCAGTCGCTTCTGTTACGTCTACGCGGCTGATCAAGTCGCACTTCGTGACCAGTTATTGATCGGATTACTTCCAGTTCTGGCTGAGTGCGGGATCTCTTGTGGCCGAGTGCGGGCGGCGCGACTGCCCGGGGCCGGAGGGGGGTAAGAAGCCCGGATTGGCCACGACCCGGAGGGCGGCGCGGGCGGCACGGGTGGGTGCGGGGCGGGTGCGGGCGGCACGGGTGGGTGCGGGTCGGCGGGCCAGGTGCCCCGGGTGCCCGGGACGGCCGCGTGGGCGGCGCGGGGGGTCAGCGGCGGCGGCGGTGGAGGGCGACCGCGGCGGCCGTGCCGCCGGCCAGGGCGCCGACGCCCGCGGCGGCCGGGATGCCGACCTTGGCGGCCTTGCGGCCCGTCCGGTAGTCGCGCAGCCGCCATTCGCGCTCGCGCGCGTACCTGCGGAGCTTGGTGTCCGGGTTGATGGCGTACGGGTGGCCCACCAGCGACAGCATCGGGATGTCGTTGTGGCTGTCGCTGTACGCCGCGCACCGCGAGAGGTCCAGGCCCTCCGCGGCGGCCAGGGCACGGACCGCCTCCGCCTTGGCCGGGCCGTGCAGCGGCTCGCCGACGAGCTTGCCGGTGTAGACGCCGTCCACGGATTCGGCGACCGTGCCGAGGGCGCCGGTCAGGCCCAGGCGGCGGGCGATGATGGTCGCCGTCTCCACGGGGGCCGCCGTGACCAGCCAGACCCTCTGGCCGGCGTCCAGGTGGGCCTGCGCCAGGGCGCGGGTGCCGGGCCAGATGCGGTCGGCCATGTACTCGTCGTAGATCTCCTCGCCGATGGTCATCAGCTCGGAGACGCGGTGGCCCTTGACGATGGACAGCGCGCTGTCGCGGGCGTCCTGCATGTGCTCGGGGTCCTCGACGCCTGCCAGCCGGAACCACGCCTGCTGCCAGGCGAACCGGGCGAGCTCGCGGCGCTGGAAGAACTTCCGCTTGTACAGTCCGCGGCCGAAGTGGAAGATCGCGGCGCCCTGCATCACCGTGTTGTCGAGGTCGAAGAAGGCGGCGGCGTGCTCGTCGCCGGGGACGGGGAACTGGGGTTCGGGCGCCGGCTGCGAGGTCTTGCGGGCCGCCTCGGCCGACGCCTCGCCCGCCAGCACGCTGCGCGCGGTGGCGGAACGCCTGTGCGGAGTGAGCCATCCCAGTGCGGCCATGTCGTGAGCATAGCCACTGTGTTCGGTCCTTCCCGACGTGTGGGGATGCCATGGCGTGAACTCTGTGCGGCGGCGGCATGGCCCGGACGGAGAATAGGGGCATGTTCGGACGTACGAAGAAGAAGGCCGGCCCGCGCACGGTGACCCTCATCGGGAAGCCCGGGTGCCACCTGTGCGACGACGCGCGGGAGGTGATCCGGGAGGTGTGCGCCGAGACGGGCGCGCTGTGGGAGGAGAAGGACATCCTCCAGGATGAGGAACTGCACCGGGCGTACTGGGAGCAGATTCCGGTTGTGCTGGTGGACGGTGAGCAGCACACGTTCTGGAAGGTGGACGCCGGGCGGCTGCGGCGGGCCCTGGAGGCCTGAGCGGTGCCCCGGCGGCCCGCGGCGGCCGGGCGGCGTGACCGGGAAAGGCGGTTACCATCGTGTGCGTTTTGTTGCGGTTCGGGGGCGAGGTCATGAGGAGTGTGTACAGCTTTGCCCCCTTCGGCTCGCGAACGGACTGAGGTTCACCTTGGTTCCGGGATGGCGCGAACGATTCGCGTGAGCCCGGTCACTTTGCGCGGACAAAATGGACACCATCTTTGTGCACGCGTTCACAAAGACATAGCCTGCTGTCGACGGGGCGGTCTTGGTACGTATGGCCGCCTGCAGCCCCGCTCATCCCGCAGGAGCATCGTGGCAACTGGCCGAACACACCGACCGGCGACCCGCAGCCGAGGAATCCCCGAGGCCACCGTCGCCAGGCTTCCGCTGTATCTGCGGGCGCTCACCGCACTGTCGGAGCGCTCCGTGCCGACGGTCTCCTCCGAGGAGCTCGCGGCGGCGGCGGGCGTCAATTCCGCGAAGCTGCGCAAGGACTTCTCGTACCTCGGCTCCTACGGCACCCGCGGTGTGGGGTACGACGTCGAGTACCTCGTCTACCAGATCTCGCGCGAGCTGGGGCTCACCCAGGACTGGCCGATCGTCATGGTCGGTATCGGTAACCTCGGCGCCGCCCTCGCCAACTACGGCGGGTTCGCCTCCCGTGGCTTCCGCGTGGCCGCGCTGATCGACGCCGACCCCGCGATGGTCGGCAAGCCGGTCGCCGGCATCCCCGTCCAGTTCATCGACGACCTGGAGAAGATCGTCGAGGAGAACGGCGTCTCCATCGGCGTCATCGCCACGCCCGCCGGCGCCGCGCAGCAGGTCTGCGACCGGCTCGTCGCGGCCGGGGTGACCTCCATCCTGAACTTCGCGCCGACCGTGCTGTCCGTGCCCGACGGGGTGGACGTGCGCAAGGTCGACCTCTCCATCGAGCTCCAGATCCTCGCCTTCCACGAGCAGCGCAAGGCCGGCGAGGAGCCGGGCGCGGGCGGCGAGGCCGTCCTGCCTCCCTCCCCCGCGGCCTCCGCCGTGGCGGGCGCCCCCCTGCGGGGCGCGGCCGCCACCGCCGCCGAGGAGCGGAAGGGGCCTGACGGGGACATGCCCGCGGTGATGCCGGCATGAGCCTCCTGGTCGTCGGCCTCAGCCACCGCAGCGCCCCCGTCAGCGTGCTGGAGCGGGCCTCCCTCGACTCCGACACGCGGAGCAAGCTGCTCCAGGACACCCTCGCCGCCGAACCGGCCGCCGAGGCCACCGTCCTGGCCACCTGCAACCGCATCGAGCTCTACGCCGACGTGGACAAGTTCCACGCGGGCGTCGCCGAGCTCTCCACGCTGCTCGCCCAGCACAGCGGGGTCGGGCTGGAGGAGCTCACCCCCTACCTCTACGTGCACTACGAGGACCGCGCCGTCCACCACCTGTTCTCGGTGGCCTGCGGGCTCGACTCCATGGTCGTCGGCGAGGGGCAGATCCTCGGCCAGATCAAGGACGCCCTCGCGCGCGGCCAGGAGATGCACACCGCGGGCAGGCTGCTGAACGACCTGTTCCAGCAGGCGCTGCGGGTCGGCAAGCGGGCCCACAGCGAGACCGGCATCGACCGGGCCGGTCAGTCGCTCGTCACCTTCGGGCTGGAGCAGCTCGCCGCGGGCGCGGACGTGGCCGGCTGGGCCGAGGGCAAGCGGGCCCTCGTCATCGGCGCCGGCTCCATGTCCTCGCTGGCCGCCGCCACCCTCGCACGGGCCGGAGTGGGCGAGATCGTCATCGCCAACCGGACCGTGGAACGCGCCGAGCGGCTCGTACAGATCCTCACCGAGCCCGGCGGCACGGGCGTGGCCGCCCGGGCCGTGCCCATGGAGTCCGTGGGCGGCGAACTGACACGTGCCGACGTCGTCGTCTCCTGCACCGGCGCCACGGGCCTGGTGCTGACGGGCGCCGCCGTGGAGAGCGCGATGGCCGGCCGTACGGCGCCGCTCGCGCTGCTCGACCTGGCCATGCCCCGGGACATCGACGCCGCCGTGCACCGGCAGGCCGGCGTCCGGCTCGTCGACATCGAGTCGCTCGCCGAGGCCTCCGCCGACGCGCCGATGGCCGCCGACGTGGACCGGGTGCGCGGCATCGTCGCCGACGAGGTCGCCGCCTTCGGCGCCGCCCAGCGCGCCGCGCACATCACGCCGACCGTCGTGGCGCTGCGCACCATGGCCGCCGACGTCGTCGCGGGCGAGATGGCCCGGCTGGAGGGCCGGCTGCCCGGCCTCGACGACAAGCAGCGCGCCGAGATCACCCAGACCGTGCGCCGTGTGGTGGACAAGCTCCTCCACGCGCCGACCGTACGGGTCAAGCAGCTCGCCAGCGAGCCCGGCGGCGCGGGGTACGCGGACGCGCTGCGCACACTCTTCGACCTCGACCCGGAGACGGTCGCCTCCGTCAGCCGGGCCGACGTCAACGAAGCCGATCTTAAGAACCGAGGGCGAGTATGACCGAGAGGGCCCAGAGGGCTGAGAGGGCACTGAGGCTCGGGACCAGGCGCAGCAAGCTCGCCATGGCCCAGTCCGGGCACGTCGCGGAGGCGGTCCGGAAGCTGACCGGGCGCCCCGTGGAACTCGTGGAGATCACCACGTACGGCGACACCTCCCGCGAGCACCTCGCGCAGATCGGCGGCACCGGCGTCTTCGTCACCGCGCTGCGCGACGCGCTGCTCGCCGGCGAGGTCGACTTCGCGGTCCACTCGCTGAAGGACCTGCCGACCGCGCAGCCCGACGACCTGGTGCTCGCCGCGATCCCGCGGCGCGAGGACCCGCGCGACGTGCTGGTCGCCCGGGACGGGCTGCGGTTCGAGGAGCTTCCGGCCGGGGCCCGCGTGGGCACCGGTTCGCCGCGGCGCATGGCGCAGCTCAACGCGTACGCGCGCAGCCACGGCATGGAGATCGAGTGCGTCGCCATCCGGGGGAATGTCGACACGCGCATCGGCTACGTACGCAACGGGGAGCTGGACGCGGTGGTTCTCGCCGCGGCCGGTCTCAACCGGATCGGGCGTAGTGACGAGGTGACCGACTTCCTGTCGGTCGACACGGTTCTGCCCGCGCCCGGTCAGGGCGCGCTGGCGATCGAGTGCACGGCGGCCAATACCGACCTCGCCGCCGCGCTCGCGGAGCTCGACGACCCGCACACCCGGGCCGCCGTGACCGCCGAGCGGTCCCTGCTCGCCGCCCTGGAGGCCGGCTGCTCCGCACCCGTGGGTGCGCTTGCCGACCTCCTGGCCGATGGGCAGGTTGTTCATGAGATGCGCCTGCGGGGCGTCGTCGGCACGACCGACGGCTCCACGCTGGTGCAGTTGTCCACCACCGGTCCCGTACCCATGTCGCACGGCGACGCTGTCGCGCTCGGTCGCGAGCTCGCGTCCGAGATGCTCGCCAAGGGTGCGGCCGGTCTTATGGGGGAGCGAGCACTTTGAGCCCCACCACTGCATCCAAGGCTTCCTCCGCGTACTCCGCGTGCGGGCACGTCACCTTCCTGGGCGCCGGACCCGGTGATCCGGGACTGCTGACTCTGCGCGCCGTCGAGGCGCTGGCGGGCGCCGACGTACTGATCGCCGAGCCGGATGTGCTCGAGGTCGTACGCGGTCATGCGCGGGCGGGCGTGAGCACGCCTGAGCTGACGGTTGTTGACGATGCGTCAATGACCGCCGGAGTCCCCGTGTTGAGGGATGCGACCAATCTTGTCATGGAGGCCGCGCGGGGCGGCAAGCGGGTCGTGCGTGCGATCAGCGGCGACCCGGGGCTCGACGGCAACGCGGGCGCCGAGATGCTCGCGTGCGCCGCGGAGGGCATCCCCTTCGAGGTGGTGCCCGGTGTCGCCGCGGCCGTGGGCGTGCCCGCGTACGCCGGTGTGCCGCTGCGCGACGCGGAGGGCGCCGACGTGCGCTTCGTGGACGCCCGGACCGCGAGCGAGCGGTGCTGGACGGAGGTCGGGACGAGCGACGGCACGGTGGTCGTGTCGACGACCCTCGACTCCGTGGCCGCCGCGGCCGGTGAGCTGGTGTCGGCGGGCCGTAAGCCCGACACCCCGCTGACCGTCACCGTGGCCGGGACGACCACCCGGCAGCGGACGTGGACCGCGACGCTCGGCTCCATCGCGCAGGTGCTCAAGCAGGCGAAGGTGCTGCCCTCGCCGGAGGGCCACCAGCCCGTCATAGCGGTGGTCGGTGAGCGCAGCGCCACCGCCCAGCGCGACCAGCTCGCCTGGTTCGAGTCCAAGCCGCTGTTCGGCTGGAAGGTCCTCGTCCCGCGCACCAAGGAGCAGGCGGCGTCGCTGTCCGACCAGCTCCGGTCCTACGGCGCGGTGCCGAGCGAGGTCCCGACCATAGCCGTCGAGCCGCCGCGCACGCCGCAGCAGATGGAGCGCGCGGTCAAGGGCCTCGTCACCGGGCGGTACGAGTGGATCGCCTTCACCTCCGTCAACGCGGTCAAGGCCGTGCGGGAGAAGTTCGAGGAGTACGGGCTCGACGCCCGCGCCTTCGCCGGGATCAAGGTCGCGGCGGTGGGCGAGCAGACGGCTGCCGCGCTGGTCGAGTTCGGTGTGAAGCCCGACCTCGTGCCGAGCGGGGAGCAGTCGGCGGCGGGCCTGCTGGAGGACTGGCCGCCGTACGACCCGGTCTTCGACCCCATCGACCGGGTGTTCCTGCCGCGGGCCGACATCGCGACCGAGACGCTGGTCGCGGGGCTCATCGAGCTCGGGTGGGAGGTCGACGACGTCACCGCCTACCGGACCGTGCGCGCCTCGCCGCCGCCGGCGGAGACGCGTGAGGCGATCAAGGGCGGTGGGTTCGACGCCGTGCTGTTCACGTCGTCGTCGACGGTGCGGAACCTCGTCGGCATCGCCGGCAAGCCGCACAACGTGACGGTCATCGCCTGCATCGGCCCGGCGACCGCCAAGACGGCGGAGGAGCACGGGCTGCGGGTGGACGTGCTGTCGCCCGAGCCGTCCGTGCACAAGCTGGCCGAGGCGCTCGCCGAGTTCGGGCTCCGGCGGCGGGCGGCCGCGCTGGAGGCCGGTGACCCGGTCACCCGGCCCAGCGAGCGCCGCCCGGGCGCGCGTCGGCGGCGCACGACCTGACGGTCGGGCGCGCGGCGGCGCGGTGTGGTGCCGGTGGCGCGGCTTGCCGGGCGGGCGGGTGTTCGGCGGGACGGTGGTGTGCTTCCCGGCCGGGCGGTGCGGCTTGGCGGTCGGGCGCGCGGCGGCGCGGTGTGGTGGGGGCGTTCCCGGTGGGGGCGTCCCCGCACGGCTCCCGCGTGCGTGGTGTGCCCGGCAGGCTGTCGGCAAGAGCATCGGGTGCGCGGGCGTAGCGTGGGCGTATGACTTCGTACGGATCCTTCCCCGGTGCGCGGCCGCGGCGGCTGCGGACGACTCCCGTGATGCGGCGCATGGTCGCGGAGACGCGGCTGCACCCGGCCGACCTGATCCTGCCCGCGTTCGTGCGCGAGGGGGTGAGCGAGCCGGTGCCCATCGGGGCGATGCCCGGCGTCGTGCAGCACACGCGGGACACCCTGCGGAAGGCCGCGGTGGAGGCGGTCGAGGCCGGGGTCTCCGGCATCATGCTCTTCGGCGTGCCGGAGGACGCGAAGAAGGACGCGCTCGGGACGGCGGGGACCGACCCGGACGGGATTCTGCAGGTCGCGATCCGGGACGTGCGGGCCGAGGTCGGGGACGACCTGGTCATCATGTCGGACCTGTGCCTCGACGAGTACACCGACCACGGGCACTGCGGCGTGCTGGACCAGGAGGGGCGCGTCGACAATGACGCGACCCTGGAGCGGTACGCCGAGATGGCGCAGGTCCAGGCGGACGCGGGCGTCCATGTCGTGGGGCCCAGCGGCATGATGGACGGGCAGGTCGGGGTGGTCCGGGACGCCCTGGACACCATCGGCAAGGAGGACGTGGCGATCCTCGCCTACACGGCGAAGTACGCGTCGGCGTTCTACGGGCCCTTCCGCGAGGCGGTCGGGTCGTCGCTGAAGGGCGACCGCAAGACCTACCAGCAGGACGCGGCGAACCTCCGGGAGTCGCTGCGGGAGCTGGCGCTGGACCTGGAGGAGGGCGCCGACATGGTGATGGTCAAGCCGGCCGGGCCCTATCTGGACGTGCTGGCGAAGGTCGCGGAGCGGGTGGACGTGCCCCTCGCCGCGTACCAGATCAGCGGTGAGTACGCGATGATCGAGGCCGCCGCCGAGAAGGGCTGGATCGAGCGGGACAAGGCGATTCTGGAGTCCCTCACCGGCATCAAGCGGGCGGGCGCGCAGATGATCCTCACCTACTGGGCGACGGAGGTCGCCCAGAGGCTCAGGGGTTAGGGCGCGTCTGTCGGATCTTGGCGGGCTCGCGTGCCCTGGCACGCGCTCCCCCTGCCTGCGGCGGGGGGACCCCCAGCGGCGTTGTCGTCGGTCGCCAATGTCCCCCGTAGCCCTACGGGCACGGGAGGTGCCCCCACCGCAGTGGCTCCTCCCCCTGCCTTCGGCGGGGGGACCCCCACCTCCGCCTTGCATCCACACGCACCAGACCCCGCTCCCTGATCCGGCCTGATCCAAAAGACACGCCCTAGTCCCACCAGAACGTCCAGTCGGGGCGGTCGAGCACCTCCTCGTCCGCGTAGGCGCGCAGGGTGTCGTACCCGTCCCGGACGCCGTCGGGGCAGAACGCGTGGTGCTCGGCCGCCACGGCGAGCGCGTCGGCCGGGGTGCGGGGCGGCGCCGCGACGGAGACGGTGAGCACGTCGGGCCCCAGGCCCACCACCCGTATGCCGAACCGGTCCTCCCAGGAGCGGAGCACGGCGGAGAGCCGGACGGGCTCGGTGTGCTCCCTGGCGCCGCCCCAGCCGAGGACGGCCGGGATGTCGGCGCTGCGGCGGGCCGGGACCAGGGCGCCCCGGGCCCCCTTCAACAGGTCGTCAGCCCCGGTCAGTTCGGCCGCCAGGCGGGCGGCGGCGTCGTCCGGGCCGGAGCCGGTGGCCGCGCGGGACGCCGGGGCGAGACCGGGCCAGGCGGCGGAGAAGGGCTCGGGGGCGCCGCCGCTGTCCTCCTCCGCCAGCTCGTCCCAGAGCCCGGCCAGGGTCGTGGCCGCGTCGTGGTCGTCGGGGTCGGCCACCAGGCCGGTGTGGAGGTACTGGGTCTCGGTGAGCAGCACCGGCTGCATCCCGGTGGCTTCCCGGGCACGCAGGAGGTGCGCCCACGTGTCGGGCGTCGCGGGCTCGTCCGCGTACCAGAGCGACGGCTGGACGCGCAGGGTGCCGGGCGGGAGGTCCAGGCCCAGCGCGTTCGGGTTGATGACCATGGAACGACCTTAGGCGGCGCCACTGACAATGACTCAGGGCCGGGACTCGTACAGGGCGGTGTGGTAGTGGCCGTCGGTTTCCCGGCCCGTGGGGTCCAGGCCAGCGAGCCGTACGGCACGGACGGCGGCGCGCTGTTCCTCCGGGTCCGTGAACGCCCGCTGCGGATACGTGCGGTCGGGGTCCGTACGGGTGGTGAGGCCGAAGCCCGCCAGGCACGAGGCGATGGGCGCGTACGGAACCGTGCGCAGGGCGAAGGCGCTCACCCAGACCGGGCGCTGTGCGCATTCGAGCAGCGCGGCGAAGGTGCGGCGGCTGAGGAAACTGGCACCGCCGGTCAGGGTGATGAGGCCGACGTCGGCCATGGCGGCCATCAGGGCGGGGCCGGGCACGTGCTCTTCGAGGTTGTCGGAGTGGACGCCGTCGAGGAGGCCGACCGCGCGGGCGTAGTCGAGGGCGTGCCGGGCGATGTCGAGGCCGAGGACGCGGACGGCGCCGGGCCGGCGCCTGGCGCCGTAGAACTCCTTGTCGTACTCGATGAGTTCGGCGGTCGTCAGGCGCGCGGCCATGGGGCTGGTGTAGTGGGCGTACAGGTCGGCGAGGGTCAGGTCGTGGTTGAGCAGGGCGGCGTTGATGCCGTACGAGCAGCACAGGTCCAGGACGGTGAGGCCGGGGTCCGCGCGTTCGGCGACGGTGCGGCGGAAGACGGCCTGGGCGTGGTGCGGGATCTCGTAGGACAGCGGCGCGAGCCGGGTGAAGTAGGCGCGCGGGTCGGGGCGGTCGTAGATGTCGTCGAAGCTGGTCATGCCGTGCATGCGTTCCTCCTGCAACCGGGTCGGCGCAGGCATCCTGTCTCGCCGCACGCCCCCGGCGGTGGGCGCAACGGGGGCGCATGGGCGCAGACGGGTCACAGGTGGCTCGATGTGTCGCGTGGTGGGCGCGGCGGGGTTCAGTGCATGAGCGCGTCGTCCATGGAGCGCAGCCAGTGGGTGACGCTCGCGGAGCTGTCGGTGTACGTGGCGGCGGGCAGCGTGATCACGGCGGGCGCGGCGTCCGTCGAACCCTCGCCGCTGCGCGGGGCGAAGCGCACCTCGAGCGTGCGGGCAGTGCCGCCGTGGCTGCCGCTCCCGTCGGCGGCCGCCAGCGTGATGGACGCGTAGGCCGACTCGCCGGGAGCGACGGTGACCACGGCATGCGGCTTGCTGGCGTCGTTGACGGGCGTGGTGGCCTGCGCGTCGTCGAAGCGGAGCAGCGGCGCGTGGTAGGCGTCGCACGGCTGTGCGCCGGTGTTGGTGAGGGTGAGCAGGCCGTGGTTCAGGGGGCGGCTGACGGGCGTGTAGGTGACCTTGACGTCGGCGCCGCACGGCTCGGTGGCGGGGGCGCCGGAGCCCGGTTCCCCCTGCGCGCCGCCGGTGGGGGTGGCGGCGGGCTTGCCGGGGGACGAACCGTCGCCGGCCGGCGTGCCGGTCGCACCACCGCTGGTCGCCCCGGAGGACGCCTGGCCGGGCGTCGCCCCGTCGGGGGTCGCCCGGTCGGGCGTCGGGATCGCCTTCGCGGCGGGGGAGGCGGGCGTGGGCGTGGCCGAGGGGTTCTCCTGGCAGGCGGTGAGCGACAGCGCGGCCAGGAGGGCGGTCGCGGCGGCGGCGGTGGTGCGGGTGCGGAAGGTGCGCATGGTGGTTCGTACTCCCCCGTGGGTGATGGTCAGTGACGGTTGATCAGTGCGATGACGACGGCCGCGCAGGCGATCAGTACGCCGGTGGCGCAGGCGTCGGTGAGGTGGAGGCGGCGGAGCGGCCGCATCGGTGTTCCCCCTTGCGGTGGTGCTGGACACACCGTGCCGGGCGGCGTGATTCACGGGCAATCGGCACGGGAGAATGGGGAACGCTGGAACGCCGGAACGGCCGTGACCTGCAGGTTCGTTGAGTGCCTGGAACGCCGTCCCGGAATGGTGCCGTAGAGGGGAACGCTGGGTGGGGACCGAGACGGAAGGCTTCGCGGAGGCGTTGCGCGGGCTGAAGGAGCGCTCTGGGCTCAGCTACGGCGTGCTCGCCAAGCGGGCCCACATGAGCACCTCGACGCTGCACCGGTACTGCAACGGGGACGCCGTGCCCACGGAGTTCGCCCCCGTGGAGCGGCTCGCGCGGCTGTGCGGCGCGTCCCGCGACGAGATGGTGGCGCTGCACCGGCGCTGGATCGTCGCGGACGACGCCAAGCGGCGTGGGCGGGCGGCCGCGATGCAGGGGGTGGCGGGTGCGGGTGATGCGTCGGCGGAGACGGGGGCCGGGGCAGGGAGCGCTCGTGACGCGCCGGAGGAAGCGGGGGCGGGTGACGCGCCGCCGGAAACGGGCGCGGGTGCTGCGTCGCCGGAGACGGGGGCCGTTGCGGCGGGTGCGGGTGACGCTCCGGCGGGAGCGGGGGCCGACGACCCGGGGGCGCCGCCTCCGGGGCCGGCGGACGACGAACCCGTGACCGTGCTCGCGGCCGCGCCCACCGGGGAGCCCGCCCACCAGGGGTCCCGGCGCCGGATCAGGCTCGTCGCCGCGGCGGCGGCCCTCGTCGTGCTGACCGCCTCCACCGCGCTGGCCCTGGCCATGGGCTCCGGCTCGCCCGGCCCCGCCGGTGCCGGGGCCGGACCCGGCACCGCCCGGTCCGCCACCGCGCCCGCGTCCGCGTCCGCCGGCCCGTCCGGCTCTCCCGCCACCGGCGCCCCCACGGCACCGTCACCGTCCGCCCCCACCGGCACGCCCACCCCGGCCGCCGGGGCCACCGCGCCCTCCGCCGCGCCGTCCGGGGCCACGCCGCCCAGGAGCGCCGTGCCGGACCGGCGCGACGGAGGCGTACCGCTGACCGTGGACGTACGCCCGTACGTCTGGCGCGATCCGTGCAGCCAGGTGTACGTGGTGGACCAGCCGCCCGCGCGGGTGCCGCCGCCCCCCTCGGAGCAGGAGGCGCGGGGCTGGGTGACCGCCCTGGGCGGGGCGCCCGGCGGCGACATGCTGATGGAGCTCGCCGTGCAGGGCACCGGCGAGGACACCGTGGTCCTTCACGCACTGCACGTACGGGTGGTGGAGAAGGACGCGCCGCTGCCGTGGAACGCGTACACCATGGGCGTGGGCTGCGGGGGAGACATGACGCCGCAGAGCTTCGACGTCAACCTGGACGCGGCACGGCCGCGCGCCGTGCCCGTGGCCGGACGGCAGGGCGACCGGGAGATCCCGGCGGGCGACTTCCCGTACACGGCGTCCGCGAGCGATCCGCAGGTGCTGCGGGTGACCGCGCACACGGCCGGGTACTCCGTGCGCTGGTACCTGGAGCTGGAGTGGAGCAGCGAGGGCCGGCGGGGGACGCTGCGGATCGACGACCGGGGCCGTCCGTTCGCCATCAGCGCCATCACCGGGCGCCCCGCGTACGACCACCCCCTCGGCGGGAGCGGCTGGATCCCGCACGTGTCGGGCGAGGGCTGAGGAGGCGGTCGTCCCGGTCGCCGCGCCGAGGGGCGCGGCGACCGGGCGCGCGTCGGTCAGAGGCGCTCGGGGGTGCGGATGCCGAGGAGCGCCATGCCCTGGTGGAGGGTGCGGGCCGTGAGGTCGCACAGGAACAGGCGGTTCTCGACCTGCTCGGGGGTGTCGGCCTTGAGGACCGGGCACTCCGAGTAGAACGCCGTGTAGTGGGACGCGAGCTGGTAGAGGTACGCGGCCAGCTTGTGCGGCTCGTACGAGTCCGCCACCTCGGCCAGCGTCTCGCCGAACTGGTCCAGGTGCAGGCCCAGGGCGCGCTCGGCCGGGGCCAGGGCGATCTCCGGGTGGGCGGCGGGCCTGGCCTCGCCGGCCTTGCGGATGATCGACTTGATCCGGGCGTACGCGTACTGGAGGTAGACGGACGTGTCGCCGTTGAGCGACACCATCTGGTCCAGGTCGAACTTGTAGTCGCGGGACGCGGAGGTGGACAGGTCGGCGTACTTGATCGCGCCGATGCCGACCTGGGCGGCGCGCTCGGCGATCTCGTCCTCGGTCAGGTCCTGGGCCTTCTCGCGCACCACGGCCGCAGCCCGCTCGATCGCCTCGTCCAGCAGGTCGACCAGCCGCACCGTCTCGCCCTCACGGGTCTTGAACGGCTTGCCGTCCTTGCCCAGGACCGTGCCGAAGGCGAGCTGGACGGCGTGCACCTGGTCGCCCAGCCAGCCCGCGCGGCGGGCGGTCTCGAAGACCATCTTGAAGTGGAGCGACTGGCGGGCGTCCACGACGTACACCAGGGTGTCCGCGCCGAGCTTCTGGACGCGGTCGCGGATGGCGGACAGGTCGGTGGCCGCGTAGCCGTAACCGCCGTTGGACTTCTTGACGATCAGCGGGACCGGGTTGCCGTCCGGGCCCTTGACGTCGTCGAAGAAGACGCACAGCGCGCCCTCGGAGCGGACCGCGACGCCGGATTCCTCCAGCAGGCGGCAGGTCTCGTCCAGCATGTCGTTGTAGCCGGACTCGCCGACCACGTCCGGGTCGTTGATCTCCATGTCCAGCTTGTTGAAGACCGAGTAGAAGTAGATCTTCGACTCGTCGACGAACCGCTGCCACAGGGCGAGAGTTTCCGTGTCACCGGACTGGAGGGCCACCACCCGGTCGCGAGAGCGGGCCTTGAACTCCTCGTCGGAGTCGAACAGGGCACGGGCGGCCTTGTAGAGGCGGTTCAGGTTGGACATGGCCTCCTCGCCGGAGGTGGCCGAGTCCTTGTGGTCCAGCTCGTGCGGGTGCTCGATCAGGTACTGGATGAGCATGCCGAACTGGGTGCCCCAGTCGCCGATGTGGTGGCGGCGGATCACCTTCTCGCCCGCGAATTCCAGGATCTTGACCATGGCGTCGCCGATGACGGCGGAGCGGAGGTGCCCGACGTGCATCTCCTTCGCCACGTTCGGCTGGGCGTAGTCGATCACCGTGGTGCCGGCGCTCGCGGCGTACGGCACGCCGAGGCGGTCGTCGGCGGCGCGGGCGGCGAGGGTGTCCAGGATCGCCTTGTCGCTGACGGTGATGTTGAGGAAGCCGGGGCCGGAGACCTCGATGTCCTCGAGGACGTCATTGGCGGGGATGGCTCCGACGACCTTGGTCGCCAGCTCGCGCGGGTTGCCCTTGAGCTTCTTGGCCAGGGCCAGGATGCCGTTGGCCTGGAAGTCGGCCCGGTCGCTTCGTCGCAGCAGCGGGTCGGCGGAGCCGGCCTCCGGCAGGGCTGCCGTCAGGGCGTCCGCGAGGCGCTGCTGCACGGTCGAAGCGAGGGAAGGGACCGAGGCCATGAGCTTCCGTTCCTGTCGTGGTGGTGAATGCCTATTCCGGTTGTCAAGTGTCCCATGGGTCCGCAAGCTCTTTGTCGTGGCTTTGCCCGGCCTGTGGACAACCTCGGGGGACGTCGTTCCGTCTGGGAGAATGTCTTACGCCAGCCTTCGAGAAGACCGAGGAATCAAGGACGTGCCGATCGTGGCTCAGAGCAGCACCGAGACCGACTGGGTCTCCCGTTTCGCGGACGAGGTCATCGCCGAATCGGAGCGACGTGCGCCTGGGAAACCGGTCGTGGTCGCCTCCGGGCTGTCGCCGTCGGGCCCCATCCACCTGGGCAACCTCCGCGAGGTCATGACCCCGCACCTGGTGGCCGACGAGATCCGGCGGCGGGGGTACGAGGTCCGGCACCTGATCTCCTGGGACGACTACGACCGGTACCGCAAGGTGCCGGCCGGTGTGCCCGGCGTCGACGACTCCTGGCAGGAGCACATCGGCAAGCCGCTGACCTCGGTCCCGGCCCCGGCCGGCTCCGCGTACGCGAACTGGGCGGAGCACTTCAAGGCCGGGATGACCGCGGCGCTGGCCGAGCTGGGCGTGGAGTACGACGGCATCAGCCAGACCGAGCAGTACACCTCCGGCGTGTACCGCGAGCAGATCCTGCACGCGATGCGGCACCGGGCGGCGATCGACGCGATCCTCGACCGGTACCGCACGAAGGACAAGGCGACCGGCAAGCCGAAGAAGCAGCAGCAGAAGCCGGTCGACGAGGCCGAGCTGGTCGCCGAGGAGGGCTCCGGCGCGGCCGGCGAGGACGACGGCTCCGGCGGCACCGGCGGCTACTTCCCGTACAAGCCGTACTGCGGGCAGTGCGGCAAGGACCTGACCACCGTCACCTCCTACGACGACGAGTCGACGGAGATGGCCTACGACTGCGCCTGCGGCTTCTCCGAGACGGTGAAGCTGAGCGAGTTCAACCGCGGCAAGCTGGTCTGGAAGGTCGACTGGCCGATGCGCTGGGCCTACGAGGGCGTGATCTTCGAGCCCAGCGGTGTCGACCACTCCTCGCCCGGCTCGTCGTTCGTCGTGGGCGGGCAGATCGTGCGCGAGGTGTTCGACGGCGTCCAGCCGATCGGCCCGATGTACGCGTTCGTCGGCATCTCGGGCATGGCGAAGATGTCGTCCTCGAAGGGCGGCGTGCCCACCCCGGCCGACGCGCTCCAGATCATGGAGGCGCCGCTGCTGCGCTGGCTGTACGCGCGCCGCAAGCCCAACCAGGCCTTCAAGATCGCCTTCGACCAGGAGATCCAGCGGCTGTACGACGAGTGGGACAAGCTGGAGGCCAAGGTCGCCGACGGCAGTGTGCTGCCGGCCGACGCCGCCGCCCACTCCCGCGCGGTGCGCACGGCGGCCGGTGAGCTGCCGCGTACGCCCCGCCCCCTGCCGTACCGCACGCTCGCCTCGGTCGTCGACATCACCGCCGGCCACGACGAGCAGACGCTGCGCATCCTGAGCGAGCTCGACCCGGCCACCCCGCTGTCCTCGCTCGACGAGGCCCGCCCCCGGCTGGACCGCGCGGAGAACTGGATCTCCACCCAGGTCCCGGCCGAGCAGCGCACCATCGTCCGCTCCGCGCCCGACACCGAGCTGCTCGGCTCGCTGGACGAGGAGGGCCGCGAGTCGCTGCGGCTGCTGCTGGAGGGCCTGGACAGCCACTGGTCGCTGGACGGTCTCACCACGCTCGTCTACGGCGTGCCGAAGGTGATGGCCGGGCTCGACCCGGAGGCGAAGCCGACGCCGGAGCTGAAGGTCGCCCAGCGCACCTTCTTCGCCCTGCTGTACCAGCTCCTGGTGGGCCGGGACACCGGTCCGCGGCTGCCCACGCTGCTGCTGGCGGTCGGCGCGGACCGGGTGCGCAAGCTGCTCGGCGCCTGACGCCCCGCTCCTCGGAGGGCTCTCACCCGCGGGTGAGAGCCCTCCGGGCGTTTCTGCATCCTTCGGATGACCCGGGTCTCGGTCCGCCGCAGGACGTTTCCGGGCGGCCGGGACGGGACCGTGGAGCCATGAAGGAGATCGTGGCAATCATCGGTTGGTTCACCGGCATCCAGGGCGCGCTCGGCGTCGCCGGACGGACCTTCGGGGACGGGCCCTGGGGCCTGCTCCACAAGTGGTGGGAGATCCCGACGGCCGGGTACGCCGTGATCGCGGTACTGGGCGCGGTCCTCGCCGTGTACGGCGAGATGGCGAAGGTCCGGGCGAAGCGGTGAGCGGCCCGGGGCCGGCGGCGGGGCGGGGGCGGGGAGGCGTTCGGGGGTCGGACGGGGAGGGGTTCGCCGGTGGGTGGCGAGGAGGTTCGCCGGTGGGGCGGCGAGGGGGTCAGGCGATGTGTTCGGCGGCGAGTTCGGCCTGGTAGCGGTTCTTGTACTCGGGCAGCAGGCGGCGCAGCAGGACCGCGCTGAGGGGGTGACGGATGCCGTAGCCGTCGGCGAGGTGTATGTCGAGGACGTCCACGCTGGGCCAGTCGTTGTTCTCGTCGACGTACTGCTTGAACACCGGGTACGCGAGGCGGCCGAACTCCTCGGCGTCCGGGTCGGCGGGATCGGGGGCGGACGGGCCGAAGTCCTCGGCGTGCGGGCCGGCCGGTCCGGCGGGCAGTGGTTCGTCGTCGGTGCCGGGGCCGGGCGGGATGTGCGCCGGAGCGGGCTCCGGGCCCTCGGTGTGGGCGGGCGCGTAGGGGCGCGCGGGGGTGTCCTGCGGCAGGTGCGCGGCGGCGAACCAGGGGCTCTCGTGGTTGGCGGGGAGCTGGGGGGCGGCCTCGGGCACGGGCTGGGGTTCCGGCTGCGGCTGCGGCTGCGGCTGCGGTTCGGGGTGCGGCTGCGGTTCGGGGTGCGGGGCGGCCTGGGGCTCGTCCTGCTCCTCGGGGCTCCGGTGGGGCTCCAGCTCGGGCGGGGTCTTGGCCGGCTGGACCGGGCTCGGGGGCAGCAGCACCGGCTCGATGCCCGCCGCCGCGAGGCCCGCCGGGGCCGTCTCGGCGAGCGGCACGCCGTACTTGGCCAGCCGCAGCGGCATCAGCGCCTCCACGGGGGCCTTGCGGCGCCAGGCCCGGCCGAATCGCGCCTGGAGGCGGGCCTGGTAGATCAGCCGGTCCTGTTCCAGCTTGATGACCTGCTCGTAGGAGCGCAGCTCCCACAGCTTCATCCGGCGCCACAGCCGGAACGTGGGCACGGGCGAGAGCAGCCACCGGGTGAGGCGTACGCCCTCCATGTGCTTGTCGGCCGTGATGTCGGCGATCCGGCCGATCGCGTGCCGCGCCGCCTCCACCGCGACGACGAACAGCACCGGGATGACGGCGTGCATGCCGACGCCGAGCGGGTCGGGCCAGGAGGCCGCGCCGTTGAAGGCGATCGTCGCGGCGGTCAGCAGCCAGGCGGTCTGGCGCAGCAGCGGGAAGGGGATGCGCAGCCAGGTCAGCAGCAGGTCGAGGGCGAGCAGGACGCAGATACCGGCGTCGATGCCGATGGGGAAGACGAGCGAGAAGTCGCCGAAGCCCTTCCGCTCGGCGAGCTCGCGCACCGCCGCGTACGAGCCGGCGAAGCCGATGCCGGCGATGATCACGGCACCCGTGATGACGACCCCGATGAGTATGCGGTGGGTCCGTGTCAGCTTCATCGCGGCCACCCGCGATCCCCTCCCCTTGATGTGTCCGAGCGGGCAAAGCCTGGCACACGTGTGCGGAGCCCGGACCTCGGGGGAGGGCCGGGCTCCGAAAACCGTTCCTGGGGGGTTACTTGTTGGCCGCCGCGACCGCGGCAACCGCCTCCTTGGTGGCCTTGACCGCGTCCTCCATCAGGTCCGACGGGGTCGGGGTCGTGGCGCCCGCGTAACCGGCGCCGTTGTAGGAGACGGTGATCAGGACGTTCTCCGTACGGGTCACGATCGCCGCGTACTTGAAGTCCTCGTCGGTCTTCTTCAGGCCGTAGCTGACGGCCGTCGCCTCGTTGCCGACGCCCGCCGCGGGCGAGGTCTTGACGCTGGTGGCACCCTCGGTCGCCTTCACCTTGGCGACCTCCTTGGTGTAGTTCGCCTGGGCGCGCTGCTCGCCGCTGCCGAGCGAGGGGTCGGAGTCGTAGCGCAGGAGCGAGATGTCGAGCCAGCGGTACTGCGAGCCCTTGACGCCCTTGTCGTCCAGGCCGTTCCACGCGCAGCTCCCACGGCTGGCCGTGTCGGTGGACTTGCCGGGCGTGCCCTTCTCGTTCTTCACCTCCGGCACCAGGTCCTCGATCGTCTTGGCGGTGATCGCCTTGCACGCCTCGGGCAGCTCCGTGTACTTCGGGGGCGCGACGGTCGGCGTGGGCTTCGTGGCGGCCTGCGGCGAGGAGGCGGTGGACGGCGACTGCGCGGTCGCGTCGCTCTTGCCGCCCTTGCTGTCGGAGTCCGACGAGCAGCCGGCGACGACGAGCATCACCGGTACGGCTGCGCAGGCGAGTATGCGGGTGAGTCGCGGGGCTGATCGGTGCATGGTTCCTTCAGTCGCTTGTCGTACGGTCCGGAGGTCCTACGGTCTACGGTCCCGACACGGTAGCCCGAGTCGGCGCGGGGGCGGCGGCGGGCCGGGGACGGAACGGGACGGTTCGGCCGCGGCTACTCGTCGAAACTGTCGGCGAGGTTCCGGGCCAGGCCCTGGGCCTTTTCCTGCAGTTCCTTGCTGTCGGGCACCTCGGTGACGCGGGCGGGCTGCTCGCCGTACCGGATGGTCACGATGACGTTCGATGTGCGGAACACCACGCTCACGGTGCGGTGCCGGGCGGTCGAACCGGCGCGGGCGAGGACGTCGTCGATGAACGCCGCGTCGCCGAGGTCGGCCAGCACGCGGGGCTCCAGGCCCTCGGGCGTGGCGGGGCTCCCGGTGGGGGCGGGGGAGGGGGTGCTCCTCGGCGTGGTGCCGGGGGCGCCGGCGGCGGCGGAGGAGGCGGGGGAGGCGGCTGCGCCGGAGGCGGGCGGGGCGGGGGACTGCGCCGTGCCGTCGGCGGGGGCGGCGGCCTGCGGGGAGGGGAGGCCGGCGGCGGTCTCCTTCTCCGCGTAGACCTGCTGGGCGCGGTCGTCGTCACTGACGGCGGGGTCGTAGGAGACGACGCGCTCGAAGTCCAGGGTGAGCTGGTGGGAGGCGTCCGGGCCCTCGCTCTTCCAACTGCATCCGGCGCGGCGGTCGGTGTCGTACGTCACGGCGGGGGTGCCGCGGTAGACCCGCTCGCGCTGCTCCTCGGGCAGCAGGGCGGCGCCCGGCAGCAGGTCCTTGAGCGTGGACCGCTGGAGGGAGCCGCAGGGCTCGAGGAGCGTGCGGTACTTGCCGGGGCGGCCGGCGGTGTCGGAGGGCCCGCCCGCCTTGGAGTCGGTGGTACCACCGTCCGGACCGGAGCCGGCGCTGCAGCCGGTGAGGCCGGCCACGCCGAAGGTGAGCGCCGCGAGGAGTGCGGCCACGCCGGGTACGTACGCCCTTCGCTGCACGGTCCCGGGCTCCTTTCGCTCTGGTGCCGGTCGGTACGGCCGGGCTTGGGAAAACGGGTTGCCGCTCGTCGCCGGCCGATGGACACAATGTGTATCGCACGCGCTGCCGTCGATGCCGGTCCGTTGTCGCTTATACGGACCTTGGAGCCGGTTTTTGCGCTTCCAGACTTAACGGGGGAATTGAGGAACTATGTCGTATGTAGAGGTGCCCGGGGCGAAGGTCCCGATCCGGATGTGGACCGATCCTTCCGCGGTGGAGGACGGGGCGATGCGGCAGCTCCAGAACGTCGCCACCCTGCCCTGGATCAAGGGACTGGCCGTGATGCCGGACGTGCACTACGGCAAGGGCGCGACGGTCGGTTCGGTGATCGCGATGCACGGGGCGGTCTGCCCGGCGGCGGTCGGTGTGGACATCGGCTGCGGCATGTCGGCGGTGAAGACGTCGCTGACGGCGAACGACCTGCCCGGCGACCTGTCGCGGCTGCGCTCGAAGATCGAGCAGGCCATCCCGGTCGGACGCGGCATGCACGACGACGTGGTGGACCCCGGCCGGCTGCACGGCCTGCCGACGGCGGGCTGGGACGACTTCTGGTCGCGGTTCGACGGGGTGGCGGAAGCGGTCAGGTTCCGCCGGGACCGGGCGGCGAAGCAGATGGGAACGCTCGGCGGGGGCAACCACTTCGTCGAACTCTGCATCGACGAGTCGGGTTCCGTCTGGCTGATGCTGCACTCCGGTTCCCGCAACATCGGCAAGGAACTCGCCGAGTACCACATCGGCCAGGCGCAGAAGCTCCCGCACAACCAGGGGCTGGTCGACCGCGACCTCGCCGTCTTCGTGGCGGACACCCCGCAGATGGCGGCGTACCGCAACGACCTCTTCTGGGCGCAGGAGTACGCCAAGCACAACCGCGCGATCATGATGGCGCTCTTCCAGGACGTGGTCCGCAAGGAGTTCAAGAAGGCCAAGGTCACCTTCGAGCCGGTCATCTCCTGCCACCACAACTACGTGGCGGAGGAGCGGTACGACGGGATGGACCTGCTGGTCACCCGCAAGGGCGCGATCCGGGCCGGTTCCGGCGAGTTCGGGATCATCCCGGGCTCGATGGGCACCGGCTCGTACATCGTGAAGGGCCTGGGCAACGAGGCCTCCTTCAACTCGGCCTCGCACGGCGCGGGGCGGAAGATGAGCCGCAGTGCCGCCAAGCGGCGGTTCACGACGCGGGACCTGGAGGACCAGACGCGGGGTGTGGAGTGCCGCAAGGACTCCGGCGTCGTGGACGAGATCCCCGGCGCGTACAAGCCGATCGAGCAGGTCATCGACCAGCAGCGGGACCTGGTGCAGGTCGTGGCGAAGCTCAAGCAGGTGGTGTGCGTGAAGGGCTGAAGGGCTGGGCGCACTGGTCGGACGGATCGGTGACGCGGCCGGCTGGTGCGTGGCCGCTGATGCCGGTGTGGGGGACGGGGAGGGCCCCGGCGGGTTGACGCCGGGGCCCTTCGCCGTGCCGGTGGGTCGGCGCCCGGGGCGCTTCGCCTGCGCCGGGGGGCTACGCCTCCCGGTGGACCTTGGTGTTGGAGGCCTGGGCGCGGGGGCGGACGACGAGGAGGTCGATGTTGACGTGGGCGGGGCGGGTGACCGCCCAGGTGATGGTGTCGGCGACGTCGTCGGCGGTGAGGGGGTCGGGGACGCCCGCGTAGACCTTGGCCGCCTTCTCGGTGTCGCCGCGGAACCGGGTGGTGGCGAACTCGTCGGTCTTGACCATGCCGGGGGCGACCTCGATGACGCGGACCGGCGTGCCCACGATCTCCAGGCGGAGGGTCTCGGCGAGGACGCGGGCGCCGTTCTTGGCGGCGACGTAGCCCGCGCCGCCCTCGTAGGTGGCGTGCCCGGCGGTGGAGCTGACCACGACCACCGTGCCGGCGCCGCTCGCGGTGAGCGCGGGCAGCAGGGCCTGGGTCATGTGGAGCGTGCCGATCACGTTGACCTCGTACATCCGGCGCCAGTCGGCGGGGTCTCCGGTGGCGACGGGGTCGGCGCCGAGGGCCCCGCCCGCGTTGTTGACGAGGACGTCGACCGAGGGGAAGCGGTCGAGGCTCGCGGCGAAGGCGTCGACGGCCGCGCGGTCGGTCACGTCGAGCGCGTATGCCGTCGCCCCGTGGCCGGCGGCGGTCAGCTCGGCGGCCAGCGCCTCGACGCGGTCCTCGCGGCGGGCGACGAGCACGACGTGGTGGCCGGCCGCGGCGAGCTGCCGTGCCGTGGCGGCGCCGATGCCGCTGCTCGCCCCGGTGACGACGGCGACCGGAGCGCCGGGGGAGCCGGGCGTGGCGGAGGGACCGGGGTCGGCGGCGGGGGTGGCGGCGGTCATGGGGGTACTCCTCGCGCAGGTGATCGAGCGGCCGGTACGCGGCCAGCATAAGTGGCCGCGAAGATCGCGCCCGAGCGGCGGGGGAGGCGAGTGACGGCCGGTCATATAGGTATGTTTCGGGCATGATGGCGATGCGCGGGAGTCTGCTGGTGGTGGCCGTGGCCACCGCCGTGGTGGCGACGGTGGGCGCGGGCGGCGGGGCCGCCGGGCATGTGCGGCCCACGGGGTCCGTGGGCTCGGCAGGGCACGTGCGCCCCGCGGGGGACTTGGGGCCCGCGGAGCATGTGGGGCCGGAGGCGGATGTGGCGCACCACGGTCACCTCTCCTACTGGGACGGGCGGCTGGACGTCGTACTGCTCAGTGAGAACCGCGGTCCCTCGGCGCTCGACGACACCACCGTGCGGCTGGCCTTCTCGGTTCCGCTCGCCGCCGGGCACGACCTGCCGGACGGCTGCGTCTGGGGCGGCGAGCGCGAGGTGCTGTGCTCCACCGGTCCGCTGCGGGTGGACGGCACGCGGCACGAGACGGCGCTCGCCCTGCGGACCGCCGGTGCGCCGCAGGAGCTGACGGCGCGGGTGGCCACCGCGTGGAACGGCGGCGCGACCGACCGGAACCCGGCCGACAACGACCACCGGGTGCTGGTCCTGGCGACGGGCGACCCGTACGTCTTCTGACGCCGTTTGCCCCGGGGCGGTGGTGGCGGTGAGACTCGGGGCGTGATCGTCGAACGTGCGTACGCCCATGTGGCCGGCCATGACGAGGGCGAGTGGCCCTGGTCGGTGCCGTGTGTGCGGTGGCTGATGGAGGAGGGGCTGCGGTTCACCGCGCCCGTGACGTTTCTGGTCGGGGAGAACGGCTCGGGCAAGTCGACCCTGGTCGAGGCCCTGGCGGAGGGCTTCGGCCTGGACTCCTGGGGCGGCTCGCACGACTGGCGGTACGCCACGCAGCGGGGCAAGTCGGTGCTGGGGGAGCGGGTGCGGTTCGAGGCCGCGACCTCCCGCGGGCGGCGGATGCTGGCGAGCCGGGCCGCCCGCAAGGGCTTCTTCCTGCGGGCCGAGACGGCGCTCGACGCGCTGGACCGGGAGGGGTTCGCACCGGATGCGGTCAGTCATGGCGAGGGCTTCCTGGCGGCGTTCCGGGGCAAGTTCCTCCAGCCCGGGCTGTATGTGATGGACGAGCCCGAGGCGGCGCTCTCGTTCAGCTCCTGCCTCGAACTCCTCGGGCACCTGGACCAGTTGGTGAAGCGGGGCGGCCAGGTCATCTGCGCCACCCACTCCCCGCTGCTGACCGCGCTGCCGGGCGCCGACATCGTCGAGGTCGGCGAGCACGGCCTGCGGCGGGTGGCCTGGCGGGACCTGGCCCTCGTCGACCACTGGCGCCGCTACCTCGCCGACCCGCAGGCGTATCTGCGGCACGTCCTGGACTAGTTCAGTCCGTTTCAGTCCGTGGCCCAGGCGATGTAGCCGTCGGGGCGGACCAGGAGGGTGTCGCGGCGGGCGGTGTTCGCCCAGCTCGCCCGTATGACCCGGCCGGGCACCGGCACGTCGGGGGTCCGGGCCGGGGCGCCCTGCGGGGCGATGAGGACGAACTCGCCCTTGCGGAGCAGCGCGTACAGCCGCCCCTCGGTCAGTGCCACGTCCGGGGCGCGCCGGCCCGTCAGGCGGTGGGCGCCGCGCGGGGCGCCGTACGCGATCCCGACGCCGGTGATCCCGCCGGCCACCTTGGTGGCCGCGGGGCGGACCGTGTTGATGACGCGGGTGCCGAGGGCGCGGACGGCCCGCTGGAAGGGGCCGTGGGCCATGGCGAGGCGGAGGAGGCCGCCGCTGCTGCGCAGCACCATCCGGCCGACGGGGTGCCGCTCGGCGTGGTAGCTGTCGAGCAGGGCCTCGGGGTCGGGGGCGTCCCCGCGCAGGACGGAGACGAGCTTCCAGGAGAGGTTCGCCGCGTCCTGGAGCCCGGTGTTCAGTCCCTGGCCGCCCGCCGGGGAATGGACGTGCGCCGCGTCCCCGGCGAGGAAGACGCGGCCGGTCCGGTAGGCGGGGACCTGGCGCTCGTCGCTGTGGAAGCGGGAGATCCAGCGGGCGTCGCGCATGCCGTAGTCCGTGCCGAAGGCGGACCGCGTGATGCCGCGCACCTCTTCGAGGTCGACGGGCTCGCTGTCGGGGACCTGGCGGTGGCGGTTCCAGCCCATGACCCGGTACCAGCCGTCGCCGAAGGGGGCGATGAAGGCGAAGGTCTCGCCGGTGCCATTGACCGTGACCAGGCCGGCGGGCTTCTCGGCGAGGCGGACGTCGGCCAGCACGATGGACCGGATGACCGAACGGCCGGGGAAGGGCAGTCCCAGCTCGCGGCGCACGGCGCTGCGGTGACCGTCGGCGCCCACGAGACAGCGGGCGCGCAGCGTGGTCCCCGTCCCGTCCGCGCCGGTGACCTCGGCGGTCACCGCGCCGGTCTCCTGGCGCAGGGCACGCAGCTCCGTGCCGTACCGGAACTCCACGCCGGCGGCGATGGCGCGGCGCTCCAGCAGGCGCTCGACCTCGTACTGCGGGGTGATGAGGATGAAGGGGAAGCGGGTGGGGAGGTGCGACAGGTCGAGCGTCAGCCGCTGGAAGAGGCTCATGCGGTCGATCGTGGTGCCCGTCTTGACCAGCTCGTCGGCCAGGTCCCGGGCGTCGAGCTGCTCCAGCGTGCGGGCGTGCACGCCGAAGGCGCGCGTCATGTTGCTGACCTCGTGGGGTCGCCGCTCGACGACCGTGACGCTCAGGCCCGCGGAGGCGAGGTCGCCCGCGAGCAGCAGTCCGGTGGGGCCAGCGCCCACCACGATGACGTCGATCTCCGTGCCGGCCGTGCCTTCCATGGCAGCCTCCTCGGCTTGACGATCGCTGCTCCGCGGCCGCCGGACCCTCCCGGTCAACAGCCGTTGGTCAACGCTTGTTGGCAACACTAGCCACCGCCCGGCTGGCGTGTCAACGGGTGTTGGCCTACAGTTGTTGGCATGACGACTGCTCGCCGCTCCGACGCCACCCGCGCCGCCATTCTGGAGGCGGCCAGGGAGCGGTTCGCCGCGGACGGATACGAGCGCGCCACCATCCGCGCCATCGCCCGGGACGCGGGCATCGACCCGTCCATGGTCATGCGGTACTACGGCAACAAGGAGGGGCTCTTCGTCGCCGCCTCCGAGATGGACCTGCGCATGCCCGAGTTCGGAGCGGCGCCCGCCAAGCACATCGGTGCCGCCCTGGTCTCGCACTTCCTCGACCGCTGGGAGCAGGACGACGTCCTGACCGGCGTACTGCGGGTCGGCGTCACCATGGAGGCGGGCGCCGAGCGCATGCGGGCGGTGTTCGCCGAGCAGCTCGGACCCGTCGTGGCCGCCGTCTGCCCCGACCCGGCCGAGGCCCCGCGCCGCGCCGCGCTCGCCGCCTCGCAGTTCCTGGGCCTCGCGCTGGCCCGGTACGTGGTGCGGCTCGAGCCCGCCGCCGAGATGCCGCGCGAGGAAGTGATCGCCTGGGTCGCGCCCACCATCCAGCGGTACCTGACGGCGGAGCGGCCGTAGGGCGCCGGCCGCCGCGGGGCCTGCCCCGGCGGGGGCCCGGCGGGTCCCGGCGCGGGGCGGACCGCTTCGTACACTCTGCGCATGGTGCGAAGGAAGCGGCTGATGGCCGAGCTGTCCGGTGAGGCCCGCCGCTACATGGCCGCGTACGCGCTGTTCAACCAGGCCCTCGCCGACCACCTGGGGCTGCACCCCACCGACGTGCAGTGCCTGAACCTGCTCGACCTGGAGCCCGGCCCCGTCACCACCGGGCGCATCGCCGAGCTGACCGGGCTCACCACCGGCTCCGCGACCCGGCTCGTCGACCGGCTGGAACGGGCCGGGTACGTCACCCGCGAGCGCGACGCGAACGACCGGCGGCGGGTGCTCGTGGCCACCGTGCCCGGGCGGATGGCCGAGTTCGGTGCGGTGTGGGAGCGCGTGGGCACCCCGTGGGCGGCGATGTTCGACGCGTACACGGAGGACGAACTGGCCTTCCTCACCGCCCACATGCGCCGCACGGTCGAGGTCAGCGCCGAGCAGATCGCGGGCCTGCGCGCGCAGCCCGCGCCCGAGGGCCCGGCGGGCTAGGGAGTGTCTTGCCGATCTTGCCGGGCTCGCGACGCCTGGCACGCACGCTCGCAGCGTTGTCGTCGGTCGCCAATGTCCCCCGTAGCCCTACGGGCACGGGAGGTGCCCCCACCGCAGTGGCTCCCTCCTCCGCCTTGCGATCGCACGCACCAGACGCCGCTCCCTGATCCGGCCTGATCGACAAGACACCCCCTAGGCGGCCGCGCCGCCGAACTCGCGCAGCGCGTCCTCGACGATCGCCTCCAGGCGCGCGTGGTGCGCGCCGCGCCAGTACACCCGGCCGCACTCGGTGCACTGCGCGAAGACGTCGTACGTGCGCTGCGTGCCCTGCTCCAAGTGCCCCCGCACCGCGTCCTTGTCGGCGTCGGCCAGCGGGCCGTTGCACGCCGTGCACCGCGTCCACGGGGCCAGCGGCGGGGCGAACCGTTCCAGCACGTCCCGCAGTTGGTCGTCCGGCCGGTCGCTGTAGACGTAGGCGCCGGCCCACAGCTCACGCCGCCGCAGCAGGCCCCGGTCGCGGGAGAGCATCACGCGCCGCTCCTTCGCCGACCAGGTGGCCAGCGCCGGGTCGCCGATGTCCTCGCTCTCGTACGCCGCGTCGACGCCGAGCAGCCGCAACCGGCGCGCCAGCGTGCCCAGATGGACGTCGAGCAGGAACCGCAGCGGGGCGCCCGGCACCAACTGCGGGCGCTCGATGCCGAGCACCTCGACGTGCTCGCCGGCCGCCGGGATGTGCGCGGGCGTGACCGGGCGGCCGTCGACCAGCAGCCGGCCCGCCTCCGTGAGCGGCACGCCGAGCGACTCGACGACATGGCCGAGCGTGGACGCCCCGTCGGTGACCACGGCGGAGCGCCCGCTGCGGCGCGGGGCGGCGACGAAGAGGCCCAGGGCGGGCGCGAAGCTGATGTGGATCTCCGGTCCGTTCACGTCGTCAGCATGCCACCGGGCGGGCCGGGCCAGCCAGGTCATTACGCCCGGGGCCGGGCCCCGCTCAGCCCCTGAACGCCTCCGCGTGATCGGCCGCCCACCGGGCGAACGTGCGGGCCGGCCGCCCGGTCACCTCCTCGACGGTACGGGTCAGCGGCACCGGCGCCGCCGCGCTCGCGCGCCAGTACGCGAGCAGCGCGTCGGCGAACTCGGCCGGGAGGTACGCCTCGACCGACGCCTTCCACTCCTCCGGCGTCACCCTGCCGACCGATATCCCGCGCCCGGCCGCACGCGCCAGGACGCGCACCTGCTCGGCGAAGGTGAGCGCCTCCGGGCCGGTCAGCACCAGGGAGGAGCCGCGCAGCCGGTCGTCCGTGAGAGCGGCGTACGCCACGTCGGCGAGGTCCGCCTCGTGGAGGGGGTCGCCGACCGCGTCCGGGTACGGCAGGTCCACGGCACCCGTCGCCCGCACCGCCGGCGCCCACTGGAGGGCGTTGGTGGCGAACGCGCCCGGCTGGAGGCAGGTCACGTCGAACGCGCCGTCGGCGGACGCGGCGGCCAGTGCGCGCTCGGCCGCGAGGTGGGGTGCGGCGACGGGGTTCGCCGCGGCGTCCGGGGACAGGACCGCGCTGGAGGAGAGCAGCACGATGTGGCGGACCCCGGCGGCCCGGGCCTCGGTGACGAACGCGTCGATGTGGCGCGCGTCCGCGTACAGGAACACGGAGTCGACCCCGTCGAGCGCCGCGCGGAACGTCTCCGGGGCGCCGAGGTCGCAGCGGACGGTGTCGACGCCGGGCGGCGGGGCGAAGTGGGCCGGGCTCGACGAGGCGGCCCGGACGGGGATGCCCTTGCCGTACAGGAGCGTGAGGAGGGTGGAGCCGACGCGGCCGCGGCATCCGGTGACGAGAACGGTCATGGTGGACGTGCCCCTTACATGGGTTGCGTAGAACAGAATCTGTGTGACGCAGATAAATGTCCGTCGGAGGCCCCGGGGCCGTCAAGCCATTTAGCCGCCGGGGGCGCCGCCGTGCCGCGCCCCCGGCGGGGTGGTCCGGGGTGCGGCCGTCCGGCGCCCGGGGCGCGACGGGTGCCCTCCGGCGCCTTCGGGGGTACGACCCTCCCCGTGTGGTGGGAGGTGCTCTACGGCGCGAACCTCGTGCCTGGTGGGGAGGTGTCCTGCGGCGCGACTCCCGCGTGGTGGGGAGTGCCCTACGGCACCACCCGGAAGTGCGTGGTCACCCGGCCGTCCGCATCCAGCACGTGGAACGCCACCCCGGGCGGCGCCGCCCGGTCCGTCAGGCCCTCGCCGCCCTCCCACGGCAGGCGCAGCGTCGAGACCACGCCGGGGGCCACCAGCAGGGGCCGGCCCGCGAACGTCGAGGCGGCGGGCGTGTGGGCGTGGCCGGTGAGGATCGCGGGGACGGTCGTCCGCCCCTCCAGTACCTCGGCGAGCCGGTCCGCGTTGGTCACATTCATGGAGTCGACGTACGGGTGGTGCAGCAGGGCGGGCGGGTGGTGGAACGCCGGGACGGCCGGGGTGCCGCCCAGCCCGTCCAGTGTGCGGGTCAGCCAGTCGAGGGTCTCGTCGTCCAGGAACCCCTCGTCCTGCCCGGGGATCGTCGAGTCCATGAGCAGCAGCGCGTGCCCCGCCACCCGGTGCAGCCGGTTGACCGGCCCGGTGCCGCCGGACCCGCCCTCGCCGCCCTCCTCGCCGAGCAGCACCTCGCGGTACGCGGCGCGGTCGTCGTGGTTGCCCGGGCAGGGGAGCGCGGGCGCGCGCAGGCCGGCCAGCAGCCGCGCCGCCTCCGCGTACTGCTCCGGGGTGCCGTGGTCCGCGATGTCACCGGTGACCAGCACCGCGTCCGGCTGCCGGGACAGCCCGTTCAGGTACGCGACCACGCGCGCCGCCCGCTCCGTCGCGCGCTCGGTGCCGTCGAGATGCAGGTCGCTGATGTGAGCCAGCAGCAAAGGAGCCCCCTCCGTCGGCGGGCGCGGGACAGCGCCCACCTCCTAATGGTTTGGCGATCTTAAACCATTAGTGAGTCCCCAGGGCCGGCCTCCAGGTCCAGCCTCCAGTCGTTGCAGCGCAGCGGCCGGCCCGGCGGGTACTCGAAGTCCCGCTCGCCCAGCAGCTCGAAGCCCGCCTTGCGGCACACCGCGTTCGACGCGGCGTTGCCCACCGAGGGGAACGCGTGCAGATACCGGTGCTTGCGCGCCGCCCGCGCCCGCTCCGCCACGGCGACCGTCGCCGCCGTCGCCACGCCCCGCCCCTGGAAGCCCGCCAGCACGGTCCACCCGGTCTCGTACACCCGTGTCCCGTCCCAGGTCTGCTCCCAGAAGCCGATCACCCCGACCGGGACCTCCTCCGGCTCCAGCACGATCCGGAACATCCGCCCCGCCCCGGTGCGGTCCGCGCTCAGGTCGACGTACCGCTGGTGCCGTTTGACCAGTTGCTCCTCCGTCTCCGGCCCGCCCAGGTGGGCCATCAGCTCCGGCGCGTTCGCCGCCTTGAGCAGGCCGAGGTCCCGCTCGGACCACGCCTCGAGCCGTACCGGCGATGTGTCGCTTCCCATGCCCAGCACTGTAGGGCGGGGGTCCGGCAACGAGGCGGTCTTGTGCGGGCCCCCCGGCCGCTCCAAGGTGGAGCGAAGTCCGGCCACTTGAGCAGGGGGGAGCCCGGCGTGTGGGAGTTCGGCGACGACACGGAGCAGGCGATACGGACGGCCCGCCGGCCGCGGCGCGTGGTGGCGTACGTACGCGCCGGCGCAGCCCTGCACGACCTGGGCGTGACGCCCGTGGCCGTGTACGGATCAGGCCACGACGGTGACCGCCTCGACCCGGCCAAGGCGGGTGCCCTGGCCGGGGCGGGCGTGCCCTACCTCGGCCCCGGCAAGGACCTGACGGACGACGCGCTGGGCGCCCTGCGCCCGGACCTGGTGGTCGACCTGACGTACGACGGCAAGAACCCGTACGCGATGGTCCGCCCGCCCGCCGCCCCGCTGCTCGCCCTCTCGGTGGCGGGCACGCCGCTCCCGGCGATGCTGGCCCGCTTCCGGGCCCTGGCGGCCGCCCTCCGCGACCCGGACGCCCCGGCCCCGGACGCCCCCGACCCGGTGGAGTCCTTCCGGGCCGCCGAGCGGGCCGTCCGCGACGCACCCCCCGCCCGGGTGCTCGCGCTGTCCGGCGCCGGGGACGGGCAGGTCCACCTCGCGCGGCCCGGGACCTGGCCGGAGCTGTGCCACCTCGCAGGCCTGGGCGTCCGGCTGATCGACCCGGACGAACTGGGCCCGGGCGGCGGCGTCAACTGGTTCACCACCGACTGGGAGCGCGCCGCCCGGCTGCGCCCGGACGTGCTCCTGGTGGACGACCGCGCCCACGCGGCCCCGCCACCGGCCGCCGCGGGGACGGTCACCGTCGTTCCCTGGAACCCCGAGACCCCGCCCAGCCCGGCCGCGTACGCCCGTTTCCTCCGCGCCGTCGCGCGCGGCCTCACCGAAGGCCGGCCTCAGGACCACCACACCTAGGCGAAGGGCCGCACCAGGGGTTCAGGACCCCGCCGGCGCAAAGGGCCACCCATCACCGCTCAGGGCCGCACCGAAGGACCTCAGGGCCACACCAGGCAGTACGGCTGATGGCCCGCTTCGTGCAGCCGCACGGAGAAGTCCTGCCACTCGTGCAGCAACTGGTAGACGTCGAACGCGTCCCGCGGCCCGCCGCGGTCCGGGACCGTCGACCAGATGAACGCCGCCGCGCCCACCGATTCCTCACCGATGCCGCGCAGCGGGTCGACCACCGTGGTCGGCAGCTTCACGACCGCGTAGTCGGGGTGCAGCACCACCAGCTCCAGCGGCGGGACCTTGTGCAGCGGCATGCCCTGGATGCCGGTCAGCACCATCGCGGCTATGGTCTCCGGCTTGATCTTGGTGAACATGCCGCCCATGCCGAGCTCGTCGCCGCCCAGCTCCTCGGGCCGCATCGAGATCGGCACGCGGGCCGCGGTCGCGCCGTTGGGGGCGCCGAAGTACTTGTACGTCACCCCCATGCCCCGGCCACCCCCGCTTCCGCTGCCCATCGGCCCCAAGGAGGCTCTGTCCCGCGAGACGTTGTCCTGCTCGCGCCGGTGCTTCCCCCGCCGGGCAGGCTCAGGGCCCAGGTCGTCGGTCCCCTCGCCCAGTCCGCCACCGCGATGCATATCTCCACCCGACTGCTTTTTAGGTAACACAGCCCCCGCCGCGCAACCCGATCATCGTGACAGTGACCTCCCCCGCGGACGTGTGGTGAAACACCTGTCCGCAAGAACGTCCGGGCCTCTGACACCATGGATTCCGTGAGCATTCCCTATGACGCCCCAGTTTCGCAGACCCGGAGGTCCGGCGCCTCGTCGTAAACAACGTCGCGGGCGGGCGAACCGTTCAGGGAAGGCCCACAGGCGTGGCCCCGGCCGCCATGCCCGAGCATTGCTGCCGTCAACTCGTTCTCGCAGGTCAGGACCAACGTGCCGTATTCATACGAAGCCCCAGTCTCACAGACGCTCTTCGACCGCGCGTCCCTCGTGACGCCCGGCGGCGTGAACTCTCCCGTACGGGCCTTCCGGGCCGTGGGCGGTACGCCCCGGTTCATGGTGTCCGGTACGGGTCCGTACCTCACGGACGCGGACGGGCGTGAGTACGTCGACCTCGTCTGCTCGTGGGGACCGATGATTCTCGGCCACGCGCACCCGGAGGTGATCGCCGCCGTGCAGGAGGCGGTCGCCCGCGGCACCTCCTTCGGCACGCCGGGTGAGGGCGAGGTCGCGCTCGCCGAGGAGATCGTGGCGCGGATCGAGCCCGTCGAGCAGGTACGGCTGGTGTCGTCCGGCACCGAGGCGACGATGTCGGCGATCCGCCTCGCCCGCGGTTTCACCGGCCGCGCCAAGGTCGTGAAGTTCGCCGGCTGCTACCACGGGCACGTGGACGCGCTGCTGGCCGCCGCCGGCTCGGGTCTCGCGACGTTCGCGCTCCCTGACACGCCCGGCGTCACCGGTGCCCAGGCGGGTGACACGATCGTCCTGCCGTACAACGACCTCGAGGCCGTGCGCCGCGCCTTCGCCGCGCACCCCGGTGAGATCGCCTGTGTGATCACCGAGGCGTCGCCCGGCAACATGGGCGTGGTCCCGCCCCGCGACGGCTTCAACCAGGGCCTGAAGGACCTGTGCGCCGAGAACGGGGCGCTGTACATCTCCGACGAGGTCATGACCGGCTTCCGTACGTCGAAGGCCGGCTGGTACGGCGTCGACGGCGTCACGCCCGACCTGATGACCTTCGGCAAGGTCATGGGCGGCGGCTTCCCGGCCGCCGCGTTCGGTGGCCGCGCCGACGTCATGGCGCACCTGGCGCCGGCCGGGCCGGTCTACCAGGCGGGCACCCTCTCCGGGAACCCGGTCGCCACCGCCGCCGGCCTGGCCCAGCTCCGGCTGCTCGACGACGCCGCGTACGCGAAGGTGAACGCCGTCTCGCGCGAGATCCAGGCCCTGGTGACCGCGGCGCTCGCCAAGGAGGGCGTGGCCCACCGCCTCCAGACGGCGAGCAACATGTTCTCCGTCTTCTTCACCGACGCCGAGGTCCTGGACTACGACGACGCGAAGAAGCAGGAGTCGTTCCGCTTCACCGCGTTCTTCCACGCGATGCTGGCGCAGGGCGTCTACCTGCCGCCGTCGGCCTTCGAGTCGTGGTTCGTCTCCACGGCCCACGACGAGCGCGCCGTGGAGCGGATCGCCGCCGCCCTGCCCGCCGCCGCCCGCGCCGCCGCGGAGGCGACCGCATGAGCACCACGGGGAACGACGACATCACGGTCGTCCACCTGATGCGCCACGGCGAGGTGCACAACCCCGACGGCGTCCTGTACGGGCGCCGGGCGGGCTACCACCTGTCCGAGCTCGGCCGCCAGATGGCCGACCGGGTCGCCGAGCACCTCGCGGGCCGCGACGTGACGCACGTCGTCGCCTCGCCGCTGGAGCGGGCGCAGGAGACGGCCCAGCCGATCGCCAAGTCGCACGGGCTGGACCTCGCCACCGACGAGCGGCTGATCGAGGCGGGCAACGTCTTCGAGGGCAAGACCTTCGGGGTGGGCGACGGCGCGCTGCGCCGGCCGGCGAACTGGCGGCACCTGACCAACCCGTTCCGGCCCTCGTGGGGCGAGCCGTACATCGACCAGGTCGTGCGGATGATGGGCGCGCTGAACGCGGCGCGTGACGCGGCGCGCGGGCACGAGGCGGTCTGCGTCAGCCACCAGCTCCCGATCTGGATCGTCCGCAGCTTCGTCGAGCGGCGGCGGCTGTGGCACGACCCGCGCCGCCGGCAGTGCACGCTCGCGTCGCTGACCACGTTCACCTACCGGGGCGACAGGATCGTCTCGGTCGGCTACAGCGAGCCGGCCCGCGATCTGGTCCCGCCGCACCTGCTGGCCGGTGCCAAGCCGGTGAAGGGCAAGTCCAAGGCGTTCGGCGCCTGAGGCCCACGGGACCGTCGGCCACTGGCCCCCCACCCCCCAACCCCCGAACCCGGCCCGCCGGGGCGCATGCCGCCCGGCGGGCCGGGTTCGTCGGTAATCGGCCCGTTACCCAGAAGATTATGTGCTGATCGGCGGAACCGTCCGCTTCCTCAGGCCCTCTCACACATTGCCGGTTTGGAAGGTATGTCCGGCAACGAGCGAGCGCGGATGGGGACGATATGCGCGGGATCAGTCGAAGGGGCCTGCTGGGAGCCGGAGTCGGCACCGCGGCCGCGATCGGAGTCGGCGGCTGCGGGTTCGGCGGCTCGGACAAGGCCGAGTCCGGCAAGGGTGGCCGGAAAGGTACGACCGCCCCCGGCAAGGTAGAGGGGCGACTCATAGGCGACGGTTCCACCTCGGACACCGGAAAGCAGCCGAACCAGCCCGGCAAGCCCGAGCCGCTGGAGCCCGGGCAGACCCCGCCGCAGTTCGTGATCTTCTCCTGGGACGGGGCCGGTGAGGTCGGCAACGGCCTCTTCCCGCGCTTTCTCGAACTCGCCAGGAACCACGACGCGGCCATGACCTTCTTCCTCTCCGGGCTGTATCTGCTGCCCGAATCGAAGAAGACCCTCTACCGGCCGCCGAACAACCGCACCGGCGCCTCGGACATCGGTTACCTCACCGACGACCACATCAAGCAGACCCTGAAGTACGTCCGCCAGGCGTGGCTCGACGGGCACGAGATAGGGACCCATTTCAACGGCCACTTCTGCGCCGGCTCCGGCTCGGTGGAGAAGTGGACCCCGGCCGACTGGCAGAGCGAAATCGACCAGGCGGTGAAATTCGTCACCGAATGGAAGACCATCAGTGGCTGGACCGACGTCGAACCGCTGCCCTTCGACTACCGCAAGGAGCTGGTGGGCGCCCGCACCCCCTGCCTGCTCGGCCAGGACAACCTGCTGCCCACCGCCAGGAAGCTCGGCTGGCGCTACGACGCCAGCTCGCCCGGCGGCCACCAGAAGTGGCCCGTCAAGCGCCAGGGCCTGTGGGACCTCCCGCTCCAGCAGATCCCCTTCCCGGGGCGCTCCTTCGAGGTCCTCTCCATGGACTACAACATGCTCGCCAACCAGTCCAAGAACACCACCAAGGGCATGCCGTCGCGCTATCCCGAATGGAAGAAGCAGGCCGCCGAGGCCTACCTCGCCGGATTCACGCGCGCCTACGAATCGAATCGCGCGCCCTTCTACATCGGCAACCACTTCGAGCAGTGGAACGGCGGCATCTACATGGACGCCGTGGAAGAGGCCCTCAAGGGGATGGCCGGCAAGAAGGACGTGCGGCTGGTGTCGTTCAAGCAGTTCTGCGACTGGCTCGACGTCCAGGACCCCAAGATCCTCGACAAGCTCCGTACGCTCGAGGTCGGCCAATCGCCGGCCGGAGGCTGGAACACCTTCCTTAAGTCCGCCTGACATCGGGCTTTACGGGCAGCCAGGGGGGCGCGCAAGATCCCCGAAACGTACATGCGAAACTTTTCACATGAGCCTTAGCCGCGCCCCCCGAGGCCTCCTGCTCACCGCCGGTGCCCTGGCGGCCGCGCTCACGCTGACCGCGTGCAGCGGCGGCTCCAACGGCACGTCCGGCGGTGGCGGCAACACCAACTTCGTCACCAACACCGGCGGTATCGAGTCCGTCGCCAAGGGCGAGCGGAAGGCGCCGAAGGAGATCGCGGGCGAGACCCTCGACGGCGAGCGGCTGGACGTGGCCGACCTCAAGGGCAAGGTCGTCGTCCTCAACGTCTGGGGCTCCTGGTGCGGCCCCTGCCGGGCCGAGGCCAAGCACTTCACCAAGACCGCCAAGGACCTGGCCCCCAAGGGCGTGGCGTTCGTCGGGATCAACACCCGGGACCCCAACAAGCAGCCCGCCCTCGCCTTCGAGAAGGACTACGGCGTCCCGTACCCGAGCCTGTACGACCCGGTCGGCGAGCTGGTCCTCAACGGTTTCCCCAAGGGCACCCTCAACCCGCAGGCCATCCCCTCCACCGTCGTCCTCGACCGTGAAGGCAAGATCGCCGCGCGCGCGCTCACCGCGCTCAACGAGGAGCAGCTCCGCACGATGATCGACCCGCTCCTGGCCGAGAAGTGACGGAGCGCTGATCCCGTGATGCTCCTCGCCGCCGAACTGGGGCGCAACGAGACGGTCTTCAGCGGGGCCCTCCTGCTGGCCCTGCCCATCGCCGTGCTCGGTGGCCTCGTGTCCTTCTTCTCGCCCTGCGTCCTGCCGCTCGTGCCCGGCTACCTCTCGTACGTGACCGGTGTCACCGGCACCGACCTGGCCGACGCCCGGCGGGGGCGGATGACCGCGGGCGCCGCCCTGTTCGTCCTCGGCTTCTCCGCCGTGTTCGTCTCGGGCGGCGCGCTGTTCGGCTACTTCGGCTGGACCCTCCAGGCCCACCGCGAAACGCTCACCACCGTGCTCGGCGTGCTGATGGTCCTCATGGGGATCTTCTTCCTGGGCCTCATGCCGTGGTTCACCCAGCGGGAGTTCCGCTTCCACAGGCGGCCGGTGGCCGGGCTCGCCGGGGCGCCGCTGCTGGGCGCCCTGTTCGGCATCGGCTGGACGCCGTGCATCGGCCCGACGCTCGCCTCGGTCAACGCGCTCGCGGCCAACGAGGCCAGCGCGGGCCGCGGGGCGCTGCTGACCCTCGCGTACTGCGTCGGCCTCGGTGTGCCGTTCGTGCTCGCCGCGATCGCGTTCCGCAAGGCGCTCGGCGCCTTCTCGTGGGTGAAGCGGCACTACGCGTGGGTGATGCGGATCGGCGGCGGCATGATGATCGTGACCGGTCTGCTGCTGCTCACGGGTGCGTGGGACACCCTGGTGCAGGAGATGCAAGGGTGGTCCGCAGGCTTCCAGGTGGGGATCTAGTTCCATGAGCACATCAGAGACGACGACCGAGCACGACGAGGCGGCGGCCGGCGAGCAGCTCTCCACCGCCCCCCAGGAGGATCCGGCCGCGGGCGGCGGCCCGGCGCTCGGCGTCATCGGCTGGGTCCGCTGGTTCTGGCGCCAGCTCACCTCCATGCGCGTCGCGCTGATCCTGCTGTTCCTGCTCTCCCTCGGCGCGATCCCCGGCTCGCTCATCCCGCAGAACAACGTGGACGAGCTGAAGGTCCGCAGCTTCAAGGAGAAGCACGAGACGCTGGCGCCGCTCTACGACCGGCTCCAGCTCTTCGACGTCTACAGCTCGGTGTGGTTCTCCGCGATCTACATCCTGCTGTTCGTCTCCCTGATCGGCTGCATCGTCCCCCGCACCTGGCAGTTCGCCGGCCAGCTCCGCGGCCGCCCGCCCGGTGCGCCCAGGCGCCTGACCCGTCTGCCCGCCTACGCCACCTGGCGCACCGGGGCCACGCCCGAGGAGGTGCGCGCGGCGGCGCTGGACCTGCTGAAGAAGCGGCGCTTCCGGGCGCACACGGCCGGTGACGCCGTCGCCGCCGAGAAGGGTTACCTCCGCGAGGTCGGCAACCTCCTCTTCCACATCGCGCTGATCGTGATGCTGGTGGCGTTCGCCATGGGCCAGCTCTTCAAGTCCGAGGGCGGCAAGCTGATCGTCGAGGGCGACGGCTTCTCCAACACGCTCACCCAGTACGACGACTTCAAGTCCGGCTCCCTGTTCTCCACCGAGGAGCTGGCGCCGTTCAGCTTCCGCCTGAACCAGTTCACCGGTACGTACGAGAGCAGCGGCCCGCAGCGCGGCACCCCCCGCACGTTCGAGGCGGCCGTCACCTACTCGACGCCGGGCGGCGGGAAGAAGAAGGGCGTCATCCGGGTCAACGAGCCGCTGGAGGTCGACGGCTCGAAGGTCTACCTGATCTCGCACGGGTACGCGCCCGTCGTCACCGTCAAGAACGGCAAGGGCGAGGTCGTCTTCCACGGCGCCGTACCGCTGCTGCCGATCGACAACAACGTGACCTCGACCGGTGTCATCAAGGTCATGGACGGCTACCGCGACAAGACCGGCAAGAAGGTCCAGCTCGGCTTCCCGGCCTTCTTCGTCCCGACGTACGCGGGCAAGGGCAACGGCCAGATGTTCAGCCAGTTCCCGGCGCTCGCCCAGCCCGCGCTCAACCTGAGCGCGTACCACGGCGACCTGCGCGTCGACGGCGGCCTGCCCCAGAACGTCTACCAGCTCGACACCAGCAAGATGAAGCCGTTCAAGGACCCGAACGGCGACATCTTCAAGCAGACGCTGGCGCCCGGCGACACCATGACCCTGCCGGACGGAGCGGGCTCGATCACCTTCGAGAAGCAGATCAAGGAGTGGGCCAGCTTCCAGATCTCCCAGCAGCCCGGCAACGGGCTCGCCCTCGCCGGTGCGATCGTGGCCATCGCCGGACTCGCCGGCTCGCTGTTCATCCAGCGCCGCCGGGTCTGGGTCCGGGCCGTACGGGGCGACGACGGCGTGACCGTCGTCGGGATGGCGGGGCTCGGGCGCAGCGAGTCCGCGAAGCTCCCCGAGGAACTGGCCGACCTGGCGGCCACGCTCCATTCCGTGGCGCCGACCGCGCCCGACGCCGAAGCCGAAGAAGCACCTGCCGAAGGGGCTGGGAAGTGAATCTCGCCGCCGCGACCAACGAGAGCCTGGCGGAGATGAGCAACGTGCTCATCTACTCGTCCATGGCCGTCTACACCCTGGCCTTCCTGGCCCACATCGCCGAGTGGGTCCTCGGCAGCCGCAGCAAGGTCGGCCGTACGGCGGCCGCCCTGACCGCGCCCGCGGCCGGGACGGTCCAGGTGCAGGTCCGGCAGCGGGGCGGGGGCACCACCGTCCTGGACAAGCCGGAGGTGGTCACCCGGTCGGCCGGCGGCGCCCGCGACGTGCCGGACGGTCCCGGTGCGGCCGGCGGCGACGAGAAGGGCGACCTCTACGGGCGGATCGCCGTCTCACTGACCACCCTGGCCTTCCTCGTCGAGGCCGCGGGTGTGGTCACCCGCGCACTGTCGGTGCAGCGTGCCCCCTGGGGCAACATGTACGAGTTCTCCACCACCTTCTCCACCGTGGTGGTGGGCGCCTACCTCGGCTTCCTCGTCGCCGGGAAGAACGTCCGCTGGCTGGGCCTGCCGCTGGTCACCACCGTGCTGCTGGACCTGGGCATCGCCGTGACCTGGCTCTACACCGAGAGCGACCAGCTCGTCCCGGCCCTGCACTCGTACTGGCTGTGGATCCACGTCTCCACCGCGATCTTCTGCGGCGCCGTGTTCTACCTGGGCGCCGTCGCCACGCTGCTGTACCTGTTCCGGGACTCCTACGAGAACACCCTGGCCAAGGGCGGTACGCCGGGCGGCTTCGCGCGCTCGGTGCTGGAGCGGCTTCCGGCGGCCGCGAGCCTGGACAAGTTCGCCTACCGCGTCAACGCGGCGATCTTCCCGCTGTGGACGTTCACGATCATCGCCGGAGCGATCTGGGCCGGTGACGCCTGGGGCCGCTACTGGGGCTGGGACGCCAAGGAGGTCTGGTCGTTCATCACGTGGGTCGCGTACGCCGCCTACCTGCACGCCCGGGCGACGGCCGGCTGGAAGGGCCGCAAGGCCGCGTACGTGGCGCTGATCGCCTTCGCCTGCTGGCTGTTCAACTACTACGGCGTCAACATGTTCGTGAACAGCCTGCACTCCTACGCGGGCGTGTGAGGTAGCGCTCGTCCCTGGTCCGCGCGACGCTGGATACATGGCCGAACAGATCCCTCCCGGCACCAGCGAGAGCCACGGCGACACCCACACCCTGCGGTTCGTCGTCCCCCTGCCGCACCCCGAGGAGCGCGTCTGGCTGGCCCTGACCACCCCCGGCGGGCTGCGGGGGTGGCTCGCCGGGACCGAGGTGATCCAGGGCCGGCTCGGCGGGGAGATCACCCTGCGCTGGCTGAACACGGACCCCCCGCACGTGGTGTCAGGGACGGTCACCGCGTGGGACGTGGAGCGGATCGTCGAGTACACGGTCGAGGTGCACGGCCGGATGCGGTTCCACCTGGAGACGGGCGGCGGACCGGGGGCATGCGTGCTGCGGTTCACCAACGAGTTCCGGGGCACGGACGAGCTGCGGCTGGACTGCCTGGCCGGCTGGCACGACCACTTCCTGTACCTCGCCGACTCCCTGGACGGCCGCCCGGCGGACTGGCCGTCCTGGTCGAGGGAGCGCTGGCAGGAGCTGCGCGACCAGTACGAGGCCCGGGACTTCGGCGCCACGTAGTCCGGCCCCGCCCTACCGCTCGCGCGGCGGCATGCACTCGGCGGACGGCGGCCCGCCGTCCGGCCATGCCATCCGTACGAACCGCGGCGTGTCCCTGGTGAGCTCCACCACCGGGACGGCCTTGTTGTACGGATTGCCGTGGTTGTCCAGGCAGATCCAGCCGCTCGCGCCCTCCACCCGCAGCCCGCCCGTCACCTGGGGCCACTGGAGCCCCACCTCCCGCGGCGCGGGCAGCTTCCCGGCGACCGTCGCCCTGCGGATCGCCCGCACGGCCGCCGCCATCGCGTCGTACGCGACGATCGCCTGACCGTCCGAGAGCTCCACCGGCCCCACCGGCCCCACCCGCGCCGTGCGCACCGCGTCCATCATCGAGCGGAACCGCTCGTACGCCTCCGGTGACCCGCCCGTCCTCGGGACCGCCCGGCCGGCAGCCGGACGCCAGGCGTCCGGGTGGGCCAGCGCGGCGTACCGGACGGTCAGCCCCTTGCCCAGGACGCCGCGGTTCAGCTTGGGGTCGGCGCCCAGGTAGGAGCCCTCGTCGCCGGTCAGCACGGTGAACGGCTTGTGGGTGCAGCCGCGTGCGCCCAGCGCGTTCACGAACTGCCGCAACTGCGTGTGCCGCCCCGCGAAGAAGACGGTGTCCGCGCGGGTGGTGCACAGGAGGTGGGTGATCTGCTGGAAGGTGTTGGCCGTGGGGCCCTCGACCGTCGGGTCGTCGGGCGAGGTGAACACCTGGGCCTGGTACGGGGACTTCGCCAGCAGGCCCGAGAACGCCTCCTTCAGCGTCTGGGTGTAGTGGTCGCTCTCGCGGGTGTCGTGCACCAGGATCGCCTTCGCCGCCTTCGCCGCCTTCGCCGCGTCCACCCGGCCGTAGTCGGCCAGCGCGCGGGCCTCGTCGCTGTTGGTGGGGGAGACCCGGGCGAGACCGGGGAACGGCTTGCGGCCGGGGCCGTTGGTGAGGTCGTCGGCGGTGATGGTGGTGCCGACGACCGCGATGCCCTCACCGGTCAGGGCCGCCACCGCCTGCCGGACGGGGGCGCTGCTGGTCGCTATGCCGGAGACCACCCGCAGGTGGTGCGGCGCGCCGGTCATGCCCTTCAGGGCGTCCACGGCCGTGCGCCAGTGGGCGTTGCCGTTGCCGGTGTTGGCGAGCACCAGCCGGATCTTGGGCACCATGTCGTTGGACTTGTGGTTGGCCTCGTACTGGCCGGCGAACGCGCCCTGCACCTCGTGCAGGATCTTGGTCCGCATCGACGGGCTGGTGGACGTCAGCGGCAGCAGCAGCGCCACCGTGGCGTACTCGCCCGGCTTCAGCGCCCTGTTCTGCTCGCCGATCGCCGTGGCGACGTCACGCAGCGCGGCGACCTCGAAGTCGTACCCGTCGCCGGAGACCCCGACGCACTCGCCGCTGCCGGCCGGACGGGCGACGCCCGGGGCGCAGGAGCGGTCCTCCGGAGTGGTGAGCCGGCCGACGGCGTACACCGTGCCCCAGGCCAGCAGCGCCAGCACCAGCACACTCGTGACGATCTTCTGCCGGGTGGTGTAGAAGAGCCGGTAGCGGAGCGGATGGGGCACGTCAGCCTCCGTTCTCCCGTCCTGGCGGCACCGTGAGGCCCCGCCAGGCACGGACGTCCCTCGGCCAGTGGGTGGCCGCGTCCCACAGCGGACTGGTGCCGGTCAGGTGCCGGCCGGAGAGCTGGCGCAGCTCGTGCACCAGCTTGTCGACCACGTCGTCGTCCGGCAGGGCGAGCGGGTCGGTGAGCAGCCACACCGCGTGCAGCAGCCGCCGCAGCCCGAGGTGCAGGGCGGTCGCGTCGGCGTCCAGCCCGTCCGGCAGCGGGCCGCCCGGGTCCTCGCCCAGGGCCACGGCCCGGCGCGGATCGGGGCCGGTGCGGTGCTGTTCGCGGGGGTACGGGGCCGAGGCGATCACCCGCAGCCGGTCCAGCCAGCCCAGGACGTCCGGGCCGGGGAACGCCAGGCGCAGCTCGGTCACGGCCTGCTCGGTGCGGCCGAGCGCCAGCTCCTGCCGCAGGCGGTACGGGGTCGGAGCGGGGCCGTAGTGCTGGTGCAGCGTCTCGTGGACGGCCCGCCACGCGGCGTGGGCGGGCGGGTCGGCGTCGTGGAACCGCAGCCGGTGCAGCAGCAGGGCCCGCAGCAGCGGGTCCGCCACGAAGTGCCCGTCCCCCTCGGGCCACCCGTCCGCCCGCAGCGCGTCCCGCATCATCAGCGCCACGTCGCCCTCCACCGACGCGCCGCGCAGCCGGGTGCGGGCGAGCACGCGGGCCGACTCCTCGTCGTGCGCGGCGGCCAGCACGGCGGCCACGTCCGGGCGCAGTCCCGGCGGCAGCAGCTCGGCCAGCAGGGTGCCCGCGACCGGGACGGGCGCCGTGTCCTCGCGCAGCTCCACCGTCACGTCCAGCAGCGCGCCCGGTGTGAGCGCCGCCCGGTCCGCCGCCGGCACCCCGCCGGCCGCCCGCCCGAGCAGCGCCACGCCCAGCGGACGGCCCCCCGTCAGCCGGTGGACCGCCCGGGACAGGTCGGCCGGGGTGCGCCCCGCCGGGTCGAACCGGTCGAACACGGCCCGCGTGTCCGCCGCGCTCAGCGGGGTCAGCCCGACGGCGAGGATGCCCGACGTGATGTCCTCGCCCCGGGGGCAGGGCGCCCGGTGGGCGACCTCCGGCAGCCGCGCCCGGGTCGCCCGGCGCAGCCCTTCGTGGCCGCCGTCCCGGGACGCGGCCATGATGACGAACCGGTCGCGGCGCCCGGCGCTGCGCTCCCGCAGGATCGGCTCGACCAGCCGCCGGCCCAGCGCCAGGTGGGCGTTGTCCAGCAGGACGACCGGGCGGCCGCGCCGGGTCCCGCGCCGGGTGAGGCCCACGTACGCCCGGCGCACGTCCTCCACGAGCGCGCCGACCAGGAACCCCTCGGCCTCCTCGCGGCGGCGCCCGCCCTGCTCGAAGTCGACGGCGAGCTGGTGCAGCCCCAGCTCCCCCCGGCCGCCCGCGTTGCGGTACGCGCCGTACCACGCCTTGGACTTGCGCTGGTAGCGGCCGAACACCTCCTCCAGCACCGTCTCGACCGTCGCCTCGGCCAGCAGCCCGGCGAGCGGTGCCGTCGACTCGGCGGCCGTCGCGGCCAGTTTCGCCAGCACCTTGGAGACCCACGTGCCGGCCGCGCCCTTGGCCTCGTCGACGGTCGCCAGGACCGGGCCGAGGCGCTGCAGGTCGCGCCGTGCCCGGTCGTCGTCCTCCTGCGTCCAGCCGGTGACGGCGACCGCCGCCAGGCCGAGCGCCAGGCGGGGGAACTCCACCGGCCTGGCCGACAGCACCCGGGGCGAGAGCTGCACGGCCAGCTCCGCGAGGGCGCCGGTCAGCGGGTTCCAGCCGGGCCCGTGGTCCAGCGGCGGTTCGATGTGGGCGCAGTCCAGCAGGGCGAGCGGGGTGCCGCCCCGGTAGGCGTTGCGCACCTGCTTGAGCAGCGCGGTCTTGCCCATGCCGCGGCCGCCGGTGAAGACGGTGACGGGCGGGTCGTCCCCGTGCTCGTACCCGGCGGGGGCGAAGCCGTACGGGGTGAGTCCGGTCAGGCGGGCGGCCAGGCCGTGCTCGTCCAGGACCGCCTCGCGGCCGTACAGCTCTCTGTCCACCGCCACCCCCCGTGACTCAGCGTCAAGTCAAGGTTACTTTCGAACCGTTGACCGCGTGCGGGGTCGGGCGAACCGTCATTCAGTCGTGATGGCGTCGAGCTGCGCGCGCAGGTACGTGTGCGAGTCGGTCCCGCGGACGTCCGTGCCGGGGTCGCACTCGTAGAAGTACACCAGCGACATGAGCTCCTCGCGCGGCGCGTCGGCGGGCGGCGGCAGCACCCGGTGGCGGCCCGGGCGCCAGCGCCCGTCCGTCCAGAAGGACATCAGGTCGCCGATGTTGACGGTGAGCGCGTCCGGGTCGTACGGGGCGTCCTCCCAGCCGCGCTCGTCGGTGAACACCTGGAGCCCGCCCCTGCCCGCCTGCCGGTCCAGCACGGTCACCGTGCCGAAGTCGGTGTGCGGCCCGATACGGAACTGGCCCGGCTCCGGGTCGCCCACCACGTCCCGCCCCGGGTACCAGTTGATGTTGAAGCCCCAGGTGGGGTGAGCGGTGTGCCGGGTGAAGAAGTCCTCGCCCTCGCCGAGCGCCGTGCCCAGCAGCTCCAGCAGCAGGTCGGACAGCTCCCGCATCCGCGCCAGGTACTCCTCCACCGGCGGCCGCAGCCCCGGCACCTCGGCGGGCCAGGTGTTGGGCAGGAACCACTCCGCGTCCACCGCCGGGTCGCCGGTCGGCTCGTGGGACGCGAAGGACAGCGACTCCTTCAGGTCCGGCGGGCCCGCCGACCCCTCCGCGTACGCGTTGGCCTCCGCGCCCGGCCCGAGCCAGCCCCGCCCGCCCACCCGCACGGCGTACGGCTGCTTGGTCCGTGCGTCCAGGCGGAAGAACCGGCGGGCCTCCTCGCGGATCGCCGCCCGCAGCGCGGGCTCGACCCCGTGCCCGGTGACCAGCAGGAATCCGGCGGTGCGCAGCGCCCGGTCGACGGTGCGCGCGGTCGCGGCGCGGGCGGCGGGGCCGCCGGAGAGCCAGGGCGCCAGGTCGACGACGGGGATCGTGGGTTCGCTCATGGCGGCTTCCTTCCCCGCCGGCCGCGCCGGCGACCCCGCGCGCGCCGGGGTCCGCCCTCCCGGGCGTCAGGACTTCTCGGGGCCGCTCTCGCCGTCCTTGCGCTCGTCCCGCTCCCGCTGCTCGAGCTCCTCCTCGCGGCGGCGCGGGTCGGCCTCCCGGTCCTCCGGGAGCGACTCGTCCTTCCGGTCCTCGGCGGACGTCCGGTCCTCGGTGTCCTTCCGGTCCTCGGCGGCCACGGCCTCGTCGCGCAGGGACTTCAGGAACTCGGGGTTGTCGTCCGGGGCGACCCACCGGTGGTTGCGGTGCCATTCGGAGGGGGTGCGGCCGCCGGCCGGGGCGTGGCGCAGCTTCCCGGCGGCGAGCCAGACGATCGGGCCGACGATCCAGAAGAGCAGGATGATGAAGATCCAGGCCACCTTGGGCAGGTGCTTGGCCTCGTCCTCGGGGGTGTTCAGGCAGTCGATGAACGCGTAGATCGTCAGCGCCAGCGGCAGGATGTACAGCAGTGCCCTGAGCATGTGGGACAGCCCCCTGGAAGCCTTGGCGGGGCGCGTTTCCTCTGCCCCGGTGACAAACCCAGCGTAGCCGGTGGCGGATACTGGGCCCCATGGCTTACGACGATCTCCGCTCGCTGCTCAGGGCGCTGGAGCGCGAAGGCGACCTCAAGCGCATCAAGGCCGAAGTCGACCCCCACCTGGAGGTCGGGGAGATCGTCGACCGGGTCCAGAAGTCCGGCGGCCCCGCGCTCCTCTTCGAGAACGTCAAGGGCTCCGCCATGCCCCTGGCGATGAACGTCTTCGGCACCGACCGCCGGCTGCTGAAGGCGCTGGGGCTGAAGTCCTACGACGAGATCAGCGCGAAGATCGGCGGCCTGCTGCGGCCCGAGCTGCCGCACGGCTTCGTGGGCGTGCGCGAGGCGTTCGGCAAGCTGGGCGCGATGACCCACGTACCGCCGAAGAAGGTCAAGGACGCGCCGGTGCAGGAGGTCGTCCTCACCGGTGACGACGTGGACCTGGACCGGCTCCCCGCGCTGTTCACCTGGCCCAAGGACGGCGGGTCCTTCTTCAACCTGGGGCTGACGCACACGAAGCACCCCGAGAACGGCATCCGCAACCTCGGGCTGTACCGGCTCCAGCGCCACGACCGGCGCACCATCGGCATGCACTGGCAGATCCACAAGGACAGCCGCAACCACTACCAGGTGGCCGCCCGGCGCGGGGAGCGGCTGCCGGTCGCCATCGCGTTCGGGGCGCCGCCGGCCGTGACGTACGCCTCGACGGCGCCGCTGCCCGAGGACATCGACGAGTACCTGTTCGCGGGCTTCCTCCAGGGCCGGCGGATCGAGATGGTCGACTGCAAGACCGTGCCGCTCCAGGTCCCCGCCCAGGCGGAGGTGGTCCTGGAGGGCTGGCTGGAGCCCGGCGAGATGCTCCCGGAGGGGCCGTTCGGCGACCACACGGGCTTCTACACCCCGCAGGAACCGTTCCCGGCGCTGAGAATCGACTGCGTGACGATGCGGAAGCGGCCGCTGCTCCAGTCGATCGTGGTGGGCCGCCCGCCGACGGAGGACGGTCCGCTGGGCCGCGCGACGGAACGCTTCTTCCTCCCGCTGCTCAAGATCATCGTGCCGGACATCGTGGACTACCACCTGCCGGAGTCGGGCGGCTTCCACAACTGCGCGATCGTCTCGATCGAGAAGAAGTACCCCAAGCACGCCCAGAAGGTCATGCACGCCATCTGGGGCGCCCACATGATGTCGCTGACCAAGCTGATCGTGATCGTCGACGCCGACTGCGACGTCCGCAACATGCACGAGGTGTCCTGGCGGGCGCTCGGCAACACCGACTACTCCCGCGACCTCACGGTCGTCGAAGGACCGGTCGACCACCTGGACCACGCGTCGTACCAGCAGTTCTGGGGCGGCAAGGCGGGCATCGACGCCACGAGGAAGTGGCCCGAGGAGGGCTACACGCGCGACGGCGGCTGGCCGGACATGGTGGAGTCCGACCCGGCGACGGCGGCGCTGGTGGACCGCCGCTGGAAGGAGTACGGGCTGTGAGCGCCGCCGTCGGAGGACCGGGCCTTCTCATCGGCACCCACAGTGCGTACGTGGCCCTGGAGCGCCCCCGGCTCGATCCCGCCGACCCGGGCATCCGGCGGGCCGCCGAGGAGGCGGGCGTGACGCCGGAGGAGTTCGTCGGCCCCGGGGACCTCTGGGTGGTCGCCTACGAGCGGGACGGCGCAGGCGACGGCTTCGAGCTGCCGGGCGTGCGCGACAGCGAGCCCGCCGGCTTCGCCGAACGGCTGCGCGCCGGGCTCACGGCCGCGCCGGGGCCGTTCACGGTCGACGGCGGTGCCGTGCTGCGCCTGGACGCCCGTCCGGCCGGCGTGGACGCGTACGCCTTCACGGCGCACATCACCCCGCCCGACGACCCGGAGACGATCGTGACCGTGGAGACCGGACCCGTGCCCGTCACCAGTCTGCTGGCCGACCTCGACGCGTTCCTCGGGAGCCTCGCATGATGACGACCGCCGACGGGGCGGTCGGCTCCGGCCCGGCACCGCAGCCGGCCGGGAAGGTCAAGGCGTTCCTGCGGCTGGTGATGATCGAGCACTCGGTCTTCGCGCTGCCCTTCGCCTACATCGCCTCGCTCACCGCGATGTTCGAGGCCGACGGTTCCGTCCACTGGCTGGAGCTGTTGCTGGTCACCGTCGCGATGGTGGGCCTGCGCACCTTCGCCATGGCCTGCAACCGAATCATCGACCGCGAGATCGACGCCCGCAACCCCCGCACCGCGGGCCGCGAGCTGGTCACGGGCGCCGTGTCCGTCCGCTCCGCGTGGACCGGGGCGCTGGTCGCGCTCGTGGTCTTCCTGGGCGCGGCCGCCCTGCTGAACCCGCTGTGCCTGGCGCTGGCGCCGGTGGCGGTCGTGCCGATGGTGGTCTACCCGTACGGCAAGCGGTTCACCAACTTCCCGCACGCCATCCTGGGCCTGGCCCAGGCGATGGGGCCGGTCGGGGCGTGGATCGCGGTGACCGGGGCGTGGTCGTGGGAGGCGGTGATCCTGGGCCTGGCCGTGGGCGTGTGGATCGGCGGCTTCGACCTGATCTTCGCCTGCCAGGACGTCCAGGCCGACCGCGCCCACGGGGTGAAGTCCGTCCCCGCCCGCTTCGGCATCCCGGCGGCCCTGTACGGCGCCCGCGCCTCGCACGTGGTCACCACCGGGCTGCTGGTCTGGTACGCGCTGGCCACCGGCGCGGGCGCGTTCTTCTGGGCCGGGCTGGTGATCGTGGCCGCCGCCTTCGTCTACGAGCACACGATCGTGCGCCCGCACGACCTGTCGCGGCTGAACCGGGCCTTCTTCACCACCAACGGCTTCATCGGGATCAGCCTCTTCGTGTGCGCCCTGGCCGACCTGCTGGCGCGCGGCCTCACGGTGTGAGCCCGGGCGCCCCGCGCGGGCGCCGGCGGCGGAAGACGAAGGCCGCCGCCACACCCGCCAGCAGGCCGAACAGGTGGCCCTGCCAGCTCACGCCCGACTGGGTGGGCGATATGCCGAGCAGGATCGTGCTGCCCCAGATGGCGCCGATCAGCAGGCCCACCACGATGTCCATCGGCTTGCGGTCCACGAAGCCGCGCACCAGCAGGTAGCCGAAGAGGCCGAAGATCAGGCCCGACGCGCCCGCCGTGACGCTGTACGGGGGCGCCACCAGCCACACGCCCAGCCCGTCGGCCACCACGATCAGCGCGGCCACGCCCAGGAAGCGCCGGATGCCGCCGAGCGCCGCGAGGAAGCCGAACACCAGCAGCGGCACCGTGTTCGCCGCCACGTGCCCGAAGCCGAAGTGCAGGAACGCCGCCGGGACCACGTCCCGCAGCTCGACCACCTCGCGCGGCGAGACGCCGTACGCGTCCAGGGCGTGGCCGCTCGCCAGGTCGACGGCCTCCAGCAGCCACAGCAGGGCCACCCAGGCGAGCATCAGCGCGGCGGCGGCCTTCACCCGGTCGGCGCCGGTCCGGCCGGCGGTCCCGGCCCGTGTCGTCCCTGCCATGGCGGCCCCCTGTGGTGGTGTGCGTCTCCCCCCGGAAACGTCCGGGGCGCCGCCTCCGGTTCCGTACCGGCCGGTCCGTCGCCTGTCCGGCCGGATAGGCTCAGCGGCGTGGAGCCGGTACAAGCGCAGCGTCGCCCGTGGGTCGTCGGGGTGTCCGGGGCGTCAGGGACCCCGTACGCCGCCGCCGTGCTGCGCGGGCTGCTCGCCGCGGGGGAGAGCGTCGACCTGGTGGTGTCCCGGGCGTCCCGGCTGACGCTGCTCGACGAGACGGGGATCGCGTTCCGGGACGCGCACTGGCGCGAGGACCTCGCCGAGTGGCTGTCGCGGGGCGCGGACGGGAAGCCGGGCACGTTTCCGGTGGACGTGTCGGACGTACGGCACTGGGCGGCGGGCGACCTCGCGGCCGGGCCGTCGTCGGGGTCGTACCCCGTCAAGGGGATGCTGATCGTGCCCGCGTCCACGGCCTGCGTGGCAGGGGTGGCGCTGGGCCTGTCGAAGGACCTGTTGCAGCGGGTGGCGAGCGTGACGCTGAAGGAGCGGCGGCCGCTGGTGGTGGCGGTGCGGGAGACCCCGCTGAACGGCCAGACGCTCAAGCACCTGGTGGCACTGGACGAGGCGGGCGCCGTGGTGCTGCCTGCCTCCCCGGCGTTCTACGCGGGCGCGACGCACATCCAGGACCTGGTGGACTTCGTCGCCGGGCGGGTGCTGGACGCGGCGGGCGTGCCGCACCGGCTGTACCGCCGGTGGAAGGGCGAGCTGGGTGGCGGGTCCCGTGCGGACTAGCGCGTCCCGGCGCCCTGAGCCGCCCCGGTCGTGTACAGGATGAGGGTCGTCTCCTGACGGACCACTATGTGCCTTTGTTTTTACAATCAAACGTGCTGTGTTGCTGAACAATGGAAGGCTTCAGGTATATGGACGCCGTGGATAGGCAGCTCATCCAGGCCCTTCGTGAGAACGGCCGGGCCTCGTACGCCGAGCTGGGCCGGCTCGTCGGCCTCTCCGGGCCCTCCGTCACCGACCGCATCAACCGCCTGGAGGCGGCGGGCGTCATCACCGGCTACCGCGCGACCGTCGACTCCGCGTCCCTCGGCCTCGGCGTCACGGCGCTGATCGGCATCTCGCTCTCCGACGCCGCCGACCACGAGGACGTGGCGCGCCGCCTGCGGGACCTGGCCGAGATCGAGGACTGCTGGTTCATCGCGGGCGACGACTCCTTCATGCTCAAGGTCCGCGCCAGCGACGTCGACGGCCTGGAGAAGACCATCCGCCGGCTGTCGGGGACCAAGGGCGTCTCGCGTACGCGCACGACCATCGTCCTGTCCACGAAGTGGGAGAACCGGGTCGGCGACCTGCCCGAGGAGTGATGGGGGTCCCCCCGCCCGCGAAGTGCGGGGGAGTACGGTGGTGGAGCCCGATTGACACACGTATGGGAGGCGGCCTGCCATGGACGCGGGGCTCAAGCGCGAGCTGGAAGAGAAGGTCCGGTCCGGGGAGCGGCTGACCCGCGAGGACGGCATCGCCCTCTACGAGTCGGACGACCTGGCCTGGCTCGGCGGCCTCGCCCACGAAGTGCGCACGCGCAAGAACGGCGACGTCGTGCACTTCAACGTCAACCGGCACCTCAACATGACGAACGTGTGCACCGCGTCGTGCGCGTACTGCTCCTTCCAGCGCAAGCCGGGCGAGAAGGACGCGTACACCATGCGCATCGAGGAGGCCGTCCGCCTGGCCAAGGCGATGGAGAACGAGAACCTCACCGAGCTGCACATCGTCAACGGGCTCCACCCCAACCTGCCGTGGCGCTATTACCCGCGGTCGCTGAGCGAGCTGAAGAAGGCCCTGCCGAACGTCTCGCTCAAGGCCTTCACGGCCACCGAGATCCACCACTTCGAGACGATCTCCGGGCTGTCCGCCTCCGAGATCCTCGACGAGCTGATCGAGGCGGGCCTGGAGTCGCTGACCGGCGGCGGCGCGGAGATCTTCGACTGGGAGGTCCGCCAGCACATCGTGGACCACCGCACCCACTGGGAGGACTGGTCCCGCATCCACCGCCTCGCGCACGAGAAGGGTCTGAAGACCCCGTGCACGATGCTGTACGGGCACATCGAGGAGCCCCGGCACCGCGTGGACCACGTGCTGCGGCTGCGGGAGCTCCAGGACGAGACCGGCGGCTTCCAGGTCTTCATCCCGCTGCGCTACCAGCACGACTTCGTGGACATGCAGGACGGCAAGGTCCGCAACCGCCTCCAGGCGCGGACGACCATGGCGACCGGCGCGGAGGCGCTGAAGACCTTCGCGGTCTCGCGGCTGCTGTTCGACAACGTGCCGCACGTCAAGGTCTTCTGGGTGATGCACGGCGTGCAGACGGCCCAGCTCGCGCTCCAGCACGGCGCGGACGACATGGACGGCTCGGTCGTCGAGTACAAGATCACGCACGACGCCGACAACTACGGCACGCCGAACAAGCTCACCCGCGACGACCTGCTGGAACTGATCCGGGACGCCGGTTTCCGCCCGGTGGAGCGCAACACCCGCTACGAGATCATCCGCGAGTACCCCGGCCCCGACGCCGGCCGCCGCGAGTCCCCCCAGCCGATGCGCGTCTGACCGGGGCGCCCCCGGGTACTCGGGGGCCATGGCTGGGACCCGGGCTCCCGAGGACGCGTACACGGCCGAGCCCTTCGTGCCGCAGGGCGCCGGCCTCGACGCCCTGCGCGAGGCAGCCGCCGGGTGCCGGGGCTGCCCGCTGCACCGGGAGGCGACGCAGACCGTGTTCGGCGCGGGCAACGCGCACGGGCGCGTCCTGCTGGTGGGCGAGCAGCCCGGCGACCAGGAGGACCGGCAGGGGGCGCCGTTCGTCGGGCCGGCCGGCAAGGTGCTCACCCGGGCGCTGGACGAGGCCGGGATCGAGCCGGCCGACGCGTACGTCACCAACGCCGTCAAGCACTTCAAGTTCGAGGTCGTGCCCGAGCGGGGCAAGCGCCGCATCCACAAGTCGCCGAGCCTGCGCGAGATGACCGCCTGCCGGCCGTGGCTGGAGGCCGAGCTGCGGCTCGTCGGCCCCGAGGTGATCGTCGCCCTGGGCGCCACCGCCGGGAAGGCGCTGCTCGGCCCGTCGTTCCGGGTGACCCGGCAGCGGGGGACGCTCCTGCCCTTCCCGGGGCACGAGGAGCTCGGCGAGTGCCTGATCGCGACCGTCCACCCCTCCGCCGTGCTGCGCGCCGACGACCGCGAGGCGGTCTTCGAGGGCCTGGTGTCCGACCTGCGGATAGCCGCGGAGGCCCTGCGCTGATCCGTTTATCGTCGACCGTATGCCGTTGAACTTCGTACTGGATCCGCGGATCGACTCCGCCCTCCGCGACGGCGTCCTGGCCCTGTGGACCGACGTCTCCAACGCGGGCGGCTCCGTCGGCTTCGTCCCGCCCGTCACCCCCGGCGACATCCGCCCGGAGTGGGTCAAGCACCTCACCGCCATGGCCGAGGGCCGCACCCGGCTCCTGGTCGGCCTGGACGAGGACGGCGCCGTCGCCGCCACCGCCTTCATCACGCACAACACGCACCGCCTGATGAAGCACTGGGTGTGGCTCTACACCGTGATGGTCCACCCGCGCCACCAGGGCAAGGGGTACGGGCGCGACCTGATGGCCGCCACGGAGGCGGCGGTGCGCGGCTTCGACGGCATCGAGGCGATCCGGCTCACCTGCCGGGGCGGCACGGGCGTCGACCGGTTCTACGCCTCGTGCGGCTACAAGGAGGTCGGCCGGGTCCCGGACGCGATACGCGTGGCCGACGGCGACGACCGCGACGACATCATCATGTACCTGCCGCTCACTCCCATCACCCCCTGAAGTGATCCAATCGTCACGTGCTTCACTAGACGGGCAGGAACGCCGTACGAAGGAACGAAGGAAGAAGGCCCCGCCGTGTCCGCTGCTGCCAGCACGAGCGCCACGATCCGGTACACCCTCATGCGTCTCGGCGTCTTCGCCGGCTGCTTCGTCGTCCTGTGGGCACTGGTGTACGTCGGTGCCCTGCCGCGCGGCCTCGGGAACTCCAACCTGCTGTGGGTGCTGCTCCTGTCCATCGTGATCTCGGCGCCGCTCAGCTTCGTCCTGCTGCGCAAGCAGCGCGACGCGATGTCCGCGCAGATCGTGGAGAAGGTGGACACCGCCAAGGCCCGCCTGGAGGCCAACCGGGCCCGCGAGGACCGCGCCGTCCAGTGACGTAGGTCACGCACTTCCCGCACCCCCGTGCCGAAGCAGCGCTTCGCACGGGGGTGTTGGCGTTCCGGGGGTGCCCCTCTCAAAGAAGTGCTTTGAGGGTCTCAAAGTTCAAGTGTTAACGTGTTCGGGTGAAGACAGCAGTGCGCCCCCGCGACGACGCCATGAGCACCCCGCTCGTGGCGCGCCTGCATGTCGATCTCTGCCGCTGTATGTCCGCGGTCTGTTGCCGCGAAATCTGACCCGGCATCATGCAGCGGCGCCGCCCGTAGTGCGCGTGCGCCGCACCCCCCGTCCCGTATTGCCTCGATACGTACCACTGGAGTGTGTCCGTGTCCGCGTCCGCGAGCACCGAAACCCCCGCCCAGCGCACGTCCCGCATACCCCAGGTGCCCTTCTGGGCCCAGATCGTCGCCGGCCTCGTGCTCGGTGTCGTCCTCGGCTGGATCACCCGCACCTATGACGTGCAGTGGCTGTACACCACCCTCGACAAGGTGGGCCACATCTTCGTCCAGCTCCTCAAGCTGGCCGTCGCCCCGCTCGTCTTCTTCGCGATCCTGGTGTCCATCACCAATCTGCGGAAGGTCAACAACGCCGCCCGGCTGGCCTCCCGCACCCTGCTCTGGTTCATGATCACGTCGCTGATCGCGGTCGCCATCGGCCTCGCGATCGGCCTGCTCACCAACCCGGGCTCCGGCACCGGCCTCACCCCGAAGGACGGCGAGAAGCCCGAGAACGCCGGCTCCTGGCTGGACTTCCTCACCGGGATCATCCCGACGGACGTCATCACGCCCTTCACCGAGCTGAACGTCCTCCAGATCGTCTTCATGGCCGCCGTCGCCGGCATCGCCGCCCTCAAGCTCGGCGAGAAGGCCCAGCCGATCCTCACCCTCAGCGAGTCGGTGCTGGAGCTGCTCCAGAAGGCCCTGTGGTGGGTCATCCGCCTCGCCCCGATCGGCACCGTCGGCCTCATCGGCTACGCCATCGCCGACTACGGCTGGGACCTCATCGGCAAGTACGCCACCTTCACCGCCGACGTCTACATCGGCTGCGCGCTCGTCCTGTTCGGCGTCTACCCGCTGCTGCTCGCCACGGTCGCCAAGGTCAATCCCGTCCAGTTCTTCAAGGGCGCCTGGCCCGCCATCCAGCTCGCCTTCGTCTCCCGCTCCTCCGTCGGCACCATGCCGGTCACGGTCAAGGTCACCGAGCGCCTCGGCGTGCCGAAGGAGTACACCGCCTTCGCCGTCCCGTTCGGCGCCACCACCAAGATGGACGGCTGCGCCGCGATCTACCCGGCACTCGCCGCGATCTTCATCGCGCAGATCTTCGGCGTCGAGCTCGGCGTCCAGGACTACCTGATGATCGCCTTCGTGTCGGTCGTCGGCTCCGCCGCCACCGCCGGTCTGACGGGCGCCACGGTCATGCTGACCCTGACGCTGTCCGCGCTGGGCCTGCCGCTGGAGGGCGTGGGTCTGCTGATGGCGATCGACCCGATCCTCGACATGATGCGCACGGCCACGAACGTCGCCGGCCAGGCGCTCGTCCCGGTCGTCGTCGCCGCCCGCGAGAAGATCCTGGACCACGACGCGTACAACGCCGCCTCGTCGTCCCCGGTGGACGAGGAGTACGGCGTGCGCGAGGCCGAGCAGAAGGTGACCGTGCCGGCCACCGTCTGACGCCCCCTCACGCGTGTGTGCCCCCGGTCCCCAGGGACCGGGGGCACACGCGTTCCTCAGAGCCCGCCGGTCTGGAGCAGCCGGTTGGGGGAGGACTTGGTCACGGTCAGGACGTCCTTGACCGACGCGTCGACGAGCCAGGTGTAGACCTGGGCCGGGGTCGCCGACGGGTGGCGGGCCTTGAGCAGGACCGCCACGCCCGCGACATGGGGGCTGGCCATGGACGTGCCGTTCAGGCTGACGCTGCCGCCGCCGAGCCGCGCCGAGACGATGGCGGCGCCGGGGGCGTACATGTCCAGGCAGGCCCCGTAGTTGGAGAAGTCGGTCTCCTGGTCCAGGTGATTGGTCGCCCCCACGGTGAGGACCCGCTGCGCGCTCGCGGGGGAGACGTTGCAGGCGTCGATCGCGTCGTTGCCGGCGGCGATCACGGGCAGGACGCCGCTGTCCGACAGCGCGGTGGCCGCCTGGTTGACGGCGTCGCTGCGCGGGCCGCCCAGGGAGCCGTTGAGCACCGCGGGCTGCCGGGCGTTCTTCACGACCCAGTCCATCCCGGCGATGATGCCGCCCCAGGAGCCCCTGCTGTCGCAGCCCAGGACGCGCACGCTGACCAGGCGCGACTGCCGGGCCACCCCGTAGGTCGCCCCGCCCACCGTGCCCGCGACGTGCGTGCCGTGGCCGTTGCAGTCCTGGCCGTTGCGCCCGTCGCCCATGGCGTCGAAGCCGGGCACGGCACGGCCGCCGAACTCCGGGTGCGCGTAGTCGATGCCGGTGTCGAGGACGTACGCCGTGGCGCCGGCACCCGTGCTGTTGACGTTGAACTGGCCGTTGAGCGGCAGGTACGGCTGGTCGACGCGGTCCAGGCCCCAGCTCGCGGCCACCGCCCGGGGCGCCGTCACGGGGCCGGCGGTGACGACCGCGTCCTGCTCGACGGCCGCCACGTCCGGCAGGCCGCGCACGGTGGTGAGCTGGGAGGCGTCCAGCCTGGCGGTGAAGCCGCGCAGCACGCTCGTGTACTCGTGGAGCGGGGTGATGCCGAGCCGCTGGGTGACCGCGGCCGAGGCGGCGCCGGACTTCAGGGTGACGATGTACTGGTCCGGCACGGCCGTTCCCGCGGTGGTGCGCAGGGGGGCCGGTTCGGCGACGGGTTCGGCCGCGGTGGCGGTGACCGGGGTGGCGGCGAGGGGGAGCAGGAGGAGCAGCGCGGCGCACGCGCGGCGGGCGGACAGCCTCATGCAGTTACTCCGTTCGGGAGTTGCTGACGAAGTGCGACGCATGTAGCGAAGCAGTCCGCGGCAGTTCCGGAATATCACCTACTGGAGTGACATGAACACTATCGGTAGCGAAGGGCGCATGTGCCCCTGCCCAATGCGCGGTCCGCGCTCTTCCGCGGGCCGTAGGCTTACCGACTACCGAGGAGTAGGAGGGCGGGTGCCGGTGAAGAGCACGGGTGCGAAGGCCAAGCGCATGCCGCGGGCCGTGCGCGAGCAGCAGATGCTGGACGCGGCCGTGCAGACGTTCGGGCAGCGGGGGTACCGGGCGGCGTCGATGGACGAGATCGCCGAACTGGCCGGTGTCTCCAAGCCGTTGGTGTACCTCTACCTGAACTCCAAGGAGGAGCTCTTCACCGCCTGCATCCGCCGCGAGGCCGCCGCGCTCGTCGCCGCCGTCCGCGAGGGGGTGGAGGGGGCCGCCGCCGGGCCGCGGCGGCCGGCCGACCAGCAACTGTGGGCGGGGCTCACCGCGTTCTTCACGCACACCGCCGAACACCCCGACGGCTGGGCGGTGCTGCACCAGCAGGCACGCACGCACGGCGAGCCGTTCGCCGCGGAGGTGGCGGCCATGCGGGACGAGATCGCGGCGTTCGTGACCGGCCTGATCGGCGAGGCGGCCCGGGACGCGCACCAGGACCCCGCGCTCGCCGGCCGGGACGTGTCGGGGCTCGCCCAGGCGCTGGTGGGCGCGGCCGAGTCGCTGGCGCAGTGGGCCAACGAGACGCCCGGGGTGTCCGCCAAGGAGGCCGCCGCCACGCTGATGAACTTCGCCTGGACGGGCCTGGGCGGCCTCATGGACGGACGGCGCTGGTCGCCGCCCCGGTGAGGTACGGCCGCCCGGCGCCGTCGCCGCGCAGCGCGAAACGCCCGCCGTCCGCCGCGTACGTCACCGTGGCGGGCAGCGGGACCGGCGCCATGAACTCCGCCTCCACGTGCGTGGCCTGCGGGGGGCTCAGCTCCGCCAGGCAGCGGGCGAACGTCCACATGCCGTGGGCGATGGGCCGGGGGAAGCCGAAGGGGCGGGCGGTCAGCGGGTGGAGATGGATCGGATTGCGGTCCCCGGACACGCCCGCGTAACGGCGGCCCAGGTCCGGGGCGAGGTGCCAGGTGGCGCGGGCGGGGAGCGGGGCGGGCGGCGGCGCCGGTTCCCGTGACGGCGCGCCGGCCGTGCGGTGGCGGGCCAGGTATGTGCTGCGGGACTCCCAGACCGGCTCGCCCGCCACGTGTGCCTCGGTGCTGACGGTCACCTCGGTGCCGCGCCGGTGCGGGGTCAGCGCGTCGACCCGGACGGTCAGCCGGAACCGTTCGTCGGGGAGCAGGGCGCGGTGCCGGGTGACCGCGATCCGGGTGTGGACCAGCCCGAGGAGCGGCAGCGGGAAGTCCCGGGCGGCCAACAGCCGCATGGCGAGGGGGAATCCGAGGACGTGCGGGTACGGGAGCGGAACCGGCCCCGGCACGGGGAACCCGCACACCCGGGCGTACGCCGCCAGCCGGCCGGGGTTGATGCCCGCGTCCCGCTCGACGAGCCGCCACCGTCCGGGCGTGACCGGCACGTTGCGCCCGGGGCGCCGCAGCGGTGAGCGAAGGGCGCCCAGGGCGAGGGTGAGCGGCAGGTTCACGGCCGCCCACCCGTCCGCGGCGTGCCGGGCGCTGTGACGGTGAGGTGCAGATCGGCGTCGGCCATTGTCCTGACTCCCTGCTCGGCCCTAGATTTACTCCCGAGTAAGGTTACTCATAGGTCAGGAGGAGCCGCACGTGACCGTCGCCCCGACCCAGCCGCCGCACGAAGTCTCCGTACCGCCCCTGGTCCCGCCCGTCACGAGCGGTTCCCTGGCCGACATCCCCTTCGACAACGCCCGTGAGGCGCCCGCCGATCCGGTGCTGAGCAGGAAGTCCCCGGACGGGACGTGGTCCGACGTACCGGCCGCCGACTTCGCCGCCGAGGTGCTCGCCGTGGCCAAGGGACTGGTCGCCGAGGGCCTGCGGCCCGGTGACCGGCTCGCCATCATGGCCCGGACGACCTACGAGTGGACGCTGCTCGACTTCGCCGCGTGGGCCGCGGGCCTGGTCACCGTGCCCGTCTACCCGACGTCCTCCGCCTTCCAGGCCCGCTGGATACTCCAGGATTCGGGCGCGGTCGCCTGTGCCGTCGAGAGCATGGACCAGGCCCGGCTGATCAGCGCCGAGCGCACGCGGATGCCCGGCCTGCGGCACCTGTGGGTCTTCGACAACGGCGCGGTCGGCACGCTGCGGCAGGCGGGCGCCCGGATACCCGACGAGGTGATCACCGCGCGCCGGGCCGGCCTCTCCCCGGACGCGATCGCCACCCTGATCTACACCTCCGGCACCACCGGCCGCCCCAAGGGCTGCGCCCTCACGCACGCCAACTTCTTCGCGGAGGTGGACAACGCGGTCGGACTGCTCCACCCGGTCTTCAAGAGCGTCAGCAAGGACCCCGCCTCCACCCTGCTCTTCCTGCCCCTCTCCCACGTCTTCGGCCGGATGGTCGCCATCGGCTGCCTCAGGGCCCGGGTGCGGCTCGGCCACGCGCCGTCGATCCGGACGGAGGACCTGCTCGCGGACCTGGCCGGTTTCCGGCCGACCTTCCTGCTGGCGATCCCGTACGTCCTGGAGAAGGTCTTCAACACCGGCCGCGCCACCGCCGAGAGGATGGGCCGCGCCGCCTCCTTCGACCGGGCGGCGACCGTCGCGCGCCGGTACGGCGAGGCCGTCGAGGCCGCTCAGCACGGCACCGGCCCCGGACCGTCGCTCGGGCTGCGGGCCGCCCGCGCCCTGTACGACCCGCTGGTCTACCGCCGCATCCGGGCGGCCCTGGGCGGCCGCGTCCGGTACGTCATCTGTGGCGGCTCGCCGCTGGGGCGGCGCCTGGCGGCGTTCTACGCGGGCGCGGGCATCGAGGTGTTCGAGGGGTACGGCCTGACGGAGACCACCGCCGCGTCCACCGTGACCCCGCCGCTCAGGCCCAAGCTCGGCACGGTGGGCCGGCCGCTGCCGGGCACGGCGGTACGGATCGCCGGGGACGGGGAGGTCCTGCTCCGGGGCGGCCACGTCTTCGGCGGCTACTGGGACGCGCAGGCCGGCGCCGCGGTGCCGGCGGTCGCCGGCGACGGCTGGCTCGCCACCGGTGACCTGGGCGCGCTGGACGAGGACGGCTACCTGACGATCACGGGCCGCAAGAAGGACCTCATCATCACCTCGGGCGGCAAGAACGTCACGCCCGCACCGCTGGAGGACTGGTTGCGCGCCCACCCCCTGGTCTCCCAGTGCATGGTGGTCGGGGACGACCGCCCGTACGTCACGGCCCTGATCACCCTGGAGCCGGAAGGCCTGGCCCACTGGCGCCGCATGCGGAAGAAGGAGGACGTGCCGCTGCGGGACCTCGTGACGGACGAGGAGCTCACGGCCGCCCTCCAACGCGCCGTGGACGAGGCCAACCGCCTGGTCTCGCGCGCCGAGTCCATCCGCCGCTTCCGCGTCCTGACGACCGACTTCACGGAGGAGAGCGGCCATCTGACGCCGTCCCTGAAGCTCAAGAGGGCGGCGGTCACGCGGGACTTCGCGGCGGAGATAGAGGCGCTGTACGCCGGCCCCCGGCGCTGACCTCAGTGCGAGCCCGCCCCCGCCCCGGCGGCGCCGACCGACCCGGTGACCCGCGCCGCCGTCACCCGGACGCGTGGGCCGCCTTGCCGCTCCCCCGGCCGGGCCGTCGCATGGAAGGGACAGGAGGCACCGAGTCCGGCGCGAAAGGCTGCCATGTTCGTTCGTACGACCTATGCGACAGGTGATCCGGCGAAACTCGACCCGGCCGTGCGGGCTCTGGCCACGGACGGCAAGCAGCAGCTCTTCCAGGAGCCCGGCTTCCGGGGCGCGGGGCTGTTCGTCGACCGCGAGGTCGGCAAGCTCATGACCGGCACGTGGTGGGAGGACGAGGAGGCGCTGAGGGCGAGCGCCGACCGCATGGGCGAGCTGCGCGCCCGGATGCTCACGGACTTCGCGTCGACCGTGACGGTCGACACCTGGGAGGCGGCGGTCGCCTCGCGGCCCGCGTCGGTCGGCGAGGGCGCCCGCTTCCGGCTCGTGCGGCTGTCGTTCGCCCCGGCGGAGGCCGACACCCTGGCCGGAACCTTCGAGAACGACGTCCTGCCCCGGCTCCGCGACATGGGGGGCTTCCTGGGCGGATCGCTGCTCGTCGACCGGGCCGGCGGGCGGGGCGTCGTGGGAGCCCTCTACGCCGACCGGGACAGCCTGGCGGCTTCCCGGGGCCCCGTCGCCGCCCTGCGCGGCCAGGCCACGGCCAAGGCGCGGGCGACCGTGCAGTCGGTGGAGGAGTTCGAGGTGGTCATGGTGGAGGCCGTAGCCCCGTCGTGAGGGCCGGCGAGCGCACCCCGCTCCTCCGGTTCGCCGCGTGCTGCCTGCTCGCCGGCGGCAACGCCGTCGGCGTCCGGTTCAGCAACCGCGAGCTCGACCCCCTGTGGGGCGCCGCGCTGCGCTTCGGCACGGCGGCGGTGGTGCTGCTCGCGATCGGGGCGGTGCGCCGGGCCGCCTGGCCCAGGGGCCGGGCGCTGGCCGGCGCGGCACTGTTCGGGGTGCTCAACTTCGGTGTCGCGTTCGCCCTGGCGTACTACGCGCTCGACCACATCCACGCCGGGGCGGGCCAGACGCTGCTGTCCCTGGTGCCCCTGGTGACGCTGCTGCTCGCGGTGGCACAGGGGCAGGAACGGTTCCACACCGCCGCCGTGGCGGGCACCCTCCTCGCCGTCGCGGGCGTGGCACTGGTGTCCAGGGCGCCGTTGCAGGGCTCGGTACCGGTGACGGCGCTGCTCGCGGCGCTCGGCAGCGTGGTGGCGTTCGCCCAGGCCGCCGTCCTGGTGCGGCGGCTGCCCAGGGTCGACCCGGTCGCCATGAACGCGGTCGGCATGGCGGCCGCCGCCGTCCTGCTGGCCGCCGGTTCCCGTCTCGCCGGCGACCGCTGGACGCCGCCCGACCGAGCCGCCACGTGGTGGGCGCTGGCCTACCTGGTCGTGGCGGGCTCGGTGCTGACCTTCGTCCTCTACCTGCTGGTGATCCAGAGCTGGGGCGCGTCCAGGGCGTCGTACGTCTTCGTCGTGATCCCCGCCGTCACCATCGCGCTCTCCGCCTGGCTCGACGACGAGCCGCTCACCGCGTCGCTGCTCCTCGGTACGCCGCTGATCGTCGCCGGCGTCCACCTCGGCGCCCTGCGCCGCCGGACGGCCGGGCAGGACCCGGGACGACCCGGCTCCGGCACCTGACCCTCCAATCACCCACGCGAGTGAATAAGCCTCCTCGGTGGAATTCCGGCCCTGGGCTTCGGCATATGCTCGCGGCAAGACCTGACCCGTCCAGGAAAGAGCCTTCTCCCGTGCGTCCCGCGGACAAGACGTCAAAACCACCGGGCATTCCCCCGCTCGGCGAGGGAAAGGTGTTCCGGTACGGAAAGGCGCCGGGCGGTGACGTGCTGCTTTCCGGCGGGGCGCCTCGCCGTACGGGGTCAGTCCGCGGCCGACAGGCTGTTGGCGAGCGTGCCCGGTGGAAAGTTGATCTCGCTGGCCTTCAGCAGTCTCCTGACCGAGGGGAACTCGTAGCTGCGGTAGCCGGTGACGACGATGTTGCTGCGGCGCAGCGAGGCGATGCCGGCTTCGACCGAGCCGAGACTGAGGGACAGTGCGTCGGCCAGGTCGTTCTGCGAGGGGCCCTCGACCATGAAGTCGTACTCCCTGCCGGGGACGGCGCAGTGCATCAGCAGGTGCGCCAGCAGACCGCACAGCCGCTGCTCCGGCTTGAGCGCATGACGGTTGTAGATGCGTTCGGTGGCCTCCATGCGGTCGGTGACGGACCTCCCGATCGCCTTGAGCAGCCCGGTGTGGCCGTCCGCGAGCGCCCGCATGCGGTCGAGGGGGATGCCCAGGGTCCAGGTGGTGTTGAGGCACGTGGCCGTCGAGGCCGGCGCCCGCTCGTCGAAGATCTCGGTGTCACCGAGAACCGCGCCGGCTCCGAGGAGGCGCACGGTCGAGGAACTGCCGAAGGGGGTGCGCTCGGCCACGCAGCCCTGGAGCACGATGTGGATCGTCGAACTGGTGCCGACGCCCCGGAGGACGTGCCGGCGGCCGTAGGAGCGAGAGCTCGCCATCGACTCGTGGAAGCTGCTGCGGATGTCCTTCGGTAACCGCCGCAGGAAGGGGTTGCGGTCGATGACGTGGGACGGGCGGCTGAAGGCCTCCCGGTCCAGCCGCCCCGTGACGGGGTCGATCGTGTAGAAGGCGGAGCCGATCTGTATGGGCTCGTCCGGCTTCCAGAACCCCATCACCAGACCTCCGGTCCGACCGCCCCGGGCTGCTGCCGTGCCGCGGGACCCTGCTCCTGGCCGGCCGGGAACGCGGGCGGCGGAGTCTGCGGCTGGAGGGAGTCGAAGACCCGCGGGAGGACGGCGACCAGGGCCGTGATGGCCACGAGCACCGCGACGATGCGCGCCGGGGTCGAGGCGAGGGCTTTGATGGCGAAGGCAACGGTGGCCGCCATGATCGCGACAATCAGGACGGCAGCCGTCAGAAAAGCTGACATTTCTTTATCACTCCGTACGGTACGTACGACTCGGCCGGTCTGGCTGTTCGGGAAGACGCCCTGCCGGATTGGTGGGCCGGAGGGAAAAGCTTTGCCTTCCTGTTGAGCAGAGACGATAACCCACTTGGCCGACAGGCCCGGAGAGTGAATGTCGACTTAGCGCCACCGGTGCGCTTCACCCGATTAATTCCTCAGGATTCAGGGGTTTAGGAGTTACTCTCAGGTAATGCCCAAAAATTGGGGAGTGCTCCACAAGGGGGCGCCGTTACATTCGTGGAGCTGACGTTGCACCTTGGCCGGTCTGGCGGCAGCGGTCGGGCGGGCGAAGCCCCGGGGGTGGTGCCCCGGGGGCCTGCCCGGCGCGTGCGGGCGGCCGGTGGGGGTCACGCGGAATGCCGGTGTCGTCACGCCAAGTCGCGGTGTCCCTGACAGCCTGGAGCGGTCTCGGCCGGACCCCTTATTTATGGGGCTAGTTCATGGTCGGCGCCTCACGTAAGTGGCCGTCAAGTCAAGCGGGCGTTACCGCTTCCGCTGCCCCGGGCATCCAGGGGCACATGGGGAGAGATGTGTCACACAGCGCAACTCCTCTGCCCTGAGGCGACCCTGACGAGGCATTACCGCTCAGGAGTGGCACCCGGGCGAACATTTCCCGCACCAGGTGGACCGCAAGGGATCACGGCACCGACCTGCTGCGGACCCGCCACCCCCTAGAACATCACCCGCGCCCCGGTCACCGCCGCGATGTCCGCGGGGTCGCCGTCACAGGAGATGTCGCCGACCGGCGGCCGGCCCGACAGGTGCCGCATCCACGTGACGGCGTCCGCCTGCACCACCACGGCGGGCGCGCCACGGCCAAGGCTCCAGCGGCCGCCGGCCGGTCCGGTCAGGTCCAGGAACGCCGGCGGGCCGCTCCAGTCCAGCGCCAGGTCCAGCAGCACCTGACCGACGACCTCCTTGTCGTGCTCCCGCAGCACCAGTTCCAGGCCGGTCGCGTCGCAGAGGTCGACCCGGTGCATCCAGGTGTCCCGGGTGATCAGGACGCGGGCCATGTAGTCCATGGAGTCCTCGGCCAGCCCCTTCGCCTCGGGGATCAGCGGGCTCAGCCGTATCCGCCGCCGCGCCGCGAGCGGCACCCGCTCCACCGCGTGCACCCCCAGGGGGCCGAACCGGGTCAGCGCGTCCACCAGGGCGTGCGGCGCGGCGGAGCGCCGGGCGTCGACCTGGTACTGGTTGTGCGCGGCCAGGGGCAGCAGCCCCGGGTACCGCCGCCGGCCGCGCACGGTCCGGCCCACCATCAGCCAGGGCCGCGCGAGTTCCTCGTACTGCCCCACCACGTGGGAGACCATGTCCCGCACGGTCCAGCCCGCGCAGGCCGTGCCGAGCGACCAGTCGCCCGGTGCCAGCCGGCCCAGCGCGGCGAGCATGGCGCGCACCTCGGCGGCGTTCACCGCACGCGCCCGCAGCGGGTGCGTACGCGGGATGTCGAGGGCGGAGGCCGCTGCGGTGGTCACCATGGTGTGCCTCCCCTGGGCGAGGGCGCGGGCGTCATCCCGGGACACCTTTCACGCTACGCCGGTCGTGGGAAGTTTTCGCGCCGCCCCGGGACCACCGCCGTCGGCCGCGCCGGCGGGTGCGTCCGCGTAAAACGTTTGTGCGACGGCACGGCCTCCGCGATCGTGGGGCGGTGCTGAAAGAGGAACGGGCGACGCTGAGCCGCCCGATGGTGCTGCTGCTGGCCGTGGCCTGCGGCGTGGCCGTCGGCAACATCTACTTCCCGCAGGCGGTCAGCCCGCTCGTCGCCGCCGGCCTGCACGTGGCGCCCGGCACGGCCGCCCTGATCGTGACGGCGGCACAGTTCGGGTACGCGGCCGGGATCTTCCTCCTCGTCCCCCTCGGCGACCGCATCCCCCACCGCCCGCTGCTCACCACCCTGCTGTCCGTCACCGGCCTGAGCCTCCTCGCCGCGAGCGCCGCGCCCGGGTTCCTCCCCCTCGTCGCGGCGAGCGCGCTGGCCGGTGTGACCACCGTCGTCGCGCCGCTCGTGGCCCCCATGGCCGCCGGACTGGTGCCGGACGGCCGGCGCGGGGCCGTCACCGGCACCCTGCTCGCCGGCTCCATCGGCGGCATGCTGCTGTCCCGGGCCGTCGGCGGGGCACTGGGCGAATGGCTCGGCTGGCGGGCGCCGTACGTGCTGGCCGGAGCCGTCTCGCTGGTCATGGCGGCGGTCCTCGCGCGGACGCTGCCGACGACCGTGCCGTCGTCCGCCCAGCCGTACCCGGCGCTGGTCGCCGCCTCCCTGCGCCTCCTGCGCGACGAGCCCGAACTGCGCCGCTCCTGCGCCTACCAGGCGGCGGCCTTCGGCGCGTTCACCGCCGTGTGGACGGGCGCCGCGCTGCTGCTGACCGGACCGGCGTACGGGCTCGGCTCCCAGGCGGTCGGCCTGCTCGCCCTGGTGAACGTCGCCACCATGCTCGCCACCACGGCGGCCGGCCGGGCGACCGACCGGCGCGGCCCCGACGCGGTCAACCTGGTCTGCTTCCTCGCGATCCTCGTCGCGGCCGGCGTCCTCGCGCTCGGCGGCACCGGCGGCGCGTCCGGCCTGGCCGCCCTGGCCCTCGGCACGCTGCTGCTCGACGTCGCGATGCAGTCCGGCATGGTCGCCAACCAGGTACGCATCTGGGCCCTGCGCGCCGACGTGCGCAGCCGCCTCAACACCGCCTACATGATGTGCGCCTTCCTCGGCGGCGGCCTCGGCTCCTGGGCCGCCACCCGCGCGTACGCCCACCTCGGCTGGCCGGGCGTGTGCGCCCTGGTCGCCGCCCTCGCCTCGCTGGGCCTGCTGCGCCACCTGCTGCGGCGCCAGGACACCCCGACCCGTACCTAACGGCCGGCGCGCCACTGGCGGACGAGTTCCTCCGCGTCGAGCGGCGCGAGCCGCAGCGGCGGCCCGGCCGGCGGCCGGCGGAGGGCGGCCGTGATCCGCTCGTTGACGTCCGCCACGATCCGGCGCACCTCCGCCTCGCTCGCCGCCCGCTCCACCGCCGCCCGCGCGTCCTCCGCCTCCTTGCGCAGGGCGAGCGCGGGCGGCAGGACGGGGGCGATGCCCTCGCGGTGCATCGTGCGCCTGACCCACCACAGGTCGTCGTACGGGACGGAGTCGTCCGGCAGCGGCTTGCCGAACCCCTCCAGGCTGTCGAACTCACCGCGTTCCATCGCCTCGCGGATCTGCTTGTCGACCCATGACTCGAAGGTGACGCCGGGCGGCTTGCGTTCGGTCATACGATCCAGCGTAGAACGCCGCGGCGCCCCCCTGGCAGGTGCCGGAGGGCGCCGCGGGGGCTTGGTCACGGGTTCAGCAGTCGCCGGACACCGGCTTCCCCGCGAACCGGTCCGCGAGCCAGTCGGCCGCCCTCGGGGACTCGGTGATCACGCCCGAGACGTGCTCGCCGACCACGATCGTGCGCCAGTCCACGGCGGCGCCCCCGGCGCACCAGTCGGCGCGCAGGCCGGTGCCCTGGGAGTACGGGATCAGCTCGTCGGCGAGCGCGTGGTACAGGTACACCGGGTGGCCGGGCGCCGTGCGGCCGAGGTCCGACTCCGCGAGACGGGCCCGCCATTGGGGGGTCTCCAGCGGGTTCCTGACCGTCAGGTCGGAGATCCGCTTGAACGAGCCGACCGTCGTGTCGACCGCCACGCAGTTGTTCCGGAAGAGGCCGATCAGCGCCTTGCCCGCGGCGTTCAGGTACGAGTCCAGCTCCAGTTCCGGGTACGCCGCGTCCTGCCCCGCCGCCGCCATGAACAGCAGGCCCGAGCCGTACGAACCGTCGTGCACCGGCACGAGCCCGGCCAGTCGTGCCGGTACGCCGCCGGCGGCCGTGCCCTTCACCCTCAGCTCCGGGGCGTACGAGGAGTGCAGCTCGGCCGCCCACCCGGCGGCCTGGCCGCCCTGCGAGTAGCCCATGATGCCGACCGGGGTGTCCGCGCCGAGCCCGGCCTCCGGCAGTTGGATCGCCGCCCGGGCCGCGTCGAGCATGGCGTGCCCGGCCGAGGACCCGGCCGTGTAGGTGTGCTCGCCCGGGGTGCCGAGCCCCTCGTAGTCGGTGACCACCACGGCCCAGCCGCGCCAGGTGAGCTGCTGGATCAGGCTGGCCTCCATGGTGGTGCCGCGGGGGAATCCGGCGCTCGGCGCGCACGAGTCGCCGAGGCCGACCGTGCCGACGGCGTACGTGATCAGCGGACGCGGCCCGGTGCGGCCGTCCTGCGGGACGATCACCGTGCCCGAGACGACGTTCGGGGCGCCGGTCGCCGAGGTCGAGCGGTAGTGGATCCTCCATGCCCGGGTCGCCGTCGGCTGGCCGGGCAGCGGGTGGAAGGCGGAGCGCTCGGCGCTCACCAGGTCGCCGGGGCGGCCCGCCTGGGCCGACGCGCCGGCCGCCGGTACGGCGGAGGACAGGACGAGTGCGGCCACGCAGGCCAGCACCCTCGTACGTACACGCATGTGCGGCTCTCCCTACGTCCGGTGTGGGGGTGGGGAGACCGTAGTGACCCGCGAGTAAGGACGGGGCTGACCGGAACGCTCAGCTTCACCGGCCGCGGTACGCACCCGGGGTGGTGCCCGTCCACCGCCGGAACGCCCGGTGGAACGAGGTGTCCTCCGAGAAGCCCAGCCGTACCGCCAGCTCCGTGATCGGCTCACGGCCCTCGGCCAGGCCCGCGATCGCCGCGTCCCGCCGGACGGTGTCCTTCAGCCGCTGGTACGAGGTGCCCTCCTGCTGGAGCCGGCGCCGCAGCGTCGCGGGGCTCACCGCCAGCCGCGCCGCCACCTCGCCCAGCGTCGGCAGTCGGGGCGAGGCCCGCAGGGCGCGGGCGAGCGCGCTGTGCACCTGCTCGGCCACGGTCGTGCCGTACGCCCGGCGGCTGAGCAGCTCGAAGGGGGACCGGCGCAGCATCACCCCCAGGTCGTCCTCGTCCCGCACGAGCGGCGCGGCCAGCCAGCGGACGTCGAAGGCGGCCCGGGTCGCCCCGGTCCCGAAGCTCACCGGGCAACCGAAGAGGTCGGCGTACTCGTCCCCGTGCGAAGGCGCGGGATACGCGAAACCGGCCCGCAGCAGCGGTATCCGGCGGCCCACCAGCCAACTGCACAGCCGGTGCCAGATGATCACCAGGCACTCGGCCGTGAACGAGTCCGGCGGCTCGCCGCGCACGGTCAGCACGGCCTCGCCCTCCGCCCGCACCAGCCCCAGGTCCGGCCCGCCGGGGAACAGCCGGTAGAACGCCGTCCCGCGCTCGATCGCCGCGCCCAGGTCATGGCAGCCGAGCGAGGCGTGGCACATCATCGCGAACGTCCCCGGACGGCTCGGCACCGGCCCGAGGCCCAGGAACTCGTCCCCCGTCGCCCGGTACAGCGCCCGGAACAGCAGCGCGAACTGCGCCGAGGTGACCCGCGCCCGGTCGTCCCCGAGGAGCAGCGGCGGGATGCCGGCGGCCTGGAGGAGCGGCACGGTGTCGAGACCGTGCCGCCGCGCCCCGCGCAGCAGCGCCCGCACATGGTGCACGGTGATGGTCCGCTTGGCCATGACCGGACCGTACCGGGGTTGAGCGCCGGGGTCAGCGGCCCTGACGTTTCCCGTCATGCCCCCCGCCGCGGGCCCTTCCTACCGTCGGCTCATGACACGACGTCCACCGACGCTGGCGGTGTTCACCGAATGGGCGGCCGAGCGGCACGGGGGGCTCCCCGCGCTGCGCCACAAACGGGCCGACGGGACCTGGACCTCGGTCCCGTACGACGGGCTCCGAGCCACCGTGCGCGCCACCGGACAGGCGCTGATCGCCCTGGGCGTGGCGCCCGGTGACCGGGTGGCGATCCTGTCCGAGACGCGGGTGGAGTGGACGTACGCCCACTTCGCCGCGCTCGCGGCGGGCGCGGTCGTCGTGCCGGTGTACCCGACGGCCGGGCAGGAGGAGCTGGCGTGGGTGCTCGGCGACTCGGGGGCCTCCGTGGCGCTCGTCGAGGACGCGGCACAGGCGGCGCGGGTGGCGGCCGTGCGGGGGCGGCTGCCGGGGCTGCGCGAGGTGGCCGGGCTCACCGGCCTGCACGGCGGCGGGGCCCCCGACGCGCTGCTCGCCCGCGCGGCCGCCGTCCGCCCCGGCGACGGCGCGGCCATCGTGTACACCTCCGGCACCACCGGCCCGCCCAAGGGCGTCCGCCTCACCCACGGCAACCTCGGCGCCGTCCAGGACGCCACGCTGCCGTTCATCGAGGGCGGCCCCGGCGACCGCACGTACCTCTACCTGCCGCTCGCTCACCTGCTCGCCCAGTTGATCCAGTTCAGCACCCTGCTGTACGGCGGGGAGCTGTGCTACTTCGGCGGCCGTGTCGAGGACGTGGTCACCGAGCTGGCCGAGGCCCGGCCCACCCACCTGCCCTCGGTGCCGCGCCTCTTCGAGAAGGTGCACGGCATGGCACGGGCGTTCGGGGCGACGCCGGAGCAGGTGCGCGAGGCGCTCGGGGGCCGGCTGCGGTGGGCGCTGACCGGTGCGGCGCCCATCGCGCCCGAGACGCTGGACTTCCTCGCCGGGTGCGGCATCCAGGTCTACGAGGGGTACGGCATGACCGAGTCGGGCGGAGTGATCTCGCTCAACCGTCCCGGCGCCGTGCGCCACGGGACGGTCGGGCGGCCGGTGCCGGGGTGCGAGGTGCGGATCGCCGGTGACGGGGAGGTGCTGGCGCGGGGGCCGATGGTGGCGGCGGGGGAGGTCGCGGGCGACGGGTGGCTGCACACGGGGGACCTGGGGGCGCTGGACGGGGACGGGTTCCTGACGATCACGGGGCGCAAGAAGGACCTGATCATCACGTCGTCCGGCAAGAACCTGAGCCCGGCGGAGGTGGAGCTGCTCATCGAGCGGGCGCCGGTCGTCTCGCACGCCGTCATGGCCGGTGACCGCCGCCCGTACCCGGTCGCCCTGATCACCGTGGACGCCGACGCCGTGCGGGGCCTGGACGCCGCCGCCGTACGGAACCTGGTCCAGGAGGCGGTCGACGCGGCCAACGCCCAGGTGTCGCGACCGGCGCGGATTCGGGCGTTCACCGTCCTGGACGAGGACTTCAGCGTCGCCGCCGGGGTGCTCACCCCGACGCTGAAGGTGCGGCGGAAGGCGGTGCTGGAGCGGTACGCGGCGCACATCGACGCGCTGTACGACCGGTGAGGGGGGAGTGAGGGGAAAAGGCAGGAGCCCTTTCCGTGCGGCCGTGCGACCGGACGGAAAAGGCTCCTTGGGTACTGCTAAATCGGGTACTGAAAGTCGTGCGCGATCGCCGACCCGGGCACCTTAGGCCGGGGTGACGTTCTCCGCCTGCGGGCCCTTCGGGCCCTGCGTGACGTCGAAGTTCACGAGCTGGTTCTCCTCGAGGGAGCGGAAGCCAGTCGCGTTGATCGCGGAGTAGTGGACGAAGACATCCGGGCCGCCGCCGTCCTGGGCGATGAAGCCGAAGCCCTTTTCAGCGTTGAACCACTTGACGGTTCCGGTAGCCATAAGCCCTCCTATGGGCCAAAGGGTTGCCCTGCTCCAGAACCTGCCAAACAAGTCTGAAAACTACAAAAGCCCGCGGGTCACATGCTCCGCAGGCTCTGTACTGCAAGGGAAACCAAACTGCAACTTGCGGCGAGCCTAGCACGCGGTCTGTGTGCATGGGTAGAGGGAAAGATCACGTCACCCGGATGTTTGACGGAGTTCATCCGCGCTGACGGCCCACCCGGCCGGGCCGGGCGTACCGGACGGGTCTAGCCTCGCGTTGTGGACAATTCAACCGACGACCACCACCCGCTGCGGAGCCGGCCCCGCGTCGGACACATCCAGTTCCTGAACTGCCTGCCCCTGTACTGGGGCCTGGCCCGCACCGGAACCCTCCTCGATCTCGAGCTCACGAAGGACACCCCGGAGAAGCTCAGCGATCAGCTCGTCCGCGGCGACCTCGACATCGCGCCGATCACGCTCGTCGAGTTCCTGCGCGCCGCCGACCGGCTCGTCGCCTTCCCCGACCTGGCGGTCGGCTGCGACGGGCCCGTGATGTCCTGCGTGATCGTCTCCCAGCGGCCGCTGGAGGAGCTGGACGGGGCGCGCGTCGCGCTCGGCTCCACCTCGCGCACCTCCGTGCGCCTGGCGCAGCTCCTGCTCGCCGAGCGGTACGGGGTGGCCCCCGCCTACTACACCTGCCCGCCCGACCTCGGCGTGATGATGCAGGAGGCGGAGGCGGCGGTGCTGATCGGTGACGCCGCGCTGCGCGCCTCCCTGCACGACGCCCCGCGACTGGGGCTCCAGGTCCACGACCTGGGGCAGATGTGGAAGGAGTGGACGGGCCTGCCGTTCGTCTTCGCGGTGTGGGCGGTCCGCAAGGAGTACCTGGCGCGCGAGCCGCGCGTGGTGCGCCAGGTCCACGAGGCGTTCCTGGCCTCCCGTGACGTGTCGCTGGAGGAGGTCGCGAAGGTCGCCGAGCAGGCCGCGCGCTGGGAGGCGTTCGACGCGGTGGTCCTGGAGAAGTACTTCACGACGCTGGACTTCCGCTTCGCCGCCGAGCAGCTCGCCGGGGTGCGGGAATTCGCCCGCCGGACCGGTCCCACGACCGGCTTCCCGGCGGACGTGGAGGTCGAACTGCTGTCCGTGGACGCCCGGGCCTAGGAGCGGGGGACGGGGGCCTGCATGTGCTCACTGATCCACTGGATCGAGCCGTCCCCCATGCCCTTCACATAGGTCCTGGCGTTGTGCCCGCCGTCCTGGATCACCTGGAGGCGGGTCCTGACCGGTCCCTTGGTGTACGTGTCGACGAAGGACTTCACGTTGGCGAGGCCGGATTCCCGGCTGCCGACCTGGAACGCCAGATACACCCGGCGGTCCTCGGAGTCCGGCCCGGCGCCGAGCAGTCGTGCGAGCCGCTCGGGGTCGTTCTCCCGCCTTTCCTTCTCGTGCCCGGCCCACAGCGGCGAATCCGGAACGGTGTCCGGGCCGGAGGCGATGACGGCCTTGAACGCCTCCGGGTGCTTCAGCACGGACTTCAGGCCGACGAATCCGCCGGACGACGAGCCCATGAACGCCCAGCCGTCCCGCGAGGCGAACGTACGGAAATTCGCGCGGACGAAATCCGGAACGTCCTGTGTCATCCAGGTGCCCATTCTCGGCTGCCCCGGGATGTCGCTGCCGTCGTAGTAGTGCTCGCCGTCGGGATTGAGGACCGGCATCACCACGATGAAGGGCAGGCTCTTGCCCTCTTTCGACCACTCGCTGATGCTGCTCTGCAACTTGAGGTCGGTGCCCATCCAGTAATTCTTCGGATAACCGTTGCCGCCGGGCAGGGCGATCAGCACCGGGAAGCCGCTGCCGGCGTACGCGGGGTCGAAGTACTGCGGGGGCGCCCAGACCCAGACCTTGCCCGTGAACCCGGACTTGGCGCCGTGCAGGGTCGTCACGCCGATGCTGGTGCCGTCGGGCAGCGTGTTGGCGGTGGTGAACCGCGCCTTGGGGCCGGTCGGCAGCACGGTCTTCGGGACGGCCTTGCCCTTCGCGTCCGCCCGGGGCGCGGGCGCCGGCGCGCTCGGGCCGTCGAAGGAGACCGGAGCGCCCTCACCGGAGCAGCCGGTGAGCAGGGCGAGGCAGCCGAGGGCGACGACGGCCGCGAGCGCCTGGGCGGGACGGGACATGGAGCACTCCGGGTCGTTCGGGGCAGATACGGCCAGGTAGATGTCCGCGCGCGCCGACGGGTTCCGTACGGGCCCGTCTAACCTGCTGTACGCGACGACTACAGGGGGAAGGCGCATGCAGCCGCTGGAAGTTGGCGACCCGGCAGCCATCGGTCCCTACCGGCTGCTCGGCAGGCTCGGGGCGGGCGGCATGGGCCGGGTCTACCTCGCCCGCAGCGAGGGCGGGCGGACCGTGGCGGTGAAGGTCGTGCACCCGCACTTCGCGCTGGACGACGAGTTCCGGGCGCGGTTCCGGCGGGAGGTGGAGCTGGCGCGGCGGGTCGGCGGCCACTGGACCGCGCCGGTGCTCGACGCGGACCCTCGGGCGCCGGTCCCGTGGGTCGCCACCGGGTACGTCGCCGGACCCCCGCTGTCCCGGGCGGTCGCCGAGCACGGGCCGCTGCCGGAGCACGCCGTACGGGCGCTGGGCGCCGGGCTCGCCGAGGCCCTGGCGGAGGTCCACGCGCTCGGGCTGGTCCACCGGGACGTCAAGCCCTCGAACGTCCTGCTGGCGCTGGACGGGCCGTGCCTCATCGACTTCGGGATCGCCCGTGCCACGGACGGCACCGCCTCGCTGACGTCCACCGGCGTCTCGGTCGGCTCGCCCGGTTACATGGCGCCCGAGCAGATCCTCGGCAAGGGCGTGACCGGTGCCGCGGACGTCTTCTCGCTGGGCGCCGTCCTCGCGTACGCGGCGACCGGCGCGGCCCCCTTCCCGGGCGACTCGTCGGCCGCCCTGCTGTACAAGGTGGTCCACGAGGAGCCGGAACTGGGCGGTGCCCTCGCCGGGGAGCAGCGGGACCTGGTGGCCGCGTGCCTGGCCAAGGACCCGGCCGCCCGCCCCGCGCCCGGTGAGCTGGCCGCGCGGCTGGCCCCGGGCGGGGCGGCCGCCCTGGTGGCGGGCGGCTGGTTGCCGGCCCCGCTGGTGGAGCGCGTCAGCCGCGACGCGGTACGGCTGCTGCACCTGGAGCCGGCGGCGGGCCCGGCGGGTTCCGGACCGGTGCCGTTCAGCAGCCCGGCGGTGGGCGTCTTCGGCCCGCCGGTCGAGCCCGTACCGACCGTGGACGCGGTGCGCCCGGCGCGCACGCCCGTGTCGCTGTCGGTCAGCACCACCTCCGAACCGGCGGGGGGCCGCGGTCGTCGCCTGAGCTGCACGGTCGCCCTGGCCGTGGCCGGCGCCCTGGCGGCGGTTCCCTCCTCGGGCTGTTCGACCGGGGCGACGACCACCGGGACGCGGCCCGGCCCCCGGCGTCGGACGCCCCGGGCGCCGGCACCGCGCGGCCGTCGGTGCCCAAGGCGTTCCTCGGTACCTGGAAGGGGCCGACCCAGGAGGCGAACGGGCTGCCGCACGGTGAGCTGACCGCCGTCTTCAGCGCGGGTGCCACAAGTCAGGACGTGGTGCGGATGACCACGACCCTCACCGTTCTCGGGGCGAGCGTCGAATGCCACAGCATCGGCAGGCTGACCTCGGCCGAGCCGGGCCGGCTGCGCGTCACCGACCGCACCGACCCCGCGAAGCCCGGGTCCCCTGGCATGTGCACGGGCACCTCCGCCGCCCTGACGTTCACGCTCGAGCCGGACGGCACTCTGGCCTACCGGTCCGACGAGGCCGCGGCGGGCCGCCCGCACGGAACGCTGCGCAAGTCCGGCTGACCGGCCGGCGAAGGAGTACCGCACCCCGGTCAGCCGCTCCGACACCTCCCACAGCCGGCGCCCGGTGGCGGCGTCGGCCGCCGCGGTGGCGAGCGGGACGCGCGTGGGCCGGCCGCGCAGCTCGCCGGGGCCGCCCGGGCCGATGAACCCGCCGCCCTCCACGCCGTCCGCCCGGGGCCCGCACGGGGCGCGGAGGGTGCGCCGGAGGGCGGCTGACGTGCTGGCGTAGGCTGGTTCGGTCCGCGCAGAACCCCTGCAAACCGCCGAAAGGTGTCGCCCGGTGACCGAGAAGGCCGACCTTCAGTCCGTCCTCGACCGTGCCGCGGAGGGCGGGCGGATCACCCCCGAGGAGGCGCTCGACCTCTACCGGTCGGCCCCGCTGCACGCCCTCGGCGCGGCCGCGGACGCCGTGCGGCGGCGGCGCTACGCCGGTACGGAGCACATCGCGACGTACATCATCGAGCGCAACATCAACTACACCAACGTGTGCGTCACGGCCTGCAAGTTCTGCGCCTTCTACGCCCCGCCCAAGGACACCGCCAAGGGCTGGACCCGCGACCTCGACGACATCCTGCGGCGCTGCGCGGAGACCGTGGAACTCGGCGGCACGCAGATCATGTTCCAGGGCGGGCACCACCCCGACTACGGCGTCGAGTACTACGAGAAGCACTTCGCCGCCATCAAGCGGGAGTTCCCCCAGCTCGTCATCCACTCCCTCGGTGCCTCCGAGGTCGAGCACATGGCGCGCATCTCCGGTGTCTCCGTCGAGGAGGCCATCTCCCGCATCCACGCCGCCGGTCTCGACTCCTTCGCCGGTGCCGGCGCGGAGCTGCTGCCCGAGCGGCCCCGCAAGGCGATCGCGCCGCTCAAGGAGTCCGGCGAGCGGTGGCTGGAGATCATGGAGACCGCGCACCGGATGGGCGTCGAGTCGACGTCCACCATGCTCATGGGCACGGGCGAGACGAACGCCGAGCGGATCGAGCACATGCGCATGATCCGTGACGTCCAGGACCGCACCGGAGGCTTCCGCGCCTTCATCCCGTACACGTACCAGCCCGAGAACAACCACCTGAAGGGCCGCACGCAGGCGACCCTCTTCGAGTACCTGCGCATGATCGCCATCGCACGGCTCTTCTTCGACAACGTCGCCCACATCCAGGGCTCCTGGCTCACCACGGGCAAGGAGATCGGGCAGCTCACCCTCCACTACGGCGCGGACGACCTCGGGTCGATCATGCTGGAGGAGAACGTCGTCTCGTCGGCGGGCGCCAGGCACCGCTCCAACCTGCGCGAGATGATCGACATGATCCGCACCGCCGACCGCGTACCGGCGCAGCGCACGACGACGTACGAGCACATCGTCGTCCACGACGACCCGGCCAACGACCCGGTCGACGACCGCGTCGCCTCCCACATCTCCTCCACGGCGATCGCGGGCGGCACGGCGCACCCCGAGCTCAAGCTGCTCCCCGCCACCTGAGCCGGCCGTGCTGACCCTCCACGTCGCCGCGGCATCGCCCGGGAGCGCCGTCCTGGTCGACGGGGCGACCATCGCCGCCGTCGGCCCGTACGAGGAACTGGCCGCCGCCCGCCCGGAGGCCCGGGTGCGGCGCTGGCCCGGCATCCTCACCCCCGGGCTGCTCAACCCCTACGGGCCCGAACTGCTCGAGGGCGCCTACCACCCCGACCCGCGCGAGGCGGACGAACTCGGCACCGACCCGATCACCGGTGAGCGGGCCCGCGCCCTCTTCCGCGCCGACCCCGCCCGCCAGGGCGCCAGCGCCCGGCGCGGCGTGCAGCGGATGCTGGCGCACGGCACGGTCGCCGTCGCCGGTGAACTGCGCGGCCGGGCCGCCCTGGACGCGGTGCGCCGCGCCGGGCTGGCCGTGGGCCACCGCCCGCCCACCCTGCCCGGCCCCGCCTCGTTCTCGCCGCGCCCGCTGGTGCTGCTGCCGGGGCTGACCGCCGGCGCACCGGCCAGGTTCGCGGTGTTCGACGTGCCGGACCGTGCCGCCCTGGTCCGCCTCGGCGCCGGCACCTGCGTGGCCACCGTGCTGGGCGGGCGGCTGGTGCACCGGCGCGCGTAGCCGCTCCGGGGCCGCCTGCCACAATGGGCCCGTGACCCGAGCAACCCTGGACAAGCAGCCGCACGAAGTCGCCTCCATGTTCGACGACGTCGCCGCGAACTACGACCTCACCAATGACGTCCTCTCGCTCGGCCAGGACCGGCGGTGGCGCAAGGAGGTCGCCAAGGCGGTCGGCGCCCGCCCCGGGGAGAAGGTCCTCGACCTGGCGGCCGGCACGGGCACCTCGTCGCTGCCGTTCGCGCGGGCCGGGGCGTTCGTCGTGCCGTGCGACTTCTCGCTCGGCATGCTGCGCGAGGGCAAGAAGCGCCACCCGTGGCTGCCGCTGACGGCCGGCGACGCGACGAGGCTGCCGTTCCGCGACGGCGTGTTCGACGCGGTGACCATCTCCTTCGGGCTGCGCAACGTCCAGGACACGGACGCCGCGCTGCGCGAGCTGCACCGGGTGACCAAGCCCGGCGGGCGCGTGGTGATCTGCGAGTTCTCGCACCCGACGTGGGCGCCGTTCCGGACGGTGTACGAGGAGTACCTGATGCGCGCGCTGCCGCCGGTCGCCCGCGCCGTGTCGTCCAACCCCGACGCGTACGTCTACCTCGCCGAGTCCATCCAGAGCTGGCCCGACCAGCCCGCGCTGGCCGGGCTGCTCGGCAGGGCCGGCTGGTCGAAGGTGGCGTGGCGGAACCTGACCGGCGGGATCGTGGCCCTGCACCGGGGCACGAAGGCCCCCTAGGACAGCTCCAGGCACCGGGGCACGAAGGCCCCCTAGGACAGCTCCAGGCGGAAGCAGTACCCCTCCTGCCCCCGGCTGCCGGGGATGGCGTACGTCTCCGCCCGCGTCATCCCGAGCCGCCCCGCCACCGCGACCGACCGCGCGTTGCGGGTGTTCACCATGGCGACCACCCGCTCCACCCCCGCCGCCCGCAGCCGCTCCAGCGTGGTGCGGGCGGCGGCCGTCGCGTACCCCTTGCCCCACGCGGCCCGCGCCAGCCGCCAGCCGATCTCCACCTCGCCCACCGGCCCCCAGGCGTGCGGCCACGGCTGTGCGCCCGTGAAGCCGATGACCTCGCCGTCCTCGTCCAGCAGCGTCCACAGGCAGAAGCCCAGCTCGGCGTCGTGCCGGCGCTGGCGGGCGGTGAACTCGTGGTAGACGGACAGCTCCGCCGGACCGCCCTGGAAGAACTCCATCACCTCCGGGTCGTCGAAGACCCGGTGCCAGGCGTACGCGTCCTCGTCCGTCGGCACACGCAGGTGGACGACGGGCTGGACGGCGCCGGGAAGCAGCTCGGTCATCGGGGTGGCCCTTCGGGTCGGTGATCGGTACGTCCCCATAGACTGCACACGTCCTGTGCCGTCCGGTACGCAGTTTCGAGTATTCGGGAGACCCCGCCGTGACCGAGCAGCAGCCCCTCTCCGAACACACCGCGGATGTGATCGTCGTCGGGGCCGGTCCGGCCGGTTCGACGACCGCGTACTACCTCGCCAAGGCCGGTCTGGACGTCCTGCTCCTGGAGAAGACCGCGTTCCCGCGCGAGAAGGTCTGCGGCGACGGCCTCACTCCCCGCGCCACCAAGCAGCTCGTGGCGATGGGCATCGACATCTCCGAGGAGGCGGGCTGGCTGCGCAACAAGGGGCTGCGCATCATCGGCGGCGGCGTCCGCCTCCAGCTCGACTGGCCGGAGCTGGCCAGCTACCCGGACTACGGCCTGGTCCGCAAGCGCGACGACTTCGACGAGCAGCTCGCCCGCCAGGCCCAGAAGGCCGGTGCGCGGCTGTACGAGCGGTGCAACGTCGGCACCCCGATCGTGGACGACCGCACCGGCCGCATCACCGGCGTGCACGCCAAGCTCGGCGAGGACAAGACGCCGGTCACCTTCCACGCGCCGCTCGTGGTCGCCGCCGACGGCAACTCCACGCGGCTCTCCCTCGCCATGGGCCTGCACCGGCGCGAGGACCGGCCGATGGGCGTGGCCGTCCGCACGTACTTCACCTCCCCGCGCCACGACGACGACTACCTGGAGTCCTGGCTGGAGCTGTGGGACCGGCGCGGCCCCGGCGAGGACCGGCTGCTGCCCGGCTACGGCTGGATCTTCGGCATGGGCGACGGCACGTCCAATGTCGGGCTCGGCGTCCTCAACACCTCCGACTCCTTCAAGGACCTGGACTGGCGCGAGGTACTGAAGGCGTGGTGCGCCTCCATGCCGGAGGACTGGGGGTACGTCCCCGAGAACATGACCGGCCCGATCCGCGGCGCCGCCCTGCCCATGGCCTTCAACCGCCAGCCGCACTACACGCGCGGCCTGTTGCTCGTCGGCGACGCGGGCGGCCTGGTCAACCCGTTCAACGGCGAGGGCATCGCGTACGCCATGGAGTCGGGGCAGCTCGCCGCCGACGTCATCGTGCAGGCCCACGCCCGCGCGACCCCGGCGCAGCGGGAACTGGCCCTGCACAACTACCCGAAGATCCTCAAGGACACCTACGGCGGCTACTACACGCTGGGCCGCGCCTTCGTGAAGCTGATCGGCAACCCGAAGGTCATGAAGATCGCCACCCAGCGCGGCCTGACCCACCCGCTGCTGATGAGGTTCACGCTGAAGATGCTCGCCAACCTGACCGACCCGACGGGCGGCGACGCGATGGACCGCATCATCAACGGCCTGTCGAAGGTCGCCCCGAAGGCGTGACGGCCCGGAACGCCCTGCGGTAGTCGGTGGGGGAGACCCCGACCGTCCGCGTGAAGTGGCGGCGCAGGTTGGCCGCCGTGCCCAGGCCGCTGCCGGCGCCGATCCGCTCGACGGGCCAGTCGGTGGACTCCAGCAGCGTCTGGGCGCGGGCGATGCGCTGCTGGAGCAGCCACTGCAACGGCGTGGTGCCCGTGCTCTCGTGCAGCCGGCGGTGGAAGGTACGCGGGCTCATCCGGGCGCGGCGGGCCAGGTCCTCGACGGTCAGCGGCTCGGCGAGGTGCTCCGTGGCCCACTGGAGCACGGGCCCCAGGCCGTCGTCGTCGCCGGGCGGCAGCGGCGCCTCGATGAACTGGGCCTGTCCGCCGGCGCGGTGGGGCGGCACGACGAGGCGCCGGGCGACCTGGCCCGCGATCCGGGCGCCCAGGTCCCGGCGCACCAGGTGCAGGCACAGGTCGAGCGCGGCGGTGGCGCCCGCGCTGGTGAGGACCGTTCCCTCGTCCGTGTAGAGGACGGAGTCGTCGACGATCACGGCCGGGTGGCGGGCGGCCAGTTCGGCCGTGTGCTGCCAGTGCGCGGTGGCACGGCGGCCGTCCAGGAGCCCGGCGGCGGCGAGCGCGAAGGCGCCGGTGCACAGGGACACCATCCGCGCCCCGGAGGCGGCGGCCGCGCGCAGCGCCCCGACCAGCTCGGCCGGCACCTCCTCGCCCTCCTCCACGACCGCGTCGGGCACCGACGGCACGATCACGGTGCCGGCGCCCACCAGCGCGTCCAGGCCGTGCTCGGTGCGCAGCGAGAAGCCCGGGCCGGTCGCGGGGGTGCCGGTGCCGCACAGGCGCAGCTCGTACCAGGGGTCGGTGAGGTCGGGCTGCGGGATGCCGAACACCGTGCAGGCGATGGTGAGTTCGTACATCTCCCAGGGGGAGATGCCGTCGTTCTGGAGGACGGCGACGGCGACCGTTCCGGGGCCACGGCTCATGGACCCGACCCTACGACGGGCGGCGGCAGGAATTTTGCGGAGGTGGGCAGTCCTGCCACTGTCGGCGTCCGCGCCCCGCTGCGAGGCTGTCGATCATGAACAGTGAACACGGCAAAGCACATGTGACCGTCCTGGGGCTGGGCCGGATGGGCTCCGCGCTCGCCGCCGCCTTCCTCGCGGCCGGCCACCCCACCACCGTCTGGAACCGCACCCCCGGCAAGGCCGGTGCCCTGACCTCCGCCGGCGCGGTCCAGGCGGACACGGTCGCCGCGGCCGTCGCCGCGAGCGACCTCGTCGTGGTCTGCGTGCTGGACTACACCACCGTCCGCGACCTGCTCGACCCGGTCGGCGAGGCGCTCGCCGGCCGCACCCTGGTCAACCTGACGTCCGGATCGCCGGAGCAGGCCCGGGAGATGGCGGCCTGGGCCGCCGGACGCTCCGCCGGCTACCTGGACGGCGGGATCATGACCACGCCGGACGGCGTGGGCAGCCCGGCCAGCATGTTCCTCTACGCCGGGGCCCCGGAGGTGCTCGCCGCACACCGCGAGACGCTGGCCGTCCTGGGCGACCCGGTGGACCTCGGCCCGGACACCGGGCTCGCCTCGCTGTACGACGCGGGTCTGCTGGGGCTGATGTGGTCGGTGTTCGGCGGGTGGCTGCACGCCACGGCGCTGGTGGGCGCGGACGGGGTGGCCGCGCGCACCTTCACCCCCGTCGCCCTCCGCTGGCTGGGGACGGTGGGCGGTTTCGTGGAGCGGTACGCCGGTCAGATCGACGCGGGCCACTACCCGGGCGACGACGCCACCATCGACGTCCAACTGGCGGCGGTCGAGCACCTGCTGCACGCCGGCCGGGAGCGCGGGGTCGACGGGCGGCTGCCGGAACTGCACCGGGACCTGATGGCCAAGGCCGTCGCGGAGGGGAACGGCGGGGACAGCTACGCCCGCCTGGTGGACGCGTTCCGCACCCGCTGACCGGGGTACGGCACGATGACCGCATGACCAGTGGACCGCGTGGACGGATACGTGCCGGTGGGGCGGTGCCCCTGACGGCGGTCACCGCCGGGACGGTGGCCATGGTGGTCTCGTACGCCGGGCCGCTCGCCCTGGTCCTGGCGGCCGCGTCGGCGGCCGGGCTCACCGAGGCGCAGGCGTCGTCGTGGGTGTGGGCGGTGTCCATCGGCGCGGGCGTCACGTGTGTGGGCCTGAGCTGGTGGAGCCGCGCGCCGGTCATCACCGCGTTCTCCACGCCCGGCGCGGCGATCCTGGTCACCGCCCTGCCCCAGCACGGTTACGCCGAGGCCGTCGGCGCCTTCCTCGTGGCGGGCGTGGCCGCCACGGCGCTCACCGTCACGGGGGTGTTCGCGCGGGTGATGGCCCGCATCCCGGCGGGCGTGGTGGCGGCGATGCTCGCGGGGACGCTGTTCTCCTTCGGCACGGCCGTGTTCACCTCGGTGCGCGACGCCCCGCTCCTGGCCGGCGCGATGCTCGTGGCCTACCTGCTCGCCCGGCGCCTGGTGCCGACGTACGCGGTGGTGTGCGCGCTGGCGGCCGGGCTGGTGGTGGCGGGGGTGACGGGGGGCCTACGGGTGGATCTGCCCGGATTGGGTCTTGCCGTCCCTCATGTCACGGTGCCTCAGTTCTCGCTCGGGGCACTCGTGGGCATCGGCGTGCCGCTGCTGGTGGCGACGCTGGCGGGGCAGTACGCGCCGGGCATCGCGGTGCTGAACGCGGCCGGGTACCGGCCGGACAGCCGGGTGGTGTGCGGGACGACGGGCCTGGTGTCGGTGCTGCTGGCGCCGTTCGGGTCGCACGCGGTCAACCCGGCGGCCATCACGGCGGCGATCTGCACCGGGCCGGACGCGCACCGGGACCCGGCCAAGCGGTGGATCGCCGGGGTGACGTGCGGCGTCGGGTACCTGGTGGTCGGCTGCTTCGGTTCCACGCTGGTCGCCCTGTTCACCGGGCTGCCGAAGGCGCTGGTCGCCACGCTCGCGGGGGTGGCACTGCTCGGCTCGATCGCGGGCAGCCTGGCGCGCACGGTCGCCGACGAACGGGACCGGGAGGCGTCCGTCATCACGTTCCTGGCCACCGCGTCGGGCGTGACGGTCGCCGGGATCGGCTCACCGTTCTGGGGTCTGCTCGCGGGTGTCGCCGCGCACCTGCTGCTGGGCACGGCGAAGGGCCGTCGCTCCCTCCCCGAGCGGGGGAGCGACGGCCCTGCGAGCCGGGTGCCTACGCCTCAGAGGATGCGGACGGCGCCGGACGGCGGGTCGTAGTCGAGCGAGCGCTCGACGACACCGGTGCCGGGGTTCTGCGCGCCGACGAACATGCCGCCGCCCACGTAGATCGCCACGTGGTACGAGTTGCTGCGGCTGCCCCAGTACAGGATGTCGCCCGGCTGGAGGTTGTCCAGCGAGACGGACGTGCCACGGCTCGACTGGTCGCCGGAGACGCGCGGGAGCTCGATGCCGGCCTGGCGGTACGCGGCCTGCACGAGGCCGGAGCAGTCCCACGAGTTGGGGCCGGTGCTGCCCATGACGTAGGCGTCGCCGACCTGGGCGCGGGCGAAGGCCACGATCGCCGCGGCGGAGCCGGTCGCCTGGCCGGAGTCGTAGGAGGAGCCGCCGTCGTCCTCGGAGCCGGTGGACGCGGACAGCGTGGTGCGCTCGGAGGAGCGGGAGGCGCGCTCGGCGGCCTCGGCCTCGGCCTTGGCCTTCGCCTCGGCCTTGCGCTGGGCCTCCTCGGCCTCCGCCTTGCGCTCGGCCTCGGCCTTGGCCTTCTTGGCCTCCTTGGCGGCCTTGGCGGCGGCGGCGTCTTCCTGGGCCTGGAGCTCCTGGTCGAGCGCGATCTGCTGGGTCGCCTCGGCGGAGGCGGCGACGGCGCTCGAGAGGTCCGCGGAAAGGTCCCCGTTGAGGGTGGGCATCTCGATGGTCTCGGTCACCGGCTCGGCGTTCGCCGGCCCGGCAGCACCGGCCACCGCGATGGTGCTGAGGACGCCACCGGCAACTCCGGCTCGCAGCGCGAGCTTGGAAGCGCTGCGGCGGGGCTTCCGGTGGCTGGGTATGTGAGCGGTGTGGGACATGAGTACAACCGCTATCAGGGCTTCACGGTTCCCTTCAAGAAACGTGGGTTGCGCCACAGTTGCGCGCGGATTGGTTGAATCCGCTTCCCTCTGGCCCTTATTGACGCCGTAACGGACAATGCGGACTCTCGTGATCACGGCCGTGATCATGGGTTTTCCGCGAAACGTCCGAATTGCCGCGCGCTTACCACTCCTTCACGCCGGTGGCCAAGCCCGCTTTTCGGCGGCCCTCTAGGGAGTGACGCAGGTCACGTTCGAGTCACGGTCCCGGATGCCCGGAAGATCGTGAAAGCGCGCACGTGTCCACTTCGGTACGCGCGGGCCCCTCGCGGGAGTGAGGTGAGGCCCTTTATCACCCGTGCGAGTCCAGAGCGAATTTGCTTGTAGTGGCCATCCCTTGATAGGGGGCGCCCCCTCCGACCTGCCCCGAACCCCTGAAATGTCACGTGTTGTGAACGTCTGGACACACCCGGTATGAAGATCGCCCTCTCGGTGAATTCATGATCCTTCGACGGGTGGTGGAGATCACAAAGACGTTGTCGTACCCCGTGTCGCAGATCACAGATCGACGGGCATAGGATGCGAAGCAGTCGGGCTTGTGAACTGCCTCACATGTGCACGATCTTCGCGAGGCGGCGAGACGGTGCCCGGTGCGGTCCATCGGTCAAGGACGACTGGAAGGAGCGAGGAGCGTGAATGCCTACACGCCCATCCTCGTGCTCGGCGCCCTCGGGGCAGGGTTTGCGATCTTCTCCGTGGTCATGGCCACGCTTATCGGCCCAAAGAGGTACAACCGGGCGAAGCTTGAGGCCTACGAGTGCGGCATCGAGCCGACGCCCACTCCGGCCGGAGGGGGCCGCTTCCCCATCAAGTACTACCTGACGGCGATGCTCTTCATCGTCTTCGACATCGAGATCGTCTTCCTCTACCCCTGGGCCGTCAGCTTCGACGCCCTGGGGCTTTTCGGGCTCGTGGAGATGCTGCTCTTCGTGCTCACCGTCTTCGTCGCCTACGCGTACGTATGGCGGCGCGGCGGCCTGGAATGGGACTGAGGGGCTGAGGGGCACCAATGGGACTCGAAGAGAAGCTGCCGAGCGGTTTTCTGCTGACGACCGTCGAACAGGCCGCGGGCTGGGTGCGCAAGGCGTCCGTCTTCCCCGCGACCTTCGGCCTCGCCTGCTGCGCCATCGAGATGATGACGACCGGCGCCGGGCGGTACGACCTGGCGCGCTTCGGCATGGAGGTCTTCCGCGGCTCGCCGCGCCAGGCCGACCTGATGATCGTGGCGGGCCGGGTGAGCCAGAAGATGGCGCCCGTCCTGCGCCAGGTCTACGACCAGATGCCGAACCCCAAGTGGGTCATTTCCATGGGGGTTTGTGCCTCATCGGGCGGCATGTTCAACAATTATGCGATTGTCCAGGGTGTCGACCACATCGTCCCCGTCGACATCTATTTGCCGGGCTGCCCGCCGCGTCCGGAGATGCTGATGGACGCCATCCTCAAGCTCCACCAGAAGATCCAGAGCTCCAAGCTCGGCGTCAACGCCCGGGAAGCGGCCCGCGAGGCGGAGGAAGCGGCGCTCAAGGCGCTGCCCACGATCGAGATGAAGGGGCTGCTGAGGTGAGCGACGCACGCGCGGCCGCCGGGCCGCGGACGACGACGAAGGGCGAGCCTCCGCGCCGCGCGGGCGGAGAAGCGAAAAGGGGTGCGCGGTGAGCGATCAGCCGAATCCCGACAAGGACCTCAGCGCGCAGAACCTGCCGGGGCAGCGCGGCGAGCACGGGGAGGAGGTCCGGCTCCAGCGCGGCATGTTCGGCGCCAACAACGGCGGCGACACCTCCGGCTACGGCGGGCTCGTCCGCTCCGTACGCCTGCCCGGCCCGGCCACCCGCCCCTACGGGGGCTGGTTCGACGAGGTCGCCGACGAGCTGGAGGGCGCCCTCGAGGAGCAGGGCCTCGTCCCCGGCAACGCCATCGAGAAGACGGTCGTCGACCGCGGCGAGCTGACCTTCCACATCGCCCGCGAGCACCTCGTGCGCGTCGCCCGAACCCTGCGCGACGACCCCGCCCTGCGCTTCGAGCTGTGCACGGGAGTCAGCGGCGTCCACTACCCCGCCGACAAGGGCCGCGAGCTGCACGCGGTGTACCACCTGCGCTCGCTCACCCACGGCCGGCTGATCCGGCTGGAGGTCACCGCCCCGGACAGTGACCCCCACGTCCCCTCGCTCGTCGCGGTCTACCCGACCAACGACTGGCACGAGCGCGAGACGTACGACTTCTTCGGCCTGATCTTCGACGGCCACCCCGCCCTGACCCGGATCATGATGCCGGACGACTGGCAGGGCTTCCCGCAGCGCAAGGACTACCCCCTCGGCGGCATCGCCGTCGAGTACAAGGGCGCCCAGATCCCGGCTCCGGACCAGCGGAGGTCGTACTCGTGACCACTCCATCTGCCAGCGCCCGCGAGACCACCGAGGGCACCGTCTACACGGTCACCGGCGGGGACTGGGACGAGGTCGTCCAGTCCGCGGCCAAGGCCGACGACGAGCGCATCGTCGTCAACATGGGCCCCCAGCACCCGTCCACGCACGGCGTGCTCCGGCTCATCCTGGAGATCGACGGCGAGACCGTCACCGAGGCGCGCTGCGGCATCGGCTACCTCCACACCGGCATCGAGAAGAACCTCGAGTACCGGACGTGGACGCAGGGCACCACCTTCGTCACGCGCATGGACTACCTGACGCCGTTCTTCAACGAGGCGGCGTACTGCCTGGGCGTGGAGAAGCTGCTCGGCATCGAGGACCAGATCCCCGACCGGGCGACGATCATCCGTGTCCTGCTGATGGAGCTCAACCGGCTCTCCTCGCACCTGGTGTGCATCGCCACCGGCGGCATGGAGCTGGGCGCCACCACGATCATGATCTACGGCTTCCGGGACCGCGAGATGATCCTGGACCTGTACGAGCTGATCACCGGCCTGCGGATGAACCACGCGTTCATCCGCCCCGGCGGACTCGCCCAGGACCTGCCCCCCGGCGCCATGGACCAGCTCCGCGAGTTCGTGAAGACGATGAAGAAGAACATGCCGGAGTACGACAAGCTCGCCACCGGCAACCCCATCTTCAAGGCCCGCATGCAGGACATCGGCTATCTGGACCTGGCCGGCTGCATGGCCCTCGGCGCCACCGGCCCGATCCTCCGCTCCGCCGGCCTCCCGCACGACCTGCGCAAGACCGACCCGTACTGCGGCTACGAGACGTACGACTTCGACGTCCCCACCGCCGACACCTGCGACGCCTACGGCCGCTTCCTCGTCCGGCTGGAGGAGATGCGCCAGTCGCTGCGGATCATCGAGCAGTGCCTGGAGCGGCTGGAGCCCGGCCCGGTGATGGTCGCCGACAAGAAGATCGCCTGGCCCGCCCAGCTCGCCCTCGGCCCGGACGGCCTCGGCAACTCCCTCGACCACATCAAGAAGATCATGGGCACCTCCATGGAGGCCCTGATCCACCACTTCAAGCTGGTCACGGAGGGCTTCCGGGTCCCGCCCGGCCAGAGCTACACGGCGGTCGAGTCGCCCAAGGGCGAGCTGGGCGTCCATGTCGTCAGCGACGGCGGCACCCGCCCCTACCGGGTCCACTTCCGCGACCCCTCGTTCACCAACCTGCAAGCCATGGCGGCGATGTGCGAGGGCGGCCAGGTGGCCGACGTCATCGTCGCCGTCGCGTCCATCGACCCCGTGATGGGAGGCGTCGACCGGTGACGGACGTCAGCTTGGGGATGCCGCAGCTCCCCGCCCCCGACTACCCCGCCGATGTGCGGGCCCGGCTGGAAGCGGACGCCAGGGAGGTCATCGCCCGCTACCCCGACAGCCGGTCCGCGCTGCTGCCGCTGCTGCACCTGGTGCAGTCGGAGGAGGGGTACGTGACCCGGACCGGCATGCGGTTCTGCGCGGAGATGCTGGACCTGACCACCGCCGAGGTCACCGCCGTCGCGACCTTCTACACCATGTACCGGCGCAAGCCCAGCGGCGACTACCAGGTCGGGGTCTGCACCAACACCCTGTGCGCGGTCATGGGCGGCGACGCCATCTTCGCGGAGCTCCAGGAGCACCTCGGCGTCGGCAACGACGAGACGACCCCGGACGGCAAGGTCACCCTCGAGCACATCGAGTGCAACGCGGCCTGCGACTTCGCGCCCGTGGTGATGGTCAACTGGGAGTTCTTCGACAACCAGACGCCCGAGTCCGCCAAGCGGCTCGTGGACGACCTTCGCGCGGGCCGCCCCGTCGCACCGACGCGCGGCGCGCCCCTGTGCACCTACAAGGAGACCGCCCGCATCCTCGCGGGCTTCCCGGACGAGCGCCCCGGCGCGGTCGAGGCCACCGGCGGCGCGGGACCCGCCTCGCTGGTCGGCCTGAAGCTCGCCAAGGGCGAGGCCGTGCCCGGCGCACGCGTGGTCCACCCGCGCGGTGAGCCCGCCGAGGACCGGTCCATGCCCGGCTCGGAGCACCTCAGCTCGCACGACGCACCGCAAGCGACCTCGGCCTCCGACCCGCAGCACCCGTCCGGCCCGGTCACCGAGGAGGGGGAGTGATGACGTTGGCACCCGAGATGACCAGCCCCGAGAAGCTGCTCGCACCGGTCCTGTCGGCGTTCTGGGACCAGCCGAACTCCTGGACACTGGAGACCTACAAGCGGCACGAGGGGTACGAGGGGCTGAAGAAGGCCCTCGCCATGACGCCCGACGACCTCATCGCGTACGTCAAGGACTCCGGCCTGCGCGGCCGCGGCGGCGCGGGCTTCCCCACCGGGATGAAGTGGCAGTTCATCCCCCAGGGAGACGGCAAGCCCCACTATCTTGTTGTCAACGCCGACGAGTCGGAGCCCGGGACCTGCAAGGACATCCCGCTCCTCTTCGCCAACCCGCATTCCCTCATCGAGGGGATCGTGATCGCGTGCTACGCGATCCGGTCCAGCCATGCCTTCATCTACCTGCGCGGTGAGGTCGTGCCCGTCCTGCGCCGGCTGCACGAGGCCGTGCGCGAGGCGTACGCGGCGGGCTACCTCGGCACGAACATCCTCGGCAGCGGACTCGACCTCGAACTCACCGTGCACGCGGGCGCGGGCGCGTACATCTGCGGTGAGGAGACCGCGCTGCTCGACTCGCTCGAAGGCCGTCGTGGCCAGCCCCGGCTGCGTCCCCCCTTCCCCGCGGTCGCCGGTCTGTACGCGTGCCCCACTGTGGTGAACAACGTCGAGTCGATCGCCTCGGTTCCCGCGATCCTCAACCGGGGCAAGGACTGGTTCAGGTCGATGGGCAGCGAGAAGTCCCCCGGCTTCACGCTCTACTCGCTCAGCGGCCACGTCGCCTCGCCCGGCCAGTACGAGGCACCGCTCGGCATCACGCTGCGCCAGCTCCTCGACATGAGCGGCGGCATGCGCCCCGGCCACCGGCTGAAGTTCTGGACGCCCGGCGGCTCGTCCACACCGATGTTCACCGACGAGCACCTCGACGTCCCCCTCGACTACGAGGGCGTCGGCGCGGCCGGCTCGATGCTCGGCACCAAGGCGCTCCAGTGCTTCGACGAGACGACGTGCGTGGTGCGGGCGGTCACCCGGTGGACCGAGTTCTACGCCCACGAGTCCTGCGGCAAGTGCACGCCCTGCCGCGAGGGCACCTACTGGCTGGTGCAGTTGCTCCGCGACATCGAGGCCGGCAAGGGCGTCATGAGCGACCTCGACAAGCTGAACGACATCGCCGACAACATCAACGGCAAGTCGTTCTGCGCCCTCGGTGACGGCGCCGCCTCGCCGATCTTCTCGTCGCTGAAGTACTTCCGCGGGGAGTACGAGCAGCACATCACGGGCAAGGGCTGCCCCTTCGACCCGGCCAAGTCGACCGCCTGGGCGGACAACCACGTGGAGGTGACGGCGTGACCGTCATGGCATCCGGCCCCGCCGGGGGCGGCAGCGCGGCCGTCCCACCCGAGGACCTGGTCACCCTGACCATCGACGGGATCGAGATCTCCGTCCCCAAGGGGACCCTGGTCATCCGCGCCGCCGAACAGCTCGGCATCGAGATCCCCCGGTTCTGCGACCACCCCCTCCTCGACCCGGCCGGCGCCTGCCGGCAGTGCATCGTCGAGGTGGAGGGCCAGCGCAAGCCGATGGCGTCGTGCACCATCACCTGCACCGACGGCATGGTCGTCAAGTCCCAGCTCACCTCGCCCGTCGCGGAGAAGGCCCAGGTGGGGGTGATGGAGCTGCTGCTCATCAACCACCCGCTGGACTGCCCGGTCTGCGACAAGGGCGGCGAGTGCCCGCTGCAGAACCAGGCCATGTCGCACGGACAGGCCGAGTCCCGCTTCGAGGGCAGGAAGCGGACCTACGAGAAGCCCGTGCCGATCTCCACGCAGGTGCTGCTCGACCGCGAGCGGTGCGTGCTGTGCGCCCGCTGCACCCGGTTCTCCAACCAGGTCGCCGGCGACCCGATGATCGAGCTGATCGAGCGCGGCGCGCTCCAGCAGGTCGGCACCGGCGAGGGCGACCCCTTCGAGTCGTACTTCTCCGGCAACACCATCCAGATCTGCCCCGTCGGCGCGCTGACCTCGGCGGCGTACCGGTTCCGCTCCCGCCCCTTCGACCTGGTCTCCTCGCCGAGCGTCTGCGAGCACTGCGCCGGCGGCTGTGCCACCCGCACCGACCACCGGCGCGGCAAGGTCATGCGGCGGCTCGCCGCCAACGACCCGGAGGTCAACGAGGAGTGGATCTGCGACAAGGGGCGGTTCGCGTTCCGGTACGCGCAACAGCGGGACCGGCTCACGACACCGCTGGTGCGCAGCGCGGAGACGGGTGAGCTGGAGCCGGCGTCCTGGCCGGAGGCCCTGGAGGCGGCGGCGCGCGGCCTGGTCCGGGGGCGCACCGGCGTCCTGACCGGCGGGCGGCTGACCGTGGAGGACGCGTACGCGTACGCCAAGTTCGCCCGGGTCGCGCTCGACACCAACGACATCGACTTCCGCGCGCGCGTGCACAGCAGCGAGGAGGCCGACTTCCTCGCCGCCCGGGTCGCCGGACGCGGCAGGGATCTGGACGGGCGAGGGGTCACGTACACCTCCCTGGAGAAGGCCCCGGCGGTGCTGCTCGTCGGTCTGGAGGCGGAGGAGGAGGCGCCGGGCGTCTTCCTGCGGCTGCGCAAGGCGTGGCGCAAGAAGGGGCAGCGGACGTACGCGCTGGCGTCGTTCGCGACCCGGGGCCTTGCGAAGGCGGGCGGCACGCTGCTTCCGGCCGCGCCCGGCACCGAGCCCGAGTGGCTGGACGCGCTGGCCTCCGGCACGGGGCTGGACGCGGACGGCACCGCCGCCTCCCGGGCGCTGCGGGAGCCCGGCGCGGTCATCGTGGCCGGTGAGCGGCTGGCGGGAGTGCCGGGCGCGCTGACCGCGGCCGTGCGCGCCGCGGCGGCGACGGGGGCGGAACTGGTGTGGATCCCGCGCCGGGCCGGAGAGCGCGGCGCGGTGTGGGCGGGCGCGATCCCGTCGCTGCTGCCGGGCGGGCGGCCCGCGACCGATCCCCGCGCGCGTGACGAGGTCGCCGCCGCCTGGGGCGTACGCGAGCTGCCGCACCGGTACGGGCGCGACACGGGCCAGATCGTGGAGGCCGCGGCCACCGGCGAGCTGGGCGCCCTGCTCGTGGCGGGCGTGGAGGTCGCCGACCTGCCGGACCCGGCACGCGCGCGTGAGGCGCTGGACGCGGCGTTCGTCGTCTCCCTGGAGCTGCGGCCCGGAGAGGTGACCGACCGGGCGGACGTCGTCCTGCCCGTCGCCGCGGTGGCCGAGAAGCCCGGCACCTTCCTCAACTGGGAGGGCAGGGCGCGGATGTTCGAGGCCGCGCTGAAGCCGGAGCACATGACCCGCACCCTCGCCCCGGCGGACGCCCGGGTGCTGCACATGCTCGCCGACACGATGGACGTGCACTTCGCACTGCCGGACGTGCACGCCGTACGCCGCGAGCTGGACCGGCTCGGGGCGTGGGACGGGACGCGGGCGGGCGACCCGGTGGAGTCCGCGGTTCCGCTGCCCCGCGCGGGCGAGGGCGAGGCCGTCCTGGCCGGCCACCGGATGCTGCTGGACCTGGGCGTCCTCCAGGAGGGCGACGAGGCCCTGGCGGGCACCCGCCACGCGTCGGTGGCCCGCCTGTCGGCGGCCACGGCGGCGGAGACCGGCGTCAAGGACGGCGACGTCCTGGCGGTGACCGGCCCGGCGGGCTCCGTCGAACTGCCCCTGAAGGTCACCGACATGCCGGACCGGGTGGTCTGGCTTCCGCTCAACTCGACCCCGGGCGGCGCCCTGTCCGCCACGGGCGCCGTCCCCGGCCGGCTGGTCCGCCTCGCTGCGGCGGCCCCTGACTCCGCGGCCGCCACGGAGGTGGAGGCATGATCCCGTACACCCTGGCAGCGGAAGACCTGTCCATGTTCGGCCGCGACCCCTGGTGGCTCGTGGTGATCAAGGCGGTCTTCTGCTTCGCCTTCCTGATGGTCACCGTGCTCTTCTCCATCGTGTGGGAGCGCAAGGTCGTCGCCTGGATGCAGCTCCGCATCGGCCCCAACCGGCACGGCCCCTGGGGCCTCCTCCAATCCCTCGCGGACGGCGTCAAGCTGATGCTGAAGGAGGACGTGGTCGTCAAACGGGCCGACAAGGTCGTCTACATCCTCGCTCCGATCGTCGCCGCCATCCCGGCCTTCATGGCCATCGCGGTGATCCCCTTCGGCCCGGCCGGCAACGAGGTGTCGATCTTCGGGCAGCGCACCACGATGCAGCTCACCGACCTGCCCATCGCGATGCTCTACATCCTCGCCGTCGCCTCCGTCGGCATCTACGGCATCGTGCTGGCCGGCTGGTCGTCCGGCTCGACGTACCCGCTCCTCGGCGGCCTGCGCTCGTGCGCGCAGATGATCAGCTACGAGATCGCGATGGGCGCCGCCTTCGCGTCCGTCTTCCTCTACTCCGGGTCGATGTCGACCTCGGCGATCGTCGAGGCGCAGGCGGACCGCTGGTACATCATCCTGCTGCCCGTCTCGTTCATCATCTACGTCGTCACGATGGTCGGGGAGACCAACCGCGCCCCGTTCGACATGCCCGAGTCCGAGGGCGACCTGGTCGGCGGCTTCAACACCGAGTACAGCTCCATCAAGTTCGCGATGTTCATGCTCGCCGAGTACGTGAACATGGTGACCGTCTCGGCGGTGTCGGTCACGCTCTTCCTGGGCGGCTGGCGCGCCCCGTACCCGGTCTCCACCTTCTGGGAGGGCGCGAACCACGGCTGGTGGCCGATGCTCTGGTTCGTCCTCAAGGTGCAGCTCCTGCTGTTCTTCTTCATCTGGCTGCGTGGCACGCTGCCCCGCGTCCGCTACGACCAGCTCATGAAGCTCGGCTGGAAGGTCCTCATCCCCGTCTCGGTCGTGTGGCTGATGCTGGTGGCGACCGTCCGGGCGCTGCGCAACGAGAACTACGACTTCCAGCAGATCGTGCTGTACGTCGCCGGCGCGGTCATCGCGGTCCTGCTGCTGTCCTTCGTCATCGACGTCTTCCGCGACAAGAAGGCCAAGCAGGAGGCGCGGGCGGAGCCGCCGCCCGCCGGATTCGACCCCATGGCCGGCGGATTCCCCGTACCGCCGCTGCCCGGCCAGACCCTGCCGCCGGTGCCCCGCCGACGGTCGCGCTCGGAGCGCGAGCTGATTGTCAGTGGTGGGTCCGACACTGTGAGTGAGGGAAAGGAGGCTGACGGTGTCTGAGAGCAACTTCCAGAATCCGGTCGCCGGCTTCGGCGTGACCTTCAAGGCCATGTTCAAGAAGCGGCTGACCGAGCAGTACCCGGAGCAGCAGAAGACGACGGCGCCGCGCTTCCACGGGCGGCACCAGCTCAACCGCCACCCGGACGGTCTGGAGAAGTGCGTCGGCTGCGAGCTGTGCGCCTGGGCCTGCCCGGCCGACGCCATCTACGTGGAGGGCGCGGACAACACGGACGAGGAGCGCTACTCGCCCGGCGAGCGGTACGGCCGCGTCTACCAGATCAACTACGCCCGCTGCATCCTGTGCGGCCTGTGCATCGAGGCGTGCCCCACCCGGGCGCTGACGATGACGAACGAGTTCGAACTGGCCGACAGCTCCCGCGAGAACCTCATCTACACCAAGGAGCAGCTCCTCGCGGGCCTGGAGGAGGGCATGGTCGACAGTCCGCACGCCATCTTCCCCGGCATGACCGAGCAGGACTACTACCGGGGGCTGGTCACCGAGGCCGCGCCGGGCACGGTCCGCCAGGCGGCGGCCGGCGAGGGCGACGAGAAGCCCCAGGAGGGCGCGTCCGACGTCGGCGAGGACGAGCCCGCCTCGAGGAAGGTGATCGGCGCATGAGCGCACTCGCCGCCGCGGCCTCCACCGGTGAGGCCGTGCAGTTCTGGGTGCTCGGCACCATCGCCGTCGTCGGCGCGCTGGGCACGATCCTGATGAAGAAGGCCGTGCACAGCGCGCTCAGCCTCGCCGGGACCATGATCATCCTGGCGGTCTTCTACCTCGCCAACGGGGCGTACTTCCTGGGCGTCGTGCAGATCATCGTCTACACCGGCGCCATCATGATGCTCTTCCTCTTCGTGGTGATGCTCGTCGGCGTGACCGCCGCCGACTCGCTGAAGGAGACCCTCAAGGGCCAGCGCTGGATGGCCGCCGCCTGCGGCCTGGGCTTCGGCATCCTCCTCGTCGCCGGGATCGGCAGGGCCTCGCTGAGCACCTTCGAGGGCCTCGGCACGGCGAACGCCGGGGGCAATGTGGAGGGCCTCGCGGCGCTGATCTTCACCACCTACGTCTTCGCCTTCGAGATCACCGGCGCGCTGCTGATCACCGCCGCCGTCGGGGCGATGGTGCTGACGCACCGGGAGCGCACCGAGCGGGCCCGTACCCAGCGGGAGCTGTCCGAGCAGCGCGTGCGGGAGGGCAAGCACCTGCCGCCGCTGCCCGCCCCCGGCGTCTACGCCCGGCACAACGCGGTGGACATCGCCGGCCTGCTGCCCGACGGCACCCCGTCCGAGCTGACCGTCAGCCGGACGCTGCGGGCGCGCGGCCAGATCCGTGACGTGTCCCGGCAGGCGCTGGAGGACCTCAAGGCGCTGGAGCAGCGCGCGGAGGAGCGCCTCGGGCGCGGCCCCTCGAAGCCGCAGGCGTCCCGGCCCCAGGACCGCGAGGAGGAGAACGCGCAGTGAATCCGGTCAATTACCTGTACCTGGCCGCCCTGTTGTTCACCATCGGCGCGGCCGGGGTGCTGATCCGGCGGAACGCGATCGTCGTGTTCATGTGCGTCGAGCTGATGCTCAACGCCTGCAACCTCGCGTTCGTCGCCTTCTCCCGTCTGCACGGCAATCTCGACGGCCAGATCATCGCCTTCTTCACGATGGTCGTCGCCGCCGCGGAGGTCGTGGTCGGGCTCGCGATCATCGTGTCGCTGTTCCGTTCCCGCCACTCGGCCTCGGTCGACGACGCCAGCCTGATGAAGCTGTGAGGGGCTGAATCGTGGAGAATCTGATCGCGCTGCTCGTCGCGGCGCCTCTGCTGGGAGCGGCCGTCCTGCTGTGCGGCGGCCGGCGGCTGGACCGGGCCGGGCACTGGCTCGGCACCCTGCTCGCCGCCGCCTCCTTCGTCATCGGGGCGGTGCTCTTCTTCGACATGCTGGGCCGCGGCGCCGAGGACCGGGCGCTGCACCAGCACCTGTTCGCCTGGGTGCCGGTGGAGAGCTTCCGGGCGGACATCGCCTTCCAGCTCGACCAGTTGTCGATGACCTTCGTCCTGCTCATCACCGGTGTCGGCACGCTCATCCACGTGTACTCGATCGGGTACATGGAGCACGACGAGCGCAGGCGCCGCTTCTTCGGCTATCTGAACCTGTTCCTCGCGGCGATGCTGCTGCTGGTCCTCGCCGACAACTACCTGCTGCTGTACTTCGGCTGGGAGGGCGTCGGCCTCGCCTCGTACCTCCTGATCGGCTTCTGGCAGCACAAGCCCAGCGCGGCCACCGCCGCGAAGAAGGCCTTCCTGGTCAACAGGGTCGGCGACATGGGCCTGTCCATCGCCATCATGCTGATGTTCACGACCTTCGGGACGTTCACCTTCGGCCCGGTGCTCGCGGCCACGGGGGAGACCTCCGAGGGGATGCTGACGGCCATCGGCCTGATGCTGCTGCTCGCGGCGTGCGGCAAGTCCGCGCAGGTGCCGCTCCAGTCCTGGCTGGGTGACGCGATGGAGGGCCCGACCCCGGTCTCGGCCCTGATCCACGCGGCCACGATGGTGACCGCCGGCGTCTACCTGATCACCAGGTCGGGTGCCATCTTCAACGCCGCCCCGGACGCCCAGTTGGCGGTCGTGGTGGTCGGCGCGGTCACGCTCCTGTTCGGTGCGATCGTCGGTTGCGCCAAGGACGACATCAAGAAGGCGCTGGCCGGTTCGACGATGTCGCAGATCGGTTACATGATCCTGGCGGCCGGGCTCGGCCCGATCGGATACGCCTTCGCCATCATGCACCTGGTGACGCACGGCTTCTTCAAGGCCGGGCTGTTCCTCGGCGCGGGCTCGGTCATGCACGGCATGAACGACGAGGTCGACATGCGCAAGTACGGGGGACTCCGGAAGTACATGCCGGTCACCTTCGTCACCTTCGGCCTCGGCTACCTCGCCATCATCGGCTTCCCGGGCCTGTCCGGCTTCTGGTCCAAGGACAAGATCATCGAGGCGGCCTTCGCCAAGGGCGGCACCGAGGGCTGGATCCTCGGTGGCGTCGCCCTGCTGGGCGCCGGCATCACCGCGTACTACATGACCCGTGTGATGCTCCTGACGTTCTTCGGCGAGAAGCGCTGGCAGCCCGCCCCCGACCCGGACAAGGCACCGGGCGTGGAGCCCGGCGCCGACGTCCACCCCGGCGAGATGCCCCACCCGCACGAGTCGCCGAAGTCCATGACGATCCCGATGATCCTGCTGGCCTTCGGGTCGGTCTTCGCGGGTGCGCTGTTCTCGCTCAACAGCGCGTTCGTCAACTGGCTGAAGCCCGTCACCGAGTTCGAGCACGGGCACCCGCCCATCAGCGCCGGGGCGGTCACCGCCTCCACGGTCGTCGTCCTGCTGATCGGCGCCGGCATCGCGTACGCGCAGTACGGCCGCAAGCCCGTCCCGGTCGTCGCCCCGCGCGGCTCGCTGCTCACCCGCGCCGCCCGGCGCGACCTGCTCCAGGACGACTTCAACCACATCGTCCTGGTCCGTGGCGGCGAGCACCTCACCCGCTCGCTGGTGTACGTGGACCACACCCTGGTCGACGGGGTGGTCAACGGCACCGCCGCCTCGGTCGGCGGACTGTCCGGCCGGCTGCGCAAGCTGCAGAACGGCTTCGCCCGCTCCTACGCGGTCTCGATGTTCGGAGGTACGGCGGTGCTGATCGCCGCGACCCTGCTGATGAGGGGAGTGTGACCGCCATGTCGGACGTCGTGAACGCGGGCTTCCCCCTCCTGACCGCGACGGCGGCCGTGCCGGCCGTCGGCGCGATCCTCACCGCCGCCGTCCCGGCCGCGCGCCGCACGGCCGCCAAGTGGCTGGCGCTCGTCGTCTCGCTGGCCACGCTCGTCCTGGCCGCGCTCGTGGCCATCAGCTTCGAGCCGGGCGGCGACCGCTACCAGCACGTCGAGTCCCACGCCTGGATCGCGGACTTCGGCGTCCGGTACGAACTGGGCGTGGACGGGATCGGGGTGGCGCTCATCGCGCTCACCGCGCTGCTGATCCCCTTCATCATCCTGGCCGGCTGGCACGACGCGGACCCCCTGGAGACCCACTCCACGCGGTGGCGGCCGACCCAGGGCTTCTTCGCCCTGATCCTGATGGTCGAGGCGATGGTGATCCTCTCCTTCGAGGCCACCGACGTCTTCCTCTTCTACATCCTCTTCGAAGCCATGCTCATCCCGATGTACTTCCTCATCGGCGGCTTCGGGGACCGGGCCCACACGGGCACGGACGACAACGCGGCCGCCCAGCGGTCGTACGCCGCGGTCAAGTTCCTGCTCTACAACCTGGTCGGCGGGCTCATCATGCTGGCCGCCGTCATCGGGCTCTACGTCGTCGCCGGGAACTTCTCCCTGACGGAGATCGCCGAGGCGCGGGCGAGCGGCGAGCTGGAGATGGCGGCCACCACCGAGCGGCTGCTGTTCCTCGGGTTCTTCTTCGCCTTCGCGGTGAAGGCCCCGCTGTGGCCGCTGCACACCTGGCTGCCCAACGCCATGGGCGAGGCGACCGCGCCGGTCGCGGTACTCATCACGGCGGTCGTCGACAAGGTCGGCACCTTCGCGATGCTCCGCTTCTGCCTCCAGCTCTTCCCGGAGGCGTCGAAGTGGGCCACGCCCGTCATCATCGTGCTGGCGCTGGTCAGCATCGTGTACGGGGCGCTGCTCGCGGTCGGCCAGCGGGACATCAAGCGGCTGGTCGCCTACGCGTCCATCTCCCACTTCGGCTTCATCATCATGGGCATCTTCGCGATGACCAGCCAGGGCCAGTCCGGGGCCACCCTGTACATGGTCAACCACGGGATCTCGACGGCCGCGCTGATGCTGGTGGCCGGGTTCCTCATCTCGCGGCGCGGGTCGCGGCTCATCGCCGACTACGGCGGTGTGCAGAAGGTGGCCCCGGTGCTCGCCGGGACGTTCCTGGTGGGCGGTCTGGCCACGCTGTCGCTGCCCGGCCTGGCGCCGTTCGTCAGCGAGTTCCTCGTCCTGGTGGGCACGTTCGCGCGGTACCCGGTGGCCGGGATCATCGCGACCTTCGGCATCGTGCTCGCCGCGCTCTACACGCTGGTTCTCTACCAGCGGACCATGACCGGGCCGGTGAAGGAGGAGGTGCGGGCGATGCCCGACCTCAAGGCGCGTGAGCTGGTGGTGGTCGCCCCGCTGATCGCCCTGCTGCTCTTCCTGGGCGTCTACCCGAAGCCGGTCACCGAGATCGTCGACCCGGCGGTGCGGCACACCATGTCCGACGTACAGCAGAAGGACCCCCGGCCCGAGGTGGAGGCGGCCAAGTGAACGCGAGTGCTGTCCACAGCCTGTGGACGACAGCGGCCGAACCGGCCGCCGTCGACAAGATCGGGGCGCCGACCATCGAGTACGCCCAACTGGCACCCACGCTGATCGTGGTGGGCGCCGCCGTGGTGGGCATCCTGCTGGAGGCGTTCGTCCCGCGCCGGGCCCGCTACCACGCCCAGGTGTTCCTGACCGTCGTGGCCCTGGCCGCCGCCTTCGCGTCGGTCGTCGCCCTCGCGGCCGGCGGCCACGCCACCACCAAGGCGGGCATCGCCGCCATGGGCGCCATCGCGGTCGACGGGCCCGCGCTGTTCCTCCAGGGGACCATCCTGCTGACCTCCCTGGTCGCGGTGTTCACCTTCGCCGAGCGGCGTCTCGACCCCGCCCACCACGGGCACCGGGTCGACTCGTTCGCCGCCGAGGCCGCCGCCGTGCCGGGCAGCGACCAGGAGAAGGCCGCCGTGAAGGCCGGCTTCACCACCACCGAGGTCTTCCCGCTCGTGCTGTTCGCGGTCGGCGGGATGCTCGTCTTCCCCGCGGCCAACGACCTGCTGACCCTCTTCATCGCGCTGGAGGTCTTCTCCCTCCCGCTGTACCTGCTGTGCGCCGTCGCCCGCCGCAAGCGGCTGATGTCGCAGGAGGCCGCGGTGAAGTACTTCCTGCTGGGCGCCTTCTCCTCGGCGTTCCTGCTGTTCGGCATCGCCCTGCTGTACGGCTACGCGGGCTCCGTGTCGTACGCGCGCATCGCCGACGTGGTGGACGGGTCGATCACCGACGTCACCCCGGCGCTCGCCGAGACCACGGGCAACGACGTGCTGCTGCTCATCGGCTTCGCGATGGTGCTGATGGGCCTGCTGTTCAAGGTCGGCGCGGTGCCGTTCCACATGTGGACCCCGGACGTCTACCAGGGAGCCCCGACACCGGTCACCGGCTTCATGGCGGCCGCCACCAAGGTCGCGGCGTTCGGCGCGATGCTGCGGCTGCTGTACGTGGTGCTGCCGGGGCTGCGCTGGGACTGGCGTCCGGTCATGTGGGGCGTCGCCATCGTCACCATGCTGGCCGGCGCGATCGTCGCCATCACGCAGACCGACATCAAGCGGCTGCTCGCCTATTCGTCGATCGCGCACGCCGGGTTCATCCTCGCGGGTGTCATCGCCGCGACGCCGGACGGGGTGTCGTCGGTGCTGTTCTACCTGGGCGCCTACTCGTTCGTGACGGTCGGTGCCTTCGCCGTCGTCACGCTGGTGCGGGACGCCGGCGGGGAGGCCACGCACCTGTCCAAGTGGGCGGGGCTCGGGCGGCGTTCACCCCTGGTCGCGGCGGTCTTCGCGGTGTTCCTGCTGGCCTTCGCCGGTATCCCGCTGACCTCCGGGTTCGCGGGCAAGTTCGCCGTCTTCAAGGCGGCGGCGGAGGGCGGTGCCGGGGCGCTGGTGGTCATCGGCGTGATCTCGTCGGCGATCGCCGCGTTCTTCTACATCCGGGTGATCGTGCTGATGTTCTTCAGCGAGCCGAAGCCGGAGGGCCCGACGGTCGCCGTGCCGTCACCGCTGACGATGACGACGATCGGAGTGGGTGTCGCGGTCACGCTGGTCCTGGGCGTGGCGCCGCAGTACTTCCTCGATCTGGCCGGTCAGGCGGGGGTCTTCGTCCGCTGATCGGTGTCCGCTGATCAGCGTCCGCCGGTCCGCGTCGGCCGGTACGGGCCGGCCGTGTGTGCGGCGGGGTGCCTCGCGCCCCGCCGCACACCCGTGTCCGGGGTCAGCGCGCGGGGGTGATCCGGCCGGTGACCTCGCCGAGGCCCACCTTGGTGCCGTCCGGGCCCGGGGCCCAGGCGGTGAGGGTCACCTCGTCGCCGTCCTCCAGGAACGTCCGCTTGCCGGTGGACAGTTCGATCGGCTCCTGGCCGTTCCACGTCAGTTCCAGCAGCGAGCCGCGCTGGTGGACCTCCGGGCCGCTGACCGTGCCGGAGCCGTACAGGTCGCCCGTACGCAGGGAGGCGCCGTTGACGGTCATGTGGGCGAGCTGCTGGGCGGCCGTCCAGTACATGGCCGAGAAGGGCGGCTCGGCGACCGTCTCCCCGTTGATCCGGACGGTGATGTGGAGGTCGAACCCGCCGGGCTCCTCGTCGGCGCTGTCGTCCAGGTACGGCAGCAGCGGGAAGTCCCGGGCGGGCGGCGCCACCCGGGCCGCGTCCAGGGCCTCCAGCGGGGTCACCCACGCGGACACCGAGGTCGCGAAGGACTTGCCCAGGAACGGGCCGAGGGGCACGTACTCCCACGCCTGGATGTCGCGGGCCGACCAGTCGTTGAGCAGCGTGAGCCCGAAGACGTGGTCCTGGAAGGAGGCCAGGGGCACGGGGTGGCCGAGGTCGGAGGGGGTGCCGACGAGGAAGCCGACCTCCGCCTCGATGTCCAGCTTGACCGACGGGCCGAAGGTGGGCGTGGCATCGGCGGGCGCCTTGCGCTGGCCCGACGGGCGCGTGATGTCGGTGCCGGAGACGACGACCGTGCCGGAGCGGCCGTGGTAGCCGATGGGCAGGTGCTTCCAGTTGGGCGTGAGCGGCTCGCCGTCCGGGCGGAAGATCCGGCCCACGTTGGTGGCGTGGTGCTCGGACGCGTAGAAGTCGACGTAGTCCGCGACCTCGTACGGCAGGTGGAGCGTGACCGCGGCGAGGGGGTGCAGGAGCGGTTCTATGGCGGAGCGGTGGGCCGGGACCGTCACCCAGGCGGTGAGCGCCCGGCGGACGTCGCGCCAGGCGGTGCGGCCGGCGGCCAGCAGCGGGTTCAGGCTCGGCCGGGCCAGCAGCGCCGCGTACGGCGAGCCCAGCGCGTGCGCCGCCGCGCCCGCGTCCAGGACGTGGTCGCCGATGCGGACGCCGAGCCGGCGGCGGCCGGGCTCGTCCGCGGTGGTGAAGACGCCGTACGGGAGGTTGTGCGGGCCGAAGGGGTCGCCTTCGGTCAGGTCGAGCGGGCTCTGCTCGGGCATCGGTGCTTGCCTCGCTTTCCACGTGTGTGGGGGACACGTTAGATCAGCCTGCCGTGCGGGGGACGCGCCTCTCCCAGGTGTGATGGAACACGGGTTCCGTGCCGTCCTTGCAGATCACCTCGTCCGAGGTGAGGAAGTGGGTGGCGGTGCAGGTGATCTCGGAGCGGGTCTCGACGGTGACGTTCCAGGGCAGGTCGGGGCGGTGCAGGCGGACCGTCCACGTGGAGCGGGCGCCGGCGGACAGGGGGTCCCGCTCGGTGATCGTCCAGGACTCCAGCGCCTCCTCGGTGACCTCCAGGCCGTCCGGATGGACACGGGTGCCCTCGTGCCGGGGGTCCACCTCCAGGCGCCACGCGCCCCGGGCGACATCGCGGACGATCCTCCGCTCGGGGCGGCGGGTCTCGGTGTCGTCGAGCGTGGTGGGGACGGTGACGCCGAGGGGCTCGGCCTGCTCGGGCTCCTCGAAGGCGAGGGTGTCGGTGGTGGGGCGGCGCACCGGGAGCAGCAGGGCGGACGCGCCGGGGTCGAGGGTGAAACCGGCACCGTCCGGGCGGGGCCAGATCCAGGGCCAGTACGCGGAGGAGACGGCGAGCCGGACGCGGTGGCCGGGCGGGAAGGTGTGGCCGGTGGCGCTCAGTTCCACCACGCGGGCCCCGGCGCCGGCACCCGTCAGGTCGAGCGCGCCGCGTGTGACGAGGGTGGACGTGCCGTCCGGCGCGACGTCGCAGAGGCGGGCGACGACCTGACCGGTGGGCGCGCCGGGGGACAGGGCCAGGGTCGCGCGGGGGCGGCCCAGGATGTCGAGGGGCGCGGCGTCCGGCGGCACGGGGAAGTCGAAGCAGGCCGAGTGGGCGTCCTCGGCGCGCTGGTCGGACGGCAGGTCGGCGTCGCCGCCGGAGGGCAGGGGGTGGCCGGCGTCCAGCCCCGTGTGCTGCGGGGAACGCACCAGGACGGGCGGTCCCTGGAGGGCGTACGTGACGGGGGTGACGTTCGGGGACGGCCAGGCGTCGTCGCCCACCCAGCGGCCGGCGGGCTCCCGGTGCGCGGCGGCGCGGGGGGTCTCGGGGGCGGGTGCGGTCCCGCTTCCGGGGGCAGTCCTGGTTCCGGCGGCGGGGGAGGGGCGCGAGGGGCCGAGCCAGGAGCGGAGGAGGGGCTCGGCCATGATGCCGGTGGGCCTGTCCTTGAGGTGGTGGTCCCACCAGCGGAGCGTCTCCTGGAGGAAGCCGATCGCCGGGCCGGGCGGCGGCTCCCGGTCCGGGTACTGGTGCGACCAGGGGCCGAGGACGCCCCTGACCCGGTCGCCGGGCAGGTGCTCGACCAGCCGCAGCACGGTGTCGCGGTACGGGTCGTGCCAGCCGCCCACCGCGAGGACGGCCGCCCGGACGGAGCCGTACTCCTCGCGGAGGGCGCCCGTGCGCCAGTAGTCGTCGCGGGTCGGGTGGGCGAGCCAGGTGTGGACGAGCGGCTCCACCGCCTCCAGCCGCGTCACCCACATCCGGCGCCAGGCGTCACCGACGTACAGGGGGTCCGGCGGGCGTGCGGCGGAGGCGAGCATGGCGGCCGCCCGGGAGTGCGTCCCGGCGGCCAGGAGGGCACCGCCCCAGTAGTGGAGGTCGCCGTCGTACCGGTCGTCGGCGCAGCAGACGGCGACGACCGCCCGCAGCGGCCCGGGGGCGCGTGCGGCGACCCGCAGCGCCGTGGAGCCGCCCCGTCCGATGCCGAACATCCCGACCCGGCCGTCGCACCACGGCTGCCCGGCGAGCCAGCCGATCACCTCCACGCCGTCCGCGAGCTCGGCCTCGCGGTACGCGTCGCCCGGCAGCCCCTCACTGTTGCCGTACCCGCGCACGTCCACCCGTACCGAGGCGTAGCCGTGCCCGGCGTACCAGGGGTGGCGCTGCCGGTCGCGGGGCGCGGTGCCGTCGGTGAGCCGGTGCGGCAGGTACTCGAGCAGGGCCGGGACGGGCTCGTCGGCCAGGGGGCGCCAGACGCGGGCGTAGAGCCTCGTGCCGTCCGGGAGCGGAATGCGGACGTCCTCGTGGACCGTCTCGTACGGGAAGGAGGTGCGGATCTTCATGGGGGACCTCCGGGCCCGGACAAAAAGGCAGATCATGGACGTAAGAGCTGTTCTCGAACATACCGGGGGAGGGTGGAAGGCGCCCACGGTGATCGAAAGGCGACCGGATACGCTGACTTGAGTGAATCCAGCGACACATCGACAATCCGTGTGATCGTCAGCAGACAGGAGATCCCCTCGTGACCGCAGTCGGGCCGTTCGGGCTGAGCGTGCGGGACCAGGCTCTTGAGGCCGATGTCCAGACCGGATTGGCGGCCGTCGAGGCAGGGCTCCTCGATGCCACCAAGAGCGACGTGCCGTTCATCACGGAGGCGGCGCAGCACCTGGTACGGGCCGGGGGCAAGCGCTTCCGTCCGCTGCTGGTGATGCTCTCCGCGCAGTTCGGCGACCCGCACGCCCCGGGCGTGGTGCCCTCCGCCGTGGTCGTCGAGCTCACCCATCTGGCGACGCTCTACCACGACGACGTCATGGACGAGGCCGACGTACGCCGGGGGGTGGACAGCGCCAACGCCCGCTGGGGCAACTCGGTGGCCGTCCTGACGGGTGACTTTCTCTTCGCACGCGCCTCACACATCCTGGCGGACCTCGGGCCCGAGGCGGTGCGCATCCAGGCGGAGGCCTTCGAACGCCTGGTCACCGGCCAGATCCTCGAGACGGCCGGCCCGCGCGACGGGCGCGACCCGGTCGAGCACTACCTGGACGTCATCGCCGGCAAGACCGGCTCGCTGATCGCCGTCTCGGGGCGCTTCGGCGCCATGATGTCGGGCGCCGACGAGCGGGTCGTGGACATCCTCACCCAGTACGGCGAGCGGCTCGGCGTCGCCTTCCAGCTCGCCGACGACGTCCTGGACATCGCCTCCGACTCCCACGAGTCGGGCAAGACCCCCGGCACCGACCTGCGGGAGGGCATCCCCACCCTGCCGGTGCTGCACCTGCGCGCGCAGGCCGCCGCCGGCGGGGCGGCGGAGGACCTGGAGCTGGTCGAGCTGCTGGACGGCGACCTGACGGACGACGTGCGCCACGCGGAGGCGCTGCGCCGGCTGCGCGTCCACCCGGCGCTGGAGCTGGCGCGGCGCGACACCGTGCGGTACGCCCAGGACGCCCGGTCGACCCTGGCGCCGCTGCCGGACTGCTACGCGAAGGCGGCGCTGGAGGAGCTGTGCGACCTGGTGGTGCACCGGGCGGGGTGACCCGCCTGCTCGGCTCAGGGGCGTGGGACCTCGTGGTCCGCTCGGCTCAGGGGCGTGGGACCTCGTGGTCCGCTCGGCTCAGGCGCGTGGGACCTCGTGGCCCGCTCGGCTCAGGGGCGTGGGACCTCGTGGTCCGCTCGGCTCAGGGGCTCGGGGCCTGTTCGGCGTAGGGGTCTCGGGGTCGGCGTCATCCTTCAGCAGTACGGAAGTTGAGCCCGGGGGCTGACGCCCCCGGGGGTGTCGCCTTGGTCAGATTGATGCCAGATGGCTCGCTGACCACGGAGGTAGGCACACATGGCACCGATGGCACCGAACGACAGCGCCGGGCGCCGGAGGACGGCGCGGTACGCGGTCCCGGTCGCGGTGGCGGGGGTGGCGGCGGCGACGATCGGGCTCGTCCCGGCGCTCGCGGCATCCGGGGACCCCGAACTGCCCGGGATCACGGCACAGCAACTGGTGGAGAAGATCGCCGCGTCGGACGTTCAGCAGCTCTCCGGCACGGTGAAGGTGACGACCGACCTCGGGCTTCCCTCGCTCGCGGGGCTGGGCGGTGACCTCGGGGGCGGCAAGGGCGCCGAGGGAGACGGCATCGGCAAACTGCTGGAGCTCGCATCGGGCACGCACACCCTGCGCGTGGCGGCGGACGGGCCGGACAAGCAGCGGCTCACCGTCGTTGACGCCGCGTCGGCCGAGTACAGCCTGGTGCGCAACGGCAAGGACGTCTGGGCGTACGACGGCGCGTCCAAGGAGGCCGTCCACTCGACCGAGCCCGGTTCCGGTTCCGGCAAGGGTGCCGAGGGTGGGGCCGCCGGGCCGTCGGAGCTTCCGGCCACCCCGAAGGACCTCGCCGACCAGGCGCTGAAGGCCGTGGACGCCACGACGTCGGTGACGGTCGACGGTACGGCCCGGATCGCCGGGCGCGACGCGTACCAGTTGGTGATCAAGCCCCGCCAGAGCGGCTCCACGATCGGTTCGATCAAGGTCGCGGTGGACGCGGACAACGGCGTACCGCTGAAGTTCACGCTCACCCCGAGCGGGGGCGGCAAGGCCGCCATCGACGCGGGGTTCACGAAGGTGGACTTCGCCAAGCCGGACGCGTCGACGTTCGACTTCACGCCGCCTAAGGGCGTGAAGGTGACGGAGGAGCCGGCCGAGGCGCCCGGCAAGGTCCCGGGCGGTGTCCCGGGCGGCTTCGCGGACAAGGCACCGGGCAAGGTCCCGGGCGGGGCGCCCGGCGCTCCGGAGGAGTTCGAGGGCCTGAACGTCATCGGCGAGGGCTGGACGTCCATCGCCCGGTTCACCGGCCCGGGCGGTGGCATCCCGTCCGGCGCTCCGTCCGGTTCCGCGGCCGAAGCGCCCTCGGGTGCCCCGGCGGAGGCGCAGAAGTTCCTGGACGCCCTCGGCGACAAGGTGACCGGCACGTTCGGTTCGGGCACCGTCTTCAAGAGCCGCCTGGTCAACGCCCTGCTGACCGACGACGGCAAGGTCTACGTGGGCGCGGTGACCCCGGAGGCCCTGGTCGACGCGGCGAACGGCAAGAAGTAGCCGGCGGACGGCAGGAAGCAGTCCACGGACGGCAGGAAGCAGTCCACGGACGGCAGGTGGTGGCCGGCGGACGGCAGAAGGTGGCCGGCGGACGGCATGGATGTGCCCCGCCCGGGGAGGGTCGTCCTCCCCGGGCGGGGCACAGGCATGGGGGCGGTGCTCAGAACGTGAGGCGGAACGCGTTGATGTAGCCCGTGTCCTGGGCCGCCACGTCCTGGACGCGCAGCTTCCAGGCGCCGTTCGCGGCCTCGCTCGATGCGTCGACCGTGTAGGTGGTCTGGACGTTGTCGGCCGAGTCGTTGCTGCTCGAGTTCTTGAGACGGTACGCCGTGCCGTCGGGCGCCAGCAGGTCGACGACCAGGTCGCCGCGCCAGGTGTGGACGATGTCGACGCCCACCTTGAGAGCGGCCGGCGCGTTGCCCGTACGGCCCGAGACGGTCACCGTCGACGTCACGGCGGTGCCGTTGTCGGGGATGGCGACGTCGGCGGTGTTCTCGTACGTGTCACCGGTCGGCGGCTCGGTCGTACCGGCCGACAGGGTCCAGATGGCGTGCGCGACCGCGTCGCTGTTGCGGTCGAGGGCGGTGTCGTTGATGTTGGACGTGGTGTCGCACGAGGAGTGGTAGCAGCGGTCGAAGGCCTGGCCGGCCGTGCCGCCCCACTTCTGCGCCTGGGCGCTGGTCTTCGTACGGCTCGCGCCGGTGAACAGGCCGCCGACCGGGATGCCCACGTTCTTGAACGAGGCGTGGTCGGAGCGGCCGTCGCCCTCGGTCTCGATCTCGGTCGGGACGCCGAGTCCGGCGAAGTAGTCCTTGAAGGTCTTCTCGATGACCGGGTCGTCGTCGTAGACGAAGTAGCCGGGGTTCGGCGAGCCGATCATGTCGAAGTTGAGGTAGCCGGAGACCTTCGCGCGCTCGGTGGCGGGGAGGTTGTTGACGTAGTACTTCGAGCCGACCAGGCCGAGTTCCTCGGCGCCCCACCACCCGAAGCGAAGGTGCTTGGTGGGCTTGAGCTGGGCGCGGGAGACGGCGAGCGCGGTCTCCAGTACGGCGGCGGAGCCGGAGCCGTTGTCGTTGATGCCGGCGCCGGAGGAGACCGAGTCGAGGTGGGCGCCCGCCATGAGGACCTGGTTGGTGTCGCCGCCGGGCCAGTCGGCGATCAGGTTGTAGCCGGTGGTGCCGTTGTACGTGAACTGCTGGACCGTGGTGGTGAATCCGGCGGCGTCCAGCTTGGCCTTCACGTAGTCGATCGACGCCTTGTAGCCGGGGCGGCCGTGGGCGCGGTTGCCGCCGTTGGCGCCGGCTATGGACTGGAACTGGGTCAGGTGCGCCTTGACGTTGGCGATCGGTATGCCGGGCGCGGCGACGGCGGCGGTGGTGGCCGTGCCGGCGGTCGCGGGGGCGGCGGTGGCGGCCGGGGCGGCGGTGGCCAGGAGCCCGGCGAGGGCCAGGGCGGCGACTGCGGCGGTGCGTCTGGGTATGCGGTGGTGAACGGAGTGGTTCATGTGGGGGCTCCGGATTCCGTACGGGGATGGGAACGGAACGTGCGAGACGCCCCGGTCGCCGTCGACGCGGGGCGTTGGAGCTGGTGGAGCTGGATGGCGCTTGTGGTGCGATGTGCGTGCTGAATGTTCAGCGAGATGTTGACTTACCGTCAAGGGCGTAATCCGGTCACCAGTGTTCGCATAGCGGATCGTTGTGGGCGTGAAATGGCCACGGAGTTGGCATCCTCGAACATCACTGAGCATCGCCGCATACGGGACGGGCCGCTGGACCGGCTGGACCCGCTGGTGACGGCGGCGGGGTGGATCGAGTGCCCGGCCGTGGCGGTGACGGGGTGGTCCGGGCGCCGGGGCGTGGCGGTGACGGGGTGGATCGAGTGCCGGGCCGTGACGGTGAGAGCGTGGTCCGGGCGCCGGGGCGTGGCGGTGACCGCGCCGCCTACTGCACGCAGAACTCGTTCCCCTCCGGGTCCGCCATCACGGTCCACTCGCCGCCCGGTTCCTTGACCTGGCGCAGCACCGTCGCGCCCAGCGCCTCCAGCCGTGCCACCTCCGCCTCCCGCCGGCCGGACGGGGCGTGCAGGTCGAGGTGGAGGCGGTTCTTCCCGGACTTCGGCTCCGGTACGCGCTGGAACAGCAGCCTCCTTCCGAGACCGATGCCCGTCTCCTCCTCGTACGGATCGTCCGGATGCCGGACGGCGATCAGATCGCGCCACGCACGGCGGCCGTGCGTCTCGACCGTGTCCGCCTCCGTCACGTGCCCGAGACCGAGCAGCCGGTCGATGAGGGCGCTGTTGTCCTCGACCACGTATCCGAGGGCCTCGGCCCAGAAGTCGGCCTGGGGGTGCGGGTCGGCCGCGTCGATCACGAGCTTCCAGTGGAGTGGGATCATGTAACCAGTTATATTGGTTACGTGAGTGAGTCCGCAATAGGTCTGGCCCTGCACACGCCGGAGGGCCGCACGTTCCGCTTCGATCCGGGCGCCCTCTGCCTGGAACTGCTGCCCACCGGCGGTCCCGGCCCCCTCGCCCGGTACGAGGTGCTCGACACCCCCGCCGGGCTGCTCGACTGGGTCGCGGCCAGCCGTCTCGCGCCGCCCGGCCTCCCCCTGCCCCCCGTCGGCGAACGGGACCTCGCGGCGGTACGGGAAGTGCGCGACGCCCTGCACGCCCTCACCGCCGCCCACGCACACGCCGGAGGTGACGCGGAGGGGCGGGCGCCCGGTCTGCCCGCCGCCGGCCTCGCCGTGGTGAACGCGGCGGCCGCCGAACCGCCGCTGGCCGTGCGCTTGACCGCGTCCGGGCAGCGGGAATGGGCCCCCGGCGCGAGCGTGGCCGGGCTGCTCTCGACGATCGCCCGGGACGCGATCGACCTGTTCACCGGGCCGTACGCGGCGGCGGGCCGCATCCGCGAGTGCGGTGCCCACGACTGCTACCTGCTCTTCGTCGACACGTCCCGCCCCGGCCGCCGCCGCTGGTGCGCGATGGAACGGTGCGGCAACCGCCACAAGGTCCGGTCCCACCGGGCCCGTACCGAGACCGAAGGAGAAGCGTGATGCCCACAGGACTGACCCGTGACGCGGGCTGGGAGATCGGGGTGTCCAAGACCCTGCCGCTGCCGGCCGCCGTGGTCTGGGACTTCATCGCGAGCCCCGAAGGCGTGGCGCTCTGGCTCGGCGCCGCGAAGGGCGGGCTGCCGACGGAGAAGGGCGCTCCGTACGAGACGGCCGACGGCGTCCGTGGCGAGGTGCGCGGCTACCGGCCGGGTGACCGGGTGCGTCTCACCTATGGCGCTACGACGGTCCAGGTCGCCGTCTCGCCGGCGGGCCCGCAGAAGGCGGTGCTCCGCTTCCACCAGGAACGCCTCGCGAGCCCGGAGGAGCGGGAGCGGCGCCGTGCGCACTGGCAGGACGTCATGCGCCGGGTGACGGAGGCACTGGGCCGGTAGGCGGGCCCGGTCGGGGCGGTGGCGCCGCCGCGGCCGAGGTCAGACGCTGTGGCGCCGGGCCGCCGGGGCGTCGCCCACGGCCGCCGCGTCTGCCGTACCCGCCACGGCCGACGTTCCGGGAGCGTCCGCCGTACCCGCCACGGCCGACGTTCCGGGAGCGTCCGCCGTACCCGCCACGGTTGCCGCGCCCGCGGCTGCCGTACCCGTCACGGCTGCCGTTTCGGCGGCGGCCGCCGCGCCCGCCGCCAGGCGCAGTGCCGCCGCCTTCGCCCTCGTACGGCGGGACGTTCGCAGGGCGTCCCACGTCAGGACCATCAGCGCGAGCCAGACCAGCGAGAAGCCCGCCCACCGCTCGGGCGGCATCGCCTCGTGGAAGTAGACGACACCGAGCAGGAACTGGAACACCGGTGCCAGGTACTGCAGCAGTCCCAGTGTGGACAGCGGCACCCGTATCGCCGCCGCGCCGAAGCACACCAGCGGCACGGCGGTGACCACGCCCGTCGCGGCGAGGAGCGCCGCGTGCCCCGCGCCCGACGTACCGAAGTGGCCGGAGCCCTGCGCGCCCAGCCAGAGCAGGTAGGCCAGCGCCGGAAGGAACTGCACGGCCGTCTCCGCCGCCAGCGACTCCACACCCCCGATGTTGACCTTCTTCTTCACCAGGCCATACGTGGCGAAGGAGAAGGCCAGGACCAGGGAGATCCACGGCGGCCGCCCGTACCCGACCGCCAGGACCACCACCGCGGCGAAACCGGTGCCGACAGCCACCCACTGCGCGGGCCGCAGCCGCTCCTGGAGCAGCAGGACGCCCATGGCGATGGTGACCAGCGGGTTGATGAAGTAGCCGAGGGACGCCTCCACCACATGGCCGGAGTTGACGGACCAGATGTACAGGCCCCAGTTGACGGTGATCACCGTGGCGGCGAGCGCGATCAGGCCGAGCTTGCGTGGCTGCCGGAGCAGCTCGCCCACCCAGCCCCAGCGGCGCAGCACGAGCAGCGCGGCACCGACGACGACCAGGGACCAGACCATGCGGTGGGCCAGGATCTCGACGGCCCCGGCCGGCTTGAGCAGCGGCCAGAAGAGGGGCACGAGCCCCCACATGCCGTAGGCGCCCATGCCGTACAGCAGCCCCGCCCGCTGCTCGCCGCCGCTCTTCGCCGTCTTCGCCGCCACTGGCCGCCGCCTTTCCGCCCGCTGTCGCCCGCTGTGCGCCTGCCCTGCCGACGAAGGTAGCGCCGGGCGGGCCGGGCTGTCATGTCCGTACCGCGATACGGTCATGACGTATCGATCACAGCCGCCGGAGCGCCTCCGCCACCGTGTCGGCGAGCGGGGTCGTCGGACGGCCGATCAGCCGGGCCAGGTCGCCACTCGTCCCGGCGAGCCGCCCGCGCTCGATCGCCCTGTCGACGTCGACGAGGATCGCGGCGAACGGCGCGGGGACGCCCGCGCCGGTGAGGATGGACAGGTGCGTCTCGGCGGGCACATCGGTGTACGCGATGGGCCTGCCGGACTGGCGGGCGACCTCCGCCGCGTACTCGGTGAACGACCACGCCGTGTCGCCGCTCAGCTCGTACGCCGTGCCCAGGTGGCCGTCCTGGGTGAGTACGGCGGCGGCCGCGGCCGCGTAGTCGGCGCGGGCCGCGGAGGCGACCCGGCCGTCGCCCGCGTTGGCGACGACGGCGCCGTGCTCCAGGACCGGGGCGAGGTGGTCGGTGTAGTTCTCGGTGTACCAGCCGTTGCGCAGCAGCGTGTACGGCAGGCCGGAGTCGAGGATCAGCCGCTCGGTCGCCCGGTGCTCGTCGGCCAGGTCGAAGTCGGCGTCCGGTCCGCCGAGGATGCCGGTGTACGCCAACTGCGCCACGCCCGCCGCCTTGGCCGCCGCGATCACGGCGGTGTGCTGCGCCACGCGCCGCCCCACCTCGTTGCCGGAGACGAGCAGCACCCGGTCTCCCGCCTCGAAGGCACCGGCCAGCGTCTCGGGGTGGTCGTAGTCGGCCACGCGCAGCTCGACGCCTCGCTCCGCGAGGTCCGCGGCCTTCTCCTTGTCCCGTACGACGGCGGCGATGCCGTGCGCCGGGACGCCGTCGGCCAGCAGGGCCTCGACGACGAGGCGGCCGAGGTGGCCGGTGGCTCCGGTGATGACGATGCTCATGGGACGTGCCTTTCCGAGGGGTCGTGGTTCCGGAGCACCAACCTACGGAGTGCGCTAACTTTTAGAAAGTACCCACTTTGAAGTAAGGTACTGGTGTGTGCGTAAGTAACCCCGGCCCGCCGATGGCCGACGTCAACGACGCGATGTGCCCCTCACGCCTCGTCCTGGAGCACGTCACCAGCCGCTGGGGCGTGCTCGTCCTCGCCGCGCTGCTCGAACGCTCCTACCGGTTCAGCGAGCTGCGCCGCTCCATCGGCGGCGTCAGCGAGAAGATGCTCGCCCAGACGCTCCAGACCCTGGAACGGGACGGCTTCGTCCACCGCGACGCCAAGCCCGTGATCCCGCCCCGCGTCGACTATTCGCTCACCCCGCTCGGCAGGGAGGCCGCCGAACAGGTCTGGTCCCTCGCCCGGTGGACCGAACGCCACGTGGACGCCGTGCAGCGGGCACGGAGCGCCTACGACGAAGCCCGGGCCTCCTGAGGGAGACCCGGGCCGTGGCAGTGGCCGCACCGTGGCTGTGGCCGCACCGTGGCTGTGGCCGGCGCCGGACGTCAGCCGATGACCGTCCAGGTGTCGTTGCCCGCGAGGAGCGCGGCGAGGTCGCCCTTGCCGTTCTGCTCGACGGCCGCATCGAGCTGGTCGGCCATCTGCGTGTCGTAGACGGGCCGCTCGACGGACCGGAACACCCCGATGGGCGTGTGGTGCAGCGTGTCCGGGTCCGCCAGCCGGGAGAGCGCGAACGCCGTGGTGGGGCTCGCACTGCGCGCGTCGTGGACGAGGACCTGGCTCTCGTTCCCGGGGGTCACGGTGACCACCTTCAGATCACCGGTCGCGGCGTCCCGCACGACACCCTTGCCGCCGCCCGGGCCGAAGCGGATCGGCTGCCCGTGCTCCAGCCGGATCACGGCCTCCTCCGCCTGCTCCTTGTCCTTGAGGACGTCGAAGGCGCCGTCGTTGAAGATGTTGCAGTTCTGGTAGATCTCCACCAGCGCCGTGCCGGGGTGGTCGGCCGCCTGGCGCAGCACCTCGGTGAGGTGCTTGCGGTCGGAGTCCACGGTCCGGGCCACGAAGGAGGCCTCCGCGCCGAGGGCCAGCGAGACCGGGTTGAACGGCGCGTCGAGCGACCCCATCGGCGTCGACTTGGTGATCTTGCCGACCTCGGAGGTCGGGGAGTACTGCCCCTTGGTCAGACCGTAGATCCGGTTGTTGAACAGCAGGATCTTGAGGTTGACGTTGCGCCGCAGGGCGTGGATGAGGTGATTGCCGCCGATGGACAGCGCGTCGCCGTCGCCGGTGACGACCCATACGGACAGATCGGTGCGTGACGAGGCCAGGCCGGTCGCGATCGCGGGGGCCCGCCCGTGGATCGAGTGCATCCCGTAGGTGTTCATGTAGTACGGGAAGCGGGAGGAGCAGCCGATGCCGGAGACGAAGACGATGTTCCCCTTCGCCAGGCCGAGCTCGGGCATGAAGCCCTGCACGGCGGCGAGGATCGCGTAGTCACCGCAACCGGGGCACCAGCGGACTTCCTGATCGGACTTGAAGTCCTTCATGGACTGCTTGGCCTCGGCCTTGGGCACCAGCTTCAGCGCCTCAGTCATGGATGGCCTCCTTGAGAGCCGTGGCGAGCTGCTCGGCCTTGAACGGCATACCGTTCACCTGGTTGTAGCTGTGCGCGTCGACCAGATATTTCGCCCGGATCAGGGTGGCGAGCTGGCCAAGGTTCATCTCCGGCACGACGACCTTGTCGTACCGCTTCAGCACGTCCCCGAGGTTCTTCGGGAAGGGGTTGAGGTGGCGCAGGTGGGCCTGGGCGATGGACTCGCCGGCCGCGCGCAGCCGTCGCACGGCGGCCGTGATCGGCCCGTACGTCGACCCCCAGCCCAGCACCAGCGTGCGGGCCGAGCCCGGGTCGTCGACCTCCAGGTCGGGGACGTCGACGCCGTCGACCTTGGCCTGGCGGGTGCGGACCATGAAGTCGTGGTTGGCCGGGTCGTAGGAGATGTTGCCCGTGCCGTCCTGCTTCTCGATGCCGCCGATGCGGTGCTCCAGCCCCGGCGTGCCGGGCACGGCCCACGGACGGGCCAGGGTCCGGGGGTCGCGCTTGTACGGCCAGAAGACCTCGGTGCCGTCGTCCAGGGTGTGGTTCGGCCCGGTCGCGAACCGGACGCCGAGGTCGGGGAGCTCGTCCAGGTTCGGGATGCGCCACGGCTCCGAACCGTTGGCCAGGTAGCCGTCGGAGAGCAGGAACACCGGGGTGCGGTAGGTGAGCGCGATCCGCGCCGCCTCCAGTGCCGCGTCGAAGCAGTCCGCCGGGGTCCGGGGTGCCACGACCGGCACGGGGGCCTCGCCGTTGCGCCCGTACATCGCCTGGAGCAGGTCGGCCTGCTCGGTCTTGGTCGGCAGACCCGTCGAGGGGCCACCGCGCTGGATGTCGACGATCAGCAGGGGCAGCTCCAGCGACACCGCCAGCCCGATGGTCTCGGACTTCAGCGCCACGCCCGGGCCGGAGGTGGTGGTGACCGCCAGCGAACCGCCGAAGGCCGCGCCCAGTGCCGCGCCGATGCCGGCGATCTCGTCCTCGGCCTGGAAGGTCCGCACACCGAAGTTCTTGTGCTTGGACAGCTCGTGCAGGATGTCGGAGGCCGGGGTGATCGGGTACGACCCCAGGTAGAGCGGCAGGTCGGCCTGCCGGGAGGCGGCGATCAGGCCGTAGGCCAGGGCCAGGTTCCCGGAGATGTTGCGGTAGGTGCCGGTCGGGAACGCCTTCGTCGCGGGGGCGACCTCGTAGGAGACGGCGAAGTCCTCGGTGGTCTCGCCGAAGTTCCAGCCGGCCCGGAACGCCGCCACATTGGCCTCGGCGATCTCCGGCTTCCTGGCGAACTTCTGCCGCAGGAACTTCTCCGTGCCCTCGGTCGGCCGGTGGTACATCCAGCTCAGCAGCCCGAGCGCGAACATGTTCTTGGAGCGCTCGGCCTCCTTGCGGGACAGGCCGAAGTCCTTGAGCGCCTCGATCGTCAGCGTCGTCAGCGGCACCGGGTGGACGCGGTACCCGTCCAGGGACCCGTCCTCCAGCGGCGAGGTGTCGTAGCCGACCTTCGCCATGGCCCGCTTGGCGAACTCGTCGGTGTTGACGATGATCTCGCTGCCGCGCGGCACGTCGGCGATGTTGGCCTTCAGTGCGGCGGGGTTCATCGCGACCAGCACGTTCGGCGCGTCGCCCGGCGTGAGGATGTCGTGGTCGGCGAAGTGGAGCTGGAAGGACGACACACCCGGCAGAGTGCCGGCGGGAGCCCGGATCTCGGCCGGGAAGTTCGGCAGGGTCGACAGATCGTTGCCGAACGACGCCGTCTCCGACGTGAAACGGTCACCCGTGAGCTGCATGCCGTCACCCGAGTCACCCGCGAAGCGGATGATCACGCGGTCCAGACGGCGTACTTCCTTCTCCGCGCCACGCTGCCCGGGGCCGCCGCGCTGTTCCCCGACGACGGCCTCGCCGGCCGTGCGGGTCTCGTCCGACCCGTCGGCCTGTCCGGCTGGGCTACTGACCTGGCTGGTCACTGAACTGGACCTCCCTCGAGACAAGGGGCCTCCCCGCCGTCGGCGGGGGAACGCTCGGGAGACAGCCGGCCCACCGGCCGTCCCAACGCCCACCCTACGTCCGCAAGGGTCGCCTTCCCTGGACCGCTCGTATGATGGACGCCATTTCGGGACGTCCGTACGCCCTGCATCATCATGCTTGGTCTCCCCCCACGTCGTTCGGTAACGACGCTCCCGACTCTTCCTTCGGTTCTCCGCCGTGCGCCGGGCACACCGGCCGGCCGCGCCGGCCCGTCGGGCAGCGCACGTCAGCCGTTCAAATAGGTCAGCACGGCGAGGACCCGGCGGTGATCCGCGTCGCTCTGGGACAGCCCGAGCTTCAGGAAGATGTTGCTCACGTGCTTCTCCACCGCCCCCTCGCTGACCTTGAGCTGGCGGGCGATCGCCGAATTGGTCCTGCCCTCCGCCATCAGGCCCAGCACCTCGCGCTCGCGGGGCGTCAGCGCCGCCAGCACGTCCTGCTTACGGCTGCGGCCCAGCAACTGGGCCACCACCTCCGGGTCCAGCGCCGTACCGCCCCGGGCGACCCGGACCACCGCCTCCACGAACTCCCGGACCTCCGCGACCCGGTCCTTCAGCAGATAGCCCACCCCCCGGCTGTTGCCGGCCAGCAGCTCGGTGGCGTACCGCTCCTCCACGTACTGCGACAGGACCAGCACCCCGATCCCCGGGTACTCCTTGCGGAGCCGCACCGCCGCCCGCACGCCCTCGTCCGTATGGGTCGGCGGCATCCGTACGTCGGCGACCACCACGTCGGGCAGCGCACCCTCGTCCGCCAGCTCGCCCACCGTCTTGACCAGCGCCTCGCCGTCCCCGACACCCGCGACCACGTCGTGGCCCCGGTCGGTCAGCAGCCGGGTCAGGCCCTCCCGGAGCAGGACCGAATCCTCGGCGATGACCACGCGCACCCTGTCCTCCACCACGAACCGCATCCCCCATGAATTGATGTGCACCACGCGATTCCCGCGTCTGCGGTCCAGCATCCCAGCATCCGGACGACGGCGGGTCGGCCTGTGGATAACGCGCCGATCGGCCGTCACCGGCCGGGGCCGGGAGTCCGGACGGGTGGGGTGAGGGGGGTGGGTGCGTACAAGGGGAGTGCGGTGGGCGGCCCAGCCGGGGTGCGTCCGGCCGGCGGCAGCGCTCGGGGTCAGCCCCGCCAGGGCAGCTCGGCGGTTATCGCCGTCGGCCCGCCCTCCGGTGAGTGCACGGCGAGGATGCCGTCCACCGCGTCCAGCCGCTCGGTCAGCCCGGCCAGGCCGCTGCCCCCGGTGATGTCCGCGCCGCCCCGGCCGTCGTCCGTCACCTGCAGCATCAGCCTGTCGTCCACTCGCCATACGTCGACCGTGGCACGGCTGGCTCGGGAGTGCCTCGAAACGTTCTGGAGCAGCTCCGAGACGGTGAAGTAGGCGATGCCCTCGATCGCCGGTGCCGGCCGCGTCGGCAGATCCACCTCCACCCTGACGGGGACGGTGCAGCGGGAGGCGACGGCGGACAGGGCCGCGTCCAGTCCCCGGTCGGTGAGGACGGCGGGGTGGATGCCGCGGGCGAGGTCGCGGAGCTCCTGGAGGGCGAGCTTCACCTCGCCGTGTGCCTCGTCGACCATGGCGGCGGCCCCTTCGGGGTCCTCCAGCAGCTTCTCCTTCGCCAGCCCTAGATCCATGGCGAGGGCGACCAGGCGGGCCTGGGCGCCGTCGTGGAGGTCCCGCTCGATCCGGCGCAGGTCGGCCGCGGCCGTGTCGACGACCACCCCCCGGTCCGACTCCAGCTCCGAGACGCGGCTCGCCAGCCGGGAGGGGCTCAGCAGACCGATCACCAGCAGCCGGTCGACCGTCGCCAGCGCCCGGATCACCCACGGCGTGACCAGCACGAGGAGCAGGCCGATCAGGCTGGTGGCGGCCATCTCCGCCGGCGTGTCCAGGTAGAAGTTGTGCGTGCCGTCCCCATAGAGCTGGAGCCCGTCCACGCCCGCGTACACCGGGAAGACCCACCGCCACAGCGGATACGTGAGCAGTCCCCAGCCGTACGTCCAGAAGACCACCGCGACGGTGAAGGCGAAGATCGCCCACGGCATGTGCACCACCGAGTAGAGGAAGTGCCGCCAGGACTCCCCGCTCTTGAGGACGCCGCCCACCCAGCCCATCAGCCCGCCGCCGGACCTGTCGCGCACCGGCGCCGGATCCGCCACGTCGAGCCCCAGCAGGCCGCGCGCCCGCACGCGCTCCATGGTGCCGAACGCGCGGCACAGGGCGAGGGCCGCGGCGAGCACCGGAATGCCCAGGAAGGTCACGACCAGCCCGGCGCCCAGCGACACCATGGTGATCGACAGACTGAAGTAGAGGACGCTCAGCGGCAGCCCGATCAGCAGGTAGCCGAACTCGCGCCAGGTGCGGGCCTCGAAGGGCGCCCGCAGTGCGGCGGGAAGGCGGTGGTGCCGGGTTTCCGGTCCATAAGCCAGGGCCATCGGTGGTCCGTCCGTTTCTCGTCGTCTTCTCGTGGTCACCGGGGTGCGGCCCGTTCGGTGCGGCGGACGCGGCACGTGGGCGCCATGCCTTGGACCCCGTACATCAAGACTGCTGGTCCGGGCGGCCGCGCACCATGAGGCTCGTATCCGTCTTGGAAGGGGGGTTATCCCTACCTGGGCTGCTCAGGCCCCTACCGGGCGGGGGCCGGGGCGCGGTGGCGCCAGGGCAGTTCGGCGGTCACCGTCGTCGGTCCGCCGGCCGGTGACTCCAGGACGAACAGGCCGTCCACCGCTCCCAGCCGCTCGGCCAGGCCGGCCATGCCCGTGCCCCGGTCGAGCCGGGCACCCCCGCACCCGTCGTCGGAGACCTGGATCAGCATCCGGTCGCCCGCCCGCCACACCTCCACCGCCGCGCTGCGCGCCCGGGAGTGCTTGGAGACGTTCTGAAGCAGCTCCGAGACGGTGAAGTAGGCGATGCCCTCGATCGCCTCCGCCGGCCGCTCCGCCAGATCGACGGTCACCGTGACGGGCACGGTGCAGCGGGAGGCGACGGCGGACAGGGCCGCGTCCAGTCCCCGGTCGGTGAGGACGGCGGGGTGGATGCCGCGGGCGAGGTCGCGGAGCTCCTGGAGGGCGAGCTTCACCTCGCCGTGTGCCTCGTCGACCATGGCGGCCGCAGCCTGGGGGTCCTCCAGGAGCTTCTCCTTCGCCAGGCCGAGCCCCATGGCGAGGGCGACCAGGCGGGCCTGGGCGCCGTCGTGGAGGTCCCGCTCGATGCGGCGCAGGTCGGCCGCGGCCGTGTCGACGACCACCCCCCGGTCCGACTCCAGCTCGGCGATCCGCCGCTCCAGCTCGTCGGACGGCGACAGCAGGCCGCGCACCATCGCGCGGTCGGCGTTGGCCAGCCCCCGGATCAGGTACGGCAGCACCGGCCACAGGATGATCAGGCCCACCAGCGTCACGGTGAACGTCAGCACGCCCCATGGCAGCCGTATGAACCCGTACAGCAGCGTCCGCCACGCCACCGGGTCACGCAGCACCGCCCACAACCAGGGGAGGAGACCGTCCCGCGGCGTCTGCGGCAGCGGGCTCGGCTCGTCGACGGTCATGCCGAGCAGCAGCCTCGCCCGCGCCCGCTCCGCCCTGCCCAGCAGCCGTGCGCCGACCAGGCCGGCCGCCAGCAGCGGCAGGCCGACCACGGTCACCGACAGCCCCGCACCGACGGACACCATGAACACGACGTAAACAAAGCCGATCAGGGCAATCGGAAAGTTGGCCAGCAAGTGGCCTATTTCCTTCCAGACGAGCCGGTCGAATGCGATGCGTGCGGTCATACGGCACAGCCTGCCGGGCCCGACCGGCGCCCGCCATGGGGTTCGTAGGTGCAGGAGAAGTAGGGATAACCCCACCTGAAGTGCGGCACGGCTGATTACCGGCGCTAAGCCAGGGCCTAGACTCCCGTGCGTACAGATCGCATAAACATCGCCGCGAGGGCAGGGAGCGAGGGACACGGACGTGCTGGAACCGACCGTACGGACCGCACCGACCGTACTCGCCGTCGACTATTTCCAGAGCTATTCGGTCGTCGGCCTGCTCGCCGTGATCGGCGTGCTGTTCGTCGCGGTCGCCTTCGCGGCCGGGCGGCTGCTGCGGCCCGTGGTGCCGACGCCGGAGAAGCTGCTGACGTACGAATGCGGCGTCGACCCGGTCGGCGAGGGCTGGGCCCACACCCAGGTCCGCTACTACGTCTACGCTTTTCTGTACGTCATCTTCGCGGTGGACTCGATCTTCCTCTTCCCGTGGGCGACCGTCTTCGCCGCACCCGGCTACGGCGCCACGACGCTGGTCGAGATGTTCATCTTCCTCGGCTTCCTGGCCGTAGGACTGCTCTACGCGTACAAGAAGGGCGTCCTGACATGGACGTGACCCCTGTCGATCTTCCCGAGCCGAAGAGGCTCGGAGCCCTCGCCCGGCTCGCTCCCGAGCCGATGAAGGTGGTCCTGAACTGGGGCCGCCGCTACAGCCTGTGGGTCTTCAACTTCGGACTCGCCTGCTGCGCGATCGAGTTCATCGCCGCGTCGATGGCCCGCCACGACTTCATCCGGCTCGGCGTGATCCCGTTCGCGCCGGGCCCGCGCCAGGCCGACCTCATGGTCGTGTCCGGCACGGTCACGGACAAGATGGCGCCCGCCGTCAAGCGGCTGTACGAGCAGATGCCCGAACCCAAGTACGTCATCTCCTTCGGTGCCTGCTCCAACTGCGGCGGCCCGTACTGGGACTCGTACTCCGTGACCAAGGGCGTCGACCAGATCATCCCCGTCGACGTGTACGTACCCGGCTGCCCTCCCCGCCCCGAAGCGCTGCTCCAGGGCATCCTCAAGCTCCAGGAGAAGATCGCCCGGGAGTCGCTCGGAGAGCGGTACGGCCACGGACGCGCGTCGTCGGTCGGCCAGCTCCGCAGCGGCCTGGTGCCGCCTCCGGGAGGTACGGAGTGAACGCGTACGACCGGCTCCCCGAAGCCGTCACCGAGATCTTCGGTGAGGGCGCGACGGCCGACCAGGCGTACGACCTGCTCACGGTCGACGTCCCCGCCGAGTCCTGGATCACCGCGCTGGAGACCGCCCGGGACGCCCTGGGCTGCACCTACTTCGACTGGCTGAGCGCCGTCGACGAACCCGGCACCGGCTTCCGGGTCTGCGCCCACGTCGCCGCGCTGGACGGCGGGCGCGTGCGGCGGCTCCTGCTGCGCACGACCGTGCCGCACGACGCCCCCGTCCTGCCGAGCGCCGTCGGCGTCTACGCGGGCGCGGGCTGGCACGAGCGCGAGACGTTCGAGATGTTCGGCGTCCGCTTCGAGGACCACCCGAACCTGGTCCACCTCCTGCTCCCGGAGAACTTCGAGGGCAACCCGCTGCGCAAGGACTTCGTCCTGGCCGCCCGCGTGGCCAAGGCGTGGCCGGGTGCCAAGGAGCCGGGGGAGTCCGAGCACGGCGGGCCCAAGCGGCGCCAGATGCTGCCGCCGGGCGTCCCCGACCCGAACGACTGGGGCCCCCTCAAGGGCCAGTTGCCGCCCGCCCCTGCCCGCCCGGCCCGCGCCGCGCGGCCCGCCGGGGACCGCCCGGTCCGCCGCACCCGCACCGCGGGCGAGGGCTCGGCGAGCCAGGCGGCAACGGAAGCGGCGGCAGCGGCGGAGGCACCGGCGGCACCGCAGCGCCGTACGCGCAGCGCCTCCGAGGGCTCGGCGAGCCAGGCGGCCGCCCCGTCCGCCACCCCGGCGGGCCCCCGCCGCACCCGCACCGCGAGCGCGGGCTCGGCGAGCCAGCGCGCGGAGCCCGTGACGGAGACGTCTCCGGCACCGCCGCCCCGCACCCGCAGCACGGACGCCCCCTGGAACAACCCGCGCCCGGCCTTCGACGACGCCGCCACCCCGGCCCCGGAGCCCAAGGCGGCGCCCGAGGCGGAGACCGCGCCGGCCCCGGAGACGGCACCGGGGGCGGCCCCGGAGCCCAAGGCCGTACCGGAACCGGAGGCGACGCCCGAACCGCCCAAGGCCGCGCCGGCCCCGGAGCCCAAGGCCGTACCGGGACCGGAGGCGACGCCCGAACCGCCCAAGGCCGTACCGGGACCGGAGGCTGCGCCCGAGCCGCCCAAGGCCGTACCGGAAGCGGCCGCGGACGCGGACGCGGCTGCCGCGCCCGAAGGGGCGGGGTCCCGGGACGAGGGTGAGGCACCCGGCGCCGGGGGCGACGACAGCGAACCACGACGCAAGAACGAAGGAGACGCGTGAACGACGTACTCGACGTCGCCTTCCGGCTGCTCGTCGTCTTCGCCGTATTTCTGGTCCTGCCGCTGGTGATCGGTCAGACCGAGCACAAGGTCATGGCCCACATGCAGGGCCGCCTCGGCCCCATGTACGCCGGCGGATTCCACGGCTGGGCGCAGCTCGTCGCCGACGGCGTGAAGTTCGCGCAGAAGGAGGACGTGGTGCCGGCCAACGCCGACCGCCGCATCTTCCAGCTCGCCCCCGCCGTCGCGCTCCTCCCGTACCTCCTCGTGCTGGTCGCCATCCCGATCGGCCCCGGCGAAGGAGCCGTCGGCGAGGTCGTCGACGCGGGCATCTTCTTCGTGCTCGCCGTCATGGGTGTCGGCGTGCTCGGCTCGCTGATGGCGGGCTGGGCGTCGGCCAACAAGTTCTCCCTGCTCGGCGGTCTGCGCACCGCCGCCCAGTTGCTCGCGTACGAGCTGCCGATGCTGCTCGCCGCCGCCTCCGTGGCGATGGCGGCCGGCACGGTCTCCCTCCCCGGCATCGTCGACGCCTTCGAGTGGTGGTGGCTGCCCTGGCAGATCGTCGGCGCCCTCGTCTTCTTCGTCGCGGGTCTCGCCGAACTCCAGCGGCCGCCGTTCGACATGCCGGTCGCCGACTCCGAGATCATCTTCGGCGCGTACACCGAGTACACCGGCTTGCGTTTCGCCCTGTTCCTGCTTGCCGAGTACGCCGGCATCGTCGTCCTGTGCGGTCTGACCACCGTCCTCTTCCTCGGCGGCTGGCACGGGCCGTTCGGCGCCGAGGGCCTCGGCTGGGTCTGGACCCTGCTCAAGACGGCCGTGCTCGCCTTCATCGTGATCTGGCTGCGCGTGAGCTACCCGCGGCTGCGCGAGGACCAGTTGCAGAAGCTCGCCTGGACCACGCTCGTCCCGCTCGCCCTCGCCCAGATCGCCCTCACCGGCATCGTCAAGGTGGTGATCCAGTAATGGCCCCGATTCCCGGATCCGGCCTCGCCAAGGGCCTGGCCGTCACCCTGCGCACGATGACGAAGAAGAGCCACACCGCGCAGTACCCCGACGCCCAGCCCGAGCTCCCGCCCCGCACCCGTGGGGTGATCGGACTGTTCGAGGAGAACTGCACGGTCTGCATGCTCTGCGCCCGCGAGTGCCCGGACTGGTGCATCTACATCGACTCCCACAAGGAGACGATCCCCGCCGCCACCCCCGGTGGCCGCGAGCGCAGCCGGAACGTCCTCGACCGGTTCGCCATCGACTTCGCCCTGTGCATGTACTGCGGTATCTGCATCGAGGTCTGTCCTTTCGACGCGCTGTTCTGGTCGCCCGAGTTCGAGTACGCGGAGACGGACATCCACGACCTCACCCACGAGCGGGACAAGCTCCGTGAGTGGATGTGGACGGTTCCCGAGCCGCCCGCCCTCGACCCCGGTGCGGAGGAGCCGAAGGAGATCGCCGCAGCGCGCAAGGCAGCGGAGAAGCTGGCCGCCGCCCAGGCCGCGGCCGCCGCCGAGCCCGACGGGCCCACCGCCCCGGCCACCCCTGCGGCCACGGGCACCGCGGCCACCCCTGCGGCCACGGGCACCCCGGACACCGCCCCCGGCACCCCGGCCACCCCGGACACCGCCCCGGGCACCCCGGGCACCCCGGCCACGGACCAGCCGCAGCGCCGGGACGAGGGAGGGACCGCGTGACGCTCGCCGCCACCCACGGCTTCCTGTCGCCCACCGGCGTCGAGATCGCCTTCCTCCTCGTCGGCGTCGTCACGCTCGGCGCCGCCGTCATAACGGTCACCACCAGGCAGCTCGTGCACGCCGCCCTGTGGCTCGTCGTGGCGCTCGGCGGACTGGCCGTCGAGTACCTGCTCCTCACGGCGGAGTTCATCGCCTGGGTCCAGGTGCTGATCTACGTCGGTTCCGTCGTCGTCCTCCTCCTCTTCGGTCTGATGCTCACCAAGGCACCCATCGGCCGCTCGCCCGACGCCGACTCGGGCAACCGCCCGGCCGCCCTGGCGGTCGCCGTCGCCGCCGCGGCCGCCCTGATCTGGGTGGTCGTGGACGCGTTCCGCGCCACCTGGATCGACCTCGACGGACCCGCGCAGGGCTCCACCAAGGTGTCGGGCGCGATCCTGTTCCGGCACTGGGTGCTGCCCTTCGAAGCGCTCTCCGTCCTCCTCCTGGCCGCGCTCGTCGGCGCGATCGTCCTGTCCCGCCGCGACCGTGAGCGGGAGGGTGGCAACTGATGCACCTCGCCTATCCGGCGGTCCTCGCCGTCCTGCTGTTCTGCACCGGTCTGTACGGGGTGCTCGCCCGCCGCAACGCGATCCTGGTCCTGATGTCCGTCGAGCTGATGCTCAACGCCGTCAACCTCAACCTGGTCGCGTTCGACGTCTGGCTCCGCGACACCCTGCACGCCGGCCAGGCGCTGACCCTCTTCACCATCGCCATCGCCGCCGCCGAGATCGGCATCGGCCTGGCGATCGTCCTGATGGTCTACCGCAACCGCGGCACCTCGGACATCGACAAGCTCCGTGACAACGCCGAGACCGCGGGCGCCGACGAACCCGTGGGCGCCGACGGGCCGGCGGGCCCCGACGAGAAGGCAGAGGCCACCGCGTGACCACCACGACCCTCGCCGTCCTCGTCCCCGTCCTCCCCTTCCTCGGCGCCGCCGCCGGACTGCTGCTGGGCCGCACCGCTCCCGGGTTCGTGCGTCCCCTGGCCGTCCTGCCGACGCTCGCCGCGCTCGTGCTCGCCGTCCTCGTCGCCGTACGCCAGGGCGGCGGCAGGGCCGTCGACGCGGCCACCCAGCTCACTCCGACCGGCTCGGTGCCGATCGAGCTCGCCCTGCACCTGGACGGCTTCGCCGTCCTGACCGCCGTCCTCGTGGGCCTGGTCGCCACCTGCGTGCAGCTCTACTCGACCGGCTACCTCCGCGACGACCCGCGCTACCCCTCGTACGCCGCGCTCGTCTCCCTGTTCACCTCCGCGATGCTGCTCGTCGTCTACTCCGGCGACCTGATGGTGCTGCTGGTCGGCTGGGAGATCATGGGCATCTGCTCGTACTTCCTCGTCGGCCACTACTGGGAGACGCCCGAGGCGCGGGCCGCCTCCCTCAAGGCGTTCCTGGTCACCAAGCTGGGTGACGTCCCCTTCCTGATCGGTCTGTTCGCGCTGGCCGCCGACGCCGGCACGTTCCGGATCACCGGCATCCTCGGTGCGGTCACCGCCGGAGGCATCGACCACCCCACCCTGGTGGCGCTGCTCCTGCTCGCGGGCGTCGCCGGCAAGTCCGCCCAGTTCCCGCTGCACACCTGGCTCCCGGACGCCATGGCCGGCCCGACGCCGGTGTCCGCGCTGATCCACGCCGCGACCATGGTCGCCGCCGGTGTGTACTTCGTGGCCCGGCTCCTCCCCGTCTTCGCGGCCTCCGCCGCCGCCATGACCGTGCTCGCCGTGATGGCCGCGGTCACGATGGTCGGCTCCGGGCTCGCCGCCCTCGCCCAGGACGACATCAAGCGCGTCCTCGCCTACTCGACCATCGGCCAGCTCGGCTACATGTCGGGCGCCCTGGCCGTCGGTGACCGTGGCGCGGCCGTCTTCCACCTCCTGTCGCACGGCGCCTTCAAGGCGCTGCTGTTCCTGGCCGCCGGCGTGATCATCCACGCCGCCGGAACGAACTCGCTGGCCGCCATGTCCCGGATGCGGGGCCTCACCTCCCGCATCCCCGACGCCTACTGGACGATGACGGTCGCCCTGCTCGCGCTGGCCGCGATCCCGCCGTTCGCCGGCTTCTTCTCCAAGGAAGCCGTCCTCGTGGCCGCCGAGCACACCGCGCTCGGCGACCGGGCGGTCGCACCCGCCGGAGCGGGCTGGATCGTCCTCGTCTCGGGTCTCCTCACCGCCCTCCTCACCGCCGCCTACGCGACGCGCCTGTGGCTGCTGGCCTTCCGCGGCCGGGGCGCCGAGGCTCCCGAACACGGCCGGCAGCCGATCGCCATGAACGCCGTCCTGTGGGTGCTCGCCGTCCCCTCCCTCGCCTTCGGCCTGACCGTCGGCGTCATCGGCGACTGGTTCGACGGGTACGCGCTGACACCGACCGTGACCACCGCGGTCCTCAGCACCGGCATCGCCCTCGTCGGCGGGCTCGTCACCTACGGCGCCTGGCGGCACACCACCGCCGTCGCCGCACGCCACCCGCTCGGCGCGGTCGCCGCCCACCCCGAGGCCGAACCCGCCGTCTCGGAGGCCGAGGCGATCGCCACGCACACCCCCGCCTACGGCGACATCGCCTCAGCCCCGGACCCCGCCGACCCCGGACGCCTGCTGCTCGGCCCGCTGCACCGCCACGCCGCCGCCGGCTTCCACGTCGACGCCGTCTACTCCGCCGCCTTCGTGCGCCCCGTCCGGGCGGCGGCACGACTGGTCAGCTTCCTGGACCGCGAGGTCGTCGAGACCTACGTCCGCGGTGCGGGCAACGGCACGAACCTGCTGGGACAAGCCGTCCGGCGCGCCCAGACGGGCAACGTGCAGACCTACCTCAGCGCCCTGCTCGCCGGCTCCGTCGTCCTGGCGATCGCCGCCGTCCTCGTCGCCGCCGGAGCGTGAGCCGTGATCGATATCAGCGAATCCGTGATGCAGTTCCTTCTCGCGTTCATCGTCGTCGGCCCGCTCATCGGCGCCGCGGCGGCCCTCCTCCCGGCCCCGCCCGGACTGAAGGGGAAGTCCCCCGACCAAGCCGTGCTGCGCCACGGGGTGACCGTGACCGGAGCGATCCTCGCCGCCGCGGTCGTCCTCACGCTCGGCTTCGACCACGACCAGTCGTCGAGGATGCAGGCCACCACGGACATCGCCTGGATCCCGGCACTCGACGTGCGGATCCACCTCGGCGTCGACGGCATTTCCCTCCCCCTCCTGGTCCTGACCGCGCTGCTGACCTTCCTCTGCGCGCTCTACAGCTACTTCCGCATGCCCGCGGGCCCGTCCCCCCGGGCGTTCGTCGCCCTGCTGCTCGTCCTCGAGTCCGGCACGCTGGCGACCTTCGCCGTCCTCGACCTGCTGCTGTTCTTCCTGGCCTTCGAGATGGTGCTCATCCCGATGTACTTCCTCATCGCCCGCTGGGGCGGCGAGGAGCGCCAGCAGGCCGCCTGGCGGTTCATCCTGTACACGCTGCTCGGTTCGGTCGTCATGCTGCTCGGCCTGCTGCTCGTCGGGCTGAAGGCCGGCACGTTCGACATGGTGGCACTCGCCACTGACAACGGCCGTGACATCACCACATCCGTGCAGGTCATCGCCGTTCTGGCGATCGGGATCGGCCTCGCGGTGAAGACTCCGATGTGGCCGCTGCACAGTTGGCTGCCGGACGCCCACACCGCCGCACCGACCGTCGGCTCGGTGCTCCTCGCCGGCGTCCTGCTGAAGATGGGTACGTACGGATTCGTCCGGATCGCCCTGCCGATCACCCCCGACGGCATGCACGTCCTCGCGCCCTACCTCGCCGCGTTCGCGGCCGCCGGCATCATCTACGGATCGCTCGCCTGCCTCTCCCTCGCCCGCACCGGCGCGAAGGGCGACCTCAAGCGCCTGATCGCCTACTCTTCCGTGGGCCACATGGGCTTCGTCCTGCTGGGCATCGCGACCATGACGCCCACCGGCGTCAACGGCGCGCTCTTCGCGAACATCGCCCACGGCCTCATCACCGGCCTGCTGTTCTTCCTGGTCGGCGCCATCAAGGACCGGTACGGCACGGCCGACCTCGACACCCTCGCCGGGGCCACCGGCGCCGCGCTCTACGGCCGCGCACCCCGCCTCGGCGGCCTCCTCGCCTTCGCCGCCGTCGCCTCGCTCGGACTGCCGGGCCTCGCCGGCTTCTGGGGCGAGATGCTCGCGCTGTTCGGTGCGTTCCAGCCGGCCGAGGGCCTCAGCCGCCCCGCGTTCCTCACCTTCATGGCCGCCGGCGCGTTCGGCACCCTGCTCACCGCCGCGTACCTCCTCGTCGTCGTCCGGCGCGTGTGCATGGGCACCCCTCCGGCCGCCGGGCATCCGCCGCTCGACGACGTCCGGGCGTACGAGGTCGTGGCCTGGTCGCCGCTGGCCGTCCTCACCGTCGTCGCCGGCCTCTGGCCCGCTGTCCTCCTCGGCCTGACCGACCCGGCCGTGCAGAAGCTCCTCGCAGGAGGCAAGTCGTGACCCTCGCCGCCACGAGCGCTCCGAGCGCGGGCGACCTCGTCCAGTCCGTCGACTGGGCCGCCATCGCGCCGCCGACCATCGCCGCCGTGGTCGCCCTGGTCGTCCTCGTCGCCGACCTGTTCGTGCCGAAGGAACGCAAGCAGCTCCTCGGCTGGGGCGCGATCGCCGGCCTCGTCGCCTCGATCATCACGCTCGTACCGCTGCGCAAGGGCGACCGGACCACCTTCTGCCTGACCACCGACCCCGACGCGTGCAGCTACACCGCCGACCACTTCACGCTGGTCATCCAGTTCCTGGTGCTGGGCGGAGCGCTCCTGACGGCCCTGCTGTCGCTCCACGACACCAAGGAGAGGCTCCCCGCCGGAGAATTCTGGTTCCTGCTGCTCTCCTCGGCCGCCGGTGCGGCGCTGCTGCCCGCCTCCCGGGACCTGGCGACGCTCGTCGTGGCCCTGGAGGTCGCCTCCCTGCCCGCCTTCGCGCTGGTCGGCCTCAAGCGCGGCGACCGCATGTCCGGCGAGGCGGCGCTGAAGTTCTTCCTCTCCTCCGTCACCGCCACCGCGGTGATGCTGCTCGGCGTCAGCTTCGTGTACGCCTCGACCGGCACCCTCCACCTCACGGAGATCGCCCAGAGCCTGGACGACGTCCCCGCCCGGCTGGAGACCCTCGCCAAGGCGGGCGTCGCGCTCACCCTCGTCGGTTTCGCGTTCAAGACCGCCGCCGCGCCGTTCCACTTCTGGGTGCCCGACACCTACGTCGGGGCGCCCCTGCCCATCGCCGCCTACCTCTCCGTCGTCGGCAAGGCGGTCGGCTTCACCGGCCTGGTCCTGGTGACCGTCGTCGCCTTCCCGACGTACGCGGACGTGTGGGGCCCCGCCCTCGCCGTCCTCGCCGCGCTCACCATGACCGTCGGCAACGTGGCCGCCCTCCGGCAGGCCCCCACGCGCGCGTGGAGCGCGGTACGGCTGCTGGCCTGGTCCTCGGTGGCGCAGGCGGGCTACCTCCTGGTGCCGATCGCGGCCGCCGCCTACTCCGGTGACGACCAGATCGGTGCCACCGTCGCGTACGCCCTGATGTACGCCGTCGTGAACCTCGGCGCCTTCGCCGTGGCCGCGCTGGTCGCCCGCACGTACCCGCTGAACCGGATCTCCGACTATCGCGGCCTGTACACCAGCCGGCCCGGCGCCGCGCTCGTCATGGGCTTCTTCCTGCTGTGCCTGGCCGGCCTGCCGCCGGGCATCATCGGTCTCTTCGCCAAGGTCACGGTCTTCTCGGCGGCCGTCGACGCGGGCCTGGGATGGCTCGCCGTCGTCATGGGCGTCAACGTCGTCATCGCCCTCTACTACTACTTGCAGTGGACCGCGGTGCTGTTCCGCCCCGCCGAGGGCGCCCCCACGAGACAGCCCGCCCCCGCGCCCGTCACCGTGGCCATCGCCGTGACGGCCGTCGCCGGCGTGGTGCTGTCGGGCTACCCCCAGTTGGTGCTGCGCTTCGCCGCCGACAGCCTCTTCTGACCCCCACAGCCCTACGCACTCTCCAGGAGCACGGCCGTGCTGAACGGTTTCAAGGACTTCCTCCTCCGTGGAAACGTCATCTCCATGGCGATCGGCCTGGCCGTCGGCGCGGCCTTCACGGCGGTCGTCACGGCGTTCAGCAACGCCTTCATCACCCCGCTCATCGGCCTGGCGACAGGCACCGTCGGAGACTTCAGCCACTCCTACTTCACGGTCAGGGACGCCAAGTTCCCCTACGGCCTGTTCATCAGCGCCGCCCTGGCGTTCATGATCACCGCGGCGGTGCTCTACTTCTGCGTCGTCCTCCCGATGATGAAGATCCAGACCCGCTTCAAGCGCGACGAGCCCTTCGACATCAAGGCGGCCATGCGCGACTGCCCGCGCTGCTTCACCGAGATCCCCGCCGTCGCCAGCCGCTGCGGGCACTGCACCAGCGAGGTCGAACCGGTGCCCGAGGCCCTCCAGAAGGCCGGGCTGCCCGCGCCGCGCTGAGTCACCCGAACGGCCCACACCCCGCCCCCGGAGCACCGGGGAACCCGCCATGCCCGCGTGGCGTTGACCAGTACGGGAGGGTCCACTGAACAGTGGACCAGCACCAGGCAAAGGGTTCCCCTGCCGCACCACTTGGAGGGCGTACCGTGCACCGCCGGCACAACGGGCTGAAGACCGCCGTACTCCTCGGGGGACTGTCCGCACTCATCATCCTGATCGGCAGCTTCTTCGGCCGTACGGGCCTCGTCGTCGCGCTCCTCGTGGCCCTCGGCACCAACGCGTACGCGTACTGGAACAGCGACAAGCTCGCGCTGCGCGCCATGCGGGCCCGCCCCGTGAGCGAATTCCAGGCGCCGGAGCTGTACCGGATGGTCCGGGAGCTCTCCACCCAGGCCCGCCAGCCGATGCCCCGCCTGTACATCTCGCCGACCCAGGCCCCCAACGCCTTCGCGACCGGCCGCAACCCCCGCAACGCGGCGGTCTGCTGCACCGAGGGCATCCTCCAGATCCTCGACGAGCGCGAGCTGCGCGGGGTCATCGGCCACGAGCTGAGCCACGTCTACAACCGCGACATCCTGATCTCGTCGGTCGCCGGAGCACTCGCCTCGGTGATCATGTTCCTGGTGAACTTCGCCTGGCTGATCCCGGTCGGCCGCTCCGACGACGACGACGGTCCCGGCCTGATCGGCATGCTGTTGACCATGCTGCTCGGCCCGCTCGCCGCGTCCGTGATCCAGTTGGCCATCAGCCGCTCCCGGGAGTACGAGGCGGACGCCTCCGGCGCGCAGCTCACCGGGGACCCACTCGCCCTCGCCAGCGCCCTGCGCAAGCTGGAGGCGGGCACCAAGAGGCTCCCGCTGCCGCCGGAGCCCCGCATCGAGACCGCGAGCCACATGATGATCGCGAACCCGTTCCGCCCCGGCCAGGGGTTCGCCAAGATGTTCTCGACACACCCGCCGATGGCGGAACGCATCGCCCGACTCGAACAGATGGCAGGTCGCCGCCCATGAAAGCAATCCTCAACCTGATATGGCTGATCTTCGGCGGCTTCTGGTTGTTCCTCGGCTACATGGTCGCGGGCCTGCTGCTCTGCATCACCGTCATCGGCATCCCCTTCGGCCTCGCCGCCTTCCGCATCGGCGTCTACGCCCTGTGGCCCTTCGGCCAGACCGTCGTGGACCGCCGTGACGCGGGCGCCGCGTCCTGCATCGGCAACGTGCTGTGGCTGGTCCTCGCCGGCTGGTGGCTGGCGCTCGGACACATCCTCACGGGCATCGCCCTGTGCGTCACGATCATCGGCATCCCGCTGGGCATCGCGAACTTCAAGCTCCTTCCCGTCTCCCTGCTGCCGCTGGGCAAGGAGATCGTCCCCAGCGACCGGCCCTTCGCCACCCGGTGAGTCACCGCCCCGCTTCCGGTCGCCGCGCGGCCGGTTGACCGGTGCCGGGGCCGCCCTCGCGTGATTGTCAGTGGCGTGGTGCACCATGAACACATGACCGACGACCAGCGGGTGCGGACCGGCGGAGCGGGGCGGGACCACGCCCGAATATGACGGGGTACGGCGCCGCTAGCCGCGCCGTACCGCGTACAGCACCGCGCCCGCCGCCAGGACCGCCGTGCCCGCCAGGACCGACGACAGGGGCAGGGCGAAGGCGAGCGCCAGGCAGCCTGCCAGCCCGCCCACCGCGAGGACGCGCCCCGAACCGAGCGTCCACGCCGAGGCGTTGGCGACCGCGTAGTACACCAGCACCCCGAACGACGAGAAGCCGATCGCCCCGCGCACGTCCGCCGTCGCCGCCACCACCGCCACGACCAGCCCCACCGCCAGCTCCGCGTGGTGCGGCACCTGGAAGCGCGGGTGCACGGCGGCGAGGGTGCGCGGCAGGTGACCGTCGCGCGCCATCGCCAGCGTCGTACGGGACACCCCGAGGATCAGCGCCAGCAGCGAACCGAGCGCGGCCACCGCCGCGCCCACGCGCACGACCGGCACCAGCCAGTCCGCACCCCCCGCCCGCGCCGCGTCGGCGAGCGGAGCGGCCGAGCCGGCCAACTCCCGCGCGCCCAGCACCGACAGGACGGAGACCGCCACCGCCGCGTACACGACCAGCACGATCCCCAGCGCCAGCGGCACCGCCCGCGGAATGGTCCGTGCCGGGTCCCGCACCTCCTCGCCCAGCGTGGCGATCCGGGCGTACCCGGCGAACGCGAAGAACAGCAGGCCCGCCGCCTGGAGCACCCCGCCCGCCGACACGTCCGCACCCGGCTCCAGCCGTCCGGCGTCCGCCGCGCCCGACCCGAGACAGGAGACGACCACCGCCGCCAGGACCGCCAGCACCACCGCCACGATGACGCGTGTGACCAGCGCCGACTTCTGAACGCCCCGGTAGTTCACGGCAGTCAGCATCACGACCGCCGCGACCGCCACCGCGTGCGCCTGCTCCGGCCACGCGTACGTGCCGACGGCCAGCGCCATCGCCGCGCACGAGGCGGTCTTGCCGACCACGAACGCCCAGCCCGCCAGGTAACCCCAGAAAGGACCGAGCCGTTCACGCCCGTACACATACGTTCCGCCGGACGCCGGATAGCGGGCGGCCAGCCGCGCCGACGCCATCGCGTTGCAGTACGCCACGGCCCCGGCCAGTGCCAGCCCCAGCAGCAGCCCGCTGCCGGCCGCGCCGGCCGCCGGGCCGAGCGCCACGAAGATGCCGGCGCCGATCATTGATCCGAGTCCGATGACGACCGCGTCGAAGACGCCCAGTGACCGCCGCAGTTCCTGTGTCATGCGCCGCACCCTACTGATCCGCGCAACCACCCTCCGGACCCCGGGCGTCCTCCCGGGCAACACCGCACGAAAGGCAGGTTCACGGCATGGACGTCCTGAGCTGGATCATCCTGGGACTGCTGGCCGGCGTCATAGCCAAGGTCCTCCTCCCGGGCCGGGACCCCGGTGGGCTGGTCGGCACGACGCTCATCGGCATCGCGGGCGCCTTCGTCGGTGGCTGGATCTCGGCACGCTTCCTGGACCGGCCGATCAGCAACCAGTTCTACGACGGGCCGACGTGGCTCGCCGCCATCGGCGGTTCGCTGGTGCTGCTGATCGCCTACCGCATTCTGTTCGGCCACTCGCGTTCGCGCTGAACGCCTGCGCTAGCCGGTCAGGCCCGTCTCCCGCAGCGTGATGTTCAGCCGGCCCGAGCCCAGCCCCACCGCCGCGTCGGCCGTGCCCGCCCGGACCTTCGGCACCCCGTGGTACGCGAAGCGTGACGCGCCGCCGAAGACGAACAGGTCGCCGGACTCCAGCTCCACGTCCGTGTACGGGCGGCCCCGCGTCTCGGTGTTCCCGAACCGGAAGACGCAGGTGTCCCCGATGCTCAGGGACACCACCGGGGCGGAGGACCGCTCCTCCCTGTCCTGGTGCATGCCCATACGGGCCGCCCCGTCATAGAAGTTGATCAGCGCGGTGTCCGGAGCGTACGCCGTCCCGTACGCGTCCCCGTACGCCGCCGTCAGCGCCTCACGCCCCAAGTCCGCCAGCCAGTCTGGGAAAGGAGCCACCCGGGCGCCGTTCACGTCGCCGGCCGTCCGCGTGTACCGGTACGGCTGCCAGTGCCATCCGAGGCACACCGTCCGCACCGACATCACCCCACCGCCCGGCAGCACCGTGTGCCGCATCGGCACCGGACCACGCGCCCACTCCCGGCACGCCCCGACCAGTTCCCGCTGCCGCTCCACCGGCAGCCACCCCGGCACGTGCACCGCGCCGGGGGCGACCTCCGCCCGCTCCCGGCGCACCGGGAACAGCCCCTCGCTCACCGTACGAGCGCGCCTTCCAGCCCCAGCAGCCGCTCCTTGCGCTCCAGCCCGCCCGCGTACCCCCGCAGCGCCCCGTCGGCACCGATCACCCGGTGACACGGCCGCACCACCAGCAGCGGGTTGCGGCCGATCGCGGTCCCCACCGCCCGTACCCCGGCACCCGGCGAACCGACCCGTGCCGCGATCTCCCCGTACGACACGGTGGTGCCGTACGGGATGTCCTCCAGGGCCCGCCACACCCGGCGCTGGAAGTCGGTGCCGGCGTCGGTGTACGCGATCTCGAAGCGCGTGAGCCCGCCCGCGAAGTACTCCCGGAGCTGCTCCGCGACGTCCTCGAACGCCTCCGGCGCGTGCCGCCACCCGTCCCGGACGGTCACGCCGCCCTTCTGCCCCGGCAGGGAGAGCGAGGCGAGAGCGGTCCGGCCGTCCGCGGCCGCCTCACCGACCAGCAGCATCTCGCCCAGCGGGCCGTCGACGTGCGCGTACACCGTCATGATCCGTTCCCTTCCTCGGTCCCCACCCAGTCTGCGTCCGTGCCGCCAGGGAGGCTGGCGGTTTTCGGACACGACGATCCCGGGGCCCCGAGGCCCGGCCGCGCACACAGGGCGGGGGCGGACCGGTCATGCCGTGTCCGCCCCCGAACCGCCCGGTCCACCGGCACAGCCGGTGCGCGGTCTACCGGTAGTTCACGAACTGGAGGGCGAAGTCGAAGTCCTGCCCCTTCAGCAGCGCGATTACGGCCTGGAGGTCGTCCCGGCTCTTGGAGCTGACCCGCAGCTCGTCGCCCTGCACCTGCGCCTTGACACCCTTGGGGCCCTGGTCGCGGATGATCTTCGCCACCTTCTTGGCGTTGTCCTGGGAGATGCCCTCCTCGATGGAGGCGAAGATCTTGTACTCCTTGCCGGAGAGCTGCGGCTCACCGGCGTCCAGCGCCTTCAGCGAGATGCCGCGCTTGATCAGCTTGGACTGGAACACGTCGAGGATGGCGTTGACCCGCTCCTCGGAGTTCGCCTGCATCAGGATCTTCTCGCCGGACCAGGTGATGGAGGCCCCGACGTTCTTGAAGTCGTAGCGCTGCGAGATCTCCTTCGCCGCCTGGTTGAGGGCGTTGTCGACCTCCTGCCGCTCGACCTTCGAGACGATGTCGAAACTGGAGTCGGCCATGTCCTGTGGCTCCTTGGGTCGCGTGCGTAGAGGTTGCCTAGAGGCACGGCCGGGGTCCCCCGGCCGCCACGGCAAAGCCTAGCCATCCCACTCGCCACGGGCGCTGATCAATCCGGTGGCGAAGCACCCCCGGACATCAGGTATCGTTTACGTCGTTGCCGGGGAGCACCGCCGAAAAGCGGTCACCCTCGCGGCGACATCCCATGGCGGTGTGCCCGAGTGGCCAATGGGAGCGGACTGTAAATCCGTCGGCTTAGCCTACCCAGGTTCGAATCCTGGCGCCGCCACGCGATGAACGGCCCCTGATCTGCGGAAACGCGATCAGGGGCCGTTTGCGTACGGCGGTGCGCACGCGCGCGTGAGGCGGTGCGCGGGTTCCGCGTAACGGCTGCGCGCCTGTGCGCGTACGGCCCCGTGCGGGCGTCCGGAAAAGGCCGCTCAGCCGGCGAGGCGGAAGGCCAGTTCCGTCTCCCACCGGGACGGGTCCGGCTCCACGCGCGGGTCCGTGCGGTAGGACTCGATGCGGCAGCCCCACCGCTCGACGCCGTCCACCTCCCGCATGTCCCACTCCAGGCCCCGTCCGTCCGCCCACTCCCGCAGCGTCGCGGCGGCCTCGAGCAGTCGGTCGGGGTGGCCGACATGGGTGAGCGTCGCGTACCGGCCGGCCGGCAGCATCGCCACGCCGATGTCGCCCTCCGGCTCCGGCAGCGAGCCGTGAGGGACCGGAATGCCCGCCTCCACCTCCGACTCGCCTTCCATGTCCACGGTGTTGAACCGGAAGAACGGCGCGTCCGCCATCTCGATGCCCCGCGCCATCACCCACCCCACGAGCTCGGGCAACCGGTCGGCGACCTCCGCGAAACCCCGCATCGTCACGGAGCGCCGCATGAAGACGTACGGCTGCTCCGCGCGTTCCACCACGACCGGTTCGGGGAACATCACTCGCCCGCGACGGCCTTCACCGCCACCGCCACCGGCACCGAACCGCCGACCAGCTCCAGCGTCAGCCCGGCCGTCGCCGGCGTCTCCACCAGTTCGGCCAGCACCGCCGCCACGTCGTCACGCGCCACCGGTCCCCGCCCGGTGGACGCCTCCAGCCGCACCAGCCCGGTGCCGGCGTCGTTCGTCAGCATGCCGGGCTTCAGGATCGTCCAGTCCAGGCCCCGCTTGGCCCGTACGTAGTCGTCCGCCGCGCCCTTGGCCCGCAGGTACGCGTCGAAGACCTCGTCGCCCGGCCGGTCCGGATCGGCGCCCATCGACGACACCACCACGTAACGCCGTACGCCCGCCCGCTCCGCCGCGTCCGCGCAGAGCACCGCCGCGCCCCGGTCCACGGTGGCCTTGCGCTCCGCACCGCTGCCCGGCCCGGCCCCCGCCGCGAAGACGACCGCGTCCGCCCCCGCCAGTACGGCCGCGACCATCTCCACGGTCGCCGACTCCAGGTCCATCACGACCGGTTCGGCACCCGCCTCGCGCAGCGCGTCCGCCTGTTCCGGATTGCGGATGATGCCCGCGACCTCGTGCCCGCCCGCCGAGAGCAGCCGCTCCAGCCGCAGGGCGATCTGACCGTGTCCTCCAGCGATGACAATGCGCATGCTCTCGACCGTACGACCCAATCGGCGAAAACGCTCACGGACGGGCGTCCGGCCGCCCCTGGCGCGGCAGTTCGAGCGCCGCCGCCGAGTCGCAGTACTCCCGCACCGCGCTCGTCCGCGCCACCACCCGGCCGCGGTGCACCACGATCCTGCTGTACGCCAGCGACAGCACGCCCGACAGCCGTTCCCCGCGCACCGCCAGCAGTTCCGCCGGAAACCCCGCCTCCACCCGCACGGCGGGCAGGCCCATCGCCTCCCGAGCGGCCCCGCTCACCGCGCCGTACGCCTCCACCGGCCGCAGCCCGCCCCGGGAGGCCAGCAGGTACGCCGCCTCCAGGGGGTCGCCCCGGCCCACCGGGTTGGCCACGTCCCGCAGCGCCCCGCTCCCGGCCGCGACCCGCACCCCCGCCGCCCGCAGCAGCCGTACGGGTGCCACCTCCCGAACCGCCGAGCCGCCGCAGCCGCCCTGCGGCAGGCACACGACCGTCACCCCGGCCGCCGCGAGCTGGTCGGCCGCGCGGCCCGCCACGTCCTCCGGAAGCCGCCCCAGCGCGCCACAGGGCCCGATGGTGACCCCCGGCCGCAGCCCGCCCACCATGGCCGCCAACCGGGCGAGGCGCGCCGGATCGTCACCGTCCGTGTGCAGGTCCACCGGGCAGCCGTGCTCGGCCGCCACCTCCAGCACGGCCTCCGCGTACCCGGCCGGGTCGGGGTCCAGGTCGGGGCACCCGCCCACGACACCGGCGCCCATCTTCAGCGCGTCGCGCAGCATGGCGAGCCCGTCCGCTCCGGCCACGCCGGTCAGCAGCCGGGGCACGGCGACCGTCGTCAGGTCGGCCAGCCCCCGCAGGGAGCGCCGGGCCTGGAGGACCGCCTCCAGGGGGCCCAGACCCTGGACGTCGCCGATGCGCACATGGGCCCGCAGTGCGGTGGAGCCGTGCCCGAGCTGGAGCAGCGCGGCCTCGGTGGCGCGGCGCTGGACCTCCTCGGTGGCGTACGACACGGGGCCGGGGCAGTCGGCGCTGAGGGCGGTGTCGGCGTGGCCGTGCGGTTCGGCGGGGGCGGGCAGCAGCAGGTAGCCGGCCAGGTCGACGCGGGCGCCGTGGGTGGGCAGGCTGCCCGCGGTGCCGACGGCTTCGATGCGCCCGCCGCTGAGCCGTACGTCGACGGTCCGGCCGTCGGTGAGGCGGGCGCCGCACAGCAGCAGCGTGGTGGTGTCGGCGGTGGCGCCCTCGGGTGGCTGCGGCTGCTGGCTGTCGGAGGACATCGGGCTCCTGGCGGGCTCGGTGGCTCGGTGGTTCGGAGGGGTACGTACGTCGGCGGTCGGTTGCGGCGGCCGGCTGGGGGGACCGGCTCGGTGGATCGGGCGTGACCCGTGGCGGGGAGCCGTACGCACGGGCGTACGGAAGATCACGCAGCGTGAACCGAGCCTAGGGGCCGTACGACGGGGCTTCGAGGAGGAGCGCAATAGTCGTACCGGCGTGGGTCACGAGTGGCCCACGAGACGGGGGAGCCGGGGCCGGTACGCGGGCGGGGGCAGGGGCCGCGAATCGGATTTGGGCGAACGGCGGCCGACCGTGTAATGTCTTCATCGCTCGCCCCAATAGCTCAGTCGGCAGAGCGTCTCCATGGTAAGGAGAAGGTCTACGGTTCGATTCCGTATTGGGGCTCTGGTGTTCGGTGATCCTCGCCTTCGGGCGAGGGGATCCAGCATCACAGCGGTGTAGCTCAGTCGGTAGAGCAAGCGGCTCATAATCGCTGTGTCACCGGTTCAAGTCCGGTCACCGCTACTTACTTAGTGTAGCCGATTGTAGGGTCGGTCCTTCGATCGGCTACTCTTTCTTGCGTTCATCCGTCCATCCGTCCGTCATAGGAGCACTCACGTGGCTGCCACCGACGTCCGCCCGAAGATCACGCTGGCCTGCGTGGAGTGCAAGGAGCGGAACTACATCACCAAGAAGAACCGGCGCAACAACCCGGACCGTCTTGAGATGAAGAAGCACTGCCCGCGCTGCAACGCGCACACCGCGCACCGCGAAACGCGCTGAAACAGGCTCGTACACGAGGCCGTCCCCGTCAGGGGACGGCCTCGTGTCGTTTGTTGGAAGACTGACCAGGAGGTAGCGAGTCCATGGCGCTCGACCAGTCCTTCGTGGGGCGGACCTATCCGCCCACCGCGCCGTACGAGGTCGGCCGGGAAAAGATCCGCGAATTCGCCGAGGCGGTCGGGGACGCGAATCCCGTGTACACCGACACGGAGGCCGCCAAGGCGCTCGGCCACCCGGACGTGATCGCGCCGCCGACCTTTGTGTTCGCCATCACGTTCAAGGCCGCCGGCGAGGTGATCGCCGACCCGCAGCTCGGGCTGGACTACAGCCGCGTGGTGCACGGCGACCAGAAGTTCGCGTACACCCGGCCGGTACGGGCGGGGGACCGGCTCACGGTGACCTCGACCATCGAGGCGATCAAGTCGATGGCCGGCAATGACATTCTCGACGTCCGCGGCGAGGTCCACGACGAGGCCGGTGAGCACGTGGTGACCGCGTGGACGAAGCTCGTGGCCCGTGCGGCGGCAGAGGAGGCGTGAGGCGATGACCGCGAAGATCGCATTCGACGAGGTCGAGGTCGGCACCGAGCTGCCGGCGCAGAGCTTCCCCGTGACGCGCGCCACGCTGGTGCGGTACGCGGGTGCCTCGGGCGACTTCAACCCGATCCACTGGAACGAGAAGTTCGCCAAGGAGGTCGGGCTGCCGGACGTCATCGCGCACGGCATGTTCACGATGGCCGAGGCGATCCGGGTGGTGACCGACTGGATCGGCGACCCTGGCGCGGTGGAGGAGTACGGGGTGCGCTTCACCAAGCCGGTCGTCGTGCCGAACGACGAGACCGGCGCCCTGATCGAGGTCAGCGGCAAGGTCGCCGCCAAGCTGGACGACAACCGCGTGCGCGTGGACCTGACCGCCATGAGCGCCGGCCAGAAGGTGCTCGGCATGTCCCGGGCCGTGGTGCGGCTCGCGTAACGCTCCCCCGACGCGCCTGGGCGCCGCGCGGCACACCGCTCGCGCGGCGCCCGACGCGTGCTCCGGCCCGCGGAACGGGGGCGCCGGAGGCCGGAGGCGCCGCCGGGGGCTGTCGGTGGCGCACCGTAGTCTTGGGCGCGTGCAGGAAATCCATGACGCTCCCCTCGCCCCGCTGACCACCTTCCGGCTCGGTGGCCCGGCCACCCGGCTCGTGACGGCCACGACGGACGACGAGGTCGTCGCCGCCGTGCGCGAGGCGGACGAGACCGGGACGCCGCTGCTCGTCATCGGCGGCGGGTCAAACCTGGTCATCGGGGACAAGGGCTTCGACGGCACCGCCCTGCGCATCGCCACCCGGGGCTTCGCCCTGGACGGCACCCGGCTGGAGCTGGCGGCGGGCGAGGTGTGGACGGACGCCGTGGCCCGCACGGTGGAGGCCGGGCTGGCCGGCATCGAGTGCCTGGCCGGCATCCCCGGCTCGGCGGGCGCCACCCCGATCCAGAACGTGGGGGCGTACGGCCAGGAGGTCTCGGCCACCATCACGGAGGTCGTGGCGTACGACCGCCGGGCGGGCGAGACGGTGACCATTCCGAACGCCGCGTGCGACTTCTCGTACCGCCACAGCCGCTTCAAGGCCGACCCCGACCGGTTCGTGGTGCTGCGCGTCCGCTTCGAGCTGGAGGACGCGCAGGGCCTGAGCGCGCCCATCAAGTACGCCGAGACGGCGCGCGTGCTGGGCGTCGAACCGGGCGACCGCGTTCCCGCCGCGCTGGCCCGTGAGACGGTGCTCGGGCTGCGGGCGGGCAAGGGCATGGTCCTGGACCCGGAGGACCACGACACCTGGTCGGCCGGCTCGTTCTTCACCAACCCGATCCTGGAGCGTGAGCAGTACGAGGAGTTCCTCGGCCGCGTCCGCGACCGGCTCGGCCCCGACGTCACCCCGCCCGCCTTCCCGGCCGGTGAGGACGGCCGGGTGAAGACCTCGGCGGCCTGGCTGATCGACAAGGCGGGCTTCACCAAGGGGTACGGCAGCGGCCCCGCCCGGATCTCCACCAAGCACACCCTCGCCCTCACCAACCGGGGCGAGGCCACGACCGAGGACCTGCTGGCCCTGGCCCGCGAGGTCGTCGAGGGCGTACGGGACGCCTTCGGCGTCACGCTGGTCAACGAGCCGGTGACGGTCGGCGTCAGCCTCTGACGGTCGGACCGCGGCGGATCAGTACGCGACGGCCACCGGCTGCTTCACGGTGGCCGTGTCGTCGATCATCGCCAGCATCGCGTGCGCCACGTCCGCCCGCGCGATCCTGGCGCCGCCCCGCAGGCCCGTGCCCACCGCCGTGCGGTACCGGCCCGTCACGGGCCTGTCGAGGAGCTGCGGCGGCCGTACCGCCGTCCAGTCCGTCGCGCTGCGGCGCATCTCGTCCTCCATGAGCCGCAGATCGTCGTAGTGGGCGCTCAGCACACGGGAGACGACCGGGGTCAGGAGCCGCAGGAAGAGCGTCTCGTCCGCCGGCACCGGGCCGAGCGGTGCCGCGCTCACCGCGAGGAACCGCCGCGTCCCCTCCGCCTCCAGCGCCCGCAGAACGGGACGCGTCAGGGCCGACGCGACCCCGACCTGCTTGCGCGTGCGCGGCCCCAGCCCGGACAGCACCGCGTGGCGCCCCGCGACCGCCGCCCGCAGCGACGCGGCGTCGTCGAACCCGGCCACCTCGGCCACCTCCAGGCGCTCGTCGGCCACCGTGAGCCGAGCGGGGTCGCGCACCACCGCCGTGACGTGGTGACCCGCCGCCAGGCCCTGCCGGACAAGTTCCTGGCCGATCCCGCCGGTCGCCCCGAACACGGTCAGCTTCATGGTGCCCCCTCCAAGGGTGGGTGAGTGCTCACTCACCAGTAGAGTGAGTGAGTGACCACTCACCCGTCAAGCGACAAGCCCGCCCGGGAACGCATCCTCGACGCCGCCCACGAGCTGTGGCTCAGCGTCGGCCTGGCCCGCACCACCACCAAGGAGATCGCCAAGGCTGCCCGGTGCTCGGAGGCGGCGCTGTACAAGTACTACGGCAGCAAGGAGGAGCTGTTCATCGGCGTCCTCCAGCACCGCCTGCCCCGCCTCGCCCCGCTCCTGCACCGCCTCGCCGCCGACCCCGGCAGCCGCACCGTGGAGGAGAACCTCACCGAGGTCGCCCGCCGGGCGGCCCTCTTCTACGCCGAGAGCTTCCCGATCGCCGCGTCCCTGTACGCCGAGACCAGGCTCAAGGCCCGCCATGACGCCGCCATGCGCGACCTCGGGACCGGGCCGCACATGCCCATCGAGGCCCTGGACGCCTACCTGCGGGTCGAACGCGACGCCGGACGCGTCCGCCCCGACGCCGACACCTTCGCGGCGGCCTCCCTGCTCCTCGGCGCCTGCGCCCAGCGCGCCTTCGCCTACGACGCGATGGTCGGCAAGGAGCCCCCGCAGGACGTGGACGCCTTCGCCGCCGGCCTCGCCCGCACCCTGCTGGCAGGCATCGGCTGAGGCCCCGCCCGACCCCGGCCTAGCCGGCCAGCCAGTCGTCGACGCCCGCCAGCAGCTTCGCCCGGACGTCCTCGGGCGCCGCCGAGCCCCGGACCGACTGGCGGGCCAGCTCCGCCAGCTCCTGGTCCGTGAAACCGTGGTGCACGCGCGCGATCTCGTACTGCGCCGCGAGCCGCGAGCCGAACAGCAGCGGGTCGTCCGCACCCAGCGCCATCGGCACCCCGGCCTCGTACAGCGTCCGCAGCGGCACGTCCTCGGGCTTCTCGTACACGCCCAGCGCCACGTTCGACGCCGGGCACACCTCGCAGGTCACGCCCTTCTCGGCCAGCCGCCGCAGCAGCCTCGGGTCCTCCGCCGCCCGCACCCCGTGGCCGATGCGCGCCGCCCGCAGGTCGTCCAGGCAGTCACGCACCGAGGCGGGCCCGGTCAGCTCGCCCCCGTGCGGCGCCGCCAGCAGCCCGCCCTCCCGGGCGATCGCGAACGCCCGGTCGAAGTCCCGCGCCATACCGCGCCGCTCGTCGTTCGACAGCCCGAAACCGATCACGCCCCGGTCCGCGTACCGGACGGCCAGCCGGGCGAGCGTACGGGCGTCCAGGGGGTGCTTCATGCGGTTCGCGGCCACCAGCACCCGCATCCCGAGCCCGGTCTCCTTCGACGCGGTCTCCACGGCGTCCAGGATGATCTCCAGCGCCGGGATCAGCCCGCCCAGGCGCGGCGCGTACGAGGTCGGGTCCACCTGGATCTCCAGCCACCCCGAGCCGTCCCGCACGTCCTCCTCGGCCGTCTCGCGCACCAGCCGCTGGATGTCCTCCGGCTCACGCAGACAGGACCGGGCGATGTCGTACAGCCGCTGGAAGCGGAACCAGCCCCGCTCGTCGGTCGCCCGCAACTTGGGCGGCTCGCCCCCGGTCAGCGCCTCGGGCAGGTGGACGCCGTACTTGTCGGCGAGCTCCAGCAGGGTCCCGGGCCGCATCGACCCGGTGAAGTGCAGGTGCAGGTGGGCCTTGGGCAGCAGCCGCAGATCTCGAACGTGCTCCATCCCGGGATCTTGCCAAAACCCCTGTCCGAGCGGCAGCCCCTTTCACCGATCGGGTGCTTGCGGGAACGGAAAAGCGGGCCCCATGGGAGCCCGCTTTCCACCACACCCCGAGAAGGGAATCCTTCAGGCGCCTCAGTCGCGCGCTTCCGCGAGCAGCTTCTGCATCCGCGACACGCCCTCGACGAGGTCCTCGTCACCCAGCGCGTACGACAGCCGCAGGTAGCCCGGCGTACCGAACGCCTCGCCCGGGACGACCGCCACCTCGGCCTCGTCCAGGATGAGCGCCGCCAGCTCCACGGAGGTCTGCGGGCGCTTGCCGCGGATCTCCTTGCCCAGCAGGCCCTTCACCGACGGGTACGCGTAGAAGGCGCCCTCCGGCGTCGGGCAGTACACGCCCTCGATCTCGTTGAGCATGCGCACGATCGTCTGACGGCGGCGGTCGAAGGCGGAACGCATCTCGGCGACCGCGTCCAGGCTGCCGGAGACGGCCGCGAGCGCCGCCACCTGTGCGACGTTCGACACATTGGACGTGGCGTGCGACTGGAGGTTCGTCGCGGCCTTCACCACGTCCTTGGGGCCGACGATCCACCCCACGCGCCAGCCGGTCATGGCGTACGTCTTGGCCACACCGTTGACGACGACGCACTTGTCGCGCAGCTCGGGCACGATCGCCGGCAGGGAGGTGAACTCCGCGTCGCCGTAGACCAGGTGCTCGTAGATCTCGTCCGTCAGCACCCACAGGCCGTGCTCGACGGCCCAGCGGCCGATCGCCTCGGCGTCGGCCCGGCTGTAGACGGCGCCGGTCGGGTTCGACGGGGAGACGAAGAGGACGACCTTGGTCCGCTCCGTGCGGGCGGCCTCGAGCTGCTCGACGGAGACCCGGTAGCCGGTGGTCTCGTCCGCGACGACCTCCACCGGAACGCCGCCGGCCAGCCGGATCGACTCCGGGTACGTCGTCCAGTACGGGGCCGGGACGATGACCTCGTCGCCCGGGTCCAGGATCGCGGCGAACGCCTCGTAGATCGCCTGCTTGCCGCCGTTGGTCACCAGGACCTGGGAGGCGTCGACCTCGTACCCGGAGTCCCGCAGCGTCTTCTCGGCGATGGCCGCCTTCAGCTCGGGCAGGCCGCCGGCCGGCGTGTAGCGGTGGTACTTGGGGTTGCGGCAGGCCTCGATCGCGGCCTCGACGATGTAGTCGGGCGTCGGGAAGTCCGGCTCACCCGCGCCGAAGCCGATCACCGGGCGCCCGGCGGCCTTGAGGGCCTTGGCCTTGGCGTCCACGGCGAGGGTGGCGGACTCGGAGATCGCGCCGATGCGGGCGGAGACCCGGCGCTCGGTGGGAGGGGTTGCAGCGCTCATACGGCCCATCGTCCCAGACCCCGGAAGGGCGCGGTACACAGGTTTCGCTGTACGGACGGCGGGCGAGCGGCGGGGTGCGCGTGCCGTGTCAGGAGCTATCTGTTCGACGCGGCGCCGCTGACCACGTACACTCTCTGCTCGTTGGCCCTCACCGACCACCTCCATGGATGCGGTAGGTTGGGGGAGAACCACAAAGGGTCGTAGCTCAATTGGTAGAGCACCGGTCTCCAAAACCGGCGGTTGGGGGTTCAAGTCCCTCCGGCCCTGCTACACACACCGCCAGGTTGTGTGCGCAGGTATGTACTTCATTGCACCGCCGTGCGGCTCCACCCGGGCGCGGCACGGCCGACCCGGAATCAGGTGAGAGACGTGACGGACGCCGTAGGCTCCATCGACATGCCTGATGCCGAGGACGCGCAGGAGTCGAAGAAGAAGGGCCGTAAGGGCGGCAAGCGCGGAAAGAAGGGCCCGCTGGGCCGTCTCGCGCTCTTCTACCGTCAGATCGTGGCCGAGCTGCGCAAGGTCGTCTGGCCCACTCGCAGCCAGCTCACGACGTACACCACGGTCGTCATTGTCTTCGTCGTCATCATGATCGGTCTGGTGACCGTGATCGATCTCGGCTTCCAGGAAGCAGTCAAGTACGTCTTCGGCTGATTCCCGCGGAGGGCGCCCACCCCGGCGCCCCTTTTCGCATGTTCCACCCCATCTGTATCCAGGAAGAAACAGCCACCGTGTCTGACCCGAACCTGAACGAGTCCGCCCAGGACGAGCTCGACGTCGTCGAGGCGGCCGACGAGGACCAGGCGGAAGCTGCGGACGCCGCTGCCGGCGAGGCCGCCGAAGAGGCCGCGCTCCACGTCGAGGACGAGGACGCGGACGAGGACGACGAGGCCTTCGAGGCCGTGGCCGAGGCCGAGGGCGCCGACGACGAGACCGCCGGGGCCGACGAGACCGCGGACGCCGAGGACGCCGAGGCCGAGGTCGAGGCCGACGAGGAGCCCGCCGCTCCGGTCGACCCGATCGCCGCCCTCCGCGACGAGCTGCGCGGTCTGCCCGGCGAGTGGTACGTCATCCACACCTACGCGGGCTACGAGAAGCGCGTGAAGGCCAACCTGGAGCAGCGCGCCGTCTCGCTGAACGTCGAGGACTTCATCTACCAGGCCGAGGTGCCCGAGGAAGAGATCGTCCAGATCAAGAACGGCGAGCGCAAGAACGTCCGGCAGAACAAGCTGCCCGGTTACGTGCTGGTTCGCATGGACCTGACGAACGAGTCCTGGGGCGTCGTCCGCAACACCCCTGGCGTGACCGGCTTCGTGGGCAACGCCTACGACCCGTACCCGCTGACCCTGGACGAGATCGTCAAGATGCTCGCCCCGGAGGCCGAGGAGAAGGCCGCCCGCGAGGCCGCCGAGGCCGAGGGCAAGCCGGCTCCGGCCCGCAAGGTCGAGGTGCAGGTCCTGGACTTCGAGGTCGGCGACTCGGTCACCGTCACCGACGGCCCGTTCGCGACGCTCCAGGCCACGATCAACGAGATCAACGCCGACTCGAAGAAGGTCAAGGGCCTCGTCGAGATCTTCGGCCGCGAGACCCCGGTCGAGCTGAGCTTCGACCAGATCCAGAAGAACTGATCGCACCCACGCTTCCGAACAGGTCAGACCGGGCTTCGCGCCCGTTCTGACCTGCTCGGTTTTTGGCCGCGCGGTGATACCCGTTATCGTTGTGCGGTATGCCTCCATCCGGATGATTCGGATGGCGGCTGAAAACTCTCACTAGGACCCGGAGAGAGCAATGCCTCCCAAGAAGAAGAAGGTCACGGGGCTTATCAAGCTCCAGATCCAGGCCGGTGCGGCCAACCCGGCTCCGCCGGTCGGCCCCGCCCTGGGTCAGCACGGCGTCAACATCATGGAGTTCTGCAAGGCCTACAACGCCGCGACCGAGTCGCAGCGTGGCATGGTCGTGCCGGTGGAGATCACGGTCTACGAGGACCGTTCCTTCACCTTCATCACCAAGACTCCGCCGGCCGCCAAGCTGATCCTCAAGGCCGCGGGTGTGGACAAGGGCTCCGGCGAGCCGCACAAGACCAAGGTCGCCAAGCTCACGAGCGCCCAGGTCCGCGAGATCGCCTCGGTCAAGCTGCCCGACCTGAACGCCAACGACCTGGACGCCGCCGAGAAGATCATCGCCGGCACCGCCCGCTCCATGGGCATCACGGTCGAGGGCTGAGCAGCCCCCGTACGACCTGTGGAAGGGCCACGCGCTGGCCCGGACCACAACTCCACACCTGAACCACACCAGGAGAAGCAGTGAAGCGCAGCAAGGCACTCCGCGGCGCGGACGCCAAGGTCGACCGGGAGCGTAACTACGCTCCTCTCGAGGCCGTCCGTCTCGCCAAGGACACCGCCACCACCAAGTTCGACGGCACCGTCGAGGTCGCCTTCCGCCTGGGCGTTGACCCGCGCAAGGCCGACCAGATGGTCCGTGGCACCGTGAACCTTCCGCACGGCACCGGTAAGACCGCCCGGGTCCTGGTCTTCGCGACCGGTGACCGTGCTGCGGCCGCGGAAGCCGCGGGCGCCGACATCGTCGGCTCCGACGAACTGATCGACGAGATCTCCAAGGGCAACCGCCTGAACGAGTTCGACGCGGTCGTCGCCACCCCGGACCTCATGGGCAAGGTCGGCCGCCTCGGCCGCGTCCTCGGCCCGCGTGGTCTGATGCCGAACCCGAAGACGGGCACGGTGACCATGGACGTCGCCAAGGCCGTCAACGACATCAAGGGCGGCAAGATCGAGTTCCGCGTCGACAAGCACTCGAACCTGCACTTCATCATCGGCAAGGTTTCCTTCGACGAGACGAAGCTGGTCGAGAACTACGCGGCGGCGCTGGAGGAGATCCTCCGTCTGAAGCCGTCCGCCGCCAAGGGCCGCTACATCAAGAAGGCGACCCTCACCACCACCATGGGCCCCGGCATCCCGCTGGACGCCAACCGCACCCGCAACCTCCTCGTCGAGGAGGACCCGGCCGCCGTCTGAATCTGACGGCAGTCGCGGGTCTCGCGTGCTGAGACCGGCCCCCGCAGCTCTACGGAGCGGCGGGGGCCGGTTTTATTTCGGGGACGTTGTCAGAGGCGTGCGTTACTGTCGCTTTTCGTATGCATAGGGAGAACACAGGGGTGGGGGACATACGCATGTCCGTACGGAAGCGCGCGGCGATCTCTCTGGTAGCGGTATCGGTACTCGCCGGTGCCGTGGGCTGCCAGGGCGGGGACGAGAGCGGCAAGGGCGACAAGAAGGCCGCGGGGGCGCCGGAGCTCCAGTCCCGCGCCGCGGTGACCGAGGTCGTCCAGGCGGCGTACAAGAAGACGGCCGAGGCCAAGACCGCCAAGGTCCGTATGAAGGTGACGACGTCCGGCGCGGGGGCCGCCGGCGGCATGGGCGACATGGAGATGTCGGGCGTCATGGGGTGGGACCCGACGCTCATGGACATGACCATGAAGATGCCGAAGGGCGCGGCCGGTGCCGCCGCCGACGAGGACATGCCCGACCAGATCCGTATGAAGTGGCTCGACGACGCCATGTACATGGATCTGGGCACCAAGGCCGCCCAGGAGATGGACGGCAAGCGCTGGATGAAGATGGACCTCGGCGCGATGGCCGCCGCGTCCGGCGACAAGGAGCTCCAGAAGCAGATGACGCGCGGTCTGGAGGACATGAACCAGTCCCCGGCCCAGCAGCTCGCCCTGCTCCTGGAGTCACCGGACCTCAAGCACGTCGGCTCCGAGAAGGTCGACGGCGTGGAGGCCCAGCACTACAAGGGCACGCTGTCCGTCCAGGACGTCATCAAGTCCAACGAGTCCTTCGACGTGCTCGGCGAGAAGGAGCGCAAGGATCTCGTCGCCCAGATCGAGAAGTCCGGCATCAAGGGCTACGACACCGAGGTCTGGGTCAATGAGGACGGCTTCCCCGTGAAGATGGACCTCGGCATGACGATGCCGCAGGGCAAGGTGGCGATCACCGCCACCTACTCCGACTACGGCGTCAAGGCCGCGGTGACGGCGCCGCCGGCCGCCGAGACCTTCGACTTCCTGAAGATGATGGAGGAGCTCGGCGCAGCGGGCGCGGGTACGGGCCCGGACGCCGCCGGCAGCGGCATCTGACCCCCTGATCCGCCCGGGGGCCCTGCTGGGCCCCGGGGCGGCCCCCGTCTCGGCCCGTACGGCTCAGTCCCGCCCATGGCCGGGGCTCCTGACCGCGCCGACCGCCCCCGGGGCACGGGACCGGCACAGGGGCACCCATGGCCCCCGGTGGCCCCGATTGGACCGTCCACGGGCGGGCCCCGGACCATCACCGGAGCCGACGCCGCCAAGGCGGCCGGTCCCGGCCGATTTGCTTGGGGTCGGGGGGGTCCCGTACTCTTCCACAGAAGCCAAAGACCGCTGGTCGTTGCTGCGCTCGTCAAGAGTCGCGGCGGCCGAAGGATCCGCTAGCTGCGGACGACCCGCGTAGGTGACAGTGGATGTACTCCCGGATGTCGCTCTTCATGAGTCCAGCCGGTTGAGTCACGCCCCGTGCGCCTGCGCCGGGGCGTTTCGTTTTGCCCAGTCTCCTTCCTTCAGCCCACGCGGTCCGAATCACCCGGAAGGAGGCCGAGGCTCATGGCGAGGCCCGACAAGTCTGCTGCGGTTGCCGAGCTGACGGACAAGTTCCGCAGCTCGAACGCCGCCGTGCTGACCGAGTACCGCGGTCTCACCGTGGCACAGCTCAAGACGCTGCGCCGTTCGCTCGGTGAGAACGCCCAGTACGCCGTGGTGAAGAACACGCTGACCAAGATTGCGGCCAACGAGGCCGGGATCACGACGCTCGACGACCAGTTCACTGGTCCGACGGCTGTCGCCTTCATCACCGGTGACCCGGTGGAGTCGGCGAAGGGTCTTCGTGACTTCGCCAAGGAGAACCCGAACCTGATCATCAAGGGCGGTGTCCTTGATGGTAAGGCGCTCTCCGCCGATGAGATCAAGAAGCTTGCGGACCTCGAGTCCCGCGAGGTTCTGCTCGCCAAGCTGGCGGGCGCCATGAAGGGCAAGCAGTCCCAGGCTGCCGCGCTCTTCCAGGCGCTTCCCTCGAAGCTCGTCCGCACCGTGGACGCGCTCCGTGCCAAGCAGGCCGAGCAGGGCGGTGCCGAGTAATTCGGCTCGCGCATTGATCGTGGCCCGCTAGGGCGACGGTCGCAGCGGGCCCAACGTACGCCCGCCTCACATGTACACCCGGCACCAGCCGATTTAGTGGAAGGACCGCCATCATGGCGAAGCTGTCTCAGGAAGACCTGCTCGCGCAGTTCGAGGAGATGACCCTCATCGAGCTCGCCGCGTTCGTTTCGGCGTTCGAGGAGAAGTTCGACGTCACCGCCGCCGCCCCGGTCGCCGTGGCCGCCGCTGCCCAGGGTGGTGGCGAGGGTGCCGCCGCCGCCGAGGAGAAGGACGAGTTCGACGTCATCCTCACCGGCGCCGGTGACAAGAAGATCCAGGTCATCAAGGTCGTGCGTGAGCTGACCTCCCTGGGTCTGAAGGAGGCCAAGGACCTCGTCGACGGCACCCCGAAGCCGGTCCTCGAGAAGGTCGCCAAGGACGCCGCGGAGAAGGCTGCCGAGTCCCTCAAGGCTGCCGGCGCCTCCGTCGAGGTCAAGTAACACCTCGCGAGTCTCCTGACTCGCTCAGCGCCCTCTCAGGGCGCTTGCGAAGGGCGATCACCCATGCGGGTGGTCGCCCTTCGGCGTTGCCGTGACGCCTGCCTTGCGCCGGCGCCGGCGCGGAGTATGGTGATCTTCGCCGTGCGCCCCACATGGCCCCACTTGGCTGGGGGCCTTGACGAACCGCACGCCGCGCGCAATTCTCAGGACGCGCCGTCACAACGATCCGGATCCGAGGCATGGATCGACGGCCGAACGGGCAGTATCGATGTGCGCCAACGGCGCGAGGTGCCGCGGAGTTGAGAACAACGAGGGTCGCGATTTACTCGCCCTGGACATCAGTGGGCCAAGTGGCTACACTGACCCTTTGCGCTGCCTGTTAGCTGCCCCCTGCCCGTCACCAGGGGCATCCCCTCGCAAGAGCACAGTTGACCGAATGCCCTGACCAGGCCCTTTGGCTGAAATCAGGAAGTCTGTCTCCGTGTCCGGCGTGGGACCGGTACGCGCGTAGTGAGTCCGAGCCCTCGGAAGGACCCCCTCTTGGCCGCCTCGCGCAACGCCTCGACCGCGAATACGAACAACGGCGCAAGCACCGCCCCGCTGCGCATCTCCTTTGCAAAGATCAAGGAGCCCCTCGAGGTTCCGAACCTCCTCGCGCTGCAGACCGAGAGCTTTGACTGGCTGCTCGGCAACGCCGCGTGGAAGGCTCGTGTCGAGGCGGCTCTGGAGTCCGGACAGGACGTCCCCACGAAGTCCGGTCTGGAGGAGATCTTCGAGGAGATCTCTCCGATCGAGGATTTCTCCGGGTCGATGTCGCTGACCTTCCGCGACCACCGCTTCGAGCCCCCGAAGAACTCGATCGACGAGTGCAAGGAGCGCGACTTCACGTACGCCGCGCCGCTCTTCGTCACGGCCGAGTTCACCAACAACGAGACCGGCGAGATCAAGTCCCAGACGGTCTTCATGGGCGACTTCCCGCTCATGACCAACAAGGGAACGTTCGTCATCAACGGCACCGAGCGTGTCGTGGTGTCGCAGCTCGTCCGCTCGCCGGGTGTGTACTTCGACTCCTCCATCGACAAGACGTCCGACAAGGACATCTTCTCCGCCAAGATCATCCCGTCCCGGGGTGCCTGGCTGGAGATGGAGATCGACAAGCGCGACATGGTCGGTGTCCGCATCGACCGCAAGCGCAAGCAGTCCGTGACCGTCCTCCTCAAGGCTCTCGGCTGGACCACCGAGCAGATCCTCCAGGAGTTCGGCGAGTACGAGTCCATGCGCGCCACCCTGGAGAAGGACCACACCCAGGGCCAGGACGACGCGCTGCTCGACATCTACCGCAAGCTGCGCCCGGGCGAGCCGCCGACGCGCGAGGCCGCTCAGACGCTGCTCGAGAACCTCTACTTCAACCCCAAGCGCTACGACCTCGCGAAGGTCGGCCGCTACAAGGTGAACAAGAAGCTCGGCGCCGACGAGCCGCTGGACGCCGGTGTGCTCACCACCGACGACGTCATCGCCACGATCAAGTACCTGGTGAAGCTCCACGCGGGCGAGACCGAGACGATCGGCGAGAACGGCACGCAGATCGTCGTCGAGACCGACGACATCGACCACTTCGGCAACCGTCGTCTGCGCAACGTCGGCGAGCTCATCCAGAATCAGGTCCGCACGGGTCTGGCTCGTATGGAGCGCGTCGTGCGCGAGCGCATGACGACCCAGGACGTCGAGGCGATCACGCCGCAGACCCTGATCAACATCCGGCCGGTCGTCGCCTCCATCAAGGAGTTCTTCGGCACCAGCCAGCTCTCGCAGTTCATGGACCAGAACAACCCGCTGTCCGGGCTGACGCACAAGCGTCGTCTGTCCGCGCTCGGCCCGGGTGGTCTGTCCCGTGAGCGGGCCGGCTTCGAGGTCCGTGACGTGCACCCGTCCCACTACGGACGCATGTGCCCGATCGAGACCCCCGAAGGCCCGAACATCGGTCTGATCGGTTCGCTCGCCTCGTACGGCCGCGTCAACGCGTTCGGCTTCGTCGAGACGCCGTACCGCAAGGTCGTCGAGGGCCAGGTCACCGACGAGGTGGACTACCTGACCGCCGACGAGGAGGACCGCTTCGTCATCGCCCAGGCCAACGCGCCGCTGACCGACGAGCTCCGGTTCGCCGAGGCCCGCGTGCTGGTCCGCCGCCGTGGCGGCGAGGTCGACTACGTCGCGCCCGACGACGTGGACTACATGGACGTCTCGCCGCGCCAGATGGTGTCGGTCGCGACCGCCATGATCCCGTTCCTCGAGCACGACGACGCCAACCGTGCCCTCATGGGCGCGAACATGATGCGCCAGGCCGTTCCGCTCATCAAGGCGGAGGCGCCGCTGGTCGGTACCGGCATGGAGTACCGCTGTGCCACCGACGCCGGCGACGTCATCAAGGCCGAGAAGGACGGTGTGATCCAGGAGGTCTCGGCCGACTACATCACCGTCGCCAACGACGACGGCACGTACACCACGTACCGCGTCGCCAAGTTCTCCCGCTCCAACCAGGGCACCTCGGTCAACCAGAAGGTCGTCGTCTCCGAGGGCGACCGCGTGATCGAGGGCCAGGTCCTCGCCGACGGCCCCGCCACCGAGAACGGTGAGATGGCGCTCGGCAAGAACCTGCTGGTCGCGTTCATGCCGTGGGAGGGTCACAACTACGAGGACGCGATCATCCTGTCGCAGCGCCTCGTGCAGGACGACGTCCTCTCCTCGATCCACATCGAGGAGCACGAGGTCGACGCCCGTGACACCAAGCTCGGCCCGGAGGAGATCACCCGGGACATCCCGAACGTCTCCGAGGAGGTCCTCGCCGACCTCGACGAGCGCGGCATCATCCGGATCGGTGCCGAGGTCGTCGCCGGCGACATCCTCGTCGGCAAGGTCACGCCCAAGGGTGAGACCGAGCTGACCCCGGAGGAGCGCCTGCTCCGCGCGATCTTCGGTGAGAAGGCCCGTGAGGTCCGTGACACCTCGCTGAAGGTGCCGCACGGCGAGACCGGCAAGGTCATCGGCGTCCGCGTCTTCGACCGCGAGGAGGGCGACGAGCTTCCCCCCGGTGTCAACCAGCTCGTGCGCGTGTACGTCGCGCAGAAGCGCAAGATCACCGACGGTGACAAGCTCGCCGGCCGTCACGGCAACAAGGGTGTCATCTCCAAGATCCTCCCGATCGAGGACATGCCGTTCCTCGAGGACGGCACCCCGGTCGACATCATCCTCAACCCGCTGGGTGTCCCGTCCCGAATGAACCCGGGACAGGTCCTGGAGATCCACCTCGGGTGGCTCGCCAGCCGCGGCTGGGACGTCTCCGGCCTCGCGGACGAGTGGGCGCAGCGCCTCCAGGCGATCGGCGCCGACCAGGTCGCGCCCGGCACCAACGTCGCCACCCCCGTCTTCGACGGTGCGCGTGAGGACGAGCTGGCCGGTCTGCTCCAGCACACGATCCCGAACCGCGACGGCGAGCGCATGGTGCTCCCGTCCGGCAAGGCCCGGCTGTTCGACGGCCGCTCCGGCGAGCCGTTCCCGGACCCGATCTCGGTCGGGTACATGTACATCCTCAAGCTCCACCACCTGGTCGACGACAAGCTGCACGCCCGCTCGACCGGTCCGTACTCGATGATCACCCAGCAGCCGCTGGGTGGTAAGGCTCAGTTCGGTGGCCAGCGCTTCGGTGAGATGGAGGTGTGGGCGCTGGAGGCTTACGGCGCCGCGTACGCCCTCCAGGAGCTGCTGACGATCAAGTCCGACGACGTCACCGGCCGCGTGAAGGTCTACGAGGCCATCGTCAAGGGCGAGAACATCCCCGAGCCCGGCATCCCCGAGTCCTTCAAGGTGCTCATCAAGGAGATGCAGTCCCTGTGCCTCAACGTGGAGGTGCTGTCCTCGGACGGCATGTCCATCGAGATGCGCGACACCGACGAGGACGTCTTCCGCGCTGCGGAGGAGCTCGGCATCGACCTGTCCCGGCGAGAGCCGAGCAGCGTCGAAGAGGTCTGACGGGTCTGGCCGGGGCCTCCTCGTGAGGCCCCGGCCCTGCCCCGGACCCGTACAGACCATGATTGAGACACGAACCCTGAGAGGGATTGACGCATAGTGCTCGACGTCAACTTCTTCGACGAGCTGCGGATCGGCCTGGCCACCGCGGACGACATCCGTCAGTGGTCCCACGGCGAGGTCAAGAAGCCGGAGACCATCAACTACCGCACCCTGAAGCCCGAAAAGGACGGACTCTTCTGCGAGAAGATCTTCGGCCCGACCCGGGACTGGGAGTGCTACTGCGGCAAGTACAAGCGCGTCCGCTTCAAGGGCATCATCTGTGAGCGGTGTGGCGTCGAGGTCACCCGCGCCAAGGTGCGCCGTGAGCGGATGGGTCACATCGAGCTGGCCGCTCCCGTCACCCACATCTGGTACTTCAAGGGCGTTCCGTCCCGCCTGGGCTACCTGCTGGACCTCGCCCCGAAGGACCTGGAGAAGGTCATCTACTTCGCGGCGTACATGATCACGTACGTCGACGAGGAGCGCCGCACCCGCGACCTGCCCTCGCTGGAGGCCCACGTCTCCGTCGAGCGCCAGCAGATCGAGAACCGCCGCGACGCCGACCTCGAGGCCCGCGCCAAGAAGCTCGAGACCGACCTGGCCGAGCTCGAGGCCGAGGGCGCCAAGGCCGACGTGCGCCGCAAGGTGCGCGAGGGCGCCGAGCGCGAGATGAAGCAGCTCCGCGACCGCGCCCAGCGCGAGATCGACCGTCTCGACGAGGTGTGGAACCGCTTCAAGAACCTCAAGGTCCAGGACCTCGAGGGCGACGAGCTGCTCTACCGCGAGCTGCGTGACCGCTTCGGCACGTACTTCGACGGCTCGATGGGTGCCGCGGCGCTGCAGAAGCGCCTGGAGTCCTTCGACCTCGACGAGGAGGCCGAGAAGCTCCGCGAGATCATCCGGACCGGCAAGGGCCAGAAGAAGACCCGTGCGCTCAAGCGCCTGAAGGTCGTCTCCGCGTTCCTGCAGACCAGCAACAGCCCCAAGGGCATGGTGCTGGACTGCGTCCCGGTCATCCCGCCGGACCTGCGTCCGATGGTGCAGCTCGACGGTGGCCGCTTCGCGACCTCCGACCTGAACGACCTGTACCGCCGTGTGATCAACCGGAACAACCGTCTCAAGCGTCTCCTTGACCTCGGCGCCCCCGAGATCATCGTGAACAACGAGAAGCGGATGCTCCAGGAGGCCGTCGACGCGCTGTTCGACAACGGCCGCCGCGGTCGCCCGGTCACCGGTCCCGGTAACCGCCCGCTGAAGTCCCTCAGCGACATGCTGAAGGGCAAGCAGGGTCGCTTCCGTCAGAACCTGCTCGGCAAGCGAGTCGACTACTCGGCGCGTTCCGTCATCGTCGTCGGCCCGCAGCTCAAGCTGCACCAGTGCGGTCTGCCCAAGGCCATGGCGCTGGAGCTCTTCAAGCCGTTCGTGATGAAGCGCCTGGTCGACCTGAACCACGCGCAGAACATCAAGTCGGCCAAGCGCATGGTCGAGCGCGGCCGCACCGTGGTGTACGACGTCCTCGAAGAGGTCATCGCCGAGCACCCGGTGCTGCTGAACCGTGCGCCCACGCTGCACCGCCTCGGCATCCAGGCCTTCGAGCCGCAGCTCGTCGAGGGCAAGGCCATCCAGATCCACCCGCTCGTCTGCACCGCGTTCAACGCGGACTTCGACGGTGACCAGATGGCCGTGCACCTGCCGCTGTCCGCGGAGGCGCAGGCCGAGGCCCGCATCCTGATGCTGTCCTCGAACAACATCCTCAAGCCGGCCGACGGCCGTCCGGTCACCATGCCGACCCAGGACATGGTGCTGGGCCTCTTCTTCCTCACCACGGACGAGGAGGAGCGCGAGGTCAAGGGTGAGGGCCGCGCCTTCAACTCCACCGCCGAGGCGATCATGGCCTTCGACATGGGCGAGCTCTCGCTCCAGGCGAAGGTCGACATCCGCTTCCCGATCGGCACCGTCCCGCCGCGTGGCTGGACCCCGCCGGTGGCGGAGGAGGGCGAGCCCGAGTGGCAGCAGGGTGACAGCTTCCGCCTGCGGACGACCCTGGGCCGTGCGCTCTTCAACGAGCTGCTGCCCGAGGACTACCCGTTCGTCGACTACTCGGTCGGCAAGAAGCAGCTCTCCGAGATCGTCAACGACCTCGCCGAGCGCTACCCCAAGGTCATCGTGGCGGCGACGCTCGACAACCTGAAGGCGGCCGGCTTCTACTGGGCGACCCGTTCCGGTGTCACCGTGGCCATCTCCGACGTCGTCGTTCCCGAGGCGAAGAAGGAGATCGTCCGTTCGTACGAGGCGATGGACGAGAAGGTCCAGAAGCAGTACGAGCGCGGTCTGATCACCAAGGACGAGCGCACGCAGGAGCTCATCGCGATCTGGACCAAGGCGACCAACGAGGTCGCCGAGGCGATGAACGACAACTTCCCGAAGACCAACCCGATCTTCATGATGGTGAACTCGGGTGCCCGAGGCAACATGATGCAGATGCGTCAGATTGCCGGTATGCGTGGTCTGGTGTCGAACGCGAAGAACGAGACGATCCCGCGTCCGATCAAGGCGTCGTTCCGTGAGGGTCTGTCCGTGCTGGAGTACTTCATCTCCACGCACGGTGCCCGTAAGGGTCTCGCCGACACCGCCCTGCGTACCGCCGACTCGGGTTACCTGACCCGTCGTCTGGTGGACGTCTCGCAGGACGTGATCATCCGCGAGGAGGACTGTGGCACCGAGCGCGGTCTGAAGCTGCGGATCGCGGTCAAGGACGAGGCGGGCGTGCTCCGCAAGGCGGACGACGTCGAGACGTCCGTGTACGCGCGGATGCTCGCCGAGGACGTCGTCGTCGACGGCAAGGTCATCGCGCCGGCCAACGTCGACCTGGGTGACGTGCTCATCGACGCCCTGGTCAACGCGGGTGTCGAGGAGGTCAAGACCCGCTCGGTCCTGACCTGTGAGTCCGCGGTCGGCACCTGTGCCTTCTGCTACGGCCGTTCGCTCGCCACCGGCAAGCTGGTCGACATCGGTGAGGCGGTCGGCATCATCGCCGCCCAGTCCATCGGTGAGCCCGGTACCCAGCTCACGATGCGTACCTTCCACACCGGTGGTGTGGCCGGTGACGACATCACCCAGGGTCTGCCCCGTGTCGTCGAGCTCTTCGAGGCCCGTACCCCGAAGGGTGTCGCCCCGATCTCCGAGGCCTCCGGCCGCGTGCGGATCGAGGAGACCGAGAAGACCAAGAAGATCGTCGTCACCCCGGACGACGGCAGCGACGAGACGGCCTACCCGATCTCGAAGCGCGCCAAGGTCCTGGTGCACGAGGGCGACCACGTCGAGGTGGGCCAGAAGCTCACCGCGGGTGCCACCAACCCGCACGACGTGCTGCGCATCCTCGGCCAGCGTGCCGTCCAGGTCCACCTGGTCGGCGAGGTCCAGAAGGTCTACAACTCGCAGGGCGTGTCGATCCACGACAAGCACATCGAGATCATCATCCGGCAGATGCTGCGCCGCGTGACGATCATCGAGTCCGGCGACGCGGAGCTCCTGCCGGGCGAGCTGGTCGAGCGGTCGAAGTTCGAGTCGGAGAACCGCCGTGTGGTCACCGAGGGCGGCCACCCCGCCTCCGGCCGTCCGCAGCTCATGGGTATCACCAAGGCGTCGCTGGCGACGGAGTCGTGGCTGTCCGCGGCCTCCTTCCAGGAGACGACCAGGGTCCTGACGGACGCGGCGATCAACGCCAAGTCCGACTCCCTGATCGGCCTCAAGGAGAACGTCATCATCGGTAAGCTCATCCCGGCCGGTACGGGTCTGTCCCGCTACCGCAACATCCGGGTCGAGCCGACCGAGGAGGCCAAGGCCGCGATGTACTCGGCCGTCGGCTACGACGACATCGACTACTCGCCGTTCGGCACCGGCTCCGGCCAGGCCGTTCCGCTGGAGGACTACGACTACGGTCCGTACAACCAGTAAGCGAGTCGCTTGATCGACCGAAGGGCGGTCACCCCGTTGCGTACGGGGTGACCGCCCTTCGGCGTGTGCTGGGCGGGGCCTGGGCGGAGCTTGGGAAGCCTTGGGCCGGGTGTAGGCGGGGCCTGGGCCTGGGCCTGGGCGGTGGCCTCGGCGGGCCCTAGCGCTGGGGTTTGGGCTGCAGGTACGGCTGGAGGTGGTGCAGCCGGGTGTGGTGGTCCGGGTGAGAGGCGAGCAGCTTGCTGAGCGCGCTCTCCTGGGGCGGGGGCTGGCCGTGGTACGCCGCGATCGCCGCGGCCTGCGCCTGCTGGTGCTGCTCCGCCTGGTGCAGCTTGTCCAGGACGGCGGCCAGCATGGGCGCGAAGCCCAGCGCCGCCGCGTGCTGGTCTGCCCGCAGCTCGGCGCGCCGGCCGACGGCGGCGAGCGCGTACGGCACGCCCAGGATGAGGAGCGGGAGCCCGTAGAGGGTGCTGACCGTCGCGAACGCGATGGCGCCGAAGACGAGGACGACGATCCCCATGCCGAAGCAGGAGAACAGCCGGGACACCCGGAAGACCGCCGACGACACGGCGCGCAGCACGCGCCACGCGATCCGGCCCGGCAGCGCGTACCAGTAGCCGAGCAGCGAGGACCAGGTGTGGCCGCCGACGTGGTGGCCCAGCTCGTGCGCCAGGACGGCGGCGAGCTCGCCGTTGGGGAGCTGGTTCATGGCGAAGCGGGTGACCCCGACGATGTGGCCGGCGGCCGCGACCGCGTTGAGGTGATCGCTGTCCTCCACCCACAGCTCGTAGGTGCGCCCCTCGACACCCGCGCGTGCGGTGACCTCCCGCCACACCGGTTCCAGCCGTGCGCGCTCCTGCGGCGTGGGGTGTCGCAGCTTCAGCAGCCGGCGGGCGATGGCGCTCTCGGTGGGCCGGTGGAACACCAGGGCCCCGCTGAGCAGCCAGGCGAAGAACACGATGACGCCGAGGCCGCCGAAGAGGAGCGAGACCAGGGCCATCACGAACAGGCTGCACAGGAAGTGGGGGAGGTAGAGCAGCAGGTTCCCGATGGCCGTGACGTCCGCGCCGCGCTGGCTGTCGGACAGGTGGATGCGCCGCCGGTCCGTGCTGATGTGGTGCGGATGGGCGGGGTCGTCGGGGTGGAGGGGGGTGAGGGGGGCGGCGGCCGTGGTGGGGATGGGGGGGGGGGGGGGGGGGGGGGGGGGGGGGGGGGGGGTGGGGGGCGGGGGGGGGGGGCGGGGGGGGGGGGGGGGGGGGGGGGGGGGGGGGGGGGGGGGGGGGGATGGGGCGGGGGCGGGGGGGGGGGGGGGGGGGGGGGGGGGGGGGGGGGGGTGCGGGGGTGGGGGGGGGGCGGGGCCGGGGGGGTGCGGGGGTACTGCGGGGCGGCGGCCGGCGGGGGCTGCGGCGGCTCGGGGTA
>NZ_SMNQ01000016.1 GCF_004353505.1 Streptomyces sp. WAC05374
ACGGGCCGAGCATCACGCTGATCTGCGGGATGACACCCGAGGCACGCGTGTTGCGCTGGAAGATCCCGCCGTACCCCGCCAGGGCGCTGACGCCCTCCTGGATACGGGCCCCCGCACCGTCGTTCAGCGACACCAGCGGCGCACCCGCCGCGATGGCCATGTCCATGATCTTGTGGATCTTCGTCGCGTGGGCCTCGCCCAGCGCCCCGCCGAAGATCCGAAAATCGTGCGCGTAGACGAAGACCGTCCGGCCCTCGACCGTGCCCCAACCGGTGATCACACCATCGGTGTACGGCTTCTTGCTCTCCAGCCCGAACCCGGTCGCCCGGTGCCGGCGCAACTGCTCGACCTCCCGGAACGAGCCCGCGTCCAGCAACAGCTCGATCCGCTCACGCGCGGTCAGCTTGCCCTTCGCGTGCTGCGCCTCGGTCGCCCGCTCACTCGGGCCACGCAGCGCCTCCTCACGCAGGGCGTGCAGCTCGGCCACACGCCCACGGGCATCGGTCGGCTCGCCCTGGGTTTCGTCCACAACGGTCATGCAACGACCCTACGGAGCCGACCAAGAAAAACCCGCCGTCGACTCCGTACAGTCTCCCGACTCATCTCCTGTGAGCCCTGGACAGAACCATTCGGCGGTGCAGCCGAAGTGCCAGCCGGAAGCCCCCGGGCATTGTGGAGGTCCCACAATAGGGTCAGATGACCACCGTGCAGCGGTGCCCCGCGCCGGCGGTGCCCGGGGCTACGCGCAGCCGGAGCGAGCGGCCCGTCGCGAGGACCTCGACCGACGGGTCGTGGGCGTCCACGTGGCGGGCCGGGTGGTGCCAGGTGATCTCCACGGGCCGCCCCGTGCGCGGCGGCTCGCTGACGCAGACCGTCACCCTACGGCCCCGCCGGCGCACCAGGACGCTCGCCGGGGCGCTCGCGGTGAGCGGGCCCACCGTACCGGGCCGCCAGAAGTTGGCGGCGGTCAGGCCCAGTGAGGGCACCGCGACGGCCTGGTGGTCGGCGGTGTTGTCCAGGATCTCCAGCCAGTGGGGGTCGTACGCGCGGGCCGCGACCGTCCGGCGGGAGGCGCCGGGCATGAGCAGGTAGGCGTACGCGGCGTCCACCGGGTCGGTGCCGTGGTCGAGCCAGAGCGTCTGGTACCGGCGGGTGCGGCGCTCGGTGCTGGACGTGGTGTTGATGTCCCGCCAGGCGCCGGTCCGGTCCTCCCGCAGCGCCTTCACGGGGGCGCCGCCGCCCGGGAACACCCAGCCCCCGTGCCCCTCCAGGTGCGCCCAGCGCGTGCCGGGTCCGGTCGTGAACCGCTCGTCGCCCGCCTCCCCCAGCTTCCGGTTGTCGACGATCGTCTCGACGGGCACCCCGTCGGCGCAGGTGATCCCCGCCCCGAGGCAGACGACCGCGTCGGCGGCGCAGAACCAGGACTTGCGGGCCTCCAGGGTGGAGCCGAGGCCCTTCAGGTGCTGTCCGACGGCGGCGAACTCGCCGTCCGTGACCCCGCCGACCCACTGGACGGCCGGTTTCGGCACGCCCCACTCGCCGCCCGCCCGGTCGGGCAGCCGCTTGGTCGACACCGTGGTGCCGGGCAGCCGGTAGAAGTCGACGGTCGGCCAGAACCAGTCGGTGTACTGTCCGTCGCCTCCGGGGCCCCACCAGTAGAGCATTCCGGCACCCGTGTGCCAGCCGCGCGGGTTCTCGCCGTTGCCGCACTCGTAGTACGCGATCCGCTCCGAGGCCATGGAGATGTTGGCCGCCCATCCGGGCCGGCGGTGCACGGCCCGGTCCATGGCGCTGAACAGCTTGTGGCCGACCGGTTCGGGCGCGGCGGGGACGGGCGAGGCGGTGACGGCGTGCAGCCGGGCGAGGTCGGCGACCCCGAACTGGCCGGCGGTGAGGACGGGGCTGACGGTGTCCCGTTCGATCCACCCCTTCACACGCGCGTGCCACCGGTCTCGCTCGGCGGCCGGGGCGCCGGCGGCGAGGAGCGCGATGGCGGCGATGATGCCCTGGCCGTGGAAGTGGTCGCCGCGCAGGGTGCCGCGCGGGTCGTTGCGGAGGATGCCCCGGCTGATGGCGCGGCCGCTGACGCTGTCCATCATCAGACCGTTGTAGAGGAGGGGCGCATAGGCGTGCTCGACGCTGTCCAGGACGATCCGCCGGTTGGGGTCGGTGACGTCCCAGGGGGAGCCCGCCAGAAGGGCGAACAGCCGCCCGAGCCCGTCGAGCATGACCTGTCCGTAGGTCCCCGAGTAGGCGACCCAGGTGTGCTGGACGAACGACCCGTCGGCGTAGAGCCCGTCGCCCGTGGTGACGTACGGGAAGACGGGCGAGAGCGCGTCCCGGGCGAGGGCGAGCTTGGCCGGGGACCGGCCGAGGAGGCCGCGCAGGGCGACGGAGCGGCACAGGTCGACGCGGTTGGCTCCGGTGGAGGTGCCGCTGTAGTCGTGGAGCATGGCGTCGGGGATGAAGTGGTCGACGGCGGCGCAGGCGGCCTCGACGCGGGCGGGGCCGGCGTCGTCGTACAGGGTGGCGGTGATGTCCATGAGGAGGCGGGGGCTGCCGATCTGCCACTCCCACCAGTTGCCGTAGCGGGTGGTGGAGGGGTTGTAGACCCGCGTGGAGAGGTGGTCCAGGCCGGTGAGGACGTCGGCGAGGAGTCCGGGGTCGCCGGTGTGGCCGGTGCCCTCCTGGGCGTACGCCTGGGTCATGGTCCACAGACGGTGGTAGCTCTGGGTGATGCCGGAGGGCGGGCTGAAGGGGTGTCCGGGCCACAGGGAGGTGTCGGTGGGGGCCATGGTGGCGCGGTAGCGGGCGGCGAGGTCGCCGGTCTCGGCGAGGCGGGAGGCGTAGGGGGCGGCGGCCGGGTCGTAGCCGGTACCGAGCTGGAGGCCGAGCCAGCGGAGCCGGAGGGTGTCGAAGTCGTCGGCCCGGGTGGTGGTCCGGGGGGTGGCGCGAGCGGGCACGGTGAGTCCCAGGGCTGCGGTGGAGGTGGCGGCGAGGAAGGTGCGGCGGGACCAGGCGGACGGTGTCGGTGGCACGGAGAGCCTCCCATGAAGGACACGACGGTGACGGCGGCCTTGCAGTGAGCATGACACTCAGGTGAGCCGCACCACCGCCTTGTGGACCGCACCCAGCGTGCCCGGCGTGATCCGGAGTTCCAGCGCCCGCCCGGTCGCGATCACCTGGACGGAGGGGTCGTGGGACGTCACGGCCGCCACCGGACGGTTCCACGTCAGGTCGACGGCGGCGCCGTCCCGCAGCGGCCCCGACACGCAGACGGTGGCCGTGCCGCCGCTCTCCCGGATCATCACGCTCGCCGGCGCGGACGCCGTGACCGCTCCGACGGTCCCGCCGAACCAGAAGCTGACGCCCGTGAACCCCAGGGACGGCACCCGCACGCCCTGCTGGTCATTCGTGTTGGCGAGGACGGTGAGCCAGCCGGTGTCGGCGGGCCGCTCGGAGGTCCGCGCGGCACTCGCACCCGGCATCAGGACGTACGCGTAGGTGGCCCACGTCGGGTCGGTGCCGTGGTCGAACCAGAGCGTCAGGTACCGCCGTGTGACCGGGTCCGCCGTGGCGCCCCTGTTGATGTCCGACCAGGCGCCCGTACGGGCCTCGCGCAGCGCCTTCAGCCCGCTCGGCGCCCCGCCGGGGAAGACGTACCCGGCGTGCCCCGCCAGGTGCGCCCAGCGCACGCCGGTCAGCGTGGCGGACCAGCCGGGCGTGACCGGCTGCGCCGAGCCGTCCACGGTGAGGGCGTGCGTCCCGGCGGCGCCCAGGTTCCGGTTCTCGACGACCGACTCGACGCCCGTGCCGTCCCGGCCGTGGATTCCCGCGCCGAGGCAGACGACGGCGTCGTCCAGGAAGAACCAGGACTTCTTGGCCAGGAGTGTGGACGACAGGCCCTTCAGGTACTGCCCGACGGCCGCGTACGTGCCGTCCGTGGCACCGCCGACCCACCGCACGTCCGGGCGCGCCACGCCCCACGCCCCGCCCTCCCCGTCGGCGAGCACCTTGCGGGACGCGGTGGTGCCGGGCAGCCGGCGAGGGTCGACGGTGGGCCAGAAGCCGTCGCTGTACTGGCCGTTGGCGTAGGTGTCCCCCCACCAGTACAGCATTCCGGAACCGCTGTGCCAGGCGCGGAGGTTCTCGCCGTTGCCGTTCTCGTAGTACGTGATCCGGTTCGACGCCATGGACAGGGCGGCCGCCCAGGTGGGGCGGCGGTGGACGGCCCGGTCCATGGCGGGGAAGAGGCGGTGGCCGGTGGGTTCGGGGCTCGCGGTCGACGTGCCGTCGGCGACCGCCTTCAGCCGCGCGAGCTGGGCGACACCGAGGGCGGGGCTGGTGAGGACGGGGCTGTGGTGGTCGCGGGCTATCCAGCCCTTGACCATGCCGTCCCAGCGGGCCCGCTCGGCGGTGGAGGCGCTGCGCGCGAGCAGGGCGACGCACGCGATGACGGCGTGCCCGCGCAGGTGGTCGTCCTGCCGGATGCCGCGCGTGTCCGCCTTCTGCACGCCGCGGCTGACGGCCCGTCCCGAGACCGCGTCCATGGCGAGGCCGTTGAAGAGGAAGGGCGCGTACGCCTTCTCGACGGAGTCCGCCACGACCTGCCGGCCGGGGTCGGTGACCTCCCACGGGGAGTCCTTGAGCAGGGCGAACAGCAGCGACAGGCCGCCGAGCATCACGGCGCCGTAGGAGCCGGCGTAGGGGACGTACAGGTGCTGGATGAAGCTGCCGTCGGGGTGGAGCCCGTCGCCCTTCGTCACGTACGGGAACACGGGTGACAGCGCGTCGCGGGCCAGGGCGAGCTTGGCGGAGCTCTTGCCGACGACGCCGCGCAGGGCGAGGACGCGGCACAGGTCGACGCGGTTGGCGCCGGTGGACGTGCCGGTGTAGGCGGCGACCGCGCTGTCGGGGACGAAGTGGTCGACGGCGGCGCAGTGGTCGGCGATACGGGCGGCGCCGAGATGGTCGTGGAGCAGGACGTCGATGTCGAGCAGGGCCTGCGGGATGCCGATCTGCCAGTGGTACCAGTTGCCGTAGCGGGCCCGGGAGGCGTGGTAGGCCTGGTCGTGGAGGTGGTCGAGGCCGGCGAGGATCTCGGCGCGCAGCGCGGTGTCGCCGGTGAGGCCGGTGCCGGGCTGGGCGTACGCCTCGGTCATCGTGCGGAGCCGGTGGTAGCTGGTGCCCAGGTTGCCGGAGTACGTGTACGACTCGGCGTCCGTGTCCGGTTCGGGATCGGCGTACGGCAGGTCGGGCCACAGGGAGCCGCCCGCGGGAGCCATGGTGGAGCGCAGGTCCCGGGCGGTGGCGCCGAGGGCGGCGAGCTTGGCGGCGTACGGCTCGGCGGTGGGGGTGAAGCCGGTGCCGAGGACGAGGTCGCGCCAGACCTGGCGGAGGGCGTCGTGCGGGTCGGCCTCGGCGGCGCGGGCGGGGGACGCGGGCGGCAGGGCGAGCGGCACGGTGGCGGCGGCCGCGGCCAGCAGGACGCTGCGGCGTGAGGGGGTGGGAGGCATGAGGGGTCCTCCGGGGGAAGGGGGCGCGGACGGTCCGTGGGGGTAAGCGCTTTCTCCCATACGGCGAGCACCTGGTCAATGAATCGCACACGGCCCGCGCGAACCGATCGTTCGATCACGGCCCGAAGCCCCCCTTCCCCGGGGACGGTCAACCGCCGCAGTGGAAGCGGGCGTTGCCCCAGTCGGCGTGGTCGTTGCCGTTGCCGTCACCGGCGTCGCCGACGACCAGGTCGACGTACGACGCGCCCGTGACGTCGGCGTTCAGCGACCAGGGCGCGTCGCTCGCCCTCAGCACCGGCGACGCCGCCTTCTCCGTGCCGTCCGCCGTGACGGTGAACCGCACGGTCCCGCGCGTCGCCTGGGCGTCGTCCACCCCCACCTCGGCGGTGAACGAGGTGCACCGGCCGCCCAGGTAGTAGCGCACGGTCGCCGGGGCGTGGGTGCCGAGGCCCTTGGCGTAGGCCACTCCCCCGATCCGCAGCGGGGTGCCGTCACCGGCCGCCGTGCCGCCGTTGGACATGTCCCGTTCCACGGGCCCCCACCCGCTGCGGGCCGACGCCCAGTCCAGGTCGCTCGCCCAGGCGTCGGCGGCCGGCGGGGGCGGCAGGGTGCGCACGGAGGCGTCGGCGGTCAGCGTCCTGGCCGTGCCGCCGGCCGTGTACGACGCCGACGCCCCGAGCCGGTACGCCCGGTACGCCGCGTCCGCCGGGGGCGTCACCCGCCATGTCACGGTGGCCGTGCCGCCCGGCCCGACCGCGCCGGGGGTGACCGGGCCGGGCGGCCCGGCGGTCCAGCCCTCCGGCAGGGTGAGCGTCACGGACGGGCGCACGGCGGCCGGCTCGTCGTTGGTGAAGGTCGCCGTGACGTCGTTCGGGCGCCCCGGCTCCAGGGGCTCGGCGGCCGTGAGGGCGAGCGTGCCGCACGCGGGGCGGCCGGTGGCCGGGCCGAGGTCGGTGACGGTGAACCGGTCGAGGACGAAGTCGGCGCCGTCCGGGGCGCCCGCGCGCTTGCGCAGCCCGGTCCAGGTGTCGCCGCACCCGGCCGTCACGGTCTCGCTGAAGCGGCCGGTGGTGCGCTGCTCGCCGATGGGGGTGCGGCGCGTCTCGGCGGCGGTCCCGGCCGCCCGGTCGTACCCGGTCACCCACTCGTACGCGCCCGCGTGGCTGGACTGGTAGTCGTACGCGACCCGGTAGCTGTGCCCGTCCTTCATGGACACGGTCCAGGGGGCGGTGCGGTAGACGAGGCCGGTGTTCTCGTCGTGGGCCTTCAGCGATTCGTCACCCTCCAGCACGTCGTCGACGAGCTTGCCGTTCCAGCCCGCCTGGGTGTACGGGGCGTGGAGCCGGCTCACGTGCGTCCGCGGGTCGTTGGCGCCGCCCGCGTCGCCCTTCAGGAACGGCCCCCAGCCCTGGTCGACGGCCTCGAAGTCCTCGTACACGGACCCCTCCTTCACCGTGGGGGCGTTCTCCACCACCCGTACGTCGTCCACCCGCACGCGCGCCGGCCCGGACCCGCCCGCGGCCGTGACGGACAGCGGCACCGCCCCGTCCGCCGGGGCGGTGAAGTGGACCTTCACGCGCTGCATCGACGTCCCGTGCCAGTCGGAGGCGGCGATCCGGTTGGGCACCGGCGACCGCTCGACGGCCACGGAGACGTCCCCGGCCGCCAGCGTCGTCCGGCGCGCCGCCCCCGGCTCGACCTCGATCCAGGCGGACGCGCTGTACCGCCTCCCCGGCGTCAGCCCGGTGATCCGCTGGGCCACCCCGGCGCGGGCCCGGCCGGTGAGCACCGCGCTGTTGCGCCCCTGCTCGTCGGTGTGGCGCGCGACCGCCCCGGTCGGGGTCCAGGCCCGCAGCCGCGCGTCGTTGAAGCCCGGGTCCCGCACGGGCGTGCCCTCGCCCCATGCCGGGTCGGGGGCGGCGGGCGCCGAGCCCCGGTACAGGACGTACGCCTGCCCGGGGGCGGCGGTCAGGGTGATCCGCCCGTCCGCCCCGGCCCGTACCGTCCCGGCCGGGACCCGCCCGTTGTCGGTCAGCCGGTGGACGGTGTACGTGCCGCCGGGCACCGCCCAGGTGCTCGTACCGCCGTCCTTGTTGTAGTGGTACAGCTTGCCCTTCCAGGGCAGCAGGTAGCGGTCGCCGTCCAGGACCTTGCGGCCGTCCGCGTAGAAGGTGCGCCTGCCGTCCTCGACGGTGCCGCGCACGCCGCCGGTGAAGGTGATGTCGTCGCCGTCCCAGCGGAGGATGCGCTGCTGCTGGAGGTACTTGGCGGGCAGGTTCTTCCGCCAGACGTTGGTGAGGAAGGCGGTGTAGTCGGTCTCGCCGGTCCAGCCCTGGAAGTCCTCCAGCGCGGTCTGCCCGAGGACCGGGTGGTCGTTCCAGACGTCCTTCTCGCCGTTGCGGACGAACCGGACGATCTTCGAGTTGAGGCCCTTGTTGGTGGCGCCTCCGTAGTCCAGGTCGTTGGCCCAGTGCGACCACAGGGACGCGCGCTCGAACTTGTCGGACCACTCGGTGCCGACGTGGAAGCCCTGGTCCCGCACGGCCTGGAGGGTCTTGTCGGCGATCCAGCCGTGCGTGTAGTAGACGTCGATGTAGAGGAAGCTCAGGTTGCGGTCGGTCTCCTCCCGGAGCTGCCGGAACCTGCGGGCGAGGTCGCCGCTGTTGATGTCCCGGCGCTGGTCGATGTAGTAGCTCTGGTTGAGCCAGTTCCAGCCGGGCCTCGCCTTGTCGACGAGGGTCTCACTGAAGGCGCGGGCCTCGGGGTAGGACTCGGTGGCGTTGACGTGCACGCCGAAGGTGGCGCCCCACTTCCTGCCGTCGCGCAGCAGGGCGTTGAGGTCCTTCAGGCCGCCGGCGCGCTCGTTGTAGTTGCCGCCGTAGTCGGGGTGGGCGGAGTCGTGGCCCTCGGCGCCGTACCCCTTCAGCACCGCGAGCTGCCCGAGCCCGTCCGTGGAGAGCGAGACGCGCTTGACGTCGTCGAGCGTGCGGGCGAAGGGGTGGGTGGCCTGGCTGGCGAAGTTGAACGGGATGTGGGTGACGACCCGGTCCGGTGTCCGCTCACTGCCCGGGGCCCTGATCCCGATCGTACGGAAGGCGACGGCGCCGTCCTGCCAGTCGACCCGGGCGTCCCCGTTGGCGTCGGGCGTGACGACGACCTTGGCCCAGGGCAGGTGGCCGCCGCTCTCGGGCCGCGGCGCGCCCGCGCCCCGGTAGGTCCACTGGCCGGACCACACCCCGACGCGTACGCCGCCGTCCTCCGACCGGCGGGCCTGGTGCCAGAAGCGGGCGTCGTCGCCGTTGGTGGCCCCGGAGGGCTTGTCGTAGCTGGAGTTGGACTCGACGGCGGCGGCGAGCGAGCCGGTGCTGACGAGGGCGTAGCTCGCCCCCACGGGTGCCGCGTCGGCGGGCGTGCCCTCCGTCACGGTGCCGAAGACGTCGGCGGTGCGCGTCGAGTCGGGGTCCAGCCGGGTGAACGCGGTGGCGGCACCGGGTTCGGCGGACCCCACGGAGACCAGGTCGTGGCCGGGTATGTCGATGGTCCCCACCCGGAAGGCGTCGGTGTCGCGGACGGCCGTCACCCGGAAGGTGGTGGCCCGCCCGGAGACGGTGAGCGCGGCGTCGGCCTCGACGCCCGGCAGGCCGGGGAAGCCCAGCGTGTAGCGGGCGCTCGTGGGGGTGACGACGGGCGGGGCGGTGAGCCGGACGGCGTACGGCGTGCCGTTGAGCGTGACGGAGGTGACCGGACGCGTGCTGCCGAGGAGCCGCGCCCCGCTCGCCCGGTCGGTGTACGACACGACGCGCGGGAAGTCCCGGGCGACGGCGACGGACAGCTCCGGCGAGCCGATGAGCGCGGTGCCGGTGGCGGTGGGGGGCGGCCCGGCGGCGGGCGGTCCGGCGGTGGCGGGCGGTCCGGCCGCGGGCGGTCCGGCGGCGGCCGGCAGTGCCAGGGCGAAGACGGCGGACGAGGCGGCGGCGAGGGCGCACACCGCGCGGAATCGTGGCGACATGGCCACTGGGGTAACGGTCGCCTCACAGCACCGTCAACACAACGGACGCGGCGGGGCGACGCCAGTCCAACAACGGCCCGCCGTTAATCCAAGTCCTCTCAGGCATCGCCAAGTTGTGAAGGAACAAAAAATCTGAGAGCGCTCTCAGTCACAACTCTTGACGCCCTTCCCGGGCGGCGCGAGAGTGAGCGGCACCCACCCCCCACCCCCCTGGAGCGCACCCATGACGTCCCACGCACACTCCCCGCGCCCCCTCACCCGCCGCGCCCTCCTCACCGGCACGGCGGCGGCCGCCGCGGCCACCGCGTTCGGGCTCCACGGCGGCAGGACCGCCTCCGCCGCACCCGCGACCTGTGAACTGGCCCTGGAGAACCGGTCCTTGCCGGGCACCGTCCGCGCCTATGTCACCGGCCGCGAGCAGGGCACCGGCCGCTGGGTGCTGCTGCGCCCGGGCGGCGGCGTGTACCGCCCCGAGCCCCCGGCCGCCCCGATGACCCCGCTCCCCGTGGACTGCGCGATACCGCTGCGCCCGGCCGGCGCCGGGCCCGTCGTGCTGATGCTTCCTCAGATGTACGGCGCCCGCGTCTACTTCGTGCGCGACAACCGGCTCGACTTCTTCCTCAACCCCGGCCCCGCCCTCGTCGAGCCCGCCTTCGCCACCCCCGCCGACCCGAACTACGGCCGGGTGTGGTCCTTCGCCGAATTCACCTTCAACCCCCAGCAGCTCTACGCGAACATCAGTTACGTCGACCTGGTGACCGCCCTGCCCATCGGCCTGACCCTCACGGGGGACGCCACCCACACCGTCGCCCCGCTGCCGGCCGGCGCCCTCCAGCGGATCGCGGACGGGCTCGTCGCCCAGGCGGCCCGGGACGGTCAGCCGTGGGACAAGCTGGTCATCCGCGCATCCAACGGCTCCGTCCTGCGGGTGATCTCCCCGCAGAACCTGATGGCGCCGTACTTCGACCGCCCCGACCAGATGCCGTTCCGCACCGCCTTCACCGGCTACATCGACCGCGTCTGGCAGAAGTACCGCACCACCGACCTGCGCGTCGACCTCCAGGGCGGGCGCGGGGTACGGGTGGGCCGGGTCAACGGTGACGTCCTGACCTTCACCGGCGGCCACAGCTTCACCCGCCCCACCTCCCGGGACGTCTTCACCTGCAACCACGGGCCGTTCGCCAACAACCCCGGCGACTCCGACGACCGCAAGGCGCTGCTGGCCCGGCTCGCCGCCGGCTTCAACCGTACGACGCTGCTCACCCACCCCGACCAGCCGAACGGCCCGGCCCCCTCGGACTACTACCGCGACCCGTCGGCCAACCACTTCTCCCGCGTGGTCCACGCCCACACGCCGATCGGATACGCCTTCCCGTACGACGACGTCCGGCCGGACGGCCGGCCGGACGTCTCGGGCGCCGCGCACGACGGCAACCCGCGCCGCTTCACGGTGTCGGTCGGGTCGTAGCCCGGCCGTCAGGCTCCCGTCGAGGGGAACACGAAGAAGCCCTTCTCCGTGCTGATGTAGCCGTACCCGGACCCCTCGGTGAACAGCGGGAGGCTCTCCTCGGGCAGCTTGGCCAGGACCTTCTTCGTACGGCCGTCGACGGCGAGGTACACGTCCTCCTCGAACTGGTCCTCGCTCGTGATGCCGTACAGCACACCACTGGGCGAGAAGCGCAGGGGCTTCATGTCCTTCTCCTCCTCCTTCTGCGCCCAGACCTCCTTGCCGTCGCCGGGCTGCCACACGGCGGTGCCGTTCTCGGTGTCGGCGGCGGCGAGGGTCCGGTCGGGCGAGAACACCGACGTGCCCTCCGTGCTGACGGTGTCGTGGGGGCTGTCCGCGTACGTGTACGTGGTGGACCCGCCGACCTGCTTGCCGGTGGCGATGTCGTACGTCGCCGTCACCCAGGTGTCGGGCTCGAACGCGGCCACGACCCAGGCGGTCAGGACACGGCCGTCGCGCACGTCCAGGACGCGGACGGCACCGCTGGTGCGCTCGCCGTCGTCGTCCAGCTTCACGCCCGCGGGCGGGGAGACGTCCGCGGTGCTCCACACCTTCTTGCCGGTGGCCAGCTCCGACATGACGAGCTGCTCCTGCTCGTCCTCGTAGGTGGTCGCGTTCTCGACGTGGAAGGCGTACTTTCCGGTGATCAGGGGGGCGTGGGCCTGGCCGCCGTCGATCTCGTTGCTGCGCGGGTCGTACGAGCAGCTCGCGAGCTGCCCGGTGCAGGTGACCTTCCGGGCGGGCCCGCCGTCGACGGGCGTGAGCTTCAGGCTCGCGTCACCGTCCTGCTCGACGATGTGGCCCTCGTGGACGTGGAACTTCTCACCCTCGCGCTCGGCCTTGCCCAGCTCGGTGCCGTCGCTGCCGTAGACGGTGACCGAGGTGGACTTCTTCTCGGCGCTCAGCCCGTCCGACTCGGTGGTGGCGCCGGCGAACACGGCGACCGCGCGGACCCCGTCGTGCCAGGTCGTGGCGGCCACCCGGTCGGTGGTCACCTTGAGGGTCTTGCGCACAGCACCGGTCTTCACGTCCCGGAACTCCAGGGTGGCCGGCTCGGGGTCGTTGGTGAAGTGCAGGGTGCCGACCGAGCCGTCGACCGGGTCGTCCGTGCCGTACTTCTCACCCAGGGCGTACGTGCCGTCGTTTCTCTTGACGAAGAGGAAGGTGTCCCCGAGGTCGATCGCGTTGGCGTTGGCGCCCGCCAGACTCCATGCGGGCTTGGCGGCCAGGCCGGGTATCGCGGGGCCGCCGTAGACCGGCCCCTTGGGGGCGGCGCCGTCCGGGCCGGCGGAGCCCTTGCTCTTCGGCCGGGCGGCCTCCTCGCCGGAGGAGCCGCAGCCCGCCACAAGGCCGAGCGACAGGACGAGGCCGGCGGCCATCACTGTGTACTTGTTCATGTCCCCGTTGGTTTCCGCAGGTGATCTTGAAATGCTCACGGCAGCATAGGCCCCCCGCCCGGCGCCCGTTGACGGACTTGCGGATCTTTACGGTCCCGTCACACCGCCGGGCCCTCAGCCGATGGTGACCACCCGCGCCCAGGACGGCGGGGTGTCCGGGACGTAGTCGGGATCGTTCTCGTCGGCGGCTCCGGCGGGCCGGGGGAAGAGGCCGACGACGGTGCGGCAGGGCGGCTGCGCGGACGGCCACGGCGTCTGACCGTCCGTCAGGGCGACGATGACGTCCGGCCGGGGCTTGGAGCGGAGCGCCCGGGCGAAACCGGAGGTCAGATCCGTCCCCCCGCCGCCGACCAGCTCGATGCCCTCGGCGCGGCAGAGCGGGACGGCGATCCCGGCCGCCGCGTCGCAGGAGATCACCGAGACCAGGTCACGCCGGCCGCCCACCGCCCGCGAGATGGCCGCCACCTCCAGCAGCGCGCCGCCCAGCTCGGCGTCGCTCACCGACCCGGAGGTGTCGATCACCACGCACACCCGGGGCGGGGTACGGCGCAGGCTCGGCAGCACGACCCCGGGCAGACTCGCCGAGCGCCGGGACGGCCGCCGGTAGCTGTGGTCCTCCCCCGCCCCCGGCGCGGTGGCCGCCGAGCGGACCGCCGCCCCCAGCAACTGGCGCCACGGCTGCGGCGGGTGGAACGCCTCCTCCGCCCAGCGGCGCCAGCCCTCGGGCGCGTCGCCCGGCCGGCCCTTGATCCCCTCCGCGACCCGGAAGCGGACCGCGTCCCGCTGCTGCCTGGTCAGCCCGTGCGCCCCTTCGGGCCCCAGCTCCCACGGCCGGTCCTGCCCGTCGGCGCCACCGCCGCAGTCCAGCCACGCCAGGTCCGCGGCGAGCCCGGACATCGACGAAGTCCGCAGGTACTCCTCCATCAGCAGCCCGGTGGGCAGCCGCAGCAGCGACGGCAGCACCACGCCCCGGGGCAGGGGCAGACCGTCACCGTAGATGTCGTCGTTGATCTCGAAGTCGGCGGCGATGTTCCGCCGCAGCCGCTCGCCGGGCCCGTACGCCTCGTGCTCCCGTGCGTACCGCTCCCCCCGGCCGTGGTGGTCCCGCAGCAGGTGGGAGACCTCGTGCACCCACACACCCGCCAGCTCCTCCACCGGCATGCGGTCCACGAAGCCGGGCGAGACGTAGCAGCGCCAGTACGCGTCCACCGCCATCGTGGGCACCGTGCCGTCCTCCACGACGTGCAGCGCGAACAGCGCGTCGGCCAGGTAGGGGCGGACCTTCACCGCGTGCAGCCGGGCGGCCAGCAACTTCTCCCGGTCCAGGCGGAGGCCGGGCCGGTGGTACGGCCCCCGGGAGGCCGCCGCCGGCTCCGGCACGGTGACCCGCACCGGGCGTGGCGGCGGGGGCGGTGACATGGGCCGCGGCACGGGGCGCGGGGTGAAGTGGCCGGGGGGTCGGGCTTCCGGGCGCGGGGTGCGGTGCTCGGGGGACGGTACGGGATGGCCCGGGTGGCGTTCGGCGGCTGTCATCGGCGCGCCCCCGTCGTACGCCCGGCGCCGGCCGCCGCCGCGACGCGGCCCACCGACCGGTCCGCCCGCCGGGCGAGCCCGATCACCCCGGCGAGCCGTTCCACCGCCGCCGGGACCTCCCAGTCGTCGCGCCGCAGTCCCGCCAGCGCCGAGGCGGGGCCGACCAGCAGGTCCGGGGCTCCCGTCTCCAGCGCCCGGACGAGCACCGCCCAGCCCGCCTCCCACCGCTCCCGCTCCGGCCGGGCGCCGACGGCCGCGACGACCGCCTCCAGGGCCGCCTGCCGCAGGTCGCCCCGCTCGGGCAGCTCGGCGGCCGCCGGGTCGGCCAGCAGGTCCTCCGGGTCCGGCAGGTCCATCCGGTCGAGGTGGGCGAGGAGTTCCAGCCCCGCCCCGTCGCCCACCGCGCCCCGTACCAGGAGCGCCAGCACGTCCCGGGAGACGGAGGCCGCCGTGCCGAAGGCCAGCAGCGTCAGCGCGGCCTCCCAGCTCCGGGGCGAGGGCCAGGCGCCGCCGCGCCGGGTCTCGCTGTTCGGCAGCCGGTGGATCAGCGTCGGCCGGGCCTTCAGGAAGCCGCAGACCGCGCGCCGGGCGAGGGCCACCGCCTGCGGCAGCCGCTCCGGTTCGAGGCGGGGCAGCTCCGCCCGGGGCCAGACGCCGCCGAGCCCGCGTACCACCACCTCCCGGTCGTGCACCCAGTACAGGTGCACGAAACGGTTGGCCAGCGGCGGGCTCAGCTCCCACCCGTCCGCCGCCGAGGCGCGCGGGTTGGCGGCGGCCACGATCCTCACGCCCGGCGGCAGTTGGAGCTCGCCGACCTTCCGCTCCAGGACGACCCGGAGCAGTGCGGCCTGGACGGCCGGGGTGGCGGTGGACAGCTCGTCCAGGAAGAGCAGCCCACGTCCGGCGCGTACGAGTTCCACGGCCCACTGCGGCGGCGCCATCGGCACGCCCCGCACGGCAGGGTCGTCGCCCACGATGGGCAGCCCCGAGAAGTCGGAGGGTTCGTGGACGCTGGCGATCACGGTCGTCAGCGGCAGGTCGAGGGTGGCCGCGAGCTGGGTGAGGGCGGCGGTCTTGCCGATGCCCGGCTCGCCCCAGAGCAGAACGGGCAGGTCGGCGGCGACGGCCAGGGTGAGCGCCTCGAGCTGCTCGTCGGGGCGGGGCTCGGTGGTGGTGGTGCGGAGGAGGGTCAGGAGGTCGTCGGCGAGGGAGAGTTGGGCGGGAGAAGTCATGGGATCACCTGGGTGTGTAGGGAGGGAGGGTGGGAGCGAGGGAACGGGACGTGCGCGCGACGCGGCAGGCCCGGTGCGGGTGGGGCGGGGCCCCTCCGGGCTCGCCTCCTCGCGGTCGGCGGGGTGCCCGAACGGTCAAGGAGCCGTGCGTCGCCGCCAATCCGCTGCGGGGGCGACCCTGCACGGCCCCACCCCGGCCGTCGTGCGTCTGCGGATGCGGGTCAGTTGTGCAGGCCGGTACGGGGCCGGGCCCGGCTGCCGCGCTTGCGGCGGTTGGGCCGCGGGCGGCGGGCGCCGGCGGCGGGGTGCTCGGCGAGCAGCCCCGAGCGGAACAGTCCGTGGTCGATACGGCGGGCCGCGGCCGACTCCAGCGCGTCGCGCAGGGGCCCGTCGCGCAGGACGGCACGGGGGCCGAGCAGCCCCTCGACGACGGCCAGCGCGCCGGTCACGTCCCCGTGCGCGAGCCGTTCGCGGACCGCGGGCAGGGCCTCCGGATCGCGGTGCACCGCGTCGATGGCCCGCAGGCAGGGCAGCGGTGGCCCGCCGAGCGCCACCAGCAGTTCCTCGCGCCGCAGTTGGTCCGGGTCGTGGTCGACCGCGGTCAGCACCCCGTCCCGCAGGGCGATCCGGTGGACCTCGCCCCGGCACTCCACCCGGTGCGGATCACCGGAAGCGGGTACGGGGCCGGTGGCCGGCGCCGGTCCGGGAGCGTCCAGCGCCGCGGCGACGAGCGGGTGCAGCCGCCCGGCCGGGACGAGCCCCGCGCGGAGCAGCTCCCGGTCGGGAAGGACCCGGGCCGCCGCCTCCGGCAGCACCGGGAGCGCGGCGACCCCCTGCGGCGGCAGGGTGCCGGGCAGTGGCCGGAACGCCGGGGCGTGGCTGTCGTCGGGGGCGACGAGCTCCAGCACGGCCCGGTCGCGGGGGCCGAGCCGCACGGTGAAGGCCCCGCGGGGGCGGCCTTCGGCCCGCAGCAGGTGTTCCGCCTCGGCGGCCCAGCGCGTCACCGCCCAGGGGCCGGGGTCGTCGCCGCACCGCCCGGCCAGTTCGCCGCTCCGCCCCGCGTCCCAGAAGTGCCGGTGCAGGTCGAGCCGGAAACGCCGGTCGGGATGCGGGTGCGGGTGGTGGGCCGAGGCACCGCCGCCGGACCCGTCCCAGAGGGCCAGGGACATCCGCTGCCCGGCGTCCGCCCGGGCCGGCGGCGTCCGCACGACCAGGTGCACCGTGCTTCCGGGGCGCCCGGGGTAGCGGGCCAGGGACAGGGTGAGGCCGGGGCGGAGCCGCCCGCCGGGGGCGATCCGGGGCATGTGCCAGCGGAGCAGATCGGGTGCGAGTCGGCGCAGGTCCGCGCGGAGGCGGGTGACCGTGTCGGTGCCGTGGCGGTCGCGCACGGCGCGCAGATCGAGATCGACGTCGACCCGGGCGGCGGCACAGGCGCCGGCCCAGTCACCGACGGCCCTCCGGGCGGTCGCGGTCTCGATCATGGACGGTGGCACGGCGTACGCACGTACGCGCTGCCACATCAGCAGGTGGGGCGGAATCTCGTTCGCGGAGGGGTGCGGCATCAGCACTCACCCTGAGCGAACGATTCCCCCAATCCGTACGAGGAGTTGTTCATCATCCCGCGCATCATAACCACGCCCTTGATGATCTGTCCGGCCGATTGATCGCGAACTCAATCCAGCAGAGTGGTTGAAAGTTGAACGGAATAGGTCTACTGTCGTTCTCGTTGAAGGTTCAACCAACGCATCGAAGGAGCATCGTCATCATGGGTCTGTTCAGCCGCAGCACCACCGTCACCGCCCCCGCCGCCACCGCCGTGGACCCGGCCCTGGCCGCCCTGACCGGCACGTACACGATCGACCCGTCCCACAGCGGCATCGGCTTCGCCGCCCGGCACGCCATGGTCACCAACGTGCGCGGCGCCTTCACCGAGTACGAGGGCACCCTCGACCTGGACGGTGCCGACCCGGCGGCCTCCAGCGCCTCCATCGACGTCACGATCGCGTCCATCGACACCGGCAGCACCGACCGCGACACCCACCTCCGCAGCGCCGACTTCTTCGACGCCGAGCAGTTCCCGCTGATGACGTTCCGCTCCACCTCCGCCGAGGCGCTGGGCGGCACGGACTACCGCATCACCGGCGACCTGACCATCAAGGGCGTCACCAAGCCGATCACGATCGACCTGGAGTTCAACGGCGCCGCCAAGGACCCGTTCGGCAACGAGCGCGTCGGCTTCGAGGGCAAGGCCGAGCTGCTCCGCTCCGAGTGGGGCCTGACCTGGAACGCCGCGCTGGAGACCGGCGGCGTGCTGGTCAGCGACAAGATCAAGCTGACGTTCGAGATCTCCGCGATCAAGACCGCCGAGTGAGCGGCTTACGGGCCTCGATGAGCGTCCGGCACGAGTGCGCGACAAAGGGACCTTCGGCCTCCATGAGGTCGTGCAGGTCCCTCAGTCGTTCCCGGTACCCCTCCACCGTGAAGCCCGGCACCGTCCAGATCACCTTCCGCAGGAAGTAGACGACCGCGCCGACGTCGAAGAACTCCATCCGGAGCCGCTCAATGCGCACGTCCACGATCTCCAGCCCGGCCGCCCGGGCCTCGGCCGTCTCCTCCTCCGGGTGCCGCCTGCGGCGAAGGTCGCCGGAGAGCGGGCCGAGGAAGAACTCGATCAGCTCGAAGACCGTCTCGGGACCCACGTGCTGGGCGAAGTACGTCCCGCCCGGCCGGAGCACCCGGGCGATCTCGGACCACCACACCGTGGCCGGATGACGGCTGGTGACCAGGTCGAACGCCCCGTCCGAGAACGGCAGCGGCGGCTCCTCCGGGTCCGCCACCACGACCACCCCGCGCGGGTGCAGCAGCCCGGTGGCCCGGGCGACGTTCGGCGGCCATGCCTCCGTGGCGACCATGGTGGGCGGGTACACGGGCACACCCGCCAGCACCTCGCCGCCCCCGGTCTGCACGTCCAGCCCGGCGGACGCACCGGCCAGGCGGTCACCCAGCAGGCGCTGGTACCCCCACGAGGGCCGCTCCTCGGTCGCCCGCCCCTCCAGCCAGGAGAAGTCCCACCCGGAGACGTCCACCGCGCCGGCTTCGGCGACGAGATCTTCGAAAGTACGTGACATACCGTCACTCTATGAGCGGGGGCCACCCCACTTGCCGGAATTCCGCTCCGCGGCCTCCGCCCGCCGCGCCTCGCCGTCCCCGCTGTCATGGCAGCTCCACCCTCAGCAACCGCCCCTCCCTCTCAGGACGGCAAGCCCGACCCCCGGGCGGTCGAGAAGGACGTGCCCACCGTCCTGCCGTTCGAGTTCAAGCGCGCCGGCTACACAATGGTGAAGGACCTCCCCGAGTCCCTGCGGCCGTGGCGCAACCGGCCCACGGCCTGGGCGAACGTGACGCCTCCCCTGTCGTCGGTGTACCACTGAACACGCAGGGTGTGTACATGTACTGGAAGCCCACGACCGCCGGCAGCACGAAGCCGGGTCCCGTGGGCTACGACCACCCGGTCGGCCAGATCCAGTTCGGTCTCGGCTGCATCACCAGCTACCGCACCGAGACGGACCCCACCCGTAAGGCCCTGTTCCTCAAGCGGGCCAAGGACCAGGCGAACCGCCTGATCACCAAGCGCGTGCAGACCCGGGGTGCCTGGTACTTCCCCTACCCCTGGGACTACAAGCACGCCGAGCACGGCGGGGTGGACTACAAGGCGCCCTGGTACTCCGGCATGGCCCGGGGCGAGGCGATCAGCCTCTTCGCCCAGCTCGCGATGCTGGACAGTGTCACCGAGCAGGAGCGCACCCCACCTACCGGGCGCAGCGCACGCTCACCATCCCGGCGGGTCGTGACGTCACCGCCTACAGCTTCGGGACCAACAACGCGACCGGCACCACCAAGTCGCTGAAGTCGGAGACGGAGCAGACGTTCCGGTTCGACCGCCGGGCCGTCGTCAACGGCCGGGCGATGTGCCGCGTGTCGGAGGGCGAACTCACCGGGCACTGGCTGCCCGCGAACCAGGTCGTCACCGACGGCCGCTGAGCCGGAGGCACGGGGCCGGACCGGGTGCGGGTGCCCCCCCGTCCGGCCCGGCCCCAGCCGCAACAGGCGCTCCACCAGGCGCACGACCCGTGGCCGAGCCGTACCGCGCACGTACCGCCGAGGCCGTCCGGGTCGGTTACTGCGGCTCGTGGGCCGTCAGGTCGATGAGGTGGCGCTTGCCCTGGAGCAGGCAGGTGATCTCCCAGCCCGTACGCCTGCCGACGACACCCTGGGCGGGGACGCGCAGGCGCTCGGCGAGTTCGGCGACGTACACGTGGACCGTGGCCTCGATGAGGGCTGCATAGGCGTCCACCCCGCTGCGGATGCGCAGCCGGGCGGTGACGTACGTGGCGACGGCCAGCGGGAGGGCGGGCCACCACCAGGCAGCGAGCGCGGCGTACAGCACGGCCCAGGCCACCAGGGTGGTGGCCCGGCCGAGGGCTTCGCGGGCCGTCTCGATCTGCTGGCGCGGGGCGTCCGGGAGCAGTTGCCACAGGGCGGGCCACACCGTGGCCAGGTCCAGGTCCAGGTCACGGGCGAGGCGCAGGGTGACGGCGTGCATCCGGTCACCGGACCAGGTGGGCCGGTGGGGTTCCTCGGGCGAGACGCGGGCCACGGCGAGCCGGGCCGGCCCGAGGTCCGTTCCGCCGCCGGGTGTGCCGGAGGCCAGCAGCTCACCGGAGCGCCGCCGCTCCCGCTCGTACGCGGCCACGGCATCGGCGCGCCGCCGCAGGCGCCCGGCCACCCGCCACCGGGCCAGGGCGCGCAGCGGCCGGGGCCAGGAGCCCCAGTCGGCCGCGAACCACAGCCGCTCCACGAGTGAGCCGAGCGTCTGGGCCACGAGACCCACAGCGGCGGCCAGCAGCGCCACGACCAGCAGGAGCACCGCGAGCCGTGCCCCGGCTCCCGCACCGGGCGCCGGGCGCCACGCCTGCGCCTCGCGGACCAGGAGGTCCAGGTCGACGGCGTGGGCGTGGCCGAGCGTCCGGGCGGTGAAGGCGGCGGCCAGGAACAGCGCGCCCGGGAGCACCAGCAGGGACATCCACCGCTCCGCCAGGCGCTTGCCCAGCTCCGTCAGCAGGCCGCCCATGTCAGCCCTTGACCCAGCGCAGCGGAACGTCGCCCATCCGGCAGCGCGGGGGCGTTCGCATCGTGGGCTCCGCCCATTCCACCCGCGCGCAGGCGTTCAGGGGGCAGAGGAAGGCGACGTCGGCCTCGGCGGCCGTCCCCACGCCGAGGGGCGACGGTTCGCGGACCGTGCGGGCCCCGGCACCGTAGGCGCCGCGCGCGTCACCGTCGGCCCGTACGATCCGGTCGACGGTCTCGAGGTGCGTCGCGGCATCCTCCGTGCCGTCGACGACGGCACGCAGCAGCCGATCGAGTTCCTCGGTCCGGCCCAGCTCGGTCAGGTGCTCCCGCAGTGCGTCGAGGTGTTCGCAGACGTACGACAGCCCTCGTCGCACCCGTGCCGACGATTCGTCGTGTGTCATGCCGACTCCTCCCGTGTGCCGCTGCCTTCAGGGCATCATGCAGGAACAACGGTGTGCGGGGCGGCAGTTGGGGGCGGCCGGGGTGGAAGAACCTGTCGGTGGATCACGCGCGGAGTTGTTGGCGCGGGCGGCGCGGGACCTGCAAGCGGCGTGGGCGGGCGCCGCGCCGGTACCGCCCGACGCCTCCCTGATGGCCTCTCTGGCACGGCTGGCCGCGGCCACCCCCGGGGACGAGCAGGTCACCGCCGCACTCGGGCTGCTGTACTGGCACCGCTACGAACTGCGCGGCGCGCAGGGCGACCTGGACGACGCGGTACGGATGCTGTCGCCGCACTTCCTTCCGCACCGGATGTACCTCATCCCCGACGGTCTCCGGACGGAGATCGCGGACGCATACAGCACCCATGTGGACACGCAGATCGCCCAGATCCTGGCCGCGGGGGGCGATGTCGGCGGGAACCTGGAGGGACTCACCGCCTGGTGCCGGTTCCTGCTGGAGTACGCCGATCCGGGCAACGACCAGTACGGCGTCCACCTGGGTGGCCTCGGCACCGTGCTGTACGCGCGGTACGACGTCACGGGTGACGTCGGCTCGCTCCTCCAGGCCATCGGGTTGCTGAGCCGTGCCGCCCGTGTCACCTGCTCCGGTCACCCGAGCCGGCCGGGCATCCGGGGGAACCTCGCCATCGCCCTGGCCCGTCGCCATGGGATCACCAAGTCCTCCGGCGATCTGCGCACCGCGTTCGAGGCGTGCGTCGCCGCTCTGCGGGAGCCCCTGCGGCCCGCCGACCGGGACGGGCTCATGGGGATGTTCACCTCGCTGCTGGGCGAGCGGGTCGTTCGTGCCCAGGCGGAACACCGGTGGGACGACGTGCTGGCGGCGGGCCGGGCGGCCCTGGACTTCCCCGAATCACGCTCGTACGGGCGGCAGGCCGTCGCGGAGGCTCTGGAGGGCCGCTTCGAGAAGGGCGCCGACAGGGCGGACCTCGACGAGGCGATCCGCCAGTGGACGGCGCTCGTACGCGAGATGCCGGACACCTATACGGCCACTCAACGCGCCTACTTGCTGATGAAGCGGGCCTTCGCCTCCTGGAGGCGGTACCAGGAGGATCACCGGCCGGAGGACCTGGACGCCGTGATCGACGCGCAGGAACAAGCGCTGGCGCTCCTCCCCGGCGACGACGTCACCCTTCGCTGGGAGCTGCTCCGCAGACTGGCCATCAGTCTCCTGGAGCGCATCGAGCACAAGGCGACCCGCGATGACGTGGAGCGGGCCGTCTCCGTGATCCGTGCCGGACTGGCCGACCGGGACGGTCACCGGGCGCCGCCCCACCTCCTGGCCGTCCTGACCCGGGCGTTGCCCCGGGCCCTGTGGTTCCGGTACGTCCACGCGCGCCGGCCCGAGGACCTCGACGAGGCCGCCGGACTGCTGGATTCGGACGCCGTCCGGGAGGTCTCCTCGGCCGACCACGTGATGCTGTTCGGTGCCCTGACCGCCCAGGTGCAGCGGGCCAGGTACCGGGAGGGAAGGGGGCTGGACGCGCTGCACGCCTCGGTGGCCGCCGCCCGCGAGTCGCTGGGGGCGGCGGCGGACACCGATCCCGGGCGACCGGGTGTCCTGGTGCAGCTCGGCATGTCGCTGTTCTACCTCTACCAGCACGTGGGAGACCTGGCCACGCTGGACGAGGCGGTCGACCACGCCCGGGAGGCCGTCCGGTTGCTGGGGGACGAGGCGCTCGACGGCCAGGCCGGGCTGGACGCCCTGTACGTCCTGGGCACGTCCCTGGCCGAGCGGGGTGCGGACACCGGCAGCCTCGACGACCTGGACACCGCTGTCCGGACACTGCGCCGGCTGCACGCCTCACCCGAGGCCGTGTCGACTCGGGAGTTCCACGGGCTCGGGTTCGCCCTCACGCAGCGCTTCGATCGCTGTGGTGACCCGGCGGACCTGAACGAGGCCGTCGGCCTGCTCCGGCGCGCCGCGGAATCGTGCGAGTTCGAGAAGGCGATCGTCCTCTCCGGGCTCAGCAGCGCGCTGCTGCTGCGTTATCGGCACGGGGGCGACGGGTCCGACCTCGACGAAGCCCTGGCGACCGCACGGCGCGCCGCGGACGAGGTCGCGGCCCACGATCCCGGGTCGGTCCCCACGCTGAGTTCCCTGGTCGCCGCTCTGATCGACGAGCAGCAGCGGCATCCCGAACGCGTCGACGCGGACGAACTCGTCACACTGTGCCGACGAGTCGTCGACCTCGCTCCCCCCGACCACGCCGCCCTCGGCCTCTTCCACCACAACCTCGGGATCGCCCAGAAGGTACAGGCCGACGCGACCGAACCGGACGAGATCTTCCGCATGTTGAGTGAACTCCGTGGCAGGACCGTGGTTCCCTTCGGCGTCGTGGAGGCCGTCGCCGGACTCACCAAGGCCGCCCACAGCGAGGTCCTCGCGGCCACTCAGCGCATCCGTTCGGCCTGGGCGGCCGCGCTCACGCTTTACCCGCTGGACATGGTGTCGGCCCTCGATCTGCTGGAACACGCGGTCGAGCTCATCCCGCTCGTCGCCCCGCGCCGGATCGCGCGGGCCGATCAGCAGCACGCGGTGAAGGACCTCTCCGCCCTGGTCACGTTCACCGCGGCCGCGTCCCTCGACGCGGGTGAGCAGCGACACCCCGAAGCGCGATACCTGCCCCTCCGGCCGTATGCCGCCCGCAGCGCCCTCCAGACCCTGGAACAGGGCCGGGCGGTCCTCCTGAGCCAGATGCTGGACACCCGCGGGGACATCTCGGACCTGCGGCGGCACCATGCCGACCACGCCGACCGCTTCCTCCGCCTGCGTGACCTCCTCGACGGCGAGGGCGACGGGCCCGTGGACCGCGCCCGCGCGGCCGCGGAACTCACCGCGACGATCGAGGAGATCCGCGGCTTTGAGGGTTTCGCCTCGTTCGCCCGGCAACCGGAGCCGGAGGCGCTCCTCGCTGCGGCCGAAGCAGGGCCGATCGTGGTGTTCAACTGCGACGAGACCCGCTGCGACGCCCTCCTGGTCACCGGTGGCGGTGTGCGGCACCTGGCGCTGCCCCGCCTCACGCACGCCGAGTTGACCTCCCGGGCCGACCTCTTCCACCGCACCCTCGCCGTCGTCGCCGACCCGAGGACCGGCTGGCGTGCCCAGCGCGAGGCGCAGCGGACGCTGAGCGGCATCCTGGGGTGGCTGTGGGACGTGGCGGTGGAGCCGGTCCTCCTGGCCCTCGACATCGGTCCGGGCTCCGGGCAGGACGGTGAGCCGCCCCGCGTGTGGTGGTCCCCCGGGGGCCTGCTGGGGTCGCTGCCGCTGCACGCCGCCGGGCACCACGCGGACTCCGCCGGCGGCGGCGACCGCACGGTCCTGGACCGGGTCGTCTCCTCGTACACGCCCACGATCCGTGCCCTCCGGCATGCCCGGCGCCCCCGGCCGGCCGGGGGCGGGCCGGGGCGCTCGCTGGTCGTCGCGATGCCGAGCACCCCGGGTGCCCCTCCGCTGGCCGGGGCCTCGGAAGAGGCGGCGGCGGTGGCGGCACTGCTGCCGGAGCCGACGACTGTCGTCGCCGGGCCTCCGACGCGGGCGGCGGTGCTGGCCGGGCTCGCCGACGCCCGGGTGATCCACCTGGCGTGCCACGCGGTCACCGATGCGGGCGACCCCTCGCGCAGCCGGCTGCTGCTGTGGGACCACCGGACGAGCGCGCTGACGGTCGCCGGGGTCGCCTCCGTGGCGCTGGAGCGGGCCGAGCTGGCGTACCTGTCGGCCTGCCGGACGACGTACACCGCCGCGTCGGACCTGCTGGACGAGGCCATCCACCTGACGAGCGCCTTCCAACTGGCCGGGTTCCGGCATGTGGTGGGCACGTTGTGGGAGGTGGACGACATGATCTCGGCCCGGGTGGCGAAGGGCTTCTACATGTCCTTGTCGGCGGCCGGCGGGCTGGACTGCGCCCGCTCGGCGGCCGCGCTGCGCACGTCGGTCCTGGCGCTGCGGGACGAGTACCCGGCCACCCCGTCACTGTGGGCCGGGTACCTGCACGCGGGGGCGTGACCCACCCCCGGGCCCGCCCTCCGCAGCCACCGCTCCAGTGGGTGCTCGATCCACTGGTAGGCGGCCCCCGACAGGGCCAGGCTCAGGGCGAGGACCAGGAGCCACGTCGTGACCGTGTCACCGGTGCGGCCCACCAGGAGACGGATGACGATCTCGTGGATCAGGTACCAGGCGTACGACCAGTGGCCGAGCCGTACCGCCCATGCGCCGCCGAGGCCGGTCGGGCGGCCGTCCAGGTCGGCCCGGGCGGCGGCGGCCACCAGCAGGGCGAACAGGGGCGTGGCGAGCAACTGGGAGGCGGTGTACGGGCTGTACCAGAGGGAATCGGGGACGGCCGCCGACCAGGGCACCAGGGCCAGGTGCCAGCCGAGGACCAGGGCGACGGCGGGCCACAGCCCGACCGGGGGCCGCCAGCCGCGCGCCACTGCCAGGCCGGTCACCACGCCCAGGAGGAACTGGAGCGTCCGGGCGAGCGGCAGGTAGTCCAGGGCCCACGCGCGCGTGGAGGCGTCCGCGTACAGGGAACCGCTCAGCCACAGCAGCACCACGCCCGCGCAGCACACGGCCGCGATCCACCGGCGTCCGCGCGGCGAGCGTACGGCCGGGAGCGCCATCAGCAGCGGGAAGATCAGGTAGAACCACGCCTCGTCGCTGAGCGACCAGGCCGCCGGGTTGCCGCCCCGGAGGATCACCGGGTCGGGTGCCCAGGCGTGGACCAGGAGGAGGGACGCCGCCACGGCCTTCGCGGAGACCTCCGTGCCGAGCGCGAGCCAGGCGCCCACCGACAGTGCGGTCGTGGCGGCCAGGAGCGGCCAGATGCGGGCGAAGCGCCGCCACATGAAGACCTTCGCCGGGACGCGCCGGCCGTCGTACGTCCATGCCAGGACGAAGCCGGACAGGACGAAGAAGAAGGTCACCCCGCTGCGGCCGTACCAGACGGCATCGCTCACCCCCGGGATCTCACCGGCCTGCCGGGACAGGTGGTAGAGGACGACCAGCAGGGCCGCCCAGAAGCGGAGCCCGGTGAGGGACGGGAGGCGGTCCCTGCCGGGCGGGGAGGGCAGCGGGGTGGCGGAACGCATCCCGCGATTATGCGGGCTCGGCTGCGGGGCCGCGGGGCTGCGGGCGGGGCGCGGGGCTGCGGAGGCACGGGCGGGGCGCGGGGCCGCAGGGCCGCGGAGGCACGGGCTGGCCGCAGGGCCGCAGGGCCGCGGAGGCACGGCCCCGGGCGGCGTACGGGGCAGGCCGGTCCCCCGGTGATCCCGCCCGGTCACGTTCCGCCACCGGCCGGTCGGTCTCCGGCAGCCGTGCCGTAGCATCCGGCCATGACGAGCACCGTGCTGACCCCGTGGTGGCGGCCCCGCCGTCCCCGGGCGGGAGCGTCCGGGACCGCCGGGTCCATGTCCGCGACGCGCATCCTGGACTGGCGGCACGCGCGCGTCCAGCGGCTGCTGGCCGACGCGCGCGACGGCGCCCCGGACGCGGGGCAGCGGGCGCTGCTGCTCTCCGCGCACCGGCTCATCAGCGAGCGGGTCCGGCCCGTCTACGCCATGAACGACGCCCAGCCCGCCTCGCGCACCCTGGCGCGCCGCCGGGGGTCGTGCAGTCAGCGGCTGGCGGTCCTGGAGGCGGTCGCCCGGGCGGCCGGGGTGCCCACGCGGGTGCGCGGCCTGCTGGTCGACGGCTCGTTCTGGTACCCCCGCTTTCCGCGCGTGCGCCGGCTGGTGCCGGACGCGGTGGTCCTCGCGTGGCCGGAGTTCCGCCTCGACGGCGGGTGGGTGAACGTCTCGGAGCTGTACGCGCCGCTCGGGGTCCTCGGCGCCCGCAATCCGGCCGGCTTCACCAACTCGGGTTCGCAGACGCTGTTCGAGGCGCTGTCGTCCACCGCCGTGGACTGGGACGGCTCGGCGTCGGCGTGCGGTACGGACGGCTGCGCGGCGTACGACCTGTCGGCGATGGTGCGCCGGGACCTGGGGCGGTTCACCTCGCGCGACGAGCTGTTCGCCGCCCACGGCCAGACCCTGTGCCCGCCGGCGCGGGTGATCGGCGGGGCGCTGCTCAGTCGGGTGACGCCGGCGTGACGTGAGTCAGGACGCACCGCCAGCGGCCGTCGCGCCGCAGGAACACGTCCGTCGTCCACTCGTCCGCCTCGTACCGCTCGCCCCGGTGGTGGGCCGTGTTGGTGATCCGGCCGGTGAACAGCGCCGTGTCACCGTCGATCCGGACCCGGGGCTCCCCGACCGGTTCCATCGCCGAGTGGGTCAGCTCCCCCGACGCGACGAGCGCCAGGAAGTGGTCGCGGGTCGCGACGCCCGACGCGGAGACGATGACCCAGTCGTCGGCCATGTACGCGCCGATGCGGGCCGCGTCGTTCGCGACGATGGCGGCCGCCCAGTCGGCGACGACGTCCGCCAGCTCGTCGCCCGGGTCGCCGGGCCCCTTGGGCGGCATCCTCAGAACCCGCCGCCGAAGTCGCCGCCGCCGAATCCTCCGCCACCGAAGTCCCCGCCACCGAAGTCGCCGCCGCCACCGAAGTCGGAGGCGCTGAAGTCGCCGCCGGAGTAGTCGCCGCCCTCGTAGCCGGCGCCGCCGTACTCCGCCGCGTACGCCGGGGTGGCGAGCATCGAGCCGAGCATGGTGCCCATCAGCAGGCCCGGCAGGAGGCCGCCGCCGAAGTACCCGCCGGCCCAGGGCCCGTACACCGGGCCCGCCTCCCAGTAGGGGCGCCGGCCGTACGGTGTCTCCACCGTACGGGCCATGGGGTCCTCGCCCTCCGCGAGCCGGGCGGCGTCCGCAGCGCAGACGGGCACCTGGCGCGCCGCGCCACCGGCCGGGGCCCATTCCACCTCGGTGGCGGCCGGGCCGTGGCGCGGGTCGAAGAAGCAGGGTGCCCGCCGCTCGGGAAGCGGGCGGCCCTCGCGGCGGGCGGACAGGACGGCCAGGGCGTACCGGCCGTCCTCGATGGCCTCGGTCACGCCCCGTACGTCATGGGGGTGCCTGGCCTGGCCCATCAGGGACTTGGCCTTGTCGTACGAGTCGAGGGCGCGCTCGTAGTCGGCGCGCATCGCGTCGTCGGCGCCCTTCTCGGCGGGGTGGAAGTCCAGCCTGTCGAGCTCCTCGCCGTACGCGGTGATGTCCTCGTCGACGACGACCCGCAGCTTCTCCAGGGCCTCCTGCTCCTCCTGCTCGCGGCGGAGGCGCCTCCTGCGGCTGACGGTGAGGGCGGTGGCACCGCCCGCGGCGGCCAGCGCGCCGAGCGCGACCAGTCCGGCGACCGGGACGCGGTCGCCGGGCACTCCGGACCAGGTGCCCGGGGCGTCGCCGCGCACCTGCGGCAGGGCCTGGTCGACGAAGTTGTTCAGCTCGGTGGTGGCGTCCACGCCGGGCTGGCGCACGGACTGGACGACGTTCTGGACGGCCTGGTTGGACATCACGGCACGGTCGGCGCCCGCGGCGAAGTCGTCGCCGAGGCGTACGCCGTACAGGCCGGTGATGCCGGTCTGGGTACGGAGGTTCTGGAGCAGGCCGTCCTTGGGGAACTCCGCCGTGGCGGGCAGGACCGCCACGAAGACCGGCTTGTCGGCGTCCTTGATCTTGTCGGCGAGCGCGTCGGCCTCTGCCTCGGGCAGTTGGCCGGCGGCCGCGGGGTGGACGTAGACCGGGCCCTGTTTCAGGGCCTCGGCCGCGTCCTGGAGCCCCGTGGCCCTGGCGCCCGCACCGGGAGCCAGGGCCAGGAGCAGCAACAGCGTCAGCCCCGCCACGGCGGACAGGGCCGTCATAAGGGTGAACGGCCTGGTCCTCATACCATCGACGCTACCCCAAAAGGGGGTAAAGCGGGCATAACCGTGCGGGGAGATGGAACCGGGGCGAGTGGGAGGATGAGCGAATGGACATCCGGCACAGGAACAACGTTTCGGTCATCGGTCGCCACGACGGCCCCACCCTCGTCCTCGCCCATGGGTTCGGCTGCGACCAGAACATGTGGCGTCTGGTGGCTCCCGCGCTGGCCGAGCGTTTCCGCGTGGTGCTGTTCGACTACGTGGGCGCGGGGCAGTCCGACCTGTCGGCATGGACGGCAGAGCGGTACTCGTCCCTGGACGGGTACGCCGAGGACGTCCTCGACGTCTGCCGTGAGCTGGACCTGCGCGACGCGGTGTTCGTCGGCCACTCGGTGAGCGCGATGGTCGGCGTGCTGGCCGCCGCCAGGGAGCCGGAGCGGTTCGGCAGGCTCGTCCTGCTGACGCCCTCGCCCTGCTACATCGACGACGACGGCTACCGGGGCGGGTTCAGCAAGGAGGACATCGACGAACTGCTGGAGTCCCTGGAGGCCAACTATCTCGGCTGGTCGGGAGCGATGGCCCCGGTCATCATGGGCAACCCCGACCGCCCGGAGCTGGGCGAGGAGCTCACCAACAGCTTCTGCCGCACCGACCCGGACATCGCCCGCGTCTTCGCCCGCACCACCTTCCTGAGCGACAGCCGGGAGGACCTGGCCTCGGTGGCCGTGCCGACGCTGGTCGTGGAGTGCGCCGAGGACGTGATCGCGCCGCGCGAGGTGGGCACCTACGTGCACGCCGCCATCCCCGGCAGCCGTCTGGTCACCCTGGACGCCACGGGACACTGCCCCCAGCTCAGCGCGCCCGGGGCGACCGCCGAGGCGATCCTCGCCTTCCTGGAGGACGAGGGACGATGACCCGGTCGGCAATGGACCCGCCGCCCCCGGCCCGGGTGGTCCCGGACGCGCCGGGCACCGCGCGGACGCCGGTCGGCCCGGCGCCGCCGGAGAGCACCGACAGCCTCGGGGCGTCGGCCGCCGCGTTCGCCCCGCTGCTGGAGGACTCCGCCGAGGACCTGTACGAGAACGCGCCGTGCGGCTACCTGTCCACCCTGATGAACGGCACCCTCGCCAAGGTCAACGGCACCCTGCTGTCCTGGCTCGGATACCGCCGCGAGGAGCTGATCGGCCGCAGGCGCTTCGCCGACCTGCTGACGGTCGGCGGCAAGCTCTACCACGAGACCCACTTCGCCCCCCTGCTGCACATGCAGGGAGAGGTCCACGGGGTCGCGATGGAGCTGAAGGCGGCGGACGGCGCCCGGCTGCCCGTGCTGGTCACCTCCGTGGTCAGGACCGACCCCAGCGGGGCCCCGCTGCTGATCCGCACCACCGTGACCGACGCCCGCGACCGCCGCTCCTACGAGCAGGAACTCCTCCGTGCCCGCCGCGCCGCCGAGGAGGCGCACCGGGAGGCGGAGCGGAGCCGCGAACACCTGCACCAGGTGGTCGCCGTCCTGCAGCGCAGCCTGCTGCCCCCTTCCCTGCCCCACGTGTCGGGCCTGGAGACCGCCGCCCACTACCACACGGCCTCCCCCGACCACCTCGGCGGCGACTTCTACGACCTGTTCTCGCTGGGAGGGGGCCGGTGGGCGTTCTTCCTGGGCGACGTGTGCGGCAAGGGGCCCGAGGCGGCCGCCGCCACGTCGCTGGCCCGCTACACCCTGCGCGCCGCGGCGATGAACGACCCCGACCCCGAGGCCGTCCTGCACACCCTGAACGCGGTCCTGTACGAGCGGTACGCGGGTGACGACCCGCGCTACTGCACGGTGGTCTTCGGGCTCCTCGAGGCGTCGGGCCCGGACGGGGCCGGCTTCGACATCACCCTCGCCGGCGGCGGGCACCCGCCCGCGCTGCTGCTGCGGGGCGACGGCACCGCCGCGTACGTCCCCACCCCCGGCGGTGTCCTCATCGGCATCCTGCCGTCGCCGCAGATCGCCGTCGCCCGCACCCGGCTGGCGCCCGGCGACACCCTGGTGCTGTACACCGACGGCCTGACCGAGGCCCGCACCCCCGCCGGGAGGTACGGTGACGAACAGCTCCTCGCCCACGTCACCGCCCTGGCGCCCTCGGGCGCGGAGCCGACCGTCAAGGCGCTCACCGACCTGCTGGAGAGTTTCGGTACCGGCCTCGACGACGACACCGCCATACTCGCCCTGGGCGTCCCCGCCCGCGTCCCCGAGAACCCGACACCTTCACCATGCTGAACACCACGACACGGCACACCGCCACGGACACCGTGCTGGACGTCCACGGAGACCTGGACTTCCACACCGTCCCCGAGTTCCGCAAGACCCTGGAGGGCCTGGCCCTGGCGCCCGGACGGCGCCTCGTGCTGAACCTGGCCGGCCTCCGGTTCTGCGACTCCAGCGGCATCACCGCCCTGCTCGTCGCCCGCAACCTCGCCGTGGCGGCCCGGACGGACGTCGCGCTGGCCGCGGTGCCGGAGACCACGGTCCGCGTGCTGCGCATCGTCGGGCTCGACCAGGTCTTCACCATCGAACCGGCGGAGCCGGCCGGGGCGGACCGCGCCTGAACCGGCCGCGGCGCCGCCCCGCGCGTCCCTCCTACTCGGCCGGGTCGACGCCCGCCCGCAGCAGACCGTAGGTGTACGCGTCCTCCAGCGCCTGCCAGGAGGCGGCGATGACGTTCTCGCCGACGCCGACCGTCGACCACTCGCCCTCGCCGTCGGTGGTGGTGATCAGCACGCGGGTCGTGGACTGCGTGCCGTGCTTGCCCTCCAGGATGCGGACCTTGTAGTCCACCAGCTCCAGCTTGGCGAGCTGCGGGTAGATCCGCTCCAGGCCGGCCCGCATCGCGAGGTCCAGGGCGTTGACCGGGCCGTTGCCCTCGGCGGTGGCGACGATCCGCTCGCCCTTGGCCCACAGCTTGACGGTGGCCTCGTTGGCGTGGGTGCCGTCGGGGCGGTCCTCGACGATCGCGCGCCACGACTCGGTGCGGAAGTAGCGGCGGGCGCGCCCCTCGACCTCGGCGCGCAGCAGCAGCTCGAAGGAGGCGTCGGCGGCCTCGTAGGTGTACCCCTTGAGCTCCCGCTCCTTGACGCGCTCGACGACCCGGGCGACCAGGGCGCGGTCGCCGCCCAGGTCGACGCCGAGCTCCTTGCCCTTGAGCTCGATGGAGGCGCGGCCGGCCATGTCGGAGACCAGCATCCGCATGGTGTTGCCGACGCGCTCGGGGTCGATGTGCTGGTAGAGGTCCGGGTCCACCTTGATGGCGGAGGCGTGCAGGCCCGCCTTGTGGGCGAAGGCGGAGACACCCACGTACGGCTGGTGGGTGGAGGGAGTCAGGTTGACCACCTCGGCGATGGCGTGGGAGATGCGGGTCATCTCCTTCAGGGCCCCCTCGGGGAGCACCTTCCTGCCGTACTTGATCTCCAGGGCGGCGACGACCGGGAAGAGGTTGGCGTTGCCCACGCGCTCGCCGTAGCCGTTGGCGGTGCACTGGACGTGCGTGGCTCCCGCGTCGACGGCCGCGAGGGTGTTGGCGACGGCGCAGCCGGTGTCGTCCTGGGCGTGGATGCCGAGGCGGGCGCCGGTGTCGGCGAGGACGGTGGAGACCACGGCGTGGACCTGGGCGGGGAGCATGCCGCCGTTGGTGTCGCACAGGATGACGACGTCGGCGCCGGCCTCGTGGGCGGCGCGGACCACGGCCTTGGCGTACTCCGGGTTGGCCCGGTAGCCGTCGAAGAAGTGCTCGCAGTCGACGAAGACGCGGCGGCCCTGTTCGCGCAGGTGGGTCACGGTGTCGCGGACCATGGCGATGTTCTCGTCGAGCGTGGTGCGCAGGGCGAGTTCCACGTGCCGGTCGTGCGACTTGGCGACGAGCGTGATGACCGGGGCGCCGGAGTCCAGGAGCGCCTTGACCTGCGGGTCCTCGGCGGCGGTGGCACCGGCCCGGCGGGTGGCGCCGAAGGCGACGAGCTTGGCGTGCCGGAAGCGGATCTCCTGCTTGGCGCGGGCGAAGAACTCCGTGTCGCGCGGGTTCGCCCCGGGCCAGCCGCCCTCGATGAAGCCGACGCCGAAGTCGTCCAGGTGCCGGGCGATGGTGAGCTTGTCGGCGACGGTGAGGTTGATGCCCTCGCGCTGGGCCCCGTCGCGCAGCGTGGTGTCGAAGACGTGGAAGCTGTCGTCGACGGCCTCGGCACCGGCGGCGACGGGGTGAAGACTGTCGGTCTCCGTGGTCATGGCTGTGTTGGCTCCTGTCGGATGTGGCTCCGGACTGCTGCTGGCTCCACCTGCCCCCATTCTCGCGCGCCGCCGTCGCCGGCCGGGGTGGGGCCGGAAAACGAAAAGACCCCTCGCGGGTGCGAGAGGTCTGCGCGCGGGTCTGGGACTCGGTGTCCACTGCCGCGGGGGTTCTGCCGCGATTCAGTGGTCACTGCGGACCGGCGCGCTGCTGCCCATAATCATGGCGGTAGCAAGCACGGTCGCAGTCTGCCACAGATGGGGGCACCGCCGGACCCGGGTCTCACGATGCGGGCGGCCGCCCGGCGGGCCGTGGCCCGGGCCGGCGACCCCGCGCCGGGGGCCCGCGCCGCGGTCCCGGTCAGGGGACCAGGGTGTCCTCGACGAACTCCCGTACGTGGGCGAGGACGGCCGCGCGGCCGGTGCCGGGTATGCCGACCGCCACGTGAACGCTGAAGCCGTCGAGCAGCGCCCGCATGCGGGCGGCGTACCGGTCGGGGTCCACGGGGCGCAGCTCGCCGCGCGAGATGCCCTCGGCGAGCAGCGCGACCAGGTCGCGGTGCCAGGCCCCCTCGATGGCGGCCTGCCGGGCGCGGGCGTCGGCGTCCGCGTTCTGCGAGCGGTTCCAGACCTCCAGCCAGAGCGTCCAGTGCGGGTCGCGCGGGCCGTCGGGCACGTACAGGTCGACGTACGCGTCGAGCCGTTCGCGTACCGGCGCCGGGCGGGACAGCAGCGCGCTGCGCTCGGCGCCGAGGCGGCCCTCGCTCCACTCCAGGGTCCGCAGCAGCAGTTCGTCCTTGGTGCGGAAGTAGTAGAGGAGGTGCCCGCTGCTCATCCCGACCTCACGGCCGAGCCCCGCCATGGTCAGCCCGTCGAGCCCGCGCTCGGCGATGGTGGCCATGGCGGCGGCGAGCACCTCTTCCCGGGGCGGCGCGGTGTTGCGCCGCCGTGCGGCCGGTGTCGTACGGGGTTCGTTCACTCGTACGTTGTACCCGATCGTTCCGGCACCCGGTGTCAGACCTTCGGCTGCTGCTGGGTGATGCAGTGGATGCCGCCGCCGCCCGCGAAGATCGTCCGGGCGTCGACGAGCGTGACCGTGCGGTCGGGGAAGAGGCGGCGGAAGATGCCGGCGGCGATCTCGTCGCGCGGGTCGTCGAAGGAGCAGAGCACCACGCCGCCGTTGCAGATGTAGTGGTTGATGTAGGAGTAGTCGACCCACTCGCCGTCCTCCTGGAGGACGGTGGGGGCCGGGACCTCGACGACCTCCAGGCGGCGGCCCTTGGCGTCGGTCTGCTTGCGCAGCAGGTCGACGTTGGCCTTGCACAGCTCGTGGTCCGGGTGGGACGGGTCGGGCTGGGTGTGGGCGACGACGACGCCGGGGCGGGCGAAGGCGGCGACGATGTCGACGTGGCCGCGCGTGCCGTACATGCCGTAGTCGCCGGTCAGGCCGCGGGGCAGCCAGATCGCCTTGGTGGTGCCGAGTTTGTCGTGGATCTCCGCCTCGACCTGCTCGCGCGTCCACTCGGGGTTGCGCTCGGGGCCGAGCTGGACGGTGTCGGTGAGCAGGACCGTCCCCTCGCCGTCCACGTGGATGGCGCCGCCCTCGTTGACGAGCGTGGAGGGGTGCACGGGCACCTGGGCGATGTCCGCCACATGGCGGGCGATCTTGGAGTCGTGCTCCCAGCGCGCCCAGTCGGCCGCGCCCCAGCCGTTGAACACCCAGTCGACGGCGGCCAGTTCGGAGCCGTTGGTGACGAAGGTGGGGCCGATGTCGCGCATCCATGCGTCGTCGAGGTCCCGCTCGACCAGGTCGATGTCCGGGCCGAGCAGTGCGCGGGCGGACGCCTCGTCGCCGGGGGCGTGGACCACGGTGACCGGCTCGAAGCGGCGTACGGCGCGGGCGACCGACGCCCATGCCTCGCGGGCCTCGCGCAGCTCGTCGTCGTTGGTGAAGGTCGGGTTCGGCCCCGGCCAGGCCATCCAGGTGCGCTCGTGGGGGGCCCACTCGGCGGGCATGCGGAACATCGCGTGGTCCTTACGGGAAGTCTTCACAGGAAGTAGAGGCGGTTGAGGGAGACGGAGTCGGCGGGGTCGGAGCGGACCGGGTCGCCGTCGAGGGTGACGAGTCCGGTGCGGCCGTCGACCGCCACCTCGCCGATGCGGGAGTTGAGGAGCAGGTCGCGGGGGCCGATGCCGCGGGTGCCGCGCACGGCGACGCGGCGGCGGCGGGTGGGCATCAGGTCGCTGCCCGCCGCGGCGGCGGCGCCGGAGACGAACGCGACGGAGATGTCGGCGGCCGTCGCCCCGAACGCGCCGAACTGCGGCCCGAGGACGAGCGGTTCGCAGGTGTCGGTGGCGGCGTTCGGGTCGCCCACGACCCCGTACGCGGGGAAGCCCGACTTGAGCACGAGCTGCGGCTTGGCGCCGAAGAACTCCGGCCGCCACAGCACGATGTCGGCGAGCTTGCCGGCCTCGATCGAGCCGACCTCGTGCGCGAGGCCGTGGGCGATCGCCGGGTTGATGGTGAGCTTGGCCATGTAGCGCAGGACACGGGCGTTGTCGTCGCCGTCCCCGTCGCCCTCCAGGGGGCCCAGCTCGGCCTTCATCTTCCCGGCCATGGCGAAGGTCCGGCGTACGGTCTCGCCGGCCCTTCCCATGCCCTGCGCGTCCGACGACGTGATCCCGATCGCGCCGAGGTCGTGCAGGACGTCCTCCGCGCCCATCGTCCCGGCCCTGATCCGGTCGCGGGCCATGGCCGCGTCGCCGGGCAGGTCGGTCTTCAGGTCGTGTACGGAGACGATCATTCCGTAGTGCTCGTCGACCGCGTCCCGCCCGAAGGGGAGGGTGGGGTTGGTCGAGGAGCCGATGACGTTGGGGACGCCCGCCATCTTCAGGACGTTGGGGACGTGGCCGCCGCCGCAGCCCTCGATGTGGAAGGCGTGGATCGTGCGCCCCTCCAGCACCTTGAGGGTGTCCTCGACCGACAGGCACTCGTTCAGGCCGTCGCTGTGCAGGGCGACCTGGACGTCGTACTCCTCGGCGACGCGCAGCGCGGTGTCCAGCGCCCGGGTGTGGGCGCCCATGTCCTCGTGGACCTTGAAGCCGGAGGCGCCGCCCTCGGCGAGCGCCTCGACCAGCGGGGCGTCGTGGGAGGAGGAGCCGCGGCCGAGAAAGCCGATGTTGACCGGCCAGGCGTCGAAGGCGTTGAAGGCGTGGCGCAGCGCCCATGGGGAGTTGACGCCGACGCCCCACACGGGGCCGAACTCCTGGCCGATGATCGTGGTGACGCCGGAGGCGAGCGAGGCCTCCATGATGCGCGGCGACAGCAGGTGGACGTGGGTGTCGACGGCGCCGGCGGTGGCGATGAGGCCCTCGCCGGAGACGATCGAGGTGCCCGTGCCGACGACCACGTCGACGCCGTCCAGGGTGTCGGGGTTGCCGGCCCGGCCGATGGCGTGGATGCGGCCCTCGCGGATGCCGATGGACACCTTGCGGATGCCCTGGACGGCGTCGATGACGAGGACGTTGCTGATCACGACGTCGCAGGTGTCGCGGACGGCGGCGGCCTTGAGGTGCAGTCCGTCGCGGGCGGTCTTGCCGAAGCCGGCGAGGAACTCGTCGCCGGGCTTCTGGGCGTCCGACTCGACCCGGACCGTGAGGCCCGAGTCGCCGAGGCGGACGCGGTCGCCGGCGCGGGGGCCGTGGGTGGCGGCGTACTCGTAGGGGGTGAGGCGGCGCGCTTCGGCGGGGTGGCCTCCGGGGCGGCTCATCGTCCGGCCTCCTGCTCAGTCGTGTCCGGTACGCCGAGGTAGCCGCAGGCGGCGGCGCGGCGCAGTGCTTCCTCGCGGGCGCCCGGGGCGTCCAGCGGTCCGTCGACCAGTCCGGCGAAGCCGATCGCGATGCGGTCGCCGCCGATGGGGACCAGGCCGACCTCCTCGCTCTCGCCGGGTCCGAAGCGCACGGACGATCCGGCGGGGACGGCGAGCCGCATGCCGTAGGCGGCGGCGCGCGCGAAGTCGAGCCGCGGGTTGGCCTCGAAGAAGTGGAAGTGCGAGGTCACGGAGACCGGCACGCTCGCGGTGTTGGTGACGCGCAGCCGCACCACGGGCTCGGGGTCGGAGTGCTCCGGTCCCGGCAGCAGTGCGCCGGGGGCGTCGCCCTCCTGGCTTCCTCCGCCGATGGGGTCGCTGACCACCGCGAGCCGGGAGCCGTCGTCGAAGACGGCCTCCACGTGGACCTCGGTCACCACGTCCGCGACGCCCGGCAGGACGTCGTCGGGGCCGAGCACCGAGCGGGCGGCTTCGATCGCCTCGGCGAGCCGCCGTCCGTCGCGGGCGGCCTCGCAGACCGTGTCCGCGATGAGGGCGGTCGCCTCGGGGACATTGAGCCGCAGACCACGGGCCCGGCGGGCCCGGGCGAGCTCGGCGGCGCCGAAGATCAGCAGCCGGTCGCGTTCCGTGGGGGTCAGTCGCACGTCACCACACCTTCCTGTTTGAGCACCACTCTAACCACAGGATTCCGCGAGGGAAACCATTGACGTGAGCCCCAAGCATCAGTCACATTGAGCGTCACTCTAAATGTCGGACCAGAGACCGGCCTGCGACGGGCGGAGCCAGGGAGAACACCCATGCCGACGATTGAACAGCGCGGAGTCGACACCGTCCCGGAGGCGGAGCGCACCAGCGGGCCGCGCGACCTCGTCTCGATCCTGCTGGGCTCGAACCTGTGCCTGGGCGTGATCGTCTTCGGCTGGCTGCCGGTCTCCTTCGGGCTCGGCCTGTGGGCCTCGGTGACCTCGGTCCTGGCCGGGACCGTCGTCGGCGTGGCCGTCACCGCCCCGCTCGCGCTGGTCTCGCTGCGCACGGGGACGAACCTGTCGACGTCGAGCGGCGCCTTCTTCGGCGTACGCGGCCGGCTCGTCGGCTCGGTGGTGGGCCTGCTGCTGTCGCTCGGGTACACGGCGCTGACGCTGTGGATCGGCGGCGACGTCATGCTCGGCACCCTCGCCCGCCTGTTCGACGTGCCGACCGGCGCGGGGGCGCACACCCTCGTCTACGTGCTGCTGGCGAGCTGCACGGTCGTCGCCGCCGTGTACGGCTACCGGCTGCTGCTGCGGATCAGCCGGTACCTGGCCGTGGGCATGACGCTGCTGCTGCTGCTCGGCGTGCTCGCCTACGCGGGCGACTTCACCACCGCGCCGCCGCCGGACACCCCCTACCTGCTGGGCTCCTTCTGGCCGACGTGGCTGCTGTCCGCCGTGGCGGCGGGGCTGAGCGGCCCGGTCGCCTTCATCACCCTGCTGGGCGACTACACGCGGTACGTCTCGCCCGAGCGGCACCGCCCGCGCACGGTGCTGCGGGCGACCTGCGCGGGCCTGTTCGTGGGCCTGCTGGTGCCGCAGCTCTTCGGTACGTTCACGGCGCTGGCCGCGCGGGCGGGGCTCGACTACGCGGGGCCGCTGGTCGCGACGGCGGCGCCCTGGTACCTGCTGCCGCTGCTGGTGGCGGCGGGCGCCGGCTCGGTCGGCAACGCGGGGCTGATGCTCTACTCGATGGGGCTCGACCTGGACGCCATCGTGCCGCGCGCCACTCGCACCACGGCCACGCTGGTGGTCGCCGCCGTCGCCACGGCGCTCGTCTTCGCGGGCCACTTCGCCTGGGACGCGCGGTCGGCGATGACCTCGTTCGTGCTGCTGCTGACCGCGCTCGGCACACCGTGGGCGGTCATCACCCTGATCGGTCACCGCCGGTGCCGCGGCGCGTACGACGCGGAGGCGCTCCAGGTCCACAACCGGCGGGCGAAGGGCGGGATCTACTGGTTCCGCGCCGGGTGGCACCCCCGTGCCACGGCGTCCTGGGCGCTCGGTGCGGTGGTGGGCCTGGCGGCCGTCTCGACGCCGCTGTACGAGGGCCCGCTGCTCGCGCTGACCGGCGGCGTCGACATGAGCTTCGTCCTGTCCGGGCTGGCGGGGGGCATGGCGTACGCGGTGCTGACGGCCGCCTCCACGGCCCCGGCCCCCGCCCCGGCCGCCGCTCCCGCCACGGCCACGGCCGGGGCGCCGGCCCCGCGGCCCGAGACCGCCGCGCCCTGACGCGCGGCACGCGGAACCGCCCGCGCCCCCGAGCGGGGGGCGCGGGCGGTTTTCCGTGTCCGGCGGGTCAGCCGATCCGGTGGGTCCAGCCGTGGACGTCCTCGGCGGCACCGGTCTGGATGTCCAGCAGCGCCCTGCGGAGCTTCAGGGTGACCTCGCCGGGCGTGCCGTCGCCCTGCGTCCACTCGCCGCCGGCCGACTTCACCGTGCCGACCGGGGTGATGACGGCCGCCGTACCGCAGGCGAAGACCTCCTTGAGCGTGCCGTTCTCGGTGTCGCGCCGCCACTGGTCGATGGAGACGCGGCTCTCCTCCGCCTCGTACCCGAGGTCACCGGCGAGCTTGAGGAGCGAGTCACGGGTGATGCCGGCGAGGAGAGAGCCGGTCAGCTCGGGCGTGACGATCTTGTTCTCGTACACGAAGTACAGGTTCATGCCGCCGAGCTCCTCGACCCACTTGTGCTCGACCGCGTCGAGGTAGGCGACCTGGTCGCAGCCCTTGGCGGCCGCCTCGGCCTGGGCGAGCAGCGACGCGGCGTAGTTGCCGCCGGTCTTGGCGAAGCCGATGCCGCCGGGGACCGCGCGGACGCGGTCCTCGGAGAGCCAGATCGAGACGGGCTTCACGCCGCCGGGGAAGTACGCGCCGGCCGGCGAGGCGATGACGATGAACAGGTACTCGTTGGCCGGGCGGACACCGAGCCCGACCTCGTTGGCGATCATGAACGGGCGAAGGTACAGCGACTCCTCGCCGCCGTGCGGCGGGACCCACGCCTGGTCCTGCTGGACGAGCGCGTCGCACGCGGCGACGAACGTCTCGACCGGCAGCTCCGGCATGGCCAGGCGCTTGGCCGAGATCTGGAACCGCTCGGCGTTGGCCTCGGGCCGGAAGAGCGAGACCGAGCCGTCGGGGCGGCGGTACGCCTTGAGCCCTTCGAAGATCTCCTGCGCGTAGTGCAGCGTCATGTTCGCGGGGTCGATCGACAGCGGCGCGTACGGCGTCAGCTCGGCGTCGTGCCAGCCGCGGCCCTCCGTCCACTTGATCGTCACCATGTGGTCGGTGAAGTGGCGGCCGAATCCGGGGTTGGCCAGAATCGCCTCGCGCTCCGCGTCGGACAGCGGGTTCGAGGAGGGCTTGAGCTCGATCGTGGGCGTCGTCGTCATGAGTGCTGTGTCCTTCACCGTTGTGTGTGACGGACCGCGCTCACGCCGCTACATCTGCTAGGACGTCCGAGCTTTCCCGCATGCCGCGGCCCCGCGTTCGATTATCGCGCGCGTGACCCCGTGCAATGAAACGGCTGGAGTGCGGTCCAGGGTTGATGGTGGCACCCGGGGCCGCACAGGAGAAGCCGCCGGGTGCGGATGCGACCCGGCGGCTGTCTTGGATGGCGTCAGTCGGCGGGTCAGCTCGCTACGCGTACCGCGAGCGCGTCGCCGATCTCGTCCGTCGTGCGGGGCGCCGCGCCGTCCCGCTCCGCCAGGTCGGCGGCGACCGCGTCCTCGATGCGCACGGCCTCGGCCTCGTACCCGAGGTGGCGCAGGAGCAGCGCGACGGAGAGGATCGTCGCCGTGGGGTCGGCCTTGCCCTGGCCCGCGATGTCGGGCGCGGAGCCGTGGACGGGCTCGAACATCGACGGGAACTCGCCCGTCGGGTTGATGTTCCCGGACGCGGCCAGGCCGATGCCACCGGTCACGGCGGCGGCGAGGTCGGTCAGGATGTCGCCGAAGAGGTTGTCGGTGACGATGACGTCGAAGCGCTCGGGCTGCGTGACGAAGAAGATCGTCGCGGCGTCGACGTGCAGGTAGTCGGTGGTGACCTCGGGGTACTCCTCACCGACCTTGTCGAAGATCTTCTTCCACATGTGGCCGGCGTAGACGAGCACGTTGTTCTTGTGGACCAGCGTCAGCTTCTTGCGCGGGCGGGCATTGGCCCGCTCGTACGCGTCCCGGACGACGCGCTCGACGCCGTACGCGGTGTTGACGCTGACCTCGGTCGCGACCTCGGCCGGGGTGCCGGTGCGCAGGGAGCCGCCGTTGCCCGTGTACGGGCCCTCGGTGCCCTCGCGGACGACGACGAAGTCGATGTCGGGGCGGCCGGCCAGCGGGGTCGCGGTGTTCGGGAACAGCTTCGACGGACGCAGGTTGACGAAGTGGTCGAAGGCGAAGCGCAGCTTGAGCAGCAGCCCGCGCTCCAGGACGCCGGACGGGACGGAGGGGTCGCCGATGGCGCCGAGCAGGATGGCGTCGTGGCTCCTGAGGGACTCCAGCTCCGCGTCGGGGAGGGTCTCCCCGGTGCGGTGCCAGCGCCTGGCGCCGAGGTCGTACTCCTTGGTCTCCAGCTTCACATCCTGCGGGAGGACGGAGCGAAGGACCTTCAGGCCCTGGGCCACGACCTCCTGGCCGATGCCGTCACCGGGAACCACTGCGAGATTGATGCTGCGAGACATGTCGGCACCCTACTCCCCGTCCCATTGCCTGACATGCACGTTCCAGGATGTGGACGGATCGGTGTGTTCGCGGGCGGGTCAGTGCCCGGTGGCCCCGCCGTTGTCCCGCCGGTCGAGGGCCCGCTGGAGCGCGGCGGCGGCATTGCGGCGCTCGGTGTCGGTGGGGCGGGGGGCGGTGTGGCGGACACGGCGAACGACGGTCTGAGCGGCCATGACGATCGACTCCTTGAGATCAGAATGATTCGAGGCGCCGGAAGGGGCAGGGAGCGCGGCCGCAGGGGTTGCCTGCCGGGGGCACGGCGCTCACGTCCGCCAATCGCTCGATGGAGCGGGACGTTCGGCTTCTACAAAGCTAAGCCGTGGAGGAGCGTCTGTCTCCACAATTACTCGGACTTCCTACTATCTGAGACGCGCACGCCCGTCGTCACAGAACGTCACCGTCCCGCCAGTCGAAGAGCAGCGCGCCCGCGTCCGCCGTGGGCAGCGGGCGGCCGGCCGCGGGGCGCAGGTAGGTGCTGTCCTCCTCGTCCGGCAGGTGCACGACCCCGTCGGGGCCGTACGCCTCGACGCGGCCGTTCCAGAGCTGCCAGCCGCGCGCCCGGTACAGCTCGGCCCCGTCGTCGGACGCGGACAGGGCGCCGAACGCGTAGGCCCCGTCGACGACCTCCTCCAGCGCCGCCATGACCCGGCCGCCCAGTCCCTGGCGGCGGCGGTCGGCGCGCACGGCGACGGCCTCCACGTACCCGACACGGTACGAGCGGCCGGCGTGCGCCACCCGTCGCATGATCACGCTGCCGTGGGCGGCGACGCCGTGCTCGTCCTCGACGAAGGCGTGGACGCCGCCGAGCCCGTGGTCCCAGTCCTCCTCGGCGAAGTCCCCGTCGAACGCGGCGTTCAGCATCGTCCGTATCGCGGCGAGCGCGGAGTGACTGAGCTGGTAGGTGTGGGCCAGGTGCAGGGAGTCGGTCATACGGCCATCTTCCAGCGGGCGGCGGGGCGCGTGGGGGCAATCCGGCCCCCCCCGCGCCCCGCCGTCACCCGCTGTGAGAACCGGCCGCCGTCAGAGCCGTCCGCCGGTGAGCCGGGACAGCGGCCCGCGCCGGCGCAGCCCGGCCCGGCGGCCGAGGGCGTACGAGGACGCCACGACGGTCACCACACCGGCACCGGCCCCGGCGGCGATGGCCTTCCTGGCCTTCACCAGCGTCCAGGCCACGCCCGCCTTGCCCACGGTCTGCCCGGCCGCCGTGCTCACGGCCGACTGGACGGTCCTGGCCGCGGACCTGGCCTTCTCGCTGGTCGCCCCGCCGAGCCCGGCGAGGGCCTCCTTGCCGCCGCGTGCGGACCGCGACGCGGACGACGCCGCGTCCTGCGCCCGCTCCTTGGTCGCGGTGCCGGCCCGCGAGGCGGTCTTGGTCGTCGAAGTCTTGTTCGTGTCAGCCATGGTGTGCGGGTAACCGCTGTACGCCGCGGCAAACTGACGGCAGCTCAACGCCGTGGCGGTCGCGACCGCGCCCGCGGCGCCGCTGGGGGCGAACACGGCGTCGCGGAACCCGCGTTATGCGCGATCACGGTGGTGAAGGCCGTGACGTTCCGACCGGTGATGAGGCCGATGCCGGCGGCGTGGCCGCCCCGTCCGTCCGCCCGAGGGGCGCCACCCGGGGTGCGGGGCGAGGGCGCTTGCGCCCGCGCGGGGCGCCGCCCCACACCACGGGTGGCTCCGGCACGTCGTGCGTTCCGTGGGTGCCGGGGTCAGTACACGGCCACGCCGTAGGCGCTCAGGGCCTCACGCACCGGCTGGTGGATCGCCGAGCCGTTGGTGCCCGTGCAGCCGGAGCTGCCCGAGTGGATGCCGAGGGCGACCGAGCCGGCGAAGTGGGCGCCGCCGCTGTCGCCGCCGGCCGAGCACGCGGTCGTACGGACCATGCCGTAGACCGGGCCGTCGCTGTAGTTGACGGTGACGTTCACGGCGGTGACCGTGCCGCTGGTCACCTTGGTGGTGGAGCCGCTCTTGCGGATGGCCTGGCCGACCACGGCGTCGGCGGCGGAGGAGATGTCCTGGAAGCCGCCGTTGTAGAGGTTGACGCTGCCGGGGGTGTTCGCCGTGTTGGTGTAGCGGACGAGCCCGTAGTCGTTGGTCGGGAAGCTGGTGCCCTCCCGTACGCCGATCTGCGCGCCGCCCGATGTCGCGGACCAGCTCGTGGCGGCGTTGGTGCAGTGACCGGCGGTCAGGAAGTACCGGGTGGTGCCCTTCTGGACGTTGAAGGCGGCCGAGCAGCGGTAGCCGCCGCCGTGGATGGCGTCGCCGCCCGCCACCTCGCGCGTGAAGGTGCCCGGTACGCGGCTGATCCGCACCGCTCCGTCGAGCGAGGCCGCGACCTTGCGCAGCCGGGCCATGTCACGGGCGGAGACGGAGGAGTCGGCCTCGACGGCGATCTGGTTGGTGCGCGGATCCAGGCCCCAGGAGGTGCCGGGGATCTTGGCGCGGGCCTCCAGTGCGGCCATGGCGGCGCCCAGTTGGGCGGCGCTCCGCTCGACGATCCGCGGTGTGGCACCGGCGGCGCGGGCGCGTTCGGCGGCGGCTTCGGAGGTGACGGTGACGATCAGCTCGCCGTTCTCCACGTACGTCCCGGCGCTGTCGGCGCCGAGCCGGCGCTCGACGGCGGAGTCGAGGGCGTGGAGGCCGGCGGGGTCGGCCGCTCCGGCGGGGGTGGCGCCTAAGCCGAGCGTGCCGAGTGTGCTGAGGACGAGAGCGGTGGACAGGGTGATGCGCGCACGGGTGGTGCGTCTCATCCCGGGTCTCCTTCGTCATGCGGCGGGTGGGGTACTCGGGAATTTGACATGTCCACCACATGAGCACAAGACCGCGCACACGAAAACCGCCCCCGTCCGGCGTGGGGGCCAGGACGGGGGCGGTGCTAGGGGACGGGCGTCAGCCCATGTGCGGGTACGTGTAGTCCGTCGGCGGGACCAGCGTCTCCTTGATGGCGCGGGTCAGCGTCCAGCGCATCAGGTTCTGCGGCGCGCCCGCCTTGTCGTTCGTACCGGAGGCGCGGCCACCGCCGAAGGGCTGCTGGCCGACGACGGCACCGGTCGACTTGTCGTTGATGTAGAAGTTGCCCGCGGCGTACCGCAGCTTCTCCATCGTGTACGCCGCCGCCGCACGGTCGTTCGCGATGACCGAACCGGTCAGGGCGTAGGCCGACACCGACTCCATCTGCTCCAGCATGGCGTCGTAGTTCTCGTCCTCGTAGACGTGGACCGCGAGGAACGGACCGAAGTACTCGGTGGTGAAGACCTCGTTCTCCGGGTCCGTGCACTCGACGACCGTCGGGCGGACGAACCAGCCGACCGAGTCGTCGTAGGTGCCACCCGCGACGATCGTGCAGGTGGGGTCCTCCTTGGCCCGGTCGATGGCGGCCTTGTTCTTGGCGAAGGCCCGCTCGTCGATGACGGCGCCGATGAAGTTCGTCAGGTCGGTGACGTCACCCATCCGGATGCCGTCGACCTCCGCCGCGAACTCCTCCTTGAAGCCGGAGTTCCAGATCGAGGCCGGGATGTACGCGCGCGAGGTCGCCGAGCACTTCTGGCCCTGGAACTCGAAGGCACCACGGGTCAGCGCGGTCTTCAGGATCGCGCGGTCGGCGCTCGGGTGGGCGACGACGAAGTCCTTGCCGCCCGTCTCACCGACGATGCGCGGGTAGGAGCGGTAGTTCTCGATGTTGTTGCCGACCGTCTTCCACAGGTGCTGGAAGGTCTTGGTCGAGCCGGTGAAGTGGATGCCGGCGAGCATCGGGTGGTTCAGGGCCACCTCGGAGACGGCGATGCCGTCGCCCGTCACCAGGTTGATGACGCCCTTGGGCAGGCCCGCCTCCTCCAGCAGCTCCATGAGCAGCACGGCGGCGTGGGTCTGCGTCGGGGACGGCTTCCAGACCACCACGTTGCCCATCAGCGCCGGGGCGGTGGGCAGGTTGCCCGCGATGGCGGTGAAGTTGAAGGGCGTGATCGCGTAGACGAAGCCCTCCAGCGGGCGGTGGTCGAGGCGGTTCCACACACCCGGGGAGTTGGCCGGCGGCTGCTCGGCGAGCAGGTCGCGGGCGTACTTGACGTTGAAGCGCCAGAAGTCGACGAGCTCGCAGGGCGTGTCGATCTCGGCCTGCTGGACCGTCTTCGACTGGCCGAGCATGGTCGAGGCGGCCATGGTCTCGCGCCAGGGGCCGGCGAGCAGCTCGGCGGCGCGCAGGATGATCGCCGCGCGGTCGTCGAAGGACATGGCGCGCCACGCCGGGGCGGCGGCGAGGGCCGCGTCGATCGCGTCCTGGGCGTCCGCCTGCGTGGCGCCCGCGAAGGTGCCGAGCACCTTGGCGTGGTTGTGCGGCTGCACGACGTCCACGCGCTCACCGCCGCCCATCCGCTTGACGCCGCCGATGGTCATCGGCAGGTCGATCGGGTTCTCGGCCAGCTCCTTGAGCTTCGCCTCGAGGCGGATACGCTCGGCCGAGCCGGGGGCGTAGGTGTGGACCGGCTCGTTGACCGGAGCGGGGACCTGGGTCACAGCGTCCATGAGTTCCGTAACTCCTTCAGTTCTTGGTGATCATCGAGCGGACGAAGAACAGCAGGTTGGCCGGCTTCTCCGCGAGGCGGCGCATGAAGTACCCGTACCAGTCGGTTCCGTACGCGGTGTAGACGCGCATCCGGTGCCCCTCGGCGGCGAGCCGCACGTGCTCGTCGCTGCGGATCCCGTACAGCATCTGGAACTCGTACTCGTCCAGTTTGCGCCCGGCGCGGCGTGCGAGCTCCTGGGTGATGGCAATCAGCCGCGGATCGTGCGACCCGATCATCGGGTAGCCGTCGCCCTCCATCAGGATCTTGAGGATCCGGACGTACGCCTTGTCGATCTCCGCCTTGTCCTGGTACGCGACGGAGGCGGGCTCCTTGTAGGCCCCCTTCACGATCCGGACCCGGCTGCCGCCGGCGGCGAGGCGCCGGGCGTCCTCCTCGGTGCGGAAGAGGTACGCCTGGATGACGCAGCCGGTCTGCGGGAAGTCCTTCCGCAGCTCCTCGTGGATGGCGAACATCGAGTCGAGGGTGGTGTGGTCCTCCGCGTCCAGCGTGACCGTGGTGCCGATGGCGGCGGCCGCCTCGACGACCGGGCGGACATTGGCGAGGGCCAGCTCGTGGCCGCCCTCCAGCGCCTGGCCGAACATGGACAGCTTGACCGACATCTCGGCCCTGGTCCCGAGGTCCAGGCTCTTGAGGTGGTCGATGAGCTCCAGGTAGGCGTCGCGCGCGGCGAACGCCTGCTCCCGGGTCGTGATGTCCTCGCCCACCACGTCCAGGGTGACCTCCAGGCCCCTGGCCGTCGTGTCCCGGACGATCGGGACGACCTGCTCGACCGTCTCACCGGCGATGAACCGGCCGACGACCTGCTTGGTGCCCGGGGCGGCAGAGACGAAGCGGCGCATCTTGTCACTGCGCGACGCGGCAAGGATCACGGGACCCAGCACGGGGCACCTCCACGGAACACGGATTGAAGGGGGCCGAAACGGAACGAATCCGTATCGGCACGGAGAACCACCGTGAAACCTAAGGATCGCTCCGATGCTCGGCCATCGACAGACGTCACGCATCCGTGCCCCGCATCTCATACAGATGTCTGAGCGGGTGGCAGAATGTCCGGGTGAAGGGCGATTACCAAGACCTGGTCGACGAGATCTCGGCGCTGCTGGGCGCCCCCGCGACGCTGGAGAACCGCGATTTCGGGCTGATCGCCTTCGGCGCCCACGACAGCGACGACGACACCGCCATGGACCCGGTCCGGACCCGGTCGATCCTCACCCGCAAGTCCACCCCCGCCGTGCGCGCCTGGTTCGAGGGCTTCGGCATCACCCGCGCGACCGGCCCGGTGCGCATTCCCGCCGCCCCGGACGCGGGCGTCTTCCGGGACCGGATCTGCCTCCCGGTCCGCCACCGGGGCGTGGTGCTGGGGTACGTGTGGCTCCTCGACGCCGACCCGGGGCCTTCGCCCGACCGGCTGACGGCGGCCATGGAGGTGGCCGGGCGGATCGGGGCGCTCCTCGCGGACGAGGAACGGGCGGACGCGGACCTCTCGCGCGAGCTGCGGGCGGTGCTGACGGCGGAGCGGGGCTGGCAGTACGACATGGCGGTCACCGCACTGCGCACGGCGCTCGGCCCCGACGCGGACGGCCTGCACGCCCTGCTCTGCGTCGCCCCCTGGCCGGCCCCCGGCACCCCCTCCGTGCGCACCGCCCCGGGCGCCGCGGCCCTGTGCACGGTGCCGTGGCCGGGGCGGGCGGAGGCACCCGGGCGGGCGGAGCCGGGCCGGGACGCCCCCGGGCCGGACGCGGGCACCCAGGGCCTCGCCGCCCTGGTCCGGCTCCGCTCGGCCGACTCCCCGGCACCCGCGCTCACCGCGGCCGCCCGCCTGCGCGACACCGCGACCGGCACGCCGGCCCCGGCCGCCGGGGCGACGCCCACGGCCGCGTGGCCCACCCGCGGCGGGGCCGCGGGGAGCGCCGGACACGGTGTCGTCGTCGGGGTGGCCGACCCGCGGCGGGGCCTGGGCGACCTCGGAGAGGCCTGGCGGGAGGCGACGGCCGCCGCCCGCGCGGCCATGGCCCAGCCACGGCTCGGCCCGCTGGCACCGTGGGCGTCGATCGGGCCGTACCGCCTGCTGACGGCGCTCCCGGCCGCCCCGGCCCACGACCGGGCGGTGCGCGCCCTGCTCGCCCCCGCCCACGCGGAACTGGCCCGCACCGCCGAGGTGTTCCTCGACCACGCGGGGCAGGCGGGCCGCACGGCCGCTGCGCTGGGCATCCACCGGCAGACGCTCTACTACCGGCTCTCCCGCGTCGAGCAGCTCACCGGCCTGGACCTCGACGAGGGCGAGGACCGCCTCCTGCTCCACATGGCCCTCAAGGCGGCCCGGCTGTGACCCGCCCGATCACCGTGCAGTGGGTGCACACCGTGTGGACCAAGGACTCGCGCGGCGGCGAGGCGGCCGCCCGGCGCCATGCCCTGCCCGTGGGTTTCCCCCTGCCGGGTGACGCCGATGGGCCGTTCTGCCACTACGTACGGATGGACGAGTGGCGGGACTTCGCCCCCGAGGCGGTGATCCGGCCGCTGGGCGACGCCCCCGTCCGGCTGCTGGAACGGGACGGGAAGCTGTCCGTCCTCCCCCGCGTGAACCCCCTGTACGGTCTGCCGCCCCGGAAGCGCCGGCCGCCCGCCGTACGGCTGGCCCCGGGCGAGTGGCTGCGCTGGCAGCTCAACTACCGCTTCAGCTCGGCGCTGGGCATCAGGGGCTGGACGTACTGGCTGGACACCTTCAACGTCGCCTACGGCCCCGTGCGCCCCGGCGTCTTCCTCGGCGAGCCGTCCCGTCTCATGGACGAGACCGGCCCGGTGCGCTGACGCACCGGGCCGGTCTGGCGATGATCGTACGAGGTCAGGCGAGGTTCACCGACCGCGCCGACGTCGCGCCGATCTCCTCGGCGACCTCCGTCAGCACGTGCGGCGGGACCGTGTCGTCGACGGTGAGGACCGCGAGCGCCTCGCCGCCCTCCGCCGCACGGGCGACCTGCATGCCCGCGATGTTGAGGCCCGCCTCGCCCAGGATGCGGCCGACGGTGCCGACGACGCCGGGACGGTCCTCGTAGCGCAGGACGACCATGTGGTCGGCGAGCGCCAGGTCCACGTCGTAGTCACCCACGGCGACGATCTTCTCGAGGTGCTTGGGGCCGGCCAGTGTGCCGGAGACCGCCACCTCCTCGCCGCCCGAGAGGGTGCCGCGCACGGTCACCACGTTGCGGTGGTCGGGGGACTCGCTCGACGTGGTCAGCCGGACCTCGACGCCGCGCTCCTGCGCGAACAGCGGCGCGTTCACGTACGACACCGTCTCGTCGACGACGTCCTCGAAGACGCCCTTCAGCGCGGACAGCTCCAGCACCTTGACGTCGTGCTGGGTGATCTCGCCGTACACCTCGACGTCCAGCCGGACCGCGACCTCGCCCGCCAGTGCGGTGAAGATCCGGCCCAGGTGCTCGGCGAGCGGCAGACCCGGCTTGACGTCCTCGGCGATGACACCGCCCTGGACGTTGACCGCGTCCGGGACCAGCTCACCGGCGAGCGCGAGGCGCACCGAGCGGGCGACCGCGATACCGGCCTTCTCCTGCGCCTCGTCCGTGGAGGCGCCGAGGTGCGGGGTGCAGACGACCTGGTCGAGCTCGAACAGCGGGGAGTCGGTGCAGGGCTCCTTCGCGTACACGTCGAGGCCCGCGCCGGCGACCCGGCCCTCCTTGAGCGCCGAGTACAGCGCCGCCTCGTCGACGATCCCGCCACGCGCGGCGTTGACGATCCGGACGGTCGGCTTCACCTTGTGCAGCGCCTCGTCGCCGATCAGGCCGAGCGTCTCGGGGGTCTTCGGCAGGTGGACGGTGATGAAGTCGGAGACCTCCAGCAGCTCGTCCAGGGTCAGCAGCTTGACACCCATCTGGGCGGCGCGCGCCGGCTGCACGTAGGGGTCGTACGCGACGACCTTCATGCCGAAGGCCGACATGCGCTGCGCGACCAGGACACCGATGCGGCCGAGGCCGACGACGCCGAGGGTCTTCTCGCTGAGCTCGACGCCCGTGTACTTGCTGCGCTTCCACTCGCCGTTCTTCAGGGCGGTGTTCGCCTGCGGGATGTTGCGCGCGGTGGCGATCAGCAGGCCGCACGCGAGCTCGGCGGCGGTGACGATGTTGGAGGTCGGCGCGTTGACGACCATGACGCCGGCCTTGGTGGCGGCGGCGACGTCCACGTTGTCCAGGCCCACGCCCGCGCGGGCGACGACCCTCAGCTTGGTGGCGGCGGCGATGGCCTCGGCGTCCACCTTGGTGGCGGAGCGCACCAGGATGGCGTCGACGTCCACGATGGCGGGCAGCAGTTCGGCTCGGTCGGCGCCGTTGCAGTGCCGGATCTCGAAGTCGGGGCCGAGCGCGTCCACCGTGGCGGGCGACAGCTCTTCAGCGATCAGTACGACGGGTTTCGAGCTCACGTGGGTCCTCACAAGTCCAGTGCGGACGGCCGTCCCGACGGCCGCATGCGGTGGAGGGGGCTTGCCGCGTGGAAGACGCACGACGCTGTGGGCCTGACGCGTATGTGTTGAGAAGTGTAGTGGTGGTGGGTGCCATCTTTTCCGCCGTCGCGGAAGGATCACCCATCCGTGGTTGGACAGTCGGTCCAATGAAGAGGGGCGGGCCCGGACACCTCGTCCGGACCCGCCGCCGCGAGGCCTACGCCTCCTCGTTGTCCACCCAGCTCATGAGCTTGCGCAGCTCCTTGCCGGTGGTCTCCAGCAGGTGCTCGGAGTCCTGCGTCTTGTACTCGTCGTACTTCTTCAGGCCGCCGTGGTACTCGTCCATCCAGTTCTTGGCGAACGTGCCGTCCTGGATCTCGGTGAGGACCTTCTTCATCTCGGCCTTGGTGGCGTCGGTGATGATCCGCGGGCCGGTGACGTAGTCGCCCCACTCGGCGGTCTCGGAGACCGACCAGCGCATCTTCTCCAGGCCGCCCTCGTACATCAGGTCCACGATCAGCTTCAGCTCGTGGAGGCACTCGAAGTACGCGATCTCCGGCTGGTAACCGGCCTCGACCAGGGTCTCGAAGCCCGCCTTGACGAGCGCCGAGGCGCCGCCGCAGAGAACCGCCTGCTCGCCGAAGAGGTCGGTCTCGGTCTCCTCGGTGAAGGTCGTCTTGATGACACCGGCGCGGGTGCCGCCGATGGCCTTCGCGTACGACAGCGCCAGCGCGAACGCGTTGCCGGTGGCGTCCTGCTCGACGGCGGCGATCGCGGGGACGCCGCGGCCCTCCTCGTACTGACGACGGACCAGGTGACCGGGGCCCTTCGGGGCGACGAGGGCGATGTCCACGCCGGCCGGGGGCTTGATGAAGCCGAAGCGGACGTTGAAGCCGTGGGCGAAGAACAGCGCGTCGCCGTCCTTCAGGTTGCCCTTGATGGACTCCTCGTAGACCTGGGCCTGGATCGGGTCCGGGATCAGGATCATGATGACGTCGGCCTCGGCGGCGGCCTCCGCCGGCGTGACGACGCGCAGGCCCTGCTCCTCGGCCTTCGCCTTGGACTTGGAGCCCTCGTGCAGACCGACGCGGACGTCGACACCCGAGTCGCGCAGCGACAGCGCGTGGGCGTGGCCCTGGCTGCCGTAACCGATCACCGCGACCTTGCGGCCCTGGATGATGGACAGGTCGGCGTCGTCGTCGTAGAACAGCTCGGCCACTGGGTCTTCTCCTTGGTGTGCTGGTGTTGCGTCCCACCGTACGGTGGGGAGGGATGTGGAAGTCGGGCGGTCTCGCTACGCGGAACGGTCGAGGGCGCGCAGGCTGCGGTCCGTGATGGACCGGGCGCCACGCCCTATGGCGATCGTGCCGGACTGGACCAGCTCCTTGATGCCGAACTGCTCCAGCATCTTCAGCATGGCGTCGAGCTTGTCACTCGAACCGGTGGCCTCGATGGTGACCGCCTCGGGCGAGACGTCCACGGTCTTGGCGCGGAAGAGCTGGACGATCTCGACGATCTGGGAGCGGGTCTCGTTGTCGGCGCGGACCTTCACCAGGACGAGCTCGCGCTGGATGGCGGCGCTGGGCTCGAGTTCGACGATCTTCAGGACGTTGACCAGCTTGTTGAGCTGCTTGGTCACCTGCTCCAGCGGCAGGTCCTCGACATTGACCACGATGGTGATGCGGGAGATGTCGGGGTGCTCGGTGACACCGACGGCGAGCGAGTCGATGTTGAAGCCGCGGCGGGAGAACAGGGCGGCGATCCGGGCGAGGATGCCGGGGGTGTTCTCCACCAGGACGGAGAGCGTGTGCTTGGACATGGTTCTTGACTCAGCTCTCTCTCAGTCGTCTTCGTTGTCGCCGAAGTCGGGGCGGACGCCGCGGGCGGCCATGACCTCGTCGTTGGAGGTGCCGGCGGCGACCATCGGCCAGACCATGGCGTCCTCGTGGACGATGAAGTCGATGACGACCGGGCGGTCGTTGATGGCGTTGGCCTCGGCGATGACCTTGTCCAGGTCCTCGGGGCGCTCGCAGCGCATCGCGACGCAGCCCATGGCCTCGGACAGCTTGACGAAGTCCGGGACGCGGGTGCCGGCGCTGGGCTGCTTGCCGTCCGCCTCGGGGCCGGAGTGCAGCACGGTGTTGGAGTAGCGCTGGTTGTAGAAGAGGGTCTGCCACTGGCGGACCATCCCGAGGGCGCCGTTGTTGATGATCGCGACCTTGATCGGGATGTTGTTGAGCGCGCAGGTGACCAGTTCCTGATTGGTCATCTGGAAGCAGCCGTCGCCGTCGATGGCCCAGACCGTGCGGTCCGGCATCCCGGCCTTGGCGCCCATGGCGGCCGGAACGGCGTACCCCATGGTTCCGGCACCGCCGGAGTTGAGCCAGGTGGCGGGCTTCTCGTAGTCGATGAAGTGGGCGGCCCACATCTGGTGCTGGCCGACACCGGCCGCGTAGATGGTGCCCTCGGGGGCGAGCTGCCCGATGCGCTGGATGACCTGCTGCGGCGCCAGGCTGCCGTCCTCCGGCTGGTCGTAGCCGAGGGGGTAGGTGTCGCGCCAGCGGCTGAGGTCCTTCCACCAGGCGCTGTAGTCGCCGGTGTTGCCCTCGGTGTGCTCGGCCTGGACGGCCTGGACCAGGTCGGCGATGACCTCGCGGGCGTCACCGACGATCGGCACGTCGGCGGCGCGGTTCTTGCCGATCTCGGCCGGGTCGATGTCCGCGTGGACGATCTTGGCGAAGGGTGCGAAGCTGTCCAGCTTGCCGGTGACGCGGTCGTCGAAGCGGGCGCCGAGGGCGACGATCAGGTCGGCCTTCTGCAGGGCGGTGACGGCGGTGACGGCGCCGTGCATGCCGGGCATGCCGACGTGCAGCGGGTGGCTGTCGGGGAAGGCGCCCAGGGCCATCAGGGTGGTGGTGACCGGGGCCTGGGTCAGCTCGGCCAGAACCCTCAGCTCGGCGGTGGCGCCGGCCTTCAGGACGCCGCCGCCGACGTACAGGACGGGGCGCTTGGCCTGCGTGATCAGCTTGGCGGCCTCGCGGATCTGCTTGGCGTGCGGCTTGGTGACCGGGCGGTAGCCGGGCAGGTCGAGCTGCGGCGGCCAACTGAAGGTCGTCCTGGCCTGGAGGGCGTCCTTGGAGATGTCGACCAGGACCGGGCCGGGGCGGCCGCTGGAGGCGATGTGGAAGGCCTCGGCGATCGTCTTGGGGATGTCCTCGGCCTTGGTGACCAGGAAGTTGTGCTTGGTGATCGGCATGGTGATGCCGCAGATGTCCGCCTCCTGGAAGGCGTCCGTGCCGATCGCCTTGGAGGCGACCTGGCCGGTGATCGCGACCAGCGGGACGGAGTCCATGTGCGCGTCGGCGATCGGCGTGACCAGATTGGTGGCACCCGGGCCGGAGGTGGCCATGCAGACGCCGACCTTGCCGGTGGCCTGGGCGTAGCCGGTCGCCGCGTGGCCGGCGCCCTGCTCGTGGCGGACGAGGACGTGACGGACCTTGGTGGAGTCCATCATCGGGTCGTACGCGGGGAGGATGGCGCCGCCGGGGATGCCGAAGACCGTCTCGGCGCCCACTTCCTCGAGAGAACGGATGAGGGACTGCGCACCCGTGACGTGCTCAACGGTGGCGGAGGACTGTCCGCCGGTACGGGCCCGCGGCTGCGGATGGTGGGCCCCGGTGGCCTGCTCGGTCATCGGCATTCTCTTCTCGAAGCTGAGGGTTTTCGCGTGGTTTAGCTGTTTTGGCGGGGTGCCAGTGCAACAAAAAACCCCTCGTGCCGTGAGGCAAGCGAGGGGAGCGCGCCGGTGTGGGTCTGCACGGCCGTGATCGGGCCGTGCTCAGCCGACGCGCTTTCCAAGTACGAGAATTCGGGTGCGCATGGCATTGACCCTCCACCCGGCGCACTGTCAGTGTCAAGTGGGTGGGACGCGAGTCTCATTATGTGAGCGAAGCGGGTGGGGTGAGCGCATCCCCGGGAGGGTGCTCGGCAGGCCGTTCGGGAGGCTGCCGGGCAGGGCGTCGGGGAGGACTCCGGGCAAGGTGTCGGGGACGGCACGGGTGGCGGAGAGGGTGTCGGGGACGGCGCCCGTGAGCGTGCCCGGCAGGGAGCCTCCGGTGAGGGCCGGGAGGGCGACCCCGCCGGGGACGGGGAATTCCTCCCTGACGAGGGCGCGGCGCAGCCGGTACTCGTCCAGGGGGCCCGAGAAGGCCATTCCCTGTCCATGGGTGCATCCCATCGCGCGTAGCGCCAGGACCTGCTCCGGTACGTCGACCCCGTCGGCGACGGACTGCATGCCGAGGTCGTTGGCGATGCGGAGCAGCCCACTGGTGATCTTGTGCAGCCGGGCCGATTCGACGACACCCTCGACCAGGCCCCTGTCCAGTTTCAGTATGTCCACAGGGAGCCGCCTGAGCGCGTTGATCGCGGCGTATCCGCTGCCGAATCCGTCGAGCGCGATCCGTACGCCGAGCCTGCGCAGGGTGGCCAGGCGCCGCTCCAGCTCGTCGAAGGAGATCCTCGGGTCACTGTCGGAGAGCTCGATGATCAGGGACCCGGAGGGCAGCTCGTACTTGGTGAGCAGGGCCTCGACGGTGCCGAGGGGCATGGACCGGTCGACCAGCTTGCGGGCCGGGAAGCGGACCGAGACGGGCGCGTGGTGGCCGAGCCCGGCGCGCTCGGCGGCCTGCTCGACGGCCTCTTCGAGGAGGCGGCTGCCGACCTCGGCGGCCCGCTCGGCGTCCTCGGCGACACGGAGGTATTCGGCCGGGGTGAACAGGATGCCCTGGGCGGAGCGCCAGCGGGCCTGGGCGGCGACGGCGGCGATCCGCCCGGTGGCCAGGTCGACCACCGGCTGGTGCAGGAGGACGAACTCCCCGTCCTGGGCCGCGGTGCGCATCCGGGTGGCCAGTTCCGTACGGCGTACGACGTCGGCCTGCATCTGGGGCGCGTACAGCTCCACCCGGTTCTTGCCGCCGGCCTTGGCCCGGTACATGGCCAGGTCGGCGTTGCGCAGGAGGTCGCCGGCGCTGATGCCGGCCTCGGCGAAGGCCACGCCGATGGACGCGGCGACCCGTACCTCCTGGCCCTCGACGCGGTACGGCTGGGAGAGCGTGAGCCGCAGCCGGTCGGCGATCTCCTGGACCCGCTGCTCGCGGGCGGACTGGTCGCGGCTGCCGTCGCCGAGGATGAGGGCGGCGAACTCGTCGCCGCCGAGGCGGGCGGCGGTGTCCCCGGCCCGTACCGAGTCCTGGAGCCGGCGGGCGGCCTGGATGAGCAGTTCGTCGCCCGCCTGGTGGCCCAGCCGGTCGTTGACGCCCTTGAAGCCGTCCAGGTCGATGAAGAGCACGGCGGTGCCCGCGTCGCCCGCGCGGCGCCCGCTGAGCGCCTGGCGGACGCGCCGGGTGAACAGGGCGCGGTTGGGCAGGTCGGTGAGCGGGTCGTGCTCCGCGTTGTGCTGGAGCTGCGCCTGGAGGCGGACCCGCTCGGTGACGTCCCGGCTGTTGAAGATCAGGCCGCCCTGGTGGCGGTTGACCGTGGACTCGACGTTGAGCCACTCGCCGGTGCCGGACTTGAAGCGGCATTCGATGCGGGTGGTGGGCTCCTGCGACGGAGGGGCGGCCAGGAACCGCCGTACCTCGTGGACGACGCCCCCGAGATCGTCGGGATGGATCAGGGAGGCGAGTTCGGAGCCGATGAGCTCGTCGGCCTCCCGGCCGTACACACCGGACGCGGCCGGGCTGACGTAGCGCAGCACCCCGTCGGGGGCGGCGATCATGATGACATCGCTCGAGCCCTGCACCAGGGACCGGAAGTGGTTCTCCTTCTGGGCCAGTTCGTGCGTGAGGGCGATGTTGTCGAGCAGCATGATCCCCTGGCGTACGACCAGGGCGAGCACGACCGTGCATCCGGTGAAGACGACGACGCGGTCCACCGTGCGGTCCTCGATGACGTTGTAGAGAATGCCGAGCGTGCAGACCGCGGCCGCCAGATAGGGCGTGAGGGCGGTGAGCGACCCGGCGATGGGTCGGGTGGGCTGACGGGACCCGCGCGGCGGAGCGGGAGCGTCGGTGGTGCGGTTGGCGCCCCAGGGGGCGTAGGCCAGCAGCAGCGAGCCGGCGAACCAGCCCGCGTCCAGGAGCTGGCCGGAGCTGTAGTGCTCGCGCAGCAGCGGCGAGGTGAACAGCGCGTCGCACAGGACGGTCAGGGCCAGCGCGGCGATCGCCGTGTGCACGGCGGACTTGTTGGCCTGGGAGCGCCGGAAGTGCAGGGCGAGCACCATGCTCACCAGCACGATGTCCAGGAGCGGGTACGCGAGCGACAGGGCCGCCCGCGCGACGCTCTCGCCCTCGAAGCGGGCGGTGTGGGCGAGGGCGAGGCTCCAGGACAGGGTGAGCAGCGAGCCGCCGATCAGCCAGGAGTCCAGCGCCAGGCAGATCCATCCGGCCCGGGTGACCGGCCGCTTGGCGAGCACCAGCAGCCCGACGATGGCGGGCGGCGCGAAGAGCAGGAAGAACAGGTCGGCGAGGGACGGCTGGGGCACGTCACGGTCGAGGACGACCTCGTACCAGCCCCAGACGGCGTTCCCGCCGGCCGCCATCGCGGAGGAGAACGCGAACAGCAGCCAGGCGGGGCGGAAGCGGCTGCCACGCGTGCGTGCGTACAGGAAGCAGGAGACGGCGGCGGCCAGCGCGGCGGCGCTGAGCCCGAAGTCGCCCATGATCAGGGCCATCTGCTCGGAGCCCCAGCCGACGGCGGCCCCGGTCGCATAGGCTCCGCACAGCACGGCGAGGAGGAGCTGGCACACCACGGTGCCGGACCCGCCCGTGCCGCCGCCGGTGGCACCGCCGGTGCCGCCGGGGACGGACGGCCGCTCGATGAGCACCCCCGGGGCGCTCACCGGACCGTCCCCTTCCGTGACGCGGCCCGGTGCTGCGGCCGGGGCGCCGGGGATCGCCGCACCGGCGGCCGGGGCGCCGCCCACGCCGGTGACGGCGCCGCCGGCCCGGCCGGCAGTGTCCGTGGCGGCCTCGGCCGGGCCGGCGACGGCGGCTGCGGCTCCGGTGGTCGGGACGCGGTCGCGGGTCGCAGTCGGCTGCCCCGTCGCGTCGGTTCGCTTGCCCATCGACCGTGCATCGCCCGTCGCCCCCCTCGGATTCTGATCGGCAATCACGTCGCTCCCCTGCGCCGCTCCGTGCTCGACGCGGCCCCCAGATCGGGACGATACACCAGGATCGTCACTCAGGGACAGGGGTGCTCTACGCTCCGTGACGATCATCAGTGTTATGGGCACGGAGGGCGGCCAGATCGCTGCGGAGCGTGTTCAGCCGGTGGTGAGGACGATGTTCCGCAACGGCGTGCGCTCGGCGAATCGGGTGAGTTGTGCGGCGACGAGACGCTTCGCGCGGGGCATGAAGGCCGATGTGCGGCCGCCGGCGTGGGGGCTGATCAGGACACCTGGAGCGTGCCACAGCGGGTGCCCCTGGGGCAGCGGTTCGGGGTCGGTGACGTCGAGCGCGGCCCTGATCCGGCCGCTCCGGGTCTCCTCCAGGAGCGCCTTGGTGTCGACGACGGGGCCGCGCGCGACGTTCACCAGGAGGGCCCCGTCCTTCATCCTCGCCAGGAAGGCGGCGTCGGCGAGGTGCTGGGTGTCGGGCGTCAGCGGCGTGGACAGAATCACCACGTCCGCGTGCGGGAGGAGGGCGGGCAGGTCGGCGAGCGCCTGCACCGGACCGCGCTCAGTGGTGCGCGCGGAGCGCGCGACGCGCGCCACCCGCGCGCACTCAAAGGGCGCGAGCCGGTCTTCTATCGCCGCGCCGACCGATCCGTACCCCACGATGAGCACGGACTTGTCGGCGAGCGCCGGGTAGAAGTCGGCCCGCCACTCCTCGCGGTCCTGCCCCCGGACGAAGTCGGGGATGCCGCGCAGGGAGGCGAGGACCAGCGCGATGGTCAGCTCGGCCGTGCTGGCCTCGTGGACGCCCCTGGCGTTGCACAGGGTCACGCCGGGCGGCAGGACGCCGAGCCCGGGGGTCACGTGGTCGATGCCGGCCGACAGCGTCTGGACGACCCGCACGGAGGTCATGGCGGCCAGCGGGCGCACCGAGATCTCGCTGCTCTTCATGTAGGGGACGACGTAGAAGACGCAGTCGGCGGGGTCGGCCGGGAAGTCGGGGCCGCCGTCCCAGAAGCGGTAGGTGAAGCCGGACTCGGCGGGCGAGGGGAGCCCGTCCACCTCGTCGGCCGGAATGGGGAGCCACACGTCAGCAGTCATGGTCAGGAGGTTAGTTTGGGGAGCGGCACGAGGAGGGGTACGGGGAGTTGGAGCGCAGGACGATCGGGGCGACGGCGCTCGAAGTAGGGGCTGTGGGACTCGGCTGCATGCCGATGAGCTGGGCCTACAGCGCGTCGCAACAGCGCGGTGACCGCTCCGTGCGCACCGTGCACGCCGCGCTCGACGCCGGGGTGACGCTGCTGGACACGGCCGACATGTACGGACCGTTCACCAATGAGCTGCTGCTGGGCCGGGTGCTCAAGGAGCGGCGGGCGGACGCGTTCGTGTCGACGAAGTGCGGGCTGCTCGTCGGGGAGCAGCACATCGTGGCCAATGGGCGGCCCGGTTATGTGCGGCGGGCGTGCGACGCCTCGCTGCGGCGGCTCCAGACCGATGTCATCGACCTGTACCAGCTCCACCGCGCCGATCCCGAGGTGCCCGTCGAGGAGACGTGGGGCGCGATGGCGGAGCTGGTGACGGCGGGCAAGGTGCGGGCGCTGGGCCTGTGCGCGATGGCCGTACGGTCCCCGCGCCGGATCGCGGCGGGGGCGGTCCGGGCGGATCTGTACGAGGGAACGATTCGGCAGCTCGAGCGGGTGCAGCAGGTGTTCCCGGTGAGCGCGGTGCAGGCCGAGCTGTCGGTGTGGTCCCGGGAGGCGCTGCCGCGGCTGCTGCCGTGGTGCGAGTCGCGGGGCGTGGGGTTCCTGGCGGCGATGCCGCTCGGCAACGGCTTCCTGACCGGGACGCTGACGCCGGGCGGCGGGTTCGAGCCGCAGGACCTGCGGGCCCGGCACCCCCGGTTCACGGCCGAGATGATGGCCGCGAACCAGCCGATCGTGGTGGGGCTGCGGCGGGTCGCGGAGCGGCACGGCGGGCAGACGGCCGGGGTGACACCGGCACAGGTGGCGCTGGCGTGGGTACTGGGGCGGGGCCGGCACGTCGTACCGGTGCCGGGGACCAAGCACGAGCGGTGGGCGGTGGAGAACGCGCGGGCGGCCCGGCTGTCGCTGACGGACGAGGACCTGGCGGAGATCGCCGCGCTGCCGCCGGCCAGGGGGTCGTGGGACTGATCCACGCCGCCCGGCCGGGATCTTCGGCGGGACACGGGAACCTGATCGGCGTGGGCGGTGTATCAAGAGTGAACAGGGAGCTCGCACCGCCGTTGAAGGGATCGGAACTGTGCAACGTCCTGCTGTGACGGCCGTGTTGGCCGCCGCCCTGGTGCTGGCGGCCGGATGCTCGCCGGACGGGGGCGGCCCCGCCCCGGACGGCCCGAGCGCCGCCTCTCCGCCTGCCACGTCCGCGTCGCCCACGGGCTCGCCCTCGCCGTCCGCGCCGCCCGCGAAGGGGGCGGTGACGGTGGTGTCCACGCTCGCCGAGGGCCTGCCGTCCCCGTGGGGGCTGGCCGCCCTGCCCGACGGCGACCTGCTGGTCTCCTCGCGCGACGAGGGGACGATCACCCGGATCGACGGGGAGAGCGGCGCGAAGACCGTGATCGGCTCGGTGCCGGGGGTGGCGCCGGCCGGCGAGGGCGGCCTGATGGGCCTGGCGCTCTCGCCGTCGTACGCCTCGGACCACCTGGTGTACGCCTACTTCACCACCGAGTCGGACAACCGCGTCGCCCGCATGCTGTACGACGAGAGGAGACCGGCCGGCCAGCAGCTCGGGGCTCCCGACACGGTCCTGCGGGGCATCCCCAAGGGCACGGTCCACAACGGCGGGCGGATCGCCTTCGGCCCGGACAAGATGCTGTACGCGGCCACCGGCGAGACGGGTGAGACCGGTCTGGCGCAGGACAAGGAGTCGCTGGGCGGGAAGATCCTGCGGATGACGCCGGACGGGCAGCCGGCGCCCGGCAATCCCTTCGCCGGCTCGGTCGTCTACTCGTACGGGCACCGCAACGTTCAGGGACTCGCCTGGGACGCGGACAAGCGGCTGTGGGCCGCCGAGTTCGGCCAGAACACCTGGGACGAGCTGAACCTGGTCGAGCCCGGCAAGAACTACGGCTGGCCGGAGGTGGAGGGCAAGGGCGGCAGGGCCGGCTTCGTCGACCCGGTCGCCCAGTGGAGGACCGCCGATGCCTCCCCCAGCGGCATCGCCGTCGCGGAGGGCTCGGTCTGGATGGCCGGGCTGCGGGGTGAGCGGCTGTGGCGCGTCCCCCTGGCGGGGGCGGAACCTTCGGCGGACCCCCAGGCGTTCCTCGAAGGGCGGTACGGCCGGCTGCGCACGGTCGTGGCGGCGGGCGGGAACAAGCTCTGGCTGGTGACCAGCGAGACGGACGGGCGGGGCACACCGGAAGCGGGCGACGACAAGATCCTCCGGCTGGAGGTGAAGTGAGGGGCGGAAGCCAGTGTTCAACCTGTTGGAGCAGCTCTTCGCGCCGGGGCGCAAGCACACGCACGACGAGCGCCGGCGGCTGGAGCTGACCCGGGAGGACCTCGGCGACGCCGACCCGGCGCGGGGCCCCATAGACCTCGCCTCGGGCACGGTCACCGTCCGCGCCCCCCGCACCCCGGGCGCCCCCGCCGCCTGACACCCGGCGGGGTGCCGGTGGCCGGACGGTGCGGGTGGGCTCCCGGCGGGTCGGGTGCCGGTGGCCGGACGGTGCGGGTGGGCCCCCGGCGGGTCGGGTGCCGGTGGCCGGGCGTCGGGCTCGGCCGGACCTGGGTCGGGTGCCGGTGGCCGGACGGTGCGGGCTCGGCCCAGCCTGGGTCGGGTGCCGGTGGCCGGGCGGCGGGCTCGGCCGGACCTGGGTCGGGTGCCGGTGGCCGGGCGGCGGGCTCGGCCGGACCTGGGTCGGGGGCCGGTGGCCGGGCGGCGCGGGCGGGCGCCCGGCCGGGGCGGGTGCCCCTGCCGGGGCGGGTCAGGCGGGTACCTCGGGGAGGAGGCGGAGGCGGTGGGCGAGGGCGGCGGCTTCGCCGCGGCTCGAGACGCCCAGCTTGGCGAGGATGTTGGAGACGTGCACGCTCGCCGTCTTCGGGGAGATGAACAGTTCCTCGGCTATCTGGCGGTTGGTCCGCCCCACCGCGACCAGGCGCAGCACGTCCTGTTCGCGGGGCGTGAGGCCGAAGCCCTCGTCGTCGGGCTCCGGGGCGGCGGCCACCGGCGGGCGCAGCGACAGCCGGGCGCGGGCCGCGAGCAGCTCCACATCCTCGCGCAGGGGGCGGGCGCCCAGGTGGACGGCGACCAGGTGCGCCTCGCGCAGCAGCTCGGTGGACCGGTCACGCCGGCCGCCCCGGGCGAGCAGCGCGTCCGCCCAGCGATGGCGGGCGCGGGCCAGCTCGTAGGGCCGCTCCAGCGGACCGAGGAGGTGCACGACCTCCGCCCAGCGGTCGGCGTCGTCGCTCCCCTCGGCGCGCGCCAGCTCGGCGGCGACGAACAGTGCGTGCGCCTGCCACACCGGGACCGGCGTGGCGAGCCGCCTGGCGTACGAGCGGATCAGCGCCACCGCCTCGGCGCGCCCCTCCGCCGCGCCGGGCAGCCCGCGCGCCTCCGCCTCCGCCGTCGCGGCGATCAGCAGCAGCGGCCAGGCGTACCGGTGGCTGCCGACCGGGAAGCCGTCGCGGGCCTCCGCGGCGAAGCCGGCCCGTACGTCGGCGAGCCGGCCCTCGGCGGCGGCGACGCCGAGCTGGACGTGGGCCAGCGGCAGCAGGTACTGGAGCATCGGGTCGTGCTTGCCGTAGGAGTCCCGGGCCAGCTCCAGGTGCTCGGCGGCGACGGACAATTCGCCGCGCAGCCAGGCGAGCTGGGCGCGCCGGAGGTGCGCTCCCCCGCGCGGCTTGGTGCTGTAGGCGATGCGCTGGAGCCGCAGCGCGCCCTCGCTCGCCTCGTCCCAGTGGCCCAGCGATATCTGTGACTCGACGAGGTTGGTCATGACCCAGCCCTCGTTGTCGCGCAGGCCGCACTCGCGGGAGAAGGCCAGCCCCTCCTGGGCGACCCGCACCGCCTCCCGGGACCGCCCGACGGCCTCCAGGCAGGAGGGGATGTTGACGTAGGCGCGCCCGGCCTCGTTGCGCACGCACAGCTCGCGGGCGCGGCCGAGGACCGCGTACATCTCCGCGAGACCGTCCTCGATGTCGCCCGCGTCGACCATGAGACTGCCGAGTGTGAGGCGGGCGTTGAGCTCCACCGCCTCGGCCCTGACCAGGCGGGCGTACTCCACGGCCCGTTCGGCCGCGGCGAGGCTCTCTGGGCCGGGCGCGTGCAGCATGCCCCAGCCGGCGGCCACGGCGAGGACCTTCGCGTGGACGGCGGACGGCGGCAGGCCGCGCACCAGCTCCTGCGCGGTGGCGATCTCGGCCCAGCCGTCCCCCCGGCCCAGGTTCGACATCAGCCGGGACCGCTCGGTCCAGAACCAGGCGGCGCGCTCGGGGTCGCGGCCCCCGGAGGCGCTGGACGGGTCGTCCTCGTCGTCGAGGAGGCGCAGCGCCCGCTTGACGATCTTCAGGGCCCGTTCCCGCTCGCCGCACAGCCGGGCCGCCACGGCGGCCTCTGCCAGCAGGTCGAGGTATCCCAGGGGGGTCGTCTCGGGGCAGCCGCACGCCGGGTACGCCTCGGCGTAGTCGATGGGCCGCAGGGACGCGCGGACGTCGGCGGGCACGTCGTCCCACAGCTCCATGGCGCGCTCCAGCAGGCGCAGTTGCTCGGCGTGCGCGTGGCGCTTGCGGGCCTCCACGGCGGCGCGCAGGACGACGGGCAGCGCCTTGGCGGCGTCGTGCGCGTGGTACCAGTAGCTGGCGAGCCGGGTGGTCCGCTCGTCGGCCCGGACGAGCGTGCAGTCGGTCTCCAGGGCCTCGGCGTAACGCCGGTTGAGCCGGGACCGCTCGCCGGGCAGCAGGTCGTCGCTGACGGCCTCGCGCACCAGGGAGTGGCGGAAGCGGTACCCCTCGCCGTCCGGCACGGCGAGCAGGATGTTGGCGTTGACGGCGGCGCGCAGCGCCTCGATGAGGTCGTCCTCGGGGAGCCGGGCCACGGCGGCGAGCAGGCCGTACTCGACCGTGGAGCCGCCCTCGGCGACGATCCTGGCGACCTTCTGGGCGTCCTCGGAGAGCCGCTCCACGCGGACCAGCAGCAGGTCGCGGAGGGATTCGCTGAGCCCGCCGGGCTCACAGCCGTTCTCCTGGCAGACGACGAGTTCCTCGACGAAGAAGGCGTTGCCGTCGGAGCGGCGGAAGATGTCGTCGACGAGGGCGGGCGCGGGCTCGGCGGCCAGGATGCCGGTGAGCTGGCGGTGCACCTCGGTGCGGGTGAACCGGGGCAGTTCGATCCGGCGGACGGTGCGCAGGCGGTCCAGCTCGGCGAGCAGGGGCCGCAGCGGGTGGCGGCGGTGGATGTCGTCGGCACGGTAGGTGGCGACGACCACGAGCCGGCCGCGGGTGACGGTGCGGAAGAGGTAGGCGAGCAGGTGGCGGGTGGAGGTGTCGGCCCAGTGCAGGTCCTCCAGCGCGAGGACGACCGTGCGGTCGGTGGCGATGCGCTCCAGGAGGCGGACGGTCAGCTCGAACAGCCGGGCGGTGCTGTCCTCGTTGTAGGACTCGGGTCCGGCCGCGTCGCCCAATTCCGGCAGGAGACGGGCCAGTTCGCCCTCCTGTCCCTCCGCGGCGGCGGCGAGCTCGCCGGGGAGGGTGCGGCGCAGGGCGCGCAGCGCGGTGGAGAACGGCGCGAACGGCAGTCCCTCCGCGCCGATTTCGACACAGCCGCCCACCGCGACGACGGCGCCCTGGGCGCACGCCTCGCCGAGGAACTCCTCCAGCAGCCGGGTCTTGCCGACGCCCGCCTCACCGCCTACGAGCAGCGCCTGCGGCTCTCCCGCGGTGGCGCGGGAGAGCGCTTCGGTGAGGGCGGTCATCTCGCCGGCTCTGCCGACGAACACCGGGCTTACGGACCTGTTTTCCACGTCGCCGAGCATCGCACAGCCCTGTGACGACGTGGCACCGGTTATCGGCGGCACGGCCATGGCGCGGGCCCTCGCCCGTTCCTCAGGCCGCTGTCACGAAGCGGTCGGGGTCCGTATGCACCCGCCCTTCGGGGGCGTTGTGCCCGGACCGGCGGTCGTGGGCGCGGCGGGCCCTGCGGGCGGCCCGGGCGAGGCCGGCGAGCCGCCGGGCCTCGGCCTCGCGGAGGAGGTCGGCGTGACGGGCGGCGTGGTGGAGTTCGAAGCCGAACATCGGGTTCTCCCTGGTGGTGTCGTGGCGTTTCGGTGACGCCTCAACTCTCGCTTCCCAGGGGGTGCGGCCGCATCGGGAGACTGCCGCATTGTGGGCGGGTGGGGGTCCTTAGGCGCGCCCGAGGGGTGCTCAGTACGCGGGTGCCGGGTGCCGTGGCGCGCCTGAGGACCGCCTCAGGAGCCGGTGGTGGGCAACGGCAGGAACAGGTCGGCGTACATGCCGGCGGACAGGAGCAGTCCCAGTGCGCCGAGGACGGCTCCGGCGAGGCCGACCGCCCGGACCCACAGGGGGCGCTGCGGGCGGGTGAGCACGAGGAGGCCGGTGATCAGGGCGATGACGGCGAACAGGCCGTTGACGAGGGCGGTGGTGTGCCAGGCGTCCCCGTAGATCTCGGAGATCTGCTGGGCGGGGGTCCCGGTCCGGGAGGTGGTGATCTGGCCGATGAGCGTCTCGCGCTCGGAGGCGACGCGTCCCATCCAGGTGCCGGTGAGGGAGGCGATGCCGAGTGCCGTGGCGACGACGGCCGCCGCGGCGGCGGCGAGGCCGGTGGCCGGCTCCTCGCCGGCGCCCTCCGGCTCGTGGAGCTCCGGGGACTCGTGCGGCTCCTGGTGCTCCGGCTCGTCGCCGGCCTCCGTGGCGCCGGGCGCGGTGTCGGGCTCCGTGGCGCCGGGCGCGGTGTCGGGCTCCGTGGCGCCGGGCGCGGTGTCGGGCTCCGTGGCGCCGGGCGCGGTGTCGGGCTCCGTGGCGGACGTGGTGCCCGGCGCGGTGTCGGACGTGGCGCCGGGCTCGGTGGTGGGCTCCGTGGCGGACGTGGCGCCGGGCTCGGTGTCGGCGCCGGTCTTCGCCGGTGTCGTGGTCTGCGTCTTCGTGGGGTTCATGCGCGGCACGCTAGGTGCCGTTTCTGAGAGACCCCTTAACAGCCACCGCTCACCGCGCCTCGCGCCACTCCGGCGCCAGGACGGACCAGACCTCCATGTCGTGGCGTACGCCCCGGTAGGGGTAGCTCTCGCGGAGCACGCCCTCCTTGGTCATGCCGAGCCGCTTGGCGACGTTGATGCTGGCGGTGTTGGCGGACGAGACCTGCCACTCGACGCGGTGCATGCCCCGCTCGCGCACCGCCCAGTCGATCAGGACGCGGACCGCGCGGGTCACCAGCCCCCGGCCGGACACCGACGGCTCCAGCCAGCAGCCCGCCTCGCACGTACCGGTGGCGGTGTCCATGACGCGCAGGAGGACGCCGCCGACGAGGGTGCCGTCCAGCCAGATGCCGAAGATCCGGCCCGTGTCCGCGGCCGCCTTGTCGGCGTACGCCTGGAGGAAGGCGCGCGACGAGGGGAGGTCGGTGCAGACGGTCGGGAGGGCGACGTACTGGCCGATGTACTCCCGGCCCCGGTCCATGTGGGCCAGGAACTCCTCGGCCCGCCACGGCTCCAGCGGCCGCAGCTCGGCGCCGTCGTCACCCAGGGATATCGCGAACACCGGCGTGGACCTCCTCGGCTATGGCACGAGCTGTCCGTCGTCGCTCGAGCGCTGCCAGGGGATCTTCGCACGGTCGGTGTCGCGGCACTCGGGGTTTTCGATGCTGATGCGCGGCAGGACGCGGTCCAGCCAGGCGGGCAGCCACCAGTTGGCTCCGCCGAGCATGTGCATCAGGGCGGGGACCAGGAGCGTACGGAGGACGAACGCGTCCAGGGCGACGGCGGCCGCCAGGCCGATGCCGAACATCGCGATGACCCGGTCGCCGGACAGCACGAAGGCGAGGAAGACGGCGATCATGATGACCGCGGCGGAGTTGATCACCCGGCTGGTCTCGGCGAGGCCCACCCGCACGGCCCGCCGGTTGTCGCCCGTCTCCAGCCACTCCTCGTACATCCGGCTCACCAGGAACACCTGGTAGTCCATGGAGAGCCCGAAGAGCACGGACACCATGATCACCGGCAGGAAGGGCTCGATGGGCCCGGCCCGGCCGAGGCCGAGCAGTTCGCTGCCCATGCCCCACTGGAAGATCGCGACGACCACGCCGAAGGCGGAGGCCACGGCGGCCACGTTCATCAGCGCCGCCTTCAGCGGGATGCCGATGGAGCGGAAGGCCAGCAGGAGCAGCAGACAGCCCAGGGCGATGACGACGCCCACGAAGAGCGGCAGCTTGCCGATGATGACCTGGGCGAAGTCGTCGTAGCCGGCGGTGACGCCACCGACGTACACGTCGAGGGAGGTGCCCTGCCCGGCGGTCGGCAGCACGTCGTCGCGCAGCCGGTCGACGAGGTCGCTGGTCGCCTTCGACTGCGGCGCGGAGTCCGGTACGACGGTGAGGACGGCCGTGTCGCCGCCGCCGTTGTACGTGACCGGGCTGACCGTTTCGACGCCCTTGGTGGCGCGCAGGGCGTCGGGGAGCGCGGCGAGGGCGACCCGGTCGTCGGCGCCGTCGAGCTCGGCGACGAGCGTGAGGGGGCCGTTGACGCCGGGGCCGAAGCCGTCGGCGAGCAGGTCGTACGCCTTGCGGGTGGTCGTGGTGGCGGGGTTGTTGCCCTGGTCGGAGGTGCCCAGGTGGAGGCCGAGCGTGGGCAGGGCGAGGACCAGCATGACGACGGCGGCCACCGCGCCCAGCAGCTTGGGGTGGCGCTCGACGAACGCGGACCAGCGGGCGGCGAACCCGGTGGGCAGCTCGGGCTGCGGGCCGTGCTCGACGAGCCGGGCGCGCTCGCGGCGCGACAGGGCGCGCATGCCGATGAACGACAGCAGCGCGGGCAGCAGCGTCACGGACGCGGCGACGGTGAGGACGACGGTGAGGCAGGCCGCGATCGCGACGCCGTTGAGGAAGCCGAGCCGGAGGATCAGCATGCCCAGCAGGGCGATGCAGACGGTGGCTCCGGCGAAGACGACGGCCCGGCCGGTGGTGGCGACGGCGTTCCGGGCGGCCTCGGCGACCGGGAGGCCGCGCTTGAGGCCCTTGCGGTGCCGGGTGACGATGAACAGCGCGTAGTCGATGCCGACGCCCAGGCCGATGAGCATGCCCAGCATGGGGGCGAAGTCGGCGACCGTCATGACGTGGCCCAGCAGGCCGATGCCCGCGTAGGCGGTGCCGACGCTGACCAGGGCCGTGGCGATGGGGAGCAGGCTGGCGGCGAGGGAGCCGAAGGCGAGGAAGAGCACCACGGCGGCGACGGCCACGCCGACGATCTCGGCGGTGTGGGAGGCCGGTGCTTCGGTGACCGCGACGGCGCTGCCGCCGAGCTCGACCTGGACGCCGTCGCTCGCGGCGGCGCGGGCGGTGTCCACCAGGGCCTCGATCTGGGCGGGCGGGATCTCGTCGGCGGGCCGGTCGAAGGCGACCGTGGCGTAGGCGGTGCGGGCGTCCGGGCTGATCTGCCCGGGTGCGGAGTCCTTCGTCGCGGTGCCCGCGGCGGAGTGGGCGTCGGCGGGGGCGCCCTGGGGCGCGCGGGGAGCCGGGGAGTCCTGGGGCGCCGGGGAGTCCTGTGCGGCGGCCGTGGGGAGCGTGTCGTACGGGCCGGTGACGGCGGCGACGCCGGGCAGCTCGGCCACGTCGTCGAGCATCGCCGTCATGCGGTTCTCGACGGCGGCGGCGCGGACGCTGCCCTCCGTGGTGTGCCACACGATGGTGTCGCGTTCACCACCCTGGCCGGGGAAGCCCTCCTCGAGGAGCGCGGCGGCGCGTCCGGACTCGGTGCCGGGGACCTCGTAGTCGTTGGAGTACGCGGAGCCGGCGATCCCGGCGGCCGCCGTGACACCGGCCAGGGCTCCGAGCCAGAGCAGGACGGCGGCGAGGCGGTGCGTGATGCACCATCGGGCGAGGGCTGCCAACGGGTCTACTCCCTGGGTGGTTCGTGGTCTCTATCGGGGATTGCCCGTAAAGAACGCATGACCTACGTACCGCCACTCTGGCAGCCTAAAGAGATCGATTGTCCGTTTCGTGGCGATCCTCACAGCCGCAATATGACGGCGCGCTGAAGCCCAGGCCAATGATTCTGGGCCTCAGCGCCGGAGTCCCGCCCCGCGCTCCCGGCTCAGCCGGAGACGCTCGCGCGCCCGTTCTCGATGTGGCCCATCAGCCGCCGGCGGAAGCCGTCGGGTCCGGTGATCTCGACGTCGTACCAGCCGTGCGCGTCGGCGGCGGAGTGGACGACCGTGCGGCTGCGGCCCGCCTTGACGGTCACCCGGCGGGTCCAGTCGTCCAGGTCGGCCTCGTCGACGTAGCCGAGGGGGCGGACGGTGAAGGTGACCGGCCGGTCACCGGTGGCGGCCAGCGTCAGGTGCAGGTCGCGCTCGCGCGGATCGACGCGCGAGGCGACCTCGGCCCCGCCCGCCGCCGGGCCGGCGAACTCGCGGCGGAAGCCGTTCGGGCCGGTGATCGTGAACCGGTACGCCTCGCGGGTAAGGGGCACCCTCCATTGCGCCGTGCCCCTTACATCGCGGTGCTGCGGCACGGCGAACTCCCCGGCGTACGGGTACAGCGCGAAGGGCACGCTCGCCTTCCCCGTGTTGCTGAGCGTGACCTCCACGGCACCCTCGCCCAGGCGCCCGTGCGCGTCAGGCTGGTACGGCAGGGGCCGCGCGGGCCGGGTCCCGGGCTCCTGGACGGGCATGTGCTGCACCAGCGGCGGCTGCGGGCGCCAGCGGCCGGTGAACGGCGGAATGCCGCCCGGCCGCTCCACCTCCGGCTGCGGGCGGCCGCGCCGGAAGTCGAACGCGGAGGTCAGGTCGCCGGTGACGCGGCGCCGCCACGGCGTGATGTTGGGCTCCTCGACGCCGGTCCAGGTCTCCAGGAAGCGGACCACCGAGGTGTGGTCGAACACCTCCGAGCAGACGTAGCCGCCCACCGTCCACGGGGAGACGACCAGCAGCGGCACCCGGATGCCGAGCCCCGTCGGCAGGCCCTTCCACCGCTCGTCGGTGTCACCGGCGGGCGGCACGGGCGGCGGGACGTGGTCGAAGAAGCCGTCGTTCTCGTCGTAGTTGATCAGCAGGACGGTGTGGCGCCAGACGTCCGGATGGGAGCCGAGCGCGTCCAGCACCTTGTAGACGAGGGTGGCGGAGGCGATCGGGGACGAGGACCCGGGGTGCTCGGAGTCGACCGCGGAGGGTACGAGGTAGGACACCTCCGGCAGGGTCCCGGCGGCGACGTCCGCGCGGAACGCGTCCGCCAGGGTGCCGGTCTCCACGCGTCGCAGCCCGCGCTCGAAGAGCGAGCGCTCCGCCGCGGTCAGCGTGGCGACGCCCTCCTCCAGCGCGGCGAGGAGCCGGGCCCGCTCGGCGGCGTCGGTGGTGTCGCGGACGGCCGCGTAGAAGGACTCCATGTAGGTGTGGCCACCGGTCGCGGCCAGGGCCTTGCGGGCGATCTTCTTGAAGGTGGTGAAGAACTCGATGTTGTTGTCGGTGAAGTTCTCCCACTCCGTGTACGTCTTCCAGGTCCGGCCCGCCTTCTCCAGCCGCTCGGCGTACGTCGGCCACGGGTAGCCGGGGTGGGTGCCCTCCGCGTACGCCGCGTTGGTCACGGCCCGGGTGCCGTCGGCCTCGTACCCCGTCCAGCCGCTCCACAGGTGGTTGCGGTTGGGGCTCGTCGAGGTGTGGATCGACGAGTGGTAGGCGTCGCAGACGGTGAAGGTGTCCGCGAGCTCGTAGTGCAGCGGGATGTCACGGCGGTCGTAGTACGCCATCGTCGCGGCCGTCTTGGCGGAGACCCAGCCGTCCATCCACCCGTCGCGCCACGCCCTGGCACCGCCGCCCCAGGAGTGGTCGAGGTCCCCGATGTACTGGAGGTCCTTCTTCTGCGCCTCGGCGGCACCGCGGACGGGGAACGGCAGCACGGTACGGCCGAGCGGCCCGGGCTGCTCGAACACCGGCCTGCCGGAGGGCAGTTCGACGGCGTTGCGGTCACCGAAGCCGCGAACGCCGCGCAGGGTGCCGAAGTAGTGATCGAAGGATCGATTCTCCTGCATCAGGATCACCACGTGCCTGACCGCCCGCAGCCCGCCGGAGGGCGGGGCGGCGGCCATCGCGGCCCGCAGCGAGGGCGGCAGCAGCGATCCGGCCGCGGCGGCGCCGAGAGCGCCTCCGCCCAGCGCGAGCATCCTCCTGCGCGAGACCTCCCGCGGCTCGCGCGCCTCCTGGGTTCCCCGCGCTTCCCGCTGCCCTGAAGTGTCCGGTGACAAGCTCGACCTCCCGTCGACGGCTCAATGGTTCGCCCGCGATCCATTGAGTGGTACGGCCCGGACGGTAGTGAGACCGGGTGTCGACGGGAAGACCTGGTGACGACAGCACGGTGAATGTCCAAGCGACGGACCGGAGAGTCCAAACGATTCGCCCCCCTCCGCCCCGCTTCGCCGGAAAGGGCCATGGCCACAACTCGCCAGGTGCGCATGAGCCGCGAAGGCCGGGGCAGAAGCACCAACGCTCCCCCCACGGGACGGCACCAGGCCCCGCCACACCCCTCCCCCCGGTGGCGGGGCCTTCGCCCTCCGGGGCCATGACTCGGCCCCCGTACGCGGGACGTCCTGCGTACGGGGGCCGAGTGGTGCCTGCCGGGCCGGTGTCAGCCCTCGACGCCGAGCCTCTCCAGGATCAGCTCCCGCACCCGGGCCGCGTCGGCCTGGCCGCGGGTGGCCTTCATGACGGCACCGACCAGGGCGCCGGCCGCGGCCACCTTGCCACCACGGATCTTGTCCGCGATGGCGGCGTTGGCGGCGATCGCCTCGTCCACGGCCGCGCCCAGCGCGCCTTCGTCGGACACGACCTTCAGGCCGCGCTTCTCGACGACCGTGTCCGGGTCGCCCTCACCGTTCAGGACGCCCTCGATGACCTGGCGGGCCAGCTTGTCGTTGAGGTCGCCGGACGCGACGAGCTCGGCCACCCGGGCCACCTGCGCCGGGGTGATGGGCAGCTCGTCCAGGGCCTTGCCGGACTCGTTGGCGTTACGGGCCAGCTCGCCCATCCACCACTTGCGGGCCTGGTCGGCCGGGGCGCCCGCCTCGGTCGTGGCGACGATCAGGTCGACCGCGCCCGCGTTGAGGATGGACTGCATGTCGTGCTCGGAGACGCCCCACTCCTCGCGCAGCCGGTTGCGGCGCACGCGCGGCAGCTCGGGCAGCTCCTTGCGGAGCTCCTCCACCCATTCGCGCGACGGGGCGACGGGCACGAGGTCGGGCTCCGGGAAGTACCGGTAGTCCTCGGCCTCCTCCTTCACCCGGCCGGACGTCGTGGAGCCGTCGTCCTCGTGGAAGTGGCGGGTCTCCTGGACGACCGTGCCGCCCGCGTTCAGCACGCCCGCGTGGCGGCTGATCTCGTACCGGACGGCCCGCTCGACCGACCGCAGCGAGTTCACGTTCTTCGTCTCCGAACGCGTACCGAACTTCTCCACGCCCTGAGGACGCAGCGACAGGTTCACGTCGCAGCGCATCTGGCCCATCTCCATGCGGGCCTCGGAGACGCCGAGCGCCTTGATCAGCTCGCGCAGCTCGGCGACGTACGCCTTGGCGACCTCGGGAGCACGCTCACCGGCGCCCACGATCGGCTTGGTGACGATCTCGATCAGCGGGATGCCGGCGCGGTTGTAGTCCAGCAGCGAGTGCGAGGCGCCGTGGATACGGCCGGTCGCACCACCCACGTGCGTGGACTTGCCGGTGTCCTCCTCCATGTGGGCGCGCTCGATCTCCACGCGGAAGACCTCGCCGTCCTCGAGCTGGACGTCCAGGTAGCCGTTGAAGGCGATCGGCTCGTCGTACTGCGAGGTCTGGAAGTTCTTCGGCATGTCCGGATAGAAGTAGTTCTTCCGGGCGAAGCGGCACCATTCGGCGATCTCGCAGTTGAGCGCGAGGCCGATCCTGATGGCGGACTCGACGCCGACCGCGTTGACGACCGGGAGCGAGCCCGGCATGCCGAGGCAGGTGGGGCAGGTCTGCGAGTTGGGCTCGGCGCCCAGCTCGGTGGAGCAGCCGCAGAACATCTTGGTCCTGGTGCCGAGCTCGACGTGCACCTCGAGCCCCATGACGGGGTCGTAGGCGGCGAGGGCGTCCTCGTACGACACCAGCTCAGTGATGACGGTCACGGTGAAACTTTCCCTCTCAGCCGAACAGGACGTCGTCGTCACCGATGCGCTTGAGCTCGCGCACCAGGATGGCGAGGCCCGTCACAATGGCGGCGGCCGACACGGCGGCGTCGAGCAGCAGCAGCGCGTCGCTCTCGCCGCGCGCCTTGCGGATCTGCTTGACCACGCTCACCGCGCCGAACGCGGTGGTGCCGATGGACAGATACGTACCGGCCTTCGACTTCTTGAAGCCCTTGGCCTTGGTCAGTGCGCTCACAGCGACGGAGCCTCCTCCAGCAGCGGGTGGCCCCAGCGTGCCACGAAGGCGGCCTCGACGGCCGCGCCGACCTTGTAGAGCCGGTCGTCCTTCATGGCGGGGGCGATGATCTGCAGACCGACCGGGAGGTTGTCCTCCGGAGCCAGACCGCAGGGCAGCGACATGGCCGCGTTGCCGGCCAGGTTGGTCGGGATGGTGCACAGGTCGGCGAGGTACATCGCCATCGGGTCGTCGGCGCGCTCGCCGATCGGGAAGGCCGTGGTGGGCGTCGTCGGCGAGACGATGACGTCGACCTGCTCGAAGGCCTTCTCGAAGTCGCGCGTGATCAGCGTGCGGACCTTCTGCGCGCTGCCGTAGTACGCGTCGTAGTAGCCGGAGCTGAGCGCGTACGTACCGAGCATGATGCGGCGCTTGACCTCGTCGCCGAACCCGGCCTCACGCGTGAGGGCGGTGACGTCCTCGGCCGACTTCGTACCGTCGTCGCCGACCCGCAGGCCGTAACGCAGACCGTCGAACCGGGCCAGGTTGGAGGAGCACTCCGACGGCGCGATCAGGTAGTACGCGGAGAGCGCCAGGTCGAAGGACGGGCAGTCCAGCTCGACGACCTCGGCGCCCAGCTCCTTGAGCAGCTCGACCGACTCGTCGAACCGCTGGACCACGCCCGCCTGGTAGCCCTCGCCGCGGAACTGCTTGACCACGCCGACGCGCATGCCGCGCACCGACCCGTTGCGGGCGGCCTCGACGACCGGCGGGACCGGCGCGTCGATGGACGTCGAGTCCAGCGGGTCGTGCCCGGCGATGACCTCGTGGAGCAGCGCCGCGTCCAGCACGGTCCGCGCACAGGGCCCGCCCTGGTCGAGGCTGCTGGAGAACGCCACCATGCCGTAGCGGGAGACCCCGCCGTACGTCGGCTTGACGCCGACCGTGCCGGTGACGGCGGCGGGCTGCCGGATGGAGCCGCCGGTGTCGGTGCCGATGGCCAGCGGCGCCTCGTACGACGCCAGCGCCGCGCTGGAGCCACCGCCCGAACCGCCGGGGATCTTGGTCAGGTCCCAGGGGTTGCCGGTGGGCCCGTACGCGCTGTTCTCCGTCGACGACCCCATGGCGAACTCGTCCATGTTGGTCTTGCCGAGGATGACGACGTCGGCGGCCTTGAGCTTCTTGGTCAGCGTGGCGTCGTAGGGCGGGATCCAGCCCTCCAGGATCTTCGAACCGACGGTCGTCGGCATGTCCTGGGTGGTGAAGATGTCCTTGAGCGCCAGCGGTACGCCGGCCAGCGGGCCGAGCTTCTCGCCCCGGGCGCGCTTCTCGTCCACGGCACGGGCCTGGGCGAGGGCGCCTTCACGGTCGACGTGCAGGAAGGCGTGCACCTTCTCGTCGACGGCGTCGATCCGGGCCAGGTGGGCCTCGGTCACCTCGACGGCGGTGAGCTCGCCGGACGCGATCTTCTCGGCGATCTCGGCGGCGGTGAGCCTGATGATGTCCGTCATGGTCTTAGTCCTCCCCCAGGATCTGCGGCACCTTGAAACGCTGCTGCTCCTGGGCCGGGGCGCCGGAGAGCGCCTGCGCGGGGGTGAGCGACGGACGGACCTCGTCCGCGCGCATGACATTGGTCAGCGGCAGCGGGTGGGAGGTCGGGGGTACGTCTTGATCGGCGACCTCGGAGACGCGGGCGACCGCGCCGATGATGTCGTCGAGCTGTCCGGCGAAGTGGTCGAGCTCTTCGTCCTTCAGCTCCAGACGTGCCAGCCGGGCGAGGTGGGCGACCTCCTCGCGCGTGATGCCAGGCATGCAGCGATCCTCAGGGGTGAGTGTGATGGTTTTGGCCCAATCCTATGGGGCGGGGCGCGCTACCCGTTAAACGGTTTGCCCCACGCCCCCCGGTGGGCGGTGTCCCACCACCCACGACCCGCGCCCGGCGTCCCACCGGGGCCGTCCCCGTGCCCCACCACCCACCGAGCCGGTGGGGCACCCCGCCGACCGCGAGGAGGCGAGCCCGGAGGGGCCACGCCCCCACCCACCGGCGTTACCCGCCGAAACGGCACCACCCACGTGGGCACCGGGACAAGAGCACCGCCCCGGTTACTGCACCACCTGGTCAGCGTCCTGGGGGGCCGGGGGGAGGGCGCGGGGCGGGCGGTGCCAGCCGGCCTCGCCGCGGGCGCGCAGCCACGCCGTGGTCTCCGCCGGCGGCATCGCCGCGGCGACCAGCCAGCCCTGCACCGCGTCGCACCCCAGGTCCCGCAGCCGCTCCCACGTCTCGTCGTCCTCGACGCCCTCGGCGACCACCAGCAGCCCCAGTGAGTGCGCCAGGTCGACGGTGCACCGGACGATCTCGGCGTCCTCGTTGTCGACCGCCAGCCGGGCGACGAACGAGCGGTCGATCTTCAGCTCGCTCACCGGGAGCCGCCGCAGGTGGACCAGCGAGGAGTAGCCGGTGCCGAAGTCGTCGAGGGACATCTTCACGCCGTGGCCCGTGAGCCCCGCCAGGGTGTCGGCCGCGCGCTGGGGGTCCTCCAGCAGGACGTGCTCCGTTATCTCGAGCTGGAGCGCGCCCGCCGGGACCCCGTGGCGGGCGAGCCGTGCGGCGACCGCGCCGGCGAACCCGGGGGTGTGGACGTCACGCGGGGAGACGTTCACGGCGACGGGGACGTTCAGGCCCTGGGCGCGCCACTTGGCGACCTGGGCGAGCGCGGTCTCCAGGACGTACTCCGTGAGGTGCGGCATCAGCCCGGAGGACTCGGCGATGGCGATGAACTCGTCGGGCGGGACCTTGCCCCGCTCCGGGTGCACCCAGCGCACCAGCGCCTCCAGCCCGGCGACGTGTCCGTCGAAGCCGACCTTCGGCTGGTAGTGGAGCTCGACGTCGCCGGCGTCCAGGGCGCGCCGCAGGTCGCCGAGGAGGCCGAGCCGGTCGGGGGTGTTGGAGTCGCGCTTGGACTCGTACACCTCGACGCCGGTGCGGTCGCGCTTGGCCTGGTACATCGCCACGTCCGCCCGCTGCAGGAGCCCTTCGGCGTCCAGCGCGTGGTCGGGGAAGACGGCGACGCCCGCGCTGGCCTCGAGGACCAGGGTCAGCCCGTCGAGGTCGAGCGGTGAGGACAGTTCGGCGGCGAGCTGCCGGGCCACCCGCTGGGCGCTGGTGGTGGAGTCGGCGGTGGGCAGGAGGACGGCGAACTCGTCGCCGCCCAGTCGCGCCGCCTCCGCCCCGCGCGGGAGGGCGAGGCGGAGCCGGTCGGCGATCTGGAGCAGCAGCCGGTCACCGGCCAGATGACCGAGCGTGTCGTTGACCGACCGGAAACGATCGAGGTCGATCAGCACCAGCGCCGCCCGGAGGCCCGCGCCCTCGGCCTCCTCCAGCGCGTTCCAGGTGCGCTCCAGCAGCCACTGACGGTTCGGCAGCCCGGTCAGCGGATCGCGCAGTTGTTCCTCCGCCCGCGCCCGGGCGATCCACAGCGTGGAGTCCAGGGCGATCAGCGGGATGGCGAACAGCGGCAGCACCACCGGCAGGGAGACCGCGACGACGCAGATCAGCGGCGCGATGCCGAGCAGCGCGACCGCCACCAGGCCCTGCCGCAGCAGCGCCGTGCGGGCGGCCGTCGGCAGCCCGCCGCTCTGCGGGGCCAGGGTGTACCACAGCAGCAGCCGGGTCACCACGAGGTACGCGGTGGCCGCCAGCGCCACTTCCGGCACCGCCTCGATGCCCCATTCGAGTGGCTGCCACGGGCGTTCGACCGTCGGTACGTCCCCGAAGGCGGCGAGGACCAGGGCCGCCGCCCCGATGCCGAGGATGTCCGCCGCGCCGTGCAGGAGCCCCTGGCGCCAGCGGTGCCGCCGCGCCGCGCCGACCAGGACGACGACGGCGAGGCTGACCAGTCCGGCGGGCACCCACCCGTACAGGAGCAGGACGGCCAGGGTGAGCGCGGCACCGGAGCCGGTGCCGCCCCACCACCGGTCGCGGCCGAGCGCGACGAGGTGGCCGACGATGATGCCGGTGAGCACGGCGAGCGACCAGCCCGCCGTGGAGCCGGGGAACAGCGCGTGGCCGCCGCTCACGGCCCCGTACAGCCCGGCCAGCAGGACGAAGGCGGCGACGGCCACCACGGCGGTCGGGAGCCCGGCGGCGATGCCCGCGCCGGCCACGTACGCACGCGGCCGTGAGACCGGGGCGGCACTCTCGGTCGGTTTCATTCCGTCCCTCTCACAGCCGGCGGTGCCGTTGCCTCGCGATGGCCCGTAGTCATGCCGCCGCGGCCGGAATCCACCCTGCGGCCGCGCACGACAGGCGCCATCTCAACAGTAGGCCGCGGAAGGCTCCGACGGGCAGCGCTCTACAGCTCTTGCCCGAATGCGGCCCGGCCACCCTTATCCATCTGATATGCGCTGAACGGGTGACCTCCAACCGGCGTTCCCCGGCCTATTGTTCGAGCGGGACGGCCGCCTCCCGAGCCGCGTCCGGCCCCTGTTCCAGCAGGATGTGGAAGCCGTCCTCGTCCAGAACCGGAACCTTCAACTGCATCGCCTTGTCGTACTTGGAGCCAGGGCTGTCACCCACAACAACGAAGGCGGTCTTCTTCGAAACGGAACCGGTCACCTTGGCTCCGCGGCTCTGGAGGGCCTCTTTTGCGCCATCCCTGGTGAATTTCTGGAGGGTTCCGGTGACGACGACGGTCAGTCCCTCCAGCGGACGCGGCCCTTCGTCCTTGCCCGCGCCCTCCTCCTCCATCCGCACTCCGGCCGCCCGCCACTTGCGCAGGATCTCCCGGTGCCAGTCCTCCTCGAACCACTGCTTGAGCGACGCCGCGATGGTCGGGCCCACGCCCTCGACGGCCGCCAGCTCCTCCTCGCTCGCCTGCTCGATCCGCTCGATCGAGCGGAATTCGCGCGCCAGCGCCTCCGCGGCCACCGGTCCCACGTGACGGATCGACAGACCCGTGATGACCCGGGCCAGCGGCCGCTGCTTGGCCGCCGCGATGTTCTCCAGCATGGCCAGGGCGTTCTTGCGCGGCTCGCCCTGCTGGTTGGCGAAGACCGTGACGACCTTCTCCTCGCCCGTCTTGGGGTCGCGCTTGGGCAGGCCGCTGTCCTGGTCCAGGACGTACGCCTTGATGGGCAGCAGCCGCTCGATGGTGAGGTCGAACAGGTCGCCCTCGTCCACCAGCGGCGGCTCGGCCGGCTCCAGGGGCTTGGTCAGCGCGGCCGCCGCCACATAGCCGAAGTTCTCGATGTCGAGGCACTTGCGGCCGGCGAGGTAGAACAGCCGCTCACGCAACTGCGCCGGGCACGTACGGCCGTTCGGGCAGCGCAGGTCGACGTCGCCCTCCTTCATCGGCCGCAGCGGCGTCCCGCACTCCGGGCACTCCCCCGGCATCACGAACTCCCGCTCCGTGCCGTCCCGCAGGTCGGCGACCGGCCCGAGGATCTCGGGGATGACGTCACCGGCCTTGCGCAGCACGACCGTGTCCCCGATGAGGACGCCCTTGGCCTTCACCACGTCCTGGTTGTGCAGCGTGGCGAACTCGACCTCCGAGCCGGCCACCGTGACCGGCTCCACCTGCGCGTACGGCGTCACCCGGCCCGTCCGGCCAACACCCACCCGGATGTTGACCAGCTTGGTGTTGACCTCTTCCGGCGCGTACTTCCAGGCGATCGCCCAGCGCGGCGCACGGGAGGTGGAGCCGAGCCGGCCCTGGAGCGGGATCTCGTCGAGCTTGACGACCACGCCGTCGATCTCGTGCTCCACCGAGTGGCGGTTGTCGCCGAAGTACGTGATGAACTCGCGTACGCCGCCGATGTCACCGACCACCTTGTTGTGCCGGGCGGTCGGCAGGCCCCACTCGCGCAGCAGCCCGTACGCCTCGGAGAGCCGGGCGATCTCCAGGCCGTCCCGCGCGCCGATGCCGTGCACCACCATGTGCAGCGGGCGGGTGGCGGTGACCTTCGGGTCCTTCTGGCGCAGCGAACCGGCCGCCGCGTTGCGCGGGTTGGCGAACGGCTTGTCACCGGCCGCCACCAGACGGGCGTTGAGCTCCTCGAACTTCTCCATCGGGAAGTACACCTCGCCCCGGATCTCCACCAGGTCCGGGATGCGGTCGCCCCTGAGCCGGTCGGGCACGTCCGCGATGGTGCGGATGTTCGGCGTGATGTCCTCGCCCGTGCGGCCGTCGCCGCGCGTGGCCGCGCGCGTGAGGCGGCCCTTCTCGTACGTCAGGTTCACGGCCAGGCCGTCGACCTTCAGCTCGCACAGGAAGTGGTACGCCGAGGTGCCGACCTCCTTGGCGACACGATCCGCCCAGCCGGCCAGCTCCTCGTCGTCGAAGGCGTTGTCCAGCGACAGCATCCGCTCGCGGTGCTGGACGGCCGTGAACTCCGTCTCGTACGACCCGGCGACCTTCTGGGTGGGCGAGTCGGGCGTCCGGAGCTCCGGATACTCCTCCTCCAGCGCCTCCAGCGAACGCAGCAGCGTGTCGAACTCGGCGTCGCTGATGACCGGCTGGTCCTTCACGTAGTACCGGAAGCGGTGCTCCTCGACCTGTTCGGCAAGCTGCGCGTGCTTGTCCCGTGCCTCCGCCGGCACGACATCGTGCTGTTCGACAGCCACCGTCACTCCTCCGTCACTGACGTCACTCAGGGTTGTCCGCGAGCGATCTCGCCGCCTTGACGCAGTGGGCCAGCGCGGCGCGGGCGTACACGGGCGAGGCGCCCGCCAGCCCGCACGACGGGGTGACCACGAGCGACTCGGCGAGAGTCCCCGGATTCAGCCCCAGCCTGCGCCACAGCGTCCTGACACCCATGACGCTACCGGCAGGGTCTGACAATGGGCCGTCGGTGGACCCCACGACGCCCGCGAACAGCGTCGTGCCGCCCTCGACCGCCTCCCCGATCGCCTCCTCGTCACGCTCGGTGAGCAGCCCGAAATCGAACGAGATGCCCGCCGCGCCGGCGCGCCGCAGCAGCCCGAACGGCACCTCCGGGGCGCACGAGTGCACGATCACCGGCCCGTCGTGCGCGGCCATGACGTCCCGCAGCGCGCCCTCCACGACCTGCCGGTCCACCGCCCGGTGCGTCCGGTAGCCGCTCGCGGTCGGCACCCGCCCGCGCAGCACCGCGGTCAGGGACGGCTCGTCGAGCTGGAGCACGACCCGGGCGCCCGGCACCCGGCGCCGCACCTGCGCGAGGTGGCCGCGCAGCCCCTCCGCCAGCGAGGCCGCGAGGTCCCGGCAGGCACCGGGGTCGCCCAGCGCGGCCTCGCCACCGCGCAGCTCCAGGGCGGCGGCCAGCGTCCACGGCCCCACGGCCTGCACCTTCAGGGGCCCTTGGTACCCCTGCGTGAACTCCTCCAGGGCGTCGAGGTCCTCGCCCATCCAGGACCACGCCCGCCGGGTGTCGCGACCGGGCCGGTCGGCGACCCGCCAGCCGCTCGGCTCCACGTGCGCGTACATCTCGACGAGCAGCCCGAGGGTCCGCCCGATCATGTCGGCGCCCGGACCGCGGGCGGGCAGCTCCGCGAGGTGCGGGAAGTCCTCGAAGGTCCCGGTGACCGTCTTGGCGGCCTCCCGCGCGTCGCCGCCGGGCATGGACCCGACGCCGGTGGCCGGGCCCCAGTTGACGTCCTCGTTCCGGCTCATCGTCCCGGCCGCACCGTCAGGTCGTTGATCTCCGCGTCGCGCGGCAGGTCGATGGCCGTGAGGATCGCCGTGGCGACCGACTCGGGGTCGATCCAGCGCGACGCGTCGTACTCCTTGCCCTCCTGCTGGTGCACCTTGGCCTGCATGGGGCTGGCCGTGCGGCCGGGGTAGACGGACGTGACGCGCACCCCGCCCGCGTGCTCCTCCTGGCGCAGCGAGTCGGCCAGCGCCTTGAGGCCGTGCTTGGAGGCGGCGTACGCGGACCACTCGGCGTGGGCGTTCAGGCCGGCGCCGGAGTTGACGAACACGACGTGCCCCTGGGACACCCGCAACTGGGGCAGGAGCAGCCGGGTGAGCTCGGCGGGCGCGACGAGGTTGACGTCGAGCTGGTGCCGCCACGCCCTGGTGGTGAGGTCGCCGACCCGCCCGAGGTCGACGACGCCCGCGATGTGCAGCAGCGAGTCGAGCCGGTCGGGCAGGGTCTGGTGGGAGAAGGCCCAGGAGAGCCGGTCGGGGTTGGCGAGGTCGCCGACGAGCGTGCGCGCCCCGGGGAGGCTGTCGGCCAGTTCCTTGGCGCGCCCGGCGTCACGGGCCAGCAGGACCAGGTCGTCGCCGCGCTCGTGCAGGCGCCGGGCGACGGCCGCGCCGATGCCGGACCCCGCCCCGGTGATCATGTGAGTAGCCATACGGGCCATGCTCGCATCCGGGAGGCGGCTACCGGATCCCGGCGCTCTCCTCCAGGTAGGCGAGGGCGGAGACCCCGTCCTCCGCGAAGAAGACCAGGTCGGTCAGCGGCAGCGGAAGGAAGCCCTCGGCGTCCATGCGCCGGAACTGCTCCTTGAGCCCGTCGTAGAAGCCCGCCGCGTTGAGCAGGACGACGGGCTTGGTGTGCTTGCCGTGCTTCTTCAGTTCCAGGATCTCGGTGGCCTCGTCGAGGGTGCCCGTGCCGCCGACCATGATGACGACCGCGTCGGCCTTGGCGAGCATCAGCGCCTTCCTCTCGGCGAGGTCCCTGGCGAAGACCATCTCGTCCGCGCCGGGCCGTGCCTTGGCGGCCAGGAAGTCCACGGACACGCCGACGAGCCGGCCGCCCGCCTCCTGGACCCCGTCCGCCACCACCTTCATCAGACCGGCGTCGCTGCCGCCCCACACCAGGGTGTGCCCACCCTTCCCGAGCAGTTCGGCGAACTCCCGCGCGGGAACGGTGTAGCGCTCGTCGAGGTCGGCGGCGGAGAGGAAGACGCAGATGTTCATGGGACCCACGGTACGGGGAATCCGGCGCCCGGCACGGTCGTTGCACCGGCCATGACGACTGGACACCGCATCACCGTCGAGCCGGGCACGGAGCACGTACGCGTCGTCCTCGGCGGACGGGTGGTCGCGGAGAGCCACCGGCCCGTGGTGCTGCGCGAGACGGGCTGCCCCGTGCGGTACTACCTGCCGGAGGCGGACGTACGGATGGACCTCCTGACCCCCTCGCCGTCGCGGACCTACTGCCCGTTCAAGGGCACGGCGTCGTACTGGTCGCTGGACGGCGCGAAGGACGCGGCGTGGGCGTACCCGGAGCCCAAGGACGAGGTGGCCGGGATCAAGGGGCACCTCTGTTTCTACGAAACAGAGGTGGTGCGAGGCGGGCGATGAGTTTCCCGCCGCGCCGGGGTCTGCCCCCGTATGGAGACCTGGAGCAGGACGATCACGTCGGCCGACGGCACGCCCCTCGCCTGCCAGTGGCGCGGCGAGGGACCGCCGGTGGTCCTGGTGAGCGGGGCGCTGAGCACCGGTGCCGGTGAGGCGCCGCTCGCCGGGCTGCTGGCGCCGTACTTCCGGACGTACACCTACGACCGGCGCGGGCGGGGCGGCAGCGGCGACGCCGGGCGGTACGCCGTGGAGCGGGAGATAGCCGACCTGGCGGCGGTCGTCGCGGAGGCCGGCGAGGGCGCGGGCGTGTTCGGGATGTCGTCGGGCGGCGCGCTCGCCCTGGAGGCGGCCGCGGCCGGGGTCCCGATCCCCCGGCTCGCCCTGTACGAGCCGCCCTACCGCGCCGACCCGGCGGACCGGGAGGCGTACGCCGAGCGGACCGCGCGCCTGGAGCGGCTGGTGGCCGACGGGCGGTTCGGCGACGCGCTGGCGCTGTTCCTGGCCGACACGCCACCGGCCGAGCTCGCCGGGCTCCGTGCCTCGCCCCTGTGGTCCTCGCTGGAGGCGGTGGCCCACACGCTGCCCCACGACCACGCCGTGCTCGGCGACGGCCTGGTGCCCGCCGAGCGCCTGGCCGCCGTCTCCGGGCGCGTGCTGGTCGTGGACGGCGGCGCGAGCCCCTCATGGCTGCGCGAGACGGCCCGCGCGGTCGCCCGGGCGGTACCGCGCGGGCGCCACGGCACGCTGACGGGCCAGACCCACGCGGTGGCGCCGCACGTCCTGGCACCGGTGCTGAGGGGCTTCCTGTCCGCGACGGACTGACCGGTGCCGGACCGAGCCGAACCGGCCGGGGCCAAGGCGCCGGTCAGGCCGGGACCGACGCCCGCCGGGTCGTCGTGGCGATGGTCGCCGAACCGACCACCCGGGTGTCGTCGTAGAGGACGATCGCCTGCCCGGGGGCCACGCCGCGGACGGGTTCGGCGAAGGTGACGCGCAGCTCGCCGCCCTCCAGGGTGGCCGTGACCGGGGTCTCGCCGCCGTGGGCGCGGAGCTGGGCCGTGTAGGCGCCGGGGCCGGAGGGGGCGGTGCCGCACCAGCGGGGCTTGATGGCGGTCAGGGCCGTGACGTCGAGGGCCTCGGCGGGGCCCACCGTCACGGTGTTGTTCACGGGCGAGATGTCCAGGACGTACCGGGGCTTGCCGTCCGGGGCGGGGTGACCGATGCGCAGGCCCTTGCGCTGGCCGATGGTGAAGCCGTAGGCGCCGTCGTGGGTGCCGACCTTGGCACCGGACTCGTCGACGATGTCGCCCTCGGCCCTGCCCAGGCGGGAGGCGAGGAAGCCCTGGGTGTCACCGTCGGCGATGAAGCAGATGTCGTGGCTGTCGGGCTTCTTGGCCACGGCCAGACCCCGCCGCTCAGCCTCCGCGCGGATCTCGTCCTTGGTGGTGAGGGTGTCGCCCAGCGGGAACATCGCGTGCGCGAGCTGCTTCTCGTCCAGGACGCCGAGGACGTACGACTGGTCCTTGGCCATGTCGGAGGCCCGGTGGAGCTCCCGGGTGCCGTCCTCGCGGGTCACGATCGTCGCGTAGTGGCCGGTGCAGACCGCGTCGAAGCCCAGCGCGAGGGCCTTGTCCAGCAGCGCCGCGAACTTGATCTTCTCGTTGCACCGCAGGCACGGGTTGGGGGTGCGCCCCGCCTCGTACTCGGCGACGAAGTCGTCCACGACGTCCTCACGGAACCGCTCGGCCAGGTCCCACACGTAGAACGGGATGCCGATCACGTCGGCCGCGCGGCGGGCGTCGCGCGAGTCCTCGATGGTGCAGCAGCCCCGCGCGCCGGTGCGGAAGGACTGCGGGTTCGCGGACAGGGCGAGGTGCACCCCGGTGACGTCGTGGCCCGCCTCGGCGGCGCGGGCGGCGGCGACGGCGGAGTCCACGCCGCCGGACATGGCGGCGAGCACACGGAGGGGGCGCTGGGGAGTCTGAGTCATAGCCCTACCAGGGTACGGGCCCCGGGAACCATGCTCACGTGCGTATGCGTTGACGATCACATGGACGCGAAGAGGCGGGGGACGGTGGGCCGTCGCGCGGTGCTGATCGGCGGCGGGGCGGCCGTCGTGGGCGCGGCGGTGCTGGCGCGTGACGAGCTGCGCCGGGCCTGGTACCGGGTGCCGGGGGTGGAGAAGGAGCGCGTGGCCGGTGAGCTGGACCACGCGGGCGCGCAGTGGACGGCGGCGTCACGGGCGAACTGGCGGTACGCCGACCGTCCGGACGACTTCACGATCGACCGGGTCGTCATCCATGTCGTCCAGGGCGACTTCCCCACCGCCCTGAAGGTGTTCAAGGACCCGGAGCACGGCGCGGCGACCCACTACGTCGTCCGCAAGGACGGGCACATCGCGCAGATGATCCGGGAGCTGGACGTGGCGTTCCACGCGGGCGACCGGGACATGAACGAACGGAGCATCGGCATCGAGCACGAGGGGTTCGTGGACCGGCCGCAGGACTTCACGGACGCGATGTACGCCTCGTCGGCGCGGCTGACGGCGGGAATTTGCGCGCGGTACGGCATACCGGTGGACCGCGAGCACATCATCGGCCACGTGGAGGTGGAGGGCACCGACCACACCGATCCGGGGCCGCACTGGGACTGGGAGAAGTACATGCGGCTCGTACGGGCCGCCTCCCGCCCGCCGTCCGCCGCTAGCTGAGGCCCGCCGTCCGGGCGCGCTCCACGGCCGGGCCGATCGCCTTGGCGACCGCCTCGACGTCGGCGCGCGTCGAGGTGTGGCCGAGCGTGAAGCGCAGCGTGCCGCGCGCGAGGTCGGGGTCGGTGCCGGTGGCCAGGAGGACGTGGCTGGGCTGGGCGACGCCGGCGGTGCACGCCGAGCCGGTGGAGCACTCGATGCCCTGGGCGTCCAGGAGCAGCAGCAGCGAGTCGCCCTCGCAGCCGGGGAAGGTGAAGTGGGCGTTGGCGGGCAGGCGTCCGCCCGGGGCCGGGTCGCCGCCGAGGATCGCGTCCGGGACGGCCGCGCGGACGGCGTCGACCAGGTCGTCGCGCAGGGCGCCGATCTCGCGGGCGTACTCCTCGCGGCGCTCGGCGGCCAGGCGCCCCGCCACCGCGAAGGCGGCGACCGCCGGGACGTCGAGCGTGCCGGAGCGGACGTGGCGTTCCTGCCCGCCGCCGTGCAGCACCGGCACGGGGCTGTACTCGCGGCCGAGCAGCAGCGCCCCGATGCCGTACGGGCCGCCGATCTTGTGGCCGGAAACCGTCAGGGCGGCGAGGCCGGAGCCGGTGAAGCCCACCGGCACCTGCCCGAAGGCCTGGACGGCGTCCGCGTGCAGCGGGACGTCGAACTCGGCCGCCACCGCGGCCAGTTCGGCGACCGGCATGAGGGTGCCGATCTCGTTGTTGGCCCACATCACGGTGGCGAGGGCGACGCTCGACGGGTCGCGCTCGATGGCCTCCCGGAGTGCCTCCGGGTGCACGCGCCCGTACCGGTCGACGGGCAGGTACTCGACGGTGGCGCCCTCGTGCTCGCCGAGCCAGTGCACGGCGTCGAGGACGGCGTGGTGCTCGACGGGGCTGGCCAGCACCCGGACGCGGCGCGGGTCGGCGTCCCGGCGGGCCCAGTACAGGCCCTTGACGGCGAGGTTGTCCGCCTCGGTGCCGCCAGAGGTCAGGACGACCTCGCTGGGGCGTGCGCCCAGCGCCTCGGCGAGGGCCTCACGGGCCTCCTCGACGGTACGGCGGGCCCGGCGGCCGGCGGCGTGCAGCGAGGACGCGTTGCCCGTCACGGCGAGCTGGGCGGTCATCGCCTCGATCGCCTCCGGCAGCATGGGAGTGGTCGCGGCGTGGTCGAGGTAAGCCATGGTGCAACGATTCTACGAGCCCCCCGCCCGCGGAGGATCAGCGCCGTATCGGCCGACTCGCACCGGCGCCCCGGCACCGTCAGGCGATGCTCCAGGAGACGGTGCCGTCCAGGGTGACCAGTGTGGCGAGGACGGCCAGGTCGGCGACGCCGAGTCCGAGGCCGAGCAGGGCCCGCCCGCGGCGCGCGGTGCCGCGCCGGAGGGCGAGCACGGCGAGGCCGATGGCGATGGGCCCGAGCAGGATGTTCATCACCAGCAGGCCCACCAGCCCCAGGACGAACGCCGCGACGGCCATCCCGTCGGCGTCACGCACCCGGTCGCGGGGGCGGGGAGTGGAGGTGGCGAGTTCCATGGCTGTCTCCTCAGCGGTCGACTGTGACCTCAGCGGTGCTGTCGTTCCCGGACGGCGAAGATCAGCAGCCAGGTGCCGATCACGGCCGCGGCGACGAGGGTGACCGGGACGGGCACGTGCGCCACGGTCCCGAGGACGACACCCAGCATCAGCAGGGCGGCGACGATGAAGAACATCGGATGACCTCCCTCGGTCTTCAGAGGTTCAGGGGGACACTCTTACGGAACACTTGTTCACTGACTACCCAGTCTAACGGTCCTCAGTCTGGAACAGTCCGGAGAACGGTTGTTTACTGAATGGCATGAGTCACACGTCCGGGATCCGACAGGCCCAGAAACAGAAAACCCGTCAGGCCCTCCTGGACGCCGCCCTCCGGCTGCTGGAGGAGCAGAGCCTGAGCAGCCTCGGCCTGCGCGAGGTCACCCGCGCGGTCGGCGTCGCCCCGGCGGCCTTCTACCGCCACTTCCGCGACACCGCGGACCTCGGCGTCGCCCTTGTCGACGAGGCCCTGGGCAGCCTGCACGGCACGATCCGCACGACCCTGGCGGCCACCGGTGACACCGACGAACGCATCGCGGCCACCGTCGAGTTGATCGGCGGACTGGTACGCGAGTACCCCGCTCACGTCCGGTTCATCGCACGGGAACGGCACGGCGGCGTGGCGCCCGTGCGGGAGGCCATCGGCGGTCAACTCGAGCGCTTCGCGCGGGAGGTGGCCGACGAGCTGGCCGGCCACCCCGAGAGCGCGGGCTGGGAGCGGGACGACCTGCTCATGCTCGCCGGGCTGTACGTGGACCACATGGTGATGACCGCCTCGGCGTTCCTGGCCACGCCCCGGGACGACTGGGACCGGGTGGCCGGGACCGCACGGCGACGGCTGCGACTGGTGAGCCTGGGCAGCCGTCACTGGCTGGACTGACACCCGGCGCGCACGGAGGCGGAAACCCCGCCGCCCGCCGCGCCGGTCACACGGCCGGCGCCCGGGGCGGAACCCCCGCCCGCCGCGCCGGTCACGTCCCGGGCGTCAGCCCCGGGGTGCGCGCGCGAGTTGGCGGGACTGGGCGACCAGCCGGTCGGCGCTGTCCCAGACCTCGGCGTCCTCCTCCAGGAAACCGCCGGCGAGGTTGCGCGTGGTGATGGAGACCCGCAGCGGGCCGGGGGCGGGGCGGCAGCGTATGTGCGCGGTGAGCTCCACGGTCGGCGTCCAGCCGGTGAGGCCGAGCTCGAAGGAGGTCGGGGGCAGGGCGTCCACGGTGAGCAGCAGGGACAGCGGGTCGGGCTCGCGGCCGTCGGCCAGGCCGAACCAGCCGCGCATCTCACCCTTGCCGGACGGGGCGCCGACGGCCCACCCGAGGGTGGTCGGGTCGAGCTTGATGTCGAGGCGCTCGGTGATGGCGGAGGAGCCGGGGATGGGCGCCGGGCCGTCGGACGGGCCCAGGCAGTGCTCGCGCGGCGGGATGGCGGGCGGCTTGGCCGTCGTCCGCACGTCGTCGGAGAGGGAGTCCAGGTCGCCGTAGGAGGCGAGGACCCGGATGCGCTCGACCTCGGTGCCGTCCTCCGCGTACTGCACGAGCGACGCCTGGCCGGTGGAGAGCGTGCGGCCGGTGCGGACTGTCTCGGTGCGGATCACGGCCGGGCCCGGCACGGACGGCGTCAGGTAGTGCGCCGAGATGGTGAACGGGTCGGGGTGCGGCAGCGCTTCACCGAGCGCACGGCCGAGCAGGGCGAGCAGGTAGCCGCCATTGACCGCCTGGATGATCGTCCAGCCGGCGGAGAGCTCCGCGTCGTAGACGCCGGGCTCCCGGAGGGTCACCGCGGTGTCGCGGTCGAACTCGCTGTCCATGCCCGGCACAGTACAACAGGAAATTACTAAGCGGTAGCTTTTTCGGGTGTCTCGGTCGCGGTGGACCGGCGGTTCCAGGCGCGGGGGGCCCGCCAGTGGTAGCGCATGGCGAGGAGGCGCAGGAGGAACGTCGTCAGGGCGGCGAGCGCGCTGGTGAAAGGGTTCAGCATCTCGAAGCGGATGCAGAGCGCGACCATGGTGGCGCCCACGATGGCCGGCACGGCGTACAGGTCGCGGTCCCAGCGCAGCAGCGACGGCACCTCGTTGGCCAGCACGTCGCGCAGCACGCCGCCCCCGACGCCGGTGGCCAGGCCGAGCACGGCGGAGAAGGTGAGACCGAGGCCGTGCTCGTACGCCTTGGTCGTCCCCGCCACGCAGAAGAGCCCGAGCCCGGCGGCGTCGAAGACGTTCACCGCCGCCTGGGTCCGCTCCACGACCGGGTGCAGGAAGAAGACGAGCACGGTCGCGACCAGCGGCATGACGAAGTACCCCAGGTCCGTGAAGGCGGCGGGCGGTACGGCGCCGATGACGAGGTCCCGGAACAGCCCTCCGCCCAGGGCGGTGACCTCGGCGAGGACGGCGATGCCGAAGACGTCGAAGTTCTTGCGCACGGCGAGCAGGGCGCCGGAGATCGCGAACACGAAGATGCCCGCGAGGTCGAGCGCGTGTTGCACGGAGGGGGTGAAGAATTCCTGGAGCACCGCCCAATTGTGCCGGTTCCCCCCGGGGGCTCCGCCCCGCCGGACGGCTGCCCCCGCGCGTCGCCGGCCCAGGCACGGACCACCGCGCCGGACGGCTGCCCCCGGAGCGCCCCGGAGGAGACACCCCCGCGCAACCAGCACCCGGACGGGGTGGCCCCGAGGGGCCACCCCGCGCGGGTCAGGGCTTCTTCGGGTCCTCGCCCTTCGGGGACGGCTCCTTGGACGGGGCCGGGACGGCCGCGGCCGCCGGGGCCGAGGGCTCCGGCGAGGACGACGCCTCCGCGGCCGACGGCTTCACGGCCGGGACGATCGTGATCGCCTCGCCCGACGTGGCCAGGGGCGCGTCGCCCGGGGCCTGGTCCTCGGCGTTCTCCGGGTGGTGGCAGGCCACGCGGCGGCCCGGGGCCAGCTCCAGCAGCGGGGGTTCCTGGGCGGCGCACACCCGCGTGGCCTTCCAGCAGCGGGTGTGGAACCGGCACCCGCTCGGCGGGGCGATCGGCGACGGCACGTCACCCTTCAGCAGGATGCGCTCGCTCTTGGCCCCCCGCCGCCTCGGGTCCGGCACCGGGACCGCCGACATCAGGGCCTTGGTGTACGGGTGCATCGGCGCCTCGTACAGCGGCGTGCGGTCCGACAGCTCCACGATCTTGCCGAGGTACATGACCGCGATCCGGTCCGAGACGTGCCGGATGACCGACAGGTCGTGGGCGATGATCACGTACGTCAGGCCCAGCTCGTCCTGGAGGTCGTCCAGCAGGTTGACCACCTGCGCCTGGATCGACACGTCCAGCGCCGAGACCGGCTCGTCGGCGACGACCAGCCGCGGCCTCAGCGCCAGGGCACGGGCGATGCCGATGCGCTGGCGCTGGCCGCCCGAGAACTCGTGCGGGTAGCGGTTGTAGTGCTCGGGGCTCAGGCCCACCCGCTCCAGGAGGCCCTGGACCTCCTTCTTGACCCCGCCCTCCGGTTCCACGCCCTGGAGCCGGAACGGCGCGGAGACGATGGTGCCGATGGTGTGCCGCGGGTTCAGCGAACCGTACGGGTCCTGGAAGATCATCTGGATGTCGCGCCGCAGCGGCCGCATCCCGCCGGTGCTCAGGTGCGTGATGTCCGTGCCGTCGAACTCGACCTTGCCGCCGCTGGGTTCCAGCAGGCGGGTGATCAGCCGGCCCATCGTCGACTTGCCGCAGCCGGACTCGCCGACGACGCCGAGCGTCTCGCCCCGGCGCACCTCGAAGTCGATGCCGTCGACCGCCTTGACGGCGCCGACCTGCCGCTGGAGCAGGCCCTTCTTGATCGGGAAGTGTTTGACCAGGCCCTCCACCTTGAGGAGGGTCTCGGACGTCGCTTTGGTGTCGGTCACAGCTTCGGCGCAATCTCTTCGGTCCAGATCCGCGTGCGCTCCGCCTGGTCCATGTGGCAGGCGGAGAAGTGGCCGGAGCCCACTTCACGCAGTTCCGGGCGCTCGGTGCGGGTGATCCCGCCCTTGGGCACGTCCGCGTACGGGCAGCGCGGGTTGAAGGCGCAGCCGCTCGGGACGTTGATGAGGGACGGCGGCTGGCCCTTGACCGGGATGAGGCGGTCGGTCTGGTCCCGGTCGATGCGGGGCATCGATCCGAGCAGGCCCCAGGTGTAGGGGTGCTGCGGCTCGTAGAAGATCTTGTCGACCGGGCCGCGCTCCACGCACCGGCCGCCGTACATCACCAGGATGTCGTCGGCGATCTCGGCCACCACGCCGAGGTCGTGGGTGATGATGACGACCGCCGAGCCGAACTCCTTCTGGAGGTCCCGGATCAGGTCCAGGATCTGCGCCTGGACGGTGACGTCCAGCGCGGTCGTCGGCTCGTCGGCGATCAGCAGCTCGGGGTTGTTGACCAGCGCCATCGCGATCATCGCGCGCTGGCGCATGCCGCCGGAGAACTCGTGCGGGTAGGAGTCCACCCGCTTGCCCGGCTCGGGGATGCCCACGCGGTCCAGCAGTTCGACGGCGCGGGCGCGGGCGACCTTCTTGGTCACCTTGTTGTGGATGCGGTACGCCTCCACGATCTGGCTGCCGACCGTGTAGTACGGATGCATCGCGGACAGCGGGTCCTGGAAGATCATCGCCATCTCGCGGCCCCGCAGCCGCCGCACCTCGTCGGGGTCGGCGCCCACCAGCTCCTTGCCGTCGAGCCAGATCTCCCCGCTCATGCGCACGTTCTTGCCGCGCGCGCCGAGCCGGTGCAGGCCCATGATGGCGAGCGAGGTGACGGACTTGCCGGAGCCGGACTCGCCGACGACGCCGAGGGTCTTGCCCTTCTCGAGCTGGAAGGAGAGCCCGTCCACCGACTTGACCAGGCCGTCGTCGGTCGGGAAGTGCACCTTGAGGTCGCGTACGTCGAGGAAGGCACGCGGCTCGCTGGTGCCGGGGCGGTCCTCCACCACGGCACCGGTCTTGGACAGTTCGGTCATGACACCCTCACGCGCGGGTCGACGACGGCGTACAGAAGGTCAACCACGAGGTTGAGGAAGACGACGAAGAACGCCGCGAGCAGGGTGACGCCGAGGATCGGCGGCAGGTCGTTGGCGACGATCGACTGCACCGCGTACTCACCGATGCCGTGCAGCGAGTACACCGACTCCGTGATCACCGCGCCGCCGAGCAGCAGGCCGATGTCCATGCCGAAGACGGTGACGATCGGGGTGAGCGCGGCCCGCAGGCCGTGCTTGGCGACCACCCGCCGCTCGCGCATGCCCTTGGCACGGGCGGTGCGGATGAAGTCCTCGCTCATCGCCTCGAGCATCCCGGAGCGGGTGAGACGGGCGTAGATCGCCGCGTACAGCAGGGCGAGCGAACACCACGGCAGGAAGAGGGTGTTGGCCCACTGCGAGGGGTTCTCGGTGAACGGGACGTACGTCCGGCCGAAGATCTCCAGCTTGTAGCTGAAGAGCAGCAGGAAGAGCTGGGCGGTGAAGAAGATGGGCAGGGAGACGCCGGCGAGGGCGCCGCCCATGGCGGCCCGGTCGAAGAACGAGCCGGGCTTGAGCGCCGAGATGACGCCGACGACGATGCCGGAGACCAGCCAGAGCACGGCCGCGCCGATGGCCAGGGAGATGGTGATCGGCAGCCGGTCGACCAGCTCCGGCCACACCTCCAGGTTGTTCTTGAAGGAGTAACCGAAGCAGGGCATGTCGCACCGGACGGTGGTGGGGCCCCGCTCATAGGTGGCGCCGGTGACGATCCCCTTGATGAAGTCCCAGTACTGGATGTAGACCGGGTCCTCGAGGCCGAGGTTCCGCTTGACGGCCGCGATGTCCTCGGGCGTGGGGTTCTTGCCGATGTACTGCTGGGCGAGCTGATCGACCGTCTGGCCGGCCAGCTTCGGCAGGATGAAGAAGATGCCGAAGGTGACCGCCGTGACGACCAGCAGCAGGATCACTGCCGCGATCAGTCGGCGGATGATGTACGAGATCACGGGGACCGGCGCCGGTGCCCGCGGGCCGCACCGAGGATGCGGGGGCCCGCGGGCACCAATGCCTTCACCTGCCTTCCGGGGCTACTTCTTCGTGGTGCCGATGTTGAGGTAGTCGTACTGACCGCTCCAGGCCGCCGAGGCGACCATGTTGGTGCCGTGCGGCGAGCGGTAGTTCAGGACCTTGAAGTACGACAGCGGGACGATGGCCGCCTGCTCCATGACCTTCTTGTCGACCTCGACGTACGCCTTGTTGCGCGCGCTCTCGTCGGTGTTGGCGATGGCGTCGTCCAGCAGCTTGTTGATCGCCGGGTCGTTCAGCTCCGACAGGTTGGTGTTGCCGGACTGGCCGATGGCCTTGCCGTGCACGATCTGCTGGAGGTAGCCGTAGCCGGTCGGCCAGTCGGCGCCCCACTGCATCATGATCAGACCGATGTTCTGCTTCTTGGTGAAGGAGGGGACACCGGCGTAGTCACTGAAGTACTTGCTGCCCGGGTACTGCTTGATCTTGGCGTCGATGCCGACCTTCTTCAGCGACGCGACGACGGCCGTGGCGGCGTCGATCTCGGGCTGGCGCTCACTGCGGGCGGAGATGAAGGTGGAGATCTTCTCCTGGCCGCAGGCCTTCAGGTGCTGCTTGGCCTTGGCGGCGTCGCCCTTGTTGCCCTCGCTCGGGTACAGGTCGAACTTCTCGTGGCCCGGGAGGTCGTTCGGCATCACGGTGGTGGCGATGTCACCGCGGATCGGGCCGCCCATCGCGGTCTGCACGGAGACCTTGTCGATGGCGTACTGCACGGCCTTGCGGCACTCGACGTTGTCGAACGGCTTCACTTTGGTGTTGATCGCCGTGTAGACGAGCCGGCCGCCGTAGGTGTTGTCGGTGTTGGCCTTCAGGTCCGCCTTGGCCAGGATCTGCGCCTGCGTCTGGGCGTCGACGCCACCGCCCTTGAGGTCGGCGGTGATGTCGCCGGACATCAGGTCCTTGTCGATGGTGGCCTGGTTGACCTTGAGGTTCAGGACGATCTTGTCCGGGTACTGCTTGCGCAGCGGGTCGGTCTTGGCGTCCCAGTGCTCGTTGCGGACGAGCGTGACCTGCTTGCCGTCCTGGTAGGTCTCGAACTTGTACGAGCCCGAGGACAGGATCGACTTGGTGTAGTCGGCGCCCTTGTCCTTGGCCTTCGGCACCGGGGCGGTCTGCGGGGCGCTGACCAGGTAGTCGAAGTCCGCGAAGGGCTTGTTGAGCTTGAAGACGATGGTGTGGTCGTCCGGGGTCTGGATGGACTCCAGGCCCTTGTCGCTCTTGTCCTTGTACGGACCCTTGTACTTGGCCGGGTCGGCGAGGAGCTGCTGGAAGTAGTTCGGGCCGTTGGACAGCACGTCACGCGCGAAGTTGGAGCGCTCGACGGCGTACTTGACGTCCTTGGCCGTGACCGGCGTGCCGTCGGAGTACTTGACGCCCTTGCGGATCTTGTACGTCCAGGTCTTCCCGCCGTCGCTGGGCGTGCCCATGCCCTCGGCGAGGTCGGCGACGAGCTCGTTGCCCTTCTCGCCGGGGCCCGGCTTGAAGGTCGTCAGCGGACGCGCGTACAGGCGGCTGAAGTTGTAGATGAACGAGTAGTACGTGTTGCCCGGGTCGAACGACTCGGGGGCGTCGGCCATCGCGTAGGTGACCGTTCCGCCCTTCTTGTCCGAGGCGTTGACGACACCGGTCGTCGCCGCGTTCGCCTTGGCGTTGCCCTTGTTGCCCGAGTCGCCGTCGTCCGCCTTGCTGCAGCCCGCGAGGAGCAGGCTGGCACTGCTGACGACCGCGATCGCGGCCACTGCTGACCTTCGCATTTTCGTCGAACTCCCCTTTGTTTTCGGAAACATGTCGGGACAAAACCGGCCCGGTGGTGCGGCCGCGCGGATGACGTGGCAGACGTCAGCGGCTGCGCGGGTCGAGAGCGTCCCGAAGGCCATCACCGAGCAGGTTGAAGGCCAGTACGGTGATGAAGATCGCGAGGCCGGGGACGAGCATGAACTGCGGATCGACTTCGAAGAAGGTCACCGCCTCCCTCAGCATGCCGCCCCACGAAGCCTGCGGTGGCTGGATTCCGACGCCGAGGAAGCTGAGCGACGCCTCGAAGATGATGTTGGTCGGAATGAGCAGTGTCGCGTAGACCGTGATCGGCCCCACGAGGTTCGGCAGCAGCTCGCGGAAGAGGATGTACGGGCCGCGGGCCCCCATCCCGCGCGAGGCGTCGATGAACTCGCGCTCCCTCAGGGCGAGGGTCTGGCCGCGCACGATGCGCGCCATGTAGGGCCAGTTGAAGAACCCGATGACGAAGATGAGCACGCTGATGTGCAGCGGCAGGCCCTCCAGACCGAAGGCACCGCCCTGGAGCGTCGCCGAGATGGCGATGGCGAACAGCAGCAGCGGGAACGCCAGGAAGGTGTCCATCAGCCGGCTGATGAAGGTGTCCACGCGGCCGCCGTAGTACCCGGCGACCAGGCCGAGCACCACGCCGATCACGTTGGACAGGACCGTCGCGCCGAAGGCGACGACCAGCGAGACCCAGGAGCCCTCGAGGATGCGGGCCAGGATGTCGCGGCCGAACTTCGGGTCGACGCCCAGCGGGTGGTCCCAGCTCATCCCGCCGAACCCGCCCTTGGGGAGCGAGGTGTTGGGATCGACCAGGTCCTGCTGGAAGGCGTTCGGGTCCAGGCCGAGCAGCGCCTGGAGCGGCCGGGAGAGCACGGCGACCAGGATGAGCAGGATGACGATCACTCCGCCGGTCACGGCCATCTTGTCCCGCTTGAAGCGGGCCCAGGCGATCTGACCGAGTGAACGACCTTCGATCTGCTTGGACTTGACGCCTTCAAGTACGGCCTCAGGCGCCGCCTCGGCCTGTGATCCGGTGGTCTCAATGGGTGCGGTCATCGTCCCTCGTGCTCGCCCGTGCCGACGGTCGCCGACAGTGCTCGACGGACCGCCCGGATCTGCGGCGCGGTCCGTTCAGGAGGTGCGCGAATGCACTGCACGCATGTGCGACGCCCCCTGGTTGGGGGGAGTCTTCAATGGGTTCACGATCACCCGCCAGACCTCATCGGGAATGTTTGCGCAACCGTGATGCGGGTCTGCGGCTTCCGTTATCCGGACGTAGTGATCGGCTCAGCGGACCAACTCGGCCGCTATGGAAGCGAAACGGACAGGCCGGGACGGCGGCCGCCGTGTCAGGCGCGGGGCGGGTAGCCGTACCCGGTGCCGGGCACGACGGGCGCGGTGGCGTGCGCCTCGCGGTCGTAGAAGGGGCGGGCGTTGGCCCGCAGCCACATCGTCACCGGGTCGTGCTCGTCGGACATCGCGACCGTCGACACGGGCAGGCCGTCGGGGACGGCGGCGATGGACTGCCGCATCATCGCGTGGACGGCCTCGACGGCCGCCTGACCGGTGTCGTACAGGTCCAGGCCGATGGCGAGGTACGGGGTGCCGAGGGCGGGCTGCACCCAGGCGCGGCGCAGCGAGCGGACGGCGGAGGTGCGGTGCGCGTTCTGCGTGAGCAGGGCGTAGAACTGCGGGATCTGAATGCCCGGTTCGGACAGTTTGAGGGGGCCCGCGGGCATCCGGTCCAGGCCGGTGGCGATGCGCCGGAGGTCCGGCCACGGGATGCCGACGCCACCGCCCGGAGCGTGCGGATTGAGCCAGATGCCCCAGCGGTCGGGGTAGAGGGCGCGGGCGATGTCACGGCCGCCGATGACCTCGTGGGCGCGGTTCCAGCCGGAGACGGCGAGCTCCTGGGCGGAGGTGACGCACGGGGCGTACCCGTGACCGTCGACCTCCATGTTCCCGTACTGGGCGTCGGGCGAGCCGGCCCGGCCGTGCCAGAGCAGCATCCACAGTTGGCCCTCGGCGAGGGCGTGCAGGAGCGCCTCGTAGGTGTCGTAGCGTCCGGGCGTGACCTGGCCCAGCAGGTGCTCGACCTGCCCGGCCGCGTGCCCGGCCGCCGCTCCGGCCGCCGCGGTGCCTGACGCGCTCACCCTGGGTCCCGCCCCTCTTCCGTCCACCCGACCAGCTTATGCGTGCCCGCGCTGGTAGAAGGGCCGTACCTTCTCCAGCATCCAGTCGCCCACCGGGTCCTGGGCTATGTCGAGCAGGACCAGGTTGACCGGCCAGGGCACCTGGACGCGGCCCAGCGCCCGGCCGAGGGCGTCCATCGGTACGTTACGGTCGGCGCCCTCCCAGGAGGAGAGCTGGACGCCGATGAAGAGGGTGGGCCCACCGCCCTCGATGCTGGCGAGGCACCGGCGGGCGGTGAGGACCGTACCGGCGGCGTCGAACTCGGCGGACGCGGCGGACAGCAGGTCGACCGGGTCCTCCTGCCAGTCCGGCTCGAAGAGCCGCACCCGGGCGCCGCTCGCGGGGCCGTCCAGCGGGGTGCGTCCGGCCCGGCACAGTTCGGCCACGGCCGGCGGGGGCAGCGGGGCGCCGACGGCACCGCCCGGGTTGACGGCGATGCCGAGCTGCGGGGGCAGGCCGCGCGCGAACTCGACGGCCGGGGCGACGGCGTACGCCATGTGGGGGCCGACGCAGCTCGTGAACTGCTGCTCGGAGCTGTAGACCGGGACGTACCCCTGGCCGTCGAGCTCCAGGGTGGGCAGGTCGAGGTTCGGGCTGTCGGGGCCCCCGCCGTTGGGCAGCGGCACCCAGACGTCGCTGCGGCCCAGGACTTCGAGGAGGCGGCCTCCGGCCGCGGGGTTGCCGAGCGAGGCGGCGAGCACCTCTTCGAGCTCGTTGCCCGGCCATGCGGTGTCCACTGGTGCTTCCGGTCCTTCCCGCGCGTGCGTGCTGTCGCTGCTGAGCACCCTAACGCGGGCCGCGGGCGCGCCGGCCGGGGTCAGCCGAAGGCGACCCGCGTCAGCGCGGACGCCGCCGACCGGTCCAGCAGGATCGCGGAGGCGCACCCGCGCGGCACGACGCCCCGCTCGGCGTCCCGCACCAGCCGGCCCACCGCCCCGCGGTGCCGTGCGAAGGCGTACCCGGACACGCCGCGGCCCCGCTCCCGCTGGCCCTGCCGGGCCGTGCCGGGCGTGACGTCCAGCAGGACCAGGTGCAGGGCCGTGCGGCGCCGCGCCGCCTCGCGGGCGAGCCAGCGCCGCACCCAGGCCTGGGTGCCGCAGTCGTGGACGACGACGCTCTCGCCCGAGCGCAGCGCCCGCCGCAGCCCCGCGTAGTGCGCGAGCCGGACGAGGGGGCGATAGACCGCGTACGGCAGGAAACCGGGCATCCGGCGCTCCCAGCGCTCCCGGGCGTCCTGCGAGTCGATCCCGCGCCCCTGGGCCGTCCGGGCGATCAGGGTGGACTTGCCGCTGCCGGGCAGGCCCGAGACGACCACCAGGTCGCCCTCCGGGAACGTCAGCGCCCGTGGGCCGCGCCCGCCCCGGGCGCGCAGGTCGCGCACGACCGGCAGGGCGGGGGCGGTCGCCGCCGCCCGGCCCGGCACGGAAGGCATGGGCTGCGCGGGCACGCCCGCGGTCGTCGCGTACGCCCCGGTCCGCTGCACCGTCATCGCTACTCCCCCTGCTAGGGCCTGTCCGGCGCCCCGGCGGTCCCTGGGTCGGCTTCTGACGACCCTTGCCCAAGAAGTGTAAAGAAAGGGTAATAAGCCACAAGCGATTTGCCGACGAGACCCCGCGTGCAATGATGTGCGCGCCGACGCGACGCACGCCGTTGCGCCCCACAACCGCATACCGGCCGTTCGAATCCGCGCGGGAGAGTCCCGGGTCCCGCCCGGGCGCCGAAGGAGCAAGTTCCTCCCTTGAATCTCTCAGGCCCCGTACCGCGTGGATGAGGCAGATCTGAAAAGCGGGCCGCCGCGGCGGCCCCACCCAAGGTGCAAGCCGAAGACCGTCCCCGTACGGTCACGGTGAACCTCTCAGGTTCCGATGACAGATGGGGAGGATCGTCTTCGAGCCATGCCCTGGGAGCCACATCCATGAGCACTGCCCCCCGCCTGACCGCCCTCGATGCCGTGCATCGCGCGCTGGGCGCCACCATGACCGACTTCGCGGGCTGGGACATGCCGCTGCGGTACGGGAGCGAGCGCGACGAGCACAACGCCGTCCGCACGAAGGCCGGTCTCTTCGACCTCTCCCACATGGGTGAGATCACCGTCACAGGACCGCAGGCAGCGGACTTCCTGAACTTCGCGCTCGTCGGCAACATCGGCAGCGTCGGTGTCGGCCGCGCCCGCTACACCATGATCTGCCAGGAGGACGGCGGCATCCTCGACGACCTGATCGTGTACCGGCTCGGTGAGACCGAGTACATGGTCGTCGCCAACGCCTCCAACGCGCAGATCGTCCTCGACGCGCTCACCGCCCGCGCCGCCGGCTTCGACGCCGCGGTGCGCGACGACCGCGACGCCTACGCGCTGCTCGCCGTCCAGGGCCCTCAGTCCCCCGGCATCCTGAAGTCGCTGACCGACGCCGACCTGGACGGGCTGAAGTACTACGCCGGGCTGCCCGGCACCGTCGCCGGGGTCCCCGCGCTGATCGCCCGCACCGGCTACACGGGCGAGGACGGCTTCGAGCTGTTCGTCGAGCCGCGGCACGCCGAGACGCTGTGGCAGGCGCTGCTGGAGGCCGGGGAGCCGGTGGGCCTCATCCCGTGCGGGCTGTCCTGCCGCGACACGCTGCGCCTCGAGGCGGGCATGCCGCTGTACGGGCACGAGCTGACGACGTCCCTGACCCCGTTCGACGCGGGCCTGGGCCGGGTGGTCAAGTTCGAGAAGGAGGGCGACTTCGTGGGCCGCGAGGCGCTGACCGCCGCCGCCGAGCGCGCCGAGGCCGCCCCGCCGCGCACGCTCGTGGGCCTGATCGCCGAGGGTCGCCGGGTGCCGCGCGCCGGGATGTCCGTGGTCGCGGACGGCACGGTGATCGGCGAGGTCACCTCGGGCGCCCCGTCGCCGACGCTGGGCAGGCCGATCGCCATGGCCTACGTGGACGCGGCGCACGCCGCGCCGGGCACCAGCGGGGTCGGCGTCGACATCCGCGGTACTCATGAGCCGTACGAGGTCGTCGCGCTCCCCTTCTACAAGCGCCAGAAGTGACCACCCGCACCACCACCCCGTTCACCAGCACTCCCCCGCGTACAGGAGAATTCCCGTCATGAGCAACCCCCAGCAGATGCGCTACAGCAAGGAGCACGAGTGGCTGTCGGACGCCGAGGACGGCGTCTCGACGGTCGGCATCACGGAGCACGCGGCGAACGCGCTCGGCGACGTGGTGTACGTCCAGCTCCCGGCAGTGGGCGACACGGTGACCGCGGGCGAGACCTGTGGTGAGCTGGAGTCGACCAAGTCCGTCAGCGACCTGTACTCCCCGGTGACCGGTGAGGTCGTCGAGGCCAACCAGGACGTCGTCGACGACCCCTCGCTGGTGAACACCGCCCCGTTCGAGGGCGGCTGGCTGTTCAAGGTACGCGTCGCGGAGGAGCCGAAGGACCTGCTCTCCGCCGACGAGTACACCGAGTTCTCCGGCAGCTAAGGACCCCTCCCCGATGTCGCTTCTGAACACCCCTCTCCACGAGCTGGACCCGGACGTCGCCGCCGCCGTCGACGCCGAGCTCCACCGTCAGCAGTCCACCCTCGAGATGATCGCCTCGGAGAACTTCGCTCCGGTCGCGGTCATGGAGGCCCAGGGCTCCGTCCTGACCAACAAGTACGCCGAGGGCTACCCCGGCCGCCGCTACTACGGCGGCTGCGAGCACGTCGATGTCGTCGAGCAGATCGCCATCGACCGCATCAAGGCGCTCTTCGGCGCCGAGCACGCCAACGTCCAGCCGCACTCGGGCGCCCAGGCCAACGCCGCCGCGATGTTCGCGCTGCTCAAGCCGGGCGACACGATCATGGGTCTGAACCTCGCCCACGGCGGGCACCTGACCCACGGCATGAAGATCAACTTCTCGGGCAAGCTCTACAACGTCGTCGCCTACCACGTCGACGACGCGACCGGCCAGGTCGACATGGCCGAGGTCGAGCGCCTGGCCAAGGAGTCCAGGCCGAAGCTGATCGTCGCCGGCTGGTCCGCCTACCCCCGCCAGCTCGACTTCGCCGCCTTCCGCCGCATCGCGGACGAGGTCGGCGCGTACCTGATGGTCGACATGGCCCACTTCGCGGGCCTGGTCGCCGCCGGTCTGCACCCCAACCCGGTGCCGCACGCCCACGTGGTCACCACCACGACCCACAAGACGCTGGGCGGCCCGCGCGGTGGCGTGATCCTGTCCACCGCCGAGCTGGCCAAGAAGATCAACTCCGCGGTCTTCCCGGGCCAGCAGGGTGGCCCGCTGGAGCACGTGATCGCCGCCAAGGCGGTCGCGTTCAAGGTCGCCGCGAGCGAGGACTTCAAGGAGCGCCAGCAGCGCACCCTGGACGGCGCCCGCATCCTGGCCGAGCGGCTGGTCCAGCCGGACGTCACCGAGCACGGCGTGTCGGTCCTGACCGGCGGCACCGATGTGCACCTGGTGCTGGTCGACCTCCGCAACAGCGAGCTGGACGGCCAGCAGGCCGAGGACCGGCTCCACGAGGTCGGCATCACCGTCAACCGCAACGCGATCCCGAACGACCCGCGGCCCCCGATGGTCACCTCGGGCCTGCGGATCGGCACCCCGGCCCTGGCCACGCGCGGCTTCCAGGCCGAGGACTTCACCGAGGTCGCCGACATCATCGCCGAGGCGCTGAAGCCGTCGTACGACGCGGACGCGCTCAAGGCCCGGGTGTCGGCCCTGGCCGCGAAGCACCCGCTTTACCCTGGTCTGTAGTCTCTGAAGGGATTACGTACGGACCCGGACGTTACGTACGTAACAGACCGACATGCGGGGCACCGCGCACACTGTCCAGTGAGTGCGGTGCCCCGTCCCTTGCCCGCCCCGCACCACCCGTGCCCCACCCGCGTTGCCCCTGCACCACCCCGGCAGACAGCGACGTCTTCCAACCAAGGAGTCTCCCCGTGGCCATCTCGGTCTTCGACCTGTTCTCGATCGGCATCGGCCCGTCCAGCTCCCACACGGTCGGCCCGATGCGGGCGGCCCGGATGTTCGCCCGCCGGCTGAAGAACGAGGGCCTGCTCGCCCCCACCGCCTCCATACGCGCCGAGCTGTACGGCTCGCTGGGCGCGACCGGCCACGGCCACGGCACCCCCAAGGCGGTCCTCCTCGGCCTGGAGGGCAACAGCCCCCGCACGGTCGACGTCGAGACCGCCGACGAGCAGGTCGAGCGGATCAGGACCGGCAAGCGGATCAACCTGCTGGGCGCCCACGAGATCGGCTTCGACTTCGACGAGGACCTGGTCCTGCACCGCCGCAAGGCGCTGCCTTACCACGCCAACGGCATGACCCTGTGGGCGTACGACGCCGACGGCGCCGCCCTGCTGGAGAAGACGTACTACTCGGTCGGCGGCGGGTTCGTCGTGGACGAGGACGCCGTGGCGGGCGAGAACCCGATCGTCCCCGACGACACCGTGCTGAAGTACCCCTTCCGCACCGGTGACGAGCTGCTGCGGCTCACCAAGGAGACCGGCCTGTCGATCTCCGCCCTGATGCTGGAGAACGAGAAGGCCTGGCGCACGGAGGACGAGATCCGTGCGGGCCTGCTCGACATCTGGCGCGTGATGCAGGCGTGCGTGGACCGCGGCATGTCCCGCGAGGGCATCCTCCCCGGCGGCCTGAAGGTCCGCCGCCGCGCCGCGAACACCGCGCGCAAGCTGCGCTCCGAGGGCGACCCGCTGGCGCTGTCCATGGAGTGGATCACGCTCTACGCCATGGCCGTGAACGAGGAGAACGCCGCCGGCGGCCGGGTGGTCACCGCTCCCACGAACGGCGCCGCCGGCATCATCCCGGCGGTCCTGCACTACTACATGAACTTCGTGCCCGGCGCGGACGAGGAGGGCGTGGTCCGCTTCCTGCTGGCCGCGGGCGCGATCGGCATGCTCTTCAAGGAGAACGCCTCGATCTCCGGCGCGGAGGTCGGCTGCCAGGGCGAGGTCGGTTCGGCCTGCTCGATGGCGGCGGGCGCGCTCGCCGAGGTGCTGGGCGGCAGCCCGGAGCAGGTGGAGAACGCGGCCGAGATCGGCATGGAGCACAACCTGGGCCTGACCTGCGACCCGGTCGGCGGCCTGGTCCAGATCCCGTGCATCGAGCGCAACGGCATGGCGGCGGTCAAGGCCGTCACGGCGGCGCGCATGGCGATGCGCGGCGACGGCAGCCACAAGGTCTCCCTGGACAAGGTCATCAAGACCATGAAGGAGACGGGCGCCGACATGAGCGTGAAGTACAAGGAGACGGCGCGGGGCGGCCTCGCGGTCAACATCATCGAGTGCTGACACGCCCGCCGGAACGTTTCCTTCCGGCGTGGTGACCATGGTGGGCTCGTCCCATGACGCAGAACGAGATCACCCCGACGTTACGCGGCCGGGCCACCCGCCGCGCCCTGCTGACCGCCGCGGCGGGCGCCGCCGCCCTGCTGGCCACCGGCGCGTCCGGCGCGTCCGCCGCCGCCCCGCGGGCCGGGACGCCCGGTGCGGCCGCCTTCGGGCGGCTGCGCGCGCTGGAGCGGCGGCACGGGGCCCGGCTGGGCGCGGTGGCGCGCAACACGGTGACCGGCGCGACGGTGCTGTACCGGGCGGACGAGCGGTTCCCGATGTGCTCGACGTTCAAGACCCTCGCCGCCGCGGCCGTCCTCCGGGACCTCGACCGGCACGGCGAGGTGCTCGCCCGGCGCATCCGCTACACGGCGGCGGACATCGTGGTGAACTCCCCCAGGTGCGAGGAGAACCTCGCCACCGGCATGACGGTCGCCGAGCTGTGCGACGCGACCATCCGCTTCAGCGACAACACGGCCGCCAACCTGCTGCTGCGGGAACTGGGCGGGCCGACGGCCGTCACCCGGTTCTGCCGCTCCCTGGGGGACGGCACGACCCGTCTCGACCGCTGGGAGCCCGAGCTCAACACCTGCGAGCCCTGGCGCGTCGAGGACACGACCACGCCCGCCGCCATCGCCGGCACCTACGAGCGGCTGGTGCTCGGTGACGCGCTGGAGCGGGGCGACCGCGAGCGGCTGACCGGCTGGCTGCTGGGCAACACCACCAGTACGCACCGCTTCCGGGCGGGGCTGCCGGAGGACTGGCGGCTGGCCGACAAGACGGGCGGCGGCTCCTACGGCACCAACAACGACGTCGGTGTCGCCTGGACCCCCGAGGGCGCCCCGGTGGTCCTCGCGGTCCTGACGACCAAGCCGGTGCAGGACGCCCCCTCCGACGACCTCCTGGTCGCCCGCGCGGCCTCGGTGCTGGCCTCCGCCGTCACCTGAGCACCGCCGGGTGCACGCTGAGCCAGTGGGGGTCGGGCACCACCGTCAGGACGGCCGACAGCACCACGGCCCCCGCCAGCACCGCCAGCTCGGTGCGGGCGGGGGCCGTCGCGTCGCCGCCCCGGCGCAGCGCGCGGCGCGCGATCACGGCCAGCACGCTGGCCGCGGCCACCACCAGGAGCTTGACGATCAGCACCCTGCCGTACGCCGTCGCGAACACCACCTCGGCCGGAAGGCGGCGCAGCGTCGAGCAGGTGCCGGTGACGGCCAGCGCGACGTAGAGCCATCCGGCGAGCCGGGCGTACCGGGCCAGGACATCGCGCCCGCCGCCGCGCAGCCGCGCCGTCCGCAGCACGTGCAGCAGCCCGCCGGCCCACAGACAGGCGGCGGTCAGGTGGACGATCGTCAGGGCGGTGCCGAGCTCCGGGGTGTACGGCTCGGGGTGCGCGCGCAGCGCCTCCGCGCCGACGACCAGGGCCAGCGGGGCCACCGCCCAGGTGGAGCGCCCCAGCGCGGCGCACCCGGCGGCCAGGGCGAAGCCGTTGGCCATGGCCAGCAGCAGTCCGCCGTCCCGGGTGCCGTACGTGGCCGTGAGGTCCAGGTCGCTGACCCGGGCGAGCAGCACGATCTGCCCGGCGGAGGCGGCGGCCCCGCCGAGGGCGGCCCACACGGCCCAGGAACGGGGCGTGCGTCCGGGCCCGGCCAGCCCGGCGCCGGCCAGTTCGCCGATGTGCAGGGCGAGGGCGGCGAAGACCGCGACGCGCAGCAGGGTCGTCGTGCCGGCCGCCGGGATGCGCAGCTCCCCCGTGCCGTGCGCGGCGATCCCGGCGCCGAAGAGCGCCACGGCCACCGCCGCGAGGGCGCCGAGGGCGAGGGCGGCACGAGGACGGCGCCGCCCGGATCGCCGGGCGGCGCCGTTCTCCGTGTGTGCGGTCACGCCTTGGTGAGGTGCGCCCAGAACTCGTCGAAGGTGAGCAGCCCGTCGCCGTTGCCGTCCTGCGCGTTGATCACGGCCTGGGCAACGGTCTCCGTGACGTTGAAGTCGCCGAGCTGCGCCATGACGCTCTTGTACTCGGCGGCCGAGATGAGCCCGTCCCCGTTCACGTCGTACCGCTCGAACGCCTTGCGTGCCGCCTCGATGTCCGCCACTGGTCCACCCCTTCTTGGTGCATAACTGACGCCGGTCAGATTATCGGCAGGGGGTGGGGGGCCGGTCCGGGGGCCCGGCAGGGGCCGTCAGCGGAAGACGCCGGTGTGGCCGAGCGAGTAGCGGCCGGGCTGGGGGTAGACGGCGAGGCCGTGCGGGCCGCCGCCGACCGGGATGCGGGCGAGCTGCCTGCCGGTCGTGGTGTCGATCGCGTACACCTCGGAGTCGTACCGTCCCGACAGCCACAGCACCTTGCCGTCGGCGGAGACCCCGCCCATGTCGGGCGAACCGCCGTCCGGCAGCCACCACTTCTTGGTCAGCCGCTTGCGTGCGAAGTCGTACACGGAGACGGAGCCCTCTCCCCGGTTGGGGATGTACATCTCCCTGGAGTCCCGTGAGACGTACAGGCCGTGGGCGCCCTTGCCGGTCGGCAGCAGGCCGGGGGTGGCGAAGGAGTCGCCGTCCAGCACCCACACCCCGTGCGCCATCATGTCGGCGACGTAGAAGGTCTTCCCGTCGGGTGAGACCTTGACGTCCTGCGGCATGGCGCCCTGGAAGGGCAGCTTCTGCTGGGCGACCACCTTCATCCGCTCGGTATCGACCTTGAGCAGCTCGCCGGAGAACTCGCAGCTCACGATGAAGTACCGGCCGTCGGCCGAGAAGTCGGCGTGGTTGACGCCGTAGCAGGTGACCGGTTCGGTGTGGCGGCGCTCCATGGTGTGCGGGTCGCGGAAGACCAGCTCGCGGTCGAGGGAGGCCATCACGACGGCGTACCTGCCGTTGGGCGTGAAATACAGGTTGTAGGGGTCGTGCACCTCGACGTCCTTGCCCCGGGTGCCGGTCGCGGGGTCGATGGGGGTGAGCGTGTGGCCCCGGTTGTTGTTGACCCAGAGCGTCTTGAGGTCCCAGGACGGCACGACGTGCTGCGGCTGGGCGCCGACGGGGATGGTCTCGACGACCTTGTACGTCGCCGGGTCGATGACCGAGACGGTGTTGGACAGGGTGTTGGGCACGTACACCCGGGAGGGGAAGCCCTTGACCACCGCGGACAGTCTGCCGGGGCGGTCGGCCGCGTAGACGTCCTTCGGGTCGAGGACGGGCGGCATGCCCGCCAGGCCCGCGGGAGCGGCCTTCGTCGGTACGGCGGCGGCCCGGCCGCCGCGTGCCTCGGGCCGGTCGCCGCCGCTGCCGCAGCCCGGGAGCGCCGCCACCGCGGCGAGCAGCGCGGTGGCCGCGAGGAGGCTCGTGGATCGCTTCGTCAGGTGCGGCATGGTCACGCGCCCCATTAAGGGTGCCGGGCCCCGGGCCGCGCTCCCCCGGCCCGCCCCGGCGCACCTCCGCCGATCGGTTCCGATGAGGTGTCCAGTCGATGAATCAACCATCGGACCCCATATTTATTCATGGTTTACGAGGTCCGTGGCTCATCTCACCTGCGATTCATTCCCTCGCTGGCCCGATTTGCTGATTCTGTCCCGGTTTGGTCTTTTGGTGGCAAGGCCCCCCGTCTGCCATAGTCGGAGACACACGACCCCCATTGACCCGGGCCAGGTCGTTTCCGCGACCGTGGATACACCCCCAAGTCCACGGCGCCCACACGGAAGCCCCCGAGGGAGCCGCACCACGGCGCCAGGGGGCTTCCTCGCGTCAGCGGTCGGAGACTCGGCGGACGGAGACTCAGCGGTCGGAGACCCGCATCTCGAACCAGGTGGTCTTGCCGCGCGGCAGCAGGTCCACGCCCCACCGGTCGGAGAGCTTGTCGACGAGGAAGAGCCCGCGGCCGCTGGTGTCCAGCTCGTGGACCGGCATCAGGCAGGGCAGCCCCCGGGAGGGGTCGCGCACCTCGATCCGGATCCAGCCGCGGCGGCGCAGCATGCGGAGCCCGAAGACCCGGGCGCCGGTGTGCCGGACGGCGTTGCCGACGAGCTCGGAGACGAGCAGGATCGCGTGTTCGGCGATCTGCGGGGAGAGCGCCCACTGGCGCAGCACCACGCACTGGGTGAGCCGGCGGGCCGTCGCGGCCGATTCAGGGCGGGACGGCAGCCGCACCTCCTCCTCCGTCGGATTGCCGAACAGTTCGAGCGCCTTGAGCGCCTGTTCGTCGTCCGCGGCGGGCACCCACCGCGCGGCGGTAGCGCTGCCGCGCTGCCCCGGTTGCTCCACACCTTCCAGCCCCGCCATGCCCACCATGATGGCCGCCCGGCGGCCTCCGTGTGGCCGTTCCGGCGGAATAGATGCCCCGGAGCGAGCGCTTCCCGGGGCACCTTTCGGCATATGACCCTGGCACCGAAGGGGTGTCAAAGGGTGGCTGACCTGCGACGACAGGGCCGGCACGGAAAAGTGCCGCGCCCTCGCGCCCCATATCCCTTAAGGCCCCTTTAAGGCTGCCCTAAACCACCCACACGGCTGACAACTCGTGTTCCCCTACAGGAACTTGGCCTTGCCCGGCCCCTCCTCGACGAAGCTGCGCATACCGCGCTCACGGTCCTCGGTGGCGAACAGCCCGGCGAACCAGTTGCGTTCGACCGTCAGGCCCGTGTCGATGTCGGTCTCCAGACCCGCGTCGACGGACTCCTTGGCCGCGCGCAGCGCCAGCGCCGGCCCCTGCGCCAGCTTCGCGGCCCAGGCGTGCGCCTGCTCGTACACCTCGGCCGCCGGGACGACCCGGTCGACGAGCCCCATCGCGAGGGCCTCGTCGGCCTTCACATGACGGCCCGTGAAGATCAGGTCCTTCGCCTTGGACGGGCCGATGAGGCGGGCGAGGCGCTGCGTGCCGCCCGCGCCGGGGATGAGGCCCAGCAGGATCTCGGGCTGGCCGAGCCTGGCGTTGTCGCCGGCGATGCGGAAGTCGGCGCAGAGCGCCAGCTCGCAGCCGCCGCCCAGCGCGTACCCGGTGACGGCGGCGACGACGGGCTTGGGGATGCGGGCGACGGCGGTGAACGAGTCCTGGAGGGCCTTGGAGCGCAGCACCATGGCCGCGTGGTCCATCGCCTGCATCTCCTTGATGTCCGCGCCGGCCGCGAACACCTTCTCGCCGCCGTACAGCACCACGGCCCGGACGTCGTCGCGCCGCGACGCCTCCTCGGCGAGCTCGCGCAGCCGGTCCTGGGTGGCGATGTCCAGCGCGTTCATCGGCGGGCGGTCCAGGCGGATGGTGCCGACGCCCGCGGAGACTTCGAGAGTGACTGTCATAGGGGGCAGGTTAACCGCCGTTAATGACGAAGGGCCCGGTGCCGTCGGTCACATCCGACGCACCGGGCCCTCACACATCTGGCGTTACTTGATCCACTCCGACCAGGGCATGTTCCACCCGTTGAGGCCGTTCTCCGGCTGGATCTGCTTGTCCTTGGAGTTCTTCACGACCACCACGTCACCGATGATCGAGTTGTTGTAGAACCAGGCGGCCGGCGTGGAGCCGTCGTAGGCGCCGCGCACGTCCCGCAGGCCCACGCAGCCGTGGCTGACGTTCGCCGAGCCGAAGGTGCCGCTGGAGGCCCAGTAGTTGCCGTGCACGAAGGTGCCCGAGGTCGACAGGCGCATCGCGTGCGGGACGTCCTTGATGTCGTACTCGCCACCGAAGCCCACGGTGGCGCCGTTCATCCGCGTCACCTTGTACTTCTCGCTGATGACCATCTGGCCGTTGTACGTGGTCGTGGCCGGGGCGCCCGCGGTGATCGGGATCGTCTTGATCAGCTTGCCGTCGCGGACGACCTTCATGGTCTTCTCGCTCGCGTCGACCGTGGAGACCTGGCCGCGGCCGATGGTGAACCGCACCGTCTTGGCCTGCTTGCCGTACACGCCCGGGCGGCCCTCGACGCCGTCCAGGTTCAGCCGCACGGTCACCTTGGTGCCCGCGGCCCAGTACTTCTCCGGGCGGAAGTCCAGGCGGTCGTTGCCGAACCAGTGGCCCTCGATCGGCACGGACGGCTCGGCGGTCACCTTGATGGCCCGCTCCACGGCCTCGGGGTTGGTGATGCCCCGGGTGAAGTTGATCGACACCGGCATGCCGACTCCGACGGTGGAGCCGTCCTCCGGCGTGTAGTGGCCGATGAAGGTGTTCTTCGGTACGAGGGTGGTGAAGGTGGTGTCCTTCGCCGACTCACGCCCGTCCGCGTCCTTGGCGACCGCGTGCACCTTGTACTTGGTGCCGCCGGCCAGGTGCTGGACCGGCTCCCAGGCGGCGCCGTCTGCGGTCAGCTTCCCCTCGACCTTGTTGCCCTTGGAGTCGGCGACCGTGACCGTGGTCAGCTTGCCCTTCTCGGCGGTGACCTTCAGGGCGCCGCTCGTGGCGACCGACGCGGCGCCGTCCTTGGGCGCGATGGTCACGACGGCCTGCGAGGCCGCGTTCTCCACCTTGCCGCCGTCCTCGGGCTTCTCCCCGCCCTTGGCGCCGCCGGCGGAGTCGGAGCCCCCGCACGCCGTCACCAGCAGCAGCAGTGCCCCCAGCACCAGAGCCAGCAGGCCCTTGCCCGCCCCCGCCGGCGCACCCGATATCGGCCGCACGTTCACTTTGCTGTTCTCCCCTCGCACGGCCTGGCACCGCCACGGCCCGCACCCCCGCACGCCCCACTCACGCGTGCACCGCGATAGATAATCACACCGCAGGCGCGGCGGAGCGCCCGCGCATGTCACCGTTCAGTCCCAAACGACGGACGATGAGGGGCAGCGAGGGTCAATGCAGGGCGGAACCGGCCTTCCACTGGTTCCAGTCCATGTTCCAGCCGCCGAGGCCGTTGTCGGGAGACACCTTCCGGTCGGTCGAGTTGACCACCTCCACCACGTCCCCGATCAACGTCCGGTCGAAGAACCAGCCCGCCGGCGCGTCCGGGTCCCCGCCCTTCACGTCGCGCAGCCCGACGCACCCGTGGCTGACGTTGGCCGTGCCGAAGGCGGACGGCGGCGCCCAGTAGTTGCCGTGCAGGAACGTGCCCGAGTCGGTCAGCCGCATCGCGTGCGGGACGTCCTTGATGTCGTACTCGCCCTTTCCGTCCTTGTTCTTGAAGCCGACGGTGGCGCCGTTCATCCGCGTCACGTCGAACAGTTCCGTGACCACCATCTTGCCGTTGTACGTGGTGGTCTTGGGCGCCCCCGCCGTGATCGGCAGGGTCGTGACGAGCCTGCCGTCGCGCCGCACCTCCATGGTGTGCTCCTCGGCGTCCACCACGGAGACCTGGGAACGGCCCACCGTGAACCCGACGGTCTTGTGCTGGATGCCGTACACCCCCGGCGCCGCTTCCACGTCCCGCAGCCGCAGGCCGACCGTGACCTCGGTGCCCGGCTTCCAGTACGCGCGCGGCCGGAAGTCCAGGCGCTCCTTGCCGAACCAGTGGCCCACCACCTCCACCGGCGGCCGGGAGGTGACGCGGATGGCGCGTTCGACGGCCGCGCGGTTCTCGATCGGCCGGTTGAAGGAGAAGGAAACGATCATGCCGGTGCCGACGGTGGAGCGGTTCTCCGGCTTGAAGTAGCCGATGAACCGGTGTTCGGGCACCGCCGTGGTGAACGTGGTGTGCCGGGCCGAGCGCCGCCCGTGCGCGTCCAGCGCCACGGCCTCCACGCTGTACTTGGCGGCCAGCGCGAGCCGCACGCCCGGCGCCGGGCGCCAGCGCAGGCCGTCCTCCGAGATGGCGCCCGGCACCCGGACCGGCTGCGCGTCCTCGACCTTGACGACCTTGACCCGCTCCAGCCGCCCGCTGGGAATCCGCACCTCCACCCGGCCGTCCGGGGCCACGCCCTTCGCCCCGTCCTCCGGCGTCACCCGGATGACGTCGTCGGGTGCCCGGCCCTTGCCGCCCATGCCGAGGTCCAGGCCGCCGTCACCGGTGCACCCGGCCAGCCCCGCCATCAGCCCTGCACATGCCACGGCAGCGGCCACGCAGAGCCCTGCCCGCTTCAGTACGTGTCTCACGATGCGACCAACGACTGCCACCCTCCAGGGGAAACGTGAGTGCGGGTCATGTTGGGACGGGGGCAGTCCGGGCAGAACAGGGGGGAGGACCACAAGCGGGGCCGCGGCCGGGACGCCGCGGCCTCGTGGCGAGTGAGCCGAAGGGGCGCGACGGTGTCGAGAGGGAGAACGCGCGCAGGGCCGTGAGGAACGAGCGGCCCGAGCACGATCGACCGTCGACACCGGCCAAAGCGCCCCGGAGGCGAACCGAGCCGGGCAAAGGAGCGAGTGAGCCGAAGGGGCGCGACGGTGTCGAGAGGGAGAACGCGCGCAGGGCCGTGAGGAACGAGCGGCCCGAGCACGATCGACCGTCGACACCGGCCAAAGCGCCCCGGAGGCGAACCGAGCCGGGCGTAGGGGCGAGTGAGCCGAAGGAACGGGCGAGTGAGCCGAAGGGGCGCGGCGGTGCCGAAAGGGAGAACGCGCGGAGGTTCCGAGGAACGAGGAACCGAGCACGATCGACTGTCGACACCGCCTTGGGCGCCCCGGAGGTGAACCGAGCCCTCGAAAAGGGGAGCCGGCAGGTGTCGAGCGCAGCCGAGCAGCAGGCAGTGCAGGGTGCGGTGGGGGACGCACTGCTGGACGGGAGGCCCGCCCCCGCGGGGGCACGGCGCCAGGGGCTGAACGGGGTGCACCGGGCTCCCGGTGCGCCCGCCCCGCCCGTGTGGCCGGGCGCGCCCACGCCGCTGGGCGCCCGGTTCCGGGCGGGGCCGGGAGGGGCGACGGGGACGAACTTCGCGCTCTGGTCGGGCGGGGCGGAGGCGGTGGAGCTGTGCCTGTTCGACGAGGACGGCACGGAGACCCGGGTGCCGCTGACCGAGCTGACGCACGAGATCTGGCACGGTTTCGTGCCGGGCGTGCGGCCCGGGCAGCGGTACGGCTACCGGGTGCACGGCCGCTGGGACCCGTGGACCGGCGCCCGGTGGAACCCGGCGAAGCTGCTGCTGGACCCGTACGCCAGGGCGGTGGACGGTGATTTCACGCTGCCGCCCGAGGTGTACGGGCATGTGCGGGACTGGCCCGAGCAGCATGTCGCCGACACCGTGCGCGACACCCGTGACTCGGCCCCGTACGTCCCCAAGGGGGTCGTCGTCCATGACGACGACGACTGGTGCGACGACCGGCGCCCCAAGACGCCCTGGGCGGACTCGGTCATCTACGAGGTGCACGTCCGCGGCTTCACCATGCGCCATCCGGGTATTCCGGAGGAGCTGCGCGGGACGTACGCGGGCCTCGCGCACCCGGCCGCGATCGAGCACCTGGTGTCGCTGGGGGTGACGGCGGTGGAGCTGCTGCCGGTGCACCAGTTCGCGCACGAGGACCACCTGCTGCGGCGGGGCCTGCGGAACTACTGGGGCTACAACTCCGTGGGCTACTTCGCGCCGCACGCCGCGTACAGCGCGTCGGGCACGGCCGGGCAGCAGGTCGGCGAGTTCAAGCGGATGGTGAAGGCGCTGCACGCGGCCGGTATCGAGGTGATCCTCGACGTGGTCTACAACCACACGGCCGAGGCGAGCGAGCTCGGGCCCATGCTGTCGCTGCGCGGCATCGACAACCGGGGCTACTACCGGCTGGCCGCCGACGCCCGCCGGTACGCGGACTACACGGGCTGCGGCAACACCCTGCACGTGGTGCAGCCGCACGTGCTGCGGCTGATCACCGACTCGCTGCGCTACTGGGTGACGGAGATGGGGGTGGACGGCTTCCGCTTCGACCTGGCGGCGGCGCTGGCCCGCTCGATGCACGATGTCGACATGCTCTCGCCGTTCCTGGCGGTGATCGCGCAGGACCCGGTGCTGCGGCGGGTGAAGCTGATCGCCGAGCCGTGGGACGTCGGCAGTGGCGGGTACCAGGTGGGGGCCTTCCCGCCGCTGTGGACCGAGTGGAACGACCGCTACCGGGACGCCGTGCGGGACTTCTGGCGGGGCGCGCTGCCCGACGTGCGGGACCTGGGCTACCGGCTGTCGGGGTCCAGCGACCTGTACGCGTGGGGCGGCCGGCGGCCGTACGCCTCCGTCAACTTCATCACCGCGCACGACGGCTTCACGCTGCGGGACCTCGTGTCCTACGAGCACAAGCACAACGAGGCGAACGGGGAGGGCAACCGGGACGGCACGAACGACAACCGGGCCTGGAACTGCGGTGCCGAGGGCGAGACCGACGACGAGCGGATCAACGCGCTGCGGCGGCGGCAGGTGCGCAACCTGCTCACCACGCTGCTGCTGTCGACCGGCGTGCCGATGCTCGTCGCGGGTGACGAGATGGGCCGCACCCAGGGCGGCAACAACAACGCCTACTGCCAGGACAACGAGACGGGGTGGGTCGACTGGTCGCTGCCGGAGCGGCCGGGGCCCCGGGGGCTGCTGGAGCTGACCACCCGGCTGCTGCGGCTGCGCCACGCCCATCCGGTGCTGCGCCGCCGGGCGTTCTTCTCGGGCCGGCCGCAGGGCGCGGACGGGCTGCGGGACCTGGCGTGGTTCACGGCGGCGGGTGCGGAGATGACGGAGGCGGACTGGTACGCCCGGACGGCCACGGTCGCCATGTATCTCTCGGGGCGGGACATCCCGGGCCGGGACGCCCGCGGGGAGCCCGTCACGGACGACAGTTTCCTGGCGGTGCTCCACGCGGGCGCCGAGCCGGTGGACTTCCGCCTGCCGGGGCCTCCGTGGGCGGACGCCTACGAGCTGGTGGTGGACACCTCGCGGGAGGACCAGTCGGGGCCGCCGGGCACGGTGCACCCGGGTGGGGAGGTGGTGACGGTGCCGGCGAGGTCGGTGCTGCTGCTGAGGGTGTGCGGCTAGCCCCCGGTCTTGTCCGCGGTCCTTTCGCCGGCGGAAAAACGCGTGAGCGATGTCAGTGGTGAACCGTAGGCTCGCTCCTGATGCCGAAAAAGGATGCACCGACCAAGGACCGCTCGACCGTTCGCGTACTGCTGCGGCTGTGGCCGTACGTGCGCCCGGTGCGTGCCCGGGTGGGCTCGGCCGCGGTGGTCGCGGTCGTGGCCTCCTGTCTGGGCCTGGTCATCCCGCTGGTGCTGAAGTGGATCGTCGACGGGCCGGTGGCGCGGCGGGATCCGGGCGGGGTGTGGCTGGGGGCGCTGGTGGTGCTGGCGCTCGGGATCGCGGAGGCGGTGCTGTTCGGGTTGCGGCGGTGGCTGGTGGCGCGGCCGCTGGCGGGCGTCGAGGCGGCGATGCGGGCCGATCTGTACCGGCATCTCCAGCGGCTGCCGATCGCGTTCCACGACCGGTGGCCGTCGGGGCAGCTCCTGTCGCGGGCGACGACGGACCTGTCGCTGATCCGGATGTTCCTGGCCTTCCCGATGACGTTCCTGTTCGTCAACGGGGTGACGGTGGTGGTCGGCTGCGGGCTGCTGCTGGCGCAGGACTGGACGCTGGGGCTGGTGCTGCTGGTGCCGGTGGTGCCGCTGATCGTGGTCTGCCACCTGTTCGAGTCGCGGTACTCGCTGGTGGCCCGGCGCGCCCAGGACCAGGTCGGTGATGTGACGACGGTCGTCGAGGAGAGCGTGCTCGGCATCCGGATCATCAAGGGGTTCGGCCGGCACCGCAGCCAGATGGACGGGTTCCGCGCTCTGGCGCAGCGGCTGCGGGGCACCGAGCTGGCCAAGGCACGGCTGCTGGCGGGGATCTGGGCGGTCATCACGATCGTGCCGGAGCTGGCCATCGGGGCGGCGCTGGTGCTGGGCGCCGTGCAGGTGGCGGACGGCGGGCTGTCGGCGGGGACGCTGGTGGCGTTCCTGTCGACGGCGCTGGCCCTGCGGTGGCCGGTCGAGTCGATCGGCTTCCTGCTGGCGATGAGCCAGGAGGCGGCGACGTCGGTGGAGCGGTTCTTCGAGGTGATGGACGAGGCGGAGGAGGACGCGGGCGGGTCCGGCGCGGCCTCGGTGGCGTCCGGCGGGCTGCGGCTGGAGAACGTGTCGTTCCGCTACCCGGACGCGCCGGAGGGCGCGCCGCCGGTGCTGTCGGGGGTCGACCTGTTCGTGCGGCCCGGCGAGACCATGGCCCTGGTGGGCGCCACCGGCTCGGGCAAGACCACGCTGACGTCGCTCGTGCCGCGGCTGCACGAGGTGTCGGGCGGGCGCATCCTGCTGGACGGGGTGGACGTGACGGCCATGTCCCGGCAGCGGCTGCGGGAGCTGGTGTCGGTGGCCTTCGAGGAGCCGACGCTGTTCTCGGCGAGCGTGGCCGAGAACGTGCTGATGGGCGCCGGCCCCGGGGGCGCGGGCGAGGCCGAGCTGTGGCGGGCCCTGGAGGTCGCCCAGGCCGGGTTCGTGCGCGACCTGCCGGAGGGCGCCGCCACGGAGGTCGGCGAGCAGGGCCTGAGCCTTTCGGGCGGGCAGCGCCAGCGGCTGGCGCTGGCCCGGGCGGTGGTGGGCCGGCCGCGGTTCCTGGTGCTGGACGACCCGCTGTCGGCGCTGGACGTCCACACCGAGGCGCTGGTCGAGGCGGCGCTGCGGGACGTGCTGCGGGACACCACCGCCCTGGTGGTGGCCCACCGCCCGTCGACGGTGATGCTGGCCGACCGGGTGGCACTGCTGTCGGCGGGCCGCATCGCGGCGGTGGGCACCCACCAGGAACTGCTGCGGAGCAGCCGGGAGTACGCCTGGCTGATGTCGGGAGCGGAGACCACGGGGAGTACGCGATGACGAGTACGGCCGGGGGCACTCCCCCGCCCACGACGAAAGGCCCCGGCGCACCGGCCGCGGGCGCCCCGGACGGCCCGGAGGGGCCGGAGGGGCCGGACGCGGTCCGCCGCGGCGGGCCGCCCGAGGGGGGCGACGCGTTCGACCGGGACGAGCTGCCCGTACCGGAGGGGGCCACGCGGGCGCTGCTGCGGTCGTTGCTGGCGCCGCGCCGGGGGCGGGTCATGGTCGCCGCCCTGGTGCTGCTGCTCCAGCAGGCCGCCGTGCAGGCCGGGCCGCTGCTCGTGGCGTTCGCCATCGACCGGGCCGTGCCGGCCCTGCGGCGCGGTGACCACGGGCCGCTCGTCGCGGTGGCCGTGGGGTACACGCTGTGCGCGGTGGGCGCCGGGGTGTTCCAGTACGCGTTCGTCCGTACGTCCGCCCGTGTCAACCAGGACGTCCTGCTGGACCTGCGCGGGCGGATCTTCCGGCACGCGCAGGCGCTCAGCGTCGACTTCCACGAGCGCTACACCTCGGGGCGGCTGATCTCCCGGTCCACCACGGACGTCGAGTCGCTGCGCGAGCTGCTGGGCGAGGGGCTCCAGGAGCTGATCGGGGTCCTGCTCTCCTTCGTCTCCATCTCCGTGCTCCTGCTGTGGCTGGACTGGGGCATCGGTGCGGTGGCGGTGGGTTCCTTCCTCCCGCTCTACCTGCTGGTGCGGCTCTACCGGCGGCGCGCGGCGGTGGCGTTCAGCGCCCGTTCGACGGCCATCGCCGCCGTCATCGTGAAGTTCGCCGAGACGATGAACGGCATCCGGCCGGTGCGGGCGTTCCGGCGCGAGCGGGCGGGCGACGCGTTGTTCGAGGAGCTGAACCGGCGGCACGAGCGGCGCAACGGCGACGCGATACTGGAGATGGCCCGCTATGTGGTCAACTCCCGGCTGGTGGCCAACACGGCCGTGGCGGGCATGGTGCTGTGGGGTGCCTACCGGGTGGCGGCGGGGACGCTGGCGCTGGGGGTGCTGGCGGCGGCCGTGCTCTACGTGCGCCGGCTGTACGACCCGATCGACCGGCTGGCGATGTTCCTGAACTCGTACCAGTCGGCGGCCGCCTCCCTGGAGAAGATCGCCGGGCTGCTGGCCCGGACCCCGACGGTGCGGGAGCCCGCCGCGCCGCGCGCCCTGCCCCCGTCCCGCTCGGGCGGCCCGGGCCGTGAGGTGGTGTTCGAGGACGTCCGGTTCGGGTACCGCACGGGCGGTGAGGTGCTGCCGCGCTTCTCGCTGACCGTCCCGGCGGGGCAGACCGTGGCGGTGGTCGGTTCCACGGGCGCGGGCAAGTCGACGCTGGCCAAGCTGCTGGCGCGGTTCTACGACCCGACCGGTGGCCGCGTCCTGCTCGACGGGGTGGACCTGCGGGAGCTGGCCACCCCGGAGCTGCGGCGCGGGGTGGTGATGGTGACGCAGGAGGCGTTCCTGTTCTCCGGGACGGTCGCGGAGAACATCGCGATCGGCCGGCCGGAGGCCACCCGGGAGGAGATCGAGCGGGCGGCCAAGGCCATCGGCGCCCATGACTTCATCGCGGGCCTTCCGGAGGGGTACGACACCGATGTCCGCAAGCGGGGCGGCCGCATCTCGGCCGGACAGAGGCAGTTGGTCGCGTTCGCCCGGGCCCTGCTGGCCGACCCGGCGGTGCTGATCCTCGACGAGGCGACGAGCTCCCTGGACGTCCCGGGCGAGCGGGCGGTGCAGCGCGCCATGGACACGGTGCTGCACGGCCGTACGGCGGTGGTGATCGCGCACCGGCTGTCCACGGTCGAGATCGCGGACCGGGTGCTGGTGATGGAGGGCGGGCGGATCGTCGAGGACGGCTCGCCGGCGGAGCTGATCGGCGGGGAGGGGCGGTTCGCGGGCCTGCACCGGGCATGGCGGGAGAGCCTGGTGGGGTGAGCCGGTCGATCACCTGTCGGAATACCGGGGTGGGGTACGGCAGTTGCAGGAGGACATGACCACTGACACCACCCCTGGCACCGACCGTTCCTTCCTCTTCCTCCTCGGCAGCTCCCGCGCCGACGGCAACACCGAGATCCTGGCCCGGGCCGCCGCCGAGCAGCTCCCCGCCGGCGTCCCGCAGACCTGGGTGGACCTGAACCGGGTGGAGCTGCCCGACTTCCAGGACGGCCGGCACGAGACCACCTGGTCGGCGAGCGAGGCCGAGCGGGAGCTGCGGCGGGCCACCCTGGCGGCCACCGACATCGTCCTCGCCTCGCCCCTGTACTGGTACACGCTCTCGGCGCAGACCAAGCGCTACCTCGACTACTGGTCGGGCTGGCTGACCGAGCCCGGCTCGGACTTCAAGCGGCGGATGGCGGGCCGGACGCTGTGGGGCGTGACGGTCATGGCGCACGAGGAGGAGGTCGTGGCGGACGGCCTGGTGACCACGCTCACCAACTCGGCGGCCTACATGGGCATGCGGTTCGGCGGAGTGCTGCTCGGCAACGGGTCGCGGCCCGGTCAGGTCCGGAATGACGAGCGGGCGATGATCCGCGCCAAGACCTTCTTCCAGGGCGAGGCCCCGCTCGCCCGTTTCCCCTACGAGGAGCGGTAGCCGCACCGCCCGCACGGCCGCCGGCCCGCGAGGGGGCAAGGCCGGTGGCCGGAAGCGGGCACCGGCGCCGGAAGTCCGTGGCAGGGGGCGCGCAGCGCGTGCGCAACACCCCGTTCACCTGCGCGGGGTGCCGTCGCGGCCCCGGCGCGCCCGTCGCTCCGGGGCCGGGCGGACCACCGGACGGCACGGCCGTACGCACCGGCGAAACGTCCGCTTAACGAACACGGCTTTTCGGGCAACGGACGATTTCCGGCCAATCTGTTGACGCGCTCCTGACAGCGAGCGGTCGCGAGCGCCACTCTTACCCCGTTCTCCGCACCACATGTTCGACATGCGTTCCGATGTTCGTTCCGCATGTGTTCCGCGCTTGTTCAGGCTGCTCCGCCCGGCCGGCCCACCCAGCCGTCCGGTACCCCCCTCGCTAAGGAGTCTGCGTGAGATCCACGCCAAGCCGTCGCGCCACCGCGACGGGCGCCCTGATCGCCGCCGCCGCCATGCTCGCCGTGGGCGTGCAGACCGGTGCCGCCACCGCCGCCGACACCCCGGGCACCTTCGCGCCCAAGGCGCAGGCGGCCGGCAAGGCCGACCCCGGCGCCCTGCCCGCCGACCTCTCCCCCGCGCAGCGCACCGCGCTGATACGCGCGGCCGACGCCACCAAGGACGACACGGCCAGGGAACTCGGCCTCGGCGCCCAGGAGAAGCTCGCCGTCCGCGACGTCGTCCAGGACCGCGACGGCACCACCCACACCCGCTACGAGCGCACGTACGCCGGGCTGCCCGTCCTCGGCGGCGACCTCGTCGTCACCGAGACGAAGGCGGGGCGGACCGAGGCGGTCAGCAAGGCCTCCAGGGCGGAGCTCAAGGGCGTCGACACCACCGCGGACATCACCGCGGCCGCCGCCGAGAAGCAGGCGCTGAGCGCGGCACGGGCCGAGGGCTCCAAGGCGACCGACTCCGAGCGCGCGCCGCGCAAGGTGGTCTGGCTGGCGCAGGGCAAGCCGGTCCTCGCGTACGAGACCGTCGTCGGCGGCCTCCAGCACGACGGCACGCCCAACGAGCTGCACGTCGTCACCGACGCCACCACGGGCGCCAAGCTCTTCGAGTGGCAGGCCGTCCACACGGGCACCGGCAACACCCAGTACAGCGGCCAGGTCACCCTCGGCACCGCGCCCTCGTACACGCTGACCGACACCGGCCGCGGCAACCACAAGACGTACAACCTCAACCGCGGCACCTCCGGCACCGGGACGCTGTTCTCCGGCGCCGACGACATCTGGGGCGACGGCACCCCGCAGAACCTGGAGACGGCCGGCGCCGACGCCCACTTCGGCGCCGGGCTCACCTGGGACTACTACAAGAACGTCCACGGCCGCTCGGGCATCAAGGGCGACGGCGTCGGCGCGTACAGCCGCGTCCACTACGGCAACGCGTACGTCAACGCCTTCTGGCAGGACAGTTGCTTCTGCATGACGTACGGCGACGGCGCGGGCAACGCCAAGCCGCTGACCTCCATCGACGTCGCCGCGCACGAGATGACGCACGGCGTCACCTCCAACACCGCCAAGCTGGTCTACAGCGGCGAGTCGGGCGGCCTGAACGAGGCGACCTCCGACATCTTCGCCGCCGCGGTCGAGTTCTACGCCAACAACGCCCAGGACAAGGGCGACTACTTCGTCGGCGAGAAGATCGACATCCGCGGCAACGGCACCCCGCTGCGCTACATGGACAAGCCGAGCAAGGACGGCTCGTCGAAGGACTACTGGTACTCCGGCATCGGCGGCATCGACGTCCACTACTCGTCCGGCCCGGCCAACCACTGGTTCTACCTGCTCTCCGAGGGCAGCGGCGCCAAGACCGTCAACGGCGTGAACTACGACTCGCCGACCTCCGACGGCCTGCCCGTCACCGGCATCGGCCGCGACAAGGCCGCGCTGATCTGGTACAAGGCGCTCACCACCAAGTTCACCTCCACGACCAACTACGCCGGTGCCCGCACCGGTACGGTCGCGGTCGCCACCGAGCTGTACGGCGCCGGCAGCGCCGAGGTGAAGGCCGTCGAGCACGCCTGGGCCGGCATCAACGTCGGTTCGCGCCCCGGTGGCGGCGACCCCGGCACGGGCAAGATCTTCGAGAACACCGCGGACGTCGCCATCCCGGACAACGGCGCCGCCGTGACCTCCGCGGTCAACGTCACCGGCATCGCGGGCAACGCGCCCTCCACGCTCAAGGTCGACGTGGACATCGTCCACACCTGGCGCGGTGACCTGGTCGTCGACCTGGTGGCGCCGGACGGCTCCGTCTACAACCTGAAGCCGTTCAGCTCCTCCGACTCGGCCGACAACGTCAAGGCCACCTACACGGTCAACGCCTCCAGCGAGGTCGCCAACGGAAGCTGGAAGCTCCGCGTGCAGGACAAGGCCGCGCAGGACACCGGCTACATCAACAGCTTCAAGCTGACCTTCCCGTAAGCCGGGAAGCGGACGGCCGGCCGCCCGGTGGCACTCCCTGTGCCGCCGGGCGGTCGTGCGTGCGTGCGGTGGTACAGCAGCGGCGGCGCCGGGTACGCCCTGGTCTCCCCGCTGCGTCCGGGCGGTGGCGTGCGGTGGGGACCGTGCCCACGGTCCCGGCCGTCACACCGGCCCGGAACCACACCGGGCGGGGAAGTCCATCGCTTTCCGGCCGTGGCCGGAGCTCTCTCCTCCTCCCGGTCGGGGGTCATACGCCGAAGGGCCGAGGCGGGATCGGTTCAGCGGCCGATGCCGTCGTCCCGGCGCGGGCGGCAGGCTGAGCGGCGCACGGCTCGTCGCCCCTCACGAGGGGAGGGGGCGACGAGCCGGGGGGACCGCTACCGCATCAGGACGCCGGCGCCCTCTCCGGTCGCCTCCGTCGGCAGCGCGACCAGCCCCAGGTCGGCGCCCGCCGCCAGCAGGCGGTGCGTGGGCAGTATCCGCACGGTGTACCCGAAGGGGCCCGTCCGGTCGAGGGTGAGGGGGCCCTCGTAGACCCACCTCCCCTGCTGGTCCGGGCCCCCGGCCGGCTTCAGCGGCACGGTCTGGGCGTCCCGGAGCCGGTCGTCGGTGTCGACCCGGCCGGCGACCGCCTGGACCTCGACGTCCTCGGGCCGGAGGTCGCCCAGGGCCACCCGTACCCGCAGGGCGAGGGTGGCGCCCAGCTCCGCGGTGCCGTTGGCCTCGTCCACCTCGACGTGGTCGACCGCCACCCGCGGCCAGGCGGCCCGTACGCGGGCCTTCCAGTCGGCGAGTTCGCGGGCGGCGCCGGTGTCCAGCGACCGGTGGGCGAGGGCGGCCGGGGTGTACAGCCGTTCCACGTACTCCCGCACCATGCGTCCCGCCAGCACCTTGGGACCGAGGTTGGCGAGCGTCCGGCGGACCATCTCGATCCACCGCTCGGGCAGCCCGTTCGCACCCCGGTCGTAGAAGCGGGGCGCGACGCGCTGCTCGATCAGCTCGTACAGCGCGGCCGCCTCCAGGTCGTCGCGCCGGTCCTCGTCCGTGGTGGGACCGTCGGCGGTGGGAATGGCCCAGCCGAAGTCCGGCTCGTACCACTCGTCCCACCAGCCGTCCAGGACGGAGAGGTTGAGGCAGCCGTTCAGCGCGGCCTTCATCCCGGAGGTGCCGCACGCCTCCAGCGGCCGCAGCGGGTTGTTCAGCCACACGTCGCAGCCGGGGTACAGCTTCTGCGCCATGCCCATCCCGTAGTCGGGCAGGAACACGATCCGGTGGCGCACCCGCGGGTCGTCGGCGAACCGCACCAGCTCCCGCACCAGCCGCTTGCCGCCGTCGTCCGCCGGGTGGGCCTTGCCCGCGACGACGATCTGCACCGGCCGTTCGGGGTGCAGCAGCAGCTCCATCAGCCGGTCGCGGTCCCGCAGCATCAGCGTGAGCCGCTTGTAGGAGGGAACGCGGCGGGCGAAGCCGATGGTGAGGATGTCGGGGTCCAGGACGCCGTCGATCCACCCCAGCTCGGCCGAGCCCGCGCCCCGCTGCCGCCAGGAGGCGCGCAGCCGGGTCCGTACCTCGGTCACGAGCTGGTCGCGCAGCTCGCGCCGCAGGTCCCAGATCTCACCGTCGGCGATCTCGCCCAGCGCGTCCCAGCGCTGGGAGCCGCCGACGGTGAGGGCGTCCTCGGCGCGCTGGGCCCCGATCTTCCGGGCGCCGAGCCGGAACACCTCGGGCGCCACCCAGGTGGGGGCGTGCACGCCGTTGGTGATGGAGGTGATCGGCACCTCGTCGGGGTCGAACCCGGGCCACAGGCCGGCGAACATCTCCCGGCTGACGGCGCCGTGCAGCGTGGACACGCCGTTGGCGCGCTGGGCCAGGCGCAGGCCCATCACGGCCATGTTGAAGAGGTTGGGCTCGCCGCCGGGGTAGGTCTCCATGCCGAGCTGGAGGACGCGCTCGACGTCGACCCCGGGCAGTTCCGCCCCGTCGCCGAAGTGGCGGGCGACGAGCTCGCGGTCGAACCGGTCGATGCCGGCCGGGACGGGGGTGTGGGTGGTGAAGACCGTCCCCGCGCGGACGGCCTCCAGGGCGGCGTCGAACTCGACGCCCTCCTCGCTCAGTTCCCGGATGCGTTCCAGGCCGAGGAAACCGGCGTGCCCCTCGTTGGTGTGGAACACCTCGGGGTCGGGGTGGCCGGTGAGCGCGCAGTACGCGCGTACCGCCCGGACACCTCCTATCCCCAGCAGCATCTCCTGGAGCAGCCGGTGTTCGCTGCCGCCGCCGTAGAGCCGGTCGGTGACGTCCCGTTCGGACGGGCCGTTCTCCTCCACGTCCGAGTCCAGCATCAGCAGCGGTACGCGGCCGACCTGGGCCACCCAGACGTGGGCGTGCAGACAGCGCCCGGCCGGCAGGGCGAGGGAGACCCGGACGGGCGTGCCGCCGGGCTGCCGCAGCAGGCTGACGGGCATCTCGTTGGGGTCCAGGAGCGGATAGTGCTCCTGCTGCCAGCCGTCCCGGGAGAGCGACTGGCGGAAGTAGCCGTGCCGGTAGAGCAGCCCGACGCCGATGAGCGGTACGCCGAGGTCGGAGGCGGCCTTGAGGTGGTCACCGGCGAGGATGCCGAGGCCGCCGGAGTACTGGGGCAGGGCGGCGGTGACACCGAACTCGGGCGAGAAGTAGGCGACGGCGGCGGGCAGGTCGCTGTTCTGGCTCTGGTACCAGCGGCGGCCGCGCAGATAGTCGTCCAGGTCGTCGGCGGCGGCGGCGAGGCGGCGCAGGAAGCGCCGGTCGCGGGCGAGCTCGGCGAGTCTGGCCGCGGACACGGAGCCCAGCAGCCGGACCGGGTCGCCGCCGGCCGCCCGCCACCCCTCGGGGTCGACGGCCTGGAACAGGTCACGGGTCTCGGCGTGCCAGGACCAGCGCAGGTTGCGCGCGAGGTCGCTGAGCGGCCTCAGCGGGTCGGGGAGGACGGGGCGCACGGTGAATCGACGGATTGCCTTCACGTGTTCCACCTTCGCAGGGCAGGTACGTTTCGGGGTGGACGCACGGGCGTTGTGCGTCCGCCTTCACCCTCCGACGGTATCGGGACCCCGCCCTCCGCAACCACGGCGCACTCAGGGGAGCGCGTTCACGGAGCGCTCACCGGGACCTCGTACGGGGAGCCCGCGTTGACGGTCTCCGGGTCGAACGCGCCGGTCGCGGCGTACCGGGCGGCGATTTCGCGCCGTTCGTGCGGCGGGATCACGTCGTCGATGCGGTCGAAGCCGCCGGGGGCGCGCCGGTGGGCCAGATTGATGACGACTTCGGGGCCCTGGCGCCGGTTGGCGCGCTGAAGCTCCGTCATGGCGGGTCGGCGCCCGGCCTCGTAGGCGGCGAGGGCGCGGGCCGGGTCGGGGTGGTGGGCCATGGCGTGGGCGAGGGCCCGGGCGTCGATGACGGACTGGGTGGCGCCGTTGGAGCCGATGGGGTACATGGCGTGCGCGGCGTCGCCGATGAGGGTGGTGCGGCCGTGGCTCCAGCGCAGCAGGGGCTCGCGGTCGACCATGGGGTACTCGTGGGCGGTGTCGGCGGCGCGCAGCACCTCGGGGAGGTTCACGCCGCCGAACTCCCAGCCCTCGTAGTGGTGGAGGAAGTCGGACACGGGTACGGCCCGGTTCCAGTCGCCCCGGAAGGAGCCCCGGAAGGAGCCCGGCGACGTGCTCCGGAGGGTGCCCCCGCGCGGGGTGCCGGCGATGCTGTCGGCGGGCATCGCCAGCGCCCAGTTGACGAGGACCTCCCCCGAGGGCCGCTCGGCCATGGGATAGACGACGGCCCTGCACCGGTCGTCGCCCGCGATGAGCATGAACCTCCCGGCCCGGCGCGCGTCCAGCCGTGACACGCCGCGCCACACCAGCATGCCGTTCCACGGCGGCTCGCCCTCGCGGGGGTTGAGGGCGGCGCGGACCGCCGAGCGGATGCCGTCGGCGCCGATCAGGACGTCCGGCTCCAGCGAGGCCCGGCCGGCCCGGGCGCCCTCCCGGTGCTCCAGGCGCACGCGCGGGCGCCCGTCGGGGAGCTGCTCCAGGCCGGTCACCCGGACACCGGTGACGATCGCGGACGGGCCGAGCCGGCGGCGTACCGCGTCGGCGAGGACCCGCTGGAGGTGGGCGCGGTGGACGGAGAGCTGCGGCCAGTGGTGGCCGGCGCCGAGGCCCCGGGGCTCGCAGGAGATCAGTCCGCCGGAGCGGTGGTAGTAGCGCAGCTCCCGGGTGCGTACGGCGTTGGCCTCCAGCTCGTCGAGGAGTCCGAGCGCGTCGAGTTCGCGGACCGCGTTGGGCATGATGTTCAGCCCGGCGCCGACGGGCCGGATGCCGGGCGCCGCCTCCACGACGGTGACGTGGCCGAAGCCGGCGGCGTGCAGGGCGAGCGCCGCGGTCAGGCCGGCGATCCCGCCGCCGGCCACGAGTATGTGCGGGGTCATGCCGCGGCTCCTCTCAGGGGGGCGCCCGGCCGCCGGGTGGTCCGGCGCACCAGCGTCTCGTTGTCCCGGGTAAGGTCGAGCACGGTGCGCAGCAGGGCGACCGGCGCGCCGCCGCTGCCCTGCTCGTACAGCTTGACGCCGTCGCTGTAGGCCTTGCGGGCGATGCCGAGGTGGCGGGCGCGGAAGGTCTTCAGGATGCGCAGCACCCGTGCCAGGGAGTGGGCGGAGGCGACCAGCTCGGGGGGCAGCCGGTGCACGGTCTCCCAGCTCAGCGCGGCTGTCAGCTTGCCGACGGCCGAGACGCCGCCCTGGTGGGCGGCGTGGAAGGCGCGCCAGGACGGGAGGCTGTAGTCGACCGACTCGGCGAGGAAGGCGTCGTAGCCGGGGTCGGTGCGGTCGCACTGCCAGACCGTCAGGTCGACCAGCCACAGCGGCACCTGGGCGGCGGCCGGGCCGAGGTAGTCGCGCCCGGCGACGTCGATCTCCTCGAAGTACGGGCGCAGCGTGCGGGCGAAGTAGTCCGGGGAGACGTTGTCGACGGTGAAGTCGATGGCGTCGACCATCGCCTGCACGTGCTGCGCGGTGCGGTCCAGGGCGAGGGCGAAGCCCGGGTCGTACGGTTCCAGGCGGGCCAGCCGGCCGCAGGTGCCGAGGGCGGCGACGAGGCTGGGGAAGACCATCCGGACGGCGTCCTGGAGGTGGGCCTCCATCGCGTCGCCGGTGAACATCCGCTGCCGGGGGCCGAGCGGGTTCCAGGTGGTGTAGTGGTGCACGGTGTCGCGGGGCACCATGTCGGTGCGGCGTGCGAGCTCCTGGAGCACGGGCAGGACCTCGGGGACGGCGGCGACCGGCTGGACGCCGTGCCGTTTGAGCGAGCCGAGCAGCATGCCGAGGTCGCGCATGGCGGCCAGCGCCTCGATGACGCACCACTCGGCGACCCGGTCGGGGTCGGGTACGAGGGCGCGCAGCGCGACGGTGAGCGCGGGGACGTCGGCGTCACGGTTCATCGCGGGGAGCGCGGTGAGCAGCGCGTCGGCGCCGAGCGGATCGGCCGCGCGTATCTCGGCGATGCGGTAGCGCGGTTCGGCGCAGGTGTCGAGACCGGGCGCGACAAGGTCGTACAGGGTCAACGGGATGCCCCCCTCGGGCAGTGTGGATTCGACGGTGGCGCGGTGTCCGCTGGTCAGGCGGTCACCGCGGGTCGGGAACCCGGTCCTGGCGTGGCGGCGCCGGGGCGGGCGCGGGCCGGCCCAGTCGTACGGACAGCAGGGCCGCCGCGGCGGCGAAGGCGGCGCCGGTGAGCAGCGCCGCCCGGAAGCCCGCGGTCGCGGCCTGGGGTGTGGCCGTGCCGGTACGGGCGGTGGCCACGGCCACGACGACGGCCAGGCCCAGGACGGAGCCGAACTGCTGGCCGGTGTTGACCAGCCCGGAGGCCAGTCCGGTCTCCTCGGGCGTGGCCTCGGCCGTGGCGGCCACATTGGTGGTGACCATGACCAGCGGCAGGGCGGCACCGAGCACGAGGCTGGGTGCGAGGACGGTGGTGGCGAAGGTGCCGTGCGGCCGGAGCGCGAGGGCGAGCCAGACCGTGCCGGCGCACAGCAGGACGAAGCCGAGGGTCATGGTCCGGGCCAGGCCGAGGCGGCCGATGAGGCGGCCGGTCAGCGGGGCGGTGGCGACGACGACCAGCGACAGCGGCAGCAGGCCGAGGCCGCCGGTGAGCGGGGACTGGCCCAGCACGCTCTGGAGGTAGAGGCTCACCAGGAAGAACATGGGGAACAACGTCATCTGGGCGAGGGCGCCGAGGCCGCCCGCGAGGCGCAGTGCGGGCCGCCGCAGGACCGCGGGCGGGACGAGGGGCCGGGCGGTGCGGGTCTCGGTCACGGCGAAGGCGGCGAGCAGCAGGGCGCCGGCCGCCCCGGCGAGCGGGTCGTGCCCGACCAGGGCGTACGCGACGAGGCCGAGGCCGCCGGTGACGGTGAGCGCGCCCAGCAGGTCGAAGCCGGGTTCGGCGTCCCGGGTGCCGCCCGCCGGGAGCCGGAGGGCGAGCAGGCCGAGCACCGCGGCGGCGGCGACGTTCAGCCAGAAGGTGGAACGCCAGCCGAGCAGGTCGGTGAGGACCCCGCCCAGCGCGGTGCCGAGGACCCCGCCGAGCCCGCCCATGGCGGCGAACGCGCCGAGCGCCCGGTGCCGGGCGGGGCCGTCCGGGAAGAGGAGCAGCAGCAGGGCGAAGGCGGCGGCCGCGGCGAGCGCGGCCCCGGCGCCCTGCGCGGCGCGGGCGGCGACCAGGGCGCCGGTGGTCTGCGCGAGGCCCCCGGCGACGGACGCGGCGGCGAGGAGGGCGAGACCGGCGGTGAACCCCCGCCGGTGGCCCAGCAGGTCGGCGCCGCGGCCCCCGAGCAGGAGCAGCCCGCCGAAGGTGATCAGGTAGGCGTTGGCCACCCAGGACAGTGCGGCGGACCCGGCCCCGAGGTCGTGGCCGATGGACGGCAGGGCGACGTTGGTGACGGCGGTGTCCATGACCATCACCAGTTGTGTCGCCGCGAGCAGCGCGAGCGCCCCGCGCGTTCCCCCCGCGCGGGTCACCGTGCGCACCTGGTGCGCGTCCACCCCGGGTCGGCCGCGCGGCCGTGGCCGGCGCGCCGGGCGGGGTGCCCTCCGAGGTGCCGTCCGGGGTCGTCGCCCGTGTGCCGGCCGGCCCCCCGGTGGCCGCCGGCGGCCGGTGGGCGCACCGCGCGGCCACCCCGGGCGCACCGCCCCGGGTCGGCCGCCCGCAGCCGCGCCGGCGCGGTCATCGGGCACCTTCCAGGCCGTAGCCGTCCAGGCAGGACTGGGCGAGCGCCTCGCAGGCGGGGGCGCCGCCCGCCCAGGTCTGCTGGGTGAGGTAGACGTGCGGGGCGCCGTGGTAGAAGCGCTCGTACTGCTCGTGCCGGCCCGCGAATTCGGAGCCCAGGGCGTCCCAGGCCAGCTTCAGCAGCTTCACCCGCTCCTCGGCCGGGGTGCCGGGCGAGCGGACGTACTTGCGGATCAGCGGGCCCAGCTCGGGGTGCAGCAGGTCCGCTCCGGCCGCCGGGAGCTGGATGAGGCCGCCGCCCGCGAGCAGCTTGATCTCCTGGACGGCCCGCGGGTACAGCTCGCCCGCCATGACGCGCTGGGCGTAGGAGATGTCCTGGCCGGGCGCGACGCCGCCCCGGCCGCCGTCGACCTCCTCGTACGACGCCTCGGCCGCCAGCACGAACGCCTTGGCCTGCGCGACGAAGCCGAGGAGGCGGCCGACGGCCTGGGTGACCTGTGGCAGTTCGTGGGTGTTGTTGGCCCTGGTGATCAGGATCGCGAGGCCGGTGAGGAACTCCAGCTTGGTCCAGAAGCGGGTGGCGGCCTGGTGGGTGAGGTTGAGGAAGGCGGGGGTCTGCCACCACATCCGGCAGGTCGCGTCGACGTCGCGGTAGGTGAGCACCCGCTCCCAGGGCACGAACACGTCGTCGCACACCAGCAGCGCGTCGTTCTCGTCGAAGCGGGAGGAGAGCGGGTTGTCGAACGCGCTGCGCGCCGCGGCCTCGTAGGACGTGCGGGAGACCAGCTTCAGGCCCGGTGTGGCGACCGGGACCGAGAAGCACACCGCGTGGTCGGCGTCCTGCGGGGCGAGCGGTTCGATGGTGCCGACGATGACCTCGTTGCCGAAGACGGCCCCGGTGCCGATCATCTTGGCGCCGCGCACCACGATCCCGCCGTCCTTCTCGGCGACGACCCGCACCACGAGGTCGTCCTCCTCCTGTTCGGACGCGGCCCTGGTGCGGTCGATCTGCGGGTTGGCGATGGTGAAGGCGGGATACAGGTCGCCCTCCGCCAGCCGCCGGTGGCAGTCGAGGGCGGCGGCGGAGCCGTCGTAGGTGCCGGTGGTGAACAGGCCCGGCAGCGCGGCGAACCCGGCTGCGCCGCCCGCCATGTAGTCGGGGGTGCGGCCCAGGAAGCCGAAGCTCGCCTCCGCCCACACCTTGTACGCCTCGCGGCGCGCGACGAGGTCCTCGTACGACCGGGGGATCGCGTAGGCGCGGTGGACGCCGCCCTGGGTGAGGACCGGGGTGTGCCCGGAGTCGTGCGCCAGGTCGTACAGGCGGGCGATGGAGGCGGCGGTGTTGCGGAACGCGGGGTGCGCGGTGACGTCCCCGACCCGCTCCCCGTCGAGCCATATCTCCCGGCCGTCGCGCAGCGACGCCAGATAGTCGTGACCGGACCTCGTCACCTTTTCTCCTCTTGCGGATGCCATTGCCGCAAGCGAGCCTGTCCGTTGGTCCACACCTTCGGCAATGAACGTCCGTCCAATGGTCCTTAAGAACCGGCCAGTCGCCTTCCGGAAACCATTAGGCGGCCTTCGCCGCACCCGCCCGGTACTCACCCGGGGTGACCCCGAACCATTTGCGGAACGCAAGGTGGAAACCGACCGCGCTCTGGTAGCCCACCCGTTGCGGCACGGCCGACTGGGGCAGTGACGTCTCGCCGAGCAGCCGCGCCGCCTCCTGCATGCGCCGCCCCGTCAGGTGCCGCGCGGGGGCCTCCCCGACCAGCGCGCGGAACGCGGCCGTGAACGCCGAGCGGGACATCCCGACCTCCCGGGCGAGCGACTCGATGGTCCACGGCTCGGCGAACCTGGTCGCGATCATCACCAGGGCGCGGCTGACGCCCGGGTGGCGCAGCACGGGCAGGGAGGTGGGGTTCTCGGCGAACTCCCGCAGCAGCGGGCGCAGGGCGAGCACCAGCGCCATCTCGAACGCCCGCAGGGTGATCAGCCGGTCCCCCGGGCCGATGGGCCGGTCGGGGGCGGCGAGCAGCCGCAGGGTGTCGCGCAGCAGGGGCTCGCGGTCGACCTGGGGGCGGTCCAGGACCAGGGCCCAGGGCAGCGCCTTGTACAGACCTGTGGCGGCGCTGGCGTCGTAGTGCAGCCCGGCGCACAGCAGCCGGCTCTCCGGTCCGGTGCCGCCGATGCGGATCTCGCCGGACGTGCCGGGCTCCCGCTCGGGCAGCACGGCCTTGAGCGGTACGCCCTGCCGGTCGGGCCGGTCGGACAGCCGGTGCGCGGTCCCGGTGGGGAAGACCGCGAGGTCGCCGGCGCGCAGTTCCTGGGGCGCCTGTCCCTCGGCGGTGATCCAGCAGCCGCCCTCGACGATGTAGTGCAGGACGGCGCAGCCCTGCTCGGCGTCCCCCTCGATCGCCCAGGGGGCGCTCACGTGCCAGCGGCTGTCGAAGACGCCCGTGAGCCGCAACGGTTGCAACAGCTCACTCAGAAGGTCGTCGTTCCGGTCGGTGTTCCGGGTTTCGGTGCGCACGGTGTCCATGGACGATCCTTCAACCCCCGCCCCGAATTGTTAATTGATCGGCCAAAGCCGTCGCCGCCAGCCTGAGAGGAGCCGTCATGGCAGCGGTCACACCCTATCGAAGGGCCAATCAGGCATATGTCGGAGCGGATGTCGGAGCAGATGTCGCAGCGGAATCAGATGCGGGTCGCGGTCGTCGGCGCGACCGGTTTCCAGGGCGGTGCGGTGGCCCGCCTGCTCAGCTCGCGGGGCCATCGGGTGCGTACGCTCTCCCGGCGTCCCGAGGGCGACCGGCCGCCGCTGCCCGGCGTCTCGTGCGCCACCGGGGACCTCGGTGACGCCGAGTCGGTGCGGCAGCTCTTCGCGGGTGCGACGCACGCGGCGGTGGTGTTGCCGCTGGTGTACGAGGCCGGCCGGGTGCGCGCCTACGCCCGCAACATCGCCGCGGCGGCGGTGGCGGCCGGGGTGCGGCGGCTGGTCTACAACGCCAACACCCGTGTGCCGCGCGCGGCCACCGAGGTGGCCGCGTTCGAGACGCGCCGGATCGCCGAGGAGGTGCTGCGGGAGAGCGGGGTGCCGCTGGTGGTGCTGCGCCCGCCGGTCTACCTGGACAACCTGTTCAGCCCCTGGAACGGCCCGGCCCTGGTGAACGAGGGCATCCTCGCCTACCCGCTGCCCGCCGACGTGCCGACGGCGTGGCTCTCGCACCGGGACCTGGCCGAGGCGGTGTGCGCGGCGCTCACCGCGGAGGGCGCGGAGGGCCGGGCGTACGACATCGGCGGCGAGCGGGCGCTGACGGGTGATGAGCTGGCGGAGGCGTTCGGCCGGGGACTGGGGCGCGCGGTGCGCTACCGGGCGCTGGCGCCGCACCTCTTCGAGCAGGGCCTCGCGCAGGCGGTCGGTCCGGCCGCGGCGGCCGGGGTGGCGGGGGTCTACCACTACATGGCGAGGGGGGCCGAGCCGCTGCTGCTGGCCGGGGACGACGGCGTGTCGGCCGGTGCGTTGACGCTGCGGCCGCGCCCGGTTGACGAGTGGGTTTCGCGGCAGCCGTGGCAGATCTGGGCGAGCGACCCGGAGGAGCAGGACGCCCAGACGCTCACCTGAACGCCACCTGACACACCCGAGCGAGAACCGGTCCCCATTTTCCACTCGAACGGGGCCGGTTCTCGACGTGTCCGGCTACGCCTGAGTAGTTAACAACGCGCCGGATTGCCCACCCGAAGGGTGTGGGTAGGGCTCCTCCGGTACCCGCCCACCCGAGTGAACCCGGACAGGAGCGGTGATGCCTGCGCTCTGCCACTCGTCAACGGAGCAAGTACAAAGAGCGATACCCCGTACGCAACCCTCAGGTGATGCCGTGAACTCGCTGATTGGTCGCATTCCCGTTCTCGATGTACGCCCGCTGGTCGACTGCGGCAGAAGGCCCGCCAAGGCAGTGGTCGGCGAAACCTTCCAGATTACGGCCACGGTGTTCCGTGAAGGCCATGACGCCGTGGCCGCGAACGTCGTGCTCACGGACCCGGCCGGACACCCGGGCCCGTTCACCCCGATGCGGGAGCTGGCGCCCGGCACCGACCGCTGGGGCGCCGAGGTCACCCCAACGGCCGAAGGGCGCTGGACGTACACGGTCGAGGCCTGGAGCGATCCTGTCTCGACCTGGCGGCACACCGCCGGCATCAAGATCCCGGCCGGCATCGACACCGACCTGGTGCTGGCCGAGGGCGCCGCCCTGCACGAGCGGGCCGCCGACGGCGTGCCCAAGGGCGAGGGCCGCGAGGCCGTGCTCGCCGTGGTCGACGCCCTGCGCGACGAGCGGCGCTCCCCCGCCGACCGGCTCGCCGCCGCGCTGGACACCGAGGCGGTCCAGGCGCTGGCCGCGCACCCGCTGCGCGAACTGGTCACTTCCTCGAAGCCGTTGCCGCTGCTGGTGGAGCGGGAGCGGGCCCTGTTCGGCTCGTGGTACGAGATGTTCCCGCGCTCCGAGGGGGCCCGGGTGGAGAACGGCCGCGTGGTCTCCGGGACCTTCCGGACGGCCATGGAACGACTTCCGGCCATCGCCGCCATGGGTTTCGATGTCCTGTATCTGCCGCCCATCCACCCCATCGGCACGACCCACCGCAAGGGCCCCAACAACACCCTCACGGCCGGCCCGGACGACGTCGGCGTCCCGTGGGCGATCGGCTCCGCCGAGGGCGGCCACGACGCCGTCCACCCGGACCTCGGCACCATCGAGGACTTCGACGCCTTCGTCGAACGGGCGCGCGAACTGCGCCTGGAGGTCGCCCTTGACTTCGCGCTCCAGTGCTCGCCGGACCACCCGTGGGTCGCCAAGCGCCCCGCCTGGTTCCACCACCGGGCGGACGGGACCATCGCGTACGCGGAGAACCCGCCGAAGAAGTACCAGGACATCTATCCGATCGCCTTCGACCGGGACATGCGGGGCATCGTCCGCGAGACGGTGCGGGTGCTGCGGTTCTGGATGTCCCACGGCGTGCGCATCTTCCGCGTCGACAACCCGCACACCAAGCCGGTCGTCTTCTGGGAGAAGGTCATCGGCACCATCAACAAGTCCGACCCGGACGTGATCTTCCTGGCGGAGGCGTTCACCCGGCCCGCGATGATGCACACCCTCGGGGCGATCGGCTTCCAGCAGTCGTACACGTACTTCACCTGGCGCAACAGCAAGCACGAGCTGACCGAGTACCTCACCGAGCTGTCCGGCGACGCCGCCGCCTACATGCGGCCGAACTTCTTCGTGAACACCCCGGACATCCTGCACGCCTACCTCCAGCACGGCGGACGCCCCGCCTTCGAGGTGCGCGCGGTGCTCGCCGCGACGATGTCCCCCACGTGGGGCATGTACGCCGGGTACGAGCTGTGCGAGAACACTCCCGTGCGGGAGGGCAGCGAGGAGTACCTGGACTCCGAGAAGTACCAACTGCGCCCGAGGGACTGGGAGTCGGCCGAGCGCGAGGGCCGCACCATCGCCCCGCTGATCACGGCCCTCAACCGGATCAGGCGCCGCAACGCCGCACTGCGGCAGTTGCGCTCGGTGCACTTCCACCACGCCGACGACGACGCCGTCATCGCCTACAGCAAGCGGGCGGGCTCGAACATTGTTCTGACGGTCGTCAACCTCGACCCACGCCACACCCACGAGGCGACGGTGTCGTTGGACATGCCGGAGCTCGGCCTCGACTGGCACGAGACCGTGCCGGTGCGCGATGAGCTCACCGGCGAGACCTATCACTGGGGCAGGACCAACTATGTGCGCCTCGAGCCGGGTGTCACGCCCGCGCACATCCTCGTCCTGCGACCGTCCCCGCCGATCGGAGGGTCACCCACATCATGATCGTCAACGAGCCCGTCCACGACACCTTCGAGGACACGCCGGCAAAGGACCGTGACCCCGACTGGTTCAAACGAGCCGTCTTCTACGAGGTTCTGGTCCGCTCGTTCCAGGACAGCAACGGCGACGGCGTCGGCGACCTCAAGGGAATCACCGCCAAGCTGGACTACCTCCAGTGGCTCGGGGTCGACTGCCTCTGGCTCCCGCCGTTCTTCAAGTCCCCCTTGCGGGACGGCGGTTACGACGTGTCGGACTACACCTCCGTACTGCCCGAATTCGGCGACCTGGCCGACTTCGTCGAGTTCGTCGATGCCGCCCACCAGCGCGGCATGCGAGTGATCATCGACTTCGTGATGAACCACACCAGCGACCAGCACCCGTGGTTCCAGGAATCCCGCAGCGACCCCGACGGCCCCTACGGCGACTACTACGTCTGGGCCGACGACGACAAGCAGTTCCAGGACGCCCGGATCATCTTCATCGACACCGAGACGTCCAACTGGACCTTCGACCCGGTGCGCAAGCAGTACTACTGGCACCGGTTCTTCTCCCACCAGCCCGACCTCAACTACGAGAACCCGGCCGTGCAGCAGGAGATCCTGTCCGCGCTGCGCTTCTGGCTCGACCTGGGCATCGACGGCTTCCGCCTGGATGCCGTGCCGTACCTCTACCAGGAGGAGGGCACCAACTGCGAGAACCTCCCCGCCACCCACGCCTTCCTCAAGCGGGTCCGCAAGGAGATCGACGCCGCCTACCCCGACACCGTGCTGCTCGCCGAGGCCAACCAGTGGCCCGAGGACGTCGTCGACTACTTCGGCGACTACGCGGCCGGCGGCGACGAGTGCCACATGGCGTTCCACTTCCCGGTCATGCCGCGCATCTTCATGGCGGTGCGCCGGGAGTCCCGCTACCCCGTCTCCGAAGTCCTGGCCAAGACGCCGGCGATCCCGGCGAACTGCCAGTGGGGCATCTTCCTGCGCAACCACGACGAGCTGACGCTCGAGATGGTCACGGACGAAGAGCGCGACTACATGTACGCGGAGTACGCCAAGGACCCCCGGATGCGCGCCAACATCGGCATCCGGCGGCGCCTGGCCCCGCTGCTCGACAACGACCGCAACCAGATCGAGCTGTTCACCGCGCTGCTGCTGTCCCTGCCCGGCTCGCCGATCCTCTACTACGGCGACGAGATCGGGATGGGCGACAACATCTGGCTCGGTGACCGCGACGGCGTGCGCACCCCCATGCAGTGGACGCCCGACCGCAACGCGGGCTTCTCCTCCTGCGACCCGGGCCGACTGTACCTGCCGACCATCATGGACCCGGTCTACGGCTACCAGGTCACCAACGTCGAGGCGTCGATGGCGTCCCCGTCGTCACTGCTGCACTGGACGCGGCGGATGATCGAGATCCGCAAGCAGAACCCCGCCTTCGGTCTCGGCTCCTACACGGAGCTCCCGTCGTCCAACCCGGCGGTCCTCGCCTTCCTGCGGGAGTACGGGGACGACCTGGTGATGTGCGTGCACAACTTCTCCCGTTTCCCGCAGCCCACGGAACTGGACCTGCGGCGCTTCAACGGGATGCACCCGGTCGAGCTGATCGGCGGGGTCCGCTTCCCCGCCATCGGCGAATGGCCGTACCTGCTCACCCTCGCGGGTCACGGCTTCTACTGGTTCCGGCTGCGCAGGGACACCGTCAAACCGGCCAAGGGCAAGACGGTCACGGAGGCGACGGTCGCCACGTCCGGCACGGCGCCCCCCGCCGCGTCCCGGGCGGCCAACCCCGGCACGGCGGCCCCCGCCGCGTCCAGGGCGGCCGACGCGGTGGCCGCGCCCGGCGCGGTGACCGTAGCCGCGCCGGCGACGGCCGGCTCCGGGGCGTCCCGGGGCGCGGCGGGCGGGGCCGGCGCACCGGCGGCACCGTCCCGGGCGTCCCGCGCGGCCGACGGGGCGTCAGCACCCGGCTCGCGGCCCACGGCGGCCCGCGAGCCGGGCGGCCCCGGTGACCGAGGGGCGCGTGTGACCGGGAAGGGGTGAGGACATCAGGGCGGGGCGTTTCCGTCGCCCCGCCCTGGGCACTCTCCCCCTCATACGTCGATTCGGGTCTATCTCGACCATCCCCGCCCGACACGTCCCGCACAGCCGGACAGCACTCGCCGCATTCCGGGACACTCTGCACGTTCTGTGCATCTCGTAGTGCCCGGGGAAAGGACGCGCTGCCATGTCGGAGACCGCATCCACCGCCCGGGCCCCGGTCGCCCTGCTCCCCTCCCTGGTACCGCTGCTCCACGAATGGCTGCCCCGGCAGCGCTGGTTCGCCGGCAAGGGGCGCCCCGTCACGGGCTTCACCCTCGTCTCGGCGACCGAACTGCTCCCGCTCGACACCACCGGGCCGGGGCTGCTGCACCTGCTCGTGCGGGTGCAGCAGCCCGGACTCAACACCGCCGCCCAGGGCGACTGCTACCAGGTGCTGCTGGGCGTGCGGGCCGGCCTGCCGCCCCAGCTCGCGCACGCCCTGATCGGCCACGTCCCGGACGGCCCGCTGGCCGGGCGCACGATCTACGAGGGGCTGAGCGACCCACGGCTCGCCACGCTCCTGCTGGAACGGTTGCGCACTCCCGGCCCGATGGGTCCGCTGCGGTTCTCCAGGACCGTCGCCATCCCCGAGGGGCTCACCCCGCGCGTCCTGGACGCCGAGCAGTCCAACTCGTCACTGGTGTACGGCGATGCGTACATCCTGAAGGTCTTCCGCCGGGTCTACCCGGGCGCCAACCCGGACCTGGAGCTGCCGCTCGCGCTCGCCCGCGCCGGCTGCACCCGGGTGCCCGCGCCCGTCGCCTGGTACGAGACCGGCAACGGCCGCCCGGAGGCCAGCACCCTGGGCGTGCTCCAGCCCTATCTGCGCGGCTCCCAGGACGGCTGGCAGCTCGCGCTGGACGCGCTCGGCGCCGGGCGGGGCTTCACCACCGAGGCCCGCGCGCTGGGCCGGGCCACCGCCGAGGTCCACACCGCGCTCGCCGACGCCCTGCCGACGGTCGCCCTGGGACGCCCGCAGACCGAGAACCTGGTCCACGGGATGAGCCGCCGCCTGGACGCCGCCGCGCAGGCGGTGCCCGCGCTGATGCCGTACGTCCCCGGGCTGCGCGCCGCGTTCGAGGCGGTCGCCGAGCTGCGCTCGGGCAGCCGGCTGTGGCGGGCCCAGCGGGTCCACGGCGACCTGCACCTGGGCCAGACGCTCCGCACCCGTGACGGCGACTGGTCGGTGATCGACTTCGAGGGTGAGCCCGCGAAGCCGCTCGCCGAGCGCCGCCGCCCCCAGCCCCCGGTGCGTGACGTGGCCGGCATGCTGCGCTCGTTCGACTACGCGGCCCGCTCCTACCGCCCCTGGAACCCGGACTGGGCGGAGCGGTGCCGGGAGGCGTACTGCACCGGGTACGCCGAGGCATCGGGCACCGACCCGCGCGCCGAGCCCGCGCTGCTGCGCGCCTACGAGACGGACAAGGCCGTGTACGAGGTCGTGTACGAGGCCCGGCACCGCCCCGACTGGCTCCCGGTCCCGATGGCGGCCATCCGCCGCCTGGCCGCGCAGACCACCACTCCGTGATGTGAACGCCCATGAGGAGGCCCTCCCCCGTGACCCCCCGTCGTCCCACCCGAAGCCCCGCCGCCGAACCGGCCGCCAAGAAGGCCCCGGCCACCAGGAAGACCCCCGTGGGGGACGCCACCGCCCTCCCCGCGCCGCCGCCCGGCGCCCCGCCGGCGCCCCGCACGGGCGACGCCGGTGCCGTGCCCGCCGCCCCGCTCGACCCGGCCGACCGCGGCCGGCTGCTCGCGGGTGAGCACCACGACCCGCACGGCCTGCTGGGCGCCCACCCGGTCGAGGGCGGCATCGCCGTCCGGGCCCTGCGGCCGTGCGCGAGGAGCGTGGCCGTGCTCGTGGACGGGGCGCGCACCGAACTGCACGACGACGGGGACGGGCTGTTCTCGACCGTGCTGCCGCTCACCGAGGTACCGGCGTACACCTTCCGGGTGACGTACGACTCCTCGGTCACCGAGGTGGAGGACCCGTACCGCTTCCTGCCCGCGCTCGGGGAGCTGGACCTGCACCTGATCGGCGAGGGCCGGCACGAGGAGCTGTGGAAGGCGCTCGGCGCCCACCCGATGACCCACCAGGGCGTCACCGGCACCCGCTTCACCGTGTGGGCACCCAACGCGCGGGGGGTGCGGCTGGTCGGCGAGTTCAACTACTGGGACGCGGGCACCGGCCTGCCCCTGCGGTCGCTGGGGCGCAGCGGCGTGTGGGAGCTGTTCGTGCCCGGCATGGGCGAGGGCGCGCTCTACAAGTTCGCGGTCACCGGGCCGGACGGTCACTGTTCGCTGCGCGCCGACCCGATGGCCCGCCGCACGCAGTGCCCGCCGGAGACGGCGTCGGTCGTCACGGCCTCGCACTACGAGTGGCAGGACGAGCGGTGGATGGCGCACCGGGGTGACCGGCCGGTGCACGAGGCGCCCTTCTCGGTGTACGAGGTGCACCTGCCCTCGTGGCGGCCCGGGCTCACGTACCGGGAGCTGGCCGAGGAGCTGCCCGCGTACGTCAAGGACCTCGGGTTCACGCACATCGAGCTGATGCCGGTCGCCGAGCACCCCTACAGCCCGTCCTGGGGCTACCAGGTCACCTCGTACTACGCGCCCACGGCCCGCCTCGGCACGCCCGACGACTTCAAGTACTTCGTCGACGCCTGCCACCGCGCCGGGATCGGTGTGCTGGTCGACTGGGTGCCCGCGCACTTCCCCAAGGACGACTGGGCGCTCGCCCGCTTCGACGGCACACCGCTGTACGAGCACCCCGACCCCCGGCGCGCCGAGCACCCCGACTGGGGCACCCTCGAGTTCGACTACGGCCGCACGGAGGTGCGCAACTTCCTCGTCGCCAACGCCGTGTACTGGTGCGAGGAGTTCCACGTCGACGGGCTGCGGGTCGACGCGGTCGCGTCCATGCTGTACCTGGACTACTCGCGCGAGGGCGGCGACTGGGCGCCGAACGAGCACGGCGGCCGGGAGAACTTCGACGCGGTCGCCTTCCTCCAGGAGATGAACGCCACCGTCTACCGCCGCTGCCCGGGTGTGGTGACCATCGCCGAGGAGTCCACGGCCTGGGAGGGCGTCACCCGCCCCACCGACAGCGGCGGGCTCGGCTTCGGCCTGAAGTGGAACATGGGCTGGATGCACGACTCGCTGGTGTACGTCTCCAAGGAACCCGTGCACCGCAAGTACCACCACAACGAGATGACGTTCTCGATGGTGTACGCCTACAGCGAGAACTACGTGCTGCCCATCTCGCACGACGAGGTGGTGCACGGCAAGCAGGCGCTGGTGACCAAGATGCCCGGCGACTGGTGGCAGCGGCGCGCCAACCAGCGTGCGTACCTGGGCTTCATGTGGGCGCACCCGGGCAAGCAACTGCTGTTCATGGGGCAGGAGTTCGCCCAGGGCGCGGAGTGGTCGGAGGCGCACGGCCCGGAGTGGTGGCTGACGGAGGACGACTACCACTCGGCGGGCGACCACCGGTCCATGCGGGACCTGGTGCGGGACCTGAACGCGGTGTACGCGGCGACACCGGCGCTGTGGGAGCGCGACACCGTCCCGGAGGGCTTCCAGTGGTCCCTCGGTGACGCGGCCGAGGACAACGTGTTCGCCTTCCTCCGGTACGACGCCCAGGGGTCGCCCCTGCTGTCGGTGAGCAACTTCTCCCCGGTGGTGCGGCACGAGTACCGGCTGTGGGTGCCGGAGGGGACCGCGGCGTGGGCGGAGGTCCTCAACACCGACGCGGCCGGGTACGGCGGCAGCGACGTGCGCAACCCCGACCCGGTGAAGCCGGAGGCGGGGCACGTCCGGCTGACGCTGCCGCCGCTGGCGACGGTCTGGCTGAAGCCGGCGTGAAACGGTGGGCGGGGAGGCCGGCCGGTCTCCCCGCCCGTCCGTCCCGTCAGCCGGTGACGCGCACGACGCCGAGGCGCTGGGTGGCGCGGGTCAGTGCCACGTACAGGTCGTTGACGCCGTGCGGCCCGCCGGACCGGATGGCGTCCGGGTCGGCGACGATCACGGTGTCGAACTCCAGGCCCTTGGCCTGGCGCGGCTCCAGCAGGACGACCGGCCGGGTGAGGTCGGGGTCCGGGCCGTGCGCGGCGTCCGGCAGTGCGGCGGTCAGCGCCGGGTGGTGCGGCGCCGGGGCGATGACGGCGAGCCGGCCCTCGGCGGGGCGTTCCCGGCGTACGGCGGCGGCGACCTCCCCGGGCAGGTCGTCCGTCACGCGCTCCCAGGGCGGCACGCCGGTGGAGCGCACCGAGCGGGGCGGCCGGAAGTCCGGGTCCTCGGCCCGGCGCACGGCCGCCGCGACCTCCATGATCTCCGCGGGCGTGCGGTAGTTGACGCCGAGGCGCACGTGGTCGAAGCGGTCGCCGACGTACGGGCCGAGGATTTCCCGCCAGGAGCCGCAGCTCGCGGCGTCGCCGGTCTGGGCCGGGTCGCCGACCAGTGTCATCGAGCGGGTGGGGATGCGGCGCATCAGCAGCCGCCAGGCCATCGCGGACAGCTCCTGCGCCTCGTCGACGATGACGTGCCCGAACGCCCAGGTGCGGTCGGCCGCGGCGCGTTCGGCGGCGCTGCGGTGGTCCGCCTCCTCCTGCCGCTCGGCGAACCGTTCGGCGTCGATGATGTCGTGGGCGCCGAGCACCTCCGACTCCACGTCCTCGAACTCGTACGTCCGCGAGGCGTAGGCGACGTCCAGCACGCCCTGCGCGTAGGCGATCCGCTCGCGCCGCTCCCGTTCGGCGGCGGCGCGCTCGGCGGTGTCGTCGTGCCCGAGCAGCTCGGCCGCCTCGTCCAGGAGCGGGACGTCGGCCTCGGTCCACGGACCGCCCTCGCGGCGGACGAACTCGGCCTCGCCGTCGGGGAGGTAGCCGTCCGGCTCGGCGAGGAAGGCGGAGACGAGCGCCTGCGGGGTGAGCACGGGCCACAGCTCGTCGATCGCGGCGTGGACGCGGGAGCTCGCGGCGATCTCCTTGCGCATCTGGGTGATGTCGGAGCGGTCGAGGAGGTTGGGGCCGCCGAAGGGGTCCGCGCCGAGCCGCTCGGCGAGCTGGTCGGTGAGGGCGTCGATGACGCGGAAGGCGAACCGGGGGCGGGCGAGGTTGTGCGGCAGTCCGGTGGAGCGGGCGTCCCAGCGGGCGTCCTCGGCCATGTCGCGGTCGAGCAGGAGCGTGCCGTAGCCGTCGTGGTCGATCTCGAGGGGCGCGTGGGTGGGCGGCACGGTCTGCCGGTCGCGCAGCACCCGGGCGAGGACGTCCGCCATGGTGGCGCGGCCCTTGATCTCGGCGGCCTCGGGGGTCTCGGTGCCGGTGGCGTGGACGCCGGGGAACAGCTCGCCGGGGGTGGCCAGCAGCACCCCGGTCTCGCCGAGCGAGGGCAGGACCTCTCCGATGTAGCCGAGGAAGGCGGGGTTGGGGCCGACGATGAGGACGGCGCGGCGGGCGAGCTGCTCGCGGTGGGCGTAGAGGAGGTACGCGGCGCGGTGCAGGGCGACGGCGGTCTTGCCGGTGCCGGGGCCGCCCTCGACGACGAGGACGCCGTGGTGCGGGGCGCGGATGATGCGGTCCTGCTCGGCCTGGATGGTCCGGACGATGTCGTTCATGCGGCCGGTGCGGGCGGCGCCGAGCGCGGCGAGCAGGACCTCGTCGGCGTCGTGGCCCTCGTGCCCGGTGCGGGTGGTGTCGTTCAGGTCGAGGATCTCGTCGTGCAGGGCCGTGACCTCGCGCCCCTTGGTGCTGATGTGGCGCCGCCGGCGCAGTCCCATCGGTTCGTGGCCGGTGGCGAGGTAGAACGGCCGGGCGACCTCCGCGCGCCAGTCGACGACGAGCGGGGTGCGTTCCTCGTCGTCCTCGCGGATGCCGATGCGCCCGATGTGGTGGTCGCGGCCGTCACGGAATTCCAGCCGCCCGAAGCACAGTCCGTTCTCCCCGGCGTCGAAGGCGGCCAGCAGCCCGGACTGCTCGGCGACCAGCACATCGCGCTCCAGCCGCGCCTGGAACCCGGTTCCGTTGTCCCCGAGGGCGGCCCGGACGGCGGTGCGGGCCTCCTCGCGGAGGTGGTCGAGTCGCGCGTAGAGCTCATGGATGAATTGCTGCTCTTTCCGATATTCCTCGGTTGACAATCCGACTCCTGACGCGATAAAGTGCGTTTATTCAACTTCCGCATGCGGCCTGCCATATCCACATGCGAAACGTCAAATATACGCGAGGAAACACCCCGGTCGTCAATTCCGACCGGGGTGTTCTTTATGCGCCTCGTGGTGCGCCGCGCGCCCCGGGGCGCGGCCGGCGTCCCGCCGGACCGCCTCCGGTCCGCGTCAGGGCAGGAGCGGTTTGCGGGCGACCGGGGAGGAGAGCACCACCGACGTCGTCGTGCGGCCGAGCGCCGACGTCTGCTCCAGGACGTCCTCCAGGTGGACCGTGTCCGTCACCGCCACCTTGAGGATCCAGCAGTCCTCCCCCACCACGTGGTGGGCCTCCAGGACCTCCGGCCGGGCGAGCAGCTCCAGGGTCCTTGGGTGCTTGAAGGTGTAGCCGCCGTGCGGGTTGACCCGGATGAACGCCTGGATGCCGTAGCCGAGCCGGGCGGGGGACACATGGGCGCCGTAGCCCGTGATGGCGCCGCACGACTCCAGGCGGCGGACCCGCTCGGCGACGGCCGCCGGGCTGAGCCGGACGCGGCGGCCCAGCTCGCTCAGCCTGATGCGGCCGTCGGTCTGGACGAGCTCCAGGATCTGCCGGTCGACCGGGTCGAACACGGGCGCCGGTGTTTCGTTGGCGGCGGGACGCGCATACCGTTGTTCTTTCGGTGCGGCGGCTGTTTCTCCCACGGTTCCCCCTTCATGCTGCGGCCCGTCAACGTAACACTTGAGCGCATGCTGCGAATATGCGTGATCGGCGGGAGCCGGTATTTCGGAAAGCGCCTCATCGAGCGCCTGCTGACGTCGGGCCACCGGGTGACCGTCGTCAATCGCGGTTCCTCCGCGCCGCCCGCCGGGGCCTCGCACGTCGTCGCCGACCGGGACGACGAACAGGCCCTGCGGGCGGCCCTGGGCTCCCGGACGTTCGACGTGGTCGTCGACCAGGTCTGCTACACCCCGCGCCAGGCGGACATCGCCCGCCGCGTCCTCGGCCCGCGCACCCGGCGCTACGTCATGACCTCCACGGTGGAGGTGTACGACTCCGAGGACTCGGCGGCTCCCGTCCGGGAGGAGGCCGTCGATGCGCGCACCGTGGCCGTGGACCTGGACGCCGTTCTCCCCTACGGGGAGGGCAAGCGGCAGGCCGAGGCGGTCTTCGCCCAGGACCCTGCCCTGTCGTTCACGGCCGTGCGCGTCGCCCACGTCCTGGGCGGCGCCGACGACTTCACCGGCCGCCTCACGCACTATGCGGACCGGATACGGGAGGGGCGGCCCATCGCCGTACCCACCGTGAACCACCCCGCGACCTATGTGTACGTGGAGGAGATCGCCGACTTCCTGGCGTGGGCGGCCGGGGCGGACTTCACCGGTCCGGTCAACGCCGCGTCGCACGGCCCGCTGACGACGGCGGAGATCTGCGCGCCCCTCGAGGCGCGGCTCGGCCGCCGCGCCGTGTTCCGGGAGGTGGAGTCGGGTGAGGTGTCCCCGTTCTCCTTCCGGCGCGGGTACGCCATGGACAACGCCCGGGCCACGGCGCTCGGCCACTCCTTCCGGCACACCTCCGACTGGCTGGAACGGGCCGTCGGCGAGACGCTCGGGGGGCGGGCATGAGGTACGTCGGGGACATCGCGGTCGGCCCGGTCGGACTCGGCGCCATGCCCCTGTCGATCGAGGGCCGGCCCGACGAGGCGCGTGCCGTGGCGACCGTCCACGCCGCGCTCGACGCGGGCGTCACGCTCATCGACACCGCCGACTCGTACCACGTGCCCGGCGGCGGCGCCCCGGGCGACGGCGAACTGCTCGTCGCCCGCGCCCTCGCGGCGTACGGCCACCGTGACCGGGTGCTGGTCGCCACCAAGGGCGGCCGCGGCCGCACCCCGGACGGCGGCTGGACCGTCAACGGCGACCCGGGCCACCTGCGGCGCGCCGCCGAGGCGTCGGCGAGGAGGCTGGGCGTGGAGGCCATCGGGCTGTACCAGTTGCACAAGCCGGACCCGGCCGTGCCGTACGCCGAGTCGCTGGGCGCGCTGCGGGACCTGCTGGACGCGGGCACCATCCGGACGGCGGGCGTCTCGAACGTGGACGTGGCGCAGATCCGCCTGGCCCGCGCCGTCCTGGGCGACAAGCTGGTCAGCGTCCAGAACCGGTACTCCCCCGCCGTCCGGGACGGCGAGCCGGAGCTGGCGCTCTGCACCGAGCTGGGGCTGGCGTTCCTGCCCTGGAGCCCGCTCGGCGGGATCTCGCGCAGTGCGCTGGACGGGCCGTCGGCGCGGGAGGCCGACCCCCGGTTCGGGGCGTTCCACCGGGTGGCGCGGGAGCGGGGGGTCAGCCCGCAGCGGGTGGCCCTGGCCTGGGCGCTGGCCCGGTCGCCGGTGGTCGTCCCCATCCCGGGGGCGAGCCGCCCGGAGACGGCCCGGGACTCGGCCGGGGCGGCGGAACTGGTGCTGGACGAGCGGGAGCTGGCGCTGCTCGGCCCGTGACGTGCGGCCCCCCGGCGGCACGTCACGGGCCCAGCCGTGCGGGGGCTCAGACGAGCTCGGGTTCGCGGGACTCGGCCGGTGTGTCCGTGCGGGTCTTCCGCCGCCCCGGCAGCAGCACGCCCACCAGCACCGTGCCGACGGCCAGGATCGCCGCGCCGACGAGGCTGGTGTGGGCGACCGCGTCGGAGAACGCCGAGCCGACCGCGTCGGCCATCCGGCGGGCGCCCTCGGCGAGTTCGGCGCCCTGCTGCGGGGTGGTGGCCCGGGCCGCCTGGTCGGCGATGCCGTGGGCGACGGCGTACCCGGCGCCGACGGAGTCCTGGGCGGTGGCGAGGGCCTCGGCGGGCAGGCCGCCGCCCTCGGTGGCGTCGGCGAGGTGCGAGGAGTACGAGGAGGCCAGCACCGAGCCGAGCAGGGCGATGCCGAGCGAGCCGCCGAGCTCCAGCGAGGTGTCGTTGACGGCGCCGCCGACGCCCAGCTCCGCCTCGGGGAAGGCGCCCATGATCGCGTCGGTGCACGGGGAGAGCGCGAGGCCGATGGCCACGCCCAGGATGACGAGCGGGGCGACGAGGTCCCCGTACCCCGAACCGGCGTCGACCCGGGTGAGGAGCGCGAGCGCGACCGTGCCGAAGGCCATGCCCGCCGTGACCGTGACCTTCATGCCGAGGCGCGGCGTGAGGAACCCGGTCAGGGCCGATCCGGCGAAGACCGCGCCGGCCAGCGGCAGCATGCGCACGCCCGTGTCGAGCGGGTCGTACCCGAGCACGAACTGGAGGTGCTGGGTCAGGTAGTAGAAGGCTCCGAAGACGGCGAGGAAGAAGAGGGCGACGGCCAGGTTGGAGCCGGCGAAGCCGCGGTCCAGGAAGCGGCGGACGTCCAGGACCGGGCGCGGGTGGCGCAGCTCCCAGGCGACGAAGGCGACCAGCCCGGCGCCCGCGACGACCGCCGCCCCGACGGCCTTGGCGTCCCAGCCGAAGTGCGGGCCCTGAATGATCATGTAGACCAGCGCGCCGGTCCACACGACGGAGAGCAGTCCGCCGACGTAGTCGATGCGGCCGTGCCGGGCGGCCTTCGACGGGGGTACGAGGGCGAGGGCGCCGACGACCGCGAGCGCGGCGACCGGGACGTTGATCAGGAAGGTCGCCGCCCAGCCGTGGCTCTCCAGCAGGGCGCCCGCGACCAGGGGGCCGGCGGCGATGGCGATGCCGGCGGTGGCGGTCCACAGCACGATGGCCTTGGCGCGCTCGGCGCGCGGGAAGGTCGCGGCGAGCAGGGAGAGCGTGGCGGGCATGATCATGGCCGCGCCGACGCCCATCACCGCACGTGCGGCGATCACGCCGGCCGAGGAGTCGACGAGCGAGCCGGCCACCGAGCCGGCGCCGAAGACGACGAGGCCGAGGACGAGGGCGCCGCGCCGGCTGTACTTGTCGCCGATCGCGCCGAGCAGCAGCATCAGCGCGGCGTACGGGACGGTGTAGCCGTCGATGACCCACTGGAGGTCGGAGCTGGTCAGCCCGAGGTCGCGGGTCATGTCGGGGGCGGCGACGGTGAGGGCGGTGTTCGCCATCACGATGATCAGCAGGCTCAGGCAGAGCACGAGCAGGGCCCACCAGCGCCGTGGGTAGGGCCGTTCCGTCCGCTCGACCGGCTCCTTGATCACGAGACGCATGGCTCGATCCGTCCTTTCCTCTGCCCGTTCTTGCACAGCGATGTGCAATTACACACCGCTGTGCAAGTTACGCCACTGCACAGCCATGTGCAAAATGAGCGGGTGACCTCATCAGGACGAGCGGACGCGAACCGGCGCCGCATCGAGCAGGTGGCCCTGGCCGAGCTGCTGCGGGACCCCGACGCCTCCATGGACCAGATCGCCCGCGCGGCGGGTGTCGTGCGGCGGACCGTGTACGGGCACTTCCCCAGCCGGGAGGCGCTGATCGCCGCGCTCGTGGACAGCGCGGTCGACTCGGTGGCCCACGCGCACGCCAGCGGCCGCGAGGGCGTGGACGACCCGGCCGAGGCGCTGGCCCGGGCCACGCTGGCGGTGTGGCAGATCGCCGACCGCTACCGCCTGCTGGTCGCCCTCGCCCAGCGCAGCGTCACCATGGAGGGCATCCGGGCCCGGCTCACGCCGGTGCGCGAGGCGTGCGCGGCGGTGCTCCAACAGGGGCTGGACGAGGGCGTGTTCACCTCGCCGCTGCCCGCGGCCGCCCTGGCGCACGTCCACGAGCACGTGCTGTTCGGGCTGATGGAGGCGGTGAACGCGGGCGCCTTGGCGGCGGACCGGGCCGGGCGGTCCGCCGCGGTGACGATGCTGATCTCGGCCGGGATGCCGGCCGGACGGGCCGAGGAACTGGTGGAGTCCCTGCCCGGGCCTACCGGCTGAGCCCCGGCAGGGCGTCCTCGGCGACCCTGCCCGCCCGCTCGCGCTGCGGGAAGTCGCCGACCTGCACGCGGGCGACCTCCCTGGCCGTGCGGTAGTCGACCACCGAGACCTCGTCCCGGTTGGAGAGGGTGACGAAGCAGTGGGTGCCGCCGGGCGCGGTCAGGGACCAATAGGGCAGGGCGCCGGGCTCGTAGTGGACGAACCCGTCGGTGGTCAGGCCCGGGCGGGAGACGACGGCCGTGTAGTCGTCGATGGTGCCGGCCACGCACAGCTTGTCGTTGGCGCCATTCATGGCCATGCCGTGGTGGGCGGAGTTCTGCGGGTAGTCGTCGGCCTTCAGGGCCGCGCCCGCCGCGCTGAACGGCATCTCGACCGTCCGTACGGTGCGCCCGGCCTCCAGGTCGTACTCGATGAAGCCGTTGAGGTAGGAGAGCTGGGCGTACATCGTCCGCCCGTCCGGCGTGATCACCGCCGGACGGACGCCCTTGTCGAAGGTGTACGTCCGCAGCACCTTCAGCGTCGCGGCGTCGGCGACGGTGACCCGCTTGGCGCCCTTGAGGGCGTTGAGGGCCTTGGGCAGGGAGGTGACGCCGATGGACATGTTGTAGAGGCGGCTGCCGTCGGCCGAGTACATGTTCTCGTGCGGGTACGTGCCGGTCGGGAACTCCCCGGTGACGCGGCCGGTCGCCGTGTCCAGCGCCTGCGCCTTGGCGGCCGTGATGGCGGAGACGACGAAGGTGCGGCCGTCCGGGGAGAGGGCGGCGTGGTCGGCCTTGAGGCCGTCCAGGTGGGTGCGCCAGAGCTGGCGGCCGGAGGCGATGTCGTACGCGGCGGCGTCGCCGAGGTTGCCGCGCGAGACGTACAGGGTGCGGCCGTCGGCGGAGAGGTGCGCGTCGTCGACGAACTTGTCGCCGCCCGCCTGCTGTCTGACGACCTCGTAGGCGGCGCGGCGGATCGGGTCCATCCCGGCGAGGATCGCGTCGAGGTCGGGGACGACGTCCAGGGAGCCGAGGTTCTCGTACGTACGGGAATCGATGAAGCTGACCGTGCCGTCGGCGCTGTTGCCGACGACGACGACATCGCGCAGCGCGGACCGGGGCTCCTCGGCGGCGGATGCGGTGACCGAGCCCAGGGCCAGGGTGAGGGTGAGCGCGAGCAGTGCGGGAAGACGCGACATGGGGAGTCCCTTCATGCACATGCCAGAAGTGGTCCCTACGATGACACGTTCCCGTTACCGGCGGTACGGCCGGGAAGGCGGGAACCGCGCGGGAGTTCGCCTCCCGCGCGGTTCACCGGTCGGTGCGTACCTCAGACCTTGACCGGCTCCTGCCGCTCGGGAAGGCCGTCCGTATCGTCGGCCGCCGGCGCGTGGTCGTCGATGAGGGTCTTCTCGTCGAACGGCACGCGCCCGGCGAGGACGTCGGCCACCCGCGCCTTGTCGATCTCCTTGGTCCAGGTGCCGACCAGGACGGTCGCGACCGCGTTGCCCGCGAAGTTGGTCAGCGCGCGGGCCTCGCTCATGAAGCGGTCGATGCCGACGATCAGCCCGACGCCGTCGACCAGTTCGGGGCGGTGCGACTGCAGGCCGCCGGCCAGCGTGGCCAGACCGGCGCCCGTGACGCCCGCCGCACCCTTCGAGGCAATGATCATGAAGACCAGGAGCGAGACCTGCTCGCCGACCGACAGCGGGTTGCCCATCGCCTCGGCGACGAAGAGCGAGGCCATCGTCAGGTAGATGGCGGTGCCGTCCAGGTTGAAGGAGTAGCCGGTCGGGACGGTGATGCCGACGACGGGCTTGCTCACGCCCAGGTGCTCCATCTTCGCGATCAGGCGCGGCAGCGCGGACTCGGAGGAGGAGGTGGACAGGATCAGCAGGAACTCCCGGCCCAGGTACTTCAGCAGCGGGAAGATGCCGACCCCCGCCACCAGCCGCAGCAGCGCGCCCAGCACGACGAAGACGAAGAGCGCGCACGTGATGTAGAAGCCGATCATGATGACGGCGAGGGACTTCAGCGCGTCCACACCGGTCTCGCCGACCACGGCCGCGATGGCGCCGAAGGCACCCACCGGCGCGGCCCACATGATCATGGCGAGAATGCGGAAGACCAGGCGCTGGATGTGCCCGATGCCGCGCAGCACCGGCTCGCCGGAGCGGCCCATGGCCTGGAGCGCGAAGCCCGCGAGCAGGGCCACCAGCAGCGTCTGGAGGACCTCGCCCTCGGTGAAGGCGGAGACCAGCGTCTTCGGGATGATGCCCAGGAGGAAGTCGACCGTGCTCTCGCTCGCGCCCGACGCCTTCTCCTGGCCGGCCTCACGGGCCGCGTCGGTCAGGTGCAGGCTCGAGCCGGGGTCCAGCAGGTTGCCGACCACCAGCCCGATGGCGAGGGCGACGGTCGACATGACCATGAAGTAGACCAGCGCCAGTCCGCCGACCGCGCCGACCTTGGCGGCCTTGCGGACCGAGCCGACGCCCAGCACGATCGTGCAGAAGATGATCGGCGAGATCATCATCTTGATCAGGTCCACGAAGCCGGTACCCAGCGGCTTCAGCTCGACGGCCACGCCCGGGGCGGCGAAGCCCACGGCGATGCCGAGCACGACCGCCGCGATGACGGCCAGGTAGAGATAGTGGGTACGGTCCCGTCGTGCGGCCACGGGGTCCTCCTACGGTGAATGGGTCCACGTCCCGGTGGATCCCGGAGACCATCTCTCACCTTGTGACGGCGGTCACCGTTGCGTACCTTTCGTTCACACATTTGTCGGACAGGCAGACTTACCTCATGCGTCTTGCGCACCCCCGCCCCCGCAGCCTCGCGGGCCAGCTCTTCGCGATGCAGGTCGTCCTGGTGGCCGCCGTCGTGGCCGGGTGCGCGATCTTCGCGTACGTCAACGACCGCGGCCAGGCCGAGGAGACCGCGCGCCGGCAGGTGACGGCCACCGCGACGGCGGTCGCCCGCTCCCCCGCGGTCGTCGAGGCGGCCCGCTCCCCCGATCCGACCGCCGCCCTCCAGCCCTACGCCGCCTCCCTGGTCGGCGATCACGGCGTCACCTTCGTGACGATCATGGCCCCGGACGGCACGCGCTGGACGCACCCGGAGCCGGACCGGATCGGCAAGAAGTACCTGGGGCACATCGAGGAGGCGCGGCGCGGCCGGACGTACTCGGAGACGTACCGGGGCACGCTCGGCCGGTCGGTGCGCACGGTGACGCCCGTGCTCGACCGGGGCGAGGTGGTCGCCCTGGTCAGCGCGGGCATCACCGTGGACCGGATCAGCGAGCAGCTCAGCAAGCAGGTCACCGCGCTGCTCGGCATGGCGGGCGCGGCACTGGCGCTCGGCGGCGCCGGTACGTACGTGATCAACGCCCGGCTGCGGCGGCACACCCACGGCATGAACGCCGCCGAGCTGAGCCGGATGCACGACTACCACGAGGCCGCGCTGCACGCGGTGCGCGAGGGCCTGGTGATGCTGGACGGGCAGCGGCGGATCGCCCTCGTCAACGACGGGGCGCGCGAGCTGCTGGGCCTCGGCCCGGACGTGGTGGGCACACCGGTGGCCGAGCTGGGGCTGCCCACCTCGCTCACCGGTGCGCTGCTCGCCGCCGAGCCCCGGGTCGACGAGCTGCACCTGACGGCCGACCGCGTGCTGGTCGTCTCCACCCGGCCGGTGGTCGGCGGGGAGCGGCGCGGAACGGTGGTGACGCTGCGGGACCACACCGAGCTCCAGGCGCTCTCGGGCGAGCTGGACTCGGAGCGCGGATTCACCCAGGCGCTGCGCTCGCAGGCGCACGAGGCGGCGAACCGGCTGCACACGGTGGTCTCGCTGATCGAGCTGGGGCGCGTGGCGGAGGCGGTGCGGTTCGCGACGGCGGAGCTGGAGCTGGCGCAGACGCTCACGGACCGGGTCGTCGACGCGGTCGCCGAGCCCGTGCTGGCGGCGCTGCTGCTGGGCAAGGCGGCCCAGGCGAACGAGCGGGGCGTGGAGCTGGTGCTCACGGAGGACAGCCGCATCGACGACGGTGTCCTGCCGCCCGCGCTCCCGGCGCGCGACCTGGTGACCGTCCTGGGCAACTTGATCGACAACGCCCTGGAGGCCGCCCAGGGCACGCCCCTGTCGCGCGTCACGGTGACGGCGCGGGCGGACGAGGCCGCCGGCGAGCTGCTGTTGCGGGTGGCCGACTCCGGTCCGGGCGTGGTGCCGGAGGACCACGGCGCGGTCTTCGAACGCGGCTGGTCGACGCGCGGCCCGGGGCGCGGGCTGGGGCTCGCGCTGGTGCGCCAGGCCGCCCACCGGGGCCGTGGCACCGTGCACCTCGGCCGGGCCCCCGACGGCGGCGCCGCCTTCTCGGTCCGGCTGCCCCTGAGGGTGCCGGGCGGTGGGCCGGTGCCGGGCGGGTCGGGTGCCGGCGGGGTGCCGGGGGCGGCGGGGGGCGTGGGCGCGGCGGGTACGGGCGCGGTGCCGGGCGGCGCGGCGGGTACGGGCGCGGTGCCGGGCGGGTCGGGTGCCGGCGGGGTGCCGGGGGCGGCGGGGTGCGTGGGCGCGGCGGGTACGGACGCGGTGCCGGGACCGGCGGGGGGCGTGGGCGCTGCGGGTACGGGC
>NZ_SMNQ01000017.1 GCF_004353505.1 Streptomyces sp. WAC05374
CTCCGTGATGGAGACGGGGTATCAACTAATCTGGCGTTGATTTTTGGCACGCTGTTGAGTTCTCAAGGAACGGACGCTTCCTTCGTACTCACCCTCTCGGGCTTTCCTCCGGGCGCTTCCCTTCGGTTTTTCGTGTTTCCAGCTTAGCAGATCCGTTTTCCGTTTCCGCCACCCGCTGGAGCGGGCTGCCGGGCCGTTCTCCGCTTTCGCGTTTCCCTTTCCGGCGGTTCCGACTCTATCAGATCCTTTCGGGCCTGATTCCCAGTCAGAGGGGGTTGTCTTTCCGGCTGTTGGGCCGTTCCGACGAGTGAGACTTTAGCGGATTCCTCGGCTCCGACGCTAATCGGGGCCGCGTCACTCGAACGCGGATTCCTCATTTCGCAAAAGCGCACGGAAAGCGGCGCGACGCATCGTCGCTCGCTCGGAGTGGTTCTTGCGGAATGGCTGTCCGGGGACCGACCGGAGTCGGCGCTCACGTCGGACAACCCGGAGAACACTACGGACGGGGCAAAGCCATGTCAACCTCGGGCCTCTGCCGTAGCCTCGGGGCATGACAACGCATGCGTTCACCGCTCAGTGGTGGGCCGCCTGACGGCGGCCGGCGCACACGCATGCACTCAACGGCCGCCGCCTCGGCGGCCGTTCGCGTATCTCCCTCCGGGAGGGGTCGGCCGCCGGTGGCGGGGCCTCGGACAGGAGACGGAGGAGAACGGGATGACGCGGATCTTCAGTGGGGTCAAGCCGACGGGGCATCTGACGCTGGGGAACTACCTCGGGGCCGTACGCCGGTGGGTCGAGGTGGATCAGCACCGGGCGGACGCGCTGTTCAGCGTGGTGGATCTGCACGCCCTGACCGTCGAGCACGATCCGGCGCGGGTGCGGCGGCTGAGCCGGCAGGCGGCGACGCTGCTGCTGGCGGCCGGGCTGGACCCGGGACGCTGCACCCTCTTCGTACAGAGTCATGTGGACGAGCACGCGCGGCTCTCGTATCTGATGGAGTGCACGGCCACGGACGGGGAGCTGCGGCGCATGATCCAGTACAAGGAGAAGGCGGCGCGGGCGCGGGCGGGCGGGGAGAGCGTGCGGGTCTCGCTGCTGACGTACCCGGCGCTGATGGCGGCGGACATCCTGGCGTACGAGACGGACGAGGTGCCGGTCGGGGACGACCAGGCACAGCACGTCGAGCTCACGCGGGACCTGGCGGTGCGGTTCAACCAGCGGTACGGGCACACGTTCACCGTGCCGAGGGCGACGCGGCCGGAGGTGGCGGCGCGGGTGATGGATCTTCAGGACCCCACCGGAAAGATGGGGAAGTCGCACGAGAACGGGGCCGGGATCGTCTATCTGCTCGACGAGCCGGAGGTGGTGCGGCGGAAGGTCATGCGGGCGGTGACCGACAGCGGGCGGGAGGTCGTCTACGACCGGGAGGCGAGCCCGGGGGTGGCGAATCTGCTCGATGTGCTCGCGGCGTGCGGAGGTGGGAACCCGGAGGCGTTGGCCGGTGTATATCAGTCGTACGGCGCACTCAAAGGGGATGTGGCCGAGGCGGTGGTGGAGCGCCTGCGGCCCTTGCGGGAGCGGCATGCCGAGCTGGCGGCCGACCCCGGGTATGTGGACAAGGTGCTGAGGGAGGGGGCTGAGCGGGCGCGGGGGATCGCGCGGCCTGTGGTGGACAGGGCCTACCGGGCCGTGGGGCTGTTGCCGCCGGGGTGATGCGGTGGCGCCGCCGGCCCGTCGGCCCCGTGGTGGGCGGGGCCGACGGTGGCGTCGGGGCGGCGGGGTCAGTTGCCGGAGGCGAGCTCGCGGCTGCGGTCGCGGGCGGCCTCGATGGCGGCGATGAGGGCGGCTCGGACGCCGTGGTTCTCGAGTTCCCGGATGGCGCTGATGGTGGTGCCGGCCGGGGAGGTCACGGCTTCGCGGAGCTTGACGGGGTGCTCGCCGCTGTCGCGGAGCATCACGGCGGCGCCGATGGCGGCCTGGACGATCAGGTCGTGGGCCTGGGCGCGGGGCAGGCCGAGGAGGATGCCGGCGTCGGTCATCGCTTCGACGAGGAAGTAGAAGTAGGCCGGGCCGGAGCCGGAGAGGGCGGTGGCGGCGTCCTGCTGGGACTCGGGGACGCGGAGGGTCTTGCCGACGCCGCCGAAGATCTCTTCGGCGTGGGCTAGGTGGCCGCCGGTGGCGTGGCTGCCGGCCGAGATGACGGACATGCCCTCGTCGACCAGGACGGGGGTGTTGGGCATGACGCGGACGACGGGGGTGTCGGCGGTGAGGCGTTCTTCGATGAAGGCGGTGGTGATGCCGGCCGCCGCGCTGATGACGAGGCGGTCGGAGGAGACGTGGGGGGCCAGCTCGTCGAGGAGCTTGCCCATGTCCTGGGGCTTGACGGCCAGGATGAGGGTGTCGGCGCGCTTGGCGGCCTCGGCGTTGCTGACGGTGTCGATGCCGTACCGGGCGCGGAGTTCCTCGGCGCGGTCGGTGCGGCGCGCGGTGGCCAGGAGGTGGGCGGTGGGCCAGCCGGCCCGGATCATGCCGCTGAGCAGGGCTTCACCGATCTTGCCGGTACCGAGGACTGCGACTGTCTGGGTCATGGCTGCTGTTCACCTCGCCGGTGGGGGTACGTGTCGCCATCCTCGCACCGGTGGCGGGGCCCGGGCGGGAGTGTCCGATGGGCGGTACGTGTGGGGTCGAGTTCGGCGACGATCTCGTCGTCCTCGACGGTGCCGGTGGGGGTGAAGCCGAGCGACTCGTAGAGCGTGCGGGCGGGCGTGTTGGAGGGGTGGTACGAGAGGCGGACGGCGCGGCAGTCCTCCTTGTCCGTGAGCCAGGCCGCGAGGGTACGGACGGCGGCGCGGCCGATTCCCGTGCCCTGCTGGGCGGCGTCGATGAGCATGCCGCCGATCCAGTGGGTGCCGTCGTCCTCGCGGGCCCACATGACGTGGCCGGTCACGTCGTCGTCGGCGAGGACGGCGAGTGAGTGCCAGACGTCCTCGCGCTGGGAGAGGAGGAGATAGCGGGCGGCGAGTGCGGGGACGTAGGTCCGCTGGTCGTCGCGGGGCGCTATGTCGGCGACGGCGCGCCAGTTGTCGTCGTCCACTTCGCGGAGGGTGATGCGGCGGCCGGTGGTGTCGTGCAGTCCTTTGTCGATCATGAGTCGAGGTTAGGCGGTGCGGCGGCGGAGGGTGGCCGCGCCGAGGGTGAGGACGAGCAGGGCACAGGCGGCGACGACGAGGACGTCGCGGAGGAAGGCGGCGGTCATGTCGGTGTGCCGGAGGACCTCGTTCATTCCGTCGACGGCGTACGACATGGGAAGCACGTCGGAGACGGCTTCGAGGGCGGGCTGCATGGTGTCGCGCGGGGTGAACAGGCCGCAGAGCAGCAACTGGGGGAAGATCACGGCCGGCATGAACTGGACGGCCTGGAATTCGGAGGCGGCGAACGCGGAGACGAACAGGCCGAGGGCGGTGCCGAGCAGCGCGTCGAGGAGGGCGACGAGGAGCAGCAGCCAGGGCGAGCCGGTGACGTCGAGACCGAGGACCCACAGGGCCGCCGCGGTGGCGAGGGCGGACTGGACGACGGCGAGGGCTCCGAAGGCGAGGGCGTAGCCGGCGATCAGGTCGGACTTGCCGAGCGGCATGGCGAGGAGCCGCTCCAGGGTGCCGGAGGTGCGTTCGCGCAGGGTGGCGATCGAGGTCACCAGAAACATGGTGATCAGCGGGAAGATCCCGAGCAGTGAGGCGCCGATGGAGTCGAAGGTGCCCGGGCTGCCGTCGAACACGTACCGGAGGAGGGTGATCATCAGGATCGGGACGAGCAGCATCAGGGCGATGGTGCGCGGGTCGTGACGCAGTTGGCGGAGGACACGGGCGGCGGTGGCGAGGGTGCGGGAGCCGTTCATCGCTGGGCCTCCTGGAGGGCGTTGGCCGCGTCGACGAGGTGCAGGAAGGCGTCTTCGACGGTGGCCGTGTCGTTGCGGCGGCGCAGGGCCTCGGGGGTGTCGTCGGCCAGGATCTCGCCGTCGCGCATGAGGAGGAGGCGGTGGCAGCGTTCGGCCTCGTCCATGACGTGTGAGGACACGAGGATCGTGGCGCGGTGGTCGGTGGCGATGCGGTGGAAGAGGTTCCACAGGTCGCGGCGGAGGACGGGGTCGAGGCCGACGGTCGGTTCGTCGAGGACGAGCAGTTCGGGGGTGCCGAGCAGGGCGACGGCGAGGGAGACGCGGCTGCGCTGGCCGCCGGAGAGGTTTCCGGCGAGGGCGTCGGCGTGTGAGCTGAGGTCGACGTCGGTGATGGCGCGTGTGACGGCCTCGGCGCGGGCCTCCCGCTGTGCGCGGCCGGGGAGGAGGACGGAGGCGAAGTAGTCGAGGTTCTGCCGGACGGTGAGGTCGTCGTACACGGAGGGGGCCTGGGTGACGTAGCCGATGCGGGCGCGGAGGGAGGGGTCGCCGGCGGGGCGGCCCAGGACGTGAAGGGTGCCGGTGGCGTTGGCCTGGGTGCCGACGATGGTCCGCATCAGCGTCGACTTGCCGCAGCCGGAGGGGCCGAGGAGGCCGGTGACCTGCCCTCGCGGGACGGTGAAGTCGAGGCCGCGGAGGACGGTACGACGGCCCCGCACGACGGTGAGGCCATGGGCTTCGACGGCATGGCCGGTAAAATTCATCACGTGATGAATAGTGCGCCTGGCGGGAGGGCGCGTCAAGGTGTGGTGGGGCGATACGGGAACGGGTGTTGGGGGGATGGGGGCGGTCTGTGGGTGGGGTGGGCGGCTGTTGGGCACCGGCGGTTGTGGGTGAGGGGCTGCCCGGGCCCTCGGGCCCAGGAGCCGGGAGGCCTCCGGTCGGCGGGCCGGTGCTGTGGGTGACGGCACCAGGCCGGGGCGCCCGGGTGCCTGACAGGCGGGTGGCCCGGCGAGGGAGGGCGGGAACCGGAGAGCCGAACGGGCCGTGGACGGGGCCGGGTGCCTGACAGGCGGGTGTTGCGGCGAGGGCAGGCGGGGTCCCGAGGGCCGGGCAGGCCGGGTGGCCCGCACACGGGAAGGCGGCGGCCGGAGGAGTGGGGGCGCCGGCTGGGGCGGCGCTGAGGGGGGTGGGGGCTGGTCAGCGGGGGCGCTTGGCGCGGGCGGCCGGGTTGCCGGTGCGGGTGGAGCGGCGCTTCTCGTACTGGGCGCGGGCCGTCTCGTACTCGGAGCGCAGCAGCTTCTCGCCGGGCGCCTCGGTGAGGGAGCGGAGGAAGTACGCGAGGAGGGAGCCGATGAAGCCGATCGCCTTGAGGCTGCGCAGGGCGTCCTCGCGTGAGGGGTCGGCGGGGCGGCGGGTGAAGCCCTGCCACGTCCGGCTGAAGGCGATGGCGGTGCACACCGCGAACATGACGACGACCAGGGTGTTGACGAAGCCGCCGACCTCGGCGATGGCCAGACCCTGGTAGGCGAAGCGGAGGACGAACGCTCCCGCGACGGCGGCGGCGAGCGAGCCCGCCGCGACTCCGGCGCGCCGCAGCCCGTAACCGCCGTCGTGGCCGACCCAGGTCGTGCCGAAGAAGCGGATGGGCTCGGGCTGCGGCCCGGCCGGAGTGCTGGTGCCCGCGCTGCCGCTGGTGCTGCTGCTCTGCTCGCTCACGGGGTCGATTATCCCCGGGCGGGCGGTCCGGCGGTCAGGAGCAGCGCACGGCGACGTAACCGTCGCTGCCGGTGTTCACGTAGGCGTCGGAGACGTACTGGCCGTTGGCGATGTTGTCCCACAGGTTGGTCGTGCCGTAGGGACCGGTGACCGTGGTGCCGGGCTTCTGGCAGTTGATCGGGACGCGGACGCCCTCGGCCAGGACCTTCACGATGCTGTAGTTGGTGCCCGGGCCGCTGCGGACGTTGATCCGGTAGCCGGGCGCCACCGGGTAGCGCTTCACCGTGTAGGCCGTGCCCTCGACCGTGGTTCCGGCCGCTGCTTCCGTGACGTCTTCCATGGCCATGTGGCCCTCCCCCGTCGATGCGCGTACCCCGTGCACGCGCGCCGCGCGCAGGCTAACAAGCCCTGACGGCATCGCACGCATCATCGACTAGGCTCCGTGCGTCGCGCTGGACGCGGGACGCGCGCGGACGAAGACACACGGGGGTGGCGATGCCGCCGTTGCGCAGCACCGGACCGGTTCCGGAAGCGGAGCATCCGGAGTACGCAGGACGGTACCGGCTCGAGGAGTGCCTGGGCTCGGGCGGCATGGGTGTCGTCCATCTGGCCAGGTCCGGCTCCGGGCTGCGCCTCGCGGTGAAGGTGGTGCATGCCGAGCATGCGGCGGACCCCGAGTTCAGGGCGCGGTTCCGGCAGGAGGTCCAGGCTGCGAGGCGGGTGAGCGGGGCGTTCACCGCGCCGGTCGTGGACGCGGACCCGGAGGCCGGGCGGCCGTGGATGGCCACGCTGTTCATCGAGGGGCCGACCCTGTCGGAGCGGGTGAAGCGGAACGGCCCGCTGGGCTCCCTGGAGCTGCGGAGGGTGGGCGCCGGGCTCGCGGAGGCGCTGCGCGACATCCACCGGGCGGGCGTGGTGCACCGGGATCTGAAGCCCAGCAATGTGCTGCTGGCCGCCGACGGGCCGAAGGTCATCGACTTCGGGATCTCCCGGCCGGCCGACAGTGATCTGCGGACGGAGACGGGGAAGCTGATCGGGACCCCGCCGTTCATGGCGCCCGAGCAGTTCCAGCGGCCCCGGGACGTGGGGCCCGCCGCGGACGTGTTCGCGATGGGCGCCGTGCTGGTCCACGCGGCGACCGGGCGCGGCCCGTTCGACTCCAACTCCCCGTACATCGTGGCGTACCAGGTCGTCCACAACGAGCCCGACCTCGCCGGGGTGCCGGAGGACCTGGTGCCGCTGCTGAGGCGGTGCCTGGCCAAGGACCCGGCGGAGCGGCCGACGGCGGACGAACTGATGGGCGAGTTGCGGGCCGGTGAGCCGGAGGGTTCGGCCGCCGCGTTCATCCCGGCCCAGCGGCGGACGGAGCAGTCACTGCCGGCGCCTCCCGCCCCGGGCGCGGAGGCGGGCGCGGCCGGGAGGCGTGACCGTCGGCTCCGCCTGGCCGCCGGGCTCGCCCTCCTCGCGGCGCTGATCGCGGGCGGGGTCGTCGCGGTGCGCGGCCTCGCGGACGAGGCGCCCCCCGCCACCGCCCACGCCGGGCCCGCCCAGCCGTTCCGGCCCTGGTCCGCCACCCTGGGCGCCGGGGGCGAGAACCTCACGCCCCTGTGCACGGCCACCACCGCCCCCGACGCCCTGTACTGCACCGCCCCCGGCGTCAAGGCGGCCCGCCTCGGCCCCCGCGACGGCGGCACGGCCTGGCTGGTCCCGACCGGCGGAACGGCGACCGGCAAAGCCAAGAACACCGGAGCCGAAGCCGGGGCCGCACCCGTGCTGTGCGGTGGGCTGGTCCATGTGGTGACGCCCGGCCGGGCCCGGCTGGAGGCGCTCGACCCGGCCACCGGCAAGACCCGGTGGGGCAAGGACGTCTCCGCGTACGCGAACGTCCTGCACGCGGGCGACTCCGTGCTGCTCGTGGCGGCGGACGGCACCGTGCGCGCCCTGGACGGGGCGACCGGCGACGAGCGGTGGAGCGAGCGGATGGCGCCCGGCGCGCAGTGGGTGACCGGTCCCGACGGGGTGGCCTACGCGGCGGCCGCCACGGCGGACGCGGCGGCCACTGTGGTGCGGGCGGTCGACCCGGTGGACGGGCGGGTGCTGTGGACCGAACGGATGGGCGGCGCCCTCAGCCCCGTACAGGCGTCCGAGGACGCGCTGCTGCTGCTGTCGACCGACGCGGACCTCTACACCGACGCGGTCGTGCGGCTCGGTACCGCCGACCGCGACGCGCGGCGGGTGCCGCTCACCGTCCCCGTCGACCAGGCGCAGGCCGTGATGGCGGGGGACGTGGTGTACGTCGTCGGGGCGGGCGGTTCGCTGGCCGCCGTGGACACCGCGCGCGACGGCGCCCAGCGGGCGCAGCGCTGGCGGCTGGAGACGGGGGTGACGCGGGCGTCCCGCCCGGTCGTGGCGGACGGGCACGTCTATCTGACGGCGGCCGACGGGCGGCTGCTGGCCGTGGACGCCGGGCGCGGCGTGCTGCTGGGGGTGACGAAGCCCCGGATGGACGGCGGGCGGTACACGTTCGCGCCGCTGCTGCCGGCGCCCGCCGTCGCGAACGGCACGGTGTTCGCGACGGCGCCGGACGGGTCGGTCTTCGCCGTGGCGGCGAAGGATCCGGCCCGCTGGTGATCAGCCGAGCTTGGTGACGTCCCGGACGGCGCCCTTGTCGGCGCTCGTGGCCATCGCCGCGTACGCCCGCAGGGCGGCCGAGACCTTGCGCTCGCGGTTCTTCGGCGCGTACGCGCCGGCGAGGGCCTCGCGGCGGACGGCCAGCACGTCGTCCGAGACCAGCAGCTCGATGGAGCGGTTGGGGATGTCGATCCGGATGCGGTCGCCGTCCTCGACCAGCGCGATCGTGCCGCCGCTCGCCGCCTCGGGAGAGGCGTGGCCGATGGACAGGCCCGACGTGCCGCCCGAGAAACGGCCGTCCGTGATCAGGGCGCAGGTCTTGCCGAGGCCCCGGCCCTTGAGGAAGGACGTCGGGTAGAGCATCTCCTGCATGCCGGGGCCGCCCTTGGGGCCCTCGTAGCGGATGACGACGACGTCCCCGTCGGTGACCTGCTTGTTGAGGATCTTCTCGACGGCCTCCTCCTGCGACTCGCAGACGACCGCCGGGCCCTCGAAGGTCCAGATCGACTCGTCGACACCGGCGGTCTTCACGACACAGCCGTCGACGGCGAGGTTGCCCCTCAGCACGGCGAGGCCGCCGTCCTTGGAGTAGGCATGCTCGGCGGAGCGGATGCAGCCCTCGGCGGCGTCCGTGTCCAGCGCCTCCCAGCGCTCGGACTGCGAGAACGCCTCGGCGGAGCGGACGCAGCCGGGCGCCGCGTGCCACAGCTCGACGGCCTCGGCGGACGGCGAGCCACCGCGCACGTCCCAGGTCTTGAGCCAGTCGGCGAGGGTGGGGCTGTGCACGCTGTGCACGTCCTCGTTGAGCAGTCCGGCCCGGTGCAGCTCGCCGAGCAGGGCGGGGATGCCTCCGGCGCGGTGCACGTCCTCCATGTAGTACGTACGCGTCTTGGCGACGTTGGGCGCGACCTTGGCCAGGCACGGCACCCGGCGCGAGACGGCGTCGATCTCCTCCAGGCCGAAGGGGACGCCCGCCTCCTGGGCGGCGGCCAGCAGGTGCAGGATCGTGTTGGTGGAGCCGCCCATGGCGATGTCGAGCGCCATGGCGTTCTCGAAGGCCGCGAAGGTGGCGATGTTGCGCGGCAGGACGGACTCGTCGCCCTGGGCGTAGTAGCGGTCGGTCAGCTCGACGACCGTACGGGCGGCGTTCTCGTACAGGGCGCGGCGGGCCGTGTGCGTGGCGAGCGTGGAGCCGTTGCCGGGCAGGGAGAGGCCGATGGCCTCGGTCAGGCAGTTCATCGAGTTGGCGGTGAACATGCCGGAACACGAGCCGCAGGTCGGGCAGGCGTTCTCCTCGATACGGAGGATGTCCTCGTCCGAGATCTTGTCGTTCACGGCGTCGGAGATCGCGTCGACCAGGTCGAGGGTGCGGACCGTGCCGTCGACCAGGGTGGCGCGGCCGGACTCCATCGGGCCGCCGGAGACGAAGACCGTGGGGATGTTGAGCCGCAGCGCGGCGTTCAGCATGCCCGGGGTGATCTTGTCGCAGTTGGAGATGCAGATCAGGGCGTCGGCGCAGTGGGCCTCGACCATGTACTCCACGCTGTCGGCGATCAGGTCGCGGGAGGGCAGGCTGTAGAGCATGCCGCCGTGGCCCATCGCGATGCCGTCGTCGACGGCGATGGTGTTGAACTCGCGCGGGATGCCGCCCGCCTCCTTGATCGCCTCGCTGACGATCCGGCCGACCGGCTGGAGGTGGGTGTGGCCCGGGACGAACTCGGTGAAGGAGTTGGCGACGGCGATGATCGGCTTGCGGCCGATGTCCGCGCCCGGTACACCGGAGGCCCGCATAAGGGCGCGGGCGCCCGCCATGTTGCGGCCGTGGGTGACAGTGCGGGACCTCAGCTCGGGCATGATCCGTCGCTCCTTAACAGAGAGGTGTCTGTTTCGAGCGTACGCTTCGGCTCCAAGATCTGGACATGCTGTCCGGATTGCGGGACAGCGGGCTCAGTCCTCGGTCACGCCGCGTGCGGTACGGGGCGCGGTCACGCCGGTACATGTCCCAACGCACCCGCCCGTACGCGGTCACGCCTCGGTCAGGTACCGCTGGAGGGTCGGGGCGACCATGGCCACGATGTCCTCCGGGCGTGCCGACGCCATCGGCTCCACCTGGATGACGTAGCGCAGGATCGCGATGCCGATCATGTGCGAGGCCGCCAGTTCGGCGCGGAACTTCGGGTCCGGTACGTCGAGGTCGTCGGCCACCCGCTCCAGCACGCGCCGCAGCACGAACCCGCGCAGCACCTTCGCCGCCGCCTCGTGGGTGAGCGCGGAGCGGATGACGGCCAGCAGCGGGGTGCGCGTGACCGGGTTCTCCCACACACCGATGAAGGAGCGGGCCAGCCGCTCGCCGATGCCCTCGGGGCCGTGCCCGAGCACCGCCGGAAGGATCAGGTCGGGCTCGAAGGACAGCTCGATGGCGGCGGCGAAGACCTCGTCCTTCGTACCGAAGTAGTGGTGGACCAGTGCCGGGTCCACGCCCGCCGCCTTCGCGATGCCGCGCACGGACGTCTTGTCGTAGCCGCGCTCGGCGAACTCGGCGCGGGCGGCCTGGAGGATGCGGGTCCGCGCGTCCGGGCCCTCCGCCTCGACCTTGGGCGGCCGGCCGCGTCCTCTGCGTACTCCGGTCACCGGACGCGGGCCGAGGAGGCCAGGTGCAGGCGGGTGAAGGCGAGCGCCTCCGCCAGGTCGGCCTCGCGTTCGGCGGCCGACATGGCGCGCCGCGTGTTGACCTCGATGACGACGTGGCCGTCGAAGCCGGTGGCCGCCAGGTGCTCCAGCAGTTCGGCGCACGGCTGGGTGCCGCGCCCGGGCACCAGGTGCTCGTCCTTGGCGGAGCCGCGCCCGTCGGCGAGGTGGACGTGGCCCAGCCGGTCTCCCATGCGGCCGGCCATGTCCAGGGCGTCGACGCGGGCGGTCGCGGTGTGCGAGAGGTCGATCGTGTAGTGGCGGTAGTCGTCCTTGCTGACGTCCCACTCGGGCGCGTACGCGAGCATCTCGCGGTCGCGGTAGCGCCACGGGTACATGTTCTCGACGGCGAACCGTACGTCCGTCTCGTCGGCCATCCGCCAGATGCCGTCGATGAAGTCCCGGGCGTACTGGCGCTGCCAGCGGAACGGGGGGTGGACGACCACGGTCGACGCGCCGAGCTTCTCCGCCGCCGCCCGGGCCCGCTGGAGCTTCACCCACGGGTCGGTCGACCAGACCCGCTGGGTGATCAGCAGGCAGGGGGCGTGCACCGCGAGGACGGGGACCTGGTGGTAGTCGGAGAGGCGGCGCAGCGCCTCGATGTCCTGGCTGACGGGGTCGGTCCACACCATGACCTCGACGCCGTCGTAGCCCAGGCGGGCCGCGATCTCGAAGGCCGTCGCCGTCGACTCGGGATAGACCGAGGCCGTCGACAGGGCGACCTTCGCATCCGGGATGCGCACCACTGATTCCGACGTTTCAGCCACGAGGGACAGACTACGGGCACCCGCTAGGCGGCCGGGAGGTGGTCCAGCCGACGCAGGATGACTCCCTCGCGCAGCGCCCATGGGCAGATCTCCAGTTCCTCGACCCCGTACAGGTCCATCGCGCCCTCCGCGACCAGCGCTCCGGCCAGCAGTTGCGGCGCCCGGCCCTCGGACACTCCGGGCAGGGCGCAGCGCTGTTCGGCGGTCATGGCGGCGAGCTTGGGGACCCACTCCTCCAGTGATGTACGACTCAGAATCCGCTCCACGTACAGACCCTCGCCCGAGCCGGGCGCGCCGGCTATCCGGGCGAGCTGTTTGAACGTCTTGGAGGTGGCGACGACGTGGTCGGGCCTGCCGAAGCGGGCGAACTCGCCGACCTTGCGGGCGATCTCGGCCCGGACGTGGCGGCGCAGCGCCTTCACGTCGGCGGGGTCCGGCGGGTCGCCGGGCAGCCAGCCGGCGGTGAGCCGCCCGGCGCCGAGCGGCAGGGACACGGCCGCGTCGGGCTCCTCGTCCATCCCGTACGCGATCTCCAGCGAGCCGCCGCCGATGTCGAGGAGCAGCAGCTTTCCGGAGGACCAGCCGTACCAGCGGCGGGCGGCGAGGAAGGTGAGGCGGGCCTCCTCCTCGCCGGTGAGGACCTGGAGGTCGACGCCGGTCTCGTCCCGGACGCGCTTCAGTACGGCGTCGGCGTTGGCCGCGTCGCGGATGGCGGAGGTGGCGAAGGGCAGGACCTCCTCGCAGCCCTTGTCCTCGGCGGTGCGCACCGCGTCGTGGGTGATGCTGACGAGCCGCTCGACGCCGTGCTCGCCTATGGCGCCGTCCGCGTCGAGCAGCTCGGCGAGCCGCAGCTCCGCCTTGTGGGAGTGGGCGGGCAGCGGCCGGGCGCCGGGGTGGGCGTCCATCACCAGCAGGTGCACTGTGTTCGAACCGACGTCGAGGACTCCGAGTCTCATGCCCCGAACGCTACTGCGCCTGGCGCATACGCTTGGTGTGTGCCAAAGACGAAGAAGGCGAAGCCCGCCAAGAAGCACGATAAGTCCTCCGTACTGCCCGTAACGGGCGTTTCCGACGAAAAGGGACTGGACTTTCCCCGTGCGTGGGTGGAGTTCCCCGACCCGGCCGACGAGGAGCAGGTTTTCCGCTGCGACCTGACGTGGCTGACGTCACGCTGGACCTGCGTCTTCGGCAGCGGCTGCCAGGGCATCCAGGCGGGACGCGCGGACGACGGCTGCTGCACGCTGGGCGCGCACTTCTCGGACGAGGACGACGAGCAGCGCGTCGCGTCGCACGTGGAGCGGCTGACGCCGGAGCTGTGGCAGTTCCACGACGAGGGCACCTCGGCGGGCGGCTGGGTGCAGCTCGACGAGGACGGCGAGCGCCAGACCCGCCGCTGGGAGGGCTCCTGCATCTTCCAGAACCGCCCCGGGTTCGCGGGCGGGGCGGGCTGCGCGCTGCACATCCTGGCGCTGCGCGAGGGCCGCGAGCCGCTGGAGACGAAGCCGGACGTCTGCTGGCAGCTCCCGGTGCGGCGCACGTACGACTGGATCGACCGGCCCGACGACACACGGGTGCTCCAGATCTCGATCGGTGAGTACGACCGGCGCGGCTGGGGCCCGGGCGGCCACGACCTGCACTGGTGGTGCACGTCGGCGACCTCGGCGCACGGCGCGGGGGAGCCGGTGTACGTGACGTACCGCCCGGAGCTGACGGAGCTGATGGGCAAGGAGGCGTACGACGTGCTGGTGGAGCTGTGCGAGGCCCGCCTGGCGTCGCAGCTCCCGCTGGTGGCGCCGCACCCGGCGGACCCGGTGGGCTGACGTCCCGGGTGGGTCCGCGGCCGCGGTGGCCCGTGCCCGTGTGTTCCGGGTGTTCCTGGTGGGCCCGGCGGGGCCGGTGCGTCCTGAGCGGTGACGTTCGTCAGCCGGCCGGGGCGTCCGGCGACGGGGGCGCCGTGGGCGCGGGCGTGTCCGAGGGCGTCGGGTCCGGCGAGGGGGGCGGGGTCGACGGCGGCGTGGACGCCGGCGGCGTGGGCGTCGGGGTCGGCGTCGGGTCCTGGGACGGCGGCGGGGTGGTGGCCGGCGGGGCCGAGGGCCCGCCGTGGCCCGGGCGGGACGGGGGGCGCGGCGTGCCGTGGCCGTCGATCTCCACCACGGCGCCCGCCGGGTCGACGCCGACGCGGGCGGTCCAGGGGCCGACCGGTTCGCGGGCGCGGTCGACGGAGACGTACACCGTGACCGACCGGCCGGGGGCGAGGGTGCCGGAGGCGCGGCTGGCGTACAGCCATGGGGCGTCCGTCCACAGGGACCAGGTCACCGGCGCGCCGCCCGAGGCCGTGAGCGTGAGCATCGTGGTGTCGCCGGCCGCCGGCTGGGCCGTGACCGTGACCCGGCCCGGGGTGGGGCGTCCGGGGGCGGACGGCGGCGGGGGCGTGCCGGCGCTGAGGACCTCGACGGAGACGTGCGAGGAGCCGGGGGCGGCGGAGCGTCTGGTGTCGTTGCGGGCGCTGCCCGCGTTCTCGTAGTGGTCGGGCCGGTCCTCGGTGCCGTTCGCCCGGTCGTCGGCCCCGGCCGCGCTGACCGGGGAGCCGTCGTGTCCCTCGCCCGTCAGCGGAGCCCCCCGGTACGCCGCCCACAGGGCGAGCACCGGGGCCGCGACCACGGTGGCCACGACGGTCGTCGTCAGGGCCCGGGCCCGCATCCGTTCGCGGCGGGCCGCGTGGTCCCTGGGGTCCAGGGGAAAGCCGTCGCGCCCGAACCGGGGCCCGCCGGCCCGCGCACGCGGGACGTGCAGCATCGCGATGTACGCCGCCGCCCTCGGCGCCTCGACGAGCGGAAGCTGCGCGGGCGTGACGGACGAGCCGGGCCACGGGCCGCCCGCCTCGGCGCGCTCGGCGGCCCGGCGGCAGCGCGGGCAGTCGTCGACGTGCCGGACGAGCTCGCGGCGCAGGGCCGCGGAGAGCAGCACCCGGTTGTCCCCGGTGAGCCGGGCGACGGCCGGACAGGTGCCGGTCTCGACGACGGCGAGCGCGGCGCGGGTGCGCTCCACCTCGCAGGCGGCGGCGGACAGCAGCTCGCGGGCGGCGAGGGGCTCCATGCCGAGGACCGCGGCGACCTGGGGCGCGCCGAGCTGGTGCCGTACGGCCAGCTCCAGCGCCTCGCGCTGCTCGGGCGTGGTGCCGGCGGCCTCGGGCCAGGCCAGCAGGGACAGCTCGCGGCGGCGGCGCTCGGCGAGCTCGGGCGGAACGTGCGGGACGCCCTCCGCCGCGTCGGAGGCGGGCGGGGCGGGCAGGCGCCCGGCGTGCGCCCCCTGGCCGTGCCGCTGCCCGTGCCGGCGGCGGCGCTGCTCGCCGAGCTCCCGGAGGCAGGCCCAGCGGGCGAGGGCGTACAGCCAGGCGCGCCGCTCGGGGTCGGCGGCGGGACACCGCCCGAACTGCCGCTCGGAGATGGCCAGTACGTCACCCAGCACCGTGGTGGCCACGTCGTGGTCGCACAGCACGGACAGGCAGTATGTGAACAGCCCGTCCAGATACGGCTCGTAGCGCGCCGGTGGGCGCTGGGCCAGGGTGCGGGGCCCGGTCCGGGGCGCGCGGCGCCGCGCCCGGTGTGCGCCGGTGGTGTGCGTGGGGGGCTCCAGCCTGCTGCTCGTCACCCGGCGACCGTAGGCAGTGGAAGGCACACCCTTCGCACCCCTTCCGCACTTTTAATCCTTACGGGTGAACGTATCCCTCAAAAGGGGACAGGAAGCGCAGAATCCGCGCCGGTCACCCACCGGCGCCCCTGCGGTCCCGGTCGCCACGGAGGCCCCGCGCGGGAGGCGTTGTCAGTGCGGCCCGCTACGGTCGTGCGCATGGCTGCCCGTACGAAATCCGCCAAGGACAGGCCCTCCTACCGCTGCACCGAGTGCGGCTGGACGACCGCCAAATGGCTCGGCCGCTGCCCCGAGTGCCAGGCGTGGGGGACGGTGGAGGAGTACGGCGCGCCCGCCGTCCGTACCACCGCCGCGGGGCGCGTCTCCACCGCCGCGCTGCCGATCGGTCAGGTCGACGGCCGGCAGGCCACCGCCAGGACGACCGGCGTGGACGAGCTGGACCGCGTGCTGGGCGGCGGCCTTGTACCGGGCGCGGTGGTCCTCCTCGCGGGCGAGCCCGGCGTCGGCAAGTCCACCCTCCTGCTCGACGTCGCCTCGAAGGCGGCGTCCGACGACCACCGCACGCTCTACGTCACGGGTGAGGAGTCCGCGAGCCAGGTCCGGCTGCGCGCCGACCGGATCGGCGCGCTCAACGACCACCTGTACCTGGCGGCCGAGACCGACCTGTCCGCCGTTCTGGGCCACCTGGACGCCGTCAAGCCCTCGCTCCTCGTCCTCGACTCCGTGCAGACCGTCGCCTCCCCCGAGATCGACGGCGCGCCCGGCGGCATGGCCCAGGTCCGCGAGGTCGCCGGCGCGCTGATCCGCGCCTCCAAGGAGCGGGGCATGTCCACGCTGCTGGTGGGCCACGTCACCAAGGACGGCGCCATCGCCGGGCCGAGGCTGCTGGAGCACCTGGTGGACGTCGTCCTCCACTTCGAGGGCGACCGGCACGCGCGGCTGCGCCTGGTGCGGGGCGTGAAGAACCGGTACGGGGCCACGGACGAGGTGGGCTGCTTCGAGCTGCACGACGAGGGCATCACGGGCCTGGCCGACCCGTCGGGCCTCTTCCTCACCCGGCGCGCCGAGCCGGTGCCGGGTACGTGCCTGACGGTCACCCTGGAGGGGCGGCGCCCGCTGGTGGCCGAGGTCCAGGCGCTCACCGTCGACTCGCAGATCCCGTCTCCTCGCCGCACCACGTCCGGCCTGGAGACCTCCCGGGTCTCGATGATGCTGGCGGTGCTGGAGCAGCGCGGCCGGATCACCGCGCTCGGCAAGCGGGACATCTACTCGGCCACGGTCGGCGGGGTGAGGCTCTCCGAACCGGCCGCCGACCTCGCCGTGGCGCTGGCCCTGGCGTCGGCGGCGAGCGACACCCCGCTGCCGAAGAACCTGGTCGCCATCGGTGAGGTCGGCCTCGCGGGCGAGGTCCGGCGCGTCACGGGCGTCCAGCGCCGTCTCGCCGAGGCGCACCGGCTGGGCTTCACCCACGCGCTGGTCCCGGCCGATGCGGGGAAGGTCCCGCCCGGCATGACGGTCACGGAGGTCGCCGACATGGGCGACGCGCTGCGCGTTCTGCCCCGCGCCCGCCGCCGCGCACCGGCCCCGCGCGACGAGGCCCCCACGGGCTGACGCCCGGCCCCTGCCGGGCGGGTCCGGATCGGGGCGGGTGCCGTGCGGCGCGGGGTGCCATGCGGCGCGGCGGGGGTGACCGGGTGGTCGGTTGCGGCCGGTGGGTCCGGGTCGGGGCGGGTGCCGTGCGGCGCGGTCACCGGTGGGTCGGCTGATGCCGGTGGGCAAGGGTCGGGGCCCCTCCGGGCTCGCCTCCTCGCCGTTGGCGGGGTGCCGAGCCGGTCTCGGCGCCGTATCTCGCCGCCAATCGGCTGCGGGGGCGACCCTGCACGGCCCCTCCTCGCCGTCTCCTCACACCCACCGGCCCGCAGTCGGCGTACGACCGGGGCCCCGCCGTCCCCACACACCTACCGGCCCGCGGACGGCGTACGGCCGGGGGCTCGCCGTCTCCCCACACCCACCGGCCCGCGGTCGGCGTACAACAGGAGGACCGCCGTCCCCACACATCCCCCGGCCCGCGGACGGCGTACGGCCGGGGTGGGGCCGTGCAGGGTCGCCCCCGCAGAGGTTGGCGGCAACGGAAGGGCTCCCTTGTGTGAGAGCCAAGGCCGCCGGCCTCGAGGAGGCGAGCCCGGAGGGGCCACGCCCCCCACCCACCGGCACCGGCCGCACCACCGACCGGCCGGCGGGCAAGGCGCCCCAGAGGAAGGGCGGGGCGGCAGAGGGCCGGCCCAGTGGCTCCCGTACGCGTGACCCGGCGAGCCCGGAGGGGCCACGCCCCACCACCCACCGGCACCGGCCGCACCACCGGCCGGCCGGCCGGGCAAGGCGGGGGGCCACGGTCCGGCACCGCCCGGCGGCAGCCGTCCGCGGGCGGCCGTGGGGCGTGGACCGGCCGGGAGGCCCGACGGGCGCGGGCGGGGTCGCTAGACTTTGCCCAGGTCTCGCCCATCCGTACGAGCCGGAGGAGTGCAGTGGCAGCCAAGGACGGGGCAGCAGCTCCCGGAAAGTCCGGCGCGGGCTCCGGCAACGAGGCGCTCATGCGCGCCTCGCTCAGCGCCGTCGCGCCGGGTACGTCGCTGCGCGACGGACTGGAGCGCATCCTCCGGGGAAACACCGGTGGTCTCATCGTCCTCGGCATGGACAAGACCGTCGAGTCGATGTGCACCGGCGGGTTCGTGCTGGACGTGGAGTTCACCGCGACCCGGCTGCGTGAGCTGTGCAAGCTCGACGGCGCGCTGATCCTCGACAAGGACATCACCAAGATCCTCCGGGCCGGCGTCCAGCTCGTGCCGGACGCGTCGATCCCCACCGAGGAGACCGGCACGCGGCACCGCACGGCGGACCGGGTGAGCAAGCAGTGCGGTTTCCCCGTGGTGTCCGTGTCGCAGTCGATGCGGCTGATCGCCCTGTACGTGGACGGTGAGCGCCGGGTGCTGGAGGAGTCGGCGGCCATCCTGTCGCGCGCGAACCAGGCCCTCGCCACCCTGGAGCGGTACAAGCTCCGCCTGGACGAGGTCGCCGGCACGCTCTCCGCGCTGGAGATCGAGGACCTGGTCACCGTCCGGGACGTCACCGCCGTCGCCCAGCGTCTGGAGATGGTGCGCCGGATCGCCACCGAGATCGCGGAGTACGTCGTCGAGCTCGGCACCGACGGGCGGCTGCTCGCGCTCCAGCTCGACGAGCTGATCGCGGGCGTCGAGCCCGAGCGGGAGCTGGTGGTCCGCGACTACGTCCCGGAGCCCACGGCCAAGCGGTCCCGTACGGTTCCCGAGGCGCTCACCGAGCTGGACGCGCTCAGCCACGCCGAGCTGCTGGAGCTGCCGATCGTGGCCCGCGCCCTGGGCTACACCGGGTCGCCGGAGGCCCTCGACTCGGCGGTCTCGCCGCGCGGCTACCGCCTGCTGGCCAAGGTGCCGCGGCTGCCCGGTGCCATCATCGAGCGGCTCGTGGAGCACTTCGGCGGCCTGCAGAAGCTGCTCGCCGCGAGCGTGGACGACCTCCAGACCGTCGACGGGGTCGGCGAGGCGCGGGCCCGCAGCGTGCGCGAGGGCCTGTCGCGGCTCGCCGAGTCGTCGATCCTCGAGCGGTACGTCTGACCCGCCGGCCCCTGCCGGCCGGTCAGTCCTTGGTGAGCGTGAACGACGCGGGCATCACCTTCGCGCCCGGGACCGTGGCCTCGACCAGGTAGGTGCCCGGCCCGGCGGTCGCCCCGGCCGGCGTCGCGCAGCGCGGCGCGCTCGGGCGGCGGTCCCACTCCACGGCGTGGGTGACGCTGCCGCCGGCCGGGACGCGCAGCAGCAGGGGGCCGGAGCCGCGCGGGCAGTCCTTCGAGGACCAGACCTGGTCGGCCTCGTTGTTCTTGATGCTCAGCACGGCCGTCGTGGGGCCGAGGTCGGCCTTGCAGGTGGTGGCGGAGGTGTTGCGGGCGACGAGCTGGAAGCGGGGCTTCTCGCCGGGCGCGTAACTGACCTTGACGCTGCGCAGCGTCAACTGCAGGGAGCCCGGGGCGCAGTTGGGCAGGGGCGAGTTCGCCGGGACCTGCTGGCCGGAGCCCGCTCCCGTACCGGAACCGCCGCCGGAGCCGGAGCCGTTACCGGTGCCCGGGCCGCTGTCGCCGCCCGGTCCGCCTCCCGTGCCCCCGGTGCCGGAGTCCGCGCCGCCCGGTGACGTGGTGTCGCCGTTCTTGCCGCCGTCGTCCCCCTCGCCGGGCTCCGACTCGTCGCGTCCGCCCGGCTGTTCGCTGATCGCCGGTCCCGGCCGGGTGGGGCCCGGCGTGATGGAGGTCGCGGGAGCGGCGCCGTTGGAGTCGTCGCCGCCCTTGTCCCCGTCGCCGTCACCGGAGCTGACGAACCATACGATCAGCAGCGCGAGCAGCGCGATCAGGCTCGCCGCGACTGCCCTCCGACGCCAGTAGATGGAGGAGGGAAGCGGCCCGACCGGATTGCGCAGAGATCCCACGGCCCAAACTGTACGAGAGATCGGCACCAACTCCCGCCCCACCCGCCGCCTGTGCACCAAGTTTTGCCGATGATCACACTCGAACGCCCGGGCTCCGGTCGGGCGGGCCCCTGGCGCCAGGTACCGTCCGTAACCATGAGCCAGGACCTCTATCGCGACATCACCGACCTCGCCCACGACTCCCCGGGCTGGTTGCAGCTCGTCGCCGAGCTGTGGACGGAGGCCGGCCTGCTGCTGTTCGGCGTGCTGTTCGTCGCCGGCTGGTGGCGGGCCCGCCCCGCCGACTCCCGCGCCATGGCGCTCGCCGTTCTGGCGCCGCTGGGCACCGCGTTCGGGTACGTGGTCAGCGAGCTGCTGAAGTCGGTGGTGGACGAGGAGCGCCCGTGCCGTGCGGTGGCCGGGGCCGCCGCCTCGATCGTCGAGTGCCCGCCGCACGGCGACTGGTCCTTCCCGAGCAACCACTCCGCCATCGCCGGTGCCGCCGCCGTGGCCCTCGCCCTGGCGTGGCGCGGGATCGTCTGGCTGACGGTGCCGATGGCGGTGCTCATGGCGTTCTCGCGGGTGTTCGTCGGGGTGCACTACCCGCACGATGTGGCGGCGGGCCTGGTGCTGGGCGCGCTGGCCGCCGTGCTGTTCGTCAAGCTGCTGACCGGGCCGACCCGGTCGCTGGCCGACACGATGCGGATGAGCAGGTCGGCCCTGGCCACCTGGCTGGCCGGGCCGGGGCCCGCCGTTCCCGACCACGCCGTGTCCCGGCGGCGCCGGGAGCCGATGCACCGCCGCGTGTGAGGAACGTGCCAGGATCGGACGTGCCATGACTGCGATCCCCTCCACTCCCGGAACCAGGCCCGCCGCCGTCGAGCTGCACGCGCCCGTGCTCGCCTGGTTCGAGCAGAACGCCCGCGACCTCCCCTGGCGCCGCCCCGAGGCGGGCGCCTGGGGGGTGATGGTCAGCGAGTTCATGCTCCAGCAGACCCCGGTCAGCCGGGTGCTCCCGGTGTACGAACAGTGGCTGGCCCGCTGGCCCCGCCCCGCCGACCTGGCCGCCGAGGCCCCCGGTGAGGCCGTGCGCGCCTGGGGCCGGCTGGGCTACCCGCGCCGGGCGCTGCGGCTGCACGGCGCGGCGGTGGCGATAACGGAACGGCACGGCGGCGACGTACCGAGCGATCACGCGCAGTTGCTCGCCCTGCCCGGCATCGGCGATTACACGGCGGCGGCGGTGGCGTCGTTCGCGTACGGGCAGCGCCACGCCGTGCTGGACACCAATGTGCGGCGGGTGTTCGCCCGCTCGGTGACGGGTGTGCAGTACCCGCCGAACGCCACCACCGCCGCCGAGCGGAAGCTGGCGCGGGAACTGCTGCCGAAGGAGGAGGGCACGGCGGCCCGCTGGGCGGCGGCCTCCATGGAGCTGGGCGCCCTGGTGTGCACCGCCCGGAACGAGGACTGCGCCCGGTGCCCGATCGCCGCGCGGTGCGCGTGGCGTCTGGCGGGCAAGCCGGCCCATGACGGCCCGGCGCGGCGCGGCCAGACGTACGCGGGCACGGACCGCCAGGTGCGCGGCCGGCTGCTCGCCGTGCTGCGCGAGGCGCCGGGCCCGGTGGAGCAGGCCGCGCTGGACGCGGTCTGGCACGACCCGGTGCAGCGTGCCCGCGCCCTGGACGGCCTGGTCGCGGACGGCCTGGTCGAGCCCCTGGACGGCGGTCGCTACCGGCTTCCGGCCGGGTGAGCCGTGCGGAGCCGGGGCCGCCTCCGGCTTCGTAACACCATCGCTGTTACACAACCGATGGCCAGCCGTGCGTCCTCCGACGGGCTGTGCGGACAGCCCCGTGACACGAGCTCCGTAGCGTCTCCGGACGTAAGCAGCACACGGGGTTTCACGGGGATCGGAGGCGGTTCGGGATGTCGCACGGCGAGGTGCTCGAATTCGAGGAGTACGTACGCACACGGCAGGACGCCCTGCTGCGCAGCGCCCGACGTCTCGTTCCCGACCCGGTGGACGCGCAGGACCTGCTCCAGACGGCGCTGGCCCGCACGTACGGCCGCTGGGACGGCATAGCCGACAAGGGTCTCGCCGACGCGTACCTGCGCCGGGTGATGATCAATACGCGTACCGAGTGGTGGCGCGCCCGCAAGCTGGAGGAGGTGCCCACCGAGCAGCTCCCCGACGCGTCCGTCGACGACGCCACCGAGCAGCACGCCGACCGGGCCCTGCTGATGGACATCCTGAAGGTGCTGGCGCCCAAGCAGCGCAGCGTCGTGGTGCTGCGGCACTGGGAGCAGATGAGCACCGAGGAGACGGCCGCCGCGCTCGGCATGTCGACCGGTACGGTGAAGTCCACGCTCCACCGGGCGCTCGCCCGCCTCCGCCAGGAGCTGGAGAGCCGGGACATCGACGCCCGCGCCCTGGAGCGTGACGGCCGTGCGCAGCGCGCGGCCGGACGTGGCCACGAACGGGGGCGGGAGCGGTGCGCGGCCTGAGCGCCAGAGACCACACGAGCGGCACCGGCAGGGTCCGGGCGGCGGGCACCACGGCGATGGCGGTGGCCGCCGCCATCGGCCTGCTCACGGCCGGTTGCTCCACCGGTGGCACGGGGACGCGCGACGAGGGTGCCGCCCGGGCCGACCAAGGCACGCCGTCGAGCGCGCCGGCCCCCGCGTCGTCGGCGTCGTCGCCGGTGAAGAAGGTGGACGCGGTCCGGCTGATCATGAACGACCCGAAGGTCAGCGAGCGGGTCAAGGACGACCTGAAGCCGTGCGTGGCCGACGCCTACCCGGTCGACACCTCGTACGGGACCCTCACCGACTCCGGTACCCCGGACGTCGTGGTGAACGTTCTGACGTGCGGTGACGCGGTGGGCGTCGGGACGTACGTGTACCGTCTCGGCGACGCGAAGGACGACGCCAAGGGCACGGCGTACGCGAACGTGTTCGCGCTGGAGGAGCCCGCCGTCTACTCGACGATCGACCGCGGCGACCTGGTCGTCACCAAGCAGGTGTACGCGGAGGACGACCCGGTGTCGTACCCCTCCGGCGAGGACGTGATCACCTACCGGTGGGCGGGCAACAAGTTCACGGAGCACGACCGGGTGCACAACGAGTACAGCAAGACGGTGGGGGACGGCGGCATCGACGGCGCTGAGCCGACCGCGCCCGGCAAGGGCTGACGCAGCGGCCGGGGTGGCCCGGCGGCGCCCCGGCGGCGCCCCGGGCGGTGAACGAGCAGGAACCGAGAGAGCACGGAGAGAACACGTCGATGGCCGAGACCCATGTCCTGTTCGTGGAGGACGACGACGTCATCCGTGAGGCCACGCAGCTCGCCCTGGAGCGGGACGGCTTCGCGGTGACGGCCATGCCGGACGGGCTGTCCGGCCTGGAGTCCTTCCGGCAGCGGCAGCCGGACATCGCGCTGCTGGACGTCATGCTGCCCGGCATGGACGGCGTGAGCCTGTGCCGGCGCATCCGCGACGAGTCGACCGTGCCGGTGATCATGCTGTCGGCCCGCGCCGACTCGATCGACGTGGTGCTGGGCCTGGAGGCCGGTGCCGACGACTACGTCACCAAGCCCTTCGACGGCGCGGTGCTGGTCGCCCGCATCCGCGCGGTGCTGCGCCGGTTCGGTCACGCGGGCGGGTCCGCGGGCGGTCCCGGTGGCGCGGACGCGGACCGGGCGGGTCAGGCGCAGGGCGGTGTGCTGGTCTTCGGTGACCTGGAGGTCGACACCGACGGCATGGAGGTCCGCAAGGGCGGTGCCCCGGTGGCGCTGACCCCGACGGAGATGCGGCTGCTGCTGGAGTTCTCGTCGGCGCCGGGCACGGTCCTGTCGCGTGACAAGCTGCTGGAGCGCGTGTGGGACTACGGCTGGGGCGGCGACACGCGGGTCGTGGACGTCCATGTGCAGCGGCTGCGCACCAAGATCGGCCAGGACCGGATCGAGACGGTCCGCGGTTTCGGCTACAAGCTCAAGGGATGAAGCCGCCGGCACTGCGCACGGGTGTGCGGTGGAAGATCTCGATCGCCATCGCCGCCGTGGGCGCGCTGGTCGCGGTCGCGCTCAGCCTTGTCGTCCACAACGCCGCCCGGGTCTCGATGCTGGGGAACGCGCGGGACGTGCAGATGGAGCGGCTGCTGTTCGCGCAGCGGATGTACGAGTCGGCGAAGCCGAAGGGCGACCCCAAGTTCGGGGCGAAGCTCAACGACCCGAACCTGCCCCCGCAGCTCGACGAGCTGATGCGGGAGCGGCGGCGCGGGACGTACGTGCAGGAGCACGAGGAGGGCCCGCCGGACGTGTGGGCCGCCGTGCCGCTGGGCAACGGGGACGTGCTGTCGCTGCACAGCCAGTTCGCCAGCCGCAGCACGACGATCATGAAGGACCTGGACGAGGCGCTGATCGTCGGTTCGGTGTCGGTGGTCTTCGGTGGCTGCGCGCTGGGCGTGCTGATCGGCGGCCAGCTCTCGCGGCGGCTGCGAAAGGCCGCCACCGCGGCCGGGAAGGTCGCCCAGGGCAACACGGAGGTACGGGTCCGGGACGCGATCGGCGGTGTCGTACGCGACGAGACCGACGAGCTGGCGCGGGCGGTGGACGCCCTGACGGACGCGCTCAACGAGCGGATCGAGGCCGAGCGGCGGGTCACCGCGGACATCGCGCACGAGCTGCGTACGCCGGTGACCGGGCTGCTCACGGCCGCCGAGCTGCTGCCGCCGGGGCGGCCGACCGAGCTGGTGCGGGACCGGGCGCAGGCGATGCGCACGCTGGTCGAGGACGTGCTGGAGGTGGCCCGGCTGGACAGTGCCTCCGAGCGGGCCGAGCTCCAGGAGATCGCGCTCGGGGAGTTCGTCGAGCGGCGGGTCACCGCGCTGTACCCGGACGCCGAGGTGCGGGTGGTGCACGAGTCGTGGGTGAACACCGATCCGCGCCGGCTGGAGCGGATTCTGGGCAACCTGCTGGCGAACGCCAACAAGCACGGCGGGGGGCCGATCGAGGTCACGGTCGAGGGCCGGGTGCTGCGGGTGCGCGACCATGGGCCGGGGTTCCCGGAGGCGCTGCTGCGGGAGGGTCCGAGCCGGTTCCGTACCGGCGCCAGTGACCGCGCCGGGCACGGTCACGGGCTGGGCCTGACGATCGCGGCGGGCCAGGCCCGGGTGCTGGGCGCGCGGCTCACCTTCCGCAACGCGGCGCCCACGGGCACGGCGACCGGCAACGGCGGTGCGATCGCGGTGCTGTGGCTCCCGGAGCACGCGCCCACGACGACGGGCAGTTTCCCGATACTGCACCTGCCGGACACGCCCTGACGGCAGGGCCCGCGTGCCGTCGGGGCGCGTCCGGACGAGCGGTCAGGCCGCCGTGTCGGCGAGCCGCTCCTGCTGCTGGCCGGCCTTGGAGGGCGCGTCCTCGGGGCCCGCGCCCTTGAGCGGGACCTCCTTGACGAAGAACGCCGCCACGAAGCCGAGGACCGCGACTGCCGCGCCCACCAGGAAGGCGAGGTGGGTGCCGGACGACACGGCGAACTGGTACGCCTCGCGGACGTGTTCCGGCAGCCGCGCCAGGCTCGCCGCGTCGAGCTGCGCGGACGTCTGCGTGGCCGCGCCGCCGCCCCGGGCGGCCATCTCGTCCTGGACGCGGCCGGTGAACAGCGCGCCCATGATGGCCACGCCGAAGGATGCGCCGAGGGTGCGGAACAGGGTGGTCGCGGAGGAGGCGACGCCCATGTCCTTCATCTCGACGCTGTTCTGCGCGACGAGCATGGTGATCTGCATCAGGAAGCCCATGCCGGCGCCGAGGACGGCCATGTAGACGCCCGAGGTGAGGCGGGAGGTGCCGGTGTCCATCTGGGCGAGCAGGAAGAGGCCGGCGACCATCAGCGCGCCACCGGCGATCGGGAAGATCTTGTACTTGCCGGTGCTGGTGGTGACGCGTCCCGCGACGAGCGAGACGGCCATCATCGCGAGCAGCATCGGCAGGAGCAGCAGGCCGGAGTTGGTGGCGGACGCGCCCTGCACGGACTGCTGGTACAGCGGCAGGAAGAGCGTGGCGCCGAACATCACGAAGCCGGCGAGGAAGCCGATCACCGACATGAGGGTGAAGTTGCGGCTGCGGAAGATGTGCAGCGGCATGATCGGCTCGGGGGCGCGGGTCTCGACGTACAGGAAGCCGGCGAGCGCGACGGCGCCGAGGGCGATCAGCTCCATGATGACGGCGGAGTCCCAGGCGTACTCCGTACCGCCCCAGGTGGTGACCAGCACGATGGCGGTGATGCCGACGGTCAGCAGGGCCGCGCCGAGGTAGTCGATGCGGGGCCGGTGGTCGCGATGCCGCTTCGGGAGGTGGAGTACGGCGGTGACCATGGCGAGGGCGACCGCGCCGAGCGGCAGATTGATGTAGAAGGACCAGCGCCAGCCCCAGTGGTCGGTGATGGTGCCGCCGACCAGCGGTCCGCCGATCATGGCGAGGGCCATGACGCCGGCCATCATGCCCTGGTACTTGCCCCGCTCACGCGGCGGTATCAGGTCGCCGATGATCGCCATGACGCCGACCATCAGGCCGCCCGCGCCCAGGCCCTGGACCGCGCGGAAGCCGATGAGCTGGCCCATGTCCTGGGCCATGCCGCTGAGCGCCGAGCCGATCAGGAAGATCACGATCGAGGTGAGGAAGGTGCCCTTGCGGCCGTAGAGGTCACCGAGCTTGCCCCAGATGGGGGTGGAGGCGGCGGTGGCCAGGGTGTACGCGGTGACCACCCAGGACAGGTGGGCGAGGCCGCCCAGCTCTCCGACGATCGTCGGCATCGCCGTACCGATGATCATGTTGTCGAGCATGGCCAGCAGCATGGCGATCATGAGCGCCAGGAGGACCACGCGGACGCTGCGCGGCGGTCTTTCCTGGTCGGTCGCTGGTGTGCGCAGGGCCTCGGACATGATTCCCACTCCCGTTACTTACTTGCCGCCCGGCTAGTTACTACACTGGTGACGGTAGACCCGTCACTAGCCGGGCGTCAAGTAAGTTTGTGGGAGCGGACCATGGCCAGAGGCAACACCCGTCAGCGCATCCAGGACGTGGCCCTCGAACTCTTCGCCGAGCAGGGCTACGAGAAGACCTCGCTGCGCGAGATCGCCGAGCGCCTGGAGGTCACCAAGGCGGCGCTGTACTACCACTTCAAGACCAAGGAAGACATCGTCATCAGCCTGTTCAGGGATCTGACGCGGCCGATCGACGACCTGATCGCCTGGGCCGAGGAACAGCCGCGCACCCTGGAGACCAAGCGGGAGATCCTGCGCCGCTACCACGCGGCGCTCATCGGCGCGGCCCCGCTGTTCCGCTTCATGCAGGAGAACCAGGCGACCGTACGCGACCTGAGCATCGGCGAGACGTTCAAGGAGCGCATGGTCACGCTCACCGGGCTGGTCCAGGAGCCGGACTTCGCCATGGCCGACCGGGTGCGCTGCATCAGCGCCCTGTTCACCATGCACGCCGGGATGTTCTTCATGCAGCACGTCGACGGCGACCCCGAGGAGAAGCGCGCGGCCGTCCTCGAAGTCGCCGTCGATCTGGTGACCCGGGCCCACGGCGGGCCCGCACAGGGCTGAGCGTCAGATGACGACGCCCTCGGCGCGCAGGAACTTCGCCGGGTTGAGCGCGGAGCCGTAGTTCGGGGTCGTACGGATCTCGAAGTGCAGGTGGGGACCGGAGGAGTTGCCGGTGTTGCCGGAGCGGGCGATGGTCTCGCCGGTCTTCACGGTCTCGCCGATGGCGACGTTGACCTTCGACAGGTGGGCGTACTGCGAGTAACGGCCGTTGGCGTGCTTGATCACGACGGCGTTGCCGTACGCGGGGCCGTCGCCGCCGCCGTTCGGGCCGGCCTTGACGACGACACCGGAGTGGGCGGCCTTGACCGGGGTGCCGACCGGCACGGCGAAGTCCTGGCCGGAGTGCTTGTGGGACCACATGGCGCCGCCCTGGTTGAAGCTGGCGGTCAGGGTGTAGCCGTTGACCGGCTTGACCCAGGACGCGGCCTTCTTCGCGGCGGCCTTCTTGGCGAGGGCGGCCTTCTTCGCGGCGTTGGCGGCGGCGGCCTTCTTCGCGGCCACGGCCTTGGCGGCGGCGGCCTTCGCGGCAGCGGCCTTCTTCGCGGCGGCGACCTGGGCGGCCTTGGCCTGGGCGGCCTGGGCGTCGGCCTGGGCGGCGACGGCGGCGGCCGGGCCGAGGGCGGGGGCCGTCTTGCTGTCGGCGGCGACGGCGGCACCGCCTCCGAACACCATCGACGCTCCCATGCCGGCGGCGGCGAGGGCGACGACGGCGTTACGGGCGGGGTGCTGAGCGCGCTTCGACATGCGGGAAAGTCCTCCGGACAAGAGCGGACCCGACGCGATGACCGCGCCGGGTGGTCGGGCTCATCCTTGGTAACCCGCCCACCCATCCCGCCTCAAACCGCCCATCTACGACATCTGGTCGTAGGCCGTCCGGTGTGACCTGGACGCTTGACGCGCCGCCTCACCGCAGGGCAACAGCCCGAAATGTCCGAAGAAAACAAGGTTTATCCCTCTTGGGGCCCCGACTGCCTGGCCCTTTCCGCCTCGGTCACCGCCCCCTCGGCCACCGCGCCCGCTCCGGCCCCCCGCCCGCGCCCGCCGGGCCACCCCTCCTACCCGGCCGAACGCACTATTCCACGTAGTACCGCCCAAAACGCCTGTGCGCCTTGTCACGGCCACCGGCCCGGAAGTCCACCGGAATCGTGACGGGGGCCACGCGACCCGGGCTAGTCTCGACGCGTCGACGATCACGCCGTGGCTCCGGGGGGACGCACGTGGATCCAGCACTCATCGGCACCCGCCTCGCGTCGAGCGCGATCGCGCCCCTGATCAGGAAGCTCCTGGTCCAGGACGGCCCCGGCGCCGGGCTGGCCGAGCAGCGCGTCCGCCTGACCCGGCTCGTCTCCTTCCGGGGCGAGAAGCGGACGCTCACCGAACGGGACGTCCGCAGGCTGGCCGCACGGCTCGTCGCCGATGCGCTCGCCACCCCCGGCGAGCCGCCCTTCCCGCACGACGAGGCCGAAGCCGTCACCGACGCCCTCGCCCGCACCCTGCTCGCGCTCGGCGACCTGGACATGGACGACGTCCAGGCGGTCCGCCTCGGCCACCGCGAGCTCGCGGGCAGGCTGCGCGGCGCCGCCCCCGCCCCCGCGGGGCTCTCGACCGACGCGTCGCTCTTCCTGGACTCGATCACCGAGTGGGCCTGCCTGCACGTCCTGCACTTCTTCACCCAGCGCTCCACCTTCGTCGCCCGCACCCTCGTGGAGCAGGCCCACACCCAGGCGGAGCTGATCGCCAAGGTCGACGCCCTCATCGCCCGTACGCCCCGGCCCTTCGCCCGGGACGCGGCGTTCGAGCTCCGCTACCGCGCGTACGTCGCGAAGAAGCACGGCAGCCTGACCATCTACGGCATCGACCTGCACACCACCCCGGACGCCTGGCCACTGGACGCGGCGTACCTCTCCCTGGAGGCGAGCACCCCGGACACGCGGCCGGCGCCCCGGCCGGGCTTCTCCTGCACGGTGACGGTGTGCGACGAGGAGGCCGCACCCGCCCCGCGCCGCCCCGCCGACCAGGCGCTGGCCCAGCACGACCGGGTCCTGCTGCGCGGGGTCGCCGGTTCCGGCAAGACCACCCTGGTCCAGTGGCTGGCGGTCTCGGCCTCGAAGGGCGACCCGGACGCGCGCATGGCCTACCTGCGGGACCGCGTGCCCTTCGTCCTGCCCCTGCGCACCCTCACCCGGCACGGCGAGCGGCTGCCCGCCCCCGACCGCTTCCTGCCGGCCGTCGGCTGCCCCCTCGCCCCGCCCGACGGCTGGGCCGACCGCGTGCTGTCGGCCGGGCGCGGGCTGATCCTCGTCGACGGCATCGACGAGGTGCCCGAACCGGAGCGCGACCGCACCCGCCGCTGGCTGCGCGACCTGCTCGCCGCGTACGGCACCGGCAACCGGTGGCTCGTCACCTCCCGCCCGTCCGCCGTACGCGACGACTGGCTGGCCCCGGACGGCTTCACCGAGCTGGCGCTGACCCCGATGAGCCGCACGGAAGCGACCGCGTTCGTCCGCCGCTGGCACGCGGCCGCCGGCCCGGACGCCACGTCGTACGAGCAGCCCCTGCTCGACGCCCTGCGCACCAAGCAGGACCTCGCCCGCCTCGCCACCAACCCCCTGATGTGCGGCCTGATCTGCGCCCTGCACCGCGACCGGCGCGGCTTCCTCCCGCGCGGCCGCAAGGGCCTGTACGACGCCGCGCTCGACATGCTGCTCGCCCGCCGCGACCGCGAGCGCGACATGGGCGACCCGACCGGCGTCGACCTCGGCGAGGCCCCGCAGATCCGGCTGATCCAGCGGCTCGCCTACTGGCTCACGATCAACGGCCGCACCGAGATGGACCGGTCCCGCGCCCGGACGATCGTGCTCGACGCGATCCCGGCCATCCCGGACGCGGCCGCCGCCGGCGAACCGGAGGCCGTCTTCCAGCACCTGCTCCAGCGCAGCGGCCTGCTGCGGGAGCCCGGCCCCGACGCCGTGGACTTCGTCCACCGGACCTTCCAGGACTACCTCGCCGCCAAGGCCATCGTCGACGACTGGCACATCGGGGTCCTGACCGACCACGCGGGCGACGACCAGTGGGAGGACGTCATCCGCATGGCGGTCGCCCACGCCCGCCCGCGCGAATGCGCCGAGATCCTCACCGAGCTGCTGGCCGCCGCCGACCGCGCCACCGACCGCCGCACCCGGCTCCGGATCCTCTTCGTCGCGGCGGCCGCCCTCGAACACGCCACGGAACTGGCCCCCGGCCTCCAGCGCACCCTGCTGGACCGCACGGCGGAGGTCGTCCCGCCCCGCAGCCCGGAGGAGGCCCGCGAACTGGCCTCGGTCGGCCCCCTCGTCCTGGACCTGCTCCCGGGCCCGGAGGACCTCGACGACGAACAGGCCCGGATGGTGGTCATCACCGCCACCCACATCGCGTCGGACGCCGCCCTGCCCTACCTGGCCCGGTTCGCCGGCCACCCGTACCTGCCGGTGCGGTCGCAGCTCATCTGGGCGTGGTCCCGGTTCGACACCGCCGCCTACGCCGAGGAGATCGTCTCCCGGGTCGACCCGGACGGGCTCGACTTCACGATCGCCTCCGACGACCAGGCCGACGCCCTGCTGCGCCTCGGCCTGCGGATGCCCCGGCTCGACGTACGGGAGGGCGTCTCCGCCACCCGACTGGCCGCCGTGCTGCGGCACGTCTCCCCCGAGGGGCTCCGGGTGGCCAGGCCCAGGGCGCACCCGGACCTGGACTGCCTGGCCTCACTCGACCGGCTGCGGACGCTGCGCGTGTACGTCTCCGAGGACACCGCGTGGAGCCTCGCCTGCCTGCCGCCGAAGGCCCCGCTCGAGCACCTGGAGATGCCGGCGCCGCCCCGGGAGGGGCTGGGCGGGCTGCGCCGCTACCCCGGGCTCCGGTTCGCCGCCTATCTGGGCCGGCTGTCCGCGGACGACTGGCAGGACGTGGCCGAGCTGCCGAGCCTGGCGTACCTGGCCTGCGCGTCCGCCTCCCTGGCGTCCTGCCCCGCGTCCCTCGCGCTTCCGGGCGTCACGGGGATCGGCCTCGTGATCGCCGACGGCGACCGGGCGCTCCACCGACTGGCCGGCGTGTTCCCCCACCTGCGCAACCTCAGCCTGATCAGCCCCGGACCGGGCCCGGCGGGCTCGGTCGACCTCTCCCCCCTCGCCGGCGCGCGCTCGCTGCGGCGGATCGAGACGCGACGGCTTCAGGTCACCGGCGCCGACCGCCTCCCCGCCGAGGTGTACGTCGAGGTGCACCCGCCCGCCTGACACGCCTCCTTCCCAGCCCGGGCACGCTCCGCCATCCTCCTCCTCATGAGCAGACATGTGACGCGCGTCACCACCCTCGTCTTAGTGCTCGCCGGACTCCTCACGGCGAGCACCCTCACCGCCGGGGCGGGACCTTCCGACACCGGGCTCAAGGGGGCCATCGACACGATCCTCACCGACCCACGGCTGGACGGCGGCGCGGCGGGGGTCGTCGTCGCGGACGCCCGGACCGGCGACACCCTGTACCAGCGCGACGGGGGCGACCGGCTCATGCCCGCCTCCAACACGAAGATCGCCACCTCGGTCGCCGCCATGGCGCTGCTCGGCCCGGAGTACCGGTTCCGTACGGAGGTCCTTGCGACCGCCCGCCCCAGGGGCGGCGTCCTCCTCGGCGACCTGTACCTGCGCGGCACGGGCGACCCGACCACTCTCGCCAGGGACTACGAGGCGCTGGCCGCCCAGGTCGCCGCCGCCGGCGTCCGGCGGGTGACCGGCCGGCTGGTCGCCGACGACACCCGCTTCGACGCGAACCGGCTGGGACGCTCCTGGGCCGCCGACGACGAGTCGTCGTACTACTCGGCGCAGACCTCCCCGCTCACGGTCGCCCCCGACACCGACTACGACTCCGGCACGGTCGTCGTCGAGGCGGCCCCGGCGGCCGGGGCGGGCGCGCGGCCGCGGGTGACCGTGACGCCGGCGACCGACTACGTACGCGTCGACAACCGCGCCGTCACCGTCCCCGCCGGCCGCCCGGACACGCTCACGATCGCGCGCGAGCACGGCACGAACACCCTCACCGTGACCGGCGAGATCCCCCTCCAGGGCGCCCCGGCCAAGGAGTGGATCACCGTCTGGGAGCCGACCGGGTACGCGGCGGCCGTCTTCGCCGACGCCCTCGCCGCCCGGGGCGTACGGGTGGGCGGGCCGCCCCGGCTCGGGGTGGCCACTCCCCCGGCCGCGAGGATCCTCGCCACGCACAGCTCCATGCCGCTCAAGGACCTCGTGCGCCCGTTCATGAAGCTGTCGAACAACATGCACGCCGAGGCCCTCACCAAGACGATCGGGTACGAGACGGCCGGCCGCGGCACCTGGGGCGCGGGGCTCGCCGCCGTCGACGCGTACCTGCGGAAGGAGGGCGTCCGGACGTCCACCGTCCGGCAGGTCGACGGCTCGGGCCTCTCCCGGATGAACCTGTTCCCGGCCACCGAGCTCACGCGCCTGCTCCTCGCCGTCCAGGACGCCCCCTGGTTCGCCGACTGGTACGCGTCCCTGCCCGTCGCCTGCGCCCCCGACCGGGCCACGGGCGGCACGCTCCGCACCCGGATGTGCGGCACGGCCGCCGCCCTCAACACCCGGGCCAAAACGGGGACGCTGACCGGCGCCTCCGCCCTCTCCGGGTACGTCACGGACGCCGGTGGCCGCCTGCTGGTCTACAGCGTCGTGCTCAACAACCACCTGGCCCCGTCCGTGAAGAGCGTCGAGGACGCCATCGTGGTGACCCTGGCGGCGTCCGACACCGCCCAGGGCACGATCGCCCCCGTCCGCCCGGACCGCGCGCGGTCCGCCGGGGCCCCCGGCGGGCTGGAGTGCTCCTGGGCGAAGCCGGTGCGCTGCTAGGGAGCGGAAAAAGGGTCTGCCCCGGGCGTTCTCGCCCGGGGCAGACCCTTCAGTCAGCGGCGGTTGCCGCTCACGCGTCCTTCGAGAGGTTCGGACCGGCGCCGCCGGCGGCCTGCTCGATCGGGGGGACGTCCGGCAGGGCGGACTTCTCCTCGCCGCGGAAGGTGAACTTCTTCTCCTCACCCTCGCCCTCGGTGTCCACGACCACGATGTGACCGGGGCGCAGCTCGCCGAAGAGGATCTTCTCCGACAGCACGTCCTCGATCTCGCGCTGGATCGTCCGGCGCAGCGGCCGGGCGCCCATCACGGGGTCGTAGCCGTGCTTGGCCAGGAGCTCCTTGGCGGTACCGCTGAGCTCGATGCCCATGTCGCGGTCCTTCAGGCGCTCGTCCACCTTGGCGATCATCAGGTCGACGATCTGGATGATGTCTTCCTGGCTGAGCTGGTGGAAGACGACCGTGTCGTCGACGCGGTTGAGGAACTCGGGCCGGAAGTGCTGCTTCAGCTCTTCGTTGACCTTCGCCTTCATCCGGTCGTAACCGGTCTTGACGTCGCCCTGGGCCGCGAAGCCGAGGTTGAAGCCCTTCGAGATGTCCCGGGTCCCGAGGTTGGTCGTCATGATGATGACCGTGTTCTTGAAGTCCACGACCCGGCCCTGGGAGTCGGTCAGGCGACCGTCCTCCAGGATCTGGAGAAGGGAATTGAAGATATCGGGGTGGGCCTTCTCGACCTCGTCGAAGAGGACGACGGAGAACGGCTTGCGGCGCACCTTCTCGGTGAGCTGGCCGCCCTCTTCGTAACCCACGTATCCGGGCGGGGAACCGAAGAGGCGCGAAACCGTGTGCTTCTCGCTGAACTCCGACATGTCGAGCGAGATCATCGCGTCCTCGTCGCCGAAGAGGAATTCGGCGAGCGTCTTGGACAGCTCAGTCTTACCGACACCGGACGGGCCGGCGAAGATGAACGAGCCACCCGGGCGCTTCGGGTCCTTCAGGCCGGCGCGCGTACGGCGGATCGCCTGCGACAGGGCCTTGATGGCGTCCTTCTGACCGATGACGCGCTTGTGGAGCTCGTCCTCCATGCGGAGCAGACGCGAGGACTCCTCCTCGGTCAGCTTGAAGACCGGGATGCCGGTGGCGGTCGCGAGGACCTCGGCGATCAGCTCGCCGTCGACCTCGGCGACGACGTCCATGTCGCCGGCCTTCCACTCCTTCTCCCGCTTGGCCTTCGCCGCCAGGAGCTGCTTCTCCTTGTCGCGGAGAGAGGCGGCCTTCTCGAAGTCCTGGGAGTCGATCGCGGACTCCTTGTCCCGGCGGACGGCCGCGATCTTCTCGTCGAACTCGCGGAGGTCCGGCGGCGCGGTCATCCGGCGGATGCGCATCCGGGAGCCGGCCTCGTCGATCAGGTCGATCGCCTTGTCCGGCAGGAAGCGGTCCGAGATGTACCGGTCGGCCAGGGTGGCGGCCTGGACCAGCGCCTCGTCCGTGATGGAGACCCGGTGGTGGGCCTCGTAGCGGTCGCGCAGGCCCTTGAGGATCTCGATGGTGTGCGGCAGCGACGGCTCCGCGACCTGGATGGGCTGGAAGCGGCGCTCGAGGGCCGCGTCCTTCTCCAGGTACTTGCGGTACTCGTCCAGCGTGGTGGCACCGATGGTCTGGAGCTCACCGCGGGCCAGCATCGGCTTGAGGATGCTGGCGGCGTCGATCGCGCCCTCGGCGGCACCCGCACCCACCAGGGTGTGGAGCTCGTCGATGAACAGGATGATGTCGCCGCGGGTGCGGATCTCCTTGAGGACCTTCTTCAGGCGCTCCTCGAAGTCACCGCGGTACCGGGAGCCGGCGACCAGCGCGCCCAGGTCGAGGGTGTAGAGGTGCTTGTCCTTGAGGGTCTCGGGCACCTCGCCCTTGACGATGGCCTGCGCCAGGCCCTCGACGACGGCGGTCTTGCCGACGCCGGGCTCGCCGATGAGGACCGGGTTGTTCTTGGTCCGGCGGGACAGCACCTGCATGACCCGCTCGATCTCCTTCTCGCGCCCGATGACCGGGTCGAGCTTGGACTCACGAGCGGCCTGGGTGAGGTTCCGGCCGAACTGGTCGAGGACCAGGGACGTCGAGGGGGTGCCCTCGGCAGGGCCACCGGCGGTGGCGGCTTCCTTGCCCTGGTAGCCGGAGAGCAGCTGGATGACCTGCTGCCGCACCCGGTTGAGATCGGCGCCCAGCTTCACGAGGACCTGGGCGGCGACGCCCTCGCCCTCGCGGATCAGGCCGAGCAGGATGTGCTCGGTGCCGATGTAGTTGTGGCCGAGCTGAAGGGCCTCGCGGAGCGACAGCTCCAGGACCTTCTTGGCACGGGGCGTGAAGGGGATGTGCCCGGACGGGGCCTGCTGGCCCTGGCCGATGATCTCCTCCACCTGCTGGCGGACCGCCTCGAGCGAAATCCCGAGGCTCTCCAGGGCCTTAGCGGCGACACCCTCACCCTCGTGGATAAGGCCCAGGAGGATGTGCTCGGTGCCGATGTAGTTGTGGTTGAGCATCCGGGCTTCTTCCTGAGCCAGGACGACAACCCGCCGCGCGCGGTCGGTGAACCTCTCGAACATCGTTAATCGCTCCTCAGAGCGGTCAGGCAGTAAGGGGTCGGTCCCCTCCCTGTCCTTCCGCAGCTTAGTCCCGCAAGCGGGGACCGCTCATTCCAACTGCCGACACCCGTCTCTGGCCTCCTGACCCGAACGCCGACAAATGCTCCAACCCAATGGTCCGAGACGATGTTCCCGCAGGCCAGGCACTTACCCTCACCGGCAGTACGCCGATGGCGAACGTGAGACGCCAGATCCTGCGTGTCGCCCCTCCCCACTAGGAATGTCTTACCCGTAAGCACGGACACTCCATGCGGCGCACCCCGGTTCCCTCAGCTACGGGCGAACACCCTTGCGTTCCCCCCTACCTTCGCGCGCCCCCATTTCCGACACGCACAGTATCCACACGGCGACGATGCGTAACCTCGCGGAGTCGGAGCGAGTTCCCCGGACATGGCCTTCACCGTTCCCCTCCCGCTGCCTCGTTCACCGTTCAACCGCGAGGGCGTCGCGGAGTGGTACGAGCACGAGCTCGGCTGGGCGACGGCCCGGGGGAACGGCGTGGAGCTGCTCACCGGACTGCGCTTCGACGTCCTGGAGCTGCCGGCCGCCGCGGGGTACCCCGTGCTGCGGCGGCTGGGCGGCCGGTGGCCGGCCGCCCTCGCGGGGCGGCGGATGCGGCTGCTGGTGGCCGCCGGGGCGGCGGAGGAGCTGCCGGGGCTCCTCGACTGGCTGGAGTGGGGCGGGATCGCCCTGGACCTCGTGGCCCTGGGCGCCGGTGACCGGATGCCCGCTCCGATTCCCCCAGGATGGAGCGGTTCCGGCTCGCCCGGCGCCGCCTCGTGGCTGCGCCCCCCCGAACCCGGGCGCGAGGTGGAGCCGACGCTGCCGGCCATGCCGGCCGTAGGGGGCGGTGTCGGCGCCCCCTGCCTCGTGCGACTCGTGGACGCGGCGGCATCGGAATGCCACCGGGTCCGATTGCTGGGTGCGGGCCGCACTCAGCGGTTGGCGTCCTCGTAAGCCTGCTTGATATCGGCGGGCACACGGCCGCGGTCGTTCACGTTGTAGCCATTCTCCTTGGCCCACGCGCGAATCTTCGCGGTGTCCGGGCTGCCCCCCGTGGCGGCGCGGCCCTTGCCGCGGCCCGCGGAAGCACGGCCACCGGTACGACGGCCGCTCTTCGTGTACGGCTCGAGCAGGCCACGGAGCTTGTCCGCATTGGCGGTGGTGAGGTCGATCTCGTAGGTCTTGCCGTCCAGAGCGAACGTCACCGTCTCGTCCGCCTCGCCACCGTCGAGGTCGTCGACAAGAAGGACCTGAACCTTCTGTGCCACCGGATTTCCTTTCATCGAAAATGCAGTACGCGGAAAGGAAACCGCTTTTGCCTGGAAAACACAAACCCCTGGGAGAGGTTCAGATCCTCGAGAACGCGGGAAACGTGCGCGATTCGGACATAGGGATCGCCCGGGATGCCGTTCGGTCGCCCCGATCGGCAGATCACAGGTGCAGAAGCATCCGGCTGTTGCCCAAGGTGTTCGGCTTCACTCGTTCGAGACCGAGGAACTCGGCGACGCCCTCGTCATAGGAACGGAGGAGCTCGGTGTAGACATCTCCCTCGATGGGGGTCTCACCGATCTCGACGAAGCCGTGCTTCGCGAAGAAGTCGACTTCGAAGGTCAGGCAGAAAACCCGGCGCACCCCGAGCCAGCGGGCGGTGTGCAGCAACTTGTCGAGCACTTGATGACCGATCCCGGCTCCCTTGAAGTCGGGATCGACGGCGAGAGTGCGCACTTCGGCGAGGTCTTCCCACATCACGTGGAGCGCGCCGCAGCCGACGACGGTGCCGTCCTCGTCGCGTTCCGCGACCCAGAACTCCTGGATGTCCTCGTAAAGCGTCACGGTCGCTTTGTCGAGCAGGATGCCTTCGGTGACGTACGGATCGACGAGCCGGCGGACCGCCTGCACATCACCGGTCCGGGCCCGGCGTACGGTCACCGCTTTCGGCGCGGGAGAGGAGGACGACATGGCTGGACGCTATCGCTCCGCACCCGTCTCCCCCTCGGCGCCCCGGTCCGGTTCCGCGGGCCCGCGCTCCTCCGGGTCCTCCGGATCCTCGGGGATGTCCCGCTGCACGACGCGGACGGCGTCGTTCAGTGCCTCGCGCTGCTCCGGCGACATCATGCCGAAGAAGGCGACGAGCGCGGCGGCGGGGTTGTCGCTCTTGGACCACGCCTCGTTCATCAGTGCGGCCGAGTAGGCGGCACGGGTCGAGACCGCCGTATATCGATAGGCGCGGCCCGAGACTTCCCTGCGCACCCAGCCCTTCTGGTGGAGATTGTCCATTACGGTCATCACGGTCGTGTAGGCGATGGACCGTTCCTGCTGGAGATCCTCCAGGACTTCCCGGACGGTGACGGGCCGGTTCCATTGCCAGACGCGAGTCATGACGGCGTCTTCGAGCTCTCCCAATTGACGGGGCACACTGCCACCATAGTGGGAGATGTCAGAATAACTGGCTATTGACGGAACAAAAAGGGCGTACGACGGATCGGTCGTACGCCCTCGGTGTGGGTGGCGGCGCTCAGGCCCGGCCGGGCTCCGCGGTCCCGTCCGCCTGGCGGGCGGCCTCGGCGCGGGCGAGCGCCGCGTCCACGGCCGCGTCCTCCTTGGCCTTGTTGGGGCCGCCCTGGCTCTTGACGATGGTCACGACGAGGCCGATGAAGAAGGCGGCCATCACCACGGGGGGCAGGAGCGCGGATACGTAGTCCATGGCTCCAGGGTAGCTAGCCGACGGCCCGCTCCTCGGGCGGGGGCGCGGCGGGGCGCCGGCGGGGCGGGAACACCTCGGACGGCTTGGGCACCGGCCGGCCGGGCGGGGGCGGGGGCGACGGGCGGGGCTTGGGCTCCTCCTGCCCGCCACGGCCGCCGGGCAGGGCGAGCAGGCGCGTGCGGGGGGCGGGAGTGACGTGCCGCCCGGCCAGGCGGACCCGCACGGAGTGCTCGGCCAGCGTCTGGCAGCGCGCCAGCAGGGCGGCGCCGACGGGCGTCCCGCGCAGCGTCCGCAGCGCGGCGAGGTCCTCGGGGCGGGGGTCGTAACCGGCGGCCAGGGCGTCCTGGAGCAGCTCCAGGTACCCGGCCGCCGAGCCGGGCAGCGCGTCGCGGTAGCGGGCGAGGTCGGCGAGGAGGAAGGCCCGCATCCGGCCGGCCTCGCGGACCGCCTCGTCCACGGAGCCGGCGAGTCGCAGGCAGTCCTGCACGTCTTCGTCGTCGAGCGGCGTCGGGTGGAGGGCATGGGCGAGGGCGCGTCGGAGCACACGCAGCTCGTCTGCGCCGAACGCCAGGCCGCCGCGGGATCCGTATGGCGTGGGCATGGCCCGACGATACGTGCTAATCGGACAAACTTCGTTTACCACGCATTCCTGGCGCGTTGCCTCACGGGTTGTGGGCGGATTCCGAGCTTCCGTGGACGGGCTCCTGGGCTCGGTGCCCTCGCGGGTGGTGCCGTTCCGGCGGGCAACGCCGGTGGGTGGGGGCGTGGCCCCTCCGGGCTCGCCTCCTCGCGGTCGGCGGGGTGCCCCACCGGCTCGGTGCCCGTGCGTCGCCGCCGATCCGCTGCGGGGGCGACCCTGCACGGCCCCGCCCCGGCCGGATGCCGACTGCGGGGCCGGGGTGCGGGGCGGCAACGGAGAAGGGCAGCCGGCCGACCAGCCGGGCCACCCCTGCCGGACCCGCCCGGGGCTACATGCGGGAGACGTTGCGTTCGTAGACCAGGCGGAGGCCGATCAGGGTCAGCCAGGGCTCGTGTTCGTCGATCTGGGTGGCCTCGCCCAGGACCATCGGCGCCAGACCCCCCGTGGCGATGACCGTGACGTCCGACGGGTCGCCGTCGCGGCCGACCAGCTCGCGCTTCATGCGGCTGACGATGCCGTCCACCTGGCCGGCGAAGCCGTAGACGATGCCCGCCTGCATGGCCTCGACGGTGTTCTTGCCGATCACGCTGCGCGGGCGGGCCAGTTCGATCTTGCGGAGCTGGGCGCCCTTGACGCCGAGCGCCTCGACCGAGATCTCGATGCCCGGGGCGATCACCCCGCCGATGTACTCGCCGCGCACGCTGATCGGGTCGAACGTCGTCGCCGTACCGAAGTCGACGACGATCGCCGGGCCGCCGTACAGCTCGTTCGCCGCGACCGCGTTGACGATCCGGTCCGCGCCGACCTCCTTGGGGTTGTCGGTCAGGATCGGCACGCCGGTCTTGATGCCGGGCTCGACGAGGACGGCCGGGACGTCGCCGTAGTACCGCCGCGTGACCTCCCGCAGCTCGTGCAGCACGGACGGGACCGTCGAGCAGATCGCGATGCCCTCGATGCCGTCGCCCAGTTCGTCGCCGAGCAGCGGGTGCATGCCCATCAGGCCCTGGAGGAGCACCGCGAGCTCGTCCGCGGTGCGGCGGGCGTCGGTGGAGATGCGCCAGTGCTCGACGATCTCCGCGCCGTCGAACAGGCCCAGGACGGTGTGGGTGTTGCCCGCGTCGATCGTGAGCAGCATCAGCCCTGGTCCGCCTCTCGCAGGTCGAGGCCGATGTCGAGGATCGGGGAGGAGTGGGTGAGCGCGCCCACCGCGAGGTAGTCGACGCCGGTCGCGGCGTACGCGGCGGCGTTGTCCAGGGTCAGCCGGCCGGAGGACTCCAGCATCGCGCGGCCCGCGACGAGGGTGACGGCCTCCTCGGTCTCCGCCGGGGTGAAGTTGTCCAGCAGGATCAGGTCGGCGCCCGCCTCGATGACCTCGCGGACCTGGTGGAGGGTGTCGACCTCGACCTCGATCGGCAGGTCGGGGAACCGCTCCCGTACGGCCTTGAAGGCCGCGGCGACCCCGCCGGCCGCCACCACGTGGTTGTCCTTGACGAGGGCCGCGTCGGAGAGCGACATGCGGTGGTTGACGCCGCCGCCGCAGCGCACCGCGTACTTCTCCAGGGCGCGCAGTCCGGGCGTGGTCTTGCGGGTGTCGCGGACCTGGGCCTTGTAGCCCTCCAGGGCGTCCGCCCACGCGCGCGTGGCGGTGGCGATCCCCGACAGGCGGCACATGACGTTCAGCGCGCTGCGCTCACCGGTGAGCAGGTCGCGGGTGCGGGTGGTGACCGACAGCAGCTTCTGGCCCGCCTCGACGCGGTCGCCGTCCGCCACGTGCCGCTCGACGGCGAACTCCTCGGTGCAGACGACCGACAGGATCGCCTCGGCGACGTGGATGCCGGCGACGACCCCCGCCTCCCTGGCGGTGAAGTCGCCGGTCGCGACCGCGTCGTCGGGGATGGTGGCGACGCTCGTCACGTCCTCGCCGCCGTCCAGGTCCTCCTCGATCGCGCGGTACGCCACGTCCTCGACGAGTACGGGGTCGAGGCCGGCGTTGACCAGCAGCGCGGCGAGCGCCGGGTCGAGGCCGCACTCGTACACCTCGTCGTCGCCACCGCAGCCGCAGCCGTCACCGCAGCCGCCCCCGGCCTGCTCGGCCGGGGCGCTGATGTTGATCAGGGGTACGTCCACGGGCTGCGGACGTTCTTCGGGCGTGCTCACGGTTACGGCTCCCTGGGGGCGTCGGCGTCGGTCGGGGGGAAGTCTTGGGTGTCGGTGGCGCGGACGTCCAGGGTCCGGTCCGGCGCCAGGCGGACCACCAGGTGGCGGCGCCAGGCGTTGTCGTCGCGGTCGGGGCGGTCCTCGCGCCAGTGGCAGCCCCGGGTCTCCTCGCGGCGGCGGGCGGCGGCGACCAGGACGCGGGCCACGCACAGCAGGTTCGTGGTCTCCCAGGACTCCACGCCCGGTTCGGCGGCCTTGTGCCCGTCCGGCCCGTCGTGGAGCGCCTCGGCGTGCACGGCGTCCAGCGCCTCGGCCGCCTCCGCGAGGCTGGTGGCGGAGCGCAGCACTCCGGCGCCGTGGGTCATCACGTGCTGGATGCGGGAGCGGGCCCCGGGGTCCAGCAGCGGCAGGACGCGGGGCGCGGGGTGCGGTACGGGGTCGCCGGAGCGGGCCGGGGAGGCGGCGATGTCGTCGGCGATGCGCTCGGCGAAGACCAGGCCTTCCAGGAGGGAGTTCGACGCGAGCCGGTTGGCGCCGTGGACCCCGGTGCAGGCGACCTCTCCGCACGCGTACAGGCCGGGCACCGTCGTCCGGCCGTGGAGGTCGGTGCGGACGCCGCCGGAGGCGTAGTGGGCCGCCGGGGCTACGGGGATCGGGTCGGTGACCGGGTCGATGCCGTGGGCGCGGCAGGCGGCGAGGATGGTGGGGAAGCGGGACTCCCACATGGCGGCGCCGAAGTGCCGGGCGTCCAGGTACATGTGGCGGGCGCCCTGCTCGCGCATGCGGCGCATGATGCCCTTGGCGACGATGTCGCGGGGTGCGAGCTCGGCCAGTTCGTGCTGCCCGACCATGAAGCGGACGCCGTCGGCGTCGACGAGGTGGGCGCCCTCGCCCCGTACCGCCTCCGACACCAGCGGCTGCTGGCCCTCGGCGTCCGGGCCGAGGAAGAGCACGGTGGGGTGGAACTGGACGAACTCCAGGTCGCTCACCTCGGCGCCCGCCCGCAGTGCGAGCGCGACGCCGTCGCCGGTGGAGACGGCCGGGTTGGTGGTGGCGGAGAAGACCTGGCCCATGCCGCCCGTGGCGAGGACCACGGCGGGGGCGTGGACGGCGCCGACGCCGTCGTGCTGGCCCTCGCCCATGACGTGCAGGGTGACGCCCGCCGCACGGCCACCGGCGTCGGTGAGGAGGTCCAGTACGAGCGCGTTCTCGATGAAGCGCACGGCCCGCTCGCAGACGGCGTCGACGAGGGCGCGGGAGATCTCGGCGCCGGTGGCGTCGCCGCCCGCGTGCGCGATGCGGCGGCGGTGGTGGCCGCCCTCGCGGGTGAGCTCGATGGTGCCGGCCTCGTCGGTGTCGAAGCGGGCGCCGGTGGCGATCAGGCGGCGTACGGCGTCGGGGCCCTCGGTGACCAGGGTGCGGACGGCCTCCTCGTCGCACAGGCCCGCGCCCGCGACGAGCGTGTCGTCCAGGTGCTGCTCGGGCGTGTCGCCCTCGCCGAGGGCCGCCGCGATGCCGCCCTGCGCCCAGCGTGTGGAGCCGTCGTCCAGGCGGGCCTTGGTGACGACGACGGTACGCAGTCCGGCGGCCGTGCAGCGCAGTGCGGCGGTCAGACCCGCGACGCCGGAGCCGACCACGACGACGTCGGCGTCGATCGCCCAGCCGGGGGCGGGGGCCTGGAGGCGTATGCCGGTCATGCGGGGGCTCCGAAGGTGAGGGGGAGGTTGTCGATCAGCCGCGTGGTGCCGACGCGCGCGGCGACGGCGAGGATCGCCTCGCCGGTGTGGTCGTCGGGGACGTCGGTGAAGTCGGCGGGGTCGACCAGCGCCAGGTAGTCCAGGCGCAGCGGGGGGTCGGCCTTGGCCGCGTCGTCGAGGACCGCGCGGGCGGCCGCCAGCACCGCGTGGGCGCCGCCGCCCGGGACGGCCGCGGCCACCGCGTGGGCGTCGGCCGCCGCGCGGGACTCGCCGAGCCGGGACAGGGCCTCGGCGCGGCTCTCGGAGGCGGGCAGCGTCTCGGCGCGGGCCAGCAGCGCGGTCTGCGCGGCCAGCCGGTCGCGGGCGGCGAACAGCGCGGCGGACAGGGCGAGGGCGGTACGGCGCTCGCGGGGCGACAGGTAGCGGTTGCGGCTGGACAGGGCCAGGCCGTCGGGCTCGCGGACGGTCGGTACGCCGACGATCTCCACGGGGAAGTTCAGGTCGCGCGCCATGCGGCGGATCAGGGCGAGCTGCTGGGCGTCCTTCTGGCCGAAGAACGCCACGTCGGGGCGGGTGAGGTGGAGCAGCTTGGCGACGACGGTGAGCATGCCGTCGAAGTGGCCGGGGCGGGAGGCGCCCTCCAGCCGCTCGCCCATGGGGCCCGCCGTGATCCGGACCTGGGGCTCGCCGCCCGGGTAGACCTCGTCGGCCGGCGGCGCGAACACGGCGTTGGCGCCGGCCTGCTCGGCGGTCTTGAGGTCGGCCTCCAGGGTGCGGGGGTAGCGGTCGAGGTCCTCGCCCGCGCCGAACTGGAGCGGGTTCACGAAGACGGTGACCAGGACGTACCCCTTGGGGCCGACGTGCTCGCGCGCGGCCCGCACCAGGGTGGCGTGTCCCTCGTGGAGGGCTCCCATGGTCATGACGACGGCGGTACGGCCCCGGGGCGCGAAGTGCTCCAGGACGTACCCGAGGTCGTCGCGCGTCGGGATCAGTTCGAAGTCCGGGGTCATCGGCCGCTGTCTCCTTCTGCTCCGGCGGGTCCGCCCTCGGCTCCCGCCGAGCCGTCCGCGAGGACGCCGAGCAGGTCCTCGGCGAGCTCGGGCTTGAGGACGCCGTGGGCGAGGGCGCGGTCGGCGGTCGTACGGGCCATGGCGAGGTATCCGGCGACGGTGGCGGGCGCGTGCTTGCGCAGCTCGGCCACGTGCGCGGCGACCGTGCCGGCGTCACCGCGTGCGACGGGGCCGGTGAGGGCGGCGTCGCCGGAGCGCAGGGCGTTGTCGAGGGCGGCGCCCAGCAGGGGGCCGAGCATCCGGTCGGGGGCGGCGACGCCGGCCTGGCGCAGCAGCTCCATGGACTGGGCGACCAGGGTGACCAGGTGGTTGGCGCCCAGGGCGAGGGCCGCGTGGTAGAGCGGGCGGGCCGCCTCCTCGATCCACTCCGGTTCGCCGCCCATCTCGATGACCAGGGCCTCGGCGGCCAGGCGCAGCTCGTCGGGGGCGGTGACGCCGAACGAGCACCCGGCCAGCCGCTGGACGTCCACGCTCGTGCCGGTGAACGTCATGGCGGGGTGCAGGGCGAGCGGGAGGGCGCCGGCGCGGCGGGCGGGGTCCAGCACGGCCGTGCCGTACCGCCCGGAGGTGTGCACCAGGAGCTGCCCGGGCCGTACGGCACCGGTGTCGGCGAGGCCCTGCACCAGGCCGGGCAGGGCGTCGTCGGGGACGGTGAGCAGGACGAGGTCGGCGCGCTCCAGGACCTGGGCGGGCGGCACGAGCGGCACGCCCGGCAGCAGCTCGGCGGCGCGGCGCCGGGACGCGTCCGACACGCCCGAGACGGCGACGGGGCGGTGCCCGGCGAGCCGCAGCGAGGCGGCGAGGGCGGGTCCGACCCGGCCGGCGCCGACGACGCCGACGGTGAGCCGGGCGGGGCGGGGTTGTGAGGGTGCGTTCACGCGTCGACGGCCTTCCGTTCCAGTCCGCCAGGGGTACCGGACGATTTCTCGTCATGCTACGCCAGCGTTACGCGGGGCTACGTCACTGTCCACAGCCTGTGGACTCCTCACCGTCACCGGAGCGGCGGAGGTGGTGGTCCCGGGCGGCGCGCAGGGCGGCCAGGTCGCCCCGGCCCGGGGGCGGCGGGGGCGCCTCGCCGTGCCGGAGGGCGCGGTAGGCGTCGATCATGTGCTGCTGGATGGCGTCCATGTACGCCACCCTCCGCCCGTTCGCGCCGGGGCGGCCCGTGGATTGACGAGCCCCGTCAAATGGCGCGTGGCCCGGCACCGTACCCCGCACCATGGGGGCGTGAGCGTGACCATCGACATCACGGGCCTGCCGCCCGAGCGCATCGTCTTCGAGCCGTCGCCCCTCGCCGAGCTGGGCGTGGCGCTGCACGCCCTGTCCGAACCGGGCCACCACCCGGGGCTGCACGGCTGGGCGACCGCCACGGCCGCCGCGCTCAAGCCGGACCTGGCCGACCGGCTGCACGAGGCGAACTTCCTCTGGACGACCACCTTCTCGGACATCTTCCTGCCGTACGCGGGCATCCGCGGCGGCGACGGCCGCACCGGCGCCACGCTCGGCGAGGAGCTGGACATGCTGGACCGACTGGACGACGACCGGTTCGTCGCCGCCGCGCTGGAGTTCACCTGCTCCGCGCAGTACGCCACCGGCGGCCCGGCGCGCCCCGAGCGGGCCCTGGAGCTGGCCGCCAACCGGGGGCCCAAGCCGCTGGACTTCACGCGCCGCCTGCTCGCCGACCCGGCCGGCGTACGCGCCTGGCTGCGCAGGCTCTTCGAGGACTGCGACCAGGCGTTCTTCGCGGACACCTGGCGCCGGGTCGCGCCCGGGCTCGCCGCCGACGCCCGCCACAAGACGGAGCTGCTGCGCCGCAAGGGCCTGCCCGAGACGCTGCGCGCGGTGTCGCCCGCCGTGACGCTGGGCTTCTCCGAGGACGGCGCCCGCCAGTGCGTCGAGGTGGACAAGCTGGCCGACGGCCGGACCACGGCCGTCGACCCGGACGTCGGCGCGGGCGTGTCGTTCCTGCCGTCCAGCTTCGGCTGGCCGCACCTGATGGTGCTGCACGCCCCGGGGTGGCGCCCGGTGGTCCACTACCCCGTCGGCGCCCCCGAGCTGCCGAGCCCCGCCTCGGTGGAGCTGCTCCAGCTCCGGATGGAGGCCCTGGCCCACCCCCTGCGGATGCGGCTGTGCCGGCAGCTCGCGAGGGCCGCGTACACGACGGGCGAGCTGGCGGACACCCACGGCATCACCCCGCCGGAGGTCTCCCGCCACCTGGCCGTGCTGAAGAGGGCGGCCCTGGTCACCACCCGCCGCCGCGGCCGTTACGTCCTGCACCAGCTCGACGTGGCCGCCGTGGCCCGCATCGGCAGCGACTTCCTGGAGACGGTGCTGCGCTAGCCGAGCCCCCCGCCGCCCGCCCGCACCAGGCCCGTCTCGTAGGCGAGGACGACGACCTGGACGCGGTCCCGCAGCGCCAGTTTGGTGAGGATGCGGCCCACGTGGGTCTTGACCGTGGCCTCGGAGAGCACCAGCCGGCCCGCGATCTCGCCGTTCGACAGGCCCTGGGCGACCAGCATCATGACCTCGCGCTCCCGCTCGGTCAGCTTCTCCAGGGTCTTGTCCCCCGGCTCCTTGCCGGTGGCGGGGAGCATCGGGGAGAAGCGGTCCAGGAGCCGCCGGGTCGTGGAGGGGGCGACGACCGCGTCGCCGCTGTGCACCGAGCGGATCGCGCTGAGCAGCTCGCCCGGCGGCACGTCCTTGAGCATGAAGCCGCTGGCGCCCGCCTTGAGGCCCGAGAAGGCGTACTCGTCCAGGTCGAAGGTGGTGAGGATGAGGACCTTGGGGGCGTTCGGCCCCGCGCAGATGCGGCGGGTCGCCTCGACGCCGTCCAGCCTCGGCATCCGCACGTCCATCAGGACCACGTCCACGGCGGTGGCGCGCAGGATGTCGATGGCCTCGGCCCCGTCGCCCGCCTCCGCCACGACCTCCATGTCCGGCTGGGCGGCGAGCACCATGCGGAAGCCGGTGCGCAGCAGCACCTGGTCGTCGACGAGCATCACACGGATGGACATGTAATCGGCGTCCTTAAGGGTCGTCAGTGGGCGGGCTTGAGGGGGAGCAGGGCACTGATCCGGAAACCGCCGCCCGGGCGCGGCCCGGCGTCCAGGGTGCCGCCGACCATACCGACCCGCTCCCGCATGCCGATCAGGCCGTGGCCCCGGCCGTCGGCGCCCCCGTCCTCGTACAGCTCGTGGGCCGCGCCCCGGCCGTCGTCCTCCACCAGCAGGCCCAGTCCGTCGTCGAAGTACACCAGCCGCACGCTCGCCCCGGCGTCCGGGCCGCCGTGCTTGCGGGTGTTGGTCAGCGCCTCCTGGACGATGCGGTACGCGGTCAGCTCGACGCCGCTGGGCAGCGGGCGCGGGGTGCCCTCGACCCGGAAGTCGACGGTCAGGCCGGCGTTGCGGACCTGTTCGACGAGCTCCTCGATCTGCTGGACGTCGGGCTGCGGCACGTAGTCCTCGGAGTCCTGCGGCTCGCCGGTGCGGAGGATGCCCAGCAGCCGGCGCATCTCGGCGAGGGCCTGGCGGCCGGTGGTCGAGATGGTCTCCAGGGCCTGTTTGGCCTGGTCGGGCGAGGCGTCGAGGACGTACGCCGCCCCGTCGGCCTGGACCACCATGACGGAGACGTTGTGGGCGACGACGTCGTGCAGCTCGCGGGCGATACGGGCGCGTTCGGCGGCGACGGCGACCTTGGCCTGCGCCTCGCGCTCCTTCTCCAGGCGGGTGGCGCGCTCCTCGAGCTGCGCGAAGTAGGCGCGCCGGGTGCGCATGGAGTCGCCGAGCACCCATGCCAGGACGAACGGCACGGTCAGCACGACGGTGAAGAAGATCTTGCCGGCGGTCGAGACGTTCGCCTCCGGCCAGCGCACCTGCGCGAGCGGCGCCGCGCACACCCCGCCGATCAGCGCGAGGCGGGACGCCCACCGGGGGCCGTCGCTCTGGGCGGCCACGGTGTAGATGACGACGAGCATCGCGAAGTCGGCCGGGTTGACCCCGATGTCCAGGACGAGCTGGGCGACGCCGAGGGCCGCGACGAGCAGCAGCATCTTCTCGGGCGCCCGGCGGCGCAGCGCGAGCGCGAGGCAGAGCGCGGCGACGATCCCGGCGGCCAGGAAGCGGGGGTCGGCACCGTCCGGGGCCTGCGCCACCCACAGGGAGGAGAACCCCAGGAGCATCACGGCCCAGAAACTGTCGACGCCCGTGGGGTGCCTGCGGATGAAGTCATAGAGACGCTGCACGTAACCCAGCGTAGGGAAGGGGGAAAGGTGCGGGGGTCAACCGGAGGTCCCATCCGTGTGACCGGGGCCTACTCCACAAGGTGGAGACTGGGGCCCGTGAATGATGAGACGTGTCAATGGCGTGGTTGGCGCGCGGCCGGCGAAGCGGCGCTGTACGGGCCCGGCGGCTTCTACCTGCGCCCCGAGGGGCCGGCGGGGCACTTCCGCACGTCCGTGCACGCCTCGCCGCTCTTCGCGGGCGCGGTGGCCCGGCTGCTGGCCTCGGTGGCGGAGGAGCTGGGCACGGACGAGGTCGCGCTGGTCGACATGGGCGCGGGGCGCGGCGAGCTGATGACGGGGGTGCTGGCGGCCGCCCCGGCGGGTCTGCGGGTACGGGCGTACGCCGTCGAGCGCGCCGCCCGGCCCGAGGGGCTCGACCCGCGCGTCACCTGGTCGGCCGAGCCGCCGTGCGGGGTGCGCGGGCTGCTGTTCGCCAACGAGTGGCTGGACAACGTTCCGGTGGACGTGGCGCAGGCGGACGAGTCGGGCACGCCCCGGTACGTGGAGGTGGCGCCGGACGGCTCGGAACGGCTGGGCGCCCCGGTGGCGGGCGCGGACGCGGCGTGGCTGGCCCGCTGGTGGCCGCTGCGGGAGCCGGGTGAGCGCGCGGAGATCGGCCGGCCGCGCGACGAGGCGTGGGCGGGGGCGGTGTCGTCCCTGTCGGCCGGCCTGGCGGTGGCGGTGGACTACGCCCACGGGGCGGGCGCCCGGCCGCCGTTCGGCACGCTGACCGGCTTCCGTGGCGGGCGGGAGGTGCCCCCGGTGCCGGACGGCACGTGCGACATCACGGCCCACGTCGCCCTGGACGCCTGCGCGGCGGCGGGGGCGGGGGCGGCCGGCGCGGGGGGCGCGGGTTGCGGTGGGGGTGCGGGCGCCGGGGGCGCGGCGGAGGCGGGCGGCGCGGGTGCGTGGGGTGCGGGCGCCGGGGGCGCGGCGGAGGCGGGCGGCGCGGGGGGCACCGAGCTGGTCACGCAGCGGGAGGCGCTGGCGCGGCTCGGGGTGAGCGGCGGGCGGGCGCCCCTGGAGACGGCCCGGACGGACCCCGCCGGATACGTCCGGGCCCTCGCCCGTGCCGGGGAGGCCGCCGAGCTGACCGCGCGCGGGGGGCTCGGGGACTTCACCTGGCTGCTCCAGCGGGTGCCCGGCGAGGGATACTGTCCGGCATGACGGAGACCACGGTCGGCATCGGCGGTGCCGCGGAAAGCACCGACATGGTGCTGAACATCGGGCCCCAGCACCCCTCCACGCACGGCGTGCTGCGCCTCCGCCTCGTCCTGGACGGTGAGGTGATCCGGCACGCCGAGCCGGTCGTCGGCTACATGCACCGGGGCGCGGAGAAGCTGTTCGAGGCGCGTGACTACCGCCAGATCATCATGCTGGCCAACCGCCACGACTGGCTGTCGGCGTTCTCCAACGAGCTGGGCGTCGTCATGGCCGTCGAGCGGATGCTCGGCATGGAGGTCCCGGAGCGTGCCGTCTGGACGCGCACCCTGCTCGCCGAGCTGAACCGGGTCCTGAACCACCTGATGTTCCTGGGGTCCTACCCCCTCGAACTGGGCGGTATCACCCCGATCTTCCACGCCTTCCGCGAGCGGGAGGACCTCCAGCACGTCATGGAGGAGGTCTCCGGCGGCCGGATGCACTACATGTTCAACCGGGTCGGCGGCCTCAAGGAGGACCTGCCGGCCGGCTGGCTCGGCCGGGCCCGGGAGGCGGTCGCCGAGGTCCGCTCCCGCATGGACGTGTACGACCGGCTCGTCCTCGGCAACGAGATCTTCCGCGGCCGGACCCGTGGCGTCGGCGTCCTGTCGCCGGAGATCGTGCACGCCTACGGGGTCAGCGGCCCGATCGCCCGCGCCTCGGGCGTCGACTTCGACCTGCGCCGCGACGAGCCGTACCTGGCGTACGGCGACCTCCAGGACGCCCTGGAGGTCGTCACCCGTTCCGAGGGCGACTGCCTGGCCCGCTTCGAGTGCCTGCTGGGGCAGACGCACAACTCGCTGGACCTGGCGGACGCCTGCCTGGACCGGATCGCCGAGCTGCCGCCCGGTCCGATCAACCAGCGCCTGCCGAAGGTCCTCAAGGCGCCCGAGGGCCACACGTACGCCTGGACCGAGAACCCGCTCGGCCTCAACGGCTACTACCTGGTCTCCAAGGGCGACAAGACCCCCTACCGCCTCAAGCTCCGCTCGGCGTCGTACAACAACATCCAGGCGCTGGTCGAGCTGCTGCCCGGCACGCTGGTGGCGGACATGGTGGCGATCCTGGGGTCGTTCTTCTTCGTCGTCGGCGACATCGACAAGTAGACGGGCGGCAGGCCCGGCCGCGGATCCGGCGGCCGGTCAGGACACCGCGCCGCGCCGCAGCTCCACCACGTCGAGCTGCTCGGTCTCGTCGTGCGCGGTCAGGTCGATGACCTTGCCGACCGCGCGGTCCTCCCGGCGCCGTACGGCGAGGGCCTCCTCGCCCACGACGTCCGCGAGGTCCTCGTGCTGCACGGCCTCGATGGCGGCGGGGGCCTTCTTGCCGGTGCCGAAGAAGTCGAAGCCGCCCTGGAGGCGCGGCGCCGGGCGGCGCGGTTCGGTGTACGGGACGACCGCGGCGGCCGGCGGGACCGGGCGCATCGCGGAGGCGCCGTGGACGGAGGGGGCGGCGGCCGACGGGCGGTCGTGCCGCCGGTCGGCGGCCGCCGTGTCCTTCCCCCGCGGCTCGTCCGCCTCCGCCCCGGCCTCGCCGGCCGGCCCGGCCGGTGCGGCCGGATCGGGGCGCCGGGCCTGCTCGGTGGCGCGGCGGGCCTGCTGGGCCGCGGCGTTGCGCGTGAGGTTCTCCAGTGCCCGGGCGGCCTGGAGGTACGCGGCCGGGGTGGGCGTGGAGCTCGCGGCGGGCAGCGCCCGGGCGGGGGCGGCCGCTTCCAGGGCGAGCTGCCGGCGGCCCTCCAGGGCGCTGGCGCGCTCGGTCTCGGCGGTGGCGTACCGCCGCAGCAGCTCGGCGTGCTCGCCCCGCAGCGCGGCCAGTTCGACCCGCTTGGCGCGGAGTTTGGCGTCGAGCTTGGCGCGCAGCTCGCGGGACTCCTCCAGGTCGGTCTCGAGCTCGGCGATGCGCTCCTCGGTGCGCCACTGGTCGCCGGCCCGCGCCCGGGTCAGTTCGGCGACGCGGCGGCCGGCCGCGCGGTCCCAGTTGCGCATCAGGACCGCGCCGGTGACGGCGGTGGCCGCCGCGGCGGCCACCAGCAGGCGCAGGAGCAGCGGATCGGCGAGGAGCCAGGCGCCGCCGGCGCACACAACGGCCGCTCCGGCTACCGCGGAAGGGGGCAGAAGCCGGTGCAGGGGTGGGGAATGGCGGTGGCGTCCACGTGGCATGGCCTGAAATTTACCGTGCGTAGGTGCCGTATGGGGGGTCGGCCCGGCAATGTTTCGGCCCTGTGATCCGGCCGGCGCGGAAACCGACTTCCGGCCCGCCCGTTCTCCCCGACTTCCCGCCCACGCGCCTTCCCCGGCCCCTTACTTACCGATCAGCCCCTTGCTCTCCAGGTAAGCCTTCGCCACGTCGGCCGGCTTTGCCCGCTCGGCGTCGACCTTCCTGTTCAACTCCACCAGATCAGCGGTGGTGAGCACCTTGGTGATCTTGTTGAGAGCCGTGGCTATCTCCGGCGAACCGGCGTCCTTCGCATTGACCACCGGCAGCACATTGTCGGCGTTCTGCAACTTCTTGTCGTCCTCCAGCAGGACCAGCCCGAAGCTCTCCAGCGTCGCGTCGGTCGTCGTGGTCAGGACGAGCTGGTCCACGCCGTCCTTCACGGCCTGCTTGGCCTGGGGCGTGCCCACGCCCTTGGGGTCGATGCCCGTCACGTCGATGCCGTACGTCTTCTTCAGCCCGGGTGCGCAGAACGGCCGTACCGCGCACTCGTCACCGGCCGCGATCTTGACCTCGATCTTGGCGGCACCGAGATCCGAAAGCGTGGTGAGCTTGTTCTTCGCGGCGAATTCCCTGGTGACGGCGAAGGCGTTCTGATCGACCGCCGAACCGGCCGGGAGGACCTTCAGCCCGCGCGGTCCGGCGAGCTTCTCCAGCGCCGTCACGGTGGCGGCGGCATCGCTGGAGGCGACCGGCTTCTCCTCGACCGCCTTCGGTCCGTTCACCTTCGCGTTCAGGAATTCCGCAAGCGTAGCCGCGTATTCCGGTACGACGTCGATCTCGCCCTTCTCCAAGGACGGCTCGTACAGCTCGCGGTTCTCCACCGTCTTGACGGACGTGCGGTATCCGGCGTCCTTCAGCACCTGTGCGTACATCTCCGCCAGGACGGCGGACTCGGTGAAGCCCGCCGAGCCGACGACCAGGGTGCCCTTGTCACCGCCGCCGGACGGCGAGCCCTCCGCCGCGCCCCGCTCCTCCAGGCTCTGGCCGCCACCGCACGCGGCCAGCCCGCCGGTGAGGGCCACCACGCCCAGTACCGCACCCGCCATCGCCGACATCCTGCTCATCACGTTCTCCGTCCGGTCCAGCCGTCTTGCCGTTCAGCTTCGGTCAGGGGGTGGCGCGCCGGGTCGCCCGCGTGGGGTCCAGTGCCCGGCCCGCCACCGCCAGCAGGCCCTCGGCCAGCAGGGCGAGCGCGCCGACCACCAGCGCCCCGGCGACCACCTGCGGGGTGTTGCTGGTGTTGAACCCGGCGGTGATGATCCGGCCCAGGCCGCCCCCGCCCGCCATCGCGGCGAGCGTCGCGGTGGCGATCACCTGCACGGTCGCCGAGCGCAGACCCGTCATCACCATCGGGTAGGCCAGCGGCAGTTCGACCCGGCGGAACACCTGGCCGCCCGACATCCCCATGCCGCGTGCCGCCTCGACCACCGCCCGGTCCACCTCGCGCATCCCGACGTACGCGTTGGTGAGCAGCGGAGGCACGGCGAACAGCACGAGCGCGACGATCGTCGGAAGGTCGCCGATCCGGCCCAGCGGGGTGATCGTCAGCAGCACCAGCACCGCCAGCGTGGGCACCGCGCGCCCCACGTTGGAGACGTTGACGGCCAGCGCGCCGCCCCGGCCGACGTGCCCGAGCCACAGGGCGAGCGGCAGGGCGATCAGGCAGGCGAGCGCCAGGCACACACCGCTGAACCACAGGTGCTCACCGAGCCGGTTCCACACCCCGCTCTCGCCCTGCCAGTTGGCCCCGGTCGTCAGCCACTCCCAGGCACCGGTCACCGCGTCCACCGCTCACCCCGTCCCGCGCGCGCGGGCGCCCGGTACACGGGTCCACGGGGTCAGCAGCCGCTGCACACCGAGGAGCAGCAGGTCGGCCGTGACGGCCAGCACCACGCACAGCACGGAGGCGGTCAGCACCTGCGCCTTGAAGAAGCTCTTGAGCCCCGCGGTGATGAGCGTGCCCAGGCCGCCGTAATCCACCAGGGCGCCGACCGTCGTCAGGGCGACCGTGGACACCGTCGCCATCCGCACGCCCGCCATCACCGCGGGCAGCGCCAGCGGCAGTTCGACCTCCCACAGCAGCCGCAGCGGCCCGTACCCCATCCCGCGGGCCGCCTCCCGCGCCTCCTGAGGCACGGCGACGAGCCCGGCCAGGATGTTCCGCACGAGGATAGTCAGCGAGTAGAGCACCAGGCCGGTCACCACCAGCGCGGCGGACAGCCCGAAGAACGGCAGCAGCAGCGAGAACATCGCCAGCGACGGGATCGCGTACAGCACGGTCGTCAGCCCCAGCACCGGCCCCGCGAACCCCGGCCGGGCGCGCACCAGCAGGGCCAGCGGGAAGGCCACGGCCAGCCCGACGAGCACCGACACGGCCGTGATCCACACGTGCTGGACCGTGGCGTCGGTCAACTCCTGGGCGCGGGAGCGGACGTACTCGCCGCAGATCCAGTCGTTGGCCGCCAGGCATCCGGCAGCAGCCACCGCCCCCACCTCCCCCCTCGGTCCCGGTCCGGTGTTCGATCCGACAACGACCCTAACCCCCGCCACCGACAATCACCGGCCGTCACCACAGCCTGGCAACACGGCCTTCACACGCCGGACGGCCGCGGCGGCCCGCCGGCGGCCACAATGGGGCCATGATCCGATTCGAGCACGTCACGAAGCGGTACGCGGACGGAACGACCGCCGTCGACGACCTGTCGTTCGAGGTGGCCGAGGGCGAACTGGTCACGCTCGTCGGGCCGTCCGGCTGCGGCAAGACCACCACCATGAAGATGGTCAACCGGCTGATCGAGCCGACCGAGGGCCGCATATGGGTGGACGGCCAGGACATCGCGGACACCGACCCCGTACGGCTGCGCCGCCGGATCGGCTACGTCATCCAGCAGGTCGGCCTGTTCCCGCACAAGACGGTCCTGGAAAACACGGCAACCGTGCCCCACCTGCTCGGCGTCAAACGCGCCGCGGCACGCGCCCGCGCCGCCGAGCTCCTCGAACTCGTCGGCCTCGACCCCGCCGTCCACGGCGACCGCTACCCCGAGCAGCTCTCCGGCGGCCAGCGCCAGCGCGTCGGCGTCGCCCGCGCCCTGGCCGCCGACCCGCCCGTCCTGCTGATGGACGAGCCGTTCGGGGCGGTCGACCCGGTCGTGCGCGAACGGCTCCAGAGCGAGTTCCTCAAGCTCCAGTCGGAGGTGCGCAAGACGGTCCTGTTCGTCACCCACGACATCGAGGAGGCCGTCCGCCTCGGCGACCGCATCGCCGTCTACGGGCAGGGCAGGATCGAGCAGTTCGACGCCCCGGCCACCGTGCTGGGCGCCCCCGCCACCCCGTACGTCGCCGACTTCGTCGGCGCGGACCGGGGCCTGAAGCGGCTGTCGGTCACACCCATCGAGGCGAGCGACCTGGAACAGCCGCCGGTGGTCCACCTCGACGACCCGCTGCCCCGCGAGCTGGGCGCGCGCTGGGCCGTCGTGCTGGACCGCGACGACAACCTGCACGGCTGGATCGCCGCCGACCGGGCGGCCGGCGGCACCGGGACCGTACGGGACCACGCCCGACGCATGGAGGCCCGGCTGCCGGTGGGCGCCTCCCTCAAGCGGGCGTTCGCGACCATGCTCCAGCACGACGCGGGCTGGATCGCCGTCACCGACCCTGACGAGGAGGGGCGTTTCCTCGGGGTCCTGACCCCCGCCAAGCTGCACGAGGCGCTGCGCCGCTCGATCGACGCGGACGCCCAGGCCGTCCGCCGCCGGGACGTCGACCTGGAGAACGTCGGCTGATCAGGCCGCGCTGAGCCGGCCGCTCAGCCACACCAGCGCGGGCGGGATCTCCCGGTTCCAGGTGGTGAAGTTGTGCCCGCCGCTGTTGAGCGTGATCGACGACACGCGCGCGGGTGCCTTCACCTTCTTGATGAAGGAGCGCGTTCCCGCGAGGTTCCCCTCGCCCCTGGCCGAGGTGGTGACGAGGAAGGACGACCGCCCCTGCGGCAGGTTGTCCAGGCTCCACAGCAGGTCGGCCCGGTTGCGCCGGTCCTGGTCACCGTGGAAGAGGTCACCGGTCGTGAGGTCCTCGGCGGCCTTGTAGTACGCCGACAGCCCCGCACCGGCCGCGTACCGCTCCGGGTGGTGCATCGCGATCTTCAAGGCGCAGTAGCCGCCGGTCGAGTTGCCGATGAAGCCCCAGTTCCGGGGCGCGGTGCCGACGCGGTACGTCTCCGAGACGGCCTCGGGCAGGTCCTGGGCGAAGAAGGTCTCCGTCTGCGGGCCGCCCGGGACGTCGACGCACTCCGTGTCGCGCGGCGGGGCCACGGTCGGCCGCAGCATCACCAGGATCATGGGCTGCATCCGGCGGTCCTTGGCCTGCTCGAAGGCGGTGCGCGGGTACTTCAGCCCCTTCAGCAGGTTCTCGGCCGTGCCCGGGTAGCCGGTCAGCACGACGGCGGCGGGGAAGGTCTTCCCCGCGTACGCCGGCTGGAAGTACTCCGGCGGCAGGTAGACGTACGCCGGGCTGTCGATCCCGGACCTCTCCCCCGCGATCACCACCTTCTGGATCTGGCCGCCCACCGCCGGGCGCCCGCCGCCGGGCACGCCCTCCAGCTTCTGCCGGCCCACGACCTTGATGTCCCTGCCGCCCGCCGAGTGGTCGACGACCACCCCCATCTCCTGTTCCCGCCCCAGGAGATCGGCCCAGGAGCCGTAGAAGAGGAAGTAGTTGTTGGCGGCCAGGCCGACGGACGCGAACAACGCCACCTGGGTCGCCAGCAGCAGACCGATCCTGCCGAGCACGGGCCGCCAGCCGCCGCGCGCCAGCCGCGGCCACAGCCACACCGTGAGAGCGAACAGCACCACGGCCAGCAGGGCGGCCAGCGCCAGGACTTTGTTGCTGGTGAGACCCATGAGGAGTTCAAGCCTTCTTCGTCGGGATTTTCCGGGCGTCGAGATTTTCCGGGGAGGGAATGAACCCGCCCCCCGCGGGCCCCGTCCTAGAGAGCGCAAATCGTCCGGGCCGGATCGTTCCGGCCGAAGGGACACCACGAATCTTTGCGGAGCCTTGGGAAGCGATGTCTGTCACGGTAGATGGGGATAAGTCGGGATCGGTTCCGAGCCGGATACGCCGCGTCCTGCGCGGTCCACGCGCCGAGAAGGTGCCCGCCCTGGTCGGCACGGCGTGCACGGCCATCGGCCTGATCGACATCGCCGCGGGGGTCTTCCCGCGCTTCCGCACCAGCCGGATGCACGCCATCGCCGAGGTGCTGCCGGGCACCCTGGGCCCGCTGTCCGCCGCGCTCTCCCTGAGCGCCGGCGTCCTGCTGCTGCTCCTCGCCCACGGGCTCAAGCGCCACAAGCGCCGCGCCTGGCGGGCCGCCGTGGTCCTCCTGCCGGCCGGTGCCGTGGCGCAGTTCGTCTACCGCCACTCCGTGATCGGCGTGCTGTTCTCGCTGCTGCTGCTCGCGCTGCTGCTGCGCCACCGCAGCGAGTTCGCGGCCCTGCCCGACCCGCGCAGCCGCTGGAAGGCGCTGACGAACTTCGTCCTCATGGGCGCCGGTTCCATCGCGCTCGGCCTGCTCGTCGTCAGCGCCCACCCCGGCAAGGTCGTCGGCAGCCCGAGCCTGAGCGACCGCCTGGAGCACGTGCTGTACGGCCTGTTCGGCGTGGAGGGCCCCGTCGCCTACCACGGCGGCGTCGACTGGACCGTCGGCTACTCGCTCGGCGCCCTCGGCCTGCTGACCGCCATCACCACCATCTACCTGGCCTTCCGCCCCGAACACCCGGTCGCCCGGCTCACCGAGGACGACGAGGCCAAGCTGCGCGCCCTCCTGGACAAGCACGGCGGCCGCGACTCGCTCGGCCACTTCGCGCTCCGCCGCGACAAGGGCGTCGTCTTCTCCCCCAGCGGCAAGGCGGCCGTCTGCTACCGGGTCGTCTCCGGCGTGATGCTGGCCAGCGGCGACCCCATCGGCGACGTCGAGGCATGGCCCGGCGCCATCGAACGGTTCATGGACGAGGCCAAGGCCCACTCCTGGACGCCCGCCGTGATGGGCTGCTCCGAGACCGGCGGCGAGGTCTGGACCCGCGAGACCGGCCTGGACGCCCTGGAGCTGGGCGACGAGGCGGTGGTGGACGTCGCGGATTTCTCGCTGACCGGGCGCGCCATGCGCAACGTGCGCCAGATGGTCAAGCGCATCGAGCGCAATGGGTACACGACCCGCGTCCGGCGCGCCCGTGACCTGTCGGACGGCGAGCTGGAGCGCATCCGGCGCGCCGCCGCCGACTGGCGCGGCACCGACACCGAGCGCGGCTTCTCCATGGCGCTGGGCCGGATCGGTGACCCGGCCGACGGGGACGCGGTGATCGCCACCGCCCACAAAGAGGACCCCGACTCCCCGTACGGCGACCTGAAGGCGATCATCCACTTCGTGCCCTGGGGCACGGACGGGATGTCGCTGGAACTGATGCGCCGCGACCGCTCCGCCGACCCGGGCATGAACGAACTGCTGATCGTCGCCGCCCTCCAGGCCTCGCCCAGGCTCGGCATCGCACGGGTCTCGCTGAACTTCGCGATGTTCCGCTCCGCCCTGGCCCGCGGCGAGAAGCTCGGCGCCGGCCCGGTCCTGCGGGTCTGGCGCGGCCTGCTGGTGTTCCTCTCCCGCTGGTTCCAGATCGAGTCGCTGTACAAGTTCAACGCCAAGTTCCAGCCGCGCTGGGAACCCCGCTTCGTGGTCTACCGCAACGCCCGCGACCTGCCGCGCATCGGCTTCGCCGCCATGCAGGCGGAGGGCTTCGTGAACATGGAGCTGCCCCGGCCGCTGCGCCGCCGCCGTACGGCCGCCACGGCCCGCCCCTGCGCGCACATCACCCCGGCCCGCGGCGAGCACGAGGTCCGCGCCGCCTGAACGGGCCCCCACTAGGCTGGACGCATGAGTACCTTGCGCGGACGGGGCACGGCCCGGGGCCTGCCCACGTTCGACCGCTGCGCGGTCATGGGGGTCGTCAATGTGACGCCCGACTCCTTCTCCGACGGCGGCCGCTGGTTCGACACCACGGCCGCCATCAAGCACGGCCTGGACCTGGTGGCCCGGGGCGCCGACCTGGTGGACGTCGGCGGCGAGTCGACCCGTCCGGGCGCCACCCGGGTGGACGAGGACGAGGAGCTGCGCCGTGTCGTCCCCGTCGTACGGGGCCTGACGGCCGAAGGGGTCACCGTCTCGGTCGACACCATGCGCGCCTCGGTCGCCCGCCGGGCCGTCGAGGCCGGCGCGGTCCTGGTCAACGACGTGAGCGGCGGCCTCGCCGACCCGCAGATGGTCCCCTCCGTCGCCGCCGCCGAGGTGCCGTTCGTGGTCATGCACTGGCGCGGCTTCAGCAAGGACATGAACAGCCTGGCCGTCTACGACGACGTGGTCGGCGAGGTCGTGGCCGAGCTCCGCGCCCGGATGGAGGCCGTCGTCGAGGGCGGCGTCGACCCGGAGCGGATCGTCCTCGACCCGGGCCTGGGCTTCGCCAAGATGGCCCCGCACGACCTGGCCCTGGTGGCGCACCTGGCCGACCTGCGGGAGCTGGGCCGCCCGCTGCTGGTCGCCGCCTCCCGCAAGCGGTTCCTGGGCCACGTCCTGGCCGGGGAGGGCGCCGCCCCGCCGCCCGCGCGGGAGCGGGACGCGGCCACGGCCGCCGTCTCGGCCATCGCGGCCCACGAGGGCGCCTGGGCCGTACGGGTCCACGAGGTGCGCGCGACGGCGGACGCGGTCCGCGTGGCCCGCGCCGTCGAGGGAGCCCGGTGAACGACGCCACGCGTGCCGACGCCGAGGCGGTCGAGCTCGCCAACACCGCCTTCTACGAGGCCATGGAGCGCGGTGACTTCGAGGAGATCTCCGAGCTGTGGCTGGACGACTCGCACGGCGAGATCTCCTGCGTCCACCCCGGCTGGCCGGTGCTCACCGGGCGCGGCGAGGTGCTCCGCTCGTACGCGCTGATCATGGCGAACACCGACTACATCCAGTTCTTCCTGACCGACGTGAAGGTCTCCGTGGCCGGCGACACGGCCCTGGTGACCTGCACGGAGAACATCCTCAGCGGCGGCCCGGCCGAGGACGGCGCCGACCTGGGGCCGCTCGTGGGGCAGCTCGTCGTCGCCACGAATGTGTTCCGCCGCACACCCGACGGATGGCGGATCTGGTCCCACCACGGTTCACCCGTTCTGGCCGAAACCGGCGAGGAGGACGGCGACGAGAACCCCTCCTGAGGGGGTAGGCGAGCCGTAGGAGGAGCCCGTGGGCAGGGCCTGTCAGTGCTCGCAGGTAGATTCGACTGGTGGCATCGCGCCGTCCGCACCCGGTCGCATGCCCGCCAGACCAACGACAGCAGGAGTGATTCGCGTGGATCGTGTCGCGCTGCGCGGCCTGAAGGCCCGCGGGCACCATGGCGTCTTCCCCCGGGAGCGCGAGGAGGGCCAGACCTTCATCGTGGACCTGGTGCTGGGCCTCGACACCCGCCCCGCGGCGGCCGACGACGACCTGGCGAAGACCGTGCACTACGGCGTCGTGGCGGAAGAGGTCGTGGACGTGGTGCAGGGCGAGCCGGTCGACCTGATCGAGACGCTCGCCGAGCGCATCGCCGAGCAGTGCCTCAAGCACGCAGGCGTCCAGGAGGTGGAGGTGGTCGTCCACAAGCCGGACGCCCCGATCACCGTTCCCTTCGACGACGTGACCATCACCATCACCCGGAGCCGCGCATGAACAAGACGCACAGCGACCCGACGGTACAGCCGGTGCCCGCCTCCGTGACGGAGCAGGTCGACGCCGCCGACATCACCCTGTCCAACCCCAAACGGGCCGTGATCTCCCTCGGGTCGAACCTGGGCAACCGCCTGGAGACCCTCCAGGGCGCCATCGACGCGCTGGAGGACACCCCCGGCGTCCGGGTCAAGGCCGTCTCCCCCGTGTACGAGACGGAGCCCTGGGGCGTGGAGCCCGGCTCCCAGCCGTCGTACTTCAACGCGGTCGTCCTCCTGAAGACCACCCTGCCCCCGGCGTCCCTGCTGGAGCGGGCGCACGCCGTGGAGGAGGCCTTCCACCGGGTCCGCGACGAGCGCTGGGGCGCACGGACGATCGACGTCGACATCGTGGCGTACGCGGACGTCGTCTCCGACGACCCCGTCCTCACCCTGCCGCACCCCCGCGCCCACCAGCGGGCCTTCGTGCTGGCGCCGTGGCACGACGTGGAGCCGGAGGCACAGCTCCCCGGCGTGGGCGCGATCGCCGACCTGCTCGGCGGCGTCGGCCGGGACGGCGTCCTGCCCCGGGCGGACCTGGAACTGCGCCTGCCCGAGTAGCGTTGACTGATCGGTGACGCACCGACCGCACGGCGACGAGATGAAAGGCCCCCGGTGAAGCAACTGCGGCTCAAGGTACTGGCCGGACTGTTCGCCGTCGCCGGCGTCCTCTCCTGGGGCGGCGCCCGGCTGTGGGAGGCGTTCGGCACCCTGCCGAGCGTGCCCCTGGCCGCGCCCATCGTCCTGGCGGTCATCGCGGTGGTCCTCACGGCCACGGCGCTGTCGCTCCGCTCCCGCCTGCGCGCCCAGCGCGAGCGCCGCCCCGACGCCAAGGGTGTCGAGCCGCTGATGGCCGCCCGCGCGGTCGTCTTCGGTCAGGCGAGCGCCCTGGTCGCGGCGCTGGTCAGCGGCATGTACGGCGGCACCGGCGTCTTCCTGCTCGGCTCCCTGGACATCCCGGCCCGCCGCGACCAGGCGATCTACGCGGGCTTCTCAGTCCTGGCGGGCTTCGCGGTCATCGCCGCGGCGATCTTCCTGGAGCGGGTCTGCAAGCTCCCCGAGGACGACGACGAGGCCCCGACCCGGGCGTGAGCCCGACAGGGCCGGGCGGGGCCGCGCCGCCGGTTCCGGCTACAGCAGTGTGCCGCCCGCGACCTCCGTCTCGGCGAGCACGGCCGCCAGACGGTCGCGGACGTCGCCGGAGAGCCGTACCCGCGCGGCGGCCAGGTTCTCCCGGATGTGGGCGGGCGTGCGGCTGCCCGGGATGGGGACGACGTGGTCGTCCTGGTCCAGCAGCCAGGCCAGGGCGAGCTGCGCCGGGGTGATGCCGAGCTCCTCGGCGATCCCCCGCACGGGTGCGAAGCGGTCGTTGTTGGCCCGGTGGTTCGCGGCGTCGAACCGGGGCATGTGCTGCCGGAAGTCCCCGTCCTCCACCCCGGCGACCTTGCCGGTCAGGAAGCCGGCGCCCAGCGGTGACCAGGCGACGACACCCACGCCCAGCTCGCGCGCGACGGCCAGCAGCTCCTCGTCGACGTGCCGCCACATGGACCACTCGGTCTGGACCGCCGCCACCGGGTGCACGGCGTGCGCGGCGCGGAGCTGCGCGGCGGTGACGTTGGACAGCCCGAGATGGCGGACGAGGCCCGCCTCGATCAGTTCGGCGACCGCCCCCACCGTGTCCTCCAGCGGGACCTGGGGGTCGGGGAAGTGCGGGTAGTACAGGTCGATCCGGTCGGTGCCCAGCTCCCGCAGGCTGGCCTCGGCGTACCCGCGCACATGCTTGGGGTCGGCGTTGACGGCCAGCTCGCCGAAGGCGTACCCGACCGGGAAGGAGTGCGGCTCGACGCCCTCGGGGAGCCGGAAGCCGAACTTGGTGGCGATGACCACCTCGTCCCGCCGCCCGCCGAGCGCGGTGCCGATCAGCCGCTCGTTGTGGCCGTCGGCGCCGTAGCCGTCCGAGGTGTCGATGAGCGTGGCCCCGGCGTCCACCGCTGCGAGCAGCGCCCGCTCGGCGCGCGCGTCGTCGATCTCTCCGTACACCCCGGGCGACAGCACCATCGCGCCGAAGCCGAGAGCCGACACCTCGAGGTCACCGAGCAGGCGGGTGGGCAGGGCATTGTCGCTCATGCGCGGCATCTCCATCCTCGGGTCCAGCGGGACCGTTGAGACTTCCTGACGTACGGGCACGAGTCTTCACCCCGAGCGCCCGCACGTCCAATGCCGAGAGCGACAACTCCCTTACCGGGGAGGGATTTTCAGTCGGCCATGATGAGGCTCATCGCCTCGGCGCGGGTCGCGGGGTCCCTGAGCTGGCCACGGACCGCCGAGGTGATCGTCTTCGCGCCGGGCTTGCGGATGCCGCGCATCGACATGCACATGTGTTCGCACTCGATGACCACGATGACCCCGCGCGGCTCCAGGATCTTCATCAGCGAGTCGGCGACCTGGGTGGTCAGACGCTCCTGGACCTGGGGGCGGCGCGCGTACACGTCCACCAGCCGCGCCAGCTTCGACAGGCCGGTGATCTTGCCGGTGGTGGAGGGAATGTAACCAACGTGAGCAACCCCCCTGAATGGGACAAGATGGTGTTCACAGGTACTAAATACTTCGATGTCCTTGACCAGGACCATCTCGTCGTGTCCCAGGTCGAACGTCGTCGTCAGGACGTCCTCGGGCTCCTGCCACAGACCCGCGAATATCTCCTTGTAGGCCCGCGCCACACGGGCCGGGGTCTCCCGCAGCCCCTCGCGGTCAGGGTCCTCACCGACCGCGAGCAGCAGTTCCCGTACGGCGTTCTCGGCTCGCTTCTCGTCGAACTCGCCGATCCTGCCCTCGACGTCCAGCGTCACCGGGTCGGTCATGTGTGCCTCGTTCCGTGTTGCCTTGAGTGCGCGCCCAACCGCGCGCGCGAAAGCCGCGCCCCCCAGGCTAGAACCTGGGGGGCGCGGCTTTCATTCCGGGGCTTTCGGCCGGGGCCTCAGCTCTCGGGGCGCTCCTCGGGGACCGCCTCCGCCGAGGGGGAGGCCGGCGTGCCCGGGGTCGCCTTGGTGACGTCCGTCGGCGTGGCGCCATTGGTACCCGCCGCGCCGTTGGTCAGCGCCAGCTCCTTGGGCGAGAGCACCGGCGGCCGCGTCGACGGCGTACGCCGCGAGGAGCCGGTCCACGCCGGGCGGGCCGGGCGCTTGACGATCGGGGCGAAGATCTCGGCGATCTCCTCCTTGTTGAGCGTCTCCTTCTCCAGAAGCTGGAGGACCAGGTTGTCGAGGACGTCGCGGTTCTCGACGAGGATCTCCCAGGCCTCGTTGTGCGCGGCCTCGATGAGCTTCTTGACCTCTTCGTCGACGAGCGCCGCGACCTCTTCCGAGTAGTCGCGCTGGTGCGCCATCTCCCGGCCCAGGAAGGGCTCGGTGTTGTCGCCGCCGAACTTGATCGCGCCGAGCCGCTCGGTCATGCCGTACTGGGTGACCATGGCCCGCGCGGTCGCGGTCGCCTTCTCGATGTCGTTGGCCGCGCCCGTGGTCGGGTCGTGGAAGACCAGCTCCTCGGCCGCGCGCCCGCCCAGCATGTAAGCGAGCTGGTCGAGCATCTCGTTGCGCGTGGTGGAGTACTTGTCCTCGTCCGGCAGGACCATGGTGTAGCCGAGGGCCCGGCCACGGGACAGGATGGTGATCTTGTGGACCGGGTCGGAGTTCGGCGAGGCCGCCGCGACCAGGGCGTGACCGCCCTCGTGGTACGCGGTGATCTTCTTCTCCTTGTCCGACATGATCCGGGTCCGCTTCTGCGGGCCCGCGACCACCCGGTCGATCGCCTCGTCCAGCATCTGGTTGTCGATGAGCTTCTTGTCGCTGCGCGCGGTGAGCAGCGCGGCTTCGTTGAGCACGTTCGACAGGTCGGCGCCGGTGAAGCCGGGCGTACGGCGCGCCACGGCGGACAGGTCGACGTCCGGGGCGACCGGCTTGCCCTTCTGGTGGACCTTGAGGATCTCCAGGCGGCCCTGCATGTCGGGGCGGTCGACCGCGATCTGCCGGTCGAAGCGGCCCGGGCGCAGCAGCGCCGGGTCGAGGATGTCCGGCCGGTTGGTGGCGGCGATCAGGATGACGCCGCCCTTCACGTCGAAGCCGTCCATCTCGACGAGGAGCTGGTTCAGGGTCTGCTCGCGCTCGTCGTGGCCGCCGCCGAGGCCCGCACCGCGGTGCCGGCCGACGGCGTCGATCTCGTCGACGAAGACGATCGCCGGGGCGTTCGCCTTGGCCTGCTCGAACAGGTCACGGACACGGGAGGCACCGACACCGACGAACATCTCGACGAAGTCGGAGCCGGAGATCGAGTAGAACGGCACGCCCGCCTCGCCGGCGACGGCGCGCGCGAGCAGCGTCTTGCCCGTGCCGGGCGGGCCGTAGAGCAGCACACCCTTGGGGATCTTGGCGCCGACGGCCTGGAACTTCGCCGGCTCCTGGAGGAACTCCTTGATCTCCTGGAGCTCCTCGACGGCCTCGTCGGACCCCGCCACGTCGGCGAAGGTCGTCTTCGGGGTGTCCTTGGTGATCAGCTTGGCCTTGGACTTCCCGAAGTTCATCACCCGGGAGCCGCCGCCCTGCATCTGATTCATCAGGAACAGGAAGACCACGACGATCAGCACGAAGGGAAGGAGCGAGAGCAGCACCGAGACGATGGCGCTCTGCTTCGTCGGCGAGACCGTGTAGCTCTTGTCGATGTCGCCGGCTTCGTACTTCTTCTGCAGCGTGGTGGCCAGGTCGGAGCCCTGCGTGCCGATGTAGCTCGCCTGGACCTTGTCGGCACCGTCGACCTTGAAGCCGTCCTTCAGGTCGATTTTGATCATCTGTTCGTCGCCGGTGGTCAGCTTGGCCTGCTCGACCTGGTTCTTGTCGATCGCCTGGACCACCTTGCCGGTGTCCACCGTCTTGTAGCCGCCCGACGAGCCGACGACCTGCATCAACACGACCACGGCGAGGACGGCCAGCACGATCCACATGACCGGCCCACGGAAGTATCGCTTCACGTCCATCCATACGGAGCGATGACGCCCCGTCCCTCCTGCCCGTAGGTAAATGCTGCTATTTGAAAAAGCTGTTCTTCGGACGGTACCCCAGCATTGTCACCCGCGACCGCCTTCCCATGCTCCAACGGCGGGAGGGCGGTCTGGGTTCCCGGGGCCCGGCGGGTGCCGCGGGGCGGTTCAGCCGCCGTAGACGTGCGGGGCGAGCGTGCCGACGAACGGGAGGTTGCGGTACTTCTCCGCGTAGTCCAGGCCGTAGCCGACGACGAACTCGTTGGGAATGTCGAAACCGATCCACTTCACGTCGATCGCGACCTTCGCCGCCTCGGGCTTGCGCAGCAGCGTGCAGACCTCCAGGGAGGCCGGCTCGCGCGAGCCGAGGTTCGACAGCAGCCACGACAGCGTCAGGCCGGAGTCGATGATGTCCTCGACGATCAGGACGTGCTTGCCCTTGATGTCGGTGTCCAGGTCCTTGAGGATGCGGACCACGCCGGAGGACTGGGTGCCCGCGCCGTACGACGAGACGGCCATCCAGTCCATGGTGACGGGGGTGGACAGCGCACGCGCCAGGTCCGCCATCACCATGACGGCGCCCTTGAGGACACCCACGATGAGGAGGTCCTTGCCCGCGTACTCAGCGTCGATCTTCGCGGCGAGCTCCGCCAGCTTCGCGTCGATCTCTTCCTTGGTGATGAGCACCGACTTGAGGTCGGTGCCCATGTCTTTCTCGTTCACCCGGGTCACTTTCGTTGCAGCCTGCGTCAGCCTTGCCGAATGACCAGTCTGCCACCCTGGCGGCGTGCGACGACGCGGCCGGGCAGATTGATGGCTCCCTGGCCGCGCCAGGCGGTGATCAGGCGGTCCAGTTCTTCCACGTGCCGGGCGAAGAGGGAGCCGGCGGGGGCGCCCTCGGCGATGGCCGCGCGGCGCAGCACGCGGCGGCGGACGGCGGGCGGCAGTGCGTACAGCTTGGCGCACTCCAGCAGGCCCGCCTCGTCCCGGACGGCCGGGTCGGCGTCGGCGGCCCATGCGTCGAGGGCGTCGGCGTCGTCGCGGCACAGCCGGGCGGTCCGGGCGAGGGCCTCCACGACGCCCTTGCCGAGCGACTTCTCCAGGGCGGGCAGGCCCTCGTGGCGCAGCCGGGAGCGGGTGTAGGCGGGGTCGGCGTTCATCGGGTCGTCCCAGACGGGCAGGGACTGGACCATGCAGGCCTTGCGGGCGGTCTGCCGGTCGAGCTGGAGGAACGGGCGCCGGTAGCGGTCGCCGGCGCCGGAGACGGCGGCCATGCCGGACAGCGAGCGGATGCCGGAGCCGCGGGCGAGGCCGAGGAGCACGGTCTCGGCCTGGTCGTCGCGGGTGTGGCCGAGCAGGACGGCGGCGGCGCCGAGGCGCTCGGCGGCCTCGTCCAGCGCGGCGTACCGGGCGTCGCGGGCGGCGGCTTCCGGGCCGCCGTCGCGGCCGACGGTCACGGCGATGGCCTCCACGGGGTCGAGGCGCATCGCGGTGAGGCGGGCCGCGACCTCGGCGGCGCGGAGGTCGGAGCCGGGCTGGAGGCCGTGGTCGACGGTGATGCCGCCGGCGCGGACGGCGAGCTTGCGGGCCTCGAAGGCGAGGGCGGAGGCGAGCGCCATGGAGTCGGCGCCTCCGGAGCAGGCCACCAGGACGAGCGGGGGCTGCGGGACCCGGTCGGCGGCGGCGTCTTCGGTTGTTCCGGCAGGGGGCTGCGCGGGGGTGTGCTCGGTGAGTACGTCGTGGAGTACGCGGCGGACCGCCAGGCGTATCGCCGCGACCGCAGGATGGGGACCCATGTCCGGTGCCCTTCGTGTGAAGTTGGGGGGTGCCTCGGTCGGAGTCTTAACGGCCGGACCGGGGGGTTCGGTCACTCAGAGTGCGTCGATGGTGACAGAACTCGGCCGTTACCCGAGCATCGCACGCCTACCCACCGCCCACGGTCCCTCGGATGGGTGATTGGAGGGGCGTTCTTCTGCCGTCGGCCGGAATGGGCTCCTCAGTCTGCTTTACGGTGCACCCTCGCGACCCAGTCCGCCGGTTTGGCGATCTCCGCCTTGGTGGGCAGCGTGTTCGGAGAGGTCCACACCCGGTTGAAGCCGGCCATGCCGACCTCGTCGACCACCGCGCGCACGAACCGCTCGCCGTCCCGGTACTGGCGCAGTTTGGCGTCCAGGCCCAGGAGCTTGCGCAGCGCCTGGTCCAGGCGGGAGGCGCCGCGGGCCCTGCGCTGCTGGAACTTCTCCCGGATCTCCGCCACCGAGGGCACGACCTGCGGGCCGACGCCGTCCATGACGTAGTCCGCGTGCCCCTCGAGCAGGGACATCACGGCGGTGAGGCGGCCGAGGACCTCCCGCTGCTCGGGGGTCTGCACCAGCTCGACCAGTGAGCGGCCGCCCTCCTCGTCCTCGCCCTCGGGGCGGGCCCCCGTCAGGGCCTGGGCGGCTTCGCGCAGCCGCTCCAGGACGGTCATGGGGTCCATGTCGGTCGCGGCGAGGAATGACTGGATCTCGCCCTGGAGGTGGTCGCGCAGCCACGGTACGGCCGTGAACTGGGTGCGGTGGGTCTCCTCGTGGAGGCTGACCCAGAGGCGGAAGTCGTGCGGGGCGACGTCCAGCTCCCGCTCGACGTGCACGATGTTCGGCGCGACCAGCAGGAGCCGGCCGCCGCCGTTCTCACCGGCGGGGAGGTCGCGGCTGGCGGGGGCGAACGTCTCGTACTGCCCGAGGACCCGGGAGGCCAGGAACGACAGCAGCATGCCCAGCTCCACGCCGGTCACCTTGCCGCCGACCGCGCCGAGGACGGCGCCGCCCGGGGAGCCGGAGCGGCGCTCCTGCATCTTCTCCAGCAGCGGCTTGAGCAGCTCCCGGAAGCCGGCGACGTTCGCCTTGATCCAGCCGGCCCGGTCGACGACCAGGACGGGGGTGTCCTCCGGTTCGTGGCCTTCGGGGATCATCCGGGTGAAGGCCCGGACGTGCTCCTCGGACGCCTTGGCGTGCCGCCGCAGCTCCGCGACGACCGCGCGGGCCTCGTCACGGGTCACCTCGGGCCCGGGGCGTACCAGTCGGGTCGCGGTCGCGACCGCGAGGTTCCAGTCGACCATCTCGGCACCACCGATGCTCGTCATGCGTCAACGGTACGTGCTCGGCGCCGGATGGGGTCAGGGTGCGGCTCCGGTCGGCTCAGCGCAGCAGGGCGGTGGCGAGGCGGTCCAGGGCGGGCTGGGCGGCGTACGGGGAGGGGGTCCGGCCGGCCAGGAAGGCGAAGGCGAGCAGCCGGCCGTCCCGGGTGACCACGGTGCCGGCCAGGGCGTTGACGCCGCTGAGGGTGCCGGTCTTGGCCCGGACCAGTCCGGCGCCGGCCGCGCCCGGGGAGCCGTCGCCGAAGCGGTCCTCCAGGGTGCCGCTGAAGCCGCCGACGGGCAGGCCGGTGAGGACGGGGCGCAGTTCGGGGCGGGCGGGATCGGCCGCGCGGGCGAGGAGCGCGGTGAGCACGGCGGCGGTGACCCGGTCGGCGCGGTCCAGGCCGCTGCCGTCGGCGAACCGGGTCCCGGCGAGCGGTACGCCCAGTGTGCGGAGCTGCTCGCGGACGGCCCGCTCGGCTCCGGCGAAGCTCGCGGGGTGGCCGGTGGCGATGGCGGTCTGGCGGGCGAGCGCCTCGGCCAGGTCGTTGTCGCTGTGGGTCAGGGTGCGCTCGACGAGGGCGGACAGCGGTTCGGACCACGTCCTGGCGAGGGTGGTGGCCCGCTGCGGGGCACGCGCGCGTGCGGGGGGTTTTCCGGCGGTGACCCCGTGCTCGGCGAGCAGGGAGGCGAAGGCGCGGGCGGTGTCGCCGGCCGGGTCGGCGGAGCGCGGGGCGGGGCCGCTGGTGGGGCCGCCGAGCCGGCCCTCGTCGGTCATCAGGGCGGTGACGGGGGCGATGTTGTCGTTGACGCCGATCGGGTGGCGCTCGGGGCCGGCGTACCGGGAGGTGTCGTAGGTGAGCGTGACGGTGGTGACGCGGCGGGTCCGCAGGGCGCGGGCGGTGTCGGCCGCCAGGGCGCGCAGCCGGGCGGGGTCGAGGGTGGGGTCGCCGCCGCCGACGAGCGTGACGCGGCGGGCGTCGGGGGTGGCGACGGCCGTGGTGGGGATGCGGTGGTCGGGGCCGAGGGCCGCGAGGGCGGCGGCCGTGGTGGCGATCTTGATGGTGGAGGCGGGGGTCATGGGTACGCCGGCCCCGTTCCCGTACAGCGGTTTGCCCGTGGTCAGGTCGACGACGGACGCGGTGCGCAGCGGGCCCAGCCCGGGGTCGGCGAGCAGCGGCCCCAGCGTGGGCGCGAGGGGTGCGGGCGGCGGGGCGGCGGGCGCGGTTCCGGGGGCGGCCTGCGGGCGGGGGGCGGCGAGCGCGGTGAGGACGCCGGGGGCGCTGGGGGCGGGGGCGGGCGGGCGGGGGGCGGCGCGCCCGGGGCCCGTGGCACCGTGATGTGCGCCACCTGTGGGGCCCTGGGCGGCGGCTCTGGCCCGCTCGGCCGTACGCTGACCCGAGTCCCAGGGCCCGGCCAGGGTCACCACCCCGGCCGCCAGGACGAGGCCGAGTACGGCGGAGCCCGCGGTGAGCTGCACCACCTTCGGCTCCAGCACGGCTGACCAGCCCCTTTCGCGAGCACACAGTTGCGTGAGGGACACTTAACCACTGAGCTGTGCCGTGAGCACGGCACCCCCGGTGAGCACGGCGGTCCGGTCCTGCCGGGGGGGCAGTTTCACCTGACGTTATGTGTTGATCTTGGAGGAGCCACCCGTGGAGTTCGACGTCACCATCGAGATCCCGAAGGGGTCGCGGAACAAGTACGAGGTGGACCACGAGACCGGTCGTATCCGACTGGACCGCCACCTCTTCACGTCGACCGTCTACCCGGCCGACTACGGGTTCGTCGAGGGCACCCTGGGCGAGGACGGCGACCCGCTGGACGCGCTGGTCATCCTGGACGAGCCGACCTTCCCGGGCGTCCTGGTCAAGTGCCGCGCCATCGGCATGTTCCGGATGACGGACGAGGCGGGCGGCGACGACAAGCTGCTGTGCGTCCCGGCCTCGGACCCGCGCATGGAGCACCTGCGCGACATCCACCACGTGTCGGAGTTCGACCGCCTGGAGATCCAGCACTTCTTCGAGGTGTACAAGGACCTGGAGCCCGGCAAGTCCGTCGAGGGCGCCAACTGGGTCGGCCGCGCCGAGGCCGAGGCCGAGATCGAGGCCTCCATCAAGCGTCTGGAGGCGCAGGGCGGCGCTCACTGAGCCCCCTTCCTTCCCCACGACGGGCGGTGCACCCCTGGGTGTGCCGCCCGTCGTCGTGTCCGGGCCCTTGGCCGTGTTCATACTGGGCAGGCGGATCGGATGGGTCGGACGGGAGCGAGGACGAGCACAGTGGCGCCGGAGACGGACGGTCCCGAGGACCGTAAGCCTCAGTCGGACGAGGCACACAGCGCCTTCGCGCCGCCGCCGGGCGTGGAGCAGCCCTCCGGTACCGAGGAGGACCAGCAGACGACGTCGGAGTTCGCCCTTCCGCGGGGACTGGCTCCGGAGCCGCCCGCCGAGCCGGAGGGGTCGGCGTTCGCCCCGCCCTCGACGTACTCGGCGAAGGAGTCCCCGCCGGCCTTCACGCCCGCCCAGGGGTTCCCGGCGATACGGCTCTCCAAGGACGCCCCGTGGCAGGACCGGATGCGCACCATGCTCCGGATGCCGGTGAGCGAGCGGCCGGTGCCGGAACCGGTGCAGAGGCAGGGCGATTCCGGCCCCGCCGTGCCGCGCGTGCTGGACCTGACGCTGCGTATCGGGGAGCTGCTGCTGGCGGGCGGCGAGGGCGCGGAGGACGTCGAGGCGGCGATGTTCGCGATCTGCCGCTCGTACGGGCTCGACCGCTGCGAGCCGACCGTCACCTTCACGCTGCTGTCGATCACGTACCAGCCGTCGCTGGTGGACGACCCGGTGACGGCGAACCGGACCGTGCGGCGGCGGGGCACCGACTACACCCGGCTGTCGGCGGTCTACGTGCTGGTCGCCGACATCAACGCCGAGGACTACGACGTCTCGCTGGAGGAGGCGTACCGGCGCCTCGCGGAGATCCGGCGCAACCGGCACCCCTACCCCGGCTGGGTCCTGACGGTGGCGGCCGGCGGGCTCGCGGGCGCCGCGTCGATGCTGCTCGGCGGCGACATGGCGGTGTTCCTGGTGGCGGCGGCGGGCGCGATGCTCGGCGACCGGCTGGCGTGGTTCTGCGCGGGGCGCGGGCTGCCGGAGTTCTACCAGTTCGCGGTGGCGGCGGTGCCGCCGGCGGCGCTGGGGGTGCTGGTGAGCCTGCTGCACGCGGGGCTCCAGCCGAACGCGGTGATCACCGGTGGGCTGTTCGCGCTGATCCCGGGGCGGGCGCTGGTGGCCGCCGTACAGGACGGGCTGACCGGCTTCTACATCACCGCGTCGGCCCGGCTGCTGGAGGTCGCGTACTTCTTCGTCGCCATCGTGGTGGGCGTGCTCTCCGTGCTGTACGGGGGTGTGCAACTGGGCGCCAAGCTCAACCCGGAGGGCGTCCTGAACACGGTGGAACGGCCGGTGATCCAGATCCTGGCCGCGGTGCTGCTGTCGGTGACGTTCGCGGTGCTGCTCCAGCAGGACCGTTCCACGGTGCTGTTCGTGGCGCTCAACGGCGCGGCGGCGTGGGTGATCTACGCCTCGATAGCGGTGACGGCGGACGGCTCGACCGTGATGGCGACGGCGGTGGCGGCCGGGCTGGTGGGCCTGTTCGGGCAGTTGCGCGCGCGGTACGAGCACACCTCGTCGCTGCCGTACGTGACGGCGGCGATCGGGCCGCTGCTGCCCGGTAGCGCCACGTATCTCGGGGTGCTGAACATCGCCCAGAACAACATGGACGCGGGCTTCACGTCGCTGGCACGGGCGGCGGCGCTGGCGCTGGCGATCGCGATCGGCGTGAACCTCGGCGGTGAGATGGCGCGCATGTTCATCCGCGCGCCCGGCTCGGCCGCGGCACGCCGGGCGGCCAAGCGCACCCGGGGCTTCTGACGCGGCGCTTTGTCCGGCGGGGCGCCGTGGGGCGTCCTCGGGGCGCCCGGGGCGTCCTGGGCGGGTGCCCGGCGTCCTCGGCCGGGCGCCGGACGGGGGCGTCCGGCGCGTCGGAGGTCAGGCGGTGGCGGTGGCGCGGGGGCGGGCACCGGACATGACGCCACCGCGGCGGAGTACCGCGTAGCCCACGCCGATGCCGATGGCGACCGGCCACTCGATGACGTCCGCGACGCCCAGGGCCCCCAGGCCGAGGTACAGCGGCAGGCCGCCCTTCGCGGGCAGCACCTGGCGGGCCGCCGCCACGGGCAGCAGCGCCGCGTTGGCCGCGCCGCTCGCGACCCGGTCCAGGGAGGGGACGGTGAAGCTGACCGTGTGCTGCCCGGGCGCGGAGGTGGTCCGGACCGGCTCGCCGGCGGACTCCTTGGCCGGCGGGGCCGACGCCCTGCTGGTACGGGACGGCTGCTTGGTGCTCGGCGCCCTGGTACCGGATGCCTTGGTGCTGGAGGCCTTGGTGGCGGACGCCTTCGTGCTCGACGCCTTGGTACCGGATGCCTTGCCGGCGGACGCCTTGGTGCTCGACGCCTGCTTCGTGGTCCTGGTCGTGCGCTTGCGCGGGGTTGAGGAGGTGGCCACAGTTCTCACATCCAAGGATGTGGTTACGGGCGGTTTGTCTACATTTCAGGGTATCCATTCCGGGACGGCTGAAGCGGACCTTCCGACGGACCGGAGGCACCCACTCATGTCACCGCTGCATCTGATCGGGCCGATGGCGTCCGGTGTGACGTACGGAGTCGCGGCCGGCGTACGCGGGGCCGCCGACGTGGCCGCGACCCTCATGGGACTGCCGCGACGCGGCGTGTGGTGGCGCCCGGGGCGCTGCTACATCGAGGTGCACGGCGTGCACGGCGCGGGCGCCGAGCGGGTCGTCCGGCGCATCGAGCGCACCCTGGAGAGCCACCCCGGCGTGCTCTGGGCCCGGGTGAACGCGCCGTCCGAGCGTGTCGTCGTGGCCGTGGCCGCGCCCGCGCCCTCCGACCGCGAGCTGGTCGCCCTGGTGGACCGCGCGGAGGGGCGGCTCGGCCCGCACGCCGACGAGTTCGACGAGTGGCTCCCCGAACCGCACCACCCCAGCGAGGGCCCCAGGACCCGCCAGGCCGTGCCCGCGCTCGCCGCCGACACGGTGGGGCTCACCCTCGCCTCCGTACGGCAGCTCGCCCCCTGGTTCCGCCTGCCGCCCGAGGTGGCGGCGCTCGCCGGCGCGCTCCAGGCGCATCCGCGCCTGCGCCACCTGGTCGCCGAGCTGAGCAGCACCGAGCAGGCCGAGTCCGTGCTGCCGGTGGTCAGCGCCCTCGCCCAGGGCGTCGCCACCCGTGGCGGGGGCATCGCCCTGGACGTCCTCGAACGGCTCTCCCAGTGGCGCGAGGCCACCGCGGAACGCGCCGCCTGGGACGCGGCCGAGCCCCGGCTCGTCACCGGCCCCGACGACGCCTCCGCCGAGCCCGTCGTCGTCGGCCGGGCCGGTCCGCCGCCCAAGGACGCCACCGACCGCTACGCCGAGCGCGCCATGGCGGCGGGCGCGGCCCTCGGCGCCCTCACCGTCCCGTTCGCGGGCCCGCGCAAGGGTCTGGCCGTCGCCATCTCCGCCGTACCGAAGGCCCCCGACGCCGGCCGGGAGGGCTTCGCCACCCGCCTGGGCCGGGCCCTGGCGCTGCGGGGCGTCGTCACCATGGACCGGGGCGCGCTGCGGCGGCTCGGGCAGGTGGACACCGTGGTGCTGGAGGAGGACGCGCTGCGCAGCGACCGCTACGAGCCCGTGGACCTGGAGCTGCTCGCCGGCGCGGACCCGGAACGGACCGCGGAGCGGCTCTTCACGCTGTTCGACGCGGACACGCCCCTGCGGACCGCCCATGACGACGACGGCTGGGTCCTCGGGCCGCTGGACGAGCTGGAACTCACCGGCCGCACCGGGCGGCAGGCCGAGGGGCGGCTGCGGCGCCGGGGCGCCGAGCGGACACTCGGGCTGGCGCGCGGACGGAGGCTGCAGGCCGTGGCCGGGCTCGCCACGCAGACCGCGCCGGGTGCCGAGGCCGTCGCGGCGGCGGCCCGCCGGGCGGGGGCGCGGGTGGTGCTGGCCACCGACCGGGAGACCCCGGCGTTCACGTTCGCCGACGCGGTCGTGCCGGCGGGCGGGCGCCTGGTCGCCTCCGTACGCGGGCTCCAGGCCGAGGGCGCGGTGATCCTGCTGGTGTCCGGCAACCGGCGGGCGCTGGGCGTGGCCGACTGCGGCGTCGGCGTGCACCGCGAGGGCGAGCCGCCGGCCTGGGGCGCCCACCTGATCGTCGGGGCGGACCTGGAGTCGGCCGGCATCGTCGTGGACGCCGTCGGCATGGCCGCGCGCGTGGACCGGGACAGCGCCGTGCTCGCGGCCGCCGGCAGCGGCATCGGGGCGGTCGCCGCCCTGCGGGCCCGCTCCCCGCAGGCCACGGCACGGGGCTTGGCGGCCGGGACCACCGCCGGGGCGTTCGCCTTCTGCCTCGGCACCTGGCGCGCCCGCCAGCTCCTGGCCCGCCCCCTCGCCCCGCCCGTGACGACCGTGCCCTGGCACCTGATGCCCACCGACCGGGTCCTGGAGCGGCTGCGCACCACCGCCGACGGCCTGACCGGCGACGAGGCGACCGCCCGCGGCGGCGGCCGCGGGGGCGGCAACGAACCCGCCCGCCTCACCCTGCCCGCCGCCTTCGTGGAGGAGCTGGCCAACCCCCTGACCCCCGTGCTCGCCGGCGGCGCGGCCCTCGCCACCGCCGTGGGGTCGCGCACCGACGCCGGTCTGGTGGCCGCCATCACCGGCACGTCCGCCCTGATCGGCGGCTTCCAGCGGGTGCGCACCGAGCGTGCCCTGGAGGAGCTGTTCCGCCGCTCCGCCATCGGCGCGCGGGTCCGCCGGGGCGGTCGGGAGCGGCTGGTCACGGCCGGTGACCTGGTGGAGGGCGACATCGTGCTGCTACGGCCGGAGGACGTCGTACCGGCGGACTGCCGGCTGCTGGAGGCCGAGGGGCTGGAGGTCGACGAGTCGTCGCTGACCGGCGAGTCCCTCGCGGTCCACAAGGACCCGGCGCCGGTGGTCGCGACCGGCATCACCGGCCGCCGCTCGATGCTGTACGAGGGAACCACCGTCTCCGCGGGCCGGGCCGTGGCCGTCGTCGTCGCCACCGGTTCGAGCACCGAGGTCGGGCGGAGCCTCGCCACCGCCCGGCAGGCCGCGCCGGAGACCGGCGTCGAGGCGCGCCTGGCCTCGCTCACCCGCTCCAGCCTGCCCATCGCGATCGGCTCGGCCAGTGCGGTCGCCGCCTCCGGCCTGCTGCACGGGCGTCCCCTGGCGGACAACCTCGCCTCGGCCGTGAACCTCGCCGTCGCCTCCGTACCGGAAGGGCTGCCCTTCCTGGTCAACGCCGCCCAGCTCGCCGCCGCCCGGCGGCTGGCCGACGTGGGCGCGCTGGTCCGCAACCCGCGCACCATCGAGGCACTCGGCCGCGCCGACGTGCTGTGCTTCGACAAGACGGGAACCCTCACGGAGGGCAGGCTCCAGCTCGCGGCGGTCAGCGACGGGGAGCAGGCGCTGCCCCTGGACCGACTGGACGGCGTACGCAAGGACGTCCTCGCCGCCGCGCTGCGGGCCACGCCGCCCGCCCGGCAGGCCGAGCCGATGGCCCACCAGACCGACCGCGCGGTGACGTCCGGGGCACGGGGCGCGAAGGTGTCCGTCCGGCACGGGGCGGCGCGCTGGCGGCGGCAGGACACGCTGCCGTTCGAGCCGTCCCGCGCCTACCACGCCACGTCCGGGCAGACCTCGTACGGCGTGCTGCTCAGCGTGAAGGGCGCGCCGGAGAACGTCCTGGACCGCTGCACCCGGCGCCGCGCGCCGGACGGCAGGCCCGCCGCGCTCGACGAGGCGGGGCTCGCACGGCTCAACGCCGAGGCGGAGGAGCTCGCGGGCGCCGGGCGGCGGGTGCTGGCGGTGGCGGAACGGCGGATGGACCCCGGCGAGGAGCTCACCGACGACAGCGTGCGGGAGCTGGCCTTCCTCGGGTTCATCACGCTGGCCGACCCGGTGCGGGCGGGTGCCGCGCCCGCGACGGCGCGGCTGCGGGAGGCGGGCGTGCACACCGTGATGCTGACCGGCGACCATCCGGCCACCGCCGACGCCATCGCGTCCACCATCAGCGACGTCACCGACCCGAAGGTCCGCACGGGCGCCGAGCTGGACGAACTGGACGACGACGCGCTGGACGAGCTGCTGCCGACCGTGGACGTCATCGCCCGGTGCAGCCCGCACCACAAGGTCCGCATCGTCCAGGCGTACCAGCGCATCGGCCGGGTCGTCGCGATGACCGGCGACGGCGCCAACGACGCTCCCGCCATCCGGCTGGCCGACATCGGCATCGCCCTCGGGCGGCGCGGCACCCCGTCGGCGACGGCCGCCGCGGACCTGGTGGTGGGTGACGACCGGCTGGAGACGATCGTCTCCGCGCTGATGGAGGGCCGCTCCATGTGGGCCTCGGTGCGGGCCGCGCTGGGCATCCTCATCGGCGGCAACCTCGGCGAGGTCACCTTCAGCGTGCTGGTCTCCACGCTCACCGGCGCCACACCGCTGAACGCCCGCCAGATCATGCTGGTCAACCTGCTCACCGACCTGGCGCCGTCGCTCGCCATCGCGGTGCGCGAGCCCGCCGGCCACGCCGCGAAGCGGCTCCTCGCGGAGGGGCCGAGCCGCTCGCTCGGCAGCGCGCTCACCCACGAGATGCTGCTGCGCGGCGCCATCACGGCGACCGGTGCCGGGCTGGCGTGGACCGGGGCGCGCCTGACCGGGCGCGGGAGGCGGGCGAGCACGGTGGCGCTCGCCGCCGTCGTCGGTACGCAGCTCGCGCAGACCCTGGCGACCGGGGGCCTGGACCGCAACGTGCTGGCGGCGAGCCTGGGCTCGGCGGCGGTGCTGGCGGCCGTGATCCAGACCCCGGGCGTGAGCCAGTTCTTCGGGTGTACGCCCCTGGGGCCGGTCGGCTGGGGCATCGCGCTGGGCTCGATCGCCACGGCCACTGTGGTGGGTACGGCCCTGTCCCCGCTGGTCCGCTCGGTGACGGCCGGGGCGGCGGAGGAGGAGCCGGAGCCGGATGGGGCGGCGGAGGAGGAGCCGGAGCCGGATGGGGCGCCGGAAGCGGCGCCGCGGGGCCCGGGGGCGGGGCGGGGCCGGGCGGGGCGTCAGGAGCGGACGGCTCCCTGACCGCCCGCGCCGGCCCCGGACGTACTCAGCGCTTGGCGTGCCGCCCGCGCTGGGCCGGCGGCAGTCCTTCCTCGGTGGCCGCCGCCGCCTTCTTGCTCTGCGAGCGGGCCCGGAGGTACTCGATCACGATCGGGACGACCGAGATGAGCACGATGAGGATGAGGATCGCCTCGATGTGCTCGTGCACGAAGTCGATCTTGCCCAGCGACGCGCCGAGCAGCGTCACACCGGCGCCCCACAGGACACCGCCGATGATGTTGAACGTGATGAACGAGCGGTAGTTCATCCGGCTCACGCCCGCGATGATCGGCGTGAACGTCCGCACGATCGGAACGAACCGGGCGAGGATCAGCGACTTGGGCCCGTGCTTCTCGAAGAACTCATGGGCCTTCTCCACGTTCTCCTGCTTGAAGAGCCGGGAGTCCGGGCGCTTGAAGAGGGCCGGTCCGACCTTGCGGCCGAACAGGTAACCCACCTGGTCGCCGATGATCGCCGACAGCACCACCAGGGTGCACACCAGCCACAGCGGAGTGTCGAGCACGCCGGTGGTGACCAGCAGCCCCGTGGTGAACAGCAGCGAGTCACCGGGGAGGAAGAATCCGATCAGCAGTCCGGACTCGGCGAAGACGATGACCAGGACGCCGATGAGGCCGAAGGTCTCGATGAGATAGTCCGGGTCCAGCCAGCTCGGTCCGAGCGCAAGCGTATTCACGGGTTCCGGGGCTCCTGGGTCGGTGGGCGGGGACGGCTGCCCAAAGCTATCAACGCTTCCGTCCCCCTCCCGGTTCCACGCCCCTCTCCGGGCCCCGCCCGCGCCCGCCCGCCCCGCCCGCACGCCCACCGGCAGGGCCCGGGACGGCTGCCCGCCGGCCTGGGGCCGGGCCGGCGGGCCGAGGCCCGGCACCGCCCCCGGGCCGGTCAGGCGTGGCGGGCCGCGTTGGCGTGGATGGCGGCGTGGAGATGCTCCGCCAGGCCCGGGCGCATGGCGTCGTAGTGCGCCTTGAACCGTTCGTCCGCCACGTACATGTCCCCGAGGCACCGGTGGATCTCGTAGGTGCAGTCGTAGAACCACTCGCCGATCTGCCGGCGGTGCTCCTCCGCGAGGTCCATCGCCCGCTCGCTCGTCGGGGGCTCACCGTCCGCCATCAGCGCCTGGTACCGGGCGCTCCAGTCGGCGTTCTGGTCCTGCATGCGCTGCCAGTCGGCCTTGGTGTAGCGCGCCGTCCGGCGCTGTGACTCCCGGTAGGCGTCGGTGTCCCCCCAGCGCTGCTCGGTCTCCGCCGCGTACTGCTCGGGGTCGTGGTCACCGAAGACCTCGAACCTCTCCTCCGGCGTGAGGTTGAGTCCCATCTTCTTCGCCTCCATGGCGTGCTCGACGGCCTCGGCCATCTTCTGCAGCTCGGCGATCCGCGTGGTCAGCAGTTCGTGCTGGCGCCGCAGGTGCTCCCGCGGGTCCGCGTCGGGATCGTCGAGCAGGGCCGCGACCTGCTCGAGCGGGAAGCCCAGCTCCCGGTAGAACAGGATCTGCTGCAGCCGGTCGAGGTCGGCGTTCTCGTAACGCCGGTGACCCGCGTGGCTGCGGCCGCTCGGGCTGAGCAGCCCGATCTCGTCGTAGTGGTGCAGGGTCCGCACCGTGACGTGGGCGAAAGCGGCGACCTGTCCCACGGAGTAGCTCATGGCTCTCCGCTCCCTTCTTCTCGGTACGCGTCTCACCCTGAGGCCTCACGCGACGTGAGGTGCAAGCCCGTTCACCGGACGGCCGCGTCCGCGCACGCCAGCCGGAACGTCGTCCAGCGCACCCCGTCCGGCGATATCCCGTACGCGCAGCCCGCGCCGGCCGACCGGAGGTACCCCAGGCGCCCGCGCGTGACGTAGTGCGTGCCGGGGCCGGCCTCCCGGAAGGTGCGGCCGCCGTCGGTGGTGGCGTACGTGGCACGCTCACCGTGCAGCACCAGCCGGCCGCCCGGTCCCGCGACGGCCACCCCCACCAGTGTGCGGGGCTCACCGCTCGCCGGGCCGCTCGTCCACACACGGGTCCAGGTGCGGCCGCCGTCCAGGGAGCGGTGCAGTGCCCGCAGCGGGTTCTTGGTCTGCTCCACGCCCCGCACCTCGCCGGTCTCGGCGGCGTACACCGCGTCCGGGGCGACCGAGACCGCGACCCGCCACGCGGCGTCGGCGGACGGGCCGGGCAGCCGGCTCACCGTCCACGTCCGGCCCGCGTCCCGCGAGACGGCGACCGCGGTGCGGCCCGAGCCGGGGTCGACGCCCGACACCCACCAGGACCCGTCCGGCTCAGGATGGGCCGCGGGCGCCGGATGCCCGCCCAGCCGCGGCTCCCGCGCCAGGAACCGGGCCTTGCCGTCCCGGGGCGAGACCACCACCAGCCGTGGCCGGTCGCACTCCTGGGCCCGCGGGCCGGCCGGGCCCGGACACTGCGCCGAGAGCGCCGCGCCCTCCGGTATGACGCCGACCGTGCCGGCAGCCCGGAGGTCGCCCGCCTTCCAGGACCGGCCGCCGTCGGCGGTGAACCATGTGCGCGACGGGTGCCGCTCGCTCGCCTCCCGTATCAGCGCCCGGCCCCGGCCCAGCACCACGAGCTCCGCGCTCACGCCCACGGTGCCGTGCACCTCCGGCAGCGGGGAGGCGCGCAAAGCCCAGCGGGGCGCGCCCCTGTCGAGGACCGCGACGTGCTGGCGGCAGAAGCCGTTCTCGGGTGTCACCTCGTCCTCCACGCACTGCGCGAGCAGGGCGAAGCCGCTGCCGTCGGCGGCGAAGCCGAGGTCGTACGCCTGGCCCGGCAGCCCGGGGGAGGACGGTATGCGCGGCAGGGGGGCCGGGGACCCGGGCGCCGACGGCGCGGACGACCGGGGCGCCGCCGGAGACGGCCGGCCCGGCCCCTGATCCGTACAGCCTGCTGCCGGCAGTAACGTGGCGAGCGCCACCACCGTCCCGATCACGCGTGCACACCAGCGCATGGAGCTCCCCCTGCCCTCGGGCCGGTTCGCGGCGAACCGTGCTGCTTCGGATACACCGCGAACCGCCGTCAGGTTCCCACTCCGCGCGCCCGATTCAGCGGCTCAGCCGCCCGAACCTCCGTACCGCCAGCGGGAAGAACACCGCGAGCAGCGCCAGCGGCCACGCCACCGCCAGCAGTTCCGCGTGCTCGGCCGCCCACGACGACCCCGCGGCCTGGGCGATCCCCGGCGGGCCGACCAGGTCGCGCACCGCCGTCGCGGTCGCCGACAGCGGGTTCCACTCGACCACCGAGCCCAGCCAGCCCGGCATCGCGCCGGGTGCGGCGAACGCGTTGGAGAGGAACCCGACCGGCCAGACGAGGATCTGCACCGCCTGCACCAGCTCCGGCCGGCCCGCCACCATCGCGAGGTGGATGCCGATCCACAGCATCGCGAACCGCAGCAGCAACAGCAGTCCCACCGCCGTCAGGAACGCCCCGAACCCGCCGTGCGCCCGCCAGCCGATGGCGTACCCGACACCGATCATCACGGTGAGGGAGAGCACCGACTGGAGCATGTCGGCGACCGACCGCCCCACCAGGACCGCGCCGTTGGTCATGGGCATCGACCGGAAGCGGTCGATGACCCCCTTGTTGAGGTCCTGCGTGACCGCCAGCAGGGTCGCCTCCAGCCCGAAGGCCATGGTCAGCGCGAACATGCCGGGGATGAGGTAGTCGATGTACTCGCCCTCGACGCCGCGCCCGCCGCCGATGAGGTACCCGAACATCAGCAGCATCATCACCGGGAAGGCCAGGCCGACGACGACCTGCACCGGTTCCCGGGCCCAGTGGGCCAGTTCGCGCCGGGTGATGGTCCAGGAGTCGGCGACCGCCCACCCGATCCGGCCCATGCCCACCGCCGTACCCGTGTCCGCGCTCATACCGCCACCGCCTCCTTCGGCTCGCCCGTCAGGTGCAGGAAGACCTCGTCCAGCGTCGGCCGCCGCACCGCGATGTCCTCCGCCTCGATCCCGGCCGACTCCAGGTCCCGTACGACCCGGGTCAGCGCGGCCATCCGGTCCGCGACCGGGGCGCTGACGAGCCGCCGGTCCTCGTCCACGTCGGCGCCCGGCACGAGCGCGGCCGCGGCGGCCAGGTGCCGTGCGTCGCGTACGACGATGTCGATCCGGTCGCCGCCGACCTTGCCCTTCAGCTCGTCCGCCGTTCCGTCGGCGATGACCCGGCCCCGGTCGACCACCGAGATCCGGTCAGCGAGCTGGTCGGCCTCCTCCAGGTACTGCGTGGTGAGCAGGACGGTCGTACCGCCGCCCACCAGCGTCCGGACGGACGCCCACACCTCGGCGCGGCCCCGCGGGTCGAGCCCGGTCGTCGGCTCGTCCAGGAACAGCACCTCGGGATCGGTGATCAGCGAGGCGGCCAGGTCCAGCCGCCGCCGCATGCCTCCGCTGAACTGCTTGACCGCCTTGCGGCCGGTGTCGGTGAGCCCGAACCGCTCCAGCAGCTCGTCCGCCCGCGCGCCCGCCCGCCGTGCGCCCAGGTGGTGGAGGCGGCCGAACATCTCCAGGTTCTGCCGCCCGCTGAGTCCCTCGTCCAGCGCCGCGTGCTGGCCGAGCAGCCCGATCCGCCGCCGCACCTCGTCCGCGTGGGTCCGTACGTCGAACCCGGCCACCCGCACCGAGCCCTCGTCGTGCCGCAGCAGCGTGGCCAGGACCCGCACCGTGGTGGTCTTGCCGGCGCCGTTCGGCCCCAGCACGCCGTGCACCGTGCCCCGGCCGACCACCAGGTCCAGCCCGTCCAGGGCCTGCTTCTCGCCGTACCGCTTCCGCGCGCCCTCGACGACGATCGCGTCCGTCATGCACCCTCCCAACCCGGTAGTCAAACTTGACTACGCTTTCACATTACGACGTCCGAGCGGATTAGTCAAACTTGATTAGCCCGTGGGCCCGAAAGGCCTTCCGGAACCGTGCCTACCGCGGGCGCCTACTCCGGCGCACCCGTCGCGTACGGGTTCTCCTGGCCCTCCGCCAGCACACCCACGAAGGGCTCGCCCTCGCCCGCGAACGTGTACGCCCCGCGCTCGATGCGCTCGATCAGTCCGCGCGTCCACGCGGCCCCGGCGTCGGCCGAGTGCACCCACATGTTCATGATCTCGCCGATGTGGCCGAGCGACTCCGGTCCCGCCTCGGGCGTGTAGTAGTCGGTGACGCCCGCGCGCCACCGCTCCAGCCCCTCGATCCGCCGCTTCAGCAGCGCGACGGCCTCCTCGCGCGGCAGGTCGACGATGAAGCCGACCCCCGCCGACAGGACGTCCATCCTCTGGTCGTGGGCCGTCAGCGCCTCGCGCAGCAGCGCGAAGTACTCCTCGTTGCCCTTGTCGGTGATCTCGTACTCGGTGCGCGGCGGCCCGCCGGCCGTGCTGGGCGCGATCTCGTAGGCGTGCAGCAGCCCCTGCTTGGCCATCTGCTTGAGCGCGTGGTAGATCGAACCCGGTTTGGCGTTGGACCACTCGTGCGCGCCCCAGAACTCCAGGTCGTTGCGGACCTGGTAGCCGTGCGCCCGCCCGTGCTGGCGCACCGCACCCAGAACCAGCAGCCGGATCGCTGACATCACCTCACGCACCCTTCTGGTCAATTTTGACCAGGGTACGCACGGGACGCTCGGCTCCCGACGGAGCGGGCCGGACGGCCGGACGGCCGCCGGCTCCACCCGCCGGCTCCACCCCTCCGGCGGCGGCGTGCGGGAGCCGGCCGCCGGCCGCTCAGTCCTGGCCGCCCGGCCCTTCCTGTCCGGCCTGCTCCAGGGCGATCAGCTCGAAGGAGGTCTTCCCGTCCAGGGACTCCCGGATGACGTCGGCGTGGCCGGCGTGCCGGGCCATCTCCTGCACCAGGTGCATCCCCATCCAGCGCACGGAGACCCGGCCGCCCTTCGGGAACCACGGCGCCTCGGGCAGCGGGAAGGTGTCGTCCAGGCTGGGCGCGGAGCGGAAGAACTCCTCGGTCTCCTTGACCACCCCCTCCCAGAACGCCAGCACCTCCTGGAGGGACTCCCCCTCCACCAGCCGGAAGCCCTCTTCCCAGGTGTCCCGGCTGCGCTGCCGCTCGTTCGGCCGCTGCTGCGCCAGCCGCAGCCAGTTCAGCTCCACCTCGGCGACGTGCTTGACCAGTCCGGACAGCGACAGCCCGCTGGCGCTGGGCCGCGACGCCGCCTGCTCCGCGGTCAGCCCCACAAGGGCCCGGCGCAGCGCGCCGCGCTGGGCCTCGATGAAGGACAGCAGCGCGCCGCGCTCGTCGCCGTGCGCCTCCGCGGGAACAAGGGTGACCATGACCGTCCGCCTTTCGCCGGTTTTCCGGGCTCTTTCGACACCGCACACGCTACGGAGGCTTGCGGTCAGATGCTGTCCTCAATCGGCCGGATTCCGCGAACGGGTCTCCGACCGGACGCGGGGACGCGGCCTGCGTGGCCTAGAAAGGGAAGCGGCTGCGGCCGTGCTGGATGGAGATCCACTTGTAGGTGGTGAAGGCGTCCACCGTCGACTCCCCGTTCAGCCGCCCGACGCCCGAGTGCTTCTCGCCGCCGAACGGCACGATCGGCTCGTCGTGGACGGTGCCGTCATTGATGTGGATCATCCCGGTGTGGATGCGCTGGGCGATCCGTACGCCGCGCTCCACGTCACCCGTGTGCACGGCGCCGCTGAGCCCGTACGGGGTGTCGTTGGCGATCCGTACCGCCTCGTCCTCACCGTCGAAGGGGATGAGCATGACGACGGGGCCGAAGATCTCCTGGCCCAGGACCGGGGAGTCGGCCGGCACGTCGGCCAGCACGGTCGGGGACACGACGTTGCCCTCGGCGGCGCCCCGCACCAGGGCCGTCGCGCCCGAGCCGACCGTCTGCTCGACGAGCGTGGTGACGGCCTCGGCCTGGGAGGCGTTGATGAGCGGGCCGATGTGCGTGGCGGGGTCGGCGGGGTCACCGGCCCTGAGGGTGCGCACCTTGGCGACGAACTTCTCGGTGAACTCCCGCTCCACGGCACGGTCCACGAGCACCCGGTTGGCGGCCATGCACACCTGCCCCTGGTGCACGAACCGGCTGAAGACGGCCGCGTCGACCGCGTAGTCGACGTCCGCGTCGTCCAGCACGATGAGGGCGCTGTTGCCGCCCAGCTCCAGGACGGACCGCTTGAAGTTCGCGGCGCAGACGGTGGCGACATGCTTGCCGACCCGGTCGGAGCCGGTGAACGAGATGACCTTGGGCACCGGGTGCTCGATCAGCGCGTCGCCGATCTCGGCGATGTCGGTGATCACGACGTTCAGCAGACCGGCCGGCAGACCGGCGTCCTCGAAGATCTTCGCGACCAGGCTGCCGCCGAGGATCGGCGTGTTCTGGTGGGGCTTCAGCACGACGGCGTTGCCCAGCGCCAGTGCCGGGGCGACCGACTTGATCGACAGCAGGAAGGGGAAGTTGAACGGGCTGATCACGCCCACGACACCGACCGGCACCCGGTAGAGGCGGTTCTCCTTGCCGTCGACCGGGGAGGGGAGGATGCGGCCCTCGGGCCGGAGGGCGAGGTTGACCGCCTCGCGCATGAACTCCTTGGCCAGGTGCAGCTCGAAGGCCGCCTTGGTGCGCGTACCGCCGAGCTCGGCGATGATCGCCTCGGTGATCTCGGCCTCGCGCTCCTCGATGAGCCGCAGCGCCCGCTCGAAAACAGCGCGGCGCGTGTACGGATTGGTGTCCGCCCACGCGCGCTGTGCCCGCTCCGCCGCCCGGTACGCCTGGTCTATCTCCTCGACCGTGGCCACGGTTATGGAGGCGAGCTTCTCCTCGTTGTACGGGTTGAAGTCGATGATGTCCCACGAGCCGCCGCCGGCCCGCCACTCACCGTCTATGTACTGCTGGGCCAGGTCTGTGAAGTAGGACATGCCTTCCCTTCCCGAGGGTCTTCCCGAGGGTCAGCTCGAGGGCGCGCACCGCGATCATGACTCGTGACATGACGTTTGATGGAACGTCATCCTACTGATGAGTCAGGTGAGTTGGAGGAGACCTCGGAGAAGGTCGCGGCTTTCCTCGGGGCCCGGGCTGTCCTGGTGCAGCCGCCCCATCACACGCTCGTACTGCGCCACGTCCTCGCGCTTGTCGAGGTAGAGGGCGCTCGTGAGCTGCTCGAGGTAGACGATGTCGGAGAGATCGGACTCGGGGAAGCTGAGCATGGTGAAGGCCCCGCTCTCGCCCGCGTGGCCGCCGAAGCTGAAGGGCATGACCTGGAGCGTGACGTTGGGCTGCTCGGAGACCTCGATGAGGTGCTTGAGCTGGTCGCGCATCACCGCGCGGTCGCCGTACGGGCGGCGCAGGGCGGCCTCGTCGAGGACGGCGTGGAAGTGCGGCGCCCGCTCGGAGACGAGCACCTTCTGGCGCTCCAGGCGCAGCGCCACCCGCCGGTCGATCTCGGCACGCGGAGCGTCCGGCATGCCCCGGGCGACGACGGCGTGCGCGTACGCCTCGGTCTGCAACAGGCCGTGCACGAACTGCACTTCATAGATACGGATCAGGGAGGCCGCGCCCTCCAGGCCGATGTACGTCTGGAACCAGCCCGGCAGGACGTCTCCGAAACTGTGCCACCACCCGGCCACGTTGGCCTCCCGGGCCAGGCCCAGGAGGGATGCGCGCTCGGTCTCGTCGGTGACTCCGTACAGCGTGAGCAGGTCCTCGATGTCCCTGGCCTTGAAGCTCACCCTGCCCAACTCCATGCGGCTGATCTTGGATTCGGACGCCCGGATCGAATAGCCGGCGGCTTCGCGCGTGATGCCGCGCGACTCGCGCAGCCGCCGCAACTGCGAACCCAGCAGGATGCGCCGCACCACGGAACCGCTCGATTCACTTGCGGTCACGTCTCCAACCCTCCCCATCGCTGATGTGTACGACGGAGCACCCCCGAGCTCCGAGACGGCGGATTCTGCCACCAAAACGCTTCATGGCGTACTCGACCGGTTACGGAAAGACGAAGGCTTGACCGAGCCGTGCCGCCGTGACCAGCCCATGAGGCAAAGTCATGGGCGGAAGATATGGCCAGTAATCGGCACGGGGAGGGACAGGCCGGGCGCGTGCACGTGCATCTGCCCTTGCATCAGATGGTCCCATTCGGAACCATGGTGCCCGCGCACCTGCGTAGTCGTTCGTGTTGTAGCACCACAGCCGCGAATCCCGGGAGTGCCTCGCATGGGGACGAATGGATCGACCATGCTCGAGCCTTTAAGGCAGGGGCTTCCGCCGATCGATGCCGCTTCCGTCTCCAGTTCCGCCTCGTGCGCACTGCCCGCCCGCTATGAAGCGGTGCGCGGCGCGCGGAAGTTCACCAGCACGACGCTCGCCCAGTGGGACCTCACCGACCGGTTCGACGATGTCGCGCTGGTGGTGTCCGAACTCGTCACGAACGCGCTCCGGCACGCCCTGCCCGCCGACACGCCCCGCGAGTGCCCGCACGACCCGCCCGTACGGCTGCACCTGATGCGCTGGGCGAGCCGGCTGGTGTGCGCGGTCCGCGACCCGAGTCCGGACAGCCCCGCGACGCGCGAGTCGGAGGAGGACTTCTCGGCGGAGTCGGGACGCGGGCTGTTCCTGGTCGAGTCCTTCAGCGACAGTTGGGGATGGCACCCGCTGGCCGGCACGCTGCACGGCAAGGTGGTCTGGGCGCTGTTCCGCCTGTCGGACACGCCCCAGGAGCCGTGAGCCGGTAACGCCGGCGGTCCGGCCGGACGCCACGGGGACGGCCGGAGGCCACGGGGACGGCTCGGGCCGCCTGCCCCGCCGCACCACACGTCGCAGGGCGCCACCGCTCGGGTGGCGCCCGCGCGCGTGTACGGGGGTGACGCGCCTCAGCCGGCGATCAGGTGGTCGAACTCGCCGTCCTTCACGCCCAGCAGCAGGGCCTCTATCTCGGCCGGCGTGTACACCAGGGCCGGTCCGTCGGGATGCCGGGAGTTGCGTACGGCCACATGACCGCCGGGCAGCTTGGCGAACTCCACGCACGACCCCTGCGAGTTGCTGTGCCTGCTCTTCTGCCATACGACGCCGCGAAGCTCCGTGGCCGCCATGCCGTTGTACACGTGGTGCACAGGACGCTCCCCGAGATACATGATGCAGGTGTCAACTATCGGGATCATAGCGTCGATTCGCGTGCAGACGCGCGTGCAAATGCACGTGCACGCGGGGTGCTCCTCTGGTTACAGCCCCGTTGCTACTCCCCCGTACACCATGAGAGACGAACGAGCGGCCCCGATGGCTCCCTCCTTTCTCCATGACATGCGAAAAGGCCCTCCCGTAAGGAGGGCCTTCTACCGAACGTGCGTACGTCCGGCGCGTCAGCGCGCCGACGAGGAGTACGGCAGCAGGGCCATTTCCCGTGCGTTCTTGATGGCACGGGCCAGTTGGCGCTGCTGCTGCGCCGACACCCGGGTCACACGCCGGCTGCGGATCTTGCCGCGGTCCGAGATGAACCTCCGCAGCAGGTCGGTGTCCTTGTAGTCGATGTACGTGATGCCGTCGCGCTCCAGGGGATTGGGGCGGGACCTGGCGGGCTTGCGGTCGGCGGAACGGCGGGGGGACATCGGGTCAGACCTCCAGGAGGGCGTCGAAGGCGGGCGGGAGCCGCTTCCAGGCCTCGCGGCCGGCGGCGTACTCCGCGTCGGTGAGCAGGCAGGAGTCGAGGAGCTCGGCCAGCCCCTCCCGGTCCAGCCCGGGCGAGGTGAAGACCAGGTGCTGGCAGCGGTCCCCGTGCTCGGGGTCCCAGTCCAGCGCGGCGGCCGCGCGGCGCACGGGCGGGACCATCTCCCACGCGGCGTCCGGCAGCGACGCCAGCCACGGACCGGTGGGCTCGACGCACAGGGCGCCGCCCGCCGCGTCCCAGGCCAGCAGCGTGTCCGGCCGGTCGGCCAGCCAGAACCGCCCCCGGCTGCGGGCGGCCGCGCAGCACAGGTCCTCCAGCGCCGCGTACAGCCGCTCCGGGTGGAAGGGGCGCCGCCGGTGCCACACGTACGTGCCCACGCCGTGCGCGTCCGCCTCCTGCGGCAGCAGCGCGCAGGCGGGGTGCTGGGCGGCGGCGGCCGCCTCGACGTCGAACCCGGCCAGCGCGGCGGCGGCCAGGTCGCCGTCCGGCAACGGCACGCGGCGGGCCGTGGGGTGGAGCTGGGCGAGCAGGGCCCGGTCCTCGTCGTCGGCGTCGGGGCCGTCCAGGACGGCCAGCACGGGGGCGTACTCGAGCTGGCGCGCCCAGGTGTCGGCGACCGTGCGCTGGTCGGTGGCGGCCGCGGCGAGGCCCGCCTCCTTCAGGTCGTCGCCGTTGCCCAGGTACGGCAGCAGCAGCGCCGGGTCGACGGCCGTGATCACCGAGCCGACCGTCAGCCCGGCCGCCGCGACGACCTCGGCCATGGCCTTGGGCTCCACGGAGTCCCACAGCTCGACGACCGCGAGCCGGGTCAGCCCGGCGTCGGCGAGCCGCTCCAGCTCCGGCACCAGGTCCTCGCGCAGCGCGCAGCACGCGCAGTCGTTGACCAGGGGCGTCTCGTCCGTGGACAGGACGCCGGTCGCGTCGCGGACGGTACGGGTGACCGTGCCGCGCTCGGCGGCGGCCGTCAGGTCGTGGTGGAGCGCCACGCAGCCCGGGACGGTGGTGAGCAGCCGCTCGACGGCGGCCGTACGGGCCTCGGAGTGCAGCCCGCCGACGATCGCGACGGACAGCATCAGCGGGCCCCGTGACGGCGGCCGTAGCGCTGCTCGAACCGCTCCACGCGACCCGCCGTGTCCAGCACGCGCGCGTGGCCCGTGTAGAAGGGGTGGCTCGCGGAGGAGATCTCGACGTCGATGACGGGATAGGTGTTGCCGTCCTCCCACTCGACCGTCTTGTCGCTGGTCGCGGTGGACCTGGTCAGGAAGGCGAAGCCGCCGGCCTTGTCACGGAAGACGACGGGCTCGTACGGGGGGTGGATACCGGGCTTCATGAAGTGCCTCAGCGCTCCTCTCGGAAGTCGACGTGGCGTCCGACGACCGGGTCGTACTTGCGCAGCGTCAGGCGGTCGGGGTCATTACGGCGGTTCTTGCGGGTCACGTAGGTGTAACCGGTGCCGGCGGTGGACCGGAGCTTGATGACCGGTCGGAGTTCGTTGCGGGCCATGGGGGTAGAGTAAATGGAAATGGTTTCCATTACCAAGACAGTCCTCCGAGAGGTAGGTCACCTTGTCCGCCCACTGCCAGCTCACCGGCGCCCAGCCAGGCTTCGGCAATCGCATCTCGCACTCGCACCGGCGTACGCCCCGGCGCTTCGACCCCAACATCCAGCGCAAGCGCTACTGGCTGCCGAGCGAGGGCCGGTACGTCCGGCTCACCCTGTCCGCCAAGGGCATCAAGACCGTCGACACCATCGGGATCGAGGCCGCCGTGGCCCGCGTCCGCGCCCGGGGGGTGAAGGTCTGATGGCCAAGAAGAGCAAGATCGCGCGCAATGAGCGCCGCAAGGAGGTCGTCGAGCGGTACGCGGCCCGCCGCGCCGAACTGAAGGCGGTCATCCGGCGGCCCGGCACCCCCGAGGCCGAGCGGCTCGCCGCCCAGGCCGAGCTGCGCCGGCAGCCGCGCGACGCCAGTGCCACGCGCGTGCGCAACCGCGACAGCGTGGACGGCCGCCCGCGCGGTCACCTGCGGAAGTTCGGGCTCTCCCGGGTGAACGTGCGTCAGCAGGCGCACGCGGGCTTCCTCCCCGGCGTCACCAAGTCGTCCTGGTAGCCGCCCTCCTGGCAGCCGTCGGCCGGTAGCCGTCAGTCGGCGGCCGCCGGCCTGGCAACCGGGAACTACTGGCTGGTAGCTTGGCGCGCGTTTCCGGCACCGACGTTGGGGAGACGTGGCGTGGACGCGCGCAGGCTCGTACGTACCGGGGTCGTCACGGCGGCGGGTGTGGCCGCCGCACTCGCGCTGGCCGGCTGCGGCGGCGGCCGCGACCGGCACGCCGGCGACGACCACGGCTTCGAAGGGAAGCCCGCCGAAAGCCCCGCCCCCGCCCCGAGCACCTCGCCCTCCCCCACGGCGGAGCCGGCGCCCGAGGGGTCGTGGGTGGGGCTCACGGGCGGCAAGCCCGTCAGCCTGACCGTCGGCAAGGGGCACGCCCTGGTGCTGGCCGAGGGCCACTTCTGCAAGGGCACGGCCCGGGGCAGCGACCCCATGACGCTGACGCTCGCGTGCGACGGCGGCTACACGGCACGTACGGAGGGCTCGGCGCGGGCGGAAGGCGAGGCGCGGGCGGAAGGCTCCGCGCGGGCCGGCGAGGCGAAGCTGGTCGTGACCTGGAGCGGTGGGGCGAAGGACACGCTCACCGCGGCCGACGCCCCCTAGCCGCCCGGCGTTCCTCCGGCCGCCCTTCCTCGCCCGGCCGTTCGTCCAGCGCCTCCGACAGCGCGTCCAGGGCCTCCAGCAGGAGCCGCCCCCCGTTGCGCACGACCGGATCGGGCACCGTCCCGGCGTCCCACCGTGCGAGGGCCTCCCGCACCCCGCCCCACGCCGGGACCCGGCGCTCCCGGACGGCCCTCGCGCCCTGTTCCGTGGCGAGCCGCAGCGCCTCCGCGAGTGCGGCGGCGGCCGGCACGGGGGCCGCGTCCCGGTCCGGGAGGTGAGCCTCCATCAGCATGGCGACCCGGCCCAACTGGGCCAGGGCGTCCCCCGCACCGGCGGCCGCCGCGTGCGACAGGCCCCGGTGCCGTACCGGTTCGTGGGCCGCCCGTTCGACGGCCTCCTGCCACGCCACGCGCGCGTCCCGGGTGGCCAGCAGCGTCCGGCGCACCGCTTCCTGGCCGCGCGCCGGGTCCGCGTAGTGCGCGACCACACAGGCTGCGTACCGCCCGTCCGCGGCCAGCCAGTCGGCGAGCCGGGTGCGCAGCCGCGGGGTCTCCCAGGCGGGGTAGACCGCGTACGCCACCATCGCGAGGACCCCGCCCAGCAGCGTCAGCACGACCCGTTCAGGCACCGTCTGGGTCCACTCCGCGCCGCCCATGCCGAGCAGGAAGACGACGTACGCCGACACGCAGACCTGCGCGACCGCGTACCCGGTGCGCATCAGCAGGTACATCCCGAAGGCGCACGCGACCGCCAGCGCGGCGGAGGTGTACCTGCCCGGGTGGGCCGCCTGCACCACCCCCGTGGCGAGCGCGACGCCCAGCAGCGTGCCGCAGAAGCGGGCGACGGACCGGGAGTACGTCTGGGTGAAGTCCGGGCGCATCGCCATGACGGCGGCCATCGGCGCCCAGTAGCCGTGGCCGAGCGGCAGGGCGGCGCCGATCGCGTACCCGCCCGTGACGACCGCGGTGACACGGACGGCGTGCCGGAAGACGGGTGAGGCGGGGCGCAGTTCGCCCCGGACGGTGCGGGCGGCGACCGGCAGGAGGCTCAGCAGGGACGGGCGCTCGCGCGGCTCGCCCACGCCGGTGCGGTCGGTGGGCGTCGCTGTTTCGACGACGTCCTCCAGAAGGGCCGCGAGCCGGGTGGCCGCGCGACGGGCGGGTCCGGACAGCACGGTGCCCGTGTCGGGCGTGCGCAGTACGGCCAGGGCGGCGGGCGGGATGGTGGCGGGGCGCCCGTGGCGGACGGCGTGGGCGGCGGTGTCCAGGACGGCGCCGGCGGCGGCGAGCAACTCCCGTACCCGGTCGCGCTGCGGGCCCTGGTCCGGGACGCCGACGGCCGGGTCGGCGAGCGAGGCGAGGACGGGGCGGATGCGTTCGGCGAGCCCGCGGGCGCCGTGCAGTTCGGCGGGGCGGCGGCGGGCCTGGCGGGGCGAGACGGCCGCGGCGCTGCGCGCGGTCATCAGCGGTACGGGGTCGAACGGGGCGTACGGGTCATGGCGCAGGCGGCGGGCGTAGTCGGCCTCGGCGGCCAGCGCGTCGGCGAGCGCGTCGCGCTGGGCGCCCCAGCGGCGGATGGGGACCAGGACGATGAGCGCGGCCTGGACGAGCCCGCCGGCGGCGATCATCGCGGCGTGCCCGGCGGCGTCCGCGACGGAGGTGGGCAGGGTGACGGTCACCAGCATGATGGCCACGTTGGAGGAGGCGATGATGCCGGTGGTCGGGCCGGTGGCCCAGGCGAGTCCGGTCAGGAAGGTCCACAGGGCGAGCAGGGCGAGGAAGAGCGCGACGTGCGCCCCCGTCAGATAGCCCAGGAACGTCGAGACCGCGAGGCTGGTCCCGGAGGCGAGCGCGAGGGTGGGGCGCGGGCGCCAGCTCCGCTGGAAGGTGGCGATGGCCGCCTGGAAGGCGCCGAACGCCGAGCTCACCGCGACGCCCACCCCGAACAGGGCGAGGCTCGCCCCGACCACGAGAGCGAGCCCGACGGCCGCGCGCAGGGCGGCGAGCGGTTCCAGGCGGCGCCGCTCGACCGTCAGTCCCGAACGGGCGGTGGCCTTCAGCGCACGGAGCCAGCTCATGGGGACGAGGGTAATGGGGCGATTTGTCCCGCTCGGGATGTGCCGGGCGCGACCGCCCCGGCCCGGCGGCCGCCCGTGTCCGCGCGCCCTACCGGCGGCGGCCGCCCCACACCCGTGTCCGCGCGCCCTCTTGGCGGCGGCCGCCCCGCCCGCGCCCTACCGGGGCAGCCGCCCGCGGCCGGGCGGGTGCCCGTGGTCGGTGCGGGCGCGGTCCGCCGCCGCCGTGCCGTGGTGCCAGCCCGCCTCGTCGGTGGCGCCGCGCACCCGGGTGGTGGTCGTCTCGGGGAACATGCGGTCCGCCCGGGCCGTGACCGCCACGTCCCGCGCGGCCAGGACCGGCAGGAGCGTCGGTTCCTCGGCGGTGACCCGCCGGGAGGTGGACGCGAGCCGGTCGCCGAGCCGGTGGGCGTACGCCAGCAGGAAGGACTGACGGAACGTTTTCGTACGCTTCCGTCCCCCCTTCCTCTGCTCCGCCTCCGCCTTGGTCATCGCGCCCGTCCCCTGGACGAGCAGCGAGGTGTACAGCAGCTCGACGACCTCCAGGTCCGGCTCGAAGCCCACGACGGTCGAGAAGCCGAACGCCTCGTTCCACACCGCCCGGCAGCGGTTGGCCGAGGCGACCGCGTCCAGCAGGATCGCCTTGGCCGTCTCGTACGGCGCGTCCACGCCGATCCGTACCGCGCCCGGCTCGTCCGGGCTGTGGGTACGGGCCGCGAGGGCGGCCTCGTCCAGGCTGTGGCGGGCCATCAGTTCCTGCGCCTTGGCGGTGAGCGCCTCGGCCTCCTCCGGATACCCGGTCGCCTCCGCCTTGGCCAGCAGCGCCCGGATGCGGGCGAGCATGCGCGGTTCGCCGTGCACGGGCACGGCGTGCGGCGGCGCCGCGCCGGGCGGGGGGCCGACCGGCTCGATCGCGGGGAGGCGGGCGAGCAGCCGGTACAGCTCCAGCACGGCCGTGGCGTACGAGAAGCGGTCCGCCCGCCATCCGCCGCCCGGCAGCTCGGCGAGCTGCGCGGCCCACCGGGGCGGCAGCCGCTCGTACCCGCGGGTCTCGGCGGCGATCAGCGCCGACGCCAGCCGTACGTGGTGCTCCTCCAGGTCTCGGCGGACGAGCCGGACCACGTCGGCGGGCTGCCAGCCGCGCTGCCACGCCCGGCGTACGAACTCCTCGCCGCGCCGGTCCAGCTCCGCGTCCGCGGCCGGGTCGGCGGCCAGGAGCGAGGCGCCGGTGTCGAGGGCGGCGTCGTCCCCGGCGTACAGCGCGGCGGCGAACGCCCGCTCGACGACGCCCCCCTCCGAGTGCCCCGCTGCCATGCTTCCCGCCTCCTCGCGCGTACGCCGTTACGGGTCCATGGTCGCAGGGGGGTAGGGCTGGCCCTACCCGGAAGACACCTGCCAGTGGTCGTGATCACGGGCCGTGGAAGCGGTTCTCTTGAGACATGACCACAACCGCCGTACGGCTCACCGCCCTTCGCCGCGTGCACCGCGACGTCACCGCGCTCGACGGGGTCGACCTCGACTTCCGCACCGGGTCCTTCACCGCCGTCATGGGCCCGTCCGGGTCGGGCAAGTCGACGCTGCTCCAGTGCGCGGCGGGGCTCGACCGCCCGACGGGCGGGCGCGTCGAGGTGGACGGCACCGACCTGGGCGGGCTGAGCGAGCGGCGGCTGACGCTGCTGCGCCGGGAGCGGATCGGGTTCGTGTTCCAGGCGTTCAACCTGCTGCCGTCGCTGACCGCCGCGCAGAACGTGGCGCTGCCGCTGCGGCTGGCCGGGCGCCGGCCCTCCCGCTCGGAGGTCCGGGCCGTGCTGGCGCGCGTGGGGCTGGCCGACCGGGCGGGGCACCGGCCGGCCGAGCTGTCGGGCGGCCAGCAGCAGCGGGTGGCGCTGGCGCGGGCGCTGATCACCCGGCCCGCCGTGCTGTTCGGCGACGAGCCGACCGGGGCGCTGGACACCACGACGAGCCGTGACGTGCTGCGGATGCTGCGGGAGCTGGTGGACCGGGAGGGTCAGACGATCATCATGGTCACGCACGACCCGGTGGCCGCCTCGTACGCGGACCGCGTGGTCTTCCTGGTCGACGGCCGGGTGACGGGCGAGCTGGCGGCGCCCACCGCCGAGCGGGTCGCGGGCCGGATGGCAGGGCTGGAGTCCCTGGAGCGTGCGGCGTGCTGACCCTCGCGCTGAGCGGCCTGCGCGGCCGCTGGACGGCCTTCGTCGGCAGCTTCGTCGCGCTGGCGCTCGGTGTCGGGCTGCTGGCGGCGATGGGCCTGGGCCTCGCGTCGACGTTCGACGCTCCGGAGCGGGCGCCGCAGCGGTTCGCGGCCTCACCGGTGGTGGTGATCGGCACGGACACGCTCACCGTCGGGCGCGTGTCGCACGAGCTGTTCCATCCACACCCTGTGGACACCGCACTGCTGCGGGAGCTGCGCGCGCTGGGCGAGGTGGCCACCGACGGGCGGCCGGACGCCGTCGGCGTGGACGCCGACCCGGAGGCCGTACGCCGGGTGGTCGGCGACCGGGGCCGCGTGCTCACCGGCGTCGAGCGGCGGCAGGCCGACCCGGAACCGGAGCGGGACGCCGAGGCCCTGGTCACGGTGAACGCCCTGCTGGGCACGGCCGGCGGGGTCACCGCCTTCGTGTCGGTCTTCGTCGTCGCGTCGACGTTCGCGTTCGCGGTGGCGCTGCGCCGGCGCGAGTTCGGGCTGCTGCGCACCGCCGGGGCGACGCCCGGTCAGGTGCGCCGGGCACTGCTCGCCGAGGCGGCCCTCGTCGGGGCCGCCGCCTCCGCCGCCGGCTGCGCCCTCGGGGCGTGGGGCGCCCCCGAGCTGGCCCGGGTCCTGGTGGACGGCGGCCTCGCACCCGAGTGGTTCACCCTCCGGGACGCCGCCTGGCCGTACCACGTCGCCTTCTGGACCGGCCTGACCGTCGCCGTCACCGGCGCCTGGGCGGCCGCCCGCCGGGCGGGGCGCACCGGTCCGGTGGAGGCGCTGCGCGAGGCCGACGTCGACAGCGGCGTCCTGCCGCTCGGCCGCCGCCTGCTGGGCACCGCGCTGCTGCTGACCGGCGCCGCCCTGCTGGGGTGGACGCTGCTCACCGACCCGTCGGACCTGCTGAAGCGCAAGACGTACACGACCCAGCCCATGCTGCTGATCACCGGAGTGGCGCTGCTGGCCCCGCTGCTCGTCCGCCCCGTGGCCCGCGCCCTGCCGCTGCCCGGCGCCACGGGCATGCTCATACGGGAGAACACGGCCGCCGGACTGCGCCGTACCGCCGCCGTCGCCGCGCCCGTGCTGGTCACCGTCGCGCTGGCCGGGTCGCTGCTCGGCTCGGCCGGGACGGTGAGTGCCGCCGGGGCGGCCGAGGCGCGGCGGCAGACCGCGGCCACCCATGTGGTGACGGGTGAGGACCTCAGGCCCGTGAGCGTCCCGGGCGCCGCGCTCTCCGCCACCGCGTCGACCGGTGTCTACGTCCGGGACGGGGAAACGGCCGTCGTCCGGTACGAGGCTCGCGCGGTCACCGACCCGGCCGCCTTCGCCGGCCTGGCGCGCCTGCCGGTCCTGGCGGGCGACATACGCGACCTGAACGACGGCTCGATCGTCATCAGCCAGGAGATCGCCCACAGCGAGTCCGGACGGCGCGCGGTCGGCGACCGCCTCGACGTGTGGCTGGGCGACGGCCGGCCGGTGACGCTGCGCATCGCCGCCGTGCTCGCGACCGGGACGGGTGACAACGGCCCGTACGTCACGGCCGCCCACGCCCGCGCGGCGACGGTCGACCGCATCGACGTACGGCTCCCGCCCGGCACCGACCCCGCCGTTTTGGGCGCCACCGGTGGCACGGTCACCACCGCCGGCGCGTGGGCGGCGCCCGCCACCGGCCCCCAGACCCGGCTCGGCCTGCTCGTCGTCCTGGGCATCGCCCTCCTCTACACCGCGATATCCCTCGCCAACACCCTGGTGATGGCCACGTCGGTACGGGGCCGGGAGCTGCGCTCGCTGCGGCTGGCCGGCGCGACACGCCCCCAGATCATGGCCGTCGTCGCGGGCGAGACGCTGCTCGCGGTCGGGGTCGGGGCGGTGCTCGGCGCGGCCGTGGCGGCGGTCGACCTGGCCGGGCTCGGCGCCGCCCTGGCCTCCCTGTCCGCCCCCGTGACGATCAGCGTCCCGTGGGCGACCGTGGGCGCCGCCCTGGGCGGCTGCGCCCTGGTGGCGGTCGTCTCGGCGCTCCTCTGCGCCGCCCGTACGGGCCGGTGAGCGTGGAGCGCACCGATTGTCAGTGCCGGGTGCCAGACTCGCATGCGTGAGCGAACGCTGGGTGGTGGACGGCACCGAGGACGGCGGGGCGCGGCTGGTCCCCCTCGGTCCGGACGGGCTGCCCGCCGGTCCGGTGCTGACCGAGCCCGACCTGGTCGGGGCGGTGCGGTCCCGGCCGGGCGTCGGCCGGTGGGTGTGGCGGTCCACCGGCGCCGTCCACCCCCGGCTCCTGGCGGCCGGGGTCCGGGTCGAGCGGTGTTACGACATGGAGGCCGCCGAGCAGTTGCTGCTCGGGCACGAGGGCCACCTGGGCGAGCCCCGCTCGGCGGCGGCCGCCTGGGCGCGGCTGCACCACCGCCCGGTGCCGCCCGATCCGCCGCTCCGGGCGGCCGAGCCGGGCGCGCAGTCACCGCTGTTCGAGCCGGCGACCGGCCAGGACCTGCCCTTCGAGGGCCTGCTGGAGGTGTACGCGGACCAGCAGCGAAGACACGCGGCCGCCGAGCACCCCGGCCGGATGCGGCTGCTGACCGCCGCCGAGTCGGCGGGGATGCTGGTGGCCGCCGAGATGACCCGGGCCGGTCTGCCGTGGCGGCCGGAGGTCCACCGGGCGGTGCTGCACGAGCTGCTGGGCGAGCGGTACGCGGGCGGGGGCGAGCCGCGCCGGCTGGCGGAGCTGGCGGACGAGGTGTCGGAGGCGTTCGGGCGCCGGGTCCGCCCCGACCTGCCGGCGGACGTGGTCAAGGCGTTCGCGCAGGCGGGGATCACCATCCGCTCGACGCGCCGCTGGGAGCTCGCGAAGATCGACCACCCGGCGGTCGAGCCGCTCATCGCGTACAAGAAGCTGTACCGGATCTGGACGGCGCACGGCTGGAGCTGGCTCCAGGACTGGGTCCGGGACGGGCGTTTCCGGCCGGAGTACCTGCCGGGCGGCACGGTCAGCGGGCGCTGGACGACCAATGGCGGCGGCGCCCTCCAGATCCCCAAGGTCATACGGCGGGCGGTGGTCGCCGACGACGGCTGGCGGCTCGTCGTCGCGGACGCCGACCAGATGGAGCCGCGGGTGCTGGCGGCGATCTCCCGGGACCCGGGGCTGATGGAGGTGGCGGGCCACGCGGACGACCTGTACACCCGCCTGTCCGACCGGGCGTTCTCCGGTGACCGGGACCACGCGAAGATCGCGCTGCTCGGCGCGATCTACGGGCAGACCAGCGGGGACGGCCTGAAGAACCTGGCGGCCCTGCGCCGCCGGTTCCCCCGGGCGGTGGCGTATGTGGACGACGCGGCGAAAGCGGGCGAGGAGGGCCGGCTGGTGCGCACCTGGCTGGGCCGCACCAGCCCCCGCGCGGCGGGCGCGGCGGAGGCGGACGAGGCGGGCATCCCCCAGGAGGGAGGGGAGGAGCCCCTGACGGACGGGGAGTTCACCCCGGGGTACGCCTCGGTGAACGCCCGCGCCCGGGGCCGCTTCACACGGAACTTCGTGGTGCAGGGCAGCGCCGCCGACTGGGCGCTGCTGATGCTGGCCGCGCTGCGGCAGGCGCTGTCCGGGATGCGGGCGGAGCTGGTGTTCTTCCAGCACGACGAGGTGATCGTGCACTGTCCCGCCGAGGAGGCCCCGGCGGTGGCCGAGGCGATCCGCACGGCCGGCGACACGGCCGGACGGATCGCGTTCGGCGACACCCCGGTGCGCTTCCCGTTCACCACGGCGACGGTGGAGTGCTACTTCGACGCGAAGTAGCCGCGCCGCGCCCCTACTTGAGCGTGAGCCAGGAGTCGTCGACGGCCACCGCCCGGAGCTGCTCCAGTGTGGCGGGCGGCGTCGTCCGGTTGGCGTCCCTGTGCGGGTACTCGGCGTTGTACGAGGTGATCGTGACGCGCAGGCCGTTCGGCCGCAGGGCGTCGACTCGCCACTCGGTGACGCCGTCGCCCTTCGCGGGCCGTTCCGAGGTGGCGATCCTCGTACCGTCCGGGAGCGTCTGGCTCCACCGCGGTTCCCCGTCGCCCGGGGCGCCCTTGGGAGTGAGCGTGGCCCGTAGGTGGCTCTTGGTCTTGTTCTTGACGTCGTACGCGATGATGTAGCCGGTCGCGCCGTCGCCCCCGCCGCCGCGGGGCGACAGCCCCTTCGGCGAGAGCCGCTGCAACCGCTCCATCACGTCCAGGCTCCGCGCGACGTGCACCTCCCGGCTGAAGAGGTCCGGGTTGGGAATGCCGTACTTCGTCATCGCCGAGTTCAGCATCCCGATCAGGCTGGACGTCTGCATCTCCGTGAAGGGGGTGTTCGTGCGGGTGGCCCGGCCCTCCTTCGGCAGACCGTTGTAGGTGATCAGCTCGACGAGGTAGCCCTCCTCGGAGAGGCTCAGCGAGCGCGCCTTGCGCAGCCCCTTGTCCTGGCTCAGCACGGTGGCCGCACCCCCGCCCCACGGCTCCGCGTGACAGCTCAGGGCGGGCGGCGTGAGCTTCGCGGGGCAGGTGACCAGCTTGCGGACGGCCGGGTCGTGACGGTCGGCCCGCTTGATGGACACCTCGACGAGGGCCTCGCCGAATCCGTCGTCGTACACCAGGGACGCGTTCGCCGGCCGCTTCGGGTCGCCGAAGTTGCTGGTGCCGCGCTGCTGGGTCAGCCTGCCCTTGGGCAGCACCCGCTCAAGGATCTGGATCATCTGGTCGGCGGAGACACGGATGTGCTGGTCGGGATCGTTCACTTCGGGGTTCGGCCTGCCGGTCGACGTCACGCCCGGGGACGGCGACAGCCGGCCGTCGGCGGCGACCTCCCGGGCGGAGGACGTGCCGAGCAGCCACCCCCCGTACACCGCCGCACCGGTGAACGTCAGCACGGCGGCCGCGGCCGCGCCGGCGCGGCGCCGCACCACCCGGGCGCGGCCCCGCCGCAGTCCGCCTTCCACGAGCGCGCGGTGGTCCGTGGTGAAGGCCGCGCCGGTGCGGCGCATCGCCTCGGAGACGTCGTCCTCAAAGGGCATGGGGAACCACCATTCGTGGGTCGTGTGACGTTCGTGGCCGAAGGGCCGGGGGGCAGCCGCTCAGCGCGCGGTGACGAGCTCGGCCATGCTGTCGCCGAGCTGCTCGCGGAGCCGGCCGAGCGCCCTGGTGCAGCGCGTGCGTACGGCGGCGGCGCTGACGTTCATGGCGGCGGCGGTCTCCTCGACGCTGCGGTCCTCCCAGTACCGCAGCACCACGACCGCCCGGTCCTTGGGGGCCAGCCGCGCCAGCGCGTCCAGCAGCGCCAGCCTCAGGTCGGGATCGTCGCCCGGACCGATGGCGGTCTCGGGAAGCTCGGCCAGCGGCCGCTCACCCGAGGAGCGCCGTCGCCGCTGGGTGAGGAAGGTGCGGACGAGGACGGTCTGGGCGTACGCCGCCGGGCTGTCGACACGCGCCATCCGGCCCCACAGGGCGTACATCCGCCCCAGCGTCTCCTGCACCAGATCCTCGGCGAGATGGGTATCACCGCTGGTCAGCAGGCAGGCGGAGCGGAAGAGATGCCCGGTGCGGCACGCCGCGAACTCCATGAACTCGTCCGCCCGGGACCTTCTCATGCCCTCCCCTTCGCCCCGCTGCCGTTGTTCTCCTCCCCTTTGACGCGGCGGCCCTCCCCGGATGTTTCACACGACTTTTCCGCTCACGAATCCCCGGCGTCCCCCGCGCCCGCGAACCCGTCCGCGCACACGAGGGCGGGCCCCGCATCCGTGGTGCCGGATGTGGGGCCCGCCCGTGCGGTGGCTGTGCGCGAAGCGTCCCGCGTCAGCCCCGGATCGCCGCGGAGGCGTTCTCGGAGATGACGTCCTCCAGGATGTGCGACAGGGCGCTGTCACCCTTGACCGCCGTGGAGTTCTCGACGCACTGCTGGTCCTGGGTGTCGTTCAGGATGTCCTGAACGCCGACGTTGACCAGGGCGATGATGTTCTGGACATCGGCCTGGATCGGCAGACCCACACACGGCTTGTTGAGCGTGCCCTGGACAAGGCCCACCTGCGGGCTCTGGTGGCCGCCCGTCACGGTGTTGCCGTAGATCTGCCGGGAGAAGTTGCCGTTCTGCGTGTCGATCCCGCGGTCGCCCACGGCGGCGGCCATCGGCGCGGACGCGCCGAGCACGGCCGCAGCGACGCCGGCGGTAGCCAGAACCTTCTTGATCATGGTTCATCCCATTCGTCGAGAGACCCGGGTGCTCGGGTCGTGCCGCGCCCGGCGTCGGGCGCGTGGGGGGTATGGCCGGGGAGTGGCCCCCGGGCGCGTGGCGGCGGACGCCACGCGATACCGCCCCGCGCGACCGAACGGCCGCGCGGGACGATGGCCTCGCGTCAGTCCCGGACGGACGCCGAGACGTTCTCCGAGAGGACGTCCTCCAGGATGTGCGACAGGGCGCTGTCACCCTTGACCGCCGTGGAGTTCTCGGCGCACTGCTGGTTCTGCGTGTCGTTGAGGATGTCCTGAACACCGACGTTGACCAGGGCCAGGATGTTCTGAACGTCGGCCTGGACCGGGAGACCGATGCAGGGCTTGTTCAGCGACCCCTGGATCAGCCCGATCTGCGGGCTCATGTAGCCACCGGTGGTCGTGTTGCCGTACGACTGGGTGGCGAAGTTGCCGTTCTGCGTGTCGATTCCGCGGTCGCCCACGGCGGCGGCCATCGGCGCGGAGGCGCCAAGGACGGCCGCGGCGACGCCGGCGGTGGCCAGAACCTTCTTGATCATGGTCCATCCTTCTCGTCGAGAGACCCGGTGCTCGGGGTCGCTCTGATCAACAGCACGGCACCGTTTAAGTTGCGCCAGGTCACCCGAAGAGATCAATCACCTAAAGCCGGATGAATGGCTTGAATGATGATCGGCCCGTCCTACTCGCATCGATGTCTGATCGGGGCAGGACCGGGGTACACGCCCCATATGGACTCTCTCACTACGTTCACCACGGAATTCGCCGCTAAGGACCATGTCGTGGGGATTGGTCCGCTGGTCGCCGGCATCCTCCTCGTCGGCTTCCTGATCGGCGCGTTCTGGCTCGGGCGGCGCATCCGGAACCGGGAGCCCGAACCTCCCAGGCCGGAGGAGCAGCCGCACCGGCCGCCGGACGCCGGGCTGCCCGGCGAGGCCGAGGGCCACCGCCGGCCCGCCGAGCTGGACGAGCGCGAGGACCGGGTGATGCCGTACGAGCTGAGGCACCAGAACACCGACCCGGACCCCTCGCCGCGCACCGAGAAGGACGCCAAGTGGGGCGGCGCCCCCAGCGGCGGCTTCGGCAGCGGCGGCCCGACCACGGGCGGCTGACCGCACCGCCCGCGTACCCCGCGCCCGGGCACCCACGCGCCACGCGCCCGGGGCGCGGCGGCATGTGCGCCATGGCTTGTCCGGGGCCCACGCCCGACCGGGCCCGCCACGCCGCCGCCGGCCGCCCGGCGGCGCCGTTTCGTGCCGGGGGCGCCTGGGCACCCGGGGGCCATGACCAGTACGGACACGGCCACGCACACCCCTGCCCGGGCGTCCGCACGGGACACCGCGCGGCTGGCGGCCCAGGTGATCGCGCCGACCCTCGCGGCCGGCGTCATCGCGCGCCGCCGCGCCGGGATGGCCCTCGCCGAGCGGTACGCCGTCGACCGGCGCGCCACCGGGCTGCTCACCGAGCTGCGCGGCGCCTACGGTCCCGGGCCGCTCCGGCTCGACATGGCCGGGCGGCACTTCGCGGTCGTCCTGCACGCCGGCGACGCCGTCCGTGTCCTCGGGGGCACCCCGGACCCGTACTCCCCCGCCACCCGCGAGAAGCGGGCCTCGCTGGAGCAGTTCCAGCCGCACGGCGTGCTGATCTCGCGCGGGACGGAACGTGACCAGCGGCGCGCCTTCAACGAGGCCGTCCTCGAGTACGGCCACCGGATGCACAGCCTGGCCCCCCGGATCGTGCGCACGGTGCGGGAGGAGACCGGCAAGCTCCTGGGCGCGACGACCGCCGGTGACGGCGAGATCGGCTGGGCGGAGTTCAGCCGGGCCTGGGACCGCACCGCCCGCCGCCTCGTGCTCGGCGACCTGGGGCGGGACGACACCGGCCTGACCGCCATGCTCGGCCGCCTGCGCTCCGCAGCCAACTGGTCCGTCGCCGCCCCGCGCCGCACCGCCCTGCGCGCCCGCTTCGAACGCCGCCTGCGCGCCCACCTCGACCGCGCCGAGCCCGGCAGTCTCGCCGCCGCCCTCGCGGCCACGCCCGCCGAACCGGGCACGGACCCGGCGGGTCAGGTGCCGCACTGGCTGTTCGCCTTCGACGCGGCGGGCATCGCGACCTTCCGGGCCCTGGCCCTGCTGTCCACGCACACCGCGCAGGAGACCCAGGTCCGCAACGAGCTGGCCGTCACCGACCTGAGCGAGCCCCGCCTGCTGCCGTACACCCGCGCGTGCGTACTGGAGTCGGTGCGCCTGTGGCCGACCACGCCCTTCGTGCTGCGCGAGTCGGTGCGCGAGACCGACTGGGGCGACGACGCGCTGCCCGCCGGCACCGAGTTCCTGATCTACACGCCCTTGTTCCACCGGGACGAGTCCCTGCCGTACGCCGACCACTGCACGCCCGAGATCTGGCTGGACGGGACCGCCCAGGGCACCGAGGCGCTGCTGCCGTTCAGCGCGGGCCCCGGCCGGTGCCCGGGCGAGGACCTGGTGCTGCTGGCCACCTCCACCATGCTGGCGGCCCTGCTCGAACGCCACACCTACCTGCCGGAACGGCCCGGCCGGCTGCGGCCCGACCGCCCGCTGCCGCGCACCCTCGACCACTTCGGCCTGCGCTTCGCGGCCCTGCCCCACCGGCCGTGAACGGTGAGGGCGCGCACACGGGCTGTGACATGATGCGAGAGCCTCGCCAAGGCTGCTGTGAACGGAAAGGTTCGGCATGGCTCCTCGCGCCGGTAAATGGCAGCGTGTGCCCCTCATCCCACAGAGCAGGCAAGCGACGGAGGCCGACACGGTCCCCGTCTATTCGTCGTTGACGCGCGAATGGAGAGCGCTGGGCCGGACGGTCCCGGGGCTGCCGGACCACGAATGGGACGTTCTGGTGGCACGCCCCGTGTGGCCCAGCCGTTGAGCCATCTGCTCCCGGTCGTAGCTCGGCGGTTCGAGTGAATCGGTGCGGAAAGGAGCCGCAGTGGTGTCTTTCCGCTTTCGCATTCGTTGTGATTTTCGCAGTGGAAGCCGGGCCTCCCCGGAGGCCCGTTCGTCACGAAATCCGTGGCAAGACTTCCTCCTGTGGAAAGGAAGCCGAACTATGAAGTGCAAGAAGGCTGCGGTAGCCGTCGCCGGTGTTGTCATGGCGCTGGGTGCGGCCGCGCCTGCTATGGCCGACGCGGACGCCGACGGTGCCGCCGTGGGTTCGCCGGGCGTTCTGTCCGGCAACGTCGTCCAGGTTCCGGTGCACGTGCCGATCAACGTGTGCGGCAACACCATCAACATCATCGCGCTGCTGAACCCGGCTTTCGGGAACGTCTGCATCAACAAGTGACGCGACATCAGGCCACGGCCGCGTGACAGCCGGTCCCGGAGCGCTCCGGGACCGGCTTTTCCGTGTCCGGCTGCCCCAAGCGGGCGATGAAATTCACCAACGGCCTACTGAGCGGCGGGACCGCGATCCCGATCGGCCCATTAAGAATACTTTTGCTCCCGAGTGACTGAGCGACAGGCGGCATGCCGACGCCCGGCGAAGGAGCGGACATGGGTCACCGGAGAGCGAAGACGAAGGGCACACGACGGGGGGTGCTCACCGCCGGGCTGCTGAGCCTGGTCACGGCCGGCGCGGTCCTGTCCGCCCCGGCCGGTCACGCGTCCGCACCGGCGGCCCTGCGGCCTCCCGGCGGGGACGCGGTGGCGGCTCCAACTGCGGAGGCGGCCCGCGAGACCCGGGGCCCCGGCCCGGAGGGCGACCGCGACACCGGTGCCCAGGCACCCGCCGCCGGTACGGGTACGGGGGCCACCGCGGGTACGGCCGCCCCCGCCGCGGCCGGGACCGATACGGGCACCGGGCCGGGGACGGGGGCGGGCCTGGAGCGTGCGGAGGCCGCCCCGGGCACGGGCGCGGGCGACGCCCCTTCAGACACGGGCACCGGCACCGGCACCGCGATGGGGGCCTACCTGGACTACGGGCCGCGCGGCATCCACCGCATGGCCGGGCTGCGCAAGTGGCTGGGCGGCACCGACCTCCGGGTGGGGCACACCTACCTGCCCGGCGACGTGTGGACCAACATCGAGGGCCGCCCCGGGTTCCTGGAGCACTGGGCGCGGTGGCGGCAGGAGCGGAAGGACCGGCTGTTCGTCCTGAACGTGCCCATGCTGGAGCGCAACGAGAGCCACCTGCCCGACCCCGTCGTACGGCAGTTGCTGCGGCTGGGCGCCGACGGGCGGTTCGACCGGCACTTCCGGGCCCTGGCCGAGCGCCTGGTGGGGCTCGGCGCGCCGGACACCGTCGTCGTCCTCGGCTGGGAGATGAACGGCATCACGTACTCGCACCGCTGCGGCCCCGACCCGGAGGCGTGGAAGGCGTACTGGAAGCGGATCGTCACGGCCATGCGCGCGGTGCCGGGCCAGCGGTTCCGCTTCGACTTCGCGCCCAATCGCGGGCAGGACGCCATCCCGTGGACCGCGTGCTACCCCGGTGACGACGTCGTCGACATCATCGGCATGGACTCCTACGACCAGCCTCCGGGCGAGAGCTTCGACGAGCAGGTGAACCAGCCCTACGGGCTCCGGCACCACGTGGAGTTCGCCGCCGCGCACGGCAAGCCGATCTCGTACCCGGAGTGGGGACTGTTCCGCAACGGCGACAACCCCGAGTACATGCGGGGCATGCTGAAGTGGATCGAGCGGCACAAACCGCTGTACCACACCATCACCGACTACTGCCCGCACGGTGTCTGGCAGTGCGACGAGAACCCGAAGTCCTCCGAGGTGTTCCGCACGATGCTCTCCGGCAAGGGCGGCCCCACGCAGCCGCAACCGGAGCAGCCGGAGGAGCCGGAGGAGCCCGGAGATCCCGAGCTGCCGGAAGAGCCGGAGGAGCCGCAGGAGCCCGAGCTGCCCGACGAGCCGGAGGACCCCGAGGAGGAGCCCGAGGAGCCGGGACAGGCGGGCCGGCCCGGCCAGGCCGGCTGCACGCCGCTGGACCTCGGCGACTGGGTCGAGCGGTGGCTCGGCCGCAAGCTGTGCGTCCGGTTCGAGTGGCGCCGCCACCTCGGCTCCTGAACGCCACCTCGGCTCCCGAGCCGCCCCGCCGGCTCCCGAGCCGCCCGGCTCCTGAGCGCCCCGTCAGCTCCTGAGCCGCCGCACCCACGCCCGGTCGCGCAGCCGGTCCGCCGCCCAGCGGCGGCCGGCCGCCGACCCGGCCAGGAGCAGCAGGAGCGGCGCGGTGCGGCGCCGGGCCAGCAGCAGCCGCTGGTTGACGACCGGTTCGGGGCGCCAGTGGCTCTTGTAGGGCTCCCGGCCGCGCAGCAGGCTCAGCGTGGCGCGGCCGCTGGCGCTGCTCTCCCGGGCGCCGTTGCGCAGCAGCAGGGTCGCCACGTCCACCTTGTGGGCGCGCAGCACCGGGTCGGCCCCGTACAGGTACCCGCCGGACAGCAGCGGTGACATCAGCGTCAGGTCCGCCGCGACCACGTCACCGCCCAGGCGGAACTCCGTCACCATCGCGTCGCCCGACTCCACCATCGACCGCACCGCCCGCTGCAGGTGCTCGGCGAACCGCGGCCGCAGGTGCTCGGGCGTCACCCCGCGGTCCGCCCACTGCCGGTGGTGCAGGTCCAGCAGCCGTCGCAGGGCGTGCGGCACCTCGGTGGCGGGCACCACGTGCTCCTCGATGCCCAGCTTGTCGAGCCGGCGCAGCTTGGAGCGGGCTCGCTGCGCGCGGGACGACGGCAGGCGGCCCACCAGGTCGTCGATGGGCGCGGCGGGCAGCTCCATGCAGACCGAGTCGGGCAGGCGGTGGCGCGGGCCGCGCCAGCACGCGTAGAGCCGCTGGGCGGCGGCCTCGGCCCGTACCTCCCGCAGGTCGATCACGGCGGTACGGGCCAGCCGGCCGAGCGCCCGGGCCAGCGCCAAGGCCGCCTCGCCGGCGTGCGCGTCGTCGACGAGCACGTCGGAGAAGTCCGTGATGGCGCCGCCCAGGTGGGTCAGCACCGGCACCGGGCCCCGCACCAGCCGCAGGGGCGCCGCCGCGACGAGCGCCCCGTCGCGGCGGACGAGCACCACGCGCAGGGCGCCGGGGACGCCGTACGACACCCACCAGGAGTGCAGCCAGGAGTGGGACTGGAACGGGGTGGCCGTGGCACACCGCCGGTACAGGCCCGCCCAGTCCGCCGCGAGCCGCCCGAACGCCTCGCCGTCCCGGCAGACCGTCACCTCCCACGTCATACGAGGGCCTCCGCCTGCGCGGCGGGCTGTGCGCCCGGGCCGGGGACTGAGCCGTACCGCGCCCGGCGCCGCCCGTACCGGGGCCGCACCAGCAGGGCGAGCCCGCCGAGCAGCCCGCCCGCGCAGCCGCCGACGAGCGCGGACAGCGACGCCGACGGCGAGACCGGGCCGGTCGGCGTGGCCGCCCGGGTGAACTGGAGGACCTTCACCCCGGTGCTGCCCTCGGTGTGGGAGCCCTTCTGCACGAGGGCCCTGGCGACGCTGTCGGCCATCCCCGCCGCCGCGGCGGCTTCCGGCGCGCGGGCCGTGATGGCGATCATCGGCGCGTCCGGCGAGGTCACGGCCCGGACGCTCGCGCGCAGGGTGCTCGCCGGCACGCCCGCCGCGACCGGGGCGTCGCCGACGACCGCGATGTCGGTGGCCACCCGCCCGTACGCCTGGGCCAGGCCCATCGCCCCGGCCGGGTCGGACTTCGCGGACGGGACGACGATGACGTAACTGGTCGCCGCGTACTCGGGCGTGGCCAGCAGCCCGTACGCGCCGCCGGTGAGGACGCCCAGCAGCGCGGCCGCCGGGACCAGCCACCGGCGGCGGGTGCGCCTGAGCCGGGTGAGCCAGCCGATCGCACGGCGTACGGCAAGGGACTGGGTGGTGGTCATCGACAACTCACTTCGTCGTAGAGGGACATCAACTGCCGGGCGCTGCGCGCGATGTCGTAGCGGTGGACGGCGGCGGGGACCGGGAGCCGCTCGCGGGTGTCCGGCTCCAGCGCGGCGACCACGTCCGCGACCGTCCCGCCGATCCGGCGCGCCCCGGGGGCCTCCCCGGGTGGCAGGTCGTCGAGCGCGGGGCAGGCCACGTACCGCACGGGCAGCCCGGCGGCCAGCGCCTCGACGATCGCGAGCCCGAACGCCTCGTCGGCGGAGGTGGAGACGAACAGGTCCATGGCGGACAGCAGCCCCGGCAGGCCGTGCGCCGGCACCCCGCCCGCCCACACCACCCGGTCCGCCACCCCGCACTCCCGGGCGAGCCGTTCCAGTCGCTCCCGCTCCTCCCCCTCCCCCACCAGCAGCAGCCGCGCACCGGGCACCGCCGCCACCGCCCGGATCAGCGTGCCGAACCGCTTGCCGGGCGCCAGCCGCCCCACCCCGCCGACGACGTACGCGCCGGGCGGGAGCCCCAGTCGCTCCCGCACCGCCCGCCGCGCCCGCGGGTCGTACGCGAAGCGCTCCACGTCGATGCCGTTCGGGACGACCCGGATGCGCCCCGGGCGCACGCCCCAGTCGGCCAGGCGCCGCGCCACCGTGTCGGAGACGGCCACCGTCGACGTGCCGAGCCGCTCACTGGCCAGGTACAGGGCGCGGGCGCCCCGGCTCAGGCGCCGCCCCTCGATCTGGGCGGCGCCCAGCGAGTGTTCGGTGGCGACGACCGCCCGTACGCCCGCCAGCTTGGCGGCGAGCCGCCCGTACACGCACGCCCGGTACAGGTGCGTGTGGACGACGTCGAAGGCGCCGTGCCGGATGAGCCGGGTGAGGCGGGGCAGCGCGGACAGGTCACGGTTGCCGCGCATGCCCAGGTGCGCGACCGGCACCCCGGCGGCGCGCAGCGCGTCGGCGACCGGGCCGGGGTTGGTGAGCGTGACGACACTGCTGCGGACCCCGCTCATGTGCGGGAGCAGCAGGGACAGTTGCTGCTCGGCGCCGCCGATGCCGAGCCCGGTGATGACGTGCAGGACCTTCATGAGACGCCCATCGCGACCGGGGCGCGCCGGACCGCGTGCAGCTTGCGTTTGGCGTGCAGCCGCCACGCCGTGTCGTTCTGGCCGATGTGCACCCGGGGCAGGGCGAAGACCCCGTTCACGGGTCCGGGGTCGATGGCGGCGGCGTACCCGTACCCCGCCTCCCGTACGGCCCGGACGGCGCGTCGGTCGACGTGGCCGTACGGGTAGCAGAACCCGTCCGGCGCCGTTCCCGTGATCGCGCGCAGCGCCTCCCGGCTGCCGGCCGTCTCCTCGCGCAGTACGTGGTCGGGGGCGTCCGGCAGCGAGACGTGCAGCAGTCCGTGCGAGGCGACCTCCATGCCGGCGGCGGCGCAGCGGCGGACGCCGTCCTCGGTGAGCAGCGCCTTGCGCGGGCCGAGCGCGTCCCAGGTGTTGTCGCCGCCGAGCCGCCCGGGGAGGACGAAGACGGTGGCCGTGCACTCGTGGCGGCGCAGCAGGGGCACGGCGTTGTCCAGGAAGTCGGCGTACCCGTCGTCGAAGGTGAGGCCGACCAGTCCGCGCGTGTCGCCGTGGCGGGCCGCGTACAGCAGCAACTGCCGCACGCCGACGCCGCGCAGGCCGTGGTCGCGCAGCCAGCGGAGCTGTTTGTCGAGGCGGGCGGGCGAGACGGTGACGTGGTACGGATCGTCGTCCGTGGTGTCGTCGATCGAGTGGTACATCGCCACCCAGAGGGGGATTCTCGGCTGGTTCATGAGCGGGCCTTCGCACGGCGACGGAACGGATGGGCGGAGCGGACGAGGGTGGGGACCACCGGGGCGCGCAGCAGGCAGGCGGTGGCGGTGAAGGCGGCCGTGACCGCGGCGCAGGCGAGCGGCACGGCGAGCGGCGGCGGTCCGGCCGCGCACCACCACCCGGCGCCGGTGGCGACGGCCGCGGCGGCCGTGAGGCGGGCCAGTCCCAGGGCCAGGCGCCGGGCGTCGAGCGGGACGCTCTGGCGGCGTACCCCGGCCAGGAGGAGGGCGGCGGAGAGGGTGATGCCGAGCGCGTTGGCGGCGGCGATGCCGGCGGCGCCCCACGGGCCCGCCCACGCCTGGCCGGCGGCGGCGGTCACGGCGATGCCGCCGAGCATGACGACGGCCGGGTACCACAGGGGCCGGGAGGCGGAGAAGTAGCAGCGCACGAGGGCGCCGACGAGCGTCTGGCCGAGCAGCCCGAGGGCGTACACCCGCATGACGGCGGCCGTGGCGGCGGTGTCCGCCGCGTCGAACGCGCCGCGCTGGAAGAGCAGCGCCACGATCTGGGGCGCGGCCGCCACGACGGTCGCGGCGCCCGTCAGGACGATCACGCCCGCGAGCAGCAGGTCGCGCTCGGCCCGCCGCCGCGCCGTGTCCGGGTCGCCCGCCGCCAGCGCCCGCGCGACGACCGGGAAGCTGACCGTGCAGAGCATCAGCGAGAGCACCATGGGCAGTTGGGCGACCTTCTGCGCGTAGTTGAGGTGCGAGATCGCCCCGGCGGGCAGGGGTGCGGCCAGGAAGCGCTCGACCAGGACCTGCGACTGGCGGCACACCGCGAACACGATCACCGGCGCGACCGCGGCCAGTACGAGCCGGGGCGCGGCCGCGGAGCCGGCGCGGACCACCGCGGCGGGCGTGCGCAGTCGCCGCCACAGGACCGGTGCCTGGACCAGCACCATCAGCGCGCCGCCCGCCGCGACCCCGGCCGCCGCCGCGCGCACGCCCCACTCCCCCGGGTCCAGGACGAGGACGGCGGTGATGATGCCGGTGTTGTACGCGGCGTAGATCGCGGCGGGCGCGAGGAACCGGCCGTGGGCGCGCAGCGCGGCGCTGCAGTACCCGGCCAGCGCGAAGGTGAGCAGGCAGGTGGCGGTCCACCGGGTGCAGTCGACGGCGAGCCGGTGCTCCAGCAGCCCGGGGGCGAGCACGCCGACCAGCCAGGGCGCGGTCAGCACGAGGAGCCCGGTGGCCGCGCTCATGCCGAGCACCGTCCGGGGGAGGGTGGCCCTGACCAGGGCGTGGACGGGGTCGTCGGGGCCGCCCGTCCGGCGGGCGAGGGCGGCGGCGAAGGCGGGGACGAGGACCAGGGCCATGCCGTCCTCGATCAGCAGGGTGGCCGCGAATTCCGGGACGGTCCAGGCGACGAGGAAGGCGTCCGTGCCGGTACCCGCGCCGAACGTGTGGGCCAGCAACTGGTCCCGGACCAGCCCGAGCAGGGCGCCCAGCGCCGTGAGGGCCGCCGTGAGCGCCGCCGCCCGTGCGAGGAGGCGCCCGGACGGCGCCCACGCCGGCTCCGCGGGCCGCGGGGGCGCCGCGACCGGTTGCGGGGCGTCAGCCATGCGGACCTCCGCCCCGGGCGCGGGCGGGTGCGGGGGTGCGGGCTGGGGGCTGGGCTTGGGCCGGGGCGGGTGCGGGGGTGCGGGCTGGGGCTTGGGCCGGGGCTGGGGCGGGGGCCGGGGCTTGGGCAGGGGCTGGGGCCGGGGCTTGGGCCGGGGCGGGGGCCGGGGCGGGGGCGGGGGCCGGGGCTGGGGGCGGCGTGCCGCGCGGGCGGCGAGGGGCCGCGCCTGCCGGGACGAGCCCGGCGGCCGGCACGGGCGGCAGACCCGCGGGGACGCCCGCCGCGCCCCCTGCCGCCCATCCCGCCGGGACGTCCACCGGCAGCCCCGCCGGTGCCAGGGCCCACCAGGCCGTGAGGCCCAGGGCGAGGGCGGTCAGGACGGTGGCCGGGCCGCCGATGTCCGCGTACACGAAGTCGACGAGCTGCCACACCAGCAGGCCCACCGCGACCAGCCCGCAGGCCGGCACCGCGCCGGCCCGGCGGGCGTCCAGCAGGCGCCGCAGGCCGCACACGAGCAGCGCGAGCCAGCTTCCCGCGACCGTCAGCAGGCCCACCAGCCCCTGCTCGCCCAGCACCAGCAGGTACATGTTGTGCGGCGACAGCAGGGGCCGGCGTTCGAAGCCCCGGCCGGCGCCCGCCGTGTCGCTGCCCGACGACAGGGCCAGCGAGGCGTGGCTGTCCCGGTGGTCGGGGAAGCCCTTGAGCCCGACGCCCGTGAGCGGCTCCGCGCGCCACATCCCGGCCGCCGCGGCCCACATGGTGTACCGGTCGGTGACCGAACGGTCCGGGGTGGCCGTGACCTGCGAGATGCTCGCGACCCGCTCCTGGACCAGGTGCGAGCCGACGCCCAGCCCGGCCACCAGCACCACGCCCAGCGCTCCCGCCGCCAGCCCCACCCGCAGGGCACGCCGGACCCCGGTCAGCACCAGCAGCAGCCCGCACGCCACCACCGTCGCGATCCAGGCGCCCCTGCTGAACGACACCACCAGCGGCACCAGCAGCAGCCCGCCGCAGGCCAGGGCCCAGGCCGCCGTACGGCGCCGCCCCGGTGAACCGAGCGCGATCCCGGCCGCCGCGACGATCCCGTACGCGACGACGGTCGCCATGCCCATCACGTCGGTGGGCCCGAACGTCCCCACCGCGCGGACGTCCTCGCCCATGTACGAGGCGCCCGTACCGGTCGCGTACTGCACGACCCCCACCGCCCCCTGCGCCAGCGCGAGGCCGATCAGAGCCCAGGCGACCACGGCGAAGTCCCGCCGGTCCCGCACCAGCAGCACCACGGCCGCGGGTACGAGGACGAACACCTGGAGGTACCGGGCGACGCCCGGCAGGCTCCCCGCCGGGTCGTGGGAGGTGACCGCCGCGGTGCAGACGCCCAGCACGGGCAGGCCCAGCACGACGGCCGCCGTCCGCGACAGCGGCCGCGCCCGGTCACGTGCCACGCGTACGGCGCAGAAGGCGACCAGCACGGCCGACGCCGCGTCGGCCACCGTGCCGGTGCCCTCGGCCCCGTCCGGCGGCGGGACGAGCAGCAGGGCGGTGACCGCGAGCACGGGCAGCACCGGCGTCCACCGGGTGAGCAGCGGCATCAGCTTCCCGCCGGGCGGATCAGCGAGGCCGCCGTGCGCAGCAGGATGCACACGTCCTGCCAGAGCGACCAGTGGTCGATGTAGTGGTTGTCGAAGCGGCACCGGTCCTCGATGGAGGTGTCGCCGCGCAGCCCGTGCACCTGCGCCAGCCCGGTCAGCCCGACCGGCATCCGGTGCCGTGCCGCGTAGCCGGGGTGGACGCGGCTGAACTGGCTGACGAAGTAGGGGCGTTCCGGGCGCGGCCCGACCAGGCTCATGTCGCCGCGCAGCACGTTCCACAACTGCGGCAGCTCGTCGAGCGAGGTGCGCCGGAGGAACGTTCCGACGCCGCTCATCCGCTCGTCGTGGGCGACGCTCCAGCGGGTGGCGGCCTCCTCGTCGTCGGCGGGGCGCAGCGTACGGAACTTCAGGAGCGTGAACAGCTTGCCGTCCTGGCCGACCCGCTCCTGCCGGAAGACCACGCCGGGGCCGTCCGACAGCCGGATCGCGGCCGCGCACAGCAGCAGGAGCGGCGAGAGGGCGGCGAGCATCAGTCCGGCGACGGTGACGTCGAGGACCCGTTTGGGCAGTCTGCCCCGGTGGCCGGGCGGCGGGTCCAGGCGCCGGCACGCGTGGCCCCACAGGTGCCGGCTCATCGGCGTGTCGCCGGCGGCGTCGCCGACGAGCCAGCCCACGCAGCCGTGGTGGCGCAGCAGTGCCACCAGTTCGGGCTGGTCGGCGCCGGTGAACAGCGCGTCGCGCACGCTGTTCTGGATGACGGCCCGGTGGATCTCCTCCGGGCCGCTCAGCACGGGCAGTGACGATTCGGCGTGGGCCGCCGCCCGGTGCGTGTCGACGATGCCGACCGGGCGGACGCCGTACTCGGGGTGCCTGGCGAGCATGGCGGCCAGGCGCTGCGCGGCGGGCGCGGGGCCGACGACGAGCGCGGAGCGCGGGTGCGCGCGGGCGGCGGCCCGGCTCCGGTGGTGCAGGACGGCACGGCACGCGCACACGAAGGCCAGGTGGACGGCGTACGCGGCGGACAGCGCCGCCGGTCCGACGGCCCGGTCCGGGTCCTGCGCGGCGAGGAGCGCGGCGGCCGCGCACCAGGCGACCGCCGCGCGCCCGGCGAGGGCGGGCAGTTCGTCGAGCACGGAGTCGGGTACGGAGGCGACGGCGGCGGGCCGGTAGAGGCCGGCGTACGCGTTGAGGGCGGCGAGGCAGGCGGTGAGCTGCATCAGCAGGGCGGCGCCGCGCTGCTCGGGGGCGAGCACCAGCGCGGCGACCAGGACGGCCGCGCAGTCGGTGGCGACGAGGGAGGCGACGAACGGCGGCGCGGGCACGGGGCGGCGCGGCGGCAGGGCCGGACGGTCCGCCGTGCCCCGGGGAGGGACGACGGTGGTGGCCGGGCTGGTGCTTTCCGTGGTCACTGGGGGATCGGCTCCGTGAGCTCGGGGCGCGGCGCGGCGGTCAGCTCGTGGTACACGTCCGCGATGGCCGCGCCGGACCGCCGCACGTCGAAGCTCCCGAGTACGTGGCGCTGGGCCTGGCGGCCCAGGGCCTCGCGCAGGACCGGGCGCCGGAGCAGCCCGGCGAGGGCGGCGCCGAGGGCGGCCGGGTCGTCGGGGCGTACCAGGCAGTGGGTCTCGTGGCCCGGCGGCAGGCTCTCGCGGGCGCCGTCCACGTCGGTGACGACGACGGGCCGGCCGGCGGCCATGGCCTCCAGGGGTGCGAGGGCCATCCCTTCCCACCGGGACGGCTGGACGACGAGGTCGGCGGCCCGGTACCAGAGCGCCGGATCGGTGACGGCACCGGCGAAGCCCACCGCCGCCGGGCCGGCCCCGCCGGGCGGGGCGGGGTGCCGCGGCGAGGGGGCCGGCCGGCCGGCGGCCGCGCGCAGGGCATCGGCGGCCGGGCCGTCGCCGACGAGGACGAGCCGGGCGTGCGGTACGCGGTCGAGGACGGCCGGCCAGGCGGTCAGGAGCGTGTCCTGGCCCTTCTGGCGGCACAGCCGCCCCACGCACACCACGAGTGGGTCGGAGGCGGGCAGGGCGAGCGCGGCGCGGGCGGCCGCCCGGTCCGGTGCCGTGGCGAACCGCCGGGCGTCCACACCGTTGTGGACCACCGACCAGGCCGCCCGCACACCCGCCTGTTCGCCGCGCCGCCGTTCCGCCTCGCTGACGCAGACGACCCGGTCGGTCCAGCGGGCCGCCCAGCGCTCCCAGCGCCTGGCCAGCGCACCGGTCACCCCGTCGACCGCCTCGAACGACCAGGCGTGCGGCTGGTACACGGTCGGCACCCGGCCGCGTACGGCGAGCCTGGCGGCGAGTCCCGCCTTCGCGCTGTGCGCGTGCACCAGGTCGGGGCGCACGAGGTCCACGAGCCCGGCGATCCGGCGGCTCTCGGCCACCAGGCCGGGGCCCGGTTCGCGCCCGGCCGGCCACGGGCGCACGTCGGCGCCGAGCGCGGCGGCCGCCAGCGCCAGCGGCGTACGGGGCGGGCAGGCGAGGACCACCCGCATTCCCAGGTCCACCTGGGCGCCGACCAGGTCGGTGACCACGCGGGCCACTCCGCCGTCACCCGGCTGGACAACATGCAACGCGGTGAATGGGGGACGCACGCGTGACCCTTTCTACGGAGCTGGCGGCAGTGAGGGGTCGGCGCTTTTCCGGCGCGCGGGCGAATGTCAGACCTCGGAATTCCCCAAATCGGTTCTCCGCTTTGACGAATGACGGCCGGCGAGAGGTACGTTATAACTCAACAAACACGACCAGAAGCATATGAAACACCGGCGGAGCAACTTCCTTATTGTCACGCCGCGTTCGCCGTCCGGCGTGTCGCGACGGGGGCGCCCACGGCCCGTGTCACCCATTCGGTCGCGCAACCGGCGAAATTCTGGGGCGTTGTTGGTGTAGCCGGCCACGTCGGCCGCTGTGCCTCACCAACCTAGGAGTTCCCCACCATGTCCCGTATCGCGAAGGCAGCCGTCCTGACCTCCGCCGTCGCCGCGTCCGTCGCCGGTGCCACCGGCGTCGCGCACGCCGACGCCGACGCGGATGCAGCGGCCGTCAAGTCCCCCGGTGTCATCTCCGGCAATGTGATCCAGGTCCCGATCCACATCCCGGTCAACCTCTGCGGCAACACCATCGACATCATCGGTGCGCTCAACCCGACTTTCGGCAACGTCTGCGTCAACGACTGACGCATTTCGCCGACGTCGTACGGCTCAGCCATACGGCGAAGTCGGACGGCGTCGCCGTACGGCGACGCCGTGACGGAGCCGTACACCGCGCGCACAGCCGGCGCGAGGACAGTGCGCCATCCCTTCGGGGGTGGCGCATTTCCCTGTGTACGGACACAGGGCGGAAGCGCGGGCCACTCCATCGGCGGCGCGCGGCCGTCGCACCGGTGGCCGATAGCCGGCCGCGTTACCCGGCAGGTCAGGAGGGCCGGTTCACCCGTCGGGCCCATGCGCGGTTGTCGCGCATGCGTTTGCGGGCCGCAAAGGGCCGACTCACGGTGATGTCACGTTCTCGACGCATCACTGGAAGGACAAGGCATGCGTCTCCTGACACCCCGCCGTGTGGCGGTCACCGCGCTCTGTGCCGCGTTCGCGCTCGGTACGGCGGGACCCGCCCTCGCCCACTCCCCCCACCAGGCCGCCAAGGAACAGGTCAAGGAGCACGTCCGGGCGCCGCAGGACATCGGCGACATCCTCGGCTCGATCGGCGGCGTGCTCGACGCCGTCCTGGGCACCGTATCGGGCTCGAACAGCAGCACCCAGACACTGCCCGCGACGAGCGACATGAACCAGCAGATGAAGGACCTCACGGCCGCCATCGAGGCACTGAGGAAGGCGGCGGCCGAGGCGAACACCACCCCCTCGTCCGCCCCCGTCACCTCCGCCCCCGCGCCCGGTACCGGCATGCCGGCCGACGACCGCGCCCCCATGGACCCGATGGACACCACGGACGCGGACATGGACCAGGCGTTCGCCGCCATGGACAAGGCGATCGACGACCTGGTCGACGCCGCGGCGAAGGGCCAGGCGACCACGTCGGCGACCCAGGTCCAGGCGGCCACCAAGAAGCTCGTCGACACGATCATGCGCGACATCAACCGGATGTCCGGCACGCCCACGACGGGCATGACCACCCTGCCGGCCACCAGCCAGCAGATGCCGGTCACCGGTCTCTAGGTCCAGGGGCCCGCCCCCGACGGCCGTGCCGCCTCAGCCCCCACTGAGCCGACACGGCCGCCGGCCTTTCCCGGCCCGCCGGCCACGCCGGCCCGCTGACCGGCCCCACCGATCCCGTTGATCCTGCCGATCCCTGCGACCCCGCCGATCCCGTCGATCCCGTCGATCCCACCGATCCCTTTGATCCCGCCGATCCCGCCGATGTCGCCGATCCCGTCGATCCCGTCGATCCCGTCGATCCTGTTGATGTCGCCGATCGCGTCGATCTCGTTGATCGCGCCGAGCGCGTCGAACGCGTCGATCTCGTTGATCGGAGAATCAGACCGATTCGTATCGTTCGAGTGCAGTGCCGAGAATTCGCGGCTCGCGGAGTTTCCCCCGCGCGGAGGGCTCGTTACAGAAGACAGAGCGCTGCACAGGTGATCCCAAGTGGCCTGTGATGTGCGTGAGTTGCAGCGAACAGACGCCATTCCAGGAAGGACTCACTCCCATGAAGCCCACCAAGGTTGCCGCGGTCGTCGCCGGTTCCATGATGGCTCTGGGCGCGGCCTCGCCGGCCTTCGCCATCGACCCCACCCTCACCCCGTCCAGCCTCAACGGAGGAGTCGACTCCCTGGGCAAGCGCGGCCTGACCGAGGCCGTCCCCACCGACGCGGTGGGCAAGGTGACCGACGGCAAGGCGGTCGGCAAGGTCAAGGACACCGCCGGTGGCCTGGAGCCCGCGAAGGACACCGCGCAGCCCCTGCTGGGCGGCCTGCCCGCGCTGGGCGGCAAGTAAGCAGGCCTGACGGCCGGGAGAGTGCTCCCTCGTACGTGACGCTGCCGGGGCCGACGGAAACGCTGACGCTTTTCGTCGGCCCTTCGGCATGCCCGCTTCCCAGTAACGGGGAACGAGCCGTTCGGCATTGCTGCATTCAGGCGAATTCTGAGGCGTTTGTCGGCGCGTGCTCGTTCTCTGAGGCAGCACCGTACTCACAAGCCCGGGAAGGCGTACGCAGCAATGAACTCGAAGTCTCAGGCAGGCGTGGGGATCATCGTCACGTGCCTCGCATCGGCGGCGATGGCGTCGCCCGCCGCGGCGGCCGCCACCGTGCCGGTCGCACCGGTGGACGTACCGCTGCACGGTCTCGGAACCGTACTCCCCACCGAGACGCCGACGCTGCGTACCGGCGTCCCCATCCCGCTCCCGGGCGCGCCCATGGGGCTCACCGGGCACGAGCAGGGCCGGTTCCAGCCGCTGACGCTGCCGCAGCTCCCGGTGGCGGCCGGCGTCCCGGAGACGCTGGTCAGCGCACCGCTGCCGGACGTCGTCGAGGGCGAGCCCACGGGCCGGGCACTGCTCGCGGCCCCCGCCTCCGAGGTGCAGGCCACCACGCCCGGCGCGTTCCTCGGCCTGCCGGTCACCCTGCCGCGCGCGGACTCGCTCGGCCTGCCGGGCGCCGAGCTGCCGCAGGCCGGCTTCCTGGCACCGACCGTGTCCGGGGCGCTGGACTCCACGCTCGGGCTGGCGCAGCCGAAGAAGTGAGCCGGGCCGCTCCCGGCGACCCCCGGCCCTCCCTTCGTCCTCACCCTCCCCTCCCCCGCATTCCCCCTCGTCTCGTATGCGGCTACGGCCAAAAGGGCGAACCCAGTGCCACGACCGGCTGTTGGAGTGGCGCGGCCGTTACCCGCTCTGAAATGCGGCGTTGTAGGGGAGTGACGACCGCAGGTCCGCGGTCGGATTTCCACGTACAAGGAGATTTTGATGTCTCGCATCGCGAAGGCTGCCGCCGTCATCGTCGGCACGGGCGCTGTCGCCCTGAGCGGAACCGGCATGGCCGTCGCCGACGCGCGGTCCGACGCCGCTGCCGTCGAGTCCCCCGGTGTCATCTCCGGCAACGCGGTCCAGGTCCCGATCCACATCCCGATCAACCTGTGCGGCAACACCATCGACATCATCGGCCTGCTCAACCCCGCGTTCGGCAACCAGTGCGCGAACGTGGACGGCCACAAGAAGGACCACAAGGGCGGCTACGGTCACTGATCGCCACCGCGCGAGCGGCCCCCCGGCTCACCGGCCGGGGGGCCGCTCCGCGTTCGGCCCGCGTGTCAGGCCCGCGTGTCAGGCGTACCGGTAGACGTGGTCGTGGGTGGCGACATCGGCGGGGGTGACCTGGAACGGCGGCATCGGCTCGTCCCGCGCGACGACCCGGTTGTACTGGGCGGAGCCGCGTGGGGGCGGCGTGGCGGGCAGGTAGCCCGCCCGGGGGTTTTGGCGCTGCCAGCGCGACCAGACCAGGTCGATGAAGGAGTGGTGGAGCCAGAAGACCGGGTCGTTGACGGACGCGCCGCCGAGCATCAGGCCGCCGACCCACCGGTGGACGCGGTTGTGGTTGCGCCAGCGGCCGGTGCCGCTCTCGCGGGTCCAGCCCTCGAGCGCGTTGCGGAAGCCGGTGCGGCTGGTGGAGTCCCAGGGCGCGGAGTCGTAGACGGTCTCGGCGGTCGCCCGGGCGAGCTCCCGCGCGGTGGGCAGGCCGATGGGGTTGGCCGGGTTGCCGAAGTCGCGGGTGAGGAACGGTGATTCGGTGACGCCGGCCGTGATCGGCCAGTTCCCCCCGGCGTACGCGAAGGGCCCCGTCATCACCTGGTGGTCGCCGCGCCGGCCGTTGCCGCCCATGAAGTCCTCGCCCCACAGGGACGCGGCGGGGGTGTTGTCGCGGGTCCAGTCCCAGTAGGGGACGCTCACCGTCGGGTCGACGCTCCTGAGGGCCCGTTCGAACTCCAGCAGGTACTGCCGGTGCCAGGGCAGGAAGGACGGTGCCATGTGGGCGACCCGCAGCTCGTCCTCGCCGTCCGCGCTGTAGTACCGGATGTGCGTGCGGACGAAGTCGTCGTACCTGCCGCTGCGCTTCAGCTCCAGCACGGCGCCGACGAACTTCCTGCGCTCGGCGCCGGTCAGGTCGCGCTGGTTCTTACGGACGTACGCCATGGTGCGCTCCCAGTGCCAGTCGGGCGGAACCCATCTCGTCCACGGCGCCGCGGGCGGCCGCGAGGGGGGTCGGGTACGACGCGTAGTGGTCGACGGGCGTGAGGTAGCCGCCGTCGGCGCACCGCATCAGGTGCAGGGGCCTGCCGTCGACCCGTACGTCGAACCGGGCACCGGGCACCGGCCGGCCCTGGATGCGCCGGCCCCGGTACATCTCGTCGAACCCGCCTCCGGGACCACCGGCCCGGGGCTCACCGGTCCGTCCGGCTCCGGCGCCCGGTGTGGTGGCGACATGGGCGAGCGTCCCGCCGGTGAACGCGGAGACGGCCAGGGCGAACAGCGCCCGCAGGACGGTGCGGCGGCGCGGGAGGAGGCGGGACAGCGGCGGTGTGGCAGTCATCGATCGGCTCCTGCTCGTCGTGTGCTCCCTCCGGGCACAACGACCCCACCCATGAACCGTTCCGGAGGGCTTGACCGCATCCATTACCCGGCCAGGTGAATCCCTGCCCCCGCATATCGGCCGAACGGGTGGCAACGCACCGGAAGCCCCCATATGGCGCCACTACCATCCGGCAGCATGACCTCTTCCACCGCCGTATCGCCGGGGCAGCAGGAATCGCTCCTGGGCACCCTCGTCGTCATCCCCTGGGCCAATGAGCCCGAGTCCGACTCCGACGCGCCCGTGACGCCCTTCCTGATGGTGTACTCCCTCGGGGACGGCCGGGACGGACCCGAGGCGGGCGCGGAGGCGTTGCGTGCCGAACTGGAGAAGGCGGGCCTGTCGATCGGCGACAAGGTCACGGACGTGGCCCGCGAGACCCGTGTCCCGGTCACGCTGCTGGTGGAGGCCGAACAGGCCGTGCTCAACATGCCGTTCATGCGGGTGCAGTGCCCGGTGCCGCCGGAGTGGGAGAAGGCCGCCCACGAGACCGGCAAGGTGTACCTGATCTGCTCGCTGCGCCCATGGCCGGAAGCGGTGCAGGGAAAGCCGGTCGGCGAGGAGCGGTTGCAGGCCTTCCTCGGTGCCGACGACATGATCGCGCAGAGCGCCCACTGCCTGCTTCCGGTGCGCCGGGTGCGTACCTGATCCGGTGAAGCGGCCCCGGTGGCAGGCGCGTTGACCTGCCGCCGGGGCCTTCCCTCTTTCCGGGGAAGAAAACGGGGAAAACCCCGACGAAAGGATTCGGCGTGTAACGTCGCCGCCATGACGATGACGCGCGTGCAGGACGAGGCGTCCCCCGCCCGGACCGAACATCCCGAACCGCCCGGGCACGACACCGCGGTGGGCGCCGGGCGGGCGTTCGCCTGGCTGCTGGTGATCACGGGTGCGGTGGGACTGCTCGCGGCATGGGTGATCACGCTCGACAAGTTCAAGCTGCTCGAGGACCCCGGCTTCACGCCCGGTTGCAGCCTGAACCCCGTGGTGTCGTGCGGCAGCATCATGAAGAGCGAGCAGGCGTCGGTGTTCGGGTTCCCCAACCCGATGCTGGGCCTCGTCACCTACGGCATGGTCATCGCCATCGGCGCGGCCCTCCTCGCGGGCGCCCGCTTCCGCCGCTGGTACTGGCTCGGCCTCAACGCCGGCACCCTCTTCGGCGTCGGCTTCTGCACGTGGCTGATGCACCAGTCGCTGTACGAGATCGGCGCCCTGTGCCTGTGGTGCTGCTCGGCCTGGGCCGCGACGATCGTCATGTTCTGGTACGTGACCTCGCACACGGTCCGCCACGGCCTGCTGCCCGCCCCCCGCGCGGTACGCGGCTTCCTGGACGAGTTCACCTGGGTCCTGCCCACGCTCCACCTCGGCGTCATCGGCATGCTCGTCCTCACCCGCTGGTGGACCTTCTGGACCGCCTGACCCCCCGCCCCTCCCTCCGGCCGCCCGGCTCTCTCGCTGACGGGCGGCCTTCGGCACGGGGCTTCGATTGTTGGTCCGGGGATGCCGAAAGGCCAGATCACGTCTGACGTGACCTGGCCTTTTCCGGAGCCGCCTTCGGGATTCGAACCCGAGACCTACGCATTACGAGTGCGTTGCTCTGGCCAACTGAGCTAAGGCGGCATGCCGTGCGAGTCCCCCTGGGGGGTGCAGCAGCGGGGACCAGTTTACACAGGTCCAGGGGGTGCCTCGCACACGCGTCAGCGGCAGCGCTTTCCGGGTGGGGGGACCGTGCCGTCGAGGAGGTAGGTGTTGATCGCCGTGTCGATGCAGTCGCTGCCGCGGCCGTACGCCGTGTGGCCGTCGCCGTCGTAGGTCAGGAGCGTGCCGGAGGAGAGCTGGGCGGCGAGGGACTTGGCCCACTTGTAGGGGGTGGCCGGGTCGCGGGTGGTGCCGACGACGACGATCGGTGGGGCGCCGTGCGCCTCGATGCGGTGGGCGGTGCCGGTGGCCTTGGTGGGCCAGTAGGCGCAGTTCAGGGACGCCCAGGCCAGGCCGCGGCCGAAGACGGGGGACGCCTTCTCGAAGGACGGGACCGCGGCGGTGACCTGGCCGGGGCCGGTGAAGGCGGGCGGCTGGTCGAGGCAGTTCACGGCGGCGTTGGCGTACATCAGGTTCGAGTACGTGCCGTCGTCCTCGCGCTCGTAGTAGGCGTCGGCCAGGGCCAGCAGGGCGGAGCCCTCGCCGCCCATCGCGCGGGTCAGGGCCTCGCGGAGCTGGGGCCAGGCGGACTCGTCGTACATGGCCGCGATCACGCCCGTGGTGGCCAGCGCCTCGCCCAGCTCGCGGGTCTCGCCGGTGGGCACGGGCCGGTCGTCGAGCTCGGCGAAGAACGCCTTGAGGCGGGCGGCGGCCGCCGCGGGGGACTCGGTGCCCAGGGGGCAGTCGGGCTGCTCGACGCAGTCGGCGGCGAAGGAGCGGAAGGCGGTCTCGAAGCCGGCCGTCTGGTCGCGGTTCAGCTCGGCGGTCGGCAGGGACGGGTCCATCGCCCCGTCCAGCACGAGCCGGCCGGTGCGGGAGGGGAACAGCTCGGCGTACGTCGCGCCGAGGAACGTGCCGTAGGAGGCGCCGACGTAGTTCAGCTTCTTGTCGCCGAGCACCGCGCGGACGATGTCCATGTCGCGGGCGGACTCGACCGTGGAGACGTACGGCAGGATGCGCCCGGAGAGTTTGGCGCAGCCGGCCGCGAAGTTCTTGAAGGAGGCGGTGAGGCGGGCCGTCTCGCCCGGGTCGTCGGGTGTCTGGTCCACCTGCGTGTACGCGTCCATCTGCGGGCCGTCCAGGCACCGGACGGGCTCGCTGCGGGCGACGCCGCGCGGGTCGACGGCGACCACGTCGTAGCGGGCGCGGACGGGGGCGGGGTAGCCGATGCCCGCGTACCCCTGGAGGTAGCCGACCGCCGAGCCGCCCGGGCCGCCCGGGTTGACCAGCAGCGAGCCGAGGCGCCTGCCGGGCCCGGTGGCCTTCACGCGGGACACGGCCAGTTCGATCTTCTCGCCGTGCGGGTCGGCGTAGTCCAGGGGTGCCTTCACCGTGGCGCACTCGAAGCCGGAGGTGCCGCACGCGCGCCAGGCCGGCCGTTGGCCGTAGTACTCCTTGAGCTGCTCGGCCGAGGCGGCGGAGGCCGGGGCCGGGGCGGAGGCGGCCGGTGTCGTGCCCCCTTCCGTGCAGCCGGCCATCAGCAGGCCGACGAGAGAGAGGGTGACGGCGGACGTACGGAGCAGACGGCTGGAGTCCATCCTCGGAGCGTAGCCGGATGCTCACGCGGTGTGCCCGCGACTACCCGTACGTGTTACCCGTCGCGGAGCGCCATGGTCATGGCCTCGACCGCGAGCAGCGGTGCCACATTGCGGTCCATCGCCTCGCGGCAGGCGAGGACCGCCTCGATGCGGCGCAGGGTCCGCTCGGCGGTCGACTCGCGGGCCACCCGGTCCAGCGCGTCGCGCACGTCCTCGTTGGCCAGGGCCGTGCGCGAGCCGAGCTGGATGGCGAGGACGTCGCGGTAGAAGCTCGTCAGTTCGCCGAGGGCCAGGTCCAGGCTGTCCCGCTGCGTACGCGTCCTGCGGCGCTTCTGCTTGTCCTCCAGCTCCTTCATCGCCCCGGCCGTGCCGCGCGGCATCCTGCCTCCGGGGGCGGCCCCGAGCGCCGCCTTCAGCTCCTCGGTCTCCTTGACATCGGTGCCCTCGGCGACCTCCTTGGCGTCCTCGGCCGCCGCGTCGATCAGCTCCTGGGCCGCCTTGAGGCAGCCGCCGACGTCGTCCACCCGCAGCGGCACCTTGAGGACCGTCGCCCGCCGGGTGCGGGCGCGCTGGTCGGTGGCGAGGCGGCGCGCGTGGTCGATGTGGCCCTGGGTGGCGCGGGCGGCGGCGTGCGCGGCCTCCGGCTCGATGCCGTCGCGCCGGATCAGGACGTCGGCGACGGCCTCGACCGGCGGTGTGCGCAGCGTGAGGTGGCGGCAGCGGGAGCGGATGGTGGGCAGCACGTCTTCGATGGACGGCGCGCACAGCAGCCACACCGTGCGGGGGGCGGGCTCTTCCACCGCCTTGAGGACCGCGTTGGCGGACTTCTCGTTCAGCCGCTCGGCGTCCTCGACGAGGATCACCTGCCAGCGGCCGTTCGCGGGCGACGTGAACGACTTGCGGACGGTGTCCCGCATGTCGTCGACCAGGATCTGCGTGCCCACGGCGGCGACCGTCGACACGTCGGCGTGCGTGCCGATCAGCGCCGTGTGGCAGCCGTCGCAGAACCCGCAGCCGGGCTCCCCGCCCAGCGCCCGGTCGGGGCTGACGCACTGGAGCGCGGCGGCGAACGCCCGGGCGGCGGTGGTCCGCCCGGAGCCGGGCGGACCGGTGAACAGCCACGCGTGCGTCATCTTCGACGCCTCGGGCGGTGCGGTGCCGCTCGCGTCGGCGGTGACGAGCGCGTCGGCGTCACGGGCGGCGGCGCTGAGCTGCTCCCGCAGCCGGTCCTGACCGACCAGGTCGTCCCATACGGGCATGGGTCACCGCCCTCCTCATGCGTGGCTTCGCGGGTCGCGTGGCTTCGCGGGTTTGCGTGGGTTCCGGGGTCACGCGGGTTCTCTGGTTGCGCGGCTTCGGGGTGTGTGGCTCTCCGAGGTCGCGTGGCTTCACGGGTTGCCTGGTTCGCGTGGCTTTTCGTGCTTCCCATTGTGGGGCAGGGGTCTGACAACGGGCGGCCAGCGGCCGTCGCCCCGTCAGCGGCGGCGGTCGCCCCCGTTCCCGTACTCCTCGTCGTCGTGGGGGCCGAGCAGCTCGTCCGCGAGCGTCGGCAGGTCGTCCAGCGGCGTCTCCTCCGCCCAGTCCGAGCGCCGTCGCGGCCTGCCCTGCTCGTCGACCTGCGGCAGCTCCCGGGTGCGCTCGACGCCTGCCCGTCCGGGCTCCTCGTCACGGAAGAAGCCCGGCGGTACGCGGTCGGCCGGCCCGGCCTCGGGCCGTACGGGCGGCAGAACGGCGGTCTCGTCGGCGGCCGGTCCCGCGTCCGGCCCCGCGCCCCGGACGGGCGGGAGGACCGCCGTCTCCTCCGCGTCGGCGGGGCGAGGGGCCCCCGCGGTGGAACGGGGAACACCGGCGGCGGGCCGGGCGGTGTTGGAGGGACGGGCCGCCCCGGCAGCCGGGCCGGGGGTGCCGGCGGCGTCGGCGGGTTCGGTGTCGCGCACCGGGCGCAGGACGGTCGTCTCGTCGTCGGCCGGGCCGGGGTCGCGTACGGGCGGCAGGAGAGCCGTCTCGTCGTCGTCCTTGCGCATGTTCACGCGCGGGACGGGGACCTCCTGGGTCTCCTGGTCCGGGTTCACGACCGGCGTCGGCACCGTGATCTCGTTGGCGGACGGCGGCACCGCCTCGGCCGCCGAGGCCGCCGCCGACGCGGCGGCCGCGGCCTCCGCACGCTGCCGCGCCTCCTCGGCGCGCAGCAGTGCCTCCTCGGCCTTGCGCTGCTTCTCCAGGCGCCGGGCCTCGGCCTCGGCACGCAGCCGCTCCTGCTCCTCCTTGAGCTTGCGGAGCCGCTCCTGCTCCTCGCGGCGGGCCTTCTCCTCGGCCTCGCGCCGCCGCCGCTCCTCCTCGGCGAGCCTGCGCGCCTCCTCCGCCCGCCGCCTGGCCTCCTCGGCCTGCCGCTCGGCCTCGCGCTGCCGCGCCTCTTCCTCCTCGCGGCGCTTGCGCTCCTCCTCCTCGGCGCGCAGCCTGGCGAGCATCTCCTGGCGCTCACGCTCCAAGCGCTCCTCCTCGGCCTTGCGCGCCGCTTCTTCCTCCGCCTTGCGCCGGGCCTCCTCCTCGGCCTTCCGGCGCGCCTCCTCCATGGCCTTCACCTCGGCCTTTGAGAGCGGCAGCACCTGGTCGAGCCGGTGGCGGATCACCGTGGTGACCGCCTCCGGTTCCTGCCCCGCGTCGACCACCAGGTAGCGCCCGGCGTCCGCCGCCGCCAGGGCGAGGAAGCCCGCCCGTACGCGCCGGTGGAACTCCGCCGGCTCCGACTCCAGCCGGTCCGGCGCCTCCGTGAACCGCTCCCGCGCGGTCTCGGGCGACACGTCCAGGAGGACGGTCAGGTGGGGGACGAGTCCGCCGGTCGCCCAGCGGTTGATGCGGGCGATCTCGGTCGGCGACAGGTCCCGGCCCGCGCCCTGGTAGGCGACGGACGAGTCGATGTACCGGTCGGAGATGACGACGGCGCCCCGCTCCAGGGCCGGGCGGACCAGCGAGTCGACGTGCTCGGCGCGGTCGGCCGCGTACAGCAGTGCCTCCGCGCGGTTGGAGAGGCCGGCGCTGGAGACGTCCAGGAGGATCGAGCGCAGCCGCTTGCCGATCGGCGTCGCGCCCGGCTCGCGCGTGACGACCACCTCGTGGCCCTTGGCCCGGATCCACTCGGCCAGGGCCTCCACCTGCGTGGACTTGCCCGCCCCGTCGCCGCCCTCGAGGGCGATGAAGAACCCGGTCCCGGACGGCGCCTGCGCCGGGTCCCCGCCGCGCAGCGCGTCGCGCAGGTCGCGGCGCAGCGGCACCCCGGAACGGTCGTCCGTCTTGGCCAGCACCAGCGCCGCCACGGGCAGCAGCAGGGCGCCGACCAGCATCAGCGTGAAGGCGGCGCCGCCGTGCGCGAAGACGAAGTCGCCGCCGGCCAGCCGGTGCGGGCCGATGGCGGCCGCCAGCAGCGGCGCGGCGAGCGCGCCGAGGGCGATGGACACCCGTACGACGGCGTGGAGGTGCTCGGTCAGCCGGGGCCGCCGGTACTCCTCCGTCTCCTGGTCGAGCAGGGCGTGCCCGGTGTTGGCGGCGACACCGGCCGCGAAGCCCGCGCCGACCGCGATGAACAGGACGGTCGCCGTGTCGGGCACCAGGCCCAGGGCGAGCAGCGCGACGCCCAGGACGGCCGTCGCGAGCGCCAGCAGGCGGCGCCGGGAGAGGGCGGGCAGCACGGAGGGCGCGAGGCGGATGCCCACGCCCGTGCCGCCGGTCAGCGCCAGCACCAGGAGCGCGAACGCGACCGGGCCCCCGCCCAGGTCACTGGCGTGCAGGGCGGCGACCGCGGCGGCGGAGGCGACGGCTCCGGCGACCGCGGCGCAGGCGAGCACGAGCAGCGGTATGGCACCCGTGCGCCCCTTGTCGACGCCGTTGCCCGTCGACGGGCGGCGCAACCCCTCCAGCGGGGAGCGGGGGCGCGGGGTCTGGGTGTCGGGCAGCTCCAGGAAGTACAGGACGGAGACGGACGCGGCGAACAGCCCGGCCGCCACGTACGAGCCGAGGGCCGCCTGGTGGCCGGAGAACCAGTCGATGCCCGTCCCCAGGACGTTGCCGATGAGCGTGGCGATCAGGAGGGCGGCAGCGGCGCCGGGGATGGCGGCGAAGCCCGTGCGCAGCGACAGGCGCCGCAGCGCGTCCATGTGGTCCGGCAGCGGCCGGACGGCGGCGCCCTCCAGGGGCGGGGCGGGCAGCAGCGCGGGCGCCGCGCCCTCCTTGGCGACGGTCCAGAAGCGCTCGGCGACCCCGGCCACGAAGACGGTGCCGAGCAGGAACGCGACGGCCTGGTCGGGCGTCCAGTCGATCCACAGTGGCGCGACGACCAGCAGCGCGACCCGCACGCCGTCGGCACCGACCATGGTCCAGCGCCGGTCCAGGGGGCCCTTCGGCGCGGTGAGCGTGGTCAGCGGGCCGAGCAGGACGGCGCCGAACAGGAGCGTGGACAGGACGCGCGCCCCGAAAACGGCGGCGACCGCGAAGGCCGCGCCCCGGTACCCGCCTCCGAAGGCTCCTTCCACCACCGCCGCCTGCAGGGCCAGCAGCACCAGGACGAGCAGGGCGAGGGCATCGCCGATGCCGCCGACGAGCTGCGCGCTCCACAGCCGCCTCAGCGGCGGGGTGCGCAACAGGGCCCGTACGGCGCGCTCGCGGGAGTCTGCGGCAAGTGCGGCGTCGGAGTCTGAGGTGGGGCTCAAGACCGTTGGCTGCTCGGCTCGCGTCATCCCATCAGCCTATCCGGACCGACCGACACCCAGTCGTCCCCGCCCGAACAAACGGCTGACCAGCAGAATGTCCCCGGGGAAAGCCCCGGGGACATCCTGATGTCACTCATCCTCCGACCGTGCCGACGGCCGGCCGGCCGGTCGCCCGACCTGCCGTCAGTCGGCCGGTCGGTCTCCCCTGCCGTGAGTCGGTCGGTCGCCCGACCTGCCGTCGCGCACCTGTGCCGTCGGCCGGTGCCGCCGGCCGACGGGCGCGGGCGCCGTCGGCCGGGGGCTCGGGCGTCAGTCCTCCGACGGGCCCGACGCCGTCTTGGAAGCCGTGGCCTTGGCCGCGGTCTTCTTCGCCGTCGTCGTCTTGGCCGCCGTCTTCTTCGCCGTGGTGGTCTTCTTCGCGGCCGTCTTCTTCGCCGTCGTCGTCTTCTTCGCGGCGGTCTTCTTGGCCGGCGCCTTCTTGGCCGCCGTCTTCTTGGCGGTCTTCTTCGCCGGGCCCTTCGCCCGCTTCTCGGCGAGCAGCTCGTACCCGCGTTCCGGCGTGATCGTCTCCACGCTGTCGCCGGTCCGCAGCGTGGCGTTCGTCTCGCCGTCCGTGACGTACGGGCCGAAGCGGCCGTCCCTGACGACCACCGGGCGCTCGCTCACCGGGTCGGTGCCCAGCTCCTTGAGCGGGGGCTTGGCGGCGGCGCGGCCACGCTGCTTCGGCTGGGCGTAGATCGCCAGGGCCTCGTCCAGCGTGATGGTGAAGAGCTGCTCCTCGTTCTCCAGCGACCGCGAGTCCGTGCCCTTCTTGAGGTACGGGCCGTAGCGGCCGTTCTGGGCGGTGATCTCGACACCCTCGGCGTCGGCGCCGACCACGCGCGGCAGCGACATCAGGCGCAGCGCGTCCTCCAGGGTCACCGTGTCCAGGGACATCGACTTGAAGAGGGAGGCCGTGCGCGGCTTCACCGCGTTCTTGCCGGTCTTGGGGGTGCCCTCGGGGAGGATCTCCGTGACGTACGGGCCGTAGCGGCCGTCCTTGGCGACGATCTGGTGGCCGGTCGCCGGGTCCGTACCCAGCTCGAAGTCGCCGCTCGGCTTGGCCAGCAGCTCCTCCGCCAGCTCGACCGACAGCTCGTCGGGCGCGAGGTCCTCGGGCACGTCGGCGCGCTGGTGGCCCTCCGCGTCCTTCTCGCCGCGCTCGATGTACGGGCCGTAGCGGCCGACGCGCAGCACGATGCCGTTGCCGACGGGGAAGGAGGAGATCTCGCGGGCGTCGATCGCGCCCAGGTCGGTGACCAGCTCCTTCAGGCCGCCGAGGTGGTCGCCGTCGCCGTTGCCGGCCTCGGCGGCGCCGCCCGTGGCGCCGGTCGCGTCGCCCTCGCCGAAGTAGAAGCGCTTCAGCCACGGCACGGCCTGAGCCTCACCGCGCGCGATGCGGTCGAGGTCGTCCTCCATCTTCGCGGTGAAGTCGTAGTCGACGAGCCGGCCGAAGTGCTTCTCCAGCAGGTTGACGACGGCGAAGGAGAGGAAGGACGGGACGAGGGCCGTGCCCTTCTTGAAGACGTAGCCGCGGTCCAGGATCGTGCCGATGATCGACGCGTACGTCGACGGGCGGCCGATCTCGCGCTCTTCCAGCTCCTTGACCAGCGACGCCTCGGTGTACCGGGCCGGCGGCTTGGTGGCGTGGCCGTCCGCCGTGATCTCCTCGGCGGTCAGCGCGTCGCCCTGGGCGACCTGCGGCAGCCGGCGCTCGCGGTCGTCGAGCTCGGCGTTCGGGTCGTCGGCGCCTTCCACGTAGGCCTTCATGAAGCCGTGGAAGGTGATCGTCTTGCCGGACGCGGAGAACTCGGCGTCGCGGCCGTCGCTCGAGCGGCCGCCGATCTTGACGGTGACCGAGTTTCCGACGGCGTCCTTCATCTGGGAGGCGACGGTCCGCTTCCAGATCAGCTCGTACAGCTTGAACTGGTCGCCGGTCAGTCCCGTCTCCGCGGGGGTGCGGAAACGATCACCCGAGGGACGGATCGCCTCGTGCGCCTCCTGGGCGTTCTTGACCTTGCCGGCGTACACGCGGGGCGAGTCGGGCAGGTAGTCGGCGCCGTAGAGCTGCGTGACCTGGGCCCGGGCCGCCGCGACGGCGGTGTCGGACAGGATGGTCGAGTCCGTACGCATGTACGTGATGAAGCCGTTCTCGTACAGCTTCTGCGCGACCTGCATGGTCGCCTTGGCACCGAAGCCGAGCTTGCGGCTGGCCTCCTGCTGGAGGGTGGTGGTGCGGAAGGGCGCGTACGGGGAGCGGCGGTACGGCTTCGACTCGACGGACCGGACGCTGAACGCGGTGCCGGCGAGCGCGGCGGCCAGGGCGCGGGCGTTCGCCTCGTCCAGGTGCAGCACCTGGCCGGAGGACGCCTTGAGCCGACCGTCCGGGCCGAAGTCACGGCCCTGGGCGACGCGGCGGCCGTCGACCGTGGCCAGGCGGGCGATCAGGTTCGACGGGTCGGAGGCGTCACCGGTGCGGCCGGTGGCGAACGTGCCGGTCAGGTCCCAGTACTCGGCGGAGCGGAACGCGATGCGCTCGCGCTCCCGCTCGACGACGAGGCGGGTGGCGACGGACTGCACGCGGCCGGCGGACAGCCGGGGCATGACCTTCTTCCACAGGACCGGCGAGACCTCGTAGCCGTAGAGGCGGTCGAGGATGCGGCGGGTCTCCTGGGCGTCGACCATGCGCTTGTTCAGCTCGCGCGGGTTGGCGACGGCGGCCTGGATGGCGTCCTTGGTGATCTCGTGGAACACCATGCGGTGGACCGGGACCTTGGGCTTGAGGACTTCCAGCAGGTGCCAGGCGATGGCCTCGCCCTCGCGGTCCTCATCGGTGGCGAGGAAGAGCTCGTCGGACTCGGCGAGCTGCTCCTTCAGCTTCCTGACCTGGGCCTTCTTGTCGGCGTTGACCACATAGATGGGCTGGAAGTCATGCTCGACGTCCACCCCGAGGCGGCGCACCTCGCCGGTGTACTTCTCCGGCACCTCGGCGGCGCCGTTGGGGAGGTCGCGGATGTGCCCGACGCTCGCCTCGACGACGTAGCCGGGGCCGAGGTAGCCCTTGATCGTCTTCGCCTTGGCAGGCGACTCGACGATGACGAGTCGGCGGCCGCCCTGTGCGGTCTCGCTGGTCGGGGACAACTTCGCTCTTCTCTCCGGTCGACGCTCGGTGGCGCGTGCCGCGCGGTGTGGTCGCACCGCGTGCACTCCTTGCGCACTGCGGCACCGCGCACTGCCGTGACGCTGTGACGCCGTGCTCTGACGCTGCTGACGCTGCTGTCGCTGCGGAGTGTGACGGTACAACCCGCCCCCGTGTCAAACGGCAAAAGACCGCAACGGCCACTCGAACGGTAACCCGAGTCCGGGCATTCCTGCCGCCCGGACTCCCCTCAGAACCCGGAGCCCCCCATTCCGACGCGTCCCCGGGCGCGGTTCAGACGCGGCCGAAGCACCACACCCCGAGGATCACGAAAGCCGCTCCGAGCGAGGTCGCGAACGTGATCGCCGCCGCCGGGCTCACTCCGAGCGCCACCGGCGCCCGGTGCAGCACACGTGTCCCGGTCCACAGCAGCAGTCCCGCCCCGAACAGCGTGAACGCCGCGCCGGCGAAGATGGCCGGTCCGCTCTCCATGCCCGTACCCCGTTCCTCGGTGGTTCTCTGGGTTGCCCCGAGGGCGAGGCTGACACCTCTGGGAGTCGTGAGCGCGAATTGCGGGTGAACGGCGCGGGGGGCGGCAGGTGGGTTCACCCGGGGGGCGGCAGGGGGCGGGGGTGAGGGCCCCGGGGGCGGGGGGGGAGGGCCCTGGGGCGGGTGCGGGGGGGCGGGCGGGCGCGGGGCGGGGGGGCGGGGGGGGGGCCGCGCGGTGGGCCCGCGGGGCGGGTGGCCCGCGGGCCCGCCCGGCGCCCCGGGGGGCGCGGGCGGGGGCCCCGCGGCGGGGGCGCGGGGGGGGCCCCCCCCCCGCCGCTGGGGCGCCGAGCCGGGGCGGGGCCGCCACTGGCACTCCATGCTGCAGGTGGAGCCGGGGCCGGAGGGCACCCTGCGGACCAGCT
>NZ_SMNQ01000018.1 GCF_004353505.1 Streptomyces sp. WAC05374
CACCCACCAGTTGGTACAGCAGGAGCAGCAGAGCGGCCGGCGCGTTGATCGTCATCGAGGTGGACACCTTGTCCAGCGGGATCCCGCCGAACAGCACCCGCATGTCGTCGATCGAGTCGATCGCCACACCCACCTTGCCGACCTCGCCGTGCGCGATCGGCGCGTCGGAATCGTGCCCCATCTGCGTGGGCAGGTCGAACGCCACCGACAGACCCATCGTGCCGTTGGCGATCAACTGCTTGTAGCGGGCGTTGGACTCCACCGCGGTACCGAAACCCGCGTACTGCCGCATCGTCCACGGCCGGCCCGTGTACATCGACGGATACACACCACGCGTGAACGGGTACGAGCCCGGCTCGCCCAGCTTCTCCCCGGGCTCCCACCCCGCAAGGGCGTCCGGCCCGTACACCGGCTCGATGGGCAGTCCCGACTCCGTGGCTCTGGCGTGGTCCATGGCCCCAGCCTGGCCGGGCGCGCTCGAGCCGTACTAGGAGGCGTCCCGCGCGCCGCCGAGGAGGCGCCGGCACAGCTCGTCGGTGAGTTCGGCCGCCGAGCCGGCGAGGACGTCGGGCACCGTGAGGTCGTCCACGAGCATGCCGTACATCGCGAGGTACAGCAGGGTGACGGCCACGCGGTCGCCGGGCAGGCCCGCCTCCAGGTGGAAGCGGATGTTGTTCTCCAGCTCCGTGCGGAAGATCTTGTTGAGCTCGGCGCCCAGTTCGGGGCGGCGGGTGCCCTCCAGGCGCAGCTCCAGCATGGCGAGGTAGCTGCTGCGGTCCGCCTCCATGCGCTGGTGGACCTGGCGCAGCAGGAGCGCCACCAGTTCGGGGGAGCGCGGGGCGGCCATGGTGTCGGCGAGCTCGGCCGGGTCGGGCGTCACGCGCTCGTGCGTGCGCCCCATGATCTGCCGGAGCAGTTCGCCGCGGTTGGAGAAGTAGTTGGAGGAGGTGCCGATCGGCACCCCGGCCTCGGCGTCGACGGCGCGCAGCGTCAGCCCGCGCGACCCCTCACGGGCGAGGACTTCGATGGCCGCGTCGAGCAGCGCCGTGCGGCGCGCCGGGTTCTGTCGCATGGAAATTCTCCGGAAGGCGTTGACACCACTGCATGTGAAGTACTACATTCAAAGCACTCCACCAGAGTACAGCGCACCGACACAGGGGAGTCAACATGCGAATCCGTACGACGACTCAGCGCCGCTCCGGCACGTTCACCGAGTTCAACCGGGGTGGCCGCGGCGTCCAGCCGCTCAAGCCCCGTTCCGTTCCCCGGCCGCGCCCGCTGCCCAAGCCCGGCACGCGGCGGTGACCCCGGCCGTCCCCACCCGCTCAGCGCGCCCCGGGTCTGCTCCGTGCATGCCCGGGGCCGCTTGTCGTGCGCGTCAGCGGGCGGAGGTGGCCCGGCCGTGCAGCTTCAGGCCGTGGGCGAGGCAGCCGAGGGCGGCGGTGCACAGCACCGTGCGCATGATGTTGGTGGTCTCCCAGACGCCCTTGAAGCGGTCGACGACGCCGAAGTCCCTGGCCGTGGCCGGGTCGCCGAGGGCGGCCAGCTCGTTGTTGAGGGGGATGTTCACCGTGAAGGTGATGAGCAGCGCCACGACGTAGAGGGCGGCGGCGGCACCGGCCCACAGGGCGGCCCCCCGGCGGCCCGCGCGGTACTCGATGACGGCCGCGGCCGTGGTGGCGGCGAGCGCGCCGAGGAAGGCGAGGACGAACAGGCCGCTGGTGTCGATGGCCTGGTTGAAGTTCTGCATCGCCTCCGCGTAGACCCGGTCGCCGGTGCGGTCGAGGCCGGGCATGACGGAGACGTCGAAGGCGAAGAACACACCGGCCATCAGCCCCATGGTGACGATCGACGCCACCAGCAGCGGGCCTGCCGCCCGGCCCGGCCGGGAGACCGCCTGCGGGGTGGGGGACGGGTACGGGTTGGCGCTCATCGGGGCGTCCTCACTGTGGACTCGGGTGTCTGGCGCGGCTCCTGGGCGTGGGGATCATAGGAGGACCGCGCGGGGCCCGGCCAGGCCGTCCCGAGCGGTTCTGGACCGGTTGCCGAGCGGCCCCACCGCAGCGCGGTACGGGTGACGCGGCCCCGGCCGGTCGCGGGGCGGCGCCGCGCGGTACGGGTGACGCGGTGCCACGGGCGGCCGAACGGCCCCGCGGTACGGGCGAGACGGCCTCGACGGGTTCTCCAGCGGGGCCTGAGAGCGTCGGCGTGACGTTCCCCGTCGCGAGCATCCCCGAGGAGGCCCCGTCATGTCCCTGCACGTGTCGCAGCAGCCGGTGGTGCGGGTGGTTCCCGCGCCCCTCGCGAAGGCGCGGCGCCGGGCGCGCCCCGGTGCCGCCCTGGCGGTGATCGCCCTGTGCAACGCGATGATCCAGCTCGACGACCCGATCGTGAACATCGCGCTGCCGGGCATGCGGGAGGGACTCGGCCTGTCGGCCGTCGGGGCCTCCTGGGTCGTCAACGCCTATCTGCTGGCCTTCGGCGGGCTGCTGCTGCTCGGCGGGCGGGCGGGCGACATCCTGGGGCGCCGGAAGGTGTTCCTCGCGGGCGTGGGGCTGTTCACGGCGGCCGCGGCGCTGCGCGGGCTCGCGCCGTCGGGCGAGTTCCTGGTGGCGGTGCGCGTGGTGCAGGGGGTCGGGGCCGCGCTGGCGGCGCCGAGCGGGCTGGCGCTGGTGCTGAGCATGTTCGCCGAGGGCGCGCCGCGCAAGCGGGCGATCGCCGTCTGCACGGCGGTGGGCGCGGTGTCGACGGCCGGCGGGCTGCTGCTCGCGGGGGCGCTGACCTCGCTCAGCTCCTGGCGCTGGGTGCTGTACCTGGACGTGCCGGTCGGGCTGGCGATCCTGCTGCTCGCGCCGTTCGTGATCGAGGAGACGGCGCGCAACCGGGGCCGGTTCGACCTGGCGGGTGCGCTGGTGTCGGCGCTGGGTGCCGCGTCGCTCGTGTACGGGCTGGCGCAGGCCGCCGAGCGGCCGTGGAGCGACCCGGCCGTCGCCGGGTGCGTGGTGGCGGGCGCCGGGCTGCTGGTGGTGTTCGCGGTGATCGAGCGGCGGGCCGAGCAGCCCATCGTGGTGCCGCGGCTGTTCGGCGACCGCGACCGCGTCCTCGCCTACGCGGCCACGCTGGCGGTGCCGGGCGCGCTGATCGGTACGTACTTCTTCCTCAACCAGTTCTTCCAGGGCCGGCACGGCTGGTCGGCGCTGGCGACGGCGTGCGCGCTGCTGCCGCTGCCGGTGACGATGGCCGCGACGGCGGGCGCCGCGGTGCGCCTGGAGCGGCGGATCGGCGCGAAGCGGCTGATGGCGGCCGGGGCGGCGCTGCTGGTCGCGGGCAACCTGTGGCTGGCGCGGCTCGGCGCGTCGGACGCGTACGCCGCCGACGTGCTGCCGGCGCTGGTGCTGCTCGGGGCGGGCATGGCGTGCTGTGTGCTGCCGCCGACCGTCCTCGCCACGTCGGGGCTGGCACGTGACGAGGCCGGTGCGGCCGCCGCCGTCCTGAACTCCCTGCAGAGCGTGGGCGGTTCGATCGGGCTGGCGGCGCTGGTGGCGGTGACCACGCAGACCGGCGGAATGGCCGGGGGCTTCGTGACCGGGGCGGCCTTCGCCGGGTTCGCGCTGCTGGCCGCGGCGCTGCTGCGGCAAGGTCCGCGGGGCGTCAGTTGATCCGGAGCTGCGCCATCATCCCCATGGCGGAGTGGTCCAGCAGGTGGCAGTGGTACACGTACGTGCCGCGGTAGGTGTCGAACGTCGCCTGCACCTTGACCGTCTCACCGGGCAGGAGCCTGACCGTGTCCTTGAGCCCCGACTCGGACGGGTCGGGCGCCTGCCCGTTGCGTTCCAGGACCCGGAACTGCACCAGGTGCAGGTGGAAGTTGTGCGGCATCACCGTGTTGGGGTTGGTGATCGTCCATATCTCGCTGCTGCCGTGGCGTACGACGGTGTCGACGCGGTCCGGGTCGTAGACCTTGCCGTCGATGTACCCCTTGGGCGCGGCGCCGCCGTCCTCGTCCATGCGCAGCTCGACGGTGCGTGCGCCGGTGGCCGCCGGCAGCGGCGGCAGGGTGCGCAGCACGGACGGGACGCGGCTGGGGTCGGAGGCGGTGCGGACGACGTCGAAGCGCAGGACGTGGCCGGTCTGTTCGGGGGTGCCGGGGCCGACGGTGTTCTCGAGCACCAGCTTCGTGCCGACCGGGTAGCGGGAGAAGTCGATGACGACGTCGGCCCGTTCGGCCGGTGAGAGCCACAGGGCGTCGGTGGTGTGCGGGCGGGGCAGCAGGCCGCCGTCGGAGCCGATCTGGGTGATCTCGCCGCCGTCGGCGAGCCGCAGCCGGAAGAAGCGGAGGTTGGAGGAGTTGAGCAGCCGGAAGCGGTACTTGCGGGCGGCGACCTCCAGGTAGGGGTACGGCTTGCCGTTGGCGAGCAGCGTGGTGCGGCCGAGCGCGTCGTCCATGACGTACACGAGCTGCCCGGCCTCGTCGAAGCGGGCGTCGCGCAGCGCGATGGGGATGTCGTACGCGCCGGAGGGCAGCGGCAGGGCCTGCTCGGTGCCGTCGGTGAGCAGGTAGGAGCCGGACAGCCCGCGGTAGACGTGCTCGGATTCCATGTGGTGGGCGTGGTCGTGGTACCAGAGCGACGCGTGCGGCTGGCGGTTGGGGTAGGTGTAGGTGCGCGTCGTGCCGGGCGCGAAGGTGTCCATCGGGGCGCCGTCGCTCTCGGGCGGCACGGAGGCGCCGTGCAGGTGCACGGAGGCCGGCATGTCGAGGGCGTTGCGGTGGCGGACGACGACGGGGCGGCCGGATCTGGCTCTGATGGTGGGGCCGGGGAAGTGCCCGTTGTAGGTGAGGACTTCCGTCTGGAGGCCGGGCAGGATCTCCTTGCGGGTGCGCCGCAGGGTGATGGCGTAGGTGTCGGTGCCCCCGCTGGTCGAGAGGGGTGCGAGGACCGGCGGCAGCGGCAGCGGGACCCGGAAGGGCTCCACGGCGGGCGCCGCCGGGGCGGCTCCGGCGGCACGTGCGCCGCCGGCGGCGAGCAGGGGGGTCAGCGCGGCTCCGGTGAACAGCCCGGCGCCGGTGGTGGCGAGGGCGGCGCCGAGCAGGCTGCGTCGGGTGACCATGGCGTCCTCCTGGGTGGGACGGCCCGCCCACCGCGGGCGGGCGCACCCAGCGAGTGCAGCAACCCCGACTCGTGGTCGGGTGGAGCGGCCGGCGGGGCCGCCGGGCGCGGTGGTACGCGCGCGGCGGCGGCCCCCGCGCCCTCCGGGGACCGGCGGACCGTCAGTGGTCGTGGCCGGCCTTGGCCGTGGTGTCCCGGTGCCCCTCGGGCCGCACGTAGAGGATGTCGCGGGCCTGCTCGGCGGCGCGGGTGATGCTCTCGGTGATGAAGTCCAGGAAGCGGGCGATGTTCTCCAGGCGGGCGGCGGCCGGGGTGCCGGGGACGAGGACGCCGACGCCCTGCCGCGCGGTCTCGGCGATGTGGGCGGTGCCGCGGGCGCTGGCCATCATCGACTGGTACCAGACGTCGTCGTCGACGACGTAGCGTTCGCGGCGGCGCTCGTCGCGCTCCCGCCGCACCAGGCCCTGGCTCTCGAGGAACGCGATCGCCTTGGAGACGGACGCCGGGCTGACCTGGAGGTGGCGGGCGAGTTCGGCGGCGGTGAGGCTGCCCGTGTCGGTGAGGGTGAGGCAGGCCATCACGCGAGCCATCATCTTGGGCGTGCCCGACGCTATGAAGACGGTGGTGAGTGTCTCCTCGAAGTCCCGTACGGCGCTTGCGTCGCGTCCGTGGGCCATCGGCGGTGCGGCGCGGTCCCGGGGCTCGGCCTGCCGGCGCCGGTGGGCGCGGCGCTCGGTGGCGCGGTGGGCGAGGTCGGCGCGGTAGCCGGTGGGGCCGCCGTTGCGCATCACCTCGCGCGTGACGGTCGAGGTGGGGCGGTCGAGGCGTCGGGCGATCTCCGCGTACGCGAGGCCGTCGGCCAGTCCCAGCGCGATCTGCTGGCGTTCCTGCTGGGTGAGCCTGCCTCCCGGCATCGTGTCTCCTTCGTGGTCCGTGGTGGCCCCAGCATAGCGTTCACCTCCACTCCATTGCAACGACCACACCCTCTGCGTTGCGTTGCGTGTCGATCCATTGCAATGAAATCACCGCTCTGAGCTGCGCTTACGCGGTAACATCGCAACGAGCTTGTAGCCACATCCTTGAACGCAACGTAGCGTTTCTCCTGCCAGAAACGAACGAGCACAGGAGCCCACGATGCAGAAGTTCTCCACCCCCGCCGCGATCTCCGCCGTCCTGGACGTCCCGGCCGGACTCATCCGCCTCATCGCCGCCGACCGGTCCGACACCACGGTCGAGGTGCTGCCCGCCAACGCCGCCAAGAGCCGCGACGTGAAGGCGGCGGAGCAGATGCAGGTCACCTGCGACGACGGCGTCCTGCGCATTCAGGCCCCGGCGGCCGGGAACCGGGTCCTCGGCCCGTCCGGATCCGTCGAGATCACCGTCCAGCTCCCCGCCGGCTCCCACGTCGAGGCAAAGGCGGCCGCCGCCGAGTTCCGCGGCGTCGGGCGGCTCGGGGACGTCACCTTCGGTGACGGCTACCGCTCGGTCAAGCTCGACGAGGCCGCGAGCGCCCGCCTCAGCGCCCTCGACGGCGACATCACCGTCGGCCGCCTGACCGGCCCCGCCGACATCAGCACCCAGCGGGGCGACATCCACATCACCGAGGCCGTGCGCGGCACGGTCACCCTGCGCGTCCAGCAGGGCGACATCACGGTCGGCGCCGCCCGCGGCGTGAGCGCCTCCCTGGACGCCGGCACCGGCTACGGCCGCATCCACAACTCCCTGCAGAACACCGGTGGTCAGGGCGGCCTGGACATCCACGCCACCACCGCCCACGGCGACATCACCGCCCGCAGCCTGTGAACCGCACCTCGCGGAAGGAGCACTCCTCATGACCGACCTGGCCATCGCGGCGACCGGGCTGCGCAAGTCCTACGGCGACAAGACCGTCCTCGACGGCATCGACCTGGCCGTCGAGGAAGGCACGGTCTTCTCCCTGCTCGGCCCCAACGGCGCCGGCAAGACCACCGCCGTGAAGATCCTGTCCACCCTCGTCTCCCCCGGCCCCGGCAGCGGCCGCGTCCGCGTCGGCGGCCACGACCTCGCCACCGACCCGCAGGCCGTGCGCGCCGCGATCGGCGTCACCGGACAGTTCTCCGCCGTCGACGGCCTGATCACCGGCGAGGAGAACATGCTCCTCATGGCGGACCTGCACCACCTCCCCCGGCGCGAGGGGCGGCGCGTCGCCGCCGGGCTGCTGGAGCGCTTCGGCCTCACCGAGGCCGCGTCACGGCCCGCCTCAACCTACTCCGGCGGCATGAAGCGCCGCCTCGACATCGCCATGACCCTGGTCGGCGGACCGCGGATCATCTTCCTCGACGAACCGACCACCGGACTCGACCCGCGCTCCCGTCACCAGATGTGGCAGATCATCCGCGAACTCGTCGCCGGCGGCGTCACCGTCTTCCTCACCACCCAGTACCTGGAGGAGGCCGACGAACTCGCCGACCGCATCGCCGTGCTGAACGACGGCGGGATCGCCGCCCACGGCACCGCCGAGGAGCTGAAGCGGCTCGTCCCGGGGGGACACGTCCGGCTCCGCTTCACCGACCCGGCCGCCCACCGCGGCGCCGCCTCCGTACTGCGCGGGGCCTCTCCGGACGACGAGTCCCTCACGCTCCAGGTCCCCAGCGACGGCAGCCAGCGCGACCTGCGCGGCCTGCTCGACCGACTGGACACGGCCGGCATCGAGGCCGACGAGCTGACCGTGCACACCCCCGACCTCGACGACGTGTTCTTCGCCCTGACCGGCGGCGGCGTCCCCACCCCGTCCCACCTGCCCACGGAGGCGGCCCGATGAGCTCCCTGTCCCTCGCCGTACGCGACTGCACCACCATGCTGCGCCGCAACCTCCTGCACGCCCGGCGCTATCCGTCGCTCACGCTGAACCTGCTGCTCACGCCGGTCATGCTGCTGCTGCTCTTCGTCTACATCTTCGGCGACACCATGAGCGCCGGCCTCGGCGGCGCGGACCGCTCGGTGTACATCGCCTACATCGTCCCCGGGCTGCTGCTGATGACCATCGGAAGCACCGTGGTCGGCACGGCGGTCTCCGTCTCCAACGACATGACCGAGGGCATCATCGCCCGCTTCCGCACGATGGCGATCCACCGCTCCTCGGTGCTCGTCGGACACGTCGTCGGCAGCGTGCTCCAGTCGGTCCTGAGCGTGCTCGTCGTCGGCGCCGTCGCGGTGGCCATCGGCTTCCGCTCCACCGGCGCCACGCCGCTGGAGTGGCTGGCGGCGTTCGGACTGCTGGTGCTCTTCGCCACGGCACTGACCTGGATCGCCGTCGGCATGGGCCTGGTCAGCCCCAACGCCGAGGCCGCCAGCAACAACGCCCTGCCCCTGATCCTGCTGCCGCTGCTGTCCAGCGCCTTCGTCCCCGTCGACGCGATGCCCGCCTGGTTCCGGCCGATCGCCGAGTACCAGCCGTTCACCCCCGCCATCGAGACCCTGCGCGGCCTGCTCCTCGGCACCGGGATCGGCCACAACGGATGGCTCGCCGTCGCCTGGTGCCTCGGCCTCGCGGTGCTCGGCCGCCTCTGGGCGACCTCCCGGTTCCGCCACGACCCGAAGTAACCGTCATGACCGCGCGGGCCACCTCCCGCACCTCGTCCGCCCGGGGCGGCGTACACCGACTCACCATCGGGTACGCCGCCCCGTTCGCGTGCCCGGTCAGTGGGTGTTCTTTGATCCCGTGAGGTGGTCACGGCTGGATGATCGGGGTGTGGGGGCTGGTGAGACGGCTCGGCGGTATTGCCGGGAGTGTGGTGATTCCCTGCCGCGGACGATGGCGGCAGAGGCGGTGTTCTGTTCGGGCCGTTGCCGGGTGCGGGCCTGCCGCTAGCGGCGGGCGTCGCGGAACGGCGTTACGGAAACGCCATAGCCGAACGCCTCGCGAACACCTCTGATAAAGCGCGTCGTACAACCTGATCAGCGCCGGCCTCTAGCCATGCGCCATCAGAGTGCAACAACATCCTGCCTCGATCATGAGGAAGGAACCCGGGGGACACCCCTCCAAAGGCTAGTAAGTCGAGCGCCTCGGGAGGAAACCGTGGACAAGTCACTGTTGACCCACATCGACGCCGCCGCAGGCAGCGGCAAGGTGACGATCTCGGCGGACGATTCCACCATCCTAGGGATCGTCAAGGACGCCATTAGAAACGGCAGGACCGCTTCGTTCTACCTGACGAAAAGTCAGGCCGAAGCGTTCAAGCTCTGGTACTGGACGCCTGAGCGGATCAAATCTGCGGGGCTCCGGGTGGTGTCGGACGACGAGAGGGAACGGATCAAGTCCGAGTTGGGCGTCGATGTGGGCACATTCCGGTGCAGTCGCATTGAGTGCGTGTGCGGACACACATATGGAGGTTTTGAATTCCTGCAACAGGGAATTCGCCAACATGGCCCTGACGCTGTGAGGTCTGTATTCGAGCTGAAAAACTCAAAACTCCTCCAAGTGAACACCACCCTCTTGGCCATCTGCCCAAACTGCGACGAGCTACTGGGGCGTGGCATCACATACGAGGGCGATGAATACGCGGGGTGCTCTTGTTGCCAGGAGTAAGCTCCTGCGCGGGAGAGGGTGAGAGAGAATCCATCATTCTCGTCCAGCGAACGTGACCGGCGCAGTCGGCCGGGATGCACCACCGGTGCGACCGAACTAGGCTGGAACCTCCCACAGTGACGCGCTGATTGGCTGCAACGCCTTCCGTTCGGCGGACTGCAGCCGACGTGTGGAGGTTCCCAAGATGCGAACTCACGAACCAAGAGAGTTCTTGTCCAGGCTCTCAAACCACGAGTTGCCGGACCCCGCAGAGCTCAGCGTAGTCGGCATGGTGAAGATCAACGAGAACGATCCTTCGGTGATTTCTTTCACGCAACATGTCACATGCGAAAGATGGCTTTCTCTACCTATAGACCTGGTGGCGTCGTTCACACACTTGAAGAACCTTAGATGCCAAGATCACGAGCACCCTCTCGTCAGGGTCAAGTTCAAGCACCCAGAGGAAGTTTCCAAGGATCTTGGCTTCCTTCTGAGCTTGTGCTCAGAGCTTCAAACTTCCTTGTCTCGCGCCGCATCCAGCATTCGGAAGTCCACTAAGGCACGGAAAGTCAAAGAAGATGGCGTGAGTCACCCACGAGCTGACTGCCAAGTCGTGGGCACGCCAGAGGGTGCAGTCGTCTGTTGCATATTCCCTGGCGGCACCGGCACTGACTTCGAAGTAGAGTGCACGGGAATCGCGTGAAAACCTCCAGTGAGCGATCTGGGGACGCACGTGGTCCCGTCGCTGCCCTATCGGGCCGTCTCCTCTACCTGCTCAAGGAGTTCCACGCGCCCGTCACCGCCTCGCGGACGATCGCCGTTCCGGCAGGTGAGTCGCGGCGGGCGCCGCGCTCGGGGGTCTGATTCTGCCGCGGGCCGACGTGCGGCACACCTTCCTGGCCGGCGGGCTGCTGAGCGTCGGGGCCCGCGCGGTACTGCTCGGCGGGCGGCTGCAGCGTCCTGGACCGGAGTCCACCAGGCCGCTTCAACAGGTCGGTGGCAACCTGGGCCGTGACCTCGTCGTCCCGGGTCAGATCGGCGACGGCCTGGACCTTCCCATCCACCGTGACCGGCCGGTCGACCCGTTGGCCGACGACCGGCTTCGCGCCGTCCGGCGTCCACTGCCGGGCTCCCGTGCGCGGGTTGAACGGCGCCTCCTCGAGCGCTGCCCACCGTTCGTCCTCGTCCGCGACCGACGAGAGGATGCGGTGAACGGTGAACGACACGCCCTCCTTGCGGCGCCCCTCGGGCCATCGGTTGGCGTTCTCCTGTCGCGACCCGAAGAAGACCGCGCAACAACCGATTACGGGATGCAGCATCGGACGAAAACGACACCTCAGTGGGGCGCGGCGTCCAGGTAGGCGGTCAGGGTGCGGATGGTGGGGTGGCGGAAGAGGGCCGTCAGGGGGATGTCGCGGGCCAGCGCGGTGCGCAGGGCGCGGTGGGCGCGCAGGGTGCGGGCGGAGGTCGCGCCCGCGTGGGGGAGGAAGAGGTCGGGGTCCAGGGCGGGGACGCCCAGCTCGGTGGTCCAGATCCGTGTGACCGTCCGGGCCGTCGTGCTCGTCGTCGCGTCGAAGTCGGCTGCCACGGGCCGAGTGCAGCACGTACGCCTCGGGTCCCGCTCGAGCGCGCGGGTTGCGCGGGTGTTGCGGGGGCGTCCGTATACCTGGACCGACAGATGCGCCGTCCCGGAAGGCACTCCCGTGGATCTTCGCTACTGGCTTCCGCGCGCGGTGGAGGTGATCGAGCGCTTCGGCGAGCGGTTCGGACCGTACGAGCCGCATCCCTCGCACCGGGTCGGTGACGCCGACTTCGCCCCGGTGTTCGAGCGGTTCGCCAAGCGCCTCGACGACAACTACCCCTTCTTCCACCCCCGTTACGCGGGCCAGATGGTCAAGCCGCCGCATCCGGCGGCCGTCGTCGGCTACACGACGGCGATGCTGTTCAACCCCAACAACCACGCCGCCGAAGGGGGCCCCGCCACCACCGAGATGGAGCGCGAGTGCGTCACCGCCCTCGGTGGGATGCTCGGCATGCCCGCCGCCCTGGGCCACCTGACGACCAGCGGCACGATGGCGAACCTGGAGGCCCTGTACGTCGCCCGCGAGTCGCACCCTGGCCGGGGGGTGGCGTACAGCACCGAGTGCCACTACACGCACGAGCGGATGTGCCATGTCCTCGGCATGGAGGGGTACCCGGTGCCGGTCGACGCGCACGGCCGCATCGACCCCGGCGCGCTGGAGCCGCTGCTGGCCTCCGGCCGGGTCGGCACGGTCGTGCTGACCACCGGGACGACCGGCCTCGGCGCGGTCGACCCGGTGCACGAGGTGCTGCCGCGGGCCCGCCGCCACGGCGTGCGCGTCCACGTCGACGCGGCGTACGGCGGCTTCTACGCGCTGCTCGGCCTCTCCGACGAGCCCGAGGGCGTCGACGTACGCCCGTGGCGGGCCGTCGGCGCGTGCGACTCGGTGGTGGTCGACCCGCACAAGCACGGGCTCCAGCCGTACGGCTGCGGGGCGGTGCTGTTCAACGACCCTCGGGCCGGCCGGCACTTCGCGCACGACTCCCCGTACACCTACTTCACCGACGCCGAGCTGCACCTGGGCGAGATCAGCCTGGAGTGCTCGCGGGCCGGTGCCGCGGCCGCCGGGCTGTGGCTGACGCTGCAACTGCTGCCGCTGACCCGGGACGGCTTCGGCCGGATGCTCGCGGCGAGCCGCCGCGCCGCGGTGCGCTTCGCCGGGCTGCTGGCCGGGTCCGAGGCGCTGGAGCTGTACCAGCGGCCCGACCTCGACATCGTGACCTACGTCCCCGCCGCGCGCCCGTGGTCCCTGTCCGCCGTCGACGCCGCCTCCGAGCGGCTGCTGCGGGAGGGGATGCACGCGAGTGAGGACCCCGTCTTCCTGAGCGTGCTGCGCGCGGACGCCGATGCGTTCGCGCGGCGCCATCCCGGGATCGTCCGGGACGCCGGCGCGGCGCGGGTGATGCGCAGCGTGCTGATCAAACCCGAGGCGGAGCTGTACCTCGACCGGCTGCACGCCCGGATCGAACAGCTCGCCACCCGCTGACCGACCGTGAAGGGTGCTTTCTTGTCCTCCATCCCGGTTCCCGTGGGGCGCGGCGTGGTACGCCGGGCGTCGCGGGCCGACACCGACGAGCTGGCCGCACTGCTGGCCGGCGCCTTCCTCGACGATCCGCTGACCCGCTGGATCACCCCGGACACCCGGCGCAGGGAGCGGGTCCTGCCCGGCTTCTTCCGCGTCTTCCTCGACCTGTCGTTCGCGTACGACGGGGTCCTCACCGACGAGGACCGCGACGCCGTCCTGCTGTTCCTGCCGCCCGGCGCGTGGGAGGAGACGGAGGCGCGCGGGGACGAGTTGCACCAGCGGTTCGCCGCGGTGCTCGGCGACGACGCCGGGGCGCTGGCGACCATCGGCGCGCTCCAGGCACGGCACCACCCGGCCGGACGGCCGCACTACTACGTCTCCTTCGGCGCGGTCCGGCCGTCCGCCCAGCGGGGCGGGCTGATGACGGCGCTGCTGGAGCACCTGGTGGCGCGTGCCGACGCGGCCGCCTGCGGTACGTACGCCGAGGCCAGCTCGCCGGGCGGCGAGGCCGCGTGCCGGCGCCTGGGCTTCGGGCGGTTCGGCGGGGACATCGCGCTGCCGGACGGCGGTCCCGTGCTGCGGCCGATGTGGCGGGACGCCCGGTGAGGGGCGACGAACGGCTGCTGATCTGGTCGCCGGAGGAGATCGACGCCGGCCTGGCGCCGCACCGCCACCTGCCGGCCCTGCGCCACGTCCTCGACTGGAGCCGCCGGGTACTGGTGTCGGGCCACCCGGAGCTGGGCCGCACCGGCCCGGTGTGCCCCTACACCCAGCCGTCGCTGCGCAAGGGCCTGTTCCTGCTGGCGCTCCCCGCCCAGGAGGGCGGCGGCACGCCGGCGGAGGCGGTGGCGGGGCTGCGGGACTGGTACGAGAAGCTGTCGGCGGACCTCACGGAGGAGGACCGCGAGCTGCTGACCGTGCTGATGCTGCTGCCGTGGCTCGACCCGTCGGACTCGGGCGAGCTGGACGAGGTGCAGCGGGCGGCGAAGGACACGTTCGTCGCGGACGGGCTGATGATCGGCCAGTTCCATCCGGTCTGTGACGAACCGGGGCTGTGGAACGAGGACTTCCGCCCGTTGCGGGCGCCGGTGCCGCTGCTGGCGGTGCGGCGGCTGCTCGTCTTCGACCTGCCGTTCCTGGTGGGCGCGGACCGGCATCTGGACGCCTACCTCCAGCGGTTCGCGCCCGAGATCCCGGCGCGCGTGCGCGACCAGCTCGTCAACCGGGTGGTGAGCTGAGGCGGCTGGACGCCGCAGAGGGCCGGGGCCGCGGTGGCGGTCCCGGCCCTCGTCGTACGGGCGGGCGGCGGGCGGTGTCAGCCCACGGGCGCGGCGGTGGGCCAGGTGAGCGGGTCCGCGGCGCGCAGCAGTGCGGTGCCGATCAGCAGGCCGCGGTATCCGGCGTCCAGCAGGCGGGTGGCCGTCACGGGGGTGTCGATGGCGCTGGCGCTGACCGGGCAGGGGGTGCCGGCCGCCTGGAGCGCGGGCAGCAGCGCGAGGCTGCGGCCGATGTCGCCGGCGTCCCGCTCGCGCGTCCGGATGTCCTTGTTGTTGACGGCGATGACGCAGTCGGCGGCGTGCGGGACGGCCGCCACCTCCGCCTCGCAGGTGACTTCGACGAACGGGGTGAGCCCGGTGCGCAGCGCGGCCTCCACCAGGGTGCGCAGGGCGCTCACGGGCAGCAGGGCGGCGGTGAGCAGGACGGCCGAGGCGCCGAGTTCCCCGGCGGTGGTGAGCTGGTCGCGCCGGGTGATGAAGTCCTTCTGGAGCAGCGGCAGGTCGGTGAGCCGGGCGACGTCCCGGAGCAGGTCGGGAGTGCCGCCGAACCAGCGTCCGGTCACCACGGAGACGCACGGCGCGCCGGCGGCCTCGTATGCGGCGACGATGTCGGCGGGGGTGCGTCCGGCGATGAGGTCGATGCCGTGTGCGTCACGCCGCTTGATCTCCATGATGAGCGGGCGTTCGGCCGTCAGCAGGGCCTCGATGAAGCGGGAGGTCATGGGTGCTGCTCCTTCGGTACGGGGCTCGGGGCGGCGGTGGCGCGGCCGCCGAGGGGGCGGCGGCCGCGCGGCCCGGGAGAACCCGTGCGGGTGCCGTGGTCACTTACCCAGTCCCAGCATCGAGGCGATGCGGTTGTACTGGATCTCGTTGGTGCCCGAGTAGATCGTGCCGCCCACGGCGTTGCGCACGTCCTGTTCGAGCCCGTACTCGGTCATGTAGCCGTGCCCGCCGAAGATCTGGACGGCGGCGAGGCTGCTGGCCACGTTGGCCTCGCTGGTGATCAGCTTGGCGATGGCCAGGTCCGTGGTGACGTTCTCGCCGGAGACGAGCCGTTCCGCGGTGTCGTACAGCCATTTCCGTGCCGTCTCCAGCCCGATTTTCGTATCGACGATCTTGTTGGCGATGGACTGGTACGCACCGATCGGTTTCCCGAACGAGCGGCGCGTCTGCGCGTAGTCCACGACCTGGGCGAGCCGCCGCTGCATTTCCCCGGCATTGACGATGAACGAGAAGAGGACTTCACGTTTCATCACGTGGTCGAGAACGATGAATCCTCCGCCGACGCGGCCGAGGACGCGGTCCGCGGGAATACGGCAGCCGTCGAAGTACAGCTCGCTCAGCGGGGAGGTGCGCAGCCCCATCTTCTTGATGGGCCGGCCGACCGTCAGCCCCGGGGTGTCCCGGTCCACCAGGAACGCGGTGACCCCGAGCGGGCCGCCGTCCGGGCGCGTCCGCGCGTACACCACGATCACGTCGGCGACGGGGCCGTTGCTGACGAACGTCTTGGCCCCGGTCAGGACGAAGTGGTCGCCGTCCCGCTCGGCGCGCGTGGTCATCGCCATCGCGTCGGAGCCGCCCTCGGACTCGGTGATGGCGTGGGCGCCGATCAGCTCGCCGGAGCAGATCCCGGGCAGGTACCTCTCCTTCTGTCCGGCCGTGCCGAACTTCTCCAGGGGTACGCCGGTGCTGGCCAGGGTGGTGGTCACCGAGAAGCTCAGTCCGGCGTCACGGCAGTGCTCGCCGAGCCCCTCCAGGACGTACATGGTGGTCAGGAGCGACTGGCCGAGGCCGCCGTACCGTTCGTCGAAGGGCAGGGCGAGGATGCCGGTCTCGCGGACGAGCTTCCACTTGTCCCACGAGAACACGGCCCGTTCGTCGTGTTCTATGTGGTCGGCGCTGAGCGCCTCACCCCACCGGACCAGGCCGTCCCGGAGGGCGGCCTGGTCGGTGTTCCATCGGATCACTGGGGACCGCCTAGTACGCGGAGGAGACGTGCTCGTCGAGGCTGTGCACCTCGTCGCCCTGAAGGGCCGGGCTGAAGACGCACACCAGGCGGAGGTCCTCGTCCGGCGAGGCCACCAGGTAGTGCGGGTCGTGCTGGTCGAGCGCGTACAGCACGCCCGGGGTGATCGGGTGCGAGGTGCCGTCGAGCTCGATCACCTCCCCGGAGCCCTCGATGCAGTAGCAGGCCTCGAGGTGGTTGCGGTACTGGAGGCGGGACTTGGTGCCGGCCCGGACGACGGTGTCGGTGAGCGAGTAGCCGACGCCGTCCGAGGCGAGCAGGAAGCGGCGGCTGAGGCCGTTGCCCCACTCGACGGTCTTCACGTCCTCGATGTCACGGATGATCATTTTCTCAACTCCCGGTTCGGATCTGGACGGGCGGGCGGACGGACCGGACGAAGTCGCGGAAGCCGGTGACCGGGTCACTGCCCTCGTCGAGGGCGCGCTCGATCCGTTCGACGCCCGCCGAGCCGATGATCACCGCATCGGCTCCGCAGGCGTGGACGGCCTCCACGTCGTCACGGGTCCTGACCCCGAAGCCGACGGCTATCGGGGACGTCGTACGGGCCCGGAGCGCGGCGACCGTGCCGGCCAGGGCGGCGTGCCCGGCGGCGGGGGCGGTGCCGCTGCGCCCGTAGTGGGCCACGAGATACAGGTAGGCGGAGGCGTGGGCGGCGGCCTCCGCCATGGTCGCCTCCGAACTGCGCTGGTAGCAGGTGGTCACCACGGGCAGCGCGGCGTCGCGGGCCGCCACGTGGTACGTGGTGCGCAGCCGGGGCGGCAGCGCGTGGACGAGGAGCCCGTCCGCGCCGCTCGCCGCGATGTCGCGGGTGGCGCCGGCCAGGTCCCGGTGCTTCAGGGAGTGGCTCCAGTCGGCGAGCAGCGCGATGCGCAGGTGGCGCAGCCGGGGGCGTACGCGGGCGATGAATTCCAGGACGCCGTCGAGGCCGGTGCCCCGGTCCAGGGCGCGGCGCGCGGAGCGGCGGACGACCGGCCCGTCGGTGACGGAGTCGGGGAAGGGCACGGCCAGTTCCAGGCACTCGACGCCTTCCTCGTCGAGCATGAGGACGAGGTCCTCCAGGACGTCGGGCGGCGGGTCGCCCGCGTTGAGGAACAGGGCGAGGCCGGGCCCGGCGGTGGCGGCGTCGCGGGGGAAGAACTCAGCCACGGCGCACCCCCGCGGCGGTGGGGCGGGCGGCGCGCATCCGTTCCGCGAGTTCGCGGGCGGCGCCGGTGGCGACGGCCCGTTCGGCGGCGGCGAGCGCGGTGGGCCAGTCGGTGGCGTGGCCGCTCGCCACCGCGAGCGCGGCGGCGTTGAGGCACACGGTCCGGGTGGCGGTGGCGCCGGCGGCGCCGGACAGGACGTCGAGGAAGTGGCCGGTGGCGGCGGCGGGGTCGGCGGGCCGCAGCTCGTCGAGCGATCCGCCGGCCGGGAGGAGCTCCCCCGCCTTCAGCACGAGGGTGCCGGTGGCGGTGTGGAGGGTGTTGTCCGCGAAGGGCAGCAGTTCGTCGGCGCCCTCGGTGCTGGTGGTCAGCCACACCCGGCGGTCCGTCACCGTGGCCGCCAGGTCCCGCAGCGCGGGCAGGGGCATGGTGTGGGAGACGCCGGTGACCTGGGCGGTGACGGGCAGATCGGCGAGGAAGGGCCCGAGGGCGTTGAGGAAGCCCCCGAAGGGCTTCATGCCCAGCGGCGCCACCGTGCGGGCCAGCCGGGCCAGTTCGGCCGGGTAGACGAAGGGCCCGGCGAAGGCGATGCCGTACTCCTCCAGGGTGCGCTCGGTGTGCGCGTACGACGCCGTGGGCCGTACCCCGAGCCGTTCCAGCAGGTCGACCGACCCGAGGCGGGAGGTGTAGGCGCGCGAGCCGGTCTTGACGACCCGTACGCCCGCCGCGGCGGCCACGAACGCGGACGCGGTGGAGATGTTGAAGGTCGCCGGGCCCCCACCGGTGCCGACGACGTTGACGGTCGCGCCCCAGCGGCCGGCGGGCGCGGCGGGCCGCCGTTCGAGGAGCGAGTCCAGCAGGGCGCGCAGCGTCTCGGGGCCGGGGAGCCGGGTCGTCAGGGAGGCCAGCAGGGCGACGGCCTGCTCCTTTCCGAGCGTGCCGTCGCCGAGCCGGTCCCACAGTGAGCGCCAGGTCTCGCGCTCGGCCACCGGGCGCCGCGCGAGCAGGCCGGTGAGCGCGTCGTGCATGGTCAGCCGCCCACGCCCTGGCGGGCGCCGGCGATGAACGCGTCGATCGCCGCCACGCTGCGGAAGTTGTCGGGGTCGAGGTCGGCGTCGCCGACGGCGAGCTGGAAGTGGTCCTCGACCCAGGCGATCAGCTTCAGCACGCCGAGGCTGTCGATGACACCGTCGGAGAGGAGGTCGTGGTCGTCGGCCAGCTCGTGGGCGCCGAGGTCCGGCAGGAACTCCTCGATGACGAACTTCTTGATGGTGTCGGTGTTGCTCATGACGTCCTTTCCTTGCTCGCGGGGCTGAGGCGGGCCCAGCCGGCTTTGACCGCGGGGCCCTTGGGGGTGCGGCAGGTGAAGCGGACGACGGTGGGGCCGGCGTCCGGCTGGAGGGTGATGTCGAGGGGTTCGTCCGGGAGGACGGGGCCGGAGAAGCGGCAGCCCAGCGCGGTCAGGCGGGTGATGTCGCCGTCCGCGTACCGGTCGGCGATCTCCTCGCACACCAGGGCGACGACGCTCATGCCGTGGGCGATGACGCCGTCGAATCCGGCGGAGCGGGCCGCCCCGGGGTCGAGGTGGATGGGGTTGAGGTCGCCGGAGGCGTGCGCGTAGGCGCGGATGCCGCCGGGGGTCGGCCGGTGGGTGGCGGTGGCGGGTTCACCGGCGGGGCCTTCGGGGGCGGGGGCGCCGCCGGAGGGGATGTCGCCGAAGGGTTCGATGCCGCTCACGCCCACGAGCAGGGCACCGGTGACCAGCTCGGCGAAGGGGGCGGCCCCGTCGGCGCCGGTGAGCCGGGTGCGCACCGCGACGCGGGTGCCGCGCGGTTCCCGGCGGGCGCCGAGCACGTCGACGGCGACGGTCACGGGCTCCCCGGGGCGTACCGGCCGTTCCAGTTGGATGTCCTGGCCGAGGTGGACCACCGATGCCTCCTCGCCGCCGGTCAGGGACCGCACGGTGCGGTCGGCGGCGGTGTGGGCGAGGACGAAGGCGTGCACGGGCGAGGGCTGCGCGTGGGCGGCCGGGGGCAGCCCGGCCCGCGCGGCGGCACGGTAGGCGGCGATCTCCGCGGCGGTGGCGGTACGCCGGTCCGTGCGGGTGGCCTCGGGGGTGGTCGTCATGCCGGCACCACGACCACGGAGGCGTTGTGGCCGCCGAAGCCGAAGGAGTTGGACAGGGCGGGGCCCGAGGGGATCGGGCGGGGTCGGGTGTGGACCACGTCGATGTCCATTCCTGGCTCCAGGCGTTCGTGGTTGGCGGTGGGCGGGACCTCGCGGGCGCGCATCGCCAGCACCGCCGCGATCGTCTCGACGGCGCCCGCGGCGCCGATGAGGTGGCCGATGACGCCCTTGGGCGCGGTGACCGGGGGGCCGGAGGTGCCGAAGACCTTGGCCAGGGCGGTGGCCTCGGCCCGGTCGTTGTGCGGGGTCGAGGTGCCGTGGGCGTTGACGTGGGCGATGTCGGACGGGGCGAGGCCCGCCCCCGCGATGGCGGCCGCCATGGCGGCGGCCGCGCCCGCGCCGTCCGGCAGCGGCATCGACAGGTGGTGGGCGTCGGAGGTGGCGGCGTACCCGGCGACCTCGGCGTAGGGGCGCGCGCCCCGGGCCCGGGCGTCGTCGGCCCTTTCCAGGACGACGAAGCCGGCGCCCTCGCCCATCACGAACCCGTCCCGGTCGGCGTCGAAGGGCCGCGACGCCCGCTCGGGCGCGTCGTTGCGCAGCGACACGGCGTTGAGGTTGCCGAACCCGGCGAGCGTGACGGGTGTCAGCGTCGACTCGCAGCCACCGGCGACGACCACGTCGGCCCGGTGGGTGCGCAGCAGCAGCATCGCCTGGCCGATGGCGTCGGCCCCGCTGGCGCAGGTGGTGGCGATGGTGGTGGCGGGCCCGGTCCACCCCAGCCGCATGGCGATCTGCGCGGCCGCGGCGTTCGGCATGGTCATCAGCGGCATCAGGGGGTTGACGCGGTGCGGGCCGTCGGTGGTGAAGTGCGCGGACTCCCGGTCGCTGGTGGCCCGTCCGCCCACGGCGTTGCCGACGACGATCGCGGTGCGGGCCGGGTCGGGGGCGGGGGCCCCGGCGTCCCGGTGGGCGGCGAGCGCCGCCGTCGTCCCGTACAGCGCGAAGGGGTCCATCCGGCGGGCTTCCTTGGCGGGCACCAGGTCCAGGTCGTCCAGGCCGCGGACCCGGCAGCCGATGCGGACCCGGTGGCGGGCCAGGTCGAGGTGGGTGAGCGCGGCGGCGGTGGAGCGGCCGGCGCGCAGGGCGGCCCACAGCTCGCCGGGGGTGCAGCCGGCGGGGGTGACCACGCCGATGCCGGTGATGACGACGGGCGGCCCGGGGGATGTCGACACGGTGTCCGTCCTCTCAGGCCGGGAGGATGCCGCACTCGCGGGCGGAGGTCAGGAACGCCTCGGCCGCGAAGTCGATGTCGGCCTCGGTGTGCCGGGCGGTGACGGCGATCCGCAGCCGCGCCAGGTCGTTGGGGACGGCCGGGGTGACCACGGGCAGGCCGATGACGCCGTTGCGGCGGCAGGTGGTGGCCAGGTCGTACGCCGCCTCGTCGGAGCCGGCGATCAGGGGCAGCACGGCGGTCTCGCTGTCCTGGGTGCGCAGGCCCCCGGCGTTGAGGGCCCGGCGCAGCCGTTCGGACTGGTGCTGGATGTGGGCGACCCGTTCCGGTTCGCGCTGGAGGATGCGCAGCGACTCCAGGGCGGCGGCCGCCTGGGCGGGGCCGAGGGCGGCGGAGAACAGGAACGGCCGCGCCGCGTACCGCAGGTGGCCGATCAGGTCGGCCGGTCCGGCGACCCAGCCGCCCATGGAGGGGATGGCCTTGGAGAGGGTGCCGAGCTTGATGTCGACCCGGGCCCGCCCCTCGAAGTGCTCCTCGATGCCGCGTCCGGTGGCGCCGATGACGCCGAGGGCGTGGGCCTCGTCGACCATGAGCAGCGCGTTGTGCTCGTCGCACACCTTGCGCAGCTCGGGCAGCGGGGCGATGTCGCCGTCCATGGAGTAGACGCTGTCGACGACGACCAGGCGTACGCCGTCGGGTCCGGCGGCCCGCAGCCGCCGGTCGAGGTGGTCGACGTCGTTGTGGCGGAAGCGGGTGACCGTGGCGCCGGACAGGCGGCAGCCGTCCACGATCGAGGCGTGGTCGTACTTGTCGATGAAGACGGTGTCGCCGGGGCCGACGAGGCCGCCGACGGTGCCGACGTTGGCGGCGTAGCCGGACCCGAAGACCATGGACGTCTCGCGGTCGGCGAACCGGGCGACCTCGGCCTCCAGCTCCTCGTGGAGCGGGATGGTCCCGGCCAGGGCGCGCACGCCGTGGTTTCCGGTGCCGTACAGGTCGACGGCGGCCTTGGCGGCGGCGACGACGCGCTCGTCACCGGCCAGTCCGAGGTAGCTGTATCCGGACATCATCAGCAGCCGGCGCCCGTCGAGATCGGCGTAGGCGCTGTCGCGTTCGACGGTGTACGCCACGAAGCTGTTGCGGCGGCCGGGCTCCGACTCGAGCGCCCGCACCCGCCGTCGGGTGGCCGCCAGCTTCGGCTCCAGGCGATCCCATGCTCCGGGTGCGTTCACGTGCGTCTCCTCATCCACGGCAGCTCGTCCTTCTCGCTCTGACCCAACGCGACGTCATTTCTAGGCGGCGGCCGCAAGACGCGCGCAATTTGCCATTCCGGAGCGCCCGGACAGGAGAGCGGGAAATACCGGACGGGAGGGTTCCGACTATTCACGGCGGTATGTTTCCGGCCATGGTTGAACAGTTCTACGAGACGCCGGTACGGTCGAATGGACGGGAAAGGGAGTGGGAAAGGGAACCGGTCTCACGATCGGCCCGATAATGGTCCGCGGCCCTTTTCACGCGGCGCTCACGCGCTTTCGGCCAGGGGCCGCCGATGTCTTGGGGGATTCAGCTTTGCTGATCAGACTCGTAGGACTCGTCACCATCGAACACGACGGTGCTCCGCCTCAGCACCTGTCGAGCGCCCAGGCCCAGGTGGCCTTCGCCCGGCTGGTCCTGGAACGCGCGGCGGGCACCGGGCGCGACCAGCTCGCCGACACGGTGTGGCCGGACGGGCTGCCGGACACCTGGGCGTCGGCCCTGCGCAGTGTCGTCAGCCGGGTGCGCGCCTATGTCACCAGCCCGCACCAGAAGCCGGGCGAGACACCGCTGATCGCCCGCAGCGGCCGCTACCTGCTGCGGCTGCCGGGCGACACGGCGGTCGACGTGGAGGCGGCCGAAGTGGCGGTCGCCGAGGCCAGGGAGGCGTTCGCGGAGGGCGCCCACGCCGTGGCGCGGCAACTGGCCGCCGGCGCGGTGTCCAACCTGCGCGGTGCGTTCCTGCCGGCGCACGACGGCGAGTGGGTCGGCGCCGTGCGCGAGCGGGTGGACGAACTGCGCCTGTCCGCCCTGGAGCTGGCGAGCCTGTCCGCGTCCGCCCTGGGCGACGAGCACCACGGGCTGCGGTACGCGGACGAGGCGGTGCGCCGTGCGCCGTTCCGGGAGAGCGCCTACCGCTGCCGGATGACCGCGCACGCCTCGGCGGGCAACCGGGCCGACGCGCTGCGCGCGTACCACCAGTTGCGCGAGGTGCTCGCCGAGGAGCTGGGCATCGACCCGGCGGCCGAGACCCAGCGGGCGTACCTGGACCTGCTGCGCGCCTCCGGCCCCTCCCCGCGGCGCCGCCCCGCCCGCCCGGAGCCGGGCGTCCCGGACGCCGTGGACCCGGTGCTGCTGGGTGCCTTCGAGGCCCTGTCGCCGCCGCGCTGAGGCGCCCCGAGCGGCCGGTCCCGGCGCTGCCGCGAGCCGGTTGGCGGACCCGGGCTTCCCGGCCCGGGTCTTCTACGCGGCGCCGCTCGGGCGGGGGCCGGGACCCAGGTGCCGTCGTGCGGCCGGCCGCTGCTCCGGTTCCCGCCCCGCGGGGGCGGGGGCCGGGGCGAGGCCGGCCGCGAGTTCCGCCACGGTGCGGCCGCGCCGGTCGCGGTCGTCCGTCGTCGTGGAGTCGGGGCGGGGGCCGGGGCCCAGCGGGCGGCGCGTCGTCGTCACGGGTGTCAGTGTGTCAGGGCGTGTGCGTCGAGCACGCCCCGGTGCCGCAGCTCGTCCAGGTCCGGCAGGTTCAGGTCCCGCAAGGGGGCGGTGTCCAGGTCGGCCTGAGCGGCCATCAGCCTGGGCCGCCCGTGCGGGGAACTCGGGCCCGCGGGGCGCGCGGCGGTGTCGGGTCCACGCCCGAGGAGTCGGCGTCTGTGATCGGTCACGAGCGCTGATCGTAAGGCGCCGCGTCCAGGTGTTCGAAGCATTTTCCGGCGCGTCGCGCATGACCGGCCGCCGCCCCGCCCCGCCGTCAACGGCGCCTGTGGCCGCGCGCCATGCCGCGGGGCCCGGACACCATGTGCGTGCCCGGGCCCCGTCGTCACCGTGTCAGGTGATGGAGACACCGCTGTCGATGCTGATCACCTGGCCCGTCATGCAGTCCTGGTCCAGGAAGAGGGAGGCGCTGCGGGCGACCTCCTCCACCGTGACGAACCGGGGCACGGGGGCCTTGGACTCCATGCCCTCCTTGACGCGGTCGGGGAGGTCCTGCGTCATGCCGGTGATCATGAAGCCCGGCGAGAGGGCGTTGACGGTGACCCCGCGCCTGCCGCACTCGGCGGCCAGTGTGCGGGTGAAGCCGATCAGGCCGGCCTTCGACGCGGAGTACGCCGTCTGGCCCGCCGTCGCGATCAGCCCGGACGGCGACACCACGTTGATCACCCGCCCCCACCGCTGCCGCAGCATGTGCGGCACGGCCACGCGGGCGGTGTGGAAGGAGCCGATCAGGTTGGTGCGGATCACGTCCGCCCAGTCCGCCGGCGACTGCATCGCCATCAGCGCGTCCTTGCGGATGGCGCCGTTGTTGACCAGCACGTCGACGGGTCCGAGCCGGTCGGCGATCTCCCCGTACATCGCCGTGACGGCCTCGTACGAGCCGACGTCGCCGCCCACCACGACCGAGTCGTGGGTGAGCTTGTCCTGGACGGCCCGGGCGCGCTCCTCGGAGCTGTTGTAGTGGACCGCGACCCGGCAGCCGAGGGCGTCCAGTTCGATTGCCAGGGCCTGACCGAGCCCGCCGGACGCCCCCGTGACGAGGGCGACCGGCCGCTCGGGGCGGCTGCCCGCGGGCTTGGCGCTCATCGCTTCACCCCGCCCCACTCCAGCAGGACCGACCCCCAGGTCATGCCCGCCCCGAACCCGGCCAGCAGCACCAGGTCGCCGTCCTTGACGCGGCCTTCGTCCAGGGCCTCGGTCAGCGCGATCGGGATGGAGGCGGAGGCCGTGTTCCCGTACTTGTGCAGGTTGGCGACGAGCGCCTCGGGCCGCAGCCCGGTGTGGCTCAGGATCGAGTTGATGATCCTGATGTTCGCCTGGTGCGGGATGACGTGGTCCACGTCCGCCGCCTCGACCTTCGCCTCGGCCAGCGTCTCGCGCACCGTGCGCACGGTGTACCGCACGGCGTTGAGGTAGATCTCGTTGCCGTTGATCTGCGCGTAGTGCAGCCCCTGGCGCACGGTCTCCTCGGTGGTGGGCATCCGGCTGCCGCCGGCGAGCACCTTGAGGCTGCCCGTGCAGCTCCCGTCCGCGCCCAGGTTCCAGGCGAGGACCCGGTCCTGGGCGGCCGGCCGGAGCACGACCGCTCCCGCGCCGTCGCCGACGAGGATCGACAGGTCGCGGTCGGCCGGGTTGGCCGTCAGGGTGTGGGTGTCGGAGCCGATCAGCAGGATCGGACGCGGATCGATCTTGATCAGCGCCATGGCCTGGACCAGCCCGTAGACGAACCCGGCGCACTCGGAGTTGACGTCGTGCGCGCTGCCGGCGATGCCCAGTTCGTGGTGGACGAACGCGGACGTCGCCGGCGAGGGCTGCTCGGGCGTGGCGGTGGCGACGATCAGGTGCGCGATGTCGCCGCCGTCCAGCCCGGCCTTCTCCAGCGCACGCCGGCCGGCCTCGACGGCCAGGGAGGCGGTCGTCTGGCCCGGCCCGACGGCCCGCCGCTCACGGATTCCGCAGCGGCTGACGATCCAGTGCTCGTCCACGCCGAAGCGCTGCGCCAGCTCCTGGCTGGAGACGACGCGCTCGGGTACGGCCATGCCCCACCCGGTGATGTCGAAGCCGTTCACGGGCGGTCCCGCTCAGGCCCGCGCCGGCACGAGCGCGACGATGCGGTCGTAGACGACGCGCAGCGTGGTCGTGTCGTCGATGTCCGCGAAGAGCGACTCGTCGGCGGGGATGTGGGGGTACGCGTTCTGGAAGCCGTACAGCCACTCCATCAGGTCCAGCGAGTCGACGTCCGCGATGTGCTGGAGCGGGTGGTCGGGGTCGACCTTCTCGGCGCCCGACACGGCCTCGAGCTGGCTCGCCAGTTCTTCGATGGTGGGCAGGGACATGAGGTGGGTCCTCTCTCGCGGGGCTCGGTCGTTCGGGGGGAATCGAAGCCCGGGCCGCGCAACGCGTGCGCAACACGGCGTCCGGGCGCTCGTCTTGCACATCTGTTGCGAGCGACCCGCTTTCCTCGTCGGCGACAGCGCACGCCGCCAGGAGGAGTTGAGGACGCAGATGACGACGGTCGCAGACAGGTCGGTCCCCGAGGTCGACGCGATCAGGCACCACTACGAGGTGAGCAACGACTTCTACCGCCTCCTGCTGGGCCCCACGATGATGTACTCCGGCGGGTACTGGGAGGAGGGCGAGGGCCTGACCGAGGCGCTCGACGAGGCCCAGGAGCGCAAGCTCGACACGTTCGTCGAGCTGGCGCGCGCCGCCGGGGCCCGCCGGGTGCTGGACGTCGGCTGCGGCTGGGGCACCATGCTCAACCGGCTGACCACCGTCCACGGTGTGGAGCAGGCCGTCGGCCTCACCCTCAGCCGTACGCAGGAGCGGTTCATCGCCGGCCTGGACAACCCGCGCATCACCACCCGGGTGGAGTCGTGGGAGGACCACGCCACCGACGACCCGTACGACGCGGCGTTCTGCATCAACGCGCTGGAGCACTTCGTCTCCTCCACGCTGCCGCCGCGCGAGCGCACCAAGAAGTACCGGGTGTTCTTCGGCAAGGTGGCCGCCGCCCTCAAGCCCGGTGCCCGGTTCGTGCTGCACACCATGACCGCCGAGGCGCTGCCGATGAACCGGCAGCTCCTGGACGACCTGAAGTTCCTCCAGCGCTCCGAGTTCGAGAACTGCCACATCCCGCACCTGCACGAGCTGACGCAGGCCGCCGAGGGGCTGTTCGACGTCGTCGAGATCGTCAACGAGCGCGAGTCGTTCGCCGTCGCCTGCCGCGCGTGGCTGAAGCTGCTCGCCGAGCGCCGGGACGAGGCCGTCGCCCTGGAGGGCGAGGAGGTCGTCGCCCGCTTCGAGCGCTACCTGGACATCTTCGCGTACACGCTCGAGGACAAGTTCTTCAACAACTTCCGCGTCACCATCGCCCGACGCTGAGGAGGCCGACGTGACGAGCATTCTCGAACCCCCTTCGGCCGTCCCGACCGGCGGCGGCACGGGCGGCGGCCCCACCCGGCACCTGCGGGTCGCCGTGATCGGCAGCGGCTTCTCCGGCCTGGGCATGGCCGTCCGCCTGCTCCAGCGCGGGATGGACGACTTCCTGGTGTTCGAGCGGGCCGACGAGGTGGGCGGTACCTGGCGCGACAACTCCTACCCGGGCGCCGCGTGCGACGTGATGTCGCACCTGTACTCGTTCTCCTTCGCGCAGAACCCGGGCTGGAAGTCCACGTTCGGCAAGCAGGAGGAGCTGCTGGCGTACCTGCGTGACGTGGCCGACCGGTTCGGTGTGCGCCCCCACATCCGCTTCGGCCACGAGCTGCTCGCCGCCCGCTGGGACGAGCCGACGCGCCGCTGGTACATCGAGACGTCCCAGGGCGACTACACCGCCCAGGTGCTGGTGTCCGGCACGGGCTACCTCTCCGAGCCGGCCGTCCCGGACATTCCGGGGCTGGCGGACTTCACGGGCACGGTGTTCCACTCCTCGCGGTGGGACCACGAGCACGACCTGACGGGCCGCAGCGTCGCCGTCATCGGCACCGGGGCCTCCGCCATCCAGTTCGTACCCAAGATCCAGCCCCAGGTGGGGCGGCTGGACCTCTACCAGCGCACCCCGGCGTGGATCGGGCCCAAGAACGACAAGCCCACCAGCGCGCTCCAGTCGGCGCTGCTGCACAAGGTGCCCGGCTACCAGAACTTCCGGCGCAACTTCAACATGTGGGGCCGCGAGGTGCTGGCCTTCGTGATGAAGCGGCCCAAGGTCGCCGGGAAGATGCAGAAGATGGCGAGCGACCACCTGAAGAAGTCGGTCGCCGACCCGGAGCTGAGGCAGCGGCTCACCCCCGACTACGTCATGGCGTGCAAGCGGCTGCTGTTCTCCAACACCTGGTACCCGGCGATCCAGCAGCCCAACGTCGACCTGGTCACCGACGCGATCGCCGAGGTACGGCCCACGTCGATCGTCACCGCCGACGGCACCGAGCGCGAGATCGACACGATCATCCTCGGCACCGGCTTCAAGGCCACCGACCGGCCCATCGCGGGCCGTGTCACCGGCCGCGGCGGCCGACTGCTGCGGGACGTGTGGCGCGAGCACGGCATGGCGGCACACCGCGGCACGACGGTCGCCGGCTTCCCCAACCTGTTCCTGCTGCTGGGCCCCAACACCACGCTGGGGCACTCCTCCCAGGTGGTGATGATCGAGGCGCAGATCGGGTACGTCCTCGACGCGCTGGCGCAGATGGACAAGCGGGGCCTGGCCAGTGTGGAGGTCCGCGAGGAGGCCCAGCGCGCCTGGAACGACGAGGTGCGCCGGCGGCTCGACGGCACGGTGTGGAACGCCGGCAACTGCCGTAGCTGGTACCTCGACGAGCACGGCCGCAACCCGTCGATCTGGCCCACCTACACCTGGCGGTTCCGCCGCCGCACCCGCCGGTTCGACCCGGCCGAGTACCGGCTCGCCACGAGCGTCGGCGCCGGAAGACCCGCCCTTGACCACGCATGACCGAACGGGAGACACGCAGATGAAGACCACGCTCTCGCGGCGCAGGGTACTGGGCGGGTTCGCCGCCACCGCCGCCACGGTCGTCGGCTGGAGCGCCGCGAGCCAGTCGTGGGCGACCGCCGCCGAGGTGGCCGACGGCGTCGCCGTGGCCGAGGCCCCGGCGCTGGACGGCACCCTGACGACCTCGGCGGCGGAGCTCGAGCGCTTCCGCCACGACTTCGGCCGGATGAAGACCTCGGCGCCCTGGGCCGTGCTGCGGCCCGGCTCGGACCGGGACATCGTCCGGATGGTCAACTACGCCCGGGCCAACAACCTGAAGATCGCCGTCAACGGGCAGGGCGGCACCAACGGCGACCAGGAGTCGCACTCCGTCTACGGCCAGGCGGCCGTGCCCGCGGGCGGCATCTCGATCGACGCCCGCGCGATGTCGAGGATCATCAGCGTCAACGCCACCAACGCCGTGGTGGAGGCGGGGGTGACCTGGGGCCAGCTCACGGACGCCGCCCTGAAGGTGGGCAAGACCCCGCCCGCGCTCCCCGACTATCTGCACCTGTCCATCGGCGGCACCCTGTCCATCGGCGGCATCGGCGGCACCGTGCAGAAGTACGGGCTGCTGTGCGACAACGTCCACTCGCTGGACGTGGTCACCGGCACCGGCCAGTTGCTGACGGTGTCCGCCTCCGCGTACCCGGACCTGTTCCACTCGGTGCTCTCGGGCGGCGGCCAGACCGCCATCATCCTGCGGGCCAAGGTGAAGCTGGTCGCCGCCCCGCAGCGGTCGGTGGTCTTCAGCCTCTTCTACGACGACCTCGCCACCTACCTCGCCGACGGCGAGAAGGTCATGGCGGAGAACCGCTTCCACGTCCAGGCCGGCGAGATGCTGCGCAGGCCGGACGACTCGGGCTGGCGCTACAAGATGGAGGTCGCGGCCAACTACTCGGGCACGGCCGTCCCGGACCGGGCGGCGCTGCTCGCGGGGCTGCGCGACAACCGCGCCCAGGCGGTCGTCGAGGACGTCGCCTACCGGGACTACATGTTCCGGCTGGACGGCTACGAGACGTACCTCAAGGAGAGCGGCCACTGGTACCAGCCCAAGCCGTGGCTGAGCCTGTTCCTCCCGGCCTCCAAGACCAAGGCGTTCATGGAGGTCGTCGAGCGCGAGCTGACGGCCGGCAGCCTCGGCGGCGGGTTCCTGCTCTTCTACCCGTACTACACGCGCAAGGTGACCCGCCCGCTGGCGGTGCAGCCGAACGAGTCGGTCGGCTACCTCTTCGACCTGCTGCGGTTCCCCGACCCGGGCGAGACCGGCATCCCGCGGATGCTGGAGCAGAACCGGCAGCTCTACGACCGGGCCGTGGCGCTGGGCGCCAAGCGGTACCTGGTCGGCGCCATCCCGGGGATGACCCCGGCCGACTGGAAGGCGCACTTCGGGACCCGCTGGGAGGAGTTCTACCGGGCCAAGCGCCGCTGGGACCCGGCGAACGTCCTCACGCCGGGCCAGGGCTTCTTCGGTTAAGGAGACGCTGGATGAACGGGTACGACCTGATCGACGAGGCGGTCGTGGACGCGCCGCCGGACGTCGTGTGGGACGCGCTGCTGGCGGAGTTCCGCGGCGGGGCGCGCTGGTGGGTGCCGGCCAACACCTTCGCCGCCCGGTCCGGCGCGCCGGACGAGGTGGGCGGCGAGGTCGCGGTCACCGTGCACACCAAGGGCGTCGACAAGGGCGGCCTGAAGCTGCGGTTCACCGCCCGGACGACGGCGGTCGAGCCGGGCCGGCGGCTGTCGGTCGAGTACGTCGACGGGGTCTTCCGGGGCCCCTCGGACTTCGTGCTCGACCCGCTGGACGGGGGGCGCCGGACCCGGATCGGGATGCACTTCCGGGGCCGCCCGCACGGCTGGCTGAAGGCGCTGGCGAAGGTGGCCGACATCGGCGCCGAGCACTCCCGGGCGACGAGCGCGGCGTTCGTGGCGCTGAACGGGGTGCTGACGCGATGACGACGTACGCCCCGTCGGCCGCGGAGACGGCGGTACGCACGTCCGACGGCGCCCTGCTCGCGGTCACCGTCCTCGCCCCGCTCGGCGCCCCGTCGGGCTCGACGGTGGTCCTCGCGCACGGCTGGGCGGCCGCCCGCCGGGTGTGGGGCACCGTCGCCGACCGGCTGATCCGCTCCGGGCACCGGGTGGTGCTGTACGACCAGCGCGGCCACGGCGCCTCGTCGGCGGGCCGGGAGCCGTTCGGGATCGCCCGGCTCGGCGCCGACCTCGGGGCGGTCGTGGACCATGTGGACGCGCCGGACGCCGTGGTGGTGGGCCATTCCGGCGGCGGCTTCGCGGCCCTGTCGTACGTGTCGTCCGGGGCCCGGGCGCTGCGCGGGCTGGTGCTGCTGGGCACGGCCGCGCACGACCAGGACACGCCCGACAGCGAGGTGCGGATGATGGGCAGCGCCCTGTTCTCGCGGGCGCTGCGCCGGCCGGCGCTGGGCCGGCTGCTGCTGGGCCAGACCATGGGCAAGGGCGCCGACCGGCGGGCCATGGAGGTCAACCGGCAGATGTTCGCGGCCACGGCGCCGTCGGTGCGGGCGGACGCGTTCCGCTCCTCGCGCGGCATGGACCTGCGCGAGGCACTGGGGTCGGTGCGCGTTCCCGCGGTGGTCCTGGCGGGGGCGGGCGACCGGGTGATCGCCCCGGCGCTGGGGCGTGCCGTCGCCGAGGCCCTGCCGAAGGCCCGGTTCGAGGAAGTGCCGGGCGCCGGGCACATGCTGCCGCTGGAGGCCCCGTGGGCGGTCGTCCGGGCGGTGCGCGACCTGGCCGGCTGAACGGCCGCGTTCCACCGGGAGGTCCTGCCTCCGTGCCTGGTCCCGGGGCGTCAGCGCCCCAGGACCACCGTCTGCGACGGGCCGGCCGGGGGCAGGGCCTCCTTCGCCGTTCCCCCGGTGCGGTACTCCTGCGGGCTCATGCCCCTCACCCGCTTGAACGCCGCGCTGAGCGCGAACGCGCTGCTGTAGCCGACCTGGCGGGCCACGGTCGCCACCGTCGCGTCCGGTTCGCGCAGCAGGTCGGCGGCGAGGGTCAGCCGCCAGGTCGCCAGGTACGCCATCGGGGGCTCCCCCACGACGGCGGCGAAGCGGCGGGCCAGCCCGGCGCGCGAGACACCGACCTTGCGGGCCAGCGACTCCACGGTCCAGGCGTGGCCCGGGTTCTCGTGCAGCAGGCGCAGCGCGGGGCCGACCGTGGGGTCGGACTGGGCGCGGTACCAGGCGGGCGCGCCCGCCGACGGCTCGGCGAGCCAGGCGCGCAGCACGCTCACGAAGAGCAGGTCCAGCAGCCGGTCCAGGACCAGTTCCTGGCCGGGCTCCTCGCGGCCCATCTCCTGGGCGAGCAGGGCGACGAGGGGGTCGTGGCCGCCCGCGTCCCGGGGGCGCACGACCAGGGCGGGCAGGGCGGCCAGCAGCCGGCGGCCGACCTCGCTGGGCGCCTGGTAGGTGCCGCTGAGCATCACCGACGAGCCCTGGCCGAGGGCGTCGCCCCAGGTGCGTACGCCCAGCGCCATGGACTCGGTGACGTCCTCGCCGTCGGTGGTGTTGCAGCGCTGTTCGGGTCCGACGACGACCTGGACGGGGGTGCCGGGGGCGTCGGCGATGGTGTACGCGTCGGGGCCGCGCAGCACCGCGACGTCACCGGGCCTGATGAGGACGGGTGAGCCGTGGTCGGGGAGCACCCAGGCGTCGCCGTGCACCATGGTGACCAGGGAGATGGGGGCGCGGTCCTCGACGCGCAGCGCCCACGGCGGGGTGAAGACGGACCGGAGCAGGAACGCGCCGCGCGCCTTGGGGCCTTCGAGCAGGCCGGTGAGTGCGTCCATGGGACGGCCCCTTTCGTTCGGGCGGAGAGGTGCGCCCGCCCTCCGTGCGGGGGATGTGCCGGAGGGCGGGCGCGGCTTTCGGGTGCGCCGTGCCCGGCGCGCCGGTGGGGCCTCAGGCGCGGGAGGAGGCGAGCGCCCGGCCGAGGCAGGCGAGCGCGGCGGTGCAGGCGAGGGTGCGCACCGCGTTGGACGGTGTCCACCGGGTGGTGAACGCCCGGCGCAGCGCCGCGAGTTCCCCGGCGTTCGCGGACGGCCCGGAGGCGGCGGCGAGGCGCCGGTTGAGCGGGACGTTGACGCGCAGGGTGAGCGCCACGGCGGCCGTGTAGAGGGCGAGCGCGGCCCAGGTCCAGCGGGCGGCGGTGCGCCGGCCGGTGCGCTGGAGGCGGCCGCCCGCGACACCGGTGGCGAGGAAGGCGCCGAGGAAGACGAGCCCGAACAGCCCGTTCTCGATGGCGTCGTTGATGTGGTGCATGGCGGTCAGGTACGCCTCGTCGTCGCCCCGGGCGAGCCCCGGCAGCACGGACACGTCGAAGGCGAAGTACAGGCCGGCGCTGAGGCCCATGGCGATGGTGGCGGCGGTGAGCGCGGGCTGGGCGGCCTCGGGCATCGGCGGGGTCCTTCCGTGCGTGCGTACGGGGTCGGGCGGGGCGGCGGGGCGGTCAGGCGGGGTCGGTGACGGCGCGGAGGCCGGCCTCGTAGCGGCGGCGCAGCGCGGTGCGGCCCAGCAGCCGCACGGGCGGCGGCATGGTCGCCGCGACCAGGGCCACGGACCGGCGGGGCGCGCCGTCGGCCATCCACGGCGGCAGGTGGGTGAGCACCCGCAGGGGCGCGGTGCGCACCAGGCGCTGTTCCAGAGCGAGGTAGTCGCGGGGCGCGAGCCGGGCGAAGACGGGGAAGACGATCCTCTCCTCGTCCGCCAGGTGGTCGTGGAGGACACGGGCGAAGGCGGCGGCGGCCGGGGCCACGGCCGCGGGGTCGCCGCCCGGCCGCAGCGCGGCGCCCACCGCGTCCATGGCCCGGTCCAGCGCGGTGTGGTCACCGGCCAGCTCGCGGGCCCCGTCGGTGAACTCCGGCAGGCGGCGCAGCAGTTCGGGCCAGAGCAGGTCGTCCTCGCTGTGGTGGTGCCAGTCGATGACGTCCCGCAGGCGGCGCCACCACTCGCCCGCCGGGCCGAGGCCCGCCGGGGTGAGCCGGGGTGCCGCGGCGGTCAGCCTGGCCGCGTCGCGGCGCATCGCCACGTGCATGAGGGCGAAGCCGTGGAAGTGGTCCGGCAGGGTGCCGAGGCGTTCGCTGGACATGGTCGTGGTCATGACGGCCTCCCGGTGTGGTCCGGTCGCCCGGCCTTCGGGCTGGGGTCCGGCGCCGCCGGCGCGGGTGCGTCCTGTGAACCGGGCGGGCGGCGCCGGAGGCGTGGGGTGCGGGGTGTGGGGTGTCGGGCGGGGTCAGACGTTCCAGACACCACTGGCGGCGGCGTCCTTCGCGAAGTCGGAGAAGTCCTTCGGCTTGCGGCCGATGGCCTCCTCGACGCCGTGGACGACGCTGGCGTTGCGCCCGTCGAGGATCAGCCCGAACAGGTCGGCGAACTCGACCGGGAGGCCGTTCTCCTGGAGCACCGCGCGGTAGTCGTCGAGGGAGACGGGGACGTAGGTGATCTGGCGGCCGGTGGCCTTGGACAGTTCGGCGGCCACGTCGTGGAAGCTCAGCAGCCGGGGGCCGGACAGCTCGTAGGTCTTGCCGATGTGCTTGTCGTCGGTGAGCGCGGCGGTGACGACGTCGGCGATGTCGTCGGCGTCCACGAACGGCTCGACGGCCTCGGCGGTCGGCAGGGCCAGCTCGCCGGCGAGGACGGGCTCGAGGAAGAAGCTCTCGTTGAAGTTCTGGTTGAACCAGTTGGCCCGGACGACGGTCCAGTCGGCGCCGGACTCCTTCAGCTTGTCCTCGCTGATGACCGCGCCCTCCTCGCCGCGGCCGGAGAGGAGCACCAGGCGCCGCGCGCCCTTGGCGACGGCGGCCTTGGAGAACGCGCCGACGGCCTCGGCGGCGCCGGGGAAGGCGAGGTCGGGATAGTAGGTGACGTAGACGGAGCCGACGCCCTCCAGTGCGGCGTCCCAGGTGCCCGGGTCCTCCCACACGAAGGGGATCTCGGCGCTGCGGGACCCCACTCGCACCGGCAGGCCGCGTGCGGTGAGCCGCTCGGCGACGCGGCGGCCGGTCTTGCCGGTGCCACCGATGACCAGCGTGGTCTGTGCGTTCTGTGTGTTCGTCATGCCGATCAGTCAACTCCTGTGCGGTGAGACGAGCCATAGCCGCAGCACTCAACTCCATATGCGTGCGTCTACGGAGGAGCGAGCCGAAGCGCGAACGCACCGAGCGTAGGCAGCGGCACGCCGGTCCGCCATCGGGCCGGCGCGATCCTCCGGCGGGCCGCGAGCGGGACTCGAGGGCGGGGGTGCCCCGGACGGGCGGGCGGCGGGTTCCACCGCCGCTCGAGCGGCGGGCGCCACGCTGCGGGCACAGCCGTGCACGACCCTCACCCACCCCGTCGTTCACCCGCCCCATCGGGAGGCCCTCGATGAGCACCCCCTCCGGCCCCGGGCCGGCTCCGCAGCCGGGCGCGCTGCCCGAACTGGACCGGCTCGCCGCGGACGTGGACCGGCTGCTCGCACTGATCGGCGAGGGCGCCGACCGGCTCGACGCGCGGTTCGCCCGCACCGCGGCCCGCTATGCCGCCCGTACCGCCGTGTCCGACGCGGACGGCGAGGTGACCTTCCTCGAACTGGACTGGCTCGCCACCGAGACCGCCCGCCGGCTGGAGGGCCGTGCCCGCCCCGGCTCCCCGGTCGCCCTGCGCCTGTCGGGCTCCCGGCACGCCCCGGCGGCAGTGCTGGGCGTCCTGCGGGCCGGGTTCACCCCCCTGCCCGCCGCCCCGGACGCGACCGTGGGCGGTGCGCTGGTGGTCACCGACCTGGGGCCGGCCGCGGACGAGACCCCGCTGGCCAAGTCGGGGCCCTTCGTCATCGCCGGGCGCGAGGCCCCCGCCGACGGCCAGGCGGTCGGTACCGCCCGCGTACTGGCCCGTCTCGACGGCTCGGCCGCGCTGCTGGGGACCGGTCCGGACGACGTCTGGCTGGCGGCGCACCCGCCGGGCAGCGCTCCCGCGGGCCGGGAGCCCTGGGAGCCGCTGCTGAACGGCGCCCGGCTCCTTCTGGCCGACCCGCACGACGAACCCCCGCACCTGGCACGGCTCGTGGAGCGCGGCGGGGTGACCGTCTTCGACGGTACGCCCGGCCTCTTCGCCGCCCTGGTGGCCGGGGCCGTCGCCGGTCACGTCCGGCTGCCCGCCCTGCGCCGCGTCGTCGTCACCGGCGGCCCGCGCCCCACGGACGTCGAGCGCTGGCGGGACGCCGCCGTCGCCCCGGACGCGGTGCTGCTGGGCTGGGACGCGGAGGGCGTGGCGTACGAGGTGTGACACCGGCGGGCCGCACGAAGGCCGCCGTCCGCGCTCGGGGCGCGGGCGGCGGCCTTTCGTACGGGCTCAGTAGCGGTAGTGGTCGGGCTTGTAGGGGCCTTCGACGGGGACGCCGATGTAGGAGGCCTGCTCGGGGCGGAGGGTGGTGAGCTTGACGCCGAGCGCGTCGAGGTGGAGGCGGGCGACCTTCTCGTCGAGGTGCTTGGGGAGGGTGTGGACACCGACCGGGTACTGCGCGGGCTTGGTGAACAGCTCGATCTGGGCGAGGGTCTGGTCGGCGAAGCTGTTGGACATCACGAACGAGGGGTGGCCGGTGGCGTTGCCCAGGTTGAGCAGGCGGCCCTCGGACAGCACGATGATCTTCTTGCCGTCGGGGAAGGTCCAGGTGTGGACCTGCGGCTTGACCTCGTCCTTGACGATGCCGGGGATCTTCGCCAGGCCGGCCATGTCGATCTCGTTGTCGAAGTGGCCGATGTTGCCCACGATCGCCTGGTGCTTCATCTTGGCCATGTCCGAGGCCATGATGATGTCCTTGTTGCCGGTGGTGGTGATGAAGATGTCCGCCTGGCCGACGACCTCGTCGAGGGTGGTGACCTGGTAGCCGTCCATCGCCGCCTGGAGCGCGCAGATCGGGTCGATCTCGGTGACGATCACCCGGGCGCCCTGGCCGCGCAGCGACTCGGCACAGCCCTTGCCGACGTCGCCGTAGCCGAGCACGACGGCGGTCTTGCCGCCGATGAGGACGTCGGTGGCACGGTTGATGCCGTCGACCAGCGAGTGGCGGCAGCCGTACTTGTTGTCGAACTTCGACTTGGTGACGGCGTCGTTGACGTTGATGGCCGGGAACAGCAGGGCGCCGTCGCGGTGCATCTCGTAGAGGCGGTGGACACCGGTGGTGGTCTCCTCGGTGACGCCGCGGATGCCGGCGGCCAGCTCGGTCCACTTCAGGGCCGAGCGGTTCAGCAGCTCCAGGACGACGCGGAACTCGTCGTTGTCGGCCGTGGCGGGGTCCGGGACGGCGCCGGCCTTCTCGAACTCGACGCCCTTGTGGACGAGGAGGGTGGCGTCACCACCGTCGTCCAGGATCATGTTCGGGCCCGCCTCGCCGGGCCAGGTCAGGGCCTGCTCGGTGCACCACCAGTACTCCTCCAGCGTCTCGCCCTTCCAGGCGAAGACCGGGATGCCGGCGGCGGCGATGGCGGCGGCGGCGTGGTCCTGGGTGGAGAAGATGTTGCAGGAGACCCACCTGACCTGGGCGCCGAGGGCGACCAGCGTCTCGATCAGGACGGCCGTCTGCACGGTCATGTGCAGGGAGCCGGTGATGCGGGCGCCCGCCAGCGGCTGGGCGGCGGCGTACTCCTCGCGGATGGCCATCAGGCCCGGCATCTCGTGCTCGGCGAGGGTGATCTCCTTGCGGCCGAACTCGGCCAGGGAGAGGTCCGCGACCTTGAAGTCCGTGAAGTCAGCGGGCGGCTGCGAGGACATGTGCACTCCTTGAGTTCTGGATGTTCTGGTGGATCTCGAGCGTCGCGGTGGACCGGTTGAGCGTGATGTAGTGCAGCCCCGGGGCGCCTTCGGCGAGCAGCCGGTCGGCCATGGCGGTGGCGTACTCCACGCCGATGCGGTGACCGGCCGCCGCATCGTCCCGGGCCGCGTCCAGGCGCCGGGCGAGAGGGGCGGGGAAGGTGGCGTGGGACAGCTCGGCGAACCGGCTGATCTGGCGCACGTCGGTGGCCGGCATGATCTCGGGGATGATCGGGGTGTCGCAGCCCGCCGCCGCGACCCGGTCGCGCAGCCTCAGGTAGTCCTCGGCGTCGAAGAACATCTGGGTGATGGCGTAGTCCGCGCCGGCCCGGCACTTGGCCACGAAGTGGCGGATGTCGCTCTCCCAGTCCGGTGAGCGCGGGTGCCGCTCCGGGAAGGCCGCGACCCCGACGCTGAAGTCGCCGAGTTCCCGTACGAGCGAGACGAGTTCGTGGGCGTGGGTGAAGCCGTCCGGGTGGGGCGTCCAGGGCGCGTTGGGGTCGCCGGGCGGGTCGCCGCGCAGGACGAGCACGTCGCGCACGCCCGCGTCGGCGTACTGGCCGATGATGCGGCGCAGCTCGGCGGTGGAGTGGCCCACGGCGGTGAGGTGCGCGACCGGGCGCAGCGTCGTCTCGGCGGCGATCCGCTGGGTCACCTCGATCGTCCGGTCGCGGGAGGAGCCCCCGGCGCCGTAGGTGACCGAGACGAACGTCGGTGCCAGGGGCTCGATCCGGCGGATCGCCTGCCACAGGGTCCGGGTTCCGGCGTCGGTGCGGGGTGGGAAGAACTCGAACGAGAACGAGGGCGTGCCGGCCGCGAGGATGTCGCGCAGGGTGGTCATGACCGGTGGCCTCCCGCGTTGAAGTAGCTCGCTTCGGGGTGGTGGACGACGATGGCGTCGGTGGACTGTTCGGGGTGGAGCTGGAACTCCTCGGAGAGGTGGACCCCGATCCGCTCCGGCCGGAGCAGCTCGGCGATCTTGGCGCGGTCCTCCAGGTCCGGGCAGGCCGGGTAGCCCAGCGAGTAGCGGCAGCCCTGGTACTCGGTGCGGAACATGCCGTCCAGCGAGGCGGGGTCGGCGGCACCGATGCCGAGTTCGGCGCGGACGCGGGCGTGCCAGTACTCGGCGAGGGCCTCGGCGAGCTGGACGGACAGGCCGTGGAGTTCGAGGTAGTCGCGGTAGGAGTCGGAGGCGAACAGCTCGGCGGTGGCCTCGCCGATGCGGGAGCCGACGGTGACGACCTGGAGGCCGACGACATCGGTCTCGCCGGACTCCTCGGGGCGGAAGAAGTCCGCCAGGCACAGCCGGCGGCCACGGCGCTGGCGCGGGAAGGTGAACCGGGTGCGCTCGGAGCCGTTCTCGTCGAGGATGATGAGGTCGTCGCCCTTGGACACGCACGGGAAGTAGCCGTGGACGACGGCCGCCTCCAGCAGGTTGTTGGTCTGGAGGTGGTCCAGCCAGCCGCGCAGCCGGGGCCGCCCCTCGGCCTCGATGGTGTCGGCGCCCTTGAGTCCCCACTGGCCCTTGAACAGGGCGTTCTCGTCGAGCCAGGAGGCGTACTCCTTGAGCTGGATGCCCTTGACGACGCGGGTGCCCCGGAAGGGCGGCGCGGGTACGGGGTTGTCGGTGGCCACGTCCGAGCGCGCGGGCCCGTCGTCGGGCTCCTCGTCGTGGACGGCGACCGTGGTGGCCTTGACCCTGCGCTGCTTGAGTTCGGGGAGGGTGGCGCCGGGGACGCCGCGCTTGACCGCGATGAGGGCGTCCATCAGGCGCAGGCCCTCGAACGCGTCGCGGGCGTAGCGCACTTCGCCCTGGTAGATCTCGTGCAGGTCCTGCTCGACATACGCCCGGGTCAGGGCCGCGCCGCCGAGGATGACGGGGTAGTCGGCGGCCAGGCCGCGCTGGTTGAGCTCCTCCAGGTTCTCCTTCATGATCACGGTCGACTTGACCAGGAGACCCGACATGCCGATCACATCGGCCCTGTGCTCGTCCGCGGCTTCGAGAATGGCCGAAACAGGCTGCTTGATGCCGAGGTTGACGACGTTGTAGCCGTTGTTGGACAGGATGATGTCGACGAGGTTCTTGCCGATGTCGTGGACGTCGCCCCGCACGGTGGCCAGGACGATGGTGCCCTTGCCCTCGTCGTCCGACTTCTCCATGTGCGGTTCGAGGTGGGCGACCGCCGTCTTCATCACCTCGGCCGACTGCAGCACGAACGGCAACTGCATCTGGCCGGAGCCGAACAGCTCACCGACCACCTTCATGCCGTCCAGCAGCGTGTCGTTGACGATGTCGAGAGCCGGACGCGACTGGAGCGCCTCGTCCAGATCGGCCTCCAGGCCGTTGCGCTCACCGTCGATGATGCGCCGCTTCAGCCGCTCCTCCAGCGGCAGCGCCGCCAGCTCCTCCGCCTTGCCCGCCTTCAGCGACTTCGCGGTGGCACCCTCGAACAGCGCCATGAGCTTCTGCAGCGGGTCGTAGCCCTCGGCGCGCCGGTCGTAGATCAGGTCGAGGGCGGTGTTCACCTGCTCCTCGTCGAACCGGGCGATCGGCAGGATCTTCGACGCGTGCACGATCGCCGAGTCCAGGCCCGCCTTCACGCACTCGTCCAGGAACACGGAGTTCAGCAGGATACGGGCGGCCGGATTCAGACCGAAGGAGATGTTCGACAGACCAAGAGTGGTCTGGACGTCGGGGTGGCGCCGCTTCAGCTCCCGGATCGCCTCGATGGTGGCGATACCGTCCTTGCGCGACTCCTCCTGACCCGTACAGATGGTGAAGGTGAGACAGTCGATGAGGATGTCCGACTCATGCACCCCCCAGTTCCCCGTGAGATCGGCGATGAGGCGCTCGGCGATGGCCACCTTGGTGTCGACCGTCCGGGCCTGGCCCTCCTCGTCGATGGTCAGCGCGATCAGCGCCGCACCGTGCTCCTTGGCCAGCGCGGTCACCTTGGCGAAGCGTGATTCGGGGCCGTCGCCGTCCTCGTAGTTGACCGAGTTGATCACCGCCCGGCCACCCAGCTTCTCCAGACCGGCCTGGATCACATCGACCTCGGTGGAGTCCAGCACGATCGGCAGCGTGGACGCGGTCGCGAACCGACCCGCCAGCTCCTCCATGTCCGCCACACCGTCACGGCCCACATAGTCCACGCACAGGTCCAGCATGTGGGCGCCCTCGCGGATCTGGTCACGGGCCATCTCCACACAGTCGTCCCAGCGGCCCTCCAGCATCGCCTCACGGAACTTCTTCGACCCGTTCGCGTTCGTCCGCTCACCGATCGCCATGTACGAGGTGTCTTGCCGGAACGGCACCGTCTGATACAACGACGCCGCACCCGGCTCCGGACGCGGATCACGCGGCACCGCAGCCAGACCCCGCACCCGCTCGACGACCTGGCGCAGGTGCTCAGGCGTCGTACCGCAACACCCGCCCACCAGCGACAGCCCGTACTCGCGCACGAACGTCTCCTGCGCGTCCGCCAGCTCCGGCGCCGCCAGCGGGTAGTGCGCACCGTCCTTGCCCAGCACCGGCAGGCCCGCGTTCGGCATGCACGACAGCGGCACCCGCGAGTGACGCGCCAGATAGCGCAGGTGCTCGCTCATCTCCGCCGGACCGGTCGCACAGTTCAGACCGATCATGTCGATGCCCAGCGGCTCCAGCGCGGTCAGCGCCGCACCGATCTCCGACCCCAGCAGCATCGTCCCCGTCGTCTCCACCGTCACCGACACGATCAGCGGCAGATCCGTACCGGTCGCCTCCAGCGCGCGGCGCGCCCCGAGGACGGCCGCCTTGGTCTGGAGCAGGTCCTGGGTGGTCTCCACCAGCAGCGCGTCCGCACCACCGGCGATCATGCCCTCGGCGTTCCGCTGATAGGCATCCCGCAGCTTGACGTAGGGAGCATGCCCCAGGGTCGGCAGCTTGGTGCCGGGGCCCATCGAGCCCAGCACCCAGCGCTGCTGCCCCGTGGAGGCGGTGAACTCGTCGGCCACCTCACGCGCGATCCGAGCACCGGCCTCCGACAGCTCGAAGACCCGCTCCGGGATGTCGTACTCCCCCAGCGCCGAGAGGTTCGCGCCGAAGGTGTTGGTCTCCACGCAGTCCACACCGACGGCGAAGTACTCCTCGTGCACCGACCGCACGATGTCCGGCCGCGTCACGTTGAGGACCTCGTTGCACCCTTCGAGGTTCTGGAAGTCCTCGAGGGTGGGGTCCTGCGCCTGGAGCATGGTGCCCATGGCCCCGTCGGCCACCACCACACGGGTGGCCAGCGCCTCGCGCAGCGCGTCCGCCCTGGTGCCGGTCATGAGCGGTCCTCCGCCCCGCCCAGGCCCGGCGCCAGGAGCCGTGCCGCTTCGGCGCCGTAGGCGCGGGCGGCCGTCGCCAGCAGGCGTTCCGGGTCGATCCGGTACGCCTGTGAGCCCACCGCGCCCAGCGCCTCGGCCGCCACGACGCAGCCCAATCGGGCGGCGGACTCCAGGGACAGGCCCCGCGCGACGGCGGCCAGGAAGCCGGCGCGGAAGGCGTCGCCGACGCCCGTCGGATCGGTGACCGGGGCCTCGGGCACGGCCGGGACGGTGAGCGGCTCGTGGCCGCTCCGGTCGATCCGTACGCCCGCCTCGCCCAGGGTGGTGACCCAGGCGCCCACCGTGCCGAGCACCGTCTCGCGGTCCCAGCCGGTGCGTTCCAGGAGCAGGGCGGCCTCGTACTCGTTGGTGAACAGCCACCGCGCGCCGTCCACCAGGTCCCGTACCTGCGGGCCGTCCAGCCGGGCGAGCTGCTGGGAGGGGTCGGCGGCGAAGGGCAGGCCCAGTTCGCGGCACTGCGCGGTGTGGCGGACCATCGCGGCCGGGTCGTTGGGGCAGACCAGGACGAGGTCGGGCCGGTCCGCGCCGGGGGCGGTCAGCGGTCGCAGGTCGATGGTGCCGGCCTCCTGCATGGCGCCCGCGTAGAACGCCGCGATCTGGTTGGCGTCCTCGTCCGTGATGCACATGAACCGGGCGGTCTGCCGCTCCGCCGAGACGTGGACGGCCCCGGTGTCGACCCCGTGCTCCTTGAGCCAGACCTCGTAGTCGGCGAAGTCGCCGCCCACGGCCCCGACCAGCAGCGGTGACAGGCCGAGGCCGCCGAGCCCGAAGGCGACGTTGGCCGCGACCCCGCCCCGGCGCACCTCGAGGGCGTCGACCAGGAAGGAGAGCGACACATGGGCGAGCTGGTCGGGGATCAACTGATCCGCGAACCGGCCGGGGAAGACCATCAGATGGTCGGTGGCGATGGAACCGGTGACAGCGATGCGCACGTCGGCATCTCCTCGGGGATACGGAGCACGGGGCACGGGTACGGGCACGGGGTGCGCCGGTGGGTCAGAGACCGGCCGCGGCCTTGAGCTGCTCGGCCCGGTCGGCCCGCTCCCAGGTGAAGTCGGGGAGCTCGCGGCCGAAGTGGCCGTACGCGGCGGTCCGGCTGTAGATCGGCCGCAGCAGGTCGAGGTCGCGGATGATGGCGGCCGGGCGGAGGTCGAAGACCTCGCCGATCGCCTTCTCGATCCGCTCCTGGGCGACCGTCCCGGTGCCGAAGGTCTCGACGAACAGGCCGACCGGCTCGGCCTTGCCGATGGCGTACGCGACCTGGACCTCGCAGCGCTCGGCGAGGCCGGCCGCGACGACGTTCTTGGCGACCCAGCGCATGGCGTAGGCGGCCGAGCGGTCGACCTTGGACGGGTCCTTGCCGGAGAAGGCGCCGCCGCCGTGGCGGGCCATGCCGCCGTACGTGTCGATGATGATCTTGCGTCCGGTGAGGCCGGCGTCGCCCATCGGGCCGCCGATCTCGAAGCGGCCGGTCGGGTTGACCAGCAGCCGGTAGTCGTCGGCCTCCAGCTTGATGCCGTCCTCGGCGAGATGGGCGAGGACGTGCTCCACGACGTGCTCGCGGATGTCCGGGGTGAGCAGTGCGTCGAGGTCGATGTCGGCGGCGTGCTGCGAGGAGACGACGACCGTGTCGAGCCGGACCGGGCGGCTGCCCAGGTATTCGATGGTGACCTGCGTCTTGCCGTCGGGACGGAGGTAGGGGACGGTGCCGTCCTTGCGGACCTCGGTCAGGCGGCGCGACAGGCGGTGGGCCAGGTCGATCGGCAGGGGCATCAGGGACGGCGTCTCGTTGGTGGCGTACCCGAACATCAGGCCCTGGTCGCCGGCGCCCTGCCGGTCGAGCTCGTCCCCCTCGCCCTCGACGCGCCGCTCGTACGCGGTGTCGACGCCCTGCGCGATGTCGGGCGACTGGGCGCCGATGGAGACGGAGACGCCGCAGGAGGCGCCGTCGAAGCCCTTGGCGGACGAGTCGTAGCCGATGGACAGGATCGTCTCGCGGACCAGGGCGGGGATGTCGGCGTACGCGGACGTGGTCACCTCGCCCGCGATGTGGACCTGGCCGGTGGTGATGAGCGTCTCCACGGCGACGCGGGAGGCCGGGTCCTGGCGCAGCAGCGCGTCCAGGATGGCGTCGCTGATCTGGTCGGCGATCTTGTCGGGGTGGCCCTCGGTCACGGACTCCGAGGTGAACAGGCGACGGGACATGGTTCTCCAGAGGTGTGAGGTCGGTTGCGCGACGGATCGTCGGCTCGGTGGGCGGTGGTCATCCGGCGCGTTCCGCGACGGCTTCGAGGAGCCGGGCGAGGTCGGCGGCGGCGGTGGAGGTGCCGGTGAGCACGACGAGGGGCGGCCGTCCGCCGTGTGCGGCGATGCACCGGGCGATCCGGTACGCGCCGGCCCCGGAGCCGGAGTGGCCGCCGAGGACCAGGTGTCCGCCCGCGTCGGTCAGCGGCCGCAGGGCGGTGTGCAGGGCGTGGGGGTCGTCGGGGACGGGGCCGCCCAGCAGTACGACGGCCTCGGCCCCCCCGTAGGAGCGGGCGAGCAGCTCGTAGGCGAAGCGCGGGTTCCCGGGTGCGGCGAGGAGGCAGACGGTGCCGGCGCCGGGGTGCCGGGCGGGGCGGAGGGTGACGAGGGCCGGCGGCGCGGCGGGGGCGGCCTCCTCGCCGTCGGTCGCGGTGACGGCACCGGTGGCGTCCGCCTCGGCCACGGGGGCGCCGGCGCCCCGGGGGGCGGTGGTCGCGGTGCCGGCGTCCGCCAGCAGCGCCATGATGTCCGCGACGGTGGTCGACGCGCCCGGCATGAGCGGCAGTTCGTGGAGCAGGTACCCGGCCCGGGCCATGACGTCGGCGACGCCGGGGGCCAGGCCCCGGTCGTGGGAGACGGTCAGGACGAGCCCGCCGTGCTGGTCGTGCTGCGCGGCCAGCGTGAGGGGGAACGCCGTGCGGGCGGCGAGCGTCACGGGCGCGTCCACGCGGATGCCCTGGGCGGCGAGGTCGGGTGCGAGGCCGTCGCCGTCCGCCGGCCGCGGCGGGCTCTCGAACACGACGAGGGTGCCGGGCGGGGCGGACGGCAGGTCCGGGCCGTGCGTCCAGGCATGGATCTGGCCCGCCGTGACCCACTCGTACGCCGCCGTCTCCAGTGCCCGGTCGCGCAGGTCGGCCAGCAGGTCCGGCACCGTGGCGCGGGGGTCGACCACCAGGGAGAGCGGCAGCGGGTTGCGCAGCGCGCCGGGCAGGCGCTCCACGCCCTCGAAGGGGATGCCGCGCCCGGGGACGGCCACGCTGAAGCGGACCGGCTCGGGCCCGGCGGACCCGGTGGCCCGGTACAGCAGCAGCGCCCACACCGCCTGGAGCGCTCCGCTCTCGGTACCGCCCCAGCCGGCCGCCCAGGCGGCGAGCCGCTTGGTCTGGGCCGGGGTGAGCCGCAGCCGGGCGCGCCCGGTCCCGGTCCCTGTGGCGCCGGGGGCGGGGGCGGCCGCGGGCAGCGGTGAGTGCGCGGCGCCGGGCGGCGGTGCGGCCGCCGTCCAGAAGTCCCGCGCGGCGGCGGTGTCCTGGCGCGCGAGCCAGTGGGTGTAGTCGCCCATGTCGGGGCGCCGCTCGCCGCCCGGAAGCCGCCCGCCGGCCAGGTAGGCGCGGGTGAACTCCCGCAGCAGCAGGCGGGCGCTGAAGTCGTCGAGCAGGGCGTGGTGGTAGGTGAGGAGCAGGCGGGTGGGCGGTGCGGTGACGGACAGGACGGGCCCGCCGCCCAGCACGGTGACGCGCAGCGGTCCGGGGCTGCGCGGGTCCAGGCCGCGCCGCCGGTCGCCCTCGACGAGCGCCGTCCAGTCGGCTGCGCCGTGCGGCAGCCGTACGACGTCGGCCCGGACGTGGTCGTGCACGACGATCCGCGGCTCGGGCCCGCTGCCGAAGGCGGAGCGCAGCACGCTCTCCCGGTCGACGAGGGACTGCCAGGCGGCGGTGAAGCGTTCGGGGTCGAGCGGCCCGTGCCACACGCAGGCGAGCTGCCCGACGTGCCGGCCGGTGGCCGGACCGGTGTCCGCGTCGGCGTCGGCCAGCAGGTCGCGCTGGAGCGGGCTCGGTGCGAGGCTCCTGACGAAGGGGCCGGCCGACGGGGCCGTGGCGCCGGTGAGCAGGTCGGCCAGCAGGCCGACGGGGAAGTCGCCGGACGCGTCGCACGCCGTCAGGGTGAGGGTGTGGTGGCCCGGTCCGTGGCGCCGGAGCCGGGGCTCGCAGGACGGGCCGTCCGGTAGGCGGGCGGCGACGCGTTCCAGCGCGGCTCGTACGGCCGCTTCCAGGGGGCCGGTCTCCAGGGGGCCCCGGAGCTCCAGTACGGGCGGGGCGTCGTAGGGCGGCTCGCCGGGGTCGACGACGACGGCCATCGGCGTGCCGGGAGACACCGGGTAGGTACGTGAGAAGTCGTCCGTGGTCATGATGCGTACGGGGCGCGCACCCCCTCCCTCCCCTCTCTCGCGTGCTCGTGCCGAGTATGCGAGGCACCGCCCATACGGGCCTGATACGGCGCTGACACCGTGGTCGGCCGGGAGGTGGAGCGCCGTTCAGCGGGGCGTGCGCAGGCCCGTTTCGAACGCGTAGACCACCGCGTGGACCCGGTTGCGCAGCCGCAGTTTGCCCAGCAGGTTCTGCACGTGGGTCTTCACCGTGTGCTCGGAGAGCGTCAGCGAGCCGGCGATCTCCGCGTTGGACAGGCCGTCCGCCATCAGGCGCAGGACCTGGCGCTCACGGTCCGTGAGCTGCTCGGGGCCGACGCCCGACACGGCGGGCGGCCCGGTGGGCGGGCCGGTGGGGCGGGCGGCGCCGGGCGGGGCGACGGTGTAGCCGGCGGCGGCCAGGACCAGCGCCGAGGCGAGCTGGGGGGCGGTGGCCGTGGCGGGCAGCCTGCCGTGGCCCGGTTCGGACCCGCCGACGGTGAGCGTCCGGCAGTGGGGCGGGAGCGGTCCGGGGGCGGGGGCGGCGCCGTGGGCGAGGACGACGTCCGCCCGCGTGGCGGTGATCTCGGCGGGTGCGGCGGGTCCCGGTTCGCCGTCGCCCACGACGTGGACGGCGGGCTGGCCGGTGAGCAGCGCCCTGATGCCGCCGCGTGCGAGGGCGTCGGCGCCCAGGACGTACACGCGCACCGCCGAGGGGGCGGCCGCGCCGCCGGGGATCATCTGGAGGGTGGTGCGGCGGGCCGTGAGCACCGAGAGGTCCCGTTCTCCCACGACGGCCTCCTCTCCGGGCGGTGTGCCCCGTGTTCGTTCGTGCGTCGTCCGGCACGCTAGCGGCGCGCGGGGGGCGGTTCCGGTTCTCTCCAGCCGCCCTGGACGGGTTCGCGAACCAGCCTGGACAGGGCGGCACCGATCTGGGCGGCCACGTGCGCGGGGTGTGCCGTCTCGTCGGTGACCGTCAGGTCGGTGAACCGGGTGTAGGCGAGGGTGCCGTCCGCGGCGGGGATGCCGTCGCTGACGCGGACGAGGGACCAGGCGGAGTCGCTGCGGTGGAAGTTCCACTCTTCGCCGGCGTGCCGGAAGTCGACGTCGCAGCCGCAGCCGTAGCCGTCCGGGGATTCCCCGACGATGACGTAGTCGCCGGGACGGTGGCGCTGGTTGAGCACGGCGTCCTCGCCGAGCAGTGCGGCGACCCCGGCCAGGGTCTCGTGGGCGTTGAGCGGCAGGACCGGGGCGGGCGGCGCGTCGCGGAGGGCGGCGGTGGCGGGCGGCGCGTGGCGCAGGGTGTACGCCAGCTCCTCGGCGGCGGTGGCCAGGTGCCGCACGGCGTCCGCGCGGGCGTCGTACCGGTTGGCGTCGTACGCGGCGTCGTAACGGCCGGCGTCGTACGCCCGGGCCGGGTCGCCCGCCCCGGCGCGGTGGTCGTCCGCGCGGGCCGGGCCGTCCGGGCCGGTCATCGCGGTCAGGACACCGGCCAGTCCGTGCAGCGCGCGGGCCACGGAGGCGGCCTGGGCGAAGAGTTCCGCCGCGACGGCCGCGGCCTGGCCGGGCGTGTAGAGGGCCCAGTCGTCCTGGAGCGACGCCGCGAGGGTGTCCGTGGTGCGGGCGGCCGTGCGCGCGAGCGCCACGACGCCGTCCGGGCCGGCCGCCCCGGGGGCGTGCGCCGCTTGCGGGGCGCGGTCGTCGTGGCGTCCTGACTGGTCCATGGGGCCGGCTGGTCCTCTCCCGTTGCCTCGCGCCGGACGGCGCGCGGTGCGACTGGTGGTCGCCGGGAGGCTAGCCGTGTCGGCGGGGGCGGCCCGGGGGTGCTCGAGGCGCTCTGGACCGGATCTCTCGTGTGCCGCGCCCGCCCCCGTGACGGGGGACTGACGGTGGGCGAACGCGGCGGGAGCAGTCTGTCGGCCCCCACCTGAAGGATGCCTCGACGCCCGCTCGAGGATCGGCGCCCCGGGCCGCCGAACGGTTAGCGTCGGCCCCTCCCGAACCCCCGGACGACTTCGCAACTCACCGCTCTGCTCCCCCACTTCATGTCCCGTGCAGCGATGAATCCCGGAAGCGATTATTGATGACACTCGGCTCGGCATTGGTGCCCCAGGGGCACACGGACGACTCCCCTCCCCCGGTGGTGCGCGGCGGTGAGGACCTGGGCGCACGACTGGGACTGGGGGCGGGTACGCCGGGCACGGCGAGCGTCGTGGAGATCGTCGGCGGCCGGTGGTCGGGCAAGACCACGCTGCTCGCCGACCTGACCAGGACGGCTCAGTCCCACGGCTGGACGGTCGCGTCCGCCACCGCCGCGCCCGGCCGCAGGGACACGCCCTTCGGGCTGTTCGTCGACGCGCTCGACGCCCTGGTGGAACGCTTCGACCCGGACCGGCTCGGTGGCCGCGCACCGGACCACCTGGCCCGGCTGGCCCCCTACTTCCCCGCCGTGGCGGCCACCGCCGCGCCGCCCGCCGGACCGGCGGCGCCCGGTGACCCGTACTACGTCTGCCGCGCCCTGCGCGCCCTCGTGGAGGCGCTCGCCCCGGAGGGCGGGCTGCTCATCGCGCTGGACGACCTGCACTGGGCGGACCAGGAGTCGCTGCGGCTGCTGGACCACCTCGTCGAACACCCCGTCCAGGCGCCCGTGGTGGTCGCCGTGGCACGGCGGCAACGACGGGCGGACGGCACCCTCAACGGCGTGCTGTCGCGCTGCGCGGCCCGGGGCGGTTCGCTGCGCGTGCGCCCGGCGGAGCCGACCGAGGAGGAGGCCATCGCCCTGCTCCCGGCGGACCTGAGCCGGGTGCACTGCGAGACGCTGCTGACCGAGTCGGGGCGCAACCCCGGCCTGCTGCGCGCGTTCGCCGGTCTCGGCAGGGTCCCGGGCCACACCGACGCCTGGTCCCGGCCGCTGCCGCCCGATCTGCTCGCGCACACGCTGCGGGACTTCCGGGCGCTGTCGCCGGAGGCGTGGAAGGTGGTGCGCGCGGCGGCGGTGCTGCACGAGCCGTTCGAGCCGGCCGACCTCAAGGAGGTCGCGCAGATCGACGAGACGGCCCTGTGGGCGGCGCTGGACGAGCTGATCGGCGAGGAGCTGCTGCGCCCCGGTGAACGGCCGTGGCAGCTCGGCTTCGACAACCCGCTGCTGCGGGTGGCCGCCTACCAGTCGGCGGGGCCGGGCTGGCTGCTGGGCGCCCACGCGCAGGCGGCCGGGCTGCTGTCGGGGCGGGAGCACCGCCCGGAGGACCTGGCGCACCACCTGGAGCGCAGCGCCGCCATCCGGGACGTGAGCGGCGCCCGGGTCCTGCTGGACGCGGCCGCCCGCCGGTTGTGGCAGGCGCCCGCCCAGGCGGTGTCGTGGATCAGGACGGCGATGACGCTGGGCATGGAGACGGAGGCGGGCACCGGCCCCCGGGACCGGCTGCTGTTCGGCAAGGCGCTGGCCCTGGCGGGGCGGTTGTCGGAGAGCCTGACCGTGCTGGCCCCGCTGACCCGTGGCGGTCCGGGCGAGCACGGGATACGGGCCGAGGCGGTCGAGTGGCGGGCCCTGGCGCACCGGCTGCTGGGCCGCCCCGACCGGGCGGAGGCGGAGCTGGCGGCGGCGCTGCGGGACGCGGGCGGCGACACGGCCGCGACGGGCGACGCGCTGCGGCACGCGTGGCTGGAGCACGCCCTGCACACCCGGCGCGCGGACGTGGACGTGCCGGCCGGGCACCCGCCGGTGCCGGCGGACGCGCCGCGGGCGGTGCGGGGCAGGCTGCTGGCGCAGCTCGCGGCGGCGGCCGCCCGCGGGGGCATGACGGAGGCGGCGGAGCGGCACGCGGCGACCGCGCGGCAGCTCCTGGAGTCCGTACCGGCCACCGAGCCGGCCGAGCAACTGGACGGGCTGTACTGGCTGGGCGCGGCGGAGGCGACGCTCGGCCGGCCGGGGGCGGCGTGCGGGCACTACGAGCGCGGGCTGCGCATCGCGGAGACGTACCGGCTCGTCGGGAAGGTGCCGCTGTTCGCGATGGCCCTGAGCGCGCTCCAGCAGCACACCGGCGACCTGGTGGGCGCGGCGCGGCACGCGGCGTGCGCGGAGGCGGGCGCGTCGGCGACGGACAGCGCGTTCCTGCTGGCCCAGGCGGCGCGGCTGCGCCAGGAGACGGCCGGTGCCGCCGCCGGGCGCGCCCCGGGCGCGGCGGTGTCGCTGCCGGGCCAGCGCAGCCGCCCTGCGGGCGGGACGGCGGTGGCGCTGGACGAACTGAGCAGGCGCGAGCGGGAGGTGGCGGTCCTGGTGAGCGCGGGCCGGACGAACCAGCAGATAGCGCGGGAGCTGGAGCTCAGCCACAAGACGGTGGAGACCTACCTGGGCCGGATCTTCCAGAAGCTGCGCGTCCAGTCGCGGGCCGAGGTGGCGGCGACGGTCGGCCGGGCGGACCGGCTCGGGCTGATCGACGGCGGTGTCGCGATGCCGTCGTAGACCCGCGCCGCGCGGTCCGCCCGGGCCGCCGCGGTTGCCGGTCGGGAGAACTCCCGACACCACAGGGGCGGGCGGATGGTCCAGGTTGGAGAGCCACGGACGCCGCGCGCCCGGCCCGGCCCAGCCAGTCGCATCACCCACCGGAGGAGCACATGACCGAGGAGATCGGCGCCGCCACGTACGCGGTGGTGGTCAACGACGAGCAGCAGTACTCGATCTGGCGCGCCGGCGCCGAGCTGCCGCCCGGCTGGCACGCCGAGGGCACCACGGGTCCTCGCGAGGCGTGCCTGGCCCACATCGACGAGGTGTGGACCGACATGCGCCCGCTGAGTCTGCGACGCGCGCTGGAGGAGCGGGCGAGCCGCGCCTGACGGCCTTCCCCGCCCCATCGACACCCGGAGGAACGATCCATGCAGACCCAGACCGCCCAGCTCTCCGACGAACAGCGCAGGCTGCTGGAGCAGTTGCTGGACGAGGACGGCGTCGGCCGGAACGTGGAGCGCGTGCCGCGCCGCGCCGGAGACCCGTCCCGCGCGCCGCTCTCCTTCGGTCAGGAGCGGCTCTACTTCGTGGACAAGCTCCAGCCGGGTTCGCCGATGTACGTCGGTACGGGCGCGCTGCGGCTGCGCGGCGCCCTGGACGTGGAGCTGCTGCGCGCCGCCGTCGGCCGGCTGGTGGACCGCCACGAGGTGCTGCGCACCGGGCTGGTCGAGGCCCCGGACGGGACCGTGGAGCAGCGCGTCCACGCGCCGGGTTCGGTGCGGGTGGAGCTCCCGGTGGTGGCCACCGGGCGCGGCGCGGTCCAGGACCGGGTGCGCGAGGCGGCGTCGGCCGGGTTCGACCTGGCCGTGCCGCCCCTGCTGCGTGCGGTGCTGCTGGAGCTGGACGGCGACGGTGAGGGCGGGAGCACGGTCGCGGAGTACGTCCTGGTGCTGTCGGTGCACCACATCGCCGTCGACGGCTGGTCGCTGGGGCTGCTGATGACCGAGCTGGGCGTGGTGTACGCGGCGCTGGCCGAGGGGCGGGAGCCCAACCTTCCCGAGCTCGCGGTGCAGTACGCGGACTTCGCCGTCTGGCAGCGGCAGTGGCTGGAGCAGGGCGTCCTCGCCGAGCAGCTCGCGTACTGGCGCGAGCGGCTGGACCGGGTCCCCACCACGGAGGTGCCGACGGACCGGCCGCGTCCCGCCGAGCGGTCCTACGCCGGTGACACGGTGCCGCTGGCCCTGCCGGAGAAGGTGACGGGGGCGCTGCGGTCCCTGACCGACTCGGAGCAGTCGACGCTGTTCATGGCGCTGGCGGCGGCGTGGGCGGCGGTGCTGGGCCGGTTCTCGGGCGGTGACGACGTGGTCGTCGGCACGCCGGTGGCGGGCCGCACCCGCACGGAACTGGAGCGCACGGTCGGCTTCTTCGTCAACACGCTGCCGCTGCGCATCGCGCTCGGCGCCGGTGACTCCTTCCGGGCGCTGCTGCGCCGCACGCGGGAGGTGTGCACGGAGGCGTACGCGCACCAGGACGTGCCCTTCGAGCGGATCGTCGCCGAGCTCCAGTCGGACCGGGACGCCTCGGGGCAGACGGCGATCGCGCGCCACTGGCTGGCCCTGCACAACACTCCGGTGCCCGACTTCGCCATGCCGGGCCTGGAGTGCGAGGCGCTGCCCGCCCTGATCGGGACCGTGCGGTGCGACCTGTCGGTGCAGCTCGCGCCGGACGGTGCCGGAGGGCTCGCGGGGCGGCTGGAGTACTCCACCGAGCTGTTCGACCGGCGCACCGCCCTGGCGCTGGCGTCCGCGTTCGAGACGCTGCTGGCGGCCGCCGCGGCGGGCCCGGACCGGGCGGTGGCCGGGCTGCCGGTGCTGACGGACGCGGAGCGGGACACCGTGGTGCACGAGCTGTCCGGTGCCCGTGCCGGGGCGCTGACCGGGCCGTCGGTGCCGGAGTGGTTCGCCGCCCGGGTGGCCGCCGCCCCGGACGCCGTGGCCGTCGTGGGCGACGCGGGCGAGGACGGCGACGGCACCGACCGGGTGACGTATGCCGAACTGGACGTGCGCTCCAACCGCGTGGCGCACCTGCTGGTGGCGCGCGGCATCGGCGCCGAGGACCGCGTCGGGGTGTGCCTGCCGCGCGGTTCGGAGCTGGCGGCCGCCGCCCTGGGCGTGCTCAAGGCCGGTGCCGTGCTGCTGCCGCTCGACCCGGCGTACCCGCCGGCGCGGCTCGCGCGGCTGGTGGCCGACGGCGCCCCGCGCCTGGTGCTGTCCGGCGAGGGGCTGGGCGCCCTGACGCCCGGCGCGGAGGTCGTCGAGCTGACGTCCGACGGGCTCGCGGCGCAGCCCGGGCACCCGGTGGACGTTCCCGCGCCGCACCCGGACGGCGGCGCCTACCTGCTGTTCACCTCGGGCACCACGGGCCGTCCGAAGGGCGTGCTGAACACCCACGCGGGCCTGGTGAACCGGCTGCGCGGCATGGCGGACGCCTTCGCGCCCGGCCCGGGCGACCGCGTCCTGCAGAAGGCGCCGCTCGGCTTCGACGTGGCCGTGTGGGAGCTGCTGCTGCCGCTGGTGACGGGCGCCACCGTGGTGGCCGCCCGGGACGGCGGGCACCGTGACCTGGAGTACCTGCACCGGCTGATCGACCGCGAGCGGGTGACCGTCTGCCACTTCGTGCCGTCGCTGCTCCAGGTGTTCGCGGACGCGCCCGCCGGTGCGCACCCCTCGCTGCGCCTGCTGCTGAGCGGTGGCGAGGAGCTGCCGGGCACGCTGGCCGACCGGCTGCTGGAGCGTTTCCCGCACGCCGAGCTGGTGAACCAGTACGGGCCGACCGAGGCGGTGATCGACGTCAGCTCCGGCACCGTCGTGCGCCCGGAGGGCGGCGGGACGGGCCGGGTGCCGATGGGCCGCCCGGTGCCGGGCGCCGAACTGTACGTCCTGGACGCGGCGATGAACCCGCAGCCGGTGGGCGTGGCGGGCGAGCTGTTCATCGGCGGCGTGCAGGTGGCCCGGGGCTATGCGGGCCTGCCGGGGCTGACCGCCGAGCGGTTCGTCCCGCACCCGTTCGCCGCCGGTCGGCGCCTGTACGCCACCGGTGACCGGGCCAGGATGCTCGCGGACGGGTCGCTGGAGTTCCTCGGCCGCGCGGACGACCAGGTCAAGATCCGGGGCAACCGTGTCGAGCCGGGGGAGATCGCCGCCGTACTGCGCGAGCACCCGGACGTCACCGGCAGCCTCGTGACGGTCCACCGGGGCGAGGAGGGGCAGCCCGCGCTGCTCGGTCACGTCACCTCGGAGCGGGACGCGGAGGGCCTGCTGCCCGGGCTGCGGGACTTCCTGCGGGAGCGGCTGCCGGAGGCGATGGTCCCGGCGCACCTGTTCGTGCTGCGGCAGTGGCCGGTCGGCGCGCACGGCAAGGTCGACGTGTCGGCGCTGCCCCGGCCGGACGACGGCGCGGCGCGCCGTGAACAGGCCGCGTACGAGGCTCCGGTCACCGAGGTGCAGACAAAGCTGGCGGAGCTGTGCGCGGAGCTGCTCCAGGTGGAGCGGGTCGGCCTGCACGACTCGTTCTTCGACCTGGGCGGGCACTCGCTGCTCGCCATCCGGGCGATCTCCCGCATCCGGGCGCAGTTCGGCGTGGGGCTGAAGATCGGCCAGTTCTTCAAGGCGCCGCACGTGGCCGGGCTGGCGGCGGCCGTGGAGGAGAAGCTCGCCGCCGCCGACCGCGCGGCGTCCGGCGGCCAGGCCGCCGGCCCGGTGGGACAGACGCCCATTCCGCGGATCGACCGGACCGCTCACCGCCGTTGACCGGCCGCCGACCGCCGACCGCCCTCAGGAGGGGAACACCCAGGATGACCACTTCCTTGCAGACACCGGTCCGCACCTTCCAGGTGTGGGAGGGCCGGTCCCTGCCCGCGCTGGTGCGGGCGCACGCGCCGGGCGCGCCGCTGCCCGAGTGGGTGGCCGCGAACCGTGACCGGATCGACGAGCTGGCACACCGGGCCGGGGCGGTGCTGTTCCGCCAGTTCGGCGTGGCGGGTCCGGACGACTTCCGGGCCGTGATGGACGCGCTGTCGCCGCAGGTCCTGGCGTACGGGGAGCGCTCCTCCCCGCGCAGCAAGGTCTCCGACGGCGTGTACACGTCCACGGAGTACCCGGCGGACCAGCCGATCCTGCTGCACAACGAGCAGTCGTACACCGCCAAGTGGCCCACGCGGATCGTGTTCTTCTGCGAGCGGGCGGCCACCAGCGGCGGGCGTACGCCGCTGGCCGACTCGCGCCGCGTGCTGGCCCGGCTGCGGCCGGCCACGGTGGCGAAGTTCGAACAACTGGGCGTGCGGTACGTGCGCAACTACCTGCCGGGCATCAGCCTGCCGTGGCAGGAGGCGTTCCAGACCGAGCGGCGGGCCGACGTCGACGCGTACTGCGCGGGCGCGGACATCACCGCCGAGTGGGTGGACGACGACCACCTGCGGACCGCGCAGGTCCGCCCGGCGGTCCGCACGCACCCGGTGACCGGGGAGCGGACGTGGTTCAACCACGCGCTGTTCTTCCACGTCACCTCGCTGCCCGAGGAGGTGAGCACGGGGCTGCGGGAGGTGCTGGACGAGGAGGACCTGCCGTACAACACCTATTACGGGGACGGCTCGAGGATCGAGGACGACGTCCTGGCGGAGCTGCGGGCGGCGTACGAGGCGGAGACCACGGCGTTCGACTGGCAGCCGGGTGACGTGCTGCTGGTGGAGAACATGCTGGTGGCGCACGCCCGGGAGCCCTTCGAGGGCCCGCGCCGCATCCTGACGGCGATGTCCGACGCCGTCTCCGCCGGCGCCGTCGTCTCCGGCGCGGCCGCCGGGAGCGCCGCGTGAGCGCCGCCGCCGTGGTGACGGACGGTGCCGTCACGAGCCGCCCGCTGGACGACGAGCCGTTCCTGCTGGAGGTCCGCGCCCACGAGCCGGGCCTGGCCCTGGACGCCTGGATCGCCGGGCGCCGCGAGGAGCTGCGCGCCGGCCTCGACCGTTACGGGGCGCTGCTGCTGCGGGGCTTCGACGTCCCGGACCCGGAGGCGTTCGGACGGGCGGCCCGGGCCGTCTCGCCGGAGCTGCTGGGCTACCTGGAGCGGGCGGCGACGCGTACGGAGGTCGCCGACAAGGTCTTCACGTCGACCGAGCTGAGCGCGGACCAGTGGATCCCGTTCCACCACGAGATGTCGTACTCCCACAACTGGCCGAGCCTGCTGTACTTCTACGGCGATCTGCCCTCACCGGTCGGCGGCGCCACGCCGGTGGCCAGCGAGCGGACGGTCCTGCCGCGCATCCCGGCCGATGTGCGCGAGCGGTTCGAGCGGCACGGCGTGCGGTACGTGCGCAACTACGGCCCCGACCTCGACCAGCCGTGGCAGGAGGTCTTCCAGACCACCGACCGCGCCGAGGTGGAGGCCTACTGCCGCCAGTCGGGCACCGACTTCGAGTGGACCGCCGACGACGGGCTGCGGACGTCCGCGGTGCGCCAGGCGGTGTCCCGCCACCCCCGTACCGGCGAGACGGTGTGGTTCAACCACGCGCACCTGTTCCACGTCTCCAACATGCCGCCCGAGGTCGCCGAGGTCCTCGTCGAGGAGTACGGCGTCGAGGGTCTGCCGCGCAACGCGTACTACGGCGACGGCGAGCCGATCGAGGACGAGGTCGCCGACCTGATCCGGGGCCTGTACCGCGAGGCGTCCGTGTCCTTCCCGTGGGAGCGGTCCGACGTGCTGATCGTGGACAACTTCCTCGCCGCGCACGCCCGTGCGCCGTTCACCGGCGACCGCCGCATCCTCGTGGCCATGTCGGACCTGCACACCGACGGCGTGCCCGGCCGGTGACCGTTCCACCCTCCACCCCCCACCCCTACCGCACCACCGGAGAGCCCATGCTGCTGCGCCCCGCCCACGACGCCGACCTCGACCGGGTCGCGGCCGTCACCGTCGACGAGCCGGTGAGCTGGATTCCCGCCGACCGGTACCGGGCCGAGCTGGCCGAGGCCATGTACCGGCCGGAGTGGACGTGGATCGCCGAGCGGGACGGCCGTGTGGTGGCGCGCGCCCTGTGGTGGGGCCAGTCGGCGGGCGAGCACCCGCTGGCGCTGGACTGCCTGCACGTCGACGGCTCGGTCGCCGACCGCGCGGCGCTCGCCACCGACCTGCTGCGGGCCGGCCACACGGCGTTCCGCGAGCAGGGCGCGCCCCGCCCGCCGCTGTACAACGTGACGCTGCCCAACGGCTGGCGCGACGACCCGGCGGTGGCGGCCGCGATGGCGTGGCGGCGCGAGGCGGCGCTGGCCGCCGGGCTGACCGTCGAGGTGGAGCGGTTGCGCCTGGAGTGGACGCCGAAGGACGGGGTGCCGGAGCCGGCCGCGCCGAGGCTCACCTTCCACGAGGCGTCCGACGAGGAGTTCCTCGTCGTGTTCCGGCGGATCGCCCAGGGCAGCCTGGACGCCGAGACCCGCAAGAACCTGGCCGCCAAGGGGGCCGAGGCCACGGCCCGGCACGAGCTGGAGTACTACCGCGACTGCCCCGGCGAGCGCGCGTGGTGGCGGATCGCGCGGACGGCCGACGGCACCGTCGCCGGCCTCGCCATCCCCTCCGCGACCCCGTACAACCCCAACGTCGGCTACCTGGGCGTGGTCCCCGAGCTGCGCGGCCGGGGGTACGTGGACGAGCTGCTGGCCGAGATCACCCGCAGCCACGCCGGGCGCGGCGCGGAGCTGATCACGGCGACGACCGACACCGGCAACGCGCCGATGGCGGCGGCCTTCGCCCGTGCGGGCTACCGCAACACCGAGATCCGGATGATCTTCTCCGCCCCGACCGACTGACCGTCCTTCCGTGCCGGGCTCGTGCCGGCACGCCCTTCCTGGAGTCCGCATGACGCACACCCTCGCCGTCCCGGCGCCGCAGGACCGGGTGGTCCGGCCACCGGAGCGGCGCCCGTACGCACGGGGGTACCGGGCACCGGCCGCGCTGCGCGGTGTCCTGCGCGACGCCCACCGCACACGGCTCGGCGTCTCGGTGCTGATGGCGGGCTGGGACCACGTCAGCGTCCCGCTGGCCGCGCTGGCGGCCGCCTGGCCGGGCTGGTGGTCCGGCGGCGGCGGCCGCGCGGCGGCGGGGGTGCTGGTGGTGCTGGCCGCGGCCTTGCTGGTGGGGCGTCAGCTCCGGGCGCTGGAGTGCCTGGTGCACGAGGCGAGCCACTTCAACTGGTGCCGTCACCACCGCCGGGCCAACGACCTGTGCGCCGGGCTCCTGGCGGGGCTGCCCACCGGGATACGCATCGCCCGCTACCGCGCCGACCACCTGCTGCACCACAGCCGGCTGGGCACCGACGACGACCCGGACCTGCGGCGCTACGCCGAACTCGACCTGGCCGGGCTGGACCGGGGCAGCCGCCTCGCCTACACCCGCTCGATGCTGGTGCGGCTCGCCGCCCACCAGCGGAGCTGGTACCGGACCACCTCCACCGACCTGCCCGGACTGCTGCTGCCGCCGCTGTGGGCGCTGGCCGTGGTGGCCGTGCCGGGGTGGCTGCTGTGGGGGGCGGGCCCGGCCGCGACCGCCGGAGCCGTGTGGCTGGCGGGCCACGCGGCGGCCCTGCCGGTGCTGCGGTTCATCGGCGAGAGCAGCGAGCACAGCTACCACGACGCCGACACCGTCTTCGACTCCACCGTCACCAACCTGGGTGCGGTGCAGCGCTGGCTGATCCATCCGCACAGCGACGGCTACCACACCGTCCACCACCTGTGGCCGGGCACGCCCCACCACCGGCTGCGGCTGCTGCACGAGGAGCTCAGCGCGGCGGACCCGGACGGGTACCGCCGCAGGCTCCGGGCCCGCCACCGGGTCCTGGACGCCCCCACCCCCGTACACGTACGCACTACCGACACCGAGGAATGAGCCCGAAATGAGCGAGGTCGCAATGGAGCAGTTGAAGTTTCTGAGCCAGGACGACGTCCGTACGGTCGCCGAGCGGTTCGGCACGCCCGTCTTCGTCTACGACGAGGCCACCGTGCGGCGTTCCTCCGAGACGATGGCGACGCTGCCCAACGCCTTCGGCCTGACGGTGCGTTACTCCCTGAAGGCGTGCCCCAGCCAGGCGATCATCCGGCTCTTCGACCGGCAGGGCTTCTCCTTCGACGCCAGCTCGGTGTGGGAGGCCCGCCGTGCGGTGATCGCCGGGGCCGACCCGGCGAAGATCTCGATGACCGCCCAGGAGGCCGTCTTCGACGACAACCTGCGCGAGCTGATCGACGCGGGCCTCCAGTTCGACGCGGGCTCGCTGCACCAGCTCGACGAGTACGGCCGCAACTACCCCGGCGGCGAGGTCGCCATCCGCATCAACCCCGGTTTCGGTTCGGGCCTGGTGGGCCGGCTCAACAGCGGTGGCCCCCAGTCCAGCTTCGGCATCTGGCACGAGCAGCTCCCGGAGGTCAAGCGGATCGTCGACGAGCACGGCCTGAAGCTGGTCCGCCTCCAGTCGCACATCGGCTCGGGCCACCACTGGGACATCCTGATCGACGCCGTCCGCACCATGCTGTCGTTCGCCCGCGACTTCCAGGACGTCCACACCCTGGACCTGGGCGGCGGTTACCGCGTCAGCGCGCTGCACACCGACCCGGTCTACGACCACACCGAGTGGGCCCGTGTGGTCGCCGACGAGCTGACCGCCTTCGCCGAGGAGACCGGCCGGCGCCTGCACACCGAGGTCGAGCCGGGCACCTACCTCACCGCCCTGTCCGGCGCGCTGGTCACCAAGGTCATCGACAAGGCGGACACCGGCGAGGACGGCAACTCCTTCCTGAAGATCAACAGTGGTCTCACCGAGATCGCCCGTCCCTCCTACTACGGCGTCCAGCACCCCATCGTGTCGGTCCCCGCCACCGGCACGCGCGCCGCGGACGACGCCGAGGAGTACAACGTCGTCGGCCACTGCTGCATCGCCGGTGACGTCCTGACCGCCTCCTACAAGCCGGTCGAGCAGCTCGCGCCGGTCCCCCTCGGCCGCACCGAGATCGGCGACTTCATCGTCATCGAGCGGGCGGGCAGCTACTGCTCCAGCATGTCGATGAAGAACTTCAACTCCTACCCGGAGGCCGCCGAGGTGCTGCGCCGCGCGGACGGCAGCTTCGACCTCATCCGCGCCCGCCAGACCATCGAGCAGGTCGTGGTCAACGAGCGCATCCCCGAGGGCCTGTAACCCTCCGGCACACCCCGGCGCCCCGCTCCCTCTCGTGAGGGGCGGGGCGCCGGTGTGTCCCGGCCGCGCGGTCAGGCGGTCTTGACCGCCCCGCCGTCGATGAGGTGGTCGGCGCCGGTCGTCGCGGCGGCGAGGGGCGAGGCGAGGTACGCGACGAGCGCCGCGACCTCGTCCGGTTCGACCAGCCGGTCGATCAGCATGCCCGTCGCGGCCGGCACTCCGGCCAGCAGGTCGGCGTGCGGGACGCCCATCGACGCCGCCAGCTCCGCGCCGTAGCCGGTCGGGCTCTCCCACATCGCGGTGCGGACCGGGCCGGGCGAGACCGTGTTCACCCGCACGCCCCGCGGGCCGAACTCGTGCGCCAGCGCCTTGCCGAGCGCGGTGAGCGCGGCCTTGGCCGTCGTGTAGGCGACGGGCCCGCCGTGCGGGACGCGGGCGCCGATCGAGGACACGTTGACGATCGCGCCCCGGCGGGCGAGCAGGGCGGGCAGGGCGGCGCGGGTGACCCGGACGGTGGCGAAGAAGTTCAGGTCGGTCACCTCGGCCCACTGCGCGTCGGTCATCTCGAGGAACCCGCCGGTCAGACCGCCGTCACCACCGCCGACGTTGTTGACCAGGATGTCGATGCCGCCGAGGGCGGCCATGGCTTCGCCCACCAGCCGTTCGGCCCCGGCGGGGTCGGACAGGTCCACCGCCACGGTCACGGCGCCGGTCGCCTCGAGTTCGGGGGTGGGGGTACGGGCCGCCGCGACGACGCGGACGCCCTCGGCGGTCAGCGCCCGTACCACGGCGAGCCCGATGCCCCGGCTCGCTCCCGTGACCAGGGCGGTGCGGCCGTTCAGGTGCAGCTCCATGGTGATCCTCCACTCGCACAACACATCTCCGATGACGCGACTAACGTACGAGATGCGTCATGCGTGTTGCAACTAGGAAATGAATGGCCACAAGGATGTATCCTGACGGGATCGTTCACGGACAGGGAAGGAGCCGCACCCCATGGCGCTATCCGATTCGCCGAAGCCGCTGCGCGCCGATGCCGAGCGGACGGTTCGCGCCATCCTCGAGGCCGCCGAGCGGGTGCTGTCCGCGAACCCCGCGGCCACGGTGGAGCAGATCGCCGAGGCCGCCGGGGTCGCCCGCACCACCGTCCACCGGCGGTTCGCCTCACGCGAGGCGCTGATCACGGCGCTGGCCGCGTGGGCGACGCAGCGGTTCCGGGAAGCCGTGGAGGCCGCCTGCCCGGACACCGCGCCACCGGCCGTCGCCCTCTACCAGGTCACCGCCAACGTGCTGCGCGTCAAGACCGGCTGGGGCTTCGCGATGGGCGCCCTGCCCACCGACGCCCCCGAGGTCGCCCGTGTGCACGCGGGTGTACTGGCCCAGTGCGAGCGGCTGTTCGCCCGCGCGCGGGACGCCGGCCTGCTCCGGGCCGACACCGATGTGGACTGGGCCCGGCGCGTGTACTACCTCCTCATCCACGAGGCGGCGGCCGAGGCGCCGGACACCGACGCGGCCGTCGACGCCCTCGCCACGCGCGTCGTCGACACGCTGCTGCACGGCTTCGGCGGACCGGCACTCACCAGCGGTACGACCGGGACACCAGGCTGACGCCCGCGTCCTGGGCGGACCAGGTGACGTCGCGGGGGCGCGGGACGGTCAGGGAGCCGGCCGGGAGGCCCGGGGTGAGGGCGACGGCGCGCAGCAGGAGCGGGCGGTCGCCGCGGACGTCCAGGACGACCTCGGTGCCCGTGGCGGGCGGGGCGGTGAGCAGCAGGCCCCACGTCCAGCGGTCGGCGTCGCGATTGGCGCCGCCGGGGACGGTGTGACCGGCGGCCGTCGCCCGGACCACGGGGGCGCCCTGGGCGTCGGCGTACAGGGCGAGTTCGGCGGCACGGCCGTGGACGGTGGCCACGTGGAGGCGGACGCGCCGGACGTCGCCGTGCCGGGTGATGCCCTTCACCGTGAGCCGGGGCTCCGGGGACGGGACGGCCGGGGCCGGCCCGGTGCGCCAGGCGGCCGGTTCGTCGAGCGACGGGAAGCGGTCCTCCAGCGCGGTGGTGCCCGCCCCCACGTACCGCTCCAGCCAGGCCGAACGGCCGGTGCCGTTGGAGGCCCACAGGGCGCGGCCGGTGTCGGCGTCCCGGGTGTGGACCAGGCTGACCTGGGCCGGGTGCGCGGCGTCGGGACGGTTCAGCGGCAGGGCGGTGCCCGCGGCGGCCACCGCGGCCAGCGTGCCGAGCGCGGTGAGCGAGCGGGCGGTGCGGCGGGACACCGCCTTCGCCGCCGCCGGCAGTGCGGCCGCCAGGCACAGCACGACCAGCGGCAGCGGTACGGCGACGAGGGCGAGCGGGACGGTGTCGAAGAGCAGCACCACGATCGGCGCCATCAGCGCGGCCGCCGGGAGGACGGCCGCCGTCGTCGCGGCGGCGCGCCACGGCGAGGCCGCCGGGAGCCGTGCCGCCACGGCGAGTCCGCCCGCTCCCGCCAGCGCGGGCCACAGGAACAGGTACGACGCGCCGGGCAGCACCACGGCCGTCAGCACCGCGCACAGCGCCAGCCACACCGTGACGGCCGCGCTCACCTCCGGGCCGGTGGCCCGCCGGCGCACCCGTACCGCCCACACCCAGGTGACCACGGCCGCCGACAGCACGGCGGCGAGGGCCACCGGCCCGGGCCGGTAGGGACTGCCGAGGGCGAACCCGGTCCACTCCGGGCGCAGCCATGTCAGGGCGGGCCACAGCGCGCTGCCCGCCGCGGCGGCCACGAGCAGGGCGAGCGGCAGGGTGGCCGCCACGGCGGCGGTCGCCCGCAGCCGCAGGGCGCCCCGCCGCCGGGCGGCCACGAGCGCGGCCACCGCACCGGCGACGGCGAGCAGCGCGCCCGGCAGCACCAGGGACGCCGGGTAGCGCACCAGCAGGCCGGCGAGCGAGAAGTACGTACTGTCGCCGCCGTCCGCGACGCCGCCGAGGTCGGCGCGGGCGAGGTGCCGGGTCGCGGCCAGGGTGGTCTCCCCCATGTCCTGGAGGCTGTCGCGGCTGAGGGTGTCCAGACTGTCGCGCGGGGTGTGGTAGTTGGCGGAGCCCGCGATCACCGCGAAGTTCAGGCCGGTCGTCCCGGCGTCCCGCAGCACCGTGAAGTCGGTGTCGTTGGGGAGCATGCCGTAGATCTCGTCGGAGAGCGACGTGGCCACCGGGACCCGGTCGCCGAGCGCCGCCAGCAGCTCGCTGTCGCCGGAACCGGTCTGGAACATCACCGCCCGCCCCGAGGTGCCCCGGGCCTCCAGGTTGAGCACCACCGTGGACTCCGCCGCGCCCCGGTCGGCGGCGACGAAGGCGCGGGCGCCCAGCATGCCGGGTTCCTCCCCGTCGGTGAGGAGGAAGGTGATGTCGTTGCGGGGCGCGGGCCCCGCCGTGACGGCCCGCGCGATCTCCAGCGCGGTGGCGACGCCGAGCCCGTCGTCGGAGGCGCCGTGGCTGGTCTCGGCCGAGTCGTAGTGGGCGACGACCAGGACGCGCCCGGTCGGCGCGGTGCCGGGCACGGTGGCGGCGATGTTCCGCGTCCACCCGACCATGGCCGCGCCCGACTCCGTGTCGGCCCCGGTGCCGGGCAGCACCCGGGGGGTGAGCCCCAGCGCGGTGAAGCGGGCGACGAGTTCGTCGCGTACGGCGTCGTTGGCGGCCGTGCCGACGTGGTGCGGGCGGCCCGCGACGGCGGCGACGTGCTCGTGGGCGCGGTCCGCCGAGAAGGTGCCGGCCGGGGCGGAGGCGGGCAGCGGGTCGGGCGTGGTCACGGCGCCGAGCGCGGTGACGGTGGCGGCGACGGCGGCGAGCAGCGGCACCAGCAGCCGGGGCAGCGGCCCGGTCCGCCACCACCCGCGGGGTGCGGGAGGCGGCGGGGCGGCGGGGTCCGCCACGGCCGCGGCGGCGGCTGAGCCCCCGTCACCGGCGGTGGCAGGGGCGGCCGTGGACGGGTCTTCGGTACGGGCGGGGGCGGGGGGCCGCGTGGACGTTGTCGTGTCTCCCATGGGGCGGGGGCTCCTCGGTTCCTGGGGGGCGGCGGGGGCGTCGAAGGCTCCGGGCGGCAGCCGCAGCATCGCGACGGCGGCCACGGCGAGCACCGCCGCGGCCAGGAAGAACGGGGCACGCAGCCCCCACGCGGAGGCCGTCACCCCGCCGGCCAGGCTGCCCAGCGGGGACAGCCCGTTGACGACGAGCCGGTAGCCGCCGTTCACGCGGCCGAACAGCGCGGTGGGGACCAGCGACTGGCGCACCGAGACGGTCACCACGGTGACCAGGGACATGCTCGCGCCCACGACGGCCAGCGCCACGGCGGCCACCGGGCCGTCGGAGGTGCACCCGGCGACCACGAACGGCACCGGGCACAGGGCGAACGCCACCCGCAGCGCCCGCCCCCGGCCCAGTTGGGCGGTGACGCGCGGCGCGGCCAGCACCCCCGCGAGGCCGCCCGCCGCGACGACGACGAGCAGCACGCCGTACCCGCGCTCGCCGGTGCCCAGCACCTCCAGGGCGTACAGCACGGCGATGCCCATCACGGCCACCACGCTGAAGTTGAGCAGCCCGACCAGGAGGCAGACCGTGCGCAGCTCCCGCCGGTGCCACAGCCAGCGGACGCCCTCGGCGGTGTCGCGCAGGACGGACCTCGCGGTCAGGTCGCCGGCCCGGGGCGGGCCGCCCGGGTCCCGGGGGACGCGGACACCGCACACCAGCACCGCCGAGACGGCGAAGGTGAGCGTGTCGAGGGCGAACGGCAGGGGCCTGCCGAGGACGAACAGCGCGGTGCCGAGCGGCGCCCCGAGGAACTCGCTGAAGAGCAACTGCCCGCCCATCAGACGGCTGTTGGCCGTCTCGAGCGAGGTGGGCCCGGCCACGTCGGGCACGACGGCCTGCGAGAGGCTCTCGGCGAGCGTCGCGATCGACGTGAGCAGGAACGACACCACCGCCAGGACGGCGATGCCGACGTGCCCGGTCACGATGAGCACGACCAGGCACGCCATGACCACGGCGCGGGCCACGTCGCAGATCCACAGGGTCCGCCACCGGTCGACCCGGTCGGCCAGCGCGCCGGTGAACAGGCCGACGCAGGTCCAGGGCAGCTTGCCCGCCAGGGCGACCAGGGCGACGTGGAGCGGGTCTCCGGAGAGGGCGGCGGCGTACACGGCCATCGCCGCGATCCGGGTGCCGTCGCCCAGCCCGGAGGCCGTGGTGGCGGCCCACAGCCGCCAGAATCCGCCCGGGGCGGGGGCCTTGGCGCGCTCGGCGACCGGTGGGGCCGTGTCCGTGGACCGCACGGTGTCAGGTCCCGAGCTTCCGGGCGACCTCGTCCGGTGTCATGCGCTGGACCTGGCGGACGAGGGCGGCCACCCGGTCGACGTCCGTGCCCGCCTCCGCGCCCTCGGCGCGCATGAGCGTGGCCAGCGACGCGATGGTGGGGGCGTCGACGAAGAAGTGCAGCGGCAGTTCGAGCCGGAACAGCTCGCGGATGCGGGAGACCACGAGTGTCGCGAGGACGGAGTGGCCGCCCAGTTCGAAGAAGTCGTCGTCGATTCCGGGGTCGTCCACCGAGAGCGTCTCGCGCCAGATCCCGGCCAGGACCTCCTGGAGCGCGTCGGCGGGCGGTCTCCTCACCGCGGCGGCCACCGGCCCGGGCTCCGGCAGGGCCGCCCGGTCGATCTTGCCGTAGAGGGTGACCGGGAAGGCGTCGAGCACGACGAACAGGTCCGGCACCATGGGCGAGGGCAGCACGCCCCGCAGGTGGGCGCGGAGCGCGGCGGTGTCGGGCGCCGGCCGGCCCGGTGCCGGGGTGGCGTAGCCGACCAGGCGCGGGGCGCCCGAGGGGCCCTTCCTGGCGAGCACCACGGCGTCGGCGACGTCCGGGTGGGTGCGCAGGGCGCTCTCCACCTCGGCCGGTTCCACCCGGAAGCCGCGGATCTTGACCTGGTGGTCGGTGCGGCCGAGGAACTCCAGCAGCCCGTCGGGGCGCCAGCGCGCCCGGTCGCCGGTCCGGTACAGCCGGGCCCCGGGGACGAACGGGTGGGGGACGTAGACGTCGGCGGTCTGCCCGGGGCGGCCCAGGTAGCCGCGGGCCACCTGGGCGCCGCCCGCGTGGAGTTCGCCGGGTACGCCGACGGGCTGGACGCCGCCGTGCTCGCCGAGCACGTACAGCTCGGTGCCCGGGACGGGCCGGCCGATGGGTACGGGCTCGGAGGCGGGGGCGGTGACGGTGTGCTCGGCGATGTTGATGGTGGTCTCGGTGGGCCCGTAGGAGTTGACGAGCCGGATGTGCGGCGCCTGGGCCAGCAACTGGTCCGCCAGCCCGGCCGGGAGCTCCTCGCCGGCGGCGATGACCAGCCTGAGCGCGGGCGCCGCGGCGGCGAAGCCGCCCCGTTCCAGCGCGGGGCGCAGCACCGAGGGGACGAAGAAGCAGGTGGTGACGGTGTGCCGGGTGAGGACGCCGTACAGGTAGTCCGCGTCGGTGTGCCGGCCGGGTTCGGCGAGGACGACGGTTCCGCCGCAGTGCAGGGCGACGAGCAGCTCCCACATGCACGTGTCGGCGCTCAGCGGCGTCTTGTGCAGGACGGCCTCGTCGGCGCCGAGGGCGAACTGAGCGCACATGCCGGCGAGGCGCTCGGCCAGATTGCCCCGGGTGACCACGACGCCCTTGGGGCGGCCGGTGGAGCCCGAGGTGTACAGGACGTAGGCGCCGCCGTCGGGGTGGTGGGGGACGGCCGGCCGGGCGGCCGGGCAGTCGGCGGTCAGGGCGTCCAGGTCCTCGGCGTGGAGGGTGTCCACGCCGTCGGGCAGCCGGGCGGCGAGCGCCCCGCTGGTGAGGGCGAGCACCGGTGAGGCGTCGGTGACGATCCGCGCGAGGCGGTCGCTCGGGTGCTCGGACTCCAGGGGCAGCAGGACGGCGCCCGCCTTGAGCACCGCGAGGACGGCGGTGAGCAGGGGCAGGCCGCGCGGCAGCAGGACCGCCACCCGGTCCTCGGGCCGGACGCCCCGGCGCAGCAGCAGGTGGGCCAGCCGGTTGGCGCGCTCGTCGAGTTCGCGGTACGTGAGGGAGGCCGGGGCGGCCGTGTCGGCGACGGCGGCGACGGCACCGGGGGTGGCGGCGGCGCGGGCGTGGAAGGCGTCGAGCAGGTCCCCCTCGGCGGCGCCGGGGGTGCCCCGGCCCGACCACTCGGCGACCAGCCGGTGGCGTTCGCCGGCGGTCGTCAGCGGCAGGTCGCACACGGCGGCGGCGCCCTCGGTGGCCACCGCGGCGGCCAGCACCTCGTGCACGGCGGTGGCGATCCGCCGCGCGGTTTCGGGGTCGAACAGGTCGGCCGCGTACGACAGCCAGCCCGTCAGCCCGCCGTCCTGGCCGGCGGCGGGCGCGAACTCCAGGGAGAGGTCGAGGTCCGAGCCGCGCTTGGGCAGTTCGAGCGTCTCGGTGCGCACCCCGGGCAGCCGCAGCTCCCGCGCGGGGACGTTGCGCAGGGCGAGGAGCACCCGCAGCAGGGCGGACCTGCCGCTGCGGCGTTCCCCGCCCGCCTCGCGCACGATCGTCGGGTAGGGCACGTCCTGGTGGGCGAAGCCGTCCAGGGCGCTGTCCCGGGCGGTGCGCAGCAGGTCGCGGAACGAGCCGGTGGGGTCGACGGCCAGGCGCAGCGGGAGGGTGTTCACGAAGAAGCCGATGAGCGGCTCCCATTCGGGGCCGGACCGGCCGGCGACGGCGGTGCCGACGACGAGGTCGCGCTCGGCGGACCAGCGGTGCAGCACGGCGGCGTAGGCGGCGAGCAGCACCATGAAGGGGGTGGCGTTCTCGGAGCGGCCCAGCCGGCCGATGCCCTCGACGAGCGCGGGCTCCAGGTCGAGGCGCACGGCGGCGCCCTCGTAGGTGGGCTTCGCGGGGCGCGGGCGGTCGCCGGGCAGTTCGAGCGGCGGGGCGCCGTCGAGGCGCTCGCGCCAGTGGGCGAGCTGCCGTGCGGCGTCCGGGCCGGACAGCCACGTCTGCTGGCGGTCGGCGAACTCGGCGTACTGGACGGGCAGGTCGGGAAGGTCCGCCGGGCGCCCGTCGACGGCGGCGGCGTACGCCTCGGCGATCTCGTCGACCAGGACGCCGAGCGACCAGCCGTCGACGACGATGTGGTGGACGCACAGGACGAGCAGCCACGACCGCTCGCCGGGCACCGCCCCGCCGTGTTCCGCCCCGCCGGGGCGGGCCTCCTGGAGCTCCCACAGGGCGGCGCGCAGCAGCGGCGGCTCGGTGAGGTCGAAGGGGACGGTGGTGACGTCCTCGATGAGGCGCGGCACGTCGTCGGCGTGGGCGGTGCCGCGCACCAGCTCCACGGACACCTCGTGCGCGGCCCGTACGACCTGTGTGATCCCGCGCCCGGGGTCGGGCGCGAAGCCGGTGCGCAGCGACTCGTGGCGGGCCACGACGGAGGCGAGGGCGGCGGCGAGGGCGTCGGGGTCCAGGTCGCCGTGCAGTCGTACGGCGATCGGCAGCAGGTAGTTGAGCGCCCCGGGGTCGAGCTCGTACTGGTAGTGGAGCTGCTGCTGGCCCGGGGAGGGGACGAAGCGTTCGGTGCCGCCGCCGCGCGGCAGGGCGGGGACGGGCGGCGGGGCCGCGGCCGAGGGGGTACGGGCGGCCAGGCGCCGGGCGAGCAGGGCGCGGCGCTCGGGCGACAGCTCCTGGAGGGTGCGCAGGAGGTCGTCGGTGGTGCGGGAGGTGACGTCCGCCATCACAGCCCCCGTCCGGTCTCGTCCGCGACGTGGTCGAAGTCGATGATGAGGACGTCGCGGTACGCGGGGCGCGCGGGGTCGACGGGTGTCAGGGGCGTCACGTCGTGCAGCAGCCTCCGGTCGTCCGCGAGGAGCTGGTCGCCGGGGCGGACCAGCGTGGTGGTGAGCAGCCGGGTGCCGTCCTGCGCGTACAGGGAGCTCTCGCCGCCCGTGACGTTGGTGCGCCCCACCAGCAGCGAGGTGACGAAGGCGGTGCCGTCCCGGTGCACGCCCTGCGGGGCGGGCCTGCCCTGCTGGTCGGGCGTGGTGACGATGCGGAAGGGGTGCAGCTTGACGTCCCAGCGGTGCACGCCCTCCACCCGGGAGAAGACGTCGCCGAGGGTGAGGACGAGGGCCCGGGTGAGCGGGTCGTCGCGGAAGGCGTCGGTGAGCGGGGCGAAGTGCCGCCGTACACCGCCGTTGAGCGGGTTGACCATCCTGGGCTGGTAGTACGGCCCGTGCGGCTGGGCGGTGAGGTCACCGGTCGCGGCGTCCAGTACGTAGTGGCCGTAGCGGCGGTGGCGGTAGGTCCCCCCGTCCTGCATGTACTCGTCGAGGAGGAGGTCGTCCCAGTGGCGGGCGTAGGCGTCCCAGTCCGGCGCGGTCGCCCCCGTCAGGAGCGACACGTCGGCCGCGGACAGCAGGTGACCGCCCCACGCCGACAGGTCGTCGACGGCCGTGGAGATGGCCGGAGGGTGAGCCGTGGTGCTTGGCGACACGACGTCAGGTCCTTTCAGTGGGCCGCGAGGCGGACATCCCCGGATGATCGGCCGGGCGGGGGCCGGCCGGGCAGTCGGGACATTGCCTGACTGCCGCCCGGTGCGGGTGGGGGTGCACCATCCGGTGACGATCCTGACGAGGAGGGTGGACGGTGACGGCCGACGAATCGCTGAGCGTGGTGACGTCGTTCGCCCAGCAGAGCCTGTGGCTCCAGCACGAGCTGGACCCGGGCCTGTCGGCGTACAACATCACCGCGGCCGTGCGGCTGCGCGGGCCGCTGGACACGGCGGCTTTGGAGCGCGCCCTGAACACGGTGGTCGGGCGCCACGAGGCGCTGCGCACCGTCTTCGCCCTCGACGGTGACGTGCCCGTCCAGGTGATCGGCGGGACGGCGCCCCTGACGGTGCCGGTGACGCCGGCCCGGCCGGAGGAGGTCGGCCCGGTCGCCCGCGAGGTGCTCGCCGAGCCGTTCGACCTGGCGGTGGGCCCGCTGGTACGGCTGCGGCTGCTGCGGCTGGAACCCGAGCACCATGTCGCGCTGCTGGCCATGCACCACATCGTCACCGACGGGGTGTCCTCGGCGATCCTGCTCGAGGAGCTGTCGGTCGCCTACGCGGCCGCCCTGGCGGACGCCGAGCCGCCGCTGGAGGAACTTCCCATCCAGTACGCCGACTTCGCGGTCTGGCAGCGTGACACGCTCACCGGCGCGACCCTGGAGCGGCTGACGGAGCACTGGTCCCGGACGCTGGCCGGGGCGGCCCCGCTGCGGCTGCCCACGGCACGCGACGGCGCGGCCTCCGGTGCGGACGGGACCGGGGGCCGGGCCGGGGGCGGGACCGGGGGCGGGACCGGGGGCGGGACGCACCACTTCACGCTTCCGGCGCCGCTGGCCGCCCGGCTGGACGAGCTGGCCCGCGCGGAGGGCGCGACGCTCTTCATGGTGCTGCTGGCCGCCTTCGACGCGCTGCTGTCGCGGTACTGCGCCCAGGACGACATCACGGTCGTCTCCCCGATGGCCGGGCGCGACCGCCCCGAACTCGAAGGGCTCATCGGCTACTTCGTCAACCCGCTGCTGCTGCGCACCGACCTGTCCGGCGACCCGTCGTTCACCGGGCTGCTGGAGCGCGTGCGCACCGGCTGCCTGGACGCCTTCGACCACCAGGAGCTGCCGTTCGAGCAGGCCGTCGAGGTGCTGCGCCGGCGGGGCCTGCCGGGTGCCGAGGCGCTGCGCTCGCAGGTGATGCTGGTGCTCCAGAGCGCCCGGCCCTCGACGTGGCGGAGCGCGGGCATCGCGTTCGAGCTGCTGCCCGTGGACGTCGACAGCGCGAAGGCCGGCCTGGTCCTCGACGTGCGCCCCGAGCCGGGCGGAACCCTGCTCGCGGCCCTGGAGTACGCCGACGACGTGTTCGACGCGGCCGGTGCGCGGCGCCTGGCCGAGCAGCTCGCCGCGTTCCTGCGAGCGGCCGCCGAACGGCCCGGGGAGCGCCTGTCGCGACTGCTGGACGAGACGGTGCCGGCGGACTCGGTGCCCGCCGCCCGCGAGGCGGCCGGGGCGGCCGGCGGGCCGGGCACGGCCGGGGTGGCCGGGGCGGCGGACGAGCCCGGCGTACCCGGGCGCGCCGTCGCGTACACCGCGCCGCGTACTCCGCTGGAGGAGGAGGTCGCCGCCATCTGGTCGTCGCTGCTGGGACGCGAGGACATCGGCGTCCACGACAACTTCTTCGACCTGGGCGGCCAGTCGCTGGTCGCCGTGCGGCTCGCGGCCCGGCTGCGGGACGCGTTCGGCGTGCGGCTGACGGTGCGCGACCTCTACGCCGACTTCACCGTCGCGGCGACCGCCTGGACGGTGCTGGAGCGTATGGCGGCCGAGGAGCCGGAGACCGCCTGACCGGGTCGAGGGACCCACGGACCTTTGGAGAGACATGATGAGTGCGGCGGTGCTGTGCTTCCCGCCCGCGGGCGCGGGGGCGAGCTTCTTCCACCCGTGGATCGGCCGGCGTGACGGGCTGACCGTGATCCCGGTGGAGCTGCCGGGCCGCGAGAAGCGGTTCGCCGAGCCGGAGTGCGAGGACCTGGACACCCTGGTCGCCACGATCCTGCCGGAACTGCGGGCGGCCGTCGCCGGGTTCGGCCACGTCGCCGTGTTCGGCCACAGCTTCGGCGCGCTCCTCGCCTACGAGGCGGCCCGCGCGCTGGCCGGCGACCCGGGGCTCCCCGGCATGACGCTGGTGGTCAGTGGGGCGACGTGGCCCGGCCGGCCGCGGCCCGGGCGTGTGACGGGGCTGCCCGACGAGGAGTTCATCGCCCGCGTCGAGGCGATCGCCGGGTACAAGCACCCCGCCCTGGACGAGCCGGAGCTGCGCGAGCTGGTGCTGCCCCCGCTGCGTGCGGACGCGGCCATGCACGAGAGCTACCGCTTCACCCCGCGCGAGCCGCTGGACGTGCCCGTCGTGGCCGTGCGCGGCACGGCGGACACGCTGGTGTCCGCCGAGGACACCGCCGAGTGGGCGGGTGTCACCCGTGGCGGGCTGACCCTCGCCGAGATCGGCGGCGGCCACATGTACCTGGTCGACGCGTGGCCGGACGTGCTGGACCTCATCGCCCGGAGCGTCGGCGCCGGGACGCCGTCGTGACCGGACGCCTCGCCGGGAAGACCGCCGTGGTCACCGGTGCCGGGCGCGGCATCGGGCGCGCCTGTGCCGTCGCGCTGGCCGCCGAGGGCGCCGACCTGGTGCTCGTCGACGTCGCGGCCGATCTGCCGGGCGTCCCCTATCCGATGGCCACCCGCAGCCAGCTCGACTGCACGGCGGAGCTGTGCCGCGAGCGGGGCGCCGCCGTGCTGACGGCCCCGGCCGACGTACGGGACCCCGAGGCGTGCGCGCGTGTGGTGGCCGACGCCGTCGACCGTTTCGGCGGTGTCGACGTGCTGGTGAACAACGCGGGCATCGCCGGGCCTTCGGGGCGGGTCGTGCACGAGGTCACCGAGGACGAGTGGGCCGTGATGATCGACGTCAACCTCAACGGCGCCTGGCGGATGCTGAAGGCCGCGGGCGCGGTGATGGCGGCGGCCCGGTCCGGCAGCGTCGTCAACATCGCCTCGACGGCCGGACTGGTCGGGTACCGCAGCTTCGCCGGGTACGTGGCCTCCAAGCACGGCCTGGTCGGGCTGACCAAGGCGGCGGCCCTGGACTACGCGCCCTACCGGGTGCGGGTCAACGCGGTGTGCCCCGGCTCGGTCCGCGACAGCGCGGAGCACGAGGGCCGGATGCTGGTGGAGATCGGCCGCAGCATCGGTATCGCGCCCGACGACCACGAGGCGGAGTTCGTCACCCAGCAGCCCATGAACGCGCTGGTGGAGGCCGGGGACGTGGCGGCGGCCGTGCTGTGGCTGGCCACCGACGAGTCCCGGCACGCCACCGGTGGCGTGATCACCGTCGACGGCGGTTACAGCGCCCGTTGACCCGACCGGTCTGGAGAGGCCCGTGTCGCACACCCAGTGGACCCACGACCCGGCCGCCCGGCGGGCGGCCGTCTACCGGCTCCCCGCCGGCACGAGCGCCGCCGACTGCCGCGCCGCCCTGCGCGCCGTTCCCGCCCCGCCGGACGTCTCGGCACCCACCCCCACCGCCCCGGCGCCGACCGGCGCCCCCGCGCCCGCCGGCGGGCCCGTGGTGCGGTTCTGGGCCGAGGCCGTACCGGGTGCGGCCGGGAGCGCGGTGGCGTCGCGGCGCCGGGAGCGGGAGCTGCGCGCGCCCCTGGGAGTGGCCGGGACGGTGCGGCTGGTACTGCTGGAGTACGCCGACGGGGTGCGCGACCTGGTCGCGGTCACCGACGTGGAGGACGGCGTCCTGGACCGGCTCGCCGAGGCCCTCGGCGCGGTGGACGCCCCCGACGACGCCCCCGACGACGGCACCGGCGCCGCCGGCCTGGGCCTGGACGTGCCCGGCATCGGCGCCGGGCCGGACGTGGCGGCGGACGTGGCCGCCGTGCTCCTGCCGGCCCTGGCACGGGCGCGGCGCGAGGAGCAGCCGGTGCTGGACGTGGTGGAGCACACGGCCGGCGGGGTGCGCACCGGGTGCGTGCGCGCGGCCGGGCTGGACGAGGACCTGCCGGTCGCCGCGTACCGGGCGTGGGTCGCGGAGCAGGCCGCCCGGCCGGGCGGCGAGGGCGGCGAGGGCGGCGAGGGCGGCGAGGACACCGGCGACGGGCCGCGCGTCGCGCTCCACGTGGACCTGCGCCCGCGCGCCGTCCGCGCCCTGCGCCGCATGCCCGCGCTGGAGGGGCGCCATGCGCTGACCGTGCATGTGACGTCCGGCGCCGACGGCTCCCCGCGGGTGCGCTGCTGGTACCGGGCCGAGGAGTTCCCCGTACCGGAGGCCGAGGCACTGCGTCACCGGGTGGAGCGGCTGGCGCGGCAGGTGCTGACGGGCGACCAGGCGCTGCCGGTCGCCGCGCTGGCCGCGCACGACGCCGCCGAGGAGCGGCGCATCGTGGACCTGGGCCGTACCGCGCGGGTGGCGGACAGCGGCCCGCGCCTCATCCACGAGCTGGTCCGGGCGAGCGCGGACGCCTCGCCGGACGCGACGGCCCTGACCGACCCGGGCGACGGCACCGCACTGACGTACCGTCAACTCGTCGAGCGGGGCGACCGGCTGGCCGGGGCGCTGCACGCGCTCGGTGTGCGGCCCGGTGACCGGGTCGGGGTGTGCCTGGACCGGTCGGCGCGGCTGATCGAGGTGCTGCTGGGCGTCCTGACGGCGGGTGCGGCGTACGTGCCGCTCGACCCGGCTTATCCGGCCGACCGGCTGGCGTTCGTGGAGGAGGACGCACGGCTCGGCGTGGTGATCGTGGAGGACGGCCGGGGTGGCGCGTTCGCCCCCGGGGCGGCGGTGGAGCTGTCCGCGCTCACCGGCCTCGCCGCGACCGCGCCGCCGCTGCCGCCGGGCACCGGTGCCTCCCCCGACGACGCCGCGTACGTCATCTACACCTCGGGCTCCACGGGACGTCCCAAGGGCGTGGTCGTGCCGCACCGCGCGGTGGGCAGGCTGCTGGACGCCACGGCGGACGACTTCGGCCTGGGGCCGGGGGACTGCTGGACGTGGTTCCACTCGGTGGCGTTCGACTTCTCCGTGTGGGAGATCTGGGGCTGCCTGGGCACCGGCGGGCGGCTCGTCGTCGTCCCGTACTGGACGTGCCGGTCCCCGGAGGACTTCCGGGAGCTGCTGCTGCGGGAGCGGGTGACGGTGCTGAACCAGACGCCGTCGGCGTTCGCCCGGCTGACGGAGCTGGAGCACGCCCGGCCCGCGCCCCTGGCACTGCGGCTGGTGGTCTTCGGCGGCGAACCGCTGGACGCCCGCTCCCTGGTGCCCTGGTTCGACGTCCACCCGGAGCGCGAGTGCCGGATGGTCAACATGTTCGGCATCACCGAGACCACGGTCCATGTCACGGCCCGTACCGTCACCCGCGCCGACGCCCTGGCCGGCTCCCGGTCGGTGGGCGCGGCGATCCCGGGGTGGAGCGTGCGCGTGCTGGACGAGCGGGGCAGGCTGCTGCCGCCGGGGTGCGCGGGCGAGATAGCGGTGGGCGGCGACGGGCTGGCCCTGGAGTACCTGGGCCGTCCGGAGCTGACGGAACGGCGCTTCGTGGCCGACCCGCTCGACCCCCGAGGCCGCCTGTACCTGAGCGGCGACAAGGGGCGGATGCTGCCGGACGGGCAACTGGAGCACCTGGGGCGGCTGGACAACCAGATCAAGCTGCGCGGCCACCGCATCGAGCTGGACGAGATCCGCTCGGTGCTGCTGGCCCACCCGTCGGTCCGCGCGGCGGTCGTCGTGCTGAACGCGCCGCCGGGCCGCCCGGACGACGCCACGCTCGACGCGTACGCGGTGCTCGACGGGGCCGACGCGCGCGAGGTGCGCCGGCACGCCGCCCGGATGCTGCCGGAGTACATGGTGCCGAGCACGGTGACGGCGCTGGCGCGGCTGCCGCTGACGGTCAACGGCAAGGTGGACACCGCGCAGTTGCCGGTGCCACGGCCCGCCCCGGTGCGCCGGCCGCCCCGGCGGGCGGAGGGCGGTACGGGGCCGCTGGAGGCGGTCCTGGAGGCGTGGCGGACGGCGTTCGGCGAGGAGGTGTCGCCGGACGACGACTTCTTCGACCTGGGCGGCAACTCGCTGCGGGCGCTGCGGGTGGTGCACGCCCTGCGGGACGCGGGCGTACGGGTCGACGTGCGGGACGTGTACCGGCTGCGGACGCCGTCCGCCCTGGCCGGGGCCGCCACCGTGGTGGAGCCCGGCGCGGCCGTGGTGGCCTGATTCCGCGCGGGCCCCGGGGTGTAGGGGGTTTGCCCGACTGTCGGGCGACCCCCTGCCGACGGGATCGTCGAAGCCTCACGACGACCCCGGAGGAGTGTTCATGAGCAAGGTCGCTGTCCTCACCAATGACCTTCAGTACGACCTGGTCAACAAGAACCAGGAGCGCATCGACGCGGTCGCCGAGGCCACCCCGAGTTTCTCCGCCTTCCTCAACGACATGCGCGAGCGCGGCCACCACGTGGTGCACCTCCAGCTCATCAACAAGCCGGACGACCCGGTCGCCGAGCGTTACGAGGGTGGCCGGCTGCCCGCCCAGAAGGGCACCAAGGGCGCGGAGATCCTGCCCGTCTTCCTCGGCGAGACCGACATCCTGGTCGAGAAGAACAAGGACAGCGGCTTCTACGAGACCGACCTGCACGAGCGCCTCCAGGCCCTCGGCGTGGACACGGTCATCGTGACCGGCATGCAGGGCCAGATCTGCGTCCAGACCACCGCCGCCGACGCCTTCTTCCGCGGCTACAACGTCTGGGTCCCCAGCGACTGCGTCGTCTCGGCCCGCGACCACGACAAGGTGCGCGCCCTGGACTGGCTGGACGGCTACTGCGCCACCGTCGCCCCGTCCTCGGAGATCGTGAAGACCCTCGACAACGACGGCGAGCTGCCCCGCAAGGTCTTCCGCACCCCGTGACGACCACCCCCCTCGCCCCGTCCCCTGCTGTGAACCGCGAATGAACCGGGAGTCATGTTGCTGACGGCCACGACGTCCTTCCTGGACCAGAAGATCGTCCTCGACCACGGCACCGGGGCCCGGCTCAGCCGGGAGCTGGTCGAATTCGTCGTGGAGGTGCTCGGCGACGTCTACACCGGTGAGATGGAGGACAGCGCGGTGCTGCCGGCGCTCGACGGCGCCATCGCGATGACCACCGACTCCTTCGTCGTCGACCCGCCGTTCTTCGGCAACGGCGACATCGGGAAGATCGCCGTGTGCGGCACGGTCAACGACCTGGCGGTCGCGGGTGCCGAACCGCGTTACCTGACGCTGGCGATGATCCTGGAGGCGGGGCTCCCGGTGGCGCAGCTCCACCGGGCGCTGACGTCGGTCCGGGAGACCGCCCTGGAGGCCGGCGTGAAGATCGTCGCCGGCGACACCAAGATCGTCGGTGAGGGCGAGGCCGACGGCATCTTCCTCAACACCACCGGCGTGGGCGTCTTCACCCGCCCGCCCAAGCGCATGAGCGCGGTCTCGGCGGGCGACAAGATCGTCCTCAGCGGGCCGATCGGCAACCACACGGTCCACCTGCTGTCGGTGCGCGAGGGCCTCGGCTTCGAGACCAACGTGCTCAGCGACTGCGCCCCGCTCAACGGGATGATCGACGCGCTGCGCGACGCGGTCCCCGAGGACGCCGTGCGCTCCATGCGCGACGTGACGCGCGGCGGCCTCAACGCCGTGCTGCACGAGTACGCCTCCGCCGTCGGCCGCACGCTGCGGATCGAGGAGGAGGCGCTGCCGGTCACCTTCGAGACCCGCATGGCGGCCGACATGCTCGGGATCAACCCGATCAACTGCGCCAACGAGGGCTGCCTGGCGCTGTTCGTCGACCCCCGGTACGCCGACGCCGTCCTCGAGACGCTGCGCGCCCACCCCTACGGGCAGGGCGCCGTGATCGTCGGCGAGGTCACCGACCGCGAGGCGGTGGCCGTGGAGATGACCGGGCGCGACGGCCGGGTCGCCGAGATCGAGGAACTGCAGGGCGCCGAACTCCCCCGGCTCTGCTGAGCGGGGGCGGGGTCATGGCCGAGTACGAGCAGTGGCGGATCAGGGTCGGCGGCGTGGTGCAGGGGGTGGGCTACCGCCCGTTCGTCCACACCCTCGCCACGTCCGCGGGCCTTTCGGGCTGGGTGCTCAACGACACGCTGGGTGTCCAGACGGAGGTACGGGGCACGGCGGCCGCGCTGGCCGGTTTCACGGCGGCGCTGCGCGACCGGGCACCGGTGCTGGCCCGGGTGGACGAGGTACGGGTGGAGAGCCGTGAGCCCTGGCACGGCGACCTCGGCGGGCCGTTCGAGATCCGCGAGAGCGTGCGGACCGGGCGCGCCCGCACCCTGGTCGCCCCGGACTCGCACGTGTGCGACGACTGCCTGCGCGAGGTGCTCGACCCGGCCGACCGCCGCCACCGCTACCCGTTCGCCAACTGCACGCACTGCGGGCCGCGTTACTCGCTGATCAAGGGCCTGCCCTACGACCGGGCGCAGACCACCATGGCGGACTTCGCGATGTGCGGGGCGTGCCGCCGCGAGTACACCGACCCGGCCGACCGGCGCTACCACGCCCAGCCCACCGCCTGCCCCGACTGCGGCCCCCAGGTCACCCTGTCCGGGCCCGACGGGGTGCGGGCCCGGGCCGGCGAGGCGCTGGGCGCCGCCACCGAGGCCCTCGCGGCCGGGCGGATCGTCGCCGTGAAGAGCCTCGGCGGCTTCCACCTGGCGGCCGACGCCCGCGACGCCCGCGCGGTGGCCCGGCTGCGCGCCCGCAAGAAGCGGGACTCCAAGCCGTTCGCCGTGATGGCGCCGGACCTGCGGACCGTGGAGGGCATCGCGCGGTGCACGGCGGCGGAGCGGGAGCTGCTGCGCTCCCCCGCCCGGCCGATCGTGCTGCTGCGCAAGATCCCCGCGGCGGTGCCCGAGGAGGTCGCCCCGCGCAACCCGAACCTCGGCGTGATGCTGCCCTCCGCGCCGCTGCACCACCTGCTGCTGGACCGGCCGGGGCTGGACCTGCTGGTGATGACCAGCGGCAACATCTCCGGCCACCCCATCGCGTACCGCAACGAGGAGGCGCTGGAGCAGCTCTTCGAGGTGGCCGACCTGATCCTGCACCACGACCGCGACATCCACGTGCGGGTGGACGACTCCGTGGTGCGCAGCTCGGTCCACCCGGGGCTGGACGAGCCGATGATCACCTTCCTGCGCCGCTCGCGCGGATACGCCCCGTACCCGGTGAAGGTGGCGGGCGTCGCACAGCCGGTGATCGCCTACGGCGCCGAGCTGAAGACCACGGTCGCCCTGGGCGACGGCAACGAGGTCTACGTCAGCCAGCACATCGGCGACCTGAAGAACGACGAGACGTACGCCTCCCACCGGGAGGCGGCGGCCCATCTGACGGAGCTGTACGAGCTCAAGCCCCGGTTCATCGCCTGTGACATGCACCCGGCCTTCCGGGCCCGGGTCCTGGCGGCGACCGACCGGCCCGAGGACGTCGTGGAGGTGCAGCACCACCACGCGCACATGGCCGCCTGCATGGCGGAGAACCAGCTCTCCGGCACCACCGTCGGCGTCGTCTTCGACGGGGCCGGCTACGGCGAGGACGGCACCATCTGGGGCGGCGAGTTCCTCCTCGGCGACTTCCGCGAGGTGCGCCGTGCCGCGCACCTGCGGCCGGTCCCGCTGCTGGGCGGCGACCGGGCGGTGGCCGAACCGATCCGTACCGGCTACGCCCTGGCCCTCCAGGCGCTGGGCGGGCCGGACGCGGCGCTCGGCGCGTTCCCCGCCCTCGGCACGCTGGACGAGCGGCAGCGCGCGGTGTTCGCCACCATGGCGGAGCGCGGCATCCAGTCCCCGCCGGTGACCAGCATGGGCCGGCTGTTCGACGGCGTCGCGGCGCTGCTGGGCGTGTGCGGGTACGCCGAGTACGAGGCGCAGGGGCCGATCGAGCTGGAGGGGCTGCTGGGCCGGGACCTGACGATGACCCAGCCGTACGTGTTCGGCGTCGAACCGGGTGACGGGGGCGCCGAGGTGGTGGACCCGCGGCCGGTGATCCGGGCCGTCGCCGCCGACCTCGCCCGCGGCACACCGCTGGAGGCCGTCAGCCGGCGCTTCCACTCCGCGGTGGTCTCCATGGTGGTCAAGCGGTGCGCCGCGCTGCGCGAGCGCCACGGCGTGACGCAGGTGGTCCTCTCCGGCGGTGTGTTCCTCAATGAGTTCCTCCAGGTCAACGCCCTCGTCGAGCTGCGGAGGGCCGGTTTCGCCGCCTTCGCGCACCGGCTGGTCCCGCCCAACGACGGCGGCCTCGCCCTCGGCCAGGTGATGGTGGCCGACGCCCGCACGCAAGCCCTGTCCCCACCCGGCCCGAACCACGGAGGCGCGTCCTGATGCGCAGCACGGATCTGACCCTGGACACCGTCGTCCGCCTGCTCAGCGAGAACGAGGCGAGCGCGCGACGCACCCTCAGCATGGTCCCCTCGGAGACCTCCATGTCGGGCCTGGCGAAGCTGCCGATGCTGCTGGACCCGTACCACCGCTACTTCTTCAACGAGAGCGACGACCCCGACCGCTGGCACTTCCGGGGCGCCCAGCGCCTGCGCGACCTGGAGATGGAGCTGACGGTGCCGCTCCTGAAGGAGCTGGGGAAGGCGTCGTACGCGTCGGTGCGCCCGCTGAGCGGGCTGAACGGCATGACCCTGGTGCTCGGCGCGCTGGGCGGCGAGCCCGGCTCGACCGTGGTGACCGTCGCCCCCGAGAACGGCGGCCACTTCGCCACGCCGAGCGTCGCCGCGCGGCTGGGACTGCGGGTGGAGTACCTGCGCGGCGCCGACCCGCACTCCCTGGACCTGCGGCACGCCGCCCAGATGCTGGGCCGGGTGCGGCCGTCGCTGGTGTACGTGGACCAGTCCCACTGCCTGTTCCCGCTGGACGTGAAGGCCCTGGTGGACACCGTGCGGGCGGTCTCGCCCGAGACGCTGGTGCACGTGGACGCCAGCCACTGGCTGGGCCTGGTGCTGGGCGGCGCGTTCGCCAACCCGCTGGACCTGGGCGCCGACAGCTTCGGCGGCTCCACCCACAAGACGTTCCCCGGCCCGCAGAAGGCGGTCGTCCTCACGCGTGACGCGGAGGTGGAGCGCCGCGTCCGGGACGCCCAGGACTTCCTGATCAGCAACCACCACTTCGCCGCGACCATCGCCCTGGGCGTCGCCCTGCTGGAGTTCCGGGACTTCGGCCCCCGCTACACCCGGGACGTGCTGGCGCACACCCGCCGCTTCGGCGAGCTGCTCACCGGCCACGGCATCACGGTGGCGGCCGCCGACCGGGGCTATTCGGCCGGGCACCAGCTCTGGCTGGACACCGAGGCCGACGGCATCGCCCCCAAGGACGCCGCCGCCCGCCTGTCCGCCGCCGGGATCAAGGTGAACTTCATGGCCGGCCTGCCGGGCTTCACCGGCCAGGGCGTGCGCATCGGCCTCAACGAGGCCACCTACCAGGGGCTCGCCGGCACCGACATCGACGAGCTGGCCGACGTCTTCGCGAGCGCCGTGCACGGCACCGCGCCGGCCGGCACGCTCGCCGAGCGGACCGCCGCCCTGCGCCGCCGCACCCCGCTGGGGGCGTCGGCCGCCACGGGCACGCCCCTGCTGCGCGCCGCGCTCGACCTGTGCGAGGGCGCCCTCAACCCGGCCTCCCCGGTGCCCGCGGCCGACCCGATCGCCTCCGCGCACGCGGTGTCGGGGGCCGGACGATGAGCCGGCCCGTCATCGGCATCGCCGGTTACCGCGACCGGGCCCGCTGGAACATCTGGGACACCGACGCGACGGTCGTCCAGCAGGGGTACGTGGCCGGGGTGACCCGGGCCGGCGGCCGGGCCGTCGTCCTGCCGCCCGACACCGTGGACGGCGACGTGATGGACCGCCTGGACGGGCTGCTGCTGTCCGGCGGCGCCGACCTGGACCCCGCGCTGTACGGGCAGGACCGCCACCCGTCCGGGGACACCCCGAGGGCCGACCGGGACGCCGGAGAACTGCTGCTGCTGCGCGCCGCGCTCGACCGCGGCCTGCCGGTGCTCGGCGTCTGCCGGGGGCTCCAGCTCCTGGCCGTCGTCCACGGCGGCTCACTGGTCCAGCACCTGCCGGAGGCCGTCGGCCACACCGGGCACTGCCCCCAGGAGGGCGTGTTCGGCCGCCACCCGGTGCGCCTTGCGCCCGGCAGCCTGGCCGCCGCCGTGTACGGCACGGAGACGGACGTCAACTCCCACCACCACCAGGCGGTGGCCGACCCGGGCCGGCTGCGCGTCACCGGCCGCGCCGACGACGGGGTCGTCGAGGCCGCGGAGGACCCGGACAGGCCCTTCGTGCTCGGCGTGCAGTGGCACCCGGAGGTCTCCTGCGACGACGCCCTGTTCGAGGCGTTCGTGGCGGCCTGCGCCCGCTCGGCCGCCGGGGCGCTGCTGGGCAGCGCCGGAGCGTAGAGCACCCCCGTACACCCGCACAGCAGGAACTTTGCCAGGAGGGCAACCGTGCAGACCCATGCGCGTCCCCGCGGGGGGACGCTCGTCGACATCCTCCGTGACCGGGCGGAGCGTACCCCCGAGCGGCTCGCGCTCGAATTCCTCGGTGACGACGGCGTCGAGCGTCCGATCGGCTACGCGGCGCTGGACCGCCGGGTGCGGGCGGTGGCGGCGGCGCTCACCGAGCGCGGCATGCGGGGCGAGCGCGTCCTGCTGCTCTACCCGCCCGGCGAGAGCTATGTGACGGCCTTCCTGGGCTGCCTGTACGCCGGTGCCGTCGCCGTGCCCGTCTACGTGCCGACCGGGCGGCGCGGCCTGTCGGCGGTGCTCGCCACCGGCGCGGACGCCGGGGCGGTCCTCGCCATGAGCAGCCGCGAGGTGATGGACGCCATCACCGCCGGCTTCCCCGAGCTGGCCGCCATCGGCTCCGTCGAGTGGCTGGTCACCGACGACATCCCCGACGCGGCCGCCGGCGACTGGACCGGCGCCGGGCCCCGCCCCGGCGACCTGGCGTTCCTCCAGTACACCTCCGGCTCCACCGGAACGCCCAAGGGCGTGATGGTCCGGCACGACAACCTGGTGCACAACTCCGCCTCCATCAGCACCGCGCTGGACGTCAACGAGGACAGCCGGGGCGTGAGCTGGCTGCCCCCGTACCACGACATGGGCCTGATCGGCGGCATCCTCCAGCCGCTGTACGCCGGTTTCCCCTGCACCCTGATCTCCCCCATGGCGTTCGTGCGCAGCCCCTACCGCTGGCTGGAGTCCATCAGCCGTCACCGGGCGACGGTGTCGGCGGCGCCGGACTTCGCGTACGGCGAGTGCGTGCGCCGGATCGGTGAGGACAAGCGGGCGGGGCTGGACCTGAGCAGTTGGCGCCACGCCATGGTGGGCGCGGAGCCGGTGCGCCCCGGCACGCTGGACGCGTTCGCGCGGGCCTTCGCCGGCAGCGGGTTCTCCCGGTCGGCGTTCCATCCCTGCTACGGGCTGGCCGAGGCCACCCTGTTCGTCACCGGCGGGGCGCCCGAGCGGGGCGAGCCGAAGGTGCTGCGGCTGGACCGCCGCGAACTGGAGCTGGGCCAGGCGGTGGCCCTCGGCGCGGACGACGCGTCGGCCGCCCCGCTCACCGGCTGCGGCCGCCCCCGCAGCGAGGACCTGGTGGTCGTGGTCGACCCGGCGACCGGGCGCGAGTGCCTGCCCGGCGAGACCGGCGAGGTGTGGATCAGCGGCCCGACCGTCACCGACGGCTACTGGGGCAGGCCCGAGCTGACCGAGGAGGTCTTCCACGCCACGTCGAAGGACCACCCGGACCGGGTCTTCCTGCGCACCGGCGACCTGGGCTTCGCCTCAGGCGGCGAGCTGTTCGTCACCGGCCGGGCCAAGGACCTGCTGGTGGTGCGGGGCCGCAACCACTACCCGCAGGACATCGAGCAGACCGCCGAGCGCGCCCACCCGCTGCTCCAGCCGACGCGCGCCGCCGTGTTCTCGTACGACGACGGGACCGAGGAGCGCGCCGTGCTGGTGCACGAGGTGGTGCGCGGCTTCGACACCGCCCAGGCGCCCGCCGTCCTCGCCGCCGTGCGCGAGGCGGTGGCGCTCGAGCACGGTCTGGCGCTGCACGAGGTGGTCCTGGTGCGCCCCGGTGCCATCCCGCGCACGACGAGCGGCAAGATCCGCCGCCGCGCGACCCGGGAGCGGTGGCTGGGCGGCGAGCTGGAGGCGCTGGCCGGCGGAGGCCGGGACGCGGCGCCCGAGGACACCGGCCGGCCGGCCGAGGGGCCCGTGCACCGGGCGGTCGCCGAGACCGTCGCCGCCGAACTCGACCTGCCGGCCGGGGAGATCCCGCCCCGCGTGCCGCTCGTCGGCCTGGACCTGGACTCGCTGCGCGCCGTCCGGCTGACCTCCGCGCTGCGCACCCGGTTCGGCGTGGAGGTGCCGCTGGCCGACCTCCTGGACGGCATGACCCTCGCCGCCCTGGCGGACCGTGTGGCGGCCGGCTCCACCGGCACGGTGGACGTGGACGCGGTGGAGTCCGTGGCGGCCGGCGCGCCGGACGCCGGTCAGGCCCTGCCGGCGAGCCGGGCGCAGGAGTCGATGTGGCTGCTGGACGCGATGGGCGCCGGCGGGGCGTACCACGTCGTCGGCGGCATCGAGCTGCGCGGGCCGGTCGACCCGGAGGTGCTGCGCGCCTGTCTGGAGGACCTGGTGGCCCGCCACCCCGCCCTGCACCGCGGGTTCGCGCCCGACGGGGACGGCACCCTGCTGCGGGTGCCGCTGCCGGCCCGGTCGTTCGGCCTGCCGGTGGTGGACCTGCCCGCCGGCGGCGACCCCGAGGAGCGGCGGCGCCGGGCCCGGGAGGTGGTGACCGGGCTGGGGCAGGAGCCGTTCGACCTGGCCGCCGGGCCGCTGCTGCGCGCCGTGCTGGTCGGTTCGGGCCCCGGGGAGTGGACGCTGGGCGTGGCGGCCCATCACATCGCCGTCGACGGCTGGTCCCTGGGCCTGCTGCTGCGCGAGCTGGGCGTGACCTACCGGGAGCGGCTGGCGGGGCGCACCCCCGAGGCCGTACCGCTGCCCGCCGCGCCCGCGCGGGACGACAGCGGCGACGAGGCGGCGGCCGCCTTCTGGCGGCAGACGCTCGCCGGGGCGGAGGCGGTACGGCTGCCGCTGGACGCGCCGCCCGCGCAGCCCGCCTCGTTCCGTGGGGAGACGCTGCCGTTCACGCTGCCGCCGGAGCTGGTGGCGCGGCTGAAGGCGTACGGGTCGGTGCGCCGCGCGACGCTGTTCATGGTGCTGGTCTCGGGGCTGTCCGCGGTGCTCACCCGCTGGACGGGCCGGCGCGACCTGGTCATCGGGGCGGCCGCCGCCGGGCGGCACCGCCCGGGCACCGCCGAGCAGGTGGGCCTGCTGGTCAACACGGTGCCGCTGCGGGTGGACGCCTCCGGCGACCCGGCGTTCGGCGAACTGCTGTCGCGGGTGCGCCGGACGTGCCTGGCGGCCTACGAGCACCAGGACTTCCCCTTCGAGGAGATCGTCCGCCTGACCGGGGCGGACCGCTCGGACGGCCGGGCACCGCTGGTGCGGGTCGCGGTCGCGCTCCAGAACCTGCCGCTGGCCCCCTGGCAGGCCGGTGACGTGCGGGCGGAGCCCTTCGAACTGCCGGCCCCGGGCGCGCAGTTCGAGCTGTCGCTGCACCTGAGGGAGGAGAGCGACGGCAGCATCGGCGGGCACGCCGTGTACGCGGCCGACCTGTTCACGCGGGACACCGTGCGGCGGCTGCTGGACGGGCTCGCGCTCGCCCTGGCGGCCGTACCGGGACCGCCGGGCAGCGCCGCCACCGACCTGCCCATGCTGACGGCGCCGGTCCACGACCAGGTGGTGCGGCGCTTCAGCGGATCGGACACGCCGCTCGCCGGCGGGCTGCTGCACTCCGCCTTCGAGCGGCAGGCCGGGCTCACCCCCGGGGCGACGGCCGTCGTCTGGGACGGCGGCAGCCTGTCGTACGAGGAGCTCGAGGCCCGCGCCAACCGACTGGCCCGGCGGCTGCGCGACCTGGGCGCCGGGCCCGACCGGCCGGTCGCGGTGTACCTGCCGCGCTCGCCGGAGCTGGTCACCGCCCTGCTGGCGGTGCTCAAGGCGGGCGGTGCCTACCTGCCGCTCGACCCGGACCACCCGGCCGCCCGCCTGGCGCTCCAGCTCGACGACGTACGGCCCGCGCTGCTGCTGACCACCACGGCGCTCGCCGGGGGACCGCTGCGCACGGCGGCCGGGGCGGACGGTCCGCTGTGGGTGACGGTCGACGGCGAGCCGGACGGCGCCCACGCGGACCACCGGCTGCCCGCCACCGCGCACCCGGACGGCCTCGCCTACGTCATCCACACCTCCGGCACCACCGGCCGGCCCAAGGGCGTGATGAACCAGCACGCCGGGGTCGTCAACCGGATGGCGTGGATGCAGGACGCGTACCCGCTGGCCGCCGGGGAGCGGGTACTGCACAAGACACCCGTCGGCTTCGACGTCTCGGGCTGGGAGTTCTTCTGGCCGCTGAGCGTCGGTGCCGCCATCGCGCTGGCCCGGCCCGGCGGCCACCAGGACCCCGCGTACCTGGCCCGGGCCATCACCGCACACGGGGTGACGACCTGTCACTTCGTCCCGTCCATGCTGCGCGCGTTCCTCGACGAGCCGTCCGCCGCCTCCGTGGCGGGCACGCTGCGGCGGGTGTTCTGCAGCGGCGAGGCGCTGCCGCCGGACCTGGCCGCCCGCTTCCACGCCCTGCTGCCGGGCGTGGAGCTGCACAACCTGTACGGCCCGACCGAGGCGGCCATCGACGTCACGGCCGAGCACATCGTGCCCGGCGCGACGGGCGGGCCGCGCCTGCCGATCGGGCGGCCCGTGCCCGGCGTGAAGCTGTACGTGCTCGACGAGCGCGGCAACCCGCTGCCGCCCGGCGTCCCGGGCGAGCTGCACATCGGCGGCGTCCAGGTGGCCCGGGGCTACTACGGGCGGCCCGGTCTCACCGCCGCCGCCTTCGTGCCCGACCCGTTCGGCGACGGCGGGCGGCTGTACCGCACGGGTGACCGGGCCCGCTGGACGCCCGAGGGCACGCTGGACTACCTGGGCCGGCTCGACGAGCAGGTCAAGATCCGGGGCCAGCGCGTCGAGCCCGCCGAGGCCGAGGCCGCTCTGGCGGCCCACCCGGCCGTCGGTGACGCCGTGGTGGTCTGCCGCCACCGGGACGGCGAGGCGTACCTGGCCGCCTACCTGGTGCCGGCCGCCGGTGACCGGCCCGGTGCCGCGGAGCTGCGGTCGCACCTGGCGGCGCACCTGCCGCCGGCGATGATCCCGTCCGCGTACGTGTGGCTGGACGCACTGCCGGCCGGTGCCCACGGCAAGCTGGACCGGGCCGCCCTGCCCGAACCGGCCGCGGAGCCCACCACGGGTGCCGGGCGCACCGCGCCGCGCGACGACATGGAGCGGCGGGTGGCGGAGATCTGGTGCGCGGTACTGGGTCTGCCCGGGCCGTCCGCGCTGTCCGTGACGGACGACTTCTTCGCCCTCGGCGGGCACTCGCTCCAGGCGACGCGGATCACGCTGCGCCTGCGGGAGGTGTTCGGCGTGGAGCTGGGCGTGGCCGACGTGCTGTCCCGGGCGTCGACCGTGGAGACGATGAGCCGGCTGGTGGTGGAACGGCAGGTGCTCCAGGGCGACGCCGGGGAGCTGGCCCGTCTGCTGGCCGAGGTGTCCGAGCTGTCCGACGACGAGGTGGCGAGCCTGCTCGAGGAAGACCGCTGACGCCGCCGCACCCGAGAGGAAACCCCCGATGACGTCGGTACTCCGCGACGACTTCACCGCACGCGCCCGACTGGAGGAGCGGCTGCTCGCCCGGCGCCGCCGCGGCACGGCCCTGCCCGTGCTGCCCCGGCGGCCGGGCGCGGAGAACCGCTTCGCGGCCTCGCTCGGCCAGGAGGGCATGTGGCCGTCCCTGGCCGGCAGCCCGCGCCCGCCGCTGATCGTGGGCGGCCTGCGGCTGACCGGCCCGCTGGACGTGGGCGCGCTGCGGGCCGCGTGGGAGCGGGTGGCCGCCCGCCACGAGACGCTGCGCAGCGGCTACCGCGCCGAGGGCGGCGCCCTGGTCCAGGTGGTGGCGCCGCACGCCGCGCCGCACGTGGAGGAACGGCCGGCGGGCCCGGCGACGGCCGCGACGCTGGCCGACGACGAACTGGCGTACCCCTTCGACCTGGGCGCCGGGCCGCTCGCCCGGCTCGCCGTCCTGCGGCACTCGGCGGACGAGCATCTTGTCGTGGTGACCCTGCACCACCTCATCGGCGACGCCCGCGCCCTGGAGTGCCTCACCGACGAGGTGTCGGCCGGCTACGCGGCGGCCGTCACCGGCACCGGCCCGGAGCTGCCCGGCCTCCCCGTCCAGTACGCGGACTTCGCCGCCTGGCACCGCGAGCGGGTGGCGGGGGAGCACGGCGAGCGGACCATCCGCTACTGGGTGGACCGGCTGGCGGGGGCCGAGCCGGCCGTCCTGCCGGCCGACCGCGCGGACGCGGAGGCGGGCATCGCGGGGCGGACGCTGTCCTTCCCGCTGTCCCCCGAGGTGTTCGAGCAGGTGCGCGCGGTGGCCGCCCGGCACCGCACCACCTGGTACGTGGTCGGACTGGCGGCGTTCCAGGCGCTGCTGGCGCGCTGGTCGGGCCAGGACGACATCTGCGTCCGCGCACCGGTCTCCTACCGGGACCGCACGGAGGTCCACGACCTGGTCGCCGACTTCTCCAACGACGTGACCGTGCGCGCCGACCTGTCCGGGAACCCCACGCTCGCCGAGCTGGTCGACCAGGTGCGTACCACCACGACGGGCGACTTCGCCCACCACGACGTGCCGCCGCACCTGGTGGCCGCCCGCATGGCCGACCCGGGCCTGATCGACCGTCTGCACCACGTGCAGTTCACGGCGGAGCGGGAGCACGAGATCAGCGGGGCACAGCGCCTGGGCGAGGTCAGGGCGGAGCGCTTCTCCCCCACGGCCCGCACGGTCGCCCGCCCGCTCAGCGTCCGCCTGCGCCACGACGACCACTCCGCCCGCTGCATCGTCGCCTACCGCTCGGGCCTCTTCTCCGCCGAGCGGATCGCCCGCCTCCAGGAGGCGTACGCGGCCCTGTTCACCGAGCTGGCGGAGCACCCGGACCACCGGGTGCTCCGGCCGCGCGGGTGAGCGCCGGATGACACGACGGGGCCCGTCCACCACGCGGTGGACGGGCCCCGTCCCGTCTCAGCGGCGCTCGCGCAGATCGGCCTCGGCCGGCAGCACCGGCACGGTGCGCGCCGTGCGGGACGACGCCGCCGCGGCGGGCTTCTTCCCGCAGAACGCGGCCTCCAGCGATCCGCCGAGCGCGGTGTTGGCCGCCCCGCGGTTGGAGGTGTTCGCCATCGCCGAGAGGCTGCGACGGCCGTCGCGGGTCGCGAAGGCGTAGGTGTAGTAGCCCTGGACGGTGCCGGTGTGGCCGAACACCTGGGCGCCGCAGGACAGGTCGTAGCGGCGCAGGCCGAGCCCGTAGAAGCGGGTGTTCGCCGCGTCCGTCGGGGTGACCGTGGTCATGGCCTCCAGTGTCCGCGGCGACAGCAGCCTGCCGCGCATCAGGGCGGTCATGAAGGTGTTCAGGTCCGCCGGGCTCGAGACGACCGCCCCGGCCGACTGCGCCCAGGAGACCGTCTGCTCCGTGGAGTCGACGAGCGCCGCGCCGGCCTCGTCGGGGTGCAGGTAGCCGCGCGCGTGCAGGCCCTTGATGCGGGTGTCGGGGTGGACGTAGGAGGTGTTGCGCAGCCCCAGCGGCTTGATGATGCGCCGCTGGTACTCCTGGCCGACCGGCTTGCCGGTGATCTTCTCGATGAGCATGCCGACGACCACGAAGTTGGCGTTGGAGTACTTGTACGCCACGCCGGGCTCGGTGGTGCGGGGCTCGGCCAGCGAGAGGTCGACCAGCTCCTGGTAGGTGAAGACCCGGTTGCGCACGGACTCGAAGCCCGGCACGGTCTGGGCGAACATCTTGTCGGTGTAGTCCGCCAGTCCGCTGCGGTGGGTCAGCAGGTGTCTGACCGTGATCCGGTCGTCCGGCAGCAGCCCGGGCAGGTAGCGGTTGACGGGGGCGTCGAGCTCGACTCTGCCCTCGTCCACGAGCTGGAGCAGCACCACGGACGAGAACGTCTTGCTGACGCTGCCGACGCGGAAGCGCGCCCGGGTGTCCATGGCGGCGCCCGAGACGCGGTCCCTCACTCCGACCGCCCTGGTCTGGACGCCGTCGGGGCCGGTGAACCGGGCCATCGCGCCGGGCGCGCCATTGGCCATGGCGGCGTTCAGGGCCGAGGTCACGCCCTCCATGTCGGGGGCGGGAGGCGCCGGGGTCGTGGCGGCGGAAGCGGCGGGCGCGGCGGGCGCGGCATGGGCGGTGGTCGCGGGGACGACGCCCCCCGCGATGGCGGCGAGCAGGACGGCCCCTGCGGCCAGGCGTCGGTGCGGTGACACGATCACGTCAGGTCCTCAATTCTCGGGAGAGCGGGGGAGCTTCGGCGCCCTTGTGCGCAGGCTCCGTGACCCATGGAGCAGGAGTGTCAACGCGCCCCGGTGGTTCCCGACACGGGCAGCGCTTTCCACGGCCACCGGGCAGGGCGGCAACCTCGGCGGCCACGGGGGCGACTACGGCACGGAACGGCAGCGTTCCGCTTCCCAGGACGACGAGGAGCGAGGATGAGACGACCTTTCGCACGGCGGCTCGCCGCGGCGGTGGCCACGGCGGCCCTCGCGGCCGTGACCGGGGTGGCCCCGACGCCGCCCGAGGCGTCGGCCGCGACCGGTGGCGTCACCGGTTACGCGGCCGTCAACGGCGGGACCACCGGGGGCGCGGGCGGGCAGACGGTACGGGCCACCACGGGTACCGCGATCCACGCGGCCCTGTGCGGCCGGGCCACCAGCGCCACCCCGATCACCATCCAGGTCGAGGGCACCGTCAACCACGGCAACACCAGGAAGGTGTCGGGCGCGAGCTGCGACACCGCCGACGGGGTGATCGAGCTCAAGCGGATCAGCAACGTGACGATCGTCGGGGTCGGCAGCGGTGCCGTCTTCGACCAGCTCGGCATCCACATCCGGGAGTCCCGCAACATCATCATCCAGAACGTGACCGTCCGGAACGTCAAGAAGTCGGGCTCGCCCACCTCCAACGGCGGCGACGCCATCGGCATGGAGAGCGGCGTCCGCAACGTCTGGGTCGACCACGTCACCCTGGAGGCGTCGGGCGGGGAGTCGGAGGGGTACGACGGCCTGTTCGACGTGAAGAACAACACCCAGTACGTGACGCTGTCCTACAGCGTGCTGCGCAACTCCGGCCGCGGCGGCCTGGTCGGGTCCAGCGAGAGCGACCTGTCGAACGGCTTCCTCACCTACCACCACAACCTGTACGAGAACATCGACTCGCGGGCGCCCCTGCTGCGCGGCGGCACGGCCCACATGTACAACAACCACTACCGGCGTCTGAACGACTCCGGCATCAACTCCCGTGCCGGGGCCCGCGCCAAGGTGGACCACAACTACTTCGAGGACTCCAAGGACGTCCTGGGCACCTTCTACACCGACGCGGCCGGGTACTGGCAGGTCAGCGGCAACGTCTTCGACAACGTGACCTGGTCCGCCCCGGGTGACGGCAACCAGCCGGCGGGCCCCGACCCGCGGTCCACCACCACGGTCACCGTCCCCTACCCGTACACGCTCGACGCGGCGGGCTGCGTCCCCGGCATCGTCGGCCGCACGGCCGGCGCCGGCACGGGCCTGCTGGTCTCGGACGGCACCTGCTCGCCGTAGCCGCCGGCGCCGTGCCGGGCCCTCATCCCTCGACGGGGTCGAGCAGTCCGGCGACGGCGCCCATGAAGCCCTCGTCGAGCATGGTGCGGGCCGCGGTGTCGCGGGAGGTGTCCAGGCCCGCGTCGTGGCAGGCCACGCTGATGAGGTAGCGGCCGAGGACGCGGCGGGTGGCGAAGGCCCATTCGCCGCGGGCCGCCGGGGTGCCGTCGGGGGCGAGCAGGCCGCCCGTGTCGACGCCGAAGCCGAACTCGGTGAAGCCCAGGCGCAGTCCCTGGCCGAGCGCCTTGGTGTAGGCCTCCTTCAGGGTCCACAGCCGCAGCAGTTCGGCGGTCTGCTCGGCCTCCGGCAGCGTTTCGAGGGCGGCGCGCTCGGCGGGGGTGCACACATGGCTCTGGAGCAGGTCGAACGACATGTGCCGGTCAGCGGGTTCGGCGTCGACGCCGATCCTGCCGTTGCGGCTGATGCCGACGGCGATCAGGTCGTCGGTGTGGGTGAGGCTCACGTCGATCTGGTCCAGTCCCCGCAGGTACGGCCGTCCGCCGATCTTGTACGCGAGGTCGAGTTCGGCGGGCCGGACGCCCAGCGCGGCGGCGGCCGTGAACTTGGTGGCCAGCCGGGAGGCGACGAACCGGTAGCGGATCACGGGGTCGGGGGTGCGGCGGTAGCGCTGCCAGTCCCGGCCGAGCAGCGGGCGCAGCGCGGGGTCGGCGACGGCGCCGGTGAGCCACTCGCCCCAGGTGGTGTGCACCACGGCGTTGCCCAGTCGGTCCATTCCCTCGCGCACCCGGTCCCACGGCCCGTCGGGGCCGCTGACGTGGATCGGTTCGGTGATGCGCCGGGTCGCTTCCGGAAGGGTCAAGGGCTCGCTCCTCTCCTGTGTCACTGCGCGAGGGGGATGGCGTCCAGGTCGCAGCTCCGGCCCGTCCGGTAGCGGCGGACCAGTTCGTCCAGGACCTGCTGGAGGCAGTTGTCGGGCAGGTCGGGCACCGGGATGCCGAGCCGTTCGCCGAGCCGGGACAGGGCGAGCACGGCCCAGGCCGCGTCGGCGAGGAACGGGTCGCCGCCGTCCTGGCCCTCCCACACGCCGAGCACGGCGGCGGCGGCGACGATCAGGCTGTAGCGGTCGCTGAGGACGCACACGGCGGGGTCGGCGAGCGCCGTGGTGCCGTACGCGGGCAGCCGGCGGCACTGTTCGCGCAGGGCGCGCAGTTCGGTGACGAACCCCTCGGCCAGTTCGGCGAGCGCGGCGATCTGGCCGCCGACGCCCCGGGACCCGGCGAGCCGGGCGGCGGAGCCGACCAGGGAGGCGGCCATGAAGTCGCCGCCCCCGGCGATGCCGAGGGCGCCGTAGTCCAGGGCGGGCAGGGCGGCGCCCTGCCGGAACAGCTCGGGCGGGGGTTCCTCCTCGGCGAACCAGGCGCGTTCGGCCAGGCGCCGGAGCTGCGGGACGATCACGGCCTGGCAGGACGCGGTCCCGGCGTGGCCGAGCCCGGCGACCGGCAGGTCGCGCACGAGCTTGTCGAGGGCTCCGTACTCGGGGCTGTCGTGCTCGTAGCCGCGCGCGCCGAGGACGGTGGCGAGTTCCTCGAGGTTCTCGCGCAGCAGGTCGGGCACCACGTACTTGACGGCGGCGGCGAACACATGGGCCCGGTCGGGCAGCAGGCTCAGGGCGCGCAGGACGACGGTGGCCATGCTGTCGCAGGCCAGCAGGTCGGCGAAGACGCCGGTCAGCGGCTTGTGCCAGCGGCGGGCGACGGGCCCGCTGCGGCCGGCGGTCGCGGCCCGTACGGCGGAGTGCAGGACGGTGTCGGCCGCCGCCGTGACGACACCGCAGATCAGGCTGCGGTTGACCTGGTAGGTCCGCAGGGCGAGGGCCACGCCGTCCCCGGTCCCGCCGACGAGGGCGTCGCCGGGGACGGCGTAGTCGTCGAACTCCAGGCCGGAGAAGAGCGCCCCGCGCATGCCGGGGGTGGTGACGCGCGGCAGGTGGCGCACGGCGGGGGCGTGCTGCCCGGCGGGGTCGAGGAGGAGCACCGAGTGGCTGCGGGGGCCGCGCGCCGGGTCGGTGCGGGCGTAGACGACCTGGGCGTCCGCGCGTGCGGCGTTGATGATGACGTCCTTGCGGCCGTGCAGTCGGTAACCGCCGGGTGCGGTACGGGCGGTGAACTCGTGGCGCAGGATGGCGTTGGAGTGGGCGAGTTCGTGGTGGAGGATCGCGGCCCGTCCGCCGCCGAGCAGCAGGTCGGCGACGCCGCGCCGCTGTGCGGGGCTGCCGGCCGCCCAGACGGCGCCGGTGGCGAACAGCGAGGTGATGCCGTAGCCGAACCCGAGGGCGACGTCACGGCGGAAGACGGGGCGCAGGACGCGGGCGAGCAGGTCGGCCCGGGTGAGCCTGCCGCCGTACGCGAGGGGGACGAACTCGGCGCCCAGGCCCTCGTCGGCGAGGAGCTGCTCGGTCGCGGCGGGCGGTACGCGCCGGTCGTCGGCGGCGAACAGGGCGCGCAGCCCGTGCGGGTTGGCCGGGTCGCAGGGGTCGCCGAGCAGCGTCTCGAGCCGGGCGGCGCGGGCCCGGGCGTCGGCCTCCCACGTCAGGCCGCGCGCGGTGACCGGGGCGACGGTGGCCGGGGCGACGGTGGTCTCGACGGTGGTGGTCATGGCGGCGTGGGTCAGCTCCTTCGTCGCGGGACGTGCCTGTCTCGCGCCCGTACGCACGACCCTGACGGCGGCGGCTCGAAGACCGCTGGAGCGGCGCTCGACGTTTCCTCCAGGTGCGGCAAAGGCCCGGTCGGGTTCCCCGCACCGGGAAAGGGGCTGCCGCGGCTCCCTGTCGGAAGTCGCGGCAGCCCGGGCGCCCGGCGCGGGGTCATCCGGTCTTGCGCAGAAAATTCCGCTTCCGCACGGCCGGAACACTGGTGACCTTCACCGAATTCCGCCCCTTCTCGTGCGCCCTGCGCGCGGTGCCGAAATTCTTACGCTCCAGAGCTTCCTGGAACTTGAGCTTGGCCTGCTCATTCACGCTGTTCTGGCCTGACGTTTCCGCCATTCGTACCTCCTTGTGAAATTACCGGTACAACAGGATTGTTGCAGCTCATTCCGGAACGGAAGAGACGTTTTTCGGAATTTCTTTTTCCGTGTTCTTCGGAAGCAGGGAGCTCAGTGCGGCGGTCAGCACGAAGACGCCGACGTTGCACCACAGGACCGAGGACGTCGCGGAGCTGAAGTGTTCCGCCGAGGCCCGCACGCCCGCCCCGAGCTCCACCGACCCGAAGTAGAGAGCACCGAGGAGAGCGACACCGGCGGCGGAGCTGAACTGGATGGTGGCGTTGAGCACGCCCGAACCGGCTCCCGCGTCCTGCGGCGGGATGTCGCCGAGGACCACAGCGGTCAGCACCGGCGTGGTCAGCCCCATGCCGCAGCCCATCACCAGCTCCGCGCCGGCCAGTTGTGCCCAGGACAGGTCCCCGCCGCCGGCCGACCAGACGGTGAGCAGCGTCAGCAGCGCACCGCCCGCCATCAGCGAGGATCCGGCCCCCACGCACAGGCGGCCGCGGCCGGAGCCGTGGCGCCAGGCGATCTGGAACGTGGCGGTGATGCCCACCGGCCAGGCGGCCGTGACCAGCGCCGTCTTCATCACCGACCAGCCCAGACCGGTTTGCAGGTGATAGGTGAGGACGAGGAAGAACGAGGCCACACCGCTGAAGACCAGCAGCGTCACCGTCAGTCCCACCACGGCGGAACGGTGACGGAACAGCGTGGGCGGGATGAGCGCCGACCCGTCCCGCCGGTGACGCAGGCGCTGCTGCCGGACGAACACCGCGAACAGCACGACCGCGCAGCCCATCAGTCCGAACATCCAGCCCGGCCAGCCCTCCTCACGCCCCTGCACCAGCGGGTACAGGAGGCCCAGCGAGGCGGCCGTCAGCAGCACCACGCCGACGACGTCCAGGCGCAGGGGTTCGTCCGAGCGGGACTCGGGCATGCTGCGCGCGCACAGCACCAGGGCGATCGCCCCGAGCGGCACGTTGATCAGGAAGATCGCCCGCCAGCCGAGGCCCAGCAGATCCAGCTCGGTGAGCAGGCCACCGAGCAGCGGCCCGCCCACGCTCCCCACGCTCAGCGCGGCGCCCAGCACCGCGAACGCCCGTGCCCACTCGTCCTTGCGGAACATCGTGACGATCACGGACACGGCCTGGGGCACCATCAGCGCGGCCATGAACCCCTGCGCGAACCGCCCCGCCACCAGCACTTCCGGCACGGGCGCCGCGCCGCACACGGCCGAGGCCAGCACGAAGCCCGCCACCCCGGACATGAACAGCCGCTTGCGCCCGTGGATGTCGCCCAGCCGTCCGCCGGTGATCAGGAACAGGGCGTAGGCCAGGGCGTACCCGGCCAGCGTCCACTGGGCCGTGGTGAAACCGGCGCCGAGGTCCCGCTGGATGTCCGGCAGGACGACGGTGACGGCGTTCGCGTCCAGGTTGTCGAGGAACGACGCCAGGGTCACCACCGCCAGCGCGACCCAGCGGTGGCGCGAGGCGGCAGGGTCGCCGGGGTCCCCGTCCGGGCCCACGGGGCTGTCGGGCCCGGCCGCGTTCCCCGAAACCTCCGGCGGCCGCGCTTCAGGAGCGTTGAGTTTCGGCACAGGCTTCCTCACATCACATTTCCGAGAACGGCATCGAGTGCCCGGTCCATGTCGTCGTCCGACAGTTCCTCCGCCGCACGCAGCGCGTCGGCGGCGGTACGCACCTCACCGGACGGATCGTCCTGCGGCTGGGCGAGATCGAGCAGTTGCGCCAGCAGTCCGCTCTGCCTGAGCTGCTCCGGGGTCACCCGGCCGAGCGCCCACTCCACGGCCCTCGCCGGGTCCTGCGGCGGGCCGGAGTCCGCCGCCGAAGCGCCCAGCTCCAGCCGTACGTGCAGGAACTCGGCGATCGCACGGGGAGTGGGATAGTCGAAGGCCAGCGTGCTCGGCAGGGCCACTTCCGCGTAGGCCGTCAGGCGGTTGCGCAGCTCCACGGCCATCAGCGAGTCCCAGCCGAACTCCCTCAGCTCCTTGTCCGCCGGCACCGTGTCCGCGCCCTGGAGCCCCAGGACCCCGGACACCTCCTGCCGCACCGAACGCAGCAGCGAGGCGACCTGCTCCTCGGCCGGCAGACCGACCAGCCGCTCGCGGAACGACTCCACCGGGGCGGAGGCCTCCCTGACCCGCCGCAGCCGCGGCTTCACCAGGGCCGCGAAGAGCGGGGCGAGTCGCTCGCCCGCGTCGTCGGCCAGACCCGCGAGATCGAGCTTGATCGGTACCAGGTGGGTCTCGGGACGTCCGAGCGCGACGTCCAGCAGACGCATCCCCTCCTCGGCGGAGAGGGCCTGCGAACCCCGCTTGCGCAGCCGCGACAGCTCCGCCTCGCCGAGGCGGGAGGTCATGCCGACACCGGCCTGCTCCCACAGACCCCACGACAGGCTCACCGCCGGCAGGCCCTGCTTGCGCCGGTGCGCCGCGAGCGTGTCGAGGAACACGTTGGCCGCCGCGTAGTTGCTCTGCCCGGGTGCGCCGAGCGTGCCGGCCGCCGAGGAGAAGAGCACGAACGCGGACAGGTCCAGCCCGGCGGTGAGCTCGTGCAGGTGCAGCGCCCCCGAGACCTTGGGAGCCAGGACCCGCGCGAAGCGCTCCGCGTCCTGATTGCGGACGACACCGTCGTCCAGCACCGCCGCCAGGTGGAACACCCCGGTCAGCGGATGTGCCGCGTCGATGCCGTCGAGGACGCGTGCCACGTCGTCCCGGTCCGCCACGTCGCAGGCGAGTACGCGCACGGTCTCGGCGCCCGCCTCGGTGAGCTCCGCGACGAGCTCCTCGGTGCCCGGGGCGTCCGCGCCGCGGCGTGAGGTCAGCACCAGATGACGCACACCATGCTCCACGACGAGGCGCCGGGCCACGAGCCGGCCGAGCTCGCCGGTCCCACCGGTCAGCAGGGCGGTGCCGGCACTGTCCGGTACGCGCGGGACGGTCAGGATCAGTTTGCCCGTCGTACGGCCCTGCGCCATGACCCGGAACGCGCTCGGAGCCTCCCGCACGTCGAACGCCGCGTACGGGAGCGGCGTGATCGCGCCCTGCTCCAGCAGTGCCACGAGCTCCCGCAGCATCTCCTGGATGCGGTCGGCGCCGCTGTCGACGAGGTCGAACGCCTGGTACCGGACTCCCGGGTGCGCCGCGGCGACGGCCTCGGCGTCCCGCACGTCCGTCTTGCCCATCTCGAGGAACTGGCCGCCGCGCGGCAGCAGCTCCAGCGACGCGTCGACGAACTCCCCGGTGAGGGCGTTGAGCACCACGTCCATGCCCGCGCCGCCCGTGGCCGACAGCCACTGCCGCGCGAAGTCGGTGGTACGCGACGACGCGATGTGCGTGTCGGCGAGCCCCAGTTGGCGCAGCGTCCGCCACTTGCCCGGGCTGGCCGTTCCGTACACCTCGCACCCGGCGTGGCGGGCGAGCTGCATGGCCGCCTGGCCCACGCCGCCGGCGGCGGCGTGGATGAGGACCTTGCTCCCCGGATCGAGCGTCGCCAGATCCGTGAAGGCGTAGTGCGCGGTGAGGTAGGCGAGCGGAACGGTGGCCGCCTCGACGAACGTCAGCGAGTCCGGGATGCGCACCATCCAGCGGGCGTCGACGCGGACCTCGGAACCGAAGGTACCCACCGCGAGGCCCATCACCCGGTCACCCACCCGCAGGTCGGTCACACCGGGCCCGGTCTCCAGCACGACACCCGCGCACTCCAGCCCCAGCTTCGGCGCATGGACCATGTCGAGGGCGTTGAGCACGTCCCGGAAGTTCATGCCGGCCGCGCGCACGGCCACCCGGACGTCGCCCTCACCGAGCGGTTCGCTCCGGTCGACGGGCCGGAAGACGAACGTGTCCAGCCGACCCTTCTCCTCGATGTCCAGGTGCCACGGCTGGTCCCGCACGTCGGGCACCAGCGCGTCCGGCGAGCCGTTCCTGTGGGCCGCCGTCAGACGCGGTGCCAGCACGCTGTCGCCACGCACCACCAGCTCCGGCTCGGTGCCCGTGACGAGGACCCGGCGCAGCAGCTCCGCCCCGGGGTCCTCCGCGCCGATGTCGACCAGGCGGAGGGCACGCTCCGGGTGCTCGGCACGGGCCACCCTGATCAGACCCCACAGCGGCGCGTGCGCCAGGGACCCGACGGTGTCGACCGGGGATGCGGCCACCGCTCCACGGGTCACCCAGACGATGTCCGCGCCCTCGGAACGAGGGTCGTCGAGGACGGTCTGGAGCCAGCCGAGCGTCTCCGTCACCTCGCGGCCGGCACGGCGATCGAGGGCGTCCGCCTCCTCACCCGCCACGCCGGGCGCGGTCAGGTCGACGATCACCGTACGCGGGCCGTCGTCACCCCACTCGGGCACGGCGCCCGCGGCGACGGCCGGGACGTCCAGGGTCGTGGCGACGATCCCGTCCCGCCCGATCACGAGGAGGTCGCCCGCAGACTCCGGCGCGCTGCCGGTCGCCTCCGCGAGCGTCTGAACCTGGTACTCGACTCGGTAGAGGTGCCCGGTGTCGTGGGCGTCGGCGCCACGGAGCTGTGCGGCGCTCGCCCGCTTCAGCTCCAGTCCCGCCGCGCTCACCACGGGCTCGCCCGCGGCATCGGCGAACAGGATCGCCGCGGTCGCGTCGTCCGTGACCTCGATGCGGACCCGCAGGTCCCTGCCCCCCGTGGCGGAGAGCCGGACCCCGGACCACATGAACGGCAGCAGAACCGCGTCGGCCTGCTCGTCCCCGGCACCCAGGCCCGTCGCCGCGAATGCGTGCAGGGCGGCGTCGAGGAGGGCGGGGTGAACGCCGAACTCGTCGGCCGTGAGGCCGTCGGGGAGGCGGACGAGGCCGTACGCGGTGGTGCCCTTGCGCCACAGCTCGGTCAGCCCCTGGAAGGCCGGCCCGTACTCCAGGCCCTTGCCGTGCAGCCCGTCGTAGAAGCCGTCGAGGCTCACCCGCTCGGCCCCGGCCACCGGCCAGGTCCGCAGTTCGGCCGCCGCCTCCACGGCCCCTTCGGACACGGCGTCCGTCAGCACACCGGTCGCGTGCAGCGACCAGGGCACCGAGTCCGGCGCACCGGCCGGCCGGCTGTGGATCTCCACGGTCCGGTCGTCCGTGCCCGAGGCCGGACCCACCCGCACCTGAAGCCGCAGCGGAACGTCCTCGCTCAGCACCAACGGCTCCAGCAAGGTCAGCTCACCGACCCCACCCGCACCCACATGATGAGCAGCGCTCAACGCCAGCTCCAGCAGACCCGTCCCCGGAACCAACACCGTCCCGAACACCGCGTGATCCCTCAACCACGCCTGACCCGCCAACGACAGAGCCCCGGTGAACACATACCCCTCACCACCGGCCAGCTCCGTCACCGCACCGATCCACGGATGCGCCGACGCCTCGAGCCCCAACGAACCCGCGTCACCCGACGCCTTGGCCGCCTCCAACCAGAAACGCTCACGCTGGAAGGCGTACGTCGGCAAGTTCACGAGGGTGCCGGTGCCCGCGCCCAGCACCCGGTCCCAGTCCAGGGTGTGTCCCTGAACGTGGAGCAGGCCGAGGTTGCGGAGCAGTTGGGCGGGGGTGCCGTGGTCGCGGGCGAGGGAGCCGACGACGATGCCGCCGTGCTCGGCGCTGCCGTCGGTCAGCGGCATCGACAGGACCGGGTGCGCGGAGATCTCGACGAAGACGGTGTGACCGTCTTCCAGAAGGCGGTTCAGGGCGCGGTCGAAGCGGACCGGCTCGCGCAGGTTGCGGCACCAGTAGCCGCCGTCCAGCTCCGAACCCTCGGCGACCTGACCGGTCACCGTCGAGTAGAACGCGATGTCCGCACCGCGCGGCTGGAGACCCTCGAAACCGGCCGCCAGACCGGGCAGCAGGGGGTCCATCTGCGCGTTGTGGGAGGCGTAGTCCACGTTGATCTTCCGCGCGTACACATCGCGCTCTTGCAGCTCCTCCACGATCTTGGCGATCGCCTCGGCCTCGCCGGAGATGATCGTCGACCCGGCGGTGTTCACCGCAGCGACCGACAGCGCGTCCCCATACGGGGCGAGGAACTCCTCCACCACCGCGACCGGCCGCTCGATCAGCGCCATACCACCCTGACCCGCACACGCCAGCACGGCCTGCGAACGCTGAGCGACGATCTGCGCACCCTGCTCCAGAGTCAGAGCCCCGCTCACCACAGCGGCCACGACCTCGCCCTGCGAGTGCCCCACCACGGCGGCCGGCTCGACGCCGAGTGAACGCCAGACGGCCGAAAGGCCCACGCCCATGGCGAACAGGGCGGGCTGCACCACGTCGACGCGGTCGAACGGCGGGTGATCCCCCTCCTCACCGGCCAGGACCTCACGCACCGACCAGCCCGTGAACGGCCGCAGAGCCGCGTCACACGCGTCAATCGTCTGCGCGAACACCTCACTGGTCGCGAGCAGTTCACGGCCCATGCCGACCCACTGCGAACCCTGACCCGGGTAGACGAAGACGACCTTCCCGCGCCGCTCGGCGCTCCCGGTCACGACAGCGTCATGCGACCGGCCCTCGGCCAGCGCGGTCAGCGCCTCCACCAGCTCGGCGGAGCCGGCAGCCACCACGCTCGCCCGTGACGCGAAGTGCGTACGGTGCCGGGCGGCCGTCACCGCCACATCCGCCACGCGGACGTCACCACGGTCCGACAGCCAGGACGCCCAGCGCCCCGCCTGCTCCCGCAGCGCCGCCTCGTCACGGCCCGACACCACCACCGGCAGCGGACCGTCCGTGTCATGGGCCGGTGCCGCTTCGGGAGTGGGAGGCTCTTCGATGATGACGTGCGCGTTGGTGCCGCTCAGACCGAACGACGACACACCCGCCCGGCGCGGACGCGCCTCGTCCCGCTCCCACGCACGGGCCTCCTGCAACAGGGCCAGCCCACTGCCGTCCCAGTCGATCAGCTCACTGGGCTGCTCGGCGTGCAGGGTCGGGGGCAGCGTCTCGTGCTGGAGCGCCAGCACCATCTTGATCACACCGACCACACCGGCAGCAGCCTGCGCGTGGCCGATGTTCGACTTGGACGAGCCCAGCCACACCGGACGGTCGTCCGACCGGCCGGGCCCGAACACCTCGGCCAGCGCGCCCGCCTCGATCGGATCGCCCAGCGACGTACCCGTGCCGTGCGCCTCGATCGCGTCGATGTCCGCGGGCGCCAGACGTGCCGCCTCCAGGGCGTCCAGGATCACCCGCTGCTGCGAGGGACCATTCGGAGCCGTCAGCCCCTGACTGCGACCGTCCTGATTGACGGCCGATCCACGCAGCACCGCCAGCACCCGGTCACCGTCGCGCTGCGCGTCCGACAACCGCTTCAGCACCACCACACCGGCACCCTCGGCCCAGCCCGTGCCGTCCGAGGCCGCCGAGAACGGCTTGCACCGGCCATCGGGCGCGAGCCCGTTCAGTCGTGAGAACTCCACGAACGGCGTGGGGGTCGACATGACCGTCACACCACCCGCCAGGGCGATCTCGCACTCACCCTGGCGCAGCGCGCCTGCCGCCAGGTGCAGCGCCACCAGCGACGACGAACACGCGGTGTCCACCGTGATCGCCGGGCCCTGAAGACCCAGCGTGTAAGCCACGCGGCCCGAGACGACGCTCGACGCGTTGCCGGTGCCGACGTACCCGTCGAGGGTGTCCAGGCCACGGCCCTGCTGGTTGCTGTAGTCGGAGCCCATGGTGCCCAGGTAGACACCGGTCCGGCTCTCGCCCAGCGAGTCGGGCCGGATGCCCGCCCGCTCCAGGGCCTCCCAGGACGCCTCCAGCACCAGCCGCTGCTGCGGGTCCATCGACACCGCCTCACGCGGCGAAATACCGAAGAACGACGCGTCGAAGCCGTCGACGCCCTCGATGAACCCGCCTTCGCGGATGTAGCTCTTGCCCACCGCGTCGGGGTCCGGGTCGTAGACGTCCAGGGCGTCCCAGCGGGCGGGGAAGGGCCCGATGGCGTCCCGTCCGCCCGCCAGCAGGTCCCAGAAGCCCTCGGGTGTGTCCACGCCGCCCGGCAGCCGGCACGCCATCGACACGATCGCGATCGGCTCGTCGTCCGTCCTGCCGGTGTCCGTCGCACGGCGGGCCGCGGAGGCCGCCGCGGGGGCGAGTGACAGCCGGTCCAGGAGCAGCCCGGCCACCGCCAGCGGGGTGGGGTAGTCGAAGGCCAGGGTGGGCGGCAACGGAAGCCCCGTGGCGGTGGACAGGCGGCGTCGGAGCTCCACGGCCGTCATGGAGTCCATGCCCAGCTTCTGGAACACCTCCTGTTCGCCGACGCTCTCGGGCCGTGCGCTTCCCAGCACGACGGCCGCCTCCTGCCTGACGAGCGTCACGAGCTCGGTGAGTCGTTCCTCCGTCGGCAGCGCGGCCAGCCGGTCGCGCAGTTCGGAACGGGACTGCGGCTCCGCGTCCCGGTGACGGCGGCGCGAGCGCACCAGGCCCCGCAGCAGCGGGTGGACGTCGCCGCCCCGGTCCGCCTCGCGCTGGACGGCGGCGAGTTCGAGGCGCACGGGCACCAGGTGCGCACGGCTCCCGGTCAGGGCGTGGTCGAGCGCCCTCATGCCCTGCTGTTCGGTCAGCGCGCCGATGCCCTGCCGGCGCATGCGGGCGATGTCGGCCTGCCCGAGCAGGGCCGTCATGCCGTCGCCGTTCTGTTCCCACATGCCCCACGACAGGGCGGCGGCCGGCCGGCCCTCGCGCCGGAGGCGTGCGGCCAGGGCGTCGAGCCAGGCGTTCGCGGCGGCGTAGTTGCTCTGGCCGGGGCCGCCCAGGACTCCCGACACGGAGGAGAAGAGCACGAAGGCGGACAGGTCCAGGTCCTTGGTGAGCTCCGCCAGGTGTGCGGCTCCCGCCACCTTGGGGGCCATGACCCGGTGCAGGCGCTGCTCGTCCTGATCGGCCAGCAGGGCGTCGTCGGTGGCACCGGCCAGGTGGAACACGCCGGTCCACGGGTGTGCCGGGTCGACGGCCGCCAGGGCGGCGGCCGCCTGGGCGTGGTCGGAGACGTCGCAGGCGAGGACGCGGACGGACTCGGCGCCGGCCTCCGTCAGCTCGCGCACCAGGTCGTCCGCTCCGGGGGCCTCCGGCCCACGCCGCGAGGTCAGCACCAGGTGGCGCAGCCCGTGCGCGCGGACCAGGTGGCGGGCGACCCGGCGTCCGAGGTCTCCGGTGCCTCCGGTGACGAGCACCGTGCCCTGCGGGTCGAGCGGCCTGGGGGCGTCCGCCGGGGCTTCGGCCTCCTGGGTGAGGCGCGGGGTGAGCACCTCGCCCTCGCGCACGGCGATCTCCGGCTCGTCGGCCGTGTCCAGGGCGCGCGCCAGCAGCGGGGCGTCCGCGTGGTCCGCGCCGAGGTCGACGAGGCGTACCGTCCGGTCCGGGTGCTCGGCGCGTACGGCGCGGACCAGGCCCCACACGGTGGCGTTCGCGAGCCCGTCCAGTGCGTCGGCGGGCGTGGCGGCGACGCTGTCGCTGGTGACCCAGACGAATTCGGTGGCCGTCAGCCGCTCGTCGCCGAGGAGACGCCGGGCGAGGCGGAGGGTCTTCTCCGCCGAATCCCGGGCGTCGAGGTGGGCCTGCGCGTGACGTCCGTACGTGGTCGCGTCGATGACGATCCGGTCGGGGGCGGCGCCGTCGGCGTCGAGGCGGGCCGCCAGGGCGGCCGCGTCGGCGCAGTGCGCCACCTCCGTACCGGTGCGGGAGTACGCGTCGTCGAGGGAGGCGGCGAGCGCGCCCTCCTGGTCCAGCACCCACAGGCGGTGAGCCTCGGCCGGCTCGTGCCCGTGCCGTGGCGCCGGCCGGAAGGTCAGTCCGTAGACGTGCCGCACCGGTTCGGCGGTGGTGATGTCCTCGGCCGTCGCCTCACGCAGGCGCAGTGCGCCGACCTTCAGTACGGGGCGTCCCTCGGCGTCCGCCGCCCGGAGCGAGGCCGTGGCGTTCGTACGGTCGAGATCCACCCGTACGCGTAGCAGGGGGCTCTGCGCGGACCAGCATTCCACTCCGCTCCAGGCGAAGGGCAGCAGGACTCCGGTGTCGCCGTCCTGGTCCTCCGTCCGTGCGGCTTCCTCGTGCGCATCGGGCCCGCGCAGCGCGGCGAGGCCGTGCAGCGCCGCGTCCAGCAGGGCGGGGTGCACGCCGTAGTCGCCGGGCCGCAGGTCGCCGGGCAGCCGGACCAGCGCGTAGGCGGTGTCGCCCTTGCGCCACAGTTCGGTCAGGCCCTGGAAGGCAGGGCCGTAGTGCAGGCCCAGGTCCTGGAAGGTCTCGTAGTAGCCGTCGAGCGGGACGCTCTCCGCCCCGGGCACGGGCCACTGCCGCAGCTCCTGGCTGGTGTCGTCCGCCTGCCGGGTTGCGTCCTCCAGCAGTTCGCCCGTGGCGTGCCGGCGCCACTGGCCGTCGACGGAGTCGTCGGGGCGGCTGTAGATCTCCACCGTGCGGCCGGTGCCGTCCTGGGCCGTACCGATGACGACCTGGAGGCGGACGGTCTCGTTGAGGACGAGAGGTTCGAGGAGCGTCAGGTCCCCGACGCCGGCCGCGCCCGTCCGGTGCGCCGCGGCGAGGGCGAGGTCCAGCAGGCCGGTACCCGGGACGATCACGGTGCCGTGGACGACGTGGTCGTCCAGCCAGGAGTGCTGGGCCGGCGAGAGCTTGCCGGTGAAGAGGTGGCCCTCGCCGTTGGCCAGGACGGTCATGGCCCCGAGCCACGGGTGCTCCGGGCGCTCCAGTCCCACCGAGGCGAGGTCGCCGGAGTACGACGCCTCCAGCCAGAACCGCTCGCGCTGGAAGGCGTACGTGGGCAGCGGCAGCGTTGCCGCGGGTGAGCCCGGCAGGACCCGCTCCCAGGCGATGTCCTGTCCGGAGACGTGAAGGGTGCCGAGTGCCTGGACGAGCGTGCGCGGTTCGTCGAGCGGCTCGCCGTTCTTCGAGGGCGTCCGCTGCGAGGCCACGAACGTGCTGTCGCGTTCCGAGCAGGCCGCGCCCATCGCGGAGAGCACCGACGCCGGGCCGCACTCCAGGAACCGTGTGACGCCGTCCTGTTCCACGGCGCGTACGACGTCCAGGAACCGCACGGCGTCCCGGGCCTGCCGGACCCAGTAGCGGGCGGACCGGACGCCGTCGCCGGGCGCCAGGCTCTCGTCGTACCACTCACCGGTCACGGAGGAGACCAGGGGGACGTCCGGGGCGTCGAACCGGCAGCCGGCGGCCACCTTCTCGTACTCCGTGAGCATCGCGTCCATGTGGGGCGAGTGGAAGGCGTGCGACACCTCCAGGCGGCGGGTGCGCCGGCCCAGCTCGCCGAAGTGGCGCTCCACCTCCGACACCGCGGCCTCGTCACCGCTGACCACCGTCTGGGCGGGGCCGTTCAGACCGGCGACGGAGATCCGGCCCGCGATCCCTGTGAGGACCTCGGTGACCTCTGCCTCGGAGGCCTCCACCGACGCCATGGCGCCACCGCGCTCACACGCCTGCATCAGTCGGCCGCGTGCCGCCACAAGCCGTGCGGCGTCGGGCAGGTCGAGCACGCCGGCCACGTGGGCGGCGGCCAGTTCGCCGATCGAGTGACCGGCCACGACGGCCGGCTGGACGCCCCAGGTCTCCCACTGCCGGAAGAGGGCCACCTCGTACGCGAACAGGGCGGGCTGGGTGAACTCCGTCTCGTGCACGAGCGCCGCGTCGTCGCTGCCCTCGGGGGCGAAGAGGACGTCGGCGAGCGGGCGTGTCAGGTGCGGGTCGAGCGCGGCGCAGACCTCGTCGAACGCCGCGCGGAAGACGGGGAGGGCCGCGTGGAGGGCCCTGCCCATTCCGGCCCGCTGGCTGCCCTGCCCGGTGAAGAGGACCGCCGGGGCACCGGCTTGGGCCGTGCCCTCGGTGAGTGCCGTGTGCGGGGTGCCGTCAGCGAGGGCGCGGAGTGCCTCGACGGTCCGGTCGAGGGTGTCGGCGGTGATGGCGGCGCGGGTGGCGAAGTGGGTGCGGTGCACGGCGGCGGTGCGTGCCAGGTCGGCCAGGGCGACGTCGTCGCGGCCCGAGAGCCACTCGGCCCAGCGTCCGGCCTGCTCGCGCATGGCCGCCTCGTCGCGGCCGGAGACCACCACCGGCAGCGGGCCTTCGACCGCCACCGGCTCCACCGGTTCGAACGCCGGCGGTTCTTCGATGATGACGTGCGCGTTGGTGCCGCTCAGACCGAACGACGACACGCCCGCCCGGCGCGGACGCGCCTCGTCCCGCTCCCACGACCGGGGCTCCTGCAACAGGGCCAGCCCGCTGCCGTCCCAGTCGATCAGCTCACTGGGCTGCTCGGCGTGCAGGGTCGGGGGCAGCGTCTCGTTCTGGAGCGCCAGCACCATCTTGATCACGCCGACGACGCCGGCGGCGGCCTGGGCGTGACCGATGTTCGACTTGGACGAACCCAGCCACACCGGACGGTCGTCCGACCGGCTGGGCCCGAACACCTGGGCAAGGGCGCCGGCCTCGATGGGGTCGCCCAGAGAGGTGCCCGTGCCGTGGGCCTCGATGGCGTCGATGTCGGCGGGAGTCAGGCGCGACGCCTCCAGCGCCGCCTGCACGACCCGCTGCTGGGAGGGGCCGTTGGGGGCGGTCAGGCCCTGGCTGCGGCCGTCCTGGTTGACGGCCGATCCACGGATCACCGCGAGGACCCGGTCGCCGTCGCGCTGCGCGGCCGACAACCGCTTCAGCACCACCACACCGGCGCCCTCGGCCCACCCGGCACCATCGGCCTGAGCGGAGAAGGACTTGCAACGCCCGTCCGCCGCCATGGCCTTGAGCCGGGAGAACTCGACGAACAGCGACGGCGCGCTCATCACCGTCACACCACCCGCCAGGGCCAGATCGCACTCGCCCTGGCGCAGGGCGGAGGCGGCCAGGTGCAGCGCCACCAGCGACGACGAACACGCGGTGTCCACCGTGATCGCCGGGCCCTGAAGACCCAGGGTGTACGACAGCCGGCCCGACAGGATGCTCGACGCCTTGCCCGTACCCACATACCCGTCCAGGGCCTGCAGATCATGCGCCCGATGATCACCGTAATCCGAGTTCATCGTGCCCAGATACACACCCGTCCGGCTGCCGCTCAACGCATCAGGACGAATACCCGCCCGCTCCAGCGCCTCCCACGACGCCTCCAGCACCAACCGCTGCTGCGGGTCCATCGACACCGCCTCACGCGGCGAAATACCGAAGAACCCCGCGTCGAAACCCTCCACATGCTCATCCGCGAGGAAACCACCCTCACACCCGTACGACTTGCCCTCCACCTCAGGATCCGGATCGAACAGATCCAGCCCCTGCCAACGACCCGGGAACCCACCCACAGCGTCCCCACCGGAAACCAGCAACTCCCAAAAACCCTCAGGAGTGTCGATCCCACCCGGCAGCCGGCACGCCATCGACACCACCGCGATCGGCTCGGCACGGGCGGCCCGCTCCGAGTCGAGGTCCTTCTCGGCCTTGAGCAGAGCTGTGGTGGCGCGCCGCAGGTAGGACTCGAGCTTCTCGACGTCGGACGCGCTCATGAACTGACTCCAAACTTGTCGTCAAGGAACTGCAGAAGGTCTTCGGTGGTGCTACCGGTGTCGAGCCCGGTCTCCGTGCTCTCCGTGTGCTGCGTGCTCTCCGGGCCGGCGGTCCTCGTGAGACCGGTCCTGAGCAGGTGGAAGGCCGATGTCAAACCTTCGGTCTCCAGTCGCTCGGGCGTCACCGAACGCAACAGCTCCACCAGCGAGTCGATCTGGCACGGCGTCAGGGCGCCGTCCGCCGCCCCGGGAGCGGGGGCATCCGCGGCCGGCGGGGCGAGCTGCTCCAGAAGGAAGGCCGTGATGGCGTCGGGTGTCGGGTGGTCGAAGGCGAGCGTGGCCGGCAGGGACATGCCCGTCGCGGCGCTCAGCCGCCTCCGCAGCTCCACGGCCATCAGCGAGTCCAGCCCGACTTCCTTGAACACCTGGTGGGCATCCACACCCGAGGCGTCGGGCAGGCCGAGCACGACCGACGCCTCGCGCCGCACCGTCTCGAGGACGGTCCGCCTGCGTTCCTTGGCCGAGAGCCGGGCCAGCCGGTCCCGGAACGCGGTCGGCGCCGTCCCGGTGTCCTGGGCCCGGCGCAGGCGGCTGCGCAGCAGGCCCCGCAGCAGGACGGGAACGTCCTCGCCCTTGTCCGCGCCGCGCTGCAGAGCGCCGAGGTCCAGCTTGACGGGTACGAGGTGCGGCTCCGGGCGACCGAGGGCGGCGTCGAGGAGGCGCAGCGCCTGCTCCGCGCTGAGGGCGCCGATGCCCTGGCGCCGCATCCGGCCCAGGTCGGCCCTGCTCAGGCCGTCGGTCAGGCCCACGCCGTCCGGTTCCCACAGCCCCCAGGCGAGGCTCGTGGCCGGCAGTCCTTCGGCGCGCCGGCGGACGGCCAGCGCGTCCAGGAACGTGTTGGCGGCGGCGTACGTGGACTGGCCCGCGCCGCCCAGGACCCCGGCCACCGACGAGAACAGGACGAACAGCGACAGGTCCAGGTTCCGGGTCAGTTCATGCAGGTGCAGTGCACCGGCCACCTTGGGCTCCATCACCGCCCACAGGCGGCCCGGGTCCTGGGCCGCGAGCAGACCGTCGTCCAGCGTGGCGGCCAGGTGCACCACACCGGTCCACGGGTGGTCCTCCGGCGCGGTGGACAGCAGTCGTGCGAGCTGCTCCCGGTCCGTGACGTCGCATGCCTCGATCCGCACGGTCTCGGCACCGGCCGCCTTCAGGTGGTCCACGACGCCGGACGCGCCCGGTGCCTGCGGACCGCTGCGCGAGGTCAGGACCAGATGGCGCACCCCGTACTCGCGCACCAGGTGGTGGGCGACACGGCGGCCGAGTTCGCCCGTGCCGCCGGTGATCAGGACGGTGCCCTGTGCGTCCGGTCGTGTGGTGCGGTCGGCGTCGGTGGTGCCGGCGGGCCGGAGCAGGCGGGCGGCGAGGATCTCCTCGCCCCGTACCGCCAGCTCCGGCTCGCCCTCGGCCGACAGTGCCCGGGCCAGCGCCGGCGAGCACGTGTCGGTGTCGACCAGACGGATCGTCCGCTCGGCGTTCTCCGTACGGGCCGATCGCAGCAGTCCCCACAGGCCGGCGCGCGCGAGGTCGCGCACACCGTCCCCGGCGTCCACCGCACCACTGGTGACCCACACCAGCTCGGCCCGGTCCAGCCGGGCGTCGGCCAGCAGCGTCCGCGCCAGCAGGAGCGCGTCGGCCGTCAGTTCCCGGACAGCGGCGACACCTCCTTCGCCGGAGGCGTCCGGCGCGACAGGTACGCCCTCGGCGTCCGGCGCGGCCGTCGCATCGACAACCAGTCGAACGGGCGGCTCCCGCCCGTCGTCGAGACCGGCAACGAGAGCATCCACATCAGCCACATAATCGGCTCCCAACACATTCGACAGCACACCGTCACCCCCCAGCACCCACGTGCGTCCGGCTCCCACGGGGGCCGTCGTACGCACCGGCTGGAAGCCCACTCGGTACAGGTGCTCCACGGACCGGCCGGCCCGGATCTGCTCCGCACTGGCCTCGCGCAGCCGCAGTGCGCGCGCACCGGCCACCGGAGCACCCTGTGCGTCCGCCACCCACAGCCGTGCGCTGGACCGTTCGGTGTCCAGGTCGATGCGGACGCGGAGGGTGGAGCTGCCGGCGGCGTGGAGTTCCACGCCCTCCCACTCGAAGGGCAGGAGCACCCTGTGGTCCGTCTCGTCGAGGTCCCGGACCGCCTGGAGGGTGTGGAGCGCGGCGTCCAGCAGGGCCGGGTGGACCCCGTAGTCGTTGCCGTGCACACCGTCGGGGAGGCGGACCAGGCCGTAGGCGGTGTCGCCCTTGCGCCACAGCTCGGTCAGGCCGCGGAACACCGGCCCGTACCCGACGCCCTGGGCGTCGAGCCGCTCGTAGAAGCCGTCCAGGGACACCGGTTCGGCGCCGGCCACGGGCCAGGCCCGCAGCTCGTCGAAGCCCTCGTCGGCACCGGGGTCACCGGGCTCCCCGCCGTCGGTGAGCCTGCCGGTGGCGTGGCACGTCCAGTTCTCCTGCTCGTTCTCCCGGCGGCCGTAGACGGCGACCGGGCGCTCACCGCTCAGCTCGGCCGCACCGACGACCACCTGGAGGTGCACGGCGGCGTCGTCGTCCAGGATCAGCGGCTCGGACAGGGTCAGTTCCCCGACCCGGTTCGCACCGGTCTCCCGTGCGGCAACCAGGGCCAGCTCCAGCAGTCCCGTGCCGGGGGCCAGGACCGTGCCGAAGGCGGCGTGGTCCTTCAGCCACGGGTGCCGGGCGGTCGACAGCCGACCGGTGAGCAGGTGCCCTTCGCCGTTGGCCATGGCGGTCACGGCGGACAGCCACGGGTGCTCGGCGGGTGCGAAGCCCATCGCCTGGGCGTCGGCGGCGGGCGGCGCCGTCTCCACCCAGTACCGCTCCCGCTGGAAGGCGTACGTGGGGAGGGGGACGACGTGCCCGGAACCGGTGCCCAGCGCGCGGTCCCAGTCGATCTCATGGCCCTGGACGTGCAGCAGCGCCAGTGTTCCCAGCAGTTCGCCCAGGTCGCCCCGGCCGCGCTGGAGGCTCGGCACGACGAGGTGGCCCGTCCCGGTGCACCCGTTCGTCAGCGGCATCACGAGGACGGGGCTGGGGCTCACCTCGACGAACACGCCGTGCCCGTCCTCGATCAGCTTCGCCTGGGCGAGGTCGAGGCGTACCGGCTCCCGCAGGTTGCGGCACCAGTAGTCGGCGTCCAGCTCGCGTCCGTCGACCGGTCCGCCGGTCACCGTGGAGTAGAACGGCACGGTGGCCGGACGGGGCCGCAGTACGGCGAACTCCTCCCGCAGGCCGGGCAGGAGCCGGTCCATGTGGGCGCTGTGCGAGGCGCACGCGGCGTTGAGCTTCCCGCAGGAGACGTCCTCGTCGTCGAGTTCGATCAGGATGTCCTCGATGGCGTCGACGTCACCGGAGATCACGGTCCACCGGTCGGTGTTGACCGCCGCGATCGACAGGGCTTCCCCGTACGGCGCGATGCGCCGGCGCACCTCGGCGACGGGCAGCTCGACGACGGCCATCTCTCCGTCGCCGCCCTCCGCCTGGAGGACCCGGCTGCGCAGGGCGACGATACGGGCGCCCTCCTCGACGGTGAGCGCTCCGGCGACCACGGCCGCGGCCACTTCGCCCTGGCTGTGACCGACGACGGCCGCGGGCTCGAGCCCCAGCGACCTCCAGGCGGCGGCCAGACCGACGTACATGGCGAACAGCGTCGGCTGGACGACGTCCAGCCGGTCGAACGGAAGGCTGTCCCGGTGCTCGCCGCACAGGCGCTCCGTGACGGACCAGCCGGTGAAGGACCGCAGGGCGTCGTCGCACACGGCGACCGCCTCGCGGAACGCGGGGCTCTGCTTCAACAGGGCCGCGCCCATGCCCTCCCAGTCGGTGCCCTGTCCGGGGAAGACGAACACGGTCTTGGCCCGCTGGACGGCCGTTCCCTGTACCGAGGCGGCGTGCGGGGTGCCGTCGGCGAGGGCGCGGAGTGCCTCGACGGTCCGGTCGAGGGTGTCGGCGGTGATGGCGGCGCGGGTGGCGAAGTGGGTGCGGTGCACGGCGGCGGTGCGTGCCAGGTCGGCCAGGGCGACGTCGTCGCGGCCCGAGAGCCACTCGGCCCAGCGTCCGGCCTGCTCGCGCATGGCCGCCTCGTCCCGGCCGGAGACCACCACCGGCAGCGGGCCTTCGACCGCCACCGGCTCCACCGGTTCGAACGCCGGCGGTTCTTCGATGATGACGTGCGCGTTGGTGCCGCTCAGACCGAACGACGACACACCCGCACGACGCGGACGCGCCTCGTCCCGCTCCCACGACCGGGCCTCCTGCAACAGGGCGAGGCCACTGCCGTCCCACTCGATCAGCTCACTGGGCTGCTCGGCGTGCAGTGTCTTGGGCAGCGTCTCGTGCTGGAGCGCCAGCACCATCTTGATCACACCGACCACACCGGCAGCAGCCTGCGCGTGACCGATGTTCGACTTCGACGAGCCCAGCCACACCGGACGGTCGTCCGACCGGCTGGGCCCGAACACCTCGGCCAGCGCGCCCGCCTCGATCGGGTCACCCAGCGACGTCCCCGTGCCGTGCGCCTCGATCGCGTCGATGTCCGCGGGCGCCAGACGTGCCGCCTCCAGGGCGTCCAGGATCACCCGCTGCTGCGAGGGACCATTCGGAGCCGTCAGCCCCTGACTGCGACCGTCCTGGTTGACCGCACTGCCTCGCAGCACCGCCAGCACCCGGTCACCGTCACGCTGCGCGTCCGACAACCGCTTCAGCACCACCACACCGGCACCCTCGGCCCAGCCCGCGCCATCGGCCTGCGCCGAGAACGACTTGCACCGGCCATCGGGGGCCATGGCCTTCAGCCGGGAGAACTCCACGAAGGTGCTCGGGCTGGACATGACGGTGACGCCACCGACCAGAGCCGCCTCGCATTCGCCCTGGCGCAGGGCGGAGGCGGCCAGGTGCAGCGCCACCAGCGACGACGAACACGCGGTGTCCACCGTGATCGCCGGGCCCTGAAGACCCAGGGTGTACGACAGCCGGCCCGACAGGATGCTCGACGCCTTGCCCGTACCCACATACCCGTCCAGGGCCTGCAGATCATGCGCCCGATGATCACCGTAATCCGAGTTCATCGTGCCCAGATACACACCCGTCCGGCTGCCGCTCAACGCATCAGGACGAATACCCGCCCGCTCCAGCGCCTCCCACGACGCCTCCAGCACCAACCGCTGCTGCGGGTCCATCGACACCGCCTCACGCGGCGAAATACCGAAGAACCCCGCGTCGAAACCCTCCACATGCTCATCCGCGAGGAAACCACCCTCACACCCGTACGACTTGCCCTCCACCTCAGGATCCGGATCGAACAGATCCAGCCCCTGCCAACGACCCGGGAACCCACCCACAGCGTCCCCACCGGAAACCAGCAACTCCCAAAAACCCTCAGGAGTGTCGATCCCACCCGGCAGCCGGCACGCCATCGACACCACCGCGATCGGCTCGGCGAGGTCACCGCCACCGCCGTCGCGTCCGGCGACCACCGGGCGGGTCTCCGCCGCGGGTGCCGGAGTCGCGTCGAGCGTCAGCTTCTTCAGCAGCAGGCTCGCGATCGCCGTCGGGGTGGGGTGGTCGAACGCGAGCGTCGACGGCAGGGAGACGGCCGTCTCGGCGGAGAGCCGGCGGCGCAGCTCGACCGCCATGAGCGAGTCGAGACCGAGGTCCTTGAAGACCTGCTCCTTGGCGATCGCCTCGGGGCCGGGCATGCCGAGGATCACGGCCGCCTCGGTGCGCACCAGGTCCGTGAGCGCGGCCAGCCGGTCGTCGGGCGACAGGGCCAGCAGTCGGCCGCGCAGGTCGCCGGTGGCCGCCCCGTCCCGGCCGGCACGCCGGCGCGGGGTACGGAGCAGGGCGCGCAGCACCGCGGGTACGGCGGTCTCGCCCGACCTGTCCAGGGTGCGCTGGAGGGCGGCGAGTTCCAGTTTGACGGGGACGAGGTGCGGGTGCGCGGACGCGAGTGCGGTGTCGAGGGCGGCGAGCCCCTGGGCGGGCGTGAGGGCCCCGACGCCCTGGCGGCGCAGCCGGGACAGTTCCGCCTCACCCAGGTGCGCGGTCAGGCCGATGCCCGCCTGCTGCCACAGGCCCCAGGAGACGCTGGTTGCGGGCAGTCCCCGGGAGCGGCGGTGGGCGGCGAGCGCGTCGAGGTAGGCGTTGGCCGCGGCGTACGTCGACTGGCCCGCGCCGCCGAGGACTCCGGCGGCGGAGGAGAACAGGACGAAGGCGGCGAGGCCGAGGTCCCGCGTCAGCTCGTCCAGGTGCCGTGCGCCGTCCGCCTTGGGACCCCACACCCGCGCCAGGCGCTCGGGCGTCTGGGCGGTGACCAGCCCGTCGTCGAGGACGGCGGCGAGGTGGAACACGCCGGTCCAGGGACGGTCGGTGTCGGCCAGCAGGGCCGCCACCTGCGAGCGGTCGGAGACGTCGCAGGCCACGGTACGCACCGAGGCGGCACCCGCGGCGGTCAGCTCGGCGGCCAGTTCCCCGGCGCCGGGGGCGTCGGAGCCCCGCCGCGAGGTCAGCACCAGGTGACGGGCGCCGTGGGCGGTGACCAGGTGCCGGGCCAGCTCGCGGCCCAGCTCACCAGTGCCGCCGGAGATCAGGACGGCACCGTCGGGGGCCAGGTTCGCGTGGTCCGGGGTCTCCTCGGACGTCCGGACCAGCCGTGCCACCAGTGTCCGGCCGTCCCGGACCGCCGCCTCCGGTTCACCGGTCACGAACGGTGCCGCGGCGAGGTCGTCGGTGTCCACGTCCACCAGGTGGAGGACGCGCTCGGGATGCTCGGTCCGTGCCGTGCGCAACAGGCCCCAGAGGGGTGCGTGCGCGAGGTCGTCGACGCCGTCGCCGGTGTCCACGGCACCACGGGTCACCCACAGCGACGCGGTGTTCTCCAGTCGCGGCTCCGCCAGCACCTGCTGGAGCAGGCCGAGAGCGCGGCCGGTGGCCTCCAGCGGTGTCGCGTCCGACGGCGTGGCGTCCACCACGAGACGTCCCGGAGCGTCCTGACCGGCGTCGAGATGGGCGAGCAGCGCACGGAAACCGTCGGCGTCGGCCAGGTCGAGGACCCACGGCGCGTCGGCGGGCTCGGCCAGGAGTCCGGGCAGCGCCCGGAACTCGACCCGGTGCAGGTGCTCGGCCGTGGCGGTGGCGGAGCGGATCTGCTCAGCGGTCGCCTCACGGAGCTGAAGGCTCGCCTCGGCGACCGGCTGTCCGGCGGAGTCGGCGGCCCACAGGCGCAGGACGTCCGTTCCGGCGTCCAAGTCCATGCGGACGCGCAGTTGTGCGCTGCCCTCCGCGTACAGCCGTGCGCCCGTCCACTCGAACGGGAGCAGTACGTGTCCGTCCTCCGCCGAGCCGTCCTGGAGGGGCACGAACGTGTGCAGGGCGGCGTCGAGGAGGGCGGGGTGAATCCCGAAGTCGTCGGCCGTGAGGCCGCCGGGGAGGCGGATGAGCCCGTACGCGGTGCTGCCCTTGCGCCACAGCTCGGTCAGGCCCTGGAACGCCGGCCCGTACTCCAGACCACGGGCGCGGAAGGCGTCGTAGAAGCCGTCCAGCTCCACCCGTTCGGTCCCCGGAACCGGCCACTGGGCCAGCTCGGTGGCCTGGGCCTCCGGTGCCGTGGCGAGCAGGTGGCCGCTCGCGTGGAGCCGCCAGGGAGCGTGCTCGGGCGCGTCCTCGGCCCGGCTGTGGATCTCCACGGTCCGGTCGTCCGTGCCCGAGGCCGGACCCACCCGCACCTGAAGCCGCAGCGGAACATCCTCGCTCAGCACCAACGGCTCCAGCAAGGTCAGCTCACCGACCCCACCCGCACCCACATGATGAGCAGCGCTCAACGCCAGCTCCAGCAGACCCGTCCCCGGAACCAACACCGTCCCGAACACCGCGTGATCCCTCAACCACGCCTGACCCGCCAACGACAGAGCCCCGGTGAACACATACCCCTCACCACCGGCCAGCTCCGTCACCGCACCGATCCACGGATGCGCCGACGCCTCGAGCCCCACGGAGCGCACATCACCGGTCGCCTTGGCGGCGTCGATCCAGAAACGCTCGCGCTGGAAGGCGTAGGTGGGCAGGTCGGTCAGGAGGGTGCCGGTGTGCTCGCCGAGGACCTGGTTCCAGTCGAGGGTGTGTCCCTGGACGTGGAGCAGGCCGAGGTTGCGGAGCAGTTGGGCGGGGGTGCCGTGGTCGCGGGCGAGGGAGCCGACGACGATGCCGCCGTGCTCGGCGCTGCCGTCGGTCAGCGGCATCGACAGGACCGGGTGGGCGGAGATCTCGACGAAGACGGTGTGACCGTCTTCCAGAAGGCGGTTCAGGGCGCGGTCGAAGCGGACCGGCTCGCGCAGGTTTCGGCACCAGTAACCGCCGTCCAGCTCGGGTCCCTCGACGACCTGACCGGTGACGGTCGAGTAGAACGCGATGTCCGTGCGGCTCGGGGACAGGGCGGTGAAGTTCTCCGCGAGGCCGGGCAGGAGGGGGTCCATCTGCGCGTTGTGGGAGGCGTAGTCCACGTTGATCTTCCGCGCGTACACATCGCGCTCTTGCAGCTCCTCCACGATCTTGGCGATCGCCTCGGCCTCGCCGGAGATGATCGTCGACCCGGCGGTGTTCACCGCAGCGACCGACAGCGCGTCCCCATACGGGGCGAGGAACTCCTCCACCACTGCGACCGGCCGCTCGATCAGCGCCATACCACCCTGACCGGCACACGCCAGCACGGCCTGCGAACGCTGAGCGACGATCTGCGCACCCTGCTCCAGAGTCAGAGCCCCGCTCACCACAGCGGCGACCACCTCGCCCTGCGAGTGCCCCACCACAGCGGAAGGCTCCACACCCAGCGAACGCCAGACGGCGGAAAGACCGACCCCCATCGCGAACAGGGCGGGCTGCACCACGTCGACCCGGTCGAACGGCGGGTGATCCCCCTCCTCACCCGCGAGCACTTCCTTCACCGACCAGCCGGTGAACGGCCGCAGGGCGACGTCACACGCCTCGATGACCTGACGGAAGACGGCGTTGTCCTCCAGCAGCGCCCGGCCCATGCCGACCCACTGCGAACCCTGGCCCGGGTAGACGAAGACGACCTTCCCGCGCCGCTCGGCGCTCCCGGTCACGACCGCGTCATGCGGCCGGCCCTCGGCCAGCGCGGTCAGCGCCTCCACCAGCTCGGCGGAGCCGGCGGCCACCACGCTCGCCCGCGACGCGAAGTGCGTACGGTGCGCAGCGGCGGTACGGGCCAGGTCGGCCAGGGCGACACCGTCATGGTCCGAAAGCCAGGACGCCCAGCGCCCCGCCTGCTCCCGCAGCGCCGCCTCATCCCGGCCGGAGACGACCACCGGCAGCGGACCCTCGGCAGCGGCCGACTCCACCGGCTCGGCGACCGGCGGTTCTTCGATGATGACGTGGGCGTTCGTCCCGCTCAGGCCGAAGGACGACACACCCGCCCGGCGCGGACGCGCCTCGTCCCGCTCCCACGACTGGGCCTCCTGCAACAGCGCGAGGCCGCTGCCGTCCCAGTCGATCAGCTCACTGGGCTGCTCGGCGTGCAGTGTCTTGGGCAGCGTCTCGTTCTGGAGCGCCAGCACCATCTTGATCACACCGACCACACCGGCAGCAGCCTGCGCGTGACCGATGTTCGACTTCGACGAACCCAGCCACACCGGACGATCGTCCGACCGGCTGGGCCCGAACACCTCGGCCAGCGCGCCCGCCTCGATCGGGTCACCCAGCGACGTACCCGTGCCGTGCGCCTCGATCGCGTCGATGTCCGCAGGCGTCAGCCGGGACGCCTCCAGCGCATCACGGACCACCCGCTGCTGCGAGGGACCATTCGGAGCCGTCAGACCCTGGCTGCGACCGTCCTGATTGACCGCACTGCCTCGCAGCACGGCGAGGACCCGGTCACCGTCGCGCTGCGCGTCCGACAACCGCTTCAGCACCACCACACCGGCACCCTCGGCCCAGCCCGCGCCATCGGCCTGAGCGGAGAACGACTTGCAACGCCCGTCCGCCGCCATGCCCTTGAGCCGGGAGAACTCCACGAACAGCGACGGCGCGCTCATCACCGTCACACCACCCGCCAGGGCCAGATCGCACTCACCCTGACGCAGAGCGGTGGCGGCCAGGTGCAGCGCCACCAGGGACGACGAGCAGGCGGTGTCGACCGTGATGGCCGGGCCCTGAAGACCGAGGGTGTAGGCCACACGGCCCGACACCACACTCGACGCCTTGCCCGTACTCACATAACCGTCGAGCGCGTCCAGGTCATGGCCCAGATCACCGTAGTCCGAGCTCATCGTGCCCAGATAGACACCCGTCTTGGACTCACTGAGCGACTCCGGCCGGATACCCGCGCGCTCCAGGGCCTCCCAGGACGCCTCCAGCACCAGCCGCTGCTGCGGGTCCATCGTGAGCGCCTCACGCGGCGAAATACCGAAGAAGCCCGCGTCGAAACCCTCGAGATCATCGATGAACCCGCCCTGGCGCGAGTAGCTCTTGCCGACCGCCTCGGGGTCGGGGTCGTACACGCCCAGGCCGTCCCACCGCGACGGCAGACCGCCCACCGCGTCCCCACCGGACGCCAGCAGCTCCCAGAACGCCTCCGGGGTGTCGATCCCACCCGGCAGCCGGCACGCCATCGACACGATCGCGATCGGCTCGGACCTCTGCGCCTCCAGGTCCGCCGCACGCTTCTGCAGCGCACGAATCGCGGGAAGCGCAGACTTCAGATCCTGTTGAGTGTTCGACACCATCGAGCCTTTCTGCGCGAGCATCCGCAGGCGCATGACGCGGTCACTGTGACGTGGATGAGGAACTGGCAGTGCCCGAGGGCAGGTCCGATACCGGACCAGCCAATCGGGAGGACCTCGAGTCCTGGTCGACGGCTCCTCGACGTGCTACTTCAGCGTTACGGGCAGCGAGACCAGTCCGCGCACCATCCCCAACCGCCACTCCACCCGGTCGGCCGGGACGGCGAGGCGGATGTCCGGGAAGCGGCGCAGCAAGGAACCGATGGCGATCTCACCCTCCAGGCGTGCGAGCCGGGCACCCAGGCAGTAGTGGATGCCACGGCCGAATCCGAGGTGGGCCGCGGCGTCCCGGGTGATGTCGAGCTCGTCCGCCCGCTCGAACCGGCCGGCGTCCCGGTTGGCGGCGGCGACGGAGAGGAGCACCAGCGCGCCGCGCGGGATGACGACTCCGCCGAGGGGCACGTCCTCCGTGGCGTAGCGGGCAACGCCGGGATTGGTGGGGCCGTCGTAGCGGAGCAGCTCATCGACGGCCGGCCTGACCAGCTCCGGCTGCCGCAGGAGCATGTCGAGCTGATCGGGGTGGTTGAAGAGGGCGTTCATGCCGTTGCCGATGAGCTGCACCGTGGTCTCGTGACCGGCGAGGAGCAGGGTCAGCGCCATGGCCGCCAGTTCCTCGTCGTCGAGACGGTCGTTGTTCTCCTCGTGCACCGCGATCAGATCGCTGAGGAGGTCGTCGCCGGGAGCGTTCTGCTTCGCGCGGATCAGCTTCGCGGTGTAATCGGTGAGCCATGCGAAGGCATCGGCCATCCCCTGCATGGACTCGTCGTCCTTGACGACCTGGAACGCCGCGCCCGTCTTGTCCCGGAGTGCCTCGTGGTCCTCGGGCACACCGAGGAGCTCGCAGATCACGCGAATGGGCAACTGGGAGGCGTAAGCGCTCATGAGGTCGGCTTCGTCGCCGGCCTCAGCCATGGCGTCCAGCAGTTCGTCGGCGATCTGCTGGACGCGGGGGCGCAGACCGTCGATCCGTTTGGCGCTGAACGCGCGCACGACGAGCCTGCGGAGCCGGGTGTGGTCCGGCGGATCGAGGTTCACCAGTGAGCGTCGTGTCGCGTTGTTGGCACTCGTGATGGCGTCCGTGGTCGGCAGGCCGTCTTCGTTGGCCATGTGGTCATTCGCCGCGCTGCTCAACCGCGGGTCTTCCATGCCCGCCAGAACATCGTCGTAACGCGTGACGATCCACCACTCCACTCCGTCCGGCAGCCGCACCGGCCGGGCCGGGCCCGTCTCCTGGAGGGATTTCAGAGTCGGAAAGGGGTCACTGAAGAACGTGGGTTCGATGGTGAGGACGGAATCGTTCATTCCCCCAGAATGACCAATCAGTGGTCAAGGAATGCTTGAAATATGACCATGTACGCTACACCGAGACAGCATCTGTAGGGATTCTCGAACGAACCTCAAGCCCCTACGATCGATTTCAGCCCCTGATCGGTCGGCGGCGATCATCAACACTCGGATTTCTCGAAGCTCGATCGAGCTCCGGTCCTGCCACCCGGACAGAGCCGACACCACGCGGACCAGCCCTCGGCGGCAGGCGGAATGGATCTCGAAGAAATTCAGCCAGCGAATTCAGGATGCTGTTGATTTCGGCCATCCGTGCACGGGCGGCGTCGCTCCTCGGCATTATCCGGACGCCCGTCATCCAGCCCGCGACAAGTGGGGCTCAAGCCTTGGCCAATTGGGTGGGCAGGTCCCTGGTCTGTCCCTCCGGGACGCTGAATTGCTCGCGGTGGCCGTACAGGAAGGCTCGATGGTGTCGATCTCAAACCAGGACCGGATGGAAGCCGCGCTGCCTGCGATTCGCGCGTTGCAGAAGCGGGCGGCCGATCTGGAGGCGCAGAGATACGAACCCATCGCCGTGGTGTCGATGGCGTGCCGGCTGCCGGGTGGGATCGACACCCCGGAGGCGTTCTGGGAGCTGCTGGCGTCCGGTGGCGACGCCGTGGGCGGCCTGCCGTCGCGGTGGGACAGCCTGGGCGTGTACGACCCCGACCCCGAGGCGGTCGGCAAGAGCTACGCCCGCGAGGGCGGGTTCATCAAGGACGTCGAGGGTTTCGACGCGGGCTTTTTCGGGATCTCGCCGCGTGAGGCGCTCACGATGGACCCGCAGCAGCGGCTGGTGCTGGAGGCGTCCTGGGAGGCCCTGGAGCGCGCGGGTATCCGGCCGGACTCGCTCAGCGAGTCCAAGACGGGTGTCTATCTGGGCACGATGAGCTCGGACTACGGTGATCTGGGCCGTGACCTGGACGCGCTCGACGGCTATGTGAGTACGGGCAAGGCGTCGAGTGTGGTGTCGGGCCGTGTGGCCTACACCCTCGGTCTTCAGGGCCCGGCGATCACAGTCGACACCGCCTGCTCGTCCTCACTCGTCGCCGTGCATCTGGCGGTGCAGGCCCTGCGGTCCGGTGAGTGTGAACTCGCCCTGGCGGGTGGTGTGACGGTGATGAGCGCGCCGTCGCTGTTCGTGGAGTTCTCCCGGCTCAAGGGCATGGCGGCGGACGGGCGTTGCAAGTCGTTCTCCGCTCAGGCCGATGGCGCGGGATGGGCCGAGGGTGCCGGTGTGGTGGTGCTGAAGCGGTTGTCGGCCGCGCAGCGCGACGGCGACCGGGTCCTCGCGGTGATCCGTGGATCGGCCGTCAACCAGGACGGCCGCAGCCAGGGCCTGACCGCCCCCAACGGCCCCTCCCAGCAGCGGGTCGTGCAGGCGGCGCTGGAGGCGTCCCGGCTGACGCCTGCGGACATCGACGCGATCGAGGCGCACGGCACGGGGACGTCGCTGGGTGACCCGATCGAGGCGGGCGCGCTGGCCGAGGTGTTCGGGCCCAGCCGGTCGGACGACCGTCCGGTGTGGCTGGGCTCGTCGAAGTCGAACATCGGTCACGCGCAGGCTGCTGCCGGTGTGGTCGGTGTGATCAAGATGGTGCTGGCGCTCCAGCACGAGACGCTGCCCAAGACACTGCACGCCGAGCAGCCCAGTGAGCTGATCGAGTGGGACGGCAGCGGGCTGGCCCTGTTGCAGGAGGCCCGGTCGTGGGAGCGGGACGAGGCGCGTCCGCGCCGGGCGGGCGTGTCGTCGTTCGGTCTGAGCGGCACCAACGCGCACGTCGTGATCGAGGAGCCCCCTGCCGTTGAGCCGGTCGAAGCGACACCGGTCGCGGATGGCAGTCCGTACCCGGTGGTCGTCTCCGGCCGTGACGAGGCGGCGCTGCGGGAGCAGGCGGGGCGCTGGGCGTCCTGGCTGTCGGACCGTGGTGACGTCCGCGTGGCGGATGTGGCGGTGACGGCGGCCCGGCACCGTACGCACTTCGCGTCACGCGCCAGCGTGGTGGCCGCCGGCTCCGCCGAGCTGGTGGAGGCGCTGACCGCGCTGGCCGAGGGCCGGTCGCATGACGCTGTCGTGACCGGGAGCGCCGAGCGGCGCGGGAAGGTCGTCTTCGTCTACCCGGGTCAGGGTTCGCAGTGGGTCGGCATGGGCCGTGAACTGCTCGCGTCCAGTGAGGTGTTCGCGCAGACGATTGACGCGTGTGACGCGGCTCTGCGGCCGTTCACGGGTTGGTCGGTGCGTGAGGTCCTGGCTGGTGAGGAGGGGGATCACCCGCCGTTCGACCGGGTCGACGTGGTGCAGCCCGCCCTGTTCGCGATGGGCGTGGGCCTGTCGGCGGTGTGGCGTTCACTCGGCGTCGAGCCGGCCGCCGTGGTGGGGCACTCGCAGGGCGAGGTCGTGGCCGCTGTGGTGAGCGGGGCTCTGACTCTGGAGCAGGGTGCGCAGATCGTCGCTCAGCGTTCGCAGGCCGTGCTGGCGTGTGCGGGTCAGGGTGGTATGGCGCTGATCGAGCGGCCGGTCGCGGTGGTGGAGGAGTTCCTCGCCCCCTACGGCGACGCGCTGTCGGTCGCGGCGGTGAACACCGCCGGGTCGACGATCATCTCCGGCGAGGCCGAGGCGATCACGCGGATCGTGGACGAGCTCCAGGCCAAGGACGTCTACGCGCGGAAGATCAACGTGGACTACGCCTCCCACAACGCGCAGATGGACCCCCTCCTGCCCGGCCTCGCGGAGAACTTCACCGCCCTGTCCCCCCGTCGAACCGACATCGCGTTCTACTCGACCGTCACCGGTCAGGTCGCCGAAGGACCCGAGCTGGACGGCGGCTACTGGTGCCGCAACCTGCGCGAGCCGGTCCGCTTCGACCGCGCCCTGAACCGCCTTCTGGAAGACGGTCACACCGTCTTCGTCGAGATCTCCGCGCACCCGGTCCTGTCGATGCCGCTGACCGACGGCAGCGCCGAGCACGGCGGCATCGTCGTCGGCTCCCTCGCCCGCGACCACGGCACCCCCGCCCAACTGCTCCGCAACCTCGGCCTGCTCCACGTCCAGGGACACACCCTCGACTGGAACCAGGTCCTCGGCGAGCACACCGGCACCCTCCTGACAGACCTGCCCACCTACGCCTTCCAGCGCGAGCGTTTCTGGATCGACGCCGCCAAGGCGACCGGTGATGTGCGCTCCGTGGGGCTGAGGGCGTCCGAGCACCCCTGGCTCGGCGCGGTGACCGCGACCGCCGACGACGACGGGTACCTGTTCACCGGCCGCCTCGCGCTCGCCGATCAGCCGTGGCTGGCCGAGCACGCCGTGTCCGGCACCGTCCTCGTCCCGGGCACCGGGCTGCTCGACATCGCCCTGGCCGCCGCCCACCACACCGGCGCCGACCGGGTGGAGGAGCTGACCCTCCTCGAACCGCTGATCCTCACCGAGGACACCCCCGTCCGCCTCCAAGTCGTCGTCGGGGCCGAGACGTCCGAGGGCCGACGGCCCCTCTCCCTCTTCAGCCGTGCCGACGACGCTCCCGAGGAGTCCTCCTGGCGCCGCCACGCGACCGGCGAGCTCGCCCGGGCGCGATCCGACTCCCCCGGCACCTTCGCCGAGATGGCGCAGTGGCCGGTGGCCGGGGCCGAGCGGGTGGAGCTGGACGGCTTCTACGACGCCTTCCGCGCCCGTGGTCTGGAGTACGGGCCGGCGTTCCAGGGCCTGACCGAGCTGTGGCGCAAGGGCAGCACCGCGTACGGGCTCATCCGCCTCCCCGGCGGCCTCACGGCCGACGACTTCGGGATTCACCCCGCCCTCCTCGACGCCGCCCTGCATCCGATGGCCGCCGTCCAGGGGGATCCGGACGCCCCTGTCGTGCTGCCCTTCGAGTGGACCGGTGTCGAGCTGTACGCCTCCGGGGCCACCGAGCTGCGCGTACGCATCGATCTCGACGACACGCGCGACACGCTGCGCCTGTGGGCCACCGACCCGGCCGGGCAGCCCGTCGTGCACGCCCTCGGGCTCCGGTTGCGCACGGCGGACCCCGAGCAGCTCCGTGCCGCGGCGGCGACCGCCGAGCACCTGTACCGCCTCCGCTTCCAGCCGGCCCGGGTGCCGGCGGAGGCACCGGAGGGCGACGTCTGGGTTCTCGGTGGCGACGGCCGTGTCGCGCGCGCCCTGGGCGCCGAGAGCTTCGCGGGGGCCGACGCCCTCTTCGCCCGACTGGACGAGGGCGCCGAGGCGCCCCGGCACCTCGTCGTCGACGCCACGGACCGGGCCACCGGCGACGTACGCGGGACGACCGCCGGCGTCCTCACGCTCGTACAGCGGGTCCTGGCCGATCCGCGCCTGGAGCAGGCGGAGTTGACGTGGGTCACGTGTCGTGCCGTGGACACCGGTGACGGCGTCCTGGACGACCTCGCCCACGCGCCGCTGTGGGGCCTGCTGCGTGCGGTGCGGGCGGAGCACGCGGAGCGGGTGATCCGGCTGGTCGACGTCGACGAGGCCGTCGCGGTGCCGTTCGCCGCGGACGAGCCGGAGATCGCCGTGCGCGGCGGTGAGGTCCTGGTGGCCCGCCTGGAAGGTGCGGGCGGTACGGACGGTGCGGCTCCCGCGTTCGCTCCCGGGGGCCGGGTGCTGATCACCGGTGGCACCGGGGAGCTGGGCCGTGCGCTGGCCGGGCACCTCGTGCGCGAGTACGGCGTCAAGCACCTGGTGCTGACGTCCCGGCGCGGCGCTGACACCCCCGGAGCACGCGACCTGGTGGCCGAGCTGACCGCCGCCGGTGCCGAGAGCGTCGACGTCCGCGCGTGCGACGTCGCCGACCGCGACCAGGTCCACGCCCTGCTCACCGGCACCACCGACACCAACCCCGACAACACCAGCACCACCGACGACACCACCGACCGGCCCTGGACCGGGATCTTCCACCTGGCCGCCGTTCTCGACGACGGCCTGCTGGCCTCCCAGACGCCCGAGCGTCTGGCCGCCGTGTGGGCGCCCAAGGCCGACGGCGCCCGCCACCTGCACGACCTCAGCCAGGAACTCGGCCTGGACCTGGCGGCGTTCGTGCTGTTCTCCTCCGCCGCCGGCATCCTCGGCGGCGCCGGTCAGTCGACGTACGCCGCCGCCAACGCCTCCCTCGACGCCCTGGCCGCCCACCGCCGCTCCCAGGGGCTCCCCGCGACCAGTCTCGGCTGGGGCCTGTGGCAGCAGGCGGGCACCGGGCTCACCGCCACCCTGGGACGGGCCGAACTGGCCCGCCTGCGCCGCCAGGGCGTCGGCGCCCTCACCCCCGGCCAGGCCCTTGCGGCCCTCGACGCGGCCCTGGCGCACCCGTGCGCGCACCTCGTCCCGGCCAGGCTGGAGCTCGCCGCCCTGCACGGCCAGGACGGCGTCCCGCCGCTCCTGCGCGGTCTCGTCCGTGGCCCCCGCAGGCGCGCCGGTGACACCTCCGCCACGCCCTCGGGCCTGCGGGACCGGCTCGCCGCGCTTCCGGTGGCCGAGCGTCTGCCCCACCTGACCCGGCTCGTGCAGCGGGAGGCCGCCGCCGTCCTCGGCATGCCGGCCTCCGGTACGGGCGGCAAGGAACAGGTGGGCAAGGACCAGGTGTTCAAGGACATCGGCTTCGACTCGCTCATGGCGGTCGAGCTGCGCCGCCGGCTCTCCGCCGAGACGGGGCTGGCCCTTCCGTCCACGCTCGTCTTCGACCACCCCACTCCTGTGGCCGTCGCGGGTCTGCTCCTCGGCCGGCTGGCGCCGGCGGAGGCGACCGGGGCGCGCGTCGCGCCCGGCCCGGCGCGCGGGGCGGCCGCCTCCGACGACCCGATCGCCGTGGTCTCCATGGCCTGCCGCCTCCCTGGCGGTGTGACCACGCCCGACGAGTACTGGCGGCTGCTGTCCGAGGGGATCGACGCCATCGGGCCGTTGCCGTCCCGCTGGGACGGGATGGACCTGTACGACCCGGATCCGGACGCCGTCGGCAAGAGTTACGGCCGTGAGGGCGGGTTCATCGACGACGTGGAGCGGTTCGACGCGGCGTTCTTCGGGATCTCGCCGCGCGAGGCGGCGTCGATGGACCCGCAGCAGCGGCTCGTCCTCGAAACGGCCTGGGAGGCCCTGGAGCGGGCGGGGATACGCCCCGGCGCGCTGCGCGGAAGTGCCACCGCCGTCTACATCGGCACCATGGGGTCGGACTACGGCGACCGGAACGGCGGCGCGCTGGAGGCGCTGAACGGCTACGTGGGCACGGGCAACGCGGCCAGTGTCATCTCGGGGCGGGTCTCGTACGCGCTCGGGCTCCAGGGCCCTGCGGTCACCGTCGACACGGCGTGCTCGTCGTCCCTGGTGGCGCTGCACCTGGCGGCGGCCTCGCTCCGGCAGGGCGAGTGCGACCTGGCGCTGGTCGGTGGCGTCACCGTGATGAGCACCCCGTCGACGTTCGTGGAGTTCAGCAGGCTCAAGGCGATGGCGCCGGACGGCCGGTGCCGGAGCTTCTCGGCGGACGGCGCCGGTGCCGGCTGGTCCGAGGGTGTGGGCATGCTCGTGCTGAAGCGGCTGTCGGCCGCCGAGCGCGACGGCGACCGTGTCCTGGCGGTGATCCGTGGTTCGGCGGTGAACCAGGACGGCGCGAGCAACGGTCTCACCGCGCCCAACGGGCCGTCCCAGCAGCGGGTCGTGCGGGACGCCCTCGCCGCGTCCCGGCTCGCCCCCACGGACATCGACGCCATCGAGGCGCACGGCACGGGAACGAACCTGGGCGATCCGATCGAGGCGGGCGCGCTGGCCGAGGTGTTCGGACAGCACCGGCTGTTCCTCGGCTCGGCCAAGTCCAACTTGGGTCACACGCAGGCCGCCGCGGGTGTCGTCGGCGTGATGAAAATGGTGCTGGCGCTCCAGCACGAGACGCTGCCGAGGACGTTGCACGCCGAGGTGCCGAGCCCGCACATCGACTGGGCGGCGAGCGGCCTGACCCTGCTGCGGGAGGCGCGGCCCTGGCCGTACGAGGAGGGGCGTGCGCGCCGGGCCGGTGTGTCGGCGTTCGGCATCAGCGGGACGAACGCGCATGTGGTGCTGGAGGAGGCACCGCGGTACGACGGCGGTGGCCGTGCGGAGCCGGACGGGTCCGTCGACGGCTGGCCGTTGCTGCTGTCGGGGCAGAGCGAGGGGGCGCTGCGCGCCCAGGCCGGCCGCTGGGCGGACTGGCTGGCCGGGCACCCGGACGTACCGCTGTCGCACGTGGTGCGGACGGCCGCCCTGCACCGTACGCACCTGCCCGTGCGGGCGTCGCTGGACGTGGCGAGCGTGTCCGGTGCGGTGCGCGCGCTGTCGGCGCTGGCGGCGGGGCTGCCGCACGAGGGTGTCGTCGTCGGTGACGGCACGCAGCGCGAGGGTGTCGTCGTCGGTGACGGGGCGGAGCGGGAAGGTGCCGTCTTCGTGTGCGCGGAGCACGCGGAGGGCACCGGATGGGTGGGGGCCGGGCGTGAACTGCTCGTCCGCTCGGCGGTGTTCGCGGAGACGGTCGGGGCCTGTGATGCCGCGCTGCGGCCGCTGACCGGCTGGTCGGTCCGGGACGTGCTGGCGGGGGACGCGGAGGGCGGCGCGGACGCCGCCGGGCCGGCGCTGTTCACGCTGGGTCTCGGGCTCGCCGCCCTGTGGACGTCCGTGGGCGTCGACCCGGTGGCGGTCGTCGGCCGGGGGGTCGGTGAGACGGTCGCGGCCGTCGTCGGCGGCTCGATGTCGCTCGAGGAGGGCGCCCGGATCGCGGCCGGGGGCGCGGCGGGCGACTCGGCGGCGACGGGCCGGGACGACGCGTACGGCGAGGAGCTGGAGCGGCTCGCGCGGGACGGTCACGATCTGGTCGTCGACCTCTTCGCGCACGCGGACCTCACCGTGGCGGGCGTGCTGCGCCGGCTCGGTGAGCTGCACGCGCGGGGGTGTGCGGTCGACTGGTCGCGGGTGCCGGGCGCGGAGGTGGCCGCGGAGGTGGCCGCGCCTCCCGTCGAGCTGCCGACGTACGCGTTCCAGCGGGAGCGGTACTGGACCGAGCCCGAGCCGGGGCGTGCCGGTACCGGCGTGCGTGCGGCGGGCCTCGGGTCGTCGGCGCACCCGTGGGTGGGCGCGACGACGCCGCTGGCCGGGGGCGAGGGGCATCTGCTGACGGGCCGTCTGTCGGCGGCCGAGCAGCCCTGGCTGGTGGACCACGCGGCCTTCGGTGTGGCGATCGTGCCGGGTACGGGCATGCTCGAGCTGGCACTGACGGCCGCCGCCGAGGTGGGGGCGGGTGGCGTCACGCAGTTGACGCTGCTGGAGCCGCTGCCGCTGGCGGCCGGCTCCGCCACGCGCGTCCAGGTGGCCGTATCGGCCGCGGAGGCGGACGGGCGGCGTACGGTGACGATCCACAGCCTGCCGGAGGGCGCCGACGGGGCGTGGACGCGGCACGCGGTGGGTGTGCTGGGCGCCGCGGGTGCCGCCCCTGGTGGCGCGGCGGACTTCCCCGACCTCGCGCGGTGGCCGGTGGCCGGGGCCGAGCGGGTGGACCTGGACGGCTTCTACGGGCGGTTCGAGGAACGGGGCCTGGACTACGGTCCGGCGTTCCGGGGGCTGGTGGAGCTGTGGCGGGACGGCGGCACGGCGTACGGCCGGGTGTGTCTTCCGGAGGGGCTGCGGGGGGACGCGTACGGCGTCCACCCGGCGCTGCTCGACGCCGCGCTGCACGCCTGCATGGGTGCCCGTGACGAGGCCGAGGGTCAGGCTCCGGTCCTGTTCCCGTTCGAGTGGTCGGACGTGGAACTGTGGGCGGTGGGCAGCGGTGAGCTGCGCGTACGCGTCGACGTGGACGACTCGGGGACGGGGCTGCGGCTGTGGGCGGCCGGTGCCGACGGCTCCCCGGTGCTCTCCGGGCGTCTGCGCCTGCGCGAGGTCACGGCGGGGCAGGTCCGCGCGGCCGCACGCCCCGACCACCTCCACCGGGTGGAGCTGCGGGAGGTGGACGTCCCCCGCGCGTCCGGGACGCCGTCCGGTGTCTCCCGGCTGGTCGTGGACGCCCGCGACTGGTCCGGCACGGTCACCGAGGTCGCCACGCGCGGTCTGGCCGAACTGCAGCGGCTGCTGGCGGGGCACGCGGACGACGAGCTGGTGTGGCTGACGTCCGGCGCGGCCGGCGACGACGCCCGTGACCCGGCCCAGGCGTCGCTGTGGGGCCTGGTCCGCACGGCGCGCGGTGAGTTCCCGGAGCGTACGGTCCGGCTGATCGACACGGCCGGGGCGGACGTCCCCGTGGCGGACGCCCTGGCGGTGACGGGCGAGCCGGAGCTGGTGGTGCGCGACGGCCGCGTGTACGCGCCGCGTCTGGCCGCCGTCGCACGGGCCGGCGGTGACGCCCCGGTCCTGGACCCCGGCGGCGCCGTCCTGGTCACCGGCGGTACCGGCGAGCTGGGCCGGGCCGTGGCCGCGCACCTGGTGCGCGCGTACGGGGTGCGGCACCTCGTACTGACCTCCCGCAGCGGCCCCCGGGCCGCCGGGGCGGACGAGCTGGTCGCGGAGCTGACGGCGGCCGGGGCCCGGACCGTCGACGTGGTCGCCTGCGACGCGGCCGACCGGGCGGAGGTCGCCGCCGTCCTGGCGGACGCCACGGCAGAGCGCCCGCTGACCGGTGTGTTCCACCTGGCGGCGGTGGTCGACGACGGGCTGCTCGCCTCGCAGAGCCCGGAGCGGCTCGCGCGCGTCATGGCCGCGAAGACCGAGAGCGCGCTGCACCTGCACGAGCTGACGCGCGATCTGGACCCGGCGGTGTTCGTGCTGTTCTCGTCGGCGGCCGGTGTGCTGGGAACGGCCGGCCAGAGCACGTACGCGGCCGCCAACACGGCGCTGGACGCCCTCGCCGCGTACCGCCGTGGCCTGGGGCTGCCGGGCACGAGCCTGTCGTGGGGGCTGTGGGAGCAGGCGGGGCTCAGCCGTACGGCGAGCCTCGGCCGGGCCGACCTGGCCCGGATGCGCCGCCAGGGCTTCGGTGCGCTGACCCGGGACGAGGGCCTGGCGGCGCTCGACGCCGCGCTGCGCACCTCCGACGCCCACCTGGTGCCGGTCAAGCTGGACCTGCCGGCCCTCCACCGGCGGGCGGCGGGCCCGGAGCTTCCGGTCCTGCTGCGCGACCGGCTGCGGCCGGGTGCGCGCGTCGCCCCGGGCGCGGCGGCCGCCGGCCGGGGGGTGGAGGAGCGGTTGGCCTCGCTGACCGGCGACGAGCTGCGTGAGGCGCTCGTGGAGCTGGTGCGCCGGGAGGCCACGGACGTGCTGGGGCTGGCCGCGACGATGCCCGCGGGGCAGCGGTTCCAGGAGCTGGGGCTCGACTCGCTGACGGCGGTCGAGCTGCGCCGCCGCGTCACCCGGGCGACCGGCACGACGCTGCCGTCGACGGTGGCGTTCGACCATCCGACCCCGGTGGCGCTGGCGGAGCGGCTGCTGGACGCCCTGTCCGGCACCGGGGAGCGCACGGCGGCACCCACCGCGCCCACCGCACCCGCCGCCCTCGCCGCACCCGCCGCGCCTGCCACCGCGCCGGTGGTGAGCAGGACTGCGGTACGTCCGGCGACCGAGGGCCAGAAGCGGCTGTGGTTCCTGGACCGGCTCCACCCCGGCTCCGCCCAGTACAACGCGACGATGACGCTGCGGCTGTCCGGCGCCCTGGACCGTGCGGCGTTCGAGGCGGCCCTGGCCTGGCTGATGGAGCGTCACGAGGCGCTGCGGACGGGGCTGGAGAGCCGGGACGGGCGACTGGTGCAGGTGGTGCACGAGGACGTCGCCGTACCGGTGACGTACCGGGACGCGGCCGGGCTGCCGGCCGACGAGGTCCGGGAGCTGCTGAGCGCCGAGCGGCGCAAGCCGTTCGCCCTCTCCGGCCGGACGCTGCTGCGCTGCCTCGTGGTGGACGCCGGGGACGGCGACGGCGACGGCGGGCCGAGCGTGTGCCTGACCATGCACCACGCCATCACCGACGGCTGGTCCATCGCGCTGCTGCTGCACGAGCTGACCGACGCCTACCGCGCGTTCCTGTCGGGGGCGCGGCCCGAGCAGCCGGCCGTGGCGGGCACCCTGGGCGACTTCGCCGCCCGGGAGGAGGAAGCCGCCCGGTCCGGGCGGTTCGACGAGGGCGTCCGCTTCTTCCGGGAGCAGCTCGCGGGGGTGCCGCGGCTGGAGTTCCCGCCGGGTCCTGGCACCGCGGCCGAGGGCGCCGAGGGCGGCACGGTGCACTTCACGGTGCCGGCCGGGGTGCGGTCCGGGGTCGAGGCGCTGGCCGCGGCCCGTTCGGTGACCCCGTACACGGTGCTGGTGAGCGCGTTCGCCGTGCTGATGGCGCGGGTCACGGGGCAGGACGACTTCGGCATCGGCACGGTGTGGGCCAACCGTCAGGTTCCCGAGGCCGAGGGCCTGGTGGGTTTCCTGGCGAACACGCTGCCGCTGCGCTGCGACGTGACCGGCGACCCGGCGTTCGGCGAGCTGGTCGACGCGATGGCCGCCCGGGTGCGCGGCACCATGGAGCACCAGGCGGTGCCGCTGACCGAGGTCGTCCGGGCCGTGGGCGGGCCGCGCACCGGTGACGAGAACCCCCTGTTCCGCTGCCTGTTCAACTACGCGTCGATGCCGATGGCGGCGCAGGGCAACGAGTTCTGGCGGCTGGCGGCGGACGGCAGCCTCGCGGGCAACGTGGACGGTGCGGCCAAGTCCGATCTCGGGCTGACCCTGCTGCCGTTCGGGGACGGGCTGCGCGGTGAGCTGGAGTACCGGCCGGAGGCGTGGGCGCCCGGGGCGGCACGGCGTCTGGTGGACGCGTTCCTGACCCTGCTGCCGTCCCTGCTCGCCGAGCCCGGGCGGCCGGTCGGCCGGGCGGACCTGCTCCCGCCGGGCGAGCTGGCGTGGCTGGAGGAGCGCGGTGGCAGGCTTCAGGCCGCGGGCCCCGAAGGGCCGACCGCGCTGGAGCGCGTGCTGGCGCAGGCCCGGCGCACCCCGGACGCGGTGGCGCTGGTCTGCGGCGAGCAGGAGCTGACGTACGGGCGGATGGTGGCGCGTGCCACGGCCCTGGCCGGCACGCTGGAGGCGGCGGGGGTCACGCGTGAATCCCTGGTCGGTATCCATCTGCCGCGGTCGGCGGACCTGGTGGTGGCGGTGCTGGCGACCTGGCTGGCCGGTGGCGCGTACGTGCCGCTGGACCCGGAGTACCCCGCGGCGCGCCTGGAGCACGTCATCCGCGACAGCGGGCTGACCGTCCTGGTCTCGGACCGGCCGGTGGACGCCACGGCCGGGGTCGTGCTGATCGACGACCTCCCCGACGTCCCGGACGGCACCCCGCTGCCGGAAGCACGGCCGTCCCTGTCGGACCTGGCGTACGTGATCTACACGTCGGGGTCGACGGGGCTGCCGAAGGGGGTGCAGCTCGAGCACGCCCAGTTCGCGAACTTCTGCACGGCGATGGACGAGCGCGTCGGCGGCGGCGCGGGGGACACCTGGCTGGCGGTGACCAGCCTGTCGTTCGACATCTCCACGCTGGAACTGCTGTGGACCCTGACCCGGGGCTACCGCGTGGTGGTCGCCCAGGGCGGCCCGGCGAGCTGGGCGGGCTACCTTCCCTACGCGCCCACACACCTGCAATGCACCCCGTCGCTGGCCCGCATGCTGCTCGCCGACGCCGACGGCCGCTCCCTGATCCAGGGCCTCGACCGGATGCTCGTCGGCGGCGAGGCCCTCGACCGGGGGCTCGCCCGCACCCTGCGGGAGCTGTGCGGCGGCGGGGTGATGAACATGTACGGGCCGACCGAGACGACCGTGTGGTCGGCGGCCTGGAACGTCACCGAGGGCGAGGTCTCCCTGGGTGAGCCGCTGGTCAACAACCGGCTGTACGTGCTGGACGGGGCGGGGCGGCGGGTGCCGCGCGGGAGCCTGGGCGAGCTGTGGATCGGCGGCCTCGGCGTGGCCCGCGGCTACCTGAACCGGCCGGAGCTGACCGCGGAACGCTTCGTC
>NZ_SMNQ01000019.1 GCF_004353505.1 Streptomyces sp. WAC05374
CCCCCGGGCACGGCCGCGCCCTCGGCCGCCCCGAGCGCGCCCGGCACGCCGGAACCGCCGGCCCGCGCGGGGTCCACCGCCGGGCCGGCCACCGACCCCGTGCCGGCCGACCCCGGCGTCGCGGTCGCCGAGCTCGCCGTGGCGGCCCGGCGGACCGCCGACGCGCACGCCGCCGCCCTGGAGGCCGCCCCGCCCGAGTACGCCCGGCTGCTGGCGTCCGTCGCGGCCGCGGGCGCCGCGCACGCGTACCTGCTGACCAGCGAAGGGACCCGGTCATGAGCGAGGCCGCCCTGGAGGCCGCGCAGGCGGCGCTCGCCGCCGAACACGCGGCGGTGTACGGGTACGGGGTCGTCGGCGGCCGGGTCGGCGACGCGCGGGCGGCGGAGGCCGGTGCCGCGCACGCCGCGCACCGCGCCCGTCGGGACGCGCTGGCACGGGCCGTGCGCGACCTGGGCGGGAGGCCGGCCGCGTCCGCCGCCGCCTACGCGCTGCCGTTCCCGGTGGCGGACGCGGCGGCGGCGGTCCGGCTCGCCGCCGAGCTGGAGGACCGGATCGCGGGCGTGTACTCCGACCTCGTACGGGCCGCCGAGGGCCCGCTGCGGCGGGATGCGGCGAGCGCGCTGCGGGAGGCCGCGGTGCGGGCCGTGCGGTGGCGCGGCAGCGGCGTAGCCTTTCCTGGGCTCGCCGAGCGATCGTGAGCCCGGGCTACTGTGAGCCCCGGCTTTCGAGAGGGAACAACGCACGCATGGGTTTTGAACCGCCGCAGCGACTGGTGCGGGCTCTCGGCGAGACGTACGGGGACGCGGCCGCGGGCGACTGGCTCGCCCGGCTTCCGGAGCTCGCCCGGCAGGCCGTGGACCTGCGGCGGCTGGACGTCGAACGGGTCATCGCGCCCGGTGGCCGCAGCAGCCTCGTCGCGCTCGTACGGCTCCCGGACGGCACGCCGGGCGCCCTGAAGGTGGCGCCGCCGTTCGCCGCGCCGGACCTGGAGCGGGCGGCCCTCGCGCACTGGAACGGCTTCGGGGCGGTGCGGCCGCTGGACCCGGACGGGCCGGACCTGCTGCTGGAGCGGCTGCACGCGGACGTGAGCCTGCGCTCCCTGCCGGAGGCCAAGGCGCTGCTGGAGGCCGCCGGCACGGTGCGGCGGCTGTGGGTGGCCCCGCCGGAGGGCCACGGGTTCGAGTCGGTCGCGGAGCGGACCGCCCGGCAGGCGGAGGCCATGCGGGCGGTGAAGGACGCGGGGACGGCCGAGCTGGTGTCGGCGGCGCTCGGCGCCCGCGACGAGCTGGTCGCCGACGCCCCGGAGGAGCTGCTGCTGCACGGCAACTTCCGGCAGGGCAAGGTCCTGGCCGGGGACCGGGCACCCTGGCTCGCGGTCGGCCCGGAGCCGCTGGTCGGCGAGCGGGCGTACGACCTGGCCCGGCTGGTCCGCGACCGGGTCGAGGACCTGGTCGCGGCGGCCTCGGGCGCCACCGCCGGGCGGCGCCGGGTGAACAAGCTGGCCGACTCCCTCGACGTGGACCGTGAGCGGTTGCGCGGCTGGACGCTGTTCCGGGCGGTGGAGTCCGGCACGCGGGCCCTGTCGGCGGGGCGGCGGCAGGACGGCGAGCTGCTCCTGGAATTCGCGAGCTGGCTCTAGAACTCCCCATACGGCCCCATTGGTGCGATATTGGGCATATCCCACCCGGCTGACACAGCAGGGGGTCGTCATGGTCGAGGAACTGCTCACGGCGGCCGCGGTGGCGGGCTCCGCCGCCGCGGTGTACCTGGGAGCCGCCGCCAGGGTCGTCAAGCAGTACGAGAAAGGCGTCGTGCTCCGGTTCGGCCGGCTCCGGCACGGCATCCGGCCACCGGGCTTCACCCTGGTGGTCCCGTTCGTCGACCGGCTGCACAAGGTCAACATGCAGATCGTGACCATGCCGGTGCCCGCACAGGAGGGCATCACCCGCGACAACGTCACGGTCCGGGTGGACGCGGTCGTGTACTTCAAGGTCGTGGACGCGGCCGCGGCGATCATCCGTGTCGAGGACTACCGGTTCGCGGTCTCCCAGATCGCACAGACCTCCCTGCGCTCGATCATCGGCAAGAGCGACCTGGACGACCTGCTCTCCAACCGGGAGAAGCTCAACCAGGGGCTGGAGCTGATGATCGACAACCCGGCCGTCGAGTGGGGCGTGACCATCGACCGGGTCGAGATCAAGGACGTGTCGCTCCCGGAGACGATGAAGCGGTCGATGGCCCGCCAGGCCGAGGCCGACCGTGAGCGCCGCGCCCGGGTCATCAACGCCGACGCGGAGCTCCAGGCGTCGAAGAAGCTGGCCGAGGCGGCGGGCGTCATGTCGGAGACCCCGGCCGCGCTCCAGCTCCGGCTGCTCCAGACGGTGGTGGCGGTCGCCGCCGAGAAGAACTCGACGCTGGTGCTGCCGTTCCCGGTGGAGCTGCTGCGCTTCCTGGAGCGTGCCGCGCAGAACGCTCCTGCCGTGGACCGGAGCACACCGGCTCCCCCGCCCCCGTCGCTCCACGTCCACGACCCGCACCTGCACGACCCGCTCGACGCGTTCCGCGCGCCGCAGCCCGCGGAGCCCGAACGCACCCGCGACGACGACGCGGGCACGGCGGGCTGCATCTGACCGGGGCGGGGCCGTGCCCCCACCACGCCCCGCGGTCGGCGTCCGGCCGGGGTGGGGCCGTGCCCACCACCCACGTCCCGCACCCGGCGTCCGGCCGGCGTGGGGCAGTGCCCACTGACGAGCCCTGCGGGACGACTGCCCACAACGGGCGGGGCGAGAGCAGCGAAACGGCCCGCGACGGGGAGGGCGAGCCCTGCGGGAAGGCTGCCCACAACGGGGCGGGGAGGGGCGAGACCAGCAGGACATCGGCTGCCTGGGGCCGGGCAGGACGAGACGCGGGCCCGCGCCCCGGGGGGTGCGGGCCCGCGCGGCGACGGCGGGGCGGCGTCAGGCGCTGAGGCGGGCGATGGCCTCGTCGACCGTCATTTCCTCGCGCTCACCCGTGCGGCGGTCCTTCAGCTCGACGACGCCCTCGCCCGAGCGCCGGCCCGCGACGAGGATCTTCGGTACGCCGATCAGCTCGGCGTCCGTGAACTTCACGCCCGGCGACACCCCGGCCCGGTCGTCGACCAGGACGCGCAGGCCGGCCGCCTTCAGCTTCTCCGAGACGTCGAGCGCCAGCTCGGTCTGGAGCGCCTTGCCGGCCGCGACGACGTGGACGTCGGCCGGGGCGATCTCGCGGGGCCAGCACAGGCCCTGCTCGTCGGCGTGCTGCTCGGCGAGGGCCGCGACGGCGCGGGAGACGCCGATGCCGTACGAGCCCATGGTGACGCGGACGGGCTTGCCGTTCTGGCCCAGGACGTCGAGCTGGAAGGCGTCGGCGTACTTGCGGCCGAGCTGGAAGATGTGACCGATCTCGATGGCGCGGTCGATCTTGAGGTCGGAGCCGCACTGCGGGCAGGGGTCGCCCTCCTCCACCACGACGACGTCCAGGTACTGGTCGACCTCGAAGTCGCGGCCGGCGACGACGTTCTTCGCGTGCGTATCGGGCTTGTTCGCGCCGGTGATCCAGGCCGTGCCGGGCGAGACGCGCGGGTCGGCGATGTACCGGACCTTGTCCAGGCCCTGCGGGCCGACGTAACCGCGTACCAGGTCGTCGCGGCCCTCGAAGTCCTCGGCGGTGACCAGCTCGACGGTGGCCGGGGCCAGGTGGTCCTCCAGCTTGCCGAGGTCGACCTCGCGGTCGCCGGGCACGCCGACGGCGACGATCTCGCCGTCGACCTTGACCAGCAGGTTCTTCAGCGTGCGGGAGGCCGGGACGTCCAGGTGAGCGGCGAGGGTCTCGATGGTCGGCGTGTCGGGGGTGTCCAGCTCCTCGACCGGGCCGTGCGCGGTGGGGTCCTCCGGCTCCTGCCGGAAGGTGACGGCCTCGGTGTTGGCGGCGTAGTCGCAGTTCGGGCAGTAGACGAAGGTGTCCTCGCCGGCGGCGGCCGGGGCCAGGAACTCCTCCGACGCGGAGCCGCCCATGGCGCCCGAGACGGCGGAGACGATCTTGTGCCTGAGGCCCAGGCGGTCGAAGATCTTGATGTACGCCTCGCGGTGCAGCGCGTACGACTCGGCCAGGCCCTCGTCCGTGGTGTCGAAGGAGTAGGAGTCCTTCATCTGGAACTCGCGGCCGCGCAGGATGCCGGAGCGGGGACGCGCCTCGTCGCGGTACTTCGTCTGGATCTGGTAGAGGATCACCGGCAGGTCCTTGTAGGACGTGCACTGGTCCTTGACGAGCTGCGTGAAGATCTCTTCGTGGGTGGGGCCGAGGAGGTAGTCGGCGCCCTTGCGGTCCTGGAGGCGGAACAGCTCGGCGCCGTACTCCTCCCAGCGGCCCGTGGCCTCGTACGGCTCCTTGGGCAGGAGGGCGGGCAGCAGGACCTCCTGGGCGCCGATGGCGTCCATCTCCTCGCGCACGACGCGCGAGACGTTCTCCAGGACCTTCATGCCCAGCGGCAGCCACGACCAGATGCCCGCGGCGTTGCGGCGTACGTAACCGGCGCGGACGAGGAGTTTGTGGCTGAGCGTCTCGGCGTCCGCCGGGTCGTCGCGCAGTGTCTTGACCATCAACCGGGACATGCGCTGGACCTGGGCCATGGGGAACTCTCCTGCGGTGAAAAGTGTGATGGCTAGGAGGTTAGCTCCGTGGCGGGTGCCGAAGGAAATCAGTTCGGCCGGGGCAGCGGCAGCGGCGCGCCCATCACCGCGTACGGCTTCGCCGCGCTGGGGAAGTGGACCTGGCGGGCGAGGTCCTGGTACCCGAGCGCGCGGTAGAGGAGGCGGGCCGGGTTCTCGACGTCGATGGCCGAGAGGATGGAGCGCGGCTGGCGGGCGGCGTCCGTGATGGTGGTGATCAGCTCCCGGCCGATGCCCCTGCCCTGGTAGCCGGGGTGGACGTGGAGCTCGGTGATGACGAAGGAGTCGTCGAGCCAGGAGTCGTTCCCCTCGCGGACGAGGTAGGGCTGGACGACGGTCGACCACCAGTGGGTGCGGTCGTTGGGCATCCCGTACACGAAGCCGACGAGCCGCCCCTCCGGAGTCGTCGCGCCGTACGCGCGGGCACCCGGGCTGAGCAGGTGGCGCAGCACGATGTGGCGGCGTACGGCGACCTCGTCCTCGGTCAGTCCGAAGGCGAGGGCCTGTACGGCGAGGGCGTCGTCCACGCGTGCGGCGAGGTCGACCGGTCGGACCACGACGTCATCCATACGACCGAACCCTACAAGCGTCAGAACAGCACGCTCATGAAAGCGCCGACTTCCCGGAACCCCACGCGCCGGTACGCGGCCCTGGCCGGGAGGTTGTAGTCGTTGACGTACAGGGAGACGACCGGCGCCACATCGGCGAGGGCGTAGCGCAGCACGGCGGCCATGCCGGTCTCGGACAGGCCGCGGCCGCGGTACTCGGGGGCGACCCAGACGCCCTGGATCTGGCAGGCCTGCGGGGTGGCGGCGCCGATCTCGGCCTTGAAGACGACCTTGCCGTCCTCGATGCGGGCGAAGGAGCGGCCGGCGCCGACGAGTTCGGCGACGCGGGCCTGGTAGAGCAGGCCGCCGTCACCGGCCATGGGCGAGACGCCGACCTCCTCGGTGAACATGGCCACGCACGCGGGCATGATCACCTCCATCTCGTCCTTGCGGATGCGGCGCACGTACGGGTCGGGCTCGATGTCCGGGGACGGCCGGTCGGTGACCATCAGCGGCTGGTGGGCGCGGACGTCGCGGGCGGGGCCCCAGCTCGGTTCGAGGAGGCGCCAGAGCTGGGCGGTGGGTTCGGCGGGGCCGACGATGGAGGAGCAGCGGCGGCCGGCCCGGCGGGCGCGATCGGCGAAGGCGCGGACGGCTTCGGGGGTGGCGCAGAGGGGGACGAGGTTGGCGCCGGAGTAGCAGAGCGAGCGCAGCCGCCCGTCCGCGTACCAGCCCCACATCTCACCGCCGAGGCGCCAGGGGTCGAGCCCCGCGACCTGGACGCGGGAGGTGACGAACGCGTTGGCGACGGGCTCGCTCTCCAGGACGGCGAGCGCGGCGCCGAGGTCGCTGGGTTCGAGGACCCGGGTGGTGGTCTGCGTCAACACGAGGGGGCCTCACCATGCGTTCCATACGGGTCCTGGCACTGTACCTGGCGGTGCGGGGGGAACGGCAGGACGCGGGCGCGGTCCGCGTCACCCGCGCTCCCCCACGGCGGGGCGGCGCCCCTCCCGTGGTCGCCCCTGGGACGGTGCGCCCTTCCCCCGTTGTGGGCAGTCGTCCCGGAGGGACGGGTCAGCGGTGACCGCCGGTGGGTGGGGGCGTGGCCCCTCCGGGCTCGCCTCCTCGAGGCCGGCGGCCCTGGGTTACGGGCCTGGGAGCCCGCCCGTCGCCTCCCCCAAGCTCTCGGCTTCGCTCGAGCAGGGGGGAACCCCCACCCTCTGCGGGGGCGACCCTGCACGGCCCCACCCCGGCCGGACGCTGGCTGCGGGACGTGGGTGGTGGGCACGGGCCCGCGTTGGCCGTACGCCGACTGCGGATCGTGGGTGGTGGGCACGGGCCCCCCGGGACGGAAAGGCGTGCGCCCCGGTGTCGGGCGACAGCCGGGGCGCGGGAACGCGTGGGTCAGCTTACGGAGACCTCGGGCTCGCCCGACATCACGCCGTCCTTCTCCATCTGCTCGGCGATCTTCATCGCCTCCTCGATGAGCGTCTCGACGATCTTGGACTCGGGCACGGTCTTGATGATCTCGCCCTTGACGAAGATCTGGCCCTTGCCGTTGCCGGAGGCGACGCCCAGGTCGGCCTCGCGGGCCTCGCCGGGGCCGTTGACGACGCAGCCCATGACGGCGACGCGCAGCGGGACCTCCAGGCCGTCGAGGCCGGCGGTGACCTGGTCGGCCAGCTTGTAGACGTCGACCTGGGCGCGGCCGCAGGAGGGGCAGGAGACGATCTCCAGGCGGCGCTGGCGCAGGTTGAGCGACTCCAGGATCTGGATGCCGACCTTGACCTCCTCGGCCGGCGGGGCCGACAGGGAGACGCGGATCGTGTCGCCGATGCCCTCGGCGAGCAGCGCGCCGAAGGCGACGGCCGACTTGATGGTGCCCTGGAAGGCCGGGCCGGCCTCGGTGACGCCGAGGTGCAGCGGGTAGTCGCAGGCCGCCGCGAGCTGCCGGTAGGCCGCGATCATGACGACCGGGTCGTTGTGCTTGACCGAGATCTTGATGTCCCGGAAGCCGTGCTCCTCGAAGAGGGAGGCCTCCCACAGCGCGGACTCGACGAGCGCCTCGGGGGTGGCCTTGCCGTACTTCTCCAGCAGCCGCTTGTCCAGGGAGCCCGCGTTGACGCCGATGCGGATGGGGGTGCCCGCGTCGCCGGCGGCCTTGGCGATCTCCTTGACCTTGTCGTCGAACTGCTTGATGTTGCCGGGGTTGACGCGGACGGCGGCGCAGCCGGCGTCGATGGCGGCGAAGACGTACTTCGGCTGGAAGTGGATGTCCGCGATGACCGGGATCTGCGACTTGCGGGCGATGGTGGACAGCGCGTCGGCGTCGTCCTGCGTGGGGCAGGCCACGCGCACGATCTGGCAGCCGGACGCCGTCAGCTCGGCGATCTGCTGGAGCGTCGCGCCGATGTCGGAGGTCCGGGTCGTCGTCATCGACTGCACCGAGACGGGCGCGTCGCCGCCGACCGGGACGTTCCCCACCATGATCTGCCGCGACTTCCTGCGGTCGGCGAGCTTGGTCGGAACGGACGGGATACCGAGAGAAATCGCGGTCATCTGCTGTGCAACCCCAAGGTGTGGATCGAGGTCCCGAGATCGGCGGGCTCCGCTTCGAGGTTACAGCCCCGTGGTGACGCGGCCGGACACCCCGGGGTGTCCGGCCGCGTGCCTAGGAAATCTTCACCGGGTTGACGATGTCCGCGACCAGCACGAGGAGGGTGAAGCAGATGAAGATACCCGCCACCACATAGGCGACCGGCATCAGCTTGGCCACGTCGAACGGGCCCGGGTCGGGTCGCCGGAAGACCTTCGCCACGTTGCGGCGCACCGACTCCCACAGCGCTCCCGCGATGTGTCCGCCGTCCAGCGGAAGCAGCGGCAGCATGTTGAACAGGAAGAGGGAGAGGTTGAAGCCGGCCAGGAGGGTCAGGAACGTGGCGATGATGTTCTGGGTGGGGATGTCCAGGTTCATCACCTCGCCGCTGATCCGGGCGGCGCCGACGACACCCACCGGGGAGTCCGCCTTGCGCTCACCGTCGCCGAAGGCGGCGTTCCACAGGTCGGGGACCTTGGAGGGCAGGGCGACGATGGATTCGACGCCGTTCTCGATCATGTCGCCCATGCGGTCGACCGACTGGCCGAAGCTGAGCGGCAGGATCTCCGTCTTCGCGGCGAAGCCGAGGTAGCCGGCCGGGACGTACTCGCCCTCGACGACCTCCCCGTCGGCGTCCTTGCGGACCACCTCGTTCTTGATCAGCACGGGGTGGAGCGTCACCTCCGCACCGTCGCGGACGACGGTGAGGTCGGCGGGGCCGATGGTGTCGCGGATGCGCTGCGAGAGCGTGGCCCAGTCGTCGACCGGCTCTCCGCCGAAGGCGACGATCCGGTCGCCCGGCCGCAGGCCGGCGGCGTGGGCGGGCGAGACGGGGTCGCCCTTGGCGCAGGTGTCGCGCTTCTCGCTCTGCTCGATGACGCACTTCTGTACGCCGGCGACCTCGGTCGTCTGGGTCGCGTACCCGAACGTCATCGAGACGCCCAGGAAGATCGCGACGGCCAGGACCAGGTTCATGAACGGGCCGGCGAACATGACGATGACGCGCTTCCACGGCTTGCGCGTGTAGAACAGCCGCGTCTCGTCGCCCGGCTGGAGCTCCTCGTACGCCGCCGAGCGGGCGTCCTCGATCATGCCGCGGAACGGGGAGGTGGAGCGGGCCTCTATGCGGCCGTCGTCCCCGGGCGGGAACATCCCGATCATGCGGATGTAGCCGCCGGCCGGGATGGCCTTGATGCCGTACTCCGTCTCGCCCTTCTGCCGCGACCAGAGGGTGGGGCCGAAGCCCACCATGTACTGCGGCACGCGGATGCCGAAGAGCTTGGCCGTGGACAGGTGGCCGAGCTCGTGCCAGGCGATGGAGAACAGCAGCCCGACGGCGAAGAGCGCGATGCCGAGGATCGTCAACAGAATCGTCATGCGCGAGCCTCCGCGGTCGCCTTCGCCGTCAGTTCACGTGCCCGGGCCCGCGCCCAGGTCTCCGCCTCCAGGACGTCCGGCACGGTCAGGGAAGTTCCCTCGGCGGGGGTGCCGTGCTCGGCGACGACCGCCGTGACCGTGTCCATGATGCCGTTGAAGGGCAGCCGCCCGGCGAGGAACGCCTCGACGCACTCCTCGTTGGCGGCGTTGAACACCGCCGGGGCCGTGCCGCCCAGCTCGCCGACGTGGCGGGCGAGGCCGACGGAGGGGAAGGCCTCGGTGTCGAGCGGGAAGAACTCCCAGGTGGAGGCCTTGGTCCAGTCGAAGGCGGGGGCGGCGTCGGGGACGCGCTCGGGCCAGCCGATGCCGATGGCGATCGGCCCGCGCATGTCGGGCGGGGTGGCCTGGGCGAGGGTGGACCCGTCGGTGAACTCAACCATCGAGTGGACATACGACTGCGGGTGGACGACCACCTCAATGCGGTCGAAGGGAATGTCGTAGAGCAGGTGCGCCTCGATGACCTCCAGGCCCTTGTTGACCAGGGTGGCGCTGTTGACCGTGATCACCGGGCCCATGGCCCAGGTCGGGTGCGCCAGGGCGTCCTCGCGGGTGACGTGGGCCAGCTCCTGTCGCGTACGGCCGCGGAAGGGGCCGCCGGACGCGGTCACGACCAGCTTGCGGACGTCCGCGCGGGTGCCGGCGGCCAGCGCCTGGAAGAGCGCGGCGTGCTCGGAGTCGACGGGGATGATCTGGCCCGGCTTGGCGAGGGCCTTCACCAGCGGGCCGCCCACGATGAGCGACTCCTTGTTGGCGAGGGCGAGGGTGCGGCCCGCTTCGAGGGCGGCGAGGGTGGGGCCGAGTCCGATGGAGCCGGTGATGCCGTTGAGCACGGTGTGGCATTCGGAGGCGGCCACCTGGGTGGCGGCGTCCGGTCCGGCGAGGATCTCGGGCAGCGGCTCGGAGCCGTAACGCTCCTTCAGCGCCTCCCGCAGCTCGGGGACCGCCTCCTCGCGCGCCACGGCCACCGTCCGCACCCGCAGCGTGTGCGCCTGCTCGGCGAGGAGCCCGGCCCGGCCGCCGGCGGCGGACAGGGCGGTGACGCGGAAGCGGTCGGGGTTGCGCAGCACCAGGTCGATGGCCTGGGTGCCGATGGACCCGGTGGAGCCGAGGACGACGATGTCCCGGCGGCCTTCGGCCGGATCGAAGGCGATGTGCGGGTCTGCGAGAGGGGCTGGGCTGTCGCTCATGCCCCCCATTCTTGCCGCATCCGGGCCGTGCCCCGACCCGGCGTCCCCTGAGCCGGGGATGTGAACTTCTCCCAATGGGCGTGGAAGTCCGGGAAGGTCTTGCGTACGCAGCCGGGGTCGTCGAAGGAAATGCCGGGGGTGCGCAGGCCCGTGACGGCGAACGACATGACGATGCGGTGGTCGCCGTGCGTGGTGATCTCGGCGGGGCGGGGGGTGCCGGGCCGGATCTCGATCCAGTCGGGGCCGGTGGTGACGGTGATGCCGAGGCGCCGCAGGTTCTCGGCGCACGCCTCGAGCCGGTCGCACTCCTTGACCCGGGTGTTGGCGACGTCCTCGATGCGGACGGGGCCGTCGGCGTACGGGGCGAGGGCGGCGAGCGTCGGCATGGTGTCGGAGATGTCCCGCATGTTGACCGTGAGGCCGTGGAGGCGGCCGGTGCCGCGCACGGTGGTGCCGCCCGGGGTGACCGTGACGTCGGCGCCCATGCGGTCGAGGACGTCGACGAAGGCGAGGTCGCCCTGGAGGGCGCCGGTGCCCAGGCCCTCGACGGTGACCTCGCGGCCGGTGAGCGCGGCGGCGGCGAAGAAGTAACTGGAGGTGGAGGCGTCGGGCTCGATGGCGTAGGTGGTGGCGCGGTAGCCGGTCGCGGGGACGGTGAAGACGTCGCCCTCGCGGGTGGGCTCGGCGCCGAAGGCCCGCATCATCGCGAGGGTGATCTCGACGTACGGCTCGGAGACCAGGTCGGTGACGGTGATCGTGAGGCCCTCGGTGGTGAGCGGGCCGAGCATCAGCAGGGCGGTGAGGTACTGGGACGACTGGCCGGCGTCCAGGGTCAGCGCGCCGCCCTTGACGCCCGAGGCGGCGATCCGCAGCGGGTGGTGGCCCTCGGCCTCCTCGTGGCGCAGGTCGACGCCGAGGGCGCGCAGCGCACGGGTGAGCGGCGCGAGCGGGCGGCGGCGCATCTGCGCGGAGGCGTCGAAGCGGAAGTCGCCGTGCCCGGCGGCGGCGAGCGCGGGCAGGAAGCGGGCGGTGGTGGCGCCGTCGCGGCAGTAGACGTCCGCAATGGGGGCGGCGGGGCCGGCGGGGCGGCCCTGGACGCGCCATTCGTGGGCGCGGCGCTCGACCTCGTACCCGAGGGTGGTCAGCCCCTCGGCGAAGCCCTCGGTGTCGTCCGAGACGAGCGGGCGGACGAGGGTGGTGGTGCCGTCGGCCGCGGCGGCGAGGAACAGGGCGCGGGCGGTGACGGACTTGGAGCCGGGGATGTCGATGACGGTCACGGCGCCCATCCTGCCGTCCGGTGGCGAATGGGCGCCGCGCGTCTCACGAACCGGTCAGCGAATGGGACGGTGGACGTTCTCGCGGGTGGCGGGGCCGGGGGTGGCGTCGGCGATCCAGGGGCCGTCGCCGCTGGGGTCGAGGATGCCGTCCTCCAGCCAGGTGTACGTGCCGGCCAGGACGCCCTTGACGACCTTGCGGTCGAGGTCGTCGGTGTTGTTCCAGAGCCGTCCGAACAGCTCCTCCACGCGGATGCGGGACTGGCGGCAGAAGGCGTCCGCGAGCTGGTACGCCTCGCGGCCGTGCGGCTCGGTGGTGCGCAGCAGCTCGGCCCGTACGCAGGCGGCGCTCATCGCGAACAGTTCGGCGCCGATGTCGACGATCCGGCCCAGGAAGCCCTGCTTGGTCTCCATGCGGCCCTGCCAGCGGGACATGGCGTAGAAGGTGGAGCGGGCCAGCTTGCGGGAGGTGCGCTCGACGTAGCGGAGGTGGGTGGACAGGTCGGCGTGGCCGGCCGGGTGGAAGTCGGCGTAGGCGCGCGGGAGCTGGCCGGGTCCGGCGACGAGCCTGGGCAGCCAGCGGGCGTAGAACACGCCGGCCTGGGCGCCGGCCCTGGCCTTGTCGCCGAGCGACTTGTCGGGGTCGATGATGTCGCCGGCGACGGCCAGGTGGGCGTCGACGGCCTCCCGGGCGATCAGCAGGTGCATGATCTCGGTCGAGCCCTCGAAGATGCGGTTGATGCGGAGGTCGCGCAGGAGCTGTTCGGCGGGGACGGCCCGTTCGCCGCGCGCGGCGAGGGAGTCGGCGGTCTCGTAGCCCCGGCCGCCTCGGATCTGGACCAGTTCGTCGGCCATGAGCCAGGCCATCTCGGAGCCGTACAGCTTGGCGAGGGCGGCTTCGATGCGGATGTCGTTGCGGTCCTCGTCGGCCATCTGGCTGGACAGGTCCAGGACCGCTTCGAGGGCGAAGGTGGTGGCGGCGATGAAGGAGATCTTCGCGCCGACGGCCTCGTGGCGGGCGACGGGCTTGCCCCACTGCTCGCGGACGGCCGACCACTCCCGGGCGATCTTCAGGCACCACTTGCCGGCGCCCGCGCACATGGCGGGCAGGGAGAGCCGTCCGGTGTTGAGGGTGGTGAGCGCGATCTTGAGGCCGGCGCCCTCGGGGCCGATGCGGTTGGCGGCGGGGACGCGTACCCGGTGGAAGCGGGTGACGCCGTTCTCCAGGCCCCGCAGGCCCATGAAGGCGTTGCGGTTCTCGACGGTGACGCCCTCCGAGCCGGCCTCGACGATGAAGGCGGTGATGCCGCCCTTGTGCCCTTCCGACTTCGGTACGCGGGCCATGACGACCATGAGGTCGGCGACGACGCCGTTGGTGGTCCACAGCTTGACGCCGTCGATGACGTAGTCGTCGCCGTCGGGGACGGCGGTGGTGGCCAGGCGCGCGGGGTCGGAGCCCACGTCGGGCTCGGTGAGGAGGAAGGCGGAGATGTCGGTGCGGGCGAGGCGCGGGAGGTAGGTCTCCTTCTGCTCGGGCGTGCCGAACAGTTTGAGCGGCTGCGGTAGGCCGATCGACTGATGGGCGGAGAGCAGGGCGCCGACGGCGGGGCTGACCGATCCGGCCAGGGCCAGGGCCTTGTTGTAGTACACCTGGGTGAGTCCGAGGCCGCCGTACTTGGTGTCGATCTTCATCCCGAGGGCGCCGATCTCCTTGAGGCCGTCGATGACGGCGTCGGGGATGCGGGCCTCCCGCTCGATCAGGGCGCCGTCGATCTTCGTCTCGCAGAAGTCGCGGAGCTTGGCGAGGAACTCCTCGCCGCGCTGGACGTGTTCGGTCGCGGGCATCGGGTGCGGGTGGATCAGGTCGAGCCGGAAGCGGCCCAGGAACAGTTCCTTGGCGAAGCTGGGCTTGCGCCAGTCCTGTTCGCGGGCGGCCTCGGCGACCTGGCGGGCTTCGCGCTCGGAGACCTTGGGCTTGTGGTGGGGGCCGGACATGGTGGGCTCACCTCGCCGCTTCAGTCGGGGGCGGCCGGCCGGTGGTCCTACCGACCGGTGCTACTCGACCGTATTACCCGATTGCGGCGGGTACGAAAAGGCGGCCGGAGCCCCCGCACAGTGGGCTCCGGCCGCCGGTCTGGGCCGTACGAGTGACGTGTCGTCAGAGGGCGAGGCCGGTGAGGACCAGCACCCGCTCGTACGTGTAGTCGTCCATCGCGTACCGGACGCCCTCGCGGCCGACGCCGGACTGCTTGGCGCCGCCGTACGGCATCTGGTCGGCGCGGTAGGACGGGACGTCGCTGATGATCACGCCGCCGACCTCGAGGGCGCGGTGGGCGCGGAAGGCGGTCTGGAGGTCGTGGGTGAACACGCCCGCCTGGAGGCCGAACTTGGAGTCGTTGACCTTGGCGAAGGCCTCCTGCTCCCCGTCGACCTTGTGCAGGGTCAGGACCGGGCCGAAGACCTCCTCGCAGGCGAGGGTGGTGTCGGCCGGCAGGTTCTCCAGCACGGTCGGGGCGTAGGTGGCGCCGTCGCGCTTGCCGCCGGTGAGCAGCTTGGCGCCGGCGGCCACGGCCTCGTCGACCCACGACTCGACGCGCTTGGCGGCGTCCTCGCTGACCAGCGGGCCGACGTCGGTGGTGTCGTCGGACGGGTCGCCGGTGCCCTGCGCCTCGACGGCGGTCACGACCTTGGCGACCAGCCGGTCGTACACGGAGGCGTCGGCGATGACGCGCTGCACGGAGATGCAGGACTGGCCGCCCTGGTAGTTGGAGAAGGTGGCGATACGGGTCGCCGCCCAGTCCAGGTCCGCCTCGGAGGACCAGTCGCCGAGGACGACGGCGGCGGCGTTGCCGCCCAGCTCCAGGGTGCAGTGCTTGTGCGGCACGGACTCCTGGATGGCGTAGCCGACCTTGTCGGAGCCGGTGAAGGAGATGACCGGCAGGCGCTCGTCCTTGACCAGGGCGGGCATGCGGTCGTTGGTGACCGGCAGGATCGACCAGGAGCCGGCCGGCAGGTCCGTCTCGGCGAGCAGGTCGCCGAGGATCAGGCCGGACAGCGGGGTGGCCGGGGCGGGCTTGAGGATGATCGGCGCGCCGACGGCGATGGCCGGGGCGATCTTGTGGGCGCACAGGTTCAGCGGGAAGTTGAACGGCGCGATGCCGAGGACGACGCCCTTGGGGAAGCGGCGCGTCAGGCCGAGGCGGCCGGTGCCGCCGGCGTCGGTGTCGAGGCGCTGGGCCTCGCCGCCGTTGAAGCGGCGGGCCTCCTCGGCGGCGAAGCGGAACACGGAGACGGCGCGGCCGACCTCGCCGCGGGCCCACTTGATGGGCTTGCCGTTCTCGGCGGAGATCAGGAGGGCGATCTCCTCGGTCCGCTCGGCGAGCCGCTTCGACACGTGGTCGAGGGCGGCGGCGCGCACGTGGGCCGGGGTGGCGGCGAACTCGTCGATCACCGCGTGCGCGGCGGCCACGGCCTCTTCGACCTGGGCCTCGGTGGGCACGCTCACCTGGCCGACGGTGCGGCCGTCCCAGGGGGAGGTGACGTCGAAGGTGGTCTCGCCGGTGGCCTGGCGGCCGGCGAGCCAGAAGGCGGTGGCAGTCATTCGCGAATCCCGGCCCTTTCGAAGCTGTGCGGAGTTACGGGTGGGGGGTTGCTCTGCCTCACACGGTAGGGCCGGGGCGGCGCGCGGTCGCTTGTCCGTGATGGAGTGGTGCTCGGGGTCAGTTTCGCCGTTCCGTACTGACGATCAGCCATACGCCGGCCACCACGACCGCGCCGCCGAGGGCGATCGGCCAGGTCAGCGCCTCGTCGAGGATCAGCGCGCCGAGGACGACGGCGACGACGGGGTTGACGTAGGCGTAGGTCGCCACGAGGGAGAGCGGGGCGGTCTGGAGGAGCCAGGCGTACGCGGTGAAGGCGAGCAGCGAGCCGAAGACGACGAGGTAGGCGAGGGCGGTCCAGGAGCGGGCGGAGAAGTCGGACACGTCCAGGCCCCGCTGTTCGCCGCGCACGAGCCCGAGGAGCAGGCAGCCGAGGCCGCCGGCGATCATCTCGTACACGCTGGCGGTGAAGGGGTTGGCGGGCATCGGCATCCGGGACGAGGAGAAGGTCCCGGCGGACCACAGCACGGTCGCCACGACCACGGTGAGCACGCCTCCGATGCGTACGTCGCCGCTGAGGCCGGGCAGGGTGAGCACGGCGAGCCCGGCGAGGCCGAGGAGGACGCCGGAGTACGCGCCGGGGCCGGGCCGCTCGCCGAAGGCGGTGCGCAGCAGTACGACCCACGCGGGGACGACCGCGATGAGCAGGGCGGTGAGCCCGGAGGGTACGGAGGTCTCGGCGAGGACGACCAGTCCGTTGCCGCCGAGCAGCAGGAGCAGGCCCACCACGGCGGCGGACGCGAGCTGCGCGCGGGTCACCTTCAGGACGCCGGGGCCCTTGCGCCAGACCAGAAGGGCGGCGAGCAGGAGGCCGGCGACGACGAACCTGACACCGGCCGAGAGGAAGGGCGGCATGGTCTCGACGACGACGGCGATGCCGAGGTAGGTCGACCCCCACACCACGTAGACGATTCCCAGCGCGGCCCACACGGCACCGGTGATACGGCGCACGGGAGGGGCGGGGCGGCCGGTCGGCGGGGCGGAGGTGGCGGGTGCCGGATCTGCGGCGCGGCTTGTCATGCCCAGGAGACTATGGACCCGACCCCTGGAACGACAACGATTTTGCCCGTTTCCGGGCAGGCGGGACGGGTTTCGCGGACGACTTCGCGACGTCGCCTACGAGGTGGGTGCCCCGCCCGTCGCCTTCAGGGCCAGCCACAGCTCCATCCGGACGTCCGGGTCGTCGAGCGAGCGGCCCAGGATCTCCTCGACCCGGCGCATCCGGTAGCGCAGCGTGTGCCGGTGGACGCCCAGGTCGGCGGCGGCGGCGTCCCACTGGCCGTGGCGGGAGAGCCAGGCCCGCAGGGAGGCGACCAGGTCGCCGCGGCCGGTCGCGTCGTGCTCGTACAGCGCGCGCAGCATGCCGTCGGCGAAGGCGCGCACGGCGTCGTCGGCGAGGAGCGGCAGGACCGAACCGGCGGCCAGCTCCTCGTGCTCGACCAGGGCGCGGCCGCGCCGGCGGGCCACCGACAGGGCCTGCTCGGCCTGCTTGTACGCGGCGGCGGCCGCGATCGGGCCGGTCGGGGCCGACAGGCCGATCACCACTCCGGCCTCCTCGGCCTCCTTCTCGGCGTACCCCTCGCAGGCGGTGGCCACGGCGCCCCCGTCACCGGCCAGCACGACCAGCCGGTCGTCGCCCTCCGGCACCGTCAGCACGGCCTCCCCGGTCCGCCCGGCCGCCGCCTCCAGGGCCTCGGCGAGCGCGGGCAGCGGCGCCTCGGCCGCCGGGTCCCGCTCCGCCGCGGCGGGCTCGGCGATCAGCAGCCGGAACGGGGCGTCGAGCAGCCCCCCGTACAGGTCGCCCGCCACGGCCCGGGCGTGGTCCGGCTGCCCGGACAGCATCATGCGCAGCACCGCCGCGCCGAGGCGCTCCTCGGCCGCCTGGAGGGAGCGCGACCGCTCGGTGGTGAGCGTCAGCAGGGCGATGGCCGAGTGCACGGCGTAACGTTCCGCCGTGCCGAGCGGCGCCGCGGTGCCCACCGCGAGGGCGCCCCGCACCCGCCGCCCGCTGCCCAGCGACTGGAGCTCGACCCGGTCGTCCGTGCCGCCGACCACCGCGCTCGCGGGCGCCGACCGCTCCCGGAGCCGCTCCACCTCGGGGGTGAGCCGGGCCGCCCGGCGCGCCGCCCACTCGGGCGCCGCCGCCAGCACGGCGCCGGACGCGTCGTACAGCGCCGCCCAGCCGTGCACGTGCGCGGCCAGCCGTGTCACGACCGCGGCCGGGCCCTCGGCGAGGGCCGCCCGGGTCATCTCCCGCTGCGCCTCGAACCCGGCCGTCACCGCCCGGTACTGGTCCGCCGCGACGGCCGCGGACACCGCCTTGGAGATGGCGAGGAACGGGGTGCGGCGCGGCACCTCCAGCAGCGGCAGCCCCTGCTCGCGCGCGGCGTCCACGAGGGCCTGCGGGGTCTCGTCGTAGTTGACCCCGACGGCGAAGCCGAGCCCGACCACCCCGGCGTCGGCCAGCCGCTTGACGTAGCGGCGCATGGCCTCGGGGTTCTCGGCGTCCAGCTTCATCGCGGTGACCATGAGCAGCTCACCGCCCTCCATGTAGGGGACGGGGTCGGCGAGCTCACTGACGTGTGCCCAGCGGACGGGTGTGTCGAGGCGGTCCTCCCCGGCGCGCACGGTGAGCTTCAGCGCCGAGTGCTGGACGAGCGAGGCGAGCGTGAGCGGCATGGCGGGACCGTAGGACTTTCGGCAGGGGACGCGGGGCGGGGGTTCGCGGGGCGGTGTTCCCGGACGGGGATCTCGCGGGCGGGGATTACGCCGTCCCGTATGAAGGACGCCCTTCAATTCTGCCAGGTTGTCACGTCACGTCAGGTGCGGAGGTCGACCAGAAGCGGAGGGACATGCTCCCCCCGGACGCCCGTCAGGGACAGTACGGCATGGCCGGGAGGCACCCCGTGGGCGAGGTCGGAGGCGGACCAGCGCTGCCGCTCGACCTCCCGTACGGTCACCGCCTCGGCCGTCGCCGCCTTGCCGGTCACCAGGCGGCGCAGGAAGTGCAGCGCCTTGGTCAGCGGCTCGTCGGAGATGATCTGCCGGTTGGTCACGTCCCGCATCTGCACCCACTCGGTGCCCCAGGTCTCCGCGAACCGCCCGCCGTCCCAGGACGCGATGCCCGCGAACGCCATCCGGCAGCCGACGGCCCCCAGCAGCGGTCCGCGCAGTGCCTCCGGCACGTCCTCCAGGGTGCGCAGGGCGAGGACGACACCCGCGTGCGCCGAGCGCAGCCGCTGGATGGCCCGCACGGAGTCGGCCGTCACCGTGTACGTGGCGTCGTCCAGCACCAGGCAGGCGAACAGCGACCGGTCGCGGCGCGCCAGGGCCGCCTCGGTGAACTGCGCGAGCAGCAGGCGGGCCACGATCCGGGACGCCTCCGCGTGCCCCCGCTCGGGCAGGTCGACCCGGACGCGCAGCGGGTGCTCGATGGCGCGCGGCGAGAACCGGCGCCCCTCGGCGCCGGTGCGGAAGAACCGCGCGAAGGCGGGCCGGTCGAGGAACGCGACCCGCTCGGCCAGCAGCACCCCGACGTCGTCGCCGCGCTCGGCCTGCCGCTCCCGCGCGTCCAGCTCGCGGAGCTGGGCCGGGTCGCCGGCCACGGCCGCGCGCAGCTCGGCCAGCGCGCGGGGCGCCCCGCCGAGCAGCTCGCGCAGCTCCGGCACGGCGGGGAAGTGGCCGTGGGCGGCGCGGTAGGGGCCGATGAGCTGGGCCAGCGCGGTGGCGGCGCGGCGGCTGTCGGGGACGAGGTCGCCGACCAGGGCCTCGGCGAGCATCCGGGCGGCCTCGTCGGGGTCGTCGGCGCCGCCGTACAGGTCGAGGTCGTGGGTGGAGTCGGGGCGGCCCACGGAGACGATCACGTCGAAGGCGGCGTCCGGGGCGAGGGCGGTGCCGTGGGCGGTCACCGCGACGACACAGGCGCGGTTGGCGAGGGCCTGGAGGCAGAGGGACTCCACGACCGGGCGGACCAGCCGGACCGTCTTGCCGGACCCGGCGGGCCCGACGGCCAGCAGGGAGGTGCCGAGCACGGCGGGCTCCAGGGCGACCCCGGTGGTGCGCCGGGCGTAGGGGTTGCGGGGGTGGTCGGCCGCGGTGCCGATCCGCACCTGGGCGGTGGCCAGGTCGTGGGCGGCGGTGCGGACCGGCAGGTCGCGCAGGCCGGAGGGGTGGGCGCAGGCGGCGGGGCCGTGGGCGCGGACGGCTTCGGTGAACGCGGGGAGCCGGTCGGGGTGGGTGCGCACGCCCTGCCAGGCGCGCCGGATGCGGGCGTAGTCCACGTCGCCGAGCGCTCCTGAGCGGGTCGCCTCGGCGAGCCGCTGGGCGGCCTCGGTCAGCCCGGCGTCCCGCAGCTCGGGCCAGTCGACGGGATCGGCGTCCGGGGGCGGCGGCGGGGGCGGGGTGTCCTTCTTCCGCGCGTACCGGCGCCAGATCTCGGGGATGTGGCCGACGCGGGCGAAGAAGACGAGCAGGCCGCCGCCGACGAGGGCGTAGTACACATAGCTGGCCGTGGCCCAGGTGTCCGGCTGGGTGCGCCACTCGTCGGGGGTGAACGCCAGCAGCGGCCAGAGCCAGTAGTAGCCCAGGTAGCCGTTCCACAGCAGGGACCACAGGAGCCAGCCGCTGAGCAGGGCGATCACCGCGCCGGCGAACAGCCGCCGCGCGGGCACCGTCTCCGGCTCCTCCGCCGGCCGCGGCCGGTGCCCGAACCGCCACACCCCGGGCTCGGCCGCCGGGCGGGAGGCGCGCAGCCACTGCGCCGTGCCGCCGCCGGCGGGCGCGGGGGCGTGCCGCGGCGGAGGCGGCACGGGCGGCTTGCCGACGTGGCCGCGCCGTGCCTCGAACGTACCGTCGGTGTCCATCGAACCCCTGCCCCCTGACCAGCCAGGTCCCGCGCGTCTGTGCCCCCGTCAATCTAGCCGCCCCGCCCGGGCGGTTCACCGACCTGTGGACAACTCCGGAGCGGCGGGCTGCCGGGGCCCTGCTATGTCCGTCCCGGACAAGGACACGGCACCGACCACTCCCTAACGGAGCATGCCGACGCCCCTCCCCCAGCCCTAGCCTGCGGAAGAAAGAGAAGTAGCGTCCGAAAGACCCCACCCCAGGAGCCCCGCATGACCGAAATCCCGCAGGAGCGCCGCGTCGTCACCGCCATTCCCGGCCCGAAGTCGCAGGAGCTTCAGGCCCGCCGTCTGTCCGCGGTCGCGGGTGGCGTGGGCTCCGTGCTGCCGGTCTTCACGACCCGCGCCGGTGGCGGCGTCATCGAGGACGTGGACGGCAACCGTCTGATCGACTTCGGTTCCGGTATCGCCGTGACCTCGGTGGGCGCGTCCGCCGAGGCGGTCGTACGCCGGGCGAGCGCCCAGCTCGAGCAGTTCACGCACACCTGCTTCATGGTCACGCCGTACGAGGGCTACGTCGAGGTCTGCGAGGCGCTCGCCGAGCTGACCCCGGGCGACCACGCCAAGAAGTCCGCGCTGTTCAACAGCGGTGCCGAGGCCGTCGAGAACGCGGTCAAGATCGCCCGTTCGTACACCAAGCGCCAGGCCGTCGTCGTCTTCGACCACGGCTACCACGGCCGCACGAACCTCACGATGGCGCTGACCGCCAAGAACATGCCGTACAAGCACGGCTTCGGCCCGTTCGCGCCCGAGGTCTACCGCGTGCCGGTCGCCTACGGCTACCGCTGGCCCACCGGGCCCGAGAACTGCGGCCCCGAGGCCGCCGCGCAGGCGATCGACCAGATCACCAAGCAGATCGGTGCCGAGAACGTCGCCGCGATCATCATCGAGCCGGTGCTCGGCGAGGGCGGCTTCATCGAGCCGGCCAAGGGCTTCCTGCCGGAGATCGTGAAGTTCGCCAACGACAACGGCATCGTCTTCGTCGCGGACGAGATCCAGTCCGGCTTCTGCCGCACCGGCCAGTGGTTCGCGTGCGAGGACGAGGGCATCGTCCCGGACCTGATCACCACGGCCAAGGGCATCGCGGGCGGTCTGCCGCTCGCCGCCGTCACCGGCCGCGCCGAGATCATGGACGCCGTGCACGGCGGTGGCCTGGGCGGCACCTACGGCGGCAACCCGGTGGCCTGCGCCGGTGCGCTCGGTGCCATCGAGACGATGAAGGAGCTCGACCTCAACGGCAAGGCCAGGCGCATCGAGGAGGTCATGAAGGGCCGCCTCGCCGCCATGCAGGAGAAGTACGAGATCATCGGCGACATCCGTGGCCGTGGCGCCATGATCGCGATCGAGCTGGTCAAGGACCCGGCGACCAAGGAGCCGAACCCGGAGGCCGCGGGCGCGCTCGCCAAGGCCTGCCACGCCGAGGGTGTGCTGGTCCTGACCTGTGGCACCTACGGCAACGTGCTGCGCTTCCTGCCGCCGCTGGTCATCGGCGAGGACCTGCTGAACGAGGGCCTGGACGTCATCGAGAACGCGTTCGCCGGCATCTGAGGCCGGGGACACGGCTGCCGGGGACACGGCCGAGCCCGAGCCCGGGCATGACGCTGTGCGACCGGATGTGAAGAAGCCGTGGGGGGCCGATGGCGGGATGGAGATCCGGCTGTCGGCCCCCCGCTCTCTGCCGTACGGTTTCTGCAGATGAGAGAAACACCCCGTCCGCAGGGGACTGCGGACGGCTCCGGGACGGAGCCTCCCCAGCCTCGCCCCGGACGTGCCCTCGCGCACACCATCGGAGCCTCGGGCTCCGGATCTCCTCACCGATCGGACCGTCGCCCGCCCCACACCCCCCGGGGCGCGCGGCACACCGGTCCTGGCGGCCGCCTCGGAACCACCCCCCCTGTTCCGGGGCGGCCGGCTCTCCTCTCCCTCCTGAGCCTGGCCCTCTTCGCGGTCACCACCTGGCAGGTCGCCGCCGGCGGCCCCCTCGCCCGCCTCGACGAGCGGGTGAGCCGCGCCCTGGCGGGCCGTGGCCCGGCGCCCCTGACCGAGTTCCTCGCCGACCTGGGCAGCCTGCCGGTCGCCCTCCCCGTGCTGGCCGCCGCGGTGGCGTACGCGCTGTGGCGCGGCGATCGTGCCCGGGCGCTGTACGCGGTGGCGGCCATGGCGCTGGTCCCGGCGGTGGTCGTCCCGCTGAAGCTGCTCGTGGACCGGGTCGGCCCGCTCACCCCGGAGACCGGCTACTACCCCTCCGGGCACACCGCGACGGCCCTGGTGGCCTACTGCGGCGCGGCGCTGCTGGTGCACCGGCGCCTGGTGCCCGTCGCCGTCCTGCTGACGGTGGCGACGGGCACCGGGCTCGTGCTGCGCGGCTACCACTGGCCGCTGGACGTGGTGGCGAGCGCGTGCCTGTTCAGCCCCATCTGTACGCGTCGAAGTTCCGGGAGAACTCCCAGCCCCCGAACCGGTCCCAGTTGACCGACCAGGTCATCAGCCCGCGCAGCCCCGGCCAGGTGCCGTGCGTGCGGTACGCGCCGCAGTTCACCGACCGCGTCAGGCAGTCGAGCGCCTTGGTGACCTCGGCCGGCGGGGTGTGGCCGTTGCCCGCGTGGGGCGAGGCGGGGAGGCCGATGGCCACCTGCTCGGGGCGCAGGGCCGGGAAGAACCGCTCGGCGTTGCCCGCGACGGGGAAGCCGGTGAGCAGCATGTCGGTCATGGCGATGGCGAAATCGGCGCTGCCCATGGAGTGGTACTGGTTGTCCAGGCCCATGATCGGGCCCGAGTTGTAGTGCTGGACGTGCAGCAGGGTGAGGTCGTCGCGCAGGGCGTGGATGACCGGCAGGTAGGCGCCGGCGCGCGGGTCCTGGCCGCCCCAGGGGCCGGAGCCGTAGTACTGGTACCCGAGCTGCACGAAGAAGGTCTCGGGGGCCATGGTCAGCACGAAGCCGGGGCCGTAGCGGGCCTTGAGGGTCTTCAGCGCCGCGATCAGGTGGACGACGACCGGCGTGGTGGGCGTGCGGAAGTCGGTGTCGCCGCTGTCCAGCGACAGCGAGTGGCCCTCGAAGTCGATGTCGAGGCCGTCGAGACCGTACTCGTCGATGATCCTCGAGACGGACGAGACGAAGGTGTCGCGGGCGGCCGCGGTGGTGAGCCGCACCTGGCCGTTCTGGCCGCCGATGGAGATGAGGACCTTCTTGCCGGCAGCCTGTTTCGCCTTGATGGCGGCCTTGAATTCGGCAGCGGACTCCACGCCGGGGCACTCCGACGCGGGGCACAGGGAGAAGCGGATGTCGCCCGAGGTGACGGAGGTGGGTTCGCCGAAGGCCAGGTTGATGACGTCCCAGGAGTCGGGGACGTCGGCCATCCGGGTGTGACCGGAGCCGTTGGCGAAGCTCGCGTGGAGGTAGCCGACGAGGGCGTGGGCGGGCAGGCCGCCGCCCGGGTCGCCGCCGCCGGGCGGCGTCGTCACGGTGACGGCGGCGGACGCGGGGGACTCCCCGGCGGCGTTCACGGCGGTGACGCGGAAGGTGTACGGGGTGGCCGGCGCGAGCCCCGTCACGGTGGCCGAGGTGCCGGTCGCCGTCAGGGCCCGGTCCGTGCCCCGGTAGACGCGGTAGGAGGTGGCGCCGGGCACCGGGGTCCAGCTCAGCGGCACGGTGGTCGCCGTGGCGGTGCCGGCGGTCAGGCCGGTGGGGGCGGCCGGGACCTGGACGGGGTCGCCGCCGGGGCCCAGCAGGGTGACGTCGTCGGCGTGGTAGGCACCGGTCCCGTACCAGCCGTGGGTGTGGACGGTCACCGAGCGGGTGGCCGCCCCGGTGCGGAAGGTGGTGGTCAGGCGCTGCCAGTCCGGGGCGGATCGGACCCAGGTGCTCACGTCCGTGGTGCCGGTGCCGGACGCGCCGAGGTGCACGTACTCGCCGCGCACCCAGGCGCTCAGGGTGTACGTGGAGTCCGGCTGGACGGCCACCGTCTGGCCGCACCTGGCGTTGTCGTTGCCCGACGGGGTGGCGCGCAGCGCCCGGGTGCCGCCGTGGACGGGCCCGGACACGACCGCGCCGCTGCCCGCCGTGCAGCTCCAGTCGTCCATGCCTGCTTCGAAGCCGCCGTTGCGGATCACGTCGGTGTCGGCGGCGTGCGCGGTGGCGGTGAGCCCGCCGAGGGCGAGCACGGCCGCCACGGCGGTCGCCAGGGGTCTGAGGAGGGTGCGGTCCACAACTGCCTCCGGGTGTGGGGGAATCGAGGTGGAGCGCCGCACAACATGGTCCAGACCAATCGGGTTGTCAAGACCCCTGACGCCTCGCCAGGTGCGCGGCCGCCTCGTGCATCGCCAGCTCCAGCAGCGCCGGGTCGTTGAGCGTTCCCCTGCCGTCGGGCAGCACCAGCCAGCGCGCCGCGCCCGTCACCCGCCCCGGATAGGGGACGACGATCCAGGTCCCGCGGCCGGCGGCCCGCATCCCCGTGCCGACCCAGCGCGCGGCGGTGCCCACGGGCACGAAGAAGCCCAGGCGCGCGTCACCGAAGTCGGCGAGCACGGGGCCCGGGCGGTCCACGAGCCGGCACAGCACGTCGAGCGTGGCGTGACCCAGCTCGGCCGGCGTGATCAGCACGTCCCAGCGCCGGCCGGCGGGCAGGAGCGCGACCCCGAGGGGGCTGCGCTCCCACTCCCACCGGCATGCGCCGGGATCCGGCGCCACCGCTGCCAGCCACTCCACCGCGGCCTTGTCCCCCGAACCAGTCATCGCCCGCTGCCTCCATGTCCGTGTCTGTGACTGCCCCGCCGGGCAGTGCGTTCACACAGACGGACGCCGGTGCGCGGGGATCATTACGCGACTGGACGGCCGGCCCGGTGGTGAACCGGACCGGCGGGGGCGCACATGGGGCGCATTCGGCCGGACGGGGGCGGCCGGCCACCGGACCCTAGCTGTCGAAGCCGAGCCCGAGCCGGTCCATCGCCTTCAGCCACAGGTTGCGGCGCCCTCCGTTGGCGTCGGCCCGGGCCAGCGACCACTTGGTGAGCCCGATGCCCGCCCAGGCGACCGGCTCCGGCGGGAAGGGCAGCGGCTTGGTGCGCACCATCTCCAGCGCCGTGCGCTCGGTCCGCTCGCCCGACAGCAGGTCGAGCATCACGTCCGCCCCGAAGCGGGTCGCGCCGACTCCCAGCCCCGTGAAGCCCGCCGCGTACGCGACCCGGCCCGCGTGCGCGGTGCCGAAGAACGCCGAGAAGCGGGAGCAGGTGTCGATGGCGCCGCCCCAGGCGTGGCTGAACCGCACGCCCTCGAGCTGGGGGAAGCAGCGGAAGAAGTGTTCGGCGAGCCGGAGGTAGGTCTCGGGCCGGTGGTCGTGCTCGGCGCGGACGCGCCCGCCGAACGGGTAGACGGCGTCGTACCCGCCCCACAGGACGCGGTTGTCGGCGGAGAGCCGGAAGTAGTGGAACTGGTTGGCGCTGTCCCCCAGACCCTGGCGGTTCCTCCAGCCGATGGACGTGAGCTGCTCGTCCGTCAGCGGCTCGGTCATCAGGGCGTAGTCGTAGACGGGGACCGTGTAGGCGCGCACCCGCTTGACCAGCGACGGGAAGACGTTGGTGCCGAGCGCGACCTGCCGGGCGAAGACGCGCCCGTAGGGGGTGCGGACGGCCATCCCGGCGCCCGCGCGGGCCAGCTCCAGACCCCGGGTGTTCTCGTACACGCGTACGCCCAGGTCGGCGCAGGCCCGCTTGAGGCCCCACGCCAGCTTGGCGGGGTGCAGCATGGCGACGCCGCGCCGGTCCCACAGCCCGCCCAGGAAGGTGGGCGAGTCGACCTCGGCGCGCACGGCGTCCCGGTCGAGCAGTTCCAGGTGGTCGGCGAGGCCGAGCCGGCCGGCCTCCTCGTACACGCCGGCCAGCTCCGCCATCTGGTGCGGCTCGGTGGCGACGTCGATCTCGCCGGTGCGCTCGAAGTCGCAGTCGATGCCGTACGCGGCGACGGCCTCCTCGATGGCGTCGAGGTTGCGCATGCCCAGGTCCTCGAGCGCGGCGAGCTCGTCCGGCCAGCGGGCCAGGCCGTTGCCGAAGCCGTGGGTGAGGGAGGCGGCGCAGAAGCCGCCGTTGCGGCCGGAGGCGGCCCAGCCCGCCTCCCGGCCCTCGATGAGGACGACGTCCCGCCCCGGGTCCCGCTCCTTGGCGAGCAGGGCGGTCCACAGACCGCTGTAGCCGCCTCCGACGACCAGCAGGTCGCAGTGCTCGGTGCCGGTGAGGGCGGGCAGTGCGGCGGGCTTGCCGGGGTCTTCCAGCCAGTAGGGGACGGGCTGGGCGTCCGAGAGTGATCGTGCGGCAGTACGCATGGCGGCTGGGGCCATGGTTTCCAACTCCCTCTTGGTGAACTCAGGTGTGCTGTGTTCGCTTCCGCCGGCCGGCCGCGGCCTGTCCGGCGACGACCACCAGGACCGCGATGACGAACATCGCCGTGCCGATGACGTTGATCTGTACGGGCGTGCCGCGCTGCGCCGAACCCCACACGAACATGGGGAAGGTCACGGTGGAGCCCGCGTTGAAGTTGGTGATGATGAAGTCGTCGAACGACAGCGCGAAGGCGAGCAGCGCGCCGGCCGCGATACCGGGTGCGGCGATGGGCAGGGTGACCCGCAGGAAGGTCTGCACGGGGCCGGCGTACAGGTCCCTGGCGGCCTCCTCCAGGCGCGGGTCCATCGACATCACGCGGGCCTTGACCGCCGTCACGACGAAGCTCAGGCAGAACATGATGTGGGCGATCAGGACCGTCCAGAAGCCGAGCTGCGCCCCCATGTTGAGGAACAGCGTCAGCAGGGAGGCGGCCATGACGACCTCGGGCATCGCCATCGGCAGGAAGATCAGCGAGTTGATCGCGCCGCGCGCCCGGAAGCGGTAGCGCACCAGCGCGAAGGCGATCATCGTGCCGAGCACGGTGGCGCCGAGCGTCGCCCAGGCGGCGATCTGGAGGGACAGGGCGAGCGAGCCGCACAGGTCGGCGACGCCGCACGGGTCCCGCCAGGCGTCGGTGGAGAACTCCCGCCAGGAGTAGTTGAAGCGCCCCGCCGGCTCGTTGAACGAGAACACCATCACGATGACGTTCGGCAGGATCAGGTAGGCGAGGGTCAGCAGACCCGCGATGACGACGAGGTTCTTGCGGAGCCAGCGCATCAGACCAGGTCCTCCGTTCCGGCCCGGCGGATGTAGACGGTGACCATGATCAGCACGATGGCCATGAGGATGAAGGACAGCGCGGCCGCCGTCGGGTAGTCCAGCACCCGCAGGAACTGCGACTGGATGACGTTGCCGACCATCTTGGTGTCGGTCGAGCCGAGCAGCTCGGCGTTGACGTAGTCGCCGCTCGCGGGGATGAAGGTGAGCAGCGTCCCGGAGACCACGCCGGGCATGGACAGCGGGAAGGTCACCTTGCGGAAGGTGGTCGCGGGGGACGCGTACAGGTCCCTGGCCGCCTCGTGCAGCCGCGGGTCGATCCGCTCCAGCGAGGTGTAGAGCGGCAGGATCATGAACGGCAGGAAGTTGTACGTGAGGCCGCAGACCACCGCCATGGGCGTGGCCAGCACACGGTCCCCCTGGGTCCAGCCCAGCCAGTTGGTGACGTCCAGGACGTACAGGGCGTCCAGGGTTCCGACGAGGGCGCCGCCGTCCGCCAGGATGGTCTTCCAGGCCAGCGTCCGGATCAGGAAGCTGGTGAAGAACGGTGCGATGACCAGCACCAGGAGCAGGTTGCGCCAGCGGCCGGCCTTGAAGGCGATGAGGTACGCGAGCGGATAGCCAAGCAGCAGGCACAGGAAGGTGGCCGTGCCGGCGTACAGCAGGGACCGGACGAACTGCGGCCAGTACTCGGTGAACGCCTCCCAGTAGGTGGCGAAGTGCCAGGTGACCTGGAAGCCCTTCTCCAGGGTGCCGGTCTGCACGGAGGTGGACGCCTGGTAGACCATCGGCAGTGCGAAGAAGACGAGCAGCCAGAGGATGCCGGGCAGGAGCAGCCAGTACGGGACGAGCCGCTTGCGCGTGGCCGTCTTCCGTACGACGACGGGTGGCGCTTCGGGTGCTTCCGTGATCGTCACGCGGCGTCCTCCACCTTCTCCACGCCGGCGTCGATGTCCTGTGCCGCGTCCAGGCCGAACGTGTGCGCGGGGTTCCAGTGCAGGACGACCTCGGCCCCGGGGGTGAGGCGGGAGTCGCGCTCGATGTTCTGCTCGTACACCTGGAGGGCCGCGCCGGCGGGGCTGTCGACGACGTACTGGGTGGAGACGCCGATGAAGGAGGTGTCGACGATCCGGCCGGTGACCCGGTTGCGCCCGTCGGCGATCGCGCCCGCGTCGTCGGCGTGAGCGAGCGTGATCTTCTCCGGGCGGACGCCGACCAGCAGCTTGCCGCCGCGGCGGGTGTCGGCGGAGCACCGGTCGGCGGGCAGCCGCAGCGTGCCGCCGCCGGCCGTGACGGCGATGTCGGAACCGGCCTGCACCACCTCGGCCTCGATGAGGTTGGACGTGCCGAGGAAGTTGGCGACGAAGGTGGTGCGCGGGTTCTCGTAGAGGTCGGCGGGCGCGCCGAGCTGCTCGACCCGGCCCGCGTTCATCACCGCGACCGTGTCGGCCATGGTCATGGCCTCCTCCTGGTCGTGGGTGACGTGCACGAAGGTGATGCCGACCTCGGTCTGGATGCGCTTGAGTTCGAGCTGCATCTGGCGGCGCAGCTTGAGGTCGAGGGCGCCGAGCGGCTCGTCGAGGAGCAGCACCTGGGGGTGGTTGATGAGCGCCCGGGCGACGGCGACGCGCTGTTGCTGGCCGCCGGAGAGCTGGTGCGGCTTGTGCCGTGCCTTGTCGCCGAGCTGGACGAGGTCGAGCATCTCGTCGACCTGCTTCTTCACGGACTTGATGCCCCTGCGGCGCAGCCCGAAGGCGACGTTCTCGTAGATGCTCAGGTGGGGGAAGAGCGCGTAGCTCTGGAAGACGGTGTTGACGGGCCGCTTGTAGGGGGGCAGGTCCGTGACGTCCCGGTCGCCGAGGAAGACGGTGCCCGTGGTGGGCTCCTCCAGGCCGGCGATCATGCGCAGGGTGGTGGTCTTGCCGCAGCCGGAGGCACCGAGGAGGGCGAAGAACGAGCCCTGCGGGACGGTCAGGTCGAGGGGGTGGACGGCGGTGAAGGAGCCGTACGTCTTGCCGATGCCGGAGAGGCGGACGTCGCCGCCGGTGTGCGTGTCAGTCATGGGTTGCGGTCCCAGGGGGTGTCGATGGGTGGACGGCGGCCGGCTCAGGCACCGATGAGCTTGGCGAACTTCTCCTCGTACGCCGTCTCTTCGTCGCTGGTCAGGGAGCGGAAGGCGCGGGACTTCGCGGCCATCGCCCTGTCCGGGAGGATCAGGGTGTTGGCCGCCAGGGCGGGGTCGATCCCGGCGAGCTCCTCGCGTACGCCCTCGACCGGGCAGACGTAGTTGATGTAGGCGGCGAGCCGGGCGGCGTTCGGCAGCTCGTAGTAGTAGTCGATGAGCTTCTCGGCGTTGGTCTTGTGCCGGGCCTTGGCGGGGACCAGGAGGTTGTCGCTGGAGGTGATGTAGCCGGCGTTCGGGATCGCGAACTGGATGTCGGGGTTGTCGGCCTGGAGCTGGATGACGTCTCCGGCCCAGGCGAGGCAGGCGGCGATGTCGCCCTTGTTGAGGTCGCCGGTGTAGTCGTTGCCGGTGAAGCGGCGGATCTGCTGGGTGTCGACGCCCTTCTGGAGGCGGCCGAGGGCCGCGTCGAAGTCGGCGTCGGTGAACTTCCCGGGGTCCTTGCCCATGTCGATCAGCGTCATCCCGACCGAGTCGCGCATCTCGGACAGGAAGGCGACCCGTCCCTTGAGTCTGGGGTCGTCGAGGAGCTGGGTGACGGAGTCGACCTTGCGGCCGCCGGTGGCCTTCTTGTTGTACGCGATGACCGTGGAGATGCCGGTCCAGGGGTAGGAGTAGGCACGGCCCGGGTCCCAGTCGGGGCGGCGGAACTGGGAGGAGAGGTTCGCGTACGCGTGGGGGAGGTTGGCCGGGTCGAGCTTCTGGGCCCAGCCGAGGCGGATGATGCGGGCGGCGAGCCAGTCGGTGACGCAGATCAGGTCCCGGCCGGTGTCCTGGCCGGCGGCGAGCTGCGGCTTGATCTTGCCGAAGAACTCGACGTTGTCGTTGATGTCCTCGGTGTACGTGACCGTGATCCCGGTGCGCTTGGTGAACGCCTCCAGGGTGGGGCGGTGCTTCTCGTCGTCGCTGATGTCGATGTACTGGGTCCAGTTGGAGAAGCTGAGCCGCTTCTCCTTGGCCGAGTGGTCGGTGGACGCGGGACCGTCGCCCTCCCGTTTGGCGGGCGGGATTCCGCAGGCGCTCAGACCGGCGGCCCCGCCGATCGCGAGCGCGCCGACGCCCGTGGCACGCAGCATGGAGCGGCGGGTGAGGGCTCCCCTGCCGTTCGTCAGGCTGCGCCGCATCGCGGCGACCTGTGCCGCGGAGAGGCTGTCGGGCTCGTACTGCTCCATGCGCTGTGCCTTTCGGTGTGGGCCGTCGTGGGCTATCGGTCCCCGAAGATGGTCCGGTGCCAGGCCTTCCTGGCGACCGCCGTGTTGTCGTACATCACGTGCTTGACCTGCGTGTACTCCTCGAAGGAGTAGGTTGACATGTCCTTTCCGAAGCCGGATGCCTTGTAGCCCCCGTGCGGCATCTCGCTGATGATCGGGATGTGGTCGTTGACCCAGACGCAGCCCGCCTTGATCTCGCGGGTGGCGCGTCCGGCGCGGTAGACGTCGCGGGTCCACGCGGAGGCCGCGAGGCCGTAGGGCGTGTCGTTGGCGAGCGCCAGGCCCTCCTCGTCGTGGTCGAAGGGCAGGACGACCAGGACGGGGCCGAAGATCTCGGCCTGGACGATCTCGCTGTCCTGCGGCGCGCCGGTGATCAGGGTGGGCCGGTAGTAGGCGCCGTCGTCGTGCGGGGCCACGCCGCCGGTGACGACGGTGGCGTAGGCGCGGGCACGGTCGACGAAGCCGGCGACCCGGTCGCGCTGGGCGTGGCTGATGAGCGGTCCGAGGTCGGTGCCCTCGTCGAAGGGGTCTCCGAGGCGGACGCTCGCCATCAGGCCGGCGACCTGCTCGACGAACGCGTCGTACAGCGGGCGCTGGACGTACGCGCGCGTGGCGGCGGTGCAGTCCTGGCCGGTGTTGATGAGCGCGCCGGCGACCGCGCCGTGGACGGCGGCCTCCAGGTCGGCGTCGTCGAAGACGACGAAGGGTGCCTTGCCGCCGAGTTCGAGGTGGAGGCGCTTGACGGTGGAGGTGGCGATCTCGGCGACGCGCTTGCCGACGGCGGTGGAGCCGGTGAACGACGTCATCGCCACGCCGGGGTGCCCGACGAGGTGCTCCCCGGCCTCCTTCCCGGCTCCGGTGACGACGTTGACGACGCCGTCCGGGATGCCCGCGTCGGTGGCCGCCTGCGCGAACATCAGGGAGGTGAGCGGGGTGAGTTCGGCGGGCTTGAGGACGATGGTGTTGCCCGCGGCGATGGCCGGGAGAACCTTCCAGGCGGCCATCTGCAGGGGGTAGTTCCAGGGGGCGACGGAGCCGATGACGCCGATGGGTTCGCGGCGTACGTACGAGGTGTGGTCACCGCTGTACTCGCCGGCCGACTGGCCCTGGAGGTGGCGGGCGGCTCCGGCGAAGAAGGCGGTGTTGTCGACCGTGCCGGGCACGTCGAACTCGCGTGTCAGCCTGATGGGCTTGCCGCACTGGAGGGTCTCCGCCCGGGCGAACTCCTCCGCCTGCTCGGCCAGTCGCGCGGCGAACCGGTGCATGGCGTCGGACCGTTCGCCCGGGGTCGCGCCCGCCCAGCCGGGCAGTGCGTCGTGGGCGGCGGCGACGGCGGCGTCCACGTCGGCGGCCGCGGCGAGCTCGTAGTCGAGGACCTTCCGGCCGGTCGCGGGGTCGGTGACGCTGTGTGTGCGCCCCGCGGTGCCGGGTCGCAGCCGTCCGGCGATGTACTGCGCCCCGGCCGCGAAGCGGTCGAGTTCCTGGAAGCCGTTGCCCATGACGCTCTCCGTTGTCCCGGCTCGAATTGAGTGCCGATCCTGACAGAGGGTTCCCCACCCAACAAGGGATTCCGTTGTTGCCTTTTGGTTACGCGACGGATTCGGTCGACCATGTGTCGCGCGGTCCGGGGAATCTCCGTACGGAGTGTCCGTGGCGGCTGCCAGACTGGCGTGCATGGAGAAGGTGCACGAGCTGATCGAGCAGGTCAGCAGGGGTGAGCGCGTGAAGTTCCTGCACTTTTGGGGGCACACGCCGAAGCGGGACGGGACGCTCGGGCCGAGCTGCCTGAGTCAGTGGTGGCCGTCGCCGTTCACGGTCGGCGGCGTGGAGTACGCGACGGCCGAGCACTGGATGATGGCGTCCAAGGCGCGCCTCTTCGGCGACGCCGACGCGGAGCGACAGGCCGTCGAGGCGCCGAACCCGGCGCTCGCGAAGAAGGCGGGCCGGCTGGTGCGCGGCTTCGACGAGACGATATGGAAGCGCGAGCGGTTCCGCGTGGTGGTCGAGGGCAGCGAGCACAAGTTCGCCTCGGACCCCGGCCTGCGGGCGTTCCTGCTCGGGACGGGCGAGCGCGTGCTGGTGGAGGCGAGTCCTCTGGACCGCGTCTGGGGCATCGGCCTGGGCGCCGACCACCCGCACGCCGAGTCCCCCGCGCACTGGCGGGGCCTGAATCTGCTGGGCTTCGCGCTGATGGAGGCCCGGGAGACGCTGCGGGCGGCGGCCGCCTGAGGGGTCCCCGCGGCAGCGCCGGGCACGCGGGGGCGGGTCCGGCGGCCGGGCTCCCCGCCCGGCGCCGTCAGCGGGAGGCCGGTACCACCAGGGTGGTGGCGAAGGGGTCCTCGCCGCTGTCCTCGTCGAGGGAGTCGCCCCGCTCGGTCACGATGGACCAGATCAGGAAGGCCAGGAACGCACCGCTGACCACGATGCCCACCGCGCCGAGGATGATGCCCGCCAGCGCCATGCCGTGGTTGTTGGCCTCGCCGCGCTGGGCCTTCTTGCGGCCGATGACACCGAAGATCAGCGCCAGGACGCCCAGGATGATGCCCAGGCCCCAGAAGCAGAAGAGGACGACCGCGATGATGCCGAGGACCATCGCGGTGATGCCCATGCCGTTGGCCGGGGCGGGGGCCCAGCCCGGCTGGCCGTAGGCGCTGTAGCCGGGGTAGCCGGGGTAGCCCGGGTAGCCGTGGCCGTACGTCCCGGTGGCCGACGCCGGGCCCGGGTAGCCGTACGGGCCCGGAGGGGCCTGGGCCGGGCCGCCCGGCGCCACCGGGGGCGGCGGCAGCTCACCGCCGGGTCCGGCCCCGGGTATGGAGGTCACCGTCGGCTGGTCGTGCACGCCCGGCGGGGTGGACGGCGGCTGGAAGGACGACGCTCCGGCCCCCTCCCGGGGCGCCCTGCTCTCCGGCGGGGCCCACGGATCGGTCGGATCACTCTGCTCTGACATGCGTCTCCCCCATCGTGTCCGGTCATGCTAACGGCCGCCCTACGATGATCCCTGACCAGCCCGGCGAACCGCGAACCGCACACGGAGGACCCCGATGACCGATCTGCGCCCCTTCATCGCGGGGCTTCCCAAGGCGGAGCTGCACGTCCACCACGTCGGCTCGGCCTCCCCCCGGATCGTCGCCGAGCTCGCGGCCCGCCACCCCGACTCGAAGGTCCCCACCGACCCCGAGGCGCTCGTCGACTACTTCGTCTTCACCGACTTCGCCCACTTCATCGAGGTGTACCTATCGGTCGTCGACCTCATCCGCACCCCGGAGGACGTCCGGCTGCTGACGTACGAGGTCGCCCGCGACATGGCCCGGCAGAACATCCGGTACGCGGAGCTCACCGTCACGCCCTACAGCTCCACGCGGCGCGGCATCGACGAGAAGGCGTTCATGGCCGCCATCGAGGACGCCCGCCTCGCCGCCGAGAAGGAGCTCGGCGTCATCCTGCGCTGGTGCTTCGACATCCCGGGCGAGGCCGGGCTGGAGGCGGCCGAGGAGACCGCGCGGCTCGCGGTGGACCTGCGTCCCGAGGGCCTGGTGTCGTTCGGTCTCGGCGGCCCCGAGATCGGCGTACCGCGCCCCCAGTTCAAGCCGTACTTCGACCGGGCCATCGCCGCCGGGCTGCACTCCGTGCCGCACGCCGGCGAGACGACCGGCCCGCAGACCGTCTGGGACGCCCTGACCGAGCTGCGCGCCGAGCGCATCGGCCACGGCACCAGCAGCGTCCAGGACCCGAAGCTGCTCGCACACCTCGCCGAGCACCGGATCGCGCTGGAGGTGTGCCCGACGTCCAACATCGCCACCCGCGCCGTCGCCGACATCGACGAGCACCCCATCAAGGAGATGGTGCGCGCCGGGGTGCTGGTCACCATCAACTCCGACGACCCGCCGATGTTCGGCACCGACCTCAACACCGAGTACGAGGTCGCCGCCCGCCTCCTCGGGCTGGACGAGCGGGGCGTCGCCGCGCTCGCGAAGAACGCCGTGGAGGCGTCGTTCCTCGACCCGGCCGGCAAGGCCAGGATCGCCGCCGAGATCGACGGCTACACCACCGAGTGGCTCGCGCGGTAGGCGTGATGCGCACCGTCACCGTCGTGGCGCACCGGGGCGACCCGTACCGCGTCCGCGAGAACACGCTCGCCTCGCTCCGCTCGGCGCTCGCCCGCGGGGCGGACGCGCTGGAGATCGACGTACGCCTCACCCGCGACGGCGTCCCGGTGCTCCTGCACGACGAGACGCTGGGGCGCCTGTGGGGCGCCGACCGGCCGCTCGCGCACCTCACGCTGGCCGAGGTGCGCGGGCTGACCGGCGCCGAGGGCGTGCCCACCCTGGCCGAGGCGCTGGACGCGGCCGGCGGACACCGGGTGATGGTGGACCTGCCGGGCGCCACCGAGCGGTCGGTGCGCGCCATCGTCGGCACCGTCCACGAGTGCGGCGCGGCCGACCGCGTGTACTACTGCTCCGGCGCCGCCGCCATGCTGCTGGTCCGGGCCGCCGACCCGGACGCGGAGATCGCCCTGACGTGGACGACCCTCGCCCCGCCCCGCCCGGTGCTGCTCGAGGCGGTGGCGCCCCGCTGGCTCAACTACCGTTTCGGGCTGGTCAGCAGGGCACTGGCGGACCGGGTCCACCGGGACGGGCTGCTCGTCTCCGCCTGGACGGCCGACACCCGCCGCACCATGCGTAGGCTGATCGCCGACGGGGTGGACTCGATCACCACCAACCGCGTGGACGCGCTGAGCGCCGTACTGAAGGGAAGCCGTACGTGACCCCGGACAGCACAGGCAGAATCCGCACCGACATCGCGCACAACGCCCGGGTCTGGAACTACTGGCTGGGCGGCAAGGACAACTATCCCGTCGACCGCGCGGTCGGCGACCAGGTCGTCGCGATGTACCCGAGCATCGGCGAAGTCGCCCGCGCGGACCGGGCGTTCCTCGGCAGGGCCGTCACCTACCTGGCCGGGGAGGCGGGCGTCCGGCAGTTCCTGGACATCGGCACGGGCCTGCCGACCGCCGACAACACCCACGAGGTCGCGCAGCGCATCGCCCCCGACGCACGGGTGGTGTACGTCGACAACGACCCGATCGTCCTCACCCACGCCCGCGCGCTGCTCACCAGCTCGCCCGAGGGCCGGACCGAGTACGTCGACGCGGACGCGCACCGGCCGGAGCTGATCGTGGAGGCGGTCCGGCCGGTCCTGGACCTCGGTCGGCCGGTCGCGGTGATGATGCTCGGCATCCTCAACTTCGTCCTGGACACCGACGAGGCCCGGTCGATCGTGCGGACGCTGATGGCGGCCATGCCGTCCGGCAGCCACCTGGTGCTGACCCACCCGACGCTGGAGCTGGGCGGCGAGGGCAACGCGGAGGCGATGGAGTTCTGGAACAAGAACGCCACCCCGCCGATCACCGCCCGCAGCCGCGCCGAGTTCGCGTCCTTCCTGGACGGCCTGGAGATCCTGGAGCCGGGCATCGTGTCGTGCGCGAGCTGGCGGTTCGCGGCGGCGACGGAGGTGGCGCAGTTCGGCGCGGTCGCCCGCAAGCCGTGATACGCCCGGCCGGCCGGGTCCGCCGCTGGGCCGTGACCGGGCCGGCCGGCCGGCTCCGCCCCTGGGCCGTGGACGCGGGCCTGGCGCTGCTGGTCCAGGCCGCGATGACCATGCCGTTCGTCGTGCCGCGCGACCCGGCCCTGCCGCCGGCCACGTGGACGGCGTACGGGCTGACGGCCCTGACCGTGCTGCCGCTGGTCTGGCGGCGCCGGGCTCCGGTCGGGGTCCTGCTGGCGATCCTCGCGACGAGCGCGCTGTACGAGCTGGCGGTGAACGGGCCGGGCCAGCCGCTCCCGTACGCGGGGCTGGTGATCGTCTACACGATCGCCGCCCTGTCACCGCCCCGCACCCGGGTGGCCGTGGCGGCGATGCTGCCGGTGATCATCACGGGGTCGGTGTGGCTCAACACCCGCTCGGCCAGGGAGCTGTTGTTCGCCCTGTTCGTGTTCGGCGCGGCGTACGCCCTCGGGCGGCTCACCGACACGCGCCAGCGGTACGCCGCCGCCCGTGAACGGGCCCGGATCGCCCGGGAGATGCACGACATCCTGTCGCACGCCGTGAGCCTGATGGTGGTGCAGGCGGAGGCGGGGCCGGTCGCGGTGCGCACGGCCCCGGAGCGGGCGGAGGCGGCGTTCGACGCGATCTCGGAGACGGGCCGGGAGGCGATGGCACAACTGCGCGGCATGCTGGGCGTGTTGCGGGAGGACACCGGCGCGGCACCGCCCCGGGCGCCGCAGCCGGACACGGGCGAGCTGCCGGCGCTGCTGGAGCGCGTACGCCGCAGCGGCCTGGACGTCTCCTACGAGGTGACCGGCGCCGCCCGCGCCCTGCCGCCCGCGCTCGGGGCGACCGTGTACCGGGTGGTGCAGGAGGCGCTGACGAACACGGTGAAGCACGCGGCGGCACGGGCGGCCACCGTGCGGCTGGCGTACGGGGAGGACGAGGTGGAGGTCACGGTGACGGACGACGGGCGCGGCTCCAGGGGCGTGGGCGGTGGTCACGGGCTGACCGGTGTGCGGGAGCGGGCGGCGGCGCACGGCGGGCGCGCCGTGTGCGGGCCGGGCCCGGACGGGCGGGGCTTCCGGGTCGCGGTGTCGCTGCCGCTGGGCGGAGGGGTGCGGGCGTGATCCGGGTGGTGGTGGCCGACGACCAGGAACTGGTGCGCGGCGGATTCGCGATGATCCTGGACGCCCAGCCGGACATCGAGGTGGTCGCCGAGGCGGACGACGGCGCGGAGGCGGTCGACGCGGTGCGGCGCCACGCCCCCGAGGTGGCGCTGCTGGACGTGCGGATGCCGGTCATGGACGGCATCGAGGCGTGCCGGGCGATCAGCGCGGGCAGCTCCTGCCGGACGGTGATGCTGACGACGTTCGACTCCGACGAGTATGTGTACGAGGCGCTGCACGCGGGGGCGAGCGGCTTCCTGCTGAAGGACGTGCGGCGCGACGACCTGGTGCACGCGGTGCGGGTGGTGGCGCGGGGTGACGCGCTGCTCGCGCCGTCCGTGGCCCGCCGCCTCGTCGAGGAGTACACCGCCGGTGGCCCGCGCAGGACGGACGGCGCCAGGCTGGGGGCGCTGACCGCCCGTGAGCGCGAGACGCTGCTGATGCTGGGGCGGGGGCTGTCGAACGCGGAGATCGCCGCGGAGTTCGTCGTCAGCGAGCACACGGTGAAGACGCACGTCGGCAACGTGCTGTCCAAGCTGGGGCTGAGGGACCGTGTGCAGGCGGTCATCTGCGCGTACGAGACGGGTCTGATCACCGCCGGCTCTCCCCCGCCGGAGGGAGGACGGCCCGGTCGATGATCCCCCGCTGCGGCGATCCGGCCGGGGCGGGGCCGTCAGCAGGATGGGAGCCGTCCGATCACCGGCCGTCCCACCTGGAGTCCTGACCATGAACACATGCACGCGTACCCTCCTCGCCACGGCGCTCGCTCTCGGTGTGGCGGCGGGCCCGCTGGCCGCCCCCGCCACCGCGCTGAGCCGCCCCGCCCCGGCAACGGCGACGGCACCGGCACCGGCCGGCGCCCGCGGCAGCTCCGCGCCGGACGCCGGTGCGCTGCGCGCCGCGCTCGCCGGCCTTCCGGACGCCGGCACGACCGCCGCCCTGGTCCGGGTGGGCGGCACCGGCGGCGACTGGCACGGCAGCGCGGGCGTGCACGACCTGAGGAGCGGCCGCCCGGCGGACCCGCACGGACGCTTCCGGGCCGGTTCGGTGACCAAGGTGTTCACGGCGGCGGTGGTGCTCCAGCTCGCCGGCGAGGGCGCGGTGGACCTCGACGGGTACGTCCGGGACTACCTGCCGGACCTGATCCCGGCCGCGTACGGCAAGGTCACCGTGCGCCAGCTCCTCGACCACACGCACGGGCTGCCGGACGGCGACTTCCCCGGCAAGGACCTGAACGCGTGGTACGCGCACCGCTTCGACGTGCACGACCCGCGCCGGATCGTCGCCTCCGCGACCGCCAAGACGCCCATCGCCCCGCCGGGGACGGCCCAGCGGTACGGCAACATCGGGTACACGGTCGCCGGCCTGCTGATCGAGCGCGTCACGGGCGGGACGTACGCGGACCAGGTCACCCGCCGCATCCTGCGGCCGCTCGGGCTGCACGGCACGTACTTCCCGGGCACCTCCCCGCGCATCCGGGGCCCGCACAACCACGGCTACCAGGTCTTCCCGCTGCCGGACGGCACCACCGAGCTGCGCGACGTGACGGTGTGGGGCGTCACGGACGGCTGGGCGGCAGGCGACATCGTCTCGACGACCGCCGACCTGGAGCGGTTCCTGCTGGCCCTGTTCCGCGGGCGGGTGGTGCGCGGCCCGCTGCTGAAGGAGATGTTCACCGTTCCGGCGGGGGTGCCCGGCGCGACGATGAGCGCGGGCCTCCAGCGGTACGTGGCGGAGGACGGCCGCGTGCTGTGGCTGAAGACCGGCGGCCGGTGGGGCTACAACACGGTGATCGCGGCCACCGAGGACCTCTCCCGCACCCTGGTGTACTCCGTGAACTCCACGGACGCCAAGGGCAGGAACATGAACCCGGTGGCCGAGCGGATCATGCGGGCGGCGTTCGCGCGCTGATCCGCGCCCGGGACCGCCCTACTCGCCGGTGTCCCGCGTCTCCGTGTCCTTCTCCTCCGCCTCGACGCCCTTCAGTGGTTCGCCGCCCTCGGTGCCCTCGCCGGGGCGGTAGCCCTCCGCCGCGCTCGCCGTGCCGGGGACGGTACGGCGGGTCGCCTGCTGTTCCGCGCCCGAGTGGGCCCCCGGCCCGCGCTCGTGGGGCTCGTGGGCGCCGCGGTCGTGCTGCTGGCTCATGCTTCCTCCCTGGTCGCGGGCCGTCCGGGTACCCGCCACCGGGCCTCGCACGCCCACCGGCCGCACGGAAAGCGGCGAGCGAGCCGGTGACCGAGCGTCACTGTGCGAAGATCCGACGGTGCAACCGATCAGCGCTGAAGACCCCACCTGGATAGGCCCGTACCGCCTCCTCGGACGGCTGGGCGAAGGCGGCATGGGCCGTGTCTACCTCGCGCGCAGCGAGGGCGGCCGGACCGTCGCCGTGAAGCTGGTGCTCCGTCAGTTGGCGCAGGACGGGGAGTTCCGGCAGCGGTTCGCCCAGGAGGTGGCCGCGGCGCGGCGGGTCGGCGGACGGTGGACGGCGCCGGTGCTGGACGCCGACACCGGGGCGGCGATGCCCTGGGTCGCGACGGGCTACATCCCGGGGCCGTCCCTGTCGGAGGTCGTGGGCAAGGACCACGGGCCCCTGCCCGGTACGTCCGTGCGCGCCCTGGCGAGCGGGCTCTCCCAGGCGCTGGAGGCCATCCACTCCGTGGGCCTGGTGCACCGCGACCTGAAGCCCTCGAACGTCCTGGTGACCGTGGACGGCCCGCGTGTGATCGACTTCGGCATCGCCCGGGCGCTGGACGCGCACAGCTCCGCGGGTGACGTCAGGACCCGTACCGGAGCGGTCGTCGGCTCGCCCGGTTTCATGGCGCCGGAGCAGGTGCGCGGGGAGAGCATCACCACCGCGTCGGACGTGTTCTGCCTGGGCGCGGTCCTGGCGTACGCGGCGACGGGACGGATGCCGTTCGGCAGCGCCGAGAGCGGCATCCACAGCCTGATGTACCGGATCGTGCAGGAGGAACCCGATCTGGAGGGGGTGCCGCAGCGGCTCACCGGTCTGGTCAGGGCCTGTCTGATCAAGGACCCGGAGGGCCGGCCGTCGGTCGCGGAGCTGATCGAGGCGACACGGGACGCCGAACCGGCGGGGGCCTGGCTGCCGGGGGCGCTGCTGGCGCAGCTCGGCCGGCGGGCGGCGCGGCTGCTGGACGCGGAGGCGCCCGCGGCGGCCCACGGCCCCGGGGGCCGGCCGCAGCAGCAGCCGCACCTGGGGCAGCCGTACGCGCCGACGGTGTTCCAGACGCCGCCTCCCACGCCGCAGCCCCAGCCGCAGTCCCATCCGTACCCGCACCACGTACCCGCCCAGCACCTGTCCCCGCCGTACATGCCCCCTCAGCAGATGGCTCCTCGGGGCAACGGGACCGGGAGCGGGGCGCGGGTGGCGCTGATCGTGCTGGGCATCGTGATCGGCCTGCCGGTGGTGGCCATCGTCCTGCTCGCCCTCATCGGCCTGCTCGTCGGCGAGGAGGAGAAGAGCGGGGGCGACGTCCGCGAGCCGGCCGGTGCCGTGCCGGACGCCTACGTCGGCGCGTGGGAGGGCGTGATGCGGGCGGGCACCGACGGCGAGTTCCAGGGGCGTTTCGACATCGTGCAGGGCGAGAAGGGCCGGACGGTGGCCACGGTCACGTACACCCTTCCGCACGCGTACTGCCAGGACCGCGCCCCGCTGGTGTCCGCCGCCGAGGAGAAGATCGTCCTGGGCGGCGGCAGCAGGGCGAGGAGCGTGCCCGCCGGGACGAAGAGCTGTGCGAAGGCGTCGCAGAACCAGGTGCTCAAGGCGCAGCCGGACGGCACGCTGCTGTGGGAGACCATGGGCGCGTCCACGACGCTCAAGCCGGCGGAGACGAGTGACCTCGCGGTCCACCCGAAGTTCATCGGCACCTGGGACCTCCCGGCGGAGCCCGCCGTGAACGGCCTGCGGCTGACGATCGAGCAGGGTGCGATCGGTGACGAGGTCGCGACGGCGATCGGGGCGGGCTCCCTGAAGGAGTGCCGGTGGAAGGCCGTGCTCTCCGGTGCGCACAGCGACCGGCTGGTGCTCGGGCCGCTCACCTCGGCGAAGAAAGCCTGTCCGGTACGGGGCTCGATGGTGATCACCCCGGCGGGCGAGGGGAAGCTCTACGTGAAGCGCGCCGACCGGCCCGCGGGCGCCGGCCAGGAGGAGCTGAACCGCCGCGAGCCCTGACCGCGTCCCGGACGGACGGGGCACGGACGCACGGCGCACGGACGCACCGGGCACAAGGGGGCGGGCGGGCCCGGGGACGACTCCCCCGGCCCGCCCGCCCCTTCGGCGTGACGGTGGGTCAGCCCAGCGAGGTCATCACGTGCTTGACGCGCGTGTAGTCCTCGAAGCCGTACGACGAGAGGTCCTTGCCGTAGCCGGACTTCTTGAAGCCGCCGTGCGGCATCTCCGCGACCAGCGGGATGTGGGTGTTGATCCACACGCAGCCGAAGTCCAGCGCCTTGGACATGCGCATCGCGCGGGCGTGGTCCTTCGTCCAGACGGAGGAGGCGAGCGCGTACTCGACGCCGTTGGCGTACTCGACGGCCTGCTCCTCGTCGCGGAAGGACTGGACGGTGATGACCGGGCCGAAGACCTCGTTCTGGACGATCTCGTCGTCCTGCTTGAGGCCGGAGACGACGGTCGGGGCGTAGAAGTAGCCCTTGTCGCCGACCCGGTGGCCGCCCGCCTCGACCTTGGCGTGGGCGGGGAGGCGGTCGATGAAGCCGGTGACCTGCTTGAGCTGGTTGGCGTTGTTCAGCGGGCCGTAGAGCACGTCGGCGTCGTCCGGCTGACCGGTCTTGGTCTCGGACGCGGCCTTGGCGAGCGCGGCGACGAACTCGTCGTGGATGGACTCGTGGACGAGCACGCGGGTGGCGGCGGTGCAGTCCTGGCCGGCGTTGAAGAAGCCGGCGACGGAGATGTCCTCGACGGCCTTGTCGATGTCGGTGTCCTCGAAGACGACGACCGGTGCCTTGCCGCCCAGCTCCAGGTGGACGCGCTTGACGTCCTTGGCGGCGGACTCGGCGACCTGCATGCCGGCGCGTACGGAGCCGGTGATGGAGGCCATGGCGGGGGTGCGGTGCTCGACCATGGCGCGGCCGGTCTCGCGGTCGCCGCAGATGACGTTGAAGACGCCCTTGGGGACGATGGAGCCGATGATCTCGGCGATCAGCACGGTGGAGGCGGGCGTGGTGTCCGACGGCTTGAGGACCACGGTGTTGCCCGCGGCCAGCGCCGGGGCGAACTTCCACACGGCCATCATCATCGGGTAGTTCCACGGCGCGACCTGGGCGCAGACGCCGACCGGCTCACGGCGGATGATCGAGGTCATGCCCTCCATGTACTCACCGGCGGACTTGCCCTCGAGCAGCCGCGCGGCGCCCGCGAAGAAGCGGATCTGGTCCACCATCGGGGGCACCTCTTCGGTGCGGGTGAGCTCGATCGGCTTGCCGGTGTTCTCCGACTCGGCCGCGATGAGGTCCTCGGCCCGCTCCTCGAAGGCGTCGGCGATCTTCAGCAGCACCTTCTGGCGCTCGGCCGGCGTGGTGTCGCGCCAGGCGGGGAATGCGGCCGCGGCGGCCTCCATGGCGGCGTCGACGTCCGCCTGGCCGGAGAGCGGAGAAGTGGCGTACACCTCGCCGGTGGCCGGGTTGACCACGTCGATGGTCCGTCCGTCGGCGGCGTCCCGGAACTCCCCGTTGATGTAGTTGCGCAGACGACGCAGCTCGGTGGTCACTTGCCACCCCTCCTGTCGGTCTCGTGGTTCTCGTTGTCCACGTGCTGGACAGCCCCACCCTAATCGCTGAACCCACGCTTTCGACAGGCCCGACGCCCCACAACTTCGGATTCAGTCGCTTTGGATCTCCAGAACAACGAATTTCCTCGATCTGGGGTTGCGCGAGTGACGAGACTCGGTGCACAGTGAAGGCGTGGCCAGTCGAAGCGCAGACCCCAGGGCCGGGAACGGATCGTCACCGACGATCGACGCCGTATCCCTGGCGATCATCGAACAGCTCCAGGAGGACGGACGCCGTCCGTACGCCGCCATCGGGAAGGCCGTCGGCCTGTCGGAGGCGGCGGTGCGGCAGCGCGTCCAGAAGCTCCTCGATCAGGGCGTCATGCAGATCGTCGCCGTCACCGACCCGCTCACCGTCGGCTTCCGCCGGCAGGCGATGGTCGGGATCAACGTCGAGGGCGACGTGGAGCAGGTGGCGGACGCGGTGACGGCCATGGCCGAGTGCGAGTACGTGGTGATGACCGCGGGCTCCTTCGACCTCATGGTGGAGATCGTCTGCGAGGACGACGACCACCTCCTGGATGTGATCAACAAGCGCATCCGCACACTCCCCGGCGTGCGCTCCACCGAGAGCTTCGTCTACCTCAAGCTCAAGAAGCAGACCTATATGTGGGGAACCCGATAGCCGTGAGCAAGGACCTCTCCAAGACCGCCTACGACCACCTGTGGATGCACTTCACCCGCATGTCGTCGTACGAGAACAGCCCCGTCCCGACCATCGTCCGCGGCGAGGGCACCTACATCTTCGACGACAAGGGCAAGCGCTACCTCGACGGCCTCGCGGGCCTGTTCGTGGTCCAGGCCGGCCACGGCCGGACCGAGCTCGCCGAGACCGCCTACAAGCAGGCCCAGGAGCTCGCCTTCTTCCCGGTGTGGTCCTACGCCCACCCGAAGGCCGTCGAGCTGGCCGAGCGCATCGCGCACCACGCCCCCGGTGACCTGAACAAGGTCTTCTTCACCACCGGCGGCGGCGAGGCGGTCGAGACCGCCTGGAAGCTGGCGAAGCAGTACTTCAAGCTGGTCGGCAAGCCCACCAAGCACAAGGTCATCTCCCGCGCGGTCGCCTACCACGGCACCCCGCAGGGCGCCCTGTCCATCACCGGCCTGCCCGGCCTGAAGGCCCCCTTCGAGCCGCTGGTGCCGGGCGCGCACAAGGTGCCGAACACCAACATCTACCGCGCCCCGATCCACGGCGACGACCCCGAGGCCTTCGGCCGCTGGGCCGCCGACCAGATCGAGCAGCAGATCCTCTTCGAGGGCCCGGAGACCGTCGCCGCGGTCTTCCTGGAGCCGGTGCAGAACGCCGGTGGCTGCTTCCCGCCGCCGCCCGGGTACTTCCAGCGCGTGCGCGAGATCTGCGACCAGTACGACGTGCTGCTCGTCTCCGACGAGGTCATCTGCGCCTTCGGCCGCCTCGGCACGATGTTCGCGTGCGACAAGTTCGGCTACGTCCCGGACATGATCACCTGTGCCAAGGGCATGACCTCGGGCTACTCCCCGATCGGCGCGTGCATCGTCTCCGACCGCCTGGCCGAGCCGTTCTACAAGGGTGACAACACCTTCCTGCACGGCTACACCTTCGGTGGCCACCCGGTCTCCGCGGCGGTCGGTCTCGCCAACCTCGACATCTTCGAGCGCGAGAACCTCAACCAGCACGTCCTCGACAACGAGGGCGCCTTCCGCGCCACGCTGGAGAAGCTGCACGACCTGCCGATCGTCGGCGACGTCCGCGGCAACGGCTTCTTCTACGGCATCGAGCTCGTCAAGGACAAGGCCACCAAGGAGTCCTTCAACGACGAGGAGACCGAGCGCGTCCTGTACGGCTTCCTCTCCAAGGCGCTGTACGACAACGGCCTGTACTGCCGTGCCGACGACCGCGGCGACCCGGTCGTCCAGCTCGCGCCGCCGCTGGTGGCCGACCAGTCCACGTTCGACGAGATCGAGCAGATCCTCCGGGCCACCCTCACCGAGGCCTGGACGAAGCTGTGACCCTCACGTGATCGTCCGATCGTAGGCTGAACGCGGCCCGGGTCGTGCCCCATCCGAGTGAGATGGGCGGACCCGGGCCGTGTGCTGTCCTGACACCCGGTCCGCGAATATCTACGGTTCCTGTGACCGATCCGCCCTGCCATCGTTCCCCCGTACGGGGGAACAACGTACGGGGGAACGACACATCAGAACCGATACCGAGGTGTTCGCCATGGTGGCCCCGCCGGACAACGACGTGCTCTGGGCACGCGCCCTGCACCACTCCCACAACGGCTCCCCCGCGCTTCAAGGCGTCTCCCTCGGCGTGCGCGAGGGCGAGATCCTCGCGGTCAGCGGGCCGCGCGGATGCGGCAAGACGACCCTGCTGCGCTGCCTGTCCGGCCGGCTCGCCCCGGGCGAGGGCGAGGTCTGGTACAACAGCGTGCCCGTCCACACCATGTCCGCGCTCCAGCGCGAACGGCTGCGCCGCGACCGGTTCGGCTGGATCGGCCCCCGGCCCGACCTGGTGCCCGAACTGACCGCCTGGGAGAACACCGCCCTGCCGCTCATGCTGCGCGGCACCTCCCGGCGCGCCGCCAAGGCCGCCGCCCTCGACTGGCTGGAGCGGCTCGACGCCGGCGACTGCGCGCGCAAGCGGCCGCACGCCCTCCCCCAGGCCCAGCGCCAGCGCATCGCCATCGCCCGCGCCCTGGTCACCATGCCGTCGCTGCTGTTCGCCGACGAACCCACCGCGCCCCTGCACCGCGCCGACGGCGCCCAGGTGCTGCGCACCCTCACCGCCGCCGCCCGGTCCCACCGCATCACCGTCCTGCTCGCCACCCACGACCCGGAGGTGGCGACGCTCGCCGACCGCACGGTGCACCTGCTCGACGGACGGCGCGTCAACTCCGTACACCTCAACGGAGCGGAGGGCCGCGACGCGTGCTCGCTCTCCGTCTAGCCCGCGGCTCCCACCCCCTGGTGCTGCTGCGGCGGCTGCTCGTCGCCGCGGCATCGGCCGGGGTCGGCTTCCTGCTGCTGTGCACCCTGGGGTACGCGGTCGGGCACCCCGGCCAGTCGCAGGCGGCGCTGATGCGCCTGGCCTGGTGCGCCCTGCCGCTCGCCGCGACCGTGCACTTCGCCGTCGCCGTCGCCCGGACCGACCCGGCCACCCGGCCGCGCCCCGGCCTGTCGGCGATCGGCCTGGGACCGGCCCGGCTCGCCGCGGTCGCCGCGGCGTCGACCGCCGTGTCCTGCACGCTCGGCTCGACGGTCGCGCTGGCGGTCTTCCTGCACCTGCGCGGTGACCTCACGGGGCTGCCGTTCGACGGGGCGGCCGCCGAGCTGCTGGGGGCCGGCCGGCCGCTGCCGCTCGCGGCCGCGCTGACCCTGCTGGCGATCGTGCCGGTCGTCGCCTCCACGTCCGCCGCACTCACGCTGCGGCCGAGCCGCAAGGCCGTCCTGGACGACGAACCGGACACCACGGAGCCCGTCCCGGCCGCCGCGCCCGCCGGGCTGCCGTGGGGCGTGTCGCTGATCGCGCTGGGCCTGGCCCTCGAGACGTACGCCGCACGCGGCACCGACGCCCTGCCGCCGGCGGGCGGCTTCGGCGGCGGCCCGGCGGGCGTCCTGGTGGGCTGGGCGCTCACCGCGCTGGGCCTCGCCGTGGCGGGCCCCGGCCTCACGTACCTGTCCGGGCGGCTGCTCCAGACCTTCCGGCCCGGCGTGACCCGACTGCTGGCGGGGCGCGCCCTGATGGACGAGGCACGGCGCGTCGGCCGCCCGCTGGGCGTGGCGGCCGCGGTGGCCGCCACGACGATCGGTGCGAGCGCCGTCTACGGGGCCGACGGCCCCCACCCCTTCGGCCCGCTGACCGGGATGGGCGCGGCACTGGTCATGGCGTGCACCACGGCGACGCTGCTGACCGCGGCACTGGAGTCGCGGCAGACCCGCGTCACCACCAAGGACGCCCTGCTGCGGCTGGGCGCCTCTGCCGCGCTGCTCCGGCTCTCGGTGGCGCTGCGCGCCCTGACGCTGCTGACCGTGTTCGCACCGCTCACCTGGCTGGTGGCGGAGCTGGCGGCCCTGCCGCTGCGGAGCTGATCCGGGACACGTCCTGATCCGCGTGTCCCGGCGGGAGCCGGGCGTCACCCGCAGAAGGGCGGTACCGGGGGCGACCGTTCGTAGGACTATCGTGGCGGCATGGCGCACACCCCTCGGCACGGCCACGACCGCGAGATCGAAACGCTCAAGGAGTTCGACGAGGTCGCCGCACGCGGCAGTCTCGTCGGGTACCGCCTCCAGTCGGTCGACCTGACGGACCGTACGGACGCGCTGCTCGCCCTCCCGCTGACGGGCGCGGTGTTCCTCGGCTGCCGGATGGAGGCCGAGGCGGCCGCCGTGGTGCGCGCCGGAGGGGCGCTCGTCTTCCCGCCCGTACCGGACCTGCCGTTCGACCCGTACCGGGGGTTGCTGTACTCCCCCGACGAGCTGTTCGCCGGTCTCGACGGGCAGGGGTACGCGCACACGCCGGACGCGCTGACCTACGCCTGGTTCCAGCGGACGAAGGCGGACGGCGACATCTTCGGGTCGATGCTGCGCGCCGTGCACGACGACGCCGTCTCCGACGCGCTCGACGAGCACCTCGCCGGGAAGCGGGTGGTCGGGGTGATGGGCGGGCACGCCATGGCGCGCGGCACGGACGCGTACGCCGGTGCCGCCCGTCTCGGCCGCGGCCTCGCCCGTGCCGGGCTGACCGTGGCGACCGGTGGCGGACCCGGCGCCATGGAGGCCGCCAACCTGGGCGCGTACGCCGCGCCGTACGACGACGCCATGCTGGAGGAGGCGCTGCTGCTGCTCGGCAAGGAGCCGTCGTTCGCGCCGTCCGTGGGCGCCTGGGCGCGGGCGGCGTTCGAGGTGCGGTCCCGCTGGCCCGAGGGCGGCCACTCGGTGGGCATCCCCACCTGGTTCTACGGCCACGAGCCGCCGAACGCCTTCGCGTCCCACATCGCCAAGTACTTCGCCAACGCCACCCGCGAGGACGGCCTGCTGGCCCGCTGCACCGCGGGCGTCGTCTTCCTCCCCGGTGCCGCCGGCACCGTGCAGGAGATCTTCGACAACGCGACCCCCAACTACTACGAGTCGCGCGGCGAGCCGACCCCCATGGTGCTGGTCAACCGCACCCACTGGACCGACCACCTGCCCGCCTGGCCGCTGCTGCGGGCCCTGGCGGCGGGACGCTCCATGGAGCCGCGCATCGCCCTCGTCGACAGCGTGGAGGAGGCCCCCGAGGCGCTGCGCCGGCTGGCCGGCCGGTAGCGCGGACGGCCCACCGGGCGGGCGCTGCCCGGCGGGCCACCGGATGCTGGGCCCTGAACGGCACCCGGCACCCACCGGGCGCCACGGCCCGGCCCAGGAGGTACCCCGGCATGCCCGCAGCACGGACCCGCACCCGCCCGAGACTCACCGCCGCCCTGCTCGCGGCCGGGGCGTGCGCCGCCCTGGTCACCGCACCGGCACACGCCGAGGGACCCCGCCCCGACGACCGGGACCGCGCGCTGCACAAGGCCCTGGAGGACCTGGTGGGCCCGCCGGACGGCGCGCCCGGAGCCATCGCCGTGCTCCAGCGCGGCCGGGACGTGAAGGTCTACCGGGCCGGCGTGGCCGACGTGGAGTCCGGCCGGCCGCCGAAGCCCGGCGACCACATGCGCATCGCCAGTGTGGCCAAGGCGTACAGCGGTGCCGTGGCGCTCCGGCTCGTGGACCGCGACGAGCTGCGGCTCGGCGACACGATCGGCAAGCGCCTGCCCTGGCTGCCCGCCGCCTGGCACAAGGTGACGCTCCGCCAGCTCCTCCAGCACACCAGCGGGCTGCCGGACTACACCGAGGACCCCGACTTCATCGAGCTGTTCGCGGCCGACCCCAGCCGCGAGTTCGACCCGCACCGGCTGCTGGACTTCGTCGCCGACGAACCCCTCAGGTTCAGGCCGGGCTCGCGCTACCGGTACAGCAACTCCGACAACATCGCGGTGGCCCTCATGGCGGAGGCCGCCACGGGCCGCCGGTACGAGGAGTTGCTGCAGCGGCTCGTCCTCCGGCCGCTCGGCGCGCGCCACACCAGCCTGCCGCGGGGAGCCCGGCTGCCCCGTCCGTACCTGCACGGGTACGCCTTCGACCCGGGAGGACCGCTGGAGGACATCAGCAACGCCATCAGCGGGTCGGCCGTCTGGGCCTCGGGCGGCATCGTCTCCACCCCGAACGACCTGAACGCCTTCATGCGCGCCTACGCCGGCGGCAGGCTCCTGTCCAAGGAGACCCGCAAGCAGCAGACGACATGGGTGAAGGGCTCCTCGGTGAACCCCGGCCCGGGCCGCAACGAGGCCGGCCTGGCGCTGTTCAAGTACACCACCCGGTGCGGCGTCGTCCACGGCCACACGGGCACCATCCCGGGCTACACCCAGCTCGCCGTGGCCACACCCGACGGCAGGCGCTCCATGACGTTCACCCTCAACACCCAGGTGTCCGGGGCGGAGAAGGTGGCGAGGATGCGCAAGGTCCAGGAGGACTTCGTCTGCGCGCTGCTCCGTCACTGACCCCGGCCCCCCGACAGGAGGCCGGCGAGCGTGTCGTACGTGCGGTCCCATCCCCACTCCGTACGCACCCACTCCCGGCCCTTCTCGCCCATGGCCGCGGCCGCCCGCCGGTCGGTGAGCAGGCGAAGGAGCCCCTCGGCGACCGCCCCGGCGTCCCGGCCGTCCACGACGTGGCCGGTCTCGCCGTCCCGTACGGCGTCGGGCGCGCCGCCCGAGTCGCCCACCAGGACCGGCAGGCCGGCCGCGGCCGCCTCCAGGTACACGATGCCGAGGCCCTCCACCTCGAGCCCCCGCTTCCGGCTCCGGCAGGGCATGGCGAACACGTCGGCGGCCGCGTAGAAGGGCGGCAGCGCGGCGTGCGGGTGCCCGCCCGCGAACACCACGGCACCGGTCACCCCGTGCTCGGCGGCCAGGCGCCGCAGACGGCGCTCGTACGGGCCGGAGCCGACGAGCAGCAGGCGGGTGCCCGGCACGCGCGCACGCACCGTCGGCAGGGCGCGGATCAGGGTGTCCTGGCCCTTGCGGGGCACCAGGCGGGCGGCGCACAGGACGACGGGCGCGTCGCCGAGCCCGTGCCGGCGGCGTACGGGGCCGGGGTCGCCGCCCGGCCGGAACACCCCGGCGTCCACCCCCGGGACGAGCCGCGCGAGCCGTGCGTCCGGCCCGAGCGCCGCGCCGATGGGGCCGCGGGTGCTCGCGCCCAGGCAGGTGACGGCGTCCACCCCCGTGCCGATGCGCCGCAGCAGGGCCCGGGCACCGGGGGTGCGGGCCCACCACACCTCGTGGCCGTGCGTCGTGGCCACCAGCCGCCGCACCCCCGCCTCCCGCCGCAGGTGGCCGGCCATCAGCCCGAGCGGCGCGGCGGCGCCGAACCAGACGCTGTCGCAGTCGTGCTCCCGGGCGAGCGCGGCGGCCCGGGCGCTCACGCGGGGGGTGGGCAGCAGCATGCGGGCGCGGTCACGGACGACCGGGTACGCCAGCCCGGCGTCGTGCGCGGCGGCGCCCGCCTCCGCCGACGTGTACACCACGACCCGGTAGGGCGGGAAACGGTCGGTCACCGCCTTCACGAACGTCTCGATGCCGCCCTGCCGGGGCGGGAAGTCGTTGGTGACGACGAGCGTGCGGGGCATGGGTCCTCCCTGGAAGGCAGGTGAGCAGGACGAACGGGACGACGAGGTAGCCGAAGCGGGACGCGGGCATGAACGCGATCGCGAGGGTGAGCCCGAGCGCCAGCCGCCGGGCCGCCGCCGGCACGGTGCGGGGCGGGGCGACCAGCAGGGAGGCGGCCACGAGGAGGGCGCTCACCACCAGCAGGACCCCCGCGACGACGGTGCCGCCGGGCACGTACGCGGCCAGGAGCCGCCCCGGGAAGGGGCTGGCGGCGGGCGACGCGGTGCTGGTCAGGCCGAGCGGGAAGGCGACGACGTGCTCGTGGAAGGCGCCGGGGTCGCGCAGCGCCGGCGGCACGACGACCACTCCGGCGGCCCCGACCGCCACAGCCGCGCCGCGCAGGACGCCCCGCCCCCGCCGGCCCCAACCGCCCCCGCCGCCCCCACGACTCGCGTCGCCACGGCCGCCCGACGGACCCGCCCCGCCGTGGTCACCCCGTCGGCGCGCACCACCGACGCCGCCCCACCGACCCGCACCACCGCCACCACCGCCCCCGCCCCCGGCGGCGGCCAGCAGGACCAGCCCCACCACCAGCCCCGGCCAGGCCGTCCACTTCAGCGCGGCCGCCGCGCCCAGGGCGAGCCCCGCCCGCCCCGCGCGGCCGCGTCCGGCGAGCGCCAGCCCCAGGGCCATCAGCCCCACGACCGGCAGGTCGACACCGCCCACGGCCAGCGGCAGCGCGACCAGGGGGCACGCCACGACCCGGGGCGACGCCCGCACGGCCGCCACCGAGGCGAGGAACACCGCCCCCATCCACCACCGGGGGTCGCCCGGCAGCGCACCGAACACCGCCATCCCCGGCAGGTACGGGTTGTAGTCGGCGACCCCGCCCGGCTCCGGGGCGTACGGGACGCCCGTGGCCGTCAGCAGCGCGCCCGACCGCTCGACGACGGCGACCTCCAGTTGGCCCCGGCCGGTCGCCACGAGCAGCGCCAGAGGCACCGCGACCGCCCCCAGCAGAGCCGCGCCGGCAGCGACGCGCGGGCGGCCCGCGAGCAGCGCCGCCGCCCCGTAGCCGCACGCCGCCGCCATGCCCCACACCCGGTGCGGGGCGAGGTCCGACACCACGGCGAGCGCGGCGGCGACGGCCGCGTACGCCGTCCACTCGCTCCTCGTCCCACTCCGCTCGATCATGCGGTCGAGGCTAGGAACGCCCGAACGCCCGGGCGTCACACGTGAATCCGGTCTTCCGGCTCCACCCGTGGCATGAGGACCGGCCCGGGGATCAACCCCTGCTCCGACGCGCGCCACGGTCCGCTCCGCGAGAATCGGGCCCATGAACGTGCTGGTTGGAACGCTGCGCCGCGCCGTGGCCTCGCCCGCGTACCCCTGGGTCACCGGGGCCGTCCTCACCGGCGGCACGGTGGTGGAGCTGGCGCTGGTGCCGGGCACGCCGTGGGTGGCGGGGGCCGTCCTCGTCTCGTCCGTGTCGGTGATGTGGCGCCGGGCGCGCCCCGAGACGGCGCTGATCACGGTCGCCGCCGCCTTCCTCGGGTTCGGCGCCGACACGAGCCTGTACCTGGTGACGGTGGTCAGCGGCCTGACGGGCCTGTACACCCTGGGCCGCCACCGGGTGCAGCACCCGGCGGTCCTGGTCGGCGCCGGGGCCCTGGCGTCGCTCGGCGTGAACCTGGTGCACATCCCCAAGTGGGCGGCCATGGTCCCCGAGGTGCGGCCGTTCCTCGTCGAGGGCCACCGGCTGGACCCCGGCCTGTACGCGGAGACGCTGCTGCTGACCGTGGTGGTCCTGGGCGCGGTGAGCGCGGGCGACGCCGTACGCGCGCGTGAGGAGGCCCGGCACGAACGGGCCGCCGCCCAGGAGCGGTTGCTCGCGATGGAGCGGCGGCAGGCGGCGGAGGCGGAGCGCGCGGCCGTGGCACGGGAGCTGCACGACGTCGTCGCCCACTCGGTGTCGATGATCGCCGTGCAGGCGGAGAGCGCGACGTACACGACGCCGGGCCTGTCGCCCGAGGCCCGTGACGCGCTCCAGCAGATCGCGGGCACGGCCCGCTCGTCGATGACCGAACTGCGCCGGCTGCTGGGCGTGTTGCGCACCCGGCCGGACGACCGGGCGGCGACGGCACCGCAGCCGACGCTCGCGGGACTGGAGGAACTGGTGGAGCAGCACCGTGCGGTGGGCGGCAGCGCGGACCTGCGGGTGGGCGGTGAGCGGGTGGCGCTCCCGGCCGGGTGGGAGCTGTCGGCGTACCGCATCGTCCAGGAGGCGCTGACGAACGCGCGCCGGCACGCCCCCGGCGCCCACACGGTGGTGGACGTCGTCTACGGGACGGACCGGCTGTCGGTGCGCGTCGCGGACGACGGTCCGGGCCCGCCCGACAAAACCGACGGAACCGACGGAACCGGCGGGACCGGCCACGGCCTCACCGGCATGCGCGAACGGGCCGCGCTCCTCGGCGGGAGCGTGACCACCGGCCGGGGCCCGGACGGCGGCTTCCTCGTCACGGCGGACCTGCCGTGGTGATCAGGGCGATCGTGGCCGACGACCAGGCGGTCGTGCGCACCGGGTTCGTCGGCCTGCTCTCGACGCAGGACGACATCCAGGTGGTCGGCGAGGCCGAGGACGGGGCGCAGGCCGTGCGGGTGGCGGCCGAGCAGCGGCCCGACCTGGCGCTGCTGGACATCCGGATGCCGCACAAGAACGGCATCGAGGCCGCCCGGGAGATCCTCGCCGCCTCGGGCGGGGCGACGAAGGTGCTGATGCTGACGACCTTCGACCTGGACGAGTACGTGTACGACGCCCTGGCGGCGGGCGCGAGCGGCTTCCTGCTGAAGGACGCGACGTTCCCGGAACTGCTGCACGCGGTACGGGTGGTGGCGCGCGGCGACGCGCTGCTGGCGCCGGCCGTGACGCGGCGGCTGGTCGCCGAGTTCGCCCGGCAGCGGGCCGGGGTGCTGCCGCCGCGGCCGGTCGACGGGCTGACCGCGCGGGAGGCGGAGGTGCTGGTGCTGATCGCCCGGGGCCTGTCGAACGCCGAGATCGCGCAGCGGCTCACCATCACCGACCACACCGTGAAGACCCACATCAACCGGCTGTTCGCGAAGATGGGGCTCAGGGACCGGGCGCAGGCGGTGATCCTGGCGTACGAGCTGGGGCTGGTGCTCCCGGGCCGGGACTCGTCCACGCCCACCTGAGCCCCGGCCGGGCCCCGTCCGCGCGCACCCGGCCCCGGCGGGAGGCAACGTCCGGGCCCGTTTCCCCGTCTGGCAGACGAACCCCACCCGTGCGAGGAACGGAGCCGGACGTGCTCATAGGACTGTTGACGGCCGTCGCGGCCTCGATCTGCTACGGCACGGGATCGGTCCTGCAAGCCGTCGGCTCCCGCAAGTCGGCCCGCCGCGAGGCGGCGGCGGGCCTGACGACCCAGCACGGCGGACCGTCTCTGTCGTCGACCGCCAAGGCCGCGATGACCTGGGAGTTCATCGTCGGTACGGTGCTGGACTTCCTTGGTTTCGGGCTGGGCGCGCTGGCCGCCCGCATGCTGCCGCTGTTCCTGTCGCAGACGGTGATCAGCGCGAACCTGGTGATCACCGCCGTACTGAGCGTACGGCTGCTCGGCATCCGGCTGACCCGCGCCGAGTGGACCTCCATCGGTGTCGTGTGCTCGGCGCTGGTCCTGCTGGCCACGGCGGCGGGACCCGAGGGCAGCGGGCACACGCCGATCGCCACGCACTGGTGGCTGCTGGCCGTGTCGCTGCTGCTGATGGTGGGCGGGACGGTCGTGGTGCGGCTGCTGGGCGCGCGTGCGGCGATCCTGGCCGGTCTGCTCTCCGGCCTCGGCTTCGGCGCGCTCGGCGTCGGCGTGCGCGTGCTGAACGGCGTCGACCCGTTCGACCCGGGCGCGCTGCTGGCCGATCCGGCGCTGTACGCCATCCTCGTCGCCGGCGTGGGCGGGATGTACCTGCACACGGTCGCGCTCCAGATCGGGTCGGTGAACGGGGCGACGGCGGCGCTGGTGGTGGGCGAGACGGTGCTGCCGGGCACGATCGGTGTGCTGTGGCTGGGGGACGCGTCCCGGCCGGGGTTCGCGTGGCTGGCGGTGGTGGGGTTCCTGCTGGCGGTGGCGGGCGCGGTCGCGGTGGCGTGGTTCGGGGAGCCGGAGGGCGGCCCGGGACCGGCACCGGCGCCGGAGGAGGAGCCCCGGGAACTCGCCCGCGTGGGCTGAACGGCCCCCTCGTAGACTCCCCGCCAGGGAGATGAGACATGGGGCTACGGCTCAAAATAGGTGCCACGATCACCGCGACCGCCGCGCTCGCCGTGCTGGTGACGAGCGTGCAGGTACCGGCTCTGATGGAGCAGCGGGCCAGGGACCAGGCCCTGGAGCGGCTGGGCATCGCCGAGCGCGCCTACCGGGCGGACGGGCAGGCGCGGTTCGGGCTCAAGGTGAACCCGCCCAACATGCCCGAGGAGCTGCGCCGCGCCGTCCGCGACGGCCGCCGCGCCACCTACATGCAGGCGTACGGGGAGCGCCGACAGCTCTGGGCGGCGACCGCCGCCGGGGGCGACGTCCTGGCACTCAAGCAGATCGAGGACCCGCTGTCGGACACGCTGAGGGCGTCCATCCTCCAGACGGGGGCGATCAGTACGGCGGTGGGCACCCTGAGCGGCCTGCTGCTGGCCACCCGGCTGGGGCGGCGGCTGCGGCTGTCGGCGCGGCGGGCCGAGCAGATCACCCGGGGCGACCTGGACGCCCGGCTCCCCCAGTCGGGGCGGGACGAGATCGCCACGCTCACCCGGGCCGTGAACACCATGGCGGACGCGCTGTCGGAGCGGCTGCGCGCGGAGCGCGAGGTGACGGCGAACATCGCGCACGAGCTGCGCACGCCCGTCGCGGGCCTGGTCGCCGCGGCGGGGCTCCTGCCGGACGGCAGGGCCGAGTCGATGGTGAAGGAGCGGGTCGCGCGGATGCGGGACCTGATGGAGGACGTGCTGGAGGTCGCCCGGCTCGACAACGGCGGCGAGGAGGCCGACACACGGCTGGTGGAGCTGGGTGTGCTCGCCCGCCGGGCGGTGCGTGCGGTGGAGGACCCGGACGTCCGCTGTGACATCGTTGCCGAGGCGCTGGTGGAGACGGACGCCCGGCGCGTGGAGCGGGTCCTGACCAACCTGGTGAGCAACGCGCTGCGGCACGGCGCCGAGCCGGTGGTGGTGGAGGTCGCGGGCGGGATCGTCCGGGTGCGCGACGGCGGCCCCGGTTTCCCCGAGCACCTGCTGGCGCACGGGCCGCGACGGTTCCAGACCAGTGCCGTGGGCAAGGGGCTGGGCCTGGGCCTCACCATCGCCGCCGGCCAGGCCCGGGTGCTGGGCGCCCGCCTGACGTTCACCAACCCGGAGGACGGCGGCGCGTGCGCCGTACTGGACCTGTCCGCCGCCGTGCGGACGGACGCCCCGGGCGGGGCGGGCCGCGACTGAGCCCCGGCGGGCGCGCGTCGGGGATGCCGGGCCGCAGGGTGCCGGGTGCCGGGTCAGCCGAGGACGACGACCTCGTCGGGGGTGAACGTCACGCCGACGACCGCCCCCTCCTCGGGCGCGTCGCGCAGGGCGCAGTCGGCCTCCAGCGTGGGGCCGGACTCCGGGCGGAGCCGTACCGCCACGTGGTGGCCCCGGAAGGTCCGCGCCTCGACGGTGCACCGCGTCCCGTCGGCCGGGTCGCCGAGCCGTACGCCGGCGGGCCGTACCAGCAGCCGGACCCGGCCCTGGGCGGTGCCGGCCGGCACCGGGACCTTGCCCCACGCGGTGTCGGCCACCTCGCCGCTCACGCTCGCCCCGACCACGTTGTCGAAGCCCAGGAAACGGGCGACGAACTCGGAGGCGGGGCGCTGCCAGACCTCCCTGGGCGTGCCGCTCTGGGCGATGCGCCCGTCGCGCATGACGACGACCCGGTCGGCGAGCGCGAACGCCTCGCCCTGGTCGTGCGTGACGGCGAGCACGGTCGTGCCGAGCCGCCCGAACAACTGCCGCAGCTCCACCACGAGCCGTTCGCGCAGCCCCCGGTCGAGCTGGCCGAGCGGCTCGTCGAGCATCAGCAGCCGGGGGCGGGGGGCGAGCGCCCGGGCGAGCGCGACGCGCTGCTGCTCGCCGCCGGACAGGGCGGCCACGGCCCGCCGTTCGGCGCCGGGCAGCCCGACGAGGTCCAGCAACTCGGCCACGCGGGAGGCCTGTTCCTTCCGCGACGCGCCGCGCATGCGCAGCCCGAAGGCCACGTTGCCGCCGACGTCCCGCTGCGGGAAGAGCTGGTGGTCCTGGAACATCAGCCCGACGCCGCGCCGGTGCACGGGCACGCCCGCCAGGTCGGCGCCGTCGAGCAGGACGCGCCCGGCGTCCACCGGCTGGAGGCCGGCCACCACCCGCAGCAGGGTCGACTTGCCGCTGCCGCTCGGACCGAGCACGCACACGATCTCGTGGTCGGCGACGTCCAGCGACACCGCGTCCACGGCGGCGCGTGATCCGAACCGTACGGTCACGTCCTCGAGCGCGAGCATGGTCACAGCTCCCCGGCACGGTCGACACGGATACGTTCGAGCAGCAGCAGGGCCACCGCGCACACCACCATCAGGATCGTCGAAAGGGCCATGGCCTGGCCGTAGTTGAGGTCGCCGGGCCGGCCGAGGAGACGGGCGACCGCGACCGGGAGCGTCGGGTTGTCGGGACGGGCGATGAACACCGTGGCCCCGAACTCGCCCAGCGACACGGCGAACGCGAACCCCGCCGCCACCAGCAGCGCCCGCCGCACCAGCGGCAGGTCCACCTCGCGCCACACCCGCCACGGAGAGGCGCCGAGCACGGCCGCCGCCTCGCGCAGCCGGGCGTCCACCGCGCGCAGCACGGGCAGCATGGTCCGGACGACGAAGGGCACCCCCACCAGGGCCTGGGCGAGCGGCACCAGGATCCATGAGGACCGCAGGTCCAGCGGCGGCTCGTCCAGCGCGATCAGGAACCCGAACCCGACGGTCACGGCGGACACCCCGAGCGGCAGCATGAGCAGCGCGTCGAAACCCCGCACCAGCCGGCCCGCGCGGCGGGTGAGCGCGGCGGCGGCGAGCCCGCCGATCAGGAGCGCGATCGCGGTGGCGGCCAGGGCGTACTCCAGCGAGTTCGCGATCGCCTCGACGGGCGGCACCAGGAACGTCCCGCCGCCCGCGTCCACGTCCTGGAGCGCCCGGTAGTAGCCGAGCCCCCCGTCCAGGGACCGCTCGACGAGCACCCCGAGCGGCAGCAGGAGCAGCAGCACCACGCTGAGCAGCACGCCGCCGAGGAGCGCCCACTGCCCGGTCCCGCGCGGCCGCCGGGCGGTCAGCCCCGCGTCGACCAGCCTGAGCGCGGTCTCCCGCCGCCGTACCGTCCGGGCGTGGACGGCGAGGATGGCCCCGACGGCGGCGAACTGCACCAGGGTCAGGACCGCGGCCGCCTGCAGGTCGAGGAGCTGCGCGGTCTGCCGGTAGATCTCCGCCTCCAGCGTGCGGTACGCGGGACCGCCGAGGATCTGGACGATGCCGAAGGAGGTGTACGTGAAGAGGAAGATCATCAGTGCCGCGGCGGCCACGGCGGGGGCGAGCGCGGGCAGGGTCACCCGCCGCCAGGCCGCGAGGCGGGAGGCGCCCAGCACCCGGGCGGCCTCTTCCTGGCGCGGGTCGAGCTGGGCCCACAGGCCGCCGACGGTGCGGACGACGACCGCGTAGTTGAAGAAGACGTGCGCCAGCAGGATGGCCCACACCGTGGTGTCCAGTCGCACGCCCCACAGCTCGTCGAGCAGGCCGCCCCGGCCGACGAGGGCGAGGAAGGCGGTGCCGACGACGACGGTCGGCAGCACGAACGGCACGGTGACGACGGCCCGCAGCACCCCCTTGCCGGGGAAGTCGTAGCGGGCGAACACGTACGCGCCGGGCAGTGCGATCAGCAGGGTGAGCGCCGTGGAGGCGAGCGCCTGCCAGGTGGTGAACCACAGGACGTCCAGGACGTCCGGGCGGCCCAGCACGTCGCCGAGCCGTCCGAACCGCCAGCCGCCGTCCTCGGTCCGCAGCCCGCGCCCGACGATCGCCACGACGGGGTGGGCGAAGAAGACGGCGAAGAACGCCACGGGCAGGGCCATGAGCCCCGCCCGCAGCGCGCCGCGCCTGAGGCGGGCTACTTCAGGACGAGCGAGGACCACGTCTGGATCCACTGGTCGCGCTTCTCGGCGATCTTCTCGGGGGCGACGGTGTGCGGCTGGTCCACCTCGGCTCCGTGCTTGGTGAACAGCTCGGGAAGCTTCGCGTCCTTCGCCACCGGGTTGACGAACATCTGGAGGGGCATGTCCTCCTGGAACTTCTTGCCGATCATGAAGTCGATGAGGGCCTTGCCGCCGTCGGGGTTCTTCGCCCCGGTCAGCAGTCCGGCGAACTCGGTCTGCTGGAAGCAGGTCCCGGTGGAGACGCCGGTCGGCGCCTCGGCCGGCTGCGGCTCGGAGTAGAGCACCTCGACGGGCGGGCTGGAGGCGTAGGAGACGACGAGCGGCCGGTCACCCTTGGCCTTCTTGCCGCCGACGGAGCCGGAGAACTCCTGGTTGTAGGCGAGCTCCCAACTGTCGACGACCTTGACGCCGTTGGCCTTCAGCTTCTTCCAGTAGTCCTGCCAGCCGTCGTCGCCGTACCGGGCGGCCGTCCCGAGGAGGAAGCCGAGGCCGGGCGAGGACCGCTCCGCGTTCTCGACGACGAGGAGGTTCTTGTACGCGGGCTTCGCGAGGTCGTCGAAGGTCTGCGGCGGAGCCAGCTTCTTGTCCGCGAAGTACTTCTTGTCGTAGTTGACGCAGATCTCGCCGGTGTCGACGGGCGTGACGCGGTGCTTGTCCTTGTCCAGCCGGACGGTCTCGGGGACCCGGTCCAGGCCCTTGGCCTCGTACGGCTCGAAGAGCCCGTTGTCGAGGGCGCGGGACAGGAGCGTGTTGTCGACGCCGAAGAAGACGTCGCCCTGCGGGGCGCCCTTGGTGAGGATGGCCTTGTTGACGGCCTCGCCGGCGTCGCCGCTCTTGAGGACCTTGACGGTGTAGCCGGTCTGCCGGGTGAACTCCTTCAGGACGGCCGGGGAGGCGTTGAAGGAGTCGTGGCTGACGAGGGTCACGGTCTTCGGCTTCGTACCGCCGCCGGCCGAGTCCTTGGCGGACTCGCCGCCGCAGGCGGTGAGCGTCGTGACGCCCAGCGCGGCGGCGATCGCGCCGGCCGCGAACTTCTTGGTGGTGCTCACTGAGATTCCTCCTGGGGGTGACCAGGAAGAGACGCGGCCCCGCCCACCGCCATCGTGCGGTGGGCAGGGCGCAACAGCTCGAGTAACGACCGAACTTCCTACCCAGAATGACCTGGGCGAGGTTCAGAGGGTCTGCGGCCTGGACGGTTGCCGCACTCTCAGCGCTGTGGCGCTCCCCTGTCGGAATATGCAGGTGTGTTCGAGCTCAGAGTACAAGCTCAGCGTTCGGCGGCCGCGAGCTGTCCACAGGCACCGTCGATCTCCTGACCCCGGTTGTCACGGACGGTGACCGGAACGTCGTGGCTCGCGATCGCCTCGACGAACGCCTTCTCGTCCTCGGGTCGGGACGCGGTCCACTTCGACCCCGGGGTGGGGTTGAGCGGGATCAGGTTGACGTGGACCCGCTTGCCCTTGAGCAGCCGGCCGAGGAGGTCGCCCCGCCAGGCCTGGTCGTTGATGTCCCGGATGAGGGCGTACTCGATGGAGACGCGGCGGCCGGACTTCTCCGCGTACTCCCAGGCGGCGTCCAGCACCTCCCGGACCTTCCAGCGCGTGTTGACCGGGACGAGCGTGTCGCGCAGCTCGTCGTCGGGGGCGTGCAGGGAGACGGCGAGGCGGCACTTGAAGCCCTCGTCCGCGAACCGGAGCATCGCCGGGACGAGGCCGACCGTCGAGACGGTGATGCCGCGCTGGGACAGCCCGAGCCCGTCCGGCTCGGGGTCGGTGAGGCGGCGGATGGCGCCGACCACGCGGTTGTAGTTGGCGAGCGGCTCGCCCATGCCCATGAAGACGATGTTGGACAGCCGTGCCGGTCCCCCCGGCACCTCGCCGTCCCGCAGTGCCCGCATCCCGTCGACGATCTGGTGCACGATCTCGGCGGTCGACAGGTTCCGGTCGAGCCCGGCCTGGCCGGTGGCGCAGAACGGGCAGTTCATGCCGCAGCCGGCCTGCGAGGAGATGCACATCGTGACGCGGTCGGGGTACCGCATGAGGACCGACTCGACGAGCGTGCCGTCGTGCAGCCGCCACAGCGTCTTGCGGGTGGTGTCGTCGTCGCACGAGATGTGCCGGACGACCGACATCAGGTCCGGCAGCAGTTCCGCGGCCAGCTTCTCCCGGGACGCGGCGGGGATGTCCGTCCACTGCGCCGGGTCGTGCGCGTACCGCGCGAAGTAGTGCTGGGAGAGCTGCTTGGCGCGGAACGGCTTCTCGCCGATCGCGGCGACGGCCTCCTTGCGCTCGGCGGGCGAGAGGTCGGCGAGGTGCCGCGGCGGCTTCTTGGCTCCGCGCGGGGCGACGAAGGTGAGCTCTCCCGGTGCGGGGCGTGGCATGACCTGGTACTCCTCAGTAAAGACGAGGCCGCGGTACGTGAGCCGGGTGACCTCACCGGATGATCCCCGCGTGACGCCGCGGAGCCGAAAGGGCCCGCCGCGACAGTGCGACGAGCCCTTCCAGGGTAACCGGAGTGCGCTTCAGCCCGTTCCGACGAAGACCACGAGCAGCAGCCACACCACGGGAGCGGTCGGCAGCAGCGAGTCGAGGCGGTCCATGATGCCTCCGTGACCCGGCAGCAGGGTGCCCATGTCCTTGATGCCCAGGTCCCGCTTGATCATCGACTCGCCGAGGTCGCCCAGCGTGGCGCTGGCCGCGACGGCGAGGCCCAGCAGCAGCCCCTGCCACCAGTGGCCGCCGTCGATGGCGAACTCCATGCACAGCGCGCCCGCCGCCATGGCGAACGCCACCGCTCCCAGGAGCCCCTCGCGGGTCTTGCCGGGGCTGATGCGCGGCGCGAGCTTGTGCCTGCCGAACCGCCAGCCGACTGCGTACGCGCCGGTGTCGCTGACCACGGTCAGCAGCAGGAAGGTGAGCACCCGCCACGGACCGTCGTCCGCGGCGAGCATCAGCGCCACGAACGTCGCCAGGAACGGCACGTAGAACGCCGCGAACAGGCCGGCCGTGACGTCCTTCAGGTAGCCCTCGGGCGGCTCGGTCATCCGCCACACGAGCACCGCGAGGCCGGTGAGCGCCATGGCGACCCAGGCCCCTTCCGCCCCGCGCACGTACCCGGCCACGACCATGGCCGCGCCGCCGACGGCGAGCGGCACGAGCGGGGCCTTGATGGACTTGCGCTCCTGAAGGCGCGAGGTCAGCTCCCACAGCCCGACCACGACGGCGACGGCGATCACGCCGACGAACACCGCCTTGACCACGAAGAGCGACGCGACGATCACCGCACCGAGACCGACGCCGACCCCTATGGCGGCCCTCAGGTCGCGGCCGGCCCGCTTCTTCTGCGGACCGGACGGACCGGGCTGCTCCGAAGGCTGCGGCGCTCCCGACGGCGAGCTGTCCATGGGCTCCTGCGGATTCTCCGGATGCGGCTGCTGCTGCGGGTGCGGCGGCTGCTCGTGCTGCGGGTGCGGCGCGTGCGGTGCCTGCGGCTGCGCGTACTGCGGGTGCGCGTGCGGCGGCTGCCCGTGCGGCGGCGGCTGCTCCGGGTGGTGCTGCGGGTGGTGCTGCGGCATCTCCTCGCGGAACGGGGGACCGCTCAGCGGAGCGGTCCCCCGGTCGCGGTCGTCCTGGTCTCCGCCGGCGCCTTGGCCGGCGGGAACGTCGGGCACGATGGGCATGGGCCGAGTCTGCTGTGCCTCATGCCCGTCGTAGGCGGGACCCGCCGGAGCGCCCGGAGCGAACCCCGGGTGGTACCCCTGGTCGGGCGGACCCCAGTGACCGCCTCTCGGCGGGGCCCCCCAGGAAGAGTCGTTCATCAGACCTCGAGCAGCTCGGCTTCCTTGTGCTTGAGCAGCTCGTCCACCTGCGCGACGTACTTCGCGGTGGTGTCGTCGAGCTCCTTCTCCGCGCGGCGCCCCTCGTCCTCGCCGATGTCGCCGTCCTTGATCGCCTTGTCGATGGCGTCCTTGGCCTTGCGGCGCACCGAGCGGATCGAGACCTTGGCGTCCTCGGCCTTGCTCTTGGCGACCTTGATGTACTCCCGGCGGCGCTCCTCGGTGAGCTCGGGGAACACCACCCGGATGATGTTGCCGTCGTTGCTGGGGTTGACGCCCAGGTCGGAGTCGCGGATCGCCTGCTCGATGTTGCGCAGCGCGGACTTGTCGAACGGGGTCACCACGGCCATGCGCGGCTCCGGCACCGAGAACGAGGCGAGCTGGTTGATCGGCGTCAGCGCACCGTAGTAGTCGGCCACGATCTTGTTGAACATGGCCGGGTGCGCACGCCCGGTGCGGATCGCGGCGAAGTCCTCCTTGGCGACCACGACGGCCTTCTCCATCTTCTCCTCGGCCTCGAGGAGGGTCTCTTCGATCACCACTTGCTCCTGCGTGTCTATGAGTAGGCCCGGCGTACGAAAGGGCCGCGGAACCTGCGTCGCGTCTGTCCCCTGCACGGTGTCCGACCGGCAGGGCTTTGTCCATCCCCTCGCGGGGCACCCCGGGGTGCCCCCGGACCGGGTGGCCCCGGACCGGGAGTGCCCGGACCCGGGATCAGGTCCTGGTGCCCTGGTCGCTCACGAGAGTGCCGATCTTCTCACCCTTCACGGCCCGGGCGATATTGCCCGCCGCGAGAAGCTCGAAGACGAGAATCGGCAGGTTGTTGTCGCGGCAGAGGGTGATGGCGGTGGCGTCGGCGACCTTGAGGTCGCGGGAGAGCACCTCGCCGTACTCCAGCGCGTCGAACTTCACCGCGTCCGGGTTGACCTTGGGGTCGGAGTCGTAGACCCCGTCCACCCCGTTCTTGCCCATGAGAAGAGCTTCCGCGTCGATCTCCAGGGCACGCTGGGCCGCGGTGGTGTCGGTGGAGAAGTAGGGCATGCCCATGCCCGCGCCGAAGATCACGACACGGCCCTTCTCCAGGTGGCGCACGGCGCGCAGCGGGATGTACGGCTCCGCGACCTGCCCCATGGTGATGGCGGTCTGGACCCGCGAGTCGATGCCCTCCTTCTCCAGGAAGTCCTGGAGGGCGAGGCAGTTCATGACCGTACCGAGCATGCCCATGTAGTCGGAGCGTGCCCGGTCCATGCCGCGTACCTGCAGCTCGGCGCCGCGGAAGAAGTTGCCGCCGCCGATCACGACAGCGATCTGCGCGCCGTCGCGGACGACCGCGGCGATCTCGCGCGCGATGGCGTGTACGACGTCGGGATCGACGCCGAGGCCGCCACCGCCGGCGAACGCCTCGCCGGACAGCTTCAGCATGAAGCGGCCGGCCTTGTTACCGGTGTTGTCGTCGCCCTGTGCGGCGCCCTGGTTCATGGAGATCTCCTCGTGCACATACGAAGAAGGCCATTGCCGGTGGGTGTGGTTGTCCCTACGGCAATGGCCTCCTCGTCAGATCTGTGGCCGCCGGCGCTCACGCGTCCGACCGTCCACTGGGAAAACCCTAGCGGGCTCCCGTGTCGAGCGCGTACCGGCTCAGATGCCGACCTTGATGCGGCTGAAGCGCTTCAGGGTGACACCGGCCTCGTCCAGGATCTGCTGGACGGACTTCTTGTTGTCGAGCGCGTACGGCTGACCCAGGAGGGTGGCGTCCTTGAAGAAGCCGTTGAGGCGACCCTCGACGATCTTCGGGAGCGCGGCCTCGGGCTTGCCCTCGGCGCGGGTGGTCTCCTCGGCGACGCGGCGCTCGGCCTCGACGACCTCGGCCGGGACGTCGTCCTTGGAGAGGTACTTCGGGGCGAACGCGGCGATGTGCTGCGCGACACCCTTGGCGACCTCGGCGTTCTCCTTGTCGAGCTCGACAAGGACACCGATCTGCGGGGGCAGGTCGGGCATGGTGCGGTGCATGTACGCGGAGACGTAACCACCGGAGAACTGCGCGAAGCGGTCCAGGACGATCTTCTCGCCGAGGTTGGCGTTGGCCTCGTCGACGTACGCCTGGACGGTCTTGCCGGCCTCGATCTCGGACGCGAGCAGCGCCTCGATGTCGGCGGGGGAGGTCTTGGCGACGTGCTCGGCCAGGGCCTTGGCGACGCTCTGGAACTTCTCGCCCTTGGCGACGAAGTCCGTCTCGCACTTCAGCTCGACGAGGACACCGGAGGTGTTGTCGCCGGCGATCACGGAGACGACGGCGCCGTTCTCGGCGGAGCGGCCCTCGCGCTTGGCGACGCCCTTCTGGCCCTTGATGCGCAGCGCCTCGACGGCCTTGTCGACGTTGCCCTCGGACTCGTCGAGCGCCTTCTTGCAGTCCATCATGCCGGCGCCGGTGAGCTCGCGGAGCTTCTTGACGTCAGCGGCGGTGTAGTTCGCCATGATCTGTAAGTCTCTTTCGAAGTCTGGAAGATCTACGAAGATCTACGGGTGGACGGCGGGAGCTTCGTGGGCCCCCGCCGTCGTTCCGAACCTGAAGGTCAGGCCTGCTCGGCGTCCGCGGCCGGAGCCTCGGCGGCCGGAGCCTCGGCGGCCGGGGCCTCGGCGGCCGGGGCCTCCGCAGCGGCCTCGGCCGGCTTCTCGGCCTCGTCGGCCTTCTTCTCGCCCTCGAGCAGGTCGCGCTCCCACTCGGCCAGCGGCTCGCCGGCGGCCTTCTCGCCCGGCTTCTGGTCGCCGGTCGCGGCGCCGGAGCGGGCGATGAGGCCCTCGGCGACGGCGTCGGCGATCACGCGGGTGAGCAGGGTGACGGAGCGGATCGCGTCGTCGTTGCCCGGGATCTTGTAGTCGACCTCGTCGGGGTCGCAGTTGGTGTCGAGGATCGCGACGACCGGGATGCGGAGCTTGCGCGCCTCACCGACGGCGATGTGCTCCTTCTTGGTGTCGACGATCCAGACGGCGCTCGGCACCTTCTGCATCTCGCGGATACCACCGAGGGTCTTCTCCAGCTTGGCCTTCTCGCGGGAGAGGACCAGGAGCTCCTTCTTGGTGAGACCGGAGGCGGCGACGTCGTCGAAGTCGATCGCCTCCAGCTCCTTCAGGCGCTGAAGGCGCTTGTAGACGGTGGAGAAGTTGGTGAGCATGCCACCCAGCCAGCGCTGGTTGACGTACGGCATGCCGACGCGCGTCGCCTGCTCGGCGATGGCCTCCTGGGCCTGCTTCTTGGTACCGACGAACATGATGGAGCCGCCGTGCGCGACGGTCTCCTTGACGAACTCGTAGGCGCGGTCGATGTACGACAGCGACTGGAGCAGGTCGATGATGTAGATGCCGTTGCGCTCGGTGAAGATGAAGCGCTTCATCTTCGGGTTCCAGCGACGGGTCTGGTGACCGAAGTGGACGCCGCTCTCCAGCAGCTCCCGCATCGTGACGACGGCCATGGCCGTATCTCCTTGGTTCTCGGTTATGTCCTGACGCCCCGACGCGCCGTGCCACGAGTGGACCGAAGAGCGCTGCCACGACTTTTGAGGGTGGTGGCGGGGCGTGCGAAGTCGACCCGGGTGGCCCGGGTCGCCAGAAGAAGTGTACGGGACCTCGGCAGCGGTGGGTGACGGCGCTGTCCACAACCGGCCGGTCGTCCACAGATCGGGGCCATGATCAACGCGGTGACGGGCGTCCGCGCCACATTGTCCGCATGTACTCCACCCTCGCCGCCCTGGTCCTGTCCGCCGCGACCGCCCTGGCCGCCGTCTGGCCGGTGGGCCCGCCGCGTCCGGCGATCGTGCGGGGCTGGGAGCCTCCCGCCACGGCGTACGGCCCGGGGCACCGGGGCGTCGATCTCGCCGCGCCGCCGGGCACCCCGGTCCGCGCGGCGGCGGCCGGCCGGGTCTCGTTCGCCGGCCCGGTGGCGGGCCGGGGCGTGCTGTCGGTCATCCACCCGTCGACGGGTGCGCCACCGCTGCGCACCACCTACGAGCCGGTCCGCCCCCTGGTCCGGACGGGCTCCGAGGTCGCCGCCGGCCAGGTGGTGGGTGTCGTGGCGCCCGGCCCGCGCTCCCACTGCACGGGCACGTGCCTCCACTGGGGGCTGCGCCGGGGCGACACCTACCTCGACCCCCTGTCGCTGCTGCCCCCGCCCCTGCTGCGGCGCCCACCGTCCCGGCTGCTGCCCCTGGCGGGCCGGCGGTAGGCGCACGGAGCGGTATCCGCTTCGTGCGGCCCCGACGGGCGCTAGGTGCCGCGCACGCCGCGGAGGGCCATGGAGACGGCGTGCGGTTCCGTGCGGGCTCTGGGGGCTAGGCGCCGCGCACGCCCTGGAGGGCCATGGAGACGGCCGTGTCGGCGATGGCCGAGGGGTCCTCCGCCGCGCCGAGCTCGATACGGCGCACCGCGGCGTCGACCACGCCCTGGAGCAGCATCGCGGACAGCCGCGGCTGCTCCTGGCCCAGCTCCGCCAAGGCCTCGACGATCATCGCGACCAGCCCGCCGTGCGCCGCGCGGATCTTCTCCCGGGCCCCGTCGTCCAGTTCGCTCGCGGAAATCGCGACCACGGCCCGGTGGCGGCGGTCCCCGACCAGGCCGAGCTGGGTGCGGACGTACGCCTCGACCTTGCCCTCCGGCGTGTCGGCCCGCTCCATCGCCGCCTCGACCTCCGCCGCCCAGACGGGGAAGTCGACCGCGCACAGCTCCTCGACGACGGCGGCGCGGGAGCGGAAGTACTCGTACACGGACGACCGGGCCAGGCCGGTGCGCTCGGCGAGGGCGGGGAAGGTCAGCGCCTCCGTCCCGCCTTCGGACAACAGGGAACGCGCGGCGTCCAGCAGGGCGCCGCGCTGCATGGTCCGGTGCTCGGCCACGGAGGCCGCTCGAATCCTGGGCACGGCTCCACTCTACGGCCGCCCGTTCGACGTCAGCGTCCTACATCGGCCAGCTTGGCCCTGAGCTGGAGCACCGACTTGGTGTGGATCTGGCTGACCCGGCTCTCGGTCACCCCCAGCACGTTGCCGATCTCGGCCAGGGTCAGACCCTCGTAGTAGTACAGCGTGACGACCGTCTTCTCGCGCTCGGGGAGGGTGTTGATCGCCCGGGCGAGCAGCCGTCTCAGCTCACGGTCCTCGGCCACCTCGACCGGGTCGTCCGCGGCGGTGTCCTCCAGGGTGTCCATCAGGCTGAGCCGGTCACCGCCCTCGCCGCCGGCGTGCAGCAGCTCCTCCAGGGCGACCACGTTCGCCAGCGACAACTGGCTGAAAACCGCGTGCAGATCCTCCAGCGCGATACCCATCTCGGCGGCGACCTCGCTCTCCGAGGGGGTGCGCCGCAACTGGGCCTCCAGGGTGGCGTACGCGCGCTCCACGGCCCGCGCCTTCTGCCGCACGGACCGCGGGATCCAGTCCAGCGCCCGCAGTTCGTCGATCATCGCGCCGCGGATACGGGTGATGGCGTACGTCTCGAACTTGATCGACCGCTCGATGTCGAACTTCTCGATCGCGTCGATGAGTCCGAAGACGCCGGACGACACGAAGTCCGCCTGCTCCACGTTGGACGGCAGACCGACGCTCACCCGGCCGGCGACGTACTTCACCAGCGGCGAGTAGTGCAGGATGAGCTGTTCCCGCAGCCGCTCGTCGCCCGTGTCCTTGTACGACCGCCACAGCTCGTCGAGCGACGAGGGGGCGGGCGGGCGCACGGTGCCCCGGGCAGCGGGGGGCACCGCTGTGCGGTCGGACCCGGAGGTGTGCTGGGGCATGCGTCGCCTTGAGCCGTTCTGCTGGGATGCGAAGGGGGACGGGGGGATGGCGGTGAGGGGGCCGGGATGCGGAGGGGGTAATTCTGGTGAGCGTAGCGTGACTGGGGAGTCGCGGTGAGCGAAGACCCCTGGATGGTGACGCCGCGAGGGCGGGGTGTCGGCCGCATCTTCGAATGGGGCCCACGGGGCCGACTGCGCGGATGTCGGCCCCTCGGGCGGCGCCGAGAGAGCTACGAGGGTCATCGGGATCACCTTTTCACCCGATTGCTCCGGGTCAAGCACCGCCTCGCCGGGCGTTCGGGCGACGTATGGCCCCGGCCGTCAACTGCCATCCCTCGCCGTGACGTTCGACGAATCCCAGCGCGTGCAGTTCGTACAGTCTGCCGAGTGCCTCGTCAACCGTGGTGCCGGCGTCACGCGCGACGGTGCTCGCCGTGGCGGCCCTCCCCCGGGGCGGCAGGGCTTCGAGCACGCGTGCGCCTGCGGGGTCGAGGAGGTCCCTGGGCAGGACGGGCCCGCGGCGGGCCGGGGCCAGGTCTCCGATGTCACCGACCAGCTCCGCGACTTCGGCGGCGTCCGTGACCAGCTCGGCCTCGCCGCGCAGCAGCTCGTGCACCCCCGCGGAGAGCCCGCTGGTGGCCGGGCCGGGGACGCCCATGGTGAACCGGCCGAGCCGCTGCGCGGCCCGTGCGGTGACCAGGGAGCCGCTGCGGTACTCGGCCTCGACCACCACCGTGCCCCGGGTCAGCGCGGCGATCACACGGTTGCGGAGGATGAACCGGCTGGGCGTGGGATGGGCGCCGGGCGGCAACTCGCCGATCACCAGGCCCTGTTCCGCGATACGCCCGATCAGCTCGGCGTGGCCGCGCGGATAGGCCACGTCCACCCCGTTGGCCAGCACGGCGACGGTCGCCCCTTCGGCGGCCAGCGCGCCCCGGTGCGCGGCGCCGTCGACCCCGAAGGCCGCGCCCGAGACGACCACCCAGCCGCGCTCGGCGAGCCCCGAGGCGAGCGTCGCCGCCATGTGCGCCCCGTACGGGGTGCAGGCCCGCGCCCCGACCACGGCGACGGAGCGCAGCGCCCAGCGGCGCAGGTCGGGCCGCCCGCGCACCCAGAGCCCGACGGGCCGGCCGTCCCCGAGGTCGTCGAGCTGGCCGGGCCACTCGGGGTCGCCCGGCACGACGAACCGCCCGCCGACCGCCGCCACCGCCGCCAGGTCCCGCTCCGGCTGGGCCCGTGCCGCCCGCAGCCTCAGGCCCTCGACGCGCCGCTGACTCGCCCCGGCGAGCGCCTCCGCCTCGTACGGCGCGGCCGTCAGGCGCCGGAGCAGCTCCACGGCCCCCAGCTCCCGCAGCCAGCGCCCACCGTGCTCATCACCCGGTTCGACGACCCGCGTCAACGCCGCCCGCGCCCACCGCTCGCGATCCGTCACTCCTCCGGTCATCCCGCTCCCCCGTCTCCACCCGTCCGTCCCGGCCCCCGGCACCCCGCCGGACCGCGTCCATTCCTCCGCCCAGCACCCCGCCGGACCCGTCCGCCCAGCACCCCCTCACCCACCGGCCCGCTGCAACCACCTCGCCCCACCCGCCACCCCGGCCGCGCCACCCCCGGCCACCTCACCCACGCCCGACCACCCGGGCGCGCCCCCGCAGGGGTCACCGCCCCACCCGCCACCCCGGCCGCACCACCCCCGGCCACCCCACCCACGCCCGGCCTCCCGGGCGCGCCCCCGCAGGGGTCACCGGGGTGCGGCGGCCGCCATGGGGACGCCGCGGGCGATGCCGGTGCGGAGCTCCAGGGCCAGGTGGACGTCGTCGGGGCCCGGGCGGGCGCGGCCCGCCAGGTCGGCGAGGGTCCAGGCGACCCGCAGGACCCGGTCCAGGCCGCGCGCGGTGAGCAGGCCCCGTTCGATGTCCCGTTCGGCGGCGGCGAGGGCGCCCGGCGCGACCTGCCAGCGGGTGCGCAGTTCGTGCCCCGGCACCTCGCAGTTGACGTTCCACGGCGTGCCCTCCAGGCGGGCGGCGGCACGCGCCCGGGCGTCCAGCACCCGGGCGGCGACCACCTCGCTGGGCTCGCCGCGTCCGGCGTGGCCCAGCAGGTCCGCGCGGCCGACCGGTTCGACCTCGACGCGCAGGTCGACCCGGTCGAGCAGCGGCCCCGACAGCCGGGCCTGGTAGCGGCGGATCACCGAGGCGGGGCATTCGCAGCCCGCGCCGTGCAGGGTGTGCCGCCCGCACGGGCACGGGTTGGCGGCCAGCACCATCAGGAACCGGGCCGGCAGCCGGACCACGCCCGCGCTCCGGGCCACCACCACGTGGCCGGACTCCAGCGGCTGGCGCAGGGCGTCCAGTGCCTTGCCGGAGAACTCGGGCGCCTCGTCCAGGAAGAGCACCCCACGATGAGCCAGCGAGACGGCACCCGGCCGGGGCAGGCCGTTGCCGCCGCCGACCAGGGACTGCATGGTGGCCGAGTGGTGCGGCGCGCAGTACGGCGGGCGGCGCACCAGCGGCTCGCCGGGCGGCAGGAGTCCCGCGACCGAGTGGACCGCGGTGACCTCCAGGGACTCCTGGCGCGTCAGCGGGGGCAGGACGCCCGGCAGGCGCTCGGCCAGCATGGTCTTGCCCGCGCCCGGCGGCCCGGACAGCAGCAGATGGTGACCGCCCGCCGCCGCGGCCTCCAGGGCGAGACGCGCCACCCGCTGCCCCGCGACGTCGGCCAGGTCGGGCGCGTCGGCCGGATCGGGGCCGAGACCGGTGCCCACACCGGCGCCGGGCACCAGCAGCCCCGCCAGCATGGCGTCGGGCCGCCCGTCGTCGTCCGGCTCCTCCTCCGGCACCGCCTCGTCGGCGAGCACGGCGATGAGCTGCCGCAGCGTCCGGACGCCGAGGACCGAGACACCCGGCACCAGGGCGGCCTCCCCCGCCGTCTGCTCGGGCACGACGACCTGCCGGTAGCCGGCCTCGGCGGCGGCGAGCACCGCCGGCAGCACGCCCCGTACGGGCCGGACCCGGCCGTCGAGGCCGAGCTCCCCGATGAGCACCAGATCGGCGATGGTCCGGGGGTCGACGCGCTCGGCCGCGCCCAGCACGGCGGCGGCGACCGCGAGGTCGAAGCTGGAGCCGCTCTTGGGCACGGAAGCCGGGCTGAGCCCGACCGTGAGCTTCTTCTGCGGCCACTCCCCGCCCGAGTTGACGACCGCCGCCCGCACCCGGTCGCGGCTCTCCGTGAGGCTCTTGTCCGGCAGGCCGACCAGCGTGAACGCCGCCACGCCCGGTTCCAGGTCGGCCTGGACCTCGACCACCACGCCCTCGACGCCGACCAGGGCCACCGAACACGTCCGTGCGAAGCCCATCAGGCCACCCCCCGCACGTGCTCCACGACGGGCGCGCCGCGGCGCGGCAGCAGCACCCCGACCAGATCGATGCGCACCCCGCCGGGCGGCGGCCCGCCGTGCCGCTCCAGCCAGCAGGCGGCCAGCCGCCGCAGCCGCTGGGCCTTGGCGGGCGTCACCGCCGCCATGGGGTGCTCGAAGCCGCCCTCTCTGCGGGTCTTGACCTCGCAGATGACCACCGTGTCACCGTCGCGGGCGACGATGTCGATCTCCCCGGCCCGTCCGCACCGCCAGTTGCGGGCGAGCGTGGCCAGCCCTGCCTCACCGAGCCGGCGGACCGCCAGCTCCTCGCCGTACCGTCCCAGTGCCCCCGTCGCGTTCATTTCCGGCACCACCTCCGTCACCGACTGTGACGCGGCGGCGGCGAACATGTGGATCTTGGTGGACAACCGGCCGGTTGTGGAAAACCCGATCACTCACACCGGTGAACGACCTCCGGGGGCTCAGCTACCGGGGAGCTCCAGATCGCTCTTGTTGAGCTCCTCGATGTTCACGTCCTTGAACGTGAGGACGCGCACCTGCTTGACGAACCGCGCCGGCCGGTACATGTCCCAGACCCAGGCGTCCGCCATGGAGACCTCGAAGAACACCTCGCCCTGCACCGAGTGCACCTGCATCTCGTAGTCATTGGTGAGGTAGAAACGACGCTCGGTCTCGATCACGTATTTGAACAGACCGACGACATCGCGGTACTCCCGGTAGAGCTTCAGCTCCATCTCGGTCTCGTACTTCTCGAGGTCCTCGGCGCTCATGGCATGTTCCCCTTCAGCCGTGCGTCCCCCCATTGTGCTCCAGTCTCCTGCGCCCCTAGACGATTTCGGGGGCCAGGACCACCGGCGTAGCAGGGGGTCCCTCGTCGAGCAGCGTGCGCAGCAGCTCGGCGAGTCGTGTCGGGTACACCGTCTCACGGGCCGCCGACAGTTCGGCGGAGGTCCACCACCTCAGCCCCGCGACACTGCGCGTCTCCAGCTCCGTCAGTGCGCCCAGGGCCACCGCGGTCCGGGTCGTACGGGCCAGGTAGTACCACTCGTCCTGGTGCCAGCGCCGTCCGGCGAACGGGAAGGAGCAGACACGCTTCCACAGCACGGGCCCGAGCCGCACGTCCGTCAGCCCGGTCTCCTCGGCGAGCTCGCGCAGCGCGGCCTCCTCGCGCGTCTCGTCGCCCTCGACCCCGCCGCCCGGGGTGAACCACCAGGTGTCGGAGGGATCGTCCGGCTCGTAGCCGTGCAGCAGCAGGATGCGGTCCTGCGGGTCGAGCAGCACCACCCGGGCGACCTGGCGCAGCGGCGTCTCCTCAGCCACGCGCACCCGCCCCCGCCCGTGCCCGTGCCCGGCCCGCCCGCGACAGCCGCCGCGCCACCGGCCCGTACGCCGCGCCCCCGAGGATCAGCACCGCCCCGGCCGCCACCGAGCCGGCCACCAGCTTCACCGGACCGGGCCGCGACACGCCGCCGGGCAGGGCGGCGAACCCCTGCGGCCGGTCCACCATCGAGCCCGGTGGCCACGCCACGGCGTCCACGCGTGCCGTCACCGCCCCGCGCGGCACCGAGCCGTGTCCGGGGTCCTGGAGGTGGACGCGGGAGTCCTGCGAGCCGCTGCGCTCGTCACCGAGCAGGAAGAGCTGGCCGTCGGGCACCGAGGCCGTGAACGGCGTCGAGGACGCGGGCCCCTCGGAGCGCAGATACGGTTCTTCCACCGCCGTGCCGTTGATCGTGAGCCGGCCGTCGCCGTCGCAGCAGGCGACCTTGTCACCGCCCACGGCGACCACCCGCTTGACCATGGGCAGGTCGCCCCAGGCGGAGTCCTCGAAGACGACGACGTCACCGCGGCGCACCTGGGCGCCGTCCACGCGCTGTGCCAGCACCCGGTCCCCCGCCGCGACGGTCGGGGACATGGAGTCGGTCGGCACCGTGTACGGCTGGTACTCGATCGCCCCCCAGACGAACCCGCCGAGAAAGAGCACACAGCCGACGGCCACGGCCAGCCCCGACAGCACGCTGCCGAGACGGCCGTGGCCGTCGTCCGTCGTGACGTCCTTGCCCATCCCAGCGCTCCCACCTTCGCGAGACGACGATCTGGGACGGCACCCTACCCGCGGCCCCCTACCCGGCGGTATGCCCACCGGAAGCCGGCCTGCCGGTCGGAAGCACGGTCACCGCCGGCTTCGCCCCCACAAGCCTCACAAGCCCCACAGCCCCGCCACCGGCCCCGGCAGCACGGGCACAGGCATCCGCCCGCCACCGGCCACGGCAGCACGGGCACAGGCATCCGCCCGCCACCGGCCACGGCAGCACGGGCACAGGCATCCGCCCGTCAGCTCTCGCGGCGCTTCCGGTGCCACAGGACCAGCGGCACGGCTCCGGCGAGGCCCAGGGCACCCGGCCCGGCCATGCGGGCGGCGCTCTGGGCGAGGCCCGCCGCGCTCAGCCCCGGCTGGTCGAAGGTGTCCGGCACCGGGAGGGTGGACCAGCGGGTGAGCGGCCAGGCCACCACGACGGCCCGCCCGACGACCTTGTCGTTGGCGACCGTGCCGCTGCCCGGCAGCTCCTGGTGGTAACGGGAGTCCAGCGAGTTCTGCCGGTTGTCGCCCATCACCCAGATGCGGCCCTCGGGCACCTTGATGGGCCCGAAGGGCTCGTCGTCGCAGGGTGTGGAGCCGGGGTGGATGTACGAAGTCTCGTCCAGCGGCTTGCCGTTGACGACGACCTTGCCGCCCTTCTTGCAGCTCACCGTGTCACCGCCGACGGCGATGACCCGCTTGATGAGGTCCTTCTCCTCCGACGACGGCATCAGGCCGATGAAGCTCAGGAACTTCTGCACCACGTTGGGCTCGGGGGTGGGCTCGCCCTCCAGCCAGCCGCCCGGGTCGTGGAAGACGACGACCTCGCCGCGCTCGGGCTCCGAACCGAACCACGGCGTCAGCTTGTCCACCAGGACCCGGTCGCCGCGCTGGAGCGTGTTCATCATCGAGTCGGAGGGGATGGAGAACGCCTGCACCAGGAACGTCTTGATCAGCAGCGCGAGCAGCAGCGCGATACCGATCAGCAGGGGCAGTTCCTTCCAGAAGGAACGCGGCTTCCTCGGGTCCTGCGGGCCGCCGTCGTCGTCCGCGTCGCCGTCAGCCGGACCGGCCTCGGATGGGGGCTCCCCGACGGATCCGGACGAGGAGGGTGCGCCGAACCGATCCGGCCTCTCCTCCGGCTCCTCGTGTCCGGATCGTGCGCCGACCGCCAAATCCCCCACATCCACTCCTCACTCCGTGCAACCGCCTGCCCCACAGCAGGGGCAGGCCCACCACTCCCATAACGAGCGGGAGTTCCGCAGGGGTCGGGAGTCCGGTCAATCCGTTCACATTCCGAGAGGACACACTATGCGACGCGCCGAGCGCGGTCGCGGTCCCCGTCCGCGAGTCCGGAACCGACGCGAAGGTGTCCGGTTCCTTCAGTTGGCGCCAGTGGTCCAGCGGCCAGGCGATGACGACCGCACGTCCGACCACCTCCTCCTCGGAGACCGTTCCCTGGAACGCCTCGTTCAGGTGGAACCGCGAGTCGGCCGAGTTCGACCGGTGGTCCCCCATCACGAAGATCCGCCCGGCCGGCACCCGCACGTCGAACTTGATGGTGGACGGAACGTTTCCCGGATGCAGGTACGGCTCGGTCAGCGGTACGCCGTTGACGGTGACCCGTCCGTCCGCGTCGCAGCACTTGACGGTGTCGCCGCCGACCGCCACGACCCGTTTGATCAGGTCCTGTTCGTCCTCGGACGGCAGCAGGCCGATGAAGGTCAGGGCCTGTTTGACCTGCTTGACGACCACCGGGTCGTCCTTCTTGGGTGTCTGCTCCTGCTGGAGCCAGCCGCCGGGGTCCTTGAAGACCACCACGTCCCCGCGCTGAGGCGTGGAACCGAACCACGGGGTGAGCTTGTCGACCAGCACCCGGTCGTCGATCCTGATCGTCTGCTCCATGGAGCCGGACGGGATCACGAAGGCCTGCACCAGGAACGTCTTCAGTACGAGCGCGATGAGCAGCGCCACGGTGATCAGGAGCGGTATCTCCTTGATGGCCGAGCGCCGCCGCCGCCGCTTGACCTTGCGGGCCAGTTTCCGCCGCTCCGCGCGCCCGGGCAGGGGCCGGCCGCCGTCCGTGGGACGTGAGCCGGTGGGCAGCCGGGTGTCCGCCCGGTGGCTGCCCTGCTTGCCGCGGTTACCCATGGCCCCCGCCCGCCGCCGGCGCCTCGGGTACGTCGTGGAAGGCGCCCGTCGGGGCCACCCCCGACCAGCGCCCGAAGGGCCAGCCGATCCAGTCCGCCCGCCCGATGACGTGGTCCACGGGCACCATGCCGCCACCAGGGGAGCCGAGGTGGTCGCGTGAGTCCCGGGAGTGACTGCGGTGGTCGCCCATGACCCACAGGGTGCCCTGGGGCACGACGATGTCGAAGGGGACCTGGGACGGCGCGTCACCGGCGTACAGGTACTCCTCCGCCACGGGTACGCCGTTCACCTCGACCCTTCCCCCCTTGTCGCAGCACTTCACGCGGTCGCCTCCCACCCCCACGACGCGCTTGACGAAGTCGGTGTCCGCGGGCTCGGCGAGGCCGAGTGCCGCGGCCGCCCCGTGCAGCAGTCCGGTGACCGGGTCGCGCTCGGGCGCCTCCCGGACGAAGGTGCCGGTGCCGTCGAAGACGACCACGTCCCCGCGCGCGGGCCCGGAACCGAAACGGTACGCCAACTTGTTCACCAGCACCCGGTCCCCGATCCGGAGGGTGGGCTCCATGGACCCGCTGGGAATCTGGAAGGGCTGCACCACGAAGTGGCTGACCAGCAGCAGGGCGACCGCGCCGGCGAGCCCGGTCAGCCCCGCACGCCGCCAGGAGACCCGGGCGAGCCGGGAAAGCACGGAGCGCGACCGCTCCTCCGGGCCGGAGGGGCGGTCGCGCTCGGTGTGCTGTGCTTCGGTGTCCATCGCAGCCAGATGGTATCCGGCCGTCCTGTGGACCCCGCGCGACGAAGGTGAGCCGGGGCTCAGTTGTCGCGCTTCTCCTTGATCTTCGCAGCCTTGCCGCGCAGCTCGCGCAGGTAGTACAGCTTGGCGCGACGGACGTCACCGCGGGTCACGAGCTCGATCTTCTCGAAGATCGGGCTGTGCACCGGGAAGGTGCGCTCGACGCCGACGGAGAAGGAGACCTTGCGGACGGTGAACGTCTCGCTGACGCCCGCGCCCTGGCGGCGGATGACGACGCCCTTGAACTGCTGGATACGGGAGCGGTTGCCCTCGATGACGCGCACGTGGACGTTCACGGTGTCACCGGGACGGAACGCCGGGACGTCGGTCCGCAGGGACGCGGAGTTCACAGCGTCGAGAAGGTGAGACATGTGTGTCTGCTTCCTCGCTGATGCCACAGGTCATCAGCGGAATGTCGAAATGAGAAAAGGGGTGCTGATCGCGTCGGACGGGCGTCGTGTCCCCCTGTGGCAGGGGCGCACGCCGGACGTACAGCAGCGGCCTATTCTTCCACGGCCTGGGGCCTGCGCCAAAATCGGCCACCGGGTTCGGGCGCCCAGCCGAGCAGGGAGAGGGTTTCGCGGTCCTTCTTGTCGAACCCGGCCGGGTCGCAGCGCTCGATCAGGTCGGGCCTGTTGCGGGCGGTGCGGCGCAGTGCCTCGTCCCGGCGCCACCGGGCGATCTTCCCGTGGTGCCCGCTGAGCAGGACGTCGGGGATGCCGCGACCGCGCCACTGGGGCGGCTTGGTGTAGACGGGGCCTTCCAGCAGGTTGGCCATGGCGCCGGGGGCGAAGGAGTCGTCCCGGTGGGACTCGGCGTTGCCGAGGACGCCGGGCAGCAGGCGCGCCACGGCCTCGGTGACGACCAGGACGGCGGCCTCCCCGCCGGCGAGGACGTAGTCGCCGATGGACACCTCGTACACCGGTATCCGGGTGGCGTACTCGTCGATGACGCGGCGGTCGATGCCCTCGTACCGGGCGGGGGTGAAGATCAGCCAGGGGCGCTGGGACAGCTCGACGGCCAGTTCCTGGGTGAAGGGGCGTCCGCTGGGCGTGGGGACGACCAGCACCGGTCCACGGGCGCCGGTCTCGTAGCCCGAGGACAGCACGTCGTCCAGGGCCTCGCCCCAGGGCTCGGTCTTCATGACCATGCCGGGTCCGCCGCCGTAGGGGGTGTCGTCGACCGTGTTGTGCCGGTCGTGGGTCCACTGCCGCAGGTCGTGGACGTGGACGTCGAGCCGGCCGCGCGCGCGTGCCTTGCCCACGAGGGAGACGTTCAGCGGTTCCAGGTACTCGGGGAAGATCGTGACGACGTCGAGCCGCATCAGCCCTCGTCCTCCGCGTCCCCGAAGCCCGCATCAGCCTTGGACCCGGTACCGGTACCGGCGGCGTCGCGGGCGGAGGCGATCTCGGCGCGGTCGTCGATCAGGCCGGGCGGCGGGGTGATGACCGCCTTCTGCTCCTCGAGGTCGATGTCGGTGACGATCTCCTCGACGAACGGGATCATGACCTCGCTGCCGTCGGGCCGTTCGACCACGAACAGGTCCTGGGAGGGCAGGTGGGAGATCTCGGTGATCCGTCCGACCTCCGTGCCGTCGGCGAGGACCACGTCGAGGTCGATGAGCTGGTGGTCGTAGTACTCGTCGGGCTCCTCCGGACGCTCGTCCGGGTCCACGTCGGCGATCAGCAGGGTGTTGCGGAGCGCCTCGGCGGCGTTGCGGTCCCGAACGCCCTCGAAGCGCAGCAGCAGCCGGCCGCTGTGGACGCGGCCGGTCTCGATGGTCAGCGGGCCGGCGGAGGCCGGGTCCGTGGCCAGTACGGCTCCGGGGCCGAGCCGCAGCTCGGGCTCGTCGGTGCGCACCTCGACGGTGACCTCGCCCTTGATGCCGTGGGCGCGGCCGATCCGTGCGACTACCAACTGCACTGCTTCATCTCTCCTGTCCTACGACAACGGGCCGGGGCGGGCCGTAGCCCTCCCCGGCCCGTGCCGGCGTTCAACTTGTCAGCGGACCTGGTCCACGTCGACGAGGTCGACGCGGATGCCGCGTCCGCCGATGGCGCCCACGACCGTCCGCAGAGCTCGCGCGGTGCGGCCGTTGCGGCCGATCACCTTGCCGAGGTCGTCGGGGTGGACCCGGACCTCCAGCACGCGCCCGCGGCGCAGGTTGCGCGAGGCGACCTGCACGTCGTCGGGGTTGTCGACGATGCCCTTCACGAGGTGCTCGAGAGCCTCCTCGAGCATGCTCAGGCCTCGGGCGACTCTGCGGCCTTGGCCGCAGACTCAGTCTCGGCCTCGTCCGCCTTCTTGTCGGCCTTCTTCGCCTTCGGGGTGATGGCCTCACCCTTCGCCTCGTCACCCTCGAGCGCCTTGGCGAACTCGTCGAAGGTACGACGCTTCTCTTCCTTGGTCGCCGGGGCGAGCAGCGGCTTCTCCGGGGCCGGGAGGCCCTTCGCCTTCTGCCAGTCGCCGGTGAGCTTCAGGATCGCGAGAACCGGCTCGGTCGGCTGGGCGCCGACGGACAGCCAGTACTGCGCACGCTCCGAGTCGACCTCGATGCGCGACGGGTTCTGCACCGGGTGGTACAGGCCGATCTCCTCGATGGCCCGGCCGTCACGGCGGGTACGGGAGTCGGCGACGACGATGCGGTAGTGAGGCGAACGGATCTTGCCCAGACGCTTCAGCTTGATCTTGACTGCCACGGGTGTGGTGTCTCCTGGTCTTGACGTGGTGGGGCACAACGGGATGCCGCGTGGGGTTGCGGTACTCGAGTGCCCGATGGACGCGTCAGCCGGAGGAGAGAGGGGTCCTGTTCGACTGTCGAGTACAGCTAGCCATTGTGCCACATCACGCGGGGTCAGCCTGCCGCGCCCACGGCTTCCGGGATGCGGAAGGGCTTCCCGCAGCCGCCGCACACGATGGGCGCCTGCGCGAGGACCGAGGGCACGACCCGGACGTTGCGACCGCAGTCGCACACGGCCTTGACCCGCACGCCGCCGCCGGAGGAACCGTGCCGGGCGGCCGGCCCGCGGAAGGAGCGCTTGGTGTCCGCCGCCGTGGCGACCGTGTGCGCCTTGAGGGCGCGCTGGAGCCGCTCCATCGTCGGGCGGTACCGGCGCTTGGCCTCGGGGCTGAGCGTGACCAGGGAGAAGCCGCTGCTGGGGTGCGGCTCCTCGGAGTGGTCCAGGCCCATCTCCTCGGCGATCGCCAGGAATCTGCGGTTGTGGTAGCGGCCGGCGCGGGAGGTGTCGCGGACGCCTCGCGCGGCGGCGATGCCGTGGACTGCCTCATGGAGCAGTCGCTCGAAGGAGAGCTCGGCGCCACACGCGGACGACGACTCTCCGATCAGGGATTCGGGCGCGGCGAGATCGGGCAGCTCGGGGTGGTGCCGCTGAATGTCGGCCCACGCCTGTGCCAGCTCTGCGGCGAGAACAGGTGGTGTCGTGCTCACGTCGTGACAACGAGCCGGAGTGCCCCCGGGTTCCATTCCGGGCCATCCCAAATAATTTGCACGTACCCGTCAGTTGCCGTTGATGCGTCCCGACGAGGGCCAGTGCGCTGATCTGCGGAGAAGCCGCGCAGCTCGCATCAAGGTGGTACGTAGCGGCGCGTACGCCCCGGCGCGTAGTCCACCTCCGCGCGCCGGTTCACGGCGGGCCGGACGGCGCTCCGGACAGTGCCGCCGCCGGTAGCCGTGGCGACCCTACCGCCACGGCCCGCTGTCGTCCGCACCCCCCCCCCGGCGCACCGGCCCACCCGGCACGCGCCCCCCCTGCCGGGTGCCGCCTCGGGCCGCCGAAGGGGCCGCGCGGGCGGTGGACGGGACGGGGAAGCGGGCGCGGACGGGCGGCGCGGTGCGGGGAACGCCGCTGGCCGGAGGGGTCGCCGGGGGCGGGGCAGCCGTCCTGGCATGGCGGGATCGGCGGGGCGCCTCCACTATGGGAGGTGGCTCGTGCCGCACTCGGGGGCGCACGACCGGGGCACGCAAGCATTGCTCACCGACCCCTGGACTTGGGGCCGGATGCGGAGTTCCCTGGCTACGGGGAGTGCGAGCGCACGTACACACGGGGGCTGTCAATCAGGGCACAGACGCACAGATGGACCTCTCGGCGGATTGGGGCGCTTTCGATGACACCTATGCTCGTCCAGCACCACCCCCACCCGGCCTCGGCCCCTCCGGCTTCGGATGCGCCCGGCCGTGCCCGCGACTGGGCGGAGATCCAGGAACGGATGCTGGTTCCGCTCTATGAAGCGGTGTACGAGCATCTGGAGGTCGGTACCGGAACGCGGCTCCTGGGTCTCGGATGCGGCTCGGGCCTCGCCCTGCTGATGGCCGCCGCGCGCGGCGCGCAGGTGACGGGCGTCGACACGGACCACGCGCGCGTGGACCTGGCTCGCGAGCGGCTCCTGCCCGACGCGGGCGGGCGCGGAACGCACCACTGCGGCGAGACGCGGCTGCTGTACGGCGGGCCGGCCGATGCCGCCGACCCCACCCGTCCGGCGTACAACCTCATCACGGCCTTCCAGCCGATCGGCTGCACGGCGGGTGACTCCGACGGGCTGGCGCCCGCCCTCTCGGCGGCCGTACGGCTGGCGGAGCGGGGCAGCGCGGTGGTGCTGGCGGGCTGGGGTCCGCCGGAGCGGTGCGCCACGTCGGCGGTGCTGCGGGTGGCGGGCCGGCTGACAGAGCGGCTGCGCACCGGGGCGACCTGGCGCCCGGCACTCCGGGACGACCTGGAGGAGGTGGCCGCGCGGGCCGGGCTGCGGCCGGACGGCTCGGGCCGGGTGGCGTGCCCGTTCGGGTACGCGGACCTGGAGAGCGCCGTGCGCGGCCTGTTCTCGACGGGCCTGTTCGACGGTGCCGTGGCCGCCTCGGACCAGGCGACCGTGGAGAAAGAGGTGACCGAGGCCCTCCACCCGCACGTGCGCCCCGACGGCACCGTGTGGATGCCCAACGTGTTCCGCTACCTGGTCGCCAGGACGCCGTGACGGCCTCCGCCCGCGCCGGTGGCGGCGCGGGCGGCCGTACCGCCGGCGGGGGTCATTCCTTGGCGAGGCGGGGGATGCCCGCGGCCCGGTAGGCCGCCTCCTCCTCCAGCGTCTCGTTCTCCAGGAGCGCCGCGGCCAGCGCGTCCAGCTTGGGGCGGTGCTCCTCGAGCAGCGCGCAGGCGCTCTCGTAGCACTCGTCGACGATGCGCCGCATCTCGTCGGCCACGGTGTCCAGCGTCGCGGGCGCCGCCGACAGCCCGTACGCCTGCTGCGCGTCGCCCGGGAGGGCGCTGAGCCGGCCGACACGCTCGCTCATGCCCCAGCGGCCCGCCATGCCCCGCGCGATGTTGGTGACCTGCTCGAGGTCGCTCTCCGAGCCCGTCGTCACGGCCCCGAACACCACCTGTTCGGCCGCCATGCCGCCGAGGGCGCCGATGATCCGGCCGCGCAGGTACTCCTCGGTGTACGCGTACTTGTCGGCGTCCGGCGTCGACAGGGTCACCCCCAGGGCGCGCCCGCGCGGCACGATGGTCACCTTGCGGACCGGGTCGGCACCCGGCTGGAGCATGCCGAGCAGTGCGTGCCCGCTCTCGTGGTACGCGGTGCGGCGCCGCTCCTCCAGGGGCATGACGAGGGCCCGTTCGGCGCCGAGCTGGATCTTCTCCAGCGCGTCGGACACGTCGGAGCGGGTGACGTGGTGCTGTCCGCGCTTGACCGCGAGGAGGGCGGCCTCGTTGGCGAGGTTGGCCAGCTCGGCGCCGGTCATGCCGGGTGTCGTACGGGCGACCTGGGCCAGGTCGACGTCCGCGCCGAGCGGGATGTCCCGGGTGTGGATGCGCAGGATGGCCTCGCGGCCGCCCCGGTCGGGCGGGCTGACGTGGACGATCCGGTCGAAGCGGCCGGGGCGGGTGAGCGCCGGGTCCAGGACGTCGGCGCGGTTGGTGGCGGCGATGACGATGACGCCCTCGGAGCCGGAGAAGCCGTCCATCTCGGTGAGGATCTGGTTGAGGGTCTGTTCCCGCTCGTCGTGCCCGCCCACGGCCGCGCCGCCGCCCCGGGCGCGCCCGATGGTGTCGATCTCGTCGATGAAGATGATCGCGGGCGCGACCTTGCGGGCCTCGTTGAACAGCTCCCGTACGCGTGAGGCGCCGACGCCCACGATCATCTCGATGAACTCGGACGCGGAGGCGGAGAAGAACGGCACGCCCGCCTCCCCCGCCACGGCCCGCGCCAGGAGCGTCTTGCCGGTGCCGGGCGGGCCGGCCAGCAGCACGCCGCGCGGCATCTTGGCGCCCATCCTGCGGTACGCCTGCGGGTTCTTCAGGAAGTCGACGACGTCGTTGAGCTCGCCCTCCACCTCGTCGATCCCCGCCACGTCGGCGAAGGTGGTGCGCTGCCCCACCTCCAGCTCGACCGGCTTGGGCGGGGTCTTGCGGCCGAGCATGCCTCCCGCCCCGAAGCCGGTGCCCCGCATCCGCCGGGCGACGAAGAGCCACAGCACGACGAGCAGGAGCAGCGGCGCCAGGGAGAGCAGCAGGTTGGCGAGGAGGCTGGGCCGTTCGACGACCGGTTCGGCCGTCACGGTGACCTTCTCTCTGGTGAGCTGGGCCCAGAGGTCGTCGTCGGCGAAGGCCGGGCGCTGGGTGGTGAAGCGCTGCTCGTTCTTCAGCTCGCCCTCGATGGCGTCGCCCTTGGAGTAGATCTTGGCGACGTTCCCGTCCGAGACCTGCCGGCTGAATTCGGTGTACGAGATCTTCCGCTCGTCACCGTTGCCGAAGAGGGACAGGGCCAGGTTGGTGAGGGCGAAGACGACCACGGCGGCGAGGACGAGCCAGACCCACCCCGGCACGCGCTTGCGCGGCGGGGGTGGCGGCGGTGCTCCCTCGGAGCGCCAGGGCTGGTCGGTGCGGTCGCGCGGGGGTACGGAATTGGCCACGCAGCCATGATGCGAGAGGCGGGCGAATGCGGCATCACGTACATAGCACCCACCCTTTGACGTTTAGGTGAGCTCCCGGGATGCGCGAAGGGGCGCCCACCCGTGGTGGACGCCCCTTCCCAAGCCCTCGTTCAGCCCATGAACTTCTTGAACTCGTCCGGGAGCTCGAAGTCCTGCCCGGGCTGCCCGGCCGGCAGTCCGAACGCTCCGCCCTGCTGCGCCTGTTCGCGGCGCTGCGCGGCGGCGGCCTCCTCGGCCTTGCGCTTCATCGGGTTGCCGCTCTTGCGCTTGCCCTTGGCCTGCTTCTGCTGCTTCTTCTGCCGGCCCGGCCCGCCGCCCATGCCGGGGATGCCCGGCATACCGGGCATGCCGCCGCCCTGGGCCATGCGCGACATCATCTTGCGGGCCTCGAAGAACCGCTCGACCAGCGACTTCACCGCGCTGACGTCGACACCGGAACCGCGGGCGATACGCGCCCGGCGGGAGCCGTTGATGATCGTCGGGTCGTGGCGCTCGCCGGGGGTCATCGACTTGATGATCGCGGCCGTGCGGTCCACGTCGCGCTCGTCGATGTTGTTGATCTGCTCCTTCATCTGGGCCATGCCCGGGAGCATGCCGAGCAGCTTGGAGATGGAGCCCATCTTCCGGACCTGCTCCATCTGGGCCAGGAAGTCGTCGAGCGTGAAGTCCTTGCCCTTGCTGCTCGCCAGCTTGGAGGCCATCTTGGCGGCCTCTTCCTGGCTGAAGGTCTGCTCGGCCTTCTCGATCAGCGAGAGCACGTCGCCCATGCCGAGGATGCGGGACGCCATGCGGTCCGGGTGGAACGCGTCGAAGTCGTCCAGCTTCTCGCCGTTGGAGGCGAACATGATCTGACGGCCGGTGACGTGTGCGATCGACAGGGCGGCACCACCACGGGCGTCGCCGTCGAGCTTGGACAGCACGACGCCGTCGAAGCCGACGCCGTCACGGAACGCCTCGGCCGTGTTGACCGCGTCCTGACCGATCATCGCGTCGACGACGAAGAGGACCTCGTCGGGGCTGACGGCGTCGCGGATGTCCGCGGCCTGCTGCATCAGCTCCTGGTCGATGCCGAGCCGGCCGGCGGTGTCGACGATGACGATGTCGTACTGCTTGGTGCGCGCGTACTCGATGGAGTCCTTGGCGACCTGGACGGGGTCCCCGACGCCGTTGCCCGGCTCCGGCGCGTAGACGCCGACCCCGGCGCGCTCGGCGACGACCGAGAGCTGGTTGACGGCGTTGGGGCGCTGGAGGTCACAGGCGACCAGCAGCGGGGAGTGGCCCTGGCCCTTCAGCCAGAGGCCGAGCTTTCCGGCGAGGGTGGTCTTACCGGCACCCTGGAGACCCGCGAGCATGATCACGGTCGGCGCGGTCTTGGCGAAGCGCAGACGGCGGGTCTCGCCACCGAGGATGCCGATGAGCTCCTCGTTGACGATCTTGATGACCTGCTGGGCGGGGTTCAGCGCCTGCGAGACCTCGGCGCCGAGCGCCCGCTCCTTGACCTGCTTGATGAAGGCGCGCACGACGGGCAGGGCGACGTCGGCTTCCAGCAGCGCGATCCGGATCTCGCGGGCGGTGGCGTCGATGTCCGCCTCGGACAGGCGCCCCTTGCCCCGGAGGTTCTTGAATGTCGCTGCAAGGCGGTCGGAGAGGGTATCGAACACGGCGGTCGCGGATCCTCAGGTGTAGGGGGAAGGCGGACGGTCGCCCCCCAGGGTATCCGCCCGGCGGGGCCGCGCATCAGCCCCGCCCGGCAAGCGGCCTCCCCCGCTACCGGCCGCGCAGGCCCGCCTCCAGGGTGCGGGCCACCTCCGAGGCCTCCTCCGGGGCGAGCGGGGCACCGTCCTCGCCCGTGACGTAGAACGCGTCCACCGCGTTCGCGCCCAGCGTCGAGACGTGGGCGCTGCGCACCCTGACCCGGGCGCCCTCCAGGGCCAGACCGATGCGGTGCAGCAGCCCGGGGGCGTCGTGGGCGCGGACCTCGATGACCGTGGCGAGCGCCGAGCCCGCCTCCGCGACCGTGACCCGGGGCGGCGGCGCCGTGACGCCCCGCCGCCGCGGGTAGGCCGCCTCCCGCTCGGCCAGGCGCGCCCGGATGTCCAGGGAGCCCTCCAGGGTGCGGACCAGGTCGGCGCGCAGCCGGGGGCCTTGCGGGAGGGAGCCGTACTCGGCGGCGACGCGCCAGTTCAGGACGAGCACGGCGGCGGGGCCGAGCTCGGTGGGCAGGTCGATGGCGCGCAGGTCGGCGGAGCGGACGGTCAGGCGGTGCAGGGCGAGCACCCCGGCGACGGCGGGCAGGACGCCCGGCTGGTCGGGGAGGGCGATCAGGAGCTCGACGCCGACCGGTTCCGGTTCGGGGTGGTCGGCCGACGGGTGCTCCTGCGTGTGCAGGGTGAGGACGGGTTCGCCGGTGCGCAGCGCCTCCACGGCGTGGCGTTCCTCCTCGGCGCCGGGGGCGGCCGGCTCGGGGGCCGGCGGGGTGTCGCCGGCGAGCACGCCCGCGACCCGTTTGACCAGGTCGGCGACGAGAGAGGCGCGCCACGAGGACCAGGCGGCCGGGCCGGTGGCGAGGGCGTCGGCCTCGGTGACGGCGTGCAGGAGCTCCAGGGTGGACGGCGACCGGACGGCCGCGGCGACGGAGTGGATGGTGGCCGGGTCGTCCAGGTCGCGCCGGGTGGCGGTCTCGACGAGCAGCAGGTGGTGGCGTACGAGGGTGGCGATGACGTCGGCGTCGTGGGTGTCGAAGCCGATGCGGGCGGCGACGTCACGGGCGATGGTCTCGCCCGTGACCGAGTGGTCGCCGGGCCAGCCCTTGCCGATGTCGTGCAGGAGCGCGGCGACCAGGAGCAGGTCGGGGCGGCCGACGCGGCGGGTGAGGGCGGAGGCGCGGACGGCCGTCTCGACGAGGTGGCGGTCGACGGTCCAGGTGTGGACGGGGTTGCGCTGGGGGCGGCAGCGGACGCGTTCCCAGTCGGGCAGGAGGCGGGTGATCAGCCCCTCTGCCTCCAGGGCCTCCCAGACCGGGACGGTGGGCTCGCCCGCGCCGAGGAGGGTGACGAGCTGGTCGCGGGCGTCGGCCGGCCAGGGTGCGGGAAGCGGCTTGGTGGTGGCGGCGAGGCGGCGTACGGCGTGCAGGGACAGGGGCAGGCCGTTCTGGGCGGCCGCGGCGGCGGCGCGCAGCGGCAGCACGGGGTCGCGCTCGGGGCGGGCGGTGCGGGCGAGCACCACCTCGCCGTCCATCTCGACCACGCCCTCGGCCAGCGGGGTGCGCTCGGGCTGGGCCTTGCCGCCGCCCCCGAGCAGGGCGCGCAGCCGGGGGCGTACGGAGCGGGCGCGCAGGACCCGGTTGACCTCGCGCCAGGTGACGTCGGAGGCGTACGAGATGGTGCGGGCCGCCTCGTACACCTGGCGGAGCAGGGCGTCCGCGTCGAGCAGGCCGAGCGCGGTGGCGACCTGGGCCTGCTCCTGGAGGGCGAGCCGGTCGGTGGCCCGCCCGGTGACCAGGTGGAGCGCGTCCCGGGTGTCCAGGAGGGTGCGGCGCGCCTCGGCGAGCCCCTCGCGCGGGGCGTCGGCGAGCCAGGAGGCGGCGACCGCGCGCAGGGCGGTGGCGTCGCGCAGGCCGCCGCGGGCCTCCTTGAGGTCGGGTTCCAGGAGGAACTGGAGCTCGCCGGAGCGTTCGGCGCGGTCCCGGCACAGCTCGTGGAGTTCGGGCAGGCGCTTGGGCGCCTGGTTGCGCCAGTCGGCGAGGACGGCGGTGCGCAGCGCGGTGACCAGGCCGAGGTCGCCGGCGATGTGGCGGGCGTCGAGCAGGCCGAGCTGGACCTTGAGGTCCTCGCCGGCGGTCCTGCGGGCCTCGGCGGGGGTGCGCACCGAGTGGTCGAGGGCGAGGCCCTGGTCCCAGACGGGGTACCAGATGCGGTCGGCGAGCGCCGCGACGGCGGCGGCGTCGGCGGTGCCGTCGTGGAGGAGCAGCAGGTCGAGGTCGCTGCGGGGGGACAGCTCGCCGCGCCCGTAGCCGCCGACGGCGACGAGGGCGGTGCCGCGGGGCGGTGCGGCGGCCGTGGTCAGGGCGGCCAGCCAGCCGTCGGTGAGCCGCGCCAGGGCGGCACGGCGCGGCGGCCCGGACCGCTCCTCCTGTCGCAGGAGGTGCAGCCGGGCCGCCGCGAAGCCGCTGGGTCCCGAGTCTTCGCCGGTCATGTCGGTGCTCGTCACCCGGGGGCTCCTTACAGTGCGTCGGGTCCGCGTTCGCCGGTGCGGACGCGTACGGCGGTGTCGACGGGGACGCTCCACACCTTCCCGTCGCCGATCTTGCCGGTACGGGCGGCCTTCACCACCACGTCGATGAGCTGTTCGGCGTCGTCGTCCTCGACCAGCACCTCGATGCGGATCTTGGGTACCAGGTCGACCGTGTACTCGGCGCCCCGGTAGACCTCGGTGTGGCCGCGCTGCCGTCCGTAGCCGCTGGCCTCGGTGACGGTCAGACCCTGGACTCCGAAGGCCTGGAGGGCCTCCTTGATCTCGTCCAGCCGGTGCGGCTTCACGACCGCGGTGATGAGCTTCATGCGTCCACCTTCTTGTTCTGCGCTGCGGGCAGGGCGTCGGTGAGGGTCTTGCGGGAACCGGCTCCCCCGCCGGCCCCGCTGAAGTCGTACGCCGTCTCGGCGTGCTCGACCTGGTCGATCCCCCGGACCTCGTCGTCCTCGCTGACCCGCATCCCCATCACCTTGTCGATGACGAAGGCGAGCAGCGCCGAGACGACCAGAGAGTAGGCGAGGACCGAGAAGACACCGATGGCCTGCTTGCCGAGCTGCTCCAGGCCGCCGCCGTAGAACAGGCCCTTGGCGTCGGACTGGACGCCGCCGGTGGCGAAGAACCCGACCAGCAGGGAGCCGGCCACACCGCCGACGAGGTGGACGCCGATGACGTCGAGGGAGTCGTCGTAGCCGAACTTGTACTTCAGGCCCACGGCCATGGCGCACAGCAGACCGGCGATGGCGCCGATGGCGATGGCGCCGAGCGGCGAGCAGGAGCCGCCGGCCGGGGTGATGGCGACGAGACCGGCGACCGCGCCGGACGCGGCGCCGAGGGTGGTGAAGGCGCCGTGGCGGATCTTCTCGTACGCGAGCCAGGCGAGCATCGCGGCGGCGGTGGCGACCTGGGTGTTGACGAACATCACCGCGCCGACGCCGTCGTCGTTGCCGAGCCACGAGCCGGCGTTGAAGCCGAACCAGCCGAACCACAGCAGACCAGCCCCGAGCATGACCAGCGGGAGGCTGTGCGGCCGCATCGGGTCCTTCTTGAAGCCGACGCGCTTGCCGATGACCAGGATCACGCCCAGGGCGGCGGCACCGGCGTTGATGTGGACGGCGGTGCCGCCCGCGAAGTCGATGACACCCATCTCGAAGAGCCAGCCGCCGGCGCCCCACACCCAGTGGGCGACGGGGAAGTAGACGACGGTGACCCACAGGGCGATGAACAGAGCCCAGGCGGTGAACTTGACCCGGTCCGCCAGCGCGCCGCTGATCAGGGCGGGGGTGATGATCGCGAACATGAGCTGGAACACGGCGAAGACGTACACCGGGATGGTGTAGCCGTCCCACAGCTCGGTGATCCCGATGCCGCTGAGCCCGACGTAGTCGGACGACCATCCGACGATGGAGCCGGAGTCGGTGCCGAAGGCGATGCTGAAGCCGTAGAGCACCCACAGGATCGTGACGATCCCCAGGCTGATGAAGCTCATCATCAGCATGTTGAGGGTGGACTTCACGCGGACCATGCCTCCGTAGAAGAAGGCGAGGGCCGGCGTCATCAGCATCACCAGGGCGGAACAGATGAGCATGAACCCGGTGTTGGCGGCGGACAGCGCGGGTGCGTCTGCCGCAAGGGTCGTGATGCCTGGGGGCATCGGCGTCTCCTCGTCGTCGGTCGGCCTGTGCGGGGCGGAGCCGGTGCTGCGCCGGCTATGAGGGGTGGCCGGTTATGAGCCCGAGATTTACGCAGCGCGGTTTCCGTCGATGCCGCCCGATGTTTCGCCGCAGTGACGAACAGGCCCCGTGTGTTACGTCACCATGAACCGCCGGGTCACGGGGAGGTCACGGGAGTACCCTCTGCGCACGTCAAAGGGACCGGCCGCGACTGTCACCCTGTTGACCTGGCAATGGGGGAGCCGAGTCGGGCTGTACGGGGTGACGGTCGCGGCCGGAGTCTGTGCCGTGGGGCCGTGGTGCGGGGGTCCGCCCCGGTGCCCTCAGACCGCCTCGGCGGTCTCGGGGAGCTGGGCGGTGAGCTTGTCGGTGAGCCTGACGACCTCGGGTACGTCGCCGAAGTCCCGGGCCGCCGTGTCGACGGTCTTGCGCAGCCGGGTGTTGACCCGCTCGGAGCGGACCCGCCGGGCGACGCCGAGGGCCTGCTCGGCCAGCTTGGTGGCCTGCTCGGGCTCGCGCTTGAGCAGGTGCACGGTGGCCATGCCGACCAGGTTGAGGGCGTAGGAGCGCTGGTGGTCCTCGTCCTTGGAGAAGAGGTCCACGGCCTTCTCCATCACCGGCTCGGCCAGCGAGGCGTACGTGGGGCTGCGGCCGGCCACGTAGGCGAGATCGCGGTAGGAGTGGGCGTTCTCCCCGTTGAGCTCTGCCTCCGAGAAGAAGCGGATCCAGTCGGGCTCGGGCTCGCCGTCCAGGCCGACGTCGGCGAAGGTGTCCTCGGCCATGCGCACGGCGCGCTTGCACTTGCTGGGCTGGCCCATGTTGGCGTACGCCCGGGCCTCCATCGCATACAGCATGGCCTGGGTGCGGGCGGTGGCGCAGTCGCGGCTGCCGTACTGGGCGAGGTGGATGAGCTCCAGGGCGTCGTCGGGGCGCCCGAGGTGGATCATCTGGCGGCTCATGGAGGACAGGATGTACGAGCCCAGCGGCTTGTCACCGGCCTCCTTGGCGGCGTGCAGGGCGAGCACGAAGTACTTCTGGGCGGTGGGCTGGAGGCCCACGTCGTAGCTCATCCAGCCGGCCAGCTCGGCCAGCTCGGCGGCGCACTGGAACAGCCGCTTCGCGTTCGGCGCGGGCTGCGGTTCCTGCAACAGGTCGGTGACCTCGTGGAGTTGGCCGACGACCGCCTTGCGGCGCAGTCCGCCGCCGCACTGGGCGTCCCACTGGCGGAACATGACGGTGGTGGACTCCAGCAGGTCCAGCTCGGCGCGGGAGAGCCGGGTGGAGCGGCGCTGGGCGGCCGGTTCGGCGCGGGCCGGTTCGGCGGCGGGGGTGGGGACGAGCCAGCGCTGCATGGGCTCGATGAGGGCGGGGCCGGCGGCCAGGGCGAGCGAGGTGCCGAGGAAGCCGCGCCGGGCCAGCATCAGGTCGCTGCGGGAGAAGTCGCTGAGCAGGGCGACCGTCTGAGGGCCCGCCCAGGGAAGGTCGACACCGGACACGGAGGGTGACTGGTGCGCCGTGCGCAGACCGAGGTCCTCGACGGCCACGACGCTGCCGAACCGCTCGGAGAACAGCTCGGAGAGGATGCGCGGGATGGGCTCGCGCGGCTGCTCGCCGTCGAGCCAGCGCCGTACGCGCGAGGTGTCGGTGCTGATGTGGTGTGCGCCCATCTGGCGCGCCCGGCGGTTCACTTGACGCGCGAGCTCGCCCTTCGACCAGCCGCTGCGCACGAACCACGAGCTCAGTTGCTCGTTCGGGCGCTTCCCGGCATTCGTACCGTCTGCGCCACTGCCGCCCACTGGAAGGCCCCCATCCGCCGAATCGCTGTTGCGCGAACCCATATCAGAATGCCGTCGGTTGCCGCCGCCCGTCCGGAGGTCGCACCCTTCGAACAGTGAACCGGCTTGCCTCCGGCATACCCATCCGGACGGTCGCTACCCTGGCTTTCGTGCACCGAAAGTAATCCTACGATCACCGGTCGGCGAGGCCGTTTCCATAAACGCCACCATTCGCCACCCCTTCGAATGAACTCCACCACCGCCAGGCGCGATTCACTTGACACTACGACGATCGGGAGTCGGCGGACCGTGGTGCGGAGAGGCGCGCGCTACGGATCGCACCACCCTGCACGCCACCGTGCGCCGCCCGCTGGAGGGCGATGGCGACGGAGCGTCATGGTTACGCTCCGGGTCGTAACCACCGGCGAGTTCCACCGTTGGAGGGGACATGGGCTTCACGATCGGCGGCACCCGCATCCTGTCCGGCTCGCGGCGGCGCGGCGCCCGCGCCGCGGAGTGCACCGTGGTGGCCGAGTACACCGGCCTGTGGGGCTGGGACGTGGTCCCGGGCGCCCGGGCGGTGTCGGGCCGGTGCTCCTGCGGCGACCCGGACTGCGCGGCCCCCGGGGCGCACCCGCTCGGCTTCGCGCCCGTGGTGCCCGCGGGCTCGACGCTGGACGCGGTCACCGAGGCGTGGTCCGGCTTCCCGGGTGCGGCGCTGATGCTGCCGGTCGGGCGCGCCTTCGACGTGCTGGAGGTCGCGGAGACGGCCGGGCGTCGGGCGCTGGTCCGGCTGGAGCGGATGGGCCTGCCGCTGGGGCCGGTGTGCGTCACCCCCACGGGCCGGGCGCAGTTCCTGGTGGCGCCCGGCGCGGCGGCGGAACTGCCGCGGCTGCTGTACCGGATGGGCTGGGACGACGCGGAGCTGGACCTGCGGTGCCTCGGCCCGGGCGCCCACATCACCGCTCCCCCGTCGGACCACGCCGGGCTGGGCCCGTCGCGCTGGCTGCGCCCCCCGGCCCTCGACGCGGGCGCCCCGCCCCAGGCCCGCCTCCTGCTGGGCACCCTGGCGTACATCTGCCACCGGTCGGGGCAGAGGAACGCGGCCGGGGCGTGACCTCCGGGACGTGAACGCGGCCGGGGCGGCACCCCGTGCGAGGGGTGCCGCCCCGGCCGCGTGCGCCGGTGCCCGGGGCCCGGAGTCAGTCGCCGATCAGGGCGTCGACGAAGGCCTCCGGCTCGAAGGGGGCCAGGTCGTCCGGGCCCTCGCCCAGCCCGACCAGCTTCACCGGGACGCCCAGCTCCCGCTGGACCGCCACGACGATGCCGCCCTTGGCCGTGCCGTCCAGCTTGGTGAGCACGATGCCGGTGATGTCGACGACCTCGGCGAAGACCCGCGCCTGGACCAGGCCGTTCTGCCCGGTCGTGGCGTCCAGGACGAGGAGGACCTCGTCCAGCGGGCCGTGCTTCTCCACGACACGCTTGACCTTGCCGAGCTCGTCCATCAGGCCCGTCTTGGTGTGCAGGCGGCCCGCGGTGTCGATGAGGACCACGTCGGCGCCCTCGGCGATACCTTCCTTCACCGCGTCGTAGGCGACCGACGCCGGGTCGCCCGCCTCCGGGCCGCGTACGGTGCGGGCACCGACGCGCTCGCCCCAGGTCTGGAGCTGGTCGGCGGCCGCGGCACGGAAGGTGTCCGCGGCGCCGAGCACGACGGACTTGCCGTCGGCGACCAGTACGCGCGCCAGCTTGCCGGTGGTCGTGGTCTTGCCGGTGCCGTTGACGCCGACGACCATGACGATGCCGGGGGTGTCCAGGTCGCTCTCGGTGTGGACCGTGCGGTCCAGGTCGGTGCCGATCAGGGTGAGCAGCTCCTCGCGCAGCAGGCCGCGCAGCTCCTCCGGGGTCCGCGTGCCGAGCACCCTCACGCGCTCACGCAGCCGCTCCACCAGCTCCTGGGTCGGCGCCACGCCGACGTCGGCCGTGAGGAGGGTGTCCTCGACCTCCTCCCAGGTGTCCTCGTCGAGGTGCTCGCGCGACAGCAGGGTCAGCAGCCCCTTGCCGAGGCTGTTCTGCGACCGGGCGAGCCGGGCGCGCAGCCGGACCAGCCGGCCGGCGGTCGGCTCGGGAACCTCGATCTCGGGCGCGGGCGGGGCCGCGACGAGCGGGTCCTCGACGGCGGCGGGGGCCTCCAGGGCCTCTTCGGCCGTCGGGAGGTCCACCTCCTCGATGGTGCGGCGCGGTTCCTCCCGCGGTGTCTCCGCCTCCTCGCCGACGTGCGGCTCGGCGGGCGGAGCGGTGATGGTCGGCGTGCTCGACGGCGCCTGGGGCGGCGGCAGCTTCTTCTTTCTGCGGCTGCTGACCACGAGGCCGCTGATCGCGCCGACCGCGACCAGAGCGATGACTACAGCAAGGATGACGATTTCCATAACCCGTCCAGTATCGGCCACGACCGCCCCGTCGAGCGGTCTCGGAGCGTGCACCCGGGACCAAGGCCCCTGTTTGGACCTCTTTGGGGAGGAACGTACGATGCGGGAAGTCCCCCCTCCTCCCGCACGGAGCTGATCCATGCCCCACGCCTCCGCGTCCGAAGACACGTCCGAAGGCACGCCCGAAGGCACGTCCGAAGGCGCGATGGAGACCCGCGGTCTCGAGCCCGTCCCCGATGCCGAGCGCACCGGTCACATCCGGGAGCTGTTCCCCACCTGGGTCGCGGCGAACATCAGTGTGCTGCTGCTCACCATGGGTGCCGGACTGGTCGTCTTCAACGGCCTGAACTTCTGGCAGGTGCTGACGGTCGCGGTCGCGGCGCCGGTCCTCTCCTACGGGATCGTCGGTCTGATCTCCATCGCGGGCAAGCGCGGCGGTTCGCCCGGCATGGCGCTGTCCCGTGCGGTGTTCGGTCAGCGCGGGAACCTCTTCCCCGGGACCCTGATCTGGGTGGCCCGCTGGGGCTGGGAGACGATCAACGCGGTCACGGGCGCGTACGCGGTCCTCACCGTCCTCGACCTGCTCTTCGGCATCAAGAGCAACACCCCGCTGATCATCGTCACGCTGCTGCTGTTCGTGGCGGCGACCTTCCTCGTCTCCGGCCTCGGCATCAACGCGCTGCGCGTGTGCTCGACCTGGTCGACGTACCTCTTCGGCGCCTTCTCCGTGCTGGTGCTGGTCCATCTGGTCGCCAACACCGACTGGAGTGCCGTCTTCGCCAGGCCGGCCGGTTCGACGGCGATGATGGTCGCGGGCATCGGCACGATCGCGGCGGGCGGCATTAGCTGGGTGCCCTCCGGCCCGGACTTCACCCGCTATCTGCCGCGTACGGCGTCGTCGAAGGCGGTGGTGGCCTCCACGGTGGGCGGAGCGGGGATCGTCGTGCTGCCGATGGTGCTGATGGGCGCGGTGATGGCGGTGTCGACGCCGAGCCTGGCGTCCGCGCAGGACCCCGTGTCGTTCATCGGCGAGCTGCTGCCGGCCTGGATCTCCGTGCCGTACCTGGTGATCGCGCTGATCGGCATGCTGCTGATCAACTCGATGTCGATGTACTCGGCCGGGTTCACCGCGCAGACGCTGGGCATCAACGTGCCGCGCGCCTGGGCGGTGAGCGTGAACGCGGTGATCAGCCTGGTCTTCGGCTTCCTGCTGATGGTGGTGGCGACCAGCTTCATCGGCTCGTTCATCTCGTTCCTGACGCTGCTGGCGGTGGCGTTCTCGGCGTGGATCGGTGTCTTCGGCGCCGACATGCTGCGCCGTAGGTCGTACGACGGCGAGGCGCTGATGGACACCACCCGGACGAGCGCCTACTGGTACCGGGGCGGTTTCGCGTGGCAGGCGATGACCGCGTGGGGCGTGGCGCTGGTCGTGGGGCTGCTGTTCACCAAGGTCGACTGGTTCGCCGGGCCGCTCGCGGGGTCGTGGATCGGTGCGAACGGCCTGGGCTGGCTGGTGACGATCGTGGTGGCGGCGGCGCTGTACGCCGTGCTGCCGCGTACGGCGCGGAGGGCGAGGGCGGACGATCCCGACCCCGAGCCCGTGTCCGCCACCCTGTGCATCTGACGTCACGTCAGCTAACGTCCCCCTTCGCCGGGCACACCGTCCGGCGGAGGGGGACTTCTCATGGCCTTCACAGTGGTCCGGTTCAACCTCGTCGCGCCCGGGGCGACGCCCGAGGCCCTCTCGGACCGTTACCGCGCCGCGCTGGAGATGGCGGCGTACGCGGACCGCATCGGCGTGGACACCGTCCAGACGGAGGAGCACCACGGTGCCGTGAACAACTGGCTGCCCTCCCCCTTCGTCTTCGCCGGGGCGGTCTTCGGCGCGACGCGCCGGATCTCGGTCACCGTCTCCGCGGTGATCGGCCCGCTGCACGATCCGCTGCGGCTGGCCGAGGAGGTCGCCGTACTGGACCTGCTGTCGAAGGGGCGGCTGGTGACGGTCGCGGGGATCGGCTACCGGCCGGAGGAGTACGCGGCGCACGGCGTCGACTGGGAGCGGCGCGGGGAGCTCCAGGACCTGCTGCTGGAGACGGTGCTGCGGGCGTGGACCGGCGAGGAGTTCACCCACCGGGGCCGTACGGTACGGGTCACCCCGCGCCCGTACACGCGGCCGCACCCGATGCTGCTGGTCGGCGGTTCGTCCCGGCCGGCCGCCCGGCGGGCCGCCCGGCTGGGGCTGCCGTTCTTCCCGAGCGCGCACCTGCCGGAGCTGGAGGCGTACTACCACGAGCGGCGTGCCGCGTACGGGACGGAGGGCTTCTGCGTGATGCCCGCCGCGACGACGCCGCTGCTGCACCTGTCGGTGGACCCGGACCGCACCTGGGCGGAGCACGGGGAGCACTTCCTGCACGAGGCCCGGACGTACGCGTCCTGGCAGTCGGGTGCGGTCCGCTCGGCGGTGCGGTCGCGGGCGACGACGGTTCAGGAGCTGCGGGCGGAGGGGGTGTACCGGGTGGTGACGCCCGAGGAGTGCCTGGGGCTGGGCGGTGCCGGCCTCGTCCTGCATCCGCTGTGCGGCGGGATGCCCGTCGACGAGGGATGGCGCTCCCTGCACCTGCTCGGTGAACACGTACTGCCCCGGCTCGAGGCCGTCGGGGCCTGAACCGGGGCAGTTCCGTACAGAGGAGAGGGGCAGCGGGGTTTTAGCCCATCTCCTCCAACGCCTTGCCCTTGGTCTCCTTCACGTACTTGAGCACGAAGGGGATGGAGAGCACGGCGAAGACCGTGTAGATGATGTACGTGCCGGAGAGGTTCCAGTCCGCCAGGGACGGGAAGCTCGCGGTGATGGCCCAGTTGGCGATCCACTGCGCGGAGGCGGCGACGCCGAGGGCCGCGGCGCGGATGCGGTTGGGGAACATCTCGCCGAGGAAGACCCAGACCACCACGCCCCAGGAGAGGGCGAAGAAGAGCACGAAGAGGTGGGCGGCGATCAGGGCGACGACACCCTGGGTCTCCGGCAGCTTGCCGCCGACGAGGTCGGCGGAGAAGGCCCAGGCCTCGAAGGCCAGCGCGATCGCCATACCGGCGGAGCCGACGAGGGCGAGCGGCTTGCGGCCGACCCGGTCCACCAGGACCATCGCGATCACGGTGCCGATGATGTTGATGATCGACGTGGTGAACGAGTAGAAGAACGAGCTGGACGGGTCGATGCCGACCGACTGCCACAGCGTCGAGGAGTAGTAGAACGCGACGTTGATGCCGACGAGCTGCTGGAAGACCGACAGGCCGATGCCGACCCAGACGATCGGCAGGAAGCCGAAGCGGCTGCCGAGCAGGTCCCGGAAGGTCGACTTGTGCTCGCGGCGCATGGCGGTCTCGATCTCGGCGACGCGCGCGTCCAGGTCGACGCCCTTGCCCTCGACCTCGGCGAGGACCTCCTTGGCCTTGTCCTTGCGGCCGACGGAGATCAGGAAGCGCGGCGACTCGGGGATGGCGAAGGAGAGGAGCCCGTACAGCACGGCGGGGACGACCATGACGCCGAGCATCCACTGCCAGGCCTCCAGGCCTGCGATCTCACCGCGCTGGTCGCCGTCGGCCATGTTGAGGATGGCCCAGTTGACGAGCTGGGAGACGGCGATGCCCACCACGATGGCGGCCTGCTGGAAGGAGCCGAGCCGGCCGCGGTAGGCGGCGGGGGCGACCTCGGCGATGTACGCGGGGCCGATCACCGAGGCCATGCCGATGGCGAAGCCGCCGACCACGCGCCACATGGCGAGGTCCCACAGGGCGAAGGGCAGGGCGGAGCCGACGGCGCTCACGGTGAACAGGACGGCGGCGATCTGCATGCAGCGGATGCGGCCGATGCGGTCGGCGATCCGGCCGGCGGTCGCGGCGCCGATCGCACAGCCGATCAGGGCGATGGCGATGACCTGGGCGAGGGTGCCGGAGCCGATCTCGTACCGGTGGCGGATGGCCTCGACGGCGCCGTTGATGACGGAGCTGTCGTAGCCGAAGAGGAATCCGCCCATCGCGGCGGCTGCCGTGATGAAGATGACATGGCCGAGGTGGTCGGGGTGGGCCTCTCGGGCCCCCGACGCCGGCGGCTGCGCTGTGCTGGTCACGTGAACTCCTGGTACCCGGCGCCGTCGCCGGGCATGGGGGGCGAGCCCTTCCAGTGGCGCACAACTTCACGCCGCCCACCACTTGAAGGTAAAAGCAACGTTGCAGAGACTATGCCTTCAAGTTTCTAAGTCAAGAGTCTTCAGTCTGTGAATCTGACCGGACGGCGTGTCGGCTTGCGTTCAGGACTTGAATCTACTGGGCAGGGTAGGAGAACCAGTCGGCTCAGCGGAGCCGCTGGCTGATGACCTTCGAGACACCGTCCCCCTGCATGGACACGCCGTACAGCGCGTCCGCGACCTCCATGGTCCGCTTCTGGTGCGTGATCACGATGAGCTGGGAACTCTCCTGGAGCTCCTGCATGATCCGGATCAGCCGCTGGAGGTTGGTGTCGTCGAGCGCCGCCTCCACCTCGTCCATCACGTAGAACGGGCTGGGCCGCGCCTTGAAGATCGACACGAGCATCGCGACGGCCGTCAGCGACCGCTCGCCGCCGGACAGCAGCGACAGCCGCTTGACCTTCTTGCCGGGCGGGCGGGCCTCGACGTCCACGCCCGTGGTGAGCATGTTGTCGGGGTCGGTCAGGACGAGCCGTCCCTCGCCGCCCGGGAAGAGCCGCGCGAAGACACCCTCGAACTCCCGGGCCGTGTCGCGGTACGCCTCCGTGAAGACCTGCTCGACGCGCTCGTCCACCTCCTTCACCACCTGGAGAAGATCGGCACGGGTCTTCTTCAGGTCCTCGAGCTGCTCGGAGAGGAACTGGTGGCGCTCCTCCAGCGCCGCGAACTCCTCCAGCGCCAGCGGATTCACCTTGCCGAGCTGCTGGTACGCCCGTTCGGCCGACTTCAGGCGTTTCTCCTGTTCGGCGCGGACGAAACGTCTCGGCTGATTGCGCGGGTGGTCCGGGTCGTCCGGCAGCTCCTCCCCCTCGGCGGGCGGCGACGGCGGAACCACCTGGTCGGGGCCGTACTCGGCGACCAGCCCGGCGGGCTCCACGCCCAGCTCCTCCAGCGCCTTGGTCTCGAGCTGCTCGATCCGCAACCGCTTCTCGGCGCCCAGCACCTCGCCCCGGTGCACCGAGTCCGTCAGCTTGTCCAGCTCGGCCTTGAGCTCCCGGCCGCGGGCGCGGGCCTGCGCCAGGTCCTGCTCGCGCGCCGCCTTGGCGGCCTCGGCGGCGGTCCGCTCCCGCTCGGCGCGTACGAGCGACACCTCGACGTGCGCGAGGAGCTGACGGGCGCCGGACGCCACGGCCGCGGCGACCTCCGCCTCGTGGCGCAGCCGGGCGCGGCGCTGCTCGGCACGCGCGCGTGCCTCCCGTTCGGCGCGGGCCGCCCGGTCCAGTCCGTCGGCGCGGCCGGCCAGGCCCTTGACCCGCTCCTCGTGCGTACGCACCTGGAGGCGGGCCTCCATCTCGGTCTGGCGGGCGTTCGCGCCGTCGGCGGCGAGCCGGTCGCGCACGGAGGTGTCGGGCTCCTCCTCGGCGGGCGTCTCCTCCGCGACCGCCAGCCGCTCGGCCAGCTCCTCGGCCTCCTCGGTCGCCCGCTCCAGCGCCTCCTGCGCCCGGGCCGCCGCGGCCGCGGTCCGCTCGGCCTCGCCCGCCGCGCCGCGCGCCTGGCCGGCCAGCCGCCCGAGGGCCTGCGCGACCTGGGACTTCTCCCGGTCGGCCGCCCGGCGCCGCTCGGCCAGCTCCTCGACCCGCGCGGCCGCGGCACGGCGCCGCTCGGTCGCCTCCGCCTGCGCGGCGGCCAGCTCCTCGCACCGTACGGCCAGCTCGGCCAGTTCGGCGGCGGCCTCGTCGACGGACGCCCGCACCTCCAGCAGGCTGGGCGCCCCGGCCGACCCGCCGTGCGCGAGGTGCGCCCCGAGGAGGTCCCCCTCGGCGGTCACGGCCACCAGCCCGGGACGGGCGTACACCAGGTCCTCGGCGTCCTCCAGGGTGGCGACGACCACGACGTCCCGCAGCAGCAGCCGTACGGCGGGCATCAGCTCCTCCGGCCCGCGCACCAGGTCCACGGCGTACGTCCGGCCCTGCTCCCGTCCCCGGTCCGGGGAGCCGCCCGGCGCCCCGCCCACCAGCAGCGCGGCACGCCCCGCGTCCTGCTTGCGCAGCAGGCGGATCGCCTCGGCCGCCGTCGCCGGGTCCCGCACCGCCACGGCGTCGGCGGCCGCGCCCAGGGCCGCGGCGACCGGCACCTCGTACCCGGGCGTGACGGAAAGCAGCCCGGCGGCCGGGCCCAGCAGGCCGGCGAGGCGGTCGGTGGCGGCCAGCAGCGCGCCCGTCCCGTCCTTGCGGCGCAGGCCCAGCGCCAGGGCGTCGTGCCGGGCCTGGGTGGCGGCCCGCCCGCGTTCCGCCGCGGTGGCGTCCTCCCGGGCGGCGGCGAGGGCGGCCTCCGCGCCGGCCAGCTCCCGCTTGGCCGCCTCGTGCCGCTCGGCGAGCTCGGCGTCGCCTTCGTCCAGCCCGTCGACCTCCGCCTTGAGCGCCTCGTACTCCTCCTGGGCGGCGACCGCCCGCTCCTGGGCCTCGTCGCGTGCCGCGGCCAGGCGGTCGATCTCGGCCTGGGCGGAGGCGGCGCGCGACCGGGCGGCGCCCGCCTGTCCGCTCAGCCGGGCCAGGCCCTCGCGCCGGTCGGCGATCGCCCGTGCCACGTCCTTCAGGCGCCGTTCCTCCGCGACGAGCTCCCGCTCCAGTTCGGCGCGGTGGGCGACGGTGTCCTCCAGGGCGCGCTCGGCCGCCTCCAGCGCGGCCTCCAGCTCCGCCTCCTGCTCGCGGATACGGGCGGCCTCCCGCTCCATGTCCTCCGGGTCGCGGCCCCGCCGCTCCTCCACCGGCGGTGCGGTGGCGCTCTTCACGCGCGCGTCGGCCAGCGAAACGGTGCCGCGCACCCGCTCGGCGAGCTGCGACAGCTCGTACCAGGTCTGCTGGGCGCGCTGGAGCTTCGGCGCGAGGCGGCGCACCTCGTCCTCCAGCTCCGCCTCCCGGCCGAGCGCGGCCTTCAGCTCCGCCTCGGCCCGCTCCTTGCGCTCCTTCAGCGCGGCCTCGTCGGCGATCTCCGCCCGGAGCGCCCGCTGGAGGCGTACGAGGTCGTCGGCGAGCAGCCGCAGCCGGGCGTCGCGCAGGTCCGCCTGGATGACGGCGGCCCGCCGGGCCACGGCGGCCTGCCGCCCGAGCGGCTTGAGCTGGCGGCGCAGTTCGTCGGTGAGGTCCTGGACGCGGGCGAGGTTGGCCTGCATCGCGTCCAGCTTCCGCAGCGCCTTCTCCTTGCGCTTGCGGTGCTTCAGGACGCCGGCGGCCTCCTCGATGAAGGCCCGGCGCCCCATGGGGTCGGCGTGCAGGACGGAGTCGAGCTGGCCCTGCCCGACGATGACGTGCATTTCCCGGCCGATACCGGAGTCACTGAGGAGATCCTGGATGTCGAGCAGCCGGCAGGTGTCGCCATTGATCTGGTATTCGCTGCTGCCGCCCCGGAACATGATCCGCGTAATGGTGACTTCGGCGTAGTCGATGGGGAGCGCGCCGTCGGAGTTGTCGATGGTGAGGGAGACCTCGGCGCGGCCGAGCGGCGGCCGGCCGGTCGTCCCGGCGAAGATGACGTCCTCCATCTTGCCGCCGCGCAGCGACTTGGCTCCCTGTTCACCCATGACCCAGGAGAGCGCGTCCACCACATTGGACTTGCCCGAGCCGTTGGGCCCCACGACGCACGTGATCCCCGGTTCGAACCGGAGGGTGGTGGCGGAGGCGAACGACTTGAAGCCGCGCAGGGTCAGGGCCTTGAGGTGCACGCCCCCGGACTCTACCTGCCACTTCCCGTTTGACCCATGAACGTGCAGGGCACATCAGAGGTCAAGGATCAATGGCGGTCGGTCGATCAGAGGTGACGCGGCGGGGCGCGGCCGGGAGGAAAAGAAGAAGGGACGCCGAAGCGTCCCTTGCAATATCTCGCGAGAGTGTTTCTCACCCTGCCCGGTGCCGACACGTGCTGGCAGCGGGCTTGCCGACGGGGCGGGGATCAGGTGAGCGCAGGCTCCGCCTTGGGTACGTCGATGTCGATGCCGTCGAGCAGCGACTCGCTGTGTGCGGCGGCAGCGTTGAGCGCGTCGTTCTCGGACTGAATCCGTACGAGCTCGGACTCGAGGTCCTGGACGCGCTGCTGAAGCCGTCGCATCTCGGCGAGAAGTCGCGGGTCGGAACCGCCGACATAACCGAGAAGCGCCTTTGCCATGACTTTTGGTCCTCCACACTGAGTGACCGACCGAAGCGGTGTGGGTCGTGAGGGTTGGCACCCGCGGTGTCCGGCAGTGTGTGGTGCCGCTGCGGTTCTCACTGCCAAACAGCTAAGGTGCGCGGGGCTTCCAGAGTCTCACCAAAAAGTTTGACGGTCAACACGATCACGCCCCGCATCAAGGGGCAACCGGGGGCTGCGGCCGCGGACGGTGCGGCGGCGCCTCTCTCTGCGGTGCCCAGGGGCGTGGGGACGATCCTTCGTTCCTCTGTGGATCATCCTTTACCCGCGCAGCCTGGCACGGCAAGCCGTTCTTGGCAACCACCAGGTCATCTCTGCCGTACGCACATGCCGTCGGCGGCCGCGCCGGTGCCGGCCCGCAGACCCGGGGCCGGCACCGGAGCAAGATCGTCAGCGAATCGCGAAGCCGTCGTAGCCGCCGCGCGGGGTGTCCCAGATCTCCGTGACTCCGTCGACGTGCCCGGGTGTGTCGCCGGAGCGAAGCCACTCCAGCAAACGGTGGCAATTCTCACTCGGACCCTCGGCGACCACCTGCACCCTGCCGTCCTCGAGGTTCAGGGCGAACCCGGTGAGCGCTCCGATCTCCAGGGCGTTTGCCCTGGTGAACCAGCGGAAGCCCACTCCCTGTACTCGGCCGCGTACCCAGGCGGTGAGCCGTGCGTCTTCGTTCATGGCTGCACGCTAACCGGCCAATTGCACTCAGAGCACTTCTCCCCCACGCGTCATGGCGTACAGTCCCGACGACATGAGCCTCACCCGTTTGGGCGAGCGAGTGACCGAGTGACCCAGATGTCCTGACCAGACGTCGAAGCAGGAAGGCACAGCAGATGGGACGCCACCGGAAGAAGCGGGCCGTCGTACCCGTACGCACCGGCCTGCTCGGCGCCTCCGCCGCCATGGCGGTCGGCGCCGTCGCCGTCGCCTCCGGCCTGCTGCCCGGCGGGGACACCTTCACCATCGGCGGCAGCGGCTCGAACGAGCGGGTGCACGCGGGCGACTCGCCCGACCTGAACACCCAGGGCGGCTCCAGCGCCACGCCGGAGCGCCCCTCCACCGCCGCGAGCCGGAGCGCCGAGCGCACCCTCGCGCCGTCCAAGGCCCCCTCGCCGACCCCGTCCAAGCCGGCCTCCTCCGCGCCGCCGAAGAAGACCGAGGCCCCGGCGCCCAAGAAGACGGCCACCCCGCGCGCCACGCCCGCACCGGAGCGGACCCCCGAGCGCCCCAAGGCCCCCTCGGTCCCGGTCCCGGTCACGCCCTCCGTCCCGTCCTCGGCCGCTGCCGCCGCCGACACCGGCCGGGAGGCGGCCGCCGAGGCCGCGGTGCTCAGCCTGGTCAACGCCGAGCGCGCCAAGGTCGGCTGCAGCCCGGTCCAGGCCTCCCGCGGCCTCGCGGCACTGGCCGGCGCGTACAGCGAGGACATGGCCGCACGCGGCTTCTTCTCGCACACCGACCCCGACGGCGCCTCCCCCTGGGACCGCGCCGCCAAGGCGGGCGTCCAGGGCCTGGCCGCCGAGAACATCGCCCGCGGCCAGGCGGACGCCCAGGCCGTGATGGAGTCCTGGATGAACAGCGACGGCCACCGCGCCAACATCCTCAACTGCGACTACACCCGTCTCGGCGTAGGCGTCCACTTCGCCGACGGCGGCCCCTGGTGGACCCAGAACTTCGGCTTCTAGCACCGGCCGGAGCGCCCATGCGTGGCGCTTGCGATCACGAACCGAGCGCCCGCCGCCGACGATGACCTGAACCGCCCCGCGGCGGCCGGCCCGCACCCGGGCGGCGGGGTCACGCGAACGGCGACATGCCCTTGCTTTCGAGGTGCGCGAGCAACGCGTCGAGGCATGCGTCCGCCGTGCCCAGATCGGCGCGGAAGAAGGAGTCCTCACCGAGCGGTCCACCGCTGACGATGACCATCCATGCCTTCCTGTGCTCTCTCATGCGGTCACCGTCGACCTTGAACACGGTCGTGACCCCGCGTTCGGCCAGCCACTCCATCAGCTCGAGCATGTCCATGTGCACCCCTCCCGGGAAAGATTGTCGCCCGGGCGGGAGCCCCATGCGCTGACGGCTGTTGGCGGGGCTGAACCGCCCCGCGGCCGCGCAGTAGGCTGGCCGGCATGGATGAGCGGGTGCCGTTCGATGTGTTTTCGCGGCTGTGCCCGTCGCGCGGGACGCTGGAGCATGTGACGGGCAGGTGGGGCAGCCTGACCCTGGGGGCGCTGTACGAGGGCGGCGGGGCGCGCTTCAACGAGTTGCGGCGGCGCGTGGACGGGGTGAGCGACAAGATGCTCGCCCAGACGCTGCACGCCCTGGAGCGGGACGGGCTGGTGCACCGCGAGGCGCGGCCGACGAACCCGCCGCGGGTCGACTACGGGCTGACGCCGCTCGGGCGGGAGGTCGCCGAGCGGCTCCTCGGGCTGATTGATCTGGTCGAGGGGCGGATGCCGGAGGTCCTGGCGGCCCGGGAGCGTTACGACGGCGTGAGCGGCGAGACGCGCGGCGGGCGCTGACAGCGCGGGCAGTAGTAGCTGGAGCGGTTCATCCAGGGGCGGCGGCGTATCGGGGTGCCGCACCGGCGGCAGGGCTCGCCCTCGCGGCCGTAGGCGTCCAGGGAGCGGTCGAAGTACCCGGACTCGCCGTTGACGTTGACGTACAGGCTGTCGAAGCTGGTGCCGCCGACCGCGAGGGCGGCCGTCATCACGTCCCGTACGTGGCCGAGCAGCTCGGCGGACCGGGGACGGGTGAGCGTCGCGGTGGGGCGGTCGTAGTGGAGGCGGGAGCGCCACAGCGCCTCGTCCGCGTAGATGTTGCCGACGCCGCTGATCAGCGACTGGTCCAGCAGCGCGCGCTTGATCGTCGTACGGCGCAGGCGCAGCGCGATGTGAAAGGCGTCGTCGTCGAATCCGGGGTCGAGCGGGTCGCGGGCGATGTGGGCGATCGGCAGGGGCAGCCCGTCGGGGGTGTTCTCGTGGAGCGAGAGCCCGCCGAAGGTGCGCTGGTCGACGAAGCGCAGTTCGGTGCCGAGGTCGTCGTCGAACCGGATGCGGACGCGCAGGTGCTTCTCGTCCGGCGCGGCCTCCGGCTGCACCAGGAGCTGGCCGCTCATGCCCAGGTGTCCGAGCACGGACGCGTCGGTGTCCGCCAGCGGCAGCCACAGGTACTTGCCGCGGCGCCGCGCGACGCCGACCTGGTGGCCCTTGAGCCGGGCGGCGAAGTCCTCGCCGCCCGCGAGATGCCGCCGTACGGCACGCGGGTGCAGGACCTGGACGTCGGCGACGGTCCGGCCGCTGACCCAGCGCTCCAGGCCGCGCCGTACGACTTCGACCTCGGGCAGCTCGGGCACGGGGTTCCTCAAGAGGGTGTCGGTGGATGGGAAAACCCCGCCGCACCGGGGTGCGACGGGGTGGAAGCGAACAGCTCAGGCCGTGGCCTGGGAGGCTTCGGTGGCCGAAGAGGGGTCGGCGGCCTCTTCAGCTCCGGGGCCGGCGCCGTTGCCGGCTGCCGTGCCGGTGTCCGAGCCGGACTCGGCAGCGGCCTTCGCCGCCGCCTCCCGCTCGTCCGCGGCGGCCCGGATGGCCCGCCAGGCGGACTCCGCCGCCTGCTGCTCCGCTTCCTTCTTGCTGCGGCCGGTGCCGGTGCCGTACGAGACACCACCGACGCGGGCAGCAGCAGTGAAGGTCTTCTCGTGGTCCGGTCCGGTCTCGGTGACCAGGTACTCCGGAACGCCAAGGCCCTCGGCCGCGGTCAGCTCCTGGAGACTGGTCTTCCAGTCCAGGCCGGCGCCGAGGTTCGAGGACTTCTCGATCAGCGGGTCGAAGAGCCGGTGCACCAGCTCGGACGCCGCTTCGAGGCCCTGGTCGAGGTAGACAGCGCCGATCACCGCTTCCAGGGTGTCGGCGAGGATGGACGCCTTGTCCCGGCCCCCGGTGCCCTCTTCGCCCCGGCCGAGCCGGATGAAGGAGCCCAGGTCGAGGCCGCGGCCGACCTCCGCCAGCGCACGCGAATTGACCACCGCGGCCCGCAGCTTGGCAAGCTGGCCCTCGGGCAGGTCGGGGTGGGTGCGGTACAGCGTGTCCGTGACCACCAGGCCGAGCACCGAGTCCCCGAGGAACTCCAGCCGCTCGTTGGTGGGAAGGCCGCCGTTCTCGTACGCGTACGAACGGTGGGTCAGCGCACGCACCAGAAGGGCGGACTCGAGGTGGTACCCGAGCCGCCCTTCCAGAAGCGTGTGGGACGAGGCCGTGTTCTCCGCCTGCTTCTTGGCGTCATCCGCCGTTTTGTGGCTAGACACGGTGCCTCTCACCAGCCCGCTCAGACCGAGAGGACCTGGCGCTTGTTGTACGTGCCGCAGCTCGGGCACGCGATGTGCTGCTGCTTCGGCTCCTGGCAACGCTCGCACGAAACCAGGGTGGGGACCGCAGCCTTCCACTGCGACCGGCGGTGGCGCGTGTTGCTGCGCGACATCTTCCGCTTCGGAACAGCCACGGCTACTTCTCCTGCTTCTCGTCGACGCCCGCTTCGGCGCCGCTCATGTTGTCCTTCTCACCGGTTCCGAGTGAATCGGCGAGTCCCTGCAGTGCCGCCCAACGGATGTCGACGGCGTCGTGGTGGTGGTCCGGGTCGTCGTTCAGGCTGATCCCGCAGTCGGGACACAGTCCTGCACAGTCCTCCCGGCACACCGGCTGCATCGGCAGTGACAGCACCACCGCGTCACGCAGCACGGGCTCGAGGTCGAACATGCCGTCCTCGAGGGGGGTCATGTCCTCGTCGTCCTCGGCATCGTCGTCCGCGGCCGCCTTGCGGTGGCCCCGGTCGTCGGTGTCGGGGTACGAGAACATCTCCTGGAAGTCCGCCGCGACATCCTGGCGCAGCGGCTCCAGACACCTTACGCACTCCCCCTCGGCCGACGCACGGGCGGTGCCTGTGACAAGCACCCCTTCCATGACCGACTCGAGGCGGAGGTCCAGCTCGACGGGCGAGCCCTGGGGTACGCCGATGACTCCGTCGATGCCGAGGTCCGCGGGGGCCTCCACCGTGCGGGAGATCCGCTGGAGGGCACCGGGACGCCGGCCCAGCTCGTGCGTGTCGAACACGAGGGGGTTGCGGTGGTCGAGGCGCGTACTCAGGGCTCTTCCTGCTTTCGGAATCGTTCGGGGCGGCCCGGCGTCACCTTCTGGGCCGACGCGGGCACGCGAGATCGCGGACGTACTCGCGACCGAAGAGCCAGGATACTGGACGCTTCGCTCACAGCCCAATCCGGGCCGGTCAGTGACCCTGGCCGGACCCGTGCCCCTGCTCGTACTGCCGGAGCTGGTCCAGGTCGATCATGCTCGTGTCGAAGAAGCTGGTCTCGTCGAGCGCGGCGGCCGGGGGCTGGGTCGGCTGCGGCGGTTCGTAGGCGTACTGCTGGCCGTAGCCCTGGCTCTGGCCCTGGTCGTAGCCCTGGTAGGCGTACGGGTCCGGCTGGTAGGTGGGCACGGCGTAAGCCGCTCCGGTGGAGCCGGTGCTCGCACCGGGGTAGGCGTCCTGCTGAGGGGGCTGGTGGGGCTGCGGCGGCTGGTGGGGCTGGTACGCGTACGGGTCGGGCTGCTGCTGGGCCGGGATGTGCGCGGCGGCGCTCTGCCGGCCGGGCTCCGGGTCGGCCAGCTCGGCGAGGCCCGCCAGGTAGTCGGCGTCGCTGGTGTGCTGCCGGGTGCCGCCCGCCGCGTCCTGGGCGGCCATGTGGGCGCCGAGGTCGTCCGTGGCGATCCGGCCGTGCAGCTTCTGGCGGCCGCGCCCGACCGCCTCCAGGGTCTTGGTCAGCACGGCCTCGAAGGCGCTGATCTTCGCGTCGACGTACTCGTCGGCACGCCGGACCAGGGTCTGCGGGTCGGCGCTGTACTCGGGGGCGTCCTCGTCGGCGTACCCCTGCTCGTCCAGGCCGGGGCCCCGGCCGAGCAGCTTCTCGCGGCCGCGGTCCACCGAGCCGATGGTCTTGGTGAGGACGACCTCGAAGTTGGCGAGCTTGGAGTCGACGTAGTCGTCGGCCTCGGCGCGGATCTCCTCGGCCTCCCGGCGGGCCTCGGCGAGGATGCGGTCGGCCTCCTCCTGGGACTGGCGGGCGACCTGGGTGTCGGAGATCAGCGAGCCGCGTTCGGCGTGGGCGGCCTCGATGATCCGCTCGGCCTCCTGGCGGGCCTGCTCGACGAGCTGCTCACGGCCGCCGATCAGCTCCTGGGCCTGGGCGAGCGAACCGGGCAGGGCCTGGCGCAGCTCGTCGAGCATCGCGAGCAGCTCGGCCCGGTTGACCACGCAGGAGGCCGACATGGGCATGGAACGGGCGCTCGCGACCGTCTGGACGATCTCGTCGAGCTTCTTCTGCACGTCCACCGTGTGCTCGCCACTTCCTACAGCCGGGTTTTTGGAGACGGACGGCACGACTGTAAGGCCAGTGGGTCCCGCCCGGACACCGGGTGACGGACTGTCAGTCGGTCACTTCTCGCCGAGGCGCCGCACGAGCGCCTCGTGGACCACGGGCGGCAGGAGGTGGGAGACGTCACCGCCCCAGGCGGCGACCTCCTTGACCAGGGAGGAGGACAGGAAGCTGTACGTGGGATTGGTGGGGACGAAGAGGGTCTCGACGCCGGACAGGCCGTTGTTCATCTGGGCCATCTGGAGCTCGTAGTCGAAGTCGCTGACGGCGCGCAGCCCCTTCACGATGGCGGGGATGTCGCGCTCCTTGCAGAAGTCGACCAGCAGCCCGTGGTGGGACTCCACCTTCACGTTGCCGTAGTCACCGGTGACCTGGCGGATGAGGTCCATCCGCTCCTCGACGGTGAACAGGCCCTTCTTGGACTGATTGATCATCACCGCGACGTGGACGACGTCGTACAGCTTGGAGGCCCGGGCGATGATGTCGAGGTGTCCGTTGGTGATGGGGTCGAACGACCCCGGACAGACTGCGCGGCGCAACTGAAGTCCCTCGCTCTCCGAACCGGTCATCGTGCGTCTTCGCACGTAGAGGCGGCGCGACCGTACCAAAACGTTCCCTCGCCGTAGCGACGGGCCCGTAGCGGTTCGAAACCGTCCGGCCAGGTGAATTCCCCGCCCCTGGTGCTGCGCTCCACGGTGACGAGCGCATCGTCGGCGAGCCAGCCTTTGGTGCGGAGTGTGAGGAGGATCTCGCCAAGATCGTCGTCGGAGACGGCGTAGGGCGGGTCCAGGAAGACGACGTCGTACGGGTCGGCGGGCGGCGCACTTGTCACGATCTGTTCGGCTTTGCCGGTGCGGACCTCGGCGCCGGGCAGGCCCAGGCCGCGGACGTTGTCGCGCACCGTGCGGGCGGCCCGCTGGTCGGCCTCGACGAGCAGGGCGTGGGAGGCACCCCGGGAGAGCGCCTCCAGGCCCACGGCGCCGGACCCGGCGTACAGGTCGGCGATCCGGATGCCGTCGAGCGTCCCGAGGAGCGCCTCCCAGGTGGAGAACAGCCCCTCCCGTGCCCGGTCGGAGGTGGGGCGGGTGCCGTTGCCCGGCGGCACGGCCAGGCGGCGTCCGCCGGCCGCACCGGCGATCACGCGGGTCATCTGAGGTCCTTAGCCGTCCTGTGAATGCTGGTGACTCCACGATATGGGCTCGGTGAGGTTGTGCACCGCTCAGCCCTTCTCCAGGTACCGCTCGCGCTCCTTGTCGAGCAGGGCGTCGAGCGCGGTGCGCAGCTCCGGGAGGCGCTCCAGCTCGGGGTCCGCGGCGACGACGGCCATGGCCTCCTCGCGGGCGGCCGCGATGACCTCCTCGTCGTCGATGACGGCGAGCATGCGGAGGCTGGAGCGCACACCGGACTGGGCCTGGCCGAGCACATCGCCCTCGCGGCGCTGTTCGAGGTCGATGCGGGAGAGCTCGAAGCCGTTGAGGGTGGAGGCGACGGCGGTGAGCCGCTGGCGGGCGGGGCTCGCCTCGGGCATCTCGGTGACCAGCAGGCACAGGCCCGGGGCGGAGCCCCGGCCCACGCGGCCGCGGAGCTGGTGGAGCTGGGAGACGCCGAAACGGTCCGCGTCCATGATCACCATGGCGGTGGCGTTGGGGACGTTGACGCCGACCTCGATGACCGTCGTGGCGACCAGGACGTCGGCGTCACCGGCGGCGAAGCGGCGCATCACGGCGTCCTTGTCGTCAGGGGCCATCCTGCCGTGCAGCACCTCGACGCGCAGGCCGGCGAGGGGGCCCTTGGCGAGCTGGTCGGCGACGTCCAGGACGGCGAGCGGGGGCCGCTTCTCGGCCTCGTCCTCCCGCGACTTCTTCTTCGGCTGGTCCTCGTCGTCACCGATGCGGGGGCAGACCACGTACGCCTGGTGACCGTTCTCGACCTCCTCGCGGACGCGCTCCCAGGCGCGCGCCAGGAAGTGCGGCTTGTCGGCGGCCGGGACGACATGGCTGGCGATGGGCGAGCGACCGGCGGGGAGCTGGTCCAGGACGGAGGTCTCCAGGTCGCCGAAGACGGTCATGGCGACCGTGCGCGGGATGGGCGTGGCGGTCATGACCAGCAGGTGGGGCGGCTGCTTGCCCTTGCCGCGCAGGGCGTCGCGCTGCTCGACGCCGAAGCGGTGCTGCTCGTCCACCACGACCAGGCCCAGGTCGTGGAACTGGACCTTGTCCTCGATCAGCGCGTGCGTGCCGATGACGATGCCGGCCTCGCCGGTGACCAGGTCGAGCAGGGCCTGGCGGCGGGCGGCGGCGCTCATGGAGCCGGTGAGCAGCACCACCTTGGTGGCGTGCTCGGCGCCGCCCAGCATGCCGCCCTCGGCCAGCTCGCCCATCATCTCGGTGATCGACCGGTGGTGCTGCTGGGCGAGGACCTCGGTGGGGGCGAGCATGGCGGCCTGGCCGCCCGCGTCGACGACGGCGAGCATCGCGCGCAGCGCCACCATGGTCTTTCCGCTGCCCACCTCGCCCTGGAGGAGGCGGTGCATGGGGTGCTCGGTGGCCAGGTCGTCGAAGATCTCCCCGGAAACCTTTTGCTGCCCCTCGGTGAGGGTGAAGGGGAGCTTGGCGTCGAAGGCGTCCAGCAGTCCGCCCGGCACCGGCCGGCGTGCCACGGCGGGCAGTTGGGTGTCGGCGTACCGCCGGCGGGCCAGCGCGACCTGGAGGACGAACGCCTCGTCCCACTTCAGCCGCTCCCGGGCGTCGGCGATGTCGGCCTTGGTGCGCGGGCGGTGGATCTTGCGCAGGGCGTCGGGGAGGCCGGTGAGGCCCCGCCCCTCGCGCAGCGCGGGCGGCAGCGGGTCGACGGCGTCCACCGCGCTGGGGAGCACCGCGTCGACCGCCTTGGCGATCTTCCAGGACTCCAGCTTGGTGGTGGCCGGGTAGATCGGGATGAGGGCCCCGGCCCAACTGTCCACGGCGCCCTCGCCGTCCTCGCCGCGCAGCAGCTCGTAGGCGGGGTGGGCGAGCTGGGTCTTGCGGTTGAAGACGGACACCTTGCCGGCGAACATCGCGCGCGTGCCCGGCAGCAGGTCCTTGTGCGGCTTGTGGACGCCCTTGCCGAAGAAGACCAGTTGCAGCCGTCCGCTGCCGTCGGTGATGGTCACCTCGAGCCGCTGGCCGCGCCCCTTGGCGCTGTTGAACGTCAGCACGCGCGCGTCCGCGACCCTGGCCACCACCGTGACGTGCTCGTCCAGCGGCAGGTCGGCGAGGGTGGTGAGCTCGCCGCGCTCCGCGTACCGCCGGGGGTAGTGGTGGAGCAGGTCACCGACGGTGTGCAGGTCGAGGTGCTCGGCCATCACCTTGGCGGTGGCGGCGCCGAGCTGCTTCTTCAGTGGTTCGTCGAGGGCTGGCACGCCTCCCATTGCACACCACCGCACTGACATGCGGGGGTACCTGTGGACGGACGCGCTACTCGACGCCGATCAGCAGCAGTGGGGCCTGCGGGCCGCCGGAGTAGACGACCGTGTCCACCGCGAGGTGGGCCTCGCGCACATGGCTCTCCAAGCGGTCCGCGAGGCCCTCGGGGGCGTCGTCCGCGAGGACGAGGGTGACCAGTTCGCCGCCCGCCGAGAGCATGCGGTCCAGGACCGTCCCGGCGGTCGTGGCCACGTCGTGGCCGATCACGGCCACGTCGCCGTCGATGAGGCCGAGCACGTCGCCGGCCTGGCAGACGCCGGCCGAGGTGAACGACCGGTGCTCGGCGACGGCCAGTTCGCCGTACCGGGTGGCGCCCGCGGCGGCGGTCATGGCGACGACGTCCTCGTCGAAGCGCCGGTCCGGTTCGTGGACGGCCAGGGCGGCGATGCCCTGGACGGCGGACCGCGTCGGGACGAGCGCGACCCGGATGCCCTCCGCACGCGCCTGTTCGGCGGCCGCGGCGGCGGTGTGCCGCAGGGCGGCGTCGTTCGGCAGCAGGACGACCTCGCGCGCGCGGGCGCGCCGGACGGCCTCGACGAGCTCGCCGCTGGCCGGCGGCTCCCCGGGCCGGGCCAGCACCGTCGTGGCGCCCGCCTCGGCGCACAGGTGGGCGAGCCCCTCCCCCGGCAGCACGGCGACCACCGCGCGCCCCGCGCGTTCCTCGGGTGCCGTCTCCGTGCCGAAGTGGGTGATCCGGATGCGGTACGGGCGCCCCGCCTCGACGCCCGCCTCCACGGCCGCGCCGGCGTCGTCGACGTGCACGTGGACGTTCCACAGCCCGTCGCCGCCCACCACGACCAGGGAGTCGCCGAGCGCGTCGAGCCGGTCCCGCAGCCGGGCCACGGCCGGTTCGTCGGCCTCCAGCAGGTAGATGACCTCGAAGGCGGGCCCGGCGTCCGCGCAGGGCTCCGCGGCGGCCACCAGGGCGCGGGGCGCGCGGGGCGCCCGTGCGGGGGCCTCCCCGGACACCGCCTCCACCAGGGCGGCCAGCACCGTGACGAGCCCGCGCCCGCCCGCGTCCACCACGCCGGCCCGCTCCAGGACGGCGAGCTGGGCGGGCGTGGCCTCCAGGGCGGCGCGGGCGCCCGCGTGGGCGGCGCGGGCGACGGCCGCCACGTCCTCGCCGCCCGCCGCGGCGGACGCGGCCGCCGCGGCGACGCTCAGGATGGTGCCCTCGACGGGGTGGGCGACCGCCTCCCGGGCGGACGCGGAGGCCCTCCGCAGCGCCCTGGCGAGGTGGTCCGCGTCACGTCCTTCGGCGAGGACCTCGCTCATGCCGCGCAGCAACTGCGACAGGATGGTGCCCGAATTGCCCCGGGCGCCGATCAGGGCGCCGTGCGCCATGGCGCGTACGGTGTCGGCGAAGTCGGGGGCCTCGATGGCCGAGAAGACGGCCTCCACCGCCTGGGAGGCGGATTCGACGGTCAGGTAGAGGTTGGTGCCGGTGTCCCCGTCGGCGACCGGGTAGACGTTGATCGCGTCGATCTCCTCGCGCTCCCGGCCGAGCGCGTCCAGCGCCAGTGAGCACCAGCTCCGGACCACTGCGGAATCGAGCCCCTGCGGCAGGGTCTGCGGCACCTGGTGTCCTCCTCGAGCAGCGCTGACTGCACCGCAGCGTAGACCCCGGGCGGGGCCGGGGGCCCGGGCGGGGGCCGGGGGAACCGTGGTAGTTTCGTTGAACCGGAGCAGTCGTTGTATGCTGCTCCGGTTGCCCGATGAAAGTCGGGCCATTCCCCCGGCAACGCCACTTCAGTCACCAGATCTGATTCCGGCTCGCCGGATTTCACTGTAAGTGCATCTGAAGTCTTTGGAGTGACCCGTGGCTGCCAACTGCGACGTCTGCGGCAAGGGGCCGGGCTTCGGCAACAACATCTCGCACTCGCACCGCCGTACGTCTCGTCGCTGGAACCCGAACATCCAGCGCGTGCGTGCCGTGGTCAGTGGGACGCCGAAGCGGCTCAACGCTTGCACCTCGTGCATCAAGGCCGGCAAGGTCTCGCGCTAACGCCGACGACGGTTCGTCGTAGCGCAGCCTCTGCGGTTGCCTTGAAAGCCGGTCCACCTCGGTGGACCGGCTTTTTGCCGTACCCGCTCCCGTACGGGCCGGCGCCTCCTACCGGAAGCGCCAGCCGTGGTCCACGGGGCCGATCCCGCCGCCCAGCGCGAAGCCGGCCGCGATCGCCCCGGTGACGTACGCCTTGGCCTCCCGTACCGCCTCCGGCACGTCCAGGCCCTTGCCGAGGCCCGCCGCGATCGCCGAGGCGAGGGTGCAGCCCGTCCCGTGGGTGTGCCGGTTGTCGTGCCGGGGAGCCCGCAGCCAGTGCTCCTGGGTGCCGTCGGTCAGCAGGTCGACCGCGTCCCCGGCGAGGTGCCCGCCCTTGATCAGCGCCCAGCACGGCCCGAACTCCAGGACGGCGGCGGCGGCCCGCCGCAGATCGGCCTCGTCCCCGACCCGCACGCCGGTGAGCTGGGCCACCTCGTCCAGGTTGGGCGTCGCCACGGTGGCGACCGGCAGCAGCCGCTCGCGCACCGAGTCCAGCGCCGAGGCGGCGAGGAGGGAGTCGCCGTGCTTGGACACCCCGACCGGGTCGACGACCACGGGCGCGTCCGTCCCGGCCAGCAGCTCCGCGACGGTCTCCACCAGCGCCGCCGACGCCAGCATGCCGGTCTTCACGGCCTGTACGCCGATGTCGTCGACGACGCTGCGGTACTGGGCCCGCACGGCCTCCGCGGGCAGCTCCCAGGCGCCCTGGACGCCCAGGGAGTTCTGCGCGGTGACGGCGGTGATGACGCTCATGCCGTGCACGCCCAGCGCCAGCATGGTCTTCAGGTCGGCCTGGATGCCCGCGCCGCCGCCGGAGTCGGACCCGGCGACGGTCAGGACGGTGGGTATGGCGCGGGAGCTCATTCGCCCTCTCCGAAGTGGTCCCAGCCGCCCGTGGTGTGCCAGGGGGCGCCGTCCACGGTGACCTGGGGCAGGGCGGAGGGGTTGAGGACCTCGCCGATGACCTTCCAGCGGGCCGGGAGTTTCACGTCCGGCGGGAAGGTCGCGACGATGGCGTGGTCCTCACCGCCGGTGAGGACCCACTGCATGGGGTCGACGCCGACGGCCTGGCCGATGTCGTTCATCTGGGTGGGGATGTCGATGAGCCCCGAGCGCAGGTCGATCCGGACCTTGCTGGCCTCGGCGATGTGCCCGAGGTCGGCGATGAGTCCGTCGCTGACGTCGCACATGGCGGTCGCGCCGAGCCCGGCGGCCGCGGGGCCCGCGTGGTAGGGCGGCTCGGGCCGCCGGTGGGCCTCGACGAAGGCGCGCGGCGAGCGGAACCCGCGGGAGAGGACCGCGTACCCGGCCGCCGACCAGCCCAGCCAGCCGGTGTACGCGACGACGTCGCCCGGCTGCGCCCCGGCGCGGGTGACCGGCTCGTGGTTGCGCAGGTCGCCCAGGGCCGTGATGGACACGGTGATCGTGTCGCCGCGTACGACGTCGCCGCCGACGACGGCCGCGCCCGCGACCTGGCACTCGTCGCGCAGGCCGTCCATCAGCTCGGTCGGCCAGGTCACCGGGAGTTCGGCGGGGACGACCAGGCCGAGCAGCAGCGCGGTGGGTACGGCGCCCATGGCCGCGATGTCCGCGAGGTTCTGCGCGGCGGCCTTGCGGCCGACGTCGTAGGCGGTGGACCAGTCGCGGCGGAAGTGCCGTCCCTCCAGCAGGATGTCCGTGCTCGCCACCACACGCCGGTCGGGTGCGGCCACGACCGCGGCGTCGTCGCCGGGTCCGATCCGTACCGCCGGGGTGGAGGTGAGCCGGGAGGTGAGCTCCCTGATCAGCCCGAACTCCCCCAACTCGCCGACAGTGCCCTTCATCGCTGTGCCCCTTCTGCCCCAGTGCGGTTGCGCTCGCGACCCGCCACTGCTGTAGGTACCGTCAAGTAGACCGTCAACCCGGTGCTTCGTGCGCCGGCCTCGCGCGCCACCGGCCGCGCGGGTCTCCCCGCTGCCCGCGGCGACGCGGTACCGTGGCGTCCCTTTCTTCTCCACAAGATCCTCGTGGCCGCCCTGGAGGTTCCGTGGTACAGGCGTACATCCTTATTCAGACCGAGGTGGGCAAGGCGTCGACGGTCGCCGACACCATCTCCAAGATCCCGGGGGTGATCCAGGCCGAGGACGTCACGGGTCCGTACGACGTGATCGTGCGCGCCCAGGCCGACACGGTCGACGAGCTCGGCCGCATGGTGGTCGCCAAGGTCCAGCAGGTGGACGGGATCACGCGCACTCTGACCTGCCCGGTCGTACACCTGTAGCCCCCGTCTACCCTGAGCCGGTGACGTCTTCGCACCGGCTTCGCCGCCTGCCCGCCCTGCCTGCCGCCGTCGTGGCCGCCGCTGTCCTGCTGGCGGTCTCGGGCTGTTCCCGGACGGACGCGCAGGCGTCCGTCGCGGTTCCCAGTCCGTCGTCGGAGGAAGCCGCCTACTGCGGCGCGCTGCACGGGCAGCTTCCGGAGACCGTCACGGGACTGGACCGGAGTGATCCGGAGCCGGATTCCGATCTGACCGCCGGCTGGGGGGACGGGGCGATCGTACTGCGCTGCGGTGTCGCCCGCCCCGCCGGTATGAGCCATGACAAGGCGGACGCGGTCGAGGTCGACGGGGTGGACTGGCTGCTGGAGAAGACCGGGGACGGCGGGACGCGGCTGACCACGACGTACCGCAAGGCCTACGTCGAGGTGACCCTGGACCGGAGCTTCACCGAGGTGAAGCCCCTGCTGGACCTGGCCGCCCCGGTGTCGAGGACCGTTCCGAAGACCCTGTGACCCCCCGGTCGCCGTTCACGGCCGTTCGCGGGATCCGGCTCCGGGCCGGTCCCGCGTCCGCTCGGCTCCGTCCCCGTGATCCGCTCGGCGGGCTGTTCCCCGGCGCCCGGCCGCGGTCCGCGGCCGGGCGCCGGGGGCGTGTCAGCGCAGGCCCGTGGGGCGGCGGAGGGCCGCCTGGATGAGCCGGTCGACCAGCTCGGGGTAGCTGACGCCGCTCTCCTGCCACATGCGCGGGTACATGGAGATCGGCGTGAAGCCCGGCATGGTGTTGATCTCGTTGATGACGAACTCGCCCTCGTCCGTGAGGAAGAAGTCCGCGCGGACCAGGCCCTCGCAGGACGCCGCCTCGAACGCGGCGATCGCGAGCCGCTGCACCTCGGCCGTCTGCTCCGGGGTGATCGGGGCGGGGACGACACCGGAGGCGGAGTCGATGTACTTGGCCTCGAAGTCGTAGAAGTCGTGGTCCGTGACCGGCGGGATCCAGGCGGGGACGGAGGCGCGCGGCCCGTCCTCGAACTCCAGCACGCCGCACTCGATCTCGCGGCCGCTCAGCAGCGACTCGACGATGACCTTGGGGTCGTGGCGCCGGGCCTCCTCGATCGCGGCGTCCAGCCCGGAGGGGCCGTCGACCTTGGTGATGCCCATCGAGGAGCCGCCCCGGGCGGGCTTCACGAAGAGCGGCCAGCCGTGCTCGGCGGCGAAGTCGGTGATCTTCCTGCGCGCGGCGGAAGGTTCCTGCTCCCACTCGCGGGGGCGGATCACCTCGTACGGGCCGACCGGCAGCCCGAAGGAGACGAAGACCCGCTTCATGTACTCCTTGTCCTGGCCGACGGCCGAGGAGAGCACGCCCGCGCCCACGTACGGGACGCCGGCGAGCTCCAGGAGCCCCTGGAGGGTGCCGTCCTCGCCGTACGGGCCGTGCAGCACCGGGAAGACGACGTCGACGTCGCCCAGGACCTTGGGGACCGAGCCGGGCTCGCTGTAGACGACCTCGCGGCTGCCGGGGTCGACGGACAGCACGACGCTTCCCTCGGCGGACTCGGCGAGGTCGTCGACGCTCGGCAGCGCGCGGTCGGCGATGGCCATCCGCTCCGGTTCGTCGGCGGTCAGCGCCCAGCGGCCGTCGGTGGTGATGCCGATGGGCAGCACGTCGTAGGCGTCCCGGTCGATGGCGCGCAGGACGGCACCGGCCGTGACGACGGAGATGGCGTGCTCGGAGCTGCGGCCGCCGAAGACGACGGCCACGCGCGGCTTGCGCCCGGGGCTGGTGGGGAGGTTCTCGCTGCTCATATCGCGATGAGCGTACCTGCTCCCTCCGGCCGCGTCAGCGACCGAGTGGCCCCGGCCGCCGGTGTCAGCGCCGCTCCGGCTTGGCGGCCCGTGACATCAGCTCCTTGAGCGCCACCATCGGCGGCTTCCCCTCGTGGACGATGCCGACGACCGTCTCCGTGATGGGCATGTCGACGCCGTGGCGGCGGGCCAGATCCAGCACGGACTCGCAGGACTTGACGCCCTCGGCGGTCTGCCTGGTGACCGCGATGGTCTCCTCCAGGGTCATGCCCTTGCCGAGGTTGAAGCCGAAGGTGTGGTTGCGGGAGAGGGGCGAGGAGCAGGTGGCGACCAGGTCTCCGAGGCCGGCCAGGCCGGAGAAGGTCAGCGGGTCGGCGCCCATCGCCAGTCCGAGGCGGGTGGTTTCGGCCAGGCCGCGCGTGATGAGCGAGCCCTTGGCGTTGTCGCCGAGGCCCATGCCGTCCGCGATGCCGACGGCCAGGCCGATGACGTTCTTCACGGCACCGCCCAGTTCGCAGCCGACGACGTCGGTGTTGGTGTACGGGCGGAAGTAGGGGGTGTGGCAGGCGGCCTGGAGCCGCTGGGCGACGGCCTCGTCCCGGCAGGCGACGACGGCGGCCGCGGGCATGCGGGCGACGATCTCCTTGGCGAGGTTGGGGCCGGTGACCACGGCGACGCGGTCCTCGGGGACGCCGGCGACCTCCTGGATCACCTCGCTCATCCGCTTGGCGGTGCCCAGTTCGATGCCCTTCATCAGGGAGACCAGGACCGTGCCGGGGGCCAGCTTCGGCGCCCAGGCGGCGAGGTTGCCGCGCAGCGTCTGGGAAGGGATGGCGAGCACGGTGAAGTCGGCGTCGTGGGCGGCTTCGGCGGGGTCCGTGGTGGCGCTCACCGACGCGGGCAGTTCGGTGCCCGGGAAGTAGTCCGGGTTGGTGCGGCCGTGGTTGATGGCGTCGGCGACCTCCTGGCGGCGGCCCCAGAGGGTCACCTGGCAGCCCGCGTCGGCGAGCACCATGCCGAAGGCGGTGCCCCAGGACCCGGTGCCGAAGACGGCTGCCTTGACGGGGGTCCCGCCGGATCGGTCCGCCTGCTCGGGGCGTGTCACTTCGCTTCCTCCCCTGCGGCCCTGCGCCGCTGTTCCAGGCGGGCCTTGCGGTGGTCGTACGGCATGGCGGGGGCCTTCTCGCCCCGGACCTCCTCCAGGAGGGAGGTGATGGCGGCCATGATGGTTTCGGTCGCCTCGCGCAGCACCTCGGGGGTGGGCTCCTTGTCGTAGAACCGGCTGAGGTCGACGGGCGGCCCGGCCTGCACGATCAGGGTCTTGCGCGGGAAGAGGCGGAGCTTGTTCTCCTTGGCGTAGGGCGGCATCGCCAAGTTGGCACCCCACTGGGCGACCGGGATGACCGGCACCTTGGTGAGCAGCGCGACGCGGGCGGCGCCGGTCTTGCCCGCCATGGGCCACATGTCGGGGTCGCGGGTGAGGGTGCCCTCGGGGTAGAAGGCGACGCACTCGCCCCGTTCGATGGCGGCGACGGCGGCGCGGAAGGCGTCCAGCGCGTTGGTCGTCTCCCGGTAGACGGGGATCTGCCCGGTGTTGGTCAGCATCATGCCGACGAACGAGCTCTTGAACAGCGCCGCCTTCGCCAGGAAGCGCGGGACCCGCCCGGTGTTGTACTGGTAGTGCGCGTAGGACAGTGGGTCGAGATAGGAGTTGTGGTTGACCGCGGTGATGAATCCGCCGTCGGCCGGAATGTGCTCCATTCCCCGCCAGTCCCGCTTGAACAGAACCACCAGTGGTGGTTTTGCGATGACCGCCGCCAGGCGGTACCAGAAGCCGATTCTGCGGCGGGACACTCGGACACCTTCCTCTGGGGGGCTTGCCGGGGGTCAAGTGTCGCCCCAGGCCCCTGGTCTGTCGAGAACACCGTACGCCCCGCCTCGGACGCCGACGCTCCGGGTCACGCCGGGGCCGCGCCACAATGGGCCCCGGCGGGCCGGCCCGCCGTACCACCCCGGTACCACCGCCGCACCACCCGGGCGCGGCCACCGCTCCGCCGCCGTATCGAAGGAGGCCCCGCCACGAACGCCGACCCGACCGGCTCCTGGTCCCTGGTCGTCCCGCTGAAGCCCCTTGTCCGGGCGAAGAGCAGGCTCGCCGGCGCCGCCGGTCCCCTGGTGCGGCCACGGCTGGCGCTGGCGTTCGCGCAGGACACCGTGGCGGCGGCGCTGGCCTGCCCGGCGGTACGGGATGTGTCGGTCGTCACGGACGACCCGGTGGCGGCGCTCACACTGGGTGCCCTGGGGGCGAGGATCGTGCCGGACGCCCCGGCCGCCGGCCTGAACGCCGCGCTGGCGTACGGGGCGCGGGCGGTGCGCCTGCGGCGTCCCGGCGCTCCGGTGGCGACCCTGAACGCCGACCTCCCGGCGCTGCGGCCGGGGGAACTGTCCCGGGTTCTGGCCGCCGCCTCGGAATTTCCGCGCGCTTTTCTCGCGGATGCCGCCGAAATCGGTACGACATTGCTGGCGGCGGCCCCCGGAGTGGAATTGCGCCCGGCTTTCGGCGGGGCGTCGCGGCGGCGGCATTTGTTGTCCGGTGCGGTGGAAATACAACTGGACGGCGTCGGCTCCGTACGGCGGGACGTGGACACCGGGGACGATCTGCGGGCCGCCGTGGAGCTGGGCGTGGGGCCCCGCACGGCAGAGCGGTGGGCGGTGGACGCCGGGGCGGCGGGCGGGGCGGGCGGATAAGCTGCCGTTCATGCAGGCGACCGCGTACACGTACGACCCCGACTCCCGCAGCGGGAGTGTGCTGCTCGACGACGGCACCCCGGTGGACTTCTCCGCGGCGGCCTTCGACGCGGGCGGGCTGCGGCTGCTGCGGCCGGGTCAGCGGGTCAGGATCGAGACGGAGGGGCAGGGCGAGGGGCTGCGCATCACGCTGGTGACGCTCCAGACGTTCTGACCGCCGGGTCCGCACGCACCGCGGGCCGGGCTCCCTCTCGGGGAGCCCGGCCCGGCGTGTGAGTGGCCCTGGGGCCTCGTGCCGCTTACTTGCTGCGCGAGGCGGTCTTCTTGGCGGTGGTCTTGCGCGCCGTGGTCTTCTTGGCGGGCGCCTTCTTCGCCGTGGCCTTCTTCGCCGGCGCGGTCTTCTTGGCGGTGGTCTTCTTGGCCGCCGCGGTGGTGGTCTTCTTGGCCGGCGTGGCCTTCTTGGCCGCCGCAGTCGTGGTCTTCTTGGCCGGCGTGGCCTTCTTGGCGGTGGTCTTCTTGGCCGCCGCGGTGGTGGTCTTCTTCGCCGGCGTCGCCTTCTTGGCCGCCGCCTTCTTCGCCGCCGCCGTGGTCTTCTTGGCGGCCGCCTTCTTGCCCACGGCCTTGGAGATGGTGGCCGGCGCGCCCGTGAGGCTGCCCTTGGGCGCCTTCTTGACGGCGACCTCGCCACCCTTGGGGAGCTTCTTCGAGCCGCTGACCAGGTCCTTGAAGCCCTGACCGGCACGGAAGCGCGGAACGGAGGTCTTCTTGACCCGTACGCGCTCACCCGTCTGCGGGTTGCGGGCGTACCGGGCCGGACGGTCGACCTTCTCGAACGAGCCGAAGCCGGTGACCGAGACCCGGTCACCGCCGACCACGGCACGGACGATCGCGTCGAGCACCGCGTCGACAGCATCGGCGGCCTGCTGGCGGCCGCCCATCTTGTCGGCAATCGCTTCTACGAGCTGCGCCTTGTTCACGTCTTCCCCTTCGGAGACATTGCCGGAACGAAAGTGTTCAAGCTTTTCGCACGTTAGGCAGATATATACCGCAAATCAAACACGAAACGGGCTAATCACCCTAGTGCCGCAACGAAGTCGGCCGCCGCGGAGTTCGAGTGTCAGTCCCCTTCAGGGAATCGGCCCTCGTCGAGGTCCTTCATCAGCCGGTCCAGCCGCCTTGCCGCGCCTGCGAGATCGTGCTTCGCCGCAGCCGTGATGGCCAGCAGCTTCCGGGACAGCGTCATCCTTACGCCCTCCGGGACTTGCAGTTCGCGCACACGGGAGTGCGCTTCTTTCAGTCGGGCTGCGACGGCCTGATAGAGCTCGAGTTGGCTGTCGCGTTCCATGCACCGATTGTGCCATCTGGGGCGAGTTGTCGCCTCCGTAGGGGGTAACTGGCCTGCTACTACGGCGTTTCGGGACCTGCGGGCAGTAACGGCCGACAGGCCTGGTCCGACCCGTAATCCCCTTCCCCCGTACGGCAGTTGAAACCTCCCGGCGCGCCCGTCGGGGGCCGTGGAAGGGGGATGCGGGGACGGGCGAGCGATGTCAGCCGGATGGCCCCTTCGGGGGCGGGCAAGGGCACTTTCGGCCATCGTCCCCAGGGCTCTCGCGGCGGAGTTGAGCACCCCGACACGACGGTGCCCCCGGCCGTGGTTCGGACGCTGTTGGTTAATTCCGCCCCGCTGGGCTTCATCCAGCGGGGCGGAGTGCTGCAAAGGGTGAGGTCCGGGTGCGGGCGAGGGGTCTGCCGGTGAGCCAGGCGTCGATGCGGGTGAGGTTGA
>NZ_SMNQ01000001.1 GCF_004353505.1 Streptomyces sp. WAC05374
GAGCTGGGCGCCCAGGTGCAGGTGTTGCGCCGGGGCACGATGTTCGCGGGCAGGGCTGCCCGGCTAGCCCGGATGTACCGGCAGTACCCCTCCCTGGAGGCCATTCCCGCACCGGAGCGCGAAAAGCTGGAGCGTGAGGTGCTCGGGGCTTCGGTGGAAGCAGTCTGGGACTGGACGCGCGCATACTGGACGCACCGCGACACGGCGGAGGTCGGTCGGGCCGAGAAGGACCCCAAACACCGCATGGCGTTGGTGTTCCAGTGGTACCTCGGCTCGTCGAGCCGGTGGGCCGTCACGGGAAACACCACCCGGCGCAGCGACTACCAGCTCTGGTGCTCCCCCGCAGCCGGTGCGTTCAATGAATGGACCAAGGGCACCTTCCTGGCCGAGCCCGCGCGGCGGACGGTCGCCCAGATCGCACTGAACCTGATGCAGGGCGCGGCGGTGGTCACCCGCATACGGCAGCTTCGCACCCACGGGGTCGAGTTACCGCCTCACGCCGGTCAGTACCGGCCGCGCCCACTGCGCTGACGATCCGTCACCCGCCCCGTAATCCCGATTTCCGGAGGCAGCCCATCATGTCCGACAACCGGCCGAGCACCATGGAACCGGTCGCCATCGTGGGTATGAGTGCCATCATGCCCGGGGCCCGGGAACTAGACGACTACTGGCGCAATATCCTCCAGGGCCGCGACCTGGTGACCGACGTACCGGTTGACCGCTGGCGCGCGGAGGACTACTACGACCCCGATCCGGCAGCCGAGGACAAGACCTACTGCAAGCGCGGTGCGTTCCTGCCCGAGGTGGAGTTCGACCCGGCCGCCTATGGCTTGCGGCCCAGTGCCATCGAGGCGACCGACACCGCCCAGTTGCTGGCACTGATCGCCGCCGACCGGCTGCTCACCGGCCTTGCCGCCGTACGCGGAGGCCGCCGGGTGGACGGTGAGCGGGTGAGTGTTTATCTGGGGTCGGTGGCTGTTCAGTTGATCGGGGAGACCGGGTTACGGATGGGCCGCCCGGTGTGGCTCAAGGCGCTGCGCGAGTGCGGTATCGCGGAGGGACGGGCGAAGGCCATCTGTGACCGGATCGCCGATCACTACGTGCCCTGGCAGGCGGCTACCCTCCCCGGTGTGTTGAGCAGCGTGGTTGCCGGCCGCATCGCCAACACCTTCGACCTGCACGGAGGCAACTTCACGGTGGACGCGGCCTGCGCCAGCTCGCTGGCAGCCGTGTCCGTCGCCGTGGACGACCTCCTCCTGGGGCGGGCGGACCTCGTCATCACCGGCGGGGCGGACACCCTCAACGATCCGATGACGTTCACCGCCTTCAGCAAGGCCATGGCCCTGTCACGCACGGGTGACTGCCGGCCGTTCGCCGAGGACGCCGACGGTACCGTGCTGGGTGAGGGCATCGCGCTGCTCGCGCTGCGACGGCTGGCGGATGCGGAACGGGACGGCGACCGGATCTACGCGGTGATCCGCGGGGTCGGGGCGTCCTCGGACGGCAGCGGCACGGCCATTTACGCCCCGCTTGCCTCCGGCCAGGCGCGGGCACTGCGCCGGGCCTATGGCGCCGCCGGCTACGGGCCGGACACGGTGAGCCTGGTGGAAGCCCACGGCACCGGCACCGTCGCGGGCGACTCCGCGGAAGTCACGGCCCTGCGGGAGGTGTTCACCGGCACCGGCCGCACGGACACCGCCTGGTGTGCGCTGGGCTCGGTGAAGTCCCAGATCGGTCACACCACGGGAGCCGCCGGCGCCGCCGGACTGATCAAGGCGGCCCTGGCACTGCACCACCGGGTGTTGCCGCCCACCATCAAGGCCGGGAAACCCAACCCTGCCCTGGGCCTGAACGGCAGCCCCTTCTACCTGAACACCGCGGCCCGCCCCTGGGTGCACACCGCGGCCCATGCGCGGCGGGCGGCGGTGTCGAGCTTCGGCTTCGGCGGCTCCAACGTGCACATCACCCTGGAGGAGTACCCCGCCGACATGACGGCCCCCGGGCTGTGCGCGGCGCGGCCGTCCGAACTGGTGGTCCTGTCCGCCGATACGCCGGCCGCTCTGGTGAACCGCTGCCGGGACCTGGTGCAGGCGGCGGAGGACCATGCGGGCTCCCGCCTGGCCACGCTTGCCCGCCGGTCCCATGACGACGCCGACGCCACGGCCGCTTGCCGGCTGGCCGTCGTCGCCACCGATGGCCAGGACCTGGCCGCAAGACTGCGGCAGGCGGCGTCACGGATCGAGGGGCGGCCACAAGCGTCCTTCTCCTCGCCGCAAGGGATCCACTACGGCAGCGGGGCACCGGCCGGCGGCCGCATCGCGTTCGTCTTCCCCGGCCAGGGTACGCAGCGACCACAGATGGGCGCCGAGGTCGCCCTGCATTTCCCACGCGCACACGAGGTGTGGCAGCGTGCCGCGGCCCTGGAGCTCGGCGACCGCTCATTGGCGGACGTCGTCTTCCCGCCACCCGCCACGACCGAGGACGACCATCGACGGCAGCAGCGGACACTGACCCGTACCGAGTGGGCCCAGCCGGCCCTCGCCGCGCACAGCCTCGCCCTGCTCGACGTGCTCGACGCGGTGGGGATCCGGCCGGACTGCGTCGCCGGGCACAGCTTCGGCGAACTGACGGCACTGCACGCCGCTCGGGTGTTCGACGCCGATACCCTGCTCCTGCTGGCCCGTCGGCGCGGGGAGCTCATGCGGGACGCTGCGGCCGTGCCCGGCGGGATGCTTGCGGTCGACGCCCCGGCGGACCTCGTGGCGGACCTCGTGGCGGACCTCGTGGCGGACATAGCGGCGAGTGAGGAGAGCGTGGAGAGTGACGAGGTGTGGGTCGCCGCCGACAACGCGCCGGGCCAGACGGTTCTCTCCGGCTCCCGCGCCGGGATCGCACGAGCCGAAGGGCGTTGCTCGGCGGCAGGCATCACCAGCCGTCGGCTGGAGGTGGCCACGGCCTTCCACAGCCCGCTGATGTCCTCCGCCGCCGCGCCGCTGGCCGACTTCCTGAGCGGCCGGACCATCCGGGCACCGTGGCTGGACGTGTACGGCAACGCGGACGCCGCGCTCCATCCCCTCCAGCCTGACCGGATCCGCGAACGGATCACCGCTCAGCTCGCCTCGCCCATCCGCTTCACCGACATGATCCGGGCGATGTACGCGGACGGTGTGCGTACGTTCCTGGAGGTCGGACCGGGCCAGGTGCTCACCCGTCTGATCGACCGGATCCTCGGCGACGAGCCCCATCACTCGGTTCCCTGCGACCCGGCCACGGAGCGGGGTGTGACGGGCCTGAACCAAGCGCTGGCACGGCTGTTCACCCTGGGTGTCACCCTCCGGCCGGCGGGCCTGTGGGCACATCACGCGGCCCCACCGCCGGACCGGAAGACGGCGTCGGATTCCGCGCTGCGGATGCGCCTGACCATCGACGGAGGAAACTACGGACGGCGCTACCCGGCCTCCGGCGCGGCCGCCGCCGTACCGCCCTCCCCGATAGCGCGTGACGCCGCATTCTCCGCCGCCGAGCCTGGCCAGGGCACGCAGTCAGTCACCGGTCCGGACTTCCTGGGCAGCCCGACGCCGGAGCCTCAGTGGGAGGAGGAGCCCGGCGCGGGCATGGCCCGCGCACTGCTGGAGGTACAGCGGCAGACCGCACAGGCCCACGCCGAGTATCTCCGCCTCGCCGAGAAGTCCATCGAAGCCCTCGCCGCCGGCGCACTGCGCGACCCGCACGCCTCACACCTCCCCGATGCTGACCAGCACCCGCCGGAGACGGCGGACAACATCGGTCTGCCGCCGCTGCCCCACACCGGGCCGACGAGCGAAGCACCCGGAACACCCGAACCGGCCGAAGTCCCGCCCGCGGCCCCTGTCGCGCCGACGGAGATGGAGTCGCTGGTGCTGTCGGTGGTCTCGGAGAAGACCGGCTATCCCGTCGACATGCTCGCGCCTCACATGGAACTCGAGGCCGACCTCGGCCTCGACTCGATCACCAGGATGCAGATCCTGGGGGCGCTGCGCCCGATGTTCCCCACCCTGGAGAATGTCGACCGGTCGCTCGTCACACGCATCGTGACGTTCCGGACCGTGGGAGAGGTGGCCGACCATCTGAGGGAGCTGCTCGCACAGACGGCCCCGGCAAGCGGCTCGCCCGCCGCTGGACTGCCCGCCGCCGGCGTGCCTGCCACGGTGGTCAGGGCCGGCTCGACCGCCTCACGTGTGCACCGGCACGTACCGGTGCTGCGTGAGACGCCCGCCCCGGGCAGGGAGATGGCCGGCCTGCGGCACGGCACCATCGTGGTGACGGGGGACCGGACGGGCATCGGCGACGAGGTTGCGCGCCAATTGCGGGAGCACGGCGTGGCCGCCGAGTCCCGGCCCACCGTGCCGACCGGCGCAGCCGGGGTGATCTTCCTCGGCGGCCTGGCCCGGCCGGCCCTGCTGCCGGACGCGTTCGCCATGCAACGCGAGGCCCTGCGGGCCGCGCACACCCTCGCGCCGAGGGCCGAGGAGCAGGGCGGTGTCCTGGTCACCGTCCAGAACACCGGCGGCGACTTCGGACTCAGCACGCCCGACGCGCAACGCGCCTGGACCGGCGGCCTGGCCGCACTGGCCCGTACCGCCATGGCCGAGTGGCCCAAGGCGTCGGTCAAGGCCATCGACCACGCCTGCGGGGACCGGACTCCGGCCGAGGCCGCCCGGGGCATCGTCGAGGAGCTGCTGACGGGCGGGCAGGCAATGAACGTCGGCCTGTCCACGGGCGGCGCGCGCCGACTGCTGCACTTCACCGACGCCCCGGACGCCCCGCTCCAGCCGCTGGACCTCCCGCCCCATCCGGTGATCGTCGCCTCGGGCGGCGCCCGCGGCATCACCGCCGCCGCGCTCGTCGAGTTCGCCCGGACCTGCCCCGCACGATTCGTCCTGCTCGGCCGTGCCGCACCGGACGGCCCGCACGGCGAGCGGATTCGCGCCACCACCACGGCCCTTGAGGAGGCGGGCGCGCACGTCCGTTATCTACGGGTGGACATCCGCGACCGCGATCAGGTCGGCACCGCGCTGGAGGAGGTGCGCAGCCACTGGGGGCCTGTCACCGGCCTCGTGCACGGCGCAGGCGTGATCGCCGACCGGCGGATCCGGCACAAGACGCTCGACCAGTTCGACTCGGTGTTCACCACCAAAGTGGAGGGTTTGGCCGCACTCCTGGAGGCGACCCGGACCGATCCGCTGCGACTGCTGTGCGCCTTCTCCTCGGTGGCGAGCAGCTTCGGCAACGCCGCCCAGAGCGACTACGCCATGGCCAACGAAACCCTGAACCACATGATCGCGGCTGAGCACGCACTGCGCGGAGACGCCTGTGTGCGGGCACTGGTGTGGGGCCCCTGGCGAGGCGGCATGGTATCGCCCGAACTGGCCGACCTCTTCGCCATGGGCGGAGTGCCCATGCTGTCGATGGACGATGGCGCACGGGCGTTCGTCACCGAGCTCACGACCGCGGTGTCGCGGCCGCAGGTGGTCCTGGCCGCCGGGCCGCTCTCCGCCGTTCTCGGGGAGGCCGACGATGCCTGACGTCCCCTCACCCGACCCGACCACGCACGTAGAGGTATTGCCGCGGCCACCGCGGACCGGCAAGGACGCGTTCGCCGGTCCGGTGCCTTCGCCGGAGGACCCGCACGACGTACGGCCGAATCCCGCGCAGCCCAACCCCGTGCGGGCCCCCGTGCAGCCGGCCCCGGAGCAGCCGTGTTTCGCGCCCGACCCGGCGCAGCCGATCCCCGCCAGGCCGAGTACGGGCGAGGTCCTCCGGCCACTGATCGCGGCACAGCACGGCCGGGCGACCGAGCTGCACCAGCGGTTCCTGCGCGTGCAAGGCCGGGCCGTCGCCCAATTGGTGGCCATGTGGTCCCGGGAACGGGCAGGCCTCGCCAGACAGGGCGTCGCCGAAGCGCCGGGCCCGTTGGGTGAGCCTGTGACGGAGACCGTGCTGGATCCCGCCACCCACGACTGGGTGCGCGACCACTGCCCCACCTGGACAGTGCCCGCCCTGCCCCTGATGTCGATGGCCGATCTGATCGCGAGGGCGGCCACCCGGTACGCGGGCCGTACCGCCACGGGGCTTCGCGACCTTCAGGTGCGACGCTGGCTGCCCCTGCCGGGGCCGACTTCCCTGCGCCTGACCTGCGTGGGCTCGGCCGCCCGCCCCCAGGTGACGCTGTCGGCCTGGCTAGAGCTGCGCGAGGCGCGGCTGTCCCGCTTCGCGCCGGTGGCGTGCGCCACGGCCGTGTTCGACGTACTCCCGCCGCCACGCCGCTTCGCCCCCCTGGAACACACCGTCCCCATGGCCGACCCCTATGAGAGCGGCGACTGCTTCCACGGCCCCCGTTTCCAGTACCTCCGCTCGGCCAGATCCGGAGAAGGCGGCGCGTCGGGCGTCCTCCACCCCGGGCGCGGCAGCGTGCCGCCCGGCCTGCTCCACCAAGGCCTGCTGGATGCCGCCACGCACATCATTCCGCACACCCGCATGTGGCAATGGTCCCCCTCCATCGACCGCGCGAGCGTCACCTACCCCCACCGGCTCAGCCGCTTGCACACGTACGGGCCTCTGCCCGGCACCGGCCTCATCGAGGTCGAGGCCCGCTTCGCCGGCTTCCACACCGGTGACGCGCGCCTGCCGGCCGTCGACCTCCAACTGTGCGTGGCCGAACGGGTCCTGACCGACGCCCGCCTGGTGCTCATCCTCCTGCCGGTGGGACCCCTGCTGGACATGCCCCCCCACCTGCGCCGCGACTACCTTCGCGACCGCCGCTACGTGCCCGGCCTCCTGCTGTCCACCGCACACGACGCGACAACCGTGCTCCGGCACGACGATGTGCGCCAACTCGACTTCTTCCCCGGAACAGCGGCCTCCCTCTACCAGTTGCCGGCCGGCCTGTCCCTCCGCGACAGCACACCGCTGATCGCCGCCAAGGAGCACGTGGCCCGCCGCACGGCCACCCACCCATGCCGCATCACCGTGGCCGATGACCTGCGCACCGCCCACACCGACGAAGCCCCCCACCGGCCCTACGCGTTGGACGTCACCCTGGCGGCGGATCACGTCCACGTCCGCGACCGTCCCGCCGCCGACCACTCGCCGGAGGAGGAAGGATCGTGAGCGATTCACCGGTGCTCCTGCTGACCGGCGCTTCGGGCGTCGTCGGCTCCGCGCTGCTCAGCCACCTGGCCGACAGCGGTCCTGTCGTCGCTCTGACCCATCACAAGCCCACCGCGGGCCCCACGCGCCGGGGAGACATCACCCGGCCCTGGCTCGGGCTGACCCCCACCGACTACCGGGAACTGGCGGCCACCATCGACGTCGTTATCCACTGCGCGGCCCTGGTCAACTTCGGCTCCGCACCGCGCAACCTGCACCGGGTCAACGTACGCGGCGTCGGACACGTCCTGCGGTTCGTCGAGGACGCCGACGCCCGCCTGGTGCACTGCTCCACCGCCTTCATCAGCCGCATCCGACCGGATGCCACCCTCAACGCCTACGCCGAATCCAAGCAAGCAGGAGAGACCCTCGTCCGTGAATCCGGCCTGCCCGCCACCATCGCCAGGATCTCCACTGTCATCGGCGACACCCGCACCGGCGCCGTCGCCCGCCTCCAGGCATTCCACTACCTCGTCGGCCTGGCCATGTGGGGCCACCTGCCCTTCCTGCCCTGCACCCCCGCGACCCGGATCGACCTGCTCCCCACCGACGTCATCGCCGCCGCCCTCGCCGCCCTGGCCCGCAACCCCGCCGCCCGGGACGACTACTGGATCACCGCCGGCCCCGCCGCGCTCCCCATGCAGCACGTCGTCGACGTCGGCTCCAAGACCGCTCTCACCATGCTCGGCGAACGGGCCCCGCGCGACCTCGGCATCGACCTCAGGCAACTCCGGCCGCGCCTGGTCGACCCGGGCTTGTACCACGACGTCATCAGCAGCGTTCTCACCGCCGGCACCGACCCCGACACCTCACCCAGCGCACTGCGCCACATCCCCGGACTCATGGCCCCGTACAACAACGCACCGCCTTTCCCCACCTCCCTCGGCGACATCCCCGGCGGTCCGCCCCCGCTCACCGAAAACCACGCCGACCAAGCACTCCGGGCCACATGCCGCTACCTGGCGACCATGCCGAAGGACACATGGAAGATGAGCTGGTGAGCTACCACCCGTCGCACCGGACGGGCGACGGGGACAGTGCCCCGGCAGGGAGGGATCATCTGGCCGGGGATGCCACGTACAACGAAGCGCGCCCTCGCCACACTGGAGTGGTGTGGTGTCCTGAGGTCGTCCGTGGTGACGATCGCTTCCGCAGCCGGGCGCCGGCCCGGTGGTGTTCCAGCGCGTGTGCGCTGGGGCTCGCGGCGCCTCGGGTACGGAGCGGTGATCCGCCCCGTACCGGTGAGCGGCCGGCGCCGTCCGCGTTGACGGGTAGGGCGACCTCGGTTACCGAACCTGGCGCTGTGCGGGGACGGCCGATGTGCGGTTCCGGTTGTTCCAGGCGTCCATGATGTCTGGACGGGTGCACTCGTGCCAAGATCGCAGGATATTGCAACTCACCTATTCTGTTATCGACTGTCCGGACACCATGGAGCTGGCGTCTACTCCGCGGTGACGGGCCGTCCCATCAAGGAGGACAGCTCAGCGGACTGGGCAGGCATCCGGTTCGGCGAGATCGAGCTGGCGTTCATCCGAGTGGATGACTACCACGCTCCGCAGTGGCCCGACACCGAGCACCCCAAGCAATTCCACCTCGACTTCGAAGTCGACGACATCGAGTCCGAGCAGAGCCGTGTCGTCGTCCTCGGCGCGACACTGAAGCAAGACTTCATCGGCCCCAACGGCTACGGCTGGCGGGTCTTCACGGACCCGGCCGGGCATCCTTCTGTCTGTGCCGTACTAAGGGTGTCGTCTGGACCGATCAGGGACCGGTCTGGCCCGAGCGCGGCTAGGGGCATCCCTTCGGGCGGTCCGGCGTCAGCGGGCGGCCGTGCCGCCCGCGGCCTCGGCGCGCAGGGCCTGCGCCACGCTCTCCTCGACGGAGCGGGCGACGGCCCAGCAGGCCGCCGCGTCCAGCCGCTTGTACGCGGCCGCCGGACGCGCCTTTACGACGGCGGCCGTCTCCTTTGCTCCGGTCGTGACGCTGACCTGCGCGGAGACCGTCGTGTCCGACGGCCCGTGCAGGGTCAGGTCGAGGGTGCCGTGCCCGAACGCGGTGACCTCTTCCAACCGCAGGACGGGGTTTTTTTCCACCGCGTACCGCACGCTGTCTGTCAGCTGGAAAACGGTCCTGCCTTCGATGGCAGGTACCCGCACCTCACGGACAGAGGGCAGGGCCACGGCTTCCGGGCCGAGCGTGAGCCCGTACCAGCGAGCCGTGCGGGCCGCACTCACCACCATGGAGATGGACAGCGCGGCGGTGAAGGCGAGCGCGACCGCCGCACCTGCGGCTAGGGCCTGGGGGGCGGCCCCACTCCAGGGCATGCCGTCGCCCAGGACCAGCACGGCAGTCATTGCTGCCGCGCATACCGCGCCGATCGCCAGCGCGGGCAGGACCAGTCGGCAGACGACCGCCAGCCAATAGCCGAGCATTGCATCGTTCCTGTCTCGTATGGGGAAGTCGAACCATACGACGCTCGCCGCCGTGGGGCTCTGCCGCCCCGGGCTCCGACCTGCGAGTACGCAGCGTGTCCCGCAAGCCCCGTCCCATCAAGGGTGCGCCACCCGCCTCCTGCGCGCGTTACTCGTCCTGACGAACCTCGAAGTCAACCAGTGACGGACGATCTTCTCTGCGGACTCAAGCCCACGACCAGCACAAGCACCCCGAGGACCGGACACACCAGCCCATTGAACTGCGACTTCAAGTTGGCGGAGGCTCAGTGCTGTCCACCCTGGCCGACACCGTCTCCGGGAGGCAAGCTGAACCGGATCATCAGTCAGCTACCCTCCGGCTACGCCGCCCCGTTCGGCAAAGCGGAAAATCGATGACTGATCTAAAAAGTGCGCCCGTCCGGCGGGACAAGGCCCTCCCGGGGCAGAGCCCTCTGCGGTTCGCGCCAAGAGGTCCTTGGCCGGGCGAGCTATCGCCGGTCAGACCGGCAGCCGGGAAACAAAGTGTTGCGCGGGGCGCGTACCGGTCGCCGGTGCGCGTGTCCTCATCTGATCCGACTTATGGCGTGTTCCCGTCAAGGGTCTGTCGCAGACCGCCCGAGCGGAAAAGTCTCAGGTGTAGCCCTTCGTGCCGCGCTTCTGCGGCAAGTGGCCTTCGTTCAGCCTCGGACGGTGGCCGCTGCACCGCTCTCCGCAGTCCAGATCCATGGCCACGGCCGGTCGTCGCGCGCAGGAGCAGGACCGGAGTACCCACTTCGCCCAGATCGGGAGGTCTCATGCTGGACCCGACTCCTTCGGCTTCGATCGGTCTTCCGCAAATCGGCGCACAGCAGTCGTTCCGTCTGCGTACGACGGGGGGCTGGCTGGAACTGGCCGGCACGGTCTACCGCCTCACCTACAAGGGCAGCATCACCTACACGGTGAAGGCCAAGCCCGGCGCGGACCCCAAGCAGGCCGTCCTGCTGGAAGTGGCGCACCTGTCCCTCTCGGCCACAGAACCGACGCTCGGCCGCGTCACCGTCTCCTCCAGCAGCCGCACCGCAAACGTGGATGGAGAACTGCGCGTGACGCGGGCCGTCCCACTGCGCCTGAGCCACGAGCTGAAGCTCGACTACAAGATCACCGTCGAGCACGGGCCCGAACACCTGCGGCCCTCAGGAGCTCCCGAGACGCTCGAACTCGAACCGACGGAGCCCTCGATCGCCACCTGCGACGACGTCAAGTGGCGCGCACAGCCGCAGCCCCGGCACCGTGGCGACGACGATGAGGTCCATATCTCCAAGTATACGAGCGCCCCCGCTCACCTCGCACACAACTGGGGCAACAGCAACTGGAACTCCGCCGCCCGCTTCGGAGACCTGGAGCAGGACTAGGCCGTTGGCGGGTTGGCCGAAGGTACTGATGGGCCCGCCCGCAGCCGCCGGAGAAGACCTCCTCTAAACCATTCCGGCCGGACGAAACCCAGAAGGGCATCGGATGAACCGCAAACCGAACTACGCGCTCCGCAGCGCCGCCATCCTGGCCGCAGCAACAGCATTAACCTGCGTGACCTCGACGCCCGTCCACGCGGACACCGTCAGGCAGTTCCGTGACCTCCGTGTCGCCGGCTGGTTCAACGCGTACAAGGCCACATCGAGCAAGGGAGAAGTGCGCTTCGAGAAGGACTCCTACGTCGTCAGCGCGCGCGTCTACATTGACTGCCAGGCCGCAGGCCAGTTCCACGCCTTCCTGCGCCACCACTCCCGCGAGCTCTACGGCGGCTCCGGCCCGTGGCGGGACACCAACGAAGTGACCTGCACAGACTCGGCCACGGCCGAGGGCTGGGTGGCAGGACGCAACTTCCTCCACCCCCGATACGGCAAGAGCGCGGTAATCCAACTGTGCGTGTCGCACCGGCTCGGCACAGGGTGCAGCGACGAGGTCGAAGTCCTCGACCCGGTCCTCGACCCGGCCATCAGCACCGGGCCCGCCGCCGACTAGGGCACGATGCCACCGATCGCTAGTGCGATCATGCGTAAATGAACTCTCTCGGCGACGCCCACGTGCGCACCTGGACGCTGCGCTTCATGGCCCTCCTGGCAGCCGATATCGATGACCAGCTCGTCTGGCTGGGCGAGCGTGAGCTGGACACCAAGGGCGTCGTCGAAGAGGCGGAGTTGCTCTGCCGCGTCTCCGAAGGTCTCGCGGAGCGCGGAGTCTTCGAGCCCGAGGATCTCGATCGTCTTCGGGACATCGGCTGCCGTCTCGGTGCGATTGATGCCACCTGCCGGGACGGCCTCTGGGCCGACGCCCTGGCCACGGATCCGGCCTGGGACGACATACGGTCGCTCGCTCGCCGTTTCCTCCTCACGACGCTGGGCGACTGGCGTCAGCCACTGCCGCGCCCCGCGCGGCCGCACACGAGGAACCACTGACCCGTCCGGACCGGCCTGCGGACCCGGCCGCGATCCCCATCATGCCGGCCACACCGGGCTCGTCCGCGCGGAGCGATGCGCGAACCGTGCGATCCGGTCACGCCCCGGCACGGGCCCTCGCGGCCGTACGGCCGAGCGCAGCCGGGCGGCGCGCCGACGGCGCAGCCAGTAGTGCGCCGTCACCACGGCCAGCACGTTCTCCTTCGCGCTGTTCCCGTGGATCGGGTCGGTGTCCGGGCCATGGTCGGCGAGGTGCACAACGGTGCGCACCTGGCGAGTCGTGTTGCCGGTCATCTGCTCGTTGAGCCGGTAGACGCGCAGCCGGTGCCCGACCAGCGCCCGAGCCCGGGCGATCATCGCCCGGCTGGCGTCCGTGTCCCCGCGGTCGGTACGCAGGTGCTCTAAGGGCGCGGCTCGGGTTCGCTGCTGCGGTAGGTTTCTCGGACGATCCGCGGGTGCGGTGGATCACGTCGGGGAGGGTGCGGGCCTTTATCTGTCCTTCATTGCATGCGGTGGAGTCGTCGTCTCCTGCAATTGCAGTTGGCAGGTGTGGAGATCTTCCTGCATCTGAGCGGTCGGCGCGGCCGCAGTGACAGCCCTGGCGGTGCAGGTGCACGGATGGGATCCGAACGTCCGCTCGGGCTACCTGCCCAGCGCCGTTCTGGGCAGCCCGGACACGCTGCAGTAATCAGTGCCGCCAGCAGAAGCGACCAACACCACGCCGCCCATCGACCATCGTGCGCCGCTGGCAATCGTCTGCGCCGACCAGGCACTCCAAACGCGCGAGGTCTATGGCGCCGAGATCCCGGCTGCTGTCCCAGGCCCGCCTGGCCTGCTCGTGCTGCCGGGACCCAGCGTCCGCCTCAGCCTGACCGCCATCGACCACTTCACCGACGCCTGCCTCCTGGCCGCCGGCCGGCCCTCGGGCGAGTACAACCGTCTTGGACGTGTCCAAGGCAGGATCTCAAGGGCGGACAGCTGAGCTACACAACCGACCTGCGGTGCAGGTGAGGGGCATCGCAACGACCTCGCGCGGATCCGTCCCCGTGCCTATGACGGCGGCCGGTCCCTGGCGATCGCCCGGTTCACCGATCGGCCGACCTGGTAACATCTGTTACCATCGATGGATGGCGAAAACGCAGATCGGTGCCCGGGTCGATGCGGAGATCGCGGAGCTCGCCCGAAAGCGGGCAGCAGACCGTGGCATGTCGGTGGGCGACTACCTGGCCCAACTCGTGCTCGAGGACGCAAGTGGCCTGCGAGCCCGAGCCATGGGAGCCGCGGAACGCTTCCTGACCGAGCACCAAGCCCTGTTCGACGAGGCTGAGCAAGCGGAGCAGTGCGGCAAGGGGCGACAGGCTGCCTGATGAACTTGCATATCGATGTGCCGTGGATCCTCCAGGTCGCTGAGATCGCGGGAGCAGGCGACCCGGCCCCGGACGACTACGGCGTTCCGGTCGCCGCCTGCGCTCGGCACCAGGCCGAGATGCTGGACCAGCCCGTCTACGACGGCCCCTACGCGCGAGCAGCCGCTTTGGTCCATACCCTCGGGTGCTGCCGCTGGCTCGAGCGCTCCAACCTGGCGGTCGCGGCAGCCACCGGCGTCATGTACCTCGAAGCCTCAGGCATCTCCGTCAAACCCACCACGCAGAATGCCGCCGCACTGCGCGACCTACTCCTCGACCCCAAATGCACGGCCAGCCGCATCGCCGCCGAGCTACGAACCTGGCCAACCACCACCTGACCTCGGTACGTCCAGCCCTGTCCCACTTCGAGCCGCGCCAGGGTTGCTCTGCTCGCACGTGCCACCCGTACCCACTGACTGGGCGACCGGCGAGTGGGGTCGCCCCGCATAACCGCCGCCCGCAGTCTCGGCGTGTGAGGCATTCTTGCCGATCTTGCCGCGCTCGCGACTCGCTCAGAGCTTGGCCTGGAAAGTGTCCCCAGCACGCCTCTCCCCCGTGTCCCTTCGGGCACGGGGCGCCTTCTGGTGACCAAAGCCTTCCGAGCCGCCCGCCTGTCCACCGGACCGGCAGGGAGCGGGGTTGCGCGCCGCGCGGGCGTGCGGCACTTTCAGCCGCCGGTCCGGGGGCCGGGCGGTGATCGGTGGGATCGCCGCCGCCGTGCGCCCGGCCGCTGGAGGCTCGTGCTGGGCTGAGTCGAGGAAGGTTGTCGCCGAAGCGGAACTCGCTTCCGCGCGGGGCACCAGGTGGGCGCGTCTTTCTTCCCGCCTCCTTCGCCGCCGGTGAAGGCGCACGCCGTGGTGGCGATCCCCGCCTCGAGGGACGCCTACGCGCGCGGCCTGTACGGGTTCCTGCGCGGACTCGACCAGAAGGGATGCGACGTCCTCGTCGCGTCCTTGCCGGCGGAGGAGGGCTGGGAGGCGATCGCCAACCGGCTCCGCCGCGCCGCGGGGCCCCGTACCACCGTGTGACCACCCCGACAGCCCACCGCTCGCGGGCCGGGGGCCGTGAGCGTGCCGATCCACCGGAGACGACTGCCCCAGCTCCTGACCCACGTCAGCCCGCGGCCTCGCTGGGTTGGCGCGGGCCGCGGGCTGGACTCGCGGTCGATCTGAGCGAGCGGGGCGGTCAGGACGCGGTGGGAGCCGCGACGTCGAGGCCGCGGGTGGCGACGAGCTGGGCGCTGCCGTCGGCCAGGCGGTAGGACAGGCCCACCACCCCGAGGCGGCCGGCGGCCACCCGCTCGGCCAGGACGTGGGAGCGTTCCAGCAGCAGGTCCACGGTGTGCTCGATGTGCTCGGCCAGGATCTCCTCAGCGCTCTCGCGTCCGGCGGCGCGGGCTGCCAGCACGCTCGGGGTCACCCGTTCGACGACATCCCGGACGAAGCCGCCCGGCGTCTGCCCGTTCTCCAGGGCGGAGCAGGCCGCGGCGACGGCGCCGCATGAGTCGTGGCCGAGGACGACGACCAGCGGCGCGTTGAGGACGGCCGCGCCGAACTCGATGGAGCCGAGCACCTCCGTACCGGCGACGTGGCCGGCGGTGCGGACGACGAACAGGTCGCCCAGGCCACGGTCGAAGATGATCTCGGCGGCCAGCCGGGAGTCGGAGCACCCGAACAGCACGGCGAACGGCTTCTGGGACGGTGCGGTTTCGGTGCGGCGGACAGCGTCCTGGTTCGGGTGCTCGGGAGTGCCGGAGACGAAGCGCTGGTTACCGGCCATGAGCAGCTCGAAGGCGTCGCGGGGTGTCGGGGTCTGGATCTCGGTCATGACGGCAGCCTACGAGCGGGCACCAGCCCTGGCACCGCCTGGTCCCGCCCAAGGTCGCCGGGTCGGGCCACGTCGGGCGGCCTGGTCATCACCCCCAGGCCCCGGGCGAGGGCGGTCTCGGTGCGGAATCTCAGCGCGCGAAGGTGCTGCCCCGCCTCGTATGGTGACCCGTCCGGACTCCGTTCGTCGTCCACGTCCGCACAACGGCCAGGCGCTGCCCGCACTGTCGGCCGAACGAGGGCGGACTGCCCGGGTCACTCGGCGTCCCCTCCGTCCTCGCCCGGGTCCTTGAACGTACGCAACAGCGCGCCGCGCGGGGCGGTCGTCGCGCCGGCCTTCTTCGCCTCGACCGCCGGTCGACCAACCGTGGGGCGGGTCGGCTCGGCCCGCTCGTTGCCGCTGGGCTGCGCCGCGCTGCTCGCCGGGCCGGCGCTGCTGGCGCTGCTGGCGCTGCTGGCGGGCGCACTGTGGGGGGAGCTGCTGCCGCTGGGCGTGCTGAGCGCGCTCGTCGGTGGCATCGGGGCACGGGCTTGCGTTCCGCAGATCGCCGGCCGCGGTGGCCGTAGCGTCTGAGGCGAACCGGCGGGCGGCTGTGATCTCGGCACTGTTCGTGGTGGCCTACGCGGGCATCTCGGTTCCGGTCGTCCGCGTGGGACTCCTGGTGGGACCGATCGGCTTTGAGGGCGCCGGCTGGTGTTCATCGCCTGTATGACGCTTCTGGTGTCGGGCGCGGGCGGGTACTCGCTGCGGCGTCCGGTGCGTGCGACAGCGCCCGATGAGGTGCGCTGGTCCTGACGGTGTGGTGGAATTCACGGTTTCACATTACGTTTTTAGGGTTCCCTTGCGCCATCCTTACGCAGTCTCACGCCAGGCCCCTGCCCGGGCGAAGATTACTGGCCATTCCATAACCGGACATAGGGATGCGGCGCACCCGGTCAGAGGCGCTCTCCCCGCAGGTAAGGGGAGGGGAGCGGGACTGCGCCGAGGCGGCCGATATGGCATCGTGACCCCGAGCCGCCGCGGAATGGTGCTTGTAGGCTGCATATTCCAGCCGGGAAAACCTGCCGCGAAAGGGCGCCGCATGGCTGTAGTGCACGCTGCCATTCTCTTCGATCTCGACGGAACGCTGGTCGACTCCTACGGAGACGCCGAAGACTGCTGGAACGAGTGGGCTGAATCCGTCGGCCTGGGCGACACTTTCGACCTCGCCCCCTTCTACGGACAGAAACGCGCCGACATTATCCGCACGCTTCTGCCGCACCTGACGCAGCGGGAAATTGACGACCACGCCGAGCGGGTCCGTCAGGCCGAACGGGTCAGGGTGGACAGAGTCGTCGCTCTCCCCGGAGCGGCCGAGGTGCTGGCCGGCCTGCCTCCCGAGCGGTGGGGGATCGTCACCTCCAACGACACGGAGGTGGCACAGGCCCGGCTGCGCAGCGCGGGTCTGCCCGTCCCCGACGTCATCGTCAGCGCGGATAACGTGGTCCACCCCAAACCCCACCCCGAAGGATTCCTCCTCGGCGCCGAAAAACTCGGTTTCGACCCCGCCTCGGCGGTAGGGATCGACGACTCCCCCATCGGTGTCACTGCCGCCAAGGACGCGGGTATGACGGTCGTCGCCGTGCGTTTCCGGCACGACGTGAGCGAACTGCGCAATGCCCACGTGGTCGCCGACGGAGTCAAATCCATCGAGTTCCGTACGCAGCCTGACGGCATCACCCTCGCCATCGACGGAGTCGCCCTGTGAACACCCGAATATCCCCCAGTATTCTCGCCGCCGACTTCACCCGCCTCGCCGAAGAGGCGGCCGCGGTCGCCGATGACGCCGACCTTCTCCACGTCGACGTCATGGACAACCACTTCGTGCCCAACCTTACGGTCGGGTTACCCGTGGTGGAATCGCTCGTGAAAAACGCGCGGCTCCCCCTGGACATCCATCTCGGTGTCTCCGACCCCGACCGCTGGGCCCCCGGCTACGCCGAGGTCGGCGCCGGCAGCGTCACCATCCACGCCGAGGCCACCCAGGCCCCCGTTCGCACGCTGCGGGCCATCCGCGCCGCGGGCGCCCAGGCAGGGCTCGCCCTCAGCCCGGCCACGCCCCTCCAGCCGTACGAGGGGCTCCTGGACGAGGTCGACACCCTGCTGATCATGACGGTGGAGCCGGGCTTCGGCAGCCAGAAGTTCCTGGACTTCACCCTGGAGAAGGTCCGCCAGGCCCGCACGCTCATCGACAACGTGCGCCGCTTCAGCGGCCGGGAGGTGCCGCTGTGGCTCCAGGTCGACGGTGGCGTCAACGAAAGCACCATCGCGCGCTGTGCCGAGGCCGGTGCCGACTCCTTCGTGGCCGGATCGGCGGTCTACGCCGGTGCCGACCCCGGAGCCGCCGTGCGCGCCCTGCGTGCCCGTGCCACCGAAGGCGCACGCTCGGTCGGCGCCCGCGCCTGACAAGGCATCCGGCCACCGACACCACCCCGCACGCTCACGAAGAGGAAGGCACACGCATGGGACGGGTAGAGGGCAAGGTCGCCCTGATCACCGGAGCCGCGCGCGGCCAGGGCCGTTCGCACGCCGTCCGGCTGGCCCAAGAGGGCGCCCACATCATCGCCTCGGACATTTGCGAGGAAGTCGGCAGCACGCACTACTCCCTGGCGACCTCCAAGGACCTGGAGGAGACCCGGCGCCTGGTCGAGAAGGAGGGCGGCAAGATCCTCACCTTCGGGGCCGACGTGCGCAAGCTGGACCAGATGGAGGCCCTTGTCCGGGCCGGGCTCGACGAGTTCGGCCACATCGACGTGGTGTGCGCCAACGCCGGCATCGGTTCGCTCGGCCGCTCGTGGGAGCTGACCGAGAAGCAGTGGAACGACATGATCGACGTCAACCTCACCGGTGCCTGGCACACCGTCAAGGCGGCGATCCCGCACATGATCGAGGCCGAACGCGGCGGTTCAGTGATCTTCACCAACTCCGTCGCCGGCACGCTGGGCCGGCCGAACATGTCCCACTACGCCGCGTCCAAGCACGGACTCGTGGGACTCATGAGGTCCCTGGCGAACGAGCTGGCCCCGTACTACATCCGCGTCAACAGCATCCACCCGGGGAACGTGGACACCGACATGGTCCAGAACGTCACCGGCCGGCGCCTGCTGCTGCCGGACGTCGAGGACCCCTCCCGTGAGGAGTTCGCCGCGGCGGCCGCCGAGCTGAGCGTCATTCCGGTGCCCTGGGTGGAGAGCAGCGACATCAGCAACGCGGTGCTGTGGCTGGCCTCCGACGAGGCACGCTACGTCACGGGCGCCACGCTGCCCGTGGACGCCGGAGCCGCTGTCAAGGCATGACCACACGAGGAGCCATTCCCCCCATGAACGATGCGTTACGGCAGCTGACCGAACTCGGCGTGTCCATCTGGCTGGACGACCTGAGCCGGGAGCAGCTCACCACCGGCGCTCTTGCGTCCGTCCTGCGCGACCGGCACGTGGTGGGCGTCACCACCAACCCGTCCATCTTCCACCAGGCCATCGCCGGCGGCACCGGCTCCGCCTACGACGGCGACCTGCGCGACCTCGCCCTGCGCGGCGTCAGCGCCGAAGAGGCCGTACGGGCCCTGACCACCGCCGACGTGCGCGCGGCCGCCGACGTGCTGCGTCCCGTGTACCAGCGCACCGACGGCCACGACGGGCGGGTCTCCCTGGAGGTCGACCCCCGTCTCGCCCACGACACCGACGCCACCCTGGCGGAGGCCCGCCACCTGTGGTGGACGGTCGACCGGCCCAACCTGCTCATCAAGATCCCCGCCACCCCGGCCGGCCTTCCCGCCATCAGCCGGGCGATCGCCGAGGGCATCAGCGTCAACGTCACCCTCATCTTCTCCATCGACCGCTACCGGGCGGTGGTGGACGCCTACCAGACCGGCCTGGAAGAGGCGCTGGGCAACGGACGCGACCTGTCCGTCATCGAATCGGTGGCCTCCTTCTTCGTCTCCCGGCTGGACACCGAGACCGACCGGCGCCTGGAGGAGATCGGCACCCCCGAGGCACTGGAGCTGCGCGGTCGGACCGGGATCGCCAACTCCCGGCTCGCGCACAAGGCGTACGAGGAGACCGTGCGCTCCCCGCGCTGGCAGGCTCTGCAGGCCCAGGGAGCCAACGCCCAGCGCCTGCTGTGGACCTCCACCAGCACCAAGAACCCCGCCTACCCCGACACCCTCTACGTCTCCGAACTGGTCACCGCGGGCACCGTCAACACGCTGCCCCCGCAGACCCTGGAAGCCGTCGCCGACCACGGCGACGTCCACGGGGACACCGTGCGCGCACACCACGAGGACGCCGCCCGCGTACTCGCCACGCTCGGCGAACTGGGGATCGACTACGACGAGGTCGTGCAGCTCTTGGAGGACCAAGGCGTCGCGGCGTTCGCGAAAGCGTGGAACAGCCTCCTGGAGAGCGTCGAAGCCTCCCTGGTCCGCCTGCGCGGCTCGCACGAAGCCCGGTGAACACCGCCCCATGACCCGCTCCGCCACCCCCACCACCGAGACCGGACCACGGGTGTCACGCGCCTTCGTGGTCCGGCTCGGCCTCGCCTACCTCGGGCTCTACAGCGCCGTTCTCTCCGTGGCGCTGGTCACCCTGGCCCTGCGCGTCGAGCACGTCGACCCCGAGCACAAGGAGACCAGCCTCGCCGTCGCCGCCGCCCTCGGGGCGCTCGTCGCGCTGTTCGCCAACCCCCTCGCGGGGCGGCTGTCGGACCGCACCGCCTCCCGCTGGGGGCGCCGCCGCCCCTGGCTGGTGTGCGGGGTCCTCGGCGGCACCGCGGGACTGGCCGTCGTCGCCCTGGTGCCGTCCGTCGCGGCCATCACCGCCGGATGGTGCCTGGCCCAACTGAGCTTCAACGCCTCCATCGCCGCGCTGGCGGCCACCGTGCCCGAGCAGGTGCCCCTCGCCCAGCGCGGCACCGTGTCGGGAGTGATGGGCTTCAGCCAGCGCCTGGCCGTGCCGGTGGGCATGGGGGCGGCGGCCCTGTTCTCCGCCGGCCCGGCCGGTTTCCTCGTGCCCGCCGCTGCCGCGATTGGCTGCATCTGCCTGTTCGCGCTGCCGCTGAAGGACTCCCGCGCACCCGCGGAGCGGCGCCCGTTCTCGGCGAAGGAGTTCTTCGGCAGCTTCTGGACCGACCCGCGCAGCCACCCGGACTTCGGCTGGGTCTGGCTGACCCGGTTCCTGACCTACTTCGCCTCCGTGGCCCCCGTCCCGTACCTCGCCTACTACCTCAGCTCCCGCGTCGGCCTCTCCAGCGGCTCCGTGGCCATGACCGTTGCCCTGCTGACCACCCTCAACTACACGCTCAGCGCCGTGACCGCAGCCGTGTGCGGATGGCTCTCCGACCGGCTGAACCGGCGCAAGGTCTTCGTCACCGCGGCCGCCTTGTTCCTCGCCGCCGGTCTCGCCCTGCTGGCCGTCTCCACCACGCTGCCCCCGGTGTATCTCGCCCAGATCCTGCTCGGCATCGGGTCGGGGTTCTACTTCGCCGTCGACATGGCCCTGGCCACCGAGGTCCTGCCCAGCTCGGACGACGTGGGAAAGGACCTCGGCGTCATCAATAGCGCCGACGTGCTGCCCCAGTCCATCGGTCCGGCCCTGGCCCCCGTGCTGCTGGCCATCGGGTCCGGCGGGAACTATCCCGCCCTCTACCTCTTCACCATGGTGGTCGGCCTGCTGGCGGCCGTCACCGTCACCCGCATCCGCACCGTGCGCTGAGCACACCCGAAAGGACATCCCATGATCTACGAGTACGCCTACCTCTCCGTCACCCCCGGCCAGGAGGAGGAGTTCGAGCAGACGCTTCTCGCCGCCGCGCCCATCCTGCGGTCGGCCGAGGGCTGCCGCTCCGTCGAGCTGCACCGCGACGTGGAGACAACAGGCGCCTACCTGCTGCGCGTCGGCTGGGCCACGCTGGAGCACCACATCGAGAAGTTCCCGAAGAGCGAGCAGGCCCCCCGCTTCGCCGAGGCGATCGAGCGCTTCTTCGACAAGGAGCCGGTGTTGCGCCACTTCGCCGCCGATCCCGTGGGCGCCCCGGGCGCGGCTCCCGGGGCGTGAAACGCGTCCGCGGAGCCCGGTGGACGCCCGCGCCCGCAGGGGTCAACAACCGGCAGCGCGGCAGGTGATCATGATGGCGGGGACATCCCTGCCGCGCCGTGTACGGCTGCTCGGAGCGGGCGAACACTGATCACCACGGAGGAAGAACAGGCACGAAGCACCCGCACACCGATGAGGTCAGCGGCGGCCGCGAGGCCAGTCCCGGCTGAGCCGAAGAAGAGCAAGAAGCCGTTGCCCAGCTCCGTAAGCGGTGCCTGGAGCTGTCCCTGGAGGTCAGCCGCCATCCCTTCCGGGCAGAGGTCGAGACGGACAAGCGTTGCGCAGGCCCGCTCGGAGCCGAAGAAGCTCACGCGCGCCGCAGCCACACCGACCCCTGACGTCACCGAAGCCGCCTAACGACCGCCTCTACGACGATCCCGACAGGACCGAGCCCGTGTCCGACCCGCTGCCACCCCCGTACCCGCCTGACGACGAGCGGCTGGCCGACATCGAGACGTACCTGACCGTGCGGCTCATGTACGTACGGCAGGCGCGCGCAGCGGAAGCCCGACGCCGCGAGATTCAGCAGCGGACCGCTCCGCCACCCCCGCCGCCGTACCTGATCCAGCGCGGCCTGGACGGCCACCCGCACACCGGTGGCCGTCCACCTGGGCACGTGCGTACTCGTGGCACGGGCGCTGCCGGGGTGTCCGAGCAGGCTGCTCGGCGGGCCCTGGCCGACCGGATCGACGCCTGCGCTGTGTGCAGGCCAGACACCGAACTCGGCGTGATCGACGGCTAGAGGCTCCGCCGGTCACCAACCCGTCCGAACAGCACACCGATTCGGTGAAGCAGCAGTACTCTTCAACCAAGCTCGCGAAGCCGCGAATCGACCAGCGTCCGTGGTCAGGCCAGGCCCTTGCGACGACGGCGGTTGCTACGAAGCGCCGATCAGCGAGGGGGCGATGCCACGTGCTCGTTCCGCCATATGCGTTGGATCACCACCGCGACTCCCAGTACAGGGCATGGCTGGCCGCACGCACGGGGGGTGCTCCATTCGTCGTGTACTTCCAAGACGACCCGAAGTTCGAGTAGTACAGGGATTTGGCACCGGTGGACAGCACACGCAGCTCGCTGTGATCGATCTTTTCGGACTTGTCGTAGCGCACGAGGTGTTGCGCGCTGTCGGTCGTCGGGGCAGCGCTACGGAAATTTTTGAGCCCCACAGTGGTGTCGGCATTGGACCCAATGAGCGTCCAGTCGGTCCCCTGGGCAGATTGCGGCAGCTTTTCGGCTTGCAGCCAGTTTATGAACCCGGAGCCGATCTGCATCTCCTTGCATTGCAAGGACCACGACCCGCAATCGCTGCGTAACCCGTGGTGCGGAGTTCCAAGGGTCACTGCGTCCTCGACGAAGATGTAGTCAGGCCACCTTTCCGTTGCTCCGTAGCGCTTGACACCGAGCAGGGCGGCCCGCACGATCAGCCCACCCATGGAGTGGCCCACCAGGTCAACACTCTTGCCGTGGCTGGAGTAATTGTCGTAGATATCCCAGGCCAGGCGGCGGCCGAGCTCCTGCAGGGAAACGTCACGAGTGCCATCAAGCCGCGCTAGGTTGACGTCGCAGCCGGTGTCGAACCGGTAGAAGCCGACTTTGCGGAACTGAGTCTCTTGTGCCCACCCCCACGACCTCATCGCTTCGGTGAAATCGTCCCACCGGCTCGGGCAGCTAACACCCGGCGGCAAGAACTGCGCGGGAAAGAAGCCTTTAACGAGGTAGACCGTCTCGTTGGAGCTGTTGTTGCGCGGCGGTGGCGTCGGGCCGGGAGCCGCTGTCGCGTTCGACGCGCCGATCCCCAACACCATAGCCAGACATAACGCCACTACAGCGAAGATACTTCCTGGACGTCTCATCGTTCCCCCTCGACCGCGCCCGACTCTCCATCTCCCCGTGCAGGGCCTCCCCCGCCCAGGGTTACGTCCCTTGGATGATGGCAATGACACGAGCGGCTGTCCATAGAACCTTGCAAAACGGTTGCCGGATCCCGTGGCGTGCCGTAGTAGAGAGGTACTGGCAGTTGCTGGGGGCGCGCCGAAGGGGGGAAAAGGCGCAGTTGAAGCGTGCCGGATCGGTGGAGCGTCAACGGGCATTGACGTCCTACAGCCGGGTACAGTACAGGCCGAGGTTGGCCAGATCGCGATGGCAGCGTTCCAGACCGAGTCCCCGTATCCAGGGAGCGCTGGCGGTCCAACGCGGCTTCGGCCGCCAGCTCATTGCGGCAGCAGATTCCCCCAACATCGCCGAGCTGCCCCGTGCAGTCGCTTCGTGTGGGAATCAGCGGACTACGTCCCACACGACACCGGGGGAGCGCCGCTCAACACATCGCTGACCAGGTGCTGACCTGTGCCCGCTGTCGTCTCGGTCGCCTTTCGCACACCTCCTGAGCTCGACAAGAAACGCAGGCGACAGACATCTCATGCCTCCTACCGACAGTGATCACCCATAGTGTCCAAGCCGCCCGGATTGCGTAGAGTCAGCCGACACGACGGGTGCGCATCGAGCGCGGATTTCTTCGTTTCCGCAGGAGGCAGCGCACAGCGAATCGCGGATCCTACACCCCGTACCGTGAGAGTCCTGGAGACCCCGTGCTGCCCAGCCTGCTTGCCGTCGCCGCCCACCCGGACGACGAGTCGCTCCTCGCCGGAGGCGTCCTCGCCCAGCACCACACCGCCGGGGCCCGCACCGCGGTCGTCACCGCCACCTGGGCCCCCGACAGCCGCAGAGCGCCCGAACTCGCCGCCGCTCTCGCCGTCCTGGGCGCCGGAAGTCCGCGGCTGCTCGGCTACAACGACGCCCGCAACCCCGAGGCCTCCCCCGGCCGGCCCCGGCTCGTCGACGCTCCCCTCGACGAAGCAGTCGGCCGCCTCGTCGCCCACATCCGCGACTTCAAGCCCGAGATCGTGGTCACCCACGACGCGGTCGGCCAGTTGACCGGCCACCCCGACCACGTACGCACCCACCAGATCACCCTGCTCGCCGTCGAAGCCGCCGGCCTCGCCTACCTGTACCCGGATGCGGGCGCGCCGTGGCAGCCGACCGCGGTGTACGCCGCCACGCACCCCGAGTCCGGCGTCGGACTGCTCCGCCCCCTGCTCGAAGGGGTGGGCAAGACCGTCCTCGCGGTGCCGGACTCGTACGTGACCACCAGCGTCGACGTCACCCCCTGGGCCGACGTGAAGTGGCGCGCGATCCTCGCGCACGACGGCGAGGTCGCCCGCGAACGGACCCTGCCCGGCATCCTCGCCCGCCTCCCCGAAGCCGACCGCGCCCAGATCATCCGGACCGAGCACTTCACCCGGCTCACCCCCGGCCCTGCAAAGGGGGACCCGGATCAGACTGACCATCTGACAACCCGGCCCCTGTCCGCCCCCTTCACCGTCCGGGCACTTACTTATCGGAGAGAGATGACGACGACTTCCGCACCCGACGAGCCTCCCGGCGTCGCTATGAACGAGGAGGCGTACGGGGCGCTGCGCGCCTCGCACGCCCTGTGGGCCGGCACCTCTGTGCTGATCACCGACCAGCGAGGACGGGTGCTGCTTCAGCGCGTGACCTACCGACCCGCCCGTCTGCTGCCCGGCGGCGCCGTGGACAAGGGCGAGTCCCCCGCGCAGGGCGCCAGCCGCGAGCTGGAGGAGGAGCTCGGCGTTACGGCGACCGTCACCCGCGGGCTGGCCGTCGACTGGGTCTCCCCCGCCGGCCGCACCACGCCGCCCGCCATGCGGGAACTGCGGCCCTCCAGTGGCCCCTTCGGCGGCTGCACCAAGGGCGAGCACCAGGTCGACCACCGCATGCCCAGCAACGTGCCCAGCGCCTGGCGCTTGGCGCCATGACCTCCCGCCCGCTGTGCCCTCGCCCCCGGCGTCGTGCCGACGTCTCGTGACCTGCTGTGCGGTGCGTCGTTGCACCAGGCATGATTCGTCGCAAAACGGCCGTCTTCACCACCGCTGCCGCTTTGGGCACTGTCGTTGCCGCTGCCGGTCCCGCCTCGGCCGGAGGCGTCGGAGACTTCCTTTCACCCGCCTTCGGCACCTCCTGCGGCAACCACAACACGGGCGCCCGCATAGGGGGCACCACCACGCATGGCACCGGCGCGGCGAACGGCAATCTCGCCGGTCTGCCGATCAGCAGTGCTCTCAACCAGTGCGGCGGCGCTGACCTTTCCCCTCGTCTACACAGCCTTGCTCGATCGGTTGATCTAGACGCCTTGGCTGAAAGGGAAGAGTTTCTCAAGGCCGTCAGGGCTGGTCGTTAGTCGGCGCCGGGGGGCGCGTTGGGGCTCCTTGCCGGGTGCCCTACGAGGCGGTGCTCGAATCGCCACTCGCGATCTTCCGCCTGTATGCCACGCCTGGTTTGCAAGGTCGGACCCTCTATGGGAGTGCGGAGTGGCTTTAGAAAGCGGGCGTGCGCGGATTCGTGGTGTGGGGATCCTCGGGTACAGACAAGCGGAGTAGTGCATTTGCAGGCGGCAGCGGTGCCATCCTTCGGATGTCAGCACCATTTTCCAGCAGTCAAGCCGGACAGGCCGCACCCGCGTTCGTGTGTACCGGCCGACGGGACACCGCCCAACACGGCCACGGGCCTGTCATACGCCCGCCCAGGTCACCACACGGTCCGAGCGTGCAGCGTGGTTCAGTGTGACGGGATGCGGCGGAGCAGCCGTTATTGGAGTTCGTGTGCCCAGAGGGCCGTGTTCGGCGGGGGCTCCGTGCCGTGCTGGAGGTATCCGAGGAGCGCCACGGCGGCTCGTGCCTCACCAGCGGTGAGCAGCGGCAGCCGGTCGCCCGGTTCGTCCATCAAGAGATCAAGGTCGTTCACACCAGGCCAACCACTGGTCACAGCCATTGGCTAAGGGTTGCGGCCAGCAGGGTCCGCTTTGTAGCGGACGGCGAGCGGTTGATTCCTCCCGCATTCGACCGCGCGCCGCTGCCTGTGATCGGGTCTACGCGGCCCGAGCCCCCGCATGTCAGTGTCGCGGTTGATCGTCTGCTGTGTCCCAGGGCCAGGCGACGAGGGCCGTGTGCATCAGCCGGGCGGCAGTGGAAACGCGGGCGTCCGCGGCCCGGTGGAGGGTGAGCGTGCGGCGGCAGGCGTCGTCGTCGACGGCGATGCAGGCGACCGGGACGCGGATGTCGGTCTGGAGGGCCATGGCGGGGATGAGCGTGAGGCCCATCCCCGAGATGACCAGGGCAGCGGTGGCGGCCAGCTCGTCGCCCTCGCAGACGATTCGCGGCTTGAGCCCGACGGCCTCGAACAGCCGGTCGAGCAGGCGGCGCTGCCAGTGACCCGGCCGCGGCGCGACGAACGGCTCGTCCCGTAGCTCCCCGACGGCGACCGAGGAGCGTCCGGCGAGCCGGTGACCGGGCGGGGTGGCCAGCCACACCTGCTCGTCGTGCAGGGGAACGCTGTCCAGTCCGTCGCCGGGGATCGGCTGGGAGGCGACGCACAGGTCGACCTCCCGCGCGTGCAGGGCGCGGTGCATGTCGGAGGCCGGGAGTTGGTAGAGCTGGACGTCGACGTCTGGATGGGCCCGCTTGAACGCCGCGAGCGGGCCGGTGACCGTCAGGAAGGTCTCCGATGCCAGGCACACACTGCCGACGCCGCCGCGGGCGAGTTCGGCCACGGCACGCCGTCCCGCCTCCAGCTCCCCGAGGGATCGTTCCACGTGCTCGTAAAAGCGCCGTCCCGCTTCGTTCAGCTTTAGTCGGCCACCCCGATCGAACAGGGGCGCGCCCAGTTCGGACTCCAGACGCGCGATGGTGCGGCTGAGTGACGGCTGGGCGACGCGCAGCCGCTCTGCCGCGCCGCTTAGGTGCTCCAGCTCCGCGACGACCAGGAACTGCTGAAGCGCATGCAGATCCACTGCCGCCCCTCCTTCAAAGCACCACGAGCATAGCCACCTTGCAATACTGCTCACCCGACGGGTGGTCAGAGGAGGGACCCGGCCGTGGACTTCCCTACGGCCCCCGGGGCCACGCAGGCGACGGTCCCGGGAGCCGGATCGGAGCGACCTCATGCCTGCGGAGGCATAACGCCATAGCGGAATTGATCTTGGACGCTGCCACTGCACCGCCCATAGCGTCGACGGTGTCCGAACGGCCCGTCAGATGGGGAGGACCAGCCATGGTCACCGAAGGAAGCCCGCGCCACACCGCCAACCGCCGCACCGCACTCACCCGGACCGCCGCCGTGTCGCTGGCCGCCGCGGCGGTCGGCGTCCTCGCCGCCACCGGCGCCGAAGCCGGCACCCCGGCCCGCGCCAAGGTCGAGATCGTCGAGGCGCAGCTCCGCACCGATCAGTGGCATGTCATCGACGCAGCCCCGGAGGGGCCGAGCCTCGGCGACCAGGACGTCTACTCCGGTACCGCGCTCAAGGACGGCCGCAAGATCGGCGGCGGCGGAGGAACCTGCCAGGTGATTCACGTGGACGGCGCGGACGTCACCACGCAGTGCGTGCTCACCATAGAGCTCGAATGCGGCTCCGTGACCCTGCAGGCGCTGTGGACGAAGGGACCGAAGCCGCTCGACATGGCCGTCACCGGCGGAACCGGCGCGTACCGCAACGCCCGCGGCACCGCCCGTTTCTGGGACATCAACACCCCGACCGAGCGCGTGCGGGCCGAGATCCTCCTCTGACCCCTCGTCCCGGTACCCGAACTCGCCGTCCGCTACGAAGCGAAGCGTGCTGGTCGCAGCTTCAACGAATGGCTGTGACCAGCACTTTCACAACACGCCCTAAAGGGTGTTGCAGAAGGTCGGGCTTCGGCAGGACGAAGCGGCGCCTGACCTGCTGTTTCACCGTGTCATGGCGAGGTTGTGCATGGTGGCGACGGCCTGGACCGCGTGGTGGAGGCCGTCTCCTTTCTGGCGGCAGTCGCGGAGGATGTTCCAGTTCTTCATCCGGGCGAAGGTGTGCTCGACGCGTGCACGGACGCGTCGGTGTTCGGCGTTGTCTTCCTCCTGGCCGCGCAGGAGGGGACGTCCGGCCCTTCTGCGGTGCGGCACGATCAGGCCGGTGCCGAGGTAGGCGCCGTCCGCGATCACCGTGGTCCCGGCCGCCGTGGCCGGCAGGCCCGACTCCCGCCACACGTGGGCGTCGGCCTTGTTGCCCGGCGCGGGCCGGGCCGAGGCGATGACCAGGCGGCTGTCCGCGTCGATGATGACCTGTACGTTCGCCGAGAACCGGTAGTTGCGGGAGGAGGCTGCGACGGCGCGGTCGCGGACCGGGATCAAGGTTCCGTCCACGATCCACAGCCGGTCCACGTCGGCGACCGGCCGCGGGGCGGGCTCCAGGGCCAGCAACGGCCGCAGGCGGTGGATGACCCGGCAGACGGTGGCCGGGGAGATCCCGAAGAGCGGGGCGAGCTGCCGCATGGTGAGATTGGTGCGGTAGTGAACGGCAACCAGCAGGACCCGGTCGGCCAGCGGCAGACTCCACGGCCGGCCACCGCCGGGACCGTTCCCGCCCCGCTCCTTCACCACTCTCACCAGCTTCGCGAAACGGTCGATTCGCAAGCCCGTGAACGTCTCGACCCACACCGCGTCAGCCCTCAACACCCCACCCCCACAGGAGAAATCCCCGGAACTGAGGCTTCTGCAACACCCTTTAAAGGGTGTTGCAGAAGGCTTGGTGGCGGGAATTTTGCCTGTATGGCTGGGGTGTTGAGGGCTGAGCCGGTGTGGGTGGAGACGTTCACCGGGTTGCCGATGGGGCGCTTTGAGAAGCTGCTTCGCGCGGTGCGGGAACGGGGCGGCAACGGTCCCGGTGGTGGCCGGCCGTGGTGCCTTCCGCTGGCCGAACGGGTGCTGCTGGTGGCCGTGTACTACCGCACGAACCTTACGATGCGGCAGCTCGCACCGCTTTTCGGGTGCTCGCCGGCCACCGTGTGCCGGGTCATTAAGCGTCTGCGACCCCTGCTCGCGCTGGAGCCGGTGCCGAGGCCGGTGGCGGGCGTGGAACGGTTATGGATCGTGGACGGCACCTTGGTCCCGGTTCGTGACCGAACGGTCGGCGCCTCCTCGCGCAACTACCGGTTCTCCGCGAACGTGCAGGTCATCATGGATGCCGACACCCGCCTGGTCGTGGCATCAGCCCGACCGGCGCCCGGGAACAAGGCGGATGCGCATGTCTGGCGCGAGTCCGGCCTGCCCGCCCTCGCGGCAGGCACGACGGTGATCGCGGACGGCGCTTACCTGGGCACCGGACTGATCGTCCCGCACCGCAGGAGAGCCGGGCGCCGCCTCCTGCGCGGCCAGGAAGAGGACAACGCCGAACACCGGCGCGTGCGTGCCCGCGTCGAGCACACCTTTGCCCGGATGAAGAACTGGAAGATCCTCCGCGACTGCCGCCAAAAGGGCGACGGCCTCCATCACGCCGTCCAGACCGTCGCCACCATGCACAACCTCGCCTTGGCCGGGTGAAACAGCACGTCAATCGACACTCAGCCTCGCCCGCACTAAGCCTTCTGCAACACCCTTTAGTCGCCCGGTCGTGCAGGGCGATGGGGTGTTACGAGGCGGTGGGCCAGGCCCGCAGCACAGCGGCGATCTTCTCGGCGGTGCAGGCCGGGTCGAGGAGCAGGTCTTTGAGGGCGATGGCGTCCTCGCGGTCGGGCTTGACGGAGATCCCGGCTGCCTCGAGGTACATGACGCCTGTCGCCGCGGCGACGGCCATGTTGGAGCGTTCCAGCCAGCGGCACCGGCCCAGTGTGTGCACGAGGGCGGCTGCCTTGGCGTAGGGGCCGTCGTAGACGGGGTGCTCGAACAGTTCGGCACCGTGACGGGCGACCGCCGAGACGGGAACGCCGTAGTCGTCGGGTGCCGGATCGTCCGCTCCGGCGGCCTCGGCGACCTGCAGGATCCAGGGAACGTCGATGTGCAGTTCCATCAGGCCGCGTGTGCTCCCCGGGGTGCCTGCTGGGCGTTCTCGGCTTCGTCGAAGACGCTTTGGTGTTCGGCCAGGAAGCGGGCGGCTGCGTCGACCGCGCGGGCGCGCAAGCCGCTGGCATCGTCCTGCACAAGCCTGGCGAGGTAGTCACCGATGCTCAGCCCGAGGTCGGCGGCTCGCTTCTTCGCAAGTTCTGCGACGTCGGCATCCACGCGCGCGCCTAGCTGTGTCTTCGCCATACCAGAATGGTAACAGACGTTACCAGCCCGGTGGGGTGACAGCGTCAGGAGAGGCAGCCTCCCGGTCCAGCCCCTAGTGCGGCGAGCGTGGTCGCCGGGGAGCTGGCCTGTGTGGTGCCTACTGGTGCGCGCCTTGGTGATCCAGACACCGATCCTGACTGGGTCGCCGGCGCGGATGATCTCGCGGGCTCCGCCGGCGTGGCCCTCGCGGGGCCGCCGGGTTGTTGAGCCGACGATGACGGACTCGGGTTCTAGAGCGCCAGCCGACCTCGCATATCTGGCGGATCCGGCGAAGTCGCCCCGGGCATGCAACTCGGCCCGGGCGGTGTCGGCAATCAACAGACGTTGTCGTCCCCGTGGCCGTGGGGGGCGGGTATCACGTGGGTCCCGGGCCCCGCGCGCGGGCGTCAGGAGGCTTCGCCGGCGGTCCGGACCGGGTGGCGTAGTCGAGCGGCGCAGCTCGTTGACGGCCGTATGCGGGGGTGGCCCCGCGTGTTCGGGTCAGGGCCTGAAAGCCCTCGGCCGGCTGTAGGGCTTCGCTGGAAGGTGTGGCGGTCTTATCGCCGAACCATGGCCGTCTGAGGGATCGGAGTGGGACAATGGGCGGCCTGGACTCGTGCGAGCGCGGGGGTGCTGGATGGGGCAGGCTGGACGCTGGCTGGCCATCGGTGTGGCGTCGCTGACGGTGTTCGGGTTGTGTGTGTGGCTGGGCGATGTGGTGCTGCCATGGGAGCGACCGGAGCGCATTGCCACGGGTGCGGGTGCGGGCGCGGTGCTGGGGGCGGTGCTGGCGGCCTGGGCGGTGGGGTGGATTGGCTCCCCAGGTTCCCCGACCCCACGCCGAGCTCGGAGCGGTGCGGTGGCGCCTGGTGAGCGGTCAGCGGCGGTCGGTGGAGATAACCACGGGACGATCGTGACCGGGGACGGGAACACGGTGCAGCGGTGACCGATCCGGAAGGGCTGTCCGCCGCTGGCGCGCAGGCGGCAGCAATCGGCGGGGACAACTCGGGGATAGTGGTCACCGGGTGCCACAACCGGGTCGAGCAGCGCACCGTCGTGCTGCGCGCAGGAGCTCTGCGGGCAGCAGTGGAGGACAGCTCCGTGGCGCGGGTGAACAACTTGCGCGCTCCGGACAGCCGGGTGTTCAAGGGTCGCGAGGACGTCCTGGCTCAGTTGGGGCAACTGCCGTCGGTCGGCACGGGGATCGTGGCGCAGAGCGTGCGAGGCATGGGCGGCGTCGGCAAGAGCACGCTGGCGCTGCACCACGCCCGCCGCCACCGGGACAAAGGCGGCGGCCCGGTGTGGTGGATCGACGCCGGGAAACCGGAGCAGATCACTGCGGGGCTGGCCAGGCTGGCCGCCGCGCTGGACCCGGTGCATGGGGCGCTGCCGCTGGAGGACGCTGCCCAGTGGGCGGTCACCTGGTTACAGGGCCGCACCCGATGGCTGCTGGTGTTCGACAACGTCGAAGAACCCGCCCACCTGCGACCCTGGCTGGGAAGGCTGAGCACCGGGCAGGTGCTGATCACCACCCGTCGTGACCTGCCCTGGCAGGACCTGGACACCGCCCTGTACCTGGACACTCTGGCTCCGGAGGCGTCGCTGGCGGTCCTACGAGACCTCACCGGGCGCCGCGGCCACGACGACACTGTGCCACTGGCCGACCTGGCTGAGGAGCTGGGGCACCTGCCGCTGGCGCTGCAGCAGGCCGGCGCCTACCTGGCTCAGACCCGCACCCACCCTGCCGCCTACCTGGACCGGCTGCGTACCGATCCGGCCACCACCTTGGCCACCACCGCCCCCGGTGACCCTCACCAACGCACCATGGCGCGCCTGTGGAACCTCACCCTTACCGCGCTGCAGGCCGCTGACCCGAACGCGGTGGAATTGCTGCGGATTTTGGCCTACTGCGCGTCCGACTCACTGCCCCGCGATGTTCTGGCCCCCGCCCTGCCGACTACGCACGCGGTGGATCAGGCGCTGGGACTGCTGGCCGCCTACAGCATGATCACCCTCACCGACACCGCCGTCGTCGTCCACCGTCTGGTCCAAGCCGTCCTGCGCACCACCACCCCTCCTGGCGCACCCGCACCCCGGCCTTCACGGCTGCGGCGCCTCCTGCCCGGCCCCCGCCCGAAGACCGCACCCCACCCCAGCGCAGTCGCCCTGTCTCTGCTCCACCGGGCAACACCCTCCGACAGCCCCGCGGAGGTCCGGTGCTGGCCTCGCTGGCAGGACCTTCTTCCCCACGTCCACGCAGTGACCGGCCACTACGCTGGCGCCCACCCCTACCCGCAGACGGCGCAGCTTCCGGGTGGGGCCGCCTCATATCTCCGGGCCCGCGGTCAGGCCGCCCAGGCTCTGCCGCTAGCGGAACGGGCATTGCAGGTCAGCGAGGCGGTGCTGGGCCCCCACCACCCCACCACCGCCATCCATATGAGCAACCTCGCCGGCACACTGGGAGAGCTGGGTCGGCACGCGGTAGCCCTGCCATTGAGGGAGCGGGCATCGCGCGTCACCGAGGCGGCGCTGGGTCCCGGCCACCCTGCCACCGCCATCCGCCTGGGCAACCTTGCCCGAACGTTGATGGAGCTGGGGCGGTACGCGGAGGCCTTGCAACTGGCCGAACGAGCGCTGTCCATCAACGAGGCCACCCTGGGCCCGGACCATCCCACCACTGCCATCAGCTTGGGCAACCTCGCCCGCATGCTGGGGGAATTGGGGCGACACACAGACGCCCTTCCGCTGGCGGAACGGGCCTTGCGCGTCACCGAAATGGTGTCGGGCCCCAGCCATCCCGAAACCGCTGCTCGGCTGAACATTCTCGCCCGCACGCTGGAAGACCTGGGGCGACATGCGGAAGCCCTGCCCCTGGCAGAGCGGGCCGTGCCCATCGCCAAGGCCACCTTAGGACCCGACCACCCCGCCACCGCCGCCGCTCTGGGCCACCTAGCCCGCACGTTGGGAGCGTTGGGGCGGCACACCGACGCCCTGCCCCTGGCAGAGCGGGCGCTGGCCACCACCGAAGCCGCGCTCGGTCCCGACCACCCCGACACCGCTGTGCGCCTGGACAGCCTCGCCCTTCGGTTGGGGTCGCTGGGGCGGCACACCGACGCCCTGCCCCTGGCAGAGCGGGCGCTGGCCATCACCGAAGCCGCGCTCGGTCCCAACCACCCCAACACTGCTGTGCGTCTGGGCAATCTCGCCCGTACACTGTCGGATCTGGGGCGACACGCCGACGCCCTGCCGCTGGATGAACGGGCGCTGGCCATCACCGAAGCCGCGCTGGGTCCCGACCACCCTGACACCGGCATCCGTCTGAGCAATCTCGCCGACATCTGGGTGGAGCTCGGGCGGCACACCGACGCCCTACCGCTGGCAGAGCGGGCGCTGGCCATCATCGAAGCCGCGCTGGGTCCGAACCACGAAACCACCGTCCTCCACCGGAACTACTTGTCCGACCTTAGACAGATGCCGGCTGGCGACAACGACGCTCCTTAAGCCGGGGCCCGGAGGTGATCCCTAGGTGGCGGGCGGCGTCAACGGACTTGGCGTCAGCGGCGCTTAAAGAGCGTTTTGTCCCGGCGGGAGTGTTTGAAAAGGGGCCGGTCGCCTCTCGCTTGGGCTGCGTCGAGCTGACGTGAGGCAGCTCTGACAAGATGACGCGATGTTCGATTTTGGCATCGAGGGCTACCAGCCGTTGTGGTTGAACCGCCGGAGTGAGGTCGTGCGGGAGCATGCGCATCGCCTGCGTGGTCTTGCCGGCCGGACTCTGACGAGAGTCTGGATGGTCTGGGACCGCCAGGACGACGAGTGGTTCTGTGACTGCCCGGTCTTGTTCGACTTCGAGGGCGAGCAGGTCGAGATCAATCATCACAAGTTCGATGATCTTTCCCTCACGTGGAACACGATTGACCCCAGTGGCCCTGTCCGGTGGACCGGCTTCGACCTGCAGTGGCGTTCCGAGCCTCTTCCCGGACTTCAGGCTGTGCGGGGGCTGTCTCTCAATGGGGTCGAACTGCTCGAGTGGACAGGCAGGGATCTGGCTCAGGGAAACGCCGATGTCAGCTTCGTCTTCGAGACGAGTCGGGTGACCGTCTTCAATGCTCTCGACGAGAATGGGCTGAGCTTCGCCTCGCCTGATCAGCATCAGCGCTCGCACCCGCTCCACTGAAGCCTCTGGAGTCAGGCATATCGCCAGTTCAGGGTGGGTTCCTGGGTGAGCCTGCGGCTCATGAGGTCGATCAGGAGGGTGGCACGACCTCGCTAGAGAGGCACGCCGACTGACCTGCTGCCAGATGACCGGGCCCGGGCACCCACCCGGGCCGTTGGTCTGTCAGACGACCGTTCTGCCTGCATTGCGGATCAGCCGTTGGAGCACCTTCACTGTGGTGACGTAGTCCGCCTCGTCGATACCCTCGTGGAGGGCGGCACGGATCGCCGGCGCGTTGCGCGCGAGGTCGACGCGGGCCTGTTCACCATCCTCGGTGAGCCACAGCCGGTCTTCGGCGTCCCGGGCCAGCCAGCCGCGTTCGAGGAGCACCTCGGCCTCCGCCGCCAGATCGTCCTCGGGTCGAATGTAGGAGGTCATGGCCTTCCTCAGCTCGGGCAGCGTCATCCCCTCGCCGTTGGGCGAGATGTCGTTCACGGACAGGTTGCCGCAGCAGCCAGAACTGGGGTTGGGTATAGCCCTTTTCGACCTGCTGGGCCCGGGTGTATGCGATGAGCGCCTCGTAGGCGACACCGGTCCAGTACGCGGCGGGCTGTCCGGCCAGATCGGCGTCCGAGCTCTGCTGGGTCGTCATGGTTTCCCTCCTGGTGCTTCGGTGCGGAGCCTGCACGCTGGGCAGGTCATGCACGGACCGTAGGACCTCAAGTGCAGTTGAGGTCAAGGGGATGCTCGGCATCGCCCGCCTCCACAACCTCACCCTCGCCAGGTAACGGAAGGACGAGCTGGTCATCGAGCACGCCATCGATCATTTACGGGACAGCCCTTGCCTCGTCCTCAGGACAGCAACCTGAGGGCGAGGCGACCACCCGATCGGCCGGACAACGCTCGTCGCTGGGGAGGGGCGACTGCGTCATCAGCGTCCCCCAAGGCGCCGCTGATGACGCGGTAGGGCACTATCGCCACATACCCCAGTTCTGGGTGGCGGGTACGGGGCTGGCGCAGGACCACAGCGTCATGGTCGTGCCGTTGGAGGTGCCATTTCCATAGCCGGTAATGCACTTGTTGCCCCAGTACGTTCTGGTGTTTGTCTGGGAGTAGTACCTGTCGCCGACGTCGAAACGCTGCACCTCGTTATGGGGAGCACCGCAGGTCCACAGGGTCAGCACGGCGCCATTCGTGGCGTAGGCATTGCCACGGGGCGTGACGCACTTACCGCTCCTCCAGTGATGGAGGAGCCCATCCTTCCACTGGAAGGTCTGCATATCGCTCTGCGTGCAGTCCCAGAAGGTCAGCTCAGTGCCGTTGGCAGTGCTATTGCCTTTCGGGGTGGCGCACTTCACGCCGCCCCCCACATACGCAATCAGTTCGCCGCTTGCCTCCACGGAGGCGTGCGCAGACGTCGTGCTGGCCATGAGAACGGCGAAAGCGGCCATGGTCAGCGCTGTGAATCTGCGGATCGTCTTCTTCATGAGGTTGCATCCCAGAGTTGAGTTGGAAGGTGCGCTTGCGCGACTGCCGAGGCCTCGCTGCCTCGACGAGCCGCGCCCGGGCTTATGCCACTTCGATGACCCGTCCCTCGATGGCGCGGCTTTCGAGCGGCACAAGATCTCCTGCTCAACGCTAAGGCTGACCCCGTGACGTTTAGATGGACCCCACACGACACAGGAGGGGCCTGGCACGCCACAGGGGGACCAATCACGCCATCATCCTGGATCATCACGCCAAAATGCCGCCGCGGCCTGGCGCTCTACCATGATCTATGCTGTCCACCCGTGGTCACGCGTGTGCATCAGGGGACGATGTCCTCCGCCCTTATCCGTATGAGCGTCGAAGCGGCGCGCTTGGTTCGCGTGCCCAGCCATGGATACGCCCAGCTCCTGGGGCTGACGCCTGAGCACCTCAATGACGACCAGTGCCGCATACCCTCGGCTACAGGCCTCCGACTCGCGGAACTGACGGCCAGGCACGTCTCATGGCCAGAACAAGCCATGCTGCTGGTGCAGCAGTCGAAGCTCGGTGCTCTCGGCGTGTGGGATTATCTGATCACGGCCGCCCCCACACCCCTCGAAGGCATCCACGACGCCGCCGACTACTTCGCCACCGTCGCCGACGTCAGCACCGACAGACTCGAGATCGCGGTCGACGGTGGACTCGTGACCATCAGCCACCTGAACCAGGCCGACATGGACCACGAAGCCGCGTGCGCCATCAGAGCCTACGGCCTTGGGCTGTATCGCCAGCGACTGTCCGAGGCCGCACGGCGCAACCTCATCCCCGTCAAGGTTACGCTGGCAGCAAAGGCCCCCCGCTGCCACGACCTGCTGATCGAGCTGTATGGCACCCGCGCCATCACCTTCGAGGCTCCCACCAGCACGATCACCTTTCTTACCGCCGACCTGACGACACCAACAGTGCATGCCCAGCCGGGCCTATCCACGCTGCTGCGAAGACACGCAGACCAGACACTTGCCACGGCCATCCCACTGCACAGCTGGCTGGACCTCTTCCGCACAACACTGAGCTCCGTCTATGACGAGGCCACCCCCACGCTCGGCGTAGTAGCTCAACGCATGAACCTCAGCGTGCGCACGCTCCAACGCCGCCTCAGCGAGCATGGCAGCACGTGGAACGGCGAGATCGAGACCCTCCGCCGCGACCACGTTACGGAGCTCCTCCTTCACACGACGCTCAGCGTCGACGCCATCGCCGCACGAACCGGCTACGCCGACGCCCGCACCGTCCACCGAGCCGTCCAACGATGGCACGGGACCACACCGATCACACTGCGCCGGACTGGCTTGCGGAGCTGATACCTCGGCCTCCGCCAGGGTCTCGTAGGTGCGTAGACGACGGGTTCGGGAGCTGTGCTGGGCGAGCATCAGGAGCTCGCGGTTGCGCTGGCGCTGTGCGTCGGTGAGCAGGCGGGCCTTCGCGTTGTGGCGGTGCCAGAGCGGGGAGGCGGGCGGCTCGGGGTAGGCGAGGGCGTGGTCGACGTCGCGGGTGCTGCTCATAAGGGTCTCCTGGTGGAGGGTTCAGGCGTAGTCGTCGTCGCGCCGGTACTTGGGCTGGCTGTCGGAGGTGAACCGGCCGAGGCGTGCCTCGGTGGGGTTCGCGGCGATCCGGCTTTCGGCGCACTCCTTGTGTGCTGGCTCCCCGTAGTGGGAGCGCAGAGGCGTGGGCTTGTCGCACAGGACGCAGGGGCGGGACTGCTGGCCGTCGAAGTGCCGGCTGTCGCGCCATTCGTGGAGATCGCCGGGAGCCGGGACGAGGCCCGGCTCGAACAGCGGCTTGCCTCGTTTGCGGTCACGGCGGCAGGTGGGGCAACTGCTGGAGCACCTCCGTGACCAGGTCCGGCGACGGCCGCCACGGGCCGAGCTGCCCCCGCTCGATCAGGATGGGCAGCGCGAGCTCCTGGACGTCGTCGAGGACCAGGTGCCAGACGCCGGGCTGCGCCCATGGGGAACAGGGCGGCGAGCCCTTGGGGTCCTGGTGGGAGCCGGTGATGCGGGCGAGGCCGACCACCGCGCCGGTCACCAGGTCCCGGCCGCAGATCGTGCGGGCGACCAGCGGCTCGCGCAGGGTGGTGCGGTCGATCTGCTTGGCCGCATGCAGCAGTACCCAGCCCGGTCGCCACGACGGCTGGGGCCGGTTCTCCACAATCTTCTCCCCGGTCAGGATGCGGGCGGTGGCGTGGTTCGCCGAGGCCGGCACGCCGCCGGTGCGGCCGGGGGCGGCCCGGGTGCCGGAGCGGCCAGTGGCCGCCGTGCGCGAGGCGTGGTGTGGGCGCCGCAACGCTCGGCGTCGCTGAGGCTGGTGGAGTTCGCGCGCAGCGCGGCCGGGGCGGGCGAGGAAGGGCAGGACGCGCTGTACGCGGCCGCCGGACGGCTCATGGGCTCGTACCGCGGGGCGGCTAACCCCACGCTGGTGCGCGCGGCGCTCGAAGCCGGCGGGGACGTGCCGACCGAGGCCGAGGGGCCGGACGCCAAGAGCATGGTGCACATGGCCGCCGCGATCGGCCTGGGAGCGCAGGAGGTCGGGGCGGACGCGCTGGCCGAGGGGTTCGCCGCCTTCGGCATGTTCGGGCTGACGGCCGAGGGCTGGGCACAGATGCTGGGGTCTCGTCGACGGCTGGCTGAAACGGGAGCGGTCTGCGTTCGGACGGGCCGATCCCCGGGTGGTGACCGCGGTCAAGCGGGCGCTGGAGGAGCAGCAGGGACGTTCGACGGGGACGCTGAGCCGGTTGCGGTGTCAGGTGGGGTGGTTGGTGGAAGACGCCCACGGGCCCGGGGCGGTGGCGGTGCCGCCGGTGGCCACGTTCAACCGGCTGGTGCGGTCCGTCGCCCAGCAGGAAGGGCTCGCGTTGACAGCCGCCGGCCAGCGGCGGCGGGCATCTCGGCCGGAGCCGGTGTTCACTCCGACCGTCGCGACGCAGGGGAGCTGGTGATGATGGACAGCACCCTGCTGGACGTGATGTTCGTGTGCGAGGACGGCAAGGCTCGGCGGCCGGAGCTGACGATGGCGGTGGACGTGGCAACCCGCAGCATCACAACGCTTCGAGGGCAACCAGCGCTCCTCATAGGCGGTAGGCGGAGGCGGTCCAGGGCGCGGCGTCGTCCCGTCGCTCAACTGTTAGTCATTCACACCCGGACCGTACGCCGCTGAACGCCCTGCGGGGGCAAAGGCGAGCGTGGTTCCGGCGGTCGACAAGGTTGAAGCGGCCCAGTTTCCCACGTCGCCAAGGCGATCAACCCTTCTCGTCATGGTGACGATTAATTCGGTATCATGATGTCGGACTGATGAGGCTGCGCCCAGCGAGCGGGCCATCGGCAGAAGGAGGCATACATGGCGAGCGAAGACGCGACCGGACCGGTCGCCATCCCGGCCGGAGGTCTGATCGAGCCTCCGATGGCCATGGCATTGAACGTGCACTCGAACCCGGGCGTGTACGCGCTGCTGCTGGGGGCTGGCGTCTCGATCGCCTCGGGGGTCAAGACCGGCTGGGGGGGTCGTGAAGGACATCGTCGGGAAGGTCGCCGCCGTCCGTGACCCCGACAACCCTGACGCCCGCGCGAAGGCCACGGCCGACCCCGAGAAGTGGTGGGAGGCCAATACCAGCGAGCCACTGGGCTACTCGGCGCTGCTGGCCGCTGCGGCTCCGAAGCCCTCCTCCAGGCAGGCCATGCTCGCGGAGTACTTCGAGCCTGAGGACGGTGAAGACGACAGCAAGGGCCCGACCGCGGCGCACCGGGCTATCGCCCAGCTGGTCAAGCGCGGCAGCATCCGTGTCATCCTCACCACCAATTTCGACCGGCTGACCGAGCGGGCGCTCCAGGAGGTCGGGATCTCGCCGCAGGTGGTGAGCCGTCCGGACCAGATCAAGGGGCTCAAGCCGCTCGCGCACAGCCAGGTCACCGTGATCAAGCTGCACGGCGACTACGCCGACCTGGAGCAGCGCAACACCGTTGACGAGCTGGAAACTTACCCCGACGAGCTCCAGGAGCTCTTGGAGCGGGTGCTGGACGAGTACGGGCTGATCGTGTGCGGGTGGTCTGCGGACTGGGACAAGGCACTCGTCCGCGCCGTCGAGGGCACCCGGTCGCGCCGGTACCCGCTGTTCTGGTCGCAGTACGGCCCGTTCAGCGACGCCGCCCGTGCTCTCACCTCCCAGCACGACGCGGTGGTGATCGACGGCAAGAGCGCGGACGAGCTGTTCACCGACCTCGTGCGCCGCGTCGCAGCTCTCGACCGTCTGACAATCGCGCCCATCACCCGAGACGTCGCCGTCGTGCAGCTCAAGCGAGCCCTGCCCGACCCGCTGCGCCGCATCGAGCTATTCGACCTCGTCGACCAGGCCGTCACCCCGATCGTCGACCACAGCACGCCCGAGTACAAGCCGGTGCTTGCCACGTCCACTACTTGGGCCGACACCTTCGGCTCCAATGTCCGCGGCTACCGGGCCGACAGCGACACCTTGCTGCATCTGCTGGCCAACGGTGTCTTCCACGACGACGGTACGCAAGATCACCTCTGGCGACGTGCAGTCGAACGCCTTGTCCGCCTGCGCGACACCTCACCGGGCACTTACAACGAGTTTCTGGAGAAGCTGCGGCACCTGCCGGCGCTGTTGGCCACCTGGACGATCGGCGTCGCCGCCGTCCTCAGCAGCCGCGAGGAACTGCTGGCCACTGCCCTGTACTGCCCGGAGTGGACCCTCCCCCACTCCGGACGCACCCGCCGCGGACCGGCGTGGTACCTCAACCCAACCGGGTGCTCAGCGTTGACGGCATGCACGACATGCATCGGTCGGGGAACGGGGCCAAGTTCTTCTACCCCCAGAGCAACTGGCTGAAGGACACGCTGCGCGAGCCCTTCCGGCTCGTCGAGCCCAGCGACGTCGCCTACCGCGAAGCATGCGCCCGCTTCGAGTTCCTCGCGTCCCTGATCGCTATGGACACCGACAACGACTTCCTCTCCTATCCCTGGGCGGGAGAGTTCTTCATCGACTCCACCTGGGGCTATGACAACAACGGCCTCGCCGCCGTCATCGAGGCGAAACTCACCGACACCTGGCCACTCCTCCGCGCCGGCGCGTTCGGAGGAGAACTTCTCCGCGCCCAGAAGGCCCTGACCGCGCTCACCGAGTGGAGGGGCAAGCACGACAGAACGTGGTGATCTGCCGCCACGACGTGCCCGGCATCTGCGCTGCCGGGCACGCGCCGTCCAATGTCGCGTGTCGGATCACCCGGCGGCGGGTGTGACGCCCTCACCGAAGGGGGGCACGTCGGCCGCCGTGACGTCGAGGCGTAGTCGGATGATTCGCATCGGGTGACGCGAGGCCTCTCGATCGATGGCGGTGTCTGCGTCGACTTCCGCGACCTGGTGCGGGACAGCCAAGGTGACGTCCGTTCGCGGCTCTCCAGGTGGAGGAGAAGCGTGCGCCGCCGTGCGCCGGTCCACGGTGATCGCGGCTGCGAAGCGGGCATGCCGGTGATGCCGCCGACAATGGCTTCGGTGGTGTGGCGACGCCTGATTTTGAACAGCCCCTGCTCGATGCTCGTCAGGAACGCGCCTGCGTCGGGGAGATGATCAGAACGGGGCAGCGGACGCACGCATGCTCATGAACGCAGTCGCTTCCGTATGCTCGTCCGCAGTCTCCGCGAGCGAGCCAGTGCACCGCGACAGGCCGCCTCCGCTTCCAGAAGGATCCTGCGGTCGCGATGTGCCAGCGCGCTCTGGTCGGCCACAGGGCCTCGCACGGCGCGCCCCCGCAGCGCGCTCGCTGACCCTTGCTCTGAGGCGGGCCGGGGTGAATGTCGCGCTTACGAGGATGCTCCAGTGGTTGTGGGGGGAAGGCGGCAGTCAAGGACAAGGGCGGAGACGACTACGCCTTGCTCGTGCTGTTGGTGTTGTGCCTGTCGTTGCAGGTGGTCTTGGATTTTGCTCAGCGTGTGGTCCTGGACCGGGCACTGCCGCCTTTTGATGCCCCAGTGATCGCAGTCAAAGTAGCCGATCAGGTAGACACCGGCGGTCCTGGGGGTTTGTAGGTAGTCGCCAACAAGCTGGTCTGTCAGGGCCATGGGAAGCGTTGTGTTCCAGCAGCCTTTGCACTCGATGACCACCTTGATGGGGTCGTCGCTGGCCCCGGGGACCGCCGGTGCTTCAATTTGAATGTCAGTCCGCAGGCCGGGGAAACCAGGTCGGCGGACCTGCACTTCGCGATTGATGACGACACGGTGGCCGCCTATGTCCTGAGCGAGGAAGGCAGCGACGATGTCGCTGAAATCCTCCTCCCAGCAGGGCCACCAGTTGGTGTGGTTAACACCATGTTGGTCTCTATTCCATAGAGCGATCACGAGCCCATTGGGTCGATGGAGTGCGGCCTCGAAGCGGTGTAGGGATTCCAGGATAATGTCGTGCAGCTGACGTTCGTCGGCTATTCGTCGCAATTGAGGGTCCCGGGCAAGGCGCAGTAGTTCTTCTGGGGTAAGCGGCGTGGCGTGGCGGGCGGCTGCGGCGCGGGCTGTGGTCCTTGCGGCGTTTCTCAGCTGCCACACGTCAGCGTAGCGATTGGCCAACCGCTGGAGATGGGTTGCTGCTTGGGGGCTTTCCTTCGCGGCCAGCAGGGTGGGCAGGGACCGGGCGAGGTCGCCGAGGCGGTCCTGGGTCGTGACGATGCCCGGTTCACCTCCGTAGGAGAGCGCCAGGATGGTGGTTCCTAGGTGGTCGACAACGAGGGTGTAGAGGTCTGCGAGCTGCTTTTCAGACAGTTCACCTGTGGCGTCGGGCCAGTTGCGGGACGTGCTTGCCAGTTGGTTGAGAAACTCGGCTAGTACAGTTTCGTCGCTTAGGCCGTCTCGGATGGCTGGCCAGGCTTCGGGGAGAACGGTGGTGAACTGATTATCGAAGAACATTAGAGCGTGGGCGGCCCTGATCCAGCGGGTGCGCGGCTTGCTGCCCTGGTGTTGCTGAGCAGGATCGGCGGCAACTTCCTGCCGCAACAGGTCTCGGGCTTCGGTGTCTGCATGGGCGGCCAGAGCGTGCAGGGTGGTGGCCCATTGTTCAGGAGTCCGTACTGGTGCGGTTGCCCAGGTGAGAAGGGTTGAGCGGGTCTCATTGCGCGTGGATGCTGCGAGGACACCCGTCATGCCGCGCGCCGTATTGTCGTCAGCCCGGTTCAGGACGTCGGCTAGCAGCGGCGGGAGATGGTCAGCTGCCCGGTGCGCGTACACGGGCAGGAGTTGGTTCCGCAGGGACACCTCGTGGTCGTCGTATGCCGGTGCGGAGGCCAAAGCCAGGACCCATCCCGCCGCCTGCTCGGGGGTGGCTGGTAGTACTGAGACGTCAGTGCCGGCGACGGCGAAGGCCGCGATCTCTGGGATGCGGGTCCATTGCGCCGATCCGTGTGGGGTGAGGTCGTCCGCGGTCAGGGGCGGAACGAGTCGAAGGGCGTGTTGAGCCGCCTGCTGCAGCGCGTGCGCCAGGTTACTGCCGGGCGCAGGGCAGGAGGGGGCTTTACGGGCCAGGGACATGACGGATGGGTGTCTGTTGGCGGCTGATCCGTCGTGGGTCTTGTGCAATTCGGCGAGGACGCGGCGCCAGGCCGTGCGTACATCGTTCGGTGTAGCAACGTGCAAGCCATCAAGTGCTGTGCGTAGTGCTTCGTCGCTGTAGGTGAGTTCCTTCCGCCGCTGTTCGCGCTCTTCGCGGATGGTGCGTTGGCGGGGATTTTCGGTCGGAGGGGTGTCCCACCAAGCGGTCACTGTACGCAGCGAGGGGTGAGCCATGCGCGCCTGCTCGGCTTTCGCCAGCAGCACCGGATCATCGGGCTTGGCGATGCGGACGGCGTGAGCAGCTAGTTTTCGTGCCTGGGTGGAGAGGCTTCCCCACTGGTTCATCCAGTACAGTGCGTCGCCGGTCGGCAAGATCTGCATGGCATTCGAGATGCTGTCTAGGGTGATCAGCTGGGCCTCTGCCGCTTTTTCGAGCAGGCGGTGAGCGATAAGACGTCGTACGTTGTGCCTGTCAGCCAGGGCAGCACCAAGATCGGCTAGACGGTCGCTTGCTTGGTCCGAGTAGAGGAAGTCCTGATCGCAGTCGGCTAGGGCCAGCAGCGCCTGCACAGCCTTCGCGATGTACTGCTGTTGTGGAGTATTGCCGTCTGCTTTGGCATTGCGTACGGCCTGAGCGGTGAGGGCAATCGCCAGCGTCTTGCTTCCCTGACCACCGGGTGCGCTGAGGATGCGTGTGGCCCAGTCCATGGCCGTTGACAGGTCAGTAGGTGAGAGCATACCTGGGAGCTCTCGCTGCAGCATGTAGGCGGTCCCGATATATGCGGGGTCTGGGTCGGGGACCAGGTCGAGGAAGTCGTCGAGGCTTATGTGCTGTGGCCACAGCCGTTGCAGGGCTGCGGCGGCCACTTCTGGGGATGCGTCCCTTGCCAGCGTGTTGATCCGGCCGAGGGTTGCGGCGTCCACTACCGTCGCATCGATGGCAGACACGCGGATCTCGGTGACGACCCCGGTATGTTCGGCGATCTTGAGCAGTGGGTCAGCCAGTCCTGCGGAAAGGCACGACCGCGCGAGAGCGACGGCCGTGTAAAGCAGGTTGGGCTCTGTGCTCGCCTCTAGGTACTGCTGCAACTGGTTCTCAAGTTCAGGGTGAGCGAATCGGTGGGAGGCGGACCATTGGAATGCAGCGGTGTCGTCGCGTTCAAAGTGACTGAGAAAGGCCTGCGCAGCCCGCGCCCGGCCGGAAGGGGGCAGGGCTTGCAGGTCTGCAAGTTGGAGCACGAGGGGGTCGTCGCGGAGAATCTCCTCGAACAGGTCGGGGTCGCTGGTGCAGCGCCAGGCGGCTGTCTCTTGATGAACTGGCAGTACATGGCGGGCTGAACCGTCGCCGATCCACAGCAGTTCCCGCTGCACTTCAGCATGCACGCGCCGGGTCCGCAGGAAGCGGGCTGCGAGAAATTCCTGATAGCTGCGGTGCGCGAAGGTCCACCGCAGTTCACCTACCGGCACGAACAAGCCCGACTCGACCGCCTGACGCAGTTCTCGCGTTGTACAGGAAACGGCTGACCCGAGAGGGCCTGGTTCACCACCGCCGCCGGACAACTGAGAGAGTGTCAGGTCTCCTTGCGCTGGCTGCGCCTGGTCACTGATCGTCTGATACCCACCGAACTGCGCAGCGGCGGCGATGCGCGCTGCGACAGCAAGAAGATCCCCGGCCGGGACTTGACGATCAAGGGCTGCCGGGTCGGTCGGGCGCTGCGTCTCGGTGCACAGGTGACGGCAGGCCTCCAAATATGCAGCTTCGGTCGTGGCAGGCAGGGTACCGTTGTCGCCGAAACTGACCACTAGCTGCCGCAGCGTGACCGGGTGAATGGCTAGCGCAACCAATCCTCGCCGCTGTACCTCATCGATGAACCCGTCGGGCTCCCCAACACCGTAGAGGTCGGCAGCCAATCTGGCTTCCTCTCGAGAAAGCGGAGCTAGACCCCTGAGGGCAACTCCCCCTGGTCCCCACAAGCGGATGAGATCATCTTGCAGCGTGCGGGGCCATCGTGCGGTGCGGCAGGTGATCCGCAGTTTCAGCGAAGCCCGCGCCGACTCGCTCAACGCTTCGAGACGAGCGACAATGTGCCGATCCAAGGAGGGCAGAGCATTCAGCCCCTCATCCAGCCCGTCAAGCAGCACGTGCCACTCGCCCGTGGCCTGAGGGGGCCTGAGTGCCGCTTCAAGAGCCTGCGCGGCAAGCAGGGCATCCTGGCATCGCCCCAGATCGACCCACGTGGCGGACAATCCTGCTGCGTCCAGTGCCTTACGCTCCTGCAGGAGCGTCTTCGACTTACCAGCACCACGCTCAGCACGCAGCACCAGAACCGGGACCTGCCGCTCTGCGGCCAACGGAACCCCCACACGCGAGCTGAACGGGGCCGGCAGCGCCCAGCCATAGGCATCAGCCGCCGGCGGTGCCCCCAGCGGATAGACCCGGCGCTCCCAAGGACAGTCCTGCCACGCCATCTGCTCGGTCATCCCCTACCTCCGCACTCCAGCACGCCACCACACTAAACCGCATACACCACAACAGGCCGTGCCCAGCGCCACAGGCGGACCACTGCGCGAGGCCCATGGCGGTGAGTGCCTCTACTTCTTCGCCCCTCCCCTGCGCCCGTGTCGGTGCCAACTGCCATCACGAGCGGCCGCCCACCATGCCCGCATGGCCTGATCGGAATCGCGAGTGACAGGCCGAACCGATCCCGGCCATGGCCCCGAGCACCTAGTCGACGATCTCGTCGTCAATGATCGGAGGTGGCTTCAGCAACTCATCAAAGCCACTGAAAGCGGGCCTACCCGCTTGCGTCTATCGGCCGACTCCCACAACGGCGTCACGACGCTCCACGATGGTCATACGAACGCCCGCTTCAACTGCCGGCCTGACCTATGGAGCATCCAGGACCAGCAGGTCACTGCCATCGGGTGATTCCGTGACGGGGTGCCCAAGCTGGACCAGCAGGCCGGAGACCGCCGCCTGCACTATCGCTTGCATGCTGTCGCCAGCAGCTCCGGGCCGGTCCTGCGCCAGCGACCTGAACCCGTCCGAGGCCGTCCACCGCACGAGCACCCTGGCCGGCACCTGTATCACCAACATCCCCGCACGGCCGTCCTCCGCATCACCTCGGGCGACGTGGAACCCCGCCTCCATCAAGGCACGCCGAACCCGCGCGAGCAGATCGGGCGGAACAGAGTACACGAGACCCCGCCTGCCCCGAAGCGCGCCGACCAAACCTCCGGGCTAGGTCGTGTCCGGAAAGTCGATCGCTCGTTACTCCGTCCGTGGTGCGTCGACATGAACTGACTGATGAGTCGTGGGCGTTGATCGCTCCGTTGCTGGCGCCGGGCCGGATGGACAGGCCTGTGCGGGACAGGCGCCAGGTGGTGAACGGGATCCTGTGGAAGCTGTCCACCGGTGCGGCCTGGCGTGACCTGCCCGATCGTTATGGGCCGTGGAAGACGGTCTACGAACGGTTCCGGCACTGGTCCGCCGACGGCACCTGGGACAGGCTGCTGGCGCATGTCCAGCAGCATTCCGACGCCGTCGGCACCGTCAACTGGTCGATCGTCTGCGTGGACTCCACGACGGTCCGCGCCCATCAGCACGCGGCCGGGGCTCGAAAAGGGGGCCCTGGGAGGGCGAGGCCCTCGGCCGGTCGCGCGGCGGGCTGACCAGCAAGATCCACCTGGCCTGCGACGGCCGGGGCCGGCCGCTCTCCTCCACCCTGACCGGCGGGAACGTCAACGACTGCACCCAGTTCGAAGCGGTCATGGACCGGATCAAGGTCGCCCGGCCGGGGCGGGGCAGGCCCCGGACCCCGCCCGACCGAGTGGTCGCCGACAAGGGCTGCTCCGCGCGGAAGATCCGTGCCTACCTGCGACGACGGGGAATCGCCTGCACGATCCCGGAGCGGATCGACCAGATCAACGGCCGCATCCGGCGCGGCAGCGCCCGGTGTCGGCTCGACAAAGCCGCCTACCGACGCCGCAACGTCGTCGAACGCTGCTTCAGCCGCCTCAAACAGAACCGCGCCCTGGCCACGCGCTACGACAAACGAGCCGCCCACTTCAAAGCCATGGTCACCCTCGCCTGCCTCCGACTCTGGCTCCCCTGACTTTCCGGACATGACCTAGGGCACGCGCCTGCGAACCGCAGCCGGGTCATCAAGCACGCCGAAGATTCTTTACGGGAAAGCGCTTAGATTCGTCCATCAAATCCCACAGGAGCCCAATGCAGATTGCTAAATTGGGCTCCTGTGACTCGACTTGGGACTCGACTAATCGTAGTATCCGGGGGCGAACACGGTCACACCTTCTACGATGGAGTCGTCCTCAAAGGGGGCTGAGCAGAACAGCGCAAAGCACTGGTCCGAGTACTCCACTCCCGACTCATCCTCGCTCCCCGAGAGGCCAGCCTCTCTTAGTTCAGCAACTACTTCTCGATAGCTGCGCCCCAAAAGGGGAACGGAACCAAGGAACACGCCGGCAACGGGTGTCACCTCCAGGAACTCGAGCCTGTCTGAATCGTTGAAATCAAGGAACAGCCCAAGATCCACGTAGTGGTCCGTGAGCACGGTAGAGCTTCCCCTTTGAAATGACTCACACGGTCCGAGCCGAGCCCTTAGATCGGCGCGCGTCTCGCCAAACTTAGCTCGATCCAGCCCTTGGCGTGGGATCACATTGAAGCGCACTAGTTCACCATCCAGGAGGAAGGAAGTACATCATTTCCTTGATCGCATTATCATACTTGGTGCCAAATTTCGACCTAATGTCATTGACGTCCATTTGTATGGCTGCGCGATAGTTGCCTTGATTAATCAACGCTTGCTGCTGCCGACGATGCTCTATCGCCTCGCGACTCCGGCCCCAGCTCGCCGTCCTGTAATGGTCCGCCCTGTCCATCTGGATTGACGGACCTTTATCTCGCGGCAGTCCATTGATCGAGTTGGGCGGCATATGGTTGATCTCAGTGCCGTGAACATTCCTCCCTGTTGCAGGATCCTTAAGATTCTTGTAGATGCCGCCTCGGTAAACATGACCCGCGGGTGCAACGTTACAGTTGTGAACCAGGGCGGATACTGCCCCAGCGACCACATAATACGTATGCAGATCACTAACAGTCAGGTTGTGAACTGTGGCTTTGCCATCAGTCCACCGTTCGACTGCAGTTATCTGGACGAGTGTACCCGCACCCGTCTGGAGCCATGCTCCGGGACTGAGGTCCTCTGCAGGTACCCACTCATCGTCGCTTGGCACCCAAAACGGATGGCCGTCTGTGGCAATAACGGTTGCCGTATCAGTTGCATCGCTACCCGTACGCAGTGTGAGTCGTACTAGTTCTTTGGAGCCGGTTCCTTCGATGGTGGCTGTCACAGCCTCTGCGGCCGTCTCGCCTGTCTCAGGATCAGTGGCTAGGACGGTGTCTCCGGCCTTGATGTCATCAATGGACTTCGCCGTGCCGTCGGCCATCAGCACCTTAGTTCCGGGAACAAAACTATTGCCGAAACACCTCTGCATGAGCTTGCTTGGCTTGGCTCCGCTTGCACCAAGCCCCATACGATAGCCAAGACCGTCCGCAAACGCTCTGCCAAACATCTCTGCGGCACTCTGACTACTCAGAGGCAGAGCCTCCAGGTCATCCGCAGTTATCATCTGATTACAGTCGAATATCAGGCACTCGCCGAGGTCATCTATATCCTTCTCGGGCATGCCATAGAGCCACATCTTCCATCTTGTTTCACTGATAGCATCTTCGCCGCCGTATTTCCGCTGAGCTCGTCGACCTTCCGCGCCGCCATATCCGTTCTGCACCGTACGCACATAGGGCTCCCCAGCCTCCGCCATCTCGACAGTCGCTACATAGGAGCCGAGGGAGGCGATGTCCTGCTGTTCCTGGGCGTGCTCGGCTGCCTTCTTGAGAAGCCATCCGATCCACAGGCCGGTGGGATCAGAGTGAGTTATGGGATTGGCATTGGCGTAGGTGTACCCGTTCATCTGGAGCGGGTCATTGATGTCGATGATCGGGTCGGCGGAGATGAAGCGGCCGGTTGTTGCGTCGTATTCGCGGGCCCCGATATGAGTCAGACCGGTGGAGGAATCGTCGATGCCGTTGCCGAGGAAAGTGTGGCGGTCAGGCCAGTTGGTGGGTTCGGTGCCGCGGGGGTTGCCGTAGGGGTCGAACCGGCGGCCGGTTACAGCTTGGGCGGCGGTTTGCTCGACGGCGGTGGTCGCCGTGCCGTGGTGGTCTGGCAGGAGCACGGCGATCTTGTGGCCCGTCGTCTTACCGCCCGTTGTACGCACGGTGGTGGGTGCGCCTGGGTGGCTGTAGTAACGGCGGGCGTCCACGGCCTGGCCTGCTGTGTTGACGACGATTTCGGTTTCGCCGAGGAAGAGGGTGCGTGTGGTGCCGTCGTCCTCGATAAGGCGGTTGCCGGAGGCGTCGTACAGGTATTTGACGTCGGCGGTGCCGTCGTTGTTCGTGTCGACCGACGTCAGCTTGTTGCGGCGGTCCCACTTGAGGTTCTGGGTGTTGCCGTCGACGACCCGCTCTTCGGTGTTGCCGGCGGAGTCGTACTGGTGGGTGGAGCGCGGCTTGATCACTGATCCAGGCGCGCGGAGGACCGAGGTGACCTCTGTCAGGGTGTGGGGCTGGACGATCGGGGCCGGCTGCGGGCCCCCCTCCACAGTCTTGCCGTACTTGTAGGTGTGGATGTCGTCCATGTCCGCGTCGGTGCGGTCGTGAACGGTCATCTCGGTTCGGTTGCCGATGGCGTCGAACTTGTAGGAGTGCCAGTAGCCGCTGCCTTCCGGACCCGCCGCGACGTTCGCGCGGTCAGGGCCGGCGCCCTGTGCCGACGACGTCCTTGGGCAGAGCAGGCTGCCGTTCCCGTCTGTCCAGGCGTGTGCCAGGCGTCCCATGGGGTCGTAGGCGAAGCACTGCTCTTCCGTGCTGGCGGGCTGCTTGTCTGTGACAGAGGTGATGTTGCCCAGCGTGTCGTAGGCATAGGTGACGGCTGAGATCGAGGTGGGGGCGGTCTCCCGGTCCTTGATCGACTGGCTGATGCGGCCGGTGTGCCGGTCGTAGGTGTTGGTCGTCCATACCCGGCGTGGTGCTTCTCCCGTGGTGGTTCGGAGTTCTTCCCCGTATGGGTTGAGGACGGTTTCGGCGGTGTACCACAGCAGACCTGAGGTTGTGGTGGCCGAGCCTTCGCCGTCGTATCGGGTGACGAGCTTCTCGGCTGCCAGGCCGCCGGGCGTGGCCGGGAGGTCGACCGACTGGGGTTTGCCCGTGAGGGTGTACGTGTTGGTGTAGGTGTACGTCCCGGCCAGTCCCGTGGTCATGGGTGTGGTCGGAATGGTGATCTTTGATCCTGTGGGGCGGTACTCGGTGTCGTAGCCCGTGACTTCGCTGGTGAAGGCTGCGCCGTCGTTGTAGCGGACGGAGGCCACAGGCTGGCCCTTGGCGCCGGGCAGGGTGTCATAGGTCCACTTTGCGACGAGCGGTCCTGTCTCGGCGTTGTCCTCGCGCAGCTCCGTCTGGCGGCCGAGGGCGTCGTACTTCGTGTGCTGGGTTCTGGCCTGGGAGTCCTCTGTCCTAATTTGCCGGTCCAGGTTGTCGTACTCGAAGTAGGCGGTGCCCATGTCCGGGTCTGTGGCCGACTTCTTACGGCCCCGTGCGTCGTAGTCGTAGGTCCAGTTGTTGCCTTGGTGGTCCGTGACTTCTGCGAGGTGGCCGCGGGGCTCGTAGAGGTAGGTGGTGTCGATGCTCGTCGTGAGGTCGGTGGCCTGGTAGTGCTGGACCTTGGAGGTGCGTCCCAGTGCATCCGTCCAGGTCTTGACCGCGACGCTGCCTGACAGCGGGGTGGTGCCGGTGGCGGACATGGCCGTGCGCGACAGTGTCCAGTCGCCTTCGTAGCGGGTGGTCGTGGAGTGCTGGGCGACGTCTTCGTGCAGCGTGGTGATGCGGATGGGCCGGTTCAGGCCGTCGTACGCGGTTTCCGTGGAGTTGGGCACCTCGAAGACGGTGGCCGGGAAGAACAGCTGTGTGTCGGGCTCACCCTGGGCCAGGTACTTGTTGTTGACCTGTCGTGCCGTGCCGTTGGCGTTGTAGAGCGTGTCGGTGATGATCCGGCCGCCGCCGAGGGCCTCGGTCTGGGTCTGGCGGGGGCGCAGCATGCCGTCGTAGATGGCGACGGTGTCGGCGTAGGTGCCGTTGTCGCGCAGGGTGCGGGAGCGTACGGCTGGGACTTTGTTGTCGTCGATCTGGTATTCGAAGCGAGCGGTGGCCTCTGCCGTCAGGGGTCGGGACGGGGACCATGTGGCGGTGAGGCGTCCCAGTTCGTCGTACTCGCTGGTCGTCTTGCGGCCGTTGGCATCTGTGGTGGTCAGCACCGAGCCACGTGCGGGGTCGACAGCCGTGGTGGAGGCGTGGCCCAGCACGTTGGTGGCTGTGACCTCGAATGCCGGTCCAGTGGAGGGGCTGTAGGTGGTCGTGGTGGGGTTGTCTGCCGCATCCAGGGCTCTGGTGACGCGACCGAGAGCGTCGTACGTCGTACGTTCCGAGGTGATCCAGCCGGTGCCGTCTTTATTGACGGTGTCCACCTGGAAGGGCATGCCCTTGACGGGAGCTGTGCCGAAGGCAGCGAGTGCGTCGTAGGAGGTGCGGGTGTCGGAGATGACCTGGGTGGCGGTGGCGGTGCCTGCCTGGTCGCACGTTCCGACCGTGGTGCGCTCCCGCTGGGGCAGGCCGATCAGGTGCTTTCCGGTGCTGTGCACATATGCCGTGGTGGTGCACTTTTGATCGCCGGTGGTTTCACCGCCGGCGTCGTTCGGGGTGAGGGTGAGCGTGTGGGTCTTGGTGGGGAGGCCGTAGGTGTCCTCGTAGGTGGTGAGCTCGCGGACTGTGCGGGTCCGGTCGCCACTGATGTTCTGGATGGTGTCCGTGCGGACGGTGCCGGTGCGGTAGGCATCCAGTGCCGGAAGGCCGGTGCGTGCGCGGGAGGCTGATGTCTTGCTGTAGGGCCAGGAGATCTGTCGGGAGACGAGGGTGCCGCCGGCCTTGGTGTAGGTGAGGGTCTCGGCGACCCTGCCCTGATAGGCGGGCAGGTCTTCGCCCAGTGTGAGGGTGCCCGTCGAGTCCTTGACGGTGATCGTGGCGCGGCCGGCGTCGCCGGACATGCCGCGGAAGTAGCGGGTGCGGGTCTGTGACTGCTCGGTGGCGTCCGTGGCAGGAGGGTCTGTGCTGGTGACGCCCTTCTTTTCGACGACGCTGGCGTAGCCGCGCCACTGGTCATAGGAGCGCAGTGCCGGCTTGGTGAACTCGTCGGTGTTCTTCGCCCAGGCGGCGTCGTCGTCTTCGTAGGTGTAGCTGGTGACGACGTCCGGCTGGCGGGCTACGCGGTCCTTCTCGAAGACGCTGAGGACGACGTATTTGTTGAACCACTCGATGGGGGCTGGCTTCTTGGCGAGGTTCTCGTCGGAGAGCACCTCGGGGTCAGCGGACCAGTAGACCGGGAAGCAGCGAGTCGTGTTCGACGCGGGGGCGGGGTGTGCGCCGCCGACGGGGCACGGGTCGGAGTAGTCGACATGGATCTCGCCGCCTGATTCCGTGCGGATGGTCTCCACGCGGAGACGGTCGAAGTCCGGCGTCTGGTCTGTGCTGCTCTTGGCGACACGGTTGGGCATGTCGAGGTCGTTGGGCAGGAACGACACCGGCGGCAGCGCCTTGGTGAGCTGGCTGCCGGAGCTGTTCCGGGTGGTGCTGTAGCCCGTGCGGGTGATGGATTCCAGCCAGAGCGGTGGGTGGGTGTCGGTGCGCTGCTTGGGGAACGACTGGTGGAACTTCCAGTGGTCGACGTAGGACAGGGATGTTGATCCGGGTGTGCGCTGCCCGAGGGTCTTGACCTCGATGAGGCGCAGTCGGCTCCAGAAGGTGGGCGAGGTGATGTAGCAGTTCGCGGCCCCGGTTTTGCAGTGCAGGGTGGAGGGTGTGTCCCACCAGGGCTGCTTGTCCGCGTAGTTCTTCGACTCGAACTCCGTGGTGGAGCAGCTGGTGGTGCCTTCGCGGATGCAGCGTTCGTCGACTGTGAACAGGACCTTGCCGGCCGGGGCTCCGCTGAGGTTGTCCGAGCGCAGGCCGTAGAGGATCTGCGTGGGGTAGCCGCCGCGGTCGTAGGGGACGGCCTGCTTGAACTTCTCGTTTCTGGCGTAGAGGTTCGTCTCCTTCTTCCAGTCGATGATCATGGCGTTGCCGTGGAGGTCTTCGACGTAGTCGAGGTTCCAGCGCCATGCCTGCTGGCAGGAGGAGGAGGCATAGGTGGCGGCGTGGCAGGGCTCGCCAGTGTGGTTGCCAAAGACGGGGACGGTGAGGGCGGAGTTGGTGGGGGTGGTGCGGCCGGGCAGAGTGCTACGGCCGAACCAGTACTTCGTGCCGTCGCGCGTGGTCACGACCCAGTATTCAGCGTCGTACTTGTCACTCTGGGCGGTCTTTGCGCTGCCGTCCTTGGCCAGGTACTCGATCTTCGCGCCGGTGTCCGTCTGTGCGACCCAGTCGCCGGTGGCGTCGTCGTGGACGAGTTCGGTGGCGGAGCCCCCGAGCGACATCACGACGCTGTCGGATGCCCAGCACAGGTCGGACTTCTTCTTGTCCGTGCTGTTGTCATTGTTGGGGGTTCCGGAGCGGTCGTCATAGCAGGGGCGGTAGCGGCGTTCAATGTAGCCAGGGTGGTAGTCCCAGCCATCTCCGATCCATGAGGCTTGGCCATTGGTGACGGAGGTGTGTGCGTCGACGGTCTGGGAGGAGTAGGACAGGGAGATCTTCGGTGCCGGCCCGGCTGGCGGCTGGGGGACGGTGAGCGGGTAGGACCAGGAGAAGTTGCCGCTGCTGCCGCCCGCTGTCCAGTTGCCGGTGGCGGATAGGGGGGTGGCCTTGTATGTGCCGCCGGCGCCGGAGGCCGAGTCGGTGGCGGCGAGGACGACGGGGCCGCCTCCCGCTTGGGTGGTGAGTCCCTGGACCTGGCTGGCGGCGGGGTTGATGGTGGCGCGGACCGTGTCGGTCGAGGGGTCGTTCGCGCTGGGGACGTCGACGGTGGTGGTGCACTCCTCCAGCTCGGGCGTGGTGAGGAAGCACTCGGGAAGCTGGGTGAGCTTCAGGCGCGAGGACCACTCGTTGCCGAACAGGTCCTCGAACTGGCCGTAATCGAGCTCGACATCGACAGGTGTCGACCCGGTCTCGGGAGGGGTGATCTTGATGATGGCGCCGTCGACGTCCATCCATTCTGTGCTGGCGCGGGGCTCGAGAGCCACGTCCCAGGTCCCGCTGGGCGCGGGCGGGGCCGGTTCGGTCTCGGTGGGGGACGCTTGACCGATGCGCACAGGAAGAGTGCCTGCCTGCACGAGCTGGTCACCCGCACCTTCGAGCGGCACCGGGGCAGCGCCGCCCGTGGGAGGTGTGGTCTGGGTGGGGTTGTACTCGACCGGGGGCTCGATGGGTGCTCCGGACCAGCTGCTGTTGAGCTGCTCCATCGTGACCTCGTCCGGACCAGCCTCCACCTCCTGCTGCAGTTGCGTCAGCGTCGGGGCGGTGCGAGGGGAGGGCGGTGCGATGGCCCAGGCCTCGGCAGGAAGCAGGGTCACGGTCACGGCGAGGGAGAGCATCGCCCCCAGGCGGCGGACGCGCTGCGCGCGGCGGTGACGCACCGCGCTGCCTGACTTCTTCGACGAACGTGAACTCCACGCCATCGTCGGCCAGTTCAGGTTTCCGGGGAAACGAAAGGTGCGCCCTGAAAAGGACGAGGACATGGAGACCCCCCACTTCCGCTGCGGAGCCTTGGCAAGCAACAACCCACGCAGGGAAAACGACAAATAGCTCGGCGATTGTGCGGGGGCGGTGCACAGGAAATCCACAACCGCCGACAAGGTGTGACCTCAATCACAACAGGAAATAGAGGAGAAGTTGCGTAAAGGGACTGACGCGGCATCAGCGGCGGGTCGAGAGGATTGCATACTCAAGCGTTACGTAGTCGGTGATCATGCTCTACATGCTGGCAAATCGAGCTTCTACATGGAGGATTTGCACCGAGTGATGGCTTATCAGCACCGCTCTTCCGCTACTGAGGCCGCGTGCAGAGGCCGTCTCACCCGTACGACGCAAAGGGGCCGGCAGAGGGTTCCGATCCGCAGGGCGGATGACGAAAGCGTGAAGATGCTTCATGCTCTGCTGGCACACATATGCGCGTAGCAGGAAATCCGAGGGCCGCTCAGCATCCAGGCGCCCCGGGGGGAAAGGAAGTCATGGACGCCTCGAAGGCTGCGGAGAAGGCATCAAGTACGCCACCCGAAGCGCAAGCGAACCCGCCTGAACAACCCATGGCGCTACGGAATTTGAGGTCCAGTCGCAAGCGCCGGTCCGCTGGCCTCGCGGCCCTCCTGGCGGTCGCGGTAGCCATCCCCACGGGGCTGCACCTCAACGCCACCCTCTCCCAGGACGGCTTCCCACAGGCGAAGCCGAACACTGCTCGCAAGGCACCTGTCACCACGGATGAGGCGGTACGCGAAGCCCGCCGGACGGGCAAGGACATCGAGGTCCCCGACCAGCGCACCGCGACCTCCACGACGTGGGCGCGGCCGGACGGGCTGCTGCGCACCCGTACCTACGGCGATACCATCCGCGCCAAGGTCGGTGGCGAGTGGAAGCCCATCGACACCACCCTCGAGCGAGTGAACGGCGGCTACGCCCCCAAGGCCGTCAACGACCCGCTCCTCTTCTCACACGGCACTACCGCCGGCAAGAGCGCCAGCCGCGCCTCGCGAGCGCTGGCCCGCCCAGCGCTCCTACTGGACAGCCCTTCCGAGGACGCTGGCATCTGGAGTGAGCTCGTACGGTTCACCACCGACGGACACGACATCGTCGTCAGCTGGCCCGGCCCCCTCCCCGCCCCTGTGATCGACGGACCACGAGCGCTGTACGAGGAAGTACGGCCCGGTATCGATCTTCTCCTCACCGCACGTGACAGCGGGTTCTCCCACGTCCTCATCGTCAAGAACCGCGAAGCAGCAAGCGACCCAGTGCTTAACGGACTCGACTACCGCCTCACCTCCCCCACTCTGACGTTCACCTTCGACGCCAAGACCAGGGTGGTCAGCGCCCGCGACAACTCCGGCCAGGAAGTCGCCGCAGCCCCAAGCCCCTACATGTGGGACTCCGCCGGCCCCGTCAAGAAGACCATCGGCGAATCGGCACCTTCCCCCGAGGCAGCGGTTGAGGACACCAGCCTCACTGAGGACGGTCTCGCCGGGCCGCAGCCCGGCACCCACGACGCGCCGCTCGGTGCAACGTTCAACCAGGACACGGGCGTGCTCGCGATCACCGTCGCCGACAAGCTGCTGGCCGACGCCGACACGGTTTATCCCGTCTTCATCGACCCCTCCCTCAAGGGCCGGAAGCAGAACTGGACACTCCTGTACGAGAAGTACCGCACGTCCAGCTTCTACAACGGCCAGAACTTCAACGACGGCTCCAACGACGCCCGCGTCGGCTACGAGTCGGACAGCGGCGGGCTGTCCCGCTCGATCTTCACCTTCGAATACCCCTCCGCTCTCCGGGGCGCCACCGTGAAGACCGCGACGTTCCGGGCGCTGCAGACCTACGCCTGGGGCTGCGCCTCACGCCAGTACAACCTCTACCTAACCGGCGCGATCTCCAGCACCACCACGTGGGACACCCAGCCGGCCTGGATTCGCCAGTTGTCGAGCCAGACGAACGGCCACGGATACCGGTCCGACACCTGCCCCGACAAGTGGATCGCCATGGATATCCGATCCGCCGCTCAGGAAGCCTCCAACGGAAAGTGGGCCTCCCTGCCACTTGGCCTGCGTGCCGCCAACGAGGGCGAGGCCAGCTACTGGAAGAAGTTCCTGGCCAACGGCGAAAGCGCCCCCTACATCGAGATGGTGTACAACAGACCGCCCAACGAGCCGACGGCATCAGCCATGAAGATGTCACCAGGTGTCACGTGCGATCCCAATGCCGGCTACGTCCCCAGCGTCGGCAAGTCGGACCTCACCTTCATCGTCACCGGCTCCGACCCGGACGGCGCCACGAACCTCAAGTACATCAACCTGTACGTGTGGCCCACCAATGACCCCGACCACCCGGTCGTCAACCAAAACCTCACCCCCGACAGCTACGGAACGGCCAAGAACACGCCCTACCCCTGGAGCATGTTCACCAACGGCACGACCTACAGCTGGGCCGCACGCACCATCGACGACGACGGCGCAACCTCCCTGTGGGGACCCGCCGGGACAACAAAGCCCTGCAAGTTCAAGGTCGACAACACAGCGCCGACAAGCCCCAACGCAACCTCCACGGCCTTCCCACCACCGGGATCCGAGTACGACGTCTGGTCGACCAAACGCTACGGCGAGGTAACCGGCACCTTCACCTTCACACCAGGCGGCACCGGCGAAGGCGTGGCCAAATACCAGTACAGCTTCAACACCGCCTTCGACCAGACAGTCACAGCCACCGCCGACGGCAGCGCCGTCACGCCAGTACTGCGTCCACCGCACGCAGGCCCCAACGTCCTGTACGTCCGAGCCGTCGACGCCAGCGGCAACATCTCCAGCCCCTTCCAGTACGTCTTCTACGTATCCCCGCCCAAGGTGCTCGACCACCCCGGCGACGTGACAGGTGACGGAATCCCCGACCTCTACTCCGTCAACGAAGACGGGGTCCTCGAGCTGTACGCCAAGAGCCCCGGCAAGGATCGCTTCCACCGCTGGCTGATGGCCGCCGCGTACACCATCGGCGACGACGGTAAGGCAGTACAGGTGCCAGACGGGTACTGGACCAACGCACTGATCACCCACAACGGCGACTGGCTCCCCGGCGATGGCATCCAGGACCTCGTCGCCCGTATGGCCGACGGAAAGCTCTACACCTATGAAGCCGACGGCTACGGCGGCTTCGACGTGAACAAGCGCCGCGAGGTCATCCTGCCCGCCGGCGCGCCCGCTCCGGCAAGCCTCCGACAGATCGTGGCAGTCGGCGACGTCACCGGCGACGGCCGGCCAGACATGCTGGCGCTGGCGAGCGGCAACCTGTGGGCCTTCACCGGTTACACCGGAGCCACCTTCACCAAGGCCACCCACCTCACCGGCGAAGACTGGACAGACCGCGACCTCGTCCAGCTCGGCGACCTCGGCGCAGACAGCGCCCTCGACCTCGTATTCCGCGCCAACACCGCCGGCCAGCTCCAGCTCCGGTACGGCAAGAACACGGCGACCGGAGCACTCGACCTGGCGTCCATCGGCACGAGAACAGCATCAGGCGGCCAGCTCGACACCTACGGCGCCTCCGGCTGGTCACGCGCAGCGGCACCCATCGTGACCGGCTTCCAGGACATCACCAGCGACGGCAACCCCGAAGTCGTCGTCCTCCTCGCCAACGGCGACGTACGCGTCAACCCCGGACACGCCTCCGGACTCGTCGCCACCACACCCTTCTACCTAGTCCGCAGCACCATCGGAACCACCTGGTCCGGATACTCAGCCATCGGCTAACGCACCCCACAACCAATCAGGAGGCTCCGCCCAACACGTACTGGGCGGAGCCTCCAACACGCTGGGCTCCGACAAAAAGCTGTCTCAAGTGGCTGGGCAGGAGGAAGACACCGCGGCTCTTGACCGCTACCGGGCGTCGCAGTCAAGGGGGCCGGGACGGGGACTCCCGTTGACCACTTCCGCTACCGCCACGGTCAGTGACGGGGGCAGGTGGTCATCGCTGCCAAGGGCGCAGCACGGCTGTCACGGCGGCTGCAACGGTGCCGGTAGCGCTGAGAAGGCCGGCGGCGACGCCGAGGGGTGCGGCGGCGCTCAGGTCTTGCCAGGCCACGTAGGAAGCGGACACGCACGCGGTGACGGTGAGCAGGATACAGAGGACGGTGACGGCGGCCACGAGCGCGGTGATGACCTGGGGCACCTGGCGGGAGTTTGGGTCAGTCGAGGCGGACATGGTATCGAGCCTCCTGGGTCATGAGTTGGCACGTCGGGCGGAGCTGGGGGTCTTCATCCCTTGGCGTCTTGCGGCTATGGAGCGACAGCGCTGGACGTCCTACTTCGTGAGAGCGAGTGGATTGCTCGTGACGCCAGGAACGGTGCGTGATGCGGGGGCTAGGCCCACAACAGTGGTCACGAGGACCATTGGAAAGGCCCCATTAAAGGGTCTGACCTGGGAAAAGCCGGTCGGCGGCTCTTGAACGCAGCTTCGGACACTGCTGCGAATCCTCCTACATACCCCCGTTCAGGGCGCTGGCGCGGGCACGCCGAGGCCGTACGAGGTGTGTCTTACTGATCGTTTCAGAATGAGTTGAGCTGCGGGTCTCGTGTCCGACGATCTTGGTCGGCAGGATGTCCGGGTGCATGCTGATCTTGTTCCTGACGACCTGCAGGAGCGGGTGGCTCCGCTGCTGCCGTCCGCTCCCGAACGGCGCCGCTGGTATCCCGGGACGGCTGCGTGTTCCCGGCCGTTAGGCGCTCGCCGGAATCCTGTTCGAGCTGCGGACCGGTGTCGCGTGGCGCGATTTCTCGGCCGAGGCCGTGGGCTGCTCTGGGATGACGGCCTGGCGTCGGCTGCGGAACTGGACCGAGGCCAGCGTCTGGTCATGCCTGCACGCCGTTCTGCTGACCGAACTCCGCCGCGCGGACTCGTTGACCTGGACGACTGCTCCGTGGACGGCTCGCATGTCCGGGCCCTCAAAGGGGGATCACGTCGGCCCCTCGCCCGTCACGTGCCCACCCGGGCTCCAAGCACCACCTGATCGTCGACCGCCACGGAACCCCGTTCGCCGTCACGCTCACCGGCGACAAACCGGCACGACCTCACCCAGCTCCTGCCCCTAATCGCCGCCGTCCCGTCGATCCCGGGACTGCGCGAACGTCCCCGCCGCAAGCCCCGGCGGCTGTATGCAGACCGTGGCTACGAGACTTCGAGAAGTACCGCCCCTGCTGTGAAAGCGCGGCATCAAACCCGTGATCGCCGACGCGGCGTCGCCCACGGCTCCGCACTGGGCAAAGTGCGCTGGGTCGTCGAGCGCGCCTTCGCCTGGCTGCACCAGTTCAAACGACTCCGCACTCACTACGAACGACGCGCCGATCTCCACCAGGGGCCTGCTCGAACTGGCCCGCAGCCTCATATGCCTCGGCCGGCGGCTCCAGCGGGCGGTCAATCGCGCCAGTAGCGGAGACGGGCCTCAGACCCGTTGATACGCACGATGCAATCCTTGAAGAGCCGCAACGGAGGCTGGCCGTCAACTACTGGAGCCAGCGTGAGCCCCAAATCCTGCAACGGCTTGGCCAGGGCGACGAACCTGAGCCCATCAGGGTCAGGGCCCTCATAGGCCGCCCATGCCTCGAACAACGAACTCACGCTTTCCCAGCCCGGCCCCGGGGCGAAGCGCGCCAGGAAGAACGGCTGATCACAGCCATACTCACTGAGCTCACCGACCAGGACGTCTCCACGCAAGAGCTGCCATCGCGTCACCTGATGCCCCCGTCCCCACCGCCCAGTCGCGTCCGCATCATCGCAGCGCGCAACTCTCTGGCCAAGCGTTTCATTCTGAAACGATCAGCTAGCCTGCCTGACTTGGGAGCGCATCTGCGCCGACGCACTCTTCGGACCGGCCTGAGCAGCCACCGTGTGTGCTGGTCAGGCCTGGTTCCGGGCCCTGGCCATGGCCGACAAGCCCAACGGCACGTTCGATCAGACGTGGGATCCGCTCCGGAATTGCAGTTCCTCGTGCACCAGCGCCATGACCGGCACCTGACGCGGCAGCCCGTCAGCTCCCAGGACGCCGAAGAAGGCGGCGGCGAAGAAGACCCCGGTCCGAAAGCCCCGCAAGGCGAGCTGAGGCGCGCCCCGCTGGTCAGCCCAGACAGTCCAGCATCCCCAGCCCGGTATCCGGCTGTCAGGTCCCGCACGCCTTCAGGTCGTCCCCGGCCTGGGCAGCCGTCCTATCCGTTGGGCTCCGGGTGCAGTATCTCCGCCGTAACCGCCCCGCTCCACCTCGTACCGGTTCAGGCCGAACCGCTGCGCATGGATGCGGCTCTGTGCGCGCCTGCTCTTGATCGCCTTCCACGTCGCGGTTCTTAAATCCACCCGTCGGCCGGCGGCGCGAACCGCCCCACCCAAGCAACCCTCCGGGCGGGATCCACAGGGCATACCCTCGCCCCCGGATCTGGTCGATGCCTGCGAGAAGGTCCGTCCATGGCGCGGCTACTCGCCGGGCTGGACCAGCACTACTCCACGTCGCTCGCCCCGCCCGCTTCAAGCCGCGCCTTGCCGTCTTAAGGTAAGCGGGGGTGAGGGTGCCGTGTCCGTCGTGGGGCTGCGCCCTCCCCTGCTTGGCGGCGACTGGCTGCAATGGAGTCTGAATGAGTTCTGGGTATGAAATAGGTCGCCGTCTGAGCGGAGTGGCCACGGTGGCTCTCCTCGTATTCGGCCTCTCCGGCTGTGCGCTGCTAGGTGATGATCGGCCGCGTTCGACCGCCCTCAAGGAGCGCGAGCTGAAGGTGACTGAGTTGGTCGGCGGTTGGGAGGGAGAAGGAGGCGCGCGTCTCACAATGACCGAGCGAGACCAGCGTTTCGTGGCCAAGGGGTTGCAGGCGGACAAGCCGGAACAAGACGGCCTGCCCGTCGATACGGACGGGCGGGTGAGCGGGAAGGGCACCTGGTCGTTCGACAAGTACACGGCTGGGTATCAAGTCGACCTGCATTTCCAGGGGCCTGGCGATCTGACGCTCACCGTGGCGGAGCTGGATGGCGAGCTCGTCATCTCAAGCTACGTCAACGACGGCGACGAGTTCCTGCTGCACCGCTCCTGACCGCCATCCGCGCGGCGCGCCCAGGCGGTGCACCTCACCGAGTCGCCGGCCGCGCAGTGAGAGCAAGATTTCAGCCCGGTCACGGCGCGGACCCGGACGGCGCGAATCTGCGCGGCACGGGCCTGGCCGACATAGACACGAGCCCCGCCACGGGGGTTGAGCGACGGCCGGGCGTGCGTAAGGCCGGGTGACCGGTCCGCCGGCGCGCGCCCGGGCCCTGCAGGTCACAGGCGGGTGATGCGGCCCAGTGGTGCACGGGGTTCGCGGCGGGCCGGGATGCGGCCGGTGAGCAGGACGAGGCGGGTGGCCCGGTGACGCTGGTCGGCGTAGGGGGTCAGGAGTTGAAGCATGTCGGTGTCGTCGAGGTCGCGGCGGCCGGTGAGGACGTAGCCGATGTGGCCGGGCAGGTGGAGGTCGCCAAGGGTGAGGGCGTCGGGGGCGCCGTTGGAGCGTTGCAGGACCTCCGCGGCGGTCCATGGGCCGATGCCGGGGATCAGTTGCAGGCGCCACATGGCCTCGGGAAGGTTTATCGCGGCGGCTTCCTCTAGGCCGGGGTGCGTAGCGGCAAGCCCGCAGGAGGAGAGGCCGAGGCGGAGAAGCGGGCAGGCCCGCACCGGGCTGAGGCAGGCCACGCGCGAGGCGGCCGCGACGGGGGCCTTGGACGTCGCCGAAGCCGCCTGACCCACCCCTTTGTACGACGGCTCCGACAGGACCAAAACTGTGTCCGACCCGCTGCCGCCCCCGTACCCGCCGGACAACGAGCGGCTGGCCGACATCGAGACGTACCTGACCGTGCATCTAACGTACGTCCGCCAGGTGCGCGCGGCCGAAGCCCGGCGCTGCCAGATCCAGCAGCGCACCGCCCCACCGCCCCCGCCGCCCTACCGGCTCCAGCGCGGCCTGGACGCCGCCCGCGCCGTCGTCCGGGTCCACCTCGGCGACTCCGCCATGGCGAAGAAGGCGCCCGGGGTGGACGACCTGACCGCCCGGCGCGCCCTGGTGGAGGGCGTCGAAGCGTGTGCGGTGTGCCGGCCCGACACCGAGTTGGGCCTGATCGACGGGTGGAGGACCTCTCCCCCGCTTAGGCTGCGGTCGTCCGGCCGGACGGCGGGGCGGTGAGCCTCGGGTCGTGTTAGGCATCGTGGTCGGGGTGGCGGCGGATGTCGGCGTAGACCCGGGCTCTGCGTGCTGTGCCCACGGGTCCGGAGCAGCCCGAGGCGCTGGTGCAGCTCCTGGACTGGCGCCACGGCCCGCACTTCTGGCCGGCCGCCCCGTGCGTGCTGTGCGGCACCACCACACCGCTGAGGTCCCACGCCAAAGACCGTCTACAAGGTCTGCGCGGAGCTCTGGAATTCGCGGCACCCCAGCGAGGCCCCGGTTCGCCTCTCGGTCGTCGCGGAGGTCAGTCCCGGGCAGGTGGCACCTCTCCCTGAGCCTGTGAGGTCGGTCCGCGTGAAGTCGTAGCCCCACTGGCCGAGGGGCCACACCGGCGGCCCAGGAAGTTGATCCGCCGATTTCGCCGGGACGCTGTGTCACCGCTGCCCCTGAAGGAAGGCTAGAGTCCGCATTGCCGTCTGCGCCCTCGTCCAGCTCCCACGCGTCAGGGTCGCGCAGGGGACGCAGCGTCAGGCAAGCTGATGAGAGGACGTCGGGTGGTGGCAGCGGCCGTCGGCTCCACGAGCCGACGGCCGCTGCGGTGGTCTGCGTGGAGACTGGCTAGCGTCTCATCACAGCCCTCGAGTCACCTTCTTCAGGACCGATTCGTAGGAGACCTCGGTGAAGTCGGTCGCTTGAATGTCCACGGCGATACCGATGAGGCGCTTCCGGAGCGCGTCCTTGGAGGAAGAGAAGAACACTTGGCTCTGGATTTTGGCCTCGTCAGGCACCCACACGTGGAAGACGAGGTCGCTGCGCTTCCCTTCCCTCTCGTACTCGAAGTCGTGAACCGCGTAGCGGCAGTCGGGCTTCGGGAGGTCTTTGAGGAATGCCCCGTAGTCGCCGTCGTCCGATGTCTTCTCGACTACGATCTCCTCGCTGCCGTCACTGACATTGAAGATGATGTACTTGTATTTGCGCTCCGGCTTGAGCCTGTTGAAAGCCTCAATGCACGCGGGAGAGACGGCAACGCCAGAGGAACCCATGGGCTCTCCTCGCAGTCAGGGGGCGTGTGGCCTCGCCATCGGGCTGCCACCGCCCCGCCTGATCGATCGACCTCTGTAGGTTCCCCAGAGCGTGATCGATAACACGCAGCTTGCCGAACTTCACTGCGGAGTGATCAGGCGACGGCTGACAAAGCCCACCGCGGCCTGCGAGCTCCCTGATGCGTCCTGCAGGCCGTCAGCGATGCTGGGTCTTTCCAGGAGGTGTGCTTCGAGGTCGGCGATGCGCGTTCCAGTTCTCCCACCTGTGTCGCCGTACTCGTTGAAGTGCTCAGCCAGGTACGGATGAACGTGCTCAGCTTGGTGGACGGCAACCTGGCAGCCTCGTTGCGGAGACCTCAGGAATGGGGCCTCCTTGTTGCTCGGGGCGGGGAGAACGGATGATCGACGCATGGCCATGAACCGAGGTGCCTTTGACGACGTCCCGCTTCCCACGCTCTTCCCTTTCCTGTCGCCTGCCGACGTGGAATCCCTGAGGCATGCGGCTCGGGCCGTCGATGCGGCTCGCGTCGACGGAGACGGGGCGGAGTGGGAATGGGCACTGCAGCACGCGGTCTTCCCAGGCACGCAGCCGTGGACGCCGATCATCTTCGGCCTGGATGTCGTCGAGCATGCGGCTGGGGCCGATCAGCTGGAGTTCCAGCTTGAGGTGGTGTGGACAGACCGAGGCCGGCTCGCAGTCGACGCGGCGGTGAACGTTGCCTGCTGGTGCGACACCGATCACGCCACCCATGACGTCGACGCCCTCAGGCTTGTCGTCGGCGAGGAGAACTCGCTGGCTGGCGTCTTCCAAACAGGCGCTGAGCGTGTGATCGGATGGCTGACCGAATCTCGCGACGCGGACTACTGGCGGGCCCGAGCGGGACTGCCCGCCCGCCAGAGTTGCTAGGAAGCTGGCGGCACGACGACGGGGATCGCCTGCGGTCAGGCCACGTTCGCGTCGCGCTCGATGGCGGCGAGCCGGTTCTTGAGCCGGTAGATGGGGCCGTTGATGGAGACGACGTCGCAGTGGTGCAGGAGCCGGTCGAGGATGGCGGTGGCGAGGACCTCGTCACCGAACACCTGCCCCCACTCGCTGAAGGTTTTGTTCGAGGTCAGGATGATCGAGCCCTTTTCGTAGCGCTTGGAGATCACCTGGAACACCAGGTTTGCCTCATCCCGTTCCAGCGGCTGGTAGCCCACTTCATCGACGACGAGGACGCCTGGGCGGAGGTAGGTGCGGAGCTTGCTGTTGAGGCGTCCGGCGGCTTCGGCGGCCTTGAGCTGGCGGACCATGTCGTCGAGGGTCGTGAAGTAGACGGAGAAGCCGGCTCGGCAGGCGGCGACCGAGAGCGCGACGGCGATGTGGGTCTTGCAGACCCCGGGCGGTCCCAGCAGGGCCGCGTTGCCCTTGGCCTCGACGAAGGCAAGGGTGGCCAGGTCCTTGATCTTGCGGGGATCGAGTTCGGGCTGAAACGAGAAGTCGTACTCGTCGAGCGTCTTGTGGTGCGGCAGTTTGGACAGCCGCAGGCCCTGGCGGAAGCGCCGATCGTCACGAACAGCGAGTTCCTCGGCCAGGACCCGGTCGAGGAAGTCGAGGTAGCCCATCTTGGCCTCGTCCGCCCGGCCGGCGTACTGGTTCAGGCTCTCGGCCAGGTGGGGCAGGCCGAGCTTGGCGGCTGTGCTGCGGATTCGGGTGCTGACCAGCTCACTCAACTGGGCTCCTCCTGCGTGGGGTGGGTGGTGAAGGGACGGGTCCCGGTCAGTTCGTCATAGACCGACAGCGGTCTGCGGCCGACCTCGACGCGGACGGCCGCGGCCCGGTTCAGGAGGGCCATCAGCGAGCCGGCCGTCTCCTCGCTGAGTGCGTTCTCGTGACGGGGCTGCGAAGGAACGTCACCGGTGGTGGTCCGCCGGTTCTTCCCATCGGGCAGGCCGTCCCAGGGCTTCTCGTCGACGACGCAGGCTCCGCGGCCGACGGCCCTTGGGTGGATCGCCAGCAGGGTGTCGCCGCTGGCGTCAGGGACGGTGGAATGCAGCGTGATCTGGGACTTCGTGGCTCTGACTTCCACCAGCTGACGTGGGCGGACTTTGCGGGCCGGCACCGAGTAGAGGTTCGCGTCGAAGGCGACCAGGCAGTCCCTGCCGACGTAGCGAAGGTGCCGCTGAGTGACCACATAGGGCGTCGCCGGCAAAGGCCTCAGGGCCCCGTGATCGCGGATCGCTCGGTGCCCGATCACCTCACCGTGGGTTCCGTGAGACTTCGCCCGGCGCAACGGCACCCAGGCGTTGAAAGCGGAGTCCAGCTCCTCGATGGAGGAAAAGGACCGTCCCGCCAGGACATGGTCGCGGACGATCAGGACCTGCCGCTCGACCCAGCCCTTCCCGGTAGGGCGGTAGGCGGCCAGCACGTCGATGTCGAAGTCGTAGTGACCCGCGAATCCAACCGCTTCCGGGTGCAGTGGCACCGCCTCGCCCGGGGCGACGTGGCGTCGGACCACGGTCTTGGTTCGGTCGTAGACGATCGACATCGGCACCCCGCCGAAGTGGGCAAACGCTTGTCGGTGGCAGTCGAAGAAGGTGGCCAGGTCCTGGCTGGTAGTGAAGCAGCAGAATGGATCCCGCGAGTAGGACAAGGTCATGTGGAACGAGTAGACCTTCGGGATGCCGACGTGGGCGAGGATCTGCCCTTCGTCTCCCCAGTCGACCTGGGCCTGCGCTCCAGGAACGACCTCGAACCTGCGGTGCAGCCCGGCCAGCTCGCCCGGGCTGATGCCCATTTCCTCCGCGATCCGCGGCCGGGCCTCTTGCATGTAGAGCTTGACCCGCTGGTAGGTGCCGGTGAAGCCGTACTCGGCCACCAGCCGCTCGTGAACCACGGCACCCTTGATCAGAATCTCAGACCGCAGCATCGCGTCGATCAGAGGCGCAACCTCATCCACCATCCGCCGACGGCCATGTCCGGGCGCAACCCGACGAGGCGGCGCAACCGGGCCTTCAGGGGAGAGGTACTTGCGGACCGTGCGGCGGTTCAGCCCGGTCTCCTTGGCGATCTCCGACAGGCTCATCGCCCCGGACTCAAACAGCCCGCGGAAACGTCGAAGCTCCATCCACCGTTGCGGGTCCAAGACCACGGTCAGCCGCCCTCCGCCACCCTTCACAGGCCGGCAGCAGACTGCCCACGATCAACCCTCGGTACGTCCGGAGGTGGGCACGTTCATCCGTACGTGACTGGGCACGTTCACGTGTACGCCGACACCCTTTAAGTCGCTGGCGTGGCTGGTGGGCTACCAGACCCTGCTGCGCTGGCGCAAGGAGAACGAGATCACCGGCCTGCACGCCGGTGGCGGACATACGCTCCGGCAGCGGCGCCGGGAAAGTCGGTGGTGCGACACCCGGCTGACTGGCATGGTGGCGTCTGCGAAGGGGTGTGGCTCAGATGGCCAGAGCGCCGGTCTCCAAGACCGGATGTCGCAGGTTCGACTCCTGTCACCCCTGCTACGCAAGCAGTGCAGCGCCCATGCCGGCGTGCGGGAGCCCATGAGTCCCTGCGCCACCGATCACCAGGACGGTAGCGCAGGAGAGGGCAGGAAGGTCTGAGCGGTGATGCACGAGCCTCCACACGCGGGGTGCTAGGTCGGCTGCGCCGCCGGTCAGTCCTTCGTCCTCGGTCAGCGTTTGACGCGGTTGCGGACGGCGAGGACGGCCAAGCCCAGCAGAACGGGTTCAGCCAGGCGGGAGGCCATCTCGATGTAGGTGCCGGCGGTGGTCAGGTCCTGGCCGGACGAGCGGAACACCACCGAGTTCAGCGTGACGCTCAAGGCCTTCTCAAAGCGCTCACCGTTGAACCGGTCACCGGCAGGATTCTTCGGATCGTCCTTTCCGATCTCGAAGGTGACCTTGCCCCCGCCGGCCGGGACGGTGCCGGTCGCCGTCTGCCTCGGGGTCTCCTTCGCCAGACCGACGGCCATCAGCAGCACGACGGTCAGACACATGGCGACGCCGAGCCAGGCCAGAGCCCTGGACGCACGGAGGCCGTAGCCGGACAACGCCCAGTACGCAGTCAGCAGAAACCGCTCACTGCGGGGAATGTCGCCTGCGTGGCGGCGCATCTCCATCTCCCCGTAGTAGAAGTCCGCAGCCCCCGGCTCATGCTTCCCGTCCTCGAACGCCTTGCGCAGCGCCCGGTACACCGGCGCCATCTGCAACGGCCCAGCGCGCCCGGCGCCGAGGACCGCCACATTCCAGCCCCGCACCGCCCCCGGCCGGCTGGCGCGCCAGTGGTGCTCCTCGGCCAGGACGCGCCGCTCGGTGAACCGCACGGGCGGCCAGCGGCGCCAGTGGACGGCGGGCGGGATGGTGTCGAACGTGCAGGCGCCCTCCAGCCGCAGTTGGTCCAGGTGCACTGTGCCGGCGAACAGGCAGCCCGACAGGTCGACGTCGGCCAGGACCAGGTGGGCCGCGTCCACTCCGCGCAGCGACGCCAGCCTCACCCCAGAGCTGGGCGCACTCGCATGAGGATCTTCTGCCAACTGCTGGCCGTCGTCGAGAACGAACGGGTCCAGCTCTGCGGCGATGGTGAGGGGGTACTCGAACACTGCATGCGCAAAATCCACCGTGGCGTAGCGCAGGCGCACCTCAGCCGTGGACGACCAGCGAGTCCGACGGCACTCAAGGCTGTGCGCAGCGAAGGAGAGGGTCACCGGGCCGCCGAAGGTTGCCCCGGACAGCAGGACTCGCCCGGCACATACAGCAGGGCCAACGGTAGCAGCCTGCTTGAAGGTCGCCGACTGGAACCAGGCGTCGCTTTCGAAGGTCGCCGCCTCGAACCCGGCGTAGCTCTTGAAGGTCGCCAACTCGAACCCGGCGGCGCCCTCGAAGGTCGCCGCCCGGAACCCGGCGGTGCCCTCGAAGGTCGCCCATCCGAACTTGGCGTAGTTCTTGAAGGTCGCCGCCCAGAATCCGGCGGTGCTCTCGAAGGTCGCCGCCTCGAACCCGGCGTAGCTCTGGAAGGTCGCCGACCCGAACCCGGCCGTGCCCTCGAAGGTCGCCAACTCGAACCCGGCGTAACCCTGGAAGGTCGCCGACCCGAACCCGGCGTCGCCCTGGAAGGTTGCCGACACAAAGCCGGCGCCCATCTCGAAGGTTGCCGACTCGAACCCGACGGTCTGCCCGAAGGTCGCCGACTCAAACGCGGCCTCCCCCTCGAAGGTCGCCGACCCGAACCCGGCGTAGCTCTGGAAGGTCGCCGACCCGAACCTGGCGTCGCCCTGGAAGGTCACCGACTCCAACCAGGCGGTGCTCTCGAAGATCGCCGACGCGAAGCTGGCGCCCCTCTCGAAGGTCGCCAGCTCGAACCCGGCGTAGTGCTGGAAGGTCGCCGACGCGAACCTGGCGTCGCTCTCAAAGGTCGCCGACTCGAACCGGGCCAGGCCGAATCGGGGTTGTCCGGTGGTGTCGTGGAGGGCGGCGAGAAGGGCATCGAGAAGAGGTCCGGTGAAGCGTGTGCCGCGGTGGTCGATGTCGCTGCCGGGGGTCAGGCTGGCCAGATAGGTGTCACGGTCGGCGTCGGCAAGGTGTGCGAGGCATGCGGTGTGGCCGGGGACGTGGATGCCTCGGCAGCCGACCTGGTCCTCCAAGCTGGTGCCGTGGCCACAGTGGGGCCACTCAGGCGGGGTGGACGTTTCCTGACTCCGGGATGGCATAACTACAGGACGATCGAGCACGGCCAAACGGTTGCCGAGCTGATCATGTGCGCTCGCTGACCTCTTCCGTGCTGTCCGGCAATCAGGCCGGGCCGCCAGCAGGAACGCACAGGATAAGCACGGTCATCCTGTACGTATGCTGACGTCCGATCAGGATGCCCTGCAATCATGTGAATCACCCGACATACCGGGTTCGAAGGTTGCCCGCTCGCCCCGGTCGACGCTCGCGACGTTCCGGCACGACCCTCGCGCACTGTGGCCGGAGCACGCGCGGAAGCTGTACGACTACCTCGTCGCCATCTATGGCGAGGACGACCTTCTGCCGACGCTCGCGGCGGCCTGGGTCGCGCACCAGCGCTCGGTCAACACGCAGAAGTCCTACGCCCGCGGCTTCCGCGTCTTCGAGGAGTTCGCCCGGGACCACGGCGAACACCCGATGGCCGTGAAGTTCGTCCTCGCCGACACCTTCCGGATGTACCTGGAGACCACCCCGACCTGGGTCCGGGACAAGGGCGGCCGGCGGGGCGAGATGACCCGCACCGGCAAGCCGTACTCGGACGCCTCGCGCAAGAACGCGCTGTCGGCGGCCTCCTCCTTCTTCGTCTACCTGGACAAGGTCAGCGACGACGGGGTGAAGAACCCCTTCGACGCGGTCCAACGGCCTTACGTCGACCCGACCTACTCCCCCACGCCCGGGTACACCGAGGCCGAGTGGGCCCGGTTCGTGGCCGTCGCCCGCGACGAGCACCGCATCAAGGCCTACCGCAAGCGCGCGTACGCCCTGCTGATGACGCTCTGCACCTGCTGCCTGCGCATCGACTCCCTGCTCAACGCCCGCGTAGAGGACCTCGGGTACGACAAAGGACACCGCGTGCTGCTCCTGGAGAAGGTCAAGGGCGGCGGCCGCAAGAAGAAACCGATCCCGCCGGCCACATGGGACGCGCTGATGGAGTACCTCGACGGCCGCACCACCGGCTGGCTGTTCTGCACCGCATCCGGCGCCCAGCTCGACGAACCCGCGGTGTGGCGGCTCCTCCAGTCCCTGGCCAAGCGCGCCGGGCTCCCGCTTCGCGGTCCCCACGGCGTGAAGGGCGACGCCGTCACGCACGCTCTCGCGAATCCGGACGCCCGGCCGGACAAAGTGCAGCGGTGGGCCGACCACAAGGACTCTCGTACCACCCAGCTCTACAACCGACGCCGGGAACTCCTCGACGACAGCCCCGGCTACGGCCTCGCCGCCGACCTCGCCAGCCTGCTGGGCACGAGGCCGACTGACTCCGTCACAACAACTCCCGGGTGCCTGAACTGCGGTGATACGTAGTTCAGGCACCTGTCGCCTCGGCCCTGACACGCCATCCGAGTCGAGACAGCCGTCACCCGAACGAGTGCAGAATTCCGCCAATTTTCTCCCCGGTCTAGACGAAGAGTCCTCCGGTCAGGCAGCCTCCGTGGAGACCGGGGAGAACCGGGCAAGAATCTGCCGGAAGGGCCGCATGGAAATCATCATCAAGGGTGCGAGCGAGGAGTTCGCCGAAAAGCTCGTCGCGCTCGCCGCCCAGCACCACGCGGAGTTGTCCATCAGCACCGTCCGCCCGGGCTGGACCGTCGACCGCGCCGAGCGCTACCTCCACGACCTGACCGCCAGCTCGCGCCGGATGGCCGAGATGGTCATCGTCGACGGCGACGGCTACATCGACGCCGACCACCTCCGCCGCGTGATCGGCAAGCTGAACGGCCCGTCCAACAGCCTGAAGCGGACCGTCGACCGTGGAGTCCGAAAGGGCTGGTGGCCGGACGATACCCCGGCGCCCATCACCCCTGTCTCCAACCCGAACAACCCCTCCTGGCACCAGAACATCGCCTACCGGATGGACAAGGAACTCGTTCCCGTCTTCCGCGAGGCGCTCGCCCGCATCACCGCGGGCAAGAAGGCCGCCGAGGACCAGCAGCCATGAGTACCCGCCCCCGCACGACGCCGTGAAGGTGTTCACCTCTGCGGCACCTGACCCACGAAGGAGCCCTGCATGTCCATCCCCGGTACGACGGAGCCCCCGACCTGTACGAGGAGCAGGAGGACTTAGTGCGCAACAGGCGCCATCTCCCCTTGCGTGAGCGGCTGCTGCGCCGCGCCGCGCTCACCGACCGCAGCACCCTCGACGCCTCGGCCGAGGACGGCAAGGTCGTCCAGATGATCACCAACGCCGCGTTCGACCTGGCCGACCACGACCGCGAGCACTCCACCGCCACCGGCCCCGTCAGGCCGGACTCGCTCACCACGAACAGCACCCTCCCCCATCTGTGCGCCTACATCCGCCAGGAGTACGCGGCCCACCGGCACGCCCCGGCGAGGCAGAACGGGGGGAAGTGTGAGCCTCGACGACCCCGTGCTGGCCGCGGAGAACCTGTGGCGTCGGCTGGTCGAGTACCAGCCCGCCGTCGCCGCCGCCCTCGGCCTGTCGTACGAGAGCTGCCGCAGGACTGGCCGCAGCGCGAGCTCGGCCTCTTCCGGCCCGAGGCTGCGCTCGACCTGGCCTCCTCCGAGGAGCTCCGCACACCGGTGGAGATCGAGCCGTACGACACCGACTGGGAGAACTGCGGCGCCTGCTCCGAGGCCTCGGACCCCTGCCGGTTCCACACGCGCTTCGAGACCGGCTACAAGGCGCTGCACCAGGTGCTGCTCGACGCCATCGCGCTCGACCAGGCAGTCACGGGGCGGCCGCCGTGCTCCAGCGGCTGGCCGACGACGACACGGACGACGGCCAGCCGGTCGGGCCCGAGAACACCGACACCGAGAAGGTGCAGGGATGACGGCGACCAGGGGCTTCCTGACCATCCCGGCTCTCGACCTCGTCCCCGGCACGCTACTGTTTGCGGTCGACCCGGGGGCCTCGGGCAAGTCGCGTACGCCCAGACCGCGGCGGTCGACGCCGTGATCTGCCTCGACTCCTGCGGCGCGAGCAGCGGCGACGCGGGCGACCAACCCGTCACCCCGGCCGCCATTCTCCAACTGACCATCGTCAAGAGCGCCGCCCAGTCCCTGGGGCTGCACCCCGGCGGAGCGGGCAAGACGACCATGTCCTGGACCCCCGACTCGCGCGACACCGTGGTCGAGCAGCCGACCTGACACTTGCTTAGCCCGCAACGCGCAGCGGCCGGCCAACCGGCAGGTGCCGCCGGACACGCTGCGCTGGCAGGCCTCGCGCAGCCTCTGGGCGGCCACCGCGCCCGGCGGCGGGTCGATACCAGCGCTGGCGCACTCGGCGGTGAACAGCCGGGTCCGCTCGATGGCGGCCCGCTTCTTGGCGTGGACAGCGTCAGCCCCGTGCTGACCGCCGTCCGCGTATCGGGTGGTGGGTGTATGGGCAGGTGATTCGGGAGCCAGTTGGACAGCGAAATCGAGAGCCACCCCGGAGCTTCGCCGTCGGCAGGCTTGCGTCGTCGGGTGGGACCGGCCGGGCACCGCCTGCGCCAGTCAGTCGAGCCCGCGTCACTTATAGTCATCAGGCGGTAACGTTTCGCGAAATGAGGCCTTCTGATGACTGTGACCGTCTACGCCGGCCCCGACTACAAGGGCAAGAGCGCCACGCTCGGCAAGGGGCGCCACAAGCTCGACCCGTCCATGAACGACTGCATCTCCTCCGTCCGCGTACCGGCTGGCTGGACGGTGACGCTCTTCGAGAACGCCGACTTCACCGGCGAGCAGGTCAGCCTGAAAGACGACACCCCGAAGCTTGAGGGCGCCCTTCACGACAAGGCGTCCTCGATCGTCATCGCCGAGACGGAGGTCACGTTCGACGAGCCGAGGCCGCTTTATGTCTCCCGTCCGGGTGACGAGTACGACGCCTCCTGGTTCAAGTTCGAGGACTGACGCCGAGCGCCTGACCGGCCACCGTCGCACGGCGATCGGGCCGGCTCATCTGCGGCCCTGGCCGCCGCTCCGGGAGGAGCCCAAGGGGCTGTTTCACCCAGCACGGGTGGAGCAGCCCCCTTCTCCATGCCCGCGCCGTCGGCCGTTGCACACACCTCGGCCAGGTCCCTCTGTCGCTCGAACGAGGCTCCGACCTCGCCCTGCCGCTCGCGTCCGTAGCCCTGGGGGACTACGACACCAGGACCGAGGCGGTCCGGGAGGCGGTGCGGGCCGCGACGGACCACGGATGGACACTAGCCCCCGAATACGAGTGGTCCGACTTCGACTGCGGCGGCGGCGGCGGGGAGATCCATATCCCGATCCACGCGCGGCCGACTCACTGACCGGCGGACCCCGCCTCCGACGATCCGCGATAAGCGGATGACGTGGGCAACGCGGTCGCCCGGAGTCTGGACGCCATCACCGCGGCGGACAGATTCGTCGCGGCGGCCCCGGCACTTCACCTGCCCCTGCCGTAGGTGCTGCACCTGACGCACCACGGCGGTGCGGAGCACAACGACGCGGGCCCCGGCTCCCCCTCGAAGGGGACCGCCGAGGCCCGCAGATTATCTGGCCAGATAGCCCTCCGAGCGTTCGGGCTGCATCCGCAACCCGCCGCAGGCGCTGGCGCCTACCACCACGGCGGCGGTAGAGGCGGAACGACGCGAGGCTCCCGCGCACCTCCGGCCGTCGCGGACCCGCCCGGCCGCAATGTCCAGTGACTCGCGGCTTCCCGTACACGACAATGATCACTGGAGAGAAGGGGGTTCACATGCCAGCACCTGCCGATGGCTTCTCCGTGACGCACCAGTTGGAGCCGCATGACTGGTCGAATGAAGAGACGGCCGCGTACGAGGCCGCGATCGAGGCGGTGAACGGTGCCGTCGGCGCCTACAGCGCGCTCATCGCCGCCGAGGAGAAGAAGCCGGAGCCCAACCAGACCACCATCGATGAAGCCCGTGTGGCGCAGGCCCGGCTAGCCCGTGAGCGGGAGGCGCTGCGCTCCACCGACCGTCAGCAGATCGCCGAGGCGCGTGCGCGCTACGCGGAGCTGGCTCGCGACGTTCTGGCGGGCATCGCATGATCGATCCGGCAGAGGTGGAGCGTTACCGGTTACCAGAGGAGGAGAACCAGCGCATCTTCCATGAGCGGATCGTCCCGGACCTGCTGGAGGGCCGCGCCAGTCATGAGACTCCCACGGTCGTCTTCCTGGTCGGCCAGCCGGACGCCGGGAAGAGCCGGGTTACGGAGCTGGTGGCCACCGCGCTGAATCAGCACGGTGGCTTCGTGGACGTCGACAGCGACCTCTACAAGCCCTACCACCCCGCGTACGCGGAGCTGATGGCTCAGGACGACACCCTCATGGCCGCGTACACGCGCGCCGACGGCCGCGCGTGGATGGCGCAGGCCGAGCAGTACGTGCGCGATCACGGCCTGCACGCCATCATCCAGGAGACCTCGCAGGACGCGCATGCCTTGGAGGACAAGATGCGCGCCTACCGGCAGGCCGGTGCGCGGATCGAGGGCCTGTTCATGGGCGTCCCGCAGGCCATGAGCAACCAGGGCATCGTCAACCGGTACTTCGAGCAGCTCGCCGACCGCAGTCAGGGACAGCTGACCGTGCAGGCCAACGCCGACGAGTCGTACCTCGGCATCCTCGACCTGGCCGACCGAGTCGACCGCGGCGCCCTGGTCGACCTGGCCAGCGTGTACAGACGCGGCGAGAGCAACCCGCGCTACACCAACAGCCTGGACGCCTCCGGGGGCTGGGAGAGCCCGCCACAACTGCGGCAAGCGCTGGAGACCGAACGCACCCGCTCATGGAGCGCAGCGGAGAGCGACGGCTTCGTCGCCACCCAGATGCGGCTACGGGATGCCAGCCGCAGGCACGGCGCCGAGTGGCCGATGCGCCTCGCACATATCGAGCAGCAGGCCAGCCCACTGATGGCCCCTGCTGCCGCCCAGCAGCTCGGTGGGACAGCACCCTCAGCGGCGGCCGCACGCTCGCGCAGCACCACCCGCACCTTCAAGAAGCCCGACCCAAGCTCCACGCCAGCGCCGGGCAGCCGGGACCGGTCAGCACCCCGGCAGGGCCCAGAGCCGCGCAAGGGACGCGGCAAGTAGAGCGTGTAGCCGAGCCGCACCAGCGGGCCCCGGAATTGTACCCGTAGGGGGTACCGGGGCCCGCTCGGAACTCAGAGCCAGTCGCAGTGATGCAGAACAGGTTATGTCCGGCTTGTGGCTACGCGCTCGACGCGTTTGATCCTGTCAGCCGCTTGGGAGCGTCGTCGGCGAGGCCCGCCCGGGCATGAACGCCGCCGAGCCGCACTGCGGGTGAGTCGGATCCGACTTTGTCGACGGCCTGAGAGGAGCGCTCGGTGTGCAACCGGGTGGCTTCCCGTTGGGCGTCGGCCTCGTCGACGCGCTGGCGGCGGTAGGCGACGACCAGAGCGACGAGCGCGTCAGCCCCGTCCACCACGCCGAAGGAGAGCTTCACCAAGTCGAAGAGTGTCTTCGAGTCGAGCTTCGTGGTGCGGTCGATCAGTCGGAAGTCCAGAAGGACCACCAAGCTGTAGAAGACGCCTCCCGCGACCAGGACGACGGCGACGAAGGTGATGGCCAGGGCACCTTCCACAGGCGCAGCTCTCGATCATCCGCAGTTGATCGCGGCCGCGGGGTTCAGTGTCATGTCGATGGAGACAAGGCTTCGAGACCTGCGGTTGCAGAGGTTACGAGAGACCGTTTCCGCCTCCCCGCCCGCTACAGATTCGAGAGCTGCCAGGCGGAGGGAAGGGTGATCCGCGCCGCAGCGGAAGTGCGGATTGCGATGAGCCCGTCGGGGGCTGGCCCCGTCGCGTGGTTGAAGCGCACCCCGCCGCCGGAGAACGCCGCGCCGATAAAGCTCACCACGCCGCCGGAGAACGCCGCGCCGTCGAAGGACACTATGCAGCCGGAGAATGTCGCCTCGGCGAAGTACACCTCGCCGCCGGAGAACGTCGCGCCGAAGAAGGACACCACGCAGTCACCGGAAAACGTCGCGCCGGAGAAGGACACGCAGTCATCGGAGAACGTCGCGCCGTCAAAAATCACCGCGCCGCCGGAGAACGTCGCGCCGTCGAAGGACACTCTGCCGTCGAACGTCGCGCCGGAGAAGGACACCCTGCCGCGGGAGAAGTCCGCGCCCGCGAAGGACACTTTGCCGTCAATGGTGACGCCAGTGAGGTCGAGGTCGCAGCCTTGCCAGGAGCGTGGGTTCCCCGAGGACGACGGTAATGATCGCCGATGAGGCGCAGGATTGTGTGCCGGACCTTCCGGAGGGCCAGGAAGCGGTGGTGCTCTTCCTGGTGGTCAGGGTCGTCGCCGGGGTCAGGGGTGAAGGGGAGTTGGAGGTAGGCGCACAGGACGTCAATGCAGGTCTGGCGCAGGCTGTCGTCGGGGGCGTCGTCGGCGAGTCCGGCCAGGGCGTGGACGCCGCCGAGCCGGACGGCAGCGGAGTCCGAGCCGAGTCGCTCGACGGCCTGGGAGAAGCGTTCGGTGTGGAGCCGGGTAGCCTCGCGGTGCGCCCCGGCCTCATCAACGCGCTGGCGGCGGTAGGCGACGACCAGAGCGACGAGCGCGCCGGCCCCGGCGACCACGCCGAAGGAGAGCTTGACCAGGTCGAAGAGCGTCTTGGCGTCGAGCTTCGCGGTGGTGTCGATCTCCTTGAAGTTCAGGAGGTACACCAAGCCGTCGAAGACGCCTCCGGCCACGACGACCGCGGCGACGAAGGTGACGGTCAGGGCCCGGCCGACTCTCCATAGCCGCAATTCCCGGTCGTCCGAGGTCGGTCGCGGTCGTCGATTGGCTGTCATGGGATGGAAGACAAGGCCCGGATGGCTGTGGTTGCAGCGCTTGGAGCGTCAGAGCACGAGCGACCGTCTGCCTTGACGTCGTTGCGGTCCTCTTTCTCACTCCACCCCAGTCATTGGTTCTGGCGCCATGCGCTGGGCACGGTACCGGGCATGCGGTGGTCGATCTGGTGCTCACCCTTGGTGCAGCCCGCGAAGCGGCAGGCCTTTCCGCCTACCACGCCGCAGCAGCGTCTGATGAGCATCCTGCACAGCGGAACCCTGCGCGGGGCGCAGACCTTCGAGACCGACGCCCCGGAGATCTGCTTCAGCGAGGTCACCGAGGAGGCCCGCCGCGTCATGCTCCGGGAGGGCACCGGGCGGGGCCGGTACGAACCGGGGGCCTCCTGCTCCACCGCCAGCAGCTCATCGCCGCCGGAGCCCGGCCCCTCCTCCACGTCTCCCGCGAGGAGCGGGACCGGATGAGGGCCGCGCTGCCGCGGCCGACGTGCAACCGCTGCGTGGTCTACGAGCCGGATCCCGCGCGCGGTCGGGCGGACTGGCTGCACGAGCGCGAGTGGCGGATCTGCTTCGAAGACGGAACCGAACCCGTGCTGCCCGTCACGCCGCAGCTCGCCGCCGGTGTCATCGTCGGCACCCAGGGCTGGACGCCGCCGTCCCGCATCGTGAGCCTCGAGGAGAAGTCCGCCGCGTACGTGACCGCGGTGCTCAACGTCCGTCGCGCGATGCAGGAGAGCCCCGGCCTTCCGTGATCGGGCGTCCCGGTGTACTCACCCTATGTGAGCTTCGCCTGGCCCGCTGGTACTGGAGCGGCGGGCAGCTCGTATCGACGGCTACTTCGACATCCAGATGCAGCAGCCATGGGAGACAGCCTGGCGCTGGGGCGGCGCCCTACCGGGAATAAGCGGCACCGTCCGCCCCGAGGACGTGTGGGAGGAGCTGCGTGGTGACGGCCGTGTCTGAGACGACCGCTTCCGGCAGCGTCCGTCCGGCGGCCTAGGCACTTCTGGCCCCCGGCGTCCCGGGCAGGAGGCCGCCCCAACGGTGCCGGACCCGGCTGCCGCCGAGCGCCAGGCGCTCATCGAGCGGTGGCCCGGACGCTGACGGCGTCGATCGCGTACCGTGACCAGTCCAGCCCGCCCCGGGAACCGAGTTCGTCAAGGACCAGGCGGTGGAGCTTGGCCCACACCGTGGCCTCGGTCCACTCGGTGATCCGGCGGAAGGCGGTCATTCCCGACAGGGCGAACCCCGGTGGCAGATGGTTCCAGGTGCGAGCCCGAGGTAGCCATGATGATGATCGCGGCCGGCACCTCGCGATCCCCTCGCCGGCGATGCCTTCCGCTCTGCGGGCGGACCGGCGCCGGCGGCACCACTCGCTGGAACAACTGCCACAGGTCTTCCGGCACCATCCGCTCGACAAGCGCACCAGTCATCGCCCCAGGCTGCCGCAAGATCACGCCAACTGGGATGACTTCTCAGCACCTGCTCGGCGCAAGCAGGCAGTGCCCACCGTTTCGGGACCACTCCCCCCTAGGCTGCGGGCATGACTGGCGTCCTTGGAGCGACACACAGCGGCCCTCACCCGTTGCCCGTCGGAGACGGACCCGCCTGTCGCGCGGAGGCACGTGCATGAAAGTCCTGTCCCAGCGCGGTATGCGTCGCATCATCGTCGCTCTCACGATGTTGGCCGTGGCCTTGGTCGCTGCTGGTGCCCTGGCTGGTTGGCTTTGGCTGGTGGGGATCGGCGCGTGGCTGCTGATCACGGCATTCCTGCTAGAACTGATCTATCGGCCCTGAGCGGCTCCGCCCGATTGCGGTCGCCGCTCAAAGTTCTCCGCGATCAGCCTGCATGGGTGAGTCTCCGCCATCAACGAACAGGCACCGCGGGTTTGCACCAGGCAGCGCCGTCGCTCCCCTTCCTGACGATTTTTCCTACGCATCAGGCGTTGTGCTCGTGATCGGCACGGGAAGGACTTTTCGCACAGCGCCACACGAACGGCGCTCTGAACCACGGTAGTTGGGGCCGGAAACGAACCCGGGGAGATCTCTGTGCAAGCGGACCCTGGCTGCAGCGACCGTCGCGTGCGGTGTCCTGCTGGCCGGCGGTTCCGCTCCCGCGGCGGGAGTCGAGGAGTCGTACGGGAACGGAGGAGCGTTCCTCACACAGGGTGTGCCGAAGGGCGCGGCGACCGTCGAGGAATTGGCAAGGGAGGTACCGAGGAGGTGCACGCACCCCGGCGAACAAGCTGTGCACGGGGACGTGGAAGCACGCGGTGCGCACGGTGACCTCCACCGCGCGGCTGGCGGCACGCTCGCGTGGGGCTTCAAGCTGTCGCACACCGCGCGGGCGAACCTCGGGTCGACGGTGACGGTTGCCATCCCGGAGGCGTACGTCAACGGCAGGGCCATCAACCCGCCCTCCAGCCGCATACCTCGGCCAGCACGTACAACTTCCAGGGCAGCATGAGGAAGTACCACACCCTTATAGGGCCTTCAGGTGGTGACGGTCGCCGGGAGGTCGGGGCTCGTCGGCGGATGGCCGGTAGCCGGTCGGAGGGTCAGGACCATCGTCAGGCCGCCACCGGGGGTGTCCTCGGCACTCAGGGTGCCTCCGACGGCCTCGGCGAAGCCGCGGGCCACGGCGAGACCGAGACCGACTCCGGCGCTGCCCGGGGCGTCGCCGTAGCGCTGGAAGGCCGCGAAGATACGGTCCTTTGCGTCGTCGGGGACGCCAGGGCCGCTGTCGATGACGCGGAGTTCGACGCGGTCGGCGATGGCGCTGGCCGACACCAGGACCGGCCGTGCCGTCGGTGCTGTACTTGACCGCGTTCTCGACGATGTTGGCGACCGTACGCTCCAGCAGTCCGCGGTCGACGGCGACCATGGGGAGCGATTCGGGAATGTCGAGCTCGACGCTGCCCTCCGGTACGCCGCCCAGCGCCATCGGCACCACTTCGTCCAGGTCCGTCTCGCCGATCAGCGGGGTGACCGTGCCCGTCTCCAGGCGGGACATGTCGAGGAGGTTGCCGACCAGGTGGTCGAGGCGGTCCGTGCCGACCTCGATGCTTTCCAGCAGCTCCGCCTGGTCCTCCTCGGACCAGTCGACGTCGTCGGAGCGCAGCGAGGTAACTGCGGCCTTGATGGCGGCCAAGGGCGTACGCAGGTCGTGGCTGACGGCCGCCAGCAGCGACGTGCGGATCTTGTTGCCCTCGGCGAGCTTGCGCGCCTCCTCGGCCTCGCCGACGAGCCGCTGCCGGTCCAGGACGACGGCGGCCTGGGCGGCGAAGGCGCCCAGCACCCGGCGGTCCTCGGCGGGCAGGGCTCGCCCGCACAGCGCGAGGGACATGCGGTCGCCGACCGGCATGTCGACATCGGCCGCCTCGGGCCGGGTGACCGGGTGGGGGCCGACGCTGCCGGCGCAATTCCACGGTTCGACGTCGCTCCCCCGCTCCAGCAGCGCGACCGACTCCATGGAGAACGTCTCACGGACCCTCTCCAGCAGGGCGTCCAGGCTCGACTCTCCGCGCAGGATGGTGCCGGCCAGGAAGGACAGCGTCTCGGACTCCGCGCGCAGCCGGGCGGCCTGGTGGGTCCGGCGAGCGGCGAGGTCGACCACGGAGGCAACGGAGATCGCCACCCCCACGAAGATCAGGAGGGCGACCAGGTTCTTCGGGTCGGCGATGGTCAGCTCGTGGACAGGGGGCGTGAAGAACCAGTTGAGCAGCAGGGAGCCGACGGCCGCCGATGCCAGCGCCGGGAGCAGGCCGCCGAGCATGGCGGAGGCCACGGTGCAGGACAAGAACAGCAGCACGTCGTTGGCGAGGCCCAGATCGGCGTCGATGTGGGTCAGCAGCAGGGTGAGCAGCGCCGGCCCTGCCAGGCCGGTCAGCCAGCCCCAGATGGTGCGAGAGCGGCCGAGCCGTGTGGTGCGGGTGGTGGGCAGGCGGCGGCCCTTGGCGGCCTCGTCGTGGGTGACGATGTGGACGTCGAGGTCGGGGCCGGAGTCACGGGCGACGATGGCGCTGACGCCCGGTCCGAAGATGTACTGCCAGGAGCGCCGGCGGCTGACGCCCAGGACGATCTGGGTGGCGTTGACGCCGCGCGCGAATTCGAGCATGGCGGTGGGCACGTCGTCGCCGATGACGTGGTGGAAGGTTCCCCCCAGGTCTTCGATCAGGGCGCGCTGGACCGCGAGTTCCTTGGGCGAGGCGGCAGTCAGGCCGTCGCTGCGGGCGATGTAGACGGCGAGGACCTCTCCGCCCGCGCCCTTTTCCGCCAGCCGGACGGCCCGGCGGATGAGGGTGCGGCCCTCGGGGCCGCCGGTGAGGCCGACGACGATGCGTTCGCGGGACCCCCAGATCTTCGAGACCCCGTGCTCGGTCCGGTACTCCTGCAGGTACTCGTCGACCCGGTCGGCGGTCCACAGCAGGGCCAGCTCGCGCAGCGCGGTGAGGTTGCCGGGGCGGAAGTAGTTGGAGAGGGCCGCGTCGACCTTGTCCGGCTGGTAGATGTTGCCGTGCGCCATGCGGCGGCGCAGCGCCTGGGGCGACATGTCGACCAGCTCGATCTGATCGGCGCGGCGCACCACCTCGTCGGGGACCGTCTCCCGCTGCCGTACGCCGGTGATCGATTCCACGACGTCGCCCAGCGACTCCAGGTGCTGGATGTTGACGGTGGAGATCACGTCGACGCCGGCGGCGAGCAGCTCCTCGACGTCCTGCCAGCGCTTGGCGTTGCGCGACCCGGGGACGTTGGTGTGGGCCATCTCGTCCACGAGGGCGACGGCGGGCCGACGGGCCAGGACGGCGTCGACGTCCATTTCGGTGAAGACGCTGCCCCGGTACTCGATCTCCCGGCGCGGGACCTGCTCCAGGCCGTGCAGCATCACCTCCGTACGGGGCCGGTTGTGGTGCTCGACGAACGCGACGACGCAGTCGGTACCGCGCTCCACGCGGCGGTGCGCTTCGGAGAGCATCGCGTAGGTCTTGCCGACGCCCGGCGCCGCGCCGAGGTAGATCCGCAGCTTGCCGCGTGCCATGTTCTGTCTTCCGTTCCTACCTCTCGAAGCGGTAGCCCATGCCGGGCTCGGTGATGAGGTACCGCGGATGGGACGGATCCGCTTCCAGTTTCCGTCGCAACTGGGCCATGTAGACCCGGAGGTAGTTCGTCTTGCTGCCGTGGGTGGGCCCCCACACCTCCTGGAGCAGTCGTTTCTGGCTGATCAGCCGCCCGGGGTTGCTGATCAGGATTTCCAGGAGGTGCCATTCGGTGGGTGTCAGCCGGACGTCGCGGCTCCCGCGCCGGACCTTCTTCGCGACGAGGTCGACGGTGAACTCGTCGGTCGTCACGAGGGCCGTCTCGGCAGCCGCCGGGGGCGCCGCGTCCCCGCGGCGGGTGGCGGCTCGGAGTCTGGCCAGCAGCTCGTCCATGCTGAACGGTTTCGTCATGTAGTCGTCCGCGCCCGCGTCCAGGGCGCGGATCTTGTCCTCGAAGCCGTTGCGGGCGGACAGCACGAGGATGGGGACGCGGGTCCAGCCACGCAACCCCTTGATTACCTCGATGCCGTCCATGTCGGGCAGGCCCAGGTCGAGGAGGACCGCGTCGAGCCGACGGGCCGCCGCGAGCCGGAGGGCGGTCGCTCCGTCGGGTGCGGCGTCGACGTCGTACGTGCGTGCCTGCAGGTTGATCACCAGGGCGCGTACGAGCTGAGGGTCGTCCTCCACGACCAGCACCCGGGTCATCGGCGTGCCGCCTTTCTCTCGTGAGGGATGGCCTGTGCTCGGGAGGCGGCGGCCCCGGGGGTGCTCGTGGCGCTCCGGGCCCGCCGACTCGCCCGTTCTCCCGGTAAGGCCATCAGCTCTTGGCCAGTTCCTTCAGTGCGATGTTGAGCTTGAGGACGTTGACGCGGGGCTCACCGATGAAGCCGAGGATCCGGCCGTCGGTGTGCTCGGCGACGAGTTGCTCGACCTGCGCGACGTGGAGCTGGTTCTTCTCGGCGACGCGGTGGACCTGGAGCTTGGCGTACTCCGGGGAGATGTGGGGGTCCAGGCCGGAGCCGGAGGAGGTGACGGCGTCGGCCGGCACGTCGCCGGGCTTCACCTGGTAGGTGGCAGTGCTGTTGTCCTTCACGACGGCGGCCTTGGCGTTCTTCACCCACTGGAGCAGCTCGGCGTTGTCTCCGGCGCGGTTGGTGGCTCCGGAAAGGACCAGCTTGTACTGGGTGTTGACGGTGTTGGTGCCCAGGCCGTTGGACGGGCGCGGCTGGAACCACTTCAGGTCCGGCGCCGGGGTCTGCTCGCCCTCCTTCGCCGGCAGGTCGTAACGCTGGCCGATGAGTTCGGAGCCGACGACCTTGCCGTCGCTGCGGATCTCGGAGCCGTTGGCCTTGCCGGGGAACAGCCCCTGGGCGAGGCCGGTGACGGCCAGGGGGTAGAGCACCCCGGTGACCAGGGTGAGGACCAGCAGGGCGCGCAGCCCGGCACCGATCAGGCGTGCGGTGTTTCCTACGGACGTGTTCATGGTGGTCGTCACCCGATGCCAGGGATGAGGGAGAGGAGCAGGTCGATGATCTTGATTCCGATGAATGGCGCGACGAGGCCGCCGAGGCCGTAGATGCCGAGGTTGCGGCGGAGCATCCGGTCGGCGCTCATGGGCCGGTAGCGCACGCCCTTGAGGGCCAGCGGCACCAGCGCGACGATGACCAGCGCGTTGAAGATCACTGCGGAGAGGATCGCCGACTCGGGCGAGGCCAGGCCCATGATGTTGAGCTTGTCCAGTCCCGGGTAGGCGATCGCGAACATCGCGGGGATGATCGCGAAGTACTTCGCGACGTCGTTGGCGATCGAGAAGGTCGTCAACGCTCCCCGGGTGATGAGGAGTTGTTTGCCGATCTCGACGATTTCGATGAGCTTGGTGGGGTTGGAGTCGAGGTCTACCATGTTCCCGGCCTCCTTGGCGGCCGAGGTGCCGGTGTTCATCGCCACCCCGACGTCCGCCTGCGCGAGGGCCGGGGCGTCGTTCGTACCGTCACCGGTCATCGCGACGAGCTTGCCGCCGGCCTGCTCCCGCTTGATGAGGGCCATCTTGTCCTCGGGGGTGGCCTCGGCGAGGAAGTCGTCCACTCCCGCTTCCTCGGCGATGGCGCGGGCGGTGAGCGGGTTGTCACCCGTGATCATGACGGTCTTGATGCCCATGCGGCGCAGCTCGTCGAACCGCTCCCGCATGCCCTCCTTGACGACGTCCTTGAGGTGGATGACGCCCAGGATCCGTGCGCCCTTGTCGTCCTCGGCCGCCACGAGCAGCGGTGTGCCGCCGGCCTCCGAGATGCGGTTCGCGGTCTCGTCGGCGTCGTCGGCGACCTGGCCGCCGCGCTCCTCCACCCACGCGATGATCGAAGCCGTGGCGCCCTTGCGGACCTTGCGCCCGTCGATGTCCACGCCGGACATCCGGGTCTGGGCGGTGAAGGCGATCCATTCGGCGTGGGTCAGTTCGCCCTGGTGGCGCTCGCGCAGCCCGTACTTCTCCTTGGCCAGGACGACGACGGAGCGGCCCTCGGGCGTCTCGTCGGCGAGGGAGGAGAGCTGGGCGGCGTCCGCCACCTCAGCGGCCGTGGTGCCCTTGACGGGGACGAACTCTGCGGCCCGGCGGTTGCCGAGGGTGATGGTGCCGGTCTTGTCGAGCAGCAGCGTCGACACGTCGCCCGCCGCCTCGACAGCCCGGCCCGACATGGCCAGCACGTTGCGCTGGACGAGCCGGTCCATGCCCGCGATGCCGATCGCCGACAGCAGGGCGCCGATCGTGGTGGGGATCAGGCAGACCAGCAGGGCGACGAGGACGATCATCGAGGTCTGCGCGTCGGCGCCCGCGTAGATGGCGAACGGCTTCAGGGTCACCACGGCGAGCAGGAAGACGATGGTGAGCGAGGCGAGCAGGATGTTGAGCGCGATCTCGTTGGGGGTCTTCTGCCGTGCGGCACCTTCGACCAGGTTGATCATGCGGTCGATGAACGTCTCGCCGGGCTTCGTCGTGATCTTGATGACGATCCGGTCGGACAGCACCTTCGTACCGCCGGTGACGGCCGACCGGTCGCCGCCGGATTCGCGGATGACGGGGGCCGACTCGCCCGTGATGGCGGACTCGTCCACGGATGCCACGCCCTCGGCGACATCGCCGTCGCCCGGGATGATGTCGCCGGCCTCGCAGATGACGAGGTCGCCGATCCGCAGCTCGGTGCCGGGCACGCGCTCCTCACCGCTGTCGCTGAGACGGCGGGCGACCGTGTCGGTCTTGGCCTTGCGCAGCGTGTCGGCCTGGGCCTTTCCGCGGCCCTCGGCCACCGCCTCCGCCAGGTTGGCGAAGATGGTGGTGAGCCACAGCCACACGGTGATCGCCCAGCCGAACCAGTCGCCGGGATTCTTCAGCGCCAGCAGCGTGGTGGCAACCGAGCCGACGAGTACCACGAACATGACGGGTGACTTGACCATCACCCGGGGGTCGAGCTTGCGGATCGCGTCCGGGAAGGAGGTGACCAGTTGCTTCGGGTCGAACAGGCCCCCGGCGACACGGCCCGCGTCCGGCTTGTGACCGGTCGGCACATCATGGTGGGGCGCGGGGGCCGCAGAGGCCGTGGACATGGAGTTCTCTTGCTTCGTCACGTCGGTGGTCATGACGCCAGCCCTTCGGCGAGCGGTCCCAGCGCGAGGGCGGGGAAGTAGGTCAGGCCGGTGATGATCACAATGGTGCCGACGAGCAGCCCGGTGAACAGCGGCTTCTCGGTGCGCAGGGTGCCCGCCGTCTTGGGCACCGGCGTCTGCTCGGCGAGCGAGCCGGCGAGTGCCAGCACGAACACCATCGGCACGAACCGGCCGAGCAGCATGGCGAGCCCAATGGTGGTGTTGAACCACGGGGTGTCGGCGTTCAGTCCGGCGAAGGCGCTGCCGTTGTTGTTGGCTCCGGAGGTGTAGGCGTACAGGACCTCGGAGAAGCCGTGCGCGCCGCTGTTCGTCATGGAGTTCGCCGGGGTGTCCAGCGCCATGGCGGCGGCGGTGAAGCAGAGCACCAGTGCCGGGGTGACCAGGATGTAGCAGGCCGCGAGCTTGATTTCGCGGGTGGAGATCTTCTTGCCCAGGTACTCGGGGGTGCGGCCGACCATCAGGCCGGCGATGAACACCGCGATGATCGCCATGATCAGCATGCCGTACAGGCCGGAGCCGACGCCGCCGGGCGCGATCTCGCCCAGCATCATGCCGAGCATGGTGATGCCGCCGCCCAGGCCGGTGTACGAGGAGTGGAAGGAATCCACCGCGCCGGTGGAGGTCAGGGTGGTGGAGACCGCGAAGATGGACGAGGCGCCGATCCCGAAGCGCGTCTCCTTGCCCTCCATCGCGCCGCCCGCGGCCTCGAAGGCCGGACCATGGCCGGCGAACTCCGTCGCCCACATCAGCAGGACGAATCCGACCCAGATGGTCGCCATCGTGCCGAGGATCGCGTAGCCCTGCTTCAGCGAGCCGACGATCCGCCCGAAGGTCCGCGTGAGTGAGAACGGGATCAGCAGGATCAGGAAGATTTCGAAGAGGTTGGTGAAGCCGTTCGGGTTTTCGAAGGGATGGGCGGAGTTGGCGTTGAAATAGCCGCCTCCGTTCGTTCCCAGCTCCTTGATGACCTCCTGGGAGGCGACGGCGCCGCCGTTCCACTGCTGCGAGCCGCCCATGAACTGGCCGACCTGGTGGATGCCTGCGAAGTTCTGGATGGCACCACAGGAGACCAGGATGATCGCACCGATGACGGAGATCGGCAGCAGGATCCGGACGACACCGCGCACCAGGTCGGCCCAGAAGTTGCCCAGTTCGCCGGTGCGGGACCGGGTGAAGCCCCGTACGAGTGCGACGGCGACCGCGATGCCGACGGCGGCGGAGACGAAGTTCTGCACCGCCAGGCCACCGGTCTGGACGACGTGGCCCATGGCCTGCTCGCCGTAGTACGACTGCCAGTTGGTGTTCGATACGAACGACGCGGCGGTGTTGAACGCCTGGTCCGGGTCGATCGACACGAAGCCGAGCGAGCCGGGCAGCGAGCCCTGGAGCCGCTGCAGGCCGTAGAGGAAGAGAACGCACACGGCCGAGAAGGCCAGCACACCGCGCAGGTAGGCGGGCCAGCGCATCTCGGCGTCAGGGTTGGCGCCAATGGCCTTGTAGATCCACTTCTCCACCCGCAGGTGCTTGTCGGAGGAGTAGACCCGGGCCATGTAGTCGCCGAGCGGACGGTACGCGAGGGCGAGCGCGGCAATCAGGGCGAGCATTTGAAGCACGCCGGAGAGGAAAGGGCTCATGGAGGTGCTCAGAACCTCTCCGGCTTGACCAGGGCGAGGACCAGATAACCCAGCAGAGCGACGGCCACGACCAGGCCGACGATGTTCTCAGCGGTCACAGCTTCGCCACCCCCTTGGCGATAAAGGCCACCAGCGCGAACACCGCGATCGTGGTGACGACGAAGGCCACGTCGGCCATCGAGAGCTCCTGAATGAAGACGATGAGATGACAATCCGTCTCTCGGACCGTTCGAGGAAACCGCATGTCAGCCAGGCCGCAGCTCTCGTTGACGGCTCCCTTACGGCCGCCCGCGCCGTTTTGACGGCCCCTGTACGGGCCCTGTACGGCCCCTGTACGCCCTCATTCAGCCGCAGTGGCCTGTGCGGCTCGGAGCTCTCGCAACGGTGTGGTGCAGCGCCCGGTCCCCGGGCCGTCCTGCGCCTCATGGAGAGGGAGAGTGCTGCCGGCGCCTCAGAACTTTCCCGGGTACCTCACCGCTGCCACCAGGTATCCGACGAGGGCGAGGGCGACGATGAGCCCGACGACGTTCTCCGCATCCATCCTGGACCGACTCCTTGGTGCGGAGACCTGCTCCGTACGCGAAGCGTCTCGCCGCGGTGGCGGTCGCCGCCAGCCGTATTGACGACACCATGGCGGTACGTGGGTGAGGGCTGACACGACCTTGATACGGCGCGTGCGCCGGACGTGCGCAGCGGCCGCACGCCCAAGAAACCGGGCTTGTTGACGCCCCCTTGATGCGCTTGCCGCCCCCTTGACGCGAGCTTGACGTCCGCTGGACACGGACGTCCATGACGTCGTCAGGGCTCCGTAAGGGCAGGCCCCTTCAGCGCGTTCGGCGTCTCCGTTGCGGCTACGTTTTTCCGCGGCCGCTCAAAGCCGGCGCGCGCCTCCCGGCCCGCGGGGACGGCGTACGCGGCGGCGCGGCACTTCCTGCCCATCGGGTCGTCGCCGCGGCCGCGCGTGGCCTTGTCGTGCGGAGGCGCCTCCGCACGACAAGGTTCCCAACAGCACCTCATTGCCCCTCGGGGCCACTCCGCCTCCGTCACTCCGGAAGGTCTTCCCCGATGCTCTCCGCCACCCAGCAGCAAGCTCCACCGGATCCGAGAGCGCGCGACCGCAGGGCCGCACCCCGGCGGCGTGCCAGGCACGGCGGGGGCGGTCTGCTTGACCCCAAGCAGATGCTGACGTCCTTCCCGGAGGCCCTGCGCAAGCTCCATCCGCGCGCCCTGGTGAAGAACCCAGTGCTGTTCGTCGTCGCCGTCGGATCGGTGCTCACCACACTCTCCGCGCTGATCCATCCGTCCGTCTTCGCCGGGTGATCAGCGTCTGGCTCTGGCTGACGGTGATCTTCGCGAACCTCGCGGAGGCGGTGGCCGAGGGCCGCGGCAGGGCGCAGGCCGAGTCGCTGCGCCGGGCCCGCACCGACACGGTCGCACTGCGGCTGCGCCACTGGCGCTACGGACTGGACGTCGAGCGTACCGAGGCGGAGACCGTCGCGGCCACCGACCTGAAGCTGTTCGACTTCGTGAACGTCCGAGCCAGTGAGCTGATCCCGGCCGACGGTGACGTGGTCGACGGTGTCGCGGCGGTCGACGAATCGGCCGTGACGGGCGAGTCCGCACCGGTCATCCGGGAGGCGGGCGGCGACCGCTCCGGCGTCACGGGCGGTACGACGGTGCTCTCGGACCGCATCGTCATACGCGTCACCTCGCGCCCCGGCCACTCCTTCCTGGACCGGATGATCGCCCTGGTCGAAGGTGCGTCGAGGCACAAGACGCCCAACGAGATCGCCCTCAACATCCTGCTGGCCGCACTCACCATCGTCTTCGTCCTGATCGTCGTCGCACTCCAGCCCATGGCCGCGTACGCGGGCGCCGCCCAGTCCACCACCGTGCTGGTCGCCCTCCTCGTCACCCTCATCCCGACCACGATCGGCGCCCTGCTCTCCGCGATCGGCATCGCCGGCATGGACCGGCTCGTCCAGCGCAACGTACTGGCGATGTCCGGCCGTGCCGTCGAGGCGGCGGGCGACGTCAACACGCTGCTGCTCGACAAGACCGGCACCATCACCCTCGGGAACCGAGAGGCGGCCGACTTCGTCCCCATGCCGGGCGTGGACGAGCTTCTCCTGGCCGACGCCGCCCAGCTCTCCTCGCTCGCCGACGAGACACCCGAAGGCCGCTCGATCGTCGTACTGGCGAAGGAGCGGTACGGGCTGCGGGAGCCGGCCGACGGCGAGCTGACGCACGCGCGCTTCGTGGAGTTCAGCGCCCAGACCCGGATGAGCGGCATCGGCCTGCGCTGGGCCGACGGCACCGCCTGCCACATCGGCAAGGGCGCGGCTGCCCAGATCATCGACTGGGTGCGGATGTACGGCGGGGCCGTGCCCGCGGAGGCCGGCGCCTGGTCCGACGCGATCGCCGCCGGCGGCGGCACGCCGCTGCTGGTAGCCGTGCACGACCACGACGGACCGAGGGTGCTCGGCATCGTCCACCTCGAGGACGTGTCAAGGAAGGCGTCCGCGAGCGGTTCGCGGAGCTGCGCCGCATGGGCATCCGTACGGTCATGGTCACCGGCGACAACCCCCTGACCGCTCGCGCCATCGCCCAGGAGGCCGGCGCGACGGCCACCTGGCCGAGGCCACGCCCGAGGACAGGCCGCCCTCGTCAAACGCGAGCAGGCGGACGGCAAGCTCGTCGCGATGACCGGTGACGGTGCGAACGACCTGCGTCACCGCGCTGTGCGCGGACGTGGCGTCGCGGGGCCGAACGGCGCGCTGGACGTGTTCGCGGGACAACCGCGCAAGCCGCCTGCCGGCCTGGACGGCGGGCTTCCGATGGAACGCGAGTACATCCACTACGCCACCGCCACTCCAGTGGCGCGCACAACGGCTGTCCAGCAGGTCGCATGACCCAGTGGCCTACCCGTCGTCGAGAAGCCGGTGCCGGGGCGCATCATCGGCGTTCCGTCTCGCCGGTCAGCCAGGCTGCGGACGCGTCGCGCGGTGTTCGCGCCAGCGGTCCAGCATCTGGTGCATCTCCTTCTGGAGGAACTCGAAGAACTCCGCCGTCTCCGCCACCCGCGCCCCTGCCACCGAGTCCCGGCCCAGGGTCTCGGCGCCCTCGCGCAGGATGGCCTCCCAGCGGGTGAGGATCTGGTCGCGGCGGGTGAAGGTCTCGTACCAGAGCTCGTTGTGCAGGACGTACCGGTCCCGCCGCGAGCCGGGCTCGCGCTCGCGGCTGACCATGCCGACCTGGTTGAGGTAACGGATGGCACCGGAGACCGCGGCCGGGCTGATGCACAGTTGCTCGGAGAGCTCGGCGGAGGTCAGCGATCCGCCCTCGGAGGCGAGCAGCGCGGCGAAGACGCGGGACGCCATGCGCTGCATGCCGGCCTCGGTCAGCTCGGCCGCGAAGCGCTCCACGAAGCGGCTCACCTGTTCCTCGTTGCCCATGGGTTCATCGTCTCCCGTCATCCGGTGCACCTCCCGACTTTATACGGTTCCTTAACTTCACAATTTTGTGAAACATACGTATGTTCTGAAGCATGACGAACGCCATCACCGTCTCCGGATTGCACAAGTCGTTCGGGCGGACACGCGCGCTGGACGGCCTCGACCTCACCGTCGCGACCGGCGAGGTCCACGGCTTCCTCGGCCCCAACGGTGCCGGGAAGTCCACCACCATCCGGGTCCTGCTCGGCTTGCTGCGCGCCGACTCCGGCGCGGCTCAGATCCTGGGCCGGGACCCCTGGCACGACGCCGTCGAACTGCACCGGCGCGTGGCGTACGTCCCCGGCGACGTCACGCTGTGGCGCAACCTCTCCGGTGGCGAGGTCATCGACCTGTACGGACGCCTGCGGGGAGGTCTCGACAAGGCCCGCCGGGCCGAGCTCATCGAGCGGTTCGAGCTGGATCCGACCAAGAAGGGGCGCACGTACTCCAAGGGCAACCGCCAGAAGGTCGCCCTCGTCGCCGCCTTCGCCTCCGACGTGGACGTCCTGATCCTCGACGAGCCGACGAGCGGTCTCGACCCGCTCATGGAGGCGGTCTTCCAGAGGTGCGTGGCCGAGGAGCGCGAGCGCGGCCGGACCATCCTGCTCTCCTCCCACATCCTCAGCGAGGTGGAGAGCCTCTGCGACCGGGTCAGCATCATCCGCAACGGACGGACCGTGGAGACCGGCTCGCTCACCGAGCTCCGTCACCTGACCCGTACGAGCGTCACCGCCGAGCTCGCCGGGCCGCCCAACGGGCTCGCGCAGATGCCGGGCGTCCACGACCTCGACGTACGAGGCAACCGCGTCAGCCTCCAGGTCGACGCCGACCACCTCAACGCGGTGCTCACGTCCCTCGCCGCCTCCGGCGTACGGTCGTTGACCAGCGCCCCGCCCACCCTGGAGGAGCTGTTCCTCCGCCACTACGCCGTCGCCGAGGAGGCCGGGCGATGAGCGCGCTGACCGGCGCGGGAACCCTCGCGCGGCTCGCGCTGCGCCGCGACCGGCTGATGCTGCCCCTGTGGGCAGCGGTCGTCGGCGGCATGGTCGCGAGCGGGGCCGGCTCGATCGGGGCGCTGTACGACACACCCGCCGCACGCGCCGAGGTCGCCGCCTCGATGAACGCGAACAGCTCCGTCCGGTCCTTGTACGGGCCGGTGTTCGGCGACTCGACCGGCGCGCTGGTGGCGTGGCGGTTCGGGGTCTTCGCGGCGGCGCTGGCAGCCGTGATGAGCCTGATCATCGTCGTACGGCACACGCGGGAGGAAGAGGAGACGGGGCGTCAGGAGATGCTGTCGGCGGGCCAGGTGGGCCGCCGGGCGCCGCTGACCTCCGCGCTCTTGACCGCGCTGACCGCCAACGCCGCCGTCGCGCTCCTCATCGCCGCCGGGCTGGCCGGCGAGGGCGCGGCCGGAGCGGTGGCGCTCGGTCTCGCGGTCGGTGGCACCGGCATGGTGTTCGCCACCATGGCAGCGATCGTCGCCCAGCTCACCGAGAGCGCGCGGCTCGCGAAGGGGCTGACGGCGGCGGTGCTGGGGCTGGCGTTCCTGCTGCGGGCGGCGGGCGACGCGGGTGGCGCGTCCGCGCTGACCTGGCTCTCCCCCGTCGGCTGGGCCGAGAACGTCCGCGCCTTCGCCGCCGAGCGCTGGTGGGTGCTCCTGCTCATGGCGGCGGCGGTCGCCGCCCAGGCGGGCGTGGCCTACGGGCTCGCCGGGCGGCGTGACGTCGGCATGAGCTTCCTGCCGGCCCGCCCCGGCCCCGCCTCCGGCCGCCTCGCCACCGCCGGCGCCCTCGCATGGCGGCTCCAGCGAAGCGGCGTACTCGGCTGGACGCTGGGCTTCCTGGCCGCGGGGCTGGTCTTCGGCGGGATGGTCGAGGGGGCGAGTGACCTCGTCGGCGACAACGTGCAGGCCCGGCAGATCTTCGAGCGCATGGGCGGGCAGTCCGGCCTGGAGAACGCCTTCCTCGCCGCGATGACCGGCCTCTTCGGCATGGTCGCAGCCCTGTACGTCGTCGGCTCGGTCCTGCGCCTGCACGGCGAGGAGACATCCGGCCGCGCCGAGCCGGTCCTCGCCACCGCGGTCGGCCGCCTGCGCTGGGCCGCCGGCCATCTGCTCATCGCCTTCGGCGGCTCGGTGCTGCTCATGGTCGCGGCGGCGGCCGGCCTCACCCTCTCGTACGGCCGGGAAGCCGGACCCGTCCTGGGCGCCGCGCTCGCCCAGCTCCCGGCGGTATGGACGCTCGGCGGCGTGGCGGTGCTGCTGTACGGCGCCCTGCCGAAGGCGGCACCGGCCGGGTGGGGCGTTGCCGGGCTGTGTCTGGCACTGGGCTGGATCGGCCCGGCGCTGGACCTGCCGCAACTCGTCCTGAACATCTCGCCGTTCGGCCACATCCCGAAGCTCCCCGGCACGGCCGTGTCCTGGCCGCCGCTGCTGATCCTCGGGGCGCTGACGGGCGCACTGGTTACCGCGGGGCTGACCGGCCTGCGCCGGCGGGACCTGGTGACCTGAACCGCGGCCGCGTCACAGTTCCACGCGCAGCTCCGGCAGGCCGTGACCGCGGACGCTCCCGACCCGGTTTCGGACCCCGACAGGCGCGGTGCGGCGTCGTACGGGGGGGCTGCTGGAGCGGTCGTGCACCCCGGCCTCGCCTTCGGCCTGCCATGGGTGGGACGCGAAGACCTCCGCTGCGGTGCAGCCCACAACCTCCACCGCAGCGGAGTCCTCGCCCTGACCACGCCGGAGCCGCGTCGACAAGCGTCAGCAACGCGCCTGGCTAATGCGCCTGGAGCCGGAAGCGCAGACGGCACACCGCCGCCTCTGTGTCGCGCCGTACCGCATGCGCCACGACCGCACCCCGCTGGTTCTGCAGCAGCCGCTGCCACAAGTGAGCCGGCTCGACCTCTGGGATGAGGACGGTGATTCGTACGCCGGGATCGGCGGCCGCCAGTTGGCGTACGTAGTCGGCGACGGGACGTCCGAGCGTTCGGCGGGCGGAAGCGAGCGCGACGAGCGGAACGCCGGGGTTCCACAGGGCCCAGTCACGCAGCAGGGCCCGCGTGTGGGCGCGGTCCTCAGGCTCCTGGTGGCAGACCGTGACCGCGCGCACCTCGTCACCCAGGGAGACGGCGGCCGTCAGGGCCTCGCTGGTCAGCCGTGTCAGCGAGGACACCGGGACGACGATCAGGGAGCGCTCGCGGTGCGGGGCGCGGGGGATGCGGCCCACGCCGAGGCGTTCGCCGATCGTGGCGTACGCGCGGTGGACGCAGACGAAGGCGGCGACCAGCAGTGGGAGAGCGAGGGCGATCAGCCAGGCGCCGTCGCGGAACTTGGTCGCGGTGACGACGATCGCACTCGCGCCCGTGAGCGCCGCGCCCAGGCCGTTGAGCGCCGCTTTGCCGGCCCAGCGCGGGCCGCGCGCGGCACGCCAGTGGATCACCATGCCGGTCTGGGCGAGAGTGAAGCCGACGAAGACGCCGATCGCGAAGAGCGGGACGAGGCTGTTGGTGTCGCCGCCCGAGAAGACCAGCAGCGCAGCGGAGACGGCGGCGAGGGCGAGGACGCCGTGCCGGTGGACCTGGCGGTCGGCCTTCAGGCCGAAGACGTGCGGCACGTAGTTGTCCCGGGCCAGCAGCTTCAACAGCACCGGCAGCCCGCCGAAAGAGGTGTTCGCGGAGAGGCCCAGCAGCACCATGGTGGCGAACTGGATGACATAGAAGGCGGCGTTGTGGCCGAGCGACGCGTCGGCGAGCTGAGCCAGGACGGTGACGCCCTCGACCGGCCGCAGGCCGAATCGGGAGATCAGGACGGACAGGCCGACCAGCATGACCCCGAGGAGCGCGCCGAGCACGACTTCCGCGTGCTGGGCGCGGCGGGCGGCCGGGGCGCGGAAGGTCGGGACGGCGTTGGCGATGGCCTCCACGCCGGTGAGGGCGGAGCAGCCGGAGGCGAACGCCTTGAGCAGCAGCAGGGCACCGACGGTGGTGGCGTCGTCGGCCAGGGCGGAGGCGTGTCCGGCGGTCGCGGCCGTGGAAGCCGGAGCGTCGCGGAACAGTCCCGCCACGATGAGGGTGACGATCGCGCCGATGAAGACGACCGTCGGCGCGATGAAGGCGCGCGCCGAGTCGACGATGCCGCGCAGGTTCACCGCGGTGATCCCGGCGAGCACCGCCAGGCACAGCCACAGCCGGTCGTCGTACAGGGCGGGGAACGCCGACGTCAGCGCGGCGACGCCCGCGGTGACGGCCACGGCGACGTTCAGCACGTAGTCCAGGACCAGCGACGCGGCCGCCACCAGGCTCGCGCGGCGGCCGAGGTGCGCCTTGGCGACCGCGTAACTGCCGCCGCCGTCCGGGAAGGCGGCGATCACCTGCCGGTACGAGGCGACCAGCACGGCGAGCAGCGCGGCGATGGCGACGGTGACCGGCAGTGTGTACCCGAGCCCGTGCGTGCCCGCCGCCGCGAGGACCAGGACGATGGCCTCGGGCCCGTACGCCACCGATGCCATCGCGTCCAGCGAGAGCGCGGCCAGCCCGGTGACCGCCGTGAGCCTGTGCCGGGTAGCCGGGCTCGTATCGGGAGGTTCCTCGGCGCTCGGGGCTGCTCCGGGCTCGGCGGTCAGGACGGGCATGTGCGGTGAGCTCCTTCGTTCGGGTGAGCCCAGCGTGCGCCCCTTTCAGCCGTGCCGGGTACAGCACTGGCGCGATCTTGGCGCCCAAGGGGCCGGCCTTCACGCCTTCTTGACACGGCGTGTCAGCACTGCGTCAGGGTTCGCCGGGGCACCGTCAGTGCTCCGTCAACGCCCGCGCCACTACCCGCCGCAGCCTCTGGCGTCGGACGTCATCGGACGACGTATCTCTCCGTCCGTGACCGACGAGGGCCGGCCCGGGGACGTGCGCGGCGCATGGGGCTGCGCCGCGCTCCTCCTGGCGATGCTGCTGGTCATCGACGGTCTCTCGGGTGACCTCAACGCACCGAGGGCGGCCCTGTGGACCGCGCTCGCAGCCCTGCTCTTCGTGACGCTGCTGCCCCCACGGGTCACGGCGGGCCCCGGCTGGCTGACGGTGCGAGGACTGTTGCGGGAGCACAGCGTCCGCACCGACCTGCTCGTGTCGGTCCGCTGGTCCGACGGCGTCGCCAAACGGCTGGTGCTGCGTGACCTCACCGGCGACCAAGTCGTCCTCGACCCGCGCGTACTGATCGCCAGCCCCGCCCTATGGCATCTGTTCGACGCCGGCGCCCGAGCGTCCCTCGGGCGGGGGACGCTGCTGTGCGGGGCGGCCGCCCTGCGGGAGCTGTCCCGGTGCGCCGAGCGGGAGGTGTCGCGGACCGTCCTCAAGATCTCCGGCGTGGACCGGCGCCGCCCGGAGTGACGGACTCCCGCGCGGCGTACCGCTCCGGGGGCGGGTGCCCCCGTGCCTTCTGCTGCATGCCGAGCCGCCGCACGCGCTTGGGCCGTCAGGGGCCGTTGCGGCGTGTCGAGGCAACGGCCCCTCGCGGTCGGCTGACCGGTCACGGGCGTTGCAGCGTGACCCTGTCCCGGCACGTCGGCGAATCAGCCGCCGACGTGTATGCCGGGACGGCGGGCGGGGTCGGGCTCGTGCTTGCGGATGATCTCGCGGGTGACGGGTGCGGTGTCGCCGCGGCCGAGGAGGAAGTATCGGAACATGTGTTTCAGCGGGCTGCCTTCGGCCCAGGCGAAGTAGCAGTGCGGCTGGACGCCGGTGGTGTCGCGGAGCGCGAGCAGAATGGCGGCGATGGCGTTGGGTGCGGCCGGGGCTTCGGCGCGCAGAACGCGGTATCCGTCGACTTCGACGCCGTGGACGGTGAGGGTCTCGCTGAAGTCGGAGGGGTCGACGACGTCGATTTCCAGGAACACCACGTCGGCCGGGGCCGGCACGGGGTTGGTGCCGCGCTGCTCACGCTCCTTGGCACTGTACTCGGCTTCATCGCCGGCCTGACGGCGGTTGGCGATGATGTTTATGGCGTTGTCGTGGGCCAGGGTGTCAGTGATGAACTGACGGGCTGCGGGGTCGAAGACGATGCGGTCGGCGCGCAGTTCGGTGGTGCGGGAGACCCGGGAAATCAGCGACACGATGATGATGCCGGCGATGAAGAAGCCGGAGATGGCGATGCCGTCGGGCTTGTCGATGATGTTGGCGCCCAGGGCGTAGAGCAGGACGGCTGTGAGGAGGGCGAAGCCGATGGCGGTCGCGCGACGGCGACGGCGTGCGACGGAGACGGTGACGGCGAAGGCGCCGGAGACCATCATGGCCAGGATGCCGGTGGCGTAGGCGCCGGCCTGGGAGTCCACGTCGGCATCGAACGCGATCGTGATGACGATGCACACGGCGGTGTAGACGAGGACGACCGGGCGCACGGCGCGCCCCCATTCCGGGGCCATGCCGTAGTCGGGCAGGTAGCGGGGGACGATGTTGATCAGTCCGGCCATGGCGGAGGCACCGGCGAACCACAGGATGAGGATGGTGCTGATGTCGTAGACGGTGCCGAAGGTCTCTCCGACATGTTCGTGGGCCAGCCAGGCCAGCGCGCGGCCGTTGGCCGCACCGCCCGGCTCGAACTGCTCATGAGGGATGAGGACGGTGGTGACGAAGCTCGCGGACAACAGGTAGACGCTCATGATGAGTGCGGCGGTGGTCAGCAGCTTGCGGGTGTTGCGGATGCGCGAGCGCAATCGCTGCTCCTCATCCGGGCCTTCGGCGGATACCAGCGGCATCATGCTCACACCGGTCTCGAAGCCCGACAGGCCGAGCACCAACAGAGGGAAGGCCAACAGCGCCGGACCCATCAGGTCCCCCAGGCCACCTCCGCCTTCGACAAGAGCATCCGTCCACGCCGACCAGGCTCCTGGGGTGGTGACGACATGAGTCAGGCCCACCGCGATCACGACAGCGTTCAGCGCGAGGAAAACCGCGACCAGCGGGATGGCCACACTGACCGCTTCGCTGAACCCGAGCAGGAACACTCCGCCGAGCACCAGCAGCAGCGCCACCGTGAGAGCGACCTCATGGCCGTGCAGAGCCTGGGGGAAGAAGGGGTTCTCAACCACATGCACGGACGCGTCCGCAGTGGAAAGCGTGATCGTGATGATCCACGACGTAGCCACGAAGCCGAGCAGGACCAGCACGAACAGCTTGCCCCACCATCCCCAGCAACGTCAGCGCAACGATCAGCAGAGTCGCCAACGGCGAGACCGCCCCGGCCGCCAGTGCGGCGATCGCCGGCACGTAGGCGAGGCTGGAGAAGTAGTCGACACCGGTCAGGCACATCACCTTCCACCAGGCGTGCGGCTCGGCGTGCCCCTCCCCGGCCGCCGGCCCGACCGGCTGCACCTGGTGGTGCAGCATCCACCGGGCCAGCTTGCCGGTCGGCTGCGCCCGCAGAGCGGGGCTCTCCACCACCTCTGGCACCGCAGGTTCGTTCACGTCGTCCATATCCCCCATCAGCCTTTCCTGCCCTGCTCAGCACACCGGTCATGGATGCCGTCGCACTCACGGCACGATCACCGAGTATGCGAACTCTCGGCGGCATCAGTCCTCTTGGGGGCCGACACGCGGGCGCGTCGCTGCCCTGCCGCCTTGTTCCCCCATCCCTCGCCTCCCATCCCCCCTGCGTTCCCGGCAAATGGACCGGTGGTGACCTCAGGGCAGCCAGCCGGATGCTTGGATGCCGGGTCGGCGACATCAGGGCCGACCCGATCACCTGCCAGGTCCGCGCCGCCCGGAACCGGGCCTGGCGACGTCGCCGCGTCCCGTAGGGTGACGTCGGGCCGTGATGCGGCGGGGCACGTCGCGGGCGGGCTGATTTCGTGTCTGCCCATCACACCAATAGGTCACGGATGGCCGCTACCGTGACGAGCGACGCCAGGGCTGGTCCCATTACCCGTGGCGCCGTGCCACGACCGCCTGTGCCACCTCGTAGCCGATCCGGTCGGCAAGGTCCTGCTCCGTAATGGTGGTAGGCCCCTTGACCCGCAGGAGCCCCAGCCGCTCGCGGACGCGCTGGGCGAACTCTGCGACGGCGATCTGTCCCAAGAGCCGCCGGACAGCAGCCCGCCGGTAGTTGTCACCCGATGCCCGCGTTCGAACCTTGACGGCCGTCAGGGGCTGATGATCAGCCCCACCGTCGCCAAGGCGCCGCCCGTGAGGGCCAGGAGGGTCATTCGCCGGGCGTTGCGTACGTAGCTCTGGCGGCGCTTGCGCTCCCTGCGGACCGCGACCTTCGTCCCCAGGTGCACCTGCCTGGTGTTCTGCGGGTCGAAGACCAGGGGGTAGCTCTGTCCGACGACGTGGGCGTGGCCCACGTTCGCACCCTCTTGGTGCCGGCCGGAGCCTTCCGGGGACTGCCACTCGTAGACAGCGCTCGCGTAACCGTTGGTGCCGAACGGCACTAGGCTCACCAGCTCCGCTCGCACCTCGACGCCGGATTCGTACAGCTCCGTCATCTTCTTGAGCTCCGCTCCTTCGCCTTTGATCAGTATCAGGCCGAAGAAGCAGAAGGCCGCGGATGCGAGGACGGCAAGGAGGAGCACGGTCATCACCAGGTTCACAGACGGACGGTACGGCACCACAGGTTCAATCCGAAAGCCCCTCAACTCTTCACCAGCGGGGACTTCGCCACCTACGATCACGCGCATGTCGATCTCTTCGCCCGTCCCCGTCCTCCGTGGCGACAGGGGCATCGAACTCCGCTCCACCGGTGGGGAGCTGCTGCTGCGGCGTCCGGACGCCGAGCTGCGCATACCGTTCGCCTCGGTCGCCCGGGTCCACGCCGAACGGCGCGACATCCTCCTGGAGTTGACCGCTCCGGCGGGAGTCGATCCGACGGTGTACCGCGTCAGCGACGTCAGCGCGGCCGCCGCGGGCGTCTTCGCCGACGCGGTGAACGCCGCTCTGCCGGAACAGACCGCGGACGAGGAGACGGTCGACGGTTCCACGCTTGTCGTGATCCGGAGCCTGGTCATCGGTGACGAGGGCGAAGACGAAGCGGACGAGAACCTGGTCCAAGTCGGATTGCCCACCCACGGCATCCGGCTGATGTACACCGGCTGCGCGGCCATCGCAGCCCTGGCCGTCGTCGTCGGTGTGCTGGGCGGGGACTGGAGCCGGGCCATCGCGACGCTGCTGCTCGGGGCGACGGGCGTGGCCTGCTCCTACCTCGTTGTGATGCTGTTCGCGATGGTGTGGCGGGACTGGTACCTGCCCCGCCACGGCATCACTGTGGAGGGGCGGCAGGTGTTCCGGGAGGACGACGGCGACACCGTCCACGCGTTCTCGGCCACCGACGGCGTGACCCGCTACATCCACGGCCACAACAAGGGCAAGACTGTCCGGATCGCCTACCACCCGAAGAACCCCGCGTACGCCGTCGTCTGCCCTCCGACGGGCGACAGGGTGCTCATTCTCGTCGTATCCATGGTCGCCGCCGTCATCGCGGGGTTCATGAACTACGGGACGTACCAGCTCGTGCTCCCCGCCTTCACCGGCTGATCCTCGTCCTGCGCGTCCGTCCGTGCCGCGGCGGCACGGACGGTCAAGGTGTCGAGGAGGGAGGAAGAACCGGGTGCTGGACATGGAGAAGCACGCCGTCCACGCCACGGCCTGCAACGCTCCAGCGCTGCCCTCCCGGCGTCAGTCAACCCGCCACCCTGTGCGCACCTCACCCGCACTGGACTTCTGGCGCAGCAGGCAGGCCGGTGTTGCCCACTCAGAAGTCGTGGCAGGCCGGTCCTTGGGAGCCGACAATGATCCAGTTGAAGACGGCCCGGGTGCTCGGCCCGTAGAGGCCGTCGTCGGAGATGCCGTGGTAGCGCTGCACCTTGGCCACGGCAGCCTTGGTCCCGGGGCCGTAGATGCCGTCCACGGCGATATCGGCGAAGTTGTAGCAGCGGTTGATGGAGTTCTGAAGTGCCCTGACGGCTGAGCTGCTGTTGCCCGGCCCGAGCTGGCAGTTCAGGGAGCCGTTCGAAGCAGCGGCTACGGGGCCGGAGAACTTGTAACCGTACCCGTCCGTCCACGTTTTGCTGACGGTCTTGGTGCAGATGGGGGTGACGGCCTGGGCCTGGGGAGCCGCCACCCCGACCACTCCGGTCGCGAGCAGTACGGAGCCGAGTCCCGTAGCAGCGACGCGCCGGGCTCCGGTGATGATGGACATGGGTGTACCTCCGTTGATGGTGCGATGTTTCGGCGGGAACAACGCGTCCGGTATGTCAGAGCCGGTCGCAGTACTTCCAGGTCCCTCCTGCGGGCGTCTTCTCGGTGACGTCCCAGAGGATGACGTTGCGGGTCTGAGGGCCGTAGAGGCCGTCGTCGTCGATGCCGCTGTTTCGCTGGACTGCCGCGAGGGCGCTTTTGGTCCTGTCGCCGTAAACTCCATCGACTGCGATGTTCTTCTTGTGACACAGCTTCAACGCCGCCTGCAGGGCCTTCACCCCGGCACCGCTGTTGCCCGGGCCGAGCCGGCAGTTGAGCGAGCCTCCCGACGTCGACGGCACAGGCCCGTGTCCCGCACCCCATGACACCGAGGCGGCCTTCACACAGACAGGCACCACCGCCTCAGCCTGGCCAGCCGTGCCTGCGAGGAAGCCAGTGCTGAGAAGCGCCGCCACCACACCTGCGGTGACGGCACGGTGCGTCCTCAATCCGATCAGCATTGACGAGCTGCCCCCAGATCAACCGAATAACGCGACACCCTGCTGGAAACCTTGTCCGTACAGGGCCGAGCCGCCGAAAACCTGTGCCCCGGCCCGCTCAAAAGGAAGGCTAGGGTTCCCGATTTCCGTGCACATCGGGGTGCACCCTGAGTCAATTCCCAGCCACACGCTTTCCGCCAGCTCCAGCCGACAGTGCCTCTTGGCATCATGCCCGCATGGATTTCCTCCTCGCACCACCGACCGGCATCGGCCCGCTCCGCATCGGAATGCCCCGGGACGAAGCCGATGCCGCGTTGGACTCGCTCCGCGACCTTCCGCGTTCTCGGAATCAGACCGGCCAGGGCAGCACATCTTCCGCCCGAGCGGACTGATGGTCAGCATTCACTGCATGCAGGGCCAGCTCCAGGCAGTCGAGCTCGCACGCCCGACTGCCGCAACGGACCGCGTGGTCTTCCACGACGTGGACGTATTCGCCCTGCCGGCCCACGAGGTGGTCACCCGCATGCGCGAACACGCCACGATCGAGGCGGATCTGGAAGACCCCGCTTCGTTCATCGCCCCCGACCTCCTGCTGAGCTTCTGGCGTCCGTTCGAAGCCGACGATGACCCGGATGAGGAACAGGGCTACTACTTCACCACGATCCTGCTGGGCCGCCCCGGCTACTACGACACACCTGCTGAAGCCGAGGAACGACTCCGGCGGAACTCATAGGTTCGCCCCCGCGGCATCGGCGCCACGGCGGTGCCGTCAAAACTCGTGAACATCCGCGGCCCTCTTGATCGCTCGCTGCTGACGGAACTCATCGACAAACGCTGTTCCTAGAAGTGAACGAAGCCATGGCTCGTGCGGCCGATCACGTAACTAGCGCTTGTCCTCATCGACAAGTCCACCCGGATCGGGCGCCGCGACGCCGCCATGATGAGTGGTGAACCGGTGCAACAACCGGATCGCCATGCTGCGGTTGTAACGGTGGGCGATGTCGTAGGCGGTTTCGCCGTCGAGGGTTATGGTCGGGTCGGCGCCGTATGCAAGCAGAATTGCAGTGAGTGCGCTGTCAACCGGTTGTCTTGACTGGAGAGCCGAGTCCCCTTCCAGGTCGATGGCGTGCATCAGCAGGGTCATCCCGCAACAGACCTCGTTCACGTCGGCTCCCTCATCGAGGAGGCGCGTGAGCGTGGTCGCTCGACTCCACCGCTTGATGAGCGGGCGTCCATGGGTTTCCGAACTCGATGATGCTCACCACGGCATCATGCCTGACGGCTCACGACCATGATCGGCCGGACCGGGCCTGGTGCGCATCCACCCGGGGCGCACCCTCTCCATACGGTGCGCACCACCGTCCATCCGGTGCGCATCCACTCGGTGGGCGGTGCGCGCCCGTGACGGTGCGGGTCTGGGCGGCGCTGGCTGGTGTGGCTGCCTGGCTCTCGCGTCCAAGCGAGCCTCGGGAGGGAGCGGTCACTCGCAGGGCCAGGAAGGCGAGGAGGGCGAACGCCACCACGGCGGTGAGGGTACGCGCGTAATTAAACAGTTCCCAGCGGTGCAGGATGCCTGCGTGGTCGGTCGGCGGTGCAGTGGCGGCCCACTGCTTGATACGGCCGTTGATCGGTACGTTCCCGAACCGGGTGATAACGAAGGATGCGACGGTCAGGGCCCCTGCCGTGGCCGCGAGGACTCGTGTCCGGCCTCGGGTGAGCGCGGCCAGGGCGAGGGAGCTGAGGGCTGAGATCGCCATGGTTCCCTGCACGGTGATCCCGTTCATCTTCATCAGCTCGGCGTGGAAGTCGAGTCTCATGTCGAGTGGGACGGCATTGAAGGTCGGCACGAGATTCGCGGCGCCATAGCTGAAAGCGCCGGCAAGCAGCCCGGTGGAGAGCAGGGACAGTCCCTGGAGCAGACGGGTGCGCATGGTGGTGTCTCCTTGCGAGAGTGAGCGGCGGGGTTCAGACGGTGGTGAAACGGCTGCTTGGTTCGCCCCGGAGCCGACCGTTCGGAAGCCTGCAGCCGAAGGCGAGCAGGGCGAGGTCCTGGGCGGCGCCGTACACGGGAGAGCCGCCGTAGGGCCAGTCCAGGTCCTCAGCGCACAGCCGCACTCCGGAGATGTCGGCGCCGAAGAACCTCAGGCCGCTGGGCCGGATCCCGTCGAGCAGCACGCGCAGCCGTTTCGGGGGCACGCCGGTCGAGGCCGAGAGCGACGGTGATGTCCAGTCCGTGCACCACGTCGTGGCCGAGCGCCGCCGTGTACCCACCAACCGGTGGCGTCCAGGGGTGGTGGGCGCCCTCCCGCAAGAACGCGGCGAGCTCCGCGGTGGAATGGACGGCCGCGTCCCTGCGGGCGACTTGGTCGGTCATCCGGTGCAGGTTCCCCCGCGCCCTGGCCAGTTCGCCGAGCGTCGCTGGCAGGGAGAGCCGGAGGCCCATCGTTATGTGGGCCGCAACTCACGGACCCGCCATCCCGCGCAGAGGCTCCGCCTGTCCCACTGATCGTCCCCCAGGCCGTCGAGCAGGTCGGCCAGCTCGTGGCGTTCCGGCCGCGATCCACGCCCTGGCCTTCGCGTTCCTGTCCTTGCGAGGTGCCGCTTTCTCCATGTGATCAAGCCTGCGGCCAACCCAAACGTACGTCCAATAGATTGATGTGCTGCGATCTAGAATCAGTGATTATTGCCAGCCGCGCTTATTCGTCACCGTCGTCGGGGAAGGCGGTTTCACTCGCGCCGCCGCCCGGCTCATCTGGCCCAGCCTGGCCTCAGCACCCAGATCCGCCAGATGGAGAAGGAGCTCGGGCAGCCTCTGCTCGACCGGTCCAACCGGTCGGTGACACCGACCGAAGTGGGTCGGTCCGTCCTGCCGTACGCGCGCGCTGCACTCGCCGCCGCTGACGCGGCGCGACAGACCGTCGCCGGCCTGGCCGCAGCCCTGCGGGCTGGGTGATGCTTCTCGTCCGCGGCCTCCACCAGCTCGTTCACCAGCTTCGTCGCGAGGGTGTAGCGGACGTGGTAGCCCTTCACGGCGGCCTCGGTGCCCAGCGCGCGGAGCGAGCAGCCGGCTGAAAGGCTGAGGAGCTGCGGCCATGAAGCGTTGACGGCGTTCCAGCTTCGATCTCCCGCAGCACTTCTCCGTCATCGTCATAGAGCTCAAGCGTGAACCGCAGGCCGAACCGGGTCAGCAAGGCTGCCAGCTCCTCGAACCGTTGAGGATCGACAACTCCGTTCAGGAGCGTGTCCCCGTCGGTCGGGTCGACCTCGATGCAGCACCATCTGGTCTCGACCTCATACGACTCCCACGACGAACCTGATCTGGAACTCCAGCCAGCCCCGATGAACCGCTCGGCCACCAACGATGCACTCGGGGCTCCTGCCAGGCCACCACACACATTGTTGTTGATCTCAAGCCAGACGGGATCGAGCGGCTGTCCCTCATCGGACATATCCACAGATGGATTATGACGCAGACCCCGCAACCCGCGATCGCACACGCTGTCGACATAAAAACTCATCGACGTTGATCACTGCACACTGGGCCACACGCCTCCCGAACTCCTCGACAAATGACTCCCCCCAAGAAGTCGTCATAGCCACCCCCGGACAAAGCGCGGCCGCGGCGGCCAGGGCCTGGCGCTCGGCGTCGTCCACCGTGAGCTGCCATCGCTTCTTGGCAGCGGTCCAGTCTGCGACGTAGGCGCCGTGCTGGCCGCCGGCCGGCGGCATCCACTCGGCCGGGTCCTTGTCCGTCTTCGAGCGGTTCGTCTTCGCGGTGACCCGGCGTTCAGGGACCGCTCGGCGTCCAGGTCTTTGGCGTAGGCCTGGCGCCGCGCCGCCGTCCAGCCGCTTGCCCCGGAATCCCAGGCCTCCGCGAGCGGCACCACGTAGTCCGCTGTCCACGGCCTAAGGCCGGGCCCCGGGCGTACCGCCCCGCTGCCCCAGAGGCAGCCTGGGGCGTGGCAGGCGGTGCGGCCCTGGTGGTGCGGGATGTCGGGACGGGATCATCGGTGGCCGTCTCGTCGCCTGGTGCCCGCTCTGCGATGCCCCTTCGCGGGCGGGTGCCAGCGACCCATGAGGAGCTCGCCGACGCCCTCGCCGGGGCCATGGACGGCTGATCCCCGACGAGCTCATCTGCACCCAGCCCGGGACTGCGAGGATGACCCGCGTCATCGGCACACGGCGTCTCAGGCGGAGCGGCCCCAGGCGGAGACGAGGGTGTAGCCGAGTTCGTGGGTCCCGCGGGCAGTGAGGTGGTCGATGGCTTTGTCGAAGTCGGCGGCGTCGATGAGGCCTGTGGCGAGGATCTCGGTGCGCATGGCGGTGAAGGTCAGTTCCCAGAAGCGGGCGGTGTGGCTGTCGGCGCGTACGAGGGGGACGTCGGCTGCCATGTCGACGCCGGTCAGGCCCGCGTTGATGAGGGGGGTGGGGTATGCACGGGCGTAGTTCAGGTCGCTGTCCAGGGTGGTGGCCAGCGCACGGTCGTAAGCCTGGGTGAGGGCGCGTACGGCGGGGTGGGGGGAGGTGGCGGCCATGGTGTTGATGACGTCGCTGACGATGAGGTGGCCGCCGGGGGCGAGCCAGGACACCAGGCGGGGCAGGACCTCCTCGCGCCGTGGCAGGTGGCAGAGCGTCAGGCGGGCGTGGATGAGATCGAAGCCGGGCTTGGGCAGTTCGTCGTCGCTGGCCGTGTGGATGTCGGCCCGCCAGATGTGCACCCCGGGGTGGCCGGCTTCGTGCAGCAGGCTGGTGTCGCGGTCGAGGGCGATGACTTCTCCGTCGGGGCCGGACTGGTCGGCGAGCCAGGCGGCGACGGTGCCCGGGCCTGCGCCGACGTCCAGACAGCGGCGGCCGGTCAGGGCGCCGAGGTCGGTGATCCGCCGGCGGGGATAGGGGTCGAAGACCTCGCCGATCAGGCCGATGCGTTCGCGTTCGAGTGGCTGGTCGAAGCCGTACAGGCGGCTTCCGTATTCCTCTGTCTGCACAGCCAAACCCTATAGTGACCCTGCGAGTTCGGAAAACTACCATCCGTGAGGTTGACGGTGTCGGTGTCCACTTCCCCAGTCCAGCAGGACGCCTTGCTGCATGCCCGCGTCGAGGTGGCGGAGTGCCTGGGTCAGAGCCCGCCGCACCTGCCTTATCGACTGCTGTGGGACGAGCACAACACCGCGCTCTACGACCGGATCCGCGAGCAGCCCGAGTACTACCTCAACCGGCTGGAGATGCATCTGCTCCAAGCGCACGCATCCGAGGTGATGGCCGCCAGCGGGGCCCGGACCCTGATCGAGCTCGGCTCCGGCACCGGGGAGAAGGCGCTGCCGCTGCTGCAGCACATGACCGCCCCGGTCGCCTACCTGCCGGTCGACGTCAGCACCAGCGCGCTGAACCATCTGACCGAGCGGCTCCGGCACGCCTCCCCCAGCACCACGGTGCGCGCCGTGGCCGCCGACTTCACCCGTCCGTGGCCGCCCGTGCTGCGCGAGCCGGGCCGGCGCCCCGTGCTGGTGACCTTTCTTGGCAGCACCCTGGGCAACCTGCTGCCCGCTGAGCGCCACGGCCTGCTGGAGCTACTGGCGGGCAGCCTGCGGCCAGGAGACGGCCTGCTCCTGGGCGTGCCGCTGCTGCACGACGTAGAGGTGATGGTCTCCGCCTACCGCGACGCCGCCGGGCTCATGGAGGCGTTCTACCTTCACTGCCTTCGCATCCTCAACCGTGACCTGGGCACGGACTTCGACCTGGACGCGTATGCCCACCACGTCGTCTGGGCCGCGCCCTCGCAGCGCGTGGAGATCGGCCTGTGTTCGCTCGCCGACCAGACCGTCCTGGTCCCCGGTCCCCCTGCCGGGCGCCGGGTGGTCTTCCCGCGCGGCGAGGTGCTGCGTGCCACCATCGCGGTGCGTTTCACCGCCGGCCAGCTCGACGATGAGCTGGCGGCACGCGGCTTTGAGCCCCTTCGCCACCTGCCGGATCCCACCAGCCGATACATGCTGTTGCTCGCCCGCCTCCGGGGATGACACCCACACGGAAGGGGGCCACGGTCACGGTCGTGGTGGTGAAGGCACGGCCGAGCACGTTTTCATGAGATGAATCGGCTGATCGCGTGATCGGAGCCGGATCGGCTGGCTCTGTCCGCAGAGACACGGAAAGATCCACTATGACCCGTCCCCCCACACCTGCCTGAGGTAGTGATGACGACAACGACCGATCTGCGGACCCGTAAGTTCAACCGCTTTTTCGACCTCCTGGACACCGACCGCAACGGCTACATCGAGCCCGCAGACTGGGCCAGGACCGCCCAGAAGTTCGCCTCGGCCTTCGGCCACGCCGAGGACTCCGCCCAGGCCACGGCACTCCACGAGGCCTACCAGCGGGTCCACCGCAACATCGTCGCGGACATGGACAACGATGGCGACGGGCGGGTCAGCCGGCAGGAGTTCCACGACGGGCTCCACCGCCACGTCGCCGACCTCAGCCTCCTCGACAAGACGTTCCGCCCCGCGCTCGACGCCGAATTCGACACCGCCGACATCAACGGCGACGGCGTCCTTCACGGCGAGGAGATCGACCGCATCTGGAAAGCGTGGGGCATGTCCGAGGACGCGAAGACCGCGATGGAGCAGATGGACCGCGACGGAGACGGCCGCATCAACCGCGACGAGTACTACGCCACCTGGCGCGAGTACCTTGCCAGCGAAGACCCCGACGCCCCCGGCAGCTTGCTCCTCGGACATCCCTAGCCAACGACAGCCACCAGGCACCCCGGTGAGGCCCGGGGCCTGGCTCAGACACCAGCCGCAAACTTGCCGGGTGATCAGGTGGCGGATGCGGGACTTGCGGAGCTATCGGCGCAGTTGTTCGCAGTCGATCCCTTATCAGCGTGGAGCTTGGCCGGACGCCGGCGGCGGGTCCGCGACGGGAGCGGATGGGCGGCATCCCGCGTACGAGCGGTTCCAGGCCGAGGCCATGTGCGTGTTGGCGCCGGAGATGCTCAGTGGCAGCGGCAGTCCGTTCCGGTCGATGGTGAGGTGAATGTCCGGACCCCGACTTGTCGCGGTCGGTCGGATTCGGTCCGGTCACCGGCCCCTTTCGCCGTCCGAAGACCGACGGAGTCGATCGCGCGCCACGACCGGTCCAGCTCACCCGGGCACCGAGTTGATCGAGTGCCCGGTGCAGCCACACCTGGTCCCGGCTCCCCTGGGCGAAGCGCCGGCAGAGCGTGGGGGGGGGAGGCCGGCCGGAGCACCGGCGGCAACTGCCGCCAGATGCAGCCTGAGGTGGCCACGAAAATGATCGCCGCTGGGCATTGACGGTCCCCTGCCCGTCGGCAGCCGCCGTCCTGCCGGCGTATGACCTTTGCGGGCGGACCATCCGCCGGCAGCGTCCACAACGCGTCCTGTGCCAACGCTCGACCAGATCCGTCATCCACGGCTCAACGGGCGATCACACCATGAGAAGCGGCCTTGTAGCGGTGTAGCCAGGGGGAGGGATGTTTGGGACCTTGCGCATCCCCTGCCTGGGGCGTCTTTCGGATCGGGGCAGTGGGTTGGTCGCCCGGCCCTGGGTGCGCCATGGATTGTCCCGGGAAAGTCCCGGAGCAGTACCGGCTGGCCTACTCGCGTACTTGCCAAGGTCGCTGGCCTGCAGTGCGGCCTTGTCATTGAAGCCGATGACGTAGCCGTCGAGGTCACGGATGTAGAACATGCGCTGACCGCTCTCGTCGGTGGTCATCTCCTTGACCACTTCGGCGTGCTGGGAGGCATGCCCGTAGAAGGCATCCAGGTCGTCGATGGAGAAGTAGAACATGCCGGCGAATCCGAGAGGCTGCTCCCTGAGGACAGGGAGCCAGTTCTTGAGGTCGGCGTTGCGGTAGATCATCGCGCAGAACTCACCCCTGTAGAGGAGCATGTGGATGTCGTCACCGGGGGCGTGAGGTGCTGGAGTCGGCGTCGAAGCCCAGCTTCTTGTAGAAGGTGAGGCTGGTAGCCGTGTCGGACACGCTGATACAAGGGACGAAGGGCACGAAAACTCCTGAGTGGGGGACTTAACCCCGTTGTGTCACGCTGACCTCGAGAGCGCACGCTGGCTGGAGCCATCGGGATGGCCACGGGGGTGTATGCGCCGACGTACTGCTGCTCCAGGCAGGCACCGTCCTGAATCGCATGCGAAGGCCCGTGCCCCCCCGCTCCAGAGCACGGATGCGGGCACGGGCCTGACAGGCGCCACCGCGACAGTGGTCGCGGCAGGCGGTTAGTGGTCAGGTGTTTCGACGAATGCCCTGGTCGTTGCAGGGAAGATCGGCAGCACTGTGGTGGGCCAGAAAGTCGCGGGTGGCCTGGCGTTCGGCTTCGGCGATGGCAGTGGGCTGGACATCGACGATACCGCCGAAGGGGCGGTCGACGTCCCGGATGATGCACAGCGTGGTGGCGAGCAGGGCGGTGATCACGACGAGGGTAATGACCTGGCCCCTGTTGTTGCGGCGGGGGATGCACGTTCCCAGCGCCACGACGGTGATGGTCAGCGTGGCGAGCAGGAAGTAGAAGATGGCGCTGGGCACGCTCGGGGTGGCCTGGGTGAGGCGTTCCTGTCGTTCCTCGGAGCGCTTGTTGTCGGCGGCGACCAGCATGCCGAAGGCCGGCTCTCCTTGCAGGGGGCGGAAGGAGTTGCGGAGGTCGGTGGACCAGACGCTGGGGGCGGGAGAGCCGTCGCCGTCGGCCATGGCGGGCCATTCCTGCGTGCGTACGGCGCGGGCGTAGCAGACGGTGTCCGCTTGGATCCTGGTCTTCTGGGCAGCGGGCGCATACTCGGCGGCCTCGGTGATCTGGTCGACGGCGCGGGCTTCGCCGCGGGCGGCGACCTCCGCCTTGCCGTAGGAGCCGGTGGCGGTGACCATGACGAAGGCGAGCAGCAGTACGGTCAGCGTCAGCAGCGGGCCGACGAGGTCCTTCACGGCCATTCCGGTGTCGTCGTCCTCGCTGAGGAGCCGGGGGCGCAGAAAGCGGTTGGCGGCGAGGCCGGCGAGCAGGGCTGCGGCAACGACGACGATGACGAGGACCACGGGCGGCTACCTCCGGAGGCGAAATCGGGTGTGAGCCCCGGTGCCAGGGGCGCCGCGATCATGTCCCGCGCCCCGTACCGCCCGGAACAGCGGAAACGTCTCCTCACCCCCGAACGAGCGACCACGTCACTGCGGAGAGCCGCCTGCGGCCGCTGGTCTGTGCCGACACCACGCCGTCCGCCTCCCAGCGACTCGGGTCCGGAAGGCCACGGCGGATGGAGGCGAGGACTGCCTGCGCATTCTCATCGCCCTCCGCACCGCCATGGTTCAGGGCACGCGCTTGCTGGTGATCGACTCGGTACTGCCCGACGACGGTACCCCGCACCCGGCCATCGCCCTGGACATCGTCATGCTGATAACCCTCCAGGAATGCGAGCGCACCGCCGCCGCATTCGAAGACCTGCTTGGCCGCTCCGGGTTCCGCCTCCCCCGCCTCGTGCCGACACCGGCCCTGACCTCGATCCTTGAAGCCGAAGCCGTCTGACCCCAGCAGCGGCCCTCTACAGCGCGACTGAAGCGAGGCGAATGCCGCGGGAGAATGCCCGGATCCGCATCGGCGCGGGCGGGGCATGCAGAGAAGGCGCCGGTGCGGACCGTTTTCTTCAGCGGCCGGGTGAGACGGTGGGGCATCGGCGTGATCGAGCTCCAGGCCAGGTGCGCTTCGCTGTGCTGGGGAGTCGCGGACGATCCGGCGGCCGCCTGATCCAGTTGATGGCGCGCTCACCTCTTGGGCAGGATCTGGAAGCCCTTCTGTCCCCTGGGTCTGATGACGGGCGGTACGTCGCCTCACGCTCGGCGCGGGGCGGGTGGCTCGCCCCAGGGTGCCTCCAGCGCCGTGCGCAGGGCATCGGCGCTCTCGCTGCCGATCCGCTCGCCGAGCTGCTCTTCCAGCCGTTCGAGGATGAGGCCGGCCTGGCGGTGTGCACGTTCCCCTTCCGCGGTGCGCCGGATCAGGCGCTGCCGGGCGGAGGTGGGGTTGGGGGTTTGTGCGAGCAGTCCGGCGGCGACCAGGCCGTGCACGGCCTGGTGCGCGTTCTGCCGGGCGACGCCCATGCGTCGGGCCAGCTCCGAGATTGTGGTGCCCTGGTCGTCCAGCATGGCGAAGAGCTGTGCCTGTGTCGGGGACACGGGGGTGGCTCCGCCTGCTTCCAGGGCTGCCAGCAGCCCCAGGTCGGCGCCCCCGCCGAGCCACTCGGTCTGCCCGCCGAACCAGTCATCCCGGACCGTCACAAGTTCGCCAGCGTTCGTCATGATCCAGTTTCCCGCCGGCGACTCCCAGGTCGCCCAGTTCGCCTGACGGGCGGGACCCGGTCCGCGGGGCCGGTGCCACCCCGTCCGGAAGTCCCGCATTCCAGCGCCGCCGCTGTGGCGGGCCGGTGAACAACCGGCAGCGCCTTAAGCCCCAGCGACAGGGCGGAAGCGAGAGAAAACGCGTGAACCGCCCGGGGGGCGAACGCCGTCACCGGCTCGACCACCCGCCCAAGGCCGCCGTCGCCCTCGTACGCGAGGCCGCCGACGGAACGCTCCGGGTGCCCCGCATCGCCCGCCAACTGCGTGACTGACCAGCATCTGAACCACGCCCGAAAAGCCGGCCGGCACGGAGAGCAGGCATTCAGGAGGGGTACACGGCTGGTCCTCCTCCCACCCCCAGGTCCCGGTCGCATCACCCCCGCGTCGGCGGGGAACACCCGACACCTGACACAGAAGCGAAACGCACGAATCCGGCGATGCGCGGGCTGAACGTCAGCGCACACTGCTCGCTGAGCGCCGACCGCACGCCCGCTGCCACATCGGCGTCCGGTTCGCCGAAGACCTCGAAGCGCTCCACCTGGCAGTGCTTCATCACCTCTTGGATGTATGGGTCCGCCAGCCTCCAGTGGAGGCGGACCGCGTCGGAATCCTGATAGAGCTGGAAGCTGTGAGCGAGCATCCGCTCCTCGTCCAGGAAGGTCTCCACCATCATCTGCGGCCCGTGCTGCTCTGCGAACGCCACGGCCCTGGCAATCGCGTCACGGAACCCCTCCAGGTGACCGTCAGTGATGCGCATGGTGTTCCGAAAGAGGAGAACCGTCGAGTCGTGAGTGGTCATGCACTCCACCATCGCTCCTCAACCATGGTTGAGGTCAAGCGTGGAGAATCCCGGCGCGCTCTTCAACCTTCGGCGACGCACCGCTCAGGCAAGATGCCGACAGTGACGCCGCACGGCTGCGCTGCCTCAGCTCCCGGTTCAACTGCGTCATCACGGACCCAACGCTGGTCCAACCTCGGTGGCAGATGGTCCAGGTCCGCTGACACCGGGCAACGGAGCGCAGAGCTCGAAAACGATCGCGAACGAGGGGGCAACCATCGGCACCGCCATGGCCGGCGGCATTGCCGCGTGCGTCGTCTGACCGCGCGCCATACGGTTCCATACGGTTACGGACCTGTCCGCCGTAGTCGAGGTACTCCGCCCGCCGTGCGTCAGGATGTCCGCGGCGGCACCCTTGTTGATGAGCCGGAACAACGGCTCGGTGCCCGCCCCCGGGATGCGGGCGCACAGCACGACGGTCAGCGCATCGGGGACGTCGGAGCGGGCGGGACGTGAGGTGATCGAGAAGGCTCCAGCCCCGCCCGACGTGGCGACGCATCACGTGCCCTCCCGGTAGGCGCTGATGGCGGGCGGGGCGCCGGGCAGACGGGGCAGCGAGTCCTCGCAGGTCGCCGCGTCGAGGGCGTCCAGGCTCTTACCCGTCTCCGCGGCGCGCCCGCTCATCACGCGGACGACCGGAGTCGTGCTGGGGTCGCTCCGCAGGTCGGCGTGCGCCCCCACCACCCTGCCCGGCCCCTTCCCGTCCAGCTCGGCACCGACGTCCGAGGGGTGAGCTCAAGGGCAGGCCCCGACGGAATCGGTTCACATTCCGTGTGTCGCGAGGCAGAAAGGATGACCCGCCGGATCAAGGAGCACTCGCCACACGTCGGGCTGTGGTTGGAAGGAGGGCAGGGCGGCGCCCAGGGCAAGCATCCTCTCCTGGGCGGCGTCCAGGTCGTCGACGCCCAGTTCGAGGTGGGCCTGCTTGCTGTGGGTGGGGTCGGGCCAGGCTGGGGGCTGGAAGCCCTCCTGGCGGATGAAGCCGAGCCCGGGGGCACCTGCCCGTCCCAGCAGGACATAGTCGTCGCTGCGGTACAGCACAGGCAGTCCCAGGGCTTCGCCGTAAAAGCGGGCCAGTTCAGCCGGGTCGGCGCAGTCGAAGTCGACCGAAAGCATACGGATCTGCGGGGTGTTCATGGGACGGGACCGTAGGGCATGACCCGGACAGCCCTTGTCCTAGTCGTACGCAAGACTGATCAATTGTGATCAGGACCTCCTCCCGCCTGCTGCGCCTGGTGTCGCTGTTGTCCGCGCGCCCCGAATGGACCTGCCGTGAACTGGCCGAACGAATGGCGGTCACCGACCGCACAGTCCGCCGGGACATCACCCGACTGCGGGATCTCGGCTACGGAGTCGAGTCCGCGCCCGGTCCCTGGGGCGGCTATCGGCTCAGTCACAGCACCCGGATGCCACCACTGGTCCTGGACGACGAAGAGGCTCTCGCTGTCGCCGTCGCCCTGCGCGAAGCCGCGCTCAGCGGAGTCCTCGGCACCGGGGAAGCCGCCCTCGCCGCTCTGCTCAAACTCCGTCAGAGCCTGCCCCCGCACATCTCGAGCCATCTGAGCGCACTGGACGGGGCCCTCGAACACACCCGCCGCCCCGGCGAACCGCAGATCAACACACTTCTGCTGCTGGAACTCGCGCAGGCGTGCCACGGCGAGCTGCGCACCACCCTCTCCTACCGCGACCACGCGGGCCGGGCCTCTGTGCGTGCCATCGATCCGTACCGCCTGGTCCACACCGGCACGCGCTGGTACCTGGTCGCCCGGGACGTCGCCAAACAGCAATGGCGCACATTCCGCGCCGACCGGGTGGTGAGCGTGCGCTCCACCACCGAACCGGCCGACTTGACCGATCCTCCCGATGCCGCGGCACTGGTCTCCCACGGGATCGCCAACGTCGTTTATCCGGTCTACACGAAAATCCGCCTCCCCCTGCCCTTGGACCGCGCCCTGGAAACAATCCCGCCCACCATCGGCGCACACAGCCCCGACGGACCAGAAGCCACCGTGGTCCGGATCGGAGGCAACAGCACCGACTGCCTCGCTGCCTACCTCCTCAGCCTGGCGACACCCCTCACCGTGCTGTCACCCGACGAGGTACGCCAGGCAATCCTCCGCCACGCTCAAGCCCTCCTGACAGCCAACCGCTGACAACGACGAGCTTCAGGAGGCAGCAGCACCCCACTCCACCGGGCAGGAGACGTGATCCCGTGCTCGACGCGGGGCGGCAGGCGGTGCCTCGGGAAGGCCTTCGCGACCCTGCCGGAGCAGCACAATCCGGTCGCCCACGGCGGCCACCTGGTCGAGATCGTGGAGGACGGCACCGACGGCGATGCCGCGCTCGCCCGCCAGGTCGCCCATGAGGTCGAGGAGTTCAACCTGGTGGCGCTACGTCGAGATAGGCCGTCGGCCCGTCCGCCACGCCGGTCTCCCGAACGAGACGGCCATCGAGCCACACCCCGCTGAAGCGGTCCGCCCCACAGGGGCTCGACGCCCCGGTCGGCGAACTCGGTTCGCCGCCGCGCAGTCCCGCGCCGCCTCCGACGTCTTGGGCACCTCGATCCGGAGCTGGGGGACGTCAGGCCCCGGCCCTACCTCGAGCGGCGTCTCGATGCCGTAGGAAGTGATCGGGAAAGTTGACCGAGCGGAAGAAAACCCCATTGGGCCCCGAAAGCCCCGGCACCAGATGGAACGCGAAGTCAGTGGCGGGACCATCTCCCTGCGCGGTCACGCCCTGGAAGTTGCGATGCCGGATGAACAGGTCCGGGAAGTTGACCGACCAAAATTGAATGACGGGAATCCCTCTAGCTACCCCAAGGTTGAGCGCATTGAAGACCGCAAGCGAACGCAGGATTCACCCGGAGTTTTCCTCGAGCACCCGCCCGAAGGGGGTGCGGGATGTTCGGCGTCGGCGGCCGCGAGCGCGGTCCCGGTGAGAGCTCCGGCCACCCGGGGTCGCCCCGGGTCCGCCGCCTGCGTGGTCTGCGAATCGGTGTGCGGGTGCTGCCCTTGCAGGGCGGCCATCCGCTCGATGGGGCGGATCGGTGGCGGGGTCCGGACTTCGGGTGCGGGCCAGGGTGCGGTGGGCCTGCGGCCAGCGGGCGACCGCATCAGGCCGGTCGGGGACTGCGTACGCCGTGCTCTCGTCCTCTACATCTGGTGCCGCCTACTGCTCGCCTCGCAGTCGCGCGGCGTGTACGCGGGCTTCCGCCGCTTGCTCGGCTGCCCCGGGGGTGCCGTCCTCAAGGGTGATCCGTTCCAGGAGGTTGGCCTTGCGTTCGATGACTGCGGCTCGTTCGGCGTCGATAACGATGGTGTCCGTCAGGTGCTGGATGGCGGCGAGGACCTGGTTCGTCTCCTCGATGGCGGTCAGGGGTGGCCGGTGGCCGTGACGGGGTGTTCGTCGCCGGCGTGGTTGCGGCTGTGGGCGGTGGCCCATGCGTCGAGCCGTCGGCCGGTGGCGGTGGGGTGGAGGGCCGCTTCGTGCAGGACGGGGCAGGCGCGGCCGCGTACCTGCTCGTGGGGCTGGATCAGGTCGCGCTGCCGGCCGGTCTCGGCGTCCTTGAAGCGCTCGTGGGCGGTCTGCCGGGTGACCCCGAGGGACTCGCCGATGGTCTCCCATCTGTGGCGCTGGCGTTCGTAGATCACCGCGCGCTGTAGGACCTCCCTGGCCTGCTCGACCGGGTAGAGGGCTTCTGCCACGAACTCGCCGGGCTGCTGGCTCTCGTCGTGGTGGGCGGGAACCAGGTGCAGCGGGAGCACAAGCTGGGGGCACGGGTCAGCAGCCGGCGCAGCGGGGCCGCGACGCTGGACCCGGAGCGGATGGAGGAGTTCTCCGCCATCGGCATGCGAGGGGCATGACTCCTGTGTGGTGTTACAGGACGGCGATGTGGAACGGCTGCGCCGCCTCCGTACCGTTCTTGCCGGTCAAGACCTGCACGACGTGCGGTCCCAGGCTGTGGGCGTAGACCTCGGTCCCCCAGTTGGCCCCGCTGTCGGTGGTGACCCGCAGTGCGGCGTGGGTTACGTCGACGGTCTCGGCGATGATCACCTTGTAGGTGCCGGTGCCGGAATTCTCCACCCGGAGGATGTTCTTCGTCTTCTCCACGATCCCGTCGCGGGTCACCATGGCGGCGGCGCGGGCGTAGGGGGCGTTCAGCGGGACGGGATCGGCCATGACATGTCCTCTGGGCTGTTGTCCTGGCGGGGGCCGTTTTCCACGTACGGTGATCGCCGGGTGAGGGCGGAGCACGGGCAGGTTGACGGGCCCGCCGGCCGGGGGTCGCGGTCCTGGTGAGGCGGCACGACCGTGTCGGTGAGGGGCCGGCCGACGGAGCTCAGGGCACGATCACGGTGAAGGGGCTGTCGCTACCGTAGCGAGCCCGCCCTTTACGGAGGTCTGATGCGCACGAAGCCGGCCGGCCGGTACCTCTACTGGTCGGTGAGGCTCGTCACCGAGGCGCCGCGGGCAACGGGGCAGGGCGCGGTTTAGTCATCCGATCACCGATGGCAGGATCGGGTCATGGGATTGAACATAGTTGTTGGTGCCCTCGTCGATGCCGAGGACGACGACTACACCGAGATGGTCCGCGCTGACTTCGTCGCAATCGGCGAGCTACTGGAGCGTGCGGGAGCGCGACAGTGGACTGAGCCCATCCTCGACGAGGAGGACGGCGCGGAGTTCGAGGCGTGGGGCTACACGGGCCTGCACACCCTTCGCCGTCTCGCTGTCCACCTCGCGGCGGACGGGCACCTGCCCGAGCCGTTGGACGGCAGCCAGTGGGCGACCGACGACCCGCTCCTGGGCAAGGTGTACGAGGCTCTCCCGAGTGATCCTCCTGGACCGTTCGACCATCTGGTCCATCATTCGGACTGCGAGGGCTACTACGTCCCCGTCGACTTCGCCCACGTCATCGTCGACAAGAAGGCACCGGGCGGCTACCTGGGGTCTTCGGTGCGTCTGCTGGAGGAAACCCGGCGACTCGCTGAGGCCCTCGGTCTTCCAGAAGACCTCGACCCGGACTCGGAAGAGGTCTTCGACGCCGCCGATACCGAGAATCCGGCGGCCGAGGGATGGCAGCGCTACCGCGTCGAGTCCTACATGTGCCTTCAACTCCTCCACGCTGCGAAACACTCGATCTCGACCGGCGCAGCCATCGCCTTCTGCTGAGAAGTGCCGGGATCGAGGACCCAGTCGTCTTCGAAGAGAGCCCGGGCACCTCCAGCCGCGTTCACCCCCTCCAGCGCCCCAAGTTCCGCGCGCTCCTCGACTACGCGCGGCCGGGCGACACCGTGCACGTCTCCGAGATGTTCCGCCTCGTGCGCGTCAACCAGCACAGCCTCGACGTGTTCGACGTCCTCCACCGTGACCGCCTCGCGCTGCGCATCCACGACGGCGCGTTCTCCGCCATGGACTCACCGCCCGCCACCCCGCGCACCGGTGAGCTGCTGTCCACCGTGAAGTTCACGGTGCAGACCCTCGCCGCTGCCGGCGAACTTCAGCGCGCGCTGACCTACGACGGGCTGCGCGCCGCCGAGGCCAAGGGAAGCAAGGGCGGGCGCCGCCCCACGGTGACGGCCACGAAGACCGCAGAGGTGCGCATCGCGGACCTGGAAGGTCGCTCCATCGCCGCCCTCGCCCGGGACCAGGGCGTCAGCCGCGGCGCGATCCGCACGGCCGTCGCCGACCTCCTACCCGACCACACCACCGCCGAGGAGGACGCTCCGGCGCCCAAGCTGCCGGCCACCCTCAACATCCGACCAAAGTCACCGGCTTCCTGCGCGCCACCGAGCTGGAGCTCCCCGAGCAGGCCGCGCTCGACCAAGGGGTGACCGTGCGGCGCGGGCAGGTCTACACCCTGCGCGTCACCGCCGCCCCCGCCGTCCACCACCAGCTCCTCGCCTGCTGCGATGTGATGGACCGGGCGATCTCAGCACTCGCCGCGTTCTTCGGATGACAGGTCTCACTTTCGCTGCTCCGGCTACGGCGTCGGCTTCTTCGCGCCGGCCCAAAGACGTCGTATGTGGCCGCTCCCGGGGAAGGAACGTCCTCGCCATAGCGCGGACACCTCAAATGCACTAAAAGGGAGATTGCACGTGGAACAGCCCGTTACGCCGGATCCGGCAGCGCCCCCGGCGCCAGAAACGCGCGAGCTCGACTTCCCGCCGGTCGCCAACGGCGTCGACTACCTCGTCAGCGTGGTCGACCACCTGGCGGCGGACGCCCCGCCGGTCGTGCCGCGAAACCTCAAGTTCGCCGTCATCCACCTCCACGCCGCGACGGAGGTACTGCTGAAGGCCCGGCTTCTTAGCGAACACTGGAGCCTGGTCTTCAAGGACCCCCTTCAGGCCACGGCAGACCGGTACCACGCCGGTGACTTCGAGAGCTGCGGCATCGACGAGACCATCGAACGGCTCGCCAACCTCGCCAGCGTCTCCATCAGCGACAACGACCATCACACTCTGCGCTCTCTCGCCAAGGACCGCAACGCCCTCCAGCACTACGGCCTGACCCACAACGCCTACGCCATCGAGGCCCGCGCCGGCCAGGTGCTCGACTTCCTCGTTCGCTTCCTCGACGAAACGCTCCTTCCGGAGCTGAGCCCGGAGGAGAGCACCCGGATCGCGCCCGACATGGAACAGGTGCTCGACGGGCTGGACTCCATCCAGGCCTATGTCACCCAGCGCATGAAGCGGCTTCGCGGGACGCTACGGGGGCACGAGAGCCGGACCGTGAACTGCGTGGACTGCCGGCAGATGGCCATGGTCGTCTCGCCCGAGGAAGACGACGCGGCATGGATCGCGCAATGCCACTTCTGTGGACTGTCCGAACTTGGTCCCCGCTTCCTCGCCAATGCCTATGTCTACGGGCACCCCGACGCTGCGCAGATGGTCCACAACTGCCCCCGGTGTCAGAGCCCGACGTTCACAGACGGGGTCATCCTCGCCGACGGGCGCCTCGTGTCCTTCTGCTTCCTCTGCACGGCCACGAGCGACTGAAGCGACGCAACCAACGGAAGGGCCACGAAGATTCCATGACGCTCGTACCTCCCGGCGACGGCCGCCGTGCCGACAGTCCCGGCTGCCGACGCACGCTCGGCCCGCACCTCCCTGGACCGCGTCACCAGCGGCGTACGGTCCGAGTGGTCGGCGCACGCGCGGAAGCTGTTCGAATCGTGACGGCGATCTGCAGAGGTGAGGTTCGAGGGAGCCGCGGACAGCAGCGTGAAGAACTGGCGTGCCATACATCAAGGCCCCTCTTAAGCAGACCGGCCTCGCCGCGCAGCACGCCGTGCCATCTGTGGTCGGTGATTCCGCGGCACCAGAGCAAGCGCCGGGTCGCCTTGTCGTGGGCGCACTTAAGGTGCGGGGCAAGATCATCAGGACGCCGGAGTCAGCGGCGCTGTGCTTGACCAGCTCGACGGTGACGTCGGAACGGGCTGAATGCCGGTCATGGACGTCATTGCCCTGGCCGCGCTGTGGCCGCTGCCCGGGCGTCGTCGCGTCAGCCGGGTACCAGGGCGGCGTTACTCATACAGGGAGACGTCGTTGCCGGAACATGAAGCTCATCAGTAATGCAGGTACAGCATGCGGGCTCGCAGCGGTGACCTTCGGAATTGGTCTGGCGACGGCTGCACCGGCCGCTGCGGGCGGACTCATCCCCGTCGGCAGCCCAGCGTTCGGCAATACCTGCGGCAACCTCAACAACACCGCACAGGCCGTTGGCAATACCGTGGCCGGCACCGGCCTCATCGGAGGAAACGCCCTGGCGGCGCCCGCAGGCCTCGCCTCCAACCACTGCGGAGGAGCAGACTTCACCGGCTACGCCCCGTTGATTCAGGTGACAGGGTAAGGCCGCCGATGGCGAGGGCGTCAGGGGCACCGCTGTATCACTGAGCGCGACCTGCAGGGACGTCTTCCGTAGCCTGCGTGAAGCGACCCTGGCATCTGCGGCAAGGGAGAGACGGTGCCCGCGGTCCTGCTGCTGCCGACCGGGAAGGCGCTGACGGTCCGGACGGTGGCCGACGCCTTCCTCGGCTCCCTCATCAACCCGAACGCCGTCCGGGACTATTGCATCGCGGTCGCTAAGACCGCCGAGCGGATCGGCGAGGGCCGGCCGCTGACCGCTGTTGCGGAAGACGAGATCGGCGAGGCGCTGGAGCTGGCTGTGGGGCAGCTCGGCGGTGACGACCTGACCTGGAACGCCCGCCGCGGCGCGGTGCTCTCCTGGACGAGCTGGTGTGCGGAGCGCAGCTACGACGGGCCGGCGGTCCCGGCATGGGCGAAGCGGCTGTCTCCGCCGGACTCCGGCACCCCGGTGCGCTCGAAGACGGCGATCGACCGGCTGATCGCCCGCCGGGACCGTGTCCCCGCTGCACCCTCGAGCAGCGGCTCCACAAACTCCTCCCCGATGACACAGGCTCCAGCAACCCGAAGCTCCAGCCCCTTCACGACGCCCTGGCCGGTAACGAACGGGCTGGCACCGCGATGCGCCGGCTCTCCCAGGGCATCGTCTCCACCGTCCTGTCCGATCTTGGTTTCGGCCGCCGGGCTCTCACTCACGAGGCCCTGGACGAGCTTCCTGAAGGCAAGGTCGTCGAGCACATCCGCAGCGCTCTCGTCGCCACCGGAGTCCTGCCCCCCGACGGCACGAGCAGATGGTCCGTCTCGAACGGCACGTGAAGGACCTCGTCACCTCCCCCGCGACGACCGAGGGACGGAATATCCTGCACTGGTACGCCACATGGCACCTCCCGCGTCGGCTTCGCCGACGCAGCCGCGGCAAGGAGATCACTCACTACCAGCTCGCGGGCGCACGGCCACATCTCCGAGCGGCTGTCCACCTCCTGGACTGGTTCGAGGAACCGAATCTGACCCTTTCCACCTGTCGTCAGACCGACCTTGAACGCTGGATGACCAGTGACGATGTCCGCCATCGCCGGGAGGCACTCTGCGCTGGGCCCTTTCCCGGAGGATCGCCCGCGATCTCAGCTTTCCTGCCGAGCGATGGAACGGCCCCTCCCAGGCGATGGACGACGAAACCCGCTGGGATACCGCCCGCCGCCCACCCCGAACGCACCAGCCGACTCCCCAGGTGGGTGCACCGCCCTGCATCCGCGAAGCAGCCCTGCCGACTGCGCGTGTCACGGTCGCGGCACCACCCACGAGGTGTACCGCGACGGGAAGGAGGACCAGACCAGCTCGGGGCGCTCTGCCTGGTCCTGAAGGCCATGGTGCTCTGGACGGCGAAGTACATCGACGCCGCTGCCGCCCAGCCCGTCGGCAGCGTGTGACTTATTGCGTTGCGGGGATGTCCCGGGACGTCTTAGCCTCGTGTGGTTCCGTCGGTGCCCGTTCCAGGGTCCGACGCTGTGTTTCGAGGTGATGACGTATCTCCCAGGCCAAGTAAGTAGCCGCTCGTTCCGAGGCTCTTTTCCGGTCGTCCGCGATGGCGGGCTTCCGACGCATGCCTCGACGGCGGTGCTCCCTTATGGCCTGGGCTCGTTGCACCCTGCTTTCCCCTGTCTCGCGGTAGGCGTGAGGGGCATGCCCAGGCCTGCCCCTGCCCCTATTCCTTATGTACGCGAACAGGAATCTTCCTCGTGTCAACCGACACCCATACCCACGGCACTCAACGCCCCACCGGGGCCGGCCGTGCCGCCACGATCATCCTGGTCGTGGTGCTGATCGCCGAGTTGATGAACGCGCTCGACGGTTCGATCGTCCACACCGCGCTGCCCTCCATCCAGGCGGACACCGGCGCGTCCAGCGCCGCGGTGCAGTGGATCCCCGCCGCCTACACCCTCACCTTCGCCCTCGCCCTGATCACGGGCGGGCGCCTGGGTGACCTCTTCGGGCGCAAGCGGGTCTTCATCGCCGGCACCGCCCTGTTCACACTCGCTTCGCTGCTGTGCGGGATCGCCACCGGCCCGGGCTTCCTGGTCGCCGCGCGGGCCCTGCAGGGGGCCGGTGCGGCGGCGATGGTGCCGCAGGTCATGGCCGTCATCGCGGTCACCTTCCAGGGCGAGTCGCAAGCCAAGGCGTTCGGCATGTACGGCATGATCATGTCGCTCGGTGGCGTCCTCGGGCCCGTCCTGGGCGCCGTCCTGACCTCCGCCGACATCGCCGGTCTCGGCTGGCGGGCGATCTTCCTGATCAACCTGCCCATTGGCCTGGCCACCGTGCTCCTCGCCCTGAAGTTCCTCCCGGAGTCCCGCGAGCAGCAGGCCAGGCGTCTGGACCCGCTGGGAATGCTGCTCTCCAGCGGGGGCCTGCTGCTGATCGCCCACCCGCTCACCGTGGGCGGCGAGAAGCACTGGCCGATGTGGAGCTTCTTCATGCTCGTCGCGGGCGCCCTGGTACTGGCGGCGTTCATGGCCCAGCAGCGGGCGAAGAGCCGCAAGGACGGCTCCGCCCTGGTGGCACTTACGCTGTTTCGCAGCAAGGCGTTCGCCGGCGGACTCGCCGCCCAGATGGTCTTCGGCCTCGTCTCCGGGGTGTTCCTGCTGACGTGGGTGCTCTTCATGCAGTTCGGTCTCGGGCTGTCGCCCGGGCAGTTCGCTCCGGCCTCGGTCGCGATCTCCATCGGCGGGATGGCCGGCGCGATGCTCGCGTCCACATGGGCGGGCGTCCACAGGCGGCGTGTGCCGCAGGCCGGTGCGGTCCTGATCGCCGTGACCCTGGTCGGCTACCAACTGCTGGTCTCCGCCCAGCAGACCTCGATGCAGTTCGTGGCCGCCGTAGCGCCGATGATCCTGGTCGGGGCCGGGTTCGGCATGGTCGGCGCGGGTCTGGCCGGTCTCACCCTCAGCCAGGTCGGCCACGAGGACGCGGGCTCCGCGGCGGGACTGTTCAACACCGCCATGCAGCTCGGTACCGCGCTCGGTATCGCGATGGCCTCCGTGGTGTTCTTCAGCCACGCCCCCGCGGGCAGCCACGGCCATGCCGTGACCGAGGCGTTCGCGGACAGCGTCTGGTACGTCGTCGCCGCACTCGCGGTGATGTGGGCGCTGATGTTCCGGCTGCCCAAGCCGGTCAAGGCCGACTGAACCACCGTCGGCGGCCCCACCCCGTGGGGGCGGGGCCGCCGACCCCCGCAGGGCCCGATTGCGTTCTGCGACCCGGATCTTCCTCTGTTCCTCTTTCCCTCGGGCGGACGTGTTCCGCCCGAGCCTCGATGTGAGGTGATGACGTATCGCCCAGGCCCGCTAGCCGTCCCCGTTCCGGCACGGACAACACCCGCGCGGTGCCATACCCACGTGCCCGAAACCGACGACGCTCCCGGCCTGGGCCCGCCCCCTCTCCCTGTGCGCAGTCGGCGTACGCGGCCCCGGCCTGCCCGTATCCCCGACCCTCACCGGAAGCAGGAGCTCTCCTCCCGTGTCACACGACACCGACCAGACCCCCACCAGCAGCCCGCCGTACGCCGAAGCCCCCGGCCGCGCCCGTGCCGTCACCCTCGCCGTCGTCCTCACCGCCGAGCTGATGAACGCGCTCGACGGGTCCGTCGTCTACACCGCTTTGCCCGCCATCGCCGCCGACACCGGTGCCACCACCGCCGCCCTCCAGTGGATCGACGCCGCCTACGTCCTGACCTTCGCTCTCGGTTTGATCACCGGCGGCCGGCTCGGCGACCTCTACGGCCGCAGGCGGATCTTCCTGACCGGGACCACCGTGTTCACCCTCGCCTCCCTGTTGTGCGGGATCGCAGCCAGCCCGGAGCTCCTGATCGCCGCCCGTGTGCTGCAAGGCGCCGCGGCCGCGGCGATGGTCCCGCAGGTCCTGGCCACCCTGCACGTCACCTTCGACGAGGGCTCCCGGGCGAAGGCGTTCGGCCTGTACGGGACGGTCATGTCGCTGGGCAGCGTCATCGGCCCTGTCCTGGGCGGCGTCCTGACCCAGGCCGACCTGTTCAGCCTGGGCTGGCGACCCATCTTCCTGATCAACCTGCCCATCGGCATCGCCGCCGTCATCCTCGGCCTGCGCTGCCTTCCCGAATCCCACGACCGCACCGCCCAGCGCCTGGACCCGCTCGGCATGTCGCTTTCCGCGCTGGGCCTGCTGCTGATCACGCTCCCGCTCACCATGGGCGGCGAACACGACTGGACCATCTGGACGTCCGCGATGATGGTCGCCGGCCTGCTCGTCCTGACGGTGTTCCTGGTCCAGCAAAAGGCCAAGATGCGCAAAGACGGCTCCCCTCTGGTCGTTCTCTCCCTCTTCACCGACCGGACCTTCAGTGCCGGGCTCACCGCACAACTGGCCTTCGGCCTTCTGTCCGGCGTCTTCTTCCTGTCCTGGGTCCTCTTCATGCAGAACGGCCTCGGCCTCACCCCGGGCCAGGCCGCCGTCGGCTTCGTTGCCGCCTCACTCGGCGAGATGGGCGGCGCCTGGCTCGCCATGAGCCTCGTCACCCGCTACGGACGAGCCGTGCCACAGGCCGGCGCCCTGCTCGCCGCCGCCACCCTGGCCGGCTACCACCACCTCATCACCACCCAAGGCGCCGACATGGGAACTGTGCCGGCCGCGACACCGATGCTCGCCGTCGGCTTCGGCCTCGGCATGATCGGTGCGCCTCTCGCCGACCTCACCCTGGGCAAGATCGCCCACCATCACGCGGGATCGGCCTCCGGTCTCTTCAACACCGCCACGCAACTGGGCATCGCGCTGGGCACGGCCCTGACCACCGTCGTCTTCTTCACCTACATCAGCGCCGATACCCGCGGCCCCGCCGTGAACACCGCGTTCACCGACAGCCTCTGGTACGTCATCGGCACACTTCTCACGATGTGGGCACTGATGCTTCTGCTACCCAAGCAGACCCACGCCAACTGACGGGCGACGGGCGACGGGCGACGGTGCATCCGTACCGTCGCCCCGCCCGCGGCCGACGAGAAGACCGACGAATGCCTGTACGGGAGCGGACATGCACTCCGCGTCCGACGGATGGAGGACCGACAGCCGACCGGAGGCCAGACCGGCGAAACATCGTGGGAGATCGCGGACTGGCGTACCGGTGAACTCATCGAGAGCGGCACCGGCGGCTACGAGGCCTGCGACGCCGCCGCCCGGCGCTTGGACCCCAAAGACACGTGGCTCGACATCGACAACGTCCCCGGGGGCGACATCTCCGAAGTGGAACCCCAGGGCGTCCCGGCCAGCCTCGCGGAGGCGCTCCAGGACTGGCTGGGCATGAGCTCGACACCCGACGAGGACGTGGTTGTTGTTGTCCGCCCGGGCCGCCCTCCGCGTGCTGTACCCACGCTGCCGGAGCAGCCCGAGGCGCTGGTCCAGCTCCTGGACTGGCGTCACGGCCCGCACTTCTGGCCGGCCGCCCCGTGCGTGCTGTGCGGCACCACCACACCGCTGAGGTCCCACGCCAAAGAGCCCGTCCACAAGGCCTGCGCGGAGCTCTGGAATTCGTAGCACACCAGCGAAGACCCGGTTCGCCTCCGACCCGCCCAAGGGCGGCGGGACGACCGACCACGCCTGAACTCCTCACCTCCAGACGGAGGCCCCCATGAGCAGCACCATCCACGACGTCGACCACGCCCTCGCCCACCCCGAGCCGCCGGCCTCTCCGCTCTGGCGCCGGCACGGAGAGAAGGCCCGCCCGCTCACGCCCGCCCAGCAGCGGCGCAACCGCGAGCTGCTGGACATCGCGCAGCAGCGCAGCGCACCACCCGACCCCGCTCCCCCCGCCACACCGAGATCCTGGCGGAGGCCATCTGATGGACACCAAGCATCTCGCCGTCGACGGCTACGTCGACGTCCTCCCCACCTCCGGCCCACGCGGCACCGGCGCCTTCGAGCTGATCGTCCGACCGCCGACGCGGACACCGCCGCCCCTGACACCCCGGACACCGTCGTCGTCTGCTCGGTCGGCGACCCCCGCATCACCGAGCTGCTCCTGACCGGAATCGGGCTCGGTGACCTGCTGCGCGTCATCGGCACCCTGGTCCAGCCCGACGACCCCGCCGTGCCCGGCAGACTCACGGTCGACGCGCCGGAGGTCCTGGCCGCCGCACCGATCCCGGTGCCTCGCGAACTGGTCTTCGACCGGTACGGGCAGTACGCCGTCATCTTCAACGCCGACCGCGACGCCGTGCCCGTCTTTCTCGCGTCCGGTGAGTGGGTTGGCGGGGCGACGAGCGCCGACCTCGTCGGCCCGCTGATCGACGCCTTCGAGAACGGCGGCGCCCGATGACGCCCGCCGTTCCGCACGGCGCACCCCCCTTCAGCGGTTCCCCGTTGGCCACCCTTGCGGCTCGCGGCCGCCGACGAGTGCGCCGCTGTTCCAGCGCGCCCAGGGCATTGCTGCCCGCGTCGTGATGGATCTCGCCAGCGACCAGTGCCTCATGGATAACGACACCCGCCCCCAGTGGCACCCACCACCACGAGCACCGCGCCCGGGCCTTCCCGGCCGAGTGCGGCGCTCGCCTTCGTCTGACCAGCCGATGGCCGGGGACCCGTTCGTACGGCCGCACGGGGCGCCACCCGTGAGGCCGTGCGTACGCCCCGAGCGCGGCCCCGGCGCCGCCCCGGTACGGTCGGGCGCCGCCGCGGCGGGCGCGAACGGCGGTGTGCCCGGGCCCGCACCGGGTACCAGCGCGTCATGAGGCAGCCGACCGAGGACGTTCACACCATGGCCCGGGAGGACAGCACGGTCCGCGAGGACATCGACACCGCGCGGGACGAGGCGGCACTCGGCCTGTCGGAGGCGCGCCACGCCGTCGTGGCGCTGGCGGCCGGCGGGGTGTGCGGGCTGCTGGCCCTGCTGTCGGCCCACTCGACGCTGGTGCGCGGACTGGAACGGGTCTGGGCGCCCGAGAAGGTCACGGGCGCGCTCACCGTCGTCTACGCGTCGGGCGCCTCCGTCCTGGTCCACTACGGGTCCAAGCGCATGCGCGTGGCCCGCGCCGCCTCCCGTGAGGCACTGCACTCCTCGGTGGACGTGGTCCGCCACGTGGTCGACGAGCTCAAGGACGCCTGACCACCAGACCTCGCCCCGCAGGTCCCGCAGCCTCCCGGCCGCCGGACCCCGTCGCGGGCCCATGGCCTGGGACCGCCGGTCGGACGCCGCCCTGCCGGACTTGTCGCCGAGAGCTGGTCCAAAGGGTGTTGCAGAAGGCTCAGTCTTGGGCATTTTGCCTGTATGGCGGGGGTGTTGAGGGCTGAGCCGGTGTGGGTGGAGACGTTCACGGGTTTGAAAGTGGACCGGTTCGCGAAGCTGGTGAAGGTGGTCCGTGAACGGGGCGGGAACGGTCCCGGCGGCGGCCGGCCGTGGTGCCTGCCGCTGGCGGAGCGGGTGCTGTTGGTGGCGGTGTACTACCGCACGAACCTCACGACGCGGCAGCTCGCCCCGCTGTTCGGGATTTCGCCGGCGACCGTCGGCAGGGTCATCCAGCGGCTGCGGCCGTTGCTCGCTCTGGAGCCGGCTTTGCGGCCGGTCGCCGATGTCGAGCGGTTGTGGATCGTGGACGGCACCCTGATCCCGGTACGCGACCGGCAGGTCGGCGCCTCGAGCCGCACCTACCGGTTCTCGGCGAACGTGCAGGTCATCATCGACGCCGACACCCGCCTGGTTGTCGCCTCGGCCCGTCCGGCGCCCGGGAACAAGGCCGACGCCCACGTCTGGCACGACTCCGACCTGCCGGCCGTGGCGGCCGGGACGACGGTGATTGCGGACGGCGCCTACCTCGGCACCGGCCTGATCGTCCCGCACCGCAGAAGGGCCGGGCGGCCCCTCCTGCGCGGCCAGGAAGAGGACAATGCCGAGCACCGCCGGGTCAGGGCCCGCGTCGAGCACACCTTCGCCCGCATGCAGAACTGGAAGTCCTCCGCGACTGCCGCCAGAAGGGCGACGGCCTCCACTACGCAGTCCAGGCCGTCGCCACCATCCACAACCTCGCCCTGACAGGATGAACCAGCAGGCCAGGCATCACTCCGTGCCCGCCCAAGCCCGACCTTCTGCAACACCCTTTGGCCAGCAGCGTGACGACTGCTCAGTTTCAGTGACCATTGACCACCTGTCCTGATGTGCCATCAGCAGGAGCAGAGCCCGTCCTATCTGCCCCATGTCCTCCATCGCATTTGGGATGGAGGACACTGACCCGACTCAACCGCTTGCTCGAATGACGTACCAAAGAACACGCAATCAGGGTAAACCGGCTGCACGGCGTACCAGCAGGTGGTCACAAGCAGTACGAGCGCCAACGCGAAGAACAGGTGTCTCCGTGTCGGGCGGTCGGAGACGGGACGGATCATGCCACTGATCATACGGTGCGGCGATTCCCTATGCGGGGTGGACTACCTGCTCGGCAGGGGACGATCTCGGCACCGCTTGAGCACCTGCTCTACGTCGATGGCAAGGGGCGGCTCGTCTTCACGCCGGCTGCGCGCGAGAAACCCACCGCGCGCTGCAGGGCTTGGTCTCGCTCCAGCATCCGTCTCCACTTCGTCGGCCGACGGGGGCACCGTACCCGTCCTTGGATGATCTTCGCTTGTGTGGTGTGACCACGGCGTCGGAGCCGACTTGGACAGCCCGTTCCATCGCGAGCAGTGGCTGGCGGACGTCCGGGGCGTGCAGGACGTCGGCGTGCACGGCTGGCACTCCGTAGCCAGTGGTCCGGGGGTGGCCTGCCGTCGTGGTGTTCGTGGCGTGGAAGTAGCTCGGTCGATCCGGTCGGCCGCCTCGTGCTTGAACGCGACCAGCACGACAATGTCGGGCTGAAGCGGCGCGGGCAAGAACAACCGGGCCGCCACGTACTCCCCGGCGCGAACCGGCGGGCCGCAGCTCGTCGGCGTCGTGTTGCCGCGGCGAGCGGCGGGCTCAAGAATCCCTGTTCTGAGCCGGCGTTAGCCGCTGATCAGCACGCGGGCGGCCCGGAGGAGCAGCCGGGGGTCGGTCAGGGCTTTCGGCGGCTGCTCCATGTTGACCACGCTCATGTAGGCGGTGTTCACGACAGAATCGATCACGGATGCCTCCGTGAGCTTGTCCGCGACCCACTTCTGTACGCGGTAGCCGCGGGGATACGGACCGGTGACATGGGGCTGCGCGAGGTCCGCGGCCGTCGAGAGCTGCCAGGCCCCGTCGACGACGGCTTCGGCGAGGCGGAAGTACCTCCACGCCGGGTCTTCCCACGCCGGTGCGGAACGTAGGTAGACGGCCAGCGCGTTGGCCGTCAGCGCCGACAGCGTCAGGCCTTGGCCGTAGACGGGGTTGACGCTGGCCAAGGTCCCCTACGACCACGAGGCCGCCAGGGAAGTGGCTCAGCCGGGAGTGGGCCCGTCGCCGGCTCTCGACGAAGCGGTACGTCTTGACGTCGCTGACCATTGAGCAGGTGTCCGCGACCGTCCGGATCGGAGCGACGCACCGGCGCATCCGCCGGAGGAACTCCTCCCGGTCGGGCCCCGGGCGGTGGTCGGCGTAGCCGGCGAGGACCACCGACCACCGGTCGCCTTCCACGGCGGCGAGGGCGCCGGGCTCCGTCACCGTGGGCTGGTAGTCGCTCGCGGGGCCGGGGCTGGAGTGCGCGATGACGGTGGTCCCCAGCTCATCTCCACGGTGGAACATGGCGGTGGCATAGCCAAGGTCGACTCGCATGCGGTCGACGGGTGCCTGGGGCCATCCGTGCCGGGTCAGCCACTGGCCCAGCCGACTCGATCGGCCCATCGCGTCGACGACGAGGTCGGCTTCGAGCGTCTCACCAGTCCGGCCGTCGTCTCCGGGGGCTGCCGTCATGACGCCGACCGCGCGGCCGTCCCGGAACACGAGGTCGGTGACCTCCGCGTGCACGAAGCGGACCGGCTTCAGGCCCTCGACCCGGCGGCGCAGGTGACTCTCCAGGAAGGGGCGGGTGGCGCCGAGCATTCTGGCGCGAGCTGCGGGGGCCTTCAGCCGTCCGTCCAGGTAGAACCGGACGTCGTCGCCTTCGCCGAGGAGTGCGCCGCCCTTGACCAGGTCGTCGGTGATTCCGGGAAACCACCGCTCCATCTGCGTGTGGCCCATGGACAGCATGGCGTGAAGCTGCTGCCGCTGGGGGGTCCGACTGCCGAGGCCGTCCTCGCCAATCTGGTCGAGCTCCACCACCACGACGTCCTCGGCGTAGTCACTCAGTACGCGGGCGGCGAAGAGCCCGGCGTAGCTGCCGCCCATGATGATTGCTCGCCTCACGTGAGCCCCCCGACCCCAGCCACATCCGGCTGTGATTTCAGCGCTGTTGGTGACGCCGCGGTCCTCGGCGGCTCAGCAGGGACCCTACAGTGCCCCGCGCACACGACTCCGCCTGAAGGGCTTCTTCCCGCCTGCCCACTCCTTGCAGGGCGGAGATGACGAGCGGGTGGTCCAGGTACGCGGCGACGAGCACGAGTCGTACGCGTCCGTCCGAGGCCGCGGTGCCATCACCCGGCAGCGGGGCGCCCGGCGTATCGGGTGGAGCTGGGCGAGCCTCCCCGGCGCGGGCGGCCTGCCGTCGGGCCGCCCTGAGCCGTACAGCTACGGCACGAAGCACGACCACCGTCCCTCGCCATGCCCCGAACTCGACGCCTGATCGGTCACGTCCAGCCCTTCACCCACATGCTCACCGAACGCCAGAGCGAACGATTCCCGCAGTGGCTCGACACCGTCCGCCAGGGGCTCTCGCGGCCGGTATCGACCGAGACCGCGACGCGGTCATCGCCGGCCTTACGCTGCCCTGAAACTCCGGCGTCGTCGAAAGAGACGGAAATCTGGATTCGTGTCGAAGGGCACAACGACACCGGCTCTCCCCAATGCGTCGCCCCGGGCCGCACCCTGGTCGGCTCAACATCGACCGTCAAGTACCCCTGGTATAAGGGCAGTACCTGTTGGCTCTCAGTAGCTGGTAGGGCCGTCGGCTTGCTGACGGCCCCTTCCCGGTGGCGCGGACTCCTACCGCAGACACCAGGGAACTGGTACTGGCCGGGCAGCCGCGTCCGCGTCCACCAACTGTTTCCCACTGATCATCGGATCCTTGGTCTGATCGTGCCGTTGACCTATGCGCAGTGGGCGCGGATAGAGCCGTTGTTCCTGATCGGACGCTGCGGCGGGGCGGTGCCCCCAGCAGCAGTGGTCATCCACAATCAGCCCGACCTTGGCGCACTTTCACATATCCCGCCCATGGTCTTCGACCACCCCGGCAGCATGCCCGTCGACGGACCAGCTCTACGACACCTCCGCTGCCCTGGCCCCGGACTTTCCGGTCCCGTCAGGCCACGTCGACCAGACCTGCCTCTTGGATCCGTCCGTGCAGACCGAGCCAGCAGTGCTCACATCAGGGGTGGGATGGCCGTGAGGTTCTCTCCGCCGTAGAAAGTCTCAAACGCGATCTCTATGGAAAGCCGTCGGCGGATCAGCTCCCAGACCCAGGCGCGCTCAGCGTCGTCGTCCTCAAGGTGGATGAGGTATTGACACTCGCCCTGAGGGAAGGCTACGCCTTCGAAAGGCGCTTACATGTCGGGCGCTGCACTCAGGCCGGCGCCGACGCCAGGAATCCATAGGTCTGCTTGTTCCACTGGCCGATGTGCTGCCCGTCCAACTCACCAACTCAGTTCTGCCGGGTCCACATGGTGAGGTCGCTGCTCGTCGCGACGGCGAGGGTGCGGCCGGACGGAGAGAAGCCGGCGGCGCGGAACTCCGAGTGACGGGCGTGGAGGACGTGCCACCATGTCTCGCCGTACGGGTCCTTGTGGGGCCGCCCGCCCGCGGCCGCGAGCACGACACGGTGGTGCGGCCAGTCGGGGCTCACGACTTGGAGGTACCAGCCTTCGGTGGTGCTGTGCAGGCCGCCGCCGTAGAGGCCCGCGATGTGCACCCGGGCGTCTGTGACCGGCCCGAGTCCGGGGCAGGTGAGGTCCGGGGACTCGTCCGGCGTGCCGTCCTCGGGCTCCGGGTCTCGTTCGCGGGCGAGCCGGTCGCCGGTGACGGCGTCGAACAGGCCGTGGCCGCCGGTCGAGACGGCCATCACGAGGTCGTGGCCGGTGTCGGGATGCGTCGCGAAGCCGATGCCGAGCAGTCCACCGACGGGCGCGTCGACGACTCGGCGCCAGGGAAGGGGTGCCGGCAGGACCGGGGTGTCGAGCATCCGGTTCCGCAGGGCGGTCTGGTAAGGGGTCAGTGCGGGGCTGTTCGAGGACGTCACGCGCCCATCGTGCCTCAGCCGCGCTCCGTCGCTTCCGCCGCACTCTGTTCCCGGCAGCAGGCGACGAAGTCCTGCACGACGGGGTCGGCGTCCGCGGCCGGCGGCCAGGCGACGCCGACGCTGGTGGCGGCCACGCCGGTGACGGGGCGGTGGACGAGGCCGGGGCGCGGGTAGTAGCGGGCCGCCGACGCGGGGGCGAGGGCGATACCGTCGCCGTTGGCGATGGCGGTGAGCCATTCGTCGGGATGCTCGGTGACCGCGCCGATGCGGACCGGGTGTCCCTCGCGGGCATCGACGGCGAGCCAATAGTCCTGCCAGGCGCCCGTCTCGCCGGGCGCGGCGACGAACGCTTCGTCCCACAGCTCGCGGAAGGCGATCTCCTCGCGGTCGGCGAGCCGGTGGCCGCTGGGCAGCACGACCCAGCGGGACTCGGTGAGCAGGACGTCGGTGCGCATCCGGTCCTGCCCGGGGAAGGGCAGCCGGAGCAGGGCGGCGTCGACGTCGCCGGCCGCGAGCCCGGCAGTCGGGTCGGACCAGGGCGCCTGGCGCATCTCGACCCGCCAGTCGGGCCGGCGCTCACGGAAGGCCGCGGTGATGCGCGGGGTGAGTTCGTTGGCCGCGCTGGCGAGGAAGCCGATCCGCAGGACGCGGGCGGCGCGGAAGGCCGCACTCCGGGTCTCGCGCCGCAGCCGTTCCCAGTCGTCGAGCAGAGCGGGCACGCCGGCGGCCAGGGCGCGGCCGGGTTCGGTGAGGGTCATGCCGGTCCTGGAGCGGGTGAAGAGGCGCACGTCGAGGAGCGCTTCGAGCTGCCGGATCTGTCTCGTCAGCGCCGGCTGGGTGACGTACAGGCGCTGCGCGGCGCTGGTGAGGTTGCCCTCCTGGGCGACGGCGGCGAAGTAGCGGAGCAGCCGGGTGTCCACATCCATGCCGTCAGGTTATGGAGAGGGGCATTGGCCTCAATCGGTGGGTGCGGCGAGGGTGGCGGAGAGGGCCGGGCACGTGGTTGCCGCCCTCGTTTCCCATCCGTTCGTGGAGGTTCCCGTGTTCGCCCTGTACGCCGTCGTGACCGTTCTGACCGCCGCCGCTCTCGCGTACGGCGCGTATCTGGACCTGGTGGGACACGAGTCGATCGGCGTGCTGGCCGACCGGATCAGCGTCCCGCGTTCGTGGATGGCGCCGCTGGGGGTGTGCCTGGGGGCCGGCGCGCTGGGCCTGCTGGTTGGGCTCGCGGTACCGGTGGTGGGGACGACCGCAGGGGCGGGGCTGATCCTGTACTTCATGGCGGCCGTCGGCGCGCACCTGCGTGTCGGTGACCGCAGGGTGGGCGGGGCGGTCGGCGGCCTGGCGCTGTCGGTGGCGGTGCTTCTCCTCGGGGTGGCAGCCCACGGCGTGGCATGAGAGGGCGTCACACCGCCGATCCGGTCCCCTCCCGTCCCGCCGCTATACGCGGGCCGCCTGCCCGACGGGGTTGCAGCGCCGCGCGAAGCGGTGAGGGGCGTGACCACTGCTCGGGCGGCCCGGGGGTGAGCCCGGCGTTCAGGCCAGGTGGGCTGATACACCAGTGCCGTGCGAGCGCCGGACATCCGGCGAGCGCCGCGGCCGCAGCCGCCGGTGGCCCGGCACCACCGTCATCTTTGCCTTGCTGCGCTCGTCGGGGCTGAAAAGCACAGCCAGGGCCTGCCTCCCGGGCACCCGGCCGGGTGGTCGTCGCGTTGGGGTCTCACGTAGACCGTCCCAGCGGTGCCCGCGATGCGGTACTTGGCGGCAGTAGCCGGAAACTGGTCGGCGTCTACTGGGGGGTGGACGCCTATTCCAGCGGTCCCGCCGGCGGCGACTGGGACGCTGACGCCGTACAAATCAGGCCTGAGTTATTGGTATGCCGGCGGCGTCCAGGCAGGGCCGGAGGCCGCCGGCGATGCGGTGACCCGGCACGACCCGACCTCGACACCGCCGCGCTGGAGTCAGTCCACGGCTTGGCCGCGCTGCGCCATCGGCATCTACACCGACGGCCTTCTCGCCCTGCGCCGTGCCGTCTGCCTCACCGCCGTGTCGATCGCACTCTCTGGTGGCTCACGACTGGGCGGTCGGTCGACGCGGCGGCGGGACGGCTCGGAGCAGCTCCCACAGCGGCCGAGAGCCGGACGCCCACGCAGCGAGGGTGTGGCGATCGACCACGTGCAGTCGCTGCTGCTTGGCGAAGGCCACGGCTGGTGCGGTAACCCGCCCGTTTGTCACGATCACCGCGACGTCGGCGCCGTGGATCTGGCGGGCGGTGCCGTTGAGAACCTGTAAGTCCGGCGTGCCGACCGCGGAGCCGGCGAGGCCGTCGCGGCGGTGCTTGCACTGGATTACCCAGCGCCGTCCGTAGGGATCGGTGGCCTTCACATCGGCACCCAGGTCCCCACCGCCACCAACGCGGACCGCGTCCCGGCAGCCGTCACGACGCATCAGGTCCCGCACCGCGCCCTCGAACCGGGCATGGTGCAGGGCGTCCAATTGGGACACCCCATACCGAAGGCCCTGCGTGCGTACCGCTTCCCACTCGGCCTTCTGCTTCTTCCGGTAGAGCCGGCCCCCGCCGGCCAACACCGCGAGCACGCCAACGATGAAGAGGATCCACCAGTGGGTGAGCAGCCAGTTGACGACGGCCACCACCAGGCCGAGGGCCAAGGCCGCGGTTACAAGGAACTCGATCAGCCGGTCCTCCGGCCGCTGCCGCCGCTTGCTCGGCCTTCGCGTACGCCGCCGTGCCGACGGACGCCTGGTCGTCGCCGTCCGTGCCTTGCGCGGGCGGGAGCTCATCGGCTGGCCTGCGTGACGCCGCTCGCGAGCTGCCCCACGATATCCAGGATCCCCTGGCCGACCGGGGTAGGGGCGAGCAGGACACCGAGCGCCAGGACGATCACGACGGTCATCTTCTCGTCAGATCGGCTGCGTGCCTGGGTGCGTCGCCGCAGCCGCAGGACGACGATGACTGCGAGCAGCACCGCCACGTTGATGGTCAGCAACCGTCCAGACCTCCCCCAACCACCGGCCATCACCATGCGGGGCGGAAAAGCTCCACCTAAGCCTCCTTGTGTAGCCGGACATCGGTGATGCGGGAGGCGAGTTGCCGGCGAATGACAAAAAAGTCATCGGACCTGGCTGAATACCGCGCAGCCGTCCTATAAGCCAGCGACGTGCACAGCGACATGCAGTCTCGGCGCGCACCACCAAGCTTTGGCGGGCCCTGAGGACCGGTATCCAGCCATCGATCGACCCTTGAACGAAGCGCCCAGGCATCGTGGCCACGGTGCGGGTGAAGATGTGGTCAAGCCGCCCGGGGTGCGGTTTTCAGGATGCCTTCGTCGGCCTCAGATCCGACGGAAGAGGGACGACACATGCGGATCGCTGTCGAACTTCCTTACAGCGAGAATGCCGATTGGTATCGGAACTCTTGACGATGGGAAATTGAGGAAGTGGCGCATTTTGCTTCTGGCGCAGCAGGCCCACACTCCGCCTACCGTGTCCGATAGTGGGCTCGGCAACGACTCAGTGCGTGCGGACACACCGGTTCAGCGGCTGGTGGTGCACAACCCGCCGTGGTGAGAATTCGGGGCAGGGGTGGCGGCTCGGATGAGCCCGCGACACCAGGGTCTGACAGTATCGGTGCCAGGCGATATACCTCATGATCTCGTTCCCGCCTGGGGGCGGGCGCCCCGACATGACCTACCGTTCCACGCCGGCTGCATTTTCACCGAAGTCCGGCGTGAGGAGGTGTCACCCGCGGCTGCCTCGGACAGCGGCCCGGAACTGCTCTGGCACCTGAATCGCCCTCATGTCCCTCGGCCCACCACCATCGCGGCGACGAAACTGCCGACGTAGGCAGCGGCGAAGAGTGACGGGATCCACTGCTCGAGGTGGGTGAGCGGCCAGTACTTCGCGTTGTCCTTCCCTTCGCCAAGGGCCTTCCACTCGGCACTCCAGTACGGTGAGGCGGGCAGCCGCTCCTCCATGGCTCCGATCACCGTGTACTTCGCGCCATTGAGCTGTCGGTACGTACGGATGAGGAAGAACCAGGCCCCGCACTGGATGAGTACCGCGAGCAGGGGAAACACCAGCAGCCAGGACGCATGGGCGGGCACGCCTCTCCAGAACGTTCCGATAACGGCGAAGACCGCCGTGTTCAGGGTCAGAAAGAAGGTGTTCGTCAGGCTCCGGCGGGCGCTGACCCGATCGGCCATCTCCACATAGATCTTGTACTGTTCGAGCAGGACGACCTGGTCCGGGGATGCAGGCGCGGACGTGTTCCACAGGGTCGGACGCACGTCGTCGATCGGCGTCGCCTCCGTACCGAGGTACCTCCTGATGCCTGGGGGTATGCCCCTCATACTCATGTCCTCTCTCGGTGGGCCAGCAGATCCTGCAACGCGGCGTAGCGGAACTGGTAGACCGGCCCGGATTCCCTGAGCACACCGCGTCGATGCGCTTCGTCCAGGAAGCGCAGCAGCCTCCATGGCAGTCGTCCGACCGACGCCAGTGCGATACGGGCCAGGAGGTAGCGGAGCCAGGCGCTGCCGCGCAGTGCCAGCAGCAGCGACGTCATGATGACCGCCCCGCAGGTGACCAGCCCTCCGGTGAGCGCCGCGGACAGGCCCGTGTCCCACCCGTACCACACGCCTGCCGCAAGCCCGGAGACGAGGCCGGCCGCCAAGGCGGACCCCAGGGTCAGCAGCCGGTTCACCCTGAGCGAGGCTTCGGGTCGGATCGGCCCCGCACGCGCGAAGCGGCTGGGCAGGGGCGAGCGCCGGGAGCTGAGAGCCGTGGTGAGCGCCACCGCGGTTGTCGCCCCACCAATCAGCCAGCCGTTGGCAAGCGGTTCGTCGGCGGCACCGGGGAGCCGGCCGAGCAGCAGGAACACGCTGGCTGTGATCACTGCGCTCACTGTCCCGAGCAGCACGGCCAGCCGGCCGGCACCCAGCGCCCGGTGCAGTTCCCACCATGCGAGGTCCCGGGTCGCCTGGAGCGTCATGTGCCGCGCCAGGAAACTCAGCCACCGTCCCGCCTGCACCGGGGGGAACAACGGGCGGTCGTATCGGTCACCGGCTCGGCCGTAAGTGACCGGGATCAGATTGGCGAGAAGATGCCCCCGTACCGCGTCCGGGTTGTCGAGCGACAGCAACTCGGCGGACGCACTCGATCGGTCCTGATAGATCTCCGCAGCCAACCGCACCATCACGGGAGAGACAAGGGCCTGCCCGACCGGACCGTGAGGACGCTCCTGGAGTTCACGCCGCAGCCACTCCCACCGGCCCGGGGCACCCCTGCTGTCGAGGTACTCGATCACGTCGCCGGGCGACAAGGACCGGGCTTCGAGGACCGTGGCGCCGGTCATGGAGGAGCGACTCGTTCCGGCGACCTCCATGTACTCGGCGACGCGTGACGTCACGATGTACCTGCCGTGTCGCGGCACCTCCTCCGCAAGGGTACGAAGCGCCAAGGCCCTCACATTGAGAGGCAGTTCGTCCAAGCCGTCCAAGATGGGCAGGATTCCCCCCGTACGCACCAGGCGTGCGTACCGCATGCCGAAGCTTGCGAAGAGGAGGGGGAACTGCTTCTGCAGTTGTCCGGTGATCCAGTCGTGGAGACTTTCGGTCTCCGGGTTCCATGAGGTCCAGTGCAGCAGCACCGGGACCGGCGTCGTCGAGGCCTCCCGCCGGGCGAGGAGTCGTGTGGCCAGCAGGATCGCGGCGTCGGTCTTCCCCGCCCCCGGCCCGCCCAGAAGAACGAGCCGTCCGTGGGGGAGCGACAGGAAGATCTCGACGAGGTCCTCCGACTCCCCCGCCAGAGAAAGCCTCGTGGACGTACTGTCCTTCCAGGGCACCGCCCGGCTCGCGGTCCACCGGACCGGCAACTGATACGGCTCCATGATGCGCCGCTGCCTCAGATACGTCATCATCTGCTCGCGCAGCCTCAGAGCGAGCTCGTCGGCCGCCTCGGCCAGTTCCGGTTCGACGCTGTCGAACACCGGCTCGGGCGTCTGTGCGGCCAGGATCCGCTCTCGTGGCCGCGCGGGAGGCCGCAGGCGGGCGGTCACCTGATGCAGCAAGGGCCGGACGCCGTCCGGGGTGAGCGAGGCGAGCTCCACGGCCGCCCGGCCCGGGCCAGCGGGCCCGGGCAGCAGGAAGGCCGGGATGTCGTCGTCGGAGGCACCGGGGAGCAGCACCGTGAGGAAACGTCCGGGGTCGACGTCGTACGAGGCGCGGACCCGCTCAACGTCGGGGTCGGTCGGACGCCTCCGGTAGGCGGGCGAGGAGACGGCGACCACCAGGTCGGCCTCGCGCATCTCCTCCGCCTGCCAGAGCGGCCAGTCCTCCGGGCGCTGGCCAGGCGGGCGGTCAAGGCGGGCGTCGACTTCCCCGCCGCGCAGCAGGAACCACAGATCACGAACGGCGTCCCAGTGTTCGGCCGAGTCGTAGGGGCAGGTGAGGAACACTCGCGCCGGGGCTGCGCCGCGCGGGCCGGGGCGGGGACCGGGGACGCCGTCGCCGGTGCGTGTCCTGACCCGCTGGAAGCGGACCAGCGCCGACCGCCGCTCCCGCTCGTCGAGCGTCGCCCCGAGCGCCTGGACCCCCTGGTCGGTGAGGTAGCCGACGATACGCTCGGTGGCGGCCAGGATCGTGTTCTCCTGCTGGGGACGGTCTCCGATCGGGGCGAGGATCTCCTCGTAGGCGTAGAAGCTTTTGTAGGGAACTTCCACCTCGCCCCAGTAGCGGTCGGGGTCCGGCAGATGCGAGAGGTACCGTCCGAGCCGGGCGCGGGCGTAGTCGCGGCTGGCCTCCAGTTTGTCGAGCTCGCCGTCCTCGACGCGCATGGGGACGGGAAACATGCGCAACTGGTCGCGCCCTCGCTGCCGGTGTACGGAGGCGGCGACGGCAACCGCACCATCGATGGCCTGCGTGCTGAGGGCGAAGCAGTTGACCAGGATGTCCGGAAACTGGACGGTGCAAATCCCGGCGGTGTCGCTGAAGCCGGTACGGCTGTCGATCAGGACGTAGTCGTAGTCAGCCCGCATGCTGCGCTTGAGTGCTTCGAGGAAACCGCCTCCACCGAGACGTTCGTAAAAGTTGTTCCAGTCGAACGTGGCGACCCGGGTTGAGTACAGGTGGTCCTGCCGGCCGGCCGGAACCAGATCGATCGTGCCTCGCCCCGGGAATGGGTGTTCGACGGACATGGCGTAGGGCCGGATCGCAGCCAGCCGCTCGTGCCATCCCGGCTCGTCCGGGGTGCCAGGGTCCACGGCGGCCGTCGCGAACTCCCAGACCAGATCGATGACGCCGGGCGAGGAACGGAGTTCGTGGTCGGGCAGGAACGGGTGGAAGTACTGGTGCAGGCCGGGTGCTTCCAGATCCCAGTCCACCACGAGCACCCGCAGGCCGTTGGACGCGAGGACCCAGGCAGTGTTGGCCACTGCCATGGAGCGGCCGGTCCCGCCCTTGTACGAGTAGAAGGTGATGATCCGACAGCTCATCCCGTCACCTCAGCTCCTGGGGGAGCGTGAGAACCGGCCGGGTCCGCGGACCGGCCTCGGTCACACGGCGCCTGGCTGCGGCACGGCCGAGGATGCGTGCCCGGATCTCGATCAGTGTCTGGCCGAGCACCTTCTCGAACTCGTCCATCGACCAGATGTCCTCGCGGAACAACCGGTCGCCGGCATCCATCCAGTTGCCCAGACAGGCGTACAGCTTGTCGTGAGCGCGGCTGCCTTCTGGACTGTTGGGGCTGTCAACGCTCTCCCAGGGCACCAGCACAGTCGAGTGATGCGAGTTCAGGCGGTCCAGGCGGGCCAGCAGCGTCTCGTACACGGGCAGCTCCACCGACCACGGGTCGACGATGAGGACGACCATTTCCCCGTGCTTTTCCGCCCGGTCCAGGAGCACGAACAGCGACTCGTCGGCGGGCTTCAGGTAGGAGATCATCTCCTGGGTGGTCGCCACCCCCTGGGCCCGGACCACGACGCGGTCGGGGCAGCCCGGGTGGTACGGGCGCCAGTCCGCCCAGTCGTGGCCATAGGTGCCCAGGACGGTGCGGACGACCCTCATCGTCTCCTGGTCGCCAACTGCGACGACGAAGGTGACCTGCCGGGGGCCGCCGCTTTCGGTGCTCCCCGCCTGCCGGGGTACGGGGGTGGCGTCCGGCGCGGGAGCGAAGGCGTTCGGCGCGGCGAGCAGGTCGGGCACCTCGCAGGGGGTGGGCGGGGCGGCGGCGGCCTTGAGGATCTCGTTGCTGAAGCGGACGAGGAAGTTGCGGTACAGGCTGTCATTCGCACGGAGCTGGAGGAGGTAGCGGAGGCCGAACTCCCGGTACTCGGGGCCGAACTTGTCCCGTGTGTCCTGGAGGTACCTCGCCACCGCCGGCGGCTCTTGCACGGGGGGTACCCACCACACCGGCAAGATCCCGCCGGGCTTCTCCACCGTCGTCTCCTGCAGCGCCTGATGGGCTGCTGAGCGGGCGGCGAAGGTGTGCCATTCCTGGCCGCAGGTGTGGCTGGAGAAGAGGTGCGGCGAGTAGACGGGGATGAACACCGAGCACGTGCCCAGTGCCGCGCCGGTCGTACGGGGCCATATGGCGCCGGTGGGCTGCTCCCGGTCGAGGAATCCGACCAATTCGAGGTCCAAGCCGCCGCGGACCGACACTTCGGCGCACAGGTCGTGATAGAAGCGATCCAGATAGGGGTCCACGGCATCGTCCCGCGAGTAACTTAAGAAGAACAGCGGCGGCACAGGACCTCACTTGCAGTCGACATCCGCGATGCTGCGGTGACCATACTGGACGCAGGCGGCCGCGAGTGGGCGAAGCGGGAACTGCGGTGTATGTCCGTGCGGAGGCAGCCCCGTGATCGCGGCCGGTTCGCCGTTCGCACGTGCGACACGAAAGCATACGAACCGCCGTCTGCATGCGGCCGGTCTCCGTACACTGACGGACATGGCATGCCTCATCTGTGAGCTCGTCGGCGGCTGCGCCGATCGCGACCGGCTCGCGGCGTTCTGAAGCCAGGTCATCAGGTACGTCGAAGTCGACCGGGAGGACGACGGGAGCCTCGAGATCGGACCGCCCGGCCCCGGCCGCGGCGGCCCGGCGCCGACACCCCCTAGCGGCATGGTGCAGCTCGGGCCCCGGCAGCGTGCTGGTGGGCCCGGACCGCGGTCGAGTCGACGCAGACGATCGTCCAGTCGACCTGCCCGACAGCTTCCGAGTGCTGCTGGACATGGGCCAGGAGGCGGTCCCAGGTGCCGTCGGCGGACCAGTGCCGGAAGCGGTCGCAGACCGTCTTCCACGGCCCGTACCGCTCCGGCAGGTCACGCCAGGCAGCCCCGGTGGACAGCTTCCACAAGATCCCGTTGACGAGCTGGCGCCGGTCCCGAACAGGCCGGCCCATCCGGCCCGACGCCGGCAACGGAGCGATCAACGCCCATGACCCATTGGTCAGTTCGTGTCGACGCACCACGGACGGAGCAACGACCGACCGACTTTCCGGACACGACCTGGGCCTGTTGGCGCCGGCCGCAGTCCTGTGCCGTCTCCTCCCGGCGCCCGGGCGAGGTGCCGCTCACCGGCCTGACCCAGAGCCCCGCCGGGCCCGGCCCCCACGCACAAGGCGCGGGAAGGATGAGGAGCGCCTCGGGAGAAGCCCCGAGCAGGAGTACGCCCCGGCGGCAGGGCCATCCGGGGGGTCTGGCCGTCGCCGGCGCAGGCCGAGGACGCCGGGCCGGGTCATGCTGGAGGTGTGTCCGAACGTGACGATTTTCTGGCGTGGGTCAGGAGCGCGCTGTACGAGGCGGAGGTCGCGCTGCACAACGGCGACGCCGCTCCCCGGCGTGCGCTGTGGTCCCACACCGAGCCGGTGAGCGTGCTGGGGGCGTGGCGCAACGCCGTCGGCCGCGACGAACTCGACGCCCTCTTCACCGGCCTCGCGAACTCGTTCTCCGACTGCACGTCGTACGTGTACGAGCTCCAGGCCTACGACGTCCGCGGCGACATGGCGTACACCGTCGGCCTGGAGCACACCTCCGCCTCCGTGGACGGAGAACCCCGTACGTACACGCTCCGCGCCACCCAGGTGTACCGCAGGGAGAACGGCACCTGGCACGTCGCCCACCGGCATGCCGACACCGTGACCGCCTGACCGTCCCCAAAGTGCCTCGACCGGCATCACCAGCCGCGCCGGCGCCGGTCTTCTCCACGAACCGATCACCCCAATACCCGTCTGACGCGTGCGGTACCGATGCCGCCCCGGTAGGCGAGGCGCCCGCCACATCCGGCGACCGCCTCGGCAGGAGGACGGGCCTACGTAACCGGTAGCCGCCCCCGGTATGGCGACATCCCCGCAGCGCGCTGTGCCGCCGGTGGATTGGCACCCGGGCATCGCGCACGCACGCCCGGGGGGCAGGAAATTGGTCACTCTGTGGGCGATAGGTCCAGTGCCCGGGCCAAGGCGGCCGTGACGGCGGCGGCGTGTGTCGGCAGGTGGTGGTCGGCCCAGGTTCCGGCGAGGCGGAGAAAGTCCCGCAGATCCGCCTGGGCACCGGTGACGAGCGCGCGGACCTCGTCCACCGGGAGCTCGATCACCGGGCTGCCGTCCTCAGCGTCGGCGTCGAGAGTCAGCCGGACGGTGTCGCCGACACGTTCGGCCACCGAGGACGGGTCGTGGCCGAAGTTGGAACAGCCGGTGCCGTCCAGCACCTCCCACCAGTCCCGCCAGGTCTCCAGGCCGTTGCAGCAGCCCGGCTCGACGAAGACGGTGCCGGTGGCTGTGTCGGTCACCCGGAACCCGCCGGCGGCGAACAGGTCGGGCATGGTGAGCAGCCCGTGCAGGAATGCGCCGAGCGGGTCGGTGGGGCACGGCCCGTGCTCCTCCTCCGGCTCGAAGTCGTTGCAGTCGGCGATCCGCATGACCGCCGTGCCGACCTCCGCCGGAGTCAGCTCCCCGTCCAGCACGAGGTAGCCGTACGACTCGTTCCCGCCAACCGGCCAGAGCGCGAAGTCGTCGGCAGCGAAGATCTCCAGAACGGGTTGCATCACAAGCACACAGGGATGATGCCGGACCCACTGGCACACCGCCACGGGCTTCGGCTGCGGCGTCCGGCGCGGCGGGCGCCCGCTGCCTGGGGCGATTCGCGGTTCGCCTCGGGTAGGCGGTGCCGCAGCGCATGGCTGTCTGTTCGGTGATGCGGAAAAGGGCGCTGACCGCGGTTCCGTCAAAATTCACTGGAGAGGCGGGAGCCGCCCAGATCGACGATGCCTGTCGACGTGGTCACTTGATCACTGCGACGATGTCCCGATGGTTTCGTCCGTTCTTCCCGAACTGTGGTTGCGTGGTGTCGCGGCCAATCCAGCCGCGTCCTCCGAGGTTCTGCTGCGTCTGCTGGCCGTGCAGGCACGCGGCGCCTGGACGGTCCTCTGCCAGGAGCGTCGCCTTCCCGAAGACGTCATCGAAGCAGTGGTCGCGCACCCGGACCCGGCTGTCCGCCGATCCTTCGCCCGCAACTGCTGCGCGACTCCCGAGCAGCGCGGCCGACTGGTCAACGATTCCGACGCGCTCGTCCGGGCGGCGGTCGCCTTGGGCCCCCGCCCTGGCGTGGGCAGGGTCGAGGCGCTGCCCGACGATGTCCTGGAGACCATCCTGACCGTGCAGGACGACAACACTCGGGACCAGTTGCTCACCGCGAGCGAGATCAGGCAGGAGCTGGAGTTCTCCGGACAGATCTCACCATCGTTCCGCCGCAGGATGCACGATCACGAGAACCCTGAGCTGCGGTCCCAGGCTGCCGGCCTCTGGCTCTGGCTCACGCCCGCGCAGCGCCAGGCGCTCCTGGCCGACCCTGTTCCCTCGGTGCGCGAATCCGCGCGCGATCACAGCCGGATCCTGGACCCGGCGGCGATGGAAGCGGACTTGCCGCAGCGTGACTGCCACCACCGGTCGCTGCTGCTCGTCAACTACGCGGTTTCGCGCACCGTGGCCGAGCAGTGCCTCGCGGACCGGCGTGACCTGTGGGCGCTCGCCCACAACCCCCACACGCCCAGCGATGTCGTCGCCCGCCTGGCGCGCGATTCGGATCCCCACGTACGTGAACGAATCGCCGCCCGGGCCGATCTGGACCCCGGGCTGCTGGCCGAACTGGCCCAGGACCCGGACGACTCCGTACGCACTCGCGCCCTGCTGCAACCACTTCCGCGTGCCTGGTCGGAACGTAACGCCATCGATCGCGTCATCGGCTGCGCGGCGGAGCGTATTGGCCCTGTCGGCGAGATGCTCATCGAGCCGGAGACAGGCTGGTACGCATCATGTGCCGCATCCACGCATCCGCTGCTCCGTCGAGTTGCCGCCACCTGCCCCCGGCTTCCCGAGGAACTGGTGCACCACCTGGCTGAAGACCCCGACCCCGACGTGCGCCACCTGCTGGCGTACAACCATCCACTCGCGCCGCCCGACGTCATCCTCGACGCCTTCATAGCCACACCACGCCAACGCCCCTACCTGCTCACGCTTCCCCGCCTGCCCCGCAGCGGCCTGCACCACCTCCTCGACCACCACGACCCGGACGTCCGTGCTCTCGCCGCCACGGACACCAGCCTGGACCAGCCGCCCGTCCGCCTGCTGGCCGACTCCGACTCGCGTGTTCGCCGAGCCGCAGCCGCCAACCCCCTCCTTCCCGTCGATCTGATCTCATCGCTCCTGAACGCGCCCGAGCATGCCGAAGGAGCCGCGGCCAACCCCAGCCTGCCGCCCGAGCGCCTTCACGAACTGCTCGACCTCAGCGGGCTTCCCCCGGTGGCGCCAGGCTGAGCCTGCGGCCCTCTCCGAGGTCATTTACGGAAGTCCGGTCAGAGCCCTCAACGGCCCGGGTCGCTTCCCACCCCGCATGCTGGGTCTGTGAACTGTGGAATCGCGGAGCGGTGCCATGAGCGATGACTGGCGGCTGGTGCGGATCGGGATGGGGCTGACGAGTGAGAGCCCGACCGTGCTGCGACGGCTGACGTCGAGGTTCGCAGTGGTCGGGGAGGTTCAGTTCCTGCCGAGGTGCTCGGTTCCGCTCGTGGACGAACTGATGTGCAGCGGTTGTCGGGCCTGACGAAGGCGCAGCGCCTGTCGTTCCCGTCCGACGCTTTTCTGCTCGCGGGAGGAAGCCGTGGAGCGGCAAGGCGGGCTCTGCGCCCAACCGTACGCCCGGCCGGGTCCTCCTCGACAATTCCCGGAGGGTGCGGCTGGTGCGGCACCGGACATCGCGGGCTGGGGGCGTCCCTGACCGCTTGCCCGCGGAACCGGTCGGCCCCGGCGCCCCCTCTTGGGCACGCGACGAGCCGGTACCGCCGCTGGGCTTGGAGCCGGCGCTCTGCGCCGAGCCGGATGGCTCCCCCATCAGCGAAGGAGGTGGCAGAGGCCGTGCGCGCTCCCCATGGGCACAGGACGCCGTTGTTGTCTCGGCGCCTGGAGGGCGAGCGTGCACAGGGCAGCGGCCAGGTACAGCAGCGCTTGTCAGATTTCTCCACTGGCGGGCGTTGATGACGATGTGCCGCCGGGAGTCTCTGTCAGGGCAGGGGGCGGAGGGCTCCGAGGGTGACGGTGACCAGTCGGTCGACTGCGGCTTGGGAGGTGAGGGTGGAGGCGGCGGTCAGGGCGTGCAGGCAGTAGGCGGCGAGTTCGGCGGGCGGTACGTCGTCGCGCAGTTCTGCGGCCTGGGCGCCTTCGGTGATGAGGGCTTCCAGCAGGCCGGTCAGGTGCTGTTCGGCGTGGCTGACGTGCTCGCTTCGGTGGAGGAGGGTGGCCAGTTCTCCGCCGTGGCGCTGTCGGGCGATGTCGGCGTAGGCGGTCGCGACGGCCCTCAGGCGCTGGGTGGTGCTGCCGGGACGGTGTGCGGCTTCGGCGAGCTGGTGGAGGTGGGCGGTGACCTGCCGCTCGTGCCAGGCGCCGAGGACCGCTTCGGCGTCGGGGAAGTACTTGTAGAGGGTGGCCCGCCCGATACCGGCCCGCTCGGCGAGCTGGGACATGGTCACCGCCCGCAGGCCGCCGTCCTCGATCAGTGCGGCTGCCGCGTCGAGGATGGCCTCCCGTACGGCGTGGCGGTGCGCATCGATGGTCTCGTTCCACAGCTTCGGCACCCGCCCAGGATACGGACGCCCACGGAGGGATACACTCCGTATGGCGTAGAGACAGGTTGTCTCGTAAAATTTGTGATCGATTTCGTGGAGGCGTCATGTCCGGATCGTCGAGTCCTTCCGGCGCTCACGGCGAGGAGGACCACCGGGCGCCGCGCTGGGTGAAGATCTCCGCGAGCATCGCCGCGGTCCTGCTGGTGGTGTTCGTGGTTGTGCACCTGGCCGGCGGGGGCATGGTGGGGCACACGCCGTGACGGTGTTCGGGCCGCGGCTGCGCAAGGCGGCGCTGACCGCGCATGTGACGGCCTCGTTGGGCTGGTTCGGCTCCGTGGCGGCGTTTCTCGCCCTGGCCCTGGCCGGGCTGTTCAGCGGCGAGCCGCAGACCGTGCGGGGGGCGTACGTGGCGATGGAGGTGGTCGGGTGGTTCGTGATCGTGCCGCTGAGCATCGCGACGCTTGTGACGGGGGTGGTGCAGTCCTTGGGCACGGCGTGGGGGCTGGTACGGCACTACTGGGTGATCGCGAAGCTGCTGATCACCGTCGTCGCCACCGTCCTGCTGCTGGTGCACATGCAGCCCGTCGGGCACTTGGCCGACGCCGCGTCCCGGGCCGTCCCGGCGGGTGGGGACCTTGACGGCATGCGGATCCAACTGGTGGCGGATGCCGGCGCCGCCCTCGTGGTCCTGCTGACGGCGGCCGGGCTCTCGGTGTTCAAGCCACGCGGGATGACCCGGTACGGGGTCCGGCGCCGCCGCCGCGAGCAGGGCCCGAGCGCGCCGCGGGCGGCCTCGGTCTGATACCGCGTGGCGGGAGGGGTCACCGGAGGTCCGTCCGGTGGCCTCTCGCTGTACGTGCGGGTCAGCTTCCGGCGCGATACTACGTGCCGAAGCCCTTCTGGAACGCGTACGGACCTACCAGCAAACGGCCACCGAGCAGGTGGAGAAGCTGCGCGTGCAACTGGCCCGCGCCGAGGACTTCGCCGCCACCCTGGGTGGTGTTCGGGGGTGCGCCAGCTTCTGCGGCGTCCGGGCCTCGCACGAGCAGCCCGACGGCAGGGGCGAGAGGTGGTTCCGCCCTCCGACGGTGTTCGCCTCCGCAGTTGAATTCGTGAATCCCGCGGGCGGTCGTCCATTCACCGGGACGCCAGGGTGCCTTCGCCTCGCTCATGGCGTTTGTCTGCGACGGCGCTGCGTCCGGCGGGACTCGGGCAGGCCCCTACCGCACTACGCCGGTGCGTGCGTGCTCTGGGCAGCGCGCACCCGGCGTAAGGGACGTCCAAGTTTGGTCCCGTCATCGGACCGCAGGCCGCAATCGGTCTCTGTGTACGGCCGCGTTCGCGGTTGTCAGCAGCAGTTGCCTTCCGTCGTGCTCGCGACGGCTTCGAGACGGCAGAAGCAGGACGCGTTGACCGGTACGTCCGCCATGGCGGATGCCATCTTCAGTTGCTGGGCCACGATCTGCGCTTCCGCTGTCTTGCCCAGGCGCACGAGACACTCGTGGAATCCGTGCAGCGCCCATACGTTGCCGGGGTGCTGTGAAGGACGCGGCAGCGTGTCGTCGAGGCCGAGGTCGGCCCGGTAGACGGCCTCCGCCTCTTCCACGCGTCCCTGTTCGAGAAGCAGGGCGCCGTACGCGTGGCGGGTGGGCTGCATCCATCCCCACGGCTCGTCGTAGGGAAGGTTGTCGTCGAGTGCGATGGACCGCTCCAGAGCGGCGAAAGCGGCGTCGTGGTCGCCCTTGCGGTACTCCAGTTCCCCGTCGAGCATTTCCGACGCGATCGCGAGGATGTCGACGCAGGTGTTGTTGAACAGCATGCGTGACTCGGGTACGCGGGAGACTGCGTCTCGGAACAGTGCGCGTTCGGTCTCCGCCTCAGGAATCCGGCCGGTCGCCGAGAGGGCGACGCCGCGGGCGTAGTGGAGCATCGCCGTCGTCGTGCAGTACAGCTCCGGGTCGGCGGGCAACGGTAGGTCCAGGATGTCGGCCCAGCGGCCGAAGCGGATGAGGACGTGCACCCGCATGGCGAGGAAGCCCTCCAGCCAGTCGGCCATGGGCGGGCTCTGCACCCGCAGGAGGGCCTCGGGAATGGAGGCTTCGAGCTGCGCGGCGGTCTCCAGGGCGGTCGCCGACTGGCCGAGAAACATCGCACCGTAGATCTTGAAGTGGTAGTTGTGCGAGCGGTACAGCGTGTAGAAGTTCATCGCGCCGGCCCGCGCGTGGTACTTCTCGTCGGCGGCGATCGCGGCGGTGTTGTCCGACACCACACGCCGGTAGTCCCCGCAGAGCACGTCCAGGTGTGTGGGCATGTGCTGCAGATGCCCGGCGTCGGGTACGAGGCCACGGAGCCGGTCCGCGACGGGCAGGGCGGCCTCGGGGGTCGGAGACATCTCCATGAGGTGGACGTACATGTGCAGAAGGCCGGGGTGCGCCTTCCCGGGCCCGGTATCGATGGCCCGCTCGAGGACCGCCTTGGCCTCCAGCGTGCGGGAGCCTTGCGCCGGTTCCCCGGTCCGCAGGTCCCACAGCCGCCAGGGCGTGAGGTTCATCTGTGCGTCGGCATGGAGTGTGGCGACATCCAGGTCGTCGGGAGCGAGTTCGTACACGGCGCGCATGCTGTCGGCGTAGGGCTCGTTCCACACCGAACAGTCCTCGACCGCTTCCGCCTGCGGATACCGGTACCGCAGCGCTTGGATCAGGGCACGCTCGACGGGCGTGGCACCGGCCGCCTTCTCGTGCGCGCGTTCGACGGCTGCGTGGGTACGTTCGACGGTTCGGGCCAGGTCCTCACCGTCGAAGAACTCCCAGGGCTTGTTGTAGTTCGGCCCGAGTGCGTAGGCGATGCCCCAGTAGGCCATCGCGCAGTCCGGGTCCGCCGCGGCGGCGGCTTCGAAACAAGCGACGGCCTCCTCGTGGTGGAAGCCGTACGACCAGATCAGCCCGCGGTCGAACCACATCTGGGCGGACGGGGAGGACGTCGTCACGGGGCGGGTGTGGGTGCCGAGGTCGTAATAATCCATCCGTCTCTCCTTAAGGTACGGCCCGGTCGGTCCGGCGACGCGTACGAGCCGTTCGGCCCGGCCGGACATGTGGACGGGCTGCGACCGTCACTCACTGACCCAACGTCGTGAAGGCCTCCGGGGACACCTGCTTCGAGCGTAGAACCGATCTCGCCCGGCTGGGGGACGTACGCGTCGGGTTCGGGGCGATCTCTCGGACCAGGCGGTCGTGCTGCCGGGCATCGCAGAACTGATCACTTTCCCGTGACCGCGTGGTCCGACCTGTCCCTGCGCCGACTCCTTGGTCTGGACGAGGCCGGAGTCCTCCATGTGACGACGATCAGGGAGTGGGCCAGGGACGCACCCGCGGCGGCCGCGGCAGGAGCGCCCGAGGCGCTGCCGCGCCGGGAGCGCCCGAGGCGCAGAATGAGTCCCATGGACCGCCTGCTTCACCTTGATCGCAGCCTCGATGAGCTCGACCCGCCCCGCTGGAACGCTCCGGCTCCCGAGGCCACCCACTTGGTTCGCAAAGTGCACAAGTTGAGGGCGAAACCGCTGGGGGAGCTCCACCCGGCAGACCTGCACAACCTGATCTCACAACAGGTGGCTCTGCCCTACGTCCTGCCGCTGGCGGTACGCCTCTTGCTCGACGAGCCATTGCTGGATGCCTACTTCTACGACGGCGACCTGCTCCTCGCGGTCGTCGAAACGCCGGCCACCGCCTGGACCACGATGCCGGACATCGCCCACCAAGTCCGTGCCCTGATCGCCTCCCTCCCCCAGACAGCGCTCTCCGACCTGCCATGCGGCAGCGCCGAGAAACTCAGCCGCTTCACCACCCAACCGGACGGAGGAACCGCTCCCTCAGCAGCCACAGCTCGGACCGGCTTGTAAGAAGACGGGACAGCACCAACGAGACAGAGGGCGCGCCGCCGCGACAGACGGGCGGACGGTTGCCCAGGTACACCCTGGAAAGCCGCTACCTCTCGGTGCCACTCCCCCACTTACAGGAGGCAGAGCAGCCTCCCGGCTGCCCCGGCAGTGAGGCTAAGAAATCCTCGCCGAAGCTGCAAAGCTGCGGAACTTGTCCCGGGAGAGCGGCACCGGCCGGCCCCAGGGCGCCCGCGTCGCCGCGGTGGTCGGCCTTCGGAAGCACCTGGGGTGTGACTACGTCCACCGGGGACCTGACGCGTCGGAGACCGGGTGATCGGGACAGTCTGCACCTCTTGGGGTCCTCTGCGTCCTCGAGGCGCTCCGGCCGCACACGGCCGGGACTCGCCTGCCGGATCGGCGGCACGCGGGCCTCGCGCCGTGCGCGTACCAATGCCCGCAGCATCTGAAAGAACTCCTGGAAAAGACATGGCCGCCAGTGCCTCGGAGCTTGCCCCGGACCCGCCAGACCGAGGTGACGCCGGAGGCCCCCCATGTTCGCGGAGGATGGTCAATCGCAGCCACGGCGGTGCCCTCGTCGGCGGCGGTGACGTCCAGGTGCGCGAGCCCCGGTGCGCCGCTGTGCTCATGGTCAATGTCCATGTCTTGATCGACGGCCAGCGCTCGCGCCGTGGAACGAAGGTGTGACTCTGCCGTCTGCCGGCCGTCCCGTCGCGGAGCGTCCCGCGCAGCGTTCATATGGCCGGTGCACGCGGACCGGCAGAACCGGCAGAACCGGCGGCCCTGCGGGCCGCCGGAGCACCGCGCAGCCTCAACCCCCATGGTGGTTGAACCGCACCTCCGGGTTCTCCACCGTGGGACCGTCGAGAAGCGGCTGGGGCCGGCCTCGGAGGTGGAGGTCGAAGAAGGCGCCCGTGTAGGTGCGCACCACGCTGATCGCGCGCGTCGCCGGAATCGTCGGCTGTGCGTCGGGATACGGCACGCGCAGTTGGTCGAAGAGGACAGGTACGTCCGAGAAGGTGAAGTGGTGCGCTCCCGTCACGGCGAGCCACCGCTTCCACCCGTCCAGGTTTCGCCAAGCGGCGTCCCAGGTCGCGTCCTCGCCACCCGGCTGGTGGACGGCGTCACCCGTGCCGAGCATCAGGAACGGCCGCCCACCGAGCCCCTGCTCCGGTACGGGGTCCCCGAAGGCGCCGTCCATGTTGACACCCGCCCGTACGCGGTCGTCGTTCGCCATGACGGAAGCCGCCGCGGCACCGCCCAGCGAGTGGCCGGCCGCCCCCATGCGCTGCCGGTCGACGAGGCCGGCGTACCGCCATGCCGGGCGCGGGCCGGTCAGCCGGTCGAGGACGAACGACAGGTCCTGTCCCCGGTTGACGGTCGCCCTCCGTATGTCCTCCTCTGTCTCGGCCTTGCGGCACGCCACACAGGTGAGCACGCGGCCGCCGGGAAACACCGTCCCCGACGACTCGTAGGCGTGGTCCACCGCGGCGACCACGTACCCGCGGCTCGCGAGGTCCTCGGCGAGCGTGGTCAGGGTGAACCGGGGCGCCCCGAAGCCGGGAGAGAGGAGCACCAGCGGATGCTTCCCGGGCCGCGGGCGCGCATGGACGGCGCTGTGGGTACGCGTGGCACTCAGCGTCTCCACGACGGACTCGTCACGCACCCCGACCTCCGCGAGGAGCAGCTCCGCCTCGCGCCGGTCCGAGTACCGGGAGGGAGCGCCTGCCGTGGAGCGCGCGGGGTAGTACAGGTCCACCATCAGCTCGCGGCGCCGCTCGGGCACCCAGAGGTCCTGCCGCGAGGGGTCCACGAGGTGGAGGGTCGACCGGCCCACCTCCGCCCGGCCCGTGGGCTCGGGCAGCACCACACCGGTGGCCGCTGGACGGGCAGGGCCGGACGTGGGAGCGGTCGTGGCGACTGCGGCACGTTCCGGGCGGGCCGGAGCCTGTGCGTGCGCCGCGGGTACGGCCATGCCCAGGGAGATGAGAGCGACGACCGTGGCGGTCGCCGGGCGCAGTGTGCGTAATGTCTTCATGGACACCGACGGTAGGAACGCGCGGGCCGGCCGTCATCGACCGCAGGTCTCCCGCCCGTACGACCAGAGGTGGATCTTCCGTGCCCGTCGGGTAGGGCATACGACGCCGACAGCCAACGCCTTGGCAACGACCTGGTCGACCAGATCAAGGCCGAGGGCCGCGCCCCCCGTACCCCGGCCGTCGACTCTGCGCCTCGTGTCAAGGCACCGGTTCGTCCGCGATTCTCGCCGCTCACTGACGCCCATGCCAACGCGCCGGTGGACAGGCGAGTTGCTCCCACTGGCTTATGGGTGGGGAATCGGGTGTCGTGGTCATGAGGCGGAGGCTGACGTGGTCGGGTCCGGCGCCGACGTGCTCTTGGAAGCGGTGGGCGATGTCCTCGGCCGTGCCATGGGCCGGTCCGCCGCGGCGACCGACGTGAAGACGAAGTGCCCGATGCCTGCGGCGTGCGCGGCCTCGGCGACGTTCATACCCCAGCGCACCTCGTCCTCGGCGGTGAAGTCCGGCGCGGTGCCGGGCGAGCCGACGGTGGGCTGGACGCTGAACAGACCCCAGGCACCTTCGGCCGCGACGGTCAGGGAGTCGACGTCCTCCATCCGCGCCCGCACGACCTGCGCTCCGGCCTGCGCGAGCGCTGTGGCCCGCGCTCCGTGCGGGTTACGTGTCAGTGCGCGAACCTGCCAGCCGTCCCGGAGCAGGTGATGCGTCACGGCTCTTCCCTGGAGGCCGGTCGCTCCCGCCACCACGATGATCTTGTGCGTCAGCTTCATGTTCTTCTCCATCGCGTCCATGCGGAAGAGGGGCCATGGAGAAGGTCGCCCGTCGCGCCGGAGTCGGCTCGGCCACCCTGCACCGCCATTTCCCCTCCCGCCAGGCCCTCCTGGAGGCGGTCTTCAAGGACGGGGGGGGGAGGCTCTGTGCGCGGAGGCCGACGATCTGCTCGCCGCACCCGACCCGGACCAGGCCCTGTCCGCCTGGCTTCGTGCCGTCGTCACGCACGCGGTGGCCATCCGGGGACTGGGGGCTTCCCTGATGCGCGAAGCAGACCCGTCGCTCGGCGAGACCTGCCACGGCATGATCAGCAATGCGGGAGACGCCCTCCTCGCGGGCGCTCGGGCGGCAGACGCCGTGCGCCCCAAACCGACCATCACCCACCTACTGAAACTCGTCGGTGCCATCGCACTGGCCCCCGAGCAGGACAGCAACGGCTCGTCCGAGGCCGACGTCCTGCTGGGGATCGTCATGGACGGCGTACACGCGCGCTGACCCGGACTCTCCTCAGCATTGCTCCGCCAGATCAAGATCGACAGCAGACCGCCGTGTCCTCGCGGGTTCTCGATCGACTCTTAGGACCAGTTCTCGCTCAGACGCAGCGCTCCGACAGGGCTCGGCCGGCCTCCGCCCGGGTATCGGGACGCGGCTCAACTCACGGGCCGCTGCCCCTGTCCGGTGTGGTGCCACGTCGTTGGCGCGCAGCTCCTCCATGGCCTCGTCCGGGGTGTCGGGCGGGACGACGGCGGCCTCTAGGCGGGCCTGGGCCGGCTGTTGCTTCGCCGCCTGGTCTCACATGCACGGCATACGTTTTTGAAGCATGGGCCTGTCGGGGGCTGCGGGGCCGCCTCTGGCACCGGGGCGCCGGGCCGGGCGGGTTCCGAGGCGCGGTGAAGGGCGCCTGGCCCGGGCTTTCGCCCGGCAGGCGCCCTTCACCGCGTGTGACGAGTGACGACCGGGACGGCGTCAGCGGATGCCGAGGGCGACGATCTGGGTGATCGCCTCCTTGGCGAAGTTGTCGTCACTGACGAGGAGCAGCAGCCGCTCGCCGGAGGGCAGGTCCGGCCCCCACGTCATGCCTTCGGTGTTGTCGATGGCGGAGAGGCCCAGGTCGTCGAAGTCCGCGACGAGCTTCTTACGCATCGGCGTGACGGGCTGCCCGGCCAGCGAATCCATCTCCCGCACGTCGGTCGCCCCGCGCGTGGTGGCGTCGAAGAGGCGGATCTTGTAGCCCGCGCCGGCGACCCAGGTGCGTTCGAGCACGAGGTAGCGGTTGGGCTGGTCGGGGAAGGCGAGGATGGACGGGACTCCGGTGTCCGGACCCCAGGGGCTGTCGGGGTCGTTCTCGGCGAAGATCTTCTCCAGCGGGTAGGCGAACTGCCCGAGCACCCGGCCGTCGCGGTTCTGCTGCGTGACGCGGACCAGCGCGCCGTTGTTCACGTCCGGCTCCGGGCCGTCCTGGAGGAGCGGGCCCTCGACCGCGCTGGTCACCACCTTCCCCTTGGAACCGAAGGTGATCGCCTCGATCGCCTGGTTCCGGCGCGGGCCGCGCTCTTCCATCGTGATCTCGTAGTTCGGCGGCAGCCGAAGCTGTCCGAGGTGGTCGCCGGTGGTGGAGGCGTACTGGATGGACGGCTGGACGACCGGCGGGCCGACCACCTTGGGCCGGTCGCCCTCCTGTGCCCACCAGTAGGTGCAGCTTCGCGGGTCGACCCGGATCTCCTCCGGGTCGACGGCCTTGCCGTCGCCCGCAGTCGGGGCCGGGTAGACCGAGCCGTCGGGCTGGCGGAAGGGGTGGGTGCCGGTGAAATCGACGGAGTGCACGCCCTTGGCGTCCACGTCCAGCCTGGCGGTGTAGAAGCGGGCGGGCTGGAGGTACGAGCGGTCGTCGCTGATGAAGACGTATTCGCCGGTGCACGGGTTGCGGTCGATACCGGAGAGTCCGCCGACCGTCGTGTCCTGGAAGGCGAGCGTGTGCGGAACGGTCTTTTCGCCGAGCAGGCGTGCCTGCACGACGCGCCCCGTCCCCTGTCCGGGGTCGCCCGGCTGGGCGGCGGCGGCCACGGCGGGGGCCAGGGTCGAGGTCAGAAGCAGGGCTACGGCGCACGCGCGGCGCGTCAGAGAAGAGCTCACCAGATGATCTTGGCTCCTGGCGGGCTGACGCGCAGTCACCCGATCGGGTACGGCTGTTGGGCACTCCCTCTAGGTCGTGGGGAATGGAGCGGCCGGCGTTGCCCAGGGACGAGGCCGCGGTGACTCCTGGGCCGACATCTGTGTGCCACTGGCCGAGGCGCCGAACGAATGCCCACGAAGTGGAACCAGGACCCCTTCGCACGCCGCCTCGGACGGGCGAGCACCATGCGGGCGGGCCGCTCCGCCCGGGGTCCGACGACTCCCCCGGAAGAAGGCCACACACCACTGGTCGGCATCGGCCATGCTCATCGCCCCCCAGGGCAGGTCGCTGCAGCTCAGGGCTCGCCTGGTCACGCCGTGTCCGACTCGCCGCCGACGTTTTCCCTGGGCCGGATCCCGCGCCGGGGGTCACCGCCGCCGTTACGGTCTGCGGCGCCCCTGCCCGAGTCCGAGGCGGGACCGCCAGGTTCTTGGTCCGGTCTTCCCACGGGGCGCCGAGCCGGTCCGGATCTGGGGAGAGGCCGGCCGGGGAGGGGGCGGGGGCCCACGTCCTGCCAGGGCCCCCGCACGTTCTCGATCAGCGCGTTCCCCCTTTTGTCCAGCATGCGCGTCAGCGTCTCCTGCCCGATCCCGAAGGCAATGGCCCAGGCGGCGATCTGCCCCCGACGGTCGAGTGCCGTGAGTCCTGGAATGAAGTCGCCGTGGATCAGAACCACCCCCAGGAGGGCGGACAGGGCACCGATGGGTACGCGCAGGAGCAGCAGGCCCATGGGCACCAGGAAGGGCAGGGCCGTGCCGCGCATCCCGTGCAGCGCCACCGCACCCGTCAGGGCGGCGGCTCCCGCACGGAGGGACGCGACAAGCAGAACGTCCCCGCCCTGCGGGACGGCGGCCGCTCCATCGCCTCCGCCCATGGGACAGACCTTCGCAGAAGTGCCGTCCATTCCCGGAGGCGGATCGAAGCAGAGCTTGTCCGCGAGTGCCTGCGGGTCCAGGTAACCGGAGAGAATGAACAGCATCACGATGGCCGACATGATGAGGAACGAGGCGAAGAGCGCGTTGCGGAATCCTCTGACCCGCGCGATCTCCCACTCCTCCGCGTGGTTCGCCGCGTGCAGAACGGCCATGAGCAGCTCGGTCTCGTGAATGCTGGTCAGGCAGCGGTCCTGTGCCGAGCTCAGGCAGGACGGACGTCTCCAATCCCGTCGTGGCTCGTCGGCCGCGTCCCGGGCCGCGTCCAGCAGACGGTGCGCCTTCACGACCATCCGCCTGTCATGGGCCGACAGGCGTTCCATCTGCTCAATGCGGTCGAGCTGCGCCTACAGTACGGCGATATGGGCAGCGGCGTGCTGCGTCCACGGCGCACCCATCCCCTTGGTGCCACGTCCCGTTCGTTCATGAGCGGCTCCGACTTGCTGTACCTCGCGTCCCGACCCCCTTGCGTGGTCGACCCGGACGGGCCGTGCTGCGGCCTCTTGGCGCCTGTCGACGGGCCCGAACCGCTGCCGTACGCTCGCGGCTGCGATGAACATGCCGTGCATGGCGGACGACATGGCCCAACGGAGGAACCTCGTGGGGTGATCAGCAGCTCCCCCACCGTGTGGTGCGTAAGGACGTCCCGGCTGCGCCCGTCGGCGGTTGGACTAGCGCCCAATGGCCGCAGCCACAGGGGGCACAGCGGTTACGAATGGCGCCGCCTTCGCCTGATCGACTCCGGGCCGAACCGGCGGAAGCGGCCGTGCTCCCTCGGTACGTTCGCCGACAGAGCGGCAACCGCGCTTCTCGAGCAGTGACCCGCCCAGCGCTCCTTCAGAGCGGCTCGCAAGAGGATGCCGGCGCCTGGAAGAAGGAGTTCGTGCGGTCCACGGCCGACGGACACGACATCGTCGCCAGCCGGCACGACGCCATCACCGCCCCCTCCCCGGTCATCGACAGGCCACGAGCGCCGCATCAGCAGGAGCACCATCAGGCCGAGCACCATCGCGGCGCTGCCGGTGACGTGGCGGCCTCGGGTTGGGGTCCGGCGGCGACCCCCGTTCGCGCCGGACCAACACCGAGGGGTGCTGAAGCCCGCCCGAGTTCAGGGGTCTCAGGCAGGCTCCGCGCGGGTGCGGGGCGAGGTCACGCTGCCGTGAGAAGGCGCGCCTCCGCGTGTGCCTCGGCCTTCACGAGGAGGGCGCCGAGCAGGCCCTGGAGCAGTTCACGGGTGGTTTCGTCCACCAACTGCCCGCTCGCGTCGAGGCGCTCGTGCGAGCGGAAGACGATGACCTCGGGCTTGACCACCACGTCGGAGTCGGTGCAGACGAAGACTTGACGGAGTGCGAGCTGGGCCCGGGCCGAGCCGAAGTTGCTCGGCGCGGCGCCGGTGATGGCCACCGGCTTGCGGAGCAGGGGCACGCCCTCCGTTCGGGTCCAGTCCGTGCTCACCCAGTCGAGGGCGTTCTTGAGGACTCCGGGGATGGAGTAGTTGTACTCCGGTGTGGCGATCAGCAGCCCGTCGGCGGCGGTGATCCGGTCGCGCAGATCCTGGACAACAGCGGGGCGGACCGCCGGGGTGTCGAGGTCCTGGCGGTACGGCGGGACCTCGCCGAGACCTTCGTAGATCTCCACCGTGACTCCGGCCGGGGCAAGGGCCCGGGCGGCGTGCAGGAGCGCAGTGTTGTGGGAGTCGGCGCGGAGGCTGCCGGAGATGGCAAGGATCTTGAGCTCGGTCATCAGGAGTCTCCTCGATAGGCATGGGTCGACGCCGGGCAGAGGGCCGCGCCGCCGGGTCAATGAACTGAACTGTACGGGACAGTACAACTGAACTCAACTGTATGGTTCAGTTGACGGGTACGATGAGTTCCGTGAGCAGCAAACGCATCCCCTCGGGAGAACGCGCGGCGCAGAAGCGGGCCGCGATCATCCGCGCAGCCCGCAAGGAGTTCCTCCACCAGGGCTTCGGCGCAGGCATGGACCACATCGCCGTCGAGGCCGGTGTCTCGAAGGTGACCGTCTACAACCACTTCAGCAGTAAGGAAGAACTGTTCACCGAGGTGGTGAGCGACGCGCTGGAGCAGGCGCTCGGCGAGACCATGCGGCTGATGACCGAGCGGCTGCAGGGCACCGACGGCATCCGGGAGATCCTCACCGAGATCGCCCGCGGCTGGGTCAAGGGCATCGCCCAGCCGGAGGTCCTGGGCCTGCGCGCGCTCATCGCGGCCGAGGCGCGCCGCTTCCCGGAACTCGGCCGCTCCTGGCGGGAGCAGGGCCCGAACCGCTTCGCCGAGCCGCTCGCGCAGGCCCTTCGTGCTCAGCCCGATCTGGTGATCCCCGACATGGAACTGGCGATCACCCAGTTCTACGCCCTGGTCCTCTACCCGCACATCGTGCACAGCGCCTACGGCGACATGTTGGACGAGGAGTTCTCGGAGCGGCTGATCGCCGGGGGCGTCGACATGTTCCTGGGCCACTACGGGGCAGCCTGACCGTCGTCCCCACCACCGTCTGTTGCGCCTCCCCCGAGCCCGTGGCCTGGCCTTCCATGGGTTCGCCTCAAGGGGCTCGCCTCACTCGGTGCGACGTGGCGCGGAGAACGGGCTTGGTGCTCCTGGCTGCTGGTCGAGCAGCAGACGGCCCAATCCCGCAACGCGTGCAGCCATGGCCTGGGATCGGTGCAACAGGCGACTGCGGACCAGCACACTGACGGGCGGAGACCCACACAAGCGGTGTGTGGACTGCCCGGAGGTCGCGTTCTCTGCGGTGTCCCTACAGCCTAGGCGGTCCTGGCCGGCCGGGGCCCCGGGTCGACTGGCGGGCGGAGCTGGTCGCCGCGGCGGTTTTCGGGGACGCAGAACGGGTCGGTGCGCCTGTGACGGACAAGGTGCTTCTCGCTGGCCGACGTCGACGCCGGCGACGCCGCCCCGGAGTTTGGGGGCCGACGACTTCCGGCGAGGTGGGCGGCGGTCCGGCCCGCCGGAGGCAGTTCCCCGCTGGAGTGCCTCGAACGCCATCCGGCTCCCCACCCCCGGAGCAGGACGGGTGGCGGGAATGGGCCGCGGGAGTTGACCACCAACTGTCTGGTCGCGTGATGACGGTGTCTGGTGAGGTGGGTGGGTTGGTGTCGTGACGCTGCGTTCGCTGACGTTGGGCAACAAGGGCGCCGTGCCCGGGTACCGCATGGAAGGAGACTTCGGTGGGTGCTGACCAGACGCTCGCCTTCGACGCGAGTTGCCACCTGTTTGTCCCCGGCTGTGGCTTCAGGACGCCGGGGCTGCACACATTCGTTTACGAACCCATGCTTACCGTGGGCGGGTTCGAGTTCACCAAGCCCATGCTGCTGGCGCTGCTCAGCTCGGTCGTGGTCGTCGGTTTCTTCTGGGCCGCCTTCGCCAAGCCCAAAGTGGTACCGGGTAAACTCCAGATGATCGGTGAGGCCGGGTACGACTTCGTCCGCCGCGGCATCGTCCACGAGATCATCGGCAAGAAGGACGGCGAGAAGTACGTGCCGTTCATGGTCTCGCTGTTCTTCTTCGTGTGGCTGATGAACCTCTGGTCCATCATCCCACTCGCCCAGTTCCCAGTCACCTCGCTGATCGCCTACCCTGCCGGTCTGGCGCTGGTCGTCTACGTCCTGTGGGTCGGCCTGACCTTCCAGCGGCACGGTTTCGTGGGTGGATGGAAGAACATCACCGGCTACGACAGGACGCTCGGCTGGGTCCTTCCGCTCGTGGTCGTCATCGAGTTCTTCTCCAACCTACTGATCCGCCCCTTTACGCACGCGGTCCGACTCTTCGCGAACATGTTCGCCGGGCATCTGCTGATCGTGATGTTCACGGTGGCTAGCTGGTACCTGATGAACGGGGTCGGTTTCGCCTACGCCGGCGCCTCATTCGCGATGGTCATCGCGATGACCGCCTTCGAATTGTTCATCCAGGCCATTCAGGCGTACGTCTTCGTGCTGCTTGCCTCCAGCTACGTTCAGGGCGCGCTCGCCGAGTCCCACTGAGCTCACGACAACGGCTTCCGCTGCCGAAGGCGAATTGGGTGTTCAGCGGAGCGTTGCGGAGCAACGATTTTCGGTCGCCTGTGCAGCCCCTGGCCATACCGGGTGACGCGTCGCCGCGGGCCGCAGCATCGCATCGATCAGGCGGCGCGACCTCATCCACCTTCCGCCGACGGCCATGCCCCGGCGCAGCCCGACGAGGTGGGCAACCGGGCCTTCGGAGGACAGGTACTTCCGGACCGTTCGGCGGTTGAGTCCGGTCTCCTTCGCGATCTCCGACAGGCTCATCGCCCCGGACTCGAACAGCCCGGGGAAACGTCGACGCTCCATCCAACGTTGCGGGTCCAGGACCAAAGTCAGCCGCGTTCACGTCTGCGCCTGCACCACAACGTGGAACACGGCCGCGATCGCTGACACTGGCGAGACCTGGCCGGAATTATGTCCAGCCCCCGTCTGCGGGTTGGGCGCCTCCCCCGGTCAGGAGGGCAGGCCGGTCAGGGAGAGGAATTCGGCGCGTGAGCGGGCGTCGTGGCGGAGTGTGCCGAGGAGGGTGGAGGTGAGGGTGCTGGAGCCGGTGGCCTGGACGCCGCGGAGGGTCATGCAGGTGTGCTCGGCTTCGATGACGACGCCGACGCCCTTGGGTTCGAGGTGGGTGTTGAGCCAGTCGGCGACCTGCTTGGTCAGGCGTTCCTGGACCTGGGGCCGGTAGGCGAAGTGTTCGACGACGCGGGCCAGTTTGGACAGGCCGAGGATGCGGTGGCCGGGCAGGTAGCCGACGTGGGCGGTGCCGACGACGGGCAGCATGTGGTGCTCGCAGACCGATCGGAGCGGGATGCCGCGGGCCAGCACCAGTTCGTCGTAGCCCTCGTCGTTGGGGAAGGTCGTCAGGTCGAAGGGGCGGGGGCTGAACAGCTCGGCGTAGGCGCGGGCCATGCGGCCGGGGGTGTCGCTCAGGCTCTCGGTGCCGGTGTCGATGCCGAGCGCTTTGAGGAAGTGGGCGGCGGCGCGTTCGGCCTCGGCCAGGTCGACGCCGCCGGTGTCGTGGACGACGCGCAGCGGGGTGAGGGACGGCCGCATGTTCTGCGGGGCGGGCAGGGCCGCGAGGCCGGCGGAGAGGCCGGCCGCGTCCGCGGCCGTGGCCGGTGTGGCGATGTCCATGACGGTCTCCTCGTGGGTGGGGACGTTCCTGCGGTTCTCAGCGGGTGCCCGCGGGTGGCGGGGAAGCCGGCCGGAGGCGGACGCAGCAGTGGCCGGGGCTGGGCTCCAGGCACGCCTGGAAGCAGCGCTCGTCGAGCCCTTCCAGCACGCCTTGGAGCAGGTGGAGATTCATGCCGCACACGGTCTGGGTGTGGTCGCGTGCGAGGGCGTGGAAGGGGCAGTTGCCCAGGACGATGGCGTCCCCGTCGTAGCGGGGTTCGAACCCGTTGCCCTCCAGCAGGGCGAAGACGTCCGTCCCCTTCTGGGCGGCGAGCTGTGCGCCCAGCTCGTGGGCCTTGCGGTGCAGGACCGCCCGCACCGGTTCACCGGTGGCCTCGGATTCCTCCAGGGCCTGCGCGAGAAGCCGTCCGGCCAGTTCGTAGTGCCGCTCGGGCAGGCTGACGGCCACCTCGGTGCGGGAGCGCTTGTACAGCTTGGCGGGCCGGCCCGCTCCGGGACCCGTGCGGCCGCTGCGGCGCTCGTAGACGACATCGAGCAGTGATTCGTCCGCCAAGCGGTCCAGGTGGAAGGCCGCGGTCTTCCGGGCCAGGCCGAGGGTCTCGGCGGCCTCATCGCGACTGACCGGCCCCGGCTGGCGCACGACGTGGTCGTACAGCCTCCTGCGCGTCGGTTCGTCCAGGGCGGCGACGGCGGAGACGTCCGGGCGGGGTGCTTCCTTCCGGTGGTTCATGACCCCAGTAAAACCCAAATCCATTGACTTTAGAAGATGCGCGCGCTTCTATAGCCAGTGAGAGTTGTCGATAGAAGGAGGGTGTCATGTCGTCCGCAACCACCACCAGTACGTCCGCCACCTCCCGGCGGGCCGCGCTCGCCGACCCCGGCCACCAGGCATTCGTCATCCTGCGCACGGGGTTCACCGTGGCGCCGATCCTGTTCGGGCTGGACAAGTTCACCAACCTCCTCGTGGACTGGCCCACCTACCTCGCGCCGTGGATCGACAACATCGCTCCGGGAAGCGCGCAGGCAGCCATGTACGCCGTCGGCGTCATCGAGATCGTCGCGGGCATCGCCGTCGCCCTCGCCCCCCCGCTTCGGGGGCTGGCTGGTCGCCGGATGGCTCGCCGGCATCATCGTCAACCTGCTGACCATCCCCGGGCACTACGACGTCGCCCTGCGTGACTTCGGGCTCCTGCTCGGCGCGGTCGCACTCGCCAGGCTCGCCCGGCGCTATCACGGCAAGCGGCCGTCCCACTGACGGGCGGGCAGCGGCCGCAGAAGCCGACAAGGCGGGCGGACCCCTCCATCGGCCCACCCGCCTGCCGGGCGGCCGCAGGCCGTCTACTGACGTCTGGCGTACGAGGCCGGTGAGGGGGTGGACGGGCGTGTCGCTCGAGCCGGAGCCGCGCGTCGCCCATGACAAGGCGGCCACCGTCGCCGAGGTCCGCGCCCTGTGGTGGCTGGTGGACCGGCCTCACCTGTTGGTGCGGAAATCCGCCGACTCGGTGATCTGGAAGCCGTCGGAGCGTCCTACTGCGACGTGGTGCGCGTGCTGGAGGACGAGGGCACAGCCCCGTTCACGGCCTCCGGCACGGAGCTGTTCCGGCAACGGGATGTCGAACCGAACACCAGACGGGCGACGGCTTGACGCAGCCCGCCGCCGAACTGCCGATTTCCGCGGAGCGGCCTTCCACGACCGGGGGATCCGCGGACCACAGGAGAAACCGCACACGAGGCAGAGGAGAGGACATGACCGCGAACCCGGCCTTCGTGATCGTCGGAGCCGGACTGGCTGGAGCGAAGGCAGCCCAGACCCTTCGGGAAGAGGGCTTCCACGGGCCCCTCGTGCTGGTCGGGGAGGAGAGCGAACGCCCCTACGAACGGCCACCGCTGTCCAAGGGCTACCTACAGGGCAAGGACGAGCGAGAGACGGTCTACGTCCACCCCTCCCACTGGTACACCGACCACGACGTCGACCTGCGCCTGGGCACCGACGTCACCGCGATCGACCCGGCCGGACACGAGGTGACGCTCGCGGACGGCAGCCGACTCGGCTACGCGAAGCTGCTGCTCACCACCGGCTCCTCGCCGCGCCGCCTGCCGGTTCCCGGCACCGACCTCGACGGCGTCCACTACCTGCGCCGGCTCTCGGACAGCGACCGCATCAAGCGGCTCCTCACCTCCGCCTCCCGCATCGCCGTGATCGGCGCCGGCTGGATCGGTCTGGAGACCGCGGCCGCCGCCCGCACGGCCGGCGTCGAGGTCACCGTACTGGAGAGCGCGGAACTGCCCTTGCTGCGCGTGCTGGGCCGCGAGGTGTCCCAGATCTTCGCCGACCTGCACACCGATCACGGGGTCGATCTCCGCTGCGGTGTGAAGATCGCCGAGATCACCGGAACCGGCGGGCGCGCGAACGGGGTACGGCTGGCGGACGGAAGCCGCATCGGCGCCGACGCGGTCGTCGTCGGCGTCGGCATCACCCCCAACACCCGGCTCGCCACAGCCGCCGGCCTCGACGTCGACGACGGCATCCGCGTCGACGCACACCTGCGCACCTCCCACCCGGACATCTACGCCTCCGGAGACGTCGCAAGCGCCTTCCACCCGCTGCTCGGCACGCACATCCGCGTCGAGCACTGGGCCAACGCCGTCAACCAGTCCCAAGCCGCGGCCAAGGCCATGCTGGGACAGGACGCCCCGTACGAACGCCTGCCGTACTTCTTCACCGACCAATACGACCTGGGCATGGAGTACACCGGCCACGTCGGACCCGGCGGCTACGACCGGGTCGTCTTCCGAGGCCGGACCGGCAGCCGCGAGTTCATCGCCTTCTGGCTCGCCGAGGGCCGGGTACTGGCCGGCATGAACGTCAACGTCTGGGACGTCACCCAGGCGATTCAGCGGCTCGTCCGCACCGGGGCCCAGGTCGACGAGCAGAGGCTCAGCGACCCGCCTGTGTCCCTGGACGCGGTCGCCGGGTAACGGGCTGTTGCCGTTGCTCGGTGCTCGGCGCGCAGGCCCGTTCAGGGCGGATGAGTACGACTGCCGGTGTGACGGGGCTCCGGCCCCGCGCCATGGGTGCGGACCGGGCAGGCGGGCAGCCCGCAGGGGATGGTGGTGTCATGGGAACCATCAGCGGTCGGGATGCCACAGGAGCCGTCCCGGGCCCGGCGACCGGGGGGTCGCGCCTCGGCGGCTACGCTCCGCTGCGGGACTACGCGGTGATCGGTGACGGTCGTACCGCCGCTCTGGTCGCCAGGGACGGGTCGGTGGACTGGCTGGGCCTGCCCGACCTGGACTCGCCCGCGGTGTTCGGTGCCGTGCTGGACGCCGCCCGCGGTGGCCGGTTCACGCTCGCGCCGTCGGTCCCGTACCAGAGCGAGCGCCGCTACCTGCCCGGCACCAACGTCCTGGAGACCACCTTCCGCACCAGCACGGGCACGGTGCGGGTCACGGACGCCCTCACACTCCACGACGAAACGACGCTCGCACCGATGCGGGAACTGCTGCGACGGGTGGAAGGACTCTCCGGGTCCGTGCCCCTGCACTGGAGCGTGCAGCCCCGGTTCGGCTACGGCACCCACCACACGCGCATCGCCCGGCGTGCCATGGTTCCGGTGGCGACAGCCGGACGCGATGCGCTCGCGGTCTGCGCCTGGGACGCCGGCGAACCCACGTGTACGGGGGATGCCGTCAGCGGGGACTTCGCACTCGCCGCGGGCCGGTGCGCACTGCTCGCGATGCCGTTCGCCCATCAGGAGCCCCTCGTCCTGCCCACCCGCTCCGACTGCGAGGCGCGCCTGGACGCCACGTGCGCGGCCTGGCGGAACTGGGCGCACGACCGGCTGTACACCGGGCGGTGGCAACAGGCCGTGATGCGCAGCCTGCTGGCGCTGAAGCTGCTGGTGTACGCCCCCTCCGGTGCGGTCGCGGCGGCGGTGACGGCCTCACTGCCCGAAGAGATCGGCGGCGAGCGCAACTGGGACTACCGCTTCTCCTGGGTGCGCGACTCCGCCTTCACCCTGGCCGCCTTCCTGCGGCTGGGCTGCCCGGCGGAGGCACACGCGTACTTCTGGTGGCTGATGCACGCCTCTCAGCAGACCCACCCCCGTCTGAACGTGCTGTACCGGCTGGACGGCGGGCATCGCACCCCGGAGAAGACCCTGCCGTGGGAGGGCTATCGGGGTTCGGGGCCGGTCCGTACGGGCAACGCCGCGGCCCGGCAGGTGCAGCTCGACACCTACGGCGAGCTGATGCAGACGGCCTGGCAGTACGCCCATGCCATGGGCGGGCTGGACGGGGATGTCGCCCACCGTCTGGCGGAGCTGGCCGACCTCGTGTGCACGGTCTGGAAGGAGCCGGACGCGGGCATCTGGGAGGTCCGCAGCCCGCCCCGGCACTTCACCCAGTCGAAGATGATGTGCTGGGTGGCCCTCGACCGCGCCGCCGACCTCGCCGAACGCGGCATGATCCCCAGCCGGCACCTCGGGCGCTGGCACGCCGCGCGCGACGAGATCACCGGGTTCGTCGAGGGCCGCTGCTTCTCACCCAGGCGCGACAGCTACGTTCGCGCCGCCGACGGTGACGACCTGGACGCCGCCGTCCTGCTGGGCCACCTCTACGGATACGGCGGTGACGGTCACCGCATGCGGGCCACGATCAGCACCCTGGACCGCCATCTGCGGCACGGACCCCACGTCGACCGGTATTCCGGGGAAGACGGCCTCGCCGGCGGCGAAGGAGCCTTCCTCGCCTGCTCCTTCTGGCTCGCCGAATCACTCGCCCGCACCGGCGACCTGCCGCGGGCGATCGCGCTGATGGACGAGCTGACCGGCCTGGCCAACGACGTCGGCCTCTACAGCGAGGAGACCGACCCCGCGACCGGGGACTTCCTGGGAAACCTGCCCCAGGGCCTGAGCCACCTGGCGCTGATCAGCGCCGCCTGCGCCATCACGGCCGCCGGCAAGGACACGGCCCGGTGAACGCGTGGGGAACCGCCGCCGGGGCGTTCGTCGGCACGCTCGCCCTGACCACCGCACTGCGTGCCGCCAGTGAGCTGAGGCTGACCCGCATGGACCTGCCGTTCCTCCTCGGGACGGCGGTGACCGTCGACCGCACCCGCGCCAAGGCCCTCGGCTACCTGATGCACTTCCTCAACGGGCAGATCTTCGCGTTCGTCTATCTCGCCGTCTTCGCCGCCATCGACCAGGCCGGCTGGTGGCTGGGCGCCCTGTTCGGTCTCGCGCACGGCCTGTTCGCCGGCACCGCGCTGGTCAACATCCTGCTGCCGCTCGTCCACCCGCGCATGGGCAGCCCGGTGACCAGCGCCCCACAGACGGCGCTGCTGGAGCCGCCCGGTTTCCTGATGCGCAACTACGGGCCCGGCACCCCCGTGGTCACCGTCCTCGCCCACATCGGTTACGGAGCGATCGTCGGCGGCTTCACCGTGACGCCCTGAGCCCGCTCCCGTCACGCGCCTTGTCCGCGGGCACGGGACGGTACGGACAGGGCGGGCGTGGTCATGGCCCCGCGTACTGCTCGACCCCGCGTGGCGCACCACGTGTAACGTGCGGGGCACGAGCGATCGAGGGGGCGGTGGCTGTGGAGCTGTTGGTCGGTGTCGGTGTCGTCGTGGCGGTACTGGTCGTGATACTCGTCCGGCGGGACCGCAGGCCGCGTACGGAGAACCTCGACGGCCAACTCATCGAGCGGGATGCGAGCCTGCGGCTCCGGCAGCACCGCGGTGAGGCCCAGGCCGCCGAGGCTCAGGCCCTCCTGCGGCGGCGCGAGAACGGGCATCAGCACTGAGCACCCGGTGAACTCACCAGCCCGGCGCCCCGTACGCTCTGTTCGACCCCGAGCAACCGGCGCGGGCGCGCGCACCGCTGCGTCACCCGCGTACGGGACGCGAATCTCGGCGGCGGGCCCGTGGAGGAGCTCCCGAAGCGCCTCCCGCGTCCTCTGCCCGAGCCCTGCACGAAGGACTGTTTCCATGGCCCTGGGCCCGCACGGACTCACCACCGCCGACGGCCGCGCGCTGATCGACTTTCTCGCCGACCGGATCGCCGAGGTGCCGACCGCCCCGGTCGAGCCGCTCGTCACCGGGCTGAACGCACAGCTCGGGCTCTACGCCGCACTGTTGCGGTACCGCGACCACGGAGCGCTCGACGTTCGCGACGCCGGGTTCATCGACGGCGTCGGCCTGGCGCTGCGTCAGGCCGCGGTGCGCTGGAGCGGGCACCCGGACTTCCAGGAGCACTGGGCGCCGCCGCGCGTCCCCGTCGAGGAGCTGTTCGTGCACGGCCCCCGGTACCGGGACACGGCCGCCCCGCGGTGAACGGCCGCGCCCGACGCCCCTTCCACCGGTACGGAGCCGTCTGCCGCTGCCCGGGCCATGGCAGCGATCCGAGTGGATCGGCACAGGGCGTCCAGGGGCCCGGCCTGCGGTCGTGCTGGCCGACACGACCTACTCGTCCGGCGGTGCGTCGGCCCGGGCGCCCCGCGTGGCTCGAGGCGAGCCCCGGAAACGTACCGTGATCACGACTCCTGGCCGGCTGCCGTGCTGTCGTCGGCGGGGATGCCGAGCCGGGCGGCCACCGCCGAGAGGGTCGGGCCCAGCGGGAGCGCGACGCGGGTGAGGGCGTGCGGGTCGCCCCGGGTGGGGTCCCGGTTGACGATCAGTACCGGCTTCCCCTCCTCGGCCGCCAGGCGTACGAACCGGAGGCCGGACATCACCGTCAGCGAGGACCCCAGAACCAGCAGCGAGGTCGCCCCGCGGACCAGCTCGCGGCAGTGCTCGATCCGCCGCGGAGGCACCGCTTCGCCGAAGAACACCACGTCCGGCTTGAGGATGCCGCCGCAGAGCGCGCAGGGCACCACCCGGAAGTCCCCCACCTGCTCGTCCGTGAGGTCGGCGTCCCCGTCCGGGTTGACGCCCGCGGCCACCGGTTCGAAGCCCGCGTTGGCCTCCTCCAGCCGCCGGGCCAGGTCGGCGCGCGTGCTCACGGCGCCGCAGGAGAGGCAGACGACCCGGGCGAGGCTCCCGTGGAGCTCCACGACGCCCTGGCTGCCGGCGGCCTGGTGCAGGCCGTCGACGTTCTGGGTGATCACCCCCGAGAGCAGGCCGTGCCGTTGGAACGCGGCCACGGCGCGGTGCCCGGCGTTGGGGCGCGCGCGGCCGAAGGTGCGCCACCCGAGGTGGCTGCGCGCCCAGTACCGGCGACGGGCCCGGGCGCCGGCGGTGAAGTCCTGGTACGTCATCGGCGTGTGCCGGCTCAGGCTCCCGCCCTCGCCCCGGTAGTCGGGGATGCCGGACTCCGTGGAGATGCCCGCGCCGCTGAGCACCAGCACACCGCCGCCGCTCAGCGCGTCCACGACCGGTCCCGGGTCGGTGGTGCCCGGCGGCCAGTCCTCGGTGGGGGTCCAGCTCAGAGTGGGGCGCATGCGCATGCCGCCAGGGTACGGAAACGCCCCCGCGTCCCGCCTGCTCCCGCCTGCTCCCGCCTGCTCCCGCCGGGTACGCGGCACGGTGTGCGGCGATACTGAGGGAGTGGCGGACAGCGAAGGCCGGACGGTCCGGCGCCTGGAGCGAGCCATTCTGGAGCTCCTGCGGCGTCGGGGCCCGACCGCGACGATCTGCCCCTCCGACGCCGCACGGGCGGTGTACGAGGGGGACGACGACGGCTGGCGTGCGCTCATGGAACCGGCCCGACGCGCGGCCCGCCGGCTGGTCGATGCCGGAGAGGTGCACATCACCCAGGGTGGCCGCCCCGTCGAGCCGTCGGAGGCCCGCGGACCGATCCGCATCCGCCGCGCCCACCGGCCCGGTCCCCCGCCGGCCGACGAGTAGCGCCGGCGCACGGCGGGCGCCCGTCTGTGCGCACCGTCCGCACCGCGTACCGCACGCACACCGCCCAGATGTGTCGGTTCAGCCCCGGTCCAGTGCGGTCAGGCCCTCCGTCCAGCGTGTGCGCCGCTCGGTCTCGTCCTGCTCCCACCAGGGCACACCGCGTTCGCCCAGCGCCACCTTCGCCATGTGCACGCGGGACCGGGCTGCGGCCTCCGCCTCCTCGTCGTGCGCGCGTCTCGCGGCGCCCACTGCCCGCCGCGCCGCCATGAGGTGGGTACGCAGGCGGGCGGCGACGTCCTCGGGGATCAACGGGTCGGTGGCGCGCCAGCGTCGCCCGTCGATGATGACGTGATGGCCGTCGGGAGTGCGGGCGGGGTGTCCTTCGCGTGTCACCCGCACCACTGTGCCGCCCGGGACGACGGGCCCCCGGCCACCGGGCGCGTACGGCGTGCCGGGCCCGGGTCTGCGGCACCGCCTCGCGCTCGGGGAGGGAGGGCTCACACCGGGCCGCCGCCGAATCCGATCTCGTTCCCGTCCGGGTCCCGGTACATGACCTTGCGCACGCCGTTCGAGTAGGTCTCGCGGTGCCAGGGCCGCAGGCCCCGCTCGGCGATCGCGGCGACGCGGGTGTCGAGGTCCTCGACGAAGACGGTGTGCATCGCGTGGCCGGCGTGCCCGGGCCGGTGCTCGACGTACACGTACCGGTGCTCCGCCAGCTCCCACACGGCTTCGGTGTCGTTCGGGACGAACGCCGGCGGCGAGCCGAGCAGACGCTCGTACCAGGCCAGGGCCGCCGCGTAGTCGTCGACGGGGATGCCTGCGAAGAGGTCGATGGCCATGCGGCCATGGTAGGTCCGGGCACGGCGGGGAAGGGAACGGCGAACGCCGGGAAGGGTGCTGGAGGACGACCGCTCCGTGGCGGCGGGCCGGCCCGGGCGGCCGGACGGCCGTGCGGGAACGGCGCACGCGTCTAGTCCTCCCAGTCCCATGCACCGATGTACGCGGCCCTGCCGGTCCGGCGGGCCTCCATCACCGCCTTCAGGCGGTCGAAGTCCCTCGCCGGCATGAGCGGCCGCCATTGCGGCAGCGGCAGCACCCGGCACTCGTCGTGCTCCTCGGGCGCGAGCCGGATCTCCTCGATCTGCCGATCCGAGAGCCGGCCTCCGTCGAACACGTAACCGGCCGTGGCGTACGGCCACTGCGCCCCGGGGAGACCGAACACCGCCGCCAGGAGCCGGGGCGGGCCGGACACCACGATGCCCGTCTCCTCCTCGCACTCCCTGACGGCCGTCCGCCAGGGGCGCTCGCCCTCCTCGGTGGTGCCGCCGGGCCACTGCCACGGGTGGGTGGAGGAGTAGACCGCCCTCAGGTGCAGGGGATGGTCGCGCTCGTCGGTGAAGAACACGGCGCCGAAGACCGTTGCCTTGGGCAGGGTTTCGGCGAACTGCTCGGGCGGCAGCCAGGCGGGGCTGGGGCTGGTGGTCATCGGGTGCTCCTGCTGTGCGGGGGTGTGGCGGTGAGGAGCGCCGTACCGTCGCCGCCGCCGCGTGCTGGGCGTCGTCGTTCACGTGCTCTCCCCGGTAGCGGCGTGCGCCTCGACCGGCTCAACGCGCCCGGGAAGGGGGCGTCACGGCCGGGCGCGCCACCGCCCCGCTGTCGGTCTCGCCGGGTGGCGGGGGCGGGGCCGCTTCGGGCCGGCAGGGCGCCCCTGGTGGAGAGGTCCGACTACGGCACGGGTAAGGGGGCCGCGACTGCGCGGCGGTCGGCCGGCCCCGTACACGTGGGTCCGGCCGACCGCTGCCATAGGCACCGGCCACCGGCCACCGGCCACCGGCCACGGCAGGATCAGGCGATGCCCACCTTCTGGTACGCCTCGTCGATCGCCGTCTGGGCGGCGGTCCGCAGCGGGGTGTTGCCGGACAGGTAGGTGCTGGTGACGTCCCGCAGTGCCTGGTGCATGTCCTCGAAGTCCGACTCGCGCAGCAGTCGCACCAGGGCGAGGTAGATGAGCAGCGCCCACTCCTCGACCTTGAGGACCGGCTCGCCAGCCGGGTCCACCGAGGTGAGCAGGTGGAACATCGCCTTGTTGTGGATGTTGCTGTTGGTGTGGACACCGCCGTTGTCCCGCGACGTGCGCAGGTAGTCGCGCATGTGGTCGGGGTCCCCGGTCCGGGTGGGGTCGCTCATGTCGCGCAGCGGCAGCCCGCGGGGCCCCAGCCCCTTGCCGATCTCCCAGTTCCAGGTGCGCACGTCGTCGCGGTCCGGTGCCTGGTACCAGTTGGCGATGCAGACGCCCATGGTGTCCGCCAGCGACTCGTTGAGCGCGCCGGACTGGTCCTGGTAGACCAGGTCGCTGGAGGTCTCGATCACTCCGTGGGTGATCTCGTGGGCGTTGACGTCGAAGTGACTGGCCAGGCTGACCAGCCGGTCCCCGTCGGCCACCTGGCCGAACCACATCCGCCGCTGCCACCAGACGGCGTTGACCCACTCGGGGCCCGGTCCGTCCTCGCGGTAGGTGCAGTTGACCACCGACACCAGGTCCATGTCGGCGTCGTCGATGCCGTTGCGGTGGAGCTGGTCGCGGTAGAACTTCTCCACCCGCTCGGCGTTGACGTGCGCCGAGACCCCGGCCCGGTGGCCGGCGCCGAAGTCCGCCTGCGCCGAGCCGATCGCGGCCGCCGGGGGGCGGGCGGTGTCGATGTCGGCGAAGTCCATGTCGTAGGTGGCGATCTGCCGCCACTGGTCGTGCAGGAGGAACGAACCGTTCTGCCGGCTGCCCTGGAACCGGTGCCGCACGCTCAGTTCGTCCTCGCCCTCCAGCCGCGTCGGCACGGTGATCGTGGGTGCCATCCCGTACGACTTGAGGATCTCGCCGGAGAAGGCGTCGACGAAGTAGCCGGTGAGCGGGAAGTCCTCGCGCGGCGAGGCGCCGAGCCCATGGCCGTGCCGGCCCTCCTCGGGCCGGTTCTCCGGCAGTTGGGCCGGCACGTCGCGCAGGTGCCAGGTCAGGTGCCAGTCGTCGTCGCGGCTGATGTACGCGAGTGCCGGCGGCGGCAGCTCCTCGGCGTCGACGGTGCTTCCCGTCGCCGCCTTGACCCGCTCCAGGGCGTCCGTGCCCGACAGGTCCGGCACGGTACCGACGCCGGTCACCTCGCCGAGCCTGGCGTCCATCGAGACGAGGCGCTGGTCCTCGTCCAGCTCGACCAGCACCTCGGCACCGAAGACGGGGATCTCGTGCCGGGTCTGCTCGAACCGCACGAGCGTGGTGCCCGTGCCGGCCTGGTGGCGCTCCGTGCTCAGGGCGAGGTCCGGTACGCGCTCGGGCCGGTCCTCCCGGACGGCGCCGCGCAGTGCCGGTGTCTCCTCCTGGGCGAGCTTCTCGGCGAGGTAGAACCGTGCCGCCGACTCGGCGGAGTTGAAGCCCCGTCGGCTCTCGGCCCCCTCCCCCGCCTCCGTACCGCGGAGGGACTCGGGCCCCGGGGGCGCGCCGCCCGCCCGTGGGTCGTCGGTGAAGTGATAGCGGAATCTTTCGAGATGTGACATGACTGCGACCCCTCGTCGCGCCCGCGTTGCTGGTGTGCCGCCCCCTTGTCGTTCCGCCCCGTTCGGCCCATGCCCCCTTCAAACGTCACACCGCGTGGTGCGGGCGGCAACCGGACGGATCGGTGCACCAGGCAACCCGTAACCTCTTCAACTGTGCGACGTTGAACGGCTTCTCGTACGCCACCGGATGCGGGAACGCAACCGCGGGACGACGATGGAACCAGCGGGAGCCTGTACTCGGAGCAGCGTGCACGGTCGCCGGCCGCGGGGGCGGGGCCGCAGGGCCTCCCAGGCTTCCGGGCCGCGGAGGAACCGAGATGCCCGTGCTCTTCTTCGACATCGGGGCGACCCTCGCGGACGCCCGGACCGAGCCCGACGGCTCGCTGAAACTCCTGCCCCGCCCCCGCGTCACCGCCGTTCTCGACGCCCTGCCCGACGTACCCCTCGGCATCATCTCCGCCCCGGGGACGGGCGAGGGCGCCGCCGCCTCGGTCGCGGCCGCGCTCCACGAGGCCTTCCCCGGCCGCTTCCCGGACGACGATCTCGTCCACTGGGGCCCGAAGGACAGCCGCGGGCTCTTCGAGGCGGCGGTCGCGAGCGCGGCCGGCGCCGGTGCGGCATCCGCCGACGAGTGCGTCTTCGTGGGCGAGGACCACCAGGAGCGCGCGTTCGCCGGACAGGTGGGGATGCGCACGTCGCCCCATCCCGTGTTCACCCTCGCGGCGCTGGAGGCCCGCCCCGTCTTCTGGGTCCGGATCGCACTTCCGGAGGGCCGGCGGCCGTCCGCGCTGGAGGCGATCGCGAACGAGTCCGAGATCGTCCCCATGCATGTCGCGTCCGAGCGCCTCGTCCTCGCCATGGCCACCGCGCGGGGCGTCCAGGCACTCGAACGGGCCGGGTGCGCCGTGGACATACGGGGGCACGTCGGGGACACGGCGGCCTTCCTCGTACGCGACAATCGTCCACTCCCGGCAGCCGAGGAGGCGGCCGAGGCCCTCGCGGCCACCTCGCCCGAGCTTCGCCGCGCGGCCGCGGAGTCCATGCGCGCCAACGCCGTCCTCGGCTTCGTCGCCGGGGAGCCGGCCGGTGCCGCGCGGGCGCCCCGCCCGTCGGCCAGGCCCCCGGGGACGAAGCCGGCGCCGGTCGTCCCGCTGGGACCCGCGCCGGGCGGCGTCTACCTCGCCGCGCCCGCCGGTGCCCCGGTCGAGGACGTGCACCTGCCGGACGCGAAGCCCGGGCACACCGAACGGCTGCTGCCCGATCCGGCGCTCCTCGCGCCACGCGGTGAGGCGCCGCCCGGGGGCATCGCGGCGGTGGCCGGCGACGGGCTCCCCTCCCGCCGGACGCTCGACGCGGTCCGCGCGGCCATCACCCCGGACGTACTGAGCGGGCACGTGGCCCGGATCTCCGGTGCCGAGCCGCTGGTGGCGGGCGGGCCGCTGCGCATCCGCAGCCGTGACGCCTCGTCCGAGGACAACGAGCGGGTCGTCGAGGCCCTGGCGCAGCGCTTCCGGGACCTCGGGCTGACGGTCCGGCGGCACTCCTTCCAGTGGCAGGGGCACCGGCTGTTCAACGTGGAGGCCGAGCACCGCGTCCCGGACGCCGACTCCACCGTACTCATCACCGCGCATCTCGATTCCACCGCCGCCAACGGCGACTTCTTCGACGCGGACGGTGACCCGCGCCCGTACGACCCGGCCGCCGACCCCGCGCCGGGCGCCGACGACGACGGGAGCGGCACCGCCGGCGTCCTGGCCGCCGCCGAGTGCTTGAGGACGCTGCTCGACGACGGGGGAACGCCGACCCGGAACATCCGCTTCGTCCTCTTCAACGCCGAGGAACAGGCCCTGACCGGCAGCAAGTTCTACGCACGGGCCGCCGCCGCCGCGGGCGACCGCATCACCGGTGTCTTCCAGATGGACATGATCGCGGGCCGGCAGCACGGGAGCGCGCCCACCATCGAGATCCACAGCGGCTCCTCGGTCCCCGGTGCCGTCGCCATCGCGTCCGACGCACTGGGCGGCCGGGTGGCCCGTACCGTCCCGGTCATCGATCCGGCGGTGACGGTCCAGCAGGTCACCGGCGACGACGACCCGGCGGTGGGGCGCAGCGACCACGCGAGCTTCCACGAGCGGGGGTGGGCGGCCGTCGCCGTCTCCGAGGACCTGTTCTCCACGCCCGACGGCGAGCCCGGGAACGGCACCCGGCAGTACCACACCCCGGGCGACACCCTCCACGACGAGGACCACAGCCCCGACTTCGCCGCCACCGTCGCACGGTCCGTCACCGCGACCGCCCTCACGCTCGCGGGTCTGTGAGGCCTCCCGCATCCCTGTGCGTGCAGACCTCGGCCCGCGCGGCCAGTAGGCTCCTGCCGACCGGGGCGGGGTCGGCAGGGGTTCCCGCCGGAGAACGTTCCGCACGGTGCCGTGCGGCCGGCGGCCTTTCCGAGACGGGAACGCGTGATGATCGCTCTTGAGTACGGGTACGAGGTGCTGCCCGGAGCGGCGGTGGACACCCCCGGCGTCGAGGACGTGCTGAGGCGCCGTGAGCGCGGCCTGCGGTGGGGCCTCCTGGCGCTCGCGGCCGAGGCGGCACTGCTAGCGGTCGTCCTCGTGGCCATCGGCCCCGGCACGGTGACGGGCCTGGTCACCGCCGCGTGCCTGGCTCCGCTCGTCCTGGTGACGGCCGCCCTGACGCTGCTCTGGCGCCGGGCGCGGCGCAAGGAGCGGCTGATCATGTCCACGTACGGCTGGCAGGTGTGGCCCGTCCGCACGCAGGACGTCCGGGTCGTCGCCGGTGAGGGCGAGCGGGCCCAGGGGCGGCGCTGGGGCACGGACGGCCGGGTGGTGCTGCTCCAGCCGGACGGGCAGAGCCACTGCTCGTTCCCGCTCCCCTCGGACGGATGGGACGGCCCGCAGCCGCCGCGGGGGCAGCGCCCGGCGGACCAGGTCTGGTTCGCCGGCGACACGCGGTTCGGGGGGATGGTCGCCGAGCCGGGCGGCCTGCCCTTCCGCTACGTCGTCCGCTCGACGCCGGGCAAGCGCCCGGGGACGGGGGCGGAGGACGAGCTGGCCCGCCGCGCCGGTCTGCTGCCCGGGGGCCGCGGCCACCGCTCCTGACCGCCGGCGCGGACAGTGCCGGACGGGGGCGGCGACGTGCAGGCGGGGGCGTGGGCGGCGACGTGCAGGCGGGGGCGTACGCCTATTGGGCACGAGGAGCACCAGGGGCGCGGGCCTTCGGGGGACGCCCGGCGGCTGCGGCGCGGCGCGGACCGGGCCGGCGACAGCAGCAGTCCCCGCAGTGCGTGAGGTGGACGCCTGCCGTGGCTACCGCTCGGGCCGGCGGACGTGGCGGGGCCCCGCTCCACGCACCGTCTCCACGGTCGCCACCGGAGCGGCAGGGGGTGTCAGCGCCGAGGCGGTGAGCGCTCGTAGGTGCGCCGGCAGGCTGCCGCCCAGGAGGGCGGTGACGTACTCGACCGCCTGCGGCAGGGAGAGCGCGGGAACGCCGCGGCGCAGGACACGCATGGCGTGCGGCCGCCCGCGGGTGAGCGCCACCGTCCGGACCTCGTCGTGCAGATCATCCACGGCGGTCCGTACGACCTCCCCCCGGACGCGACGGCGGTAGTCCGCCTCCCAGGTGCCCTCTCGCGCGCTGAGGACGCCGATCCGGTGCAGGCTCCCGTCGACGCGGTCGACGAGGTACGGTCCGTTGCCGGCCAGCGCGGGGCGGAGTTCCCGGTGCGCAGGTACTCCCGGGAGGTCCAGGAGACGATCCACGCCAGTTCGTGCGGCTCCGCTGCCACCACTGCCGAGCGCCTGGGGTCCCGGCCGTCGAACAGCCGCTTCCGATAGTCGCGTTCCCGTTCTTCCTCGACGATCCGCACCGCGTCGTCCCGTTCGATCACCCGTGCAGCATCGCGCGTCCGTCCCACGATGGCCTCGGCTTCTACGCGCGGGGCCCGGCCGCCCGCCCCAGGTGATCGGCGAGGGCCGCCGAGGCCGTAAGCTACTCATCGGTAATCGGGGGGTCACCGCGTCCACGGCGCGTCGCGTCCTCCCGGGGGAACACAGGGCGCCGGGCGCGCCGGACGGACCATCCGGTGGCGCCGCGCCCGTTGGCACGGGACGTACATGTACCACCATTCGAGAATCAGGGCCGTATCCTTCCTGCTCCTGCTGAGCCTCTTCGTGACGCTCGGCATGGGCAAGGAGAGCGCGGTCGCCGCGCAGAGCATCCAGGTCGTCGCCGCGGAGCAGGAGCTCGCCCGCGCGGAGGCCGAGCTCGACGCCGACCGGTTCGCCTCCATCGTCAAGGGGGCCGCTGCCGTCTCCGGCTGCGGCAAGCTGCCGCTCCTGGAGAAGCCCGCCTGCTACCGGGACTTCGCGGGCAAGGCCGTCAAGGTCGGCGCGGGCATCGGCATGTTCGCGTACGGCATCCACTACCTGCACAAGGACACCGTCGACCACTTCTCCACGGTGAAGAAGGAGGCCGCCGGGCTCCAGAAGCTGCAGGACGCCTTCAAGCAGGACCCGAGCACGATCGCGGACCCGGAGTACCGCAAAAAGGTCGAGGGTCAGATCCGCGCGGTCGCCGCGGGCGCGCAGGCCGACATCGACAAGCTGATCAAAGACGTACTGGAGACGATCGAGACCATCCTGGTCATGATCCAGCTCACGATGATGCTGATCCAGCTCGTCCTGATGCTGGCGAAGATCGTCGGCGACCCGAAGTTCCAGGCCGCCGTCGACGGCGTCAAGGGCAGTCTCGACGGCATCAACAAGGCCCTCGACGACATCAACGCCGGTTTCGCGCAGATGAACCGCGGCCTGAACACGATGAACGACGCCGTCGACGACATCAACCGCTCGCTCGACGACATGAACAAGTCCATCGCCAAGGCAAACAAGGGCATGGACCAGCTCAACCAGGGCATCGGCGAGGCCAACAAGGCCGTCGACGACATGAACAAGGTCGTCCCCGCCATCAAGAAGGCCGCGGAGGGCCTGCGCCAAGTGCCGGCCTTCGACTTCGACTTCTCCGGCCTGGGCAAGACCTGGAGCGACGGCTCCTCCGGCCTGGACGACGCGGAGCAGCAGCGCCGCATGTCGATCCTGCTCGGCCTGCTGCCCGGCATCGGGGACGGCAAGGGCATCGTGGAGGCCGTCACCGGCAAGGACCTGGTGACCGGCGAGCACGTCAGCGGCTTCGACCGGGGCCTCGGCTCCCTGGCCGTGCTGCGCTGGCTCAAGCTCGGCGGCAAGCTCCTCCCGGACGACATCAAGGGCGCCCGCAAGGGCGACGCGGTCTTCGAGTGCAACAGCTTCCCGGCCGGTACGCCGGTGCTGATGGCCAACGGCTCGCACAAGGCGATCGAGGACGTACGCGCCGGTGACCTCGTGCTGGCCACCGACCCGGGCGGCGACACCGAGCTGACGCTGCCGCGACCGGTGCAGTCGGTGCCCTTCACCTCCTCGTACACGGACAAGGCGTTCGTCCGCCTGACCGTGGCCGTGGGCGAGGCGGACGCCTCCCGGCCGGGCACCGTCACCTCCACCGCGAACCACCGGTACTGGCTGCCCGAGCGCGCGCGCTGGGTACCGGCCGGCGAGCTGCGGCCCGGCGACCGCCTGCGCACCCCCGACGGCGCGTCCGTCACGGTCACCGCCACCGAGCGCTCCGACGAGCGGCTGGACACCTACGACCTGGACGTCAGCGGCATCGACAGCTACTACGTCCGGGTCGGCACCGAGGACGTCCTCGTCCACAACTGCACCGATCTGGCGCGCGCCGAGCGGATGTTCCCGGGCGTGGCGCACACCCTGGACGAGCACGTCAACGTCACCCGGGACGAGATGAAGGACCTGGCCGTCAAGAAGACCCGGAAGGTCGGCCGGCCCACCCCGAACTCCCGCTGGGCCAGTGCCGACCTCGCCCAGAAGGCGGTCAACCAGCTCGTCGCCGACAAGAAGGCCGAAATCAGCAAGTGGGTCGCGGATGCCGGTAAGCCCAACGGGAAGCAGCAGCTCACCCTCACCGGTACGTACGGCACCGGGTCCCTGGGTGACAGCATGGACCACCTGGGCAACTACAGCTCCACCACCAGCAACCGCTTCAAGGTGACCCTGGCCATCAAGAAGGGCCACAAGCCCGGCGGCTTCTACGTCCTGACCGCCTACCCGCTGTAAGGGAGCGACTCATGCACGACCCCCTCGCCGTACGGGACCACCTGGCGTCCGACTTCGGAGCGACCGACCTGGGCACGTCCTTCCACCGCGACTGGGGCAACTACGCCGACAGCGCGCTGGACCACATCGCCCAGCGGTACGGCGCGCAGGGCGACCCGACGTCTCTGCTCCTGCTCATCGAGGACCTCCTGCGGCTGAGGGATTCCGGCCTCAGCGGCGAGGAGATCGGCCTGCTGTGGTACGCCACGGACATCTCGCTCGGCGCTCCGGGAATCCCGGGCAAGGAGCGGGAGTGGCTCCAGGAGGTGCTGTCCTTCGTCGTCCCCATCGCGCGGTCCCGCGGCGCCTCACCGGCTTCCTGCTCGACGTACCCCGCGTGCGTGCCGGACGGAACAAGTGCGGCGGCCGTCGAGCACCGGCGGATGACGGCGGACGTCGTCGACCTGGTCGGGGTGCTCGACCAGCCGCAGCCATGGAGCTCCACACCGCTGGTTCCCACGCGGCAGGCGCTCGTGCGCTGCGCCGAGACGGTGTGCCCGGAGCTGGCGTTCCGCTTCCTGCTCTGCGCCACCGGCCCGTTCTGCTCTCGCCTGTCTCCGTCGGCGTACGAGCGGCTGGAACGCGTCAGTGCGGCGTTCGGGCACGGGCCGCACGTGGTGAGTGCCGTCCGGCACCTCGTGGGCTGACGAGCCGTCACGCCCGTCTGCACACGCCGGCTCCCGCCGGCCCCCGCCGGTGGCGCATGCACGCCGCCGTACCCGTCCGGATGGCTTCCGGCCGGGTACGGCGCATGCGCGCGGCGCCGCTGGCCGAAACCTGACAACCCGTTTGACCCGGCAACGGAAATCGCACAAGATCAACGCACATTCGAAGATGATGTGAAGATCATCCCTTGATTTGGTAGGTGTACATGAAGCTGAACCGCGTCCCGGCCATGGTCGCGGCGGTGGCCCTCACCCCCGCGCTCCTGTTCTCCGTCCCGGCGATCGCCGCCGACGGTGGGACGCCGGCCGCCCCGGCACCGTCCTCCTCGCCCACGGAGCCGACCCCCGCCGAGAAGGACCGCGCCGCGATCCTCAAGATGCTGGCCAACCCCTACACCGGGCCGGGTGTGCGCGAGGCGGCACAGAAGGCGCTGGACGGCACGCCCGAGCAGATGCGGGCATTCCTGGAGACCGGACAGTACGAGGAGCGGCTCGTCGACGACGAGGTGAGGGTGTCGCAGATCTTCAGCAGGGGCGGCCCCGCGGTGAAGGAAGCCGCCAAGAAGGCGCTGAAGGGCACCCCGCAGGAGATCGTCGACTTCCTGGAGTCCGGCCAGTACCGGGCGCAGCACGAGGACGACCGGGTGCTCGTCGCCCAGATCATGCACCGGGGCGGCCGCGGCGTGAAGGAGGCGGGCAGCAAGGCGCTCAACGGCACGGCGGCGGACGTGCGGAGCTTCCTGGACTCCGGGCAGTACGCGGCGCGCCTCCAGGACGACCGGGTGCGCGTGTCGCAGATCATCAGCCTGGGCGGCCCGACGGTCAAGGCGAAGGCCCGGCAGGCCCTGGAGGCCAACACCACGCAGGCCATCACTGCCTTCCTGGACACCGGCCAGCACGCCGCGCGCCTCGAGGACGACCGCGCCCGTGCCACGCGCATCCAGGCGGCGGGCGGCCCCGCGGTCAAGGCCGCGGCGGCCAAGGCGCTGAAGGGCACGCCGGACGAGCTGCGCCACTTCCTGGACATCGGCCAGTACGAGGCGCGTGCCAAGGACGAGGCGGCGAAGAAGAAGCCGGCCCCGGCGAAGAAGCCCGCACCCGCGAAGCCCGCCAAGTCCGTCAAGCGCTGAGGGGGAGCCGGGAACGGCCCGGCACCCCACGCGCCTTCGCGGCCGGGGTGCCCGCACCTGGTGGGTGCGGGCACCCCGGCGTCCAGGGCCTCAGGTTCGGCCGCCATGGACCGTCGGCGACCGCTGGGTGCTGCCGGGGCTGCCGGGAACCGCCGACACCCTCGCGCGGGCCGCCGTGGACCGGCCCACGGTGGATGCCTGCCGTGGGCCGGCCACGATGTGGAGGCGGCTGTGGACCGGCCAGGAGACTGCGGCGCCTCTGCCGGGGTCAGTTCGTCATCAGCAGCAGCCGGGTGTTCGGGACGAGCTTCCGGTTCACGCTGGTGCTCTGCACGAAGATGGTGAAGTCGTCGTTGTGGTCCGGCCTCACGCGCACCTCCGCGTCGGGCAGCCCGAGCAGGGCCCGGGCCTCCGGTCCCGTGTACACCTGGTCCGTCTTCTTCTCCAGCACCGCGATCTGCTTGCGCGCCTGCACCTTCTCGGACTTGCTCAACTGGTAGTACGCGCCGCCCGTGCGGTACGTGTGGCCGCTCTCGACCACCCAGTCGCGTATCGCCGCGTCACGCGTCACCGGGATCAGCTCGTATCCCGACGCGTCCACCGGGGTGAGGCCGGCCGCCTTGATGGTGTCCTGGTTGACGGCCTCCGCACCCGTGGAGAACACCGCGCGTGATCCCCGGATGCCCCGGGTGCGGCCCACCATGAACTTCTCGGTGGCCTCCTGGATGACCTGCCCGGCCTCCTCGAGCCCCTGCGTGCTCGTGGCGTCCCAGATGGCGATGTTGTCCTTCGGGAAACCGCACTGCGTGGCCTCGCGCTTGCCCATCTGGTCCGGCACCAGCACGGCCAGCGTCCAGTTGTCCTCCTGGGTGGCGATCATCCCGGACACGGCATCGACCAGCGCCCGCGCGTTCCTGGTGGGGGCGTCCGGACAGCGATGGCTGGCGTTCTCCTGACCGTCGGTGAGGATGAACGTCAGGAAGCTGTGGTCGCCGTACAGTTGCGCCGTCTGTGCCAGCTCGCGCTGCGACTTGAGCGTCGCGGCCAGCAGCGCCGTCATTCCGCCGGCCCGGTACATCTGCTTGAGCGACGGCATCCGCAGCACGTCCTTGTCGTAGATGACGCACTCCACCGTGTCGGCGAAGACGTACACCGTGACGCGGGTCTCCTGGTCCAGCTCCTTGGAGCGGCGGGCCAGGTAGGCGATCTGCTGGTCGGCGACTTCGACGACCTTCCGGCTCAGGTGGGACATGGACGAACTGGCGTCCAGCACAAGGGCAACGTGGTTGATGTAGTTCTGGGCTCCGGTCACGACAGCTCCCCCTCATTCCGACTCGATGCCTCGACTCTCTCACCCACCACTGACAATCGATCCTGGAGCGGGCAGGCGGTCGGGACGAGGCACCGAGGCGGCCTACAGCACGGGGTCGAAGGTGAGGCCCGCCGGCTTCGCCTTCTTGAGCAGCGAGAGGAAGTCGGCGTCCTTGAGGCCGAAGTGCGCACTGCCGAAGTCCGCCCGGGTGAGCCTGTCCCGTACGCCGGGCGGGTAGCCCTCCCAGCCGACCAGGTCGGGGAACTGCCAGGCTCCCCGATGGTTCTCCGGCGGCTCGTCCTTCGCCGAGGCGGCCCTGAAGCAGTGCGTGCCCACGCCGTCCTTGTGATACACGATCTTCGGGTGCGTCCCGTCCCACCGGATCCGGTCGCGGCCGTGGACGGAGAACTTCCCGTGGGCGGAGGTCGAGACGTACTGGGCCGTGCCGTCGCGGATCCACACGACGACGTGCTCCCAGTCGTGACGATGCCCCCCGAGCCCGCTGCCCCAGACGGCCTGGTCCTTCTCGAAGTACAGGTCGTACATCACCGCGCACCAGCCGTCGCTGCACAGGGCACGCGAGTACGCGTTGGTGTTGGTGAGGTCCGACGCGTCCCGGCACTGCCCGCTGACGGTGCCCGAGGGTTTCAGGCCGGGCGAGACGGTGCCGTCCGGCCCGATGGCCGGTGTGGGGTAGCAGCCGTCCTTGTCGTAGTCGTACGCGGGCTGGAACGTCCGCTCCAGCGTGCTCGCGTCGCCGGGCAGGGCCCGGGGCGGCGCGGCATGGGCGCTGCCTGGGAAGCCGACGACCAGGAGGACGGTGGCGGCGCCGATGACGGCGCCCCTGCGCGGCGTACGCGGTCTCGTATGCAAGGAAGGCCTTTCGGACGGCTGGCACGGTGGAAGGTGTGCCCCTGGAGTTAGCCTCCTGTAGCGAACATGTCAATACTTGCGGCGCCGGTGGGCACCTCGCGAGCGCACGCGTCCGGGACGGTACGGCTGCCGTGTCAGTCGCCCTTCAGGTGCCCGATCTCGGAACGCCTGTGTCGGCAGGCGTGGTGGATGGGGCCCGCTCGGGCGGCTTGAGGGAACAGATGGGGCCGCCCGCGCCCTGACTGTGCGGCCCTCAACAGCCTTATGCTCGGGCCGTGGACGGACATCAGGCCCTGACAGCGTCGATCGAATCGGCCTGGGAGGAGCTGAACGGCTCCCATGCGGGTCGCCGTCGGGATCTCTGCCTCGATGCCGTCGGCGATGTCCTGGAGACGGGCCGCCTGACGGCGTCCGAGGCTGAGCGGGCCGTCGAGCGCCTCATCGGAATCGCGGTGTGCGACGAGGACCACTGGGTACGGGAGTCGGCGCTGCACGCAGTCTGCACCGCCTCCACGCACTACGCGCTTCCCTACCGGGTGGTGGAGCCACTCGCCGTCGGTGTGGACGCCTTTGAACCTTTGCTCCTGCCCTATGTCCTGGCCATCCTCGGCTGCACTCACGACCAGGCGGCGCTGCCGGCTGTTGAGCGGTTCCTGCAGCACTCCAGCCCCGACGTGCGCAGGGAAGCGGAAGAGGCAGTCAGCGAACTGCACTGGAGCCGCGGGTCCGCCCGACCGACCGCCCCATAAGCGTCCGTAGCCCAGCGGCTCGGAGATGAGACATCTGCCTGGGAACGAAGGCGGACGGCCCCCGAACCACCGTGACGCACGGCTTGGACCGCCTCCTGGACTTTGACTTCCGTGGCCGCCAGGCGACGTCGGGCATGGCAGCCTTGGGGGCCATCTGACGCATGGTCTCCAGCAGTACGCCGCCTCTGGCGACACCCGATACGGCGACTCCCATGGCCCCGGGCGAATACGGGCGCGTTCGTACACCGACGTCCGGCGCGCCCCGGCACCGCGGACGGACCACTACTCACGCCGTATGCGGTCACGTGGTCCAGGTTTTGGCGATCGGACGGGCTGGTGTTGCTCCAGGATCCGCGCCCAGTGGCACCCATGCTCCGTGATCGTGAATGCCTGACGTTGTTGCGTCGTGGCTGTTCGTGCTCCGCGGTCGGCCCGGCGGAACTTTTCTCCAAGACAGGCCGGCCCGGGGTCCGTCAAGGTGGGCGCATGCACAGCGACGAGGTGGATGCCGAGGCGGGAGCCGTGGCCGTGAGCAGGAGTTCCGGCGGCGGTCCTCGACTCGACAGTCGGTGGGAAGTGGCGCGGCCCGGTGGCGCGTCTCCCGTGGCGGGTGTCCGGATGGCCGGATTCCGGGATCGTGTCGGACAGGCGCTGGATCTGCGGGTGCTGCCTCAGCCTGCCGTGGTCCTTGTCCTCGGCTTGGGGAACGACCCGTTCATGGTCGAAGGCGGCACCGGGCATCGGCCCTCGACGAGCCCGAACCCGAAACCGAGCCTGGTCGCGTCGCTGTCGCCCGGGTTCCCGCGGATCCGCGGCCGGGACGTCGAGTGCGTCGAGATGTGCCTGACGCCGGGCGCCGCTTATGCGTTGCTGGGTGTGTCGCCGCACGAGCTGGAGGGGGCGATCGTCGGCCTGGAGGACCTTTGGGGGCGGCAGGAACGGCAGCTCCGGGAGCGTTTGGTCGCCGCCACAACCTGGCAGGAACGTTTCACGCTGGTCAGCGAGTTCCTCGTCCGCCGGGCAGCCCGGGGCCCGTCGATGACGCCAGAGGTGGCCGGCGTATGGGACACGATCGTGGCGCAGGGAGGTCGGGTAAGGGTCGACGCCCTCGCCGCGTCCTGCGGGTGGAGCCGCAAGCGGCTGTGGTCCCGGTTCAGTGCCCAGATCGGCCTCACCCCCAAGCGCGCCGCCATGCTCGTCCGTTTCGACGGGGCAGCCCGGGCCCTGCGCGGGGGCGCCAGCGCCGCGGACGTCGCCCTGGCGCACGGATACGCCGACCAGTCCCACCTCCACCGCGACGTCCTCGCCTTCGCCGGCTGCACACCCGGCGCCCTGGCCGAAGGCTGACCGGCAAGCCCGCACAACACAGCTATCCATGCTTATGAGGAAGGAAGTCAACCGTGAGCACCATGGACACAGCGGTTACCCGAGAGGCCCTGGCCGGCCGAGGACTGATCGTCCAGCTCGTCTTCGGCAGCATGGCCTCCCGGACCGTGCGCGCCGCAGTGCGGCTCGGGGTCTTCGACCTGATCGGCGACGGCCGGCGGCCGGCCGCCGAGGTGGCCGCCGACGCGGGAGCCGAGCACCAGCCCATGACGAGGTTGCTGCGCGCCCTCGCCGGTCTCGGCCTGATGGAGGAGCACGAACCCGACTCGTTCTCCGTCACTCCGGCCGGCGCCCTCCTTCATTCCGGGCGTGCCGACTCGCTCACCTCGTTCGTCCGGATGTTCACCGACCCGGCGATCGTGCGGGCCTGGGACGGCCTGGACACCAGCGTCCGCACCGGCACGATCGCGTTCGACGCCGTCTTCGGTACCGACTTCTTCAGCCATCTCCGCCGGCACCCGGAGCTGTCCGCAGACTTCAACGCGGCGATGAGCCAGGCCTCCGAGGAGACGGCCGGCGTGCTGCCGCACGCTTACGACTTCGACCGCTTCACCTCGGTCACCGACGTCGGCGGTGGTGACGGAAGCGTCCTGGCCGGCGTACTCGCCGCGCACCCGGCGCTCACCGGTGTCCTGTACGACACCAAGGACGGCCTCGCCCAGGCACCGAAGACGCTCGACCGGCACGGGGTGGCGGACCGCTGCTCCCTGGCCGCCGGCGACTTCTTCCGTTCCGTTCCTGGCGGCTCGGACCTGTACCTGCTCAAGAGCGTGCTGCACGACTGGTCGGACGATCAGGCGGTCACGATCCTCGGCCACTGCCGCAAGGTGTTGCCGCCCGGCGGCCGGATCCTGATCGTCGAGCCGGTACTGCCCGAGGTCGTCGGTACGGGCGCCGCTGCGCACGCCACGGATGGTGGGATCACCTACCTCAGCGACCTCAACATGCTGGTGAACCTGGGCGGAAGGGAGCGCACGCGCAAGGACTTCGAGGAGGTGTGCCACCGCGCGGAACTGTCCGTCGTGTCGGTGACCCCGCTGGTGGACGCGGCACCCTTCTACCTGATCGAAGCCGAGGCCGGCTGACCGCCGGCGGCGGACCGGCGCCCGGGGCCACGAGATCCAGCCGCTGGACGGTCGTGTTCCAACGCCTCGCTGGCAACTTCCCGCCGGGGCAGTGGATTGCCGCCGTCCGCAGGGCTGTGGAAGGAGGAGCGTGTCGAGCAGCTCGAAGCCGGGCAGGGGCCGTTCATCCTTCGACGGCGCCTGAAAAGAGGGACCCCCTGCGGCACGGCACGCGGGATGGGTGTCGACCGGAACGCCGCGCAATGGGGAACCGATGGCACTGCAGCGCACCATGTGCGGTTACGCTGCGGGGCCTCAGGACGGCCTGTAGGCGAGTGAGAGGGCATTCTTCACTGCGATGCGCCCAGCCGTTCGGAAAGCCTCGACGTGAGAATCCAGCTCGTGGACGCGCATGCTCCGTAGCACAACCGCAACCGCCAAGGGTGTCTCGGGACCAAGCGCTGACAGCTCTTCGCGCACACCTGTACCGAGCGCGTGCTGGAATGCGGTTTTGTCCGACTGCCTGATGCCTGATGCGGGGCCCCAGCCCTGTATGACCAAGTCGGCGGCCGGGTGCAACGCGATGCCCTCGGCACCGGGCTCGAAGTCCATTGAGGCCATGGCAAAGTCAGCGGCACAACTGCTCTGACGCGCATAAACGGCCTGAACACCCCGGACAGGGCGGGGAGGAAAAGCTGGAACCTCGAAGTCCATCCCCGCACGGTAGCGCCAGTGCCAGTAGCGACAACACCGTGACAGTCGGGAGGACGTCACCAGCAACCGTCGAGAGGCTCACCCGACGCCCCCGGCGGAGGGAAGACGACAGTCCCCGCGCGGCAGGGTGGGCCCTGGTGCCCGGCGCCCGGCCTGTCTCGCAGAGGGCATACCGGTCAGGACGGGGAGAAGGCGTCCACGAGGATGTCGGCGAGGAGCGCCCCTGCGGTCCCGTCCGGGTCGAGATCGGGGTCGTAGATGGTGACGTTGAAGCCGACGCAGAGGGGTGAGGCCAGCAACGGGCGCAGCAGGGCCACGAGTTCACCGGGCTGCAATCCGTCGGCGTCGGGGCTGTCCACGGCGGGCATCACGCCGGGGTCCAGGACGTCGGCGTCCAAATGGACCCAGAATCCGGCTACGTGAGGGAACTCGAAGGACTGCGCTGTGGCCCGGGCGAGGGCGTCCGCGCCCCACTCGCGCAGCTCGCCGACGGTCACGAGGGGAATCTTCAGCGCGGCGAGTTCACGGCAGTCCTCGTCGTCGCGGAACGCGTCGCGGATGCCGAAGAACCGCACGTCCTCGTCGCGCAGGTAGGGCTTCAGCCCCTCCAGGTCGGTGAGGTCCTCCTGTCCGCGCCCGGTGGCCAGGGCGACCTCTTCGCCGCCCGCGGCGCCGATCCGGCGTGAGTTGCCCGGGTGCCGGAAGTCAGGTGAGGCGTCGATGGCGGTGAGCCCGTACCGGCCGAGGCGGCGCAGCGCGAGGGAGGCTCCTAGCTGGATGGAGCAGTCGCCGCCGAGCACGACCGGGAAGTCCCCGGCGCGGACGTGGCGCTCGACGCGGTCGGCCAGTTTGCGGGTGTACGCGGCGAGGGCGGCGGCGTTGAACACCCCGTCGCCCTCCTTCCAGTCGCCCCGGTCGTAGCGCGGCGGCACCACCACCCCGCCGTCCCGGGCGCCCAGCCGCTGGACGACGCGCTGCTCCCGCAGGGCGCCCGCCAGCTTGTAGCAGCCGGGCACGGTACCGGGGGCGGGTGGGCGCAGGCCCAGGTTGGAGGGGGCGTCAACGACCACGATGTTCCGCATGCGGTCCATCATCGGAGACGTGCGGTCGGCCCTGCAACCGGATTGCGGGAAGGGACGGGCGCCGACGGCCGATCAGCCGGAGAGGCGGGTGAGCCGCCCAACGGACCATGTGTCCCGGACGGGGCAGCCGCGTAGCCGTGCCGGCATGTCGGCGCCCGTGTCAGTCGTGGGGCACGACGGCGACGGGAGCCAGGGAGTGGTGGATGACGGCGTGGGTGACGGCGCCGATGTGGGGGCCGATCCGTCCGGGGCGGTTCCGGCGTCCGACCACGATCAGGCGCGCGTCCCGCGATGCCTCCGCGAGGTCCTGTGCGGGCCGGCCCTGGTGGCATTCGCGGACGACGGGTACGTCCGGGTACTTGTCCGTCCAGGGGGTCAGCGCCTCGTCGAGGGCCCGCCGGGCGTCCTGGGCGACCTCCGTCATCAGCAGCGGCAGGGCGCCCCCCATGTCGGGTCCGCAGATCGTGGGAACGGCCCAGGCGTGCAGCACGCGCAGTCCGCAGCCGTACCGGTCGGCCGCGGCGAAGCCGAAGGCGAGGACCTCGTCGGCCGGCCGCGACACGTCCAGGCCGATGACGACCTCCGCCTCCCTCAGGTCGTCCGCCCCCGCCGGGTCGTCCGCCTTGGGCTCCCGGTGGTTGTGGGGGCGGACGAGCACGACAGGGCGCCGGGTGCGGGCGAGGACGGCCAGGGAGACCGACCCGGCCAGGAAGCCCGCCAGGCCGCTCAGGCCGCGGGAGCCCAGCACCAGCAGTTCGGCCGTGTCGCCGGCCGCGCACAACTCCTCGACCACGTCGTGCGAGGACCATTCCGTCTCGACGTCCAGGGCCGGGTGACGTCGGCGCAGCCGCCTCTCCGCCACACCGAGCATCCGCTCCCCCCAGCCGCGTGCCACCACCGGGTCGACGAGAAGGGTGCGCGGGTCACCGTCGCCGCACCAGGCGTGGAGCAGGCGCAGGGGCACCGCGCGGCGGAGTGCCTCTTCGGCGGCCCAGTCCACGGCGGCGAGGCTCTCCCGGGATCCGTCGAGGCCGACGGTGACGGTGTGGGACATGGAGGGCTCCTTGAGAGAAGGGGGTACGGAACTGCGCCTCCCACAGTGGTCGGCCGGGGCTGCCCGCACAGGGGGCCACTGGGCCCTGCCGGGGGACAGTGGTCCTGACACACGTACAGAACTGGCCGTGGCCGCCGCCCGTGGCCCGAACGGCCGGGACGGAGGGCCGAACGGCCCTCGGCGGCGCCGCTCCGTCTCGCCGATGCTGAGGGAACAGGAGCCGGCCGGAGCGGCCGTGCCCGTCGAACCGTACGGAGGCATTCCCATGACCCGCGCCATCGTCGTAGGAGTGGACGGATCCGCGGAAAGCCTGGCCGCGGCCGACTGGGCGGCGCACGAGGCCGTGCTGCGCGGTGTGCCGCTGCGCGTCGTGCACGCCTGGCTGTGGCAGCCGCTGGACGTGCCCGTGGTGCAGGACAGGGAGACGCAGGCCGAGTCGGCCAATGCCGTGCTGCGGGAGGCGGTGACGCGTGTCGCCGGACGGTACCCGGACCTCGCCCTCACCTCGGAGGTGGTGCAGGACACGGCCGTTGCCGCACTGTTGGGGGAGGCCGAGGACTCCGGCATGCTGGTGCTCGGTTCCCGGGGACACGGCGCGCTCGTGGGCTTCCTCCTCGGCTCGTACGGGCAGCAGGTGATCGCCGCCTCGGCGCGGCCGGTGGTGTCCGTGCGCGCCCGGGACGGGCAGGAACTCCGGCCGGAGGGCGGCGAGGTGGTCGTGGGGCAGCAGGGCACACCGCGGGACAGCGACGCGGTGCTCGGCTTCGCCTTCGAAGCCGCGGCCGCACGAGGCGCGGCCCTGCGGGCGGTACGGGCGTGGAGCCTGCCGCCGATCTACGCCTACAGCCCCGGATCGATGCGCCTCGCGGACGAGGCGGGAGGGCTGGAACCGTTCGAGAGGAAGGCGCTGACGGAGGCGCTGGCGCCGTGGCGTGAGCGGTTCCCCGACGTCCCGGTGACCGAGCACGTCGAGATCGGCAGCGCGGGGCAGGTGCTGCTGTCGGCCCTGCCGGACGCGCAGTTGCTCGTGGTCGGCCGGAGGGCGCGCCGCGGCCCCGTCGGTACCCGCATCGGCTCGGTCGCCCACGCCGCGCTGCACCACGCCCCCTGCCCGGTCGCGGTCGTCCCGCACGACTGACTCCTCGTGGCCCTTGGGTGGCGAGATCGCGCACGGACAGTCGGCACTCGCCTCCGGCTGCACCCTGACATGGGCGCCGCCGGAGGCGGTCGTGTCTCGTCCGGCCGTGTCGTTCGCCGCGCGCGTGTCAGCGCTGTGGGCCGGGTGTCAGTACTGCGGACGGCTTCCGCGCTCCGGTGCCGAGCCTCCCTGGCCGTCCCTGCCGCCCAGCGCCTGGGTGGCGATCACGGCGGCCTGCACACGGCGTTCGACTCCGAGCTTGGCGAGCAGGCGGGAGATGTTGTTCTTGACCGTCTTCTCCGCCAGGTAGAGCCGCTTGCCGATCTCCCGGTTGGTGAGCCCCTCCCCCACCAGGGCGAGGATCTCCCGCTCCCGCTCGGTCAGGCCGGGCAGGCCCTGCGTCCGCTCCTCCTGGGCGGGCCCGCCACGCAGCCTCGCCATCACCCGGGCCGTGGCCCCGGGATCCAGCAGGGACTGTCCGGAGGCGACCGTGCGGACGGCGTGGACCAGGTCGGTGCCGGTGATCTGCTTGAGGACGTAGCCGGACGCCCCGGCCATGATCGCGTCGAGCAGCGCCTCCTCGTCGTCGAACGACGTCAGCATCAGGCAGGCCAGGTCGGGCATGCGGGAGCGCAGCTCGCGGCAGACGCTCACGCCGTCACCGTCCGGCAGCCGGACGTCGAGGACGGCGACCTGGGGGCGCAGCGCGGGGATGCGTACGAGCGCCTGCTCGACCGTGCCGGCCTCCCCGACCACGACCAGATCGGGCTCGGCGTCCAGCAGATCGTGCACGCCGCGGCGCACCACCTCGTGGTCGTCGAGGAGGAAGACCTTGACCGGCGCCTTCCCGGTGGGGCCGCCGCTGCTGTCCGTCATCGCCTGCTCCGTTTTCTCCGTGCTTTCCGCCTTCGGCGGATCCACCTGCATGGTGCCGCGTGAGCGGGACCTCCGACCAGGGCCGGATGGCCCTCGTCCGCGGTCATGCGCGGCAGGCGTCCGGCGTGGCCGGGCCCCGTGTGGTCGGCACGCCCCGACCGGGGCGGTGGAACGCCGTACGGCGGCAGGTGTCCCGACCGATCGCGGGACGGACCTGTCGTCTGCCGCCAGGACGTGGAATCCGGCCATGGCTCAAAGGTCCGTTCGGCCCTACTGCCTCCGTCGGGTCCGGGAGACGCTGGCATGCAGGCACCCAAGTGCCCGAGACCGAGCCGGAGCAGAAGGTGGGCGCGATGAAGGACGAAGCCACGCATCGAATGGTGGGTGACCGCACTGAGGCGGTGGCGCCCCGGCGTATGGCGCAGCTCGACCGCGTGGAGGCTCTGCGGCTGCTCGGTACCGTGTCCCTGGGCCGCATCGTCTTCACGCATCAGGCCCTGCCGGCCGTACGCCCCGTCAACCACCTCATGGACGGCGACGACATCATCGTCCAGCTCCACGAGGGCGCGGCGCTCGCCTCCATCGTGGCGCCGACCCGTGCGACGGGTGTCGTGGTGGCGTACGAGGCGGACGTCATCGATCCCGAGACGCACATCGGCTGGAGCGTGGTGGTCACCGGTTACGCCCACCGGGTCACCGATGAGGGTGAACTCGCGCGGTTCGCGGCTCGCCTGCGCCCCTGGGTGGAGCACCCCGGCGTGTACGCCGCGCTGCGCATCCGGCCGGACCTGGTGACGGGCTCGCAGCTCACCGCATAACGCCGACGGCCGACGGGGTCATCCTCTCGGGCGTGTACGGGCCATGCCGGCGTCCGAGGCGTCGTGGCGCACACGCGCCGGCCCGGTCCGGCCCCCGTCCCCGGACCCGCCCCAGGAGGAGTGCCCTCGCGGTCACCCGTCGCGGTGGGCCACGAGCGGCGCCCGCCACACGAGCCGGCTGCCGCCCTCCCCCGGACGTTCGATCGTCAGGGTGCCGCCGACGCCACGGGCCCGCTCCTCGAGGTTGCTCAGGCCGCTGCGCCTGCCGCCGGCGGGAATTCCCCGGCCGTTGTCCGTCACGGTGAGGACGACCTCGCCGGAGGCGGCGGCCAGAGCGACCTCGACCCGGGTGGCGTGGGCGTGCCGGGCCGCGTTGCTCAGCATCTCGGTGAGCGCCGCCATGACGTGGTCGGCCACCTGCGGCGGTACGTCGGTGTCGAGCAGCCCTTCCATGCTCAGACGGGGCGGGAAGCCGAGCGTGGTGGCCGTCTCGCCGACCGCCCGGGCGACGCTCGCCCGCAGGCTCGGCCCCGTGTCCTCCTCGCGGGCACGCAGACCGAAGATCGTGGAGCGGATGATCTTGATGGTTTCGTCGAGGTCGCCGACGGCCCTCGCGACACGTTCGGCGGCGCCCTCGTGCTGCACGAGCCGCGCGGCGCTCTGCAACGTCATACCGGTCGCGAAGAGGCGTTGAATGGCCAGATCGTGCAGGTCCCGTGCGATCCGGTCGCGGTCCTCCAGGAGCGCGAGCTGCTCGGCGTCGCTGCGGCGTTCGGCCAGCTCCAGAGCGAGCGCGGCCTGAGCCGCGAAGGCCAGCAGCGGCTCCAGTTCCGCGTCGGTGAAGACCGGTTCCCCCTGGTGCCTGGCCAGCAGCAGCACACCTCGCGTGTCCTTGGCGGCCGTGCCCAGGGGGACGGCGACCGCCGGCCCCATGCCGTCGAACCGGCAGGGCCCCGCGGTGTACCGGTCGTCCTCGGCCAGACTTACGGTGGTCACGGGTGCGCCGGCCCGGTAGGCGGCACCGCAGAGGGTGCCCTCGACCGGGACCACCAGACCGCGGCGGGTGTCGCCGTCGGCCCCGATGGCCAGCTCGACGACGAGATCGGCCGCTTCCGCGACGGGCACGGAGACATCGGCGAGCCCGGCCCCGGTGATCTCCTGGGCGCGGCGGGCGATGAGCTCCAGCACCGCCGGCCGCGGCCGGCCCGAGAGCAGGCTGTTGGTGATCTCCGCGTTCGCCTCCAGCCAGCGCTGCTGGCGCTGCGACGCCTCGTAGAGCCGCGCGTTGTCGATGGCGACACCGGCGGCCACGGACAGGGTGGAGATCACCGACTCGTCCTCGGCGTCGAAGTCCGCACCACCGTGCTTGTCGGTCAGGTAGAGGTTGCCGAAGACCTCGTCGCGCACACGGATCGGCACCCCCAGGAACGTGCGCATCGGCGGGTGGTGGGCGGGGAAGCCGTAGGACGCTTCGTGGGCACCGAGGTCCGTCAGGCGGAGCGGCTCGGGGTGGCGGATCAGTTCGCCCAGGATGCCGTGCCCGGCCGGCAGCGGGCCGATCTTCGCGATCTCCTCCTCCGTCAGGCCGACGGTGAGGAACTGCGACAGCGTCCGGCCGTCCGGGCCGATCACCCCAAGGGCTCCGTACTGGGCGTCCACCAGGAGTGCGGCGGCCTCCACGATGCGCCGGAGCACTTGCGACAGGTCCAGTTCCCTGCCCACCGAGACCACGGCCTCGAGCAGGCTGTGCACCCGGTCCCTCGTACCGCGGGCCGCGTTGATACGCGCCTGCAGCTCCTCCAGCAGCTCGTCGAGCCGCATCTGGGGCATCCGCGACAGCGGCTCCTGCCCGCCCAACGGTCCTCCTGACCTCGATCATCCGCTCTCCGGCCACCCTATCGGCCGAGCGGGTGGTCCGGCGGCCGGAGGAGGAGCAGTGGCCGGGACCCGGCGTCGCGGTCGGCTCGCCGATCGGCTGCGGCCCCCACGGCCGCCGCACGGTGCCGACCAGCGTGTGTGTCGACGCGCGCGCGACGGCGTGGCCACGTGGCGGCTCCCGCCCGTCCCCGGACGGCCCCGCTCGGTGCAGACATTGAGGCGGTGGTACGGCTCAGCCGGTCCACGTCCAGTCGGTGACCTCCGGCATGTCGGTGCCGTGTTCCCTGATCCAGGCGTGGTGGCGGGTTCGCGCGTCCGCCATGGCCTGCCGTACGCCCACGGCGCGTACGCCGAGGCCGGGCACGCGGTCGATCACGTCCATCACGAGGCGGTACCGGTCCAGGTCGTTGCGTACGACCATGTCGAAGGGCGTCGTGGTGGTGCCCATCTCCTTGTAGCCGCGTACGTGAAGCTGGGGGTGGCCGGCGCGGCGGTAGGCCAGGCGGTGCACCAGCCAGGGGTAGCCGTGATAGGCGAAGATCACGGGCGTGTCCGCCGGGAACAGCGCGTCGTACTCGGGGCCGGTCATGCCGTGCGGGTGTTCCTCGTGGGGCATGAGCCGGGTCATGTCGACGACGTTCACCACCCGGACCGTGAGCCCGGGCAGGTGGCGCCTCAGCAGGCCGGCCGCCGCGAGGACCTCCTGGGTGGGCACGTCGCCGGCGCAGGCGAGGACCACGTCGGGCTCGCGCGTGCCGTCCTCGGTGCCCGCCCATTCCCACACTCCGGCGCCGCGGGCGCAGTGGGTGCGGGCGTCGTCGAGGGAGAGCCAGTCGAAGCAGGGCTGCTTGCCGGCGACGATCACATTGACGTGGTCGCGGCTGCGCAGCGCGTGGTCGGCGACGGTGAGGAGGGTGTTGGCGTCCGGCGGCAGGTAGACGCGGACGACCTCGGGGCTCTTGTTGAGGACGTGGTCCACGAAGCCGGGGTCCTGGTGGGAGAAGCCGTTGTGGTCCTGGCGCCACACGTGGGACGTCAGCAGGTAGTTCAGGGAGGGGACGGGGGCGCGCCAGTGCAGGGCCCGGGAGGTCTTCAGCCACTTGATGTGCTGGTTGACCATGGAGTCGACGATGTGGACGAACGCCTCGTAGCACGAGAACAGCCCGTGGCGACCGGTGAGGAGGTAGCCCTCCAGCCACCCCTGGCAGGTGTGTTCGGAGAGGATCTCCATCACGCGGCCGTGCCGGTCGAGGTGTTCGTCGGTGGCGAGGACCGGTTCCTGCCAGGCCTTGCCGCTGGCCGCGTACACGGCCTGGAGGCGGTTGGAGGCGGTCTCGTCGGGGCCGACGAGCCGGAAGTCGCGGCGGTCGGCAGTGGCGGCCATGACGGCCTCCAGCAGGTCGCCGAGGACCTTGGTCGGCTCGTGCCGGGTGCCGCCGGGCCGGTCCACGGCGACGGCGAAGCGTTCGAGGGGCGGGAGGGGCAGGTCCCGGGTCAGCAGGCCGCCGTTGGCGTGCCGGGTGGCGCCCAGCCGGCGTTCGCCGTCCGGTACGCAGGCGAGCACCCGCGCCCGCGGCCTGCCGCGCTCGTCGAACAGCTCTTCGGGGCGGTAGGAGCGCAGCCACGCCTCCAACTGCTCGCGGTGCGCGGGATCGTCCCGTACCTCCGACAGCGGAACCTGGTGGGAGCGCCAGGTGCCCTCGACCGGGAGGCCGTCCACTTCGGCCGGGCCGGTCCAGCCCTTCGGCGTACGGAGGACGATCACGGGCCAGCGCGGTCGCTCGTCGCCCGGTCCGCCGGTGCCGGTGCGGGCCCGCCGCTGGATGCGGCGGACGCGGTCGACGGCCGTGTCCATCGCCGCCGCCATCGCCCGGTGGACCTGCTCCGGGTCGTCGCCGGTGACGGGGAGGGGGTCGTGGCCGTAGCCCCGCAGCAGTTCGTGGAGTTCCGCCTCCGGGAGGCGGGCGAGCACGGTGGGGTTGGCGATCTTGTAGCCGTTGAGGTGCAGGATCGGCAGGACGGCTCCGTCGTGGACGGGGTCGAGGAACTTGTTGGAGTGCCAGGAGGTGGCGAGCGGACCCGTCTCGGCCTCTCCGTCCCCGATGACGCACGCCACCAGGAGGTCCGGGTTGTCCAGCGCGGCGCCGTACGCGTGCGACAGGGAGTAGCCCAGTTCGCCGCCCTCGTGGATGGAACCGGGCGTCTCGGGGGCGACGTGGCTCGGCACGCCGCCGGGGAACGAGAACTGCCGGAACAGCCGGGCCATGCCTTCCTCGTCCCGGCTCACATCGGGGTACGTCTCGCTGTAGCTGCCCTCCAGCCACGCGTTCGCGAGCACGGCCGGGCCGCCGTGCCCGGGGCCCCAGACGCACAGGGCGTCGAGGCCGTCACGCCGGATCACCCGGTTGAGGTGGGTGTGCACCAGGTTCAGCCCCGGGGACGTACCCCAGTGGCCGAGCAGCCGCGGCTTGATGTGCGCCGGTTCCAGCGGCTTGCGCAGCAGTGGGTTGTCCAGGAGGTAGATCTGCCCGACGGACAGGTAGTTGGCCGCCCTCCAGTGGGCGTCGAGCGCGTCGAGTTCCTCATCGGTCAGGGATACGCCGTCCACGTCCTCGTCCCTCCGCATGTTTCCCTCCGTCTTGTCAGTGGCGGCGGCGTCCACCGGATCCCGTGGCGTGACGGAGCGTCTGCTCCCGCGCGCGTACCGGATGTCTCGCCGCAGCCCGGACGCCGCCTTCGTCGGCTCGCCGACGCACGGGCCCATGGTCGTGGGCGTTCCCCCTCACGGCACCGTGACACAGGCGGCACGGCGACAAGAAGGGCCGGATGGGCCACTCCTGGGCCGGCGTTCCTGGCTGGACGGGGTCCTGGCCGGGGCGGTACGCGGTCCTGGCCGGGTGGTAGGCGGTACTGGCCGGGGCGGCACGCGGCGGGCCTGTGGCCGCCATGCCGGCCGGGTGCCGTTCGAACCCTCGCCGCCTGGCGCCGCGCCGAGGGGCTGACCGCGCCCGGGGACGTACGGCCCCTCCCCCGGGCGGCGGAGTGCCGCTGCACGCGTTCCGCCCGCGGGGCGATGCCGGTGGACGGGGGCGGCGGCCAGGCTCGGGACCATGAGCCGGAAGACATTCGTGCACGCCTGGCCGCGCCTCGCCGAACGGGCAGCGCTGTGGTGGTCGGTGCTGTACGCGGGCGGCGCGGCCCTGGCCGCGGTGACCGGCCCCGCGTACGGGTACGCCCTGCTCGGCAAGGCGACGGGCGCCGCCGCCGAGTGGGCCACGGCGGGGCTGTACGCGGCGGCCGCCCTGCTCGCGTACGCCCTGCCCCGCCGCCGGAACGACGCCTGGCCGTCGTGGCTCGCCCGGTCGGTCGTCGCGCTCTGCCTGGCCTCGGGTTTCGCCTTTCTCTTCAGCCCGGTGCACCTGCCGGCCGTCCTGTTCGGCCGGAACCAGCCGTCGATGGACTGGGCCGCCTGGGCGAACCAGGGCCTCGCGGTGGCGGGCGCCGTGCTGTGGGCGTGCGCGGCGCTGGCGCACCGGCGCCGGGCGCGCGGACTGTGCGCGTACTGCGGGGGCCGCGCCGCCTCCGTGCCGGGCGGGGCGCGGGGCGCGGCCGGGCTCGTCGCGGTCGCCGCCCTCGTCCCGTACACGACGCTGAAGACCGCGTGGGCGCTCGGCGCGACCGCGGGCTACACCGGCGCGGGGAAGCCCGGTATGGACCCCCGCTACACCAGCGACCTGGGCATCCGCCTGTACGAGCACGGTGTCGACGTCACCGCGGCGCTCGCCGTGGCCGGCATGGTGCTGGCCCTCGCGCTGACCCGCCCCTGGGGCCGGGCGCTGCCCCGACTGCCGCTGCTGGCGCTGGGCTGGGCGGGCGCGGGCGCGCTCGCGCCGTTCGGGATCTTCCTGGCGGTGACGGGCGTGCTGGCCTGGACGGGCGTGGCCGAGGTGAGCATCCCCGACCACGCGCCGTGGGTGGTCATGGTCGCCTACGGCGGCTTCTGCGTCTACGGCCTGGCCCTCGGCCGCGCGACCCGCTCGTACCAGCGCGCCACCCGCCGGACGTGCGCCCGCTGCTGAGGGGTGCTGCCTCCCAGCGGGACGCCATCGTCCACCGCGACGTCCGGGGCGGCACCCTCGTGCTGGACGTCCATCGCGGGAACCGGCTTCCGGGCTTCGCCGCGCGGGGTCACCGGAGCAGCAGGTCCACCACGCCCGTCAGGTCCTCCTCGCCGCTGCCCTCCGCCAGGCGGCGGCGCATCAGCTCGAAGTACGGGTTGATCAGCTCCGGGCTCACGCCCTGCTGCTCGGCCGTGGTCAGGAAGGTCGGCGTGCCCGCCACCTGCATCGCCAGGTTGGACACCACGTCCGTGGTGTAGTCACCGCTCTTCAACTGCCGGGCCGTCTGCTGCACGGCGGGGCCGGCCATGGCGGAGATCCAGCCCGAGAGCAACGGGGCGAAGGTGACCGGGTCGATGTCCTCCTTGCGGATCAGGGCGAACGCGTGCGCCACCCCGGCGAACATCCCGTACATCGCGCTCAGCAGGGCCACGTCGTGCAGGGCGGCGAAGCCCGCGTCCTCGCCGACGTGGACGGTGCCGGCCGGGACCGCGAGGGTCTCCTGGTGCAGCTCGAACAGCTCCCGCGAGCCGCTGTAGAAGACGTAGCCACCGGCCTCGGGGACACCGATCATCGGCGGGACGGCCATGATCCCGCCGTCCAGGTAGCGGGCGCCGCGCCCGCGGGCCCACGCGGCGCGGGCGCGGGCCTGCGCCGGCGTGGTGGTGGTCAGGTTGACCAGGTCCTTGCCGGTCAGGTCGGCGTCGGCGAGGGCCTCGCCGACCGAGGCGTCGTCAAGGAGGCAGACCACGACGAGGGTGCTCGCGGCGACGGCCCCGGCCACGTCGGCGGCGGCCTTCGCGCCCTCGTCGACGAGTGCGGCGGCGCGGGCGGGGGTGCGGTTCCAGACGGTGAGCGGATGGCCGGCGGCGAGCCAGGTACGGGCCAGGGCGGTGCCCATGGCGCCGAGGCCGAGGAGGGTGACGGGGGTCTTGAGGGAGGCGGAGGAGGTGGTCGTCTGCGACGTCGTCTCGTTCATGCGACCAGGCTGCTCGTGGGGCGGTTGATCACTCAAGTACCCACTTCGAAGTGGGTGGTTACCCTGAGGTGAGTGAGCAGGTGAGGAAGGTTCAGGAAGGGGGAGCATGGCGACGCTGAACCGGCCCGGGTCCGACGGCGGGGAGCACATCTGCGGGATCGACACCGCGCTGGACGTCATCGGGGGCAAATGGAAGGTGCTCATCCTATGGGCGCTCCACGAGCAACCGCACCGCCGCTTCGGCGAACTGCGCAGGATGGTGCCGGGCGTCACCGAGAAGGTGCTCGCGTCCCATCTGCGCGAGATGGAGGCGGACGGCATCGTGGACCGCGTCTCCTACGACGAGGTCCCGCCGCGCGTCGAGTACGCCCTCACCAAGGACGGCATCCGGCTCAACGACGCGCTCGAACCGCTCGCCGCCTGGGGCCGCGAGCGGCAGGAACGGGGCGCCGCCTCCTAGGATTTGCCGTCGGACATCACGCCCACGCCGTGGGTGAACGGTTGCTTCGCAGGACTCGCGCGTGAACCCCGGCGGGTGGACCGTACGGCTGCCCCGCCGGGCCCGGTACGGACGGCGAGCCGTCGGGGCCCGGCCGGGTGCCGTCACCTCCCTAGAGCGGCCATTCGGCCGGGGCCGGTTCGGCGACTGTCGGGCTCGGGAGAGTGGGTGTGGTGTCGGGTGGGTCGGTGGCGAGGTCGCCTTCCATGTCGACCCAGGTGTCGTTCCACGCGTGACCGTGCTGGGGGCCGCGTTGCCAGGTGTGCGTCATCCGGCCGCCCGGGTCCCGGCCGAACACCGACAGATCCCCGCTCGGGTTGAGCACCACAGCCGGATCCGCACTCAACCGACCGCCCAACGGCGTCCACCCCGACCACGGCCCGCCCGTCCCCGACTGCCAGCGATGATGCAAACCACCGTCCGTGCCCCGGGCGAACAGGACCATCCCCCCATCACGTCCCACCAGCACCATCGGCCGGCCGAGCACGGCACCACCCATGTCCACCCAGGTGTCGTTCCACGCGTGACCGTGTTCCGCACCCCGCTGCCAGGTGTGCGTCACCCGGCCCTCCGGATCACGGGCGAACACCGACAAAGCGTTGTTCGGGCTCAACACCACCGACGGATCCCCCGCAAGCCGCCCACCCAACGGCGTCCACCCCGACCACGGCCCACCCGTCCCCGACTGCCAGCGATGATGCAAACCACCATCGACACCCCGGGCGAACAGCACCATCCCCCCATCCCGACCCACCACCACCGACAAACGCCCCGCGACCGCACCCTCCATGTCCACCCACGACCCATGCCAGGCATACCCGTGCTCCGCACCCCGCTGCCACGTATGCGTCACCCGACCCCCCGCATCACGAGCGAACACCGACAGAGCACCGTTCGGACTCAGCACCACCGACGGATCCCCCGCAAGCCGACCGCCCAACGACACCCACTCAGGCGCCCACGCACCCGCCTCCGACTGCCACGTGTGCCACAACGCCCCATCCACCCCACGCACAAACACCACAAGCTTCCCGTACCGCCCCACCAAAGCCCACGGCCGCCCCACCGCACCACCCGGCGGCCGACCCAACCCCGTCCACCCCGACCACGCACCACCCGCCACGCTCTGCCACCGATGCACCACACCACCCGACGCATCAACCCCGAACACCACCATCCCCGAACCGTGATCCACCACCGACGGCACACCCACACCCACCCTCGCCACCCGTGGCGGTGACCCGACCGCGCGCCTGGCCTCGTCGAGGAGGGCCCGCGCCTTGGCTTCTGCCTGGTCGTAGCGCGGCGGGAATGCCGAGCGCTGCACTTCCTGTGCGGTCTGGCCTGCGGTGAGGTGGGGGAAACGCCGCTCGACCCGCATGGCCCGGGTGAAGAACTGCTCGGCCGCGTACGGTACGTGCCGGATCTGTTCGGGCGTTCCCCATCCCTGACTGGGCCGTTGCTGGAACACGCCGAGAGAGTCCCGGTCGCCGCAGTCGAGGTTGTTCATGTGCGATTCGACCCACCCGGCCTCGAAGCCGGCGAGCATCACTTTGTCCGAGACGCCGAGGTGGCGGCCGACGGTGTAGACGGTCTTGGTGACTTCGAGATCCCGGTCGGGAGGAATGTGGCAGGGGCCCATGATGCCTTCTTTCCGTGGGTGGTGGCGCTTACACGGGAGTTGGCGGGTGGCCCTGCCGGCCGCGGCGCCGTGTCGGCGGAGCGCCGGGCGGCGCCGTGGAGCGGCAGGGCACCCATCAGGGGACGGTCCGGATCAGCAGTGGAAGAAGACGCTCCGCCAGCCGAAGGGGTCCCTGCTCTCCTGGCTGCCGTGGAAGGTGAAGTGCGACTGCCCCTGACAGTTGTCCTGGTTGTACATGGTGGCGTCCTGGCCGGTGTGCTTGAAGCGGTACGCCGCACGGAAGTTGGGGTCGATGTTGTTGCAGCCGCAGGCGAAGACCTCCTTGGCCCTGCCGGTGTTCTGCGGCCCCTCCCAGCTCAGGAAGCTGCTGGCGGAGGCGACTCCGGTGCCGAGGACGAATACCCCGGTCATCACGGCGGAGGTGACGGCGGTACGCAGCGTGCGTCGGATGCGCATGGTGACTCCATTCGGATGGGATGGACGGTTGTACGAGCGGTCGTGCGGGCCCCACGGGGGCGGGCGGTGGCTCCGTGAACGGAGGATCTCTTGCCCGCCCGGGATTCGCGCCTGCGCGGCACACGGTGAGTGGGGCGCTCAGGAGACGACGCCGTCAGGAACCGCGACAGCCGACTCGCCCGCCGTCGGTGCCGGCAGGGCAGGTGCGGCGAGTGTGGTGTCGGGCGGGTCGGTGGCGAGGTCGCCTTCCATGTCGACCCAGGTGTCGTTCCACGCGTGACCGTGCTGGGGGCCGCGTTGCCAGGTGTGCGTCATCCGGCCGCCCGGATCCCGGCCGAACACCGACAGATCCCCGCTCGGGTTGAGCACCACAGCCGGATCCGCACTCAACCGACCGCCCAACGGCGTCCACCCCGACCACGGCCCGCCCGTCCCCGACTGCCAGCGATGATGCAAACCACCGTCCGTGCCCCGGGCGAACAGGACCATCCCCCCATCACGTCCCACCAGCACCATCGGCCGGCCGAGCACGGCACCACCCATGTCCACCCAGGTGTCGTTCCACGCGTGACCGTGTTCCGCACCCCGCTGCCAGGTGTGCGTCACCCGGCCCTCCGGATCACGAGCGAACACCGACAAAGCATTGTTCGGGCTCAACACCACCGACGGATCCCCCGCAAGCCGCCCACCCAACGACGTCCACCCCGACCACGGCCCACCCGTCCCCGACTGCCAGCGATGATGCAAACCACCATCGACACCCCGGGCGAACAGCACCATCCCCCCATCACGACCCACCACCACCGACAAACGCCCCGCGACCGCACCCTCCATGTCCACCCACGACCCATGCCAGGCATACCCGTGCTCCGCACCCCGCTGCCACGTATGCGTCACCCGACCCCCCGCATCACGCGCGAACACCGACAGAGCACCGTTCGGACTCAGCACCACCGACGGATCCCCCGCAAGCCGCCCGCCCAACGACACCCACTCAGGCGCCCACGCACCCGCCTCCGACTGCCACGTGTGCCACAACGCCCCATCCACCCCACGCACAAACACCACAAGCTTCCCGTACCGCCCCACCAAAGCCCACGGCCGCCCCACCGCACCACCCGGCGGCCGACCCAACCCCGTCCACCCCGACCACGCACCACCCGCCACGCTCTGCCACCGATGCACCACACCACCCGACGCATCAACCCCGAACACCACCATCCCCGAACCGTGATCCACCACCGACGGCACACCCACACCCACCCGGGCCCGCGCCGACCCCGCCGGGGTCTGCCACCAGGAGGTCTCCTTGCGGGCGCCGGCCCAACCGAAACTGAAGTGGACGTGATCGGTGTGCGGGCTGATCCCCGTGTACGGGGTCCAGCCGGCGTTCGGGCGGTAGGACTCCCAGATACGCCGGTTCCAGATGATGTACATGATGCCGAAGCGGCGTACGAGGGCATGGGGGTTGCCGTGCCGATCCGTGGCGAGGAGCCAGTCGATCAGATCGGAGGCGATGTGCCCCTGCGTGTGGACGTCGACGCCCCAGTCCCAGGCGCGTCCTTCCTTGTGCTCGCTGTCGACCTTCCTCCCGCAATCGCGGCTGATCCCCATGCTGCGGGTGCCGGGGTAGGCGGCGAGCACGAGGTCACGAAAGGCCAGCAGCCCCGGCTTCGCCTGCGGATCGCAGACCCGTGCGGGCTGGGACGGCGCGTAGTTGTCGATCTGGGGACCGAAGTCCGGTGCGGTGGGGGCCATGGGGGTGGTTCTCCTCATCTGCTGCGCGTTCGGGACGCGACCCCGTCCCGAACGCTTCCCACCCTCCCGAAGCGCCCTATCACCTCAGTCACTCATTGGTCACGCCATGTGACGACACCTCGTCGATGAGGGTGAGGGCGAGGGCGACGCCCTGCTCGGTCGCGGCGCCGCGGTTCCACTCCTCGGCGTACACCTCGGCGCCCAGGCGCTCGCGGGCCTGGTCCTCCGTACGCGTGTGGACGGCGTGGAAGGGCTGGAGTCCGGTCAGGGCGACGCCCGTGATGCCGCGCAGCCGGTCGGCGGCCCCGAGCAGTCGGGCCGCCCGCCGGTGGTGTCCCAGCGCGCCGATGGCCCAGGCGATCGTCTCCACGGTCCACACCGGGCCCCAACTGTCGTCGATGGCGTGCTGCCGACCCAGCGCGTCCCGCAGGGGTACGAGGGCGGCGGCCGGGTCGCCGTGCAGGACCTCGGTCAGGCCGGTGCACCAAATGGCCCAGGAGTGGGCCCACTCCGCACCGTACGCCTCGGCCTCGGTGACGTACGCGCGGCAGGCGAGCCAGGCCGTTTCCCGGGTTGAGAGGAAGGCGGCGGCCATGGCCCACAGCATGGTGGCCATGTGCGCGTCCCCGGGATGGCCGGCGGCGCGGAATCCGTCGCGGGCGCGGGCGAGCCGCTCGACGCAGCCCGGGCTGCCGTGGACCAGGAAGTCGTACGCACCCTCGATGTAGAGGGCCGCCACGGTGAGGGAGTCCGCCGCGGCCGCGCGGCAGTCCTCTGCGAAGCGCCGGGCCGCCGGGCGGTCTCCCTGGCAGAGCGCGATCCACGCCTTCATCGCGGTGGCCAGCACGTTGAGTTCGTCGGGCAGGTCGCCCTGCGCGCCGACGAGGGTCTCCAGCCAGTGGCGCCCTTCGCCCGGGGTGCAGCCGAAGAACCAGAAGCGGGTACGGGTGAGGTGGACGGCGATCTCCACGCCGACGGCGGCCCGGCCGGGGTGATCGCGGCAGAACTCCAGGGCGGCCCGGATGTTGGGCACCTCCGCCCGGAGCCGCAGCAGCCAGGCGACCTCCGCGGGCCCGCACCACTCCGTGGCGGCACGGACGGTCATGCGGTGGTAGTGATCGCTGTGACGCAGGCGCAGCGCCGTCGCCGCACCCGGGTCTTCCTCCAGGTGGCGCATGCCGTACTGGCGGATGGTCTCCAGCAGGCGGTAGCGGGCGGTGCCGCCGGTGTTCTCGACGAGCACGATCGATTTGTGGACCAGGCCGGTGAGGAGGTCCAGTACGTCCTCGCGGGCGATGTACTCGCGGTCGTTGCCGTCGGCGTCGATGCCGTTGGCGTCTGTGCTGGGAGCGTTCGTGCCGGGGGCGCCCGTGCCGTCGCCCGCGCACACGGCCTCGGCCGCCTCCAGGTCGCAGCCGCCGGTGAAGACCGAGAGCCGCTTCCACAAAAGGCGTTCGCCGGGGGTGCACAGGCTGTGGCTCCAGTCGATGACACCCCTCAGGGTGTGCTGGTAACGATGGGGCGTGCCGGCGCGGGGGGCGGTCAGGAGCCGGAAGCGGTCTTCCAGGCGCTCCAGGACCTGCTCGATGGTGAGGGAGGCCAGGCGTACCGCGGCCAGTTCGATGGCGAGGGGGATGCCGTCGAGCCGCCGGCAGAGTTCCGCGGCCGGTCCACTGTCCGCGTAGGCGGGGTCCGCTGGGGCGCCGTCGGCGTGAGCGCTGTCCGGGTGGGTGCCGTCCGCGTGCGCGTGGGAAGAGGCGGCGGCGCGGTCGGCGAGCAGGCGCAGCGCTTCGGAGGGGGCCGCTCCCCGCGGGCCGGGGCCGTACCGGCCCGGGAGGGTGAGGCCGGGGACGAGCAGTACGTACTCCCCCGGTACGCCGAAGCGTTCGCGGCTCGTGGCCAGGATGCGGAGCCCGGGGGCGGCCCGCAGGAGCCGGAGGGAGAGGGTGGCGGCGTCCTGGACCAGGTGTTCGCAGTTGTCCAGGACGAGGAGGAGCTGCCGGTCGCGGAGGTGGTCGGCGACCGTGTCGGCGGCCGGGCGGGCGGACTGGTCACGCAGCCCGAGGGCGTCGGCGACCGCGCGGTCCAGGAGGGCCGGTTCGGAGAGGGTGGCGAGGTCGGCGACCCACACCCCGTCGCCGAAGCGGGGTGCGGCCTGGCGCGCGGCGCGCAGCGCGAGGCGGGTCTTGCCCACGCCGCCGACACCGGTGAGCGTGACGAGACGGGAGAGCTCCAACAGCCGGTGGGTCCGGGCGAGCTGGCTCTCCCTGCCGATGAACGTCGTGGTCTCCGCGGGCAGGTTTCCGGCGGTACGCGTACGGAGGGGTGCGGCGGCCAGGTCCGGCGCGGCGGTCAGGATGCGCCGGTGCATCTCCCGGAGCTCGTCCCCCGGGTCCACCCCGAGCTCGTCGGCGAGCAGCGCGGCGACCTCGCGGTAGCAGGCCAGCGCCTCGCCCTGACGGCCGCACTGGTAGAGCGCCAGCATCCGCTGGGCCCAGAACCGTTCGCGCAGGGGGTGCGCCCCGGTGAGCGCGCGCAGCTCGGGCAGGACCTCGGCGGGGCGTCCGCGGCGCAGGTCCGCGTCGATGCGCAGTTCGTACGCGTGGGTGCGCTGTTCGACGAGGGCGGGGACGACGTCCGCGAACAGCTCGCCGGGCAGATCGGACAGAGGATCGCCGCGCCACAGTGCGAGCCCCTCGCGCACGAGCACGGCGGCCCGTTCGGGATCGCCCGCCTCCAGGGCCTGGCCGCCCTGTCGTACGAGGACGGTGAAGCGGTGCGCGTCCAGGGCCGATGGTTCGATGTCGATCACGTAGCCGCGGCGGTGGGTACGGATGAGGTCCGGGCCGAGGGCTCGGCGCAACCGCAGTACGTAGTTCTGGAGGGTGTTCCGTGCCCCTCCGGGCGGGTTCCCTCCCCAGACCCGGTCCACCAGGGTGTCGACGGGGACGACCGCGCCGGCGTCGTTGAGAAGGACGGCCAGCAGGACCCGTAGGCGGGTGGCGCCGATGGTCACGGGATGGCCGTCCCGCAGGATCTCCAGTGGCCCCAGGATCTTGTACTCGTGCTGCGCGCCCATTGGCGTGAGCGTAGGACCTGGGGTGACCGCACCGCTACTTTGCGTAAAGTGCGCTGTGACTGGTAAGTGACCGGCGCGTCGGTGGTCTTGTGCCGGACGCGGCGCCTGGTCGCGGAGTTCCGGTCGCCCGGACCGCCCGCCGTGGCCGCGAGCCGTCGGCCACTTCCATGCCGCAGCCGGGCCGGGGCAGCGCGGAGGAGCACCACAGAGCCGGCCCACGGCGAACACACGGTCGTCAGAACCGTGGTCGCGTGGGCGGTGACGTGCCCATCCGTGCCGTTACCTGCGGGCGACCGGCCGCCCGGTCGGGGGCTTCGTGCTTGGCCAGAGGGCGGGATCCGTGGTCGGTCGGTGAGTCACCCGCGTGCCCGTGGCCGGGCGGGCATGCGTGCGACGAGGAGGGCGATGTCGTCGGTGTGGTCGGTGGTCATGCCGGCGATGAGTTCGTCGCAGAACGTGTCGAGGTCCTCGCGGGCGAGGGCGGCGGCGTGCTGTCGCAGCCGGGTCATGCCGTGGCTGAGGTCCTCGCCGCGGCGTTCGATGAGGCCGTCGGTGTACATGAGCACGGTGGAGCGGGGCGGCAGGGTTTCGGTGGCGTGGGTGCGCGGGAGGTCGGGGTCGACGCCCAGGAGAAGGCCGCGGCCGCCTTTGAGGTAGCGGGTATCACCTTCGTGGGTGACCAGCAGGGGTGGTGGGTGTCCGGCGCTGGAGTAGGCGAGGGTCCAGCCTTCGTCGTCCTGGTCGAGGAGGGCGTACAGGCAGGTCGCTGTGGCGTGCGGATAGAGCGACTGATGAGCGAGGTCGAGGCGGCGCAGGATGTGCCCGGGAGGTTCCTGGCGGTCGCAGCCGATGCCGCGCAGCATGTTGCGCAGTTGGCTCATGGTGATGGCGGCGCGCAGGTCGTGGCCGGTGACGTCGCCCATGATCATGGTGGTGCTGCCGTTGGGCAGGGGGAAGCTGTCGTACCAGTCGCCGCCGACTTCGGCGGTCGCGGCGGCGGGTGTGTAACGGGCGGCCAGGCGCAGCGGGCCGGTCTTGGGGAGGGTGGGCAGGAGGGAGCGTTGGAGACGTTCGGCGATGTGCTGGGTTTCGCGGTGCAGCCGGGCGTTGTCCACGCCGAGCGCGATGCGGTGGGTCAGGTCCTCCACCATGGCGAGGTCGTCGTCCGTGAGCGGGGCACGGTCGGCGGAGCGGCCGATGGTGAGCGCGCCCAGGACTTGTCGGCGGGCGCGTACGGGGGCGACCACGGCGGTGTGGGTGCCGAGCTGGTCGAACAGTTCGAGCTGGCGGGCGTGCAGCGGGTCGGCGGCCCGGTCGGGGCCGAGGATGTCGGTCGCGGTCAGCAGCAGGGGGCCGGCGCCGATGAGCACGCGTGACAGGGGGCCGACCGGCTCCTCCGGGATGTCGGGCAGCGGACCGGTCAGTCCGCCGACCGGCAGGATGCCGGGATTGCGGTGGACGACGCTGATCCGGCGGGGGCGACCGTCGTCGTCCAGCAGATCGACCGCGCACCAGTCGGCAAGCTGGGGCACCAGGATGCGGCACACGCGCCGGACGGCGGCATGGGAGTCAAGCGTGCTGGTCATGGCGGTGGTGGTCTCCGCCAGAAGAGTCAGCCGGTCCAGGGCCCGCTGGACCACCTGGTCCACCTCGAAGTCGTTCATACCCCCCTTCTTTCCACCGGAGGCCCGAAAATGGACCTGTTATGGCCATGGCTGGGACATCGCCATCGCCGCGCTGCGCCCCGGCGGGCAGGAGATCGCGGTGCTGGCCGCCACGGACGCCGACTGACCACACGCTCACGCTGACTGGCCGGTGACAGTGGCGATGGGGCCGCTGCTCGACGGCGGTCGGGGGTGGGCCGGCCGTGCTCCGGGCGGTGTGTGCCCCGGCCATGGCTGGTACGGCGCGGCCGGAAGGGGCCCTACGGCAGGCGGGCGGCGGGGGATGCCGCCGGGTCGCGTGAGTTCGTGGATTTCCACGATGCCCGGCTCCTGGACCGCAGGGCAGTCTGATGCCCGGGCAGTCGCCCCGCACCTTCCACCTCAGCACCGGGAGTCACCCATGCGCGTCACCACGACCGTGCTCGCGGCCGTTGTCACCGTGGCCGTGGCCGGCGGATCGGCCGTCGCCCACGCCACCGCGGCGGACGCCGGCCAGGCCCAGGCCGCACGAGCCCACGTCACCGCACCCCGGCCCGGCGCCACGGTCGCCGCGCAGCCGGCCTCCGCCACGGCCGCGGTGGACACCGCACGCCCGGCCACCGCTCAGCGGGCCGAGGCCGGGACGCAGACCCTGCGGCGGGAAGGCCCCTACCCCAACGCGGAGATCGCCGCGGCGGCCGCCCAGCTCACCATCGCCCTCGGCAGGGCGTCCGGCTACTACCTGGTCCAGGTGTGGGACACCGTGCGGCAGACCACCAACTGGTGGATCAACTACACCTGAGCCGCCCCGCCGCCCGTACCGGCGGGCCGGCCGACGACTTCCTCTCCTCCTCCGTGTGAAAGGCAACCGTGAACACCAACGCCACGTCCCAGACCTCCCGGTACCCGCGCGCCGCCGCGAAGGCGCTGCTCGCCGCGACGCTCGTCCTCGGCGGCGCCGGGGCCCAGACCTCCCGGTACCCGCGCACCGCCGCGAAGGCGCTGCTCGCCGCGACGCTCGTCCTCGGCGGCGCCGGGGCCCTCACCTCCCCGGCCGCGGCAGCACCGGCCCGTGGGGACGTGCCGGACGGCCGGTCGGCCGTCGCCGCTCCCCCGCCGGCCGCCCAGGCGGCCCGCAGCACCAAGGTGGAGTTCGACAACAGGACCGCGATCGGCATGCAGCGCATCCAGTCCGAGCTCCAGCACGGCTGCTGGACGTCCCTGGTACCGGAGTACATCTCCGGCCACCAGATGCGCTCCTGGGAGAGCGAGTCCTGCGGCATGATGACGGGGACGGAGGGGAGGGCCTCGTTCTCCGTGCCCGGCGGCGAGGTCGCCGTCCACTGGAACAACCCCTATGTGGGCAGCAACAGTTACCACTGCACGGCACCGTCCGGTTACCGCTGCGTCAAGGACTCCTCCACCGGCGGCGGCGACAACGCCACGGTCCGCTTCCATCTGTCCGGGGGCCCTGCCCCGGCGGCCAAGTCCGGCACGGTGAAGCCGGCGGCGGCCCAGGCCGCCCGGAGTACGCACGTCACGTTCAACAACCACACCGACCGCCTGATGGCGCGTACCGATGCCCGCCTGTCCTGGGGCGTGTGGACCGCCAACCAGTACCCGCCGGAGGCCATCCCGCCGGGCAACACCCGCTCGTGGCAGAGCGAGTCCGAGGGGTTCGCGACCGGCACCCAGGGTGAGGCGACGTACGTGCTCCAGGGCGTGGGGGACGTCAGGATCAAGTGGAACAACCCGTACGTGGGCAGCAACAGCTACGAGTGCACGGCGCCCGCCGGCTACCGGTGCCAACGGTCCGGCGGCAGCGGCGACAACGCCAGCCCGGTGTTCACGCTGTCCTGAACCCCGCCCTGAGCGCACGGGGGCGTCGTGCCGCGGTCAGCCCGGCGCCCCCGTGGGCGTGGTGACGGCCGCCGTGGTGGCCGTGGAGGCGGTTCCGTCCGTGTCCTGGGCCAGGGCGGCGGCCAGTTGGGTGCGCCGGGTGACCTGGAGCTTGCGGTACGCACTGGTGAGGTGGCTCTCGACGGTGCGCCGGGTGAGGTGCAGGGCGGCACAGATCTGGGCGTTGCTGTGGCCCCCGGCCGCCAGGCCGACGATGCGCCGTTCGGCGGCGGTCAGCGCCGCGCAGCCGGTGCCGGCCCGCGTCCGGCCGCGTACCCGCCCCTCGCGCAGCGCCTCCTCCGCCACTCCGAGGAGGCGACCGGCAAGGGGCGGGGCGCCGTCCCCGGCGCCGGGAGCCGCCACGGCGAGCCGCTGCGCCACGGTGTGCGCCTCACGGAGGCGGTCGCGGCCCTTGCGGCCGTTGCCCGCCGCGATGTGCGCCTGGCCCAGGTCGACCAGGACCTCGGCGAGTTCCACGGGCGCGGGGCTCGGACGCAGCAGCTCGACCGCCTCGGTCAGCGACTCCAGGGCGAGCCGGCCGCCCACCGCCGCCGCGTGTGCGCGCAGCGCACGGCCGACCGTACGGGCGGTTCCCCAGGTCCGGGCGTGGCGCAGTTCCTCCTCGGCGAGTTCCCGGGCCTCCGCGGGCCGTCCGAGCCGTACGAGGGCGAGCGCCGCGCCCGAACGCCACGGCGTGGCGACCGGGCTGACGAAGTCACGGGCGTCCTGGCCGGCTCCGCAGGCCAGGTGCTCGTCGAGCGCGGACTGCCAGTCGCCGTCGGCCGCGTGCAGCAGGGCCCGTGCGTAGCTCAGTTCGTTCCACTCCCAGGAGCTGTCGGCGCCGGACGGGCCGGGAGCGGCCAGGACCTCCCACGCCTCGGTGCGCCGGCCGGCCTCCGCCTGGGCGGTCGCCACCATCGCCACCAGGTGCGGCAGGCGGACGCCCTGACCGGCGGACGCCTCCACCAGCGGGGTGTTCTCCGCGAGGACGCGGGCGAAGTCGCCGGCCCACAGGGCGGCTTCGGCCCGGACGCTGAGCAGGCACTGGAGGCCCGCGTCGGTCAGGTCGGGGGGCGTGGGCGGGGCGGGCAGGCACCTGTCGGCGAGCCGGCGGGCCTCCGGCAGGCAGTCCGCCCACTGGAGGAGGGTGGCCGCGCTGCCCAGCCAGGCGGTGCGCAGGCGCGGGTCCACCGGTGCGGCGAGGCGCGGCCGGACCCGCCGGAGCGCCTCGGCCGCCGAGCAGAGCCCTGCGCCGGCCTCGTACTCGGTGATGAGGCCGCAGACCAGCGGCTCGATGGTGGCCGGTGCCGTGGGTGCGAGCGCGCGCAGCCCGGCGACGGCACTGCGCCATGCGGCGGCGTCGTGGGAGGAGATGAGGGCCCCGAGTGCTTGAAGCACCTGGACCAGTTCGTCGTCGTCCGCTCCCCGGCCTGCCTGGTGCAGGACGCGCAGCGCGTGGGCGGTACGCCGGCCGGCGACGAGGGCCGCGCTCAGGGCGGGTGCCGCGGCCGCCCGATCCCGGACGTCGGTGTGCAGTTCCAGGCCGGTGCTGAGGCGGCGGATGCCGGCCGCGGCACTGTGCGGGAGCTCCAGGGCGCCCAGGCGCAGGCTGAGCGTGGCGCGCCGGTCGGCGTCGAGCGGGCCGTTCAGCGCGTGGCGCAGGTACGCGGTGGCCTCGGCGACCCGCCCGGCGCTCGCGGCCTCCTCCGCCGCCTCGGCCAGGGCGCGGGCCATCCACCCGTCGGTGGGGCGGTCGAGATGCAGGAGCCGGTCGGCGACGGCCGTGGCGGGTGCCCCGCTCTGGTCGAGCAGTTCGGCCAGGCGCGCGTGGAGCGCGGCTGACTCGTCCGGTTCGGCGGCGGCGAGTACGGCTGCGCGGGCGAGGGGGTGGCGCATCAGTGCGCCGAGCCGCCGTACCGAGCGCGCGCTGGGCGGGTGCCGGTGCGGGCTGAGGTCGGCCGTCCGGTCGAGGAGGGCGAGGTGGTCGAGGTGGGCGAGGTGGTTGGGCGCGGTGGCCGGGGTGGCCGTGGTGGCCGTGGTGGCCGTGGCGGCATGGGGCGTGGTGGCTGGCGGGGTGATGGCTTGGGGGGTGGTGGCCGCCGGGGTGGTGGCCTGGGGCGTGGTGGCTTCGGAGGGGTCGGTCTCCGGGGTGTCGGCTTCGGAGGAGTGGCCGCCGGACGTGGTGCCTTCGGCCGCGACGGCGAGGGTGACGCAGACGTGGCGTGAGCGCGGATCTGCGCGGTGCCGGAGCCAGTCGGTGAGGGTGTCGTGGTAGCGGCTGCGTGCCGGGGCGGACGGTGGGCGGGGCAGGGGTCCCTCGCCGAGGTCGGCGATGAGCGCGTGGACCAGGGCCGGGTTGCCCGCGCCCGCCTCGACGCAGGTGGCGATCTGCTCCTCGTCCAGGCCGGCGGTGCGGGCGAGGCGGGTGACGGCGGACGCGCTGAGCGAGCGCAGGGCGACGGACACGCCGTGGACCGGCGCCGGCGGGGTCGGATCGGACTGGTCGAGGCACTCGGTGAGTACGAGCAGGACGGGGAGTTCGGCGATGCGCCGGGCGAGGTATCCGATCCAGCGCCGGGACTGCTCGTCGGCGTGGTGCAGGTCGTCCACGGCGAGCAGAACCGGGCGCTCGGCGGCGGAGCGGGCGAGCCGGGTCACCAGCCGGTGGGACACCCGCTGTTCGTCCGGTCCGGCCGGCGCCGAGAACGGGACGTCGTCGTCCTCGGGGAAGACCTGTCGGACGAGGCCGAAGGGAAACTCCCGCTCCTCCGGTGCGCAGCGCGCGTACACCGCCCGCATGGCACCGTCGGCGGTCTCCCGCCGCACGATCGCGTCGAGCGCCGCGGTCCGGCCCATGCCGGCCGCGGCCGCCAGCAATATCCAGCCTCCGTTGCCGGATCGTGCGGCACCGGCGGCCGCCGCGGCCGTGCTCCACACGTCGTCGCGCTCGAGCAGCACGTGTGCCGTCCCCCTTCGCTTTGGTGCCGGTGCCGGGAGCACGCGGGCACCGCCCGTCCACTGGTCGGGTGGACGGGCTCCCGTAATGAATCATGAAGGATGAGCGGCGCCCGGAAAGGAGGGGTGTCGGCCACGTTCGCCCAGGCAGCGCGCTGTTCCGGCCAGGCGGCGCCGGGCCGGGCGGCGGCTCTCGCGGTCGCCGGGGCGGGGCGCTGGGGCGGGGGCCTTGTGTCCGGGAACGGAGACGGTCGGCGACGTCGGCGACGTCGGCGACAGCGCGGGTGTCCAGGCGTCGGAGGCCCGTGACAAGGCCGTGCGGGGAACTCCCCCGTACGCACTCGGAGCAGCCGTGGTGAAACACGTGTGGCCCGCCATACCCAGCGAATCGAACAGGCGTATGATTCTGGCCATGGCCGAGACTGCGTTCCCCGATGATCTGCGTGCTGCGCAGACCCGCCTGCACCAGGCGACGGCCGAGCTGGCCGCCCTGTGCCGCGGGCTGCCGTGGAGTGTGGAGCCGATGCCGGGCTGGCCCGGCGCGAAGCATCCGCACACCGACGAGGTCACCGGCGGCCGCGAGGCCAGTCCCGGCTGGACCGAGGAGGAGAAGGAGGCCGTCGCCCGGCTCCGTGAGCAGTGCCTGGAGCTGTCGCTGGCCGTCAGTGCTCACCCCTTCTGGCGGCAGGTCGAGGCGGAGAAGCGTGCGCCGGCCCGCTCGGAGCTGAAGCAGGTCACGCAGGCGGCGGCCGCGGTGCCGGTCGACATCGCCGAAGCCGCCTGACAGCCCACCCCATCCGACGACCCCGACAGGACCGACGCCCGTGTCCGAACCCCTGCCGCCCCCGTACCCGCCCGACGACGAGCGGCTGGCCGACATCGAGACGTACCTGACCGTGCAGCTCAAGTACGTCCGGCAGGCGCGCGCGACCGAAGCCCGGCGCCGCGAGATCCAACAGCGCACCGCCCCGCCCCCCCCCCCGCCGTACCGGATCCAGCGCGGCCTGGACGGCACCCGGGCACCGATCAAGGTCCACCTCGGCACCTGCGCGCTCGCCGGCAAGGGCGCGGCAGGGGCGTCCGAGCAGGCTGCCCGCCAGGCACTGGCCGACTCGGTCGAGGCCTGCGCGGTGTGCCGGCCGGACACCGAGCTCGGCCTGCTCGACGGGTAGGGCTCGGCGCGGCGGCCGGGCTGCACCGGGTGCGGGTGGCACCGCGGCGCGCCCCCCACGCCGCTGCGCAGCGCCCGGCACGAATCGCCGATCACCGCCGATGGGGGCGCCGTCGTCGGTGAGGGCTCCCAGGGGCGGCCCGGGCTGTGGCGGTCCCTGGCCGCCCCCGAGTCGCGGGCGGCCCGACCATGGCGGTCCCTGGCCGCCCCCGGGTCACGGGCGGCCCGACCATGGCGGTCCCGGCACCACATCGCCGCCCCGGCCCCCACCACCGGCGCCCCAAGGCCACGGCGCGCCCGGACCGAGGCGGCTCCTTCCGCGCCACGGCAAGGCGTCGCCGGACTGCCGCCGGACGGAACGTGTCACTCCTGGTGCACCGCCCGCAGCCGGGTGGCGGGCACCGTGCATACTGACGTCGCAAGCCGCGCGGTCGGACGACACCGCGCGTCACCGTGTATCGAGTACGCCCGGGTGCCGCGCGGCCGAGCGCCGCCGTCCTCCGGGGGAGGAATTCATGGCAGGCGGGACCATCCCGGTGATCGACGGCGATGGCCTCGGTGACCTCGATCTCTTCGGCGACGTCTTCGTCGCCGACCCCTTCCCGGCTTTCGCCGAGCTGCACGTGTCCGCGCCGGTGCACTACGACGCCGCGACCAATCTGTGGTTGATCAGCCGGTACGAGGACGTCGAGCGCGTCCTCCTGGACCCGGCCGGCTTCCTGCCGGACAACGCCCAGCACGCCGTCACGAGGCTTCCCGTCCCGGCGCTGCGGGTGCTCGCCCGGGCCGGCTTCAGCCTGCCGCCCGCCCTCGCCAACAACGGTGGGCCGACCCACACCGGTCTGCGCCGTCTCGTCACCCGCTTCTTCAGCGCCGCGCGGGTGTCCGCCGCCGTCCCTCTCATCGAGGACACCGCCCGGGACCTGCTGAACGGTGCCGGCCGCGAGCTGGACGCGCGGGGCACGTACGACCTCGCGGCGGAGTACGCCCGGCTGCTCCCGTGCCGGGTCATGATGCGGATGCTGGGTATCGAGGGGGTCACTCCGGACACCCTGGTGGAGTGGAGCGACGCCGCGCTGGAGCTGTTCTACGGCCGGCCGGCCCCGGAACGGCAGGTCGTGCTGGCCGGGCTGGTCGGTGAGTTCCACCAGTGGCTCACCCGGCACGTGACCGACGGCGCGGCACAGGGGCTGATCGGGGCACTGCGCGCCCACCGGTTGCCGGACGGCACACCGCTCGACATACCGACGGCGGTGGCGGCCTGCTTCTTCGTCTTCATCGCGGGGCAGTCCACCACCGGGCAGTTGATCGCCACCGTGCTGCGCACGAGCAGCGCCGACCCGTCGGTGTGGACCCGGGCGACCGACGACGCGTTCGCGCGGGACTGGGTGGACGAGGTGCTGCGCCGGGAGCCCCCCGTCACCTCGTGGCGCCGGGTGGCGGCACGCGAGACCGAACTGTCGGGCGTCCGCGTCCCGGCGGGAGCCGAGCTGCTGCTGTTGCTGATGGGCACGGGGTCCGATCCGTCCGTCTTCCCCCAGCCGGAGCGCTTGTGCCCGCACCGGGAGAACGTCCGCCGTCATCTGTCCTTCGGCGCGGGACGGCACCGCTGCCCAGGGGCCCTCCTGGCCCGTACGGAGGCGGCGACCGCTCTCCGTACGGCCGCCACGGTCCTGCCGGACATCGGGCTCCTGGACGAGGACCCCGACATGCTGGGGCTCCTGTCCTTCCGGGCACCGCGGCGGGTACGCGTGGCCCGGCGGCAACCCGTTCCGGGCCCTGCGCGCGCCCCCAAGCAGCCGTGACGGCACCGCCATGACCGATCGCGGCTGGTACGGCGACAGTGAGTACTGCGACGCCCTCCAACGTTCCCAACGGGCAACGCGGTTGGGCTGGACCGCGATCGCCGGCGCGACAGGCGCAGTGGGGTGCGCACTGACGGTCGTGGTCGGGCTCTGCGTCGCCGCATTCGTCGCGGGTATGTACGTCGTGATCGCGACGGACCACTAGGACGGTGGCCGAGGTCCAGGAGGACCTGCGCACCGAAGCGCGGACGTGTCCGTCAGGCCGCCGCCTCCCACACGTTCATGCTCAATTGCAGGAAGGCGGCTTCTCGCAGGGCCGTCTGCTTGACCTGGATCGCGAGCACCGCGATGTCGCCGGAGGCGTTCCTGACGCAGAGCTCGGTGCCGTCGTCCGCCGCCGCGAGCGACCAGGTGCGGTAGGCGGGGCCGGTGGCGCCGCTGAGGAGGTGACGACAGGTCTCGAGCGAGCCCGCCTTGCCGTTGAAGAGCTGCACGAACACGCTGGTGTCGCTCTCGAGCGAGCAGTCGTCGTCCTGGCAGTTGAGCCGGATGTCGCCGGTGCGGTCCTTGGGGAGCATCGGTTCGCGGAGGCTCAGGGAGTTCTTCTCGTACAGCCACACGGGAGACCGCACGACGGCTCCGGGCGCCGGGGAGGCGTGCGGGGCGGGCTGCGACGCCCGGGGGGAGCCGGCAGCGGCCGGCGGAGTGCTGGACGGCGCCGCCGTGGATCGTACGGACGCCGTGGATCGTACGGACGTCGTGGATCGGACGGACTTCGTCGGGCCGGGCAGCGAAGCGGGCGCGTTCGCGGTCGGCCCGCCGGGGCCGAAGCGGTCCACGACCAGCCACGTCAGCCCCGTGAGCACCAGAGCGCCCGCCGTCACGGCGGCGGCCGTGATCAGCGCGGTACGCCGCCCGGGCGTACGCCGCCGGGAGGCGGGCTTCAGCGACAGCGTCGCGGCCGCGGTCGACGGAGCCACGGGGGTGCGTACCGGGTCCGGAACGGTCGCCTCGGGGCCCGCGATCTCGCGCCAGACGGCCGGCCCGGCACCCGCGTCCGTGTCGGCGTCGGTGTCGGTGTCGGTGTCCAGTAGCTGTCGGCACCGCTCGACGACCTCCGCCGGCGTGGGACGCGCTGCTGGATCGGGCGCCAGGCACCGGGCGATCAGCGGGCGCAGCGGGTCGGGCAGCCGGGACACATCGGGTTCCTCGTGCACGATCCGGTACAGCACGACGGGCGCGATGCCGTCCCCGTACAGCGGTTCGCCGAGCGCCGCGAAGGCCGCCGTCTGGGCCAGTGCGAAGACGTCGGTCGCCGGAGTGATGTCACCGGCGGTGGCCTGCTCGGGGGCCATGAAGTGGGGCGTACCGACGGTGGCGCCGGTGGCGGTGTGCGAGGAGAGGTCGGCGGCGATCGAGACACCGAAGTCGATCACCCGTGGACCGTCGGCGGCCAGCAGCACGTTGGACGGCTTGAGGTCCCGGTGCACGATCCCCGCGGCGTGGATCGCCTGGAGTGCCTCGGCGACGCCGGCCATCAGCCACAGCACGGCGGGCACCGGCAGGGGGCCGCGGCGGGCGACGGCCTCCGTGAGCGACGGACCGGGCACGTACAGCGTGGCGAGCCACGGGGGTACGCCGTCGGTGTCGGCGTCGACGAGTTCCGCGGTGTAGGCGCCCCTGACCCGGCGGGCGGCCTCCACCTCCCGCCGGAACCGACGCCGGAAGGCCGGGTCGTCGGCCAGCTCCGCCCGCACCACCTTGATCGCCACCGGGCGGCCGCCCTGGGTGTGCGACAGGTACACCCGGCCCATCCCGCCGGCGCCCAGCCGGGCCGCGAGGCGGTAACCGGCCACGGCGTGAGGGTCGTCCGCCTGGAGCGGCCGGAACACCTCGGTGGTGCTGCTCATCGGACTGTCGTCCCCCTGATCCCGGACCGGCCGACGGCCGGTCCGGGACAGAAGCGTAGACGTGACGGTTGGGGCCCGCTGACCTGGGATGCTCCCCCTGCTGGGGCCGCACGACGCCTCCGAGCCGGCTTGTACCTGTTCGGTCGGTATCGCGGCCCGGCCATGATGCGGACTCTGTCGGCGGCTGCCGACGGCCCTCCTGGCGCCTGCCCCCGTGGCCGAGCCGGGCAGGTTGGGCAGGTCTCATTCGGGTCGTCCTGGAGCGTTCCCTCCCGGGCGACGGGTGGGGTGGGGCATTGTCGAGAACGGTGGGACGGTGAGCCTGGCGGCCGGGGAGAGGGGTATGCCGTGGGGTGGTCGATGGAACCGTTCGGGGCGTGCCACGAGGGGATCGTCGGCGCGGTGCTGGCGGACGGCAGCGAGCCGAAGCCGGTCTGCCTGGACTCCGGCAGCGGCGCCGGCCCGGGATGCTGGACGAGCGAGTGGTGGGCGTACACCGGGCAGGGCTCTCGCCCGCGCGCGGCCGCGTACCGGGCGGCGTGTGCGTGCGGGTGGCGCGGCGAGGCGCACCCGATCGACTGGGCCGGGCTCGGCGAGGACCGGCTGGAGGACCTGGACATCTCCGGGCCGTACGACGAGTGGGTGGAACACATCGGCAGCGTCGAACGGCAGACCGTGCCGCTGCCGGAGGACGTCACCGAGGCCCTTCAGCGACTGGAGAGCCTGCTGGACCGGCTCGCCGGGCAGGCGCCGGTCGCTGCGCTGAAGGCGGTCGCCGCACTGGAGCGCCTCACCCGCGCCGTCGGCCACCAGGCCGCCTGCACGGCGGAGGCGGACGGGCTGTCACCCGAGACGATGGGCCGAGCCCTGGGCGTCAGCCCGGAGAGGGCCCGCTCCCTCGTACGCGACCACCTGCGGAACCGCTGACGTCTCAGGGCATCATGAACGCGTGACGCCGACCGAAGCCGCAGCAAGCTCTCTGCAGGACCATGCCGCCCTCTGGAGTGCCGGGGAAGTCCGCGCGAGCGACGTCGTCAATGCCGCCTGTGAGGCGCTCGTCGCCGGACTCGACACCCCCGGCCTCCGCATCCTCGCCGCCTGCACGCGCGCGGAGGCGGACTACGACGTGCACGACTTGCTGCCCGCGGCGCTCGACGAACTCGGTCTCACCTTCTATCCGGTCGACGGTGAGGCCGGCCACGAAGCCGCCGCCCGAGCCCTCGCACGCCGCATGCTGGCCGGCGAGTTCACCCCTCGGGAGTTCACCTTCCGGATCCACCGGCGCCACGGACATGAGCTGCCTCTGACCGAGCGGCTCGCCGAACTCGACGACGAGTACGACGATCTCGACGACGAGTACGACGATCTCGAATACGGTGACAGAACCGTGGCCCAGGTCGATGCCGAGGTCACCGCCGAAGCCCGCCGCCTCGCAGCCCCTCCTCCAGCCGGTACGACAGTGCCCGTCCCCGCACAGCCACCGCGTCTCACCGTACCGACCGCCCCTTGACCTGCTCCGCGCCAGCCATTAGCTTGCGGTCAACGTCGACCCGCAGCGACCGAGAGGAGGCGACCGGCGGATGTACACCAGCTCTGACCTGAGTCGCCTCGCCCACACCACGGTCTGGGTTCCGGGTCGTATCGCGCACGGCTGCTGACCGCGCCGTTCTCCTGTGCCCCTCCTCGGGCACTCCTGTGGTTTTCTCCTCCTCTTTCGCATTCGCATTCGCATGCACGCCGCTGCCGCGTGCCGTTCCGCGCCCACTCGTGTCACGCGGCGCCTTCGCACACAGAAAGCTGCCTGAAATTGGCGAACATGAAGAACCGACCGACCACGCCTCGAATCGACGGCCCGTCATGGTAGGCGCGCGGATCACGGTCAACGGGAAAGAAGCACCCATCGCTCCGGCCGCGCCCCACACCACGGTGCTGGACTTTCTGCGCGAGCGTGGCCTCACCGGCACCAAGGAGGGCTGCGCCGAGGGCGAGTGCGGAGCCTGTTCGGTGCTGGTGGCCCGCCCGGGCGTGGACAAGCCCACCGACTGGGTGGCGGTCAACGCCTGCCTGGTGCCGGTCGCGGCACTCGACGGGCAGGAGCTCGTGACCGCCGAGGGCCTGGCCACGCCGGGCGCACCCGGCACGCCGCCCGCCCTGCACCCGGTGCAGCACGAGATGGCGGTCCGGGGCGGCTCCCAATGCGGTTACTGCACACCGGGGTTCGTGTGCAGCATGGCCGCCGAGTACTACCGGCCCGGCCGCTGCGCGCACGCGGAGCCGGCCGACGCCACGGACCACACCGCCCCCGCCACTCACGCCGACACCGACACCGACACCGACACCAACGCCAACACCAAGCACACCGTCACCGAGCACACCGACGCCGAGCACGGTCCGAACGGCTTCGACCTCCACGCCCTGAGCGGGAACCTGTGCCGCTGCACCGGCTACCGCCCGATCCGTGACGCCGCGTTCGCCGTCGGCGCGCCCACCGACGAGGACCCGCTGGCTCGGCGGCGTGAGGAGGCCCCGCCCGCGCCCGTCGCCACCGACTACGCGCGGGACGGGCGGGAGTTCCTGCGCAGGAGCACCCTGGCGGAGACGCTGCGGCTGCTGCGTGAGCGGCCCGACGCGGTGGTGGTCGCTGGTTCCACCGACTGGGGCGTGGACGTGAACATCCGTGCCCGGCGCGCGAATTGCGTGGTCGCCGTCGACCGGCTGCCCGAACTGCGGGAGCTGCGCGTCGCATCCGACTCCATCGAGATCGGAGCGGCACTGACGCTCACCGAGATCGAGCGCCGCCTCGACGGTGAAGTGCCGCTGCTCGCCGAACTGTTCCCGCGGTTCGCGTCCCGGCTCATCCGCAACGGTGCCACCCTCGGCGGCAACCTCGGTACCGGCTCCCCCATCGGTGACAGCCCGCCGGTGCTGCTCGCCCTGGAGGCCTCGGTGGTGCTCGCCGACGCCGACGGTGAGCGCGAGGTCCCCCTCGCCGCGTATTTCACCGGCTACCGGCAGAGCGTGCGCCGCCCGGGCGAGCTGATCCGCGCGGTACGCATCCCCCGGCCGCTGTCGCCGGTCACGGCCTTCCACAAGATCGCCAAGCGGCGCTTCGACGACATCTCCAGCGTGGCCGTCGCCTTCGCGCTCGACGTCGAGGACGGTGTCGTACGCAAGGCACGCATCGGCCTGGGCGGTGTGGCCGCCACCCCGATCCGCGCCCTCGCCACCGAGGCCGCCCTGGAGGGCAGGCCGTGGACGGCGGAGACGGTCGAAGCCGCGGCGCCGGTGCTGCGGGCCGAGGGGACGCCGATGAGCGACCATCGCGCGAGCGCCGCGTACCGCTCCGCGATGCTCGGCCAGAGCCTGCTGAAGCTGTACGCACAGACCACCGAGGCGGTGTCGTCATGAGCCATCTGTCCGAACGTCCCGAAGGGGCCGTCGTCGGCGTGTCGATGCCGCACGAGAGTGCCGCCCTGCACGTCACCGGCGCCGCCCTGTACACCGACGACCTGGTCCACCGGACCAAGGACGTACTGCACGCCTACCCGGTGCAGGTCATGAAGGCCCACGGCAGGATCACCGCGCTGCGCACCGAGCCCGCTCTCGCCGTACCCGGCGTGGTCCGCGTGCTCACCGGTGCCGACGTGCCCGGCGTGAACGACGCGGGCATGAAGCACGACGAGCCGCTGTTCCCCGACGAGGTCATGTTCCACGGCCACGCGGTCGCCTGGGTGCTCGGCGAGACGCTGGAGGCGGCCCGGCTCGGCGCGGCGGCCGTCGAGGTGGACCTCGAGGAGCTGCCGTCCCTGGTCACCCTCGAAGAAGCGATCGCGGCCGAGAGCTTCCACGGCGCCCGGCCCGTGATGGTGACCGGTGACATCGACGCCGGCTTCGCCGACTCCGCGCACGTGTTCACCGGTGAGCTGCGGTTCTCCGACCAGGAGCACTTCTACCTCGAGACGCATGCGGCACTGGCGTACATCGACGAGGCCGAGCAGGTGTTCGTCCAGAGCAGCACCCAGCATCCCTCGGAGACCCAGGAGATCGTCGCCCATGTGCTCGGCCTGCACAGTCACGAGGTGACCGTGCAGTGTCTGCGCATGGGTGGCGGTTTCGGCGGCAAGGAGATGCAGCCGCACGGGTTCGCGGCCGTCGCCGCGCTGGGCGCCAAGCTGACCGGCCGGCCGGTCCGGCTGCGGCTCAACCGGACCCAGGACCTGACCATGTCCGGCAAGCGGCACGGGTTCCACGCCCGGTGGAGGATCGGCTTCGACGAGGAGGGCCGCATCCAGGCCCTCGACGCCGCCCTGACCGCGGACGGCGGCTGGAGCCTGGACCTGTCCGAGCCGGTGGTGGCGCGGGCACTGTGCCACATCGACAACACCTACTGGATCCCGCACGCCCGCATCGCCGGTCGCATCGCCCGCACCAACAAGGTCTCCAACACCGCCTTCCGCGGGTTCGGCGGCCCGCAGGGCATGCTGGTGATCGAGGACATCATGGGTCGCTGCGCGCCGCTGCTCGGCCTGGACCCGATGGAGCTGCGGGAACGGAACTTCTACCGGCAGGGCCAGTCGACGCCGTACGGGCAGCCGGTGGTCCGTCCCGAACGGATCACCGCCGTCTGGGAGCAGGTGAAGCAGAACGCCGGCATCGCCGGGCGTACGCGCGCGATCGCCGCCTTCAACGCCGCGCACCCGCACACCAAGCGGGCCCTCGCGATCACCGGACTCAAGTTCGGCATCTCGTTCAACCTCACCGCCTTCAACCAGGGCGGCGCGCTGGTGCTGATCTACAAGGACGGCTCGGTCCTGATCAACCACGGCGGCACCGAGATGGGTCAGGGCCTGCACACCAAGATGCTGCAGGTGGCCGCGACCACGCTCGGCATCCCCTTGCACAAGGTGCGGCTGGCTCCGACCCGTACGGACAAGGTGCCCAACACCTCCGCCACCGCCGCCAGTGCGGGGGCGGACCTCAACGGCGCGGCCGTGAAGAACGCCTGCGAGCAGCTCCGCGAACGACTGCTGCACGTGGCCGCGACGCAACTGGGCGGGCATCCCTCGGACGTACGCATCGTCGACGGCGTGGCGCGCACGCTGGGCAGCGACAAGGAGCTGGCCTGGGACGACCTGGTGCGCACCGCGTACTTCCAGCGGGTCCAGCTTTCGGCGGCCGGTTTCTACCGGACCGAGGGGCTGCACTGGGACGCGAAGACGTTCCAGGGTTCGCCGTTCAAGTACTTCGCCCATGGCGCAGCCGCGGCCGAGGTGGAGGTGGACGGCTTCACCGGCGCGTACCGCATCCGCCGGGTGGACATCGTGCACGACGTCGGCGACAGCCTCTCCCCGATGATCGACATCGGTCAGGTCGAGGGCGGTTTCGTGCAGGGCGCGGGCTGGCTGACGCTGGAGGACCTGCGCTGGGACACCGGCTACGGGCCGCACAGGGGCAGGCTGCTGACCCAGGCGGCGAGCACGTACAAGCTGCCGAGCTTCTCGGAGATGCCCGAGGAGTTCCACGTCACGCTGCTGGAGAACGCCACCGAAGAGGGCGCCGTGTACGGGTCCAAGGCGGTCGGCGAACCTCCGCTGATGCTGGCGTTCTCGGTACGGGAGGCCTTGCGGCAGGCCGCTGCCGCGTTCGGGCCGAGCGGGATCAGCGTCGAACTGGCCTCGCCGGCGACACCGGAGGCGGTGTACTGGGCGATCCAGGCGGCTCGCCAGGGCGCGGCCGGGGACGGGCCGGCTGGGGGCGGATCGGCTGAAGGCGGATCGGCTGAGGGCGGATCGGCTGGGGGCGCTCAGGCCGACGGCGGATCGGCCGGGGACGGGGTCCGTGTCGACGCGGATGCGGCGATCGGTGCCTGACATGACCTGGGTCGCCGCGGTCGCGCGGTTGCGAGCTCGCCGGGAGCCCGGCGTGCTGGTGACCGTCGCGACCGTGCGCGGCCACGCCCCCCGCGACGCCGGCGCGAAACTGGTGGTGGGACGGTCCGCGACATGGGGCTCGATCGGGGGCGGCAACGTCGAGGCGGTGGCGATCGACCGGGCCCGGGAGATGATCGTCGCGTCCGATCGGGAGCCGGAGCTGATCGATTTCGCCCTCAACGACAAGGTGACCAACCGGCACGGTGTGCAGTGCTGCGGCGGCACTGTCTCGGTCCTGCTCGAACCCCTGCCGGTGGTACGGGCGGTGGCGGTCTTCGGCGTCGGGCACGTCGGGCTCGAACTGGCCCGCGTCCTGGCGCGTCAGGACCTCGACCTCCATCTGGTCGACACCCGCTCGGACGTCCTCGCCGAGGAACGGCTCGCCGTGCTGTCGGACGCCGTGGCCCAGGTGCACGTGCACCACACGCCCCTGTTGCCCGAGGAGGTGCTGGAGGAACTGCCGCACGGCACCCATGTCCTGATCATGACCCACGACCACGCCGAGGACGCCGCCCTGTGCGACGCCGCCCTGCGCACGCCGGGTCTCGGTTCCATCGGTCTGATCGGCTCGGCCGCCAAGTGGGTACGGTTCCGCAAACGCCTCCTCACCGAGGGCGGGCACGACGAGGCCACCGTCGACCGGATCAAGACCCCGATCGGCCTGACGGACATCACCGGCAAGGAACCCGCGACCATCGCCGTGAGCGTCGCCGCCGATCTGCTGCGCACCTTCGAGAACGAGGAGGCGTGACCGTACCCGGCGGCTCGTCCTCACAGGACGGACGGGTCCGCTAGTGTCGTGTACATGCAGCCACAGCAGCCGTACCAGGACTCCGCTTCACCGCACCCGACCGCAACGCCGGCTCGCAGCAGGCGTCCGCTGGTGGCCGCCCTGCTGGTCGGACTCCTGCTGGGTGCCGGAGGTGTGGGCGTGGCCTGGGCGGTGAGCGCGGGCGGCGGCGCCGGGGGCGACGCCCGGGGGGCGTGCGATGCGCTGGCCGGCGTGGACGAGTCGAAGTTCACGGCGAAGGGCAAGGCCGGCGAGCAGATGATGTACCGCTTCGCGGGCGCCTACGACCTGGCCACGGCCGCGGCTGCGGGCGACTCCTCGTACCAGCCGCTCGCGGAGGCCGTCACCAGGGCGAACCACCGTTTCCGCCAGGTCTTCGAGGCCGACGCCGAGGTGAAGAAGGAGCTGGCGAAGGCTCGCGGGATCTGCGCCGGTCTCTGACGTACGCCCCCGATTCACGCCGATTCGGGCAAGAGGGCGGGTGCTCGTCGCGGCCTGGGCGAGCCAGGTGATGGTCATGCCCTAGCCGATCGTGGCCAGCGTCTGTGCCGGGCCGCTGATCCGCCGCCATGGTGCGGTGGGGCTGTCCCGCATCCAGATCGCCGAGCGGTCCCTGGCCAGTCGGAGCAGGGCCGTTCCCCGCGTGGCGAAGTCGGCGCCGACGTCGCTGACCTGCGTCCACTGGCCGGGCGTGCCGCTGTAGTGCCAGAGGGTCGCGTCCTGGACATTCGTGGCGTACAGGCCCTGTGGTCCGGCGTAGAGCTCGAGTGCGGGGCCTCCCACGTCCACCCACATGTCCTTGGCGCTGTCCCATTCGAGCACGCCGGTCTTCTGCACCTTGAGGCCGTACAAGTCGTGGTCGGTGACGGCGAAGTCCGCGCCCGCGGTTCCGGCGTAGCGCCACGCGTGGCGTTCCCACGTGCTCCCTGTTGGTGTCGGTACGCGCCACATTCGTACCGGTGACGACAGTGTTGGCGCTGCTGTGCGGCAGCGAGAGCTGAGACCTCCGCGCCTTCCTGGCCAGCGCCGCGTAGGACAGCCCCGCCGACTGACGGACCTGGTCCAACAGCTTCTGGTACGTGGCGAAATCGCCGGCTGTACGCGGGTCCGGAAGCGCCGACGGGGCCCCCTTCGCGCCCGCCCCCGCGCCGGTGCCGTCCGGTCGTCCGTCATCGCGAGCCCCCGGGTCCGTGCGACGTGTCCCCTTCAAGGCTAGGTGATCGGTCAGCAGCCCAGGACGCTTTAGGACAGCAGCGCTGTGACCTGCTGGGACAGGCCGGGATGGATCCGGATGCCATCCAGCCCCCGGGATGGTCCCGAAGGGCCCAAGGTCGTGTCACCGCCTCAACAACAGGCGGGACACCCAACCCGAAAGGTCAACCATGCGCAGGCTTCTCACCACGCCCCTGATCGGGGTGGCCACCGTCGCCGCACTCCTCGGAGGCGCCACTTCCGCGAGCGCCGAGGCGCGCGTCATCACGGGTGCCTACGGCTACTACGACCCCAACAAGCACATGTTCGGTATCGGCGACACCGAAGCGGACGGGCGCGGCGTCCACGTCGACTGGAAGGTGAACGGCATCAGCCGGCCCCGCCTGTGGAACAAGAACGGCAACGGTTCCTGGCGGGACGTGTACACGCACGCCGGCCACCACGGGTTCCCGATGGTGTGGAAGATCTGCCGTGAAGGCGGCCGCTGCTCCGACTGGGTCAACGAGCGCGCCTGACCGGCGGACGCGGTGTGGGGCCCGCCGGGATCACCGGCGGGCCCGTCCGCTCGGGCCCGGCACGTGCCGGCCGGGCATGGGCTACGCCGGTGCGGTGTCCCCCGCAGCCGGGACAGGGCTGGCCGTGACGTCCGGGGCGGGATGACAGGCCGACAGCCCGTCGCTCCCGTGCGGCCGCAGCCGGTGCGGCGTCGGCCACGGCGGAGTCGTACAGACGGGCTGGGCTGCTCAGTGATTCCCCGTGTACGGACGCGCGGGACGTGGCAGGGGCTGGCGCCAGTCGCCCAGCGTGGTGAGGAGAAACCGGCGGGCAAGAAGGCGTATGTGGTCCCACGCCGGATCTGCGGCCAGGGCGTTCGCCCAAAGGCCCGCGCGGCGGGCGGCATCGATCTCGCCCAGGCGACGGCCGATGGCCTGAAGATCGCGCGCATCGGGGGGTGCGAAGGTGCCGCGCTCCTCGAGTTCCGCCGAGACACGGCACAGAAGCTCCGCCCAAGCAGCGACGAGCCTCCGGCGTTTGACCGCCGTTGCGGTACGCCGGTGCTCCGACAGCCCGACACCCGGCAGGGGAGTGGAGCGCTGTGTCCGCGATGCCGCTGGAGAGGCGGCCGACGTCCTGGAGAAGACAGTCGTCACCGCCTCCCCCTCGGCCGTTCGGACTCGCCCGGAGCAGTCACTGCTTGCGGGCGGGGCCGGTTGCGGCGGTCCGCTGGTGGCGGCGGTCAGTGCGGTTGGGCGCGGTGGAGGTCGCGCAGCAGGGCGATTTCGGCTCCGTGGTGCAGCAGTTCCTGGTTGACCCACCACACGATGTCGAGGAACGGCTCCTCGGGGTCGCTGCCATGGGGGTAGGTGCAGTAGCCCACGGTGTCGAGTGCGGCGTCGTCCACGCTCAGCAGCGCCTTGCGCCAGGCCGAGGCCGCGGCTTCGAAGGCTGCGACCGCTGCGGCGGAGTCCCCGCTGACGGGGTAGTCGTCCCGGGTCAGTGCGCGGCTGCCTGCGGTGTGGTCGGCGCGCAGGGTCATCATTTCGCTGAGGTGGCTGAGGCGCCACGCGATGGTGGTGAAGGGCGGCGGCCACGGATGCGGGTAGGAGGCGGTATCGCGCCCCCAGTCTCCGGTGCCCGCCAGAAGGGTCGCGCGCGGGCCCGGCCCGTCCACGCGCCGCCGTACCGACCAGCAGCCGGGCACCGGCTCCCAGAAGTACTCCTCGTCGGTCATGGGGCCGACCTTGGTCTCCGTCCCGTCACCGCTGTCCATGACCGGCCCCGCCATGCGGTCGCTGAGACGCCGGCGTGCGAAGTCGAACTGCTCCAGCAGCGGGGACAGGCGGGACGGAATCGTCATCGAACGCTCCTGCATCGGACCGGGCCAAGGGACCCGCCAGCCTCGCACAACCCGCACCCCAATCGCGCCCTCTTTTTCTGCCCCAAGGCCCTGGTCCCGCCCGGGACGACCCCGCATGCGGCCGCGCCGCCAGGCGAGGAACGGGCACCGGCGAAAGTCGACTGACCGATGGGGACTTCGCCTGCGAGGCTGTGTGGGTGACTGAAACAACCCCGTACGACGCCGACCGCGCCCGATTCACGCGGCAGGCCCTGGCTCGTCTGGTTCTCTGCGACGACGCGGTGAGCGTCGCCGACGGCGCCGCGGCCTTGGTCGCCACCGAGAACGACCCGGACACCGGTCCCGGGGGCCGGGTCAGCCAAGCGTTCCAGCTCATCGAACTCGCCGAACGCGCGCTGGCCGCAGCCGTGATCTACGAACGCGAGCGGGGCAGTTCCTGGGCGGAGATCGCTCAGTACATGGGGCTCGACGCGGCAGAAGCCGAGGCTCGTTTCATCCCCAGCCTCGAAGGCTGGAACAGAGCCTTTGACGTCCCCTATCGCCTCGACGAAACAGGCCGCAAGCGCATACCGCAGCTACCGACCGCGGCTTACGACCCCGCCTGCGCCTGCGAACACCTCGACCGCTGGGCCCGCCTTCAGCGGATTGGCACCGAGGCTGTGAGCTCTGGCCTGGTCATGGCAGCACAGGAGAAAGAGCCCTCGTCGACCACCCCGTAGTGGCGTCTCCGGAATGGGTTCTGGCTCGCTTTCCGTAATGCGGTCACGGTGAGGACTTGTCCGGCCGATCATGTGACTACTACGTAGCCGTGTCGTTGATGTGGACATGGGGCGGGGCGATCTGACGGATGCCGAGTGGGAACGGCTGCGGCCGTTCCCACCGGTCAGCAACGGGCGTTGTGGCAGGTGGCGGGACCATCATCGGCGGGTGATCGACGGCATTCTGCACCAGGTGCGGACCGGCGTTCAGAGGCGTGACCTGCCCGAAAGGTTCGGCCCGTAGCAGACGGTCTATGAACGCCACCGCCTGTGGTCGGCCGACGGAACCTGGGAACGCCTGCTCCAGCAGATCCAAGCCGAGGCCGACGCCGCGAGCGAGATCGGCTGGGACATCTCGGTCGACTCCACCGTCGTGCGGGCACATCAGCACGCCGCCGGCGCCCGCATCGAACCGTCGCCGTCGCCCGCCCCAAAGGGGGACGCAGCGGCAGCCTCGCGGCGGACAAGGCTTACAGCAACGGCCCATGCCGCGAGTACCTGCGGCGCCGGGGCATCCGGCACACGATTCCGGAGGAGACCGACAGCCAGGCCGCCCGCCAGCGCAAAGGGCCACGCGGCGGACGGCCACCCGGCTTTGACGAAAGCGGTACAGGAAGCGCAACACCGTCGAACGGGCGATCAACCGGCTCAAGCACTCCAGAGCAGTGGCCACCTGCTACGACAAGCGCGGCTACGTCTTCCTTGGGACCGCGACTGCCGCAGCCCTCGCTATCTGGCTCCGTTCGTGAGGGCCAGAATCAGTCCTCATCCTCAGGCAGGTGGAAATAGACGGTCCCCGACCGCCAGGGGCCGTGCTCGGTCATCTCCGACGCGATGACCACGTCCTGGATCTCGGCTGGGCCCAACGCCTCGATGGAATCCGCCAGCCGCCGCAAGAGTGCCGGAACACTGTCGCAGCCGGGGCCGGAGGGGTTGGCCTGCGAGAAGTGGCGCACGGTCCAATGCGTCGGCTTATCCATCACGGACCGATCGTAAGACCCGCCATCGGCCAGTCGTGGGCGCGAGACTCGGTGACTCGCCGGAACGCCCGGCCCACCACATCGATGACCTGCTGGTGGGTGAGGCCTTCAAGTCCATCGACGAAATCTGCGGCGGGATCGCTGTCGAACGGGCCGGTTCCCCACGTTCCCATGCATGGCTCCCGATAACGGCTGTCTCGGACGAAGCGTGGTTCCAGCAGCCACTGACATCGCGGTCACGGGGCGAAGAGGAACCGATGGCGGAGCAGTGCAAAGCCGAGCACGGCCTTGGTCACCGCCACGCGAACGCTTTCGTCGCTCACACCCTCGCCGAGGGCACCGGCACGTAGATCAGCCGGGGATACCGAGGCTGAATCGGAGCTGGTACCGTCGCAGCGACCCGGCTCCGGCTCCGGCTCCGGGCATAGATCCATTATCTGGGTGCGAAGGTGTGCCTGTCACCGTTCTCCGGAATGATCTTTACACCTCATGCGCGCCTTTAGGGTTGCCGTCGACGAGCACAACGCACCGACGTATCCAGGGAGCCGAGAGTGGCGCACGACGTTGCCGCGCTGGCGGTGGAACTCACCGGCATGGCCGTGGCAGATCACCAGTCCGCAGTCCGCGCGAACAGCGAGGACCCGGCCGAGCAGTTGGCGTGGCGCCGGCTGACCGCACGGCACGGCGACCGACTCGGCGAAATCATGGACGAGTACGGCTGGCCGACCGCAGAATTGGTCGGCGAGGAAGCCGCCCGCGCGGCATGGCTGATCGCGCAGCACGCCGATCGACAGCTCGATGTCCAGCGGCGCGCCCTCCACCTGATGGAGCAGGCGGTGTCGGCCGGCTCGGCCAGCCCACGCGAGCTGGCCTTTCTGCGCGACCGGACGCTGGTCAATGAGGGCCGCAAGCAGGTCTACGGCACTCAGATCGCCGGCGTGAAGGACGGGTCACCGGTTCCGTGGCCTTGCGAAGAGCCTGAACGCATGGACGAGCTCCGTGCGCAGGTCGGCATCGAGCCCTTCGACGAGTACATTGCCAAGTTCGCGATGACCTGACGACCAGTGGCCGGTTGCGTGCCGACCCATCCTTGCCCAAGGCGCACCTGCCGCGGGGCGGTCATCCGCCGGACAGGACCCTGGCCCGCAAAATGGAGTGCGGCCGGCTGTACTGGGGTGATAGGCAAGCGATGTGACAGAGAGTCTTGAGTATTCCACCCTGCTGCGACTGATCGACGAGCGGTCGGCCGCGTTCAGGAGTGCGGTTGCCGCCGCGTCCAGCCTTGACGTACCGGTGCCGTCCTGCCCCGAGTGGACGTTGTTCGATCTGGTGCGGCACCTGGGTACGGGCCAGCGCTGGTGGGCCGCGATCGTCGCCGCGGGCCCGGCCGAGGCTCCGCCGGCCAAGGATGCCGCGGAGGTGCCGCGGGAGCTCGAGGCGCTGCTGGCCTGGTACGCCGAGTCGAACGAGCTGCTGCAGAGTGCGCTGCGCGAGGCCGGCCCGGAGCGCGAGTGCTGGGCGTGGTGGGGCGCCGGCGTGTCACCGGCGAATGCCTGGGGCGTTGCCCGCCGCCGGGTGCACGAGGTACTGGTGCACACCTACGACGCTCAGCTCGCCGCGGGCGCCGTGCAGCGGATGCCGGCGGACCTCGCGATCGACGGCGTGGCCGAGTTTCTCGACACCTGCAACTCCACTCCGGCGGCCTGGCCGCACGAGGCCGCCACCATCCACTACCACGCCACCGAGGGCCGCTCCTGGCTCCTCACGCTGGACGGCACCGGCGCCTGGCCCGCACCCCTCACGGACGACGCCGCGCCCGCCTCCGCTTCGGCCACGGGCACGGCTGAGCAGTTGCTCCTCTTCGTCTGGGGCCGCCTCACGCTGAGCGACCTGAAGGTCGAGGGTGACCAGCAGGTGTTCGAGCAGTTGATCGCCTGGGAGCCCGAGGAGTAGCCCGTCAATACCGTCGGCGGACGGTCTCGATGACGTCCGCTCCGGTGAACATCGCGACCAGCTCCGCCTCCGCGCGGCGCCCTGTGGCTGATGTGCTCGGCTTCGCCGAGCAGCTCTCCTGGGCCTTGTACCGGTTGGACCGCGAGGAATACGGCGATGCCCTGTCGAGCGATCAGTTCCTCTACACCCGGGCTGCGGTCGTCGCAGCCGGCCGGCAGGAGTACGAGAGCGTCCTTCGCGACCCGCAGCGGTTCACGCCATACGCCGACGGCCTCGTCCGGGCCGAGGCGCTGCTCCACGTGGCCGACAACGCATACGAGCAACTCACCGGCGAGGAATGGGACCGCGGCACCCGATACGGCTACGAGTCGTACGCCAACACGGCCGGGTGGACCGACGCACAGCGCCGAGAGTCGCCATGAGTGTCCGACGATGGTCGATCAGGGGGCGGTCTTGACCATCCAGACCGTGGCCAGGGCCGGAGTCACGCACGAGAGAAGGGCGAGCGGCCGGGCGTATCCCCCCACTTCGAGCTCCAGGGCCGTGGGCAGGAGCATGACCACGCCCGTCAGGAGAATGCCGAACGCGGGCAAGTGGACGAAGGGACGGAACCTGCGCAGCCGGTGCAGATTCTCCGCGCCGGCATACGACTTCAGGCCGAAGCCGGTGACCAGGATCAGGGGCCAGATCCAGAGCCCCAGGAAGGCGACGAGGAAGAAGCGGACGCTGCTGGACCGCTTGCCGTTGTCGGTCACCGGGGTCCCGGTGTCGCGGGGCGCGTAATAGATGTCCACCTCGGTGCCCGGCGCGGGCGGCTTGTGGCGGGTGTACACGCCGGGAACGGTGACTTCCCGGGGCCCGGACTCGTACGGTATGCGCAGGCTGAGGTCGGTGAGGTAGTACGGGTCCCGGTCCTGGTCGCCTGCGTGGAACTCGGGCTTGCCCGCGAGGCGGACGACCGTCACCTCGTACTCGTCGTATCCAACGGCCTCCAGACGCTCGGTCTCGCGGCCGTAGGAGCTGCTGACGGTGAAGGCCGTCAGGATGGCGGCGAAGGTGGCCACGGGGACGCCGAAGGAAATGAGGTACGGCAGGACGGGGTTCGGCTCCCGGCTCTCCCGATAGGGCTTGCTCAGCGGGTCGCGGGCGCGGGCGGCGGCCCTGTACGAGGCGGTCACCCAACCCGCCGCACAGACCACGGCGAGGCCGGCGAGGATCAGCTCGGGGACGAGCGGCGGGTACGGCGACACCCCCCAGACGGAGGCGGCCACGGCGCCGGCGCCGCTGAGGACCATGCCCCAGCCGGTCAGCGTGGTCGCGGTACTGCGGGCGGGCATGCTCATGGCGTGCAGCATAGGCGGCGACGCTCCCGGCGCGGTCATGGGTTTCAGTGGCCGGTACCCGGTCGGGCGGGCCGGGCGCTTGCCAGCCGTGGACAGTTCCGCTCCACGTCACGGCCTGCGGTCGTGGTCACCAGGGTTGGCCGGCCCGGTAGAGTACGGGGGCAAGCGCGGCAAGAGGCCGTGCCGTCGCCACGAGATATACACGTCGGCTCCTGGCCTGCTGCCTCCATGCGCAGCGCGATACTCATGAGACTCCGCCACGGCCACTGTGGCAGCCTGCGGACATGACGTGGGAGCTGCGAGAACATGCCGGACGGCACTACGCCATCCTGTTCCATTACGCCCTGCCCGACGACGCGTGGTCCGTGGAGCTGAGCGTGGCTGTGCCCACGGCGGCCAGGGTGGCCGAGAACTCGGACGCCGCGGTGACCCACCTTCCCGGTGTTGCCGTCCTGCGAGCCCTCGTACCGGACGAGGACCCGAAGCTGGAACCGACCGTCCGCGTCTACAGCCCGGACGAGCAGGTCGTGCCCTACGAGATCCTGCGGTGGTTCATGGAAGAGGTGGCCGACCAAGTCGAGCGCTGTCGTGCGGCGTTCGAGATGGAGAAGGGTGAAGCGGTGGAGTGATGGGGCGGGTCGAGTGACAGGTCGGGGGCCCGTGGTCACTGACTCGTCCGAGCACGAGCAACGGCCGCACACGCTTGTCAGTCCCAAGAGTTGAAGAGGACGCCACCCAGTGTGGTGATGTCGTACAGGCGGACCTGACGCCACTCGGTCGGCCCCAGCACTGAGGTGTCCACGTCGGAAAGCGGCGTGCCGAGTTGTTCGCTGCTCAGGACGACGAAGCCCGAGTCCGTGAAGGCCCGCGCCCACGATGGTGGCGCAAGGAACTCATCTCCGTACCAGTCACGACGCGCCCCGGCGAACGCGATCCACGGGTGATGGGCGTGACAGAGGACGATGCTCTCGCCCGCACGTCCGACGACCGTCGCGGTGTGGAACGTCCGGGGATACGCCTGTTCCTCGAACTCTTCCACTTGGCCCTGTGCGCTCCGGGCCGCAGCGTGCAGTGCGGCGCGGAACGCCCGTAGGTCGGTCCGCGGGAGCGGGTTGTCCTTCGGGCGGAAGTAGCCTGTCGCCCCCCGCGGCACCACGAAGCCGGCGTTCCCGTCGTGCACCATGCCGCTCATTGTGCCCGCGACGACGTGGCGGCGGGGAGGAGGGTGGGCTGCGGTACCCCTCGCCCGGCCGCATCACCCGCCGACAGGCGGTGACCGCCCGGTGTGCTCGACGGCCTGAGGCGGATGGGCGGCCTTCTGGTTTCATCATGGAGCTCGCCCCCTGTAGGCGGTCGTCCGAGACGTCCGTCACCAGCGCTCATACACGGTGAAGGCGCTCCCCTCGCCCCCTCCCACCACGACCACCAGGTCCTGATGGGCAAGCACGGCCCCCGCGCCCGCCACACGGTCGCGGAACGCGCGCTCGTCCTCCTCGTCGCCCGTGGCCGCGTCGACGACGAACATCAGGTCGCCGTTCTTGTAGCTGGGCCTCACCACCGTCACCCGGCCGTCGGCCACGTCGAACGCGTCGCCCCCACCGCCCTTGCGCCACAGTTCGCCGCCGGTCGCCAGGTCGAAGGCGACGACCCCGCTGAAGGGGCCGCCCTGCCTCTTCCCCGGCCCGGCGAGAGCGAAGAGCCGTCCGTCCTCGACGACCGTCGTGAAGATCTGGCCGTAGTCGCCGACGGCGTCGATCCTGCTCTGGGCGCGGCCGTCCGCTCCGAAGGCGAGAACGGCGCTCAGGCCGCTGCCGTCCGCTTCGTGGACCCGCACGGTCGGCGGATCGGCGGAGGCGACGCTCAGCTCCGCATCCGCGTCGACACCGCGCCGGGCATCGACGGGCACGGTCCACCGTGTCGTGCCGTTCACCGGGTCGAACGCGGCAACCGTGGCCTCGGTGCCGCACATCGAGGCGGCGACCACCTGCTTCGGGGCGAGGCCGAGGCCGTGCGGGGCGCAGCCCTTCGGCAACGGGGCCGTCCAGCGCGGGGCACCGGTCTTCAGGTCGACGGCGCGCAGGCGGCCACCTTCGAGGAGAACACCCAGGCCTCCGCCGGCAGTGACGACATCGTCCAGGAACGCCGCCGAGACACCGGTGGTGCGCCACAGCTCCCTGCCGTTGGTGAGGTCGACCGCCACGACGGTGACGCAGTCCTTCTCTTCCGGCCTCGCCTCGCGGAATGCGATCAAGGCGACCCCGGCGGCCGTGTCGGCACTCGACCCGCACGTCTCGGCCCTGGAGGGCACGAGGTACTCCCAGCGCCTCTTCCCCGACCGGACGTCGAAGGCGGTCGCACCGTCGAAACGGCTGCGGACGACGGTGTCGCCGACGAGCCAGGTGCCGTTCCCGCCCTCGGCGGCCTCGCTGTCACGCGGTGCCTCCCATACGGTGGTCATCGCGTTGCCGGGCAGGTAGCCCGGCATGACGAGGTAGACGAAACCCGTGATGAGGGCGAGCCCGATGGCGGCCGCGGCGGTCACGGCGAGGGCTGCGCCCCACCTGACCGTCCGTCGTGGCCGAACGGCGCCCCCACCGTTCGTCGATTCGGTCATACGATCCCACCCCTGGTTCGACCGGCGAAAAATCAACAGGTTAGGTGATCTTCGACCAGCAGGCACCGGGTGGCTGCCGTATCAGGCAGTCTCCGACTGCTGCTGCGACCGGCGAGACGCAGGGGAAACAGGGCTTCGACCACCGAGACAGTGGTGCGACGCCGCGACCCGCAGCGGGCAGCCGCCGCTCTCGCAGCACTGTGAGCGCGGGACGGGACGACAATACCTAGTCCGGTACGGATCGCAGGAGGGACTGGGCAGTGCGGACGGCGTGTGCGCGCAGTTGCCGGTAGGCGTGCTGCTCGCTTGCCGGAGCCTGGGACTTGAGGTTGTTGAGGTGGTCGACGCGCGGAACCAGCGTTCCTGGTAGCCGTAGAGGCGTTGCTGGGCCTGGGCCAGGCAGCCGTCGGTGTGCCGGCGGACTTCGTGTCCGCTGGGCAGTGTGAGCGTGAGTTCGGCCCGTCCCGTGCCGAACAGCGCTTCGCTGACCCTGCGTTGTTCCTCGGCGTCGGCCGGTTGCCGGTCCGGACGCGGTGGCGTGAGGCCCTGGCGTGTCAGGCGCGCTCGGTGAGGAGGAGCTGGGCGGCCTTGACGGTGTCGTCCGGGCCGAGCGGAGTCGCCTTCGGGGCCGTACAGGCGGTCAGGGCGAACAGTGCGGTGAGCAGCACCAGGGCCAGGGCACGGCGGGGGTGAGGCGGCACGCAGTGACGCGGCCCGGTCGGCAGCCCGTCGGGGCGCCGCCCGTCGCGGGGAGGGGTCTTGGCTGCGTACATGATCATTCAACCGTGCGGTGTGGGCGGCGGGTAACGGCTCGATCCGACCGTTCACTCCGGTGAGCGATGGCACCGCGCGCGGCACTGCGAGGAGGCCACGGCGCCTCGGCGTCGTCCAGGGGCGTAGGGTGCGGCCATGCCGCTGAGTCGTGTGGGTGCGACGAAGGTTCAGACGATGCGCCCGCAGTCTCGGCACCGGTACACCGGCACGCCTGAGTCCAGGCCCCGTACCCGCTTCACTCCCCGCCCATGCCGGCAGTCGGAGGCGTGATACCTCGGGTAGCCGGTGCTCGGGTCACGGACGGGGCGGGACCAGAGGAAGCGTTCCAGCCGGTCCAGCAGCCGTTCGACGAATCCCGCCATGGCCTCACGGTACTGCTCGCGCCGTGGGTCGTCACCACCCACGCAGACCTCACGGGTGGCCGTCGCCCGGGTTTCCGTCACGACTCGTCGACGAGGGTCAGCCGGAGGTGGCCGATACCGTCACCGCATTCCGCCAGGACTTCGACGGCTGACGCGCCAACGCGGAGGCCCGTGCCGATTCATTCCCCGGGGCCGGACGCCGGCTCACCCGTCACACCCCGCCCGGCCGGGGATGCCGCCTCCAGGGCATCGGCGCGCTTCTCGAGGTCGGCGGCGATGTCGTCCCAGTCCGGGCCGTGGAGGTAGAGGCTGCCCGCCGCCTCCCTCATGAGCGCCGGGTCATCGGGCCGCTGGAGGAGTACGAGCCGGTAGGCGAGGTTGCGGATGCGGACCGGCAGGTAGCCGTCGACCAGGTTCGGGGTCAGTTCCCGCAGCATGGCCAGGATCGCGTCGGCGTCGGCGAACGTCAGGCGCTCGATGAAGAAGGCCTCGTCGTGCCGGTGATCGCACGGCGGTGTGGGCCGGTATTCGTCCCCGTAGAGGCAGCGGGCGTCTTCCGTGAGCGTGGCATGCATGGACGTCAGCCTACGGCGCGCCGGTGCGGTGGGGGCCTGGAGCGGGTCTCCGGTGGGACGTGGGGCACGTACGACAGGCACTGGTGTGTGGTGGGGCCGTGGGGCGCACGCTCGCCATCGTGTGCTGGGTGCCGCCGCCGGCGTCCGGAGGTGCGTGGCTGTCCTGCGCGCGCATCCAACCGGCTTGATGTGCACGGTTCGGGAGTGGCTTCCGGCGCCGGCCGGGTAGGGAGGAGCGCATGCCTGAGATTGTTGAGGCCGGGATGTGGGGCCTGGTGGCCGGCTCGGCGCTGCTGCTGGGGGCGTTGGTCGGGTACGGGTTGCGTGTGCCGCGGTGGCTGGTCGCGTACGTGATGGCGTTCGGTGCCGGAGTGTTGCTGTCGGCGGTGTCCTTCGAGCTGGTGGCGGAGGCGTACGACGAGGGCGGCCTCGCCCCGGCGGCGATCGGCACGGTCGGCGGGGCCGTCGCCTACACGGCGGGGAACGTCTGGCTCGCGCGGCGCGGCGCCCGCCACCGTAAGCGCAGTGGCTCCCGCAAGCAGCCGTCGGAGTCCGAGCAGGGCGGCTCCGGGCTGGCGCTGGCGCTGGGGGCGTTGCTGGACGGCGTACCGGAGTCGGCGGTCATCGGGGTGGGCCTGCTCAAAGGGGGCGCGGTCAGTCTGGTGACGGTGGTGGCCGTGTTCATCAGCAATGTGCCGGAGGGGCTGTCCAGCTCGGCGGGGATGAAGCGGGCGGGCCGCGGCAAGGCGTACGTGTTCGGCGTGTGGGGCGCGATCGCGCTGGCGAGCACGGTCTCGGCGGTGCTGGGGTACGCGGTGGTGGGCGGACTGTCCACGACGGTGGTGGCAGCGGTCACGGCTGTGGCGGCCGGTGCCATCCTCGCCATGATCGCCGACACCATGATTCCCGAGGCCTTCGAGGACGCGCACCTGGCCATAGGGCTGATCACGGTGTGCGGGTTCCTCGTGTCGTTCGCTCTGTCGCACGCCTGAGGCGCGGAGGCGCGGAGGCGCGGGAGTCGGGGAGGTCCCTTCGGTCCGGTCCCGTAGGGTGGGGTGTATGCGCAGGCCGACGGGTGAGGGGACCATGCGGGACCGACCGGTGCTCGTCTACGACGGAGACTGCGGCTTCTGCACCACCTGCGTGCGGTTCGCCGAGCGGCGTCTTGGCCCCCGCTGTGTGTCCACGCCGTGGCAGTTCGCGGACCTGGAGGAGCTGGGCGTCAGCCGGCAGCGCGCGGAGTACGAAGCCCTGTGGGTGACCCCGGTCGGGACGGTCCACGGCGGGTCCCGGGCCGTTGCCAAGCTGCTCCTGAGCTCCCGGGGCGGGTGGCCGGTCGTGGGTGCGCTGCTCGGTTTGCCCGTGGTGCGCCGGGTCGCGCACGGTGTCTACCGGCTGGTGGCGGACAACCGTCATCGCATGCCGGGCGGCACGGCGGCGTGTGCCCTGCCGGGCCGTCGCCCCACGGGCACGTAGGGCCTGTCTCGAGGTTCCGGCTCATCCGATCGTGTGCCAAGATCGCGGGATGCTACGACTCACCGACTTCATCATCGATTGCCCGGACACGATGAAGCTGGCGGCCTTCTACTCCGAGGTGCTGGGGCTTCCGGTCAAGGAGGGCAGTGACGAGAACTGGGCCGGCATCAAGCTCGGCGGGATCGAACTGGCCTTCATCCGGGTGGCGGACTACCGCGCCCCGCAGTGGCCCGACAGCGAGCACCCCAAGCAGTACCACCTCGACTTCGAGGTCGACGACATCGAGGCCGAGCAGCGCCGTGTCCTGGCCCTCGGCGCGACCTTGAAGCGGGACTGCGTCGGCCCCGAGGGCTACGGCTTCCGTGTCTACGTCGATCCCATCGGCCACCCCTTCTGCCTCTGCCGCAACAAGGGTGTCGTCTGGACCGATGAGGGCCCCGTCTGGCCCACGCGCGGCCAGTAGGCCGGTGCTACGCGGGAGGTGGAGCCGTTCGGATCCTGGCGGAGGCGGCGGCTTCACCGCTCGCCGGTCGGGGTCAGCAGGTGGCGCAGGGCGGTGCGGTCCACCTTGCCGTTGGGGTTCAGGGGTAGCGTGGGCAGCGCGGTGAGGCGTGCGGGCACCATGTACGGGGGCAGGCGGCGGTGCAGGGCCTCGCGCAGCGAGTCGGCGGTCGTCGCCTCGCCGGTGTGGGCGGCGGTGAGTTCGACACTGCCGTCGGCGGTGGGCAGGGCCAGCACGACGGCGTCCCGTACGCCCGGCAGGGCCCGCAGGGCCGCCTCCACCTCGCCGAGTTCGACCCGGTAGCCGTGCACCTGGACCTGCTGGTCGACGCGCCCGAGGTGGACGAGCGCCGGACCGCCCGCCGCGTCGTCCCCGTCGACGGGGGTGACGCGGTCGCCGGTGCGGTACCAGTGGCCGTCGGTCAGCGGGGTGGACGGGTCGTACGGTGTGCCGTCGGGCGCGAGGAACCGGCCGGCGTTGTCCGCCGGGTCGAGGTAGCCGGGGAAGCGCTGACCGCCCCGTACGCACAGCTCCCCGTCCCGCACGCGCCCTTCGAGGGCCGGGTGCAGCGGGCCGATGGGGACGGTGCCGTTGGCCGGCTCCGGCCATTCCTCGTCCCGGGCCGGCAGCCGGTAGGAGGTGCAGGTGACGGTCAGTTCCGTGGGGCCGTAGGCGTTCTCCACGACGCTGTGCGGGGCGGCGGCTCGCCACGCCCGCGCCTGCTGGAGCGTCAGGGGCTCGCCGCAGAACAGGCTGTGGCGCAAGGTGGGCATGCTGTGGGGCCTGAGTGCCCGCAGGCGCTGGGCGAGTGAGATCACCGAGGGTACGGAGTTCCAGTGCGTCAGGGCGTGCCGCTGCACGTACCGTACGGGCCGCAGGAGGTCCTGGCGCTCCACCGCCACCAGGGTGGCACCCGAGCCCCAGGCCGCGTACATGTCGAGTACCGACGGGTCGAAGGTGAGGTCGAAGGTCTGCGACAGGCGGTCACCGGGGCCCGCCCCGTGGTGCGGCACGGCGTGGGCGAGGTAGGCGTGGATGTTGCGGTGCCGGACGGGCACGCCCTTCGGTACGCCGGTCGAGCCGGAGGTGAACAGGATGTACGCCAGGTCGTCGGCGCCGGGCCGCGGTGCGGGCAGGCCGGGGTCGGCCGCGGCCGCGAGGGCGGGCAGTTCGTCGTCGGCCAGCCGCAGCACCGGGGCGGGGAGCCGGTCGGCGTGCTCGCAGGTTCCGTCGGTCAGCACGGCGTCGAGCGCGGCCGCCCGGGTGACGGCGGTGTTGCGCTCGGCCGGGAAGGCCGGCCCCAGCGGCACGACCGTGGCGCCCAGCCGCTGCACGGCGAGGTAGCCGGCGTACGCCACCGCCGTGCGCCCGGCCGCGAGGCCCACGCGGCGCGGCACCTCACCACCGCGCAGGTCCACCAGCCGAGCCGCCACCCGGTCGGCCAGCGCGGCCAGTTCGCCGTACGTCAGCCGGGTGGCACCGGCCTCCAGTGCGATCCGCTCACCATGAGCGGGCACCGACTCCGCGAACCAGTCGTGCAGCGTGCGGAACTCCCCTGCCATTGGTGCCCTCACCCTTCCCTCGTCCTCTCCCCTGCCATCCATGGCCCCTGCTCGCCGCCCGTCCACACCGAGGCGTGATCCGGCGGCCCGTACGCACAGCTCAGCGGGGTCGCCGAGATCCCGCGCAGCGCCGTCCACCGGTAGGGACCCCACCGGCCGCAGCGGCTCCCGGGCGCCACGCCGACGTTCCACGGCCGGCCCGCCAGGCCCCGCCCGTCCGCCTTCACGCACGCCTCCTGCGCGGTCCACACCCAGGCGACCTCCTCGGCCGCACGGGCCGCCGGCAGCCCGGCGAGCGCCTCGGCTCCCCGCTCGCCCAGCAGCCGGCGCGCGAACGACTCCGTGACGGTCGCCTCCGGCCGCTGGACGTCCACGCCCACCCGCGCGCCCACCGCGACGGCGGCCGCGAGGCTGCCCCGGCTGTGCGAGACGCTGACGCCCACGTCGGGGCAGGCGCGCAGCCAGGGCTTGCCGTGTACGTCCGGAACGACGGCGCACCGGGCGAGCTCCGGCCGGACGGCGGTGAGCAGGCGCCGCAGCAGCCCGCGGCCCGCCAGGAACTCGCGGGCCCGCCACTCCGGCAGGGCGGCCGCCCGCGACAGGTCGTCGCGGTGGGTGCTGGGCCGGGTCGCGGAGAGCTCCCCCGTGATCACCCACACCCCGTCGGCGACCGCGCACGGCGCCGTCACCACGGCGTACCCGGCGTACCCGTCGGAGCCCCCAGGCCCGCCGCGTCCCCCGGCCCCGCCAGACCCGCCAGAATCCGTTCCGCGTCCTCGGCGACCAGGCCGAGCACCACCTCCGTGGCGCCTCCGCCGATGCCGAACAGCGCCGCCTGCGCCCGGATCTCCTGCATCCCGCCCGAGGCGAACCCGGCCGCCCCCCACAACTGCGCGCACTCGCCCAGCACATGGCCGACCGTGGCACCGGCGGCCGCCTTGAGCGTCGCACCCGCCACCGTGTCGTACGCGGTCGCGACCGGCTCCGCCCAGGCGTCGGTGAGGGCGCGCAGTTCGCGCACCCGCACGAGGCAGACCGCGAAGCGCTGCCGTACGGACTCCAGGTCCCACACGCTGCCCTCGCCGTGCTCCCGGGCGGACAGCCGCCGGTGGGTGTCGGCGAGCACCCGGCGGCACAGGGAGACGCCCCACAGCGCGCCGGCCAGCCGTTCGGCGGCGATGTGCCGGGCGAACACCGGCAGCCCCAGCCCGACCCGCCCCACGACGTGGTCCCGGGACAGGCGTACGCCGTGGAAGTCGGCGTGCCCGGCGCCGGAACCGGCGAAGAGCGCCGAATCGGCGGCCCGTACCGTCACGCCCGGTGCGTCGGCCGGAACCAGGACCCAGGTGAAGTGCGTGAAGTGCCGGCCCTCGCGGTGCCGGGCGAGCACCAGGAACGCCTCGGCCGTGGTGGCGTTGGCGATCCACCGCTTCTCCCCGGTCACCTCGACGGTGTCCCCGTCGAACCGCGCCCGTGTGCGCAGGCCGGCCAGGTCGGTACCGGCGGTCTCGTCGGTGGCCGCGAGCGCGACGGTCGCCCGCCCGGCGAGGGCGCGTTCCAGCAGCCCCTCCACGACCGGGCCGGTGCCCGTCGCCAGGACCGGCAGCGCGGTGGCCAGTTGCACGGCGGCCGACAGGGTGGCCGCGATCGAGAACCGGGCGTCCAGTGCGTCCAGGACCGCGCCGAGCCCGCCCGGGTCGACACCGGCCCGTACGGAGCGGCCGCGGTACGCCCGTACGACGCCGCCGGCCTCGCCGAGCGCCGCCCACACCGCGGCCCCGCCGGCGGTGGGGGGCAGGGCGTCCAGGCCGCCGGAGAAGGGCGGGCCGGGGAGGGCGCGGTCGCCGGCCGCCCGTGGTGTCGGCTCAGGCAAAGGTCACTCCCCGGTCGAGCAGCGCCAGCCGGCCGTCGGCGAGGTGGAGCCGGTCGTTGCTGTAGTTGAGGGCGGCGGACCGCAGGTCGCGCACGGCGAGTTCCAGGCGGGTCGGCGAGTCCTTGAGGTAGCCGTGCCGCAGGCCGACCAGTTCCACGAGGCCGTCGACGGCCGCCGCGCACTCCTCGGAGGCGGTGATCTTCAGCGAGTTCAGCAGCAACTGCCGCGAGGGCCGCGACAGGTCCTCGCCGGACTCCACCACGTCCACCGCGTGGGCCAGCAGCGCGTGCACCGTGTCCAGTCGCTGCCGGACACGGGAGAGGCGGGTCAGCAGCAGGTCCGAACCGGTGTCGAAGCGGTCACGGCCCGCCGGGCCGCGCATCAGCTCCAGCACCCGGGACAGTGCTCCCGCCGCCGTGCCGAGCCACACGGCCGACCAGCCCACGTGGGCCAGCGGCCCGAACACCTTCCCGGCGATCTCGCGGAACTGCCCCCGCTCCCCCACCACGTGGTGCCCCGGCACGCTCCCCACCAGGCGCAGGGGAACGCTGTGGCTCGCCCGCATCCCCATGGGGTCCCAGTCGCCCGAGCCGGACACCTCGAGCTGCTCGCGGTCCGCGTACACCAGCGACACGTCGGTCTCCGTCGAGTCGCCGGGTCCGCGCATGGTGATGAGGAAGCCGTCGGCGTGCGCGCCGCCCGTCACGATGGGTGCGAAGCGGTCGATGCGCAGTCGGTCGGCGGTGGCCTCCAATGGGGCGCGGGCCGTGAGCAGATGGCCGCCCTTGCCCGCCTCGGTGGTGACGGAGGCGAGGTAGACCTCGCCCGCCGCGATGCGGGGCAGGAGTTCCTTGCGCAGTTGGTCGTCCGCGTACCGCACCACGGCCGCGGCCTGCTGGCAGTGCATGGCGAAGATCATGCCGACGGACATGTCGGCTCGGCCCAGTGTCTGGGCCGCCGCCACCAGGTCGCGCACGGTTCCGCCGAGGCCGCCGTGCTCGACGGGCACCAGCAGGCCCAGCAGGCCGGTATGGCGCAGCTCGTCGAGGGCTTCCACGGGGAACGCCGCGTCGCGGTCGGTGCGGGCCAGGTGGGTTTCGGTGACCTCCGCCACCCGGGCCAGCGCGCCGGTGAGGTCCGGTCCGCCGGGCCGTCGGGGCCGTGTGCTCACGCCGCCTCCTCGTCGCCGGTGCCGCCGGGGAGCTGGGCGGCGATCGCGCGCCAGAGGTTGCCGGCGGAGGCGAAGGTGACGTCGTTCAGCTCCTCGTCGGGGAGCGAGATCCCGAAGGTGTCCTCGATGGCGAAGAGCAGCTCGATCGCCTGCATGGAGTCGACACCCAGCCTGCGCAGGTCGGTCTGGGGGGTGATGACGGTGTCCTCGGAGGCGTTCTTCAGGAAGGGGCGCAGGAGTCGGGTGAAGCGGTCGTCCATGACGGTCCTTTCGGCAGGGGGGCGTGGGGTGTTCGCCGGGGCGTGGGTCAGCGGGCGATGCGGCACAGGTCGTCGACGCGGCGCAGGTTCTCGGGCACGAGTTCGCCGCCCAGCTCGTGGCCCAGTTCGTCCTCGAGGCGCTCGACGATCTCGACGAGCCGGAAGGAGCTGAAGGAGGCGTACGACGCGAACTCCGCCCCGCTCAGCAGGGGTTCCTCGGGCACCCCGAGTACGGTGGCGGCGACGGCGGCCACGCGGCGGCGCAGGGCCTCGTACTCCGCCCGGCCGGCCGTCCCGGCGGGCCCGGTGGCCGCGTCGCCGGGCGCACCGGGGAGCGGGGCCGCCCGGCCGAGGACCTTCACCTCGTCGGCCAGCACCGCTCGCAGCCGGTCCACCACGCCCGGCGGCTCGGCGCGGCCACGGGCGACCCGGCGGTGGGCGAGGTACGTCTGCTCCACGACCGTGTCCCAGGCGCCCAGCAGGTCCCGCTCCGCCCTGTCCTCCTGGCGCCCCGCGTGGAGGGCCCGGTACTTCACGTGCAGCTTGCGCGTCCGGGCCAGGAGCCACGTCTCGGCGGTGAGCCGCTCCACGGCGAGCGCGCGGTCCTCGCACGCGTCGTACGCGGCGAGGTACGACTCCACGGCCTCGGTGTCCGGGTCGCCGGCCGTGTACGCGGTGGGCGGCAGCGCGGCGACGGGCGGAGGGGGCACCGCCTCGAAGGTGATGACCTCGCCGGGCCCGATCCCCGCCAGTTCCCGCGGGGAGAAGACCCAGGCCCCCGGCACGGCCGCGCCCCACCGCGTCTCGACGCGGTAGGCGTCGGTCACGTGCCCGCCCCCGGGGCCGGCGGACAGGAGGAAGCTGTGGTCCATGTGCTCCTGCCCGTGGTACGGCAGCCAGGGCATGTCGTGGGCGTCGGCGACGACGTAGTGCGTACCGCCGCCCCACCGCGCCGGGTCGGGCAGGTCCCCGCGGGCGAACCGCTCCCTGCGCGCGGGCCGCAGGCCCAGGAGCCGGCCCGCCGCGTCGAGCTGGACGTCCAGCGGCGGATCGACCGTGGGCAGCCCGTCGTCCCCGGGCCACCAGGCGAAGCGCAGGGGCGCGCCGAGCCGCAGGTGCGTGCCGGGGCCGTGGGCGTGGTCGGCGAGCACGGCCAGGTTGACCTGGACGCAGTCGAGGAGACCGGTGTGGACCGAGTCGAGGTCGAAGCGCTCGGGTCCGGGGGTGTCGGCCATGTCGTTGCACAGTCCTCGGGTGGGGAGAGGGACGGTCGGACGGGGCGGGGCGGGGTGGCCCGGATCGCTCAGATCCACGGGGGCAGCTCGGGGAGCCGTCCCGTGGTCTGAAGGGCGTCACCGGAGGCTCGGCCGGAGAGCCAGGCCAGGATGTCGGCACGCTCGCCGAGGACCACGGGGCCGGGCGGGCGGGCCGGAGGGGCGGGGTCGCCGACGGCGACGTCCGGGGCGGTGCCGAAGCGGGCGAGTTCCGCGCCCGTGCGGTCGCGCAGGGTGAATTCCGGTACGCCGTCGGCCCCGGCGTAGTAGCCGAGGACGTCGTCGAGGACGATGTCCCGGGCGGTGGCGGGGATGTCGTGGAAGCCGTAGCCGATGTCCAGGTCCACGTGGTGCAGTTCCAGCTCCCGCAGCCGGATCACCAGGATGCGGCGCGGGGTGCACAGCTCGCCGGTGAACGGCCTGATGGTCGCGTCCCAGGCCGGCGCGGGCAGTTCCTCCACGGCGCGCCGGAAGTGCGCGGCGGTCCGCCGGACGTCCGCGACCAGGGCCTCGGCCGGCTGCCGGGCGCCCGCCTCGATCTCGGCGTCCCGCGCCTGCCGGTCGGTGTACTGCGGTGTCTCCACGCCGGTGCGCGCCCACTCCAGGAGCCGTTCCAGGGCCGGGGCCTGGCGGGCCAGGTGGCTCAGGACGTGGCCGCGTGTCCAGTTGGGCAGCAGGGACGGCGCGGCGATGTCGGCGTCCCGCAGCGGGCCGAGGCCGGCGAGCAGCCGGCTCGCCGCCGCGTCGAGTTCACCGAAGGACGCGGCGGTGGGGTCCAGTTCCTTCAACGTGCTTCCTCACTGAGTCGTGGAGCGGTGGGCGTGGGGGGCCTACCGCGCCAGCCGTGCGAATGCCTCGGCGATCCGGTCCAGTTGGGCGGCGATGTGCGGCAGCCGGACCGGGTCGTCGGACTCCAGCGCCTCCCGCTGCTGCTCGTCGTCCCCGTACAGCAGGCTGGTGGCCGCCTTGAAGCGCAGGGCCCGCGGGTCGTCGCCCAGCAGGTGTCCGGCGAGGACGACGATCCCGGACTCGTCCAGGAGGTGGCGGGCCAGGGTCGCCGAGTCGGTGACGCCCCGGCGGGCGAGGGCCTCCCGCAGCGGCTGGAAGTCCGGGTAGACGTAGAACCCGCCGGCCGGCGGACGGCACAGGGCGCCCGCGCCGACGGCGATCCGGTGCACCTCCCGCGCGACCGCCCCGTGCAGTCGGGCACCGGCCCGCAGCCGCTCGGCGATCTCGGGCGGTTCGGCGAAGGCGTACTCGGCCACGTGCTGCATCGGTCCGGCGAGCGTGGACCAGACCTCGCTGGCGACCGACACCACGGCGTCGCGCAGCCGTGCGCCCGTCTCGCCGTCCGGGAAGCGCGCGACGCCGATGCGCCAGCCGCCGATGCCGAGGGTCTTGGACAGGCCGCTGGTGACGACCGTGCGTTCGGGGGCCGCTTCCGCCGGGCTGAGGAAGGGGGTGGCGACGGGGTCGTGCACGATGTCCCGGTAGATCTCGTCCGAGACGATCAGCAGGTCCTCCTCCCGGGCGAGCGCGGCCAGTTCCCGTACCAGGGCCGGTGGGGCGAGGGTGCCGGTCGGGTTGTCGGGCAGGGTCAGGACGAGCAGCCGGGGGTCGTGCCCGTCGGCCCTGGCTTGCCGGAGGGTGGCGCGCAGGGCGGCCGGTTCGGGGACACCGCCGCAGTCGGCGGGGACGGGCACGCCGAAGACGCGCTTGCCCGCGTACTGGGCCTGCGGGGCGTACGTGTTCCACGCCGGCCGCGGCAGCAGCACGTCCCCCGGGACGGCCAGTTGCAGGGCCATCAGCAACGGTTTGCTGCCGGGGGCGACCACGATCCGGTCCGCCGCGGTGGGCAGGCCGCGCCGGGCGAAGTACCCGGCCACGGACCGGCGTACGCCTGGGGCACCGGCGACGGGGCCGTACGCGGCGCGGGCCGCGCCGTCCGCCAGTCGGCGGGCCAGTTGGGGCAGCAGCGGCAGGCGTGCCTCGCCGAAGGCCAGGTGCACCAGTGACTCGCCCGCGGCCGTGCGCTCGTCGACGAGCTGGTTGAGCGCCAGGTTCGGGGAAGGGGGGCGCGGGGCCGGCGTGCTCATGTCCGGTTCCTTTCCGGGGTGTGCGGTCCGGGGGCCGCCGTTCCCCATACGGCCGCGGCGAGGTCCCGGGGGGTGCCGGGGGCCGGTTCGAGCTCGTCCAGCCACGCCGCGTCCGGCGACCAGCGGGCCCGGAACGGGCGGCCCACCAGGGACGGGTCGCGCGCCTGGAGCATCCGCAGCCGGAAGAAGGAACCGTCGCCGGTCTCCTCGACCCCGTCGACCACGACCTTGCCGGGCGTGGCCGACATGACCGGGCCGCGCACCGTGCGGGCGAGACCGGGCAGGGTGCGGTAGGCGGCGCCGAAGATGTCCACGGCCCGCGCGAGCGGCACCTTGAAGTAGTCGTGCGGTCCGGTGTCCCGCTCCACGAACAGGTAGTACGGGACCGCGCCCGCCGCCAGCTCGGCCCGCCACAGGGTGCTCCAGGCGGCCGCGTCGTCGTTGACGTGCGCGATCAGCGGCGCCTGGCAGTAGACGACCGCGCCGGTGGAGCGGATGCGGGCCAGTGCCCGGCGTGCCGGGCCGGTCTCCAGTTCACGCGGGTGGCTGAAGTGCGCCATCACGGCGAGCTGCTTGCCCGCCGCGACCACCTGCTCGAACAGCCGCAGCACGTCGTCGGCGTCCTGGTCGGTGACGAAGCGCTGCGGCCAGTAGGCCACCGACTTGGTGCCGATGCGGATGGTGTCCACCGTCCGCACCTCGAGAAGGGGTTCCAGGTGGCCGCGCAGCCGCTCGGTGGACATGACCATCGGGTCGCCGCCGGTCACCAGGACGTCGCTCACCTCGGGGTGCGCGTCCAGGTAGCCGAGCAGGCCGGTGGGGTCGGGGGCGGCGAAGCGGAGGTCGGCGTCGCCGACGAACTGCGCCCAGCGGAAGCAGTAGGTGCAGTAGGCGTGGCAGGTCTGTCCCTGGCCGGGGAAGTACAGCACGGTCTCGCGGTACTTGTGCTGGAGGCCGGGTATGACGGCGCCTGCCGGGTCGCGCGGCACGTTGAGCCGCTGCTGGCCCGACGGGTGCGGGTTGAGGCGGGCGCGGATGTCCTTGACCGCGTCCCGCAGCGGCAGCCGGTCCGCCGGGTCGGCCGACAGCTTGGCGAGCTGTTCCTCGTCCGCGGCGGTGAGCATGCCCCGCTGGGGGAAGGTGAGCTGGAACATCGGGTCCTCGGGCACCCGCCGCCAGTCGATCAGCTCCGACAGGACGTACGCGTTGACCCGGAACGGCAGCACCAGGGAGATGCGGCGCACGGTCTCGCGGACCTCGTCGGACAGCCCGTACCGCGCCGCGATCTCGTCGATGTGGCGGGGCCCGTACGCCCGGAAGCGCTCGGCCCCCACCGCGCCGGCCGGTGTCACCGCGCACCCCCCGGCCGGTCCGCCTTGCGGTACAACCGGTCGCCGAGCACCAGGAAGTCCAGGTCCATGGAGCGGAACGCGGCCACCGCGTCCCGGGCGGTGTCGACGATCGGCTCGCCCCGGTCGTTGAACGAGGTGTTCAGCAGCACCGGCGGCGCGCCCCGGGTCTCCAGGGCGTCCAGGACGGCGCCCACGGCCGGTGCCTCGTCGCCGTGCAGCACCTGGGGCCTGGTCGTGCCGTCGACGTGCACCACGCCCGGGGCGACCGCGCGGCCCAGTTCGGTGGCGCGCGCGGCGCCCAGCATGTACAGGCTCAGGTGCTCCTGCCGCTCCCACAGCCGTGCCCCGTAGGCGGGGCGGGTCACGCCCGCGAAGGGGCGCCACTGCTCACGGTTCTTGATGGTGTTCACGCGCGTGTTGACGCCGGCGGTGTCCGGTACGGCGATGATCGACCGGTGGCACAGCGCTCGCGGGCCGACCTCGGCGCGGCCCTGGGCGACCGCGCCGACGGCGCCTGCGAGCAGGAGTTCCGTCACGTGGTCGATGTCCAGCGCGGTGGCCGTCAGGCCCGAGGTGTCGACCGGTTCGCCGCGCCCGGCGGGGCCGGACCCGTGGATGTCGCTGCCCAGGTAGGGGCTGAGGGCCCCGGTGCGCCGGCGGGGCGGGCGGACGGTCCAGGCCGCGCCGAGCGCCACACCGGCGTCGTGCGGCACGGGCGGTACGTACAGCGGTCCGGGCAGTGTGCCGTTGGTGCTGCAGTTGAGCGCGACACCGCCGCTGAGGCAGAGTTCCTCGACCCCGGCCGCCTTGCGGGCCAGGGCGGCGAGGTGGGTGACCGTCTCCTCGATGACGCGCTGCGCGGTGTAGGCGACGAGCACCGCCTTGGGGTCCTCGGCGAGGCGCCCCTCGGGCAGGCTCGGGGCGTCCGTCCCGGCGATGGCCGTGTAGCGCTCGCGCCAGCGGCCGACGACCGTCTCGTACTGCTCCTTGATCTCGTCGGCGGTGGCCCGGCCGGTGTTCTCCGCCAGCGGCTCCACGGCGAGCCGGAAGTCGTCGCCCCGGACGTCCACGAGCTGCTCGACCTCCAGGCCGGCGGCGCGCCCGTAGGCGGCCAGGCCCATGGTCTTGCCGGCGTTGAGGAACGAGAAGCCGAGCCAGGTGGAGGCGGCGTCGTAGGCGTAGCCCAGTGAGGCGGTGCGCTGCCAGCTCCGTTCCCTGCGCGGTGGCGCTCCCTCCTCGTACGTCCAGATCGACGAGGACTCGTTCTCCCCGTGCCCGTCGATCACCAGGACACCGGCCTTGGGGAACGGCGAGGCGTGGAAGGCGGAGGCGGCGTGCGCCTGGTGGTGCGGGACCCGGACGACCTCCGGGGTACGGGCGCCGAAGTCCAGGCCGACCGCGTAGGCGAGGAACTCGGCGTCGTCGGCGAACCGGCGCGGGTAGAGCTGCTCGCCGTCCCAGCCGACGGCGACGACGTCGATGTCGGACGCGGGGATGCCCGCCTGCTCCAGGCAGAACCGGGCGGCGTTCACGGGCTTGCGGTACAGGGAGTGGCGGCGGCGGTTGATCCGCTCCTCCTCGGAGAAGGCGACGATGTCGCCGTCACCGTTGACGAGGCAGGCGGAGGTGTCGTGCCAGCCGGTCGGCGGCGCGTTGACGCCCAGAATCCACATGGAGCGGGTTCCTTTCCTCTTCCCCCGGCCCGGTCGGCTCGGGCGGGGCCGGGGTGTCGGATGCGGTCGGTGTGTGGGGTGCCGCGCGTGCGTGGGTCAGGGGCGCGGCGCGGTGTCGGGCCCGCCGAGCGGCTCGGGGGCGGGGTGGGGATGGTGGGGGTGGGGGTGGTCGGGCTGGGTCAGGGGGTCGACGGCGCAGCGCACCGCGCGTTGCGCGCGGTCCAGTGCGGTCGCGCACTCCCGCGGGGTGTCGCCCACGGCCACCAGGGCGGCGAGGCGCGGCACGATGCCGTGCGGGGGCAGCCGGAGGACGCTCCCGGGGGCGGCGAGCGCCACGGCGCGTTCGATGCCGGGGAGGGCCGCCGCGCCGTCGACGTCCAGGGAGCGGACGACGGCGTCCTGCGCGGGGTAGAGGAACCGGACCTCGGCGCACCGGTCACGGGTGCGTTCCGGCGCGGGGGTGCGGCCGAGCGCGATGTCGGCGGCCGCGGCGATCTGGTCGACGCCCGTGGCGAGCCGGCCGAGCAGCGGGATGAAGTCCCCGCCGAGCCGGCCGTTCACCTCCACGATGCGCGGCCCGGAGCCGGTCAGGCGCAGTTCGGTGTGGGTGATGCCGGTGCGGATGGAGAGGGCCTCGTGGGCCGCGGTGAGCACCGCCCGTACCGCGTCGGCCCACGGCTCGTCGTCCCACGGCCTGACGAGGTGGCCGACCTCCTCGAAGTACGGGGCGAAGCCCAGGCGCTTGTGGGCCACGTTCAGCACGCGGACCTCGCCGCCGCTCACCGCGCAGTCGACGCTGATCTCCGGACCTCGCAGGTACTCCTCGACGATCGCCCCGTCGAGCCGGTCGATGCCGGGGAAGGCCGAGGAGACGGCCTGCTCGTAGGCGTGGGCGACCTGTTCGGCGCCGCCGGCCACGGTGACCCCGATGCTGCCGGCGAGGGCGCGCGGTTTGACGACCACGGGCAGGCCCAGTTCCTCGGCCGCCGCGACTGCCTCCTCGCGGCCGTGCACGTGCCGGAACCCGGCCGAGGGCACGCCCGCCGCGGTCAGGACGCGGCGCGTGGTGAGCTTGTCGCGGCAGCCGCGCACCGCCCGGGGGCTCATGTGCGGCAGCCCCAGCCGGCGGGCGACCTCGGCGGTGGTCTCCAGCAGGGTCTCGTCCCAGGTGAGCACCGCTCCCGGGCCGGGGCGGCCGGTCAGCAGCGAGGCGACGGCCCGGGTCGTGTCGTCCGCGTCGGCGGTGTCGGCGGCCCGGAACCGGTCGGCCACGTACGGACGTTGCCAGTCGATGTCCTGCGGCTGGACCAGGGCGGTCTCCACGTGCGCGGCCGCGCTGTCCAGGGCGTACCGGCGGTAGGGCGGGTTGCCGCAGCCGACGACGACCAGACGGGCGGGCGCGCCGGGGTCGACCGGGGTGCTGGTGAGCCGTGTCCGCTCGGCCGTGCGGCGGATCGCCGCCTCGACCTCGGCGCTGCTCGTGCCGGAGAACCGGAACCGTGCCCCGGCGTGTTCGTAGCCGCCGCCCCGCATCAGCGCCCCGGTCTCGGGGACGACCCGGGCGTACGCGCCGCCGTCCTCGGGGACGGTGGCCTCCTCCACGCGGCACGGCGGCGGGACGGAGGGCGGTACGAGCAGCCAGCCGGCCACCGCGCCGGGCCGGGGCAGCGTGGGCGGGGTGGGGTCGGGCGCGCCGGTCTGGTGGGCGAAGGCCGCCGCCATCAGGTCGACGCCGTGGACGTCCCGCCAGACGAACGGGACTTCGGCGCCGCCCGGACGGGCTCCGATCTCGAGCACGGTGAGTTCGCCGGAGCCGCTCGCGAAGAGCTCCAGGTGGAACACCGACGGCCCGGACAGCAGCGCCCGGGTGGCGGCGCCGGTGATCTCGCCGATCCGGGCGAGGAGCTCGGGGTCGTCGATCTCGACCGAGCCCAGGGCGGTGCCGGTGGTGAACTCCCAGCAGGTGTTCAGGTAGCGGGAGGCCCGCCAGGGGCCGAGGGCGGCGCCGGTGAAGACGCCGTCCACGTGCAGGACGTCGTCGGGCATCCACGGCTGGACGAGCATGCCGGTGTCGGACGGGAAGGCGTACCGCGTGAGCTGCTCGGGGGTGTCCAGCCGGGTGATGCCGGCGCTGGCCGTGCCCCGGCGCGGTTTCAGCAGCACCGGCCAGCCGTGCTCGGAGGCGAACGCCGCGACCGCGTCGTGGTCGCCGGCCTCCGCGGTGGCCGGCACCGGCACACCGGCCGCGTCCAGCCGCCGAGCCATGAGGAGCTTGTCGCGCAGCGGGCGCAGTTCCTCCTCGCCGGGTCCGGGCAGGCCGAGTTCGCCGCGCAGTTGGGCGGCGAGGTCGAGGTCGGTCTCCTGGAGGGCCACGACGCGGGTCGGCGGGCCGGTCTGTTCGGTCAGCGCGTCGACGGCCTCCCGTACGGCCTTCTCGTCCTCGGTGCTGTCCACGAGGCGGAGGCCGGCGGCCTGGTCGACGGGGAGGTGGCGTGCGGCCTGCTCGGTGGTGATGTAGCTGACCCGGTGGGCCGTGTGGTCGACGTACCCGGCGTAGTCGGCGTAACGGTCGGTCCACCGGTGGATGACGATCACGTGGTGGCGCACGGAACCTCCTGGAGCGACAACGGTGTACGGGGGTACGGGACGGGGGTGGGGGACGGGGACGCCGCGACGGGCGGGCACGGGACGGGCGGGCTCGGAGGTGGGCGGCGCGGTGCTCCTTCTCGGGCCGGGTGGTTGTGTTCTCAGGCCCGGTGGCCGTGTTCTCGGGCCGCGTGGCCGTGGGCGGCGGTCAGCAGGGTGTCGTGCAGGTCCCACAGGAGGGCGGCGCACGTCTCGCGCCGCAGGTCCTTGGCGGTGAGACGGACGGAGAGGGTGTGCTCGTCCTCCAGCGCCCGTGCGTAACAGCGGGGGCCGATCGTGGTGAAGGGCTCCTCCCACACGAGGGTGGCCTCGCCCTCGGTGCCCCCGTCCGGCGCGTCCGGGGCCGGGACCTGCCTGTCCTGCGCCGTGTCCCGCCCGTCCGGCAGCGGGCCCGCCGCGGCCGGTGGTACGGCGACGAAGTTGAACGCGCAGGCGGCTTCGGGCGCCCCGGGGGTACGAGCGCGGAGCGCCGCGACCGCCCGTACGTCGTGCGTGCCGTGCCGGAACGCGGCCAGCCCGCTCCAGTGCGCGGCACGGGCCAGTTCGGCGAGGGGGGCGCCGGTGTCCTCGATCAGGGCCGGCACCCATTGGTTCATGGACGTCACGGTGTCCCGCCAGCGTGCGGTGAACCGGTTGGCGCTCATCAACTGCACCATCAGCCGCTCGCCGCTGGTGCCGCTGCCGTGGCCGTCGGAGTGGCAGCGGCGGGCGACGGCGCCCGCGAAGGCGGCGAGGACCACACCGGCGACGGAGACTCCCTCGCGGGCGGCGATCGTCCGCGCGGCGGCGCGTGCGCGGACGGAGGTCAGGGTGCCCTGGACGGCGGTGCCCGGTGCTTCGGCGTCACGCGGAAGACCGGTCGGCGGGGCGGCGTCGAGCACGTGCTCCCAGTGGGCGAGCGCGGCGCGTTGCCGCCGGAGACCGGCGGGTGAGTACTGGTCCGCCGCCAGTTCGGCGGGGCCGGGCGGCGGGGCCCCGAGCCGTCCCGGATCGGTGATCTCCCGCAGCAGTTCCTGGCGCAACTGCTCCTGGGCCCATGCGTCGGCGACGATGTGGTGTTTGGCGAAGAGCAGGTGGGAGGGCGCTGTGCCGCGGGTCACCAGGCGGGCCCGCCAGCCGTGTTCGCGCCCGAGGTCGAAGGGGCGTGCCGCGAGGGCGAGTGCGGCGTGGGTGAGGGGTTGTTCGTCGTCCCCGCCGGTGTCGGTGAGGTCGACCGTGGCGCGGATCTCCTCGTCCGGAGGCAACTGGCGTGGGTCGTCGGGGTCGTGGAGGTCGTAGCGCGTCCTGAGCGAGGGGTGGCGCAGTGCCAGTGCGTGGAGGGCGGCGCTGACCGCTTCCGTTCGCGTGCCCCGCGGAAGGGCCCACACGGCGGCGTTGTTGGGTTCGTGCCGGCGCGAGGGCGGCAGGTCCCGGATGTCGTGCCAGACCGAGAGCTGCCCTAGGGACAGGGGGGTTGTCTCGGCCATTCACACTCCACTCACATTGCTTCCGCGATGCGGAATACGATTTCCGTTGCGATCATCAAGCTGCCATACGGCGCCGACACCTGTCCAGCGCCGACATGGCCGCCGACCCGCACCGCGAAGAGGGCGACCACCGCCCAACACCCGGGCAACACACCGGACATGACGGGTTCACGGGAAATTCGGGCATCTTCCGTGGACCCGCGCGCGACTCTCCGACACGACCACTCCTCCTGGCCGTCAGGACTGGCGTTCGAGCGCCGGTATGTGCAAACGTTCACTCCGGCGATGGAATTCGCATTCCGCACAGCGGAATTGTGGCGATCGAGGTGCCGACCGCGGTGCCCTCCACCGCCCCACGACGCGGCCCCGCCGCCGGCGACACACGACGTACCACAGCGCAGGAGAAGGACACGGACGTGACGCAACCACCGGGCGCACCGCCCTCGGCCACCGGCGAGTTCCTGCACGACTTCCTGCTCGCCCGGGTGTCCCGCGGCCCCGACAGCCCCGCCGTCGTGGAGCCCGGCCCGCCGGGAAGCGCGACCGTGACCACGTACGCCGGCCTCGGCGACCGTGTGGCGCGGTACGCCGGTGAACTCGACGCCCTGGAACTGGAGCTGGGCTCCCGTGTGCTGCTGGAGGCCGAGGCGACCGCCGACTCCGTCGCGCTGCTCCTCGCCTGCTCCCGCGCGGGCCTCACCTTCGTACCGGTGAGCCCCGAAACACCGCGGGACCGGCTGCTCACGCTGATCGGGACCGCACGGCCCGCCCTGCACCTCCAGCCCGAGAACGGCCGGCGCGAAGACCTGCCCGCCGGTGTCGGCACCGCCCGGTTCGGACCCGCCGGTGTCACCGTGGAACGACGACCGGACCCGGTACGCCGCAGGCGCCGGGCGCCCAGTGTCACCGACCCCGCGTACATCATCTTCACCTCCGGGACCACCGGCCGCCCCAAGGGCGTGGTGATGAGCCACCGTGCCGTGGTCGCCTTCTACCGGGGCATGCTCGCCCACGACATCGCGCGCCCCGGCGACCGGATCGCCAGCACCTCCCCGCTCCAGTTCGACTTCTCGCTGCTCAACATCGGCCTGGCCCTCGGCAGCGGCGCCGCGGTCGTCCCCGTACCGCAGGCCCTGGTGCGCTGGCCCCGGCACTTCCTGCGGGTGCTGCGCGACACCGGGGCGACGCAGGTCAACGGCGTACCGTCGATCTGGCGGCAGGTGCTGCGCCACGAGCCGGACCGCCTCGCCGAGCTCGACCACCTGCGCGGTGTGCTCTTCTGCGGCGAGGAGTTCCCCCTGCCGGAACTGCGGCAGTTGCAGCGGCTGCGGCCCGGGATGCGCGTCGTCAACTGCTACGGCGCCACCGAGTCGATGGCCTGCTCCTTCGAGGACGTCCCCGACCCCCTCCCCGACGGAACCGAGCGCCTCTCCATCGGCGTGGCCCACCCCGGTGCCGAGATGGTGCTGGTGGACGAGTCCGGACGGGTCGTCGACCGCCCCGGGACACCCGGAGAGATCCACCTGCGCAGCCCCGCCCTCTTCTCCGGCTACTGGGACGACCCCGAGGCCACGCGCGCCGCCCTCGTCCCCGACCCGCTGTGCCCGCAGTCCGGGCAACTGGTGCTGCGCACCGGGGATGTGGCGGTCCAGGGCGAGAAGGGCGAGTTCTACTTCTGCGGCCGCACCGACTCCCAGGTGCAGATCAACGGCAACCGCGTCGAGCTGGGCGAGGTGGAGCGCCGGCTGCTGGAGTTCCCCGGCGCCACCGCGGCCGCCGCGCTGCCCCTGCCGGAGCCGGGCGGTGGCAGCCGGCTGGCCGCGTTCGTGGTCGTGGCGGCCGGCGAGGACCGGCCGCGGCCGGACGAGCTGCGGGACTTCTGCGCCCTGACCCTGCCCGCCTACATGGTCCCCGGCGAGATCCGGCTCCTCGACACCCTGCCCACCACCACGAACGGCAAGGTCGACCGGGCGGCCCTGGCCGCGTCGGCAGCCGCGCCCGCGCCGGCCGCCCCCGGTCCGGACCCGACACCGGGCACCGCTGCCGCGCCCCGCAGGGGAGAACGATGAGCACGACGGACCGGCCGGGCAGCGGTACGGCCCCGGGCACCGCGCCGACACCCGGCCGTGGACGGGCGCGGTGGCGGACGCATGTCGCCGTCCGGGTCGGCGGCCTGCCCGGCGCCTTCTGGGTGCTCTGGTGCGGCACCCTGGTCAACCGGCTCGGCGCCATGGTCAACCCGTTCCTGAGCCTCTACCTCACCGAGGTCCGGGGCGTGCCCATCGCCACCACGGGCCTGATCCTCGCGGGTGTCGGCGTCGGGTCCGTCATCTCCCAGCCGCTCGGCGGGGTCATCACCGACCGCTTCGGCCGCAGGATCGCGCTCACCGGCGGCATGATCGCGAACGGGGCCGTGCTGCTCTCGCTCGGGCACGCCGAGAGCCTCCCCGCGATCGCCGCCTGCGGCTTCGCGCTGGGCGTGACGATCGACCTGTTCCGGCCCGCCTCGCAGGCCCTGGTGGCCGACGCGGTACCGGCGGCCGACCGCACGCGCGCCTTCGGGCTGCTGCTGTGGTCGGTCAACCTGGGTTTCTCCGCCGCCATGGTGATGGGCGGTTACCTGGCGACCCACGGGTTCCACCTGCTCTTCTGGGTCGACGCGGTGGCGTGCGCGGTCTTCGGCCTGCTCGTCTGGTTCGCCGTCCCGGAAACGCACCGGCCGGCCCCGGGCGGCCGCTCCGACGGCACCTTCCGCACCGTCCTCGCCGACAAGGTGATGGTGGCGTTCGCCGGCGTCGTCGTGCTGTACGCCACGGTGTTCCAGCAGGCGTTCGCCACCCTGCCGCTGGCGATGAGCGGCAGCGGGCTGTCCAGCGGGGCGTACGGCGCCGTCATGGGCGTCAACGGCATCGTCGTCATCGCCGTACAGCCACTGATCGGCCACCGGCTGGCCGCGTTCGACAAGAGCCGGGTGCTCGCCTTCGGTTTCACCGTGGCCGCCTGCGGCAACGCGCTCGTGGCCCTCGCGTCCGGCACGGTGGTGTACGGCGTGGCGGTCGCGGTGTGGAGCCTGGGTGAGGTGCTCGTCTTCGCGGTCACCGCCTCCATCGTCGCCGACCTCGCGCCCGCCCATCTGCGCGGGCGCTACAACGGGCTCCTCGGCATGGCGTGGGGCACCGGTTTCCTCGTCGCGCCCGTCGTCGGCACCCGGCTCCTGGTCGTCGGCGCGCCCGTGCTCTGGCTGTCGTGCGCCGCCCTGTGCGTCCTGGCCGCGGCGGCGCAACTGGCGCTCGCTCCGGCGGTCCGCCGCCGCGAGGGTGACTCCGTGAAGGCCGCGGTATGACCCCGGGACGGAGGGCGAGGCGCGTCCTGCTGCTGGAAGCGTGGGTCGCGGCCGGCGAGGACCTGCTGCGCGCGGCCGCCGCGCTGGGCGTCGAGGCGTACGTCGCCACGCACGAGGACGTCCACGCCACGCACTACGGGCCCGAGCTCACCGAGCTGATCAGCGGTGTCGCCTTCACCGACTTCGGTGACACCGCCGCCGCGCTCGACGACCTGACCGCGTTCTGCCGTGCGCGCCGCATCGACGGAGTGGTCGCCTGCTGGGAGTTCCTCTCCCCCGTGGCGGCCCTGCTCGCGGCCCGGCTCGGCCTGCCCGGTCACGATCCGGACCGGGCGGCGGCCTGCCGCAACAAGCGGCTCATGGCCGAGGTGTTCGCGGCCCACGGCGTCCCGGCCCCGCGCACGGTCACCGCCGCGGATCACCGCACCCTCGCGCGCCGCGCCGAAGCGGCCGGAATCGGCTTCCCGCTCGTGGTCAAGCCCGCCGAGAACGCCGCCTCGATCGGTGTCACCGTGGTCACCTCCGCCGAGGGCCTGCCGGCGGCGGCGCGACTGGCGGGGAGCGAGACGCACAAGCCGTCGCACGGCATCCCGCTGGACACCACGCTCCTGGCGCAGGAGTACGTGGAAGGTGACGAGTTCAGCGTCGAGACCGTCCTCACGCGCGGCGAGGTCCACCACCTGGTGGTGACCGAGAAGTTCACCACGCGGGACGCGAGCCGGGCCGAGACCGGCCACACCGTGCCGGCCCGGCTCCCGGCGGACGTCCGCGCGGCCGTCCTCACCGCCGCCACCCGCGCGGCCACCGCGCTGGGGCTGCGCGACGGCGTCGCCCACACCGAGGTGAAGGTGGACGGGCGGGGCCGGCCGCACGTCATCGAGGTGGGCGCCCGGCCGCCGGGGGACGGCATCATGCGGCTGGTCGCGGAGGCCACCGGGATCGACCAGGCGCGTGCGTACCTGATGACGGCGCTGGGCGAGCGGCCCGACCTCACGCCCCGGCGTGAAAGGGCCGCCGCCGTCCGGTTCCTCACCGCCCCTCACGCCGGCACGCTCACCCGCGTCGAGGGGCTCCCCCGGGGCGATCACGTGGTGAGCACCGGGCTGCTGAAGCGCCCCGGCGACCCCGTTGGCGACCCGCGAGACAACCTCCAGCGCATCGGCCACCTCATGGTCCGCGCCGGCACCGCGCGGGCCGCCAACCGGGCGGCCGACGAGGCACTGGACGCCGTCACCGTCGAGGTGTCACCGTGAGGCGCCCCCCGTGGGCGGGAGCGCGGCCCTCACCGTCGGGTCGCGGCCACGGCGACGATGGCACTCAGGGTGCCGAGTGCCACGCACAACGGTGAGTACAGGACGGTGTTCAACCGCTGGAATTCGACGGGGGCCCTGCGGTTGATCACGTAGCCGCCCAGGCCGCGGGCGAGCAGAACCACCGTCAGGCCGTACATGCCCACCAGCCGCAGCCAGTCCGGTCCGACCGCCGGCACGGACTCGTTGACCATCAGGGTCAGCACAGCGCCGCCGAACAGCGCCAGCCCCACCGCGAGGGTGCTCACCACCGGCGGCATCCTGTCGTCGTCGACGCCGCCGATGGTCCGGGAGAACGTCGCCGCGTCCTTCATCGGCCACGGGGAGAACGCCCAGACGAAGTGCAGCAGCCCGATGGCCGCGAGGGCCAGCGTCAGGGCCATGGGAACCACGGTGCGGACCATGCTCGGTGCTCCAATCCCGTGCCGACGGATGCGCGTCCATCATGGCAACGGCATCCGTCCCGCCCGCGGCCGGCCCCCTCCACAAGGAGTCCGTGAGCCGGACTGCCGTGCCGGCCGGCGGGCTCACCACGTCGGCCGGCACCGGCGGTTGCGCCCGGCGCGTCAGGCCGCCGCCTCCGCCGGGGTGTGTCCGGGGGCTCCCTGCCGTACGACGGCCCGGCGCCGGGCCGGCAGGCCGGCCGTCGGGTTGGCGACGCCCCAGGCCGCGCCCTTGCAGATCAGCTCCTTGTACAGGGCGGCCGTGCGGCCCGTCAGGGCGCGGTCGACCGCCCGGTCGTCGGCGGTGACGAACTGGATCAGGCCCTCCTTGCGGCCGAGGGAGACGCACTGCTGGAAGTAGCGGATGGGGGTGCGGGGGACCTTGACCCCGGCCAGCCGGGCGGCGATGGCGTCGGCGGCCTGCCAGGCCATGGGGACGCCGGAGGCGCACGACATGCGCAGGGGCTTGCCGTTGGGGCCGATGGCCATCGCCGCGTCGCCCACGGCGTACACGTCCGGGTGGGAGACCGAGCGCATCGTGGAGTCGACCACGATCTGACCGCGGTCGGTGAGTTCCAGGGTGGTGGCCTCGGCGATCGGGTGGACGGCGAAGCCGGTGGTCCAGACCGTGACCTCGGCGGGGACGGTCCTGCCGTCGGCGGTGGTCACGCCGTCCGCCCGCACGGCGGTGACCTCGGTGTGCTCGTGGACCGTGATGCCCAGCCTGCCGGTCACCGTGCGCAGGTGGGCGCGGCCCTTCGCGGAGAGCCAGTCGCCGAGGGCGCCGTGGGTGGCCAGGGCGACGTCGAGGTCGGGGCGGGCCTCGGCGATCTCGGTGGCGGCCTCCAGGCCGGTGAGGCCGCCGCCGACCACGAGCACGGGCGAGCCCGCGTCCAGGGCGGCCAGGCGGTCGCGCAGGCGGAGGGCGCCCGGACGGCTGGAGAGCTCGTGGGCGTGTGCGGCGGCACCGGGCACGCCCCCGTCGTTCCAGCCGCTGCCGAGGGCGTAGACCAGCGTGTCGTACGCGAGTTCCTCCTGCTCGGGGCCCCCGGCGGCGGTGACCGTCACCGTCTTGCGGTCGGCGTCCACGGCGGTGACCTTCGCGAGCTTCAGCTCCACGCCGGTGCCCGCGAACATCGCGCTGAACGGCCGGGGCTTGAGGTCCTGGCCGGCCGCGAGCTGGTGCAGCCGGACGCGCTCGACGAAGTCGGGCTCCGGGTTGACGAGGGTGATGGTGACGTCCTCGCGGCGCAGCCGCCTGGCGATGCGGCCGGCGGCGACGGCTCCGGTGTAGCCGGCTCCGAGGACGACGATGCGGTGCTGCATGACCCTGCTCCTGTCTGCGAGGTTCCGCGGCTGTCGTGCGCGGTTTCGCCTCTTGAACCGGGCAGCTCCCGGATTCCTGACAGGATTGGAATGTGACCTGTGCCACATGTGCTCAGAGGACGTACAGCGGGGTCTCCCCGTCCTCCCGGGCGGCCCACCGCTCGGTCGCACGGACGAGCTTGTCGGGGTTGACCTGGCTGCGGACCGCGACGATGCCCTCCTCGGTGACCTCCAGGCAGGTGACCCCGACGACCCGGCCGTCCACGACGGCCACGATGGCGGGGCCGCCGTTGGCGGTCGCGGCATGGATCTCGGCCGCCCCGCCGATGTGGGCCCGCTTGGCCGCGCTGGGCTTGAACAGGCCGCGCAGGAACTTCGCGACCGCGAGCGCGCCCTCGAACGCCTTCGCCCGCGCCGGGACCTTCCCGCCGCCGTCGCCGACGGAGACCGCGTCTTCGGTGAGCAGGCGCAGGAGCGGTTCGGTGCGGCCGCTGGTGGCCGCGGCCAGGAACTCCTCGACGACCCTCCGGGCGGCGGCCTCGTCGATCTCGGTGCGCGCCTTGCCGTCCGCGACGTGCTTCTTGGCCCGGTGGTAGATCTGCTGGCTGGCGGCCTCGGTGATGTCCAGGATCTCGGCGATCTCCCGGTGCGCGTACGCGAAGGCCTCGCGCAGCACGTACACCGCCCGCTCGCCCGGCGACAGGCGCTCCAGCAGGACGAGGACGGCGTACGAGACCGACTCGCGCTGCTCGGCGGTGTCGGCCGGGCCGAGCATGGGGTCGCCGGCGAGCAGCGGCTCGGGCAGCCACCTGCCCACGTACGTCTCACGGCGTGCGCGTGCCGAAGTGAGCTGGTTGAGGCAGTAGTTGGTGAGGACCTTCGTCAGCCAGGCCTCGGGCACCTCGATCCGCCCGACGTCGGCCGCCTGCCACCGCAGGAACGTTTCCTGTACGGCGTCCTCCGCCTCGCCCGACGAGCCGAGCAGCCGGTAGGCGATGGCCTCCAGCCGGGGCCTGGCAGCCTCGAACCGGTCGACGTCACTCATGAGCAGGGCCATGCCCGCGATCCTAGCCGCCGCCGCGGCGGACAGGGCACTCGTACGCGTCCTCGAAGCCGGGCCCCCGGCCGGCCAGGTGCTCCACGAGCCGCACACCGCCGGAACGCGCCCGGACAGGTCCGTCACACTGACGCGCTCGGGATGTCGCCGTCCGGGGCGGACGGCCGGGCCGTGCGGTGGAAGGCGGCCCGGTAGGCGCTCGGGCGGTGGCCGGTGTGGCGGGCGAAGAGGGCGGCGAAGGTGCCGGGGTCCTGGTAGCCGACAGCCGCGGCGACGGCGGCGACGGTGCGGTCGGTGGTTTCCAGCAGGTGGCGGGCGCGGCGGATACGGGATGCCTGGAGATGGGCGAGCGGGCTGTGTCCGGTCTCCTCGGCGAAGCGTCGCAGCAGCGTGCGGGTGCTGACGCGGAAGGCACCGGCGAGGGCGGCGAGGTCGTACCGGTCGGTGAGGTTCTGGTCGAGCCTGCGCATCACCCGCTGGGAGAACTCGCGGCCGGGCTGCGGCAGGAGGCGCGGGTCGACGTACGGCGTCTGGGAGGTCCGCGCGTCGTCGACGAGCGCCAGCCGTGCCGTGGTGCGGGCCACCCGGGCGCCGTGGTGCCGGCGGATCAGGTCGAGTGCGAAGTCGTACATGGCGCTGAAGGCGGCCGTGGTCGTCACCCCCGCGTCGGTGACGACCAGGTGCTCGGGCCGCACGTCGGCGCCCGGGCAGCGCCGGGCCAGTTCGCCGGCGTACAGCCAGGAGGTGGTGGCCCGGCGCCGGTCGAGGAGCCCGGCCTCGGCGAGCAGGAACGCGCCGACGCAGAGGGAGACGACGGCGGTGCCGGCGGCGGCCTGCGCGCGGATCGCCGCGATCTCGGGGGCGGGCCGGGCGAGCCGGGCGTCGAGGTCCGTGTCCGGCAGGAGTTCGAAGCCGGGGACCACGAGGACGTCGACGGGGCGCGAGGGGCGCACCTCCAGGTTCGCGCCGCCCGAGGCGGTGACCCGGCGGCGGGGCGAGACGACCGACACCCGGTGGCCGGGCGCGTCCGGTCCGGCCACGTGCCCGGCCATCGTCAACAGGTCCGGGACGCCGAAGACTTCGGACGCGAAGCACCCCGGGTACGCCAGGACCCCGACCCGCAGCCCACCCGGTCCGGCTCCCGTCCCCGCACCTTCCTCCGCCATGGCCCCCCGTACCCCCTCCCCCGGCGTCCCGTCCGGGCGCCACCGGCCGCGTACCGCTCGCCCCCTCCGCGTGTGGCGAGATTACCCCCGGCCTTGGCGATCCCGCCCCTCACGCGGTGGCCGGCGCCGGGACCAGGCTGGCCCCATGAGCGACGACGATCCGATGACCGACTTCACCCGGCAGAGCGTGGCCGTGGAGGGGGTGGAGAAGACGGTGTACGTGGCAGGGGAGGGACCCGCGGTCGTGGTGCTGCCCGAGATGCCGGGCATCAGCCCCGACGTCCTGCGGCTCGCGCGCTGGGTGCGGGACGCGGGGTTCACCGTCCATGTGCCCTCCCTGTTCGGGACGGACGGCGCGTTTCCCACGGCCGAGGGCGGCCGGGAGGTGGTCCGCCGCGCCTGTGTCAGCGCCGAGTTCCGCGCCTTCGCCGGGGGCGGCACGAGTCCGGTGACGCTCTGGTTGCGCGGCCTGGCGCGCAGGGCCCACGGCGTGTGCGGGGGGCCGGGGGTGGGCGCCATCGGCCTGTGCTTCACCGGCAACTTCGCCCTCACCATGGCCCTGGAGCCGGCGGTGATCGCCCCGGTGGTCAACCACCCGTCGCTGCCGCTCGACGATCCGGGCGGCCTCGAACTCGACCCGGCGGACGCGCGCGCGGTGCGCGACCGGCTCCACCGTGACGGCCTCACCGTCCTCGCCCACCGCTTCGAGGGCGACCGCTGGTGCACGGGGCAGCGGTTCGCCGCCTACCGGTCGCTGCTCGGCGACGCCTTCGACGGTCGCGTGCTCCCGGACAGCGCCGCGAACCCGGCCCCGCCGCCCTTCTTCGCCGACCTGGTCGGCACTCCGCACAGCGTCGTCACCGCCCATCTCGTCGACGAGGCCGGCCACCCCACGGTCCGGGCACGGGACGACATCCTGGCCTTCCTCACCGCCCGCCTGCGCCCGGGCGGCAGCCCACCGGCGCCGGCCACCTGACGGAGCCCCGTCCTGTCCGCCGCGGGCCGGGCGCGGGCGGACAGGACGGGGCGTGCGGCCGCGGACGGAGCGTCAGAAGGCGAAGACCGCGTTGCCGTTCAGGGTCGCGGACATGACGCAGGTGTTGGAGAAGGTGTGCTTCCACGCGATGCGGCTGCCCTGCCACACGCCGTCCACGGTGATGGTGACGGGGTCGTAGTGCATCGGGCAGGCGCGGTCCGTGTCGGGGGTGGCCAGGAGCGTGTCGAGGCTGCCGGAGGTGGCGGCGAGGGCGTCGCAGGCGGCCTTGGGGTCGGGGTGCGTTCCCCGAGCGGTCGGCTCGCAGCTCAGGGTGGACGCCCGGAGGACGGGGCCGTCGCCGTCGCCCTGGGCGACGGCGAGCACGACGGCGGAGGGGGCGTACAGGCTGGCGGGCCGGGCTTCCGCGACGCCGGTGGCGGAGGCCAGGGCGAGGAGGGTGACGGCGGAAGCGGCAGCGACGTGGCGACGCACGAGACGACTCTCTTTCATTTAAAGGAAAACTACGTGGATTTCCTGCACTTGACTGGCAGAACGCCGCTGAGTCTGTCGCGTGTGAAGGTTGTGCGCACATCGATGACCGATTTACAGACACCGCGTTCGATTATCGGGTACTGAACGGCCGTTCAGGCAGCTCAGGCGGGGTGTGCACCGTCCATGACGGCGCCTCCACAGAGGGTGACAGCCGGCATGTCGCACATATGTCCGGCTTGTGACCAGCCGTTCGCCGCCCCGGGTTCACCCTGCGTGCATCCAAGGTGACCGGATCGTGTCGATGCCGGCCCGGTCCGCGCCTCACGCCGTGCGCCGATCCATCGGCGTGGGTCACTGCATTGCACCGTGCGGTCATTTTGTTGACGCCGGGACCGTCGGTCCACACTGTCAGTCGCCACCGCCACCGCCGCAAGGAGCCCCGCATGCTCATCCACCCCTGGGACGCCGCACTGGACGAAGCCGAGTGGCAGGAATGGATAGCCGACGGCCACGACTTCGGCATCCTCGGCGTCAACGGTCTGCCCGGCCGGCCGCCGGTCGCCGTCCCCACCCACTTCACCGGCGAGCCCGGCCACCTCCTGATCCACCTCGCCCGCCCCAACCCCGCCTGGGAGGCGATCGAGAACGACCCGAACGTCCTGTTCACCGTCTTCGGCGACTACGCCTTCGTCCCCGGCCCCTGGCGGGCCCCGGCCGGCACCCCGCCCACCGACGGAGTCCCCACCAGCTACTACACCGCCGTCCAGTTCACCTGCCGCGCGCACATCGTCGACGCCCCCGAGGCCAAGGCCGAACTGCTGCGCCGCCAGATGGCCCACTTCCAGCCCGACGGCGACCACGCCCCGATCACCGCCGACCAGCCCCCCTACGGCCGGATGCTGTCCGGCATCCGGGGCCTGCGCCTGGATGTCACCAACGTACGGGCCAAGTTCAAGTACGACGACCACAAGCCCGTCGAACACCGCACCGCCGTCGCCGGCCGGCTCACCGGACGCGCCCGGGGCCTCGATGTGCCCACCGCCGCCCAGCAGCGCCGCCGCCTGAACCGCGTCGGCCCCTGGAAGCGCTGATCAGCGCACCGCCGGCCCGGGGCCGGCGGGTGGTCGCCGGGTCCTGGAGCGGGTCGAACGGCATCCCGCCCACGGCGCTTCACGGGTGAGCGATGAGTTCGGGCGGCCGATCGGGTCTGCACGGGTATGACTCGAATCATCGCCGACATCTCCGTCTCCGTGGACGGCTTCGTGACCGGGCCGGACCCCGGCCCGGACAACGGTCTGGGCACGGGCGGCGACGCCCTGCACACATGGGCGTTCTCCGACGATCCCGACGACCGGCGGGTCCTGCGCGAGGGGACCGCCCGGTCGGGCGCCGTCGTTCTCGGCCGCCGCCTCTTCGACCTCGTCGACGGGCCGAACGGCTGGGACGACCGGACCGGCTACGGCGCCGGGGAGGTCGGCAGGCCCGCGTTCGTCGTCGTGACCGGCTCGCCGCCGGCGTCGGTGCGTACGGCCGACCTCGACTGGACGTTCGTCACCACCGGTCTGTCCGACGCCGTCGCCGTGGCGCGCCGGCGGGCAGAGGCGGCGGCGTCGGACAGCGGCAAGGATCTGGACGTCGTCCTCATGGGCGGCGGCGCCACGATCGCCTCGGCGCTGGAGGCGGGGCTGGTCGACGCGCTGACGCTGCACCTCGCGCCCGTCGTGCTGGGTGCCGGGACGCCGCTGTTCACCGGCGGGACGCCGCGCACGCTGGTGCAGCGGAGCGTGATCGCGACGTCGACCTCGACGCACCTCACCTACGACGTGCGCGGGTGATCCGATGACCACCGTCCACGTCAGGGGCACCACCCTGGGCATCGAGTCGTTCGGTGACGACGACGCACCGCTCGTCCTGCTCGCGGGCGGGACGACGATGCTCTCCTGGCCCGACGCGCTGTGCGAACGTCTCGCCGCCGGAGGGCGCCGCGTGGTGCGCTACGACCTTCGCGACAGCGGGGAGTCGGCCACGGCGGATCCGGAGGCGCCCGCCTACACCCTGCGGGACCTGGCCGCCGACGCGGCGGGACTCGCCGGCGCGCTCGGCGGGGGGCCCGCGCACCTGGCGGGGATCGGCGTCGGCGGGATGGTCGCCCAGGTCGCCGTGCTCGACCATCCGGGCGCGTTCTCGGCGCTCACCCTGGTCAACACCCGCGCGGTCGCGCCCGGCCCGCCCGACGACGACCTCCCCGATCACGACCGGGCGACGATGAGCCGGCTGTTCACGCGTCCGGGGCCCGACTGGGCCGACCGGGAGGCGGTCGCGGACTTCGCCGCCGGCGGCGCGCAGATCCTCGGCGACGACCCCGTCGCCGCGCGGGCGATCGCCGCGCGTATCTGGGACCGCACGCCCGGCACCGCGCCACCGGTCCGGATGGCGAACCACCTGGGCACGGTGTTCGCGAGGCTCGACTGCACGCCCCGCTGGCGCGAGCGCCTGCCCGGGATCGACGTTCCCACGCTCGTCGTCCACGGCCGCCGCAACCGGTTCTTCCCCGTCGGCAACGGCGAGGCGCTCGCGCGTGAGATCCCCGGGGCGCGGCTGCTCGTGCTGGAGGAGGCGGCCACCGCGCTCCCCGGTGCGGCGGCCGGTGAGGTCGCGGAGGCGATGCTCACGCTGGGATGAACGACGGCCCGTACAGCCCGGGTCCGTCGCCCGGAGCGGTCCCGCACCCCACGGACCATATGTATGAAAGCACCACAGAGGGGAACAGGGAGAGGTCTGTCAGCGGATGCGTAGCGTCCACGGGAGAGACGGGAGAGCGACATGACCACCGGGCCACTCAGGGACGGCTGGGAAATGGTCCGTCTGCAGGCCGCCGAAGGGCTCACCGCGCGTTTCGACGGGGACATCGGGGATGTCACGGACGCACGACTGGCGGCAGGCCTGTTCCTCGACACCCTTGCCCACTCCGACCCGCCCGTTCACCCGGAGAACCGCGACGACGTCCTGCTGGTGGTCACCGAGCTGGCCGCGAACACCATCCAGTACGCCCCCGGGCCCTTCACCCTGAAGGTGCGCCGCACGTTCGACGGAGTGCACGTGGCCGTCCGGGACAGCAACCCGGTCGCGCCCACCCCCCGGTCCTGCGCGCCCAGCCGTGGGGCCGGCGGGCTCGGCTGGCACATCATCCAGGCACTGGCTCGGGAAGTCACCGTACTTCCCGAGCGAGGCGGCAAGGAGATCCACGTGTTCCTGCCCTGGTAGGCCGCGGCCTCCGGCGCCTACTGGCGGCCGTGCCAGTCGAGGCACACCACCATGGCGTCGTCCTCGGCGTCGATGGGGCCGCGGTGCCCGGCGAGTTCCTGGAGCACCGCGCGCGGCACCTGTGAGGGTGGGAGCAGGCGGGTCGCCGTCATGGCACGGATGAGGGCCTTCTCGCTGTAGCGTTCGCCGGCCGGGGAGGCGACGTCGTAGACGCCGTCGCTGAGGAAGAAGAGGCGGTCGCCGGGCAGGACGGTGAACGGCTGGGCCGTGTAAATGGTGTCCTCGAACATGCCGAGCGGGAGCTGCGCGTCGAGTTCGATCGGTTCGACCTTGCCCTGCCGCAGGCGCCACATTCTCGGCGATCCGGCGTCCACGATCTCGACCTCTCCGGTCGAGAGGTCGAAGCGCAGCAGAAGGACGGAGAGGTGGGCGGCTCCGCGGTAGTGGCCGTAGATCGCCTGGTCGGCCAGGAAGGCCTGGTCGGTGAGGGAGAGGCCCGCTCGGCGGGCGTTGCGCAGGGCGTTGATGGCGAGGTTGGTCAGCAGGGCCGCCTCGATCCCCTCTCCCATGCCGTTGGTGACGGTGAGGGTGAGGTGGTCGGCCGAGGTCGACCAGTCGAAGTTGTCGCCGTAAATGGCATAGGCGGGCTCGAGCTGTGCTCCGATCTCGTACTCGGGCCGTGCGCAGGAGCGGCCGGGCAGCAATTGCCATTGCATTTCGGCGGCGAGGGTGAGCCTGTTGGCTCTGCGGGCCTGGAGATACAGGTCGGTATCGCGTTCGGCCACGACGATTTCATGGCCGAGGATTTCCGCGATGTCCTGGAGTTCGTCCTGGATCTGTGGCGTGTAATGGTCGTCGGGGAGGCGGACGGTGAGCACGCCGATGCGGTCCCCGCGGACGCTGACGGGGAAGTGGGCGATGACCTCGGCGGCGCGTGCGGGCCGTTCCACGTGGGGGCGCTGTGCTCCGAAGGCGCGTCCGGGAGCGCTGGCGTGGACGGGGACGGGCTCGGCGGTGTAGGGGAGGGCGTTGACCGGTTGGAGTATGGTCAGCGCGTAATCGGCCATGAGCAGGTCGACGGAGACGGCCGTGTAATGGGTGGTGAGCGCGTCCCGTACCGCCTCGAAGAGGGCGTGGGCGGGGGCGCCGCGCAGAGCGCGTTCCACAGCCGAGAATCTGTCCACCGTTCGATTACCACCTGTTCCGGGAGAATGAGCGAAAGGAGCGGATGGCCTCTTATGTCCCAGAGACTGACAAGGCCGTTGCAAAGTGTCACAGTTGAGGGCATGCATTCCGAGACATCTCCAGGCGCCGACCGGGATGCTGCCGCACATGCCGCCCGGGAGGTCATCGAGCTGCTCGAGGTGTTGTGGAGCAAGGGTCGGGACATGACGTCACCGGCTCCGGTGTCCTCTTCGCAGTTGCGCGTCCTGTACGTCCTGGACCGCGACCAGCCGATCAACCTGCGCACCCTGGGCGAGGTGCTCGGGTCGGCGCCGCCCTCGGTGAGCCGGATGTGCGACCGCCTGGCCGCGCTGGGCCTGGTCGAACGGTCACCCAGCTCGGCGAGCCGGCGGGAGCTGGAGCTGCGCCTGTCGAGCCGCGGGGAGAACTACCTCAAGGACCTGCGCGCCCACCACGAGACCGGGCTGCTCGACGTCATTTCCGCCATGCCACCCGAGGAGCTCGCTGCGCTCGCGGTCGGGCTGAGCAGCTTCCGCCTCGCGGTCGAGGACGTCGCCTCGAAAACCACTGGTGACGCCGCGGAATCCGCCTGAGGCTCGCACAGGGTCGCCATGTCGTCGTCCGCTTCACAGTTCACCTGCCCTCGTTCTCGAGCGTGCGACCACGGGTCGGGGCACGCGGACGGGTCCCGCATCACGTAAGGGTGTTCCTCCGGCCTACAGTTGTCAAACGACAACAGTTTCCCAGAGGCAGCCATTTGACCCGGAGGGGCCGGAACCACAACTGGTGCCGGTTCACCCACGCGTTGGAGGCCCGGTGGGCTCGGCCGCCATCCGGGGGAGGCGCTCAGAGCCGACGTCCGCCATGGCGGCGCGCGGCCGGCCGGCTGCCCGCCGGGGGGCCGCGGTGATGCCTGCCACGCGGTGCGCCCACTTCTCCTCCACCGTGCACCTGGTCACCGGCGCGGGTCCGGCCGTGCCGGCGTCCCCCGCGCGCCCGCACCTGTTGGTCTGTCGCCGTCGTTCACCCACCGCTCAGGGTGGGTTCCTCCGTGTTTGTTTCCATGCTGATTCCCGGCATCCCCTGTGACATACCTGCCTCCACGGCTCAACGATTCACGAGGACGGTACATTTGCCGCGCGACAACTATTGCGGAGGTGGATGGCCATGGACGCCAGGGAGACGGAGGCCCGCATCCATGTCCTCGCGGCCCTGCGGGAACGGCCGGAGAAGGTGGCCGACCGTTGGGTGCGGTTGCAGTGCGAGCAGGCGGCGCCGGGAAGCGGGATCTCCGAGGCCGAGCTGCGGCAGGAGGCCGACGCGCTGGTCGACGCGCTCCGCTCCGGTCTGGAGAGTGACCAGCCGGCGGACCGTGTGGTCACCACGCATCCGGTCCTGCGCCGCGCGATCGTCGAGTTGTCCCTCAGCCGCGCACGGAGCGGCGCCAGCCCCACGGCCACGTCCCTGGCCGTGCCGGCGCTGAAGGAGTCGCTGCTCGAGGCGGTCCAGCACTCCACCCGTGACCCGGGTGCCCTCCATGCGACGGCGCTGCTGGTGAACCGGCTCCTGGACCCCGCGGGCGCCCTGAGTTTCGAGACCTATGCGGCGGGGCGCGAGGAGATCGTCCGCAGGCAGAGCCGGCAACTGCTCGAGGTGTCCACGCCGGTGGTGCGTCTGTGGGACAAGGTCCTGGCCGTGCCCCTCATCGGTACGCTCGACTCCACGCGCGCACAGGTCGTCATGGAGAACCTCCTGGAGGCCATCGAGCGGGAAGAGGCACAGGCGGCGATCCTCGACATCACCGGTGTGTCCACCGTGGACACCGTGGTGGCCCACCATCTGATGCGGACGGTAGACGCCGTACGCCTCATGGGGGCGGACTGTGTCATCAGTGGCATCCGCCCGCCCATCGCCCGGACCATCGCCGAGTTGGGCATCGACCTGTCCCCCGTCCTCACGCACGCCACCCTCGCCGACGCGCTGGCAGCGGCGACAGCCCTCACCGAGCGGCCTGCCCAGCCGGCCGACTCCGCCGCGGTCGTGTGAGCCGGCCGCCCTCGATCCGCGCCGCGCCTGCCCGGCCGAACCGCACGGTCCGCCGCGGTGGTTGGCCGGCCCGGCGGCCGGGGGCGGCGCCGTCGTCCGCTGGGCTGTGCCTCCGTACGGGCATAGGCTGTGGAGCGCATGAGGCCTCGCCCCGGGCCGGGTCCCGAGCGTGACGGCTGTGAGGCCCTTGCCCAGTGGTACGAGGAGGAGTCCCTGTGTCCCAGCGACTGACAAGGCCGTTGCGAAGTGTCACAGTTGAGGGCATGCATTCCGAGACCCCTCCAGGCGCCGACCGGGATGCTGCCGTACGGGCCGCCCGGGAGGTCATCGAACTGCTGGAAGTGCTCTGGAACAAGGGCCGCGACACCACGTCGTCGGCTCCGGTCTCGACCTCGCAGTTGCGGGTGCTGTACATCCTGGAGCGCGACCAGCCCATCAATCTGCGCACGCTCGGTGATGTGCTCGGGTCCGCGCCGTCCTCGGTCAGCCGGATGTGCGACCGCCTCGACGCGCTGGGTTTCGTGGAGCGCTCCCCCAGCTCGGCCAGTCGGCGGGAGCTGGAACTGCGCCTGTCGAGCCGCGGGGAGAGTTACTTGAAGGACCTGCGTGCCCGGCGTGAGACCGCGCTGCTCGACGTCATCTCGGCCATGCCTCCCGCGGAACGTACGGCGCTCGCGGCCGGCCTGGGCGGCTTTCGCCTCGCCGTCGAGGACACCGGGGCCCACGGAGGCGAGGCGGACGGCGGTACGGCGTCGTCCGCCGAAACCGCGTGAGCGGCGTCCGGCGTCCGGCTCGCGTGCAGAACGTCGCCCGTCCTCGCGGACAGGCCGTGTCAGGGGCCTGGTCCGGGGTCCGGACGCACCGGTTCGGTGATGCCCGCGCGAGCCGCTTCCAACTGGGCGGCGAAGGCGACCCCCAGGAAGAGCGCGACGCCGGTCACGTTCGCCCAGAGCAGCAGGGCGACGAAGGCGGTGAGCGGCCCGTACACCGCTCCGAACGATCCGCTGTTGTTGACGTACAGCGCGAGGAGCCACGTCGCGGCCACCCACAGCAGGAGGTGGAGGCCCGAGCCGAAGATGAGCCAGGTGTAACCCGGCTGGTCACGGCGGGGAGCCCAACGGAAGATCACGGCCGAGGCGACGGCCGCGAGGAGTACCCCCACCGGCAGGTACGCGTGCTGCCACCAGCCGAGCAGCGACGGCGGCCAGCCCAGGGCCTGGACCACGGCCCGCCCGATGGCGCGCCCCGCGACCATGACGAGGAACCCTCCCCCGAGCGGGAGGCCGGCGCACAGCGCGAGGAGCACACCCCTGCCGTACTTGGCGGTGAACGGACGATCCCGTTCGATGCCGTAGATGCGGTTGCATCCGCGTTCGATCTGGCCCATCGCCCCGGCGAGGTTGACGACGGCGAAGCCGAGCCCGAGCCACATGGCCACGGCCCCGGCCGCGTCGCCGCCCGCACTGCGCCGGGTGTCGGCGAGCGCCTGCCGTACCAGTTCGGCGCTGGTGCCGGGGATGATCTCGGCCAGGGCCACTTCGACGGCCCGCCCCAGGTTCTCCGTGTGCGTGGTCGTGGCGATGCCGACCAGGGCGATGGTGAACGGCACGATACCGAGGACGACCTGGTAGCCCAGGGAGCGTGCGGAGGTGAACCCGTCGGCGTAGCGGAAGCGTGCGAAGGCGTCGACGAACAGCTTCCGTCCACCGTAGTGCCGCAGTGCGGTGAAGGCTTCGTCGCCGGAGAGCTCCTCACCGAGCATGTCCTTCGTCTGCGGGACGTGCACGACGGTTCCCATCGGTCCTCCGCGTGGCCGAGTCGGGGCTGACGAGCGGCGGTTTTGGCCTCGCCGCACGGCTGCTCGCCGGGCGCGCGGGGGACACCCACGTGCCGCGCCGACGGGTGTCTCGCGGGCACGGCCGCACGACCACGCGCGTGCCGCGGCCGCGGTGGCTCATGGCGGATGGTATCCGCCGGTCCGGGCTGTACCCGGCGCCATGCGGCGGCGCCAATCCGTGGTCCGTACGGGCGAGTCGTACGAGCGGGGGCGATCGGCTCCGTTCCGGTTGCCCGAGGGGGTGGAGCCGATCGCCCGTGAAGGCCCTGCCGTGCGGCCGGTCCTGGGCCGCCCGGCTCAGTGCGTGGCGAGCATGCCCGTACGCAGCCGCTTCAGGATGCGGGTGAGCAGTCGTGAGACGTGCATCTGTGACACGCCGAGGCGCTCACCGATCTGCGCCTGCGTGAGCTCTTCGACGAAGCGGAGGTGGAGGATGCAGCGGTCGCGCTCGTCCAGTTGGCCGAGCAACGGGGCCAGGGTCTGGAAGTTCTCCACGAGTTCCATGGCCGGGTCCTCGGCGCCGATGAAGTCCGCCAGGGCGGCGTCGTCGTCCTCACCGCTGTGGAGCGCCGCGTCGAGGGAGGTGGCGTTGTAGCCGTTGGAGGCCATGCGGGCCTCGATGACCTCCTTCTCGCTGAGGCTCATCAGCTCGGCGAGTTCGCGGACCGTGGGAGTGCGGCCCAGGCGGGTGCTGAGCTCCTCGGTGGCCTTGGCGAGCTCGACACGTGCTTCCTGAAGGCGCCGCGGCACGTGCACCGCCCATGACGTGTCACGGAAGAAGCGCTTGATCTCGCCGACGATGTACGGCACGGCGAACGTCGGGAACTCGACCTCCCGGGAGAGCTCGAACCGGTCGATCGCCTTGATCAGTCCGATCATGCCGACCTGGACGATGTCCTCCATCTGGTCCCCGCGGCTGCGGAACCGTCCGGCCGCATAGCGGACGAGCGAGGCATTCATCTCGATAAGGGTGTTCCGGGCGTACTGGTACTCCCTGGTGCCCTCTTCCAGCACGGTCAGCCGCTCGAAGAACAACTTCGACAGGTCGCGGGCGTCCTTGGGCGCGAGCTTCCCCGGGTCCGCCACCACCGGCAGCTCCGCGACACCCGCTTCTGCCACCGCTTCCGTGGCCACCGAAGTCGTCATCGTCCTGTCCCCTCCCACATCAGTGCAGCCCCGTCGATCTCAGCGAGGCGGTGAGCCGCGCCTACCCAGGCATGCACGACTCATGCACATGTTTTTTGGGGACGTCCGACCTGATCCCACCGGGCGGTCTCATGGACGTGTGTCGAAAGTGGGTGCGGTACGGCTCCTGTAGCGTCTCCCGGATGACGGACGTCGTGGGTGTGATCGAACGGATCTGGCGGTATCCGGTCAAGTCGACCGGTGGTGAGTCGCTCCAGCGGGTGGACGTCGACGCGAGGGGGCTGCTCGGAGACCGCCTCTTCGCGGTACGTGACGCCGGGGGGAAGTTCGGGTCGGGGAAGAACACGCGTCGCTTCCGCAGGATGCCCGGCCTGCTGCATCTGCGTTCCCGTTACGCCGACGGCATCGACCGGCCGGAACTGCTCGACCCACGAGGCACGGCCGTCCCCGACCCTTCGGCCTATCTGCGCGGCTACCTCGGCCGCGACGACGTCGCCGTGGTGCGCGAGGGCGCCACCTCGCACGTCGACCAGCTCCCGGTGAGCGTCCTGACCACGGCCACCCTCGACTGGGTGCGCTCGGCGGTCCCCACAGTTCCCGTGGACGAGCGCCGCTTCCGGCCGAATCTCCTGGTACGCACTCCTCCCGGCACGCGCCCCTTCGTCGAGGACGAGTGGTTCGGGAGCACGGCGCGGATCGGCGAATCCGTCCACGTCGAGTTCGTGCGGTCCAGCGAGCGGTGCGTGATGGTCAACGAGGCCCAGGGGGACCTGCCCCACTCGCCGCTGGTGCTGCGAGCCATCGCCGGCGCGCACGGCACCCGCCTGGACGCCTTGGCGACGGTCGCTGCCCCCGGGCTGGTGCGAGTGGGGGACGGCATCGTCCTTCTATGATGCCCGGCGCACGGCTCAGGAGGATGCCGCCAGGTCCTCGGCCATGCGCTGGAACTGTCCCAGGTCGTAGTTGGCCAGCGTCTTGTCGAGGTTGGTGAGGGCCCCCAGGTGCTCGATGAACCCGTCGGGCTCGTACTCGAGCTGGATGGTGAGACGGCTCGTGGTGTCGCTCAGCCGGTGGAAGGTCACCACGCCGGCGTGCTGCGTGCCGGCGACCACCTTCCAGGCGATGCGTTCCTCCGGGATGACCTCGGTCAGTTCGGCGGTGAAGTACTTGTCCCCGCCGGGCAGGGTGAGCCACCACGTGAACCTGCGTTCGTCGATCCGGTCGACCCGGGTGACGTGCGTGAGGAACCGCGGCCACCTCGTCACGTCGCTCCACAGTTGCCAGATCAGCGAAACGGGGGCCTTCATGTCCACTGTTTCGACCAGCGAGGACGACATGGCGGGTCTTCCCTTCTCCTGGAGTGACGGATCCGTGCGGTACGACCGCGGTGAGTGCCGCCCGCCTACCCCGAGCGCCCCCGCTGATGCCCGCGGCGAGGCGCCGGCCCGTTCGCCCGGCCCATTCGGCCTACAGGAAGCGCCTGATGGGGCTGACCGCGACTTCCAGGGCGCGCTGGAGGCCCGAGCGGCGCTTCCAGCGGGACAGCGTGACCGGCCGGCTGTGGGTGAGGTCTTCGTCGAAGTGGCGGTCGAGCGTGGCGGTGAACGCCTCGTCCAGCACGGCCAGCATCACTTCTTCGTCGTGGTCCATGGAGCGGCGGTTGAAGTTGGTCGACCCGATCAGGGACGCGACCTCGTCAACGGTGATGATCTTGGCGTGCATCATGGTGGGCTCGTACTGGCGGATGTCGACACCGGCGGCCAGGAGGTCGCTGTAATGCCGCTGTCCGGCCAGTTGGCTGGCTCGCTGGTCGGTGTGGCGGCCCGGCAGCAGTATCTCCACCGCGACGCCGCGGCGGGCGGTCTCGCAGAGCAGGTCGATGAAGTACCGGTCGGGGGCGAAGTAGGCGGTGGCCAGGCGGAACCGCTCCTGGGCGGAGGTGAGCATCACACGGATCAGCGTCTGCATGTCCTGCCAGCCGATGCTGGCGGAGCCTCGTACGACCTGGACGATGGCGTCCCCGTGCTGGGTGTGCCCGGTGAAGCGGTCGCGCTCGTCGTACAGTTCGGCGTGGCACTCCGCCCAGTTCTGTGCGAACGCCGCGGCGATGCCGTCCACGGCGGGGCCGCGGACCTTGACGTGGGTGTCGCGCCACTCGCCCGGGTTGCGCGCGTCGCCGCACCATTCCTCGGCTATCCCGACACCGCCGGTGAACGCGGTGTGCTCGTCGACGATCAGGGCCTTGCGATGGCAGCGGTGGTTCTGCTTGAAGGGCGACAGCCACAGGGGCTTGCGGAACCAGGCGACGTCGACGCCTGCCTCCTCCATGTGGTCGAGCAGGCCGTTCTCGATCTGGCGGGCGCCGAAGCCGTCGAGCAGCAGGCGCACCCTGACTCCGGCCCGGGCACGGGCGGCGAGGGCGGTGGCGAACTCACGGGCGATCTCTCCGCGCCAGTAGACGAAGGTCATCATGTCGATCGTGTGCCGGGCGGAGCCGATGGCGTCCAGCATGGCGGGAAATATCTCGTCGCCGTTGCGCAGGGGATGGAGCTCGTTGCCTTCGGTGGCGGCGATGCCGATCAGGCGCTCGAGCCGGCGTCGCAGCCGCTGCTTGCGTTCGTCGTGGGTCGGGACGGTCGTCGGGGGACGTCTGAGGGGATCGATGACGCTCATGGTGACTCTCCGCGGTGGCCTCGGGCCCAGGGCTGTTCTGCGGCGCAGCCTCGGACACCTGCTCGGGTGCTGACGAAGCGCACGTTCCCCCGCGGGCGCCGTTCACGCCGGCACGGGTGCCGCCGAGGACCGGAAGGGCACCGGAGGACCTCTCCCCCGCGATGGCGCTCCCGGACGAGTGGCCTCAGGACTCGAGGGCCTCGCCGACACTGGAGTACAGGGGGATGGCCTGGTCGAGACCGACGAGCTCTATGACCTTCAGCACCGGCGGCTGCGGGCCCGCGATCCGCATCCAGCCGCCGGTGACGTGTGTCTCCTGGCGGGCCTTGAGCAGGGCGTTGACGCCGGAGGAGTCCATGAACGTCAGGCCGGACAGGTCGAGCAGCAGGCGGTGGCCGCCGAGTGCCCGGACGGATCTGACCGCGTTCTCGAGGACCGTCACTCCGTCGTAGTCGAGCTCGCCGCTGACCCGTACGACCGCGACGCCCGTCGGCCGCACTTCGCCCTGTGCCTGAAATCGCCCGGGTTCCATAGCTGATGTCTCCTCGCGAACTCGTGGGCGCCCCTTACGCACCGGTATTGATGACTGCCCACTGTCCCCCGACTCACGCCGACGTCACGCCTGTGCGGGGCATCTTCTTCGCACGACCGCGACCGGCCCTTCCGCGACCCCGCCGGGCACTCCGTCGCGATCGGCCGGAATCGGCTGGGCGCTCAGCGCAGGGCGAGACGCGCCCGGACACGCTTGCCCCACGGCAGGGGCTCGACCTCGACGCCCTCGCACACGGCCAGAACGATCTCCAGCCCGTGCTGCCCGACGCGCTGCGGGTCGGGCGCATGGGCGGTGGGAGCCACGGGGTGCGTGTCCGACACCGCTATGTGCAGCACCTGGCCGATCAGCTCCAGGTCGACCTGGCAGGGACCCGAGGCGTGCCTGACGACGTTCGTGACGAGTTCGCTGATCACGAGCCGGGCGTCCCCGACCGTGGTGGGTCCCATGGTGACCCCGACGGCCGCCTTGGCCAGGAGAAACGCCGCGACGAAGTCCCGCGCCGAAGCGATGGCTCCGTCAAGATCGGTGTAAGTTGTGGAGGTAACGCCTGCGGCCGTCAGCCCAGTCGGCGCGGGTGTCTCCTGCCCCGAGTTCCGCGGGGCGGGCCAGGGTGGTTCCGCGGCCCCGGGTGGGGCCACACTGTCACCACGCATCAGAGCTACCCCCATCTCACACATCTTCCTCTCGCCACAGGTCCCCCATACCCCTATCCCGGATCTGCCCGACGACACCGCCTTTTTTGCACGGTGCTGCCGCGGGAAGGCGGTACGAGCAGCCTGCGCCCCGGTGCAGGGGATACGACCGGCGAGCGGATAGACCCGGGGGCACTTTACCCCCACCAGGTGTCTGCGGCTTCAGGTGCCGCCGGGACGCGGGCCGGCGGGTGCGCGGGGCCGGGCGGGGCGAGGCCCTGCCGCGCCGGTCAGTCGACTGCCGAGGGCCTGGTGTAGCGGTGCCACCAGTGACGCCGGCGAGGATGGACGGCACGCCCCAGCCTGCGACCCAGGATCACGTACCCCAGGAACGCCCCGGCACTGTTGAGGATCACATCGTCGACGTCGAAGGCCCGCCCCGTCACCAGAGCGCCCTGCACCAGTTCGACCAGGATCATCACCACGGCCGTCACCACGGTCACACGCACCAGCCCCCGGGCACGCGGCACGAGAACCGGCAGGAGCAGTCCGAACGGGACCCCCAGCGCGATGTTGCCGCCCAGTTGCTTGACCGTGTCCCGGAAGGCGGGCTGGGCCAGGTAGTCGCGGATGGAGTCACCGGGACGGAGATTGCTGTGCGTCAGTGGCTCGGAGGCCGCCGAGGGCTCGAGCGTCAGCCGGGCGAGCAGGACGGCGAAGCCCACCATGGCCGCGAAGGCCAGCAGCATGACCACGACGCGGCCCCACCGTGACAGGCGGGGCGTCGCCCCGGGAGCCGTCCGGTCCTCCGGTTCCTCGACGGCCTTGCGGCGCCATGGTGTACCCGCCATCTCTCGCTCCCGCCGGGTTGGGTCCGATTGACGGTCCCGCTACCCTCAAGTGGCGTCCGTACACGGGGAGTTCTCCCCACGCGGGATGTGACCGCCCCATTCCGGCCGACGCGTCCCGGCGGCGCTCACCCGGGCCACACGCGGACGTCTTCGCACCACGTCCCCGCACATGCGGGTGCCCTCTGTACCCGGGCCCGGCATGCGCCTCACGCCTGCGCGTCGATGCCGGTCACCGCCGCCGGCCCGGTGGGCGCCTCGTCCTCGGTGTAACCGGCCTCCCGCAGCGCGGCGGCCGCCGTGCGCCGGGCGGCCTCCTCGGCACGGCGGCTGTCGTCGGCCTCCACCTCCAGGCGCACGCTGAAGGTGCCGTTGTCGTTGACCGTCAGGACGTCGAGCTCCTCCACCCGCCCCAGGGACGTGTGGCGCGGGTCGGCGGGGCGCAGGTTCCGCACCAGGGTGGAGCGGGCGTCGTCGGTCAGTTCGCGAAGGAACGTGCCCGGGATCGTGATGACGTAGGTGGTCACGTGCTCTCCTCGTCTCGGCATGAACGGATGACGGGCCCGGCGGCATGCCCGACCCCCTATATGGCGTGCCCCGCCCGCGTACCGGCGAACAGGCGCACCACCCATCGCATGACAGGCCACCCGTTCGGGGCAGCCCGGCCGCCGGGCTGTCCGGCGCATGCCCCCCGGCCCCGCGGTCCCGCACAGGCCGCAACCTTCCGCTCACGTATGAGGAGTGAGCGACGGGGTAGCCGCGTCACCGGAAGACCACATGTGTGAAGGAGCGCCGGCGTGCTGATGGCCCACCCCGCAGTCCTCAAGGACCTCGTCGAGCAGTACGAGGCTCTCCGGAGCGTGCACGCCGAGGCGAGCACGCCGGAAGCGCGACGGCGCATGGACGACATCGCCTCCACCCTGTGCGTGACCACGGGCACCCGTGACATTGAAGCCGCCCTCGCCGCCGCCCGCAGCCGTGTGGTCGAAGCGCGGCCCGCTCCCCTGCTGCCCTCCTGAGCACGCGGCGGGCGCGTGGAACCCGTTGGTGGCAGCCGCCACTACGCACCCGAATGCCGCGTGTCGCACGCCGTCTGTGAACGGCTGACGGACGGTGAGGCCGACGCCGGGCCCGGCGCGGTGAGGTGGTCGAAGGTGCCCGTGATCCTCAGCAGGCGCTCCAGCGCCGGGCCGACGGCCTCCAGGTGACATCGTCTGCCGCCCTCCGACGCGTCCCGGTGGACCTGCAACAGGACCGACAACCCCATGGAGTCGACCAGCCGCAGCTCCCGGCAGTCCAGCACCAGCTCGTGCGCCTCCTCGTGCGCGCCCAGGGCTTGCCGCACCAGGTGCAGGATCTCCTCCCCGGAGTCGTAGTCCAGGTCACCGAAGAGGGCGAGGCGCAGCAGGTGCCGACCGGTGTCCGGCTGGACGACAACGGGATGTGCGTCGGGAGAGGCGGTCACAGCGTCCTTCCGGCTCGGCGTCGGACACGGGAAGCGAGCGCGGAACGCCCGGCGTTGAGGAAGCGGCGGGCGCGGGGGAAGTCGCGCAACTGCCCGGCGAGCAGATCGAGGCCCGGCAGGACGGACTGGACCGGGACGCCGCGAGCGGTGAGGACGTCCCCCGTCCACAGGAGGAAGCCGACGAAGAGGTCGGGATCGTCCACGTAGAGGGCGGCGGCCAGGAAGTCCACGATGTGGGCGAGGTCTTCGGCGGTCCGTTCCCGCTGTTCCTCGTCGTAGCCGCCGATGGCGGGGAAGCGCTGTTCCAGGACCTTGAAGGTCTCGCGCACCAGGCTGCGGGAGGAGCGGACGACCATGGTGTATTCCTGGTCGGCCAGGTGCGGCAGGTCGTCGGTCGCCTGGTGCGGGGGCCGCGGCCGGGGCAGAGGGCCGGCCGCGAGCCGGTCGGCGGCGCTGCGGGCCTCGGGTGCCCAGGCGTCGGCGCCCAACTGGCGGGCGTAGCGGCCGTCGGCGCCGAAGGCGAGACCCCCGACCATCACCGGCGTACCGGCGCCCTGGACGGCGCTGATCGTGGCGTGGGCGTGGGGCAGGCGCGTGGGCAGGGAGCCGGACAGGCACACCACGGCCGGCCCGGTGCGGTGGATCTGGCTGATCAGATGGGCGGTGGGCACCTGGGCCCCGAGGTAGTCGACCTGCCAGCCGCGCAGGCGCAGCGTCTCGCCGAGGAGGCGCGCGGGCAGGGCGTGCCATTCCTTGTCCACGCAGGCGACCGTCACCCGGCCCAGGAACGTCGCGGGACGGCGTACGGGCAGGCAGGCGATGACGCGGTCGCTGATGGCGGTGGCGGCGTGTTCGGCCGCGACGCTCATGCGGTTGGCGGCCCATTCGGTGCCCACCCGGTGCTGGACGGCGCCGATCACTTCGAGCAGCACCGTCTCGGGTGCGAGCCCGGCCTCCAGGGCGTCGGTGACGACGTCGACGGCCGCGTACTCGTCCGCCGCCCGGACGGCGTTCCACAGCTTGTCCGCCCATGGGGCGGCCCGTTCGTCACTGCGGGGGGCGAGGCGGGCACCGATGGGGTGGCCCCCGGGCTCGTCGTCGAGGCCGGGAGCGTGGGTGGTCGTCATGCGGTGTACCTGCCCGGAGTTGTGCCGTCTACTGCACTGAGATGCGCACCGCGCGGTGCGGTGATGGCCAGGACGGCGATGTCGTCGTGGGGGCCGTCGCCGATCCATTCGGCGGTGAGCATCTGGATGTGCTCGACGACGGCCTCGGCGGGCATGCCGGCGCATTCGGCCGCCGCACGCTTCAGGCGCTGTTCGCCGAACATGGCGTCGCCCAGCGGGCCGCCCTTGGCCTCGGTGACGCCGTCCGTGAACAACAGGCACGTCTCTCCGGGCGCGAGCCGTACCTGGGCGGTGCGGGTGGCGATCTCGGGCAGGACGCCGATGAGGGAGCCGCCGGTGTCGACCTCCTCCACGGTGCCCTCCCGGCGCACGATCAGCGGCGCGGGGTGCCCGGCGGCGGTCAGCCGCAGCACCACGTCGTGGTCCTCGCGGCGCACGGACGCCAGTACGAGGGTCACGAAGCGGGTGTGGTGGCTGTTGCGCATGGCGTTGTTGAGCAGCCGCAGCATCCTGGCGTGGTCGTCGCCCATGGGCAGCAGCGCCTGGAGGGTGTTGCGGATCTTTCCCGTCAGCACCGCGGCTTCCAGTCCCTTGCCGCACACGTCGCCCAGGACGGCGAGGGTCTCCGGGCAGTCGGCGCTCGGCGGGTGGACGTCGTAGAAGTCCCCGCCGATGCGGTCGCTGTCGACGCTGGGCCGGTAGCCGCCCGCGAACTCCACGCCCTGCACGTGCCGCAGGACGGGCGGGAGCAGGTCACGCATCAGGGTGTCGGCGATGGTGTTCTGCTCGGCGTAGAGGCGGGCGGCGGACAGCGCCGCGCCGGCCCGGGCGGCGAACAGCCCGGCGAACGCCTCCTCCGACGCGCTGAAGGCGGCCTGCTGGGCCCGCCGCAGCAGGACGAGGGCGCCGGCCGGGACGCCCTGGCCCGGGAGCGGCGTGATGGCGAGCGAACCGATCTCGCCGAACCCCTCGGGGATCAGCCAGTCGGGCGCCGAGGCGGGGTCTATCCAGCGGGAGGGCACCGGGGGGAAGCCCCGCAGCGCCTCCTGGAGGCCCGGCACGCCGTGCACGGCGCCGGACACCGTGGTGTGGGTGATGCGCCCGCGGTGGTCGCAGACCACCATGGGCAGTTTCCTGGCCGTGGACGGGGCGATGACGAGCGCGGCGTCGGCGAGCTGCTGTGCGGCCAGGCGGGCGGTGAGCTCCATGCACCGTCCCAGGTTCAGCGACGACAGCAGGGCGCTGGAGGCCTCGGCGAGGAAGCGGGTGCGCCGGCGTTCCGCCTCCAGCTCTTCCACCACGGACCGGTAGGCGGTCTCTTCCACGAGCCACCACGCCGTACTCCCCCCGGGCACCGCGGACGGGTGCGCGGAGAAGAAGCCCTCCCCCACCGCGCCTCTGGTCTCGGTGGCGTCGGCGGCACGGTGGGCACCGGCGAGCCAGTGGGGCGACGACAGGGGTTGGTCGACGCGCGCATCCGGAAGGAGCGCGCTGGCGGCCGCGTTGAGCTCCACCACGCACCCGTCGGCGTTCAGGACCACCACCGGGCACGGGGCAGCGGCAGCGCTCACCACGCTGGGGGCGCCGGTACGCGCATGGTCTGGGGAAGGAGCCATGAAGCAAAGCCCGCACGACGCGGGCTCTCGCCTTTCTTGCCGCAAAGAAAAAGTTGCCGATCGACAACGATCCTGCAAGCAGGGCCCGCCCGCAACCCCTTCGCCGGAAACGTCCCACCCCCGCCCCAACGGTCCTGAGCTGCGACCTTCTGGGACAAGCCGAGCCGCCGGGACCGCGAAATCTTCACGCCACCCACACCGCCCAGACCTCACGCACACATACGCGTCCGCATCCCTGGCCTGCCGGCGTGCGGGCGTTCGCCCCGCGGAGGACTCCGGTCACACGTCCCAGGTGACCGGGAGGTTCTTCACCCCGTGGATGTCGGCGGTCTCCGGGCGCAGGCCGACCTCTTCGGCCGGCACGGCCAGGCGCAGTGTGGGGAAGCGGCTGAGCAGCGCGGAGAACGCCACACGCATCTCCACGCGCGCCAGTTGCTGCCCCAGGCAGAGGTGGATGCCGTGACCGAAGGCCACATGCCCGCCGTCCTTCCGGTGGAGGTCGAGCACATGAGGGTCGGTGAACCGCTCGGGGTCGCGGTTGGCGGTGTTGTACGAGAGGATCACCGTGGTGCCGGCCTCGATGGTCTGGCCGCCCACCTCGACGTCCACCAGGGCCGTCCTCATGAACGTCTTGGCGACGCTCAGGTACCGGAGCAGTTCCTCCACGGCCCGGTCGGTGAGGGCGGGATCGTCGCGCAGCGCGGCCAGTTGCGCCGGGTGTTGCAGGAGGGCGAAGGTGCCGAGGGCCAGCATGTTCGCGGTGGTGTCGAACCCGGCCGCCAGCAGGATGAGGCTGATGCCTTGCAGTTCCTCGTCGGTCAGGTCGCTGTCGGTGAGTTCGCTGAGCACGTCGTCGGTGGGGTTCGCGCGCTTGGCGGCCACCAGCCCGGCGAGGTAGTTCTGGGTCGCGGTGTAGGCCGCCACCAGCTCCTCCTCGTTCGGCTCGCCGTTCATGAAGGAGTCGATCTGCTCCTGGAAGGACGCGCGGTCCTCGTACGGCACTCCCAGCAGTTCGCAGATGATGATGGTGGGGATGGGCTTGGCGAACGCGGTCACCAGGTCCACCGGCGGGCCGGCTGCCTCCATGGCGTCCAGGCAGTCGGCGGTGATCTGCTCGACGCGTTCGGTGAGCAGGCGCATCCGCCGCGCGGTGAACTTGCCCACCAGGGGCTTCCGGTAGCGCCCGTGCTGCGGCTCGTCCATGAGGAGGAACTCGCCGGGCGGTGCCGGAGGGAGCTCGAAGTCCACCACATTGAGGAGGTCCTTGCGGGCGCTGAACCGTGGGTCGGCGAGGACCGACTTGACGAGGTCGTATCCGGTGACCAGCCAGCCGGGCCTGCCACCGGGGTGGGTGCACCGGCTGATGGGGCCGTTGCGGCGGGCGTCGATGAGCTCCGCCGGCGGGTCGAAGGGGCAGCCCGGGCGGCGTGCGGTCGGCAGTGTCGTGACGGTGTGGACGGATTCAGCCATGACGGTTCCTCGTCTCGCGGCGCAACGTGGTTGACACAACCTGAAAGCTACGTTGCGTTCAGTAAATCGTCAACGAATAAAAGGCATTGATGCAGGCAATAGCCGGGCATTTGATGCAATGACCGTGCGACTGAACGCAACGCTCGTTGCAATGATATGGCGGCGAAGGCAATGCCGGCGGCTCGTCGGGCAGCGGCGGGAGCACCCGGGCCGGCACCGGCCGGCGCGATCGCGCGGGGGGCGTCTCCATGATCCGCACGGCCGAGCAGTGTGGTCACTCGATCGTGAGTTACGGGGCTCTCCCGCTTCCGCTGACGGGATGCTCGGAACGGGGCGCGTACGGGCGCGGCCCGGGTGATTCGGTGAGTGGGGGAAGAGCGTGACGCGAGAAACGGGATGGCGGGCGGGCCGGGACGAACAGGCGGTGCTGCTGGTCGCCGGGCTGACCGATCTGGCGGTGAGCGCGGTCGGTTCGGCGCTGGGGACCGTACGGGGGCTGCTGCGGCGCTCCGATGCCGCGGGGCTGGCGGCGGAGGCAGAGAACGAGCTGGTGGCGCGCGGGCGTCTGGTACTGGACCGGTACGCGGCCGCGCCCCCGGCCCACCTGGAGGTCCTCGCCCGGCACGCCCTGGCCCGGAGGGCCGCCCGTGACGTCTGACCGGTGGGAGCCGGCCGCGTTCAAGGCACGTGTCGACGAGGTGCTGCGCCGGTACGTGGCCAGGGAGGCGGATCTGTTCGCGGCGATCGACCCGCTGCTGAACCCGGTGGCCGCGCAACTGGAGGCGGCGGTCGCGGACGGCAAGCGGCTGAGGGCGGCGTTCTGCTACTGGGGCTGGCGCGCGGTGGGGCAGCCGGACAGTGACGCCCTGGTGCGGGCGGCGGCCTCCATGGAGCTGGTGCACGCGGCCGCGGTCGTGCACGACGACCTGATCGACGACAGCCCGTTGCGGCACGGGCGTGCCACGGCCCAGGTCGCCCTGCGCGACGCCGTGGGGCACCGTACGGGTGCCGACGCCGCGGCGAGGTCGCTGGCCATGCTGGTGGGGGACCTGCTGATGGCGCTGGCCGGGGAGTTGTTCGCCACCAGTGGTGTGCCCGCGGCGTACCTGGCCCGGGCCCGTCCGCTGTGGTCGGTGATGGCTCGCGAACTGGTGGCGGGCGAGTGCCTGGAGATCCTGCGCACCGGGGCCGCTTTGGACACCGACGCGTCGCTGAAGGTGGTCCGGTACAAGACTGCCAAGTACACCGTCGAGCAGCCGTTGCTGATCGGCGGCGCGCTGGCCGGGGCGGGGGCGAAGCTGCGCGAGGGGTACAGCGCGTACGGGCTGCCGCTGGGCGAGGCGTTCCAGTTGCGGGACGACCTGCTGGGCCTGTTCGGGGACGCGTCGCGCACCGGCAAGTGCAACGCCGACGACCTGCGCGGCCGGCGGCCCACCGCCCTGCTGGCCGAGACGTGGCGCCTCGCGGGCGACGAGGACCGGGAAGGTCTGAGCGCCCTGCTGGGCCGGGGCGGGCCGGACGGGGACGGTCTGGACGCGGTGCGGGAGGTGATGCGCCGGCTCGGGGCGCCGGACCGTGTCGAAGACATGATCGGCGCGCGGGTCGAGACGGCTCTGGACGCCCTCCACGAGCTGGAGGTGCCGCCCCACGCGGCCGGTGCCCTGACCGCGCTGGCGCATTCCGCGGCGGTCCGCGCGTCCTGACCCCTCGTACCCGGAACAGCCCGCGGCCGCCGCCGTACCGCCGACCGACGCCGATCAACTCCCGTGCACGACAAGGAGCCCTGCCATGACCCGCACCGAGGCGTCGATGGACGCCCTGCGCCAGTCCGGTGACGAACTCGCCGACGCCACCGTCGCCACTCTCTTCGAACGCGGCGAGGTGGGCACGTTCAACACCCTGATGCGCTACGTCTCCACCGCGGGTGCCCCCCTTCCGGACGGGCTGCCCGAGGTCGCCCGGGAGTACCTGGAGGCGACCCGTGTCCCGCCCTCGTGGGTCGACTGGGCGGAGATGGAGAAGGCCCGGCTGTTCTTCGTCGACAACAACGTCCACATCTCCACGGCGCTGTCCTTCGCCTCGATGCCCGCCTGCTACGTCGTCCCGCACGTGGCGAAGCTGCTGTCGGCCACGCACGGTCTCAAGTACCCCTCCAAACGGATGGCGGAGACCGGGCAGTTCACCGTCTACCTCATGCAGCCGGACGCCTTCGAGGCCGGCAGCCGTTTCATCCCGGCCGCGCAGAAGGTCCGTCTGCTGCACGCCTCCATCCGCCACCACCTCAGGCGCGCGAACCGCTGGGACGAGGCCGCGCTGGGGGTGCCGATCTGTCAGGAGGACATGATCGGCGGACAGATGTTCTTCTCCATGCTCGTGCTGGACAGCCTGCACCGGCTCGGCATCCATATGTCGACGGACGGCGCGGAGGCCTACTACTACGCCTGGCGCGTCGTGGGCGCCATGCTCGGCGTCGACCAGGCGGCTGTCCCGAAGACCCTGGAGGACGCCCGCCGGTTCCTCGACCTGTACATGGTGCGGCACATGGGGCCCTCCGACGAGGGCACGCACCTGACCAGGCAGCTCATCGACCTCTATGAAGAGGTGGTGCCCGGCACCTTCTTCGACCCGATCGTGTCCGCCCTCATCCGTTACCTGATCGGCGACACGTGCGCGGACTGGCTCGCCGTTCCCCGCACCCGGTGGGACACCGTCGTCAAGGCCGCCCCCCATCTCCTGGGCGTGCTGGAGACCATCGAGGACCGCTCCCCGCTCGGCGCCTGGGCCCTGGACCGCCTCGGCCACCTCACGACCATCTTCGAGCTGTCCTCCCTCACGCGGGGCCGCGTCATGCACTACGCCATCCCGGAGACGCTGAAGAAGGACTACGGCGTCTCCAGCGGGGTGCCCCGCACGCGCCGATGGACCCCACCGGCCCCCACGGTGTCCTGACCGCCGCACCGACACCCGCTGGTGGTCCGGCCCGCCGGGGCGGATTCCGGCGGGCGGCCGCAGGGCCCTCTTCGGGATTCAGCCGTCCGGGATGCCTACGGAAGCGAAGATGGGGCTTCTTTGGCGATCGTGACGATGGCGTCGGCGCGAATGCTGAACACCTTCGTGCCGTCCAGGGTGGTGAAGTCGACGAACTCACCTTTCACCGCGTAGTCGTCCGCCTTGACCTTGCGTTCCCTCAGGGGCGGGGTCTTCGGTGCCGTGTACTCGACGGTGTAGGTGTCCACGTGTGCGCTCCTCGCTGTGCCGGCTGTTCCCTCTTCTCGCTGCTCCAGCCTGGCGGCCCTCGCCCCTCTCCGCCCCGCTCAGCGGGGCTGTTCGCGTGACGTGGCGAGCTCCCCGGTGACAGCGACCGCGCGTCGCGGGATACAGCGAAGGGAGATAGTGCACATTGAGGAGTTTATTGTGGCGTTCAGTGTCACCTTTACGGGTGCGTCCACCATTCCCGTGACGGGCAGCGGCAACGCGTACCGCGTCTGGTCGTACAAGGTCGAAGGGCTCAACGCGGAAATCCCGGTCGGGCAGCGGATGACGCTCGCCCTGCCGAGCACCGTCGTCGTGCTGGACCCCAGCGCCTTCCCGACCGTCACCGCGGTGGCGGACACGATCGTGTGGCGGGACCCGCAGTCCAGCCAGCAGTACGCGGCCGCCAAGGCCGCGGCGGCCGGCAGCGTGACCATCGCGTTCGTGGCGTCGGCCCGCCAGTCCCAGGGCATGGTGCAACTCTTCAAGTCGACGCCCGGCAATGACTTCGTGTCCGTGCCGTTCACCACTCCCCCGGGCACGACGTCGAGCCACTCCCATTCCCTGGTCATGCCCGCCGGGGGCGCCCCGGTGTACACCGGCCGGCCCGTGTACGACTTCGTCGGCACCCTGCCGTACGCCAGTGAGGCGTTCGGCGTCTACCAGCCGCTGAGCAACTGGATCGGTGCGACGTCCGGCATGGCCGCCGCCGCGGTGCACCCGACCTCGCCGTTCGGGGGCCTCACCACCCTCGACCGCTTCCGCGGCGCCGAGGCCCGCGCGCTGACCGACGCGGCGCTCCAGGCGCTGGCGCAGCGGTACAAGGACGCCGCGGGGGGCGCGTTGTCGCCGGTGGGGCTGGTCAACCTGTTCCGGGAGTACTTCTTCGAGTTCGACACGTTCCTCGGTACCCCGGCGGGCCACATCTGGGTCAGCCCCGGTGGCACCGTGGAAGTGGTCGAGAGCAGCACGAGGCGCACACTGGTCGAGAAGGTGACGGAGCAGGCGGAGGAGACGACGCGCAGGACGGAGGAGAGCCTCACCGAGCAGAGCGACGTCGCGGACGCCGTCAAGGAGGACAACTCGAGCGACACCAAGCTCGGCGTGAGCGCCACCGGCGGGGTGAACGCCAAGATCTACCACGCCGACGCCAGCGCCAGCTTCAGCACGCAGAACACCGTGAAGCGGGGCTCCGAGACCACGCACAAGCACACCCGTACGCAGACCGCGAAGGCCACCAGCGAGATCAAGCGGAACTTCAAGACCACGTTCAAGACGGTGACGGAGACCACCGACACCTCCAGCCGGCGCTACGTCCTGAACAACACCGGCGACGAGCTGGTGAACTTCGAACTGCGGCGCAAGATGCGCAAGGTCGGTATCCAGCTCCAGCACATCGGCACGCGGTTGTGCTGGCAGATCCACCTCCCCGACCCCGGACGCGAGCTGGGGCTCGGGGACATGGTCCACGTCGTCCAGGCCCCGGACCTCTCGTCGGTCAAGAAGCCCGAGGAGATCCCGGTCCCCGAGAACAAGCAGATCCCCTTCCACTTCGACATCGAGTTCCGGCACGACAGCGGACCCGACGACGAAGCGGAGGAAACGTACCTGCCCAATCCGACCAATCCCTGTCGCGGACTGCACGAGAACAACGTCCCCCTCGTCGACGAGGTGGACGACACCATCCAGTTCTGCTTCGACCGGCCGCTCCCCCCTGTTCCGGAGGGCTACCGGTTCAGCCAGATCGCGTCCCTGGACAAGCACGGCGCCCAGGTCACCTTCGCGGACCCCCAGGTCGACGTGGACAGGAACATCGTCACCCTGCGACTGACGTACGCGAACTTCCAGGGCCGCAAGTCGCTGCCCTTCGACGCCGTGCTCCTCTACGTGCCGACGCAGGACGCCATGGAGAAGGTCCAGAAGCTCAACGACAAGGCGAAGACCGAATACCAGGAGGAGGTGCGGCGGATCCAGCACGCGGCGTACGGCGAGGCGGTCCGCGAGAGGCTCCGCATGGTCAGTTCCCTGCGCGCCCGTCCCGCCGAGGACCTCCGCAGCGAGGAGCGCCGGACGGTGTTCCGGAAGCTCATCAGGAAGCTGCCGGGCGACCAGTACCCGCAGGACCCGGCGAACCCGCATCCGCCGTACCTGGAGGCGGGGCAGATCCAGCAGTACTTCGACGTGGACGAGATGCTGTACTTCGTCGCCCCGGACTTCTGGCGGCCGGGCCCGGTCAGCACGCCCACCGCGACCAGCACCGGCAGGTACCCCGTGCCGCCGCTGGAGGAGCCCGTGGCACCGGGCGGTGGCGCGCCCCTGCCGCTGGCCGGGCAGACCGTGGCCGGCTGGTACTCCCGGGCGGAGCGCTACCAGTCGCCCGAGGAATGGCGGGTCAACTACCTGATCTCCGAGCAGACCCGGCCCGCGCCCCTCGGCAGCTCGCTCGGGTGGCTCATCCAGATCGACGCGGACGAACGCCGCAACGAGTTCCTGAACGCGGCCTGGGTGAAGGCCGTGCTGCCCATCCGGCCCGGCCAGGAGCGTGCCGCGCTGGCTTGGCTGGCCAAGGTGGAGGGCGAGGCGGGCTTCGACCTGCCCTACGCCCTCCAGGACGACGACCCGGATACGTACCGGGACAAGACCGTGGGCCAGGTTCTGGAGCTGCTCGCCGGGCACCTCCAGTCGCTGGCGGGCGAGAACCTCGACCAGGCCCTGGCCGCGGAGATGGTCTTCGAGAACGGGTTCGACCCCTTGGAGGGCGGCTTCCGGCCCGCCGAGCCGTACCAGGTCTTCGACCAATGGGTCGAGGTGCTCCCGACGGACCAGGTCGTCGCCGTCCAGGTGAAGTACGACCCCAAGTCGGGACAGCAGTTGTGAGGCCCCGCACGGCTCCGGTCACATGGCGTCAGAGCCCGGCGGGGTAGCGCGATGCCCTTCCCCATGACGGTCCGCTGGCGGCGCGCCAAGGAGGCGGAACACTTCCTCCTGAAACGCCGGTCGCAGGGCGGTCCGGCCGATGGTTCGGTGGAGGTGGCGGTGACCGCGCTGGACGCGCGGGAGGTCCTCACGTGGTCCGATCCCGCGGTGGGGCGGCCGTGTACCCCGGTGGGCACGCCGTCGCACACGGACTGCTCCTTCACCGTGCCCGACACGGCGGCGGCGCTGCGGCTCACGTTCAGCGTGCGCCTGCGCGTGGGCGGACACGACGAAGAGGCGCTCACCGTGACCCAGCGGCTCACGGTCGGCGCACGGGGCCGGCTCGTCCCGGACGCCTACGAGGTCCCCCGCTACCGGCTCACCGTCTTCGACCGCGGCGGCAACACGGAGGTGAGGCAGAAGGTGCCGCACTGGGCGCCGGGCCGAGGGGTACGCGGCTTCTTCGGCCACCACCCGCTGCTGGAGGTGACGGGCGGGAGCACGGTGGAGGTGGACACCGAGTTCCTCGACGTGACCAACCTGTGGTGGGCGCTGCACTTCCGGACCTGCCCCAACAACGTCGAGGCCGGGTTCAACCCCTGGTACCTGGAACCGACGGCCAACCCCCGCCCGGCCCGGCTCAGGGTCCTGGTCAGTACCCGTGTCACCCCGGTGCTCTGGTTCGCGACGCTTCCCGAGGCCGCCGGCGGGCAGGCCGCTCCCCCGGACAAGGAGGCCCTGCCCGACGGGACGACCGTCGGGGGGTACGTCTTCTTCCGGCCCGTCGCCAGCGCCTACGCCTATCCCTCCACGGGCATGGGCGCCCTGACGGAACCGCTGCACGCCACCAAGGGCATGCGCAACCTCTGCCGCTTCCTCCTCCAGGGCCACAACCGGGCGGACAAGGGGAGGATCACCGGGCTTCCGGACTGGCACCAGTTGATCGACCACAGCACGGGTACGACGAATCCGCTCGGCGCCTACGGGGCACTGCCCTGCGGCATGGAGTACGCCCTGGACCGCACAGCGCCGCGGCTCCTCGCGGAGACGCGCAGCCTGCGGGTGCTGCTGATGCCGGTGCCCGATTCCCAGTACGGCACCGCCAAAGGACCGGGCAACGCCGGGCGTGTGTCGGCGGCTCTGCGCCTGCTGTGGACGCTGGGCCTGTACGGCGGCGTGGGCCAGCAACTGCTGCGGACCGGCGAGCCGCAGCCGCTGGTAGCTCCCCAGCCGGGTGCCACCGCTCCGGCACGGGGGACGCTGCGCGTCGCGGACGACGTCTGGGTGGGCGGCTTCAGCAGTGGCGGTCACGCGCTCTGGGAACTGCTCGGGGACGCCGGGAACCGGGCCACCACCGGCCGCGCACTCGTCTTCGACACCGTGGACTGGCGCCTGGGCCAGCAGCGGCTCCTCGCGACCGCCAAGGCCCGCGGCAAACGGCTCCAGGTGCGCATCGTGTGGAGCCCCTACAGCATGGGTGAGCCGACCGAGGCCTTCCTGAAGGGCGTGCGTGCGCCGGGGTCTCAGGTGGCCGTATGGCCGAGGGCGGGGGCCACGTACTACCAGCACCCGCCCAACCCGGACAACGCGTGGGCGGAGTACGTCTTCGCGGACGCCAAGCCGTGGAAGAACGACATGTTCCCGGGGAAGCAGATGGCCGAGTGGTGGCATCAGTTCGTGGTCTTCGCCGGGGACGAGTTGCACGGCGACCCCAGGCATCCGTCGTCCGTCGGCTTCATGGAGGCCTCGATGACGCCCTAGGTGTACGCGACCGGACGGGCCAGGCCGGCTGGTTCGCGTGGCGCCGGGCCGGTCTTACGGGGTCGGGCCGGCGGCCTGTACCGCGCGGGTGACCGCGCCATGGCGGGGAAGGGGGTGAATGGCCCAGGAGGGCCGTTCGCCGGTCACCGCATACCATCCGGGCATGGGGAAAAAGGGGTTGGGGTTTCTCGTGGGGCTGTCCGTTGCCGGAGTGCTCGGCTGGGCGCTCGCCGGGTCGGTGTACCTCGGCTGCGGACCGTCGACGCGAGGGTGCGGTGTTCCCGACGGCGGCGGCTGGTACTTCGGCGCCATGATGACGATGCCGTGGCTCCTGGTCTTCTACGGGTACACGGTCATCCGGGACGACGACTGGCGTCCGTCACTGGGCATCTCGGCCGGGGCCGTCGGCGGCATCTTCTTCGCCCTGTCCAGGGAACCCGTGCCGCTCCGCATGTGGGTCCTGATCGTGGTGCTCGCGGCCGTCGCGGCCGGCACCCCCCTCGTGCTGTGGTACCGGGGCCGGAACCGGCGGACCCCGGCCGCACAGAACTGACCCCGCCTGACGGTGCGAAGCGATCAGCCTGTACGAGGGTGAAGGAGGGCGCCCCCGGATGGTGGCCGGCATCGGGCCGAGCACACCTCACCCGGGGGCGTCCATGGTCGCGGCGGTGCGGCGGAAGGTGCCCGGCGCGGTGTGGAACTGGCGCTTGAAGGCGTGGGCGAAGGCGAACTCGGAGCCGTAGCCGACCTGTCGGGCGATTCCGGCGAGCGGTGCCGTGGACTCCCGGAGCAGCCGTGCGGCGGTGCTGAGGCGCCACCAGGTGAGGTACGCCATGGGCGGCTGGCCGACGTAGGTGGTGAAGCGTGCCGCGAAGGTGGTCCGGGACAGTCCGACGGCGGCGGCGAGTTCCTGCACGGTCCAGGGGTGGGCGGGGTCGCGGTGGACGCGGTCCAGGGCGGAGGCGACGGCCGGGTCCTTCAGCGCCGCGCACCAGCCGCCGGCCTCCTCGGGGCACTGCTCCTCCAGCCAGGCCCGCAGGGTGTGGACGAGGAGCAGGTCGAGCAGGGCCGGGAGCGCCACGTCCGCGCCCGGCCGGGCTTCGGTGATGTCGCTGCCGAGCAGGTCGACGATGGCGCGCAGCGAGGCGTGGCGCCCGAGGCGGGCGGGGAGGTGCACGACGTCGGGCAGGTTGCGCAGGAAGGGGTGCACGACGCCGCGGTCGAGGCGGTAGGCGCCGCACAGCAACAGGGTGTGGTCACCGGCATCGTCCGCCCGTGCGAGTTCGGCGCCGATGTCGGTGACCAGGGAGGCCGGCCCGGCGGCCTGCGGGTCCAGGGGCAGTTGGTCGACGCCGCGGTCGGGGCTGTCGCTCATCCCGTGGACGACCCCGTGGGGCAGCAGGACCACGTCGCCGGCGGTCAGCCACACGGGCGGGCCACCGGGGCGCAGCAGCCAGCAGGCGCCGCCGAGGACGACGTGGAAACCGGCACCGGGATACGGGCCGTAGCGGCTGCCCCAGCGGCCACGGCGCCGGGAGCGGGTGATCTTGGGCCGTCCGGCCTTCATGGTCGTCACGACATCGCTCAGGACATCCATGGGAGAAACGTACCCGTCCTCCGGAGTTCCGGACGATCACGCATGTTCCGCGGCGTATGACGCATGGAGACGCCCGCGGGGCGGCCCGTACGGTCTGATCAGTGACCAACCGAGCCGATTCATGAAGGACTTGGGCATGAGCGCATATGTGGTGATCGACCTCGACGTCGGCAATCCGGCGGGTTTTCAGGAGTACGTGGAGGCCGTGACTCCCCTGATCGAGAAGGCGGGTGCCCGCAACCTCGTCGTGGACGACGACTGCCTGGTGCTGGAGGGCGACTGGCGGCCGGCCGCCCTCGTCATCCACGAGTTCGCCGGCAAGGAGGCCGCCCTCGCGTTCTGGGACGCGCCCGAGTACCAGCCGCTCAAGGCGCTGCGGCGCAAGCACTCCACGGTCAGGGTCGTCGTGGCCGAGCCCCGCTGATCCCGCCGTTTCCCTCTCTCCTCTTCGACCGAGTACGGAGGTACTCCGGATGATCGTCAAGACCACGCTCGTACGGCTCCTCGCGCCCCTGGCCGCCCTGGTGGCCCTGCTGGCGGCCCTGTCCGCGCCCGCGCACGCCACGGCGGGCGGCTCCGGCACGGTGGCCGTGCGCGCGCAGAGCACGGCCGCGGCGGCGGAGGGCAGGTACAACATCCTGATCTCCCACCGCGCCCTGTTCGTCGCCGACTTCTGCCTGCTGTCGACCACCAGCGGCAACCAGCGTGCCGCGTGCAGCGGCAACAAGCCGCTGGGCACGGACTTCCGGCTCGGTGTCGTCCACAAGCCCGGCGACCGGGTCTGGATCGACGTCAACGTCGTCTCCGGACGGGACACCAAGGGCATCGACCTGCGCGGCAACCGCATGTGCCGTGTCGACAGCACCGCGATCAACCTGAACGTGCACTGCTGGAAGAACCTCGCCCACTACGAGTCCGGAGCGCCCGGTGAGCGTGTGTACGGCTGATCCCCGCAGGTCGCCGCGGGAAGGCTGACACCGCCGGGTCGCGCCGGCGCCCGGGCGGCCGCCGTACGAGAAGTACGGCGGCCGCCCTCGTGCCGCGCCCGTGGACGGCCCAGGAGCCGAGGCCGCGCCTATGGGGCGGTGGGGAGGGCTCGGTGTACGCGGGCGAGGACGAGCACCGTGTCGTCGTCGGGCGGGCCGGGCAGCAGCCGGGACAGCATGCGGTCGGCCGCCGCCTCCAAGTCGCCGCACTCCGCGGCGAGTTCCGTGCGCACGGCGTCCAGGCCCTCCTCGATGTCCCGGCCCCGGGCCTCGATGAGGCCGTCGGTGTACAGGGCGAGGACCGCGCCGTCGGGGAGTTCCGTCTCGGTCGTCGCGAACGGCTGGCCGCCCACGCCGAGGGGGACACCCAGGACGTCACTGATCGTCCCGACCGTACCGTCCGGGTTCCGTACCAGCGGCGGGGGGTGACCCGCGCTGGCGATGCAGGCGCGTCCGGTGGCCGGGTCGTACAGGATGTAGAGGCAGGTCGCCAGATCGATCCCCGCCTCCTCGGCGCAGGCGTCCAGTTCGGCGAGGAGGGCGCTCGGTTCCTGGTTGTGCCGGGCGAGCGCCTTGGCCGTGATGCGCAGCCGTCCCATGGCGGCGGCGGCCGGCACGCCGTGCCCCATGACGTCACCGACGACGAGGGCGATCCGGCCGCCGGCCACGCTGATCACGTCGTACCAGTCGCCGCCGACCTCGGTGATGCGGCTGCCGGGCACATAGCGGTGGGCCACCTGTACGTACGGGCTGGTGGCGAGCGCGCTCGGCAGCAGGGCGCGCTGGAGGGTGAGCGCGATGTCCTGCACGCGGCTGTAGAGGCGCGCGTTGTCCAGGCAGAGCGCGGCGCGTGAGGCGAGCTCGCCGCCCAGGCCGTGGTCCTGTTCGGTGAAGGCGGGACGGGCCGCCGAGCGGCCGAACATGGCGAGGCCCTGGACCGTGTCGCGGGCGATGAGCGGGGCGATGAGGATGCACGTGAGGCCGCTGTCCCTCAGCAGCCGGGCGCGTTCCCGGTGGATGACGGTACTGGAAACGAACGCGTCGTCCACCGGGACGGCGACGACGCCGCCGGTCGCGAGCATCCGGTGGATCGCGGAACCGGGCGGGTACGTCACGTGGTCCAGGCCGCTCACGAGTTCGGTGGCGGGCGGGGGCAGGATGGTGCCGGAGGCGATCCTGCGGGTGATCAGTGGCCGGTCGGGGTCGAACGCCTCGTGCTCGTCCATCCATTCCACGACCTCCACCACGGAGGCGTCGGCGAAGTCGGGCACCGCGGCGTCGACCAGTTCGCGGGCGGTGACGTCCACGTCCAGGGTGGTGCCGATCGCGGCCGCGGCCCGGTTGAGCAGGGCCAGCCGCTGGCGGCCCGCGGTGGCCTCGACGATCGCCCGCTCCCGGTCGGTCACGTCCACCATCAGGCCGCCCAGGCCGGGCCGGCTGCCGACCGCCCCGCTGAGGGGGAAGAAGCTGACCGACCGGACCTGGTCGCGGTCCGGGCGGCCCGGCGTGCGCACGCCCACCAGCGCGCCGACGACGGGGCGCCCCGTCCGAGCGACCTCGTGCAGCATCCGCAGGTAGGCCCCGTCGTCGGACGTGATCATGAGGTCGTCCACCCGGCGGCCGAGGTGCTGCTCGATCGGGCATCCGTCCATGTCGGCGAGGGCCTGGTTGAGGTGGACGTACCGCAGGTCCTCGTCGAGCATCACCAGCCCGATGGGGCAGGTCTCGAAGAGCGAGTCGAGGAAGGCCAGGTTGGTCTTCACCCGGTCGAGCTGGTCGCTCCGGCTGGCCAGCGCCATGACCACGGACGTTCCTCCGGCGCCGGTCACCGGGAACACGCGGAAGCCGCAGTCGAAGTCCTCACCGTCCCGGTGCCGGGCCCGCAGCCTGCCGCGCCAGTACCCCAGCGTGCGGCCCCGCTCCCCCAGCGACACCGGCGCGTCGGCCACGTCCGGCGGAGGCTCGGCGAGGAGGACGCCCGTGGGCCGCGCCAGCACCCCTCCGGGCTCGTGGCCGAAGAGGTCCTGGGCACCGGGCCCCCAGTAACAGATCCGGTCGTCCCCGTCGATGCCGAAGACCGCCACGCGGACGTGTTCCAGCAGCGTCCCGGGCTCCGACCAGAGCGGGCCGGGAACCTGCTCACGGCCCAGCCGATCCGACGGCACCAGCGGCCCCTTCCACACCTGGCAGACTGGTCCGAGTCGCGCTGACGGCACACCGAAGGCACACGGCTGGGACCCTCTGCCTCCATTGTGCGGACAACGGGTCGGCTCGCCCCTCCGGGACTCTCGCCGATACGGGGCGTAGGGACACAAGGGACGCAGCGTGAGGGCGCCCGTGCCCTCACCCTCGGCCGCAACGACGCCGCCCTCCCCACCGACAGCGGTGGGGAGGGCGGCGTCGTGTGTGCCGTGCCGGTGGCCGGGGCGTCAGCCCTGGCGGGGGCCGGTCTCGGTGTCGTTGGGGTCGACACCGGTGAACGCGGTGTCGTCCTTCGTGCCGGAGGGGCGTCCGGAGCGGCCCTTGCGGCCGGTGTCCCGCATGCCCTTCTCGGACTTCTCCCCGTACTCCTCGCCGCGCGTGGTGCCGCTCTCGGCCCGGTCGCCGGGCACGGAGGTGCGCTCCTCCTTGGAGGTCTCCCGGCCCGGGCCGGGCGGCGGGGCGTCCTGCGCGCGGAAGGAGCGGCGGGCGCTGGGGTTCTCCTGCTGCCGGGTCTCGTCGACGTCGGGTGACCAGCCGTGGTGTTCGCTCCCCTTGTGCCGGCTGGGCCCCTGGTCGCGTGACGGCTTCGATGGCTTGTGTTCCTTGGGCATGCGCCGACCTGCCTGTCCGCTGCGGTGGAGGCACGTCTCCCGTGCCGGGGCAGTAAGGATTCTTCCACCACCACCCAAAATCGGCATATCAACTCAGAGCGGGTGTGCGGGGGCGTGGGACGCGCCGAGGCGTCCCCTGCCGACCATGTGGCACGAACCCGCGACCCGTACGAGTGAGGCGCGGCACCGGTGCCACCGGCCGCGCGGGGCCGTACCCGACCATCGCAGGCAGCCGGTTCGCGTCACCACCGACCGCCGCACCCTGGGAGGGGTCGCCATGCGCATCCTGCTCGTCGCCAGCGCCTGCAACAGTCTCACCCAGCGCCTGCACGCCGAGCTGCGCGAGCGGGGGCACACCGTCGCCGCCGAGGTGACCCCGCACGGCGATGACGTACGTGCCGCCGTGGTCCGGCACGCGCCCGAGCTGGTGGTGGCGCCCATGCTGAAGGCGGTCGTACCGCGTGACGTGTGGACGGCCAGGACGTGCCTGATCGTGCATCCCGGGCCCGTGGGCGACCGGGGGCCGTCCTCCCTGGACTGGGCCGTCCGCGAGGGCGCCGGCGAGTGGGGCGTCACCGTGCTCCAGGCGGAGGAGGAGATGGACGCCGGGCCCGTCTGGGCGACGGCGACGTTCCCCGTCCCGCCGGTCGGCAAGAGCGACCTGTACCGCAACGAGCTCGGCGACGCCGCCGTCGGGGCGGTGCTGCTGGCGGTCGAGCGCTTCGCCTCCGGCCGGTACGCCCCGGCCGGCCAGGACACACTCCCCGGGTGGCCGGGCGCGCGCAGCAGGCCCCCGATGCGCCAGGCTGACCGCCGTATCGCGTGGGCCGACGACTCCACCGGCACGGTGCTGCGCACGCTGCGGGCCGCCGACTCGCAGCCCGGTGTCCTGGACGACCTCCTCGGTGGGCAGTGGTACCTCCACGGCGGGCATCCCGAGCGCCGGCTGCGCGGCCGTCCCGGCGAGCTGCTGGCCACCCGGGCGGGCGCGATCTGCCGGGCCACCCGCGACGGGGCGGTGTGGATCCCCGAGCTGCGGGCGCGCACCGGACCCGGCGCGCCACGCGCCTGCAAGCTGCCGGCCACCCTGGCGCTCGGCGGGTGCGCGGGCCTGGAAGGCGTGCCCGAGCTGCCCCTTCCGCCGCTCCCGTCCGCCGACGACGACAGCACCTGGTCCGACATCCGCTACCGGGAGGACGGCCCGGTGGGCGTGCTGTCGTTCTCGTTCCCGGGCGGCGCCATGTCCACCGACCACTGCCGGCGCCTGCTCGACGCCTACCGGGCGGCGTGCGCCCGGCCCACCTCCGTGCTGGTCCTCGGCGGCGGCCGCGACTTCTTCTCCAACGGCATCCACCTGGGCGTCATCGAGGCGGCGGCCGATCCGGCGGCCGAGTCCTGGGCCAACATCAACGCCATGGACGACCTCGTGGAGGCGGTGCTCACCACCACCGACCGCCTGGTCGTCAGCGCCATCGGCGGCAACGCCGCCGCCGGGGGCGTCATGCTGGCGCTGGCCGCCGACGAGGTGTGGTGCCGCTCCGGCTCCGTGCTCAACCCGCACTACCGGCGCATGGGGCTGTACGGCTCGGAGTACTGGACCTACACCCTGCCCCGCCGGGTGGGGGCCCCCGGGGCGGAGCAGCTCACCGGGGAGGCGCTCGCGGTCACCGCCGCCCGCGCCCGCGACATCGGCCTGATCGACCGCGTGGTCGAGTCCACCCCGTCGCACTTCACCGCCCACGTCACCGGGCTGGCCGCCCACCTCGCCGCCTCGCCCCGCGCCCAGACGCTGCTCGCGGCGAAGAAGGCGGAGAGCGAGCGCCGGGAGGCCGTCACCCCATTGGCGGACGTCCGGCGGCGGGAACTGGCGCGCATGCGGGACATCTTCGACGACCCCGCGGCCCCGTACCACGCGCTGCGCGGGGCGTTCGCGCGCAAGGAAGCGGGTGGCTCCGATCGGGCCACCGAGGGTGCGAGGAGCGCCGGGCCGACGGACTCTTAGCCCGGTAATGGATTGTTCGAACGGTTTCGCCGTTTTCCTCCCCAAGGAGGGCCCCGATGAACACAGCGTCTCCCACCACGGCCGACGAGACGGGCGCCGCCGGCGCGCCCGGTACCGAAGAGAAACCGATCCACATCCTCTGGATCAACGCCGGGCTGAGCTGCGACGGTGACTCGGTCGCCCTGACGGCCGCCACACAGCCCAGCATCGAGGAGATCGCCCTCGGGGCGCTTCCCGGTCTGCCCAAGATCGCCGTGCACTGGCCGCTGATCGACTTCGAGTGCGGGCCGGTGGACGGCGCCGACACGTTCATCGAGTGGTTCTTCAAGGGCGAGCGGGGCGAGATCGACCCGTTCGTGCTGGTGATCGAGGGGTCCATCCCGAACGAGGCGATCAAACAGGAGGGTTACTGGTGCGGCTTCGGGGACGACCCGGAGACCGGCCAGCCCATCACCACCAGCGAGTGGATCGACCGCCTCGCACCCAAGGCCCTCGCCGTGGTGGCGATCGGCACCTGCGCCACCTACGGCGGCATCCACGCCATGGCCGGCAACCCGACCGGCGCCATGGGCGTGCCCGACTACCTGGGCTGGGACTGGAAGTCCCAGGCGGGCATCCCGATCGTGTGCGTACCGGGCTGCCCCATCAAGCCCGACAACTTCGCCGAGACCCTGACGTACCTGCTCTACCAGGCCGCGGGATCGGCGCCGATGATCCCGCTGGACGACAAGCTCCGCCCCACCTGGCTGTTCGGGGCCACCGTCCACGAGGGCTGCGACCGGGCCGGCTACTACGAGCAGGGCCAGTTCGCGATGGAGTACGACTCCCCCAAGTGCCAGGTGAAGCTGGGCTGCTGGGGTCCCGTCGTCAAGTGCAACGTGCCCAAGCGCGGCTGGATGAACGGCATCGGCGGCTGCCCCAACGTCGGCGGCATCTGCATCGCCTGCACCATGCCCGGCTTCCCCGACAAGTTCATGCCGTTCATGGACGAGCCTCCCGGCGGCAAGTTCTCCAGCACCGCCAGCGGAGCCTACGGCGCCGTCATCCGGCGCCTGCGGACCATCACCGCCAAGACGGTGGACAAGGAGCCCAAGTGGCGCCACACCGGCCGCGAGATCACCACCGGATACCGGCCGCCGTGGTGACCGCGCACGGTCCGGCGTCCGCTCCGCACCCCTGCCTCCCCTCCCGCTCACCGCACTGACCGAAGGGCATCACAGACACCATGGCGACCTCGACGACGACCGGTGACGGCACCGGCCTGGTGGAGATGGCGTGGGACCCGATCACACGGATCGTGGGCAGCCTCGGCATCCACACGAAAATCGACTTCAAGCAGAAGCGGGTCGCCGAGTGCTACAGCACCTCGTCCGTCTTCCGCGGCTACAGCGTCTTCATGCGGGGCAAGGACCCGCGCGACGCGCACTTCATCACCAGCCGCATCTGCGGCATCTGCGGCGACAACCACGCCACCTGCTCGGTGTACACGCAGAACATGGCGTACGGCGTGAAGCCGCCGCACCTCGGTGAGTGGATCATCAACTGCGGCGAGTCCGCGGAGTTCATGTTCGACCACAACATCTTCCAGGAGAACCTGGTCGGGGTCGACTACTGCGAGAAGATGGTCCGCGAGACCAACCCGGGGGTGCTCGAACTCGCCGAACGCACCGAGGCGCCGCACGCCGCCGAGCACGGCTACCGCACCATCGCCGACATCATGCGCTCGCTCAACCCGCTGGAGGGCGAGTTCTACCGCGAGGCCCTGGCGGTCAGCCGCTACACGCGGGAGATGTTCTGCCTGATGGAGGGCCGCCACGTCCACCCCTCCACGCTGTACCCGGGCGGCGTCGGCACCATCGGCTCCGTACAGCTCTTCACGGACTACATGACCCGGCTCATGCGGTACGTGGAGTTCATGAAGCGGGTCGTGCCGCTCCACGACGACCTGTTCGACTTCTTCTACGAGGCGCTGCCCGGGTACGAGGAGGTCGGCCGCCGGCGCGTGCTGCTCGGGTGCTGGGGAGCGTTCAACGACCCCGAGTACTGCGACTTCACATACGCCAACATGACGGACTGGGGACGGCGCATGTTCGTCACCCCCGGCGTCATCGTGGACGGCAAGCTGGTCACCAACGACCTCACCGAGATCAACCTCGGCATCCGCATCCTGCTGGGCAGCTCCTACTACGAGGACTGGGCGGGCCAGGAGCAGTTCGTCACCCACGACCCGCTCGGCAACCCGGTCGACCCGCGCCACCCGTGGAACCAGCACACCATCCCGGCCCCGCAGAAGCGGGACTTCAACGACAAATACAGTTGGGTGATGTCCCCGCGCTGGTTCGACGGCAAGGACCACCTGCCGCTCGACACCGGCGGCGGCCCCATCGCACGCCTGTGGTCGACCGCCCTTTCGGGCCTCGTGGACATCGGGTACGTGAAGGCGACCGGGCACAGCGTGGTCATCAACCTGCCGCGCACGCTCACCAAGCCGGAGACCACCTTCGAGTGGAAGATCCCCCGCTGGAGCAACGCGCTGGAACGCAACCGCGCCCGCACCTACTTCCAGGCGTACGCGGCCGCCGTCGCGCTGCACTCCGCGGAGATGGGCCTCGCCGAGGTGCGCGCCGGACGCACCCAGACCTGGGAGAAGTTCGAGGTGCCGGACGAGTCCATCGGTGTCGGTTTCACCGAGGCGGTACGCGGCGTCCTCTCGCACCACATGGTCATCCGGGACGGCAAGATCGCCAACTACCACCCGTACCCGCCGACGCCGTGGAACGCCTCCACCCGCGACACCTACGGGACGCCCGGGCCGTACGAGGACGCCGTGCAGAACACGCCCATCTTCGAGGAGAACACCCCGGAGAACTTCAAGGGCATCGACATCATGCGCGCCGTGCGCAGCTTCGACCCGTGCCTGCCCTGCGGGGTGCACATGTACGTCGGTGACGGCAGGACCGTGAAGTCCATGCACGTCCCCACCGGCCTGAGCGGCCTGGCCGGATGAGCGGCACCACGGGCATGAACGCGGAGACGGCCGGCCGGCGGGTCGAGGAGGTCCTCGACCGGCTGGCCGACTCCGGCGACCGCGCGGCGTGCGAGACCGCCGAGGAACTCGTCCGGGTCCTCATGGAGTTCTACGGGGCCGGGCTCGCCCGTACGGTGGATCTGCTGCGACAGCACCCCGACGCCCTCGCCGCCCTGCTGGGTGACGAGCTCGTCGCCGGCCTGCTGGTCCTGCACGGGCTGCACCCGGACGACGTGTCCCGGCGCATCGACCGGGCGCTCGAAGGGCTGCCCCAGCCGGTGGTGAGCGACGGCTTCGACCCCGCGACCGGTGTGCTGCGCGTGCGGCTCACCGGATCGGGGGGCTGCGGCTGCGCCGGCACCCTGGAGGGCGTCGGGCAGGCGGCACGGGACGCCCTCGCGTCCTTCGCGCCCGAGGTGACGGCGGTGGACGTGCGGGAGCCGGCCCGCGAGCCCGCCCTGCTCCAGATCGGCTCCGGTCCGCCGCGCCCCGTCGACCACGGCCGCTCACCGGCCACGACGCCGTGAGCGCGCCGGCGGCCGGCGGAGTACGGGGGCTGCGCCGCTTCGTGGCGCCGCCACGGCCCCGCGAGGAGCGCTGCGAACTGTGCGCGGCGCCCCTGGCCGGCGAGCGTCACCGGCACCTCGTCGACACCGAGAAGCGGGCGCTGGCCTGCGCCTGTGGCCCCTGCGCCCAGTTGCTGGACGGCTCCGGCGGGGCGGGGGGCCGCTTCCGCGCGGTCCCCGGCCGCTACCTGAGCGACCCCGCGCACGGCATCGACGAGCGCGCCTGGGAGCACCTGCGCATCCCCGTCGGCGTCGCGTTCTTCTTCCGCAACTCGGCGCTCGACCGGCTCGTCGCGCTCTACCCGAGCCCGGCCGGGGCGACCGAGAGCGAACTGGAACCCGACTCCTGGCAGGCCGTACTGGCCGGCTCGCCCCTCGCGGGGCTCCTGGAACCCGACGTGGAGGCGCTGCTGCTGCGCCGCCACCAGGGCGAGGTCGAGTGCTACCTGGTGCCCGTCGACATCTGTTACGAACTGGTGGGCCGGATGCGCCTGCGGTGGCAGGGCTTCGACGGCGGCGCGGAGGCCCGCGCCGACCTGGACGCCTTCTTCGCCGACGTACGCGACCGCGCCCGTGACGTCCGAGGGAGCGGGTCGTGACCGACTTCGCCTTCGCCTGCACCGGGGTGCGCGCCGATCCGTACGCGGCGGGCCCCACCCTGGTGTTCAAGCTGCGCATCACCGCGTCCGACCGGGCCCGCGTCCACGCGCTGGCCCTGCGCTGCCAGATCCGCATCGAGCCGGTGCGGCGCGGCTACGGCGACGCCGAGGCCGCCCGGCTGAGCGACCTGTTCGGTGAGCGCTCGCGCTGGGGCGGCAGCCTGCACCCGGTGCAGTTCGCCCAGGTGTCGGTGATGGTTCCCGGCTTCACCGGCGAGGCCGAGACCGACCTGGTGGTGCCCTGCACCTACGACATGGACGTCGCGTCCACCCGGTACTTCCACGCCCTGGAGGAGGGGGAGGTGCCCCTGCTGATGCTGTTCTCCGGCACCGCGTTCACCGGCGCCGGCGGCTTCCGTGTCGAGCCGGTCCCCTGGGACAAGGAGGCCGCCTTCCGCATGCCCGTGAAGACCTGGCGGGAGATGATCGACCAGCACTTCCCCGGCTCCGGCTGGGTCCGGCTGCCCCGGGACACCATGGACGCCCTCCTCGCCCACCGGTCGCGGCGCGCCCTGCCGTCCTGGGAGGCGACCGTGGAGGAGCTCCTCGACACGGCCGGGGAGAGGACGCCATGACGACCACGCCGTCCACGACGACGTTCACGACGACGACGTTCACCCCCGCGACCGAGGCGCGGCTGGCGGTGGCGCGCCGGGTCGCCGACGCGGTGCTCTTCGAGGGATACGTGCTCTATCCGTACCGCGCGTCGGCCGCCAAGAACCGGCTGCGCTGGCAGTTCGGCGTGCTGGTGCCGCCGGCCTGGACGGCGCGGGCCGAGGAGCACGACTTCCAGCACACCGAACTGCTGATGGAGCCCAGGCGCGGTGCCGAACTCGCCGTGGAGGTCCGCTTCCTGCACACGCAGCGGCGCACGGTGCAGCGGCCGTGCCCGGACGGCACCTTCGAGACGGTGGCCGAACTGCGCCTGGACGACCAGGTGGTCGTCCCGTGGGACGAGGGCCACGAACAGACCGTCCGGCTCACCGTTCCCGTGGAGTCCCTGGCGGGCGAGGGGATCACCGTCCCGTTCACCCGCCCGGCGGCCGAGGAGACCGAACCGGTCACCGACTCCGCCGGGCGGGTGGTGGGCCGGCTGGTACGCCGCCGCGAGGAGGTCGGCGGTGCGCTGCGCCTGTCGGCGGCCGAGCTGGAGGGCCCGTACCGCACGTACCGGCTGAGCCTGGTGGTGGAGAACACCAGCGGCTGGACGCCGGACGGCGACGCGGACCGCGACGCCGCCCTGCCCCGGTCCCTGGTCGCCACGCACGCCCTGCTGTGCCTGGACTCGGGGCGGTTCCTGTCGATGACCGATCCGCCGGAGTGGGCGCGGGGAGCGGCCGCCGCGTGCCGCAACCTGCACACCTGGCCGGTGCTGGCCGGGGAGCCGGGCCGGGGCGACCTGGTGCTCTCCTCGCCGATCATCCTGGAGGACCACCCGGCGATCGCTCCCGAGAGCCCGGGCGCGCTGTACGACGCGACGGAGATCGACGAGATCCTGGCGCTGCGCACCGCCGCGCTCACGGACGAGGAGAAGCGCGAGGCCCGCGGTACGGACGCCCGGGCCGCGGCCGTCATCGACCTCGCCGACTCCATGCCGCCGGAGGTCCTGGAGCGCCTCCACGGCGCCGTACGGGGCCTGCGCGAGGTGACCGCCGGGGCGGCCCCGCCGGCCACCGCGGTACCGTCCGACCCCTTCCGGCAGGGCGGGGTGACGCGGCCGGACACCCCCTGGTGGGACCCGGGCGCGGACGCGACCGTGGACCCGGCCACCGACCACGTCCTCGTCGGCGGACGGCCGGTACGGGCCGGCAGCCGGGTGGTGCTCCGCCCCCGGCTGCGCCGCACCGACGCCCAGGACCTGTTCCTCAGCGGACGCAGCGCCCTGGTGGAAGCGGTCCTGCACGACGTCGACGGCGGCGTGCACATCGCGGTCACCGTCGAGGACGACCCGGGCGCCGACATCCGCCGCGAGCAGGGACGGTTCCTCTACTTCCAGCCCGACGAGGTCGACGTCATGGAGGACGCGTGACGACCCCCGCACCGGCCCGCCCGCGCACCCTTGTCGCCGGGGCGGGCAACGTCTTCCTCGGCGACGACGGCTTCGGCGTCGAGGCGGCACGCGCGCTGGCCGCCCTGGGCCCGCCCGCCGGCGTCGAGGTCGCCGACATCGGCATCCGCGGCGTCCACCTGGCGTACCGGCTCCTCGACGGGTACGACACCCTCGTCCTCCTGGACGCGACGGCCCGCGGCGGCGCACCGGGCACGCTGTACGTCATCGACGCCACCGAGCCGGGTGCCCGGCAGCCGGCCGAGGGCGTGCCCCTGGACGGCCACCGCATGTCCCCCGACGCCGTACTGGCGCTGCTGGACACCCTGTGCGCGGGCACCGGTGCCACGCCGCCGCGGCGCACCCTGGTCGTGGGCTGCGAGCCCGCCACGGTCGAGGAGGGCATGGGGCTCAGCCCGCCCGTGGCCGCCGCGGTCCCCGAGGCGGTGCGTCTGGTCACCGAGCTGGTGGCCGAACCGCTCCCCGGCGAAGCCGTCCTGCGGGACTGACCCGCCCCACCGACCCCCTCCCCCGACACACCGACCCTCATGGAGAGCACCATGAACAAGCGCCTCATCGGCGGTGCCGCCGCCGCGACCGCCGCCACCGCCCTCGCGGCCATCGTCGCGAACGTCCTGCCCGACGTCCGCCGCTACCTGCGCATCCGCCGGATGTGACCCACCGGCCCCGTGCCCGGCGCCGTCCCACGGACCCGGGTGGGCCGAACGGCCTACGCAGCCGTGGGACCCCGGCGCGCCGGTCGGCGCGCCGCCGGGTCACGGCCCTGTAATGGGCGCCGGAGAGACATCCCCGGGCCCGGACGGAGACCGATGCACGAGATGTCCGTGGCCCTGTCCGTCGTGGACCAGGTCGAGCAGGCGGCACGGTCCCGCGGCGTGCGGGCCGTCCAGCACGTGCACCTCGACGTCGGAGAGCTGGCCGGAGTGGTGGCCGACTCGCTCCACTTCTGCTTCACCCTCGCCTGTGCCGGGACCCTCCTGGAGGGCGCCGAGCTCGTCACCCGTCCCGTCCCCGGCAGCGCGCGGTGCGCGCCGTGCGGGCGGACCTGGGAGACCGGAATGCCGCCGGACATGCTGTGCCCCGGCTGCCGCGCCGCCGCCACCGAGCTGGTGGGGGGCCGTGAACTGCGCATCACCGAGGTGCGCTGGGCCGAGGACACCCCCGCGCCCGGCCTCCCCGGCACGGCCGGCACCACCCCCGCAACCATCCTCGAGGAGAGCTGACGATGTGCCGTGTGGTCGACCTGAAGCAGGCGGTCCTCGCCAGGAACACCATGGCCGCCGGCGTCCTGCGCGATGAACTGACGGCCAGGGGCACGACCGTGGTGAACCTGCTCTCCAGCCCCGGCAGCGGCAAGACCGCCCTCCTGGAGCGGGAGCTGACGATCGCCCGGGAACGCGGCGTCCCGGCCGCCGCGCTGACGGCCGACCTCGCCACCGAGAACGACGCGGTGCGCCTGGGCCGTTCCGGGGTGCCGGTCAAGCAGGTGCTCACGGACGGGCTGTGCCATCTGGAGGCGGACATGCTCGCCGGGCACCTGCACAACTGGCTCCCGGAGGGCACCCGGCTGCTGTTCGTGGAGAACGTGGGCAACCTGGTGTGCCCGGCGTCGTACGACCTCGGCGAGACGCTGCGGGTGGTCCTCGCCTCGGTCACCGAGGGCGAGGACAAGCCGCTGAAGTACCCCACCGCGTTCGGCCTCGCGCACCTCGTGATCGTCACCAAGGCCGATCTGGCCGGTCCCGCCGAGTTCGACGAGGCCGCCTTCCGGGCCAACGTGCAGCAGGTCAACCCCGGTGTGGAGGTCGCCCTCAGCTCCGTACGCGGTGGACTGGGCGCCGGTCTGCTGGTGGAGCGGGCGCTGGCGGCGGCCGGAGGGGCGGCGGTGCACGCCCCGGTGATGGCACGGGCACAGGCGTGAACGCGACGCCCGGCGTTGCCGCGCCACGGCACGCGGCGGTGGCGCCGGCCGGGCCGGTGCGGCGCGTCCGGGCCGTCGTGCGGGGGGTGGTGCAGGGGGTCGGGTTCCGGCCGTACGTGTACGGCCTGGCGTCGGAGCTGCGGCTCGCCGGACATGTGACCAACACGGGTGACGGTGTAGTCGTGGAGGTCGAGGGCGAGGCGGCGGCCGTCGAGCGGTTCTGCGCGCGCCTCGCGCCGGAGGCCCCGCCGCTGGCCGTCGTGGAGTCGGTGGACACCGCCGACCTGCCTCCCACCGGCGGCAGCGGCTTCGGCATCGTCCCCTCCCGCGCGTCGGGTCCCGTGCGCACCCTGGTCGCGCCCGACACCGCCACCTGCGACGACTGCCTGGCCGAGCTGGCCGACCCCGCGGACCGCCGCCACCGCCACCCCTTCATCACCTGCACGCACTGCGGGCCGAGGTTCACCATCGTCACCGGCCTGCCGTACGACCGTGAGCACACCACGATGGCGGGGTTCCCGCTGTGCCCCGCGTGCGACCGCGAGTACCGCGACCCGGCCGACCGCCGCTTCCACGCGCAGCCCGTGGCGTGCCCCTCGTGCGGCCCGCGCCTCCGGCTCGTCACGGCCGCCCCGCACGCGCGGCCCGCGGGCGAGGACCCCGTCGGCGCGGCGCGTGCGCTGCTCGCGTCCGGGGCGATCGTCGCGGTCAAGGGCGTCGGCGGGTACCACCTGGCCTGTGACGCCACCGACGCCCGGGCGGTCGGCGAGCTGCGCCGCCGCAAGGCGCGCGGGGGCAAGCCCTTCGCGCTGATGGCCCGGGACGTGTCGGACGTGGCGCACCTGGTGCACGTCGGCCCCGCCGAGCGGGAGCTGCTCACCGGCCGCGTCCGCCCGATCGTGCTGGTGCGGCGGCGCACCGGCGCACCGGTGCCACCGGGAGCGCCCGTGCCGGCCGGGGCGGTGGCGCCCGGCAGCCCCGACCTCGGGGTGATGCTGCCGTACACACCGGTGCACCATCTGCTGCTCGGCCCGGGCGGGCCCCGGCTGCTGGTGATGACCAGCGGGAACGTCTCCGGGGAACCCATCGTCACCGACGACGACGAGGCCCTGGAGCGGCTGGCGGGCCTGGCCGACGCCTGGCTCACCCACGACCGGCCCATCCATGTGCCGTGCGACGACTCGGTGGTACGCGTCTGCGACGGCGAAGCGCTGGTGCTGCGCCGCTCCCGCGGCTACGCCCCGCTGCCGCTGACCCTGCCGGTGCCGGTGGTGCCCGCGCTGGCGGTGGGCGGCGACCTGAAGAACGTCTTCTGCCTCGGGGAGGGGACGAGGGCGTGGCTGTCCGCCCACGTCGGGGACATGGACGACCTCGCCACCCAGGGCGCCTTCGACCGCGCCGAACGGCAGCTCGAGTCCATCACGGGCGTCCGCCCCGGAGTGCTCGTCACCGACACGCACCCCGGGTACCGCTCGGGTGCCTGGGCACGGCGGCATGCCGCGGGGCGCCCCGTGGCACGGGTCCAGCACCACCACGCGCACGTGGCCGCCGTGATGGCCGAGCACGGCGTGGCCGAAGGGCAGCGGGTGGTCGGGGTGGCGTTCGACGGCACGGGGCACGGGACCGACGGCGCGGTGTGGGGCGGGGAGTTCCTGCTCGCGGACTACGGCGGCTTCCACCGGTTCGCGCACCTGGCGTACGTACCGCTGCCCGGGGGTGACGCGGCCGTGCGGCGGCCGTACCGCATGGCGCTGGCGCACCTGTGGGCGGCGGGCATCACGGCGGAGGTGGACCTGCCGTGCGCCGCCGCGTGCCCGACGGAGGAACGGGCGGTGCTGGAGCGGCAGTTGGGGCGGGGGCTGAACTGTGTGCCCACCTCCAGCATGGGGCGGCTCTTCGACGCGGTCTCGTCGCTGGCGGGGGTGTGCCACCACGCCGAGTACGAGGCGCGGGCCGCGATCGAGCTGGAGGCGGCCGCGGTCGCCGCCGGGAGCGGGGACGAGGACCCGCGGTACGTCTTCCGCCTGGCCGGCCGGGGCAGGGGCGACGCGTCGCCGGTGTCCGCCGATCCGGCCCCCCTGCTGGCCGCGGTCGTCGAGGACGTACGGCGTGGTGTCCCCGCCCCGGTCGTCGCGGCCCGCTTCCACGCGGCGGTGGCCCGGCTGGTGCGCACGGTGTGCGCGCTGGCCCGCGAGGCGGCCGGGCTGGAGACGGTGGCGCTGACCGGTGGGGTCTTCTCCAACGCGCTGCTGTCGTCGGCCTGCGCACGCGGGCTGCGCGCGGACGGGTTCACCGTGCTGCGCCACCGGAACGTCCCGCCGAACGACGGGGGGATCGCCCTCGGTCAGCTCGTCGTGGCCGCCCGCGCCGGATCGGCGGACACGGACACCGCCACGGACGCGGATGCGGTGGCGCGACAGTGAGGAGACACATATGTGCCTGGCGGTACCAGGGAAGGTACTGGGGGTCGAGGAACGCAACGGCACACGCATGGCCAGCGTCGACTTCGGCGGCGTGGTCAAGGAGGTGTGCCTGGAGTACCTGCCGGACCTTCAGGTGGGTGAGTACGCGATCGTCCACGTCGGTTTCGCCCTGCAGCGGCTGGACGAGGAGTCGGCCCGCCGGACGCTGGAGCTGTTCGAGAACCTCGGCATGCTCCAGGAGGAGTTCGGTGATCCGTGGGAGCTGGCCGCCGCGGAGGCGGGCGCGACCGACGGTCACGGGGCGGACGGTCACGGGGCGGACGGCGCCGCCGCGGCCGGGGAGGTGCTGCGGTGAAGTACATCGACGAGTTCCAGAACCCCGAGCTCGCGGCGCGGCTGCTCGACGAGATCAGGGCCACCGTGACCAGGCCCTGGGCGCTGATGGAGGTGTGCGGCGGCCAGACGCACACGATCATCCGCCACGGGATCGACCAGCTCCTGCCCGAGGAGGTGGAGCTGATCCACGGCCCCGGGTGTCCGGTGTGCGTGACCCCGCTCGAGGTGATCGACAAGGCGCTGGAGATCGCGTCGCGCCCCGAGGTGATCTTCTGCTCCTTCGGCGACATGCTGCGGGTGCCGGGCACCGGCCGTGACCTGTTCCAGGTACGCGGGGAGGGCGGCGACGTCCGGGTGGTGTACTCGCCGCTGGACGCGCTGAGGATCGCTGAGGAGAACCCGGACCGGGAGGTCGTCTTCTTCGGCATCGGCTTCGAGACGACCGCGCCGCCCAACGCGATGGCGGTGCACCAGGCGCGCAAGCGCGGCATCGGCAACTTCAGCCTGCTGGTGTCGCACGTGCGGGTCCCGCCCGCGATCGAGGCGATCATGCGGTCGCCGGACTGCCGTGTCCAGGGCTTCCTGGCGGCCGGCCATGTGTGCAGCGTGATGGGGACCGAGGAGTACCCCGGGCTCGCCGACCGGTTCGGGGTGCCGATCGTGGTCACCGGCTTCGAGCCGCTCGACATCCTCGAGGGCGTACGGCGTACCGTGCGGCAGCTCGAGCGGGGCGAGCACCGGGTGGAGAACGCCTACGAGCGTGCCGTCCGGCCGGAGGGCAACCCCGCCGCCCGGGCGATGCTGGACGACGTCTTCGAGGTCACCGACCGGGCCTGGCGCGGCATCGGCGTCATTCCCGACAGCGGGTGGCGGCTGTCCGCGCGCTACCGGGACCACGACGCCGAGCACCGCTTCCAGGTCGGTGACATCACCACCCAGGAGCCGGCCGAGTGCCGCAGCGGCGAGGTGCTGCAAGGGCTGCTGAAGCCGCACGAGTGCGAGGCGTTCGGCACCACGTGCACGCCGCGTACCCCGCTCGGGGCCACGATGGTCTCCAGTGAGGGCGCGTGCGCCGCGTACTACCTGTACCGGCGGCTCGACCTGCCGGCCCGCCCGGCTCCGGTCGAGGCCCCGGTGACCGTGGCGACCCCGGCGGCCCTGGCGGCCGCACCCGACACCCTGGAGGGCAGCCCCGTTGTCTGACACGTACACAGGGCCGGACGTCCTGTCGTGGAGCTGTCCCGCCCCGCTGCGGGACCGGCCGCGGGTGGTGATGGGGCACGGCGGGGGCGGCGCGATGTCCGCCGAGCTCGTGGAGCAGGTCTTCCTGCCCGCCCTGGGCGGCCCGCCGCCGGGTGGGCTGACCGACTCGGCCACGGTCGAGCTGGGCGGGGCGCGGCTCGCGTTCTCCACGGACTCGTTCGTGGTGCGGCCCCTGTTCTTCCCGGGCGGGAGCATCGGTGACCTCGCCGTCAACGGCACGGTCAACGACCTGGCGATGAGCGGCGCCCGGCCGGCGTTCCTGTCGTGCGGCGTCATCCTGGAGGAGGGCGTCGAGATCGCCACCGTGGGCCGGGTCGCCGAGGCGCTGGGCGCCGCCGCCCGCGCGGCCGGTGTACGGGTGGTGACGGGCGACACCAAGGTCGTGGAGTCCGGTCACGGCGACGGGGTCTACATCAACACCGCGGGCATCGGGCTGGTCCCGCCCGGCGTCGATCCGCGTCCGGAGCGGGTCGTGCCCGGGGACGTCGTCATCGTCAGCGGGGCCATCGGCCTGCACGGTGTGGCCATCCTGAGCGAGCGGGAGAACCTGGAGTTCGAGGCCGAGATCGAGAGCGACTGCGCGGCGCTCGGCGGCCTGGTGGAGGCGATGCTGGCGGTCACCCCGGACGTGCACGTGATGCGCGACCCCACCCGAGGGGGTCTGGCCGCCTCGCTCAACGAGATCGCGGCGGCCTCGGGCACCGGGGTGGTGGTGCGGGAGCGCGCCGTCCCGGTGCCGCCGCCGGTGGCCAGTGCCTGCGCGATCCTGGGCCTCGACCCGATGTACGTGGCCAACGAGGGCAAGCTCGTGGCGTTCGTGCCCCGGGACCGGGCCGAGGCGGTGCTCGCCGCGATGCGGGCGCACCCGCTGGGCGCCGAGGCGGCGGTCATCGGTGAGGCGGTGGCCGAGCATCCCGGGATGGTCGTGGCCCGGACGGGCCTGGGCGGGACGCGTGTGGTGGACATGCCGCTCGGGGAGCAGCTCCCGCGCATCTGCTGACCGGTGCCGCCTGGGCCCGCGCCCCGTGGGTTCAGGCGGCCGGGCCCCGCCTGCCGGGGCGGGTGTCCAGGGTCCAGGTGTGGGTGCAGCCGGGGCACTGCAGGTGGACCCGGGCGCCCTCGTTGGCGATGAGGTAGCGCCAGTGGTCCGCGCAGTTGCGCCGCTCCGCGCAGGTCACGCAGTCCCGGGCGTCGTCGCACCCGGGGCACGGCACCCAGGCGCGGCGGGCCCGGTCCGCCTGCGGGTCAATGGGAAGCCGCATCGCCCGTGTCCCGTCCGGGCAGCACACCGGCCTCCACCAGCATGGCGTACGTCCGCTCCTGCTCCGCGTCCAGCCCGGAGTACAGCAGGCGGTAGGCCTCGTCCTCCGAGCGGAGCACGGCCAGGGGGTCCCAGTCGTCCCCCATGGCGGCCACGACCGAGGCGCGGCGGCGGGACTCCTCCAGGGTGAGGTCGATCGAGAAGGCCACGGGTTCGTGGCCGGGGCTGTCGTTCATGCGCGGAGCACTTTCCCACGGGATTCACTGGTCCCAGCCACCTGTACCAGCGTGGGTGTCCGTGCCGGAAGGCATTGTGACGGACCTCATCGGCACCGCCGGCATCGCCCGGGGGCCACCGCGTACGCGGTGCGGGTCAGGTGGTGGGAGTGGGCCAGGGGACGTCGGTCTCGACGGCGGCGGTGTAGTCGATGCCGGGGACGGAGAAGCCGTAGAGCCGGCGGACCTCGTCGCTGAACCAGTCCAGGTCGGCGAGTGCGGTGATGGTGCCGCTGGTGGCGGAGTCCCATCGTTCGGCGACGGCCCGCTGAACGGCGGGGTCCATCTCCCAGGTGTCGAGGCGGACGCGGCCCTCGTCGTCGAGGTCGAGGGGGCGGGCGCCGGTCAGCCGGTCCCACAGCTCCACCAGTTGTCCGACCGGGGCCACCATGGCGTCGCCGAGGACGCCGCGCAGCAGCCCGACGTACAGCGCGATGCCGGGGACGGCGGTGGAGGACTGGGTGACGGCGGCGGCGTTGACCGAGGTCATGGCCCGGCCGCCCACGGTCTTGCGGAGCCGCTCGTCCAGCGTCCGCGCGGTGGCTTCCAGGTGGGACTTCGCCGCGCCGATGGTGCCCTGCCGGTAGATCGCGGCGGTGAGCGGCGAGCCGATGTAGGAAAGGGCGGCCGTGGAGAACCCGGGGGCGAGCAGGGACCGGTCGGCCAGGAACGTGACCCACCGCTCCCAGTCCGCGCCGCCCATCACCGCCACGGTCTGCTCGACGTCGTCGCCCTCGGCGGGTGCGGTGGTGACCTCCTTCACCTCCGGGGCGCCGTGTTCGTCGAGGACGAGGGTCTTGGTGGTGTGCGGCGAGCCGGTCGGCTTGAGGACCGAGGCGTACACGTCGCCGGTGTCCGGGTCGGTGCGGCGGGGCGCGGCCACCGAGTAGACGAGGTGGTCGAGTCGTCCTCCGAACCGCTCGGCGAGGAGGTCGGCGACCTGCTCCTTCACCGCGTCGCTGAACGCGTCTCCGTTGACGAACACCATGTCGCGCCCGTGCTGCCGGGCGAGGCGGGCGGTGGCGGCGGTGCGGTACCAACCGGCCGTTCCGGTGCGCCGCGCGGGCGCCTTCTCGAAGCACACGCCGATGCCGCGGATGCCGGCCCGGGCCAGACCCGCGATGGTGGCGGCCAGGCCGTACCCGGCGGAGGAGCCGATGACCAGCGCCACCGGTCCGTCGCCCACCGCGGTGACGGGGGCGGGGACGGCCTGCCACATCTCGTCCACCAGCCGGCGGCAGCCCTCGGGGTGGGAGTCGAGGAACAGGAAGCCCCGGCTCCTGGGCTCGATGACGCGTTCGCTCACGGTGGTGCCCCTGGTGTGGTGACGGACGAGGACGCGGCGGCCGCATGGGCCCGCCGCCCTGCAAGTCTGCGGCCGTGCGGAGCACCGCCGTGATCTTGACCGGGCACAACGATGTCCCGCCGGGTTTGGAGGGTTCCCACCAGCTCCGGCGGCCCTGGCGCGCCGAAGGGTCGCCGCGGCCGCAGCCGGGTGCGGGGTCAGGGCGTGGCGCGGAGGGTGCGGTGGGCGGTGGCCCGGAGGTGGTCCAGGACGTCGGGGTCCGCGTCGAGGGTGTAGTCGGCGGGGAGGCCGGCGCGGGCGGCGACGAACGCGGCGGGGTCGTCGCCGGGCAGCGCGCGGGCGGGTACGCGCCGGCCGGTGGGGACGGGGTCGGTGATGCGGTCCAGGCGGAAGACGCGCCAGTCGTCCTTGGCGGTGCCGTGGGCGAGCAGGTACCACAGGCCGCCCGAGGCGACGAGGTGCTGGGGCTCGACGCGGCGCGGGGTGGTCGTGCCGGTGCGGTCGGTGTAGGCGAAGGCGAGGATCTCGTGGTCGCGGCAGGCGACGGCGAGGGTGGCGAGGAGGGCCGGGTCGGCGCGTGGCCCCCCGCCTTCCCAGGCGATGCCGGCGACGGACGTCTGGAGGGCGGTGACCTTGCCGCGCAGGCGGCGGGGCAGGACGTGTTCCAGTTTGGCCGGGGCCCGCAGGGCGGTCTCCTCGATGCCCGTGAGGCCTCCCGCGGCGGTGCGCAGGGCGACGGCCACGGCGACGGCCTCGTCGTCGTCGAGGAGCAGCGGCGGCAGGGTGGCCCCGGAGGCGAGCCGGTAGCCGCCGGCGTGGCCACGCGCGCTGTCGACCGGGTAGCCCAGGCCCCGGAGCCGGTCGATGTCACGGCGTACGGTCCGGACGGTGACCTCGAGCCGGTCGGCCAGGTCGGTGCCGGACCACTCCCGGCGGGTCTGCGACAGGGACAGCAGGCGCAGCATCCGGGCGGTCATGTCGCGGTCATGATCCCACTACGGCCCACTCAAAGGACATGACCTGTCCTGAAAGGACCCTGGGGTGGAACCACCGGAACGGGATGAAAAAGGAATTCGCCGACGCGGCGGCCGCCGCGGACGGACTGGTCATCAACGTCATCGACGGCATCGACGGCATCGACGGCCACAACGCCCGCGCCGCCCTGGCGCCCATGGCCGACCGGCTCGCCGGCAAGACGCTCATCGACTACGCCGTGCCCTACGTCTACCGGTACGAGACCGAGCACCCGTGGCCCACCCCGTGGGGCGTCATGCCCAAGCTGGACCCGTGCGACACGGACAGCCTCGCCGAGCGGATCCGGCGCGCGCTGCCCGACACCAAGGTCGTCAAGAGCTTCGTCACCCAGGAGCAGACCACCGTGGTCGACCCGGCGGCCGTGGGCGGCGGCGACCACACCATGTTCGTCGCCGGCGACCACGCGGACGCGAAGCAGCGGACCACCGATCTCCTCAGGTCCTACGGGTGGAGCGACATCCTCGGCCTCGGTCCGCTGGTGTGCGCCCGTGGCATGGAGATGTACGCCCACATGCACTCCGCCATCGGCTTCGGCCTGGGCCACCGGTTCGGCGGCGCCTTCGGCGTCAAGGTGGTCCGCTGACGGCGGTCCGCGCCGGGGCCGGTCGGGGCCGGAGGGGACCGGCCGGGGTGGGTGCGGCTACGTCCGGGGGCCGACCCCGAGGACGTCGAGCATCGCCCGGGCGGCCGGGCTGGGGTTGAAGCGGCTCCAGGCCAGGTACTCGATGCGGCGCGGGCCGTCGACCACGGGAACCAGGGCCAGTTCGGGGTCGTCGGCGGCCAGGGGTTCCACGAACGCCGAGGGCAGCAGCGCGATGCCGAGCCCGCGGGCGATCAGCCGGGTGATGAGCTCGGCGACCCCGGCCTCGTAGGCGACGTCCCGGACCAGGCCCGCCGCGGTGAACGCCCGGTCGGACTGGGCCCGGGCGGGTGTGCCGTCCACGAAGTCGACGAAGGTCTCCCCCGCGACCTCCGCCAGTGCGACCCGGGACGCTCCCGCGAGCCGGTGACCGGCCGGGACGACCAGCACGTGGGCGTCGTCGTCGAGCACGAGGGTCTCCACACCGGCGGGCCGCTCGCCCTCCGGCAGGCCGAGGAAGGCGATGTCCAGGTCGCCGTCGCGGATGGCCGCCGCCAGTTCGTCGCTGCCCCCGGCGCGCAGGAGCACCCGCACGTCCGGGTACCGGGCCCGGTAGCGCGCGAGCAGCTCGGGTACGTCGACGGCGGCCGTGGTCACGAGCACGCCGACGGCGAGCCGGCCGCGTACCACACCGGCGGCTGCCGAGGCGTCGGCGACCGCGCGGTCGGCGGCGGCCAGGCACTCGCGGGCGGCGGCGAGGAACGCCGTTCCCGCGCTGGTCAGTTCGACGCGGCGGCTGGAGCGGGCGAAGAGCCTGACCCCGAGCTCCCGCTCCAGGCCCGCGATCCGGTGGCTGAGGGCCGACTGCACCACCGAGCAACGCTCGGCCGCACGCGTGAAGTTGCGGGTCTCGGCCACGGCGACGACGTAGCGCATCTGCTGGAGGTCCACGCCACCATCGTTGCTGTTCATGGCTGGCATGACAACCATGTGTTGGATTCATACAGGGAGGCGGCGGAGACTGCACCGCATGCACACCCTGACCGAGCGGCCACCGGGCCCGCTCCCGCTCCCGTACGCGCGGCAGGCGGCCACCGTCGCACTGACCGCACTCGCTCCGGCGGCGTGGGGCACCACCTACGCCGTGACCACACAACTGCTGCCGCCCGGGCACCCGTTGTTCGCCGGACTGATGCGCGCCCTACCCGCCGGACTGCTCGCGCTCGCCCTCACCCGCGTACTCCCGCGCGGCGACTGGTGGGGCAAGGCCGCCGTCCTCGGCGTGCTCAACATCGGCGCCCTGTTCCCCCTGCTGTTCCTGGCCGCCGAACGGCTCCCCGGCGGGGTCGCGGCCACCCTCGGCGCCACCCAGCCCCTGATGGTCGCGGGGCTGGCCGTCGCGGTGGTCCACGACCGGCCCTCGGCCTGGCGGTTGGTCTGGGGCGTGCTCGGTGCGGTCGGTGTCGGACTCGTCGTGCTCGGCCCGGGCGCCCGGCTGGACGCCGTCGGGGTGCTCGCCGGACTCGGCGGAACGGCTTCCATGGCGGCGGGGGTCGTCCTCACCAAGCGCTGGGGCCGTCCCCCGGGCGTCGGCCCGATGGCCCTGGCCGGCTGGCAACTGACGGTCGGCGGCCTGCTCCTGCTGCCGCTCGCGCTCACGGTGGAGGGGGTGCCGCACCGGATCGACGCCGGAGCCGTCGGCGGCTACCTGTGGCTCGGCAGCGTGGGCGGCCTGATCGCGTACACGCTGTGGTTCCGCGGCATCGGCAGCCTGCCGGTCGGCGCGTCCGCGCCGCTCGTGCTGCTGTCCCCCCTGGTCGCGACCGTCGTCGGCATCGTGCTCGGCGAATCGCTGACGCTGCCTCAGGCACTGGGGTTCGCCCTCGCCCTGGCCGCCCTGCTCGCCGCCCAGTTCGACATCAGGAGCCTGCCCGGACGCGTCCGCCGACGGGGGACACGCGGGGACGCGCGGACACGAGGAGGACGTACACGATGAACACGAGGAATGGGATGGATGCGATGGACTCCACGGACATGATGGCGACGCGGCCGGCGCCGGCGCGGGCGACGACGGCGGGTCCGAGGGCGACCGGCATGACGATCGCGGTGCTCGGGGCCTCCGGGATGGTCGGCAGCCGGGTGGTACGGGAGGCCGGTGGCCGCGGGCACCAGGTCCTGGGGCTGTCCCGCACACCGGTGAGCGAGGACCCGCGGGTGATCCCTGTGGCGGTCGATGTGAACGACCCGCATGCCCTGCGCGAGGCGCTCGCGGGCGCCGCCCGGCCGCACGGCGCCGCGGAGGCCGTCGTGCTGAGCGTGCGGACGTACCCGGTGGACCAGGAGTTCCTGGTGCGTACCACCCGCACGGTGCTGGACACGGCGGCGGAACTCGGTACGCGCGTCCTCGTGGTCGGCGGCGCGGGTGCGCTGCGCAGCCCGGACGACCCCGGCCTGCTGGTGGCCGACAACCCGCTGTACGTGCCCGACGAAGTGAGGGTCATCGCCGGGGCGGGCGTCGCTCAGTTGCGGGCCTGCCAGGACCACGGGAGTGCCGACTGGGTCTACCTGAGCCCGCCCGCCCTGCTCGAACCGGGCGCGCGGACCGGCCACTACCGCAGAGGCACCGACACGCTGCTCACCGCCGCCGACGGCCGCTCACGGATCAGCGCCGAGGACCTGGCCGTGGCGGTGGTCGACGAACTCGAAAACCCGGGTCACGCACGCCACTTCACGGTCGTCCACCGGGACGGACACCTCCCGGCCTGAGCGGTGCGGGGGTCCGGCCGCCGCGGCGTCACGTGCCCGCGTGCCCTACGGCGCCACCCGCGCCTTCCACTCCTGGGCGAGGAGGCCGAGCAGCACCTCGTCCAGGAACTCGCCCATCACCCAGGCCGAGGAGCGCAGTACGCCCTCGCGGACGAAGCCGTTGCGTTCGGCGGAGCGCAGCATCGCGGTGTTGTCCGCCAGGGTCTCGATCTGGAGCCGCCGCAGACCGCGCACGATGAAACCGTAGTGGCACAGCACCGCCACCACGTCGGTGCCGTAGCCCTTGCCGCGGAAGGACGGCAGCAGCCCCGGCGCTCCACCACGGAGAACCGGACGCGCCCCTGATCGTCGTCGTCCGCCACGAGCCGGGGGTCGTCCGAGCCCGGCGTGATCGGCCGCCACGGCCCGCTCTCGGTCCGCGAGGCGTTCACCACGTCGTCGCAGAGCTCGGCCCGCAAGATGGGCATGTCGTCCGCGTGCCGGGCCCTGAGCCCCACCTTGCCGTGCCCTTCCCGCCTTCCGCCGACGGCGCGGTGTCGTCGACCACCCGGGCTCGTCGGGTGCGACGGGGCGGGACTTCAGGCGGCGAGCAGGCCGATGCCCAGGGCGAGCAGGGTCAGGGCCTTGACGGCCTCGGTGGCCACGTAGAGGAGGTGGGCACGGGAGCGGGGCAGGGTCTCTCCGGCGAGGACGCGGTCGGAACGCCGGTTGAGGGCGGGCCGGATGGCCAGGAGTTGTACGGCGAGCGACACCGTCGCCAGGCAGGTGGGCACGGTGACGGACACCGGAGGGCCGCCGGAGGCGACCGCGGCGATCACGGCGGCGGCGAGCACCGTTTCGGCGCGGTTGAGGGCCCGGAAGACGATGCGGCCGATGCCGAGGCCGATGGGCACGGTCACGCCGGGCGCCCGGAACTTCAGCGGTGCCTCCATGAAGGAGATCGCCAGGACCATGCCGAACCAGATGAAGGTGGCGGCGGTGGCGATGCCGGCCGACGTGGCGTTCATGGTGTGCGCTCCCTCGTGACGTCGGATCAGTCCCGGCCGAGCCAGAGGTCGGGGCCGAAGACCTCGTAGTGGATGTCCCGCGCGGGCACGCCCCTGCCGAGCAGGTCGCCGCGTACCGCGCGCATGAAGGGCAGCGGCCCGCACAGGTAGGCGGTCAGCCCGTCCGGGAGTTCCGTCGCCGTGACGTCGGCGCGTCCACGTGCCGCCTCCGGGGCGTGGGCGCCGGGCTCCTCGTACCAGAGGTGCAGGGTGGCGTTCGGGAGCGCGCGCACCAGGCGGTGCAGCTCGTCCCGGTGGGCGTGGTCGGCGGGTGTGCGGTCGGCGTGCACCACGGTGACCCGCCGGGTGGAGCCCTCGGCGGCCAGGTGGTGCAGGAGGGACAGCATGGGCGTGGTGCCGATGCCCGCCGACGCGAGCAGCAGCGGCCCTTCGCCGCCGGGCAGCACCAGGTCGCCGAACGGGGCCGAGACGGTGAGGACGTCACCGGCGCGGGCGTGCCCGTGCAGCCAGGAGGAGACCTCGCCCTCGGGACCGTCGCCGCCCTTGACGTGCTTGACGGTGATGCGCCACCGGTCGCCGTCGGGGGCTCCGGACAGGCTGTACTGGCGTACCTGGCGGGCGCCGTCCGGGAGTTCGGCCCGGACGCTGACGTACTGGCCCGGGCGGAAGGTGCCGGCGGGGCGGCCGTCGGCGCGGCGCAGGACGAAGGACACCGCGTCCGGGGTCTCGTCGTGGCGCTCGGTGATCCGCATCGGGCGCCAGATCTCGCCCTCGGCGGTTCCGGCCTCCTGGTAGAGCCGGGTCTCGACGGCGATCAGGGCGTTGGCCATCAGCCAGTAGACCTCGTCCCAGGCCTCGGCCACGTCCGGGGTGACGGCGTCACCGAGGACGTCGGCGATGGCGGCGAAGAGATGCCGGTGGACGAGCTTGTACTGGTCGGACGTGACGCCGAGCGAGGCGTGCTTGTGCGCGATGCGGGCGAGCATCGCGTCCGGCCGGGCGCCGGGGTGTTCGACGAGCATGCTCGCGAAGGCGGCGATCGAGCCGGCCAGGGCCTGCCGCTGCTCTCCGTTGGCCTGGTTCCCGCGGTTGAAGAGGTCGCGCAGCAGCTCGGGCCGGTCGTCGAAGAGCTTGGCGTAGAACCGCTGCGTGATGTCGGCGAGGGCGGCCCCGACGACGGGGAGGGTGGCGCGGACGACCGGCGTGGACTGCTCGGAGAGCACGGCGACTCCTTGAATAGGTAAATGATCTTCGTGTTTTTATGTGTGGGGACGTACGCGGGGGCGGCGGGGCGCCTCAGTCGGGCCGGCGCGTGGCCAGCCCGAGGAGGACCGGCCCGGTCGGTGAGCCGACGAGATCGGCGACGGTCAGGGGATCGAGAGTGGCGTAGAAGGCCTCCTGCGCGTCGCGCAGGGCCCGTCGGAGCCGGCACGCACCGCGCAGCGGGCAGGGCTGGTCGCCTTCGCAGGCGACGACCTCGTCCTCCCCCTCCAGCTCCCTGACCAGCCAGCCCACCGAGGCATGCCGTCCGAGACCGGTGAGGGCCAGCCCGCCGCCGCGGCCGCGCCGGGCCTCCACCACGCCGAGGTGCTGCAGGCGGGTGACGGCCTTCGCCATGTGAGTGGCGGGCACGCCCATGGCCTCCGCCACCTCCTGGGTGGTCAGAGGACCGTCCTGCTCGCGGACCGCCAGACGCATCACGGCACGCAGCGCCAGGTCGGTGAACTTCGTCAGCCTCACGCCCAGGACACTATCAAACACGCATCTGAGACTCTTCTTTAGGGGGCGATGGACGTATGGACCGCGGAGTGGTCCCCGCTCGCCCGCCTCAGGCGGGCCGGCGCCGGCCGTGCCGGAGGTGCGAGACGCGGGACCCGCCCGCCTGCCGCACGCGCTGTTCGCGGTACCGCCGGGGGCCTCGACCGCACGGCGTACCCGACGGTGCGTCGGCGCCGCCCCGGCATGCGGATCCGGACGCGGTGCGCGGGACCTGTCCGGTGGAGATCTTTTGAAGGTCTCCCGGCCTTCCGGCCCCGTCCCTATGCTGGCCTCCGGCGCACGGCGACCCGCGGCGGCGGTCCGGAACGGGGGAGCGATGGCAAACGGGGCACGGCCCGGAACGGTGATCGGCGGACGCTACACCCTGACCCGCCCGATCGGTGCGGGCGGCTTCGGCCAGGTCTGGCAGGCGCACGACTCCGCCCTGGGCGTGGACGTCGCCGTCAAACAGGTCCGCCTCGACGGCGCGTTACCGGACGAGGCGCGCGCCGAGCTGCTGACCCGCGCCGCCCGCGAGGCGCGCCACGCGGCCCGGCTGCGGGACCATCCGCACATCGTCACCGTCCACGACGTGGTCGAGGTCGACGAGGGCGCCTGGAAGGTGCCGTGGATCGTCATGCAGTGGGTCGACGGCCGTTCCCTGGCTCAGGAGTTGAGGGCGCACGGCCCGCTGAGCGTGCGCCGGACCCGGGAGGTCGCCGAGGGACTGCTCGGCGCGCTCGACGCGGCGCACCGTGCCGGTGTCGTGCACCGGGACGTCAAACCGGCCAATGTGCTGCTCGCCGCCGACGGCTCCGTCCTGCTCGCCGACTTCGGCATCGCGCTCGCCGCGACCGACCCCCGGCTGACCCGTACCACTCTCGTCATCGGCTCCCCGGCCTACATGGCCCCCGAACGCTGGCAGGGCGCCGCGAGCGACGGCCGGGCCGACCTGTTCTCCCTGGGGGTCACGCTCTACGAAGCGGTCGAGGGCGTCCTGCCGTTCCGCTCCGACAACCCCACCGCCGCCCTGACGGAACCGCCCCGGCCGCCTGAGCGGGCCGGCACACTGGCCCCGCTGCTCGCCCGCCTCCTGGAGAAGGACCCCGCCCACCGGCCCACCGCGACCGAGGCCCGCGCGATGCTCGGCACCAGACCTCCGGACACGACCCGGACCACGGTCCGCGAGACGGTGCGGGAGCGACCCCCGGGCGGCGGCGCGGCCGTGACGCTCACCAACACCCGGGGCGCGATGGCGGGGGTGTGCGCGGCACGGTACGGCATGCTCGCCCTCGCCTGGTGCTTCGCCATCGGGGGCGTGCTCGGGGCGATCACCTTCGGGGAACCCGTCATCTCCCTCGGGGACGTGGTGATCGAGGGCGACGATCGGTTCGGGAACGCCGTGCTGGGCGCCGGGGTGCTGGCCGTCCTCGGCCTGGTGGCCTTCGCACCGATCGGCGCCGGCGTCGGCGCGTGGACGAAACCGGACAGCGTCACCGTCGACGAGCAGGGCATCACGGTGACCTCGGGAAAGCCGCCGACGCAGGTGCGGCGCGCACCCGACGGCACTCTCCTGCCCGGCGCGCCCCCCACCTTCACGATCCGCTGGGACGCGGTGGAACGCGTCGCCGTCGAGAAGCGCGAGCCGAACGTGACGGCGCCTTCGGCCCTCGCCGCGTGGTTCCGGCCGGCCAACGAGCCGACGGCCGCGTGGCGGGCCCGGCACGGGGTCACGACACGCGAGGGCGGCGGACTGTGGGTCTACGAGGCCACGCCCAAGCGCCCCGGCGCCGTCGACCCCGAGCGGCTGCGCGAGCCGCTGCGCCGGTTCGCGGGCCACCTGTACGACGACCCGGACCACGTGCCGGACCCCTGAGGCCGCGGCGTACGCCGGTACCGGCCGGGCACCGCCCGGTCGCGCGCCTACTGCGGCTGCGTGGCGATCTGGATCAGGTTGCCGCAGGTGTCGTCGAGGACGGCGGTGGTGACGGTACCCATGTCCAGCGGCTCCTGGATGAAGCGGACGCCGAGGGCGCTCAGGCGCTCGTACTCCGCCTTCACGTCGTCGACGGCGAACTGGGCCAGCGGGATGCCGTCCTCGACGAGGGCGTCGCGGTAGGTCCTGGCGGCCGGGTGGCCGAGGGGCTCCAGGAGCAGTTCGGTGCCGTCGGGCTCGTCGGGCGAGACGACGGTCAGCCACCGGTCGCTCTCGCCCACCGGGACGTCGTGCTTCTTCACGAAGCCGAGGACCTCGGTGTAGAAGCGCAGGGCTTTGGCCTGGTCGTCGACGAAGACGCTGGTCAGGTGGATCTTCACGGCGTGCTCTCTTCCGCTCCGGATGTGTCGGGCAGGAGCCATCGCTCGGTGATCTGCCGCAGCGGGGCCCTGTTCAGGTCGTGGAACTTGTAGCGACCCTCCCGCCTGGTCTCGACGAGCCCGGCGGCCTCCAGCACGGCGAGGTGCTGGGAGACCGCCTGGCGCGAGATGCCGAGCCGGTGCTTCATGCTCAGTCGCGAGCAGATCTCGAACAGCGTCTGTCCGGACTTCTCCGCGAGCTCGTCCATGATGGTGCGCCGGGTGGGATCGGCCAGGGCTTTGAAAAGGTCGTCGGCCACAACGCCACCATACGCAAGCAATCACTTGCCTATCAACTGCGACACGGAACGGTGGTTCACCGGGCCGGCTCCAGGGGACCCGGGATGGCCCGTCGCACGGAGCGCGCACGACCGGACCGACGGTGGCGGCCGCCTGGCGAGGATCAATGATCAGGCGGCCCCCACCGTCGGTCCGGTGGGACGGGCGACGGGGTCAGATACCCCGGCCCGCGAGCCTGCGGGTCACCAGGACGCCGGTCACCGTCACGGCACCGGCGGCGGCGATCCAGGCGAGCCACTCGCCCGAGGAGTTCGGGGTCGCGGTGGCACCGCCGCCACCCACGCCCATCGCGCTCGGATCGGACTTCATGGCGCTGAACGTCTGCGTCGCCAGGGCCAGGTTCTTGTCCGTGGCGCTGCCCCAGGCGTAGACGACGTTGCTGGTTCCCTCCTTGAGGGTCAGATCGGCCGGGCCAATGGCCACTGTTTGCGTACCGGCGAGGACGACGTCGGCCTTGACGCTGCCGGCGTCGACCACAGCGGTGGCCTCCTTGGGGTTCTGGAGGTTCTTGAACACCGGCTGTCCGCCCGCGCGGACGTCGACGGCCGGGGCGGCGGCGACGTGTCGCACGGTCAGGCGCGACTTGTCGGCGTCGACCTTGGCGACGTCGTTCACGAAGGCCGTGAGCTGCGGCTTGCCGTCGGCGGACAAGTGGGCGGCGATGGTGGCGTTGGTTCCGGCCGGTACCTTGATCTCCTTTGCGATGGCCGGTGTGCCGTCGGGCCCCTGGCCCGCCGGGAAGATCTGGATGTTGTACGTGCCGGCGTCGAGCGCCTGCGGGGCGGTGACTGTGCCGGGCTTGAAGTCGCCGAGCAGCTCGTCACCGTTGGCGTAGACGTCGACCGTCAGCCCGGGAACGCCGTGGAAGACGGAGACCATGGCGGTTTCGGTGCTGTCGGCGGCGGCCGCGCTGGTGGAGGAGGCCGCGACGGCCGGCACGGTGACGCCGAGCACGAGGGCGCCCGCGCCGGCTGCGGCGGCGATGGTGTGGGGGGTCCGACGGGTCATGGGGATCATCCCTTCGGGAGAACCTCCCCGGTTGGCGGGGAGTCGTACATGTTTCCGGTACGGGCGGTTCCGCGGATGCGGGTGGGCGCCACGGATACGGGAGATGTGAGGGGTGCGTGGGATGCGGCGGATGCTGAGGACACCCGTGATGCCGAGGGCGCCTGTGGTGCGGTGGACGCCCGTGGTGCGGTGGACACGGGCGGCACGGCGGTCGTGCGCGGCACTGCGGACGAGAGCCGCGCGGGGGACGGAGGTCGCGCGGGGGACGCGGGCCGCGCCGGGGGTGCGGGCGGCGCCGCTCGCCGTGCCGGTACGCGTCCGGGGACGCCGCCGCCCCGGCCCTGTTCGATGCCCCGGCGCAGGAGGTTCAGGCCACGGCGGGCGTGGCTCTTGACGGTGCCGAGGGGCATCCCGGTCCGTTCCGCGATCTGCGCCTGCGTCAGGTCCTCGAAGAAGGCCAGGCACAGCACGTCTCGCTGGTCGCGCGACAGCCGTGACATCTCGTGCACGATGAGAACCCGGTCCAGGACCTCCTCCTGCACTCCGTCGGCGAGCCCCGGACGGGCGCCGCGCGCCGCCGAGCCGACCAGCTCCAGGCGCCTGGTCCTGGCCGACAGCGCGTCGACGATCTTGCGCCGGGTGATGCCGACGAGCCATGCGCCGAGCGGGCCCCGCTCCGGATGGAAGCCGGCCCGTCCCCGCCACGCGCCTATGAACACCTGCTGTGTCACGTCCTCGGCCTCATCGGCGTCGCCCAGGGACCGGGTCGCCATGGTGCGCACGAGCGGCCCCCACCGCCGGTAGATCACCGCGAAGGCGTCCTCGTCGGCGGCCCGGAGGGCGCGGCCCAGTTCGTCCTCGTACACCCTCTCCGCCGCCGCGGGCGTGCCCGTGGACGGGGTGCGGGAGCGGGTGCTGCGCGTGTCCGTGCTGCTCATGGCCTTTTCCTCCTGCCTGTGTCCCCTTCGGGGGCGGAAGGCCGTCCGCCAGGGAGCGGGTCGTCGTACGTGCCGTACGTCCAGTCTTGGAGCACCAAAGCGACGCAGACAACATGCGTCGTTTGTGCGTCGTAAGCTGGAGGCATGGCGCGCGAAAGGGGCGACGGGAACAGGAGCGGCGGCGGACTGACCACCGGGGAGGTGGCCAGGCGCCTGGGAGTCGCGCCCACCACCGTCCGTACCTGGGACCGCCGTTACGGCCTCGGGCCCGAGGAGCACACCGGCGGCAGCCACCGCCGGTGGACCCCCGCGGACGTGGCGCGTCTGGAGCGCATGTGCGCCCTGACGGCGACCGGCGTGCCGCCCGCCGAGGCCGCGCGCGTGGTGAGGACGGAAGAGCCGCCGGCCCCTGCCCGGACGCCGCCCGCCCCCGCACCGCCGCCCCGCCCGCCGGTGCGTGCGCGCAGTCGGGCCGGCAGCGGCCTGCGGCTGGGGGACGTGCGCCAGGAGTGCAAGGGCGTCGCCCGCGCGGCGCTGCGCCTGGACGCCGCCACCCTGGAGCGGCTGCTGGCGAGTGCGATCGACGAGTACGGGCTGGTCACCGCCTGGACGGAGGTGATCATGCCGACGTTGCAGGCGGTGGGCCGCAAGTGGGAGAGCTCGGGTGAGAGGTACGTCGAGGTCGAGCACTTCCTGTCCTGGCACGTCTCCGGTGCGCTGCGGCGCTGTGCCCCGCCGGTGGTGGCCGACCGTCCCGGCGCGACCGTGGTGCTCGCCTGCGTGCCCGGGGAGAACCACACGCTGCCGCTGGAGGTGCTCGCCGCCGCACTCGCCGAACGCGACGTCCCGGTACGGATGTTCGGCGGCGCCCTGCCGGTCGAGTCCCTCATAGCGGCGGTACGCAGAACAGGGCCGGCCGCTGTGGGGCTGTGGGCCCAGTCCCGTACCACCGCCAGCCGGCCGCTCGCCGAGCACGTGGCGGCGATGGAGTGGGGCGTGCGCGGCGCGCGGAGGAAGGCGGCCGTCCTCACGCTCGGGCCCGGCTGGGCGGGCCGCGCCGTACCGGGGCTGCGCCGTCCGGCGGGACTGGCGGAGGCGGTCGCGGCGGTGGAGTCCCTGGTGCCCCGGTCCGCGGCTCCTCCCTGGCGTGACGAGGGGCGCGCTACGGGGTAGGCGTGACGACGGGCCGCGTCGAGCCGTTCGCGCGGGTCCCGCGCCCGCCCACCACGGCCCCCCTCGCCGCGGGCGGGCGCCTACGGCTCACCACGGCCCCGCTCGCCGCGGGCGGGCGCCGACGGAGGAGGAGCATGACCACGCATCATCACGGCCGACCGGACACCGTCGTCGTGGGCGCCGGTCTCGCTGGCCTCGCCTGTGCCCTGGACCTCGGCCGCGCCGGGCGGCGGGTGGTTCTGCTGGAGGCGTCCGACGGCGTGGGCGGCCGGATGCGCACGGACCGGCGCGACGGGTTCCTGCTGGACCGCGGGTTCCAGGTGTTCAACACCTCCTATCCGCAGGTCAGGCGGCGTCTGGACCTTCGGCGCCTGCGGCTGCGGCCCTTCACTCCCGGCCTCGTCCTCCCCTCTCCGACCGGGCCGGTCCGCCTCTCCGACCCCACGAGGCGGCCGGGTTCGGCCGCCTCGCTGCTTTTGGGGCGGGTCCTTCCGGCGCGGGACCTCGCGGCGCTGGCCGCGCTCACCGCACGGGACGCGCTGCCACCGGCGGGTCTCGTCAAGCGGCGTCCGGACGGCTCGACCGCTGCCGCCCTGTCCCGGGCCGGGGTGTCGGACGCGACGGTCGAGCGGGTGCTGCGGCCCTTCCTGTCCGGTGTGTTCCTGGAGGACCGGCTCGAGACGTCCGCCCGTTTCTTCCACCTGGTCTGGCGCAGCATGGTGAGGGGAACGCTCTGCCTGCCCGCCGACGGCATCGGCGCCGTACCGGCCCAGCTCGCCGAGGGCCTGCCCGAGGGCGTGCTGCGGCTGGAGACGCCCGTCGCCGAGATCACCCCGTCGGGGGTGCTGCTGTCGGACGGAGGGGAGGTGCCGGCCGCCACGGTCGTGGTGGCGACGGACGCCGCCACGGCGGCGCGACTGCTGCCGGGGCTGCCCGTACCGGACGGCCGCACGGTGACCACGTACTACCACGCGGCGCCGCACACGCCCCTGGCGGAGCCGACCCTGGTGGTGGACGACTCCGGCGCGGTCCTGAACACCTGCGTGCTGACCGAGGTGACGCGTACGTACGCCCCGGCCGGCACCTCACTGGTCTCCACGTCCGTGCTGGGCCCGGACCGGCCCGGTGCGGGCGATGCGGTGCTGCGGCGCCTGTCCGAGCTGTACGCGACGGACACCGGTGACTGGCACCGGGTCGCCGTCCGGACGGTCGAGGGCGCCCTGCCCGTGATGCGGCCGCCGTGGCCGCTGAGCCGCACCACCCGCTTCGGGCCGGGCCGTTATGTGTGCGGGGACCACCGGGCGACCGGTTCGGTGCAGGGCGCGCTGGCGTCGGGGGCGCGGGCCGCCCGCGAGGTGCTGGCCGACCCGCTGCTGCCGGGCTGAGCCAGACCCGGCGCCGCCCCTACGTCGCCGGGCGTTCAACGCTTTCCCGGCCGAAGGAGGTGGGCCACCATGCCCGGGGCCCGATGTCGATGACCAGCGCGGGCACCAGGAGGGAGCGGACCACGAGGGTGTCGAGCAGGACGCCGAAGGCCACGATGAAGGCGATCTGGACCAGGAAGGCCAGGGGGATCACCATCAGGGCCGCGAAGGTGACGGCGAGCACCACACCGGCCGAGGTGATGACCCCTCCGGTGGTCGTCAGTCCGCGCAGGACGCCCTGCCGGGGGCCGTGCGTGAGCGCCTCCTCCCGGACCCGGGACATCAGGAAGATGTTGTAGTCCACGCCGAGCGCGACCAGGAACACGAACCCGTACAGGGGCACCGACGCGTCCGTACCGCTGAATCCGAGGAGGTGCTCGAAGACCAGGGCGGACACGCCGAGCGTGGCGAGGAAGTTGAGCCCCACGGTCGCCACCAGCAGCACGGGCACCAGCAGGGAGCGCAGCAGAACGACCAGGATCAGCAGGATGATGCCGAGGACGACCGGGACGATCACGCCCTGGTCCCGGGCCGCGGTCTGCTGGGTGTCGTACTGCTGGGCCGTGTACCCGCCGACGAGCGCGTCGGCGTCGGGCACCGCGTGCACCGTGTCGCGCAGCCGCTGGACGGTCTCCTTGGCGGCGTCGCTGTCGGCCGCCGCCTCAAGGGTGGCGTCGATGCGTACGCGTCCGTCGACGACCAGCGGTTCACCGCTGCCCGGGCGCCCGGCCCCGGAGAACGCGGTCACCGAGGCCACTCCCCCGGTGTTCCTCGCCGCGGCGGTCACCTGCTCCGCGCGGTCGGCGTCGGCGATGATGACGGCAGGGTTGCCGGAGCCGCCCGGGAAGTGCCGGCCGAGCGTCTCCTGGGCGGTGACCGAGGGCGCGTCGCGGACGAAGATCTCGTCGAGCGGTACGCCCTTGGACGTCAGCGACGGGGCGAACGCCGCGAACACGCCGAGGACCAGCGCGGTCACCAGCCACACCCGGCGCGGCCTGGCGTCCACCTTCGCCGCGACGCGGCGCCACACGGCGTGCCCCTCCACGGTCGCGTCGGACGCCTTCGGGCGGGAGGGCCAGAAGGCGGACCGGCCCAGCAGGGCCAGGACGGCCGGCAGGAAGGTGAGCGAGGACAGCACGGCGCACACGATGCCGATGGCACCGACCGGCCCGAGGGCGCGGTTGTTGGTGAGGTCGCTGGCGAGCAGGGCGAGCAGCCCCAGGGCCACGGTGGCGGCGCTGGCGGTGATCGCGCCGGCCGACCTGCGGACCGCCGCCACCGCGGCCGCGACGCGGTCACCGCGTACGGCGAGTTCCTCCCGGAAGCGGGCGGTCAGCAGCAGCGCGTAGTCGGTGGCGGCGCCGATCACCAGGATGGAGAGGATGCCCTGCACCTGGCCGTCCACCCGGACGACGTTCCGGTCGGCGAGTGCGTACACCACGGCACACGCGAGCCCCAGGGCGAACACGGAGCCGATGATGATGAGGAACGGCAGCAGGACGCTGCGGTAGACGAGCAGCAGGATGACCAGCACGGCGCCGAGCGCCACCGCCAAAAGCAGGCCGTCGATGCCGGAGAACGCGTCCGAAAGGTCGGCCTGGCTCGCCGCCGGGCCGGCGATCCGCGCGGTGGTGTCCGGCACACCGTCGGCGGCTCGCCGCACCTGGTCGAGGACCGCCGGCAACTCGTCGCCCAGGCCCGGCTCCAGGGGAACCACCGCCTGGAGGGCCTTCCCGTCGTCGGACGGGAGCGCGGGTGACGGCCGGCCCACGACACCGGTGTCCCCGGCGAGCGCGGTGACGGCGCGTGTCGCGGCGGCCCGCTGGGCCTCACTGACCCGGTCCCCGTCCGCCGTCCAGACCACGATGGCCGGCAGCGTCTCCGCCCGGTCGAAGGCCCTGCGGGCCTCCAGCACCTGGGTGGATTCGGCGCTGCGCGGCAGGAAGGCGGCCTGGTCGTTGGTGGCCACCTCGCCCAGCTTGCCCGCGTAGGGCCCCAGCGTCCCGCCGATACCGAGCCAGACGAGGAGCAGTACGAGGGGCACGAGCCATCGGGCCCGGCGCTGTGCGGTTTTCATGAGCAGTCCCAGCGGTTGGACGGATGAGTCGGTAGGAGAGTCACCCGGATCGGGTAAGCCATTCATTAAGTATCTCAATGATTGAGTGATCCTATACTGATGCCATGAGCGGCTCCGGCGTACCCTTGCCCCTACTTCCGGGGGACGACCCGACGGGGTTGCAGGCCTTCGCGGTGCTCCTGCGCCGGATGAACGCCGAGTTCAACCGCATCGCCCAGGAATTCGCCCAGGCGCAGGGGCTGCACCTCACCGACGTGCAGGCACTGATCGCGATCCTGGACGCCGACGCGGACGACGAGGACGAACCCATGACGCCCGGGCGGCTGCGGCGGCAGCTCAACCTGACGTCGGGCGCGGTGACCGCGTGCGTCGACCGGCTGGAGAAGGCGGGCCACATCCGGCGCGTCCGGGCCGTCGACGACCGGCGGGTGGTGCACCTGCACTACGCCGAGGCGGCCAAGGGCATCGCCCGGGACTACTTCCGCCCGCTGGCCCGCGGCACCGACGCGGCACGCGGCCGGTTCACGCCCGACGAGCTGGCGGTGGTCGTCCGGTTCCTCACCGAGATGAACCGGGAGCTGGCCCTGCTGCGCCGCGACGCCGGCTGAGCAGACCCCCTCCCCCGCCCTGGGGCCTCGGGCCCGCGAGGCGGGGCGCGGGCCGGTGAGGGGGTGTCAGTGGCCCGCGAGGCGTTGTCAGTGGCCGGCCCTACAGTGATCACGTCGGCCTTCGTCCGCGACGGATGCCGGCGTACGGCGGTGCGCCATGCCGCCGGTTGCTCGACGAACGGGGGGTACGGCGATGGAGTGGGTGGCGGTCGACGGCACGGAGGGGGAGTCCGGGCGCGCGGCGTATGACGTGGCGCTGGACCCGTACGCGGAGCCGCGCCCCGCACTCGTGTGCCGGAACGCGGCGGGGCGGGTCCTCAAGAAGGTCCCCGCTCCCGTGCGCAAGAGCGACGAGGCAGATCTGCTCCAGGCACTGGCCGACTGGCTGGCCGAGCACGCGGCACACGCCCGGTCGCAGGCGGAGCGGTGGATGACGCGCTCCCTGCCGCTGCCGGCGAGGCTGCTGCACGCCGTGTGGCCGGACCCTTACTGGCAGCGCGTCCTGCGCCACGCGGTCGTCGCGCCGTACCGGCCGGACGGCTCGGCGGACGTCGCTCGCGCCGGGCTGCTCGTCCGGGCCGGAGGCGACCCGGTGCGGGGGCTGCGGGTGGTGTCGCCCGAGGGGGAGCTGTACCTCGAGGAACCGCTGGTGACGATCCCTCACCCGGTGCTGCTCGACCCCGAGGGACGGGGACAGCTCGAGCGCTGGCGCTCCCTCCTGGACGCGTACGGGGGCGAGCAGGGCGTCGAGCAGTTGCACCGCACGGTGTGGTGGCGGCCCCGTGCGGCGCCCGCGACACGGCACGACTGGCGGGGCGTGGACGCCTTCGACGGGGCGGACTTCGACAGCGGGGCGCGCTTCGAACGGGCCGTGTCCCGGTTCGGCGGCCGCATCCGGGGGGAGACCGCCCACTTCGACGTGTACGCGGGCCGCACGCGTCACGCCATGCGGATCGACCTGCGCTGGCAGGGCCCCATGAGCGGCACCCTGATGAACGACGTGTACTGGGGCGCGCGCGGCACGGCCCGGCAGGGGGCGGGTGCCTACGACGACATCCCGCTCGTCGCCTGGTCGGAGGGCATGCGGACGGTCGCCCACCTGTACGACGCCCGGGACGGTGGCTACCGCCAGGAGGACCGGCCCGACGCGTCCACCGCGTACCAAAGGTTCCTGGCCCGGTGCGCCGAGAACGCGGACGGGGAAGGCTCGGGCGTGGGTGACAGCACGGCTCCCGGGGCGTGGGAGGACTCGGAGCTGCTCGACGCGGGCGGCATCGCTCCGGGTACGGAGCCGGACGCCGCCGCGGGCGAGGACGCGCTCGTCGTGTGCCGGTACGGCTGGGCGGGGCTGGAGGAAGGGGCCCGGATCGTGCGGCTGGTGCCCCGGCGGGCCGCCGGCGCCGAGGACGCCGTGGCGCGGGTGCTCGGTCTCGTCCCCCTGGCCGAGTCAGGCTCCGGGCAGGAGGAATCCGGGCCCGGGGACGCCGGGCGGCGTGACGACACCGGGCGCGAGGTCGCCGGGCGTGAGGTCGCCGGGCGCGAGGTCGCCGGGCGTGAGGTCGTCGGGCGTGAGGTCGTCGGGCGTGAGGTCGCCGGGCGCGAGGTCGCCGGGCGTGAGGTCGCCGGGCGTGAGGTCGTCGGTCGTGAGGTCGTCGGTCGTGTGCGGTCCGCCCCGGCGGGTTTCCTCGCCCGGGTCTGCCGGGCCGAACCCGCCGACGCGCGCCGGGCGATCGGACTGCTGAAACAGCTCCGCGCGTGCGGCGTGACCGCGGCCACGAAGCCGGGGCGCGCGGCCAAGGGCCTGGAGGCGGCCGTCACGCCCCTGGAGAAGCAGTCACCGGGTCTGGTCACCGCCGCTCTGGAGGAGGGCGCGCGGATCGTCGCCGACGCGGGCAGTCCCGCCATGGCCCAGCCGCTGTTCGCGCGCGCCCGTGAGGTGGAGAACCGGAGCGGGGCACTCATCGACGAGGACGCCCTGATCGAGTCGTTCGTGGACTGTGCGGCGGCGGGCGCCGTGTCGAAGCGTGCCCTGGCCGACCACCGCGACGCCCTCGTCGCGCGTCTGCCCGCGCCGGGGGCGGCCCGCTGCTACCGCCGGCTGGTGCTGTCCTGGCACCGAGCGGGGCTGCCGTCCAGGCCCGAGTTCGCACCGGTCCTGCTGGACTTCGCCGGGGGCACGGCACCGGTGGACGAGGAGCACCGGGTGCTGCTGCGCGGCCTGTTGTCGCACGGTGGCATGGACGAGGCCACGATGGACGTCTGGGACGGGTGGGCCCCGGTCCTCACGGCACTGCTCCGGGACGGCACCGTCGGGCCGGAGGAACTGCTCCATGCAACCGCGGCGCCCACCGGCGGCGGGCGGGCGGCGCTCGCGGAGGCGGCGGCGGGATGGGTGAGGCTGCTGCGCGAGACGGGTGCGGCCGCACTCCTCACCGCGACCGGGGAACCGGCACCGGCCGGCACCGGAGAGGCGGGTGCCGCAGTGGACGCCGAGGACCTGTGCGCCTGGCTCGACCGCTTCGCCCGGCGCTATCGGGGCCTGCGGCCGCCGGTGGACGGGCTTCACGAGCTGCTCACGGGGATCGGTGCGCGGCTGCGCGCGGAGGGCGCGGTCTTCCGGGCCCTGCCCGTGCTGCGCCTGCCGGACACCCAGGCATCGGCGCGTGACCGCTGGCTGGACCTCGGCCTGCTCGACGCCCTGCTGGCGGCCGGTGTGCCGGTGCGGGAGGACGCGGCCGAACCGCTCGGGTTCGTGAACTGGCTCGGCCGCGCGAAGGGCGACGACCTCCCGCATGTCCTCCGGGACGACCGCTTCGCGCCCCGGCTGACGGCCGAACTTGCGCACCCGTCCGTCTGCCTGTCACTCAGCCCCCGTCCGCCCCATCCGCTGGTCCAGGACCCAGGGCGCGTCAGGACGCTCATGGCCGGACCGGCGCTGCGCGCCTTCGCCGTCGGTCGCCTGCGCGAGCACGGTCGCCGGGCAGCGGCGGGCGGTGTGCTGCCGCTCCACACGGCACTGCGCGACCTGGAGCCGTTCGCCGTTCCGGCGGCCCGTCGGCATGTCGCCGTGGAGACGGAGCATTTGCTCGCCATCGAGCCCGCCGTGGCACTGGCCCGGACCCTGCGCGACGGCATCCCAGACGAGTGGGGGTGGCCCGGCGACGGCGATCAGTGGCACAGGGGTGACTGGGCGGAGATACGCGACGGCGGTGACGCCCTGCTCCTGGTGGGCGCCGGCCGGGCGGTCGCCGTGGACGGCTCGGGGCTGCGCACGCGCTGGCAGGACGAGACGTACGACCACCGCAAGCCGTGGCAGACGGGCCTGCGCTGGGAGGACGGCGCGTTCGTCACCGTCCCGTTCGACGGGGCCGACCGGGTCCGGTCCCCGGCGGAGCCCGCCGCCCGGGAGACGGTGCTGTTCCCCGGCGACGACCGGCCCCGGACCGTGCACCGCGCCGTACACCGTGTGGGCGGCACCGCCCAGGAGTTCGGCGAGCTTCGGGGCCCCGGCGGCGACGTCGTGGCGGCCTGGGCGCTGACGGGCCGGGGAGTGTTCGGCCGCCGCAATGGGCGGTGGGTCGCGGGGTCCCCGTTCGCCCCGCCCCCGGGCTGGTGGCACCTGCTGCGCCCGCGCGACGAAGAGGGGTCCGCCCGGCTGCGTACGGTCGACACCGCCACGGCGGAGGAACTGCTCGCCGCCGTGGGGCCGGAGACGCGCACCTCGGTACGGGAGCTGCGCGGCGCCCGTTCCGGGGCGAGGGTCGTCCATGAGACCACGCAGCGCGTCTGGTCGGAGTTGGGCGAGGCGATACGGCGGGTGCTGCCCGAAGTGACGCACGAGCACGTGGTGGACGGTCTCGCGGGAGTGCTCTGGTCCGCCGTCGAGTGCCGGGAACTGGCCGCGCGCCCGCGGGGTGCCTGAGCGGTACCGCGCACTGGGGCGGGGTCGTTGGGGGCGGGCGGGCCCCCCGGGGGAACAGCGAGGCGCCCCGGCATGGTTGCCGGGGCGCCTCGTCGCGGTGGTCGGGTCAGCCGCGCGGGCTGCCCGCCGTCTCCAGCGACTTCCCGCCGTCGCCGTCGGCGGCCGCCGCGCGGGCCGCGAGCTGCGGGTTGCGGGCCTTGAGGACCGCCCAGCCGATGCCCAGGCACACGGCCCAGCCGGCGCCCACGTACAGCGATATACGGCTGTCCGGGTCGATGGCGATGAGGCCGGTGACCATGAGCAGGAACGCCACGGCGATCCAACTGCACACCGTGCCGCCCGGCGCCGGGAACGACGAGGCGGGCAGGCGGCCCGCGACGACGGCACGGCGGTAGAGGATGTGGCTGACCAGGATCATCAGCCAGGTCCAGATACCCGCCGCGGTGGCCACGGAGGTGACGTAACCGAACGCCTTCTCCGGCACGACGTAGTTGAGGACCACGCCGATGCCCATCAGGGCGACGGAGAGGGTGATGCCGACGGCCGGGGTCTTGGTGGAGCTCAGCTTCCCGAGCGCCTTGGGCGCCTCGGCGTTGGCGGCGAGGTCACGGAGCATGCGGCCCGTGGAGTACATGCCGGAGTTGCAGGACGACAGTGCGGCGGTCAGGACGACGAAGTTGACGATCGCCGCACCGGCCGGGATGCCGATCTGCGCGAAGGCCGCGACGAACGGGCTCACACCCGCCTCGAACTCGGTCCACTTGACCACCATCAGGATCACGCTGAGCGCGCCGACGTAGAAGACGATGATCCGCCAGGGCAGGGTGTTGATGGCCTTGGGGAGGGTCTTCTCCGGGTTCTCCGACTCGCCCGCCGTCACGCCGACCAGCTCGACGGCGAGGTAGGCGAACATGACGCCCTGGAGGGTCATCAGGCTGGAGCCGATGCCGTTGGGGAAGATCCCGTCGTGGGCCCAGATGTTGGAGACCGCCGCGGTGTCACCGGCCTGGCTGAAGCCGAGGGTGACGACACCGAGACCGATCACGATCATGCCGATGAGCGCGGTGACCTTGACCATCGAGAACCAGAACTCGATCTCGCCGAAGATCTTCACCGAGATCAGGTTGGCCAGGTACAGGACCAGCAGGAAGACCAGGGCGGTCACCCACTGCGGAATCTGCGGGAACCAGAAGTTCACGTAGATCGCCGCGGCCGTCAGCTCCGCCATGCCGGTGACGACCCACATGAGCCAGTACGTCCAGCCGGTCACGAACCCGAAGAACGGGCCGAGGAACTCCCGGGCGTACTCCGCGAAGGACCCCGACACCGGGCGGTACAGGAGCAGCTCGCCGAGCGCCCGCATGATGAAGAACACGATCACGCCCGCGAGGGCGTACATCAGGATGAGACTGGGTCCGGCCTTCGCGATGTTCGCGCCCGCGCCCAGGAAGAGGCCCACGCCGATGGCGCCGCCGATCGCGATCATCTGGACCTGGCGGCTGCCGAGCCCGCGCTCATACCCCTCTTCGGGAGTGCCTCCCGCCGCCGTGTTGCCGTCGTTGTGCTTGCCGACCTGCGCTGAGGTCATGTTGTGGTGCGCCTTTCCGCTCCATACCGACCCCCGCCACTCTCGGCGGCAGATCGGGTTCCGATCCCCCGGACACTGCTGGAGTTGCATGCCGACGATCGGTCGGCTCAGCGCCTCGGCGCGGACATGGGTGTCGTCCGGCAGGCGGTCGGGAAGGTGTATCACGGGGAGTGACGATCGACTGTGACGCGGACCACGTCGTTCAAGGCTTGAAGGGTCATGGCCAGGCAAAAGCGGTGGGGCGGTGACCGGATCGTTATTCGGATCTGAGCATCCGTTGAGCGAACTCCCGCGGATGTTTCCCATGGATGGAGGGGTAAGACGCGCGCACATCGCCGTTTCGCGGACCCGGTCCGGCACCTCCGCCGCGTGGGTCGATTGGCTGATTCCGGACGCCGGCGAATTTCCGGCCCGGGTACGTGATCGCGCACGGACTGTAGCGGCGCAGAGGAGATCATGGCCTCCGCCGCTGGGGCCTGGCGGCATCGGTGGACGGCGTTCGCCTGGATGCTCGTGCACCTCGTCGACACGGCATCCGGCGCCCTGCCGGCACCGGAGCGGCCGGGTCCGGAAGCGGGCGACTGGGCACGGACACTGTGGGCGCGCTGGGGCGGCGGAGAACCCCTTCCCTGGCCGGGAACCGGCGGGGCGCAGGAGGCGTTCTCACCGGTGAGCGGGCGACCGTCCCGCCCTCCGTTCGAAGGACGCACACGACGTGACCAGCGACAAGGCCCGGAAGCTGTTCGAGGCGCTCGACCTCGACGAGGACGGGACGCTCACCCGCGAAGAGGTGATCACCGCGCTGCGGACGAAGGGGCCCTCCCTGGCCGCGGCGGGGGACCTGCCGTTCTGGGGGCTGGGCGACGCCGATGCCTCCTCCGCGCTGTTCGACTCCGCCGACCAGAACGGCGACACGGTACTGACCCTGGAGGAGTTCGCGGCCGTGGTGGACCGCCGCTTCGGCTGGCGGTGAGGGCCGGCCGCCACGGCGCGACGTGGGGGGTGCGTGCCGCCGGGCTCAGGGCCCGTACCGGTGGTCGCCGGACAGGGTGTCCCGCAGGCGTTGGGCCCGCGCCTCGATGTCGCGGCGGACAGCGGGTTTGCGCGTCCTCCCGCTGAGGATGCTCACCATGTCGTCCACCGTCCGCCGGGCCTGCTCGACGCGGCCCGTCCTGGCCTCCATCAGCGCCCGGCGCTTCATCACCCAGCCCAGGGTGAGGTTGTCCACGCCCCGGTTCTCCACGGTGGCGTCGACGACCTTGCCGAGCTGGTCGATGCTCTCCTCGGGGGCGGCTTCCTTGACGTAGGGCTTGCGGTCCGCCGGCAGGTACTTGAAGTCCCGGGAGGCGTTCGCGCCCTTGACCAGCCTCGGGTAGACGGCGAGGGGGTGGTCGGGATAGCGCTCGAGCACCTCCTCCAGCGCGTCGCGGCCCGGTCGCAGCGCGTCGCTGTGGGAGCCGAGGAGGTAGAAGAGCATGCCCTGCTCGTCGCCCATCATCAGCTCGGCCACGTGCTCGTCCTCGTCGCTGTGCGGCGAGCGGACGGTGATGTGGTGCACCGGGGAGAGCACGCGGGAGCCGTCGGCGGCGACGTACTGCGCGCGCAGTCGGTAGCGGCCCGGCTGCTGGAAGTACAGGCCCTCCTGGCCGTAGCCGATGTACGTGCTCCTGTAGAGCGCGGGCCGCTCGCCGTCGAGGCGGAGTGCCTCCGAGTGGTCCACGCAGCGCGTCATCGGCGGCCGGTAGATCCGGGTGTCGCCGGCGGGGGTGCGGATGGCGATGGTGACGAAGCCCTCCTCGGGGTCGAGGTGGCCGTGTGTGGAGCGCCCGTTGATGTCGGTGGTGGACAGCTTGAGCTCCACGACGACCGGCTGCCCGTACCGGAAGGCGCCGGGCGACCGGATGTCCAGGGCGAGGCCCGAGTGGTTGACCACCGGGTCGCCGAACAGGTCGGCGTCGATCTCGGCGGCGCCGGTCGTGAAGGGGTTCCCGCCCATGGCCACGTCGCGGTAGAAGCCGTGTCTGAGGTGGATCAGCTCGTTGTCGGTGAACTGGAACGGGAACGCCGCCCAGTAGGCGGCCTCGCCGCCGGGTGCCGGGGGCGGGGGCTGGTACCGGCCCACGTAGTTCATCCAGGACAGGTCGCCCAGGCCGCCGTTGGGTCCGAGGGGCTGCGGCGGGGTGGCGATGTTCTTGTCCCAGGAGTGCAGCAGGTTGAAGGCGTGGCCCAGCTCGTGGACGTAGGTGCGGAGCTGGGCCCGCCGGCTGGCGGGGTCGGTTCCCTTGATCACGTCGTGGAAGACCGCGGCGCCCTGCCGCTGGAACGTTCCGCCGCCGTCGAACATGATGCCGCGCGTGTCCCTCCGTACGAAGGCGGTGGCCACGAGCATCCAGACCCGCCAGAGCGGGGCGTCCTCCCAGAGGCTGAAGTGGTTCACCATCGCGTTGTGCAGTTCGGAGGGGTCCCATCTCGCGTCCGCGCCGGCCGCGTCGAAGTCGATGACGTTCGGCGTCCCCGCCACCTGGACCTCGATGCCGGCCTCCTCGAACGCCTTGGGCACAGTGAGGGTGCGCGGCGGGCTGGAGGGCGGCCGGGGCAGCGAACCGGTGTCGTACGAGACGAAGGGCACGGTCCCCGCGACGGAGTCCTGTTCGAGCTGCACGCTGCGCAGGTGCGGTGACACGAAGGAGCAGAGGTGGGTGGCGCTGGGCGGTGCGCCCTGCGCGGTGGAGAACTGCACGGTGGCGATGCCCGGCCGGGGCTGGAGCGCCGTGCCGCGGGGAATGGTCACCCGTACGTGCCGGGAGCCGATGGGGAAGCTGAACCTGCCCTTCCCCTCAAGGGTGACCGTGCCGGGTGACTGGGTGATGACCGGGGCCTCGACGACGAAGGAGCCGGCGTAGGTGGAGGTGGCTCCGCTGTTCTGGAAGAAGTCGCCGCTCAGCCGCATGGTGGGCCGGACACCGTCCACGTCGACGCGCAGTTCGAGCTGGGTTCCGGTACCGGCGCTGCGGTAGCGGCCGCGCACCAGGCGCTTGACCGGATGGGCCGTGGCCCTGAGCGCGGCGTGCGCCTCGAGCTGGGCCACTCGCGCCTGGAGCTGTACGGCCTGCTCGCCGCCCTCGAGCTCCGCGGCCGCGGTCATCTCCTGGAGCTGGGCCAGCTCCTGCCGCGCGGCGATGTCCTCGAGTTCGACCTCCATCGATGAGGGGGCCTGGCCGTCCAGGGACGTCGGGTCGGTGATCATCGACATGGGGTGTGTACTCCTTCTGCTCCGGCTCCGCGTGTCGGGGACGGCCGCGTATGAGGGCGGGCCGTGACCGGGTCGGGCTCGCCGGTCCCAGCCCACCACAGCGAGGCCGCGCTCACCTGCGGCGTGCGCCCGGGCGGGTGGCGCCGCCCTCCCGGGGCGTGGCCACCCGGTGGCGCCCTTCCGGGGGGCGGGGCACCTGGTGGCGTCGCCCCGGTGTACGCGGCCCGGTTCGTGGACAGCGTCCGGGAGGGCGCCCCGGCCCGGCGGGCAGGGCGGGCACGGCAGGGCGGGCAGGGCGGGTCGGGCACGGCAGGGAGGACGGCGGGATGGACCGGAGCGTGTGGGACGGCGTGGAGCGGCTGCGGCAATGGCTGGACGCGAAGGCCGCCCCGGCGACGGCCGGAGACGTACGGCTGCTGCGCGTCCTCAAGATCGGCGAGGAGTACGGGGAGGTCGCCGAGGCCCTGCACGGGGCGCTCGGGGCCAACCCGCGCAAGGGCGCCTCCCACACGTGGCAGGACGTGGAGCAGGAGTTGTGCGACGTGATCGTGACGAGCATGGTCGCGCTCGCCACGATCAACGGGGACGGGGCACGGCTGCTGGACGAGCGGGTCCGCCACCTGGTCCGGCGCGCCCTGCCGGACGAGCCCGCCTGAGGCCCGGCCGCCCGCCGCTGCGCGCCGCAGCCGGGGGTGACGTCACCGCCGTACGCCCTCTCAGTGGAACTCGTGGACCACCTGGATGCGGCCGACGATGTGCGCGTTGAAGTCGTCGAGCTCCTCAGCGGGCACCCACAGCTCGAGGATCGTCCGTCCCCCTGCCTGCTGGACCGGGTAACGGCGCAGGAAGTCGGACTCGACCTCGAACCGGGTGACGTAACCGGCGCCGGAGTGCTTGACGTTCCAGTCCCGGGCGATCCTGACGGCGTAGTCCTCGTTGAGGACCGGATAGAAGATGGGCTGCTCCGGCAGCCGGGGCGGCCAGGCGCGCCAGTCCAGCTCCTGGACCAGCCGCAGTTCCTCGGGGCCGGTGGGCCGCCACAGGGTCGTCGTCGATCGTCGGCTGGTCACGGGTGTCGCTCTCCGTACGCGGCGACCGCTGGTACGGCCGGCCTGGGGCCCCGACGGTACCGGCAGTGCGGGCGTGACGGCCAGGGAGTTTCAGGCGGCGGGCGTCTGGGGGTCGCGCGTGGGCTTGCCGGGGGTGCTGTGCGGCCCTCCCACGGAGTTCAGGACGGACTGGGCCTGGTTGTCGACGAGTTTGGTGAACAACTGCTGGGAGTATCCGAAGATGACGGCCCAGGCGACGATCTGGGCCGAGGAGTCGAGGGCTTGCAGCCCGGGGACGAACTCGCCGCGCATGAGCAGCAGTCCCAGTACGGCGGTGAGCGCACCGGTGGGCAGTTTCAGCAGGGCGAGCGCCACGGGGACGTTGTAGGGGGTGGACGTGCCTTTGATCCGCCGCAGGGATGTGGCGGCGGCGACGGCGGCCGCCACGATTCCGATGAAGAGGACGACCGGGTAGTCCCAACTGGAGGCGACCGTGGCGTAGAGGTCGTCGATGTCGCCGTCGGGGTCCCGGCTGCCCTCGGACATGTCGCTCTCCGTGGGGCAGACGACTCCGATCTTCTCCGGCCGGAAACAGAGGGGCACGGTTTCGGGGGCCATGGCACCCAGGACGCCCAGGACGACGACGATGACGGAGAGCGCGACGGACATGCCGTAGACGACGTACGTGAAGCTGCGGACCCGGAGGTTCTCGCGGAGATGGGAATGGCGGGCGACGGCCACCGCGTCGACGACCACCTCCCGCTGTACCTCATGGAGGGCGGAGCCGCTGCGGATGGCCAGGGCGATCTCCTCGACCTGCACCCTCCGTTCGTCGCTCACGGGGAGGTGCTCCCGGATGTAGGCCACCAGCCCGGGCATCATGGCGGTGACCTCGTCCAGGGAGGCGATCCTGAGCATGAGGTTGTGCGCCACGTCGAAGCGCGTCTGGGCCACGGCCAGATGTGCGGCCGGGATGCGCCGGCGGTGGTCGTGGCGGAGGGTGCTCCTGGCTTCCTCGAGTTCCTTGAACGCCTGGTCCGCCAGCGCTTGGGCCTCCACCGGCAGCTCGCCGCGCCCGGTCTTGGCGCGGAGCAGCGCTTCGAGTTCGCTGATGCGCGAGGTGAGGCTCTCCCGGAGCTCCCACAGGCCCTTCTCGTGCGCGCTGCGCCTCCGGCGGTCGCGGAGTCCGGGTCTGTCAGCCATGGGTCCACCAGTGCCGGACGGATGTTTCAGCAGACGAAGTCCGGGCTGTTGGCCCAGAACGTCAGATGGGACCAGGTCTGCGCTCCGCAGAGGCCGTCGACCGTGATGTCCGCGCACCCCTGGAACCTGCGCACCGCGGCGTCCGTGAGGGGGCCGAAGATTCCGTCGACGACGAGTCCCTCACCCGTCAGGGAATTGTTGAGGTAACACTGTGCCTGTTGCACACCGACTCCCGAGGAGCCGATTTTGATCGTGGGGCGGGCATTGGTGTGGTTGCAGATGTCGACGGCCATGGCGAACTCCTGTCTCACATGGTCCTTCAGAGAGTTCGGGGCGACGACCGCGCTTCTCCCCCGGTGGCGCCCTCGCGGGTGTGGGCAGGTGCCTGCCGGCCGGGCTGTTGGTCCTGACTGCCGGTCCTGTCTGCGGAGGGGAACAGCCGCTTCCCTGGGTGCCACCTGTGCTGTTGGTCCATGGCCCCGAAGGTGTCGGGCGATTGTGCGCTTTCCATGTCGACTTGCTCGTGTCCTTCCAGCGTACGGCACCCGGCCACCGAATTGAATAAGAGAAAGTTCAACGGGAGAATTCTCAACAGCACTTGAGGGCATGGCCTGCCGACCTGAATAGGCATACCGTTGAAGAGGGGGCCAATTGGGCTGCACGCGACGGAAGTGGTGACCATGGGCAGGCTGACCCCTTACGCATTCGAAACGTACCGGGCTGTGGCGGACAGTGGCCGTGCCGCTGAGCTCGCCGAGACCACATCCCCGTTCCAGATAGAGGTGCGGTTCGTCCGAGGACTGACGAACAGCCAGAAGAGCGTCTTCGCGGAGGCCGCCGACCGTTGGGCGCGCGTCATGGTGGGAGACCTGGAAACCGCGATCATTCGCGACTTCTCCGGTGAGGTGGTGGTCGACGACCTCCTGATAGACGCCGAGGGCGTCCCGATCGACGGCGTCAACAACAATCCCAACACCCTCGGGGAGGCCGGACCCACCCGGCTGCGCAGCAGTGAGGCGTCCAGCGGAGCCGGGCTTCCCGTGACGGGCATCATGAGGTTCGACAGTGCCGACCTGGCCGCGATGGAAGGTGAGGGGACACTGCTCGACGTCATCACGCACGAGATGGGGCACGTGCTGGGAATCGGCACCGTCTGGACGGACTTCGGGCTCCTCAAGGACTTCCCGGGAACCGACCCGACCTTCGTCGGGCCGGGTGCCATGGAGGAGTTCGGCAGGCTCAAGGACAGGGGGCCCACCCCGGTGCCGGTGGCCAACGAGGGCGGCTCCGGCAGTGCGGGCGGTCACTGGCGGGAGAGCGTCTTCGTCAACGAGCTGATGTCGCCGAACATCGAGGGCCGCGACAACCCGCTGAGCCGGCTGACGGCGGCGAGCCTGGGTGACCTCGGGTACGCGGTCGATCTCGACGCCGCCGAGGACTACGTACTTCCGGATCTGTTCGAGATCGCGGCCTCCGGCCGCGTCCTGCCGTCGGTGAGCCGGCACGTGGTGCTCCCGACCATCCCCACCCGTGTCCCGGCCGAGAGGCCCTGAGCCGGTGCGCGTGCCGGCGCCCGGCCCGGATGTCCGGGCCGGGCGCCGGCACCGGTGTCACGCCGCCCCGAGGACCGTCCCGATCCTTGCGGCGACCTCCGGGTGGAGCAGGTACTCCTCGATGTCGTGCGCCCGGTCCCGGGCGTTGGTGACGGCCATGTCGGTCAGCTCACTCTGCCACGTGTCACCGAGGGGGCATCCGATCGCCACGGCGTCGTTCGGGCACCAGACGTTGACCCACGGGAACTGGCCGTCCGGGAGTTTGGGGCCGCCGACGAGGAGCCGGCTCTGGACGGTGTCCAGCCCGAGGGGGCTGCCGGCGGTGACCAGCAGGGCCATGTTCACGTCCGGGCCGAGGCGCGTCAGGAGATCCATGCCGACGACGGTGCCGAGGCTGTGCGTCACGAGGACGAGCTCGCCGGACGTGGGCACCGAGCGGAGCACTTCGTTCAGCACCGCTTCACGGACCTCCTGGTCGTCGAGGTAGGCGGCGACGTCACGGAGGATCGTGGCGATGACCCACTCGTCCAGGTCGGTCTTCGCGGCCAGCCAGCTCAGTTGCCGTTGCAGCGCCCCGACGAGCGAGCCCCCGAACGCCTCGTTCGCCGTGGCGCCGTCCGGCGGCATGTGGGCGTTCGCCGCCGCCTCGGCGATGAGCCGCTCATAGGTGCCTCTGGCCGGGCCCGCCGGTGCGCACGCCTCCGCCGCCATGCCGGCCGTGGCCGTCCGTGTCGCGGTGGCCGGGCGGGGAACCGACTCGTTCCGCTCGACCGCGCCGATGAGCGTGTCGCCGTAGTACGGGAACCAGGTGTCCCCCGGGTCGATCGGTGCCATTCCGGCGCGGGTGAGCCCGTGGTTGAGTCCTGCGGACCAGTCCCGGCGGAGCATCTCGACGTCCTTGCCCTGCTGGCTCCTGCCGTGGACGAACACGAGGTGGCGGGTGCCGCCGAACGCGGTCGGGCCGGCGCGGAGGCCGACACGGGTGCCGGTGGACTCCCGCGTGGGACCGGGGGCCACGGGCGGGGTTCCGGTGGTGGCCACGGGCGGGGTTCCGGTGGTGGCCGCGGGCGGGGTTCCGGTGGCGTCGGCGGGTGGCAGGGGGGCCGTCCGCGGTGGGGCGCCGGCTTCCTGGAGGCCAGAGTCCGGCCCCATCTCGGCCAGCAGGGCGCGTCCGGCCGGGTCGAGCGGCAGCCCGGCGAGGTGAGTGAGGATGGAGCTGATGCGTACGCCTTCGTTCGCGACCCAGGCGATGGCGTCGTCGCCGTCGCCGGGCTGCCACACCTTGCCGTCCTTGCGCAGGGTGCGGCCCCGCTCGTCCTTGTCCGGCACCCCGCTGTGGTGCAGGGCGACCACTTCCCACTGGTCGTTGAAGACCGGCGAGCCGGAGTTTCCGGGCTCCGTGTCGGTCTTGTAGTGCAGGAAGTCGTCCATGCGGACCTGGAGGGCGTTGTCGCGGACCGCGACCTCCTTGAGGCGGCCCATGGGATGGCCGATGACGTTCACCGGCTCACCGATGACCAGCTTGCCGAGCTGGACGCTGAGCCTGTTCCACCCGAACACCTCCCCCGGCGGCACACCGTCGGCGGAGCGGACCAGCACCAGGGCGAAGTCCAGCCGCTCGTTCGCGACGAAGAACGTGCCGGGGTCGAGCTCCAGCCGGATCGAGGCCCCGGGGGTGTTGTCGACGGTGACCTGGGCGTCGAACTCGACGAGGCACTGCTGCGTGGACGCCGCGTCGGGCAGGACGTGGTGGTTGGTCATCAGCAGGCGCGGCGAAACCAGGAAGCCGGTGCCGATGGGCAGCTCGCGGCCGTTCTCCCGGGCGGAGATCCGGGCGACCGTGCGCGCCGCCCGTGCCCCGCGCGGGAGGAAGCTCCATGCCTGCAACTCCTTCGACAGGCCGAGGATGCGTTCGTAGGCGGCGGGCGCGGTCAGGTGCTCGTCGCGGATGCTCTCCACCGCCGCAGCGGCGGGCACCGCCTGGCGATCGAGCAGCCGTGCGGCGCGTACCGCGATGGCCTCCGGTGAGTCGGGGAACTTCACCCCCGCGTCCAACTGCCGCTCGACGTCCTGACGCTCGGCGCTCGTCCGTTGATACCGCTCGGCCGCGGCCTCGGCCTGCATGAGCCGTTCCGCGCCCTCGCTAACCGTCACTGCCATGTCCGGCCTCCGGTCTGTTCCCGGGCTGTGCCCGCTGCTCGGCAGGTGACGGCGGGCCGGTCGCACGACGGGGCCGGTCACCGCCTCCCCGGGGACGGCGGTGCCATCCGCCTGCCGGGGCGGGGTGCTGATGGACCTCCCGCGGAGCGGCCCCACCCGGACACAACCCCACGGGAGGCACTGTGTGTTGCTTCGATGTCCGCTTCACCCGGCGGCTCCGTGCGGCGGCCCCTCCGGGCGTGTGTGTGGTCTCCTCTCCGCACCGGGCGGTGACCGCCCTAGGCGAATACCTGGTAGGGAACCCGGAGCTTGGTCCAGGACTTCTCCCCCGGCCAGCCGTCGGCGTCCGCGCCCCTGAATCCGAGCTTGCGCTGCCACATGGCATAGGAGTCGCGGTGCTGCTGGTTCCACTGGGCCGAGGGGCCGCCCGGGCCGTATGCCGAGCACCTCTCCTCGATCAGACGGGCTCCCATCATGGCGATGATGGGGCTGTTCGGTTGAGTCTTGAACCAGGCAGCTCCCGGGAAGGGGACGAACTGCGCGCCGGGCTGCGGTGCTTCCTGGCTGACGATCAGCCGTTGGCCGATCTTGATGATGTTCGGGTTCGGGATGTTGTTCCACGCCTGTAGCTGCTCGACCGTGGTGCCGAAGGTCCGCGCGATCGCGTACAGAGTGTCACCCGTCTTGACTGTGTAGTATTTACCTTCAGTTTCCATGCTTTTATGCTAGGCGCATTCTCCGGCATATGCATGGCTGCAATTGCGCTCGAACGACCCATCGCGATACCTGGGGCACGCACCTGACGTCAGTTCAGGGATGTTCAACGAAATTGAGGTAATTGACCGGGTGACATTTGAACCGGCGACCACGGGGGCGGTGGCCTTGGCGGGTGGGGCGGCGGGTCACAGGCCGGCGGGGCGGTGGGCTGTGGCCGGTGTTGACCTTCGACCTGGCTGAAGCTCGATGATGCCGGGGTGCCACACGCCGAACTGATGCCGATCGGGGACTTCGCCCGGCGCAGCGGCCTGACGCCCAGCGCGCTGCGTTTCCACGCCGATTGCGGGCTGCTGCGCCCCGCCGAGGTCGACCCGTTCTCGGGTTACCGCTACTACGGCGCGCACCAGGTGCCGCGGGCCGTCACACTGCGCCGGCTCCGCGAGGCGGCCATGCCCCTCACCACGGTCGAAGCGGTGCTCGACGCCGGCCCCGACGACGCGTCCCGGCTGATCGACGAGCACGTCGCCAAGGTGCTCGGGGAGGCGGCGGCGGCCCAGCGGCCGGCCATGACCGTCAAGGCCTCGCTCACCCGAGCGCCCGCCGTGCCGGTCACCACGCTGAAGGGCCCCGTACTGGCCGACGCGGTCGAGCAGGTCCTGACCGCCACAGCGCGCGAGCCGGGGATGCCGGCGCTCGGCGGCCTGCGCGTCGAGGCAACCCCGGAAGCGGTCACCCTGACCGCCACCGACCGCTACCGGCTCTCCACCCGGACCCTGGCGACCGGTGGGCCCGGGACCACCTGCTGGGCCGCCACCATCGAGGGGGACGACCTGCGGGCAGCGGTCCCGGAGGTCCGCCGCAGCCCGCTGGTGCGCCTGGAGGCGACGCCGCACGGAATGTGGCTGCGGCTGGGCGAACGGGACGACCGGCACTGCCGACCGCGGGGACCTCACCACCCTCGCCATGCCCGTCCAGGACCAACGCTCCGAGTGAGCCGACCGCGAAGGATTCCCATGACCGCCCCCCATGACCGCCACCCCCATGGCCGCCACTCCCACCGACCCCAATCCCACCGACCCCAATCCCACCGACGCCGGCCCCGCTCACCCCACCGCCGCCCACCCCGCTCCCGCCCACCCCGACCCGACCCGACCATGGAGGCGATCGGGCAGGCCGTCGCCGAGGGCCATGCCGGCCGCTCCGCCTCCGCCCGGCGCGAGCTCCTGGACCTCTGGGCCACGATCGGGGTCACCGGCGACCCCCTGCACCGCTGCACGCTCGCGCACCACCTGGCCGACCTCTGCGAAGACCCGGCCGAGGCCCTGACCTGGGACCTGCGGGCCCTGGACGCGGCCGACGCACTCACCGAGCAGCGCGCCCAGGAACATCACGCCGGCCTCCGTGTCGCGGGGTTCCATCCGTCCCTCCACCTCAACCTCGCCGACGACCACCGCCGGCTCGGCTCCTTCCGCGCCGCCGCCGAGCACATCGAGGCGGCCCGCCGGCACGCCCCCGCCCTCCCCGACGGCCCGTACGGCGCCATGATCCGTACCGCCGTCGACGAGGTGGCCGAGGCCATCACCCGACGGGACACCTCACGGCGTTCCACCGCGCCGGGCCCCGCCGCATGACCCACCACACCGCGCCGGGCCCCTCGCCCGCGCTCTGATGTTCGGTCACCTGCCCGTACACCGACGCACGCCGGCCGACCTTCCGGGCCAACTCCCCCCATTGTGGCGGCCGATGGACGCAGCACGGCACACACCGCCACACACCGCAAGAAGTGTCGTTTTCGGCCAGGCATAGCGAAATAAATGCGGTCAATTTTGCGATGGACACACGAATGATCCATTATCATGACTGCGCGTCAGTTTCCGGCGCGCTTCAGGGGCGGGGGGCTCGGGGGTCTCCCCCGCAGACCGTTCGATCCCGCAGGCGGCGAGTTCGTGGTCTCGCCACGCCGCGGTGACTCCCACCCTGTTCCATTCACCTAGGCAAAGGCCGCATGTCCGCCCATCAGCTACCGGACCTCATACGGTTCGCCCGTCACAACTCACCCTTCTACCGCGATCTTTACGCGTCCCTGCCGCCGGACGCCGACCGCCTCACCGACCTGCCGGTCGTCGACCAGCAGGCGTTCTGGTCGGCCAACACCGTGCGGGACAACCGTGTCCTGACCGGTCCCCTCAGTGAGGCGACGGTGTACAAGACCGGCGGGACCACCGGCGCACCCAAGTTCTCCGTCTACACCCGCGACGAGTGGCGCACGTTCGTCACCGCCTTCGGCCACGGGCTGGTGGACGCCGGGCTGCGGCCGGGACACCGTGTCGCGGACCTGTTCTACGCGGGCGAGCTGTACGCGAGCTTCCTGTTCATCCTCGATGCGCTCGCCCACTGCCCCGTCGACAACGTCCGGCTGCCGATCGGCGGCGCCGCACCGCTGGAGTCGACGGTGCCCACGCTGCGCGACTTCTCCGCCCAGGTCGTGGCCGGTACGCCGACCACGCTGTGCCGGCTGGCCGACCACGTGGTCGCCACCGGGACCCGGCCGGACGCCGTGGAGCTGATCCTGTTCGGCGGGGAGGCGCTCTTCGCCGACCAGCGGCGCCTGCTGGCCGCCGCGTTCCCGAACGCCGAGGCGCGTTCGGTCGGTTACGCCAGTGTCGACGCCGGCCTGCTCGGCCGTCCCGTGCCGGGTGCCGATCCGCGCGTACACCGCGCGTTCACGCCGCACTCGGTGGTCGAGATCCTCGACGACGCCACGGACGAGCCGATCGCCGAGCCGGGGCGCCCCGGGCGGGTCGTCGTCACCAGCCTCTTCCGCCGCCTCATGCCCATCATCCGCTACCCGGCGGGCGACCGCGCCGAGTGGACGGACCCGGCGGCCGGTCACTTCCGCATCCTCGGGCGCGCCGAGGAGGGCGTCCGGGTGGGGCCGGTGTCCCTCTACGCGCAGGACGCCCAGGACGCCGTCTCCGGGGCCGACACCACCGGCCGCGTCGTCGGCATGCAACTGGTCGTACGCCGCTGGGACGGCCGCGACGGGCTGATCCTCCGGCTGGCCACCGCGCCGGGGGACGACGACCCGGCCGGTCTGGAGCCGCTCGCGAAGGCCGTCGTCTCGGCGCTGGAGAACGCCCGGCCGCTCTACCCCGACAGTGTCCGCGCCGGCTTCGTGCACCCGCTCGCCGTGCAGTGGGCGCGCCACCGCGACCTCGCCGCCAACCCGCGTACGGGCAAGCTCGTCCGCGTACTCGACGAGAGGCCGACGGCATGACCGCCCCCAGTGCCCCGAGCGCCCCCCGTGCCACGAGCGCGGACGGCGCCAGGGGCCGGACCACTCCCCCGGCCCGGGAGCGGCGGCTGCCGCTCGTGCTGCGGAACCGTGCGTTCGGCGCCGTGTGGCTCGGGCAGGTCCTGACACAGGCCGCCGTGCGCATGTTCCAGGTGGGTGTCTCCTGGTGGCTCGTCGCCTACGCCGTCGAGGGCGGGCAGGGCCTGGCCTCCGGGGTCCTCATGGCCGTCAGCACACTGCCCGCCGTCGCCCTCGCGCCGGTCGTGGCCCGTGCCGTGGCCCGGATCGCCCACCGTTCCGTCCTGCGCGCCGCCGCAGGGGTGGCGGGCGCCGCCGCGGCGGCCCTGGCGGCGTGGGCCTGGTCGGGCGACCTGCCGCTGCCGGCCGCCTACGCCGCCGCCCTGGCCCTGGCGGCCTGCCAGGCCTTCTTCGACCCCTGCCTGACGACCTCCGTGCCCGAACTCGTCGACGACGAGGACATCGAGGCGGCCACCGGCTTCGAGCTGTCCACGCAGTCCCTGGCCGGTCTCGGCGGTGCGCTGCTCGGCGCGCTGATCGTCGACCGGGCCGGGGTGGCCGGACTCGCGGCGGGCTGCGCGACCGCCTACGTCACGGCCGCGCTGCTCATCACCGGCGTACGCTTCCGGGCCGCGTCCCCCGCCGCGCCGGGAGACGGCCGTACGCCGAACGAGCACACCACGACGGCGGACGGCGGACCGGCCGCCCCGCGCACGTTGCGCCGCATCCTGGGCGAACTGCCCTACGTCCGGCGCATCCTGCTCTGCTTCACCGCGGCCAACCTCTTCACCACGGCCGTCTTCGTCGTCATCCCGCTGTACACCCGGTCCGTGCTGGCCGGGGGCGGGGGGACGGTGGCGTTGCTGGAGGCCTCGCTGGGCATCGGCACGCTGGTCGGCTCGTTCACCGGCGCGCGGGTCCCGGGGCGGCCCACCGTGACGGGCGCGCTGTGCCTGGGGCTGATGGCCGTCGCCCTGGCGCTGCCGGGGCTGTTCGCGGCCCGCCCGGTGTTCGCCGGCTGCCTGGCCGTGGCGGGGTGGTGCGTGGGCGTCGTGGGGGTCCGGTTCGTGGCCCTGTTCCAGCGGTTGGTGCCCACGGCCGACAAGCCCGGCTTCTTCGCCGTGATGCAGGCCGTGCTGGGGGCGACGTTCCCGGTGGGCTCGCTGCTGTTCGGGTTCGCCGGGGACCACCTGCCGGCGCAGACGCTGTGCCTGGTGCAGGCCGCCGGCCTGGTGCCCGCCGCGTGTGCCCTGGCCCTGCTCACGGGGCGCAGCGCCCCGCGGCCCGCAACTGCCGGAGGTGCACGGTGAACGCCCCCATCACGCCCGCCCGGGCCGCGGACATCGCCGAGCTGCGCCAGCTCTACTACGCCGTCTACGGGCCCCACTACCCCGTCGCGCTGGGCACCGACCCGGCCACCATGGCCCGGTTCGTCGACGATCCGCACACGCTGTGGCTCGTCGCCCGCTGCCCCGGCACCGGCGCCCTGGCGGGGTCGGCGGCCGTCCGCAGCGAGCCGGGCAGCCGGATCGGCCGCCTGGAAGGGCTCGCCGTGCACCCCGACCACCGGTCCGGGGGGCTCGCCGCCCGCCTGACCGAGGCACTGTGCGCCGGGACGCTGGACGCCGGACGGCTGGACTCGGTGTACGCCACGGTCCGCACCGTCGGCGCCGGTCCCCAGCGCGTCGTCGCACGCAACGGCTTCCGCCCGTTGGGCGTCCTGCCCAACGCCGTGGACTTGAGCAACCGCGAGAGCCTCGCGCTCTACGCGCGTCACCGGCCGGGTGTACTGGAGCGGCGCCACCCCGTGCCGGAGGTGCCCGCCCCCCTGCTCCCCCTCCTGCGGACCGTCGAGCGCGCCCTGGGCGTGACGTACGACGGCACCCGGGCCGTGGCACCGGCCCCCGCGCCCGGGTGCGGCGCGACCGGGCCCCTGGAGATGATCGAGGCCCCCGCCTTCGTACGCAGGCGCTTCCGGGAGCGGTTCCCGGACGCGGGCGGCTGGTTCTACCCGCTGCACACGCCCAATGTGCTGCTCACCCCGGAGGACGGGCGCTTCGAGGTGTACGCCTGCCTCAACCGCGCCGGCGGGTACGGCTCGCTCATCGCCGCCCACCCCGATCCGGCCGCCGCGGCCGCCTGTCTGGAGCCCGTCACCCGGGCGCTCACCAGGGCGGGCGCGGGCTACGTCGAGGCGCTGGTGCCGCTGGCGCACCACGAGGCGCTCTCGGCGTTCCTGGCCCAGGGGTTCGTGGCCGGCGCGCTCTACCCGGCCATGCGGCGGGACGGGGACGGCTTCCACGACTTCGTCGTCCTGTCCCGGTCCAGCGAGCGGATCGACTTCCGCGGCGTCGCGGTCGAGCCGCCCCTCCAGCCCTACCTGGACTGTTACCTGTCGGCCTGGGCGTCGACGTACCTGCCCACTTTCGAGGTTGCCCCATGAATCCCCATCTCGCCCCGGTCGGCGTCCCCGACCCCGCCGCGCTGCCGCACGTGCAGCGCCTGTGCGACCTGGCCGACCCGTACACCCGCGGGCCCGCCGAGGACGAGCTGTTCGCCGCGGCCATGGCGGAGATCAACGCCTGGCACACCGAACGCTCCCCGTTCTTCCGCTCGCTGTACGAGGCGACGCCGCCGGCCCACCCGTACCGCACGCCACTGGTGCACGCCAACTTCTTCAAGCGCCACGAGGTGGTGTCCATCCCGCGGGACGAGGTCGAGCTGCGCCTGACGTCCTCGGGCACCACGGGCCAGAAGTCGCAGATGTTCTTCGACCGGTGGACCATCCGCTCGGCGCAGCGCATGGTGGCCCGGATCTTCGAACGCAACGGCTGGATCACCCCGGAGCAGGAGGTCAACTACCTCCTCTACAGCTACGAGCCGGCGCCCGCGCTCGACCTCGGCACCGCCTTCACGGACAACTACCTGTGCGACTTCGCGCCGGCGCGCGGCGTCGCGTACGCGCTGCGCGACACGGGCGGCGGGAGTCACGAGTTCGACCCCTTCGGGTGCGTCGCGGCGCTGCGGCGCTTCGAGCGGGACGACGCGCCCGTGCGCATCCTGGGCTTCCCCGCCTTCCTCTTCTTCACCCTGGAGCGGATGCGGGCCATGGGGCTGCCGCCGCTGCGCCTGCCCGAGGGCTCGCTCGTGGTGCTGGGCGGCGGCTGGAAGGGCCACGCCGACCGGCGCATCGGCAAGGAGGAGCTGTACGCCCGCGTCACCGAGCAGCTCGGCATCCCGGGCGAGCGGGTGCGTGACACGTTCGGCTCGGTCGAGCACTGCGTCCCGTACGTGGAGTGCGACCACCACCGGCTGCACGCCCCGGTCTGGTCGCGCGTCGGTGCCCGCTCCACGCGGACGCTGGAGCCGCTGCCGTACGGCGAGACCGGCTTCCTGCACCTGGTGTCGCCGTACATCACCTCCGTACCGGCGCAGAGCGTGGTCATGGGCGACCTCGCCTCGGTGCACCCCGGCGACGCCTGCGGATGCGGGCTGGGCACCGACTGGTTCACCGTCCACGGCCGTGCCGGGGTGAGCCGCAACCGAAGCTGCGCGGTGGCCGCGGCGGAACTGATGAAGGGAATGTCGTGACGACCGTGCAGCCGCACAGCACCGGCGAACACCACTACTGGCAGGGCGCCTTCGTCGGGGACGAGGAGGCCGGGCGGCGCCTGGCCGGGCTCGCGGGAGCGGTCCAGGACGCGCTCGGCACTCCGCTGGAGACGCACACCCTGCTGGCCGCCTGCGACGCCCTGTCGACGGCCCTGCTCGACCCCGCCCACCCGGTGCGCGCCCGGCTCGCGCGCCATCTGCCCGAGGGCGAGGACCCGTCGCTGCTCGCCGAGCTCGGGGCCCTGCTCGGCCGCCGTGAGCTCACGCGCAAGCTGCGCCGCGAGCTGGGTGACACCGCCCCGCAGCGGCTGAACCGGCCGGACGCCCGCGAGACCGTGTACGAGGCGTGGGCGCCCGTCGGCCTGGTCGCGCACATCGCGCCGGGCAACGCCGCCACGGTCGCCCCGCTGAGCGTCGTCGAAGGCCTGCTCGCCGGCAACGTCAACATCCTCAAGACCAGTGGCTCCGACACCCTGCTCGCGCAGCACCTGCTGGCCGAGCTGGCCGCCCTGGACCCGAGTGGTGCCGTCGCGGCACGCGTGATCGTGCTGCGCTTCCCGTCGGCGCGCCAGGAGTGGCTGCGCCTGATGTGCGCGCAGGCCGACGCGGTCGCCGTGTGGGGCGGCGAGAGCGCGGTGGAGGGCGTCGCCACCCATGTGCCGCCGGGGTGCCGCCTGGTGGAGTGGGGGCACCGCATCTCGTTCGCGTACCTGACGCGCGACGCCTGGGGCGAGGCGGCGACGCTCGACGCCCTGGCGGATGACGTGTGCCTCTTCGAGCAGCAGGCGTGCGCCAGCCCGCAGGTGGTGTACCTGGACACCGAGGACGAGGCGGAGGTGTTCGCGTTCGCGGAGCGTTTCGCGGACGTCCTGGCGGCGCGCGGGCCCGCCGCCGCCGACGGGGCGCCGGACCGCGCCGAGGAGGCGGAGGTGACCACCACCGAGCTGCTCGCGCGACTGGAGGAACACCTCGGTCTGACCCGGGTGTTCGCCGCCCCCGACGGCTCGTGGCGGGTCATGGCCGACACCCGTCCGGCGCTGACCGCGTCCCCGCTGCACCGCAGCCTGTGGGTCAAGCCGCTGCCGCGCGAGCGGGTGGTGGGCACGCTGCGCCCCATGCGGCGCTACCTCCAGACCGTCGGCCTCGCGGGCAGCCGTACCGACGTCGCGGAGCTGTCACGCGTCGCCCTGGCCGCCGGTGTCACGCGCGTCACACCCGTCGGCTCCATGCACGACAGCTACTCCGGCGAGCCGCACGACGGCGTGTACGCGCTCCAGCGCTACAGCCGCCGCGTGGCGGTGCACGCCGGTGACCGGTTCGCCACCGTCGCCTGCCTGGACGACCTGGCCCGGCCGGTCGTCCTGCCGCCGCCCGCCGGCCCCCTGGTGGGCAAGGAGGAGGTCCAGGAACGCCACCGCACGGTCGCGCGGGCCGACGCCGAGCTGTACTTCCGCAGCGGCGGCACCACGGGCGCGCCCGCCCTGTCGCTGTTCAGCTACGACGACTACGACACGCAGATGCGCGCAGCCGCCCGGGGCCTGCTCGCCGCGGGCTACGACCCGGTGCGCGACCGCACGGCGAACCTGTTCTACTGCGGCGGCATGTACGGCAGTTTCCTCAGCTTCTTCTCCATCCTCGAGCGGCTCGGCGGCGTGCAGTTGCCGCTGGCGGCCGGCCCCGACCACCGGGCGACGGCCGAGGCGCTCATCACCCACGGGGCGGACACCCTCTTCGGGATGCCGTCGTACCTGTGGCAGCTCCTGCACGACCAGGCCGGTCCGCTGCGCGCCTACGGCGGCATCCGGAAGATCTTCTACGGTGGCGAGCACTTCACCCGCGAGCAGCGGCGCACGCTAGAGGAGGGCTTCGGCGTCGAGGTCGTCCGCTCCCTGACGTACGGCAGCACCGACCTCGGCCCGCTCGGCTACCAGTGCGCCGAGAGCACCGGCGGGGTGCACCACCTCCACGCCGACCTGCACACGATGGAAATTCTGGCGCTGGACTCCGACCGGCCGGTGCCGCCCGGCGGGACGGGCCGCCTGGTCTTCAGCACGCATGAGCGGCGCGGCCAGGACCTCGGCCGTTACGTCATCGGTGACCTCGGCCGCGCGGTCCCCGGGCGCTGCCCGTGCGGGAGCCACGCGCCGCGTTTCGAGCTGATGGGCAGGCTGGGCGACGTCATGCGGGTCGCCACGTACTCCCTCCATCACGGCCGTTTCGTGTCCCTCGCGGAGGAGCGGGGCGGCTACCGCGGCGAGCTCCAGGTCGTGCTCGCCGGCCAGGACGCCCGTGAGCGGCTCACCGTCCGGGTGGAGCGGGCGGGCGCGCCGGACCCGGAGCGGCTGCGGGAGGTCTTCCTGGACGGTTATCCGGAGCTGCGGGCGGCCGTGGAGGAGCGGCTGCTCGACCTGTCGGTCGAGGCGGTGGACGGCTCGTCGCTGGACCGCAGTCCGACGAGCGGCAAGCTGCGCGGTGTGGTGGACACGCGGGCGTAGTCCCCGCGCCGGCCGGGCGGCGGGGCCCCCTGGGGGTGGGGGGCCGCCGCGGTCCCGGCGCGCCGGGGCGGCGCCTGCGCGGGAGGGGGCCGCCGGTGCGCCGAGGCGGCGCCGGTGCCCGTTTCCGGGCTCCGGCGCACGACCGCTCCTGACCGATTTCTGGCCGAGTGGCCGGAACCTTCCCTGAATCTCGCCCCGATTGCCCTTCTCATGCCTCGTCAGTTAGCCTGCGGCGTATTTGTCATAAGGCAATCCCAAGAGTGGAAATAGGCGTGGTGCCTCCGGGACGGTGGCGCGTGCCTTTATCCGGTCTTTTCGTCGTGGCATCTGAGGAAGAGGTTGGTCATGGCTGAGACGACGGTCGAAGGTCCGCGTGCCGTGCCGCGTTCGCGGCCCTCCAGCGGGGGAGGCGAGGTCGGTGAGACGGAGCTTCGGCAGTTGCTCGCCGGCCTCACGGCGGTGCGCGACGGCGATTTCGGCACCCGGCTGCCCCATGAGGAAGACGGGCTGATCGGTGAGATCGCCACGGTCTTCAACGGCATGGTCGACCAGTTGTCCCTTTTCACCTCCGAGGTGACACGTGTGGCACGGGAGGTCGGCACCGAGGGCACCCTCGGCGGGCAGGCGGTGGTGCCCGGTGTGTCCGGCACGTGGGCGGACCTCACCGACTCGGTGAACGCCATGGCGGGCAACCTGACGACCCAGGTGCGCGACATCGCGCAGGTGGCGACCGCGGTGGCCAAGGGCGACCTGTCGCAGAAGATCGACGTGGACGCGCGCGGCGAGATCCTGGAGCTGAAGGAGACCGTCAACACGATGGTCGACCAGCTCTCGGCGTTCGCCGACGAGGTGACGCGTGTCGCACGGGAGGTCGGCAGCGAGGGCCAGCTCGGCGGCCAGGCCGAGGTGCCGGGCGTCGGTGGCGTCTGGCGGGACCTGACCGACTCCGTGAACTTCATGGCGGGCAACCTGACCGACCAGGTCCGCAACATCGCGCAGGTCACCACGGCGGTCGCCAAGGGCGACCTGTCGCAGAAGATCACCGTGAACGCGCGCGGCGAGATTCTGGAGCTGAAGAACACCATCAACACCATGGTGGACCAGCTCTCGTCGTTCGCCGACGAGGTGACCCGCATGGCCCGTGAGGTGGGCACCGAGGGCATCCTCGGCGGGCAGGCCGACGTCAAGGGGGTCTCCGGGACCTGGCGGGACCTGACCGACTCCGTGAACTTCATGGCCGGGAACCTCACGGCACAGGTGCGTTCCATCGCGCAGGTCGCGACGGCGGTGGCGCAGGGCGACCTCTCGCAGAAGATCACGGTCACGGCTCGCGGGGAGATCCTGGAGCTGAAGAACACCATCAACACGATGGTCGACCAGCTCTCCGCCTTCGCCGACGAGGTCACCCGCGTCGCCCGCGAGGTCGGCACGGAGGGCAACCTCGGTGGTCAGGCGACCGTCCGGGGTGTGTCGGGCACGTGGAAGGACCTGACCGACAACGTCAACGTCATGGCCTCCAACCTGACCGGCCAGGTGCGTTCCATCGCCCAGGTGGCGACCGCGGTGGCCAGGGGCGACCTCTCGCAGAAGATCACGGTGGAGGCGAAGGGTGAGGTCGCGGCCCTCGCCGGGGTGATCAACACCATGGTCGACACGCTCTCCGCCTTCGCCGACGAGGTCACGCGTGTGGCCCGTGAGGTGGGTACGGAGGGCATGCTCGGCGGCCAGGCGCGGGTGCCCAACGTGGCGGGCACCTGGAAGGACCTGACCGACAACGTCAACTCGATGGCGAACAACCTGACCAACCAGGTGCGCAACATCGCCCTCGTCACCACCGCCGTCGCCAACGGTGACCTGTCGAAGAAGATCGACGTGGACGCCCGCGGCGAGATCCTGGAGCTGAAGACCACCATCAACACGATGGTCGACCAGCTCTCCTCGTTCGCCGCCGAGGTGACCCGCGTGGCCCGCGAGGTGGGCAGTGAGGGCCGCCTGGGCGGCCAGGCCGAGGTCGAGGGCGTGTCGGGCACCTGGAAGCGCCTGACCGAGAACGTCAACGAGCTGGCCGGCAACCTCACCCGCCAGGTGCGGGCCATCGCCGAGGTCGCCAGCGCGGTGGCCGAGGGCGATCTGACCCGTTCCATCACCGTCGACGCCTCCGGCGAGGTCGCCGAACTCAAGGACAACATCAACTCCATGGTGGAGTCGCTGCGCGAGACGACCCTGGCCAACCAGGAGCAGGACTGGCTCAAGTCCAACCTCGCGCGCATCTCCAGCCTCATGCAGGGCCACCGGGACCTCTCCGTGGTCGCGGAGCTGGTGATGGACGAACTGACCCCGCTCGTGTCGGCCCAGTACGGAGCGTTCTACCTGGCCGACGAGGCCGCGGACGGCACCGAGCTGATCCTGGTCGGCTCCTACGGCCGTCCGGCGGACTTCACCGGCCACGCCCGCTTCAAGCTGGGCGAGTCCCTGGTCGGGCAGGCCGCGCGCAGCCGGCGGACGATCGCCGTCGACCACCTGCCCGGCGACTACGTCAGCATCTCCTCCGGCCTGGGGCAGGCCACCCCGGTCAGCCTGGTCGTCCTGCCGATCGTCGTCGAGGACCAGGTCCTCGGCGTCATCGAACTCGCGTCGTTCACGCCGTTCACCGCCGTCCACCGCGATTTCCTCGAGCAGCTCATGGAAATGCTGGGCGTCAACGTGAACACGATCGTCGCCAACGCCCGTACCGATGAGCTCCTCCAGGAGTCCCAGCGGCTGACGGCCGAGCTCCAGGCGCGTTCCGAGGAACTCCAGGTGCAGCAGGACGAGCTGCAGCGCTCCAACGCCGAGCTGGAGGACAAGGCCGCGCTGCTGGCGGCGCAGAACCGCGACATCGAGACCAAGAACCTGGAGATCGAGCAGGCCCGGCAGGAACTGGAGGCGCGGGCCCAGCAGCTCTCCCTCGCCTCGAAGTACAAGTCGGAGTTCCTGGCCAACATGAGCCACGAGCTGCGCACCCCGCTGAACAGCCTGCTGATCCTCGCGCAGCTCCTGGCGCAGAACCCCACCCGCAACCTCACCCCCAAGCAGGTGGAGTACGCGGGCATCATCCACTCGGCCGGGTCGGACCTGCTCCAGCTCATCAACGACATCCTCGACCTGTCCAAGGTCGAGGCCGGCAAGATGGACATCAATCCGGAAGTGGTCGCGCTGCGGCAGCTCCTCGACTACGTCGAGGCCACCTTCCGGCCCATGACCACCCAGAAGAACCTCGACTTCACCATCACCACCGCCCCCGGGGTGGCGACCGATCTGCTGACCGACGACTCGCGCCTGCGGCAGGTGCTGCGCAACCTGCTGTCCAACGCGGTCAAGTTCACCGAGCGGGGCAGCGTCGAGCTGCGCATCGAGATGGCCGCGGAGAACGAGCTGCCGCCCTCGGTGCACCGGGGCGTGCCGGTGGTGGCCTTCCATGTGAAGGACACCGGCATCGGCATCCCCGAGCAGCACCTGGAGGCGATCTTCGGGGCCTTCCAGCAGGCCGACGGCACCACCAGCCGCAGGTACGGCGGCACCGGTCTGGGGCTGTCCATCAGCCGGGAGATCGCCCACCTGCTGGGCGGCGCGGTGACCGCCGAGAGCACGCTGGGACGGGGCAGCACGTTCACGCTGTACCTGCCGGTGACGCGGACCGACTGGCAGGGCGGTTCGGGCGGCACGGAGGCGGCGTGGACCGCCGCGAGCGGAACCGCCGAGCGCCCCAAGAGCGGCGCGACCCCCCGTACGCAGGCCGTGCCGCGGCAGAAGCGGCGGCTGCTGGTCGTCGAGGAACGCAGCCGGGGCCTGCTGTCGCTGGTGGCCGAGAGCGCGGTGGCCGACCTGGCCGGCGGGGACCTGCCCAAGCACATGGCGGACGTCGAGGTCATCACCGCCGTGGGCGCGCAGGAAGCCGCCGAGAGCCTGGCCGCCGGGCCGTTCCACTGCGTCGTGCTGGAGCTGGACATGCCCGAGGGCGCGGCCCTGCAGTTCCTGGACGCCATGGACGGCGACACGGCCGCGATGACGGTGCCGGTCCTGGCGCACAACAGCCGCCGTCTGGAGCGGACCCAGGAGGAGGAGCTCCAGGCCCGCTCGCACGCCCGGCCGCTGGAGCTGATCTCCAGCCTCGACGAGCTGCGCGAGCGGATCGCGCTGCACCTGTCGGCGGAGGAGCCGGGGGACGTGCTGCCGCTGGTACGGGCCGAGGAGACACGCCAGCCGTCCTCGCACGCCGTCGACAGCACCCTCGCGGGCCGTACCGTTCTGGTGGTGGACGACGACGCGCGCAACCTCTTCGCCATCAGCGGCATCCTGGAGATGCACGGCATCGAGGTCCTGCACGCCGAGAACGGCCGCAAGGGCATCGAGGCGCTGCGTGAGCACCCCGAGATCGACCTGATCCTGATGGACGTGATGATGCCCGAGATGGACGGCTACGCCGCGACCTCCGCGATCCGGCAGGACCCCGCCCACGCCCAACTGCCCATCATCGCGGTGACGGCGAAGGCCATGCCCGGCGACCGGGAGAAGAGCCTCGCCTCGGGAGCGAGCGATTACGTCACCAAGCCGGTGGACGCCAACGACCTGATCGCCTGCATCGGTCGCTGGATCCCCGCCCAGTCATGAGTCCCCGCGGGGCCCGGCCGGGCCCCGCGGCACCCGCACGACGACCACCGCACCGTACCGACCAAGGAGTTCAGCGGCACAGTGAGCACTTCTGAGCATCTTGGACACCAGGAGGGCCACATGCCGGCGCCCGAACCGACCGGACCGCGGCCCCACTCCACCGCCCCGGACGGGCCGGACGCCCCGGCGGACCACGGGGCGGCGGAGTGGGCAGCGGTGGTGCCCGCACAGGCCACGGGGGACGACGCCGAGGCGCTCGCCCCGGTGGCGCGGGTGTCGTCCGGGCAGACGGACTCAAGTGTGGGCAGGCTGGCCGCGACGGTGGAGCGGCTGCGCGCGGAGATCCGGGCGGCCCAGGCGGCGGCCGACGGCCGCGCCCTGATCGAACTGGCGAAGGGCGTGCTCATCGAGCGGCTCCAGTGCGGTCCCGCCATGGCCGCCCGGCAGCTCGCGGAGCTGGCCGAGGAGGCGGGCGTCGCCCCGCTGGAACTGGCGGCGGACATCGTCAACCAGGCCGCCCAGGACCACGTCACCGACGTCGCCACCACCTTCGTCCGGCGGACGAGCGGTCAGGCGCCGGCCGGCGCGCACGACGCGGCCTCCATCGGTGTGCGGCTGCGCACCGCCGAGAGTGCCGCCCTGGCGGCCGGGGACACCCAGGCGGTCGCCGAGTCGCTGCTGGAGCACGCCCTGGCGCCGTTGGGTGCCAGCGCCCTCGCCGTGTGGACGGCGGGCTCCGACGCCTCGCTGACCCTGGCCGGGCACGCCGGGTTCCCCGCCGACGAGGCCGGCCGCTGGCGGTACGTGCCACCGGGCGTGTCCACGCTGGCGCGCCAGGCACTGAGCCGGCGGCAGACCGTACGGGTTCCTTCCCTGTCCGCGTCGGGGCTGCCGTCCATCGGCGGCGCGCACAACGCGGACGGCGGGCGGATCGCCGTCCCCGCGGGCACCGGTGGCCGCGTGCACGGCATCCTGGAGATCTGCTGGCCGGGCGTGCTGGAGCCGCAACCCCCGCAGATCGAGCGGCAGATCGACGCGCTGGCCGAGCTGTGCGCGCACACCCTGGAGGGTCACCCGTCCGCCGCGGCGGTGACGTCCGGGGACGCCTGGACGACCACCCCGGACGTGTCCGAGCTGGTGGACCTGACGGAGGGCCTGCACGACCCGGCGCTGGTCCTCACCCCGTTCCTCGGCCCCGACGGTGAGCTCGCCGACTTCCGTATCCACCACGTCAACAGCCGTTTCGTCGACCCGGCCGGGCGCCCGCGCAACGCCGTCAGCGGGGCGCTGCTGCTGGAGGCGTATCCGATGGTCGTCGGCAGCAGCGAGCTGTTCGAGAGCGTCGAGCGCGTCTACGCCACCGGCGAGCCGTACCGTGCCCGGCGGATGACCCTGACGGCGCTGGTCGACCAGGTTCCCCTCGATGCCGTGGCCGACATCAGCGTCAGCCGCCACGGCCGGTGCGTACTGCTCATCTGGCGCGTCGAGGACGACACGGCGCGTCTGGCGAACCTGCTCCAGCACGCCCAGCGCCTGGGCAGGATCGGCGGGTTCGAGGAGAACATCGTCACCGGCCAGATCATGTGGAACGACCAGTTGTTCGACCTCTACGGGCGTCCGCAGGGCATGCCGCCCGTGCCCCTCGAGGAGCTGGCCGCCCACGCGCACCCGGACGACGCCGTCGGCATCGGCCGTTTCCTGCGCGCCGTGCTGTACCACCGGCGGCCGGCCTCGGCCGCCTTCCGCCTGCTCCGCCCCGACCGGATCACCCGGCACGTCCGGGTGATCGCCGAGCCCGTCCTGGACGCCGACGGCAGGCTGCTGGCCGTGCGGGGCGCCTACCAGGACATCTCCGCCCAGCACTGGACCGAGGTGGCCCTGGCGGCCACGCGTGACCAGCTCGCCCACACCGAGCAGCAGGCCGCCGAACGCAACCGTCTGACGCTCCAGTTGCAGCACGCGATCATGCCGCCGACCCAACCGCCGCTGGACAGCCCCGGACTGCGGATCGCCGTGCGCTACCGGCCCGCCGAGTCGGAGTCGATGGTGGGCGGTGACTGGTACGACGCCGTGGTCCTTCCCTCCAAGCAGGTCATGCTGTGCGTGGGGGACGTGGCCGGTCACGGCATAGAGGCCGCGACCAGCATGGTGGTGCTGCGCAACGCCATGCGGGGCCTGGCCGTCACCGGTGCGGGGCCGGGCCAGCTCCTGTCCTGGCTGAACATCGTGGCCCACCACCTGACCGAGCACGTCACCGCGACAGCCGTCTGCGGGCTCTTCGACCCGCACAAGGGCACCTTGCGCTGGGCACGGGCCGGCCATCTGCCGCCCGTACTGATCCGGGACGAGAAGGCGTCCACGCTGCGCACGGTCGGTGGCATCCTCCTCGGTGCCCTGTCGGACGCCTCCTACGAGGAGGAGGAGTTGCAGATGTCCCCCGGTGACACGCTCCTGATGTACACCGACGGGCTGGTCGAGCGGCGTGACGAGTCGGTGCAGGACTCCCTGGCCCAACTGCTGACCAACGCCCGCATCCCCACCACCAGCCTGGAGCAGCGGCTCGACGGTCTGCTCACCCACAGCAAGTCGGACACGGACGACGACACCTGCCTCATCGGCATCCAGGTCGAATAGGGGTCCTCGCCTGAGTACGTGGGGCGGCGGGCTGAGTACGCCGCCCCATGCGGCCCGCCGGGGGCGCTGCTGGAATGAGGTCCATGATCTCCGACGCACCCCGGCGCCCGCACCTGCGGCACGTCACCACCACCGGCGCGGCCCTCGCGGCGGCCCTGCTGCCGCTGGCCGCCGCCGTACTGCTGGCCAAGACGATGGCCGGTGACCCGCTGGCGCCCGTGAACACGCTGATCACCACCGGCGGTCAGCGGGTGCGGATCTCCCCGTCGGTGTGGCGCCGGTGCGGCAGGCAGGCGCTGTCCGACTGGAAGCCGGAGCCGAGGCCCTGGCCGCGCCCGTCGCTGGACCGCCTCCCCCTGCCCCTCCGCGCCCGCCGTGCCCGGGTGCGCGACGGGGTGCGAGGTCACGGCAGTCCGTCGCGTACGGGTACGTGACGTCCGTTGCCGTGCCGCTCGGTGCCGTCGCCGGCGTACGCGCCGAAGGACGCCTCACCCCGCCAGGCGCGGTGCCACCACGGCCAGGGCGACACCCACCACCGCGCCCATGAGCAGCGCCGCCACGGCGGCCGCCCGGCCGACACCCTGCTCGAACGGAACACTCGGCACGACCTTGTGCAGCAGCGGTGCCACCACCACGATGAGCCCGAAGCCGACGCCGAGGCGCCCGTACGTCCCACCCGCGCACGCGTCCCGGAAGCGCCCCCCGCATCCGCCCGGCTCCCCGGCGAAGCCCGTCACCAGAAGGAACAACGCACTGGCGTACACCGCGCCGAACACCATGGTGGTGCCGAAGTCGACGCGCCGCGCTCTGCTGCCCCCGTCACCTGCCACGCCGCCCCCTCTGACTCGCGCCGTCAAGCGCGAGGAGTCTAACTCGCGGCGGATGTGCGGCTCGCGCGGGAACCGTCCACCCCTCTCGGTCCGTCGCTGCATGCGAGCCTGTGGTGGCGCACGGCAGGGAGGGTGGGGGAAGATCCGGGTGATCAGGGCCGGGCGCAGTCGCTGAGCACGGCCCTCGCGGTGCGGGCCGCGGTGGACGAGGACTTCCGTACCCGTCTCGCGGCCTGGCAGGAGCGGGCCGCACTGGTGCGCACCGGGGACGGGGCGGTGACGAACACCATCAGCGGCGGTACCCAGAACGGGCCGGTCGTCCAGGGCAGGGACTTCTCCGGCCTGACCTTCACCACCCTGCCCCCGCCCGCGCCCTTTCCCGGTGACCCCGGTGAGAGCGCGGCCGAGACCAGTGGGCGGACGGACGGCGCCTAGTCCTGCCAGTGGAACAGCAGGGCGCCGGCGGAGAGCGGGGCGCGACGGCCGAAGAAGTAGACGTGCAGGCCGGTGACCGGGATGGCCTCCGTCTCCCCGTCGATCCAGCGGAGGCCCGCGGCCTCAAGAGGCGGGCGTGCCGCCTCGCCGCCGTCGGGGGCGGACGCGAACCGGCCCAGGGTGCTGATCCAGACCTCGCCGTCGCCGCACTCGATGACGTGGTACGTCCCGTCGCCCTGCCCGTGGTGGGCACCGCACGGGACGGGCGGCTTCGGGGCGAGGCCCGCGGTGGTGAGCGCGTCCATGGCGCGGTGCAGCCGGCCGTCCACGTCCTGTCGGGCGGGCGGTGCGGCACACAGGGCCTCGACGAGCCAGCGCGGGTCGGTGAGCGGCTGGCTCCAGGGGGCGTACTCGTGGAGGATCGCCGTGCGCATTTCCTCGTCCAGGCCGGGGACTTCGACGCGCGGGCGACCCAGTTCCCTGTAGAGCGCGCGTGTCTCGTCGAGGTCCTCGGTGAGCCGGTGCAGTGCGTGGACGGCCCACAACCGGGCCTCGGTGGTGGGCGCCTCGGTGAGGTACGAGCGGAGGCGGCCGGCGTCGTCGGCCAGCGTGTGGGCGCGGTGGGCCACCATCCGGTCCGGGTCGGCGAGCGCGTACGTCACGTCCTGCCCGGCACGGGCCCGCGTCCGCAGCCGGAAGAGCCGGTCCTCGGGCCGCTCCTCCCCCAGTCGCGCCAGGACGGCCCCGGCTCCGTGCCGCTCCACCAGCGCGTCCAGTGCCGTCTCGCCGGCCTGACGGCTGTGCTGCCACGGATCGGCCGCGAGCGTGGCCAGCTCCCGGGCCGCCGTGAGGTCGCCGATCAGGCCGCGCGTCCTGAGCACCGCGTCCGGCATGCCGTACCCGCTCTCGTGGCGGCGGTCCTCGTGGCGCAGCCAGGGCAGCAGCTCCGGGCGGTCACCGACGACGTCCAGCAGCGCCCGCCGCACCTCGCCCACGTCGCCGGTGTCGCGGACCCGGTCGAGCAGCGCGCCGGCCCACGCCTCGGGTACGCGCCCGGCGAGCGCCAGGGCGCAGGGCCGCCGCCGCCACCACGGGTGCGACGGCTCGGCGACGTAGCGGGCGAGCTCCCGCGGGTCGAGCTCGCCAAGGGCGTCGGTGTCGGCCTGCCCGGCCGAGGGGATCAGCGTCTCGATGTCCGGCATCCGAGGATGCTACGGGGGGTTCGCGGGCGGTGGCCCGGGGTTTTCGTGACGCGGGTACGGTCCGCGGCGGGGCCGGAGCCGGTGGCCCCGGCGGCGGGGCGTCGGTCAGACTGGAGCCATGGACGACCTGGAGCCTCTCCCGCCCGCCCGTCTCGCCGCGTACCTGGACCGGATCGAAGCGCGGCACCCCGCCGCCGCCACGGCCGGCGACCTGCGGGACCTCCAGCTCGGGCACCTGCGCACGGTGCCCTTCGAGAACCTGTCGATCCATCTCGGCGAGGACGTCCCGCTGGACACGGGGGCGATCCTCGGCAAGCTCCTGGACCGGCGCCGGGGCGGCTTCTGCTACGAACTCAACGGCGGCTTCGCGCTGCTCCTGCGCACCCTGGGCTTCCGGGTCCGGCTGCTGGAGGGCCGCGTGTACGGCTCCGACGGCGTGCCGGGCATCCCGTACGACCACCTCGCCCTCCAGGTGGAGGCGGAGGACGGCAGCCGCTGGCTGGCGGACGTCGGCTTCGGCGACCATGCGCACCACCCCCTCTCCCTCGACGACCGGGACGACCAGAAGGACCCGGCGGGGGTGTTCCGCGTCCAGGACGCCGATGGCGGCGGGGGCGGCGAGGACGCCTTCGGCGACCTGGACGTCCTGCGGGACGGCAAGCCGCAGCTCCGGCTCGCGCGGCGCCCCCGCGCCCTCGCCGACTTCGTCACCGGCGCCTGGTGGCACCGGACGTCCCCCGCCTCGCCCTTCACGCGGGGGCCGGTCTGCTCCCGGCTCACCGCCACCGGGCGTGTCACCCTCCGCGACCGTACGCTGATCACCACCCGGGACGGCGAGCGCGCCGAGGACACCCTCGGCACGGACGCGGAGGTCCTGGCCGCCTACCGCGACCTCTTCGGCATCAGCCTCGACCGCCTCCCGGTCCCCCTCCACCCGCGCGGTCCGCAGCCCGGCTGACATCCCCGTGCCGGGCGCCGACGAGGAGACGGCGGTCGCCCGGCGCATGGCGTCCAGGAACGCCGCCGGGTCGTGGGTGGCGATGAGCAGGGCCTCCCCCTGCCGGGTGGCGACGGTGACGCCGGCCATGCGTGCGGTACCGGCCGGTGATGCGTCCTTCGGCGGCGGAGCGGGGGTGGCGGGCGGGGTCGCCTAGGCGACCAGACGGTGCGTCAGTTCCATGAGGCGGGCGCGGGCTTCGGGGTCGTAGGCCTGGTCGTGGGCCCGTACGTCGGTGAACTGGTCGAAGTAGCGGCCCGTGGTGGTGGCCAGGTCCGGGTCGAGAAGCAGACGGACGGTCGGCCGGACGCCCTCGTCCGTGGTGGTGAGGGGCGTGAGTCCGTACGCGCGGACGCCGTCCGTGTCCATCAGGTGGGCGGGGTGGAGGGTGTTCACGGTCACCCCGGTGCCCCGCAGCTCGGCGGCCAGTTCGAAGGTGGCCATGATCATGGCCAGCTTGCTCCGGCAGTACGCGCGCAGACCCTCGTAGTCCCGCTCCAGCATGACGTCGTCGAAGTCGACGGCCTCCTGGCCGATCGAGGCGACGTTGACGACGCGGGCGGGGGCCGAGGCCGTGAGCAGGGGCAGCAGGTCGCGGGTGAGGGCGTAGGGGGCGAGGTGGTTCACGGCGAAGCGGAGTTCGTGGCCCTGGCGGCTCAGTTCCCGCTTCAGTGGTTCCTCGCCGCCGCCCGCCACCGCGTTGTTGATCAGGCCGTCGAGGTACGGCTCCGCCGCGCGGACGCGGTCGGCCATGGCGTGCACCTGGTCCAGGTCGGACAGGTCGGCGAGGTACGTGCGGACGGTGGTGGCGGGGCCGGCGGCCCGTGCCTCGGCGGCCACCGCCTCAAGCCGTGTGCGGTCGCGGCCGTGCAGGAGGACGGTGCCTCCGCGCGCGGCCAGGTCGAGTGCCAGGGCGCGGCCCATGCCCTGGGTGGCGCCGGTGATCAGAGTGGTGCGCTGGGTCATGGCAGTGACCCTGGCAGGGTCCGGCGTGGCGTGGGAGTGTGTCCCGGGCCTGGTGTTGTCACCACCAGGCTCGGGACACCGCGGACACCGAGGCCGCCGGGGCCGGCGGCTGGGGCGTCAGATCGCCATGGACTCCTGGAGCCAGCGGCTGATCCGGTACGGCACCCACCAGGCGAGCGGTCCCACGTCGAGCACGAGCCGCTCGCCGCGGAAGTCGTCGAGCACGGCGCTCGGCACGGACGGTGCCGGCGCCCCGTACGCCAGGCGCTCGATGGCCGCCTCGTACTCCGGTTCGTCGGCGGTGAAGCGGCGCAGCTCGCCCCAGCGGCGGTCCCGGATCTGGACGAAGCCGGGGCCCTTGCGCCACAGGCACTTGCACAGGTAGTGGCCGCGCCGCCAGGCGGTGAGCGCCTCGTCGGAGCCGGCGGGGCCCTCGATGCGCCGGGGCGGCTGGAGGTGGCTGAGGACCTGCCAGTCGTCCCCGGCCGCCGCCGGGCCGAGCCGGAGGTCCCACTCGACGAGGACGGCACGGGCGGTGAGGTCCCGCACCAGGCTCAGTGCGTTCACGGTCGCGGCCGCCCGCGCGGGGTCCGTACCGGCCGAGAGGTCGACGGTTCCGGGCAGCCGTACGCGGCGGGCGCCGAGGTGCCACAGCCGGTCGCCCGCGCCCGGCAGGGGGCCGGGCGTGGCCAGTTCGCCCAGGAACATGCCGGGCAGCTCGCAGGCGGCGGGGTCGTAGTCGCGCCAGGCGAGGACGGTGGCCGGGCCGGGGGCGGTGCCGGTGCTGGTGCCGGTGCTGGTGCTTGTGCCGGTGGTCATGGGGGCTGGTCCTCCTCGGGACGCGGTCATACGTGGACGGGCTCGGCGGGCGTGGCCGCCTCCGCGTACGCGTGGCGCATGTAGTCCAGGCGCAGCAGGTCCTCGTTGACTGCCGCCGGGGCGATGTGGACGTACTGTCCGCCGTCGGTGAAGACCAGCCCGAGGGCGAGCCACGAGTCGAGGAGCCGCTGGACACCGGCCTCCTCGACGGCGGGCGAGGAGTCCGCCGCGGACGCCTTCGCCGTGGCCTTGCGGGCGAGGGCGGCGGGGGTGTGCGGCTGGTCGAGGAGGCGGAACACGGCCAGTTCGAGGGGGTCCGTGAGCTCCAGGGTCCGCCAGTCGAAGGCACGGCGGCGGGAGACCAGGACGATGCGGTCCCCCAGGTCGGCGTGGGTGAGCCGGGCGTCGGTGTGGTGCTTCTTCCAGGCGGCCAGCACGTCGTTGAGCGCGGTGACGGTGGGCTCGCCGATGCCCCGGTCGGGTGCCTCGAAGACATAGGCGAGGTCGTACAGCTCCTCCTCCGGCAGGTCGTAGGTGAAGCGGTAGTGCTCCTCGGGCCGCAGTCCCGTGAAGCCGAGCTCGGGACGCTCGAAGTAGGGGCTGAAGCGCTCGATGGCGATGCGGGCGGAGAGGTCCACCGGCGGGTCGAGGTGTTCCAGCGCGGGGATCTGGGCGATCACCGGGTCGTAGTCGGCGGCGGTCTCGCCGGGGAAGCCGTGGAGGTAGTTCCAGGCGACGGAGAGCCCGGTCTCGGCGCCGTCGCGGAGCATCCGGACGTTCTGGCAGCCGCTGACGCCCTTGTCCATCAGGTCCAGCACCTGGTGGTTGAGTGATTCGATGCCGGGCTGGACGTAGATCATTCCCGCTTCGGCGAGCGTACGGAGCTGGGCGCGGCGCATGTTGGCCTTGATCTCGATGTGGAGCCGCAGGTCGTACTCGCTGTCGATGATCCGGGGCAGCACGGTGGTGAGGTAGCCCATGTCGAGGATGTTGTCGACCACGTACATGTCGAGGACCCGGTGGCGGCGGGCCAGTTCCATGATCTCCTCGTAGAAGGTGTCCGGGCTCTTGGACCGGAACTCCATGAAGGAGCCGTTGAGGCCGCAGAAGGTGCAGTGGTGCTTCTCGCCCCACCAGCAGCCGCGGGCGCCCTCGACGACGAGTTTGGGCTCGACCCAGTGGCGGGCGGCGGAGGCCGCGAGGCGCTCGAAGTAGCCGCTGTAGTCGGGTGGCAGGATCGCGGCAGGCGGCAGGGGCCGGGTGGCCATGGGGTTCACACGGCTCTCCCCGTCGGGGCCTCGGTGGCACAGGCCGGGCACACCGGCGAGGTCGGAGCCGTCCGCGAGGGCGGTGAGCAACTGCGGGAAGGCGGCCTCGCCCTCGCCGCGCACGACGTGGTCGACGAAGCGGAAGTTGCGGTGCACGGCCGCGCCCTGGGCACCGTCGCAGTTGGCGCCGCCCATGACGGTGACGATGTGCGGGGCGAGTTGCTTGACCCGGCGGGCGGCGGCGAGCGCCGCGGTGTTCTGCTGGAAGGTGGAGGTGAACCCGACGACGTCGGGGGCGTACTCCACGACGTGGCGGGCGATCTCGTCGACGAACTCCGGCACCGCCTGGTGCAGCGCCCGCGTCATGGCCATGCGCGACTTGGTGAGCTTGCCGCGCATCACCGCGGTGAACTCCTCCTCGCGCCAGTGCGGGTCGTCGTAGAGGGCGGAGGAGAACACCCAGTCGCCGCAGCCCAGGAAGTAGGACGACAGGGCGTAGTACTCGTAGTCGTCACCGGTGAATCCGGTGCGCTCGGTGATCCAGTCGGTGAAGGCGAGGTTGGCGTGCAGGACCTCCGCCTCGGCGCCGGGCACACGCTCGTCCACGCTGCGTTTGAGTATTCCCAGTGCCAGGGAGGGAAGGTCGATGGGCGACCAGGGCATGTTGACCAGCAGGACACGCATGTCGGCTCCTCGGGTCCTCGGGGGTGGGACCGGCCGGCCCGGCGGTGCACCGCCGGGCCGGCCGGCGGGGGTCAGTCCTCTTCCGCTTCCTCGGCGTTGCGGAACGGGACGGTGACGGTGATGCCGATGCCCGGCTTGCGGTTCTCCTCGTCACCCGCGAGCGGGTCGTTGTGGATGATGTCCTTCTGCATGGGACCTTCTCCTCTCCGTGGTGCGTTCGGCGGTGTGGTGCTCCCCGCTCCGGGCGGAGCGGGGCGTCTTGGGGTGGCGGCGCGCGGGGCCGCGCAGTTCCCGGTCGAGGAAGACCACGGCACGGCGCAGGACGGCGACGTGGTCGCCGCCGTCGTAGCCGTCGTGACCGGAGTCGAGCCACATGGCCTCGTGCGGGACACCTGCGGCGCGCAGCGCGGCGAGGTAGCCCCGGACCTGACCGGGCGGGCACTTGGCGTCGTGGGTGGCGGCGGCCACCAGCAGCGGGGCCCGTACGGCGGCGGCGTACCGGATCGGTGAGCTGCGCGCGTACCGCTCGGGGACCTGGGCGGGCGTGCCGCCGAAGAGCCGTTCGTCCAGGGCGCGGAGGGCCGGGGTGGTCGTGCGGTGGGCGGCGGCGCAGTCGGCGACCGGCTTGACGGCGACCCCGGCCTGCCACAGGTCGGGGCGGGTGCCGAGGGCGAGCAGGACGAGGTACCCGCCCCAGGACGTGCCCCACAGACCCACCGCGTCGGGGCGCACCAGCCGGCGGGCGACCAGGTCGGCCCGGACGGCGGCCAGGTCCTCGACCTGGGTGAGCCCGACGCCCCCGCTGTACGCGCGCCGCCAGCGCGGCCCGTACCCGGTGGAGCCACGGTAGTTGACGCGGGCGACGGCGAATCCGGAGGCGAGGAGGGAGTGGACGACGCCGTCGTAGGCGTCCCGGTCGTGGTCGGCGGGCCCGCCGTGCACGAGGAACACCACGGGTGGCGGTGGCTGGGGGGGGCTGGGGGGGGGGGGGGGGGGGGGGGGGGGGGGGGGGGGGGGGGGGGGGGGGGGGGGGCGGGGGGGGCGGGGGGGGGGGGGGGGGGGTTGGGGGGGGGGGGGGCCGGGGTGGGGGTGGGGCCCGGGGGCAGTGTGCTCGGGTAAGTGCCGTGTGTCCGGGAGGCTGAGCAGCGTGTGCACGGGCCCGTCGGGGCCGGGGGTCCACAGGTCGTGGTGGGTGCCGGGGACGGGGTGGGCCAGGGTGGGCAGCGGTGGCAGCGCGGTGCCCCGGGTGGAACACGCCGTGGGTGGCCGGCCCGTGGCCGTCCACAGGTAGTGCAGGTCTCCCCCGGGCCGGGTCGCGGCGTCCAGGACGGTGCCCGCCGGGGTGGGGACGGTCGTGAGCGTACGGGCGGTGAGGTCGGCGCGGTGGAGGGTGGAGCGGCCGTGGCGGTCCTGGCGGACCAGTACGCGGCGGCCGTCGGCGTCCCAGCGGGCGGTGACCTCGGTGTCGAAGGCGCACCAGTCGTGGGTGACGGGCCCGGTGGCGGGCCGCCAGGTCATCAGGACGTAGTGGTCGTCGCGTTCACGGACGAGGAGGAGTTCCTCGTCGTGCCCGGCGGGGGCGAAGCCCAGGGACCAGAGCCGGCCGAAGTCGCCGTCGCGGGGCAGGACGGCCCGTACGCCGCCGTCGCCGGTGAGGACGGTGACGGCATCGGCCGCACCGAGGGCGAGCAGCCGGCCGCCGGGCGTGATGCCGGTGAGCGTGGCGTGGCCGTCGGCGCGGGCGACCTGCCGGGCGGTGCCGCCGCGGGGGCCGACGTGGACGGCGGTGGTGCTGCCGTCGCCGAGGGCGACGGCGACCGTTCCGTGGTCGCTCACCGCGAGGCCGCGCGGGAGACCGAGCGGGACGCCGGTCAGGCCGGGGCGGTCGGTACCGCCGGTGAAGGGCTGGAACCGCCAGTGCCCGTAGCCGTTGGGGTCCTCGTCGAACCACCACACGTGCGCGTCACGGTCGATGGCCCCGTGCACGGTGCCCCCGGGCCGCCGGGTGACCTGCCGGGCGCGGCGGGCGCCGGCGTCCCAGGTGAACACCTCGCAGCGGCCGTCGGCGTCGGCGGTGAAGACCATCCGGGCCGGGTCGGCGGCGCACACCTCCGGAAGGGCGGCCCGGTAGACCTGGTAGCCGCCGGTCATGCGGCCGCCTCCGCCGTGAGGGCACCGCGCACCGGCCGCCGTGAGGTGTGCGCCGCGAGCAGGACCAGCGCCGCACCGCACGCCCAGGCGGGCGCGGCGGTGGAGAGGCCGTCGGCGAGGACCCCGGCCAGTACGGGGGCGAGGGCGGCCGCGCCGGTCGTCGCCGTGGCCAGCACCGCGCCGGTACGCGCCTGCACGGCGGGTGCCGTGGCCTGGAGGGCCCGTGCCTGGAGCACGACGGAGGCGAGCGGCATCAGCAGGCACACCGCGCTGAACAGCACCCCGTACGCCCACGCTCCGGTGGCCGTGGCGAGGGCGGCGGTGAGGGGGACGAGCAGCCACGTCACACCGGTCACGACCCGCGGGGCGCCGAAACGTTTCGCCACCCGGGGCGCGGCCAGCGCGCCGGCCAGACCGGCGGCTCCCGAGGCGGCGAGGACGGCCCCGAGCACGGCGCCGCCGTGGCCGGCGCGCTGGAGGGCGAAGACGGCCGTGAAATAGAGCGCCACGACGACGAGGTTCACGGTCCCGCTCCAGACGAGGACCAGGCGCAGCAGCGGGGAGGACCGCACCATCCGCAGCCCGGCCGTCCCCTCGCGTCCCCGCGCCGCGTCCCGCTTGTGGGGCGCCGGAGCGGTGAGGTCCGCCCGCATCGCCCGTATACACAGCGCGCTGACGGCGTAGGAGAGGGCGTCGGCGAGGAAGGGCAGCGCCCGCGCGGCCTGGTAGAGGGCGCCGCCGAGCGCGGGCCCGACGACGAGCGCCCCCTGGTCGCCGGCCGTCAGCCGTGCGACCGCCCTCGGTTGCGCGGGGCCCGGGCAGACGAGGGCGACGGTTCCCCGTGCGGCCGCCTCGAAGCAGGCGGTGGCGGTGCGTTCGGTGAGGACGGCGGCCAGGATCAGGGCCAGCGGCGGGTCGCCGGCCGTCAGGGCGAGGGTCACGCCGCCCATGGCGAGGGCGGAGACGGTGGCGGAACCGAGCATCACACGCCTGCGCGCGCCCCGGTCGGCGGGCACGGCGACGAGCGGCCCGAGGAGCAGCCCCAGGGCGGTGGAGACGCCCGCGATCGCACCGACGACCTGGGGCGAGTGCCCGAGGCCGAGGAGGAGCAGCGGCAGTACGGCTCCCGATGCCTGCGAGCCGAGCCCGTCGACGGTGCTGGCCCACCACAGGAGCCTGAAGTCGCGTGTCCCCGGGCGGGGGTGGGACGGTGGTGCGGATGACGCGGGCCGTTCCACGGAGCACCTCACCCATTTGGCGAAACTGTGCAGAAAGTGTGGGGGAAACGAAACGAGCGGGATCCTAATCACGCGCCAACACGTCCTACAAGGGCCCGAGCGGCGTGGCCGAATCCCAGTGGTGGGACACCGGTGACCACGCGATGCGTGGCGTCGGGAAGTGGGAAAAGATCATTCCGGCGGCTGAGTGGAAATCGTTCCCGTGAACCAGGAAGGACGCTCGGGAATCCCCTCTTCCTGGCTGAAAATCATGGGGTGCCCGGCGCGGCGGCGGATACGCGTTCCGGGGTCGCGATGCGGTGCTTTCGGCTGAGAACGCTTGGTCCGGCGAAGCCCTCGTACGCCGCCCCCGTCGCCGCGTACATTGCGAGCAAGCCGATCGGCCGGGGGACACATGAGTGGGTCGATCACCGAGGTCGTCGTGGCAGTGGTGGGCATCGGGGGAACCCTCGCGTCCGCGCTGCTCACCCAGCTCAGCGCCAACCGCGTGCGGCTGCGCGAGGTGGAGAAGGCCGACGAGCAGCGGACGCGGGAACTGGACCGCGCCGCCCACGAGGCCGGGCTGGAGGCCCGTCGCGCGTGCTACGCCGGACTCAACGCGGCAGCCCTGGACTACGTGACCGTGCTGGACAACTTCAGCTACGCGGTGGAAGCCGGCCGCGTGACCGACGACCTGCGGGCCGAGCTGTATCAGGCGCGGCGCGCCCACCGGTCGGTGCACGCGGACGCCCAGATGCTGCTCTCCGCCTCCGTCATGGTCGCGGCCGACCGGGTGGGCAAGTCGCTGGGGCAGGTGTACAGGATGCTGAAGCGCCTCGACGGCGGCACACCTGAAGCGGGCGACGACATCGCGACCGCCCGCCAGGGCATGGCGACCCTGTGGGACCACCTGTGGGTGATGCGGCGGGACATGCGCCGGGACCTGGGCCTCGGGGACGACGCCTGAGCCGCGTCGCCCACGCCTCGGTACGGCACTCCCGCCCCACCCGCCCACATCACTGACGGTCAATCACTCTGGCAACACAGCGGGGCAGATGAGGCTGTGGCGCTAATTTGAGGCGCATGAATGACCGCCTGGACGACATCGACGGAGTGGAGGTCATCGCCTGCGCGGACGGCGATGCCTTCGAGAGCTGGCTGGCCGAGCACCACACCCGCGAGGAGGGCGTGTGGATCAAGGTGGCCAAGAAGAACTCCGGCATCCCGTCGGTCACCTCCGACGAGCTGGTCGACATCGGGCTGTGCTACGGCTGGATCTCGGGCCAGCGACGGTCCCTCGACGCGGAGTACTACCTCCAGAAGTACGTGCCGCGCCGGCCCCGCAGCCTGTGGTCGCAGGTGAACGTGGAGAAGGTCGAGGCGCTCACCGCCGCCGGCCGGATGCGCGAGCCGGGTCTGGCGGAGGTCCGCAAGGCCCAGGCGGACGGCCGTTGGGCGGCCGCCTACGAGTCGCAGCGCACGGCCACCGTTCCGCCCGACCTCGCCGCGGCGCTGGAGGCGGACCCCGAGGCCGGGCGCGCGTTCGAGCTGCTCGACCGGACGGGCCGGTACCTGCTGATCCTGCCGCTGCTCCAGGCCGTCACGCCCGAGGGCCGCCGCGCCCGGCTCGACAAGGCCCTGGAATCGCTGCGCTCGGCGGGCGGCTCGGCACCGTAGTCCCGGTGCCGACCGCGACCGAAGAGTGCCTTCCGGCGCGGTCCGGGCGTTCGTACACTCGCCGTTCACACCGCGAGGCCACCGCCACCACGGCGGTGGCCGGCGGCGCGCGGGCCTGATCGGGCACTGGCTGTCCGCACCGGATCGCGGGCGGGTGTGGTGTTCCCCGACGAGGCCCGACACGAAACAGCGGTCGACCGGCCGCCTGCTCGTGTGCGCCCGGAACCCCGCGTCCCGGGCCCGGTGCGTTCGGGGAACGCCTGTGGCGCGGCAGGGCTGCGTCAGGGCGGAGGGACGGCGGCGTGGACGGGCCCGCCCGGTGCGGGCGGTTGTTCCGCCCCGTCCGCCGGTGGTTCGGGCGCGGGGGTCGCGCGCCGGGCCCACAGCAGCGCGCCGGCCAGCAGGAGCGCAGCCCCCAGCAGCCACGGCAGTGGTCCGGCGGGCAGGGAGCCGGCGAGCAGGCCGGCCAGGGCTCCGGCCGACTGGAGCGCCAGGGACTGCACGGACAGGGCGGTGGCCCGGACCGTGCCGTCGACCCGGCGGTGAAGGACGTCGTTCTCGTTCGGACCGGCGGCGCCCAGGCCCACATAGACGAGGGCGTAGCCGCCCGCGGCCAGGGCGGCCGGCGCCGGGCCGCCCCAGGCGGCCGTCACGCCCAGCAGCAGCAGTCCGGCCGCGCTCACGGCGAGGCTCGCCAGAGCCGCCCTCTCGCTGCTGCCCGTCAGCCGCGCGGCCAGTGGTGCGCCGTGGCTGCCGAGTGCCGTGCACACGAAACCCGTGCAGGCGAGAGCCGCGTAGAGCACCGCTCCGGACTCCGGCGCGCCGGTGAGCCGGGCGGCCCGCCCGGGCGTGAGGAGCTCGATGGTGGCGAGCGCCGCGCCGACCGCGGCGGCGGTCAGTACGACGCGGCGGACCGACGCCTCCCGTACGCCCAGGCGCACACCGCCCGCGACGGTGGCGGGGACGCCCCGCAGGACCCCGCGCAGGGTGGCGGGCGGCCGGGGCGGTTCCGGCAGGGCACCGAGCACGTAGGCGACGTAAGCGACACCGACGGCCGCGCCGAGGAGCGCGGGCACCGACAGCGGGAGCACGAGCCCGTCGGTGGCACGGGCCAGCAGGGCTCCCGCGTCCCGGCCCGGGCCCAGGAGGAGCGGCAGGGCACCGCCGACGAGCGTCCCCACGGCGAGCGCGACGGCACAGGCGGTACCGCCACGGGCCAGGCCGGTACGCAGGTCGGCCTCGGCGCCGGAGTGCGCCTGGACGGTGTCGACGTACCAGGCTTCGGCCGGGCCGCTGGACAGGGCACGGCCGGTGCCCATCAGGAACATGGCGAGGGCGAGTGCCCACACGGTGGTGCCGAGCGCCATCACGGTGAGGGCGCACAGGTTCAGCACACCCGACGCGGCGAGGACGGCGCGGCGGCCGACGACGTCGGCCAGGCCCCCGGTCGGCAGTTCCATGACGGAGGCGGTCACGGAGTGGACGGCGAAGAGCCCGGCCACGACCGCGAGGGTCATGCCCCGTTCCGTCAGGAGCAGGACCTGCGACGGTATGTAGAGGCCCACGGGCAGCCAGAAGAGGAACGTGACGGCGGCGAAGCGGCGCCGCGCGGTGCCGGGGTCCAGTGGCTGCCTCACTCGCCCGTGCCCCTTTCGCGCGGGTCGCGCTGCTGACCGTCACACTCGGCACGGGTCGCGCGCGGGTCGCGCTCGGCACGGGCGGCCGGTGCGGTCATCGGTGCGGTCATCGGTGCGCCACGGGAGCGTCGGCCCGTGAGGCCGCGCCGGGCTCCGGCACGGCGGCGGGGTACGGCTCGCCCGTGCGCGTGGCCGGTACGCGGACGACGGCCGGCCCGGCCGGTCGGAGCGGCGACGGCGGCCGGTGGGACGGCTCTGGGAGCGGCCGGGTCCGGACGCGGGGCGAGGCCGCGGGGACTGCGTACGCCTGAGAAGGCTCTTTCGGTCACGGGGGGCGAGGGTAGAGCGGCGACCGGACTTTCCCCACTGGTTTTCAGGGTGCGGGGTCGCCCGGAGCGCCCCAGAGGCCGGCCAGGTGGGCGTGCAGTACGTCCTGGGCCTCCTGGGGCGTGAGGTGACCGATGAGGACGTGGGCGGTGAGGCCGTCCGTGAGCGCGAGGAGGGTGCGGGCCTCACGCCGGGGGTCGCGTGCGGCGGTGGCGCGACCGGTGGTGCCGACGGCCTCGGAGAGCAGGCGGACGAACGTCTCCTCCAGAGCCGCGTAGTTGGCCTTCAGGGTCTTCGCGAGCGGTGTGCTCACGGCGGCCTGGGCGAGGAAGGCGAGCCACACCCGTGCCTCGGCGCGGTGCTCCTCCTGGAGGAGTGCGATCTCGGTGGCCGCGTGCCCCAGCACCGTCATGGCGGACTGCGCGGGGCTCTCCAGCCGCCGGGCCCGCAGGCGCTCCTGGATGCGGTCGCCGATCTGCCCGAGGGTGAACAGGAGCATCTCCTCCTTGGTGCGGAAGCAGCGCTGCACCGCCCCCATGGACACCCCCGCACGCGCGGCCACGTCGCGCAGCGTCACGCCCTCGAGCCCGTGCTCGTCGGCGAGGCGGCAGACGGCCTCGGCGATGAGACGGCTCCTGCCTTCGTGGTCGATCCGCCGGGGCATGTCGGCCCCCTCCTTCCCACCGTGACCGGTGCTCCGCTCCGTCGCCCCACTTTATTCGATGCGTGCGCATCGATTCGTGCGTTACGGTTCCGATGCAAGCGCATCGGAAAAAGGGTTCGGGAACGAAGGGGACGGGTGTACGTCATGCGGGACGCCTTGTGGAAGCTGTCGGCCTCGGCGCAGGCGCGGGCGGTGCGGACCGGGAGCGTATCTACGGCCGAACTGGTCGACAGCCATCTGGAACGCATCGCGGAGGTCAATCCGCACGTCAACGCCGTCACGCAACTGATGGCGGACGCGGCCCGCGAGGCCGCGGCGCGGACGGACCGCGGCCGCGCGGCGGGTGAGGAGCTCGGGCCGCTCGCTGGCGTGCCCTTCACGGTGAAGGAGACCACCGCCGTCAAGGGCGTGGCGACCACGCTCGGCACACCGCGCTTCCGTGACCTGGTGGCGGCCGAGGACGCCCCGCCGGTGGCCCGGCTGCGCGCCGCCGGAGCCATCCCCATCGGTCACAGCAACATGCCCACCCTGGTCCTCGCCGGGATGCACACGCGCAGCGAACTCTTCGGCGACACGGCCAACCCCTGGGACCGCGACCGGACCCCGGGCGGCACCAGCGGGGGTGACGGGGCGGCCGTGGCCACGGGCATGGTGCCGCTCGGGCTCGGCAACGATTCCGGTGGTTCCGTGCGCATCCCCGCGCAGTTCTGCGGCGTGACGGCGCTGAAGCCGTCCACCGGCCGCTTCCCCGCCGACCACCGCGTCCTCGGCGCGGACGACCCCGGCCCGGCCACGCAGATGCTGGTCACCGACGGCCCGCTGGCCCGGCACGTCGGCGACCTGAGGCTGGCGTACGAGACACTGGCCGGGACCGATCCGCGCGACCCCCGGGCACTTCCGGTGCCCCTCCACGGGCCGCCGGTCGCCGGGCCGGTGAAGGTCGCGGTGGTGACCGACCCCGGCGGCCACGGCGTCCATCCTTCCGTGCGCGCCTCCGTCGAGAGCGCGGCCGCCGCGCTGGAGGACGCCGGGTACGACGTACGGGAGGTCGCGGACGTACCGAGGCTGGACGAGGCGCTGGAGACGTACGGCCGGATGGTCGTGACCGAGTTCGCCCCCAACTGGCCGGTGGTGCGCGGCCTCCTCGGTGAGGGCGGGGACCGGTACATCGAGGCGGCGATGGAGCGGACCCCTCCCGTGAGCGCGGACGCGTTCATGACGCTCATGGGTACGTGGCTGAACATCCGCCGCTCGTGGGCGATGTTCCTGGACGCGTACCCGCTGGTGCTCGGCCCGGTGTTCACCGAGCCGCCGGTCGAGCCGGGGCTGGAGTCACGGGACCGGGCGGGCCGGGAGCGGGTGGCGTCGGCGATGCGCCTGTGCACGGTGACCAGCTTCGTCGGCGTCCCGGCCGTCGCCGTGCCGACCGGGCTGGCCGACGGACTGCCCTGCGGGGTGCAGATCATCGGCCGGGCGTTCCGCGAGGACCTGTGCCTGGACGCGGCGCAGGCGGTCGAGGACCGGCTCGGCACCCTCACCCCCGTAGAGCCGCGCACGGAAGGGCGCGCGGCCGGCTGACACCGCGGCGCCTCGCGCTCTCCGGCTACCTCACCCGGTAGCCGTCGTGGGCGACCGACCGCTCGTTGAAGTCGGCGAAGTCGCTCACCCACTGGGCGGCTTCCTCGGGCGCGTCGTCGAAGAAGGACAGCAGGTCGGAGACCACGTGCTCGTTGATGGCCAGGCGCAGGCGTGCGGCGATGAACTCGGCCTCCGCCGCGCTGACGTGCCAGTTGGAGTTCGAGAGGAACTTGTCCATGGCCACCGTCCGGTCCGTCGGCTCCAGCCCCGGCGCCCGCAACGCCTGCCCGAGGCCCTGCCCGGCCGCCGCGCCGGCTTCGCGCATGGCTTCGCGTACGAAGCCCATCTGCCAGTTGTTCAGGCCGAACGAGCCGTCAGAGGCGGGCTGCTCGAACGTGAATGCGTATCCCATGGGGGGCAGCGTAGCCAGGCGCCATGGGCCGTCGCGCGGGGGCCCACCCGGTACGCCGGCCCCACCACGGGGCGGGACGGCGCCGGACGGGGGAGGCAGGACGGCCGAGCCGGCCGTGCGCCCGGGAAGCCGGACGGACGCCCGGGGAGCCGGACGCCCCGGAAGCCGGACGGCCGTGCGCCCGGGAAGCCGGACGGACGCCCGGAGGGACATCAGCCGCTGACGGGCAGGCCTCGTGGTTCCTTCACTCGCTTCATGATGATCTGGGAGTTCACCTCCGTGACGCCGGTCAGGGCCGTCAGCTTCTCGATCCACAGCCGTTCGTAGGCGGCCAGGTCCGCGACCGCGATGCGCAGCAGGCAGCCCGGGCTGCCGAAGAGGCGGTACGCCTCGATGACGTCAGGGATGTCCTGCAACGCCTCCTCGAACGCCTCGATCGCCTCGCGGTCGCGCTTGACCTCGATGGACACCAGCACCTCGAAGCCCCGGTCCACCGCGTCGGGGTCGATGACGGCGCGGTAGCCCTGGATGACCCCGTCCTGCTCCAGTTGCCGCACACGCCGCATGCAGGGCGAGGGGGTCAGGCCCACGCGCGCCGCCAGTTCCTGGTTGCTCAGCCGGCCATCGTCCTGGAGCTCGCGCAAGATGGCGCGATCAATCTCGTCCATGGCGCAATTATCCACCACCCATGACCGTATTGTGCGGTCAAAGAGGCAATCACATTGCGCACCGACTCTCCTATCATTGCGCTCGAACATATGGTTCGGTGAGTGGAAGAGGGCAGGGCACCGTGGGACGGATCGTCGTCATCAGCACCGGCGGCACGATAGCCAGCCGCTGGCAGGGGTCCGGCTTCGCCGCCGACGCGGACGGACAGGAGGTCATGGCGACCGCCGCCGTCCCCGCCGGGATCACCATCGAGGTGGTGGACCTGTTCAGCGTGAACAGCCCGCGCCTGACCACCGCGCACCAGCTCACCCTGCTCCGCACGGTGCACGAGGTACTGGCCGACCCGGATGTGGACGGCATCGTCGTCACGCACGGCACGGACACCCTGGAGGAGTCGGCGTTCCTCGTCGACCTGTACCACGACGACCCCCGCCCCGTCGTCTTCACCGGCGCGCAGCTCCCGCTGGACGCGGAGGACGGCGACGGGCCGCGCAACCTCCACGACGCGCTGCTCACCGCCGCACGCACGCGCGGCCTCGGCGTGCTGGTGGCCTTCGACGGCAAGGTGTACGCCGCGCGTGGCACGGTCAAGGCTCACACCGTCGACGCCGACGCCTTCGCCGACCCGTCCGGCCCGCGCATCGGCAACATCGGCTTCGGCAAGGTCTCCGTGCTGCGCCACCCGGAGCGCCCGGCCGCGCTTCCGCTCCCCGGTGTGCCGGACGTCCCGCCCCGCGTCGACATGGTGATGCACCACGCCGACGGCGACCCGCTGCTGCTGAACGCCGCCGTCGAGGCCGGCGCGCAAGGTGTCGTCCTGGTCGCCACCGGCGCCGGCAACGCCACCCCCGAGGTCGCCTCCGCCGTCGCGGCCGCCACCGCCCGGGGCGTCCTGGTCGCCCTGACCACCCGGGTCCACTCCGGGCCCGTCGCCCAGATCTACACCCACGGCGGCGGCGTCGACCTCGTCGCCGCGGGCGCCGTGCCCACCGGGACCCTGCGCGCCGGACAGGCCCGCATCGCCGTCCTGGCCGCGGCACTCGCGACGACCGACGCCGCCGAACGCGTACGGACACTGCGCCACGCCCTGGGCGAGCCCGTACCCGCCGAGCCGGCCCGGGTCTGAGCCCCACCCCCCCCCAGCACGCGCCGCTCCCCCACCCGCACCCCTCCACTCGGGCACGCCGCCGGCGACCCGGCCAGCCTGAACCCCACCCCGGGTACGCCGCCGCCCCCAGATCGGCCCCACCCTTACGCCGCCACCCCCCGCCCGCTCCCCTCCCGCCCGCCGACAGGAAGCCGTACCGCCGCCATGCCCAGCACGCCCGCCCCGGCCGCCGACCCCGCGCCCGTTTCCCTCCCCGCGTTCCGCGTCGAGCACGATCTGCTCGGCGACCGCGACGTACCCGCCGACGCGTACTACGGCGTCCACACCCTGCGCGCCGTCGAGAACTTCCCCATCACGGGCACCCCCATCAGCGCGTACCCCGAACTCGTCACCGCCCTCGCCTGCGTCAAGCAGGCCGCCGCGCTCGCCAACCGCGACCTCGGGCTCCTCGAGCCCCGCAAGGCGGACGCGATCGTCGCCGCCTGCGAGGAGATCCGCGCGGGCAAGCTGCACGACGCGTTCGTCGTGGACGTCATCCAGGGCGGCGCGGGGACCTCGACCAACATGAACGCCAACGAGGTCGTCGCCAACAGGGCCCTGGAGCTGCTCGGCCACGCCCGGGGCGAGTACGGCCGGCTGCACCCGCTGGAGGACGTCAACGCGGGCCAGAGCACCAACGACGTCTACCCGACGGCCGTCAAGATCGCCCTGGACTTCACCGCCCGGCGGCTGCTGGACGCCATGGAGGTGCTGCGGACCGCGTTCGCCGCCAAGGCGGAGGAGTTCGCCGACGTGCTGAAGATGGGACGCACCCAGCTCCAGGACGCCGTGCCGATGACGCTCGGCCAGGAGTTCGCCACGTACGCGATCATGCTGGAGGAGGACCGCAAGCGGCTCGCCGAGGCGTGCGCGCTGATCCGCGAGATCAACCTCGGCGGCACGGCCATCGGCACGGGTCTGAACGCCCACCCCGAGTACGCCGCGCTCGCCTCACGCCACCTGCGGGAGATCACCGGCCTGCCGCTGACCGTCGCCGACGACCTGGTCGAGGCCACCCAGGACGCCGGTGCGTTCGTGCAGTTGTCGGGCGTCCTGAAGCGGATCGCCGTCAAGCTCTCCAAGACCTGCAACGACCTGCGCCTGCTGTCCTGCGGGCCGCGCGCAGGCTTCGCGGAGATCAACCTGCCGCCCGTGCAGGCCGGTTCGAGCATCATGCCCGGCAAGGTGAACCCGGTGGTTCCCGAGGTCGTGAACCAGATCGCGTTCGAGGTGATCGGCAACGACATGGCGGTGACCATGGCGGCCGAGGCGGGCCAGCTCCAGCTCAACGCCTTCGAACCGCTGATCGCGCACAGCCTCCTGAAGAGCCTGACCCATCTGCGGGCGGGCTGCCTCACCCTCGCCGAGCGCTGCGTCACCGGCATCACCGCCAACCGCGAGCACCTCGCGCACCTCGTCGCCCACTCCATCGGCCTGGTGACCGCCCTGAACCCGCACATCGGCTATGAGCAGGCCACCGCCGTCGCCCAGGAGGCCCTGCGCAGCGGCCGCAGTGTGCAGGAACTGGTGCTGGAGCGTGGCCTGCTGACGGAACAGCGGCTTCGCGAGATTCTCCACCCGGACAACGTGGCACGCCCCCACGTCGTCCGCTGACTCCGCCTCCGCCGGACCTTCGCCTCCGCCGCCTCCGCCTCCGCCGGACACTCGCCTCCACCGCCTCCACCGGACACTCGCCTCCGCCGACTCCGCCTGCCGCTGATTCCACGTCCGTCGGACCTTCGCCCCGCGGGCCGTCAGAGGCCACGCGGGGCGACCAGGCCGGATTCGTAGGCGAGGACGACGAGCTGGGCGCGGTCACGTGCGTGGAGCTTGGTCATGGCCCGGTTGATGTGGGTCTTCGCGGTCATGGGTGTGATCACCATGCGGTCGGCGATCTGGTCGTTGGACATGCCCTGAGCGACCAGGGTGACGGCTTCGCGCTCGCGGTTGGTCAGCTCGTCCAGCCGCACGCCGGTGCCGTTGGCGATGGCGGGTGGCCGGGTGACGTACCTGTCGATGAGCTTGCGGGTGATGGAGGGCGCGAGCAGGGCGTCACCGCGTGCGGCGACGCGTACGGCGTGCAGGAAGTCCTCCGGCAGGATGTCCTTGACGAGGAACCCCGCTGCCCCGGCGCGCAGGGCGTCGAAGACGTACGCGTCCAGGCCGTAGTTGGTCAGGATGACGACGTGCACCCCTGCCAGCGCGGGGTCGGCGGCGATGCGCCTGGTCGCCTCGATGCCGTCGACGACCGGCATCTGGATGTCGATCAGGGCGATGTCGGGGAGGTGCTGCCGGGCCAGGGCGACGCCCTCCTCGCCGTCGGCCGCCTCGGCCACCACCTCGATGTCGTCCTCGAGGTCGAGGAGCGCGCGGAAGGCGCTGCGGAGGAGTGGCTGGTCGTCGACCAGCAGGACCCTGATCATGACGCCTGCTCCACGGGGAGTTCGGCCCGGACGGTGAAGCCGCCGCCGTCGCGCGGCCCGGCGTGCAGCCGGCCGCCGAGGGCGGTGACGCGTTGGCGCATGCCGAGCAGCCCGTGGCCCGGCGACGGGGTGGCGTCCGGTGTGGCTCTGCCGTCGTCGTCGACGCGTATCGCGAGGGCGTCCGGACGGCAGTCGATCCGGACGGTCGCCGTGGCGGCGTCCGCGTGGCGGGCGACGTTGGTGAGCGACTCCTGCACGATCCGGTAGACGGTCCGGTCCACGGCGGCCGGGACGTCGGGCCGCCGGCCCTCGATCGTCAGGGTGGTGTCGAGGCCGATGCCGCGGGCGCGTTCCACCAGTTCCGCGAGGTGGTCGAGGCCACGCGGCGGTGCCGTGTCGTCGTCGCGCAACGCCTCCAGGGTGGCCCGCAGCTCCCGGGTGGCCTCACGGCCGGCCTCCTGGATCGCCAGCAGGGCCTCCGGCACCTGTTCGCCACGCTTGCGGGCCACGTGAACGGCGACCTCGGCCTGCACCTTGATGATCGAGATCTGGTGGGTGAGGGAATCGTGCAGCTCCCGGGCGATGCGGAGCCGCTCCTCGTCCGCACGGCGCCGCGCGGTCTCCTCCCGGGTGCGCTCGGCCTCGTCGGCCCGCCGCTCGGCCTGCCGCAGCGCCTCGCCCGCGGCGGCGGCCGCGACGAGCCAGGCCAGTTCGAGGGCGCCCCGGGCCCGTGCGAACGCCTCCCCCGTGTCGTGCAGCCCTGATACGAGGGCCGCGACCGGTAGCGCCGCCAGCATGGCCACGCCTGCCACCACCGTGGCGGTGCGGTGCCCCGCCCGTACGGCCGCGTACACCGCGAACAGGAAGGCGACCACGGGCACGTCGAAGCCCGCCGCCTGGTACCCCACCGCGCACAGCGCGGTGACGGCCAGCACGGCGACCGGGGCACGGCGGCGCACGGCCAGCGCCAGTCCACCGGCCACCAGCAGCACATGGCCGACCACCTCGAAAGCCGCGGCGGAACGCTCCCCCGACAACCCGGTGACCAGCAGGATCACCGCCACACCGGCCGCGATCGCCCAGTCCCCCGCACCGATCCGTTCCCCGCCCATGCGCGCACCCTAGCCGGGTCTCCGCGCGGGCGACTCCTGCGAGGGGATGATCGGCCGGCTACCGCGGGCGCGGTAGGTCCGCGCACTCCCGCGCCGTGCGCGGCAGGTGGGTGCGGCATCGGCGGCAGCACGGATCGTCCGCGGCCGGGGGACGACCGGGGGCGGGTGCGGGGCGCATGCTCGGCTGACGTCCCGTCGCAGGTGACGTCCCGCTTGTGAAGAAGGAGCACTCCATGTCCGTACGAGTTCTGTTCGCAGCCGCGCCGGCTGCCGCGCCCGCCCCGTTCCAGGTCGCCGCCGCCGATGTGTACGCCATGGGCGCCGGGCGGCTCACGGCCCTCGTGGCCGCGTTGGTGGGGCTCGTCGGCGTGGCCGCCGGTGGCCTGGCTCTGGCCCGCTCCACCGGTCGCCCGCGTATCGGTTCCGGGCGGAGCAGGGCGCTGACGGCCGTAGTGGCCGGGCTGACCGGCGCGGCCCTGGGCGGGCTGGTGGTGGCCACCGCCGAGGGCGGACTTGGTACGGGCAACGGGCTGGGCGGTGGTGTCGTCGCCATGATGACGGGGCTGGCCGGCTCGGTGCTGGGGTGGCTCGCTCTGACCCGGACCCGCCGTACGGGGTGAGCCCCGGTCCCATGCCGGCCAGTGAACGGTCAACGGGTCGACGCCTGCCCCCATGGACGCCGCCGATGGCGACGTACCGTGGCGGACGGGCAGACGGGGAGCCGGTGCATGCCGTCCGCGCCCGCTTGTTCGCCGAAGTGACACCGCACTACCGTGCCGATGTGCTTCTCTTCTCACGCTCGTGGACGGCGTTGCGCACGGCGGTCGCCGAACTCCCGGACGCGGACTTCGCGCGGCCGTCCGGCTGCACCGGCTGGCTCGTGCGGGATCTCGTGTGCCACCTGGTCATCGACGCCCAGGACGTCCTGATCACCCTCGCGACCCCCGCCGACGGGGAGCCGACCCGCGATGCGGTGACCTATTGGGAGGTCACCGGCACCCCGCCGACAGGTGACGATCCGCTCGACGCGCTGACCGTCCGGCTGGCCGCCGCGTACCAGGAGCCGTGGCTGCTCACCTTCCACCTGGACGACGTCGGCTCCGCCGCCGGGCGCGCCGCCGAACTCGCCGATCCGGCCCGCCGGGTGGGCACGCGCGACCAGGTCCTGACCGTGCGCGACTACCTCTCGGCGTACGTTCTGGAGTGGACCCTGCACCACCTCGACCTGGTCGCCCACCTCCCGCACGCGGCGCAGCCTCCCGCGGAGGGGCTCGCACGGTCCCGCGAGATGCTGGAGAAGATCGCCGGCACGGCCTTCCCCGCCTCGTTCTCCGACACGGACGCGCTGCTGGTCGGCACCGGTCGGCGCGCGCCCACCGATGAGGAGCGGGCCCGACTCGGCGCGCTGGACGCCGTACTGCCGCTCGTCCTCGGATGAACGTGCATGCCCCGCAACGGCATTGGGGTACCGGCGGAAAACACGTGGCGCGGTGACCGGCGGGGGCTCAGACTCGGCGCATGACTGACATGGAGGCGTTCCGGGACGCGGTCACCGCGTGGGCGGCCGGCGGCCCCGGCGACGAGGCGCGCGAGCTGGCCGCCCGCCTGCCGGTCCGGGCGGTCGTCCTGCTGGAGGGGCTGAGCGACGCGGCAGCGGTCGACGCGCTGGCCGGTCGACGCGGCCGGGACCTGGCGGCCGAGGGCATCTGCGTCCTGCCGATGGGCGGCGCGATGAGCGTCGGGAGGTTCGCCCACCTCCTCGGGCCGTCCGGCCTGGGCCTGCGCCTCGCGGGACTGTGCGACGAGGCGGAGCGCGACCATTACGCCCGCGGCTGGGAGCGCGCCGGTGCGGAACAGTCCGGGTTCTTCGTCTGCGCGGCGGACCTGGAGGACGAGCTCATCCGCGCGCTGGGCGTGAACCGGGTGCAGGAACTCGTCCGGGAGGAAGGCGAATTGCGCCCGCTGCGGACCTTCCTGCGCCAGCCAGCACAACAGGGCCGGCCCGCACACCAGCAGTTGCGGCGCTTCTTCGGTACGAAGAAGGGGCGCAAGATCCACTACGGCCGGGTCCTCGTGGAGGCCCTCGCCCCCGACCGCGTACCCGCTCCCCTCGACCGTCTGCTCACCACCCTCTGACCGCCGGGCGGCTCCCGCAGCGGACCCCGGGCCCAACCCGGGCGTTCCGTCAGCCGGTCACCGCCAGCAGCCGCCGTGCCAGCGCCCGGGCCTGAAGGTCCGGATGGGGCGTCGCGTCGCAGGGGAAGCCGGAGACGGCGCGGCGCGGGGAGAAGGCGACGCGCTCCACGGCGGGGCGTGCCGCCTCCGGGAGCAGGCCCATTGAGGCAAGCGCGCGCAGGGCGCCCAGGTGCGGGCCGTACAGGTCGCCGCAGCGGGCGAGCTGGTCCCCGATCACCGGCGCCGTGTCGTGTGTGCGGCCCGTGACGCGCCAGATCGCGGCGGCCGCGTCCGCCCTGCTCTCCCGGTCGGGCGCGGACAGCCGTTCCTCGACGATCGGCAGGAGCGCGGCCGCGGCCGGGCCGAGCGCGTCCGCCACCCGTACGGCGGCCTCGCGCCGCGCCACCGCGTCCGGCAGCGCCCGCACCACGTCCAGGGCGGGCGCCGCGTCACCGGTGACCCGCGCCAGCGCCACCGCCGACGTCAGATCACCGGCGCCCGCCCGCGCCCGCAAGGCACGCACCGCGACGTCCCCGGCGTCCCGCCCCAGCGCGGCCAGCACTCCGGCCGAGGCGGGCAGGAGGCGTACCAGTGCGCCCACCCGGCCGGCCGCGAGCGCGGGGAAGTGCCGCAGCACGTCCGCCCACGGGGCGCACGGCCGGGCCGCGACCCTCCGGGCCACCGGCTCGGCGGCCGTGCCGAACGTCTCCACCGCGGCGGGCACGACCGTGCCGGGTGCGGTGAGCGGGGTGAGGCGGACGGTCGCCGCCTCGTCCGGCAGCTCGTCCATCAGCCGCAGGACGAGGCCGAGCGCGCCGGGCACGCGCAGCCGCACGGCCGCGTGGGTCGCCGCGACCCGTACGGCGGGGTCCTCGGACGTCAGGTGGCGCTGCAGCCACGGCGCCGGTACGCCGCCCTCCAGCGCGGCGCCCGCCCGCGCCACACGGCACAGACCCTCCGGGTCGGTGGCCGCTTCCGCCAGCCACGGCAGGACGTCCCGCTCGCGGTCGCGCCACGTCTCGGTGAGTTCCCAGGCCAGCGGCAGGCCGCGTGCCACGGCGCGCAGGGCCGCATCCGGGTCGTCCATCAGCCGGTCGGTGAGCGGCCGGTAGGAACCGGGCCAGGGGTGGTGCGTCTCGTCGGCGGGCGCCGCCTGTTCGGCGTCGAGCGCCGGTTCCACCAGGTCGGCCGGCAGGGGCAGCGGGGCGGTGCGCAGCAGGTCCGTCGCGGCGGCCCTGCGTACGGGTGGCTCCGGTGCCGCCAGCAGGCGCCGGTTGCGTGCTTCGCGGGCGTGGGGCGAGACGTCGAGGAGCCCCAGTGCGGTGACGAGATCGGCCCGCACCTCGGCGTCCTCCTCGGCGTCCAGCCGTGCCCGCAGCAGGGGCAGCAGCGGGAGGGAGGCGTGCTCGCAGGCGGCGACGATCCATATCATGGTGCGCCGGACGGACGGGTCCTCGTCCGCCGCGAGGCCCAGCAGGCCGGGCAGTGCCGTGGCCACCGCACGGCGCACCGACCGGTGTGCCGTGCCCGTGCCGGTGGCGGCGCCGTGCAGCAGCCACAGCAGACCGAGCCGGTCGCCGGTGCCCTCCAGGGCGAGCCGGGCGAGGAACGGCACGGCCGCGGCCGTCGCGGAGTAGATCGTCCCCTGGTGGCAGAGCGACGAGACCAGGTCCTCCATGGCCTCGTCGCGGACCTGCGCGTCGGGCGACCCCGCCGCGCGCAGCAGGCCGGGCACGTCGTCGGCCGGCCCGTACGCGTGCGCGAGTGCCGCCCAGTCGATGTCGTCGATTCCCTCCGGCATTCGGGTGACCCTACGGCAGAACGGCGGCCTCTTCCGATTCCGCCGGGTCGTCGGCCTCCCAGCGCAGCAGGTCTCCGGGCTGGCAGTCGAGCACGTCGCAGAGCGCGGCGAGTGTCGAGAAGCGCACCGCCTTGGCCCGGCCGTTCTTGAGCACCGCCAGGTTGGCGGGCGTGATGCCGACGCGGTCCGCGAGTTCGCCGACGGACATCTTCCGTCTGGCCATCATCACGTCGATGTCGACGACGATCGGCATCAGATCACCTCGTCGAGCTCGGCCTGGAGGCGTGTCGCCTGGAGGTCGCGCGCGACGGCCTGGGCGAGCAGCATCCGCAGGACGAGCACGATGAGCGCGACGCCCAGGACCGCCACTCCGACTCCGCCCACCAGCAGCACCACGCCCGGCGCGACGGCCTCGCCGGGCGCCAGTACGGTCCCGAGGGCGAAGACCACCAGGGCCGCCGCGACGAAGGCGCCGATCACGATGTCCACGTAACGGAAGGCGGCATGCGAGAACACCGTCCCGCGCCGCACCATCGTCACCAGCCGCCACACACAGACCATGACGACCTGGCCCGTCAGAACACCCAGCACCATGATCACCAGCAGCGGCGTACGCAGGTACGCGTAGTCCGCGTCCAGCCCGTCCAGGTCCCTGGCCAGCAGCGGCACCATCACCGCCTGGACGAACACCGAGCCGGCGAGCAGCACCACGAGCACGGCCCGCAGCGCGAGCACGGCAAGTCTTCCCATCATCCCTCCCTCTCACGAGCAACGATGGAAATCTATCGAATTTCGATAGCCACCGCCAGTGCACCGTAAGGTGGGCGCGGGCGCGGCGCTACGACGAGGAGAACGAGTGACTGCGCCGACTCTTGAGCACGCCACTGTCCCCGCCGACGCGGGTGAGGTGACCCTGCTGATAGCCCGCCAGGTGGAGCCCGGCTACGAGGACGTCTTCGAGCAGTGGGCGAAGGGCATCCTCGACAGCGCCTCCCACTTCCCGGGCCACCTCGGTTACGGGCTGTTCCGGCCCTCCAGGGACGGGGCGCCCTGGTTCCTCGTGCACCGCTTCCGCGACGCGGAGGCCTGCGGCGCGTGGCAGGAGTCACCGGAGCGGGCGGCGTGGTTCGCGCACTGCGAGGGCCACCGTCACACGGAGATCGCCCGCCGCACGCTGACCGGCATGGAGACCTGGTTCGCCAAGCCCGGGTCGACACGTCCCGCACCTCCGCGATGGAAGATGGCGATCAGCGCGACGCTGGCCATCTACCCGATCACCCTGCTCGGCGGCTACGTGCTGGTGCCGCACCTGACCATGCTGCCGCTGGTGCTCTCCAGCGCCGTCATCGCCGGGATATACAACGTCCTGATGACGTACGCGGCGATGCCCGCCGTGAGCCGGTTGCTGCGCCGCTGGCTCAACGGCCCGGACGGCGACGCGGGACGGTAGGGCCCCGGCAGCCGGCTCGGGTGGGTCGCGCGGCGCGTGGGGCCCGCGGCGAGGGGGCGGGGGCGCGCGGGGCGGGCGCCATTCCGCGGACGGGCCGCGGCGAGGGGGCCGGGGCGCGCGGGGCGGGCGCCGTTCCGCGGACGGGCCGGGGCGAGGGGGCCGGGGCTGGGGGGCTCGTCTTCCGGCGGTTGACACGCGGGGACGCGTCCGCGGCGCGGGCCGGGCCGTGGCCGATGATCGGAACGACAGCCCCGGTATCGGCGAGAGCGGGAGACGCAGTGGCAGAGCATCCGGTCATCGGCTACCTCGTCTGGGCCGTCCTGTTCGGCGCGATCTTCGCGTGGGAGGGCATCGGCCTGCTCCGTGCCGGCGACGCCTTCCCGACGCTCAGCGATGCGACCAGGGCGGTCATGAGCCATCCCGCGGGCCGGTGGGCGCTGTTCGCCCTGTGGCTCTGGTTCGGCTGGCACACCTTCGTACGAGGCTGGCACTTCCTGCTGCGGGACGCTTCCTGACCCACCACACATCCGGGCACCGCGCATGCTTCCCGTATCCCTCGACATCACGCTCATGCTGGCCGGGTACCTCGCGGTCATGGCCTACCTCGGGCTGGGCCTGCTCATCCTTGGGCGCCGCCCGGCGGCCCGGCGGTGGGTGCCTGCCCGGCGGCTCCTCCCGGTGTCCGCCAAGCACGGCATGCGGGCGTTCGTCCGCCAGGTCCTGGGCACCGCGATCGGTGGTTACGTGCTGCTGATGCTGGTCGTGGTCGGCTATTACCAGGGAGTGGCTCACCTGGGAGGGGCCTTCCTGGCGAGCGCGGTGACCGGTGCCGCGACGCTGATCGGCATCAGCGTGCCGCTGTTCCTCCTCGCCTCCTGGTTCGCCACGCGGCGACGCGGGTGAGGTGGGCCCGGGCCGGGGCGTCACCCCGCCCGAGCCGGTCCACCCCGGCACCGTGACGCCGCACGGGTTCCCGTATCTGCTGTCGGCCGATTCCCTTGGAGGGCCGCTGTCCACCGTGCTTGGTTGGCGGGATGGAGATCCTGGTTCTGGGCGGAACGGCATGGCTGGGGCGGGAGTTGTCACGGCAGGCGGTGGGCCGCGGCCACCGGGTGACGTGCCTGGCCCGCGGCGAGAGCGGGCGGGTCGCGGAGGGCGCGAGGCTGGTGGGCGCCGATCGGCGCGGCCCCTCGGCATACGGGCCGCTGCTCGACCGCGAGTGGGACGCGGTCGTCGAGGTGTCGTGGCAGCCCGGCTTCGTCCGCGAGGCGCTCCACGCGCTGGGCGCGAGGGCCGGGCATTGGACGTACGTGTCCTCCGTCAGCGCCTACGCCTCCCATGCCACGCCCGGCGCGGACGAGTCCGCGGAGCTCCTCCCTCCCTTCGACAGCGCGGAGGCGGACCGCGCGGTGTACGGGGAGGCGAAGGTCGCCTGCGAGCGGGCGTCGGACGCCGTCGTGGGCGACCGGCTGCTGATCGCGCGCGCCGGGCTGATCGGCGGGCCGGGCGACCACAGCGGACGCTCCGGGTACTGGGTGGCCCGCGCAGCACGGGACCCGCGGGGGCCGCTGCTGGTTCCTGACGCGCCCACGCTGCCGACGCAAGTGGTCGACGCACGGGATCTGAGCGCCTGGCTGCTCGACGCCGCCGAGACGGGACGCGTCGGGACGTACGACGCCGTGGGACCGGTCGTTCCGTTGGAGGACTGGATCGGTCTGTCCCGGTCTCTTGGCGGGCACACCGGCCGGGTGGTCGCGGCCGACTCGGCGTGGCTGGTCGCGAACGGCGTGGCCGCGTACATGGGCGCGGAGTCGCTGCCGATGTGGGTGGCCGAGGCGGGGTGGGAGGGCTGGGGCGCCCGGCAGGGGACGGCGGCGCGCGCGGCGGGGCTCCGTCACCGGCCGCCGGCCGAACTGCTGGCGGACACCCTGCGCTGGGAGCGGGAGCAGGGCCTGGACCGGGTGAGGCGTGCGGGGCTCAGCGCGCGGCGCGAGCGGGAGTTGCTGGCGTTGCTGGGGGCCACCGGCTGACGGCTACGGACGCCGGGAACCGGCGGCGCCGTGGCTGCCGTACGTACGACACGTACGCGTGCCGTACGCGTGCCGTACGTGTCGTACGTCTCGCCCGGCCAGGGTCGAACGGACTTGCGTCCACCGGTGGGTGGCGTGATGGGATGAGTCGATGCGACCCCCCACACGCATAGCGACGCATCCCCGCAACCCCTACGAAGAATTGGCGCAACTGGCCGATCCGGAGCCCGAGTCGGGCGAGCCGTCGGCCCGCGCGCGTCATGGCTCGAAGAGACTCGGCATCCCCTCGGACGACGACGAGGAGCCGTGGTCGCCGCCCGACCATCGTGGCAGGAGCCGCTTCGCGGCCGTCCCCGTCGTGGTGAAGCTCGCGGTCACGGCCGTCACCGGAGCCCTGCTGCTCACGGCCGGGGACCGGCTGGCCGTGGCGTACGCGGAGGAGAAGGCGGAGGACAGGATCCAGCAGTCCCTGGGCGTCGCCGCCAGGCCCCAGGTCGACATCGCGGGCTTCCCCTTCCTCACCCAGGTTCTGGGCAAGCGCATCCACCGGGCGGACGTCACCGTCCCCGATGTCGCCGCCGACAAGGTGTCACTGGCGGAAGTGCACGCGACGGCCACCGACATACGCGTGGTCGGTGACCTCCCCGCCTCGGTCCAGGGCGCCGTCGTGGACCGGATGGACGGGGACGTCCTCCTCTCCTTCGACGACCTGAACCGTGAACTGGGCGCGTCCCACGTCAGGTTCACCAAGGCCGGCGGTGACGGCATCCACATCCTCGGCACCCTGCCGGTCGCCGGCCGCGAGGTGAGCCTCCGCGCCGAGGCGCACGTCGGGCGGGACGGTGACCGGTCCGTGTCCACGACCGTCCAGAACATGCGCCTGGACGTCGCCGGACTGTTCACCTACCGGCCCGGCCACGACCCCGCTCGCTCCGGTCTGCGGCTGCACCCGCAGGCCGCCCGCCGGATCAGCCGCGAGGCGGCCGACATCAAGGCGCTGCTCGCCGTGCCCGCCATCGCCGAGCGCCTGGGGCTCCCCCAGGACCGGATCGACCAGGCCCTGCGCGGCGAGAAGGAGCTGAGCCGGCTGACCGGTTCACCGCTCTTCCTCCAGCGGTTGATGGGGGTGAATCTGGTCGACCTGGTGGCCGACCACCCCTGGCTCCTGGAGAAGGCCGGGATCGATCCGGCCCTGATCGGCGCCCTGCTGAAGCTCCGGCCCCCGGAGCTCGCCGACCGCTTCTCGCTCTCCTTCGCGCTGCCCGACTCCGCCGGGGACGTACGGCTCCGCCACGTCGGCGTGGAGGGCTCCGGCATCCGCGTGGGCCTGACGGGCTCCGGCCTCGCCTTCGGCGACGCGAACGTGAAGGCGGCCGCGCGGCGCCCGGTGGTGGAGCCGGTGTCCGCACAGCGGGGGCGGGGGCACTGACGCACCGCCGGCACGTGCCGGCCCGGGCCTCCCCGCCCGCCCGCACCTGCGGCGGACATGGTGCGCCCCGACGGCGAGTTATCCACAGCGGGACGACATCGGAACAGCCCTGTCCCACGGGCCTGTTATCTTTGCGTTACATCGCGGGCGTCACGCTCAGTCATGTTCTGGGGTGGGCCTTTGTGATGGCTTCATCGCGCCGGTAACTCGTATGCCGGCCCGGGCTCTCGGCTGCCGAGGGCCCGGGCCGCAACTCATGGCTGGACGGGGATGACCAAGCAGATCGACCACAGAAGAGTCGCGGACGCGCTCCGTGCCGCCACGAGACCCCTGACCAGGGCCCGCGGCCGACGAGCCCGACCACGTGCCCGGCGACGGCTGGGCAGGCCGGACTACCCGCGCTCCGGCAGGAGCGGCTGGCGCCGGTGGGTCCCGTCCTGGCGCCAGACCCTGGCCGCGTTATTCACGGGTGTCGCGGCGCTCGTGGGCGTCGTCACCATCGCGTACATACGTACCGAGATCCCGGAGGACCTCAACGGTTTCGCCACCCAGCAGGACAACGTGTACTACTGGGCCGACGGCTCGCCGATGGCCCGCACCGGCTGGGTGAGACGCCAGGAGATGCCCCTCGAGAAGATCCCCGAGGACGTCCGGTGGGCGGTGCTCGCGGCCGAGAACGCCAACTTCTACTCCGACCCCGGCGTCTCGGCGAGCGGAGTGACGCGGGCCCTGTGGAAGACGATCGGCGACGGCGACACCCAAGGCGGGTCCACCATCACCCAGCAGTACGTCAAGAACGTCTACCTCAGCCAGGACCGTTCGTTCTCCCGCAAGTTCACCGAGGTGCTGCTCGCCATCAAGGTCGACCGGCACCACAGCAAGGACCGGATTCTCGAGGACTACCTCAACACCAGTTGGTTCGGGCGGGGCACGTACGGCCTGCAACGCGCCTCCCAGGCGTACTACGGCAAGGACGTCACCCAGCTCAACGCCAGTGAGGGGGCCTTCCTCGCCGCCCTCCTCAAAGGCGCCTCGCTCTACGACCCTGCCCTCTCGCGCGCCAATCGCGAACGCGCCGTCGAGCGGTGGGCCTGGACCCTGGACCGGATGGTCGAGATCGGCAGGCTCTCCGCCGAAGAGCGTGCCCGTTACACCACCTTCCCCGAGCCCAGGGTGCCGACCAGGCCCAGCAGCGCGGGCGGGCAGAGCGGCTATCTCGTCGAGCTGGCGGAGACGTACGCGAAGCGCGCGGGACGCATCAGCGACGCGCAATTCGACCTCGGGGGCTACCAGGTCTACACGACCTTCGAGAAGCCCCGCACGACCGCCCTCACCAAGGCCGTCAACGACGCACGCGCCGCACTCGACCCCAAGCAGCGCGCGGCGGACCGGTTCGCCCGGTTCGGAGCCGCCTCCGTCGCGCCCGACGGCCGCATACTCGCCGTCCACGGCGGACCCGACTACCAGAAGCAGGCGTTCAACGAGTCCAACGCCGCCACCGTCCCGGCCGGCACCGTCTTCACCCCGTTCGTCTACGCCGCCGCCCTCGAACACGGCGTCCGGCGGGAGCGCGGCGGCCCCCGCACCCCCGTCACACCCACGACCGTCTACGACGGCGACAACGGCGTACCCCTGAGGACCCCCGAGGGGCCCTACTGGGACCGCGCCGGAAAAATGGTCAAGGGCACCAACCTGGACGGCCGTTCCCACGGACGCGTCAGCCTGCGCCGCGCCCTGGCCGAGTCGGCGGACGCTCCCTTCCTCCAGCTCGGCATGGACGTCGGTCTCGATCAGGTGCGCCGCACCGCGCAGGCCGCCGGGCTGCTCGCCTCCAGCTTCGGCCCCCCGGTGCCCGACTTCGCCCTCGGCAACTCCACGCCGAGCGCCATCCGCATGGCCAGCGCGTACAGCATGTTCGCCGCCCAGGGCACCCACACGGAGCCCTACTCGGTGCTGCGCGTGACGCACAAGGGCGAACCGGTCCCCCTGGCCACGCCCCGCAGGCAGCGCGCCATCAGCCCCACGGTCGCCGAGCAGGTCACCGACGCCCTTGCCCGGGGCACGAGCGACGGACGGACCGGAGCGGACGGCACCGCCACCGACGGCGGTGCCAACGGTGACACCGCCGCCGATGGCACCGCCGTCGACGGCACGATCGCCGGCAGGGCCGGAGGCACCCGGGACGACACCGCACGCTGGTACGCCGGGTACACGCCGGCCGAAGCCACGGCCGTCGTCGTCTACCGCATGGACCTCACCAAGAGCCTCGCCCCCCTGCCCCTCCGGGGCCTTGGAGGCGACTCCACGGCCGGGTCCGACCACCCGGCCCGGATCTGGAACCAGTACACGCACGCGACGGCCGGCGCGAACGGCACCGCGGGCCGTGCCGCGTCACACAGTGGGGGAAAGACACGATGATCCGCAACAGCCCGGCGCTGCGGCGTCTGCGCGAGCGCGCGACCACCCGCGGCGTCGCCCTCGGTGTCGCCGCCGTGCTCATCGCCACCGGCGCGAGCCTGCTCCCCCTGGTGACGGACGGTCGCGAGGCCGACGACGGCCTGGCGGCCCCGACCGACCGGAGCTCCGCACCGGCACCACGTACCTCGGCCGGGCAGAAGCGCCGGCAGGGCAAGGAGGCCGACGAGAAGTGGGACGGCCGCGTCAGGATCCTGGGCGACGGCTCCACCTCCTACACCGGCCCCCAGCCGGGGCAGTTGAAGCCCGAGCGGCTCAAAGCGGGGCAGCGACCGCCCCAGTTCGTCGTCTTCTCCTGGGACGGTGCTCTGGAGGGCGACGACCGGCTGTTCTCCCGCTTCCGCCGCGTCGCGCGGGAGAGCGGCGCCCACATGACCTTCTTCCTCACCGGCATCTACCTCCTGCCGCAGGAGAAGAAGAACCTCTACCGGCCGCCGCAGCACGGTACCGGGGCCGCGGCGATCTCCTACCCCACCCGCGAGCACATCCGCACCACCCTCGATCAGCTCGGCAAGGCGTGGAAGGAGGGGCACGAGATCGGTTCGCACTTCAACGGCCACTTCTGCGGGGCCAAGGGAGGCGGGGACTGGAGCACGGCCGAGTGGACCAGTGAGATCGACCAGTTCTACTCCTTCGTGCAGAACTGGAAGACGAACACCGGCTTCACCGACCTCGACCCGCTGCCGTTCGACCCCACCCGTGAGGTCACCGGTGGGCGGGCGCCCTGTCTCGAGGGGCAGAAGACGCTCATACCGGCGTCCAAGCCCTTCGGCTGGCGCTACGACGCGAGTTCCTCGGGAGACTTCCAGATCTGGCCGTCGAAGAAGGACGGGGTGTGGGACCTGCCGCTCCAGATGCTGCCGTTCCCGGGCAAGGACTTCCAGGTGCTGTCCATGGACTTCAACTACCTCTACAACCAGTCCCGGGGCCTCACCGAGGGCGATCCCGCGAAGTACGCCACCTGGCGTGCGCAGACCCGCGACTCCTACCTCGCCGGCTTCGAACGGGTATTTCACGGCAGCCGCGCTCCCATGTTCGTCGGCAACCACTTCGAGAACTGGAACGGCGGCATATACATGGACGCCGTGGAGGACGTGATGCGGAGCGTCTGCCCGCGCAAGGAGGTCCGCTGCGTCTCCTTCCGTGAACTGACCGACTGGCTGGACGCCCAGGACCCGGAGGTTCTGGCGCGGTGGCGCACGCTCGACCCCGCACAGCCCGCCGACTGGTCGTCCGCGGGCAGGTGAGCCACGGTCCGCCCCGGGCGGGCGCGACACAGTCCGCGACCCGCCCGGGCCTCCTACGATGTCCGCGGACGAGGGGAGGACCCATGGGGGTCGGGGACACGGGCGGGGACACGGCCGGCGACGGCTACAAGCCGGAAACCGGAGGCGGAGCCGGGGGCGTGTACGGAACCGGGGCCGGAAACGGTGCCGGGGGCGCGTACCGGACCGGAGGCGGAGCCGGGGGCGCGTACGGAACCGGGTGGGACGTCGACGGGCGGGCGCACCGCGGGCAGCGGTGGTCGGCCAGGGCGTCGCTGGGCGCGGTGACACTGGCGGCGCTGCTGCCGCTGCTGGCCGGGGGCGTCGGCGGCGTGCTGCTGCTCCTGGCCGGGGCGGCGGGCATGTCCGTCACGGTGGCGGGCCTGTGGTGGACGCTGACGCGGCGCGGCACGGCACGCGTGGCCGCCGCGGCACTCGCGGTGGCGGCGCCCGTGGCCGTCATCACCATGTTCGCGGCCGCCAACCTGCTGTGGGTGGTCATGGTCTCGCTCGCGCTGTGGGTCATCGCCGTCTGGACCGGCCGGTACGCACTGCGCAGCACCGGTCTGCGCCCCGTCCGGGTGAAGGAGCACCGCACTCCGCCACCACGGCGGCCGTTCCTCGTGATGAACCCGCACTCGGGCGGCGCCAAGGTGGAGCGGTTCGCCCTCAAGGAGAAGGCCGAGCGGCTGGGCGCCCATGTGGTGCTGCTCGATCCGGAGAAGCCCCGGGACGTCACGGAGCTGGCCCGGCGGGCGGTGGCGGACGGCGCGGACCTCCTGGGGGTCGCGGGTGGTGACGGCACGCAGGCACTGGTGGCCGCGGTCGCCGCCGAGCACGGACTGCCGTTCCTGGTGATCTCGGCGGGCACCCGCAACCACTTCGCCATGGACCTGGGCCTGGACCGCGACGATCCGGCGGCGTGCCTGGACGCGCTCACCGACGGGGTGGAGCTCCATGTGGACCTCGGCTTCGCGGGCGGGCGCCCGTTCGTCAACAACGTCTCCTTCGGTGTGTACGGGTCGGTGGTGCAGAGTCCCGCCTACCGGGAGGACAAGGTGGGCACGGCCCTTGATCTGTTGCCCGACCTGCTCACCCGGCAGAGCGGGCCGCGGCTGACCGCCCGTGCCGGGGGCACGACGCTCAGCGACCCGCAGGCGGTGCTCGTCAGCAACAACCCCTACCGCCGGGACGACCCGACGGGGCTCGGCCGCCGTGAGCGGCTGGACTCCGGCGTGCTCGGTGTCCTGGGCGTCCGTGTGGACAGCGCCGCGGAGGCGGCGGCGCTCCTCCTCGACCCGGAGGCGGGCGGGCTGACAGTGCTGACGGCCCGTGAGGTGGTCGTCGACGCCGACCGTCCGGCCATCGAGGTCGGCATCGACGGTGAGGCGCTGGTCCTGCCCGCCCCCGTCCGCTGCACCATCGCACCGCGGGCGTTGCGTGTCCGGGTGCCCCGGCAGCGGCCCGGGGTTCCGCAGGCGCAGCCCCGGCTCGACTGGCGCCGTCTGCGCAAACTGGCCGCGGCGGTGGGCCGTACGGCGGTGACGGGCCGCCCGGCGGGCAAGGTGCACCGGACCGGCCGGTGACGGCTCCCGGGCACCGGGTGGCGTGGCGTTCCCCTTGCGTGCCGGTCGGCCTCAGGCCATGACGACGATCGCCACGGCGCCGAAGGCGTCGACGACGCAGCACCACTCCGACCATGCCCGGGGCACGACCCGGTCCGCCCGGTGGTGCGCGAAGTCCCAGACGCCGTGGGCCAGCCAGCCGGTGGCCAGGAAGTAACGGCCCAGGGTGTCGTCGATGGCCAGGGCGATCAGCGCCACGGCCACGAAGCCGACGAGCCCGGCGAGCTGGAGAGGGAGCACTCCGGGCCGTCGCAGTTCGCCGCGCAGTGCTCCGAAGACCAGGTAGCACAGCGGCATGATGACGAGGAGGCCCGCCAGGAGGCCCAGGGGCGGCACGCCGTCGAAGAAGGTCGCGACGACCAGGGCGAGCGCCAGCACCGTGGGCCACCGGTGCACGACGGCGGCGAAAACGCCTGCCGCCCCGGAAGGCGGGGTCTGGGCACGGGTGGTCGGGCCGTCCTGGCCGGCCTGGCTGTCCCTGATCATCATGGCGTCTCCCGGGTGCTGAAGGTCGAGTGGTGGGCGAGGGGCGGCGGACGTCACGGGGGTGGTGCCCGGCTCCAGTGTCCGGCCCGGTGGCTGCCGGCGCGCGCGTCGGCACAATCCATGTCCGGCACCTTGGGGTACCTGTCCTTCCGGCATAGGGTCGCGCCCATGGCGGAACGGCTCACGGGGCGTACGGCGAAACGGCCTTCGGCGCGACGGCACCCAAGGGAACGTCCCACGACGGACGAGCCCGCGGCACAACGGCCGGAGGCACAACGGCCCGCGGCACAACGGCCGGGGGCACAACGGCCGAGGGCGGACCAGCCGGGGGCGGACCAGCCTGCGGCGGACCGGCCTGCGGCACAACAGGAAGCGGCACAACAGGAGACGGCACAACAGCCGGGGCCGGAACGGCCGCGGGCGGAGCGGCTGATGGTGGTGGTCGGATACGCGGCGGCCGAGTTGCTGGACATCGCGTGCGTGACCACGAGCCTGGCGATGGCCAACACCATCGGCGCCCCGGCCGTGCCCTACCGGGTGATCGTGGTCGGGCCCAGTGGTGGTCCGATCGTCTGCGACTCGGGGCTGAGCCTGGGCAGTCAGCAGTCCCTCGAACGGCTCGTCGGCCCCGTGGACACACTGATCGTCTCGGGCGGCACCGGGTTCGAGCGGGCGGCGGACGACCCCCGCCTCGTGGGACACGTCCGGCGACTGGCCAGGGAGAGCAGGCGGGTGGCGTCCGTGTGCACGGGAGCGGGTGTGCTGGCCGCCGCCGGGCTGCTGGAAGGTCGCCGCGCCACCACGCACTGGCGGTACGCGCCACAGATCGCCGCCCGCTATCCGGGCGTCACCATGGACCCGGCTCCCATCTACGTTCGTGACGGGAACGTCTACACGGCCGCGGGTGTCACCAGCGCCCTGGACCTCACGCTCGCCTTCATCGAGGAGGACCACGGACCCGAACTGGCCCGCAAGGTGGCCCGCGGCCTGGTCGTGTACCTCCAACGCCCCGGAAACCAAGCACAGATGAGCCTGTTCACCTCCGCTCCGCCACCCCGCAACGAGCTGGTGCGCGAGCTCGTCGAACACATCACCGCCCACCCTGACCACGACCTCGGCACGACGGCGCTCGCCGCCCGGGCCGGGGTGACACCGCGTCACCTCACACGGTTGTTCACCGAGCACCTCGGGCAGTCGCCGGGCCGGTTCGTCCGCCAGGCCCGCACCGAGGCCGCCGCACAGCTCCTGGCGTCGACGGAGCTGCCCATGGCGAGCGTGGCCGCCCGCTGCGGGTTCGGCACCGTGGAATCACTGCGCCAGGCGTTCACCGGCCGGTACGGGGTTTCCCCGTCCCGTTACCGGGCCACGCAGTCGACGGCCGTGCTGAACACAACGCGCTTGTGAAGCACAACAGTTGTGTCCGGGAGAGCAGTGGGAGACCCGGGGCACCACCGCATTCATGTGTCCCGCGTCCGTAAGGCGAGTGAGGGACCTTGTTTGCTTGACACAACACGGCAGCCGTACCCTTCGGCTCAGTCCGCATCCTTCACATACGCCAACGGCCCGCAGGAGGACACATGCCCGCACAGGCAACCGCAGCAAGCAGCATCGAGGCGACCACCGCTCTGCTGATGGAGGAGCTGCCCCAACTCGAGCAGCAGCAGCAGGCACTGGAGAAGGACCTCGCGGCCGTCACGGAACGGCTCGAATCCGTCCGTGGTGCGCTCACCGCGCTGAAGGCGCTGTCCACCGTGGCCGTCCCCGCACCGCGCGCCGAGGAGCCCGTGGCCCCCGCCGCCGGGACCCCCGTGGAAGAGGAGCCGACGACGGCTCCGGAGCCGGACGCGACGGCGGAGCCCGCGGCCGTGACGGAATCCAACACCGGGACGGAATCCAACACCGAGACGGAGCCGGCCGCCGCACAGGAGCCGGCGGCCGACGCGAACCCGGCCGCCGCACAGGAGACCCCCGCACAGGAGACCCCCGCGCAGGAGACCCCCGCGCAGGAGGCTCCGAAGACCCCGGCGCAGGAGGCTCCCGCGAAGGAGGTCCCGGCACAGCGCACGCCTCGCAGCACCGCCACCACCGCGCGCAAGAGCACCGCCAAGAAGCCCGCCGCCAAGAAGCCCGCGCGGGCCGCCAAGACGGCCACGTCCCGCCCCGCCAAGAAGTCGGGCGCCGTGAAGGCGACGCGGACCACCAAGGCCACGACCACGGCGAAGACCGCCAAGGCCAAGACCACGACCACGGCGCAGACCCCGAAGGCCACGGGGACCGCCAAGGCCGCGAAGACGGCCAAGGCCACCAGCACCCAGAAGGTCACCAAGGCCGCCAAGGACCAGAAGGACGAGAAGGCGGCCGGCAGCGCCTCCTCCGCCGCCGGGCAGGACACCGCCGGGCTCACCGATCAGGTCGCGGCCGTGCTCGCCCGCAGTGGTGACACTCCCCTGCGCGCCCGGGACGTCGCCAAGGAGCTCGGCCGCGACGACTCCACCGGCGCCATCAACACCGTACGCAGCACCCTCGACCGTCTGGTGGCCACCTCCCGTGCCCGCCGTGCGGGCCGCGGCCTGTACCAGGCGCCCGCCGCCTGAACCCCCGGCCGCCACGCGGCTCCGCCCCGGCAACCTGGGGGTTGCCGGGGGGCGTGTGGTGACTCCGCCTCAGGAGCAGAGGCGCGCGACGCGTTCCAGTTCGTCGGCGAGCAGGGCGGGGTCGCGGGGGCCGATGTGCGGTGCCGCGAGGGAGCGTACGCGGAAGCGGTTCCCCGGGGTCAGCTCGTCGGCCTCGCGGATCATCCGGTCCTGGAGGGCGAGGGGGATCGCGCGGTCCTCGGTGAACCGCAGGAACGTCCGCGGGACCCGGCCCCACCGCTCGGGCAGGCCGCGCGCGTCGGCTTCCGCGACGGCGGCCGACTCGTCCGGCTCCAGGATGTTGAGCAGCGCGCGGACCTCGTCGTCCGGGTAGCCGCCGGCGAGCGCCTCCTTGGCCGTCCGGAAGAAGCCAGGGTCGTTGCTGCGCCAGTTGACGCGGTTGACACCCAGCTCCCGTGGAGTGGGGACGCCGGTCAGCCGGAGCAGGACGCTGGTGAGGCCCTCGGTGGACAGCATCAGTTGCATCACGGTGGCCGTCTTCGCCGGGCAGAAGGCGGACGCGTAGACCAGGTGTGCGAGCAGCTCCGGGACCTGGTTCGCCACGGCGTTGAGGGTGGCGCCGCCCATGCTCTGGCCCACGAGCACCACCGGACCGTTGCGGTGGGCCCGCCGTACCACGCCGGTCACGTGCTCGGCGAAGTCGGCCAGGGTCACCTCGCCGAGCGGGGAGGGCTCGGTGCTCAGCCGCTCCAGGTCCTGGGGTGCCTGGTAGGAGAGCGGGAAGTACGCGCCGGGGCCGTGCCCGGGCAGGTCCACGGCGACGGAGCGGTGTCCGCGCAGGGCCAGTTCGCCCACGAGGGGTGACCAGCCATAGGAGTTGCTGCCGGAGCCGTGCACCAGGACGAAGGTGGGCGAGGCGGAACGGTGGCGCCTGCGGTCGGCGGCGCCCTCCGTGGACGCCGCCACGGTCGCCGTGGTCGCCGCGCCCACCGAGGCGACTGCGCCGGCACCGGCCACGGCGGCCCTCAGGACCGTACGACGCGAGCGACCACTCCCTCCGGACGCCGGCGTCTGCGCCCCCCTCCCCGTCCGCGACCCTGTCTCCGACCCCGTGTCCGTTGCGTTGTTCGCCTCAGTCATGGGGCGAATCTACGAGCGGGCTCCGCACTGATCACCGGATTCCGGCCACACGGTGCCGTCGCCCGCCGGGCACGCGCGGTCAGGGCCGCTGTCCGAGCGCCGCGTACAGGGCCCGGACGAGGCTGTCGCTGCGCCGGTCGTCGTCGGTGCCACCGTTCACGTACCTGTTCATGGTGTACGCGTACGAGACCCGGTTCTCGGGGTCGGCGAACGCGTACGAGCCGCCCGCGCCCGCGTGCCCGAACGCCCGTGGATTGGGGCCGGCGCCGCCCTCGTTGAGCTTGAAGCCCAGCGCCCACGCGCCTCCGTCGCCCAGCACGAGGTCCGGGTCGCCGGGCGCGCCCTGCCGGGTCCGCAGGGCCTCCAGGGTCCCCTCCCCCACGAGCGTGCCGTTGGCCAGCGCCCCGTAGACGGCGGCGAGCCCCCGGGCCGTGGCGAAGGCGTTGGTGGCCGGTATCTCGGCGCTGCGGAAGGCCGCGCTGTTGACCTCGCCGAAGGGCATGTGGCCGAGTGCCAGGACGACCGGTGCCATGGGGTGCGCGTCCATGGAGGTCACCGGCGGCCGGGGCGCACCCGGGACGGTGTCCGCCACCCGCGAGAGGTCCGGGTGCCCGACCATGTCGGCGCACCGGCCGTGCTCGGACGCGGGAGTGCCGATGAACAGGTCGACGCCGAGGGGTTGGGCGATCTCGGTGCGCAGGAAGGTGCCGAGGGACTGCCCCGAGACGCGCCGTACGACCTCGCCGACCAGGAAGCCGAACGTCATGCCGTGGTATCCCGCCGCCGTTCCCGGCTCCCACCACGGTCTGGTGGCGGCGATCGCTGCGCAGGCCCGGTCCCAGTCGTGGACCTCCTCGACCGTGAGCGGCTCCCTCGGGGCGATCAGTCCGGCGCGGTGGCCGAGCAGCCAGCGTACGGGGATGTCCGCCTTGCCCTCCTGGGCGAACTCGGGCCAGTAGGCCGCCACGGGGGCGTCGAGGTCGAGTGCGCCACGGTCGGCGAGCACATGGGCGCAGAGGGCGGTGAGCCCCTTGGTGGTCGAGTAGACGGTCACCAGGGTGTCGCGCCGCCACGGCCGGAGGCCCTCGGCGTCGGCGGTGCCGCCCCACAGGTCGACGACGGTCTCACCGTCCACGGTGGCGCGCACCGCCGCGCCGATGTCGCCGCGTTCGGTGAAGCAGCGGGCGAACTCCTCCCGTACGCCCTCGAATCCGGGTGCACAGATGCCGTGCACGTCCGCCGTTGTCATGCCGTCGCTCCCTGATCGGGTCGTCCTGTGGTGCGCGACAGCCTTCCCATCCGGCCAAGTGGACAACGGGGTAATGATTTTCGATCATCGCCGGTCCGTCGGAGGGGGTGGCGCGTACGCTTGCGCGACGGTGACCACCCGGGTCGTTCTCGTGTGCGAGGGGGTGCTCGTGAGGCAGTCGGTGCGCGCCGAGAGCGGCTTCGCCTACGGTGTGATCGGGGCGGACGTCCATGTCTTCGGCGACGGTGTGCCGGTGTACCTGCTCCAGCGCTGGGCACCGGGTCGCAGGCCCGACGACGCGTTCCTGTGCGAGGTGCCGAGCCGGATGCTCAACGCCCGTTTCCAGGTGGTGGAGTTCACCGGGCGTACGGCCGAGTTGGCGTCGCTGCGGCGTTGGCGGGACGAGGGTGCCGGGTTGGCCGTGCGGTGGCTGCACGCGCCGGGTGGCCAGGGGAAGACGCGGCTGGCCGAGCACTTCGCGCAGGAGGCGGCGGGCGACGGGTGGCTGGTCGTCACCGCGACGCATGGTCCGGGCACCGTCCTGCCGCCTCCGGGGAGCCAGGACCTCAGGGCGGGGGCGGCGCCGGAGCGCGGCACGCTGCTGATCGTGGACTATGCCGACCGCTGGCCCCTGTCGCACCTGCTGCTGCTGTTGGGCAACGCGCTGCTGGATCGCCCCGGCGGGCGCGGTGCGCGGGTGCTGCTGCTCGCCCGGGGCGAGGACGCGTGGCCCGGCGTACGCGCCGCTGTGGCCGAGCGCCGTGCGGGCACGTCGTCCCAGTTCCTGCCGCCCCTGTCCGAGACCTCCCCCGGCGGGGCCGGTTCCGTGGCCTTCGACGGAGCCGAGGCCGGCGCCGGTTCCGTGCTTTCGGACGCGACCGGTGCCGGGGCCCCGCGTGCGGAGATGTTCGCCGTCGCCCGTGACGGTTTCGCGGCCCGGTACGGCGTCCCGTCCGCCGGGATCGCCCCGCCCGCCGCGCTCACCGGTGCGGACTTCGGCCTGACCCTGGCGGTGCACATGGCGGCGCTGGTCGCCGTGGACGCCCGCCGTTCCGGTCGCCGGGCCCCGGCGGACCTGGCCGGGCTGACCGGGTACCTCCTGGACCGGGAGCACCTGCACTGGGCGCGGCTCCACGGCGACGGGGGCCACGAGGTCGCCCCGTCCGGTCCGGCGTTCGTGACACCGCCCGACGTCATGAACCGTACGGTCTTCACCGCCGCCCTCACCGGCCCGGTGGCTCCCGCCGCGGGCCGGGCCGCCCTCGGCGGGCTGGACCTGCGGTTACCGGTCGAGCGGGTGCTCGCGGACCACGCCGTGTGCTATCCGCCGGCCGACCCGGGCCGGGACACCGTGCTGGAGCCGCTCTACCCGGACCGGCTCAGCGAGGACTTCCTGGCGCTCACCCTGCCGGGCCACGAGGCGGACTACCCGGCGCAGGTGTGGGCCGCCCGCACGGTCGGCACCCTGCTGCGGGCCGCCCCCGGTACGCCTGCGGGGCGGTCGGGGGCGGCCGGGAGTCCGAGCTGGACGCCCCGTGCCGTCACGTTCCTGGCGGCGGCCGCCCAGCACTGGCCCCACGTGGGGCCCCGGCATCTGTTCCCGCTCCTCGACGCGGCCCCCGAACTGGCCGTCACCGGTGGTGCCACGGCGCTGAGCACCCTGGCCGCGCTGGACGACATCCCGCCCGCGCTCCTGGAGGCCGTCGCCGCCCACTTCCCGTCGTACCACCGGCCGAGCCCCGACCTGGACGCGGGCATCGCCGCCGTCAGCGGCCGGCTGCTGCCCCACCGGCTGGCGCGTGCCGCGAACGTCAACGAGCGGGCGATCGAGCACCACCAGCACGGCATCCGGCTCTTCCACGCGGGGCGGCTGGAGGAGGCCCTGGCCATGGCGGAGGCCGCCGTCACGGCGTTACGGGCGGTCGACCGGCGCCGCATCCCGCATCCTCCGTCGGCGCGCGAGGTGGAGGCGAACCTCGCCGTGGCGCTCAAGACGTACGGCACCCGGCTCGCCTCCCTCGGGCGGCGCGCCGAGGCGCTGGCGGTCACCGAGGAGGCCGTCACGCTGCTGCGCGGGCTGGCCGGTCACGACGAGCGGTTCGTGCCCGCACTGGCGGGCGCCCTGCTCACCCTGGGGCGCGATCTGTCCCGTGCGGGCCGCTGGCGGGAGGCGGCGGCCGCGGCCGAGGAGTGCGTACGCCTGCACCGGGCGCTGGCCGCGTCGGACCCGGAGCAGCACGAGCCGGACCTCTCGGCGGCGCTGGTCACGCTCGGGCTGTGCCACGGGCAGACGGGCCGGCCCGGGGAGGCGGTGGCGGCGGTGCGCGACGGGGTGGCCATCCTGCGCCGGCTCGCTACGGCGGAGCCGTCCGCGTACGCCCCGGCCCTGGCCAACGCCCTGTCCAATCTGGCGGCGGCGCTCGCCCGCACGGGCCATCAGGACGGCGTTCCCACGGCGCGGGAGGCGGCGGACCTCTACCGGCGGCTCGCCACCGTGAACCCGGCCGTCTACGAGCCGGAGCTGGCGGACGTGCTGGCCGGGCTCGCCCTCCGGTTGCTCCAGGCGGGTCAGCCGCGGGAGGGGTTGTCGGCGGCGTACGAAGGGGTGACGATCCTGCGCCGGCTGGCGGCCCGTCAGCCGGAGGCGCACGCTCACGCGCTGGCCGAGGCCCTGGGGGCGCTGAGCACGATGCTGCTGGTCACGCGCCGACTGGACGAGGCCGTCGCTGTGGCGGACGAGTGCGCGGCCGTACGCCGCCGGATGGCGGAGGCCGATCCGGAGATCGCCCCGCGGTACGCCTTCACCCTGCTCAACGCCACGGGTGTGCGCGCGGAGGCGGGCGGGGCACGGCTGGACGAGGCCGTGGCCCTGTTCGGCGAGGCGGCGGAGGTGCTCGCTCGGTGCCGGGACGTGCCCCCGGGGATCACGGGGCTGCGGCACGCGGTCGGTTCGCGGCTCGCCGAACGGCTGGCCGCCGAAGGCCGCGCCGATGCCGCCGACCGCGTCCGCCGCGCCCTCGACGACGCCCGCTAGGGCCTGTCTGACAAATGATCACCTGGTTGCTTCGCGAAGCCAGAGGATCAGCGAGGCCAGAACGACTCCGGCCCGGTAACGGGTGGCGAGTTTGTCGAACTTGGTCGCGATCGCACGGAACTGCTTGAGGCGGGCGAAGCATCGTTCGACCACGTTGCGATCGCGGTAGATCTCCTTGTCGAAGGCGGGTGGGCGGCCGCCGCGGGTTCCACGTCGCAGGCGGTTGGCCACCTGGTCGCGGCGTTCGGGGATCGTGGCAACGATGCCCCGGCGCCGCAGCAGGTGGCGTATCGCCCGGCTGGAATATGCCTTGTCGCCCAGCACCCGCGTCGGTGTCGTGTGAGGTCGGCCCGTAACGGCGCGCGGGATGCGGATGCTGTCGAGGGCCTGGCCGAAGGCGGTGGCGTCGTTGACGTTGCCGGGTGTGAAGGTGATGGACAGCGGGAGGCCGCGGCCGTCGACGGCGATATGAACTTTGGTGGTCAGCCCGCCCCGGGACCGGCCGAGGGCCTGGCGCGCCTGCGAGTGGCCCGGATCTTCCGGTTCGTCCCCGCACGCGGCCCCTTTTTACGGGCGCCGGCCGCGTGCTGGTGAGATCGGTTGATCGTGGAGTCGACAGCGACGGTCCACTCCACCCGGCCCATTGCGTCGTCGCGGACCTGGACGTGTTCCAGTAGCTTCGCCCAGGTCCCGTCCGCTTCCCAGCGGGCGAACCGCTCGTAGACGGTCTGCCAGGGGCCGTACCGCTCGGGCAGATCGCGCCACGGAGCCCCGGTCCGCAGCCGCCACAGCACCCCGTTGACCACCTGCCGGTGATCACGCCACGGACGACCGTGTCCGCCCACCCTCGGCAACAAGGGCTCTATTCGCTCCCACGCCGCATCCGTCAGCTCACCTCGACCTGCCACAAGATCAATGATCAGACCGGCTATAGAGTCCCGCCTGTGGCGAATCATCAAGACGAGACCAGGGCGGCCTACGACGGAGTCGTCGAGCTGTACGCATCACTGTTCGCGGACCGGCTGGAGACACAACCGTTTGCCCGGGCCATGATCGGCACCTTCGCCGAACTGGTTCGCGCGACAGGCAACCTGCAGACAGCGGACGTCGGGTGCGGGCCCGGACATCTGACGGCCATGCTGCACGAACTGGGCCTGGACGCCTTCGGACTCGACCTCTCCCCTGGCATGGTCGATCACGCCCGGCGGGCCCATCCGGCACTGCGCTTCCAGGAGGCGCGGATGGAGTCCCTGCCGATCGAAGACGGCGTACTCGGCGGCATACTGGCCCACTACTCGATGATCCACACCCCTCCGGGAGAACTCCCGAAGCTGCTCGCCGAGCAGGGACGCGTCCTGGCTCCGGGTGGCCTGCTCCTGATCTCCTTCTTCGGGACCGACGGACCGGAGCCGGTCCAGTTCGACCACAAGGTGACACCTGCCTACAGCTGGCCGGCGGACCGCCTCGCCGAACTGCTTGCCGATGCCGGGCTTGTTCCCTTCGCCCGGCTGCTCCACGATCCGGCCTCTGAACGGGGTTTCCTCGACTCCCACCTGCTGGCCCGCCGTTCGTAGGTCCTGCCCGGCAATGCCCGCCGGGTGGTCACTCCGGGCTGCCGGCCAGGCGGGCGCTCGCTGATCCGACGGAGATTGTCAGACAGGCCCTAGTCCCCCGGCCCCGCCGGTACGGGGGCGGGGTCCGCGGGGGCGAGGCCGTCGGCGACCAGGCCGTCGAGCACGGCTTCGCCGAGGGCCCGTACGGCGGACTGGGGCCGCACCATGACGGTGAACTCCCTGATCCGGCCCGCCTCGTCCGGGTGGAGCAGATCGATGCCGTGGATCTCCTTGCCCCGCACGGTCGCCCGGAACGGCAGGATCACCGCGGCAGCGGCCCGGCCGTCGCCACTGGTCTCGGCCTCGCCCTCGAAGTGCCCGATGTAACGGAAGTCCTCGAAGGTGCGCATCAGGACGCCGAACAGCCCCAGGACCGCGGGCTTGCCGTCGAAGGGGGTGAACTTCACCGGGCTGTAGAGGCGGATGTCCTCGGTGAACAGGTCGTCCAGTGCGGCGAGATCGCCTGCCTCCACCGCGGCGCGGAACTGCTCGACGGTCTTCTCCATGGTTGTTCCTCCCATACCGAAACCTGCCCACCCTTGCCGAGTCCATAGTCAAAAAACTGACTACTCACTTTTTTGAGTATGATGCGCGGACGGACGACGAAAGGGAAGGGGGCCGCGCGATGGCCTTGCGGCATGCCGTCCTGGCGGCGCTGCTGGACGACGAGTACAGCGGGTACCAGTTGGCGAAGGCGTTCGACATCGGCGTCGCGAACTTCTGGCACGCCCTGCCCCAGCAGCTCTACGCCGAGCTGACCAAGCTGGAGAAGGAGGGGCTCGTCGCGGGCCGCGAGGTGGTCCAGGAGACCCGGCCCAACAAGCGCCTGTTCCGGGTCACCGACGCCGGCCGCGCGGAGCTGGAGAGGTTCGCGGCGGCGGCCTCCAAGCCGTCGTTCATCCGTGACGACCTGCTCGTCAAGGTCCAGGCCGCCGACCGCGTCGGCACCGGTCCCGTGATCGAGCAGCTCGAGGAGCGGGCGGCCGCCGCCGACGCCAAGATCGGCATGCTGAACGAGCTGCTGCGGCACCTGCGGGGCGACGCCGGCGAGGACGAATTCCTGCTCCGGGGCGAGCGGATCGGGCCGTACCTCACCTGCCTGCGCGGCCTGTCCTTCGAGCGGGAGCACCGCGACTGGTGCCTGCGGATCGCGGCCGTCCTGCGGAAGCGGCAGGCCCGGGAGCCCCACGGACAGGGGCGGTCAGCGAAGGGGCGGGAGGCCGGCCGTGGCGAGCGGTGACCACCTGCGGTACGTCGCCCTGGGCGACAGCATGACGGAAGGGGTCGGCGACGGGGACGACACCGTGGGTCTGCGGGGCTGGGCCGACCGGCTCGCCGAGCACCTCGCGGCCGTCGACCCCGGTCTCCGGTACGCCAATCTGGCCGTACGGGGTCGGCTCGCGGGACAGGTCCGCGCCGAGCAGCTCGCACCGGCCCTGGCGCTCCGCCCGGACGTCGCCACCGTGGTCGCCGGGGTGAACGACCTGCTCCGGCCCCGGTTCGACGCCGCGGAGGTGGCCGGGCACGTGGAGGAGATGTTCGCCGCGCTGACCGCCGCCGGCGCCCGGGTGGTGACGCTCACGTTCCCGGACGTGGGGCGGATCGCACCACTCGCCCGGCCGCTCAGGTCCCGGGTGTTCGAACTGAACGCCCGCATCGGCGCCGCGGCCGCGCGCCACGGCGTCACAGTGGCCGACACCACCCGGTCGGCGGTCGTCACCGACCCACGGCTGTGGACCGAGGACCGGCTGCACGCCGGCCCCCTCGGCCACGAGCGGATCGCCGCCGCCGTGGCCCACGCGCTCGGCCTGCCCGGCAGCGACGAAAGCTGGGCGCTCCCCCTGCCCGCCCGGGCGGCCGCCTCGCCCTGGCACGCCGCCCGGGCCGAAGTGCGCTGGGCGGCCGCCTTCCTCGCCCCCTGGCTGGCCCGCCGTCTGCGCGGCCGCTCCACCGGCGACGCCCGCACCGCGAAGCGCCCGGAGCTGCTGCCCCTGCACCCGCGGCCCTGAGGGACGGCGCCCACGGCCCGTTCCAGTCGCCCGGTGGCGGAATCCCGTAGGCTCGGCGGATGGCGAAGTACTTCGACGTGCACCCCGACAACCCTCAGCGGCGCACCATCAGCAGCGTGGTCGACCTCATCCGTGACGGCGCGCTCGTCGCGTATCCGACGGATTCCTGTTTCGCCCTGGGGTGCCGGCTCGGCAACCGTGACGGCATCGGCCGGATCAGGTCCATCCGCAACCTCGACGACCGTCACCACTTCACGCTCGTGTGCGAGAACTTCGCGCAACTGGGCCAGTTCGTGCACGTCGACAACGACGTGTTCCGGGCGATCAAGGCGGCGACGCCGGGCAGTTACACCTTCATCCTCCCCGCGACGAAGGAGGTGCCCCGCCAGCTCCTCCACCCGAAGAAGAAGACCGTCGGCGTCCGCATCCCCGACCACGTCGTCACGCAGACCCTGCTGGCCGAACTCGGTGAGCCGCTCCTCTCCAGCACCCTCCTCCTGCCGGACGAGGAGGAGCCCCTGACACAGGGGTGGGAGATCAAGGAGCGGCTCGACCACGTGGTGGACGCCGTGGTCGACTCGGGCGACTGCGGCACCGAACCGACCACGGTCGTCGACTTCTCCGGCGGCGAGCCCGAGGTCCTACGCCGTGGGGCGGGCGACCCGGCACGGTTCGAGTAGCCACTCGCGGGGCCGGCCCAGGGTCGCCCCCGTGACCAGCAGCCCGGCGCGAGCCGGGGGCCACCCCTGTGACGGTGGCCGGGGCTGGCAGTGTCCCGTGGACCACATGAGGTAATTGATCCATGCGTTACTTCATGTACGACGTCACGGGTGGGACGGTCGACGAGCCTGACCCCAAGACGATGAGACGAGTGCTCGACGGTCTGGCGCAGGCCGATGACGAGCATCCCGATGTCTCACTCACCCACGAGAGCGGGTGGTGCCTGAGCGCCTTCAGCGGCGGTCTGCTGGTCTGGGAGAACCCGGACGAGGATGCGATGGCTCCGGGAGAGATGCGCGATGTCGCCCGCGAGGAGGTTCTTCGGCTCTTCGGACTGCTGGCGGCGGGTGATGTCGCGGCGATTGAGGCGCTCCCCTGGCAGAGGTGACCGGCCTTGGCGTCAGGTTGGGCCCCAGAGGAAGACTGCTGCGACCGAGGATCGACCGCCACGCGGCGGATCCGGCGGCAGCAGTCGCCGGATCCGCTCCCCGCCCGCATCGCCCAGCCCGCCACTAGCCCAGCGGCAGCAGCCAGAGCACCGGTGCCACCGGCTCGATGAGCTGCCGCGCCTCGCCCAGACGCTGGAGCCCGTCGAGGCCGCCGAACTGCTCGGTCACCGTGGGCACCTTGGACCGGTGCTCGGGGGCCACGGCGATCGACGCGAGGTCGTCGACCCGGTTGAGGAGGGACGGCCCCTGGGGACCGGGCGCGGGCACGATGACCGCTCCGGCGGAGGGGGCCGACAGGGCGGAGGCACCGGCGGCGACGACGAGTGCGGTGAGGAGACGCTGAGTCTTGGTCATAACCCGACCAACGCCTCAATCAACCACCGGTCACGGCTTGTCCGCCTACGTCCGTTTCCACGAGCCTTCGCGTTGTGCGCATCGCGGGGGCGGCCGGAAGGACGAGCCGCCATCACGCCGCCCGTGAGCGCCCCGGACGGCCGCGACCGGTCCCCCGTGCCGGTCGCGGGCCGCCTGGTGCCGTCGAGGACGTCACGGTGCGCGGCCGCGCGGGACCCCGGGCAGCGGCTCCGCGCACGGGGTTCCGGCAGACACGTCATGACGCCCCCTCGAAAGGGCGTGCGGCGCCAGCATGGCACCTGCTTCGACACTGGTCAACATAGATATGTGTCGAACTTCGGGGCCATGCCCGCCCGTTGCCCGGCGGGCCGGGGCTATGAGGCGACGGCCGCCTCGGCGGGGGACTCGTCGGCCTCCGGTTCCCGCAACTGCTCGCGTACGTAATTCCAGACCACCGCGATCAGGGCGGCGGCGGGTACCGCGAGGAGGCTGCCCACGATGCCGGCCAGGCTGCCGCCCAGGGCGACCGCCAGGAGGACCACCGCCGCGTGGAGTCCCAGCCCCCGGCTCTGGATCATGGGCTGGAACACGTTGCCCTCGAGCTGCTGCACGACCACGATGATCGCGAGCACGATCAGCGCGTCCGTCAGGCCGTTGGAGACCAGGGCGATGAGCACCGCGACGAGCCCGGCGAAGAGGGCGCCGACGATGGGCACGAACGCCGACACGAAGGTCAGCACCGCGAGCGGAAGTACCAGCGGGACCTTGAGGATCCACAGTCCGATGCCGATGAGGACCGCGTCGAGCAGACCGACGAACGCCTGGGAGCGGACGAACGCGCCGAGGGTCTCCCAACCGCGCGCGGCCACGACCGGGACGTCCGTGGCGAGCCGTCCGGGGAGCTGCCGGGTCAGCCAGGGCAGGAACCGCGGGCCGTCCTTGAGGAAGAAGAACATCAGGAAGAGCGCCAGGACCGCGGTCACCACACCGTTGACCACGGTGCTCACTCCCGCGACCACGGCGGTCACCATGCTGCCGATGCTGTCCTGGACGCGGGCCACGGCCGAGTCGAAGGCGCCGGTGAGCTGGTCGTCACCGATGTTGAGCGGCGGTCCGGCGGCCCACTCGCGCAGCCGCTGGATGCCGGCGACCACACCGTCGGCCAGCTCGCCGGACTGCGACGCCACCGGAACCGCGATCAGCGCCACGATTCCCGTGACCACGAGCAGGAACAGCACCGTCACCACCGACGCGGCAAGGGCCGGGGGCCACCCGCGCCGACGCAGGAAGCGGGCGACGGGCCAGGTCAGTGTGGTGAGGAACAGGCCCACTATGAGAGGCCAGACAACCGACCACATCCGCCCCAGCAGCCACAGGGCCACCGAAACCGCCACAAGGACCAACAGCAATTCGACGGAGACGCGTGCCGATGTGCGCAGCGCGGCAGCGGTTTTCCGGGAACTCAGCGAAGCAGGCATGGGGGCACCCTATGGGTACGCCGTTCACGCCCCGCAATCGCCGCCGACCGGGAAAACGCCGGGCTGTTGGGGAGTGCCTGCCGCGCCGGGCCCGCCGGGCCGCGCCCGTCGGTCCGGTCGGCATAATCGCGGCATGAACACCCGCGCCATCGCCCGCGTACACCTGCTCATCTCCGTGGAACTGACGCTCGCCGGCGCCGTGCTCGCCGCTCTGGGCGGCCTCCTCGTGAGCGGACCCGTCGCCGCGCTGGTCGCGGGTGCCGTGACCGGCGCGGGTGTCCTGCTCGGCTGCCGGTCCATCCGCAGGCGGGTGTTCGCCGGGATCGACGGGGCCGCGAAGGAGGCCCACGACCACGGGTACGCGGAAGGACTGGCGCAGGCGGTGCTCCTGGGCATCGCCACGTACGAGGCCGCGGTGTTCCCCCTGACGGGCGGTGGTGTCTGTGCCGGTGAGCGGTCGGCGCGCCGGACCGTCGCCTACCGCATCGCCGCCGACGACGGACTGCCGCACGCGGTGCGCACCGCTGCCGCGGCCGCGCTGGAGGCCATTGACCACGGCGACGACGCCGAAGCCGCCCGGCTCGCCGTGAAGGACCTCAGCCTCGCGCTGTTCCGTCTGCGCTCGGGTGATTCCGACGCGCGGTGACCCGTGCGGGCGCGGCCCTCAACGGCACAGGAACGACGCCGTCCACAGGGCGTGGGGCGGTCAGGGGCGGACGCGGGCGACGAGGAGGGCGACGTCGTCGTGGTTGCCGCCGTGGCGCAGTTCGCGCAGGAGGCGGTCGCAGGTGTCCTCCAGGGACGGGTCCGGGGTGCGGAGGAGTTCGAGCAGCCGGCCCAGCCGGGTGTCGATGTCCTGGTCGCGCGTCTCGACCAGGCCGTCGGTGTAGAGCACGAGCCGGTCGCCCGGGGAGAGTTCGGCCGTGACGTCGTGGAAGGGGACGCCGCCGACGCCCAGGGGGGCACCGGTGGGCAGGTCGAGCAGCCGGGGACCGCCGTCGGCCCGGATCAGCACGGGCGGGGGGTGGCCGGCGGTGCAGACGCGGCACTGGCCGCGGTGGGGGTCGTACACCGCGTACACGCAGGTGGCGAGGGACGGTTGCAGGCCGGCGGTGATCTCGTCGAGGTGCCGGAGGACTTCGGCGGGTCCGAGGGCCAGCCGGGAGAGTGTCTGGGTCGCGGTGCGCAGCCGGCCCATGGTGGTGGCGGAGTTGATGCCGCTGCCCATCACGTCGCCCACCACGAGTGCGGTGCGCCCGCCGTCCATGGGGATGATGTCGAACCAGTCGCCGCCGACCTCGCTGCCCGCCCCGGCCGGCTGGTAGCGGGAGGCGACGTCCAGTCCGACGAGGTGGCGGGGTGTTTCGGGGAGCAGGCTGCGCTGGAGGGTCAGGGCGGTCTCCCGCTGCTGACGGAAGAGGCGGGCGTTGTCGATGCACACCGCCGCGCGGGCGGCGAGCTCGCTCGCGAGCAGGGCGTCGTCCTCGGTGAACGGCAGCGGGTTGCGGGCGCGTTTCAGGTCGAGGGCGCCCAGCACTTCGCCCCGGGCGATGAGCGGCACCGCCAGGTAGGAGTGGAGCCCGGCCTCGGCGAGGAGATCCGCCGCGTGGTGGTCCCGGGCGATGCAGGACAGGGCGTCGTCGTCGACCTCGGCCACCATGACCGGCCGCGCGGTGCGCACGCACTGGGTGACGAGCCGGTCGGCGCTGTAGTGGGCGGGCTCGCCGGGTCGGTCGGCGGCCTGGACGGCGACGGTCGGGTAGGCGGCCGCCACGGCGAGGGCGCGGATCACGGCGGGCCCGTCGCCCCGGATCCGGGAGGGGCGCCCTTCCAGCACGGTGTCGAGGAGGTCGACCGCGGCGACGTCCGCGAGTTCGGGCACCGCGATGTCGGCCAGTTCGCGGGCGGTCTGCTCCAGGTCGAGCGTGGTGCCGATGCGTACCGACGCGTCGGCCACCAGGGCCAGGCGGTCGCGCGCCCGCTCGGCCTCCCTCGCCGCCCGGTAGCGGTCGGTCACGTCGATCACCGAGACGGCGAGACCCAGGACCCGGCCGCCGACGTCCTCCAGCCGGTACAGGGACACCGACCAGGCACGGTCGGTGCCGGGGTCCGCCGGGATACGGCCCACCATCTGGCGGTCCAGCACCGGTACGCCGCTCACCAGGACGCTCCGCATCGCTTCCTCGGCCGCCTCGGCGTCGACGAACGGGAGGAGTTCCGCGACCCTGCGGCCCTTGTGCCGCTCCGCGCTCAGGCCGTCGATCCGCTCCAGGGCGGCGTTGACGCCCACGTACCGCAGGTCGGTGTCCAGTACGGCCAGACCGATCGGGGACTGGTCCACCAGCCGGACCGACAGGGCCAGGTCCCGCTCCACCCGGCGCAGGGTCGCCCGGTCGGTGGCGAGGCCGAGTGCGTAGTAGTCGCCGCGGTCGTCCAGGAGCCGCATGTTGCGGAACTCCAGGAGGCGTGTGGTGCCGTCCTTGTGCCGGACGGGGAAGTCGCCCGCCCACGCGCCGCTGCTCATCACCTGCTCGAAGAGGCGGAGGACCGCATCGTGATTCTCCTCGGCGACCAGGACGTGCGCCGCGTACTGGCCGAGCGCCTCCTCGGCCGTGTAACCCAGCAGCCGCTCGGCCTGGGGGCTCCACAGCACGATGCGCCCCTCCGCGTCCAGCACCACCGCCGCGACCCCGAGGACGTCGAGCAGGCCCTCCGCCGTCGACGGCTCGACGCCACCCGTTCCGGCCGGGCCCGCACGCGCGCGCGTGCCCCCGCCCGCCGCCCCGGCGGACGGCTCTGGTGCCGCGGCCCCCGGGTCCGCGCGCGCACCCGTCGTCGCCGCCCCGCCCGCCGTGCCACGGTCGGCCGGGGTGCCCTCTGCGCCGCCCATGACCGCTCCTCTCCGTGCTGCCACCGTGCCTCCGTACCGGCGCGCGCGCACGCCGAGGGGCCCGAAACGGCCGCTGGGCCGAGTACCACCGGCTCCCGAGGTCGAACGCCACCGATCGGGGCGCCCCGCGCGGGAGCACCTCCCGCCCCGTGGCAGCCCGCGGCCGGAGCCGCCCGGCCCACGCCGGGACGCCCGGGCAGCGGGAGTGCGGTCGCGTACGGGACGGACCACCATGGAAGGGTGGGGAGGCGGCGCGGGGGCGGTGTGCCGCTTCCCGTCGGCGGCCGCGGGCGTTCTCCAGCGCTGGGGGGCTTCGGAGTTCCACCATGACCACCATGCACAGAGTCGGCCGCGACATCAGTGTGCTCGCGGACTGCCTGGAGGTGCCCGGCATCGGTTTCCTGCCGGTCAACGCCTTCGTCCTGCACGCCGAGGCGCCGGTCGTCGTGGACACCGGCCTCGGATTGCCCGACCGGAACTTCCTGGAGGTGCTCGGTTCGGCGATCGACCCCGCCGAGGTGCGGTGGGTGTGGCTGACCCACCCCGACCGGGACCACACGGGCGGTCTGTTCGCCCTGCTGGACGCGGCTCCGCAGGCACGTGTCGTCACCACCTACATCGGTGCGGGGATCATGTCCACCGAGCGGCCGCTGCCGCGGGAGCGGGTGTTCCTGCTCAACCCGGGGCAGTCGCTGGACGTCGGCGACCGTACGCTCTCCGCGTTCCGGCCGCCGCTCTTCGACAACCCGGCGACGGTGGGCTTCTACGACGACCGGTCGCGCGCCTGTTTCAGTTCCGACTGCTTCGGGGCGCCCATGCCGAGCGCGGACCTCGCCGAGGGCGACGACGCCGGGGGCCTCGTTCCCGAGCAGTTGCGGGCCGCGCAGTTGCTGTGGGCCACCGTCGACAGCCCCTGGGTGCACGCGGTGGACACCGACAAGTACCTGGCGACCGTACGGCCGCTGCGGGAGATGGACCCGGAGACCGTCCTGAGCACCCACCTGCCCGTGGCCACGGGGCTCACCTCCCGGATGGTCGACTCGATCAGCGCGGCCCCCGGGGCGGACCCCTTCATGGGCCCCGACCAGCGGGAGCTGGAACGCATGCTGGCCGGTTTCGAGCCCGGCGGACCGGCGCCGGGGCCGGTGGCGGTGCCGGAGGGAATGCCCGCCGAGGCGCCCGCGCCCGGAGCGCCCACCTGAGCCGCGGTGGGCCCCGACGCGATGAGTTCACGAGAGGCACACCCCGCGTAGGGCGGCCGGTCACCGAGCCGCTCCAGGCTCGGCACCGGTTTGCCATGCTCCCGACAGCAAGGGGTTTCTCTCGTGTTCAGGCACCGTCCTGTCCGGTCGGCCGCGTTCGTCCTCGGTACGGCCCTGGCAGCGCTCGCCGCCACCGTCCCCGCCGGCGCACAGCCCTCCGGCGCGCACTCCACCGGTGCGCGCCCTGCCGACCCGCGCGCCGCCGGTGACGTCCGGTCCCTGCCCGGCGTCGCGCCCCGCGCGGAGACCGCCACGCTGTACGACGACGAGCCGGGCGGCAACGCCGACGCCGACGACCCCGCGATCTGGCGCGACGCCGCCCAGCCCGGCCGCAGCCTGGTCATCGCCACCGCCAAGGAGGGCGGCCTGCGGGTGTACGACCTCGACGCCCGCCTGGTGCAGTCGGTGCCCGCTCCCCCGGCCGCCGGGCCGGACGACGCACCCGGCCGCTTCAACAACGTGGACCTCGTCCACGGCCTGCGGCTCCCGTCGGGCCGCGCCGACGTCGCGGTGACCTCGGACCGCGGCCACGACCGGCTCCGTGTCCACCGCATCACGCCCGGCCGGTCCGGCGGGCCGCTCACCGACGTGACCGACCCCGCCGCGCCGCCGGTCTTCTCGGCCGGCCAGGACGAGATCAACGACCAGCACACCGCCTACGGCCTCGCCACCTGGACCGACCGCGCCACCGGCCGCTCGTACGCGCTCGTCAGCCGGCGCAACCGCACCACGATCGCGTTGCTGGAGCTTCTGCCCACCCCGGCCGGCACCGTCACCTACCGCAAGGTCCGCAGCCTGGACCTGCCGTCCTCGTTCCGGCTGCCCGACGGCACGTCGTGGACGCCGTGCGGGGAGCCGGGCGAACTGCCCCAGGTGGAGGGCATGGTCGTCGACCCGGCCAACGGCATGCTGTACGCCGGGCAGGAGGACGTCGGCATCTGGCGCGTGCGCGCGGACCTGACGGGCGCGGCGCCCCAGCTCATCGACCGCGTCCGCGAGTACGGCGTACCGGCGGCCTTCGACGAGGAGAGCGAGGAGTGCGTGCCGGGCGCCGACCCGGGCTTCGGCGGCTCGCGCCTGTCGGCCGACGTCGAGGGCCTCACGCTGCTCACCGAGGCCGACGGCGACGGCTACCTCCTCGCCTCCAGCCAGGGCGACGACACCTTCGCGCTGTACGACCGTGAGCTGGAGGACGCCAACGAGTACGAGGGTGGCTTCCGCGTCACCGGCACGGCCGACGGAACCGTCGACGGCTCGGAGGAGTGCGACGGCGCCGCCGTCCTCAACGCACCGCTCGGCACGAAGTACCCGCGCGGCCTGCTCGTCGTCCAGGACGGTCACGACTCTCCGGTGGAAGGCGGGCGCGAGGGCACCGACTTCACGTTCGTCGACCTCGGTGACGTCCTGGACCGCGTCGACGGCTGAGCGGCGGACTCCGTCCGGGTGGCCTCGCTGCCCCGGTCAGGGCAGGCCCGGGGGCGGGCGGGTTACCCGCCCGCCCCCGCGTCAACAGCTCCGTAGAACGGGTTCCCGGACGAGGAGTGCGCTGTGCGACGGAAGAATGCGGAACGGCCGGCCCGGTGGGCCGCCGTGGCGGTCGCCGCGGTGACCGGGCTGGCCTCGCTGGCGGCGGCCGTCCCGCACGCCACGGCGGGACCCGCGCGGGGCGCCGAGCCGCCCTCGGGCGCCGTGGTGAGCGAGTGGCTGGCGGCGGTGACCGGCACGGTCGACCCGACGCACGAGCTGACCACCCCGGAGGAGCTGGTCTGGCACACGTTCGTCTCCACGGCCGTCTACAACGCGGTGGTGGGTGTCGAAGGCCGGTACGAGCCGTACCGCTGGCGCGTGCGGGGCCCGCGTACGGCCTCCTCCGAGGCCGCGGCCGCGGCGGCGGCGCACCATGTGCTGCGGACCGGGTTCCCCGCGGCGGCCCCGGAACTGCGCGCGCTGCTGGCGGCGAGCCTGGCGCGGGTGCCGGACGGCCGGGCGGAGGACGAGGGCGTCGCGTTCGGGGAGCGCGCCGCCCGCCACGTCCTCGCGCTGCGCGCCGGGGACGGCCGCGGGGCGTCGGTGCCCTTCCCGGCGCGTCCCGAGCCGGGGGTCTGGCGGCCCACGCCACCGGCCCACCAGCCGTTCACCAGCGCCTGGCTGGGCAGGCTGCGCCCGATGCTGCTGCACTCCCCCAGCCAGTTCCGGCCGGGCCCGCCGCCGCGTCCCGGCTCCGTGCGGTACGCCCGGGACCTGGCCGAGGTGCGGGCGTTCGGCGCCCGGACCGGATCGTTCCGCACTCCCCGGCAGACCGACACCGCGCGCTACTTCAGCAACCTCGACATCCAGGGCGCCCTCGGGGACCTCGCGGCCCGGCACCGTCTCGACATCGCCGACACGGCCCGGCTGTTCGCGGCCGCCAACAGCACCCAGCTCGACGCGGTCATCACCGCGTGGGACGCCAAGCTGCACTACGGCACGTGGCGGCCCATCACCGCCATCCGGGAGGCCGACCGGGACGGCGACCCGGCGAGCCGGCCCGACGCCCACTGGGAGCCGCTGCTCACCACCCCGGCCCACCCGGACTACCTCAGCGGCCACGCGGCGGCGGGCGGCGCCCTGATGGCGACCCTGACCAGGCTGGCCGGCAGCCCTCGCGTCGACGTGCGCATCCTGTCCAGGACCACCGGGAAGACCCGGCACTACCACCACGCGGACGTCTACCACCGCGATGTGGTGGACGCCCGCGTCTGGGCGGGCATCCACACCCGGACCGCCGACACCGTCGCCAACGCGGCCGGCCGACGGCTGTCGGCCTGGGCCCTGGAGCGGTACTTCCGGCCGGTACGCCCCTGACCGCGCCCCGCCCCGGCAAACGGGTGAATGCGGCATACGTCCGTCGTCGGGCGACCGTTACGCAGTCCGGAATGACGCAGCTCCGGAATCCGGTCGCCCCGGTGACCCCCGACGACAAGGACGAGCCCATGATCAAGAAGGTTCTGGCCGCCGCCGGCCTCGCCGCGGCCGTTCTCGGTGCCTCCGCCCCCCTGGCCGCCGCGGCCGGCGACCGTGAGGTGCACACGCAGAACGGCAACTTCTCGACGCAGTCCTACGGCAACACCGGCGCCCCCGAGCCGCAGAGCGCCGGGCGCACCCTGACCGACGCCGACCTGCGCCCCCTGGACGGCCTGGGCCGGTAAGGCGCTCGTACGCTGTCGTTCATGACGGCGTGGCGGGCACAGGGGCCGGTGGTGGCGGTCGTGGCGGCGGGCGGGGCCCTGGGCGCCTGCGCGCGCCACGGCGCGTCGCTGCTGTGGCCGACGGCGGCCGGTGGCTTTCCCTGGACCACGCTGTGCGTCAACGCCGGCGGCTGTGCGCTGATGGGCATGCTGATGGTGGTGATCACCGAGTTCGGGCCGGCCCACCCGCTGGTGCGGCCCTTCCTCGGCACGGGGGTGCTCGGCGGGTTCACCACGTTCTCGGCGTACGCGGTGGACGTCCGTGACCTGCTGACCGGGGACCGGGTCGCGGCAGCGCTGGCGTACCTGGCGCTCACACCGGCGACGGCGCTGGTGGCGGTGGCAACGGCGGCGTGGCTGACGCGCCGCGTACGCGCGTGGAGGCCGGCATGACCGGACCGGTGAGCGGCGCCCGGGCGCTGCGGGCGACCGTCTTCGTGAGCGAGAACGACGTCTGGCGGCACCGACCGGTGTACAGCGAGATCGTGCACCGGGCCCACGAGGCGGGCCTGGCCGGCGCGTCGGTCTTCCGGGGCATCGAGGGTTTCGGGGCGTCGTCCCTGGTCCATACGGCTCGGCTGCTGTCGCTGAGCGAGGACCTGCCCGTCGCGGTCGTCATCGTGGACGACGAGGAGCGCGTACGGGCGTTCCTGCCGCGACTGGACGGGCTGGTCGCGGACGGGCTGGTCGTGCTCGACGCGTGCGAGACCGTGCGGTACGCCGGCGGGGAGCGGGCGCGGTGAACTGGCTGTGGGTGATCGTGGGCGCGGCGGTCGGGGCACCGCTGCGGTACCTGACCGACCGGGCCGTGCAGGCGAGGCACGACTCGGTCTTCCCGTGGGGGACGTTCACCGTCAATGTCGTGGGCTGTCTGGTCCTGGGCGTGCTGACGGGTGCGGTCGTCGCGGGGGCCGCTCCGCCGGGGCTGCGGCTGCTGCTCGGTACGGGGCTGTGCGGGGCGCTCACCACGTACTCGACCTTCTCGTACGAGACGCTGCGGCTGGTGGAGGGCGGGGCGGGGCTCTACGCGGCCGCCAACGTGGCCGGCAGTGTGGCCGCCGGGGTGGGTGCGGTGTTCGCCGGAGTGTTGGTGGCCGGAGTGCTCTGGGCCTGAGGCCCGGCGGCGGCGTACGTACGCTGGGGTTGTGGCGTCCCGTTCCGGCCCGGGAAGTGTGTCATGGCCCTTGGTCACCGTTTCCACGTCGATCAGGACGGTCACTCGGTCACCGTCCAGTTCCTGGGCGCCTCGGGACGGTTCGAGGTCCTGGTGGACGGGAAGGTCGTGGCGTACGGCTCCGGCCGGCGCGCGGGCGGCGCGGTGACGGCGGAGCTGCCCGGGGACCCGCCGCGGCCGGTGCGCGTGATCGTCAGCAACCCCGGCGAGATGGGTGGCGTGCCCTTCTGTGTGCTGGAGACCGGCGGCATGCGCTATCTGATGCCGCAGGTTCCGCTGGGCGGCGCCGGGGAAGGCCCCGCACGCCCGGGGCCGTACCGGCCGGTGCGACGGCTGCGGCGGTCGCTGCGCAGGCTGCTGCGGCGGCTCGGGGGGCGGTCGCGGTGACGGCCCGCGGCGAAGGGCCCGGGGCGCCTCCCGGAGCGGTACGGAACCGGCCGGCGGGGTGGTGGTCCCCTTGACGGACCTGCCGCGTGGTACCGCCGCACCCGCCGTGGCCCGGCTCGGGACGATGGAGCAGGCCGTCGAGTCCATCGGCACCACCCTGGACGAGCGGACGACGTGCGTGGAGCTGGCCCGGTTCCTGTGCGGGCGGCTGTGCGAGGCCGCGGCGGTGGACCTGCTGCCGGAGGGCGACGAAACCGCGCGGCGCGCGGCCGGGCCGGAGCTGAAGCGCGTGGCCACGGCCGGCCGCGCGGAGCTGCTGGCCCCGGGGCTCGCCCGCGCGGGGGACGCGGGGTCTCTGCTCGTGCGCGCTCTGGACGAGGGGCATCCGATCACCGACGCCGTCGGCGCGTCGGACGGCGTCCCGTTGAGCGCCATGTCCGTACCGCTGCTGGGGCAGGGCCGCCTGTACGGGGTGCTGCTGGCGGTCCGCACGGGTGCGCCGTTCAGCGACGACGATGCGGCCGCCGCGCACTACGCGGCCCGCCTCGCGGCCGTCCACCTCGGACACGCCCGCCGGCACACGGCGACGCACAGCACCGCGCTGAACCTCCAGCGGGCCCTGCTGGCCGAGCCGGGGCGGCCCCACCCGAACCTGGACCTCGCCACGTGCTACCTGCCCGCGGGCGGCGGCGCCCTGGTCGGGGGCGACTGGTTCGAGACGGTACGGCTGCACTACGGGCGGACGCTGCTGGTGCTGGGCGACGTGATGGGGCACGGCCTGGACGCCGCCGTCGACATGAACGCCTACCGGTCCATGCTCCGGTACGTCGCCTCCACCGATCTGCCCCCGCACCGGGTGCTGCGCCAGCTCGACGCCGCCGTCGCCGAGGACGCCGGGCGCCGGCCGGCGACCTGCGTGCTGGTCCGGGTCGATCCGGCGCGCGGCAAGGCGGCGTTCGCCAGTGCGGGGCACCTGCCGCCGGCGGTCTTCGCCATGGACGGCACCGGTGAGCTGGTGCACCTGCCGGTCGGGCCGCCGCTGGGCACGGGTGTGGGGGGTTACGAGCTGACCGGCCGTGACCTCACGCCGTCGGACACGCTGTTGCTGTTCACGGACGGCCTGGTGGAGCGGCGCGGCGAGGACATCGACGTGTCGCTGGCCCGCCTGGCCGCGCTGCGCCTCCCACCGGGGGCCGGTCCGCGGGAGCTGCTCGACCAGGTGGTCGACCGGCTGGGCGCGGACGGCGCGGAGGATGACGTCGCGGTGCTGGCCGCGCGCATCCGCCACCGTCCGGAGCGGCATCCGGCGGGACCGGCGGCGTGAGGGGCGGTCCTCACGGTGTGCCGCCGCGCGCGGCGATCTTCGACAGCAGTTGTTTGTCCAGGAGCAGCAGGGCGGTCAGGGCGTGCCGGGAGGCGGCCGCGATGAGGTCGAGGTCCGGCGCGCGGCGGTGCCGGGGCGAGGCGTCGCGGAGGGACTCCTCCAGTTCGGTCAGCGGCCCGTCGAAGCCGCCGCACATGACGGCTGCGGTCCGCAGTGCCTGGACCAGGTCCGGGTCGAGGTCCTGACCGGTGCTGGTCTCCAGCAGGGCGGGTATGAGGTGGCTGATGTGGAGCAGGCTGTGCAGCCTGCGGACGAGTTGGGGCCAGTGGTCGTCGGGGGTGTCGGGAGCGGCCCACGCGGCCCGGGCCGCCTGGATGTCCTGGTGCAGTTCCCGCGCGATGCGCACTTCGGCCCGGCGCGGCTGCTGGGCCTTGAGGGACCAGGAGATGCCCGCGTCCGCGGCCGCGTCGTAGGCGGCCAGCCGGAGTCGCACGAACTGGTCGGGCGGCGCGCATGCGTCGAGGCCCGTGGTCAACTCGAAGTCGTCCATGGGCGGACCGTACCGGCACTTCCGGGAGCGGCGCACCGGTCCGGGCCCAACCCGTTACGTACGTCGGCGCATACCGGCCGTTCCCGTCGCGTTGGGTGTCCGGCCAGGTACGGAGCCGTATGCGTGGGCCATGGCTCGGGCGCCGTGCGGGGGTGCGGGGGCGTCGGACGGCGTGGGCGACGACGGTCTCGGCGGGGGTCGCGGCGGGGGTGCGGAACGGGTCCGGCGTCGGGGGAGTTGGGGTGCGCCGCGCTCATGGCGCGAACGCGGGGCGGGCGGTCACGGGTGACGGGATCTGGTCCCGGGTGCCGCTCGGCGCCGGGGTGGCGGGCTCCGCGCCGCCCGGCGCCGGGGTGCCGACGGCGCCGGGCGCGGGCGGGGCGCTCAGGCGGTGTCGTCGTCCCGGCGGTGCCGGTCCTTCTGGACCGACTCCTGGCCGGTCACACTGGGCGTGAGCGTGTCCGCCGCTTCCTTGTCGTGCTCGTCCGGGCCCCCGTCGTCGAGCCGCAGCTCGGCTTCCTCGAACTCGTCCAGGACCTCGTCGGCGGCGGTCTCGGGCTTGTGATCGCGGTGGTTCATCTCTCTCCTTCGCCTCTCCTTCACCCGGCTTCGCCGGTGTTTCCCGACTTCCTCACCGCCGGGCCTTTACACCTGGTGGGAGTCCGCGGAGCCCGGGGCGTTGTCAGTGGTGCGTGCCGGCATGGGAGCGTGACGACAGACCTGGGCCACCTGCGGCAGTTGCGGCTCGCCAAGGCCGACCACCCCGGCGTCCACCGGCGGGGCTCCACCGCAGGGGGCTGGATTCGGACACGGCGGTACCCCGGGCGAACGGGCGTGATTGGCGCATAAGGAAGTGACGCGCGCGTCGGCGGGGGCCATGACGGACTCCCCGGTGCCCCTCAGGGGGTGGAGGCGCGCGCCCCTCCGCCCCCGAGGGGCACCCGCCCGCCGACCGGCGTCCGGTTGCGGGCGCCACTGCAACGCCGACGCCCGGTCGCCGCCCGGCCGGCGTCCGGCGGACGGCGGCCCACCCGGCCCGCACCGGTGACCCCGCCGTGCGCACCCCCCTCCCGTTCCGTTCAACGCTGAACAGCCCGAACGGCCCCCGCGGCAGCCGCCCACCGCGCCCCGCCCCGCCCGGCTCACCGGACGCCGGCCGGGTCACCGAACGAGCCGTCGAGCGGCCACCGACGCGACCTGACGAACAATCAGCAAACATCGCGCGCCTTTGCTCGGAGCGCCCCACGGCCGGAGCCCACCGCTCCCCCGCGGCCCGCCCCCGGGAGCCACGACCGGCGGACGCGCGTAGCACGGCCAAAAGGCGATCTTGCCCAGGTACCCGACCGGAGCCCAGGATTCCTCCCGTCGGCTTGACAGGCACATGACGGCAAACAACCGTCGGACGCCGTCCTGCCGACGCCTGTCGGGCCCGCCCACCCAGCGGGCCACGGATCCCCCACCGGAGGATGCAGTGAACTTCAAGCGCTTCACCCCCCTCGGCGGCATCGCGAGAGGCGCGCGGCTGACCGCCGTCGCCGCCGCTCTCCTGGCCGCCTCCGCGCTTGCGGCCCCGAGCGCCGGCGCCGCGCCGCTCGACGGCGGCCGGGCCACCGCCGCCCAGCTCGCCCAGGCGAGCGACGCGGTCCTGACCGCCGACGTGCCGGGCACCGCCTGGTACACGGACGCCAAGACCGGCAAGCTCGTCGTCACGGCGGACTCCACGGTCTCGGCCGCCGAGCTCGCCAAGATCAAGGAGGCCGCGGGCAGCCGCGCCGGCGCCCTCGAGATCAAGCGCACCCCGGGCACGTTCTCCAAGCTGATCGCGGGCGGCCAGGCCATCTACGCGGGCGGCGGACGCTGCTCGCTCGGCTTCAACGTCCGCAGCGGCAGCACGTACTACGCCCTGACCGCCGGTCACTGCACCAACATCGGCAGCACCTGGTACACCAACTCGTCGAACACGACGCTGCTCGGCACCCGTACCGGCTCCAGCTTCCCGAACAACGACTACGGCATCATCCGCCACTCCAACGCCTCGGCGGCGGACGGCCGCGTGTACCTGTACAACGGCAGCTACCGCGACATCACCGGCGCCGGCAACGCGTACGTCGGCCAGTCCGTCCAGCGCAGCGGCAGCACCACCGGCCTGCGCGGCGGCACGGTCACCGGCCTGAACGCGACCGTCAACTACGGCAACGGCGACGTCGTCTACGGCATGATCCAGACCAACGTCTGCGCCGAGCCCGGCGACAGCGGCGGCGCGCTGTTCTCGGGGAGCACCGCGCTCGGCCTGACCTCCGGCGGCAGCGGCAACTGCTCCAGCGGCGGCACCACGTTCTTCCAGCCCGTCACCGAGGCGCTGAGCGCGTACGGCGTGAGCGTCTTCTGATCAACGGCTCCACCGCTCTCCTCCCACCGGCGGTCCGCCCCCTGCAGGGCGGGCCGCCGGTTCTTTGTCCTGACCGAGGAAGAAGTTGCGAAAGCCGCCGCGAAAGGGGTTACGCGACCGGACCAAGCCCGCTAACTTCCTTGAAATGAACCGGTCATGAGCCTGACCGGTGACCTTCCGGCGCGACGGCGCGCGCCTGTGCTCCCCCCTGCGGTCCACCGCCCGGACCGCCGGGTCACCCCCACCGTTTCCGGGAGACTCCTGTGCGCACACGACCACAACGGCCCCGTCGTCGGGGGCCCGCCTGCCTGCTCGCCGCGGTACTCGCCGCGGCGTTCCTCGCCCCGGCCTCCGCCACAGCCACCGCGGTGGAAGCGGCGGCGGAGGAGTTCCAGCAGGTCACCCTCGCCAAGGGCGTGGCGGAGACCGGCGAGCCCATGACGATGGCGGTTCTCCCCGACCGCTCCGTCCTGCACACCTCGCGCGACGGCACCCTGCGGCTCACCGACGCCGCCGGCACGACCAAGGTGTCGGGGAAGCTCGACGTCTACTCCCACGACGAGGAGGGCCTCCAAGGCGTGGGCGTCGACCCGGGCTTCACCTCGAACCGGCACGTCTACCTGTACTACGCGCCCAGGCTGTCCACCCCCGCCGGTGACGCGCCCGGCGACGGCACGGCCGCCGACTTCGCCCCCTTCGACGGCGTGAACCGCCTCTCGCGCTTCGTCCTGCGCACGGACGGCACCCTCGACGCCGCGAGCGAGAAGAAGATCCTCGACGTACCCGCCTCGCGCGGGATCTGCTGCCACGTGGGCGGGGACATCGACTTCGACGCCCAGGGCAATCTGTACCTGTCGACCGGCGACGACTCCAACCCCTTCGCCTCGGACGGGTACACGCCGATCGACGAGCGCGCCTCCCGCAACCCTGCCTACGACGCCCAGCGTTCGGCGGGCAACACCAACGACCTGCGCGGCAAGGTGCTGCGGATCAAGGTCAACGCGGACGGCTCGTACTCCATCCCCACCGGCAACCTCTTCGCCCCCGGCACCGCCAGGACCCGCCCCGAGATCTACGCCATGGGCTTTCGCAACCCCTTCCGGATGAGCGTCGACAAGCCCACGGGCATCGTGTACGTCGGTGACTACGGCCCCGACGCGGGCACCGCGAGCCCCACCCGGGGCCCGGCCGGCCAGGTCGAGTTCAACCGCATCACCAAGGCGGGCAACTTCGGCTGGCCGTACTGCACGGGGAAGAACGACGCCTACGTCGACCACGACTTCGCCACCGGCGCGACCGGCGCGAGGTTCACCTGCGCCGCTCCGCGCAACACCTCGCCCCGCAACACCGGCCTGACCGACCTGCCGCCCGCCCAGCCCGCCTGGATACCGTACGACGGCGGTTCGGTGCCCGAGTTCGGCAGCGGCTCGGAGTCGCCCATGGGCGGGCCCGTCTACCGCTATGACGCGGCCTCCACCTCGTCCGTCAAGTTCCCGCAGAGCTACGACGGGAACTTCTTCGCCGGCGAGTTCGGCCGCAAGTGGATCAAGCGCATCGCCCAGGGCGCCGACGGCACCGTCCAGTCCATCAACGCCTTCCCCTGGGCCGGCACCCAGGTGATGGACATGGCCTTCGGCCCGGACGGGGCGCTGTACGTCCTGGACTACGGCACCGGCTACTTCAACGGGGACGCCAACTCGGCCCTGTACCGCATCGAGCACGTCACCGCCGGCCGCTCCCCGGTCGCCCAGGCGTCGGCGAACCGCACCTCGGGGCAGGCGCCGCTCGCCGTGGCCTTCTCCTCGGCGGGCAGCTCCGACCCGGACGGCGACCCGCTGACGTACGCCTGGAGGTTCGGCGACGGCGCCGGCTCCACCGCCGCGAACCCCTCCCACACCTACACGGCCAACGGGCAGTACACCGCCACCCTCACCGTCTCCGACGGCACCGGCCGCAGCGCCACCGCCTCGGTCCAGGTGACGGTCGGCAACACGGCGCCGACCGTCAGGCTGGAGCTGCCGGCCGAGGGCCGGATCATCGACCCGGGCGCGGCCGTCCCGTTCAAGGTCACCGTCACCGACCCGGAGGACGGCACCGTCGACTGCGCCAGGGTGAAGGTCACGTTCATCATCGGGCACGACAGCCACGGCCACCCGCAGACCTCCGCCACCGGCTGCTCGGGCACCGTGCAGACCATCGCGGACGGCGAGCACGACCCGAACGCCAACATCTTCGGCGTCTGGGACGCGGAGTACACCGACAAGGGCGCGAACGGCCAGCCGGCGCTCACGACGCACGACCAGAACATCAGCCAGCCCAGCCACCGGCAGGCCGAGCACTACGGCGGCTCCTCGGGCGTCCAGGTCGTCAGCCACACCCCCGCGCACGGCGGGAGGACGGTCGGGCACATCGACAACGGGGACTGGATCTCCTTCACCCCGTACGCGCTCGATGACGCCACCCGCTTCACCGCCCGCGTCGCCTCCGGCGGCATCGGCGGCACCCTGGAGGTACGGGCGGGCTCACCCACCGGGACCCTGCTCGGCACGGCGACCGTGCCGGTGACGGGCGGCTGGGAGACCTTCCAGGACGTCTCGACCGCGCTGACCAACCGGCCCGCCGGGACGACGGCGCTGTACCTCGTCTTCAAGGGAGGCGCGGGCGCGCTGTTCGACGTGGACGACTTCCGCCTCACCACCGGGGCCGCGGGTCCGCGGACGGGGCCGGTGAAGGGCGTGAACGGCAAGTGCGCCGACGTCGCGGGCGGCGCGAGCGCCGACGGCACCCGGATCCAGCTCTGGACCTGCAACACCACCGCCGCCCAGACATGGACCGTCCCCGGCGACGGCACCCTGCGGGCACTCGGCAAATGCCTGGACGTCAGCGCCGCCGGCACCACCGACGGCACGAAGATCCAGCTCTGGACCTGCAACGGCACCGGAGCCCAGCAATGGCAGCCCCACACCGACGGCACCCTGCGCAACCCCGCGTCCGGCAAATGCCTCGACGCCGAAGGCGCCACCTGGAACGACGGCACCCGCCTGCACCTGTGGACCTGCCACACCGGACCCAACCAGAAATGGACCCTGCCGTAGCAGGAGAGGAGGCGAAACCATGCGCACCACTCTCACCAGGGCCGGGTGCCGGCTCGCGGCCGCGCTGCTGTGCGTGTCGGCCCTTCCGGCGGCCCAGGCCCTCGGCCACCAGCCGGCCGCCCCGCCCCGGGCTTCCGTGCGGGAAGCGGCTCCCGAGACGGCGCGGGCCGCCGCGGACCCCGCGTACCGGATCCTCGCGTTCTCCAAGACGGCGGGCTTCCGCCACTCGTCCATCGACGACGGGCTGGCCGCGCTGCGCGAGCTCGGGAGCGGCAACAACGTCACGGTGGACGCGACCGAGGACGCCCAGGCGTTCACGGCCGGCAACCTCGCGCGGTACAAGGCCGTCGTCTTCCTCTCCACCACCGGGGACGTGCTGAACGCGGCGCAGCAGACCGCGTTCGAGCAGTACGTCAGGGCCGGTGGCGGCTACGTCGGGGTGCACGCGGCCGCCGACACCGAGTACGACTGGCCGTTCTACGCCGGGCTCGCCGGGGCGCTGTTCCACTCCCATCCGCACAACCAGACGGCGACGCTCCGGGTGGAGGACCGGGCACATGACGCCACGGCGCACCTGGGCCGCACCTGGCAGCGGTTCGACGAGTGGTACAACTACCGCTCCAACCCGCGTTCCGCCGCGCACGTCCTGGCCTCGCTCGACGAGTCCAGCTACACGGGCGGGAACATGTCCGGGGACCACCCGATCGCCTGGTGCAAGGACTACCAGGGCGGCCGCGCCTTCTACACGGGCGGCGGCCACACGGACGAGTCGTTCACGGATCCCGCCTTCCGGCGCCACCTGCTCGGCGGCATCCGCTGGGCGGCGGGGATGACGGAGGCGGACTGCCGTCCCGAGACGGGGTACGTGCCGCTGTTCGACGGTTCGGGCACGGCGGGCTGGAGGCAGGCGGGCCCCGGCTCGTTCACCCTCGGCGACGGCACGCTCACGTCCCAGGGCGGCCTGGGGATGCTGTGGTACGCGGGCAGGGAGTTCACCGGTGACTACTCGCTGAAGCTGGACTGGCGGATGGACGGGGACGACAATTCCGGCGTCCTCATCGGCTTCCCCGCGTCCGACGACCCCTGGTCGGCGGTGAACAACGGGTACGAGATCCAGATCGACGCCACGGACGCCGCGGACCGCACGACGGGCGCCGTGTACGGCTTCAAGTCGGCCGACACGGCCGCACGCGACGCCGCGCTGAACCCGCCGGGCGAGTGGAACACGTACGAGATCCGGGTGACGGGCGAGCGTCTGGAGGTCTTCCTCAACGGACGCAAGATCAACGACTTCACCAACACCGACCCCGCGCGCAGCCTCGCGCAGGGGTACGTCGGGCTCCAGAACCACGGTGACGGCGACCAGGTGTCGTTCCGCAACGTCCGGATCAGGACGTCCGGCGGCACCCCGCCGCCGGGTCCGCGGACGGGGCCGGTGAAGGGCGTGAACGGCAAGTGCGCCGACGTCGCGGGCGGCGCGAGCGCCGACGGCACCCGGATCCAGCTCTGGACCTGCAACACCACCGCCGCCCAGACATGGACCGTCCCCGGCGACGGCACCCTGCGGGCACTCGGCAAATGCCTGGACGTCAGCGCCGCCGGCACCACCGACGGCACGAAGATCCAGCTCTGGACCTGCAACGGCACCGGAGCCCAGCAATGGCAGCCCCACACCGACGGCACCCTGCGCAACCCCGCGTCCGGCAAATGCCTCGACGCCGAAGGCGCCACCTGGAACGACGGCACCCGCCTGCACCTGTGGACCTGCCACACCGGACCCAACCAGAAATGGACCCTGCCCTGAAAATCGACATTTCGGGGCATCGCTCGGGCCGCTGCGGTCAGACGTATACGTATGGCAGTGGATTCCGAACGTAACCAGAATGTGCTGATCGGCACCAAGCCCCGTACCCAGGTCGAGGCGGCGTACCAGCGGCTGGAGCACAAGGCGGCCGCGCCCGGCCTGGGCACGCCGTTCTCGCTGGGCGCCGTGGCGGCCTACCGGTGGGTTCTCGGGCGGGCCGCCGCGGCACCGGTGACGGGCGCCTCCGCCGGCGGTGGCGTTCCGTCCAGCCAGCTCCTCACGGCCGAGCTGGACGCCGCCGTGGTGCAGCTCGGCGACCCGACCGAGGGTCCCGAGCGCGCGGCCCACGTCCGTGGCGTCCACGACGTGCTGGCGTGGGTGTGCGGGCTCGTGGACGAGCAGCCCTGAGGCGCGGTCCTGAGGCGTGCGGTGCGCGCGCCCGTGCGGCACGGGGTGCTGAGGGGTCACCGGCGGCCGTGGGGCGTCAGCGCGTGCCCGCACGGCTCATATCGACGCCGGGGGCGGGAAACCCATGCCCGGGTACCCCGGCGAGCGCCCCACGGCACCGAAGTCGAGCGCGCGCGTGAGCTGCCGGAGCGTCTCCTCGGCCACCCGGCGGACGTCGGCGGGGACGTCACCCCGCTCGTCGATGAGGCTGTCATAGATGGGCGCGTCGCCTCGCACGGCGGAGTCCATGTCGAAATACCTTTCCGAAGCCGTCTGTTGATCGCTCACCGCCGCTGCGGGCAGCGGTGGACGAGTGTACGGGGCATGATCGGGCCCGGTGCGCGCAGCCCGTCCCCGGGCGGCCGGAGGCAGGACACGCCCTAACAGGTGCCCGGGCGGGGCGCAATCCCCCGGCCTCCGCCCACCGTGCGGGTCACTGTGGTGCTCGCTGCCATACCGGCCGGTATCCCGTCGGTCCTACGGTGCGGAAAACCACCGAGGAGCCGTGATGCCCCCCTCCTTCATCCGCCGTACGCCGTTCGGAGGCGACGCCCCGTCGCGTCCACACGGACTGCTCGCCGTCCTGACCGTCCTGATCCTGGCGGCCGTCGCCGCCCTCACCGGACCCGTGCCCGCCGCCCGCGCCGCCGTGGGCCTCACACGGGTCACCGCCTTCGGGGCGAACCCCGGCGCCCTGGCCATGTACGTGTACCGCCCCGCGTCCCTGCCCGCCGGGGCGCCCGTGGTGGTCGCGCTGCACGGGTGCACGCAGAACGCGCAGGGCTACGCGGACGGCTCCGGCCTGCCGCGGTACGCCGACCGGCACGGTTTCCTGCTGGTCCTGGCCGAGCAGAGCACGTCGAACAACCCCAGCAGGTGCTTCAACTGGTTCCTGACGCCGGACAGCCGCCGGGGCCAGGGCGAGGCGGCGTCGATCCGGCAGATGGTGGCGCACGCGGTGTCGTCCTACGGGGCGGACGCGCGGCGGGTCCATGTGACGGGCCTGTCCGCCGGGGGTGCGATGACCTCCGTGATGCTCGCCGCCTACCCGGACGTCTTCGCCTCGGGCGCCGTGGTCGCGGGGCTGCCGTACGACTGCGCCAGGGACACCGCCGCCGCGTACTCCTGCATGAACCCGGGTGTGGACCTGACCCCTGCCGAGTGGGCACGGCGGGTGCGGGCCGCCCACCCTTCGTGGACGGGACCGTGGCCGAGGGTGGCGATCTGGCACGGTGACCGGGACACCACGGTGGTGCCGCGCAACGCCGACGAGCTGCGCGACCAGTGGACGGCGCTGCACGGCCTGTCGCAGACGCCGACCCGCACCGAGCTGATCGGCCCCAATTCCACCCGCCAGGAGCAGTACGTCGCCGGGGACGGGACGGTCGCCGTGGAGGTCGACCGCGTACCGGGCATGGGCCACGGAACGCCGGTCGACCCCGGCACGGGGCCCTCGCAGTGCGGTGCCGCGGGCGCGTACTTCCTCGACACGATCTGCTCCAGCCACTGGATCACCGGCTTCTTCGGGCTGCACGGCGCCGGAGGCCCGCCGGGCACGGGCGGTCTGCCCGCGCCCGCCGGGCTGGCCGCGACGGGCGTCACGGAGACGTCGGTCACGCTCGACTGGGCGGCCGTGCCGGGCGCGGCCGGCTACACGGTCCACCGCGACGGGGCGCCGGTGGCGACGCCCTCCGCGCCCCCGTTCACCGACACGGGGCTGGCGCCCGGTTCCGCCCACACCTACGCAGTCGCCGCCCGTGACGCGGACGGCCGGTCCGGCGCCCTGTCCGGGACGGTCACCGCACGCACCCCGGGCGGTGTCCCGGCCGCCTGCTGGACGAGCAGCAACTACGAGCACGTGCGGGCGGGGCGGGCGACCACGAGCGGCGGCCACACGTACGCCAAGGGCTCGAACCAGGCGATGGGCCTGTACAACACCTTCGTCACCCACACCCTCAGGGAGTCCCCCGCCGGCCACTACACGCTCGCCGACGACGGCTGCGACCCCGCCACCGCCGCCGCGGCCGTCACGTCCACCACTCGCGCCACCGCCGCCCGAGGCTGTGCCGTTCCCCGCGTGCCGGGCGCCGAGCACCAGCGGGGGGCGTGCCTGGCGGAGCTGACGACCGCGGGGACCGTGGCGTCCGGGCACACCGACCCGGCGGACTGGGCGGGCCTGACGCCCAAGGACCTGCCGACGCCCGGCGGCGTGCCCGGCGTTCAGATCGACGGGTACTTCCCCGACACCTCCCGGACGAACACCAACCACGGCTGGAACCACGACGCGCAGTTCGTCATCCGGCTGCCCGACCGGTGGAACGGCGGCCTGGTCGTCTCCGGGACTCCCGGCAACCGTGAGCAGTACGCCAACGACCGGGCCATCGGCGACTGGGTGCTGGCGCGCGGGTACGCCTTCGCCGCCACGGACAAGGGCAACACCGGCACGTCCTTCCCGCGCGACGGGCGCGTGCCCGGCGACGCCGTCGCGGAGTGGAACACCCGGCTGACCCAGCTCACCCGCGCCGCCCGCGCGGTGGTGGCCCAGCGCTACCACCGGCCACCCGCCCGTGTCCTCGCGACCGGGATGTCCAACGGCGGCTACCTGGTGCGCTGGCAACTGGAGAACCATCCGGAGCTGTACGACGGCGGCGTGGACTGGGAAGGCACCCTGTGGCGCGCGGACGGCCCGAACCTTCTCACCTTCCTGCCGCCGGCGCTGCGCCACTACCCGGTGTACGCGGCGGGCGGCCCGGCCGCCGGTGCGGCGCGCGGGGCGATGCACGCGGCGGGCTACCCGGCCGGGTCCGAGTTCCTGTGGCCGTACCACCACACGTACTACTGGGGTCTGACGCAGCGCCTCTACCGCGAGGAGCTGGACCCGGGCTACGCGGGGGCGGACGCGGACTACGACTACGGCGCCCGGCCGGCGGAGGTCCGGGACGCCGTCGGCGGCATCGCCCTCACGGGCCGCATCGGCAAGCCGCTGATCACGGTGCACGGCACGCTGGACGTGCTGCTACCCATCGCGCGGGGCTCCGACGTGTACGCCCGGATGGTGCGCGAGGCCGGGCGCGGCGGGCTGCACCGCTACTACCGTGTCGAGGGCGGCACCCACACCGACGCCCTGGTCGACGCCTTCCCGGACCGGTTGCGGCCCCTGGTGCCGTGCCACCGCTCGGCGTTCACGGCCCTGGAGGGCTGGGTGGGGCGCGGCGAGCGGCCGCCGGCCGGACGGACGGTGCCCGTGCCGGCCGGGGCGGACCCGGCGGCGCTGCTGGCCGGGTGCCGGCTCTGACCGCTCAGCGCCGGGCGGCCTCGCGCGCCCAGTGCCGTTCGCCGGCCGTCGGGGCGGCGAGGGCGATTCTGCGGTAGGTGCGCCGGAGCATCATCCGGGCCATGTACGGGTGGACGTGGCGGACGGCGCCGAAGTACAGCCGGCCGAGCCTGTTGTGCGTCCTGACCACGGTGCTGAGGGTGACGGAGTGGTCCTCCACCAGGAGGGAGGCGCGGAAGTCGAGGTGGGCGGCGTCCTGGCCGAGGAGGAGTTCGCCGCCCTCCACCGCGTTGACGGGGAAGGGCAGGACGCCGCGCCAGGCGCGCGGGTCGCGGTCCATGCCGGGGGCGAGCGGCATGCGCCAGGCGTCGGTGAAGTCGGGGCGGTCGAAGGCGGCGCGGGCGAGCCGCGCGGCGGCGGGCACCGGGGTGGCGGCGGGCCGGGCGTGTTCGAGGCGGTGCAGGAGCCGTACCCAGGGCGAGCGGGTGACGGGGCGGCCCGCGGTGGTTCCGGAGGTGGCGCGTTCGGCGTTGTCGAGGAGTTCCTCGATCACCGAGTCGTGCAGGGGGCGTATGAACAGCGACCAGAGCAGCGCCTGGCCGGGCCCCTGCCGCTCCTCCAGGGTGTGGACCAGCCGGCAGCGGCCGGGGCCGAGGGGTTCGACGTCCAGCCGGTGGTGACCGGTGGAGGGCGGCGCGAAGTCGAACCGGATGCCGCGGCCCGGGGTGTACGCGGTGACCCGGTAGCGGACGCCGCCGTGGCCGCCGTCGGCGCCGACACCGAGGGGCCGGTCGAACCGGACGGGCGTCCAGGCGGGGGTGGGGAAGAGCGGGTCGTCGTCGCCGGCGATCCGGTCGAGCAGGGCGCCCACCTGCTCGGCGGGGGCCTCGATGACGCGTGCGTGGACATTGCGGACCGTGCGCATGCCGCACCTCCATACGGGAGCGTATGTTTCTCCATACGCTACCGTACGGTCATGACGCGCGAACGACCGGCCGGCGCCCGCAAGCGCCTCACGGCCCTGGATTGGGCCGACGCGGCCCTGACGGCCATGGCGGAGGGAGGCGGCCTGGCGGCCGTGGCGGTCGAGCCGCTGGCCGCCCGGCTGGGCACCACGAAGGGCAGCTTCTACTGGCACTTCACCGGCCGCGACGCCCTCGTGGCGGCGGCACTGGAGCGGTGGGAGGAGGTCCACACGGAGCGGATCATCCAGGCCGTCGAACGGGAGCCGGACCCCGAGACCCGGCTGCGCTCGCTCTTCCGGACGGTCATGGGGGAGGCCGTGGACGACCCCCTGGAGGTCTCGCTCCTGGCCGATGCCGGCCACCCCGGTGTGGCCGGGGTGCTGCGGCGGGTGACGGATCGCCGGATCGGCTACGTCGCCCGCCTCTTCGAGGAGCTGGGCTTCCCGCCCGCGGCGGCGGCCCGGCGCGGGCTCATGGCGTACACGACGTACCTGGGCCACACCCAGCTCGTCCACGCGGTGCCGGACGCGCTCCCGGCGGACCCGGCCTATCTGGAGTCGGTCCTGGACGCCCTGCTGCGTCCCTGACGTCAGGTGCCGGCGGGGAGCGTGACCTCCCAGGTGTCCACGGCGTAGTGCAGCCGCATGCCGTGCGCCTCGTAGAGCCGCAGGGCGCCGCTCTCGTTGAGGGTGTCGACCCCGAGCCCGAGCGTGTCGCGGCCGAGGCCCGCGTACACGGCGAAGGCGTGGCGCAGCAGGTGGCCGCCGAGACCCCGTCCGCGCATGTCCTTGACGACACCCAGCCGTCCGATCCAGCCCATGCCGGAGCGGTCGTTGCGCGAGACGAGCACGGCGGCGTCGCCGGCGCCCTCGACGGCGGCGACCCAGACGAGGGACCAGTCCAGACGGGCGGCGTCGATGTCGTCGAGCCACTGCTCGTAGGTGCGCGGCTGGTGGTCGAAGTGCTCGGCGAAGGTCTCCTGGACCAGGGCGTGGGCGCGCCGCCGGCCCGCCTCGTCGGTGCACGCGCTCAGGGTCACTCCGGGCGGCGGCTCGGGCAGCGGTTCCTGGTGGGGCGTCAGGTCGCGGACCATCACCTGGTAGCGCCGTACGGTGCGCCAGCCGCGCCGGGTGAGGATGGCGGTGTCGGTGGTGGGCCGCTGGTTGAGGTGGAGGTGGACCACGGCCCGGGTGGCCCCGTTCCCGCGCGCCACGCTCCGGCACCGCTCCTCGGCGGCCTCCAGCAGCCGCTCGCCGGCGGCCTGGTGGCCGGGCAGGACGTAGTGGTCCATGTCGACGCGTTCACCGCCCGATTCGCACCAGACCAGCGCGTAGGCGACGAGCCGGCCGTCCTCGAAGGCCAGCCAGGAGTCCTGGGCGAGGTCCGCCTCCGGGTGGGTGAGGTCGGCCTCGACGGAGTGCAGATCGGTCTCGGGGGCGCCGATCTCGATCGTGTCGATGGTGTTGAGCAGCTCGCAGATGTGCGGCGCGTCTTCCATCCGGGCGGCCCGGACGGTCGGTATGGGTCCCGTCTGCATCGGGCCACTGTCCGTGCCGGGTGGCCCGCGGCGCAAACGGATTTCACGAACCATCAAATGGCTACCGACCAGTAGATGGAACGTCTCATTCCGTCCATCATTGAACGCGAGCATGCCAACGCATTCACCGACCGCCACCCCCACAGGAGTTGAACGCCCATGCATGCAGCGCGATGGAGAACCCGAGCGGCCCTCACCCTCGCCGCCCTCGCCGTCACCACGGCGACCACGGCCACCACCGCCGCACCGGCCGGCGCCGCACCGGCCACGGCCGCCGCCTCCGCCCCTGCCCCCGCCGCTGTCTCCGCCCCCGTCCCGCCACGCGCCGCGACCCAGACCACCGGCGCCCGCCTCGCCGGAGTCGACTACGCGACCTGGCAGCGCGACGTCGCCTCCGCCCTCACCCAGGCCCGCCCCTACATCGAGCAGCGCACCGCGTCCTCCTCCGGGCAGCGGCTCGCCGTGGTGCTCGACATCGACAACACCTCGCTGGAGACCGACTTCCACTACTTCTGGGAGTTCCCCACGCCGGCCGTCCGGCCCGTGCTGGACCTGGCCCGCTACGCCGACTCGCGCGGCGTGGACGTCTTCTTCGTCACCGCCCGCCCCGGCATCCTCCACGCGCCCACCGCGTACAACCTGCGGGCGGCCGGCTACCCCGTCGACGGCCTGTACGTGCGTGACCTGCCGGACCTGTTCGACGAGGTGAGCGCGTACAAGACGGCCAAGCGCGCCGAGATCGAGGCCAAGGGCTACACGATCATCGCCAACATCGGCAACCGGCCCACCGACCTGGTCGGCGGCCACGCCGAGCGGACGTTCAAGCTGCCCGACTACGACGGCAAGCTGTCGTAGCCCCCGCACCCGCGGCAGGGCGGGCGGAGGCGTCCATTCGGGCCCTCCCCCGCCCCCACCCGCGCCCCGCGGGCCGCCGCCGGGTATGCGAGGTGCATGTCCGAGAAGTCTCCCGGCGCCGAGGGCGGGACCCACGCGTGGTGGCCCAGGCGGCTGCACGGCGCCTTCCACCGCTCGGCCGCGGGACGCGGCTGGCGGCGGGGCACCGATCTGGAGCTGATGCACCGCTCCATGGGGTTCGCCGCGCTCGGGCTGCTCACCCTCGTACCCCTGCTGATCGTGATCGCCGCGGCCGACCCGGCGGGCGGCACCGGATTCGCGCAGTGGCTCTCGGACGGGCTCGGGGTCGCCCAGGGCTCCACGGACGAGGTCGAACGGCTCTTCGCACCGCCCGGAGCGGCGCTGGAGTCCATCACCGGGTTCGGTATCGCCGCCACCGCCGTGTTCGGTCTGACCTTCGGCGGTGTGGTCCAGACGGGCTACGAGAAGGTGTGGGAGCTGCCCGCCGCCCGCTGGCACACGATGTGGCGCCACGCGGTCTGGCTCGCCCTGCTCATCGGGTACCTGCTGCTGTCCGCGGACGTGTTCTCCCGCCCGGCGACCGGCGGTGACCTCGTCTGGCGGGTGATCCTCGCCTTCGTGAGCGCGGTGGTCTTCTTCTGGTGGTCGCAGCGGCTGCTGCTGGGCGGCCGGGTGCCCTGGCTCGCCCTCCTGCCGGGCGCCCTGTGCACCGTGATCGGGCTGGCCGGGCTGCGGGTCTTCTCCCGGCTGGTCTTCTCCCCGCTGATCGCCTCCAACGCGGTGGCGTACGGGCCCGTCGGCACGTTCCTGGTCGTCCAGTCCTGGCTGGTCGGCGTCGGCTTCGTGGTCTTCGGCGGCGCGCTGGTGGGCCGGCTGCTGTACGAGGAGCGCCATGACCTGGCCAGGCTGTGGGACCGCTTGCGCGCCCGGCTGCGGCTGCCCCGCCGGCGCGGCTGAGCCGGAAGGGCTATCCCCCACAAAGAGTGCAAGGATGGACACCGGGCAGAGGCAGAAGAGACAACAGAGCATGCAGGGACACCTGCGGCAGATGCGCACCACTGGCGACACCCGGGGACGGTTTTGCACATGAACAGGAAGCCGACAGCGACCACGGCGTCAGGGGTGACGTCCAGCAGCTCCGTGTTCGGTGCCCCCTGCTGGGTCAGCCTGATGACGCGCGACCTGCGCGCCGCACAGGACTTCTACGGTGCGGTCCTGGGCTGGGAGTTCCGTCCGGCGCGGCTCGGCAAGGAGTTCAGCGTCGCCCTGGAGGACGGCAAGCCCGTCGGCGGGATAGGAGCGCTGGCCTCCGCCCTCCAGGTGGCCGTCGCCTGGACCCCGTACTTCGCCGTGCAGGACGCCGACCAGACGGCGGCCCGCATCAGGGAGCGCAGCGGCACGGTCGCCGTCGGGCCGGTCGGGTTCGTCGTCGGGCGCGGCGCGCTCGCGGCCGACCGGGACGGCGCCGTCTTCGGTATCTGGGAGGGCCAGCTCCTGTCCGGGTGGGAGACCTGGCGCGCCGCCGCGCCCGCATGGCTGCGCCTCCAGACCCGGGACGCCTTCGAGGCGGCGATCTTCTACGGGGAAGTCTTCGACTGGGCCTCCGGCGGGGCCGGGAGCTGCGACGTCGAGTACGAGGAGGAGGAGGTCGTGCTGCGCAGCGGCGGGCACGTGGTCGCCCGGCTCAGCTCCGGCGCCCTGGAGGCCGCGCCCGACCCCGCGATCCGGCCGCGCTGGGAGGTCCACTTCCCCGTCCGCGACGTCGACGCCTGCGTGGCGGACGCCCAGCGGCACGGCGGCACCGTCGTCCAGTACGACCCGGGCATGCAGGCGACCCTCCGCGACCCCGACGGCGGTTTGTTCACGGTCACCACGCGCACTCTCACTGAATGACCTTTTCCGACCTGGTGTACGCCGGCCTCGGTGTCGGCGCTCTGCTTGCCGCCGTGCTGCCGCGGGTGGTCTTCAGCCGCCCCTTCTCCATGCCCATGGTGTTCCTCGCCGCGGGCGTCGCCGTGCAGCTCCTGCCCCTGCCGGTGCCCGTGATCGACCCCCTGGGGGACCGGCCGTGGGTGGAGCACGTCACCGAGGTCTGTGTGATCGTGTCGCTGATGGGCGCCGGGCTCGCCATCAACCGGCCGCCCGGCCTGCGCTCCTGGGCGGGCCCCTGGCGGCTGCTGGGCATCACCATGCCGCTGACCGTCGTGGTGACGGCCGTGCTCGCGTGGGCGCTGCTGGACTGGCCGCCCGCCGTGGCGCTGCTGCTGGGGGCCGTGCTGGCGCCCACCGACCCGGTGCTGGCGGCCGAGGTACGGGTGGGCGAGCCGACCGACGCGGAGGAGGACGAGGACGAGGTGCGCCTCACGCTCACCAGTGAGGCGGGGCTCAACGACGGGCTCGCCTTCCCGTTCGTCCTCGCGGCCGTCGCCCTCGCCGCCGCCGCCGGGACCGGCTGGTCGGCGGAGTGGATCGGCGGCTGGGTGGCCACCGACGCGCTCGGCCGGGTCGCGATCGGGGTCGCCGCGGGGATGGTGGTGGGCCGGCTGCTGGGGTGGATGTTCTTCCGCGCCCGGGCGTCCGCGCTGCGGCTGTCGGAGCACATGGAGGGCTTCGTGGCGCTCGGGGCGACGTTCCTGTCGTACGGGGTGACGGAGCTGCTGCACGGGTACGGCTTCCTGGCGGTGTTCGTCGCCGCGTGCACGCTGCGGGCCGCCGAGCGCAGCCACGGCTACCACAAGGTGCTGCACGAGTTCACCGAGCAGATCGAGCGGCTGCTCACCGCGCTGCTGCTGTTCGTGCTCGGCGGGTACGTCGCCGGGGGCGGTCTCGCGGCCCTGACCTGGGAGGCGGCGGTGGTCGCGGTGCTGCTGGTGGTGGCCGTCCGGCCCCTCACCGGCCGGCTGGCGCTGATCGGCTCGGCCGCCGGGCCGCGCGAACGGCTCGTCGTCGCGGTGTTCGGCCTGCGGGGCATCGGGTCGCTCTACTACCTCGCGTACGCCCTGGGGCTGGACGACTTCGGCGGGCTGGGCCGGGAGCTGTGGGCGGCCGTGGCGTTCACCGTCCTGCTCTCGGTGGTCGTGCACGGGGTGACGGCGACCCCGGTGATCAGCCGGCTCGACCGGATGCGGGGGCGGACGGGGCCCCTGGATCAGCCGCCCTGAGCCGCCTCGGGGAAGCCGTGCAGCAGGGCCCGCCGCTGGGCCTCCTCGCGGTCCAGCACCTCGGCCAGGATGCCGGTGTCCCGGCTGCCGCTGATGGCGTCCCGTACCAGCGCCGCCAGCGCGTCGGGCGGCAGCGCCTCGGCCTGGGTGGTGGACGTGCCGGGAAAGGAGCGCCGGTCGCTGGCCTTCACCGGGGCGGTGGGCAGGTGGAACGCGGCGATCTGGTGCTCGGTGACGGCGAGCCGGTCGAAGCGCACCGTCACGTCCGGCGCGTCGAGCGCGGCGAAGGCGGTGACGTCCTCGGCGAGGGCCGTGAACAGGTGCAGCCCCGTGGGGTCCCAGTCGCCGATCACCATGATCCGTACCGCGCTGTGGCCGCCCACGGCCGCGCGCTGGGCGGCGGCGCGTTTGCCGGAGAGCCCGGCGGCGGACGCGTACACGGGCACCCCCCAGGGGTCGGTGACCGTGGCGAGCTGCGGCACCAGGCCGGCCGCGTCGCACCAGACCTCCAGCCGGGCCTCCTGGCCGGCCTGGCGGTCGAGCCGGAACGCCCGGGCGGCGTCCAGTTGCGCGCGGCGGAACCCCTCGGGGCCGTCGTAGGCCACGGGTTCCATGACGGTGTCCGTGCCGTCCCGGATGGCCAGCCAGGAGATCCGCCCGGAGCGGCGGGCCATCCCGAGGAGGTCCACGAGGCGCTTGTACGTGCGCTCCTGCTTGGCGAGGACACCGTCGGACACGGCCGCGTACCAGATCTGACGTATCGTCAGCGGCAACTGCGCCGCGTACCTGCCGAGGATGAGCTCGACGGCGGCCAGCACCTCCTGGGTGGCGGGGCGTGGCTGCCAGTCGGGCTGATAACCGCGAGGACGCCTGTCCGGCACTGAGGCCCCCCTTCACCGGTCCGACCGGATGCCCGTGCGCACGGGGACGCCGGGGCGTCCCGCTCTTCCTGTCGGTCTGCCCACTGCGGAGGGGCCCGTCACCTCCGGCGCGCCCGCATGGTGCGGGACCGGCCATCGTGCGCCGGGGCGCGCCGGTGCGCCGCCGGCCGGGTCAGCTCGCCTTGCGGCCCGCGAGCGGTGCGGTGTCCATGCCCGCGCCGGTGCGCATGCCCTCGAGCATCTCCTCGATGGCCTCCAGGGAAGTGTGCTCGGGGCTCCAGCCCAGTTCGTCCCGGGCCCGCGAGCAGTCGAGCATCGGCACGCGCAGGACGGCGTCGAAGAGCTGCGGCGAGGCGGGTATCAGGCGCAGCCCCCACCCGGCCGCCAGCGCGGCCCGGATGGCGGGGCGTGGCAGGCGGACGACCCGGGCGTCGAGGAGGTCGGCGAGCCGGCGCGCGTCGAGGGCCGGCTCGGCGGCCAGGTTGAAGGCGCCGGTGACGTCCTTGGTGACCGCGAGCCGGTACGCCCGGGCGGCGTCGTCGGTGTGCAGGGCCTGGAAGCGCAGGCCGGGGATGTCCGGAACGACGGGGATGGTCTTCGGGCCGGCGAGCTGGCCGGGCACGAAGCGTCCCGCGAAGATCCGCCGCTGTTCGCTCCCGGACTCGTGCTTGAACAGGAACGCGGGGCGCATCCGCACCACCCGTACGCCGGGGTTGCGCGCCTCGAAGGTGTCCAGGACGCGCTCCAGGTAGGCCTTCTCCCGGCAGTACGCGGCCCCGGGCCAGCCGTGGGTGGGCCAGGACTCGTCGACGGTGCCGTCCTTCGGCCCGGGCGAGTAGGCGCCGACCGAGGAGGCGTGGACGAGCGCGGGCACGCCCGCGGCGGAGACGTCCCGGAAGACCTGGAGGCTGCCGGAGACGTTCGTGCGCCAGGTGGCGACCGGGTCGTGGGTGGGCTGGAAGGCCCAGGCCAGGTGGATCACGGCGTCGGCGCCCTCGAAGTGCCTGACCAGGTCGGTCTCCTCGCGGAGGTCCACCTCCGCCCAGTCGGTCTTCGGCGGCGACCAGCCGGGCAGCCGGCGGGCCAGGCCCAGCACGGACGAGATCTGGGGGTCATCGGCGAGGGCCGCCACCACACTGGTGCCGACATTTCCGGTGGCTCCAGTGACGACGACCCGCTTCCCGGCGTTCATGTTCACGGCTCCTGCCCTCCGACGGCGACGGCTCTGCCCCGTTCCCGGCCCGGACCTTCCGGCGTCGGGAGGTCCGGGTACCCGCTGCGCGGCACTCCACGTCCGTCGCGCGCGCGGCATGGGGACGGGAGCACACGGGCACCATGAGACGCGGGGGACCGCACGCGAGAAGGGAAACCGGGCGGATGCATGTGAACCTCACGGGCAGGACGGCGCTGGTCACCGGCTCGACGCAGGGCATCGGCGCGGCGATCGTCACCGCCCTGGCGCGCTCGGGGGCGACGGTGGCGGTCAACGGGCGCACCTCGGACGGTGTCACGGAGGCCGTGAAGCGGCTGCGGGCGCGGGTGCCGGACGCGGAGGTGGTCCCGGTGGCGGCGGACATCGCCACCGAGGAGGGTGCCGAACTGGCCGTGGAGCTGCTGCCCGAGGTGGACATCCTCGTCAACAACCTGGGGGTCTTCGAGCCGCGCCCGGCCCTGGAGATCACGGACGAGGAGTGGCGGCGGTACTTCGAGGTGAACGTGCTGGCGGCGGTGCGGCTGACCCGTGCGTACCTGCCGGGCATGACGGGCCGGGGCTGGGGGCGGGTGCAGTACATCGCCAGCGACTCGGCCGTGGTGATCCCGGCCGAGATGATCCACTACGGCATGTCGAAGACGGCGCTGCTGGCGGTGAGCCGCGGTTTCGCCAAGGAGGCCGCGGGCACGGGCGTCACCGTCAACTCGGTGATCGCGGGACCCACCCATACGGGTGGTGTCGAGGATTTCGTCTACGAGCTCGTGGACCGGGACCTCGCCTGGGACGAGGCCCAGCGGGTGTTCATGCGCAAGCACCGGCCGCAGTCACTGCTCCAGCGGCTCATCGAGCCCGAGGAGATCGCCCATATGGTGGTCTACCTCAGCTCTCCGCAGGCGTCCGCCACGACCGGAGGGGCGCTGCGGGTCGACGGCGGGTACGTCGACTCGATCCTGCCGTAGGCCGCGGTGGCCGGTTCCCACCGGGCCTTTGGCATATGCCACAAGCACCACCGTATCGAGTGTTGCCAAACCCCTTACAGGGGGTCTCCGCCTGTGCAACAGTCGTAACCGGTCCTCACTTTCAGACCCTGGCCGCGCCGCGCCCGTATCGGAGTACGACATGCCGTCCCATCTGTTCGCGGACCGTCCCGCCCCACAGCCGCCCGAGCGCGGCACGCTGGACGCCCTGATCTCGCAGACCCGCAGGCTGCGCGGAGACGTCGATGCCGTGCGCCGGGACGCCGTGGTGGACGAGGACGACCCGCAGGGCCGCTGGCAGCGGGCGCTGTGCGACCTCGCCGTCCATCAACTCGACGACCTGGGCGCCCAGTTGGGCCAGCTCAAGGAGGGCGTCCCGGACGGCCCGGCACAGCCCGCGGAGCTCTACGGCGACATGGACGCCGACGACGGCGCCGCAGCGGCCGACCCGCCGCCCACCGGGTCGCTGCTCAGCCGGGTCGGCAGCGCGGAGTGGAACCTTCTCACCGATGAAGTGAGCTGGTCCGACGAGCTGTACGTGATTTTCGGCCGCTCCCCCGAAGCCGGCCCGATGACCCTGGACGAGCTGCCCTCCATGGTGTTCGCCGAGGACCAGGCACTGCTGACGGCGATGGTGACGGGCTGTCTGATCGACGGCAAGCCCATCGACGGCGAGTTCCGGATAGTGCGCACGGACGGCCGGGTGCGCACGCTGCACATGATGGGCGAGCCCGTCCTCGACGTCGACGGGTGCACCGCGTCGATGTGGGCGGTTTTACGGGACGTCAGCGAGCTGCGCCGCAGCGAGCGGGCCGTGCGCGAGTCGCGGGACTCCCTCCAGCGTGCCCAGCACATCGAGCGGACCGAGCACCGGATGGCCGTGGAGCTCCAGGAGGCCGTCCTGCCCCCCTGGCGCGGCAGCTCCGGCTTCCCGCACGGCGGACCGGCCGGACTGGACCTGGCCGGGCAGTACCTGCCGTCCGGGTCCCGCGCCACGATCGGCGGCGACTGGTACGACGCGCTGGAACTGCCGGACGGCGAAGCCCTGCTGACGGTGGGTGACCTGACCGGGCGCGGGGTGTCCGCGACATCCACGATGGCGATGCTGCTGGGCGCCCTGCGCGGCATGGCGGTCGCCGGAATCAGGCCCGGCGCGCTGATGGGTTACCTCAACCAGGTGCTGGACTCCTCCTCGCAGCCCGCCCTGGGCAGCGCGGTCTGCTGCCGCTACGACCCGCGCACCCGCACGCTCACCTGGGCGCAGGCGGGCCACCCCGCCCCGCTGCTGTTCCGCGGCGGGACGGGGCACGCGCTGACACGCCCGGAGGGTGTACTCCTCGGGGCGACGGCCGGGACGGCGTACGAACAGGCCGAGGTCCGGCTGCTCCCCGGGGACCTGCTGGTGCTGCACACGGACGGGCTGACCCGCGACAGCGGAGGCAGGAACAGGCTGCTGGAGCTGGCACCGCGCTTCGCCGGGGCGCGCGACGCACAGGAATGCGTACGGTCGGTGGTCGAGGAGTTCGGCCGTTCACCCCGTGAGGGCGACGCCTGCGTCATGGTCGCCCGCGTCGGCGGCCCGTCGTGAGTCCGGGCCCATGCGTCATGCCGGTACGGCCGTGATGCGTGGGCGCGGGCGGGGCTGGAGGGTTGGTCGTGGTCGTCGGCCGTGGTCGTGGTCGTGGTGACGCGTTCGTTGTGATGGGTTGGTTGTGATGCGTTCGTTGTGATGCCTGCTGCGTCGGCTGTGACACGTGGGCATGCGTGGTGGCGGACGGTGGCCGTGGTGTGCGCGGGGCACGAGGTGTGCTTCGCGCACGCGTGCGTCACGCACGATGGCTGGTCGGGGTTTCAGGTGGGTCGTGGCGGCCGGGCGCCGGTGAACGGGTGCGTGGTGGGCCGGTCGCGGGGCGTCGTCGGGCAGGGTGCCCGGGCCCTGGGGGCTGGTCAGGCCCGCCGGGGCCGCTTGGCCGCCGCCTTGGGCATGGCCAACTGGATCTCCTCCCGGAGGTCCTCGATCTTCGAGTAGCCGGCGTACTGCCCGGTCAGCCGGTACATCTCCCGCAGCCGGTCCCAGGTGCGCTGGGACGAGGTCTCGCCCATGGACATCAGGGCCAGCCTGGCGTACCGGTCGGCCTGTTCGGGGTCGTCCGCGATGAAGCACGCCGACGCCATCGACAGGTAGTCGAAGATCTTCGACCGCTGCCGGCCGTCGTTGCGCAGCGACAGGGCCTTCTGGGCGAAGTACTGGGCCTGCTTGGCGGCGGCCGGCTCGTGCTCGGCGAGCGTCCGGTAGGCGAGCGCCTGCATGCCGTACAGGTCCTCGCTCCGGAAGGTCTGCATCCAGCTCGGCAGCGGAACGTCGCTCTTGTCGGAGACGAACAGCTCCTCGGCCTCGCCCAGGGTGCGGCGCATCGCCTGGCCGCGGCCCATGGACGCCTGTGCCCAGGCCTCGATGGTGTGCAGCATGGCCTGCGTACGCGGAAGGATCTGCTCGCCCGAACCGGACCTCGCGAGCTTCATCAGGTCCAGGGCCTCGTCGGGACGGCCCAGGTGGACCATCTGGCGGGCGGCGCGGGAGAGGGCCTCACCGGCACGGGGCCGGTCACCGCCCTCGCGGGCCGCGTGGGCGGCGATGACGAAGTACTTCTGGGCGGTGGGCTCCAGGCCCACGTCGTGGGACATCCAGCCGGCCAGCACGGCCAGGTTGGCCGCGACGCCCCAGAGGCGGCGCTGGAGGTGGTCGGGGTGGCGGTAGGCGAGCATGCCGCCCACTTCGTTGAGCTGGCCGACGACGGCCTTGCGCTGGAGCCCGCCGCCACGGGCGGCGTCCCAGGCGCGGAACACTTCGACGGAGCGTTCCAGCGCCTCGATCTCCTGCGATCCGATGGGGGCGGCTTCGTAACGGTCGAACCCCGCGGGGTCGGCGTGCAGGGGGTCGTTGAGGCGGGGAGCTTCGGAGGCGTGAGCGGGGTCGGTGTGGAGCCAGTCGTGCATGGCGCTGGTCAGTGCGGAGCCTGCGGCGAGCGCGGCGCCCGCGCCCACCAAGCCGCGTCGGTTGAGCATGAGGTCCATTCCCGTGAATTCGGTGAGGACCGCAGCCGTACGCTCGGGCGCCCAGGGCAGCCCGTCAGGGTTGTCGGTGTTCCTGACGTCCCGCCGTTTCCCGGCGCGCCCGTGTCGTACGAACCCGAGGTCCTCGATGGTCACGACACGGCCGAGTCGCTCGGTGAACAGGGCTGCCAGCACCCGGGGGACGGGATCGCGCGGGGTCTCCCCCATGTCGATCCAGCGCCGGACCCGCGAGGTGTCGGTCGCCAGTTGGGGGTGGCCCATGGCCGCCGCCTGCCGGTTCACGAGTCTCGCGAGCTCCCCTTTGGACCAGCCGGCCAGGCCGAACAGGTCTGCAAGGCGGGTGTTGGGTTCTCCGGTCACGTCAAGCCCCCAGGTTCTCGGCTGAGTTGACACTAACCCGCTGTCATAGGGCTGGCGACTATTCGCCAGGGTTCGCCAGGGTCCGCCAGATGGTGTGCCACCCGCGCCCGGGTGTCAGGTAGGAAAGCGCCACCCCGCCCCGGCAACCGGCCCTCATTCCCCAGGGTGTCGGCCGGTTGTCGGGACGGGGCAGCGTACGTACATCGCCGGCACACGAAGGGATCTGTCTCGCCCATGTACACAGCATCGTCCTCCGTGTCCGCCCCGCCCCGGCCGCAGCGCACCGTCCCGGCCGGCAGCGGACCGTATCTGGATCCCACCCAGGCGGGCCGGGCCCGGCGCTGGGCGGGGACGGTGGCCGGCCCGCTCAGCGGGCGGATCGACCTGTCCGGCCCGCAGGGCGCGCAGTTGCGGAAGGCGATCGCGTCGGTGCACCGGATCTGCCCGGAGTTCAACCCGGTCCAGGTGATGCGGCGCAGCGGACGCTCCGTCCTGCTGGTCGGCACCACCGGACGCGCCACGGCGGTCGCGAAGTGTTTACTGGACCACTCCCCCGCGTGGGTCGAGCGGTTCCGGCACGAGATCGCCGCCTACCGGGCCTTCGTACGCCACCGGCCTCCGGTGCGGGTGCCGCGGCTGATCGCCGCCGACCCCGACAACTGCACGCTGGTCATCGAGCGGATGCCGGGGCGCGCGGCGGCCCTGACGCGGCACCCGCTGGAGGCCCCGCCCCGGGCGGACCTGCGGGCCGCGCTCGGCGCGATCACCCGGCTGAACACCTGGCGGCCGCCCGCCGGGACGTTCGACGCCCCGCTGGACTACGGGTCGCGGATCTCCCGCTACCACGAGCTGGGGCTGTTCACCGACCGGGACCGGGACGACCTCCAGAAGCTGCTGCACGGCCTGGCGCACGCCGGTGGACGCCAGGGCATGGGCCAGTTCTGCCACGGGGACGCGCTGCTCTCCAACATCCTTCTGTCGCCCGCCGGTCCGGTGCTGGTCGACTGGGAGCACGCCGGCTGGTACCTGCCGGGCTACGACCTGGCGACGCTGTGGGCGGTCCTGGGCGACGCCCCCGCGGCGCGCCGTCACATCAGCCAACTCGCCCAGCGCGAGGGGCCCGCCGCGCGGGACGCGTTCCTGGTGAACCTGATGCTGGTGCTGACGCGCGAGATCCGTACGTACGAGACGGCGGTGCAGCGGACGATACGCGAAGCGCCACCCGCCGGTTCGGTGCCGGCGGCGCCGGGTGCGGTGTCGACCGGGGAGGAACAGCGGCTGCTGCTGCGGCGGCTGCACGATGACTGCGCACTGGCACGGCGGGCCGTGCGCGCGGCGGTCGGCACGCGCTGACCGCGCGACGAGGGGGAAGTGCGCTGTGTGACCGGTGCCGACACACCGGGCACGCAGCGCGCTGTCGTGTGCAGTGCGGGCCCCGCTCCGCGTGGGTTCCGCCCCCGTGGGCCCCGCCCCGCGTGGGTTCCGCCCCCGTGGGCCCCGCTCCGCGTGGGTTCCGCCCCGCGTGTGACCCTGTCCGCACGGCCCCCGCGTGACAGGAGAGAGCCATGGACGACCCTCGCCCGGAACTTCTCGCCGCGGCCGCCGGTGTCCGGGAGGCACTCGCCGGCTTGGCGGAGCCCGGGCGTGCGGAGCGGGACCGCGCGTACCTGCGCAGCGACCTCACGCACCTGGGCGTTCCGGTGCCCGAGGTGCGGCGGGCCGTCACGGCGGCGCGCCGGGTTCTCGGCCCGCCGACGCGCCAGGACACCCTGGCCCTGGCGGCGCTGCTGTGGAGCGGCGAGGTCTACGAGCACCGGCAGGCGGCGGTGGAGGCGCTCACCGCGCGGGCGGGGGCCCTGCTGCGGCCCGGGGACCTGACCGAGCTGGAGCGGTACCTGCGGGCGTCCCGCACCTGGGCGCTGGTGGACCCCCTGGCCGTCCATGCCGCGGGTGCCGTCGTGACGGGCGATCCCGGGGCGTGCGGTGCCACGCTGGACCGGTGGGCGCGGGACGGGGACTTCTGGCTCCGCCGTGCGGCGCTGCTGTGTCTGCTGCCCGGCGTCCGGGCCGGTGCGCCCGACCTGCCGCGGCTGAGCCGGTACGCCGACGCCATGCTGGAGGAGCGGGAGTTCTTCATCCGCAAGGCGATCGGCTGGGTGCTGCGCGAGGTCTCCGTACGTGATCCCGGCTTCGTCACCGCCTGGGTGCGGCAGCGGCGGCCCCGCATGTCCGGCGTCACCTACCGGGAGGCCGTCCGCCGGCTTCCCGGCGACGCGCGCTGACCGAGGCACCCCGGGGGCGGGGTGCTCGTGGCGACGTACGGTGAGCGGCGGGCGACGGTCGGATGGATTTCGGCCACACCTCTACCGATGGTGGCCGATTCGGGTGCATGCTGTGCGCGCGGCGCTCGTACCCCCGACGGGTGGCCGTATCGGCTCCGCCCGGCGTGTCACCGCACGGGCGGAGCCGCGCCGCCTCCCGGCTCCCCACGGGAGGCCCGGCGCATGCCCACGCGACTGGAGGCCAGATGCCGAACGACCACCACGCCCGGGCCGTACCCCTCCCCGGGACGACGACCACCCGTGACACGGCGACCGCCGCGACGGAGCTCTCCCTGACGGACGAGGAACTGCTGGACAGGTACCCGGCCGTGAGGGGGGTCGCCGAGCGGTGGATCGCGCTCAGGAGGGAATCGGGGCCCCGGGGCTGACCCCCGTGGCCGCCCGGCGGCCCGGGGCCGGCCCCGCACCGCCTCCCCCGGCCCGGGCACGGCGCACGGCCCGGTCGAGCGGGACGCGCAGCCCGGGGGGCAGGCCGTGGCCGTGCGCGACGGCGGCGACGAGCGCGGTGGCGACGTCGCGCACCTTGGTGTTGCCGTGCTGGGAGGTCTCCACGAGCACCTGCCACGCCCGCTCGGCCGGGCAGGGCGTGAGCGCCATGATCACGCCCTGGGCCTGGTCGATGACGGCCCGGCTGTCGAGGGCCTGGCGCAGTTGGGTCACCTCGGTGGTGAGGCGGGCGAGTTCGTTCTGCACGTGACGGTGCCTCTCCTGGTGCGGGCGGGTCAGGGGTGGCGGATGAACAGGGGCGGGCTGCAGGCCGCGGCGGGCAGTTCCGGTGAGGTGACCAGCACGCGGTAGGGCCCCGTCGGCAGGTCGGGCACGACGACGGACGCGCCCAGGGCGCGGGGGTCGACGTCCGTGGCGAGGAGCGCGGCGCGGGTCCATCCCTCGTCCGTGCGGCGTTCCAGCAGCACGTCGCACGGGTGCCACAGTGCGCCGGTGCACTGCCAACTGATCCGGTGCCGTTCGACGCACGTCCAGCGGGTGCCCTCGGCCGGGCTCCGGACGTGGAGCGACTCGAGGGGCTCCTGGTGCGGGGTGTGCGACGGGCGGAGCCGGTCGGTGGCGTGCAGGAGGCGGGCCTTGGTGCGGGTCATCCACGTCATCGGTGGCTGCTCCCTTCCCTGTGGTGCAGTGGCGTGCGGTGCGCGGCTGCCGTTGGTGTTGCCGGTGGAGGGTGCGGGCAAGCACGCCGACCGGCCTGTCCGTTCCAGGACTTCCGCCCCCTTCCGGCCGGGACGTTCGTCCCCGCGTCCGAGTGGAGGGGGTCGCCCGCGTTTACCGGCCCGGTGACCGGCAACGCGGTCTCATGTCCCGCCATGACGCGGGGCGTGGACATCCATAGGAGGTCGAGAATGGGAATCATCGCGTGGATACTGATCGGGCTGCTCGCCGGTGCGATCGCCAAGGCGCTGATGCCGGGGCGGGACCCGGGCGGCATCCTGGTGACCATGCTGATCGGTATCGTCGGCGGTCTGCTGGGCGGCTGGCTGGGCAAGGTCATCTTCGGCGTCGATTCGATCGACGGTTTCTTCGACCTGTCGACCTGGATCGCCGCGATCATCGGTTCGGTCATCATTCTCGCCCTCTACCGTCTGATCACCGGGCGGGGGCACCGGGGTCACGGCGTGCACGCCTGACCCGGACGGAGTATCCGACCGGGGGTGTACTCCCACTGCGGGGTACACCCCCGGCTGTGTACGCGGGTACGAGAGGAAGGGCCGTCGCCATGAACGTTCCCGGTCCAGGACACGCCACGGCTGTCGGCCCCGGGGCTGTGACGCCCTCATGACCCGGTCGTACACCAGCGACGTGGCGTCGCTGAAGGCGTTCATCGAGAGCGAGATCGCGACGCTGCGCTCGGAGGTCCGCCGCAAGGCGGAGACGGCGGGGGTCGCCGAGCCGTCGGCCGGCCGCGGCCCCGGTGAGGCGGGCGCGCGGGCCCTGGGGGCGGGCGGCGGCCCGGGGGCGGCCCAGTGCCCGTGCGGTCAGGGGTCCGGCGCCCCGCACATGTGCGGGGACGCGGGCGAGGGGCACGACCCCTCGACGTGTCTGTGTGCGGCTCTTCCGGCTGTCCCGGTGTCCGCGGCGCTGCTGACCCCGGTGCGGGACGAGGCCGGCACCATCACGGACTTCGTCGTCCGCGCCGGCAACCACATCCGTTCGGCCGAGTGGCTGGTCTCGCCCGATCAGCAGGTGGGCCAGAGGTTCTTCGCCCAGGCCCGCCCCGGTGCGGCGGCGGGCGGCCTGCTGGCCGCGCTGCGGGAGGTCCTGGCGACGGGCCGCGCCCTGAACGGCCTGGTCGTGGACTACACGGAGGAGCGGTACGGCAGGCTCCGGCGCGTACAGCTCGTGCATTACGCGTCGGCGTGCGGCGAGCAGGTGCTGACGACGTGGCGCCCGGTGCGCAGCCAGGCGGAGCTCCTCACCATCGACGCGCAGCACCTGGCGTCGATGGGGTGGGGGCGCTGGGACCTGCTGTCCGGGTCGGTGACGTGGTCGGAGGGGCTCCAGCGGATCTTCCGTACCGATCCGGCGCTGCCGTGGTCGCTGCTGGAGCTGTGCGACGCGCTGATGGCGGCGGACGTGGGGCCGTTCGGTGAGTTCATCACGTCGGTGCTGGCCGGTGAGGAGCCCGCGTGGACGCGTATCCGTTTCGTGGTGCTGGGTGAGGTCCGGACGGTCGACCTGCTGGGCCGGCCGGTGGCGGGTACGGACGGGCGGCCGTGGGCGTTGCAGATCGTGGCGCGTGACCTGACGCCCCAGATGCGCAGCCGCCGCAGGCTGGTGGAGAAGCAGGTGGAGACGGAGCAGTTGCGGCAGCAGGCGGCGGCCGAGCGGCATGTCGCGTCGGCGCTGCGGGACGCGCTGCTGCCGACGTATTCGGAAGGGCTCGCGGAGCTGGGCCTGACGGTGGCGGCGGCCTACCTCCCGGCGGAGCCGGACGCCGCGGTGGGCGGCGACTGGTACAAGTGCCGGCCGCTGCCGGACGGCCGGGCGCTGATCGCCATCGGGGACGCCAGCGGGCATGGGCTGGAGGCGGTCGCCCGGATGGCGCAGCAGCGTCACGCGATGGCGGGGCTCGCCCAGACGGGGGCGTCCGCGGGTGACGTGACGACCTGGCTGAACGAGTTGGTGTGCGGGGAACCCGTTGCGGCGACGGCGACCCTGTCGGTCGGGCACATCGGTGACGACCGGGTGTTCCGGTGGACGTGTGCGGGGCACCCGGCTCCGCTGCTGCTGCGGGAGGGGCGCGCCTACGCGCTGCCGACGGAGCACCGGGGGCCGCTGCTGGGGGTGCTGCCGGGGCACGCGTACGAGACGGCGGAGTTCCGACTGGAGGCGGGCGACGTGCTGCTGCTGTACACCGACGGGGTGGTGGAGCGGCGCGGCCAGGACATCACCGAGGGGATCACCGCGCTGACGGGGCTGCTGGCGGCGAGCAGTGGCCTAGCGCCCCAGCGGATCGTCGACCGGCTGACCGAGGAGTACGAGCGTGGCGTCCACGACGACGACGCCTGCCTGCTCGCGGTGTGTGTCGACTGACGTACGTCCCACGGGGCAACTTCCCCTCGCGTCGTCCTGATTGACGGACGGTCGGGCAGCGGATACGCCTGTACGGTCGCGCCGCACACCATCCGCCCCAGGAGGCCGCCTTGTCCGCTCCCGCTCGCCGACGGTTACACCACACACGGCTGGGACGGCCGCCGGGGCGGCCCGGGGCGGTGGGCGCGCTGGTGGCGTCCGCCGCGCTGCTGCTGCCCCTGGTGTCCGCGGCACCGCCGGCGACCGCCGGTCGGCCGCCCGCCCCGGGGGCGTTGCAGCGCGACTTCGCGGCGGCCGCGGCCGAGTACGGGGTGCCGCCGAGCGTGCTGCTGGCCGTCTCCTACCTCCAGTCCCGCTCGGACGGGCACGGCGGCGCGCCGAGCGTCACGGGCGGCTACGGGCCCATGCACCTGACGGACGCGGCGACCGCGCTCGCCTCGGCGCCCCACCACTCGCACGGCACGGAGGACCCGCGCGGCGACACCTCCCGCCCCGCGAAACGGGTGGCGGACGCCGGGCTGCCCGCGCCGTCGGCGCTGCCGCCCCGACTGCGGACCCTGGAGCGGGCGGCCGGACTGTCGGGGCTCTCCCCCGAAGACCTGCGCACCAGCACGCCGGCGAACATCCGGGGCGGCGCGGCCCTGCTGGCGGCCGCGCAGCGGGAACTCGGCCACCCGGTGAGCACCGACCCGGGCGACTGGTACGGCGCGGTGGCGCGGTACTCGGGCGCCGACGACACTGCGACCGCCACGACGTACGCCGACGACGTGTACGACGTCATCCGTTCGGGTGAGCGTCGCACGACGGACAGCGGGCAGGTGGTCGCCCTCGCCCCGGACCCGGGCGTCGCTCCCCGGACGGCGCAGGCCGCCGGGCTGGGCCTGCGGACCGCCGACGCGGCCGGGACCGAGTGTCCGGTGACGGTGGCGTGCGAGTGGGTCCCGGCGCCGTACGAGGAGTTCGGGGAGGGCGACTACGGCAACCACGACAAGGCGGACCGCCCCGCCTCCCAGTCGGTCGACTACATCGTCGTCCATGACACGGAGGCGACCTGGGACGTGACGCTGAAGCTGGTGCAGGACCCCGCGTATGTGTCCTGGCACTACTCGCTGCGGTCGTCCGACGGTCACATCGCCCAGCACGTGCCGCTGAAGGACGTCGGCTGGCACGCGGGCAACTGGTACGTGAACGCCAAGTCGGTGGGCCTGGAGCACGAGGGGTTCCTGGTGTCGCCGGACGCCTGGTACACGGAGGCGATGTACCGCACGTCGGCGCGCCTGGTGCGGTACCTGGCGAAGCGGTACGGCGTTCCGCTGGACCGGCAGCACATCCTGGGCCACGACAACGTGCCCGGCCCGACGGGCGCGGCGGTCCGCGGGATGCACACGGACCCGGGGCCGTACTGGGACTGGGCGCACTACTTCACGCTGCTGGGCCGGCCGTTCACGCCGGCGGCGGGTCCGCGTGCCGGGGTGGTGACGATCCGGCCCCGGTACGCCGCCCACCAGCCGCTCTACACGGGCTGCGCGAAGCCCGGTGAGGCGTGCCCGCCGCACGGCAGCGGCGCGGTGCGGCTGTACACGGAGCCCCGCGAGAGCGCGCCGCTGGTCAAGGACGCCGGGCTGCGGCCGGGAGGTCAGGACTCGACCACCGGCGTCAACGACACGGGTGCGCGGGCGTCGACGGGCCAGCGGTACGCGGTGGCGGAGCGGCGCGGGGAGTGGACGGCGATCTGGTACCTGGGCCAGAAGGCCTGGTTCCACGATCCCCGTACGCGGCCGGTGGCCGTGGGGTCGCGCGGCTGGGTGCTGACACCGAGGGAGGGCCTCGCGGAGGTCCCCGTCTACGGGCGGGCGTACCCCGAGGCGTCCGCCTACCCGGCCGGTGTGCCGGTGCAGGCGGTGTCGCCGCTGCCGTACCGGCTCCTCGCGGGCCAGCGGTACGTGGTGGGTGACCGCGTGCCGGGTGAGTACTTCTACGCGCCGTCCTTCGACACGTCGGGACACCGGGTGGTGCGGGGCGAGGAGACGTACTACGAGATCCAGTTCGGCCACCGGGTGGCCTTCGTGAAGGCGTCGGACGTGGTGGTCACGCGCGCCTGAGGGGCGGGCCCCGGGGCGGCGGCGGGTGGCGGCGGTGGGTGGCCGGATATCACCGCCCGGCGCCGCCGCGGGCATATGGGATGCCCGGTGCGGGCAGGACGAGGGCAGTCTGTGTCACCCGTACGAGGTGAGGGGGGAACGGTGGCGGACTGCCCCGACCGGGAAATGGACGTCTGCTTCCGCACGAAGGGCCTGGCTCCGGGGTCTCCCCTCGTGGGCCTTCCCCGTCCGCTGGGCGCGGCGGAACTCGATCCGCGCCGCCACCACCGGACCTGCATGCTGGCGGGTTTCGCGGTGCTGTTCATGTTCGCGGCGTTCAACGGGGGCGTCGCGTGGAGCGCTCTCCTCGTCGGTTGCGCGCTGCTCTTCGCCGCCCGGCGCAGCCGTGCTGCCGTGCGTGCCGGGGACGCCAGGGCCGACCGGGCGCGGGAGCAGTACACGGACCACACGAAGTACTGCGGCGGATGCGACCAGATACTCCTGCGCGACCGGCGGAAGGACGGTTCGTTCTCCTTCAGCGGTGTCCCCCGGCAGGACTTCCGGGCGGAGTTCGTCCGCAGGGGGGCGTGCTTCCCCGAGGCGGAGGCCACCGGGAAGGGTACGGAAGGCACCTCCTGAGGTCCCCTCCGCCCCACACGTCACTCGTACGACTAATGCGGTCCACGGCGTGGGGCTCACCGGCGGGGGGTAGGGGGTGGCCCGGTATGTCCACCTCCCGTGAAAGGCCCCGTACGCATGGCACAGCCCTTCGTTCTGCCGGACTTCTACATGCCCCATCCGGCGCGCCTGAATCCGCATGTGGAGGCGGCACGTTCCCACACCAAGGGGTGGTCGCGCCGGATGGGGATGCTGGAGGGGTCGGGGGTCTGGGAGGAGCACGACCTCGACTCCCACGACTACGCGCTGCTGTGCGCGTACACCCATCCGGACTGCGACGCCGAGGTGCTGTCCCTGGTCACCGACTGGTACGTCTGGGTGTTCTTCTTCGACGACCACTTCCTCGAGGTGTTCAAGCGCACCCAGGACCTGGTCGGCGGCACGGCGTACCTGGAGCGGATGCCGGCGTTCATGCCGATGGACCTCTCGCAGCCGATGCCCGAGCCGGTGAACCCGGTGGAGGCCGGGCTCGCCGACCTGTGGACGCGGACCGTGCCGAGCATGTCGCCGGCCTGGCGCTCGCGGTTCGCCGAGGCGACCGAGCACCTGCTGAACGAGTCCCTGTGGGAGCTGGACAACATCAACGAGGGGCGGATCGCCAACCCCGTCGAGTACATCGAGATGCGCCGCAAGGTGGGCGGCGCGCCCTGGTCGGCGGGGCTGGTGGAGTTCGCGGCGGGCGCCGAGGTGCCGGAGCGGGTGGCGGGCTCCCGTCCGCTGCGGGTGCTGCGCGACGCGTTCGCCGACGCCGTGCACCTGCGCAACGACCTCTTCTCGTACCAGCGCGAGGTCGAGGACGAGGGTGAGAACAGCAACGGTGTCCTGGTCCTGGAGAAGTTCCTGGACTGTACGACCCAGGAGGCCGCCGAGGCCGTCAACGACCTGCTGACCTCACGGCTCCAGCAGTTCGAGAACACCGCCCTGACCGAGGTCCCCCAGATGTGCGTGGAGGAGGGCCTGGACGCGCGGGAGTGCGCCGCGGTCGCCGCGTACACCAAGGGCCTCCAGGACTGGCAGTCCGGCGGCCACGAGTGGCACATGCGCTCGAGCCGTTACATGAACGAGGGGGCGCGGAGCGGGCCCTCGCTCTTCCGCGGTGTGCTCGGGACCTCGGCGCTCGACATCACCACCCTCTTCGGCCGGCCGGCGGCGGCCCGGGCGCGTTCGCTCACGCACGTGCCGCACCAGCACGTGGGCCCTTCGCTGCTGCCGGAGTTCGACCTGCCCTACCCCCTGTCCCTGAGCCGGCACCTGGACGACGCGCGGGCGAAGTCACTGGAGTGGGCGGGCCGGATGGGGCTGCTCGACGACATCTGGGACGAGCGGCTGATGGCCGGTTTCGACCTCGCCCTGTGCGCGGCCGGGCTGGACCCGGACGCCACCGCGGAGGAGCTGGAGCTCAGCGCCGAGTGGCTGACCTGGGGGACGTACGGGGACGACTACTACCCCATCGTCTTCGGCCGGCCGCGTGACCTGCCGGGGGCGAAGCTGTGCACCGAGCGGCTGAAGGACCGCATGCCCGTCGAGGACCCGGAGGCGGGCGCCACGGGGGCCACGACCCCGATGGAGCGGTCGCTGGCCGACCTGTGGGCGCGCACCGCCGGCCCCATGGACCCGGACGCCCGCGCCTCCCTGCGCCGCGCCATGGACGCGATGCTGGACAGTTGGCTGTGGGAGCTGCACAACCAGGCCCAGCACCGGGTGCCCGACCCGGTGGACTACATCGAGATGCGGCGCCTGACCTTCGGCTCCGACCTCACCATGAGCCTGTCGCGGCTGCGGCACCAGCACGCCCTGCCGGCGGAGCTGCTGCGCAGCGGGACGATGCGGAGCCTGGAGAACTCCGTGTCGGACTACGCCACCATGGTCAACGACCTCTTCTCGTACCAGAAGGAGATCGAGGTCGAGGGCGAAGTGCACAACGGGGTCCTGGTGGTGCAGACCTTCTTCGGCTGCGACTACCGGACGGGCGTGGGGATCGTGGACGACCTGATGCGGGGCCGGCTGCGCCAGTTCGAGCACGTGAAGACGCATGAGCTGCCGTTGCTGAGCGAGCGCTTCGAGCTGGACGCGGCGGGCCGGGCCGCGCTCGGCGCCTATGTGCGGGAGCTGGAGGACTGGCTCGCGGGCATCCTCCACTGGCACCGCAGCGTACGCCGCTACGGGGCCGAGGACGTCCGCTCGGGTGCCGGTACGTCCCGCCCGCGGGCGGCGGCCGGGGTGGGCGCGCCGCCGGTGGACGGGACGGCGCCGGCTGCGGGCGAGGGCATGGCGGCGCGGGCCGCCGGGCTGCCCGGCGGGCCGACGGGGATGGGGACCTCGGCGGCCCGGGTGGTGGGGCTCATCGGGTCGTAGCGGGGCGGCCGGCGGGCGGTCAGGACGGGCGGGTGCCGCGGAGCTGGTCCAGTTCGCGGCGCTCCCGCTTGGTCGGGCGGCCCGCGCCCCGGTCCCGGACGCCCGCCAGGGCGACGTGCTCGCGGGGCGGCGGGGGCGGGGTGTTGTCCGCGTACGCCTCGGCGGCCGCGGGGGCGCCGACGCGCTTGGTGAGCACCTGCTTCACCTCGACGACGCGCTCGCGGCCGGCGTGGAACAGCCGCACCTCGTCGCCGGGCTTGACGCTCTGGGCGGGCTTGGCGCGCTCGCCGTTGACCCGTACGTGACCGGCCCGGCAGGCGGTGGCGGCCTGCGAGCGCGTCTTGGTGAGCCGTACCGCCCAGATCCAACTGTCGACCCGGGCCGTGCCGGTGGTCTTCCCCTCGTTCGCTGCCATGCCGCCGACTCTAATCCGCCCCGGCGGATCGGGTCAGCCCTGCTGGAACAGCTCGGCGGGCAGCGGCTTGAGCAGCGCGTACAGGTCGTCGGTGATGGGGCGGTCCCAGCTCGCGATGGTGACCAGCACATTGTCGCTGCGGTCGAACTGGACGCAGGAGATCCGGCTCTCGGAGAGCTTGAGGCGGCGCACGATGAGCAGGTTGTCGCCCTGCATCACGGGGACGTCCTCGGTCTCGACGACCTCGACCGGCTCGTCGTTCTCCAGCGCCGCGAGGAGCTGGGCGACCTCGAACGGGATCTGGCCCTCCGCGAGCTCACGCGCGGGTGAGCCCTCGGGCAGGTTGCCGATGATCATCGCGGGGCCGCGGCCGCCGAACAGGTCGTACCGCAGGAAGACGCCCTGGCAGGTGCCGTCGGGGGCGGGGAGGAGACCGGCGCCGAGATTGCCGGGCCAGTCGCCCGGGTCCATGGCCAGGACGTCGAAGTCCGGGCCCGCGGGTGTGGCGGCGCTGCGGCGGCGGAGGAAGGACATGCCGCCATGGTACGTGCCCGGGGCCCCCGTCCGGTGTCCGGCCCCGCGCGCTCCGCACGTCGGCGCGGGCTTCGTACGGGGTGCGCGGGGGTGGCGGTGATTCACCGCTTCGGGCGACCCGATCGATCAGGCGGATCGTTCCGCCAGGCGGCGCAGGGCCGTGAGGGCGTCGCCGGCCCGGTCGTGTTCGACGAAGAGGTGGTCGTGGTGGTAGCCCGCCACGACGTTGCAGCTCAGACCGGCCCCGGCCAGCTCCCGGGCGACGGCGGCGGTCAGCCCGACGGCGTCGAGCGCGGAGTGGACGCGCAGGGTGATCCACCCGGCGACGTAGTCGTACGGGAGTGAGGCGGCGTCGGCCTCGTCCTGCGGCACGACCAGGGTGAGGCCCTCCGATTCGGTGACCGTGACGACCGGGTGCAGCCCGGGCGGTACGGCGGGGCCGTCGACGGTGGCGAAGACGAAGCGTCCGGGGTTGAGCTCGGGCCGCATGCCGGCGAGCAGCCGGGTCAGGTCACGCTCTGCGCTCATGTTCCTCACCCTAGGCCAGGCGGGGGCCGTCGGCGCGGGCCGTCGGCCGGGCCTCGGTCAGGCGTGGTGGCGTTCGTGGTGCCGGGCGACCCGGGCGCGGTTCCCGCAGGCCGGTTTGCACCACTCCTGGCGGGGGTGGTCCTTGAGGAAGTACCGCACGCAGCGCGGGGCGTGGCAGGCCCGCAGCCGGGAGCGGTCCGGTCCGGCGAGGAAGGCGATGGCGTCGTGGGCCAGGGCGGCGCACAGCGCGTCGCGGGCGGCGCCCGGGGCGGGGCTCACGGGACGCCAGTCGGCGACCGGTTCGGCTCCGTCGGGCCAGGCCAGGCTCGGTACGGCGGGGGCGGCGGCCGCGGCCGCGTTGAGGCGCCGGAGGGCGGTGTCCACGGGCAGCAGGCGGCGGGCGTCGGCCGGGCTCGGGTCGCCGGGCACGGCGCGGGCGAACAGGGCGCGGACGGCGGCGCGCAGGTCCCGGACGGCCGCGAGCGTGTCCGCGTCCGCGACCAGCCGGCCGGCTCCCGGTACGGCGTGGAGGGCGTCGGTGTGCTCGCGGAGCCATGTGGTGAGACCGTCCGGGTGCTCGAGGTCGTCGGCGACTCCGCCCCGGCCGTCGTGGCGGATGGTGAGCGCGAGGTCGAGTGCGAGCGGGTGTGCGGCCATACGGCTCACGGTAGCGCGCCGGTGCGCACTCCTGTACGGCACAAGAGTCGTGCGGCGTAAGAATCTTGCGTCGTAAGAATCTTGCGTCGCAGGAGTCTTGCGCCGCACGACAATCCGTGACTACCATGTGTCGCATGACAAAGGAGCTGCCGGCGACCGGTGACCAGCGACGCAGCCAGCTTCTGCGCGGAGTGCTCGATCTGTGCCTGCTCTCACTGATCGGTGAACGGCCCCGGTACGGCTACGAGTTCGTGGAGGCCCTCACCGAGAGCGGGCTCGAGCTCGTCAGCGAGGGCAGCATCTATCCGCTGCTCGCGCGGATGGAGCGGAGCGGGCTCGTCGAGTCGTACCGCGCTCCGTCGTCGAGCGGCGGGGCACCGCGCAAGTACTACCGGCTGACGGCGGCCGGGCGGGGCGAACTGACCCGTGGCCGGGCCGTCTGGCGGGAGTTCACCACCCAGGCCGACCGGGTCCTGGGCGACAGCGGGAAGACGGGGGAAACGACACCATGACCACCACGTTGACCAACGAACGGGTCCTGGCGGTCTGCCGGGCCAACTGGGCGTACCGCGGCATCGACGACGTGTCGGTGCGGGAGATGCTCGCCGAGCTGTCCGCGCACCTGGACGACGCCTCGGCGGCCGGGCGGAGACCTCAGGACGTGGTCGGCCACGACATCAGGGCGTTCGCCGCGTCCTGGGCACGGGCCCGTCAGCCACTGCGCCGGAGGGCGGCACGGCTCGCGGCCGTCGTGCCGTTCGTGGTGGGCGTGCTCATGCTGCTGTCCCACCTGCTGTGGCGGACCACTTCACTCCCGGTCACCGCCGGCCGGCTCGCGCTGCTGGTGGCCGTCGCGGCGGTCACGGTGACCGTGGAGCTGCGCCGGGGGGCGCTGGGCCTGGGCAAGAGCTGGCTGGTGGCGGCCGTCGTCGGCCTGCCGGCCGCGTTGGCGGCCGACCTGCTGGCCGGCGACGAGCCGCTCTTCCCCATGCCGCTGTGGGTCACGGCCCTGCTGATACTGCCCGGGCTGCCGCTCGCCGTCGGTGACGCGCGTGCCCGCAGGCGCGCGGAGCGGAGTGACCTGGGGACCACCGTCAGGTGAGGTCGAACTCCCCTTCCCTGGCGTTGAGCACGAAGGCGCGCCACTCGGCGGGGCTGAAGATCAGTGACGGGCTCTCCGGACGGCCGCCGTTGCGCATCGCGATGAATCCCTCGACGAAGGCGATCTGGACGTCGCCCGCCCCCTGACTGCCCGATTGCCAGTCCGCGTTGCTGAGGTCGAGGTCCGGCTTCTCCCAGCCTGCGAGCTGCTGCTGGGTGGTGATGGTCTCCGCCACGTGCCTGCTCCTCCCGGTTCGTCGTCCGGCCTCAGACTAGTCATCGGGTCCGGTCACGGACAGGGCGCGGCGCGCGGCCCGTCCGGCGGTGGCGAGGCCGGTCAGGTGGCGGGGGGTTCGGTGCCGACGAGCCACATGGCGAAGAACTGGGACCCGCCGCCGTAGGCGTGGCCCATTGCGCGGCGGGCTCCGGGCACCTGGTGCTCGCCGGCCAAGCCGCGCACCTGGAGGGCCGCCTCGGCGAAGCGGATCATGCCGGAGGCGCCGATGGGGTTGGTGGACAGGACACCGCCGGAGGGGTTCACGGGCAGGTCGCCGTCGAGTTCGGTGACACCGGACTCGGTGAGCTTCCACCCCTCGCCCTCGGGGGCGAACCCCAGGTTCTCCAGCCACATCGGCTCGTACCAGGAGAACGGCACGTACATCTCCACGGCGTCGATCTCCCGGCGCGGGTCGGTGATCCCGGCCTGCCGGTAGACGTCGGCCGCGCAGTCCTTGCCGGCCTGCGGTGAGACGAAGTCCTTGCCGGCGAACATGGTCGGCTCGCTGCGCATGGCACCGCCGTGCACCCACGCCGGTGGCCCCGGCGAACGGGCGGCGCCGGTGCGGTCGGTGAGGACGAGGGCGCAGGCGCCGTCGGAGGAGGGGCAGGTCTCGGAGTAGCGGATGGGGTCCCACAGCATCGGGGACGCCTGCACCTTCTCCAGGGTGATGTCGTGCTCGTGCAGGTGCGCGTAGGGGTTCTTCAGCGCGTTGCGCCGGTCCTTGTAGGCGACGAGGGAGCCGACCGTGTCCGGTGCGCCGGTGCGCCGCATGTACGCGCGCACGTGCGGGGCGAAGAAGCCGCCCGCGCCGGCGACGAGCGGCTGCTGGAACGGGACCGGCAGCGACAGGCCCCACATGGCGTTGGATTCGGACTGTTTCTCGAAAGCGAGGGTGAGGACGGTGGAATGGACCCGGGCGGCCACGAGGCCCGCCGCCACGAGGGCGGTGGAGCCGCCGACCGAGCCGGCGGTGTGGACGCGCAGCATGGGCTTCCCGGCCGCGCCGAGGGCGTCGGCCAGGTACAGCTCCGGCATCATCACGCCCTCGAAGAAGTCGGGGGCCTTGCCGATGACGACGGCGTCGATGTCCGCCCAGGTCAGTTCGGCGTCGTCGAGAGCGCGGCGGGCGGCCTCCCGGACGAGTCCGGCGAGGGAGACGTCGCGGCGGGCGGCGACGTGCTTGGTCTGGCCGACCCCGACGACGGCCACGGGTTCAGCGTGCGGCACGGGGCTCTCCTTCCAGGACGGCGACCAGGTTCTGCTGGAGGCAGGGGCCGGAGGTGGCGTGGGCGAGGGCACGGTCGGAGGCGCCCCGGTGGATGGCGGCGGCGGCCTCACCGAGCCGGATGAGTCCCGCCGCCATGACGGGGTTGGCGGCCAGGGCGCCGCCGGAGGGATTCACCCGGACGCGGTCGTCGAGGCGCAGGGCCTTGCGGAGCACCACCTCCTGGGAGGTGAACGGGGCGTGCAGCTCGGCGGTGTCGACGGGCCGGTCGAAGGCACCGGCACGCTGTGCGGCGAGGCGGGTGGACGGCGAGTCGGTGAGGTCGCGCACGCCGAGGCCGTGCGGTTCGATGCGGTGGTCGATGCCACGGAGCCAGGCGGGCCGGTCGCACAGCTCGCGTGCGCGGTCACCGGCGGCGAGGACGACGGCGGCCGCGCCGTCGCCGATGGGCGGGCAGTCGCCGGTGCGCAGCGGGTGGACCAGGAGGTCGCCCCGGGGGCGGGGACCGCGGAGCTGGGCGTGCGGGTTGTCCTCGGCCGAGGCGCGGCTGCGGGCGGCGATCGCGGCGAGTCGCGGCTCGTCGGTGTCACCGGCGTCGATGAGCGCCTGCGCCTGGAGGGCGGCGAGCGAGACGGAGTCGGGCCACAGGGGGGCGAGGTAGTAGGGGTCGAGCTGGCGGGTGAGCACGTCCCTGAGCGGGCCGGGCGAGGACTTGCCGTAGGCGTAGACCAGAGCGGTGTCGGCCTCGCCGGTCAGCAGCTTCACCCATGCCTCGTACAGCGCCCAGGCGCCGTCCATCTCCACGTGCGACTCCGCGATGGGCGGCCAGGCCCCCACGCCGTCCAGGGCCATGGTGAAGGAGAACGCGCGGCCGGCGAGATAGTCGGAGGAGCCGGAGCAGGTGAAGCCGATGTCCCCGGCCTTCAGGCCGGTCTCGCCCAGGACCTCGTGCAGGACCGGCATGAGCATCTCGACCTCGGAGAGGTCGTCGGTGCGCCGCCGGTGGACGGTCTGGGCGAAGGCGACGATCGCGACGTCGCGTGGTATCACAGCAGCTCCTTGTAGGTGTCGTAGTCGGCGTCGGGCTCGCCGGTGGGCCGGTAGTGGTCGGGGTAGCGGCTGTCGGTGTCCGTCCAGACCGGCTCCACCCGCAGGCCCATGCGCACCTGGTCGTAGGGGATGCCGCCGATGCGTCCGTGGAGTGCGAGGCCCGCGCCGTCGAGGGCGATGTGGGCGTAGACGTAGGGGACGTCGATGTCGAGGTTCTTGGCCTTGATGTTGACGATGCAGTAGGTGGTGACCGTGCCCCGGGGGCCGACCTCGACCCGCTCGGCGGTGGCCACCCCGCAGGTGGGGCAGGCGCCGCGGGGCGGCACGTACACCTTGCGGCAGTCCGGGCAGCGTTCGCCGACGGTCCGGCGCTCGGCCAGGGCGTGGAGGTAGGCGCTCTGGGCGCGGCCGGGCGCGTAGGTGTAGTCGAGCCGGGCGGGCGCGACGATGCCGGTGACGGGGTCGTCGAACCGGCCGGTGTGGGGCCGCGGCGGGTCCGTGGGCGGGGGCGTGCCGTCGTGCGGTTCGAAGCAGGCGATGTCGGTGATGGCGCCGGTGCGGTGCGCCGCCCAGCGGACGCGGACGCGCATCCCGGTGCGCACGGTGGCGGGCCCGCCGGGGGCGTCGAGGGCGTGCAGGAGCGCGGTGTCGGCGCCGTCCAGCCGGACCAGCACCCAGGCGAAGGGCCGGTCCAGGGGCTGGTCGCGCCGGGGAGCCGGGTTCCAGGCCCAGGTGGTGACGGTGCCGGTGGGGGCCACCTCGACGAGGTCGCGTATCTCCTCGGCGGTGAGCGGGTCGTACTCGACGGGCGGGACGAGGACCTTGCCGTCGGTGGTGCGGACGCCGAGGACGGTGCGCTCGCGCAGACCGGTGAGGAAGGCGGACTGGACGGGGCCGAGGGAGCGGGTGAAGGGGAACTCCACGACCAGGGGCGCGCGGAGCGCCTGCGGCACGGGGGCGGCGGTCACGGGCGGTGCTCCGATCTCCGCGGCGGACGCGGGGCGGGGGGGGCGGGCGCGGGGGGGGGCGCGGGGGCGTGGGCGCGCGCAGGGGCGGGGGCGCCGGCGGGGCCGGGGGGGGGCGCGCGGGGGCGGCGCGCGCGGGCGGGCGGGGGGGCGGGAGCGGGGCGCGCGGGGCGCGGGGGGGGGGGGGGGGGGGGTCTGGGGCGGTGGGGGCGGGGGGCTGCGGCGGCCCGGGCGGCGGGGTCAGGCGCGGCGGTAGACCGGGGGGCGTTTCTCGGCGAAGGCGCGGGCGCCCTCCTTGGCGTCGGCGGTGTCGAAGACGGGCCATCCGCGAGCGAGTTCGGCGGCGAGGGCCTCGGTCTCGGGAAGGCCGGCCACCTCGTACACGGAGGCCTTGACGGCCTCGACGGCGAGCGGCCCGCAGGCGTTGACCTGTTCGGCGACGGCCAGGGCCTTGTCGAGGGCGGTGCCGTCGGGCACGACGTGGCCGACCAGGCCGATCCGTGCCGCTTCGGCCGCGCTGTAGGGGCGGCCGGTGAGCAGCATCTCCAGGGCGTGGGTGCGCGGGATCTGGCGCGGCAGGCGCACGGTGGAGCCGCCGATCGGGAAGAGGCCGCGCCGCACCTCGAAGAGCCCGAAGGTGGCCGACTCGGCGGCGACGCGGATGTCGGTGCCCTGGAGGATCTCGGTGCCGCCGGCCACGCAGGGGCCCTCGACGGCGGCGATCACCGGTTTGCGGGGGCGGTGGTGGCGCAGCATCGCCTTCCAGTGCAGGTCGGGGTCGGCCTTCAGCCGTTCGCGGTGTTCCTGGCCGGCCATCCCGTTCCCGGCCAGCGCCTTGAGGTCCATGCCCGCGCAGAAGGCGCCACCCGCGCCGGTGAGCACGATGGAGCGGACGGCGTCGTCCTCGTCGGCCTCGATCCAGCCGTCGTACAGCCCGACGAGCATCGGCAGGGAGAGCGCGTTCTTCGCCTCGGGCCTGTTCAGGGTGAGTATCAGTGTGGCGCCCTCGCGCCGCACGGTGAGGTGTTCCGTACCGGTCATGGCCGTCCTCCCGTACCCGGGGTGGGATCCGGATTCAGAACAGGTTGCAGGAGCGGGGGTGTCAGTTCAATAGCTTTCTGACACTCAGTCAGATTATTCGGTGCGGTCCCTTCCCACTTGCGGGCGGCGGCGCTCTAATGACCGCGAGCCAGTGGGGCCGGGTGGAGGAGGAGCGGTGGAGTACAACCTTGCCGACCTGTTCGAGTCGGTCGTGGACGTGGTCCCGGACCGCGAGGCGCTCGTCCACCTCGACATTCCGGGGACGGGCGCGGAGCGGCGCCTGACGTACGCGGAGCTGGACGCCGCCGCCAACCGCATCGCCCACCACCTGCTGGACGCGGGGCTGCGGGCCGGTGAGCACGTGGGGCTGCACCTGTACAACGGCGTCGAGTACGTACAGACGGTGCTCGGCTGCCTCAAGGCGCGGCTCGTGCCGGTCAACGTCAACTACCGTTATGTCGAGGAGGAGCTGGTCCACCTCTACCGGGACGCCGATCTGGCGGGGCTCGTGTTCGACGCCGAGTTCACCACGCGGGTCGCGGCCGCGGTGCCGAGGACGGAACGGCTCCGGCACCTGGTACGGGTGGGGGCGGCGCCCGGGGACGCGCCGCGGCTCGCGTGCACGGCGTTCCCGGAGGCCGAGGCGGCCGGCTCGCCGGAGCGGGGCTTCGGACCGCGCTCGGGCGACGACCTGTTCATCATCTACACGGGCGGCACGACCGGGCTGCCCAAGGGCGTGATGTGGCGCCAGGAGGATCTGTTCTTCTCCGGGCTGGGCGGGGGCGCGCCGACCGGGGAGCCGGTGAAGTGCCCTGAGGAGCTGGCCGAGCGGGTCGCGGCGGGCGGTGCGGGGATCACCTTCTTCCCCACTCCCCCGCTGATGCACGGCACCTCGACGCTCACCGCGTTCATCGGCTTCAACTTCGGCCAGCGGGTGGTGCTGCACCGCAAGTTCGTGCCTCACGAGGTGGTGCGGACGATGGAGAAGGAGGAGGTCACCAGCGTCTCGCTGGTCGGCGACGCGATGCTGCGGCCGCTGATCGACGCGCTCGGCGGTCCGCTCCGGGGCGCCGACCTGTCGTCGCTGTTCAGTGTGTCGTCGTCGGGCGCCATCATGTCGGAGACGGTGCGGGAGCAGTTCCTGGCGCTGGTCCCGCATGTGATGCTGCTGAACAACTTCGGCTCCTCCGAGTCCGGTTTCAACGGCACGGCGACGGACGACTCGGGGGCGGAGAAGGGGTTCCGGCTGCGGGTGAACGGCCGTACGCGGGTGGTCGACCCGGCGACGTACGAACCGGTGGCGCCGGGCGAGGTCGGACGCGTGGCCCAGCGCGGCCACGTCCCGCTCGGCTACTACAACGATCCCGTCAAGACGGCCGAGACCTTCTTCCGGCGCGACGGCGAGCGGTGGGTGCTGCTGGGCGACATGGCGACCGTCGACGAGGAGGGGATCGTCACCGTCCTCGGGCGCGGGTCGCAGTGCATCAACACCGGCGGCGAGAAGGTCTACCCGGAGGAGGTCGAGCAGGCACTGAAATCGCACCCCGACGTGTACGACGCCCTGGTCGCCGGTGTCCCCGACCCCCGGTGGGGCCACCATGTGGCGGCCGTGGTGCAACTGCGCGCGGGCGCGGGGCGGCCCTCACTGGAGGACATCCAGGGCCACTGCCGCACCCGGCTGGCCGGGTACAAGGTGCCCCGGCAGCTCGTGATCACCGACAGCATCCAGCGCTCCCCCAGCGGCAAGGCCGACTACCGGTGGGCCCGCTCCGTGGCGGAGGCCGCGGCGCCCCACCCCTGACCTGCTCGTTTTCCGGCCAGGCACCAGGGGGGTAATACTCTCCACATGACTTCGGGTATGACGCGGGCCGACAGCGCGGCGGTACGGATCAGGCGGGCCACCGCCGGCGACGCCAGGCGGCTGACCGCACTGGTGCGCGGCTCGGGCGCCTACGAGGGCCACTACGCGCCGATGGTGGCGGGCTACCGCGTGGGGCCCGACTACATCGACGCCCACGAGGTGCACGTCGCCGTCGGGCCGGACGGCCGCGTGCTCGGCTTCTACGCGCTCGTGCTGTCCGCGCCCGAGTTGGACCTGATGTTCGTCGCCGACGACGCCCAGGGCCTCGGCGTGGGCCGCCGGCTCATCACCCACATGACGGAGCGGGCGCGGGCTGCCGGGGTGACCGGTGTACGAGTGGTGTCCCACCCGCCCTCGGAGGGCTTCTACCTCAGCGTGGGCGCGCGGCGGGTCGGCACGGTGCACGCCAACCCGCCGGCGGTGCCGTGGGACCGCCCGGAGCTGGTCATCCCCGTCCCGGCGTAGCCCCGCGCCCCCACCGGGAAAAAGTGCCGCACAACCCTTGCCTTCGGGCCGCCGGCTTGGATTACTGATCCACAAGGTGACGACCGAATGATCGGTCGTCCGGTTCGGGTGAGGTGCGACACCGGTCCGGGCGGCCGGACGGAGGGGTGCGACGGATGACGGACCTGCGGGATGCCGGGGAGCGGCTCGACCGTGCGGGGCTGGAGGCGCTCCAGCTCGAGCGGTTGCGGGCCACGCTGCGCCACGCGTACGAGAACGTGGACTTCTACCGGCGGGCCTTCGACAAGGCGGGGCTGCGGCCGGAGGACTGCCGGACGCTCGCCGACCTGTCGCGTTTCCCGTTCACCACCAAGGCCGATCTGCGCGACCACTACCCCTTCGGCATGTTCGCGGTCGAGCGGTCGCGGGTACGGCGGGTCCACGCGTCCAGCGGGACGACCGGCCGGCCCACCGTCGTGGGGTACACCGACCGCGACCTGGACACCTGGGCCGACGTGGTGGCCCGGTCGATCCGCGCGGCCGGGGGACGGCCGGGGCACACGGTGCACGTGGCGTACGGGTACGGGCTGTTCACGGGCGGGCTCGGGGCCCACTACGGGGCCGAGCGGCTCGGCTGCACGGTGGTTCCCGCCTCCGGGGGCATGACGGCACGTCAGGTGCAACTGATCCAGGACTTCCGTCCCGAGATCATCATGGTGACGCCGTCGTACATGCTGACGCTGCTGGACGAGTTCGAGCGGCAGGGCGTCGACCCTCGGTCCACCTCCCTCGAGGTGGGGATATTCGGCGCGGAGCCGTGGACGGAGGAGATGCGGCGGGAGATCGAGGAGCGGTTCGCGATCGACGCGGTGGACATCTACGGGCTGTCGGAGGTGATCGGGCCGGGGGTCGCGCAGGAGTGCGTGGAGACCAAGGACGGCCTCCACATCTGGGAGGACCACTTCTACCCGGAGGTCGTCGATCCGCTGACGGGTGAGGTGCTGCCGGACGGCGAGCGGGGCGAGCTGGTGTTCACCTCGCTGACCAAGGAGGCGATGCCGGTCGTCCGCTACCGCACCCGTGACCTGACGCGCCTGCTTCCGGGGACGGCACGCCCGGCGTTCCGGCGGATGGAGAAGGTCACGGGGCGCAGCGACGACATGGTGATCCTGCGGGGCGTGAACCTCTTCCCCACCCAGATCGAGGAGATCGTGCTGCGGACGCCGGGCCTCGCCCCGCACTTCCAGTTGCGGCTGACGCGGGAGGGCCGGCTGGACGCGCTCACCGTGCGCGCGGAGGCGCGGGCGGACGCGACGGGCGAGGTGCGCGCGGAGGCGGCGCGGGCCGTCGCGGCGGCCGTCAAGGACGGGATCGGGGTGTCGGTGGCGGTGGAGGTGGTCGACCCGGAGACGCTGGAGCGGTCGGTGGGGAAGATCAAGCGGATCGTGGACCTGCGCCGGGAGCGGTGACCCGGCCCGTGGCGCCCCGGCCGGGCCGCCCCGCCCGTCCTGGAGCGCGCCGGCGGTCCGCACGGCCGGCTGGTGCGATCTGTCGCACGGACTGTGCGGACCCGCACGGCGGCGCACCGGCCCGTCGCACGGGGCCGTTTCGAGGGCGGTGGCGGGGCGGGTGTCGAGCCCCCCGGTCAGCGGGGCTCGGGGACGCGGAGCCAGGGCGCCGGGCCGCTGCCGTCCGTCCAGGCGTCCAGGCCGGCCCGGTCGACGCAGAGGATGCCGCACTGCTCGGCGTACTGCGTGGCGGGCTCGGTGAACTCGCTGGTGGTCACCACGGCGGCGACGTGGGCGTCGTGCACGGCGAAGCACGTGCCGCCGAAGCGCTGGACGTCCTGGGAGCCCACCTTGTTGTCCGGCCCGTACGCCTTGCACTGGATGACGACCCGGCGGCCGTCGGGCGCGGTGGCCACCACGTCGGCGCCCAGGTCGCCCGCGCCGCCGACGACTTCGACGTCCAGGCAGCCGTCCCGTACGCAGAGGTCGGCGACCGCCTGTTCGAAGGCGTCCGCGTCCATGGCCGAGTAGTCCACGTACACGGCCGCCGGCACGGGCGCGGCGGCGGTCGCGCGGCCCCGGCGGGCGGCGCGCACCAGGGCGAGGACCACCGCGAGGGTGCCGATCACGGCCAGGGCGGCGGCGGGTACGTCGGCGGCGTCGCCGACCGCCGCCCGCGCCATCGCTCCCGTACCGCACAGGACGATGGCCACCAGGCCGCAGCCGAGCGTGGTGTCGCGGAGGCTGAAGCGCGGGCGGCGGGCGCCCGTGCGGGTGGCTCGGTCCGTGCCCGGCCTGCGGACGGGTATCGCCATGTGCGGGCTCCCTTCTCACCTCACCGGTGAATGATCTTGTGTTGCCCGTATGCCCCGGCAGGTGGGCGTGACGCACCGGATCGGGGGCAAGCGTGGGTCATTCCGTGCAGAAAGGCAGGTCAACGTGCGCAGTGTGGGTGTCGAGGAGGAGCTGCTCCTGGTGGACGGCCGGAGCGGGGAGCCGAGGGCGTTGTCGACGGCCGTGCTGGCGGCGGCCCGGGACCCGCACGCCGACGAGGAGGTTTTCGAGAGTGAACTCCAGCGTCAGCAACTGGAGTTCGCCACCAGTCCGCAGACGGTCATGGGCGACCTTGGCGAGGAGATCCGGCGGTGCCGGGCCGAGGCGGCGCGGCACGCCGAGGGGCTGAACGCGTCGGTGGCCGCGCTGGCGACGTCGCCGCTGCCGGTCAGCCCGACGATCGGCACCGGTGAGCGCCACCAGTGGCTGAAGGAGCACTTCGGGCTGACCGCCCAGGAGCAGCTCACGTGCGGCTGCCATGTGCACGTGTCGGTGGAGTCGGACGAGGAGGGCGTGGCGGTCCTGGACCGCATCCGGCCGTGGCTGCCGGTGCTGCTGGCCATGAGCGGCAACTCGCCGTTCTGGCAGGGCGAGGACAGCGGTTACAGCAGTTACCGCAGCCGGGTGTGGGGGCGCTGGCCGTCGGCCGGGCCGGTGGAGATCTTCGGTTCCGCCGACCGCTATCACGAGCAGGTCGCCGACATGGTGGCGAGCGGGGTGCTGCGGGACGAGGGGATGGTGTACTTCGACGCCCGGCTGTCGCACACCTACCCGACCGTGGAGGTGCGGGTGGCGGACGTCTGCCTGGACCCGTCCACCACGGTGCTGGTCGCCACACTGGTGCGCGGCCTGGTGGAGACGGCGGCGCGGCAGTGGCGCGACGGTGAGCCGCCGGCGCGGCACGGGGTGGCGCTGCTGCGGCTGGCCGCCTGGCGGGCGGCCCGGTCGGGGCTGGAGGACCAGCTCGTCCACCCGGTGACGATGCGGCCGGCCCCGGCGGAGGCGGTGGTGCGGGCGCTGTTCGACCACGTCAGGGAAGCACTGGAGGACAGCGGTGACGTGGTGCCCGCCCAGGAGGCGCTGGCCGGGCTGCTGAAGACCGGCAACGGGGCCAGCGTCCAGCGGGACCTGCTGCGGCGGACGGGCGACCTGCGCGAGGTGGTCGCCGAGTGCGCCCGGATCACCACGGGATACCGGACGGGATGTTGACAGGGCGGGGCGCCGGGTGGGTGCATGGCTCAACGAGCTTTCACACCAGTCCCGTTGGGAGGCACGTTGCTCTTCCGCACCCGCCCGAGAAAGCACCTCCTGAGAAGACATCTGGTGCCGGCCACCGTCGCCCTCGCGGCGGTGGCCGGTACGGTGAGCCCTTCCGTACCGGCTGAACGGCACGGCCCGTCCGGCGGTGGCCTGTCGGCCGTCATCCGGTACACCGAGTACGGCATCCCGCACATCGTGGCCAAGGACTACGCGAATCTCGGCTTCGGCACCGGCTGGGCGCAGGCCGCCGACCAGGTGTGCGTGCTCGCCGACGGTTTCGTCACCGTACGCGGTGAGCGCTCGCGCCACTTCGGGCCGGACGCGGCGTCGGACGGAGCGCTGTCGTCCGCGCGGACCAACCTCTCCAGTGACCTGTACTTCCGCGGGGTACGGGACGCGGGGACGGTCGAGCGGCTGCTGCGCACGCCCGCACCGGCCGGGCCGAGCCGTGAGGCCCGGGAGCTGATGCGCGGCTGGGCGGCCGGCTACAACGCCTGGCTGCGGCAGAACCGCGTCACCGACCCGGCGTGCGCGGGCGCCGGATGGGTACGTCCGGTGTCGGCGCTGGACGTGGCGCGCCGCGCCTTCGCCCTGGCGGTGCTGGGCGGCCAGGGGCGTGCCGTTGGCGGCATCACGGCCGCGCGCCCGCCGGGTGCCGTCCCGGTGGCGCCGGCCGACCCGGTGCGTACGGCGCGGGCGGCACGCGCCCTGTTCGCCGGAGGGGGCGCCGGGAGCGCGGGCGGCGCCGGCACGGCTTCCGCCGGCACGGGTTCCGCCGACATGGGGTCCAACGCGGTGGCGTTCAGCGGCGCCACGACGGCGAACGGCCGCGGTCTGCTGTTGGGCAACCCGCACTACCCCTGGCACGGCGGGCGGCGCTTCTGGCAGTCGCAGCAGACCATCCCGGGCGAGCTGAACGTCTCGGGCGGTTCGCTGCTCGGCGGGACGGCCGTCAACATCGGGTTCACCGACAAGGTGGCGTGGAGCCACACGGTCGCCACCGGTGTCCCGCTCAACCTGCACCAGCTCACGCTGGACCCGTCCGACCCCACGGTCCACCTGGTCGACGGCAGGCGGGAAAGGATGCGGAAGCGGACGGTCACCGTGCCCGTCAAGGATGGTGTCCCGGTGACGCGTACGCAGTGGTGGACCCGGTACGGGCCGGTCGTCACCTCGCTGGGCCCGTCGCTGCCGCTGCCGTGGTCGGCGACGACGGCGTACGCGCTCAACGACCCCAACGCCGTCAACCTGCGCGCCACGGACACCGCGCTGGGCTTCGCCCGGGCCCGTTCGGCGGACGAGGTGCTGGGCGTGCTGCGGCGCACCCAGGGCCTGCCGTGGGTGAACACGGTCGCGGCGGACGCGGGCGGGCACACGGTGTTCAGCCAGTCGCAGGTGCTGCCGCGCATCACCGACGAGCTGGCACGGCGCTGTTCGACGCCGCTGGGCGCGGTGACGTACCCGGCGTCGGGCGTGGCGGTGCTGGACGGCGCGCGCTCCGGATGCGCGCCGGGCTCGGACCGGGACGCGGTGCAGCCGGGGATCTTCGGGCCGTCGCGGATGCCGGTGCTCAAGGACGCGCCGTACGCGGTGAACTCCAACGACAGCGCGTGGCTGACCAACGCGGAGCGGCCCCTGACCGGCTACGAGCGGGTGTTCGGGACGATCGCGACGCCCCGTTCGCTGCGCACCCGGGGCGGTGTCGCGGACGTGGCGGCGATGGCCGCGCGGGGCCGGCTGACGGTGGCGGACCTCCAGCGGCAGCAGTTCGCCAACCGGGCGCCGGCCGGTGACCTGGCGGCGGCCGACGTCGCGAGGGCCTGCCCGGCCGTGCTGCCGGACGACCCGCGGGCGTGCGAGGTGATCGGGCGGTGGGACCGCACGATGGACACCGGCAGCCGGGGCGCGCTGCTCTTCGACCGCTTCTGGCGCAGGCTGACCGCGTCCGTCCCGGCGGACGCGCTGTGGAAGGTGCCGTTCTCGGCGGCGGACCCGGTCCGTACGCCGCACACCCTCGACACCGGTGGGCCCGCCTTCGCCACGGCGCTGAAGGGCGCCGTCGCCGAGCTGCGGGCGGCCGGCATACCGCTGGACGCGCCGCTGGGCGACCACCAGTTCGTGGTGCGCGGCGGCCATCGGGTCCCGGTGCACGGCGGTACGGAGTCGCTGGGCGTGTGGAACAAGACCGAGCCGGTGTGGAACGCGGCCGGCGGGGGCTACACGGAGGTGGCGCACGGGACGAGCCACGTCCAGGCGGTCGGCTGGGACGGCGGCCGGTGCCCGGTGGCACGGACCCTGCTGACGTACTCCCAGTCGTCGGACCCGGCGTCGCCGCACTTCAGCGACCAGACGTCGCTGTTCTCGGGCGAGCGGTGGGTGACGGCCCGGTTCTGCGAGAAGGACATCCTGGCCGACCCGAAGCTGAGGGTGGTGCGCGTCAGGGGCTGAACGACAGGAACACGAAGGCGGCGAACAGCACCAGGTGCACGCCGCCCTGGAGGAGGGTGGCTCGTCCGGGCACCACGGTCAGGGCGCTCACCGCGGCGGTGAGCGTGAGCAGCGCCAGGTGGAGCGGGCCCAGTCCCAGGACCAGGGGCCCGGACAGCCAGACGGTGGCGAGGGCGATCACCGGGATCGTCAGGCCGATGCTGGCGATCGCGGAGCCGTACGCGAGGTTGAGGCTGGTCTGCACGCGGTCCCGGCGGGCGGCACGCACGGCCGCCAGGGACTCCGGCAGCAGCACCATCAGGGCGATGACGACTCCGACGACCGCCTTGGGCAGCCCGGCGGACTCGACACCGTCCTCGATGGTGGGCGAGACGAGTTTGGCGTTGCCGACGACGGCGACCAGGGCCACCAGGAGCAGCCCGAGGCTCCACCACGTCTCCGTGACGGTGGGCGGCGGCGCGTGATCGTCGTCGCCCGCCGCCGCGCCGTCGCGGGCGACGGGGAGGAAGTAGTCGCGGTGCCGGACGGTCTGCACGGCGACGAAGATCCCGTAGAGGCAGAGCGAGGCGCCGGCGGCGAAGGCGAGCTGCGCCCCGGTGAACTCGGGGCCCGGCCGGCTGGTGGTGAAGCTGGGCAGCACCAGCGTCATGGCGGCGAGCGTGAGGACGGTGGCGAGGGCGCCGCCGGAGCCCTCGGCGTTGAAGACGGCGACCCGCCGCTTGTGCAGGGCGGCGACGAGGAGGGACAGGCCGACGATGCCGTTGCAGGTGATCATGACGGCGGCGAACACGGTGTCGCGGGCATAGGTGGACGCCTTGTCGCCGCCGCCCGCCATCAGCATGACGATCAGCCCGACCTCGATGACGGTCACCGCGACGGCGAGGACGAGGGACCCGAACGGCTCGCCGACGCGGTGCGCGACGACCTCGGCGTGGTGCACGGCCGACAGGACCGAGCCGATCAGGCAGAGCCCGACGACCGCGACGACCGGCCCCGGCAGGTCCCGCCCCCAGCCCGCGGCCAGTACGAGCACGGCGGCCACCGGCGCCCAGGTGGTCCACTGCCGCGCGGGCCCCGGCGCCCCGCCGGGCGCCGCGCCCCGCTGGTCCGTGCCGGTGTCCGTGCCCGTGCCGCCCGTGCCGGTGCTCATGCCGCCACGCTGCCAGAGCGGGCGGCGCACCGCGCGGCAGGGGCACCGAAACGGGTGCGCCGGTGCGGCTACACCGCGCGCTGCCGGCCTTCCCAGTACGGGTCGCGCAGGCGGCGCTTGTAGAGCTTGCCGTTGGGGTCGCGGGGCATCGACGCGATGAAGTCGACGCTCCTGGGGCGTTTGTAGCCGGCGAGACGCCCCGCGCAGTGGGCCAGGATCGCGGAGGCCAGGCCGGCGTCGGGGGCGTGCCCCTCGGCGGGCTCGACGACCGCCTTGACCTCCTCGCCCCAGTCGGGGTGCGGGACGCCGAAGGCTGCGGCGTCGGCCACGGCGGGGTGGGTGAGCAGGACGGCCTCGATCTCGGCGGGGTAGACGTTGACGCCGCCCGAGATGATCATGTCGATCTTGCGGTCGCGGAGGAAGAGGTAACCGTCCTCGTCGAGGTGGCCCAGGTCGCCGACGGTGAAGTAGTCGCCGATCCGGTTCTTGCGGGTCTTGGCCTCGTCCTTGTGGTAGCTGAAGCCGCCGGTGGTCATCTTCATGTAGACGGTGCCCAGTTCGCCGGGGGGCAGCGGGCGGCCGTCGTCGTCGAGGACGGCGAGTTCGCTGATGGGCCACGCCCGGCCGACCGTACCGGGCTTCTTCAGCCAGTCCTCGGCGGTGGCGAACGCGCCGCCGCCCTCGCTGGCCGCGTAGTACTCCTCCACGCACGTCCCCCACCAGTCGATCATCGCCCGCTTGACGTGCTCGGGGCACGGTGCGGCGCCGTGGATGGCGTGGCGCATCGACGTCACGTCGTACGCCGTCCGCACCTCCTCGGGGAGGGCGAGCAGGCGGTGGAACTGGGTGGGGACCATATGGGTGTGGGTGCACCGGTGGGCGTCGATCAGGCGCAGCATCTCCTCGGGCGTCCACTTGTCCATGACGACGAGGGGGTGGCCGATGTGCAGGGAGGCGCCCGCGAATTGCAGCACGGCGGTGTGGTAGAGCGGCGAACAGACCAGGTGGACGTTGCCGTCGTACGGCTTGATGCCGAAGATCCCGAGGAAGCCGCCGAGGTACGTCTCCTCCGGCGGCCTGCCGGGCAGGGGGCGGCGGATGCCGCGCGGGCGGCCCGTGGTGCCGGAGGTGTAGTTCATCACCCAGCCGAGCGTGCGGCCTTCGGGCGGTGAGGCGGGCTGGCCGTCGAGGAGTCCGGCGTACGGGCGGAAGCCGTCGGCGGGCCCGACGGCGTAGCGCTGTCCGGGCGGGAGCCCCGCCTCGTCGGCGGCGGCGCGCGCCGCCTCGGCGAACCGTTCGTGCGCGATGAGCACCTTGGCGCCGGAGTCGGCGACGATCCAGGCGATCTCGGGCGCGACGAGGTGGTGGTTGACCGGGACCAGGTAGAAGCCCGCCTGGGACGCGGCCAGGTACGCGGTGAGGAACTCCACGCCGTTGGGCAGGACGACGGCGAAGGCGTCGCCGGTCTCCATTCCGGCCGCGCGCAGTCCGTGGACGAGCCGGTTCGCGGCGGCGTGCAGCTCGCCGGCGGTCCACCGCTCTCCGTCGGGCGCGGTCAGGACCGTACGGGCGGGGTCGGCGGCGGCCTGGGCCCAGAAGCCGTTGGGCCGCCCGCCGTCGCCCGGCGGGCTCGGCGGGCCCCCCGCCGGCTCGCTCCCGGCCGGCTGCTTGCGGACCGCCTGCTTCCCCGCCGGCTCGCCGCCGACCGGTTGCTGCTGTGCGACCGGCTCGTTCATGACCGGCTCCTCTGCGCGATGTGGTGGAGACGGGTGACCGCCCGTTCGAAGCCCCGGGTGAGGTCGTCGAAGACCTCGCGCACGCTGCGTTCGGAGGTCATCCGGCCGACGATCTGCCCCACGGGCGTGCCGAGCAGCGGCTCGACCTCGTACTTCTGGATACGGGAGACGGCTTCGGCCACCAGTAGCCCCTGGAGGGGCATGGGGAGCGTTCCGGGGCCGTCCGGGTCGTCCCAGGCGTCGGTCCACGCGGTGCGGAGCTGGCGGGCGGGTTTGCCGGTGAGGGCGCGGGAGCGGACGGTGTCGCCGCTGCCGGCGGCCAGCAGCTTGGCGGTGAGAGCGGGCGAGTGGAGGTCGGCCTCGGTGGTGGTGAGCCAGAGGGAGCCGAGCCAGACGCCCTGGGCGCCGAGGGCGAGCCCGGCGGCGATCTGCTCGCCGCTGCCGATGCCTCCGGCGGCGAGGACGGGCAGGGGGCTGACCGCCTCGACGACCTCGGGCGTCAGGACCATGGACGCGATCTCGCCCGTGTGGCCGCCCGCCTCGTACCCCTGGGCGACGACGACGTCGATGCCCGCCTCGGCGTGGCGCCGGGCGTGCGTGGCGCTGCCGGCGAGGGCGGCGACGAGGATGCCGCGCTCGTGGGCGCGGCGCACGACGTCGGGGGGCGGGGAGCCGAGCGCGTTGGCGAGGAGGGCGATGGGGTGTTCGAGGGCGACGTCGAGCTGCGCCCGGGCGACCTGCTCCATCCAGCCGGTGATGCGCCAGCCGGATGCCTCGCCGTCGGCGAGTTCGGGCACACCGTGCTTGGCGAGGGTCTCGGCGACGAACCGCCGGTGCGTGTCGGGGATCAGCGCCTCGACGTCGGCCTCGGTGACGCCCTCCACCTTCGCGGCCGGCATGACGACGTCGAGGCCGTAAGGCAGGCCGCCGGTGTGGGCCCGCATCCAGTCGAGGTCCCGGGCGAGGTCGTCGGGCGCGGTGTAGCGGACGGCGCCGAGTACGCCGAACCCGCCCGCTCTGGTGATGGCGGCCGCCACGGCGGGGAAGGGCGTGAAGCCGAAGATGGCGTGCTCGACACCCAGTCTCTTGCTCAGCTCCGTCTCCATGGGCGGCAGGATGCCGCAGCGGAACGGGCGAGGGAAGAGAATTTCTGATGCAGCGTCAGATTCTTTCCGGGTGGCCGGTTCTTGACGCGGTCGGGCTGACGGTAAGAAAGTTTCACGTGGTGCGGGTGGTGGCGAAGAATTCTTTCAGGAGGCTTCTCCGGCTGTGCGGGGCTTCCGAAGCTGTCCGGAAGGGGGACCGTGATGGGCATGACGGAGGGGATCAGCCGTCGCCGGTTCGGCGGCGGGGTGCTGACCCTGGGAGGTGGGCTGGTGATCGGTTCGATTCCGGGGGCCGCCGCGGCGGCGGGGTCCCGTGGAGCTCCGGGCGGCCGGCCCACGCTGCGGCTGGGCTCCGCCGAGCGCGCCGGGCTGCTGCCCGAGCACCTGGACCGGCTGGTCGCCGACGCCGAGCGGTTCCTGGAGCCCTCCCCCAAACACCCGTGGTACGCGGGCGCGGTGCTTCTGGCGGGACGCGGCGGCACGGTGGCGCTGCACCGGGCGATCGGGCACGCGGTGCGCTACGCGGCGTACGACGAGAAGACCGACACGGGCGTGGAGTTGCCGCCCGAGCGCCGGATCGCGATGGCCGAGGACACGGTCTTCGACCTGGCGTCGGTCTCCAAACTGTTCACCTCCGTCCTGGCCGTGCGGCAACTGGAGCGCGGGGCGCTGGAGCTGGAGGAGAAGGTCACGGCGTACCTGCCCGAATTCGCGGGCGGCGGCAAGCAGGACATCACGGTACGTCAGTTGCTCACGCACACCTCCGGCCTCCGCGCCTGGATCCCGCTGTACAAGGAGCCGACGCGGGAGGGGAAGCTGCGGCTGCTGTGGCAGGAGGCCCCGGCCCACCCGCCCGGCACGCGGTACCTCTACTCCGATCTCAACCTGATCTCCCTGCAGCTCGTCCTGGAGAGGATCACCGGCCACTCGCTGGACGCCCTGCTGCGCAACGAGATCACCGGTCCGCTCGGGATGCACCGCACGCGCTTCAACCCGCCCGCCTCCTGGAGACCGAAGATCGCCGCCACCGAGGACGCCCGGCCGCCCTGGTCGGGCCTGGACCGCGGCATGGTGTGGGGCGAGGTCCACGACGAGAACGCGTACGGTTTCGGGGGCGTGGCGGGCCACGCGGGTGTCTTCTCCTGCGCGTGGGACCTGGCCGTCCTGGCCCGTACGCTGCTGAACGGCGGCGTGTACGGGCACGCGCGCATCCTGGAACCCAAGTCGGTGGAGCTGATGTTCACCGACTTCAACACCGCCTTCCCCGGCGACGAGCACGGCCTGGGCTTCGAGCTCAACCAGCACTGGTACATGGGCGCCATGGCCACCCCGCACACCGCGGGCCACACCGGTTTCACGGGCACCAGCCTGGTGATCGACCCCACGACCGATTCCTTCCTGGTGGTGCTCGGCAACTCGGTCCACCCGGTGCGCGGCTGGCGCTCCGGCTCCGCGCCGCGCGTGGCCGCCGCGAACAACCTGGCACGCGCCGTTCCGGTACGCCCCGCGCGGGGCCGCACCGCCTGGTACGCGGGCATGGCCGCCGGTGCGTCGGCGACGCTCACCCTGCCGGAGCTGACGCCCGCGTCGCCGCGCCCCCGGCTGCGCTGCTCGGTGTGGTGGGACACCGAGCCCGGTGCGGACGCCCTGTACCTGGAGGCGTCCGGCGACGCGGGCGCGACCTGGCGGCCGGTGCCGTTCGTGACGACCGTACGTCACGGGCAGCAGCCCCGGCAGCACCCGGCCGGGTCGGTGAGCGGCTGGTCCGGCCGGGTCTGGCACCGGCTGGAGGCGGACCTGTCCGGATGGCGGGGCACACCGGTCCGGCTGCGCTGGCGGTACGCCACGGACCGGCTGTACGTCGGGCGCGGGGTGTACGTGGACGCCCTGCGCGTCCAGGACGGCTCGCGGACCCTCTTCGACGAGGCGCGGCCCGGGGACGGCGCCCGGATCGAGGCGCAGGGGTGGGTGGAGTCGGCGAACTGACTGGTCACGGCGGTGCGGATGCGGGTTTCGTACGGGCGAGCGAAACTGAGGGGCGGGGGGTCACTCTGCGAGGAGAGGATGACCCATGTCCGTGATGGACAAGCTCAAGCAGATGCTCAAGGGCCACGAGGACAAGGCCGCCCAAGGCATCGACAAGGGCGGCGACTACGTCGACAAGAGGACCCAGGGCAAGTACAGCGGTCAGGTGGACACCGGCCAGGAGCGGCTCAAGAACGAGTTCGGCAGCGACCCGAACCAGGACCCGCCGACCCGGACCTGATGCCGGCCCACCCGGCCCCGGCCTGTCCGGAGCGGTGACAGCCTTCCCGTCCCCGGTGGTCGTGCTCCCACGACCACCGGGGACGGGCGTGTGCCCTTCGCCCGTGCTCCGGGGACCCGTCTCCCCTCCCCCGCGCGGCGCGCTCGGGGCGGCTCCACCACCCGCCCGCGCGACTCGGCGTGCGCTGGAGCGGCGACTGATGAACAGTCGTGTCGAGTCCCCAACTCGAAGGAGAAACTCATGCTTCGGCGCATCTCGCTCGTTCTGGCCGGCCTGCTGGCGGTCGGCTTCATGGCCGCGGCCCCCGCCGCCGCCCACGGCGACGACGTGGAAGGCTGCTGGGGGTCCGGCGGCCACGTGAAGGCAGGCGACGTCAAGGTCAAGCACCACGAGGCCACCTGCTGGGACGTCGGCTGACCCCACGAGCGGCACACGGATGGGCGCCCTGGTGGCGCCCATCGGTGTGTCGTCCGGCCGTGGTGCCTCAGCGGCCCAGGACCGCCATGGCGGCGTTGTGACCCGGGATGCCGCTGACGCCGCCGCCGCGCACCGCGCCCGCCCCGCAGAGCAGCACGTTGGCGTGGGTGGTCTCCACGCCCCACCGGCCGGTCGTGTCGGTGGCGTGGGGGAAGGCGAGGTCGCCGTGGAAGATGTGGCCGCCGGGCAGCCCCACCTCCCGTTCCAGGTCGAGCGGGGTCTTGGCCTCGATGCAGGGGCGTCCCTCCGCGTCGGTGGCGAGGCAGTCGGCGAGCGGTTCGTCCAGGTGGGTGTCCAGCTCGGCGAGGGTCGCCTTGAGCAGGGCGGCGCGGGCGGCGTCGTTGTCGGCCGCGAAGAGCCGCGCCGGGGTGTGCAGGCCGAAGAGCGTCAGCGTCTGGTGGCCCCTGGCGGCCAGGTCGGGGCCGAGGATCGTCGGGTCGCTCAGGGAGTGGCAGTAGATCTCGGAGGGCGGGGCACCCGGCAGCCGGCCGGCCGCCGCCTCCCGGTACGCGGCGGCCAGTTGCCCGTACCCCTCGGAGATGTGGAACGTCCCCGCGAACGCCTCACGCGGGTCGACGGACCGGTCGCGCAGCCGGGGCAGCCGCGTCAGCAGCATGTTGACCTTGAGCTGCGCACCCTCGGCGGGCGGCGGGGCGCTCTCGCCCAGCAGGCCGGCCAGCGTGTGCGGTGAGGCGCCCACCAGCACGTACCGGGCGCCGGCCGCGCCCTCGCCGTCCGCCGTGCGGAAGGCGACCTCGGCGTGGTGGCCGTCCGTGGTGATCCGGGTCGCCTCGTGGCCGGTGCGGATCTCGGCGCCCGCGGCGCGCGCCGCGTCCGCGAGCGCGGTGGTGAGGGCGCCCATGCCGCCGACCGGCACGTTCCAGTCACCCGTCCCGCCGCCGATCACGTGGTAGAGGAAGCAGCGGTTCTGCACCAGGGACGGGTCGTGGGCGTCGGCGAACGTGCCGATCAGGGCGTCGGTGAGCACCACGCCCCGCACCAGGTCGTCGGCGAAGTGCTCCTCGACGGCGACGCCGACGGGCTCCTCGAAGAGCATCCGCCACGCCTCGTCGTCGTCGATCCGGGCGCGCAGCGCCTCGCGGGTGGGCAGCGGCTCGGTGAGGGTGGGGAAGACCCGCTGGGCGACGTGCCCGGTCCGGGCGTAGAAGCGCCGCCAGGCCGTGTACTCGGCGTCCGAACCGGTGAGCGCGGCGAACGACTCGCGGGTCCGTTCACCGCCCACCAGCAGGCCGGTGGCCCGGCCCCGCCGCTCCACCGGGGTGTACGAGGAGATGGTGCGCCGGGCGACGGTGAAGCGCAGGCCCAGGTCCCGCACGATCTTCCGGGGCAGCAGGGAGACCAGGTAGGAGTAGCGCGAGAGCCGGGCGTCCACCCCCGGGAAGGGCCGTGTGGAGACGGCGGCCCCGCCGGTGCCCGGGAGGCGTTCCAGGACGAGGACGGAGCGCCCGGCGCGGGCGAGGTAGGCGGCGGCGACCAGTCCGTTGTGGCCACCGCCGACGATGACGGCGTCGTACGAGCGCGGTACGGTCATGGCCCTTCGTAGCACGCGCCGCCGCGGGCCTTCCAGTGGCCGTCGCGCCGGCGCAGCGCGGCCACCCGCCGGTACCGCTCGGCGGCCTCGGCCTGCCGCCCGAGCTGCTGGAGGCAGTGGGCCTCGTCGTCGCGGCTGGCCAGGGCGTCGGGGTGGGTGGCGCCGAGCACCCGGTCCCGGGCCTCGGCGACCCGCTGGTAGACGGAGAGCGCCTCGTGCCAGCGGCCGAGCCAGCCGAGCCCCACGGCGATCTCCCGGCGGCTGACCAGCGTGTCGGGGTGGTCGGGGCCGAGCACCCGCTCGCGGGCGGCGCACACGTCGCGGGCCTCGGCGAGCGCCTCCCGCCAGCGACCGAGGCGGCCGAGGTTGACGCCCAGGCCGTGCCGGGCGCGCAGGGTCTCCGGGTCGTCCGGCCCGTGCGCCCGGGTGCGGGCGGCGACGAGGTCGCGGAACAGCTCCAGCGCTTCCGGGCCGCGGCCGAGCCTGCCGAGGCTTATCCCCACCTCGTGGCGGGCGGCGAGCGTGTCGGGGTGGTCCGGGCCCAGGGCGCGGGCGCGGGCGGCGGCGACGTCCCGGTAGGTGCGCAGGGCGTCGGTCCAGCGCCCGAGCTGGCCGAGGGCGTGCGCCACCTCGTACCGGGTGACCAGGGTGTCGGGGTGGTCGGGTCCCAGCAGCGCGGCGCGGGCGGCGGCCACCTCGTCGGCCATGCGGTACGACTCCTCCAGGCGGCCGAGCCGGCCCAGGTTGAACGCCAGGTTGTGGCGGCAGCGCAGCGTGTCGGGGTGGTCGGGGCCCTGGGTGCGCGTGCGGGCGTCGAGGACGGAGGTGTACGTGCGGTGGGCCTCGGCATGGCGTCCGAGCCGGCCCAGCACGTACGCCATTTCCTGGCGCACCGTCAGTGTCTCGGGATGGTCGGGGCCGAGCGCCCGGGCGCGGCCCTCGGCGACGCGGCCGAACTCGCGCAGCGCGTCGGCGTCGCGGCCGGTCCGGCCGAACGCGAAGCCTGCCTCGTAGCGGCTGGTCAGGGTGTCGGGGTGGTCGGCGCCCAGGGTCCGCTCCCGTTCGGCGGCGACCGTGCGGTGCACCTCCCCCGCCTCCTTCCAGCGGCCCAGGCGCCCCAGGCGGAGGCCCTCGCCGTGCCGGCCGGCGAGGCGGGCGAGCACCTCGGGCGGTACGCCGTGCGCCTCCGCCCGCGCCCGCGGGGGGGTGGGCGGGACGGGAGGGAGGGGCGGCAGGGGCGGGGGGGGGGGGGGGGGGGGGGGCGGGGGCGGCGGGGCGGGGGGGGGGGGGGGGCGTGCGGCGTCGCCGCCGGTACGGGGGGGGGGGGGGCGGGCGGGGCGGGGGCGGCGGTCCACTCGCCGGTGAGGCCCGCCGACGGGTCGGGCGGCGGGGTGGCGTGCAGCAGGGCGGTGCCCACCGCCTTGTGACCGGTGGTCATGCCGCGGGTCCAGGACGGCAGGTGGTGGGGCGCGTGCGGGTACGCCGGGGCGAGGGGGAAGGGCGCGTGGAGCACCGGCGCCGGGGCCGGGCGGGCGGCGGTGATGCGGCGGCGGAGGTCGGCGGCGTCGTCGGGGCGGCCGTCGGGGCTCTTGGCGAGCAGGTCGAGCACGAGGCGCTCGAAGAACTCGGGGATCTCCGCCCGGCGGTTGCGCAGCGGTTCGGGCGTGGTGTCGCGGTGGCCGACCAGGATCGCCCAGGCGTCGTCCAGGTCGAAGGGCGGGGTGCCGGTGGCGATCTCGTACAGGACGCAGCCCAGCGAGTACAGGTCGCTGCGGTGGTCGACGTGGCCGCCGCTGATCTGCTCCGGCGACATGTAGTGCGGGGTGCCCATGGCGATGCCGGTGCCGGTGAGCCGGGAGGTGAAGCCGATGTCGGCGCCGAGGCGGGCGATGCCGAAGTCGCAGATCTTCACGGTGCCGTCGCCGAGCCGCATGATGTTGGCGGGCTTGAGGTCCCGGTGCACGATGCCCTGCCGGTGGGTGTAGGCGAGGGCGTCGGCGACCTGCTCGGCGATGTCGACGACGTCGTGGACGGGCAGCGGGTGCTGTGCGTGGTCCTCCAGGAGCTGGCTGAGGTTGCGGCCGTCGAGGAGCTCCATGACGAGGTAGAGCAGGCCGTCGGACTCTCCGAAGTCGTGGACGACGGTGACGCCGCGGTGCTGGAGGGCGGCCGCCACGCGCGCCTCGCGGCGGAAGCGCTCACGCAGCACCCGGATGAAGTTCGGGTCCTGCTGCGGGCCCAGCGGTTTGAGGCACTTGACCGCCACGCGGCGCCCGAGCGACTCGTCGGTCGCGCGCCACACCTCGCCCATGCCGCCGCGTCCGATCAGCTCCTCGAGCCGGAACCGGCCCTGGAGCAGCCTGCTCTCCCCCATCGCGTGCCCTCGCCCCCGTCGAGTCCCCGTCGAGCACCTGTCCGGTACCCGTCGCCGCGCCGCTCCACCGCTCCACCGCGCCGCCGCGCCCGCCGTCCCCGTCCTGCCCTCCCCGGCCCGTCCAGTATGGCGGCCTGTCCGCACGGTGTGTACGGGGCGCGGCGGGTGTCGGGCGACAGTCCGATGACGGGTTCGAGGGGCGCTGTTGCGGCAGTTACGGGTGGATACGGCAGGGGCCTCAGTGCGGTGGGTTCACCGCCGTACCCGGGGCATGCCGAGGCCGATCCAGGAGATGATCTCGCGCTGGATCTCGTTGTTGCCGCCGCCGAAGGTGAAGATCACGGCGGTGCGGTACCCGCGCTCCAGGTCGCCGTGGAGGACGGCGCCGGCCGAGCCCTCCTTGAGCGGGGCCGCCGAACCGACGACCTCCATCAGCCAGGCGTACGCGTCTCGGCGGGCCTCGGAGCCGTACACCTTGACGGCCGAGGCGTCCTGCGGGGTGAGGGTGCCCTCCTGGAGTGCGGTGACCATCCGCCAGTTGAGGAGCTTCATCGCGTCGAGTTTCGTGTGGGTCTGCGCGAGGCGCTTCCTGACCCACCCGAGGTCGATGACGCGGCGGCCGTCGGCGAGCTTGGTGCCGGCGGCCCATCGCCGCACGTCGTGCAGGGCGCGGATGGCCATCGTGCCGTGCGCGGCGAGCGTGACGCGCTCGTGGTTGAGCTGGTTGGTGATCAGCCGCCAGCCCTGGTTCTCCTCGCCGATCCGGTGCGACACGGGCACGCGGACGTTGTCGTAGTGGCTCGCGGTGGTGTCGTGCCCGGCGAGCGTGTTGATGAGGGTGCAGGAGTAGCCGGGGTCGGAGGTCGGGACGAGGAGCGTGCTGATGCCCTTGTGGGGCGGGGCGTCGGGGTCCGTGCGCACGGCGAGCCACACCCAGTCGGCGGTGTCGCCGTTGGTGGTCCAGATCTTCTGGCCGTTGACGACGTACTCGTCCCCGTCCCGCACGGCCCGCGTCCGGAGCGCGGCGAGGTCGGTTCCGGCGGCGGGTTCGCTGTAGCCGATGGCGAAGTCGATCTCGCCGGAGAGGATGCGGGGCAGGAAGTACGCCTTCTGCTCCTCGGTGCCGAACCGCATGATCGTGGGGCCCACGGTGTTCAGCGCCATGAGCGGCAGCGGGACGCTCGCCTGGGCGGCCTCGTCGAAGAAGATGAACTGCTCCATCGGCGTCAGGCCGCGCCCGCCGTACTCCTCTGGCCAGCCGACGCCGAGCCACCGGTCGGCTCCCAGGCGGCGGATGGTCGCGCGGTAGAAGCGCTTGCGGGCGACCGGGTCGGCGTCGCCCGGATGGGCGCCCTCGGGTACGAGCTCGGCGAAGTAGGCGCGCAGTTCGGCGCGCAGGCGGTGCTGCTCCGGTGTGTATGCGAGGTGCACGGCCCCTCCAGGCGTCGCGGTGGCGCGGCCAGTCCGCACGGCGCGGCACAGAGTAGAACCTGTTCCAGTAATGCGGAAGCCCCGTGGCGCGGTTCACGGTGGGCGGCGGGGGTCCCGGGCACGCCGGAGGCCGACCGGCGCTGCAGCGCCCATGGGTCGGCCCCGCCTCCGTGGCGGGGCCGACCCATGGGCGGCGGGGGTGGGCGGTGGCGGGTCAGTCGGTGGAGAGGGCTTCCAGGAGGTCGCCGACCTGGGGGTCGGGCAGTGCGCGGGCGACGTCGGCCTGGGCGATCATGCCGACCAGGCGGTGGTCGTCTATCACCGGAAGCCTGCGCACCTTGTGCTCGGACATCTTGCGCAGCACCATCTGCACGTCGTCGTCGGCGTTCACGTAGACGACCTCACCCTGCGCCAGCTCGCCCGCCGTCGTCCTCGCCGGGTCCTTGCCCGCGCCGAGCGCCTTCACCACGATGTCGCGGTCGGTCAGCATGCCCTTGAGCTTGTCGTCGGAGCCACAGATCGGCATCGCGCCCACGCCGAGCTGCTTCATCATCTCGGCGGCCTGGAGGACGGTGTCGCCCTCACCGACGCAGTCGACGCCCATGGTCATGAGCTGACGTGCGGTTGTCATGCCCGGAGCTCCCTTCAGAGTGCGATCACGATGGCCATCGCGGCGAACAGCGCCGCCACGAGGACGGCGACCAGCAGGATCAGCACCACCGGTGCCTTCGCCCAGCCGGTCGGCGGGTTGTGCGTCTCCCTCGGCCCGGCCCCGGACATGCTCGATTCCGCGGGCGGTGTCTCGCCCGGCGGGACACCGCCTCCGGCGTCGAGACCCGGGGTGCGGTCCCGCTCGGGATCCGGGTCGGGGTTCGGGTTCGGGTTCGGGTGGGTCATGGCGTACGAGTGCGCAGACCGGAGCCTTTCAATCCTCCGCCGGCCTCCGCGCCTGCTCCCCGGCCTCGTCCCGCCCGCGCGTGCGGCGCCGGTGGCTGGTGTCGCACCACGGGTAGCGGCGGCTGCGGCGGCAGGTGCACACCGCCACCATGAACCGGTCCGAGTACGCGGTCGTGCCGTCCGGCAGCCGGATCTCGACGGGCCCCTCCAGCAGCAGGGGCCCCTCCGGGTCGATCACCACCCGTCCGGCGGGGCGTTCAGACGCGTTGCGCACGGATCACCACCAGGTCTTCCTTGCGCTCGTCGGGGGCTATAAGCCCGCGCTCCTCCAGCCACTCGGCGTGCCGCGCCATCACCGGCCCGAAGGGGATCGTCGTGCGCAGTTCGACCCGCGCCGACAGGCCCCCGTCGCGCAGGGAGTCCAGCGTGGCGTCCACGCCGGACAGCGCCGACTGCACCAGCAGCAGGACGCCCGAGTCCCGCAGCAGGCCGGGCGCCCGGGCGCAGATCCGGTCGAGGATCTGGCGCCCGTCCGCGCCCGCGCTCCAGGTGCGCTCCTCGCGGCGTCGCGCGGGCGCCGGGGACAGCACGTACGGCGGGTTCGACAGGATCAGGTCGAAACGGCGGCCCTCCACCGGCTCCGTCAGGTCGCCATGGTGGACGACGACCGGCAGGCCGAGGCGCCAGGCGTTGTACCGCGCGGCGAGCACGGCGCGCCAGGAGATGTCGACGGCGGTCACACGGGCCGCTCCGGACCTGGCCGCCACCAGCGCCAGTGCGCCGGTCCCGGTGCCCACGTCGAGCACCTCGACGCCGCTCTGTTCGCGCAGTGCGCGCAGTTCCTCACGGGCGGCCCGGGCGAGCAGTTCCGTGTCCTCCTGGGGCGCGTACACGCCGCGCGGTCTGAGTAGACGCATGAGCAGCGGGTACCTCGGTCTTTCCCGGCGAAACGCCGGTGATCGGTGTGTGAGGAGTGAGCGATGAGTCTTGAGTCCGGTACCGGTTCGGGTTCTCTGTGGATGGAGTACGCCCCCGGACCCCCGCGCCCGGCCGTGGACGGGCCCATCGAGACCGAGGTCGCCGTCGTGGGCGGTGGGATCGCCGGTATCTGCACGGCGTGGGAGCTGGCCCGCGCCGGGCATCCGGTGGTGCTGCTGGAGGCCGACCGCATCGCCACCGGGGTGACCGGCCACACGACGGCGAAGCTGTCGGCGCTGCACGGGCTGGTGTACGCGGACATCGCCAGGATCCATGGCGCCCGGGCGGCCCGGCTGTACGCCCATTCGCAGCAGATCGCCGTCGACCGCGTCGCCGAGGTGAGCGAGGAGCTGGGCATCGACTGCGACCTGGAGCGGCTGCCCGCCTACACGTACACCGAGGACCCGCAGAAGGCGGACCAGCTCCGCGAGGAGGCGGAGGCGGCCCGGGCGGCGGGGCTGGACGCCTCGTACGAGACCGACGTACCGCTGCCGTTCCCGGTGGTGGGCGCGGTCAAGGTGGAGAACCAGGCGCAGTTCCACCCCCGCAAGTACCTGCTGGGGCTCGCCGCCGACCTGGAGGTGCTGGGCGGGCGGATCTTCGAGCGGACGCGGGTGACGCGCCTCCAGGAGGGCTCCCCGTGCGAGCTGACCACCAGCACCGGGCACACGATCAAGGCGCGTGAGGTGGTCGTCGCCACCCACTACCCGGTCTTCGACCGGGCGCTGCTGTTCACCCGGCTGGAGCCCAAGCGCGAACTGGTGGTGGCCGGCCCGCTCCCCGAGGGCCAGGACCCGGGCGGCATGTTCCTGACCTGGGAGGACAACACGAAATCGGTGCGCACGGCACCGTACGGCGAGGACGGGCGCCGGATGCTCATCGTCACGGGCGAGAAGTTCACGCCCGGCGCGGTCGAGGACGGCGAGGTCGGCCGGCACTACGACAGGCTCGCCGCCTGGGCGCGGGAGCGGTTCGAGGGCGTGGAGCTCACCCACCGCTGGGCGACCCAGGACAACGTCACGACCGACCGGGTGCCGTACGTGGGGCGGCTGCACGCCGGGTCCCGGCACGCGTACGTGGCGACCGGCTTCGCCGGCTGGGGCATGAGCAACGGGGTGATGGCGGGCGATCTGCTCGCCGCCCGCATCCGGGGCCGTGAACCCGCCTGGACGAGCCTGTACGACCCGGTGCGGCTGCACCCGGTGCGGGAGGCACCCGCGATGCTGCGGCTCCAGGCGCAGGTCGGCAAGCACTTCATCGGTGACCGGCTGCCGGGCGCGCACGCCGACACGACGGCCGACATCCCCCGGGGCGGCGGCGCGGTCGTCCGGGTCGCGGGGCGGCGCCTCGCGGTCCACCGGGACGCGGCGGGCACCCTGCACGCGCTGTCGGCGCGATGTACGCACCTGGGCTGCATCGTGCACTTCAACGACGAGGAGTGCGCCTGGGAGTGCCCGTGCCACGGTTCGCGGTTCGACGTGGACGGCAAGGTGGTGCAGGGACCGGCGGTGCGGCCGCTGGAGCAGATGGACGTCGAGGACACGGTGGAGGCGGCGGACGTGGCGGAGGAGGACGAATGACGCCTGCCGCCGCCTCGCGCCCGGCTCCGCTGCCGGAGGACCGGGGCCCCCTGTCGGCGGCCGTGCTGCGGGTGCTGCGGGGCGGCCCCGCTCCGGAGGTCACCGTGGCCGGCGCCGACCCGCTGGGCGAGGACCTCCAGCTCGCGCTGTACCTCGCGTACGAGCCCCACTACCGGGACATGGAGGGCGTCGCCGCCGACCGGGAGTGGGACGCCGGGCTGCTCGCGCTGCGCCGGCCGATGGAGGAGGCGTTCCTGGCCGCCCTGCGCGAGGCGGTGCCCGGGGGCGACGACGTCGCGGAGGCGCTCGCACCACTGCTCGTGGAGCCCGTGGACGGCCACGGGGTGTCGCACCGGCTGATGGAGAGCGGCACGTGGGAGCTGATGCGGGAGTACCTGGTGCACCGCTCGCCGTACCAGCTCAAGGAGTCCGATCCGCAGGCGTGGCTGATCCCCCGCCTGGAGGGGCAGGCGAAGGCGTCACTGGTGGCGGTGGCGTACGACGAGTTCGGCGCCGGGCGCGGTGAGCGGGTGCACGCGAAGCTGTTCGCGGACCTGATGGAGGGTGCCGGGCTGGACCCGTCCTACGGCCACTACCTGGAGCTCGTCCCGGCTACGACGCTGGCGACTGTGAACGTGATGTCGCTGTTCGGGCTGCGCCGGTCGCTGCGGGGCGCGGCGGCCGGGAACTTCGCGGTGCTGGAGATCGCCTCGCCGCCGGGCGCGCGGCGGATGGCGAAGGCGCTGGAGCGGCTGGGGGCCGAGGAGCGGTGCGTCCGCTTCTTCACGGAGCACATCGAGGCCGACGCCGTGCACGAGCAGGTGATGCGCCGCGACGTCCTGGGCGGCCTGCTGGAGCGCGAGCCGGGGCTGGCCGCCGACGTGGCCTTCGGCATCCGGGCCACGGTCTGGCTCGACGAGCGGTGGGAGGCCCGGGTGCTCGCGGCCTGGGACCACGGCCGCTCGTCCCTGCGCGGCACGCCCCGCCCGGCCCCGGGGACGGTCACGTCGTAGGCGGGTGACGCCGGCCGGCCACATACGCGGCCGGCCGCGTCATACGTCGTACGGAGTGCGTGGCCCGCGTCCCGGGGGGGGACGCGGGCAGGCGCGGGGGCCACGCGGCGCGGGTGGTCGCGTGGCCCGTGCGGGGGTCGCGTCAGGGGAGGAGTTCGTCGAGGGCCGCCTTGCCCTTCTCGGCCAGCCTGCGCTCGGCCCAGGCCAGGTTCTTGGGGTTGACGTCACGTCCTGAAGCGAGCACCACGTCTTCCGCGTTGAATTCGCCTTCGGCGCCGCTGTGCAGAAGCCTGTCGGGCGTGACGCCCTCTCGCTTGGAGGTCGAATCGGGCTCAGCGTTCATGCCGCCTCCTTGCTCGTCCTGAAGTCATTGTCGTCGCCGGGTACCCGGATCGCATCCCCTACACCATCCGGGTTGCGGCGCGGCGCGTCACCGACCGCGAGGCGGGTGCCACGCCCGGTGGCGGGTGTCACCGCAGGAGGGCCGCGGCGTCCCTCACCGCGAGCGCGCCGCCCTCGGCGTGGGCGGCGGCGTACGCCCCCGCGTCCAGGACCGCGCGCACCTCCGCCTCGGCGCGGCGCCGGATCTCGTCCTCCACGTCGGTGGGGAGCTGGCGGAAGCCGGTGCCGCCCGGGCGGTCCGCGTGCCGGTCGTACGCGCCGAGCAGCCGCGCCCCGTCGCGCGGGTCGCCCTGCCCGGCGAGGGCCCAGGCGGCGATCGGGAACAGTTCGAGGACCAGGTGCGGAGCGACCATGTACGCCAGCGTCTCCAGTCCGCGCACGGCGGCCGCCAGGCGTTCCCGGGCGCGTGCGTGGTGGCCCTCGACGCAGTCGAGCCAGCCGCGCAGGCCGAGGACGATCCCGGTGAACATCTCGGCCGTCCCCGGGGTGAAGCCTTCCTCGATGGCGTCCAGTTGCCGCCGCGCGAGGGGCACCCTGCCGGTGCGGGCGTAGTGCTGGACGAGCAGCAGCCGGGCGGTGCTGACCGCCTCGACGGTGTGCCCCGCCCCCTCCTCGGCCGCCTCCAGCAGCATGCGCTCGGCCCGCTCGCGCTCCGCCGGCGGGCCGCCGCGCAGCAGCGCCGAGGCCAGCTTGGCGCGGAAGACGGGGACCTGGCCGTGCGCGCCGATGCGCCGCGCGCACTCCATGGACCGCTCGAAGTCCCGGGCGGCCTCGCCGTACCGGCCTGACCGCTCGTGGGCCTCGCCGCGCGCGCAGAGCGCCTCGGCGACGCCCCAGGGGTCGCCGGCCGCCTCGAACCGGGCCAGCGCCTCACCGGGGTCGTCCCGCCCGCCGGGGACGAGTCGGGCGCGCACCAGCAGGGCGAACCCCAGGTCGGCGTCGTCGCCGTGCGCCCGGCAGGAGGCGACGTAGGCGTCCATGGTCGGGCCGAGGCCGTCGAACTCGCCGAGCAGCAGCCGGACGAAGAACCACATGGTGCCGGGCTGCCGGCTGTTCTGCGGCATGCCCGGCCGGTAGGCGTCGGCGACCGCCTCCAGATACGCGCGGTTCCCGGGCCGCTCCATCGTGGCGGCGCCCTGGCTGCCGTCGGCGGCCAGCACCATCAGCCGTACGCCCCGCCGGGCCTCCTGGACCCGCTCCTCGGGCCAGGGCGGCGGTGTGTCGGTGATCCGCCCGGTCAGGGGCACGGCTTGCCGCACCGGCGGGAGGAACGGGTCGGGGCCGAGCGCGGCGACCGCCGACGCCCAGGTGCGGGCGTCGGCCAGGTGGCCCCGGAGCTGCCAGAACCAGCTCATGGACAGCGCCAGGCAGAGCCCCTCCTGCTCCTCGCCCAGGTCGACGGCGGTCCGCAGCGCCGCGCGGATGTTGTCGTGCTCGGTGTCGAGCGTCTCCAGCACGGTCCGCTGGCGCGGGCCGCACAGCGCGTGGCCGGCGGCGCGGACGAGTTCGCGGACGGCGGCCAGGTGCCGTCGGGCGGTGATCTCGCGCTCCCCCGCCTCGGCGAGCCGCTCGGCGGCGTAGTCGGCGACGGTCTCCAGCAGCCGGTAGCGCATCCCGTCCCCGGCCGCCGAGGGGGTGGCGACGACGAGCGACTTGTCGACCAGGGAGGTGAGGTGGCCGAGCGTGTCCGGTTCGGCGCAGACCTCCTCGGCCTGGGCCAGGGCGCAGCCGCCGGAGAAGACCGACAGCCTGGCGAGCACCGCCCGCTCGGGCGCGTCGAGCAACTGCCAGGACCAGTCGACGACGGCGCGGAGGGTCTGCTGCCGGGGCAGCGCGGTGCGGCTGCCCCGGTCGAGGAGCCGGAAGCGGTCGTCGAGCCGGCCGGCGATCTGGCGCGGGGTCAGGGCGCGCAGCCGGGCGGCGGCCAGTTCGATGGCGAGCGGCAGGCCGTCGAGGCGGCGGCAGATCTCGGCGCACGCCTCCGGGTCGTCGTCGGGGCGGAAGCCGGGGCGGGCCGCCGCGCCCCGGTCGGCGAGCAGCCGGAGCGCCGCGTCCGGGGGCAGGGGTTCGACGGGGTGCACGGCTTCGCCGGGGACGCCGAGGGGTTCGCGGCTGGTGGCGAGGACGGTGACGCCGGGGCAGCCGCCGAGCAGCGTGTCGGTGAGGGTGGCCGCGGCGCCGGCGAGGTGCTCGCAGTTGTCGAGCACGATCAGGAGGCGCCGCCCGGCGCAGTGGTCCAGGAGGCGGGCGACCGGGTCGCGGGCCGCGCTCTCGTCGCCCCAGCGCAGGGGTTCCCGGGCGCCCAAGGCGTGCAGCACCGCCTCGGGAACGCCGGCCTCGTCGCGTACGGAGGCGAGTTCGGCCACCCAGGTGCCGTCCGGCCAGGCGTCCGCCACCGCCCCGGCCGCCTCCAGCGCCAGGCGGGTCTTGCCGACGCCCCCGGTCCCGAGCAGGGTGACCAGCCGCCGCTCGCGCACCGCCGCGGTGACGGCGGCCAGCTCTCCCGCACGCCCCACGAAGGACGTGAGCCGTGCCCGCAGGTTCCCGGGCGCGGGACGGGCGGCGCGCGGGCGGTGCGGGGCCGGGCGATCCGCGGCCCTGGTCTCCAGGGGCCTGCTTTCCGCGGCCCTGGTCTCCAGGGGCCTGGTCTCCGGGTGGCCGGGGGCCGTGCGGGGCGCGAGCAGTTCGGCGTGCAGGGCTTTGAGGTCCGGGCCGGGGTCGGTGCCGAGCCGGGCGGCGAGGCGGGTGCGTATCTCCTCGTACGCCGCCAGTGCCTCGGCGGGCCGGCCGGCCGACCGCAGCGCCCGGATGCGCAGGGCGGCCAGGGGCTCGTCGAGCGGCTGCTCGGCGGCCAGTTCGGCGAGGCCGGTGAGGGCGCCCTCCGCGCGGCCGAGCGCGATCTCGGCGGCGAGCCGGTCCCGGCGCGCCTCGGTGCGGCGGCGTTCGGCCCGTACCGCCAGGGGGTCACCGTCCCGGCCGGGCAGGTCCGTCAGGGCGGGCCCGCACCACAGGGCCAGCGCCCGGTCGAGCAGTCGGGCGGCGCCCGCCGCGTCGCCGCCCCGCAGCGCGGTGGCCCCGGCGGCGGCGAGCCGTTCGAAGCGGAACAGGTCGACGTCCTCGGGCCGGGCGCCGAGCCGGTACCCGCCCGGCACGGAGCCGACGGCGTCCGGCCCCAGTGCCCGGCGCAGCCGCCCGACGAGCGCCTGCAACGCGGCCGTCTCGTCGGCGGGCGCGGTCGCCACCCACACCTGGGCGGCGAGCTGCCCCACCGGCACGGCCCGGCCGCCGGCCGCCGCGAGCGCGGTGAGCAGGGCCCGCAGCCGTGCCCCGGTGACCGGGGCCTCCGTCCCGTCGGCGCGCAGCGCCCGCGTCGGCCCCAGCACCCGGTAACGGCACGTCACCGCCGCGTCCACCGCACCGTCCGCCGCCGGACCCTCCGTCACCGCATCCGCTTCCGCCGTACCGTCCGCCACGGGATCATTGTCGCCTTCCGGCGCCACCGGTGTCGCCGCGCGGGCACGCGCGGAGACCCGGCCGTCACCGGTGACCCGTGACCGGTGCGAGTCCCCGCGCGAGGCAGTCGGTCAGGCGGGCGGCGGCGCGGCCGTCGGGGTCGAGGCGCGGGTTGAAGATGGTGACGTCGAGTCCGCGGGCCCGCTCGTCCGCGAGGGCCGTCCGCAGGATCGTCTCCAGTTCCGGCAGGCCGAGCCCGCCGGGCAGCCGGTAGTCGACGGCGGGCATGACCGCGTCGTCGAGGACGTCGGCGTCGAGGTGGACCCAGTAACCGTCGCTGCCACCCCCGGTGAGCAGGTCCACGGCGCGGCGTGCCGCGGCGGCGGCGCCGGCCGCGCGTACGCCGTCGAGGTCGATGGCGTGCAGTGCGGGCGGGAGGGGCTGCATGCCGGCCGCGGCGGACTCCTCGGCGTCGCGGAAGCCGAGGGCGACGACGTCCTCGTCCCGCAGCAGGGGCCCCCGCCCCTCCAGGTCGGTGAGGACCCGTGGTCCCCGGCCGGTGGCCAGGGCGAGTTCCATCGAGGCCGCCTCACCGGCCGGTTCCGCCGACGGCTGGTAGAAGTCCGTGTGCCCGTCGAGGAACAGCAGCCCCGGGCGGCCTCGGCGGCGCAGCGCGAGGAGGTTGCCGAGCAGGATGGTGCAGTCGCCGCCGAGGACGACGGGGAAGCGGCCGGAGTCGAGGACGTCGCCGACGGTGTCGGCGAGGGCGGCCGAGTAGCGTGCGAGGGCGTACGGGTTGAGGACGCCGGTGCCGGCGTCGCGCGCCGGGTCGTACGCGGGCGGGTCGACGCGCCCGGCCCGTACCGCTCCGAGACGTCTCGGCAGCCCGGCGCCGAGGAGGGCCGCCGGGAGGTCCTGGACGCCGGAGGGCCGCAGGCCCAGCACGGAGGGCGCCTCGATGATCGCCGGTTGCCGCGCACCAGAAGCCGCCATGGAACGGACATTACCGTCGTGGGCCCCCGCGTGCCCCGCGGCGTCCCGCCGGGGCGGGCGGGCGGGGCGGCGGGGGCCGAGGCGTCACCGGTAGGTGATGTCCGACGCCGTGTAGCGGCAGTACGTGCTGTCGGGGCCGCTGCCCGTCTGGACCGGCTCGGCGCCGGTGTTGTTGCCGGTGTAGCGCACGCAGGGCTTGATCTTCCTGTTGCTGTCACCGTGGACGCGGATGGCGCGGAGGGTGGCGGTGTCGCCGTAGTTGGTGTTGATGCCGGCGATGCTGCCGCCGGGGGCGGTCACGTCGACGTCGTCGACGACGATGGTGCGCTTGTACTGGGTGGAGCAGTTGCCGCAGGAGCGGACCAGCTTGCCGAAGTCGGAGACCTGGAAGCCGGTGATGGTGAGCCTGCCGGCGCCGTTGAACTGGAAGACCTTGTCCGATGCCTTCCTCGCACCGCCGCCGGTCACCGTGTACACGGCGCTGGACGACTTGCCCTTGAAGGTGGCGGCGTCCTCGCCGACATCCTCCCACCAGACGTTCTGGAGGGTGCAGCTCCCCTGGCAGTGGACGCCGTCGGCGGCCGGGGAGCCGAGGACGACGTTCTTCAGGACGGCTCCGTCCGCCAGGCTGAACAGCGGGGCCTGGCCCTCGTCCTGCCCGCCGTCGCCGAGGTCGCCGGTGCCGTAGTGGCGCTTCATGCCGCCGTCGTACGAGGTGCCGGCGGCGACCGGGATGGTGGCCGGGACGGGCTTGCTGCCGCTGGGGGCCGGCCACGCGGCCGCGGCACCGGCGGTCGGGAGGGTGACGCCGGCGGTGATGGCGGCGCCGGTGAGGGCCACGGCCCCGGCGAGCGCGGCGACGGCACGGCGGCCGGTGCGCCGGGAGGGGCGGTGGGGGCGGTCGGCCCGGCCGGGCTGGGCGGAATGTTCAGGAAGGGTGGACCGCTGGGCGGCTCGTCGGCTCATGTGTCCCGTTTCCTTCGTGTGGGGGTGAGACCTCGCACCTGCTGGTCGCCGCCGCCGCGCGGAGGGTTGCCGCCGGTCGCGGGGTTCTCCGGACCGGACGGGGGGAACTCGCCCGCCGCCGTCGCCCGTTCGCCTCCGGGGGGATCGCGGGCGCGGTCCGGGTGGTGCTCGTCGGCCGCCTCGCTCAGACGGCGCCTCGGCCCGTCCGTGTCTCCCCCACGAGGTGCGCCGCCGCGCGGTTGCCGAGGAGCCGCTCGAGCTGGGCCATGGCCTTGGACGTCTGGCTCTTCACCGTACCGACCGAGACGCCGAGGGTGAGGGCGGTGTCCCGTTCGGACAGGTCGAAGGCGTGGCGCAGCACGACACAGGCGCGCTTGCGGAACGGCAGGGTGCGCAGGGCGCCCTGGACGTCCACGACGGACGGTACGTCGGGGCCGTCGGTGTGCGGGGAGTGCGGGGAGCAGAACAGGGCGATGCGCCGGCGTTCGCGTACGGCGCTGCGGACGCGGCTGCGGGCGAGGTTGGCGACGACGCCTCGGGCGTAGGCGGTTGGGTGGTCGGCGGCGCGGACGCGGTCCCAGCGGTGCCATAAGGCGAGCAGGGCGTCGGCGGCGAGGTCGTCGGCGGCGTCGGCCTCACCGGTCAGCAGGTGGGCGAACCGCGCGAGTTCGGCGTAGTGACGCTCGAAGAAGTCGTGGAACTCCCTGGCGTCGTCGGCGGATGCTCCCACGGCGGCCTCTCCCTCCGCGTCGTCGCGCGCTGCGTCGCTGATGGTGGTGTGCTCGGCCGTGCCCTCGCCCCGAGTGCGAGGGCGCGATCGTAGCAAGCGCTTGCCATCGGACGTCAGCCCCTGAACGCGGTGCCTTCCAGGCCGCGTCCCGCGTCGGGGAGCACCAGCAGGGAGCCGGAGAGGGGATGGGGGCGGGTCAGCCCCGTGCGGGCGGTGGTGATGTACAGGTCGCGCAGCCCTGGGCCGCCGAAGGCGCAGGCGGTGGGGCGGCGCACGGGCAGTTCGACGACCCTGTCCAGGGTGCCGTCCGGGGTGTAGCGGCGGATCGCGGCGCCGTCCCAGAGGGCGACCCACACGCAGCCGTCGGCGTCGACGGTGAGCCCGTCGGGGATGCCGGCGCCCCGTTCGACGGTCGCCAGCGGCCGCCGGCCGGTGACCCGCTCACCGCCGTCGGTCACGCGGCACACGTCGATGCGGCGGGTGGGGCTGTCGATGTAGTACATCCGCGTGCCGTCGGGGCTCCAGCCGGTGCCGTTGCTGACGGAGACGCCCGGGAAGACGGTGGTGGCCGTTCCGTCCGGGGCGACGCGGGTCAGCGTGCCGCCGCCGTCCGCCTCGTCGTAGCGCATCGTGCCCGCCCACAGGGCCCCGTCGGGGGCGACGGCCGCGTCGTTGCCGCGCCGCCCGGGCACGGGGTGGTGGACCAGCCAGCGGAAGGGCGCGCCGCCCGGGCCGTACAGTCCGATGCCGTCCCTGAGGTTGACCACCAGCCCGCCGCCGGCCCGCGGCTTGGCGGCGCCGACGTGCTGTTCGGTGAGCGTGACCGTACGGCGGCCGCTCTCCGGGGCGTACGTGTGGACGCGGGAGCCTAGGATGTCGACCCAGACCAGCCGCCGGGTGGCCGGGTCCCAGGTAGGACCCTCGCCCAGCTCGGCACGCTCCCGTACGGCGACCTCCAGGCCCCTGGCCCTGACCGTGCCACCCATTCCGGTAACACCCGGCCCGGCGAAGCCCGTTCCGGTAACACCCGGCCCCGCCATACCCGCCCCGGTAACACCCGACCCCGCCACACCTGCCCCGGGCACACCCGGCCCCGCCACACCTGCCCCGGGCACACCCGACGCCGCCACACCCGACGCCGCCACGCCCGACGCCGCCACGCCCGACGCCGCCACGCCCGGCCCCGGGGTGCGCCCGCCCGGATCGCGCCTCACCTAGCGCCGCCCCGGTGGCCGAGGCTGGCCGAGAGGTCGTCGGCGCCCTTGGCGGCGAGGCCGGCGAGTTCGGCCTCGCGCTGCTCGCTCCACCGGATCATGGGCACGGAGATGGACAGCGCGGCGACGACCCGGCCGGAGCCGTCGCGCACGGGGGCGGCGACGCAGCTCACGTCCGGGTTGGACTCCTGGTACTCGGAGGCGATGCCCCGCTCGCGGACGGCGGCCAGTTCGGCTCGCAGCGCGTCGGGGTCGGTGATGCTGTTGGAGGTCATGGCGACCAGCTCGCGCCGCTCGATCCGGGCGTCGAGTTCGGCCTGCGGGAGCGAGGCGAGGAGCATCTTGCCGACGGAGGTGCAGTGGGCGGGGAGCCGGCGCCCGGCGGCGGAGACCATGCGGACCGCGTGCGTGGAGTCGACCTTGGCGATGTAGATGACGTCGGTGTCCTCCAGGATGGCCACATGGACGGTCTCGTCGCAGGTCTCCGCCACCTCCCGGGCGACCCGCTGCCCCTCGGCGGCGAGGTCGAGCTGCTCGGCGTACCGGCTGCCGAGCTGGTAGGCGCGTACACCCAGGCGGTAGCGGCCGGGCTGCTCGGGGAGGGCCGACAGGTAGGAGCGGGCGGCGAGCGTGGTGAGCAGCTCGTGCACGGTGGTGCGGGGCAACTGGAGCCTGCGGGTGACCTCGGGCGCCGAGAGGGTGCCGTCGCCGTCCAGGAACAGTTCCAGGATGTCGAGCGCCCTGGTCACCGCGGGAACCAGCCGTCCCATGCCGTCCACCCACCCCATCGTTCGAAATTCCGGCCATTGGCCGGTATGACGAACACAGGCTAACCGCAGCCACTTCGCCGGGCAATGGCCGTGCGCTCCCGTCACGGCCGCACCGGAGCCGACCCCGCGGCGGCGGGCAACTGCCGTACGGAGAGGGGCGGAAGGCGGAACCCGCGCACCCCATTGACACCTCCCGAGCGGTTGCATACGGTCACGCCCAGATTTCGAACGCGTGACGAAATATCGAACGAGCGCGAGAGGGCAACTGCCGTGCGCATCACGGGAATCAGCACTCATGTCGTCGGGACCCCCTGGCGCAATCTCACCTATGTGCTCGTCCACACCGACGAAGGGCTCACCGGCGTCGGCGAGACGCGCATGCTGGGTCATACGGACGCCCTGGCCGGCTACCTCAGGGAGGCCGAGACCAACCACATCGCCGGGTCGGACCCGTTCGCCGTGGAGGATCTGGTGCGCCGTATGAAGTACGGCGACTACGGGCGGGCCGGTGAGATCGTGATGTCCGGCATCGCGGTCGTCGAGATGGCGTGCTGGGACATCAAGGGCAAGGCGCTGGGGGTGCCGGTCTGGCAGCTCCTCGGCGGCCGGGTGACCGACACGGTCCCGGCGTACGCGAACGGCTGGTACACCACCGAGCGGACCCCCGAGGCGTACCACCGGGCCGCCAAGGGGGTCATGGCGCGCGGTTACCGGGCGCTGAAGATCGACCCGTTCGGCACCGGCCACTTCGAGCTGGACGCGGAGCGGACCCGGTACGCGGTGTCGCTGATCGAGGCGGTGCGGGACGCGATCGGGCCGGACGCCGAGCTGATGCTGGAGATGCACGGGCGCTTCAGCCCGGCCACGGCGGTGCGCCTGGCCAGGGAGATGGCTCCGTTCCGCCCGGCCTGGCTGGAGGAGCCGGTGCCGCCGGAGAACCTCAAGGCCCTGGCGAAGGTGGCCGGGAAGGTGGACATGCCCGTGGCGACGGGTGAACGCATCCACGACCGGATCGAGTTCCGCGAGCTGTTCGAGTCGCAGGCGGCCGACATCATCCAGCCGGACGTGGGGCACATCGGCGGCATCCTGGAGACCCGCAAGCTGGCGGCCACGGCGGAGACGCACTACATGATGGTCGCCCCGCACAACGTGGGCGGCTCGGTCCTCACCGCGGCCTCCCTGCAACTGGCCGCGTGCACACCCAACTTCAAGATCCTGGAGCACTTCAACGACTTCGCGGACGCGGAGATCAAGAAGGTCGTCAGGGGTGCCCCCGAGGTGGATCCGGCCACCGGCTGCTTCGCGGTGTCGCACGCCCCGGGGCTCGGTGTGGAGCTGGACGTGGACGCGGCGGCCGAGTTCCCGCAGCAGCGGGCCCGGTTCGACCTGTGGGCCGAGGGCTGGGAGAGGAGGGCGCCGAGGTGAGCGGGCCGCCGCGCAGCCGGGCTGTGGTGGTCGACCGGCCGGGCGCGTACCGGCTGGTCGAGCGCGACGTGCCCGGGCCGGGGCCGGGCGAGGTCCTGGTGCGGGTCGCCGCGGCGGGGATCTGCATGAGCGACCGGGAGGTGTACGACGGCCACCGGGACGCCGCCTACGTCCGCTACCCCGTGATCCCCGGCCACGAGTGGGCGGGGACCGTGGAGGCGGTGGGCGAGGGGGTCGACCCGGCGCTGGTGGGCCGCAAGACGGTCGCCGAGGGGTTCCGGGCGTGCGGGGTGTGCGAGCGGTGCCGGTGCGGCGAGACGAGCCTGTGCGCGGGCGGGTACGCGGAGACCGGGTTCACCGAGCCGGGTGCCTTCGCCGACCACGTCGGCGTTCCGGCGCGGCTGCTGCACCCGCTGCCCGACGACGCCGACCTGCGGGCCGCGGCCCTGCTGGAGCCGGCCGCCGTGGTCGCGGCGGCCGTACGGGCCGGGCGGCCCCGCCCGGGTCAGCGCGTCGCGGTGGTGGGCGCGGGCACCCTGGGGCTGCTGGCCGTGCAACTGCTGGGGGCCTGCTCACCGGCCGAGCTGACGGTGGTCGATCCACGGGCGGCGCGGGGTGAACGGGCGCTGCTGCTGGGGGCGACCGCGGCGGTCGACCCGGCGGGTGCGGAGGGGCTCGGCGGGCGGTTCGACCTGGTGGTCGAGACGGCCGGCGCGCCGACCACGGCGGCCTCGTCGTGCCTGCTGGCGCGCCGCGGCGGCCGGGTGGTGCTGACCGGCATGTTCGGCCCGGGTGCGGCCGGGATCGACCCCGTCCACCTGTCGCTGAGCCAGCTCGAGGTCCGCAGCGTCTTCGGTGCCCCTTCGTCGGCCTGGTCGGACGCGGTACGGGCCTTCGGGCTCGGTCTGCTCGATCCGGCGCCGCTGATCACGCACGAGTTCCCGCTGGAGCGGTTCGCGGACGCCGTCGCGCTGGTCGGCGGCGGCGACCCGGGGACCGGCAAGGTGCTGCTGCGCCCGTAGGGCCGGCCGGGCCTGCGCGCCCGGAGGTCCCCGTGGCACGGCGGCCCTCGTATGCCGTACGGCGGTACGGGGTGCCCTGCTCGCATCCCGTACCGCCGTACACCCACTCTTCCGAACCACGTCCGACATATCGAACATGGGAGTCCTGTGACCGCCCCGTCCCTGCCCCGCCGTCCCGGCGCCGGCGCCCTGGCCGCCATCGGCCATCCGTCGCCCGCCGCCGACCCGGCCGACACCTCGCCGCACACGTTCCCCGACGGCGGTACCTGGCGCACCGAGATCCCCTCCGTGGAGGGCCCGGAGGCCCTGGGCGTCGTCCTGGAGGAGAGTGCCCGGCTCGGCGTCCCCGTCCACCGCGTCAGCCAGGGCAGCGGCGTCTGGATGCTCACCGACTCCGAGATCACCTCGATGGTGGAGTCCTGCGCCGAACGCGACATCGAGCTGTGCCTGTTCACCGGTCCGCGCGGCACCTGGGACATCGGAGCGGGCACCCGTACCGACGCGGGCGGCGCCGGACCGCGGGCCCGGGGCCACGACGCGCTCGCCGGCTGCGTGGAGGACGCGTGCCGCGCCACCGCGCTGGGCGTGCGCTGCCTGCTCGTCGCCGACGAGGGCGTGCTGTGGACACTGCACCGACTGCGCGTGGCCGGGCACCTGCCCGCCGGCACCACGTTCAAGCTGTCCGCGCTCACCGGCCCGGTCAACCCGGCCTCGTACGCCGTGTACGAACGGCTCGGCGCGGACTCCATCAACGTGCCCTCCGACCTGACCCTGGACCACCTCACCGAGATCCGGCTGGCCGCCCGCGCGCCGATGGACCTGTACGTCGAGGCGCCCGACGACCTCGGCGGCTGCGTCCGGATGTACGAGGCCGCCGAGCTGATCCGGCGCGGGGCCCCGCTCTACCTGAAGTTCGGCCTGAGCCGCTCCCCCGGCATCTACCCCTACGGCGCGCAGTTGCGGGACGCCGCGCTCGCCACCGCCCGTGAGCGGGTCCGCCGGGGCCGGCTCGTCCTCGACCTGCTGGCCCGGCACGGCGCGGACGGCGGGATGTCCCCGCTCGGCTCGCGGCTGCCGGGCGAGCTGTGCCGTTTCCCCGTCCCGGAAGGGGACTGACCATGCGCATCACCCGCAGAACCGCCGTGACGGCCTCGCTCGCCGCGCTGCTCTCCGCCCCGCTCGCCGCCTGCGGCCAGGAGGCCAGGGGCGGCAGCCGCTACCGGCCGGCGGGGGGCAAGGGCGGCACCGTCGGACTGGCCATGCCCACCAAGGCGTCCGAGCGGTGGATAGCCGACGGCGAGAACATGGCGGAGCGGTTCCGCGAGGCGGGGTACGCGACCGACCTCCAGTACGGCGACGACAAGGTCGAGAACCAGATCGCCCAGATCGAGAACATGATCACCAAGGGTCGCCGACTGCTGGTGATCGCGGCGATCGACGGCTCGGCCCTCACCGAGGTGCTCCGGCGGGCCGACGGCGCGGGCATACCCGTGATCGCGTACGACCGCCTCATCATGGGCAGCGAACACGTCGGCCACTACGCGTCGTTCGACAACGAGCGGGTCGGCGAGCTCCAGGCGGCGTACGTCGTGGGGGCGCTGAAGCTCGGCCCGCCGGCCTCCGCGGGGAAGTCGTACAACATCGAGCTGTTCGCGGGCTCGCCGGACGACAACAACACCAGGTACTTCTGGAACGGCGCCATGAAGGTGCTCCAGCCGTACCTCGCGAGCGGCCGGCTCGTGGTGCGCAGCGGGCAGACCCGGATGAACCAGGCGACCACCCTGCGCTGGGACGGTGGCACCGCGCAGAAGCGGATGGACGACCTGATCAGCAAGAACTACGGCGAGCAGCGCGTCGACGCGGTCCTCTCCCCCTACGACGGCATCTCGCTGGGCATCATCTCGGCCCTCAAGAGCGCCGGTTACGGCACCGGGAGCCGGCCGCTGCCGGTGGTGACGGGGCAGGACGCGGAGCTGGCCTCGGTGAAGTCGATCATCCGGGGCGAACAGACGCAGACGGTCTTCAAGGACACCCGGAAGCTCGCGGCGCAGGCGGTGCTGATGGGCGACGCCGTCCTCAACGGCCGCGAGCCCCGGGTCAACAACACCACGGACTACGACAACGGCAGGAAGACGGTGCCGTCGTTCCTGCTGGACCCGGTCAGCATCGACCGGACCAACACCCGGCTCCTCGTCGACGAGGGCTACTTCACCGCCGGGGAGCTGACGTGACGGGGCCCGCGGCGGAGCCGCCCGTCCTGGAGATGCGCGGGATCACCAAGACGTTCCCGGGCGTCACGGCCCTGTCCGGGGTGAACCTGACGGTGCGGCCCGGCGAGATCCACGCGGTCTGCGGCGAGAACGGCGCCGGGAAGTCGACGCTGATGAAGGTGCTCAGCGGCGTCCACCCGCACGGGTCGTACGAGGGCGAGATCCGGTTCCTCGGCGAGCCGGTGGCCTTCAAGGACATCCGGGCCGGCGAGCGGCACGGCATCGTCATCATCCACCAGGAGCTGGCGCTGGTCCCGTACCTGTCGATCGCCGAGAACATCTTCCTCGGCAACGAGCGGGCCAGGCGCGGGGTCGTCGACTGGAACGAGACGCTGCGCCGGGCGAAGGTGCTGATGGGACGCGTGGGGCTGCGCGAGAAGCCGCAGACGCCGGTGGCCGGTCTCGGCGTGGGCCGGCAGCAACTGGTGGAGATCGCCAAGGCGCTGGCCAAGGAGGTACGGCTGCTGATCCTGGACGAGCCGACGGCCGCGCTCAACGACGAGGACAGCGCGAAGCTCCTCGAACTGATCCTGGAGCTGCGCGACCAGGGCATCGCCTCCGTCGTCATCTCGCACAAGCTGAACGAGATCCGGCGGATCGCCGACCGGGTGACGATCCTGCGCGACGGGCGGACCATCGAGACCCTCACGGTCCGTCAGGTCCCGGGCGGCGAGCCGGGACTGGCGGAGGACCGCATCATCCGGGGCATGGTCGGCCGCGACCTCGACCAACGCTTCCCCGACCGCACGCCGTACGAGGGCGAGGACGCCGGCCGGACCCTGCTGGCCGTGCGCGGCTGGACGGTCCGGCACCCGGCCGACCACCGGCGCACGGTGGTGGACGACGTGTCCCTGACCGTGCGGCGCGGCGAGATCGTGGGCGTCGCGGGCCTCATGGGCGCGGGCCGCACGGAGCTCGCGATGTCCCTCTTCGGGCGCAGTTACGGCCGGTACGTGGCCGGCACGGTCGAGGTGGACGGGCGCGAGGTGATGACGCGGACGGTGCCGGCGGCGATCGGGGCGGGTCTCGCGTACGTCACCGAGGACCGCAAGGCGTACGGCCTGAACCTCATCGACACCATCAGCCGCAACATCTCCCTGGTGTCGCTCGCCGGGATGCGGCGTCACGGCGTCGTGGACGAGCACCACGAGCGCAGCGTCGCCGAGCGGTACCGCACCGGCATGAACATCAAGGCGCCGACGGTGTTCGAGCAGGTGGGGCGGCTGTCGGGCGGCAACCAGCAGAAGGTCGTCCTCAGCAAGTGGATCCACGCCGGGCCCGAGGTCCTGATCCTCGACGAGCCGACGCGCGGGATCGACGTGGGCGCCAAGTACGAGATCTACACCGTCGTCGACCGGCTCGCGGCACAGGGGAAGGGCGTGCTGTTCATCTCCTCCGAACTGCCGGAACTGCTCGGGATGTGCGACCGGATCTACACCATGGCCGAGGGCCGGCTGACCGGTGAGGTCGCCCGCGCCGACGCCACCCAGGAAGTCCTGATGCGCCGGATGACCACGGACAGAAGCTGAGGCCCCGCCATGACCACCACGACCACTCCCCCGCGTCCCCTGCCGGAGGACGCCCCGCCGCGGCCGTCGGCGGCCGCGCTGCTGCTGAACGCGGTACGCGGCAACATGCGCCAGTACGGCATGCTGATCGCCCTGGCGTTCATCGTCGTGCTGTTCCAGATCTGGACGGACGGCACGCTGCTGCTGCCGAACAACGTCTCCAACCTGATCCAGCAGAACGGCTACATCCTCATTCTGGCCATGGGCATGATGATCGTCATCGTCGCCGGCCACATCGACCTGTCCGTCGGGTCGCTCGTCGCCTTCGTCGGCGCCATGGCGGCGGTGATGATGGTCAAGCACGACATGCCCTGGGTGCTCGCCCTGGTGCTGTCGCTGCTGATCGGCGCGGTCGCGGGCGCCTGGCAGGGGTTCTTCATCGCCTACCTCGGCATCCCGTCGTTCATCGTGACGCTGGCCGGCATGCTCCTCTTCCGGGGGCTCACCCAGATCGTCCTGGAGGGCCGGTCGATCGCCCCGTTCCCGGAGGGCTTCCAGAACATCGCCAAGGGCTTCATCCCGGAGATGGGCCCCTACACCCAGTACCACAATCCCACGCTGCTGCTCGGCCTCCTCGCCGTCGGCCTGCTGCTGCTGCGCGAGTGGCGCGACCGGCGGCGGCAGCTCGCGCACGAGCTGGACGTGCTGCCGTTCGGCCTGTGGGCGCTGAAGTGCACGGCCGTCACGGCCGCGGTGGTGGCGTTCACCCTGACGCTGGCCAGCTTCCACGGCGTACCGGTGGTGATGCTCCTCATGTGCGGGCTGCTCCTCGCGCTGGGGCATGTGATGCGCAACGCGGTGATCGGACGCCATGTGTACGCGCTGGGCGGCAACAAGGCGGCGGCGAAGCTGTCGGGCGTCAACGACAGGCGGGTCACCTTCCTCGTCTTCGTCACCATGGGCGTGCTGGCGGCGCTGGCGGGCTGCGTGTACGCGGCACGGCTGAACGCGGGCACACCGCAGGCGGGGCTGAACTTCGAGCTGGAGGCCATCGCGGCGGCGTTCATCGGCGGCGCCTCGATGAGCGGCGGCGTCGGCACGGTGATGGGCGCCGTGATCGGCGGCCTGGTGCTGGGCGTGCTGAACAACGGGATGTCGCTGGTCGGCATCGGCACGGACTACCAGCAGGTCATCAAGGGCCTGGTGCTGCTGGCGGCGGTCGGATTCGACGTCTGGAACAAGCGCAGGGCGGGTTCCTAGTCCCCCACACAGGGAGTCGGTATGGACACGAGCAGACGGAAGGTGCTGGCGGCCGCGGCCGCGGCGGGAGTCATGGCGGCGGCCCCGGTCACCGCGTACGCGTCAGGAGGCGGGAGACCGGTGAAGGAACGATTCGGCACGCTCGCCGACGGGACGGCGGTGCACCGCTGGACGCTGCGGAACGGCGGCACACGGCTGAAGGTGCTGTCCTACGGCGGCATCGTGCAGTCCCTGGAGCTACCGGACCGGCACGGGCGGTACGCCAACGTGTCGCTGGGCTTCGACGACCTCGACGCGTACGTGTCGTCGTCGCCGTATTTCGGGGCGCTGATCGGCCGGTACGGCAACCGGATCGCGGGCGGCCGCTTCACCCTGGACGGCAGGGAGCACAGGCTGTCCGTCAACGACGGGCCGAACAGCCTGCACGGCGGCGCACGCGGCTTCGACAAGCGGGTGTGGGACGTGGAGCCGTTCACCGGCCGCACCGGCGTCGGGCTGGTGCTGCGGTACGTCAGCGCGGACGGCGAAATGGGCTACCCGGGCACGCTGCGGGTGACGGTCACGTACACCCTCACCCCGCGCGGGGAGTGGCGCGTCGACTACGCGGCGACCACCGACCGGGCAACCGTGGTGAACCTGACGAACCACACGTACTACAACCTGGCCGGCGAGGGCGGCGGTGACATCCTCGGCCACGAACTGCGCCTCGCCGCGTCGCGCTACACGCCGACCGACGCGACCCTGATCCCGACCGGTGAACTGGCCCCGGTGGCCGGCACGCCGTTCGACTTCCGAAGCGGCAAGCCGATCGGCGAGGACATCCGCACGGCGCACCCTCAACTGGTCCTCGCCCAGGGGTACGACCACAACTGGGTGCTGGACAAGGGCGCCACGGCCCGTCCGCGGCCCGTCGCGACGCTGCGCGACCCGGGCTCCGGGCGCACCATGACGATCGCCACCACGGAACCGGGCGTGCAGTTCTACTCGGGCAACTTCCTGGACGGCACCCTCGCCGGCCCGTCCGGGCGCACCTACCGGCAGGGCGACGGGCTGTGCCTGGAGACGCAAGCCTTCCCCGACTCCCCGAACCGGCCGGAGTTCCCGTCGACGGTGCTGCGGCCGGGAGAGACGTACCGCTCCACGACGGTGCACCGCTTCCGGGCCCACTGACCGGACGGTTCAGACGGGCGCGACCGTGCGGAGCAGGAGCAGCGCGATGTCGTCGTGGCGGGGCGCCGAGCCCTGGGCGTGGCCGATCAGCGTGTCGGCGAGCTCGTCCAGGCTCGCGTCCCCGCTGCCGCTCCAGGCGACCTGCCGGGCCAGCTCGGCGGTCGCCTCGTCGATGTCGACGCCGGGCGCCTCGACGAGGCCGTCGGTGAAGAGGGCCAGCACGGTGCCGATGGGCAGGGTGACCCCGGCCGTCGGGTAGTCGGCGGCCGGGTCGATGCCGAGGAGCAGGCCGGGTGGCAGGTCGAGCACCTCGCCGCGCCCGTCCGGGTGGCGCACCACGGGAGGCGGGTGGCCGGCGGTGGCGAGCAGGGCCCGGTGGTGCTTCAGGTCGATGTGCGCGTACAGACAACTGGTGAACAGGCCCGGGTCGAGGTCGGTGAGCAGGCGGTTGGTGCGGGCCAGGACCTCGCCGGGCGGTGCGCCGGCGCTCGCGTGCACGGCGGCCCGGACCTGGCCCATGAGGGCGGCCGCCTCGACGGTGTGGCCCTGGACGTCGCCGATGGTCGCGGCGGCGGTCGTGCCGCTGAGCCGGATCAGGTCGTAGAAGTCGCCGCCGACGCCCGTGGCGTGCCCGGCGGGGAGGTAGCGGGCGGCGACCTCCAGGCCGGGGACGTGGGGCAGGGTGTGCGGGAGGAGCCCCGCCTGGAGGCGGTGGGCGAGCTCGTGCTTGCTGTCGTAGAGCCGGGCGCGGTCCAGGGCCTGGGCGAGGAGCCCGGCCAGCGAGGTGAGGATGGCGCGCTCCCCGGGGTGGAAGGTGCGCGCCCGCTCGTAGGCGAGGACCAGCGAGCCGACCGGCCGGCCGGAGGCGATCAGGGGCAGGAAGGCCCACGCGGCGCCCGCGCTGCCCAGGACGACGGCGGCGGGGAACTCGTCCGCCAGTTCCTCCCGGCTGCCGTAGAACAACGGGGTCCCGGTGGCCAGGACACGTGCCGCCGGTGTGTCGGAGGCCAGCGGAGCGGAGTCGAACCGGGCCACCGCGTCGGCGTAACCGCGGTGTCCGGCGACCCGCAGCCGGCCTTCCTCCGCGGTGAGCACCGCCAGGGCGTGGACGCCGAGGGCCGGGGTGATCTGGTCGGCGGCCTGGTCGACCACGTCCCGCACCCCGGCGGCCTCGGTGAGGGAGGCGGCCAGGTGCATCAGGTGGTAGAGGCTGGTCGCCCGGCTGGGCAGGGCCGACTGCGCGGTGTGCTCCGCCTCCTCCTCCCCGGTGGCCCCGGCACCGTGGGCGTGCCCGTCGGGGCCGGCGGGCGTGATGCGGACGCTGATGCCGGTGGCGTCGGGATGCAGCTCGAAGCGGAGCCAGTGGTCGGGCGGGCGCAGCGTGGTGAACGACGTGGTCCGGCGGCTGATGACCGCGGCCCGGTAGCGGTCCTCGACGGCGGGGTTGTCCATCCAGGGCAGGGCCTCCCACGGCAGGGCGCCGGCCAGTTCCTCGGCGTCGATGCCCAGGAGGTCAGCCGCCTCCTCGGTGAGGAAGGTGACCCGGCCGTTCAGGTCGAGGGCGCAACTGCCGCCGGGCAGGCGGTGCACGAACTCGACGGCCGCGGCGGCCTCGACGGGCCCCGGGGTACGGCGGGCGGGGCGCACGATCCGGGGCTGCCGTCCCGGGAGCACGGGCACGCCCTCGTCCGCGGCCAGCACCAGGACCCGCGCCATCCGGTCGCAGCCCTCGTGGACGGCGGCCTCCTCGGCCTCGGCGAGCCGGGACGCGTGCCCCCCGGGCCACAGCAGCACCAGGCCGCCCCAGGTGGTGCCGTCCGCTGCCAGGGGGGAGGCGGCCAGGGAGAACGGGTAGGGGAGGACGAGCCCCGGGCGGGGGTAGCGGCGGGCCATGTCCTCCCGGTCCGCGATCCACACCAGCCGCCCGCCGGCCACGGCATCGGCCAGGGGCACGGGGTCGCCGGGCGCGACCCGCATCCACGGGGCGGCGAACTCCAGGGACACCCCGCTCAGCACGGCCAGGCGCAGGGCGCTGTCCCCGGGCGGCCGCAGGTACACCATGCCGATGGACGCGCCCGTCCGCCGCATGGCGTCGGTCAGGGCGGCGCCCAGCGACCGCAGGCCCGAACCCGCCTCCTCGGGGTTCTTCACGCTTCAAGCGTGCCCCGCCGGGCCGCCGTACGCAGGTCGGCCCGGACGCCGGACCGAGGCGCCCGGCGTCCCGGCCGCGGTGAGGGGCGGGTCGCTCAGCCGGGGGCCGGGTTCTCCCGGAGCCAGGCGAGCTTCTCCTCGGCGGCCAGCAGGCGCGGGTGGCCCGGACCGTACATGCGGTGGTAGTCGCGTACGCAGCGGTCGAGGAGCCCGGCCGCCTCGGCGTGCCGTCCCGTGTCGATCAGGACGTTGGCGAGGTTGTCGCGGGCACTGGCGGTCGACAGGTGGTCCTCGCCCTGGAGGGCGACGTGTCCGGCCAGGACGGCCCGCAGGAGCGGTACGGCGTCCTCGTAGCGTCCCATGCCGTGCAGGACGGCGGCGAGGTTGTTCTTCGCGGTGAAGGTGGCGGTGTGGTGCGGCCCCACGGTCGCCTCGCAGGACCGGACGACGGCGCGCATGTACGGTTCCGCCTCGGCGTAGCGCTCCAGCCGGCACAGGACGGCCCCGAGGTTGGCCCGTGCGGCGACCGTCCGCTCGTGGTCGCGCCCGTACCGGCCCTCCAGTCGGGGCACCAGCGCGCTCAGGGCACGCTGGGCCTCCTCGTGGCGGCCGCACTTGAGCAGTGCGGCGGCGTGGGCGTTGGTGGAGGTCAGGACGTCGGGGTGGTCGTGGCCGAGCAGCCGTGTCCGGCGTTCCAGGACGTCCCGCTGGAGCGGCTCGGCCTCGGCGGCGCGGCCGAGGTCCTCCAGGAGCACGGCGAGCCCGATGGCGCTGCCCAGCGTGTCGGGGTGGTCGCGGCCCAGGGTCTCCGCCCGGCCGCGGAAGGTGTCCCGCCAGGCCGACTCGGCGAGTTGCAGTTGGCCGGTCTCGTGGAGGACCGCGGCCAGTTCGGCGGAGGTGCGCAGGGTTTCCTCGTGGCGGTCGCCCAGCACGGTCCACTGGGTGCGCGCCACCTGCTGGTAGAGCTCGACGGCGTCCTCTCCCCGCCCGGGGGCGGACGCGAGGACCCGGGCGAGGTCGCGCACGGCGACGAGGGCGTCCGGGTGCTCGAAGCCCAGCCGGTCGATGACGGACTGGGCGCGCATGGCCTGGGCCTGCTCGACGGAGATCTCGATGCGGGCGATCTCCTCCTCGGGGCGGCCCTCCGTCACCTCCGTGATGGTGATGTGCCCGCCGGACGGCCGCCCGGCGCTCCCTGCTCCCGCCGAGGGCCGCGGCTCGTGCGGCTGCGGCTGCTCCGGGTCCGTGTGCCCGCGCTCCTCGGTTCCGTCCCGCCGCGGCTCCCCGCGCCGCTCCCGCGGTCCGGGCCCCGGCGGCGGTGCGCCCGCCCCCTGGCCGTCCTCCGCGGCTCGTCGCCGCCACCATCGGGTCATCGTGACCGCCTCCTCGTCGCTGCCGGTGTCGTCAGGCGCCCGCGTGCACGTGTGCCGCCCACAGGCTGGGGCTTGCCGCGAAGGCGGCGCGGCACCGCCGGACCGCCCGGTGCAGGGCCTCGGCCGTCCTCGTGTCGTCCAGCTCCGGTTCGCCGCCCGGCCCCTCGGTGCACAGCTCCCGGTACAGGAGGCGTGTGACGCGGACGGCCACCACGTCGTGCACGGGCCAGAGCGTCCCGACGGCGTGCGGGTAGCCGGCGAGCTGGAAGGCGGAGGTGATGTGGATCGCCTCGTCGGCCAGTTCCCCGCCGCCCCGCGCCGTCTCGCAGGCGGACAGCACCGCGAGCCGCGCCGCGGGAAGGTCCAGGCGGGAGATCGCGCGGACCGTCAGGGGCCGGGTCGTGTGGTCGTGCACCAGCAGCCTGCCGTTGGAGGGGTCGGCGGGCTCGCTCACCCCGTGGCAGGCGAAGTGCACGCAGGGGTGACGGGGCAGGGCGTCCATCACCCGGTCGAAGGTGGCCTGCTCCCCGTGCAGCACCTCGGTGGGCAGGAGACCCCGCAGCACCTCCACCTCGCGGTGGGCGCCGCCGAGGGGCCGTGCGCCGGGGGTGTCGGGGAGGGCGACGGCGAGGGGCCGGCCCGGCGGCCGTGGCGCGGCGGCCCGGGCGCGGGCGTAGCGGAGCGCTCCGACGGTCGGCGTGTACGAGGACACCACCCGGTCCAGCACGGTCCGGGGCGCCGGCCCCGTGCCCGGGCTCGGCGCGGGGGCGGGGGTGGCTGGGGTGGGCGTGGCTGCGGCCGGGGTGGCCGCGGGGTTGTCCCGTGCCGCGTCGAGCGCGTCGCCGTGGTGACCGGCCGCGTGCAGCGGGAGCGAGGCCAGCGCGCCTCCCGGTGACCACCACAGCCGCTCCCACCGGCCGTCCGGTGCGGGCCCGCGCAGCTCCAGTCGGTCGAGCACCGGGCCGGTGACGTGGTCCCAGGTCCAGGCCAGCACCTCGCGGATGGTCCGCTGGGCGGCCCGGTCGCGGGCGGGGTCGGCGGCGTCGGCGAGCGCCCGGTCGAGGCGGTCCGCCTGTTCCCCGACGGCCCGGGGGGTGGCGTGCGGCAGCGGGACGAGGAGGACTTCGCCGTCCCGGAGCACCAGGGCGTCACTGCGGTAGGCGCTGCAGTAGGCGAGCACCACCGGGCCACGGTCGGCGCACTCCAGCAGCGCTTCGGTGGTGGGGGCGGCGAGGAACCCGGCGAAGCCGGGCCGGGCCCGGATCTCGGTGACCAGGTGCTCGAGTTGGGCCGCGAGGGCGTGCCGGCGGTCGGTGGTGCCGTCCGGCAGCCGGCCCTGGGCGGTGTCCGCGGTCTCGGCGGCTTCGAGCGCGTCGAGCCGTTCGCGCAGGAGGACGAAGCGTTCGGCGAGGGCGGGGTGCGCGCGGCGCAGTCGCCCGAGCCCGTCGCGGGTGGCCATGGTCCGGCCGAGCAGGACGCCCCGGCCCTGTTCCAGCAGGAGCACCGCGTGCTCCGGCCGCCCGGCGTTGACCGCGCACGCGGCGGCCTCGGCGGCGAGGCCGCGTACGCGGGACAGGCCGCGTTCCTGGTCGCTGCGGACCAGTCGGCCGGACGCCGCGAACGGCAGCAGGGACAAGGCGAGTCCGTAGCCCGGCAGCGCCTCGGTCCAGCGGCGGCCGTCCCCGGCGGCGGCGCCCCACTCCCAGGCGGCGAGGACCCGCTCGTAGGCGGGCAGGGCGGTGGTTTCGGCGGCCTGCCGGTAGGCGTCCTCGGCGGCCCGGAGCACTCCGGGGTCGCCGCTTCGGCGGTGCAGGGCGCGCAGCGCGTCGCCGTACCCCTTCAGATAGGTGCCGTGCGACGAGGTCCGCTCGGTGACCGCCCACACGGCGCGGCCCAGGTCGCTGACCGCCTGCTCCAGCTCCCCGGGCCGGCCGGTGGCGCGGTGTCTGGTGAGGCGGGCGGATCCGAGGTTGGAGAGGATGAGCGCGAGCGCCGGGTCACCGTACGGGGCCTGCCGGGCGGCCTCCTCCAGCAGCGCGACGGCCTCGTCGAGGTCCGCCACGTCACCGGCGTTCTCGAAGCGCGCCCGCAGGGCGTTGGCCAGGTGGTTCAGCCGGTCGGCGCGCGGCAGACCGGCGCCGGGCGCGAGGGCGAGCGCGCGGCGGGCCGCGTCGATGGCCTCGTCGGCGGCCGCGGTGTCCCCCGTCGCGCCGTGCCAGCTCTGGAGGACCACCCCCAGGTTGCCGAGCCGCACGACCTGCGCGGCGGGGGGCGCCTGGGACGCGTGGAGCGCTTCCCTGGCGAGCCGGGCGGCTTCCCGCAGGGAGGTGGGGTCGTCGGTCTGCAGGGCCCGCTGGCGCAGGGTGACGGCGAGGTTGGCCAGGGTTCCGGCGTACGCGTCGGTGCCCGGTTCGTGCTCGGCGAGGGCGGTGCGCAGCGTGGCGACGGCCTCGTCCAGCAGCGTCGCGTCCCCGGTCCACTGCGCCAGCCGGTGCAGGGTGTTGCCGAGGCTGTTCAGCTTGGTGGCCCGTCCCGGGGAGCCGGGGCGCAGCAGGGCCAGGGCCTCGCGCAGACGGGCGGCCGACTCCTTCAGGAGCGCCGGGTCGTCGGTGGCCTCGGCGGCCAGGCGCAGGGCGACGCCGAGTCCGGCGAGCAGCTCGGTGCGGGCCGGATGGCCGTGCGGGCAGGCGGCCACGGCCGCGCGGTGGGTCCGCAGCATCTCCGGCAGGTGGGCCTCGTCGGCAGCGTGCTCGTGCCACGCGCGCAGCCCCCGGGTGAGGTTACCCAGGAGGAGGAAGTGGTCGGGGTCGCCCGGCGGAACGGCTTCGACGGCGGTGCGCCACAGGTCGAGGGCCTCCCGCAGGGCATCGAGGTCCCCGTCGTACAGGTAGGCGCTGTGCCGCATCTCGGCGAGATCGCTCAGGTAGGCGGGACGGTTCTCCGATCCGCCCGGCAGCGCGCGGAGCGCGCGCCGTTGGGCGTCCGTCGCGCGGAGGAGGTCCGCCGCGGGGCCGGCGGCGGCGCCGTCCCGGGCGCCCGGGGGTGGGGTCGCCGTGCCCTGCGGGCCACGGTCCGCGGCGCCCCGGTGCCGCAGGTGCAGCACGTCCGCGAGGGCGGCGAGGGTCTGCGCCTCGGTGCGGGCCTCCTGGGGCAGGTCGAGAGCCCGCCGGAACGTCTCCGCCGCGCGGTCGAGGTCGTCGGGACGTCCGTGGAGCCCGAACCTCTGCCGGTACGCGAGGCCGAGGAGCCGTACGTCCTGCGGGCGGACCGGTTCGCGCGCCGCCCGCGCACGGCCCAGGCCGATCAGGGCCTCCACGTCGTCGGGGCGGCCCAGCAATCGCAAGCGCTCGTGCAGGGCGACCATCAGATTGGAGGCCGCGACGGCTGTCGGGTCGGCGTCCGGCGGCGCCGAGGCGAGTAATCGGCGGTAGAGCGCGATGGCCCGGTCGAGGGCCTCCCTGTCGCCGGTGCGGAAGTGCTGGACCAGCAAGTCTTCGGCTCGGGACCCTTCCTCCGGGCCGCCGGCCGCTCGCTGGATGTTCATGTCGAACACGTCCACCCCCCGGTGTCACGCCGTCGTGACCGCGGCCCCCGTCACCGCGGGGCCCATGCCGACGATAGCGAACGGGCCGCAGGGGCGCCGACGTAGAATCGCGGCGAACCGGCATCGGGCTTCCGAGGGGGAACGGTGGGGATGGAGACGGGTGTTGGGGGCGGGCGGGGCGGCGGGCACCCCCGGCTGGGGGAGCTGTGCCGACGGCTGGCGGACACGTCCGGGCCGGGCGGGCTGGAGGGGCGGGCGCTGCGGCTGGCCGAGTCCATCACCTCGGCGTTGCGTTCCGGCCGGTCCCCCGGCGAACTCGACGACCTGTTCGACGAGTTGGAGGAGGAGCTGCTCGCGGCCGGGCACAGCGCGGGCCTGGGCTCCTACCGCACCACCCCGCCGCCGCCGACGCCCGGTTACCAGCCGCTGCCGGTCGCCGCGCCGGGCCACCCGGCGCTGCACGTGCTGGCCTGCCCGCGGGGGCACTGCGGGCGGGTGGAGGCGCCGGGCGACGACGCCCCACACCCCGCCTGCCGGGTCTTCGACCAGCCGCTGCGTACGGTCCCCATCCGGTGACCAGCGCCTTCCTCAGCGCGCTGGGAGGCCGGATCGCCGAGCGGTGGCTGACCCTGCTGGCCCTGCCGGGGCTGCTCTTCCTGGTCGCCCTCACCACGGCCCTGGTGCTGGGGCACGAACACTGGGCGGACGCCGGGCGGTTGCGGGACTGGCTCGACGCGCTCGCCTCCTCGCCCGCGTCCCGGAGCACCGGCACCGTCGCCCTGGTGGCGCTGGGCGTGCTGGCCGGTGCCGCCGTGACAGGCGCGGCGGCCCGGTCCCTGGGTACCGCGGTGGAGCTGCTGTGGTGCGCGGAGCCGCGCGGGCCGCTGCTGCGGTACCTCGCCGACCGCAGGGCGCGGCGCTGGCGGGCGGCCGACGCGGCCTTCCGCACGGCGCTGGTGGCGGCGGGCAGGGCGCGTATCGAGGGGGCGGACGACGCCGACCGGCTCGCCGGTGTCGCCGAGCGCCGTCACGCCGAGCGTGGCCGGATCGCCGCGGCGGCACCCCGTCACCCGTTCGGAATGGGCGACCGGCTCGCCGCGCCCGGGCAGCGGCTGTGGCGCGCCCACCGGCTGGAGCTGGGGACCGCCTGGCCGCACCTGTGGCTGCTGGCCGGGGACGGCACGCGGGCCGAACTCCAGAACGCCCGCCGCGAGTTCGGTGCTTCGGCGCGGCTGTGCGCCTGGGGCGCGGGTTACCTGGCGCTGGGGCTCTGGTGGTGGCCGGCGGCCCTGGCCGGCGGTGTCGCGGTCGTCTCGGGCGTGCGGCGCGGGCGGGCCGCCGCGGAGGCCTTCGCGGAACTCACCGAGGCCCTGGCCGACCTCCATGTGCGGGACCTGGCGGCGTCGCTGGGAATCCCGTGCGAGGGAGCCGTCGACCGGGTGGTCGGCGAACGCCTCACGCGGGCGTTGCGGAAGGAGCCGGAGGCGGCGTAGACCGTCGTCGGCGCGTGTACGCGGGCGCGGGATCGGCCCGATCTTCCTGGGCGGCCGTTGCCCTCGGTACGTGTACGGCGCGGGAGCGGCTCAGGGGCGCGCCATCGCGCCTCGCTCACGCGTTCGCGTCGCGCCTACGCGCCGGTAGGGTCCGCGTACGGCCCGTCGGGGTCGGGCCGCGTATCCGCTCCTCCACCGACACGTGCCGATGCCTTGGCGTTCCCCCGTGACCGGCTCGACAATGAGGGGGATGACGGACAACCGGGCACACAGCGGCGAGATCGGGCCGACCGAGCGGCTCGCCATGAACCGCACGGGCAGTTTCGACTGGGACCTCGACGCGGGCACGATCGACATCGACGAGGCGGGACTGCTGGTGTTCGGCCTCGCGCCCGGCACCTTCGACTCCCGGCCCACGTCCCTGGTGCACCGGCTGGAACCGGACGAGCGCGCCCGGCTGGACGCCGTGATCAAGGAGGCGCTGGGCAGCGGCCGGTCCTCGTACGCGGCGCGCTTCCAGATCCCCCTCGACGACGGATCGGCGCAGTGGACCCACGTCCAGGCGCGCATCCTGCGGGACCACGACGGCCGGGCGCACCGGATCGTCGGGATCGTCCGGGACGCCACCTCCGAGATCACCCACTCGGCGTTCGTCCTGGAGCTGGAGAAGCGCCGGCGGCGGCAGACGAACATGGTGGAGCGCACCACGCAGGCGCTGTCCCGCGCCGTGACGGTGGACGACGTCACCGCCGCGCTCACCGGCCCCGGGGGCCTGGCGCGCCTGGGCGCGGACGGCTTCGCGCTGGGGCTGGTCGAGAACGGCTCGCTGAACATCATCGCGCTCAGCGGCGAGTCGCTGGACGTCCTGGAGCACCTGCGGAGGCGGCGGCTGGAGCCGGGCATCCCGCTGGCCGAGACGGTGCTGAGCGGGCGCCCGCTGTTCAGCAGCTCGTTCCAGGAGCTGATCAAGGAGTACCCGGAGCTCGCCCCGTACGCCGGGCGGCTGCGGTTCCGGGCGGCGGCCTACCTGCCGCTGGTCGCGCAGGCGCGCACCCTGGGCGGGATGGCGCTGTTCTACAAGGGGCGCACGGCCTTCAGCGCCGACGAGCGGAACCTCACGCTGGGGCTCGCCGCCATCGTGGCCCAGTCGCTCCAGCGGGCCATCCTCTTCGACGAGGAGCGGGAACTGGCCACCGGCCTCCAGGCCACGATGCTCCCCCGCCGCATCCCGGTCGTCGACGGCGGCGAGATCGCCGTGCGGTACCACTCGGCCTGGAGCGGCCGGCAGGTCGGCGGCGACTGGTACGACGTGATCCCGCTGCCGCGCGGGCGCGTCGGGGTCGTGGTCGGCGACGTGCAGGGCCACGACACGCACGCCGCCGCCATCATGGGCCAGCTCCGGATCGCGCTGCGGGCGTACGCCGGTGAGGGCCACGCCCCCTCGACGGTGCTGGCGCGGGCCTCCCGGTTCCTCGCCGAGCTGGACACGGAGCGGTTCGCGACCTGTACGTACGCGCAGGTGGACCTGGACTCGGGCACGGTACGGGTGGTGCGGGCGGGCCATCTGGGGCTGCTGATCCGGCACACGGACGGGCGCGTGGGGCAGCCCAAGCTGCCGGGCGGGCTGCCCCTGGGCGTGGCGTCGGTCTTCGGGGACGAGGAGTTCCCCGAGACGCGGCTGGACCTGGTGCCCGGCGAGACGCTGGTGATGTGCACGGACGGGCTGGTCGAGCAGCCGGGCGCGGACATCGGGGAGGGGATGGCCGCGCTGGAGGCCGCGGTGAGCAGCGGGCCGCCGGGCGCGGAGGCGCTGGCCGACCACCTCTCGCAGCGGTTCTGGGAGCGGTGGGGCGCGGGCGACGACGTGGCACTGCTGGTGCTGCGGCGCAGCCCGGACCCGGGGACGCCGCGGGCGCCGCGCATCCACCAGTACATCCACCAGGCGGACCCGCAGGGGCTGTCGGAGGCGCGGGCCGTGGTGCGGCGGGCGCTGCGGGACTGGGGCATGCGCGGTTTCGCGGACGACGCCGAGCTGGTGACCGGTGAGCTGCTGGGCAATGTGCTCCTGCACACCGAGGGCGGCGCGGTACTGACGCTGGAGGTGCTGCCGGAGCCGGTGCGGCGGGTGCGGCTGACGGTGCAGGACCGTTCCAGCGCGTGGCCCCGGCGCCGTACGCCGGGTGAGGCGGCCACGTCGGGACGGGGACTGCTGTTGCTGGACGCGCTGGCCCTGCGCTGGGGTGTGGAGCCGCGCGGCGAGGGCAAGGCGGTGTGGTGCGAGATCGGCCCGTCGTCACGGCCCGGGTAGCCGAGGAGGAGCGCATGGACCCCGTCGAGGCACTGGACCGGATCGCCTACCTGCTGGAGCGGTCGCAGGCGCCGACATACCGCGTGAAGGCGTTCCGCACCGCGTCGGCGGCGCTGGCGGCGCTCGGCGAGGGCGAGGCGGCCGAACGGGCGGCGGCCGGGACCCTGGAGCGGCTCAAGGGGGTCGGGCCGAAGACCGCGCAGGTGGTGCGCGAAGCGCTGGCGGGCGACGTACCGGCGTATTTGCAGCGGCTGGAGAGCGACGCGGAGGCCGCCCCGCAGCACGGGGCCGCACTGCGGGCGGCCCTGCGCGGCGATTGCCACCTGCATTCGGACTGGTCGGACGGCGGCAGCCCGATCGAGGCCATGGGGCGGGCCGCCGCGGCGCTGGGGCACGAGTGGGCGGTGCTGACCGACCACTCTCCCCGGCTGACGGTGGCCCGCGGCCTGTCGGCGGAGCGGCTGCGGGAGCAACTGGACGTGGTGGCCGGGCTGAACGAGACCTGGGCGCCGTTCCGGCTGCTGACGGGCATCGAGTGCGACATCCTGCTGGACGGCTCGCTCGACCAGGAGGACGAGCTGCTCGACCAACTGGACGTGGTGGTCGCCTCGGTCCACTCCAAGCTGCGGATGGACGCCCCCGCGATGACGCGGCGGATGGTGCGGGCCGTGACGAACCCGCTGGTGGACGTGCTCGGCCACTGCACGGGCCGGCTGGTGGGCGGCAAGCGGCCGGAGTCGCAGTTCGACGCGGAGCGGGTCTTCGGGGCCTGTGCCGAGTCCGGGACGGCGGTGGAGATCAACAGCCGTCCCGAGCGGCTCGATCCGCCGCGTCGGCTGCTGCGGCAGGCCGTGGAGGCCGGGGTGTTCTTCGCGGTGGACACCGACGCGCACGCGCCGGGTCAGCTCGACTGGCAGATCCTGGGCTGCGCGCGGGCCGAGGAGTGCGGCGTGCCGCCCGACCGGGTGATCAACACCTGGCCGGCCGGACACCTGCTCACCTGGACCCGCACGCGCCGGGCACCGAAGGGCGCCGCGAACGCCTAGGAACCGGTGGCGCGGCGCCCGAGGGCGGCGTGGCACGGGTGGGCGACGGGGCCCGTGTGTCGCCGGGGTCATCCGGTGACGGGGTTCCACACGCGCACGGTGCCCTTGGGGACGTGGCCGAGGTCGATCGGCACCGCGGGCGGACCGTCCCTTCGCAGGCCGGCCGGCAGTCCCGGGAGCTGCGGCGGCCACAACGGCTCCGTGTCACCGATCACGTCGTCCGGCGTCCACCATCGCCAGCGCAGGATCCGGTCCGCCATGTGCGAGGCGGTGAGGTCGCCGACCCGGTCCCGGCGGGGAGCATGCGCGAGGTGGATGTGCTCGTGCTGCCGGACCGGGACTCCGGCCCGGGTGACGTCGTGTTCCCACAAGCAGAACAGGGGGCCGACCTCGGTGTCCGTCCACCCGGTCTCCTCGCGCGACTCGCGCTCGGCCGCCCGCGGCGGTGTCTCGCCGGGGTCCGTCCCGCCGCCCGGCATCGCCCCGTGGGCCCCGACTTCCTCGTTGTCGTACCGGAGCAGGAAGATCGCCCCGGACGGGTCCAGGACCGCGACTCTCGCTGCTTGTCCGGGTATCCGCATCGCGCCGGCCTGCCAGGGCCGAACGCCGCTGTCCATCATGTCGGCGGCCGGGCATCCGGCCTCGGTCCGGTGGGCACCATGGGCACGGCACGGGGTCCTCCGCGTGAGGGCCCGCCCTATCACGGGGGACGTACCGATGCTTCGGTGTGGCGGTCCGGAAGGCCCTGGCTCGACCTTGCGGTATCCACGCGATGCCCGGCAGGACACGCTGCCCGTGCCCTGCGTTGCCCGTTTCTGGCATGAGGCGTGGACAACGCCCCCCGTAATAGCGGTTTCGCGGACCGCCAGCCCCGGAAGGCGTGCCGATCAACTCGTCCAGGATGCAGCAATCCTCCAAGGATTTCTTCTGATGCTTCTTCGGTGAAAAAGCTTCGGCCATCCGCCGGCCGCCGGAGGCCGGAACACCACCCCAAGTGCTCACCCGCGGGCTCCCGCACGGTCATTCCTCCGCGGCGGCGGCCTCGTCCGCCATGCGGCGCCGCTCGGCGGACAGGGCCCACTGGTAGGCGAGCGCCGCGAGCGTGGGGGCGCCCCAGCGGGCGCGCAGCACCCCGAGCTCCTTGGTCAGGGTGCGCAGTCCGATGCTCAGGCGCCGGGCGGTGATGCGCTGGTCCACACCGGCCGCCGTGTCGATGAGGATCTCGCGCTGACGGTGCGTCAGTCCCGCGCCGCCCTCCGGGACGGCCCGCCGCGGGTCGCCGTGCCAGATGTCGGCGCGGCGCCAGGCGTCCTCGAACCCCTCGGCGATGAACGCCACCAGCGCGCGGTCCATCACGTGCCAGGCGGCGTGCGTGGGGCTGGAGTTGACCACGTGGTCCGGGATGAACGCCTGGCGCCGGTCGACCACGACACAGCTCTGGAACGAGGCGGCCAGCGTACGGAACTGGGCGCCCAGCGCCGTCAGCCGGGTGACCCGGTCGCGGGTCGCCGGGTCGTCCCGTTCGCCGTCGCGGTACAGGGTGCGCACGCTCACCCCGCGGGCCAGGGCGCGCGCGTCCCGGGCGAGGGCGGCCTCCATGGCGTCGGCGCCGCCCGGTCCCAGGGGCTGGGCGGTCAGCAGCTCGCTCTCGGCCTGGCCGACCGCCTCCCCGAGCCGGGCACCGACCTGTTCGGGCTCGGCCAGGAACTCGCTGCCCGAGCCCGAGCGCCACTTGGCGCGCTCGAAGTGCAGGGCGAGCTCGTCGGCGACGCCGGGCACCGCCGCCATCCGGGTTGCCCGGGCGGCGAGTTCGCGCAGCCCCTCGTCGAGGCGGCGCCGCCCCGCCTCCTGCGGGTCCAGGGCGACAGGCGCCTCGGGCCGGTCGGGGTCCACCGTGACCAGGCGCCACTCCAGCAGCTCACGCAGCGCGGCGCCGTCCACCGGGCGCACCGGCTCGCCCCGGGTGATCCCGGCGTACAGGACCTTGGCGGCCTCCGACAGGCCGGCGTGCTCCCCCGCACCGGCGGACGCGCCGGCATCACCGCGCGCCGCATTGTCCCGCTCCATCGCCCTTGCCCCCGTTTTACGCCTGCGTGTGTGCGCCGTGCGCATGTACGCACCACGCGAATGCTTGATCGCCGGCGCACAACGGGCCAGCGTACCGGTGTGGCCCTTCCGGGGCCCTTTCCCGGATGTTCCCGGATGTTCCCGGAACGGCCCGCGGCACACCACGGCGGCCACGGCACAACCGGCGGCCGCCCCCTCGGGGAAGAAACATCATGGACAAGGTTGCACTGCGTCTCCTGCTCAGCGAGCGCCGGGCGTCGATCGCGCCGGAGAGCCACGGCCTGTCGCGCCCCACGCGGCAGGGCAGGCGGGCGCGGGGGCTCTCCCAGGCGCAGATCGACCAGATCCTGCACCGTGCCCCGGACACCTACGGCCGCCTGGAGTCCGGCCGCTACCCGAACCCTCCGGTGGACCTCCTGCTGGACGTGGCACGGCTGTTCCGCATGAACGAGCAGGAGTGGATCGCGCTGTGGCGGTACGCGCTCGGGCAGGACCCGCCCCGCCCGCTGGACTCCCGGTCCGGGGAGGAACTCCCTGGCGTGTGGCAGGAGATCCTCGACGGCATGTCCCACCCGGCGTACATCAACGACCGCTCCTGGAACCTGCTCGCCCACAACGCCCCCTTCGCGGCCCTCTTCCCGTACCGCCGGGTGCCCGCCAACACCATGCGGTGGATGGCCGTCGAGCCGGACGCCCGTACGGTCCTGACGGACTGGGAGACCGCGTGGGCGCCGCTGGTGCTCCCCCAGTTGCGCGTCGCGCTCGCCGCCGACCCGTCCGACAAGACCCTGTGCGGGATCGAGCAGGACGTCCTGGCCGACCCGGTGGCGGAGCGCCTCTACGAGTCGGCCAGCGCGTACAGCCCCCTGGACGGCGACGAGCGGCCGCTGCGCCACCCGGAGCTGGGCCACGGGTGGGTGACGATGTGCGCCGCCCAGCCGCTGGCGGCCCCCGGGTCACGGCTGATCATGCTGGCCTTCCGCCCCGGAGCGCGCCGCCGGCGCGGCCGCCCGCCCGTCCTGCGCGCCCGCGACGCGGAGTGACACGGGGGTGACACCGCCCATGTCGCGGGCCGGGTGTGACGTCCCGGCGGGGAGGGGTACCCGGGCGCGGTACGTCCGTCCTCGTCGCGAGAAGGGCAGGCATCGTGCGCGATTCCGCCGGGTTCACGCGGTCCGCGAGCCATTTCACGGACCGGATCACCGCCGATGGCCGGGACGGCTGGCCGGTCGAGGCCGGACGGTACCGGCTCGTCGTCAGCCGGGCCTGCCCGTGGGCGAGCCGTTCGCTGGTGGTGCGGCGGCTGCTGGGGCTGGAGGACGCCCTGTCCGTCGCCGTGGCCGACCCGGTGCAGGACGAGCGGAGCTGGCGCTTCACCCTCGACCCGGACGACCGCGACCCGGTGCTCGGCATCCGGTTCCTGAGCGAGGCGTACCGGGCCAGGGAGGACGGGTACGACGGCCCCGTGAGCGTCCCGGCGGTCGTCGACGTGCCGAGCGGCCGGCTGGTGACCAACGACTACCAGCGCATCACCCTGGACCTGTCCACCCAGTGGCGGGAACTGCACCGCGAGGGCGCGCCGGACCTCTACCCGCGGTCGTCGCGCGAGGAGATCGACGAGCGGATGGAGGGCATCTACCAGGACGTCAACAACGGCGTGTACAAGGCCGGGTTCGCGAAGGGCCAGGAGGCCTACGACGCGGCGTACGCGCGGCTGTTCGCCAGGCTCGACCAGGTGTCGGACCACCTGGCGGGGCAGCGCTATCTGGTCGGCGACACCATCACGGAGGCGGACGTCCGGCTGTTCACCACGCTGGTCCGGTTCGACGCCGTGTACCACGGTCACTTCAAGTGCAACCGCAACAAGCTCACGGAGGACCCGGTGCTGTGGGCGTACGCGCGGGACCTGTTCCAGACGCCGGGCTTCGGCGACACGGTGGACTTCGACCACATCAAGCGGCACTACTACGTGGTCCACGAGGACATCAATCCGACGCGGATCGTGCCCCGTGGCCCGGACCTGCGCGGCTGGCGGACCCCGCACCACCGGGAGGAGCTGGGCGGGCGCCCGTTCGGTGACGGAACGCCGCCGCCCCCTCCCCCGTCCGCCGAGGTGGTGCAGCCGTTGTAGCCGCGCGGCCGCCGGTCAGGACGCCATGCGGTGGTGGTGTCAGGACGGCCGCCACGCGGTGGTGCGTCAGGACGCCTGCCACACGGTGGTGGCGTTGCAGAACTCCTTGATGCCGTGCCCGGACAGCTCGCGGCCGTACCCGGACCGCTTCACGCCGCCGAACGGCAGCGCGGGATGCGAGGCGGTCATGCCGTTGACGTACACGCCACCCGCCTCCAGGTCGCGCACGAACCGCTGGACGTCCGCGTCGTCGCGGGTCCAGACGTTGGAGCTGAGCCCGAAGTAGGTGTCGTTGGCGACCTTCACGGCCTCGTCGATGTCCGCCACCCGGTAGAGCGTGGCGACCGGCCCGAAGGTCTCCTCCTGGTGGATGCGCATGGCGGGGGTGATGCCGGCCAGGACGGTCGGCTCGTAGAACCAGCCGCGCGGGTCGCGGCGCTCGGGACGGCGGCCGCCGCACAGGACGGTCGCGCCCTGGCGTACGGCGTCGTCGACGAGCTCCGCCAGGCCGTCGCGGCCGGCCTCGCTGGCGAGCGGCCCGACGTCGGTGGTCTCCTCCATCGGGTCGCCGACGGTCAGCGCCTCCATGCCCGCCGTGAAGCGCTCGGCGAAGGCGTCGTACACGTCGGTGTGGACGATGAAGCGTTTGGCGGCGATGCAGGACTGGCCGTTGTTCTGGGCGCGGGCGGTGACGGCGACCTGGGCTGCCTTGTCCACGTCCGCCGACGGCATCACCACGAACGGGTCGCTGCCGCCGAGCTCCAGGACGGTCTTCTTGATCTCGTCGCCCGCGATGGCGGCGACCGAGCGCCCGGCCGGTTCGCTGCCGGTGAGGGTGGCGGCGGCGACCCGGTCGTCGCGCAGGATGCCCTCGACGGCGCGGGAGCCGACCAGCAGGGTCTGGAAGACGCCCTCGGGGTAGCCCGCCCGGCGGAAGAGGTCCTCCAGGTACAGCGCGGTCTGCGGGACGTTCGACGCGTGCTTGAGCAGCCCGACGTTGCCCGCCATGAGCGCGGGTGCGGCGAACCGGACGACCTGCCAGAGCGGGAAGTTCCACGGCATGACGGCCAGGACCGGCCCGAGCGGGCGGTAGTGCACGCGCGCGTGGGTGGCGCCCGCGTCCCGCACCTCCGCCTCGGGCGGGTGCTCGTCGGCGAGGAGCCGCTCGGCGTTGGCGGCGTACCAGCGCATGGCCTTCACGCATTTGGCCGCCTCCGCGCGGGCGGCCGTCAGGGGCTTGCCCATCTCGGTGGTCATGGTGCGGGCGATGTCCTCCTGGTCCGCCTCCAGCAGGCCGGCCGCGCGCTCCAGCAGCCGGGCCCGGTCGGCGAACGTGGTGGTGCGGTACCCGCGGAAGGCCGCGTCGGCCGCGGCGAGGCACCGCTCGATCCCGTCGGGCGTGAGCTCCTCGAAGGTCTTGAGCGTCTCGCCGGTGGCGGGGTTGACGGTCGCGATGGGCATGGGCGGGTCCTCCTGGGCAGTCGCTGTCTCGACCCTGCCGCCGCGGCCGCGGTGCCGCAACGCGAGCGGCCGGCGGCCACCGCGGCCCGCGGCGGCGGGTTGATTCCCGGCCTTCCGGGTAACCCGTGCCGGTATGGCACACACAGGTGACGAGAAAGACAAAAAGGCGGGGGGGAAGGGCGCGCAGGCTCCTGAGGAGCCCACCGACCTGTCCACCGGCTCCTGGCGGGCGGTCCTCAAGCGGACCGGCAAGGAGTTCATGGACGACGAGCTGCCGGACCGCGCGGCGGCCCTGACGTATTACGGCGTCCTGTCGATCTTCCCGGCCCTGCTGGTCATGGTGTCGGTGCTGGGCGTGGTCGGGGAATCGGCGACGCGCGCCGTCCTGGACAATCTCCAGAAGCTCGCGCCCGGCTCGGTCCGGGACATCCTGGGGGACGCGGTGCGCCAGCTCCAGGACAACCCGGGGGCGAGCGGCGTGGTCGCGGTCGTCAGCCTGGTGGCGGCGATCTGGTCGGCCTCGGGGTACGTGGGCGGGTTCATCCGGACCGCGAACGCCGTGTACGACCTGCCCGAGGGCCGTCCCGTGTGGAAGCTGACCCCGCTGCGGGTCGGGCTGACCCTGGTGCTGATGCTGCTCCTGCTGATGAGCGCGGTGATCGTGGTGTTCACCGGTCCCCTCGCGGAGCGGGCGGGCCAGGCCATCGGTCTCGGCGACGAGGCGGTCACGGTGTGGGGCATCGCCAAGTGGCCGGTGCTGATCATCCTGGTCATCCTGATGATCGCGCTGCTGTTCTGGCGGGCTCCGAACGTCCACGGCCAGGGTTTCCGGTGGGTGAGCCCGGGAAGCGTGCTGGCGGTGCTGCTGTGGCTGGTGGCGTCGGGTGGTTTCGCGCTGTACGTGGCGAACTTCGGCTCGTACAACAAGACGTACGGGACGCTGGCCGGTGTCATCACCTTCCTGATCTGGCTGTGGCTGTCCAACCTCGCCATCCTGCTGGGCCTCGAGCTCGACGCGGAGCTTGCACGGCAGCGAGCGATCAGCGGGGGCATGCCGGAGTCGCAGGAGCCCTACGTCGAGCCCAGGGACACCCGCAAGTGGCCCCCGGAGATGTCCCGCAAGCTCTCCCGGAAGAAGTCCCGCCGTCCCGGGGAGCGGGCGGGCGAGGACTCAGCGGGGGACTCCGGCTGACGGGCGGGGACTCCGCGGGGGACTCCGGCTGACGGACAGGGACACTCCGCGGGGGACTCGGGCCGGCGGGCGGGGAGTTCCGGCCGGCGGCCCGACGTCCCGGGCCGGAGGGCGCCCGTGTCACGTCCCCGCGTGTGCGGGGGTGACGCGGGCGTCCTCCAGGTCGTGCAGGAGCTGCTGGAGTTGGGCCACCAGGCCGCCGACCGATGTGGCGGTCTCGTCGTCCTGCCCGGCGAGCCTGGCCTTCAGGCGCCGGTGGGCCGCCCAGGCCCGCTGGAGGGCCTCGTCCCGGCGGTCCCCGTCCGGGCCCCCGGCCTCCCGGTCTCCGTCGCCCGCCCGGCCGGTGCCGGTGCCGGCTCCCGGGCGGGTTCCGGCCGCGGCAGTGGTACCGGTCGGTGCGCCCAGCTCCGCGTGGTCCGCGTCGCACACGTCCGCGAGGGCGTGCAGCAGCGGCGGTACGTCGCCGAGGACCGAGTCGGGCGGCGGCCTGAGCCGGGGGCTGTCGCCCGCCGCCTCGGCGAGCGTCCGGGTGAGCGCGGTCAGATGGTCGGCCACGCTCTCCCACGCCGCGTCCCACTGCGTGGACGGCAGAGCGGGTCCGGGGCGGCGGATGCGGCGCCCCGCCGGGTTGAGGCGGAGGCTCTCCCGGGTCCACAGGCGGGCGTTGCGCAGGTCGCCGATGCGCTGCGGCAGCCGGCGGACGCGTGCGTGCCACTGCTGGGCCGTCTGCCGGTCGTAGCCGCGCTCCATCTCGCCGGCCATCGTCCGCAGCAGCTCCGCCCCGTCCCGGGGCAGCCGGCACAGCGACTCGTGGGCGTGGCGCAGGTGGACCGGCGGCAGGACCAGGGCGTTGACGCCGATGCCGATGACCGCGCCGAGGAGCGTCTCCAGCAGCCGGTGCAGGATGTCGAAGCCGCTGAACGAGCCGTGGACCAGGACGAACAGCGCCGTGGTGGAGGCGTAGACGCCCTGGTCCTCGAAGCGGGAGTAGTTGCCGAGCAGGGCGGTGACGGGCAGCACGATCGCCATCGCCGCCATGGTGTTTCCGGTCAGTCCGGCGGCCGCCGCCGCCAGCACGGTGCCGGCGGCGATGAGGACGACCTGCTGGACGCCGGTCCGGACGGAGCGGTAGACGGTGCTCTGCACGAGCGCGACCGCCGTCCAGGGCGCCATCAGCGCCAGCGGGGCGTTCCACCACCAGCCGGCCACCGCCCAGGCGAGGATGGCGGCGCCGGCGGCCTTGACGGCCTGTATGCCCATGTCCCGCTCGGGTCCCGGGCCGGTCAGGGCCCGTCGTACGGACCGGCCCACCGCCGCGGCCTCCCAGCCCGCCCGGCGCCACAGCTCTCGTATGTGGGCCGCCGGGGTCACGGCAGCGGGGTGCCGCCGGTGGCGTTGACGATCTCGCCGGTGATGTAACTCGCGCTCGGCGCGGCGAGGAAGACGTACGCGGGTGCCATCTCGGCCGGCTGGGCCGGGCGGCCGAGCGGCGACTGCTTCCCGAACTCGGCCGTCTCGGGCATCGTCGCCGGGATGAGCGGCGTCCAGACCGGTCCTGGGGCGACGGCGTTGACCCGGATGCCGCGCGGGGCGAGCATCTGGGCCAGGCCCTGGGTGAAGGTGACGATGGCACCCTTCGTCATGGCGTAGTCGAGCAGCGGCGGGCTGGGCTTGTACGCCTGTACGGAGGTGGTGTTGATGACGCAGCCGCCCCGGGGGATGTGCGGCAGGGCCATCTTGGTCAGCCAGAACATCCCGTACAGGTTGGTCTTCATCACCCGGTCGAACTGCTCGGTGGTGATCGCCTCGATGCCGTCCGGCTGGGCCATCTGGTAGGCGGCGTTGTTCACCAGGATGTCGATGCGCCCGAACTCGTCGGCGGCCCGCCGGATCAGGGCGCGGCACTGCTCCTCGTCCCGGTTGTCGGCCACCATGGCGATGGCCTTGCGGCCGGACTCCTCGACGAGCCTCGCGGTCTCGCGTGCCTCGTCGGCCTCCTCGGGGAGGTGGGTGAAGAGGATGTCGGCGCCCTCACGCGCGTACGCGAGGCTCACCGCGCGCCCGATGCCGGAGTCGCCGCCGGTGATGACCGCGACGCGGTCCTCGAGCAGTCCGCTGCCCCGGTAGGACTCCTCGCCGTGGTCGGGCGGCGGGTCCATCGGGCCGGTCCACCCCGGGTGGGACTGCTCCTGGTCGGGGAAGTCCGGCCGGGGGTGCCGGGTCACGGGGTCCTGCGGCTCGCGGGGGTCGGTCATGGTCCGCCTTCCTGTGATCTGCACGGGTGGACTACTCGCGTTCCCAAGACTCACGGACCGAACCATTCGCCGCGAATCAGACCGTGATCCGGTGTGAGGCGGCGGCGATGGGGACGTCGTTGATGCTCGCGTAGCGCTTGCGCATCAGCCCGCGCTCGTCGAACTCCCAGTTCTCGTTGCCGTACGCGCGGAACCACCGCCCGTCCGCGTCGTGGTACTCGTACGCGAAGCGCACGGCGATGCGGTCGCCGGTGAAGGCCCACAGTTCCTTGCGGAGCCGGTAGTCGAGTTCGCGCCGCCACTTGTCGGTGAGGAAGGCGACGATCTCGTCCCGGCCGCGCAGGAACACGTCGCGGTTGCGCCACTCCGAGTCCTCGGTGTAGGCGAGGGCGACCCGCTCGGGGTCGCGGGTGTTCCAGGCGTCCTCGGCGAGCCGCACCTTCAGGCGGGCGGTCTCCTCGGTGAACGGAGGCAGGGGCGGGCGCACGGCGGTCTCCTCTCGGGTGAGAACGGTCGTTCTCACCTGGTGCGGTACGGTACGAGAACGATGGTTCTCACGCAAGGGGATACCGACATGGAGACCGACGCGGCCAGGAGCCTGGTGCTCGACGCGGCCGAGGAGCTGTTCTACGGCCGGGGCATCCAGGCGGTGGGCATGGACGCCGTGCGATCGGCGTCCGGGGTCACGCTGCGGCGCCTGTACCAGCTCTTCCCCTCCAAGGGCGCGCTGGTCGAGGCGTACCTGCTGCGCCGCGACGCCCGCTGGCGCGGCAGCCTGGCCGCGTACGTGGACACGGTGCACGCCCCGCCGCGGGAGCGGGTGCTCGCGGTGTTCGACTGGCTGCGCGCGTGGTTCGAGGAACCCGGCTTCCGCGGCTGCGCGTTCATCAACTCCTTCGGCGAACTCGGTGCCACGTCGCCGGAGGTGGCCCTGGCCGCGCGGCGGCACAAGGAGGAGTTCCGGCGGTACGTCACCGGCCTGGTGACCGAGGCGGACGCGTCGGCCTCGACGGGCGCGCACGTGGCCCTGCTCGCGGAGGGCGCCATGGTCACGGCCGCCCTCACCGGTTCCTCCGCGCCCGCGAGGGAGGCACGGGAGGCGGCCGCGCTGCTGCTCCCGCAAGTCCCGGCGCAGGGCTCCCGGTTGTGAACGGACGCGTGCGCGGTGGCCGCTGGGGCGGACGGCGGCCCGGTGGCCTGTCGCCGCGCGTCCGGCGGAGGGCGGTGGGGCGGCGTGTTACCGCGCGTCCGGCGGGGGTGCGGCCAGGCTCGGGGGGCGGCGCCGGGCACGAGGGCCGCGCGAGCCGGCGACACCCCGCCCGGCGGGGGCCGGTGCGGCGAGGCTCAGGGAGCGGCGCCGGGCACGAGGGCCGCGCGAGCCGGTGACACCCCGCCCGGCCCGTGGCCCGCACCGCCCGCCTCGCGGTGCCGCACCGCCCGGGCGCCCCGGCGCCCGGCTCGGGCCGCCGACCCGGCCCGGCGTGGCCCCGGCCCCGGCCCGGAGCGGGCCACCGGGCCGCCGAACCGGTGAATCGGCGCCCGACCGCGCATGCGACACCACCCTTCTCGCAAGGACACCTTGGTGGTCCGCCCTGCGAAAGGAAAGGATGGAGATGCGCCTCGCCCATTCCTCACTGGGGGCCGCCGCGCTGGCCCTGGTGCTGAGCACGTCCGCCTGCTCGCCCGCCCAGGAGCGGCCGTCCGCCGCCTCCGCGCCACCCGTGGCCGCGCTCGCGCCCGAGGCGGAGGGGGCGGGCGGGACCTGCCGCGCCCCGATGAAGAAGAAACGTCACTGCATGCGTGTGCCCCGCCCCCCGTACGCACAACGGATCGTCACCATCGACATCCTGGCGGGCTTCACCGCCCGGGCGGCCCGCGAGGCGGGCGGCGAGCCCACCGTGCGGGCCCGTATCCGGCAGGCCGTCACCTCCACCTCCCAGGCGTTCGCCGCCGGCGCCGTCCGCGCCCGCCTCCGCCTCACCGGCATCGTCCGGGCCCCGGTGCCCGCCCGGCTGGACCGCTCGGGAGCCGCCCTGCTGAAGGCGGTGGCCCGGCGCGGCGACGGGGTCGCCGACCACCTCCCCCGCCTCCGCGACCGTGTGGGAGCCGACCTGGTCACGCTGGTGACGGGCAGCAAGGGCGCCGCCGGGCTCGCCAACCGGCCACGGCGCGTGACCTCCCGGACCAGCGGCCACGGCTACAGCGTCGTGGCGCAGAAGGCCCTGGCGCACCACTCCCTCGCCCACGAGATCGGCCACAACCTCGGCGCCATGCACGACTACGTGACCGCGCCCCACGGCTCCAACAGCGCGCGCGGCTACTTCCCGCCCTCGGGCAGGTGGTCGACGCTGGAGGCGTACGAGTCGAGTTGCCGCAGTGCGACCGGCGGCCCCTGCCGGCGCATCAACCGCTACTCCAACCCCCGCCAGACCTACCGGGGCGAACGGCTCGGCACCCCGGTGGGCCACCCGAGGCCCGCCGACAGCGTGCGCGCCTTCAACGCCGTGGTCCGCATCGTCGCCGACTACCGCCGCCGAACGGGCCGATGAGCGGCGACGAGGGCAGTACAGGCCCGGAATTTCGGACTTCCCAGGCGTATATCGGACGGGAAAGATAAAATTGCCCTATGGGAGAGCGGCCAAAAGTGCCCACCGCGCCCGAGCTGGTCCTCGACATCGACGGGGACTCCACCGTGATGAGTCCGAGTCGGGAGTACCGCATCGGGCGTGACCCCGCGAGCGACATCGTGCTCGCCGACGCCAGGATCTCCTGGCATCACGCGGTGCTGCGCCCGGAGGGCGGACGGTGGACCGTACGGGACGAGGGCAGTACCAACGGCACCTTCGCCGAAGGCAGACGCGTCCAGGTCTGGGACGTGGGGCCCGGCAGTGCCATCCACTTCGGGCATCCGGCGGACGGGCCGTGCGCCCTGCTGACGGCACCCGAGCGCCCCGCGGAGGCGGAGCGGGAGCGGGAGCCGGAACGACCGTCGGCGCCCGACGCACCGGGCTCCTGGTCGCAGGCGCCGCCCCCGGCGTCGAGCGCTCCGCCGTCCTGGTCGCAGGCGCCGCCCCCGGAACCCGCCCCTCCGGCGTCCTGGTCCCAGGCGCCGCCCCCGCAGCCGAGCCCTGAACCGTCCTGGTCGCAGGCAGCGCCCGCGGCCCACGCCCAGGCCCCCGCGGCGCGGCCGTCCTCCGTGTCGATGCCCGCCGCGACCGGAACGTTTCGGCAGCCCACCTCCGTACGGCCGCTGCCGGCCCGGACCGTGCGCATCGGGCGCGGCCCCGACAACGACCTGGTCGTCAACGACCTCACGGTCTCGCGCCGGCACGCCGAGCTGCTGGCCCAGCCGGACGGCACGTACTGGATCCACGACCTCGACAGCCACAACGGCACGTTCCTCAACGGCCAGCCGGTCACCCGTGCCCGGGTGACGCCGGAGGACATCGTCGGCATCGGCCACTCGGCGTTCTGCCTGGTGGGCACCCAGCTCGTGGAGTTCACCGACACCGGCGAGGTGTCGCTGGACGTCCAGGACCTGGCGGTCACGGTGGACCGGGGCCGCAAGACCCTCATCGACGCGGTGTCCTTCCCCGTCGGCGAGAAGTGCCTGCTCGGCGTCGTCGGGCCCAGCGGCTCGGGCAAGTCCACGCTGCTCAACGCCCTGACCGGGCTGCGCCCCGCCGACCGGGGCACGGTCCTGTACGACGGCCGTGACCTGTACCGGGACTACGCCGAGCTGCGGCGCCGCATCGGCCTCGTACCGCAGGACGACATCCTGCACCTCCAGCTCACCGTGCGGCGGGCCCTGGCGTACGCCGCCGAGCTGCGCTTCCCCGAGGACACCGCCCGCGCCGAGCGGCAGGCCCGGGTGGACGAGGTCATCGAGGAGCTGGGCCTCCAGCAGCGCGCCGGCCAGCCGATCCACAGTCTGTCCGGCGGGCAGCGCAAGCGCGTGAGCGTGGCACTGGAGCTGCTGACGAAGCCGTCGCTGCTCTTCCTGGACGAGCCCACCTCCGGCCTGGACCCCGGCATGGACCGGTCGGTGATGCACATGCTGCGGGGCCTCGCCGACGACGGCCGGACGGTCATCGTCGTCACCCACAGCGTCCTCAGCCTGGACGTCTGCGACCGGCTGCTGGTGCTGGCACCGGGCGGGCGGATCGCCTACTACGGGCCGCCCGAGGACGCCCTGGGCTTCTTCGGCTTCGCCCAGTGGCCCGAGGCGTTCGAAGCGTTCGAGAACGACCGGGAGCGCGACTGGGCGGGCCAGTACCGCGCCTCGCGGCTCCACCAGCAGTACATCGCGGGCGCCATGCAGCGGCCGCCGCTGCCCGACGGCCAGGTGGTCGCGGCGGCGCCGGCCCCGCCGCCGAAGGCGCAGAGCTGGGGCGCGCAGCTCCGTACGCTCGTACGGCGGTACACGGCCGCGCTGAGTGCCGACCGGACGTTCATCGCCATCATGATCGCGCTGCCGTTCGTGATGGGCGCGATGGCCCGGGCCCTGTCCGAGGGCAGGTTCGGCCGCGAGTCCACGATGAACGTGCTGCTCATCCTCTGCGTCGGCGGCGTGCTGACGGGCGCGGCCAACGCGGTCCGCGAGCTGGTGAAGGAACGGACGATCTACCGCCGCGAGAGAGCCGTCGGCCTGTCCAGATCGGCGTACCTGATGTCCAAGGTCGTGGTGCTCGGGGTGATCACGGTCGTGCAGGCCGTCGTCCTGACGCTGGTGGCGCTGATCGGCATCCCGCTGAACGCCCCGGGCGGCAAGGGCGTGCTGATGCCGCCGCTCATCGAGATCACGCTCGCGGTCGCCCTGCTGTCGTTCACGGCGATGATGCTCGGCCTGTTCGTGTCCGCACTGGTGCGCAAGGAGGAGGTCACCATGCCCCTCCTCGTGCTCCTCGCGATCGTCCAGGTGGTGTTCTGCGGTGGCCTGCTCAAAATCCACGGGGCGCTCGTCCTGGAGCAGCTCGCCTGGCTCATCCCGTCCCGGTGGGCGTTCGGGGCGATGGGTTCGACGGTCGACATCCGGCGGCTCTCGCCGACCGACAAGACGGCGGACCCGCTGTTCGAGCACACGGCCACGACGTGGCTGCTGGACATGGGGATGCTGGTGGTGCTGTCCGTCGTCCTCGGCTTCCTGGTCGCGAGACTGCTGCGCCGGCACGAGCCGGTGATCATGCGAAAGTAGGCACCGCCGATGGTCTTCCCCGGCTCCCCCGGGTCCTCCCGCTCCCCCGGCTCCGGTGCGTCCGGCTCGCCGGCGGGCGGCTTCCGGCCCAGCCATGTGGTGCCCGCCGAGGGGCTGCCCGCCTGGGAGGAGCCGGACCCGTCGCGCCCGACCGTGCCGCTGGACCCGTTCCTGCCGGTGCAGCTCCTGGACCGGGTCGGCGACTGGGGCCAGGTCCTGTGCTCCAACGGCTGGTCCGCCTGGGTGGACGGACGGCTGCTGGTCTCCGTCCCGCCGGACCCCCCGGCGGCGGACCGGCCGATGGGCACGGCCTCCGACCCCCGCCCGCTGCTCACCCGCGCGGAGGAGGCGGTGGGCCGCTACCGGGCGGCCGCGGAGGAACTGGTGGCCGGGCGCGTGGACGGCGAGACGTTCCGGCGGCGGACGCAGGGACTGCGGATCGGCCTGGTCGTGGACGGCGAGGCGCTGTGGATGTACGACGCGCGGCGCGAGCGGTGGCTGTACTGCGACGGTACGCGGCTGAGCACGTACGCCGCCTCCGCCGGCCCGTCGGCCGTCCCGTCCGCCCCGGAACCCGTCCCCCCGGCCGCCGGAGCCGGGACGGGCCGTTCCGGTGGTACGGGGGCGGACGAGGGCCCACCCGCGGCGGCCGCGCCCGCCGGGTACGAACCGACCCGGGTGGTCGACCACGCCCCGGTACCGGACGCGGCACCCGAACCGACCCGGGTGGTGGAACCCGAACAGCCCGCCGCGGCACCCGAACCCACCCGGGTGGTGGACCCCCAACCGCCCGAACCGACCCGGGTCGTCGAACCCCAACCGCCCGACCCGGCGGCCGAACCCACCAGGATCGTCGAACCCCAGCAATCCGAACCGACCCGGGTCGTGGAGCCCGACGAGCACTCCCCCGTGCCCGACGCGGCGGCCGAGCCGACGCGGGTGGTCGAGCCGGAGGACCGCGACGGCGGCGAGGGCGGATGGCGCGGCCGGGGCGGGGCCGGCCGGACGGGTGAGCCCTGATGACGGACCGCGTCACGCGCGACGACCTGCCCGCCGGGCGGCCGTCCGGGCTGGTCGGCCGCCGGATCGCGGACTACCGGGTGGAGGACGAGATCGGGCGCGGCGGCATGGCGGTGGTGTACCGGGCACGGGACCTGCGGCTGGACCGGACCGTGGCGCTGAAGCTGCTCGCCCCGGAGCTGGCCCGCAACGACACCTTTCGCAAGCGCTTCGCGCACGAGTCACGGGTGGCGGCGGCCATCGACCACCCGCACATCGTGCCGGTGTTCGAGGCGGGCGAGACCGAGGGCGTGCTGTACATCGCCATGCGGTACGTCGCCGGGCAGGACCTGCGGGCGCTGCTGGACCGGGAGGGTCCCCTGCCGCCCGACAAGGCGGGGCGGATCGCCGCGCAGGTGGCGTCGGCGCTGGACGCGGCGCACGCGCACGAGCTGGTGCACCGGGACGTGAAGCCCGGCAACATCCTGGTGGCGCCGGGCACGGACCGCGAGCATCCGGAGCACGTCTACCTCACGGACTTCGGTCTGACGAAGAAGTCCTTGTCGCTGACCGGGTTCACCAGCGTGGGGCAGTTCGTGGGGACGCTCGACTACGTGGCGCCGGAGCAGATCTCGGGGCGCCCGGTGGACGGCCGGTGCGACGTGTACAGCCTGGGGTGCGTGGTGTTCGAGACGCTGGCGGGCGTGCCGCCGTTCCGGCGGGACGACGACATGGCGCTGCTCTGGGCGCACCAGTACGATCCTCCGCCGCCGCTGACCGGGGAGCGGCCGGCCCTGCCCGACACGGTCGACGCCATCATGGCGCGGGCGCTGGCGAAGACTCCGGAGGAGCGGTACGACACGTGTCTGCAGTTCGTCGCCGAGCTGCGGGCGGCGCTGGTGCGGGAGGACGACACCCAAAGGCCCCCGCCCGCCCCGCCGGCCTGGGCACTGCCGGTGTTCCGGGAACTGTGAGGCTGACGTCGAGGGTGAGGGTCATGCGGCCGGCGGGGCGCCCGGCGGGGCTTTCGGCGGCGTGGGGGCCTCCCCCCGGCGGCGTACCCGGGCGGCGAGCAGGCCGCCGAGGGGCCCGGCGACCACGCCCCACAGCAGGGCGAGGCCGACCCCGGTCCACACGTGGGGCACCAGAGCGACGCGGCCGCCCAGGTCGTCGACCTCCATGATCCCGAGGATCGACAGGCCGAGCCGGGCGACGACCCGGGTGACGGGCATGACGACGAGCATGGTGAGCGCGAAGGCGACGCCGAGGTGGAGGGCGTACTGCCACAGCCGGGTGCCGGCCGGTGAGCGGACCGCCATGGCGAAGGCGGCGGCCAGCAGCAGGACGGCGGCGGCCGGGATGAGCCACCAGGCCCGCCCGTCGTGCTGGGCGAGGGCCGCCACGTCGAGCGTGGTGTCCTCGGAGCCGCGCAGCGCCGCGTCCAGGACCTGGGGCATCGGCAGGCCGAAGGGGCCCTCCACCCTGCCCTCCCAGGAGGCGCCGATGCCCAGGCCCAGGGCGAGCCAGACGACGTTGGGCAGGCCCAGCAGGATCACGGCGAACGTCTCGGCGGCGTGGCCCCGGGTCACCGCCACGACCAGACCGGCGACCAGGCCGATGACGACGTACGCGAGGAGCAGGAGCAGCATGGCGTGGGCGGCGGGGCGCACCGGTGCCTGGTAGCGCACCAGCCGTGCGGGGAGCGGTGCCCTGCGGGAGACCAGCAGGGCGATGAGCAGGACGCCGAGCAGCCAGATCAGGCCGAACAGGAGAGTGAGCCCGACGTCGGCCCGGAAGCCGACGGTGGGCGTCGCGTCCAGCAGGTCGCCGATGATGTCGACGGGTGAGCCGGGCGGCGCGATGGTGAAGGTGTGCCGGGCCAGGGCGGTGAGGGCGGCGAGCGCGGCCAGCCAGAGGACGGCCGTCCGGGCGACGCGGGCGAGGAGTTCGCCGGTGGAGGCGACCGCGCGGTGCCGCAGCGGCCGCAGGAAGCAGACGCCCGCGACGAGCGCTCCGGTGAGGGTCACCGACAGCGGCATCATGGTGAGTTCCGCGTTCGTTCCGGCGAATCCGCCGGCGCCGCCCGCGACGTCCACGTCACCGCCGGCGGCGATGATCACGACGGCCGCGACGACATGTGGGAAGGCGCCGTCGGGGAGGTCGGTGGCGCCGGCCGCCCACAGGCCGAGGGCGGCCATGACGGCCATGGCGACCAGCGGGGCGAGGACGGTGACGAGGGCGTCGCCCCAGTCGTGGACGGCGCCGCGCACCCCGCTCGGCGTCTGACTCTGTGTGCTGGGTCCGTGACGGCTCACGGTGCCACGGTAAGCGCGCCGCCGCGGGCTCGCCTGCGGACGGTGGCGCGGTGTCACCGGGAGGGCGCGGTCCGTTTGCGGTCCGTGCCCCTGCCGAGCACACAATGGGCGCGGATACGGAAGAAAGGGAAAAACGTGACTTCCCAACCGCCCTCCGATCGCCCCAGCGGTCCCCCTCCGGGACCCATCTCGGGCCACTCCACGCACCCTCAGGGTGGTCCCCCGACGCGCCCGGGAGGCGAGGTTCCGAGCGGTGCGGGCGGGCCGGGCGAGCCCGGTGGCCCCGGGGGCACGGGCGGCGGGGGCGGCGGCGCGAGTGGCGCGGGCGGCGGGGGCGGCGGCGGAGGCCGCCCGTGGTGGCGGTCCGTTCCGCGCATCGCCATCGCCACCGCGGCGGTCGTCCTGGCGGTGGTGCTGGCCGTCGTCCTGACCCGCCCCAGCGGCGACAAGGACGGCGGCGGCGGAGGCGGAGGCGGCACGATCTCCCTCCAGAACGCCTCGGCCACCGGCCCCGACCCTTTCACCGATTCCACGGCGAACGACCCGGCCGACTCGCCGTCCCCCTCCGTGCAGGTGCCCACGACCGCCCCGGCGCCGGGCGACAACGCGGTCCGGCAGTACGACGGTTCGCAGCGCGGGCTGTACGGCGGCACCAAGAACGTGGCCAGTTGCGACGTCGAGCGCCAGATCGAGTACCTGTCGGCGCAGCCGGCCAAGAACCGGGCCTTCGCCTCGGCGCTGCGCATCCAGCCGTCCACCGTGCCGGACTACCTCCGGTCGCTGACCCCGCTGCGGCTGCGCGCCGACACCTGGGTCACCAACCACAGCTACCGGGACGGCGCCCCGCGCGCCTACCAGGCGGTCCTCCAGGCCGGCACCGCCGTGCTCGTCGACGACCGCGGGGTGCCGCGCGTGCGGTGCGCCTGCGGCAACCCGCTGGGCGAACCGGTCATCACGAAGACCGCCCCGCGCCCCGTCGGCACTCCGTGGCCCGGCTACAGCATGGAGAGCACGGTCGTCGTGAAACCGGCGGCCAAGCCCGTCGAGGAGTTCGTCATCGTCGACACCGGCACCGGCGAATGGGTGAAGCGCCAGCCGGGGGACTCCAACGCCGACCGCGACCGGGAGACCCGGCCGCCGACGACCAGCCCCACCGCCACCGCGACGTCCCCCACCCCGTCCTCTCCCGCGCCCGAGCCGCCGTCGTCGCCGGGTCCGGAGACCCCCGAGTCACCGGTGAGCCCCCGGACGGAGGACACCACGACGCCCCCCGAGCCGCCCCCGGGTGAGACGACCACGGAGCAGTCGCCGGGCGACGTCTCACCGGCCTCCCCGTAGGACCCCCGCGCGCCCGTGCGGGACGCCGGGCCCCGTCCGAGGCGTCAACGGCCGGGGCCGGTGCGGAGGCCGGGCTTCAGGCCCGCAGCCGGAAACGGCACTGGATGGTGGTGCCGTCGGCGGTGGTGTGGACGCGCACGAGATCGGCGAGATAGTTGACCAGCAGCAGCCCCCGCCCGCCGAGCTGGCCCGGGGTGGCGGGACGGCGGCCGGCCAGGGGATCGGTCAGCCTGCCGTGGTCCCGCACCTCGCACACCAGATGCCCGGCCTCGGCCCACACCCGCAGCGTTCCGCTGCCGCCGCCGTGGAGGACGCTGTTGGTGGTCAGCTCGGAGACGGCGAGGGCCACGTCGTCGCGGCGGTCCGCGGGCAGCCCGAGCACGTCCGCGTGGTCGAGAGCGAAGCCGCGCGCGTCGGGCAGCAGGTCGGCGTCGTAGGCCAGCGCGCGGGCGCCGGGCGGGGCCGGCAGGGGCAGGTTGTAGCCGGTCACGACACGGTCGGGCGCGTAGGCGTCGCTGACGCGTTCGACGCCGTCCTCGATGAGCACCGGATGGGTGACGCGGGCGTCGGCCAGCGCCACCGGGTCCAGCCCCGAGGTGTCGTACGGGCACAGGATGGTGGCCGCGCGGCCGGTGAAGGCGTGGTTGATCAGCGCCTCGTGCTGGGCGCAGGCCGGGTACTCGTCCGCCGAGCGCCCCCGCCAGATGGGTTCGCCGATGATCCGGACGCGGCGGCCGGGGTGGGCGTCGGCGAAGCCGCGCAGCACGCGCGGGATGATCCGCCCGGGGTTGCGCCCCGCCTGCTCCATGTCCAGCAGCCGCACGCGCTCCGCGTCCTCGCCCAGCGCCTTGCGCAGCAGGGCGAGGTTGTCGCCGGGGACGGCCACCGCGACCGGCTCTCCGGCGGCGAGGCCCGCGCGGACGAAGGGCACGGTTCCCGCCAGGTACCCGGCCTCGTCCGCGTAGAACAGGGCTGGGTGCGTGAACGGATCGGCCGTCGGCCTCATGTCGTTCACCTCACCACCTCGATCGCCACCAGATCCGGCCAGAACAGGTCCAGCACACGACTCAGTGTGGCGGGTGGGTGATGGACCACGATCCGCCGCCCCTCGGGCAGGCGCTGCGCCGTGCCGGCGAGCGACGTCGCGCCCGCCACGTCGACGAAGGTGACTCCCGACAGGTCCATGTGCACGTCCCCCTCGCGCCGGAGCAGACCGGCCAGAATCCGCTCCCACTCCGTGAGCGTGTCCAGGTAGACCTGACCCGACACGCGGACGTGGCCCTCCTGTTCGCACTCGCCGGCCAGCAGGAGCCGGCGGCGAGGCCGTCCGGGCACGGCTGCGTCCTCGGTGTGCGGCACCGCCACGACCCCTCCGTCGATTCCCGTCCGGGTCCCCGACGGTACCTCCCCCGCCGCGCACGACGAAGCCGGTCCGGCCCGGACACCGGGCCACGCGCGCGCGTGGCCGACCCTTTTGCCCTGTCTGTGCGCTTTAGCCTGACGGCATGGCCGATACGCATGATGCCGCCGGGGAGCGTGGCCCCCACGGCGCCCACGGGCGCCCTCCGACGCGGGCCGACACCTGGGCGGCGTTCAGGCGGTCGCCCTTCCTCCCGGCCACCGTGCTGGTGCTGATCCTGGCAGCGGCGGCGGCGCTGTTCGCCGGGTCGTACACGTACACCATGGCCAATCCGACGCCGCGTCACATCCCGACGGCCGTGGTCGGCGCCACGGACACGGCCGAGGGCCGGCGGTTCACCGACGGCATGGAGCGGGCGCTCGACGCCTCGCTGGAGCTGCGCCGGTACGGCACGGGGGCGGCGGCGCGCCGTGCGGTGGAGGAGCAGGAGGTCTTCGCGGTGCTCACCGCCCGGCCGGGCGGGGGCGTCGCCCTGGACGTGGTCGGAGCGGCGGGGGCCTCCGTGGCACAGCTCCTGGCCGAGGCGGCAATCCGTGTGGGGCGGGCGACGGGGGTGCCGGTCGCGGTGCGGGACGTCCAGCCGTTGCAGAAGGGCGACCCGCGGGGGCTCGCGCTGTTCTACATCTCGCTCGCCGCCGTGATCATCGGCTTCGTCGGGGCGATCCAGCTCAGCGTGCACGCCCGTGGGCTGGACCCGGCCGAGCGGATCGCGTTCACGGCGGGGTACGCGCTGCTCGGCGGCTTCGCCATCGCCGCGACGGTCGACTGGCTGCTGGGCGCGGTCGACCTGCCGTTCGGGGAGTCGTGGCTGATCCTGGCGCTGACGATGTTCACGTCCGGCATGGTCTTCACCATGTTCAACACCCTGATGGGGCGGTGGGCGATGCTGCCGACCTGGGGCCTGATGGTGCTGCTGGGCAACCCGTCGTCGGGCGGTGCGGTCTCCTGGCCCCTGCTGCCGTCCGCGCTCGGCCACCTCGGGCGCTGGCTGCCTCCGGGCGCCTCGGTGAACGCCCAGCACACGGCCGTCTACTTCGGCGGCCACCAGCACGTGTCCCCGTTCGCGGTGCTGGGCGCGTGGGCCCTGGTGTCCTGCGGCGTCTTCTGGTTCTGGCGCCACCGCCACCCGGGCGGCCGTGACCGGGCCCCCGCCCACGCCGCGGCCTAAACTGACAGTGACCGTCTCTTCATGGGGGGCGGGAGGAACCATGGGCGCCAGGATGATCTACGTCCACGGCAGCGGCAACAAGGTCCGTCCGGAGCTCCTGAGGTCCCTGTGGGACCGCGCCCTGTTCGGCGAGGACCTCGGCGACGCCTCCCTGATGGCCTACTGGGCGTCCGTACGGCACACCTCGCCGCTGCCCGACACGGCGCCCGACCCCCTGGACGGCGGTCCGGAGGGCGCCCGGGGCGCCGAGGAGGAGATGCCGGCGCCCGTACGGGACGAGCCGCCCGAGGAGTTCGTCGCGCGCACCCTGGGCGAGGCGTGGTTCGAGTCGGCCACCCCCGCGCCGGAGGGCCCGTGGACCGGGGAGCCGGGCGACCCGCTCGGCGGCTGGCTGCGGGACATGACGTACCTGGCCGACACGATGGCCGAGTCGGCGGCCGCCCGCCGGGCCGTGCTGAGGACCCTGGTCAGGGACACCTTCAAGGACGCCCACGCCTACTTCTTCGGCGGGGCCCGGGACGCCGTGCGCGGCGTCCTGGCCGCGGAGCTGGAGAAGGCGGGTGACACCCCGCCGGTCGTCGTCGGCCACGGCCTGGGCTCCGTCGTCGCGTACGAGGTGCTCGCGGAGTCGGAGCGGGAGGCCGGGCTCCTGGTGACGCTCGGCTCCCCGCTGGCCGTGGCGGAGGTCCAGGGCCACCTGGCCGCGGCGCCCGCGGTGCCGCCGGGCGTCCACGCCTGGCTCAACGCCTCGGACCCGAGGGACCTGGTGGCCCTGGACCACACCCTGCGCCCGGAGTACGCCCCGGCGGACCGCGTCACCGACGTGCTGGTGAGCAACGACAGCGCCAACCACCACGGCGTCGCCGCCTACCTGGGCGACGCGCGGGTACGGGAGGCCTGCCGGGAGGCGCTGGGGCGCCGCGGGTAGGTGCCCCGCTCCGGGGTCAGTCCGTGCCGAGCAGCTCCTTCATCCGCGTGATCTCGGCGGACTGGGAGGCGATGATGGCGGCCGCCATCTCCTCGGCGGGCCCGTGGGAGCCCTTCGCCTGCTCGGTCCGGGCCATGGCGACCGCGCCCTCGTGGTGCTTGATCATGAGCTTCAGGAACGCGGTGTCGAAGGCCTTGCCGGAGGACTTCTCGAGCTGGTCCATCTCCTGCGGGGTCATCATCCCCGCCATGCCGTCGCCGTGTCCGGAGTGGCCTGCGGAGGCGTCCTCGCCGGGCACCTGCTCGCCCCAGGAGGTGAGCCAGCCGGACAGGGTCCGGATCTCGGGGTCCTGGGCCTTCTTGATGGCGGCGGCCAGCTCCTTGACCTCCGTGGCGGATGCCCGGTCCGCCGCCATGTCCGCCATGTCGACGGCCTGGCGGTGGTGCGGGATCATCCCCTGGGCGAAGGCCACGTCGGCGGCGTTGTGGCCGCCCCGCTCGGCCGGGGCGGAGGCGGACGGGGAGGCGGCGCGCGCGCTGCCGTGGCCGGTGTGGGAGGGGTCCCCTCCGTCGCCGCCGCAGGCGGCGAGGACGAGAGCGGCGGCGGTGACGGCGGCCGAGGCGACGGCCGCGCGGGTGCGGGAGAGACGTCGTGCGGTCATGGGTGGTGCGACTCCTTGCGCGTGCGTGTGCATGGGGGAACGGCTCCGGGCGCGGCGCCGGTCCTCGCGGAGGCCGGAGGACGGTGCGCCGCGCGGGGTGCCCCCTATATGCGAAGGAGTTGCAGCTCGGCCAGGTCGGGCGGAGCGCGGCCGGTCGCCCGTGCCCCGGCGGGGTCGGCGAGGTGCCCGGCGCCGGCCGCCGGGGAGACGGCGCCGGCGAGCAGCGGTGGCCGGCCCGGCGCGGTGGAGACGCCGCCGGCCGCGCACGTGGAGTCCGCGTGCTCGGCGTGGCCCGCCCCGTCACGGCCCTCTTCCGCGTGGTCGCAGGCGTCACCGTCCACGTGGGCGGCGGGCCGCGCGTGGGCGTGGGCGGAGGCGGCCGGGGCGGTGGTGCCGGGGGCCAGCCCGTGCATGGCGAGGACTCCGGCGAGCACGGCCAGGATCAGCAGCACCCCGCGGTACGCCGGGGGGCGTACGCGGCATCGGCGCTGATCGGGGCTCATGGCCTCATCGTAGAGGCACACCCCGCGGACAAGCCGGGGCCCCCGGACGATCCGACGCGTCCGGGGGCCCGGCCCAGCAGCCCCAGTGGGCGGGGCGCTTGGAGTTAACGGGACCGAATCTGCCAGGCGGACCCGCCGCGCCCCGGCAGCCACGGCGCGGACGCGGTACGGCATCACCCGTCCGGCCCGCCGCCCCACCCGTTCGGCCGGGCGCGGCGCGGACACTCGTGGCGCCGGAGCCCGGGACGGAGGCAGGGCGGCCGCGGTGGTGAGGGCGTCGACGAGCAGGCGTCGAAGCGGCACCTGTACGAGCCGGCCGGGAAGCTGGACATCCCGGGGCGGTCCCGGATGCCGAAGCCGGAACCGCTGGAGGCCATCCGCAGGGCCAACTGGTCCGGTACGCGGGAGGCGCGGTCGTCCTGAGCGACGCGTACGGACGCGGGCCGGCGGGACCGGGCGCGGAAGACGGATCGCGTCACGCCGCGCTCACCCAGGCCGGCGGGACCGGGCGCGGAAGAGGACGCGCGTACAGCCGTCGGCGGGGCGCAAGAGGTGACACGCGCGACGGGGCGCGGCCGGGCCGGCCGCGCCCCGTCCTTCGGCGCGTCTGCACGTCACATGGCCAGGTGCGCCGGGACGTGCGTCACCTCCTCGATCTCGCCCCCCGCCTTCTTCATCAGATTTCGGGAGAGTTCGTTCAGACAGCGGGCGGCGGCGATCTCCTCGCCGACGCGCTGCTGTTCCCGGTCGTCAGGGTGCCGCTTGGCGTGGCCGTGGGCACGCATCTCGGTGCCGTCCGGGAGCCGGACCATGCAGGCCGCCCGGGTCTTGCCCGCGACCTCGTCCTCGGTGAACTCGACGTCCACGTGCCAGCCGACGATCGTCTTCATGCCACACACCTCCTGGTCACTCCGTCACCTCTCCAGCGTGCACCCGCGGCCCGCCGTGCGCCCATTCGGGCGACAGGCCGTTCGGTGGTGTGCTGAACGGGGTGCACGGGTGCTCCGTACTCATGCGGTGAAACGTCTCTGCGGCAACGACAGGAGCGGCGATGAACGAGCGCGACGAGCCGACGATGCGAGGACTTCCGGACGGCGGCGCGGAGGTGTCGGTGGTACTGCGACTGCGCTGGGACGACATCGCGGCGCTCGGCCGGGAGGCGAGCCGGCTGGCCGAGCAGCGCGGCGCCCCGGTGAGCCTGGACGACGCGGTCAGCCATCGGCTGCGTACCTGGTCCTCCGTGGCGAACGCGCCCGACGACCGGGGCAAGGCCGCGCCGCCCGCCCCTACGACGGCGGCCATCTCCGGCGCCCCGGCCGCCGCCGACCGGGCACGGCACCAGGTGGGTCACCTGAGCGAGACCGCGCCGGTGGCGTCGCTGGCCGCGCACCCGGCGAGGCAGGCATAGGGAGGCCGACATACCGGATCTTTCAGTCATAGGATTTCCGATGGCGGCGATCGGTTTCCCCATTGGCTCCCTATGGGGTTCCCGGCCTACGGTCGGTGCATCGACCGCACGTACCCGGGAGAGAGACCCATGTCGAAGATCCTTTTCGTGATGACCGGCGCCGACCACTGGACGCTGGCGGACGGCACCAAGCACCCGAGCGGCTTCTGGGCCGAGGAGGTCGTGGCCCCCTACGAGGCGTTCACCGCGGCCGGCCACGAGGTGGTGGTGGCCACTCCGGGCGGCGTCGTGCCGACCGTGGACCGGGCGAGCCTCGCGCCCGAGGTCAACGGCGGGCAGGACGGCGCCGACCGGGTCGCCGGCGCCCTCGCGTCGCTCACCGCCCTCCAGCGCCCGGTGGCCCTGGCGGACGTGGACCTCGGCGAGTACGCCGCCGTGTTCTACCCCGGCGGGCACGGACCGATGGAGGACCTGTCGGCCGACGCCGAGTCCGGCCGCCTGCTGACCCGCGCCCTGGAGTCGGGCCTGCCCCTCGGGGTGGTGTGCCACGGTCCGGCCGGGCTGCTCGCCGCCCGCAAGGAGGACGGCACCAACGCCTTCGCGGGCTACCGGCTGACCGGCTTCACCAACGCGGAGGAGACGCAGGCGGGTCTCGCCGAGAAGGCGAAGTGGCTGCTTCAGGACCGTCTGGTGGAGATCGGCGCCGACTTCCGGGAGGGCGAGCCGTGGGCACCGCACGTGGTCGTCGACCGCAACCTGGTGACCGGCCAGAACCCGGCCTCCTCCGCCCCGCTGGCGGCCGAGCTGCTCAAGAAGCTCGGCTGACGGCCCGGCCGGTCACGCGTCGGCGGCGGCGTGGACACGCTCGCCGCCGACGTACGTGAGCACGGCCCGGGCCTCCGCGATGGCCTCCGGCGGCGCCGCGCGCGGGTCGCGGTCCAGGACGACCAGGTCGGCCAGGGCCCCGGGCCGTATGACGCCGGTGTCGTCGAGGTGGTTCACGTGCGCCGAGCCGGCGGTGTACGCGGTGAGCGCGTCGGTCAGACCGATGCGCTGCTCCGGCAGGAAGACCGGACCGGTCCCGCCGGGCAGGACCCGGTTGACGGCGACGTGCACGCCCGCGAGGGGGTCGGGGCTGCTGACCGGCCAGTCGCTGCCCGCCGCGAGCCGTGCCCCGGAGCGCAGCAGGTCGGCGAACGGGTACTGCCGGGCGGCCCGTTCGGGGCCGAGGAACGGAATCGTCAGGTCGTCCATCTGCGGTTCGTGCGCGGCCCACAGCGGCTGGACGGTGGCGGTGGCGCCGAGGCGCGCGAAGCGCGGGACGTCGTCGGGGTGGACGACCTGGAGGTGGGCGAGGTGCGGGCGGGTGTCGCTGGGGCCGTTGGCGCGGCGGGCGGCCTCGATCGCGTCCAGGGCGTCGCGCACGGCGCGGTCGCCGAGGGCGTGGAAGTGGACCTGGAAGCCGAGGGCGTCCAACTCGGTGACGTAGTCGGGCAGTCGGGCCCGGTCCACGAAGCTGGTGCCGCTGTTGGCGGTGGCGCAGCCGCAGCGGTCCAGGTAGGGGTCGAGGAGGGCGGCGGTGCCGTTCTCGGCGACGCCGTCCAGCATGATCTTGACGGTGCGGGCGCGGAACCGGCCGTGGCCGAGGGCCTCCCGCCGTGCGACGAGGTCCGGGATCTGCTCGGCACCGCGCTCGCGGTCCCACCACAGGGCGCCCGAGACCCGGGCGGTGAGCGAGCCGTCGCGGGCGGCGGCCAGGTAGGCGCCGGAGGGGTCGTCCATGCCGAGGAACGTGCCGACGAGGGCGTCCTGCCAGGCGGTCACCCCGAGCGCGTGCAGCGTCCGCTGGGCGTGCAGGAGGGCGGCCAGCCGCTCGGCACCGGTCGACGGCGGGGTGAGGCGTCCGACCAGTCGCATGGCTCCTTCCTGGAGCATGCCGGTGGGTTCGCCGGACGCGTCGCGCTCGATCCGGCCGTCGGACGGGTCGGGGGTGTCGCGGGTGATGCCGGCGAGGGCCAGGGCACGGCTGTTGACCCAGGCACCGTGGTGGTCGCGGTTGGGCAGGTGGACGGGGCGGTCGGGGACGATCGCGTCGAGGAGCCCCTTGGTGGGCGTCCCTCCCTCGAAGGCCTCCATGGACCAGCCGCCGCCGGTGATCCACTCCTGGTCGGGGTGGGCGTCCGCGTAGGCGCGTACGGCGGCGAGGGTGTCCCCGGCCGTCGTGGCCCCGGTGAGGTCGCACCGGGCGGCCTCCAGCCCGGCGGGGACGGGGTGGACGTGCGCGTCCTGGAAGCCGGGCAGCAGCAGGCGGCCGGCCAGCCCCACGACCTCGGTCGCCGGACCGATGAGGTCGCGCACGTCGTGGGCGGTGCCCACGGCGCTGATCCGGCCGCCGGTGACGGCGACGGCGGTCGCGGGCGGCGCGCCGGGAGTGCCGGCGGTGGGCGTGAGGACGGGGCCGCCGGTGAGGACGAGGTCGGCGTGGCGAGGGGTCTGCATGGGCGCCCATCGAACCGGCACGGCCGCTGACAGGTCAATGGCGTTGACATAAGGGCGGCCCGCCGCGACCGTGGGTGCGCACCCCACCCCCTGCGAGGAGCGCCATGGCCGACCGCGTCGTACCCGGATCCGCCCGGCGGCGGCGCCGCCCGACCAAGCAGGGCGTCGTGCTGTCCGAGCGGCTGATCGTGGAGACCGCCCTGCGCCTGATCGGCGAGCACGGGGCGGAGGCGCTCACCGTGCGCCGTCTCGGTCTGGCGCTGGGCGCCGACCCGAGCGCGCTGTACCGGTACTTCCGCGGGACGGACGACCTGCTGCTCGCGGTCGCCGACGAGCTCATCGGCCGGGCGCTGTCGGGCTGGCGGCCCACCGGCGACTGGTGCGAGGACCTGCGGAGCCTGGGGCTGCGCATGCACGCCGGGGCGCTGGCCCAGCCGCAGGCGGCGGTGCTGGGCGCGTGCCGGGTGACGGGGCGCGTCCACGAGATCCGGGCGGTGGAGACGATCCTGGGCATCCTGCGGGGCGCGGGGTTCCCGGACCCGGAGGCGGTGCGGCTCTACCACGCCTTCGTCGACCAGACCCTGGCGTTCGCCGCCCTGGACGCGGCGAACGCGGCGCTGCCCCGGGCGGCCCGGGAGGCGGAGGCGGAGGTGTGGCGGACCACGTACGGGCGGCTGCCCGCGGCGACCCATCCGCATGTCGCCGCGACGGCCCGCCACCTGGTGGCGCGGATGGGCGACAGCGCGTACCCGACGGCGCTGGACCTGCTGCTGTCGGCCGCGGCCGGGCGGCTCGCGCGCCACAGGGCGACGACGCCTCCGGGCCGGCCGGTCAGTCCTTCGTGACCCGGTCGGTCAGGAGCGTGTACGCGAGCTGCAACGCGTCCGCCCCGGCCACCGTCGCCATGGTGGCGACCGCCGCCCGGGTCGCGCGCGGCCACAGCACCCGGCTCGCGGTGAGCGCCGTGCCCACCCACACGCTCATGCAGAACGGGCAGGTCATCAGCTCCCCGGCCGTCCTCCTGGCACCGCCCCTGGGTTTCTCGTCCAGTTCGGCGGGTCCCTGGGGGCCGTGGTACGTCGTGAAGGGCGCCCGCAGCGGGCTGGTCACCGCGCTCTTGGTGAGCAGCCGGCTCAGCCGGAAGGTCGCCACCGCCGTGAGCGCCACGTCCCACGGCTCCGCCCGGTCGGGCGGCGCGGCCCCACTGCGGCGGACGGCCGCCGCCCACCCGGTCACATAGGCGCCGTACCCGGCCAGGGCGGCCAGGTACCCGCCCAGCGGACGGGCGTGGTCCCGGGCGTAGGCGCGGCGGGTGCGTCGCAACAGGTCGGCCATGGGAGCCGACTGCCCGGTGGCGGCGCGGCCAAACGGAGCCGGGGCGGACGTCGTGGTCCCTCCCCGCGCCCCCGCCGCCGACGCGGCATAAAAATGGGATAAGTATCAGCAACCGGGGTAATCGCGCCTCAAAGGGAGATCCGCCAGAAATGCAGGGCGACCTGGCAGGGCCGTCCCGAGGGGAAGGAAGCCCGATCATGGACAGTACGCGCGGTACGCACGTGGCTCCCCGGACCGCCGTGCAGCAGGCCGCGTTCCTCGTGGGCGCCGTCTTCCTGCTGGTGGGCGTGCTGGGGTTCGTTCCCGGGATCACCACCGACTACGACGCCATGGAGTTCGCCTCGCACGACTCCGGGGCCAAGCTGTTCGGCGTGTTCCAGGTGTCGATCCTGCACAACCTCGTCCACCTGCTGTTCGGTCTCGCCGGCCTGTCGATGGCGCGCGCCGCGTCGACCGCCCGGAGCTTCCTCGTCGTCGGTGGCGTCATCTACCTGGCACTGTGGCTGTACGGGCTGTTCATCGACCACGACAGCGGTGCCAACTTCGTGCCGGTCAACACGGCCGACAACTGGCTGCACTTCGCGCTGGGCGTGGGCATGGTCGCGCTGGGGCTCCTCCTCGGCCGCCGGCACCCCGCCCGGTGACGCCGGCGGCCGGTCCGCCTGAGGTAAGCGGTCCCTGAGGTCAGCGGTCGGTGACGCGCCCCAGCGCGTCCCTGGTGCGGTCCAGCATGGCCGCGAACGGGCCCACGACCCACTGGGCGGTGGGTGAGCCGGCGGTCCGCGGGTGCGGGTGGGTGGGGGCGAGTTTCTCCACGAGTCGGAGCTGACCGCCCAGCCTCCTGCGCCGGGTCTCGGGGCACTCCTGGAGCACGGCGGGGAACTCCTCCCGCTCCTCGTGTTCCGCGTGCGCGACGACGTCCTTCTCGAACCTGCGGAGCAGGGCGTCGAACTCGGGGCCGGAGACGTCCATCCGCTCCAGCTCGGCGAGGACCTGGTTCGCCGCCTTCTCCTCCTGGTTGCGGGCCTCGGCCTCCGCTTCGCCGGCGGTGTCGGTGGCGACCGGGCGCAGGATCATCTCCTCCGCCGTCTCGTGCACCGTCAGCAGTGCCCTCAGTGCGTCGAAGGCCTCCTGCCGGGGCCGGCCGCCCCGCGCGTCCCTGACCTCCGCGAAGAGGTCCCGGATGAGCGCGTGCTGGCGCAGCAGGACGGCTATGACGTCGTCGTCGGGAAGCTTCGCGGCCTGTGCTCGTTCTTGTCTGGCGCTGCTCACGGTTCTCCCTCCGTCTCGTTGTCCGGCCGTCCGGCCGTCCGGCACGACAGGAATTGACGAGTCCCACGATGACGACCGGCCATGCCCCGTGGCCCCGCCGCGCGGCCACGGGCTTGGGGGTGGTGTACGGCTCAGATCCGGCCGTGGGCCTTCTGGGCGCGCCGCGACAGCGCGTCGATGACCACGGCGACCAGGAGCACTCCGCCCGTGATCATGAACTGGACGGCGGCCTGGATGCCCAGCAGGGCGACGCCGGAGGCGATCGACTGGATGACCAGGACGCCGAGCAGCGCGGACCAGACCCTGCCGCGTCCGCCGAACAGGCTGGTGCCGCCGATGACCGCCGCCGCGATGGCGTTCATCAGCAGGATGCCACCGCCCGAGGCCTGGCTGGCCGAGGTGACCCGGGAGGCGAGGAAGAGGCCGCCGATCGCGGCCATGGTGCCCGACACCATGAACACCGAGATCCGCACCCAGGGCACCCCGAGACCGGCGCGCCGGGCGGCCTCGACGCCGCCGCCGATCGCGAAGATCATGCGTCCGTAGGTGGTGCGGCGCAGGACGTGGTCGAGCCCGACGAGGACCACCATGAAGATCAGCAGGGCGAGCGGCAGCCCCTGGAACCGGTTGAGGACGAACGCGGCGGCGAAGACCACCACGGCCAGGGCCCCGGTGCGTACGGCGATCTCGGTGAGCGTCCGGGCGGGCACCCCCGCGGCACGGCGCCGCCGCGCGTCGCGGAAGGAGACGAGGAAGTAGCCGGCGGTGCCGAGGGCCGCCACCCCGTAGGCGACCGCCACGTCGTGGAAGTAGTGGGCGGTGAGCATGGCGACCAGGCCCTCGTCGTCGAGGTTGATGGTGCCGCTCGACCCGAGGACGTACAGCATCAGGCCGTTCCAGCCCAGCAGGCCGGCGAGGGTCACCACGAACGCGGGCACCCCGACCTTGGCGAAGAAGAATCCGTGGACGGCCCCGATGGCCGCGGCCATGACCACGGCGATGAGGACGGCCATGCCTTCCGCCATGCCATGCTGGACGTTCAGGACGGCGAAGACGGCCGCCGCGAGGCCGCTCACCGATCCGACCGACAGGTCGATCTCGCCCAGGAGGAGGACGAAGACCACGCCCACGGCGATCAGCCCGGTGCCGACGATGTCGACGCTCAGGTTCGACAGGTTGCGCGGCGAGAGGAAGTTGTCGTTCAGGATGACGAAGATCAGCCAGATCGAGGCCAAGCTGAGCAGGACGGGGACGGAGCCCAGTTCGCCGCTGCGGAGGCTGTCCCGCAGGGCCTGGGCGTGGTGCGCCTTCGCGCCGGTGGTGCCGCCCGGAGAGGTGGCCCGGCCGGGGGCGGTGGCGCCGCCCTTGCCGGCCCTGCCCTTCGGGCCGCTCATCAGTCCACCTCCCACTCGCGGGACGCCCGCCGGGTGACGGCGTTGTCGGTGGCCCCGGTGATGGAGGAGATGATCTGCTCGTGGGAGGTCGTCGTCACGTCGAAGAAGCCGTTGTTCCGGCCGAGGCGGAGGACGGCGATCCAGTCCGCGACCGCCTTGACGTCCCCCATGTTGTGGCTGATGAGCAGGACACCGAGTCCCCGTTCGCGCAGCCGGTCGACGAGGTCGAGCACCTGGGCGGTCTGTTCGATGCCGAGCGCGGCGGTGGGCTCGTCGAGCAGGACGAGCCTGGGCTCGCCCAGCAGCGAGCGGGAGATGGCGACGGTCTGCCGCTGCCCGCCGGACAGGGCGGCGACCGGAACGCGGACGCTGGGCATCCGGATGGAGAAGGTGTCGAGCAGGCCGAGGGTGCGCCGCTCCATCTCGACCTCGTCCAGGACGCCCACCCGGTGGATCTCCCGGCCGAGGAAGAGGTTGCCGACGACATCGAGGTTGTCGCACAGGGCCAGGTCCTGGTACACGGTCGCGATGCCGAGGGCCTGCGCGTCGTGCGGGCGGCCGATGTGGACGGGCCTGCCGCGCCACTCGATCACCCCCTGGTCGGCCGGGTCCACGCCCGCGACGACCTTGACCAGGGTCGATTTGCCGGCGCCGTTGTCCCCCACCAGCGCGACGACCTCACCGGCGCGGATCTCCAGGTCGATGCCGGCGAGCGCCTGCACGGCACCGAACCGCTTGGAGATGCCCTTGAGCGCCAGGAGGGGTGGTGGGGACATGCGGACCTCCTACGGGGTCAGTCCGGCCCGCCGGCAGTCGGCCGCGAACTTCGGGGTGCAGATCTGGTCAATGGTGTACATACCGTCCTTGACCACGGTTTCCTCGATGTTGTCGGCGGTCACGGAGACCGGCGTGAGCAGGACGGAGGGGATGCCTTTGGTGGTGGGGCTGTCCACCCGGCCCGTCGCCACGCCGTCCGGCCGCTGGCCCCGTACCAGCGCGACGGCCATCTCGGCGGCGGCGTACGCCTCCAGCCGGAACGGCTTGTAGACGGTCATGTACTGCTCCCCCGCGACGATCCGCTGGATGCCGGCGAGCTCCGCGTCCTGCCCGGTCACCGGCGGCAGCGGCCGGATCTTGGCCGACTTGAGCGCGGAGATGACACCGGCGGCGAGGCCGTCGTTCGCGGAGTACACGCCGTCGATGCTCCCGGCGCCCAGGGCGGCGATGGCGCCGGACATGTTGATGTGGGCGTTCACCGGCCGCCACTCGGCGGTGTCGTACGCCTTGCCGATCCTGACCCTGCCTTCGAGGGCGGACAGCGCGCCCTCCTTGAACCACGCCGAGTTGGGGTCGGTGGCGGCGCCGTTCATCATCACGATCTGGCCGCCGTGCGCCTCGTCGCCGAGGGCCCGCAGCAGCGCCTCGCCCTGGAGCCGGCCCACCCGGGCGCCGTCGAAGGAGACGTACGCCGAGATGGGGCCCTCCACGAGCCGGTCGTAGGCGACGACCTCGATGCCCGCCTCCCGGGCGCGGTCGACCGAGGAGCGCAGCGACCTGGAGTCGACGGCGTCCAGGATCAGCACCCGGACGCCCTTGGTGATCATCGCGTCGACCTGCTGCTGCTGGGTCGCCACATCGTGCTGGGCGCTGGCGAACTCCACGTCGCACTCGGCGCACAGCTCGGCGATCCGCTTCTCGATCAGCGGCCGGTCGAACGTGTCGAAGCGGTTGGTGTTGTCCGGCAGCAGCAGACCGATCCCCCGGCCGTCCCGGGCGACCTGGGTACCGGGCTCCCGCACCTCGGCGGCCTGGCCGCAGGCCGCGAGGCCCGAGGTGAGGGCCAGCCCGGCCGCCAGCAGCAGCGCGGGCCCGGTCCGGCGGCGGCGCGTGCGCGTCCCGCTCACCTTGATCGCCTCCTCCTGTCGCGGCGCGGGCGCGGCCCGGCGCCGTCACCGCTTCCGTCCTCCGCGCCGCTTCCGTCCCCGTCCCCGGGCGGTTCGCGCGGCGACACGGCGATCTCGCACCACACCTGCTTGCCGCCGCTGAGCGGCACCGACCCCCACGACGTGGACACCGCCTCCACCAGCAGCAGCCCCCGGCCGCCGGTCGCCTCCCAGTCCACGCTGGTGGCCTTGACCGGGGCACGCGGCGAGGCGTCGTTGACGGCGATGCGCAGGCGGTCGGCCGCCAGGGTCAGGTCGAGCCGCACCTCCCCCTGGGTGTGCGCGATGGCGTTGGTGACCAGCTCGGACACCGCCAGCAGGGCCATGTCGACCTCCTCCGTCACGCCCCACCCGCGCAGGGTGCGCCCCGTGAAGCGGCGGGCGTGCATGACGGCGTCGGGCAGCCGCCACACCGCCCACCGGGCGCGGATGGGCCGGACCCGCATCCCGTCGTAGCGCAGCAGCAGGACCGCCACGTCGTCGTCCCGCCGGCGCGTGCCGGCGACCAGCCCGTCGGCGATCCGCCCCGGGTCGGCCGGGTCGGCGCCCCGCAGCGTCGCGCACACGGCGCGCATCCCGTCCTCCAGGCGGAGGGACGCGGACTCCACCAGGCCGTCGGTGAGCAGGGCGATCAGGGTTCCGGGGCTGACCCCGACCTCGGTCAGCGGGTACTCGGCCTCGGCCATGACACCGAGCGGCGGCCCGCCCTCGATCTCCGGGGCCTCGGTGGTGCCGTCGGGGAGCCGCAGCAGCGGTGGCAGGTGCCCGGCCCGGACGATCCAGGCGAGGCCCTCCTCCATGTCGAGGTCGACATAGCAGCAGGTGGCGAACAGGTCGGTCTCCATGCCGACGAGCAGCCGGTTGGCGTGCGCCACGACGACGTCGGGCGGGTGGCCCTCCACCGCGTACGCCCGGATCGCCGTGCGCATCTGCCCCATGATGGTGGCGGCCCCGGCGCTGTGTCCCTGGACGTCGCCGATGACCAGGGCCACGTGCCCGTCGGAGAGCGGGATGACGTCGTACCAGTCGCCGCCGACCTCCAGGCCGACGGTCGCGGGCAGGTACCGCGCCACCGCCTCGCCGCCCGGCAGCGCCGGGAGCTTGCGCGGAAGCAGGCTGCGCTGGAGCATCGTGGCCAGTTCGTGCCCGGCGTTCAGGGCGTGGGCGCGCGTCAGCGCCTGGCCCACCAGACCGGCCGTCGCGGTCAGCAGGGAGCGCTCCTCCGGTCCGAAGCGGTGGTCGCCGTCCCATCCGACGAGGCAGACCCCCACCATGCGGCCGTCCGCCGGGAGCGGCAGGATCGCCAGGCCGCCGGGGCCGATGCCGGCGAGGCCGGGTTCGAGCGGGGTGCCGGGCGGCCACAGGGCCACATGGCCCTCCCGCAGCGCGCTCTCCAGGGTCGGCATGGTGTGGCTGGAGGCGTCCGGCCACTCCGAGCGCCACTCCGAGCGCCATGCGCCGGGCCAGGCGTCGGGCTGCGGCGGGTCCAGGAGGGTGACCACGAGGCGGTCGCCCTCCAGCTCGGCGACTGCGATCCGGGTGGCCCCCAGCGGGGCGCGCAGGGACTCGACGACCACCCTGCTGACGTCCCGGATGGTGGTGGCGCCGGCCAGCGCGGCGGACAGCCGCTGCACCAGGGACACCTCGTCGGGGGTGGGGCGCAGGTAGGAGGCGTCGCCCACCACGCCCAGCACGCGCTCGGGCCGCCCGTCCGGGCCGCCCAGGACGCGGCAGCGCAGCCCGAGCCAGCGCAGTTCACCGCCGGGCCGGCGGATGCGGAACGCGAGCTGCTGGTGGGCGTCCGACCGGTCCGGCTCGACGACCGACATCAGCGCCGGTACGTCGTCGGGTACGGCGCGCTCCAGCAGGGTGGACACCTGCCCGTCGAAGTCGGCGGGCGGAACGCCGAGCAGGTGGAGCACCTGCGTGTCCACGTCCATCCGCCCGGTCCGCAGCGTCAGCACGAAGGTCCCGCCGCGCAGCGGCAGCAGCGGCGGGCCCGTGGGCGAGCCCACCTGCACGGGCGCCGTGACGCGGGCCGCCGCCGCCTCCAGCCCGGCGGCCGTCTGGTCGGCGTAGAGCTCCAGGAACGCGCGCTGGTCGGCGCCGAAGCCGTCACCGTCCTTGCGCACCACGACGAGGCAGCCCAGCAACTGCGGGGCCGTCCCGAGCGGCAGCGCGCCCAGCGACACCGGCCCGCCCGCCCCGGCGGGGCCGGGCTCCTTCGAGGTCACCCACCGGGGCCGCCCGGCGCGGCAGGCGTCGGCCACCGCGGACGGCCCGGACAGGGCGTACACCGGGGGCAGCCCGTGGGCGCGCGAGTCACCGGCCGCCTCGGCCAGCCGCAGCTCGTCACCGCTGTCCGCCAGTACGTAGACAGCGGCGGTCTCCGCCCCGAAGGTAGCGAAGATCTGCCCGGTCAACGCGTGCACCGCCTCCCGCGCGGGCAGCCACCCGTGTGCGCCGCTCTTACCCCATGCTCCTCCTTCCCGGGCGCGGGGAGCCACTCAGGGGCGTCAGCCCCCCGCCGGGAAGGCGTCGGCGCGGACGTGCGGCATGGGGCTGCTGCTCACCCGGTAGGGGTCGTCGGGCGGGCGCGCCGCCGGGGTGATGCGCACGGTCAGCGGCCCCGCCCACTCGTACCCCTTCTCGTCGCCGTGGCGGGCCAGCACGTCCGTCAGGGCCTGGCCCACGTCACCGCCCCCGCGGCGCAGCAGCGTCTCGTGGACCCGGGCGTCCAGCTCCACCTCGTAGGCGTTGGGCACGACCACTCTGCTCCCGCTGCACACCACGGCGTGGTCGTCGCACTCGTGGCGCAGCGCGTCGAGCAGCTCGACCGGTTCGTGGTGGAGGGCCTTGGAGACGAGCGCGCTCTGCCAGCGCTCTAGGGCCCGTTCCCATCGCGTCAGGGTTCCCATGGCCATTCGTCGGGGCTCCGCTCCCTCGTCACCGGCGCCCGCGCAGCCGGCCGAGCAGCCGGCGGGCCCGGTCGCGGTTGCGCGGGTCGGCGGCGGCGCGGCGCGCCGACGCGATGGTCCGCTGCCCCTGCGGGCTGCGGGTGAACTGCTTGATGCGTGTCATCAGTCCGGACATGGCACCTCCCGAAGTGTGTGTGCGTACCGCCCGCCTACCCGGTGGCGTCCGACGGATGTGTGGCCGTCGCCATCAGACGTTTCATGGAGGCGGCGGCGCGCACGGCCGCGTCGGCGCAGCAGTTGTTGAACAGCACGTGCACACGCGCGACCCGGGAGGCCAGGGCGTGGAGGCGGGGCCGCCACTCCGCGAGCTCGCCGGGCGCGTAGCTGTGCCGGAACCGGTCCTCCTTGCTGCCCCTGCCCCAGGCGGGGCTGCGCCCGTGGAAGCGGACCACCGCGAGGTCGGGCGACGTGACCGGGGTGACCGGGGGGATGGAGCCGGGCAGGCCCTGCGCCATGTCCACGGCCACGGCGGCCGCGTCCAGCTCCGTCAGCAGGGCGGTGGTACGGGCGCGGTGGTCGTCGAGCCACCAGCCGGGGTGGCGGAACTCCACGGCGACGGGCCAGTCGGCGGCGCGCCGCCGGGTGTGCCGCAGGACGGTCTCGGACCGGGCGCCGGGGGCGAACCAGGGCGGGAACTGGAACAGCAGGGTGCCGAGGCGGCCGGTGTCGCGCAGCGGGCGCAGCGCGTCGCTGAAACGGTGCCAGATCTCGTTCAGGAACCCGGGGTCGCCGGTGGCGTGGGCCCGGGCGCGCAGGTCGGCGGGGAGGGCGGCGGGGCGGGTGGGGTGGCCGGTGAGGAGGGAGAACGCCTTGACGTCGAACCGGAAACCCGGCGGGGTGCGCTCGGTCCACAGGAGGCTGTTGCGGATGCTGGGCAGTGCGTAGTACGTGGCGTCGACCTCGACCACGGGGAAGTGCTCGGCGTAGTGCCTCAGCCGTCCTTCCGCGTCCCGTCGCCCCGGCGGGTACCACCCGCTGCTCACAAGTGCCTTGTCCGTCCAGGAACATGTACCGATCAGGATCTCACCCATGCGGCCCGCCTACCCCGGTGCGGGCGGCCGCCACGACGTCCACGAGGAACCCGATGACCGACGCCCCAGCCCCCCGCGGCTCCGCTCCTTCGTTCCTGCTGCACCCGGGCGACCCGGGCTCGCCCGTGCTCCTCCACGTCCCGCACTCGGCGCGCGCCATACCGGCGGAGGTCCGCGCCGGCATCGTGCTGGACGACCGCGCCCTCGCGGTGGAGCTGGACCACATCACCGACGCGTACACGGCGGAGGTCGCCGCGGGAGCGGCCGAGGGCGCGCGGGTCGCGCCCTGGCGGTTCGTCAACCAGCTCTCCCGGCTGGTCGTCGACCCGGAGCGGTTTCCCGACGAGCGCGAGGAGATGGCGGCCGTGGGCATGGGCGCGGTCTACACGCGCACCACGCACCGCGAGGAACTGCGCCCGGCCGGTTGCGACGCCCGGCCCCTGATCGAGCGTTGGTTCCGCCCCTACGCGGAGGCGATGACGAGGGCCGTGGCCGAGCGGCTCGACGCGGCCGGGCGCGCCGTGATCGTCGACGTCCACTCCTACCCGGCGAAGGCGCTGCCCTACGAGCTGCACGGCGACGGGCCGCGCCCGCCGGTCTGCCTGGGCACCGACGCGTTCCACACCCCGGCGCCGCTGCTGGACGCGGCGCGCCGGGCGTTCGAGGACTTCGGCGGGACGGAGCTGAACACCCCCTTCGCGGGCACGTACGTGCCGCTGCGGTACTACGGGAAGGACCCGCGGGTGAGCGCGCTGATGGTGGAGATCCGGCGCGACCTGTACCTGGACGGGCGCGGCGAGCCCGTCCAGCGGGGTGTCGACGCGCTGTCGGGCGCGCTGGCGGCTCTCGTGGACGCCGTTCAGCACACCTTCCGGTAGGGGATGCCGGGCAGGTACGTCCGCCACTCGGCGGGCGAGAGCGTCCCTCCTGCGCGGCGGCACACCTCGGTGACCGCTCGCGCCGGGTCGATGTCGTACGTCTGGACGGGGACGCGTGCCCCCGTCGCGTGCAGGGTCCGGCCGTCCGGGCCGAAGGCGAGCGACAGGACGGCGTCGCCCGCGCCGGGCAGGGCGGTGCCCAGCGGCTGCTGGGAGGCGACGTCCCACAGCCGCACGGTGCCGTACGACCCGGCGGCGGCGAGGAGGGAACCGTCGGGCGAGAAGGCCACGGCGGTGGTCTCCTCCGGGAGGCCCGGCATGCCCTTGGACAGGCCGCCGGACAGCAGCCCGAGCGGTGTGCGCAGCCGCCCGTCCCACAGGGTGATGCCGGCCCCCGAGTCGACCACGGCGGCGCGGTCGCCGGCGGGGCTGAACACGGTGCGGCACGCGCAGTTCTCCAGCCCGGTGCGCTCGTGGCCGTCCCCCGTGGTGCGGACGAGGGAGCCCATGTCCGTCAGGACCGCTCCGCCGTCGGGCAGGACGGCGGTCAGCGCTCCGGCGTCCCCGTTGACGCCGTCGTTCCTCCCCCGGTCCAGGACCCGCAGCTTCGTGCCGTCGGCGGCGTCCCGGACCGTGATCCCGCCGCCCGAGTCGGATGTGGTCATCAGGGTCCTGCCGTCCGGGCCGAGCGCGACACCGGTGAACGCCATGTCCTCGGGCGAGGCGGTGATGTCCGCGAGGCTCCGGTTGCGGGTGGTGTCCCACACGGTGATCCGGGTCGGCTGCCCGAGGACGTCGGCCGCGTCCCGGCCGAAGGCGAGGCGCCGTCCGTCGGCGCTCAGCGACATCAGGACGGGGGAGTCCGCCGAGGCTCCGCCCGTCGGTGCCGCGGGGACGGTGGCCAGGTGCCGGCCCGTACGACCGTCGAGGAGGGACAGGCGGCCGGCGCGGACGACGGCGACGACACGGCCGTCGGCGCTGTGGACGGCCTGGGTGGCCGCGCCGTCCTGCCACGAGGAGTCCATGGCCCGGCTCACGTCGAGGCTGCGCACGGTCTGGGTGCCCTGGGGGTTGCCGGTCGTGTAGCGCAGCACACGGGCCCGTGTGTCGATGCGTACCTCTTCGGGCCCCTCCTCCGCCACCGGGTGCCGGAAGACCGGGCCGTGGGGGCGGTCCAGGCGCCACAGGAGGATGTCGCCCGTACCGACGCCGGCCGCGAACCTCCCGTCGGGGCTGAAGACGAAGTCCACGGGAGCGACCTGCTCGAGCCTGGGCAGCTCCTTGCCCGAGGAGACGTCGACGCGTCTGAGGCCGTGTCCGTCCTGGATGGCCAGGGCGCGCCCGTCCGGGGTGAACCACGGGACGCCCTCCGCCTCGCAGGACGGCCGGCCGGTCCAGGCGGTGTCCGCGCGGCGGTCGGTGCGCAGGTCCCAGAGCTGCAGCCCGCCCGGGGTGCACAGGGCGAGCGACCGGCCGTCCGGGGAGACGTCGCCCCACAACCGGTCGTCCTCGCCGGGGAACGCACGGGCGAACCGCCGTGTGCCGCTGCGGACGTCCCACACCTCCACGCGGTCGTCCACCCGCACCACCACGGAGTTCCCGCTGTGGCTGAACGCCAGGGCGTAGCTCGACCCCTCGAGACCCTCCGCCCCCGCGACGACGGCGGAGCCGGGGGGCGCCGTGTCGCGGGCGAGGGGCGGGCCGTGCCAGCGCCCGGCCCGTATGTCCCACAGCCGCAGCCGCGAGCCCGTGTCGGTCCAGACGGTCAGGAACCGTCCGTCGGGCGAGATCTGGTGCCCCAGGGTCGAGGCGTCCTCGTCGAACGGGGTCCGGTAGGTGGCCGAGGCCCGCCGGGTCCGCAGGTCCCACAGGGTGACCTTGTTCGCCTCCGCGCTGATCAGTGTGCGGCCGTCGGCGCTCAGGGCCGTCGACTCCTCCGGGCCGCCCGGCGGGGTGAACGGTTCCAGCTCCGGCTGGGCCAGCGCGCCCAGCAGGGCCGAGCGGGTCTCCGGTGTGCGGTTGAGCTGCCAGGCGGCCACGCTCAGGCGCAGCGCGGTGCGCGGGTCGGAGGGGCGCAGCCCCTCGGCGGCCGTGGCGGCGCGGCGGGCCGCAGACGCGAGGCGCTCGTGCTCACTGGTCCGGTTCTGCTGCCAGGCGACGGTGCCGACGACGAGGGCGAGGACGAGCAGCAGGACGGCGGAGCCGACCAGGGCGCGGTGGCGCCGGCGCTCCCGGGTGCGGGTGGCGCGGCCGGCGTCGAGGAACTCCCGCTCCAGCGGGGTCAGGTCGCCGTCGCGGCCGGTGCCGGCGAAGCACTCCTCGGCCTCGGCGAGCCGGACGCCGCGGTAGAGCGCTCCGGCGTCCCTGCCCAGGTCCCGCCAGGCGATGGCGGCCTGGGTGAGGCGGCGCAGGACGCGCAGCCGGTCACGGTCGTCCTCGATCCAGGCGGTGAGGCGGGGCCAGCCGCTGATCAGTGCCTCGTGGGCGAGGTGGACGGTGGTGCCGTCCAGGGTGATCAGGCGGGCGCGGGCCAGGCGGTCCAGTACGGCGTCGACCTCCCCGGCGCGTTCCGGGCCGCCCGTCTCCAGTTCCGCGCGGTCCACCGGGCGGCGGGTGTCGGCGGTGCCGTCGCCGGGGGCGATGAGCCGCAGCAGGACGCGCCGCGTGAGGGCGGCCTGCTCCCGGTCGAGCCCGGCGTACAGCTCCTCCGCCGTCTGGGCGATGGCGCCGCGTACGCCGCCGGCCGCCTCGTACGCCCTGAGGGTGAGGGTGCGGCCGGAGCGCCGGCGCCAGGTCTCCAGCAGGGCGTGGGAGAGCAGCGGCAGGCCGCCGGGCTCCCCGGCGGTCTCCTCCACGAGCCGGGCGGTCAGGGCGCGTTCGACGATGAGGCCGCGTGCGGCGGCGGGCTTGACGACGGCCTCCCGGAGTTCCTCGGGGCGCATCGGGCCCACGGGTACTCCGGCGTCGCGCAGCACGTCCACCAGTCCGGGGTGCTCGAGGCACCGCCCGAAGAAGTCCGCGCGGATGCCGAGGACCACGCGCAGCCGGGCGGCCGGCTCCCGGGCGGCCAGCAGCGTGGCGATGAACTCGGCGCGTTCGGCGGGGTCGGGGCAGAGGGTGAAGACCTCCTCGAACTGGTCGACCAGGACGTGGGTGTCGCCCCTGCCGGGGGCCGGCCGCAGCGCGGCGCCGTGGGTGCGCACGGGGTGCTCGCCGGGGGTGAGGATGCGGATCGCGGCCGGCCGTGGCTCCGTCGCCTGCCGCAGCCGGGGTATGAGGCCGGCGCGCAGCAGGGAGGACTTCCCGCTGCCGGACGGCCCGACGACCGCCGCGCACCGGTGGGTGCGGGTGAGTTCCAGGAGGTTGTCCACGAGGGGCGCGCGTCCGAAGAACACCTCGGCGTGCCCGGGTTCGAACCGGGCCAGTCCCCGGTACGGCGGGTCCTCGCCGTCCCCGTTCTCCTGCGGGACGGCGGCGACCTCCTCCGCCACGGCGTGCCACCGCTTCTCCCACTCCGCCGCGTCGCCGCCGCACGCCGCCACGTAGGCGAGGGTCACCGCCAGCGTCGGCAGCCGCTCCCCCGACGCGGCCTGTGACAGCGCGGGCGCGGAGTACGACGACCGTCGTGCCATCGCCCGGTAGGTGGGGCCGCCGGCCCCGGCGCGCAGCGTGCGCAACTCCACCGCGAAGCGCTCGACCGGTCCCGCTGCGGGATCGAGCGGATTCTCACGACGACCCATGTCCAGCCCCCCCGTGGCCGTGGTCCGTACCGCAGTTGTGCCGCCGTCACGCTAGGACGCCTGTTCGCGGCGGCCAAGGCGGCGCGCGCCGGGGCGGCGGATTGATTACCCGCACGAACAGGGGCTGTCAATCAATGCTCCGGCCGCTGGACTCGTTGGCGAGCGGCCCCCGCCGGGGTGCCGCGCTCCGGTGTTCCGCAGTCGGCGGACGAGAGAGAGGAACGGTTCATGACCGAGCCCGTGGACGTGGCGGTCGAGACCGCCGAGGACGTGCCCTACCCGGTCGGCGGGGCGGGGGTGTTCGACGTCGACCCGGACCAGGCCGGCGTCAGCCAGGACCCCGACGACGAGGTGACCGGGGACGTCGAGGCCCTTCCGGAAGACGTGGAGTTCTGACATGGGAAACGTACAGGGGATGCTGCGTGCCGCCCGTAAGCTGCTGGGCACCAGGGAGAACCCGCCCGGCTCCAACCGCAACCACATCACGCGCTGGTACGGGTTCACCGGCCCGTGGTGCGACATGGCGGTCAGCTACGCGGCCGCCCACTCCGACAACCTGCCCGCCGTCATGGGCAAGTTCGCGCTGACGACCGCGCACGCCAGGGCCTTCCAGAAGAAGGGCCGCTTCCACTACGGCATAGGCGGCATCCGGCCGGGCGACATCGTGTTCTTCGACTGGTCCGGTTCGCGCTCCATCGGCCGGATCGACCACGTCGGCATCGTGGAGGCGGTCCACAAGAACCGCACCATCATCACGCTGGAGGGCAACACGTCCAACGCCTTCCTCCGCCGTCGCCGCAACTCGGCCTGCATCGTCGGGTACGGGCGGCCCGCCTACAAGGGCGGCAGCGCACCGATGCCGGGCAACGACGGCATCCTGCGCCGGGGTTCCAAGGGGCAGGCGGTCAAGACGCTCCAGAAGAACCTCAACACGGTGCAGAAGGCGAAGCTGGCCGTGGACGGTGACTTCGGGCCGGCCACCGAGAGGGCGCTGAAGGCCTTCCAGGCCAGGCACAAGCTGCCCGTCGACGGGGCGTACGGGCCGAGCACGGCGGCGATGATGAAGGCGGTCCTCGCCGGCCGGAACAAGCCGATCCGGCCGATGGCGGTGGTGGCGAAGGCCTCGGGCGCCCTGGAGGTCGACGGCCAGTTCGGCCCGGCCACCTGTGCGGCGCTCCAGCGGGCGCTGAACGACAAGGCGAAAGCGGGGCTCGATGTGGACGGCGCCTTCGGGCCGCTGACCATCACGGCGCTCCAGCGGTACGTCGAGGCGAAGGCGGACGGCATCGTCGGTCCGGAGACCGTCACCGCCCTGCAGCGTCACCTCGGTTCGGCGCTGAGCGGCACCTGGGACGCGGACACCACCCGCCTGCTCCAGAAGGCCCTGAACGCGGGCTCCTTCTGACGCGGGTCTCCGACCGGGGCAACCGGGGGGCCGGGCGTCACACGAGGGGACGTCCGGCCTCGCCCACAGCCACCGGGTGCACCGAGGCGCGGCTCCACGCCACCCGGTTCCGCCGGACGTGCGAGCGGGGGGCGGTGTCCGGCGCCGGAGGGGGTAGGCAGGACCGCACACGACCATCGCGTGCGCCGAGGAGAGAGAGCATGACCGACGACGCCTACCTGTTTCTCGTGGACGGCCCGGCCACCGCGCCGGGCGCGCCCGTCACCGCCGTGGGGGACCTGGCGTGCCTGGAGACCCCCGCGGTACGGGCCTGGCTGGACGCGCACGGTGTCACCGCCGCCTCGGGCGCGCTCCGGCTGCTGCCGCCCGAGGAGACGGCGGCCATTCCGGAGGGTGCGGAGAAGCTGCCCGTTCCGCTGGGCGACGAGGAGCTGAGCCAACTGCGCCACGCGCTCGCGCCCGGTGCACTCGCCCGGGTGGAGGAGGAGCTGCTCGCCTACCGCGACTGCGCCGGTGACCGGGACGCGCTGCTGGCCCGGGCCGCGGCGGCGGGGGTCGCGCCGCACCGCATCGTGGAACTCACCGGCGAGGACCCCGCCACCGTGGCGTCGGTGGCGTCCGCGGCCGCGGGGCGGCGGCCCGGTGCCGCGGACCGCCGGGACTGACGTCGCCTCAGTAGAGTGGGGCGCGGATCGCCGAGCGCCCTGGGCCGGCCCGCGCGGCACGGCCCGGACGCACCCGCTCACGTGCGAGGAGACGCCGTTGAGAATGCTCATCAACGTACCCGAGACCGTTGTCGCCGACGCGCTGCGCGGGATGGCGGCCGCGCACCCGGAGCTCACCGTGGACGTCGAGAACCGGGTGGTCGTGCGGCGGGACGCGCCGGTGGCCGGGAAGGTGGCCCTGGTGTCGGGGGGCGGGTCGGGGCACGAGCCGCTGCACGCCGGGTTCGTCGGGCCCGGGATGCTGGCGGCCGCCTGTCCCGGCGAGGTGTTCACCTCGCCGGTGCCGGACCAGATGGTGCGGGCGGCTGCGGCCGTGGACAGCGGGCGGGGGGTGCTGTTCGTCGTCAAGAACTACACCGGTGACGTGCTGAACTTCGAGATGGCGGCCGAGCTCGCCGAGGACGAGGGCGTGCAGGTCGCCAAGGTGCTGGTGGACGACGACGTGGCCGTGTCCGGCAGCACGTACACGGCGGGGCGGCGCGGGACGGGGGCCACGCTGTTCGTGGAGAAGATCGCGGGCGCGGCCGCCGAGGAGGGTGCCCCGCTGGAGCGGGTGGAGGCGGTCGCCCGGCGGGTGAACGCGCGGGCCCGCAGTTTCGGCGTGGCGCTGAGCGCCTGCTCGACGCCCGCGAAGGGCGGCCCGACGTTCGACCTGCCGCCGGGCGAGCTGGAGTTGGGCGTCGGCATCCACGGTGAGCCGGGGCGGGAGCGGCGGCCCATGATGACCGCGCGGGAGATCGCCGACTTCGCGGTGGACGCGGTGCTGGAGGACCTGCGGCCGAGCGGTCCGGTGCTGGTGCTGGTGAACGGCATGGGTGCGACCCCGCTGCTGGAGCTGTACGGGTTCAACGCCGAGGTGCAGCGGGTGCTGGGCGAGCGGGGGGTGGCCGTGGCCCGTACGCTGGTCGGGAACTACGTGACCTCGCTGGACATGGCGGGCTGTTCGGTGACCCTGTGCCAGGCGGATGAGGAACTGCTGCGCCTGTGGGACGCGCCCGTGCGGACGGCCGCCCTCCGGTGGGGAATGTGAGGCCCGTGATGCTGGACGCGGAGTTCTTCCGCCGCTGGATGACCGGTACGGCCGCCGCCGTGGAGCGGGAGGCGGACCGGCTGACCGAGCTGGACGCGGCGATCGGCGACGCCGACCACGGCGCCAATCTGCGGCGCGGCTTCGCCGCGGTGGTGGCCGCCCTGGAGTCCGAGCCGCCCGGTACGCCGGGGGCGGTGCTCACGCTGGCGGGGCAGCGGCTCATCTCGACGGTCGGCGGCGCCTCGGGGCCTCTGTACGGGACGCTGCTGCGGCGTACGGGCAAGGCGCTGGGCGACGCCGCCGAGGTGGCGCCGGTGCAGCTCGCCGAGGCGCTGCGCGCGGGTGTGGCCGCGGTGGCGCAGCTCGGCGGGGCGGCGGCCGGGGACAAGACGATGCTGGACGCGCTGGAACCGGCCGTGGAGGCGCTGGCCGAGTCGCTGGGGGCGTCGTTCGGGGCGGCGGCCGAGGCGGCGGACCAGGGGGCGCTCGCGACCGTGCCGATGCGGGCCCGCAAGGGCAGGGCGAGCTACCTCGGGGAGCGCAGTGTCGGCCACCAGGACCCGGGCGCGACGTCGTCGGCGCTGCTGATCGCCGCCCTCGCCGGGGCGGAGGGGGCGCGGTGAGCGCGCGGGTGGGCATCGTGCTCGTCTCGCACAGCGCGGCGGTGGCGTCGTCCGTCGCCGAGCTGGCCCGGGGCCTGTCGGGTGGCGGGGAGACCGCGCCGGTGGCGGCGGCGGGCGGCACGGCGGACGGTGGTCTGGGCACCAGCGCGGAGCTGATCACCCGGGCGGCGGCGGAGGTCGACGGCGGGGCGGGCGTGGCGGTGCTGGTGGACCTGGGCAGCGCCGTGCTGACGGTGAAGGCCCTGCTCGCGGAGGGCGACGAGCTGCCCTCCGGCACGCGACTGGTGGACGCGCCGTTCGTGGAGGGCGCGGTCGCGGCGCTGGTCACGGCGTCGGCGGGCGGTGACCTGGAGGCGGTGACGGCGGCCGCGTCGGAGGCGTACGGGTACCGCAAGGAGTGACGGCGCCCGGTGGTGGAGCCGGTGTCCGCACAGGTGCGCGGGTTGTGATGTACCTGGTCAACGCACTACTGTCGCAGGGCCTTGGTGTACGGGAAACCGGTGCGGTACCGGTGCGGCCCTCGCCACTGTGATCGGGAAGTCCGGCTCCACTCCCTGGGAAACCACCCCGGGAAGCCACTGGAACGCCGCGGGAGACCGCGGGGTCCGGGAAGGCGGAGTCGCGGCGGCACGACCTGCCATCCCGTCAGCCAGGAGACCGGCCAGGGCGCGTTGTCCATCCACGAGGTGCTGGAGAGGGTCTCCCACATCATGCATATCGCCGAGGGGTATCTGCCCCCTGCGCACGCGGTCGCCTGGACCGTCGCCGCCGCTCCCTTCGTCGCCCATGGCGTCCGGGCCCTGAGCCGGGAGGTCAAGGCCAACCCCGAGTCGACCCTGCTGCTCGGCGCGTCCGGTGCCTTCACTTTTGTCCTTTCCGCCCTGAAACTGCCGTCGGTAACGGGCAGTTGCTCGCACCCGACGGGCACGGGGCTGGGCGCGATCCTCTTCCGGCCGCCGATCATGGCGGTGCTCGGCACCATCACCCTGCTGTTCCAGGCGCTGCTGCTGGCGCACGGCGGCCTGACGACGCTGGGCGCCAACGTCTTCTCGATGGCGATCGTCGGCCCGTGGGCCGGCTTCGGGGTGTACTGGCTGCTGCGCCGCTTCGACGTGCCCCTGATGGTGAGCGTGTTCGCCGGGGCCTTCGTGGCCGACCTGTCCACGTACTGCGTGACCAGCGTGCAGCTCGCGCTGGCCTTCCCGGACCCGAGCAGCGGTGTCGCGGGCGCGCTGGCGAAGTTCGGCGGGATCTTCGCGGTCACCCAGATCCCGCTCGCCGTCAGCGAGGGTCTGCTGACCGTGCTGGTGATGCGGCTGCTGATGCAGTCCAGCAAGGGCGACCTCGCCCGCCTCGGCGTCCTGCCGGTGAAGAAGGAGGCCGTGGTCCGATGAGCCGCAACGCCAGGATCAACACGCTGCTGCTGCTCGTGGTGGTGGCACTCGCCGTCCTCCCGCTCGCGCTGGGCATGGGCGACCACAAGGAGGAGCCGTTCACCGGCGCCGACGCGCAGGCCGAGACCGCGATCACCGAGCTGGACCCGGACTACGAGCCGTGGTTCAGCCCGCTGTACGAGCCGCCGTCCGGCGAGATCGAGTCGGCGCTGTTCGCGCTCCAGGCGGCCCTGGGCGCGGGTGTGCTCGCGTACTACTTCGGTCTGCGGCGCGGCCGCCGGCAGGGGGAGGCCCGGGCGCGGGCGGAGGTACCGGGTCTTCCGGGCGCCGACGCACCGGACGGTTCGGCTCCGGCCGACCGGCAGCCCTCCGCGTAGCGGCCGGTGCTGCCGATCGACGCGGCGGCGCACAGCAGTCGCTGGCGCCGCCGCCATCCGTGCGAGAAGGCGGTGCTGGGCTTCGGGCTGACGGCGCTGGCGGTCTGTCTGCCGCCCTGGCCGGGCGCCGTGCTGGTGGCGGCGGCCGCGCTGGCCGTCCTGCTCGGTCCCGCCGGGGTGGCGCCGCGGCAGGTGTGGCGGGCGTGGCGCATCCCGCTCGGCTTCTGCGTCACGGGCGCGGTGCCGCTGCTGTTCCAGGTGGGCGGGGCGGGTGGTCTGGTCACGCTCGCGCCGGACGGGCCGGTGCATGCGGGGCAGTTGCTGCTGCGGACGTCGGCGGCCTCGCTCGGGGTGCTGCTGTTCGCGTTCACCACGCCGGTGTCCGACGTGCTGCCCCGGCTGGTGCGGGCCGGGGTTCCGGCGCCGGTGGTGGACGTGGCGCTGGTGATGTACCGGATCAGCTTCCTGCTGCTGGACGCGGTGCGGCGGGTCCGGGAGGCGCAGGCGGCGCGGCTCGGGCTGACGAGCCGGGCGGCGGCCTGGCGCTCGCTCGCGGGTCTGGGCGCGACGGCGTTCGTGCGCGCCTTCGACCGGGCGGCGCGGCTCCAGACGGGGCTGGCCGGGCGCGGCTACGACGGCACCCTGCGGGTGCTGGTGCCGCCGGCGGCGGTCTCCGGGCGGTTCCTGGGGGCGAGCGCGGCGCTGCTCGCCGGTCTGGTCGCCCTCACTCTCGTACTCGAAAGGTGTCTGCCGTGACTTCTGCCGCCGTCGTGGAGCTCGTGGGCGCGGGGTACGCCTACGAGGACGGCCCCGCCGTGCTGCGGGGCGTGGATTTCGCCGTGCCCGAGGGGCGGTCCATCGCGCTGCTCGGCCGCAACGGCAGCGGGAAGACGACCATGCTCCGGCTGCTGAGCGGTGGCCTGCGGTGCGTGAGCGGGCAGTTGCGCCTGGAGGGGCGGGAGGTGTCGTACGACAGGGCGGGGCTGACCCGGCTGCGGACGACGGTGCAGCTCGTGGTGCAGGACCCGGACGACCAGCTCTTCGCGGCGTCCGTGGGCCAGGACGTGTCGTTCGGGCCGATGAACCTGGGGCTGCCGGAGGCGGAGGTGCGGGAGCGGGTGCGCGAGGCGCTGGAGGCGCTGGACATCGCGGCGCTGGAGGACCGGCCGACGCACCTGCTGTCGTACGGGCAGCGCAAGCGCGCCGCGATCGCGGGCGCGGTCGCCATGCGCCCCCGGGTGCTGGTGCTCGACGAGCCCACGGCCGGCCTCGACCCGCACGGCCAGGAGCGGCTGCTGGCCGTCCTGGACCGGCTGCGGGCCGCCGGGACGACGGTCGTCATGGCCACGCACGACGTGGACCTGGCGCTGCGGTGGGCCGACGACGCGGCCGTCCTGACCCCGGCCGGCCTGCGCACCGGCCCGGTGGCGGGGCTGCTGGCGGACCAGGACCTCCTGGACGCGGCCGGTCTGCGCCGCCCCTGGGGCATGGCGGTGGCCCGGGTGCTCCGGGGCCGTGGCCTGCTGGGAGCGGAGGAGCCGGGTCCGCGCACCCCGGAGGAGCTGGAGGACTGGGCGGCGGCGGTCCGCGGGGCGTAGGGGCGCCCGGCCCCGGAGGCGGGCCGGGGGGTGGGGTAGCGCAGGTCACTCGGCGATCGTTATGCAACTTGTTGCACAAGGCGGCCGGGGTCGTCTACAACTGGGGCGACGACATCGCGCGAGGAGGCGCCCCCATGACTGCGACCCCGGCCCCGGTCCCGTACCCGCACCTGCTGAAGCCCCTGGACCTGGGCTTCACCACCCTGCCCAACCGGGTGCTCATGGGGTCGATGCACGTCGGGCTGGAGGAGGCCGAGAACGGGTTCGCGCGCATGGCGGCCTTCTACGCCGAGCGCGCCCGGGGCGGCGTCGGGCTGATCGTGACCGGCGGCATCGCGCCGAACGAGGCGGGCCGGCCGTACGAGGGCGGGGCCATGCTCACCACCGAGGAGGAGGCCGCCAGGCACCGCGTCGTGACGGACGCCGTGCACGAGGCCGGTGGGCGGATCGCGATGCAGATCCTGCACTTCGGGCGGTACGCGTACCACCGCGACCTCGTCGCGCCGAGCGCGATCCAGGCGCCGATCAGCCCCTTCGTGCCGAACGAACTGACCGACGCCGAGGTCGAGCGGACCGTCGAGGACTACGTGCGGGCGGCGCTGCTGGCGAAGTCGGCGGGCTACGACGGCGTCGAGATCATGGGCTCCGAGGGCTACCTGATCAACGAGTTCATCGCCGCCGCGACCAATCACCGCACCGACCGGTGGGGCGGCTCCTACGAGAACCGGGTCCGCTTCCCGTTGGAGATCGTCCGCCGCACGCGTGAGCGGCTCGGCGAGGACTTCATCCTGATCTACCGGCTCTCCATGCTGGACCTGGTGCCGGGCGGCTCGTCCCTGGAGGAGGTCGTCGCGCTCGCCAAGGAGATCGAGGCGGCCGGCGCCACACTGATCAACACCGGTGTCGGCTGGCACGAGGCCCGCATCCCCACCATCGCCACCTCGGTGCCGCGCGGCGCCTACACCTGGGTGACCAAGCGGCTGATGGGCTCGGTGTCCATCCCGCTGATCACCAGCAACCGCGTCAACACCCCCGAGGTCGCCGAGCGCATCCTCGCCGAGGGCCGCGCCGACATGGTCTCGATGGCCCGCCCCTTCCTCGCCGACCCCGACTTCGTCGCCAAGGCCGAGCAGGGCCGGCCGGAGACCATCAACACCTGCATCGGCTGCAACCAGGCCTGCCTGGACCACACCTTCAGCGGGAAGATCACCTCCTGCCTGGTCAACCCGCGCGCCTGCCACGAGACCGAGCTGGTCCTCTCCCCCACCCGGCTGCGCAAGCGCGTCGCCGTGGTCGGCGCCGGCCCGGCCGGGCTCGCCTGCTCGGTCAGCGCGGCCGAGCGCGGCCACGACGTGACGCTGTTCGACGCGGCCGACGAGATCGGCGGGCAGCTCAACATCGCCAAGCGGGTGCCCGGCAAGGAGGAGTTCGACGAGACGCTGCGCTACTTCCGCACCCAGCTCGAGCTGCGCGGCGTGGACGTGAGGCTCGGCACGTACGCCACCGCCGAGCTGCTCTCCGGGTACGACGAGGTCGTCGTCGCCACCGGTGTCACCCCGCGCACCCCCGCCATCGAGGGCGTCGGCCACCCGAGCGTGGTCAGCTACCTGGACGTGCTGCGGGACGGCGCGCCGGTGGGCGAGCGGGTCGCGATCATCGGGGCCGGCGGCATCGGCTTCGACGTGGCGGAGTTCCTGACCGACGGCGGTGAGGGCGCGAGCCAGGACGCCGAGACCTACTTCCGGCAGTGGGGCGTCGACACCTCCTACGCCGGGCGCGGCGGGCTGCGCGCCCCGGAGCGGCCGAAGCCGCCGCGCACCGTGCACCTGCTCCAGCGCAAGGCGTCCAAGGTCGGCGCTGGCCTCGGCAAGACGACCGGCTGGATCCACCGCACGGAGCTCAAGCACCGGGGCGTCACCATGGTCGCGGGCGCGACCTACGAGCGGATCGACGACGAGGGCCTGCACATCACCGTCGACGGCGAGGCGCGCACCGTACCGGTCGACACGGTGGTGCTGTGCACGGGCCAGGAGCCGCGGCGCGAGCTGTACGAGGAGCTGGTCGCGGCGGGCGCGTCGGTCCACCTCATCGGTGGTGCGGACGTGGCGGCCGAGCTGGACGCCAAGCGCGCGATCGACCAGGGGACGCGGCTGGCGGCGACCCTGTGACCCCGCGTCCCTAGGATGCGGTCATGTCACTCCCCCACGCGATCCTCACCGCCCTGCTCGAGAAGCCGTCCTCGGGCCTGGAGCTGACCCGCCGCTTCGACCGGTCGATCGGCTACTTCTGGTCGGCCACGCACCAGCAGATCTACCGCGAGCTGGGAAAACTGGAGCAGGCGGGGCACATCCGGGCCCTGCCCGCCCCGGTTCCGGCCCGTGGGCAGAAGAAGGAGTACGAGGTGCTCCCGGCGGGCCGGGCCGAGCTGACGGACTGGGTGCGGCGCAGCGAGGACCCCAAGGCGATCCGGGACGCCCTGCTGCTGCGCCTGCGCGCCGCGGCCGTGGTGGGAACCGAGGGCCTCGCGGACGAGCTGCGCCGTCATCTCGCCCTGCACCAGGCACAGTTGGAGGAGTACCTGGGGATGGAGGAGCGGCAGTTCCCGCCGGAGCGGAACTCCGAGGCGGACCGGCTGCGCCATCTGGTGCTGCGCGGGGGCATCGAGCTGGAGCGGTTCTGGACGGCGTGGCTGACGGAGGCGCTCCAGGAGCTCGACTGTTAACGGTAATCATTTTCATATAGCGTGGCCGCCACCGTACCCGACGATGGAGGTCGCCCGGCCATGGCCGTACCCAAGCGCAAGATGTCCCGCTCCAACACCCGCCACCGGCGCGCCCAGTGGAAGGCGTCCACGCCCCAGCTCGTGACCGTCACGGTCGACGGCGCCGTCCACCAGGTGCCGCAGCGCCTGGTGAAGGCGTACGAGCGCGGCCTGATCCGCCCGGAGGGCTGAGCGCGATGACGACGGCCACGGCGGCCGGCACCGACGCCCGCCTGCCGGTCACGGTCCTCTCCGGCTTCCTCGGCGCCGGGAAGACGACCCTGCTCAACCACCTCCTGAGCAACCGGGACGGGTTGCGGGTCGCCGTGATCGTCAACGACATGAGCGAGGTCAACATCGACGCCGCCCTGGTGCGCGGCGGCGGCGCGGCGCTCTCCCGCACCGAGGAACGGCTGGTCGAGCTGACCAACGGGTGCATCTGCTGCACCCTGCGCGACGACCTGCTTCAGGAGGTGGACCGGCTGGCCCGCGAGGGCCGCTTCGACCACCTGCTCATCGAGTCCAGCGGCATCAGCGAGCCGATGCCGGTCGCCGCCACCTTCGCCTTCCCGCGCGACGACGGCGCCACGCTGGGCGACCTGGCCCGGCTCGACACCATGGTCACCGTCGTCGACGCGGCGAACTTCCTGCCCGAACTCGTCGGCGGCGACGGGCTCGCGGAGCGCGGCCTGGACCAGTACGAGGACGACGAGCGGACCGTCAGCGATCTCCTGATGGACCAGATCGAGTTCGCCGACGTGATCGTCGTCAACAAGCTGGACCTGGTCGGCGAGGCGGACGCGGCCCGGCTCACGGCCGCCCTGACCCGCCTCAACCCGGCCGCACGGCTCGTGCCCGCCGTACGCGGCCGGGTGGAACCGGGCCAGGTGCTCGGCACCGGCCTGTTCGACCTGGAGCGCGCCCAGCAGGCGCCCGGCTGGGTCATGGAGCTCAACGGCGACCACGTGCCCGAGACGGAGGAGTACGGCATCTCCTCCACCGTCTTCCGGGCCGGCCGGCCCTTCCACCCGGACCGGCTGTGGCGGTTCGTCACCGAGCGGCTCGACAGCGGGGAGTACGGCCTGGTCCTGCGCTCCAAGGGGTTCTTCCGGCTGGCCGGCCGCGACCGGGTGACAGGCCTGTGGTCCCAGGCCGGGTCGGTGGCCCGGTTCGAGCCGTCCGGCACCCACGACCACGGCGGCCAGGAGCAGGAGCTGGTGTTCATCGGCACCGGACTGCGCGCCGACGCCCTCCACCGGGCGCTGGACGCCTGCCTGGTGGCGGAGGGCGAGAGCGGCCCGTGGAACGACCCCTTCCCCGCGTGGGACGTCCACGTCACCGGCGAATCCTGCGACCACGAACACGCCTCAGCGCTCTAGCGCCTTCCGCCAGGCCGACTCCCGCAGCAGCCGGAGCCCGTTGAGGCCGACGAGCACGGTGGAACCCTCGTGGCCCGCCACGCCCAGGGGCAGGGGCAGGTGGCCCGCCAGGTCCCAGATGACCAGCGCCCCGATGCACACCCCGGCGATCACCAGGTTCTGCGCCACGAGCCGTCGGGCGCGCCGGGAGAGGGCCACGACGGCCGGGACGGTGGCCAGTTCGTCGCGCACCACCACGGCGTCGGCGGTCTCCAGGGCCAGGTCGGAGCCGGCGCGGCCCATGGCGATGCCGCTGTGCGCGGCGGCGAGCGCGGGCGCGTCGTTGACGCCGTCGCCGACCACGAGGGTGCGCAGCCCGGCGCGTTCCCAGTCCCGTACGGCCGCGACCTTGTCCTCGGGCAGCAGTCCGGCCCGTACGTCGGTGATGCCGGCCTCGGCGGCCACGCGCCGAGCCGCGCGGTCGTTGTCGCCGGTCAGCAGCGTGGGCGCGGTGCCGCTGAGCCGGGCGAGGGCGGCGACCGCGGCCGGGGCCCCGTCGCGCAGCCGGTCGGCGACGCCGAGCACGGCGACGGGTGCGCCGTCGACGGCCACCACGACGGCGGTCCGCCCCGCGGCCTCCAGTTCACGGACGGCGGGCCACGGTTCGGTCGGGCGGCCCACCGTGACCTCCCGGCCGTCGACGACGGCCCGTACTCCCTGCCCCGGGGTGGACGAGAAGTCGGTGGCGCGGGGCACCGTGAGACCGCGTTCGCGGGCGGCGGCCACCACCGCGCGGGCGAGGGGGTGTTCGCTCGGCAGCTCGGCGGCGGCGGCCAGGGCGAGGACCTCCGGCTCGGCCGAGGGGCCGGTCAGCCGTACCTCGGCGACCCGGGGCGTGCCCTCGGTCAGCGTGCCGGTCTTGTCGAGCGCGACCCGGTCGACCTGGCCGAGCCGCTCCATCACCACGGCCGACTTGACGAGGACGCCGTGCCGGCCGGCGTTGGCGATCGCGGAGAGCAGCGGCGGCATGGTGGCGAGGACGACCGCGCACGGCGATGCCACGATCATGAAGGTCATGGCGCGCAGCAGGGTTTCGGTGAAGTCCGCGCCGAGGGCCAGGGGGATCGCGAAGAGCGCGAGGGTGGCGACGACGACGCCCACCGAGTAGCGCTGCTCGACCTTCTCGATGAAGAGCTGGGTGGGGGCCTTGGTGGCGCTCGCCTCCTCCACCAGGGCGACGATCCGGGCGATCACGGATTCCGAGACGTCCTTGTCGACCCGTACGCGCAGGGCGCCGGTGCCGTTGAGGGTGCCCGCGAACACGGTGTCGCCGGGGGCCTTGGCGGCGGGCAGCGGCTCGCCGGTGATGGTGGCCTGGTCGACGTCGCTCGTGCCGTCGAGGACGGTGCCGTCCGCCGGGAGCCGCTCCCCCGGCCGTACGAGCACGGTGTCGCCCACTCGCAGGGCGGCCACGTCCACGGCCTCCTCCGACGTTCCGGTCAGCCGGACGGCCCGGGCGGGGGCCAGGTCCAGCAGGCCGCGCACGGAGTCGGCGGTGCGCCTGGTGGCGAGCGCCTCCAGGGCGCCCGACACGGCGAAGATCACGATCAGGAGCCCGCCGTCCAGGTACTGCCCGATCGCGGCGGCGCCGAGCGCGGCCACGACCATCAGCAGGTCGACGTCGAGGGACTTCTCCCGCAGGGCCTGGAGCCCGGCCCAGCCGGGCTCCCAGCCGCCCGCCGCGTAACAGACGGCGTAGAGCGGGCCCCACGCCCACGCCGGGGCCCCGGCCAGGTCGAGCGGGAGCGCGGCGAGGAAGGCCGCGGCGGACAGCGCCGCCCAGCGCACCTCGGGCAGCGAGAACAGCCTGGTCCGGCGGGGTGGCGGGACGGCGCGGGCGGCCGGGGCCGCGGGCCTGGTGTCGAGCACCGGGGAAGCCATGGACGTGCCCTTCCTTCACGGGACGGCGGAGACGCGCACCACCATAGCGGAACACATGAAGAGATCTTCATCTGTACGAGTGGGCACGCGGTTACGATGGCCCGCATGGGACACGGAGTGCACGGCGAGACGACCCCAGCGGCCCGCCTGGACGCGGAGGCCGCCGCCACCATCGCCGCCACGCTCCAGGCCCTCGCCACGCCGTCCCGGCTGATGATCCTCACCCGGCTGCGCCAGGGGCCGTGCGGAGTCACGGAGCTGGCCGAGTCGGTCGCCATGGAGCAGTCGGCGGTCTCGCACCAACTGCGGCTGCTGCGCGCCCTGGGACTGGTCACCGGGACGCGGCACGGCCGGCGCATCGAGTACAGCCTTTACGACAACCATGTCGCCCAGCTCCTCGACGAGGCCGTCTACCACATCGAGCACCTCCGGCTGGGCGCGCGCGATCTTCCCGGACGCACCGTGGATACTGGTGGGTCATAGCCGGGCGGACGCGAAGGGGCGCGCATGACCGACCAGTTGGGAACCGACCGCACGACACGGCACGCCGTGGTCATCGGCGGCAGTATCGCGGGACTGCTCGCCGCCCGGGTGCTCGCCGAGCACGCCGAGCGGGTGACGGTCGTGGAGCGCGACCGCTTCCCCGAGGAGCCCGGGCCACGCGCGGGCGTGCCACAGGGACGGCACCTGCACGTACTGATCGACGGCGGCCAGCGCGCGCTGGGGCAGTTGCTCCCGGGCGTCCTGGACGAGCTGCGGGAGCAGGGGTCGCCGAAGGTCGGCATGCCCGAGGACGTGGTCCAGTGGCAGGGCGGCGTGTGGTACCGCCGCACCCCGGCCAGCGCCCACCTCTTCACCGGCTCCCGCCCCCTGGTCGAACAGGTGGTGCGGCGCCGCGTCCTGGCCGATCCGAGGATCGAGGTGGTGGAGGGCACGGAGGCCGTGGGCCTCGCCGGTGACGCCACCCGGGTGCGCGGGGTGCGCCTGCGCGAGCGCGGGGCGGGGCGGACCGAGGGGACGCGCACACTGGAGGCCGACCTGGTGGTGGACGCGTCGGGCCGGGGCTCGCGCGCCCCGCAGTGGCTGGCGGAGCTCGGGGCGGAGCCGCCGCGCGAGGAGGTCATCGACACGGGCCTGGCGTACGCGACCCGCGTCTACCGGCCGGGGCCGGCCGCGGACACCGGGGACTTCACCGGCCAGTACATCGTGCCCAACCCCGAGCAGACGTACAGCGGTGTGGTGCTGCCCATCGAGGGCGGACGCTGCCTGGTCACCCTCTCCGGGCTGCGCGGTCAGGAACCGCCCACGGACGAGGACGCGTTCGAGGCGTACGCGGAGCGGCTGCCGCACCCGGTCCTGCGCGACTGGCTGGCCAAGGCGGAGCCGGTGTCGGCGGTGCACGGCTTCCGTACGACGGCCAACGTGCGGCGCCGCTACGACCTCCCGGGGCGGCGCCCGGCCGGGTTCCTCGCCACGGGCGACGCCCTGTGCACCTTCAACCCGATCTACGGACAGGGCATGTCCGTCGCCGCGATCGGCGCGGTGGCCCTGCGCGAGGCGCTGGGCGACCCGCGCCGGACGCCGACCACGCGGCGCGTCCAGCGGGTGCTGTGCGACGCGGCCCGGCAGGCGTGGGACATCTCGGCGGGCGCGGACAAGAACATGCCGGGTGCGCGGGGCGACGCCGCACGGACCCGGGCCGCCGACCGCCCGGCCGCCTGGTACCTGCGGCGCGTGCAGGAGCGGGCACCCGGCGACCCGGTCGTGGGCGCCGCGTTCCGGTCGGCCCTGTCGCTGGCGGAGCCGCTCACCGCCCTGTTCGCCCCGCCGGTGCTGCGGGCCGTGCTGTTCGGCCCGGTGCGCCCCGCCCCGGTCGAGCCGCCCCTCCACAAGGAGGGCACGGAGGGCTGACCCGGCTCAGGGGCGCATGACCACCTTCACGGCCCCCTCCTCCTTCTGCTGGAACATCCGGTACGCGTGCGGGGCGTCCGCGAGCGGGAGGTGGTGGGTGGCGAAGTCGTCCACGCCGAGCGGGTCGACGTCCGTGAGGAGCGGCAGGATGTCGTCGACCCAGCGGCGGACGTTGGCCTGGCCCATGCGGAGCTGGATCTGCTTGTCGAACAGGGTGAGCATCGGCAGCGGGTCGGCCGCGCCGCCGTAGACACCGCTCAGGGAGATGGTCCCGCCCCGGCGCACCAGGCCGATGGCCAGGTAGAGGGCGGCCAGCCGGTCGGCGCCCACCTTCTGGTGGAGCTTGGCCGCCCACGCCTTGGGGAGCAGCCCGGCCGCGTTCTGCTGCAGACGGCCGACCGGGCTGCCGTGGGCCTCGGTGCCGACCGCGTCGATGACGGCGTCCGGGCCGCGGCCGGCCGTGCGGTCCTTGATGGCGCCGACGAGCTCGTCGTGGTCGTCGAACCCGCTCAGGTCGTACACCTCCACGCCGCGCTCCCGGGCGCGCTGGAGGCGTTCGGGCACGAGGTCGACGCCGATCACCTGGGCGGCGCCCTGGTGGAGGGCGATGCGGCAGCACATGTCGCCGATGGGGCCGAGCCCGAGCACGGCGACCGAGCCGCCCGGGGGCACGGCGGCGTACTGGACGGCCTGCCACGCGGTGGGCAGGACGTCGGAGAGGTAGAGGAAGCGGTCGTCCGGCGGGCCCTCCGGGACCTTGATGGGCCCGAAGTGCGCCTGCGGGACGCGGAGGTACTCGGCCTGGCCGCCGGGCACGGCCCCGTACAGCTTGGTGTAGCCGAAGAGCGCGGCACCCATGCCCTCCTCGGTGACCTGGGTGGTCTCGCACTGGGTGGGCAGGCCGGAGGTGCACATCCAGCAGTGCCCGCAGGCGATCTGGAACGGGACGACCACGCGGTCGCCCGGCTTCAGGCCCGGGACCTCGGGGCCGGCCTCCTCCACGATGCCCATCGGCTCGTGGCCGAGGATGTCACCCGGGGTCATGAACGGCGTCAGCACCTCGTACAGGTGCAGGTCCGAGCCGCACAGACCGGTGGACGTGACCCTGATGACCGCGTCGGTCGGCTCCTCGATCCTCGGGTCGGGCACCGTCTCCACCCGTACGTCGCGCTTTCCCTGCCATGTCACGGCCCTCATCGTGCGTGTCCCTTCACCGGCTCCTGCGGGGGCGCGGCCCGGGTACCCGGGCGCCGTGCCGGTGAATCCGTTTCGGCCAGAGTGCGACGGATCGGCGGGCACCCCCTTCCCCACAGGTTTAGACCAATGATAGGGATTGATCACCCACACGGCACGCTCGACTACGCTGAGCGAAGGAAATTGAGGGTTGAACATGGCTGAGTCCCAGGCTCCCGCGGCTCTTCCGCTCTACCTCCGGGTCGCCGCCGCGCTGCGCGACGACCTCACCCAGGGACGCATCGCCCCCGGCACCAGGCTTCCGTCCGAGCGCTCCCTGGTGCACCGCTTCCGGGTGAACCGCCACACCGTGCGCAACGCGCTCCAACTGCTGCGCGACGAGCGGCTGGTGGTGACCGAGCGGCGCGGCACGTTCGCCGCGGCCGCCGCTCCCGAGACGGCCGGCCCGGTCCTCGCGCCGGGCCTGCTGCGCTTCCCGTGCGGCACCGGCTCCCCCGAGGCGTCCGCCGTGACCCGGCTCGCCTGGGAGCCCACCCCGACCGTGCTCGCCGAACAACTGGGCCTTCCGCCCGGCGAGCCGTCGCTGGTCCACCGCCACCACGTGCCGGGCGCCGGTGGCAGCCCCGTGCAGGAGGCGCTGTCCCGGTTCTCCCGGCACGCGCTGGCCGAGGTCCCCGAACTGGCCCGCTACCGGCGGCCGGAGGCGTGGCCCGCGCGGCCCGACCTGCGGCTGCTGTACCACTGGATGCACCGCGCGGGACTGCGGCTGACGCGCCGGGAGTCGATCGGCGTCGGCCACGGGCCGGTCGCCACCACCTGCCTGACCGTGCACCGGGTGGTGAGCGACCAGCACGGCCACGTGCTGGAGGTGACCGACATCCGGTTCGCGCCGGAATCCGCCTCGTGGACCTACGAGTTCACCGGCTGACGCGTCAGACGATGCCCTCCGAGAGCTCCGCCTGCTCCCGCGCGGTGCCGTAGGGGGCCGGCGTGCCGTAGGAGCGGCGCGCGACGTACCACCACACGCTGGCGAGCACCAGCACCACCGCGAGCGCGATCACGGCGTAGTTCATCGAGTCGACGGTCACCGGCGACCTCTGCGGCAGGCAGAACAGCACGGTGACCACCGCGACCCACACCACCGCCGTCCAGCCGACCGGCTTGCTCCAGCGGCCCAGGGACCAGGGTCCCGGCCGGAACCGGTCGCCCGCCCGCAGCCGGAGGTAGATGGGGATCGCGTACGCGGGGGTGATGCCGATGACGTTGATGGCGGTGACCGCGCCGTAGGCGGTGGCCGAGTACAGCGACGGCACCGCGAGCAGCCCGGCGACGGTGACCGACAGCCAGACGGCGGGGACCGGGGTCTGGGTGCGGGCGCTGACCCTGCGCCAGAGCGGCGAACCGGGCAGCGCGTTGTCACGGCTGAAGGCGAACACCATCCGGCTGGCGGCGGCCACCTCGGCGTTCCCGCAGAAGAGCTGGGCCACGATCACGACGAGCAGCAGGGCGGCGGCGCCACCGGAGCCGAGCGCGTCGAGCAGGATCTGCGCGGGCGGCACACCGGTGGCGGTGTTCTGCGTGCCGGCGTAGTCCTGGATGGCGAAGGTCAGCCCCGCCAGCAGGGCGAAGCCGGCGATCCACGAGACCCAGATGGCCCGGACGATGCCCTTGGCCGCCGTGACGGACGCGTTGGACGTCTCCTCGGAGAGGTGGGCGGAGGCGTCGTAGCCGGAGAAGGTGTACTGGGCCAGCAGCAGGCCGATGGCCGCCACGTAGAGCGGGTTGGCCCAGCCGGTGTCGTTGACGAACTCCGTGAAGACGAACCCGGCCGACTGGTGGTGGTCGGGCACGATCGCCAGCGCCCCCACGATGACCGCGACCCCGGTCAGGTGCCACCAGACACTGATGGAGTTGAGGACGCTGACGAGGCGGACGCCGAAGAGGTTCAGCACGGCGTGCAGCAGCAGGATGCACAGGAAGATCACGAAGGTGGAGCCGGGCGTGGGCTCGAAGCCGAAGCGCAGGTTGAGGAACGCGCCGGTGAAGAGCGCGGCGCCGTAGTCGATCCCGGCGATCGCCCCGAGCAGGCCGAGCAGATTCAGCCAACCCGTGTACCAGCCCCAGCGCCGCCCGCCGAGCCGGTCCGCCATGTAGTAGAGGGCGCCCGAGGTGGGGTACGCGCTGGTCACCTCGGCGAGCGCCAGGCCGACGCAGAGCACGAACAGGCCCACGCCCGCCCAGCCCCACATCATCACGGCCGGTCCGCCGGTGCCGAGGCCGAAGCCGTAGAGGGTCATGCAGCCGGACAGCACGGAGATCACGGAGAAGCTGATGGCGAAGTTCCCGAAGCCGCCCATGCGGCGGGCCAGGACCGGCTGGTAGCCGAGCTCCCTCAGGCGCTCCTCCTCGTCCGGGGGCGGCGTCGACGGCCGCTCCTGGCCGGCCCAAAGGGTGCGGGACATGGCGGTACCTCCGAGTGGGTGGGGTGGGCGGTCGGTCAGCCGGGGACGTGCAGGCAGCGGGCGCGGGCGCGGGTGAACAGCTCCTCGGCCAGGGCCCGGTCCCCCGGGTCGCGGGTGCGGTACGCCCACGGCTGGGGGGTGTAGTACGGGCCCAGCGCGGTGAAGACCCGGGCGGCGTCGTCGAACCGGAGCGCTCCCCACAGGGCGTGGGCCAGGTGGCTGAGGTCGAGGAGCGACTCGGTGGCCGGATCGGTGTGGTCGAACCAGGCGAGCAGGGCCCGCTCCGCGTCGCGGGACGCGTCCTCGGCGACCCAGTGCAGATCCAGGGCCCGGTCCTGGCCCCGGTGGCGCCGGTAGCGCTCGACCCTGGCGTACAGCGGCAGGACGTGCAGGGCCGAGCCGGGCGGTGCCGAACCGGCGGCCCACTGGACGAAGTTGACGGCCTGCGGCAGGGAACCGCTGCCGGGCTGGCGGGCGTACAGGAACTGGAGCATCCGGTGGTACGCCTCGCGGTTGTGCGGGTCGCGCTTGTCGGCCTCCGCGAGCAGGTTCCACGGTCCGGGCGGCAGCATCGGCCCGGGCGGCCGCACCCGGTGGGCGTCCAGGCGCTGTCCGTCGTCGAGCACGGCCAGGGCCAGCAGGCACACCCAGGGCACCGGGTCGCCGGGGGCGACGTGGGAGGCGGCCTGGCACGCCTCCCAGGCGAGCCGCCACAGCTCGCCGGTGCGCGGGTGCGCCTCGCGGTGGGCGCGCAGGGCGCGTTCGACGGCGACGCGGGCGTGCATGACGGCCGCGGCCGGGCTGTGCGGCTGTTCGGCGCGCCAGACCTGGACGACGTCGGAGCCGGCCGCGACGGCGGCCAGCACCTGGGTGCGCCGGGTCCACGCGGACCAGTCGGCGGTGTCGTCCAGGAGCTGGGCCATCGACAGCCAGCGTCCGGTACGCAGGTCCTCCAGCACTCCCCGCAAGGCGCTGTCGTGGCCCGCCGGGTGGTACACCGGTGTGACGGTCATGGGTCCTCTGAGCGGACGGTGGGCGTTGGGGGGTGCGCGGCACACCGGGGAGAGCGGTCGGACTGCTCCCCGGCTACCGGCCGTTGATCGGCGATCACTATAGGCGGCGATGGACGATCGTGGTCCACTTTCGTGCACGATTCGAATTGATCCGTAAACTCAAGGGAGTTGAACGGACACAAGTGAACGGGAGTGGGCGATGACGGGGCCCGTGCTGGCCGTCGACCAGGGCACCTCGGGCACCAAGGCCCTGGTGGTGTGCCCGGACCGCGGAGTGATCGGCTCCGGTACGGCGCCGGTGCGCCCGCGCCACCTGCCGGGCGGCCGGGTGGAGACCGATCCCCGGGAGCTGCTGGACTCCGTCGTCGCGGCCGGACGCCGCGCGCTGGCCGCCGCGGGGGAGCCGGTCGCCGCCGTGGGGCTGGCCAACCAGGGCGAGACGGTCCTGGCCTGGGACCCGGCCACCGGTACGCCGCTGACCGACGCGATCGTCTGGCAGGACCGCCGGGCCGAGGGGATCTGCGCCGAACTCGCCCCGCACGCAGACCGGTTGCGCGAGACGACCGGGCTCCCGCTCGACCCGTACTTCGCCGCCCCGAAAATGGCCTGGATACGTCGCCACCTGACCGGCGAGGGCGTGGTGACGACCAGCGACGCCTGGCTGGTGCGGCACCTGACCGGCGAGTTCGTCACGGACGCGGCGACCGCCGGGCGCACCCAGCTCCTCGACCTGGACGCGGTGGCGTGGTCGCCGGAGGCGCTGGAGGTCTTCGGGCTGTCCGGCGAGCGCCTGCCGCGGATCGTGGACGCGGCCCAGCCGGTGGGCGTCACGGACGCCTTCGGCCCCCGCGTACCACTGACCGGCCTGCTGGTCGACCAGCAGGCCGCGCTGCTCGCCCAGGGCGCGACCGAGCCGGGCGCCGCCAAGTGCACCTACGGCACGGGCGCGTTCCTGCTCGCCCAGACCGGCGACCGGCCCCGGCGCGGCGACTCGGGGCTGGTGCCCTGTGTGGCGTGGCGGCTCGGCGGGCGGACCAGCTACTGCCTGGACGGGCAGGTGTACACGGCCGCGTCCGCCGTGCGCTGGCTCACCGACCTCGGGGTGATCGGCGGGCCCGCCGACCTGGACCGGGTGGCCGCCTCCGTACCGGACGCGGGCGGCGTCACGTTCGTCCCCGCGCTGGCCGGGCTCGCCGCGCCGTGGTGGCGGGGGGACGTGCGCGGGTCGCTGACCGGGCTCGGGCTGGACACCACGCCCGGCCACCTGGTGCGCGCGCTGTGCGAGGGCATCGCCGCGCAGGTGGTGGAGCTCGCCTCGGCGGCCGGGGCGGACCTGGGCGCGCCGCTCGGGTCGCTGCGGGTCGACGGCGGGCTGACCCGCTCGGCGGTGCTGATGCAGGCCCAGGCCGACCTGCTGCAACTGCCGGTGGAGGTGTCGGCGCTGCCGGACGCCACCGCCCTCGGCGTGGGCGCCGTCGCCCGCATGGGCCTGGACGCGTCCCTGCCGCTCGCGCGGGCGGTCCCGCCGTGGCGGCCGTCCGCCGTGTACGAGCCGCGCGTCTCCGCCACCGAGGCGGCCGAGCGGATGGGCGCCTTCCGGGCGGCGGTCGCCGCGCTGCTGGACCGTACGCCGTGAGGCCGCTGCCCTCCGCACCGTACGACGTGGTCGTCGTCGGCGCCGGGGTGGTCGGCTCGGCCGTCGCCCGCGAGCTGGCCCGCTTCCCGCTGCGCACCGCCCTGGTGGACGCCGCCGCCGATGTCGGCGAGGGCACGTCCAAGGCCAACACCGCGATCCTGCACACCGGTTTCGACGCCGTCCCCGGCTCGCTGGAGGCACGGCTGGTACGGGAGGGACGGCGGCGGCTCGCCGCGTACGCCGCAGGGGCCGGCATCCCGGTGGAACCGGTGGGCGCGCTGCTCGTCGCATGGGACGAGGAGCAGCTCGCCGCGCTGCCGGGGCTGGCGCGCAAGGCCCGGGAGAACGACTGCCGGGACGTGCGGATCATCGGCCCCGACGAGCTGCGCACCCGCGAACCGCACCTCGGCCCGGGCGCGCTCGGCGCGCTGGACGTGCCGGGCGAGAGCGTCATCTGTCCGTGGACGACGACCCTCGCGTACGCGACCCAGGCCGTGAACGCCGGGGTGGACCTGCACCTGGACTGCCGCGTGGAGGACGTCCGCCCGGGGCACGAGCTGGTCACCGCCCGGGGCGTGCTGCGCACCCGCTACCTGGTGAACGCGGCCGGCCTGTACGCGGACGAGCTCGACCGGCTGCTCGGCCACCGGGACTTCACGGTGACGCCCCGGCGCGGCCAGCTCATGGTGTTCGACGCCTTCGCCCGCGGCCTGGTCCGGCACATCCTGCTGCCGGTGCCGACGGCGCTCGGCAAGGGCGTGCTGATCGCCCCCACGGTGCACGGCAAGGTGCTGCTGGGGCCGACCGCCGAGGACCTCGACGACAGGACGGCGACCGCGTCGACGGCCGAGGGGCTGGCGTTCCTGGCGGAGAAGGGCCGGCGCATCCTGCCGGCGCTGCTGGACGAGGAGGTCACGGCGGTCTACGCCGGGCTGCGGGCGGCGACCGAGGAGGACGGCTACCGGATCGCCTGCCACCCCCGGCAGCGGTACGTGACCGTGGGCGGCATCCGGTCGACGGGGCTGACGGCGTCGATGGCGATCGCCGCCCATGCGGTGGAACTGCTGCGGGACGCCGGTCTGGAAACCGGCCCCGCGCGTGAGCTTCCGGCGGTGCGCATGCCCAGCCTGGGCGAGTCGTTCCCCCGTCCGTACGCGGACGCGGAGCTGATCGCCGCCGACCGGGCGTACGGGGACGTCGTCTGCACCTGCGAGCGGGTGACGCGCGGGGAGATCCGTGACGCGCTCGCCTCGGTGATCCCGCCCGTCTCGGCGGCCGGGCTGCGGCGCCGGACACGCGCGGGCGCCGGACGCTGCCAGGGCGCCTTCTGCGGGGCGGCGGTCCGGGCACTGCTGGAGGGGGCGCGGTGACCGCCACGCGCGCGGTGGACGTGCTCGTCGTCGGGGCCGGCCCGGCCGGGCTCGCGGCGGCCGGCCGGCTGGCCGCCCTGGGCGCGGGCACGGTGGAGGTCCTGGAGCGGGATTCCCGGGGCGCGCGGCCCTGGGCGGACGCGGCGGTACGGGCGGGGGCGGTACTGCGGACCGGTGTCACGGTCACCGGCTGGTCCGGCCCGCTCACGCTCGACACGACGAGCCCGGCCGGCCGTGAGCGGGTCACCGCGCGGGCGGTGGTCCTGGCGACGGGCGCCCGGGAACGGCCGCGCGGTGCCCGGCTGGTGCCGGGGACCCGCCCCGCCGGGGTGCTGACCACCGGTGAGCTGCGGCGGTCGGTGCACGCGTACGGGCAGCGCGTGGGCAGCCGGGCGGTGGTGGTCGGGGCGGAGCGGGTGTCGTGGGAGGCGGTGGGCATGCTGCGCCACGCGGGCGTGGAGGTGGCGGCGCTGGTCACCCCGGAGCCGTGGCGCCGTCCGGGGGCGCTCACCGGGCGGGTGCCCGTGCTGGACGGGACCGAGGTCACCGAACTCCTGGGGCGCGGGCGGCTGTCAGGCGTGCGGGTGCGGCGCCGCGACGGGCGGGCGGCGACCGTGCGTTGCGACACGGTGGTGTTCACCGGCGACTGGTTCCCGGAGCACGAGGCGGCGCGGTCCGGCGGGGCGGTCCTGGACCCGGGGACGCGCGGCCCGGCGGTGGACGGGTCGTTCCGGACGTCGGTGGCGGGTGTGTTCGCGGTGGGCGACCTGCTGCACGGCGGCGAGCCGGCCGGTACGGCGGTCCTGGAGGGACGGGCGGTGGCGGGTCCGGTGCTGGCACACCTGTCGGGTGCCGCGTCCTGGCCCGTGTGCCCGGTCCCGGTCGTGGTGGACGCGCCGCTGCGGTGGGTGGTGCCGAACCGGCTCGCGGGGCCGGGGAGCCGTTTCCTGGTGCGTGCGGCCCGGCCCCTGGTGCGTCCGGTGGTGGTGGCGGTGAGCCAGGACGGTGTGCTGCTGCACCGGAGCCGGTTGTGGCGCGCGGCCGGTCCGTCCCGGTCGGTGCCGCTGTCCGGGGCGTGGGCGGCACGGGTGGACCCGGACGGCGGGCCGGTCCGGATCAGGGTGCTCGGAGCCCGGCGGCCTCCGCCGCGCGGCTGAGGACGTCCGTGAGCATGGCGGGGGTGAGCCGGCCGGTGAAGGTGTTGCGCTGGCTGACGTGGTAGCAGCCGAACAGCGCCAGGTCCGGTCCGGCGCCGGTGGCGGCCAGCGTGACGCGGGCCCCGTGCGCGAAGGCGGGCCGGGGCCTGGGCACCGTCCAGCCCGCCGCGCTCAGCACCGGCAGGACGGCCTGCCAGCCGAAGGCGCCGAGCACGACGAGGGCGCGCACGGTGGGGCGCAGCAGGCGCAGTTCACCGGCCAGCCAGGGGCGGCAGGTGTCGCGCTCCAGGGGTGTGGGCTTGTTGGCGGGCGGGGCGCAGTGGACGGGGGCGGTGACGCGTACGCCGTGCAGGCGCAGCCCGTCGTGGGCGTCCGTGGCCCGCGGCTGGTTGGCGAGGCCCACCTCGTGCAGGGCGGCGAACAGGACGTCGCCGGAGCGGTCGCCGGTGAACATGCGGCCGGTGCGGTTGCCGCCGTGGGCCGCCGGGGCGAGGCCGACGACGAGGAGCCGGGCGTCCTCGGGTCCGAAGCCGGGCACGGGCCGGGCCCAGTAGTCCCACCCGGCGTAGGCGCGGCGCCCTTCCTGGGCCACCCGCTCCCGCCACGCCACGAGGCGGGGGCAGGCCCGGCAGTGGGTGACGCTCTCGTCGAGCGCGGGTACGGAGGGGGCGCCGGCCGCCTCCCGTACCGGGAAGTCGGGCCGCTCGGGCTCCGCGGGCATGGGTCCTCCTTTCGGGCTGTGTGTTCGACGCTAACGCGCCGGGAGCTGAGCAGACTGTCCGGCATGACGGTGAAGCGAAGCGCGGGCCTGCTGCTGTTCCGTACCCCGGACGGGCGTCTGGAGGTGCTGATCGCCCATATGGGCGGGCCGATGTGGGCGTCCCGGGACGCCGGGGCGTGGTCGGTGCCCAAGGGCGAGTACACCGAGGACGAGACGCCCGAGGCGGCGGCGCGGCGTGAGTTCGTGGAGGAGCTGGGCCTTCCGGTGCCGGACGGGGAGCCGGTGCCGCTCGGTGAGGCGCGCCAGGCGAGCGGCAAGATCGTCACGGTGTGGGCGGTGGAGAGCGACCTCGACCCGGCGGCCGTGGTGCCGGGGACGTTCACCATGGAGTGGCCGCGCGGCTCGGGGCGGATGGGAGAGTTCCCGGAGGTGGACCGGGTGGCGTGGATGACGCCGGAGGAGGCGGCGCCCCGGCTGGTGTCGGGGCAGCAGGTGTTCCTGGAGCGGCTGGCGGAGTACGTGCGCGGGCGCGACGGAGCCTGATTGTCAGTGCCGTGGGGGAAGGTGGACCCATCGATGGACCAACCGGCCGACGGGGAGCGACAGATGACCACCGCCCTGCCCGAACTGACCGAGCACGAGCGCGCCGCCGCCCAGGCGTACGTACGGCTGATGGAGACGGCCCGGGCGGTGCTCACCGACCCGGCGCTCGCCCCCATGGCGGGGGTGTACCTGGCCTCCCCCATGGCGGAGGCGGACCAGGCGCTGCGCCGGGCCGGTCTGACCGGCAACGAGGCCCGGCTGCTGCGCCTGGTGTCCGCGCTCCGCTCACCGGACGGGGCCGGGCCGCCCTAGGATCTTCCGGTCACCTGGGGCGCGAGCCGCTCCGGAGCCCGACGTACGTGACCCGGTGCAGGAACACCATCCGGCCGATCTCCAGCGGGGCGATCGTAAGGGTCAGCCCTCCACCCAGCCGTGCGCGCGGGCCAGTTCGGCGACGCGGGTGCGCACCCGCTTGAGCTGGGCGGTGGTCAGCGTGCCGTCGGCCTCGATGAGGGCCTCGGTCAGCTCGGCCTGGAACTCGGCGGTGGACAGGACGTCGAGCGTGTCGTCGTCCGGGTCGTCCGCCGGCACCGGCCGGGACTCGGGGGCCGCGCGGCGGACGGGCTGGTGGACGAGCCGGATCTCGGACGCCTTGGGGCCCTTGTCGCCCATCTCCAGGTAGAACTCGACCTCGCGTCCCGCCTGGTAGAGGTACTTGTCGTCCATCAGGTCGTTCGCGTGCATGAAGACGTCCTCGCCCCCTTCCCTGGGGACGATGAACCCGTAACCGCGGACTTCGTCGAACCGAAGGATCTTGCCCATCGTCAGCACAGCCGTACCTCCACGCCAACACCACTGCCGTTCCACCCGGGCGCGTCCCCCCTGGGGCCGCTCGGCTCGGCGGTGAATCTACAGCGTCACGCGGGTGCGGGAGTACCAGAGGAGCAGCAGCGGGGGCAGGAGCAGCTCGACGCCGATGAAGGCCGTGAGCATCGCGTGCGGCGCACCGGCGTCGACGTACGAGACGGCGCGTGCGACGCCCCCGAGGAACACGGCGCCGAACACCGCCCGGAGGGCCGGTGCGTGGGCGTCGGGGTCCTTGGCGGCGGCCATGAGGACGACGCCGAGGGCGCACCAGATGGCGGCGAAGAACCGGTAGTTGCTGTCGACGGTCGGGCTCACCTCGTTGTTCCCGGGCAGCAGGGACGGTCCGACGACTATCTCCAGCACGCCCGTGACCAGGACGAACAGCGCGAGCAGGACGAGCACCGACCGGAAGGCGCGGCGTGACGACATGACGACTCCTCTTCTGTCTCCCAGCGCGGGACGGTTGCCATGATCGGCCCGAGGGGGTCTCGCGCGAAAGCCGTTCCGGCCGTGTCGGTGCCGCCGGCCGGTTCCTCGCGAACCCGTCCGGCAGGGGTGCGGTCACCCACGCCGGTCATCCGCACGCCGCGACACACCGGCGGTCGCCGCGCCGCGCCGCGCGGCGGGCGGCATGGTGGGGAAGCGAGGGACCGACCCGAACCCCGAGTCCGAAGGGGACTGACATGCCGATGATGCGCCGGGCGCGTGCGTCCGACCACCGCACGCTCGTCGAGTGCGCGCACAGGTGGGGGGACGGCTCGGGTGCGCCCGCCGGGGCCCCGGAGCCGTCACCCCTGCTGCCGAGGCTGTTCCTCCAGTTCTTCGCGGGGACGAGTCTGGTCGCGGAGGACAGCACCGGGGTCAAGGCGTTCCTGCTGGGTCTGCACTCCGCCGACGACGGGGCCGACGCGTACATCCACTTCGTGACGGTCGACCCGGTGTTGCGGGGGCGGGGGCTGGCCCGGGGCCTGTACACGGCGTTCTTCGAGCGGGCCGCCGAGGCGGGGCGGCGGGAGGTGCGGGCGGTGGCGTCCCCGGGCAACGCCGGGGCGATCGCGTTCCACCGGGCGCTGGGTTTCGCTCTCGTGCCGGGTGACCACGAGGCCGGGGGCGTGCCCGTGCACCGCGACTACGACGGGCCGGGGCAGGACCGGGTGTGCTTCCGCAGGACGATCGGGGCGTGAGCACGCGGACGCGGGCGGGCCCGGGGCGGACGGCCCCGGGCCCGCGCGCTAGCCCTTCTTGCAGATCGGTATGCAGCGGCCGGCCTTGGTGACGTGCTCCCGGCCGCGCATGCGGCGCACGGCCCAGGGGACGCCGACCAGTGCGGCGGCCGCCGCCGCGGCGCCTGCGGCCTTGGCCGTGAACGAGCGGGACCGGCTGGTGCGGGCCATGGGGTACTCCTTGGATGTCGCTGATGAGTGGGATATGACATATGCGGGTTTTGCCCCGCCTCTACGAGTCTGGGCGGTCCCGGGTCTCGGGCGCATGGGACCGGTGTCCCGTGGCTGTCCCGGACGGCACCGGTGCGCCGTGCCCGGCCGGAGGGGCGGAGGCCGGGCGGGAGGGGAAGACGGCCCGGACGACGGTCCCGTCGGCGCTGCTGGTGAGCGTGAACCGGCCGCCCAGCTCGTCGGAGCGCTCCGCCATGGAGCGCAGGCCCACCCCGGCGTGCCGCTGGTCGTCCGGGAAGCCGTCGCCGTTGTCGCGGACCTGGACGGTGACCGTACCGTCGGCCACGGCGACCAGGGCGTGGGCGTGGTCGGCGTGGGAGTGCCGTACGGCGTTGTTGAGCGCCTCGGCCGTGATGCGGTAGACGGCCACCTCGAGGGCGGCGGACAGCCGGGGCAGCGGATCGGGGCGTACGGTCACGGAGATGTTCAGCGTGCGGCTGCTGAGGTGCTCGGCGAGCCGGCGCAGCGCGCGGGACAGGTCGGCGCCGTCCAGGGCGGCCGGTGCCAGGCCGTCCGTGATGTGGCGCAGTTCCCGGATGGCGCTGCCGATGCCCTCGGAGACGGCCAGCAGGGGGTCGGCGACCTCCGGGCGGGCGGTCGCGCGGACGGCGTCGACCTGGAGCCGGAGGCCGGACAGGGCGGGGCCCAGCCCGTCGTGCAGGTCGTGGCGGAGCCGGCGCCTCTCCTCCTCGCGGGCGACGATGATCTGTTCGCGGCTGCTCTGGAGGTCCTCGTACAGCCGCAGGGACGCGATCGCGGGGGCGGCGTGGTCGGCGAGCACCCGGACGGCCTCCCGGTCCTGGGGGTCGAGCGCCAGTTCGCCGGGGCGTGGGGGCACCGTCAGGCACCCTATTTCCTCGCCCCGGTGGCTGAGGGGGAACCGTTCGCCGGCCGGGCCGGGCTCGCCGAGGGCGACGAGTTCACGCGGGCCGTGGTGGGTGTTCACGGTGAGGGCGGCGGCGCTCAGCCCGAGGGTGTGGACCACCGTGGCGCACAGCAGCCGTGGCGCGTCCCCCGGGTCGGGTGCGCTGCTGAGGCGGTCGGCGAGGTCGCGGACCACCTGGTACGGCTGGGCGCGGGCACCGTAGTAGTAGCGGTCGACGACCCGGGACGCCCAGTGGGCGGTGGGGCGCAGCAGGGCGCCGATGACCAGGGCGACGGTGACGGACAGCATCAGGGAGCCGTCGAGCCGGCGCGGGCCGAGGTTCCACAGCAGGAGCCCGCCGGCGAAGTACAGCAGGAACAGCACGAAGGTCAGCAGGAGGGCCGTCAGGATGCGGCGGGCCGCCCGGTCCAGGTGCCAGGCCCGCTCGCGGAGGTCGATGAACGCGAGCGCGGCGGGCCAGACGGCGGCGCCCACGTACTGCACCACGAAGACCACCGGCTGCGGGGTGTCGGCGTAGGCGCCGAAGTACATGACGGCCAGCCACAGCACGTACGGCAGCGCGAGGACGTAGTTGCCGCGCCCGCCCGGGGGCGTGCGGTGCCAGCGGACCGCCAGCACCACCAGGGCCGCCCCGGCGGCGAGCGGTGGCACCCAGTCGATGGCCGGGCCCATCACGGGCTCGGCCCAGTCCCCCAGGCGCGCCCAGGCACCCTCGGCGAGGGGGTTGTCCATGTACCAGGCGTCCAGCTTCGTGAACTCGTAGAACTGCTGGGCGAAGCTCCACAGCGTCAGGGCGGCCACGTACGCCCGTGCCCAGCCCCGTGGGGACCGGCCGTCGGGGAGCCACAGCGGCAGCGTGTAGACGACCACGCCGAACAGGGCGTAGCCCGTGACGTCGATCAGGAGGACGAGGGTGGCGATCGCGGGTCCGGCGCCGAGGAGCGCCGCGGTCAGCGACAGGGTCGCCCCGCCGGCGAAGACGGCGCCGGCGCAGAGCAGCAGCCATCCCAGGGCGCGCCCGGCGCGGCCCCGCACGATGAAGGCCATGCCGGAGAGGGCCAGTCCCAGGGCGAGGACGACGGCGATGGCGGAGAAGTGCCGGTTGATGTTGTCCAGGACGGGGTGGTCGGCGTGGACGACGCCCACGGTGAGCCAGGCGAAGCCGGAGAGCATCGCCACCACGCACACCAGGTAGGCGGGGAGGGCGGCGGGGCCGGTCCTGGGGATCCCCCTGGTGGTCTGCGGCCTGGGCATCTCGCGCTCCTCGGGGTGGGTGCTCCCGTTGTCGGTCCAGGGTGGGCGGCCCGCTGTCCCGGCCGCATGAGGCCGTGGTCCCGGTCCGGTCCCGGCCCGTCCCCGCCGTGTCAGGCGTCCTCGCCGAGGCCGGCGTCCCTGGCCCGGGCGACGGCCTCGGCGCGGGTGGCGACGTGGAGCTTCTCGAAGATGTGGGTGATGTGGTTGCGCACGGTCTTCTCCGACAGCACCAGTTCGCGGGCGATCCGGCGGTTGTCGAACCCGCGGGCGATCAGCTCGAGGACCTCGCACTCGCGTGCCGTCAGCGCGGGGAAGAGCTGTTCCGCGTCGCGCCGCCGGCTCCCGGAGACCAGGCCGGTCAGGCGCGCGGCCACTCCGGCGCCGAACACGGCGCCGCCGGCGGCGACGGTCCGCACGGCGTGGAGCACCTCGGTGGCGCTCGCGCCCTTGACGACGTAACCGCGTGCGCCCGCCTGGAGGGCGGCCAGCAGGTCGCCGTCGTCGTCCGACATGGTGAGGGTGAGGACCGGCAGCCCGGGGTGGAGCTCGGCGAGCCGGCGGATCGCCTCGATGCCGGAGCCGTCCGGGAGGGACAGGTCCATGACGACGACGTCGGGCCGGTGCCGGTCGACCGCGTCGGGCACCTCGGCGACGCTCTCGGCCTCGCCGACCACCAGCACCTCGCCGAGGCTTTCCAGGGCGGACTTCAGCCCGCTCCGGAACAGCGGGTGGTCCTCGACGATGAGCGTGCGCAGCACGGGGCGTTCCGCGACCCCGGTGGTCTCGCCCCCGTCACTCACACCGTCCGTGCTCACACCGTCTCCCTCGCTCACGGGTCCACTCACATTCCAGACGGTAAGTGATCTTTGTGACGGAGGCATATTTTCCGGGCATCAGGTCAGGGTCAGGACGGGCTTGACCACAGCGCCGCTCATGGCGGCGGCCGCCGCGTCCTCGATGGCGCCGAACGGAAACGTCTCCACGATCGCGTCGACCGGCAGGCGCCCGGCCCGGTACAGGTCGAGCAGGGCGGGGATGAAGGCGCGCGGCACGACACCGCCCTGGTTGACCCCGACGATGCGCGGGCCCCGGTCGAGCATCCGCGGCACGTCCAGCCGGACGTCCGTCCCGGCGGGCGGCGCGCCGACCACCCCGCACACGCCCCCGACGGCGAGGCCGTCCACCGCCTGGCGCAGCACCCGGGGCAGGCCGCTCGTCTCCAGTGCGCGGTCCGCTCCGTGCCCGCCCGTCAGGTCGCGCACCGCCTCCAGGGGATCGGCCCCCCGCGGGTCGACCGCGTGGGTGGCGCCGAGCCGCAGGGCCAGGGCACGCCGCCCGGGGTGGGGGTCCACGGCGACGACCCGGGTGGCGGCGGTGAGCCGGGCGGCCATGACGGCGGCCAGGCCCACCGAGCCGGTGCCGTACACGGCGAGGGTGTGCCCGGTCTCGGGGCGCAGCACGTTGAGCACGGCGCCCGCGCCGGTCTGGACGCCGCAGCCGAGCGGGGCGACGACGTGGGGCGGCAGATCGGCGGGGACGGGCACCACGTCGCGTACGGAGGCCAGGGCGAGCGTCGCGAACGACGACTGGCCGAAGAAGTGCCCGTGCAGGGGCGCGTCCGCGTGCCGCCCGGTGCCGCGCACGGTGGGGCTGCCGTCCGGGCGGCTGCCGCCGAACAGGTTCAGCGCGGGCCAGTGGGCGCACCTGACGGGGTGACCGGTCAGGCAGGCCGGGCACGCCCCGCAGGAGGCGAAGCTCATGGCGACGGTGTCGCCGGGCGCCACGGAGGTGACGGCGGTGCCGACGGCCTCCACGGTGCCGGTGCCCTCGTGGCCGAGGACGGCGGGCAGGGGGAAGGGGGTGCGCCCGGCGCGGACGCTCAGGTCGGTGTGGCAGATCCCGACGGCGCGCATCCGGACGAGGACCTCGTCCGGGCGGGGAGCGTCGAGGCGTATCTCTTCGAGGGTGAAGGCGTGGTCGCGGGCGCGGACCACGGCGGCGGTGGCGAGGGGCATGGGGGTCTCCACGGGGGGTCAGGGCAGGACGCCGCCCTCGCGGGCGGTGCGCAGTGCCTGGGCGGCGATGGTCAGGGTCGGGTTGACGGCGGCCGAGGACGGGAAGAAGCCGCCGTCGACGACGTACAGGTTGGGGACCTGGTGGCTGCGGCAGTACGGGTCGAGGACGGAGCGGGTCTCGTCGTGTCCGGCGACCGTGGTGCCGCACTGGTGGCCGGTGGCCTCCACGCCCATCCGCCGGCTGAACACCAGCGGGTGGCCCGCGCGGCGCATCATGTGGGCCGCGCGGCGCACCAGGGCGCGGTGGGCGCGGGTGTTGGTGGGGCGGCGGCGCAGGACGACACCGCCGCGGGGACCCGGCAGGACGCGGTTGTCCGGGTCGGGCAGGTCCTCCGACATGACCCACCAGTCCACGCTGCGCGCGGCCACGGCGTCCAGCAGGCGGCGCGGCAGGCGCGGGTGGGAGGCGGCCAGGGCGGCGCCGTGGACCTTGCCCATGAGCTGGAGGTTGCCCAGCGGGTGGTAGTGGTCGTTGACGGCCAGGGTCTTCTGGAACGTGACGGGGTTGCGGCGCCGCGGGTCGACGGCCATGAGCACGCTGTTGTTGTGCACCATCAGGTTGCGCCCGACGAGCCCGCTGCCGTTGGCCAGCCCGTCCGGGTGCGCCGCCCCGCCCGAACGCAGCAGCAGCGCGGCCGAGTTGATGGCCCCGCAGGACACCACGACGGTGCCCGCCCGGACCCGTATCGTCCGTCCGCCCCGCTCCGCCTCGACGGCGGTGACCCGGCGCCCGGCCGGGTCGGTCAGCAGCCGCTCGGCCCGGGTACGGGTCAGCAGCCGGACCGTCCCGGTGCGCAGCGCGGGCCGCAGCGCCCGGGTCTCCGCGTCGCTCTTGGCGCCGACGCGGCACGGGTGGGCGTCGCAGGTGCCGCAGCGCACGCAGGTGCCCCGGGCGCCCAGGTCGATGCCCAGCTCGATGGGGAACGGGTGGAGTCCCTGGGCCGTCAGCTTTGCCGCCAGTTCGCCGATGACGGGCTCGTGCGGGACGGCCGGGTGCGGATAGGGCACCGAGCGCGGCGGGGCCGTCGGGTCGGCGCCGTCCTGGCCGTGGACCCGATAGAGGCGCTCGGCCTCGCAGTAGTACGGCTCCAGGTCGGCGTACCGGAACGGCCAGGCGGGTGAGGCTCCCTCGAGCTGCTCGGTGGCGTCGAAGTCGCTCTCGCGGAGCCGGGGAAGGGCGGCGCCGTAGACCTTGGTGGTGCCGCCCACGTAGTAGTGGTTGGCGGGGGTGAACGCCCGGCCCTCGGCTGTGTGCCAGGGGCCGGCGTTGTGGTAGCGGCCCTCGCCGAAGACGGCGTCGGGCGACCAGTTGGCGTCCTCGCGCGGGAGGAAGCCCCCGCGTTCGAGGACCAGGACGCGGGCGCCGGTGGAGGCCAGGGCCCAGGCGAGGGTGGCGCCCCCGGCGCCCGATCCGATGACGGCGACGTCGGCGTCGTACGTCTCCTGCTCGCGGGTGACGACGGGCGGGGTGCCGGGACCCCAGATGCCGGTCATGGGGTGCCTCCCGAGGGGTCGAACAGCCGGACCGCGGTGGTGTCGTGGTACGGCAGGCGTGCGGGTGACTGGACGAGTTCGATGTGCAGGCCGAGCGGGGTGGCCAGGTAGATGAAGCGGGTCCCGGCGATGGGTCCCTCGCCGACGGTCTGCGGTTCGCCCAGGGGGCGGACGCCGTGGTGCGCGGTGAGATGGCGCAGCGAGGCGTCGAAGTCGTCGGTCCACAGGGCGAGGTGGTGGCCGCCCCAGTCGCTGTTGCGGGGGTGGGTGCGGCGCTGGTCGGGCGCGGTGTACTCGAACAGCTCGATGTTGGTGACCGCGCCGAGGCGCAGCATGGCGATGTGCGCGACGGCGTCGGGGTGCACGCCGAGCTGGCGGGCCATCCACCGGCCGCCCGGGTCGGCTATGGGGCCGGTGCGGTAGGCGAGTTCGGCGCCCAGCGCGCGGGTGAGGAAGCCGACCGCCTCGTCGAGGTCGGGCACGGTGTAGGCGACGTGGTGGACGGCGGTGACGCCGGGCACGCCGGGCACGGGACGGGGGCGGGGATTCATGACGGGTACTCCTCGGGGTGCGTCGCGGCGGGGCCGGTCGGCGCCGGGTCGGCGGGGTGCCGGGCGCCGGGGGCGGGGCTCTGGGGTACGGACGGGGTACGGGGCGGCAGCGTGCGGGTGACCGCGGCCGGGGTGAGGGTGAGGCACAGCAGGTCGGCGCCGTGCGGGCCGGCGGTGAGCCGGACGTCCCGACCGTGCCGGGCGAGCACGAGGGCGCCCTCGGTGAGCGGCGGCGGGTCGCCGCCGGCCGTGACGGAGCCGGCCAGGACGTACCAGGCGGCCTCGGTGCCGTCCCGGCCGGTCAGGTCGAGGCGGGTGCCGGGGTCGAGGCGCACCTCGTCGACGGCCTCGCACTCGCTGTGGAGCATGCCGCGGCGGGCCAGGCAGCGGATGGTGGTGCGCTCCCCGCCCGTGCCGAGGAGGACGGCGGCCCGGGTGCCGGAGTGGATGATCATCGTTGCTCCTCCGGTACGGCGAGTACGGCGTGGAAGTACTCCAGCCCCTCGGCGCCCGCGCTCAGCCACGCGGAGGTGCCGAGCGGCAGGGTGAGGGAGGTGCCCCGGGCCACCGACACGTGCCGGCCGGTGGCGCGGGCGGTACCGGTGCCTCCCGTGACGAACACGGTGTGCTCCTCGCCGTGGGCGTCCAGCGCGGCGCTGCCGCCGGGCGCCAGTCGGGTGAGGCGTACCGTGCGCAGCGGGCCGGTGAGGACGCCCGACGCGTCCAGCGGGCCGTGGCCACGCAGGTCGCGGACGACGGCGCTGCGGTGGTGACGGTCCATCTGCTGCTCCTTGGTGGTGGTGAGTTCGACGACCAGCCAGGCCAGGGGCCGGCGCCCGGTGTTGCGGAGGGCGTGACGGGTGCCGAGGCCCGTCAGGACGGTGTCGCCCGCCCTGACCGGGTGGGGGCGGCCGTCCAGGGTGATCTCGCCGCGTCCGGAGAGCAGGAAGTACAGCTCCTCGGTACGGGAGTGGAGGTGCTCCCCGCTGACCCCGCCGGGCGGCAGCCAGGCCCATTCGACGGCCTCCCAGCCGCCGTGCAGGCCGGTGCGGCGGGCCAGGCAGGTCCAGCGGGAGTGCCCCGCGGCGGCGTGCACGCCGTGGACGTCGGCGGGGGCGTGCACATCGGCGACGACGACTGCCTCACGCACGGCCGGCCACCTCCCCCAGGGCGGCCAGGTCGCCGGCCGCGCGGGCCAGTTCGCCGGTGGTCAGGTCGTTGGCGAACACGGAGCCGCCGATGCCCACGGGCAGCGGCAGGCGCTGCTTGCCGTCGCGGTGGCGGACCGTGTCGGCGAGCGCCTCCTTGAGGACGTCCGGTGCGCACAAGGGGTGCGTGACCGGCAGGCCCAGGGTGCGCATCACGTCCAGGACACGGTCGCGCTGACCGGCGCTGACCAGGCCGCGCCGGTGGGCGATGACGGTGGTGAGCGCCATGTCGAGGGCGACGGCCTCGCCGTGCAGGAGCGCGGGCAGGGCGCGCATCTCCAGCGTGGGGCTGAAGGAGTGGCCGTAGTCCACGACGCGTTCCAGGCGGTGTTCCCAGAGGTTGTCGTGGAGCTCTTCGAGCATGCCGTGCACGGCCCGGGCGAGGACCTCGTCGGCCGCCGTCCCGGCCGCCTGGAAGCGGTCGGCGACGAGCCGGGAGCCGTGGGACTCCAGCAGGCCGAAGAGGTCGGCGTCCTTGATCAGCGCGATCTTGAGGATCTCCGCCATGCCGTTGCTGACGTGCCGCTCGTCCAGGGTGGCGAGGAAGCCGGGGTCCAGCAGGGTCTCGGTGGCGGGGTGGTAGGTGCCCAGCCGGTTCTTGCCGGTGCCGAAGTTGACGCCGGTCTTGGCGCCCACTCCGGCGTCGACCAGCCCGACGAGTGTGGTGGGCACGCGGACGTACGGGGTGCTGCGCCGGTACAGGCTGCACGCCAGCCCGACGATGTCGAGCAGGACGCCGCCGCCGACCGCGACGACCGGCTCCCGGCGACGGTCCAGTCCGAACCGGTCCATGGCGGCGACCACGGAGAAGACGGAGTCCATGGTCTTGAGCCGCTCGTGGGCGGGCAGGACGTGGACGGCGTACTCGTCGGGTCCGCGGGCTTCGCAGTAGGCGCGGATCACGTCGCCGTACAGCATGTCGACGCGTTCCTCGACGACCAGGAGCCGCCGGCCCGGGGGCGGGCCGCCGTCGACGGCTCCGGCCCGGGCGAGGGCGCTGTTGCCCGGGGTGAAGACGCCGGGTGCGAAGCCGACGCGGTAGCTGACGGGTTTGGCGGTGCTGACGGTCCAGGCGCGGGCCGGGCCGCCGTGGGTGAACAGTCCGTGCGGGGCGGTGTGGTGGGCGAACATGCCTCTCCTCGGGATCAGTGGGTGATGAGCAGGTCGGGTACGGGGGTGTGGGGGGCGATCACGCCGAGCGCCGGGCGCAGGACGTCGTCGTCGACCTCGGTGAGCATCCGGCCGCGTACGACGTGGGGGGCGCCGAGCCCGTCGAGCAGCACCATCCGGGCGGGTCCGGCGTTCGGGACCGGTACCGGGCCGCCGGGCGCGCCGCGCCGCAGGGCGGCCGCGAGGGCGTCCGTGGTGAGCGGGGCGGGCAGCTCGCGCGGGGCGCCCCAGCGCTCCATCAGCTCGTGGTGGGCGCGCTCGGCGGCCGGGTCGAGCAGTCCGAGCAGGACGGCGATCCGGGCGGCGACGAGCATGCCGAGCGCGGCGGCGTCGCCCTCGCTCGTCCGCGGGTCCAGCGACAGCAGGGCGTCCGCGACGGTGCGGCCGTAGCGGAACGCCATGGCCGGGCCCTGTTCGCTCGGGTCGTAGGACATGAGCGTGGCGCGGATGTCGGCGTTCAGGGCGACGACACGGGCCATGAGCCCGGCGTCGAAGCCGGTGACGTCGGGGCGCAGCAGGGCCGCGGCCGTGTCGTAGAAGGACGGGCTGACCGCCAGGACGTTCCTGACGAGGGCCGCGAGCCCGGTGCGCAGCCCGTCCGGCGGCAGGGTGCGCAGCAGGTCGGGCTGGGCCCACACCAGGGTGGGTGCCAGGCCGTGGGCGGCCGGGTGCTCCAGGGTCAGGGCCGTGTCGGTCATGGCCCGGGGGGTCGTGGGCACCAGGATCAGCCGCGGCCGGGTGCCCGGTCCGGCGGCGAGCCGGGCGGCCGCCTCGATGGTGCGGCTGCCGCCCAGGGCGACGATCACGGTGTCCGGGGTGGGAGTGGCGTGCCGGGCCGTGCCGGTGCCGGACGCCGCGAGGACGCGTGTGGGGGCGGCGGAGCCGAGCGCGCTCAGCACGCGTGCGGTGTGGGCGCGCGGCAGCCCCGCGTCGGTGACCAGCCAGAACGCGTCCGCCGCCAGTCCGGTGGCGATCCGCGTCAGCTCCTGCCAGGCGTCGTCCCCGGTGCGGATGAGGACGGGGAAGTGGAGGTTGCCGGCGAGTATGGCGCGGTCCATGGCGATGGCCGGTGAGGTGGTGGGGTTCATGAGGGGTTCACTCGTTCACTGGTGCGTGTCGGAATGTCGCCCCTTCACCGTCCGGGGCCCGCTGTCCCGGCCGCCTGAGGCTGCGGCCCCCTCCCGGCCCCGGGCGCGGCCCTGTCCGTGCGGCCCGCGCCCGGGGCCCGGCGGCCGGCCGCACCGGGACAGGGGCGGGGGCGCGGGCCCGGGCGTCCCGGGACACGGGGCCCGGGCGTGGGCACCCGGTGGCGGGACCGGCTCGGGCGATCTCCGCGACGGCGCGCGCCGCGTGTCATACGATCACGCCCGGCGGCTGCGTCAACCGGCGTCACCCCCGGCGTCACCCAGAGGCCGCCCCGCGCTCATGGAGGTCAACCGTGACGAGGACTGCCGGCGGCGAGCGACGCGCCCCCCACACCCCCCGAACCGTCTTCACCGCCTGTGCCGCCGCGGCCGGGCTGCTGCTCACCGCCACCGGGTGCGGGAACGGCGACGAGGGGCCCGGCGAGGCGGCGGGCGGGGTGCCCGTGGTCGAGAAGGGCAAGCTGACGACCTGCACCCATCTGCCGTATCCGCCCTTCCAGTTCGAACAGGACGGCGAGATCGTCGGCTTCGACGTGGCGCTGGTCGACCTGGTGGCGAAGAACCTCCAGGTCGAACAGAAGATCCTCGACACGCCGTTCGAGAACTTCAAGACCGGCGCGTTCCTCAACTCCGGCGAGTGCGACCTGGCCGCCGCCGGCATGACGATCACCGAGGACCGCAAGAAGAACGTCGACTTCTCCGTCCCCTACTTCGACGCCACCCAGGCGCTGCTGGCGAGCAGGAAGAGCGGCGTCACCACCCTGGCCCAGGTCAAGGAGAAGAAGCTCAAGCTCGGCGCCCAGGCGGAGACCACCGGAGAGAGCTACGCCAAGAGCCAGGGCTTCGACCCGGTGGCGTTCGAGAGCTCCGACGCGGTGCTCAACGGGCTGCGCACCGGCCAGGTGGACGCGGTCGTCATCGACTACCCGGTCGTGCAGGGCTGGCTGAAGGACAAGGCCAACGCCGACGCCTTCGCCCTGGGGCAGAACATCGAGACCGGTGAGCAGTACGGCTTCTCGGTGAAGAAGGGCAACGACAAGCTGCGGGCAGCGATCGACAAGGCCATCAAGGACGCCAGGGCCGACGGCACGTACGACAAGCTCTACGAGCAGTGGATCGGCCCGCTGCCCAAGGACCCGTCGTGACCTCACGGCTGACCAGGCGGCAGCGGCGGCGGGTGTCGCGGGGCATCCAGTACGCGGTCTTCGTCGCCGTCGTCGTCCTGATCGCCGTCCTCGCCGACTGGGACCGGCTCCAGAACCAGTTCGCCCAGGCGGACCTGGCCGAGCGGCTCTTTCCGGACATCATCACCACCGCGCTGCGCAACACGGTGGTGTACACCGTCTCCGGCTTCGTCTTCGGTCTCGTCCTGGGCCTGGTCATCGCCCTGATGCGGCTGTCGTCGGTGGCTCCCTACCGGTGGGCCGCGAGCGTCTACATCGAGATCTTCCGGGGCCTGCCCGCCCTGCTGATCTTCATCTTCGTCGGGGTCGCCGTGCCGCTGGCGTTCCCCGGTACGGAGATCCCCGGCGGTACGTACGGCAAGGTCGCCCTCGGCCTCGGGCTGGTCGCCGCCGCCTACATGGCGGAGACGATCCGGGCGGGCATCCAGGCCGTGCCGAAGGGGCAGATGGAGGCGGCGCGCTCGCTGGGCTTCTCGCACGCCCGCGCGATGGTGTCGGTGATCATCCCCCAGGCGTTCCGGATCATCATCCCGCCGCTCACCAACGAGCTGGTGCTGCTGTTCAAGGACTCCTCGCTGGTGCTGTTCCTCGGGGTGACACTCGAGGAGAGGGAGCTGACCAAGTTCGGCCGTGACCTGGCCAGCCAGACCGCCAACTCCACGCCCATCCTCGTCGCCGGCCTGTGCTACCTGCTGGTGACCATTCCGCTGAGCTTCGTGGTGCGCCGCCTGGAGGCCCGCGCCGCCAGGGCCAGGTGAGGACCCCGCGATGACGACGACGGCACGCAACGAGATCGAGATCCGGGGACTGCACAAGTCCTTCGGGGACAACGAGGTGCTGCGCGGCATCGACCTGGACGTCGCCACCGGCGAGGTGGTGTGCGTCATCGGACCGTCCGGCTCCGGCAAGTCGACGCTGCTGCGCTGTGTGAACCTGCTGGAGGAGCCGACCAGGGGCACGGTCTTCGTGGGCGGTACGGAGGTCACGGACCTGGACGTCGACATCGACGCCGTACGCCGCCGCATCGGCATGGTCTTCCAGCAGTTCAACCTCTTCCCGCACGTGACGGTGACGGAGAACCTCACGCTGCCGCAGCGGCGGGTACTGGGGCGGGGCAAGGAGCAGGCGGCGAAGGTGGCCCGGGAGAACCTGGCGCGCGTCGGGCTGGCCGACAAGGCGGACGCCTATCCGGCGCAGTTGTCGGGCGGGCAGCAGCAGCGGGTGGCGATCGCCCGGGCGCTGGCGATGGGCCCGGAGGTGATGCTGTTCGACGAGCCGACGTCGGCGCTCGACCCCGAGCTGGTGGGGGACGTCCTGGCGGTGATGCGGATGCTGGCGGCGGAGGGCATGACGATGATGGTGGTCACGCACGAGATGAGCTTCGCCCGGGAGGTCGCCGACCGGGTGGTGTTCATGGACGAGGGCCGGATCGTCGAGGAGGGCCCGGCCGAGCGGGTCGTGGGCGACCCGCAGCACGAGCGGACCCGCCACTTCCTGACCCGCATCCTCGACCCGGCCGCCGCCGCACCGCCCGGTCCCGAGGACGGCCGCTAGGGCGTGTCTCTCGGATCTTCCGGGCGGCGGGCCCCCGGCCGGAAACCGCCGGTCCCGGCGGACGGGATCACGGGTGTGGACCGGGCGGGGGTGTGGGCGGCGGTAGCGTACGAGGACCGATGAACGACGGCCGGGAGGAGATCCCTTGTCGACGCTCCACGTGTCGCGGGCGACGCCGGAGGAATGGGCACTCGTGCGCGAGTGGGCCGCGGCGGAGGGCTGGAACCCCGGCCTCGCGGACGAGCAGAGCTTCTTCGCCCAGGACCCCGACGGCTTCTTCCTGGGCCGGGTGGACGGCGAGAGCGCGCCGGTGTCGGCCATCTCGGTCGTCAACTACGGCGACGCGTACGCCTTCCTGGGGTTCTACCTGGTGCGGCCCGACCGGCGCGGGCTCGGCCACGGGCTGGCCACCTGGAAGGCGGCGCTCGGGCACGCCGGGGACCGGACGGTGGGCCTCGACGGGGTCCCGGCGCAGCAGGACAACTACCGCCGCTCCGGGTTCGCCCTGGCCCACCGCACGGCACGGTACGTGGGGCCGGTGGCGGGACGCGCCCCGGCGGCGGGCGTGGTCCCGGCCGCCGAGGTGGACGGCGCCGCGCTCGCCGCGTACGACAGCGGCTGCCACCCCGCCGACCGGCCGCGGTTCCTGGAGCGGTGGCTGGGCACGCCCGGGCACCGGGCGCTGGCCCGGGTGGTGGACGGCAGGGTGACGGGGTACGGCGTGATCCGCCCGGCGCGCGAGGAGGCCCGGGTCGGCCCGCTCTTCGCCGACACGCCGGCCGACGCGGAGGCGCTGCTGGACGCGCTCGCGGACGGCTTCGGGGCGGACGGGATCGCCGTGGACGTACCGGAGTCCAACGGGGCCGCCGTGCGGATGGCCGAGGCGCGCGGTCTGGTGCCGACGTTCCGCACGGCGCGCATGTACACGGGGCCGGTCCGCCCGTTCGCGCGGGAGCGGGTCTTCGGGATCACCACCCTGGAGCTGGGCTGACTCAGGGCGCCGTGCCGTACTGCTCGGCCTGGAGGCGGTACATGCGCCGGTAGCGGGAGTCCGGCCGCTCCATCAGCTCCTGGTGGGAGCCCGACTCCACGAGTCCGCCATCGTGCAGCACATGGATGACGTCGGCGGACTGGATGCCGGCCATCCGGTGGCTGACGAGCACCACGGTCCTGCCCTCGTCGGCCAGCGCGCGGATGCGCCGGAAGGACTCCACCTCCGCCTCGGGGTCCAGGGCGGAGGTCGGCTCGTCGGCGATGACCAGGCTCGCCTCGCGGTAGCGGAGGCGGGCCTGGCCGACGGTCTGCCACTGGCCGCCGGACAGGTCGGAGCCGTGCCGGAACTGGCGGGCCAGCAAGGTGTCGTAGCCGCGCGGCAGGGTGGCGCCGAGCCGGTCGGCGCCCGAGTACGCGGCGGCGCGCTCGACGCGGCCCGGGCGGGGGGCCGCGCCGGGCTGCCCGATGCGGATGTTGGTGCGGAGGGTGAACGGCCAGCGCTGGAAGTCCTGGTCGAGGACGGCGACGTGGCGGAAGACGTCGAGCCGGTCGGCGTCGGCGAGGTCGGTGTCGCCCCACAGGACGCGGCCGTCGGCCGGCCGGTGGAGCCCGGCGAGGAGTTTGACGAGGGTGGACTTGCCCGAGCCGTTCGCGCCGACGAGGGCGACGACCGAGCCCGCGGCGATGGTCAGGGACACCCCGCGCAGGGCCGGCTCGTCGCGGTCGGGGTAGCGGAACGTGACGTTCTCGAAGGTGATCTTCTCGGGGAAGTCCGGGACGGCCGTGCCGCCGGCGGGGATGGCCCGCGTCTCGGCCGCCGCCGTGAAGCGGTCGAGGTCCCGGACGTACAGGGACTCCTCGTGCAGGGTGTTCACCTGGGTGATCAGGGCGCTGAGGCTGGCGGAGCCGGTGCGTACGGCGAGCGCGGCGGTGCCTGCCATGGCGATGTCCATGCGTCCGGTGACCAGGAGGACCCCGAGGGCGGCGTACGTGAGGAGCGCGGCGGCGCCGGAGAGGGCGGCGGCGAACAGCTCGGTGACCGCGCGTCCGTCGGCGAGGCGGGTCTGCTCGGCCTCGGAGGTCTCCGCCATGTCGTGGAACGTGTCCAGGAGGTAGCGGCCGACCTGGTGGACGCGGACCTCCTGGGCCGACTCGCGGCTCGTGATGAGGTTGTTGACGACGCGGGCGGCCCGTTCGTGCTCGATCCAGTTCATGCGGGAGGCGTAGCGGCGCTGCGCCACGTGCATGGCTCCCCAGCCGCGCGGCAGGGCGATGAGCACCAGCAGGGGCAGCAGCGCCGGGTGCAGCACGGTGAGGACACCGGCGGCGGCGACGATGGTGAACACGCCGTTGAGGGCGGCCACGCAGGCGCCGATCATGTTGCGGGCCGCGACGGCGCCGTACTGGGCGGAGTCCAGGAGCTTGCGGAAGGCCCCGTCCTCGATGGCCTCCAGCTCCACGCCCGCGGCGCGGTGGAGGTACTTCTCGGTCGCGAGCCGTTCGACCTTGGGCTCCAGGCGGCCGGTGCCGGCCGTGGACAGGGAGGCGAGGACCGCGTTGACCACGGCGAGCACGCCCGCGGCGATCAGGGCGGGCATCGCCGCGCGGAGGCGTTCGACGGTGGTGCCGGCGGCGAACAGGGCCTGGAGGACCTGGTTCGTCAGGAGCAGGCCCGCCGCCTGGGCGATGCCCTGCCCGATCTCGGTGAGGCCGACGGTGAGCAGCGCGCGACGGTCGGACTCCCAGGCGAGCCGCAGCGTGCTGCCGACGAACCGCGGCAGGGCACGTACGGCGGTCAGGGGCTTGAGGTCGAGCATGGCGTACTCGTGCGCGACCCAGCCGGCGTCGTAGCGCAGGGCGCCGCCGAACAGCTCGCGTTCGCTGTCGGAGACGAGTGGCTCGGACCTCCCGGCGCGCCGGAACAGCTTCTTGTCACGCACGGTCCCCACCCCCGGCTCTCCCGGCACCCTTGCCGTCGCAGCCACCGCTCCCCCGCCGCCGACCGGGTGAAACGTCGCCCCCGGGGGCGGGCGCGTCGCGAGCCCGCCAGATCGGATGATCCTATTTTTCGGCTATGCGAATGACTGGACTGGCCGCGATTCCGATGGTGCTGTGCGGGCTGTGCGCGGCGAGTCCCCCGCCCGGCGGCCCGCAGGCGTCCGGCACGCCCGGACCACCGGCCGTGCACGGCAACCCGATGGCGGGGAACCACGGGTTCGGTGTGGTGACGGAGCGGGACGCGGTGCTGGGCGGCACCGGCGGCGAGAGCGCCGTGGCCGTGGGCGGCTCCCTCGCCCTCGGCTCGCGGTACACCATCGCGCCACGCCCGGCGGACGGCTTCCGGGCCACCGGGGACGCGCGGCCCACCGCACTCCTGGTCGACGGCCGGGTCGACTTCGCCGCGAGCGCGGCGGACGCGGTCCTGCGCGTGGCCGGGGACCGGTACGCGAAGGTCGGCGACCTTTCCGGCACCGCCACCCGGGCCACCGGCATGGACGGCGCACCGGTCAAGACCCGGCTGGTCGCGGCCGGGGCCGGGTACGGCACGGCGCCGCGCGTCGAGCTGACCACCGCGCAGCCCCCCGCGTCGGTGGGGCCCGCGCGGGGCCTGCTCGACTTCGGTGCGCTCTTCGCGAGCCACCGGCAGCGCGCCGACGCCCTGGCCCGGTGCCGGGGCACGGTGACCGTCCCCGCCGGCACCCTCGCGTCCGGCGGCACGGTACGCGTCCGGCTCGCCGGGGACGGCACGCACGTACTGCGGCTGACCGGCGCGCAGCTCGCCCGCGTACGGGCCCTGGAGTTCGCGGACCGGCCCACGGCCGCGCGGCCCCTGGTCGTCGTGGTCGACACGACCGCCGAGGGGGGCGCGCTGTCGTGGCGTACGCCGACGGTGACGGGGATCGGCCGCGAGGACGCGCCGTACGTCCTGTGGGCCTTCCCCGACGCCACGCGCCTCGCCCTCACGGCGGGCGGCACCCTGCGGGGCTCCCTCTACGCGCCGCGCGCGGAGCTGACCGACGGCAGCCCGGCCGCCGTCGAGGGCGACATCGTGGTCCGCGCGCTGAAGGCGGGCCCCCGGTCGGGCGCCGTCCGCAGCGCCCCGTTCGCGGCGCGGCCCGTGTGCCCGGCCGCGACGGCCCCGGCGGGCGCGCCCGGCCGGGACCGCGCACCGGTGCCGGTACCGGGCACGGACGCGGAGCCGCGCGCCGGGACGGAGCCGGGGCCGGACGACGAGCCGGTGGACGAGCCGGAGCCCGGCACGGAGGCGGAAGCGGAACTGGAAGCGGAAGCGGAAGCAGCGGAGGAGGAGGCGGAACCGGGGTCCGGCGAAGAACCGCCCGCCGGCCCCGCCGACGAGGAGGCCGAACCCGCCGAGGCCGAGGTGGAAACCGGCCCGGAGGCCGAACCCGCCGAAGCCGAGGTGGAAACCGACCCGGAGGCCGAACCCGCCGAAGCCGAAGTGGAAACCGACCCGGAGGCCGAACCCGCCGAGGTGGAGACGGGAGCCGACCCCGCCGGGACCGGGGCCGAACCGTCCGCCGACACGGAGTCCGGCCCGCCCGGCGAGATGGCGGAGACGGGAGCCCGCGCGAGGCTCTGGCTGGTGGGTGCCGGGGCCGCGCTGCTGGTCGCCACCGGCACCGTCCTGACCAGGGCGTCCCGCGGCAGACACCGGGGCACCGGCGAGTGAGCCGGGGGTAGCCGGACACCGGCGGCCCGCGCGCCGCCGACCCCCGGCACGGACCCGTGCGCCGGGGAGAACCGAGCCATAAACCGCACAGCCCCGGGTACCCGAACCGCCTCCCGAGGCCGATGAGGAGGGCTGAGCACCCGTGAGGAACCACTCGCAAGACGCCTCCCAGCCGGGCGGTCCGACCGAGCAGGGCGAGCCGTTGGGCCCGTCCGGGCTGCGACTGGCCGGTGGCAGAGCAGTGGAGGGCGACCCCGGCGGCGCGCTGCTCGGCGCGCCCGTGGGCGGCGGACCGCCGGCAGGCGGCCCGGCCGGTCCAGGCGACGCCCTCGCCGGTCATCCTCCGGACCGTACCCAGGCCATCCTGGAGGCCACGAAGCAGGTGGCCGCGCTGCTCAAGGGCAAGGGGCACCCGTTCGCCCTCGCCGGGAGCGTGGCGGCGTACGCGCACGGGGTGCCGCAGAGCCTCCAGCACGACACCGACTTCGCCATCCTGCGCGAGGACGCGGCGGCGATCACCGAGGACCTGGAGGCCGCCGGGATAACGGTCCGGGTGCCGCCGGAGGACTGGCTGATCAAGGCACGGAGCCACGGTGAGGAGATCGACCTGATCTTCGAGCTGGCGCGGCATCCGGTGACGCGCGACCTGCTGGACCGGGCCCACACCCTGCCGGTCGACTCGGTGCGCATGCCGGTGCTGGCGCCGACCGACCTGCTGGGCAGTCTGCTGGCCGCCTTCTCGGAGCACCACTGCGACTTCGGCGCCGTCCTGCCGATCGCCCGCACGCTGCGGGAGAAGATCGACTGGGAGCTGCTGCGCCGGGAGAACGAAGGTTCGCCGATGCCCGAGGCGTTCCTGTACCTGCTGGAGCGTCTGAACGTGATCGAGCCACGGGAGGCAACGCCATGAGCGCCGCCGACACCGCCGAGTACCGCATCGCCCACCTGCGGGACCGGCTGGCCAGCGAGGACATCGCCGAACTGGGCATCAGGATCGAGCAGCGCGGCACGAGCGTGATGCTGTACGGCACCGTCGCCAGCGCCGAGTGCCGGTCCGAGATCCTGCGCATCGCCGAGGAGGAACTGGCCGGGCTGCCGCTGAGGGAGGACCTGGTCGTCGTCTGCGCGGACGCCCCCGACCACCCCGAGGAGCTGTCGTGATCCGAGTAGCAGCGGTCGGTGACATCCATCTGGGCCCCGGCAGCGCGGGCACCCTCCGGCCGGCGTTCGAGAAGCTGCACGAGCAGGCGGACCTGCTGTTGCTGGCGGGGGACCTGACGCGGCACGGCACCGCCGAGGAGGGCGAGGTCGTGGCCGGCGAGGTGGCCGGGCTGGGAGTGCCGGTCGTGGCGGTCCTGGGCAACCACGACTACCAGAGCGACCAGGAGGCGGAGGTGACGGCGGCGCTCGACCGGGCGGGGGTGACCGTCCTGGAGGGCGAGGGCACAGTGCTGAACATCGGCGGCGTCCATGTGGGCGTCGCCGGTACCAAGGGGTTCGGCGGCGGTTTCGCCGGGCGCAGCGGCGGTGAGTTCGGCGAGCCGGAGATGAAGGACTTCATCCGCTACACCCGGCGGTGCGCGGACGGGCTGCGGGACTCCCTGGCCATGCTGCGCGAGGCGAACTGCGCCGTACGCATCGCGCTGACGCACTACTCCCCCGTGCCGGACACGCTCGCGGGTGAGCCGCTGGAGATCTATCCGTTCCTGGGCAGTTACCTGCTGGCCGAGGCGATCGACGAGGGCGGCGCGGACCTCGCCGTGCACGGTCACGCGCACATGGGCACCGAGCACGGCATGACGAGCGACGGGGTGCGCGTGCGCAATGTCGCCCAGCCGGTGATCGGCCGCGCCTTCGCGGTCTACCACCTACCCGTCCACGCGAGCGCCGCGGTGGGCGACGGCGTGCGCACCGGGGCCGACACGGTGGGTGCCCACTAGCGGGCGGCCCTTCCGACGGCAGCGCCCCGCCCGGAACACGGGCGGGGCGCTGCCGTGCGCTCGCGGGGTTCAGGGGCGGCGCCAGGCGTCGCCCTCCAGGTGCGAACCGGCCTGGGGGCCCATCCGGAGCATCCCGCCGTCCACCACCCATGAGGCGCCGGTGACGTACGAGGCGTCCTCGCCCGCCAGGAACGCGATGACCGCCGCGACCTCGCGTGCGTGGCCCGGTCGCCCCAGCGGCACGCCCGGGCGGGACTGCTTGCGCACGTCCTCGTCCTCCTGGCCGGTCATGGGGGTGGCGATCTCGCCGGGCGCCACGGCGTTGACGGTGATGCCGTACTCGGCCAGCTCCAGCGCCATGACCTGGGTGAGCAGCCCGAGACCGCCCTTGGCCGCGCAGTAGGGCGCCGCCCCGACGCGCGGCTGGTGCTCGTGCACGGACGTCACATTGACGATCCGTCCGCCGTCGCCCTGCTCGATCATGCGGCGTGCGGCGGTCTGCGAGCAGAGGAACGGCCCGATCAGGTCGATGTCGAGCACGTCCCGCACGGTCTCGTGGGTCAGCTCGAGGAAGGGCGTGGCCGTGCCGGTTCCGGCGTTGTTGACCAGGACGTCGATCCGGCCGAGTTCACCGGCCAGTTCGTCGACGACGCCGGCGGCCTGTGGCAGCCGCGTCAGGTCCAGCCGTGCGACGGCGGCGCGGCGCCCGTGGCCGCGTACCTCCTCGGCGGTCCGGTGGGCGCCCTCCTCGTCGGTGTGCCAGGTGATGCCGACGTCCATGCCCTGGGCGGCGAGCCGGACGGCGGTGGCGCGGCCGATGCCGGAGTCGGAGCCGGTGACGACGGCTACGGGGGTTCCCCGGTTCACGGGCGGGTTCATCGAGCCTCCTCGGCGAGGGGATGGGGACTTTGGCGGTACCACGTGACGGGTGAGGCAAAACGGCGTCCGAGGGGTTCCCGGGACTGAAGTGTGGTGAGTGGCTCATGATCGGGCACGTGAATGGGATGCCGGACGTATCAGCACCCGTGATCAAACTGGTGCGGCGGACCACGGAGCCCGTCGCGGCGCAGACGCTGCGTTCCACGGCCGCCGCCGTCATCTCCTTCGTCGTCGCCCTGATGGTCCTGCCCGCGCAACCCGCCCCGCTGACCGCCCCGCTGACCGCGCTGCTCGTCGTCCAGGTCACCCTGTACGCGACGCTCACCACCGGTATCCGGCGCGTCAACTCGGTCGTCGTGGGCGTCCTCATCGCCATCGGCTTCACCGCCCTGGTCGGGCTGACCTGGTGGAGCCTCGGTCTGATCATCTTCACCTCGTTGATCATCGGCCGTTATGTGCGGGTGGACGAGTTCGTCCCCGAGGTGGCGATCAGCGCGATGCTGGTCCTCGGTGTCTCCCAGGCCGCGTCGGCGGCGTGGCACCGGGTGCTGGAGACGCTGATCGGCGCGGGGGTGGGCCTGCTGTTCAACCTGCTGTTCGCGCCCCCGGTGTGGACGCAGTCGGCGGGGGCGTCCATCGACGGCCTGGCACGCGGGATGGGCCGGATGTTCCGCACCATGGGCGAGGAGATCTCCGAGGGGCACATCCCCTTCCCGCACGCGGCGGCCCGCCTGCACGAGGCGCGGCGGCTGGACCACGACATCGTGGAGGTCGACGCCTCGCTGCGGCAGGCCGAGGACAGCCTGCGGATGAATCCGCGCGTACGGGAGGGGCTGCTGTCGCGGGTGGTGCTTCGGACGGGGCTGGACACCCTGGAGATCTGCGCCGTGGTGCTGCGGGTGCTCACCCGGAGCCTGACGGACCTGGCGAAGTTCCGTACGGAGGAGTCGCTGTTCCCCGCGGACGTGTCGGCCGGGCTCAAGGAGCTGTTCGACCAGATGGCCGACGCGATCGAGAGCTTCGCCCGGCTGATCACGACGCAGGTGGCCGCCAACGCGGAGGCGGCGGAGGAGCGGCTGACCGCCGCGCTCGCGGCGAGCCGGGTCACCCGTGACCGGGTCGCCCACATGCTGCTGGAGGACGTGCAGGAGCACCCGCGGCAGTGGCAGTTGCACGGGGCGCTGCTCGCGGAGATCGACCGGATTCTCGACGAGCTGGATCTGGACAAGCGCAGTGAACGCCTGATGCAGGAGCTGGACCGCCGCTCGGCGGAGCTCAGTGAGCGCCATCCGCGGCTGACGGCGCTGCGCCGCCGGCTGAGCGGCGCGGCGGGCCGCGAGCGGCGGCCGAGCGTGGAGGCCTGAGTCGCCCCGGGCGTGGAACACGTGCGGGGTGCCCGTCGGCCGATGGAGGAGGCGCAGGTGTCACAGAACCCGCTGTCCCACAACCCGCTCTCGCCGGACCCGCTCCAGCGGAACGCGCTGCCGCAGAACCCGCTCTCGCGGGACCCGGTGGCCCGGGACCCGGAGCCGCCGGACCCGGAGGCCGTGTACGAACGTGTCGGGCGGGAGGTCGCCGCCCGCGCGGACCGGCTGTGGGAGGTGAGCCTCGCGCTGCACAGTGCACCGGAGACGGCGTTCGAGGAACGCGAGGCGGCCCGGCTGCTCTCCGGCGAACTGGAACGGGAGGGGTTCCGGGTGGAGCGGGGGGTGGCGGGCCTGCCGACCGCGTTCACCGGCCGGACCGGGACCGGCGGGGGGCCGTGCGTGGCGCTGCTGCTGGAGTACGACGCGCTGCCGCTGCTGGGGCACGCCTGCGGCCACAACCTGATCGCCGGTGCGGGGCTGGGCGCGGCGCTGGCGGTGCGGGGCGCGCTCGGCGGCGAGGTGCCGGGTTCGCTGCTGGCGGTGGGGACGCCCGCGGAGGAGCGTGGCGGCGGCAAGGCCGTGGAGGTGGAGGCGGGGCTGTTCGACGGGGTGGACGCGGCGCTGATGTTCCACCCGGGCGTGTACGACTGGGTGCACGCGCCGCTGACGGCGAGCGCGCGGGTGCGGGTGGCGTTCCACGGGCGGGCCGCGCACCCGACGGGCAACCCGACGGAGGGCATCGACGCGCTGGGCGCGCTGATCCAGTTGTTCAACACCCTGGGCGTGGTGGAGCGGCGGTTCCCGTCCGGCTCCCATGTGCAGGGGATCATCACGGACGGCGGGCGGGCCACCAACATCGTGCCCGAGTACGCCGAGGGCGCCTTCGGGCTGCGCGGCGCGACGACGGCCGCGCTGGAGGAGCTGGTCGAAGAGCTGCACCGTTGCGCGGCGGGCGTGGCTCGGGCCACCGGTACGCGGGTGGAGGTGACCCGCGACGGGGCGCGCTACGAGCACTTCCGGGACAACGAGGTGCTGTCGGGGCGCTTCGCCCGGCATCTGGAGCGGGCGGGCATCCGCCTGTCGGAGCCGGTGCCGGGGGTGTACCTGGGGTCGTCCGACATCGGCAACGTGAGCACGAGGGTGCCGGCGATCCACCCGTTCGTCGCCATCATGGGGCCGGACGCCTCGGACCACACGCCCGAGTTCGCCGGGGCGGCGGCGGGGCCGCGGGGGCGTGAGGTGATGCTGGCGGCGGCTTCGGCGCTGGCCTGTACGGCGGTGGACGTGCTGCTGCGCCCGGACGTCCCGGGGGACGCCTGGGCGTGCCTGCGGGCGAAGGCGGAGGCGGGCCTGTAGCGGCCGGCCCGCCGCCTCAGTCCTCCACGGTCACCCGGACGGACGTGACCTCCGTGTCGGCGGCGTCCGGGACGACCATGCCCGCCTCGACGCCACTGCGGAGGTAACGCAGGACCGCGGAGTTGAGCCTCTCGCCGGGCAGGGCGGCCGGGATGCCGGGCGGGTAGGGGGTGAGCATCTCGGCGCTGACCCGGCCGGCGGCCCGCTCCCACGGCACCTGTTCGACCCGCCCGAAGAAGGCGTCGCGGGGCAGCATGACCTGTTCCAGCCTCAGTTCGGCGGGGTCGGGGACGTCGACCTCCGGCGCGGGGCGCAGGTCGTCCGCGTGGGCGGCGACGTCGCGCAGCGCGGTGAGCAGGGCGTCGGCGCTGCGTTCGTCGTCGGCGTGGGTGAGCTGGGCGCTGCTGCGGCGGTGGTCGGACAGGTGCAGGTTGATGCGGTGGTGCTCGCGGATCCAGTCGGCGACCCGGTAGCCGGTGGTGCCGAGGCCGGTGATGTCGACGATGACCTGCAGCGGGTCGAGGTCGGCGGCGCGGCCGGGGCCGCAGAAGTCGTCGCGCCCGTGGACGTGCAGGCCGTCGATCTCGGCGATCCGCGCCCGGACGTCCTTGGCGAGGGCGAGCGCGTCGTCGTAGAGGGCGTGGCCGTGCTGGACCATCTGGCGGCGCCAGCCGTCGAGGGCCGCGTACACGAGGACGGAGGGGCTGGTGGTGCCGAGGAGGTCCTCGCGGTTCTTCAGGACCTCGGGCTCGATGAGGTCGCCCTGGAGGTGGAAGACGGAGCCCTGTTCGAGTCCGGAGCCCATTTTGTGGACGGAGGTGACGCAGACGTCGGCGCCCGCGTCCATGGCCCAGGTCGGCAGGTCGGGGTGGAAGGGCAGGTGGGCGCCCCACGCCTCGTCCACGATGAGCGGTACGCCGTGCTCGTGGCACGCCTCGGCGATGGCCGGGAGGTCGGAGCAGGTCCCGTACGGCGTGGGGGTCGTCACCAGGGCGCCCCGGGCGTCGGGGTGCTCGGCGAGGGCGGCGCGGAAGGCGTCGGCGGACGGCGGGTGGGCGAGGTGGCGGTCGGGGTCCCACTGGGGGTCCACCCAGATGGGCACGATCCCGGCGAGGACGAGCCCGGACACGACCGACTTGTGGGCGTCCCGGCCGACGAGCAGTTTCTCGTGCGGCCCGGCGACGGACAGCATGGCGGCCTTGACCGACAGGGAGCTGCCGCAGGTCGAGAAGAAGGTGTGCTCCGCCCCGACGGCGTCGGCCATCAGCTCCTGGGCCCGGGCGAGGACGCCGTGGGAGGAGGTCCGGTCGTCCAGGCCGCTGGTGGCGAGGACGTCCGAGTGGAAGACGGCGTCGCCGAGGATGGTGCGGACGCGCGGGTCGGCGCCGCGGCCCTGCTTGTGGCCGGGCGGGGTGAAGGGGGTCTGGTTCTCGGAGTGGTACGCGGCGAGCGCGTCGAGCACGGGTGCCTGTGAGTGGTCCATGCCCTCCCAGTGCCCCGCGAACCGGGACAAAAACGGTGACGATCATGGGCGGGCCGTGGCCCCGGGTCACGGCCGGGGGCGGACGCGCTGCCAGCGCGGGCGGGCGTCGGCGCCCCGGCGGCCGGCCACGGAGGCGCAGCGCGGGCAGACGCGCCGGACGCGGTCGGCGGCGCCGCCCGACTCGGGCAGCACGTCCTGCCAGCCGACGTGCGGGAAGCGGCCCAGTTCGGACCTGCTGAGGGAGAGCCCGCACACGGTCTGGTTCAGGCCGGGCTCCCAGGCGTGGACCTCCCCTGCGGGGAGCCGGCGGCGGCCCTCCTCCTCGTCCGTCCACTGTCCGGAGGCGGCGACGGCGTACTGCCTGACCCGGGGCACGGAGCGGTCACCCGGCGGCGTTGTCGACGCGCATGCGGACCTGGTCCTCCAGGCGCGCGAGGCTCCGGTCGAGGGCGTCGTGCACGGGCCGCTCGCCGGGGTCGTGGCTCTCGTCGAAGAACGACAGGTGGACGGTCACCTCGCTGGCCCCGCTGCCGATGCCGGCCACCTGGAGCCATCCGGCGTAGCCGCCCTGCTCGCGGGTGCCCCATTCCAGGCGCATCTGCTCCTTCCGGGCGCGCAGCAGCGCGGAGGTGTCCTCGTCGGTGCGGTCCTCGTGCACGGTGACGGCGGGCAGTTCCCCGGCGTGCACGTGCAGGGCCTCGGGCAGCCAGTTGTCGAACTGGTCGACGTTGGCGGCCTGGTCGAAGACGTGCTCGGGCAGCGCCGGCATGGTGCGTGAACGCTCGTATTCGGTCATCGCTCCACCGTTCCTCGTTCCTGGCTCGGTTCGGGGTGTTCCGGGGAGACGGGTGCCCGGCCTGCCGGAACCGAAGCGGGGAAAGGGAAAGCCCCGGCTGGACGGGGGAACCAGCCGGGGCAGTATGTGAGGCGGTGGTGAAGGCGTCTTCACAACCGACTGAATGAACGATAAACCATTGAGTGGCGTTCGATCCAATCGGGGGCCGCGCCACCGTCGTGGCGGGGCCGCCCGCCGCCGCTCACGGCACCGTGCGCGCGGCGGCGGAGGGGCCGGCCGGCGTCATGGCGCTCGCCGCCTGCGCGGACAGCGGCGTCGCGATGCCCTCCAGCGGCTTGCCTTCCGCGGCGACGGCGAAGAACAGCGCCACGAGGCCGCCCGCCACCATGAGCGTGGCGCCGATGCAGAAGGCGAGCACGGTGTCCGCGACCACCCCGCTCTCGGTGAGCTTGGCGAAGATCAGCGGACCGGAGATGCCGCCGGCGGCCGTCCCGACCGCGTAGAAGAAGGCGATGGCCATCGCGCGGGTCTCCATGGGGAAGATCTCGCTGACCGTCAGGTACGCGGAGCTGGCCCCGGCGGACGCGAAGAAGAGGACCACGCACCAGCTCAGGGTCATGGTGGTGGCGGTCAGCCAGCCCTGGGAGAACATCCACGCGGTGACGAAGAGCAGCCCGCCGGAGACCAGGTACGTACCGGCGATCATCGGGCGACGGCCCCAGGTGTCGAACAGGCGCCCGAGCAGCAGCGGGCCGAGGAAGTTGCCGAACGCGATGACCGCGAAGAAGTAGCCGGTGGAGCCGGTGCCCACGCCGAAGAACGTCACCAGGATCGCCCCGAACCCGAAGGTGATCGCGTTGTAGAGGAACGCCTGCCCGATGAAGAGCGCGAGGCCCAGCACCGCCCGGCGCGGATAGGTGCGGCAGAGCGTTCGGGCGATCTGGACGAAGCCCACGCTGTGCCGCTGCTTGATGGTGATCGCCCCGGCCGGCTCGGGCAGCGGGCGCCCCGTCTCCGCCTCCACCTGCCGCTCGACGTCCGCCACCAGTCGCTCGGCGCCCTCCTCGCGCCCGTGGATGAACATCCAGCGCGGGCTCTCGGGCACATGGCGGCGTACGAGCAGGATGACCAGGCCGAGGACGACACCGAGGCCGAAGGAGATCCGCCAGCCGAGGTCCTTGGGCAGGAGGTCGGTGTCGAGGGCGAGCACGGACAGCAGGGCACCGCCCATGGCACCGAGCCAGAAGCTGCCGTTGATGATCAGGTCCACCCGGCCGCGGTACTTGCTGGGGATCAGCTCGTCGATGGCCGAGTTGATCGCCGCGTACTCGCCGCCGATGCCGAAGCCGGTCAGGAAGCGGAAGACGAAGAACCACCAGGCGGAGAAGGACAGCGCCGTCAGGGCCGTCGCGGCGAGGTAGACCGCCAGGGTGATCAGGAACAGCTTCTTGCGCCCGAAGCGGTCCGTCAGCCAGCCGAAGAACAGCGCCCCGGAACACGCCCCGGCGACGTACAGCGCGGCGGCGATACCGGTGACCTGCGCGCTGCTGATCGCGAGCCCGCTGCCCTCCTCGGACAGCCGGCCGGCCATGCTGCCCACGATGGTGACTTCCAGGCCGTCCAGGATCCAGACGGTGCCCAGACCGACGACGATCATCCAGTGCCACCGCGACCACGGCAGTCTGTCCAATCGCGCCGGTACCCGGGTCGTGACGGTCCCGTCCGACGCTTGCCCGAGCTCCCGCTCTGTCATGGGTCACCTCCGAGGCGTGAACACGGCGGGCGGGTACCCCATGATCAATCCGGTGAAACGGTGCCGTTTTCGTGGGTACCCGGCGCGGGTGGACAGCGTGAAGCCCCTGGCCGTGGTGACCGGCGCCTCCAGCGGCATCGGTCTCGCACTGGCAGGACAGTTCGCCCAGCACGGGTTCGACCTGGTGGTGTGCGCGGAGGACCACGGCGTGGCGGCCGCCGCCGAGCGCCTGCGCGGCCTGGGCGCCGCCGTGACCGCCGTACGGGCCGACCTGGCCACCTACGACGGGGTGGAGCAGCTCTACTCCGCGGTGCTGGCGACGCGCCGCCCCGTCGCGGCCGCCGCGCTGAACGCGGGGGTGGGCGCGGGCGGCGCGTTCACCGACGTCGACCTCGCGGACCACGCCCGGATCATCGACCTCAACATCAGCTCCACGGTGCACCTGGCGCACCGGCTGCTGCGCGCCATGCTCGCGGAGGACGACGGCAAGCTGCTGATCACCTCGTCCGTCGCGGCCATGGCGCCGGGGCCGTACCAGAGCGTGTACAACGCCTCGAAGTCGTTCCTCCAGTCGCTGGCCCTGGGCCTGCGCGAGGAACTGCGGGACAGCGGGGTGACGGTGACGTCACTGATGCCGGGCGCCACCGAGACGGCCTTCTTCCACCGCGCCGGGATGGACGACACCCGGCTCGGGCGGATGCCCAAGGACGATGCCGCCGAGGTCGCCCGGGACGCGTTCACGGCGCTGATGCGCGGCCGGGAGCGGGTGGTCGCCGCGTCGGTGCGGTCGAAGGTCCTGGGCGCGGCCGTCAAGGTGCTGCCCGACCGGCTCAAGGCCACCGGCCAGCGGTACCTGTCCCGGCCGCGCCCCGGACGGTCCCGTACGCCCTAACCTCCCAGGACTTCGGGGTTGGCGCAGTGGGCGAGCGGCTCGCCGCGCAGGAAGCGGCCCGCCTCGCCCGCGACGATCCGCGCCGCCTTGTGGGCGACCTCCCGGCTGGCGCCCGCGATGTGCGGGGTCAGGACGACGCCGGGCGTGGACAGCAACCGGGCCCCGGCCGGCACCGGTTCGGCGGGGAACACGTCGAACCCGGCGCCCGCGAGCCGTCCGGAGTCCAGGGCGTCGCACACGGCCTCGTAGTCGACGAGTGCGCCCCGGGCGCAGTTGACGAGCACCGAACCGCGCGGCATCGACGCGATCTGCGCCGCCCCGATCATGCCCGTGGTCTCCTCCGTCACGCGGGCGTGCAGCGAGACGATCCGGGAACGGCTCAGCAGCTCGTCCAGCGAGACCGGTTCGGCGACACCCGCCACCACCCCGGGCTCCACGTACGGGTCGTGGACGAGGACCGTCGCCCCCATCGCGGCCAGGACACGCGCCACGCGCGAGCCGATCGCGCCGAAGCCGACCAGGCCGACGACCGACCCGTCGATCTCGATGCCACAGGTGTCGTAGTCGTAGTAGTCGCCGCGCCAGACACCGTGCTTGAGGTCGGTGTGGACGTCGCCGACGCCCCGGGCGGCGGCGAGGATCAGGGCGAGGGTGTGCTCGGCGGTGGCGACGGCGTTGCGGCCGGGGGCGTAGGAGACGGCGACGCCGTGGCGGGTGGCGGCCGCCAGGTTGGCGTTGACCGGGCCGCCCCGGCTGACGCAGAACAGCTCCAGATCGGGGCAGGACTTCAGGACCCGCTCCGTCAGGGGGGCGAGCTGGGTCAGGCAGATCCGTGCCCCGCGCAGCGCCTCGATCAGGGCGTCCTCGTCGCCGGACGCCTCGTCCACCTCGGCCACCGGGCCGAAGGGGGTGTGCGGCCAGGGCAGTTGGATCGTGCGGACGTCCAGGTGCGCGCCGGTCGGTGCGGCGGCGCGCAGTTCCCCCTCGAGCAGCCGGGGCAGGACGAAGTGGTCGCCGGCGGCGAGGACGGTGGTGGTCACGGTGGTGGCTCCAGTCGGTTCAGTCGGTGGTCGCGGGGGCGTTGAGCCGCAGCAGGGACGCCCGTCCGCCGGGCAGCAGCCGCAGTTCGGTCAGGGCGCCGTTCTCCAGGGCGGGGAAGACCTGGCGGTAGCGGGCGAGCGGGATGCCGAGCAGGTCGCACAGGGCCAGGCGTACGAGGGTGGAGTGGGCGACGACGAGGACGCGGCCCCCGGGGAGTTCCCGCGCCACCTCCTCCAGGCAGCCCACGGCGCGCCCGGCCGCCGCCACCGGGTCCTCGCCACCGGGCAGATGGTGGGCGACCGGGTCGTCGAGGAACGCGGCGAGCGCGTCGGGGAACGCCTCGGCCATCTCCGCGCGCGTCAGACCGTCGCCGCGCCCGAAGTCCACTTCGACGAGCCGCTCGTCGACCCGGGGGGCCAGGCCGAGCGCCGTCGCGGCGGGCCGGGCGGTGAGGCGGGCCCGGGACAGCGGCGAGCAGAGCACGGCGTCCAGCCGCTGCCCGGCAGCCCAGGCGCCGAGCGCGGCGGCCTGCTGGTGGCCGCGCTCGGTGAGCGGTACGTCGGTGCGCCCCGCGTAGCGGTTCTCGGCGTGCCACGCGGTCTCGCCGTGGCGTACGAGAATGAAGTCGGTCACTGCTCGGCCTTTCCGCGGGCGTGCCCCGCCACGGTCTCGTCCAGCCACCCGCGCCGGGCCAGTTCGCCGACGAAGTCCAGGTACACGGGGGTCAGCCGGGCCGTCCGGGCGGGGTCGGGGGGCAGTTGCTGCCGTACCCGCACCATGGCGGCGGCCGCCTCCCGGAGCGTGGCGCCGGAGGCGGTGGCGGCGAGGACCGCCATGCCGGTGGCGCTCTCGGCGTGCTCGGGGAGGGTGACCGTACGGCCGAGGAGGTCGGCGCGGAGCTGCGACCAGTAGGCGTTGCGGGCACCGCCGCCGGTGAGGGTCAGCGGGCCGTCGACGGGTGCGCCGAGGTGGTCGAGGTAGTCGAGGCAGAGGCGTTCGACGCAGGCCACGCCGAGGAGCAGGGCGTGGAACTCCTCGGCCTCGCCGCGTACGTCGCCGAGCGTGAACGCCGTCGCGTCGGGGGCGCGGAAGGGGAAGCGTTCGCCGCCCGCGCCCACGAGGGGGTAGGTGACGGCGGTCGAGCCGGTGGCGGCGGCCCGCCGGGTGAGCGCGTCCAGGCCGGCCGAGGGGAAGCGCCGGGCGACGGCTCCCGCGCCGCTGCTGGACGCGCCGCCGGGCAGCCAGGTGCCGCCGGGGCCGCGGTGGCAGTAGACCACTCCCCCGGGGTCGCGGACGAGGTGGTCGCTCGCGCCCTTGAGCACCAGGGTCGTGCCGAGGACGGAGTTCCAGGCGCCGGGTGCGAGGGCCCCGGCGCCGATCTGGGCGGCGCAGCCGTCGGTCATGCCGGCGACGATCGGGGTGCCGGCGGGAATGCCGGTGGCCGTGGCGGCACCGGCGCACACCGTCCCGATGACCGTGCCGGGCGGGACGACGTCCGGCAGCAGCCCGGCCGGGACGCCGAGCCTGGCGAGTTCGTCGTCCGGCCAGCGGTCGCCGGTCAGGTGGTAGCCGGTCTTCAGGGCGTGGCTGGCGTCGCTCGCGACCTGGTGCCCGGCCAGCCGCCAGGTGATGAGGTCCGCCTGGTGCAGCAGCCGGGCGTCGGGGAAGTCGGTGTTGTCCAGCAGCCACAGCAGTTTGGGCAGCGCCCAGGAGGGCTGCATGGCGCGGTAGCCCAGCTCGCGCCAGACGTGTTCGCCGGCCGTGTTGACGCGGGCGGTGTAGGCGCGGGCGCGCCCGTCGTCGTACATCAGGCCGGGCGTCAGGGGCCTGCCGCGCTCGTCGGCGAGGAGGACGGTGCCGGAGGTGGCGTCGACGGCCAGGCCCCGGACGCGCTCGGGCGCGATGCCGCGGAGGGCTTCGCGGCAGGCCCCGGCGAGGGCGGACCACCACTGCTCGGGGTCCTGTTCGTGGCGTGCGCCGTCACGGTGGCCGGTGAGCGGGCGGGACGCCGCGGCGAGCAGCCGGCCGGTGCCGTCCACGGCGACGGCACGGGCGCTCTGGGTGCCGAGGTCGAGGCCGAGGTGGACGGCGTCGGCCGTCAGGGCGTCAGACATGCGGTGCTTCCTGTACGTCGGAGGGGGCGGCGGACCAGCCGAGGGAGCGGGCCGCGCCGCGCCAGGTGAGGAACGACTCGTAGAGCCCGTCGTAGTGGGCGGCGCGCTCGGGGTCGGGCTCCCAGCGGCAGCGCATGCGGACGTAGCGGTCGGCGGCCTCCCGCATGCCGCTCTCGGCGCCGGTGAGGACGAGTCCGGTCAGGAAGGCGCCCTTGGCGCCGAGTTCGGTGTCGTCGCTGCGGGCGGTGGGGACACCGGTGACGTCGGCGATGAGCCGGCACCACCGGTCGCTGGCGGAACCGCCGCCGCACAGGCGCAGTTCGTGGACGTCGGTGCCGGACGCCCGGAGGCAGTCGCGGACGACGAGCGACAGGCCCTCGAAGACGGCGCGGGCGATGTCGCCGCGCGAGTGGTCCAGGGACAGACCCCAGAAGGCGCCCCGCGCGTGCGGGTCGAGGAACGGGGCGCGTTCCCCGGCGGGCGAGAGGTACGGCAGGAACGCCGGCCCGCCGGGGCGGGGCGCGGTGGCGAACGCCAGCTCGCCGAGGGCGGCGGGGCCGTCGGTGCCGAGGAGGCGGGACGCCCAGTCGAGCACCTCGGTGCCGGAGAGGGTGGGGAAGGCGCGCAGGACGCGGTCGCGGCTGCCGTAGGCGATGTTGATGCCGCACGGCTCGCCGGAGGTGTCCACCCGGCGGGAGACGATCTCGGTGCACAGGGTGGTGCCGAGGATGGCGCACGCCTGGCCGGGGTCGACGACACCGGCGCCGCGGGCGGTGGCGGCGATGTCGTACGGGGCCATGACGACGGGCAGGCCGGCCGGCAGGCCCAGTTCGCCGGCGGTGTGGTGGGTGAGCTCGGCGATGCGCTCGTCCTCGCCGAGGACGCGGGGCAGCAGCCCGGTGTACGGGCCGAGCCCGAACAGGTCGATGATGACCGGGTCGTAGGCGCCGGTGGTGTGGTCGAGGAAGGGGGCGGACGCGTCGGACGCGTCGACGGCCCGTACCCCGGTCAGCTTCAGGAACAGCCAGCCGGCCGCCGTCAGCGCCGTGCGCGAGCGCTCCAGGCGTTCGGGGTCGTGGGCGGCGAACCAGCCGATCACCGCGTTCGGCATGCCGCTGCACGTGAGGGAGCCGTTGCGCCGGTACGCCTCCTCCAGGACGCCATCGGCGGACCAGCGGGTGAGCAGGTCGCCGGCGCGGCCGTCGGACCACAGGACGGCGGGCCCGGTGGGCCGGCCCTTGTCGTCGACGAGCCAGCAGCCGTCGCCCTGGGCGGTGAAGCTGATCAGCCGGACCGGGTCGTGGCCGGGGCCGAGCCGGGAGAGCGCGCCGCGCACGGTGAGGACCACGCCGTTCCACACCGCGTCCATGTCCTGTTCCGCCCAGCCGGAGCGGGGGCGCAGCACTTCGGTGCCGATCCGGGAAATCGCCGTTTCCCGTCCCTGGTCGTCGAAGACGACGGATTTGATGACGGACGTGCCGACGTCGATGGTGAGAACCGACATGACTGGAATACCTGCCCCTTCACTCGCGGACGCCAGGTAAACGTGCGGCCTGCCGGAGCGTCAATCAGTCCCGGAATTATCCCGTGACCGGCCGTGGCCGCCGTGTGAGGTCGCGGTCCGGCACCGCTGCGCCGGGCGGTGGCGCGATACCGCCGTGTTAAGTTCACGTGAGGTTCGCACCACGCGCAAGGAGCCGTCACGTCATGACCCGTATGGACGTCCAGGAGGAGCGGCGGCGGACGCTGCGCGAACTGGTGACCGCGAAGGGGTTCGTGCGGACGAACGACCTGGCGGAGGAGTTCGGCGTGAGTGTGATGACGATCCACCGCGACCTGGACGCCTTGCAGGCGCAGGGCTGGCTGCGCAAGGTGCGGGGCGGGGCGAGCTGCCTGCCGTCGACGCAGTTCCACGGCAGTGTGAGCGAGCGCATGACGACGATGGCGCAGACCAAGCACCGGCTGGCGCGGGCCGCGGCGGAGCTGCTCGCGCCGGGACAGATCGTGATGCTGGACGACTCCACGACGTGTCTGAGCCTGGCCCGCCAGATGGCCGATCACACGCCGCTCACGGTGATCACCAACTCGCTTCCGGCGGTCACCGCGCTGTCCAGGGAGCCGGGCGTGTCGCTGATCGCCCTCGGCGGCACCTACTTCCCCGCGTACGACGCCTTCATGGGGCTGCACACGGCGCACAGTGTGGAGTCGTTCCGGGCGGATGTGCTGTTCATGTCGACGACCGCGGTGACCGGGGGCCGCTGCTACCACATGTCGCCGGAGACGGTGCAGGTCAAGCGGGCGATGATGGCGTCGGCGGCACGCCGGGTACTGCTCGTGGACCACACCAAGTTCGCCAACCAGGGCCTGTACGCGCTGGCGCCGCTCACCGACTTCGACCTGGTACTCGTCGACGACGCGGCGCCGGCGACGGAGGTGCGGCGGCTGCGGGACACAGGTGTGGACGTGCGGACGGTCGACACCGGGCGCTGAGCCTCTGCCCTCCCGGACAGATCACAGGCGCCACGTGAAGCTCACACCGACTTAACCCGGTGGTCGGCGGGCCGCGCACCGGGCCGGGGTCGCGATCAGCCGCGTGAGCTGCGGTGATGCCCCGCACCCGGTGGCCGTGGCGAGGGGGCGCCCGGCGATTTCACGCCACGCCGGGGACGCGTCACGGTGGCTTTCCTCCCGCACATTGACGCTCTTCTCACACAGGTTTCATCGTGACGCCTCGGCGCACCGCTCTCCGCGCTTTCCCCCGACTTTTCGACAAAGGTGGTTCTCGTGGCCGTCGTTCTTGACCCGTCGTCTTCCGCCGAAGAGACACCCGAGAGGCATTGGCTGGACAGGATCGGCATTCCCCGGAAGCTCGCCTGGGGCTTTCTGGGCGTGCTCATCTTCATGATCGGCGACGGCGTCGAGTCCGGTTATCTCTCCCCCTACCTGCTGGACGAGGGCATGTCCAAGGAGCGGGTGGCGCTGCTGTTCAGCGTCTACGGAGTCACCGCCAGCGTCGCCGCCTGGTTCTCCGGAGCCCTCTCCGACCTGTGGGGGCCGCGCCGGGTGATGATGCTCGGCCTCGGCATCTGGGGCGTGTTCCAGGTGGTCTTCCTGGTCTTCGCCGTCCCCACGGTCGACTTCGGGCTGCTCCTCGTGAGTTACGGGCTGCGCGGGTTCGGCTATCCGCTCTTCGCGTACGGCTTCCTCATCTGGGTCACGGCGGTGACGCCGAAGCGCCGGCTGGGCTCGGCGGTGGGCTGGTTCTGGTTCGCGTTCACCGGTGGGCTGCCCACCCTCGGCTCCCTGGTCGCGAGCTTCGCGGTGCCGTGGATCGGCGCGTACAGGACGCTGTGGCTGTCGCTCGGGCTGGTCGTGGCGGGTGGTCTGATCGCCCTGCTGCTGGTGCGGGAGCCCACCGGCAGAAGCCGGCTCGCCCCCGCCGGGGAGCGGCCGGTCGCCACCCTGCTCGGTTCGCTCTCGATCGTCTGGCGCAACCCGAGGATCGGCACGGGAGCGGTCGTGCGGGCCATCAACACGGCTCCCCAGTTCGGCTTCCTGGTGTTCCTGCCGGTGTTCTTCACCGACACGCTCGGCTTCACGCTCAGCGAGTGGCTCCAGCTCCTGTCGGCGATGTTCGCGACGAACATCTTCTTCAACCTGATCTTCGGCGTGGTCGGCGACCGCGTCGGCTGGCAGCGCACCGTCGCCTGGTTCGGGGGCGCCGGCTGCGCGGTGACCACGCTGCTGCTGTACTACGGCACGGTGGCGGCGGGCGACCACTACGCGCTCGCGATGGTGCTGGTGAGCCTGTTCGGCGCGACGCTCGCGGGGTACGTCCCGCTGTCGGCGCTGATGCCGTCGCTGGACCCGGCGCACAAGGGCCAGGCGATGTCGGCGCTCAACCTCGGGGCCGGTGCGAGCACCTTCCTCGGCCCGGCGCTGGTGGGCCTGTTCCTGGGTCCCCTCGGTGTCCAGGGCGTGATGTGGATCTTCGCCCTGCTGTACCTGGCGAGCGCCGCCATGACCCTGTTCCTGAAGCTGCCGGAGCCGGTAGCGCCCGGGGCGCCGGGGTACCCGTCGGGCCCCGGCCCGGCATCGCGGGCACGGAACGAGTCGCCGGAGGCGTAGCCATGAGTGATGCGTGGGACTACCCGACCCCCTCCCAGGCGGAGGGCGAGCGGGAGCCGGGTGTGGACGAGCACCCCGACGTGGCCCGTTCGACTCCGTCCCAGGCGGAGGGCGAGCGCCTCGCCAACGAGGAGGAGCAGGCGCAGCCCGGCAAGGACGAGGGGACGGGCACGAGATGAGGCAGTAGCCGTGACGATCCGAGGGGCGGGCGCCCGGGCGCCCGCCCCTCGGGTACGGGTGCCTGTGGTCATGGGTGCCCAAGGGCCGTGGGTGCCCGCCCCGCCTCCCGTGACGGCTCCCTCGGACATGGGCTCCCGCCCCTCGTCATGGCCGCCCACGCCGTCGTACCGGTGGGCTCCCGCGCCGTCGTACCGGTGGGCCCGGGGCGGCGAGTGGCCCACTCGGGCGGCTCCGGAATGGCCCATGCCATGGGCCAGTGGCGGGTCTAGGTTGAGGACCGGATCTCCCCCTCTCCCCCGGCCCGCCGCCGCCTGCCCGAGGATGCCCATGTCTCTCCGGTCGTTTCCCGGCTCCCTGCTGCCCGCTCCCGGCCCCGCCCGGGGGCTGGCGCTCGCCCAATTGGTCAACTCCGTGGGCGACGGCGCCTTCTACGTCTGCTCCGCGCTCTACTTCTCCCGGGTCGTCGGGCTCACGGGCACGCAGATCGGACTCGGTCTGACCGTGGCCTGGGCGGTCGGCGCCGTCGCCGGGGTGCCGCTCGGTCACCTCGCCGACCGCCGCGGGGCCCGGACCACGGCCGTGCTGCTGGCGGGGGCGACCGCGCTGTCCGTGGCGGCGCTGCTGCTCGTACGGTCGTACGCCTGGTTCCTGCCGGTCGCCTGCGCCTACGCCGTCGCCCAGTGCGGGCTCGCGGCGGCGCGCCAGTCGCTGCTGGCGGGGCTGGTGCGGCGGGAGGCGCGGACGGGGGTGCTGGCACACCTCCAGTCGACGGGCAACGCCGGCCTGGCGGTGGGGGCGGCGGTGGGCGCGGTGGCCCTGTACGCCGGGACACCGGCCGCGTACCTGACCGTGCTGGGCGTGGACGCGGCGGCCTTCGCCGGGTGCGGCCTGCTGCTGTGGCGGCTGCCCGCGCCGGCCCCGTCGCCGGTGGCCGTGGCGCCGTCCGCCGGGGCCGGCGGGCTCGCGGTGCTGCGGGACCGGCCGTACGCCCTGGTCACCTTCCTGACCATGGTGATGCTGCTGCGCATGCCTCTGATCAGCCTCGCCCTGCCGCTGTGGATCGTGGAGCGCACGGCGGCGCCGGGCTGGACGGTCTCGGCGCTGCTGGTGCTCAACACGGGCGCCGTGATGCTGTTCCAGGTGCGTACCGCGGCGGCCGTCACCGGCCTGGTCAGCGCGGTGCGCACCGTGCGGACGGGCGGGGCGCTGATGCTGGCCGCGTGTGCGGTCTTCGCCCTGCCCGGGGTGGTGCAGGGCCCGGTGTGGGGCGCGGTCGCCGCGCTGCTGGTGGGGGCGGTGCTGCTGGTGTGGGGCGAGATGCGGCAGTCGGCGGGTGCCTGGCAGATCGCGTTCGACCTGGCGCCGCCCGGGCGGCAGGGCCAGTACCAGGGCTTCTTCGGCACGGGTGTGCCGGTGGCGAGGATGCTGGGGCCGGTGCTGCTGACCACGCTGGTGTTGGGCGGAGGGGTGCTGGGCTGGCTCGTCCTGGGCGTGTTGTTCCTGGTGGCGGGGGTGGCCATGGGGCCGGCGGTGCGGTGGGCGGAGGGTCGCGGCGGCCCGGTGGGGGAATGCTCCGCGATCAATGGGGCACCCGGCAGGACGGAGCGGGCTGCCGCACGGCTGACATGACGCGCAGGCGTGTCCGCTCCCCGTCTTCGAGGAGCTGTGGTGATTGATTCACATGGGGTTGAGGAGGACTCTGAGGTCCCGGGTGTGCTGGGGGGTGCCGTATGTGCGGCCTGAGCGGTGAGATCCGCTTCGACGACCGGCGGCCGGACGTGGCCGCCGTGGAGCGCATGACCGACCGGCTGGCGGCCAGGGGGCCGGACGGCCGGGGCATCTGGTCGCAGGGGCCGGTGGCCCTCGGCCACCGGCGTCTGAAGATCATCGACCTGTCGGAGCGCGGCGCCCAGCCGATGACCGACACCGAGGCCCGGCTCACCGGGGTGTTCAACGGGTGCGTCTACAACTACCAGGAGGTACGCGCGAAGCTGCGCGCCCTGGGGCACCGGTTCTTCTCCACTTCGGACACCGAGGTGATCCTGAAGGCCTACAGACAGTGGGGCACGGACTGCGTCGACCACTTCGTCGGCATGTTCGTGTTCGTCATCGTCGAGAACGACACCGGCCGGGTGGTGCTGGCCAGGGACCGTCTGGGCATCAAGCCCCTGTACCTGAGCCACGCACCCGGCCGGCTGCGGTTCGCCTCGACGCTGCCGGCCCTGCTGGCGGGCGGGGGCGTCGACACCTCGCTCGACCCCGTCGCGCTGCACCAGTACCTGAGCTGGCACGCCACGGTGGCCGCGCCGCGCACGGTGCTCAACGGGGTGCGCAAGCTGCCGCCCGCGACGGTACGCGTGGTGGAGCCGGACGGCTCGTACGAGGACCGCTGCTACTGGCAGCCGTCCTACACGCGCCGCCCCGAGTTCGCCGGCATGGACGCCGGGGACTGGCGGGACGCGGTGCTGGACGCGCTGCGCACGGCGGTGCGGCGCAGGATGGTGGCCGACGTGCCGGTCGGTGTGCTGCTCTCGGGCGGCCTGGACTCGTCGCTGATCGTGGCCCTGCTCGCGGAGGAGGGCCAGAAGGACCTGGCGACCTTCAGCGTGGGGTTCGAGGCCGAGGGCGGCGAGGAGGGCGACGAGTTCATGTACTCGGACCTGATCGCCCGCCGGTACGAGACCGACCACCACCAGCTCATGGTGCCCTCCGACCGGGTGTCGACCGCCCTGGACGGCGCGATAGCCGCCATGAGCGAGCCGATGATCAGCCATGACGTGGTCGCCTTCCACCTGCTGTCGGAGCTGGTCTCCAAGGAGGTCAGCGTCGTCCAGAGCGGCCAGGGCGCCGACGAGGTGTTCGCCGGCTACCGGTGGTACCCCGACCTGGCCGCGGTCGAGCGGGAGGGTGAGCCCGAGCGCTACGCGGAGGTCTACTTCGACCGGCCGCACACCGACATGGCCCGCATCCTCCAGCCGCACATGCTCACCGATCACGACGTCTCCGGCCGGTTCGTGCGCGAGCACATGGCCGTGCCCGGTGCCGAGACCGCGCTGGACGCGGCACTGCGGCTGGACACGCACGTGATGCTGGTGGACGACCCGGTCAAGCGGGTCGACAACATGACGATGGACTGGGGCCTGGAGGCCCGGACGCCGTTCCTGGACCACGAGCTGGTGGAGCTCGCGGCGGCCTGCCCGCCGGAGCTGAAGCTGGCGCAGGGCGGCAAGGGCGTGCTCAAGGACGCGGGGCGGGCGCTGCTGCCGCGCGAGGTGGTCGACCGGCCCAAGGGCTACTTCCCGGTGCCGGCGATCCGCCACATGGCGGGGCCCGTGCTCGAGCGGGTCCGCCAGGCGCTGGCCGCCCCCGAGGCGCGTGCGCGGGGTGTCTTCCGGGACGAGTACGTCGCCGAGCTCCTCGCCGCCCCCGACGACCACCGGACGAAGCGCGGGGCGAACGCCCTGTGGCAGATCGCGTTGCTGGAGACATGGCTGCAGACGCACAGGATCACCTGACCGGGACCACGTCGGCGGCACCCCTGCTGGTGCCGCTGGCCGGTGCGGCCGGCCTGCGGGACACCCCCCAGCCGCTGGTGTCGCACGGCTGCTGGTACCCGTCGGCGGACCCCACGGGCGAACGCGTGGCGTTCATCTGCGACCGGACCGGGGTGCCGCAACTGTGGACGGGGCCGGCCCACGGCACCGTCACGGCCGACGGCGGCGGCATCCACCTGCTCGACGCCGACCCGGACCCGGTGACGGAGGTGGCCTGGTCGCCCGACGGGCGCTGGATCGCCTACACGGTGGCACCCGGCGGCGGTGAGCACACCCGGGTGCTGTGCGTACGCCCGGACGGCACCGGCAGGCGGATCGTGGCGGGCGCCGACGCGGGAAGCTCGGCGTACCTGGGGTGCTGGGCGCGTGACGGTTCCGCCGTGGCGGTCACCGTGGCCGAGCCCCCGCCGTCGCTGGTCCCGCCCGCCCCGGAGGAGGTGGCGGCGGAGGAACGGGACGCCTTCGGGGAGCTGCCGGCCGACTGGGCCGAACGGGACGGCCAGGCCACCCTGCTGGGCGGCGCGCACCGGGGCGAGGTCGGGCCGGGGCCCCGTGAGGCGGGCGTGGACGGGGCGGTACGGGACCGGCTCAGCGCCTACCTGGTCGACCCCGACGGCGTCCGCTCCCCCGTGCTGGTGGCCGCCGAGAGCGGGGCGGCGACCCTGCGGGTCTGCGACGTCAGCCAGGACGGCCGGCTGGCGCTGGTGCGGCGGGGGCCGCGCGGGCGGCGGGAGGCCGTGGTGGTGCGCACCGCCGACCTGGGCACCGGATCGGTGCTGCGGGTCGCCGACGGGGACCCCTGGATCGGGCGTTTCTCGCCGGACGGGCGCACGGTGTGGCTCCGCAGCGACCACGGGCGGGAGTTCGCCGCGCTGCTGGCGGCCGGGCTGGACGAGGACGGCGGGCCAAGCGGCCTGTCCGTGCTGGCCGAACGGGACGGCTGCGACCTGGAACTGCTGGCGTTCGCCGAGGACGGCCGTACCGCCGCGCTCGCCTGGAACGTCCGGGGCGCCAGCGAGCTGAGCACGCTGGGCCTGCCGGCGGCGGCCGGGCCCGCCGCGCCCGCGCCGAGCGGCGGGGCCACCGGGACGGCGCCCCCGCACGAGGTGGCCCTGCCGCACGAGGTGGTCACCCGGATCAGCAGGGCCGGGCCGGGCGGGATGGTGCTCGCCCTGGCGGGCTCGCAGCGCAAGCCCGGCGTGTGGTGGGTGTCGGGCACCGCGTCGCCGACGCGCACGCCCTGGTCGTCGCGGGACGACGAGGCCGTGCCGCCGGGGCGCCCGCCGGTGCGTCCGGCGCCGCTGCGGCCCACCGCCCGCGACGGGCTGGTCCTGGGCGGCTGGTACTACCGGGCGCCGGGGCGCGCCGAGGGGCGTCCCGCCCCGTGCGTGATCCACCTGCACGGGGGTCCCGAGGAGCAGGAGCGGCCGGTGTTCGAGCCGCTCTACCACGAGCTGACCGGGCGCGGCCTGGACGTCTTCGCGCCGGATGTGCGCGGCTCCTCCGGCTACGGGCGCTCGTTCGTGGACGCCGACCTCGGTACGGGCCGCTACGCGGCGATCCAGGACGTGGCCGACTGCGCGGCGCACGCCGTCCTGACCGGGCGCGCCGACCCCACGCGGCTGGCCGTGATGGGCCGCTCGTACGGCGGTTACCTCACCCTCGCCTCGCTGGTGTGGCACCCGGAGCTGTTCCGCACGGGCGTCGCGGTGTGCGGGATGTCGGACTTCGCGACGTTCTTCGCCGGGACGGAGCCGTGGATCGCGGAGTCGGCGGCGCACAAGTACGGCCACCCGGTGCGCGACCGGGAGCTGCTGCGCTCCCTGTCCCCCATGAGCCGGATCGACGAGCTGCGCGTACCGCTGCTGGCGGTGCACGGCGAGCACGACACGAACGTGCCGCCGGGCGAGTCGGAGCAGGTCGTCCGGGCGGCCCGGGAACGCGGGCACGCGGCGGAGCTGCTGACGCTGCGCGAGGAGGGCCACGAATTCCGGCGGGCGGACAACCGGCGGCTGTTCCGGCGCACCGCCGCCGACTGGATGGAACGCCATCTGACCGGCTGAGCCCGTGCGGCGCCTCCCACATGTGCCTAAAGTGATCGGACATGGGCATTCCGTACACCGCTCCGGCAACCGACCCGGAATGTGGAGGCGCAGACGCATGATCCCCTCGCTCGCCTCGTACGCCGTGGTCGTCCCCACGATCGGACGGCCCTGCCTGACCGACTGCCTCACCGCCCTCGCCTCCTGCGAGGGGCCCGAACCGAGCCGGATCGTGCTGGTCGACGACCGTCCCGGCCCGCCGGGCGCCCCGCTGCCCGTCGAGGCGCTGGGCGCGCTCGCGGACCGGGCCGTCGTCCTGCGCAGCGGCGGGCGCGGCCCGGCCGCGGCCCGCAACACCGGGGTGCGGGCGGTGGACGAGCCGTGGACGGTCCTCCTCGACGACGACGTCCGCGTCAGCGCGTACTGGCGCGAACAGCTCGCCCGCGACCTCGCGGAGGCCGGGCCCGACACGGGCGGCGTGCAGGGCGTGCTGCGGGTGCCGCTGCCCGCCGACCGCCGCCCCACCGACTGGGAACGCAACACGGCGGGCCTCCAGGGCGCCCTGTGGATCACCGCCGACATGGCGTACCGCACCGAGGTGCTCAAGGCGGTGGGCGGTTTCGACGAGCGGTTCCCGCGCGCCTTCCGCGAGGACGCCGACCTGGCGCTGCGGGTGATCGACGGGGGCTGGCGGATCGTGCGCGGCGAGCGGCGCACCGAGCACCCGGTGCGGCCCGCCGACCGGTGGGTGTCGGTGCGGCTCCAGAAGGGCAACGCCGACGACGCCCTGATGAAGCGGCTGCACGGCCCGGACTGGTGGGAGCGCGCCGCGGCGCCGCGCGGCCGCGTCCGGCGGCACGCGGCCGTCACCGCGGCGGGCGTCGGCGCGGCGCTGCTCGCGGCCTCCGGGCGGCGCCGGGCGGCGCTGTGCGCGGCGGCGTGCTGGCTGCTGGGGACGGCGGAGTTCGCCCGGGCCCGGATCGCCCCCGGGCCCCGGACGGTGGACGAGATCGTGACGATGACCGCGACGAGCGCGCTGATCCCGGCCGTCGCCACCTGGCACCGGCTGGCCGGGGAGCTGCGCCACCGCTCGGCGGAGAGCTGGGACGGCGTCCTGTGAGGCGCCCGGCGGCGGTGTTGTTCGACCGTGACGACACGCTCGTCGAGGACGTCCCGTACAACGGCGACCCGGAGAAGGTCCGGCCCATGCCGGGGGCGCGGGAGGCGCTGCGGCTGCTGCGGGAGCACGGGCTGCGGCTCGGGGTGGTGTCCAACCAGTCGGGCATCGGCCGCGGCCTGCTCACCGAGGCCCAGGTGCGGGCGGTCAACGCGCGCGTGGACGACCTGCTCGGACCGTTCGGCGCGTGGGCGCACTGTCCGCACGTTCCCGAGGACCGCTGCGGCTGCCGCAAACCGGCGCCCGGCCTGGTCGTGGAGGCGGCCCGGCTGCTGGGCGTGCGGCCCGGGGACTGCGTGGTGATCGGCGACATCGGCTCCGACATGGGCGCCGCACGGGCGGCGGGCGCGGGCGCGATCCTGGTGCCCACGGCACGCACGCTCCCCGAGGAGGTGGCGGCCGCGCCCCGCGTGTGCCGCGACCTCCCGGACGCCGCCAGGCTGCTGCTGGGCGGGGCGGAGGGCGCGGCGGCGGGCGGGGCGGCGGCCGGCGGTGCGCGGTCATGAGGGCGCTCGTGGTGCGGCTCGACAGCTTCGGGGACGTCCTGCTCGCCGGGCCCGCCGTGCGGGCGGTGGCCCACCGGGCGGACCGGGTGGCGCTGCTGTGCGGGCCGCGCGGGGCGCCCGCCGCGCGGCTGCTGCCGGGTGTGGACGAGGTGCTGGTCTGGGACGCGCCCTGGGTGGGCCTGGACCCGCCGCGGGTGGAACGCGCCGACGTCGACAGGGTGGTCGGCCGGATCGCCGCCGCGCGCGCCGACGCCGCCGTGGTGCTCACGTCGTTCCACCAGAGCCCGCTGCCCGCCGCGCTGCTGCTGCGCATGGCCGGGGTCGGGCACATCGCCGCCGACAGCGTGGACTTCCCCGGCTCGCTGCTGGACGTGCGCCACCGGCGGGCGCCGGACGCCCATGAGGCGGAGGCTGCCCTGGACCTCGCCGAGGCGGCCGGTTTCCCCCGCCCGCCGGGCGACGACGGCCGGCTGCGCGTGCGGCACGCGCCGGGCGCGCCGGAGCTGACCGGACCGGGGCCGTACGTGGTGGTCCACCCGGGGGCGAGCGTGGCGGCCCGGCGGTGGAGCCCTGAGCGGTGCGCCCACGCGGTGCGGCTGCTGGCCGGGGCGGGCCACCGGGTCGTCGTCACCGGCGGGCCGGACGAGCGGGAGCTGACCGCGCTGGTCGCCGGGCGCGACGGACTGGACCTGGGCGGGCGCACGCAGCCGCCGCAACTGGCGGCCGTGCTCGCGGCGGCGGGCGCGGTGGTGACCGGCAACACCGGCCCGGCACACCTGGCGGCGGCCGTCGGCACCCCGATCGTCTCGCTGTTCTCGCCGGTGGTCCCGGCCGGGCGCTGGGGCCCCTACGGCGTGCCGCACGTGCTGCTGGGCGACCAGTCGGCGCCGTGCGCGGGCAGCAGGGCCCGGGAGTGCCCCGTGCCCGGCCATCCGTGCCTGGACCGGGTGACGGCGGAGGACGTGCTGGCGGCCGTGGAGAAGCTGCTCCAGGGCAACGACCTCCTGGAGGACGGCGCGTGGGGCCGCGCGTGACGCCGCGCGTGCTCGTCCTGCGGGCACTCGGGCTCGGCGACCTGCTCACGGGGGTGCCCGCGCTGCGGGCGCTGCGGCGCGCCTTCCCCGCGTACGAGATCGTGCTCGCCGCCCCGAAGGAGCTGGCGGCGCCCGTGGCCGCGTCCGGGGCGGTGGACCGGCTGCTGCCGGCAGCGGCGCCCGGCCGGGCCGTGCCCACGCGCCTGGATTGGTCCGGGCCACCCCCCGAGGTGGCCGTCGACCTGCACGGCAAGGGGCCGTCCAGCCACCGGCTGCTGCAACGGACCGGGCCCGGGCGGCTCCTGGCGTTCGCCCACCCCGGTACGCCGGAGATCGCGGGGCCCGCGTGGACGGCCGAGGAGCACGAGCGTGCCCGCTGGTGCCGGCTGCTGGAGTGGTACGGCATCCCCGCGGACCCGGGCGATCTGCGGCTGCCGCCGCCGGGCGCGATGTCCCCCGCGCCCGGCGCGGTCGTCGTCCACCCGGGCGCCGACTCGGAGGCCCGGCGCTGGCCGGCCGAGCGGTACGCGCGGGTCGTCCGCGGCCTGTCGGGGCGCGGGCACCGGGTGGCGCTGACCGGCGGGCCCGGCGAGGACGCGCTGCTGGACCGGGTCCTGCGGGACACGGCCGGCGGGGTGCCCGCGGGCGAGGACGGGGGCGTCACCGTGTTCCGGGGCGGGCTGCCCTTCGAGCGGCTGGCCGCCCTGATCGCGGGCGCCGCGGCGGTGGTGAGCGGAGACACGGGCATCGCCCATGTGGCGGTGGCGTACGGGACGCCCTCGATCACCCTGTTCGGCCCGGTTCCGCCCCGGTTGTGGGGGCCGCCGCCGGGTACGCGGCACGTGGCGCTGTGGCACCCCGGGCCGCCCGGCGACCCGCACGGCCGGGAGCCGGACCCGCGGCTGCTGCGGATCCGCCCCGACGACGTCCTCAAGGCCCTGTCCGACCACCCGGAGGTGGTACGCCCGTGACCACCGACAGCCGCACCAGCGTGGTCGTCCTCACCCACAACCGCCGTGAGCAGTTGCTCGCGACGCTCGACCGCCTGGCCGCGCTGCCGGAGCGGCCACCGCTGATCGTGGTCGACAACGCGTCGACCGACGGCACCCCGGAAGCGGTCGCCGGGCGCCACCCCGGCGTCACGGTGCTGCGCCCGGGGCGCAACCTCGGGGCGCCCGGCCGCACCGTCGGCGTACGGCACGCCCGTACCCCGTACGTGGCGTTCAGCGACGACGACTCGTGGTGGGAGCCGGGAGCGCTGGCCCGCGCGGCGGACCTGCTGGACCGCCACCCGAGGCTGGGGCTGCTCGCCGCACGCGTCCGGGTCGGCCACGGCGGGCCGCCCGACCCGCTGAACGACCGGCTCGCCGCCTCGCCCCTGGAGCGCGCGGCCGATCTGCCGGGGCCGCCGGTGCTGGGGTTCCTGGCCTGCGCCGCGGTGGCCCGCCGGGAGGCGTACCTGGAGGCGGGCGGCTACCACCCGATCTTCTTCGTGGGCGGCGAGGAGACGCTGCTGGCGTACGACCTGGCGGCGCGCGGCTGGGGCGTGTGCCACTGCTCCGACGTGGTGGCCGTGCACAGCCCGCTGGGCGGGGAGCGGCCCGGCCGGCGGGCCGTCCAGCTCCGCAACGCCGCCCTCACGGCGTGGCTGCGCCGCCCCCTGACCGTGGCCCTGCGGCACACCCGGGCGATCGCGCTGCGGGCGCCCGGGGACCCGGAGGCGCGGCGGGCGCTGCGCGACCTGCTGGGCAGGCTGCCCGCCGCGCTGCGCGAGCGCCGCCCGCTCCCGGCGGCGGTGGAGGCGGCGGCGCGCCGCCTGGACGTCCAGGGGGCGACGGAAGGAGCCGTACCGTGACGGATCCGCACACGACCGTGGTCGTGATCAGGCACAGCCGGCGCGGCGCGCTGCCGCACACGCCGGACGAGCCGGCCGGCCCGCCCGGGGGCCCGCCGGTGGACGGCACCGCCGGGGCCGTGGCCCGGCTCCGTCCGGCGGGGACGACCGTCCGGTTCCGCCGGCCGCGGCGGCTCGCGCGGTGGGTGCACGGGCCGCGCAGGGGGAACGAGCGTGGGCGGAACGCGTGCCGGGGCGCGGGCGGGGCGGCGCCGCGATGACGGATTCACCGGATCGTTCGGAGGGTACCCGAGGCGACATGATCACCATTGGGGTCGAGGAAGAGTACCTGCTGCTCGATCCGGACACGTGTCTGCCGGTCCCGCTCGCGGACCCCGTACGCGCGGCGGCGGGCCTGGGGCCGATCGTGGAGGACGCCGAGGTCCAGTCCGAGCTGTTGCAGGCCCAGGTGGAGGTCGCCACACCCGTGTGCACCGACCTCGAGGAGGTCGGCGGCCACCTGCTGCGACTGCGCCACGCGCTCGGCACGGCGGCGGAGAGGAACGGCTGCCGGATCGCGGCCTGCGCGACGGCCCCGTACCGCGAGCTCGCACCGGTGCCGGTCACCCAGAAGGCCCGCTACCTGGCCATGCGCAACCAGGCCCCCCAGCTCGTGGCCGAACAGCTCGTCAACGGGATGCACGTGCACGCGGCCGTGCCGGACCGCGAGATGGGCGTCGCCGTCCTGAGCCGCATCCGGGTCTGGCTGCCGGTCCTGGTCGCCATGTCGGCCAATTCGCCCCTGTGGGACGGCAAGGACACGGGTTTCGCGAGCTGGCGCACGGTGATCTTCGGGCGCTGGCCGGTCAGTGGACCGCCGCCGTGCTTCACCTCGCTGGAGGACCACGAGAGTCGCGTACAGGCGCTGCTGGACACCGGGATCATCACCGACACGGGGCAGCTCTACTGGCAGGCCCGGCTGTCCGACAAGTACCCGACCATCGAGGTGCGCTGCGCGGACGTGCAGCTCCGTGCCGACGCGGCGGTGATGTTCGCCGGACTGATCCGGGCCATGATCGCCACGGCCATCCGGGAGGAGAAGGCGGGCCTGCCGCTGCCCGAGTGCCCGCCGGAGCTGCTCCAGGCGTCGAACTGGCACGCCGCCCGCCATGGCCTCAGCGGCCTGCTCGTCGATCCCGCCGGCCGGGCGCGCCGGGCCGGTGACGTGCTGGTGATGCTGCTCGACCACGTCACACCCGCGCTCGACGAGGCCGGCGACACCCGCGAGGTGACGTCGCTGGTGCACCGGCTGCTCCAGCAGGGCACCTCGGCCGACCAGCAGCGCCGCGCCCTCACGGAGGGCGGCCTGCGGGCCCTCGCCGACCTGATCACCAGCGAGACCGTCACGCCCTGACGGCTTCCCGCTCGGCCAGTCACTCGCTGGGCCGGTGTGCCCGGTTGGTGCCTCACCCGGCCGGTCACTCGCTGGGCCGCTGACTCGCCCGGCAGGTGACGCCGCTCGGCGTACGCCCGGCCGCGTGGGCCGTCGGGCGGCCTCGCCGTGCCGGAGCCGCTCCCCCGGGCGCCCCCATCGGCCTCGCCCGGCCTGCCCGCAGCAGACCGATCGGGGCGGCAAAGTGGCTGGGCGCGCCCCACGCCCAGCGGGCCCCGGGCCCCAAGGCCGCTCTCCCCCGTCGCGCGCCCGGGAACCCCGGGCCCCGAGGCGCGTACCCGGCCGCGCCCGTCAGGGCCCTCGACCGCAGGTCACACGCACACGGAACGCGCCTTCCCCCGTGCCGGTCACCGTTCGTGACCACTCCGATGGCTCACACCACCGCGCCCCCGGCCCCCGTCCGGCCGAGCCTGGTCGCAGGTGTGGGGGGCACTGGAGCGTCGTCCGCGTACGGATGGAGACCGAATGAACACCGCTTTCTCTCGCAGGTGGGAACACGCCGTCGTCACCGGCGGCGCCGGATTCGTCGGCTCTCACCTGTGCCACGCGCTGCTGGACTCGGGCACGGCCGTCACCTGCGTCGACGACTTCAGCACCGGGCGGCCGGAGAACATATCCGGGCTGCTCGGCCGCCCCGGCTTCACGCTCGTGGAGGCGAACGTCTCGGAGCCCTTCACCGTGGAGCGCCCGCCCGACCTGGTGCTGCACTTCGCGTCGCCCGCGTCGCCCGCCGACTATCTGCGCCTGCCGCTGCACACACTGGACGCCGGCAGCCTGGGCACCCGGCACGCGCTGGACCTCGCGCACCGGTCGGAGGCACGGTTCCTGCTCGCCTCCACCTCCGAGGTGTACGGCGACCCGCAGCAGCACCCGCAGAACGAGCGGTACTGGGGCAACGTGAACCCGGTCGGTCCGCGCAGCGTGTACGACGAGGCCAAGCGGTTCGGCGAGGCGCTCACCACCGCCGAGGCGGAGGTGCACGGCACGGACGCCGGCATCGTCCGGCTGTTCAACACCTACGGTCCGCGGATGCGCGGCCACGACGGCCGGGCCGTGCCCACCTTCGTCCGCCAGGCGCTCGACGGGGAACCCCTCACCGTCACCGGCGACGGCCTCCAGACGCGGTCGCTGTGCTACATCGACGACACCGTGCGCGGCATCCTCGCCGCGGCCGCCCACGGGCTGCGCGGCCCGGTGAACATCGGCAACCCGACCGAGATCACCATGCTGGACCTGGCCCGGCTCGTCATCCGCCTGACCGGCTCCGACTCGGAGATCCGTTTCATCGAACGGCCCACGGACGACCCCGCCGTGCGCTGCCCGGACATCACACTGGCCCGCGACAAGCTCCAGTGGGAGCCGCGCGTCGACGCCGAAGAGGGCCTGCGGCGCACCATCGCCTGGTTCCGCGGCCACGCGGACTCCCCCGCCTGAGCGGACCCGTCCGCGAAGCGGCCGGGGACGCCCCGACGTCCCCGGCCGTCCTCCCCCTACTCGCCGAAAGGCCAGGGACCCCATGCGCATTCTCGGAATCAACGCTCTCTTCCACGATCCCGCCGCCGCACTGGTCATCGACGGCCGGACCGTCGCCGCCGCGGAGGAGGAGCGGTTCTCCCGCCGCAAGCACGGGAAGCGGCCGGTGCCGTTCTCCGCCTGGGAACTGCCCGGGGCGGCCGCCGCCTGGTGCCTGAAGCGGGCGGGCCTGCGCCCCCAGGACCTGGACGCGGTGGCGTACTCCTTCGATCCCGGACTGGCCCGGCCCGCCGAGCAGATGGGGCTGGACGACCCGTGGGACCACCTGCGGCTGACGTACGCGCGTGAGGCGCCCGGGTTCCTCAGGGCGGCGCTGCCGGGCCTCGACCCGGAGATCGTCCGTTTCGTGCCGCACCACATGGCGCACGCCGCCTCCGGTGCCTTCGCCGCCGAGGGCGCGGACACCTCGTCGGTGCTGGTCCTCGACGGGCGGGGCGAGCGGGCCTCGCACCTGGCGGCGCGGCGCGTGCACGACCGGCTGGAGGCGCTGTGCGCGCAGGAGTTGCCGCACTCGCTGGGGCTGGTCTACGAGGAGCTGACCGACCACCTGGGATTCCTGCGTTCCTCCGACGAGTTCAAGGTGATGGCGCTGGCGTCCCACGGCCGGCCCCGGATGCTCCCCGAGCTGCGCCGGTACGTGTATCCCACCGGTGACGGGGGGTTCCACGCGACGGGAGTGCCGTGGGCGGAGCTGTGCCCGCGCCGCCGCCCGGAGGAGGCGTGGACGCAGGACCACGCCGACATCGCCGCGAGCGCGCAGGCGGTGCTGGAGGAGACGCTGCTGGACCTGGTGCGCTGGCTGCACGGTCAGACCCACGACCGCCTGCTGACCCTGGCCGGAGGTGTCGCCCTCAACTGCGTGGCCAACGCGCGGATCGCGGCCGAGGGACCGTTCGACCGGGTGTGGGTGCAGCCCGCGGCCGGTGACGCCGGTACGGCGCTGGGCGGTGCGCTGCTGCTGGCGGCGGGCGGCGGGGACGACCCCACGCCCATGCCGGGCGCCGACCTGGGGCGGGACTGGTCCGACGCGGAGCTGGGCGCCTGGCTGAAGACGGCCGCGGTGCCGTTCGACCGGCCGGCGGACATCGCGGAGACGGTCGCCCAGGCGCTGGCGGACAACGCGATCGTGGCGTGGTTCCAGGGGCGTTCGGAGTACGGGCCGCGGGCGCTCGGGCACCGCTCGCTGCTGGCGCACCCGGGGCACGCGGGCAACCTGGAGCGGCTCAACGACGTCAAGGGGCGCGAGCAGTTCCGGCCGGTGGCGCCGATGGTGCTCGAGGACCGGGCGGCGGAGATCTTCGACGGGGTGATCCCGAGCCCGTACATGCTGTTCGTCCACGACGTGGCGCCCGAGTGGCGGGAGCGCATCCCGGCCGTGGTGCACGTCGACGGCACGGCGCGCATCCAGACGGTCGACCGGCGCACCGAGCCGCTGGTGGCGCGGATGCTGACCGAGTTCGAGCGGCGCACCGGGCTTCCCGTGGTGGTCAACACCAGCCTGAACACGGCGGGCCGGCCGATGGTGGACGACCCGCGTGACGCCCTGGAGTGCTTCGGCTCGTCGCCCGTGGACCTGCTGGCCATCGGCCCGTACGCGGTCCGGCGCGGGGACTTCTTCCGCTCCGACGACACCGACGACGCGTCGCGGTGACGGGAGGAGGCGGCCGATGAACATCCTGCTGTGGCATGTGCACGGGTCCTGGACGACGGCGTTCGTCCAGGGGCCCCACACGTACCTGGTGCCCGTCACGCCGGACCGGGGCCCGGACGGCCTGGGCCGGGCGCGCACCTTCACCTGGCCCGACTCGGTACGGGAGGTGACGCCCCGGCAGTTGCGGGACGCGCCGGTGGACCTGGTGGTCCTCCAGCGCCCGCACGAGCCGGAGCTGGCCGAGCGCTGGCTGGGCGGGCGCCGTCCGGGCCGCGACGTCCCGGCCGTGTACCTGGAGCACAACGCGCCCGACGGGAACGTTCCCGACACCCGTCATCCGTGCGCGGACCGCACGGACCTGACACTGGTGCACGTCACGCACTTCAACCGGCTGTTCTGGGACAACGGATCGGCCCGCACCGAGGTGATCGAGCACGGCGTCGTCGACCCGGGGCACCTGTACACCGGGCGCCTCGCGCGGGCGGCGGTCGTCGTCAACGAGCCGGTGCGGCGCGGCCGGTACACCGGTACGGACCTGCTGCCCGCCCTGTGCGGCGCGGCGCCGCTGGACGTGTTCGGCATGCGCACCGAGGGGCTCGCGGCGCACCTGGGTGTGCCCGAGGAGCGGTGCCGGAGCGCCGACCTGCCGCAGCGGGAGCTGCACGCGGCGATGGCGGAGCGCCGGCTCTACCTGCATCCCGTCCGCTGGACGTCCCTGGGGCTGTCGCTGCTGGAGGCGATGCACCTGGGGATGCCGGTCGTGGCACTGGCCACGACGGAGGCCATCGAGGCGGTGCCGGCGGGCGCCGGGACGCTGTCGACGCGGCCCGAGGTGCTGGCGCGGGCCGCCCGGACGTACCTGAACGAGCCGGAGGCGGCGGCCGAGGACGGCGCCCGCGCCCGGCAGGCGGCGCTCGAACGGTACGGACTCAAACGCTTCCTGGACGACTGGGAGCGTGTGATGACGGAGGTGCGCTCATGACATCCCTCGATCCCCTGGACGACGACATCGGTGACACCGGCGGCATGGACGGTATCGACGGCGCCGACGGCCTGAGCGCCATCGATGCCGAGGCCGAGGCTCTTGAGGCGGAGGCGGCCGGGGCTCCGGCCACCGAGGCGATCGGCATCGCCGGCGTCGGCGTGGGCCTCGGCGCCGGGACGGCTGTCGGCGCGGCCGGCCGGGCCGGGGACGGCGACGGCCCCCGGCTGTCCATCGCGCTCGTCTCGGAGCACGCGAGCCCGCTCGCCGTACTGGGCGGCGTCGACGCCGGTGGCCAGAACGTGCACGTGGCACGCCTCGCGGGCGCGCTCGCCGACCGGGGCCACCGTGTCACCGTCTTCACCCGCCACGACTCCCGGGACCTCCCGGACCGGGTGATGCTGCGGCCGGGCGTCGAGGTGCGCCACGTGCCCGCCGGGCCGCCCGAGCCGATCCCCAAGGACGAACTCCTGCCGCACATGGCGGCGTTCGGCCGCTGGATGGCCCAGGAGTGGCGCGCCCGGCCGCCCGATCTGGTCCACTCGCACTTCTGGATGTCCGGTGTGGCGTCCCTGGGGGCGACCCGGGAGGCGCGTCTGCCGCTGCTGCACACGTACCACGCGCTGGGCACGGTGAAGCGGCGCCACCAGCGGCAGGCCGACACGAGCCCGCCGGAGCGCGTCGACCGGGAGCGGGAGGTGGGCCTGGGGTGCGACCGGGTCATCGCCACCTGCCACGACGAGGTGTTCGAGCTGGGGCGGATGCGCATACCGGCCGGCAAGGTGGGTGTCGTGCCGTGCGGCGTGGACACCGAGCAGTTCTCCCCGGACGGCCCCGTCGCCGAGCGGGACGGCGCCCACCGCCATCGGCTGCTCCAGCTCGGCCGCCTGGTCCCCCGCAAGGGCGCCGCGGTCTCCGTCACGGCGCTGACCCGGCTGCCGGACGCCGAGCTGCTCATCGTCGGCGGCCCGCCGCCCGGCCGGCTCGACGAGGACCCGGAGGTGCGCCGGCTGCGGGAGATCGCCCGGCTCGCCGGGGTCGCGGACCGGGTCCGGTTCACCGGGGGCGTACCGCCCGAAGACGTGGCGCCGCTGCTGCGCAGCGCGGACGTGGTGCTCTGCCCGGCGGACTACGAGCCGTTCGGCATCGTGCCGCTGGAGGCCATGGCGTGCGGGCGGCCCGTGGTCGCCAGTGCGGTGGGCGGGCAGCTCGACACGGTCGCCGACCCGGCCACCGGCCGGCTGGTGCCGCCCCGGGACCCCGACGCGCTGGCGCGGGCGGTGGGCGAACTGCTCGCCGACCCCGCGCTGCGGGCGGCGTGCGGGGCGGCCGGCCGCCGCAGGGTGCTGAGCCGGTACGGCTGGGCGCGGGTGGCGGCGGCCACCGAGAAGGAGTACGCCGCGGTGCTCGCCGCCCGGCCCGCCGTGACGGGCGTGGCCTGACCACGGTCCACGGTGACGACGACGACCGAAGGAGGTGCGGGCCCCGCCGCCGCCCCGTCCACGACGGGAGAGCGGTACGCCCGAACGCCATGACCGATCCCCTCGCTTCTCCCACCGCTCCCCCGACCCTCGACGCGGCGCACGAGCACTGCCGGGCGCTGCAGGACGCGCTCGGCCACTTCCGGCAGCGGCATCTGCACCGGATCGCGGAGTGGGGCGGCCACCTGGCGGCCGTCCTCCCGGTCGGCGGCCGGCTGCTGGCCGCCGGCAACGGCGGCAGCGCGGCCCAGGCGCAGCACCTGACGGCCGAGCTGGTGGGCCGCTACCGGCGGGAGCGTCCCGCCTTCTCGGCCATCTCCCTGCACGCCGAGACGTCCAGCGTCACGGCCATCGGCAACGACTACGGGTTCGACCAGGTGTACGCCCGTCAGGTCGCCGCCCACGGCCGTCCCGGTGACGTCCTGGTGCTGCTGTCCACCTCGGGCCACAGCGCGAACCTGGTCGCGGCGGCGGTGACCGCGCGCCGGGCGGGGCTGCGCGTCTGGGCGCTGACCGGCCCGCGCCCCAATCCGCTGGCGGAGGCGGCCGACGAGGCCTGCTGCGTGGAGGCGGACTCGACCGCGACCGTCCAGGAGACCCATCTGGTGGCCGTCCACCTGCTGTGCGAGTACTTCGACGCGGCGGTGGAGGCACAGGTGGCGGCGGGGCGACCCACTCGTGCGGCGGGCGCGGCGGCGCCGGTCGCGGCCCGGCGGAGGATGTCATGAGCGCGTACAAGCCCTTGGTGGTGGTCGGTGACGTCCTGCTGGACGAGGACATCGAGGGGGTGTCCACCCGGCTGACCCCCGACGCCCCCGCGCCGGTGGTCGACGTCACCGGCGACCAGCGCCGCCCCGGCGGTGCGGGGCTCGCGGCCGCGCTCGCGACGCGCGGCGGGCGGGACGTGGTCCTGGTGACCGCGCTGGGCGACGACCCGGCGAGCGAGGCGGTGCGGCGCAGCCTGCGCGGCCGTGTCCGGCTGGTGGAGCTGCCGCTGAACGGCACGCTGCCGGTGAAGACGCGGGTGCTGGCGTCCGGCCGCCCGCTGGTGCGGATCGACCGCGGCGGCGGTGACCCCGGCGAGCCGGACGGGGCGGTGCGCGACACGCTCGCGCAGGCCCACGCGGTGCTCGTGGCGGACTACGGGCGGCACACCGCGAGCGCGGTACGGGACCACCTGGCGGCCGTCGCGCCCAAGGTGCCGGTGGTGTGGGACCCGCACCTGAAGGGTGACGCGCCGGTGCCGGGCTCGCGGATCGTGACGCCGAACGCCGCCGAGACGATGGCGCTGTGCCGGGGTGACGGCGACTCGCTGCGGGCGTTCGCCGAGCGGGGCGCCGACCTGGCGGAGCGGTGGCGGGTGGCCGCGGTGGCCGTGACGCTCGGCGAGCGGGGCGTGCTGCTCACCCGGCCGGGCACGACGACCCCGATGCTGGTGCCGGCGCCGTACCGGGCGGAGGGCGACGCCTGCGGCGCGGGCGACTGCTTCGCCGCCGCGACGGCCGCCGCGCTGGCGGACGGCGCCCTGCCGGAGGAGGCGGTGCAGCGGGCGGTGGCCGAGGCGGCGGCGTTCGTCGCGGCGGGCGGCGCCGGCAACCCGTCGCTGTGGCGTACGCCGCCGCCGGCCGGGCCCCGGGAGGTGCCGGAGACCGATCCGTTCGTGCTCGCCGAGCAGGTACGGGCGCGGGGCGGGACGGTGGTCGCGACGGGCGGTTGCTTCGACCTGCTGCACGCGGGCCACGTGGGCCTGCTGGAGAGCGCCCGGCGGATCGGCGACTGCCTGATCGTGTGTGTGAACTCCGACGAGTCGGTCGGGCGGCTGAAGGGGCCGGGCAGGCCGCTGAACCCGCTGCCCGACCGGGTGCGGGTCCTCGCGGGTCTGGGCAGCGTCGACGCGGTCGCCGTCTTCGACGGGGACACGCCCGCCGAGCTGCTGGGCCGGCTGCGGCCGGACGTGTGGGTCAAGGGCGGCGACTACTCCGCGGAGGACCTGCCGGAGGCGGAGGTGCTCCGTGCGTGGGGCGGCCAGGCGGTGGTGCTCCCGTACCTGGACGGCCGCTCCACCACGCTGCTGGCCCGGCGCGCCGCCCAGGCGGCCGCCCCGATCCGGCCGCCGGGCCGCTGACGGGCGGCCCGGAGGGGCCGGGTGTCAGGCCGCCGTGGAGAGGGCCGGGACCGCCGCGGTTTCCGGGCGGATGAGGACCGGCTCCGGGGTGCGGCGGCGGCGCAGCAGGTGCCCGGCGCCGATCGCGCCGGCGATGAGCAGGCCGCCGGCGACCAGGGCCCCGCGGGCGCCGGCCAGTTCCATGAGGAGGCCGAGCGCCGGCGGGCCGGCGAGGGACCACATGGTGCGGATGGTGTTCCACACGCCGAGGACGCGGCCGCGCATGTGGGCGGGCGGGTCGGTCTGGAGGACGGTCGTCCCGGCGGTGTCGGAGACCGACTCCACGACGGCCATCGGCAGGACGAGGACCAGGAGCACGGCGAGGGACGGGGAGAGCCCGGCCACCACCTGGAGCAGCGCGCCCGCGGCGGCGAGGGTGCCGACGAGGCGTACGGACGGCTTGCGCAGCCGGGCGCCGAGGACGGCGCCGACGATGCCGCCGACGGCCAGGACGGTGGAGACCGTGCCGAAGGCGCCCGCGCCGCCCGCCAGGGGTCCGGTGACGAGCACGGCGAGGGTGAGGCCGTAGTTGCGGCCGAAGATCGCGCTGATGCCACTGATGCCGGCCAGGGCGACGAGCCGGGGGCGGCGGGCGAAGAAGGCCAGGCCCTCCCGGACGCTCATGTCGTCGGCGGGTGCGCCGGGTGCCGCGGGGGCGGCCCGGGTGACGGCGGCCGCCACGGGGCGGAGGAACGGGATGACGGCCGCGACGAAGAGGAAGGACAGGCCGTTCGCGGCGTACGCGGCGGCCGTGCCGAAGACGCCGACGGCGAGGCCGGCCAGTCCGGCGCCCGCGAGCCGTCCGGCGTTGCTGACGAGGGAGCCGACGCCGATGGCGGACGGGACGTCCTCGGGGCGGACCAGGTCGTTGCCGAGCAGGGAGCAGGCGGGGCCGTCGATGGTGGCGATGAGGCCGGTGACCGCCGCGAGTGCCAGCAGGACGCCCAGGTTGAGCTGGTCGAACGCGACGAGCAGCGCCGTGGCGAAGGCGACCGCGCCGAGCAGCGCCTGGCTGACGGCGGCGGTGAGCTTGCGGGGCCAGCGGTCGACGGCGGCGCCGCCCGCGACGCTCACCAGGAGGCCGGGCGCCGCCTGCACGGACAGGGACAGGCCGGTCGCGGCGGCGGAGCCGGTGATCTGGAGCACCAGCAGGTTCTGCACCGTGAGCTGCATCCACGTACCGGCGTTGGACACCAGGTTCGCGAGCGACCACCAGCGCATGCTGCGGTACTTGAGGGAGCGCCACGGCGCGTGGTCGGCGCGTGCGGCGGCGGGGGCGGAGGGCATGGAGGAAGAAGGCACGGTGAGCTAGGGGGGTGACGAGCCGGTGGACCCGGATGGCGGAATACGGCGGAGAGGAGGGCCAGGTGCTGCGCTGCACGGCCGGTCCACCGGATCTGTCTGCTGCCGCGCGCCTCGTCGGAGGCGGTCCCACGGCCGTCGCCCATCGTGGCAGAAGGGCCCGGGCACCCGAGTGGCCGCTGGGGCCGAAGCGGGGCCCGCCGGACACCAATAGGGGCTTTGACCTGGGCTTTCGGCACTTCTGGTGTGCTTGCTCACAGTGATCGCCCGGCATGCCTTCCGTAGTGGCGCGGGCCACAGTGGGAGTTCACCACGAGAGCGGAAGGCGGAGGTGCGGGCCATGGACGGCGGAGTGCGGGTCGATCTTCGGGGCAGGCAGGCGCTGGTGACCGGCGGGGCGCGCGGACTGGGCGCCTCCATCACCCGGGGCCTGGCGGGCGCGGGCGCGTCCGTCCTGGTGGCGGACGTGCGCAAGGAGCAGGCGCGGGAGCTGTGCGAGGAGCTGGCCCAGGACGGGCGGGACGCCCGGTTCGTGGAGCTGGACGTGCGGGACTCCAGGGCCGTGGCGGAGGTGTTCCAGGAGCTGGAGCGGGACGGCCAGGCGGTGGACGTCCTGGTCAACAACGCGGCCGTGGACGTCTCCAAGCCGATCGAGCACCTGACGGCGGAGGAGGTGACACGGGTGGTCACCACGAACCTGCTGGGGCCGATGTACCTGTGCCTGGAGGTCTACCGCCGCATGGTGGCGCGGGGCGGGGGCCACATCGTCAACATCCTGTCGACGGCGTCGAACCGCACCTGGACGGAGGCGGGCCCGTACGCGGCGGGCAAGTCGGGGCTGCGGGCGTTCACGCACACACTGTTCAAGGAGGCGCAGCGGGACTGCCCGGGCATCGGGGTGACGGGGATCATCGCGGGCGGCATGGAGACGCCGTTCATCCTGGAGCGGTTCCCGGACGCCGACGTGTCGATGCTCCAGAGCCCGGACATCGTCGCCGACACGGTGCTGTACGCGCTGTCGGTGCCGGTGGGCAGCGCGGTGTCGGAGCTGGTGGTGGTGCCGCGCAAGGAGCCGTCCTGGCCGTGATCAGGCGGGGGCGCGTCCGGTGCGCAGCATCCGCAGGACGGCCCGTTCGGCGGGCCCCTGGGTGGCGGGGATGCCGTACGCGCCCTCGTCGCCGAGGCGGGGCAGGGCCGCGGCGACGGTGACGCCCTCCTCGTACAGCTCGATCACGCGCGGGTTGATGTAGGAGGCGCGGCAGACGGCCGGGGTGTTGCCGAGGTAGTCGGCGACCTCATGGGCCGCCCGGGAGACGGCGCGGCGGCGCGCGGTCTCGCTGCGCGCGACGGACTCGGAGACGGCGAGCGCGACCGCGGCCATGACGGTGGCGTGCCAGGTGCGGAAGTCCTTGGCGGTGACGTCGAGTCCGGCCAGCTCCTTGAGGTACGTGTTGACGTCGGCGCCGCTCAGTTCGCTCCAGGCGCGGCTCTGCCAGTAGGCGAAGAGCCGTTCGCCGTCGTCTCGCCGGCGCAGCAGCGCGGTGAGGGCGCGGCAGGTCGGGGGGTCGGCGACGGTCTGGATGAGCTCCCTGCCGTGTTTGCCGGGGTAGGAGAACACCACCGCGCCGGCCTGGCAGCGGCAGTGTTCGCGCAGCAGGGTGGTCAGGCCGTAGCTGTTGTTCTCCTCGGTGTAGCGGTCGCTGCCGATGCGGAAGAAGCCGAGGTCGAGCAGGCGCACGGTGGTGGCGAGCACGCGCTGCCGGGTCAGTCCCCGGTCGCCGAGGTGCGCCTCGACCGCTTCGCGGACGGCGGGGAGCCGCTCGGCGACGTCCAGGACGTGCTCGTGCTTGGCCTGCTCCTGCTCGGTACGGAACTGGGGGTGGTAGAGGTACTGGCGGCGCCCGGCGGCGTCGGTGCCGACGGCCTGGAGGTGCCCGTTGGCGCGGGTGCAGATCCAGACGTCCCGCCAGGCCGGGGGGATGGCCAGGGCCTTGATGCGGGCGCGTTCGGCCGGGTCGCGCAGGGGGCGCCCGGACGGGTCGAGGTAGGTGAAGCCGCGCCCGTGCCGCTTGCGGCGGTGGCCGGGGTCGGTGGGGCGGCTGTGGCGGAGGCGCAACGGACCCTCCTCGTCGGGACACTTACGGCCGGTGGAGAATCCGCGCGCGCTGGCGTCAGGACGGTTTGAGCGGGTCGTGACCGATGTCCATCAGGCCGTGGCGCCAGTCGGTGCCGCCGGCCGTGGGCTCGAGGGAGGGGTCGCGCTGCGAGCGGACGATCTCGCAGACGCGCCGCATGACGTCCACGTCGTCCTGGGTGAGGTCGGTGCGGCGCTTGCCGAGGATCTCCAGGACGCGCCGGCCCCTGGGCTTGCCGGCCCGGTCGGGGACCTCTTCGGTCTCCTCGCCCGCCGCTTCGACGCTCAGCCAGTCCTGGAGTTCGCGCGAGGTCATGTTGACGACGGTGTGGAACTCGTCCCAGAGCGCGTCGTCGATCTGTGCGGACACTGCCATGGCGTGCCTCCTGTGCGTTCGGACCACCCCCGGGTTTCCGGGCCGGTGCCCGGGCAAACACGCCGGCGGGCGCCGGGCGGGACGGCGGGGTCAGGGCGGGATCGGCTGCTCGGCCCAGATCGTCTTGCCGGTGGGGGTGTAGCGGGTCCCCCACTGCTGGGTCATCTGGGCGATCAGGAACAGGCCGCGGCCGCCTTCGTCGTCGCTGCCGGCGCGCCGCAGGTGGGGCGAGGTGTGTCCGCTGTCGGACACCTCGCAGATCAGGGTCCGGTCACGGATGAGCCGGAGCTGGATGGGGCCGGAGGCGTACCGGATGGCGTTGGTGACGAGTTCGCTGACGACGAGTTCGGTGGTGAAGGAGAGCTCCCCGTCGAGCCCCCAGGCGTCGACCTGTCCGGTGGCCAGGGCGCGCGCCCGGCCGACCGCCTCGGGGTCGTCGGCGAGGTCCCAGGCCGCCACCTCGTGGCTGTCCAGGGTGCGGGTGCGGACGAGGAGGAGCGCGGCGTCGTCCTCGACGGGGCCGGGCAGCAGCGTGGCGACGATCCGGTCGCACAGGTCGTCCAGGGGGGTGCGGTGGTCGGCGAGGACGGTGTGCAGCGCGGCGAGTTCGGCGTCGCGGTCGCGGTCGCGGCCCTGGACGAGCCCGTCGGTGAACAGGGCCATGAGGCTGCCTTCGGGGAGGTCGAACTCGGCGCTCTCGAACGGCAGGCCGCCCAGTCCCAGCGGCGGGCCGGCGGGGACGTCCGGGTGGCTGACGGCTCCGGTGGCGGGGTCGACGACGGACGGCAGCGGGCTGCCGGCGCGGGCCATGCTGCACCGGCCGGCCACGGGGTCGTAGACGGCGTACAGACAGGTCACGCCGAGCGCGGGGTCGTCGCCCTCGCCGGCCCCGGTCTGTGTCCCGGTCCCGGCGGCGGTGTGGACGGCGCTCTGTTCGTGGGCGTCCTGGGTGACGAGTTCGTCGAGCCGGGTGAGGAGTTCGTCGGGCGGGAGGTCGAGCCGGGCGAAGGCGCGCACGCTGGTGCGCAGGCGGCCCATGGTGGCGGCGGCGCGCATGCCGTGGCCGACCACGTCGCCGACGACGAGGCCGACGCGGGTGCCGGACAGGGCGATCACGTCGTACCAGTCGCCGCCCACGCCGGCCCTGCTGTCGGCGGGCAGGTAGCGGTGGGCGACGTCGACGCCGGTCAGCCGGGGCAGATGCCGGGGCAGCAGGCTTCGCTGGAGGGTGAGGGCGGCGGCGTGCTCGCGGGTGAAGCGGCGGGCGTTGTCGATGCTGACGGCGGCGCGGGCGACGAGTTCGTCGGCCACCATGAGGTCGCCGGACTCGAACGGGTCGGGGTGGCGGTCGCGGCGGAACGTGACGACGCCGAGGGCGGCGCCCTCGGTGCGCAGCGGCACGGCGAGCCGTGAGTGCACGCTGCCCTCGCCGGTGTCCAGTACGGGGCGCCCGACGGCGAGGCAGCGCGCCTGGAGCGAGTCGGCCGGGTGGTCGACCGGCCGGCGCCGGGCGGGGTGGGCGTCGCCGTCGCCGGTCACGGGCCCCTCCCAGACCCGTACGACGCGCCGGGCGGCGGCCGTTCCGGGGACCGGCTGGTCGCCCTCCAGGACGACGTCGATGAGGTCGACGGTGATGCCGTCGGCGAACTGGGGTACCGCGACGGCCGAGAGCTCCTGGGCCGTGCGGGTCATGTCCAGGGACGTGCCGACCCGGCCGCCGGCCCGTACGAGGAGGTCCAGCCGCTGCTGGGCGAGGTAGCGGGCGGTGATGTCCACCGTCTCCTCGCACACACCCAGGGCGCGGCCGTCGGCGTCCTGGAGGCGGTAGTACGAGCAGGACCAGACGTGGTCGTGCTCGGGGTCGTTGGGCGGGCGGCCGCTGTAGTGGAGTTCGATGACGGGCTCGCCGGTGTCGACGACCCGGCGCATGGCCTCCTCCAGCGTGGCCGGGTAGCCGTCGGAGAGGATCTCGCCGTCGGAGACCATCTCGTCGGGGCCGAGCCCGGCGTACTGGAAGGTGCCCATCTCCCGGTAGAGGGCGTGGTTGGTCCACACGACCCGCAGGTCGGTGTCGTAGATGGCGAGGCCGACGGGTGACTGGGTGGCCAGGCCCCGGAGCATCGACTGGAGGGCCTCCCACCGCTCCGTCTCGTCCGCGTCGGCCACCGCGAGGAGCTTGGCGGGTCCGGTGCCGGCGTGGGACAGCGGGAGGGTCGCGGCCGTCACGCGGAGGATGTGGCCGTCCCGGTGGCGCATGTGGAGCACCTGGCGCCGGGCCTGTGCCGCGCCCGGCAGGGGCGTGGACAGGTGGTACTCGCCGGGCCGGTCCACCACGAGCGTGCCGATGGGGCGCCCCACCGCCTCGTGCGGGGGGTAGCCCAGCAGGGCGTGGGCCGCCGGTCCCCAGCCGACGACCGTGCCGTCGGCGTCCAGGACGGCCGTCGCCGCTTTCGTGACGTCGAGGGGGCCGCGGAAGTCGGCACCCTCCGCCGCGTACACCGCGCTCATGGCACCTGCCTTCTTACGTCCCCCCATGGTCGGTCGGCACCCCGCCCCGCACAACCGCGCTCACGCCGTACCGCTCCGGCCGGGTGGCGCGCCGCCGCGGCGGGCGGCGAGCAGCAGGGCGATGTCGTCGGACCGGTCGCCCGCGGGCGTGACCTCGCGGATGAGGCGCTCGGCGGCGTCGCCGAGGGAGGACACGCCGGCCCCGGACAGGGCGGTGCGCAGCCGTTCGATGCCCAGGTCGATGTCGGTCCCGGGCTGTTCGACGAGGCCGTCCGTGTACAGGGCGAGGACGTCGCCGGGCGCCAGTGTGACCTCGGTGACCGGGTAGGACGCCTCGGGATCGACGCCGAGGACGACGCCCCCGGGAAGGTCGAGGACCCGCGTTGTGCCGTCCGGGTGACGCAGCAGGGGCGGGAGGTGGCCGGCGCGCACGGCCCGGGTGGCGCCGGTCGCCGCGTCGAGCACGACGTAGCAGCAGGTGGCGAACTGGCCGGCGTCGAGGTCGATGAGCAGCCGGTTCGTCCCGCTCATCACCTCCTCGGGGTCGTGCCCGCTCAGGGCGAAGGCGCGGACGGCGCTGCGGAGCTGCCCCATGGTGGCGGCGGCGGCGACGCCGTGCCCCTGGACGTCGCCGATCAGAAGGGCGATGCCGCCCTGGCCGGTCTCCACGACGTCGTACCAGTCGCCGCCGACCTGCATGCCCTGGGTGCCGGGCAGGTAGCGGCCGGCGGTGTCGATGTCGCGGAGCGGGGGCAGCCGGTCCGGCAGCAGGGCGGCCTGGAGGCCGCGGGCGAGGGCGGCCTCGGAGTCGTAGCGCCGGGCGCGGGCGAGGGCCTGGGCGATCAGTCCGGCGAGGGCGGTGAGGACGGTGCGTTCCTCGGGGCTGAAGCCGCGGGGCTGGTCGAAGCCGAGGATGCAGGAGCCGACGGGGCGGCCGGAGGCGATGAGGGGCAGGAAGGCCCGGGCGCCGACGTTGGCGTCCAGGGGGATGCCGGGGTACGCGGCGGCGAGCTGCTGCATGGACTCGAAGAAGATGGGGCGGCCGGTGGTGAGGGTCTCCACGCCGGGCAGCCGGGCGTCCAGTCCGACGCCGTTGAAGCGGTCGAGGAAGCCGTACGGGAAGCCGGTCTCCCAGGCGAGGTGGAGCTGGCGCTCGTCCAGGACGTAGATGGCGAGCTGGCGGCCGCCGAAGGCGGGCAGCAGCTCCTCGGTGACGACGGCGGACACCTGGCGGGCGGTGACGGCCTCGGTGAGCGCGATCGCGAGGGCGACCGGGCGGTACAGCATGGACGCGCGGTCCGCCGGGGAGCCGAGTCCGGTGCCGGTGGCGATGCCGGGCGCGACGACCGATCCGGGGGTGTACGCGGGCTGTTCGGCGGTGGTGAGGGTCATGGTCACGCCCTCGTGTCCGGGGTGGAGGGAGACCGACAGCCAGGTCTCGGTGTCGCGGTGTGCCAGGAAGTGGACGGGCTCGTCGGACAGGAGCGCGGCGCGGAGGCTGTCCTCGTAGGCGGGCTTGCCGAACCAGGGCAGGGCCTCCCACAGGTGACGCCCGAGGAGCTCGGGGCGGCCGCGGCCGAGGAGGGTCTCGGCGGTGCGGCTGACGAAGGTGATCCGCCCGAGCCGGTCCAGTGCGCACACCCCGCCCGGCAGCCGGTCGGCCGCCGCGGCGACGACGGGCCCCGCCCCGGGGTCGACGAGGGTTCCGCGCAGCCGCCGCCCGTGACCGGTCAGCTCCACCAGGCAGGGGCGGCCGTCGCGGGCGTGCAACCAGATGCGGCGGGTGCGGGGATGGTCGGAGTCGGCGACCTGACGCGCGATGGTCCACAGGCCGTACCTGTCCTCCGGGGCGATCAGGACGGCGAGCGCGTCGACGGTGGCGGGGGCGGGGGTTCCGGTGGCGGGGGCGGCGGCGGGGGCGGGCGGGGCGGCGGGGGCTTCGGCGGCCGCGGGGGTGGCGGTGCCCGGTCCGGGGGCCGGGGCGGTGCGGCCGCCGTCACCGGCGCCGGCGCCGAGGATCGCGCGGAGCTGCTCGTCGGTGGTGAGGGCCCCCGTCCCGGTGTCCCACTCCAGGTGGCCGGTCCGTACGGGCGGGGTGGCCCGGGTGGGGAGCTGGACGGGGACGGGCGGGCCGTCCCAGGCGACGGGGTTGCCCCGGGCGGCCAGGCCGGCGAGGTGCGCGCCGAGCCGCTGGGCGGTCTCGTGCATCCGGCGCCGGTCGGCCGGGTCGACCGGGCGGCCCGGTGTGGCGGCCCGGAGCACCACGAGCACCCCGAACGCCTGGCGCCCGCCCGTGCCGTCACCGGCCGGTCCGTGCCCGACTGGTTCGTACAGCGATCCGAACGGGAACGGCAGGCCCGCCATGAGCTGGGGGAACCGGCGCATGGCGTCCTCGGCGTCGGCGAGGTGGACCGGCCTGCCCGAGCGGTAGGACTCGGCCACCGGGAAGGGGCGGTTGCAGTGCATGCGCCACCAGGGGCGGAACAGCGCGGCGGGCAGCCCGCCGAGCACGGCGAGCCGCAGCAGGCCCGGGGTCCCGGAGCGCAGGTAGACCCCGCCCGCGAAGGCGCCGGTCGCCTCCACGGCGCCGATCGTGGCCCGTGCCAGCTCCCGGGCCAGCGCGTCCGTCAGGCCCTGGGCGTCCTCGGTGCCCTCGCTGTGCGGTGTCCCTGGCATGTCCCAGCCTCACTCAGGGGGTGGTGCCCGGCGGCGCCGTGCGCGCTGCGACGCGTGCCGGGGCACACAGCCAGCATGCTCCCGAGCGGCCTCGTCACGCACATCGGCGGGCCCGTGGGCGGCCGGGCCGGTTGAGCTATGTTGAGCGGGATCGGGACACGAAGGAGGCACACCGGTGCCATCAGGGCAGCAGGCACGCGCGCAGGCGGCCGCGATCACGCCGGGCACGCCGTCCTCCGCGGCGGAGGCGGCACCGGCCGTACCCATGGACCGGGTCATGGCGCTCTTCGGCGGCCACCGGCTGTCCCCCGCCCAGCGCCGCATCGCCCAGTACATGATCGACCACCTCACCGAGGCGGCGTTCCTGTCGATCACGGACCTCGCGGAGCGGGTGGGCGTGAGCCAGCCGTCGGTGACGCGGTTCGCGACGTCCCTGGGGTACAGCGGGTTCCCCGCGCTCCGGGAGGCGTTGCAGCCGATCGCGCTCAGCGCGGTGGCCGGGGCACCGGACACCCGCGAGGAGATCCGCCGCAACGAGCTCCAGGCGGCGATCGACGCCGAGATCGAGAACCTGGAGCAGTTGCGCCGGCTGGTGGCCGATCCGGGGCAGATCCTGGATGTCGGCCGCGAGTTGGCCACTTCGGTGCCCTTGACGATCCTGGGGTTGCGCATCTCGGTGTCGCTCGCGGAGTACTTCGCGTACGCGGCGCGCCGCATCCACCCCGATGTGCGCCTGGTGACGCGGGGCGGGAGCGTCGCCTACGACGCGCTGCTGCAGTCCCGGGAGGCGGGCGGGACGTGGGTGCTGGCCTTCGCGATGCCGCGGCACGCCCACGAGACCCTGGCGGCGATGCGGACGGCGCGCCGGACGGGGCTGCGCATCGCGCTGATCACGGATCTGACCCTCGGGCCGCTGGTGGACGAGGCGGACGTGACGCTGACGGCCGGGACGGGGTCGCGCCTGGTGTTCGACTCCTACGCGGCGCCCGGCGTGCTGGCGGCGTCGGTGCTCCAGGCGATGGCGGACGCCAACCCGGAGCGGACCCAGCTCCGGCTGGAGGGGTACGAGCAGGCCGCCGAGCAGCACAACTTCTTCCTCGACGACTGAGGCGTCCGGGCGGTCGACGGGACGACACCGCGGCCGGAACCGCTGCTCACAAGGGCGTTTTCGGTCGTTTTCACGCGTCAGCAAGGCATGAAATTTTTCATACGCTTGCTTACTCGACGGTAAATATATTTACTGCTCGGACACCCCCGGTGACGACAGCCCGGGGAAACGGGACAGAACACCGGCGACGACGCTCCCTCCTCGCGTCGCCCCCGGTGTTTTGACCGGGCGCTCCGCACTCCCCGCGGACACCCGTGGCGGCCCCGGTCAACCCCTGGGCCGGGGCCGCCGAAAGTCCTCCGTCAGGAGGCGGTGCCCGCCGTCGCCGGTGTCGCGGCGACCGCGGTGGCCGCCGCCGCGGCCGTGACAGTGCTCGTGACCGTGGCCGCGGCCGTGGCGGCCAGCCTCGCCCGCGCCGCTGCCAGCGCTTGGTCCACGTGCCGCGTTCCGGTGGTCACGCACAGCGTGTACGTGACATCGTCGAGCCGTCGTTTCAGGTCGGGCGCGAGGGCCAGCTCCTGGGAGGCGGTGCACAGGGATTCGTAACGGGCCACGAGCTCACGAAGCACTGCGGGATGCGCCAACAGCATGAACGTACCTGCCTTTCCCACGCCACGAAGCAAGGAGAGAGGGACGCCGATGCCTGCTCCAGGCCGGTCGCCCCGAGGCCGGGCGATGCGCCGGCCCCCGAACCGGGTCGCCCTCCCGCACATGGATGTGCCCGTACTCTCCGGTCCTCACACGACATTGTGATGCAACCGTGACGGATTCGCGCTGCGTGGGGAAAAAGGGGCCTGTGCTCCATTGTCGTGACATGACCCGCGGGCCCGGTACCGGCTTCGCGCGCGGGGTACCCCTCGACCATGGCTGTGAACCCGATCGAAATGCAGAAGGCCCTCGGCGGCGTCAACTACCCGGCTTCGAAGGAGGAGATCGTCGACCAGGCGTCGAAGCACAAGGCCGGCCAGGAGGTCATGCAGGCCCTGAAGTCCCTGCCCGAGAAGCAGTACGAGTCGCCGGCCGCCATCAACAAGGAGGTCGGCAAGGGCTAGCCCGACCCGGCCACCGGCACACGTCCGCCCCGCCCCCGCGTTCCCGGTGGCGGGGCGGACGCGTGCGCGGGCACGCGCGGTCACGCACTCACCCGAGTGGACGGCGTGGGGCTGTGGACCGCCCGCCGCCGCGCTCCACTGGCTGCACGGGTGGCCGTGGCGGGCGAAGTCCGTCGCCCGGAACAGGCAACCCCGGTGGCCCCCTGGCCATCCTCCCTGTGCGGCGGCCCGAACTCCCGGCCGCCGCCCCGCACACCAGTGCATGGAGTGAGCAGCCCATGGTCCATATGTCGGTCGTCGTCCCGTGCTTCGACGAGAGCGAGGTGATCGACGCCTTCCACACCGCCCTCATAGCCGCGCTCGAGCCGACGGGCTCGACGTTCGAGGTGTGTTACGTCGACGACGGCAGCGGCGACCGGACCGTGGAGCGGCTGCGGGACCTGGCGGCGGCCGACCGGCGCGTGCGCTACACCTCCTTCAGCCGCAACTTCGGCAAGGAGTCCGCGCTGCTCGCGGGCATGCGCATGTCCCGGGGCGAGGTCGTCGTCCTCATGGACGCCGACCTCCAGCACCCTCCCGCACTGCTGCCCCGCATGCTGGAGCTGCACCGGCACGGCTACGACCAGGTGATCGCCCGGCGCGACCGCAGTGGCGAGGGTGCCGTGCGGACCGCGCTGAGCCGCGCGTACTACCGCCTCGTGCGCCGCTTCATGGACGTCGAGATCGTCGACGGGGCGGGGGACTTCCGGCTGCTGTCGCGCCGGGCGGTCGACTCGCTGCTGTCGCTGCCCGAGAGCAACCGCTTCTCCAAGGGCCTGTTCTCCTGGATCGGGTTCGACACCGTCAGCTTCACCTACGAGAACGTCGAGCGGGCCGCCGGCCGGTCGAAGTGGGGCGGCCGGCGGCTGCTCAACTACGGCATCGACGGGCTGCTGTCGTTCAACAGCCGGCCGCTGCGGCTGGCCATCCACACCGGCCTGTGGCTGTTCCTGTCCGCGTTCGTCTACGCCCTGTGGATCGTCGCCAACGCCGTCCTGAACGGCGTCGACACGCCCGGATACGCGACCCTCATCACCGCCATCACCGCGCTCAGCGGCATCCAGCTCGCCACGCTCGGCGTGATCGGCGAGTACGTGGGCCGGATCTACCACGAGGCCAAGCGCCGCCCGCACTACGTGGTGCGCGAGACGGACGCCTCCACGGTCCGCCCCGGCCTCCGGGACGTGCCCGGGGACGTACGCGAGGCGCGCCTGGAGCCGGCGGGACGGGTCCGGCCGAAGCCGTGAAGCCCGCCGTCCTGCGGCAGTTCGTCTCCTTCTGCCTGATCGGGCTGGCCAACACCGCCGTCTACTTCGGCGTGTACGCCTCCCTCAACATCTGGCTGCCGTACCTCGCCGCGCACGTCATCGGGTACGCGGTGAGCGTCGTCGGCTCGTTCCTGCTCAACGCGTACGTCACCGTCCGCACCAGGCCCACCTGGCGGGCCTTCGCACGCTACCCCCTGTCGGGCGCGGCCAACGCCGTGGGCAGCGGCATCCTGCTCCACCTCGCCGTGAGCCGGCTGGGCATGGACGAGAACGTGGCGGCCGTCGCCGCCGGGCTCCTGGTCACCCCGCTCTCCTTCGTCCTCGCCCGCTGGGCCATCACCTCCGGGGCGGCCGCCACCCGCCGGTCCGCGGCGCGGCGGCCGTCCCGCGACCCGGTCAGGGAAGGCGCGTCCCGCGAGTGACCTTGTCGACGCGGTAGTAGTCGGCGACGCACTGGGCGGGCCAGATCCTGGTGCCGTTCGCGCTGAAGGGCTCCAGCATCCCGCTGACCGACACGGGCTTGTACGGCAGGACCTTGGCGCCCTCGGCCGCCCGCTCCCGCAGCCACCGGTCCTGGCGGTCCCACTTCTGCGCCCGTACCCGCATGTCGTGGCCGAGCTCGTACAGCGGGGCGGCGAGCCCCAGGACCGTCACCGCGCAGACCGCGGCGGCCAGTCCCGTGACGGCGCCGGTGCGCACCCCGCGCACCCGCAGCGCCCGGCCGAGGAACGCGCCGGCGGCCACCAGGAGCAGCACGTACAGCAGGAGGTAGTCGTTCCAGGTGCGGGCGGCCGTCACCACGCGGGGGCCGAAGACCGGGTAGGTGATGACGGTGCACAGGTAGCCGGAGACGAGGAACGCCAGCGCGACGAGCCCGGTCAGCAGCAGCGGGCGGCACGGCAGCAGGACGCCCCGGCCGGGTGTAGGGGCGGCCCGCGTGGCGAGCAGGCCCAGCAGCACGCCCGCGGCGAGGGCGCCCGCGTACTGCCAGGTCGTCAGGACCGTCTCCAGGATGCGGACGTATCTCCGCAGGGAGGCGAGCAGGGTGTCGGGGGACAGCATGGAGGCGGTCTCGGCGCCGTACCGCTCGCGCCGGTTGCGCGATCCGGGTGACGTCACGAGCAGGAGCGTGCCGAGGGCGACGCCGGCCATGCCGGCCAGGGACCAGACGCGGGCGAAGGTCCTCACCCGCGCGGTGAGGAACAGGGGGGCGAGGAGGACGACGCCCGACAGCACCACCAGGGCCACCACGGACGCCTCTTCGGACAGGGTGCCCATGAAGACGCCCGCGGTCAGGACCACCGCGAGCGCGGTGATCCGGCCGCGCCGGCCCCGGGCCCGCAGCAGCGGGAGGGCGGCCGCGCAGGCCAGCACCGGGGCCAGGGTGTGCGAGACGGACGCGGCGGGCCAGTAGAAGGTCTTGTACGTGTTCGGGGTGGCGAACAGGAACACCGCGGTGATCAGGGAGGCGACGAGCAGCGGCACCCCGCGCGGCACGCTCTGCCCGGCCCGGCGCAGCAGGTGCGCGGTCAGCGCCCACAGCAGGCCGAGCATGAGGACGCCGCTGACGGCGGCGTACCACTGGTGCCCGGCGACGGGGAACTTCGCGTACAGCCCGACGAGCAGTCCGTTGCCGACGCGCCCGTTGTCGGTGAAGTAGAACTTGCCGATCAGGCCGGAGATGCCCTCGTCGCGCACGACGGGCAGGAAGCACCACTCGTCGGCGCTGGGCCGGACGTACCGGCCCAGGTAGGAGGCGGCGGCGAGCAGGCCGAGCGGCAGCAGCGCCAGGACCGCGGGCCACGGGACGGTGGTCCGTGACCCGTGCGGCTCGCCACCGCCCCGTTCGCGCCCGGGCCCGGGGCTGTCCCCCGGGCCGGGTGGGACGGTGACACTCGATGCGCCGACGGCCATGTCTTCTTCACTGCCTCTCGGGAAACCACTGGTACGACACCGAAGAGGTGAAACGCGCCGGTGCCGTTGTCCGCGGGGCGCGGTGGATTTCGGCGCGCCGCGGACCGGTTTCCACTCGACCGGCTGCTCAGCGCCTCCGCAACCGGCCACCGCCCATGTGGCTCACGGCCGCAGCGCGGTCACCAGGCGGCACCAGGGCGCTCCGCCGGGCCGGCGGCCGAACTCCTCCAGCGGGGTGAGTTCCACGGTGAAACCGGTGCGGGTGAGTTCCGCGACCACGTCGGTGAGCCGCATGGTGCGGTAGTACATGATGAACGGCGGCCGCCACAGCAGGTTGCGCAGCCGCATGGCGGCGTCGAACGCCCACAGCTCCCAGTACGGCAGGGAGCCCACCGGGGGCGGGGCGGGCAGGGGGAAGACGAACCGGCCGCCCGGCCGCAGCGCCCGGTGCACCCCGGCGAAGAGGCGGGGCCGCTCGGCGGGCAGGAAGTGCCCGAACGCGCCGAAGCTGACGGCCAGGTCGAAGGCGGAGCGGAACGGCAGGGCGCGGGCGTCGGCGCGCACCCAGTCGGGGGCGGGCTCGCCGGGCACCGGCGGGTGGGCGGCGCGGGCCCGGGCGAGCATGCCGGCGCTGAAGTCGACGCCCGTCACGCGCTCCCGGCACAGCTCGCGCAGCACGCCCACGCCCGCTCCGGTGCCGCAGCACACGTCTAGGCCCGAGCCGAACGGTCCGAGCGGCCGCAGGGCGCCGGCCACGGCCTCCAGCACGGAGTCGGAGGTGCGGTACGGGGTGCGGTCGAACTTGGGCGCGAGCAGGTCGTAGCCGGTCCGGGTGGAGGAGAGCACCTGGGCGGCGAGCTCGCGGAAGGTGGGGCCGTCGGGGGCGAACACGGGCGCTCCTCAGATGAGACCGGCGTTGAAGACGTCGAGCGGCAGGGTGCCACTGCCGTCCCCCGATGCCGGGCCGGCGCCGGGGAGGGGGAGTTCGGCCCAGATCACCTTGCCCTGGGCGGTGTACCGGGTGCCCCAGCGTTCGGCGAGCTGGGCGACGAGGAACAGGCCGCGGCCGCCCTCGTCGGTGGTGGCGGCGTACCGCAGGTGGGGCGAGGTGCTGTTGTGGTCGGCGACCTCGCAGGTGAGGCCGCGGTCGTGGATCAGGCGTACGCGGACGGGCGCGGCGCCGTAGCGGATGGCGTTGGTGATGAGTTCACTGAGGATCAGCTCGGCGGCGAAGGTCAGGTCCTCCAGGCCCCACTCGGTGAGCTTGCGGACGGCGGCGGAGCGGATGCCGCCGACGGCGCCGGGGTGGAAGGGCACGTCCCAGTCGGCGACGCGGTCGCCGCCGAGGGCGCGCGTACGGGCGACGAGCAGGGCCACGTCGTCCTTGGGGTGGGCCGGCAGCAGTTCCTCGAGCACGAGCCGGCAGCGCTCCTCGGGGGTGGCGGCGGGCCGGCCGAGGGCCCCGCGGAGCAGTTCGATGCCGACGTCGATGTCGCGGGTGCGGTCCTCGATCAGGCCGTCGGTGTAGAAGACGATCTGGCTGTCCTCGGCGAGGTCCAGTTCGGCGGTCTCGAAGGGTATGCCGCCCAGGCCGAGCGGGGGTCCGGCCGGGAGGTCGGGGAACTCGACATCGCCGCCGGGGTGGACCAGCGCGGGCAGCGGGTGCCCGGCGCGGGCCATGGAGCAGCGCCGGGAGACGGGGTCGTACACGGCGTACAGGCAGGTCGCGCCGGTCATTCCGGCGCCCCCCCCCGAGTCGTCCTCGTCCTGGTCGATGCGGCCGACGAGGTCGTCGAGGCGGCCGAGGAGCTCGTCGGGGGGCAGGTCGAGGGTGGAGAAGTTGTGCACGGCGGTGCGCAGCCGGCCCATGGTGGCGGCCGCGTGCAGGCCGTGTCCGACGACGTCGCCGACGACGAGGGCGACGCGGCTGCCGGGCAGGGGGATGACGTCGAACCAGTCGCCGCCGACGCCCGACTGGGCGGGCAGGTAGCGGTGGGCCACCTCCAGGGCGCTCTGCTCGGGCAGGGCGCGGGGCAGCAGGCTGCGCTGGAGGGTGACGGCCATGGCGTGCTCGCGGGTGTAGCGGCGGGCGTTGTCGATGCTGACGGCGGCGCGGGCGACGAGCTCCTCGGCGAGCGCGAGGTCCTCGTCCTCGAAGGGTTCGGGCTTCTCGGAGCGCCAGAAGTTGGCGACGCCGAGGACGACGCCGCGGGCCTTGAGGGGGACGGCGATGAGCGAGTGGATGCCGTACTCGACGATCCGGGCGGCCCGCTCGGGGTCCTGGGCCTGCCAGCCGGGGGCCTGGGACAGGTCGGGCACCAGTTCGGCCCGGCCGCTGCCGAAGCCGCGTGCCTGGGGCGTGGAGGGGACGAAGCCGATCATCTTGCCGCGCGGGTAGAGGGGGTGGTCGTCGCGGATTCCGGCGACGGCGGTGCGGCGCATGTCGGCGGCGGTGCCGCTGGGCTCCTCGCCGCGCAGGACGGGGTCGGCCAGGTCGACGGTGACGAAGTCGGCGAAGCGCTGGACGGTGACCTGGGCGAGTTCCTCGGCGGTGCGGACGACGTCGAGGGTGGTGCCTATCCCGACTCCGGCGTCGTACAGCAGGTTGAGCCGCCTGCGGGCGCCCTCGACCCGGCCGGTCAGGGCGCGCAGCTCGGTGGTGTCGCGGATGGTGGCGACGGTCCCGGCGGGGCCGCCGTGGCGGTCGGTGTGGCGCTGGTTGACGGCGAGCAGCCGGTCGGCCGCGGGGACGACCTCGTCGGTGGCGACGCGGCCGGAGCACAGCAGCTCGGCCATGCCGGGGTCGAGGCCCGGCAGGTCCTTGATGCCGCGGCCCTCGGCGTCGGGCGGGAGCCGCAGCAGCCGTTCGGCCTCGTCGTTGGCGAGCAGGAGCCGGCCGTCGCCCCCGACGATGACGACGCCCTCGCGCACGGCGTGGAGGACGGCGTCGTGGTGCTCGTAGACCCGGGTCATCTCGGCGGGGCCGAGCCCGTGGGTCTGGCGGCGCAGACGCCGGGCCACCAGGGCCGTTCCGGCGGTGGTCACGGCGAGGCCGGCGGCGGCGAGGCCGAGGATGACGGGGAGCTGCCGGTTGACGACGCCGGCCACGTTGCGGACCTCCAGGCCGGCGGAGACGAGGCCGATGACCTTCCCGTCGGAGCCGTTGACGGGGACGACGGCCTGGACCTCCTCGCCGAGGGGCCCGTCGACGCTCTCGGTGTGGACCTCGCCGGCCAGGGACGGTTCGATGGTGCCGACGAACCGGCCGCCGATCCGTTCCGGCTGGGGGTGGGTGTAGCGGATGCCCTTGGTGTCCATCACCACGATGAAGTCGACCCCGGCGGCCTCGCGGGCCTCCTCGGTGAGGGGCTGGAGGACGCTCGTCGGGTCGGGGTGCGTGGTGAGGACCTGTTCGAGGCCCGGGGAGTGCGCGAAGGTCTCGGCGACGGCGATGGAGCGGTTGCGGGCCTCGCGGTCGCTGTCGCTGCGCGACTGCAGGAGCAGTGCCAGGACCGCTCCGAGCACCAGCAGCAGGACGAGCGCCACCTGCAGGACGAAGACCTGTCCTGCGACGCTCCGTGGGAGCCTCTTGGCCAGTGACCGAACCGAGGCACCACGGAATCGGCCGAAAAAGTGGACCACGCTCCCCTTTCTAACACCGCATGGGCCACGGCGACCATGAGTGACCGCCGGTCGCCGGACGACCACGGGCGGCGTCCGGGGCCCGGCGGGCGCCCGGGCGACGGAATGCATGGCTCTGTACAGGGGGCGGCCGGGGAATCCATCGTTCGCCCAACGTACGGCCATACGTCGGCCATGGGTGGCCCAACGGAGATCAAACCCGAACACCCGACGACCGGCCGGACGTACGTTTCACGCCGTGACGACGCTTCCGTACGACGGACGAGTGACCCCGTCCCTGCCCGCTCCCCGTGACCGCCGCACCCTGCTGCGGGCGGCGCTCGGCTCCACCGCCGCCCTCGGTGCCGGGCTCACCCTCGGTGTCGCCCCGGCCGCCGCCGCGCCCCGTTCCCGGGCACCGCGTCCCCGCACGCCGGCCGAGGCGCTGCGCGAGCTGCTCCACGGCAACCGGCGCTGGCACGCACGCCACCAGAGGCATCCGCACGAGGACGGGGCGGCCCGGGCGGCGGCCGTCTCGGGGCAGCACCCCTTCGCCCTGGTGCTGGGCTGCATAGACTCGCGCGTCCCGCCCGAGCTGGTCTTCGACCAGGGCCTCGGCGACCTGATGACGGTCCGTTCGGCGGGCGAGGTGCTGGACGAGGCGGTGCTCGGCAGCATCGCGTACGGCGTGATCGAGCTGGGCATCCCGCTCGTCGTGGTGCTGGGGCACCAGTCGTGCGGGGCCGTGGCCGCGGCGGTGCACGCGGACGAGACCGGCGAGCGGCCGCCCGCCCACATCGACTACATCGCCGACCGGATACGCCCCGCCATAGACCGCGAGCAGACCGGGCCGGCGCGGATCGACGCGACGATCACGGCGAACGTACGCCGGGTACGCGGGCTGCTGGCCGCCGAGCCGGATCTCGCCGCCCGGGTGGCCACCGGCCGCCTGGCCATCGCCGGGGCGCGCTACGAGCTGGGCAGCCAGCTCGTGCGCCTGGTGGCGTAGGCGCGCTCAGCGGACGCCGTGGGGCCGGAACTGGACGCTGATCCTCGGGCCGACCCCCTTGGCCGTCTTGGGGACGGCGTGCTCCCAGGTGCGCTGGCACGAGCCGCCCATGACGATCAGGTCGCCGTGTCCGAGCGGCACCCGCCGGGCCGGTCCGCCCCGGCGCGGGCGCAGGGCCAGGTCGCGCGGCTCGCCGACGGACAGGATGGCGACCATCGTGTCCTGGCGCGATCCGCGTCCGATGCGGTCGCCGTGCCAGGCGACGCTGTCCCGGCCGTCCCGGTAGTAGCAGAGCCCGGCGGTGGTGAACGGCTCGCCCAGCTCGGTGGCGTAGTGCGCCGACAGGGCGGCACGGGCCTGCTCGAGCACCGGGTGCGGCAGCCGGTCGCCGTCGCCGTAGAAGGCCAGCAGCCGGGGCACGGCGACGTCGTGGTCGTACATCGTGCGCCGCTCCGCCCGCCACGGGACGTTCACGGCGAGCTCGTCGAACAGGGCGTAGGCCCCGCTCAGCCAGTTGGGCAGCAGGTCGATCCACGCGCCGTCGCCGAGCACGGTGCGCCGCAGTCCGGACAACGGCCCGAGCCGGATGTCGTCGGTCTGGTCGAAGAGCGAGCCCTGGAGGTGCGCGGTCATGACCCCAGCGTACGAGTAAATCGAATGCATGAGCTATTCGATCAGTCCGTGGCCCTCCAGGGTGCCCACCCGCAGGCCCCGCCGCCGGCACTCCCCGACCAGCCCCGGCAGCGCGCCCAGCGCGGCCCGCCACGCCCCCGGGGCGCTCACCACGTCGGAGTCGTGCAGCAGCACCGTCCCGCCGCCGCGCAGCGTCCTCGTCACCTCCGCCCGCACACCCGGCGCGGTCGCCCCGGCCGTCCAGTCCCGCCCCCACGCCGACCACAGCACCGTGCGCAGCCCGGCGGAGCGGGCGGCGGCCCACCGGCCCCCGGTCAGGACGCCGTACGCGGGCCGGTACCACAGCGGCCGCCGCCCGGCCGTCTCGGCGACCAGGTCCGCCGTACGCGCCAGGTCCCGCACGTCCCGCAGCGGGTGCGGGCACCAGGGCCGGTCGTGCCGCCAGCCGTGGACGGCCAGCTCATGGCCCTCCGCCGCGATCAGCCGCCCCAGGGCCGGGTGCTGGGCCAGCCGTGCGCCCAGCACGAAGAACGTGGCCCGCACGGACAGGGCGTCCAGGGCGCGCAGGAAGTGCGGGGTGCTCACCGGATCGGGGCCGTCGTCGAAGGTGAGCGCCACGTGCGAGGGGTCGCCGCGCCCGTCGAGGCCCGGCCACAGCGCCGCCCGCGCCCCGGGCAGCCAGGTCGCGGCGGGCCCGATGTGCCAGGCCGCCACGGCGCCCAGCACGCCCGCCGCCCGTGCGGCGTTCACCACCGGTCCCCCGAGCGCTCCGGGTCGTCCGTGACGAGCGGGGACCTGGCGAGCTGGACGCAGCCGGCCACCAGGACCGCGAGCGCCAGCACCTCGAACACCACTCGCCACCCCAGGTGGACCCGTTCGGCGAACAGCGTCACGCCCAGCACCACGCTCAGCAGGGCGTCCCCCAGGGTCAGCGCGGGCTGCGACGCCACCAGGGAGCCCGCCCGCAGCGTCACCTGGAGCAGCACGAAGCTCGCCAGCCCCACGCCCACGGCGGCGTACGGCTGCCACGTCGTGAACACCGCGCCGATCCCGTCCGGGACGCGGCCCAGCGCGTCCTTGAGCAGCGCGGCCGTGACCGCGAACCCGGTCGCCGTCGCCGTTCCGAGCACGGCGGCGCGCGGGGCGGGAGACAGCCGCAGCGACACCACGCCCATCACGGCCACGAACAGCCCCGTGCCGAGCGCCGTCCACCCCCAGTCCGCGAGGGGCACCGTGGACCGGCCGCCCGACGGGTCGGCCATCGCCAGGAACACGCCCAGCCCCACCGCCATCGCGGCGAACGCCCACCGGGTCCGGGTGTCGGGACGCTGCCGGAACACGACACCGCCCACCACGAGCGTGAACATCAGCTCGGTGCTCATCACCGGCTGCACCACCGACAGCGGCCCCGTGGCCAGCGCGAGCGCCTGGAGGATGCCCGACACCGCCAGCAGCGCCGCCCCCCACACCCACACCCGCCGGTGCACCAGACCCGCCATCCACGACCCCCGCCGCGCCGAGGCCGGTTCGGTGCCGGTGGCGGCCGCGCCCTGCCGCTGGAGGACCGACGCCCCGGCGTTGCCGAGGGCGGCCAGCAGCGCCAGGCAGATCGACAGCGCCAGCACGGGCTCAGCCGAACTTCTTGGCCAGCGCGCGGAAGAAGCCCGGCACGGCACCGTGCACCCGGGCCGGCATGGCCAGCCAGCCGGGCACGAACACGTCGTCCCGGCCGCGCACCACCGCGCTCCACACCACCTCGGCCACCCGCTCGGGGGGCACCGGGCGCGGATGGTCGCGGTGGTACGGGACGCCCCGCCGGGCGAAGAACGGCGTGTCCACCGCCCCCGGCAGCACGACCGTCACCCCGACACGGGTCCCGGCCAGTTCGTAGCGCAGGCTGTCCGCGAAGGCCAGCAGGCCGCCCTTGGTGGCGGCGTACACCGCCTCGTTGGCCACGCCCACCCGCCCGGCCATGGAGCCGATCATCACCAGGTGGCCCGCCCCCCGCTCGGCCATCCCCGGCAGCAGCAGCCGCACCAGGTGCACCACCGACGTGAGGTTGAGACCGATCAGCCGGTCGACGGGATCGGCGGGCATCGTCGTGAACGGCCCCGCCCAGCCGACGCCCGCGGCGGCCACCAGCGCGTCCACCCGGCCCTCCCGGGCCAGGGCCTCGGCGGCGAGCCGCTCCACCCCCGCCCGCTCCGCCAGGTCCGCCCGCAGCGCCCCACCGCCGGTCCGGCCCGCCACCGCCGCCAGCCGCTCCTCGTCCCGCCCGCCGAGCAGCAGCCGCCAGCGGCCGTCGGCGGCGAACCGGTCGGCGACCGCCTCGCCGATCCCGGAGGACGCGCCCGTGACCAGGACGACCGGCCCTGCCCTTCGAGGGTCGGCCGCGCGGCGGGGCGTAGGGGGCATGGCGATCCTCCGGACTGTCGTGGAGCGTGCCCTTCCAGCCTCCCGGTTTCCCGCGGCTTCGCCTCCCGGCAGCCGCCACGACGCCCTCCGATCCACCCGAACAGTCCGATTCGGCCCCCCGTCGGGCCGCGCCCGGAGGCGGGGCGGACCACGATGGAACGGCACGGAACGGAGGGTCCCCATGGGGCGGCGATGCTTGGTGCTCAGCGCGAGCATGGGCGCGGGCCACGACGCGGTGGCCGGCGAACTGGCCCGCCGGCTGCGCGCGGACGGCCACGACGTCCTGGTCCGGGACGTGCTGACGCTGCTCCCGCCGGGCGCGGGGCCGGCGGTGCGCGGCTTCTACCGGTTCGTGGTGCGGCGCCTGCCCCCGGTGTACGAGGCGATCTACGCGCTGTTCCTGGCGCCCCGGCCCGCTCCCCGCCCCTCCCGCCCCTCCCGCTCCTCCCGCCGGGGCCTGGACGTGACGCCGATGGCCGCGCTGGCCGAGCGGAAGCTGGGCGCGCTCGTGGCGCGGTGGCGGCCCGACGTGATCGTCTCCACCTTCCACCTGGCGGGCCAGATCACCGGCCGGATGCGCGGCCGGGGCGCGCTGGACGTGCCGTGCGCGGTGTTCGTCACCGACTTCGCGGTGCACCGCGCCTGGCTGGACCCGGGCAACGACCTGTACCTCTGCGTCACCGAAACGGCCGCCCGCGCGGCCCGGGAGGGCACCGGACGGCCGGCGGTCGCCACGGGGCCGGTCGTGCCGCCGGAGTTCCACAAGGCGGAGGGCCTCGCACCGGAGACGGACGGGCGGCCGGTGGTCCTGCTGTCCGCCGGCGCGTGGGGCGTGGGGCCGGGGCTGCTGCGGACCGCCGGGGCGCTCGCCCGGCACGGCGTGGCGCCGGTGCTGCTGTGCGGGCGCGACGAACGGCTGCGCCGGCGGGCCGCCCGACTGCCGGGGGTGCGGGCGCTCGGCTGGACGGACGACATGCCGGGGACGATGGCGTCGGCACGGGTCCTCGTGGACAACGCGGCGGGCCAGACCGCGGTGCAGGCGCTCGCCGCCGGGCTGCCGGTGGTCGGCCACCGCCCCATCCCCGGGCACGGGGCCGTGGGGGTGCGGGAGATGGCCGCGGAGGGCCTGACCACGTACGCCGCCGGCCTCGCCGGCCTGCTGGCGGCGGTGGACGAACTGGCGCGCCCGGGGCCCGCGAGGGACCGGCGGACGGCGGCCGGCTCGGCGGTGTTCCGGGCCGACGCCGCCCGCCTGGTCGCGGACCTCGCGCACCGCGGTGGTGCTCAGGGTGGCTCGAAGGACCCGCCTTAGGGCCTGCTGGTGGCCAGCCACTCCTCGTGGGCGCGGGTGACGCGGTCCCACAGGGTGGCGCGGTCCCGCGCGTCCAGGGCGTCCAGGTTCCGGCCGAAGACGTCCGCGAGTGCGGCGTACCACTCCTCCGCCGTGTCCAGCGTGCGTTCGGTGCGCCCGGCGGCGTCGATGCGGGTGAGGACGCGGCCCCGCATGAGGTCGAGCCCCTTCGCGTCGCGGCGCAGGGCCGCGAACGTGTTCAGGAACGGCGAGTCCGGCGCGGTGGACAGCCGCAGGTGCTCCGCGGCGAAGTCGGCCATCGTGACGGGGCGGGCGGCGAACTCCATGACGGGGAAGGAGCTGCCCGGGTCGTTGTGGAAGGTCCAGCCGCCCGGTTCGGTGACCGAGGGTTCCATCCGGTAGGTGAACGGGCCCTGCCGGTACGTGCCGGGGCGCAGCGGCAGCGGTTCGTGGGGGCCGTCGCCGAGGCCGGCGTCGACGAACCACGCCTCGCCGCCGACGCGGACCGTCAGCGCCAGGTGGTTGCCGTTGGCGCCGCGTCCCTCGGGTTCGTGGTGGACGCCGCCGACGTGGCGGGTGACGTCGTAGCCGAGCGCCTCCAGCAGCGCGGCGAAGCCGCCGTTGAGGTGGAAGCAGTAGCCGCCGTGCCCGGCGGCGAACCGGCGTGCGGACAGCTCGGGTTCGATGCCGGGCGGTCTGCCGAGCTGGATGTCGATGTTCTCGTACGGGACGCGTTCCAGGTGGGCCCGTTGCAGTGCGGCCAGCGCCTCGGCGGAGGGTGCGCCGGGGTCGGTGACGCCGAGGCGGGTCAGGTAACCATCAAAACCCTTGAGACTCATGGCCGTTCACTCTAACGAGTGGCTTCAGCGGAGTCCGAGGCAGGGCAGCCAGTCGCGGTCCGCGCCCCGGGCGGTGAGCAGGGCGCTCAGCGCTCCCTCGGGACCGGTCAGCAGCCCGGACGGCCACGCGGTGCGCAGCGCGTCGGGGAGCCGCCCCTCCAGGTGGGCGGCGAGGCGGTCGCGCAGGGCGGCAGCGGCGGGCATCCGGGCGTGGCGGGCGAAGGCGTCGGCCACGGCGAGCACCCCGGCGGCGCCGTGGCAGAGCCCGAGGAGGTCCCCGGGGGTGTCGCCGAAGAGGTGGACGTCCTCGTCGTACCGCTCGGCCAGCGTGCCGAACGCCTCCCGCGCCAGGCCGGCCGTGTGCCGGTCGCCGAGCGCGTCGGCGGCGTCCCACAGGGCCCAGGCGATGCCCGGGGTGCCGTAGCACCACGCGTGGCGGGGGGCGGCGACGGCCGGGGACGGCGCCCCGTCGGGCGCGGCGGCCGGCCAGGTGCGGATGCCGCGGGGGTCGGTGCGGGACCGGGCGGCGAGCCAGTCGGTGGCGCGGCGCAGCGCCCGGGCGGTGCCGGGGTCGCCGGTGCGGCGGAACGCGGCGGTGAGGGCGGCGACGACACCGGCCACGCCGTGGCCCATGCCGGTGTTGACGCGGCCGTTCGTCCAGGACAGGTGCGGGTGGTCCGCGTACTGGCCGGTGCGCAGGCGGGGCAGGTCGTCGTGGTCGCACAGGGCCGTGACGTGCTCGGCGTGGCCCTGGAACCGCCCATGGTCCGGTCCGTCGCCGCCGGCACACAGGGCCAGCAGGATTCCGGCGGGGCCGGTGATCAGGTCGTAGTCGGGGAAGGCGACGTCCGTGCGGCGCAGCCCGGACGCGGCACCGGCGAGGTGGTCGCGCAGCCTGCCGGCCGCCCGGTCCAGTGCCGGGTGGAGCCGTGCGCCGAGCCGCAGTCCGGTGAACGTGCCGGCCAGGCCGCCGTCGTACAGGCCGGGGTGGCCGGGACCGCGTCCCGCCGTCCCGGCCCAGACGGCGACCGCGCGGGCGGCCGTGGCGGCGCCCTCCCGTCCCCCGGCCGTGGCGGCCAGGTACGCGAGGACCGGGACGCCCGGGTCGCAGGCGTGGGGTCCGTGGCGGGGTGCCCCGGCCCACCGCTCCAGGTGTGCGAGGGCGAGGCCGGTGGCGCGGTCGGGTGCCGGGGCCGGGCCGTCCACGCCGGCGCGGCGGTCGTCGGGGCGGGTGTCCATCGGGCTCCTGTTGCGTGCGCGGGCGTGGGCGGAGCCGCCCGGGCCTGCCGGGCGGCTCCTGTGTGTCACGAAGTCGCGGCCTCGGGCACCTTCGTGGTCGGCGGGGGCGACGGTGCCGCCGGTGGGACACCGGCGGGGCGCCGCCTCTCGCGGTGTGCGCCCGCCCCTCGGGGCGGGCCGCCGGCGCGCGGAGCCGCCCGGACGTGCCGGGCGGCTCCTGAGCGGGCCGGGCGCCTGCTCAGGCGCAGATGACCACGGTCGCGCAGACGATGATGGTGCAGACCTGGCTCATCGTCTGGACGGCGGGCAGCTCGGTGTCGGTGATGCGCTCGTCGAGGTCGTCGATGAGGGCGTCGAGGTCGGTGAGTTCGATGGTTCCGGGCATGGTGGGTTCCCTTCTCGCGCTAGTGAGCGATGGCCGCCCCGGCCGTCCGCCCGCACGCTGCGGGCGGAGTGTCGGGGACGTCTGGGGAGGCGGCGCCGCCTGGCAGGGCGGCGGCGGCGCGGGCGGCGAGGCGGTCCAGGGCCTCGCCGGTGTCGTGGGGAAGGCGGAGCAGGACTTGGGCGGCGACGGCCGCGCCGCCGTGGAGGGGGTCGCGCAGCGGCAGGCCGGCGGGGGCGGGGAGCATCTCCTCGACGAGCAGGTCGGTGCCGGGCTGCTGGGCGCGGAGCCGGTCGACGACCGGGAGGGCCGGGAGCGCGTCGAGGTCCACGGGCACGGGCTTGGCCCCCGCCGCCGTCCGGACGAAGACGTGGCGGGGCAGGCCGGTGTCGCGCCGCAGGGCGGCGAGGGCGCGGACCTTGTCGTACGGGTCGTCCGCGGGCCGCCACAGCCGTGCGCGCTCCAGCCGCCAGGTGGCGGGGGCGAGGACCAGTTCCCCCGCGGCGGTCACGCGGGGCAGCCGCGGGTGGCCGTGCAGGGCGCCGTCGAGGCCGTCCAGCCGCAGCAGGGTGGCGGCGGCGGGGTGACCGGCCGCCAGGAGCACCCGGACCAGCACGTCGTAGGGCGGCAGCGGGCTGCGGGTGGCGTGGTGGACGGGGACGACGCGGTGGCCGTCCGCCTCGGCGACGATCCGCCCGCCGCTGCGGCGCAGGGTGATCCGGTCCAGCGGGAGGTAGCGCGCGCCGGTGCCGGAGGGGCCGTGGTAGGGCGTGGGGTCGGGGTCGCCGGTCCACCAGTTGGTGACGACCGGGCGGCGTACGGCGTTGGCGGCGCGTTCGGCGAGCGGCGGGACGAGCAGTTCGACGAACCGTACGCCGCTGTGCCGTTCGACGGCCGCGAGGAAGGCCCGGTGGGCGTCGGCGTTGGGGTGGCCGCCGTACAGGGCGCGCAGGCCGTCGGCGAACCGGGCGTCGAGCACACCGGCGGCGGAGGCGGTCTCCAGCACGGCGAGGGGACCGGTGTCCCCGTCCGGCAGGGGGCGCAGCAGGCAGTCCAGCGGCCAGGGTGGCAGGGCGTCGTCGGCGGGCGGGGCGCCGAGGGCGTCCAGCAGGGCGTGGTCCACGTCGGCGGGGCCCGGGCCGGTGTGGGCGGCGAGGTGGGCCAGCAGGCGCGCGTACCCGCAGTCCGGATCGGCGGGTGCCGGCCACGCCTCGTGGGGGCGGTGTGCCACGGGCCCGGGGCGGGGGGCGTCACCGCCGGCGGGCAGCAGGGCGGCGAGGATCTCGCTGACGGGGCGCGGCTGTTCGGTGATGGCGGCGAGCTCGGGGGCCTCCCGCGCGGCGGGGGTGCCGGCGTCGCGCAGGGCGGCGATCCGGGCGGCGACGCGCAGCCCCTGCCGGACGCGCTCGGCGGCCCGCGCGGGCACGGGGGCGTCCAGGGCACGGTACGAGTCGAGGAACCAGCCGTCGGCGGTGCCGTCCGCGGGGGTGAGCGGCCGGGGCGGGGTGCCGGCCGCCGCCACCTCCGTGGGCGGTGTCCAGGCGGTGTGGCGGAGCCGGGGGGCCGCGCACACCTGGAGGAGGCCCATGGTGTGGAGGTGCTGGAGGAAGCCGCGCAGCACGGCGGCGTCCGGTGCGGGGGCGCCGCCGGGGGGCGCCGCCGGGCCGAGGAGCGTCTTCTCCACCTCGCCGAGCGGGCACGGCCCGTCGGCGAGGACCGTGAGGACGGCGTCGAGGGCGCGGGTGCGGCGCAGGGCGACGTGGCGCAGCCGGGTGGGTTCGCGCGGGTCGACGACGTACGCCCGCAGGGAGGAGGGCGGTTGGGTGAAGTGCAGGGGCGCGGGGGCCAGCAGGGTGCCGGGGTCGGCGGTGCGCAGGTCGGGCGGGCCGGGGGGCCGGGAACGGACGAGGTGCACGTTCTCGGTTCCGGTGGCGGCGAGGGCACCGAGCGTGGTGCCGGGGGCGATCAGGAGGGTGCCGGGCGCTTCGGTGAGGACGGGTGCGGTGGCGAGCTGGCCGGCCCAGCCCCTGGGGGTGGTCTTGGCCGCCGCCCTGCCGATGACGCGCCAGAGGTACGCGGCGCGTTTCCGCAGCGGCTTGCCGCTCCAGGACTCGCCTGCCGCCAGGCGCCGTTCGACGTCGGCGAGGAGCCCGGGGGCGGCGCTTGCCAGGAGGTCCCGCAGCACGGGGTGGGTGCGGGCGAGCTCCCACACCCGTACGGCGGCCTGCTGCTGACCGTCCGTCACCTGCTGTACCAGTGCCGTGCGTTCGGCACCCGCCCGTTCGGCGTCGTGGGCCAGCGCGCGGGCGTCGGCGGCGAGACCGGCGGTGGCGGTGTGCCCGGGCAGCCGGTCCAGGAGGGCGAGATCGGCCGCGCGGGGGGCGTGTCCCGCGTGGAGGCGCCTGCGCAGTGCCAGGACGGCTCCCCGGTCGGTGTCCGCCAGCCCCGGGTGCGGCACGACGTGCGCGCCGAGCCGCTCGGCGAGGTCCCGGGCACGGGCGGCGCGCTCGTCGGCGGCGCGGGCGTGGTGGGCGACGCGCTCGAACAGGCCGGGGTCGCCCGCCGACGTCCAGGCCGCGCACGGCACTCCGGCGATCCGCAGCAGCGCCGTGGCGGTCGTGGTCCGGTCGGTCGCCATGTCAGCCGGTCCCTTCGGCACCGGGGCCGTCGTCCTGGCCGTCGGCGGCCAGCGCCTCGGTCAGCAGGCTCTGCCGGGCCAGCGAGAACCGCCCCCGGTTCCAGTGGAAGACGGCGTAGTGCGCGGCGGCCCGGCGCGGGCCGACGAGCGCCTCGCCCGTCTCGAGGTGGTCGGCGCGCCAGCGCGACGCGGCCCGCCGTACGGCGTCCTGGTGGTCGCGCAGGCCGTGTCGCCACGCCTTGGGGAGGGCGTCGAGCTGCTCCTCGCAGGTGAGGTGCCAGTACCCGCGGATGCCTTCGGCCGCCCGCCGGAGGGACGGGTCGTGCAGGCCGCCGACGAGGCGCCGCCCGGTCTCCTCCCGTACGACCTGCCAGACCCCCCGGTGCTCCCAGCCGACGACGCCCAGGCCGTCCAGGACCGCGCGCAGGAGGGTGAGGGAGACGCGCCAGTCGGCCGGCGGCGGCTCCCCTCCCCCGCCGCGTGCGGCGTGGTGGTCCAGCCACGCCAGTGAGTCGGCGGTGAACAGGCCGTGCACGAGGGGCATGGCGCGAGGTCCGCCGAAGAGGTACGTCTCGGGCTCGTACACGCCCTCCGTGGGGCTGGCCCAGGCGCCGTCCCGGCGGTCGAAGCGGCGCAGGAGTTCGGCGCGCAGGGCGGCCACACCGGCCGGCCGCGGGGCGTGGAACCGGATGCGCAGGCCGGGTGGCTTGTGCATGAAGAAGAAGTCGTGCGCCCAGCCGCAGCCGAGGAGTTCGTGGGCTGTCTCGGCGAGCCGCCGGTACAGGGCGGGCCAGGCGTCCGGCCAGGGTGCGAGGCCGAGCTGGACCCAGCCGGTCTCCGGCAGGTCGTCGCGCAGCGCCCGCAGGCCGGCGGTGAGGAAGGTGCGGCGAGCCTCGGCGTACGCGGCGCCCTCCGCGGTCAGCGGCAGGGCGCCGAAGGGCGCGGTACGCGCGTCCTGCAGGCAGTCGGCCAGCAGTCGCTCGACGTCCACCATGCGGCCTCCTCCGGGGGGTGTGGCTTCCTCCCAGTGGATGTCCGGACCGCGGACCGCCCAAAGCACGACAAAAGCTAGTCATACTATCAACTGGGGTACGCGGGCGCGGCCTTGCGCCACCCGCGCCTACCGGCGCACACGCCAGCGGGTTCCTCGGCCGGTGCCGGGCCCGGGGGCCGCGGGACGCCCCCGGTCGCCGCGTGGCAGACCGCGAGCGAGGGTAAGGGTGACCGCGACCGAGACGGCGGCCATGACGGCCATCGCCGTGGCCGGCGAGGTGAGTTCGGCGGCGGTGCCCGCGAGGACGGCGCCCACGCCCTGCAGGGCGAGCATCCCGGAGGTGTGCAGGCCCAGGGCGTGTCCGGCGAGGCCGTCGGGCGTCAGGTCCATCAGGCGCTCCAGGAGCAGCAGGCTCGCCGCGTAGCCGAGGGCGGAGAGGGCGGTGGCGGCCACCAGCACCGGCAGGGGCGGCCGGAGCGCGAACAGCGCGTAGGGGGCGGCGAGCAGCAACAGCAGCGGGACGGCGAGGACCCGGCGCCACCGCCCGGGCAGGAACCGGCCGGCCAGGAGGTCTCCGGTCAGCATGCCGGAGGCGGCGGACGCGAGGAGCGCGCCGGCGTCCTCGGGGGCGTACGCGACGGACAGCGACTCGCAGCCCACGATCAGCCCGTTGGGCACCCACAGGGCGAGGAACACGTACCGGCGGGGCCGCGAGGACCACAGGCGGGCGTTGTCGCGCCAGGTCGCGGCGATGGAGGGGCGCCCGGTGGCGCGGGGCGGCCGACGGGTGAGCCCCCACCGGGCGACGGCGGCGGCCACCCCGTACAGCGCGGCGGCGGCCGGCAGCGTGCCGCGCGGCGACAGGGTGGCGACGAGCACGCCGCCGAGGGCGGAGGCGGCGGTCTGCGTGGCGCCCACGGACGGGTTGAGCCGCCCGGGGGTCAGGTGGTGGACGGGTCGCCCTTGATGAGGGCGAAGGTGGCGCCCGACGGGTCCGTGAGCAGGGTGAGCCGGCCGACCCCGGGCAGGTCGGTCGGCGGGAACAGGGCCGTGGCACCGTGTCCGGTGGCGGCGGCGAAGGTGGCGTCGCAGTCGGCCGCGCCGAAGTACGGGTACCACGTGGAGCCGGGGCCGGCCACCGGGCCTTCCTGGGGCCGCTGCATGATCCCGCCCTGGCCGGGGTCGCCGGCCCTGCCGCCGCCGGGTGAGGAGACGACGGAGTAGGCCGGGCCCGCGCCGGTGTCCATGTCCTGGTAGTCCCAGGAGAAGACCGAGCGGTAGAAGTCCTTGGCGGCGGCCGCGTCGGTGGTCTGGAGCTCGGTCCAGCACAGGGTGCCGGGTTCCATGACCGTCTCCAGTCCCGTGGTGTCGCCCGGCTGCCACACGGCGAAGTCGGCGCCCGTGGGGTCGGTGAAGGCGGCCATCCGCCCGGCGGTGAAGACGTCCATGGGCGGGACGCGCACCAAGCCGCCCGCCCGCTGGACGGCGGTGGCGGTGGCGTCGGCGTCCGGGGTGTGGAAGTAGGGCGTCCAGGCGGGGCTCGCGCCCTCCTCGGTGAGCGGGCCGAGGGCGGCGACGGTGCCGCCGTCGCGCTGGAAGAAGCCGTAGCCGCCGGCGTCCGGGCCGGCGGACTGGAACGTCCAGCCGAACACGGCGGAGTAGAACGCCACGGCGGCGTCGGTGTCGGGGGCGCCGAGGTCGATCCAGTTGGGGCTGCCGGGTACGAAGTCGGTCGTCAGCATGGCGGGTCCTTAAGGGGAGCTGAGCATCGCGTAGGCGGTGGGGACCAGGGCGTCCGAGGTGCGGTGGCGACGGGTGGACAGGGCGACGAGCGCCGTGCCGGTGTCGGGGCGGAACCCGAGGAAGGCCACCTGTCCGCTGGTGGCGCCGATGTGGAAGTACATGGTGGCGCCGCCGCCGGCCGGGTGGTGGAACCAGGCCAGTGTGTGGGTGTGCGCGTGGCCGCGGCCGCGGCGCAGCAGGGGGCGGCGCACCTCGCGCAGGGCGGCGGTCAGCGGGGCGCCGTCCGGGCGCCGGGGCGCCTCCAGGTGCGCCTCGAGGAAGGTCAGCAGGTCGTGCGGGGTGGCCCGCAGCGCGCCGGCCGCCTGGAAGCCGCCGATGCGCAGGGGCGGGACCGGGGTGGTGCCGTCGGCGCGGTGCCCGGTGGCGTCGGTGCCGGGGCCGGTGGGGTGGGGTGCGGTGTCGTTCAGCCCGAGGGGCCGCAGGACGCGTTCGCTCAGGAGCCGTTCCCAGGGGGTGGCGGTGGCGGCGGCGAGGGTGTGCCCGAGGACGGCGACCGCGAAGTTGGAGTAGCGCCACCGGGTGCCGGGGCGGTGGCGCGGGCGGCCGCGGAGGAAGGCGCGGACGACGCGTTCGGGCGGGTAGTGGGCGTAGGGGTTGGTCCGCCAGCGGGGCAGGGCCTGGGGGTAGAAGTCGGCGGGCAGCGGGGGCAGCCCGGAGGTGTGGGTCATCAGGTGCGTGAGTGTGACGGGGTGGCGGCCGGGGGGCCGGGCCGGGTCCAGCAGGCGGGCGGCCGGTGTGGTGCCGGACAGGGCGCCGCTGCGGACGAGGTCGGCCAGCAGCAGGCCGGTGAAGGTCTTGGACGCCGACCCGATCTCGTACCGGAGGCCGTCGCGCGGTACGGGCGGGGGCGGTGCGGTGCCGCCGCTGCGGACGGTGCGGTGGCCGTGCCGGGAGAGGGCGAAGACCACGTCGGGAGCGTCGACCGCGCGTACGGCTTCGTCGAGGCTCCCGGCGTCGGTCATCCGCTCGCCTCGGCGGACAGCCGCTCCAGGGCGCGCGAGGTGGCGAGGACGGAGGCGAACGCGGCGACCAGTGTGGGGTGGTACACGACGTCGAACACGTCCTCGGGGTCGCCGTCGGGCATCGGCCCCAGGGCGGGCATGGCGCCGTCGGGCTGCTGGGCGCCGGCCAGGCCCTCCCAGGCGGCGGCGTCGAGGGTGGGGCGGGGCAGGCAGGCGTCGACGACGAGCAGTTCGCCGAGGAGGTCCCAGCGCTTCAGGTCGAGCCAGTCGTCCAGCCAGACCGGCAGCCACAGGGCCAGGTGGTCCGCGACCGGGGACGGCAGGCCCCCGCGGTTCTCGCCCCAGTCGGTGAGGTGGAAGACGGTGTGGGTGATGTCGTACCCGATCCGGGCGTCGACGGTCCACGGTTCGGGGGCGCGGCCCAGCCAGGTCCTGCTGAACGCCTCGTCCTCGGGGAGGCTGGGCGGCAGTCCGAAGCGGCGCTCGAAGGCGCCGAGGCCGAGCCTGCGGACGGGCACCACCTCCAGGCCCGCCCAGGAGGCGAGCCGGTGGTTGAGCCGGATCGCGTCCTCCAGCTCCGGCTGGCTGTAGCCGAGTTCGCGGAACGGGACGTACACCTCGAACGGGATCGGGGACATCGGTTCGCCGCGCTGGCCGCGCACCAGCATCCGGCCGCCGTCCAGGACGTCGCGCCAGGCGTGGTCGAGCAGCTTGCGGGCGAGGTCGGCCTGGCGGGAGCCGGCCACTCCCTCGCGGAAGAGCACCTTGCAGATGACGGCGAGTTCCCCGACCGGTTTGAAGCGCTCCAGGAAGCCGGTCTCCGGGTCGGCGTCCTGTTCCAGCCGGAATCCGTCGCGGTGTTCGTAGAGCCATTCGAGGGCGCCCACACCGACCGTGTGGACGAGGCGGGTGTCGGCGGCGGTGGCGGGGGTCATTCCGGCACTCCTGTCCCATGGCCGGGGCGGCGGGCGGCGGTCAGGGTGGCGGCCATCGCCGCGACCAGGGTGGAGTGGTAGCAGTTGGGGAAGATCCGCAGCACCTCCTCGCCGTGGGGCCCGTGGCCCACCTCCGGCAGGCCGCCCGTGGCGTCCTGGGCACCGGCGACCGCCCGCCAGGCGTCCTCGGTGAGTTCCGGCGACGGGGGCCGGGGCAGGCTGGCCGCGACGGCGAGCAGCTCGCAGGTCAGGTCCCAGTGCCGGCACTCCACGCAGTTGTCGAGCCAGGCGGGCAGCCAGGTCTCCAGGTAGTCCACGAGGTCCGCGGGTACGCCGTGCACGTCGTGGCCCCAGTCGGTGAGGTGGAACACCACGTGGGTGAGCATGTACCCGGCGGTCCGCTCGAACGTCCAGGGCTCCGGCAGGCCGCCCAGCCAGGTGGTGGGAAGGACCTCCCGGGCCGCCCGGTGCGGGGGGAAGCCGGTGCGGCGCTCGGAGTTGAGGACGCTGAGCACCCGGTTCGGCAGCATCTCCGTCTGCCGCCAGCTCCGGGTGCGCACCAGCCCGGCGGTGAACTCCTCGTACGCCGGGTGCCGCAGCCCTCCCGAGGCGAACGCGGCGTAGACCTCGAGGGGGTACGTCGCGCAGGGTTCGAGCCGTTGCAGCTCCAGGAAGAGCGCCCCGTCGCCGGTCTCGCGCCAGGCGTGGCGGAACAGGTCGTCGGCGGTGTCGTGCAGGAGGGTCCCGGGCCGGCTGTGGCGGCGGACGCAGACGCAGATCTGGGCGAGTTCGCCCAGGGGTTTCCAGGACGAGTTGACGTCGCCGCCCGCGTCCAGGGCGTCGTCCCCGAGCCGGAAGCCGGCGCGGTTGTCGGACAGCCAGCCCAGGGCGTCCTCGGCCAGCCGCCGTACGTCCGTGGTCGTCGCCGGCGCCGTCACAGCGGCTCCACCCCGGCGGCGGGGCGCAGCAGCCGCGCCGCCCGCACGTGCAGCGCCACACGGGGGTCGTCGCCCCCCATCCCGGCGACGAAGTCGAGACCGGCGTCCAGCCCCAGGGTGTCGGGTACGCCGTCGAGCAGCGCCAGCCAGCGGCCCGCGCCGGCCGCCTGGAGCCAGCCCCGGCGCCGTACGGCCCGGACGAAGCCCCGGGCGAGGTCGACGGTGCGGCTCCCTGCCACGCGGGCGACGGCGTTGTCGGCGGCGGGGACGGCGAGGGCGGCCAGGAGGGCGAGTTGGTGGGTCAGCGCCTGCCAGGGCAGGTCCTCCAGCCAGGTGGCGTCGGGCTCCGCCCCGTCGGGGGCCGCCCCGGCGGCCGGGGCGCCCAGGCCGGCGAGGGTGCGGGTCATGGCCCAGTGGCTCCACATCGAGGTGGCGGAGGCGTCGGGGCCTGGCGGGTAGGCGAGCACCGCCTTCTCGCACACCGCGAGGTCGACGGGTGCGGGTGGCGTGCCGTGCAGGACGCTCGGCAGCAGGACGTCCGCTCCCACGACGCGTACGGCCGCGAGGCCGAGTTCGTCGTCCCCGATGGTGACCGCCGTGCCGGCGGAGACCGGAGAATGGCCCCCGCTCGCGAGAGCGGAGACCAGTTGGGCAGACAGTTCCCGCACCGCGTCCGTCAGCGGGGACGAAGTGCCGTTCTGCTCCATGCAGGTGCCCTTCAGCCCTTCTTCTTGGGGCGCGGGGCCGGTGGGGCGAGCAGCAGTTGCAGCTTCCCCGCCTGGAGGGCCAGCGCCGCGCACTCACGGGTGTCGCGGTGGAAGCCCTGGAGCTCACCCGGGTTGAGGGCCGCTTCGATGTCGTCGTCCAGGACCCTGGTCCGGTCCCGGAGTTCGTGGTCGGTCGACGTCATGCCACCATCCCTTCCTAGGGAAATGGAATATTTGCTTCCGTTCCAGTGGAGACCAGCGCCGCCGGGGGCGCAAATGATCGATTGCCCGAGGGGGCCCGCCTCCCGCCGTGGGGCGCGGACGGGTCGGCCCCCGCCCGCGCCGCGCGCGGGCGGAGGCCATGACTGCCGCGTCAGCCCTTCTTCGGCCTCGGCGTCGGAGGAGCCAGCAGCAACTGCGCCTTGCCCCCTTGCAGGGCCAGAAGCCCGCACTCACGGGTGTCGCGGTGGAAGCCTTCGGCTTCACCCGGGTTGAGGGCGGCTTCGATGTCCGCGACCGGCACCTTCGTCCGGCCCTGGACCACGTGCTCGCGTGACGTCATACCATCATCCCCTTATGCGGAAAGGAATGCTTGCTTCCACTTCCAGTGGAACGCAGTCCGGCACGGGGTGCAAACGGCGCGGGCAACCGCTTTCGGTACAGGCTTCAACGTCCGCACGCGGGTGGCGCTCCCCCGTCTGCCCTTCCCGGATGGCGCAATTGACCGGCTTGCCCCTTAGATGGAGCGAACCGCCGCGCCGCGTCCTCGCGGCGCACGACGACCGACACGGTGTGTGCCTCACCGGAGTCCGGCGAACGGAGCCACGCCATGACCACCGACGACCCCACAACTCCCGCCCCGGCGGCGGCCCCTGACCGGGCGAAGCCACCCGACCCGCCCGCCCCGGCGCGCGACCCGCGCGAAACGGGCGCGGCGTCCGTGGACGCCGCGTACGCGGACGCCATACGCCTCGGTGCCGCCCCCTCCCGCGTGCGCGAGGTACCGGCCGACACGGCGCACCCGGCGGCCCCGTACCCGGGAACGGCCCAGTCCGCGACGACGCACACGAACGGCGCGTACGGCACGCAGACGAACGGCGCCAACGGCACGAACGGCACACAGACGCACAGCGCCAACGGCACGAACGGCACGCAGGCGAACGGCGCCTACGGCGCGTACCCGGAGGCCGGGCGTCCCGCGACGGCGCCGTTCACACCGGACGCGCCGCCCACGCCACCGGCCACCGTGCCGCCGCGCCCGGAGACCGCGCCGTTCGAGGCGGCGCGCCCGGCGACGGCGCCGCCCGCCGAGCCCGCTCCGGTATCCCGCGCGGCCATGCCGGCCGCGGCACCGGCCCCGCCGGTCACGGGCACCGACGCGGTGACGGAGCCTGCCCCCACGCGCACGCCCGGCACCCCGGCGGACGGGACCGCCACGGACGGCACCACCGCCGAGCGGGCCGTGGCCGATCCGGCCGACCGGGCCGCGGGCGGGACCGCCTCCGCCGAGGGCACGGGGGCCGCTTCCGCCGCCGACGCCGTGCGGGCCGGTGCCGGGCCGGTGGACGCCGCGCTGGTGGACGCCGTCCTGGCCGAGGCGAAGAGCGCCGGCGAGAACGGCGACGACGGCGACGAGCCCATAAGGACACTGCTCTGGACGGCGGCCACCTACCGGCCGCTCGAGGAGGTCGCCGCGCTGGTGGCCCTGCTCAAGAGCACCGGAGCGGTCTCCAGCCCGGCGGACGAGGCGCTGCGCGCGGCGGCGGTGGTCCGGCCCCTGGAAGAGGTGCGGCAGCTCGTCGCCATGCTCAACGAGGCCGGCCACCCGCTGGACGAGGCCGACACAGCACTGCGTGCCGCGGCGGTCGGCAGGCCGATCGAGGACGTCGCCGAACTGGTGAGCATCCTCGGCACCGGTGACGCCGGCCCCCGGCCCCGCCCGGCTCCCGGCTCGGCCCCCGCGCCCGGTACGAAGGCGGTCGACGGCACCATCACCGTGCCGGAGAACCCCAACGTCCGCCCGCCCCGGTCCGCTTCGGTGGCCCAGTCCGCCCAGTCCACTCCCTCGCTGGAGAAGCCGGTCTCCGTGGCCGACCTGGCCGGCGGGACCTCGCCCGCCCTGCGGTCCGGTCTGCGGTGGCCCGCGGCTGCGGCCCTGTCCGCCTGCGGTGTCATCCACCTGCCGACGGACTTCGCCGGGCTGCGGTCCGGCGGGAGCACGGACGCGGTCGCCCTCGCCGTCACCCTGCTGTGCCTGATCCTGGGCCTGTGGCTGGGTGCGCGGGACACCGTACGGGTGTGGGCGGCGGCGGGCGCGACGGCCGTCGGGGTGGTCGCCCTGCACGCCGTGTCCGGTGGCAGCGCCTTCGACCTGCTGGCGACCAGTGTGGGCCAGTCGTTCGGCTGGGCGAGCGCCGTCGCGGTGGTGTGCGCCGCGCTCACCGCGGCCATGGCCGGTTCGGCCCTGCTGCGCCGGCAGAGACAGCCCGACGCGACCAACGGGGCATGACGGGCGACGCCCTCAGCGGGCCGCCCGCACACGGGAGCCGCTCCCCGCGCGGCTCCCGTCACCGTCCCCGCTGCGGACACCGTCGCGGGGGCGGTGGCCGTTGCCGTTCCCGTCGCCCTCGCCGCCGGGCGCACCGTGGCCGTCGCGCGAGCCGTGGCCGGCGCGGCTGACCGTGCGCGTACCGTGCAGGGCGAACGCCGTGTTCACCAGCGCCACATGGCTGAACGCCTGGGGCAGGTTGCCGAGCTGGCGGCCGCGGACGGGGTCCCACTCCTCCGACAGCAGGCCCACGTCGTTGCGGACGTCCAGGACGCGCTCGAACCGCTCGCGGCCCTCGTCCCGGCGGCCGGTCAGGGCCAGTGAGTCCGCCAGCCAGAGCGAACAGGCCACGAACGCCCCCTCGGCGCCGCGCAGCCCGTCCACGTCGTTGACCCGGCCGCCGCCGCCCGTGTCGGCGTACCGGCGCACGAAACCGTGGTGGTCGAGCCGCCGGGCCGCCTCCAGCGTGCCGTGCAGCCTGCGGTCCCCGGGCGGGAGGAAGCCGAGCCGGGGCATCAGCAGGGCGGACGCGTCCACCCGCCGCGATCCGTAGTACTGCACGAAGCAGCCCAGTTCGTCGTCCCAGCCGTGGCGCAGCACGTCCTTGCGGATCTCCTGCCGCATCGCGCGCCAGCGCTCGGCCGAGCCGCGCAGACCGGCGACCCTCGCCATCCGCAGCGCGCGGTCGGCGGCCACCCAGGACATGATCTTGGAGTGGACGAAGTGGCGTCGCGGGCCCCGCACTTCCCACAGCCCCGCGTCCGGTTCCCGCCAGTGCTCCTCCAGGTAGTCCATGAACGAGGCGATCAGACGCCACACCTGGGCGTCGATGGCGACCCCGGCCCGGAGCGCGGAGTAGATGGTGTTGAGGACCTCGCCGTAGACGTCGAGCTGGAGCTGGCCGACGGCGGCGTTGCCGAACCGCACGGGGCGCGAGCCCTCGTAGCCGGACAGCCAGGGGGCGGTCGTCTCGGCGAGCCGCCGCTGCCCGGCCAGCCCGTACAGCGGTTGCAGATCGGAGGGTTCGCCGGCGATGGCCCGTACCAGCCAGTCCTTCCAGGCGACGGCTTCCTCGCGGTATCCGGACCGCAGCAGGCAGGAGAGCGTGAAGGTGGAGTCCCGCAGCCAGCAGAACCGGTAGTCCCAGTTGCGTTCCCCGCCCAGCAATTCCGGGAGGGAGGAGGTGACGGCCGCGACGATTCCGCCAGTGGGTTCATAGGTGAGCGCTTTGAGGGTGATGAGGGACCGGACGACCTCGTCGCGCCACGGACCCTGGTACAGGCATTTCGCGGCCCAATTGCGCCAGAATTCCGTCGTGCCGTCCAGGGCCGCCCCGGGGTCCATGAGCACGAGCGCCGGGATGTGCGAGGGACTCCAGCCGAGGACGAAGGTGACCCGCTCCCCCGCCGACACCGAGAAGACGCAGGACGTACGGGAGGTGCCGACCGACATCTCCACCGGGGCGTCGGCCGTCAGGAGCGTGGAGTCGGGGCCCGCCACGGCGGCCACCGTCCGCCCGTCGACGGTCCGGGTCCAGGGGACGATGCGCCCGTTGTCGAAGCGCAGCGTCATGTCGCCACGCATGTCCACCCGTCCGGAGACACCCTCAACGCACCGTACGACCTGGGGGAATCCGCTCCGGGGCGGCATGAAGTCGGTGACCTTCACGGTGCCGCCGACGGTCTCCCAGACGGATTCGAGCACGAGCGTGTCGGGGAGGTAGGAGCGCCGGGTGCACGCCCCCGCTCCGGCGGGCGCGACCCGCCAGTGGCCGTTGTCGTCGGTGCCGAGGAGGGCGGCGAAGCAGGCGGGGGAGTCGAAACGCGGCACGCACAGCCAGTCGATCGCCCCGTCCTTGCCGACCAGGGCCGCCGTTTCAAGGTCTCCGATGAGGGCGTAGTCCTCGATTCGCCCGACCATGACAAGAATTCTAATCCCGGCTCCGGATGTCACGGCAACAGCACGGAACCGCATGAATTCCCGGGGCATTCCATGCCTGTGCACATTCGCATTGACGGGCCCGAAGCGGTGTGCTACGGATGGAAAGCAGGCCATTCCCGGCAGGTACGTCGCAGGAAGAGGTCCCCCGTGTCCTCCGTCCAGGCACGCCGGAATCCGGCGCCCTATGTCCCGCACCCGCTGCGACGGGTGACGGACTGGCCTGTCGCCGCGGACTCGGTCTCCGACCGGCCCGGCGTCCACCCCGCCCGCCGCGCCTCCGACCGCGTGACACTCGCCGCGACCGCACGGTGCGTGGCGGTGCGCAGGCCGTGCTCCGCCGGGCGTCGCCGCAGGGGCCGCGCCGTCGCCTCACGCGCCACGGCACGCCGCGGCGACAACGATTCCGACGGCGGTCCGGGCGGTCATCCCGACAGCGGTTCCGACAGCGCTTCCGACGGTGACTCCGGCGGTGGTTCCGGCGGTGGTTCCGGCGGGGACCCGGTCCTCGGCCGCCACGCCGGCCGCGGCGGGGTTCCGGCTTTCGACGCGCACGTCGCCGGGGCTTTCGGCGCCCGCCCCCGTGCGGTGCTCTTCTCCGCGACACCCGCGTTCTCGCGCTGTTCGCCGGCGGGTCCGCCGACGGCGCGGTGGCCGGGTCCTCCGCACCGGGCGCTGCCCGCGGGCGTGTTCGCCCCCCTTCGCGTGCTCGCCGCCGCCCTCGCCACCGGCGTGGGGCGCGGGCGCGGGCGCGTGACCACGATCCTTGTCGGGTGGCCGCGGGCCCGCGGGCGGATGCGGACGCTCCGCGCCGCGGTCACCATCCCCGGGGAAGCGATGCCGATATCGGCCGCCGGGCCGTGGCAGGCGTACGCGCTGGTGCCGCGCGACGCCCGCTCACCGACGGCTTTCGGCATCGCGGCGCCGCTGTTCCCGGTCCGGTGCTGGTCCCACCGGGCCGGGAACGCCGTCGCCCCGCGGCCCATGACGCTCCGACGCCCCGCCCCGCCATGACCGCCGGAGCGCGCCGCCCGCGCGTGCTGCTGCTCGCCAGTGGCCCCCTCGACCGCCGGGACGGGGCGGACAGCGAACTCGCCGCGGCCGTCGCGGACGCGGTGACGGACGTGGACTTCACGTGGTTCACGCGGTGGCCCCGGCCACGCGGTCCGCGTTTCGTCGAGCGCGGGCGGCCGGTGACGATGCCCGTCCTGGAGGGCCTGCCCCAGCGCGCCCAGCGGCTTCAGACGGCCGTCGCCGCCGCCGTGGTGGCCCGGCACGCCGACCTCGTCCACGCGGTGCTGGCGGTCGACGAGGCCTTCCCGCTGTTCTCCCGGGTGCTGCCGTCGCTGCTGCGCGGTACGCCCGTGCTGCACACCGTTCCGGGCGTACAGGACGCGCGGCTGCTGCGCCGGTCGCGGCCGCTCGGCCAGACGGTGGCGCTGTCCTCGGCCACCGCCAGGGAGCTGAGCGCCGCCGGGTTCGGCCAGGTGCTGGTCGTCCCCCCGGTGGTCCGGCTGGACCGGTGGCCCTACACACCGCGGCCCTCGGGGCCCACGCCCAGGGTGCTGGTCATCGGGCACCACGGCCCGCACGGGGGCGCCGAGGAGGCCGTCATGGCGGCCGGGGTCGCCGCCAGGGCCGGGGCGCGGTTCCGGCTGACGCTCGCGCTGCGCCCCCGCCCCGGTCACCCTGCCCGGACGTCCGGCGCCTCGGTGCTGGCCCTGGCGGAGCGCGAGGGGCTGCGGGACGTGGAAGTCCTCGGCCCCGTACGCGACATGCGGCCGCTGGTCGCGTCGGCGGACGTGCTGCTGTTCGTGCCGCGCCTGCTGGGCGTGAAGTCGGACGTTCCGCTGACCGTGCTGGAGGCGCTGAGCACCGGCCGGCCGGTGATCCTGGGCGACCACCCCCAGTTCGCCGCGCTCGGGGACACCGTGCTGCGGGCCCCGGTCGGTGACGCGCGCCGCACCGGCCACCTGCTGCGCCAGCTCCTGGACCGGCCGCACTGGTGGCAGGTGCTGTCGGAGCAGGGCCGCGCCACGGTGGAGGAGCGCTTCGGGCCCGAGCGGTTCGCGGCGCGGTACTTCCGGCTCTACCGGGAGCTGCTGAACCACCCGTGAGCCCCCGGTGGGTCACGCGCCGTCGCCGGCGGGGATGCGCTCCGCCTGGAGGAGCACCATCCCGGTGTCGCCGTAGTCCGGCAGCGTGGGGTCCTTGTCGACCCGGGTGACCTGGAGGGCCTCGGTGTGCGGGGCGAAGACGCGGCGTACGGCGGCCGCGTCCACGGGAAAGGCGGGCCAGGCACGTCCGGCGCCGATGTGGTAGCTCGGCATGTTCTCCATGAACGCGGCGACCAGGTGGCCTCCGGGCCGTACCGAGTGGATGAACAGGCCGCACAGTTCGGTGAATTCGTCCGCGTCCTCGGTGACGCTCTCGGCGACGAAGTTCATCGACGCCGCGTCGTAGGTGCCCGCCGGGACGGCCGACGCGTCGCCGTGCAGCACCCGGACCCGGGTGAGGGCCTGGCCGAGGCTCGGGGGCAGCCGGGGGTCGAGGTCGCGGCACAGGGCGTAGAAGGCGTCCCAGCTCCCGTCGGGGCGCTCGAGCTGTGCGGTGAGGTAGGCGACGTTGGCGGCGCTCGGTTCCAGGGCGTCGATGCGGCGGACGACCGCGGCGGCGGGCATCAGCGGGTACAGGTTGGGGCCGGCGCCGAACTCCAGCGAGCGCGCCAGTCCGTCGGCGGGGAACCGGCGGTAGAAGCCGGAGTGGTGGCGGATGACGGCCGCGTCGGAGGCGTGCATCCGCCGGTAGTTCTCGGCCAGGTAGGCGGTGACGGGCCACTGGTCCCAGTCCGCGTCCGCGTTGTGGCGGTGGTGGCGGGGCGGCAGGCCGTCGTCGGGGCGGGGATCGGTCACGGTGCCCACCTCTCGGGCGGGGAGGGCGTGGACAGGTGCTGCTGGAGGGGGAAACGGTCGGCCAGTTCGGTGAGCGTGGCCAGGAGTTGCTCGATGTGTTCGTCGGTGTTGAGCGCGGTGACCTGGATGCGGAAGCCGACCTGCTTGCGCGGGACGAGCGGGTAGCCGGCGAGGGTGACATAGATGCCGTGGTCCCACAGGAAGTCACCGACGGCGTCGAGGTCCCAACTGTCGGCGAGGGGGATCTCGATGATGGGCAGGTCGTCGGTGTTCGGGGTGGCGACGCCCAGGCCCCGTACGTGGTCCAGCACGCGGCGCGTCTTGCGGTGGAGGCCCGCGCGGATGGCGTCGCCGCGCCGGTCGTTGACGTCGAGTCCGGCGAGGGCGGTGGCGAGCGAGGACGTCGGTGAGGGGCCGGAGTACAGGTAGGGCCCGGCGGTCACCTTGAGGTGCTCCTTGACGTCGGGGGGCGCGGTGAGGAACGCCAGGAGCGAGGAGTACGACTTGGAGAACCCGGCCACCAGGACGACACCCTCGTACGACTCGCCCATGTGGCGCACGATGCTGTTGCCCCGGGAGCCGTACGGCGACGTCTCGCCGGGGCCGCGTTCCCCGATGATGCCGAAGCCGTGGGCGTCGTCCACGTACAACAGGGCCTCGTGGGCACGGCAGATGGCGGCCAGCCCGGGCAGGTCGGTGAGGTTGCCGGTCATGCTGTTGACGCCGTCGACGCAGACGAGCCGGGCCGCGCCGGGCGGGGCGGAGGCCAGGAGCTGTTCCAGCTCCTCGGGGTGGTCGCCGTGGAAGCGCCGTACCGACGCGCCCTGCCCCCGGGCGACCATGCAGCCGTCGTACATGGTGCGGTGGGCGCGGGCCTCCACGCAGACCAGGCCGCCCGCCGCGAGGACGGGGATCACGGAGGCGTGGATGAGCGTGATGGTCGGCAGCAGCAGGGTGTCGGGGGCTCCCAGCAGGCCCGCGAGGCGCTCCTCGATGTCGGCGTAGAGACGCGGGTTGCCGATGAGCCGGGACCAGCTCGGGTGGGTGCCCCAGCGGCGTACGTGGGGGCCGATGGCCTCCATGATCTCGGGGTCGAAGTCGAACCCGAGGTAGTTGCAGGACGCGAAGTCGACCAGCCACTGGTCGCCGCAGCGGATGCGCCGGCCGTGGACCTCGTCGATGACGGCGTCGCACATGCGGCTGGTCTTCTGGAGGCGGGACAGGTCGCCGACGTGCTGCTCGCCGCGGGCCACCGGGTGGGTCACGGTGCGGCGTTCACCGCGCCGGCCGACGAGGGAGGCCGCCCGGCTCCCGGCCGAGACGGAGAGGAAGCGCCGCGACTCGTCGGCGGTCATGGGCCGGGCGAAGAGGAAGCCCTGCCCGAAGCTGCACCCCATGGCGCCGAGCAGGTCGCGCTGGCCCGCGTTCTCGATGCCCTCGGCGATGACCTGGAGACCGAGGACGTCGGCGATGCGGACGATGCCCTCGACGAGCGCGACCTGCTGGCCGTCGGTGACGATGTCGTCGATGAACGACTTGTCGACCTTCAGCACGTCGATGGGGAACTCGCGGAGGTAGCTGAGCGAGGAGAACCCCGTGCCGAAGTCGTCGATCGCGATGGACACACCGAGGCGCTTGAGCGTGCGCATGGTGGTCCGGATCTGTTCGTCGCGCCGCATCAGGACCGATTCGGTGATCTCCAGGACGAGGGAGCCGGGCGCCAGGCCCGAGGTGTCGACGACCCGCCGTACGTCCTCGACGAAGCCCGGGTCGATGAACTGGCGCGGTGAGACGTTGACGTTGAGGCACAGGGGCGGGTTGCGGGGGTGGTCGCGCTGCCAGCGGGCGACGTCGCCCGCGGCGCGTTCCAGCACCCACGCGCCGAGCGGCATGATGTGCCCGGTCTCCTCGGCCAGGGTGATGAACTGGTCCGGCGGCACGAGGCCGCGCCGGCGGGGCCAGCGGATGAGCGCCTCGAAGCCGGCGACCCCGCTGCCGTTGATCTCGACAATGGGCTGGTAGCGGAGGGCGAACGCCTCTTCGCTGATGGCGGTGTCCAGGCCCGCCTGGAGTTCGTGCCGCTCGACCATGCCGGCGTGCAGGTCGGGCCGGTAGCGCTGCCACTGGCCCTTCCCGGCGGTCTTCGCGGCGTACAGGGCGAGGTCGGCGTGGCCGAGGAGTTCCTCCGCCTCGTCGCTGTCGCGGGCCGTCGCCACGCCCACGCAGGCGGAGACGCTGGTCGAACCGGTGGTGAGCCGGAAGGGTTCGTCGAGGGCGTCGACGACCTGCGCGGCGAGTTTCTCGGCGTCCTCGGGTCCCCTGGCACCCTCCATCAGGAGCGCGAACTCGTCACCGCCCAGGCGGGCCGCGGTGTCGGTGCGGCGCAGCGCGCCGGTCAGGCGCCGGGCGACGGCGACGAGGAGTTCGTCGCCGACGGAGTGGCCCATCATGTCGTTGACGACCTTGAAGTCGTCGAGGTCGACGAAGAGCACGCAGGTGAGCGTCCCGTCGCGGCGGCCGCGCAGCAGGGCGCGCTCGATGCGTTCCAGCAGCAGGACCCGGTTGGGCAGGCCGGTGAGCGAGTCGTGGAACGCCCGGTGGGTGAGTTCCCGTTCCAGTTCGCGCTGCTCGGTGACGTCCCGGAGGGTCAGCACGATGCCGTGGACGGTCTGCTCGTGGCGGAGGTTGCTGCACCGGACCTCCACGTCCAGCCGCTGGTCGTCGGAGCGCAGTACGCGCCAGTCGTCGTGGACGTCCCGGGCGCTGCCGGACCGTACGCGCCGCAGGGTGAGGACGGCCCGCTCGCGGTCCTGTTCGTCGACGAGCCGCGCCAGCGGGGTGCCGCCGAGGAGGGCGCCGCCGAACATGCCCCGCGCGGAGGGGCTGGCGTAGCGGACGGTGTCGTCGTCGTCGACGATCAGGATCACGTCGGAGGCGTTGTGCACGAGGGTGCGGAAGTACGCCTCGCTGCGGCGGCGGTGGATCTCCTCGCTGAGCCCGACGCGTTCGAGTGCCAGGGCGGCCTGGGAGGCGAGGGAGTCCACGGACACGCCGATCTGCTCCAGCCGGCGGTGCGGGCCCGCGACCAGGAGGGCGCCGATGAGGGGGCTGACCGTCTGGGGCGCTTCGAGCGTCAGCGGGCTGAGCATCACCCGCGTGGCCGGCGCGAGCGCCGCGGCCGCCTCGGGGCCCAGCGCGGCCACGTCCATGAGCCGCGTCCCGTCCACGAGCGGGGGCGGCACGGCGCCGGGAGCGGCTGCCCGGCCGTCGGGGGTGGCCGGGGGCGTCGAGGGTCTCGGCCGGGATGTCCAGGCTCCGCGTCCAGGGCCGGGCGGCGGTGCTCACCGGCCGGAGCCGCCGGTCGGCGTCCACGGCGAGCAGCACGGCCTGGTGCGGGACCCCGGCGCCGAACAGGGTGGCGGCGGCCGTCTCCACGCAGCGCGCCACGTCCCGGGGGGTCACCGCGCCGACGAGCGACGCGGCGGCCACGCGCAGGCTCCGCTCGCGGGTGACGGCCCGGCGGTGCTCGGAGACGAGCTCGTACAGCCGCCCCATGACCAGCAGGAACATCAGGGAGGAGAACGCGGCGATGACGGCGGCGTTCCGCACCGAGCCGAGCAGGGCCTCGACCAGCAGCATGACCGGAGCGATGAGCGACGCCCCGGCGAGGACGACGAGCCGGCGCCTGGCCAGCCCGGGCCCGGGCTGGGGCACCCGTTCGGTGAGCCGGACCATGGAGGGGTGCAGGGCGGCCAGGCCCCAGGCGGTGAAGAAGACCACCCAGCCGAGGTCCATGAAGGTGCCGACGCGCCAGGTGCCCTGGAGCTGGAGCAGCCCGTAGAGGACGTCCGAGGTGAGGATGCCGACGGTGCCCAGCGCGAGGAGCTGGACGGACCGCTCCCGTGTGCCGCCGAGGGTGAGCAGCCGCACCATCATGGCCAGGATCAGCACGTCTCCGAGCGGGTAGGCGAGCGCGACCGCCTGATGCACCCAGGTGTCCCCGCCGGTCATGGTGAGCGGGTTGATCAGGTGCACCCAGGACAGCAGCGCCAGCCCGGACGTGAGAATGAGGGCGTCGAGCAGGCTGGCGAGGTCGCGGGACTCGGTGCGGTACCGGATGAAGCCGAAGAACCCGGCGGCGAAGAGCGGATACGTGGAGAGGTAGAAGACGTCCGCGACCGACGGGAACGGATTGGTCTGGCCGAAGACGCTCTCCAGGATGTTGTACGTGGTGTCCCCGGCCGTGAACGTCAGGTTGGCGGCGGCGAGCATCAGCCACGGCCAGCGGTGCACGGGGCGGTGCACGTGGATGCCGACCAGGATCGCCACGACGCCGGAGAGCCCGATCGCCGCCCACATGCTGGTGTGCCGTTCCGGGACCGTCAGGTAGACGACGGTGCAGGGGATCACGAACAGGACGTACGCCACCATCAGCCGGGACGCGGAGACGGGTGGTTTCCCGCGCCCGGTGTCCGGGCCGGACGGGCGCCCGGGCACGCGTGGGCCCCCCGGCCGGAACCACTGTTCGAGACGGGTGATCGGCTCCACGGTGACCTGCCAGTGGCTCTGGATTAGCCCGAAAGAGTATATTTACAACGTACATGTACACCTTGCTCCGATACGTGACGAGGGTCAAGGGATGCCCGAGCAGGCAGCTTCCGGGCGGCGTAAACGCCGGCGTGGCCGGCTGAGCCGGGAGCTGGTGCTGGCCACGGCGCTCGCGCTGGTCGACCGGGAGGGGCTGTCCGCCCTGAGCATGCGGCGCCTCGCGGCGGAGCTGGGGGTGGAGGCGATGGCCCTGTACCGGTACGCGGCCGGGAAGGACGCGCTGCTGGACGGGCTGGTCGAGGCTGTGTTCACCGAGTTTCTGGACACCGTGGCCGAGCCGCCGGTTGCCGGCCGGCCGGCCGGAGCGGACACCGACCGCCACGCCGACCAGCCGGCCGAACCCGACACCGCCCGCCCCGCGGGGCCCGGCGCCGGCCGGCCGGCCGGGCCGGACACCGGCTGGCGCGCCGAACTGCACCGCGCGGTCCGGGAGATGCACCGCACCGCCCTGCGCCACCCGCACGTGGTGCCCCTCCTCGCCACCCGGATGCTCGCCGTGCCGCTGGCCCGCCGCCCGCCGGCGGTGCTGCGGGCGCAGGAGCACATCCTGGCGCCGCTCGTCCGCGCGGGGTTCGACGACGACCGTACGCAGCTCGCGTACCGGGCGGTGATCGCCTGGGCCCTGGGGTACGTCTTCGTGGAGCTGACCGCCGTGGTGGACGACCCCGACGAGCCGGAGCCCGCCATCCGGCTGGGCCTGCACCGCATGCCCGTGCACGAGCTGCCCCATCTGCGCGCCGTCGTGCCCGCGCTCGCCGAGCGGGGCGGCGAGGAGGTCCTGGCGGCCGGCCTGGACGCGGTGCTGGATCGTTTCCTCGGCGGGGCGGGGAGGGAAGCGATGACGTAGTCGACACCGCCGGAAGGGCACCGCATGACGACCTCCGTGCACGGCCCCGCGGACGAGTCCGCCGGCCCCTCCGGGTCCACCGGGCCCACCGGCCCGTCCAGCCCCGCCGAAGGGGCGCCGTGCTCCCGCAGGGCGCTGGTGGCGGGCTCGGTGGGCAACTTCATCGAGTGGTACGAGTTCGGCGTCTACGGCTACTTCGCCACGGTCATCGCCGCCGCCTTCTTCACCCCGGCGGGCGGCAGCGAGGCCGAGGCGCTGATCCGGACGTACGCCTCGTTCGCGCTCGCCTTCTTCTTCCGCCCGGTGGGCGCCGCGCTCTTCGGCCGGGTCGGCGACCGCGTCGGGCGGCGCCCCACGCTGATCCTGGTGGTGCTGCTGATGACCGCGGCCACCACGCTGATCGGTCTGCTGCCGACGTACGCCACCATCGGCGCCGCCGCGCCCTGGCTGCTGACGCTGCTGAGGATCGTCCAGGGCCTGTCCGCCGGCGGGGAGTTCGGCGGCGCGGTGTCCCTGATGACGGAGTTCGCCCCGCCCGGCAGGCGCGGCCTGTACGGGGCGTGGCAGTCCTTCACCGTGGCGCTCGGCCTGCTCGGCGGCGCCGGGGCGGCGGCCCTGCTCGCCACCGTCCTGACCGAGGCCCAGCTCGGGGCGTGGGGCTGGCGGCTGCCGTTCCTGCTCACGCTGCCGATGGGGCTGGCCGCCCTGTGGCTGCGGCTGCGGCTGGAGGAGACGCCGTCCTTCCGGCAGCGCCGGGCGGCGCCGGCCGCCGCCCCGGCACGGGAGACGGTACGGGCCGTCGTGCTGGGCGCGGGACGGCTGATGGGCTGGTCGGCGGCCGGTTACACCTTCCTGGTGGTCATGCCGTCGTACCTCCAGAGCGTCCTGGGCGCGTCGTTCCGGCAGGCGCTGGCCGCCACGGTCCTCGCCAACGCGGGGTTCGCCGCCGCGATCCTGCCGGCGGGTGCGCTGAGCGACCGGGTGGGGCGGCGGGCGGTGATGGTCTCCGGCGCGGTGGTGGCGGCGCTCGCCGCGTTCCCGCTGCTGAACCTGCTCCAGGACCCGGCCGCGCCCACGGCCGTGAAGGGCCTCGCGGTGTGCGGGGCCGGGGCGGTCGTCGGCCTGCTGGCGGGGCCGGGGCCGGCGATGCTCGCGGAGATGTTCCCCACCCGGGCCCGGTACACCGGTCTGGGGCTGGCGTACGCGCTGGCCAACGCGGTCTTCTCCGGCTGTGCGGGGCTGATCATCACCGAGGCGGTCGAGCGGACCGGGAGCGCCGACATCCCCGCGTACTACGTGGCCGGCACGTGCGCGGTCAGCGCCCTCGCCCTGGCGACGCTGCGGGGCGACGACCACCGCCGCGCGCTGCGCGACTGACCGGGAGGCAGTGGGATGCGGGTCATCGGGCTGATGTCGGGGACGTCGTACGACGCCGTCGACGCCGCGGCCGCCGATCTGTCACTGGAGGGCGACGCCCTCGTGCTGGCACCGCTGGGCATGGTGAGCGCGCCCTACCCGGCCGGGCTGCGGGCCGCGCTGGCCGCCGCGCTGCCCCCGGCGGCCACGACCCTCGAGGAGGTGTGCCGGCTCGACACGCACATCGGCCGGGCCTTCGCGTCGCTGGCCGTACGGGCCGACGAGGAGCTGTGCGGCGGGCGCGCCGACCTCGTGGTCTCCCACGGGCAGACGGTCTACCACTGGGTGGAGGGCGGCACCGTGCACGGCACGCTCCAGCTCGGCCGGGCGGCCTGGATCGCCGAGGCGACCGGCCGCCCGGTGGTGTCGGACCTCCGCGCCCGGGACGTGGCCGCCGGCGGCCAGGGCGCGCCGCTCGTCAGCGTCGTGGACGTGCTGTGGCTGCGCGGCCGGCCCGGCGTGCCGGTCGCCCTGAACCTGGGCGGCATCGCCAACATCACCGTGGCCGCCCACGCCGGGCCCCCCGCCGCGTTCGACACCGGACCGGCCAACGCTCTGATCGACGCGGCCGTGCACCACTTCACCGGCGGTGCGCGCGGGTACGACGAGGACGGCGCCCTGGCCGCCCGCGGCCGGGTGGACGAGGCACTGCTGCGGCGGCTGCTGGACGATCCGTACTACGCGCAGCCGCCGCCCAGGACGACCGGCAAGGAGCGGTTCCACCTGCCGTACCTGCGTGCCGCGCTGAGCGGGCACGAGGCGCTGCCCGCCCAGGACGTCGTCGCCACCCTCACCCGGCTCACCGCCCGGACGGTGGCCGGCGCGGTCCGCTCCGTACGGGGCACGGAGGTCGTCGTCTCCGGTGGCGGCACCCGCAACCCGGTGCTGATGTCGATGCTGCGCGAGGAACTCGGCGGCGTCCCGCTGCGCGGTTCGGACGAGCTGGGGCTGCCGTCGGCCGCCAAGGAGGCGTACGCCTTCGCGGTGCTGGGGTTTCTGACGGTCCATGGGCTGGCGGGGACGGTACCGGCGTGCACCGGCGCGCGGCATCCGAGCGTCCTCGGTTCACTCACACCGGGCCGCGGCGGGCTGCGTCTGCCGGGGCCGCCGGGCGCCGCACCCGTGCGGCTTCTGGTGCGGCAGGCGTGATTTGTCCGCCGGGATCTGTTTCAGCCCCGCCGTCACCGGCGACCCGAAAGGACGAACCGTCCGACGAACTGGGAGAGTTCCATGAGTGACTGGCGCCAGCGTGCGGTCTGCCGCGACGAGGACCCCGACCTGTTCTTCCCGATCGGCAACACGGGCCCGGCCCTGTTCCAGGCGGAGGAGGCCAAGACCGTGTGCCGCCGCTGCCCGGTGCGGGAACCGTGCCTGGAGTGGGCGCTGGAGTCGGGGCAGGAAGCGGGGGTCTGGGGCGGAACGACCGAGGACGAGCGCCGCGCGCTGAAGCGCCGCCGCGCCGCCCGCCGGGCCGCCAGGGGCAGCGGCTGAGAGCGACACGCGGGCGGGGTCCCGCGGCCGCACGGCCGGGCCCGGCGGCGGCGCGGAGGACCGATGGCGGGGTCGGCGCACCGTGACGGTACGCGCGGGACCGGTCGCGCAGAGCCAAGGGGGCTATCCAGGGAACAGGTGTCCGGTTTACGTTGGTGTGACCGACCCGTCCCTGACACCCCACCGGAAGTCCATGCTCACGGTCCGCACCGCCTCCGCCGCGCTCACGAGCGCCCTCGTCATCGCGCTCGTCGGATGCGCCGCCGGTGGCAGTGGCGCCGCCGAGCGCCCCGCGGCGGCCCCCGCCCCGGCCGCGCCCACCGCACCGGCCTCCGCGGCCGCCGTCGCCGATCCGGCACCTGCCGGGCCCGTGGCCCCCAGGGCCCCCGGGACCCCCGCGGCACCCGCCGCGCCCTCCCCCGACCCGGCGCCCGCCGAGACGGCCCGTACCCGGACCGCCGTGCTGGCCATCCCCGCCATCGGTGTGGAGGACCTGCGGGTCGTGCCGTACAAGGGGACGACCGACGACTGGCCGGGGACCAGGATCCAGGACCGGGGCGTGGCCGCCAGCCCGTACGGGAAGGGCGGCGGCGCCGGGCCCGGTGAGGTCGGCAACTACCTGGTCACCGCCCACCGCCTCTCGGCCGGCGGCCCGCTGCGCGACCTCCCGGCCCTCGACGTGGGCGAGTCGGTCTTCGTCACGTCGGGCGGCACGGTCCACGAGTACCGGATCACCGAGACCCGCCAGACGTCCTTCCGCTCCGCGCGCTCCCTCGCCGAGCAGCGCGCCCCGGTCCCGGGCAAGCCCGGCCAGCGGCCGGTCAAGGCGATGATCACCGTCTCCACGTGCGCGACGCCCGAGGACGACGCGGCGGGCAATTTCTGGCGGGACGCCAAGGGCAACCCCGAGCACCGCATCGACAAGATCGGGGTGCTGGTCTCATCCGAGAAGGCGCAGGGGCAGTGACTTCAGGCCGTTGATGAAGTTCGACACCAGGCGCCGGGGCGGCCCCGCGGGTTCGTAGGGCGGCAGCACGCGCAGCGCCTCCTCGTGCAGCACCCGCAACTGGAGCCGGGCGAAGTGGGCGCCCAGGCAGACGTGCGGGCCGTCGCCGAACGACACGTGCGGATTGGGCGAGCGGGCGAGGTCCAAGCGGTGCGGGCCGGCGAAGACCCGTTCGTCATGGTTGGCGGAGGCGTGGAAGACCACCACCTTGTCGCCCCGGCGCACCCGCCGCCCGTGCAGGAGGCACTCCTCGGCGGCCGTGCGGCGGAAGGTCAGTACGGGAGGGTGCACCCGCAGCAGCTCCTCGACGGCGGTGGTGACGGCGAACTCCCCCGCGCGCAGTCGGTGTTGTGCGTCGGGGTGGGCGGCGAGAGCGGACAGCCCGCCGGGGGCGGCACTGCGGACCGTGTCGTTGCCGGCCACGGTGAGCAGGAAGAAGAACATCTCCAGCTCCCCCTCGGCGAGGTCCGCGTGGGCGAGCGAGGTCATCACGTCGTCGCCGGGGTGGTCGCGCTTGTGGGCCGCCAGACCGCGGGCGTAGGCGAACATCTCCGAAAGCTGGGCGGGCGAGCGGGGGTTGAGCGGCCTGCCGTCGGCACCGAGCACCGGCGGTTCGTCCGGGTCCTGGTACGCGATGACCCGCTCGGTCCAGGTGTGCAGCAGCCCCCGGTCGGCGCCCGGCACGCCCAGCAGGTCGGTGAGGTTGAGCAGGGCGTACTCGTCGGTGACGGCGCGCACCGCGTCGGTGGTGCCGTCGCCGTCACGGGCGGCGGCGTGTGCGGCGGTGAGCAGCTCGCGGGCCCGCCGCCGGACGGTGGCCTCGAAGCGGTCGGTACGGCGCGGGGTGAAGGCCCGGCTGACCAGGCGCCGGAGCCGGGCGTGGCCGGGCGGGTCCTGATTGAGCATCATCCGGCGGATGAAGGGCAGGTCGGCCGGGTCGGGGTCGCGGATCTGCGTGGCGCCCAGGCAGGACGAGAAGGTGCGGGCGTCCTTGAGCACGCGGACGACGTCGCTGTGCCGGGTCACCGCCCAGAAGCCCGGCCCGGCGGGCCAGCCACGCACCTCGTACTCGTCCTGCCAGGCCACCGGGTGGTGGTCGCGCAGCTCCCGGTAGGCGTCGTGCGGGAGGCCGCGCGCGTACAGGCGGGGGTCGAAGACGTCCGGCGGCGGGGGAACGCTCACGCGGGGCCGTCCGCGCGCAGGAAGTCCTCCACGACGCGCAGGAGCTCCAGCGGTGTCTCGTCCATGGCGTAGTGGCCGGCGCGGGGCAGTTCGGTGACCCGTCCCTTGGGGTAGCAGCGCAGCCACGTCCCGCGCATCAGGTCGGCGCCGAGCGCCGGGTCGAGCGCGCCGACCACGGCGAGGGCGGGTACGTCGCTGCCCTGGACCTCGGCGTGGAAGTCCTCGGTCGCCCAGGAGTCGAGCCAGGCGCGGAACGCCGTGGCGTCGCTGCGTTCCAGGGAGCGGCGCACCATGCGGTCGAGCCAGGCGCCGGGCCGGTCGCCGCCGGTGGTGACGTCGATGATGGCGCGCCGGTTGCCGGGGTTCTCGGCGGCGCCGGCGAACAGCTCCCACTGCTCGGGCGGCATCAGCAGCCCGGCCGCCGGGACCGGGGAGATGCCGACGAGCCGGCGGACCCGGCCGGGGGCGGCGGCCAGGACGCGCTGGGCGACGCTGCCGCCCATGGAGTGCCCGACGACCGAGAACCGGTCCCAGCCGAGCCGGTCGGCGAGGGCGAGCAGGTCCGCCGCGGCCACGGCGGTGGTGTACGGGCCGGGGGCGTCCTTGGCCTCGCCGTAGCCGCGCAGGTCGACGACGGCGTAGCTGAACGCGTCGCGGTCGAGGTCGTCGAGGAGCGGTACGTAGGCGGTGCGGTCGGCGAACCAGCCGTGGACGGCGAGGACCGGGTGGGGCCCGTCGCCGATCCGCTGGTGGGGCAGGGTGAAGGGGGCCATGGTCGCTCCGTTCGGGAGGGGACGGCCGGACGGGTTCACCTTGGCGGCTGCCCGGCCGTGCCACAAGAGCGCCGCCCGTGCGCGGGCGGGCTGCCGGAGGGGGCCCGCGGCGGGTCGTGCGGCGTCCCCGGCCCCGGCGTGCCTCCCCCACGGAATACGGCCAAAGGGGCAGAAATGGTTCACGTAGCTGCCCTGTGCCGCCGTCGGCTGGAGACTGAGATGCGCGTGATGCTGGTTCACCCGAGTGCCCTGATGTACTCGGAGATCTTCCTGCGGCTGGAGCCACTGGGGCTGGAACGGGTGGCCGCGGCGGCGCGGGACGCCGGTCACGAGGTACGGGTGGTGGACCTCCAGGTGCTCTCGCGCGCCCTGCTCGACCGGGAGCTGGAGTCGTTCGCTCCGGAGGCGGTGGGCATCTCGCTCAACTATCTGGCCAACATCCCCGAGGCGATCGAGATCGCCCACCACGCCAAGGCCGCCTCGCCGGGCTGCTTCGTCTTCCTGGGCGGCCACAGCGTCTCGTTCATCGCCGAGCACGTGCTGGAGCAGGCCGAGGGCGCGGTCGACGCGGTCGTCCGCGGTGAGGGCGAGCCGGCCGTGGAACCGCTGCTGGCCGCGGTGCGCGACGGCGGACTGAAGGACGTGCCGGGCGTGGTGTGCGCGGAGGGACGCGGCCCGGCCCCCAAGCTGCTCGACACCCTCGACAGCCCCCGGCCGGCCCGTGATCTGATGCGCAGGCGCAACCGCTACTTCATCGGCGAGCTGGACCCGTGCGCCTCGATCGAGTTCACCCGGGGCTGCCCCTGGGACTGCTCGTTCTGTTCCGCGTGGACGTTCTACGGGCGCAGCTACCGCAAGGCGTCCCCCGAGGCGGCGGCGGAGGAGATGGCGTCGATCCGGGAGCCGAACGTGTTCATCGTGGACGACGTGGCCTTCATCCGCCCGGAGCACGGCGAGGGCATCGCCGCCGAGCTGGAGCGGCGGCGCATCCGCAAGCAGTACTACCTGGAGACCCGCAGCGACGTCCTGCTGCGCAACGAGGAGGTCTTCGCCCGCTGGACGCGCCTGGGCCTGCGGTACATGTTCCTGGGCATGGAGGCGCTGGACGCGGAGGGGCTGGACCTCTACCGCAAGCGGGTGAGCCCGGACGACAACTTCAAGGCCCTGGAGACGGCCCGCAGGCTGGGCATCATGGTGGCCATCAACCTGATCGTCGACCCCGCCTGGGACGCGGAACGCTTCCGCCTGGTACGGGAGTTCGCGCTCTCCGTCCCCGAGATCGTGCACCTGACGGTGATGACGCCGTACCCGGGCACGGAGATCTGGCACACCGAGTCGCGCCAGCTCACGACCCGCGACTACCGGCTCTTCGACATTCAGCACGCCGTCGTGCCGACCGCCCTGCCGCTGGAGGAGTTCTACCGGGAGCTGGTGCGCACCCAGGCCGTGCTGAACCGCAAGCACCTGGGGCTGAGCAACGCCATCGGCGCCCTGGGGGTGCTGGGACGCACGCTGGCCCGGGGCCAGACGAACTTCGCGCGGATGCTGTGGAAGTTCGGCAGCGTCTACAACGTGCGGCGCCAGATGGCCGACCACCGGCGGCCCGTGCGGTACGAGCTGCCACTGCCCAGGCACAGCGCGACCCCGCCCGGCCGCCAGGACCTGTTCATCCACACCCGGGCCGCGTCGCACGCGCGTCCGCAGGCCGACCCGGAGCCCGACGGGGTGTGACCCCTCCGCGTTTCCGCCGTCCGAGTACACCCGCCGGGTCGCGCCGCCCGTCCCGGCGGCCCGTGTGCAAGGTTGAGCAGTCCGAGCCACAGCGGAGGGTGAGGAGACACATGTGCGGTCCGGCATCGTGAAGCGGCGCGCGCGTGTCCTGCCCGCCGACCCGCTGGGCGCCCTCGCCGGGCTGGTGCTGCGCTTCCCCGTCCGTACGCTGGTCGTGACCGGCTGCACGCTGCTGCTCGCGGCGGTGGCGGCGGTGGGCGTCGGTGAGAACCTCTACCACGGCGGCACGACACCGCCGGGCGCCGAGTCGGCACGGGCCGACCACACGCTGACCACGGCGTTCCGCAGCGGGAGCCCGACGGTGACGCTGGTGGCGACGACCGGCGCGTCGGTGGACGATCCGGCGGCGGTGCGCGCCGGGACGCGGCTCGCCGAGCGGGCGCGGCGGCTGCCGAAGGTGGTGGAGGTCCGCGCGTACTGGCCGCACCGCCCCGCCGCGCTGCGCGGCCGGGACGGGCGGGCGGCGCTGGTGCTGCTGCGGGTGGCGGGCGGCGAGGCGACGGCCCACAAGGACGTGGAGCCGCTGCTGCGGGAGCTGACGGGCCGCCACGGTCCGCTGACGGTCGCCGCGACCGGGCAGACACCGGTGGGGCTCGCCATCGAGCGGCAGAGCCGGCAGGACCTGCACCGTACGGAGCTGCTGGCCGCGCCGCTGACGGCCGCCATCCTCGTCGTCGTCTTCGGGAGCGTCGTCGCGGCGGGCCTGACGCTGCTGGTGGGCCTGTGCGCGGTGGTGGGCGCCGCCGCGTTCCTGAGCGGGCTGTCCGGGCTGACGACCGTGTCGGTGATCGCGCTGAACCTCACCACCGCGCTCGGCTTCGCGCTGGCGGTCGACTTCAGCCTGTTCATGCTGGCCCGCTACCGGGAGGAGCGGGCGCGGTACCGCGAGGAGAGGGACCCGGGCGAGGCCACCCACCAGGCACTCCTCGCCACGGTGTGCAGCACGGGCCGCACGGTGGTGTGCTCGGCGCTGACCGTGATCGGCAGCCTGGCGGCCCTGCTGCTGTTCCCGCTCGACATGCTGCGTTCGGTGGCGTACGGCGGCATCGCCGTGGTGGCGCTGAGCGCCCTGCTCGCGATCACCGCCCTGCCCGCGGCGCTCCTCCTGCTGGGCCCGCGGATCGACGCGCTGTCGGTGCACCGCCGCCGGTCCTGGGCCGTCCCGGACGGCGGCCGCTGGTACCGCCTCGCGTACGGGGTGATGCGCCGCCCCGTGCCGGTGGTCCTGGTGCTGGGCGTCCTGCTGACCGCGCTGGTGCTGCCGTTCACGGGTGCCCGGTTCGGCACGTTCGACGACCGGGCGCTGCCCGCCGGTTCGGCGACGCGCCAGGCGACGGAGACGGTGCGCCGGAATTTCGACCACCACGCGCTCAGCCCCGTGCAGGTGGCGCTGCCGGGTCTGGACGCCCGCGCGGAGGCCGCCGCGCTGGAGGGTTACGCCCGGCGGCTGTCCGGGCTGGAGCACGTGACCCGGGTGGAGACGGCGACGGGGACCTACCGGGAGGGCCGGCGGGTGGGGCGCCCCGAGCCGGGGCACGGCTACGCGTCGGCGGCGGGGGTGTGGGCGGCGGTCGTCACGGACGTCGGCCCGGAGACACCGGAGGGGGCGCAGGTGGTACGGGCGGTGCGGGCGGTGTCCTCGCCCGTGCCGGCACTGGTGGGCGGCACGCAGGCGTGGCTGGCCGATCTGGGGGACGCCATCCGGGGCGGGGTGGTGCCGGCGCTGTCGTTGATCGCGGTGGTGACGCTGCTGTTGCTGGGGTGGTGCACGCGCAGTGTGGTGCTGCCGGTGAAGGCCCTGGTGCTCAATGTGCTGAGCCTGAGCGCCACGTTCGGTGTGATGGTGTGGGTGTTCCAGGAGGGGGCCCTGGCCGGCCGGCTCGGCGGTTTCACGGCCACGGGGGTGACCGACACCGTCGTCCCCGTGCTGGTGCTGTGCGTGGCGTTCGGGCTGTCGATGGACTACGAGGTGCTGCTGCTGTCGCGGACCGTGGAGGAGCACGAGGCGGGCGCCTCGACGCGGCAGGCGGTGGCGCGGGCGGTGCAGCACACGGCCGGTCTGTTCACGGCGTCCGCGCTGGTGGTCATCGTCGTCATGGCGGCGCTGGCGGCGTCGGGGCTGCTGCTGCTGAAGGTGGTGGGGGTGGGCCTGGCCGTGGCGGTGTTCGTGGACGCCACGGTGATCCGGCTGCTGCTGGCGCCCGCCCTGATGGCGCTGCTCGGCCGGGCGAACTGGTGGGTGCCCGCGGTGCGGCCCGCCCTCCCGTCCGCCCCGTACGTGCCGGTGAAGAGGTAGGAGGGGCGGGCGCACCGGACGCCGTGCGGGACCGGCGGGTGACGCGCCGTCCCGGCCGGTCCCGCGCGGCCGCCGCGCGGGACCGGCTGGTGGGGGGTGAGGCGTCAGCCGTTGCCGAGGGTGGCGCCGACCGCGGCGAGGGCGGTCGTCACGGGCTGGAAGAAGGTCTCGCCGCCCACGTCGCAGTTGCCGCTGCCGCCCGAGGTGAGGCCGATGGCGTCCCCCTGGCGGGTGAACAGGGAGCCGCCGCTGTCGCCGGGCTCGGCGCAGACATTGGTCTGGATGAGCCCGGTGACGGTGCCCTCCGGGTAGTTCACGGTGGCGTTCAGGCCGGTGACCTGTCCGTCCCGCAGCCCGGTGGTGCTGCCCATGCGGAACACCTGCTGTCCGACCGCCGCCTCGGCGGCCTGGCCGATGGGGAGTTTCTGGCCGCCGCCCACGTCCACGACGCTCGGTGCCTCGGCGGCGGGGTCGTCGTAGGTGACGAGGCCGAAGTCGCCCTCGCCGGGGAAGACGCTCTCCTGCACCGTCCCGAGCTGTTGGCCGTTCTCGTCCGCCCACTCCTGGGAGGCGGCCGTGCAGTGCCCGGCGGTGAGGAATCCGCTGCGTCCGTCCTGGGTGGTGACGTTGAATCCGAGCGAGCAGCGCGACCCGCCGCCGAAGATGGCGTCGCCGCCGTCGACGAACGGTTTGAACTCGCCCTTGGACTTCTGGATGCGGGCCATGCCCTGGCCCAGGGACGTGACCGCCGACTCCAGTCGGTCCCAGCGCTCACCGGTGACCGTGCGGTCGGCGGTGACGAGGACCTGGTTCGTCCGCGGGTCGACGGCCCAGGCCGTGCCCGGGATGCCGGCCTTCTGCGACAGGGTGCGCGTGGCCGCCGTCAGCTCGCCGGTGCTGTTCTCCACGGGCCGGGCGACCGCGCCGGCCTCCTGGACCCGGCGGTTCTGCGCGTCGTCGCCGCCGGCCACGTTGACGACGAGCTGCCGTTTGGCCGCGTCGTAGTACGCCCCGCCGTAGGAGTCGCCCAGGGACTGGCCGAGTTGCCGGGCCACCTGTGCGGCGGACGCGGCGCTCATCGTCTTGGCGGTGAGAGGGGCCGGCCGGGTCCCGGACTGGGAAGCATTGGCGTTGGGCAGCAGGATCGCCGCCGCGGCAATGCCGACCGCCCCGGCTCCTGCGAGGACGGCTTTTCGCTTGGGTATGCGCCTGTGACTCAACTCCGCTGCTCCTGCTGGTGGTTCGGACTCCGGATGCCGTCGGCAACCGGGGGACGCGTCCGCCCGTTGGTACGCGCGTGGTGCCGGTTGCGTTCAGCGGGCGGGGAAAACGTCCGGCCCGGGTGGGCCGCCGTGCGCGCCGGGCCGTGACGCTCCGTGGCCGCCGTGGGCCCGCGCGGGTCGCTCCCCGTGAGGATGCAGTGCTAGAAATGGGACATGAGCGGACGTCTCGGACGGACCAGGCGGGCGTCGGGCCGCCCGTCCCCGGGACGCGCGCCGAGGGCTCCGCACCGGCTCCACCCCGGGATGGCACGGCGCCCGCGGCAGGAGGGAGTGCGCTCCCTGCTGGGCGTGCGGACCGTCGCCGGCCAGGTGCTGCTCCTGCAGATCCTGGTCGCGGTGCTGCTGATCACGGCCGCGGTCACAGGGCTGGCGTTCCAGGCGCGGTACGACAGCGAGCGGGACGCCCAGAACCGGTCGCTCGCGGCCGCCCAGTCCTTCGCCGAGGCCCCCGGTGTCGCCACGGCACTGAGGGCCGCCGACCCGACGGCGGCGCTCCAGGAGTCGACCCGCAAGGCCAAGGAGGGCTCCGGACTGGACTTCATCGCGGTGATGACGCCGGACGGGGTCCGCGTCGCCGACAACGATCCGACCCTGATCGGCAGGCGCGCCGAGCAGGTGGAGCGCGCCGCGGCGGGCTCCGCGTTCACCGAGATCTTCGAGGGGGCCCCGAACGACGCGGCCCGGGCCGTGGTGCCCGTCATCGACTCCGGCGGCACGGTCGTCGGCCTGGTGAGCGCGGGCGTCTCGATCGAGAACGTCGGCGACGCGGTCAACCGCCACCTGCCGGTGCTCCTGGGCTCGGCCGGCGCCGCGCTGGCGCTGGCGGTGGGCAGCTCGGCGCTGGTGAGCCGGCGGCTGCGGCGCCAGACGCGCGGCCTCGGCCCCACCGAGATGACCCGGATGTACGAACACCACGACGCGGTGCTGCACGCGGCCCGCGAGGGGGTGCTCATCATCGGCGACGACGGGCGCCTGACGCTGGCCAACGACGAGGCGCGCCGCCTGCTGGAGCTGCCGCCGGACGCGGAGGGGCGCCATGTCACGGGCCTGGGCCTGGACGCGGGCATGGCGGAGCTGCTGGCGTCGGGCCGTACCGTCACCGACGAGGTGCACCTGGCGGGGGATCGTCTGCTCGCCGTCAACACCCGGCCGACGGCGCCCTACGGCGGGGCGTCCGGCACGGTGGCGACGCTCCGGGACACCACCGAGCTGCGTGCGGTGTCCGGGATGGCGGAGGTGGCCCGCGAGCGGCTGAAGCTGCTGTACGAGGCGGGCGGGCGGATCGGCACGACGCTGGACGTGGTGCGGACGGCGGAGGAGCTGTCGGAGGTGACGGTCCCCCGGTTCGCCGACTTCGTGACGGTGGAGCTGCTCGACCCGGTGCTGCGCGGTGAGGAGCCGGCGGGCGCGCACACCGAGATGCGGCGTACGGCGGTGAGCGGCATCCGCGACGACCACCCGCTGCAGCCGGTGGGCGACCTCATCCGGTTCGCCGTCCCGACCACGCCGATGGCGGCGGCGCTGGCGAGCGGGCACGCGGTGCTGGAGCCGGACCTGAACGTGGCCCACGGCTGGCGGGCGCAGGACCCCGCCGGGGCGGACCAGGCACTGGCGTACGGCATCCACTCGCTGGTGACGGTGCCGTTGCAGGCGCGGGGCGTGGTGCTGGGGATGGCCAACTTCTGGCGGGCCGAGCGTGCCGAGCGGTTCGAGGAGGACGACCTGGCCTTCGCGGAGGAGCTGGCCGCCCGGGCCGCCGTGGCCATCGACAACGCGCGTCGCTTCACCCGCGAGCACGCCATGGCCGTCACCCTCCAGCGGAGCCTGCTGCCGAGGGTCCTGCCGGAGCAGGGGGCGCTGGACATCGCGTACCGCTACCTGCCCGCCCAGGCCGGGGTGGGCGGCGACTGGTTCGACGTGATCCCGCTGCCCGGGGCGCGGGTCGCCCTGGTGGTGGGTGACGTGGTGGGGCACGGGCTGCACGCGGCCGCCACGATGGGCCGGCTGCGGACGGCGGTGCACAACTTCTCGGCGCTGGACCTGCCGCCGGACGAGCTGCTGGGCCACCTCGACGAGCTGGTGTCCCGGATCGACCAGGAGGAGGGGGCCGACGGCGACGGGGACGGCATCACGGGCGCCACCTGCCTGTACGCCATCTACGACCCGGCGTCGGGCCGGTGCAGCGTGGCGACGGCCGGGCACTTCGCGCCGGTGCTCGTGCGGCCGGACGGCACCGTGGACTGCCCGGAGGTGCCGGTCTTCCCGCCGCTGGGCCTGGGCGGCCTGCCGTTCGAGACCGCCGAGCTGGACCTGCGCGAGGGGAGCCGGCTCGTCCTGTACACCGACGGGCTGATCGAGCACCGCCACCGCGACCTCGACACCGGCCTGCGGGTGCTGCGGGACACGCTGGCCGGGCACCCGGACCGGACGCCGGAGGAGACGTGCCAGGCCGTTTTCGGCGCCCTGCTGCCGGCTCACCGCCGGGACGACATCGCGCTGCTGGTCGCCCGCACCAACCTGCTGGACCGGGCCCGGGTCGCGGACTGGGACGTGCCCCCCGATCCGTCGGCCGTCGCCCGGGTGCGGGCCGCGTGCGGCCGGCAGCTCGAGGAGTGGGGGCTGGACGACCTGGGGTTCACCACGGAGCTGATGCTCAGCGAGCTGATCACCAACGCCATCCGGTACGGCTCCGAGCCGATCCACGTGCGGATGCTGTACGAACGCTGCCTGATCTGCGAGGTGTCCGACGGCAGCAGCACCTCCCCGCACCTGCGGCGGGCGGCCACGACCGACGAGGGCGGGCGGGGACTGTTCCTGGTGTCCCAGCTCGCCGAGCGGTGGGGCACCCGGTACACGCCCACGGGGAAGGTGATGTGGACCGAGCAGTCCCCCGGCACGGAGCCCCGGCAGCCGATGGAACTGGTGCTGGACGACGTGTCGTGGTGAGGAGTGTTCCCGGAAACGGCAACGTTCTTTGCCGCTTGTGGACGGCTGGTGGTTAATGGGCGCGTGGAAGAACGGGAAGAACACCAGGACGCCATCGCCCGCACGCTCTCCGAGGTGGGCCCGCGCCTGCGGCGCATCCGTACCCGGCGCGGCGTCACCCTGACCGCGCTCGCGGAGGCCACCGGCATCTCCAAGAGCACCCTGTCCCGCCTGGAGTCCGGTCAGCGCCGGCCGAGCCTGGAGCTGCTGCTGCCCATCGCCCAGGCCCACCAGGTACCGCTCGACGAGCTGGTGGGCGCGCCCGAGGTGGGCGACCCGCGCGTGCGCCTCACGCCCAGGACCGTGCACGGCAACACCACGGTGCTGCCGCTGACCCGCCAGCCGGGCCCGCAGCAGGCGTACAAGATGATCCTCCCGCCCGACCGGAACACCCCGCAGCCCTGCACCCACGAGGGCTACGAGTGGCTGTACGTGCTGTCCGGGCGGCTGCGCCTGGTCCTGGCCGACCACGACCTGGTGCTGGGCTCGGGCGAGGCGGCCGAGTTCGACACCCGGGTGCCGCACTGGTTCGGCAGCACGGGGGACGGAGCCGTGGAGGTGCTCAGCCTCTTCGGGCGTCAGGGCGAGCGGATGCACGTACGCGCGCGGCCCCGGAGCGCGGAGCCGTCCCCGTCGCCGTGACCCTCCGGAGCCGGGTGTCCGACTACCGGCCGGGAGCTTCCGGCCAGCGGACGATGATCCTTCGATCAGGGCAGGAATGAACCCGTTCATCCCATCATTGCTCCTTGAAACACGCGTTACACCTTGCTATCGAAGGGAAAGTTGGCCATTTGCACCACTCGGCCATCTGTTAATCTGCCCGCTCCTGGATGTTCGTCCAGCGGTTCCCTCTCCCCCAAGCGCCCTGCGCTCGCCGGGTGCAGCGAGGTGTCTCATTCGTGTACAGCACTCCGTTCTCCGCCGCAGAGGCCCGGGCGGCGCGGGCCCGCATGGGCCTGAGCACCGCCCAGGTGGCGCACTCCATGGCGGCGTGCGGTGTCCCGGTCCACCCCGGCCTGGTCGCCGCGTGGGAGCACGGCTCCCACGTCCCCTCGGAGCCGCAGCTCTTCGCCCTCGCCGATGTGCTGTGGTGCTCGGCGACCACGCTGATGGGCGTCGAGCCGCGGACCCTGGCCGAACACCGGCTGGCCCGGCAGCTCGGCGTGGAGCGGCTGGCCCACCGGATCGGGATGGACCCGGCGGAGTACCGGAAGGCGGAGGCGGCCCAGTTCTGGGACGGTGACCTGCGGCAGACCAGGGCCCTGGTGGAGGCGCTCGGCCTGTCGCTGCGCAAGCTGGTCGGGATCATGGGCCGGGGCGAGGAACTGGCCCGGCACCTGCGCTCGGCCGTCGAGGGCCGCTGGAAGGCCCATGTGGCGCCCGTGGCGGAGATCGTCGTGGTGAACGAGACCCTGGTGGGCGACGCGCTGCGCACCATGCACGCCGAGTTCGCCGAGTTCTCCGAGCGCTACATGGGCCACCTGGTGGCCCGCAACGACGACGCCCGCCTCAAGGAGGTCGCCGCCGAGCGCTCGGCCTACCTCCACCGGCTGACCGACCACTTCTGGGAGCTGATCGGCGACGTGGGCGACCGGGCCCCGTTCGACGCGACGGGACACTGAGCCCGCCCACGGGGCGCCGGGCCCGTCCCCGGAGCGCCGACCACGCCCCGGGGCGCCGGGCCCGTCCGTGCGCCCGCCCCCGGGCCGGAGTCGGCGGCCGTCCCGGGGGCGGGCGGGGGCGGGGGCGCCGCGGGGCGCCGTCCGGGTCAGCGCGTCGCGGCGCCGACCGGCGGCGGCGTGCCGTCGTCCTCGTAGTCCTCCCAGTCGATCTCCATCGCCTTGCGCCGGGAGAACGCGTGGAAGAACAGGTTCAGCGCGATCGCCGTGAGGCCGCCCAGGGTGATGCCGCTGTCGAGGACCGCCCGCACGTCGGCCGGCATGCGGTCGAAGAACGGGGCGACCGTCGTGGGCAGCAGGGCGGCGCCCAGGCTGACGGCGAGGATCAGCGCGTTGCGCTCCTCGCGCAGGTCGACCTTGCCCAGGATCTGGATGCCGACCGTGGCGACCATGCCGAACATCGCGATCGCCGCGCCGCCCAGCACCGGATGGGGAACGGCGGCGACCAGGCTCCCGGCCTTCGGCAGCAGCCCGAGCACGATCATGAAGACGCCCGCGGCGACCACCACGAAACGGCTCATCACCCGGGACATCCGGACAAGTCCGATGTTCTCCGCGAACGCCACATACGGGAAGGAGTTCAGCACGCCGCCGAGGACGGTCGCCACGCCGTCGGCGCGCAGCGCCCGGGTGACGGTGTCGCTGTCGACCTTCTTGCGGGTGATCTCGCCGATCGCGTACACATCACCGGTCGTCTCGACCATCGTGATCAGCATGACCACCACCATGGCGATGACGGGCAGGAGTTCGAACTTCGGCATGCCGTAGTGGAAGGGCGTGCTGACGCCGAACCAGTCGGCGTCCTTGACGGCGCCGAAGTGCGCGTCGCCGAGGAGCCAGGCGACGGCGGTGCCGGCGACGAGCCCGATGAGGACCGCGAGGCTGCTCAGGAACGGCTTGCCGACGCGGACCACGGCCAGGATGAGCAGAAGCGTGCCGAGGGCGTACGCGAGGTTCTTCCCGGAGCCGTACTCGGGCTCCCCCATGAGGTGCGCGCCACCGGCCGCGTCCTGGAGGCCCACGGGTATCAGGGTCATGCCGATGATGGTGAGGATCGTGCCGATGACGATCGGCGGGAAGTACTTCACCAGCTTCCCGAAGAAGGGCGCGAGGAGGAACGTCGCGATGCCGGCCGTGATCACCGCGCCGTAGACCACCAGCAGGCCGGCCGTGCCGCCGCCCGCGCCGATGCCGATGGCGACCATGGGTGAGACGGCGGTGAAGGTGACGCCCTGGACCAGGGGCAGCCGGGCGCCGACCTTCCAGACGCCGAGCGCCTGGATGATCGAGGCGATGCCGCAGGTCAGCAGGTCGGCGTTGATCAGGTAGACCAGTTCCTCCCGGGAAAGCCCGAGGGCGTTCCCGAGGAGTACGGGGACGATGACCGCCGCCGCGTAGAACGCGAGGATGTGCTGGAAGCCGTAGAGGGTGAGTTTGGGGAGGGGAAGAAGCTCATCGACGGGATGCGTCTGCTTCCCGGAGTGCTGCCGGGAGACTCGTGCCATCTCTGCCTTGCCTTCGCGAGGTAGGTGAATGAGAGAAGGGGCCAACGCCTCGAGTCCCGGATGACAGGACGAGGGCTCGCCGGCCCGTACGGAGCCGACGTCTGGCGGAGTTGCCGACATCACGTCGCCCTGCACTGCAATGTGCGCCCTGGTTGACAGGACATCCTTCGATCGGACTGACCAGGACCGTTTTGTCCTGCGATCCAGAGGGGGAGCCGATCGGGGCGCTCACCTTAGTTCACGCCTCGCATTCCTCGCGAGTAACCGGCGGTCCCACCCGTCACCGAGGCCATTGCGTCCCATTTTCTCCCGTATGGGGACTTTCGCAGTTATGACTGTCTCACCCATATCCAGGCGCACATAGGCGACTTGTCGGTGCATCGCACCGCCGCGTGACAAGAATCACCGCCCTCTACGGCTCCCGCCCTGTCCCGCCGGCCTTGTTTTGGCTTTTCAGCAGCAAAGTTGATGGGCCGTCATACGTTCGGGAAAGAGTCGGCGGGTGGAATTCCAGCCTTGTTCCGCGCGGCTCCTCTCGCTTACGGTCACCCTCAATCCGGACGGACCGCCGAATCCTGCCGCCGCCCGGAGAATCGCACCCACCCACTCACGTACGCACGGCAGGAGCGGGGGAACCAGGTAAGCCGCCGTTTCCGGAGACCACCGGGGACGGCTCGGGGTGAAGCCGCGCCGACACGCGGCCGGGCATCTCCAGCCCGAACCCGACAGCTCACCTCGCAGGCGACGGAGAGGAATCCGCCATGCCCGCAAAGGGTAAGCACCGCCGCCCCAAGAACAATCCGCTCGCCCGCCGTTTCGTCGCCGCGGGAACGGGCGGCGCCGCGCTCGCGCTCCCCATGCTCGGTGCCACCGCCGCCGAGGCCGCCCCGAGCGCGGCGCAGGCGGTCACCACCGCCGTGACCGCCGCACCGGCCGCCGCCAAGAAGGCCGCCCCTGTCACGTACACCGTGGTCGCGGGCGACTCCCTCTCCAAGATCGCGAGGGAGCACGGGGTGAGCGGCGGCTGGAAGAAGCTGTACGAGGACAACCGCGAGACCGTCGGTGCCGACCCGTCCCTGATCCGCCCGGGCCTGAAGCTGACGATCGGCGCCAAGGCCCCGGCCACGCGGGCTGCGGCCCCGGAGCGGGCCGACCGGTCCGCCGAGCGGAAGGCCGCACCGGCCGCCGTCAAGACGTACCCGGACAACCTCGACGGCTGGATCCGTGAGGCCCTGGACATCATGGCCCGCCACAACATCCCCGGCAGCTACGACGGCATCCACCGCAACGTCATGCGCGAGTCCTCGGGCAACCCGTTCGCGATCAACAACTGGGACATCAACGCCATCAACGGCACGCCCTCCAAGGGCCTGCTCCAGGTGATCGCGCCGACCTTCGAGGCGTACCACGTGCCCGGGACGGCCAAGGACGCCTACGACCCGGTCGCCAACATCGTCGCCGCCTGCAACTACGCGGCGGACCGGTACGGCTCCATCGACAACGTCAACGGCCCGTACTGACCGGACCCCTCCACTCCCCCGCCGGGGCCGGCCGCACACCCGCGGCCGGCCCCGGCGGCGTTGTGCTCCCGGCGTTGCACAAGGCGGCGCGCCGGGCCTGCCGGAGTACGGCCGGTTTCCCACCACGGGCGGACCGAAACGGCGCCTTGACCCTGGTGCGCGCGCCGAACCAGACTCGCCCACAGGCACTCGTGCAGGAGCCGCGAGCAGACGCCCGAGCCCATGACTCCGCGAGACCGAAGGTCCCATGGGACGGGCGACGGGGGAGGGCGCGCGGAGCGCGGCCACATTTTCCATGATCCACGCAGGTGAGCTCTCCCCAGGGGCCGGTGCACCGGTGCAGGAAGGGAACCGACGGAGCATCCCCACCGGAAGGGAGCACCACCATGGCGACTCCGCTGTCCGCCTCCCAACTGCTCAGGGTCCTGCGTGACGAGGGCCTGAAGGTCGTGGAGCACCGGAGCTGGCGTACGCACAACCGCAATCACAAGGGCCCGTGGGGACCGGTGCACGGGGTGATGATCCACCACACCGTCACCTCGGGCACCCAGAACTCCGTGAACCTCTGCTACGACGGCTACGCGAGTCTGCCGGGGCCGCTGTGTCACGGGGTGATCGCCAAGGACGGCTCGGTCCACCTCGTCGGCAACGGCCGGGCCAATCACGCGGGGCTCGGCGACGACGAGGTCCTGCGCGCGGTGATCGACGAGCGCGCGCCGCTGCCCGCCGACAACGAGGCCAACACCGACGGCAACCGGCACTTCTACGGCTTCGAGTGCGTCAACCTCGGCAACGGCAGCGACCCGTGGCCGGCCGCGCAACTGGAGGCGGTGGAGAGGGCGGCGGCCGCGCTCTGCCGGGCACACGACTGGTCGGACCGCTCGGTGATCGGGCACAAGGAGTGGCAGCCGGGCAAGACAGACCCGCGCGGATTCACCATGGACGCGATGCGCGGCCGGATCAGACAGCGGCTCGGCGGGCAGCCGGGCGGACCGGCCGGGCCGCCCGCGCCGAAGCCCCCGGTGTCCTACGAGCCGTTCCCCGGCGCCGCGTTCTTCGCGCCGGGCCGGCGCAGCCCGGTGATCACCGCCATGGGCAGGCGGCTGGTGGCGGAGGGCTGCGGACGCTACGAGGTCGGCCCCGGGCCCGAGTGGAGCGAGGCCGACCGGAGGTCGTACGCCGCGTGGCAGCGCAAGCTGGGCTACACGGGCGCCGACGCCGACGGCACCCCGGGCAGGGCCAGTTGGGACAGGCTGAAGGTGCCCAACGTCTGACGCCCGCGCCCCCGGTGCCCGCGCTCAGGAGTGGCGGCCGTGGGCGCCGGGGGTGTGGCCGAAGGCACGGTGGGAGACGTCGATGAAGCGGGGGTCGGTGGGGGCGGTGGACGGGCCTGTGCGGGGCGGCGCTGCGGTCGATGGGGCCGCCCGGCGCCGCGGCGGCCGCCTCCGGGCCGGGGCGGGCCGACGCCGGGCGGGACGACCGGGTCTCCTTCGCCGGACTGTCGGGCGCCGTGGTGTGCGGCTCGGTGGTGTTCGTCGGCCTGAGCGCCTTCCTGCCGCTGTACGCGGCCGGGCGCACGGGCGGCGGGGGCGCGGCCGGCACGGTGGCGCTGACCGTACTGCACCTGGGGGGCGGTCGGCGCGGTGCTGGGGGGCACCTCGCCACCCGGTTCGGCCGCCTTCCCGTGGTCCGGTGGTCCCGCGCCCTGACGGTCCCGGCCGTGGCCGGTGTCGTGCTGGTGCCGGGTCCGGAGCCGGCGGTGGGCGGGCTGCTGCTGCGGGGGCTGCGGGAACCCATTGCATACCTATGCAAAGGATGACAATATGGCCATACCGCGCTTTACCGAGGAGTTCCACCGAATGGCCCACGAAGCCGACCCGACTGCTCCCACCCCCTCCCTCCGCGTCGACATCTCCCGTGCCCGTGACTGCCACGACTGCGGCGAGTGGGGCACCGTGATCGACACCCACGGCCATGACCGGCCGTGCCCCACCTGCCAGCGCCCCGGCCGGACGTGACCACCCGACGAACCGTCAGGAAACTTCTCCCTTACGGGAATTGGCTGCGCGCACCTGTGCCGGGACCGGTCCCGCCGAGGCCCGACTCCGCCCAGAACCCGGCGAGTCGTCCACCCCGCCCACCGGCTCGGCCGCGCCGCGGGCCCTGACGGAGTCACGGCCCGGCGATGCGATTTTCACGCCCATCGGGTGACACGCGGTGGTGTTCCCGGGCGCCCGAGTCTGCCATCGTCGCTGCTGAGGCGGTGCCACAGCGGCATCGGAACGGACCTTCCCTCCGCATCCGCGCCGCGCAGGGTGACACCACCCGGTTCACGGGCCCGACCGGTCCCGGGACGGGAGGAACTGGTGGACAAGCGCTACGAGGCCTACTGCCTGATGGACGCGGACTTCTACGACGCACCCGGCCGTGCCCAGGGCGGTGACACCGCGTTCGCCCAGGCCACACGTCCCGCTCCCGCCACCTGGCGGCGCTCGGAGGTCGACGAGTGGGTCGTGCTCCGGCCCGACGGCGTCCCCCTCCCCCTCCAGGGCTGGAAGATCCACGTCTCCGCATGTCTCGACGACGCGGCACAGATCCTCGCCGACGTATGGGACTACTGCCTCCCGCGCAGGATCGCCTTCAAGTTCCTGCCCAGCAGGGACGTGCTGCTCCTCGCCAACGCCAAGTACGCGCACCGCGGGTCGAGCGGCAAGTTCATGACGATCTACCCCTCCGACGAGGCCGCGCTGGAGCGGGTGCTCACCGAACTGGGCGCCGTCCTCTCCGGCCGCCCCGGCCCGTACATCCTCAGCGACCTGCGCTGGGGCGAAGGACCCCTGTACGTCCGGTACGGCGCCTTCGCCGAGCGGTACTGCGTCTCCGAGGACGGTGAGGTGCAGCTCGCCATCGAGGACGGCGAGGGCCGGCTGGTGCCCGACGTCCGGGGGCCGACCTTCCAGGTGCCCGACTGGGTGGAGCTGCCCGGCTTCCTCGCCCCGCACCTGGCGGCGCGGGGCGCCGGGGCCGCGCTCGCCGGTCTGCCGTACCGCTTCGACAGCGCCCTGCACTTCTCCAACGGCGGCGGCCTCTACGCCGGCGAGGACCAGCGCACCGGGGAGCGGGTGGTGCTGAAGGAGGCCCGGCCGTACGCGGGATTGACGGCCGACGGCCGTGACGCGGTCGCCCGGCTGACCAATGAGAAGGAAATCCTGGAACGGCTGCGCGGCCTCGACTGCGTACCCGCGCTCCACGACCACTTCGTCCGGGCGGAGCACCACTTCCTGGTCGAGGAGTTCGTCGAGGGCACCGAGCTGGAGCACCTCTTCGTCGACCGCTTCCCCCTCGTCGGGCCGCGGACCGACGACGCGGCGCTGGCCCGGCACACCGCCTGGGCCCTGGACGTGTACGAGCGGGTGGAGCGGGCCGTCACCGCCGTCCACGACCGCGGCGTGGTCATCGGGGACCTCCAGCCGTCGAACATCATGGTCCGGCCCGACGGGCGCGTGGTGCTGATCGACTTCGAGGGCGCGGCGGACGTGGCGGAGGGGCGGCGCCAGATCCTCGGCACCCAGGGGTTCACCGCACCCCGTGAGCGGCGGGGCTTCGCCGTCGACGCGTACGCCCTCGCCTGCCTGAAGATCTTCCTCTTCCTGCCGCTGACCGGTCTGTTCGGCCTGGAGCCCGGCAAGGCGGCACAGCTCGCCCGGGAGGCGGCGCGCACCTTCCCCGTGCCCCGCTCCTTCTTCGACGACGCGGTGCGGACCCTCACGGCCGGCGCCCCGGCGCCGGTGGGCGCCGAGCCCCGGCTGCGGCCCGACCGCGACGGCTGGGCACAGGCCCGGGCGTCGCTGGCCGGAGCCATCCTCGCCGAGGCCACACCCCGGCGGGACGACCGGCTCTTCCCCGGCGACATCGAGCAGTTCGAGACGCCGGGCGGCGGGCTGGGCCTCGCGTACGGCGCGGCCGGAGTGCTGTACGCGCTCGACGTGACCGGCGCCGGACGCCACCCCGGGCACGAGGAGTGGCTGATCGGGCGGGCCATGCGCCCCGAGCCGGGCACACGGCTCGGCTTCTACGACGGGCTCCACGGCGTCGCCTGGGCACTCGACCACCTCGGCCACCGGCACGAGGCGCTGAAGGTGCTCGACCAGTGCGCGGGCGAGCACTGGCAGGAGCTCGGCCTCGACCTCCAGGGCGGGCTGTCCGGCATCGGCCTGAACCTGCTCCACTTCGCGTCGGTCACCGGCGACCCGGCCCTCCACGACGCGGCCGTGCAGGCCGTGGAGGCCGTCGCCGCCCGGCTCGGACCGGTCGACGCCGTACCGGAGACCAGCGGCGGCGCCCACCCGTACGCCGGGCTGATGCGCGGCTCGGCGGGACCCGCGCTGCTCTTCCTGCGGTGGTACGACCGCACCGGCGAGCCGGTGCTCCTCGACCTCGCCGAGACGGCACTCCGGCAGGACCTGCGCCGGTGCCTCGTGCGCGAGGAGGGCGACATGGAGGTCAACGAGGGCTGGCGGACGATGCCGTACCTCGCCGACGGCAGCGTGGGCATCGGCCTGGTCCTCGACGACTACCTGGCGCGCCGCCACGACGACGGGCTCGCCGGGGCGTCGGCCGCCATCCGGCGGGCCGCCCAGGGCGGGTTCTACATGGAGCCGGGCCTCTTCGACGGCCTGGCCGGCATGATCCTCCACCTCGCCCGCGCGTACCCGCCCGGCACGGCGGCCGACCGCGACCCCGTCGTCGCCGAGCACATCCGCCGGCTGGCGCGCTACGCGGTGGTGCGCCGGGGCCGGCTGACGTTCCCGGGCGAGCAGTTGCTGCGGCTCTCCCTCGACCTGGGCACCGGGAGCGCCGGTGTGCTGCTGGCGCTCGGCGCAGCGCTCCACGACGCACCCGTGCACCTGCCGTTCCTCGGAACGGCCCCGAGCCACGTAAGTCCCCGTCCCCACGAAGTTGCAGAACGGAGGTGACACCACATGACGATCCTCGACCTGCAGGGCATGGAAACCAGGCACCACGGCAAGCCCAGGAGGAGCGGCGCCAGCAAGTACTGCGGCGGCGGCGCCAGCAGGCTCAGCCTGTTGCTTTGCTGAACCGGACCGGGGCGAGGACGCCCACGGCGTCCCCGCCCCTTTCGCATGCTCGGGCACGTGTACGTACGGGAGAGGCCCATGGACCGACGCGGCGCGGACCGCCTGCTGCTGAAGGCGGCGCGGCGGGGCGGACCCTGGGTGCCCGTCATGCTGGCGACCGCGCTGCTGCTCGCCGGTGTCTACACGGTGCTGCCGGCCCTGATGGGCCGCACGCTGGACGCCGTGCTCAGTGGGGGCGACGTCGCCCTGTGGCTGTCCCTGAGCGTCGCCGCGATCGCGCTGCTGATGGTGTGCGACATCGCCGACGACCTCGCGGGCAAACTGGCCGAGGCGCGTTCCGTCGCCTGGCTGCGCCGCACCCTGCTCGGCGCCGTCCTGGGCCTGGGCGTGCGCGCCACGCGCCGCTTCACGGCCGGGGACCTGGTGAGCCGGCTGGTCGGCAACACCGCCCGGACCGGGCAGGTGGCGTCGACCCTGGTGTGGGCGGTCATGGACCTGGTGCCCCCGCTCGGCGCGGTCGTCGCCCTGGCGCTGATCGACCCCTGGCTGTGCCTCACCTTCCTGGTGGGGCTGCCCGTCGTGCTGTGGCTGGTGCGCACCTTCGTCCGCGACGCCTCCGACATCAACGAGCGCTACTTCGACACGCAGGGCCGGCTGGCCGCCCGGCTGGTGGACGCCCTGGCCGGCATCCGGACGATCACCGCCGCCGGGACGCTGGACCGGGAGGTGCGGCGTGTGCTCGGCCCGCTGCCGGAGCTGCGCCGGCACGGGTCGGGGATGTGGCGGGCCCTGGCGCGGGTGTCGTCGCGGGAGGCGCTGGCCGTCCCGCTGCTGGAGGTGGCCGTGCTGGCGGTCGCGGGCCTGGAGCTGGCGCGCGGCCGGATCACCCCCGGTGAGGTGCTGGCGGCCGGCGAGTACGTGGCCCTGGCCACCGGGATCAGCTCCCTGGTGTCGTCGGCCCACCGGCTGGCCCTCGCCCGGGCGACCGCGGGCCGGGTCCGTGAGGTGCTCGCCGAGCCGCCGGTGGCGTACGGAGCCGGGGAACCGCCCGACGGGCCGGGGCGGCTGGAGTTCCGGGGCGTCACCGTGCGCGGGGCGGGCGGGGAGGCCGTCCTGGCGGACCTGTGGCTGACCGTCCCGGGAGGCGCCCTGGTCGCGGTCGCGGGGCCCTCCGGGTCGGGCAAGTCGCTGCTGGCCGCGCTGGCGGGGCGGCTGCTGGACCCCGACGAGGGCGAGGTGCTGCTGGACGGCGTGCCGCTGCGGCGCCTCGGCCGGACGGCGCTGCGGCGATCGGTGGCGTACGGGTTCGAGCGGCCGGTGCTGCTGGGTGAGACGTTCGCCGACGCGATCGCCCTGGGGGCGCCGCGGGCAGGCCCGGAGGAGGTGGCCCGGCAGGCGGCGGCGGCGCGGGCGGACGAGTTCGTCCGGCGGATGCCGCACGGCTACGCGACGCGGCTCGCCGACGCCCCCGTCTCCGGCGGCGAGGCGCAGCGGGTGGGCCTGGCGCGGGCGTTCCTCCAGGCGGGGCGCGTGCTGGTGCTGGACGACGTGGCCGCCAGCCTGGACACCGTGACCGAACACCACATCGGCCGGGTGCTCACCGGCACCGGCGCCCTGGCGGGCCGCACCCGTCTGGTGGTGACGCACCGGGCCTCCACGGCCGCCCGGGCGGACTTCGTCGTCTGGCTGGACGCGGGGCGCGTGCGCGGCCGGGGCACGCACGGGGAGCTGTGGTCGGAGCCCGCGTACCGGGCCGCGTTCCAGCCGGAACCGTCCGGTGCGGCGTCCGGCGCCGCGGGTGCGGGGGTGCCGCGGACCGCGGCGGCGGAGGGGCCGGCGTGAGGGGGCGGGCCTCAGGGCTGCTGCTGGCGTCGCTGCGCAGGCGGCGCGGGGCGTTCGTGCGGCTCACGGGCTGGTCGCTGCTCCAGGGCGTGCCGGCGTTCCTGTCCGGGTGGGCGGTCGCACGGGCCGTGGACGACGGCTTCCTCGCCGGCCGGACCGGGACCGGGCTGGCGTGGCTGGGGGCGCTGGCGGCGGCCGTGGTGGTCGGGGCGTGGGCGACGCACCATGCCACGCTCGTGCTGTCCGCCGTCGTGGAACCGCTCCGGGACGAGCTGGTCACGCTGGTCGCCTCGGGCACGCTGCACCGGTCGGCGCGGGCGGGGCGTCCGGCCGACACGGCCGGGGTGGCCCGGCTGACCGAGCAGGTGGAGATCGCCCGGGAGGCGTACGGCGCGGTCGTGATGTTCGTGCAGGGTTTCGTGGTCACGGTGGCGGGGGTGCTGCTGGGCCTGGCCGCGCTGGACCCGGCGCTGCTGGTGTTCGTCCTGCCCCCGCTGTTCGCGGGCCTGGTCCTGTTCGCCGTGGCGCTGCGGGCGCTGGCCGCGCGCCAGCGGGCGGTGGTGCTGGCCGACGAGCGCATGGCCGAGAGCGTCGGCGCGGTGACCGGCGGGCTGCGGGACGTGGTGGCGTGCGGCGCCGAGGACGTCGTACGGGAGCGGACCGGTGAGCGGATCGAGGCGGCGGCCGGGGCCACCCGGGCGCTGGCGCGGGCGACGGCGCTGCGCACCGCGTCGCTGGGCGTGGGCGGCTGGCTGCCCCTGCTGCTGCTCCTGGCCGGGGCGCCGTGGCTGGTGCAGCGCGGTGTGACGGCGGGCGCGATCCTCGGTGCGGTGACGTACGTGTCGCAGGGCCTCCAGCCCGCGTTGCAGGGTCTGGTCCAGGGCGTCGGCGGCAGCGGGCTGTGGCTGCTGGTCACCGTGGGCCGGATCGCCGAGGTGGGCGGGCCCGCCGGGGCCGCCGGGCCGCCGGGTCGCGAGCCGGGTGCGGCGGCGGCGCCGCGCGGGTCGGGCGTGGAGCTGGCCGGGGTGACGTTCGGGTACGCCCGTTCGGCCGAGCCGGTGATCGACGGGCTGGACCTGGTGCTGCGGCCGGGTGAGCACCTGGCCGTCGTGGGGCCCAGCGGGGCGGGGAAGTCGACGTTCGCCGCGCTGCTGGCGGGCGTGCTGGAACCGGCCGCCGGGCAGGTGAGGCTGGGCGGCGTACCCGTGCGGAGCCTCCCCGCGGGCGGGCTCGCCCGCCACCGGGTGCTGATCCCGCAGGAGGCGTACGTGTTCGCCGGGACGCTCGGGGAGAACCTGACGTACCTGGAGCCCGGTGCGGGCCCCGCGGCGGTGGACGCGGCGGTGGACGCGGTCGGCGCCCGCGCGCTGGTGGACCGCCTCGGCGGGTACGGGGCGCCCGTCGACCCGCAGGCGCTGTCGGCCGGGGAGCGCCAGCTCATCGCGCTCGTACGGGCCTATCTGCCGCCCGCCGGGCTCGTCGTGCTGGACGAGGCGACGTGTCACCTCGACCCGGCGGCCGAGGCGTGCGCGGAGGAGGCGTTCGCCCGCCGCCCGGGCACGCTGGTCGTGTGCGCGCACCGGATCAGTTCGGCGCTGCGGGCGGACCGCGTCCTGGTGCTGGACGGTGCGCGGGCGGGGCTGGGCACGCACGAGGAGCTGCTGGCGGGCTCGGCGCTCTATCGCGACCTCGTGGGCCACTGGGAGGTCACAGCCAGCCCGACTCCCGAGCGATCCGGATCGCGTCGATCCGGTTCCGCGCTCCGATCTTCCGGGTGATCGCCGACAGGTGGTTGCGCACCGTGCCCACGGACAGCGACAGCCGGTCGGCGATCTCCATGCCGGGGGTGCCCTCGGCCGCGAGCCGCAGCACCTCCCGCTCGCGCGGGGTCAGCGGGTTCTCCACGGCGTCGAGCACTTGCAGGGCCAGGTCGGGGTCGATGTACCGCTGCCCGCCCACCACCTTGCGGATGCCCTCGACCAGCCGGTCGGGGGGCCCGTCCTTGCCGATGAGGCCCGGCGGCCGCAGGGAGAGCACCCGGCGCAGCCGCTCCAGCGTGGGCGCCCCGGCCACCAGCAGGGTGCGGCACTCGGGCAGCCGTTCGCACAGTTCGCCCGCGGTGGCGAGCGCCCGGTCCTGGTGCGCGTCGACGTCGATGACGACGACGTCGGGGCGGTACGACAGGGCCCTGGCGAGGATGTGCCCGTTCCCGCCGGACTCGGCGACGACCTCCATGTCGTCCTCGCGGGTCAGGACCGCGGCGAGCGCCCCGCGCAGGAGCCCGTTTTCCTCGACGAGAAGAACACGGATCACTGGCACTCCCCTGCGGTAGGACCTGCCTTACGAGGGATTATCCCCGTTCGCCCCGGCGCGTGCCGGTTCGGCGGACCCGTTCAGGGCCCGTTCGGCGGCGGCCTGGCCGTGCGTCCCGCTAGTAGTTCTGCCATTCGTGGCGGGTGTACTCCAGCACCGCCGGGTCCAGCAGGGTGCTGGCGCGGACGTCCTGGGGGCGCCGGTCCACGGGGAAGACGGTGGCGGCGGCGAGGACGTCGTCGTCGAGGAAGCGCAGCGGCGGGGCGTCGGCCGGCAGGCGCAGGGCCGGGGCCGGGCCGTCGGCGCCGGGGGTGGCCAGGATGAAGCCCCAGTTGCCGAAGCTGGGCACGTCGACCTGGTACGGGGTGGTGGCGTAGCCGGCTTCGCCGATGGTGGCGGCGATGGACCAGTACGACTTGGGCGCGAAGAACGGCGAGCCGCCCTGCACCATGACCTGGCCGCCGGGGGCGAGGACGCGGCCGAGCAGGTGGTAGAACTCGACGCTGTAGAGCTTGGCCAGAGCGGCGGTGTCGGGGTCCGGGAAGTCGATGAGGACCGCGTCGTAGCGCCGGGTGGCGTCCCGCAGCCAGGTGAAGGCGTCGGCGTGGACGACGGTGACCCGGGGGTCGGACAGGGCGTCGCCGTTGAGCTCGACCAGCGGGGGGAAGGTGCGGGCCAGCCGCGTCATCGCCGGGTCGAGGTCGACCAGGGTCACCTTCTCCACGTCGTCGTAGCGCAGCACCTCCCGGAGGGCCAGCGCGTCGCCGCCACCGAGGACCAGGACGGAGGAGCGCCTGCCCGCGAGGGCGGGGTGGACGAGCGCCTCGTGGTAGCGGTACTCGTCGACGGAGGAGAACTGCAGGTCCCCGTTGAGGAACAGCCGGGTGTCCGGTTCGCCGGTGAAGGCGGTTGACCGGGTGACGACGATGTCCTGGTACGGCGTGGTCTCGGCGTGGACGATGGGGTCCCGGTAGAGCTGCTGGCGTGCCGTGACCTCGATGTCCTCGGCCAGGACGTACACGGTGGCCAGGACGGCGAGGGTGGCGGCCGCACCGCCCAGCAGCGCGTTGCGCACGAACGGGCGGGTCTCGCGGCGGAAGATCCACAGCACGACCACCACCCCGGCCACGGCGTTGACCGCCCCCACCACCAGCGCGCCCTTGAGCTGGCCGAAGGCGGGCAGGAGCAGCAGGGGGAAGCACAGGCCGCCGACGAGCGCGCCCACGTAGTCGGCGGCGAACATGTCGGCCACCGCGCTGCCGGCCTCCTGGCGCCGGATGCGCTGAAGCAGGGTCATCAGCAGCGGGATCTCGGCTCCGACGAGGAGGCCGACGACGAACGAGACCACCACCATGGCCGGCATGTACAGCCGCAGCCAGGCGAACGCCGCGTACAGGATGAGCACCGACAGGCCGCCGACGAGCGCGAGCAGGATCTCGACGAGGGCGAAGGCCCCGACCGCGCGCCGTTGCAGGGGCTTGGCGGCCAGGGACCCGATGCCCATGGCGAACACCATGACGGAGATGACCACGGAGGTCTGCATCACGGAGTTGCCGATGAGGTAACTGCCCAGCGCCGTCAGCGCCAGCTCGTAGACAAGGCCGCAGGCCGCGCAGACGAACACCGCGAGCAGCAGCAGGAAGCGGGTTCCGCGCGGGTGGGCGGCCGGCGGCCGGGCGGGTGCGGCCCCGGTGGTGCGGTCCTGGAGGGTGGTGCTCATGGGTGGTTCAGGAAACGGCGGCGCCGACCATGAAGGCCGTGCCGAGGTACATGGCCGCCTGGACCCAGGCGGCGGGGTGCGGGCTGGTGCCGTTGTCGTCCAGCACGGCGTGGCCCAGCCGTCCGGGGGTCAGCAGGCCGACGACGACGGAGATGAACGTCATCACGGCGACGCCGGCGAGGCCGTACAGCAGGGTGCTGAGGAGGCCCTGCGTCAGGCCCTGCTCGGATTCGCTGGCCCGGATGGACTGCTCGATGACGAGGCCGATGGCGATCGTCTGGCCGGCGAGGAGGACGGCGGCGCCGCGGTTGCGCTCGGTCCACACGACGTGGACGAGCTTGCCGGGGGTGACGAGGTCGAGCGCGATGAAGCCGACCGCCATCACGACGAAGCCGACCAGGCCGTAGAGCAGGGCGATGCCTGCCGACTCGAAGATCTCTGCCACGGTGTGCCTTTCGGGGACGTCGTCGTAAGGGTGCGGAACGAAAGGGGTGGTTCAGGGTGCCGGGGCCGGGCGGGTCACTTCCCGGAACCGGGGCCGCCGCCGCGGAAGGCGGCGCTGTCCGGGTCCGGCCACGCGGAGCCGATGTGGGTCCGCCAGCGGCGGTGGCCGGTGCGGTAGTCGTCGATCTCGATCAGGCTGCCCGTGCCGCTGGCGTGCGGGCTGATCGCCACGATGTCGTCGCGGTAGCGCAGGAACTCCCGGTCGCCGTCGGTGAGGCGGGCGACCGCCGTGGTGTTGCCGTCGATCTCCCTGGCCACCTGCGGCGCCGCATCGGTCCGGTCGACGTAGCCGGTCCCGCTGGAGGTGTACTGGCCGCGGATCCAGGCGGACGGGACGGCGTTGCCGCCGTCGTCGTCGTCCGAGTCGCTGGAACAGGCGGCGAGGGCCGCCATGGCGAGGAACACGGCGCTGATGCGTAGGGCGGTCTTCATCGGGCCTCCAGCCGGGTGTGCGTCGCCACGATCCGGCGGCTCTGCGGGTAGGTGTGCCAGGTGCGCCAGCTCAGCCCGGTGCTCTCCCGTTCGACGGTCATCGCGGTGACCGCTTCCGGGGAGCCGGGGAAGATGCCGTACAGCGCACGGGGGTGGTCCTCGGAGCGGTCGCGGATCGTTGCGACGCGGGCGCCGAACTCCGCCGCGCCGAAGCGCTCGACGCGGGCGGTGAAGCGGTAGTGCCAGCCTTCGAAGTCGCGCGCCGCCGTGTCCGGCAGGCCGCCCTCCACGCCCGGCAGGCAGGCGACGGTCTCCCGCACCGGCCCGGCGAAGACCTGGTGGGAGGCGCCCAGGAGGCGCAGCCGCACGTCGATCCCGCCGACCGTCAGCTCACGGACGGCGAGCGCGTCGAGGGCGGGGCGCCCGAGGACGAACGCCAACTGGTCGGCGTCGGTGTCCAGGTACGGGGTGGTGAGGGCTATGCCACCGCTCATGCGGCGCCGCCCGTGCCTCTGGCCGGCGACGTGCCGAGGACGGCAGGCTCGGATACCAACGATGTTCCCCCGACTGCGAAAGTGCTTGAGCGCGGCTGAGTATGGCACAAGCGCAAAACGCGTCACATCCGGGGTGTCAGACGTCTCCGGGCGGCCGGTTCTCCGGGTCCCGGTCGGAGCCGGGCCACACGTAGGGGAGGTCGGCCGGGACATCGCCGAAACGTTCCGTGTAGAAGCCGGGGTCCTTGCGCACCAGGGCCGACCGGTGGCTGAGGTGGAAGCCCGGATCGCCCAGCCAGGGCGGCAGCTCACCGTCCTCGGCCAGCTCCGCCTGCCGCCGGACCGGCGCCCCCGGGCGTACGCCGTGGAAGCCGACGAGCAGCGAGTCGGCGCAGGTGTCGCGGTGCCCCCTGGCGGTCCACGCCTCGCACACCTCCAGTCCATAGCGGACCAGCGCCTCTTCGTAGCCGGTCCACATCCGCACGGCCGGGTGCCGCCGCCAGCCGTAGCCCGGCACGGTCAGCCCGCGCAGCACCTGGAGCGCCTCGACGCGCTGCTTGCCGAGGCGGCGCGGGTCGAGGGCCCGGGCGCACTCCTCGAAGCATGGGAACGGCAGGAACGTCTGCACACCCTCGTGTCTACCGCCCCCGGCGGGCCCGTGCACGTCCGGTGCGCCGGTAACCCCGTACGGCGGGGCGCCCGGGCGGGGTCATCCGGCCGCCGCGACGATGCCGGCCATGGCGCGCTCGGCGAGGGCCGCGATGGTGAGGGAGGGGTTGGCCCCGCCGGCGTTGCCCGGGAGCAGGGAGCCGTCGAGGACGTACAGCCCCCTGACGCCGTGGACCCGCCCTTCCAGGTCCGTGGTGCGGCCGATGACGCAGCCGCCCAGCGGGTGGCCGGTGAAGGGGCGGGTGGTGACCGTGACGGGAAGCATGCCGGGGTTGGCGCCGATGACGCGGTCGCTGAGCGCGGTGGCGGACCTCGCCGCCGCCGCGGACTTGTCGGCCGACCAGTCGGCCAGCCGCACCCGGCCGGTGCGCGGATCGGAGCGGAACGTGCCCCGGTGGTCGGTGTCGACGGTCATGCTGAACGTGACGAGTGCGGGAAGCGCGTGGTACCCGGGCAGGACCCAGTTCTCGGCCAGCAGGGGCAGCTCGAACTCCGTGGGGAAGAACGCGCCCGAGGCGCAGGGCGAGCCCTGTGAACCGCCGTGGAAGCGGAGCGGCTGGGAGCGGGCGGTGGCCTGGTCGCCGTTGTCGCCGAAGCCGGTGCCGACGGACGCGGGCAGGCCGGCGAGGTCGCCGCGGTCGCGTGCCGCCACCAGGAGCCGGTTGGTGTTCAGGGTGCCCGCTGCCATGAACAGCAGGTCGCAGGTGAACTCCGTGGTGCCGAGCACGGCCCCGCCGGGCTCGAGCCGGCGCACCTCCACACGGAAGCGCCCGTCGCGCCGCCGGCCGATGGAGCGCACCTCGTGCAGGGGACGGAGCTGTACGTGGCCGGTGGCGAGCGCGGCCGGGAGGTAGCTGCGCGTCAGGGACTTCTTGGCGCCGTTGCCGCAGCCGAAGTCGGACTCGCCGACGGTGGCCGAGAGGGGGGCGGTGTGGGCCAGTTCCCGCCGGACGACGTCCCAGTCGAACGTCGAGTCCAGGGGGAAGGTCCGGGCGCCCGCCCTGGTGAGGTGCTCGTCCCACAGCCGGGAGTGGGTGAACGGCGCCGAGCGGTGGACGTCCGCCGGCATCACCGTGGCGCCCAGCGCGCGGCGGACCCGGGGGAACCACGTGCGGGCGAACTCCTCGTACCGCAGCCCGGGCGGGTAGAGCCGTTCGAAGTACCGTCGCGGCGGGGCCACCGTGACACCGGTGTAGACGATGGAGCCGCCGCCGACGCCCGCCCCGCAGGCGATGTCGAGGCCCTGTTCCTCGGACACCTCCATCACCCCCGGGGCGGGCCGCACCGGCGTGGGCACCAGCGCCGGCCAGCGCGTCGTACGGCGGAACCAGAACATGGTGTCGGTGACGCCGTTCATCGACCCGAAGACGTGCCGTCGCGGGGCGACGGGCCACTCCCGGCCGCGCTCCACCACCAGGGTGTCCACCCCCGCCCGTCCCAGCCGCAGCGCGGCCACCGAGCCGCCGAACCCCGAGCCGATCACCAGGGCCCGGAAGTGCGTCCGCGAGGAGGCGGCGGCGAAGGCGCGGCTTCCGGCGCCGCCCAGCACGGCGGCCCCGAGGCCGGCCAGGGTGCCCCGGCCCGCGAGCCCCAGGACGTGTCGGCGGTCGACGGACATGGGCGGCTCCTGTGTCGGCGGGCGTCCGGCGGCTCGGTCCACCGGCTCCCACTGCCGGAACGATCAGCCACCACGGCGGGACACGCCCGGCCCGGCCGGCCGGGCGCGGACGGTCCGGCGCGGACGGCCGGGCGCGGACGGTCCGGCACGGACGGCCGGGCACCGCCCGGGTACCGGCACCCAGCACCGGCCGGGGCGCCGGTGTCGCGCCGTTCTCCGTGCCGGCGGGACACGGGCGCAGGGGCCGGGGGGAGGGCGGCGGCGCGGGTGCGGGATAATGGCCGCATGCGGATCTCGGCCAGGGCGGACTATGCGGTGCGCGCCGCGTTGCTGCTCGCGGCGGGTGACCCGGACGGGTCCCTGAAGGCGGAGGCCATCGCGGAGGCGCAGGAGATCCCGCACAAGTTCCTCGAGGGCATCCTGAACGACATGCGCCGGGGCGGCCTGGTCATCAGCCAGCGCGGCGCCAACGGCGGCTACCGGCTGGCCCGGCCCGCCGGTGAGATCAGCGTCGCCGACGTCGTGCGCGCGGTGGACGGTCCCCTGGTCTCCGTACGGGGCGTGCGACCCCCGGAGTTGTCGTACAACGGGCCCGCCGAGTCCCTGCTGCCGCTGTGGATCGCCCTGCGGGCGAACGTCCGGCGCATCCTGGAGGGTGTCTCGCTGGCCGATGTGGCCTCCGGCCGCCTCCCCGGTGATGTGGACGCGCTGGTGGACGATCCCGCCGCCTGGACCAACCCGTGACGACCCGGGTGCCGGCGGTGCCGCCTCGCGCGACAGGCTGACCCGGCCCGCCGCCCCGGCCGCGACATCTCACCCTACGGGCGCGTTCCTTCCGCGATGTGAACAACCCCTTGCCGAGGCGGTGTTCCGCCGCCACTATTCCTACTAACCCGATAGGGAAACTAGGGATCTGCGAGGTGGCCGTGAAGAGCGTGATTCTGCCGGCACTTGCCGGGCTCGGCGCCCAACTGGTGGACGGGAGCCCGGGCATGGCCTACGGCGTCACCTCCACCACCCTGTTGCTGGCGGTCGGCACGAACCCCGCCGCCGCCTCCGCCACGGGCACCTCGCCGAGATCGGTACGGCCCTCGCCTCGGGCGCCGCCCACTGGCGGTTCGGCAACGTGGACTGGCGCGTCGTCGCCAGGATCGGCATCCCGGGCGCGGCCGGGGCGTTCGCCGGGGCGACGGTCCTGGCCGGACTGTCCACCGACGTCGCCAAGCCTGTCATGACCCTGATCCTGCTGACCCTGGGCCTGTACGTACTCGGCCGCTTCACCTTCCTGGGCCTGCCCACCGGCAACCTGGGCAAGCCCCTGCGCAAACGGTTCCTCACCCCGCTCGGGACCGTCGCCGGATTCCTGGACGCCACCGGTGGCGGCGGCTGGGGCCCGGTCGGCACCCCCGCGATCCTCGCGAGCGGACGCCTGGAACCGCGCGAGGTGAGCGGCTCCATCGACACCAGCGAGTTCCTGGTCGCCGTCGCCGCGAGCACCGGCTTCCTGGTCGGCCCCGGTTCCGAGGGGATCGACCACACCTGGGCGGTCGCCCTGCCGGCCGGCGGCCTGATCGCCGCGCCGGTCGCCGCCTGGCTGGTACGCCACGTGCCGCCGCGCATCCTCGGTTCGGCGGTGGGTGGCCTGATCGTCCTCACCAACGTCCGCACCCTGCTGCGCGGCGACTGGCTCGGCGCCGGCGACGCCGTGCAGTGGACCGTCTACGCGCTGATCCACGCGGTCTGGGCGGCGGCCCTGGCGTGCTCCTTCCGGGAGCGCCGCCGCCAGTCCGCCGGTCCGGCCACGACCCTGAACAGCACCCCCGCCCGGACAACGGCCCCCAGGACCCGCACCACGGTCCGAGCCCCCGGGACGCGGCGCCACCGGCGCCCACCCTGCCCGCCCCCCCCCCCTCTTGGAGTACGCAGATGACCACGGCCACCCCCCACGGCTCCGACGCACCGTCAGCCGTCAACCCGCCTCACCCCGCCGGGGCCTGCCGATGACGCCCGCCATGTCCGCGACCGCCCCTGCCCCCGCCCCTGCCCCTGCCCACGAGCCCGGTGCGCCGCTGCGCGCGGCGCGGGACGTCGCGGAGGACCTCGCCGCCGATGCGGTCACCCGCGACCGGGCGGGCAGGCCGCCCGCCGACGAGGTGGCCCGGCTGCGCGATGCCGGGCTGCTCGCGGCCCTCGTCCCCCCGGGCCGTGCCCACGGTGTCGACTGGCGCACCGGCTGCGCCGCCGTCCGGGAGATCGCCACGGCGGACAGCTCCGTGGGCGAGCTGCTCGCCCGCCACTACGTGCACGCCTGGAGCGGACGCTTCTACGGCACACCGCACCGCGCGGGCGCGCTGGAACGGGACACCGCACGCGGCCAGTTGCTGATGGCCGGCCGCGTGCTCGGCACCGCCCCGGACGGCGGCGGGCGCGACCTCACGCTGACCCCGCTCGACTCCGGCCACCTCCTCACCGGATGCCGTCCGGTGGACACGGCCGTGACCGTCGCCGACCGGTTCGTCGTGGACGCGCTGTGCGCCGTGACGGGCGAGGTCCTGGTGGTGCGGGTGCCCTCCGACCACCCGGGGGTGTCCGTCGAACCGGCCCGGGACCGGCTCGGCCAACGGGTCGCCGGCGCGGGCACCGTGGCCTTCGACCGGGTGGCCGTCGCACCCGCGCAGGTCCTCGGCCCCCGGCCGTACGACGAGGAGTCGACCGCGCCCTTCACCGCGCTCGCCGGCCCCGCACTCCGGCTCGCCCTGTGTCACGTCGGCCTGGGCATCGCCGAGGGAGCCCTGTCGGAGGCCCGCGACGCCGGCAGGACCACGCCCGCGGTCCTGCCGGACCGGCCGGTGGCACCGGCCGACCACGGCCGGCTGCCCGTCAGGGACCCGGACGTCCTCCTCGCGTACGGGGAACTGGCCTCCGCTGCCCGGACGGCGGCCGCTGTCGTCGAACGGGCGACGGACGCCATGGCCAGGGCCCTCGAAGCCGGGCGGCACCTCGACCCGGACGAGCCCGCCGATGTCGCGGCCCTCGTCGCCACGGCCGAGACCGTCACGGCCGACGCCGCACTGCGCGTCACCACCCGGGTGCTGGAGCTGGCCGACGCGCCGGGCCTCGACCGGTTCTGGCGCAACGCCCGCGTGCTGACGGCCCACCGCTCCGCGGCCCACCGGCTCCGTGACATCGGCGAGCACTACCTCAACGGGGCGTACCGCTTGGCTTGAGGACGCACTCGCCGCACAGACCGCCGCCACGGACGCGGTAGTAGAGGCAGCAGCTCCGGCGGCGGTACGTGAGCGGACGGGGCGTGAACGCCCCGGCGCCCGCCAGCGGCTCCCGGGCCAGGAGGCCGGCGACCAGCGGCAGTGGCGGGCACGGGGCGTCGGGGGCATGGGTGGTGAGCACCCGCAGGGCACCGATGAGGGCGGCGGCGGCGTTGCCGCGCAGCACGTGCGGGGACAGCCCGCAGTGTGCGCGCAACGCGTCGCCCAGCGGCTGGAGGTGGCGTACGACGACGGTCTCGTGCAGCGCCCCGGGAAGGTCGCCGCCCGCCGGGGCCGACAGCGCCGGCACCTCGGGCAGCCACAGGTCGACCGGGCCGGACTCGGGCGTACTCCACCACACGCGGTCGGGCGCGAGACCGGGCGCCCGGCCGGTGAGCGCGGCGACGGCCAGCGTGACCGACCACAGGCGGGCGGCCGTGCCGATGTGGAGGGTGGACGCGGCCACCCGGCGCTGTCCGGTGCCGAGCCGCCGCCCCACCTCCGCGACGTACGCGCCCAGCGCCCCGTCCCGGTCGGCGTACAGGTCGGTGAGCGGCCGGAAGCGCGCGGCGTCGGGGCGCGGCCCGCAGGTGACGGCGAAGTAGGGGCCGATGGCCCGGACCCGTGCGAGGACATCGGGGGCGGGGTCGCCGTCCGGCGCTCCGTCACACACACGCGGGCACACGGGTGCCACCGTCCTCTCGGCCGTGGGGTCGACGGCAGCATTCCAGAGGCGTCGCGCCACGCGCCAGGTCCCGCCCTGTGTCACCGGCCACAACAGGACAACGCCCCGGCAGCGGCATGCGAGGAGGGCCGCGTCGCCGGGACCGCGCGGCGAAGACCCGGGACCCGGGGCCGGACGGACGCGGCACCGGACGGTCGGGGCGCGGACGACGTCCCCGGAGCGCACGATTCCGGCCATGCGCCCTTTTGACCGTCATCGACGGAAACGTAGTATCACCTGGTCATCACCGCGACGGGAGACAGGAAGCCGGTGCGATTCCGGCACGGTCCCGCCACTGTGACCGGGGAGTGGAACCCTTCGAGAAGGCCACTGCGCACCACGCGCGGGAAGGCGGGGGGAACGTCGATCCGGGAGTCAGGACACTGGCCTGTCGCGGGCCCGTTCCGAGGAGCGCGGACTCCCCAGGAGGCTTTACGTGTACGACGGCACGCCCCGTCCTTCTTCCCCCTCCCCCGCCCGGACCCGTCCCCGCCGCCGTGCCCCGCGCGCCGTGGCGGTGGCCCTCGCCCTGTCCGTGGCCCTGCTCGCGGGCTGCGGCTCGCCCGAGCGGGCCGCCGGTGACCGGAAGGCCGCCGCGCCGTCCGGCGCGGGCTTCCCGGTCACCATCGACAACTGCGGCACCCGCACCACGTACGACAGGCCGCCCTCCCGGGTGGTCACCATCCACCAGCATCCGGCGGAGCTGATGCTGGCGCTCGGGCTCAAGGACCGGATGGTCGGCACCGCCTTCCCCGACTCCGCCGTCCTGCCCCCGCTCAGGAAGGACTTCGAGGCCGTCCCGGAACTGGCGGAGAAGGAACCGTCCTTCGAGACCGTGCTGGAGGCCGAGCCGGACTTCGTCTACGGCGGTTACGGCAGTGCGTTCGCCGACAACGAGGGCCGCTCCCGCAAGGCGTTCGCCGACGCGGGCATCGACACCTACCTCAACCGCGAGTACTGCGGCAAGAAGCAGGTGTCCATGCAGGACACCTACGACGAGATCCGCACCATCGGCGCGGTGTTCGGCGTACGCGACCGGGCCGACCGGCTGGTCGCCGACCTGCGGGGACGCATCGCCAGGACGGCCGAGGCCGTGAAGGGCGCGCCCGCCGTACCGGTGTTCGTCTACGACAGCGGCGACAAGTCGGCGTTCACGGCCGGAGGCAAGAGCCTCGGCACCGAGATCATCCGGCTGGCGGGCGGGCGGAACGTCTTCGCCGACCTGGACGAGGTCTTCGGCGACGCCTCCTGGGAGCAGGTCGTGGCCCGCAGGCCCGAGGTCATCGCCATCTACGACTACGCGGGCGCCGGGAGCGTGGAGCAGAAGAAGAGGTTCCTGCTCTCCCAGCCGGCCCTCGCGGACGTCCCGGCCGTGAAGAACAAGCGGTTCGTGGTGCTGCCGCTGACCGCGACGCTGGTCGGGGTACGGCCGCCGTACGCCGTCGAGGACCTGGCCCGCGGGCTGCACCCGGAGAGGTTCCGGTGACGGCACCGGCGAAGACCGCGCCCCCCGCCGCGCCCGGGGTGCCACGCACCGGTGGCGGGGAGCGGGGGCGCCGGCCGGCGTTCGCCGTGACGCTGGTGGCGCTCGGCGCCCTCCTCCTGGTGTCGGTCACGGCTGGCATGGCCATCGGTTCGGTGCACGTGCCACCCGGTCAGGTGTGGGGCATCGTGACGCACGCGCTGGGCGCCGACTGGTCGGAGCCCGTGTGGTCCCGCGCGCGCGAGACGATCGTGCTGGACGTACGGGCGCCGCGCGTGCTGCTCGGGGCGGTGACGGGGGCCGGGCTCGCGGTGGTGGGCACGGCCATGCAGGCGCTGGTGCGCAACCCGCTCGCCGAGCCGTACCTGCTGGGCGTGTCCTCGGGCGCCTCCCTGGGCGCGGTGGCGGTCATCGTCTTCGGGGTGAGCCTGCTGGGGCCGGTGTCGCTGTCGGTGGCCGCGTTCGCCGGGTCCCTGCTCACCCTGCTGCTCGTCTACAGCACGGCGCGGGCCGGCGGGCGGATCACCTCGGTGCGGCTGGTGCTGTCGGGCGTGGCTGTGGGCGCGGTGCTCACGGCCGTGGTGGACCTGCTGCTGCTCACCTCCGACGGGGGCAACGAGGCGCGTGCCGTGCTCGCCTGGACGCTGGGCGGCCTCGGTGGTGTCCAGTGGGGCACGCTGTGGCTGCCGGCCGCCGCGCTGCTGGCCGGCATCGCCGTGCTGCTGGTGCAGGCCCGTGCGCTGAACCTGCTGCTGACGGGTGAGGAGGCGGCCACCACGATGGGGTTGGACGTGGCACGGTTCAGGGCCCGGATGTTCGTGCTGCTGTCGCTGGTCACCGGCGTGCTGGTGGCGGCGGCCGGGCCGATCGGCTTCGTCGGCCTGATGCTGCCGCACATCGTGCGCCTCTTCGTGGGCGGGGACCACCGCCGGGTGCTGCCGGCGGCCGCGCTGGCCGGAGCGGTGTTCCTGGTCTGGGCCGACATCGCCGCCCGTACGGTCATGGCGCCGATGGAGATTCCCGTCGGTGTCCTGACGGCGCTGTGCGGCGGGCCGTTCTTCCTGTGGCTGATGCGCCGGGACGCCCGGCGGGACACCGACCGAGGAGTGGGATGAGCGCGAGCGAGCTCACCGTCGAGGGCGTCACGCTCAGCGCCGGGGCGCGGCTCCTGGTGCGGGACGTGTCGCTGACGGCCCGGCCGGGTGAGGTGGTCGGCCTGGTCGGCCCCAACGGCAGCGGCAAGTCCAGCCTGTTGCGGGCGGTCTACCGCGTGCTGCGTCCGGACTCCGGGTGCGTACGGGTGGACGGGACGGACGTCCGGTCGCTGCCGGTGCGGCGGCTGGCCCGTACGCTGGCCGCCGTGGTGCAGGACCCGGGCGCGGGTTTCGACCTGACCGTGCGGGAGGTCGTCGCGATGGGGCGTAGCCCGCACAAGCGGCTGCTGGACGGCGACACCGCGCAGGACGCCCGGCTGATCGCGTCGGCCCTCGCCTCGGTGGACGCCACCGGCCTGGCGGACCGTCTCTTCGACCGCCTCTCGGGGGGCGAGCGGCAGCGGGTGCTGATCGCCCGCGCCCTGGCCCAGCAGCCCGCCCTGCTGGTGCTCGACGAGCCGACCAACCACCTGGACGTCCGGCACCAGTTGGAGGTGCTCGGCGTCCTGCGGCGGCTCCCGGCCACGGTCCTGGTGGCGCTGCACGACCTGAACCTCGCCGCCTACTACTGCGACCGCCTCCACGTCCTGCGCGACGGCGAGGTCCACGCGTCCGGACCGCCCGCCGAGGTGCTCACCGCGCGGTTGCTCGCCGAGGTGTACGGGGTGGCGGGCGAGGTGGCGGTCCATCCGCGCACGGGCGCGCCGCAGGTGACGTTCCTGCCCGGGGACAGGGACGGGACGGCGGTGGATCGCTCCGCGCCGTGACCACGCGGCCATGTGCGCCCCTCGGGCGCGCCCGGCGCACTTCCACGTCCTCCCGGCGGGGAATCGCGAGCCCGGCCCGACGGGGGAATGATCACGATCGGTGATCTTGCCCCGCGGCCGGTCGGTCCCACCGGCGCACCGTCATGCCCCGGGCCGGATCAGCCACCCCCACCGATGGACGAGGAAGGGAGTGTCACCGTGGCATTGACGAAGGAAACGGTCGCGGCCGAGCTGGACGCCGCGAGCAAGGTCGGGGACCCGGCCGCCGACGCGCTGGTGTCGGAGCTGATCGAGAACCGGGAAATCGACGGCGTCAACCAGCTCTTCCGCACCATCAACACGCTGGGTCCCGGCCAGGACCGCTCGCACCTGCCGCAGCGGCTGGCGCGGTTCCTGGACGAGGCCGAGGCGGAGCCGCCGGGCTGGACCGAGGCGGACGTCAGGGCCGCGGAGGGGTTCTTCGCCCACCACCACGGCGAAGTGTCCATGCTCCAGGGCACGGTGGGCCTGATCGGCACCTACCTCTCCCCCACGGGCGCCTTCACCCTGCGGTCCACCGGCCGCCTCGGCGGGGTGAAGGGCCCGGGCCGGCGGCTGTCCCAGTCCTCGCGGCTCTTCATCGACATGGGCAACAAGAACGCACTGCGGGACGGGACCCTGGCCGCCACCGTGACCAAGGTGCGCCTGGTGCACGCCTCGGTGCGGCAACTGCACAACAAGAGCGGTGAGTGGGACTACGAGACGTGGGGGGAGCCGGTCTCGCAGAAGTACACCACCGGGGCCGCCTGCGTCTTCAGCGTCCAGATCCTCGAGGCCATGAAGAACCTCGGCATCGACGTCTCCAAGGAGGACGCCCACGGTTTCATGTGCGCCTGGCACTACGTGAACCACTACCTCGGCACACCCGACAAGTGGCTCCTGCCCAAGGACGTCGGCATCGTCCGGGACCTGTGGCAGCAGGAACGCGCCCGTGAGTGGCAGAAGACCGACGACGGCGTCTTCATGACCGCCCAGGCCGTCAAGTTCTACCGCGAACTGCTCCCCCCGGCGGTCAGTGACGCGTTCATCGCCGTCATCCGCGTCGGCCTCGGCGACACCTACGCCGACATGGCGGGCGTCCCCAAGAGCCCGATCGACATCCCCGCCAAGCCCCTCGCCGAGGGCCACGAGGTCGTCAGCGGCATCGGTGGCGGGCTCCTCGGCGGCACCGCCAAAAAGACGGTCGGCGTGAACCCCTACAAGGAGGTCCTCGGCACCGCCTCCAAGCACTTCAACGAGATCGAGAGGTACGCGCTGACGCACGACAAGGACGACCAGCCGCAGATGCACCAGGAGCTCGGCGACGACCGCTGACCCTCCGTCCCACCCCACCGGCCGGGAGCCCCGGGCGACGCCCCCACGTCGTACGGGGTTCCCCACCCCCTCGCGAGGAGGGCCGGTACGCGGTCCTCAGCCGCCCGCGCCGGGCGACCCGGCCAGGTGGTGGGCGAGCGCCCGGTGCGGGTCGGGCGCACCGTCGCCGCACGCGGGGTCGGCGTGCACCAGGACCGCGGTCAGCCTCGGCACGGCGTGCAGCAGGGCGTGCTCCGCCTCCACGGCGATGTCGTGCGCCTGTCGCACCGTCAGATCGGCGTCCACCACGACCGCCACCTCGCCGCGCAGCCGGTGCCCGATCCACCGCAGCCGCAGCTCCCCGACGCCCCGGACGCCCCCGACCCCGAGCAGTGCCCGCTCGGCGCGGTCGATCAGCGCCGGGTCCACCGCGTCCATCACCCGGCGGAAGACCTCCCGGGCGGCGTCCCGCAGCACCAGCAGGATCGCCCCCGTGATCAGCAGGCCCACCACCGGGTCCGCCAGGCGCCAACCCAGTGCCGCGCCGCCCGCGCTCAGCAGCACCGCCAGCGAGGTGAACCCGTCGGTGCGGGCGTGCAGGCCGTCGGCGACGAGCGCGGCCGAGCCGATCGCCCGGCCGACACGGATGCGGTAGCGCGCCACCCACTCGTTGCCGAGGAACCCGACGACGGCCGCGGCGGCGACGGCGGGGACATGGCTCATGTCACGCGGATCGAGGAGCCGGTCGACCGCGCTCCACGCGGCGAAGCCGGCGGAGGCGGCGATGGTGAGGACGATGACGATGCCCGCGAGGTCCTCCGCCCGCCCGTAGCCGTAGGTGAAGCGGCGGGTCGCCGCGCGTCGCCCCAGGACGAAGGCGACACCGAGCGGCACCGCGGTCAGGGCGTCCGCCGCGTTGTGCACGGTGTCCCCCAGCAGGGCGACGGAGCCGGACAGGACGACCACCACGGCCTGCACGACGGCCGTCGCCCCGAGCACGGCCAGCGACGTCCACAGCGCCCGCATGCCGCGCGCGGAGGACTCCAGCGCCGTGTCGACCTTGTCGGCGGCCTCGTGCGAATGCGGGGCGAGCAGGTGCCTCAGCCGGTGCCACCGGCGGCCATGACCGTGCTCGTGTCCGTGGTGGTGGCCGTGGTGGCCGCCGTCGTGGTGGTGACTGCCATCGTGCGCGTGGCCGTGGCCGTGGTCGTGGTCGTGGTCGTGGTGGACGCTCACCTGGAACCCCTTCCGCCATGGAGGTGGACACGACACGGCCCACACACCCATTATGTGCGTATGAGCGCACGCACGCACCTGTCACCTGCGCATGATGCGCATCCGCGAGACCCGGGCGAGGAACAGCTCGCCCTGGCCGCCGAGCTCCTCGCGCTGCTCGGCGACCGCACCCGCCTGACACTGCTGCACGCGCTGTCCGGCGGCGAGGCCGACGTGAGCACCCTGACCGGAGTGTGCGGCGCGGCCCGCCCCGCCGTCAGCCAGCACCTGGCGCGGCTGCGCCTCGCCGGACTGGTCACCACGCGCAAGGAGGGCCGCCGGGTGGTCTACGCCCTGCGCGACGGCCACCTGCGCCGCCTCGTCGACGAGGCGCTCAGTCTCGCGGACCACCGCCTCAGCGGCCGGCCGGCGCACGACTGAGGCGCCGCCCGCGTCACGGCCTCTCCGGCTCCTGGGTCAGGCGGGCGAAGTCGGTGACGACCGGGACGAGTTCGCCCCGCTGCCACAGGGGGAGCTGGTCGCGGTGGTGCGGGTCACCCGGCATGCCACGGGTGCCCAGCGGGACGACCCAGAGGCTGTTGTCGCGGTGGGAGAGGTCCCAGACGTAACGGGCGGACGGGCCGCGGGAGCTGAGGTGGGTGACCCCGGGCGTGCTGGAGGTGGCCAGGACGCAGTCGTGGTCGCCGCCTACTCCGGGCCAGTGCTCCTCCCGGCCGGCGGGCAGGGCCCGGCAGGGGGCGAGGCGGTGGAGGCCGCCCCAGGGGACGGGTTCGGCCGCGGCGGCCTCGGCCAGGGCGGCGCGGACGACGGCCGGGACGTCGAGCCCCGGGAGCCGGTCGGTGGTCAGCAGGGTCTCCAGGGCGAAGGCGACCTTGGCGGTGAGCGTCAGCCAGGGGGCGAACACCGCGGGGTACGACAGCGGCGCGGCGAGGTCCTTCAGCGCGGGTGCCGCCGCGATCCGGCGGGTGACGGCCGAGCGCAGCCGCGCGTAGTCCGCCGCCTCGACACTGTCGGCGTCCATGTGGAGGTCCCAGGACAGCAGGCGCCGCCTCAGCCGCTCCGACGCGGGGTCCAGCCCCTCCAGTCCGGCCACCTGCGCCAGAAGGGGCTTGGCGGCCGCGAGGTGGGTGTCCATGTGGATGGCCGTCAGTTCGTGGGCCGTCCACTCCTCGGACCGGCGCAGCAGGGTCTCGATGCGGGCGGCGCGGTGGGGCGGCGCGAACTCCACGCCCAGCGGGGTCGCGATGCCACGGGCGTTGGCCATCACGGCCACCCCGTCGACCTCGGCGCGGGGGGTGTCGTGGCGCCCCCGCCAGGCGTGTCCGGGCAGCCAGGCGGGCACGACGCGCAGGCGGTTGTCGCGGTGCCGGACGGGGACGTACCCGGCCACGCGGTGGAGCAGCTCCCCGGCGGTGTCGGCGGCGTGCACGACGTTGACCGGCTCGATCCAGCCGTCGAGCGCTCGGTCCACGTCCGCCACCGTGCGGGCCCGCATGAGGGCGGGGATCACGGCGAACCCCAGGTCGGCGGTGACCCGTGGCGGGTAGCGCAGACTGATCCCCGAGGCCCCCGGCAGCCCGGCCGCGCCGGACAGGTCGCACGGGTCCGACGGGTCCTGGTTGGACGGGTCCTGGTCCGGCCGCCCGGCCGTGCCGGACGGTTCGGGCGCCTCGTCGGGGCCGCCGATGACGACCGGACCGCGTTCCGTCTCGATCACTTCGATCTCGACCGGTTCGCCGCCCGCGACCTCTATGGTCTCCCGGTGGTGGACCGCCGGCCGCCACCCGTCGGGGCCCAGGGCCTCGACGCCGCCGTCCGTCCGGCGCAGCCGCTCCCGGTACAGGTCGTGATAGTCGGACATGGCGTTGGTGATGGCCCAGGCCACGCCTCCGGTGTGGCCGAAGTGGGCGACGCCGGGGACGCCGGGGACGGCGAAGCCCACGACGTCGTACTCGGGGCAGGACAGGTGGATCTGCTGGTAGAAACCCGGGTCCTGGATGAAGCGGTGGGGGTCGCCCGCGATGAGCGGCGCACCGGTGGCGGTGCGTTCGCCCGAGACCATCCAGCCGTTCGACCCGGCGGTGCCCGGGTCGTCGGTGGCGAACAGCTCGATGGCGTCGTCACCGAGCCGGCGGGCGACCTCCTCGCGCCACAGCTTGGTCGGGAAGCCCGCGAAGAGGATGTGGTGGGCCAGCCAGACGCCCAGCGGCGTCCACGGCTCCCAGGGCCGGGGCTCCAGTCCGGTGGCGGCGAACTCCGGGGCCGCCGAGGCGCCGCGTACGAGAGCCGCGTTGACGCCGTCGACGTACGCGGACACCCAGGCGGCGGTGGGCTCGTCGAGGTTCTCGAAGCACCGGCGGGCGGTGTCGTCGAGCCGGGCGCGGCGGGCGAGCCGGTCCCAGGAGAGGGCGTCCTCGCCGAGGAAGGAGGCGGTGGTGCCCTGGGAGCGGTGCCGCTCCACCTCGATCTGCCAGGCGCGGTCGAGCGCGGCGTTCTCGCCCTGACCGCGGGCGAGTTGCAGAGCGTCGGACGCCCTGAGGTGGGGAATGCCCCAGGCGTCCCGATACGTCGTCACCGTCACTTCTCTCTCCGCCTCTTCCCGCCCACATACACGTGAGCTTAGGTTAGCCTGACCTAACCATATGCCCTAAGCTGAGCGCCGCGGACGTCCGTCAGGGGAGGAGACCATTCATGGGCTTGCCGGTCATCGGGGCCTATCCCATGCCCGACCGCTCCACACTCCCCGCCTCCTCCGTCCCCTGGACCGTCGACCCGGCGCGCGCCGCGCTGCTCGTCCACGACATGCAGAACCACTTCGTGCGGGCGTTCCCGGCGGGCCGCTCGCCCGTGGTGGAGCTGGTCGACAACATCGCCGCGCTCCGCGAACTCGCTCGCACCCTGGGCATGCCGGTGGTCTTCAGCGCCGAACCGGCCGCGCAGGAGCCGGGCCGGCGCGGCCTGCTCGCCGACGTCTGGGGCCCGGGCATCGGCGACGGGTCCGACGCCGCCGCGATCGTGGCCCCGCTGACACCACGCCCCGGTGAGCACCTGCTGGCCAACGTGCGCCACAACGCCTTCCTCCGCAGCCACCTCGGCAGACTGCTGAGGTCCCAAGGGCGCGACCAGCTCATCGTCTGCGGGGTGTACGCCCACCTCGGCGTCCTGCTGACCGCGGCGGACGCCTTCATGAACGACATCCAGCCCTTCGTCGTCGCCGACGCGGTGGCCGACTTCTCCGCCGAGGAGCACTCCATGGCCCTGCGGTGGGCCGCGCGCAGCGGCGTCGTGTGCACCACCGACGGGTTGCTGCGCGACCTGGCGGCCGGCCGCCCCGCGGAGGGGGCCTGACCCGCCATCAGACAACCGGCCGGGCACCGGCCGGACATCGAGCACGCACGAAGAGGGACGACGCACATGACGGTACGGGTCGCGGTGGCCGGAGCGAGCGGTTACGCGGGCGGGGAGATCCTGCGCCTGCTGGCGGCACACCCGGAGGTGGAGATCGGCGCGGTCACCGCGCACAGCAGCGCGGGCCGCACGCTCGGGGAGGTGCAGCCGCACCTGACCGCGCTCGCCGACCGGGTGCTCGGGGAGACCTCGGCGGCGGCGCTGCGCGGGCACGACGTGGTCTTCCTCGCCCTGCCGCACGGGCGGTCGGCCGCCGTCGCCGGCCAGTTGGACCCGCGGACGCTGATCGTGGACTGCGGCGCCGACTTCCGGCTGCGCGACCCCGCCGACTGGGAACGCTTCTACGGCTCCGCCCACGCCGGCACCTGGCCCTACGGGCTTCCCGAACTGCCCGGCGCGCGTGCGGAACTGGCGGGCGCGGCCCGTGTGGCCGTACCCGGCTGCTACCCGACCGCGGTGACCCTGGCGCTGTACCCGGCCTTCGCCGCGGGCCTGGTGGAGCCGGAGGCCGTGGTCGTCGCGGCGAGCGGGGCCTCCGGGGCGGGCCGTGCGGTCAAGCCGCACCTGCTCGGCTCCGAGGTGATGGGCGCCATGAGCCCGTACGGAGTCGGTGGCGGCCACCGGCACACACCGGAGCTGACGCAGAACCTCTCCCGGGTGGCGGGCGAGCCGGTGACGGTCTCCTTCACACCCACGCTGGCACCGATGGCGCGGGGCATCCTCGCCACCTGCTCGGCGCGGTTGCGCCCGGCGCACCGGTCCGGGTCCGCCGCCGGTGCGGGTGGGGCGGCGCGTGCCGCGTACGAAGCGGCGTACGGCTCCGAGCCGTTCGTCCGGCTGCTGCCGGCCGGCCGGTGGCCGTCGACCGGTGCCGTCCTCGGCTCGAACACCGCGCAGGTGCAGGTGGCCGTGGACGAGCGGGCCGGTCGCCTGATCGCCGTGAGCGCGATCGACAACCTGACCAAGGGCACCGCGGGTGGCGCGGTGCAGAGCATGAATGTCGCCCTCGGCCTGCCGGAAGGCCTGGGCCTGCCCAAGAATGGAGTGGCTCCGTGAGTGTGACCGCTGCCCAGGGATTCCTCGCGAGCGGTGTGGCCGCCGGGTTGAAGGAATCCGGTGACCCGGACCTCGCCCTGGTGGTGAACCGCGGCCCGTCCCGCGCGGCCGCCGGGGTGTTCACCTCCAACCGGGTCCAGGCCGCCCCGGTGCGCTGGTCCAGACGGGTGCTCGCCGGTGGCCGGGTGTCCGCGGTGGTGCTGAACTCCGGTGGCGCCAACGCCTGTACGGGTCAGGCGGGAGCCGTCGACGCCCGCATCATGGCCGAGCGCACCGCCCGGGCGGCGGGAGTGGACCCGTACGAGACCGCGGTGTGCTCCACCGGACTCATCGGGGTCATGCTGCCGATGGACAAGGTCTCCGCGGGCATCGACGCCGCCGCGGCCCGGCTCTCGCCCGGGGGCGGCGAGGACGCGGCCGTCGCGATCAAGACCACGGACTCGGTGCACAAGACGGCGGTGGCCGGTGGTCCCGGCTGGGTCGTGGGCGGGATGGCGAAGGGCGCGGGCATGCTCGCGCCCGGGCTGGCCACCATGCTGGTGGTGCTCACCACGGACGCGGAGGTGGACGCGCCCGCGCTCGGCTCCGCACTGCGCGAGGCGGTCCGTACGACCTTCGACCGGGTCGACTCCGACGGCTGCATGTCCACGAACGACACCGTGCTGCTGCTCGCGTCGGGCGCTTCGGGAGTGACACCGGACGCGGCCGCCTTCGCCGGGGCGGTGCACGCCGTCTGCCAGGACCTGGCACGGCAGTTGGTCGCGGACGCGGAGGGCGCGTCGAAGGAGATCGAGGTGGAGGTCGTCGGGGCGGCGTCGGAGGAGGACGCCGTGACGGTGGGCCGCTCGGTCGCGAGGAACAACCTGCTCAAGTGCGCCCTGCACGGGGAGGACCCCAACTGGGGCAGGGTGCTGTCGGCGATCGGTACGACGGACGCCGTGTTCGACCCCGACCGGCTGGACGTGGCCATCAACGGCGTATGGGTGTGCCGGGACGGCGCGGCGGGTGAGAGCCGTGCCGGGGTGGACCTGTCGGGGCGCCGGATCAGGATCACGGCCGACCTGCGCTCCGGTGACGCGTCGGCGGTGATCTGGACGAATGACCTGACCGCCGAGTACGTCCACGAGAACAGCGCGTACAGCTCATGAGCGCGGGGGTGACACGGCCGCAGGAGTCCGGTGGCCGGACGGTCGTGGTCAAGTTCGGTGGCAACGCCATGGTCGACGAGGAGCTGAAGCGCGCCTTCGCCCGGGACGTGGTGGAGCTGCGGCGTGCCGGGTTGCGCCCGGTGGTCGTGCACGGGGGCGGACCGCAGATCAGCGCGCTGCTCGACCGCCTGGACCTGGAGGTCCGCTTCGAGGCGGGGCTGCGGGTGACCACCCCGGAGGTGATGGAGGTGGTCCGGATGGTGCTGGCGGGTCAGGTGCAGCGGGAGCTGGTGGGGCTCATCAACGCCCACGGGCCGCTCGCGGTGGGGCTGACGGGCGAGGACGCCCACACCATGACGGCCGTGCGGCGGGCGGCGTGGGTGGACGGTGAGCCGGTGGACATCGGGCTGGTCGGTGACATCGTCGGCGTGGACCCGCGGGTCCTGCTGGCCCTGATGGACCAGGGCCGCGTCCCGGTGGTGTCCCCGGTGGCGCGGGGGGACGACGGGCAGGTGTACAACATCAACGCCGACCTCGCGGCGTCGGCGCTGGCGGTGGCCCTGGAGGCGGAGAGGCTCGTGGTGCTCACCGATGTCGAGGGCCTGTACGCGAACTGGCCGCACGACCCCGTACTGATCGACCGCCTGACGGCCGGTGAGCTGGAGAAGCTCATGCCGGAACTGGCGAGCGGGATGCTGCCCAAGATGGAGGGGTGCCTGCGGGCGGTCCGGTCGGGTGTGCGCGCGGCGCACGTCCTGGACGGCCGGGTGCCCCACGCGGTGCTGCGGGGCGTCCTCGGCGACGGCGGCTCGGGCACGACCGTGGTGCCCGATCCCGAGGAGGGCGGCGCGTGACCTCCGACCGGTACGAGGTGCTCACCGGCCGCCGCGTGCCGTGAGGTACTCCCCCGCCGGCTCTGGTGGCCGGCGGGGGCGGCACCGCGGAGGAGCCGGATGTCCTGGACGCCCGGGGGGCGGGTCCGGACGCCGGTTGCCGGACCGGACCCCGCCCCCGTGCGGGGCCACCGGTCAGAGCGCGCGGACGAGTATCCGTGAATTGCGGCGCGGGTCCAGCGAGTCGACCCAGGCGGTGGGCGCCGGACGCGTCCCGGCGGGGGTGAAGCCGCACCGCAGGAAGAGGTCCCCGCCCCCGGTCGTCGCGGTGAACAGCGCGCTCAGCGACTGGGCCGCCGCCCGGGCGAGCGCCGCCCGCATCAGCAGCCGGCCCACCCCGCGCCCCTGCCGGTGCGGGGCGACACAGAAGTTGTACAGGACGCCCGTGGGACCGCGGTCCCCGGCCGTTTCGGAGCGGTGGACGCGCAGCCCCAGGCAGCCTTCGAGCGTGCCGTCCGGGCCCTCCGCCACCAGGAAGTCGGCCGCGTCCGCGGCGTACAGGGAGCGGGGGCGCTCACGCAGGGCGCCCGAGCGGACGAACGGCCGGGACAGGGCTTCGAGCGCGGCGGCGTCACCGGCGTGCGCGGCCCGCACGAGGGGCGGGGCGAGCGCGAGAAGACGTGACGGCGGGGCGACGAGGCGGGGGGTGGCCGTGGTCAAAGGGGTCCCTTCCTTCGGTCCCACCACGTCGCGCAAGAGGGCCGTTTCTCGCGGCAGTTGGGACACCGGAGGACTAAGGTTAGCCTCACCTAATCGAGTTGCCAAACGTGTGCGCCACTCCCGGCCCTTCCCGCGCGCACCCGCCCCGAGGGACGGACCGGTCAGCCGGTGAAGGGTCCCGTGCGAAACGGCCGATCGCCACGAAGGCGGCCAGGGCGAGGTGACCCCCGTCCGCCGGCGCGGCTCTAACCCGAACGCAGTCGGGCCCGCAGGACTGCCGCCCCGTCCCCCTCAAGGTCCTCGCAGGCTGCTGCGCGGCCCGCCATCCCCATCACCAGCGAGAGGGTCGGCCCCCGGAGCAGATCCCCCGAGCCGGTGGTGAACGGTCCGTCTGTGGCCTCGACTCGCAGGCCCGCGATCGCAGTGCTGCTCGCGACAGTGAAATCGCGGCTGGCGAAGAACCGAGCCACGGCGGTCGTCGTGGCCACCGGGGGTGTCCGCACGAGACCCAATGGCCGGCGGATGTCCTCGCCGTGGACGACTGTTTCGCCCAGCCAGGCCGCAGTGTGTCCTGTCGGCCCGGCGGGCCCGGCGACAACTTCGCGAAATCGCCGCAAGGTCTCTTCAGGTGTAGCACCACGGTGCTTCGCGAGTCGTCGGTCGTTGTGCAGATCGGGGTCGAACCGCGCGGCCAGCATGCTCAGCAGCCAGCGCCACATCCTCGTGCCGGCGCCTGCCGTCAGATGGGCTACGACCTCCTCCACGGTCCAGCGTTCACACAGTGATGCTTTCGCCCACTGAGCCTCGCTGAGTTCGGCGAGGTCTTGAGCGAGCGCCAACCGCTCGACGTGGATCGCCCGTTCCAGAGCTTTCCGAGTTTCCGGAACATGTGGTTCAGCCATGGGGCGGCCTCCAGGGATCGCGTGTCCTCCATCAGACTCCCAGAGCCGCCCAAACTCATCGACTGCACCTGCGTACCGCCACCGCGGTTACCGCCGACCAGCTCCGCGGCCCGAGCCCGCCGGCCCTGGACGACCGCCCGGCACAGCGGACAAGCACCAGGCACCCCGCCACGACGTGGGCAAAACCGTCCACCGCGAGGAGACCGTTACCGCGAGGGTGGGGCGCAAGCGTCCTGCGCGCCCGCGCCCGCGGCCGAGCACGGGCGGAGGCGCGCGGGACGGCGGGAATCAGGCCTGCGTCTGGGCGCTGCAGACCCAGTCGCCGTAGCGGACGCCGTCCTTCGAGCGGACGATGCAGACCCGGACCGGGTCGTTCTCGATCAGGTCGTAGTCGCAGACCGAGTAGCCGTCGGTCGTGTGGCTCGTGGTGGTCGTGTCGTAGCAGCCGGTCCGGTGATCCACCCAGCTCCACGCGTCGATGTTGACCTTCTGGTAGCGCTGGATCTTCGCATGCACGGAGTAGCCGTCCGCGGTCAGGTCCTTCACCTTCAGCTCGTCGCCGTAGGTCGTGAAGGTCGCTGTGCCCCAGGTCCGGGAGATGGTCACGTTGCTTCCGCTTGCGGAAGCCGAGCCCGCCATGCCCCCGACGATGATGACGCTCGCCGCGAGAGCCATACCGGCCTTTGCCGCTGTGCTGCGCTTCATCAAGCGTTCCCCCTGTAGGTGTTCGGACGTTACGAGTGCCTGATCAAAGCGTCGCCCTGGATCGCCTGTCAACTACTCGGCGGCGTTGATGAGTTGAGGCCCGCGCATGACGGAAGGCGCTGGCGCTGCCGTTCAGCGTGCGGCTCGGCCGGCTTGGTCTTCTCCCGCGGGTGCACCTCCCGCCGTGCGATCAGCAGGTCGACCGCCATCTTCGAGCGGGCTGGGGCCCGGGAGTCCGGCACCGAGGAAGTGGAAGCCCGGCCGGGGGTGCATGAGGAACTCGTGGTGCGAGATGTTCCAGGCGTAGGCGCCCGCGAGGCCGAACGCGACCCGGTCACCGGCCCGGAGCCCGTGCGCCGGGACGTTGCGGGCGAGCACGTCCTTGGGCGTGCAGAGCTGGCCGGCGAGGGTGAGGCGGTCCCCCCGGGCGGAGGGACGCGGCCAGGGGTGGGGCCAGGACTCCACGGGCAGCACGGAGCAGGGCTGGTCGTGCCCCTTGGTGGCGGGGGTGCGCAGGTGGTGGGTACCGCCCCGGACGACGGCGAACTCCTCGCCGTGGCTGTGCTTCACGTCCAGCACCTCGGTGGCGTACCAGCCGCAGTACGCCGTCAGCGCCCGGCCCGGCTCGATGCGCAGGGTGAGGTCCGGGTGGGCCGCGGCGAGGCGGGCGAGACCGGCGCCGTACGCGGTCCAGTCGAACCGCCGCCGGGGGGCCGCGTAGTCCACGGTCATGCCCCCGCCGACGTTGACCTCCGCGAGGCGGACGCGGTGGCGAGCGGCCAGCTCCACGGCCCAGCTCACCACCGACCCGGCCACCGCCAGCAGCTCGGGCGCGTGGAGGCCGCTGGCCAGGTGGGCGTGGACGCCGCGCAGTTCGAGGTGCGGGTGGGTGCCGTCGGTGAGGAGGCGGACGGCCGCGCCGGCCTCGGAGGGGTCGAGACCGAACGGTGTGGGGCGGCCGCCCATCGTCAGGGAGCTGCCCGCCAGCGCCCCGTCGGCCGGCGGCAGGTTGACGCGGAGCAGGACGGCCACCGGGGTGTCCGGCGCGGCGCGTCCGGCGAGTTCGGCCAGGACGCGCAGTTCGTGCGCGCTCTCGACGTGGAAGCGCGCGACGCCCCGCTCCAGCGCCGCCGCGATCTCGTCGGGCGTCTTGCCCGGGCCGCCGAAGGCCAGCGGGTGGCCCGGCACCGCCCGGCCCACGTGGGCGAGTTCGCCGCCCGAGGACACCTCGTAGCCGTCCACGTACGGGGCGAGCGCGGCCAGGATCTCCGGCTCGGGGTTGGCCTTGGCGGCGTAGTGCAGCTCCACGCACCCCGGCAGGGCCGCCCGCACGGCCGCCGCGTGCGCGCGCAGCGCGGCGAGGTCGTAGACGTAGGCGGGCAGTTCGGCGGAGGACAGGGCCAGGACCCGGTCACGGACGGCGGCGGTGGGGGCGGTCATCGGGCGGCGCTCCGGACGGGGTCGGCGGTGGACGGCACGAGCTGGGTGAACGGGGAGGGCAGGCGGACGTAACCGGCCTCGCGGTCGGCCCTGCGCTGCCAGCGGGTGAGCAGGTTGGCCTTGGCGGGCAGCGGCCCGCCCGCGAGCAGGGCGGTGAGCGGCGGCGGGCTGCCGTACCGGCGGGCGTGGGACCGCAGGGTGGTGCGGACCTGGGCCCACAGGGCGCGTTCGGTGCCCGGGTGCAGGTCGGCGACGGCGGCCAGCATGTCGGCGACGTGGTTGACCAGCAGGCAGTACACGACGCGGTCCCAGCCCCGCCGGGCGTCGTACGTCAGGGGGCCCGCGACCTCGGCGGGCAGGGCGGCGAGGGTCCGCGCGTGGTGGTCCGCGAGCAGCTTGGTGCCCTCCAGGTCACGGAAGAGCACCTGGGCGGGCATGCCGTCGTCGTCCACGCACACGAGGACGTTCTGGAGGTGCGGTTCCAGGACCACCCCGTGGTCGAAGTAGGCCGCCAGGACGGGCGGGACGAGGAGCCTGAGGTAGGCCGCCCACCATTCGCGGGCGGTCGCCGGGCCCGCCCCGGCCAGGAGTCGGGAGACGTGGGCGGGGCCGGTCGGGTACTCGTCGGCGACGGCGCCCGCGAGCAGCGGGGTGGTGCCGGGCATGAGCCGGCCGGCCAGGCCCTCGCGGACGATCACGCCGAGGCCCTCGAACAGGTCGCGGTCCGGGGTGCCGTCGGGGCCGGGCAGGGCGAGCGTGCGGTAGGCGGGTTCGCGCAGCATGGCGCTGCCGGGGAAGCGGGTGGCCAGGTCGGCCCAGACCGGCTCCAGCAGTCGGGTCAGGGCGACCGCGCCGGCCAGTTCGTAGTGCGCGTTCTTGCGCAGGCAGTTGGTGATGCGGACGTTCAGGCTGAACTTAAGGAACGTCTCGCCGTCGTAGAGGGTGCGCACCGATGCGGTGGCGGCGAAGGGCGGCCCGCCGCGGCCCAGGTCGATGACGTCGCCGCGGCCGAGGGCCGCGCGGAGGGCGGGGTGGTCGCGCAGCATCTCGTACTGCCACGGGTGCGCGGGCAGCGTCCGGTAGCCGTCCGGGACGCGGGGGTTCAGCCGGTCGAGCGGCGCGGTGGCGCCCGGTGCGGCGCTCTCCTCGGCGATGAGGTGCGCGCGGACGGCGAGGTGGCGCAGCGGGAAGGAGGCCCGGGCCTCGGGGGCGTACGACAGCCAGGAGGCGGTGTCGCCGGAGCGGGCCTTGGGCGTGGGGTGGAAGCGGTGGCCGAACAGCAGGGACTGCTCGGAGGCCAGGTAGGTCGCGGCCCTGTCGCCGCCCCCGGTGCCGCCCTCGTCGGCGGGCCGGGCCGGGGTGCGGGCCGCGAGCGTGGCGGCGAGCGCCCGGTGGCTGGAGGCGAGCTGGTCGGGGAACTCCTCGTTGCGGACGCCCGTGCGCAGTGCCAGCTCGTCCTGTACGTACGCCGCGAGGCGCCGCCAGCCGACCTCCGCCCAGTCGCCGTCGCGGCGTTCCCGCACGGGCCCGGTGAAGCGGTGCGCGCCGGACAGGGAGGTGCGGCGCAGGGCGACGCGCAGCAGCACGCCCCGGCGGGGCAGGCGCAGCAGCAGGTGACCGCCGGTGACCTCGGCCTGCTCCTCGGGGCCGGACACCTCACGCAGCAGGCAGTTGAGCAGCGTGTGGGCCGTCACCTCGCCGGCGGTGGGCAGGCCGGTGGGGGTGGCGGTGGGCGGGTTGTTCAGGGGGGACATCACAGGGCTCCAGTGCGGAGTGATCGGGGGGAGCGGAGGGCCGGTCGTGGGCGGGCGGGCGTGGGGCCACGGTCACGGCGCACGGCGCAGGTAGTTGGGGCCGGTGGTGTAGTGCTTGTTGATGTCGGCCGCGCCGGAGCGTTCCTTGGTCAGCAGGGTCCCGGCGGTGACCATCGCCTTGACCGGGAGCTCGGGCGCGTCCAGGACGTGCGCGCGCAGCACGGCTCCCGGCTCCCCCGGCGCGGTGCCGAGCCGCTCGACGGCCTCGGCCAGCCGGTCGCGGACGAGGCCGAGCAGCCGGTCCAGCGGGGCGCGGCCGTGCCGGGCCAGCCCGAAGGCGTGGGCGCCCGCGCACAGATGGACGGTGATGGTGGTGAACAGGTCGGTGACGGGCCGGTCGTCGTCGCCGAAGACACGGGCGTCGGCGAACGCGGCCGGGTGCGGGGCGTCCGCGCCGAGGGCGCCGCGCATGCGGGCGGTGTGGACGCGCGGCCCGTCGTTGTCCTTCAGCAGCAGCCGCATCCGGGTGCGGCCGGGTGGGCCGTCCAGCACCAGCGAGGTGTTCTGCTGGTGGGACTCGAGCGCGATGCCGTAGGCGAAGAGGGTCGTGTGCCAGTCGAGGAGCAGGGTGAGGCAGGCGTCGAGCAGCGCGACCGGGTCACCGCCGTAGAAGCGGTCGGCGAGGTGGTCGATCACCAGCCGGCCTCCGGGCGCCCGGCTCAGCAGGGCCGCCAGGGGGACGACCGCCGCGCCGTCGAGCCCGTCCGGCCAGCGGCGGCAGAGCACGGCGAGGAGTTCGTGCCCGGCGTGCGCGTGGACGGTCTCGTCGGCGTGCAGCACGGTGGCGCGGAAGCGGGGCTCGCGGGCGGTCACCGCTTCCAGCAGCCGCTGGCCGGCGGCCCCGTCGACGAGGGTGCCGGGCTTGATGGTGCGGCGGTTGCGCAGACCCAGGGTGGAGGTGGCGAGGGGCAGTTTGAGGTGGAGGGCCGGGTCGGCGGTGAGGGCCACCGTCCGCATGGACAGGGTGGGGACGACGTCGAGGTACGGGCGGTCGGCGAGGACCGCCTCTGCCTGGAGTCCGGTGGCGCGCAGGGCCTCGCGCAGCGGCTCGCCGAGGGTGAGGGGGTGAACGGGCAGGGCGAGGTGGCCGGTGTCGAGGTGCGGCAGGCCGAGCGCCGCCGGGGTGGGCCAGAGGTCGGGGAGGGTGCCGGTCACGGTGAGGGCCCGGCGCGGTACGACCAGCCAGCGCAGCGCGAAGCGCGGGTGGAACTCCGGGGCGTAGGCGCGCAGGTGTCGCTCGTCCAGTCCGGCCCGGCCCCGGGCGGTGGGGTAGACGGGGTGGTCGTGGCGGGCGGCGAGCGTGTCGTGGGCGAGGGCGCCGGTGAGCCCGGTCCAGCCGGCCGGGTCGGTGCCGTGGCGGGCGGTCAGGGCGCGGGTGACGTCGTCGTGGGTGCGCCGGTGCAGCCGCATGGTGGCGAGGGTCTGGCGGCACTCCTCGGCGAAGGCGCGGAAGCCGTCCCGGTCGGCCGGGTCGGCGAGCGCGGCGAGGGCGTCGAGCACCTCGTCGTGGCCGGTCAGTCCGGCGCCGTCCGGCTCGCGGAGGAGCAGCGGGAGCCGGGCCGCGTACACGCTCTGGAACCCGTCCTCCGTCACGGGCAGCAGCAGGGCGCCGCCCTCCCGGCCGGGGTCGGGGAGGCGCAGCCAGGGGCCGTCGGCCCGCTCCACGGGTGTGGAGCGGGTGCGCAGCCCGGCGACGTCCTCCCGGAGCAGCGCGCCGAGCACCCGGAGCATCAGTTCGCGCTCGTCGGTGGCGGACCCGGTGGCGCCGGAGGGGGTCACGGTGGTCACGGGGTTATCTCCCAGCGCTGTGCGGCGAGGAAGCCGGCGGCGACGCGGTCGACGGTGCGCTGGTCGGTGCCGGTGGCCCGCAGCACGCCGACGAAGTCCCGGTTGGTGTGGTACAGCTCGTGCCGCTCCCCCACCTCGCGCAGGGGCCGGTACGTCAGCCTCACCCCGTCCACCGTCAGGTCGGCGGCGGCGGGGGCGGCCGTCAGGGTGCCCGCGCGGTGGGCGCAGGGGTATTCGAGCCGGGCCGCGCCGTCGGTGCGGGCGCCGAGGTCCGCCGGGAGCGGTTCGCCCAGGTGGGTGCGGAGGATGTGCTCGAAGAGCGGGATGCCGAGGAGCTGGGCCAGCACCAGGTCGCACTGGTCGCCGATGGCACGGTAGTTGACCTCGATGATGCGGGCGCGGCCCTCGTGGACGACGAACTCGGTGTGGCAGGCGCCGAAGTGGACGCCCAGGGCGTCGAGCTGGGCGAGGACCTGGGCGACGACCGGCTCGGGGTGGGCCCGGACGAAGGTGAGGCGTTCCTCGATGAAGTACGGCGGCGGGGACAGCTCCGTGTGGAAGCCGCCCAGGACGTGGCGTACGCGACCGTCGCCGAGCGTCTCCAGGGTGTGGAGCTCTCCGGCGAGGTACTCCTCGACGACGAGTGCCGCGTCGGGCCGCCGCGCCTGGATCTCGCGGCAGCGCGGCAGCAGGTCCCCGGGCGCGCCGACCAGCACCACGTCCTCACTGGCCACGCCCTCACGCGGTTTGACCACGCAGGGGTGGGGGACGTCGAGGCCGGTCAGCACGGCCGGGTCGTGTCCGGCGGGGAGTTCGGCGGACCACACCGTGTCGGCGCCGGTCGCGGCGAGGTGGCGGCGCAGGTGCGCCTTGTCCTTGGTGCGCAGCGCGGTCCGCCAGCTCTTGCCGGGCAGCCCGAAGTACTCGGCGGCCAGGGCGGCCTGGGTCTGGAGGTGGTCGCTGTTGGTGAAGACCGCGTCCGGCGGGTGGTGGGTCGCCACGCGGGTGATGACGGCGCGGAAGTCGCGCACGTCGCACTCCAGGACCTCGGTGCCGGGGTGGCGTCGCAGGTGGGGTCCGGGCTGGTCGGTGAGCACGGTGACGTCGAGGCCGAGCCGGGCCGCTGCCGGGAGGAAGCCTTCGCTGACCGAGTCGGTGGGGTTGAGGGCGAGCAGGTACAACCGCATGGCGGTGGCCCCTTCCGATCGAAGAGGTGGGGAGCCGGTGGATTCCGCCACATCGGCGGCGCCAGCCTAGGTTAGGCAACCCTAAGGGTTCAACTTCCGCCGCTTGCGCCGGACATGACCCCCGGAGGACGTTCAACTCCCGACGTGTGGTTAAGGTAAGCCTTACCTACCTCCCTTCACTCTGGAGCGCCGATGACCATGGCACCGGGGACCGCCGCCACCGGCCGGGCCCTGACCACGGCCGCCGTCCTGACCAGCACCTATCAGCGGCTGACGGCCTGCTGCGAGGCGCTCGACGCGCGGGTCGCGGCCCCGGGTCCGGCCGCCCGGGGGCAACTGGACGGGGCGGAGCTGGCGGAGAGCCCAGCCGCCCTGGACGCCTTCGTCGGCGCCGAGGCCGCCCGCATCCGTGCCCACCACGGACGGGCCCCGCGCGGCGACGTCGCCGCCTCCCGGGCCCTGCACGGCTACCTCTGGACCGTCAGCCTGCTGATGAGCGGCGCCTGGTACCTGGAGCGGCGCGTGCCCCGCGTCCACCCGCGCGAGGTGCGGCTCGACCCGTCGACGGGCGCCTTCGAGGTCCTGCCCGCGTCGGGGTTCGCCTGCCTGCCGGACGACCCGGCGGCGGGCCTGCCGGGTACGCGGGTGCTGGGCCACGAGGAGGCGCTGCGGGCCGAGCTGCGGGCCGCGGTGGCCGACCACGTACGCCCCCTGCTGGCCGCGGCCGGGCCGTACGTGCGGCGCGGGCCGCGCGCCCTGTGGGGCATGGTCACCGACGACCTGGTCTCCGGGATCTGGTACCTGGGCCGGGCGCTGGGCGAGGAGGAGCGGGCCATCGCCGCCGCGACCGAGCTGCTCCCGGCCGGCCTTCCCCCGTTCCCGGGCGGCGCCGCCTTCCGCGTCCTGCACGGCGCCGAAGGGCGGCGGTACCCGACCCGCACCCGGCTCGGCTGCTGCCTGTACTACACGCTGGAGCCGGCCCAGGCGTGCCTGACCTGCCCGAGGACGTGCGACGCGGAGCGCGTACGGCGCCTGGACGCGGACGGCTGATCCGGCCCCCGGGGACGACCCGCCCGGGCGCCCGGCAAGGAAGGCCGAACTTACTGGAACCGATCATTCCAGCGGTGCGACGATGAAGGCATCCGCCCGCCCCCGTGCGGAAGGAGAACCGCCATGAAGGGCGACACGGAAGTCGTCGCGTTCCTCAACGAGCAGCTCACCGCCGAGCTGACGGCGATCAACCAGTACTTCCTGCACGCGAAGATGCAGCAGAGCAACGGCTGGACGCGCCTGGCCGCACACACGCGCCACGAGTCGTTCGAGGAGATGAACCACGCGGAGGCACTGACCGACCGCATCCTGCTCCTCGACGGCCTGCCCAACTACCAGCGGCTGTTCCACGTCCGGGTCGGGCAGACGGCCAAGGAGATGTTCGAGGCCGACCGGCAGATCGAGGTCGAGGCGATCGACCGCCTCCGGCGCGGCATCGACGTCATGCGCGGCAAGGGCGACGTCACCTCCGCGAACCTCTTCGAGTCGATCCTCGCCGACGAGGAGGAGCACATCGACTACCTGGACACCCAGCTCGATCTGATCGGCACGCTCGGCGAATCCCTCTACATCGCCCAGGTGATCGAACAGCCGGGGAGCTGACCCGCCTGCCCCTCGCCGGAAACGGGCACGACCGCGGCGGACGGCTCGCGTAGGCTTCGCCCCGAACGGACTCGGCGGGGGGCGGAGCGGATGACAACCGGGGCGGCACAGAGGTGGGCATCGACCCTCGACGGGGTCGTGGTGTACGCGCAGGGCGCGCTCTGCCGCCGCCTGGCGCGGGGCAGCGTGCCGCCCGGCGGCCGGGTGCGGGTGACGGGGCTCCCCCGGTCGATGGACCCGGGCTCGCTGCGGGCCCGCGTCCTGGGCGCCCCCGGCGTGCGCGTCACCGAGGCCCGGGTGGACGTCGAGGCGGAGCCGGCCGGCACCGGCGCCCCCGACGAGCTGCGGCGCGAGGTCGAGCGGCTCCAGGACGCGTACGCGGCGGCGCAGGACCGCCGGGACCGGCAGCTCGGCCTGATCGAGGAGGTCGGCGCGCTGCGGCCGGCGCCGCCCGGCCGCAAGCGGGAGGAACCGTACCGCCGGACACCCGTCGACGCGTGGCTGGAGCTCGCCGACTTCGTCGACGGGCGGCTGGCGCGGCTGCACGCCCGGCTGACCGGGCTGGAGGAGGAGCTGAGCCGGGTCGGGCACGAACTCGCCGTCGCCACCGACCGGCTGGCCCGCGCCTCCACCGACGCACCGTCAGCACACGTGCGGACCACGCTCTGCGCGCTGCTGACGCTCGACGGCACCGGCGACGCGCCGGCGGAGGTGGAGGTGGAGCTGGAGTACGGCGTGCCGGGCGCCGTCTGGGTGCCCGCCTACCGGCTCACCCACCGCCAGGGCGACGACCGCGGCCGCCTGGTGCTGCGCGCCTCGGTGGCCCAGCGCACCGGCGAGGACTGGACCGGCGTGCGCGTCGCCCTCGCCACCGCCGACCTGCGCCGCCGCACCGACCTGCCCAGGCTCCGCTCCCAGCGGATCGGCCGCCGCCAGCCCGCCCCCGCGCCGTCCGGCTGGCGCGAGCCCCCGGCCGGGCTCGCCGACCTGTTCGCCGGGTACGACGCGGCGGGCCCACGCCCCACGCCGGCCGGGTCCGCCACAGCCGTGGCCGCGGGCGGCGCCGCACCCGGCGCCGTTCCCCCGCCGCCGCCACCCCCGCCCGCACCGCACCAGGGCTACGGGGGACCGGCCGCCGCACCCCTGGCACCGGGCGGCCCCGTCCCCGCCCCCGTGCGGTCCGCCCCGTCCCGCCCGGCCGGCCGGCCGCGCACCGGCGCCGGGGCCTTCCCGGCACCCCCCGCCGCCATGGCGCCCCCCGCGCCCGGAGCGCCCGCCGCGCCCCCGCCACCGGTGACCGGCCCTCCGCGCCCCAGCGGCGGCGAACTGGACTACGCGGCGCTCGTCCTGTGCGGCCCCGACGAGCCGGCCGCCCGCAGAGGGCGGCTGTTCCCCGACACGTCCTTCGACCCCGTGGGCACCGAACACCGCCGCCGCGCCGAAGCGGTGGCCGCCCTGCCGCTGCCGGGACACGCCGTACGGCCCCGCGAGTCGGCGGGCTCCTTCGACCACCGCTTCGACGCCGCCGCCCGCGCCGACATCCCCTCGGACGGCACCTGGCACACCGTCACCGTCACCGAGATCCCGGTCGGCCTGCGCACCGAGTACCTCAGCGTGCCGTCCGTGGAGCAGACCGTGTACGCGACGCTGGTGCTCTCCAACACCACCGACCAGGCACTGCTGGCCGGGCCGGTCGAGGTCACCGTCGACGACGACTTCCTGCTCACCACCGCCCTGCCCACGCTCGCCCCCGGCGGTGTCAGCCGTGTCGGGCTCGGGCCGGCCGAGGGCATCGCGGTCACCCGCCGTACCCACCTGCACGAGTCGGCCTCGGGCCTGCGGGGCAGCACCACCGTGCTCGACCACCGCGTCCACGTCGAGCTGGCCAACCGGCTCGCCCGGTCCGTCACCGTCGAGGTCCGCGAACGCGTGCCGGTCACCTCCGACCCGGACGTGCGGATCGAGGAACGGGCCGGCTGGACCGCCGTCGACACCGGCTCCGCGCCCGAGCACCACGCGCCGGGCACCCGCGTCCGGCGGGTGGACCTGCCCGCCGGCGGCACCGCCGCCCTGGAGGGCGGCTACGAGATCCGCATCCCGGCCGGCAAGGCCCTGGTCGGCGGCAACCGCAGGAGCTGACACCCACCATGTCCACCCCCTCGAAGCCGATCGCCCTGCCCGTCACGGCCGTCACCTGCCTGGAGGACCGCGCCCACGTCGAGCGCACCGCCGTGCTCGACCTGGAGGCCGGGGTCCAGCGGCTGCGCCTCGGTCCGGTCGGCGCGTCCGCCGTCGACCGCACCCTCCACGCCGAACTGACCGCCGATCACCCCGCGACCGTGCTGGACGTGCGGATCGTCCGCGACTGGACGCCACGCGGCCCGCGGCCGCCCGCGGAGGACGACTCCGCCCTGCGCCGCCATGTGCACGCCCTCGAAGAGGAGCGGGACGGGCTGGAGCAGCGGGTCGAGCGGCTGCGCACCCGCCTCGACCTGCTCGGCCGCCTCGCCACCGACCTGCTGCGCGAGATCGGCGAGGGCGCCGGCGCCGGCGAGACGGACGGAGTGCGCTGGAACCGCGAACTCGACCGGGTCGACGCCGAGCGCGACGCGTACGGTGAGGAGCTGCGCGCCGCACAGGCCCGCCTGGCCGCCCTCGCCACCGAGATCGGGGAGGCGCTCCAGGGCATGAGCCTCGCCGGGAGCGAGCCCGCCGAGCTGGTCGGCCATGTCGAGCTGACCGTGGAGTCCTCGGCAGCCGGGCCGGCCCGGCTGCGGCTGAGCCACCTCACCCCGTGCGCGCTGTGGCGGCCCGCCTACCGGGCCGTGCTCGACGGCGACCGTCTGACGCTCGAGACCGACGCGGTGGTCTGGCAGCGGACCGGGGAGGACTGGTCCGGCGTGCGGCTGACGCTGTCGACGGCCCGCTCGGCGCTGGCCACCGACCCGCCGCGGCTCGGCGAGGACCGGCTGACGCTGGAGGACCGCTCCCCCGCCGAGCGCCGCACGGTCGACGTCGAGCTGCGCGAGGAGGAGATCGGGGACCTCGGGCCCGCCCCGGTCCTCGGCCTGCCGGGCGTGGACGACGGCGGTGAGGCGAGGGTGCTGCACGCTCCCGCGCCGGTCTCCGTGCCCGCGGACGGCCGCGCCCACCGGGTGCCGCTCTCCTCGTTCACCACGGCGGCCGGCCGCGAGTACGCCTGCTCGCCCGAGCTGTCGCCACTGGTCACCGAGGTGGTGCGGTGCGACAACCTCTCCGGTCACGCCCTGCTCGCCGGGCCGGTGGACCTGGTGCGCGGCAGTGGTTTCAGCGGCCGCGGCACGCTGGAGTTCACCGCCCCCGGCGCCCCTGTGGAGCTCGCCTTCGGCAGCCGTGACGACCACCGGGTCGTCCGGTGCGCGGATGAGTCCCGCGACGTCTCCGGCCTCACCCAGCGGACCGTGGTGACCCGTACGGTCACGCTGCACCTGTCCCGGTTCTCCGCGCCCGGGGAGCGGGACGAGCGGGTCGTCGTCGTCCGGGAGCGCGTCCCGGTCTCCGAGGTCTCGGCGGTGGAGGTCCGCCTGCGCCGGGAGAGCTGCTCCCCCGCGCCCGACGCGGTGGACGCCGAGGGCATCGTCCGCTGGGACGTCCCCCTGGCGCCCGGCGGCCGCCGCACGGTCACCCTGGTCTACGAGGTGTCCGCCAAGGGCAGGGTCGTCGGGGTTTGAGCGGTTCCTTGCGGCCGTGACTTCCGGTTGGGCGGGGGTGCCCTGCGTGTTCTCGTGGCGGTGCGGTCCGCGGTGCGCGACCATACGGACGCCGACACGGGCACAGCCATCGGCGTCGTACGTGTGGAGAGGTTCCCGCCGGCCGCCGGCCCGGTGTTCTCGAGGACGCGGGCCCGGCGGGCGTTCCGCGCCGCCGGGCGCCTCGGACGCGCCACGAGCGTGTGTCGCGGTGCTCGGTACCGGCAAGGCGAACAGCGTCAGAGCAGCACCCAGCAGAAGGAAACCCCGAGACAGGAAGAAGGGCGGACGTGTCCCGCAGCGAGAGCGAGAACCCCTCGATCCCCTCCCCGACCCCCACGCCGACCCGGCCCAGGACGAACCGCGACTGGTGGCCCAATCAGCTCGACCTCCAGGTTCTCCACCAGCACTCGTCCCGCTCCAACCCGATGGACGAGGACTTCGACTACGCGAAGGAGTTCGCGACCCTCGACGTCGAGGCCCTGAAGCGGGACGTCTTCGAGGTGATGACGACCTCCCAGGACTGGTGGCCCGCCGACTACGGCCACTACGGGCCGCTGTTCATCCGGATGAGCTGGCACGCCGCGGGGACGTACCGCATCGCCGACGGCCGGGGCGGCGGCGGGGCCGGCGCCCAGCGCTTCGCGCCCCTCAACAGTTGGCCCGACAACGCGAGCCTCGACAAGGCGCGCCGCCTGCTGTGGCCGGTCAAGCAGAAGTACGGCCGGAAGATCTCCTGGGCGGACCTGCTGGTCTTCGCCGGCAACTGCGCCATGGAGTCGATGGGCTTCACCACGTTCGGGTTCGGCTTCGGTCGCGAGGACATCTGGGAGCCCGAGGAGATCTTCTGGGGCCCCGAGGACACCTGGCTCGGCGACGAGCGCTACAGCGGCGACCGGGAGCTCGCCGGCCCCTTCGCCGCCGTGCAGATGGGCCTGATCTACGTCAACCCGGAGGGACCCAACGGCAACCCGGACCCGGTGGCCGCCGCCCGGGACATCCGCGAGACCTTCGGGCGGATGGCGATGAACGACGAGGAGACGGTCGCGCTCATCGTCGGCGGTCACACGTTCGGCAAGTGCCACGGCGCGGTCGACCCCTCGTACATCGGCCCGGAGCCCGAGGCCGCCCCCCTCGAGCAGCAGGGCCTGGGCTGGCGGAACACCTACGGCACCGGCAAGGGCGGTGACGCGCTCACCAGTGGCCTGGAGGGCGCCTGGACCTCCCGGCCGACCCAGTGGGACAACGGCTACCTGGACAACCTGTTCCGCTACGAGTGGGAGCTCACCACCAGCCCCGCCGGCGCCAAGCAGTGGACCCCCACGGACCCCGCGGCCAAGGACACCGTGCCGGACGCCCACGACCCGTCGAAGCGGCACGCCCCGATGATGCTGACGACGGACCTCGCGCTCAAGGTGGACCCGGTCTACGGGCCGATCGCCAAGAGGTTCCACGAGAACCCGGACGAGCTCGCCGACGCGTTCGCCAGGGCCTGGTACAAGCTGCTGCACCGCGACATGGGTCCCCTCTCGCGCTACCTCGGCCCGTGGATCCCCGAGCCGCAGCTCTGGCAGGACCCGGTACCGCCGGTCGATCACGACCTGATCGGCGACGAGGACGTCGCCGCCCTCAAGAGCCGCATCCTCGCCTCGGGGCTGTCCGTCCCGCAGCTCGTCACCACCGCCTGGGCGGCCGCGGCCAGCTTCCGCGGCACCGACAAGCGCGGCGGGGCCAACGGGGCCCGCATCCGGCTCGCGCCGCAGAAGGACTGGGAGGTCAACGACCTGCCCGAGGTGACCGAAACGGTGCGGACCCTCGAGGGCATCCAGCGGGACTTCAACGGGTCACAGACCGGCGGGACGAGGGTCTCCCTCGCCGACCTGATCGTCCTCGGCGGATGCGCGGCCGTCGAGCAGGCCGCGCGGAACGCCGGGCACGACATCACCGTCCCGTTCGCGCCGGGGCGCACGGACGCCTCGCAGGAGCAGACCGACGTGGAGTCGTTCGCCGTGCTCGAACCGAAGGCGGACGGGTTCCGCAACTACCTCCGCGCCGGCGAGAAGCTGTCACCGGAGACCCTCCTGCTGGACACCGCCAACCGGCTCACGCTGACCGCGCCCGAGATGACGGTGCTGATCGGTGGCATGCGCGCTCTGAACACCGGCTTCAAGGGTTCCCGGCAGGGGCTGTTCACCCACCGGCCGGAGGCGCTGACCAACGACTTCTTCGTCAACCTGCTCGACTCGGGCACGGAGTGGAAGGCGTCGGAGTCCGCCGAGAACGTCTACGAGGGCCGCGACCGCGCCACCGGCGAGGTCAGGTGGACCGCCGGCGCCGTCGACCTCATCTTCGGTTCGCACTCCCAGCTCCGGGCGGTCGCCGAGGTGTACGCGGCCGACGACGCGGACGAGAAGTTCCTCCGTGACTTCGTGACCGCGTGGGACAAGGTGATGAACCTCGACCGGTTCGACCTGCGCTGACCCACGGTGTCCCGGCCGGCCCCGCGCCGGCCGGGACAGCCTCGGCAGGTTGGCCCCTTCGGGCGGGAAGGGGCTCCGGCACCGTGACTGTCAGTGACACACTGAGGGCCATGAAGAGCGAGAAGTGGACCTCCACCGACGCGCGGCCTTCGACGACGGGCGACGACCCGTCACCCCGCACCACCGGCACCGCGCCCCCGGTCACGGTGGGCGTGGAAGAGGAGTACCTGCTGGTCGACCCCGTGTCCCGGCACGTGAGCACCCGGGCGGACAAGGTCGTCGCCGAGGCGGCCGCGGAGCTCGGCGACCGGGTCACCACCGAACTGACCCGCTATCAGGTGGAGATCCGCACCCGCCCGCACACCGATCTGGTCCACTTGGGCGAGGAGTTGCGCGCGACCCGCCGTGCCGTCGCCCGCGCCGCCGCGGCCCTGGGGCTGCGCATCGTCTCCAGCGGCACGCCCGTCCTGGGCCAGCACACTCCCCCACCGCTGACCACCGGCGACCGCTACGCCCGGAGCCTGGCGACCTTCCGCGCCCTGGACCACGAGCAGACCGCCTGTGCCTGTCACGTCCACATCGGCGTCCCCGACCTGGCCACCGCGCTGGGGGTGAGCAACCACCTGCGTCCCTGGCTGCCGGCCCTGATCGCCCTCGCCGCGAACTCGCCCTACTGGGCCGCCCGGGACACCGGTTACGCGAGCTGGCGCACCCTCACCTGGGGACGCTGGCCCGCCGCCGGTCCCCCGCCGTTCTTCGAGTCCGTCTCCCACTTCGAGGGGCTCGTCGACCGCCTCCTCACCAGCGAGACCCTGCTCGACCGGGGAGGTCTGTACTGGGACATCCGCCCGTCCCACCACGTACCCACCCTGGAGTTCCGCATCGCCGACGCCGTCCCCACCGTCGACGACACCCTGCTGGTCGCCGCCGCGGTCAAAGGACTGGCCACCGCCGCCCTGACCGCCGTACGGGACGCCCGGCCCGCCCCGCGTCCGCAGCCGGAACTGCTGCGGGCCGCGTACTGGCGCGCCGCCCGCGACGGCGTCCGGGGCCGGAGCATCAACCTGCACACCGGCCGCCTGGAACCGGCCGCCGCCCACCTCGCCAGGCTCTGGGACACGGCCCTGCCGGCCCTGGCCCCGGTGGACCGCACGGCGGTCCGCGCGGCCCGGCGGCACCTGGATTCGGCGGGCAACGGCGCCGACCGGCAGCGGGCCGCCTACCGCCGGCGGCACAGCCTCCACGACGTCGTCGACCACCTGATCGACCAGGCCACCGCGTGACGCGGGCCGGGTCCGTCGGGTGACGGGCCCGGTCCCCGTGGTGCGGTCGCCGTCAGACGCGGTCGGCCGCGATCAGGACGTACTGGAAGGAGCCGTCCTTGTAGGAGTTGATGAACGCCTCCTCGATGCCGGTGACCAGGGAGGAGGTGGCCCGCAGCTCCCAGTACGGCAGGGTCGCGGCCGTGAGGTCGATGACGGCCTGCGGCACGAGCCGGTTGTCGGCCATGGCGCGCAGGTACTCCCGGCGGGAGTGGATGTTGCACTCGAAGTGCGCGTTGATCTGCGAGACCCACTTCGAGGGCTGGCCGTAACGCGGGTTCCAGCAGCCGGTGATGGTGACGTAGCGGCCGCCGACCCCGAGGATGCGGGAGTGCTCGGCGAACAGGTCGTGGAGGTCGACGTACATGCTCGACTCGTTGTTCCACGACGCCGCCGCACGCCCCGTTTCGAAGGGCGTGTTCAGCATGTTGCACACGCGGGCGCGGACGTGGTCCCCGATGCCGAGTTCCTGCGCCCGCCGGTTGGCGAACTCGGCCTGCTTGGCGGAGAGCGTGACGCCCTCGACCTTGCAGCCGAAGCGCTGGTGGGCCATGACCATCGACCCGCCCCGGCCGCAGCCGGCGTCCACGAGCGTGTCGTCGGACCCGATGGAACCGAGGTTGTCCAGCAGGACTTCGGCCTGCGCCGACTCCAGGCGGTGGAGTTCGGCGATCAGCTTCTTCTCGTACTCGCTGTCCTCGGGGTCCCCGAGGGCGGCGTGGTCGACGTCACCGATGCCGTAGTGGTGGTGGTAGAGCCCGTCGACGTCGCCGAGACGCAGGTTGACGGGCCGGGCCTCCTGGTCCCAGTAGCGGGCGATGTCGCCCTGGTAGGGCGAGGCCGGGGCGGGGACGAACCCGGAGGCGGTGGTGGTGCTGACGGTGCTGAGTTCGCTGGTCACAGATGTGTCCTTCTTACCAGAAATCGGGCAGGCTGTATCGGTAGGTGTTGGTCTGGTGCCAGTAGTGGTTGCCGTCGACCCACGCGGCCACTCCCCGCAGGAAGCGGAGGACGCTCGGCACGGGGCAGGCGGCGGCCAGGGCGGCGGCCTCGGCCTCGAAGGCGTGCATCAGGTCGTTGTGGACCTCGACGGCCTTCAGGTAGGCGTCCCGTTCGGGGAGGTCCTCGCGTTCGGCGATCACCACGGGCAGGTTCAGGTGCCGGCCGGGGCTGGCCAGTTCCTTGGTGTACGAGTACAGGTCGTTGACGATGGTGGTGGCGTTGCCCGCGAGCGCGATGACGCGTTGCATCGCGGGCCGGGCGTGCAGGTCGGCGGGCAGTTCGTACCCGCCGACGGTGTCGGTGATGGTGGGGCAGGGGCGGAAGTTGTTGAACTGACGCATCGCCAGGTACTCCCACACCTCGGGCACGTGGTCCTTCTCGGCCCAGGCGGCCTCGGCGAGGTAGCCCATGTGCAGACGGGCCATGTCGTGCCGGAACCGGTCGGCCTGGGAGGGCGTGGCGAGCTGGACGAAGTACTCCATCGCGGAGCGGTACGCGCGCCGGGGGGCGTCCGACTCGAGCGACTCGACCCACTCCGGCTCGTACTCCTTGGTGGTGTGCACCGGGTCGAGAGCGGTGTGCGCCAGCAGCAGGCGGCTGCCGAGGCCGACGGGCGAGCCGCCGTGGTCCTCGCAGTAGCAGTCGTCGACCGCGTTCTCGGCGACCATCAGCCGTGTGGCGGCCATGACGTGCTCGACGGTCGGCGCGTCCGGGTGGCAGGCGACCATGTAGCGGCCGACGGAGAATCCGTCGAACTGGTCCTCCCACTCCGGGGGGTAGGCCTGGACCTCGTCCACCGCCCACCGCTTGATCCGGCGGCTGACCTCCTCCACCCGGACAGGGTCCGGTTCGGGCACGGGATGGTGGTAGAGACCCGGGATGGGTGTGCCCTGGGACGACGGCTCGGGCGCGGGGGGCGGCGCCGGCTCCTCGCGCCGGCCCAGGTACAGCCCCTGTGTGCCGAGACCGCTCGGGCCGCGCAGGATGCGTTCCAGTGCGGGGCTGGGCCCCGGCACCTGACCGGTGGTCACCTCGCCGCCCAGGGTGCTCCCGGACACGGAGGGGGCGGGCAGGGCCGCCGCGGCGGGCGCGGGCACGGAAGGCGCGGGTACGGAAGGCGCGGGTACGGAAGGCGCGGGTACGGAAGGCGCGGGTACGGAAGGCGCGGAGGAGGCGGTGGGCGCGGCGGGTTCGGCGGGCGGGGCCGGTGTGGCGGGTGCGGCGCCGTCGACGGCCGCGGCCGCCCCGATCGCCTCGGTTACTGCCTTTGCCTCGGCTGCTTCAGCCGCCCCGGCCGCGTCGGCAGCCCCGGCAGCCTCGCTTGCCTGCGTTGCCTCGGCCGCTCCGGTGACGGTGGTGAGGGTGTGGCGGTGGACGTGGGCGATGACGTGGGCGCCGAAGCGGGCCGCAGCGCCGGGCAGGCTCGACTGCAGCGGGGAAAGCCCTGGATCGGGCATCCGTAGCTCCTTGGTGACGTGGGTGGGCTGTCCCGGATCCCGGGCGGGACGCCCGGCCCAGGAGGGGCCGGACCGTCGTGGCCGGCGGACTGGTCCACTAGTCTTGCCTGCGTGCGACCTGCACGTTCTCCAACACGCCGAGTGCGTCGGGCACCAGGATGGCGGCGGAGTAATACGTGGTCACCAGGTACGAGATGATCGCCTGCTCGTCGATGCCCATGCAGCGCACCGACAGGCCCGGTTCGATCTCCTCCGGCAGGCCGGTCTGACGCAGACCGATGACCCCCTGCTTGTCCTCGCCCGTGCGCATGGCGAGGATCGAGCTGGTGTTGTCGCCGGTGACGGGGATCTTGTCGCAGGGCAGGATCGGTACGCCCCGCCAGGCCGGGACGCGGTGTCCGTCGATCTCCAGGTGCCCCGGGTCGATCCCGCGGGCGTTGCACTCCCGGCCGATCGCCGCGATGGCCCGGGGATGGGCGAGGAAGAGCCTGGTGCCGCGGCGGCGGCAGAGCAGTTCGTCCATGTCGTCCGGGGTGGGCGGACCGGAGTGGGGCTGGATGCGCTGCTTGAAGGCGGCGTTGTGGAGCAGCCCGAACTCCCGGTTGTTGATCAGTTCATGTTCCTGGCGTTCGCGCAGGGCCTCGATGGTGAGCCTGAGCTGCTGCTCGGTCTGGTTCATCGGCCCGTTGTAGAGGTCGGCGACCCTCGTGTGGACCCGCAGGACGGTCTGCGCGACGGAGAGTTCGTACTCGCGCGGACGGAGTTCGTAGTCGACGAAGGCGCCCGGCAGCGGGACTTCGCCGGTGTGGCCGGCCGACATCGCGATCTCGGCCTCGCCGTGCTTGTTCTGCCGCTGGCGGGGGAGCGACCTGAACCGCTCGACGTGCGCCCTCAGGTTCGGCGCCGTGGACAGCACGGCGGCGAAGTCGGCGCGGGAGAGGGTGAGCAGGGTGCCGGACGTCTCGGCGGTGGCCGTGCAGTCCCACGTGGCGTCGGCGTCGAGCAGGGCGTGGTCACCGAACCGGTCGCCGTCCGCGAGTACGGCGACACCGACGTCGTCACCGTACTTGCCGACGGAGGTCTGGCTGACGCGGCCGTGGGCGATGAGGTGGATGTGCTCGGCGGGGGCACCGCGCTCGGCCAGCACCTCACCGGCCCGGAAGTCGCGCTGGACGCACCGCCCGGCGAGCGCGGTGAGCACCTCCACGTCGTCGAACCCTCGCAGCAGGGCCAGTTCGCCCAGTTCCCGCGGGATCACCCGGACGTGGGCGCCGTCCTGGACGAACTCGACGCGCCCGTCCCCGACGGCGTAGCTCAGCCGGCGGTTCACCCGGTAGGTGCCGCCCTTGGTCTCCACCCAGGGGAGCATCCGCAGCAGCCAGCGGGAGGTGATCTCCTGCATCTGCGGGGCGGACTTGGTGGTGGTGGCGAGGTTGCGGGCGGCCGCGGTGCTCAGGCTGGACTGCGCAGGCGGCTCCGCCGGCGCCTCGGGGCCGGTCTCAACGGTCATCTCGGGCGGGCTCTCCTTCGCGGGGATGGTGAGCGGCGTGGGCACGCGCCGGCCGGGGTGGAAAGGGAGATAACAGGAGGAATCTCTGGGAATCCGTCCAGATCTCGGGGAACAGTAACGGCGGGTGTGCCCGGTGCGCCCCATGGGGCCGTTGGTATTACCTCAATGAAGTGATCTTGCTTGGTACGGGGTTTGCCGGGGCGACGACGGCTTTCGGACAACCTGAGCGGCGTGCGGTGTCCCTGGCGGTGGAAGCCCCGCGCGGTGCTCGGGGCGACCGGACGAGCCGTGAGCGGGTGCCCGGTGCCTTCCTCCGAAGAGGGGCCGCCGGCATGGCCGCCGGTGCGTTCACCGGCGAGGACGTCCCGTATGACCGCCGATCACGACCTCGCTCCCGCACGTCCGGCGACGCGCGCGGTGGCCCTGGTGTTCGGGGCCGGCGCGGCCGTCGGCGTGCTGGGCGGAGTGATCGGCCTGGGCGGCGCGGAGTTCCGCCCGCCGTTGCTGATCGGCCTGTTCGGGTTCGCCGCGCTCGCGGCCGTCGTCCTCAACAAGGCGGTGATCCTGCTCGTCTCCGCGGTCAAGGTCGCCCGGCACGCGTGACCCGGGCGGGGAGCGATTGCGGCCGTGAGCCGGGCGGGGAGGGGAATCGTTTCGGCGTGAGCCGCTACGAGCGGCGGCGGCGTGTGGCGCGTACGGCCAGGACGGCGGCCGTTGCCACGGCCAGGAGGGCGCCCGCCGCGGCCGCCAGGGTGCCGGGCCGTGCGGCGGGGGCGGGCTCGGCGGCGGCGGCCGGTGTGGTCGCGCTGGTGGGGCGGGGGGACGCGGCGGCCGGGGGCCGGGCCGGTGCGGCGGTCACGGTGAGGTCGGCCTCGTCGCGGCCGAGGGCCGGGTGGCCCACCTCGACCAGGACCTTCCAGCGGCCGGGCGGCAGTGCCTCGGCGGTGGTGAAGCGCCGGTCGTCGGCGGGGTCGCGCACCAGCCGCCACGGGCCCGCCGTGCGGCGCCCGTCGGCACTCACGGCGTTGACGGTCGCGGCGACCCGTTCGTCGACGGAGTCCCGGTCGTTCTCCCAGGTGACGCGGGCCGTCACGCGGCCCTGCTCGTGTCCGGCGATGTCGACCGCCAGGGTGCCTCCGTGGCCGTGGGCGGTGGCCGTGCCGAGGGCCGTCAGGGCCGCCACGGTCAGGGCGGTGGCCGCGACGGCCGTGGAACGCGGTGCGTGCACAGGTGTCCTCCGGTGAGGAAAGCGAGGGGGGCCGACGGGCGGCGGTGGGCCGCCCGTCGGCCGTCATGGGTCCGGCCGGAGCCGGCGGGGTCAGGTCAGGCGGACTTCCGCAGCGTCCAGATCTGCGCGGGTGCGGAGACCGCGTGCTGGAGCTCGATCAGCCAGGACCCGTAGTACGGCCGGTTGCTGACGCCCAGCGCGAAGCGGCTCGTACCGGACGTGATCGTCACGCCGTTGCCGGCCGGGGTGAGCCTCCACTGCTGTGCGGCGGTGGTGCCGCAGGGCTGCTGGGACACCCACATGCCCGCGCCCGCCGTGCCACCCGGCTGGAGGCACTTGCCCGTCGCGGCCGAGCGGATACGGCTGTAGCCGTTGCCCGCGTCGTCGACGTACCACTGCTGCTGGGCGTAGCCGTTGTGCGCCGACCCGACGAGGACGGTCCCGTCGGCGCTCCGGCCGCCCCACACCTCGGCGGCCGTGCCGGTGGGGCCGTTGGTGAGCAGGTAGCGGGTGTTCGGTGTTGCGCCGCCGCCGTCGCCGGCGGTGCGGAAGGCCGTGGCCCTGCCGGGACCGCTGTCGCGCCCCGACCGGTCCCGCACGGAGACGGCGAGGGTGTGGTCGGTGCCGGGCTTCAGGTTGTATACGCGGGCGCTGTTCGTCCCCACCCATCCGATGGGCTTGCCGTCGAGGATCACCTGGTACCAGGCGGCGTTGGCGACGGCCTGCCAGGTGGTCACGACCGAGTCCGGCGCGATCTGCCCGACGGTGACCGTGGGGGCCGTCGACGGCCCGGTGGTCGGCCCGCCCGTCGGCGTGGGGGTGGGCGTGGGCGTGGGATCGGGCCGGGTGGTGCCCTTGTTCCTCATGAGGAACTGGCTGTCGGCGATGTTCCAGTGCGTGGCGAGATAGCTGCCGGGCCTGGGGCTGGTGTGGAAGTAGTCGTCGTGGTTGCAGTCGAGCCGGTTCTCGTAGGCGCCGTCCTGGCAGACCGACCGCATCCGCGGGTAGTACGGGCTGTCCGAGTAGCACATGACGTCCCACTCGTCGGTGCAGTGGGCGCCCCGGCTGGTGTTGGGGGCGCTGTTGTTCACCGCGCCGAGGTTGTGGCCCAGTTCGTGGGCGGCGGTGTGCCCGCCCCAGCAGCCCGTGTCCGTACGGCCGTAGGAGGGGCCGAAGTTGCTGAGGTTGTTCTGGGCGGGCCGCTCGTCGCCCGCGAAGGTGCCGATGCCGCAGTACACCTGGGCGTCGGCGAAGATCATGTACTTGCGGTCGCGGCGGTCCAGGCCCCGGGCGGCGAGCGCGCGGTTCATGGCGCTGAACTCGCCCATCGCCGAGGCGGGGAGCTCCATGTTGAGCACGGTCGGGACGCAGTCGGAGCCGGTGACGTACCGGATGTGCCGCACTCCCCCGGTGTCCTCGGCGCTCTCGGAGAAGATCAGGTCGGCGTCGGCCGCCCACTTGCGGAAGGACGCCAGGTAGGTGGCGTACCGGTCGTTTCCGGGGGCGTGGGCGTAGACGACCTGGACGCGGTTGCCGGTCGTGCCGTCGCCGTCGCACTGCACGGTCTGTCCGGCGGGGCCGTTGGCGGGCGCCTTGCGGGCACTCGGGCCCGTGGCGGCCGGTGGCTCCCCCGCCTTGGGCGCGGCGGCGTCCAGCGGGGGTATGGTCCGGGGCAGTTCGGTGCCGGGCTCGCCGCCGGAGGTGTCACGCCCCGGCTTGGCGGGGTCCTCGGCGGGAACCGCCGTGCGGACGGCCGGCGGGGTGTCCTTCTTGATGTCGACGCCCTTCGGAGGGGCGTCCGGGCCGTGCGTGCAGTGGCCGGTGGTCGTGCGGTAGACGCCGGCGCACGGATCCCCCTCGGGCGCGGGTGTCAGGCCTTCGTAGACGAGTCCGCGGCCGGGCTCGCTCTTCGGCTTCTCGACGAGGGGCTCCGGCTCCTCGTCCCGGGTGGGTGCGGCGGCCGGCTCGGGGGCCGCGGTCGGTGTGGCGGCGGGCTGGGCGAGCGGCAGCGGGCGGTCCGTCCCGGCTGCCGGCGCGGTGGCGTCGTAGGCCACGGCGCCCAGGACGGCGACGGCCGCGACGGCGGCCGTCGCGAGTATGAGCCGGGGGGTCTTGCGCCGCTGGGGCTTCAGTCTTCGGCGTCCTGACAAGAGGCACCTCTTCCTTGATCGGGGAACGGTGCGCGGAAGCCTGCCAGAACGCCGGGGCGGAGAATTCAGACATAGAGGGGCCGAAAGAATATGTGCGTTCCGTTACCGGGTGGTTCGAAATGACGAATCATCAAATCGCTTCATCGAGAGGCAAGTTGGCCAGAGCACCGGGGATTGGTCCAGTCCTTGCGGCGGTTGTCGTTATTCAATTGAGATAGGCGTCGCCGCTATTCGACCGAACGTCAACGGAATCGCTCACTCCAAGGAATTGCCGCCATCACGGATGGTGCGCCACCGCAATACATGCTTGGAGAATCCATAAGCCGAACCGATGCCGGTGACGTGGCGCAGCTCACATACTGAGCAGTTGGTAATCTCCCTCACCTGATGGGAACGTGACGCCCGGGACCCCGCGGAGCGTCGCGCGGGACAGGTCAGGAAGTGAGGAGCGACCGTGCGTGCGATACACGTCACCGAATTCGGCGGGCCGGAAGTGCTGCGACTCGTGGAGGCGCCCGACCCCCGGCCCGAGCCGGGCCGCCTGCTGATCGACGTCTCCGCGGCCGGCGTCAACTACGCCGATACGCACGCGGTGGAGGATTCGTACCTGTCCCGTTCCGCCCTGCCGATGATCCCGGGCGGCGAGGTGGTCGGCCGCACCCATGACGGACGCCGGGTCGTGGCCCTCGCGGACAACTACGGCGGGTACGCCGAAAAGGCCTCCGTCCGGGAGGACCTGGCCATCGACGTCCCGGACGGGGTGAGCGACGGCCAGGCCCTGGCCCTCATCGTGCAAGGGCTCACCGCCTGGCACCTGCTGCGCACCTCGGGGCGCGTCGCCACGGGTGAGTCGCTCGTCGTGCACGCCGCCGCCGGCGGCACCGGATCGCTCGCCGTCCAGCTCGCGAAGGCGTTCGGGGCGGGCCGCGTCATCGCCACCGCCTCCACCCAGGAGAAGCGCGACCTCGCCCTGTCCCTCGGCGCCGACGCCGCCGTCGACTCCGCCCCGGAAGGCATGAAGGACCGGCTGGTGGAGGCCAACGGGGGCCGGAAGGTCGACGTCGTCCTGGAGATGACCGGCGGCCCGGTCTTCGAGGAGTCCCTGGCCGCGCTGGCCCCGTTCGGCCGGCTCGTCACGTACGGCATGGCGAGCCGGCAGGCCCCGGAGCCCGTCCACGCCGCACAGCTCATGGGCCGCTCGCGGGCCGTGGTCGGCTTCTGGCTGATGCACGCGATCGGCCGCCCCGGGATGTACCGGGAGCCGATGGCCGAGCTGCTGGCGATGGTCGGTGACGGACGCCTGGCGCCGCAGGTCGGTGGCGTCTACCCGCTGGCCGATGCGGCACGCGCGCACGAGGACCTGCGCGCCCGCAGGACCGTCGGCAAGCTGGTGCTCGACACCTCCCGCTGACCCGGACCACCGGACCGGCCGGCCGCCGGCGCTGCCGGCCGGTCACCCGGTCAGAGGCCGAAGACCCCGGGGTCGGAGGCCAATTCCTCGAAGTACTCGCGCGGGTTGGGGAGCAGTCTGCGCCGCTCGAGGTCCAGCAGGCCGCCGACGCCGGACACCTCGGCGGCCACGGTGCCGTCCGTCTTGCGGATCGTCTGCTCGATGCGGAACGTCTTGCCCTCGCCCCAGTGGAAGGCGCACGTGACCTCCACCTCGTCGCCCGCCCGCAGCTCCCGCAGGTAACGCACCGTCACCTCCAGCGCCACCGGTCCGATCCCCCGGTCGAGCAGGTCCGTCTGGCGGATGCCGCCCCGCTGGAGCAGCGACCAGCGGGCGTGCTCCGCGTACTGGAGGTAGACGGCCTGATTCAGATGGCCCTGGGTGTCGGTCTCGTACCCGCGCACCACGACGGCCACGGCGAACGGCTCTGCCACGCTGTTCCTCTCCCGAGCGGTCACCGGCCGCGCCGGTCCGGTCGGCGACCATGCTGCCCCGGAAAGCCGGATCGCACCAACATCCTTCTCCGGGCCCGGTCGCCGGGCGGACCATCCGACTTGTCGACCGTCGGCGTGCGCGCGCCGCCGGGACGGCGGGCCCGCCCTAAGCTGCGCCCGGTCGGGAGGGTCCCGGCCGGAAGGGACAGGGCGTCATGCTGGCCGTCACCGTCATCGCGGGCATCCTGTTCACCTGGGCCGTCCTGTCGCACCGGCTGGCGCGGTGGAGCATCACGGCCCCCATCGCGATGGTGATGGCCGGTATCGCGCTCACCGCGGGGGCCGACCCCCCGCTGCGCTTCGACTTCGACACCGCCTCCTTCGAGCACGCGGTGGAGGTGGTGCTGGCACTGATCCTCTTCGTCGACGCGACGGAGGTGCCCCAGGGCGTCATCCGCGCGGAGAAGGGCATCGTGACCCGCCTGCTCGGTGGCGCGCTGCCACTGACGCTGTGCGCCGCGTTCCTCACCGCGCTGGCCTTCTTCCCCGATCAGCCCGGCTGGATCCTCGCGGCCCTGGCGACCGTCGTCGTCCCCCTGGACCTGGCGCCCACAACGGCCGTCGTCCGGGACCGGAGGATTCCGGGCCGGCTGCGCGACGTGCTCAACGTGGAGGGGGGCCTCAACGACGGCATCGTCTCGCCGGTGTTCCTCCTGTGCGTCGCCGCCGCGGCCGAGGCGCACACCCGGAGCGCGGACTACGCGGAGGCGGTGGTGGACGCCGTCGCCTCGGCGGGGTGGGCGCTCGGTGCCGGGTCGGTCATCGGGTACGCGGCCGGGTGGCTGCTGCGCCGCTCGTGGGAGCACGGCTGGACGCAGCCCTCGGCGACGCGACTGGGCGTGCTGACCGTGCCGGTGGCGGCGTACACCCTGTCGGTGGCGCTGGGCGGCAACGGCTTCGTCGCCTCCTTCGTCGCCGGGGTCTGCCTGGCACCGGCGATGCGGCGGCTCCCCCGGGACGCGGTGGCCATGACGGACGACGTGGTCGCGCTGCTGTGCCTGGGGCTGTGGTTCGTCTTCGGGCAGATGGTGAACGACGAGTTCTGGGACGGCTTCCACCTGTCCGTGATCCTGTACGCCGCCGTGACGATCAGCCTGGTGCGTGTGGTGCCCGTGATGCTGGTGCTCGCGGGTACGGGACTGCGGGCGCGCGACCGGCTGTTTCTGGGGTGGATGGGGCCCCGGGGGGTCACATCGATCGTGTTCGGGCTGCTCGCGGCGGTCGAACTGCCGGACCACGGAGGCGACTTCATCACCCGCGTGATGGTGATCACCGTCCTGCTCAGCATCGTGCTGCACGGTCTGAGCGCCGAACCGATCGGCCGGGCCTACGCGCGCGGCGGGGCCGCCCGGCCCCAGGGTGTGCCCGGCCCCTGAGCGGGCCCCGCCCGTGGGCCGCGTGGCGGGACGCACCGGGGCGGAATGCGCCATTCCTCCGCGACCGGGAGCAATCGCTTGCCCGCGTACCGTGACCGCGCCGGGCCCGGCGGGCGCACGGCTCCCACCCCGGGCATATGCGCCCCGGCGGCCCCGGGAGGCACCCGCGGCACCGGCCGGGCGTGCGCGTGGTGTTCGAGCCGAGGGGGCGTACGCCCGTGCGGGACGGGGCAGACGGCCCCGCCGGGCGTGACCTAGCCTCCCGCGCCATGCGCTTCACACACCTCACCAGACTGTCCCTGACCGCGCTCCTCGCCCTCGCCGCCGTACTGCTCGGCCCGGCCGGGCCGGCGACCGCCGCAGGACCCGCCGCCGGACCCGCCGCGGCCGACCTGAGCTTCACGGTCGACCAGCAGACCGTGACCCCGGGTTCCACGGTCGCCCTGACCATGACCTTCACCAACAACCAGGAGACGGACATCTGGTTCGTCTACCAGTCGGTGCAGCCGACCTGGCTCACGACCCAGCGCAAGGACCTCGCCTACGCGTTCACCTCCTGCACCGGCGACGGCGTCACGTGCACCGGGACCGGCACCACCAGCCTCGGGGTCAGCTACGCCGTCCCGCTCCCGCCGGGCGCCACCCGCACGGTGACGCTGACGCTCCGGATCGCCGAGAACTCCGGCTGCAACGGGAACATCGGCTTCTACTCGTATCTGTACTACGAGTACAACGGCGGTCAGGCCACCAAGGACGGGATGTTCACCACCCCCGAGACGCGGGTCGCCTGCGCCCCCGCCGCGGCTTCCGCGCGGTCCTGAACCACCTCCCCGGTCAGGACACCGGCCGGCCGCACCCCCGCGTGCGGCCGGCCGCCCCGTGTCCGGCCGCGGTCACCGCCCCCGACCCCGTACGACCTGGCCGAAAACCGGCAGACGGCGGCACGCCCCGCCCGCGTGTCCACCAGGACCCGCACGGGCGCCCGCGCTCCCCCGGCGCGAACGGCGGCTCGCGCGCCGCACCTGGGCGGCACCCGCCGGGGGCGAACGCGGAAGCGCCCGCCACACACGTCTTCGAGGACCCCGCGGAACCCACCCGCGCGCCAGGGGGCACCTGCACTTTTCCGTCATGTTCCACATCGCGCTCACGAAGCCTCCACACAGCCCGCACTATGTGACGCGTCGGAGCGGAGCGGCGACGCCTGGGTGCGGGCGCGTCCGTGACGCTGGGGGGTGGGGCGCGTCCGCCGGGGAGAGGCGGGCCGTCCTTCCGGGGAGGGACGTCACCGCATGAAGCGGACCTTGCGCATGACCGCGCTCGCCATGGGCGCGCTGTTACTCGGGTTCGGGGCTCCGGGCACGGAGGCGACCGCCGCCGCGGCGGACCCGGCGCCCCGCGTGGACCTGAGGGTGCTGGTCGTCTCGGACGGCGGCCCCGCCACCGCGGCCATCGCCTCCGAACTCGACGGTGCGGGAACGCCGTACACCCTGGTGGACCTGACCCGGCCGGGGCGGCCCCTGATCGACGCGGCGTTCCTGGCGGACACGGTCGACGGCCGGCCCCGGGCGAAGTTCCAGGCGGTCGTCCTGCCCGACGACGCCCCGTTCCCCGCCGGTTCCGGCGAGATGGCCGCGCTCGTCGCCTACGAGAAGGCGTACGCGATCCCGCAGGTCGACGCCTACGCGTACGCGAGGCCCCAGGTCGGACTGGAGTACCCCGCGCGCGGCGGCTACACGGGCTCCGTGGACGGGGTGCGCGCCGGGGTGACCGAGGCCGGCCGGACCGGTCCGTTCGGGTACCTCGACGGCACCGTGCCGTTCGAGGACAACTCCCCCTCGGTCAGTGAGAGTTACGCGTTCCTGTCCCGGCCGGCCGCCGGGGCGGACTTCACGGCCTACGTCGACGTGGCCCTGCCCGGGCGGCAGACCCGGGGCGTGCTGGTCGGCGAGTACCGCCACGACGGCCGCCGGGAACTGGTGGTCACCTTCGCCTACAACCAGCACCAGCAGCAGTTCCGCCTCCTCGCCCGGGGGATCGTCGACTGGATGACCGACCGGACCAGGCTGGGCACCTCCCGCCACTACTTCGCCGTCCACGTCGACGACGTGTTCGCCGCCGACGACCGCTGGGACACCGAGCTGAACTGCACCCCCGGCGACGTGGACTGCCTCCCCGGCACCGGCACCCCGGACCCGATCCGGATGACGGAGGCGGACGTCCGCCACGCCGTCCAGTGGTCGCGCGAGCGCGGCCTCACCCTCGACATGGCGTTCAACGGCGGCGGCAGCGTGGAGCACCGCGAGGAGCACGGCGGCGCCGACCCGGCCGCCGACCGGCTCATCGCCGACCGCGACGCGTTCCGCTGGATCAACCACACCTACGACCACCCGTACCTCGGCTGCGAGCAGGACGTCAGCAGCGTGCCGTGGCGGTGCGCGACCGACCCGGACGGCGGCATCCGCTACGTGGACCGCGCCGAGATCGACCGCCAGATCGCCGGCAACCGCACGTGGGCCGAGGACGCCGGGCTGCCGCTGCGCGCCGGCGAGCTGATCACGGGCGAACACTCCGGGCTGCGGCTGCTGCCCCAGCAGCCCGAGGACAACCCGCACCTGGCGCCCTCGCTCACCGCCCACCGCATCGCCTGGCTCGGGGCGGACAACTCCCGCGACCCCGCCCAGCGCCGGGTCGGCTCCGCCCTCACCGTCGCCCGCCACCCCGTCAACATCTTCTACAACGCGGGCCGCGTCGCCGAGCAGGTCGACGAGTACAACTGGATCTACACCAGCCGCGCCCAGGGCGGCAGCGGGCTCTGCGAGGAACTGGCCACGACGACCTGCCTCGACGAGCCGCTCGACACCGCCACCGGCTACACCGGGCACATCGTGCCCCTGGAGACCCGGGTGGCGCTCGGCCACGTCCTGTCCGGCGATCCCCTTCCCCACTTCATCCACCAGTCCAACCTCGCCGAGGACCGCATCGGTTACCCCGTCCTCGACGGGGTGCTGGACCGGTACGCCGCCCTCTTCGCCGACGACACGCCACTGGTGAACCTGCCGATGAGCGCCATCGGCGCCGAGCTGCGCGACCGGGCGGCGTGGCGGGACGCGGTGCGCGCCGGAGAGGTCACCGCCTACCGCACCGGCGGCACGGTGACCGTCCGCACGCCCGCCGGCCTCCCGGTCGCCGCGACCGTGCCGGCCGGTACCGTCCGGGTCACCGGCGAGGGCACCACCACGTTCGGGGAGCCGTACGCCGGTTCGCTCTCCGGCCGGGTCGCGGGCGACGGGGACGGCACGACGTCACTGACGCTGCCGGGGTCCTCCGCCGGGGCGGACGCGGTGCGCCCGGCCGCCGGGGACGCCACGCACGAGGACGTCCCGTACCGGCCCGCCCCGCGCACCCCGGTGCCCGCCGGCGTCCTGCGGCCGGTGCTCCACGGCCCCGGGCGCTGACCGCCGCACCCCGTCCCTCTCCGGCCCCGGTCACCGGCACACCGCCGCTGCCGCCCCGGGCCGGTCCCCTGCTGCCGCGGAGCACGTCCATGCACATACCGCACCCCACGTCGCGCACCGGCGCGGCGCGCGTCACCCTGCTCACCGAGGGCACCTACCCGCACAGTCACGGCGGGGTCAGCGTCTGGTGCGACCAGCTCGTCAACGGCATGCCCGACATCGACTTCGAGGTGATCGCGGTGACCGGCACCGGCCGTGAGCCGCTCGTCTGGGAGATCCCGTCCCATGTGGCCGAGCCGGTCTCGGTCCCCATGTGGGGCCCCACTCCGGCCGGTTCCCCGCCCGCCGGGCGTCGCCGTCGCCGTCTCATGGCGGCGTACGAGGGGTTCCTCACCGCCCTGCTCGACCCGGTCCAGGAGGAGCTGTTCGGGCCGGCGCTGCACGAACTGGCCCGTGCCGCCCGTGACGGGCTCCTCACCCCCGCGCTGCGGGAGGACCGCGCGATCCGGGTGCTCACCGGGGTGTGGAACCGCCCCGGTCTGACGGTCCGGGAGGCCCGGCCCACGCTGCACGACGCCGTGACGGCGACGAACCTGCTGGAGCACGCCCTGCGGCCGCTGGCGGCCGACCCGCCGCGCCGGGGCGTGGCCCACGCGGTCAGCGGCGGCATCGCGGCCCTCCCCGGCCTCGCCGCACACGAGTTGTACGGCGTTCCGCTGCTGCTGACGGAGCACGGGGTGTACCTGCGGGAGCGGTACCTCGGCTATCGCGGGGCTCCCTACCGCTGGCCCGTGAAGGCGGTGATGCTGGGCTTCTTCCGGCTCCTGGCGGGTGAGACGTACCGCCGGGCGGCCCTGATCACCCCGGGCAACCGTTACAACCGGCTGTGGGAGGAGCAGGGCGGCGCGGACCCCGCCCTGATCCGTACGGTCTACAACGGCGTCGACCCGGCGGCGTTCCCGGCGGCCGGTCCGGAACCGCTCCAACCCACCCTGAGCTGGGCCGGCCGCGTCGACCCGATCAAGGACCTGGAGACGCTGATACGTGCCTTCGCGCTGGTGCGCGAACGGGTGCCGGAGGCCGCCCTGCGGCTCTTCGGCGGGACGCCCCGGGGCGGTGAGGCGTACCGGGAGCGGTGCGAGGAGCTGGCCCGGTCGCTGGGGCACGGTGACGCCGTGACCTTCGAGGGCCGGGTGGAGGACATCCGCGACGCCTACGCGGCGGGCAACGTGGTGATGCTGTCGAGCATCAGCGAGGGGTTCCCCTTCACCCTCATCGAGGCGATGTCGTGCGGCCGGGCCACCGTCTCCACGGATGTGGGCGGGGTCCGCGAGGCGGTGGGGACGGCGGGGCTGGTGGTGCCGCCGCGCGACCCGGAGGCGATGGCGGCGGCGGCGCTGGAGCTGCTGACCGACGCGCCCCGCCGGGCGGCGATGGGCGAGGCGGCCCGGCTGCGGGTGATCGAGCAGTTCACGCTGCGGCAGACCGTGGAGACGTTCCGCTCGATCTACCTGGAGCTCTCCTCGGGCACTGTCCCCGCAGGTGTCCCCGTTCCCCAGGGTGCCGTTCCCTCCGCCGGGCGCGGGAGCGTGGCCGGATGAACGGCCCCTCCCCGGCGCGGCCCGACGGCGACACCGTCCCGCTGCGCGTCGCGGGGCCCGTCGACGAGCTGGCCGCCCAACTGGCGGACCGGACGGCCCCCGCCGTGCACCCGTACGAGGTCGCCGCCCTGCTGGAGTCCGAGGGGCTGACGGGCGATCAGGTACGGGAGCGGTACGGGCACCCGGACATCTTCTCGCTCGCGCGGGAGCTCCACCGGCGGGTGCCGCGCGGTTTCCCGGAGCCCGGCCCGGGGGCCGACCCGTGGGCCCCCGACCACCTGCGCTGCGTGCTGCGCGGGCTGCTGTTCGCGCTGCCCGGGCTGTCCTACCCGCTGACGGCACCGTGGTGGAACGGCCCGGGGGCGGTGCCCGCGCTCGTCGTCGCGGGGCTGCTGTCCTGGGCCTGGGGACAGGCGCTGAGCCACCGGACGTACGGCCGCCTGGCCACCGGGCGGCGCGAGGCGGGGCTCACCCTGAGCACCGGGGCACCGGCGGGCGCGGTCCTCGCGGCCCTGGCGGGGCTGGCGGTGGCCGGGCCGGGGGCGGCGGCGCTGTTCGCCCTGGGTCAGTCCGTGTACCTCGCCGCCGCGGGCGTCCTGCTGGTGCTGGGCCGGGAGCGGCTGCTGGCGGCGGCTCTGGTCCCGCTCACCGCCGGTGGGGCGCTGCTGCTGCACGGGGAGCCGGGGCCCGCCGTACGGGTGGGGCTGCCCCTGCTGTCGCTGGCGGCGACGGCCGTCCTGGCGGTGCGCGCGGTGCGGGACGCCCTCGGGGCGGCCGCGGTGCCGGGAGCCGCCCGGCCGGGGCACCTGCCCTCCGTGCCGTACGGGCTGTTCGGGCTGGCGGCCGGGGTGCTCGTGCTGTCGGCCGGTGCCCGGCATCCCTACGCCGTGGTGGCGCTCACCATCAGCATGGGGCCCGCGGAGTGGCTGCTGTACCGCTTCCGGGGGGCGGCGGTGGCGGCGCTGCGGGCCTCGACCACGATGCGCGGTTTCCGGCTGCGGGTGGCGCGCGCCCTGGCGGTATGTCTCGGGGCGTACACGGTGCCCCTGGTTCCGGCCGCGCTGCTGACGGGGGCGCCCGCGGGGGAACTGGCCGCGCTGGGCGCCGTGTTGTGGGTGGCGCTGCTGTTGCAGGCGTTCGGCGTCGGCTGGCCTCCGGCGGGCGTCTGCCTCGCGGCCGCGGCGCCGGTCGCGGTGGCGGCCACCGGCCCGTCCCCGTGGCCATGGCTCGCCACCGCCTGCTGTGCCACGGCCGCGACCGTCCTGGCCGGCCTCGCCCTGTACTCCCTGGGCCGCCCCTTCGCGCACGCCTGACCACCGACGTACCACCGGCACCACCTCGCAGTGCACGCCCGCCATGCTCACCGGACGAAAGGACGACCACGTGACCTCCGCACCGCTCGCCGCAGTCACCGGAGCCGACGGTTTCATCGGCTCCCACCTGACCCAGGCCCTGGTGGCCTCCGGGCACCGGGTGCGCGCCATGGCGCAGTACAACTCCTTCTCCTCGTACGGCTGGCTGGAGGTGCTCCCGCGCGACGTGCTCGACGAGGTCGAGATCGTCCTGGGCGACGTGCGCGACCCGGGCTCGGTGCGCGCGCTGGCCGAGGGGGCGGACGCGGTGTACCACCTGGCCGCGCTCATCGCGATCCCGTACTCCTACCGGGCGCCGCACAGCTACGTCGACACCAACGTCACGGGCACCCTCAACGTGCTGGAGGCGGTACGGACGCTGGGGACGCCCCGGCTGGTGCACACCTCCACGAGCGAGACGTACGGCACCGCCCGTACGGTGCCCATCACCGAGGACCACCCCATCAACACCCAGTCGCCGTACGCGGCGTCCAAGGCGGGCGGGGACCGGCTCGCGGACAGCTACCACGCCAGCTTCGGCACCCCGGTGGTCACGCTGCGCCCCTTCAACACCTTCGGCCCCCGGCAGTCGATGCGGGCCGTCATCCCGACGGTCATCGGGCAGGTCGCGGCCGGGTCCCGCACGATCACGCTCGGGGACCTGCGGCCGACGCGGGACTTCACCTATGTCGCCGACACCGCCCGGGCGTTCCTCGCCGTGGGCACCGCCCCGGCGGACCGGGTCGTGGGGCGGACCTTCAACGCCGGTACGGGGCAGGAGATCTCGGTCGGCGACCTGGTCCGCCTGATCGGCAAGGTGATGGACGCCGGGCTCGACGTACAGGAGGACCCGCAGCGCGTGCGGCCGGCCGCGTCGGAGGTGATGCGGCTGGTCGCGGACGCCACCCGGCTGCGGGAGGCCACGGGCTGGACCCCGGCGCACGACCTGGAGGACGGGCTCGCCCGGACGGTGGAGTTCTTCCGCGACCCGGCACATCTCGCCCGGTACAAGACGGACATCTACAACATCTGACCCACCGATTTCCATGGAGAGGGAGGGTTCCCATGCACGCTGTGATACTCGCCGGGGGCAAGGGCGTCCGGCTGCGTCCGTACACCACCGCCCTGCCCAAGCCGCTGGTCCCCATCGGGGACCAGCACGCGATCCTGGAGATCGTGCTGCGGCAGCTCGCGTCGGCCGGCTTCACGAGCTGCACCCTGGCCATCGGCCACCTCGGGCAGATCATCCGCGCCTACGTCGGCAACGGCTCGCGCTGGGGCATGGACGTCGACTACTCCACCGAGGAGAGCCCGCTGGGCACCATCGGACCGCTGCTGACGATCCGCGACCGGCTGCCGGAGTCCTTCCTGGTGATGAACGGTGACGTCCTGACCGACCTCGACTACGCCGATCTGCTGCGGCGCCACACGGACGGCGGCGCGCCCCTGACGATCGCGACCTACTGCCGCAAGGTGCACATCGACTTCGGTGTGCTCACCACCGACGCGGGCCGGGTCGTGGGCTTCCGGGAGAAGCCGAGCCTGGACTACCGGGTCTCGATGGGCGTGTACGGGCTGTCGCGCGCCACCCTGGAGGCCTACACGCCGGGGCTTCCGCTGGGCTTCGACGAGCTGATCCTGGACCTGCTGGAGACCTCGCGCCCTCCGGCGGCGTACGAGTTCGACGGGTACTGGCTCGACATCGGGCGCCCCGACGACTACGACCGGGCCAACGCCGAGTTCACCACCCACCAGTCGCTCCTGCTGAAGGGGGTCTGAGACCCGATGCGCATCCTGGTCCTCGGCTCCTCGGGCTTCCTGGGGAGTCACGTCACCGAGCGGTTGGGCGCCACCGAGGGGGTGCGCACGCTCATCGGTGCCCGGTCCCCCGGCGCGGACCTGGTGGTCGACCTCGCCACGGCCCGCGCCGGGCGGCTCGCCGAGGCGCTGGCCGCGCTCTCGCCCGACGCGGTGGTCAACTGCGCGGGGGCGGTGGGAGGCGACCCGGTGACCCTGGCCGAGGTGAACGCCCGGGGGGCGGCCGTGCTGTGCGCCGCGCTGCGGGAGGCCGCGCCCCGCGCCCGGCTGGTCCACCTCGGCTCGGCGGCGGAGTACGGCCCCGGCCGGGCCGGTGAGACGGTCACGGAGGAGGCGCCGACCCGGCCGGTCGCGCCCTACGGGGCGACCAAGCTCGCCGGCACGGTCGCCGTGACCTCCTCGGGCCTCGACGCCGTGGTCCTGCGGGTGGGCAATCCGGTGGGTCCGGGCGCTCCGGAGGCGGGCCTGCCCGGCGGGCTGGCGAGGCGGCTGCACCGGGCGGGCGGCGACACGGCGGAGGTGGTCCGGCTCGGTGACCTCTCCGCGTACCGCGACTTCGTCGACGTACGGGACGTCGCCCGGGCCGCGGTGCTCGCGGCGACCCGGCCGGAGCCGGTGCCGCCGGTGCTCAACGTCGGCGGCGGGCGGGCGGTGCGGGTGCGCGAACTGGTGCGCACCCTGGTCCGTACGGCCGGGTTCGCGGGCCGGATCGAGGAGGCGGGCGGCGGGTCGGCGCGTTCCGCGGCCGTCGGCTGGCAGTGCTCCGACATCACAGCCGCGCGCCGGGCGCTGGGCTGGGAGCCGCGCCTGGGGCTGGAGGACTCGCTGGCGGCGCTGTGGGCGTCCGTCGCCGGCGGGCCGCCGGGACGGGCCGGCCGGGCGGGGGCGGGCGGTGCCGTGGCGGCGCCGGGAGGGGGTGCCGTGCGGTGAGCGGTCGCGGCCGGACCGGCGGGCGTCCGGCACTGCTGCTGGCCGCGCTGCTGCTGGTGGTGGCGGGGTGCACCGGGGACACCTCCCCGGTGCCCGGCCCGCCGCCGGCGGCGCGGTGGGTGCCGCGGCCGGGCACGCCGTGGCAGTGGCAGCTCGACGGGCGGGTCGATCCGGGTGCCGACGTGCCCGTGTACGACATCGACGGCTTCGAGAACACGGCGGGCGACGTGGCACGGCTCCACCGTGAGGGGCGGCGCGTCATCTGCTACGTCAACGCGGGTGCCTGGGAGGACTTCCGCCCCGACAGGGACGACTTCCCCGAATCGGTGCGGGGCAGGCCCAACGGCTGGGCCGGCGAACGCTGGCTGGACATCCGCCGTCTGGACGTGCTGCGGCCCCTGATGGAGCGGCGGCTGGACATGTGCCGCCGCAAGGGGTTCGACGCGGTGGAGCCGGACCTCATGGACGGCTACCTGCACGACACCGGGTTCCCGCTGGTGGCGGCGGACCAGCTCGCGTACAACAGGATGCTCGCCCGGGCCGCGCGGGAGCGGGGTTTGTCGGTGGGGCTGAAGAACGACCTGCCGCAGATCCCCGCGCTCGTCGGTGACTTCGACTTCGCGGTCAACGAGCAGTGCGCGGAGTACGGCGAGTGCGGGCGGCTCACCCCGTTCGTCCGGGCGGGCAAGGCGGTGTTCCACGTCGAGTACGCGCTGGCCCCGGCCGACTTCTGCGCCGAGGCGCGCGAGCTGGGTCTGTCGTCCATGCGCAAGCGGCCACGGCTGGACACCTGGCGCCAGGCGTGCTGACGCGGGCCGCCGGCCGGGCCGCCGCCTCACGGGCGGCCCGGCGGCCGGTGACCGTTCAGCGGCCGGTCAGCCGGGGGACGCGCCGTGCCGTCGCCCGCAGTTCCTCGACCGTGGCCAGTTTGACGCGGGGGCGGCCGGCGAGGCGGCCCCTGGTCAGCTCGGCCCTGTCGATGGCGGCCAGCCCTCGGGCGTCGACGACGTCCCGCCCGCGGCGGCGCAGCAGCCGGCGGAACTCCTTGGCACCGCCGGGCGGTTCGGGCAGGCGGCCGGCGACCGCGTCGGCGAGGAGGGCGCCCACCGTCTCGGCGGCGCAGGTGCGGTTGGCCCCGATGCCCCCGGACGGGCCGCGCTTGATCCACCCGACGACGTAGGTGCCCGGCGCTCCGGCCACGCGGCCCGCCTCGTGCGGTACGGTCCCGGCCGCCTCGTCGAACGGCAGCCCCGGCACCGGCTCGCCCCGGTGGCCGACCGCGCGCAGGACCATGCCGGCCGGGATCTCCCGGTGCCCGTCCCCCTCCGTCACGCGCACGGCGCGGGCGGCGCCGGCACCGAGGACCTCGACGGGTGCGGAGTGGAAGCGGAACACGATCCGGCGCCCCGGTGCCGGTGGCCGTGACCAGTCGGTCCGCTCCCGTGGCAGGCCCCGCAGGAGCCCGGCCTTACCGCCCGGTCCGGCTCCGTCGACGGCCTCACCGGTGCGCGGGTCGTGGTCGTCGACGACCGTCTCCACGCCGTCCAGGTGGGACAGGGCCAGCAGTTCGGGCGCCGTGTACGCCGCGTCCGCCGGTCCGCGCCGCCCGAGCAGCACCACTTCACGCACCCGTGACGCGCGCAGGGCGGCCAGGGCGTGGTCCGCGATGTCGGTGGCGGCGAGCGCATCGGGGTCGGTGAGCAGGATGCGGGCGACGTCCAGGGCGACGTTGCCGTTGCCGACCACGACCACGCGCTCGCCGGACAGGCGGACCGCGTCGGGGGCGACCTCCGGGTGCGCGTTGTACCAGGAGACGAACGTGGTGGCGGAGAGGCTGCCGGGCAGGTCCTCGCCCGGTATCCCGAGCCTGCGGTCGGTGCGGGCGCCCACCGCGTAGACGACGGCGTGGTGGTGGGCGGCGAGTTCCCCGGCCGTGATGTCCCGGCCCACCTCGACGCCCAGGTGGAGCCGGACGCGGGGGTGGGAGTGGAACCGGGCGAAGGTGTCGCCGATGCGCTTGGTCGCCGGGTGGTCGGGGGCGACGCCGTACCGTACGAGGCCGCCGGCGACCGGGAGCCGGTCCAGCAGGGTCACGTGGGCGTTGGTGTGGAGCAGGAGGTCTTCGGCGGCGTACATGCCGGCGGGCCCGGTACCCACGACGGCGACCCGGATCGGCGCGAAGTCGGCCGGCAGGTCGCGCTCGAAGCGGGGTGCGCCCCAGGCGTGGAAGTTCGGTCCGTGGTCGTCCGGCGGGGGCGGCGCGTCCGCGAAGTGGGCCGCGTTGATGCCGGCGAAGTGCCGCTGCGCCTTTGGGAGTTCGTCGGCGGGGAAGACGGCGTCCACCGGGCAGGCGTCGGCGCAGGCGCCGCAGTCGATGCACGCCCGGGGATCGATGTACAGCATCTCGGTGGTGCCGAACCCCGGCTCGCCGGGGGCGGGGTGGATGCAGTTGACGGGGCACACGGAGACGCAGGTGGCGTCGCCGCAGCAGGTCTGGGTGATGGCGAAGGTCATGGCGTCGGCTCGGTCCCGCTCCGGTCAGATCAGGTGGGCGCGCTTGTAGAACACCAGGGCGGGCCGGGTGAGGAGCCCGGCCGAGGCGAGGAACTCCATGAGGCCGGAGCAGCTCGACCGCATCAGGGCCCTGTGGTGCTCGTTGGCCCGGGCCTCGCGCACGGCGCGCTCGGTGTCGAGTCCGGCGTGCCGGTAGACGTCCTTGTTCACCATGCTGGTGACGATGACGTACGACGCGATCGCGATGACCAGGGCGTGGACGCGGCGGCGCAGCGGCCCCGCCTCCTCCAGGCGCTTGCGGGTCTCGTCGCGGGCGAACTTCATGTGCCGCGACTCCTCCACGACGTGGATGTTGTTGATGGTGCGGACGAAGGGCACGACCCGGGTGTCACGCATCCAGTCGCGCTGCATGACGTCGAGCACCTCCTCGGCGACGAGGATGGCGGCGTACGCGGCCTCGCCGAAGGCGACGGTCTTGAACGCGCGGCCGAGTTCGACGGCGACCCTGTGCGGCCGGTAGGCGGGCGCTCCGAGCTTCTGGGCCCCCCGGGCGAACATGATCGAGTGGCGGCACTCGTCGGCGATCTCGGTGAGCGCCCACTGGAAGCGGGGGTCGGTGGGGTCCTTGGCGTAGATGTCGCGCAGCACCATCTGCTGGAGGATCATCTCGAACCAGATGCCGGTGCTGGCCACCGACGCCGCTTCCTGCCGGGTCAGCTCCTTGCGCTGCTCCTCGGTCATCTCGCGCCAGTACGCCGTGCCGTACAGGGTGCTCCACTCGGGGCTGGCGCCGTGGAAGTCCTTGTCGAGCGGTGTCTCCCAGTCGACCTCGGTGGCCGGGTCGTACGACAGTGTGGCCGCCGAGTCGAGCAGGCGGCGGGCGACGTCGTGTGCGGGGGGACCGGTGCGGACCTCGTGCCGGACAGTGCTGCGTGCCATGCGGGGGCTCCTCGGGTCGAGCGGGGTTTCCTCGCTCCGGTGGCTCGGTCACAGCTTGTTAGACGTGACGTAAACAAGCTGTGGGTCGGACCGTATAGCAGGAGGGCCGCCCGGGCCTACCCCTTGGTAGAAATCTCGTCAGCGAGGAGCCGGTGAAGAGCCGGTGACGGGTCAGCGAACGGTGATCTCGTAACGGAAGAACGCCGGGTCGTCGCCCGGCCGTTCCGTCGCACCGGCCGTGGGGACGGGCGAGGCGCTGGCCCTCGCCCCCGCGACACCCGCGCAGCGGGCCATCGGGCAGTGGAGCAGGGTCACCGTCGTCGTCCCCGGGGCGCGGGCGGTGAAGTCGAAGTAGGCGGTGCCGTCCCCGCCGCCGGCGATGTCCTCGTCGGTCCCCTCGATCTCCTCGCGGGTGCCCTCGTACGCGATGACGCCCGCGTCGGGCCCGGGGTCGTCCGCCAGGTACCAGTGCTCGCCCATCCAGGGCCGGGCCGGGACCTCGAGGGTGAAGGCGTCGCCCGCCTCCACGGTGATACGGCGCTCTTCGGGGCCGTATTCGGGGGGCCCGAACACGCCGGTGAGGGCGAGGCCGAGAACGAGGGCCAGGGCGGCGCAGGCGGCGACGAGCAGGCAACGGGCGCGCGTGGAGCGCGGTATCAGGCGTGTGATCATGTCGGGCGGGAACCTAGCACGGCCGCCGCCCCCGTCCGGTTCGGAGCGTGGGCCTGTGCGGTGTCCGGCCGGCGGGCCGGCCTCGTCGGCGGCCTGGACACCCTGCCGGACGCAACCTTAGGCTTCCTTACCTCAAGGAGAGGGGGGCTCGTGCGACACGGCTGGCAGGGCGTCACCCTCAAGCTGCTGGGGGGCAAGGACTTCACGTTCACCGTCCGGTCGAACGAGCAAGTCTCCGAGCACCTCCGTCGGCTGCGCTTCGGTGACGGGGGCATGCTGGGCGTCACGGGCGTCCATCCCACGATGTGGGTGCGGCTCTGGTTCGAACGGGCGGGACGCCCCCACCAGCGGGGCTACACATTGGTGGATCCGGATCCGGAAACCGGGACCTTCGCCATGGAGTTCACCCTGCACACCGGCCCGGCCGGCGACTGGGCGCGCGGGGCCCGGCCCGGCGACACGATCCACGCCACCGTGCAGGGCACGGCGTTCGCCCCGCCCGACCCGCCGCCCTCGCGGCTGCTCGTGGTCGGCGACCCCGCCTCGCGCCCCGCCATCAACTCCCTGCTGGAGTCCATGCCCTCGACACCGGCGAGGATCTGGTTCGAGACACCGGACCCGGCGCGCGAGCGGGGAATCCCGCGCCACGGCGCCCCGGACCGCGAGGTCGTCCACGTACCCCGGCGCGACGGCGGGGCGCACCTGGTCAGGACGGTGAGGTCGGAACTGCCGGAGCACCTGGGCCCCGCCTCCTACGTGTGGATCGCCTGCGACACCGTCACCACGCGGACACTGGCCGCCTTCGTCCGCAAGGAACTCGGCGTTCCCAGGGAACGGCTGCACGCGCTCGGGTACTGGCGGGCCACCTAGCCGGAACCATCCGGGGCGCCGCCCACGACGCCCGGCCTCGGCCGGAAGAGTGCCCCTAGGCGCACGGCCGGCCGGGGTACGCGGCGCTCTTCGGCACACCGGCCTCACGCATCCGGCGCAGCACCTCTTCCAGGACCTCCGGCTCGACGTCGACGGGGACGTTGTACTCCCGGTCGAAGACGACGGGGTCGCGCTCCCCCGCGTCCCAGATCACGTAACGGGGCGGGAACACCGCGGTGTCCCACAACGGCGTCAGGCGCTCCATCACGTCCGGGTACCCGCTCACAGCTTCCCGCCCTCCGTCGCCTCTCGACCGTCCACGAACGTCGCCACGACGTCGATGTCGCCGATCCTGGCGGGATCGACGCGCCGCGGGTCGTCGCCGAGCACCACCAGGTCGGCGCGCTTGCCCGGGGTGAGGCTGCCGGCGCTGTCGTCCCACCGGCAGGCGTACGCGCCGGCCACCGTGTACGCGTGCAGCGCCTGTTCCACGGTGATGCCCTCGTCCGGGCCGATCACCTGCCCCGAGGTGGAGGCGCGTTCGACCATGAACTGGATCGCGCGCAGCGGGGCGCCGTCCGCCACCGGGCGGTCGGAGCTGCCGACGAGCGTGATCCCGTGGTCCAGGAAGCCCCGGCCCCGGTACATCCACGGCGCCCGCCGCGGCCCCATCACCGTCGCGTAGTCGTCGCCGAAGTAGCGCAGGAAGCTGGGCTGGACGACGGCGCTGACACCGAGCCGGGCGAACCGCGGAAGCTGGTCGGGTCTGATCAGTCCCGCGTGCTCGATGCGGTGCCGTGCCTCCGGGCGCGGCCTGAGCTCCTGCGCCTTCTCCAGCGCGTCCAGGGCGAGGTCGGCCGCGCGGTCGCCGATGGCGTGGACGGCGAGCTGCCAGCCGGCCAGGTGCCCGTCCACGATGAGGTCCGTCAGGCTGCCGGGGTCGTCCTGGAGCTGCCCGGTGTGGGTCATGCCCTCGTACGGCTCCGTGAGCGCGGCCGTTCGGGCCATCATGCCGCCGTCGGTGTAGATCTTGAGGGCGCCGACGGACAGCCAGTCGTCGCCGAACCCGGTCCTCAGGCCCAGGTCCAGCGCGCGGGGGATGCCGTCGTCCCGGTGGGCGCCGAGCGGCCGCAGTGTGTCGCCGCCCGGCATGAGCTGGACCCTCAGCGGCAGTCGGCCCTGGTCCCGCAGCAGTTGGTAGGCGCCGAGCTCGACCGGGCTGTGGCCCAGCAGGCCGCCGCCGATGCCCGCCTCGGCACAGGCCGTGACGCCCTCGGCGAGACAGACCCGTCCCGCGTGCTCGATCGCGTCCGCGAGTTCGCTCTGCGAGTACGGCAGGCGAAGCCGCCGTACGGCCCCCATGGCGCTCTCCACGAGGAGGCCGTCGTCGTGGGGCACGTCGGCGGGGAGCAGGTCGAGCACCGCGCTGCTGACCACACAGGCGTGGCCGGAGGTGTGCATGAGGAACACCCGGCGGCCGTGGCCGGCCCGGTCCAGCTCCGCTGCGGTCAGATGGCGGCCGAGGGCCCGCTGGTCGTAGTCGCCGACGGACACCCACGAGCCGGGGTCGCCCTTGCGGGAGGCCGCGTCCTCGACGACGGCCAGGGCGTCCTCGACGCGTGTGACACCGGCGAGGCTCGGGGAGCCCGCTCTCAGGCCCGTCCACGCGAGGTGGACGTGGCTGTCGATGAATCCCGGGAGCACCGTGGCGCCCTGGAGGTCGATCACCTCACGCGCGGGGAGGGACCGCACGGCGTCGTCGAGTCCGGCGATCCGTCCCCGCCACACGCCCAGCTCCCGGGCCACGGGGTGGGCGGGGTCCATGGTGACGAAGGTGGCGTTCGTGAGCCTCTTGCACAGCATCATGGGGTCGGTCCTAGCTGGTCTCGGCCATCACGGGATCGGCGGCCGCACCGCCCTCGGGTACGTGGCGCCGGGGGGCGGCGGGCACCATCAGCGGGGTGCCGGTCTCCGGGTCGTCGATGATCCGGCAGGGCAGCCCGAACACGTCCTCGACCAGCTCGGCGGTCATGACGTCGGCGGGAGGGCCTTCGGCGGCGACCGTGCCGCCCGCCCGCAGGACGACGAGGTGCGTGGCGTAGCGGCACGCCTGGTTGAGGTCGTGCAGGACCGCCACGACCGTGTGCCCCTTGCGGGCGTGGAGGTCGGCGCAGAGGTCGAGGACCTCGACCTGGTGCGAGATGTCCAGGTAGGTGGTGGGCTCGTCCAGGAGCAGGATGGAGGTCTGCTGGGCCAGGACCATGGCGAGCCAGACGCGCTGGCGCTGGCCGCCCGAGAGGTCGTCCACGGGCCGGTCGGCGAGTTCGAGCACGCCGGTCTGCCTCATGGCTTCGGTCACCGCGTCCTCGTCCTCCGCCGACCACTGCTTCAGCAGCCGCTGGTGGGGGTAGCGGCCGCGGGCCACGAGGTCGCCGACGGTGATGCCGCCGGGCGCGTTGGAGGACTGCGGGAGCAGCCCGAGCCGGCGGGCCACTTCGCGGGACCGGTAGGAGGCGATGGACTGCCCGTCGAGGTAGACCTGGCCGGCCTTGGGCTTGAGCATCCGGGCGAGCGCCTTGAGCAGGGTGGACTTGCCGCAGGCGTTCGGCCCGAGGATCACGGTGAACGACCGGTCGGGGATGTCCACCCCCAGGGAGGTGGCCACGGTCCGCTGGTCGTAGGCGAGCGTGAGGTCCTCGGCGCGCAGTCGGTGTGCCGGGGTCTGGGGTCCAGTCATGCGCGGCTCTTTCGGGACTCGGTGATCAGCAGCCAGATGAGGTACAGCCCGCCGATGGTCCCGGTGGCCGTGCCCACGGGCAGCAGCGCGGGCGCGAAGAGGCGCTGTACGAGGAGGTCGCTCAGTGCCAGCAGCAGGGCGCCCATGAGGGCGGAGGGCACCAGGGCGGGGCCCGACGACCGGGTCAGCCCCCGGGCCAGTTGCGGCGCGGCCAGGGCGATGAACCAGATGGGGCCCGTCACCGCGGTGGCGAACGCGGCCAGCGCGACACTGATGACGAGCAGGGCCGCGCGTGTGCGGCCCACGTCGACGCCCAGTGCGGTCGCGATGCCGTCGCCCATCTCCACCATCGACAGACGGCGGGCGAGGACGAAGGCGAGCGGCAGCAGGACGAGGACCGCGAGGCCGATGGCGTTCGCGTGGACCCAGCCGCGGTTGCCCAGGCTGCCCAGCAGCCACGCCTGTGCCTCCAGCGCCTCCTGCCAGCTCGCGCGGGTGATGAGGTAGGAGTTGACGGCGAGGAGCAGGGCGCTGACGCCGATGCCGACGACGACCAGCCGGAATCCGTTGAGGCCGCGGCCGAGCAGCAGCAGGGAGACGGCCGCGGCGGTGGCCAGGCCGCCGGCCAGCGCCCCGAGCGCGATCTGCGTCATGCTTCCGTGCGCCACGACGATGACCAGCAGGGCCCCGGTGGCCGAGCCGTTGGTGAAGCCGATGATGTCCGGGCTGCCCAGCGCGTTGCCCGTCAGGCTCTGGAGGATCGCGCCGCTGACGGCCAGGGCCGCGCCGACGCACAGGGCGGTCACCAGGCGCGGCATCCGCAGGGTGTTGACGATGAAGTCCGCGGCACCTCCGCCGCTGCCGAACAGGGCGTCGAACACCTCACCGAGGGAGAGGGGGAAGTCACCCGTGGTCAGCGTGACGCCCATGACCGCCGCCAGGGCACACAGCAGCACGGCCGTCACGGCCAGCGCGCGGCCCTGGACCCGCAGGGAGATCCCGCCCGTGCGGGTGCGGACGACCCGCCCGGTGACGACCCGGACGGCCGCGGGAGCCCGGGGCGGCGTCGGACCGCCGGGTCGCCCCGGACCCGGGGCCGGGGCCCCTGCTTCTCGTACGGCACTCACAGCATGACCAGCTTTCGGCGGCGGCACAGCGCGATGAAGAGCGGGGCACCGAGGAACGCGGTGACGATGCCGACCTGGATCTCGCCGGGCGCGCCGAGGACGCGCCCGAGCACATCGGACCCGATCAGCAGGACGGGGGCGAGCAGGACCGAATAGGCGAACAGCCAGCGCTGGTCGGGGCCCACCACGAACCGGGCCACGTGCGGAACGACCAGGCCCACGAAGCCGATCGGGCCGGCCGCCGCGGTGGCCGCTCCGCACAGCAGCATGACGGCGACGGCGCCGAGCGTCCGGGTCCGGCCGACGTTCACGCCCAGGGCGCGCCCCATCTGGTCGCCCATGGCGAGGGCGTTGAGCGAGGGGGCCAGGCCGAGGGCGAGCAGCAGACCCACCACGACGAAGGGCAGGACGATGAGGACGATCTCCGTGTCACGGCCGGCCAGCGAACCGACCGTCCAGAAGCGGAACGAGTCGAAGGCGCGCGGGTGGAGCAGCAGCACCGCGGAGTTGAAGGCGTAGAGCACGGCCGTCACCGCGGCTCCGGCGACGACGAGGCGGTCGGGCGTGGCCAGGGACCGTCCGGCGGAGCCCAGGACGAAGACCAGCACCGAGGCCGCGGCCGCGCCGAGGAAGGCGAACCACAGGTAGCCCCGGGCCGAGGCGATGCCGAAGAAGCCGATGGCCACGACCACTCCCGTGGACGCGCCGAGGCTCACCCCGAGCAGGCCCGGATCGGCGAGCGGGTTGCGGGTCAGCGACTGCATCAGCGCTCCCGACAGCCCGAGGGCCATGCCGACCAGGAGCGCCAGCAGCGTTCTGGGGATGCGGTAGTCGTGGATGATGACCGAGGCCTCGGACCCGTCGGGGTTCCACAGGAGGTTCCAGGTCGAGCCGAAGGGGATGCCCCGGGTTCCCGTCCAGACGCTCAGCAGCGCGACGACCACCAGCGCCGCGAGAGTGACCACGAGCCCGAGGCCGCGCAGCGCCACGACGGACCGGCGCACCGGAGGGCCCGGCGGAGTGCCGGCCCTGCTCCCGGGTGCCGCCTGGACTTGGACCGACAACGACAACTCCCCCTGGAGGCAACCGACATGCGAGACGGCACGCAGCGAACGACACGTCCGACTTAGGTGAGGCTAACCGAACGGTCAGTGCAGGGTCAACGCACCTGCTCCACCACGGGGAATGGGCCCGGGGGAGGGCGTCCCGGAGGTCCGCTCCGACGCTGCTTAAGCTAGCCTTACCTAATCAATCGACCGGCTTCGGAGGTACCGCATGGCCGTGGGGGGACCGACCGAGGACAGGCCCACCGGGGCCCGCGTCCTCAGGGGGACGATCAGGAGACATCGCCGTCCCATCATCGCGGCCTCGTTCCTGGGCATCGCGCACCAGGGGTGCGAGGCACTGGTCCCCGTCGTGATCGGACTGGTCATCGACGAGGCGGTGGCCACGGGCTCGGCCGGTTCGCTGGTGCGGTGGCTGCTCGCCCTGGCCGCCCTGTTCCTCGTCCTGTCCACGTGCTACCGCACCGCCGCCCGGATCACCGACGGCGCGGGCGAACACGCCGCGCACGCGCTGCGCCTGCGGCTCGGCGCCCGGGTCCTCGATCCGCGCGGCGGCGCCGACGCCGGCCGGCTGCCCGGCGCCCTGACGGCCGTCGCCACCAACGACGCCACCCGCGTCGGCGCGGTCGCCGCCGCCGTTCCCTATGCGGTCTCGGCCCTGGCCGGACTGGCCGTCAGCGCGGTCCTGCTGCTCCGCGTCTCCGTCCCCCTGGGCCTTCTCGTCCTGCTCGGCGTACCGCCTCTGCTGTGGATCGGCCGCCTGATCAGCGGGCCGCTGGAGGCACGCAGCGAGGTCGAGCAGGAGCGCGCGGCGCACGCCTCGGGCGTCGCCGCCGACCTGGTCGCCGGACTGCGGGTGCTGAAGGGCATCGGGGCCGAGGACGCCGCTGTCTCCCGCTACCGGCGCACCAGCCGGGACTCCCTGGCCGCCGCGCTGCGAGCGGCCCGCAGCCGCGCCTGGCACGACGGCGCGATCCTCGCCCTCACCGGTATCTTCATCGCCGTCATCGGGCTCGCCGGCGCACACCTCGCCATGCGCGGCGACATCACCGTGGGCGAGCTGGTGGCGGCCGTGGGGCTCGCCCAGTACCTGCTGGGCCCCTTCCAACTGCTCACCTACGTCAACGGCGAGTTCGCCCTGGCCCGCGCGTCCGCCGGGCGGATCGCCGAGGTGCTCGCCTCACCGCCCGCCGTCACGTCCGGCGACACCCCGCTCCCCCGGCCGCTCGCCGGGCACGTCCGGCTGCGCGGGCTCGCCCACGGCGCCCTGCGCGGCGTCGACCTCGACATCACCGCCGGTTCGGTCGTGGGCGTCGTCGCGAAGGACCCGGCGACCGCCCACGACCTGCTGCTCTGCCTCGGCCGGGAACTCGACCCCGACGAAGGGGCCGTCGAACTCGACGGAACCGCCACCACCGAGCTGGCGGCCGAGAGCGCCCGCCGGGCGATCCTCGTCGCCCACCACGATGCCGACCTGTTCGAGGCCAGCCTCCTGGACAACGTGCGGGCCGGAACCGACGCCGGCGCACCCGGCCTCGGCCCGGCGCTGTCCGCGGCGGCCGCCGACGACGTCGCCCGGGCCCTCCCCCAGGGCACGGCGACCGTCCTCAGCGAGCGCGGCCGGTCCCTGTCCGGCGGCCAGCGCCAGCGGGTGGCGCTGGCCCGCGCCCTCGCGGCCGACCCCCCGGTGCTCGTCGTCCACGATCCGACGACGGCGGTCGACACGGTCACCGAGTCACGCATCGCCTCCCGCCTGCGGGACCTCCGCCGGGGACGTACGACGATCCTGGTCACCACGAGCCCCGCCCTGCTCGCCGCGACCGACCGGGTGGTGCTGCTCGAGGACGGCGCCGTGGCCGCCGAGGGGCGCCACGGCGACCTGGTCGCCACCCACGCGGCCTACCGCTCGGTGGTGCTCGCATGACGGACACCGAGGCGACCCGCCCCGTGAACGACACCGGCGCCAACGGCGAAGGACACACGATGAGCCCGACCACCGCGGCCGGAGACGGCCTCGCGGACCGCGCCGCCGACCGCGCGCTGCTGCCCACGGCGACCGGCGCCCGTACGTTCGCCGCCGTCCGCGCCATGCTGCGCCGGCACCGGCTGCTGACCTGCCTGGCCGTGACCGTGCTGGTCGCCGGCACGGGGATCGGCCTGCTCACCGCCCCGCTGCTCGGCCGCATCGTCGACCTGGTCGTCGCACGGCGCGGACCGGACGCGCTGACCGTACCCGCGGCGCTGCTCCTCGCGGTCGCCGTCGGCCGGGGCGTGGCGACCGCGATCGGGCACTCCCTCGTGGCCCGCCTGGGCGAGACCGTCCTCGCGGACCTGCGGGAACGGTTCGTCGGCCGGGCGCTGCGCCTGCCGCTCGACAAGGTCGAGCGGGCCGGCTCCGGCGACCTGACCTCCCGGGTGACGGGGGACGTCACCATCATCGCCAAGGCGGTGCGCCAGGCGCTGCCCGAGTTCGCCGCCGCGCTCCTCACCATCGCCCTCACCCTGGTCGGGCTCGCCGTGCTGGACTGGCGTTTCCTGCTCGCCGTGCTCCTGGCCGTGCCGGTGCACGTCCTGACGGTCCGCTGGTACATCCCGCGCGCCGCGTCCGTGTACGCGCGGCACCGCGTGGCGGGCGGGGCCCTCCAGCACCAGCTCCTCGACAGCGTCGGCGGCGTGCGCACGGTGCGCGCGTTCCGGCTGACGGCGGCCCACCAACAGGCCCTGGAGGAGCGCTCCAAGGAGGCCGTGACCCTGGCGCTGCAGGGCATACGGCTCGTCTCGGGGTTCTTCTCGCGGCTCAACGCCGGGGAGTTCGTCGGGCTGACGGCGGTTCTGGTGACGGGGTTCCTCCTCGTGGAGGGCGGCTCGGTGAGCATCGGTACGGCGACGGCGGCGGCCCTGTACTTCCACAGCCTCTTCAACCCGATCAACGCCGCGCTGTTCCTCATCGACGACGCGCAGTCGGCGGGCGCGAGCCTCGCCCGTCTCGTGGGCGTCTCGGACCTGCCGGCCGAGCCCGAGCACACGGGCGGAGCGACGCCCGCGGACGGCTCGGTGAAGGTCCGCGCGCTCAGGCACGCGTACGTGGACGGTCACCCGGTGCTGAACGGAGTCGACCTGGAGGTCCGGAGCGGCGAGCGCGTGGCGCTGGTGGGTGCGAGCGGCGCGGGCAAGACCACCCTGGCGAAGCTGGTCGCCGGCGTCCACGCACCGCGGGACGGCTCGATCGTCCTCGGCGGTGTCGAGGCCCGCGAGCTGGGCCCGGCCGGCGTACGGCGCGCGGTCACCCTCATCAGCCAGGAGGTCCACGTGTTCGCCGGTCCGCTGGCCGAGGACCTGCGGCTGGCCCGGCCGGGGGCCACGGACGAGGAGCTGCGCGCGGCCCTGGCCCGGGTGGAGGCGCTGGACTGGGTCGAGGGCCTCCCGGAGGGACTGGCCACCGTGGTGGGCGAGGGCGGCCACCGGCTGACGGTCACCCAGACCCAGCACCTGGCCCTGGCCCGTCTGGTCCTCGCGGACCCGCCGATCGCCATCCTCGACGAGGCGACCGCCGACGCCGGCAGCGCCGGTGCCCGGGTCCTGGAGCGGGCCGCGCTGCGCGCACTGGAGGGGCGTACGGGCCTGATGGTGGCCCACCGCCTTCCCCAGGCCGCCTCGGCGGACCGGGTGGTGGTCATGGATCAGGGCCGGGTGGTGGAGACCGGCACGCACGACGAACTCGTGGCGGCCGGCGGCCGCTATGCCTCCCTCTGGGCGGCCTGGTCCGACAGCCGCCCCGCGCCCGCGACCGTCCCGGCCCCGCGCGCGGCCGTGGAGGACTCCGCGTAGCGCGGACGCCTCCCGCCGCGGCCCTTGGCCGCCCGGCGCCGGTGCGGCACCCCTGTGCCCACCGGCGCCGTTCGTCGTGCCCGGCCGGCGGCACCGCCATGGCCGGGCCGCGGCCCCGTGGCACGAGGAAAGACACCGCCGCCCGCGGAGAGTCCGTCTCTCCGCGGGCGGCGGTGCGGTGCGTGCGGTGGGCCCGCGTCAGCCCTGCCGGGCCGCCAGGCTCGCGGGACGCAGGTCGGTCCAGTGCGTCTCCACGTACGCGAGGCAGGCCTCGCGGGTGTCCTCGCCGAAGGCGGTCCGCCAGCCGGCGGGCACCTCGGCGAAGGACGGCCACAGCGAATGCTGGTTCTCGTCGTTCACGAGGACCAGGAAGCGGCCCTGCGGGTCCTCGAACGGGTTGGTGCTCATGCGTCGTCACTCCTCGTGGACTGTACGGTGAACAGCTCCGAAAGGGGCTGCTCGGGGTCGGCCGCGGCGGCGCGCAGCAGGGTCTGAAGTTCTTCGGCGAGCCGCCGGGCCTTCGCCCGGCCGAGCAGGCTGTTGGCGTGGATGAGCTCGCAGTGCACCGGGCCGTCGCCCTGGGGCTCGTAGAAGCTGAGGGTCAGCTCGGTGCGGGCGGTGCCGGTGGGGACGGCGTGGAAGGAGCCCATGCCGCCCTCCAGGCGGTCGAGGTCCGCCTGTTCGTGGTGGATCACCATGACCTGCGGTCCCTCCGGCGGCAGTCCGGTCTCCCGGACGACCGCGTCGAACGGCACGTCCTGCCGGTCGAGTGCGCTGAGCGTGGTCTCCCGTACCCGGGTGAGCAGCTCCGCGAAGGACGGGTCACCCGAAGTGTCCGTACGCAGCACGACCGTGTTGAGGAAGCAGCCGACGAGGTCGGCGAGCTGGTCGTCACCACGACCGGCGACCATCGTACCGATGGGCAGGTCGGTGCCGGCGCCGTGGGCGGTGAGCAGGGCCGCCAGCGCGGAGTGCAGCACCATGAACATGCTGGTGCCGGTCGTCCGTGCCAGTTCGTCCACGGCCGCGTGCAGTGCCTCGTCCAGGACGAAGCCCACGTGGTCGCCGCCCCGGGCGTCCGGGCGCGGCCCGTCCGTCGGGAGCGCCAGCCGCTCGGGGACGTCCGCCAGCGTCCGCCGCCAGTAGGCGAGCTGGCGACCGCCCCGGCTGTCGGGGTCGGCCAGGTCGCCGAGCACCTGGTGGGCCCAGCGCGTGTAGTCCGCGTACGTCACCGGCAGCGGCTGCCACTCGGGCGCCCGGCCGTCGGCCCGGCTCGCGTAGGCCCGGGTCAGGTCGCGGAAGAGCGGGACCACGGACCACTCGTCCACCGCGAGGTAGTGCATGGTCAGCAGGACCGCCTGCCGGCCCTGCGGGTCCGTCAGCAGGTGGGCGCGCAGCGGGGCCTCGCGCTCCGGTTCCGGTGTTCCCGCGGCGAGTTCCGCGAGCCGGGCGTCCAGGTCCGCGCACGGCTCGGACACCAGCGCCGGAGCCGGGGCGGGCCGCCGGAGCAGGGTGCCGCCGTCCTCGGCGAACGCGGTGCGCAGCGGCTCGTGGCGCGCGACCACGTCGGCGAGGGCCGCCGCGAGCGCGCCGGAGTCCAGACCGCCGGGGGCACGCAGCACCAGGGCGTGGTCGAAGCCGGGGCTGCGCCGGTGCGACTCCCACTGCCAGCGCTGGACGGGAGCGGCGGTGAGCGGGGCGTCGTCCCCGTCCACGCCGGGGCGCAGGGCCGGACGGGCCGCCGCGGCGCCCTCCAGCTTGCCCGCCAGGCCGGCCACCGTCAGCGCGTCGAACACGTCCCTGATGCTCAGCTCCACACCGAACTCGGCGCGGATGCGGCCGAGGAGCCGCATCGAGGCCATCGAGTGACCGCCCAGGGCGAAGAAGTTGTCGTGGACGCCGACCTCGTCGAGCTTGAGGATCTCGCAGAACAGCTCCGCGAGGCGGGCCTGCGTCTCGGTGGCCGGCCGGGCGTCGCCGGTCATCGCCGACCAGTCGGGGGCGGGCAGGGCCTTGCGGTCCAGCTTGCCGTTGGGCGTGAGCGGCAGGGGGCCGTCCAGCGCCACCACGAGCGCCGGAACCATGTACTCCGGCAGCAGTCCGGCCACGTGGGCCCGCAGTTCCTGCGGGTCCAGGCCGTCCGCTTCCGGTACCGCGTAGCCGATCAGGCGCACGATGTCGCCGTCCCGGTCCGGCAGTACGGCCGACTGCGCGACCGCCGGGTGCGAGGCGAGCGCCGCCTCGATCTCCCCCAGCTCGATCCGGAAACCGCGCACCTTCACCTGGGTGTCGACGCGGCCGAGGAAGTCGAGGTTGCCGTCGGCCCGCCAGCGGGCGCGGTCGCCCGTGCGGTACATGCGGGCGCCGGCCGGGCCGAACGGGTCGGCGACGAACCGCTCCGAGGTCAGTCCCGCCCTGCCGAGGTAGCCGCGGGCCAGGCCGCGTCCGGAGACGTACAGCTCGCCCACGACGCCGGGCGGGACCGGCCGCAGGTGGTCGTCGAGCACGTAGCAGCGGGTGTTGGGGTCGGGCCGGCCGATGGGGACCCGGCCGGAGGGCCGGCCGCCGTGCTCGCGGGCGGGCCACAGCGTGGAGTTGACCGTCGCCTCGGTGAGTCCGTACGCGCAGATCAGGTTCGCCGTGGCGCCGAAGCGCTCGAACAGGTCCGGCGGCACCGTCTCCGTACCGACGAGGACGGTCGATCCCTCGGGCAGTTCGCAGCCCGGCGGCAGCGCCGACACCAGCGACGGCGGGAGGATCATGTGGGTGATCCGCTGGTCGGCGAGGAAGTCGGTGAGGGCGGGGCCCGCGACCCTGGCCTCGTCGGTGATGAGGACGAGGCGCCCGCCGTGGCACAGGGCCATCGACAGCTCGAAGACGAAGACGTCGAAGCCGATCGAGGCGAACTGCAGCACCCTGCTGTCGGCCTCCAGGCCCATCCGGTCGACGGCGGTGGCCACCAGGCTGGCGATGCCCTCGTGGGGGACGACGACGCCCTTGGGACGGCCGGTCGAGCCGGAGGTGTAGATCACGTACGCGGCCTGGTCCAGGCCGGCGGGCCCGCCCGGGAGGGGGGTCTGCGGCAGACCGTCCAGCTCGGCGGCCACGGAGGGCGCGTCCAGCAGCACCACGGGTACGCCCGCGACCTCCGGCAGCTTGCCCGCCACCGGCTCGGTGCCGACCACGAGTGCCGTGGCCGAGTCCTCGATCATGTAGGCGAGCCGGTCGGCCGGGTGGGCCAGGTCGAGCGGCAGGAACGCCGCGCCCAGCTTGAGCGCCGCGAGGACCGTGGCCACCATGTCGATGGAGCGGGGCACGGCCACGCCGACCACGCTCTCCGGGCCCACACCGCGGGCGGCCAGCAGCCGGGCGACGGCGTTGGCACGGGCGTCGAGCTGCGCGTACGTCACGGAGCGGGAGCGCTCGACGACGGCGACCGCGTCGGGCCGCTCGGCGAGCCGCCGCGCGAAAAGGGCGGGCAGGGTCTCCTCGTCGACCTGGCGCGGCAGGCCGTTGAAGCCCTCCAGGACCAGGTGGCGCTCGTCGGGGGCGAGGATCTCCGCCCGCGAGAGGGGCTGGTGCGGGGCGGCGGCCAGGGCCGCGACCAGGGCGCGCAGCCGGTCGCCCAGCCGCTCGGCGGTCCGGTGGTCGAACAGCTCGGTGGCGTACTCCAGTCGGCAGACCAGGGATGCGGCGTCGCCGTCGGCGTCCGTCCGCTCCGTGAAGCTGAACACCAGGTCGAACTTGGCCGAGCGGATGCGGAACGGCACGTGCTCCACCCGGAGCCCGGCCAGTTCCAGCTCCGCGCCGGTGCGGGTGTGGTGGCCGACCATCACCTGGAACAGCGGGTTCCGGGACAGCGAGCGGGTCGGGTTGAGCTTCTCCACGACCGACTCGAACGGCACGTCGGCGTGGGAGAAGGCCGCCAGGTCGGTCTCCCTGACCCGGGCCAGCAGCTCGGTGAAGCTGGGGTCGCCGCTGAGGTCCGTGCGGAGGACGAGGGTGTTGACGAAGAAGCCGACCAGGTCGTCGAGCGCCTCGTCACCGCGCCCCGCGATGGGCGAGCCGAGCGGGATGTCCGTACCGGCGCCCATGCGGTGCAACAGGGCGGCCACAGCCGCGTGCACGACCATGAACATGCTGGCGCCGGTCTCGCGGGCGAGCCGCTTGAGCCCGTCGTGGACGTCGGCGTCGAAGGCGATGTCCAGCTCGGCGCCGGTGAAGGCCGGCCGCGCGGGGCGGGGCCGGTCGGCCGGCAGTTCCAGTTCCTCGGGAGCCCCGTCCAGGGCCGACTGCCAGTACGCGAGCTGCCGGGCGGCCAGGCTGCCGGGGTCGGCGGGGTCACCGAGCAGCTTCTGCTGCCACAGGGCGTAGTCGGCGTACTGGACGGGCAGCGGCTCCCAGTCGGGGGCCGCTCCGGCGATCCGGGCCTCATAGGCGGCGGCCAGGTCCCGCAGGAACGGGCGGTCCGACCACTCGTCGGTGGTGATGTGGTGCAGGAGGATCACGACCACGTGGTCGTCCGGCGCCACCTCGATGACCGTGGCGCGCAGCGGAAGCTCGGCGGCCAGGTCGAACGGCCGGTTGATCGCCGCGTCGACCAGGCCGGGCACCTCGTCCTGCGGGGCCCGGACGTGCTCGACGGCCGGCCGGGCCTCCTCGGCGGGCAGGACCCGCTGGAACGCCTGGCCGTCGCGCTCGCCGAAGACCGTGCGCAGGGCCTCGTGACGGGCCGTCACATCGGCGAGCGCGGCGCTCCATGCCTCCGGGTCGAGGGCGCCGCGCAGGCGCATCACCAGGGGGAAGTTGTACGCGGCCGAGGTGCACTCGATCTGCTGGATCACCCACAGCCGCTGCTGGGCGTGGGAGAGCGGCAGCTCGGCGGGGCGTTCGCCGGCCGTCAGGGCCGCCCTGGCGGCACCGGCCGGACGGCCCGCGCGCTCCACCAGCTCCGCCACGGTGGGCGCCTCGAAGAGGTCGCGGATCGCGAGTTCGGTGCCGAGCGCCGTGCGGGCCCGGCCGATGAGGCGGGTGGCCAGCAGCGAGTGGCCGCCCAGCTCGAAGAAGTCGCTGTCGATGCCGACGCTGCCCTCCGGCAGCCCCAGCACCTCGGCGAACAGGGCGCACAGCGTCTCCTCCCGCGGAGTGCGGGGGGCGCGGCTGGGCCCGGTGCCGCCGAACTCCGGGGCGGGCAGCGCCCTGACGTCCAGCTTGCCGTTGACCGTCAGCGGCAGCGTGTCAACGGTGACCAGCGCCGAAGGGACCATGTAGTCCGGCAGCCCGGCCTTGAGGTGGTCGCGCAGCCGCTGGAGGAGGGACTCGCCCGGCTCGGTGCCGGGCTCCGGCACGACGTAGCCGACCAGCCGCTTGGTGCCGGTGGCCTCGTTGACGACCACGGTGGCGTGCGCGACCTCGGGGTGCGCCGACAGGGCGGCGGCGATCTCGCCGAGTTCGATCCGGTACCCACGGATCTTGACCTGGTCGTCGGTGCGGCCGAGGAAGTCCAGCAGACCGTCGGGCCGTTGGCGCACCAGGTCGCCGGTGCGGTACATCCGCTCGCCCGGCCGGCCGAACGGGTCGGCGACGAAACGTTCGGCGGTCAGGCCCGGCCGGTCGTGGTAGCCGCGGGCCAGGCCGGTGCCGGCGATGTACAGCTCGCCGGGGCTGCCGGGCGGGACGGGCCGCAGCATCGCGTCGAGAACGTAGGCGCGGGTGTTGCGGATGGGCAGACCCACGGTGGGGGTCGCGCTGTCGACGGTGGAGCCGCCGAGGGTGTTGATCGTGTACTCGGTGGGACCGTACAGGTTGTAGCCGTAGGTGCCCTCGGTGCGGCGCAACTTCGTCCACACCGTGTCGGACACGGCCTCGCCGCCGAGCAGGACGAGCGCGGGCCGGTGCCTGCCGGCCGCCTCGTCGTGGTCGAGGAGGCCCTCCTCGATGAGGAGCTGGGCATACGTGGGGGTCACGTTGACCACGTCGACGCGGTGCCGGTCGCAGTAGGCGACGAGGGCCTCGGCGTCGCGGCGCAGTTCCTCGTCGCAGACGTGCACCTCGTGTCCCTCGACCAGCCAGAGGAGCTCCTCCCACGACATGTCGAAGGCGAAGGACACCGTGTGCGCGATGCGCAGCCGCCGTCCGCCGGCCGAGGCGATCGCCGGGTCGAACACCTCCCGCTGGTGGTTGAGCTGCATGTTCGTCAGGCCCCGGTGGGGGGTGACGACGCCCTTGGGCCGGCCGGTGGAGCCGGAGGTGTAGATGACGTACGCCGGGAACTCCAGACGGTCCGCCACGTCGTGGGCGAACGCAGGCCGCTCCGCGTCGGAGATCTCACCGGCCGCGAGGCCCGCCAGCTCGGCGGCCACGTCCGGTGCGTCCAGGAGGAGTTCGGGGGCGGCGGGGCCGGTGTCCCCGCGCAGGGTCGGGGCCACGGCGGTCGTGGACAGCAGGCACAGCGGTCCGGTGTCCTCGACCATCAGCCGCAGCCGGTCGGCCGGGTGGTCGAGGTCCAGCGGCAGGTAGGCGGCGCCGGTGCGCAGGACGGCGAACAGCGCGGCCACCATGTCGATGGAGCGCGGCAGCGCGAGCGCCACGACCTTCTCCGGCCCCGCGCCCCGGGCGAGCAGCAGGCGGGCGATCCGGTTGATGCGGGCGTCGAGCTCCGCGTACGTCAGCGAGCGTTCGCCGAAGACCAGCGCGACCGCGTCAGGGGTACGGGCGACCTGGGCGGCCAGCATGTCGGCGACCGTCTCGTTCGGCACCGGCTCCCGGCTGCCAGCCCATGCGGCGGCCAGGGAGTCCCGCTCCCCGGGCAGCAGCAGGTCCAGGGCGCCGACACGGGCGGTCAGGTCGCCGATGAGCCGTTCGACGAGGGCACCGAAGCGGTCCAGCGTGGCGCCGGCCTGCTCGTCGTTCACGAGGTCGGGGCGGTACTCCAGCTTGACCTGGACCGTTTCGGCCGGGTTGACGATGAGGGTCATCGGGTAGTGGGTGGCGTCGACGCTGCCCACCCCGGCGATGCCGTGGCGCTCGGTGAGCTCCCGGAAGGCCCCTTCGTCGGCGAAGTTCTGCAGGACGTACAGGGTGTCGAAGAGGGTGGGGTGGCCGCCGGCGCGCTGGAGTTCGGCGAGGCCCAGGTACTCGTGGTCCATCAGGGCCACGCGCTCGCTCTGGACGCGGCGCAGCAGGTCCCCGACCGGCTCGGCGGGGTCCAGGGTGATCCGCTGGGGCACGGTGTTGAGGAACATGCCGATGGTCGTGTCGACGCCCGGTACGTCCGCGGGGCGTCCGGCGACGGTGGCGCCGAAGACGACGTCGTCGCGGCCCACGGCGGAGGACAGCACGAGCGCCCACGCGGCGGACAGCACCGCGTTGATGGTCAGTCCGTGCTCGCGGGCGGTGTCGCGCAGCCGGTCGCTGAGGGCGCGCCCCAGGGCGAGGGTGCGTCGGCGGGGGATCGTCGGCTCGTCGCCGCGTTCCCGGGCGACGAGGGTCGGCTCCTCGAGTCCGGCGAGGGCGCCGCGCCAGGTGGCGCGGGCCGTGTCGAAGTCCTGCCCGGCGAGCCAGGTCAGGTAGTCCCGGTAGGTCCCCGGCTTCTCGAGGGCGCTGTCGTCCCCGGCAGCCGCGTAGAGCTCCAGGAGCTCGCCGAGGAAGAGGGACTGCGACCAGCCGTCCCATGCGACCAGGTGGTGGCTGAGCATCAGCCGGTCGGTCGTCTCGGTGAGCCGTATCAGGGTGAGCCGGAACAGCGGGGGCGCGGTCAGGTCGAACCGCTGCCGCCGGTCGGCGTCGGATATCTCGGCGAGCCGGGCCCGGCGCTCGGTCCCGGTCAGTCCGGTCAGGTCGATCTCGGTCACCGGTGCGGGCAGTTCGTCGGCCGGGCACACGAACTGGACCGGTTCGGGCAGGCCGTCGCCGGTGATGCCGGCGCACAGGCTGGGGTGGCGGCGCAGCAGGGTCGCGCAGGCCGCGCGGAGCCGGTCGGCGTCGAGCCTGCGGTCGAAGTCGAAGGTGTCCTGCGCCGTGTAGACGTCCAGCCCCGCCGTGTCGTAGCTGGCGTGGAAGTGGATGCCCTGCTGGAGCGGCGACAGCGGCCAGATGTCGGCCACCGGCGCCGGGGCGGCCCGCTCGACCAGGTCGATGTCGGCCTGGGTGAGGGCGACCAGCGGTACGTCCGAGGGGGTGAGGGACGGGCGGAGGCCGGGGGCGGCGGTGCGGGCGACGAGCTCCCGCAGGGCGTCGGCCCAGGCACGGCCGAGGGCGTGGACGTCGTCCTCGGTGAGGGCGTCGCCGTCCGGCCAGGTCCAGGTGGCGCGCAGCTCGGGGCCGGCGGGGGTGTCCGCGCAGACGGCGTTGACCTGGAGCGGGTAGGGCAGGGCGAGGTCGGCGTCGGGTTCGACGGCGAGCGCGTCGGACTCGACGGCGGGAGCCCAGTCACGGGTCTGCTCGGCGGGAAGCCGGCCGAAGTAGTTGAACAGCACCTGGGCGGTGGACAACTGGGCGAAGACCGGGGCGAGCTGCGGGTTGAGGTAGCGCAGCATGCCGTATCCGGCGCCCGAGTCGGGGGCGGAGCGCACGGTCTCCTTGACCTGCTTGAGCGTGTCGAGCGGGTCGGCGGCGGCGGGCAGGCGGACCGGGTGGAGGCTGGTGAACCAGCCCACGGTGCGGGACAGGTCGGCGCCGGTGCCGTCGCGGCCGTGGCGCTCCAGGTCGATCAGCAGGTCGCCGTCGGCCGGCGGGGTGCCGTCGTGTGCGGAGCGCCAGCGGGTGACGGCCAGCCGCAGCGCGGCGAGCAGCACCTCGGTGACGTCGGCGCCGGCCGCGGCCGGTACGGCGGTCAGCAGGGCGCGGGTCTCCTCGGCGGGCAGGGTGACGACGTGCTCGCGCGCCGCGCCGGCCGTGCCGGTGCGGGTGGCCCCGGGCAGCAGGTCGGCGCCGGGCGCCAGAACCTTGGCCCAGTAGGGGAGTTCGGCCTGCCGCTGCGGGGAGGTGGCCTGCTCCGCCACGTCGCGGGCGAACCGCCGCAGTGAGGTGGGGACCGGCTCCAGGGCCGGGGCCCGCCCGTGTTCGACGGCGTCCCACGCGGCGGCGAGGTCGCCCAGGAGCACCCGCCAGGACACTCCGTCGATGACGAGGTGGTGGACCACCAGGAGCAGACGGCCGGGCCGCTGCGGGCCCGCGTCGAACCACACGGCCTGCACCGTCGCGCCGGCGTCCGGGTCGAGGCGGCCCGCCGCGGCGTCGGACTCCTCGGCGATCGCCGCGCGCAGCGCCGTGGCGTCGAGGTCGCGTACGTCGACGCGGCGCAGCAGCGCGGCGGCGTCAAGGGAGCCCGGTGCCGTGGTCCGGGCGGACCACAGGGCGGGGATGGCCGGGCCGAGGTCCATGCGGGTGAGGACGAGCCGCAGCCCGTCATGGTGGTCGAGGACCGTCTGGAGAACCCGTGTCAGCTTGTCGCCGTCGGCGCCGACGGGTGCCTGGAGCAGCATGGAGAGGTTGAAGCGGCCGATGGTGCCGCCGTCCTCGCGCAGTTGGTGGACGATGGGCAGGAGCGGTACGTCGCCCACGCCCTCGGGGTCCGCGGTCACCGCCGGTGCCGCGTGCGCGGACGTGGTGAGCGCGGCCGCGAGGGCGGCCGGGGTCCGGTGCTCGAACACGTCCCGCGGGGTCACCTGGAGGCCCGCCTTGCGGGCGCGGCTGGAGACCGACATGGACAGGATGCTGTCCCCGCCCAGGACGAAGAAGTCCTCGTCCGCATCGACCCCGTCGATGCCCAGCACCTCCGCGAAGATCGCGCAGAGCCGCTGCTCGTCGCCTTCCCGGGAGTCGCGGCCCGCGCGCCGGCGGACCTCGGGGGCGGGCAGGGCCTTGAGGTCGGTCTTCCCGCCCGGGGTGCGCGGCAGTTCGGCGAGCCGGACGATGTGGCTGGGCACCAGCGGCGCGGGCAGCGAGCCGCTCAGGGCCTCGCGCACGGCCTCGGTGTCCAGGTCCCCCGCCCCGGCGGCCGGCACCACGTAGGCCACGAGCTGCTTGGCTCCGCGCTCGTCGTCGCGTGCCACGACGACCGCGTCGCCGACGGCCGGCTGGTCCCGCAGCCGGGCCTCGATTTCCCCGAGCTCCACCCGGTTACCCCTGATCTTGACCTGGTGGTCGGTGCGCCCGAGGTAGGTGAGCACACCGTCTCCACTGAACTGAACCATGTCCCCGGTGCGGTACATCCGCGTCCCCGGGCCGCCGAAGGGATCGGCGACGAAGCGCTCCGCGGTCAGCGCGGCGCGTCCGTGATAGCCGCGGGCGAGCTGTCCGCCCGCGATGTAGAGCTCGCCCGGCTCGCCCGCCGCCACAGGGCGCAGGCAGGCGTCGAGCACGTACAGCCTGGTGTTCCACACCGGCTGCCCGATGGGCACCGTGCCGCCGTTCCCGGGGGCGGCGCCCGCTTCCCAGCTCGTGACCTGGATGGTGGCCTCGGTGGGGCCGTACACGTTGAACAGCGGTACCCCGGTGCGTTCGTGCCAGCGCCGCGCCAGCGGGACGGGCAGCGCCTCTCCGCCGCTGAAGGCGCGGCGGAGGCCGGCCCACCACTCCCCCTCGCCGTCCTCCGCGAGGAGCGCCCCGTAGAGGGAGGGCACCAGGTCGACGCCGGTGACCCGCTCGCGGCGGATCAGGTCGATCAGGTACGCCGGGTCCCGGTGCCCGTCCGGGCGGGCGATCACCACGGTGCCGCCCGCGACCAGCGGCGCGAAGATCTCGAGTACGGAGGGGTCGAAGCTGGTCGAGTACTGGTGCAGCACCCGCTCCCCCGGGCCGTATCCGAACCGCTCGGCGGTCCACAGGAGCTGGCCGAGGACCGCCCGGTGCGGGACGACGACGCCCTTGGGGCGGCCCGTGGAGCCGGAGGTGTAGATCACGTACGCGGCGCCGTCCGGATGGGCGGGCGCGCCGGCCGGGGCGGCGGCACCGGTCTCCTCGCCGACGACCAGGTGGGTCACGCCGTCGAGCGAGGGCAGCCGGGTCCGGGACGCGGCGGTGACGACGACGGTCCGCGCCCCGGAGTCCTCGAGCAGGTGGCGCACCCGGTCCGCCGGGTAGTCGACGTCCACCGGGAGGTAGGCGGCGCCCGCCTTGAGGACGCCGAGCAGGGCCACGACGGTGTCCGCGGAGCGGGGCACGGCGACGGCGACGACGGACTCGGGCCTCACCCCGTGCGCGAGCAGCCGGCCGGCCAGGGCGTCGGCGCGCGCGTCGAGTTCGGCGTACGTGGTCGGTCCCTCCTCGTCCGCCAGCGCGACGGCGTCCGGGGTGCGGCGGGCCTGCCGGGCGAAGGCCGCGTGGACCGTGTCCCCGGGCAGCTCCCGGTCGGCGCCGGCCAGCAGGCCGAGGATGTCGCGCTCCTCGCCGGGCGCGGTCAGGGCGAGCCGGGCGACCGGGCGCAGCGGGTCGGTGACCACCTGGTCGAGCAGGAGCCGCAGCCGGCCGGCGAAGCGGCGGGCCGCCGCGCCGTCGAGCCTGGCCGGATCGTGGTCCAGGCGCAGGGTGAGCCCCTCGCCGGGCAGGACGGTCAGGGCCAGCGGGTAGTGGACGGCGTCGCGGATGTGCGAGCCGGTGATCCGCACCAGGCCCGCCGGGTCGGTCGGTTCGCCCGCGTCGGGGAGGTTCTCCACGACCACCAGTGCTTCGAACAGTTCGCCGCGTCCGACGGCCCGCTGGATGGCGGCGAGTCCGGCGTGCTGGTGGTCGAGCAGGTCGGCCTGCTCGTCCTGGAAGCGCGCGAGGACATCGGCGAACGACTCCTCGGGCTGCCACTTCAGGCGGGCGGGGAGCGTGTTGATGAGGAGCCCGACCAGGGTCTCGACGCCTTCGACGCCGGCCTGCCGGCCCGAGACGGTGCTGCCGAACACCACGTCGCGCGTGCCGGTGAGGTCTCCGAGCAGGAGTCCGAAGCAGCCCTGGACGACGCTGCCGAGGGTGAGCCCCAGCGTGCGGGCGCGCGCGGTGAGCGCCGCGGTCGCCTCGGCCGGCAGGTCCACGGTGACGGTGCCGGTCCGGGCCGCGCCGGGGGCGGCCTCGCGTACGGGGAGCCGGGCCGGGCCGTCGAAGCCGGCGAGGGACTCGCGCCAGGCGTCCAGGGCGCGGTCGGTGTCCCGGGACGCGAGCCAGGCGGCGTAGGCCCGGTACGCCGGGTCGTCCTCGGCCGTCGCGGGCGCGGTGCCGGGGCGGTAGCCGTCCAGCAGTTGCCGCATGACGAGCGAGACCGACCAGCCGTCCATCACGATGTGGTGGAGCGTCAGCACGAGCTGCGACCGTTCGGCGCCGTGGCGGATCAGCGCGGCCCGCATCAGCGGCGGAACGGCCAGGTCGAATCGTTCCGCCCGTTCCTCGGCGGCGATCGCGTCGGCCGCCGCCGCCCGGTCCTCGGGGCCCTGGCCGGACAGGTCGGCGAACCGCCAGGGCAGGGCGGCACGCTCACCGATGAGCTGCACGATCCTGCCGTCGGGGAGCTGGTGGAAGGCGGCGCGCAGCAGCGGGTGCCGGTCCAGGAGCCCCTGGACGGCTGTCCGCAGCGCCTCGGGGTCGACGTCCCCGGCCAGTTCGACGACGTCCTGTACGGCGTAGGCGTCGGCGCCCGACGCGTCGACGGCGGCGTGGAAGTAGAAGCCCTCCTGGAGGGGGGTGGCGGGCACGGCGTCCATGAGGCCAGGGACGGCGGCGGCGCACTCGGCGCGCTCCGCGCCGGTCAGCGTGACGAGGGAGAACGGAGCGGGCGGAGCGCCGCTCTCGCTGCGGGGGGCGTCCGGTGCGTCCCCCGTGAGACGGGCGAGCGCCGCGACCGTGCGGTGGCGGAACACGTCGCGCGGGGTGAGGGCGTACCCGGCCTCGCGGGCGCGGTTGACGAGCTGGATCGCGACGATGCTGTCGCCGCCCAGCTCGAAGAAGCTGTCGTGGACGCCCACCGACGGCAGCCCCAGCAGGTCGGCGAAGAGTCCGGCGAGGGCCGTCTCGGCCGGTGTGGTCGGTGCGTCGTCGCCGGCCATCGCGGTCCACTGGGGTGCGGGCAGGGCCCGGCTGTCGAGCTTGCCGTTGGGCGTCAGCGGCAGCGGGCCGTCGAGGCGGACGAGGGCGGACGGGACCATGTGGTCCGGCAGCGTCTCGGCGATCCGGGCGCGCGCCTCGGACACGGCGCTCTCGGCGTCCGTGACGGTGCCGCTCTCAGCGACGAGGTAGGCGACGAGCCGCTTGACGGCCCGGTGGTCCTCGCGGACCAGGACCGCGGCCTGGGCGATGCCGGGGCAGGCCATGAAGGCGCTCTCGATCTCGCCGGGCTCGATGCGGTGGCCGCGGATCTTGATCTGCCCGTCCGCGCGGCCGAGGAACTCCAGATTGCCGTCGGCGCTCCAGCGCACCCGGTCACCGGTCCGGTACATACGCGCGCCCGGCCCGGCGAACGGGTCGGCGACGAAGCGCTCCGAGGTGAGCGCCGCCCGGCCGAGGTAGCCGCGGGCCAGGCCGCGTCCTCCCACGTACAGCTCTCCCTCGGCGCCGACCGGGACGGGGCGGAGGGCGGAGTCGAGCACGTAGGCACGGGTGTTGGGGTCGGGGCGGCCGATGGGCGCGGGGCCGGGCCGGTCGGCGTCCGCGATCCACAGGGTGGAGTTGACCGTCGCCTCGGTGAGCCCGTACGCGACCACGACCTGGAGCCGGCCGGCCCAGCGGGCGATCAGCTCGCTGGGCACCGCCTCGGTGCCGACGATCAGCACGGCGCCGTAGGGCAGCTCGCACTCCTGGGGCAGGGCCGAGACCAGCGACGGGGGCAGGATCATGTGGGTGGCGCGGTGGCGCGCGATGTAGTCGGTGAGGGCCGGCCCGGCGACCCGCCGCTCGGTGGGGACGACGATGATCCGTCCGCCCACGCACAGCGACATGATCAGGTCCCAGACCGTCACGTCGAAACCGACGGAGGCGAACTGCACCACGCGGCTGTCCGCGGTGATGCCGATGCGGTCGGTGGCGGTGGCGATGAGGCTGCCGACGCCGTCGTGCGAGACCACCACGCCCTTGGGGCGGCCGGTGGAACCCGAGGTGTAGATGACGTACGCGGCCTGGTCCAGCGTGACGGGGACGGCCGGGTCCGCCGGGTCGAGGGCGGCGCACTCGGCGGTCACGGCCGGGTCGTCGAGCAGGACGCGCCGGGCGGCCGGGGCGGCCGGGAGGCCGGCGGACAGCTCGCTCGTCGTCACCAGCGTGCGGGCGTCCGCGTCGTCGAGCATGTAGGCGATCCGGTCCTGCGGATGGTCGGCGTCCAGCGGCAGGTACGCCGCCCCGGCCTTCATCACGGCCAGCAGGCAGATCACGAGCTCCGGGGAGCGCGGCAGGGCCACGGCGACGACGTCCTCGGCGCCCACGCCCCGGGCGGCGAGCAGGTGGGCGAGACGGTTCGCGGCGGCGTTCAGTTCGGCGTACGTCAGTTCCCGGTCCTCGCACACGAGTGCCACCGCGTCCGGGGTGCGCCGCACCTGGTGCTCGAATGCGGCGGGCCAGGACAGCTCGGGGGCCTCGCAGGGCGCGACGCCGAACTCGCCGAGAAGCCGGGCGCGCTCGTCGCCGGAGGTGAGTTCGAGGTGGCCGACGGGCCGGGAGGGGTCCTCGGCGAGGGCGTGGAGCAGCGTGAGGAACCGCCGCTCGTGCTCGGCGAGTGCCTGCTCGTCGCAGACGTCGGCGTCCGCGTCGAAGACGATCCGCAGGCTCTGCCCCGCCCGGGAGTCGGTGACGGTGATCGCGAGGTCGCTGACCGCGCCGAGCCACAGGGGGAGCAGTTCCCAGTCGAGTGCGCCGAAGCGGAGTCCGCGCGGGTGGGGCAGGACGTTGACCGTGGGGCCGACGAGCTCCTGGACACCGTCGACCAGCCCCAGTTCGCGGGCCAGGTCCTCGGCACGGTAGCGGCTGTGGGCCACGGTTTCGGCGATGGCCGTGCCGGTCTGCGCGAGCAGTTGGGCGCCGGTGGTGTCCGGGCGGACGGTGAGGCGCAGCGGGAGGATGTTGGAGACCATGCCGGGGATCCGGGCGGTCCCGGGGTCCTGCCGGGTGGTGACGGGCAGGCCGAGGACGAGGTCCCGCTCGCCGGAGGTGCGGTGCACGTAGGCGGCGACGGCGGCCACCAGGAAGCGGGAGGGCCGCAGGCCGGCGGCGGACGCGGCGTCACGGATGCGGGCTGCGGCGGCGGCTTCCAGTTCGGTCGTGCGGCGCAGCCGTCGCTTCGTCAGCGCCCGGGACCGCTCGACGAGCCGTACGGGCTCGGGCCGGCCGGCCATCCGCTCCAGCCAGTACGCGCGGTCCCGCCCGTACTGCTCCGAGGCGCGGTAGGCGGTGTCGGCGTCGACGAGCCGGTGCAGCGACCAGTCGGGGGCGGGGGCCGAGGCGCCGTGGGTGTAGAGGTCGCCGGCCCGGGTGCAGAGCTCCATGAGGGTGGCACCGTCGACGACGATGTGGTGGTAGCGCTGGTACCACCAGACGCGGTCGTCCGCGAGGCGGATCAGCGCGTGGGCGGACAGGGGGTCCGCGCCGAGGTCGCAGGGGCGGTCACGGTCGGTCTCGGCCCACCGGAGAGCCGCCGCCCGCGCGTCGTCCTCCTGGCGCAGGTCGACGACCGGCACGCCGGCGTGGACGGAGACGGGTGTCTGACGGGGTGCGCCGCCCTCGGTGACGATCCGTACGTGCAGGCTCTCGGCTTCCCGGACGGTCTGCCGGACGGCGGTGGCCAGGCGGTCCAGGTCGATGTCACCACGCAGTTCGAGGACGAACGAGACGTTGTAGGCCGAGCTGTCCGGCTCGATCTGCTGAGCGAGCCAGATGCCGGATTGCCCGCCGGTGACGGGTATGCCGGCAGCGGTCGTCCGGTCCGACTCGGCGTCAAACATCGTTCGCGTGGCCTTTCCCTGGTGGTGCGTCAGCGATGGGGTGTGGGGTGCCGGCCGTCGGCGACGGCTCGGTCACGTCGATGGCGTGGGGATCGGAAGGACCGTGTCGCGGGAGCGGGCGGCGCCGGTGCCGGGGTCCTGGTACGGCGCGCAGAGGCCGTGCTGGTGCTGATGGGTCTCGAGTTCGCGGTGCGGCGGCCCATGAACCGCGACGGTGCGGGGCCTGGCCCGGGGGCCCGGATGTTCCGTCACGTCCGCCGGTGTCCGGCGGCGCGTGCTCCACCCGCCGGGCCGGGGACGGCGACCGGGCGGGTGGAGGGGCCGGACGGAGCCGGCGGTGTTCTCGCCGGGACGGCCTACTTGACGGCCTCGAGCATCGGGACGACCTGGTCGATGGCGTACGGGATCGACAGCACCGTGTTGAAGGAGAGCGCGGCGCCGATGTCCGGGCTGTCGTATGGCAGGAACAGGTCCCGCTTCTCCTGGTGCACCTTGGTCTTCTTGTACAGCGGGTCGGCCTTCATGGCCTTCTCGGTGTCCGGGGTGCCCAGCCACACCGTGCGGTCGGCCTCCATGACGTCGAGGCGCTCGACGCTCAGGTCCGCGATGTTCTCCTTGCCGAGGGCCCCGCGGTACGCCTCGGAGGTCGTGAAGCCCATCTCCGACAGGAAGATGACCTTCGGGTCCTTCGGGGAGAACGCCGAGAACTTGCCCGGCTCGTAGGGCTCGCCGACGGCGACCGTCTTGCCCTTCCACTCGGGGTGCTTGTCGCGCACGGCCTTGAACCGGGCGTCGATGCCGGCGATGAGCTTCTCGGTCTCGGCGGACTTGCCGAGCGCCTTGCCGATCTGCCGGGTCATGTCCTGCCACGGGGCCTGGTAGTCCTCGTGGCCCTTGGGCTGGGCGACCACCTTGGCGATCTTGGAGAGGGTGTCGTACTGCTCCTTCTTCATGCCGGAGTACTGCGCGATGATCAGGTCCGGCTTGAGGGCGGCGATCTTCTCGACGTTGTACTCGTCGCGCTCGCCGACGATCTGCGGCGGCGTCGAGCCCCACTTGTCCTTGGCCCAGGCCCACTTGCCGTACGGCTGCTCCTTGAACCAGTCCACCGCGCCGACCGGCTTGGCGCCCAGCGCCAGCACCGCGTCCTGGTCGGAGAGACCGAGGGTGACGATCTTCTTCGGCTCCGCGTCGATCGTCGTGCTGCCGTACTTGTGCTCCACGGTCACCGGGAAGGCGGCGCTCTTGGCGCCGGCCCCGGCCGGTGCCTTGGACTCCGGCTTGTCCCCCTCCCCGCCGCCGCAGGCGGCCAGGGCGAGAGCGGCGGCCGTGGCGACGGCCACGCGGGGGATGCTTCTGGCGAGCCGCGTCAGCGCGGGGCGTGTACCAGTGGACACGGTTGTTCCTTTCGCGGGGGTTTCACGGTGCGTGCCCGGACCGCCGGGCATGCGGCGCTGCCGGCGGTCCGGACGGGAACGGGCTTCCTTGCGGGGCCGCTAGCGGGGCGAGCCGACCCCGTCCGCGACCGGCCGGGCCTCGTCCGGCACGGCCTTCAGGTCGCGGTCCAGGATCGAGCCCAGTATTTCGCCCACCCGTATCGCGGTGTTGGACAGCAGGGAGGAGGTGATGCCGTGGGTGTGCTCGGTGCCTCCCTGGAGGTAGATGCCGCACCGCAGTTCCGCGTCGGTCGCGATGCGGTAGTCGCGCTCGACGCGCACCCGCCCCTGCTCGTCACGGTGGCAGCGGTCGGCGACCTCCCCGAGCAGACCGAGCGCGTCGGCCTGACGGTATCCGGTGGCGCACACGACGACGTCGGCGTCCAGCGGGGTCTCCTCGCCCGTGACCAGCGACGTGACCGTGGCACGGACGCCGTCCCGGGTCTCCTCGACGCCCGTGAGCCGCGAGACGTTGAGGAAGCGCAGGCGCTCGGCGCCCATGACCTTCTCCTGGTACGCCTGCCGGTACAGGTCGTCGATGAGGTCGATGTCCACCACGGAGTAGTTGGTGTTGCCGTGGTAGTCCATCAGCTTGCGCTTGATGTCCTCGGGGGCCGTGAAGTACTCGTCGACGGCGGCCGGGTCGAAGATGCGGTTGGCGAAGCTGCTGTCGTCGGCGGGGCTGTACCCGTAACGGGAGAAGACGGCGCAGATCTCCGCCTCGGGGAAGCGCCGGTGCAGGTAGGCGACGTTCTCGGCGGCGCTCTGGCCGGCGCCGACGACGACGAAGCGGGACGGGTCGGTCCCCTCCAGGCCGTCGACCTTCGCGAGGAGGTCGGAGTTGTGCCAGACCCGGTCGGTGCGCTCGATGCCCTCCGGCATGAGCGGGCGCAGTCCGGTGCCGATGACGAGGTTGCGGGCGCGGTGGACGACCACCTCGGCGCCCGAGCGGGCCGTCACGTCGAGGTACTCCACCACACCGTCACGCACGACGGGTTCGACGGCGATGACCTGGTGGCCGTACGAGACCATGTCGTCGACCTTCGCCGCGGCCCACTCGAAGTAGTCGTGGAACTCCACGCGCAGCGGGAAGAGGTTCTTGTGGTTGACGAAGTCGATCAGGCGGCCCTTGCTCTGCAGGTAGCAGAGGAAGCTGTACTCGCTGCTCGGATTCCGCAGCGTGACCAGGTCCTTGAGGAAGGACACCTGCATGGTCGCGTCGTCGATGAGCATGCCGCGGTGCCAGCCGAAGCTGGGCTGCTGCTCGAAGAAGTGGGCGGTGACCGCCTCCTGCCTTCCGACGCGCGCGTTGTGCTCGCTCAGCGCGATCGCCATGGCCACGTTGGACGGCCCGAAGCCGATGCCAATCAGGTCGTGGATCAGTGGTGCGTCGCCAGGAAGAGCCTGTGACATGTCACTCCCATTCGTGCGGGCAAGCCGCCCGTCAGCGTGCTGCCGGGCGTGGGGGAAAACGGGGAGTCCAGGCACGCCGGTGACCGGCAGCCGATCGGAACTTAGGTAACGCTAACCTGATCCAGCCGACCTGTCGACGGGACAAAGCGGGCAACACCCTCATTCATGGAGGTCAACCGGCCTGGAATTGGGGCTTGTTGCAGCCTTAGGTAAGGCTTGCTTTACTGATCCGGTCACGCACTCTTCTGAGGAGGAACCCCTATGCGGGTCGTCATGTTCGGTTATCAGACCTGGGGCCATCGCACCCTGCAAGCGCTCCTGGACTCCGAACACGACGTCGTGCTGGTCGTGACGCACCCCAAGAGCGACCACGCCTACGAGAAGATCTGGAGCGACTCCGTCGCCGACCTCGCCGAGGCGCACGGCGTCCCCGTGGTCATCCGCAACCGGCCGGACGACGACGAGTTGTTCCAGCGCCTCAAGGAGGCCGACCCGGACATCATCGTGGCCAACAACTGGCGCACCTGGATACCGCCGCGCATCTACACCCTGCCGCGCCACGGCACCCTCAACGTCCACGACTCGCTGCTGCCCAAGTACGCGGGCTTCTCCCCGCTGATCTGGGCCCTCATCAACGGCGAGCGGGAAGTCGGCGTCACCGCGCACATGATGGACGAGGTGCTCGACGCGGGCGACATCGTGGACCAGCGCGCCGTGACGGTGGAACCCACCGACACGGCCACGGACCTCTTCCACAAGACGGTCGACCTGATCGCCCCCGTGACGATCGGCGCCCTCGCCCGGATCGCGGCCGGCGAGACCGAGTTCACCAAGCAGGACCGCTCCCAGGCCAGCTTCTTCCACAAGCGGTCAGAGGAGGACATCCGCATCAACTGGGACTGGCCCGCCGACGTCCTGGAGCGCCTGGTCCGCGCCCAGTCGGCCCCCTACCCGGCCGCCTTCACCTTCCACAAGGGCAAGCGGCTCGAGATCCTCTCCGCCGTCGTCTCCGAGGGGCGCTACGGCGGCACCCCGGGCCGGATCTTCTACCGCGAGGGCGACGGCGTGGTCATCGTCGCCGGCGCCGATGCCCGTACGGGCCGCAACCACGGCCTGGCCATCACCCGGGTACGGACGGAGGACGGCCGCGAACTGCCCGCGACCGAGTACTTCACCGCCATGGGCGGCTACCTGACGAGCCGTCCCTGACGAGGGCGGCATCCACCCCCGCCACCTGATCACCGGCCCGCCCGGACGGCCCCGCGGGCGGGCCGTCCGGTGGGGCCACGAGCTCCCGTCACAGGGCGTGCGACCCGGTCGCCCGGTTCCTTGGCGCCTGCCTCCCACCGCCCGCGGCGGTCCTGACGTTCCGCGCGTCACCGCTGCCCCGCCGCCTGCGCCGTCCACCACCTCGTGCGGCGCCCACGGGGCGGCCGGCCCGCGCCCCCGTCACCGCCTGGAGGGGCACGGCACCGCCCCGTAGGGTGACCTGTCGGGGGACGAGGATCGACGCAGGTGAGCGATCACATCGGGGGACGGGAACGTGGCGGGACTGGTGGGCAGGTCGGCGGAGCTCGAACAACTGGATGCCCTCCTCGCGGGCCTGGGCCGTTCCGGATCGCCGGAAGTCGTCGACGTCGTCGGCGAACCGGGCATCGGCAAGAGCAGGTTGCTCGACGAGGTGTGCGCGCGGGCCCGCCGCGCCGGGGTCACCGTACTGCGCGGACGGGCCACCGAGTACGAACAGCACGTTCCCTACCAGCTCTTCACGGACGCCTTCGCCGACGCCGGACCCGGCGCGGAAGACGCCCTCGCCGAGGTGCGGTCGGTGGTACGGGGCGTCCGGCACGGCCCCGGCGACGGCTCCGTCGGGAGCGCCGCCGCCCGGTTCGGGCCGCATCGTGCGATCGCGGCGTTCCTGACCCGGCTCGGCGAGCACGGTCTGGTGCTGGCCCTGGACGACGTGCACTGGGCGGACCCCGCGTCGCGCGAACTCGTGGATCATCTGGTCCGGCACCCCCCGCGCGGACGCGTCCTGCTGGTGGTGGCCCGGCGCGTCCGGCAGACGCCGACCTCCCTGACCGCGGCGCTGACGCGCGGCGCGGACAGCGGGACCGTGCTCCACCTCGCCCTGGCGCCGCTCACCGAGCGGGAGTCCGTCCTGGCGCTGGCGCCCGGCATCGGCGAGGACCAGGCCAGGCGGCTGCACGCGGCCAGCGAGGGCAACCCCCTGTACCTGCTGGCGCTCGGACACGCCCACCGCACCGGGGCGTCGCTGCCGGGCCTCACCCCGGGCACCCCCGCCGACGCCACGGGCGCCGGGTACGCGGCCGGAGTACCGTCCGGGCTCGCCGCGCTGCTGCTCGACGAGCTCGGCTCGCTCACCGCATCGCAGCACCGGCTCGTCGAGGCGGTGGCCGCGCTCGGCGACCACGCCTCCTCCGCACTGCTGGCCGCGGTGGGCGAGCGATCCGTACAGGAGGTGGAGCAGGAGACCGAGGCCCTGGTGGCGCGCGATGTGCTGCGGGCCGGGCCGGGCGGCCGGTGGACGCTGCGCCATCCGCTGGTACGGGCCCTGGTCCACGAGCGGACCGCGCCGGGGCGGCGGGCCGGACTCCACCGCCGCGCGGCGGTGGAGCTGGCCCGGCGCGGCGCTCCCGTCACCGAGCGGGCCGGCCACGTCGCACGGGCGCTGACCACCTGGGACGCCCCGGCGGCGGAGGTGCTGATCGAGGCGGCAGCACGCTTCGCGTCCACCGCTCCGGCCACCGCCGCCCATCTGCTGGACGTCGTCCTGACCCATATGCCGGACACTGCCGACCGTTTCGCACAGCGCGGCGAGCTGGTGCTGGCACGCGCCCGCGCGCTCGGCGTCAGCGGGCACCTCCGTGAGAGCCGGGACCTGCTGCACACCCTGATCGAGACCGCCGGCAAGGACCATCCGGAACTGCGGACGAGTGCCGTCGCCCAGTGCGCCGTGATGGAGCGGCACCTCGGCCACTCCCCCGAGGCCACCGCCCTGCTGCGCCGGGAACTGTCCCGCGATCCCGGCCCCTCCCCCGCCCAGGCGGTCTCCCTGCGCCTTGCCCTCGGCATGTCCGCCCTGCTGACCGCGTCCTACCCGCAGGCCCGCGCGGACGTCGCGCGGGCCGTCGCCGTCGCCCGCGCCGACGACGATCCCACCGGTGAGGCGGCGGCGCTCGCGCTCGCGGCCCTGGGCGAGGCGTACGAGGGAGAGACGGAGGCGGCGGCCGGGTTCGCCGACTCCGCCGCGTCCCTCGCCGACGCGCTGACCGATCCCGGCCTCGCCGGTCTGTGCGAGGCCCTGGTCTGGCTGGCCTGGGCGGAGACCCTGCTCGAGCGCTACGCGGACGCCGAGCGGCACATCACCCGGGGGCTGGGCATCGCCCGTCGCACCGGACAGCTCCACGTCCTGCCCCACCTGTTGACGAGCCGCGCCTTCGTCCACCTCACCACGTGCCGCCTGCCGTCCGCGCTGGAGGCCGCCGAGGAGGCGGAGTCCGTCGCCCGGGCCGCGGGCAGCGACGACCTCCTGGGCTTCACCCTGGCCATCAAGACGCTGGTGCTGTTGGTGGCCCGGCCACTCGGCGACACCAGCGCCCTGACCACCGGCGAGGAGGCCACCGCGGCGGCCGGCCGCAGCAGGGGCTGGTGGTCGTCGCTGGCCTGGTGCATGCTCGGGCACGCGGCCTTCGTCGGCGGCGACCCGCATCGCGCCCAGGAGGCCATCACGGCGGCGGGCGGCGGCCCCGGACTGCCCCTGCTCCAGCCGTCGATCCGTCCGGGCCAGCTCGACAGCCTCGCCGCCGCGGCACTCGGCGCCGGGGACGTCGAGGCGGCCGGCCGCTGGGCCGCCCAGGCCACCCGCGAGGCCGACCGGCTCGGCCTCGACGGCCAGCGGGCGGCCGCCCTGCGCGCCCGGGCCACCCTGGCCGAGCACCGCGGCGAGACGGCCGAGGCGGTACGGCTCCTCGACGCGGCGGCCCAGGAGTACGTCCGCTGCGGCCAGACCCTGTGGGAGGCGTACTCCCTGCTCCGGGCGGCGCCCCTGGTGCACCGCACCGGGCAGGGGGCACGCGCCGCCGCCATGTGGCACCGGGCCCACCGCATCGCCGACGGCGGCGGCGCACGCCTGCTGGTGGACCTCGCCGAACTGATCCGCCCGCTGGTGATGGCCGGGACACCGGAGCTCCCGGCGCAGCTCGCGGAGCTGACCGCTCGTGAGCTGGAGGTGGCCGGGCTGGTGGGGCAGGGGCTGAGCAACCAGGACATCGCCGCCCGGCTCCACCTCAGCCGGCGCACCGTCGAGGCCCACCTGTCCTCGATCTACCGCAAGGCGTCGGTGCCGTCCCGCGCGGCCCTCGCCGGGCTCATGACCCGCGTCGGACTGGGAGCCGGGCCGTGAGCGGTACCGGTGGACCGCGTCCTTCCCGCCGCCTCCGCACCGCACACCCCGCGACCGGGCGGAACCCGTAGTCGATTACGTAATTCCCCCGAGGCCGCCACCCCCCGCCGCCGTCTACGTTCGACCGGTCGGACGGCTCGAGCGGTGCAGAGGGGACTGCGTGAGAGGCAACACCGGTGGTGCGGGCAGCAGTTGGGTGGCGGTCCTGGTGACGGGGGCTCTGCTGGCGGGGTGTTCGGCTCAGGCGGCGGACGGCGGGTCCCCGCGGCGGGCCGGGGCGTCCGCGCACACCGCCTCGCCGCGCGCCGCGGTGTCCCCGCCGGGCGGGTCGACCGCCGCCCCCGTCTTCACACCCGACGCGTCCCTCGTTCCCAGAACGGCTGAGGACGGTCAGAGACTGGTGGAGTCGGTGGTGCCGGCTCCGGGCGACTGGGGGCGGGGCTTCGTCGCCCAGGATCCGGCCGTGAGCCGGCCCGGCACGTGGGCCGTGCTGGACGACGGCTGCCGCTGGGGGCGGGAGCAGGCCCCGCGGGGAGTACTGGCCGCTCTGTCCCGCTACAGCGTGCTGCCCGCCGACGGCTCCCGGGGCGCCGTCAAGGTGACCGCCGCGGCCACCGTGCACGCCTCCGCCCTCGGCGCGGACGAACAACTCAGCACCACGCTGGAGGAGGTCCTGCGCTGCCCGGAGCAGCGCCCCCGGGCCGACGCCCTGATCACCGGCCTGAACTCGCTCGGCACCCCCTTCGGCGCCCGGGAGCAGGAGCACGCCGACGACTCCGTGCTGGAGGCCGGGCTGTACGTCGAGAAGGGCGGCGCCGCCCAGCCGTACCGGTGGATGGTCGCCCGGCTGGGCACGGTCGTCGTGGCCGTCTCCGTGACGGGCGCGAAGGGCCACACCGAGCAGGAACTCCAGCAACGGGGCGCCGACGCCCTGGGGCAGATGCTGGCGCGCGTCCAGCAGCGCCTGAAGGGGAAGTGATGGACCCGCTGCGCACCTCCGACCCGTCCGTACTGGCGGGCCACCGGCTGCTCGGACGACTCGGCGCGGGCGGGATGGGCGTGGTCTACCTGGCCCGCTCGGCCGGCGGCTCCCTGGTGGCACTGAAGGTGATCCAGGCCGAGTACGCCGAGGACGCCGGCTTCCGGGAACGGTTCCGCAGGGAGGCGGAGACGGCCCGCCGGATGACCAGCCCCTGGGTGGCGTCCCTCGTCGACGCGGACCCGGACGCGCCGCAGCCCTGGCTGGCCACCGCCTTCGTGCCGGGGCCCTCGCTCGGTGAGGCCGTCGCCGCCCACGGGCCGTTGCCCCTGCGGAGTGTGCGCGTGCTGGGGGCTCGGCTCGCGCGGGCGTTGGGGGACCTGCACGGCGTGGGCCTCGTGCACCGGGACGTGAAGCCGGGCAATGTGCTGCTGGCGCTCGACGGGCCCCGGCTGATCGATTTCGGTGTGGCCCGCGATCCGCGGGACACCGGGCTCACCTCGACGGGCGTGGTGGTCGGCACCCCTGGTTTCCTGCCACCGGAACAGGCGCACGGCACGGGGGAGTTGAGCGCGTCGGGCGACATCTTCTCGCTCGGGTGCGTGCTGGCCTTCGCGGCCACCGGCCGGCCTCCGTTCGGCACCGGGTCGCTGGACGCGCTGCTGTACCGCACGGTGCACGAGGCCCCGGACCTGGCGGGCGTACCCGTACCGCTCGGCGAGGTGGTGCGCGGCTGCCTGGAGAAGGACCCGCGGCGGCGGCCCACGGCGGAAGCGCTGTCGGCGACGCTCGACGGCGCCGCGTACGCGACCCCACCCGACCCACGGGAGGCGCTGCGGGCGGTGCGTCATCCCGCGCCCCCGCGCGACACCGACGCGCCGGACGCGGACGTGCCGGTCACGGACGTGCCGGGCGCGGACGTGCACGACGCGGACGTGCCGGTCACGGACGCGCCGGACACCGGTGGCGCGCCGGACGGGGTCTGTGGCGGTGAGCGCGAGCAGGCGGCCGACGGGCGACTGCCCGCGGACGACGCCTGGTTGCCCGAACCGTTGGTACGGCTGATCGCCGAGCGCTCGGCGGCCGGGCTCGCCCTGCCCGCCGTCGACGAGACGGAGGTCGACCCCGCGTCCGCCGGTACCGCCCCGCCCGGCACCGCCCCGCCGGGCACCGCGGCCGCGCGGCCCGCGGCCCGTACCGTCGGCAGACGCCGGTTCCTGCTGCTGACCGGGGGCGCGGCGGCCGTCGCGGCGGGGGGCGGACTGGCGGCGTGGGCGGCGCTCGACCGGGACGGCGGCGGGGAGGGCGACGCCGGCCCGGTGCACACCCTCGGCCTGCACGCAGATCTGACGGGCCATCAGGGTGCCGTCGGCCGCGCCCAGGAACGCGGGCTGCGGCTGGCGGTCCACGAGTTCAACGCCCGTGCGGACAAGCCCTTCACCCTCGTGGTGAAGGCGGTGGACGACGGTGGCGATCCGGCCCGGGCAGCCGAGGCGGCCGGACAACTCGTCGCCGACCGTTCCGTGCTGGCGGTGATCGGGCCGACCACGGACGCCACCGCCCTGGCCTCACTGGCGGCGTACGACGCCGCGTCACTGCCGCTGATCGCGGTGACGCCCGGCGCCACCGCACTGCAGGTGATGGGCAGCCGGTCCTTCCTGCACACCCGGGTGACGGACACGCTGCTGTCCCTCTATCTGGACGTCCACCTGCGCGGGACGGCGAAGTCGCGCACGGTCGGGATCGTCGACGACCGGGCGGCGGACGCCCACGCCTGGGAGATCAGCAGCACCCTCGCGGCCGTCCTTCGCAAGGTCCCCCTGCCTGCCGTGCCCAAGGTGGTCAGCGCCCTGCGCACCGATTTCGGGCCGATCCTGGACGCCCTGCTGGACGGGGGCGCCGACTCGGTGGTCTTCGCCGGCTATCACGAGCGGGCCGCGCTGCTGGCCCGGGAGCTGCACCGCCGTGGCTTCCCCGGTGCCAGGGCCGCCGCCCAAGGGGTGCTCGACGCCCGGTTCCTGTCCGCCGCGGGGGACGCGGCCGACGGCTGGGTGATCGTCGCCCCGGCCATGGACGCGACCGTGGCACCCGGGGCGAAGGCGTTCCGGGCCGCCCACCGCGAGCTCTTCGGCGCGGAGCCGGAGCGGTACGCCGTGGAGACGTACGACGTGGCGCAGTACGCGGTGAAGACGCTGCGGTCACTGAGCGCCGGGCGCCGCACCCGGCAGGCTCTGACGACGGCACTGCGGTCGGGGTCGCACCGGGGCATCGCCCGCAACCTCGCCTTCGCCAAGGACACCGGGGCGCTGGTGGCCGACGGCAGCGGGGTCCACCTGTGGAAGGTCGAGGGCGGCCGGTTCGCGTACCAGGGCCCCGCGCCGTACCAGGTGGCCACCTGATGGGGCGTTGATGGAGCCGTTGCGCGGAGCCGACCCGGCCAGGATCGCGGGTCACCGGCTGCTGCGCCGCCTCGGCGCGGGCGGCATGGGCGTGGTCTACCTGGCCCGTTCGGCGGGAGGTTCGCTCACCGCGGTGAAGGTCATCCGCGCCGCGCACGCGGACGACCCGGGCTTCCGGGCCCGCTTCCGCCGCGAGGTGGAGACGGGGAGCCGGGTGGTGAGCCCCTGGGTCGTGCCTCTTCTCGACGCGGACCCCGACGCGGAGTCGCCGTGGCTGGCCACGGAGTTCGTGCCGGGGCCCTCCCTCGCGGAGGCCGTGGAGGAGTGCGGCCCCCTGCCGTACCGGAGCGCCCGCGTCCTGGGCGCGCGGCTGGCCGAGGCGCTGGAGGCGGTGCACGGGGCGGGGCTGGTGCACCGGGACGTCAAGCCCGCCAATGTGCTGCTCGCGGTCGACGGGCCGCGGATGATCGATTTCGGGATCGCCCGGCCGCCGGAGGACACCGCGCTCACCGCGAGCGGGATGGTGGTCGGCTCCCCCGGGTTCCTCTCCCCCGAACAGGCCCAGGGGCGGGGCCGGGAGATCGGGCCGGCCTGCGACGTCTTCTCGCTCGGCTGTCTGCTGGCGTACGCGGTGACGGGCGAACGCCCCTTCGGGTGGGGCTCGGCGGCCGAGGTGCTGGTGCGTACGGTTCACGAGGAGGCGGACCTGGACGCCGTACCGGCGCCGTTGCTGCCGCTGCTGCGGGACTGCCTGGCGAAGGAGCCCGGCGCCCGCCCCACCGCGGCCGGGGTCCGGGCGGCTCTGGAGCGTGCGGACGAGGGGGCGGGGGGCTGGCTGCCGGAGTCGCTCACCCGGTTGATCGCACGCCGTTCGGCCGCCGTCCTCGCGCTGCCCGCGGTCGAGGCGACCGAGGTGACCGGCGCGCCAGGAGGCACCGACACGGTGCCGGACTCGCGGGAACGGCCGCGGGGCGTCACACGGCGCCGCCTGCTGGTGCTGGGCTCGTCCGCCGGGGTGGCGGCGGGCGCCGGGGCCACCTGGTGGAGCGCGGGTCGCCCCGGCCGCGCGGCGGGCCGAGGCGGCGGGACACGGCTTCCGCGGCGGGTGGTCGCCCTGCACGCCGACCTGTCGGGGGACCGGAGGGCGGCCGGCCTGGCGCAGCAGAACGGTGTCCGGCTCGCCGTCGACCACGTCAACTCCCGGACGGGCCGGGGCTTCGACCTCGCCCTCCAGGTGCACGACGACGCGGGCGACACCACCCGGGCACAGCGGATCGCGCGGCGGTTGTCGGCCGACGACCGGATCGGCGCGGTGATCGGGCCGACCACCGACGCCTGTGCCGAGGCCGTCCTCGAGCAGTACCGGGCAGCGCTGCTGCCCATGGTCTGCGTGTCGGTCGGGCTCGACGGGGTGTCCGCCGGGAGGTACCGGACGTACGCGGCCACCCGGCCCCCCGACCGCGGCTTGGCGGCACCCCTGGTCGCCCACCTCGTCCGCACCGTCCGCACGCGCGCGACGGTGCTGATCGACGACGCGGCCGAGGGCGACTTCGGCTGGGAGCTCTGCGCGGACGTCGCCCAGGCACTCGCGTCCGGACGGCGCGTCACGACCCGGCTCACCCTCGCCGCCGAGGACGACTCGAGGGACGACTTCCGTGCGCTGGCCTCGTCGGTGACCGGCCGGAAGGCGGACGCGGTGCTGTTCGCCGGAGGCTTCGCCCGTGCGGCGAAACTGGCGCGAGCGCTGCGCGCGGCCGGCTACTCCGGCGCCCGACTGGCCACCCAACGCGCGCTCGACCCGCGTTTCTTCACCATGGCCGGGGACGCCGCCGAGAGCTGGGTCTTCGCCACCGCCTTCCTCGATCCGACCCGGGTGACGGCCGCGCGGTCCTTCGTCGCCGCCTACCGCCACCGCTTCGGCACCGCCCCGCCCTGGTACTCCGCGGAGGCCTACGACGCGACGCTCTTCGTGGCCCGCGCGCTGACGGCGCTGGGCGCCTCCCTCACCGAACGGGGCCCGCTCGTGGCGCGGTTGCGGGAGACCGACTACCGGGGCATCACCAAGCGGCTGCGCTACACGGGCTCGAGCACCGGCTACGCCACCAAGGCGATGTACCTCTTCCGGGCATCGGGCGGCCGCTTCCAGTACCTGGGCCAGTTCGAGGACGCCACCGCCTGAGCCGTGCGGCGGCGCCCCGTCGCGTCACGGCGCCTCAGCCGCCACCGCACGGGGCGAGCGCCGGACGGTACGTGCGTCACTGCGTGCTTTCCCCGATGGCGCGGCCCCGTCACCGCTGCGATGATCACTCCTCCAGCGGTACAGGAAGGGAAACGCATGAACCCGGGTCAGCAGATGGAATTCCATGCCTCCTGCGGGCATCTGATCTCGGCTCCGGCCGACCGGGCGGGGCAGGACGCCCGCTGCCCCCACTGTCACCGTGTGGTCCGGGTCCCGGGGAGCGATGTTCCCTATGCCTCGCCCGTGCCCCTGCCGGCCGGTGCCACCGAGCCGATGGCGCTGACCGCCCTCTACATGATCGCGCTCATAGCCGGCCTCGCGGGGGCCGGACTCGTCTACATGGTCATGTTCGACTCGCTCTCCGAGTCCGAGCTGGTCACGCTCACACCTCTGTGGTTCTTCCCGATCGTCTTCGGACTGTACGGCTTCGTCTCCCAGCGGCTGCTCCGCCGTATCGCCTCCGGGCGCGCCGGGACCCTGCACGAGGCCGCCCGCCTGTCCATCGACGTGGCGGGGCACTGGGCGGCCCTGGTGCTCTTCCCGTTCCTGGTACTGAAGTGGCGCAGCTCCCTGCTCGTGTCCCTGGCCGCGGCGCTCTTCTGGGCGGTCCTGCTGTGGCTGTTCTTCACGGCCGTCTTCCCCACCCTCTGACCGGCGCCGCACCGTCGGCCGGCTCCCGGCGTCCCGCTCATGCGTCCGGGGCGCCGTCCCCGGCGAGCGCGAGGAGGTCCGGAAGCATCCCGGCCAGTCCCTCCAGCAGCCGGTCCATGTCCACCACGTGCGGCAGCGGGTGGTGGACGAAGCAGACCCCGTCCTTCGTCACCGAGACCGCCGGTCCGGCGAGCCGTACCAGGCGCTCCGGCAGCTCCGACGCGTAGAACCGCTCCGTCGTCCCCGCACGGTCCTCGCTCATCGGCAGGTACGGCGCGTCCAGGGGGAAGGTGAGCCCGAGCTCCGCCGCACTCCAGCCGCGCTCCAGCCGCAGGTGCGGTCGGCTGCCCGGTACGTCGAACACGACGACCAGCCAGTGGGCGTCGGTCTTGCTCGTCAGGTTCTCCACGAACCTGCCGACGGTGACCCGGTGCTCGCCGAGCGGACCGGCCACGGCTGTCCCGTCCCGCGCCCGCAGCAGCCAGGGGAAGTGGACCGCGTACCCGGCCCACCGCGCCCCGCCCTCGTCGCGCTCGACCAGCCGCCAGCCAGGACGAGCGGCCAGGGCACGCATCGCCCGCTCCGCCCTGCCGACCCGCCGGGCGGCACGGACCGCGAAGGCCAGTCCGATCAGGGACGGCGCCAGTATGACGGCGAAAAAGACGATCCAGCCCACCACGTGGTCCCTCCGCTCCGCCCCGCCCCAGGAAGCCCGTCCGCCCGCATCCTCGCGCCCCGGTTCGCCGCGGGACATCGGGGAAACCACGTAGACGGCCACCGAATCCGGCGCCCGCCCGGGCTCACATCCGGGCCGCCCACTCGGACAGCCTTCTCCGTAACCTCGACGAGGCAGGTGTGGAGGCCCCGGCAGCGCTCTCATGGTGGCCCGGCGCACACCCGTCCCCGGAACTATGGTGCCCCGCCACATACGCCCCTGACCTGCCGCTTCCTACGGTGTGGCGACATCGGAAACGTCCCCGCCAACTGTCCGGAAGTGGTGTTCATGGCCGCCCCCGCTGCATCCGCTCCACCCGAGTCCGCGAACCTCCGCCGCGTCGTCGCCGCGAGTCTCATCGGGACCACCATCGAGTGGTACGACTTCTTCCTCTACGGGTCGGCCGCCGCGCTGGTCTTCAACAAGCTGTTCTTCCCCGACTCCGACCCGCTCGTGGGCACCCTGCTGTCGTTCCTGACGTATGCCGTCGGGTTCGCCGCGCGGCCGCTCGGGGCGCTGGTGTTCGGGCACTACGGGGACCGGCTCGGGCGGAAGAAACTGCTGGTGCTGAGCCTGCTGCTGATGGGCGGGGCGACGTTTGCCATCGGGCTGCTGCCGACGCACGCCACCATCGGGACGGCCGCGCCCGTACTGCTGACCGTGTTGCGGCTGGTGCAGGGGTTCGCGCTCGGCGGTGAATGGGGCGGGGCCGTGCTGCTGGTGTCGGAGCACGGGGACGCGCGCCGGCGCGGATTCTGGGCGTCGTGGCCCCAGACCGGGGCGCCGGCCGGGCAGTTGCTGGCGACCGGGGTGCTCTCCGCGCTCACCGCGCTGCTGTCGGAGGAGGCCTTCACCTCGTGGGGGTGGCGCATCCCGTTCCTGCTGTCGGGTGTCCTGGTGATCGTCGGTCTGTGGATCCGGCTGTCCGTCGACGAGTCGCCCGTCTTCAAGGCCGCGCTCGCCCGGGCCGAGGCCCGGAAGGCGGAGACGGACCAGGTGGAGCGGATGCCGCTGGTCGCCGTGTTGCGGTACCACTGGCGCGATGTGCTGATCGCGATGGGCGCGCGGATGGCCGAGAACATCAGCTACTACGTCATCACGGCGTTCATCCTGGTGTACGCCACGACGTCGGCCGGGCTCAGCAAGCAGACCGCGCTCAACGCCGTCCTCATCGCCTCCGCCGTGCACTTCGCGGTGATCCCCGCGTGGGGCGCGCTGTCGGACCGCATCGGGCGCCGGCCGGTCTATCTGATCGGCGCGGTCGGTGTCGGGGCCTGGATGTTCCCGTTCTTCGCCCTCATCGACAGCGGAAGCTTCGGCAGCCTGCTGCTCGCCGTGACCGTCGGGCTGATCCTGCACGGGGCGATGTACGCGCCGCAGGCGGCGTTCTTCTCCGAGATGTTCGCGACCAGGATGAGGTACTCGGGCGCCTCCATCGGCGCGCAGTTCTCCTCGGTGGCGGCCGGTGCGCCGGCGCCGCTGATCGCGACCGCGCTGCTGGCCGAGCACGACAGCTCGACGCCGATCTCCCTGTACGTCATCGCCGCCGCGCTGCTCACGGTGGTCGCGATCGCCTGCGCCCGGGAGACCCGCGACCGGGACCTCGCCGACGACACGCAGGAGGAGCGGGTCGTGGCCGGGCGGTGAGCCCGTCGGCCCTCCGGACGGCCGGTCGCCCCGCGCGGGGCGGCCGGCCGTCTCACTGTGCGACCGCGGCCGACAGGGAGTGCAGGCGCAGGGCGAGCTGGATCTCCAGGGCCCGGGGCGGGGACTGCCAGTCGGGGCCGAGGAGCCGGCCGACGCGCTCCAGGCGCTGGGCCACCGTGTTGACGTGGACGTGCAGTGCGTCCTTCGTACGGACCGGGCTCATGCCGCTGGCGAAGTACGCGTCCAGGGTGCGGACCAGGTCGGTGCCGCGGCTCCGGTCGTAGGCGATGACCTCGCCGATGGTGCGGGTCACGAAGCCGGCGATGTCCCGGGTGTCGGCGAGCAGCAGGCCCAGGAAGCCCAGGTCGGAGGCGGCCGCGCCCTCGCCGGAGCGGCCGAGCAGGCGCAGGGCGTCCAGGCAGCGGCGCGCCTCGGCGTACGCCGGGGCTATGGCGCCCGGGTGGGCGGCGGGCGCGCCGACCGGGGAGGAGGCGCCGACGGTGACCGGGTCGCGCAGGGTGCCGCCGAGGTGTTTGGCGGTCTGGCGGGCCAGGTCGGCGGCGGTGTCGCCCGGGCCGAGCGGGAGCAGCAGCACGGTGCCGCCGTCGCGGGCGGAGGCGAGGCCGTGGCGGGTGGCCGCGAGGTGGGAGGCGGCGGACCACAGGCGCTGCCGGTCGGCACCGTCCCGCTCGGTGCCCTCGCGCTGGGCGGCCGGCGGGAGGGTGCCGTCGCGCGCGGGGGCGTGCGGATCGGTGGGCGGGTCCGGCCGGTCGACGCGGGCGGCCAGCACCACGTGCGGGGCGTCGAAGTCGGTGCCGAGGCGGGCGGCGCGCTCCTTGAGCAGGCGCCGGTCCCGCTCGGGCGCGTCCAGCAGGTCGTCCAGCAGCTCCCCCCGCACGCGCTGTTCGGCCTCCCCGGCGGAGCGGCGGGCGAGCAGCAGCAGGGAGGTGACCATCGCGGCGCGCTCCAGGGTCCGCTGGTCGACCGGGTCGAGGCCCGGGTGGCCGTGCAGTACCAGCGCCCCGAGGACCTCGCCGCCCGCCGACACGGCCGCCACCCAGTCGTCGCCGCGGCGGGTGGCGTGGCCGTCGACGCACTCGGAGGGCAGCGGCCCCTCCGTGAACTCCACCGAGCCGTCCAGGACCTCCGAGACGGCCGCCGCCACGTCGTGGACGCCACCGCCGCGCAGGACGAGCTCGGTCAGCCGGTCGTGCACGTCCGAGGCCCGCTCGATGACGCCGCTGTGGGCGCGGATGATGCCGTTGGCCCGCTCCAGCTCGGCCAGCGCCGACCGGGTCTCCGCCAGCAGGTTGGCGGTGTCGATGGCGACGGCCGCGTGCGCGGCGAACGAGCCGAGCAGCGCGACCTGTTCGCGTTCGAAGACGCGGGCGCGCCGGTCGGCGGCGAAGAGCACGCCGATCACCTGGCTGCCGAGCATGAGGGGCACGCCGAGGATCGCCACCAGGCCCTCGTCCCGTACGCCGGAGTCGATGGCGCGGGTGTGCCGGAACCGCTCGTCGTCGAAGTAGCTCTCCGTCACATAGGGCCGGGCGGTCTGGGCGACGAGTCCGCCGAGCCCCTCCCCCATGCCCAGGCGCAGTTGCTGGAAGCGCGCCGAGACGGACCCCTCGGTGACCCGCATGTAGGTGTCGCCGGCGGCCGGGTCGTTGAGGCTCAGATACGCGACCTCGGTGCCGAGCAGGGACCGGGCGCGCTGCACGATGGCGCGGAGCACCGCGTCGAGGTCGCGCAGGCCTGCCAGGTCGTGCGCGGTCTCGAAGAGCGCGGACAGCTCGGCCTCGCGGCGCCTGCGGCCCTCCAGCTCCGCGCGGACGCGCAGCGCGAGCTGCTTGGCGTGCTCGAGCGCGGCGAGCGCGTCGGGCCCCGCGCCGTTCGCGCGGGCGAGCAGCACGGGCCGGTCGTACGCCTCGACGGCCGCCCCGCGTGCCAGAAGCCCCAGGTAGGCGACCGGGTCGGCGCTGGGCTCCGGCTCGCGGAGCTGTTCTTCGGACATGGTCACAGGGATACCTGCCGTACGGGTGGTCGCACCAGCCCTGTGGACAACCGGGCGGCACGCTCAGTGCGCGGTCCAGCCGCCGTCCAGGACGAGCGAGGTGCCGGTGATGAACGAGGCGGGCGGGGAGCAGAGGTAGGCGACGGCCTCGGCGACCTCTTCGGGTTCGATCAGCCGCTTGAGCGCCGAGTCCTTCAGCAGGACGTCGGTCAGGACCCGTTCGGCGGGGATGCCGTGGGCATCGGCCTGGTCGGCGAGCTGCGCCTCGACGAGGGGCGTGCGCACATAGCCGGGGTTGACGCAGTTGGAGGTGACGCCGTGCGGCGCGCCTTCGAGGGCGGCCGTTTTCGACAGCCCTTCCAGGCCGTGTTTGGCGGCCACATAGGCGGACTTGTAGGCGGAGGCGCGCAGCCCGTGCACGGAGGAGAGGTTGACGATACGGCCCCACCCTTGCGCGTACATGTGGGGCAGCGCGCCCCTGATCAGCCGGAAGGGGGCTTCCAGCATCACGGTGAGGACGGTGTGGAAGACGTCCGGGGGGAAGTCCTCGATGGGCCGGACCAGTTGCAGCCCGGCGTTGTTGACGAGGATGTCGGTGCCCGCCGCCAGGTCCTCGGCCGCGTCGAGGTCGGTCAGGTCCAGTACGTGGGGTTCGACCGCCCCGGCCGCCGTGGGCGCCGCCCTGGTCAGGGCGTCCAGGCCCCGGGCGTCCCGGTCGACGGCCCGGACCTTCGCCCCGGCGGCCGCGAGGCGCAGCGCGCAGGCGCGGCCGATGCCGCTCGCCGCGCCGGTGACGAGGGCGGTGCGGCCCCCGAGGTCGAGGGAGGTGACGGTGTGGGGTGCGGTCATGTTCCGCACCCTATGGAGCCCGGGACCGGCCACCGATGTGGCCCGAACCCATAGTTCGCCCTAGTCGGCCATGGTGGAGAACCATGTGGGGCCGTCGGTGAGGGCCTGCTTGATCCGGAACAGCTCGCCCTCCCGCAGCGGCGGCAGCGCGTCCAGCGAGTACCAGCCCACCTCCAGCGACTCGTCGTCGTTGACGCGCGCCTCACCGCCGACGGCCCGGCAGCGGAAGCAGGTGTCCATGTACTGGCACTGGTCACCGTTGGCGTACGTGACCGTCGGCAGCGTCTCCACGAGGACGACGCGCTCGACGACACACTCCACGGCGGTCTCCTCGTACACCTCCCGCACGACACTCACCGCCGGCTGCTCGCCCGGCTCGGGGATGCCGCCGACCAGCGACCACCTGCCGTTGTCGGCGCGTCTGACCAGCAGCACCCTGCCGTCGTCGTCGAAGACGACGGCGGTGACGCCCGGGAGGAGCAGCAACTGGTGCCCGGCGGTGGCGCGGACAGCCCGGATGAAGTCAGGAGTGGCCATGCCCCCGACCCTAGGGGGTCGCCGGCTCCCGGCGGGCACGCCGGCGTACAACGGCACCGTAGGCGGCCCCGCCGAGCCCGGCGGCGGCGAGTGCCACCAGCGCCGCCTCGGGCAGAGTGCCCATCCGGGTCGCCGGCGTCAGCGAGGAGCGCAGCGGCACCTTCGCCACCAGGGCGTCCGGCGTGAACATCCGGGACTCCCGCACGATCGTGCCGTCCGGCCGGATGATCGCGCTGACACCGCTGGTGACCGGGACGACGACGGAACGGCTGTGCTCGACGGCGCGCACCCGGGACATGGCGAGCTGCTGGTAGGTCATCTCGCTGCGCCCGAAGGTGGCGTTGTTGCTCGGTACGGAGATGAGCCGGGCGCCGTGCGTGACGGTGTCGCGCACGGCCCAGTCGAAGGCCGCCTCGTAACAGGTGGCGAGCCCCACCCGGGTGCCGGCGAGGTCGAAGACGCCCACCTGGCTGCCGGGGCCGAAGTCGCGCCTGACCCGGTCGACGTCCTTGTTGAAGATCCGTACGAAGGAGCGCATCGGGATGTACTCGCCGAAGGGCTGGACGTGCCGCTTGTCGTACGTGTCGACGGGGCCGCGCCGGGGGTCCCACTGGATCAGGGTGTTGCGGAGGGGGCCGGTCTCGGGCGTGACGACCGCCCCGATGACGGTCGGTACGCCGATGGCCCTGACGGCCTCGTCGATGACGAACCGGGCGTCGCCGTTGCGGTAGGGGTCGAGGTCGGAGGAGTTCTCCGGCCACAGGACGAAGTCCGGCTTCGGCGCCCGGCCGGCCGCCACGTCGGCGGCGAGCTGCTCGGTGCGGCGGGCGTGGTTGTCGAGGACGGCGCGGCGCTGGGCGTTGAAGTCCAGGCCCAGGCGGGGGACGTTGCCCTGGATGGCGGCGACGGTCGCGGTGCCGTCCTCGGGGGCGTCGGAGACCAGCGGCTGGGCGGCGAGCGCCGCGGTGACCGGGGCAAGGAGGGAGAGGGCGGCCGCGGCGAGGGGGCCGCGCGGGAGGGTGCCGGTCGCCCGGTACGCCCGCAGGACGCGTACCGCCTCGTACAGGCCGAAGCCGCACAGGGCGACGGCGAAGCCGAGCACGGGTGTGCCGCCCACGGCGGCGAGCGGCAGGAACATGCCGTCCGCCTGGCCGAAGGCGATCTTGCCCCAGGGGAAGCCGCCGAAGGGCACGCGCGCGCGTGCCGCCTCCCCCACGATCCACGCGGCGGCGGCGAACACCGGCCAGGCGGGGAGCCGCGACACGGCGGCGACGAGGAGGCAGGCGGCCGCGACGAAGAGCGACTCGGCGGCGACGAGCGCGAGCCACGGCCCCGCCCCGACCTCCTCACCGGTCCAGACGAGGAGGGGCAGGAGGAAGCCGAGCCCGGCGAGGTAGCCGAGCCCGAAGCCCGCCCTCAGCCGCCGGCCGCGCAACGTCCACCCGAGCAGGGCGAAGGCGGGCACGGCGAGCCACCACAAGGGGCGGGGCGGAAAGCTCAGGAACAGCAGCCCTCCGGACAGCACCGCTGCCGTCGGCCGCACCCACCACCACGGCAGCCGGGCCCCCGGCTCCTCGGGGGCGGGGGGAGGGACGTCGACGGCGGTCATGGTGGCGCTCACGTGCCGGAGTCTACGGCGATCTCCTGTGCGAACGGGAGCGCGGCCGGTGGCCCGGGACCGGCAAGCGGCCGGTCGCGGACGCGGACGCCGGTGGTCGGGGGTGCGTCCGGGCGGCGGTGGCCGGGGGCGCATCCGGGAGCCGGTGGCCGGGGAGGATCCAGGAGCCCGCGCCCGGCAGCGCGTCCCGGAGCCGTTGGCGGGGAGTACGGCACGCGCGGCGTGCCCGGTGTTCCCGGGCCGGGCCGGGGCGGGCGCGTCAGCGGCCGGTGGTGGGGTCCGGGCGGTGCGGCAGGGGGGTGCCGTCCGGGGCGGGGTCCTCGGGGCCGTGTGCCAGGGTGAACCCGTCCCGCGTGGCCGTGGGCCGCCGCAGGCGGAGGCGGTGGCGGATCACGCGGACCGCCGCTTCGGCGTCGTCGACGGTGACCGTGAAGCTGCGCCCGTCGCCCAGGGTGAGCACCAGGCCCTCGCCCCGGCGTACGACGACCGCCGTGCCTTTCTCGGGGAGCCAGCGGTAGCCCCAGCCGCCCCACTGGCGCGGGGTGACCGAGGGGGCGAATCGGGCGTCCACCACGGTGTCGAGCGGGATGCGCCTCCGGGGCAGTCCCATGTGGCCGCACCGCACCTCGAGGGTGTGGCGGTCCACGGTGAGCTCGACGTACACGAAGGCGAGCGTCCCGAAGAGCACCAGGAGTCCGGCCGCGACGCAGCCGACGACCGCCATCAGCAGGGCGGCGGTGCCGGAGGTCCAGGAGAGGTCCACGGCCAGTTCGATGCCGAGCGCCACGCAGGCGGCTCCGGCGGCCGCGAGCAGCCACTGGACGCGGTTGGTGGCCCGTCCGGTCCAGGTGTCGGGCACCGGCTCTGTGGCAGGTCGCTCGTCGCGGGAGTGGTCCCTCATGCGTAGCAGCGTACTCACGTTCCGCAGTCGCGGCCGCTCGTGCCGGGCCCGCCGGGGGAGGCGCGGGCGGTCAGCGCGCGGGGGCCGCCTCGCCGAGGAGCCGGCCCTCCGCGTACGCCAGGGCGGCGTCCGGGAGCGCGGCGGGGCGGCCGCTGAGCAGCACCGTCAGGTCCGTGGCGGGGGTCGCGGCGGGCTTCGGGAGGGCGCCGATCCGGCGCAGCGCCTGGGCGGCGACCGCCTGCGCCGAGCCGTGCAGCACCACGGGTGGCAGGCCGGCCGGCTGTACGGCCGTCCGGATGCGTTCGGCGACCAGTTCGTAGTGGGTGCAGCCGAGGACGACGGCCCTGACGTCGGCGGGGGTGAGCGCGGCGGCGGCGGCGATGGCCCGGTCGATGGCGTCCTCGTCGGCGTACTGGACCGCGTCGGCGAGGCCGGGGCAGGGCACTTCGGTGACGTCGACGGAGCCGGCGAAGTCGCGGATGAGCCCGCGCTGGTAGGGGCTGCCCGTGGTGAGGGGGGTCGCCCAGATGGCGACGGGTCCGCCGCCCGCCGCGGCCGGCTTGACCGCGGGGACGGTACCGATGACCGGGATCGCGGGCTCGAGCTCGGCGCGGAGCGCCGGCAGGGCGTGGACGGAGGCGGTGTTGCAGGCCACGATGAGCGCGTCGGGCCGGTGCGCGGCGGCCGCGCGGGCGACGGCGAGGGCGCGCGTGGTGAGGTCGTCCGTCGTCCGGGGTCCCCAGGGCATCCCGTCGGGGTCGGAGGAGAGGACGAGAGCCGCGTCCGGCCGCAGCCGGCGCACCGCGGCGGCCGCCGCCAGCAGGCCGATTCCGGAGTCCATAAGCGCGATCTTCACCCGATCACCCTAGCCGACGGCCCTTGCGCTCCCCCCGTTGTGGGGCAGACTGCGGCGAATGAGCACCATTGCGTGGATCGCCCTGGGGTCGGTGGCCGCCTGGACGTGGCTGCTGCTGGGGCAGGGCTTCTTCTGGCGCACCGATCAGCGTCTGCCGCGCCGCGCCGATCCGGCCCGGTGGCCGTCGGTCGCCGTGGTGGTGCCGGCCAGGGACGAGGCGGAGGTGCTGCCGCTGAGCCTGCCGTCGCTGCTGGCCCAGGACTATCCGGGGCCTTTGCGGATCTTCCTGGTGGACGACGGCAGCACGGACGGTACGGGTGATCTGGCGCGGGTGCTCGCGGTGCGGCACGGAGGGCCGCCGCTGACGGTGGTGTCCCCGGACGCGCCGGAGCCGGGCTGGACCGGGAAGCTGTGGGCGCTGCGGCACGGGATCGCGGAGGCACGCGCGCGTGGCGCGGAGGAGGGACCGGGCGACCCGGAGTTCCTGCTCCTGACGGACGCGGACATCGCGCACGAGCCGGACAGCCTGCGCGAGCTGGTGGCGGCGGCCACCGCGAACAACCTCGACCTGGTGTCGCAGATGGCGCGGCTGCGGGTGGCGACGGCCTGGGAGCGGCTGGTCGTTCCCGCGTTCGTGTACTTCTTCGCCTCGCTGTACCCGTTCCGGTGGGTCAACCGGCCCGGGGCGCGGACGGCCGCCGCCGCGGGCGGGTGCGTGCTGCTGCGTACGGAGGTGGCCGGCCGGGCGCGGGTGCCGGAGGCGATCCGGCAGGCGGTGATCGACGACGTGTCGCTGGCGCGGGCGGTCCGGCGGGCGGGTGGCCGGATCTGGCTGGGCCTCGCCGAGCGGGTGGACAGCATCCGCCCCTATCCCCGGCTGGCCGACCTGTGGCGGATGGTGGCGCGCAGCGCGTACGCCCAGCTCGGGCACCACCCGGTGCTGCTGGCCGGGACGGTGGCGGGGCTGGCGGTGGTGTACCTGGCGCCGCCCGCCGCCGTGTGCGCGGGGCTGTTCGCGGGTGACGTGCCGGCCGGGGTGCTGGGCGCGGCGGCGTGGGCGGTGATGGCGGGGACATACGTGCCGATGCTCCGCTACTACCGGCTGTCGCCGTGGCGGGCGCTGCTGCTGCCGTTCACCGCGTCCCTCTATCTGTGCATGACGGTCGATTCGGCGGTGCGCCACCACCGGGGCCGCGGGGCCGCGTGGAAGGGCCGCACCTATCCGCGTCCCGAGGTCGCGCCGGACAGGTGACGGGTGGTCAGGCCGGTTGGCCCGGGGGCGGGCCGGCGCCGCAGCGCACCTTTCCGGGCACGCGGAGTTACGCCGGCTCAATTCGATGTTGATGCGGTGTGAAGACTCAGCACTTCGGGTGGAACATTGACCCTCTTTAAGCATGGGCATGCCCAGTCCGGATCATCGCCGGGCGGGCCCGGATTTATGTAGGGGCCACCTTGCGGGGGGTCTTCCGCGGGCCGGGGGACCTGCCGGTAACCCCCCATCAGCCTGGCCTTTACACGGACGGTGACCGTTTTTCCCGGGTTCGCTCGTATTGGCGATCGGCGGCCACTCACACCGCGTAAAACAACCTGCTTATCAGCCTCCCCAATCAGCACATCGTGGGCTTAACTTATGTGCCATGACCTCCCCCCGTTCCTACGGCGGCGCGTACTACAACGCGCCGTCGTTCCCGGACACCCCGATCTACGACTCTCTCGTCGCGGAACGGGGCACGCCTCAGATCGCGCCGATCCGAGTGCCCGCCGCCTACGACACCGGCAGCTCCTACCTGCCGGCGCTCCCCGCGGCCCTTCCCGCCCTCCCGGCGGCCCCCTCCCAGCCCATGCCGTCCTACAACGGCGGCTCGTACGGCTATCCCCAGCAGGCAGCCCCGCAGCCCGCCCCGCTGCAGCACATGCCCGCGCCGTACATCCCCCAGCAGCCGACCGCCGTTCGCGGCGGTTACCCCGGCCCGCAGCCCCATCCGCAGGCGCGGCCGGTGCCGGCCGGGTACGAGGCGATGCGCCCCGCGGCGCCCCGCCCCGTGCCGGCGCCCTCCCCGTACGACGACCCGTACAACCGCCCCTACCAGGGCGGGGGCTACTGACCTGACCCGGTCGGGCGTCACGCGTGCTGGCAGGATGAGGCCATGCCCACTCCTGCCCTCCGCTCGCTGCACGTCCGGCCGGTCAAGTCCCTCCGGGGGGCTTCGCCCGTCACGGCGGCGGTCGAGCCATGGGGTCTCGCCGGGGACCGCCGCTGGATGATCATCGACGCCGCGGGGAAGGCGGTCACCCAACGCCAGCAGCCGAGGCTGGCGTTGGCCTCCGCCGAGGAGCTGCCCGGCGGAGGGGTCCGGCTGTCCGCGCCCGGACGGGAGCCGCTGACCGTCGCCGTACCGGAGCCGTCGGCCACCGTGCCGGCGCAGATCTTCCTCACGAAGGTCGAGGCGGTGCCGGCCGGAGCCGCCGCGGACGAGTGGTGCACCGCCTACCTGGGCGAGGACGTACGGCTGGTGCACCTGGACGACCCGGCGCACCGCCGCCCCATCGACCCGGATTACGCGCTGCCCGGGGAGACGGTCAACTTCGCCGACGGCTATCCCCTGCTGCTCACGTCCGTCTCCTCCCTGGACGCGCTGAACTCCCTCGTCGCCCGGGGCGATCACCCCGAAGAGGGTCCGCTGCCCATGGACCGCTTCCGGCCCACCGTGGTCGTCGAGGGCACCGACCCGTGGGACGAGGACCGCTGGTCCCGCATCGCGATCGGCGAGGTCACCTTCCGCGTGGCCAAGCCGTGCGCCCGCTGCGTCGTGACGACCACCGACCAGCTCACCGGGCACCGCGGCAAGGAACCGCTGCGCACCCTGGCCCGGCACCGTCTCGTCGGCAAGAAGATGATCTTCGGCCAGAATCTCGTCCCCGAGCACCCGGGCACCCTCCGGGCCGGTGACCCGGTGGAGATCCTCCGCTAGGCGTCTCGCAGCGCCGGACGCCCGCCCCACCGCGCCGTCCGCACAGCGCCCGGTTGGTCGGCCCCACCGCGCCGTCCGCACAGCGCCCGGACATCCGCCCCACCGCCCGGTCCGCACAGCGCCCGCCGGTCCGCCCCGCGGGACGATGCGCCGCATAGGCCGCGCCTTCACGGGAACCCGGGCACTCGGCACACGCGTTGACGGACACGAAAGGGGGTGCGGACCTGTGCGTGCGGTCGTCGGACTCTGGCGCTGGCGGCACAATCCCCTGCGCCGGGCCACCGATCTCACCGAGGCGTGGGTGGCGCTCGCCGCCCTGCTGCTGATGTGCCTCGCCGCTCCTGCCGTCGGCTGGATCTGCGGCGCGCTGACCAACACCTCGCTCCAGGAGTCGGCCCGGCACGAGCAGCGGCAGCGCCATCCCGTCACGGCCCACGTGCTGGGCCGCGACGAGGGTTCCCGGCCGGCCGCGCACGACCCGGAGGCGGCCACCGGGAACCAGATACGCAGGGCGGTGCTCGCCCGCTGGACCGCGCCCGACGGGACGGCGCACACCGGGGCGCTCACCGCCGCACGGCACAACGCCGATCCGGGTGACACCTTCCGCATCTTCACCGACGGCCGGGGCCGGCCGGTCGATCCGCCCATGACCGCCGAGACGGCGCGCGAACAGGCCGTCATCGCGGGCATCGGCACCATGCTCCTGGCGGCCGGGGCCGTCGAGGGCGTCCGGCGGATCGTCGTATGGCGGCTGGTGCGGCAGCGGTACGCACGGCTGGACCGGGCGTGGGCGCAGGCCGGGCCCGACTGGGGCAGGACGGGCGCGGGGAGCTGACCGGTCGTCGCGGTCATGGTGGCCGACCGGTCAACTCGCCCCCTTCACGCGCGCTACGGTGGTGCGACCGTCCGGGAAGACGCGCGAGGCACGAGGTGGGGGCAGAGCAGCACCATGGCACAGGGCACGGTCCAGGTGACGCACACCGGCACATCGCGGTGGCGGCGCCGCACGGGCGAGTACGCCTCCCTCGCCGCGGCCCTGGAGGCCGCCGGTGACGGCGATGTCCTGACCATCTCCCCCGGCACGTACCGGGAGAACCTGGTCCTGCGGCGTGCCGTCACGCTGCGGGGAGCGGAGGGCGCGGTCGGCCCGGTGCGGATCGCCCCGGCCGACGGGGTGCCGCTGACGGTGCGCGCCTCGGCGACCGTGCAGGACCTGCACGTCGAGGGCCAGGACACCTCCGCGCCCGCGCTGCTGATCGAGGACGGCACCCCCGAGCTGCTGGACCTGCGGATCGTGACCCGCTCGGCGGCGGGCGTGGAGGTGCGCGGTGCGGCACGGCCCACCGTACGGCGGTGCACCGTCGACAACCCGGCGGGTGTCGGGATCGGCGTACTGGACGGCGCGGGCGGGGTGTTCGAGGAGTGCGAGGTGGTCGCGGCGGGGCAGTCGGGCCTCTCGGTGCGCGGTGGCGCGCACCCGCGCCTGGAGCGGTGCCGGATCCACCACGCCTCGGGCGCGGGGCTGTCCGTGACCGGTGAGGGCAGCGGACTGGAGGCCATCGGCTGCGAGGTGTACGAGATCAAGGGCAGCGGCGTCCAGGTGACCGCCCGGGCGGCGGCCCACCTCACCGACTCGTCGGTGCACCGGACGACGTCCGACGGGATCACCCTCGACACGGACGCCGTGCTCACCCTCTCCGACTGCGACATCCACGACATCCCCGAGAACGCGGTCGACCTGCGCTCCCGTTCGGTGCTGACGCTGACCCGTTCGACGGTGCGGCGGTTCGGCCGCAACGGGCTGTCCGTGTGGGACCCGGGCACGCGCGTGGACGCCAACCAGTGCGAGATCCACGACAGTACGGGCGACTACCCGGCGGTGTGGGTCAGTGACGGCGCCACGGCCGTCCTGGACTCGTGCCGCGTGCACGACGTGCCGGACGCGCTGTTCGTCCTCGACCGGGGCTCGCGGGCCGACATGGTGGACAGCGACCTGTCCCAGGTGCGGAACACGGCGGTGTCGGTGAGCGACGGGGCCACCGCGCAGCTCGACGACTGCCGCATCCGGGAGGCGTCCACCGGGGCCTGGTTCCGTGACCACGGCAGCGGCGGCACGCTGAGCGGGTGCACCATCGACTCCGTACAGACCGGGGTCATCGTCACCAAGGGCGCCGACCCGGCGATCGAGCGGTGCACGGTCACCTCCCCCGCCGAGGCCGGGTTCTACGTCTCGGCGGAGGGCCGCGGCACGTTCCACGGCTGCCGGGTGACGGGCAGCGGGGGGTACGGCTTCCACGTCATGGACGGCTGCCGCACGACGCTGAGACGGTGCCGTACGGAGCGGTGTGCACGCGGTGGATACGAGTCCGGAGAGGAGGGGCCCGTCCTCGAGGACTGCACCAGCGACGAGAGCGGGGTCCTCACCGCGCGGTCCGAGGCATCGGCCCCGTCCGCGCCCCGCTCGGTCGGCGGGCTGCTCGGTACGGTGCCCTCCTCCGTCGCGCCCCCGGCACCGGTCGTACCGCCCGGGGGGCCCGCCCAGGTGCCGCCGCAGGGGTCCGCGCACGGCTCCGCACCGGGGCCGGGGGGCCGGGGCGCGGCCATATCGGCGCCGCCCGAGGGGCCGCCCGTCCGCAGCGCCCAGGACGTGCTGGGCGAACTCGACGCGCTGGTGGGCCTCGACAGCGTCAAGCGCGAGGTGCGCACCCTCACCAACATGATCGAGGTCGGCAGGAGGCGCCAGGAGGCGGGGCTCAAGGCCGCGTCGGTCCGCCGCCACCTGGTCTTCACCGGCTCCCCCGGCACCGGCAAGACGACCGTCGCCCGTCTGTACGGCGAGATCCTCGCGTCCCTGGGCGTGCTGGAGCGCGGCCACCTCGTGGAGGTGTCCCGTGTGGACCTGGTCGGCGAGCACATCGGTTCCACGGCGATCCGCACGCAGGAGGCGTTCGACCGGGCGCGCGGCGGGGTGCTGTTCATCGACGAGGCGTACGCCCTGTCCCCGGAGGACTCGGGACGGGACTTCGGGCGTGAGGCGATCGACACGCTGGTGAAGCTGATGGAGGACCACCGCGAGGCGGTCGTGGTGATCGTCGCCGGGTACACGGCCGAGATGGAGCGGTTCCTGACGGTCAATCCGGGGGTGGCGTCCCGCTTCTCACGGACGATCACCTTCACCGACTACGTGCCGGACGAGCTGCTGCGGATCGTGCAGCAGCAGGCGGAGGAGCACGAGTACCGGCTCGCCGAGGGGACGGCCGAGGCGCTGCGGAAGTACTTCACAGAGCTGCCCAAGGGACCCGCGTTCGGCAACGGCCGCACCGCCCGGCAGACGTTCGAGTCGATGGTCGAGCGGCACGCGGGCCGGGTCGCCGGGCTCACCGAGATGAGCACCGACGACCTGACCCTGCTCTACCCCGAGGACCTGCCCGAGCTGCCCTGAGCGTCGCCCGCCGCGCCGGCCGGGTCCGCCGCGTCCGCCCCGCCGGGCGGGCCCTCCTCGGTCCGCTGCTCGGGCACCGGCACCGGCGCGGGCAGGGGCAGGGCGGGCGGGAGGCGGTCGAGCAGGACGGTGCGTTCCTTGGCGAACACCGGGTCGGCCTGGTAGTCGCCGTGGCCCAGGATCGGTTCGGGCAGCGGGTGCTCCTGGGTGCGGCCGTAGACGACCGGGTCGCGCAGCGCCCGGTGGTCGACCTCCGGCTTGTCCCCTTCGGCGGGGACGTTGACCGGCCCCCCTATCGGGTCGGTGCGGCGCCACAGGTTGCGCCAGCAGTGCAGCTCCCGGTGGAGGGAGGCCAGGGGCCGGGGTCCGAAGTAGGCGGGGAACCAGCGCCCGTACAGCCGCTCCAGGGGCGAGCCGTAGGTGAGCAGCGCCACCCGGCGGCGGGTGGCCGCAGGGAGCTGCCACACCGCGGCGGCCGCCAGGACGCTGCCCTGCGAGTGGCCGGAGATGACCAGGCGCCCGCCCGTCCGGCGGGTCCAGGACGACATGCGCCAGGTGAGGTCCGGCACCGCCCGCTCCGCGTAGCAGGGCGGGGCGAACGGGTGCGCGGCGCGCGGCCAGAACGTACCGACGTCCCAGAGGATGCCGATGGTCCGCCGTGCGGAGGCGTCCTTGTAGGCGCGGCGGCCCCAGGTGACGAACAGTATGAAACCGAAGCCGATCAGCCAGGACCCGAGCGCCTGCGCCGCCTCGGCCGCGCTCTCCACGAACGGGTGCCCGCCCTCGAACGCCTTGCCGGGCACCGTTTCGGCGGTCCACGCCCCGACGAGCGCGGCGGCGCCCAGCAGGAGGGTGGCGCCCGCGACGATGCCCACGACGCCGGGCGCCGCGTCGGTGAGGGCGGCACGCGCGCGCGTGGCGGCGATGCGCCGGGTGCGGACGGGATCGGGGCGCTCGCCCTCGTACTCGGCCTCCACGACGGGCGCCAGGCGGCGGGCGGTGAGCGCGGTGCGCAGGGCGAGGACGGCGGCCGGGACGAGCAGCAGCACGAGGAGGACGGGGATGACGGACGCCTGCCAGCTCAGCAGCACGGGCGGCCCGATGGGCTCCCCGCCGGTGCCGGGCGTGGCGGGGCCGTCGAGCCAGTCGGCGACCCGCTGGGCGACGCCACCGCTCATGACGCTGCCCAGGGCACAGGCGAGCATGGCGACGGCGGGGCCGCCGAGACCGCGCAGGACGGTACGGGTGTGCGGGGCGCGGCGGTACAGCCGCAGGGCCACCGCGGCGAGGGCGAGGACGAGCGCGCCCTGGGCGAGGGCGATCACGCTGAACGTGGTGTCCCCGGGAAGGGTGCCGGCGGAACGCCAGGTGGGGCGCGACCAGCCCGCGTACAGCACGGCGAGGACGAGCAGGGCGATGGAGGCGCCGGGCAGCCAGGTGACGACGGCACGGTCGAGCCGGTTGTCGAGCCGCTTCTCGCTGCGGCCCCGGCGGCACACCACCCAGACCACGACCACCCCGCCCAGCAGCAGGGCGCCCTCCAGCGCCCAGCCGAGCACCTCCCGGCCCGTGCCGGCCGCGTGCCGGTCGTACCGTGCCGTCGCCCCCGCCACCGCCGCGGCGACGGTGAGGAACCCGGCGGCGGTGTGCGCGGCGCGCAGCCGGGCGACGAGACGGCGGCCGTACCAGAAGCCGGGGCGGCCCAGCACCGGCCTGGGGCCGTTCCCGGGGACGCCGTCCCCGTCCATGTCGCCCCGGGGCGGCCGCTGGGCCTCGTACGCGCTCCAGGTGCGGTTGGACAGGTACCACAGGAGCCCCACCAGGGCGGCGGGGACGACGGCGGCGAGCGCCAGCCGGCGGCCCGGCTGGGACCACCAGCCGCCCTGGGCGGCCGACATGAAGCCGAGCCAGGACCGGTCGCCGGCGCAGCGGGCGGAGCCCGCGCACTGCCAGGCGGTGAGGTCGAGTGCGACCTCACAGGCGGCGGCCGTGAGCAGCACGGTCAGGGTGAGGGCGACGAGCCGGACGAGCACGCCGTAGAGCCGGACGGTGGCGGCCTGCCGCGCGGCGGGCGGGCGCATCCAGTGGGCCAGGTTGACCACCATGAACGGCAGGAGCAGCAGCCATAACGCGCGGGCGCCGTTGCCCGAGGTGAGGTTGCACCAGCAGTACGCCTCCGGCACCGGCCGTCCGTCGGCGAACCGCTCCGGGTCCTCCTCGGCGTACTGGTCGACGGTGCGCCGGTAGATGGCGGCCGTCTCGTCACCGGTCACCCGTACGGTACGGGGGTCGTCCAGCATGAGCTCGGGCGTCGTGCCGCCGACGCCGTGGACCAGCAGTTCCAGCGCGGCGCCGGGGCGCGTGGGCTCCGGGATGGCAGGGGGCACGTGGGTGGCTCCCTCTCGACGTGAAGCGGGCAGGGGTGCGGGGCATGGGGGCGTGCGGGCCGGACGTGACCAGGCATGACCGGGCACGACCAGAATCGTCGAAGGGGGCGGCCTTCGGCAGGGTTCTCACCGAATCTCCCCCGGTCTGTCGCCGGCGGGACCGTGGCAGGATGATGGGCCTTGGCCAGCGGTGGTGACGACATGGAAGGACCGGCCCCTGCGGTGAGCGACAACCAGAACCTCCTCGCGGAGCAGCGGCGCGCCCTGATCCTGGACGAGGTGAGGCGGCGCGGTGGGGTGCGGGTCAATGAGCTCACCCGCCGGCTGAACGTCTCCGACATGACCGTCCGCCGCGACCTGGACGCGCTGGCGCGGCAGGGCGTCATCGAGAAGGTGCACGGCGGGGCGGTCCCGCTGGTCGAGGCGAGCACGCACGAACCGGGGTTCGAGGCGAAGTCGTCGCTGGAGCAGGGCGCCAAGGAGGACATCGCGCGGGCGGCCGCGGCGATGGCGGTGCCGGGCAGCGCGATCGCCCTGTCGGGCGGCACGACGACGTACGCGCTGGCCCAGCACCTGCTGGAGGTGCCGGACCTGACGGTGGTGACCAACTCGGTGCGGGTCGCGGACGTGTTCCACACGGCGCAGCGCACCGGCTCGGGCGGCGCCCCGCGCCCGGGCACCGCGACCGTGGTGCTGACGGGCGGGGTACGGACGCCGTCGGACTCCCTGGTCGGGCCGGTGGCGGACCAGGCGATCCGCTCGCTCCACTTCGACGTGCTGTTCCTGGGCGTGCACGGCATCTCGGTGGAGGCCGGACTGTCCACGCCGAACCTGGCGGAGGCGGAGACCAACCGGCGCTTCATCCGCTCGGCGCGGCGCGTGGTGGTCGTGGCCGACCACACCAAGTGGGGCACGGTGGGGCTCAGTTCCTTCGCACGGCTGGAGGAGATCGACGCCCTGGTGACGGACGGCGGCCTGTCGGCCGAGACCCGCGCGGACATGGCGGACCACCTGCCGGGCCTGGTCGTGGCGGGCGAGCAGGACGCCGCCTGACGCCCGGGAGCGGTCGCGGTCGCCTACGGGCCGGGGGTGGCGGGGTGCTGGGCGTCGGGGGTTGGTGTCCGGACGCGGGGGGAGAGTGCGCGGCTGCGCGTCGGCGGGTGGCCGCGGGAGGCGGGCGGGGCGCGAGGGCTGGTGCGGTGGCCGGGCCGGCGGGTGGGGCGCGGGGGCTGGTGCGGCGGGTGGGCCGGCGGGTGGGGCGCGGGGGCTGGTGCGGTGGCCGGGCCGGCGGGCAGGGCCCGGGGGCTGGTGCGGCTGCCGGGCCGGCGGGTGGGGCGCGCATACGATCGTCGCATGGCTCTGTTCCGGATCGTCCGTGGTGCACCCCTGTCCGCCGCCGAGGCCTGGCGGCGGGTCACCGACTGGCGGGCTCACGCCGCGCTGGTGCCGCTGACCCGGGTGGGGGCGGTGAGCACGGGGCCGGTGCGGGAGGGGAGCCGGTTCACCATGCGTACGGGGATCGGGCCCGTCGGGTTCGACGATCCGATGGAGGTCGTCCGCTGGGAGCCGCCCGGTCCGGGGGGCGCGCCGGTGGGCGTGTGCCGGCTGGAGAAGCGGGGCCGGGTGGTCACCGGGTGGGCCGAGATCGAGGTGCGGGAGACGGCGCCCGGGTCGGTGCGGGTCACGTGGACGGAGGCGCTGCGCCTGCGGGGAGTGCCGCGCGTGTGCGATCCGGTGCTCGCGGGCGCCGGGAAGTGGGTTTTCGGCCGGGCCTTGTCCGCTCTCATGGCGGACAACTGACGGGTCGACAGCTATGGTGTGGGGCCCTGGCACCCCCCTCATATGCTGGAGGTACGGTCCCATGGCACGCCGACTGCGCCCTGTGCGGCTCGACTTCCTCGAGTCCGCGCCCCTGCGTCTCGTCTTCGCCGCGCACGTGGCCGCGCCGCCCTCGGCGGTGTACCGGGCCCTCGCCGACGAGGTCGCCGACAGCCCCTCGTGGTTCCCCGCCATCGCTGCCGCCCGCCCCATCGCGGGCGGCGCGGGCCGTGAGATACGGCTGCGCGGCGGGGTGGTCTTCCAGGAGCGGATCCTGGTGACGGACGCCGGTGAGCGCTACGCCTACCGGGTGGAGGAGACCAACGCCCCCGGCGTACGCGCCCTGATGGAGGAGTGGCTGCTGACCCCGGTGCCGGAGGGGCCCGGCACCCGGGTGCGGTGGACGATGGCGGCCGAGGGCACCGCGCCCTTCCGGGTGGTGATGCGGCTGGGCCGGTCGGGGGTGGGCCGGTCGTTCCGGGACGCGATGCGCAACCTGGACCGCAGACTGGCGTCGTCCCCGGCGCCGTAACGTTTCCTCAGCGGTGGACGGGCCCGGCGGGGCGAGCCGGCGGGTCCGGCCAGACGCCGCTGCCGAGGAACTCGTCGATGGCCGCGCTGTACGGGGCGATGTCCAGCCCCTGTTCGGCGAGCCAGGCGTCGGAGTAGTACTTGTCCAGGTAGCGGTCGCCCGGGTCGCAGATCAGGGTGACGACGCTGCCGGTGCGGCCCTCCGCCACCATCTCGGCGACGATCTTCAGCGCGCTCCACAGGCCGGTGCCCGTCGAGCCGCCCGCCTTGCGCCCGATGGCGCTCTCCAGGGCGCGTACGGCGGCCACGCTCGCCGCGTCGGGCACCTTCATCATCCGGTCGATGGCGCCGGGCACGAAGCTCGGCTCCATCCGGGGGCGGCCGATGCCCTCGATGCGCGAGCCGCAGTCACTGGCGGCGTCCGCGTTGCCGGTGGTCCAGCCCTCGAAGAAGCAGGAGTTCTCCGGGTCGGGGACGCAGACGCGGGTGTCGTACAGCATGTAGTGGACGTAGCGGGCGATGGTCGCGGAGGTGCCGCCGGTACCGGCGGTGGCGACGATCCAGGCGGGTACCGGATGGCGCTCCAGCCGGAGTTGCTGGTAGATCGACTCCGCGATGTTGTTGTTGCCGCGCCAGTCGGTGGCCCGCTCCGCGTACGTGAACTGGTCCATGTAGTGGCCGCCGGTGGCGACGGCGAGGGCGGCGGACTCCTCGTACATCTTGCGCGAGTCGTCGACGAAGTGGCACCGCCCGCCGTGGAATTCGATGAGCCGGATCTTCTCCGGGCTGGTGGTGCGCGGCATGACGGCGATGAACGGGACGCCGATGAGGCTCGCGAAGTACGCCTCGGAGACGGCGGTGGAGCCGCTGGACGCCTCGATGACGGGCTTCCCCGGACGGATCCAGCCGTTGCACAGCCCGTAGAGGAAGAGCGAGCGCGCCAGGCGGTGCTTGAGGCTGCCGGTCGGGTGGGTCGACTCGTCCTTGAGGTAGAGGTCGATGCCCCACCGCTCGGGGAGCGGGAAGCGCAGGAGGTGCGTGTCGGCGGACCGGTTGGCGTCGGCCTGGACCTTGCGCACGGCCTCCTTCAGCCACTGCCGGTACGCCGGGTCGCTGCGGTCGACGTCGATGGTCACGGCCGGGTCCGTGGGCCCCGGATGCCCTGCTTGCTCAACGGTGCTCACGCGCCACTCCTCATGGTTCCCTGCCCTGCTGTCCCTCCTCGAACATACCTCCCTCACCTGCACAAACGATGACTTTGATGGCCCATAGGGAACGCTTGCAGGGGGCGCCCCCACGCGCCCCCTCGCGTCGCAGGGGGCGCAGGGGCGCATCGGCGACGCGCCCTGGTGCATGGGCGCGTCCTTGTGCAGACTGACCGGATAAACCTGCGCGAAGGGGGCTGGGTACGACATGGCCGAGGCCGATTTCAGCGCCACCGGCGTACGAATCGAACGGTGGCCGCGTTCGCTGACCCGGGCGGGCGAGGTCCTGATCAAGGACGGCAGGCTGGCGCTCCTGACCAGCTACGGACGGGTGATCGACAGCGCCCCGGTACGGGCGGTCAGGGCGAGCAGGCCCTGGTTCGCGGGCGGCGGTGACGCGATGGTGGCGACCCTCAACGGGACGCGGTACCGGCTGACCATGGGCCAGCGCGGCCGGCGGCCCGACAGCGCGGCGGCGACGGCCGTGGCCGGGCGCCTGCTGGAGGCCGTACGCCGGGCGGGCGGCGGCCGGGACTGACAGGGCCGCGCGCCGACAGAAGTGACGCCAGGGACCCACGGGTAACCGGTCGCCGCGAGTTGCGGAGCGGTCACCCCTGGTCCACGCTGGACTGACATCACTACCCAGGGTGCACCGGCGGTGACGCTGCGATCCAGCCCGCCGGACCATCAGCCAGCCAACCACTGGATCCGATCTCCGTCTTCTTCCGGACCTATTTCGGGGAGTCGCAGCCGTGATCAGCCAGGCAAGCAGGCAGTGCACGGTAGAGCTCCAAGCCCTGCCGTCGCGGATCGGTCAGGTCCGCAGAATCGTTTCAGCGCAATTGCGCTACTGGAATCTCGATTGTCTGATCGAGAAGGCCGCGCTCGGTGTCACCGAGCTCCTGACAAACGTTCACCAACACGCCCAGCCGGACAAGGTGTGCACCGTCGAGATCGAGTTCATGCTCGACCGGCTGACGGTCTCGGTCCACGACCACGACCCCCGCCTTCCCGCGGTCAACACGTCCGACCCGATGGCCACTTCGGGCCGTGGTCTGGCCCTGATAGAGGCCGTCAGCGAGAGTTGGGGCGCCCGGCCCCAGGGCGACTCCGGGAAGGTCGTGTGGTTCACCCTCCCGGCGCCCACGTCCACGCCCCTGCCCATACCGCCCCTCCCGGTGTACGGAGCGGCCACCAGCGGACCTTTCACGGGCGCGGTGCCCTTCGGAGACCTGGCGGACGCGGCGGACGCGGTACGTGAACGGGCCACCGCCCGGCCGGCCGTGGCGGGCTGACCGGGCACACGAGGGCCGCGCACGGCCCGCCCGCCGGGCGGGCGCCGGACGTGGAGGCACGCCCGGCGCAGAGGGCCGGCGCGGGGGCCGGGCGCCCGTATCCTGCCGGGGGCGGGGCGGCCGCACGGTTCCCGTACGGGTGCTCGCCGGTCCCACCGGCCGCGAAGCCGTGGTGGAGAGCCTTCGGTGACCGGCCGCCGGGAGCGCCCCGGCGATGGCGGCGCCACGGGGGTGTGCGGTCGTGCGGTGCGGTCGGTGACGGCACCGGCGCCGGGGGCGGGTGCCCTCGTGGTCGTACCGGCGGTGACACCGCCCTTACACCGTGGCGAGTACGCTCGCGGTGACGGAGGGGGTAGTCGTGAGCGAGGACCGCGAGGACCGCGAGGACGTGGTCGTCCACTGGCGGCCCGGCTGTCCGTACTGCATGAAGCTGCGTCTCCAACTGCGCTTCACCGGGCTGCGGTACACCGAGGTGAACATCTGGAAAGACCCCGAGGCGGCGGCTTACGTCCGGTCGGTGGCCGACGGCAACGAGACCGTGCCGACGGTGCGCGTGGCGGGGACGGCCCTGGTGAATCCGTCGCTCCGGCAGTTGCTTGAGGCGGTCAGGGCGCACGCCCCGCACCTGTTGTGAACCCCGGCCGGGAGCGGCCCTGCGTGTCCGGCCGGGTCTCGCGCTGCGGGCGGGGCCCTACGCGGCCGGGCGGCCCAGGGCGGCGAGGGGGTCGTCCAGCACCGGCTGCCAGGCCAGTTCGGCAGCGCCGGCGAGGCTGTTGTGGTCCAGCGTGCAGCCCAGGATCGGTACGCCGCCGCTGCGGCCCCACAGGCTGCGGTCGGCGACCACCGCGCGCAGCCGCTCGGGGTCGGCGGCGAGCAGTTCGCGGTGCAGACCGCCCAGGATGATGCGGTCGGGGTTGAGGATGTTGACCAGACCGGCCAGGCCGAGGCCGAGGCGGTCGATCAGCTCCTCGGTGGCCGCCCGGACGCCCGGGGCGTCGGCGTGGTCGCGCAGCAGGTCGCGGGACTGCTGGAGCAGGGAGACCTCGGGACCGGGCTCGCGGCCGGCGGCCGTGAGGAAGGCGAGCGGGTCGGCCTCGACGTCGAGGCAGCCACGGCTGCCGCAGTAGCACGGGCGGCCCTCCGGGTTGACGGTCAGGTGGCCCACTTCGAGGGCCAGGCCGGAGCTGCCGGTGTGCAGCCGCCCGTCGAGGACGAGGGCGCCGCCCACGCCGCGGTGGCCGGTGGCGACGCACAGCAGGTGCTGCGCGCCGCGCCCGGCGCCGTGCCGGTGCTCGGCCAGGGCGGCGAGGTTCACGTCGTTGCCGGTGAACGCGGGGCCGTCGATGCCGGCCTGTCGTACCAGCTCGGCGAAGACGTCCCGGACGGGCGCCCCGGCCGGCCAGGCGAGGTGGAGGGGGTTGAGCGCGGTGCCGTCCGGTTCGGCGACGGCGGAGGGGACGGCGAGCCCGGCGCCCACGCAGCGGCGCCCGCTCTCGCGCAGCAGGTCCGCGCCCGCCCCGACGACGGCGGCCAGGACCTGGGCCGGGTCCTCGGAGACGGTCACGCAGCCGGGTGCGGTGGCCACGATGCGGCCGCCCAGGCCGACGAGGGCGGCGCGGAAGCCGTCGGCGTGGATCTGGGCCGCGAGCGCCACGGGCCCGCCCTCGTCGACGATGAGCCGGTGGGAGGGCCGGCCCTGGGACCCGGCGGCGGCACCCGGCCGGGAGTCGACGCGGATGAGGCCGAGGGCTTCCAGTTCGGCGGCGACGGCTCCGGCGGTGGCGCGGGTGACGCCCAGCTCGGCGGTGAGGACGGCACGGGTGGGGGCCCGCCCGGTGTGCACCAGTTCCAGCGCGGGGCCGAGCGCGCTGCGGCCTCTGTCCAGCCGGGATCGGGTCGTGGTCGCCTTGCCGTTCATGGGGGCGAGTCTCCCATGATCCAGGGACCCGCCCGGCGGGGCGGTGCTGTTTCGGCCGGTCGTGGACGGGTACTGCGGGCGGCAGGGTCGCCGGAGGCCGATCGCCCGTGGCGGCCGGTCGCCGGAGGCCGCGAGAGGTTCCGGGAGGTTCCATGGCACGCCCCGACGGAGAGACGACGGTCCGGGTCCTGCTCGACGAGGAGGGCCGTACCTACGCGGAGCAGGCCGGGGTCCACCTCAGGGACACCCCGCAGCCGCTGTACCAGTTGCTGGTCCTGGCCCATCTGCTGAGCGCGCGCATCCGGGCGGACACGGCCGTCGCGGCGGCGCGCGCCCTGTTCGACGCGGGGATGCGGGACGCGAGGCACATGCGCGACGCCACCTGGCAGCAGCGGGTGGACGCGCTCGGCGAGGGCGGCTACCGGCGTTACGACGAGCGGACCGCGACCCAGCTCGGCAAGGCCGCGGAGCTGGTCCTCGACGAGTACGGCGGCGATCTGCGACGGCTGCGCGACCGGGCCGGCGGCGACGTGGAACGCCTGCGCGACCTGCTCCAGGAGGTGCCGGGGATCGGCCCGGCCGGTGCCGACATCTTCCTGCGGGAGGCACAGGGCGTGTGGCCGGAGCTGGCGCCGTACCTGGACGGCAAGACGCTGGACGGCGCGAGGCGGCTGGGGCTCCCGGCGGACCCGGAGGCACTGGCCGGACTGGCGGGGAAGGAGGAACTGCCCGCGCTGGCCGCCGCGCTGGTGCGCGCCGCGCTGGACAAGCACGTCGTCGACGAGGTCCGGGAGACGGTCCACGAGTAGCCGGTCGACGAGACGGTCCACGAGACACAGGGAGGATCCCGATGAGCACCTCTGACCGCAGCGCACTTCCGCTGCCCGACTACGACGAGCTGTCGGTCGGCACGCTGGAGCACCGCGTCCGGTCGCTCGGCGTCCCCGAGCTCGACCAGTTGCTGCACTACGAGCACGAGCACGCCGACCGTCCGATGGTCGTCCAGGTCCTGACGGCCCGGAAGCGGCAGCTCGACGCCGGAGCCCCCCTGTCCGGCGGCAACCCGGCGGCGTTCAAACCGGAAGCGGCCGGTCACGGCCACGGCGGCTCGCCGGTCTCGCCCGCCACGTCGCCCGAGCCCATGAGCCCGCCGCCGCACGGCACCCCGGACCAGCGGGGCAAGCCGAAGGGCAACCGCACCGGCTGATCCCCTTCCCGGGCCGGCCGGGGCGGCACGGCCACGCGGGCCCCGTGCCCGTGCCCGTACCGGGCGCTCGGGCCCCGTGCCCGTGCCGTGCCCGCGCCGGGGCCTCGGGCCCGCGCCCCGTCCCCCGGCACCGGGCCAGGTACGGGTGGCCGCCCCCGGCGCCCGGCCACGGGCGGGGGCGACACCCGGCCCGTGGGGGCGCGCGGGAACGCACACTCCCGGGAACTCGGCGCCCGGCCGCCCCGGTACCGATCCCCGGCGCCCGGCACCTGGCCCCACTGCCCGATGGCCGCCCCCGGCGCCCGGCACCTGATACCCGGCGCGCACCCCGTAGCCGGCATCCGGCGCAACCCCCACCCGCCCCCGGCCCGCACCGCCCCACTGCCGACGGCACAGCTCCCCCACCCACCCCCCGTGGTTGAAGGGTGCCGCCGCCGACCCCTATCCTGAGTTTGTGCCGCACCTAAACAAACTACCGACGGCCGTACCGGGGGAAGCGGGCGGAGACACCGCCCCGCGTACCCTGGCCCGCCTCCGCACCGCCCTGACCTTGTTCTTCGCCCTCGACGGCTTCCTGTTCGCCGGCTGGGTGGTCCGCATCCCGGCCATCAAGCAGCAGACCGGAGCCTCCGCCAGTGACCTCGGACTCGCCCTCCTCGGCGTATCGGCCGGCGCGGTCGTGACCATGACGCTCACCGGCCGCCTCTGCCGGCGCTTCGGCAGCCATCCGGTGACCGTCGCCTCGGCGGTGCTGCTCAGCCTCAGCATCGCGCTGCCGCCGCTGACCCACTCGGCGCTCGCCCTCGGCCTGGTCCTGCTGGTCTTCGGCACCGCGTACGGCGGCATCAACGTGGCCATGAACAGCGCCGCCGTCGACCTCGTGGCCGCGCTGCGCCGCCCCGTGATGCCGAGCTTCCATGCCGCGTTCAGCCTGGGCGGCATGCTCGGCGCCGGACTCGGCGGCCTGGTCGCGGGCGGCCTCTCCCCCACCGCGCACCTGCTCGGCCTCACGGTCGCCGGCCTGGTGCTGACGGCCGTCGCCGGCCCCGTGCTCCTCCGCCACCCCTCCCCCACCGTCCCGGAGACGGTGCCCGCCGACGAGCGCGCGCCGGGCCGCATGGACGGCAGGTCGCGGCGGCCGGTGACCGTCTTCGGGGTGATCGCGCTGTGCACGGCGTACGGAGAGGGGGCGCTGGCCGACTGGGGGGCGCTCCACCTGGAGCAGGACCTGCACGCCCACCCCGGCGTGGCGGCCGCCGGGTACTCGCTGTTCGCCCTCGCCATGACCGCCGGCCGCCTGTCCGGCACCACGATGCTGGAGCGGCTCGGCCAGACCCGCACCCTGGTGGCGGGCGGCGCGACGGCGGCCACCGGCATGCTGCTGGGCGCGCTGGCGCCGACGGTGTGGCTCGCGCTGCTCGGCTTCGCCGTGACGGGGCTGGGCCTGGCGAACATCTTCCCCGTCGCCGTCGCCAGGGCGGGTGCCGTGGCGGGCCCCGGCGGGGTGGCCGCCGCCTCCACCCTGGGCTACGGCGGGATGCTGCTCGGGCCGCCCGCGATCGGGTTCCTCGCCGACTGGTTCTCCCTGCCGGTCGCGCTGACGACGGTGGCGGTCCTCGCCGCGGGCGCGGCCGTGATCGGGTACGCGGCACGCGGCGCTTCGGCGGCCGGGCGGCCCTGACCGGGGGTGCTCCGGTGGCGGCGCGCGCCTGACGGCCCGGCTGGCAGAATCGCGACATGGAGATCACCGAGCACATCAAGTACCTGACCACCGAAGGGCAGTTGCTCGCCGACGCGGCCGAACGGGCGGGGACCGGGGCGCCGGTCCCGACGTGTCCCGGCTGGCAGGTGCGGGACCTGCTGCGGCACACGGGCATGGTGCACCGGTGGGCCACCGCCTTCGTCACGGAGGGGCACACCTCGTACCACCCGGCCGAGGCCGAACCTGACCTGGACGGCGCCGAGCTGGTCGCCTGGTTCCGGGAGGGCCACGGCCGGCTGGTCACCGCGCTGACCGAGGCGCCCGACTCCCTGGAATGCTGGGCCTTCCTGCCCGCGCCCTCGCCGCGCGCGTTCTGGGCACGGCGTCAGGCGCACGAGACGGCCGTGCACCGGATGGACGCGCAGGCGGCCCTGGGCGCGGTGGCGCGGATGCCGGAGCCCGAGCCGGAGCCGGCGTTCGCCGCCGACGGGATCGACGAGTTGCTGTGCGGCATGCACGCCCGGGAGAAGAGCCGGGTGCGCACGGCGGAGCCCGCCGTCCTTCGCGTACGGGCGACGGACACCGGTGACGTGTGGACCGTGCGCCTGTCGGACGGGGCGCCGCGTGCGGTGCGGACGGCCGACGGGCCGGCCGACTGCGAGCTGAGCGGACCGGCGGCGCGGCTGTATCCGACTCTGTGGAACCGGCTCCCCGTCGAGGCCGTGACCCTCACCGGGGACGACCGGCCGGCCCGACTGTGGCGGGAGACGTCCGCCATCACCTGGTCGTAGGGTCCGGCCCCTCGGCGAGCATCCGGCTCAGCACGGCACGCTGGAGGGGCCGCGCCTCGGCGTGCCGGGCGCGGCCCGCGTCGGTCAGGGCGACCCGCACGCCGCGCCGGTCCTCGCTGCACATGCCTCGGGTGACCAGGCCGTCCTTCTCCAGCCGTGCGACCAGCCGCGACAGGGCGCTCTGGCTGAGGTGCACACGGGAGGCGAGCTCCTGTACGCGGTACGCGCAGCCGCCGTCCTCGGCCGCGCCCTCGGCGAGCACGTCGAGGACCTCGAAGTCGCTGGCGCCGAGCCCGAGCCCGTGCAGAGCGCGGTCCAGTTCGCACGTCGTGCGGGCGTGCAGGGCGAGCACGTCGCGCCACTGTTCCACGAGCGCGCGCTCGGACGTCTTCACAGCCATGGAGTCACGTTAGCAGGAAAGACACCGATTGTTGCATCGGAATTAAATGCACTTGCATTCAATGCACGTGCATGTACTGTGCTGCGCATGACCTCTCCGCTCAACGTCCCCTCCCCCGACGCGCGTTCGGCCACGGAGGACCGCTGGAGCCCCCGCCTTTGGGGGACCCTGCTGGTGCTCTGCGCCGCGATGTTCCTCGACGCCCTCGACGTCTCGATGGTCGGTGTCGCCCTGCCGTCCATCGCCACCGATCTCGGCCTGTCCACCGCGACCCTCCAGTGGGTCGTCAGCGGCTACATCCTCGGCTACGGCGGTCTCCTGCTGCTCGGCGGCCGCGCGGCCGACCTCCTCGGCCGCCGCCGGGTCTTCCTGATCGCCCTCGCCGTCTTCGCGCTCGCCTCCCTGCTCGGCGGACTCGTCGACTCCGGACCGCTGCTGATCGCGAGCCGCTTCATCAAGGGACTGAGTGCCGCGTTCACCGCACCGGCCGGACTGTCGATCATCACCACCACGTTCAAGGAGGGCCCCCAGCGCAACCGGGCCCTGTCGATCTACACCACCTGCGCCGCCACCGGCTTCTCCATGGGGCTGGTGCTGTCCGGCCTGCTCACCGAACTGAGCTGGCGCTGGACCATGCTGCTGCCCGCGCCCATCGCGCTCATCGCCCTGGTCGCCGGCCTGAGGCTGATCCCGCACAGCGACCGCGAGGACACGCGCGGCGGCTACGACGTCCCGGGCGCCGTCACCGGAACCGCCGCCATGCTGCTGCTGGTGTTCACCGTCGTCCAGGCGCCCGAAGCGGGATGGACCTCCGCGCGCACGCTGCTGTCGTTCCTGGCCACCGCCGTCCTGCTCGCCGCCTTCGTCACCATCGAGCGGCGCAGCGCGAGCCCGCTGCTGCGGCTCGGCGTCCTCCGGTCCGGCCCGCAGTTGCGCGCCCAGCTCGGCGCCGCCGCGTTCTTCGGCTCGTACGTCGCCTTCCAGTTCATCGTCACGCAGTACATGCAGTCGCTGCTGGGGTGGAGCGCGCTCCAGACGGCGCTCGCCTTCCTGCCGGCCGGTGTGCTGGTGGCGCTCTCCTCGACGAAGATCGGTGACGTGGTGGACCGGTTCGGAACGCCCCGGGTGATCGCGACGGGCTTCACGCTGCTGGTCCTCGCGTACGCGATCTTCCTGCAGGTCGACCTGACGCCGCGGTACGCGGCCGTGATCCTGCCCTCGATGCTGCTCCTCGGCGCCGCCTGCGCCCTGACCTTCCCGTCCCTCAACATCCAGGCCACCAACGGCGTGGACGACGACGAGCAGGGCATGGTGTCCGGGCTGCTGAACACCTCCATCCAGGTGGGCGGCGCCATCTTCCTCGCCGTCGTCACCGCCGTGATCACCGCGGGCGGCCACGAGGGCGGTGCGTCCGCCTCCCCGCAGGCGGTCCTGGACAGCTTCCGCCCGGGTCTGGCCGTGGTCACCGCGATCGCCGTGGCCGGGCTGCTGATCACCCTCACGGGGCTGCGGCGAGGCCGCCGTACACCGGCCTCGCAGCCCTCGCTCGTGGTGGCGAAGTCGACCGGTCCCGCCGGCCGTGACGGCAGCACCGCCGGCACGGCGGCGGAGCAGGCCGAGCCCGTCGGCGTAGGGGACTGACCTGCCGTCACGCGACCTGCGACCTGCGGCCGGTGGGCGATGTCCTTGCCCACCGGCCGCGCACTTGTGACACTCAGCCCATGGGGAATCGAACACAGGCTCAACGTGACGCCATGACCGTCGAGATCGGGTACGCGCTGCTGACCGCGGCGTTCCTGGCGGCGGCGCTGTTCGGCCTGTGCGCCGCGCCCGTGCTCGTCCTGGGCCTGGAGGGCGGCGCGGCACGGGGGACGCTGATGGTGGCCGCGGCGGTGGCGGGGCTGGGCTTCGTCGCGCGGGTGGCGCGGGTGCTGTGGCGCTTCGGCGCCGGGCCGGACGGCCTGCCGGACCGGCCGGGGCGTACCGGGCCCGGCGCGTAGGTCCGGGGCGTACCAGGGCCGGCGCGTGGGCCGGGGGGCCGGGTGCCGGGTGCCGGGGCGCTCCTACTCCTGGGAACGTACGGCGCCGTTGGCGCGGAAGGGACCGTTCGGGGCGAAGGCCAGCGCGGCGAAGCGTTCCCCGATGCGGCGGTGGGTGGCGGCGTCCGGATGGAGCCCGTCGGGCAGCGGCAGTTCGGCGTGGTCGGGCTCGCCGTAGAGGTCGCGGCCGTCGAGATAGTGCAGGTGCGGGTCCTGAGAGGCCCGCTGCGCCACGATCCGGGACAGCTCGTCGCGGATCACGCCCAGGGTCAGTTTTCCGCTCGTGCGGTCCGCCGGATCGCCCATGGCGCGGAAGCGGAGCCGTCCGGCGGCGAAGGCGGCGGGGTCGGGCGCACTGGGGCCCGGGGTGTCCTCGTGGATGGGGCACAGGATCGGGGAGACCACCAGCAGCGGTGCCGTGGGGTGGCCCTCGCGGATGGTGTCGAGGAAGCCGTGGACGGCGGGGGTGAAGGCGCGGAGGCGCATCGCGTCGGTGTTGACCAGGTTGATGCCGATCTTGACGCTGATCAGGTCGGCGGGGGTGTCCCGCATCGTCCGGGCGGTGAACGGGTCGAGCAGGGCGCTGCCGCCCATGCCCAGGTTGACCAGCTCCGCACCCCCGAGGGAGGCGGCGAGCGCGGGCCAGGTGGTGGTGGGGCCGGCGGCGTCGGAGCCGTGGCTGATCGAACTGCCGTGGTGCAGCCACACCTCGCGGCCCCGGTCCTGTGCGGGCTCGACGGGGGCGTCGGTGCGCAGGGCGATGAGCTCCGTGGTCTCGTTGTGCGGCAGCCAGATCTCGACGTGCTTGGCGCGGCCGGGCAGGCCGGTGAAGCGGAGGGTCCCTGACGGGCCGGGCGACCGGATCGCGGTCCCGGTGGTCATGTCGATGGTGAGGGTGTTGCCGCCGCCGACGCTTCCCCGTCCGGCCCACCGACCGTCGACGAGCAGTTCGTACACGCCGTCCGGACGGGCCGGGGCGCCGGTGTAGACGCGCTTGGTGGGCCGCGTCTCCAGTTCGACGGCGGTGGCGCGGGTGCGGAACACCAGCCGTACGCCGGAGGGTTGGGCCTCGGCCATGGCCAGTTGTCCGTCGGGGCACTGGGCGCGGGCCCAGGCGGGCAGCCGGTGCGGCAGTACGCCGTCCTGGGTGGGCTCCAGATCGAGGGCGCCCCGGAGGAGGTCCGCGGTGATGGGCGTGGTGATGGGCGTCGGGGTGGTGTCGGGTGCGGTCGCGGGCGTGGCGCCGGGCGCGGCGTCGGCTGCGGTGTCGGGCGTGGTGGCCCGGGGGTCATCGGTGTGCATGGCTCGGCCTGGGGGTCGACGTGGGTGGGCGGGGGGTGCGCTCAGTGCGCGGGCCAGTTCCGCAGCGTGGCGTCGAGGGCGTCGAGGATGCGTTCCCAGCTCTCCTGCGAGTCGGGGGCGCTGTGGCTGAACCCGCCGGAGAGTTCGAGGCTGACGTAACCGTGGAAGACGCTGCCGAGCAGCCGGACCGCGTGCGTCCGGTCCCGCTCGCCCAGGTCGTAGCCGCGCAGGATCGCCCGGGTCATCGCCGCGTGCCGGCCGCCCGCGCTCGCGGCGGCCGCCTCCGCGTCCAGTGGGAACTGGGCGGCGGCGTAGCGGCCCGGGTGCTCCCGGGCGTAGTCCCGGTAGACGTTGCCCAGGGCCGCGAGGGCGTCCTTGCCGGCGCGTCCGGCCAGCGCGGCGGCGCCCCGGTCGGCGAGTTCCTCCAGGGCGAGCAGGGCGATCCGGGTCTTGAGGTCGCGGGAGTTGCGGACGTGCGAGTAGAGACTGGCGACCTTGACGTCGAACAGCCGGGCGAGGGCGGAGACGGTCACCTGCTCGAAGCCGACCTGGTCGGCCAGCTCCGCACCGGCCCTGGCCAGCCGTTCCGCGGAGAGCCCCGCGCGCACCATGACCGCTCCTCCCGTCCGCCGCACTCGTTCGCCGCACTCGTTCGACGCACTCGATCGACGCACTCGATTGTGCGCTGCCTAAAGCCTTTAGGCAAATGACGAGGGGCTTAGGTAACTGCCTAATCGGTGGAGGGCCCAGGACGCGGCGGGGCGGGCGTCACCGCAGGAGCCCCAGCTCATGGCCGAGCCGGTCGGCGGAGTGCGTGAAGAAGGTCTCGGCCTCCTCCACGACCCCGGCGAAGTGGCCGAACACCTCGAAGGAGATGAGCCCGAACAACTGGCACCACGCGTTCACGAAGGCGACGGCGAGGGCGGGCGGGAGGTCGGGCGCGAGGTCGGCCGTGAGGCGGTCCGCCTCCGCGCGGAGGCCCTCGGCCAGCGGCGGCGGCGCGACACCCTCGGAGCGGTGGGCGTCGCGGAGGACGGCGAGCAGCACGTGGGCGACGCGGGAGGCCGGGGCGACCGTGGCCTGCGGGGCGGAGTAGCCGGGCACGGGCGAGCCGTAGATGAGGGCGTACTCGTGGGGGTGCGCCACGGCCCACGCACGGACGGCCCGGCAGACGGCGGTCCAGCGGGCGCGGGGGGCGGGGGCACCCCCGGCACCGGTACGGGCTGCGGGGGTGCCCTTCGCTCCGGCACCGGCACGGGCTCCGTCCACGGGGGTGCCCTTCGCTCCGGCACCGGCACCCGCACCGGCGGGTGCGGCACCGACCCCGGCAGAGGCACGAGTACCGGCACCACGGCCTGCACCGGCATCCACGTCGGCGAGTGCGGCTTCGGCGGCGGCGCCGATCGCGTCGTAGGCGTCGACGATGAGCGCGGTCAGGAGGTCGTCGCGGCTCGGGAAGTAGCGGTAGAGGGCGGAGGAGACCATGCCGAGCTCACGGGCGACGGCACGGAGGGACAGCTTCGCGGCGCCTTCGGCGGCGAGCTGCCTGCGCGCCTCGTCCTTGATGGCGGCGGTGACTTCGACACGGGCCCGGGCCCTGGCTCCTCGCACGGTGTTCATGGAGAGCAGTCTGCCACCTTTCGGATCGGTGCACTGAAACGAGAGCACTGCTCTTGCTTTGGTGCACTGCTTCCGTGCACACTGCTCTCAACCGAGAGCAGTGCTCACACTTTGGAGGTCGCCCCATGTCCGCGGAGTCCCAGCACGTCATCAGGCCCGGCTGGTTCACCATCCATGTCGTCAACCGGGCGGTCGCCTGGATGACCCGGCGGGGCATCAGCGTCTGGGGCTCCCGCGTCCTGGCGGTGCGCGGCCGCAAGAGCGGCGAGTGGCGGCGTACGCCGGTCAACGTGCTCACCGTCGACGGCGCCCGGTACCTGGTCGCCCCGCGCGGACACGTGCAGTGGACGCACAACATGCGGGCGGCGGGCGGCGGCGAGCTGCACCTGGGCAAGCGGGTCGAGGCGTTCACCGCCGTGGAGGTCGGGGACGACGACAAGCCCGCCCTGCTGCGGGCCTACCTCAGGCGCTGGAAGGCCGAAGTCGGCCTCTTCTTCAAGGGCGTCGGCCCGGACTCCCCCGACGAGGACCTGCGCGCCATCGCGCCCAGGCACCCGGTGTTCCGCATAACGTCGAGCTGACCGCGCACGCGGCCGGCCCCGGCAGCCGCCCGCGCCGCCCGTGGGTCACCCGCCCCGTTACTGCCGGCGGTCCAGGGCGTCCATGGCGCGGCGGGCCACGGCGGAGTTCCGGACGAGGCCGGCCAGGGTCGTGGCGCCACGGGTGATGTCCGTGAAGGCGCGCCACGCGGGGCGGAACCCGGTGATGGTGGCGTGCAGCAGTCCCGGCCGCTTCTCGAACAGGGCGAGCATCCGGCGCCCGACCGCCATCTCCACGCCCAGCCCGGCCTTGATGGCGAACGCGTAGTTCAGGGCCTGGCGCCGGGCGTCCACGGCGTCGTTCGCCTCGGCGATCCGCACCGCCCACTCCCCCGCCAGGCGCCCGGAGCGCAGCGCGAAGGAGATGCCCTCACGGGTCCACGGCTCCAGCAGTCCGGCCGCGTCGCCACAGACGAGCACCCGTCCGCGCGACAGGGGCGAGTCGTCGCTGCGGCACCGCGTCAGGTGGCCGGACGAGATGGCGGGCTCGAAACCGGCGAGCCCCAGCCGGGCGATGAAATCCTCCAGGTACCGCTTGGTGGCCGGCCCCTCGCCCCGCGCCGAGATCACGCCGACGGTCAGCGTGTCCCCCTTGGGGAACACCCATCCGTAACTGCCCGGCATCGGCCCCCAGTCGATGAGGACCCGCCCGGCCCAGTCCTCGGCGACCGTCTCCGGAACCGGGATCTCCGCCTCCAGGCCGAGGTCGACCTGGTCGAGCTTGACCCCGACGTGCGCCCCTATGCGGCTGGCACTGCCGTCCGCGCCGACGACGGCCCGGGCGAGCACGACCTCCCCGTCGGCCAGTACGACCGCGACCGTACGCCGGTCCGGCACGGCCGAGCCGTGCTGTTCGACGCGCGACACCGTGGCGCCCGTACGCAGTTCGGCGCCCGCCTTCTGGGCCTGCTCGACCAGGCCCGCGTCGAACTCGGGACGGTTGAGCAGCCCGAACAGCATCCGCTTGGAGCGCCGCGTACGGGCGAACCGGCCGTTCAGGGAGAAGGTCACGGCGTGCACGCGGTCCCGCAGCGGCAGTTCGAAGCCGGGCGGCAGGGCGTCGCGCGACGGGCCGATGATGCCGCCGCCGCAGGTCTTGTAGCGCGGCAGCTCCGCCTTCTCCAGGAGCAGCACCCGGCGGCCCGCGACGGCCGCCGCGTAGGCCGCGGAGGCTCCCGCCGGTCCCGCGCCGACCACGACGACATCCCACACCGGCGCGGAGTACTCGTTACCGGCGTCTGCGTTCTCGCTGCTCACGATGTGCTTCTGCTCCTGATCCCGACTGATCCCGAGTGATGCCTGACGACTCCGGACGATCACAAGTGATCCTGATCGATCCCGAGTGATCCCGGTCCTGTCCCATGCCTGTGATCGCATCCTACGGCGCGGGCCGTCGTCACCCACTGTGGGAGGATCGGACACGCGTTCGCGATACAACAACACACGCAACGCCACTCTCAACGTCGCACCCACCAGGAGCGTGCCCATGACCGCCCAGCCGACCCGGCCGATCCCGCCGATCGCCGAGACCGTCGCTTCCCTGATGCCCCGCGCGAAGGCGGAGCTCACGGAATTGGTGGCGTTCCAGTCGGTGGCGGATCCGGCGCAGTTTCCGCCGAGCGAGTGCCGGGCGGCGGCCGACTGGGTGGCGGACGCGCTGCGGGCGGAGGACTTCCAGGACGTGTCGGTCTTCGACACCCCGGACGGTTCGCCCTCGGTGTACGGCTACCTCCCCGGCCCCGAGGGGGCCCCGACGGTGCTGCTGTACGCGCACTACGACGTGCAGCCGCCGCTCGACCCGGCCGGCTGGGTCACTCCGCCGTTCGAGCTGACCGAGCGGGAGGACGGCCGCTGGTACGGGCGCGGTGCCGCCGACTGCAAGGGCGGCTTCATCATGCACCTGCTGGCGCTGCGCGCCCTGAAGGCCAACGGTGGCGTCCCGGTCGGCGTCAAGGTCATAGCCGAGGGCTCGGAGGAGCAGGGCACGGGCGGACTTGAGCGGTACGCGGAGGCGCACCCCGAGCTGCTGGCGGCGGACGCGATCGTGATCGGTGACGCGGGGAACTTCCGCGCGGGCCTGCCGACCGTCACGGCGACGCTGCGCGGGATGACCATGGTGCGGGTCACGGTGGACACCCTCCAGGGCAACCTGCACTCGGGGCTGTTCGGCGGGGCGGCGCCGGACGCGCTGGCCGCGCTCATCCGCGTACTGGACTCGCTGCGGGCCGAGGACGGGTCGACGACCGTGGACGGGCTGGAGGCCGAGGGCGAGTGGCAGGGTCTCCAGTACCCCGCCGAGGACTTCCGCAAGGACGCCAAGGTGCTCGACGGCGTGGACCTCATCGGTCACGGCTCGGTCGGCGACCGGCTGTGGGCGCGCCCGGCCGTCACGGTCATGGGCATCGACTGTCCGCCGGTGGTCGGCGCCACCCCGTCCGTCCACGCCACCGCGCGCGCCCAGATCAGCCTGCGCGTGCCGCCGGGGCAGGACGCCGCCGAGGCGACGAAGCTGCTCACCGCGCACCTGGAGGCGCACACGCCGTGGGGCGCGCGCGTGTCGGTGGAACAGGTGGGGCAGGGCCAGCCGTTCCGCGCGGACGTGACGAGCCCGGCGTACACCTCGATGGCCGAGGCGCTGCGGGTGGCGTACCCGGGCCAGGAGATGCAGGTGGCGGGCATGGGCGGGTCGATCCCGCTGTGCAACACGCTGGCCGGGCTGTACCCGGACGCCGAGATCCTGCTGATCGGGCTGAGCGAGCCGGAGGCGCAGATCCACGCCGTGAACGAGAGCGTGTCGCCGGACGAGCTGGAGCGGATGTCGGTCGCGGAGGCGGTGTTCCTGCTGAACTACGCCACCTCCGGACGCGGTTGAGCCGACGGCGGATCAGCGCACAGCAGAGTGGAGGCCCCCCGGCGGCGCGGGGTGCTTACGTTCACGGCATGACCATGAACATGGATGTCATCGAGGTACGGCCCCGCCTGCTCATGCTGCGCTTCCCGATCGGGCAGGCGTACGTCTGGGCCGACGGGGACGACGACCTGACCCTGATCGACGCGGGCTGGACGGGCGGGGCGCCGCTGATCGGGGAGGCGATACGGAGCCGGGGCCTCCGACCGGAGGGCCTGCGGCGGATCGTGCTCACCCACGCCCACGGGGACCACGTGGGCGCGGCGGGCGAGCTGGCCGCGCGGTACGGCGCCGAGGTGGTGGCGCACGCCCTGGACGCGCCGGTCGTCCGGGGCGAGGCGCCCGTCCCGGACCCCGTGCTGCTCGACTGGGAGGTGCCGCTGTACGAGAAGGCGAGGACGGTGCCGGTGGCGCCGCCCACCCGGGTGGACCGCGAGGTCGCGGACGGGGACGACCTCGGCTTCGGCGACGGGGCCCGTGTCGTCCACACGCCCGGCCATACGGACGGCTCGATCGCGGTGCACCTGCCGCGGCACGGCGTGCTGTTCACGGGCGACACCGTGGCGTCGGTGGGGCAGGTGACCCTGGGCGTCTTCCACGTGGACCGTCCGCGGGCCGCGGCGTCCATGCGGCGGCTCGCCGCCCTGGCGCCGGAGACGGTGTGCTGCGGGCACGGCGACCCGGTGACGGACGGTGCGGCGGCCGCGCTGCGCGAGGCTGCCGAGCGGGACGCCGCCGTCGGCGCCGTACGGCCGTAGGCGCCCGAAGGCGCGTGGCAGGGGTTCCCCGGTCGTCGCGCGGCCGCCCCCGGCCGACCGTCGCTCACCCGACCGGGACGCCGGCCTCCAGGTTCAGCACGGTGCCGCGTTCCCGGGCGCGCAGGGCCCAGCGGAGCCGTTCGTAGCGGTTGGGGGGCAGCATGGCGGACGCCTCCCCCTCGGTGACGAACCGCCAGCCCCGCAGCTCCGCACCCGGCAGCAGCACTCCGCCGGCCTGGGCGGCGGTGAGCCGGCCGCCGTCGAAGAGCAGCCGGAGACCGCCGTACCCGGGCGGGCGCGGCGGTTCCCAGTCGACGAGCAGGAGCCTGGGTACGGCGTCCAGTTCGAGCCCGATCTCCTCGGCGACCTCCCGCATGCCGGCGCGGGCCGGCGGCTCGCCGCGTTCGACGACCCCGCCGGGGAACTCCCAGCCGGGCTTGTAGGTGGGGTCGACGAGCAGTACGCGGTCCTGCTCGTCGAAGAGCAGCACGCCGGCGGCGAGGGTCTCCCCGGTCGGCTCCGGTGTCTGCACGATCCCGCACGCGCCGGCCGCCCCGCCGCTGACGGCGTCGGCGATGGCCCGCGCGGTCTGGGCCGGGGTGAGGCGGCTGTTGTCGACGGCGTACGCGTCGGTGGCCAGCCAGCCGCCGAGCGCCGCGCGGTACGGCTCGATGTGGTCGTACGCCCACTGCCGGACGCGCTCGTTGCCCTCCGGGTCGTCCTCGAACTCCTCACGAGCGGCGATACGCCCGCGCAGTATCGTTTCGTCCGGTGTCAGCAGGACGTGGTGTACGGCGATCCGGCGGGCGGCCAGGCCACCGAAGATCTCGTCGCGGTACTCCTGGCGCAGCAGCGTCATCGGCACCACCAGCACCCCGCCGATCTCGGCGAGCATCGCGGCGGCGGCGTCCACGACCATGCGCCGCCACATCGGCAGGTCCTGATAGTCGGTCACTTCGGCGAGCCGCTTCTGCGGCAGCAGGTGGCGCAGCGCACCGCCGATGACCTCGGGGTCGTAGACGGTGCTGTTCGGGATCAGATCGACCAGTTCGCGCGCGGCGCTGGTCTTGCCCGCACTGAACGCACCGTTGATCCAGACGATCACGGTTCCCCCTCCTCCGTAGCCCCCAGTGGCTTGCCCGCAACACCCTCCCACGGAAACCCGTCCGGGCAGGGGGGTGTCCGATCGCGCACACAACTGTGGCCGGGCTGTTGCGCTTCCGTCGCGGCCGACGGGGCACCAGAAACGTCTCACCGTACGAAGAGATGCCTGCCGAGCCGTGACACTCCGGCGTGGAGTGTCGTTGGAGCAGGTGATGGACAGGGGGTACGTGATGACACGCATGGTGCTGGAGAGGTTCCCGGCGGGCGGCCCGCACGGCTCCTGGCCGGCGGAGCAGTTCGCCCAGGCACGCCGGGAGGAGGGCCTCGCGGCGGAGGTGGTCATGGACCTCACCTCGGACGCGTTCCTGGTGGTCGTCCCCCAGCCCCGCCCGTCGGCCACCGCCTCCTGACGGCTCCCCGCGCGGCGTACGGCCGTGCCCTTCCACGCCGCCTGGTGGGCGGGCACGGCCGGGGCAGATGGCCGCTCAGGCGGTGGAGGTCGCGCCCGCGGGGTCGCGCGGGGTCGCCGCGGCGGCCGCGCCGAGGAGGCCGGCGTCCGTGCCGGTGAGCGCCGGGGCGACGGTGAGGCGCCGTACGAAGGAGAGGGTGGCGTAGTCGCGCAGGGCCCGCCGCAGCGGGGCGAACAGCACCTCGCCGGCGCCCGCGACCCCGCCGCCGATCACCGCGATGTCGATCTCGACCAGCGTCGCCGTGGCGGCGATGCCGGCCGCGAGCGCCCGGGCGGCGCGCTCGTAGGAGGCGGCGGCGACCGGGTCGCCCGCCCGGGCGGACGCGGCGACCGCGGCGGCCGTGGTGTCGCCGTCGGGCCCCGGGCGCCAGCCGTTGTCCAGGGCGCGGCGCGCGATGTTGGGGCCGCTGGCGATCCGCTCGACGCAGCCGCGCGCCCCGCACGGGCACGGGTCGCCGTCCAGGTCGACGCTGATGTGCCCGATGTGACCGGCGTTACCGGTGGGCCCGGGGTGGAGGCGGCCGCCCAGCACGAGCCCGCCGCCGACGCCGGTGGACACCACCATGCACAGCGCGTTGTCATGGCCCCGCGCGGCGCCCAGCCAGTGCTCGGCGGCCGTCATGGCGACGCCGTCGCCGACGAGGTCCACGGGCAGGCCGGTCGCCCGGCGCACCCGCTCCACGAGGGGGTAGCCGCGCCAGCCCGGGACGTTCACGGGACTGACGGTGCCCGCCGAGGCGTCCACCGGGCCCGCGCTGCCGATGCCGACGGCGCGGACCCCGGGCCACAGCGGCGAGGCCGCGAGCTCGGCGAGGACCTCCTCGACCGCGCCCATCACGGTCTCGCCGTCCTCGCGCGCCGGGGTCGGCCGCCGCGCCCGGAGCAGGATGCCGCCCGCACCGTCCACCAGCGCGCCGGCGATCTTGGTTCCGCCGATGTCGAGCGCGGCGACGAGGTCGGAATGCATCGGTGTGGGTTCCCCCGTGAGCGTGAAGGCCGAGGACGGTGGCGGACCGGCGGTTTCAGGGCGTCGTTCAAGAGCGGTTCAAGAACCGTCCACTCAGTCTCTCCCGCGCTGACAACGTTGTCCAGGGCCTATGCTCGACGCCACAGCCTCGCACATGCACCCGCACGCCGGACGGCGAACGACGAACGACAGGACAGCGCACCGTGGCCGAGACCGCCCGCCACCCCGCCCACCGCTACGGCACCCGGCCCACCATGAAGGACGTGGCCGCCCGCGCCGGTGTCGGGCTCAAGACCGTCTCCCGCGTGGTGAACGGCGAAGCGGGCGTCACCGCCGACACCGAGCGCCGCGTCCAGGAGGCGATCGAGGCCCTCGGTTTCCGGCGGAACGACAGCGCCCGGGTGCTGCGCAAGGGGCGCACCGCCTCCATCGGCCTGGTCCTGGAGGACCTCGCCGACCCGTTCTACGGCCCGCTCAGCCGCGCCGTGGAGGAGGTCGCCCGGGCGCACGGCGCCCTGCTCATCAACGGCTCCAGCGCCGAGGACCCGGACCGTGAGCAGGAACTGGCCCTGGCGCTGTGCGCGCGCCGGGTCGACGGGCTGATCGTGATCCCGGCCGGTGACGACCACCGCTATCTGGAGCCGGAGATCAGGGCGGGCATCGCGACGGTCTTCGTGGACCGCCCGGCGGGGCGGATCGACGCGGACGTCGTGCTGTCCGACAGCTTCGGCGGTGCCCGCGCGGGCGTCGCGCACCTGATCGCGCACGGGCACCGGCGGATCGGCTTCATCGGCGACCAGCCGCGCATCCACACCGCCGTGGAGCGGCTGCGGGGCTACCGCGCCGCGATGGAGGACGCCGGGCTGGCGGTGAACGACGCCTGGGTGTCGCTGGGTTCGACGGAACCGGAGCGGGTACGGGAGGCGACGGCCGCGATGCTCGCCGGTCCGGAACCGGTGACGGCCGTGTTCGCGGGCAACAACCGGGTGACGGTGACCGTCGTGCGGGAGCTGGCGGGGCGGGAGCGGCCGGTGGCGTTCGTCGGCTTCGACGACATCGAGCTGGCCGACCTGCTGGGCATCACCGTGATCGCGCAGGACGCCGCCGCGCTGGGGCGCACGGCGGCGGAGCGGCTGTTCAGGCGGCTGGACGGCTTCGACGACGCCCCGGCCCGTACCGTGCTGGACACGGTGCTGATCCCGCGCGGCTCCGGCGAGATCGCGCCGCCCTCCTGAGACCCGCTAGCAGACCGGCAGGCCCGGCAGCGGCTGGTCGTTGTCGCCGCCCTGGATGTAGACGTCGCTGACGTACACACCGGTGTTGCCGCTGTCGTCGTCCGTCCTGGCCCACCAGACGTTGGTCCACTCGCCGTACGTCTCGCGGCGGCCGAGGTTGGCCTGGCAGTAGAAGTAGTTGGTGCCCGCGTTGAGGGTGCCGGCCTGGCTGCCGTCGGCCCGGTACGACGTGGCGGTGCGCCACACCTGGCAGTTGTACTTGCCGCCGCCTATGGAGTGGCAGACGGGCGCGGTAGCCGGGTCCGCCCCGCCGGTCGTGGTGGAGCCGCCGCCCGGGGAGCCCGCGCCGCCGGTCCCCCCGGCCGTCGCGTCCGTGCCGGTTCCGGAGCCGCCGGTCGTGCCCGAGCCGCCACCGGTGGAGCCCTGGCCGTCCGCGCCGCCGGTGTCCGCCTCCGCTCCGCCGTCGGCCGCCGCGCCGGGGGCGGAGGCGCGCGGCTCGTCCGCCGCCGTGGAGGACTTCGCGGCCGTCGGCGCGGACGCGGACGGCTTGGTGCCGGGCGTCGTGCCGGAGGCGGACGGTCCGGCGCCCGCGTCCAGGGGGCGCCCGGCGGGCGACTCGCCCTGATCGGTCCGCCCGTCGGCCAGCTCCTGGGTCGTGGCCGTCTTCTCGTTGCCCATGAAGGCGTACGTGATGCCTCCCCGGCCAGCAGGACGGCCGCCGTCGCCGCCGCGACGAGGACCTTGGCGCGGCTCTTCCGCGCGGCCGGGGCCACCGGAGCCGCCGGGGCCACCGGAGCCACCGGGGCCGGGGCGGGCGCGGGCACGGGCGCGGGAGCGGCTGCGGGCGGCACGGGCGTCGCCGGGCCGAAGCCGTGCGGCTGGTGCGGCAGGACGGTGCGCTCGGTCGGTACGTACGCCGGGGCCACGGGGCCGTGCCCGGGCTCGCGGCCCTCGGCGACGGCCGCCAGCAGCCGCGCCGCGGTGGCGGCGTCCGGCCGCCCGGCCGGGTCCTTGTCCATGAGCTGCCCGAGGACGGGGCCGAGGGGGCCCGCCCGCCGCGGCTCGGGCAGCGGCTCGCCGACGATGGCGCTGAGCGTCGACCAGGTGGACGTGCGCCGGAAGGGCGACGCGCCCTCGACCGCCGCGTACAGCGTGGCGCCCAGCGCCCAGACGTCGGACGCCGGGCCCGGTTCCTGGCCCTGCGCCCGCTCGGGCGCCAGGAAGTCGAGCGAGCCGACGATCTCGCCGCTGCGCGTGAGGTGGGTGGCGGAGCCGTCGCCGGGGTCCTCCATGGCGGCGATGCCGAAGTCGGTGAGGACGACCCTGCCGCCGCGGTCCAGCAGGACGTTGCCGGGCTTGACGTCACGGTGGAGCACGCCGACGGCGTGGGCGGCGTCGAGCGCCTCCAGCACCTTGGCGCCGATCGCGGCGGCCTCGCGCGGGTCCATGACGCCGCGCTCGCCCAGGACGTCGTCGAGGGAGGGGCCGTCGATGAGCTCCATGACGATGACCGGGCGGCCCTGGTGGTCGGCGACGTCGTGCACGGAGATGACTCCGGGATGGCGCACGCGCGCGGCGGCCCGGGCCTCGCGCTGCATCCGCAGCCGAAGGTCGGCCAGCTCGTGACCGGAGGAGTCCGTGTACGTACGGAGCTCCTTGAGGGCGACCTCGCGGCCCAGCACCTCGTCCACGGCGCGCCAGACGACGCCCATGCCGCCGCGGCCGAGCTGCCGGACGACCCGGTAGCGCCCGGCGATCAGTTCGTTCTCCCCCGATGACACCGCTGCCCCGTTCCTCTGTACACGTCAGGTCGATGAACGCGTACAGAGTACGGGGCCGGTGTGACAGCGCCGACGGGGGCGCCGGGGGTTACTGAGCGGTGGCGGTCAGGTCGCCGCGGCGGGGGGCGGCGAAGCCGTCCAGGTCCGTTCGGGTCAGGCCGGTGAGGCGGGCGACCTCGTCGGTGTCGAGGGCGCCGCAGTCGATGCCGCGCAGCAGGTAGGAGCTGAGGGCCTTGGCGGTGGCGGGCTCGTCCATGACGTCGCCGCCGGCCTGGTTGGCGTAGGCGGACAGGCGCTTGGCGGCCTGCTCGAAGCCCTCGCGGTAGAAGGCGAAGACGGCGGCGTACCGGGTGGGCAGGTGGCCCGGGTGCATGTCCCAGCCCTGGTAGTAGGCGCGGGCGAGGGCGCGGCGGGTGAGGCCGTAGTGCAGGCGCCAGGCGTCGTGGACCTTCTCGGTGGGGCCGACCGGCAGGACGTTGGTGGAGCCGTCGGAGACGCGTACGCCGGTGCCGGCGGCGGCGACCTGCATGACGGCCTTGGCGTGGTCGGCGGCCGGGTGGTCGCTGGCCTGGTACGCGGCGGAGACGCCGAGGCAGGCGCTGTAGTCGAAGGTGCCGTAGTGCAGGCCGGTGGCGCGGCCCTCGGCGGCGTCGATCATGCGGGCGACGGTGGCGGTGCCGTCGGCGGCGAGGATGGCCTGGCTGGTCTCGATCTGGATCTCGAAGCCGAGGCGCCCGTCCTGGAGGCCGTGGGCCTTCTCGAAGGCCTCCAGCAGCCGTACGAAGGCGGCGACCTGCTCGGGGTAGGTGACCTTGGGGAGGGTGAGGACGAGGCCCTCGGGCAGGCCGCCGCGCTCCATGAGGCCGGTGAGGAAGACGTCGGTGGTGCGGATGCCCCGGTCGCGTACGGCGGCCTCCATGCACTTCATGCGGATGCCCATGTACGGGGCGGCCGTGCCCTGCTCGTACGCCTCGGAGATCAGGCGGGCGGCCCGGCCGGCGTCGGTGTCCTCGTCCTTGCCGGCGTAGCCGTCCTCGAAGTCGACGCGGAGGTCCTCGATGGGTTCGCGCTCGAGCTTGGCGCGCACGCGCGCGTGGACGTCGTCGGCGAGCCGGTCGTCGAGGCCGAGGACGGCCGCGAGGGAGGCGGCGTCGGGGGCGTGCTCGTCGAGCATGGCGAGGGCCTGGTCGCCCCAGGAGCGGATGGTTCCGGCCTCGAAGACCTCGCCGGGCACGTACACGGTGTGGACCGGCTGGCGGGTGCCGGGGTCGCCCGGGTAGCGGCGGGCGAGCTCCTCGTCGACCGAGACGAGGGAGGCGCTGATGCCCTCGCTGACCGCGCCCGCGAGGCTCGTTGCCGCCTTCTCCTGCTGACCCATTCCCACACCCTCCAATATTCCACTACACGGAATCAACAATCCGTATGGTGAAGTTAATGGGTGGCCATGACATGCGTCAATGGTGGCCCCAACGGCGCGGGGCCGCGCGGTGGATTCACCGCGCGGCCCCGGAGCCGTCTTCGGACGCCGCAGGTCAGCCCTGCGTGGAGGGTCAGCCCTTGCGGGACTTGATCTCCTCGGTGAGCTGCGGGACGACCTGGAACAGGTCGCCGACGACGCCGTAGTCGACCAGGTCGAAGATCGGGGCCTCGGCGTCCTTGTTGATGGCCACGATGGTCTTCGAGGTCTGCATGCCGGCGCGGTGCTGGATCGCGCCGGAGATGCCGGAGGCGATGTAGAGCTGCGGGGAGACCGACTTGCCGGTCTGGCCGACCTGGCTGGAGTGCGGGTACCAGCCGGCGTCGACGGCGGCGCGGGAGGCGCCGACGGCGGCACCGAGGGAGTCGGCGAGCGCCTCGATGATCGAGAAGTTCTCGGCGCCGTTGACACCGCGGCCGCCGGAGACCACGATCGCGGCCTCGGTCAGCTCGGGGCGGCCGGTCGACTCGCGCGGGGTGCGGGAGACGACCTTGGTGCCGGTGGCCTTCTCGGAGAAGGAGACGGCGAGGGCCTCGACGGCGCCGGCGGCCGGGGCGGCCTCCACGGGGGCCGAGTTCGGCTTGACCGTGATGACCGGGGTGCCCTTAGAGACGCGGGACTTGGTGGTGAAGGAGGCGGCGAACGCGGACTGCGTGGCCACCGGGCCCTCGTCGCCGGCCTCGAGGTCGACGGCGTCGGTGATGATGCCGGAGCCGATGCGGACCGCCAGGCGGGCGGCGATCTCCTTGCCCTCGGCGGAGGACGGGACGAGCACGGCGGCCGGGGAGACGGCCTCGTACGCGGCCTGGAGGGCGTCCACCTTCGGTACGACGAGGTAGTCGCCGAACTCGGGGGCGTCGGCGGTGAGGACCTTGACCGCGCCGTGCTCGGCGAGCGTGGCGGCGGTGGCCTCGGCGCCCGAGCCCAGGGCGACGGCGACGGGCTCGCCGATGCGACGGGCGAGGGTCAGCAGCTCCAGGGTGGGCTTGCGGACGGCGCCGTCCACGTGGTCGACGTAGACGAGAACTTCAGCCATGGGACTTCAATCTCCTGCGATGCGAAGAGTCTGGGGCGGGTGAGTGGCTCGCGCGAGCCTTAGATGAACTTCTGGCTCGCGAGGAACTCGGCAAGCTGCTTGCCGCCCTCGCCCTCGTCCTTGACGATCGTGCCGGCCGTGCGGGCCGGACGCTCCGCCGCCGAGTCGACCTTGGTCCAGGAGCCCTCGAGGCCGACCTCGTCGGCGTCGAGGTCCAGGTCGTCGAGGTCCAGGGACTCCACCGGCTTCTTCTTGGCGGCCATGATGCCCTTGAAGGACGGGTAGCGGGCCTCGCCCGACTGGTCCGTCACGGACACGACGGCCGGCAGGGACGCCTCGAGCTGCTCGGAGGCGCTGTCGCCGTCGCGGCGGCCCTTGACGAGGCCGTCCTCCACCGAGACCTCGGAGAGCAGGGTGACCTGCGGGACGCCCAGGCGCTCGGCGAGGATCGCGGGCAGGACGCCCATGGTGCCGTCGGTGGACGCCATGCCGCAGATGACCAGGTCGTAACCGGTCTTCTCGACGGCCTTGGCGAGCACCAGCGAGGTGGCCATGACGTCGGAGCCGTGGAGGTCGTCGTCCTCGACGTGGACGGCCTTGTCGGCGCCCATGGACAGCGCCTTGCGCAGCGCGTCCTTGGCGTCCTCGGGGCCGACGGTCAGCACGGTGATCTCCGCGTCGTCCGCCTCCTCGGCGATCTGGAGCGCCTGCTCGACCGCGTACTCATCCAGCTCCGACAGCAGGCCGTCGACGTCGTCGCGGTCGACGGTCAGGTCATCGGCGAAGTGCCGGTCGCCGGTGGCGTCGGGCACGTACTTCACACAGACAACGATCCTCAAGCTCACGCCGGCTCTCCTACACATCGTCATAACTGGGCTGCCTTGTTGCACGCAGCATAGGCGCCTGATGGGACGGTTTCCGCTCGGGGCGTCGGACGCCCCTACCGGAATATTACTCGTCAGTACACCGATTGCTTTCCCGGTAAGCAAGCGCTTTGAACTGTGACCTTGCCAACGCTCCGTAACCGGGATCTCTCAGTCCCGCAGAGCGTTGAAGCGCCCCTCGTGGTACAGCAGCGGACGGCCCGCACCGTCCGGGTCCCCGGCGACGACCTCGGCCACCACGAGGCGGTGGTCACCGGCCGGGACACGGGCCACGACCCGGCACACCAGCCACGCCAGCACCCCTTCGAGCACCGGCACGCCCTCCGGGCCCGGGCGCCAGCGGGTCGGCTCCGCGAACCGGTCGGCGCCGCTGCGCGCGAAGGTGGCGGCCAGGTCGCGCTGGTGCTCGCCCAGGACGTGGACGCCGACGTGGCCGGCCTCGGCGAGGACCGGCCAGCTCGAGGAGGAGGTCCCTACGCCGAACGAGATCATCGGCGGGTCGGCCGACACGGAGGTCAGCGAGGTGGCGGTGAAGCCGACGGGCCGCTCGCCCGCGGCCGTGATCACCGCGACCCCCGCCGCGTGCCGCCGGAAGACGGAGCGGAGCAGGTCGGGCGTGGCGGGCCGGGGAGCGCCGGGGGCGCGGCGGGCGGCGAGGTCGGGGAAGACCGTCATGGAGGGGTCCTTCTGCGGAGGGCGCGGGTCGGTGGTCCGTGGTCGCTCAGACACCCGGACAGCGCGCGCTCGCGTTGCGGGCCAGGTCGACGTCGGCCCGCCCGTGGAGAAGGAGTTCCTGGGGCACGGCGTCAGCCTGACGACGGATGGCATGCACAGTCAAGGGCGGACCGGTATGTGGGAGATGGATCACGGCAGGTCACACGGCATGGCCGAGCGCGGCGATCACATCGGCCCTGCGGGGCTGCCCGGCGGCCCGCCGGACGATCCGGCCGTGCCGGTCGAGCACCAGCACGGTGGGGGTCTTCACGATCTCCAGCTCGCGCACCAGGTCCAGGTGCCGCTCGGCGTCGATCTCGACGTGGGCCACGCCGCCGACCATCGCCGCCACCTCGGCGAGGGTGCGCCGGGTCGCGCGGCAGGGCTGGCAGAAGGCGGTGGAGAACTGCACGAGCGTCGCCCGCTCCCCCAGGCCGTCGGCGCCCAGCTCGGCCGCCGTGAGCACTCGTCCGTGCACCCGCACTCCGTCCTCCTGTGTCCGTTCCGCCGCCCGGGTGGCGCACCGGGTGCAGCGCGCCGGGCGCCCGCGCGATTCCCGGCGCGCCGGAATCCGGTCGAACATGCCCCGAAAACGCGCCCGGAACCGCGTGGAAGCACGCCGGAGCGGACGTGACGTGACGAGAATCTCGCTGTCCGAAGTCGTCAGGACTGGCCTGTACGGCGCACATGGTGCACGATCGGCCCAATGCCGGATACCTACGGCTGCGTAACTTGCGTAACTTCCGCCGGGAGGACCCTCCCCAGGCACTGAAGAAAAGGGGCTTTCTCCAGATGGCAGAACTCGTCTATCGGCCGGTCATCGGCGCCGCTCTCACGATGTTCAAGGCGCTCGACCTGAAGATCGACACTCAGGGTTCGGAGAACATCCCCCGCACCGGTGGCGCCGTGCTGGTCAGCAACCACATCAGCTACCTGGACTTCATCTTCTCCGGCCTGGCTGCGCTGCCGCAGAAGCGCCTGGTGCGGTTCATGGCCAAGGACTCGGTGTTCCGGCACCGGATCTCCGGTCCGCTGATGCGCGGCATGAAGCACATTCCGGTGGACCGCGCGCAGGGCGAGGCGGCCTACCGGCACGCCCTGGAGTCGCTGCGCTCGGGTGAGATCATCGGGGTGTTCCCCGAGGCGACGATCTCCCAGTCCTTCACGCTCAAGAGCTTCAAGTCCGGCGCCGCCCGCCTGGCCCAGGAGGCCGGCGTACCGCTGGTCCCGATGGCCCTGTGGGGCACCCAGCGGCTGTGGACCAAGGGGCGGCCGCGCAACTTCAAGCGCAGCCACATCCCGGTGACCATCCGGGTGGGCGAGCCGGTGGAGGCGCCGACCGACCAGTACGCGGGCGCGATCACCCGGCGGCTGCGCGACCGGGTGCAGGAGCTGCTGGAGGCGGCGCAGCGCGCCTACCCCGTACGCCCCAAGGACGCGAGCGACACCTGGTGGGTGCCCGCGCACCTCGGGGGCACGGCGCCGACCGCCGCCGAGGTCCGCGAGGCGGGCTGAGCCGGCGCCCGGCGGGCTACTCGGGGTCGCGGACCGTGATCCGCGCCCCGGGGCTCAGCTTCTCCAGCGACTCGGCGAGCTCGGCCCCGGCGGCCTGGAGCTCGCCGCGTGTCATGGGCGCCAGGCTCTCCAGCAGGAACAGCGCGTTGACCGACTGCTCGGTGAGGCGGGTGCGTACGCCCTGGCGCCAGTTCCAGCGGCGGCAGGTGACGCCCTCGTCGTCGCACCAGACCACCTCGCCGGCCTCGGGGTGCTCGACGGTCTCCTCGCCCCCGGCGACGGTGACGAACGGCTCGGTCCCGGTGGCGCGGACGAGCCGCATCCCGCCGCGGATGCGGTCGGTGTCCTCGCCGCCGACCGGGATCAGGTGGGCCACGCTGACGGCGTTGTAGGCGTCGACGAGCAGGTTGATGCGGGGCAGGCCGCCGTCGGCGAGGGCGCGCTTGGCGAGCGCCTCGGCGGAGTTGCGGGTACGGGACGGCTTGGCGCCGAACGCGCTGTAGGCCTCGCGCCAGGCGGCGACGTGCGGGTCCTCGTGCGGGGCGCGTCCGCCGAGGCGCTCGGCCAGGCGGCGGGCGGCGTCGTCCAGGAGGGCGGAACTGGCCGCGTCGCTGGGGCCGTTGACCAGTCCGCGGGCCTCGATGGCGAGATGGGTGAAGCCGGGGACGAGGGTGCGCACCTCGTCGGCCACGGTGAGCGTCAGGTTCATGGTCCGCCGTTCAGGGTTCACAGGTTCGTGGGGAGCGTCGCGTCCAGGTGGGGCCGGTCCCGGGCGGCCCGCAGGGCGCTCAGAACGACCGGGTGCGGTGTAGCGTACAACACCGGGTAGTCCACTTGGTTGGACTCGGGCCGTACGGTGAACGCCAGTTGCTCGCGGTCGGTACGGAACTGGGCGTCCACGCCGGGCCCGTTGCCGCGCGGGTCCTGCCGTACCCACCCCGGGCCACCCGGCAGCCTGACCGCGACGAGACCGTGCACCACGTCGAACCTCTGGTAGCACAGGGCGGCGGGCACGGACCGGGCGCGCAGCAGGGCGGCGAGCGCGTGGGACTTGGCGTAACAGATGCCGGTGCGCTGCTCCAGCACGTCGGAGGCGCGCCAGGTGACGCGCGGGTCGTCGGTGTCCATGGAGTGCGCGACGGTGTCGCGGACGTACTCGAAGGCCGCCCTGGCGTATGCGTATGCGTCGCCGTGTGCGGCGGCGAGGCGGTGCGCGACCTCGCGCACCCGCGGGTGCTCATGGTCGATGACGTCGTCGGCAGCGAGGTACGCCGAGAGTTCGGGGACCTGCTGGATCAGCTCCATGGTGGCCGACCATAGGGAAGCGGCCGACCGGAGTCAATCAATTTCCGATCGGCCGCATACGTATGCAGTCAGCCCCTACCGTGCGTCATCTCTTCCTTGAGCGCCAGCACGAAGGCGTCGACGTCGTCCTCGGTGGTGTCGAAGGAGCACATCCAGCGCACCACGCCGGCCGCCTCGTCCCAGAAGTAGAACCGGAACCGCTCCTGGAGCCGCCGGGTCACCTCCTGCGGCAGCCGCGCGAACACGCCGTTCGCCTGCACCGGGTAGAGGATCTCCACCCCGTCCACCGCGCGCACGCCCTCCGCCAGGCGCTGCGCCATGGCGTTGGCATGCCGGGCGTTGCGCAGCCACAGGTCCTTGGCGAGCAGCGCCTCGAACTGCACCGAGACGAACCGCATCTTGGAGGCGAGCTGCATGGACATCTTGCGCAGGTGCTTCATGTGGCGGGCCACGTCCGGGTTGAGCGCGATCACGCACTCGCCGAAGAGCATGCCGTTCTTCGTCCCGCCGAACGACATGACGTCCACGCCGACCGCGTTGGTGAACGCCCGCATCGGGACGTCCAGCGAGGCGGCCGCGTTGGCTATCCGGGCACCGTCGAGGTGCACCTTCATGCCCAGGCCGTGCGCGTGCTCGACGATCGCGCGGATCTCCTCCACCGTGTAGACGGTGCCCAGCTCGGTGTTCTGGGTGATCGAGACCACCTGCGGCATGGCGCGGTGCTCGTCCTCCCAGCCGAACGCCTGCCGGTCGATCAGCTCGGGCGTCAGCTTGCCGTCCGGAGTGGGGACGGTCAGCAGCTTCAGCCCGGCCATGCGCTCGGGCGCCCCGCCCTCGTCCACGTTGATGTGGGCGGACTCGGCGCAGATGACCGCGCCCCAGCGGTCGGTGAGCGACTGCAGGGCGGTGACGTTGGCACCGGTGCCGTTGAACACCGGGAACGCCTCGGCGGTCGGGCCGAAGTGGCTGTGCATGACCCGCTGGAGGTGCTCGGTGTACACGTCCTCGCCGTAGGCGACCTGGTGGCCGCCGTTGGCGAGGGCGAGTGCGGCCATGACCTCGGGGTGCGCGCCGGCGTAGTTGTCGCTGGCGAAGCCCCGGACGCCGGGGTCGTGGCGACGCCGTGCGTCGGTCCTGGCGGTGTCGGGGGTCACGGCTTGGGGGTCAGCCACAGGCGCTGTCCATTCACTTCCCGGGCGGGCTTGTCCCAGACGGCGGCGATCTCGTCGGCCAGATCCTTGACGTCCGTGAAGCCCGCGAACTTCGCGTTCGGGCGCTCGGCGCGCATGGCGTCGTGCACCAGAGCCTTCACGATCAGGATCGTAGCCGCGGCCTTCGGGCCCTCTTCGCCGCCCGCCTTGCGGAAGGCGTCGCCGAGCGCGAGGGTCCACGCCTCGGCCGCCGCCTTGGAGGCCGAGTACGCGGCGTTCCCGGCGGTGGGCTTGCTGGCGCCGGAGGCGCTGACCAGCACGTAGCGGCCGCGGTCGCTGCGCAGGAGGCCGTCGTGGAAGGCGAGGGAGGTGTGCTGGACCGTGCGGATCAGCAGCTTCTCCAGCAGCGTCCAGTCGGCGAGGTCCGTCTCGGCGAAGGTGGCGCTGCCGCGCCAGCCGCCGACGAGGTGGACCAGGCCGTCCACGCGGCCGAACTCCTTCTCGGTCTTGTCCGCCCACTCGCGCGCCGCACCGAGGTCGAGCAGGTCGACGGTGTCACCGGTGACGGTGGCCCCGCCGTGCGCGTAGCGGGCCGCGTCGACCGCCTCGGCGAGGCGCTCGGGGTCCGCGTCGGAGGCGACCACGGTCGCGCCCGCCTCCGCGAGCCGCAGCAGGGCGGCACGGCCGGCGGCGCCGCCCGCTCCGGCCACCGCGACGACAGCGCCCTCGAGCGGGCCGTTTCCGTTGCCCTTGCCGTTCATGGTCGTCGTCTCCTCCGTACGAGAGCTCACGCGGCGGCCTTCTCGCCGGCCTTGTCGGCCGTGATGCCCTTGGTGGAGGCGATCACGTTCTTGAGCTTCTTGGAGAGGGCCTCATAGAACATGCTCAGCGGAAACTCGTCCGGAAGCACGTCGTCGACCAGCTTGCGCGGCGGCAGGCTCAGGTCCAGCGCGTCGGGGCCCTTCGCCCAGCGCGAGCCGGGGTGCGGGGCGAGGTAGGTGGAGACCAGGTCGTACGCGGCGAACCAGTGGACCAGCTTCGGGCGGTCGATGCCGTCGCGGTAGAGCTGCTCGATCTCGCCGCAGAGCTGGTTGGTGATCTGCGGGGCCCGCTCCCAGTCGATCTTGAGCGTGTTGTCGGTCCAGCGCAGCACGTCGTGCTTGTGCAGGTACGCGAAGAGGAGCTGGCCGCCGAGACCGTCGTAGTTGCGGTTGCGGTCGCCGGTGACCGGGAAGCGGAACATCCGGTCGAACAGGACGGCGTACTGGACGTCCCGGCCGTGCGGGTGGCCCTCGCCCTCCAGCTTCACGGCCTCCTTGAAGGCGGTGAGGTCGCAGCGCAGCTCCTCCAGGCCGTACATCCAGAACGGCTGGCGCTGCTTGATCATGAAGGGGTCGAACGGCAGGTCACCGTGGCTGTGGGTGCGGTCGTGGACCATGTCCCAGAGCACGAACGCCTTCTCGCAGCGCTCCTGGTCGCCGAGCATCTCGCGGATGTCGTCCGGCAGGTCCATGCCCAGGATGTCCACCGCCGCCTCGGTGACGCGGCGGAAACGGGCGGCCTCGCGGTCGCAGAAGATGCCACCCCAACTGAAGCGCTCGGGGGCCTCGCGCACGGCGATGGTCTCCGGGAAGAGGACCGCCGAGTTGGTGTCGTAGCCCGAGGTGAAGTCCTCGAAGGTGATGCCGCAGAACAGCGGGTTGTCGTAGCGGGTCGCCTCCAGCTCGGCGAGCCACTCCGGCCAGACCATGCGCAGCACGACCGCTTCAAGGTTGCGGTCGGGGTTGCCGTTCTGGGTGTACATCGGGAACAGCACCAGGTGCTGGAGGCCGTCGAGCCGGTTCGCGGCGGGCTGGAAGGCCAGCAGGGAGTCCAGGAAGTCGGGCACCGCGTAGCCGCCGCCGGCCCACTTGCGCACGTCGGCGACGAGCGCCCGGTGGTACGCCGTGTCGTGCGGGAGCAGCGGGGAGAGCTGCTCGACCGCGGCGACGACCCGGTCGACGGTGGTGTCGACGAGGGCACGGCCGGGCGCGCCCTCGGCGCCGAAGTCGATGGAACCGTCCGCGGACTGCCAGGTGCGGATCTCTTCCACGGCATTCTTGAGCTCGGGCCACGCCGGGTGGTCGATCACCCTGGCGTCGGCGGTCACGTCCCCGCCCACTGCATCCTGCACAAGAATTTCCGTCATCACACTTCCTCCACGGGAGAACCTCGCGTCAAGGCACCGTATCCATGGGTGCTTCTCCGCCACAAGGGGAGCAGGAAGAAATTATCCTGCCGACCCCCCACCGAGGCCGCTGTTTTTCCTGTCCGAGGTGGGTGATGCAGCCGCATCCACGGAGTCCCTCCGTCCTGCCGGAGCCCGGCGCGACCCGCCGCGCCGCACTCCCAACGACGCGCCCACGCACGGGTGAAGACCGGTTCGGCACGCCGGGCGGCGCGGGTAGGACCGACCAGTCACCGCTGCCCCCTTTCCGGAGCCGTACGCATGAGCATCCGTGCCGTCCTTGTCGCCGCCCTCCTCACCGGATTCGTCCTGGGCGTCGCCGCGCCCGGGCCGGATCACTCCTCTTCCCCGCGCGGGACGGGTTCCGTCCCGGGCGCGGATCGTTAGGCTGCGACGGTGCCGCGTGTGGCACGGCACCGCGCGGTACCCGCCGTCGACGGAAGCGAGAAGATCTTGAGTTTCCTCACCATCGGTCATCGCGGAGTCATGGGTGTCGAACCGGAGAACACCCTGCGGTCCTTCGTCCGCGCCGAGCACGCGGGCATGGACGTCATCGAGCTGGACCTGCACCTGAGCAAGGACGGCGCCCTCGTCGTCATGCACGACGCCGAGGTGGACCGGACGACCGACGGCACCGGGGCGATCGCCGACAAGACCCTCGCCGAGCTGCGGGAGCTCGACGCCGGGCTCGGCGAGCGCGTCCCGGTGTTCGAGGAGGTCCTGGACGCCGTGCGGACCCCCCTCCAGGCGGAGATCAAGGACGTGGCGGCCGCCCGCGCGCTGGCCGAGGTCATGCGCCGGCGCGACCTGGCCGGGCGGGTGGAGGTCTCGTCGTTCCACGACGAGGCGGTCGCCGAGATCGCCCGGCTCGTGCCGGGGGTCCGGACAGTGCTGATCGCGAGCCACTGGGGCGACGACATCGTGGCGCGGGCGCGGGCCGTGGGCGCGGGCACGCTGGCGCTGGACATCCGGCGGCTCACGCTGGAGACCACCGAGCGGGCGCGCGCGGCGGGCCTGGGGGTCATCGCCTGGGTGGTCAACACGCCGCAGCACCTGCGGCTCGTCCGCGCCCTGGAACTGGACGGGGCGACCACCGACCACCCGGAGATCCGGCGTACGGGCCGCTTCACGGCCTGACGGGCGCCGTCCCCGCCGCCACGGCTCCGCCCGCCGTCCGCGCCGGGCGGAGCCGCCGCGTCCCGTCCGTCACAGGTGTAACCGGAATGCGCTCGGGAACCCGCGACCTGGATCCAGCAGGTCTTCTCGTACAGCGTGTCCCGGCCATTACCGGACACCGGAACGGACGCATATGAGCAGCGGTTTCATGGGTCCGGAGGGTTACGGCTCCGACCCCTTCAGCGAGTTTCTGGCCCGCTTCTTCGGGGGCGGGGCCGGATCGGCACCCGCGGGCGGGCGGCCCATCCCCCGGTACATCGACATAGGGCGCCTGATGAGCGAGCCCGCGCGCCGGATGGTGGGCGACGCCGCCTCGTACGCGGCCGAGCACGGCAGTACCGACCTGGAGACCGAGCACCTGCTGCGGGCCGCGCTCGCCACCGAGCCCACCCGCGACCTGATCGCCCGCGCGGGTGCCGACCCGGACGCCCTGGCCGAGGAGATCGACCGGACGGCCGGCGAGGGCCCGCCCCAGTCGCGGATCGCCGTCACGCCCGCCGTCAAACGGGCGCTGCTCGACGCCCACGACCTGGCGCGGCACACGGGCGCCTCGTACATCGGCCCGGAGCACGTGCTGGCGGCGCTCGCCTCCAACCCCGACTCGGCGGCGGGCCGCATCCTGAACGCCGCCAAGTTCGACCCGGGCTCCGTGCAGGGCTCCGGGGCCGGGCGCGGCGGACCGGGCCCCTGGGTGGGCGACGCCGACCAGCGGCCGGCGCCGCAGCGCGGCACGCCGACGCTGGACAAGTACGGCCGCGACCTCACGGACATGGCCAAGGCGGGCCGGATCGACCCGGTGATCGGCCGGGACCTGGAGATCGAGCAGACCGTGGAGGTGCTGTCCCGGCGCGGCAAGAACAACCCCGTGCTGATCGGCGACGCCGGTGTCGGCAAGACGGCCATCGTCGAGGGGCTGGCCCAGCGCATCGCCGAGCATGACGTCCCGGACACCCTGCGCGACCGCAGGGTCGTCGCCCTGGACCTGTCCGGCGTGGTCGCCGGCACCCGCTACCGGGGCGACTTCGAGGAGCGGCTGAACGCCATCATCGAGGAGATCCGCACCCACTCCGGCGAGCTGATCGTCTTCATCGACGAGCTGCACACGGTCGTCGGCGCCGGCGCGGGCAGCGGCGGCGGCGACAGCGGCTCCATGGACGCGGGCAACATGCTCAAGCCCGCCCTCGCCCGGGGCGAGCTGCACGTCATCGGCGCGACGACGATGGAGGAGTACCGCCGCTACATCGAGAAGGACGCGGCCCTCGCCCGCCGGTTCCAGCCGATCCTGGTGCCCGAGCCGAGCCCCGAGGACGCCCTGGAGATCCTGCGGGGGCTCCAGGACCGCTACGAGGCCCACCACCAGGTCCGCTACACCGACGAGGCGCTGCAGGCCGCCGTGGAGCTGTCCGACCGGTACCTGACGGAGCGGTTCCTGCCCGACAAGGCCATCGACCTGATCGACCAGGCGGGCGCCCGGGTGCGGCTGCGCACGCACACGAACACCGACGTGCGGGCGCTGGAGCGGCAGGCGGAGCAGCTCGCCCGGGACAAGGACCAGGCGGTCGCCGCCGAGCAGTACGAGAAGGCGATGGAACTGCGCGACCGCATCCAGGAGGTCACCGAGCGGATCAAGGCGGGACGGACCGCGCAGCCCGCCGGTGACGGGCCGGCCGTGGAGGTCACGGCGGAGGACATCGCCGAGGTGGTCAGCCGGCAGACCGGCATCCCGGTCAGCAGCCTCACCCAGGAGGAGAAGGAGCGGTTGCTGGGCCTCGAGGAGCACCTGCGCGAGCGGGTCATCGGCCAGGACGAGGCCGTCAAGGCCGTCTCCGAGGCGGTGCTGCGCTCCCGTGCGGGCCTCGCCGACCCCAGGCGCCCCATCGGCAGCTTCCTGTTCCTCGGCCCGACGGGCGTCGGCAAGACCGAACTGGCCCGGGCGCTGGCGGACGCCCTGTTCGGCAGCGACGAGCGGATGGTGCGGCTGGACATGAGCGAGTTCCAGGAGCGGCACACCGTCAGCCGGCTGGTCGGCGCCCCGCCCGGGTACGTGGGGCACGAGGAGGCCGGGCAGCTCACCGAGGCGGTGCGCCGTCATCCATACTCGCTGCTCCTGCTGGACGAGGTGGAGAAGGCCCACCCGGACGTGTTCAACATCCTGCTCCAGGTGCTGGACGACGGGCGGCTGACCGACTCGCAGGGCCGCACGGTCGACTTCAAGAACACGGTCATCGTGATGACCAGCAACCTCGGCTCGGAGGCCATCGGCACCGGCCGCGGGATGCTCGGTTTCGGCGCCACGGACAGCGAGGCGGACGACGAGGCGGTGCGGGAGCGGGCGCTGCGGCCGCTGCGCGAGCACTTCCGCCCCGAATTCCTCAACCGCATCGACGAGATCGTCCTCTTCCGGCGCCTCGACGAGGACCAGTTGCGCCGGATCACCGACCTGCTGCTGGAGGAGACCCGGCGCCGGATGCGCGGCCAGCACATCACGCTGGAGTTCGACCCGGACGCCGTCGACTGGCTGGCCCGCCGCGGCCACCAGCCCGAGTACGGGGCACGCCCGCTGCGCCGGACGATCCAGCGCGAGGTCGACAACCGGCTGTCCCGGCTGCTGCTGGACGGACGCCTTCCGGCGGGCGCGCGGGTGCGGGTGACGGTCGGCAACGGGCGGCTCGCGTTCCACACCGACGAGCCGGCCGACACGGGTACCGAGGGACCGCCCGCCGGGGCCGGCACGGTGGGCAAGCCAGGGTCGATGGACCGGCCGCCGGGCACCGGGAGCCGGCCGGGCCCCTCGCTGGGCGGCCCGGGCTCACCGCTGGGCGAGGCGGGCGGCCCGCCACCCGCCGCCTAGGGTCTTTCGTTCGGATCAGGCTGGAGCAGGGAGCGGCGCATGGTGCCTGGGGTCTCCCCAGGCCCGCCAGGGCCGAGGGGACGCATCGCAAGGCGGAGGTGGGGGTCCCCCCGCCGAAGGCAGGGGGAGGAGCCACTGCGGAGCATTGGCGACCGACGACAACGCCGCGAGGTGCGGTGTCCCGGGGGCACCTCCCAGCGAAGCTGGGGGAGCGCCGCGAGCCCAGCAAGGTCCGAACGAGAGGCCCTAGCGGGGCCGGCCGGTGCCGCCCTCCGCCAGGTTCTTCACCAGCAGCTCGAACTCCAGGTCGTCGCGCTGCGGGAGGCCGAAGCGCTCGTCGCCGTACGGGAACGGGGTCGTCCGCCCCGTACGGCGGTAGCCGCGCCGCTCGTACCAGGCGATCAGCTCGTCCCGCACCGAGATCACCGTCATGTGCATCTCGCGCACGCCCCACGCGGCGACGGCCAGCCGCTCCGCCTCGGCGAGGACGCGCCGGCCCACACCGCCGCCCTGGAGGCCGGGGCGGACGGCGAACATGCCGAAGTAGGCGGCGTCCCCCCGGTGTTCGAGCTGGCAGCAGGCGATCGGCTCGCCCGCCCGCTCCACGACGAGCAGCCGGGACCCCGGGCTGGTGATGACGTCGCGGACGCCGTCGGGGTCGGTGCGCTGCCCCTGGAGGATGTCCGCCTCGGTGGTCCAGCCTGCCCGGCTGGAGTCGCCCCGGTACGCCGACTCGACGAGCGCGACCAGCTCCGGTACGTCGGCCTCGGTGGCGTCACGGTAGGTCAGCTCGTCCGTGCCCTGGGGCGGTGCGGTGTCCATGGTCTCCCTCACTGCTGTCGGTCCCGCCCGGAGCCTAACGCGCCCTGTTCGCGCTCCCCCTGTACGCCCCTGCGCTCGCGTGCGTGCCCGCCGTCATGGGCATCGTCCACGGGGGCCGTCTCGTCGAGGGGGAGGTAGGTCGTGCACGGACCTGCGATGTCCGGCTGGCTGCTGGTGGCGCTGTGCGTGACGGCCGGCGCGTACTGCCTGGTGCGGACGAGGACCTCGACGGGCGCCGAGCGCCGGACGGCGGCGGACGAGGCGGTGATGGGGCTCGGGATGGCGGTGATGGCCGTTCCGGCGGCGGCCGCGTCGCCCCCTCGGTGGGTCTGGACGGCCTACGCCGTGGTGTTCGGTGCCGCGTCGGTGCGGGCGCTGTGGTCGGCGCGCAGCGGCGGTCACCATCTGCACCACCTGGTGGGCTCGCTGGCCATGGTGTACATGGCGGTGGCGATGACCGCGGGCGGCTCGCACGGGGCGCACGGGGCCGGGCTTCCGGTGCTGACGGGGCTGCTGTTCGCGTACTACGCGGTGTACGTGCTGCGGGCCGGGCTCGCGCTGGTTCCGGCGGGCGCGGCCGGGACCGTGGGCGGCGGGCGGCGGGCGGGGCCCGAGGTGGCCCTCGCCTGCCGGGTGTCGATGGGGCTGGCCATGCTGGCGATGCTCGTCACGATGTGAGCGCCACGGAATCCGTGGCAGGGGTGCTGCGGATTCCGTGGCGTGCGTCACTTGCCGTCCAAGGCCATACCGGTGGGTAGTCCACCACTCCTATGGTGAGTCCATGTTGGTTGCCCTCGCGCTGCTCGCGCTCGGCCTCCTGGCCGCCGTGGCGGCTCCGCGTCTGCTGGCGCGGGCCGACTGGCCGGAGCGCGAGCCGGTGGTGGCGCTGTGGGTGTGGCAGTGCGTGGTGGCGGCGGTGCTGCTGAGCTTCGCGCTGTCGATGACGTTCAGCGCGGCGGCCGCCTGGCAGGCGGTCCGGGGCCATGTGTTCGCGCCCGCGCCGCGCGCGGTGGTCGAGGCGTACGAGCTGGGCGCGCACGGACCCTGGTCCGCCGGGCTGGCGGTGCTGCTGGCGTGCGGCGGGCTGTGGACCGGGGCGATGCTCACCCGGGAGGTCCGCCGGGCCCGGGCGCGACGCCGGCGCAGCCGGGCGGAACTCCTCGCGCGCGTGCCGCTGTTGCCCGGTGAGGAGCCCGGCGCGGAGCCGTGGGTGCTGCTGGAGGGGGAGCGCCCGGACGCCTGGTGGCTCCCCGGTACGGCGCCCCGTCTGGTGGTGACCACGGCGGCCCTGCGGCGCCTGAAGGGGCGTCAGCTCGATGCGGTGCTCGCGCATGAACAGGGCCACGCTCGGGCGCGCCACGACTGGCTGCTGCACTGCTCGTCGGCGCTGGCCACGGGGTTCCCGCAGATCCCGGTCTTCGCCGCGTTCCGCAACGAGATGCACCGGCTGGTGGAGCTGGCGGCGGACGACGTGGCGTCCCGGCGGTACGGGCGGCTGACGACCGCGCTGGCGCTGGTGGAACTGAACGAGCACCGCGGGGTGTTCGGCCCCTCCCCCGCCCCCGACGCCGAGCTGCCGCACCGGGTGAACCGTCTGCTGACCGCCGAGCCGCGCCTGACGGCCGGGCGGCGCCTGCGTCTGACGGCCGCCGCCGCGCTCGTGCCGGGGGTGCCGCTGCTGGTGGCGTTCGTACCGGCGCTGAGGGTGCTGGGATAGCGGGAGCATCCTCGGGGAGGATCATCCCATGCGCTCCCCCACGACCTCCCCCGCACGTGTCCGTGTCGCCTCTTCCGTCGCCCTGTGGTCCGGTGCCCTCTCGGCCGTGCTGCTGGCGTTCGTGGCCGCCGAGTGGGGGCCGCTGGTCTCCTTCGACCGGGCGGTGGCGGACGGGCTGCACGACTCGGCCGTCCGCCGGCCGGGGCTGACCGGGGCGAACCGGGTCCTCAGCGACTGGGTGTGGGACCCGTGGACGATGCGCGCGCTGGTCGCGGCGGGCGTGGTGTGGCTGTGGTGGCGCGGGGAGCGGCTGCTGGCCGTGTGGGCGGCGGCGGTGAGCCTGCTGGGCTCCGCCGTGCAGCAGGTGCTGAAGGTGGCGGTGGGCCGGGACCGGCCGCGGTGGCGGGACCCGGTGGACTGGGCGCACTTCGCGGCGTTCCCCTCGGGCCACGCCATGACGGCGGCGGTCACCTGCGGGCTGCTGCTGTGGCTGCTGGCCCTGTTCGGCGCGGGCCGGCGGCTGTGGGCGGCCGCGCTGCTGGTGGGTGCCGTCTCGGCGGTGGGGGGGGGGCTGACCCGCCTGTACCTGGGCGTGCACTGGGCGTCGGACGTGGTGGGCGGCTGGCTGCTGGGGGTGTGTCTGGTGGCCGTCGCCGTCGTGACGTACGAGCGGACGGTCGCCTCCCGGCGGGTCTGAGGCGCGCCGGTACAGGCCGGAACGGACCGGGCGATCCCCCGCGTCGCCCGGTCCGGCCGGCCTGCGTCCGAGTATATTGGCTGCGAGCCAGTCAACGCAGGAGTTATGCATGTCCCCGCGCAGCGCATCGGTCAACGAGGAGCTGCGGCGGCGTTCCCGGGAGCGGCTGTTGCAGGCGACGGTGGAGCTGGTCGCCGAGCGGGGGTACGAGGCGACGACGCTGGCCGACATCGCGGACCGGGCCGGTTCGGCGCGCGGCCTGGTGTCGTACTACTTCCCGGGCAAGCGGCAGCTCCTCCAGTCGGCCGTGCACCGGCTGATGCACCTGACGCTGGACGCGGCCCTGGAGCGCGAGCCGCGCAGCGAGGACGGGCGGGAGCGGCTGGCACGGGCCGTCGACGCGATCCTGGGCCTGGCCGTGGAGCAGCCGCTGCTGATGCGGACGCACATGGCCGGCATCCTCCAGGCCGAGGGCTTCGTACAGGGCCCGGAGCAGCAGCGGCTGGCGTTCCTGCTGCGGGACACGCTGGCCCGGTACGGGTCGCGGGACGTGGACACCGACTACCCGTTGCTGCGGGCGCTGCTGATGGGCGCCGTGTTCGCGGTGCTGCTGCCGGGTGCGCCGATGCCGGTGGGGAAGCTGCGGGCGGAGCTGTTCCAGCGGTACGGGCTGGACTGGGAGCTGGGTGTGCCGCCGGGCTGCGAGCGGCCCGGCGGCACGGCGGTTCAGCCGGGTCAGTCGTCGAAGTCGTCGAAGTAGTCCGGCTGCGTCTGGACGTTCAGCTCGTGCATCCGCAGCCGCTTCGCCGGGTCGGTGAGCCGGTCGTCGAGCCTGAGCACGTCGAGGCCCTTGACCATGTCGTTCGAGTAGATGTGGCCGTTGTAGTAGTAGGCCGACCAGGAGCCTCCGCCGACCAGCCGCTCGGTGCTGAGCGGGCCGCGCTCGAAGTAGGCGATCTCCTTGGGCCTGGCGGAGTCGGTGAAGTCCCACACCGAGACGCCGCCCTGGTACCAGGCCTGGACCATGAGGTCCCTGCCCTTGACCGGGATGAGCGAGCCGTTGTGGGCGACGCAGTTCTCGGTGTCCGCCTGGTGCCGGTCGATCTTGTAGTAGCTGCGGAAGACGAGCTTGCGCTTGTCGCCCTTGCCGACGATGTCGTAGATGCCGTCGGCGCCGCGGTTCGGGCCTGTGGCCGCGTTGCAGGTGGCGGCGCCGCCGCCGCCCAGCTCGTCGGTGAAGACGACCTTGTTCGCCTTCTGGTTGAAGGAGGCGGAGTGCCAGAACGCGAAGTTGACGTTGTCCTGCACCTGGTCGATGACCTTCGGGTTCTCCGGGTCCTCGATGGAGAACAGGATGCCGTCACCCATGCAGGCGCCGGCCGCCAGGTCCTTGGAGGGCAGCACGGTGATGTCGTGGCAGCCGGTGGTCTTGGAGACACCCGGGTTGGTGGGCGCGCCGGGGTTGCCGCCGCCGTCGGGGCCCTCGCCCGGGAACAGGACGGGGAAGTTCACGATCGCGGCCTTCTCGGGGGCCTTGCGCGGCACCTTGATGACGGAGATGCCGTCGTGGGGCGGCTGGCAGTCGGGGAAGGCGGTGTTGGGCGAGTAGGAGGAGACGTAGACGTAGACGTTCCTGCGCTCCGGGACGAGGGTGTGCGTGTGGGAGCCGCAGGCGGTCTCGACGGCGGCGACGTACTTGGGGTTGCGCTTGTCGCTGATGTCGAAGATCTTCATGCCCTCCCAGGAGGACTTATCCGTCGCGGGCTGCGTGGTGCTGGAGCAGGAGTTGTCGCTGCGCGAGGAGTCGGTGGAGAGGAACAGCAGGTTGCCGGAGACGGATATGTCGTTCTGGGAACCGGGGCAGAGGACCTGGGCGACGGTCTTCGGGGACGCCGGGTTGCTGATGTCGAAGATCCGGAAGCCGTCGTAGTTGCCGGCGAAGGCGTACGAGCCCTGGAAGGCGAGGTCGGAGTTGACGCCGGTGAACGCCTCGCGCGGGACGTTGGCGAGGTGGGTGATGTTGGCGCTGTGGACGATCTGGTCCACAGCGGGGATCTCGCCGGAGCGGATGGCCGCGCGGGCCTCCGCCTGGTCCTGCGAGGAGACGGTGGCCGGTGGTCGGGGGGCGTCTCCGGGGTCGGGCACGGCGGCCGCCGGACCGGCCGTCAGGAGTGTCGCGAGGAGTCCGGCCGCGGCGGTGGCCACGCCCAGACGTCTGCGTCGCACGTGAGTGGTGCGCAACGAGATCACTGCGTCGTCCTCCCTTGTCTCCGTTCGGAGTGGAACGGGTCATGGACCACGGCAGTATCGTCCTCGGCATGCACATCTCAATAGATGGCAACAGAGACTTAATGAACGTGTGCGAGCGCAGTGCCGGTCCCGGCCATTCCACGTGCCCTTGGAGGTCTTCGTGTTGAAGCGCACCACGAGCGTCGCGGCGGCCGCCGCGCTGACCGCCGCCCTCGCCCTGGCGGCGTGCGAGTCGGCACCCCCGGACAAGGGGGACGAACCGCAGGCCAGGGCGGGCGGCGGGAGCGGCGCCCCGGCGGTGGTGGCGCCCGGGAAGCCGGGCGAGCCCGCGCGGACGCTGTCGCCCGAGGAGGCGCGCAGGGCCGTCCCGCCGGACACGCCCAACTCGGCGGACTTCACCTACGCGCAGATGATGATCGTCCACCATGGCCAGGCGCTGGAGATGTCCGCCCTCGCGGCGAAGCACGCCGTGTCGCCCCAGGTGAAGCAGGTGGCCGCACGGATAGCGGCCGCCCAGGGGCCGGAGATCGGCGCGATGCGCGGGTGGCTGAAAAACAACGGTAATCCCCCGTCGCACGGCGGCCACGACCACGGGGCGATGCCCGGTATGGCCACGGAGGCCCAATTGGACCGGTTGCGGGCCGCGCGCGGCCGCGGCTTCGACGAGCTGTTCCTGAAGCTGATGATCACCCACCACCAGGGGGCGGTCACCATGGCGGGCGAGGTCCTGGCAGAGGGCAACAACATCCAGGTGGAGGAGATGGCCACCGATGTGATCGCCCAGCAGACGGCCGAGATCAACCGCATGCGTTCCATGTGACGGTGCCGACCCCGGCCCGGCCGGCCCGGCCGCCGAGGCCGTAAGGGCGCCCGCCCGCGACCCGCCCCTGGGGCCCGGCGCGGGCGGGCCCCGGGCTCCGGCCGCCGAGGGCAGGCTCTTCACGCGGTCGGCCGGCTCGGCCGCCGGCGGAGGGACGGTTTTTGGCGTACGCGGGCTGGGCGGCCGGGGCCCGCGGCGGCATCCCGGAGGGGCGTCCACCGCGCGGTCGCCCGCCTCGGCCGCCGTGGGCGGCGGTGGCGGCCGGGGCCCGCGGCGGCACACGTCCGTACGTACCGCACCTCCCGCGGTGGGCACGGCGGTGCCATGCTGGGAGTCCCAGCGGGAAGGAGCGCGGCCGTGCTTCGTGTCGCCGTCGTCGGTTCCGGGCCGAGCGGGGTCTACACCGCCCAGTCCCTGGTCGAGCAGACCGCGGTGCCGGACGTGCGGGTGCACGTCCTGGACCGGCTGCCGTGTCCGTACGGGCTCGTGCGCTACGGGGTGGCGCCGGACCACGAGAAGATCAAGTCGCTCCAGAACAACCTCCGCACGGTCCTGGAGCACGAGCGGGTCGGGTTCGTGGGGAACGTCGAGGTGGGCGCGGACGGCCTGACGCCCGGGCGGCTGCTGGAGCTCTACCACGCGGTCGTCTACTGCGTGGGCGCGGCACGGGACCGCAGGCTCGGCGTGCCGGGCGAGGACCTGCCGGGCAGTTTCTCGGCCACGGACTTCGTCTCCTGGTACAGCGCCCACCCGGACGCCGCCGCGGACGGCTTCGTGCTGGGGGCGCGGTCGGCCGTGGTGATCGGGGTCGGCAACGTGGCCGTGGACGTCGCGCGCATCCTCGCGCGCGGCCCCGAGGAGCTGCACCCCACCGATGTGCCCGAGGCGGCGCTGGGCGCGCTGGCCGCCAGCCGGGTGCGGGAGGTGCACATGGTGGGCCGGCGGGGCCCGTCGCAGGCGAAGTTCACCACCAAGGAGCTGCGCGAGCTGGGCGGGCTGCCCCAGGCCCGGGTGGCCGTGGACCCCTCGGACCTGGCGCTCGACCCCGCGTACGTGGACCCGGCGGGGCTGCCGGCGGTGAACCGGCGGAACGTGGAGGTCGTGCGCGCCTGGGCGGAGGCCACCAACTGGGAGCCGCGGGAGCGGGTCATCCGGGTGCGGTTCTTCCTGCGGCCCGTGGAGGTGCTGGAACAGGACGGGAGAGCGGCCGGGGTCCGCTTCGAACGCACGGTTCCGGACGGCACGGGCGGGGTGCGCGGGACGGGGGCCTACGAGGACATCGAGGCGCAGCTCGTGCTGCGGGCGGTGGGGTACCGGGGCGTGCCGCTGCCGGGGCTGCCCTTCGACGCGTCGCGCGGGACGGTGCCGCACGCGGCGGGGCGAGTGCTGCGGGACGGGGTGCCGTCGGCGGGCGAGTACGTGGCGGGGTGGATCAAGCGCGGGCCGACCGGCGTGATCGGTACCAACCGGCCGTGCGCCAAGGCGACGGCCACGTCCCTGCTGGCGGACGCCCCGGCGCTGGCGCGGCGGACGGTGGCGGCCGACCCGCTGGCCGCCCTGCGCGCCTGGGGCGTCAGGCCGGTGGAGTGGCCCGGCTGGCTCTCCATCGAGCAGGCGGAGGAGGCCCTGGGGCGCACGCTGGGGCGCGGCTCGGTCAAGATCGCCGACTGGCCGGGGCTGCTGGCCGCCGCGGGCCGCGGCTGAGGCGTACCGGTACCGGCGGCCTTACGAGGTGCCCTCGCGGGCGGCCTGGCTCTCGGCGGCGGCGAGGACGGTGTCCAGGAGGCCCGGGAAGAGGGCGTCGAGGTCCTCGCGGCGCAGGCCGTTCATCTTGGCCGTGCCCCGGTAGCACTGGCGGATCACGCCGCTCTCGCGCAGGACGCGGAAGTGGTGCGTGGTGGTCGACTTGGTGACCGGCAGCTCGATGTACGAGCAGGCCACCTCGGCGTCGGCGGCCTCCAGCTCGCGCACCACGCGCAGCCGCATCGGGTCGGAGAGCGCGTGGAGCACGCCTTCGAGGCGGATCTCGTCGCGCGCGGGGTGGGCGAGCTCGCGCGGGCTGGTCGCGGTGGTCACGGCGGCTCCAGAGTCATCGGGTGGGTCCATTGTACGAGCACTCTCGTAGTTTGACAGTCGCCGTACTACGATGGGTATCGTACGAGCCGTACACCGGCCCCGTCCCGAATGGAGTCCGCCGTGAGCGCACTGTTCGAGCCCCGCACCCTGCGGTCGCTGACCATCCCCAACCGCGTCTGGATGGCACCGATGTGCCAGTACAGCGCCGAGGCGTTCGGACCGAACGCGGGCGTCGCCCACGACTGGCACTTCGCCCACTACGCCGCCCGCGCCGCCGGCGGCACCGGCCTGATCCTGCTGGAGGCGACCGCCGTCTCCCCCGAGGGCCGCATCAGCCCGTACGACCTCGGCATCTGGAACGACACGCAGGTCGAGGCGCTGCGCCGGATCACCGGCTTCCTCAAGGGCCAGGGCACCGTCCCCGGCATCCAGATCGCCCACGCCGGACGCAAGGCGTCGACCGACCGGCCCTGGAAGGGCGGCGGCCCCGTCGGCGCCGACGCGCACGGCTGGCAGCCGGTCGCCCCGAGCCCGCTGCCCTTCGACGAGGGCCACCCGGTGCCCGACGAGCTGACGAGGGAACAGATCCGGGCGGTCGCGGGGAAGTTCGCGGACGCGGCGCGGCGCGCCCTGGACGCGGGCTTCGAGGTCGTCGAGATCCACGGGGCGCACGGCTACCTCATCGGCGAGTTCCTCTCCCCGTACAGCAACCACCGCACCGACGAGTACGGCGGCTCCTTCGGCAACCGCACGCGCTTCGCCCTGGAGGTCGTCGACGCGGTGCGCGAGGTGTGGCCCGAGGAACTGCCGCTGTTCTTCCGCATCTCGGCCACCGACTGGCTGGAGGACCGGGCGGGCTGGACGGCCGACGACACCGTCCGCTTCGCCGCGCTGCTCAAGGAGCACGGCGTGGACCTGCTCGACGTGTCCACCGGCGGCAACGCGCCGCGCGTCCGCATCCCGACCGGCCCGGGCTACCAGGTGCCGTTCGCGGCCCGCGTGAAGGAGGAGACCGGGCTTCCGGTCGCCGCCGTGGGACTGATCACCGAGGCGGAGCAGGCGGAGAAGATCGTCGCCAACGGCGAGGCGGACGCCGTGCTGCTCGGCCGCGAGCTGCTGCGCAACCCGTCCTGGGCGCGGCACGCCGCGCGCGAGCTCGGCGGTGACGTGCACGTGCCCGACCAGTACCACCGCTCCGTCTGACCTGGGGGAACGCCGTCCTCGGGCGCCACTGTCAGTGGGTGGGTGCAGACTGGCCCCTATCCGCGACAAAGGCGTCCAGGAGGTGTCGGCGATGACCGACGTACTACTGACCGTAGGCACGCGCAAGGGACTGTTCATCGGCCGCAGGCGTGGCGGCCGATGGGAGTTCCAGGGCCCCCACTTCAACGCGCAGGCCGTGTACTCGATCGGTATCGACACGCGCCGCACCACGCCCCGGCTGCTGGTCGGCGGGGACAGCACGCACTGGGGCCCCTCGGTGTTCCACTCCGACGACCTGGGGGCGAGCTGGACGGAGCCGGCGCAGCCGGCCGTCAGGTTCCCGAAGGACACGGGGGCCTCACTGGAGCGGGTGTGGCAGCTCCACCCGGCCGGTCCGGCGGCACCCGGCGTGGTGTACGCGGGCACCGAGCCCGCCGCGCTGTTCCGCTCGGAGGACGGCGGGGAGACCTTCGAGCTGGTCCGCCCGCTGTGGGAGCACCCGACCCGGTCGCAGTGGGTGCCGGGCGGCGGCGGTGAAGGGCTGCACACGGTCGTCACGGACCCCAGGGACCCGGACGCCGTCACGGTCGCGGTGTCGACGGCGGGCGTCTTCCGCACCCGGGACGGGGGCCGGAGCTGGTCGCCGTCCAACCAGGGGGTGTCGGCGGTCTTCCTGCCGGACCCCAACCCGGTGTTCGGGCAGTGCGTGCACAAGATCGCCCAGGACGCGGGCGACCCCGACCGGCTGTACCTCCAGAACCACTGGGGGGTGTACCGCAGCGACGACGCGGGCGCCAAGTGGACCGACATCGGTGCGGGACTGCCCTCCGACTTCGGCTTCGCGGCGGCCGCGCACCCGCACCGCGCCGACGTGGCCTACGTCTTCCCCATCACGGCCGACTCCGACCGGGTCCCCGCGCAGCGGCGGTGCCGGGTCTACCGGACGAGTGACGCGGGCGGCACCTGGGAGGCCCTGTCGGCCGGCCTGCCGGAGGCGGACCACTACGGCACGGTACTGCGCGACGCGATGTGCACGGACGACGCCGATCCGGCCGGGGTCTACTTCGGCAACCGCAACGGCGAGCTGTACGCCAGCGCCGACGAGGGTGACACCTGGCGGCTGCTGGCGTCGCACCTGCCGGACGTGCTCTGCGTGCGGGCGCGGGTGATCGACTGAGGGGCGCCTTCGGCGGGCGTGGGCACGTCGGGCGTCGCCGCGCCGGGCGTCGTCAGACCGGACGGGAACGGCCCTTGCGCAGGAAGCTGCGCAGCCGGGTCAGCGGCCAGGTGTTGATGACGTCGTCCTTGGTCAGCCATCCGCGCTGGGCGGTTCCCACGCCGTACCGCATGTACGGCAGGTGCGTGACGGAGTGGGCGTCGGAGTTCACCGCGAACTTCACGCCGTACCGCTTGGCGCGGAGGACGTCCTCGTCGCGCAGGTCGAGCCGTTCCGGGTGGGCGTTAATCTCCAGCGCGGTGCCCGTCGCGGCACACGCCTCGAAGACGGCGTCGAAGTCGGCGTCCAGTCCGGGGCGTTTGCCGATCCGGCGGGTGGTGGGGTGGCCGATGACGGCGACGTACGGGTTTTCGCAGGCCCGGACGAGCCGGCGCGTCAGGGCCTGCCTGCTCTGGTTGAAGTGCGAGTGGACGGAGGCCACGCACAGGTCGAACTCCGCCAGGAATTCGGGGGGCCAGTCGACTTCGCCGTCGGGGTCGATGTTCAGCTCCGTGCCGTGCAGCAGGCGCATGCCCCGGTGCTCGCGGTCCAGTTCCCGCACCCGCTCGCGCTGCGCGAGCATCTTCTCGTCGGTCATGCGCTGCATGTACAGGTTGGGGGCGTGGTCGGTGATGGCGCAGTAGGCGTAACCACGTGCGGCGGCCGCGGCGACCATGTCCTCCAGCGGGGCGAGGCCGTCGGTGAGATCGGTGTGGGTGTGCAGGTCGCCCCGGATGTCCTCCTCCTGGACCAGCTCGGGCACCTCGCCCTTCAGCCCGGCCGCGATCTCGCCCCGGTCCTCGCGCAGCGTGGGCGGTATCCACGGCAGGCCGAGCCGGGCGTAGATGTCCTCCTCCGTCTCGGAGGTGATCATGTCGCCGCTCTCGGCGTCGAACAGCCCGTACTCGGACAGCTTGAGCTTGTGGCGGACGGCGATCTCACGGGTGCGGATGTTGTGCGCCTTCGATCCGGTGAAGTACTGGAGCCCCGCTCCCCAGGAGGCGGGCGGCAGGACCCTCAGGTCCACCTGGAGGCCCTTGGTGGTGCGGATCGACGTTTTCTTCTCGCCGTGCGCGATGACCTCGGCGGTGTGCGGAAGGGCACCGAGGGCCTCCATGAAGGGCGCCGACTGCTCCGCCGCCACCAGGACGTCGATGTCGCCGATCGTCTCCTTCATGCGGCGCAGGGACCCGGCGTAGGCGCACCGCGCGCAGCCGGGGAGGGCGGACAGTTCGGCGACGATCTGTTCGGCGACGTCCATGGCGGCGCTGATGAGGATGCGGCCCTCGCCCGCCTTCTGCATGAGCGCGATGCCGTGGAGGATGTTCGCCTCGGTCTTCTCGCCGAAGCCCTTCAGGTCGCGCAGCCGCTCCGCGTGGATGGCCTCGAGGAGCTGGTCGACGGAGGTGATGCCCAGCTCCTCGTGGAGCACCATGGCCTTCTTGGGTCCCAGCGTGGGGATGGTGATCAGCTCCCGGACGCCGGCCGGGATCGACGCCCTGGTCTCCTCGATGGTGGAGACCTGGCCGGAGCGCAGGTACTCGACGACCTTCTCGGCGATGGACCTGCCGACGTTGGGGATGTCCTTCAGGCCCTTCGCGTCGAGCGTGGACACGTCGGCGTGGTGGCCGCCGATGGCACGGGCCGCCTTCTCGTAGGCGCGGGCCTTGAAGGCGTCGCCGCCGGTGATGGCGATGAGGTCGGCGTACTCCTGGAGCAGCGCTTCGACCTCTTCGTTGGCTCGGGGCATACCTCCAGGGTGCTCCGGCCTCACGGGGCGGGCACGCCGGAGGTCAGCACGGTGACGGTGGCGGCCGTGGCGACGGCGACCGCCGTAAGGCTCCGGTGGTCGAGGGTGTCGGGGGTGTCGGTCGGCAGGTGGTAGTGGGGGTTGCGGAAGTTCGCGGTGTCGGTGAGCATCAGGGCCGGCGTCCCCGTGTTCCAGAAGGCCGCGTGGTCGCTGCGGTCGAGGTGGGCCAGCGGCGGCACCGCCAGGCCGGCGAGCGCGCCGGGCGGGCCCTGCGGACGCGGGTCGCACAGGGTGACGCAGGGCAGGGCGGGTCGCGTGGCCGTCGCCGCGGCACGCCAGAGGCCGGCCGCAGCGCGCGTGGAGCGCCGGTGGACCACCAGCGTGAAGTCGCCGCGCAGCCCGGCCGACCGGACGTCGGCGGCCGCCCGGGGGAAGGCCCGCTCGAAACCGGCCGGCATCCGCTGGCTGCCGGGCTCGGCCGTGTAGTACCCGACCGATTCCAGGCAGATCATGGCCGCGACCTGCCGGTGGCGGCGGAGCCACCGGGCCGCGAACCGGGCGCCCACCAGGCCCAGTTCCTCCATGTCGGACACCAGGAGGGTGACGCCGGGCGGTCCGGGCATGCCCCCGAGGAGCCGGGCGGCCTCCAGTAGTGCGGCCACCCCCGAGGCGTTGTCGTCGGCGCCGGGTGAGGCCTCGACGGTGTCCAGGTGGGCGCCGACGACCACGGTGGGGCCCCGGACGCCGGCCGGTGGTTCGGCCAGCAGGTTCGCGCCGGTCAGCCGCGGGTGGATGCGGAACTCCCGCGGCAGCGCCCGGTGGCCGCCGCGGTCGGTGGAGCCCGGGCGCCACCGGACGTCGAACGGTTGGCGGCGGGTCCGCCAGCCCGCCGCGGCCAGTTCGGCCGCCACATGGGCCTCGGCGCGCAGCATGGCCTCGGGGGCGCGGGTCCGGCTGCGCGGGCGGTCCGCGAGGAACGCGACGTCCCGGCGCACCCGCCCGGGATCGGCCCGCCGGGTCAGGTCACGGACGATCCGGCGGACGGCCTCCTGGGCGGCCTCCCCCACGGCCGTGGAGGCCCCGTCCGGTCCCTGGGCCGGAACCATCGCGTCACCGCCTTCCCTCGCGGACGGCTGTCTCCCTCGGGCGACCGTCTCCCTGTCGATGGTCGCGCAGGTGACGAGCACCGGCCCGGCCTCCGGCGGCGGCGGGCACGGCGACGGCGTCACAATGGTGGTGAGGGCGCCCCTGCCGTCGCGGAGAGGGGGGCGATGCCCGTGCGGTACACAGCGGTGACCGCCCTGAGCCACCCCGGGCTGCTGCGCGACCACAACGAGGACAGCCTGGTGGTCGGGCCGTGGACGCTGTGCGGCACCGAGACGGAGAGCCCCCAGTCGCTGGTGTTCGCGCTGGGCACCCCGCTGGTCGTGGCCGTCGCGGACGGGCTGGGCGGCCAGCCCGCCGGCGAGGTGGCCAGTTCCCTGGTCGTCCGCCGGCTCGCCGCGCTGGGCCCGTCCCTGACCGACGAGGCCGCCGTCCGTGCCGCCCTGGACACGTGCAACCGCGAGGTGTACACGGCCGCCGAGGGCCGCCCGGAGCTGACCACCATGGGAACCACGATCGCCGGGGCCGTCATGCTGGAGGAGTCGCTGCTGACGTTCAACGTCGGCGACAGCAAGGTGTACGAGGCGGCTCCGGGCCGGCTCCGGCAGGTGAGCGTCGACGACAGTCCGCCGCCGGCACCGGGGCGGCGCACCACGTCGGCCGTCACACAGACCCTGGGCGGCGGTTACGCGTTCAGCGCCGTGACCCCGCATGTGGCGGTCTCCCCCCTGGCCACCGGCGACCGTTTCCTGGTGTGCAGCGACGGGCTGACCGATCCCGTGCCGGACGACGAGCTGGAGGTCCTGCTGCGGGACCACGGCGACGGCAGGGCCGTCTTCGAGCTGTGGAAGGCCGCGATGGACGCCGGAGGACCGGACAACATCACCCTCGCGCTGATACGCATCGGCGAGTAGGCCCCCGGGAGGCGGGCCCGGGCAGGGCGCAGGGGCCGGAGAGGGCCGGAGAGGGCGCAGAGGGGCGCAGGCGCGGGCCCGGGGAGGGCGCAGGGCCGGGGAGGGCGGAGGACCGTGCGGGACTGGTGCGGGCTGGGGTGCGGGGCGGGGCGCGGGAGGCGGAAGTGGCGCCACGGACCTACGGTGGTCTGGGAGGCCGCCGGCACCGGAACGCCGCGCCGCTGAGCAGGCCGAGGAGGTCGCTGCGATGGAGAGGCACTTCGTCTGGACGACGACCCGCCGCATCAAGCCGGGCACCCTGGACGACTTCGAACGGGCGTGGCGCCCGGGCTCGCACCCGAACGGCATGATCCGCGCGTTCGCGTTCTGGTCCGAGGACGGGCAGGAGATCACGGGAGTGTCCTTCTGGGAGTCCCGGGAAGCGTGTGACAACTGGCGGCAGTCCGCGGACGAGAGGCAGCGGCGCGACGCCATGGCCCCGTTCGTCGTCGAGGAGCGGGAGAACTTCCTGCGCGGCGGAGAGCTCAGCATCCCCGAGCGGTAGATGTCGGTCGTTCGGGCTGCGCGGCGGCCGGCCTCACCTGGGGCGGGCTCCTACGGGCGTACGGAGTGCTGTTGGCCGGCCGGTAGGGTGACCTGCCGTGGCAGCACGACCGTTGAAAGAAATCGTCGAACCGGGCTGGGCGGACGCCCTCGCGCCGGTGGCCGAACGCATCGCCGGCATGGGGGACTTCCTCCGCGCGGAGATCGCCGCCGGGCGTACCTACCTGCCGGCCGGACAGCATGTCCTGCGGGCGTTCCAGCAGCCGTTCCACGAGGTGCGGGTCCTGATCGTCGGACAGGACCCCTACCCGACGCCGGGGCACGCGGTGGGGCTGAGCTTCTCCGTGGCGCCGGAGGTCCGGCCGCTGCCGGGCAGTCTGGAGAACATCTTCCGGGAGCTCAACTCCGACCTGGGTCTGCCCCGGCCGTCCAACGGCGACCTGACGCCCTGGACGCGGCAGGGGGTGCTGCTGCTCAACAGGGCGCTGACCACCGCGCCGCGCCGGCCGGCCGCGCACCGGGGCAAGGGCTGGGAGGAGGTCACCGAGCAGGCCATCAAGGCGCTGGTGGCACGCGGCAAGCCCCTGGTGTCCGTGCTGTGGGGGCGTGACGCCCGCAACCTCCGCCCGCTGCTCGGCGACCTCCCCGCCATCGAGTCGGCACACCCGTCGCCCATGTCGGCGGACCGGGGCTTCTTCGGCTCCCGGCCGTTCAGCCGGACGAACGAGCTGCTGGCCGGGCAGGGCGCGCCGCCCATCGACTGGCGGCTTCCGTGACGCCTCCCCCGGACGGGGGGTGGGTGCTGGGGGTGGATTCCGGAGGGTCGGGACTGCGGGTCGCTCTCGGAGCGGTGGCGGAGGGCGCCGCCGGTGACGGTGACGGTGACCGCGTACGGGCCCTGGAGAGCGTGGCGTTCGAGGAGCCGGTGCCCACCGGGCCGGGCGGCATCGACGCGGACCACCTGCTGGCGCGGCTGGTTCCCGCCGCCGAAGGGCTGCTCGGGCGGGCCGGAGCGGACCGGCTCGCGGCCGTGGCGGTCGGGGCTGCCGGAATGGCGACGCTCGGGGATGAGCTGCGGGCCGGGCTGCCCGGGGCGCTGCGCCGTTCGCTGGGGGTGGACCGGCTCGCGCTGGCCGCCGACGCCGTGACCGCGTACGCCGGGGCGCTCGGCCAGCGGCCCGGGGCGGTGGTCGCGGCGGGCACCGGTCTGATCGCGCTCGGCACGGACCTGTCCGGCTGGCGCCGCGCGGACGGCTGGGGGCACCTGCTGGGCGACTGCGGGAGCGGGGCGTGGATCGGCCGTGCCGGGCTGGAGGCGGCCCTGCGCGCCCACGACGGGCGGCGCGGCGGCTCCGCGGCGCTCCTGGCGCGCGTGGAGGCGCTGTTCGGCCCGCCGGCGACACTGCCGGGCCGGCTCTACCCGCGCACCGACCGGCCGGCCGTGCTCGCCTCCTTCGCGCCCGAGGTCGCCCGCTGCGGGGCGGGCGGTGACGCGGTGTCGGCCGCCATCCTGGCCCGGGCCGCCGCGCACATCGCGGACGCGGCGGCGGCCGTCTGCCCGCCGGGCCGCGACGAGCCCGAAGTGGCGCTGACCGGCGGCCTGTTCCTGATGGGCGACCCCCTCCTCGTACCGCTGCGGGCCGAGTTGGCCGAGCGCCTGCCGTACGCGCGTACGGTGGCCGCTTCCGGGGGGCCGCTCGACGGTGCGCTCGCCGTCGCGGCGGCCCTGGCGACGGACACGCTCCGGCTGCCTCGCGAGCCGGGCATGCTGGTGACAACCCGCCTCGAACCGACTGATCGGACATAGCCGGACAGAGGGCGCCTGACCGCCCCCTCCCCAAGCGTCGGAGCAGGCAAAGCCAGTAGCATGCGGCGCCATGAGCTCCCCCACTGGGCCCGCTTCCGGCCTGCCTGTACGAATGCCGCGACCCCGACAGTCCGGGCGGCACCGTCGCCCTGAACCCGTGGCGGCCCCCGAGGGCGCGCCCGCGCTCGTTCTCGCCGTTCCCGGCGCCCCTTCCGCCGCTGTCCGCAGCCTGGCCGAAGAGGTCGTGAGCATCGCTCGTTCCGAGCTGCCCGGCCTGGAGGCCGCGATCGGTTTCCTGGACGGCGACGACTCCGAGTACCCCGCGCTGTCGGCCGTCCTGGGGCGGGCCGCCGCGCTGCGCGTCGAGCGGTACGAGCTCGCCCGCGCCGCCGGCCGTGAGGTCGCCGAGCCCGAGGGCCCGGCCGCCGTGGTGGTGCCCCTTCTGGCGGGCCCGGACAGCGCGCTGACGGACCGGATACGGCAGGCCGTGGCGGACAGTGGCGCCGCCGCCGAGCTGACCGACGTGCTGGGTCCGCACCCGCTGCTCGCGGAGGCGCTGCACGTGCGCCTGTCCGAGGCGGGCCACGCGCGCGCCGACCGGGCGCGGCTGTTCACGGTCGCCACGGCGGCCGACGGCATCGTGCTGGCGACGGTGGGCGGTCAGGAGGCCGTGCAGGCGGCCGGGATCACCGGCATGCTGCTCGCCGCCCGGCTGGCCGTCCCGGTGATGGCGGCCGCGCTGGACCAGGAGGGTTCGGTGGCGGCGGTCGCCGAGCAGCTTCGCGGTTCCGGTTCGGTGCAGCTCGCGCTCGCGCCGTACCTGATCGGTCCGGAGCTGGCCGAGGGCCTGCTGGACGAGGCCGCGAAGGCGGCCGGCTGCCCGGTGGCGGAGCCGCTGGGCGCGTACCCGGCGGTGGGCAAGCTGGTGCTGTCGCAGTACACGACGGCGCTGGGCATCGCGCCGCAGCCGCAGGGGACCCCGGTCCGCTGACCACGTGCGCCGAGGGCCCGTACCGGAGGTGTCCGGTGCGGGCCCTCGGCGTCAGGCGAAGGCGACGCAGCTCGCCGCCGGGGCCGCGATCGCGCCGGCCCGGGCCGGTACGCCCGTGGCGGGGTCGACGTCGAACCAGGTGACGTCCCCGGAGCGCTCGTTGGCCACGTACAGCCGCCGCCCCTCGGGGTCCGTGGCGAGGTCCCTGGGCCAGTGCCCGCCGCACGGGACGGTCGTGACCGGCCGGGGCCGCTCACCGGTCCCGTCGAGCTCCAGCACGACGACGGTGTCGTCCCCGCGGACGGCCGCCCACAGGAACCGTCCGTCGTGCGAGACGGCGATCCCGGAGGGGTAGCTCCCGGCGTCCGCGGGCAGGGCCACCTCCCGTACGGGCGTGAGGGCGCCCGTGGCGGGGTCCCAGCGGCAGACGGTGAGCGCGGGGGCCAGCTCGTGCAGGACGTAGGCGTGGCCGCCCGACGGGTGGAGGGCGAGGTGGCGCGGGCCGCTGCCCGGCCGCAGCGCGGCCTCGCCGTGGCGCGTCAGCCCGCCCGTCGCCGGGTCGAGGGCCATGACCTGGACGGAGTCGGTGCCGAGGTCCACGCCCAGCACCCAGCGGCCGCCCGGGGCCGGCACCACCTGGTGGGCGTGCGGGCCCTCCTGCCGCTCCGGGTGCGGGCCGGCGCCCCGGTGCCGGAGCAGTCCGGTGGCGGCCCGGGGCGCGCCGTCCGGGCCCAGGGGGAGGGCGCTCACGCTGCCGGAGCCGTAGTTGGCGGTGAGCGCGTGTCCGTGGGCCAGCGCCAGGTGCGTCGGGTGCGTCCCGCCCACCGGCGCCGGGGCGCCGAGCAGGCGGGGTGCGGGGCCCGAGACGTCGAAGGCGGCGACGGCGCCGTCCTCGGTCTCGCTGACCGCGTACAGCAGGTCGCCGCCGGGCGCGGCGGCCAGGAAGGACGGGTCCGCCACGGCGTCCGACGCGCCGGTCGGGGTGAGCGCGCCGGTGCGCGGGTCCACGGTCGCGGCGACGACCCCGCGCCCGCCCGCCGACGTGAACGACCCGATGTACGCCCGCCGGCCGCCCTTCGCGCCCCACCGTCCCGCTTCGTCCGCCACCGGGCCTCCCCTCTCCGCCCGCGCCCGACCTGGGCGCGCGCCCGACGCTAGCAGGTCTAGACCAAGTCGGCGGCGGAACCGGGACACGCGCGGGGACCGGAGGGCATGGCCCGCGCTGCGGAACCGGGGCACACGCCCGCGTGGACCGGAGTACACGGCCCGCGTCGCGGAACCGGGGCACACGCGCGCGTGGACCCGGACCGGGGTCCACACGCGCGGGGCCGGGGCCCCAGAAGGCCCGCCCGCCCGGCCGTGGTCGCCGTCAGGCGCCGATCAGCGGCTCACGCGAGGACGGCGGGGGCGGCAGGGACGGCAGGGACGCCGGGATCGTGCGCAGCGGCGTGGCCAGCTCGGTCAGCGCACGCTCCAGGCTGTGCAGGTGCGCCAGCGCGCGCCCGGGCGCGGCCGCCCCGGCGGTGTCGGCCGAGTCGGCGGGCGCCGTCCGGGCCTGACGCGCCTTCTCGGGCGTGGTGAGCGCCTCCACGGCGGCCTCCACCCGCCAGCAGGCGGCGGCCAGGCGGGCGTCGTGGGACGCCTCGGGGTCGGCCGCGACGGAGGCGAGGCCCCTTACCTCACGGGCGCACTCGTCGAGCAGCGCGAGCACCCGGCGGGCGCGGGCCTTGCGGGCCCGCAGCGGGCTCAGCGGGTGCACGAGCGGGGCCAGCGACAGCCGTACGCGCCCCAGGAGGACCTCCAGGTCGGCGACGTGCGGCGACGGGTCGGCCCCCGGGCTCCCCGACAGCCGGGCGGCGGCCTCGGCGGTGCAGACGTGCACGCAGCGAAGGGCGCGCTGGATCCACGCGTCGGTCGTGGCGTGGGTGGTGACGGGCAGCACGAGCAGTACGGCCAGCACCGCCCCGATCGCCCCCGCGCCGGTCTCCAGGGCCCGCAGCGCGAGCAGGGCCGGGTCCAGCACGCCGAGCAGCCCGTACAGCGCCCCGGCCATCAGCGTCACCGACAGCATCATCCAGGTGTAGGAGACGGGGGCCGTGTAGAAGATGCCGAAGACGCACACGCCGACCAGGACGGCCGTGGGCACGGGGGCACCGTCCAGCGGGACGACGGCCACCAGGCCGACGGCGATACCGAGCAGCGTGCCGAGCACCCGCCGGAAGCCGCGCACCAGGGTCTCGCCGCGCGAGGTGGTGTTGACGAAGATCCACCAGGTGGCGCCGACGGCCCAGTACCAGCGCTCGCCCGAGAGCATCTGGCCGATCACCAGGGCCACGGCGCCGCCGACGGTCGCCTGGACCGCCTGGCGTGTGGTGGTACGGGCCAGCCCGCGCCCCTCCTCCGGGGCCTGGACCACGGCCGGGGGCGGCAGGCGCCGCTCGTAGCACCACAGGCCGAAGCGCACGGCCGACGAGCAGAGCAGGGACAGCGCGACGGCGGCGTACAGCTCGGGCAACTGCCCGGGCAGGGTGTGCAGGAACTGCGTCACGAAGAAGGTCATGAACGCGAAGACGCCGAGGGAGTGGCCACGCGGCCCCCACCGGCGGGCGTAGACCCCGGCCCCCATGACGGCGAGGAAGGCCACGTCCCGGGCGACCGGGTGGGCGTGCAGCACGGCGGCGAGGGCGAGGACCGGGAAGCCCACGACCGGCAGCAGGGCCGTGGTGACGAGCTGTTTTTGGACCGTGGTGTCCGTGACGGTGAAGAGCGCGAGGAGCGCGGCGAGCCCACCGGTGATGGCCGCCGCGAGCGAGTGCCCGGCCAGCCCGCACACCGCCACCGCCACGCTGATGCCGAGGACGGCCCGGGTGGCGCTGCGCAGTCGCAGCCGCCCCGGGTCCGGAGCCACGAACACCCTCTTCAGCACAGTTTCCCCGCCCCTTCGACGTTCCGGCATGAAAAAGGCGCCGCGGGATCCGCAGCGCCATCGACTCCCCCATGACACCACTTCCCGTCCCGTTGGCTCAACTCGACGGGACACCACTGGGCCATTGGTCCAGGGAGACGGGCGGGACCGGCGCGGGGACCGCACCAATGGGCCAGCTCAAGGCCGGGCCCGGCCCGGGTCGAAGAAGAAGGGGAAGCGAACCGATCGCCTGGCCCCGCCGCCAGGACCCGTGCCAGGGGAGCGCACATGACGACCACGACCAGGCCTGACCCGGCCGCCCCCGAGCCCACGTCACCGGTGGACGGCGGCGACGGGCCCGGGGGCCCGCCCGTCCCCTTCGCCGTACGCCACCGGCGTCTCGTGTCCGTGCTCGCGCTGCTGCTGATGGCCCTGTCGGGGCTGGTCGGCCACGACGTGGCCGGCCGGCTGTCCTCGGGCGGCCTGGTGCCGCCGGGGGCGGAGTCGCTGCGCGCGGAGGAGGTGCTCCGGCGGGATTTCGCGGCCGGCAGACCGGACCTGGTGCTGCTGGCCCGTACGGACACGGCGGGCGGCCCCGTCGCCGACGCCCCGGCCGGTCGCGGCACGGAGGCGGGTGCCGGCGCCGTCAGCCCCGGCACGGACGCGGGTCCCGGCAGGCCCGGCACCGGCACGGACGCGGGTGCCCGCGGGCGTGAAGGCGCCGCCCCCAGTGCGGGGACCGCCCCCGGTCGCGGGGTGGACGCCGTCGGCTCCGTCACCGCCGGGCGGCTGGTGGAGCGGCGGCTGGCGGCCGACCCGGGCGTGGCGCGCGTGCAGTCGTACTGGACGCCGGGCGCGCCGGGGCCGGTGAGGGCGGCGCTGCGGGAGCAGGACGGGCGGGGCGCGCTGGTGCTGGCCTGGCTCCACGGCGGTGACCGCGAGCGTGGCCGGACCGCCGAGCGCGTGGTGCCCGGCGTGACGGGACGGTTCGGGCCGCTGACGGTCACCGCCGGGGGCGAGGCGGCCACCCGGGTCGAGGTGGCCCGTCAGGCGTCCCGTGACGCCCGGATGAGCGAACTGGTCGCCCTTCCGGTCACGGCGACGCTCCTGCTGCTGGTGTTCGGCTCCCTGGTGGCGGCGGCCCTGCCCGTGCTGGTCGGGGTCTTCGCGGCGCTCGGCACCACCGCGCTGCTGCGCCGGCTCACCGACGTCACCGAGGTGTCGGTGTACGCGCTCAACATCGGCACCGCGCTGGCCTTCGCGCTGGCCATCGACTACAGCCTGTTCCTGGTCAGCCGGTACCGCGAGGAGTGCCTGGGCGGCGCGACGACCTCCCGGGCGCTGCACACCGCGCTGCGGACCGCCGGCCGGGCGGTGGCCTTCTCGGCCGGGACCGTCGCGTGCAGCATGGCGGCCCTGCTCGTCTTCCCGCACCCGCTGCTGCGCTCGCTCGGGTACGCGGGGGTGGCCGTCACCGTCATGGCCGCCGTCGGCAGCCTGGTCGTGCTGCCGGCCGTGCTGTCACTGCTGGGCGGCCGGCTGGAACGCCTGGACGTGTTCGCGCGCTGGCGCCGCCGTCCCCGCCGGGAGCGGGCGACGGGGCGGGGCGGCTGGGGGCGGATCGCCCTGGCCGTCATGCGGCGCCCCCTGGCGACGGGGATTCCGGTGACGTGCCTGCTGGTACTGCTGACCCTGCCGTTCACCGACGTCCGGTTCACCATGTCCGACGACCGGGTGCTGCCCGCCGGAACGGCCGCCGGCGGGGTCGGCGCGGCGCTGCGCGACGACTTCCCCGACACCCCGGTCGGGGCGACCACGGTCGTCCTGCCGGGCCTGGACGCCCGTTCCCGCGCGGGCGAACTGGACGGCTACGCACGCCGGGTCTCCGGCGTGTCCGGTGTGGAGCGGGTGGACACGGCCACCGGGACGTACCGCCACGGCCGGCTCGTCGCGGGCCCGTCGGCGGCGGCCGTCCGTTTCGTACCGCCGCCGGGGACGGCGGCACGCGGCGCGTACCTGTCGGTGGCCACGGCCGGTGAGCCGGGCGATCCGGCGACCGCCGACCGCGTCGAGGCGGTCCGGGACGTGCCGGCGCCGGTCCCCGCCCAGGTGGGCGGGTTCGCGGCCAGGGTCGCCGACGGGCGGGCGGCGATCGGTGAGCGGCTGGGGACGGCCCTGGCGCTGGTCGGCGCGTCCATGTTCGCGCTGGTGCTGGCGCTGACGCGCAGGCCCGTCCTGGCCGTCAAGGCGCTGGTTCTCAACACGCTCAGCCTGTGCGCGACCTTCGGCGCCCTGGTCTTCGTCTTCCAGGAGGGTCATCTGCGCTGGCTCGTGGGGGACTTCGTCACGACCGGGGGCCTGGACGTGCAGCTTCCGGTGGTGACCTTCTGCGTCGCCTTCGGCCTGTCCATGGACTACGAGTGCATGCTGCTGTCCCGCATCGTGGAGGAGCGCCGCGCGGGCGCGGACACGGTGACGGCGGTCTCCCGCGGGCTGGACCGCACCGCCCGTCTGTTCACCTGGTCCGCCACCATCCTGGCCGTGGTCATGGTGGCGCTGGCGACCTCCGGGCTGGTCTTCCTGAAGGCCGTCGGGGTCGGGCTGGCCCTCGCCGCCGTCCTGGACGCGACCGTGGTGCGCGGCCTGCTGGTCCCGGCCGTGATGAAGCTGGCCGGACGGGCCAACTGGTGGTCGCCGTCATGGCTGTCCGGCAAGGGGCCCGAAGGTGGGCCATTGGTACGGTGACCTCAGGGAACGCCGTACCGGAAGGGGGCTGAGGGCCGTGGCCGTCGACGAGCTGGACACCCGCATCCTCCGGCTGCTGATCGAGCAGCCGCGCACCAGCGTGCGCGAGTACGCGCGCATCCTCGGCATCGCGCGCGGCACCCTCCAGGCCCGGCTCGACCGGCTGGAGCGGGACGGGGTGATCACCGGTACGGGACCGGTGCTCTCCCCCGCCGCGCTGGGGCACCCGGTGCTCGCGTTCGTGCACATCGAGGTCACCCAGGGTCACCTGGACGAGGTGGGCGACGCGCTGGCGGCCGTCCCCGAGATCGTCGAGGCGTTCTCCATCACCGGTGGCGGGGACCTGCTCACCCGGGTCGTGGCGCGGGACAACGGCCACCTGGAGGACGTCATCCAGCGGCTGATCCAGCTCCCCGGCGTGGTGCGCACGCGCACGGAGATGGCGCTGCGGGAGCGCGTGCCGCACCGGCTGCTGCCGCTGGTGGAGGCCGTGGGCCGGTCGGCGGGCCCGCGGCGGGGGTGAGTGCTCCCGGCGGACGGCTTGGCATGCTGGGGAACATGAGCACCTCTCGTACCGCGGTCATCTTCGATCTCGACGGCACGCTGGTCGACAGCGAGCCGAACTACTACGAGGCGGGGCGCCGGCTCCTGGAGAGCTACGGCGTGACCGGCTTCGGCTGGGAGCGCCACACCGACTTCATCGGCATCGGGACGCGCGAGACGCTGGAGGTGCTCAAGGAGGAGTACGGGATCGCCGCGCCGATCGAGGAACTGCTGGCCGGGAAGAACCGGCACTACCTGGAGCTGGCACGGGCCGCGACCGAGGTGTTCCCCGAGATGCGGGCGTTCGTGGAGCTGCTGCACGCGGAGGGTGTGCCGATGGCCGTCGCGTCGGGTTCGTCGCGCGCCGCGATCGAGGCGGTCCTCGGCGGCACGGGTCTTGACGCGTACCTCACCACGCTGGTGTCGGCCGAGGAGGTCGAACGGGGCAAGCCTGCGCCGGACGTGTTCCTCGAGGCGGCGCGCCGGCTCGGGGTGGAGCCGGCGCACTGCGTCGTGCTGGAGGACGCGCCGCCCGGTGCGGCGGCGGCAGCGGCGGCCGGGATGCGGTGCGTCGCGGTGCCGTACGTGCCCGGGACGGCCGACGATCCGGCGTTCGCCGGCGCCGGGCTGCTGGTGCGGGGCGGGCAGGCGCGGTTCACGGCACGGGCGGCGTACGACTTCGTGATGGCGGGCCGTTAGGGGGTGGGCCGCCGGGCGGGGCCGCCCGGCCCGACGCGCGCCCTCCCGGTGGAAAAACGCGTTGCCGGGTGACCGGGCGGCGCGGGAGGCTTCCCGCCATGTCCGACACACGAACCCCCACACGAGCCGACGCACCGACCGGCACACCCACCGGTGCACGGACCGACACCTCGGCCGACACGCCCACCGGCACACCGGCCGGTCCGTCGCACCAGGTGTCCGCCCTCTTCTCCCGCGGCCGCCTCACCGCCATCCCGCGCAAGCCGGCCCGCCGCGAGCAGTTGCTCGTCCACCTCGCCGAGACGCTGTTCGAGCCGGGCCGGTCCTACACCGAGCCCGAGGTGAACGAGGCGCTGCGCACGGTGCACGACGACTGTTCCGCACTCCGCCGCTACCTGGTCGTCGGCGGCATGCTGACCCGTACGCGGGACGGCGCCGCCTACCACCGGGTCGCCTAGGGTCCGCCTCCGTCCCCGGGCGTCAGAACCGGGCGTGGGCGGTGATGTCCGCGCCGAACTGGTCGATCATCTCCGGGGTCACGGTGGGCCGGCACTGCGCGATGGCCTCCAGGTAGTCCTCGGTGCTCGCGCCGGGCGTCCGCGCCGGCTCGCCCCGCTCGGCCAGTCCGCCCAGGTCGCGCTCGAACGCCGTCTGGGCGGCGATCCGGGCGGCGTGCTCGATGTCGGCCGGGGTGAACAGGTCGCTGGCGGCCACCAGGACGGACACCTCCACGTCCGGCCGGCCGTCGGTGTACCGGGACCAGATCGCGGCGCGCGCCGCCTTGTCCGGCGTACCGATCGGGATGAGGTAGTCGAACCGGCCGGGGCGCAGGAACGCCGGGTCGAGCGACCGGATGGAGTTGGTCGCGCACACCAGCAGACGCTCGTCCCCCTCCCGGAACCGGGGGATCAGCTTGAGGAGTTCGTTGGTGACCCCGTGCATCCCGCCCGGCTGCGCGGGTTCGGTGCGTACGGGGGCGATCTCCTCCACCTCGTCGATGAAGACGAGCACCCGCTCCAGTTCGGAGATACGGGCGAACGCGCTGCGCAGCGCGGCGGCCAGGTTGCCCTCGTCGGCCAGCCGGGACGGCAGGAGTTCCACGAAGGGCCAGCCGAGCCGGGAGGCGATGCCCCGGGCGAAGGTGGTCTTGCCGGTGCCGGGCGGCCCGAACAGGGTGATGGCGCGGGGCGGCCGCACGCCGTGCCGGGCGGCCCGTTCGGGCTGGGCGAGCGGCAGGACGACACGCCGCTCGATCAGGTCCTTCTCGGCCTCCATACCGGCGACCTTGGCCCACAGGTCGCCGGGGAGGAAGCTGCCGCCGAGGTCCTCCAGCAGGTTGGCGGCGGGCCCGTGCAGCGGCTCCACCTTCTCGAAGTACGCCACGGCCGGCTGGCGTGTGTAGCCGGCGTTGAGCAGGCCCTCGCCGACGAGTTCCTCCTCGGGCAGGACGTAGGCGATGCGCCCCACGCGGGCGGCGACGAGGCGCCTCTCCAGCTCCACCAGCAGCGCGCTGGCCAGACCCCGGCCGCGCCAGGCCGGCGAGATGGCGATGCGCATCACCCAGGCCCGCTCCCCCGCCACGCAGGCGAGCGCCGCCCCGATGGGGACGCCCTGGTGGACGGCGACGACCGCCGGCTGGCGGGACGTCAGCGCGCCGATGCACTCGGCGAGTGAGAACACGGACTCCTGTCCCAGCTCGGCCGTGGTGTCGATCAAGTGGACGACGGCCGCGAGATCGCTCTCGCGGTAGTCGTGGATCAGCCAGTTCACCGGTACCACCCCTCGTTCGTGCTGTTCCGGCGAGGCTAGGGGCGGTGGCGTGGCCGGTCCTGTGCCGTGGTGCACAAGGCGGTGGCCGCGACTGCGACGTTGTGGCGGTGGACGCCGGACGTCATGACGGTGGACGCGGCGGGGGTGCGGTCGTCACGATCCCGTGGACACGTGTTCCCGGGCGAGAGGTGGAGCCGCGGATGGCGAAGCACTGGGCGGACTTCCAGTACGAGATCTACCTGAACGGCATGACCGGCGCCGTCCCACGGCTGCCGACGGACCTGACGCGCCTCGAGGAGCTCGCCGAGCGGCGCCTCGGCCCGGGCCCGGTCGGCTACGTGGCGGGCAGCGCCGGCAGCGGCAGCACGGCGGCCGCCAACCGGGAGGCCCTGGCGCGGCGGCGGATCGTGCCCCGGATGCTGCGCGACGTGCACGAGCGTGACCTGTCGGTCCGCGTCCTGGGGCGGGAGCTGCCGGCGCCGCTCGCGCTGGCGCCCGTGGGAGTGCTGTCGATCATGCACCCGGACGCGGAGCCGGCCGCCGCGCGTGCCGCCGCCGCGCACGGGGTGCCCTTCGTGCTGTCGTCCGCCTCCAGCACGCCGATGGAGGAGGTCGCCGCGGCGATGGGCGACGCGGAGCGGTGGTTCCAGCTCTACTGGGCCAAGGACCGGGAGGTCACCCGGTCGTTCCTGGACCGGGCCAGGGCCGCGGGGTTCACCGCGCTGCTCGTCACGCTCGACACGCCGCTGCTGGCGTGGCGGCCGCGCGACCTGGACCAGGCGTACCTGCCGTTCCTGCACGGGGTGGGTACCGCCAACTACTTCACGGACCCCGCCTTCCGTGCCGGTCTGGCCAAGCCGGTGCACGAGGACCCGAACGCGGCCGTGATGCACTTCGTGGGCATGTTCGCCGACCCGGCCAAGACGTGGCCCGACCTGGCGTTCCTGCGGGAGAACTGGGACGGCCCGATCGTGCTCAAGGGCGTCCTGCACCCCGATGACGCCCGGCTGGCCGCCGACGCGGGGATGGACGGCGTGGTGGTGTCCAACCACGGCGGCCGCCAGGTGGCCGGTTCGGTCGCCGCCGCCGACGCGCTGCCCCGGGTGGCCGGGGCGGTCGGCGACCGGCTGACCGTGCTGTTCGACAGCGGCATCCGCACGGGCGACGACATCGTCAAGGCGCTCGCGCTGGGCGCCCGCGCGGTGCTGGTGGGGCGCCCGTACGCGTACGGGCTCGGCCTCGACGGGCAGGCGGGCGTCGAGCACGTCATCCGCTGCCTGCTCGCCGAACTGGACCTGACCCTGGCCCTGGCCGGGCACTCCACGCCCGCCACGCCGGGCCCCGACGACCTCATCGAGGAGTCCGCGTGAGCGACCCGAAGAACGTGCTTGCCGTCGTCCCGTCCCACATGGGCGGCCGTACCGCCGGTCAGGCGCTCGCCGGGGCCTTTTCCGGCCTGGCCCGCGTCACCGTCGTCGAGACCACCGGCGAGGATCCGGCGGCGCTGCGCGGGGCGCACGTCGTCATCACGGCGCTCGGGCCGGTCACCGCCGGGCACCTCGCCGCCGCGCCGGACCTGGAGCTGGTGCAGTGCGCCAGTCACGGCTACGACTACGTCGACGTGGCCGCGGCCCGCGAACGGGGCGTTCCGGTGTGCACCATCGGCTCCAGCGGCGCGGAGGGGCAGAACGTCGCCGAGCACACGTTCGCGCTGATGCTGGCCCTCGCCAAGCAGGTGGTGCCCGCCCACACCGCGCTGGCCGGCGGGGACTGGGCGCTGCCGAGGCTGCGGCCGTCGCTCACCGAGCTGTCCGGCAAGACGCTCGGCATCGTCGGCCTGGGCGCGATCGGCCGGGAAGTCGCCCGCCGCGCCGTGGTGTTCGGCATGCACGTCGTCTACGCCGGACGGCGCCGCGTCTCCCCCGACACGGAGGCCCTGCTCGGCGGTGCCCGGCACCTGGAGCTCGACGAGCTGCTCCGCACCGCCGACTACGTCACGCTCCACGCCCCGCTCACCGGCGCCACCCGCCATCTCCTCGACGCCCGCCGCCTGGCCCTGCTCAAACCGACCGCGTTCGTCATCAACACCGCCCGGGGCGCGCTCGTCGACCAGGACGCCCTCGCGGACGCCCTGGACTCCGGCGCCCTGGCCGGAGCGGCCCTGGACGTCTTCGACCCCGAACCGCCTCCCGCCTCCCTGCGGTTGCTCAAGGCCCCGAACGTCGTCCTGTCACCGCACGCGGCCGGCGTCACCCGCGAGACGGTGGTCCGCATAGCCCTGGCGGCCGTCGAGAACGTCGCCGGCCACCTCTCCGGCAAGCCGCCCCGGGACGTCGTCACGTAGCCGTCCGGGCCCGCCGGTCAGGCCGAACGGGGGTGCGGCACAGGGGCGTTGACCTCCGGTCCACCGGCTAGGCTGAGGGGTGCCGATGCCTCGATCCGTCGCTGACGTGGCCCGGGAGGTCGGCGCGACTCGCTGCCCGGCGGTTCATAACGGACCGCCGGGCACAGCCATCGAGGGGACCCAGCATCGGTGCGGAACGAAGCCCGGCGGCCCACGCCGACGTACGACGCCTTCATCAGCTACAACTCCGCCGATCTGGACAGCGTGCGGCGACTGGCCCAGAGGCTCCATGAGCAGGGCTTCGAGGTGTTCCTGGACGAATGGTGTCTCGTGCCGGGCGAGACATGGCAGGAGGCCCTGATCGAGGCCCTGGACAGCAGCCCGTGCTGTCTTGTCATGTGCGGACCGCAGGGAGTCGGCCCGTGGCAGAACGAGGAGGTGCACGCCGCGATCGAGGCACGGGTCAGGGGCCGCACCATGCGCGTCCTCCCCGTGCTGCTGCCCGGCTCCGCCGACACGACCTGGAGATCCGCGCCCTTCCTGGGGCGGTTCACCTACTGCGACTTCCGTCAGGGCCTGGAGCAGGCACGCGTCTTCGAGCGCCTTTGTGCGGGCATCCGGGGACAGGCCCCGGGTCCCCCGCCTCCGGCGGCGCCCTCCACGCCGGCGAAGCCCGCTCCGACGGACTTCCGTTCCCGCTTCACCGTCACGGCGGGCACCTGGCGCCGCGTGTCCGCCGTGGAAGCGGCTCGTGGTGCCGTCATCACCGGCGGCGGGGCGCCCGTCGTGCTGTACGGGCTGCCGGGCGTCGGCAAGACCACCGTGCTGTGCGACGTGGCGGACGAGTGCCGCTCGGACCGGACCGTTCTCGCACTGCCGATGGGTGGGACGGCCGCGGCGGAGCCGCGCTATCTCGTCGACGAGGTCAACACCTGGCTGGAAACGGCCTTCGGCAGGGGGCTCCCGGCGGAAGACCTGTACCGGCAGGAGTGGCCGGACGCGCTCGCCGCCCTGCTGCGGCACGTGGCCGGCGAACGGCTCCTGGTGCTGCTGGACGACCTCATCGACGGCCCGTTCGCGGACACGGTGTTGCGGACGTTCGCGGCGCTGCCCGACACCGTGGTGCTGGCCACGGCCCGCGGCCACCTGGGCACCGGTCATGAGGCCGTCCACGTGGCCGTGCCCCCGCTGTCGCCGAAGGAGAGCCACGAGTTCATCGCCCACGTGGCGAAGAGCATGGGTCTGCCGGTCGCACCGGAGGACGTCACCGCGCGGCTTCCGGACGACGTCCTCTCCCATCCGCTCGCCCTGCGGACCTTTCTGGCGCACACCCGGTTCGTTCCGGCGCCCTTGCTCACCGACTCCCGGCTGCCGGTCGACGTGCTCTCCGCGCGTGCCCTGGTGGCCACGGTGGTGGCCCGACTGCCCGCCGCACACCGGGGCGCCCTGGCCCATGCCGTCGCCCTCGACCGGGTGCCGCTCGCGGATCTGCTCGAGGCCGGAGTGACCCTCCCACCGGGGTTCACCGCCGCCCTGCACGACCTTGCCGGGCGCTGTCTGGTCAGTCACGCGGCCGGAGGCATCGAGGTGCCGCGGCTTGTCGCGGAAGCGCTCGACGTCGCGGACCCGTCCGCCGGGCGAGCCGCGCTGTGTGACGTCGCGGCACGGCTCGGTGAGGCCGTGCGTGAGGCGGACGACACCGCCCTCGCGCCCCTGGCCCGTGTGCTGCCGCGCACGGCGCTCATGCTCGTCACCGCCGGGCAGTGGCGCGCACTGCAGGAGATGATCCCCCCGGGCTTCCTCGACCGGCTGAATTCCGGCGGCTTCTGGAAGGAGTACGTCCTGCTCGCCCGGGCGCTGATCAGCGCCGCCGACCATCTGCGCGACGTGACACCGCGGGTGCGTCTGCGTGTCCGCGTCTCGCGCAAGATGGGCCAGCTCGGCGACACGCGCGCCGCTTGGGACCTGGTACGTGAGGCGGAGACCCTCGCGGGCGCCCTGGACTCGACGTCCCTGCGCGGCGACCTGGCAGGACTGCGCGCCTTCCTCGCCTATCTGCAAGGGGACGACACGTCCACGCTGCGGGAGCTGAAGGGATGCGTGGAGCTGCGCACGCGCGACGGCGACGCGGGCGGCCTGCTGATCGCGCACAAGCTGGAGGGGAACGTCCACCTGCGGCGGGGGAAGTACAGGAAGGCCGCGGCCGCCTATCGTGCCGCTCTGGCGGCCGGAGGCGAGGAGGCCGACCCTCGGCACCGTACCGACGCGGAGACGAGCCTGGCGATATGCGACTTCCGTCAGGGGAACAACGAGGCGGCAGCGGTACGTCTGGAACGGGTGGTGCGGGAGATGCGGGCGCTGTCGGTACTCGGCGAACTGCCGAGGGCGTTGCACGCGCTCGCGCTGGTCCACGAGAGCCAGGGCTTGTCCGCGCGGGCCCTCGAAGTGGCGCGGCAGGCGGCGCTGGCCCGGGCGAACGATCCGGCCGTACGGGCGGCGGTGGACCGTCTCGTCTGGCGCCTGGAGAACCTGGGGCCGGGAGCGGGCCCCCGGGCAGGACGGGCGGATGCATGAGGTGGTGGGTGAGAGGCGCACGACGCCACGCTCCGGCGCGGGTGGTGGCATCGGCCTTGCGCAGAGCCGGAGTTCCGCGCTACCTGCGCAGGGCGTTTCTGGAGGCGGCCCCCTCCCGCCTGAGCAAGGACACGGGTGCACTGCTCATCACGTATCTGCTGCTGCCCGCGCGGGGCACGGGCGGGTCCGAGGCGGCCGTCGACACCGAAAGGCTGCAGACCGACCTGCTGGGCCGGTGGTCCGCCGAGGGAGGGTCGACGGCGGAGCTGCTCAAGCTGATCAGGATGATGGAGTACCGGCGTCAGGCTCTGCGTCCGTCACGTGCGCAAGGGCGGGCCGAGGGGGACGGTGACGTGGCGGCGTTCTCCCACTTCTGGGTGTCCAGCGGTCATGACATCGAGGAACTGTCCGTGTTTCTCTCGGACGTCGATCACGAAGCCGTCGATTGGTTCCCGCAATGACGGACCGTACGACCACGGCGCTCGCCGAACTCCTGGAACACGCGCGCCGCCACGTCCCGTACTACCAGCCGCGCTTCCTCCCGGCTCCCGTCACCCCCGACGACGCGGTCGCCGCGCTCCGTCGGCTCCCCCTGCTCCGCCGGGACCAGGTCAGACGGGAGCGGCCCCGCCTGTGGTCGGCGGTGGGGGACCCTCGGCGCTGGCGCACCGTCCACACCACGGGGACGACCGGCGCCCCCCTGGAGATCGTCGTCGACGAAGCGGCACAGCGCGCGGAACTCGCCTCGCTGCTGCGGCATGTGGAGAGCTGTGCCGGCGGCCGCTCCGGGTTCTCGGTCGTCCACCTGACACTCCATCTGGCGTCCGTGTCCCGTACGTCGGTCGCGCCCGACCCGCCCGGCATCGGCCTGTCGAAATGGAACCTCAGCCGCGCGTGGCAGTTGCCCGACGAGGAGTTCGGTCCCGCAGTGGTGGAGGAGCTGTCCGGGCAGGTGATCACCGCCATGCCGAGCGTGATGGCCGCGCTGTGCGCACGCCTGCGCCGGTGGCCCGGCCGCCTGGTGCCGCCCCGGCTGGTCGTTCTCTCCGGGGAGCACGTCACAGCGGACGTCCGCGCACGGGTGACCGAGACGTTCGGCTGTCCCGTCACCGCCCTGTACACCCTCGCCGAAGCCGGCATCGCGGGACACGCCTGCGAGGGTACGGACACGTACCACGTGGACGAGGCCGGCGCGTTCGTGGAAGTGGTCGACGACGCGGGGCAGGTGCTGCCGGCCGGCGTAGCCGGTGACATCGCGGTGACCCCGCTCGCGAACCGTGCGATGCCGCTGCTTCGCTACCTGCCCGGAGACACGGGCGTCCGGGTCGACGGCCCCTGTGGCTGCGGGCGGACCGGCCCCCGCCTGCGGCTGTTGTCGGCCCGGTCCGAGCGCGTGGTGGTGACCGGTCCGAGCGGTCGGGGCCTGCGGATGATCGACCTCGCCAAGCTCTGCCGGCAGCTCGATCTCGGCGTGACCCGTGTCGTCCGCGAGGGCGATGTGGTCGTCCTGGAACACCGGGACGAGCGGCCGGCGTCCCCCGTGCAGCGCACGGTGGTCGCCGCCGCGGTCAGAAGCCTGCTCGGGGCCGAGCTGACCGTGCGTACGCGGCAGGTGGCCGGGGCTCCGCACCGGGGCGGGCCGTCGGCGTCCACGGCACGGTCCGCGGGCGAGCCGGGGGCACCGTACGCGGGGCCTGCCCTGCCGGCACCCGAGGAGATCGCGGCCTGGGCCCGGAGGGTTCTCGCCGGGGAGCCGGACGTCCGTGCGGCGGCCCTCACGGGATCGGCGCTCGATGCCGCCTCGGTGAGCCGCTTCAGCGACATCGACATGACCGTTGTCGTGGCCGGTGACCCGTACGACGCGTACTGGCGCTCCCGCGCCACCGCCATGAACCGGGGCCTGGCCACCCTGCGAGTGAATGTCACCCGGGCCGAAGCGGTGTCCCGGACTCCCCTCGTCGCCTGCCGGCTCCTGTCGGAACGCCACCCCGTCGTGGGCTCCCTGGAGCGGGCCGGCGTGGCATGGCCGACGCGTGAGGCGCTGGCCGCCGAGGGGAGGTTCTGGGCGCAGACCGCGGAGAACATCCTCTGGACGCGGGTGACCGCGGCCGACCGTACGCGTACGGATCCCCTCCGCGACGCCTGGCTGGCCTCACGCTTCTGCCTCGACGCGCTGCGCTATACGTTCCTGTGCGAGGGCATCCGCGTCACCTCGGCACGGAGCGTCCTGAGGCTGGCGGTCGAATCCGGGGTGCCCCAGGCGGAGGACATCGGGCATGCCTTCGCCGTGGGCCGCGAGCACCGGCCGCCTCCCATGGCCGGAACACCGGAAGCCGACCGTTTCCTGCTGGACGCCCTCTCCTGCGTACGCCGGCTGCGGGACTCCCTGTGACGCGGCACCGACGCGCACCGCTTGCGGTGGTGGCGCGAGCGCGCGGCGCCGCCGAGGGGGCGACCCGGCTCGCCCACGCGTCCGTGCCGGTCCTCGTCCCGGGTGGCTCACCTCTCCCGTCGTGCCGTCACCAGGCCCGTCTCGTAGGCGGCGATGACCGCCTGGGCACGGTCGCGGACGCGCAGCTTGGCGAAGAGGGCGGTGATGTGGTTCTTCACGGTGGAGGCGCTCAGACCGAGCCGGTCGGCTATCTCCGCGTTGTCCGAGCCGCCGGCGATCAGCCGCCACACCTCCCGTTCCCGTGGCGTGAGCCCCTCGGCACCGGAGGGCACCGGGGGCGCCGCCCGGCGGTCCGGGGCCGTGACGTGCTGGGAGATGAGCCGGGTCAGGAGTCTCGGAGCGAGGATCGCCTCACCGTCGCGGACCACACGCAGTGCGGCGACGAGGTCCTCGGGCGAGATGTCCTTGGGCAGGAAGCCGCACGCCCCGGCCCTCAAGGCGCCCACGACGTGTTCGTCCATGTCGAAGGTGCTCAGCGCCAGAACCCGGCAGTCCGGCAGTTCGGCGGTGAGCCGCTCGGTGGCCGCGATGCCGTCCAGGACCGGCATGCGGATGTCCATGACGACCACGTGGGGCCGGTGCTCGTGGGCGAGGCGGACCGCCTCGGCGCCGTCCGCGGCCTCGGCGACGACCTGGAAGCCGGGTTCGGGGGCGAGCATCAGGGCGAGTCCGCGGCGGACGAGCGGCTGGTCGTCGGCGATGAGGACCTTCACGGTCGCGCTCACGCGTACGCCTCCTGGCGGTCGGTGGGCAGGGGCAGCCGGGCCCGGACGGCGAACCCCCCGCCCTCGGGCCCGGCTCGCAGGGTGCCGCCGTGGAGGGCGACGCGTTCACGCATCCCCATGAGTCCGTGGCCCGAGCCGCGTGCGACGGGGCGGCCGGGACGCGGACCGTCATCGGTGACGGCGACCCGCACCTCGTGGGCGGCGAAGGCGAGCCGCACATCGACGTGCGCGCCGTCGCCCGCGTGCCTGCGGGCGTTGGTGAGGGCCTCCTGAACGATGCGGAAGACGGTGAGCGCGACACCGGGCGGAAGCGACCCCGGGTCGCCGTCCGTGGTGAGGGTGGTGGGGAGGCCGGCGCGGCGGCTGTCCCCGACGATGCGGTCGAGGTCGCCGATGCCGGGTTGCGGTGCGGTCGTCTCGCCCTCGTCGTTCTCGTCGCCGGCCCGCAGCACGTCGAGGAGGTGGCGCATCTCGCGCAGGGCGGTGCGGCCGGAACCCTCCAGGGTGACGAGCGCCTCGCGGGCCGTCGCCGGGGACCGGTCGAGGTTGGCCCGGGCGCCTCCGGCGAGCAACTGCATCGTGGTCAGGTGGTGGGCGACGATGTCGTGCAGTTCCCGCGCGATGCGGCGCCGTTCGTCAAAGACGGCTCGCTCGGCGAGCAGCCGCCGCTGGGCCTCGGCGTTGCGCTGCCAGCGGCCGACCGCGACGGCGGCGCCGGCCACGAACAGCGCGGACACGACGTTGGGGACGAACTCCATCAGGGAGGGCGCGGGCAGTCCCGGGCGGACGAACTGGAGCACCGCGACACAGCCGGCGACGGCCGCCGCGCCGACCGCGGCGCTGTGGTGACGTACGGCGGTGAAGAGGGCGACGACGGTGGCCGCCCCGTAGTGCTGGCCCACGGAGCTGAACCAGGTGAGTGACAGGTTCCCCGCGAGGACGCACGCGAGGACGCACAGGGGCACGCGGCGGCGTGCCAGCAGGAACAGCGAGGTGGCGACCACGACCAGGCACCCGGCCACCGGCACGTGGCCCCGGTCCATCTGGCTGGTGACGGTGAAGCCCACCAGGTCGACGGCCGCGGCGCCGACGGCGACGAGCCCGTCGGGGCGGCTCCACAGCCCCGGCCCTCCGCGCCGGCTCCCTCCCCCGGCCTCACCGGGGATCGTCCCGGACGTGTCGTCCGGAAGCCCGGCGCCGGACGCGCTCGCCCAGCCCCGCGCCCGACTTGGGCGCGTTTCGTCCGCGCGCCGTCCCATCCCCGCCCCCTGCACATCCATGCGTTCCCCGGGACCGCCGCAGCGGCCCGATGACCTGCGGTTCGTCCCCCGAGTGTCCCATGGTGCCGGTGCGCCGGGGCCGTGGCGCCGGAACCGGGAGGGAGTCGTGGCTGGGAGCAGGCTCCCAGCGGCCGGACGGTGCGGGCCCGTGCTCCCAGCGGGTTTCTCGTCCCCGGCTCCGAGGTGCGGGCCGGGCGCCGCTGATGTGCTGGACACGTGCCGGAACGACCCGGCACGGGGCCCCGCGCCGAACGTCCACGGTCCCCGCGGTCCCCTCGCGCCCGTACCCTTCCCGGAGGACTCCCGTGATCCGTGCCCTGACCGGTTTCTCGACCCGCAGACCATGGCGGGTCATCGTCGTGTGGGCGGTGCTCGGCATCTTCGTGACGCTCATGGGCCAGGCGCTCGTCTTCCGCGTGACGCACACCGACAGCGCCGGTTTCCTGCCTCCGGAGTACGACGCGGCCGCGGCGCTGCGGGTCGCCCGGGAGGAGTTCGGCGCGGAGCCCGACGCCGACACGGTGACGGTTCTGGTGGCACGGCGCGACGGCAGGCCGCTGGAGGACGCGGACAGGAAGCGCGTGGAGGCCGTGGCGCGTGAACTGAGCGCGACGCGCCTGGAGATGCCGTGGACGGAGGAGCAGATACGGGGGATCTCCGAGGACTACTCCCAGGTCCCCCGCGTGGCACTGGTGACGACCGCTCCCGACGGGTCGTTCGCGCTGCTCGGCGCACGGCTGCGGGGCAACTCCACCGACCCCGGCACGCAGTCCGTGTACCGGGTCTTCCACGACCGCGCCGAGCAGGAGTTCGGCGCGGAGGGGCTGCGTACGGGGTTCACCGGGGGCCTGGCGGACGTGGTGGACCGCGCCGACGCGGAGGAGACCACGCAGATCGTGGCCGGTCTGCTGGTGGTCGGGCTGATCGTCCTGGTCAACGTGTTGGTGTTCCGCAGCGTCATGGCCGCGTTCATCCCGTTGTTCGCGGTGTCCGTGGTGGGGGGTACCGCCGTCGGCACGGTCGTGGGGGCGGCCCTCCTGACCGGTTTCGAGCTCGACCCGGGCACCCCGGGCATGATCAGCACCGTGCTGATCGGCATCGGTGTCGACTACTTCCTCTTCCTGCTGTTCCGCTTCCGCGAGGAGCTGCGGCGGCGCCCGGAGGAACACCACCGCGTGGTGGCCGCGGACGTGGCCGGGCGGGTGGGCACCGCGGTGACCTCGGCGGCGCTGACGATCGTGGCGGCCTTCGCGACGCTCGGCGTGGCCACGTTCGGGCAGTTCCGGGTGCTCGGCCCCTCGGTGGCGGTGTCGGTACTGGTGATGCTGGTGGCGAGCCTGACCCTGATGCCGGCGTTGCTGGCGGTGACCGGCCGGAGGATGTTCTGGCCCTCGCGGATCCTCTCGAAGACCGGGCGGACCGGTCCGGCCGCCCGTACCGGCGAGCTGGTGGCGCGCCGTCCGCTGCTGGTGCTCGTGGCGTCGGTCGCCCTCCTCGGTGCGCTCGCGGCCGGCGCGGCGGGCGTCCGCATGGACTTCGGAACCGGCGGCACCCCGCACGACACGGCGGCCGCCGCGACGGCGCGGGAGATCGCCGGCGCCCTGCCGGCGGGGGTGTCCGACCCGACGACGGTGTACGTCACCGCCGGCGACGGCCGGACCCTGGACCCCGCCGGGCTGGACGTCCTGCGCCGGGCCCTGTCGGGGGTGGCCGGAGTGGGCGAGGTGGCCGCGCCCGTGCTCGACACCGACCGCGACGCCGCCCGGCTGGACGCCTATCTGACGGTGGACTCCCAGTCCCAGCGTGCCCGGGACCTCGTGGCGGGACCGGTGCGGCAGGCCGTACGGGAGGCGACGCCGCCCGGTACCACCGCACACGTGGGCGGCACCGCGGCCGTGTTCGCCGATGTGGCGACCGCGGTCGACCGGGACCTGCGGACGGTGTTCCCGGTCGCCGCGGCACTGATCGCGCTGATCCTGGTGGTGCTGCTGCGCAGCCTGGCGGCCCCGGTGGTGCTGATGCTCTCGGTCGGGCTGTGCTTCGCGGCGACGTTCGGCGCCTCCGCCCTGGTCTTCCAGCACATCGGCGGGGAGCCGGGGGTGAACTTCGTCCTGCCGTTGGTGCTGTTCCTGTTCGTCGTGGCACTGGGCACCGACTACAACATCCTCATCAGTGACCGCCTGCGTGAGGAGATGGCCCACGGAGGCGCGGCCCGTGCCGCCGTGGCCCGCGCGGTGCGGCACACGGCACCGGCCATCGCCACGGCCGGTGTGGTCCTCGCGGCCTCCTTCGGCAGCCTCGCGGTGAACGCGGACGCCTCCACCCGCCAGATGGGCTTCGCCACGGCTTTGGGCATCCTGCTGTCCTCCTTCGTCCTGTCGCTCCTCCTCGTCCCGGCGGCCGCGGCACTGCTGGGCCGGGGCATGTGGTGGCCGGTGCGCGGGGCGCGAGGCCGGAAGGACGGGACGCGGCCCGCGGGCGGGCGGGACGCCGGGCCCCGCACTCCGTACGACGGGGAGGAGCTCCCGCTGTCGCGCCCGCTTCCGGACTATCCGAGAAAGCTCAACCGCACCTGACGGTCCGGGTTGTCCTTGTTGGTGTCGACCACGCACACCGACTGCCAGGTGCCGAGGGCCATTTCGCCGCCGACGACCGGGATCGTGGCGTGCGGGGGGACCAGGGCGGGCAGGACGTGGTCGCGGCCGTGGCCGGGGCTGCCGTGGCGGTGCTGCCAGCGGTCGTCGGCGGGGAGCAGGGTGTGCAGGGCCGCCAGGAGGTCGTCGTCGCTGCCCGCGCCGGTCTCCAGGATGGCCACGCCGGTGGTGGCGTGCGGGGTGAAGACGTTCAGCAGGCCGTCCCGGCCCGCCGCCACCTCCCGCAGGAAGGAGGCGCAGGCGCCGGTCAGGTCGTGGACCGTCTCGCGGTTGCCGGTGGTGATCCGCAGCGTACGGGTGGTGAATGCGTCGCTCATGCCCCCATGGTGGCATCGGGCGGGTGCGCGTCGCGGGAGACGGCGTGTCAGGTGGGGCGCCATGGACGGGAGGGGGGCCGGCGGTCACGATGGGGGCATGACGATCAACGTTGCGTCGCCCGGTGGTTCAGGCGAACCGCCGTTACCCGGTGCTGTCGATGTCGTGGTCATCGGTGCGGGGGTGATCGGGGCGAGCGTCGCCTTCCATCTGGCCGAGGCGGGGGTGGGGCGCGTGCTGGTGGTGGAGCGGGACACGCCCGCGTCGGGGTCTTCGGGCAAGCCGATCGGCGGGGTGCGGGCGCAGTTCTCCGACCCGGTCAACGTACGGCTTGGGCAGCGCAGCCTGGAGGCGTGGCGGGCGTTCGGGGAGCGGCCCGGGGCGGACATCGGGCTGGAGAGGGTGGGGTACCTGTTCCTGCTCGGGGACGAGGCGGAGGTGGAGGTCTTCCGGCGGGGCATGGAGGTGCAGCACGCGTACGGCGTGCCGAGCCGGCTGCTGAGCCCCCGGGAGGCGCACGCCCTGTGCCCGTACGTCGAGCCGTCGTCGATCGTGGCCGCCGCGCACTCCCCCGCCGACGGGTACGCGCTTCCCCGTGCGGCCGTCACCGGTTACCTGCGGGGCGCCACCGCGCTCGGGGCGACGGTGGCCACCCGGTGCGAGGTCACCGGGATCGAGACGTCCGGCGGTGCGGTGCGCGCGGTGCGCACATCGGCCGGGACGGTCCGCACCGGGGCGGTGGTCTGTGCCGCCGGGGCCTGGTCGCGGGGCGTCGGCGCGATGGTGGGGGTCGACCTGCCCGTCACCCCGCTGCGGCGGCAGATCGCCCTGACCGGACGCCTGGACCCGGCCCCGCCCCGGGTGCCGTTCACGCTGGACTACGGCTCGACGCTGTACTTCCACGGGGACGGCGCCGGCGGCCTGGTCCTGGGCCTGTCCGATCCGCGCCAGGAGCCGGGGTTCGGGCGGGAGTTCGGCGAGGAGTGGCTGGAGCCGTTCCGCGAGGCGGCCGCCCGGCGCGTGCCCGCACTCGTGGACGTGCCGGTGACCGGCGGGTGGGCGGGGCTGTACGAGACGACGCCCGACCGCAACGCGCTGATCGGCGAGGCCCCGGGCGTCGGCCGGTTCCTGTACGCGACGGGCTTCTCCGGGCACGGCTTCCTCCAGGCGCCGGCCGTGGGCGAGGTGGTGCGCGACCTGTACCTGGGCCGTGCGCCGTTCCTCGACGTGGGGCCGCTGACCGCCGACCGGTTCGGGGGCGGGGCGCCGGACCGGGTCCGGCCGGAGGCCCACGTCATCTGAGACCCGGACACGGGAAGATCCACGGGGCGGCCCTGGTTAGTAGAAACATGAACCATCTCGTGGACGTGGTCGTCATCGGTGCGGGCCAGGCGGGGCTCTCCGCCGCGTACCACCTCCGGCGTGCCGGGCTGGAGCCGGACCGCGACTTCGTCGTCCTGGACCACGCCCCGCGTCCGGGCGGCGCCTGGCAGTTCCGCTGGCCGTCCCTGACGTACGGCAAGGTGCACGGGATGCACGCGCTGCCCGGCATGGAGCTGACCGGCGCCGACGACGGCCGCCCCTCGTCGGAGGTGATCGGCGAGTACTTCGCGCGGTACGAGGAGAGGTTCGGGCTCCGGGTGCACCGGCCGGCCGGCGTCACCGCCGTACGCGAGGGCGGGGACGGGCGCCTGCTCGTGGAGTCCTCGGAGGGGACGTACGTGACACGCGCCCTGATCAACGCGACCGGCACCTGGGACCGGCCGTTCTGGCCGCGCTACCCGGGCCAGGAGACGTTCCGGGGGCGCCAGCTCCACACCGCGAACTATCCCGGGCCGGCCGGGCTCGCCGGGCAGCGGGTGATCGTGGTGGGCGGCGGAGCGTCGGGGACGCAGCACTTGATGGAGATCGCCGAGGTGGCCGCCGGGACGACCTGGGTGACCCGGCGCGAGCCGGTCTGGCGCGAGGGCCCGTTCGGGGAGGCGCAGGGCCGGGCGGCGGTCGCCCTGGTCGAGGACCGGGTACGGCGCGGGCTGGCGCCCCGGAGCGTGGTGAGCGTGACGGGACTGCCACTGAACGACGCGACCCGGCGGGCGCGGGAGCGCGGCATCCTGGACCGACTGCCGATGTTCGACCGGATCACCCCGACGGGGGTGGCCTGGAAGGACGGCCGGACCGTGGAGGCGGACGTCATCCTGTGGGCGACCGGCTTCCGCGCGGCCATCGACCACCTGGCCCCGCTCCGGCTGCGCGAACCGGGCGGCGGCATCCGGCTGGACGGGACGCGGGCGGTCCGCGACGAGCGCGTGCACCTCGTCGGGTACGGGCCCTCGGCCTCGACCATCGGCGCCAACCGCGCGGGCCGCGCCGCCGTCCGCGACATCCGCCGGCTCCTGGCGCGTGAGGAGCGGGAGCCGGCGGAGCCCGTGGCGGTCTGACCGGGTGAGGGGCGGGCGGCGGGTGGCGGTCCGACCTGGTCCGGCCCGGGTGGCGGTCCGACCGGATGGGACCGGCGGCCCCGGTTGCGGTGACCAGCCCGGACCCGCCGCCCACCCGTTGGTCGCCGTACCGGTCCGTTCCGCGCGGCGGGGCCCGCACCCCCGTGGCGGGCCCCGTCGGCGCGTGGGCCTCCTATCCCGCGGCCTTCTGGTGGGCGTTCGCCTGCCATGCGCGCCCCATGGCCCGGAACAGCGCCGGGTACACCCCGACGTAGCGGAAGGGCTTGATGCACGCCATGTAGAGGCGCCCGAAGACGCCGTTCGCCTTCACCAGGACCGCCATCTGGCCCCGGTGGCCACCGGCCCCGTCCGGGACCCAGCCGATGTGCATCACCGCGTGCACCGTGCGGTTGGCCATCTCGGCCGCCCACTCGTCGGGGAGCTGGTAGAGCGAGCGGAAGGGGACCGAACACGGATCGTCCCCCCGGGGCGCCGCGAGGAGGTCCGCCGGGAAGCGGTCGCGCAGCGTGGGGACCCGGGCGTCGAGGCCGGCGCCGGACGCGTCCCAGTTGAGCAGCGCCCCGAGCTTCCAGCGGATGGCGAAGAGCGCGCGGTACACGGGCGAGGAGACGGTTATCCCGTCGCCCGTCCCTTCCGTGATCTGGCGCACCAGGTGCGGGAGGTCGTCGGGGCCGCCCGGGGTCGGGAGCGCCCAGACGTCCTCCAGGTGGAAGTCGGGGGCGATCTCGTGGATCCGCCAGGGGCGGGAGGTGTGGGCGGTGCTGGGGAGTCTCATGCGCTGGCCCCTTCTATACGATGCCGTACAGATAAGACTAGCCATATCTATACGCCCCCGTATAGATCAGGAAGACGTGAGCGGAGACACACCATGGCGATCGCCCGCACGCCCCGGGGCAAGTGGATCGAGGAGGGGCTGCGGGCCCTGTCCGCCGGCGGCCCGGAAGCCGTCCGGATCGAGGCGCTGGCCCAGGCGCTCGGCGTCAGCAAGGGCGGCTTCTACGGGTACTTCCGCAACCGCGACGCACTGCTGGCCGAGATCCTGGACACCTGGGAGCGCGAGGTCACCGAGAACGTGATCGAGCGGGTCGAGCGCGACGGCGGGGACGCCAGGACCAGGCTGGGGCGGCTGTTCACCATCGCCGGATCGGGCGACAGCCGGATGACGAGCACCACCGCCGAACTCGCCATCCGCGACTGGGCCCGCCGCGACGAGACGGTGGCGGAGCGCCTCAAGCGGGTCGACAACCGGCGCATGGAGTACATGCGGTCCCTGTTCGGCTCCTTCTGCGCGGACGCGGACGACGTGGAGGTCCGCTGCCTGATCACCTTCTCGCTGCGCATCGGCAACCACTTCGTCGCCGCCGACCACGGCGGCCGCAGCCGCGCGGAGGTGCTGGAGCTCACCAGGAAGTGGCTCCTGCGCTGACCGCCCGGGAGACGGCCCGGGGGCCTCAGTTCGGCGCCGCCGCGCGCTGCTCGTTGAACTCCTGGACGTTGCGCTGGTGTTCGGCGTAATCGGCGGTGAACCGGGTGTCGCCGGGCCGCACGGTGACGAAGTAGAGCCAGTCGCCGGGCGGCGGGGTGCGGGCGGCGCGCATGGCCTGCTCGCCGGGGTTGCCGATGGGCGTGGGCGGCAGGCCCTGGCGGTTGTAGGTGTTGTACGGGTTGTCCATCCGGGTGTCGGCGTGGGACGTGTCGAGCGTGGAGCGGCCGAGGCCGTAGTTGAGCGTCGAGTCCATCTGGAGCGCCATGCCCTGGGCGAGCCGGTTGTGGACGACCCGGGCGACCTTGCCCATGTCCTCCGGGGTGTCCGCCTCGGCCTGGACGACGCTGGCGATGGTCACCGCCTGGTAGAGGCTCACACCTCCGCGCCCGGCGGCCGTGACGGCGCGGTCCGGGCCGAACCGCTCGCCCGCCGTCCTGACCATGTAGTCGAGCAGGCCGCGCGCGGTCGTCTTCCGGTAGACGGGGTACGTGGCCGGGAACAGGAACCCCTCGGGGTTGCCCAGCGCGTCGTCCGGCAGTTTCAGCGTGCCCGACTCCGCGATGCGCCGGGCGGTGCCGGGTGGCGCCTTGACCGCCTTGTCGACCGCCTCGTACACCTGACTGGCCCGCCAGCCCTCGGGGATGAGCAGCATGACCGGTTTCTCCGGGGGCGGCGGCGCCGGGGGCTCCTTGAGCAGCAGCAGCGGCACCAGCACCGCCGCTGCCACGACGACGACCAGGCCCGCGCCCAGGGCCAGCCGGCCGCGGCGGGTCATACGGGGCCTGCGCCCGGGCGTGCCCTGCGGGGACCCCTGCGGGGACTCGTTCACCATGCGGGCACGCTAACCCGCGACGGCCATGGAACCCGGCAATTGCGACATTCGACAGCGCCCGGGACGCCGCGGGCGAACACACGAACACAGGCGCGGTTGTTCGCCCGAACGCATGATCGCCGGGCGTTCTCCCGCCCCGCCCCCCTGCGGCGCCTGATGCTGGTGGTGCGCAGGCGACGGGCTGCAGACCTCGGTTGCGCATGTCCCACAACGCACGTGACGCACAAGGAGAACGCACCACATGAACGTCATCACCGACCTGCTCGCCGGCGTCTTCCACTTCGTCGGCTGGCTCGTCTGACGCCTGCTTCCCCCGGCGCCGTCGCTCCCCCGTCCCAGGGGAGCGGCGGCGCCGTCGCGTCAGGAGGCGGCCGGTTCCAGCTCGGCGTCCCCGCGCACCAGGGCGGCATAGCGGCCGTCGCGCTCCATCAGTTCCTCATGGGTGCCGCGCTCGGCGATACGGCCGCCGTCGAGCACGACGATCTCGTCCGCCTCCCTGATGGTGGAGAGCCGGTGGGCGATGGTGATGGTGGTACGGCCGGCGGAGAGGGCGTCGATCGCCTGCTGCACCGCGTGCTCCGTGCGCGTGTCCAGGGCGCTGGTCGCCTCGTCCAGGATGAGCACGGGCGGGTCGCGCAGGATGGTCCGGGCGATGGCGAGGCGCTGCTTCTCCCCGCCGGAGAAGCGGTAGCCGCGCTCGCCGACCAGGGTGTCGTACCCGTCGGGGAGCGAGGCGATGTGGTCGTGGATCTGGGCCGCCCTGGCGGCCGCCTCGATCTCCTCGTCCGTCGCCTCCGGGCGGGCGAAGCGGAGGTTGTCGGCGACCGAGGCATGAAAGAGGTACGTCTCCTGGGAGACCACGCCCACCCCCCGGGCGAGGCTGTCGAAGTCCAGGTCCCGCACGTCGACGCCGTCGAGCGTGACGCGGCCGCGGGTGACGTCGTACAGCCGCGGCACCAGGTAGCTGAGCGTGGACTTGCCGGAGCCGGTGGGCCCGACGACGGCCAGGCTGCCGCCCGCCGGCACGGTGAGGTCGATCCCGCTGAGCGTCTCGCCGCTCTTGGCGTCGTACCGGAAGCCGACGTCCTCGAAGCGGACCTCACCGCGGACGGTGTCCAGCCGGACCGGGTCGTCGGGCTCGGTGATGTCCACCGGGAGGTCGAGGTACTCGAAGATCCGCTGGAAGAGGGCGAGGGAGGTCTGGATCTCCACCCCGGTCGACAGCAGGCTCACGGCGGGCCGGAACAGGCCCTGCTGGAGCGAGACGAAGGCGACGAGGGTGCCGATCGAGAGGGAGGACCCGCCGCTCTGGAGCGCGAGCCCGGCCGCCCAGTAGATGAGCGCCGGCATGGCGGCCATGACGATCCCGATCGTCGACATCCGCCAGCGGCCGGCCATCGAGGAGCGCACCTCGAGACCGACCAGGCGCTCCGACTCGGCGGCGAAGGACCGGGTGAGGGAGTCCGCGCGGCCCATCGTCCGGCCCAGCAGGATGCCGCTGACCGAGAGCGACTCGGTGACGGTGGCCGCCATGGCGGCCATCTGCTTCTGCCGCTGCGTGGTGATCTTCTTGCGCTCCCGGCCGACCCGGCGGCTGATCCACACGAACAGCGGCAGCAGGAGCAGCGAGACGGCCGTCAGCCGCCAGTCCAGCGCCAGCATGGCGACGACGGAGGCCACGACGGCGGTCAGGTTCGATACGAGGGAGGTGGCGGTGGAGGTCACGGTGGCCTGCATGCCGCCGATGTCGTTGGCGATGCGGGACTGCACCTCGCCCGTGCGCGTGCGGGTGAAGAAGGCGAGCGGCATGCGCTGGAGCCGGCCGTAGACGGCGGTGCGCAGGTCGTGCATGACGCGCTGGCCGACCGTCGTGGAGATCAGCGTCTGCAGCACGCCGAAGACACTGGTCACCACGGCGGTGAGGATCATGCCGAGGGCGAGGAGCGTCAGCAGGCCCGTGCGCTGCTGCGGGATCGCGGTGTCGAGGATCTCGCGGAGCAGGAAGGGCGAGGCGACGGACACCAGGGACGAGGCGGCGACGAGCAGACCGACCACGGCCAGCCGGGCGCGGTAGGGACGGAAGAGCCGCAGGATGCGCCGGATCTGGGCCGGGGGCTGGTCCGGACCGGGCGGCGGGGGCGTCCAGGTGGACTCCGCGTGAATGCGCATGAGCTCCTTCGGAGAGTCGGGTGCGGTGGCGTTCGAGAGCTTAGCTCATTGTTACCTAACCTCACAATGAACATGGTCCTGATACCATCCGGCCATGAACTCCCCCGACGCCGACGGCCTGCTGGCGGAGCAGTTGCTCCGGCTCACCCGGCGCCTCCACCGCAGCCAGAAGCGGCAGCTCGAGTCCGCCGACATAGCGATCACCCCCGCCCAGTCCCGGCTGCTCCGTACGGTCGCGCACTACGACCACGCGCCCCGCATGGCCGACCTCGCCGCCCGTCTGGAGGTGGTGCCCCGCGCCGTCACCAGCCTCGTGGACGGCCTGGAGGCGAGCGGCCGGGTGCGCCGCGTCCCCGATCCGGCCAACCGCCGGGTCGTGCGGATCGAGCTGACCGACACCGGCCGTGACACGCTGCGGCAGCTCCGCAGCGCGCGCCGGGCCGCGGCAGAGGACATCCTTGCTCCATTGACCGCCGACCAGCGCGAGGTGCTCGGCGGCCTGCTGTCCGCTCTGGTCGACGGAGTGCCGGAGCGGCGCTGCTGACGCCCGTGCCGCCCGCCGAGGGGACCGTGACATGCCGCTGCTGGAGCCGAAACCCGACGCCCTCCGCCCCGGTACGCACCACGGCCCGTCCCACGACCGGGTCCCCGACCTGGTGGCGGAGGGTTCACCCGGACGGCTGCGCCAGGAGCTGACCGCCCTGCTCGGGCCCGACAAGGTGCTCTGGCAGGTCTCCGACCTCGTCCGGTACGCCTCCGACGCCAGCCCCTACCGCTTCGTGCCCCGGATCGTGGTGGTCGCGCAGGACGCCGGCGACGTCTCGGCGCTCCTGGCGTACGCGCACGAGAAGGGCCGCGAGGTGGTGTTCCGGGCGGCCGGGACGAGCCTCAACGGCCAGGCTCAGGGCGAGGACATCCTGGTCGACGTGCGCAGGCACTGGGCGGGCGTCGAAGTGCTGGACGGCGGCGCCCGCGTCCGGCTCCGGCCGGGCACCACCGTCGCCCGGGCCAACGCCGCCCTCGCCCGGTACGGCCGGGTGCTGGGCCCCGACCCGGCGAGCGCCGTGGCGGCCACGATCGGCGGGGTCGTCGCCAACAACGCGTCGGGGATGACGGCCGGCACGGCGCGCAACTCCTACCGCACGGTCGCCTCCCTCACCGTGGTGCTGCCGTCCGGGACGGTCGTCGACACGGGTGACCCGGACGCCGACGACGCCCTGGCGCGCGCCGAGCCGGAGCTGTGCGCGCGACTGCTCGCCATCAAGGCGGAGATCGAGGCGGACCCGGAGCTGACGGCCCGCATCCGCGCCAAGTACGAGCTGAAGAACACCAACGGCTACCGCCTCGACGCCTACCTGGACGGCGCCACCCCCGTCGAGATCCTGCGCGGGCTGATGGTCGGCTCGCAGGGCACCCTCGGCTTCCTCTCCGAGGTGGTGTTCGACACCCTGCCGCTGGACCGCGAGGTCGCGGCGGCGCTGCTGTTCTTCCCGTCGCTGCCGGCCGCCGCGGCCGCCGTGCCGCGCTTCACCGAGGCCGGAGCGGTCGCGGTGGAGCTGATGGACGGCAACACGCTGCGGTCCTCCGTGCGGGTGGACGGGGTGCCGGCCGACTGGGCCGACCTGCCCGGGCCGGCCACGGCGCTGCTGGTGGAGTTCCGGGCGCCCGACACGGCGGCGCTGGAGGAGTACGAGCGGGCGGCGGCGCGCGTCCTTGAGGAGGTCGGGACGGTGGCGCCCGTGCCGTCGGTGACCAACGGGTTCACGCGGGACGCCCGCACCATCGGCGGGTACTGGAAGGCGCGCAAGGCGTTCGTCGCCGCCGTGGGCGGCGGCCGCCCGTCCGGTACGACGCTGATCACCGAGGACTTCGCGGTGCCCCCGTCGCGGCTGGCCGAGGCGTGCGAGGCGCTGCTCGGGCTCCAGGCGGAGCACGGCTTCGACGCCGCCGTCGCCGGTCACGCGGCCCACGGCAACCTGCACTTCCTGCTCGCCTTCGACCCGGCCGACCCGGACGACGTGGACCGGTACGCCGCGTTCATGGACGACTTCTGCAAGCTGACCGTCGAACGGTTCGACGGCTCCCTCAAGGCCGAGCACGCCACCGGCCGGAACATCGCGCCGTTCCTGGAGCTGGAGTGGGGCCCCGCGGCCACGGAGCTGATGTGGCGGACGAAGCGGGCCCTCGACCCGGAGGGCGTGCTCGCCCCCGGGGTCGTCCTGGACCGGGACCCGCGGGCGCACCTGCGCGGCCTGAAGACGGTGCCCAGGGTGGAGCCGCTCACCGACGCCTGCATCGAGTGCGGCTTCTGCGAACCGACCTGCCCCAGCACGGACCTGACGACGTCACCCCGCCAGCGGATCGTGCTGCGCCGGGAGATGATGCGGCAGACCCCCGGCTCCCCCGTAGAGCACGGCCTGCTCGCGGCGTACGGGTACGCGGCGGTGGACACCTGCGCGGGCGACTCGACGTGCGCGCTGGCCTGCCCCGTCGGCATCGACACCGGGGCGCTGATGAAGCGGCTGCGGCACGCCCGGCACTCGCCGCGCGAGGAGCGGATGGCGGCACGGGCCGCGCGGCGGTTCGCGGCGGTGGAGTCCTCGGCGCGGCTCGCGGTGGCCACCGGGCGGCGGCTGGGCGACCGGCTCCCGGCGGCCGTCACCGGGCTGCTGCGCACGGCGGTACGGACGGAGCTGGTGCCCGGGTGGCTGCCGGAACTCCCCGGCGCGGCCGCCGGATTGCCCGCCACGGAGCGGGCGGGCGCGGCCGCCGTGTACTTCCCGGCCTGTGTGAACCGGATCTTCGGGGAGCCGGCCGGCCACGACGGGCCGTCCCTGCCCGAGGCGGTGGTCGCCCTGTCGGCGCGGGCGGGGAAGCCGGTGTGGATCCCGGACGACGTGGCGGGCACGTGCTGCGCCACGATCTGGCACTCCAAGGGGTACGAGGAGGGCGCCCGCGTCATGGCCGGCCGGGTGGTGGAGGCCGCGTGGGGCTGGACGGCGGGCGGCAGGCTGCCGCTCGTCGTGGACGCCTCGTCCTGCGCGCTGGGCCTGGGGCGGGAGGTGGTGCCGTACCTGAGCGCCCACCAGCGCGAGCTGCACGCGGAGCTGACGGTGGTCGACGCGGTGGTGTGGGCCGCCGGCGACCTGCTGCCGCACCTGACGGTACGGCGGAGGGCCGCGTCGGCGGTCGTCCACCCCACGTGCGCGATGCGGCACCTGGGCGACGAGGACCGGCTCACGGAGCTCGCGGCGGCGTGCGCGGAGGAGGTCGTCGTGCCGGACGACGCCGGGTGCTGTGCCTTCGCGGGCGACCGGGGGCTGCTGCACCCGGAGCTGACGGAGGCGGCGACGGCCCGGGAGGCGGCGGAGGTGACGGCGCGGACCTTCGACGCGTACCTCTCGGCCAACCGCATGTGCGAGATCGGCATGCACCACGCGACGGGCCGCCCGTACCACTCGGTGCTGCTGCACCTGGAGGCCGCGACGCGCCCCTGACGCTCACGCTCATGCCAGCAGGTCGAGCAGGGCCGCGCCGTCGTCCGTGAGGCACAGGCGGGTCTCCCGGCCGTGGCGCAGCCGCCGCAGCAGCCCCGACCGGGTGAGCAGGTCGCAGTGGTACGTGGCGGTGCTGACGGTGATGTGGGCGTGCCGCGCGGCCTCCGACACGGACGGCCGGCGGTGCGCCTGGCGCAGGAGCGCGGCGCGGACCGGGCCGAGCACCAGGTCGAGGCGGTCCTGTGCGGGCGGCGGGTGCCGTTCCCCGGTCCGGTGCCCGAGCCGGCCCAGTCCCGGCAGCGGGTAGCCGATCCAGATCAGCCCGGGGTCCTCGGCGCTGTACGTGCAGGCACCGAACCCGGACGCCAGCGGGACGAGCACCAGCCGGCGCCGCCCGGTCCCGGCCGCGTGCCGCGGGCACGTGTGCGGCAGGTGGACCCGGCCGTCGGCGTACCGGACGGGGGCACCGAGGTCGTTGACGACCGTGCCGAGGGTGCCGGTGACGGCTGCGGCCCCGACGCGTTCCACTTCGCGGCCGAGCAGCGCGTCCGCCTGGTGCCACAGCGGAGCGAAGGCGTCCCAGACGGACCGGGCCAGGGTGCGGTAGGCGGTGAGGAACTCCCCGGGGCGGTCCGCCACCCGGCGCCACGCGGCGGGAAGGTGCTCGCCGTACCGCTCCCCCAGGTCCCCCAGCAGTGCGTCCGGGTCGAGGCGGTCTAGTTCCTCGGCGACCGGCGTGGCCGCCCCGGCGCCGACGGCCGAGGTCAGGGCGAGGGAGTCCGGCGCCCAGGGGTGGCTCGCGGTGAGCAGCGCCCGCACGGTGGCCGCGGCACCGGCGGGCGCGGCGGCGCGGACGGCCCGGCGCCATTCCGGGGGTGTTCCGTGGGCGGCGTCGCCGAACGTGCTGGAGATGACGGAGAAGAGCGTCGTCCCCGGGTTGCGGCTGACCGCCAGTGGCAGGTCCTCCACGAGACCGACGGGAACGGTCGGTTCCTTGGACATGTGTCCCCCGAGTGCCCCTTGGGCGGCCGGTGTGCGCGTCGGCCGGGATCCTAGGCGAACGGCCTTTCTCCGGCGGGGCGTTGGCCGGATGGCGGGGGAGAACGACCGAAACCCCCGCCGCGCGCCGCGCGGCCGGGGCGGGGCCGGCCGGGACCGGCGGGCGGCGGCGTCCAGGGCTCGGCGTGAACGCCATCGCGCCATGCCCGCAGAAGAGTCCATGTGTTCGGAACGAGAGTCCAACCAGCCCTCTTGCGTATCACCAACCCCAACGGCCAGGGTCCTTGCCGGGATTCATGAACCAGCCGCGCACACAACGCACTGGAGGTTCGATGAACGACGCAGCACCCGGGAACCAGGACCGGGGCCAGGACACCCCCAGCCGCCGGTCCGTCATGCGGACCACCGCCGGGGTGGCGGGCGCCGCCGGACTGGGGCTCGGCGCGCTGAGCGGCACCGCTGCCGCCGCCGGGACCGGCCCGGTCGAGGCCCCCGCCGCTCCCCCGCGCCAGGGCCGCACCATGGCCGGCGTGCCCTTCGAGCGGCGCTCCACCGTCCGCGTCGCGATCATCGGCCTCGGCAACCGCGGCGGCAGCATGATCGACCTGTTCCTCGCCGTGCCGGGCGTCCGTGTGGTCGCCGTCTGCGACCCCGTGAAGGCCAAGGCCGAGCAGGCCGCCGCCAAGGTGGTGCGGGCCGGGCAGCCGTCGCCCGCCATCCATGCCGGCGGGGAGAACGACTACGAACGGCTCTGTGAGCGCGGCGACATCGACCTCGTCTACGTGGCGACCCCCTGGGACGTCCACTTCGCCATGGCGAAGACGGCGATGCTGAACGGCAAGCACGTCGGCGTCGAGTGCCCCCTCGCCATGCGGCTGGACGAGCTGTGGGAGCTCGTCGACCTCTCCGAGCGCACCCGCCGCCACTGCATGCAGCTCGAGAACTGCTGCTACGGCAGGAACGAGATGCGGGTGCTGCGCATGGCGCACGCCGGCAGGTTCGGCGAACTGCTGCACGGGGCCGGGGCGTACAACCACGACCTGCGGGGCCTGATGTTCTCGCCGACGTACTACGAGGGCCCCTGGCGCCGGCTGTGGCACACCCGGCTGCGCGGCGACCTGTACCCCAACCACGGCTTCGCGCCCGTCGCCAACTACATGGACGTCAACCGGGGCGACCGCGCGGTCAGCATCAGCAGCTTCGGCACGCCCGCGCTGGGTCTCGCCGAGTACCGCGAGGCCAACATGCCTCCGGGCGACCCCAGTTGGAAGGAGACGTACATCGAGAGCGACCGCACCATCAGCATGGTGCAGACCGCCAGGGGCCGGGTGATCCGGCTGGAGCACGACGTGTCCACCCCGCACCCGTACAGCAGGATCAACAGCCTGGGCGGTACGAAGGGCGTCTTCGAGGACTACCCGGCCCGCATATACATCGAGCCGGACCACGACGACGACCAGTGGGCGGACTTCTCGGCGTACGCGGACGAGTTCGACCACTGGCTGTGGAGGGAGCACGCCAACCCGCCCGGCGGGCACGGCGGGATGGACTACATCATGGTGTACCGGCTGATGCAGTGCATGCGGCTCGGCCTGGTCCCGGACTTCGACGTGTACGACGGGGCGACCTGGACGGCGCCGGTACCGCTGAGCCACGCCTCGGTCAAGGCGAAGGGCGCGCCGCAGCGGATACCCGACTTCACGCGCGGCGAGTGGACGAGGGCCCGGCCGGGCGTGGACTCGGTCCGGCCGGAGTGAGGGCCGCGGGGCCCGGTCCGCGCCGGGCGACCGGGCCGGGCCCCGCCGCACGTCAGCAGCGGCGGCGGTCCTCCGTCAGCGTCCCCTGGACCGTCGTCAGGCTCCGGTCGTAGCAGCCGCCGGGGCCGTACAGCCGGTGGCGGGCGGAGCTGGTGCCGACGGCGTGCCGCTGGTCGCGCGGGACGCCCGTGGTGTACGTCGCGTCACCCGCGTACGTGGCGTGGAGCCGTGTCCGGCGCGGGCGTTCGCCGTCCCGCAGGACGAGGGTGTCGGCGCGGTCGCCGAGGGCGAGGACGGTGCGCAGCCGCTCCCCGGCGCCGAGCGTCGTCTCGCCGTCCATGGTGTACGTGCGGTGGGTGCGGGTGGTGCTCCCGCCCCGGACGACGGTCTCGTCGTCCCGCCAGGCCGCCGTCAGCGCGTCCCGGGTCTCGCCGTCGGTCCAGCGGTGGACGGAGGTGCCGGTGACGGACCGGGTGACGGTGGTGGTGACGCGGCCGTGCGAGGTGTCGAGGTGGCCGGAGACGGTGAGCCGGTGGGCCGCCGAGGTGTCGACGCGGTGCTCCGGGCCGGGTGCGTACACCGAGGAGCCGGTGGGCGCGGTCTCCTGGTGGCGCGTCAGCGCGCCGGTGACGACGCTGCTGCCCTCGTCCTGCCAGACGAGCACGTTGGTGGGTGCGGACCAGCCGGTCTGCCCGGCGGGCACCCCGGCGACGGAGATTTCGACGCGGTGCGGGCGGCCGTCGTTGAGGAGGGCGGCGAAGGGCGTCAGGTCGTAGAGGACGGGCCGGACGTCGAAGGCGCGGGGGCCGGGGATCACGTACCAGAGGAAGGGGTTGGACCAGCCGCCGGTCCAGACCGTAGGGAAGGGGGCGGCGATCCCGGCGAGCCGTCCGTCGACCGCTATCCGCACCTCGCGGTGCGGCCCGCCGGCCGCCTTGCACGTGTAGGGCGCGGTGTCCGGGACGGTCAGGTACCAGTACTCCTCGCAGCCGCCGCCGGAGCCGGTGGCGTACACCTCCGCGAGGACGCGTTCGGTGTTGCGCGGGGTGGTAAGGGACGGGGTGTTGAGCGGGATGACCCGGTCGGGCACGCCGGCGGCCGGGGCGGGTGTCCCGGCGTAGAACGTGAGCGTCACGGTGACGTCGATGACGCCGGTGTGGGTGTCGTCGACGACGTTGCCGATGAGCATCTCGACCGACTGCGGGCGGCGCAGGGTGTCGCTGTAGCGGGTGATGTCGGTCTCCACCGACCAGGTGATGCCGTCGGGGGACGGCTGCGGGGTGGAGGTGCGGAAGACCTCGACGCCACCGATGGCGAGGTGGCCGAGCCGGTCGTACTGCCGTCCCTTCACCCTGCCGTCGAGCCGCAGCACGACCGTGCTCCACCGGTCGCCGCAGCCCTCGGGGGGCGTGTAGGTGCCCCGGTAGGGCGTGAAGTCGCGGAACTGCGCCTGGGCGAGGGTCATGTCGCAGGTGGGTGCGCCGGCCGGCCGGGGTACGGGCGGAGCGGCGGTGACCGGATCGTGCCAGTCGCTGCCGAACTCGGCGGGCGGCGGCGGTGGTGCGGCGGAGGCGGCCGGGGCGGAGCAGAACGGCGCGGTGAGGGCCAGCACCGCGGCGGTGAGCATGCTCATGACTTTTCGTTGTCCCATGGGCCGGGAGTGAAGCGCGGGGCGCGCGTTCGGCACCAGAGGGCGGCCGTGAACCGTGGCTCGTTCCGTACGGTCCACCGGAAAATCGATTGCCGTGCCCGGGTCCGGAAGGCGAACCTTGCACGGTTTCCGGCCGCCGCTCCGTGCTGCCCACCCACCCCCGCCCGCCGACGGAACCTCTGGGACGTCATGCAGATTCACCAACTCCCGTACGCAGATCCCGGCGACCCCGACGTCAGGTCCGGCACCCGCTTCCTGCTGTGGCTGGGCCGCAACCAGTGGGGCGGCCAGGTCAGGACCCTGCTGTGGGGCCTGCTGCTCCACCTCGGCATCGCCGGACTCCCACTCGGCGTGGGGCTCGCCGTCCAGGCCGTCGTCGACGGCTCGGGCGGCGGCCTCGCCCGGGCCGGCGCCCTGATCGCCCTGCTCGGCGCGGCCATCGCGGTGGGCGACACGATGCAGCACCGTACGGCGGTCACCAACTGGATCACGGCCGCCGCACGCGTCCAGCAACTCCTGGCCCGCAAGACCGCCGAGCTGGGCGCGCTGCTGACCCGGCGGGTCGCCGCCGGCGAGGTCGTCGCCGTCTCCACCGGGGACGTCGAGAAGATCGGCTGGTTCGTGGAGGTGCTCTCCCGGTTCGCCGCGGCGGCCACCACGCTGCTCCTGGTCTGCGCCGGCCTCGTCCTCTACCAGCCGGCCCTCGGCGTCGTCGTCGCCGTCGGCCTGCCCGTGGTGGCCCTCGCCGCCCTCCCGCTGCTCCCCCGCGCCACCCGCCGCGCCGACGTGCAGCGGGAGAAGGCCGGCCGCGCCACCGAGCTGGCCTCCGACACGGTGGCCGGGCTCCGCGTCCTGCGCGGCATCGGCGGGGAGGAGCTGTTCCTCGGCCGCTACCGGGCGGCCTCCCAGGAGGTGCGCCGGGCCGCCGTGCGCAGCGCCCGGATGTGGGCCCTGATCGCGGCGGTCCAGGTGCTGCTGCCCGGGCTGCTGCTGGTCGTGGTGGTGCTGTACGGGGCGAAGCTCGCCCTGGAGGGACGGGTCACGGTCGGCGAACTCGTCACCGTGTACGGGGCGGTGACCCTCACCCACCACCAGTTGCGCACGTTCGAGGAACTGGCCATGGCCTACTCCTTCTCCCGCCCCTCCGCCACCCGCGCCGCCCGGGTGCTCGCCCTGACACGCACCACGACAGCCACCGTGACGGACGCGCACGAGCGGCCGGGCGGTGACCTCTACGACCCCGTGACCGGGCTGCTCGCCCCGGCGGGCGGGCTCACCGCCGTGGTCTGCGGCGACCCGGACTTCGCCGGGACGCTGGCCGACCGGCTCGGCGGGCACCCCTCCCAGGAGCCGGAGGGCCATGTCTCCGTCCTGCTCGGCGGGGTGCCCCTGGACGCGCTGCCGCTCGACGCGGCACGCTCCGCCGTCCTCGTCCAGGACAAGGACCCGGTGCTGCTGTCCGGCACCCTGCACGAACTGCTGGACGTCCCGTCGTCGGGCCGGGTCGCCGCCGGGGACGCCCTGGCCGCCGCCCGGTGCGGTGACGTGCTGGAGGCGCTCGCCCAGGCGTCGGCGGACGGCGGCGGCGACCCGATGCGCGCCCGGATCACCGAGCGCGGCCGGTCGCTGTCGGGCGGCCAGCGCCAGCGCCTCGCCCTGGCCCGGTCGCTGGTCGCCGACCCCGAGGTGCTGGTGCTGGACGAGCCGACGTCGGCGGTGGACGCGCACACCGAGGCGCGGGTCGCGGCGGGCGTCCAGCGGCTGCGCACCGGCCGTACGACCGTGGTGCTGGCGTCGTCGCCGCTGCTCCTCGACCTGGCGGACCGGGTGGTGCTGGTCCACGAGGGCGAGGCGGTGGCGGTGGGCACGCACCGCGAACTGCTGGCCACCGAGGAGCGCTACCGCGCGGTGGTCACCCGCGAGACCGAGGAGGAAGCCCTGGTGGACATCGAGGAGTCGGCATGAGCGCCCCGACCGGCATGGCGCCGCCCGCGTACGACCCGGCGGCCCCCGAGTCCACCACCACGCTGCCCGTCGGCACCACCGCGACGGTCCGGGCGTACGTGACGGACCTGCTGCGCCGCCACCGCACCGCGTTCGCCGTGCTCGTCGCCGTCAACGCGGTCGCGGTCGTCGCCTCGATGGTCGGCCCGTACCTGCTGGGTGCGCTGGTCGACCGGCTCGCGGCGGGCACGCGGGACCTGAACCTCCCGGTGACCGTGGGCGCGTTCGCGGCCGCGCTGGTCGTGCAGGCGGTGTTCGTCCGCCTGGTGCGGCTGCGGGGCGCGATGCTCGGCGAGGAGATGCTGGCCGACCTGCGCGAGGACTTCCTCGTACGGTCGGTGGCGCTGCCGCCGGGCGTGCTGGAGCGGGCGGGCACCGGTGACCTGCTGTCCCGGATCACCACCGACGTCGACCGGCTGGCCAACGCCATGCGGGAGGCCGTGCCGCAGCTCGCCATCGGCGTCGTGTGGGCGGGGCTGCTGATCGGCGGCCTCGCGGTGACCGCGCCGCCGCTGGCGCTCTCCGTGCTGGTGGCCGCGCCGCTGCTGATCGCGGGCTGCCGCTGGTACTTCAGGCGGGCGCCCGCCGCCTACCGGTCGGAGGCCGCCGGGTACGCGGCGGTCGCCGCCGGACTGGCCGAGACGGTCGACGCGGGCCGCACGGTCGAGGCGCACCGGCTCGGCGCGCGGCGGGTCGCGCTGTCGGACCGCAGGATCAAGGAGTGGACGGCCTGGGAGCGGTACACGCTCTTCCTGCGCTCGGTCCTCTTCCCGGTCATCAACGTCACCCACACCACCGTCCTGGCCGCCGTCCTGATGATCGGCGGGGTGTTCGTGCTGAACGGCTGGATGGCCGTGGGCGCGCTCGCCACGGGCGCGCTGCTGGCGCAGATGCTGGTGGAGCCGGTCGGGATCATCCTTCGCTGGTACGACGAGCTCCAGGTGGCCCAGGTGTCGCTGGCCCGGCTGGTGGGCGTGCGGGAGATCGAGCCGGAGAGCGGCGACGGGGCGGTGCGCCCGGACGGGCGCGACGTGCGCGCGGACGAGGTGCGGTTCGGCTACCGCGAGGGTGTGGACGTGCTGCACCGGGTGTCGCTGGAGGTGGCGCCGGGAACACGGCTTGCCCTGGTCGGCCCGTCGGGCGCGGGCAAGTCGACGCTGGGCCGGCTGCTGGCGGGGATCTACGCCCCGCGCACCGGGCGGGTCACCCTCGGTGGGGCGGAGCTGTCCCGGATGCCCGCCGAGCGCGTCCGGGCGCACGTGGCGCTGGTCAACCAGGAGCACCACGTCTTCGTCGGCACGCTCCGGGACAACCTGCTGCTGGCGCGGACGGGCGCGACGGACGCCGACCTGTGGGCGGCCCTCGCGGCGGTCGACGCGGACGGCTGGGCGCGGGCGCTGGACGAGGGGCTGGACACCGAGGTCGGCTCGGGCGGCCTGGCGCTGACCCCGGCGCAGGCCCAGCAGGTCGCGCTGGCCCGCCTGGTGCTGGCCGACCCGCACACCCTGGTGCTGGACGAGGCCACCTCACTGCTCGACCCGCGCGCCGCCCGCCACCTGGAGCGTTCCCTGGCCCGGGTACTGGAGGGCCGCACGGTGGTGGCGATCGCGCACCGGCTCCACACGGCCCACGACGCGGACCTGATCGCGGTCGTCGAGGGCGGCCGGATCACCGAACTGGGCCCCCACGACACCCTGGTCGCCGCGGACGGCGCGTACGCGTCCCTGTGGCGGTCCTGGCACGGGTAGGGGCCGGGGCCGGGCGCTGTCCCGGCCCCGGGGCGTGGCGTCAGCGGGTGCCGTGCACCTCCAGGGCCGCGCGGACCGCGGATTCCAGGGCGCCTTCGATCCAGGCGGGTTTGACCGAGGTGTGGCAGCCGGCGAAGTGGAGGGGGCCTTCGGGGGTGCGCATGTCGAGGAGGATCTCGGTGTGCTGGCCGGGCAGCAGGACGGACGCCTCGCCGTAGGCGTACGGGTCGCGCTGCCAGCTCTGGGTGCGGCCGACGCCGGTGAAGAAGACCTCCAGCCGCCGGCCGTAGACCTCCTGCATGCCGCGCAGGGCGAGCGCGTAGCGGGCCTCGTCGTCGTAGGCGTCCCAGCGCCTGGCGTCGTCGGCCCAACTGTAGGAGGCGAGGACGACTCCGCCGGGGCTGCCGGGGACGGGGTGGGAGGGGTGGAACATGAAGCGGTTGGGGTTGTCGGTCACCGAGCCGCCGCCGACGATCCCGGCGGCCTCGGGCTGGTCGCGGGTGACCCAGGCGTTGGCCGCGTAGAGCGTGCGCTGGTCGTCGGAGAGGTGGCCCCGGGGCACGGAGGGGTGCTCGCCGAGCAGGCGGCCGTCGTGCGCCACCTGGCCCTTGCGGTAGCGGTCGTACAGCCCGGGCTCGATGGCGTCCAGTTCGCGCCGCCAGTCGTCCTCGTCGAACTCCCACCAGCGGCGGCTGAATTCGAGGAGGACCTTGGTGGCGCTGTCGTAGTGCACCTCCTGGATCGCGCGGCGCTTGGCGTACGACGGCTGCGGGGAGATCTGGACGTGCCGCAGACCGGAGAAGGGGATGGTCACGATCGCCGCGTCCCCGGTGAACCGCTCGCGGACGACCTTGCCGCCGCGGCCCTCGGAGACGGTGTCGACGACCACCCGCTCGCCTTCCTCCCGGGTCTCGATGCGGGTGACGCGCCGGTCGAAGCGGACCTCGTCGCGGACCTGGCCGAGGAGGGCGTCGACGAGGACGGCGGTGCCGCCGGTCAGCTCGTGGAAGGCGGTGCCGGGGCTGATGAGGGCCTGGCTGATGAAGGTGTGCAGGAACGACAGCGGCAGCCTGGAGGTCATGTTCTCCAGGGTTCCGATCAGGTCGACGGTGCGCTCGTCGAGCCCGGCGTACTCGGTGAGGAACCGGTGCATCGACCAGTCGCCGAACCGCTGGACGACCCTGGCCCAGCCTTCGAGCAGCTCGGGCATCGGCTTGTCGGCCCGGGTGCCGTCGGGGCGGCGGGTGCTGTACTCGTCGCGTACGGGGTCGAGGGCGGCGCGCACGATGGCGGCCGCCGGGACGGTCTCGTACTTCTCCGGCACGCCGAAGGAGCGGTTGATCGCCCGGGGGTCCCTGGCGTAGTCGGCGCGGCGGGCGCTGATGCCGTTGACGCGGATCCAGGTGCGGTACCGGGGCTTGCCGTCGGGGCCGGAGTCGACGTAGTGGAAGGGGCGCCGCTCGATGCCGAGCCTGTCGATCAGCCCGATGACGAGCGGGTGGCTGCCGGGGATGCGCATGGCGCCCGCCTCGGCGTACTGCTTCGGGTCGGCGAACGGCTGGGCGGCGTTCTCGTGGCCACCGGTGCGGAAGGTCTTGATGCGGCCGCCGGCGCGGTTGCCGTTGGCCTCGACGACGGTGACGTGGTGGCCGGCGCGCTTGAGCAGGGCCGCGGCGGTCAGGCCGGCCGGGCCCGCGCCGAGGACCAGGACCTTCTTGGGCGAGGAGGGCCGCTTGGGCAGTCCGGCGCCGAGCAGGATCTTCTCGTAGCGCGGGACGAGGGGGGTGCCGTCCTCGTCGAGGACGAGCAGGGCGCGGGCGACGGCGAGGCATCTCTCCCGGTCGGCGGTGGAACCGGTGGCGCCGGAACCGGCCGCGGTGGAGCGGTCGGCGGTGGAACCGGCGGCGCCGGAGCGGGGGCCGGGCGCCGCCGCGGCGGGTGGCGCGGTGACGGCCGGGAGGGCGGCGGCGGCAGCCACCGTTCCTGCAGCGGAGGTGAATTGACGGCGTGTCAGAGGTGCGGAATCCATGATCCGAAGAAAGCGGATCATGCAGTTCCGTGGAGCGGCTTCGCGCCCCGTTCACCCGAACGGGACGATCAGATGAAGTTCAGCGCGGCCGCCCCGCCCACGCCGCCGAGCAGCATGAACGCCGGCATCAGGACCTTCAGCTCCACCCAGCTCCCCGCGCGGAACCGCATGCCCTTCGGCGGGCCCACCGGGTACCACCGCTTGCCCCCGACCGGGATCGGCCACAGGATCGGGCAGCCCGAGACGGTCAGGGCGTCGCCGATGTCGTGGACGAGGGCGCCCAGCACGATCGGCAGGCCCAGCCACAGGTACTCCTGCCCCGGCGCGGTGAACAGCCAGCCGGAGCCGTTGCCGGGCTGGTCCAGGACGCCCGCCAGGATCCACGCGCTGGTGGCGCCCAGCAGCCACACCAGGACGTCGCTGGACATCCGGGCCGCCCGCCACAGCAGGCCCTCCACGGCCAGCACCAGGTGGACGAAGAGGATCGCCAGGACCGCCCAGCGCCCGCCCGTGACCGCCAGCACGGAGGCGCCCGCCCCGCACAGCACGGCCCACACCCAGGTGTGCGTGAGGGTGCGGTGGCCACCGCTCCGGCGGGCGTCGGCCCGCGTTTTCGTGGCCTTGTAGACGGCGTACGAGAGCTTGTCGACGATCTCGCAGAGCGCGCGCGAGACGGGGCCGAAGGCGCGCGAGATGGTCGCCGACTTGTGGTCGAGGTCGGGCGCCAGCGCCGCGCCCGCGCAGATCAGGGCCCCCACGACGAGCACCGGCCACGGCATGGGGTGGCCCGCCGCGGCGGTCGCGGCCCCCACCCCCAGCCACACCGCCGCGCCGGAGAGTGAGTGTGCCGGTCCCATCATGTGCGTACCCCGCCCCGTTGTGCCGTCGTCGCCCGCCCCGGTCGACGGGACAGCCTACCGTTCGTGATCTTCGTACGACCGGCCGGTTCCCCCTTCCGGGGGTGAGGAAGGCAAGATGGGGGCGTGACCCTTATCGATCAGTTGCCGCCGGACGCCGACCCCGATGCCCTCTTCGAGTCCTTCTCGTCATGGGCCGAAGAGCGGGGCATCACCCTGTACCCGGCGCAGGAGGAGGCGCTGATCGAGGTGGTCTCGGGTGCGAACGTGATCCTCTCCACCCCGACGGGCTCCGGAAAGTCCCTGGTCGCGGCCGGTGCGCACTTCACCGCGCTCGCCCATGACCAGGTGACCTTCTACACCGCGCCGATCAAGGCGCTGGTGTCGGAGAAGTTCTTCGACCTGTGCAAGCTGTTCGGCACCGAGAACGTGGGCATGCTGACCGGCGACGCGTCCGTGAACGCCGACGCGCCCGTGATCTGCTGCACGGCGGAGGTGCTGGCGTCGATCGCGCTGCGTGACGGCAAGGACGCGGACATCGGCCAGGTCGTGATGGACGAGTTCCACTTCTACGCCGAGCCGGACCGGGGATGGGCCTGGCAGATCCCGCTGCTGGAGCTGCCGCAGGCACAGTTCGTGCTGATGTCGGCGACGCTCGGCGACGTCTCGATGTTCGAGAAGGACCTCACGCGCCGCACCGGCCGTCCCACCTCGGTGGTCCGCTCCGCGACCCGGCCGGTGCCCCTCTCCTACGAGTACGAGCTGACGCCCATCACGGAGACGCTGACCGAGCTGCTGGAGACCAAGCAGGCGCCGGTCTACATCGTCCACTTCACGCAGGCGCAGGCGGTGGAGCGGGCGCAGTCGCTGATGAGCATCAACATGTGCTCCCGCGAGGAGAAGGACCGGATCGCCGAGCTGATCGGCAACTTCCGCTTCACCACCAAGTTCGGCAAGAACCTCTCGCGGTACGTGCGTCACGGCATCGGCGTGCACCACGCGGGCATGCTGCCCAAGTACCGCCGCCTGGTCGAGAAGCTGGCGCAGGCGGGCCTGCTGAAGGTCATCTGCGGCACGGACACCCTGGGCGTCGGGGTGAACGTCCCGATCCGCACGGTGCTGTTCACGGCGCTCACCAAGTACGACGGCAACCGGGTGCGCACGCTGCGGGCCCGGGAGTTCCACCAGATCGCGGGCCGGGCCGGACGCGCGGGCTTCGACACGGCCGGGTTCGTGGTCGCGCAGGCGCCCGAGCACGTCATCGAGAACGAGAAGGCGCTCGCCAAGGCGGGCGACGACCCGAAGAAGCGCCGCAAGGTGGTGCGCAAGAAGGCGCCGGAGGGCTTCGTCGGCTGGACGGAGAACACCTTCCAGAAGCTGATCGCCTCCGAGCCGGAGCCGCTCACCTCCCGCTTCCGCGTCACGCACACCATGCTGCTGTCGGTGATCGCCCGGCCGGGCAACGCCTTCGAGGCGATGCGCCGCCTGCTGGAGGACAACCACGAGCCGCGCAAGAACCAGCTCCGGCACATCCGCCGGGCCATCGCGATCTACCGTTCGCTGCTGGACGGCGGGGTCGTCGAGCAGCTCGACACGCCCGATGCCGAGGGCCGCACGATCCGGCTCACCGTCGACCTCCAGCAGGACTTCGCGCTGAACCAGCCGCTGTCCACGTTCGCGCTCGCCGCGTTCGACCTGCTGGACCCGCAGTCGCCGTCGTACGCCCTCGACATGGTGTCGGTGGTGGAGTCGACGCTGGACGACCCGCGCCAGATCCTCGCCGCCCAGCAGAACAAGGCGCGCGGCGAGGCGGTCGGCGCGATGAAGGCGGACGGGGTCGAGTACGAGGAGCGGATGGAGCGGCTCCAGGACGTCTCGTACCCGAAGCCGCTCGAAGAGCTGCTGTGGCACGCGTACAACACGTACAAGAAGTCCCACCCGTGGGTCGGCGACCACCCGGTGTCGCCCAAGTCGGTGATCCGTGACATGTACGAGCGGGCGCTGTCCTTCACGGAGTTCACGTCGTTCTACGAGCTGGCGCGCACCGAGGGCATCGTGCTGCGGTACCTGGCGTCCGCGTACAAGGCGCTGGACCACACCATCCCGGACGACCTGAAGACCGAGGACCTCGAGGACCTGATCGCCTGGCTGGGCGAGATGGTGCGGCAGGTGGACTCCTCCCTGCTGGACGAGTGGGAGCAGCTCGCCAACCCGGAGGTCGAGACGGCCGAGGAGGCCCAGGAGAAGGCCGACCAGGTCAAGCCGGTCACGGCCAACGCCCGTGCGTTCCGGGTCCTGGTGCGCAACGCGATGTTCCGCCGGGTGGAGCTGGCCGCGCTGGACCAGCTCCGGGAGCTGGGCGAGATGGACGCCGAGTCGGGCTGGGACGAGGAGCGGTGGGCGGAGGCGATGGACGCGTACTGGGACGAGTACGACGACCTCGGCACCGGCCCGGACGCCCGCGGTCCGAAGCTGCTCTCCATCGAGGAGGACCCGGCGCACGGGCTGTGGCGCGTCCGGCAGACCTTCGCCGACCCCAGCGGCGACCATGACTGGGGCATCAGCGCGGAGGTGGACCTGGCTGCCTCGGACGAGGAGGGCCGGGCGGTCGTCCGCGTCACCGACGTCGGCCAGTTGTAAGTCCTCCCGTGTGAAGGAGCTTTTGTGACGAACCCCGCCGAGCGGCTCGTCGACCTGCTCGACCTGGAGCAGATCGAGGTCAACATCTTCCGTGGCGCCAGCCCGCAGGAGTCCCTGCAACGGGTCTTCGGCGGGCAGGTCGCCGGCCAGGCCCTGGTGGCGGCCGGCCGCACCACCGAGGGCGACCGGCCGGTCCACTCGCTGCACGCGTACTTCCTGCGGCCGGGCACCCCGGGCGTGCCGATCGTGTACCAGGTGGAACGGGTGCGGGACGGGCGGTCGTTCACCACCCGCCGGGTGACCGCGGTGCAGCGCGGCAAGACGATCTTCAACCTGACGGCGTCGTTCCACCAGCCGGAGGAGGCGGGCTTCGAGCACCAGCTTCCGCCGCGCCTGGACTTCCCGGGGCCGGAGGAGCTTCCCTCGGTCACGGACGAGATCCGCGAGCACCTGGGCGCGCTGCCCGAGGCACTGGAGCGGATGGCGCGCCGCCAGCCGTTCGACATCCGGTACGTGGACCGGCTGCGCTGGACGGCGGAGGAGGTCAAGGAGGCGGACCCGCGCAGCGCGGTGTGGATGCGCGCGGTGGGCCCGCTGGGCGACGACCCGCTGGTCCACACGTGCGCGCTGACGTACGCCTCGGACATGACCCTGCTCGACGCGGTCCGCATCCCCGTCGAACCGCTGTGGGGGCCGCGGGGGTTCGACATGGCCTCGCTGGACCACGCCATGTGGTTCCACCGTCCGTTCCGGACCGACGAGTGGTTCCTGTACGACCAGGAGTCCCCGATCGCGACGGGCGGCCGGGGCCTGGCCCGGGGCAGGATCTACGACCGCGAGGGCCGGCTGCTGGTGTCGGTGGTGCAGGAGGGTCTGTTCCGCCGCCGCTGAGCCCCGCCGGCCCGGCATGTTTTCATCGACCGTGTTGGCTGCCCTTCGGCAGCGCCCCTTCGAGGAGGAGTCCCGCATGTCCCTGTACGACATCCCGCTGCGCACCCTGTCCGGTGAGCCGACGACCCTGGCCGAGTACAAGGACAAGGCCGTCCTGGTGGTCAACGTGGCCTCCAAGTGCGGGCTGACCCCGCAGTACGAGGGCCTGGAGCGGCTCCAGAAGACGTACGGCGACCGGGGCTTCACGGTGCTGGGCGTGCCGTGCAACCAGTTCGGCGGCCAGGAGCCGGGCACGGCGGAGGAGATCGGGACGTTCTGCTCGGCGACGTACGGCGTGACGTTCCCGCTGCTGGAGAAGACGGACGTGAACGGCGACGGCCGGCACCCGCTGTACGCGGAGCTGACGCGGGTGGCGGACGCCGGCGGTGAGGCGGGTGACGTGCAGTGGAACTTCGAGAAGTTCCTCGTCGCCCCGGGCGGCGAGGTCACCCGGTTCCGTCCCCGCACGGAGCCCGAGGCGGCCGAGCTGGTCGCGGCGGTCGAGGCGGCGCTGCCCGCCTGATATCGGTGGGCGCGTGCGGTGCCTGCCGCGTAGTGTTCCCCGGATGACGATCTCTTATGACGTGGCCGGGGACGGCCCCGCACTGGTCCTGCTGCACTCCGGCGTGTGCGACCGGCGGATGTGGGACCCGCAGTGGCCGGACCTGCTCGCCGCCGGTCACCGGGTGGTGCGCGCGGACTTCCGGGGCTTCGGCGAGACCCCCGCGCCGGACGGCCCGCACAACGATGCCGAGGACGTGCTGCACCTCATGGACGCCCTCGGCATCGAGCGCGCCGCACTGGTCGCCTCCTCGTACGGCGGCCGGGTCGCCCTGGAGGTGGCCGCCCGCCACCCGGACCGGGTGAGCGACCTGGTGCTGCTGTGCACCGCGCTCGCCGGCCGTGAACCGTCCGCCGGCCTGCGGGCGTTCGCCGAGCGGGAGGACGCGCTGCTGGAGGCGGGGGACGTCGCGGGGGCGGTGGACCTCAACGTCGGCACCTTCCTCGGCCCGGACGCCGACGCGCCCGCCCGGGAGGCGGTGGGCCGGATGCAGCGCCACGCCTTCGACGTCCAGCTCGCCGTCACGGAGCGGTTCCCGCGGATCACCTACGACGTCGACCTGAGCCTGGTCCGGGCGCGGACCCTCGCCGTGTCGGGCGGGCGCGACCTCGTGGACTTCCGGCACATCGCCGCCGGGCTCCCCGACGTCCTGAAGGACGCCCGCCACGTCGAGCTGCCCTGGGCCGGTCACCTGCCCAGCCTGGAACGGCCCGCCGCGGTCACGGAGCTGCTGCTCGACTTCCTGCGCGCGTAGGGCCGCGCGGGGTCACCGGCGGACGCTCAGCGGGAGGGGCACGCCGACCACAGCCCCGCCCCGGCCCGGCGGGCGGCCCGCTCGGCCGTGGTCATGGTGGGCCAGTACTTGTCGTTGGGCTCGAACAGCACCGGGGTGGCATGGCCGCTGCGGACGAGGGACTCGTTGACGAACACGTCCTCGTCGTTCCACACGTAGAGCAGGTACCGGTCGAAGCGGTCCTTCAGCTCGACGTCCCGCTCGGTGCGCAGTCGGCTGCCGACGGGCAGCAGTTCGGCGGTCCGCGCGGTGGCCTCACGGCTGAAGCACTCGCCCCTCTCGGGCGTGTCGATCTCCAGCAGGCGCACGCGTGCGACGGTCCCGTCGGGGATGACCCGGCCGTCGCCCCGCACTTCGAGGGTGTCGCCGTCGATGACGCGCAGCACGACCGGTCCGCGCTGCCTCGTGGGCGGTGACTCGTCCGCGCCGGCCGGTACGACGGTGACGAGGCCCACGGCGGTGGTGAGGGCGGCCGCGACCACACCGGTCCGGCCGCGGCGGCTCCAGGGGGAAGGACGCATGACGCCCCCTCTCCTCAGGGGTTGTCCGTCCTTCTCAGTACAGCACCGGCCGTCGGGGCGCGCGAGCGTGCTTTCGGGCCGTGGGTTCGTCCGTGCATTTCCGTCGGTTTTGAATAACGCTACGGAATGGAGCGGAATTACGGCACGGAATTTCTTGCGGCTGCTTCGTGCACGGCCATTGACTTCCCGGCCATACTGGCCAGTAACCTCCTCTCGCGCCCCCCACGCGCCCCTTCACCGAGGTAGGTCATGAAGAAGAACCTGCTGGCCGTCGCCGTTGCGAGCGTCCTGTTCGCGCCCATCACCGCCGCCCCGGCCGGGGCCGCCGCCCAGGCGTCCGCGTACGCCCCGGGTGGTGATCCCGTCCTTTTCGTCCACGGGTACAGCTCGTCCGGGTCCTATTGGAACACCATGGCCGACAGATTCCGTGCGGACGGCTGGCCCTCCACCCATCTGCGGCAGTGGAGTTACGACTGGCGCCAGTCCAATGCCACCACCGCGCGGGAACTGGCCGCGGAGGTCGACCGGCTGCTCGAAGCGACCGGGGCGGCGAAGGTCGACATCGTCACGCACTCCATGGGCGGGCTGTCGAGCCGCCACTACACCAAGACCCTCGGCGGCAGCGGGAAGACCGACGCCTGGGTCTCCCTGGGCGGTCCCAACCACGGCACGGACGCGGCCAACTCGTGCTACGACACGTCGTGCGGGGAGATGCGCATCGGCTCCTCCTTCCTCGCCGCCCTCAACTCGGGTGACGAGACCCCCGACGGCACGCGTCACGCCACCTGGTGGTCGCCCTGCGACACCTTCATCAACCCCGACAGCAGCGTCTCCCTGAGCGGCGCCACCAACACCCGTACCGCCTGTCTGGGGCACAGCGCCCTCGGCAGCGACCCGGTGGTCTACGGACAGGTGAGGGACTTCGTGAACCGCTGACGGCCACGCCCGCCCGGGCCCGCCCGCCCGGTCACGCGACGGCGCTGAGGGTGTCCGCGAGACGGCGGCGGGTGGCGCGGGCGGCGGGGAGGGCCGCGAGGGCGAGCGCGCCGGTGACGGCGGCCGCGGTGAGGGCCAGCAGGTGCAGCGGCGGCGGGGCCTGGGCGATGCCGGCGCCTATGCCGGTGGCGTGGGCCTCGTGGTCGATCAGCCAGTGGGCGAAGGGGACGCCCAGGGCGGTGCCGGCGAGGGCCGCGGCGAGGGCGGTGCAGCCGATGGCGGTGACGGTGACCGTGGTGATCTGGCGCGGGGACAGGCCGATGGCCTTCAGGGCGAGCAGGTCGCGTTCGCCGTCCCGTACGGTGCCGCCGATCGCGGTGGACAGCTCGGTGAGGCCGATGAGGGCCAGGACACCGATCAGTCCGGCGACGACGCCACGCAGGGCGGAGAGGCGGTCGGCGGGGCTGGTGACCTCGTGGACGTCGAGCCGTCCCCCGGAGGCGTCGGCCAGCTCGGCGCCGACCGTGCGCGGGTCGGCGCCGGGGCGCAACTGGAGCTGGTAGAGGCTGGGGCGCAGCGCGGGGTCGTTCTCGCGGAGGGTGTCCAGCGAGGTGGAGACGACCCGGCCGCCGTTCTCCGGTTCGATGCTGCGGCCCACGATGTGCAGCACCTGCGGGTGGCCGCCGACGGTGAGCCGTACCCAGTCGCCGACGTGGGCGCCGAGCAGGTCCAGCAGGCCCTGCCCGGCGACGGCCTCGTCGGGACCGTGGGCGGCACGGCCCTCCGCGATGGAGTACGGGTAGGGCCGCTCGCGGGTGCCGAGGCCGCGCAGGGCGATGGTGCCGGTCTGGCCGGGGACCAGGGCGGCGACCTCCAGGCCGGGGTGAGCGGCCCGGACGCCGGGGTTGGCCGCGAGGAGGGCGGCCGCCTCGCGGTCGGTGAGCGTGGAGTCGGGGCGGGCGGTGAGCGCGGCGGCGAGGCCGAGCTGCTCGGGGCGGCTGTCGAACCGTTCGATGGTCGTCCACGCGCCGAGCGCCACGGTGATCAGCAGCAGCGGCAGCGCGAGGCGCACGATGGTGGCCGGAGCCCGCCGGCCGCGCCCGAAGGCGCGGTGCCAGCCGAGGACCAGGGCGGGCGGGACGCGCAGTCCGAGCGCCTTCCTGGCCGCGCCGGACAGGCCCCCGCCCGGTGCGGCGGCCGGGGGCAGCACCGGTACGGGCGGCACGCGGCCCGCCCGCCAGGCCGCCAGGCAGGTGGCCGCCCCGATGAACAGCACGGCCGCGGCGGGGACCAGCAGCAGGGCCGGCAGGTGGCCGGGCAGTCCCTGCCAGACCTGCACCGCGTCACCGAGCCGGCCCGGCAGGCGGCCGCCCAGCGTCCGCACGAGCAGCACGGCGAGGGCCGCCCCGAGGACGGCGAACGCCAGGTGCTGGACGAGGAAGATCCGCACCACCTGGCCGGGGGTGAACCCGACGGCCTTGAGGACCGAGATGTCCCGCAGGTGGCCGCGCACCCGGGTGGCGATGGCACCGAACACGGCGAGCGCGGCCGCGACCAGGGCGCCGATGCCGAAGAGCCCGAGCACCTGGCCGAGGAGCTTGGTGTCGCCCTGCGCCTCGGCGCGGGCCTGCTGCCAGGTGGAGACGTCGTTGACGGCGCCCGCGCCGATCGCGGTGACGGCGCGCTGGACCGTGTAGTCGGTGTCGTCGGGGTCGGCGAGCCGCAGCCCGACGACCTGGCCGGCGGTGCGGTCCCCGGGCACGGCGCGCGGCAGGGCCCAGACGGTGCCGGGCCGCTCCCCGGGGCGGTAGCGGCGTTCGGCGGTCTCGGCGACGCCGAGGACGGTCAGGGTGCGGCCGGTGACGGTGACCCGGTCGCCGGGTTCGGCCCACAGGGCACGGGCGAGCCCGGCTTCGAGGACGACGCCGTCGGGGGTGGCGGGGTCGAGCCAGCGGCCGGCGGTGATCAGGGGGCGGCCGGTCGCGGGCAGGCCGGCGCCGGTGGCGCGCAGTTCCACACCGGCGCGGGCGCCGCGCGAGGCGGCGGTGGTGGTGGCGGTGCGGTACGGGCCGGAGACGGCGGCGACACCGTCGAGCGCGGCGAGCCGGCCGGTGTCGGCGGCCGGGCCGGTGTGCAGCCAGACGTGGGCGCCGCGGGACTGGGTGAACACCCGCTGCCAGGGGTTGGTGGCGTACCCGAACAGGGCGGTCGCGAGCAGCAGGGAGGCGACGATGCCGGCGGTGGCGGCGACGAGGAACAGCGCCTCGCCCCGGTGGGTCCGCAGATCGGCGTGCGCCCAGCGCAGCATGGCCCGCACCGCCGGTCAGTCCTTCAGCTCGTTCAGTTCGAGCACGCCGGGCAGGCCGGTGCCGCGGCGGGGCGTCCCGCCCAGTGCGGCGTCGTCGGCGATGCGGCCGTCGAAGAAGCTGATCACCCGGTCCGCGGCGCTGGCGAGGCGGGCGTCGTGGGTGACGAGAACGATGCTCTGCCCGCGCTGGTGGTAGCGGGTCAGCAGCCGCATCACCTCGCGGGTGCCCTTGCTGTCGAGGCTGCCGGCCGGTTCGTCGGCCAGCAGCAGGCGCGGCTGGTTGACCAGGGCGCGGGCGAGGGCGACGCGCTGCTGCTCGCCGCCGGACAGTTCGCCGGGCATGCTGCGGGCCTTGCCCTCCAGGCCCAGCTCGGCGAGCAGCTTCTCGCGCTCGGCGCGGGCCTGCCGGGCGGAGGTGCCGGCGAGCAGGGCGGGGAGTTCGATGTTGTCGGCGACGGTGAGGTTGGAGACGAGGTTGAAGAACTGGAAGACGATGCCGATGCTGCGGCGGCGCTCGGTGGCCCACCGCGCCTCGCCGTAGTCGTCGGTGCGCTCTCCGTCAAGCCACAGGGAGCCGCTGTCGGGGCGCTGGAGCCCGCCGAGCAGGTGCAGCAGCGTGGACTTCCCGGCGCCGGAGGGGCCGGTGATCGCGACGAACTCGCCGTGGCGTACGGAGAGGTCGACGCCGCGGACGGCGTGGGCGGGGGCGCCCTCGCCGTAGTGGGTCTTGACGAGGCCCTCGGCGCGCAGCAGGGGTATGGAACCGTCCGTCACCGCAGGTCCTCCAGTTCCTCCTGGCACCGCTCCAGCCAGTCCAGGTCGGCCTGGAGGTGCAGCATGGCGCCCTCGATGAGGAGGTGGGCCATGCGGTTGTCGCGGTCTTCGGTCGCGGCCAGCTTGGAGAGGTTGCGCATGGTGTTGAGGTACTCGCGTCGCTGTCTGTTGATGAGGGCGATCTGGTCGGCGAGCCCGGTGCGCGGGGCGAGGGCGAGTTTCATGAAGAACTCGTCCCGGACCCTCGGTTCGTCGGCCGTCTCCTCGAACCAGGCGCGCAGGGCTTCCTGCCCGGCTTCGGTGAGACGGTAGATCTTCTTGTTGGGCCGGCTCTCCTGGGCGATCTCCTCGCCCTCGATGAGCCCGGACTTCTCCAGCCGGCCGAGCGTCACGTAGATCTGGCCGACGTTGGTGGGAGGGTACGCGGCGCCCAGCAGTTGCTCAAGGTCCTGCTTGAGCTCGTAGCCGTGGGCGGGGCCGCGCGCGAGGAGTGCGAGGAGGGGAAGGCGCACCCGTGCTGTCCTCCTCCACGTGCTCCCGGTGTGATGTGGGCTCTAGTATCGCCCATGCCTAACGGGTATACATGCCCGCAGACGCGGACGCCGATGTCTTGCGCCGGGTGCACTGGGAGGAACCTATGCGGTGGATACGTGCCGCGGGTAGGGGTCTCCTCGTGGTCATGGTCATTATGACCGGGTACGCGGCCTCCGGGGCCGCTCCGGCGGACCGGGCGCCCGGCGGCGGGCGGGGCCCGATGACCCTGGCGACGGCCGGTGACCTCACCGGCTACCTGGGCCGGGTGCTCGACGGCTGGAACCGGGCGCACCCGGGCGAGAAGGTCACGCTGGTGGAGCTGCCGGACTCGGCGGACGAGACCCGGGCCCAGATGATCACGGACCTGCGGTCGGGAGCGGGCCGGTTCGACGTCCTCAACATCGATGTGGCGTGGACGTCGGAGTTCGCCGCGGCCGGGTGGATCGCACCGGTGGACCGGCGGCGCTTCCCGCTGAGCAGCTTCCTGCCGCCGGTGGTGGACACGGCGACGTACGACGGCAAGCTGTACGCCGTCCCGTATGTCACGAATGCCGGAATGCTCTTCTACCGCAAGGACGTGCTGGAGCGCGAGGGCGAACGGCCGCCGCGCACCTGGGCGGAGCTCCGGCGGCAGGCCCGGACGATCGCCCCGCGGTACGGCCTCGAGGGGTACGCGGGCCAGTTCCTGCCGTACGAGGGGCTGACGGTGAACGCCGCGGAGGCCGTCTACTCGGCGGGCGGCACCATCCTCGGCGACGAGGGCGAGCGGGTCACCGTGGACTCGGCCGCCGCCCGCTCCGGGATCGGCTTCCTCGCCGGGGGCGTACGGGACGGCTGGATTCCCCGGGAGGCGCTCGGCTACACCGAGGAGGAGTCGCGCCGGGCGTTCCAGGACGGCCGGCTGCTGTTCCTGCGCAACTGGCCGTACGCCTACGCCGGCGCGTCCGGACCGGACTCGCGGGTGGCGGGGAAGTTCGGCGCGGTGCCGCTGCCGGGGCCCGAGGGGCCGGGCACGAGCGTGCTGGGCGGGTCGAACCTCGCGGTGAGCAGCCACGCACGGCACCCGGAGTCGGCGCGCGACCTCATCGCGTACCTCACGAGCGAGCCGGTGCAGCGCCGGGTGCTGACCGAGGGCGCGCTGCCGCCGGTGCGGGCGGCGCTGTACGGGGAGCCCGCGCTGGTGCGCCGCTTCCCCTACCTGCCCGCGCTGCGCGCGAGCGTGCTGACGGCCGCGCCGCGCCCCAAGAGCCCGCACTACGAGCAGGTCAGCCTGGCCGTGCAGGCCGTGGCGCACGACGCGATGGCGCAGCGCCAGACGCCCGAGGCGGCCGTGCGGCGGCTGGCCGGGGAACTCGCGGCCATCGCGCACCGCCGCTGACCTGAGACCTCTCCTGTAGTTACCCGTTAGGTAACCGAACCCTGCCGAGGCATGGGACATATCGGTACATAAGCCTTGAACTTTCGCTGTTTTCGGCAGCATCGTTGACACCCTCTCGTCACGCCTACTTAACATGCATGCATAACCGCTACCCGCTCTGGATGGCGCGCACCCCTTCACGAAGAAACAGGTCAACGGGTGATGCTCACAGCACCGGCCAACGACGGCCTCTCGCAGCACCTCACGCACCGGTCCGCCCACCCCTGGTGGCGTGACGCGGTGATCTATCAGGTGTACGTCCGCAGCTTCCTGGACAGCACCGGCGACGGCATCGGCGACCTCGCCGGGGTCAGGGCCGGCCTGCCGTACCTGAAGAAGCTCGGCGTCGACGGCATCTGGCTGAGCCCCTTCTACCCGTCACCGCAGGCCGACCACGGCTACGACGTCGCCGACTACTGCGACGTGGACCCCGTCTTCGGCGACCTGGACGAGTTCGGCCGCCTGGTGGCCGACGCCCACCGGCTCGGCATCAAGGTGCTGCTGGACATCGTCCCCAACCACTGCTCCAGCGAGCACGCCTGGTTCCGCGAGGCGCTCGCCGCCGGACCGGGCAGCGAGGCCCGCGCCCGGTTCCACTTCGCCGAGGGCCGCGGCCCCGGCGGGGACGTGCCGCCCAACAACTGGCACGCCATGTTCGGCGGCCCGGCCTGGAGCCGGGTCACCGAGCCGGACGGCACCCCCGGCCAGTGGTACCTGCACATGTTCACGCCCGAGCAGCCCGACCTGAACTGGCGCAACCCCGAGGTGGGCGCCCACTTCGAGCACGTCCTGCGGTTCTGGCTGGACCGGGGCGTGGACGGATTCCGCATCGACGTGGCCGCCGGGCTGTTCAAGCACCCCGACCTGCCGGACTCCCCCGACCCCGAGGCCGACGCCCGCACCCGCGACTCCGTCAACCCGCTCGCCTGGAACCAGCCCGAGGTGCACGACGTGTGGCGCCACTGGCGCGCGGTGTGCGAGGAGTACACGGACCGTGACGGCCGCGACCGGCTGCTCGTCGGCGAGGTCTCCGTACCCAGCGCCCGTGAGCACGCCAAGTACGTCCGACCCGACGAGCTGCACCAGGCGTTCTTCTTCGACCTGCTGAGCGCCCCCTGGGGCGCGGACAGCTTCCGTACGGTCATCGACGACGCGATCCGCGACATCGCCGGCACCGGCTCCACCGTCACCTGGGTGCTCAACAACCACGACCAGGTGCGCACGGTGACCCGGTACGGCGAGTCCGGAACCGAGGGCAGCGGCCTGGGCGCCGCCCGGGCACGGGCCGCCGCGCTGCTGATGCTGGCGCTGCCCGGCGCCGCGTACATCTACCAGGGCGAGGAGCTGGGCCTGCCGGAGGTCGTGGACCTGCCGGACGAGGTGCTCACCGACCCGATCTTCCGGCGCACCGGCAGCCGGGCCCGCATCCGCGACGGGTGCCGTGTGCCGCTGCCCTGGTCGGGGCACGCCTCGCCGTTCGGGTTCAGCACGGGCGCGGAGAGCGCCAAGCCGTGGCTGCCGCAGCCCGGCTGGTTCGCCGAGCACGCCACCGACCGGGCGCTCGCCGACACGCGCTCGTTCTGGCACCTGTACCGCGAGGGCCTGCAACTGCGGCGCGGGCTGCCGCAGTTGGGCGAGGGCACCCTGCGCTGGCTGGAGTCACCGCCCGGTGTCCTGGCCTTCGAACGCGGCGACGGCCTCGTCTGCGCCGTCAACTTCACCGCCGACCCGGTGCCCGCGCCGGTCTCCGGCGCCCCCCTGCTGTCCAGCGGCCCTTGCCCGGCCGGCGTACTGCCCGGTTCCACCGCCGCCTGGTGGACCGGTGACCACACCACCTCGGAGGTATCACGATGATGACACGACGACGGATGGCGATGGCGTGCTGTTCGGCGCTGACCCTGGCCCTCGGGGCGACCGCCTGCGGCGGCGGCCCGGTGAGCGCGGGCGGCGGAACGAAGGAGCTCAGCGGCCAGACCCTCAACGTGGCCGGTGTCTGGTCCGGCGCCGAGCAGAAGAACTTCCAGAAGGTGCTGGACGCCTTCACCGAGAAGACCGGCGCCAAGACCCAGTTCACCTCGACCGGCGACAACGTCTCCACGGTCGTCGGCAGCAAGATCGAGGGCGGCAACGCCCCCGACGTGGTGATGGTCCCGCAGGTCGGCGTGCTCCAGCAGTTCGCCAAGAAGGGCTGGCTCAAGCCTCTCCCGGACCGCACCATCAACGCCGTCCACACCAACTTCGCGCCCGTCTGGACGAAGTACGGCTCGGTCGACGGCAAGCTGTACGGCCTGTACTTCAAGGCCGCCCACAAGTCGACGGTCTGGTACAGCCCCGAGGCCTTCGAACAGGCGGGCGTCACGGCACCGGCGACGTACGAGCAGATGCTCACGACCGGGCAGGCCGTCTCCGACTCGGGCCTGCCGGCCTTCGCGGTCGCCGGTGAGGACGGCTGGACGCTCACGGACTGGTTCGAGAACATCTACCTCTCGCAGGCCGGCCCCGAGAAGTACGACAAGCTCGCCCAGCACGAGATCAAGTGGACCGACCCGACCGTGGTGAAGGCCCTCACCACCCTGGGGAAGCTGTTCTCCGACCAGAAGCTGATCGCGGGCGGCCAGAAGGGCGCGCTCGGCACCGACTTCCCCGGCTCCGTCGAGAAGGTCTTCGGCCCCGACCCCGAGGCCGGCATGGTGTACGAGGGCGACTTCGTCGCCGGCATAGCCAAGGACCAGTTCGGCAAGACCATCGGCAAGGACGCGGCCTTCTTCCCCTTCCCGGCGGTCGCGGGCGGCAAGGCCCCCGTCGTCAGCGGCGGTGACGCGGCCGTCGTCCTCAAGGACGGCAAGAACCAGAAGGCCGCGGACGCGTTCCTCGCCTACCTCGCGACGCCCGAGGCGGCCGCCGTGTGGGCGGAGGCGGGCGGGTTCCTGTCCCCGAACAGGAAGCTGGACCTCGGCTCCTACGGTGACGACACGCTGCGCAAGACGGCCAAGTCCCTGATCGACGCCGGTGACTCCGTGCGCTTCGACATGTCCGACCAGGCACCGGCCTCCTTCGGCGGCACCAAGGGCGTCGGCGAGTGGAAGCTGCTCCAGGACTTCCTGCGCGACCCGTCCGACCCGGCGGCCACCGCGGCGGCGCTCGAGGCCGCGGCGGCCAAGGCGTACAAGGGCTGACCACCATGACCACCCTCACCACTCCCGTGGGGGCCGCGAGTCCCCGGCGGCGCGCACAGCGCCGCCGGCGGACCATCGCCGTGGCCTTCGTCCTGCCGGCGCTGCTGCTCCTCGGCGCGCTGGTCGTCTACCCCGTCGTGTTCTCGGTCGGCCGCAGCTTCTTCGACGCGGCCGGGACCCGGTTCGTCGGCGGCGAGAACTACGCGGAGATGTTCCGCGACCCGGCCACGCTGACCGCCATCCGCAACAGCGCCATCTGGGTCGTCGTGGCCCCGACACTGCTCACCGGGCTCGGCCTGATCCTGGCCGTGCTGGTGGAGAAGGTCCGCTGGGCCACCGCGTTCAAACTGCTGCTGTTCATGCCGATGGCCGTCTCCTTCCTGGCGGCGGGCATCATCTTCCGGCTCGCCTACGAGGAGGACCCCGACAAGGGCGTCCTCAACGCGGCGGTCGTCACCGTGCACGACGCCTTCGAGGACACCTCCTCCTACCCGGCCGCCCGGGCCCGGGACGGGCAGGGCCTGAAGAAGGCCGCCGACGGGTCGTACGGCACCGCCGAGGCCGTCTCCCCCGGCGACACCGTGAACCTCGGGTTCGTGGGCGTGCCGCCCAAGGAGGTGCCGGCCGGTGCCGAGAGCGCGTCTTCGGCGAAGGCCGGTCCGGGCGAGGTGGGCGGTGTCGTCTACCTGGACTTCACGCCCGGCGGCGGGGGGCGGCCGGGCGTGATCGACCCGGCCGAGCGCGGGCTGCCCGGGATGACCGTGGAGGCGGTCCGGGACGGCGAGGCGGTCGCCACGGCGACCACGGCGGCCGACGGCTCGTTCCGCTTCGCCGGCCTCACGGACGGCTCGTACACCGTGCGGCTGCCCGCGGCGAACTTCGCCCCGCCGTACGAGGGCGTCTCCTGGCTCGGTCCCGCCCTGGTCACCCCGGCGATCATCGGCGCGTACCTGTGGATCTGGACCGGCTTCGCCATGGTGCTCATCGGCGCCGGACTGTCGTCGCTGCCGCGCGACGCGCTGGAGGCGGCCCGGATGGACGGGGCGAGCGAGTGGCAGGTGTTCCGCCGGATCACCGTGCCGCTGCTGGCGCCCGTGCTGACGGTCGTGTTCGTGACCCTGGTGATCAATGTGATGAAGGTCTTCGACCTCATCTACATCATCGCGCCCGGCCCGGTGCAGGAGGACGCCACCGTGCTGGCCACCCAGATGTGGCTGGTCTCCTTCGGCGGCGGCAACAACCAGGGGCTCGGCAGCGCGCTCGGCGTGCTGCTCCTGCTGCTGGTGATCCCGGCCATGGTCTTCAACGTCCGCCGTTTCCGCAGGAGCCAGTCATGAGCGCGACCGTCACCGCACCCGAGACGAAGACGTCCGCCCCGCCGGCACCGCCCGCCCGTCCCGCGGCCACCCGGCCGCCGGGCGGCCGGCTGCGCCGGTGGCTGGGCAGCGGGCTGGTCCAGGCGTTCCTGGCCGTCGTCGGCCTGGTCTGGATCACCCCGGTGGCCGGGCTGCTGCTGTCCTCGCTGCGGTCGGCCAACGACAACGCCGCGAGCGGCTGGTGGACCGCGCTCACCAGTCCCGCCCAGCTCTCCTTCGACAACTACACGGCGCTGCTGGGCAACGCCGGCATCACCCGGGCCTTCTGGAACACGGTGCTGATCTCGGTGCCCACGACCGTGCTCGTCGTGGTCGTCGCGGCGCTCGCCGGATACGCCTTCGCCTGGCTGGAGTTCCCCGGCCGGGACTGGATCTTCCTGCTGGTGGTGGCCCTGCTGGTGGTGCCGGTCCAGGTGGGTCTGCTGCCGGTCGCCAAGCTCTTCGGGCAGCTCGGCCTGTTCGGCACGATCCCGGGCGTGGTGCTCTTCCACGTGGCGTACGGGCTGCCGTTCGCGATTTTCCTGCTGCGGAACTATTTCGCCGACATCCCGCGTGAAATGCTGGAGGCCGCGCGGATGGACGGCGGTGGCGAGTGGCGCATCTTCACGCAACTGGTGCTTCCGGTGGGCCGGCCCGCCCTCGCGAGCCTGGCGATCTTCCAGTTCCTGTGGGTGTGGAACGACATGCTGGTGGCGCTGCTCTTCGCCGACAGCTCCTCCCAGCCGCTGACGGTGGAACTCCAGTCGCAGGTGCGGCAGTTCGGCAGCAACATCGACGTCCTGGCGCCGGGTGCCTTCCTGTCCCTGATCGTGCCGGTGGTGGTCTTCTTCGCCTTCCAGCGGCACTTCGTCCAGGGCGTGATGGCCGGTTCGGTCAAGTGACGTCACGCGGACGGGCGGGGCGCCTCACACGGGGGAGGCGCCCCGCCACCCGTCCGGGCGCGCGGTCAGCGGATCGGCATGCCCGACAGGGTGCGGGCGATGACGAGGCGCTGGACCTCGCTCGTGCCCTCGAAGATCGTGTAGATGGCGGCGTCGCGGTGCATCCGCTCCACCGGGTACTCGCGGGTGAAGCCGTTGCCGCCGAGGATCTGGACGGCCTGGGCCGTGACCTTCTTGGCGACCTCGCTGGCGTACAGCTTCGACATCGAGCCCTCGGCCGAGGTGAACGGCTTGCCGGTGGTCGCCATCCAGGAGGCGCGCCAGACCAGCAGGCGGGCCGCGTCGATCTGGGTGCGCATGTCGGCGAGCTGGAAGGCGACGCCCTGGTTGTCGATGATGGGGCGGCCGAACTGCACGCGCGTCCTGGCGTAGTCGAGGGCCACCTCGTACGCGGCGCGCGCGGTGCCCACGGCCATGGCGCCGACGGCGGGGCGGGACGCCTCGAAGGTGGCCATGGCGGCGTTCTTGACGCGCTCGCCACCCGGCCCGGCCTTCGCGGCCTTCTCGCGTGCGCGGGCGAGGCGCTCGTCCAGTTTCTCCTTGCCGCCGAGCAGGCAGGAGCCGGGGACCCGGACGTCCTCGAGGACGACCTCGGCGGTGTGGGAGGCGCGGATGCCGTGCTTCTTGAACTTCTGCCCCTGGGACAGGCCCGGGGTGCCCGGCGGGACGATGAAGGACGCGTGGCCCTTGGAGCCGAGCCCGGGGTCGACGACCGCGACGACGACGTGGACATTGGCGATGCCGCCGTTGGTGGCCCAGGTCTTGGTGCCGTTGAGCACCCACTCGTCCTTGGCCTCGTCGTACACGGCGCGCGTGCGCATGGCGGCGACGTCCGAGCCCGCGTCGGGCTCGGAGGAGCAGAAGGCGGCGACCTTGACGTCGTCGGGGTCGCCGTACATCTGCGGTATCCAGGTGCCGATCTGCTCCTCGGTGCCGTTGGCGAGGACGCCGACCGCCGCCAGGCCGGTGCCGACGATGGACAGGGCGATGCCGGCGTCGCCCCAGAACAGCTCCTCCATCGTCAGGGGGATGCCGAGACCGGTGGGGTCGAAGAACTGCTGGGCGTAGAAGTCGAGGGAGTAGATGCCGACCTTGGCGGCCTCCTGGATGATCGGCCAGGGGGTCTCCTCCCGCTCGTCCCACTCGGAGGCGGCCGGTCGGATCACGTCCTTGGCGAAGCCGTGCAGCCAGTCACGGACCTGCTTCTGGTCGTCGTTGAGTTCAAACGTGAACTCGGCCATGTTCCCTCCCGGCGTGTTACTTGCGGTAACCGCAGTCTGTTACCGGTAAGTAGCCGCTGTCAACCGGCAGTGCCGAGGGGGCGGGTGTTACGTTGCGCAGGTCTTAGGGACATCGCACGGGCGGGGAGACACGCTATGGAGACCACACACCGGACCGACCAGCAGCGGTCGGCCGACCAGCGGCGACGCGAGCTGCTCGAGGCCGCCGACCGCGTGGTCCTCCGCGACGGACCGCAGGCGTCCATGAACGCCATCGCCGCCGAGGCGGGCATCACCAAACCGATCCTCTACCGCCACTTCGGCGACAAGGGCGGCCTGTACCGCGCGCTCGCCAAGCGCCACACGGACGCCCTGCTGTCCGCCCTCCAGTCGGCGCTCGACGCGCCGGCCGACCGGCGGGAGCGGGTGGAGGCGACGCTCGACACCTATCTCGCCGCCATCGAGGCCCGCCCGCAGGTGTACCGGTTCCTGATGCACCCGTCGGAGGACGCCGGCGCCGGCCAGCAGTCGGAGCAGGGTTTCGACATAGGGCGCCATTCGGCGCCGGTCCTGCGCCGCATGGGCGAGGAGCTGGCCCGGGTCATCGCCGAGCGCGTCGACCTGGGCCCGAACAGCGAGGTGCTGGCCCGGGTCTGGGGCCACGGGATCGTCGGCATGATGCACGCGGCGGGCGACTGGTGGCTCGGCGAACGCCCTTGTACGCGCGAGGAGTTGGTGCGCGGGCTGGCGGACCTGCTGTGGGGCCGGCTGGAGCAGGTCGACGACAGGACGGGCGGCCCGGGGTTCTGACGGCGGGGCCGCCGCGCACCGCCGGGGCGTCCGGCGGAGGACGCCGCGCAGGGCGCGTGACGTCCGGGGCGCCGCGTGGAGCGCGGGACGACCGGAGGCCCGGGCGCGGGCGTCAGGCGCGGGCGGCCCACTTCGCGCGGCGTGCCGCCCGCAGGGCCTTCGCGCGGCGCCAGCCGGTGAGGCGGTCCGTGTACACCGTGCCGTCCAGGTGGTCGCACTCGTGCTGGAGGCAGCGGGCGAAGAAACCCGTACCCTCCACCCGCACCGGGGCGCCCAGCAGGTCGACGCCTTCCACGACCGCGCGGTCGAAACGTTCCGTACCCGCCTCGAGGCCCGGCAGGGACAGGCACCCCTCGGCGCCGCGCACGGTCACCCCGTCCGCCTCCACGAGGCGCGGGTTGACGATGTGGCCGAGGTGGCGGACGTCCTCGTCGTCGGGGCAGTCGTAGACGAAGACCCGCGAGGCCACGCCGATCTGGTTGGCCGCGAGGCCGACGCCCTCGGCGGCGTACATCGTGGCGAACATGTCCTCGATGAGCCGGGCCAGCCGGGGGCCGAAGTCGGTGACGGGCTCGCAGGGGGTGTGCAGGACCGGGTCGCCGAGCAGGGTCATGGCTCGTACATGGCCGGAACTGCCGGGGATCGGCCGGTTTCGCATGGCGTCCAGCGTACGTTCCACCGCCCCGGACGGTTTCAGCAGGTGGCGCGGTTCGGGCGCCCGGCCGGATCTCGATAGGCTGAGCCCGGACCCACGCTAGGAGGAACAAGGACGATGGCAGGACACCCTGGCAATCCTGAGCCGCTGTCGCCGCGCGCCAAGCTGGCCGTGACCGCAGGCAAGGCCGCAGCGGCGGTGTCTCGCGCGGCGGGACGCGGCAGCGGATCGGTGATCGGCGGCCGGGTGGCGCTCAAGCTCGACCCCGAACTGCTGGGGCGGCTCGCGCAGCACCTGGACGTCGTCCTGGTGTCGGCGACCAACGGCAAGACCACCACCACCCGGCTGATCGCCGAGGCACTGCGGGCCAGTGGCCCGGTCGTCTCGAACGCGCTCGGCGCGAACATGCCGGCGGGCATCACCTCCGCCCTCGCGGGCGGCTCGGACGCGAAGTACGGCGTGATCGAGGTCGACGAGAAGTACCTCGCCGGTGTCGCCCGCGACGTGGCGCCCAAGGCGATCGCACTGCTCAACCTCTCCCGCGACCAGCTCGACCGCGCCGCCGAGACGCGGATGCTCGCCGAGAAGTGGCGCGAGGGCCTGTCCGGCTCGAAGGCGGTCGTCATCGCCAACGCCGACGACCCCCTCGTGGTCTGGGCCGCGTCCTCCTCCCCCAACGTCGTATGGGTGGCGGCCGGTCAGGAGTGGAAGGACGACGCCTGGTCCTGCCCCGCCTGCGGCGGTGTGATGCAGCGCCCCGGCGACGACTGGTTCTGCGGCGAGTGCGGCTTCCGCCGTCCCGCCCCGAGCTGGGCGCTCAGCGGCGAGCACGTGCTGGACCCGCACGGCTCGGCCTGGCCGATCCACCTCCAGCTCCCCGGCCGCGCCAACCGGGCGAACGCGGCCACCTCCGCCGCCGTCGCGGCCGTCTTCGGCGTACCGCCGCAGGTGGCGCTGGAGCGCATGTACCAGGTGCAGGCGGTGGCGGGCCGGTACGACGTGGTGTCGTTCCAGGGCCGTGACCTGCGGCTGCTGCTGGCGAAGAACCCGGCGGGCTGGCTCGAAACGTTTTCGCTGATCGACCCGCCGCCGACGCCGGTCATCCTCTCCGTCAACGCCCGTGGCGCGGACGGCACGGACACCTCCTGGCTCTGGGACGTGGACTACACGCGGCTGGCCGGCCACCCGATCGTGGTGATCGGCGACCGCCGGCTGGACCTCGCGGTGCGGCTCGAGGTCGCGGGCCTGGACTTCCGGGTGTGCGAGACCGTCGACGAGGCGGTGCAGCTCTCCCCGCCGGGGCGGATCGAGCTGATCGCCAACTACACCGCGTTCCAGGACGTCCGCCGCCGCGTCGGCAACTGACCCGCTGAAAAGGACATGAGCATGAGCGACAGCAGTCTGCGTCTCGTGTGGGTCTACCCGGACCTGCTCAGTACGTACGGAGACCAGGGCAACGCCCTCGTGGTGGAGCGGCGCGCCCGCCAGCGGGGCCTGGACGTGCAGCGGGTGGACGTGCGCAGCGACCAGCCCATCCCGACGTCCGGTGACATCTACCTGATCGGCGGCGGCGAGGACCGGCCCCAGCGGCTGGCGGCCGAGCGGCTGCGCCGTGACGGCGGTCTGAACCGGGCGGCGGAGAACGGCGCCATCATCTTCTCGGTGTGCGCCGGGTACCAGATCCTGGGCCACGAGTTCATCAACGACCTCGGGGAGCGGGAGCCGGGCCTCGGGCTGATCGACGTGATCTCGACGCGCGGCGAGGGTGCCCGCTGCGTCGGTGACGTGCTGGCGGACATCGACCCGCGCCTGGGTCTGCCCCAGCTCACCGGTTTCGAGAACCACCAGGGCGTCACGCACCTCGGCCCGACGGCCCGCCCGTTCGCCCGGACCGTCTTCGGCAACGGCAACGGCACCGGTGACGGCACCGAAGGTGCGTACAACGACACCGTTTTCGGGACGTACATGCACGGACCGGTCATGGCGCGCAATCCGCAGATCGCGGACCTGCTGCTGAAGCTGGCCCTGGATGTGAACGCGCTGCCGCCGACCGACGACCGGTGGTACGAGGCACTGCGCGCGGAGCGCATCGCGGCGGCCTCGCAGCCGGCCTGACGGACCGTCGGTCCCCCGGCTTTGTGGGTTCGTATGACTACCGTCCAGTAGTCGGACGCTCGTTTCGGCCCCGTCACCCATTGTCGGTAGGGTGGCGGGGATCCAACCGGACGACGTGGTCCGGGAGTCGGCCCACGTTGCAAAGGTATTTCGGGCTATGCGCATTGGTGTGCTCACCTCCGGCGGCGACTGCCCCGGTCTGAACGCCGTCATCCGTTCCGTCGTGCACCGCGCCGTCGTCGACCACGGGGACGAGGTCATCGGCTTCCACGACGGCTGGAAGGGCCTCCTGGAGGCCGACTACCGCAAGCTCGACCTCGACGCCGTGGCCGGCATCCTCGCCCGCGGCGGCACCATCCTCGGCTCCTCCCGCGTCCAGCCGGCGCACCTCGTCGACGGTGTCGAGCGCGCCAAGGGGCACGTCGCCGACCTGGGCCTGGACGCGATCATCCCGATCGGCGGCGAGGGCACCCTCAAGGCGGCCAACCTGCTCTCCCAGGCCGGGCTGCCGATCGTCGGCGTGCCGAAGACCATCGACAACGACATCGCCTCCACCGACGTCACCTTCGGCTTCGACACCGCCGTCGGGGTCGCCACGGAGGCGCTGGACCGGCTGAAGACCACCGCCGAGTCCCACCAGCGCGTGCTGATCGTCGAGGTCATGGGCCGCCACACCGGCTGGATTGCGCTGCACTCCGGCATGGCCGCCGGTGCGCACGCGATCGTCGTCCCCGAGCGCCCCTTCGACATCGACGAGCTGACCGCCCGGGTCGGGGCGCGCTTCGAGGCGGGCAAGAAATTCGCGATCGTCGTGGTCGCGGAGGGCGCGAAGCCGCGCGCCGGGACCATGGAGTTCAACGAGGGCGGCAAGGACATCTACGGCCACGAGCGGTTCGCCGGCGTGGCGCAGCAGCTCGCCGGCGAGCTGGAGCAGCGGCTCGGCAAGGAGGCCCGCGCGGTGATCCTCGGCCACGTCCAGCGGGGCGGGACGCCGACCGCGTACGACCGGGTCCTCGCCACCCGCTTCGGCTGGCACGCGGTGGAGGCGGCGCACCGGGGCGAGTTCGGCATGCTGACCGCGCTGCGCGGCACGGACATCGTGATGGTGCCGCTGGCCGACGCGGTGCAGACCCTGAAGACGGTGCCCGCGGAGCGGTACGACGAGGCCGAGACCGTCCTGTGATCCTCGTTTCGCACTGAACCACCCGCCCCCGGTCGCAGCCGCGATCGGGGGCGGTTCTAGTCTGGACCCCGCAAGCGGACAACCCAGCACGAAACGAAACAGGAGCCGGCGGATGGATCACAGCGGGCACGGTATGCACGACATGCCCATGGATCTTCCGCCGTTCACCCTGGGGCGGGCCCTGGAGTTCTCGCCGGACGTGTTCTTCCTGGCCGGCTGCCTGCTGGCGCTCGGCCTGTACGGGTGGGGCGTCGTGCGGCTGCGCCGGCGCGGTGACGCCTGGCCGGTGGGGCGGATCGTGTCGTTCGTCGTCGGCGTGCTGAGCATCGCCCTGGTGATGTGCACCCGGCTCAACGACTACGGCATGGTCATGTTCAGCGTGCACATGGTCCAGCACATGGTCATCAGCATGCTGTCGCCGATCCTGCTGCTGCTCGGGGCGCCCGTGACGCTGGCGCTGCGCGCGCTGCCGGTCGCCTCGCGGCGGGGCGCCAAGGGGCCGCGCGAACTGCTGCTGGCGCTGCTGCACAGCCGCTACATGCGGATCATCACGCACCCGGTGTTCACGATCCCGCTGTTCATCGCGAGCCTGTACGGCCTGTACTTCACGCCGCTGTTCGACTTCCTGATGGGCTCCAGGCCGGGGCACATCGCGATGATGGTGCACTTCCTCGCGGTGGGCCTGGTCTTCTTCTGGCCGATCATGGGCGTGGACCCCGGTCCGCACCGGCCCGGCTACGTGATGCGGATGCTGGAGCTCTTCGCGGGCATGCCGTTCCACGCCTTCTTCGGCATCGCGCTGATGATGGCGACGGAGCCGATGGTCAAGGCGTACGAGAACCCGCCCGCCTCGCTCGGCCTCGACGCCCTCGCCGACCAGAACGCGGCCGGCGGCATCGCCTGGGCGTTCAGTGAGATCCCCTCCGTGCTGGTGCTGATCGCGCTGGTCTACCAGTGGTACCGGTCCGAGCAGCGCCAGGCGGTCCGCAAGGACCGGGCGGCCGACCGGGACGGCGACAAGGAGCTGGAGGCGTACAACGCCTACCTGGCCTCCCTCCAGGCGCGCGGACGGTAGCGGGCGGGGCTCCTCAGGGGGGACCATGGCGGTACGGCCGCCATGAGGAGGACGCGCATGTCCGGTTCCACGAAGACCATGAGTGGGCTCACCGTCGGGGCGCTGGTGCTGACGACGGCGTACACGGTGGCCCTCGGCAGCAACGGCTGGCTGTGGTTCGGCTGGGTGGTGCTCGGGCTGGTGACGATCGGGATGGCGGCCACGCGCGACACGTGACGGGCGCCCCGGGCACGCCGCGTGGCCGGACGGCCACGGTGCGCACCCGGTCCGCGTGGCAGCGGTGCCCGTGGCGTGCCGGGGGCGCCGGTCAGGCGCGGCCCCGGGCCGCGTAGGCGCGCACATCGGCGTCCGGGTCTCCGGTGGCGGTGGCCAGCGCCGTGCGGGCCCGCCGGTCGGCCCGGTGGCGCAGCAGCGCCAGCACCGCGGCCTTGCGCACGTCCGCGTTGGCGTCGCCCAGCGCCCCGGCCAGGGCGGGGACGGCCACGTCCGCCGGTGCCGCGCCGAGGGCGGCCGCGGCGCCGGCGCGGGGGCGCCAGTGCGGGTCGGCGAGGGCCGCCACCGCGGCGGACGTGAGCACGGGCGGGCAGCCGGCCGACCCCAGGGCCTCGAACGCGGCGGCGCGCACCAGAACGTCGTCGTCCGCCACCAGCCGGGCCAGGATGCCGGACACGCCGGCCGCCGGGGGCGCCGTCACCGCGGCGAGGCCCTTGGCGGCGGCGACGCGCACCTCGCGGTGGGCGTCGCCCGCGGCCGCCGCCAACCCGTCGACGGCGTCGACCGACACCAGGGCGCGCACCGTCTCGACGCGCACCGTGTGGTCCGGGTCGTCCAGGCCGGGGAGGAACAGGGCGGCGTCGCCCAGCCGCAGCGCGCGCAGCACGGCCGACGCCGCCGCGCGGACCACCGGGTCGTCCGACGGGAGCGCGGCGACCAGGGGCTCCCGCAGCTCCGGCCCCGGCGGCAAGGTCTCGACCAGCTCGCGCAGCGAGTCCGCCGCCGCGCCCCGCACGCCCGGGTCCTGGTCGGCGAGCGCCCGTGCCAGCGCCGGGCCCGTGCCGTCCGGTGCCGTCTCGGTGAGGGCCGCGACGGCGGCGCGGCGCACGGCGGGGTCGGGATCCTGGAGGTAGGGGCGGAACGCGGCCAGCGGGGGCTGGTCCTCGGTGAGGGCCAGCAGCTCCAGGATGCGCGGGGACGCGGGCCGCGCCCCGCCGGGGGTGCGCGGGGCGGCGGCGGCACGGAGGGCGGTGGGGGCGGCCCCGCGCGGTCCGGCGGTCGCCACCTGCTCCAGGGCCACCTCGCCGAGGTGCCGGGAGGGCCCGCCGGCGGGGGCGTACTCGTCGACGGGGACGAGGTAGGGCGCGACGGGCCGGGCGGTGAACTCCATCGCTCCGGACGCCGCCTTGCGCAGGTCCAGGTGGTGGAGCCAGGACGCGTCGTCGCGCCGGGGGTGGTCGGTGCGCTCGTGGTAGAGGCCCCAGCGGGACTCCGTCCTGGCCAGGGACGCGCGGGCCGCCATCTCGGCGCAGTCGCGGATGAAGGTCACCTCCGCGCAGCGCATCAGCTCGTGCGGGGTGGTGGCCCCCATGGCGGCGATCTCCGCGCGCATCCGCTCGAAGTGCTCGACCGCGAGCGAGAGCCGGGCGCCGGACTTGGGCGGGGCGACGTAGTCGTTGACGAAGCGGCGCAGCTTGTACTCGACCTGGGGCTGCGGCGGGCCACCGGGGTTGCGCAGCGGCCGGTAGACCAGCTCGTGGGCCTCGCGGAGCTGCGCGGCGGGCAGTTCCCCGTCGTGGGCGCGGTACCGCGCGGCGTCCTCTCCCGCGAGATCCCCGAAGACGAACGCCCCGATCATGTAGTTGTGCGGGACGCAGGCCAGGTCTCCGGCGGCGTAGAGGCGGGGCACGGTGGTGCGGGCGTGGGCGTCGACGCGTACGCCCGAGGCGGAGTGGCCGCCGCACAGGCCGATCTCCGAGATGTGCATCTCGATGTCGTGGGTGCGGTAGTCATGGCCGCGGCCGGCGTGGAAGGTGCCACGGGTGGGGCGTTCGGTGGTGTGCAGGATGCCTTCGAGGGCCGCCACCGACTCCTCGGGGAGGTGGCTCAGCTTGAGGTAGACCGGGCCGCGGTCGGAAGCCAGCTCCTCGGCGAACTCGGCCATCATCGCGCCGGACCAGTAGTCGGAGTCGACGAACCGCTCGCCGTGCCGGTTGACCTGGTAGCCGCCGAAGGGGTTGGCGACGTAGGCGCAGGCGGGACCGTTGTAGTCCTTGATGAGCGGGTTGATCTGGAAGCACTCGATGCCGGTGAGCTCCGCGCCCGCGTGGTAGGCCATGGCGTAGCCGTCGCCGGCGTTGGTGGGGTTCTCGTACGTGCCGTACAGGTAGCCCGACGCGGGCAGCCCGAGGCGGCCGGCCGCGCCGGTGGCGAGGATCACGGCGCCCGCCCGTACGGTGACGAAGGCGCCGGTGCGGGTGTGGAACCCGGCGGCGCCGACCGCCCCGCCGTCGTCGCCGGTCAGGACGCGTACCGGCATGACGCGGTTCTCGATGCGGATGCGTTCGCGCATCTCGCGGCGGCGGAGCTGCCGGTAGAGGACCTTCTTGACGTCCTTGCCCTCGGGCATGGGCAGGACGTACGCGCCGGAGCGGTGCACCTGGCGGACGGCGTAGTCGCCGTGTTCGTCCTTCTCGAACTTCACCCCGTACGACTCGAGGCGCTGGACCATGGCGAAGCCGCGGGTCGCGGTCTGCCGGACGGTGGTCTGGTCGACGACGCCGTCGTTGGCGCGGGTGATCTCGGCGACGTAGTCGTCGGGTTCGGCCCGGCCGGGGACGACGGCGTTGTTGACGCCGTCCATGCCCATGGCGAGGGCGCCGGAGTGCCGGACGTGGGCCTTCTCCAGGAGGAGGACGTTCGCGCCGTTCTCGGCGGCGGTGAGCGCCGCCATCGTCCCGGCCGTACCGCCGCCGATGACGAGGACGTCGCAGACGAGTTCCTCGGCGTCGGCGAGGGAGGGGATGTCCATGGGTGGTGCCTCTCAGGTGCTGAGCGATGCGAGGACGGCGCGGCGCAGGGCGCGCGTGGCGGGGTCGGTCGCGGCGCCGGGGTCGCGGGGGCGCGGTACGGGCAGGACGCGGCCGGTGGCGAGGAGCGCGACGCGGTCGCCGAGCAGGATCGCCTCGTCGACGTCGTGGGTGACGAAGACGACCGTGGCGCCGGTGCCGTTCAGGACGTCGATGAGCAGCCGCTGCATCGTGGAACGGGTCCGGGCGTCCAGGGCGCCGAAGGGTTCGTCCATCAGGACGGCGCGCGGTCCGCCCGCGAGGGCCCGGGCGAGCTGCACGCGCTGGCGCTGTCCGCCGGAGATCCGGTGCGGGTGGCTGCGTGCCTGTGCGGGGAGCCCGACGCGCTCCAGCCACGCCGTGGCGACGGCCCGCCGCTCGGCGCGCGGGACGCCCCGGACGGCCAGCGGCAGTTCGACGTTGGCGCGCACGGTGCGCCAGGGGAGCAGGGCGTCCTCCTGGAACACCAGCGCCCGTTCGCCGCCGGGGCCGGTGATGGGCTCGCCGTCCAGGGTGACGGCGCCGTCCAGGGCGGGGATCAGTCCGGCGAGCGTGCGCAGCAGGGTGGACTTGCCGCAGCCGGACGGTCCGACGACGGTCAGGACCTCCCCGGGCTCGACGTCCAGGTCGACGCCGCCGAGGACGGGGGCGCCGGGGTGGCCGAGCACCGCACCGCGCAGGGCGAGGCGGGCGCCGGTGGTGGTGGTCGCGGTGGTGGTCATGACGCGGCCTCCTTCCGTACGGGTACGGGCGGGCGGCCCGGTTCGAAGGGGCGCCCGGCGGCGGGGCGCGCGGGTGCGGCGCGGCGGGGCCGCCGGGCGGCGGGCGCCGGGGCGGGGAGCGCGGCCCGGGGCAGCCACCGGGTCAGCCGGCGTCCCACGAGCTCCACGGCCGTCGAGGTGAGCCAGCCCAGCAGGCCGATCGTCACCATGCCGACGAACACCCCCGGGTAGTCGACGACGGTGTAGTCCTGCCAGGTGCGGTAGCCCACCCCGTACTCGCCGGAGATCATCTCCGCGGAGATCACGCAGATCCAGGAGACCCCGATGCCGACCGACAGGCCGCCGAGGACGCCCGGCAGGGCGCCGGGCAGCACCACCGACCACAACACGCGCCACCGCCCGCCGCCCATGGTGCGGACGGCCTCCTCCCACACGGGGCTGAGCGAGCGCACCGCGTGCCGGGTGGAGACGAGGACGGGGAAGAACGCCGCGGTGAAGGTGATGAAGACGATGCCCTGCTCGTTGCTGGGGAAGAGCAGGATCGCCACCGGCACCAGGGCGATCGCCGGGATGGGGCGCAGCACTTCGAGCACGGGACCGAGGAGGTCGGCGGCGAGCCGGGAGCGGGCGATCGCCGTGCCGGTGGCCACTCCGGCGAGGGCCGCGAGGAGGAAGCCGGTCACGATGCGGGTGAGGCTGTCGGTGAGGTCCTGCCAGTACTCCGCGCCGCCGGCCCGCAGCGCGAAGGTCCGTGCCACGTCCGTCACCGTGGGGAACTGCTCGAACCGCAGCCACAGGTTGACGTCGTACGAGGTGAGGAGCTGCCACACGGCCAGCGCGCCGGCCAGGGACAGCACCCGCAGCGCGCGGCGCCCGGTCATGACGCACCGCCCGCGCGGCGCAGCGCCTCGCCGTACGGGACGGTCCGCGCACCGGGGTGCCGGGCGGTGTGGGCGGCGGCGCCGGACGGGGTGACGAAGGGCAGCAGCTCCGTCCCGTCCGCCACCCACACGGCCTTGTCGGCGAACCAGGGCGTGCCGGTCGTGGTGTCGGGGACGTAGGCGGCGCGCACGGTGCCGCGGGCGGCGGCCACCGCGCCGAGGAGGCGCTTCGGGGAGGTGAAGGCGCGGGTGGTGCCGTCCTTCAGCCAGAGCTCGGCCCGGGCGGCGGGCGGCCGCGTGGCGCGGGCTGCGGCGTAGGAGGCCCCGTACACCCGCTTCAGGTACCGGTCGTCGACGAACGCGTCGACGTCCACGTCACCGACCAGCTTCGCCGACTTCAGCACCGGCACGTCCTGTTTCAGGGCGTCCACGAGGGCGGGCTTGAGGGTCGGGTCGAAGGTGGCGATGCCGTGGGCGCCGTTGTAGAGGTAGACGACCTCGGCCGGGAGTCCGGTGGCGCGGGCGACGGACTCGGCGGCGGCCACGGGCTCGGCCCGGAGGTGGTCCGTGGCCCGTCGCTGGGCGCGCAGGAAGGCGTCGACGACGGCGGGCCGCTCCTTGGCGAAGCTCTCGCGCACGGTGACGCCGTGGAAGGTCGGCACGTTCAGTTCGGCACCGTCGTAGAGGGCCTTGGCCCGGCCCTGGTGGGCGAGGAGTCCCGGCCAGGCGACGAACTGCGAGAGGGCGTCGGCGCTGCCGGACTGGAGGGCGGAGGCGCCCACGGACGGCTGCTGGTTGAGCTTGCGGATGTCCTTGTGCGGGTCGATGCCCGCTCGTCGCAGGGCGCGGACGAGGGTTCCGTCGGCCGCCGAGCCGACGGAGGTCGACACCTTCCTGCCGCGCAGGTCCTCGAGGCGCTCCAGGGGTGAATCCGGGGCGGTCACCACGGTGTTGAGTCCGCCGCGCAGGTTGTAGCCGGTGACGGAGACCAGCCGGGTGGGGCGGTTGAGCTGCTTGCCGCGGGCGGCGTTGATGAGGAGGGGGAAGTCCCCCATGGAGCCGATGTCGATCTTACCGGCGGTCATCTGGGCGGTGATCGGCGCACCGGTGGCGTAGTCCTGCCACCGTACGCGGTAGGTGGTGCCGTCCTCGGCGCCGCGGGTCTTCAGTTCCTGCTCGAAGTAGCCGAGTTCGCGCAGCAGGGTGCCGGCGGTGACGGTGTTGATGGTCTTGGACTGGTAGCCGACGGTGACGGTGACCGTGCGGGGGCCGTCGGCGTCCGCGTCGCCGCCGCACCCGGTGAGCAGGGCGGCGGCCAGTGCGGTGGCCAGGACGGCGGGGGTGAGTCGTGTGCGCGGCATGGCGGGCCTCTCAGCGGAGCAGGTAGGGCATGTTGACCTCGACGGCGCCGGTGGGGCACCGGGCGGCGCAGGGGCCGCAGTACCAGCACTCGTCGACGTGCATGTACGCCTTGCCGCTGTCCGGGTTGATGGCGAGCGAGTCGAGCGGGCACATGTCGACGCAGAGGGTGCAGCCGTCGATGCACTTCGACTCGTCGATGGTCACGGGCACGTCGGCACGCTGGGGCGCCAGAGGCATGGCTGTCTCCAGGGAGGGGGCGGGGTGGTACGGGTGGTCAGTGCGAGGAGCGGTGCAGGAGGCCGCTCATGGTGATGCGGTCGCCGCGGAACCGGATGAACTCCAGGTCCACGGGCCGCCCGTCGCACAGGTGGGTGAGCCGTTCCAGCATCAGGACGGCCGCGCCGCGCGGTGCTTCGAGCACGGCGGCGGAGTGGGCGTCCGCGTTGACGGCTTCGAGGGTGATGTCGGCCGAGCCGAGGGCCTGCCCGGTGAGGCGCTCGATGAGCCGGAACACGTCGTTGTGCTCCAGGTCGCAGTCGAGCAGGGCGGCCCCGATGTCCATGGGGATGTACGTGAGGTCGAGGGAGAGCGGCAGCCCGTTGAGCCTGCGCAGCCGCTCCACGCAGAGCACGTCGGCGCGTTCGGCGACCCGCAGCCGCCGCGCCACCGGCGCGGGTGCCGGGACCGGGCCCGCCGTGCGCACCTCGTTGGTCACCTCACCGTGCTCGTGCAGGGTCTCGGCGAGCCCCTGGAGCCGGTGGAGGCCGTGCGGGTACTTCTCCGCCACCAGGACGGTCCCCACACCGGGCTGGCGCTCCACCAGTCCTTCCGCGCGGAGCAGGTCGAGCGCCTGGCGCACGGTGTTGCGGGAGACGCCGTAGTCCGTGCCGATCCGTCCCTCCAGCGGCAGGACGCCGCCCGGGAAGCCGCCGGTGCGCGCCTGGTGGCGCAGCAGGTCGGCGAGCTGTCGGGCCCGGTCCGCGCGCACCCGTCGCCGTCGCGCGGCGGCGACGGGTGCGGGGTGTTCACGGGTGCGTTCGGCTGGCATGTGCGGGACCATACCGATGCTGCCCGCCCTATGGTGTTGCGGCAGTATTGCGCCACTTCCGAAACCTTGCACGCGGCTGTGACCTGCGCTTTTGTCGGGGCCGACGGGAGATCTGCCACATGGGGCGTGCCGGGTGCGGCCGGAAATGGGTGGACCGCCGGCCGGCGCCGGTGGGAGGGTCGCCCACCATGAACGAGCACGCGGTCCTCGCCCTGTCGCCCCGGCGCACCTCGACGGGGGAGCTCCTGGCGTCCGCCGCCGCGCGGCGGGGCATGCGGGTCGAGGTGCTCCCGGCCGGCGGTGGCGCGGGCTCGCCGGGACCGTGGGGCTCCGGTGACGTCCACTACTACGGAGGGCCGCTGTTCGCGGCCGGGGTGGTGGAGGAGCTCGGCCTGGGGCTGCTGGAGCCGGCCGACGGCTGGCTGGCGTCGCTGCCGCGGGCGTACACGCTGCGCCGCGTGGTGGAGGCCACGCTGGGCGAGGCGCGCCGGCTGACGCGGCCGGCGTTCGTCAAGCCGCCGAGCGACAAGAGCTTCCCGGCGGCGGTGCGGGCGGACGGTGGCCGGCTGCCGTCCGGCGGCTCCGCGCCGCCCGATGACACGCCGGTGCTGATCAGCGAGGTGGTCACCTGGGAGGCGGAGTTCCGCCTGTTCGTGCTGGACGGGGAGGTGCGGGCGGGTGCGCAGTACGCGACGTTCGGCCGGCTCGACGCGGCGCCGCTGGACGGCCACCGCCACCGCGCGGCCGTCCTGGACTTCGCGGCCGGCCTTCTCGCCGCCCGCGGCGACACGCTGCCCAGCGCCGTGGTCGTGGACGTCGGCCTGGTGACGGCCTCCGAGCCCGGAGGGGCGGAGGGCTGGGCGGTGGTGGAGGCGAACATGGCCTGGTTCAGCGCCTGTTACGCCGCCGACCCCGACGGCGCCCTGGACGTCGTCCTGCGCTCGGCGGGGCCGCGTGCCCGACTCACGGCGCGGGATCGTCGGTTCGACCGTGGCCGCCGTCCCGTACCGCGACCAGGCCGTTGAAGACGCCGACGTACGCGGTGCCGTCCGGGCCGAGGGTGACCGGCGCCCAGGTGTTGTCGTAGAGGGGGCCGGTGCCGGTGAGCCTGCTCCAGAGCTCGCGGCCGGTGCGGAAGTCGACCGCCGTCAGGTACCAGGCGTCGACGCCGAGCGGGTGGGGGTTCTTGGTGTAGAGGTGGAGCAGGCCGTTGGCGGTGGAGAGTTTGGGGACGGTCGACGGTGACCGGACGGGGCTCTCCCAGACCGTGTCGCAGCCGCTGCCGTCGTCGCGTACGTCCACCCGGGTCACTCCGCCGGTGACGGAGCGGCCGAAGGTGAGCGAGGTGACGTCCTCGTAGCCGTAGTTGTTCTCGACGATCAGGCTGTTGCCCCAGGAGATCAGCGAGTTGTCGGTGGTGGACCGGCCGTCGGGGAAGACGGGGACGCGGCACACCAGTCGCCGCTCGTCCGGTACGCCGGCCTCGCGGCGGTACACGAGGACGTTCATCCGGCCGTCCGCGTTGTCGGTGATCGCCACGTAACGCTTGCCGCCCGCGCCGAACAGGTCGGGTGTGGTGCCCGAACCCTGGTTCACCGAGCCGGGTTTGGCGCCGCTGCCGCGGTCGTAGGTCTGGCGCCAGACCACCTCGGGGGTGCCGTCGGGCCGGGCCCGGAAGGTGTAGAGCGCGTGGTCGGAGACGATCGAGACGCCGTCCTGGGCGACGGAGAAGGAGTTCTGGATCTCCTCGCCGGGCAGCCGCACGGACCGGACGGTGCCGTCGGCGGGGTCCACGGTGCCGACCCTGCCCCGGCGGGTCACCCACCAGATGCGGCCGTCCCAGTCGGGCATGACCGACGTCACGGGGTCGCACTCGCCGGTGGGGCGGGGGTCGGTCCACGTCGCGCAGTCGTGCGGGACGTGTCCGGTGAGGTCCCAGTCCGCGTCGGCGGTGAACCGCCACCGGCCGTCGGGGCCCCGGGCGTGGGCGAGCCGGACGACGTGCCGGCGGGAGTCGGCGAGGACGAGCCGGTCCCGCTCGTCGAGGTAGGCGTACGCGCCTCCGGAGGTGTCCTTGAAGATCCGGGAGAAGTCGAGCCGGGTGAGGGCCTCGACCGTGGAGGGGCGCTGCGGCAGCGCGTACTCGGCGAGGACGGCCAGCGAGGAGGGGTCCAGCAGCTTGACGACGAAGCCGGAGAAGGTGCCGCAGACGGTGATGATCCGGCCCGCGCGGTCGAAGGTGACGGTGGCGCACTCCCCGCCGAGTACCGCCATGGACCGGCTGCGGACGACGGGGGCCTCTCCCAGCGGGCCGCTCCACGGATACGTACCGCTGCCCGCCGCGTCCGCGTGCATGCCGCTGCGGCCGTTGGGCGCCAGGTGGGGGTGTTGCGGCGGGGGCCCGCCGGGTAACGGCCGGGCCGTGGCGGGGGCGCCCGTGTAGCCGGGGACGAGCCGGTGGCCGGGGGCGAGGGGGATGCCGTCGGCCCGTGCGCCCGCCAGGGGCAGGGCCGCGACGAGGCAGACCGCGGCGAGCACGGTGGCGCCGCGTCGTCGGTTTCGGGTGGACATGGGGCGACGCTAGGACGCCGATCTTGACACGTCCATGGCGATGGCGCCCTGTTCACGCGACTGTCGCACGGGGCGCGCGGCGGGCGGGCCGCGCTCAGGCGGGCGGCCGGTCGGTGGAGTCGCGCCGGGCGGCGGCGACCGCCGCGAGGACGAGGCCCACGCCGAGCACGGTCAGCCCGCGCAGCCAGACCGCGGCCTCGATCCGGGTGGAAAGCAGGACGCAGGAGGCGGCGCCCAGGACCGGGACCACCGCCGGCGTGCGGAAGTGGCCGGGGGTGCCCGGTTCACGGCGCAGCACCAGCGCGGCCGTGTTCACCAGCAGGAACACCACGAGGAGCAGCAGCACCAGGGTGGACGCGAGGGTGGCGACGCCGCCGGTCAGCGCGAGCAGCATCGACAGGGCGGTGGTCGCCGCGATCGCGGCCCACGGGGTGCGGCGGCCGGGCAGCACCCTGGCCAGGACCGCGGGCAGCAGGCCGTCGCGGGCCATCCCGTAGGCGAGCCGGGACGACATGATGCCGGTCAGCAGCGCGCCGTTGGCGACGGCCACCAGCGCGATGGCGCTGAAGAGCCACACCGGCACGCCGCCGGCCGCCCTGACCACCTCCAGCAGCGGCCCGCCGGAGTGCGCCAGCGTGCTCGTCGGTACGGCGGCGGAGGCGGCCAGGCCGACCAGGACGTACACCGCGCCTGCCGTGACCAGCGCGCCGAAGAGGGCGCGCGGGTAGGAGCGCCGGGGGTCACGGGTCTCCTCGGCGACGTTGACGGACGTCTCGAAGCCGACGAAGGAGTAGTACGCGAGGACGGCGCCGCTCAGGACGGCGGCGGCCGCGCCGTGCTCGGCCGTGCCGAGCCGGACGAGCCGCGACGGGTCGCCGTCGCCCCGCGCCAGCAGCAGGCAGCCCAGCACGACGACGATCGCCAGACCGCCCACCTCGACGACGGTCGCGACGACGTTGGCCCGGGTGGACTCCCGGATGCCCCGGGCGTTCAGGAGCGCCAGGGCGGCCAGGAACAGCACGGCGACCGGGGCGACCGGGGCGCTGACGAAGGCCGTCAGGTAGTCACCGGCGAAGCCCCGGGCGAGCGCGGCGACCGAGACCACTCCGGCGGCGAGCATGCAGAAGCCCGCGAGGAACCCGACGAAGGGGCCGAAGGCACGGGTGGCGTAGTGGGAGGCGCCACCGGCGCGGGGGTACTTGGTGGCCAGTTCCGCGTAGGACGCGGCCGTCAGCAGGGCGAGCAGCAGCGCCACGGTGAGCGGCACCCACACCGCTCCCCCGGCGTCGGCGGCGACCTGGCCCACCAGGACGTACACGCCGGCGCCGAGGACGTCGCCGAGGATGAAGAAGTAGAGCGTGCGGGTGGTGAGGGCCCGCTCGAGGGGCGGGCGGCCGGCTGTCGTCGGCGGGGGCGCTGTCTTCGGCATGATCACCGTTTGCCCCCGGATGCGGCCCGGCAGGCGGGGCATGGGTCATGAGTTCCGGCGGGCCTTCCGGCGGGGCCGGTGGTCACCCCGGAGGTCAGCGGCGCATGGGGCCCCAGGGGCGGCGCTGGCGGGCCACCTCCGCCTCGGCCTCCTTGATGACGGCCGGGTCGATCCAGCTCACCGGGACGATGTCGGCCAGGAGCGGTTCATTGTCCGGGCCGCGCGCGACCTCGCGGCCGTGGAGCGTCCAGGGGCGGATGTCGCCGTCGCGGTCACGGCGCAGGTGGCAGTAGTCGTACAGCCGGCGGGCCACCCACAGCCGGAGGGAGCGGTCGCCCCACCAGGACTCGACCCGCAGCGGGTTCGCGGACAGACCGGGCATGGGGATGCCGGTGAGCCAGTCGACGCTGCGGGTGGTGTCCAGGTCGTGGGCCGGGCCCCGGGACCAGCGGACGTAGAGGGCCTCCCGGCGCCGCACCAGCTCACCGAGTTCATGGAGCGAACGCACCGTGGGCAGATCGGGGTGGTCGTGGGTGGCGGCGCCGCGGCCGGCCGTGTGGGTCATGCGCTTCACGCTCCCTCGCCTACCCGGCCATTCTCGGCGGACGCCCGGTTCCTCACCACGCGACAGGGGCCCCACCACGCGGGGGCGCACACGCCTGCGCACGACGGCGCACGAGGGGCGCTCGTATGCGCGGGGCGCGCGCCCCCGAACGTACTCGGCCATGTTCGTCCGCCGCCGCCGTGGGAAGCCGCATGGGTGGCCCGTACGGAGGTCCGGCCTGCCCACTGGGCGGACGACAGGGAGGGGATGGGACATGACAAGCGTGCTTGTCCTGCACAGCGCGAGTCTGCTGAGGTCGGCGCTGGTGGCGCTGCTGAAATCGGAGGGGGCGTTCGATGTGTTCTCGGCGGGCTGGCGGACCGCCGGCCGGCACGCCGAATCGTTACGGCCGGACGTGTGCGTGGTGGACCTCGACTGTCCGGGGGCAGCGGCGCTGTTCGACGGCGGGGCGGAGGAGGAACGGAGCGTGCTCGGTGCGCGCACGGCGCTGCTGGTGCTGGCGTCGGCGGGACGGCCTGGGGCGCTGCGCAGGGCGTTCGAGGCGCGGGCGCTGGGTTTCGTGGACAAGCACGGTTCGCCGCAGCGGCTGGTGCGGGCGATCCGCAAGGTCGCCGAGGGGGAACGGTTCGTGGACGAGTCCCTCGCCTTCGGCTTCCTGGAGGCGTCCAGAATGCCGCTGACGGCACGCGAGCTGAGCGTGCTGGCGAGGGCGGCGGAGGGGGAGTCGATCGCGGAGATCGCCCGGGGTCTGCACCTGTCGAACGGGACGGTGCGCAACTACATGGCGTCGGCCACCCGCAAGGTCGGCGCCCGCAACCGGATCGACGCGATCCGGATATCCCAGGGCGCCGGGTGGGTGTAGCGGGCCGCGCGGCTCAGGCCGCGTCGGGGCGCCACAGGCCGACCAGGTCCCGGTACAGGTCCGAGCGGGCGAGCAGCTCGCCGTGCGGGGCGCACTGGGCGCGTTCCCCGTCCAGGACGAGGACCCGGTCGGCCCGTACGGCGGACGAGATGCGGTGGGCGACGACGACGAGGGCGCCGGGCCGGGCGGCGAGCGCCCGCTCGGCGTGCTCCTCGGTGTCGGGGTCCAGGTGGCACGTCGCCTCGTCGAGCAGGAGGAGCGGGGCGGGCGCGAGGTAGGCGCGGCCGAGCGCCAGCCTCTGCCGCTCGCCCTGCGACAGGCGGCCCGGGTCGATCACCGCGTCCGGGCCGCCGAGCCGCCGGACGAGCGGGGCGAGCCCCAGCGCGTCCACCGCCCGCCGGACCTCGGCGGGGGTGGCGCGGGGGCTCAGGTAGCGGAGGTTGTCCAGGACGGTGCCGGTGAAGACGTAGGCCCGCTGGGGCAGCAGCGCGGGTACGCCGGCCACGGCGACCGTGCCGGCGGTCGGGGCCAGGAGCCCGGCGAGCAGGGCGGTCAGGGTGGACTTGCCGATGCCGCTCGGGCCCACGACGGCGAGGTGCTCCCCCGGCTCGACGACCAGGTCGAGGCCGTCCAGCACCGGCCGCGCCCCGGGACCGTAGGCGAAGCTCACGCCCCGCAGTTCGGCGGCGGGCCCGACCCGGCGGAGGAGGACGGGAGCCCGCACGCCCGTCGGCGCGGGCGCCCCGGGTCCGCGCGGGGCGGGTGCGGCGGTGAAGCGCTCCAGTACCACCAGCAGCCGCGTACCGGCCGTGCCGAACGCGGTCATGAGCGCGTCCAGTGCGGGCAGCAGCGCCTGGACGAGATAGGTGACCGCACCGAGGAGGGCACCCGCCGTCACCCCGCCGCGCAGCAGCCACGGCGTGGCCAGCAGCAGCGCGACGACCGGCAGCCGGCCCGCCGCGCCCAGGGCGAGCGTACGGACGGCGGCCCAGCGGGCCAGGCGGCGCGAGAGCCGGGCCTCGGCGTCGACCAGCCGCCCCAGGTCCGCCGCCACCCGCCGCTCGCCGCCGCAGGCCACCACGTCCCGCAGCCCGGCGCCGACGGCGCCCACCCGGTCCGACAGCGCCTCGTCGGTGTCGAGGAAGGCGCGCTGCGCGGCGGCCATGGGGCCGAGGGTGGCGAGGAACAGCCCCAGTCCGAGCAGGAGCGGCGGGAGGACGACGAGCGTCAGCGCGGGTTCCAGGGCGGCCATGCCCAGCAGCGCGCCCAGGGCGGTGAAGACGAAGGAGCGGGCCGTCAGAACGAGTCCGGCGAAGCTGTCGCGGGCGATCTCGGTCTGGTGCGTGAGCCGGGACACGGCCGCGGCACCGGCCGCGCTCTCGGCACGCGCCGGGTCGGCCACCGCCCCGTCGATGGCCTGGGACACGGCGCGGCGGACCAGCCCGTCGCGCAGCGGCTCGACCAGGCCGGCCAGCCCGGCGAACACCCCGCGTACGGCGAACCCGCCGAGGACGGTGCCGAGGGCGGCCACGCCCAGCCACAGCAGGCCGGTAGCGGTGCGGCCGGCGAGGAAACCGTCGTCCAGCGCGCGGGCCACGCCGTACCCGCCGAGGAACGTGTGGGCCGACTCCAGCAGGGACCAGGCGGCCAGCCGCAGCACGTCCCGCTTCCGGCGCCGCAGGAAGCGGCGCCCCTCGGGCAGGACCCGGCGGGTGCGCGCCGTCACGCGCCGGCCCCGTCGGCGGCGGCGAACACGGCCCGGTACGCCGGGTCGCGCCACAGTGTGCGGTGCGCTCCGACGGCGCGCACCCGGCCGTCGTCCAGCCAGACCACCAGGTCCGCCCCGGCCGCGGAGGACAGCCGGTGGGCGACGACGAGCCGGGTGCCGGGCCGCACGTCCTCGGCCAGCGCCCGCTCGACCTGCCGCTGGGTGACCGTGTCGAGGCCGGACATCGCGTCGTCGAGGATCAGCAGCCGTCCCGCGTGGGCGAACGCCCGCGCGAGCCCCAGGCGTTGCAGCTCGCCGCCGGAGAGCGGCGCGTCGGCCAGGTGCGTGCCGTAGCCGCGCGGCAGCCGCTCGACGAACCCGTCCGCTCCGGCCGCGCGGGCGGCGGACCGCACCGCGTCCGCCGGTGCCGGGTCGGCGCCGAACGCGACGGCCTCGCCGACCGTCGTGCCGAAGAGGGCCGGCCGGCTGAAGGCGTACCCGACCTCCCGGCGCAACCGCCGGGGCTCGACGCGGTCCAGGCGTACCCCGTCGAGCAGGACGTACCCCTCGTCGGGGTCGGTGAGCCGGCCCGCGACGGCGGCGAGCAGGGACTTGCCCGCGCCGGACCGGCCGACCACGGCGGCGGTGGCCCCGCCGGGCACGCGCAGGTCGACGCCGCGCAGCACGGCGACCCCGTCCCGTACGACGGTGACGCCGCGCAGTTCGAGCGTGCCCGTGCCGTCGGCGGGCAGGGCCTCCCGGCCGTGCGTCAGCCGTGGGAGGGCCAGCAGTTCACCGGTGCGGCGGGCGGCGGCCCGGCCGCGGACCAGGGCGCCGAGGGCCGAGGCGACCGCGCCGACTCCCGCGGCGAGCGCCGCGTACCGCGAGGCCGCCACGAGTTCGCCGACGCCCAGGGCGCCGGAGGCCAGCCGGGCGCCGCCGACGGCGAGGACGACGCACACCAGCAGGGGCATGAGCACCCCGCTGCGGGCGACGGCCCGTCCGTAGACCTGCCACATCGTCCGCCCCTCGGCGGCCAGTTCGGCCAGCGTGGCGAGGACGCGGCGCCGCTCGCGCGCGGCCGTCCCCGCGGCGGCGATGGTGCGGGCACCGGCCAGCGCCTCGACGAGGCGGTCCGCCATGGCGGACTGCGCGCGCTGGTAGCGCGTCACGGTGCCGGAGGAGCTGCGGGCGAACGCCCGGAGCAGCAGGGCCAGCAGCGGGAGCCCGGCCAGGAACGCGGCCGCCGTCCACGGGTCGATGACCAGCAGCGCGACCAGCGCGCCGAGGGGTGGCAGGACCGTGGCGAGCGCCCCCGCCGCGGTGGCCGGGACGGTGCCGGCCTCGGTGGCGTTGGCGGTGAGCCGGGTGGCGAGGTCGCCGGGCGCGAAGCGGTCCGCGGCGTGGTGCGGTGGTGCGGCGAGCAGCCGGGTGAGGGCGCGGCGGCGGAGCCAGGCGGTGGACCGGGCGTTGGTGGTGCCGGTCAGCAGGGCCACCAGCGCGTCCAGGACGATCTCGGCCGCGATCAGCGCGGCGCACAGGCCGACCCAGCGCGGTGCGCCGGCCGAACCGGCGAGCAGCAGGTCGAGGCTCCGGCCCAGGACGGCCGGCTCGGCGAGGGCGGCCAGCGCGGCGCCCAGGGAGCACAGCAGCACCGCCGCGGCACGGCCCCCGCTGTGCCGCAGGGCCCCCCGGAGGACCTCCGCGTCCACCGGCCGGCCCTCGGGCCCGGGCTCCGGCTTGGGCGCCGGGTCGCGGCGGTCCGGCGATGCGGGGGCAGGCGGCGGCGGGGAGGTCATGGGGGCGGTGTCCTCCTCGGGCGGGTACGGGTGGTCCCGGGCGGCGCGTGCGCCGCCCGGGACCGGGTGATCCGTACGGCCGCGCGGCATTCGGCACCGCGCGACCGGGCGGGTCAGTTACAGGTGGTGACGCTCAGGCTGCTGTCGCCGCAGAGCAGCAGGCTCGCGCGGCTGCCGGTGGCGATGTCGCCCGTCGCCTCTTCCTTGGGGGTCTCCATCGACTGCAGGTCGAGAAGCGTCATGATCGATTCCTTTCCTTCATGGGGACGGTGTGCTCTGTCTCGGCCCCTGGCTGGGGCCGGCTCGTGGGCCGCCGGAGCGGCGGGAGGAACGGCAGGTGCGCGCGGCCGTCGGACGCGGCGCTGCCGAGGGCGAGGAGGCAGCCGGCGGTGCCCGTGGAGAGGTCCATGGACAGCCGCATCATCTGCTCGCCGGGGAAGGCCAGATGGCCCTGGTACGGCACGGCGTGCCGGGCGAGGGCGTCGATCTGGCGCCGTACGTCGCCGGGGGCGGTGCCCGGGCCGGGCGCGGTGGTGCGGCTGAGGTACAGCACCATGCCGGCCGCGCCCCGGAACAGTCCGGGCTGGGCGTAGAAGGTGGCCTGGGCGGCGCGGACGATGTCGCGCCGCGCCCGCTCGAAGTCCGCGTCGTCGCGGTGGGCGGCGTAGTCGTCGAGGACCATCCCGATGCCGACGCTCCCGGCGCCGAGGTAGGGCATGGTCCGCCAGCCCTCGTCGACCTGGAGGGTGCCGCCCGCGCTGGTCACGCAGCGGGCCAGGTCGCGGCGGAGCGCGTCGGCGGCCAGGTCGAGCAGGCCGGTGTCGCCGGTGCGTTCGTACAGGCGGAGGAAGAGCAGGGCGGGTCCGGAGGCGCCGTGCAGCAGTCCGGCCCGGGAGACGCCGGGCAGGGCGTCGGCGACGAGGCCGGCGCAGCGCAGGGCGGCGTCCCGCATGCCGAGGGCGTCCAGCGCCAGGCCGACGCCCGCGAGGCCGCTGTGCAGGTCGGGGGCGATGTTGTCCCAGGGCCGGGACAGGGTGAGTTCGGCGAGGTCGCGGGCCTGCTCGGGGTGGCCGAGGCGGTCCAGGGTCCAGGCGATGCCGGCGAGACCGTCGTAGAAGCCGATGGGGGTGCCGGACTCGGGTTCCTTGGTGCGGCGCAGCAGCCACTCCTCGGCCTCGGGGCACCTGCCGGAGCCCGTCTCGTGGAGGGCGTACAGGACGCCGGCGGTGCCGTACCCGACCGTCAGGCCGCCGCCCGCCGTGGCGAACTGGGCGATGTCGCCGGGGAAGTACCGGTCCTCGCGTTCGGGTGTGGCGGAGGCGAGCACGGCGCGCACCATGGAGGCGCGGCTGCGCGGCCAGTCGCCCGGCTCGACGGGCAGGTACGGTCCGCCGCCGGACGTTCCCGCGATCTCCTCGACCGCCTCGTCGAGGAAGGCGCGCGGGACGGGGAAGTGCGCGGCCGCGATGTCGGCGAGGTGCCGCGCCTTGCCGGGGTCCAGCGGGAACAGGCTGGTCAGCGGCATGAACAGGGCGATCCGCAGGCAGGCGAGGGCGTACCGGTCGACGGCGAAGCCGCGCCGGTCGGGCGGTGCGACGAACGCCGGGTTGGCGACGGTCTGGCGGCGGCCCTCGTCGATGTGGGCGGCGGCCTCGAAGTCCAGCAGCGCCACGGACGTCTCGTCCTCGGAGACCATGATGTTGAACAGGTGCAGGTCGTTGAAGACCACCCCGCGTGCGTGCACCGCGTCGACGGCCTCCTCCACGAGGCGGTGGATGCGCAGCGCCCACGCGGTGTACTCGGCCAGGGACTCGGGTGTCGGGTCGGCCTCGATCAGGGGGTGGCGGCGGGCGAAGAAGGTGTTGAGGGGCTTGCCCTCGAGGAACTCCATCGCCAGGAAGTGGTGGTCGCCGAGGACGAAGGTGCCCTTCACCTCGGGCGTGTACGGCAGTCCGGCGAGCCGCTCCAGCGCGGTCTGCTCGCGCCGCAGCCGGGTCACCGCGTCGGCGCCGTCGGCGGCGAGGCCGGCGTGCGGGCGGGCCTCCTTGAGGACGACCTTCTCGCCGGTGCGGCGGTCGTGGCCGACGTACACTCCCCCGCCGTTGGAGAAGTGCAGGGCGCTGTCGACGGTGTACGGGATGTCGGTGACCGTCACGGCGGCCCGGGCGTCGAGGTGGGGCCGGAGGAAGGCGGGCGGCTCGATCCAGTCGGGCACCTGGAACACCGGTCCCCGCAGGTCGGGGACGAGGCGCCCGTCGGGGTCCTCGACGGCGGGGCACAGTTCGCCGTTCTCGCCGTAGCAGTGCCGCTGGGTGAAGCTGCCGTAGCGGACGTACACGGGGCCGTCGCCCCAGCGCAGGTCGCTGAGGACGTACGGGCCGGGTTCGCCGGCGAGCAGCGCCGCCAGATCGTCGGCGATCCGGTGGCACTGCTCGTCGCCGGCCGGGTAGACGGTGATGAACTTGCCGCTGGCGGCGCGGTCGGCGTACTTGGCGTTGCGGGTGTGGAGCAGGTACCGGCTCGGGACGAACTTGAAGGCGATGCCCCGGGCGAGGCAGTACTCCATGACCGTCGAAAGAATCGTTTCGGCGTTGTCCAGGCACGCCGACACGTGGATCTTCCAGCCCTGTGCGGGCAGCGTGAGGTCCACGGGGCGCAGGGCCAGCCAGTCACCGCTGCGGTGCCGGCGCCACCCCTCGGGTACGGGGGCGAGCGCCGCCCCGTACAGCGCGCCCCTGCGGTCGGTGCCCTCGGCGGACAGCCGGTACGGCGCGTCGTAGAAGTGGCGGTCCGCGTCGCAGAAGGCGGCGTAGCCCTTGATCACACCTGCTCCCTCGGTCGGCGACGGAGACGACGGTGTCATCCCGGGCGGGGGTGGCAACAGTCACATCCGTCAGCAACCGACCGTGCGGAACGCATGAGTAACTCCCGGCCCCGCGCGCTCACTCGGCCGCCGAGCGGCCTTCCCGGGCGACCAGGGTGAAGGAGTGGCCGGCCGGGTCGGCGTACGTCCGTACGTCCCGGGGGCCGGAGTTGTCCCTCGTCTCCACCGGCCTGGCGCCCAGGCCGACCGCCTCGCGCTCCGCCTCGTCCATGTCGGCCTCGGCCACCAGGATGTGCAGGTGCGCCTGCTGGGAGTCGTCGGGGCGCGGCCAGCTCGGCGGGGCGTAGCCGTGGTCGCGCCGTACGGCCACGCACACGCCGTGGTGGCCGACCACCTCGATGAAGTCCGGATCGGTTCCGCGTCGGGTCCGGGCGTCCAGCAGTTCGGCGTAGAACTCCGCCAGCGCCTCGGGTTCGGCGCTGTCCAGGACCAGGACGCTGTTCTTGGGCACAGTCATGGCTTCCTTGTGCCCCCGTCCCGGCCGTCCATCACCGGTGCCGGCCCGGTGGCGGGCGGGTGGCGCGGGGCGGTGACGGCCGCGCGGGCGAGGTGAGCGGGAGCTTTGGCGCCCGCGCCTGTGGCGGTAATGGGCGGGTAGGCGCCGGAAGTGAGGCAGAATGCCTGACGTTCCTTCAGAAACGTCCCGGTGAGCCCGACCGGCTCAGGTGCCCGTCCAGTGGCGTAGGGAGCCCACCCGTGTTCTACTACCTGCTCAAATACGTCCTCCTCGGGCCGTTGCTGCGGCTGCTGTTCCGGCCGAGGACCGAGGGGCTGGAGCACATCCCGGAGGACGGCGCCGCGATCGTGGCGGGCAACCACCTGTCCTTCTCGGACCACTTCCTGATGCCGGTCGTCCTCAAGCGGCGCATCACCTTCCTCGCGAAGCAGGAGTACTTCACCGGCCCCGGTGTGAAGGGCCGGCTGACCGCCGCGTTCTTCCGCAGCGCGGGTCAGATCCCGGTGGACCGCTCCGGCAAGGAGGCCGGGCAGGCGGCGATCCGCGAGGGGCTCGGGGTGCTGTCCAAGGGCGAGCTGCTGGGGATCTACCCGGAGGGCACCCGCTCGCACGACGGGCGCCTCTACAAGGGCAAGGTCGGCGTCGCGGTCATGGCCCTGCGGGCGGGCGTGCCGGTGATCCCGTGCGCCATGGTCGGGACGTTCGAGATCCAGCCGCCCGGACAGGTGCTGCCGAAGATCAAACGGGTGACGGTCCGGTTCGGCGAGCCGCTGGACTTCTCCCGTTACGAGGGGATGGAGAACGACAAGACCGTCCTGCGGGCCGTCACCGACGAGATCATGTACCGGATCCTGGAGCTGTCGGGCCAGGAGTACGTCGACGCGTACGCGGCCAAGGTCAAGGAGGCCGAGCAGGCGGAGCAGTCGCGCAGGTTCCCCAAGTTCCGGCGGTGAGCGGGCCGCCCGCGCGGCGGACGGTCACGATTTTCTCACGCGGCGGGCATGGCACCGGCACAACGGGCAACACGGACGTTCACAAGTCCACCCCGAACAGGGAGAGTTGCCATGGCCGGTTACGGCACCAGCGGTACGCACGGGCAGGCTCAGTCCCGCACGAACGGGCTCGCCATCGCCGGGCTCGTCTGCGGCATCGTCGGCACGTTGTTCCTCAATGTCATCCTCGGGCCGCTCGCCATCGTCTTCGGTGTGATCGCCCTCAAGCAGGCCCCCGTCAAGAACGGCGCCGGAATGGCGAAGGCCGCCATCGTGCTCGGCATCGTCGACCTGGTGATCTTCGCCATCCTCCTGGCGGTGGCGGCGTCCACGGGTGGTTTCACCTGGTACGTCGGCGGCTGACGCCGCACACGACCGGGCCCGGGCCCGCCGTCACAGGGTGGCCAGTGCCTCGTCCAGGACGCGCCGCAGGCGCAGGGCGTCCGGGGCGACGGCGGTCACCAGGGCGGCGGGCCCGGCCAGTGGTGTGACGGCGGCGGTGTCACCGAGGAGGCACGGCTCGGCGGGCTTCTCCTCGAACTCCGGCCGCACCACGAGAAGTTGGCCCACCGCCCGGTGCCCGCCCAGCACCGCGCCGCCGTCCCAGCCGCCGGGCGCGCCCGGGCCGTAGGCGAGTTCCTGGTCCAGCAGGAGCCGGCCCGCGCGGCGGACGGTGAGCCGGGTGGTGAGGGTGCCGGGCTCCTCCGCGTGACGGCCCAGGACCTGCTCCTCGCGCAGCACCAGCCGTGCGGTGGCGGCCAGTTCGACCGTCGTACGCATCCGCAGGTCCGAGCCGTGGGCGGAGACGAGCTGCTCGGGCAGCCAGCGCAGTTCGGCGCCCTCCGCGACGGTGAGGCGCACGTCGTAGCGGGCCTGGCGGGCCTCCCGGCCGGGCAGGGCGACCGTCGCGGCCGCCGAGCCGACGGTGAGCCGCGCCCCGTCCCGTACCTCGGCCTCCACCGCCAGCCGGTCACCGCCGAGCGGCGCCGTCATGGCGCCGACGACGGTGACACGGGTGTACGGGCCGGTGGCCCGGGTGCGCCGCAGGGCGAGCGGCCCGTCGCTGCGGAGGACCGGCAGGGCGCCGTCGCGGTCGGCGACGATCCGCGCGGTGGCGTGGACGCTCATGCGGCCCAGGCGGCGAGCCGCGCGCGCACCCAGTCGGCGACCGGCCCGACGCCCCGCTCGCCGGTCAGCGAGGTGAACGCCACGGGCAGGTCGCCGCGCTGCTCCTTGGCGTCACGGGCCATGCGCTCCAGGTCGGAGCCGACGTACGGCGCGAGGTCGGTCTTGTTGATCACCAGCAGATCGGCCGTGGTGACACCGGGGCCGCCCTTGCGGGGGATGTCGTCACCGCCCGCGACGTCGATCACGAAGATCTGGGCGTCGACGAGGCCCTTGGAGAAGGTGGCGGTGAGGTTGTCGCCGCCGGACTCGACGAGGATGAGGTCGAGCGGCCCGACGGCGTCCTCCAGGTCCTCGACGGCCTCGAGGTTGGCGGAGATGTCGTCGCGGATCGCGGTGTGCGGGCAGGCGCCGGTCTCCACCGCCGCGATGCGCTCGGGCGGCAGGACGGCGTTGCGCAGCAGGAACTCGGCGTCCTCGCGGGTGTAGATGTCGTTGGTGACGACGGCGATGGAGAGCCGGTCACGCAGTTCGCGGCAGAGGGCGGCGACGGTGGCGGTCTTGCCGGAGCCGACCGGTCCGCCGAGGCCGATGCGCAGTGCGCGGCGGGTGCCGTCGGGCCGGTGGGCGTCGGCGCTGATCGCGGCGGGGCCGGTGTGGTCGTGGTCGAGGTGCATGTCTGCTCCGGGTCTCAGGAGGCGAAGAGGCGTACGGGCCAGGCCGCGTGCTGTTCGGCGGTGATGTCGAGCAGCGGCGCGGAGGCCGCGGGCAGCGCGTCGACGCCGTGATCGGCGGCGCGTGCGGCCCGGGCGGCCACGTCGTCCATGTCGGGCGCGAGCCGGGCGAGGACGGCGGTGGCCTGGAAGGGGTCGAGGCTCAGCAGCCGGACGGCTGCCGTGGCGGGGCCGCTGACCGTCTCGTAGGCGACGCAGTGCGCGGCGTCCTCGGGGCCGAGGCCGGCCGCGCGGGCCGCCAGTCCGAGGACGACCGGCTGGTGCGCGCCGCGCGGGAAGGCCCGTGCGAGCGCGTCCAGTTCGGGGCTCGGCCAACTGGCGCGGGCGGCCCGCAGCAACTGGCGGCCGAGCTTGCGGGCGGTGGCGCGCAGCGCGGGTGAGGGGGTGCGGGCGTCGGCGGCCTCGTCGAGCGCGGCCGGGTCGTGCCCGGCGGCGGCCGCCGCGGCCAGGGCGGCGGCGGTGAGGCCGCTGGTGTGCAGGCGGCCGCGGCAGAAGGTCTCCAGGTCGCGGGCGTCGCGGATGCGTCCCGCCCTGACGGCCGGTTCGGCGCCGCCGGAGTGGGCGTGGCCACCGGCGGGGAACCGGCCGTCGGCGAGGACGAGCAGTGCGGCCCGGGTCATGGCGCACTCGCCGGGCAGGGCGTGCTCGTCAGCGCTCGTGCGCGCGTCGGAACGTGTGTGGTCGTCAGCGCTGGTGCGCGCGTCGGGGCGTGCGTACTCGTCAGCGCTCGCGTACTCGTCGGACCGTACGTACTCATCGGGACGGGTGTGCTCATCAGAAGAGGAAGTAGCGCTGGGCCATGGGCAGTTCGGCGGCGGGAGCCGGGTCGACGGGCTCGCCGTCGATCGTCACGGTGAACGTGTCGGCGTCCACCTCCACCCGTGGCAGGGCGTCGTTCTCGCGCATGTCCGCCTTGGTGACGCCCCGGGTGCTTCTGATCGCCGTGAACTCCTTGGCGAGGCCAAGCCGTTCGGGCAGCCCGTCGTCGAGGGCGGAGCGGGTGACGAAGTTGAACGAGCCGGACGCGGCCGCCGTGCCCAGCGCGCCGAACATGGGGCGGGGCATGACCGGCTGGGGCGTGGGGATGGACGCGTTGGCGTCGCCCATCTGGGCGTACGCGATCTGCCCGCCCTTGATCACCGTCTGCGGCTTGACACCGAAGAACGCGGGTTCCCAGAGCACCAGGTCGGCGAGCTTGCCGGTCTCGACGGAGCCGATCTCGTGGTCGAGGCCCTGGGCGACCGCCGGGTTGATGGTGTATTTGGCGACATAGCGACGTGCCCGGTGGTTGTCGGCGCGACCGTCACCGGGCAGCGCGCCCCGGCGCCGTTTCATCACGTGCGCGGTCTGCCAGGTCCGCAGGATCACCTCCCCCACACGGCCCATGGCCTGGGAGTCGGAGGAGATGATCGAGATGGCGCCCAGGTCGTGGAGGATGTCCTCGGCCGCGATGGTGGAGGGCCGGATGCGGGACTCGGCGAAGGCGAGGTCCTCGGGGACGGCCGGGTTGAGGTGGTGGCACACCATCAGCATGTCGAGGTGTTCGTCGAGCGTGTTGACGGTGTGCGGCCGGGTGGGGTTGGTGGAGCTGGGCAGGACGTACGGCTCGGAGACCACGGTGATGATGTCGGGGGCGTGACCGCCGCCCGCGCCCTCGGTGTGGTACGCGTGGATGGTGCGGCCCGCGATGGCGGCGAGGGTGTCACCGACGAACCCGGCCTCGTTGAGCGTGTCGGTGTGGATGGCGAGCTGGGCGCCGGTCTCCTCGCACACGCGGAGGCAGGCGTCGATGGCCGCGGGGGTGGCCCCCCAGTCCTCGTGGATCTTGAACCCCAGGGCACCGCCCCGCAGTTGGGAGTGCATCGCCTCCTGGGAGACGGTGTTGCCCTTGCCGAGCAGGCCGATGTTGACGGGGTAGGTCTCCAGCGCCTGGAACATCCGGGCGAGGTGCCAGGGCCCGGGGGTGATGGTGGTGGCCTTGGTGCCCTCGGCGGGCCCGGTGCCGCCGCCGACGAGCGTGGTGATCCCGGAGGTCAGCGCCTGCTCGACGACCGTCGGGGAGATGAAGTGCACGTGCGCGTCGATGGCACCGGCGGTGACGATGCGGCCGTTTCCGGCGATGACCTCGGTCTCGGGGCCGATGACGAGGGCGGGGTGGACGCCGTCCATGGTGTCGGGGTTGCCGGCCTTGCCGATGCCGGTGATCCGGCCGTCGAGGATGCCGATGTCGGCCTTGACGATTCCCCAGTGGTCGATGATGACGGCCCCGGTGATCACCGTGTCCGGGGCGCCCTCGGCGCGGGTGGCGCGCGACTGGCCCATCGACTCGCGGATCACCTTGCCGCCGCCGAACACCGCCTCGTCGCCGGCGCGTCCGGGTCCGCCGCAGCGGTCCTCCTCGATCTCCACGAGCAGGTCGGTGTCGGCGAGCCGGATGCGGTCGCCGGTGGTGGGGCCGAAGAGGTCGGCGTACACGGCCCGGTCGAGGAGGGCACGGCTGGGCTCGGTCGGCACGCTGGGCTCAGGCATCGAGGGGGCCTCCGGTCTGTCCGCGCAGGCCGGGGACGACACGCAGCCCGGCGAGCGGTACGAGTTCGACGTCGACGGGGATGCCGGGCTCGAAGCGTACGGCGGTGCCCGCGGCGATGTTCAGCCGCAGGCCGTGCGCGGCCGAACGGTCGAAGTCGAGGCCCGGGTTGGCCTCGGCGAAGTGGTAGTGGGAGCCGACCTGGACGGGCCGGTCGGCGGCGTTGAGGACGGTGAGGCGGGTGACGGGGCGGCCCTCGTTGAGGGGCACGGGCTCGTCCGCGTGGAGGATCTCTCCGGGGATCATCGGTGCCGCTCCCCCGTCAGACGATCGGGTCGTGGACGGTGACGAGCTTGGTGCCGTCGGGGAAGGTGGCCTCGACCTGAACGTCGTGGATCATCTCCGGGATGCCGTCCATGACGTCGTCACGGCTGAGGACCTTGCGGCCGGAGGCCATGAGTTCGGCGACGGTGCGGCCGTCGCGGGCGCCCTCCAGGATGTGCGAGGTGATGAGGGCGACGGCCTCGGGATGATTGAGCCTCACCCCGCGCGCCTTGCGCTTCTCCGCCACGTCGGCGGCCACGTGGATGAGCAGCCGTTCCTGCTCGTGCGGCGTCAGTTGCACGTTTCACCTCACCGTTTCCCGCCCGGTGCGATCCCGGGCGCAGCGGGACCCTATCCGGCTTCAACACTCTGTTGACCTGCGGGAACGAGTGTGGCGCAGAGATATTTCAATCTCGGGCAGAAGTTTTTCCGGGAGGTTAACTGGCGCTTTGCCCGCCCATGGACATCAGCGCGCGCAGCCCGTCCTGGAGGACGGAGACGGGCGCGGAGCCGAACAGGGCCTGCTGGGCGGCGAATCCCTGCGCCGCGGCAATCATCGTGCGGGCGACGCGGTCGGCGGGGATGTCGTCCCGCATGAGGCCGGCCTGCTGGTACGCGAGCACCACGCGCACCCAGGACTCGCGCACCTTCAGGTACCCGGCGCGCATCACGGCGGACAGGTCGTCGTTGCGGAGGGTCTCCGTCCACACCTGGATCATCAGCCGGGGGAAGCTCTCCTCGCCGTCGTAGGACAGGCCGGACCGCTCGGTGAGCACCTCGGTCATGACCTGGCCGACCAGGACGTCCGGCGGCGGGGGCGGGCTCTGGCGGGCGGCGGCCTCGAAGGTGGTGCGGATCGCCTCCAGCACCTCGGTGACGATCGCCTCGATCAGCTCGTCCTTGCCCCGGAAGTACCGGTAGACGGCACCGGCGGAGAGGCCCGTCTCGCGCAGGACGTCCGCCATGGAGGTGGCGTGGAAGCCGTTGCGGGCGAAGCAGCGGGCGGCGCCGTCGAGGATCTGGCGGCGGCGGGCGTCGAGGTGGTGCTGGGACACGCGGGGCATGGACGCAAAGATAAAACGAACGTTCCTTCTTGACAAGGAGGGCGCGACGCCGGACAGTGTCCCCAGGACGTAAAACGAACGATCCTTCTCTTTGACTCGCCGCTGGACGGAGGCACCCATGCCCGCCACGCCCGCTTCCCCGACCCGCCGCACGGCCGCCGTCGCGGTGCTCGTCCCCCTGATCGCCGCCCTCGCCCTGTGGGCCTTCGCCTGGCCCGCCGCCCGCGTCGCCCCGCGCGACCTGCCGATCGGCGTCGCCGGCCCGCCCGCCGCGACCGCCCAGCTCCAGGAGCGCCTCGCGCAGCGCGGCGAAGGCGCCTTCGACGTGCACCGGTACGAGGACGAGGCCGCCGCCCGCACCGCCGTGGAGGACCGGGTCGTATACGGGGCGGTCGTCGCCGGCCCGCAGGGGCCCCGGCTGCTCACCGCGTCCGCCGCGGGCCCCGTCGTGGCCCAGCTCCTCCAGCAGGCGCTCCCCACCGCACCGGTGACCGACGTGGTGGCCGCACCCGCGGGCGACCCGCGGGGCGGCGCGCTGATCGCGAGCATCCTGCCCCTCGCCCTGGCCGGGGTGGCCGCCGGCGCCCTGGTCACCGCCCTCGACCTGCACGGCGCCCGGGCGGTGGCCGCGCTCGTGGGCGCGGCGGTGCTGGTCGGCCTCGTGGGCGCCGCGATCGCCGGGAGCTGGCTGGGCGCGATCACGGGCGACTGGTGGACCGGGGCGGGCGCCCTGGCACTCACCGCGCTGGCGATCGGCGCGGCCGTCGCGGGCCTCGCGGCACTGATCGGCCGTGCGGGGATCGGGCTCGGGGCCCTGGTGGTGGTCCTGCTGGGCAACCCGTTCTCGGGCGTCGCCACCGCCCCCGAGCTGCTGCCCGACCCCGCCGGGACGCTCGGCCAGTGGCTGCCGCCGGGCGCGGCCGGGTCACTGCTGCGGTCGGTGGCGTTCTTCGACGGAGCCGCCGCGGGTGGCCCGCTGCTGGTCCTCACCGTCTGGGCGGCGCTCGGCCTGACGGCGGTCCTGGTGGGCGGCCGGCGCGCCGCGGCGGCGCGGACCGCGCCGGATCACCGCCTCCCGGCCGCACCGGCCCCGGCCGGCTGACCCCGGCCGGCCACCCGGCCTCGCCCGCTCAAGGCCGCGCGCCCCGCCACCGGCAACGGACGGGGCGCGCGGCCTTTCCACGCTCCCGCCCGGCGCCACGCCAACCCCTGTTACCCAAGCGTCAGGCGCCCGGCCCGTGGTGGCCGCCCGGCCCGGCGTGGCCGCCCGGGCGGTGTTCCGCGGCGATGCCGAAGCGGCCGCGTTCGCCCGTGGCGGACGAGGACGGGACGTCCCCGACCTCGGCGACGGAGCGCACCACCGGCTCCCGCCGCTCCTGCTGCGCTTCGAGTCGTTCCAGGTCGGCGGCCGACACCAGGGCCACGAGCGGCTTGCCGTGACGGGTGACGACCACCCGTTCGCCGCCGTAGACGACGCGGTTGATCAGATCGGCGAGCTCTGCCCGGGCTTGCGTCACCGGAATCTCGTAGGCCATGCTCCCATCATAACGAGATGTACGTCCTGTACATTTTTTACAGAGAGGCCTGCCATGAGCCACGCCGCGCGCCACGTCCTGCCCGAATTCACCGAGCGCACCGCCTCCGGGAGCCGCACGGTCGACCCGTACTCCAAGCTGCTGGAGGGGCGGATCGTCCTCCTCGGCACCCCCATCGACGACACCGCGGCCAATGACGTCATCGCCCAGTTACTGCACCTCGAGTACGCCGCGCCCGACCGGGACATCTCGCTCTACATCAACTCCCCCGGCGGGCCGGTCAGTTCCATGTCCGCCATCTACGACACGATGCGGATCGTGACGTGTGACGTGGAGACGACGTGCATCGGCCAGGCCGCGTCGACGGCCGCCGTCCTCCTCGCCGCCGGCACGCCCGGCAAGCGCCTGGCGCTGCCGGGTGCGCGCGTGCTCGTCCAACAGCCCGCCATGGAGGAGCCGCTGCGTGGGCAGCCGACGGATCTCGACCTCCACGCACGGGAGTTGCTGCGCCTGCGCGGGCGCATGGCGGACATGCTGGCCCTGCACACCGGCCGCAGCCGCGAGCGCGTCGATGAAGACCTGGAGCGCGACACGGTCTTCGACGCGCCCGCCGCCGTGGCGTACGGCCTGGTCGACCATGTCGTCGCCGGCCGCAAGGGGTGAGCGGTGCGGCCACCCGAACCACCGCCGCTGCCCGCGCTGACGCGGGCCGAATGCGCGTTCGTCGACGGCTGGCTCGAAGTCGTCGACCTCATGGGGCGGATCAATCCGGCGCGCGCCACCCACACGTACAGCGCCCTGCGCGCGGCACAGGCCCTCGTCGGGCGCGCGACCGCGCTGCGCGACGCGCTGACCTCGATGCACGAGCGCGGCGAGAGCGACGTGCATGCGCATACGCTGGCGCGGGCGTTGCGGGTGCTTGACGGCGAACGGCGCGCAGGACGCGTAACGGTGCCTCAGAATCGAGACATGGGACCGACGTAGCCCTCCCCCGAATGGGCTCAGGAGTACGAGAAACGCTCCCTCGTTCAGCGTACGCAACCGGACGAATTTGGTACGACACGAGTTGCGCACCGGGTGTACTCATCTGGCGGAATATCAGGTTCCGGCCCAGGTACGGGGTTCGTCGATGTCGCGCCGCCAGGCACCAAATCCACCCTGTCCACCCGAATGGATCAGTCGTGAGGAGCCTCACATAAGGCCGTTTCGACTCGGAATTTCACCGCGACATGGGTCAAGATCCCTGACGACGACAAGCCCCCGCCACCGCGGCGGGGCGGTCCGGGCGGACGCCGAGTCCTGCCGCCGTCCGGATGACTGGTCGACAGGAGTGGATCGGCAGGAGTGGAGGACCCAAGCAGTGCGGGTGACCGAACGATGTTCGTCCCATCGGTCGCCCTTGGGGTGAAGCCGCGCGAGCGGCCGGGCAACTTCGCCAGCCCGAACCCGACAGGTCATCCTTCACAGGCGGCTGACGAAGGGTTGCGCTATGACCGCGCAGATTCATGTCCCGTCTCTGCTGTCCCGGGCGGGTGCCGTCTCGGCACTCACCCTCGCCGCCGTCGGTGGCCCGATGCTGGCGCCCGGCGCCGTGTCGGAGGCCCAGGCCGCCCCGGCGCACGCGACGAAGGCGCTGAACATCGCCGCGTCCAAGAAGGGCGCACCGTACAAGTACGGAGCGGCGGGCCCGTCCCGGTTCGACTGCTCCGGCCTGACGCTCTACTCGTACAAGAAGGCCGGCAAGTCCCTGCCGCGCACGGCGCAGCAGCAGTACAACAAGACGCGCCACATCTCCGCCTCCGGCCGGCAGAAGGGCGACCTCGTCTTCTTCCACCGTGGCAGCAGCGTCTACCACGTCGGGATCTACGCGGGTAACAACAAGATCTGGCACTCACCGAAGTCGGGATCGGTGGTGAAGCTGGACAAGATCTGGTCGAAGTCGGTCTGGTACGGGCGGGTCCGCTGACCCTCCGGCCATGACCCGTGGTGCGGGGGCACCCGTCCGGACTGTCCGGTGAGCGCCCCCGCACCACGTGCGGGGAAGCCCCCTGGAGCGCCTCCGCAGGCCCGGGGACGGTCCGGGCGTCACATCTGGACGGGGACCGTCCAGGGCAGGGCGATCCAGACGGTCTTGCCGCCCTCGGGGGTCGGCGTGACCGAGAGCCGGCCACCGCATTCGGCGGTGAGCCAGCGGATGATGACCATTCCCCGGCCGTTGTCCTGCTGCACGGCGGCGGGCAGCCGCTGCGGCCAGCGCGGGTGGCTGTCGGTGACACCGATGCGCAGCCGCTCGTCGCGCTCCAGCCGGACGTCCACGGTGAACGTGGGTGACTGGCCGAAGGTGTGCTGAACGGCGTTGGTGGCCAGCTCCGAGACGATGAGCCGGACCGTGTCGGCCGTGTCGGCCCCGGCCGGGAGGCCCCATTCCTCGAGGACGTCCGCCACGTATCTCCGGGCGGCGGAGACCGAGGCGGGATCGCTCGGCAGAGTGACGGATGCTTCCTGGTGGTCTGCCATGGCGACGCTGTCCCTTTCCCACCGGGGCCGGACTCCGACACGTACCGGATGTTTTGTGAGGACGGCCTCGGATTGCGCTTCGCGCCAGACTGCCACTTATGTCGCCCCTGATGGGGGCGATCCCCCAAGATATGCATATATCTGTCGCTCGAAGCGGTGAACTCTGCTACGCGAGACCGGATTTGGGCGGCAAACTGACGGGTTGGCCCCGGCACGCGGTGCTACGGCGGACGGCCCGGCGGCGGGAGGGAGGCGGTCATGCGAGGCGGTCGGCACGGGCCTGCGGTACGCCGCCGCAAACTCGGCGAGGAGTTGCGCGGGCTGCGCCTGGCCGCGGGGCTCACCAGCCGGGAGGCGGCGCGGCTGGTGGGCTGGCACCAGTCGAAGGTCAGCCGGATCGAGACCGGTACGAGCGGGGTGACCGGTGCGGACGTGGTGCGGCTGCTCGACGCCTACGGGGTGCACGAGCCGCGGCTGCGCGCCCTGCTGGAGGCGCTGGCCGGCGCCGCGGCCGACGGGGGCGGCACCGGCTGGTGGCACGCCTACCGGGGCGTGCTCCCGCCCCCGTACCAGGACTTCATCAGCCTGGAGGCCCAGGCGTGCACCGCGCGGACGCTGGAGACGTCGGTGGTGCCGGGCCTGCTGCAGACGGCCGACTACGCGCGTGCGGTGACGCGGGCGGCGCTGGAGGGCGTCCCGGCGGCGACGGTGGACTCGCTGGTGCGGGTGCGGATGGCACGGCAGGAGGTGCTGCGCGCCGATCCGCCACTGCGGCTGGAGGCGGTGCTGGACGAGGCGGTGCTGCGGCGGCAGGTGGGTGGCCCGGGCGTGATGCGGGGGCAGTTGCGGCGGCTGCTCCAGTGGGCGCACCTGCCGCAGGTGCGGCTCCAGGTGCTGCCGTTCGCGGCGGGTGAGTACGTCGGCCTCTCGGGGCCTTTCGTTATTTTCTCCTTTCCGAACATTTCTGATCTGGACGTGGTTGCTCTTGACCACTTGACGAGTAGCCTCTATCTCGAACGCACGGAAGACCTCGAGGCGTACTGCGCCGCCTTCCGCACCATGCAGGCGCATGCCCTGTCGCCCGAGGAGTCGTCGGAACTCATCGCCGGGATCGGTGACGGCGCGTAGGGAGAGGCACCCCACATGTCTGCTTACCTCGCACACCCAGACGGCCTCCGCTGGCGGCGCAGCAGCCGCAGCGTCGGCATGAACAACTGCGTCGAGGCCGCCCGCCTCGACCCCGCGCACCTGGCCGTGCGCGACTCGAAGGACACCGCCAGGCCGCCGCTGAGGTTCTCGGCGACGGCCTGGACGTCCTTCGTCACATCCCTGAAGCGGGGCGGCTGACCGGCACGGGCTCCGGCGCCGTACGGAGGATCGTGTCGACCGCCCAGTCGATCTGAGACTCCGTCAGGTCGGCGCGGGCGGTGAGCCGGAGGCGCGAGATGCCGTCCGGCACCGAGGGCGGCCGGAAGCAGCCCACCGCGAGCCCCTCCGCCCGGCAGTCGGCCGCCCACGCCACCGCCAGCTCGGGCGAGGGGGCGCGTACGGAGACGACGGCGGCGTCCGGCCGTACGGCGGTGAGCCCCGCCGCCGTCAGCCGTGCGTGCAGGGTGGCCGCCACCGTGCGCGCCCGCCCGGCGAGCTCCGGCTCGGCGCGCAGCAGCCGCAGGCCCGCCAGCGCGGCACCGGCGGCGGCCGGGGCGAGCCCGGTGTCGAAGATGAACGTCCGGGCGGCGTTGACCAGGTGCTCGATCACCCGGGCCGGCCCGAGGACCGCTCCGCCCTGGCTGCCCAGGGACTTGGAGAGGGTGAGCGTGGCGACCACTCCAGGGGCGCCAGCGAGCCCCGCCGCGTGGAGCGCGCCGCGCCCGCCCTCGCCCAGCACGCCCAGCCCGTGCGCGTCGTCGACCACCAGCGCCGCGCCGTGCTCCCGGCACGCCGCCGCGAGCCCGGCCAGCGGCGCCGCGTCGCCGTCCACGGAGAAGACCGAGTCCGTCACGACCAGGGCCCGGCGGCCCGGGTGGGCGCCGAGGTTCTTGGCGACCGCGCCGGGGTCGGCGTGCGCGACCACCGCCGTCTCGGCGCGCGAGAGCCGGCAGCCGTCCACGATCGAGGCGTGGTTGCCCGCGTCGGAGACGATCAGCGAGCCCGGTGCGCTCAGCGCGGTCAGGGCGGCGAGGTTGGCCGCGTACCCGGAGGAGAACACCAGCGCCGCCTCGAACCCGCAGAACGCGGCGAGCTCCCGCTCCAGCTCGGTGTGGAGCTCGGTGGTGCCGGTCACCAGCCGTGAGCCGGTGGCGCCCGCGCCCCAGCGGCGGGCGGCCCCGGCGGCCGCCTCGGTGATGTCCGGGTGGTGGGTGAGGCCCAGATAGTCGTTGCTCGCCAGGTCCAGCAGGTCCGGTACGGCCGGTCGCGGGCGGAGCGTGCGGACCAGACCGGCATCCGCGCGGCGCCGCGCCTCGTCGTCGGTCCAGTCGAATGGGTCCAGCGGCATGGATCGGTCCCTTTTGTAGGCAGCGCACAGACCCTAGCCGGGCTCGGGCGTGGTCAGAGTGTGGTCATACACACACCCCAATCCGCGTCTGTTGTGGAGTTCCTCCTTGGCCCGGGGCGGTGCCGTAGGCCAGGATCAGCGCCATGGACCTGCTGAACACGCTGGTGGACAAGGGGCTTCGGCGCGAGCTGCCGACCCGCGAAGAAGCGCTCGCCGTGCTGGCGACCTCCGACGACGAGCTGCTGGATGTGGTGGCCGCGGCCGGGAAGGTGCGCCGGCAGTGGTTCGGGCGGCGGGTGAAGCTCAACTACCTGGTCAACCTCAAGTCCGGGCTGTGCCCGGAGGACTGCTCGTACTGCTCGCAGCGGCTCGGCTCCAAGGCGGAGATCCTCAAGTACACCTGGCTGAAGCCGGAGGAGGCGTCCAAGGCCGCGGCGGCGGGTGTCGCGGGCGGCGCCAAGCGGGTCTGCCTGGTCGCCAGCGGCCGCGGTCCGACGGACCGGGACGTCGACCGCGTCTCGAAGACCATCGAGGCCATCAAGGAGCAGAACGAGGACGTCGAGGTGTGCGCGTGCCTCGGGCTCCTCTCGGACGGCCAGGCGGAGCGGCTGCGGTCCGCGGGGGCGGACGCGTACAACCACAACCTCAACACGTCCGAGGGGACGTATGGGGACATCACGACCACGCACACGTACGCGGACCGCGTGGACACCGTCCAGAAGGCGCACGCGGCCGGCCTGTCCGCCTGCTCCGGCCTGATCGCGGGCATGGGCGAGAGCGACGAGGACCTGGTCGACGTCGTCTTCGCGCTGCGCGAGCTGGACCCGGACTCGGTGCCGGTGAACTTCCTCATCCCCTTCGAGGGCACGCCCCTCGCGAAGGAGTGGAACCTGACCCCGCAGCGGGCGCTGCGCATCCTGGCGATGGTCCGCTTCGTCTGTCCCGACGTGGAGGTCCGCCTCGCGGGCGGGCGCGAGGTGCACCTGCGCACCCTCCAGCCGCTCGCCCTGCACCTGGCCAACTCCATCTTCCTGGGCGACTACCTCACCAGTGAGGGCCAGGCCGGCAAGGCCGACCTCGAGATGATCGCCGACGCCGGGTTCGAGGTGGAGGGCACGGACACCACCACGCTGCCCGAGCACCGGGCGGACGCGTCGTCGTGCGGCACCGGCGGAGGCTGCGGTTCCGTGTGCTCGTCGGACGGCTCGAACGCGTCGGACGCGTCGGACGTCCCGGCCCCGTCCGGCGCGAAGGCGGTGCCCGCCGTGGGTGCCGACCAGGCGCGGACCGACCTGGTCGCCGTGCGGCGCCGGGGCGCCGGCACCGACCTCGCCCCCAATGCGTGAGTTCACCGCCGCCGAGCTGATCGCCCTCGACCGGGCCCACGTGTGGCACCCGTACGGCCCCATGCCGGGCCGTACGGACCCGCTCGTCGTGGAGTCCGCGTCCGGGGTCCGGTTGCGGCTCGCCGCACCCGCCCACGGGCAGGACGAACTGGTCGACGGCATGTCGTCCTGGTGGTCCGCCGTCCACGGCTACAACCACCCCGTCCTCAACGAGGCGGCACGCGGCCAGCTCGAGAGGATGAGCCATGTGATGTTCGGCGGGCTCACCCACGAGCCGGCCGTGCGGCTGGCCACGCGGCTAGTCGAGATCACCCCGGAGCCGCTGCGGCACGTCTTCCTGTGCGACTCGGGCTCGGTGTCCGTCGAGGTCGCGATCAAGATGTGCCTCCAGTACTGGCGCTCGGCGGGCCGGCCAGCCAAGCGCCGCCTGATGACCTGGCGCGGCGGCTACCACGGCGACACCTGGCAGCCGATGTCGGTGTGCGACCCCGAGGGCGGGATGCACGAGCTGTGGTCGGGTGCGCTGCCCCGGCAGGTCTTCGCGGAGCCGCCACCGGTCACCTACGAGGAGGCGTACGCCGAGGAGCTGCGGGCGGCGGTCGCGCGGCACGCGGACGAGCTGGCCGCGGTGATCGTCGAGCCGGTGGTGCAGGGCGCGGGCGGGATGCGGTTCCACGACCCGGCCTACCTGCGGGTGCTGCGGGAGGCGTGCGACGCGCACGACGTGCTGCTGGTGTTCGACGAGATCGCGACCGGCTTCGGCCGCACGGGCACTCTGTTCGCCGCCGAGCACGCGCGCGTGGCGCCGGACGTGATGTGCCTGGGCAAGGCGCTGACCGGCGGCTACCTGTCGCTGGCGGCGACCCTGTGCACCGCGCGCGTGGCGGACGGCATCTCGCGGGGCGAGGTCCCGGTGCTGGCGCACGGGCCGACGTTCATGGGCAATCCACTGGCCACGGCCGTGGCGTGCGCCTCGATCGACCTGCTGCTGGAGCAGGACTGGGCCGGGGAGGTCAAGCGGATCGAGGCGGGCCTGCGGGACGGGCTGGCACCGGTCCTCGACCTGCCGGGCGTGCGGGACGTGCGGGTCCTCGGTGCCATCGGCGTCGTCCAGCTCGACCACCCGGTGGACATGGCGGCCGCGACGGCGGCGGCGGTGCGCGAGGGCGTGTGGCTGCGGCCCTTCCGGGACCTGGTGTACGTGATGCCTCCGTACGTCACGGGGGACGAGGACCTGGCACGGATCTGCCGCGGGGTGTTCGCGGCGGCGCGGGAGGGATGAGATGTCGGTACTGGTGGTCAGCGGCACGGGCACGGAGATCGGCAAGACCGTCGTGACGGCCGCGCTGGCGGCGGTGGCGCGCGCGGCGGGGCGGTCGGTGGCCGTGCTGAAGCCCGCGCAGACCGGGGTCGGTCCCGGGGAGCCGGGCGACGCCGACGAGGTCGTACGGCTCGCGGGCGACGGGGTCACGCCGGTGGAACTGGCGCGGTTCCCCGAGCCGTTGGCGCCGGACACGGCGGCGCGGCGGGCCGGGATGGCCCCGGTGGGCCCGGCCGAGGTGGCGGACGCCGCGCGGAAGCTGGCGGCCGAGCACGACCTCGTCCTGGTCGAGGGCGCGGGCGGGCTGCTCGTGCGGTACGACGAGGAGGGCGGCACGCTCGCGGACGCGGCCCGGCTGCTGGGCGCGCCGGTGCTGGTGGTGGCGCCCGCGGGGCTGGGCACGCTGAACATGGTGACGCTGACCGCCGAGGCGCTGCGGGGTCGCGGGCTGGCGCAGGCGGGCGTGGTCGTCGGAAGCTGGCCGGACGAGCCGGGGCTCGCCGAGCGCTGCAACGTCACGGACCTGCCGAAGGTGGCGGGCGCGCCGCTGCTGGGCGCGGTGCCCACGGGGGCGGCGGCACTGCCGGCGGCCCGCTTCCGCGCGCTGGCGGCCGGGTGGCTCGCCCCGGCGCTCGGCGGCACCTGGGATGCGGAGGCGTTCGCGGCGGCCGTAGGCTCCTGATCATGCGTGCTGTCGTCAGCGAGATCGTGTTCGACTGCGCCGACCCGGCCGCGCTGGCCCGCTTCTGGGCCGCGCTGCTGGGCGGCGAGCCGGTGGACCGGAGCCCGGACTGGTCGTACGTCGATCCTCCCGGCTTCGTACGGGTCGCCTTCCAGCGGGTGCCGGAGGGCAAGGCCGCCAAGAACCGGCTCCATCTGGACCTGGAGGGCGGGGACGTGGCGACGGCGGCCGAGGAGGCGGTCCGGCTCGGCGCGGCGCGGGTGGGGGACGTGGTGGTGGACGCGTACGGCGACTTCCAGGTGCTGCGGGACCCGGAGGGCAACGAGTTCTGCTTCGTGAGCGGCTGACGGGGGGACACTGACGGTGTCTGCCCCTGGCCCCTCTCCCGGGAGGTCCGCGATGCGCGACACCGTCCACCACCCGCTGTTCGCCCGCTTCTACGCGCGCGTGAGCGTCGCCATGGACGCCAGGGGCGGGCTGGGCGCCCACCGTGAGGAACTGCTGGCCGGGATCTCCGGCCGGGTCATCGAGGTCGGCGCGGGCAACGGGCTGAACTTCGCGCACTACCCGCGCACCGTGTCGGAGGTCGTCGCGATCGAGCCGGAGCGGCGCCTGCGGCACCTGGCCGCGCGCGCGGCGCTGCGCGCCGAGGTGCCGGTGGACGTGGTGCCGGGCGTTGCGGAGGCGCTGCCGGTGAAGAGCGAGGCGTTCGACGCGGCGGTCGTGTCGCTGGTGCTGTGCACGGTACGGGACCTGCCGCGGGCGCTGCGGGAACTGCGGCGGGTGCTGCGGCCGGGCGGTGAACTGCGGTTCTTCGAGCACGGGCTGGCCGAGGGCCGCGCCCTGGCGACGGTGCAGCGGTCGCTGGACCGCACGGTGTGGCCGCTGCTGTTCGGCGGGTGTCACACGGCACGCGACCCGCTGGCCGTCATCGAGGCGGCGGGGTTCGAGATCGTCACCCACCGGCGGCTGCGCGTCCCGGAGCGGGGGCCGCAGTTGCCCTCCTCGCCCTGTGTGCTGGGCGTGGCCCGGCGGCCCGGCCCGGAGGACGGACCGGAGCACCGCGCGGACTAGTGTGCGGGGCATGACGTCGCACGCGTACCTCGCGCAGTTGTTCTCGCTGGACGGCCGGACCGCCCTGGTGACGGGCGGCAGTTCCGGCATCGGCCGGGCGATCGCGGGCGCCCTCGCGCGGGCGGGGGCGAGCGTGGTGATCGTCGCGCGCCGGGAGGCGGAGCTGGCGTCCACGGTCGACGAGCTGCTGGCGGACGGCTGCCGGGCCGCCTGGGTGAGCGGTGACCTGTCCACCCGCGACGGTGTGCGGTCGGCCGGGGAGCGGGCGGCGGAGGTGTACGGCGAGCCCGACATCCTCGTCAACAGCGCGGGCGTCAACCTGCGCCCGCCGATGGGCGAGGTGGGCGAGGAGGTCTGGGACGCCACGATGGCGGTGAACCTGGAGGCCCCCTTCCTGCTCGGCGAGCGCTTCGGCCCCGGCATGGCGGAGCGGGGCTTCGGGCGGATCATCCACGTCACCTCGCAGCAGGCGCACCGGGCGTTCGTGCAGAGCGGCGCGTACGGGGTGTCGAAGGGCGGCCTGGAGTCGCTGGCCCGGTCGCAGGCCGAGGCGTGGTCCTCCTCGGGCGTCACCTGCAACACCCTGGTGCCGGGCTTCGTGCTGACGCCGCTCAACGCCCGGCTCCAGTCCGACCCCGAGACGGTCGCCGGGCTGGCCGCGCGCACGATGGTGGGGCGCAACGGCCTCGCGGACGACTTCGCCGGTGCGGCGGTGTTCCTCGCGAGCGCCGCGTCGGGGTACGTCACCGGGCACTCCCTCTTCGTCGACGGCGGGCTGTCCGTCCACTGACCGGCGTGGGCCGTGCGCCGGCCCGTGTGCGTCCGGCGTTAGGCGCGGTGTGCGTTTCGGCTAGGGTGATCGTCCCTGGAGGTGACCCCCGTGCCCAATGAGCAGGAACAACTGTTCGCGGCGGTCGACGCGCTGCTGGAGCAGGCCGCGCAGGACCCGCTGCCCGACCCCGACGAGCGCAAGCGGCTGCGTGAGGCCGCCGGGCTGAGCCAGGACCAGATCGCCAGGGCGCTGTCGGTACGGCGGGAGACGGTCACCGGCTGGGAAACGGGCCGCACCGAGCCCCGGGCGCCGAAGCGGGCCGCCTACGCGAGGCTCCTGTCGGGCCTCGCCGAACGCCACCCCGCGCCCACCGCGCGGGACGCGGCGCACACGCCGGACGCGGCGCCCCGGGCCGAGGCCGCCGTCCGCACGGCACCCGCGCCCTCCGCGCCCCCGGCCGCCGCCCCCTCCCCCACGGTGCCCGCGGCCACCGCGCCACAGGCCGCCCCACGTGCAGCCGCCACCCCGCCGGTCGCCGCGCCCGACGAGGCACCCGCCGCCCCACCCGCGCAGGCGGCCGCCCCACCCGCGCCCGGCGCCCAGCCGACCGCCCAGCCAGCCGCGCAGCCGGCCCCCCAGCCCCACGCCCACCCGACCGCCCAGTCCGACGCCCGACCGACCGCCCCGACCGCCCAGTCCGACGCCCGACCAGCCGCCCGACCGACCGCCCCGACGGCCACGCGACAGGGGGCTCCGGCGCGACGGCAGGCGCCGCCCGCCGGGGTCGACGAGCGGTTCACCAACGGGCCGGTCGCCGTGCTGGACGGGGACGGGAACGCGTACTGCGCCGGGGGCCTGGTCCTCGACTGCCCCGCCCGGGACGTCCCGGCGCTCGTCGCCTGGGCGCTGGGCGAGGCACGGCTGGGCGCGCCCCGGCTGCACCGCAACGGCAAGGACGCCGACCCGCTCGTCGTCCTCACCGAGGCGGCGGCCGTGCGGCTCGGGCTGCCGGCCGAGCTGACCGACCGGCGCGGTCTGCGGCTGCCCGAGGACCACAAGGTCGTGCGGCAGATCAAGAAGGCGAAGTGGCAGCTCACGCGCCGGGGTTTCGGGCCGTGGGCCTGGGTGTACCGCCCGGCGCAGGGCAGCCGGCGCGTCTGCGTGCAGTTCGCCGTCCTTCCCTGGGGCGCGCTGGACAGCCGCGCGTGGGGCGACGCCGCGGGGCTGCCCCCGGCCGAACTGGCCGACACGCTCGCCACGTACGCCTCCCGGGTCATCACGCCCCGCGGCACGACCGCCGTGTGCGGGCTGGAGCTGATGAGCGCGCTGCGCCCGCCGACCCGGGCGGTGTACGACGAGGCCGCGGGCGCCTGGGTGTCCGCGCCCGGCCCGGGGTCGCTCGTCGAGCCCGTGGACCCGGCGCCGCCCGAGGCGCCGGACGAGCACCCGGTGGTCGCGCGGCTGTACCCGCGCGGGCACCGGCGTACGCCGGACGAGGTCCTCGACGAGGAGGCGTACGACTGGATCCGCGATCCGGAGACGCTCACCGACGCCGAGTGCGCGCGGCCGTTCGCGGTGGGCATCGACGTCAACATGGCCTTCGCGGCGGCCGCGAACCGGCTGACGGTCGGGCTGGGCGCGCCGGTCCACGTGACGTCGCCGGTGTTCGACAGGAAGACGCCGGGCTCCTGGCTGGTGGACCTGTCCGCCGTGGAGGTCGACCCGCGTCTGCCGAGCCCGTTCACCCCGCACGGCGCCCGTCCGGAGGGACCGGCGTGGTACGCCACGCCGACCGTGGCGTACGCGGTGGAGCTGGGCCACGAGGTCCGGCCGGCCGAGGCGTACCTGCGCCCCGACAGCGGCCCGTACCTGGACGCCTGGTACCAGCGGCTGAGGGACGCGTACCTGACGACCATGGAGGAGCTGGGCGTACGCGCCGGGATGCCGGAGGACGCGTACCTCGCCGCCATGGAGGCGGTCGACCGGCTCAAGGCGGAGGACCCGGGGCGGGCCGCGGTGCTGTCGGCCGTCAAGTCGACCGTCAAGGGCGGTATCGGCAAGCTGCGGGAGCGTCCGCAGGGCGCCGGGTACCGCCCGGGGGAACGGTGGCCCGCGCTGGAGCGTCCCACCTGGCGGCCCGACATCCGCGCGGCCGTCATCTCCACGGCCCGGGTGAACATGCACCGCAAGATGCGCCGTCTCGCGGAGGGCGCGGGGCTGTTCCCCATCGCCGTCCTGTCGGACTGCGCCGTCTACCTCTCCGGCGGGCCGACGCCGCTGGACTTCCTGCCGCGCACCCCGGAGGGCGCGCCGCTGCCGGGCGGTTTCCGGCTGGGGGTGTCGCCGGGCATGGTCAAGCACGAGGGCACGCAGTCCCTGATGTGGGCGGTGGGGCTGCTGGACGAGGGCCACAACCCGGCGCGCCACATCAAGGGCACGGACGCGGCGGCGGGCGGGGAGTAGCGGCGCGACGGCCGCGCACGGGGCGGCGGACACGTCGGCCGGGAGACGGCGGGGGCCTGACGAGGACCGGCCGCCGGACCGTGGCGCGCCGGCCGCCGGTCCGGTGCCGCGGCCGGCCGCCGGTCCGCCGGTTTACGCCTTGTCGAGTTCGTCGGCGAAGGCCCGCAGGGCGTCGGCGAGCTCCTTCTTGGTGGGCAGTTCGTCGACCTTCTTGTCGAGGTCGTCGATGCGCTTCTGGATGTCCGTCAGGTCGGGCGGGGTGCCCGGGTCGCTCGGCACGGGCCCGGTGGGCGCCGGGTCGGTGGGCACGGACGTCGGGCTGGGGTCCGTGGGCCCGCCGCTGCCGCCGCCGTCGGTGGACCCGCCGTCGGCGGACCCGCCCTCGGTGACGCCCACCGAACCGCCGCTGTCCCAGCCACCGTCCGTACCACCCGTGGTCTCCCCGCTCGATCCCTCCGGCGGGATGGTCGGGTCGGGCTGTGCGGTCGCCGGGGGCGCCGTGGTCCCGGTGGGGGACGGTTCGCCGCTGTCTCCGGCCGCGAGGGCGCCGCCGATGCTCAGGACCACGGCCGCCGCCGTACCGGCGACGGCGATGGCGATGCGTCTCGTACGTATGTTCCCTGTGGGTGCCATGGGACGAACCGTAGCCGCGCGTCCGGGCGGACGGAGCACTTCCGGTGATCTCCCGCGAAAACGCCCGCGGAGCCCGGCCCCTCGGGGGTTCAGGCACTCCATCCGCGCAGTTCGGCGGCGACGGCGCGGACGTCGGCGCCCGCTTTGACCAGGCGGGCCAGGTCCCTGACCCGCTCGGGCGAGGCCGCGACGTCCAGGCCGGAGGCGACGAGGTAGCCGTACGCGACGGCGCAGGCGTACAGGGCGTTGGAGTGCTCCAGAGCGGGGACGTGCAGCAGCAGTTGCAGCAGCGCGGCAGCCCGCAGGTGCGGGTCGCCGTAGACCGGGACGCCGAAGATCTCGGCGTCGTGCCGGCTCACGGCGGCGACGAGGGCGCCCCAGTCGGTGACCCGGGGGTCGCCCGGCGTCTTCTGCTCGGCCACCATCAGCAGCCAGGCGAGGTCCACCGAGAGGGTCATGCCGGCTTGTCGGGCGTGCGCCGGGCGGGGGCGCCGGACTCCTCGGCGAAGACGGACTCGTACCGCTTCATGAAGTCGGCGGCGGCCTCCACGAAGGTGTGGCCGGTCTCGCCCGCGTCCCGCTGGACGAGCTCCTCGATGTACCGGTTCACGCTGACGCCCCGCTGCCGCGCCCTGCGGCGGGCGGCCTCGGCGGTGGTCTCGTCGACGCGTACGTTGAGCTGGGTCTTCGCCACACCGTCACGCTAGCGTGATTCCGCTAGCACCGGCAATGATGAGGTCATGGATGATCTACGGATACGCGCCGCCTCACCGGCCGACCTCGACGCCGTCCTCGCCTTCTGGAAGGTCGCGGCGGAGGGCACCAGCATCAGCGACGACCGGGCGGGCGTGGAGCGGCTGGTCGCCCGGGACCCGGAGGCGCTGATCCTCGCCGAGACCGCCGCGGGCGCCCTCGCGGGGACGGTGATCGCCGGCTTCGACGGCTGGCGCTGCCACCTCTACCGGCTCGCGGTGCACCCGGACCACCGGCGCCGCGGCGTCGGCGCGGCGCTCCTCGCGGCCGCCGAGGAGCGGTTCGCCGACCTCGGGGGGCGGCGGGCCGACGCCATGGTCCTCGACCGCAACGCGCTCGCCCACCACGCCTGGCGGGCCGCGCGGTACGCGCCGCAGCCGGAGTGGAGCCGGTGGGTCAAGCCCCTCGAGGGCCGGGAAGGCTGATCACTTTGCCGATCCTTTACCATGGGTGGATCAATCCCCGGAGAACGGAAGGTGTGAGCGTCCACCCATGGGCGAGCCTCCCAGTAGCACCCGTAGCCGAGATCGCGCGTCCCTCCACTCCGTGGCCGACCATGGGACGGAGGTGACCCGATGACCGAAGTGCTCCTGCTCCTCGTGGCGCTGCTGCTCTCCCTGGCGTGCGGCGCGTTCGTGGCGGCCGAGTTCTCCCTGACGACCGTCGAGCGCGGAGAGCTCGAACGGGCCGTCGAGCGGGGTGAGCGCGGGGCCGCGGGCGCCCTCAAGGCCGTCCGCTCCCTCACCTTCCAGCTCTCCGGCGCCCAGCTCGGGATCACGGTCACCAACCTGGTCGTCGGCATGCTGGCCGAGCCGTCCATCGCCAAGCTCATCCGCGGCCCGCTCCAGGACATCGGCCTCTCGGCCTCCGTGGCCTCCTCGGTGGCGCTGGTCCTCGGTACGGCCCTGTCGACGGTCGTCCTGATGGTGGTCGGCGAACTGGTTCCCAAGAACTGGGCCATCTCCTCCCCGCTGGGCGTCGCCAAGGTGGTCGCCACCCCGCAGCGGGTCTTCACGGCCGCGTTCAAGCCGCTGATCAGCCACCTCAACAACACGGCCAACCGCATGGTTCGCCGGCTCGGCATGGAGCCGGCCGAGGAGCTGGCCTCCGCGCGCAGCCCGCAGGAGCTGGTGGCCCTGGCCCGCCACTCGGCGCGCGAGGGCGCCCTGGAGCCGGACACCGCCGAGCTCTTCGTCCGCACCCTGAACCTGGCCGAGCTGACGGCGGAGAACGTGATGACCCCGCGCGTCCAGGTCACGGCCCTGGAGGCACAGGCCACCGCCGAGGACGTCGCCAACGCGACCCGCGCCACCGGCCTGTCCCGCTTCCCCGTCTACCGGGGCGGCCTGGACTCGGTCATCGGCATCGCGCACATCAAGGACGTCCTGGCCGTCCCGGCCGGGCAGCGGCACCGCAAGCCGGTCTCGGAGATCCTCCGCGAGCCGCTGCTGGTCCCGGAGTCGCTGACCGTGGACCGGCTCCTGGACCGGTTGTCCGGCAAGACGACGATGGCCGTCGTCATAGACGAGTACGGCGGCACGGCCGGCGTCGTGACACTGGAGGACATCGTCGAGGAGGTCGTCGGCGAGGTGCGCGACGAGCACGACCCGCACGAGACGCCGGACCTGGCGCCCGCGGGCGAGGACGCCGACGGGCGGGCCCTGTGGTCCGCGGACGGCGCCGCCCGCACCGACCAGCTCGAGACGATCGGCCTGAGGGTGCCGGACGGCCCGTACGAGACCCTCGCCGGGCTCGTCGCCACCGAGCTGGGCCGCATCCCCGCCGTCGGGGACCGCGTCACGCTGGGCGGCTGGCTGCTCGACGTCGTGGACGCCTCCGGGCGCCGTGCCGCGCGGGTGCTGCTGCACGCCCCGGTGGGCGGGCCGGAGGACGGCCCCGGTGCGCCGGGGACCCATGAGAGCGGGGAGGCGGGCCGATGACCGCGATCCAGTTGCTGATCGGCCTGTTGACGCTGGTCGTGAACGCCTTCTTCGTCGGCGCGGAGTTCGCCATGATCTCCGTGCGCCGCAGTCAGATCGAACCGGAGGCGGAGGCCGGGAACCGGCGGGCGCGCAGCGTCATCTGGGGCCTGGAGCACGTCTCGGCGCTGCTCGCGGCGGCGCAGCTCGGCATCACGCTGTCCACGCTGGTGCTCGGTGTCGTCGCCGAGCCGGCCATCGCCCACCTGCTGGAGCCGGTGTTCGACGCCGTCGGCGTGCCGCACGGGCTGGTGCACCCGATCTCGTTCGTGATCGCGCTGTCGGTCGCCACCTACCTGCACATGCTGCTGGGCGAGATGGTGCCGAAGAACATCGCCCTGGCCGAGCCGACGCGTACCGCGCTGCTGCTGGGCCCGCCGCTGGTGGCGCTGGCACGGGCGCTCAAGCCGGTGATCTTCACGATCAACGCCTTCGCCAACACCCTGCTGAAGCTGATGCGGGTGCAGACGCGGGACGAGGTCTCGGCGACGTTCTCCGACGACGAGCTGGCGCGGATGGTGACGGACGCCGGTGACGCGGGGCTGCTCGACGACCGGGCGGCCGAGCGGCTGCACGACGCCCTGGAGCTCGGGCGCCGCCCGGTGCGCGAGGTGGTGATGCCGGTGGAGCGGGTGGTGTACGCCCGGGTCGGCACCACCCCGGAGGAGCTGGAGGCGCTGGCCGCCGAGTCGGGCTTCTCGCGGTTCCCCGTGGTCGACTCGACCCGCCGCATCCTCGGCTACCTGCACGTGAAGGACGCGCTGGACGCGACGCCGCGCGACCTGCCGTTCCCCGTCTCTGCGATGCGGCCCATCGCCCGGGTGCGGGCGGCCACGCCACTGGACGACGTCCTGACGGCGATGCGCCGCAGCCGTACGCACCTGGCGGCCGTGCTGGACGACGACGGCAGGCTCGCCGGGATGGTGACCATGGAGGACGTACTGAGGAAGCTGGTCGGCCGTCCGGCGGTCTGATACCAGGCGGTACGATCACTCCGCCATGGAGATGAATGCCACCTACACCAGTTTCGTCGCGGTGGGCGACAGCTTCACCGAGGGCATGTCCGACCTCCTGCCGGACGGCTCCTACCGGGGCTGGGCCGATCTGCTGGCGGCCCGCCTCGCCGCCCGGACGCCCGGCTTCCGGTACGCCAACCTCGCCGTGCGCGGCAAGCTGATCGGCCAGATCGTCGACGAGCAGGTGGACCGCGCGGCGGCCATGCGGGCCGACGTCGTCACCCTGGTCGGCGGGCTGAACGACACCCTGCGGCCCACATGCGACATGGGCCGGGTGCGCGGGCTGCTGGAGGAGGCCGTGGAGCGGCTGGCGCCGTCGTGCGGGCGGCTGGTGCTGATGCGCAGCCCCGGCCGCAACGGCCCCGTCATGGAGCGGTTCCGGCCGCGCATGGAGGAGCTCTTCGGATACGTCGACGAGCTGGCCGCCCGGCACGGGGCCCTGGTGGTCGACCTGTACGGCGCGGAGGTGCTGGGCGACCAGCGGCTGTGGGACGTGGACCGGCTCCACCTGACCACGGAGGGGCACCGGCGGGTGGCCGAGGCCGTGTGGCAGGCGCTCGGCCTGGATCCGGAGGAGGACTGGCGGGCGCCGCTGGCGCCGGCGGTGCCGCTCGCCTGGGCGGCCCGGCGGATCGGCGACCTCCGGTTCGCCCGGCAGCACTTGGGGCCGTGGATCGGGCGGCGGCTGACCGGCCGGTCGTCGGGCGACGGGCGGCCGGCCAAACGGCCGGAGCTGCTGCCGTACGTCCTCGGCGACGACACTCCGGCCGCCGGGCCGCGCTCGTAGCAACCCACAATCCGGACCGCGGCGCCGACCTGCACAAACCGCCAGTAGAATCTGGTCACGTGACTGCTGTGTCTGCGAAGCCTCGCATCCCCAATGTCCTGGCCGGCCGCTACGCCTCCGCGGAGCTCGCCGTCCTGTGGTCCCCCGAGCAGAAGGTCGTGCTGGAGCGCCGGCTGTGGCTCGCCGTGCTGCGCGCCCAGAAGGACCTCGGGATCGAGGTGCCGGACGCCGCGCTCGCCGACTACGAGCGGGTGCTCGACCAGGTCGACCTGGCGTCGATCGCCGAGCGGGAGAAGGTCACGCGCCATGACGTGAAGGCCCGCATCGAGGAGTTCAACGCGCTCGCCGGGCACGAGCACGTCCACAAGGGCATGACGTCCCGCGACCTCACCGAGAACGTCGAGCAGCTCCAGATCCGGCTCTCCCTGGAGCTGGTCCGCGACCGCACGGTGGCGGTGCTGGCCCGGCTGGGCAAGCTGGCGGGCGAGTACGGCGAGCTGGTCATGGCCGGGCGCTCGCACAACGTCGCCGCGCAGGCCACGACGCTGGGCAAGCGGTTCGCGACCGCCGCGGACGAGCTGCTGGTGGCGTACGCGCGGGTGGAGGAACTGCTGGGCCGCTACCCGCTGCGCGGCATCAAGGGCCCGGTGGGCACGGCGCAGGACATGCTCGACCTGCTGGGCGGGGACGCGGCGAAGCTGGCGGAGCTGGAGCGGCGGATCGCCGGGCACCTGGGCTTCGCGCACGCCTTCACCTCGGTCGGCCAGGTCTACCCCCGCTCGCTGGACTACGAGGTCGTCACCGCGCTGGTGCAGCTCGCCGCCGCCCCGTCGTCGCTGGCCAGGACGATCCGCCTGATGGCCGGGCACGAGCTGGTCACCGAGGGCTTCAAGCCCGGCCAGGTCGGCTCCTCGGCGATGCCGCACAAGATGAACACCCGCTCCTGCGAGCGCGTCAACGGCCTGATGGTCATCCTGCGCGGCTACGCGTCGATGACCGGCGAGCTGGCGGGCGACCAGTGGAACGAGGGTGACGTCTCCTGCTCGGTGGTCCGCCGGGTGGCGCTGCCCGACGCGTTCTTCGCGCTCGACGGGCTGCTGGAGACGTTCCTGACGGTGCTCGACGAGTTCGGCGCGTTCCCGGCGGTCGTCGCCCGCGAGCTGGACCGCTACCTGCCGTTCCTCGCCACCACCAAGGTGCTGATGGCGTCGGTGCGCGCCGGGGTGGGCCGCGAGGTCGCGCACGAGGCCATCAAGGAGAACGCGGTGGCGTCGGCGCTGGCCATGCGTGAGCAGGGCGCCGAGCGCAACGAGCTGCTCGGCAAGCTCGCCGCCGACGACCGCATCCCGCTGGACCGCGCCCAGCTCGACGCGGCGATGGCGGACAAGCTGTCGTTCACGGGTGCCGCCGCCGATCAGGTCGGCGCGGTGGTCGCCCGGATCGAGGAGATCGCCAAGCAGCACCCGGAAGCCGCCGGTTACGTCCCCGGTGCGATCCTCTGACGCGGGGCACACGACCCGTATGACTCCTCAGGAACTCCAGGCCGCCCGCGACCGCATCGTGCCCGATGTGATCGCGGGCGGCCTGTCTGTACTGTTCTGCGGCATCAACCCGGGGCTGATGTCGGCCGCGACGGGCCACCACTTCGCCCGCCCCGGCAACCGCTTCTGGCCCGTGCTGCACCGTTCCGGCTTCACCCCGCGGCAGTTGAAGCCGTCCGAGCAGGACGAGCTGCTTCTCCACGGGCTGGGCATCACCAACGTCGTGGCCCGGGCCAGCGCGCGGGCCGACGAGCTGACCGCCGAGGAGTTCCGCGAGGGCGGCCGGCTGCTCGCCCTGAAGGTGGAGCGGCTGCGGCCGCGCTGGCTGGCGGTGGCGGGTGTCACCGCGTACCGCACCGCCTTCGACGAGCCCAAGGCGCGGACGGGCCCGCAGGACCGGATGATGGGCGACACCCGGATCTGGGTCCTGCCCAACCCCAGTGGCCTGAACGCCCACTGGACGCTGGAGACGATGGCGGAGGAGTTCGCCCGGCTGCGCGCCGCCGCCCAGGAGGGGTCCCCGGGCGGGTCCTAGGGCGGGTCTATGTCGGTCACCGCGGCGACGAGCTGGAAGGGCAGCTCCGTGTCCCCCTGCGCGATGCCCAGGGCTATCCAGCGCCCGTCCGCCCGCCACAGGTGCACGTCCGGCACGGACTGGCTGAGGGCGTCCCACGGGTCGGGTATGTCCTCCCCGGACATACCCCGGTCGAACACCGACCACAGGCTGAAGACCTGCGGGTCGCCCCAGCGGGCCGTGAGCAGCACCGCGAGCGCGTCGCGCTCCGCCTCGTACTGCTCCTCGACGATCTCCCGCCGGGTGCCGTCGTCGTCCCAGAAGTCCTCGCTCGTGGCGAGGTCCACGAGGTGGTAACCAACGCCGCTGCAACCGCTGTCCGTTCTGCCGAACGTCCCCGGGAAGGGCAGGGAGCGCAGCCGGTCGATGGCCGTCAGGTGCCGTGCGGTGGTCATGGCTCCAGTAAAGCGGCCACCACTGACAATTGGCGTTCCGTCAGACCCCGGCCAACCCGCGGCCGACCCCCGGCCGCCACGCTGCCGGCCCCCGGTCGGCACCGGCCGCCCGCCCGGGGCCGGGGGCCGTCGGCGGCCGGGCGGGTGCCGCGCGGGCCCGGGCCCGGCCATGGCTCCGGAGGCCACCGGCTCGCCGCTGGTTCAACCATTGAGTACCATCCGGCAGACACGCGCTCTAGCTGGGAGGACACACGGTGGGCCGGCTGACCGGCGGGGACCCGTCGCTGTTGCGGCGGATCAATTCCGCGGTGGTACTCCATGCCCTGCGGGGCGCCGACGCGCGCACGCTCACCGACCTCACCCGGATCACGGGGCTGTCCCGGCCGACGGTCGAGGGTGTGGTCGAGGGGCTCATCGGCAACGGTCTGGTGGTCGAGGCGGCCCCCGAGGAGGGGGAGGCGCGGCGCCAGGGCCGGCCGGCGCGGAGGTTCCGCTTCCGCGCGGAGGCGGGGCACCTGCTGGGGGTCGAGATCGGGCCGCACCGGGTGGCCGCGCTGCTGTCGGGACTGGACGGGCGGATCATCGGCGCCGGGTCCCGGGAGGTGTCGGAGACGGCGTCGGCGGACGAGCGGCTGGAGCGGGTCCGGGCGGTGGTCGCCGACGTGCTGCGGCGCACCGGTGTGGCGCGCGGCAGCCTTCGGGCGGTGGGGGTCGGGACGCCGGGGATCGTGGAGGCCGACGGGACGATCCGGCTCGGGACGGCGCTGCCCGGCTGGACGGGCCTGGCGCTCGGTGAGCGGCTGCGGCGGTCCTTCCGGTGTCCGGTGCTGGTCGAGAACGACGCGAACGCGGCGGCGGTGGCCGAGCAGTGGAAGGGCGCCGCGACCGATTCGGACGACATCGTCTTCGTGCTGGCCGGGCTGAGCCCGGGGGCCGGGTCGCTGATCGGCGGGCGGCTGCACCGGGGGTTCGGCGGGGCGGCCGGGGAGATCGGCGCCCTGCACCTGCTGGGGCAGGGGGCGAGGCCGGAGACGCTGCTGTCGACCACCGACGAGCCGCTGCACCCGCTGGACGAGCAGGCGGTGGCGGAGGTCTTCGCGCTGGCGCGGAAGGGCGACGAGCGGGCCCGGGCGGCGGTGGACCGGTTCATCCAGCGGCTGGTGCACGACGTGGCGGCGCTGGTGCTGGCGCTCGATCCGGAGCTGGTGGTGGTCGGGGGCTGGGCGGCCGGCCTGGACGGCGTGCTCCAGCCGCTGCGGGACGAGCTGGCGCGGTTCTGTCTGCGGCCGCCCCGGGTGGCGCTGTCGCTGCTGGGTGAGGCGGCGGTGGCGACGGGTGCGCTGCGGCTGGCGCTCGACCATGTGGAGGAGCAGCTCTTCGCGGTCGAGAAGACGGTGACGGCCCGCCGCTGAGCGACGGGCCGTGGACGGTTCTCGCGAAACCGAACCGGAAGCGGAACCGGGCGCGGTGCCGGGACCGTCAGGACGCGATGTCGAAGTCCCCCGCGTCGCCGAAGGTGAGCCGGCAGGTGTCGGCGCGGTAGGTGGCGACGGAGACGGCCGCGGTGCGGCCGTCGGACAGGTACCGGGTGGTGACGACGAGGACGGGGGCGCCGGGCAGCCGGTCGAGCTCCTTGGCGTCGTCCGCGCGGGCGGAGCCCAGCTCCACGGCGCGGTCCTGGCCGTCGAGCGCGAGTTGCTGGAGTGCGCGCAGGACGGCGCGGGCGCGGGCGGCGCCGGAGGGGGCCTCGATGGCGGTGAGCCCGGGCACGGAGGCGGCCGGGACGTAGAGCTGCTCCGCCGCGACGGCCTGACCGTGCGTCATACGGAGGCGGCGCACGGTGTGCACCGGCTCGTCGGCGCCCCGGTCCAGCTCGAGGAGGCGGGCCACGGCGGCGGGCGGGGCGGTGAGCGCGCAGTCGACGGGCTGCCAGGTCTCCTCGCCGGCGCCGGGCCACCGGGCCTGGGCGGTGGAGACGTCCACCCCCATGCGGGGCGGCGCGACGGTGGTGCCGACGCCGCGGCGGCGCTGGAGGCGGCCCTCCAGTTCGAGCTGCTCCAGTGCCTGACGGAGCGTGGCGCGGGCGACGCCGAAACGGGCGGCCAGTTCACGCTCGTTGGGCAGGATCTCCCCCACGGAGAAATCCGTGTCCAGTGCTTCACCGATCACGGTCTTCAGATGCCAGTACTTGGGCTCCGGCACCGATTCCAGTTGCGTGGTCCCCACCCTGATCCTCCGCAATCGCCGGGCTCCCGGCGGCTTTCCGTGCCTTGTTTATTAAAGGTTCCTGCACTATCCCTGCGACCATAAGGCGGCACTCACCCTTGGTCAAGACCAATCGTCGGCCGGTTACGGAGCGGGGTCGAGCCCTGTCGCAGAGCGTTCACAGGGTGTTCGCGTACGCGGCTCGCGGCGGCGCGGGCACGGCGAAGGGCCCCGCGCCCGACCGGAGCGCGGGGCCCTTGGGGTGGCCGTGGACGGCGGTTACGGCGGCGGTTACGGCACCAGGGAGGAAAGCTTGTCCGGATTGCGCACGATGTAGATGCACCGGATCCGGCCGTCGGCCACGTCGACCTGCACCAGCGAGTCGGGCTTCCCGCCGTCCAGGACCAGCAGGGCCGGTCCCCCGTTGACCTCGAGGACCCGGAGCTCGGCGTGGGCGGCCGGCGCACCGGCGACCGCGCACAGGAAACGGCCGATCTTGTCGGCGCTGTCCATGACCCGCAGCGGCGCCTTCGCCTTGCCGCCGCTGTCGCCGACGAGCCGGACGTCCGGGGCCAGCAGGGCGAGCAGCCCGTCCAGGTCGCCCCCGGCGGCCGCGGCGAGGAACCGCTCGGTGAGATCGCGGCGTTCGGCGGGGTCGACGTCGTACCGGGGCCTGCCCTCGTCGACATGGCGGCGGGCCCGGCCGGCGAGCTGCCGCACGGCCGCCTCCGACCGGTCGAGGGTGGCCGCGATCTCCGCGTACGGGAAGCCGAACGCCTCGCGCAGCACGAACACCGCCCGCTCCAGCGGCGAGAGGGATTCGAGGACCACCAGGACGGCGAGCGACACGGAGTCGGCGAGCACCGCGCGTTCGGCGGTGTCGGGGACGGCGGGGCCGAAGTCGGTGACGACCGGTTCGGGCAGCCAGGGGCCCACGTACGCCTCGCGCCGCGCCTGGACCTGGCGCAGCCGGTCGATGGCGAGCCGGGTGGTGACCCGGATCAGGAAGGCCCGCGGTTCGCGGATGCCCGAGCGGTCGGCTGCCGACCAGCGCAGCCAGGCGTCCTGGACCACGTCCTCGGCGTCGGCGACCCGGCCGAGCATCCGGTAGGCCACGCCCGTCAGTACGGCCCGGTGGGTCTCGAAGATGCCGGTGACGTCGTCGGCGTCCGTGCCGGAGTGCGTGCGGGTGTCGGTAGCCACCGTCCCATCATGCGGTACGGCGGGCACGCGGCTCGGCCCGACCCCTTGAACTCGAAGCTACTGGACGGTAATTGTTGCTGACGCAGCGTCTACCACAGGGCGTGCACAGGGACAGGGAGCAGCAGCATGGCCGCACAGGTGTCCTTCCCGGTCGAGTCGCCGCGCGGCTCCGGCACGGTGTCGGTGGAGTACGAGCGGAAGGGTGACGGGGAGCCGCTGCTGCTGCTCCACGGCATAGGCCACCACTGGCAGGCGTGGCAGCCGGTGGTGGACATTCTCGCCGCCGACCGTGAGGTGATCGCCGTCGACCTGCCGGGGTTCGGTGCCTCCTCCGCGCTGCCCGACGGCTTCGCGTACGACCTGGCGACGGTCGTGCCGGTGCTGGGCGCGCTGTGCGAGGCCCTGGACCTCGACCGTCCGCACGTGGCGGGCAACTCGCTGGGCGGCCTGCTGGCGCTCGCGCTCGGCCGCGACAGGCTCGTACGGTCGGTGACGGCGCTCTCGCCCGCCGGTTTCTGGACCGAGCAGGAGCGCCGGTACGCCTTCGGGACGCTGCTCGCCATGCGCCAGGGGGCCGAGTCCCTGCCGCTGCCGATGATCGAGTGGCTGTCCCGGTCGCCCGCCGGGCGGGCCGCGCTGACCAGCAGCATCTACGCGCGGCCCGGGCGCCGTTCACCGGAGGCGGTGGTCGCCGAGACGCTCGCGCTGCGCGGGGCCACCGGCTTCCGCCGGACGCTGGACGCCGGGCGCCGGGTCCTGTTCACCGACGACGTCCCCGGGCTGCCCGTCACCATCGCGTGGGGCACCCGTGACCGGCTGCTTCTGCGCCGCCAGGGCGTCCGTGCCAAGCGGGCGGTCCCCGGGGCGCGGCTGGTGCGCCTGCCCGGTTGCGGACACGTGCCGATGAACGACGATCCCGCCCTGGTCGCGCGCGTGCTCCTGGACGGCAGCCGCTGACCGGCGGCCCAGGACCCCCGAGCCGAGCGCGACGCCCGCGCCGACCAGCGCGCTGCCGGCGCCCTGGGCGAGACCGTAGGAGCCGGTGGCGACGAGCGGCGCGGTCATCGCCGCGGACACCGGGATCAGCCCGGAGAAGAGGGTGGCGCGCTCGGCCCCGATCCGCTGCACGCCCATGTACCAGCAGACGAACCCGACGACCGTGACGACGGCGGCCTGCCACAGCAGCGCGAGCGCCTCCTGCCCGGTCGGTACGCGCAGCGCGGCCGTGCCGTCCATCAGCAGCCCCGCCACGGCCGCTTCCAGGGCGGCGACCCCGCACACGGTGGCCGACAGCGCCTTGGGCCCGAGCGGCTTCAGCACCGGCACGGCCAGGACCGCGAACCCCACCTCGCCCGCCAGCGCCCCCACCGACCAGGCGAGCCCGGCCAGGTCGGTGCGCCCCCACCCCTGCACGGTGAACGCCCCGGCGGCCACGAGCAGCGCCCCGTACAGCACCGGCCGCGCGGGCCGGCGCCCGCCCAGGGCCGGCACCAGTACGGCGACCACCACGGGCGCGCAGCCGACGAGGACACCCGGGACGGCCGGTTCCGCGGTGCGTTCGGCCGCCAGTACGGCGAGGTTGAACCCGACCATGCCCACGGCCGCCAGCACCGCCACCCGCGCCCACTGGCGTGCCGTGAGCCTCCGTACGGCGGCGGCTCCGCCCCGGCCCACGAACGGCATCAGCAGCAGGAGCGCCAGGCCGTAGCGGAGCGCCTGCCCGCCCGCGTACGGGTAATCGCCGAGCAGGCTGTTGGCGGTGAAGGAGGCGCCGACGAGGACGCAGGCGAAGGCGGCGAGCAGGGCTCCCCGGGTCCGGTTCGCGTTCATGGCGACGACGCTAGGCGGGGCGGCGGTCCGGTGGCAGGACCACTTCGCCCGGTGGTTCGTGGACCACTTGTAGGGTCGGCGGCATGAGGGAGGAACAGGGCGGGGGAACCTGGGAGTTGCTGTCACCGGCGGTCGCGGCACCGCCCCGGCGGCGCGGCCGGGCGCTCCAGTCGGCGCTGCGCGACGCGGTCAGGTCGGGCCGGCTGGCGGCGGGGACGCGGCTGCCGTCCAGCCGCGAGCTGGCGGCCGACCTCGGCGTCTCGCGGGGGCTGGTGACGGAGGCGTACGAGCAGCTCACGGCCGAGGGGTACCTGCGCAGCGGCCGGGGCGCCGGGACGTGGGTGGGCGACGCGGTGCGGAGCGCCACGCCCGCGGCACGGGACCTGGCGCCGCGCGGCGGGGACGCCCGGGTGGACTTCCGCCCCGGCACGCCGGACCTGTCGCTCTTCCCGCGCACCGCCTGGGCGGCCGCCCACAGGGCCGTGCTGTCCCGGCTGCCGCACCACGCGCTCGGCTATCCCGACCCGCGCGGGCTGCCGGAGCTGCGGACGGCCCTGGCCGCACTGCTGACGCGGCGGCGGGGCGTGGTGGCCGACCCGGAGCGGCTCGTGGTGTGCTCCGGGGTGGCGCAGGCGATGACGCTCCTCGGGTTCGTCCTGCGGGAGCGGGGCCTGCGGGCCCTGGGCGTCGAGGATCCGGGCACGCCGGAGCCCGCCGCCCTGTTCGCGTCGGCCGGACTGGGGACCGTACCCCTGCCGCTGGACGCGGAGGGGCTGGCCGTCGGGCCGCTGGCCGCGTCCGGTCTGAGGGCGGCGGTCACCACGCCGGCCCACCAGTTCCCGTCCGGGATCGCCTACTCCGCGCGGCGCCGGGCCCACCTGCTGGAGTGGGCCCGCGCGGTGGACGGGTACCTGATCGAGGACGACTACGACGGCGACTTCCGCTACGACCGCTCCCCCGTCGGCGCCCTCCAGGGCCTCGATCCGGAGCGCGTGGTGTACACCGGCTCCGTCAGCAAGTCCCTCGCGCCGGGGCTGCGGCTCGGCTGGATGCTCGTGCCCGGAGCGCTGGCCGACGAGGTGGTGGGGCGCAAGCGCACCATGGACCTGGGCAACCCGTCGCTGGAGCAGGCCGTGCTCGCCCACTTCGTGACGAGCGGCGGCTACGACCGCCAGTTGCGCCGCTGCGGCCGCGCCTACCGGGAGCGGCGGGACGCGCTCATCGCCGCTCTGGAGGAGCACTTCCCCGGTACGGAGGTCAGCGGCATCGCGGCCGGGCTCCATGTCATCGCGCGCGTGCCGGGGCGGTACGCGGCCGAGGGGCCCTTCCTGCGGCGGGCGGCCGCGGCGGGGGTGGCGCTGCGGCCGCTCACCGACTATGGGTCGGCGCGGTTCGGGGACGGCGACGTGCGGCTGGTGCTGGGGTACGCCCATCTGACGCCGTCCGAGATCGCGCTCGGGGTGCGGCTGATGGCCGGTGGCTGAGGGGGGTTGTTCACGCGGGGTTCGCGTGTGCGCCGCACCCGGGCGCTAGGCATGGGGCGGTTCCCCTGTCCCGTGTTCCGGAGGCGTACCGATGCCGCACCGTACGAGCCCCTTGCCCGCCCGCCGTTCCGTCCTGCGCGGTTCGCTGGCCGCGTCGGCGGCCCTGTCCCTGGGCGCCGTCGCGTCCGCGCCCGCGTTCGCCCGCTCCGGGCGGCCGAGTGCCCGGTGGGGGGTGCAGACGGGTGACGTGACGGCGACGTCCGGGCTGGTGTGGGTCCGCTCGGACAGGCCGGCCCGGATGGTGGTGGAGACGTCGGCCACGGAGTCGTTCCGGCACGTCCGCCGCCACCCGGGCCCCCTGCTGGGCCCGGACACCGACTTCACCGGCACCACCGCGCTGCGCGGCCTGCCGCCGGGCGAGCAGGTCCACTACCGGGTCACGCTCACCGACCCCGACGACCCCCGGCGCGGCGGGGAGCCGGTCACGGGCACCTTCCGCACGGCCCCCGCGCGGCGCCGGGACGGGGTGCGGTTCCTGTGGTCGGGTGACATCGCGGGGCAGGGCTGGGGCATCAACCCGGACATCGGCGGCTTCTTCGCGTACGAGGAGATGCGGCGCCTGGACCCGGACTTCTTCCTGTGCAGCGGCGACACCGTCTACGCCGACGGGCCGCTGCGGCCGAGCGTGACGCTCCCGGACGGGCGCGTCTGGCGCAACCTGATGACCGAGGAGAAGGCGAAGGTCGCCGAGACGCTCGCCGAGTACCGGGGGAACTTCCGGTACAACCTGCTGGACGACAACGTCCGGGCGTTCAACGCCCAGGTGCCGTCCGTCGTGCAGTGGGACGACCACGAGGTGCGCAACAACTGGTACCCGGGCCAGATCCTGGACGACCCGCGCTACACCGAGAAGGACGTCGACGTGCTGGCCGCCCGGTCACTGCGGGCGTTCGGCGAGTACTTCCCGGTGTCCACCCTCCACGCGGGCCGAATGCACCGGGTGGTGCGGTACGGGCCGCTGCTGGACGTGTTCGTCCTGGACATGCGTACGTACCGCAACGCCAACTCGCCCGGGCGGCAGACGGACGACGGCACCGGCATCCTGGGCGCCGCGCAACTGGCCTGGCTGAAGCGGGAGCTGAGCCGGTCGCGCGCGGTGTGGAAGGTGCTGGCCGCGGACATGCCGCTCGGCCTGGTGGTGCCGGACGGGGCCACGGACATCGAGGCGGTCGCGCAGGGCGACCCGGGCGCGCCGCTGGGCCGTGAGCTCCAGATCGCCGAGCTGCTGCGGTTCGTCAAGCACCGGCGGATCACCGGCACCGTGTGGCTGACGGCCGACGTGCACCACACGTCGGCCCAGCACTACGCGCCGGAGCGGGCCGCGTTCCAGGACTTCGCGCCGTTCTGGGAGTTCGTGTCGGGGCCGCTCGCGGCGGGCGGGTTCCCGGCGAACGCCCTGGACGGTACGTTCGGCCCGCGGCGGGTCTTCGTCCGGGCGCCGGAGCGGGCGAACGTGTCGCCGTTGGAGTCGCCGCAGTACTTCGGCGAGGTGGACATCGACGGCGACAGCGGCGAACTGACCGTACGGCTGCGGGCGACCGGGGGCGCGACGCTGTTCACCACGACGCTCGCGCCGGGCCGGGTCGGGCAGTGAGGGCGGGGCCCGAACTGTGAAAACCGGACCATTGGGGTCAGAGGCACACTTAACCCATCAGTCACAGAGCGTTCGTGATCACGCAACACCACTGGGTCACAGTGCTGGCATGACCGATGTGCATTCTCCGAAGAACACCCGCCGTCACCACTGGCGGCGGGACCTCGTCGAACTGGCCGCCCTCTTCACCGCCGTGGCCGTCGCGGACGCGGTGGCCAACACCGTCGTGCACGGCCCGGACGGACCGTACCTCCTCGCCGTGTCGGCGGTGGTGCTGATCGCCACGGCGGCGTTCCACACCTGGTGGGCGCGGCGCCACAGCCATGCCCCGCCGCCCGCCCCGACTACCGCCGGGACGGGCGGCGGCGCGGCGGCGGGCGGGACGGCGCTGTGGCGGATGCGGACCACCGTGCGCGACGAGCCGGGCAGCCTCGCCGCGCTGTGCACCGCGCTCGCGCACCTGCGCGTCGACATCCTGACGCTCCAGACGCATCCGCTGGCCGACGGGACGGTCGACGAGTTCCTGCTGCGGGCGCCCGCCTCGCTCCAGGCGGCCGAGCTGACCCGGGAGGTCGCCGCGGCGGGCGGCACCGGCACGTGGACCGAGCGCGCCGACGCCCACGACCTGGTCGACACCCCGGCGCGGGTGCTGGGCCTGGCCACCCGTACCGCCCTGGACGCCGCCGAACTGCCGCTCGCGCTGCGCCAGTTGCTGGGCCGGTGCACCATCCACTCGCTGCCCGCGGTCTCGCCCACCGGCCGCCCCACCGGTGCGACGGCACCGGTCGAGGGCGTCCTGGAGGAGGGCGAGACCGTGATGCGGCTGCGCGACCCGAACGGCGGCGCCATCACCGTCGAGCGGCCGTACCTGCCGTTCACGCCCACCGAGTTCGCCCGCGCCCGGGCCCTGGTGGAGCTGGACGCGCGCCTCGGGCCGCGCATCCCGCGCAGCCAGGACGTGCTGACCCTCCCGGAAGGGAGGGAGATCACGGTCCGCCGTGCCGACCAGGGCGACCTGGAGGCCGCCCGGGCCATGCACGAGCGCTGCTCGGACCGGACCCTGAACCTGCGCTACCACGGTCCGGTGGCGGACGCGGCCGGGTACCTGAACCATCTCCTCAGCCCCCGGTTCGGCCGGACGCTCGCCGTGGAGACGGCGTCCGGCCGGCTCGTCGCCCTCGGCCACCTGATGTGGGACGGCGACGAGACCGAGGTGGCCCTGGTCGTCGAGGACGACTGGCAGCGCCGCGGCATCGGCTCGGAGCTGCTGGGCCGGCTGGTGGCGCTGGCCCGCGAGGCCGGCTGCGAGAGCGTGTACGCCGTGACGCAGTCGTCCAACACGGGCATGGTCGCCGCGATGCGGGGGCTGAACCTGCCGCTGGACTACCAGATCGAGGAGGGCACCCTGGTGATCACCGCGCGGCTGAACGGGCTTCCTGTGCCCCGGACTCGGCGGCAGGCCGGCCGGGCCGAGCGCTGAGCGCCTCGGTCAGGTCCCGCCACAGGTCCTCGACGTCCTCCAGACCGACGGACATCCGCAGCAGCCGGTCGCTGACGCCCGCCGAGCGGCGGTCGTCCTCGTCCACGATCCGGTGGCTGATGGAGGCCGGGTGCTGGATCAGGGTGTCCACGCTGCCCAGACTGACCGCCGGCGTGATCAGCCGCACTCCGGCGATCACGTCGCGCGGGTCCCCGTACACCTCGAAGGCGACCATGGCCCCGCCGATCTCCGGGTAGTGCACCCGGGCGATCCGGGGGTCGGCCGCCAGCCGGCGCGCCAGGTCGGCGGCGGTCGTGGCGGCGGCCCGCATCCGCACCGGCAGCGTGGACAGCCCGCGCAGCAGCAGGTAGCTCGCCAGCGGGTGCAGTACGCCACCGGTGGCGAAGCGCACCTGGCGCAGCTTCCCGGCGAACTCCTCGTCGCAGGCCACGACGCCCGCGAGCACGTCGCCGTGCCCGCCCAGGTACTTGGTGGCGCTGTGCAGCACGATCCGGGCGCCGTGCTCCACGGGGCGCTGGAGCACGGGGGTGGCGAAGGTGGAGTCGACCAGCAGCGGCACCGAGCCGCAGGCCCGGGCCACGGCCCGGATGTCGACCTCGGCGAGGGTCGGGTTCGCCGGGGTCTCGACCATCACCAGGCCGGTGTCGGGCCGGATGGCGGCGGCGATGCCCTCCACGTCGGTCCAGGTGACCTCCGTACCGAGCAGTCCGGCCGTCAGGAGGTGGTCGCTGCACCCGTACAGGGGCCGGACCGCCACCACGTGGCGCAGACCCATGCTCGCGCGGACGAGCAGGACGGCGGTCAGCGCGGCCATGCCGCTGGCGAACGCGACGGCGCTCTGCGTGCCCTCCAGGCGGGCGAGGGCGGTCTCGAAGCGTGCCGTGGTGGGGTTGTCGAGCCGCGAGTAGACGGGCGGTCCGTCCGGGCGGGCGCCGGTGGTGGCGAACGCGTCGATCCGCTCCGCCTCGGCCCGCGCGTCGTGGGACGGGTACGTGGTGGAGAGGTCGATCGGCACGGCGTGCAGGCCCAGGGCGGCGAGGTCGTCGCGCCCGGCGTGCACCGCTTCGGTGGCCAGCGCCCGCGGGGCTCCCGGAGTGGGGAGGGCGGGGGTGGTGTCGTGAGACAGGGCTTCCATGGACGGCACTGTGAACAGATACCGGGGAGTATCCGAAAATCGCCGTGTTACGTTCGGCGAATGAACGATTCTGTCGTGCTGGACACGGTCGATCTGCACATACTTCGCCTTTTGCAGAACGACGCCCGGACCACCTACCGGGAGCTGGCCGCGGAGGTGGGGGTCGCCCCCTCCACCTGCCTGGACCGGGTGGCACGGCTGCGGCGCACGGGCATCATCCTGGGCAACCGGCTCCGACTCGATCCGGCCAAAATCGGCCGCGGCCTGGAGGCGCTGCTCCTGGTCCAGGTGCGCCCGCACCGCCGGGAGCTCATCGGCCCGTTCGTCGAACGCATCCGCGCCCTGCCCGAGTCGCGGGCCCTGTTCCACCTGACCGGCCCCGACGACTACCTGGTGCACGTGGCCGTGTCCGACCCCTCCGACCTGCAACGACTCGTACTGGACGAGTTCACCTCGCAGCGGGAGGTCGCCCGTGTGGAGACCCGGCTGATCTTCCAGCAGTGGGAGTGCGGGCCCCTCCTGCCACCCGGCGCGCCCGCTCATTTGTCAGCCGACCGGGACGGATGAGGGTGACGACGGGGCCGGCGGCATACCAGGATGGCCTCATGCCAGAGACCTCCAGCAGCGCGCTCCCCCGCGCGGTCGCCGACGCCTACGTCGACGCGCTCATCGAACTCGACCCGATCACGGGCACGTACCTGGGCGTCCGGAAAAGCGCCGGGCTCCTTCCGGACTTCTCGCCCGCCGGTCAGGAGGAGATCGCCGCACTGGCCCGCAGGACGCTCGCCCGGCTCGACGAGGCCGAGCGCCTGCCCGGCGCCCGTGACGACGCCGAGCGGCGCTGCGGCCGGCTGCTGCGGGAGCGTCTCACCGCCTCACTGGCCGTGCACGACGCCGGTGAGGGGCTGCGCACGGTCAGCAACATGCGCTCGCCCGCGCACAGCGTGCGCATCGTGTTCACCGTGATGCCGACGGAGAGCGACGACGACTGGGCGGCCGTGGCCGAGCGCCTCCGGGCCGTGCCCGCCGCGCTGGAGGGCTACCGCGAGTCCCTCGCGCTCGGGCTGGAGCGCGGCCTGCCGGGCGGACCCCGCGCCACGGCCACGTTCATCGGGCAGCTCACCGAGTGGACGGGCGACGACGGGGCGCGGCGCGGCTGGTTCGAGGAGTTCGTGGTGCCCGCCCCGGCGGGGCTGCGCGGGGAGCTGGACGCGGCGGCGGGGGCCGCCACCCGGGCGCTGGCCGGGCTGCGGGACTGGATGCGTGACGTGTACGCCCCGGCCGTGAAGGGCGCGCCCGACACGGTGGGCCGCGAGCGGTACGCGCGCTGGTCGCGCTACTTCAACGGCAGCGACTGCGACCTGGACGAGGCGTACGCGTACGGGTGGGGCGAGTACCACCGGCTCCTGGCCGAGATGCGGGCCGAGGCGGACCGCATCCTGCCGGGCGCCGGGCCGTGGGAGGCGCTCGCCCACCTCGACGAGCACGGCACGCACATCGAGGGCGTCGAGGAGGTGCGGGCCTGGCTCCAGGCGCTGATGGACGAGGCGATCGAGGCCCTGGACGGCACGCACTTCGAACTGGCCGAGCGGGTACGGAAGGTGGAGTCCCGGATCGCCCCGCCCGGCGGGGCGGCCGCGCCGTACTACACCGGCCCGTCGGAGGACTTCTCCCGGCCGGGCCGCACCTGGCTGCCGGTCGACGGCGAGACGCGCTTCCCGGTGTACGACCTGGTGTCGACCTGGTACCACGAGGGCGTGCCGGGCCACCACCTCCAGATCGCGCAGTGGGTGCACGTCGCCGACCGGCTCTCCCGCTACCAGGCGACCGTCGGTGTCGTCAGCGCCAACGCGGAGGGCTGGGCGCTGTACGCGGAACGGCTCATGGACGAGCTGGGCTTCCTGCCCGACCCCGAGCGGCGCCTGGGCTACCTGGACTGCCAGATGATGCGCGCCTGCCGGGTGATCGTGGACATCGGCATGCACCTGGGGCTGGAGATCCCGGCGGACGCGCCGTTCCACCCGGGTGAGCGGTGGACGCCGGAGCTGGCGCAGGAGTTCTTCCAGCGGCACAGCAGCCGTCCGCCGGCCTTCGTCGAGAGCGAGCTGACCCGGTACCTGTCGATGCCCGGCCAGGCGATCGGCTACAAGCTGGGCGAGCGCGCCTGGCTGCTGGGCCGGGAGAGGGCCCGCCGGGCGCGCGGCACCGCGTTCGACGCCAAGCGGTGGCACATGGCCGCGCTCTCCCAGGGCCCCCTGGGCCTGGACGACCTGGTGGAGGAGCTGGCCAGGCTGTGACGCCACCGGGCCCCGGGCGCGTCAGCAGCCGCAGTCGTCCGCGCCGACCGGGGCGGTCAGCGGGTCGGCGTCGCGCTCGCGCGTGCCCTCCCAGGTCTCGTACGCGAAGCCCTCGCGGGCCCAGTACTCGAAGCCGCCCAGCATCTCCTTGACCTGGTAGCCGAGTTCGGCCAGGGCGAGCGCCGCGCGGGTGGCGCCGTTGCAGCCGGGGCCCCAGCAGTAGGTGACGACCGGCACGGCCTTGTCGAGCAGTTCCTCCGCCTGGGCGGGGATGAGCGCGGTCGGCAGGTGGACCGCGCCCGGGATGTGGCCCTGGTCCCACGACTCGGTCGACCGGGAGTCCAGGACGACGAATCCCGGGTCGCCGCCGGAGGCGAGCGCGGCGGCGACGTCGGAGACGTCCGCGTGGAAGGCCAGGCTCGCCGAGAAGTACGCGGCGGCCGCGGCCGGCGAGGCGGGCGGGACGCGCAGGACGGGGTTGGCGGGGGCGGGGGCGGCGGTGATCGGTGTCGTCGTCATGCCCAGAAATCTACGGTTCGTTGATCATTCCGGTGAAGTGACAATCCCCGGAGCTTGCCTTGTCCGGCCGGGGATTCCCCTGCTATTCCTCGACCATGACGGGATATTCACCGGACGCCACCGACTGGCGCATCCTCGCCGCTCTCCAGGAGCAGGGCCGGGCCTCCTTCGCCGAACTGGCGCGCACCGTCTCCATGTCGGCGAGCGCCGTCACCGAGCGGGTGCGCCGGCTGGAGGACGCCGGGGTGATCGCCGGGTACACGGCGGTCGTCGACCCGGAACGGCTGGGGCTGCCAATACTCGCCTTCGTACGGCTCCGCTACCCCACCGGCAACTACAAGCCGTTCCACCACATGCTGGAGACCACTCCGGAGGTCCTGGAGGCGCACCACGTGACGGGCGACGACTGCTTCGTGCTGAAGGTCGCCGCCCGCTCGATGCGGCACCTGGAGGAGATCTCCGCGAAGGTCGCCGTGCTGGGCTCGGTGACCACGAGCGTCGTGTACTCCTCGCCGCTGCCGCGCCGCGCGATCAGCCGCTGAGCGCCGCCGCGCCGCGCAGCCTCACCGCCGAGCCGCCGCGTTCCTTGACCACCTGGAGCTGGGTGGGGATGCGGCGGCGCAGGTCGGCGACGTGGCTGACGATGCCGACGCTGCGGTCGCGTTCGCGCAGGGAGTCCAGGACGTCCAGCACCTCGTCGAGGGTCTGGTCGTCGAGGCTGCCGAAGCCCTCGTCGATGAAGAGGGTGTCGAGCCGTACGCCGCCGGCCTCGTCGGTGACGACGTCGGCGAGGCCCAGCGCCAGCGCCAGCGACGCGAAGAACGTCTCCCCGCCCGAGAGGGTCGCCGTGTCGCGCTCGCTGCCCGTCCAGGCGTCGACGACGTGCAGGCCGAGGCCCGCGCGCTTGCCGCCGGCCCGGGCGTCGGAGTGGACGAGCGTGTACCGGCCGGACGACATCCGCGCCAGCCGCGCCGTCGCGGCGGCCGCCACCTGTTCGAGCCGGGCCGCGAGCACATAGGACTCCAGCCGCATCTTGCGCTCGTTGTCCGCGGACGTGCCGGCGGTCAGCCCGGCCAGCCGCGCCACCCGCTCGTACTCCTCCCGCAGCGGCCCCAGGCGCCGCACCTCGGCGGCGGCCCTCTCCGACAGTCGGTCCAGCTCCGCACACCGCTCGCGCTGGGCGGACAGGGCGGAGTCCGCGTCGCGGGCGGCCCGGTCGGCGGCGGCGTGGGCGGCATGGGCGCCCTCCGGGTCGGCGGGCGGGCGCCCGGCCGCGGCGCGCGTCTCCGGCTCGGCGAGCCGGTCGGCGACCGCGGCGGCCTCGGCCTGCCAGGCGTCCAGCCGCCGCTGGAGGTCGCGCCGGTGTGCGTCGTCGAGAAGTGCGGCGGCCGCGGCGGCGGGGGTGTCGAACCCGGCCCGGTACGCGGCGTCGGCGAGCCGGTCGTCGGCCTCCTTCAGCCGGCGTGCGGTCTCCTCGACGGTACGTACGGCACCGGCGGCCTCGGTGAGGCGGGCGATCCGGTGCTCCAGGAAGGCGGCGTGCGCGCTCACGGCGCCGCCCGGAACGCGGGCCAGCTCGGCGTCGACGGCCGCCTGTTCGCGGTCGAGCGCCTCGCGCCGCGAGGTCCGCGCGGCGGCACGGCGCTCCACCTGCTGCCGCGCGTCGAGCCGCCGCTCGTGCTCGCGCTCCGCCCGGTCCAGGGCCTCCCGGGCCGCGTGCGCGTCGCCCGCCGCCTCGCGGGCCCGGGCGTGGGCCCGCTCCAGCGACGCGACGTGCTCGGCAAGTACGGCGACGCTCGGCGCCCCCGCCACGGTTTCGGCCACGTCCTCGGCCGCTCCGGCGGCGACGTCCGCGTGTGCCGCGGCCAGCGCCTCCTGGACGACCGCCCGTTCGCGTTCGGCGGCGGAGCGGGCCTCGTCCGCGCGGGTGTGGGCCGCGTAGGCCGCGTCCTCCGTCGAACGGTCGACGTGCCCGGCGTCGGCGCGGGCGGGGTCCGGGTGGTCGGCGGAGCCGCAGACCGCGCACGGTGCGCCGTCCACGAGGCCCGCCGCGAGTTCGGCGGCGATGCCGCGCAGGCGGCGCTCCCGCAGGTCCAGCCACGTCTCATGGGCGGCGTTGGCGTGCTCCCGCGCCGCCGCCAGGCGCGCCTCGGCGGCCTCGGCGTCCCGTACGAGCGCGTCGCGGCGGCGGGCGGCGGCCAGCCGCCGGCGGGCGGGCTCCAGGCGGCCCGCGAGGTGTTCGGCGCGGGTGGCGGCCTCCTGGGCGGCGTCGACCCGGTCCAGGAGGGCGCGGCGGGTGGTCTCCCAGTCGGCCAGCCACGCGGCGGCCTCCTGGCGGGTCTCCTCGTCGGCGCGGGCCTGGCGGTCCAGTTCCTCGCGCTCGCGGGCGAGTTCAGCGCCGCGCCGCTCGGCCCGGCGGGCACCGGCGAGGCCGCCCAGTTCCTCCCTCGCCCGCCCCGCCAGGGCGGCCAGCCGCTCGGCGCCCGCGTCGGCGAGGTCCGGGGGCAGTCCGGCCGCCGCCCGCTCCTGGGCGGCGCGTGCCGCGCGGTGCTCCCGTTCGGCGTCGTCGCGCAGGCTCAGCGGGCCGGCCACCCGCTCGGCCTCGCGGGACCGGTCCAGCAGGGCCTGCCACCCGTCGCGCTCACCGCGCCGGGCCTCCAGTTCGGCGGCGCGCCGCCGGGCGTCCTCGTACCGGCGCTGCCGCGCGGCCAGCTCCCGCTCCTCGTCCAGGGCGCGGCGCGCAGCGGCCTGCCGGCCCTCGGCGGCCAGGAGCGCGAGGTCGGCGACGTCCAGCGCCTCCCGGGCGCCGGAGCGGGCCACGGCCGCCCACTCCAGGACGGAGCCGGCGAGGCCCGGGTCGCCGGGCCTGGCGTCCGGGGCGGGCAGGCCGGCGGCCGCGTCGCCCGCCGCCTGCGCCATCCGGTGGGCGAGCGCGAGGAGCCGTTCGTCACCGTCCTTCACCCGCTGCTCGGCCGCGCGCCGCAGCTCGGCGAGCCGCTCCTCGACGGCCGCGAAGCGCCGGGTGTCGAAGAGCCGGCCGAGGAGCCGGCCGCGCGCCTCGGCGTCGGCGCGCAGGAACCGCGCGAAGTCGCCCTGCGGCAACAGCACCACCTGGCAGAACTGCTCCCGGCTCATGCCGAGGAGCTGGGTGATCTCCTCGCCGATCTCCTGGTGGGAGCGGCTCAGCCCGTGCCACTCGCCGCGCTCCGCGTCGTACTCCCGCAGCCACGACTGGGCCTTCTCGGTGGTGAAGCCGCCGCCCCGCTTCTTGGGGCGGGGCTGGGCGGGCCGCCGGGTGATCTCCAGCCGCCGGCCGGCCACGGTCAGGTCGAGCACCACCTCCGTGGAGGTGCCCACCGGGGCGTGGTCGCTGCGCAGCGAGGTCCCCGGGCTCTGCCGGGCGCCGGGCACCGCCCCGTACAGGGCGTAGCAGACGGCGTCCAGGACGGAGGTCTTGCCCGCGCCGGTCGGCCCGTGGAGCAGGAACAGCCCGGCCTGCGACAGGGTGTCGAAGTCGACGGTCTGGGTGGTGCCGAACGGTCCGAAGCCGGTGATGTCGAGCCGGTGGAGTCTCAACCGGCCACCTCGCGCTGTGCCATGTCCACCCGTACGTCGTCGAAGGCGCGCAGGAGCGCGGCGCGCTCCCGGTCGTCGGGGCCGGTCCCGCCGCGCACGTGGGCGACGAAGTCCTCGGCGATCTGCTGGTCGTCGCGGTCGCGCAGCCGCTGCCCGTACGAGGCGAGGTGGTCGTCCTCGGCCCGCTCGGGGGCGAAGAGGAGGCTCAGGACGTGCGGGAAGCGCTCGGCGAGGCGTGCCATGGGCTCGGCGGGCCGCACCGGGTCGGTGAGGGTCGCCTCGATCCAGGACTCCTCGTGACGGGTGAACGCGGGGTCGCCGAGCAGGTCGTCGAGCCGGCCCCGGAGGCGGGCGAGCGGGCGCGGCACCGGGCAGTCGACCCGCTCGGCGCGGACCGTCCCGTCGCCGTCCAGGTCGACGAGCCACATCGTCTTGCGGTGGTCGGCCTCGGAGAAGGAGTACGCGAGGGGCGAGCCGGAGTAGCGGATGCGCCCGGTGAGGGCCTGGCTGCCGTGCAGGTGCCCGAGAGCGACGTAGTCGGCCCCGTCGAACACCCCGGCCGGGACGGCGGCGACCCCGCCGACGGTGATGTCGCGCTCGCTGTCGCTGGGCTCGCCGCCCGCGACGAAGGCGTGGGCGAGGACGACGCAGCGGGTGCCGGGCGTACGGCCGGCGAGGTCGGCGCGGACGCGTTCCATGGCGGCGGTCAGGACGGCCTCGTGGCCGGCGTTCGCGGCGCCGAACCGGTCGCGCACGAGGGCGGGCTCGAGGTACGGCAGTCCGTAGAACGCCACGTCGCCGTGGGCGTCGGCGAGCAGGACGGGGCTGCCGACTCCGGCGGGGTCGGTCCGCAGGTGGATGCCGGCCTTCTCGATGAGCCCGGCCGCGACGCCGAGCCTGCGGGCCGAGTCGTGGTTGCCGGAGATCATCACGGTGGGTACGCCGGCGTCGGCGAGCCGGTGCAGCGCGGTGTCGAACAGCTCCACGGCGGGCAGCGGCGGCACCGCGCGGTCGTAGATGTCGCCGGACACCAGCACCACGTCCACGGCGTGCGCGCGCACCGTCGCCACGAGGTGGTCGAGGAACGCCGCCTGGGCGTCGAGCAGGTTCACACGGTGGAACGACCGCCCCAGGTGCCAGTCCGATGTGTGCAGCATCCTCACGACGCCGCTCCGACCCGCGATGGCCGCATGTGTACCGCTCCTCCGCCCCCGGGCCCGCTCGGGCCCCGTTGTGCACTCCGTACACGCTAACGGTGCCCGGGACCCGATATGTCACGGACCTCGTTTCTCACCCCTGCGCGGGACCGGTGACCGTGACGTCGGCGGGGCGGAGGAGGTGGTCGCCGACGCGGTAGCCGGGGCGCACGATCTCGGTGCAGACCGGCCGCTCGACGAGACGGGAGCGGCGGTACGCGACGGCCTGGTGGACGCGCGGGTCGAAGGGGTCGCCGACCGCGCCGAAGGCCCGCAGGCCCAGCGCCGCGGCCTCGCCGTCCAGGGCGAGGGCGACACGCTCGAACCCGCCGGTGAGCTCGCCCTGCCGGGCCGCCTCCGCGAGGGCGTCGAACACGGGCAGGAACCGGCGCAGCACGTTCGCCACGGCGGCCTCGCGCACCGCGAGGCGGTCGCGGTGGACCCGGCCGCGGTAGTTGTCGTACTCGGCCTTCAGCCGCTGGAGGTCCGCCGTCCGCTCGGCCAGCGCCCCGGCCGGCCCGGCCGGTGGCGTCTGCGGCCCGGCGGGTGGCGCCTGCGGTGCGGCGGGTGGCGCCTGTGGCTCGGCGGGTGGCGCCGCGGACGGGCCGGGGGCGGCCGGGGCGATCATCGGGGGCGGGTCGGTGCGGCCGTTCACCGTGGTCAGCCCGCGGCGCGTGTCCGGCCTCATCACCCGCCTCCCCGCTCCTGCCGGTCGTCGTCGACGATCTCCGCGTCGACGACGTCGTCCTCGGCCGTGGCGTCCTTCGCGCCCTCACCGGCACCGGCACCGGCGCCGCCCTGCGGCCCCTGGCCGGCCTGGCCGGCCTGGGCCTGCGCGTACATGGCCTGGCCGAGCTTCTGCGAGACGGCCGCGACCTTCTCCGTGGCGGTGCGGATGGCTGCGGTGTCCTCCCCCTTCAGCTTCTCCTTCAGGTCGGCGAGCGCGGTCTCGACCTCGCTCCTCACCTCGCCCGGGACCTTGTCCTCGTTGTCCCTGAGGAACCTCTCCGTCTGGTAGACGAGCTGCTCGCCCTGGTTGCGGGTCTCGGCGGCCTCGCGCCGGCGCCGGTCCTCCTCCGCGTGGCGTTCGGCGTCCCGCACCATCTGGTCGATGTCGTCCCTGGGGAGGGCGGAGCCGCCGGTGACGGTCATCTTCTGTTCCCGGCCGGTGCCCAGGTCCTTGGCGGTGACGTGCATGATGCCGTTGGCGTCGATGTCGAAGGAGACCTCGATCTGCGGGACGCCGCGCGGGGCCGGGGGCAGACCGGTCAGCTCGAACATGCCGAGCTTCTTGTTGTACGCCGCGATCTCGCGCTCGCCCTGGAACACCTGGATCTGCACCGACGGCTGGTTGTCCTCGGCCGTCGTGAAGATCTCGGAGCGCTTCGTCGGGATCGTGGTGTTGCGCTCGATCAGCCTGGTCATGATGCCGCCCTTGGTCTCGATGCCGAGGGACAGCGGGGTCACGTCGAGGAGCAGGACGTCCTTGACCTCACCCTTGAGGACACCGGCCTGGAGCGAGGCGCCGATGGCGACGACCTCGTCCGGGTTCACGCCCTTGTGCGGGTCCTTGCCGGTCAGCTCGCGCACCAGGTCCGTGACCGCCGGCATCCGGGTGGAGCCGCCGACCAGGATGACGTGGTCGATGTCGGACACCTTGATCCCGGCGTCCTTGACGGCGTTGTGGAACGGGGTCTTGCAGCGCTCCAGCAGGTCCTCGGTGAGCTGCTGGAACTGGGCGCGGGTGAGCTTCTCGTCCAGGTGCAGCGGGCCCTCGGCGGACGCGCTGAGGTAGGGCAGGCCGATGGTGGTCTCGGTCGTCGCCGACAGCTCGATCTTGGCCTTCTCCGCGGCCTCCCGGAGCCGCTGCGTGGCCATCTTGTCCTTGCTGAGGTCGATGCCGTACGCGCTCGCGAACCGCTGGGCCAGGTGGTCGACGATCCGCTGGTCCCAGTCGTCGCCGCCCAGGTGCGTGTCGCCGTTGGTCGCCTTGACCTCGACGACGCCGTCGCCGATCTCCAGCAGCGAGACGTCGAAGGTGCCGCCACCGAGGTCGAAGACCAGGATCGTCTGGTCGCTCTCCTTGTCCAGGCCGTACGCGAGGGCCGCGGCCGTCGGCTCGTTGATGATGCGCAGGACGTTGAGGCCCGCGATCTCGCCGGCCTCCTTGGTGGCCGTGCGCTGCGCGTCGTTGAAGTACGCCGGCACGGTGATCACGGCGTCCTTCACGTCCTCGCCGAGGTAGCCCTCCGCGTCCCGTTTGAGTTTCTGAAGCACCCGTGCGGAGATCTCCTGGGCCGTGTACCGCTTGCCGTCGACGTCGCCCTGCCCGGGGAAGTGCCAGGCGGCCTCGCCCATGTGGCGTTTCACCGACCGCACGGTGCGGTCGACGTTGGTCACGGCCTGCCGTTTGGCGACCTCGCCGACCAGGACGTCTCCGTTCTTGGCGAAGCCGACCACGGAGGGGGTCGTGCGGGCGCCCTCCGTGTTGGTGATCACCGTGGGCTCGCCGCCCTCCAGAACGCTGACCACCGAGTTCGTCGTACCGAGGTCGATACCCACCGCGCGTGCCATCGCCGTCTCCTCAGCTCACCGTCCACTCCCGCGGGAGGTCCCGGACCGTGCGGCGGCCCGCGGGGGGCCGTGCCGCGTGCGGCCCGTCGGCGGGGACGCGCCGCACGGGGTCCGGCGTGCCCGGCGGGCGTCGTCGTACGCGGCGCGCCGCGCCGGGTCGCGATGGCTGCCGCAGGCCCCGGGTACCGCGTCGTGGTCGCGCGGGCCCGCCACGGTGCTCACCTCACTGACGTCCTCAGAACGTGCATAGAACGTCACCGGGCGCGTGTCAAGGCGCCCCCCGGGGTGCGGGGTCAGGCGTCCCCGTAGGCCTCGGCGCCCAGCTCCAGCCGGGCGGTCCCGGCCGTCGCGTCGGCGAGCCAGGCGCGGAAGGCGTCGACGTCGGCGCCGGGCAGGCCGATCTCGATGGTGACGGCCTCGGCGTACCGCACGTCGCGCACGGTCCGCCCGGTGGCCCGCAGGTCGTTCTCCAGCTTCCCGGCCCGCTGGTGGTCGACGGTGACGGTGGCGAGCCGGAAGCGCTGCCGGGTGCGGGTGCCCAGCGCGTCGAGCGCCTCCCCCACCACTCCGCCGTACGCCCTGATGAGCCCGCCCGCGCCGAGTTTCACGCCGCCGTAGTAGCGGGTGACGACGGCGGCGACGTACCGGACCTCGCGGCGCAGCAGCATCTGGAGCATGGGCACGCCGGCGGTGCCGCCCGGTTCGCCGTCGTCGCTCGCCTTCTGGACGGCGGCGTCGGCGCCGATGACGTAGGCGAAGCAGTTGTGCGTGGCGGTGGGGTGCTCCTTGCGGACGCGTGCGACGAAGTCCTGCGCCTCCTGCTCGGTCGCGGCGGGCGCGAGGGCGCAGATGAAGCGCGATCGGCCGATCTCGGTCTCGTGCACGCCCTCGCGGGCGACGGTCCGGTACTGCTCCTGCATCCCGCCACCCTATGCGCACCCGTCTCCGGGAATCTCCGGCGGTGCGTGGCCGTTGGCGCTGGGAGACGACGACCTTACGCACCGGAGGCGCAGCGTGCCCAGCGAGACGGAGACCATCGAGAAGATCCTGACCGAGTCCGGGGACACGTGGGCGGTGGTCGGCCTGTCCACCAACCGGGCCCGGGCCGCCTACGGCGTGGCCGCCGTGCTGAAGCGCTTCGGCAAGCGGGTGGTGCCCGTGCATCCCAAGGCGGAGACGGTCCACGGGGAGCAGGGGTACGCCTCGCTCGCGGACATTCCGTTCCCGGTGGACGTGGTGGACGTGTTCGTCAACAGCCACCTGGCGGGGGCCGTCGCCGACGAGGCGGTGGCGAAGGGGGCCAGGGCCGTGTGGTTCCAGCTCGGGGTGATCGACGAGGCGGCGTACGAGCGGACCCGGGCGGCGGGCCTGGAGATGGTGATGGACCGCTGCCCGGCGATCGAGATCCCGCTGCTCAGCCCGCGCTGACGCCGAGTCCTTCGAGGACGACCGCGCCCGGCAGTTCCGCGAAGGACTTGCCGGGCACGATGAGCTTGCCCCGGCGCCGGCCGCTGCCGATCAGGACCCACGGGATGTCGACGACGGCCGGGTCGACGAGCAGCGGCCAGTCGGCGGGCAGCCCGATCGGGGTGATGCCCCCGTACTCCATGCCGGTCTCGCCGGTGGCCGTGTCCATGGGCGCGAAGGACGCCTTGCGGGCGCCGAGGTGCTTGCGTACGGCGCCGTTGACGTCGACGCGGCTGCTGGAGAGGACCACGCACGCGGCGAGCGACGTCCCGCCGCCGCGCCGGGCGGCCACGACCACGCAGTTGGCGGAGGCCTCCAGCAGGTCGCGGCCGTGGTGCTCGACGAAGACGGCCGTGTCGGCGATGGCCGGGTCGGTGTCGACGTACAGGAGCTGGTCGGCGGGGACGCTCCCGCGCCAGGCCCGCACGGCGTCGGCGACGGGCGCGGTGAGCAGGTCGAGGCAGTCGGGGGCGGGGCGGGCCCGGTCGAAGTCTCCGATGGGTGCGCGCATGCGCGCACGCTAACAGCGCTGGTGACGCGGCCGGTTGGCCGTCTCAGCGTACGGGCGGGATGGAGACCGCCAGGGTCATCTCGACGGTCTCCTCGCCGTCGTTGCGGTAGGCGTGCGGGACGTTGGACTCGAAGACGGCGGAGGTTTTGGCCGGGACCCGGTGGTTCACGCCGTCGACGACCAGGGTGAGCTCTCCGGCGGTGACGTGGAGCAGTTCGGTGGTGCCGGCCGGGTGCGGGTCGGAGGTGCTGGCGTCGCCCGGCATCAGCGTCCAGGACCACAGTTCCAGCGGGCCGCGGGCCTCGGTGCCGGCCAGCAGGGTGGTGTGGCTGCCCCGCTCGGTGGACCACATCCGTACCGCCTGCTCCGGAGGGACGAGCCGGACGTGGGAGCCCTGCTCGTAGTCGAGGAGCGTGGTGATGGAGACGCCCAGCGCGTCGGCGAGCTTGACGGTGGTGCCGACGCTCGGGTTGGTCCGCGCCTGCTCGATCTGGATGATCATGCCGCGGCTGACGCCCGCGCGGGCCGCGAGCGCGTCGAGCGTGAAGCCGCGCTCGCCGCGCCAGCGCTTGAGGTTGCGGGCGAGCGACTGCGTGAGCTGATCGAGGTCCGACACATTCCGTCCAATATTTTGGATGACAGAGTTCAATGGACTGCACTACCGTGTGGTGCACCCCCATGTTCACCGCACTGTACTGCGAGGATGCCATGACAGCCCTGTTCGCCCTGGCCACCAGTCTCCTGTGGGGACTGGCCGACTTCGGCGGCGGGCTGCTCACCCGGCGCATGCCCGCCCTCACGGTCGTCGTGGTCTCCCAGGCCCTCGCGGTCGTCGTGCTCGGCGCCCTCGTCGTCGCCACCGGCGGCTGGAGCGAGGCCGGAGGAGAGCTCTGGTACGCGGTGGCGGCCGGCGTCGTGGGACCGGCGGCCATGCTGGCCTTCTACAAGGCGCTCGCCCTCGGCCCGATGGGCGTGGTCTCGCCGCTCGGTTCCCTCGGCGTCGTCGTCCCCGTGTCGGTCGGCCTGCTGGTCGGCGACCGGCCGGGGCTGCTCCAGTTCGCGGGGATCGGGGTGGCGATCGCCGGTGTGGTGCTGGCGGGCGGGCCGGAGCTGCGCGGCGCGCCCGTGCAGCGGCAGGCGGTGCTGCTCACCCTGGTCGCGGCCTTCGGGTTCGGCTCGGTCATGGCACTGATCTCCGAGGCGTCCTCGACCCTCGCCGGACTGTTCCTCGCCCTGTTCGTCCAGCGCGTCACCAATGTCGTCGTCGGTGGCGCAGCGCTGTGGGCCTCGGTCCGGCGCGGCGGGCGCGCCCTGCCCGAGGACGGCGGGGCGCGGGTGGTGTGGCGCGCGCTGCCCGCGCTCGCCTTCGTCGGTCTCGCGGACGTCGCCGCCAACGGCACGTACTCCATCGCCGCGCAGAACGGCCCGGTCACCGTGGCCGCCGTGCTCGCCAGCCTCTACCCGGTGGTGACGGCGCTCGCCGCGCGGGGTGTGCTCAGGGAGCGGCTGCGCGCGGTGCAGGCCGCGGGCGCGGGGCTGGCGCTGGTCGGAACGGTGCTGCTGGCGGCCGGCTGATCAGGCCTCCTCCAGGTCCAGTTCGGCCAGCGCGGCCAGTTGCCGGGGCGTGACGCCCTCGGGTACGGGCACGGGGGCGGGCGTGCGCAGCGGCGGCTGCCAGCCGCTCACGGCGTCCCAGCGGCGTACGACCCGGGCGGGCGCCCCGGCCACCACCGCGTGGTCGGGCACCTCGCCGCGTACGACGGCGCCCGCGGCGACCACCACGTTGCGCCCCAGACGGGCGCCGGGCAGGATCACCGCGCCGGTGCCGAGCCAGCACCCGGGGCCTATCTCCACCGGCGCGGAGCGCGGCCACTGCCTGCCGACGGGCTCGTCGGGGTCGTCGTAACTGTGGTTCGTGGACGTGATGTAGACGTACGGGCCGCAGAAGGTGTCCGACCCGATGGTCACCGCCGCGTCGGCGACCACGTGGCTGCCGCGCCCCAGGACGACCCCGTCGCCCAGGCTCAGGACCGCGTCGGGTCCGAGGTCCAGCCCGGGCAGCATCCCCGCGGTCAGCGTGACCTGCTCGGCGATGATGCAGTGGTCGCCCAGCTCGATCCACTCCTCGCCGAAGACGGTGCCCTGCGGGAAGGCCAGCCGCGTCCCGGGGCCGAGGCGGCGGAAGCGCAGCCGCCCGGGGTGCTCCGCGGTGACGGCGCCCGTCTGTTGCACCCAGCGCCATCCGCCCTGCACGGCTCGGCTGAGGACCCGGCGCCGCCACGCGGCCAGGGATGAGAACGTGTTTCTGTTCTTCGGCACCCCGACACGGTAATCGCCCCGCTCACGACCGGCCCGCGCCGCGGCCTGTGATGTTCGCCCCACCGTCGCCGCCGCCCCGGCCGTCGCCTAACGTTCCCCCTGGCGCGACTTCAGGCACACGAGGAGCACAGACGATGACAGAGCGGCCGTTGATCACCGGCGTGGGCGGCAAGGAACCGGACGTCCACCCGGACGCCTTCGCCGCACCCACCTCCGTGGTGGTCGGCGAGGTGACGATGGCGGCGGGGTCGAGCGTCTGGTACCACGCCGTGCTGCGCGCCGACTGCGGACCGATCGTCCTGGGCGCGGGCTCCAACGTGCAGGACAACTGCACGGTGCACGTCGACCCCGGTTTCCCGGTGACGGTCGGCGAGCGCGTCTCGGTCGGTCACAACGCCGTTCTGCACGGGTGCACCGTCGAGGACGACGTCCTGGTCGGCATGGGCGCCACGGTCCTCAACGGCGCCCACATCGGCGCCGGCTCGCTGATCGCCGCCCAGGCGCTCGTCCCGCAGGGCATGCGGGTCCCGCCGGGTTCCCTGGTCGCGGGCGTGCCGGCCAAGGTCAAGCGGGAGCTGACGGACGAGGAGCGCGAGGGCATCAAGCTGAACGCCGCGATGTACCTGGAGCTGGCGCGTGCGCATGGCGAGGCGCACACGTCCTGACGCCCGTGCCCGGGCGGGTTCCGGCCCCCGGCCGCACCCGCCCCGGGGCGCTCAGTCCGCCGTCGCGCCGACCGGCTCCGGGGCCGTGCCGGGGGTGGCCGCGCCGGCGGCCGTCTGCGCCTCGGCCCGGGCCGCCGCCTTCTTGGCGCGGTTCTTGAGGACCAGCATCGAGGTGAGCCCCACCACGACCGCGAGCACGAGCCCCAGCCAGGAGAAGCGCTTCAGCCACGCCTCGGCGACCACGCCGACCGAGTAGATGACGGCCGTGGTGCCGCCCGCCCAGAGGATGCCGCCGAAGACGTTGGCGAGGGCGAACTTCCAGTACGGCATGCGCAGCACACCCGCCAGCGGCCCGGCGAAGATCCGCAGCAGGGCCACGAACCGCCCGAAGAAGACGGCCCACATGCCCCACTTCTCGAACGACCGCTCCGCCATGGCGATGTTGGCCTCGCCGAAGTGCTTGGGGAACTTGCCGCCCAGCCAGGCCAGGAGCGGCCGGCCGCCCTTGCGGCCGATGGCGTAGCCGATCGAGTCGCCGATGATCGCGCCCGCCGTGGCGCACGCGCCCAGCACCCACGGGTTGATGTCGCCGTGCTGCGACGCGAGCAGCGCCGAGCTGACGAGGACGATCTCGCCCGGCAGCGGGATGCCGAGGCTCTCCAGCCCGATCACCACCCCCACCAGGATGTAGATGCTGACCGCGGGAACGGTCTCGAGCCACTCCTGGACGTGCAAAGCCGGTTCCTCCGTCGTCGATTCCGTGCCACCCGGCGTGCGGCGCGAGCGAGGCGCGCACGCCGGGGCAGCCTACCTCCTACGGCGACAGGACCCGCGCGCGAGCGGTGAGCCGCACCTCGCGCGCGGAGGTGCCCAGCCGGACCGTGCGGGTGCCCGTCCCGAGGACCCAGCCGTGCCGTGCCGGGTCCCAGGAGGACAGGGTCCGGGCGGCGATGGGCACGGTGACCCGGCGGGCCCGGCCGGGCGCCAGTGTGACGCGCCGGTAGCCCGCCAGGGCCCACGCCGGCTGGTCCAGGGTCAGGGCGGGCGAGGGCCCGGCGTAGAGCTGGGGGACGGTGACGCCGGTGCGCCGGCCGGTGTTGCGGACGGTGAAGCGTGCCGTGAGGCCGCCGTCCGGCGCGGGCGTGACGGTGAGCCCGCTGAAGGTGAAGGTGGTGTACGACAGGCCGTGGCCGAAGGGGAACAGCGGCTCGACGCCCTGCGCGTCGTACCAGCGGTAGCCGGTGTGGACGCCCTCGGAGTACTCCTGGACGCCGCCGGTGCCGGGGTAGCGGCGGGGGTCGCCCGCCATGGGGTGGCGGGTGTCCGAGACCGGGAAGGTCTGGGTGAGGCGGCCGCCGGGGTCGGTGTCGCCGAAGAGCACGGCGGCGGTGGCGGCGGCGCCCTCCTGGCCCGGGTAGTACATCTGGAGCACCGCGCCGGTGCGCTCCAGCCACGGCATGGTGACGGCGGACGAGGTGTTGAGGACGACGGTCGTGCGGGGGTTGGCGGCGGTCACCGCGTGGATCAGCGCCTCCTGGTGGCCGGGCAGGGCGAGCGTGGCGCGGTCGCGGCCCTCGGCGGCGTCCTCGTAGGCGAACAGCACCACGCTGTGCGCGGCGCGGGCGGCGCGTACCGCTTCGGCGACGTCGGCCGCCCGGGTGGCGGGGGTGATGTGGCGCAGCCGGAAGAGCTGGCCGTGGGCGCCGCCGGTGGCGGTGACGCGCACGGTGTGGCGTCCGGCGGGGAGGGCGAGGGTGCGCCGGCGGACCTTCAGGCCGTCGGGCGCGGTGGAGACGAGGCCGAAGCCGGCGAAGAGTTCCGCCTCACGGTCCTGGCGGGCGAAGAGTTCGGTGCCGTCCACGAGGACCTGCGGGCGTTCGCCGCCGTAGTGGACGACGAACGTCCACTCGTCGGGCGCGTCGAGGGTGAGGGTCCCCTCGTAGGTGGAGGTCTTCCCGGCGGGTACGCGCTGTCCGTCGAGGGCGGTGCCGTGGAGCGGGAGCGGCTTGCCGTACAGGTCCTCGCCGAGGGCGTGGGTGACCCGGGCGCCGTCGCCGGCGCGGGCGGTGAGGGCGTCGAGCGGGCTGTCGGCCCGGTCGGGCACGACGTGGGCGCTGCCGCCGCCGCTGGTGAACGGGACCGTGCCGGTGGGGCCGATGACGGCGAGGGAGCGGGCGGCGGGCCCGGTGAGCGGGAGCGTGGCGTGCTCGTTGCGCAGCAGGGTGGCGCCCGCGACGGCGACGCGGTACGCGAGGCGCGCCCCGGCCTCGCGGTCGCGGGCGGCGGGGCGGGCGGGGGCGGTGCCGTCGAGGAGGCCGAAGCGGCCCATGACGGTGAGGAGGCGGCGTACGGAGCGGTCGACGGCGGCCTCGGGGAGGGTGCCGTCGCGCACGGCGCGCCGCAGGGCGTCGCCGTACCAGCGGCCGGCGGGCATCTCCATGTCCAGGCCGGCGGTGAGGGAGGGGACGGTGCTGTGGGTGGCGTCCCAGTCGCTCATCACCCAGCCGTCGAAGCCCCAGGTGTCGCGCAGGACGCCGGTGAGCAGGGCGCGGTTCTCGCAGGCGTGGACGCCGTCGACCTTGTTGTACGCGCCCATCACCGCTCCGGTTCCGGCGGCGACGGCGGCCTCGAAGCCGCGCAGTTCGGTCTCGTGGAGGGCCTGTTCGCCGATGCGGACGTCGACGCTGGTGCGGTCCTTCTCCTGGTTGTTGAGGGCGAAGTGCTTGACGGTGGCGATGAGGCCCTCGTCCTGGATGCCGCGGATCTCCTCGGCGACGAGGTCGGAGGTGAGGAGGGGGTCCTCGCTGAACGTCTCGAAGTTCCGTCCCGCGTAGGGGGTGCGGATCAGGTTCACCATCGGTGACAGCAGGACGTCCTGGCCGAGCGCCCGGCCCTCGTGGCCGATGGTGCGGCCGTACGCGCGGGCGAGGGCGGGGTCGAAGGCGCTCGCCAGCATCACGGGGGCGGGCAGGGCGGTGGCGCGGGCCCGGACGCGGACGCCCGCGGGGCCGTCGGCGAGCCGGAGCGGCGGGATGCCGAGGCGGGGGACGCCGGGTACCCAGCCGGCCTGGCCGGTGCCGCGGGGCTCCTGGGCGCCGTGCAGGAGGGCGAGCTTCTCGTCGAGGGTGAGCCGGGCGATCAGGGCGTCGACGTGACCGCCGGTGGAGGGCGGGGCGGCGGCGCGGGCGGTGGCGGGGGGCGTGGTGGCGGCGGCGGTGGAGACGGCGGCCGTGGCGGCGGGTGCGGTGGTGGCGGCCGCGGCGGCGGCTCCGGTGAGGAGCCGGAGCGTGGTCCGGCGCGAGACGTTCTCTGACGGATCTGGCATATGCGCACTATGCGGACCGGACGGCCCCGCGTGTGTGACATGCCGTCGGACAGGGCCGCCCCCACACCCGAAGAGGGGTGTGGGGGCGGCGGCACACGCGCGTCCGACCACGCGCGCGTGGCTCGTCCCGACGTCTCCGTCAGGCGTGGGGGCGCAGGGTCCAGATGATGGTCATCTCGCCCGTCACCGCGCCGTCCTCGCGGGTGATCTCGATGTTCACGGGGAACTCGGGGCGCTGCCCGGCGTCGAGTTCGGCGACGACCTCCGCCTTGGTGCGGCCGAGGGTCGCGGTGGCGGTGACGGGGCCCATCGCGAGCTTCTTGTAGCCGATCTCCGCCTTCACGGCGAGCGGCACGGCCCGGTTCATCTGGTCGCCGAACGCGCCGATGACGATGGCGCCGCTGGCGGACTCTCCCAGCGTGAACATCGCGCCCGCGTGCGGGCCGCCGACGTGGTTGTGGAAGGCGGCCTGGTCGGGGAGGCGGAGCACGGCACGCTCGGCGGTCGCCTCGACGACGTCCAGGTTCAGGGTCTTGGCCATGGGGACCGTGGCCAGCAGCATGTCGCCGATGTTCGGCAGGGTCTCGGACATGCCCCGAAGTTACCAGGCAGTAGCAAGCGCGGGAAGTGATGGCCGGAACCCCGCTGCCGGGGGCGGGCGTGGCACCCGTCACCACGCCCCTCTATGGTTACTCGCCATGTGGCCAGGACAGCAGCCGCCCGGGGGCGAGCAGAACCCGCAGGACCAGAACCCGTACCAGCAGCCGGGGTACGCACAGCCCAACCCGTACCAGCAGCCCGGCCCTCCGCCGCCGAGCGCGCCGCCGCAGCAGCCCGGTTACCCGCCGCATTCCGGCCAGCAGCCGGTGCAGCAGCCGGGGTACGCCCAGCCGAACCCGTACCAGCAGCCGACCGTGCCGCAGTACGCGGTGCCCGGCCAGGCCCCGGGCGCGCCCGTGCCGCCGCCGGGTGGCGACGACAAGAAGAAGACGACCGTCGTGGCCATCGCCGCCGCGACCGCCGTCGTCGTCGCCGCCGGTGTCACCGGGTTCCTGGTGCTGGGCAAGGACGACGAGAAGAAGACGACGGCCGACGGGGGCTCCAAGCCCTCCCAGAGCGCCTCCACGCCGGCCGAGGTCCCGCCCTCGCCGGTCGAGAACCCGCGCGACGCGGCCGGCGCGGCCAAGCCGACCATCGCGGGCTGGAAGGTCGTCTTCAACCCCAAGCGCAGCGCCCAGTTCGACGTGCCGGCCGACTGGGAGGTCATCGGCGCGGGCACCAGCGTGGGCTTCGAGGACGAGAAGAAGGGCGACGGCAGCTCCGTCGTCATGATGTCCGCCCCCGCCGAGTTCAAGAGCAAGTGGTGCACGGAGGACGCCAACAAGGACGGCCGCCAGGAGGAGCACGGCCTGGCCGTGGTCGGCACCAAGGGCGGCCAGGGCGCCAAGGACACCGCCGAGGCCGCCTTCAATGAGGCGGGCAACTGGGTGTGGGCGGGCTACGCCCAGACCGAGCCCAAGGGCACGGTCAAGGTGACCAAGGCCAAGCCGTACACCACCACCTCCGGGCTGACCGGGCACGTGGCGACGGCGACCGCCCTGAACACCAAGAAGGAGGGCAAGTGCGACACGGACGGCAAGTCCATCGCCTTCTCCTTCAAAAACGCCAAGGGCGACTTCGTGAGCTGGGTGATGTACGCCAACACCGGCATCCCGGACGAGGTGGACGACGCCACCATTCAGAAGATCCTGGCCACCGTCCGGCTGGCCGAGGACGGTTCCTGACCCACCCGCCCCCGGCGGGAACCGGCCGGCCGACGACCGCTCCCCCCTCGGAAGTGGCCGGTGTCGGCCGGTCGGAACCGTAATCGGTTTGGCGCGGCGGCGCGTCAGCGGGGATAGTCCCCCGGTGAGTACTCCCGCCGCCGCCCCCCGCCGGTCCCGCCGCCCCCGACGCCCCGAGTGGGCCGGCCGCAACTACACGCTGCTGACCGCCGCCGCGGTCGTCACCAACCTGGGCACCCACGGTGCCCTGATCGCGGCGGCGTTCGCCGTCCTGGAGGCCGGCGGCGACGGTGGCGACGTGGGCCTGGTCGCCGCGGCCCGCACCCTGCCGCTGGTGCTGTTCCTGCTCATAGGCGGCGCGGTGGCCGACCGGATTCCCCGCCATCGGGTCATGGTCGCCGCCAACGCGCTCAACTGCGTCTCCCAGGCCGTCTTCGCCGCGCTGGTGCTCGCGGGCGACCCCAAGCTGTGGCAGATGATGCTGCTGACCGCGCTGTGCGGCACCGGGCAGGCGTTCTTCAGCCCCGCCGCCGAGGGCATGCTGATGTCCAGCGTCGGCGGCGAACAGGCCAGCCGCGCCTTCGCCCTGTTCCGGATGGCGATGAACGGCGCGACGATCGGCGGTGCCGCGCTCGGCGGCGCGATGATCGCGGCGTTCGGTCCGGGGTGGGTCCTCGCCGTCGACGCGGCGGCGTTCGCCGTGGCGGGCGCGCTGCGCGCCTTCCTGGACGTCGGCCACATCGCGGAGCGCGAGCCCGGGGGCGGGCTGCTGGCCGATCTTCGGGAGGGCTGGCGGGAGTTCACGGGGCGCCCCTGGCTGTGGTCCATCGTGGCGCAGTTCTCCGTGGTCGTGGCGGTGGTCGGCGCGGTCGAGTCCGTGTACGGGCCGCTGGTCGCCGAGGAGACGCTGGGCGGCGCCCGGCCCTGGGGCCTGGCGCTCGCGGGGTTCGGCGCGGGGACCGTGTGCGGTGCGCTGCTGTCGATGCGCTGGAAACCGCGCCGGATGCTCCTGGTCGGCACCCTGTGCGTCTTCCCGCTGGCGCTGCCGTCCGCCGCGCTGGCGGTGCCGCTCTCCGTGGGCGGGCTGATCGCGGCCATGTTCGTGTGCGGGCTCGCGCTGGAGGTGTTCGGCGTCGCGTGGATGACCGCCCTGCACCAGGAGATCCCGGAGGAGAAGCTGTCGCGGGTCTCGGCGTACGACTGGTTCGGCTCGACCGCGATGCTCCCGCTGTCGACGGCGCTGGCCGGTCCGGTGGAGACCGCGTTCGGGCGGTCGCAGGCGCTGTGGGGGTGCGCGGCGCTGGTGGTGCTGGTGACCGCGCTGGTGCTGCTGGTGCCCGACGTACGGAATCTGACCCGGCGTACGAAGGAGGTCGCCGCACGGCCCGTCGCTTCCGGGGACCGTTCAGCCGATGCCGAAGGCCCCGTCGGGCGGCTCGGGTGACGCGACGGCGTCCTCGTCCCGTACGGGCCGCGCGTCGCCGATGAAGCGGGCCAGCGACGCACCGTGCTCCACGCGCGCGGGGAATGCGTCGGCGGCCGCCCGCCGGGCCAGGCACGCGGTGTCGATCTCCCGGTGGGCGGCGACGAGCACGGCGTTGCCGAAGCGCCGCCCGCGCAGCACGGCGGGCTCGGCGATCAGCGCGAGGTGCGCGAACACGGCGGCGAAGGTGGCCAACTGGGAGCGGAGGAACGCGAAGGGCGCGCCGTCCGCCAGGTTGGCCACGTAGACCCCGTGCGGCCGCAGTGCCCGTTCCGCGGCCCGCGCGTAGTCGAGGGACGTCAGGTGCGCGGGCACCCGTGACCCGCCGAAGACGTCCGCGACGAGCACGTCCGCCGACCGGGCGGGCGCCGCCTCCAGCCAGGCCCGCGCGTCCGCGCCGTGCACGGTGATCCGGCTGCCGGGCGGCAGCGGCAGGTGCTCGGCCACCAGCGCGATCAGTGCCCGGTCCGCCTCGACGACGTCCTGCCGGGAGCCGGGCCGGGTGACGGCCAGCCGGCGGGGCAGGGTGAGTGCCCCGCCGCCCAGGTGCAGGACGTCGAGGGGTTCGCCCTCCGGGGCGGGCGCCGCGCAGTCCACGGCGTGGGCGAGCCGGCGCGCGTACTCGAACTCCAGGTGCGCCGGGTCGTCGAGGTCGACGTACGACTGCGGGGCGCCGTCGATCGTCAGCAGCCAGGCCCGGTCGCGGTCCACGTCGGGCATCAGCTTGGCGGTGCCGTGGTCGACGGTGCGCAGCACCGGCAGGGGCTCGTCCATCACCCCACCTTATGGCGGCCGCACGACGGCCCGTCCCCACCGGGGGTGCCCCGGTGGGGACGGGCGGCCGCCTCACAGCACCTCGGTCACCGTGCCGGCGCCGACCGTGCGGCCGCCCTCGCGGATCGCGAAGCCGAGGCCGGGCTCCAGCGGGACGTCCCGGCCCAGCTCGACGGTCATGGTGACCGTGTCGCCGGGGCGGGCGACGGCCGTGTCTCCGAGGTCGACGTCGCCGACGACGTCCGCGGTGCGGATGTAGAACTGCGGCCGGTACCCGCTCGTCAGGGGCGTGGTGCGGCCGCCCTCGCGGGCCGACAGGACGTACACGCGCGCGGTGAAGCGCCGTCGTGGCGCGACGCTGCCGGGCGCCGCCACCACGTGGCCGCGGCGGACCGCGTCACGTGGCACGCCGCGCAGCAGCAGCGCCACGTTGTCGCCGGCCTGAGCGGACTCCATCGGCTTGCCGAAGGTCTCCAGGCCGGTGACCACGCTCTCCGTGTCCGCCCCGAGCACCTCCACCCGGTCGCCGGCCCGCACCGTGCCGCGCTCGACGGCGCCGGTGACGACCGTGCCCCGGCCGGTGATGGTGAGCACGTTCTCCACGGGCAGGAGGAACGGCGCGTCCACGTACCGCTCCGGCATGGGCACGTACGTGTCGACGGCGTCCAGCAGCGCCTCGATGGCACCGGTCCACCGCGGGTCGCCCTCCAGGGCCCTGAGCCCGGAGACCCGGACGACGGGGACGGCGTCACCGCCGTAGCCGTGGGCGGAGAGCAACTCGCGCACTTCGAGCTCCACGAGGTCGGTGAGCTCGTCGTCGCCCGCGTCGGCCTTGTTGAGGGCGACGACGATGTGGTCGACCCCGACCTGACGGGCCAGCAGGACGTGCTCGGCGGTCTGCGGCATGATCCCGTCGAGCGCGGAGACGACGAGGATCGCCCCGTCGAGCTGCGCGGCCCCGGTGACCATGTTCTTGACGTAGTCGGCGTGGCCGGGCATGTCGACGTGCGCGTAGTGGCGGGTGTCGGTCTCGTACTCGACGTGCGCGATGTTGATGGTGATGCCGCGCTGGGCCTCCTCGGGCGCGCGGTCGATGCGGTCGAAGGGCACGAACGTGCCCGTCCCGCGCTCGCTGAGGACCTTGGTGATGGCGGCGGTCAGGGTGGTCTTGCCGTGGTCGACGTGGCCCATGGTGCCGATGTTGAGGTGCGGCTTGGTGCGCACGTATGCCGTCTTGGGCATGGCTGTGACGGTTCCTTCCCGGAACTCGAAGCGGTGGAAGAGGACCCCTGGGCCTTGCCGACCCTCCCCCTGCGGGGTCCGCCGGACGATCCGGGAAGGGTCAGCTTCGGGCGCCGTCGAGAACGGCGGGGAAGGCGAATGCGGCAGCCTTCGGCGCGTCCGCGACTGCGGACGGCGCTGCGAGGAAGGCGTACCGGAACATGTGCCGATCATGGCGCGGCGGGGCGGTGGCGTCGACCGATTTTCCGGGGCGGGGGCCGTGGATGAGGCGGACGTTACGGCGATCACCGGGCGCCGTCGGTTAGTCTCCCCGGATGCTCGACCCCGTCCCCAGTCCCCGGACCGGTCTCGCCGTCCGCTGCTCCCGCGCCCTGCTGTCGCCCTGGTCGCGGCTGTCGCTGCTCCTCGTGGTCCTCGCGTCCGCGGCGGTGACGGTGGTGCTGTACGAGCCGCAGCGGCTGCTGTCGGCGGGCTGGCCGCCGCAGGTCAACGGCGCCGCCGCCGTGGTGCTGTTCGCGCTGGCGTACGGGCTGTGCACCGCCGCCTTCGTCCCGCGGCCGATCCTGAACCTGGCGGCGGGGGCGCTCTTCGGCTCGCAGGCGGGGCTCGCCGCGGCGGTCGCGGGGACGGTGCTGGGCGCGGGGATCGCGTTCACGCTCGGGCGGGTGCTGGGGCAGGACGCGCTGCGGCCGCTGCTGCGGGGGCGGTGGCTGAAGGCGGCCGACGGGCAGCTCAGCCGGCACGGCTTCCGGTCGATGCTGGCGGTCCGGCTGTTCCCGGGCGTGCCGTTCGCCGCCGCCAACTACTGCGCTGCGGTGTCGCGGATGGGGTACCTGCCGTTCCTGCTGGCGACGGGGCTGGGGTCCGTCCCGAACACGGCGGCGTACGTGGTGGCCGGGAGCGAGGCCGCGTCGCCGACCTCGCCCGCCTTCCTGCTGGCGATGGGGTTCATCGTGGTGAGCGGGCTCGGCGCGGCGGTGGTCGCCTGGTGCAAGCGGCACCGCCTGCGCGGCCGGTGAAGCCCTACAGGGCTTCGAGGATCATGGCGTTGGCGAGTCCGCCGGCCTCGCACATGGTCTGCAGGCCGTAGCGCGCGCCGCGCTCGCGCAGGGCGTGCACGAGGGTGGTCGTCAGCCGGGTGCCGCTGGCGCCCAGGGGGTGGCCGAGCGCGATGGCTCCGCCGTGGACGTTGACCCGGGCGAGGTCGGCCCCGGTCTCCTGCTGCCAGGCGAGGACGACGGCGGCGAACGCCTCGTTGACCTCGAACAGGTCGATGTCGTCGAGCCGGAGCCCGGCCTTGCGCAGCACCTTCTCGGTGGCGGGGACGACGCCGGTAAGCATCAGCAGGGGGTCGGAGCCGGTGACGGCGAAGGCGTGCAGCCGGGCGAGCGGGCGCAGGCCCAGATCGCGGGCGGTGTCGGCGGCCATGATGAGCACGGCCGACGCCCCGTCGTTGATGGGGCTGGCGTTGCCGGCGGTGACGGACCAGTCGATCTGCGGGAACCGTTCGGCGAAGACGGGGTCCTGGTAGGCGGGCCGCAGTCCGGCCAGTGCCCCGGTGGTCGTGCCGGGCCGGACGCACTCGTCGCGCCGCAGCTCCGCCAGGGGCGCCACCTCGGCGTCGAACAGGCCCTCCGCCCAGCTCCGGGCGGCGCGCTCGTGCGACATGACCGCGTACTCGTCCATCGCCGTGCGACCGATGGACCACTTGGCGGCGATCAGCTCGGCGCTGATGCCCTGGGGCACCAGGCCCTCGGGGTAGCGGGCGGCGACGCCGGGGCCGAAGGGGTCGGCGCCGGGCGGCACGTTCGACCACATCGGGACGCGGCTCATGGACTCGACCCCGCACGCGACGACGATGTCGTACGCGCCCGACAGCACGCCCTGCGCGGCGAAGTGGACGGCCTGCTGGGAGGAGCCGCACTGGCGGTCGACGGTGGTGGCGGGCACGTGCTCGGGCAGCCCGGCGCCGAGCCAGGCGTACCGCGTGGTGTTCATGGCCTGCTCGCCGACCTGGTCGACGCACCCGCCGATGACGTCGTCGACGAGGGCGGGGTCGACACCGCTGCGCTCGACGAGGGCGCGCAGGGTGTGGGAGAGCAGTTCGACGGGGTGGGTTCCGGCCAGGGACCCGTTGGGCTTGCCCTTGCCGATGGGGGTCCGGACGGCCTCGACGATGACGGCGTCGCGCATGGGTGCGGCTCCTCGCTCACGGAGGTGGGTTGGAAAACTGGACCAACACTCACCGGTAACATAACCGAGTCAGTTGGGAAATCCAACCCTCTCGCCTTAAGGTGGCCGCCATGAAGGACCCCCGGCCCTGTTCGATCGCCGACACCCTGGCCCTGGTCGGCGAGAAGTACGCGCTGCTGGTGCTGCGCGAGGTGTTCCTGGGCGTACGCCGTTTCGACCGGATCGCCCGCAACACCGGCGCCCCCCGCGACATCCTCACCGCCCGCCTCCGCCGCCTCGTCGACGCGGGCATCCTCGAGAAGGTCCCCTACAGCGAGCGTCCGCGCCGCTTCGAGTACCGGCCCACCGACGCCGGGCGCGACCTCCACCCCGTACTGCTCACCCTCATGGCCTGGGGCGACCGCCACCTGAACGCGCAGCCGCCCACCGTGGTCGAGCACTCCTGCGGTGCCCCGCTCACCCCGGTCCTGGTCTGCGGCTGCTGCGGCGAGGAGGCCCGGGGCGACAGTCTGACCCCGCACGTACGGGCTCCCGGCTGGACGGCGGCGGGCCCGATCGAGGGCTGAGACGGTTCATTCACCTTCGGGCTGTACGCTGCGCACCGACCGGCCGTCGATCAACGGCCGCGCCCATGACCGCACGAGCACATTCGGGACGGCCCTAGCCCCATGAATTGGTTCGAATCGCTCATCCTCGGACTCGTCCAGGGGCTGACGGAGTTCCTCCCCATCTCCTCCAGCGCCCACCTGCGTCTCACCGCGGCCTTCGCGGGCTGGCACGACCCGGGTGCCGCGTTCACGGCGATCACCCAGATCGGCACGGAGACGGCGGTCCTCATCTACTTCCGCAAGGACATCGCGCGGATCGTCTCGGCCTGGTTCCGCTCGCTGACGGACAAGTCCCTGCGCGGCGACCACGACGCCCGGATGGGCTGGCTGGTCATCGTGGGCTCGATCCCCATCGGTGTGCTGGGCGTGACACTCAAGGACCAGATCGAGGGTCCCTTCCGCGACCTGCGCCTGATCGCGACGACCCTCATCGTCATGGGTGTCGTCCTCGGCATCGCCGACCGGCTGGCGGCCAGGGTCGAGGAGGGCGGGCGCCACCGCGCCGCCCCCGAGCGCAAGACGCTCCAGGACCTCGGCGTCAAGGACGGCCTGATCTTCGGCCTGTGCCAGGCGATGGCGCTGATCCCGGGCGTGTCCCGGTCCGGCGCGACGATCAGCGGCGGCCTGCTGATGAGCTACACCCGCGAGGCGGCGGCCCGGTACTCCTTCCTGCTCGCCATCCCGGCCGTGCTGGCGTCCGGCCTGTTCGAGCTGAAGGACGCGGGTGAGGGCGGCCATGTGGCCTGGGGCCCGACGATCTTCGCGACGATCATCGCGTTCGGCGTGGGCTACGCGGTCATCGCGTGGTTCATGAAGTTCATCACCACGAAGAGCTTCATGCCGTTCGTCATCTACCGGATCTTGCTGGGCCTGGTGCTCCTCGCCCTGATCTCGCTGGGCGTCCTCAGCCCGCACGCCGGGGAATCGGCCGGCTGACCGGCCGCCGCCCCGGTCCTGGGGGCCGCCGCCGGGGACGGGCGGAGTCCCGGCGCCTGGCGGGCCCGGGCACCCGCCGCGCCGGGCCGGGCCCAGGGGAGCTTCGTCACAAAAGGGCCCGAGGATGCGGCGGATCGCCGAACCGTCTGCCTAGGCTGGGTGCCATGACCAGATCCCCTGCCGAGCTGCCCACCCCGGACGCGGACGCCCTGAACGCGGCGATCCGTGAATTGTGGGTGCGCTCCGGCGGGCGGCTCTCGGCCGACGAACAGCGCATCTACAGCGCCCTGGTCCTCCAGTGGGCCCGCACCTCGCAGCAGGGCGACGTGGAGCGCGCCGCGTAGGTCCGGCCCGCCCGCCGTCCACGCCGCACGGCCCGCGCCCGCCGGGACTCGCCCCACGGGCATGGGCGGGGGCCGCCGGCAGGGGGGGGTGACCGGCGGCCCGATGCCCAGGTCCTCCGTCCCGGACACGCGAGAAGAGCCTCCCGCGCCGAGGCGGCCCGGCGCGAGGGCGCACGACGCATATATGCACGCATTCCTTTCACACCCCGTGTGAATCGCACCCGGTGTGCGCCCCGCCACGTGTGTGTCGCACCCCCGTGTACGTCCCGCCCCGCGCGCCCGCCCGCGTCGCGTCCCGCCGGTGCGGCCGGCGGCCGGGCCCCGACCGCGCGGCCCCGGCTGCGATCACGCGCCGGACGGCGCACCCTGGTCCCATGGCCTGGCAGGCACCCGTCGTCGTGCACCGCCCCTCCCCCGGCGGCGGGCGGCGCGTGACCATACGCGGACAGATCGCGGGGCTCGCCCACAACGACGCGGACCTCGTCGAGTTCCTGCGCCGCGCCGGGCTGGACGAGGCGGACATCTCGCTGGACGACCCGCACCTGGTCGAGTGGCGCGGCGGCCGGGCGCACCAGTGGGAAGCCGCCTGAGGGCGGGGCGTGCAGGGCTCTTGGCCCGTGGCCGCCACTGCCCGACACTGATGCGATGACGCAGCGCGTGGACCTCGCGACCGTGATGGACCGGCTGGCCATCGACGAGCTGATCACCCGGTACGCGGTCGCGGTGGACGACGCCGACTGGGCCGCGTACCGGGACCTCTTCACGGCCGACGGGCACGCCGACTACCGGGGCGCGGGAGGTGTGGCCGGTGCGGCGGACGAGGTCGCCGACTGGCTCGCGCGGACGATGCGGCTGTTCCCCGTCCGCCAGCACCTGATCGTCAACCGGCGGGTGCGGATCGAGGACGTCGACGGCTTCCCCGGCGACAGCGCGGAGGCGCTGGCCGACTACGTGAACCCGATGCGGATGGCGGCCGGGGACGACTTCGTCTCGGGCGGGCGGTACACGTTCGCCCTGGCGCGCACGGACGGCGGCTGGCGGCTGCGCACGGTGGTGGTGCGGGAGAAGTGGCGGCGCGCCACGGAGGGCGTACTGTCGGCGGAATGACCGGCTCCAGCACACTGGAGGCGTCGGGAGGGCCCCAGTGCGAGGAGGCGCGGTATGCGGATTCCGGTCGGCCGGCGGGCGGGGGCCGGGCCCCTGCTCACGTCCCCGTGGTGGCGGGGTGCCGCCGCGGTCGCGGCCGGTGCGCTGCCCGCGCTCGCCTTCCCCGCGCCGTCCCTGTGGTGGTGGGCGTACGTCGCGCTGGTGCCGTGGATGCTCTTGCTCCGTACGGCCGCCACGGGGCGCCGGGCCGCCCTGGAGGGCTGGCTGGGCGGCACCGGGTTCATGCTGGCCGTCCACCACTGGCTGATGCCGAGCCTGCACGTGTTCATCCTGCTCCTGGCCGCGCTGTTGGGGCTGTTGTGGCTGCCGTGGGGGGCGCTGGTGCGGCGGATGCTGGCGGGCACGCCGTCACGCGCGCGTGCGGCGGCCGCTCTCGCCGTCGTACCGTCGGGCTGGCTGATGGTGGAACTGGTCCGCTCCTGGGAGGGGTTGGGCGGGCCGTGGGGACTGCTCGGCGCCAGCCAGTGGCAGGTGCCGCCCGCGCTGCGGGTGGCCGCGCTGGGCGGCGTGTGGCTGGTGTCGCTGCTCGTGGTGGCGGTCAACACCGCGGTGACCCTGCTGGTGTCGGTCCGCTCGCTGCGGGCGACGGCGGTGGCGGGGCTCGCGGTGTGCGCGCTCGTCACGGGCGCGGCGGCGTGGTGGGCCCCGGCCCCGGAGCCGGCGGGGCAGGCCCGGGTCGCCGTGGTGCAGCCGGGGGTCGTCAACGGTGTGGGCGGGCCGGAACGGCGGTTCGCCCGGGGCGTGGAGCTGACCCGTGAGCTGGCCGGCCGGGGGGACGTCGACCTGGTGGTGTGGGGCGAGAGCAGTGTCGGGGCGGATCTGACGGCGCGCCCCGAGTACACCCGCCGGCTGGCGGACCTCTCGCGGGACGTGGGCGCCGAGGTGCTGGTCAATGTGGACGCGCGGCGTGCGGACCGGCCGGGCATCTACAAGAGCAGCGTCCTCGTCGGCCCCGGGGGCGCGACCGGTGACCGTTACGACAAGATGCGGCTGGTGCCGTTCGGCGAGTACGTGCCGTTCCGCTCGGTGCTGGGCTGGGCCACCTCGGTCGGCAAGGCGGCGGCCGAGGACCGGCGGCGCGGCGGCGCTCCGGTGGTGATGACGCTCGGGGAGCGGGGGCTGCGGGTGGGCCCGCTGGTGTGCTTCGAGTCGGCGTTCCCCGACATGAGCCGGCACCTGGCCCGCGAGGGCGCCCAGGTGCTGGTCGCCCAGTCGGCGACGTCGACGTTCCAGGAGAGCTGGGCGCCCGGGCAGCACGCGTCCCTGGCGGCGCTGCGGGCGGCCGAGACGGGCCGTCCGGTGGTGCACGCGACGCTGACCGGCGTGAGCGCGGTGTACGGCCCGGACGGCGGCCGCGTCGGCGCCCCGCTCGGCACGGAGGCCAGTACGGCGGCCGTGTACGAGGTGCCGGTGGCCGGTGGGACCACCCCGTTCGTCCGGCTCGGCGCCTGGCCGGTGTACGGGGCCCTGGTGGTGCTGGCCGCGCTGGGTGCCGTGGAGGCCGGGCGGAGGGTCAGGCGGCGGCCTGCTCCAGGCACTCCCGTACCACCCGCTCGCACAGTTCGTGGGTCGCGAGTGCGTCCCGGGCGCTGAGCACCTTCCCGGCCCGTACGGCGTCGAGGAAGGCGTGCACGCTCTGCTCGATGCCTCGCTGGCGGGCGACCGGAACCCAGTCGCCGCGCCGCCGGACGCTGGGCTGGCCCTTGTGGTCGATGACGTCCGCGAGGTTCAGGACCTGGCGCTTGGTGTCCTGCCCGGACACCTCGAGGATCTCCTCGGTGGAGCCGTTCATCCGGTTCATCATGCCGATGGCGGTGAAGCCGTCGCCGGAGAGCTGGAGCACGACGTGGTGCAGGAGGCCGTCCCGGACCCGGGCGCGCACGTCGGTGTGCTCGACCTGCCCGGGGAGGAGGAAGCGCAGGGTGTCGACGACGTGGATGAAGTCGTCCAGGACGAGCGTGCGCGGGTCCTCGGGCAGGCCGATCCGGTTCTTCTGCATCAGGATCAGCTCGCGCGGGTGGTCCAGACACTGGGCGTAGGCGGGCGCGAGGCGGCGGTTGAAGCCCACGGCGAGGGCGGTGCCGTGCCGTTCGGCCAGCTCCACCAGGCGGCGGGAGTCGTGGAGTTCGTACGCGAGGGGCTTGTCGACGTACGTCGGCACGCCGGCCTCCAGCAGCCGGCCGACGATCTCGGCGTGCACGGAGGTCGGGGCGTGCACGAACGCGGCGTCGAGCCCGGTGGCGAGCAGCCCGTCCAGGTCGGTGTGGCACCGGTCGGCGGGCACGTGGTGGGTCGCGGCCACCCGGGCGAGGGTCGCCGGGGTGCGGGTCTGCAGGTGCAGTGCGGCGCCCGGGATGGTGGTGAGCACCGGCAGGTAGGCCTTCTGCGCGATGTCGCCGAGTCCGATGCAGCCGATCTTCACCACGTGCTCCCTATCGCCGTACGCCACCGTGCCCGTGCTGGTGTGCCCGGTCAGAATACGGGTGCTGGGGCGGCCGCCAGTCGGCGATGCCGTCGAAGGCGCGCAGCGCGACGCCGGGGGCGAGGCGGGAGAGGCTCAGCAGGGCGTCGCGGAGGGCGACGGCGGGCGCGGCGGTGACGGTGAGCAGCCGGGCGACGCGGGCCGACGCGCGGACGATGCCGGTGGTGCGCGGCAGGCGGGCGGCGGAGTACGCGGCGAGGCCGGCGCCCGGGTCGGTGTGCGGGGGCAGGTGGTGGGCGAGGACGATGCCGTCCTCGATGGCCTGGTTGCCGCCCTGGCCGAGGGTGGGCGCCATGGGGTGGGCGGCGTCGCCCAGCAGGGCGGTCCGGCCGCGGTGGAAGGCGGGCAGCGGGGCGGTCAGGTGGCGGACGTCGTGCCGGAGGACCTGGTCGGGGGCCACGGCGTCGATGATGGCGGGGATCGGGTCGTGCCAGGTGGCGAAGCGGCGGAGCAGTTCGGCGCGTTCGTCGTCGGCGGCCCGGCCTCCGGCGGGTGCGGCGGCCGCCGCGTAGGCGTAGACGCGGCCGTCCTTGAGCGGATGGGTGCCCCAGAGGGCGCCTCGCCCCCAGGTCTCGTGCGGGGCGAAGGGTCGTCCGGGTGCCGGGACGACGACGCGCCAGGTGGTGAGGCCCGCGTACGCGGGCTCCGGGTGCTCCGGGAAGAGGGCGCGGCGGACGGTGGAGCCGATGCCGTCGGCGCCGATGACCAGGTCGGCCTCGATGTCGCCGTGCGGGGTGGTGACCACGGCGGGACGGCCGCCGGTGCCGGTCGCGCCCGGGTCGGCGAGGGTGGCGGGTTCGCCGGTGCGGATGGCGCCGTCCGGCAGGCGGGAGGCGAGGGCGTCGACGAGGGTGGCCCGGTGGAGCAGGACGAGCGGGCCGCCGAACCGGTCGGCGGCGGCCCGCGCGTCCGTACGGGCGAGCCAGCGGCCGCTCGGGGTGCGCATGCCGCCGTCGCCCTGCCAGGCCGCGAGGGCGCGGATGTCGTCGCCGAGGCCGATGACGTCCAGGGCGCGCAGGGAGTTGGGCGCGAGGGCGATGCCGGCGCCGACGGGCCTGAGGGACGCGGCGCGCTCGAGGACGGTGACGTGCCAGCCGCGTTGGTGCAGGGCGACGGCGGCGGTCAGCCCGCCGATGCCGCTTCCGGTCACGACGGCTCGGGGGGCGGTCCGGTTGTCCATGGGTCCTCGACTCCTCCGCGAAGGCGAACTACATCTGTAGTGACTCCGCCACCGTACTACGGATGTAGTGACGGCGGTAGGTTGTCCCCATGACCGCACGTGCCGACCTGATCGCCGACGCCGCCCTGACCCTGCTCGCCGAGCGGGGCATGCGCGGGCTGACCCACCGCGCGGTGGACGAGACCGCCGGGCTCCCCCAGGGCTCGACGTCCAACACCGCCCGCACCCGGCAGGCCCTGCTGGAGACGGCGGTGCGGCGGCTCGCGGACCGGGAGGCCCAGGTGCTGTCGGTGGAGGAGATGCCGGCCCCCGGCGCGGGGCTCGACGCCCTGGTGGACGCCCTGTCGGTGGCGCTGCACCGCTATCTGACCGGGCACCGGGAGTTGCTCGTCGCGCGGTACGAACTGGCTCTGGAGGCCACGCGGCGCCCCGAACTGCGGGCGTTCTACGACGAGACCGGGCGGCGGTTCCGGGAACCGCTGGCGGCGCTGATGCGGGCGGCGGGTTCGGCGCGGCCGGAGCGGCACGCCCTGTCGCTGGTGGCCTGGTGCGAGGGGCTGATGTTCAGTTGCGCGGTGGGGTCGTTCCACTCCGCCGTACCGGGCCGGGAGGAACTGCGCACGGGCCTCGGCGAGTTGCTGACCGGCATGCTCGGCGCCCGCCCTGAGGACCGGGGCTGACCGTCCGGCGGCCGGACCCTTCACCCGTGCGGACCAATAACCGCGGGTAGCCATGTCCAACGGGCCGGTCGGCGACCACAGTTACGGCGTGCAACGAACGCGAATCACAGCGAAGGTACTGGCCACCGTGGCCGTCGCGGCCGTCTCCGGCTGCGTGTCGGTGGACCCCGGTCCCGCTTCCGTGCCGGCCGCCCCGGACGCGATCCACCCGGCCGGCCAGGACGTCGCGCCGCAGATCCTGGAGGGGCCCGCACGGGAGGCCCTGGAGGCCGCGCTGCCGCCCACCCGGCCGCCCGCGCCACGGGCGCCCTCTCCCGCCCCACCCGCCCCGCCCGCGGACGACACCCGGCACGCCCCGGAAGCCGCCCCGCCCGCCCCACCGCGTGCCGAGCCCCGCGCCGAGCGGCCCGTGCGGCTCCCGTCGGCGCAGGACGTCCGGGAGCGGCTCCCCCGCATCGAGCGCCCCGACGTGCCGGCCGTCCGGGACACCGTCCCCGATGTGTGCGAAGTCGGCCGGACCCACGGCGGCTGGGCCCCCGGAAGCCGCCAGGCCGCGGTGTGCCGGGAGGCCTACGGCCACTGACCCGCCGGCCGCCCGGCCGGGACCGCGCCGCCGGGCGTCACCGTGGCGTCACTGCGTGCCGAGGCGCTCGGTGAGGCGGGCGATGGCCGCGCGTACGCCGTTGCCGTACCCGTCGTCGTGCAGGGCGTGCGAGGCGGCGCGGGCCCGGTCGAGGTGGACGCGGGCCGCGTCGGGGCGCCGGAGCTTGACGTAGTCGGCCGCCAGATTCAGGTGCAGGGAGGGGTACAGGGCGCGCAGCGCCGCGTCGCCCCGGCCCTCGGAGCCCTCGGCGGCGGTCAGGGCCCGCAGGTCCCAGGCGAGCTCGTCGTAGGGGTCGTCCTGGGCGTCGGCCATGTAGTGCGCGAGCGTGCAGCGGTGGAGCGGGGCACCGTCGACGGCGAGACGCTGCCACAGCTCACCGAAGCGGTTGCGGGCCTCCTCCCGGTCCCCGCCGTGGAGCAGCATCCTGGTCTGCCCGATCCTGGTCATGAGGGCGTCCTCGGACGCGTCCGAGGTGTCCTGCTGCTGCTCCCGCACCGCTGCCTCCAGTCGTCCGCCGGCATCCCGGCCCGGGACCGGCGAGGTCCCGGGCCGGTGCTCCGACGCTAGCCGCAGACACCGGCCATTCCCGGTCAGGCTCGGGGCACGCCCCCCGGCCGGCCCACCGGGACACCGCACCGGCCCCACCCGGAGCACCGCACCGGCCGAAGCGGCCACCCGCCCGGGGAGCCGCGCCAAGGCGGGAGCACCCGCCCCGAGCACCGCACCGGGCCCGGAGCACCCGCCCACCCGGAGCACCGTGCCGGGCCGAAGCACCCGCCCCGAGCACCGCACCGGGCTCGGAGCACCCGCCCACCCGGAGCACCGCGCCCGGCCAGGAGCGCCCACCCGGAGCACCGCACCGGCCGAAGCGGCCACCCGCCCGGGGAGCCGCGCCAAGCCGGGAGCGCCCGCCCCGAGCACCGCAACGGGCCGGGAGCGCCCGCCCGCGGGGGCGCCCCGGCCGTGGCCGTCGTCAGCCGAGGTTCGGGATGCGCCAGTCGATGGGGGCGTGGCCCTGGTCGGCGACGGCCTTGTCGATCTGCGTGAAGGGGCGCGAGCCGAAGAACTTCTTCGCGGAGAGCGGCGAAGGGTGCGCGCCCTTCACCACCACGTGCCGCGTCTCGTCGATCAGCGGAAGCTTCTTCTGCGCGTAGTTGCCCCACAGCACGAAGACGGCCGGGTCGGGCCGCGAGGCCACCGCCGTGATCACCGCGTCGGTGAACTTCTCCCAGCCCTTGCCCTTGTGCGAGTTCGGCTCACCGGCACGGACCGTCAGCACCGCGTTGAGGAGCAGGACACCCTGCCGCGCCCACGGCATCAGATAGCCGTTGTCCGGCACGGGGTGCCCGAGCTCCTCCTGCATCTCCTTGTAGATGTTGCGCAGCGAGGGCGGGGTCTTGACGCCCGGCCGCACGGAGAAGCACAGGCCGTGCCCCTGGCCCTCCCCGTGATACGGGTCCTGGCCCAGGACGAGGACCTTGACCTCGTCGTACGGAGTGGCGTCGAGGGCGGCGAACACCTCCTCGCGCGGCGGGTAGACCGGCCCCTTGGCCCGCTCCTCCTCGACGAACTCGGTGAGCAGCTTGAAGTACGGCTTCTGCAGCTCGTCGCCGAGGACGCCGCGCCAGGACTCGGGCAGCATGTCGGTGTCGGTCACGTCAACAACCTCCGGTGGTGATCGCCTTGTTCTGATCACAGAACCTACCGGTGACCACTGACAACCGGCCCCGGCGGCCGATCGTCACCAGCTCGTCTTGCGCTGGAGCTCCCACATCTGCATGACCGTCTGCGGGTCGAGCGCGCGCTCGCCGCCGGCGATCTCCTCGCTGGCCGCGATGTAGAGCTTGCCCTGCCACAGCGGCAGCAGCCGGACGTCGTCCACGAGGATCTCCTGCGCCCGCTCGAACTCCTCGGTGACCGCGCCCCGGTCGCTGACCTTGCGGGACTTGGGCAGGAGCTGGTCGGTGATCTCGGGCCGCACGTACGGGGTGGAGAGCACGTTCTCCTTGCCGACGAACGGGGCGATGAAGTTGTCCGGGTCCGGGAAGTCGGGGAACCAGCCTCGGCCGAAGACCGGGTACTGGCCCTTCTGGTAGCCCGCCTGGAACTCCTTCCACGGCTTGCCGTTCAGCGTGACCTCGAACAGCCCGGAGGCGTCGAGCTGCCGCTTGAGCTCCGTGAACTCGGCCTTGGTGCCGGAGCCGTAGCGGTCGGTGGTGTACCAGAGCGTCAGGGCCACGGGGGCGTCGACGCCCTCCTCGCGCAGCAGCTTGCGCGCCTTGTCGACGTCGGGCTCGCCGTACCGGTCGAAGAAGGCGGTGGTGTGCCCGGCGATGCCCTTCGGGACCATCGAGTACAGCGGCTCGGCGGTGCCCTTGTAGACCTTGGCGACCAGCGCCTCGCGGTCGACGACCTGGGCGATCGCCTGCCGCACGGCGAGCTTCTTCACGGACGCGTCCTCGGCGTTGAACACGAGGTAGCGGATGTCCGCGCCGGTGGAGTCGACGAGCTGGAGCCCCTCGTTCTCGGGGCTCTTCTCCCGGAGCTGGACGACCTCCTCCGCGGTGAGACCGCGGTACGTGGCGTCGATCTCCTTCTCGCGCAGCGCGCCGACCATCGCCTCGGACTCCTGGAAGTACCGGATGGTGACGGCGTCGTTCTTGCGGTTGGCGAAGCCCTTGTAGGTGGGGTTCTTGGTCAGCTCGGCCTTGGTGCCCTCCTCGTAGGAGTTGAGCACGTACGGGCCGGAGCCGGTGAGCTTGCCGTCCTCGCGCAGCCCGTCCGCCGGGTACTTCTCGGGCGGGACGATGGACATGGCGGGGGTGGCCAGGATGAACGGGAAGGTGGCGTCCGACTCCTTCAGGTGGAAGGTGACGGTGCGGTCGCCGCTGGTCACGACCTTGTCGAGGGTGCCGAGCAGCGGGGCGGGGCCGCCCTTGGCGTTGATCGTGCGGATGCGGTCGATCGAGTGCTTGACGGCCCGGGCGTCGAGCTTCCCGCCGTCGGAGAAGGCCAGCCCTTCCTTGAGCCGGCATTCGAATACTTTGCTCACGGTGTCCGTGAATTTGCACTCGGCCGCGTCCGGCTGGGGCGTCGCGCTGCCGGTCGGAAAGCTCAGGAGAGTCTGGAAGACATTCCGGTACAGCTCCCAGGAGCCGTCCCAGGCGGCGGCGGGGTCGAGCGTGCTGGGAGCGCTCGTCGTGCCGACCACGATCTTGTTCTCCCCATCGGCGTCATCCTCCGAAAAGAGACTGCATCCCGCCAGCAGGGATATGGACGCAAGGGCTGCAGCCGCCTGCAGACTGGTCCGGTTGAACACGTGCGCACGCTCCTCGTTCAGCCATGGGTCGGCCGACCATACCGCAGCGCCCCGCCAGGTCAATGTGGTGGCCGGGCGGGGCGCTTGCGGCATTCAGCGGTCAATCGGGAAAATCGGGATCAGCCGACTCCGGCATTGAGGAAAATTCCGCCGTCGACGACCAGCGTCTGGCCGGTGATCCAGTCCGATTGGTCGGAGGTGAGGAATGCGGCGGCCCCGCCGATGTCCTCGGGCACGCCGAGCCGGCCCAGCGGATAGGAGGCCGTGACCTCCGCTTCCCGGCCCTCGTAGAGGGCCTGGGCGAATTTCGTCTTCACGACGGCCGGGGCGATCGCGTTGACCCGGACGACCGGGGCGAATTCATGGGCGAGCTGGAGGGTCAGATTGACCATGGCGGCCTTGCTCATGCCGTACGCGCCGACGAAGGGCGAGGCGGCCAGACCGGCGACCGAGGCGATGTTCACGATCGCACCGCCGTTGTCCTTCTGCCACGCCTTCCAGGTCTGCTGGGCGAAGCCCAGCGCCGAGATGACGTTGGTCTCGAAGACCTTGCGCGCCACGTTCAGGTCCAGGTCGGCCATCGGGCCGAAGACCGGGTTGGTACCGGCGTTGTTGATCAGGAAGTCGACGCGGCCGAAGGCCTCCATGGTGCGCTCCACGGCGAGCGCCTGGTGCGCCTCGTCGTGGGCCTTGCCGGCGACGCCGATCACGCGGTCGGCGCCCAGCTTCTCCACGGCCTCCTTGAGCGCGTCCTCGTTGCGGCCGGTGATGCAGACGCGGTCGCCGCGGGCGACGAGCGCCTCGGCGACGCCGTGGCCGATGCCCCGGCTGGCGCCCGTGACGAGGGCGACCCTGCCGGACGGCGGGGGCAGTTCCTGTGCGGTCATGTCCTTCACGCCTTCCTCAGTTGAGCGGGCCGCCGGCCACGTACATGACCTGGCCGGAGATGAAGCCCGCGTCGTCGCCGGTGAAGAAGGCGATCGCGTGGGCGACGTCCTCGGGCCGGCCGACGCGCTGGACGGGGATCTGGGTGGCGGCGGCGGCCTGGAACTCCTCGAAGCCCATGCCCACGCGCGCGGCGGTCTGCGCGGTCATCTCGGTGACGATGAAGCCGGGCGCGACGGCGTTGGCCGTGACGCCGAACTTGCCGAGCTCCTTGGCGAGGGTCTTGGTGAAGCCCTGGAGCCCCGCCTTGACGGCGGAGTAGTTGGCCTGGCCGCGGTTGCCGAGCGCCGAGGACGAGGAGAGGCTCACGATCCGGCCGAAGCCCGCGTCGACCATGTGCTTCTGGCAGGCCTTGGCCATCAGGAACGCGCCCTTGAGGTGCACGTTCATCACGGTGTCCCAGTCGGACTCGCTCATCTTGAACAGCAGGTTGTCGCGCAGCACGCCCGCGTTGTTGACGAGGATCGTCGGCGCGCCGAGCTCGGTGGCGATCCGCGCGACGGCGGCCTCCACCTGGGCGCCGTCGGAGACGTCGCAGCCTACGGCGATGGCCTTGCCGCCCGCCGCGGTGATCTTCTCCACGGTGTCCTTGCAGGCCGCCTCGTCGAGGTCGAGTACGGCGACGGCGCGGCCCTCGGCCGCGAGCCGGACCGCGGTGGCGGCGCCAATGCCCCGCGCGGCCCCGGTCACGACGGCGACGCGCTGCTCGGTGGTGGACATGCTGGTTCTCCTCGCCCTTGGATGCCGGAAAAGCGGCCCGGCCGGCATTCGTCCATGCCGGTGAGCGACCGCTTAGTACCTTCAGCAGACGAGACGCTAGAGACCCTGGCACCCGGTGTCAACGGCCCACCGGGTGCACCCGGTCACTCAGCGCACCAGCAGGTCGAGCAGCCGCTGGGCCTCGCCCTCCGGATCGGCGGTCAGGCCGGTGTGGACCGGGCCGGGCTGGACGACCGTGGACCGCGGCGCGATCAGCCAGCGGAAGCGGCGCCCGGCGTCGTCGCGCGCCGCCTGGCCCGCGTGCTCGCCGCCCTCGCACACGCCCTCCACGGCGTGCAGGGCGGCCCGGACGCCGGTCACGTCGGCGTCCGGGTCCAGCGCCCGCAGCTTCGCCTCGTCGAGGTGCGTACGGGCGCACACGAAGGACTTGGCGCGGCAGTAGACCACCACGCCGGCGTTGAAGCACTCGCCGCGCTCGACACGCGGTACGACGCGCAGCAGCGCGTACTCGAAGACGTCCCGGTCGGTCACTGGCTGCTGTCCTTCGTGCGGTCCTGCTTGGTGGGGTGCGGCCAGGGGGCCAGGTGGTCGGTGAGCCAGCCCGGGGCGCGGGACGGCGTGTCCGGCGTCCGCTCCCCCAGGGTGATCCGCTCGTGGATGGTCGCGGCGCGCGCCAGCAGGGTCTCCACGTAGGCGCGGCGCAGCGCGTCGGCCGTGGCGAAGCCCGGCTCGTCGACGAGCCACGCGTCGGGGACGTCCGCCGCCACCTCCGTCAGCAGCTCCTCGGTGACCAGGGGCGCCAGCGCGGCCGCCGCGGCCGCGACGTCGGGGGCGAAGGAGGCGAGGACGTGGTCGGAGGCGTCGTACGGCTTGGCGGCCGACGCGGGGGCGCCGGGCCAGTTGTGGTGCCAGATCATGGTGGCGCCGTGGTCGATCAGCCACGGCTCCCCGTGCCAGACGAGCATGTTGGGGTTGCGCCAGGAACGGTCGACGTTGTTGATCAGCGCGTCGAACCAGACGACCCGCCCCGCCTCCGTCGGGTCCATGGCGTACGCGAGCGGGTCGAAGCCGATCGAGCCGGGCAGGTAGTCCATGCCGAGGTTCAGCCCGCCGCTGGCCTTGAGCAGTTCCTGGACCTCCTGGTCGGGCTCGCCGAGTCCGATGACGGGGTCGAGCTGGATGGCGACCAGTTCGGGGACGCGCAGGCCGAGCCGGCGGCCGAGCCGGCCGCAGATGACCTCGGCGACGAGGGTCTTGCGGCCCTGCCCGGCGCCGGTGAACTTCATGACGTACGTCCCGAGATCGTCGGCCTCGACGATGCCCGGGAGGGAGCCGCCCTCACGCAAGGGCGTGACGTAGCGGGTCGCTGTGACTTCGGAGAGCATCCCCCCACAGTACGTGCCTGTCATGATCCGCCCCATGACCATGATTCCCGCCCTGAACGCACCCGGCTTCCCCCACCAGTTCGCCCGTACGCGCCGGTTCTCGCTGGGCGTCCCGGGCGGGTTCACCGTCTCCCCGGACGGCGAGCGCGTGCTGTTCGTGCGGACGGCCTCCGGCTCCAGCGCGGTGGGGCGGCTGTGGCTGTACGAGGACGGCCGGGAGCGGCTGCTGGCCGACCCCGCCGTGCTGGGCGGCGGCCGGGAGGAGGACCTCCCGGAGGCGGAACGGGTGCGCCGGGAGCGCGCCCGGGTGACGGCGACCGGTGTGACCGGCTACGCCACCGACCGGCACGCGCGCGTGGCGGTGTTCACGGTGGCCGGCGCGGTGTGGGCGGTACGGACCGGTGGCGGCGCCCCCTGGCGGGTGCCGACGGCGGGCCCGGCCGTGGACCCGAGGCCGTCGCCGGACGGGTCGCTCGTCGCGTACGTGACCGGGGGCGCCCTGCGTGTCGTGCGGACCGCCGACGGGGCGGAGGACCGGCTGCTCGCCGCGCCGGAGGGGCCGGAGGTGGCGTACGGGCTGTCGGACCATGTGTCGGCCGAGTCGATCGGGCGGCCGCGCGGCCACTGGTGGTCGCCGGACGGGGACGCCCTCCTGGTGGCGCGGACGGACCACGCGCGCGTGGGGCGGTGGCACCTCACCGATCCCGCCGATCCCGCGCGGGCGCCCCGCGCCGTCCGCTACCCGGCGGCCGGTACGGCCAACGCGGAGGTGTCGCTGCACGTCCTGCGGCTGGACGGCGGCCGGACACCCGTCCGGACACCGGCCGGGGCCGATCCGGCCGCCCATCCGCCCGGCGCGTGGACCGACACGCGCTACGAGTACGTCACGGCCGCCGGCTGGGACGGGGCCGGGCCGTTCGTGGAGGTCCAGACGCGGGACCAGCGGTCGGCCGAGCTGCTGGCGATCGACCCGGACACGGGCGCGACCCGCCCGCTGGTCCGCCGCGCCGACCCGGCCTGGGTGGAGCTCACCCCGGGCGTCCCGGCCCGCACCGCCGCCGGGACGCCGGTCGTGACCGGCGTACGCGACGACGTGCGCGGCCTGCGCGTCGGGCAGGTGGCGAGCCCGCCCGGGCTCGAGGTGCGCGCCGTCCTCGGCACGGCCGGCGAGCGGGTGTACTTCACCGCGAGCGAGGACCCCACCGAGGTCCATGTGTGGGCGTACGACCCGGCGGACGGGTTCAGCCGGGTGAGCCGGGAGCCGGGCGTCCACACGGCCGCGGCGGGCGGCGGAACCGTCGTCCTGGACAGCCGGACGGACAGCGGGCGGACGGTGACCGTGCTGCGCGGCGGCAGGCCCGCCGGCCGGATCGCCGTGCTCGCCGAGACGCCCCTCGTCACGCCCCGGCCCGTCCACCTGTCGCTGGGCGTGCGGGAGCTGCGCGCCCACCTCCACCTGCCGTCGTGGCACCGGCCGGGCTCCGGCCGGCTGCCGGTGCTGCTCAGCCCGTACGCGGGGTACGGCGTCCAGCTCGCCGTGCGGGGGGCCGGGTGGCACGGCGCGGTGGCCCAGTGGTTCGCCGAGCAGGGCTTCGCGGTGCTGGTCGTGGACGGGCGCGGCACGCCGGGGCGCGGCCGGGCGTGGGAGACGGCCGTCCACGGCGACCGGCTGTCCGCCCCGCTGGAGGACCAGGTGGACGCGCTGCGCGTGGCGGCCGGGCGGTACCCGGACCTGGACCTGGACCGGGTGGGCGTCCGGGGCTGGTCGTACGGCGGTTACCTCGCCATCGGGGCCGTACTGCACCGCCCGGACGTGTTCCACGCGGCCGTCGCCGGTGCCGCGCCGACCGACCGCCGGCTCTACGACACGCACTGGGAGGAGCGGTTCCTCGGCCACCCGGACGTGCGGCCGGAGAACTACGCGCGCTCCTCCCACCTGGGGTACGCCCACCGGCTGACCCGTCCGCTGCTGCTGACGCACGGGTTCGCCGACGACAACGTGGTGGTCGCCCACACCCTGCGGCTCTCGGCCGCGCTGCTGGCGGCCGGGCGTCCGCACAGCGTGCTGCCCCTGCCGGGCGCGACGCACGCCGTGACCCGGGAGGAGGTGGCGAGCGGCCTGCTGGCGGCCGAGGTGGAGTTCCTGAAGAGGTCCCTGGGCGGCTGAACGGCCCGTGCGGCCGTCGCGTACTCCCCCGTGACGCGTTGACGTCGTGAGACCACCACGGGACCACGGAAGGGAAGCCGGAATGACGGGATCGCAGGGGACCAGCAGGGCAGTGGCGCGCCGTACCGTCGTCGCGGCGGCGGGCGGGGCCGGACTGGCCGCCGCGCTCACCGCGTGCGGGGGGTCGGACAGCCCGGCCGCGTCCGCGGGTGACGCCCCGGCGGGCGGCGGCACCGCGGGCGGCTCGACGGGCGGCACCGGGGGCGCGGCGACGGGGGGCGGGGGTGCCGGGGGCCAGGTGATCGCCAGGACGGCCGACATCCCCGAGGGCGGCGGCAAGGTCGTCGGGAACGTGGTGGTGACGCAGCCGAAGGCGGGCGAGTTCAAGGCGTTCTCGTCGAAGTGCACGCACGCGGGCTGCGCGGTCAAGGACGTCGCCGACGGGGTCATCAACTGCCCGTGCCACGGCAGCAAGTTCGACGCGGCGGACGGCAGCGTCAAGGCGGGCCCGGCCACCATGCCGCTGGCGGCCGCGCCGATCACGGTCGAGGGCGACTCGATCAGGCTCGCGTGACGGCGCGGCCGCCGCGCACCGGCCGCTTCCAGCAGGCCAGCACGGAGTCGGTGGTGGTGACCGTGGCGACGAGCGCGAGGGTGTGGCGCACCATCGCGGGGGTGTAGTCGGAGGGGAGTCCCGCGATGGCGTCCGCCGGTACGACCGCCGTGTACCCGAGGTTCACGGCGTCGAAGACGGCGTTCGGGATCGCGACATTGGCCGAGACGCCGGTGACGACGAGGGTCCGGCAGTCCAGGTTGCGCAGCAGCGCGTCGACGTCCGTGCCCGCGAGCGGGGAAAGCCCGTGCAGCCGGCGTACGACGATGTCCTCGTCGGCCACGTCGATGGGCTCGGCGACCCGGACGGCGACGGAGCCGCTGAGCTGCTGCACGGGCAGGCGTTCGGCGGCCCGGAACAGCCGGGCGTTGCGGCTCGCGCCCCGCCCGTCGGGGCGGCGCTCCGCCACCGCGTGCAGCACCTGCACGGACGCCTCGCGCGCGGCGGTGACGAGCCGGGCGATCCGGTGCAGGGTGCCGGAGGACCGGGCCTCGGCGGCGAGTTCGGGCAGGGCGCTGCCTGGGCCCACGACGCCGCGCTGGCACTCGACGGTGAGCAGCACGGTCCGGGCGGGGTCGAGCTGCTCGCGGAGCTGTGCGAACGTCGGCATGCGGCGGGAGGGTAGCCGCCATTGCGCGGAGGCGGAAGAGACCCCATGATTTCTGACACCCCATCAGAACACCTCAGCGGAAGGCGGGGCGAGCGTCATGGCGGTCACCCAGCGCCGGGGGCGGCGCATCATGATGTCGGAGCCCGAGCTCGACGCGTACCTCACCGGGCAGCGCACCTGCCGGGTGGCGACCGTCTCCCCGGACGGCCGCCCGCACGTCGGCGCCCTGTGGTTCGCCTGGGACGGGACGTCGCTGTGGCTGTACTCCCTCACGCGCAGCCGGCGCTGGGCGGACCTGCGCCGCGATCCGCGGATCGCGGTCGTGGTGGACGACGGCGAGGAGTACGGCGAGCTGCGCGGCGTGGAGCTGTCGGGCACGGCCGTCTTCGTCGGCGAGGCGCCGCGCACGGGGGAGACCTGCCCCGAACTGGAGCCGGTGGAGAGGCTGTTCGCGCGGAAGAACTTCGGCCTGGACGCGATGCCCCACGACGGCCGCCACGCGTGGCTCCGGCTCACCCCGGACGCCGTCGCCTCCTGGGACTTCCGCAGGCTGGGCCACCGCCCCTGAGCGTCAGCTCCCCACCGACCGCCCCACCTCGCGCAGCGCCTCCACCGCCGCCCTGATGGAGGGCCTCCGGTCCGCGTCGGAACGCCACACGGCGTAGATGTGCCGCAGCATCCGCTGCCGTACGGGCACGAGGACGACGCCGTCCGGGACCGACCCGCGGCCGAGGCGGGGCGTGACGCACACGCCGAGCCCGGCGCGGATCAGCGCGAGCTGGGTGTGGTGCTCCCCGGCCAGGTGCGCGATGCGGGGCTCGACGCCCTTGGCGCGCAGCGTGAACATCAGCCACTCGTAGCAGAACTCGCCCTCCGGCCAGGACACCCAGTCCTCGTCCGCGAGCTCCTCCAGGTCCAGCTCCGCCCGCCCGGCGAGCGGGTGGCCGGCCGGCAGCGCCACGTCGGCGGTGTCGTCCAGCAACTGCGCCCTGGCCAGCCCCGCCGGTACGGGCAGCCGCTTGTTGTTCCAGTCGAGCACCACGGCCAGGTCCATGTCGCCGCGCATCACCTGGCGCACGCCCTGCTCGGGCTCCAGCTCGCTGGTGCGGACGACCAGGTCGGGGTGGTCCCGGCGCAGGGCGGCGACCGCTGCGGGGAACAGGCCGCGGGCCGCCGTCGGGAACCCGGCCAGCCGTACCTCGCCGACCACCTGGCCGCGCTGCGCCTCGATGTCCGCCTGGGCCAGCTCGACCTGGGAGAGGATGCGCGCCGCGTGGTCGGCCAGCAGCAGGCCCGCGTCGGTGAGCCGCACGCCGCGGCCGTTCTTGGCGACGAGCTGCTGCCCCACCTCCCGCTCCAGCTTGGCGAGCTGCTGGGAGACGGCCGAGGTGGTCACGTGCAGGCCGTCCGCCGCGCCGCTGACCGAGCCGTGGCGGGCGAGGGCGTCCAGGGTGCGCAGGCGCTCCAGGTTCAACATGTAAGCAATACTAAGCGAACGGCATCACGAAATCTCGCTTGTTCTACGAGGTTGTGGTCGGCCATCGTGTCCGTCATGAGCACCGCAACCGCACCCTCCCACCGCTCGCTGCCCACGGCGACCACCGCGCCCGCCCCCCGCCGCGCCCTCGACTGGCGCGTCCGCTTCGCGCTGCTCTCCCTCGTGTGGGGTTTCAGCTTCCTGCTGATCAAGGTGGGCACCCACGCCTTCGCGCCCTTCCAGGTCACCTTCGGCCGCCTGCTGTTCGGCACCGCGGTGCTCGCCGTCGCCATGGCGGTCAGGCGCGCCGGGCCGCCGCGCGGCGCCCGCACCTGGGGCCATCTGGCCGTGGCGGCTTTCTTCCTCAACGCCCTGCCGTTCTCGCTGTTCGCGTACGCCGAGCTGACGATCCCCTCCACGCTCGCCGGCATCTGCAACGCGACCTCCCCGCTCTGGGGGATGGCTTTGTCGCTGGTCGCCCTGTCGGAGGACCGTCCGACGCGCCGCCGGGTGGCGGGCCTCGGCATCGGCTTCCTCGGCGTGCTCACCGTGCTCGGGGCCTGGCAGGGCTTTTCGGGGCTGGACGTCACGGGCACCGCGATGGCCCTGCTGGCCTCGCTGAGCTACCCCGTCGGATGGATCTACGTCCGCCGCACGCTGGCGGGGCGCGGCGAGTCGCACCTGTCCCTGACCGGTGCGCAGCTCTTCCTCGCCACGCTCCAACTGGCCGTGGTCACCCCGCTGTTCACCACGTGGCCGGCGTCCTTCCCGGTGGTGCCGGTGCTCGCGGTGGTCGCGCTCGGCGCGCTGGGCACGGGGTTCGCGGTCCTGCTCCAGTACGGGATCGTCGCCGAGGTCGGCCCGACGACCGGCCAGATGGTCACCTACTTCATCCCGGTCATCGCCACCGCCGCGGGCGTCACGCTCCTGGACGAGGCACTGACCTGGAACACGCCCGTCGGGGCGCTGATCGTCCTGGCGGGGGCCGCCCTCACGCAGAGCCGTCCGAGGCGGAGCCCGGCCGGTCAGCCGTAGCTGCGCGCCTCCAGCGGGCCGCTCGCCGCCGCCACCGCGTCGGCGAGCGGCTCCAGGTCCGCCACCGCCAGACCCGAGACGGTGATCCGCACGCCCGGTCCGGCCGCCATCCGGAACCGGGCCCCCGGCGCCACCGCCCACCCCGCGTGCAGCAGGCGCGCCACCGCCCCGGTCTCGTCCGCCACCGGCACCCACACGTTCATGCCGCTGCGCCCGTGCGCCCGGACGCCCCGCCGCGCCAGGGCCGCCACCAGCCCGTCGCGCCGCTCCGCGTACGCCGCCGCCACCGCCGGCCCGTCCACCGCGCCGGTCCGCCACAGGTGCACGACGGCACGCTGCAGCAGGCGGCTCACCCAGCCGGGCCCGAGCCGCTGCCGGCCCAGCAGCCGGTCGACGGTGACCGGGTCACCGGTGAGCGCGGCGACCCGCAGGTCGGGCCCGTACGCCTTGGCGACCGACCGGACCAGCGTCCAGTGGTCCGTCGCCCCCGCGAGCGGGTGCGGCGGCACGTCCACGAACCCGTGCCCGTGGTCGTCCTCGATCAGCAGCACGCCCCGGTGCGCGGCCAGCACCCGCCGCAGCTCCGCCGCCCGCGCGGCGCCGATCGCCGCCCCGGTCGGGTTCTGCGCCCGGGTGGTCACGATCAGCGCGCGGGCCCCGCCGTCGCCGAGCGCCCGTTCCACCTCGGCCGGCAGCGGCCCGTCGTCGTCGAGGGCGACCGGCACGGGTCTGAGCCCCAGGGCCGGTACGAGGTCGAGGAGGGCGCCCCAGCCGGGATCCTCGACCGCCACGGCGTCACCGGGGCGCAGGTGGGCGGCCAGCACCCGCTCGATGGCGTCCAGGGACCCGGACGTGACGGCGACCGGCCCGTCCGGCACCCCGTCGGCGTCCAGCGCCGCCCGGGCGAGCCGTGCGAAGTCCGGGTCCACCGGGGCCTGCCCGTAGAGCCCCGGCTCCTCGGCGTCCCGGCGCGCCGCCGCGGCCAGCGCCTCCCCCAGGGGCGGCAGCAGCGCCGGGTCGGGATTGCCCCGCCCCACGTCCCGCACGCCCTCGGGGGCGTCGATCCGGAGGGAGCCGCGCGCGGTGGTGGCCGGGCGGGGGCGCACCCGGCTGCCCCGGCGCCCGGCCGTCTCGATCACCCCGCGCTCGCGCAAGGTGCGGTACGCGGCCGCGACCGTATTGGGGTTGACGCCCAAGTGGGCCGCCAACTCCCGCATCGGCGGCAGCAGTTGGCCGGGCTCCAGCTCTCCCGTACCGACGCCCCGCTCCACACTGGCGGCAATCTCCGATGCGCGCCGCCCCACGATCCGATACTCTCCTAGCACAAACCAGATTATGCACTAGTGCAATGGAGAAGGCAATGTCGCAGGCCGCCCCGGAGTACCAGCCGACCGATCGCACCGTCCCCACCCGCTCACGGCACCGCGCGTCCTACGACCGGGAGCTGGTGCACGCGATACTCGACGAGGCGTACGTCTGCCACCTCGGCTTCGTCCGCGACGGCACGCCCGTCGTCCTGCCCACGCTGTACGGCCGCGTCGGCGACCGCCTCTACGTCCACGGCTCCACCGGCTCGCGGCCGCTGCGCATGGCGGGCCAGGCCGACCCGGGCCTCGCCGTCTGCCTGACCGTCACCCACGTCGACGGCCTGGTCCTCGCCCGCTCCGCGTTCCACCACTCGATCAACTACCGCTCGGTCGTCGTCCACGGCATCGCCCACCAGGTCACCGACCCCGAGGAGAAGCGCACCGCGCTCGACGCCCTCGTCGACCACGTGGTCCCCGGACGCTCCGCCGACTCGCGCCCGGCCAACGCCAAGGAACTGGCGGCGACCGCGGTCCTCCGCCTCGACCTGGCCGAGGTGTCGGCCAAGCTCCGCACCGGCGGCCCCAACGACGAGCCGGAGGACCTCACGCTCCCCCACTGGACCGGCGTCGTCCCGGTGAGCACCGCGTACGGCACCCCGGTCCCGGCCGCCGGCCTGGCTCCCTCCGTCCCGGTCCCGGACTACGTCACCGCGCTCTGAGACCGGGCCGGCGGCGGGAAGGAATGGTGCGGGGCGCACCGACGGGCGCGCCCCGCACGGGTCAGACGGCCTGGGCCGCCGCCCGGCGCCGCCCCACCGCGCCCCGCGCTTCGGCGGCGGCGAGCCCCGCGACGGCCCCGAGCAGCAGCAGCGTCCCCAGCACCGTCGCCCCGGTCAGCCGCTCGCCCAGCACGGTGACCGCGATGACCGCCGCGCTCACCGGCTCCAGCAGCATGATCACGGACACGGTCGCGGACCGGACCACGGCCGCACCCGCGAAGTACAGCGCGTACGCCAGCGCGGTCGGCACGGCCGCCACGTACACCATCAGCCCGGCCACCCTGGCGAGTTCGGCGGTCTGCGGGAAGAGCCCCTCGGCCGCCGCCATCGGCAGCAGCCCCACCGCACCGACCGCGAAGGCCCAGGTCGTCGTGGTCAGCGCGGCCGGCCCACCGCCGTCCCGCCCGAGCCACCGCGTCAGCAGCGTGAGCGCGGCGTACGCGGCGGCCGACAGCACCGCGAGGGCGACCCCGGCGGGCCGTACCGCCACTCCCCCGCCGCCCAGCACCAGCACGGCGAGCCCGGCGAGCGCCCCGGCGACCGCGACGGCCCCGCCGCGCCCGAGCCGCTCGCCCATGGTCAGCCGCGCGCCCAGCGCGATCAGCACGGGCCCGGCGCCCAGCGTGACGACCGTGCCGACCGCGAGACCGGTGGCCTCGACGGCGGCGAAGTACGCGCTCTGGAAGACGGTGAGCGCGGCGCCCGTACCGAGGACGCGCAGCACCGCCCGCCGCCGGGACTCGGCCGCCCGGGGAGCGCGGCGGCGGCGCACGGCCAGCGCGCCGAGCAGCAGCAGGAGACCGCCCGCGCAGCGCCAGAACGACAGGGCGAGGGGACCGAGGTCACTGATCAGGAACACCATCGAGGCGGCCGCCCCGGCAGTGCCCCAGGCGACCCCGGCGACGATCAGGTAGAAGAGGCTGCGCCCCACGGGCGCGGCGGAAGGATTCGACACGTGACTTCTCCGTACGAAGACAGGTTGGCCGGCTGCTCGGCTCCGCACGCGGGCAGCGACGAACCGCCCGGGGACTGCCCGGGCCGGTCTTCGTCAGAGGTGTGGCTGCCGCCCGCGTTACGCGGCGGGCGGCGGAAGTACGGTCGAATGCATGATCGTCACCTTACGAGGCGGCCCGTCCGGACGGCAACCGCTCCTCCGGCCGCACCGGCTCGGACCCGGCCACCGGCCCCGACGACGCCTTGGGCGCCGACGACTGGGCGATGAAGGCTCCGACGAGCACCACCACCCCGCCCAGGATCTGCGGCCCGGAGAGGTGCTCCCTGAGCAGCACCCAGGCCAGCACGGTCGCGATGACCGCCTCCAGACAGGCGACCACGCCCGCCACCTGCGGGGAGAGCCGGCGCACGGAGATGACGCCGGTGACGTACGCGAGGACGGTGGCGATCAGCACGACCCACCCGAGCAGCAGCCACGCCGGGGCCGGCGTCCCGCCCATGTCGGCGCTGCCGCCCAGCACCGCCCAGTCCATGCCCCACGGGCGCGCGACGGCGGTGAGGACGAGCGACCCGAACAGCAGCCCGTAGGCGATGACGCCCAGCGGATCGGCCGGCCGTGCCTCGTCGCTGCCCTGGTCGGAGAGGACGAAATAGCCGACCTGGCAGCAGGCGGCGCCCAGGGCGAGGAGCAGTCCGAGGAGGTCGAAGCTCAGCCCGGACCACACCTCCACGACACAGGCGAGCCCCGCCACCGCGAGGACCACCCCCAGCGCTGCGGCCCGGGTCACCGGCCGGCGCTGGACGAACCGCACCCAGCCGAGCACCAGCGCCGGGGCGAGGTACTCGATGAGGAGCGCGACCCCGACGGGGATGCGGGAGATGGACGCGAAGTAGCAGGCCTGGACGCCCGCGACGGCGAGCAGGCCGAAGCCGGCGAGCAGGGCGGGCTTGCGGCGCAGCAGCTCGCGGTGGCGCCAGGCCACGGGCAGCATGACGAGCGCGGCGCCGGTCACCCGCAGCCACACCACGTGCAGCGGGTCCAGCCCCGCCTCGATCAGCGGCTTGGCCGCGACACCTGATCCACCGAATGCGAAGGCCGAGGCCAGGGCGAGTCCCAGGCCGGCGCTTCTCCCCTGAGACGCGTGCATCGGCACATCATGACAGCAGCGGGTCAGGAGCGTAAGCCCTGTCACACCTGTTGAGACGGCCCCGGTCCGCACATCCGGTGGCATGACCGCGGGCGGCCCGGCGCGCACACCTCCCGCACAGAACTGACGGCCCGTCAGTATTGCGGGTTCACGGCCCGGCCGTTACGTTCCGCGCCACCGGAACCCGCCGAGAAGGGGTGGTCGCATGGCCGAGGTCAGCGCGGAGGCACGCATCGGGGCACCGGCCGCGCAGCTCTGGGCACGGCTGACGGACCTGGCGTCGTACGACCAGTGGAACGCCACCCACACCGGCTTCCCCGCCGGCGTCCCGGAGACGCTCACGGTGGGCACGGCGTACCAGGAGAACATGAGGCTCATGGGCTTCCCCGCCGAGGTGACCTGGACCGTGGACGAGCTGGAGCCCGAGCGGCTGCTGGTCACCCGGGGCAAGGGCCCCATGGGCGTGGCACTCGCCATGCGCTACACGCTCACCGGGGACGGCGACGCCACGGGCGTGCGGATCGACGGCGAGTTCACCGGCGCGGCCGTGTCCCTGATGACGGGGAAGCTGAAGGACTCGGCGGCCACGGCGCTGGCACAGTCGCTGCGCGCACTGGCCGGCCTGGTGACCTGAGGCCACCGGGTCGGCCGGCGCGGCCACCTCAGTGCTCGTCGGCCAGGATGAGGTACAGCTTCTTGCGGGCGTCGTTGATGACGGCCAGCGCCTTCTGCCGCTGGTCGGCGTCGCCGGTCTTCCAGACCTGCCCGAAGGCCTCCAGCAGCCCGAACCCGGCCTGCCGGACCTCGTTCATGGCCTCCCAGTCGACCCCGCGCCCCGCCTCTTCCCACGGGGCGTCCGGCCCCGCGTCGGCCTCGGCGCGCCCGGCGTCGCTGAGCGTGAACAGCTTCTTGCCGCCCTCGCTCCGGCTGGCGATCAGGCCCTCGTCCTCCAGCAACTGGAGCGTCGGGTAGACCGAGCCGGGGCTGGGCCGCCAGGCCCCGCCGCTGCGCTCGGCGATCTCCTGGATCATCTCGTAGCCGTGCATCGGCCGGTCCTTCAGCAGGGCCAGGATCGAGGCGCGCACGTCACCGCGCCGCGCCCGTCCCCGGCCGCCTCCCCGGCCGCGGCCGCCGCCGAAGGGGCCACCTCCGAACGGGCCGCCGCCGAAGCCCGGCCCGAACGGGCCGAAGGCGCCTCGCCGGCCCTCGAAGTCCCCCTGGCGCTCGCCGCCCCAGCCGCGATGGCCGGGCCGGCAGTTCCCCTGTGCGCGCATCTCGCACGCTCCTTCCATCGTTGATCTGTCGCGATGCTTCAACGATATATCGGAACTGCTCGGTGAGCAATCGTCCGGCACCGGTTCCCAGTCCAGACACCCCGGATTGGCCTTGGCCCGGGACGTGACGCCCCGCCTACGGTCTGTCCATGCGGATTCGAATCGTCGACGCCTTCACCGACCGCCCCTTCTCCGGGAACCCGGCGGGGGTCGTCCTGCTGGACGCCTTCCCGGACGACCACTGGCTCCAGCGGGTCGCCGCGGAGGTCAACCTCTCCGAGACCGCCTTCGCCCACCCGCTGCCGCCGGGTGGTGAGGCGGACTGGGCGCTGCGCTGGCTCACGCCGGTCACCGAGGTCGACATGTGCGGCCACGCCACGCTCGCCACCGCGCACGTCCTGCACACCACCGGCCGCGCGACCGGCACGGTCCGCTTCGCCGCACGGTGCGGCGTCCTGTCCGCCACCGCGGCGGAGGACGGCTCCCTCACGCTGGACTTCCCGACCTCCGCCCTGACCCCCGTCCCGGCGCCGGACGGGCTCGCGAAGGCGCTCGGTGCCGATGTCGTCGCCGTCCACGACACCGCCGCGCACATCGGCGACCTGCTGGTGGAGCTGCCGGACGAGCGGACCGTCCGGTCACTGGCACCGGACTTCGCGGCCCTCGCGACCCTGTCGGACCGGGGCGTGATCGCCACGGCCGCCGCCGAGGACCCCTCACGCGGGTACGACTTCGTCTCCCGCTGCTTCTTCCCCGCCGTCGGCATCGACGAGGATCCGGTGACCGGCAGCGCGCACACCGCCCTGGCCCCGTTCTGGTCGGCGCGCCTCGGCCGCGACGAGCTGACCGGCCTCCAGGGCGGCGCCCGCACCGGCCTGGTGCGCACGGCCCTGCGCGGCGAGCGGACGCTGCTGACCGGGCACGCGGTGACGGTCATCGAGGGCGACCTGCTGGTGTGACGCCGCCCAAGGGGGCGGCACGCCGAAAGGGCGTACGGAACCCTCCGTACGCCCCTTCGTCACGCCGTCACGCCGTCACGCCGTCACGCCGTCACGCCGTCACGCCGTCACGCCGTCACGCCGTCACGCGGCGGGCCGTCACCGCCTCACGCCGTGGGCAGCCACCCCACCCGGCCCGCGAGCAGCGCGTATCCGACGAACGCGACGATGTCGAGCAGGGCGTGCGCCACCACCAGCGGCCCCACCCGCCCCCACCGCCGGTAGAGCAGCACGAAGACCACGCCCATGACCATGTTGCCGATGAACCCGCCGATGCCCTGGTACAGGTGGTACGACCCGCGCAGCACCGAACTGGCCGCCAGCGCCGCCCACGGGGACCAGCCCAACTGGTCGAGCCTGCGCAGCAGATAACCGACGACGATGACCTCCTCCACCACGGAGTTCTGCACCGCCGACAGGATCAGCACCGGGTACTTCCACCACACCTCGGGCAGCGCCTCGGGCACCACCGTCAGGTTCGCCCCCGCGGCCCGGGCCGCCAGGTAGAAGGCGAGTCCCGCGCTGCCGATGCCGGCCGCGACCAGCACCCCGCGCCCCAGGTCCGACCAGGGCCGGCGGAGGTCGAAGCCGATCGCCCGCAGGCCGGCGCCCTCCCTGATCAGCAGGTGCGCCACCAGGGCGACGGGCACCAGCGCGGTCGCGATCCCGAAGAGCTGCCAGGCCAGGTCGAGCCACGGCCGTCCTGGCGCGTAGGAGCTGTTGAGCGTCGCCGCCTGGTCCTTCAGCCCGCCCGGCTTGGTCACCGAGCCGATGAAGCTGATGAGCGCGGAGACCCCGCTCGCGCCCAGGGACAGCGCCAGTACCAGCAGGGTCTCGGACCTCAGGGTCCTTCGCCCCACGCCCTCCGCGGGAAGAGTTCCTGCCACGTACGCGCACACCTGCCTCGGTCGACCGCCCTTGGGACGTCACAGCTTGCCCGACGGTCGTGCCGGGAACCCAGCCGGGGCGGCCACCGGCCGCCCGGGCCTCACCGCTCCAGCCGCGCCGACGGCTCTCCCGGGAAGCCGGCCGGCCAGGTGTGCACGGGGTCGCCCCGCCGCATCAGACGGCAGTACTGCCGGGTGGTGGCGGCCAGCGCCGCCTCACGGCCCAGCCCGGCCTCCAGCGCCCGGTGGAACGTCTCCACCTGCCAGGACGCGCCGTTCACCCGGCGCTTGCACCGCTCCTCGATGATCCCGAGGTACCGCTCGCGGTCCGTCCGCTCCACGCCCCACGCCTCGAGGCCCGCGGCGGCGAGCGGCAGCAGCTCGTCGCGCACCAGCTTCACCGCCGGCACGGTCGTCACCCCGCCGCCCCGGCCCGGCCGCGGCCAGCGCAGCTCGGCGTCGATGCCGTACCGGCAGGCGGCGTCGAAGTTGGCGGCGGCGTCCTCGAACGGCAGACGCCGCCACACGGGCCGCGCCTCCTCCGCGAGCGCGCGCACCAGTCCGTAGTAGAAGGCGGCGTTGGCGAGTACGTCGTCGACGGTCGGCCCGGCCGGCAGCACCCTGTTCTCCACGCGCAGGTGGGGCACGCCGTCCATGACGCCGTACACCGGCCGGTTCCAGCGGTAGATGGTGCCGTTGTGCAGGACGAGCTCCTGGAGGGACGGGACACCGCCCTGGTCGAGGACCCGCAGCGGCTCCTCCTCGTCGCAGATCGGCAGCAGGGCGGGGAAGTAGCGGACGTTCTCCTCGAAGAGCTCGTACGCCGAGGAGACCCACCGCTCGCCGAACCAGGTGCGCGGCCGCACGCCCTGCGCCTGGAGCTCGGGCGGACGCGTGTCCGTGGCCTGGGTGAACAGCGGCGGGCGGGACTCGCGCCACAGCTCGCGGCCGAAGAGGAAGGGCGCGTTGGCGCCCACCGCGACCTGCACGGCGGCGATGGCCTGGGCGGCGTTCCACACGTCCGCGAAGCGCTCGGGCGTCACCTGGAGGTGGAGCTGCACGGAGGTGCAGGCGGCCTCGGGCGCGATGGAGCTCGCGGTACAGCTCAGACGCTCCACGCCGTCGATGTCCAGCGTGAACTCCTCGCCCCGCGCGGCGACGATCTGGTCGTTGAGCAGCATGTAACGATCGACGTCCGAGAGGTTCCCCGACACCAGATCGTCCTGGGAGAGTGTCGGGAGAATTCCGATCATCACAATGCCGGCGTCGACCTCTTGGGCCTTGCGGTGCGCGTACGCCAGCCCCGTGCGCAACTCCTCGGCGAGCTGGTCGAAGACGCGCCCGCCGAGCCGGTGCGGGGCAATGTTCACCTCGAGGTTGAACATTCCGAGTTCCGTCTGGAAATCCCGGCTGGCGATCCGCTCCAGCACTTCGGCATTCATCATCCGCGGCATGCCGTCGGCACCCGCGAGATTCAGCTCGATCTCCAGGCCCACGAGATTCCGTGGCCGGTCGAACCTCTTGTCGGCAAGGAGTCGCTCAAGTCCCGTCAGGCACTCCTGGAGTTTCCTGCGGTACCTCTGCCGATCGGACAGGTCGAAGCCGCCTGCCGCGATCTTCTCCCCCATCGAAGCGTCCCTCCTCGAGTGGGTGGCGCGCGGCATCGTCGCTCGCGTCACGGACGATAATGCCCAGTCGAGCTGATCTGTAACTCCCACATGACCAGCGCTTGAACGGTAGGCTGGATACGTTGTTTGCCCGGCACATTCCGCAGGCATGGGGCCGCGGGCAGTTACCGCCCGCCGGTCCCGCTCCCGGCGGGCGGCACGGCGCTGCGAGCCGGTCCGAACGACGACGGCATTCGGCCTACCGCCCGCCGGGCAACGCCGCAGGCAGCGGCCCTCGCATGCGCGGGATATCCACAGATACTTCGCAAATCAAAGACCTGATCCGGCCTTGTGGGTAATATCGCCGACGGCTAGCGGAAACATTGCGTGAACACGCGTCGTATAAACTCCGCGAACGAGGCAGAGAGTCGCGCCCGGCCACGGCCAGAAGCCCCCTCCGGCCCCCTCTGACCCCGAAGCTGACACTGACGTCCGCACCTTCCCTGGCATCACCCTGTCTCTTGAGTGAGAGGCGACCCACCATGCCGCTCCACGTCTCCCCCGCACCCGCGGCTGCCCTGCGCAGTGTCCTCGCGGCGCTCGGCTCCCCCGCCGTCCGCGAGGCCCACACCCCCGCTCTCCGGTCCGTCCAGGGACCGCTGAGCCCCGAACTCCCGCTGCCCGTCCACGTTCTGGACGTCCGTGACCCCGCCGTTCCGCCCGCCGGTGCACCGCGTACCCGACTGGCCGGCTGGCGGTTCCTGATCCGCGGCGGCGACCGCCCGGTCGCCGCCGCGGACACCAGGCTCACCCCGGACGGCTATGCGTTCTCGCACTTCTTCGAGGGCCCGTACCTGGCCTCGACGGAGCGCGCGCTGCGGCAGGCCGAGGCCATGGCGACCCGCCACCAGCCGCGGCTGCTGTCCGTGCCCGATCTGTACATGCTGACGCTGTGGCTGCACGGGGACCCGGAGGCCGACCCCGCGTCCGGCGCGCCAGCCCCCGCGGACCTGCTGATCCCGCTGGCCCCCGCGCCGCCGGGCATCGCCTCGCACCTGCCGTACCGGGTCGCCGACCTGTTGCCGGTGCTCACGCTGCGACTGGTGCCTCCGCCGCTCCTGGAGTCAACGGCGTGACGGCCCCCGGTCCGATCGGACTAGCCCGGTGAGGCCATCACGAACCACCCGAAGGGACAGTGCGGTTGAGCTGAACCATCCGCGCGGGTGACACGTCATTAAGCAGTAGGAAGCGCTGCCGCGAAATCCCTGCGGATTGACGCCGGTGGGGCAACACTGGGAACGGACCGACCGACACAACGGGGGGCGGCCATGAACACCGCATCGAGCCGCAGGACACACACCACACCGCAGCGAAAGAACCGACCCATGTGCCAGCACCAGCCTGCCTGTCCGACCGCCGACTCCGCCGACAGGGAGGCGGCCCGCCTGGTGGCCCACCACCCGGAACAGGGCTGGAGCCTGCTGTGCAACGGCGTCCTGCTCTTCGAGGACACCGGTGAGCTGCTGCCGGACGGCCAGATCATCGCGCCGCACCGGCCGCTGAGCGCCGCGAAGGTCGTGACGGCCGCCTGAGGCAGGGTACGAGGAAGGGCCGGTACGGAGATCAGCTCCGTACCGGCCCTTCTCGTGCGGGTCAGTTGTCGTACTCGTCCAGCGGCGGGCAGGAGCAGACCAGGTTGCGGTCGCCGAACGCCCCGTCGATGCGGCGCACCGGCGGCCAGTACTTGTCCGCGGCCGAGACGCCGGCCGGGAAGGCCGCCTCCTGGCGGCTGTACGCGTGCGTCCACTCGCCGCCCAGCGCGGCCGCGGTGTGCGGGGCGTTGCGCAGCGGGTTGTCCTCGGCGGGCCACTCGCCCGAGGCGACCTTCTCGATCTCGGCACGGATCGCGATCATCGTGTCGCAGAACCGGTCCAGTTCGGTCAGGTCCTCGCTCTCGGTCGGCTCGATCATCAGCGTGCCGGCCACCGGGAACGACATGGTCGGGGCGTGGAACCCGTAGTCGATCAGCCGCTTGGCGATGTCGTCGACGCTGACGCCGGTCGCCTTGGAGATCGGGCGCAGGTCCACGATGCACTCGTGGGCGACGAGCCCGGCCGGACCGGTGTAGAGCACGGGGTAGTGCGGCTCCAGGCGCTTGGCGATGTAGTTCGCCGCGAGGACGGCCACCTGCGTCGCCCGCTTCAGGCCCTCGCCGCCCATCAGCCGCACGTACGCCCAGGAGATCGGCAGGATGCCGGCCGAGCCCCACGGAGCGGCCGAGATCGGGCCGACGCCCGTGTCCGGACCGGCGCTCGGCTGGAGCGGGTGGTTCGGCAGGTACGGGGCGAGGTGCTCCCGGACGCCGACCGGGCCGACGCCGGGGCCGCCGCCGCCGTGCGGGATGCAGAAGGTCTTGTGCAGGTTCAGGTGCGAGACGTCGCCGCCGAACTGGCCCGGCTTCGCCAGGCCCACCAGCGCGTTGAGGTTGGCGCCGTCCACGTACACCTGGCCGCCCGCCTCGTGCACCTGGGCGCAGATGTCGGCGACGTGCTCCTCGAACACGCCGTGCGTGGAGGGGTAGGTGATCATCAGGACGGACAGCTCGTCCCGGTACTGCTCGATCTTGGCGCGCAGGTCCTCGACGTCGATCTCGCCGTCGTCGGCGGTCTTGACGACCACGACCTTCATCCCGGCCATCACGGCGCTGGCGGCGTTGGTGCCGTGCGCGGACGACGGGATCAGGCAGACCGTGCGCTGCGTGTCACCGTTGGCGCGGTGGTACGCGCGGACGGCGAGCAGACCGGCCAGCTCGCCCTGCGAACCCGCGTTGGGCTGGATGGAGACCTTGTCGTAGCCGGTGACCTCGGCGAGGCGCTCCTCCAGCTCACGGATCAGGGTGAGATAGCCCTGCGCCTGGTCGACCGGGGCGAAGGGGTGCATCTGCCCGAACTCGGGCCAGGTGACCGGCTCCATCTCGGTGGTCGCGTTCAGCTTCATGGTGCAGGAGCCGAGCGGGATCATGCCGCGGTCCAGCGCGTAGTCGCGGTCGGCGAGCTTGCGCAGGTAGCGCAGCATCGCGGTCTCGGAGCGGTGCGCGTGGAAGACCGGGTGGGTGAGGTAGGTGTCGGACCGCAGGAGCGCCTCGGGCAGGACGTCGGCCGACTCGGCGTCCAGCGCCTCGATGTCACCGCGCACGCCGAAGGCGTCCCACACGGCGGCGATCTGGGCGCGGCCGGTGGTCTCGTCGCAGGACGCGGAGACGTGGTCGGCGTCGACGAGGCGGAGGTTGACGCCGTTCTCCCGGGCGGCGGCGACGGCCTCGGCCGCCTTGCCGGGCACCCGGACGGTCACGGTGTCGAAGAAGGTGCCGTGGACGACCTCGACGCCGCCGGCGCGCAGGCCCTCGGCGAGGACGACGGCGTAGCGGTGGACGCGCTGGGCGATCTGCCGGAGCCCGTCGGGGCCGTGGTAGACCGCGTACATGCCGGCCATGACGGCGAGCAGCACCTGAGCGGTGCAGATGTTGCTGGTGGCCTTCTCGCGGCGGATGTGCTGCTCGCGGGTCTGGAGCGCTAGGCGGTACGCCTTGTTGCCGTCGGCGTCGACGGAGACGCCGACGAGGCGGCCGGGCAGGGAGCGGGCGAACCGGTCGCGGACGGCCATGTAGCCGGCGTGCGGGCCGCCGAAGCCCATCGGCACGCCGAACCGCTGGGTGGTGCCGACCGCGATGTCGGCGCCCAGCTCGCCGGGCGAGGTGAGCAGGGTCAGCGCCAGCAGGTCGGAGGCGACGGTGACGATCGCGCCGAGCTCGTGGGCCCGGTCGATGAGCGGCTTGATGTCCCGCACGGCCCCGGAGGCGCCGGGGTACTGGAGCAGGACGCCGAAGACACCGCGCTCGGCGATCTCCGCCGGGATGCCCTCGCTCAGGTCGGCGACGACGACCTCCACGCCGGTCGGCTCGGCGCGGGTCTCGATGACGGCGATGGTCTGGGGCAGTGCGTCGGCGTCGACCAGGAACACCCCGCCCTTGACCTTGCCGACCCGGCGGGCCAGCGACATGGCCTCGGCGGCGGCGGTGCCCTCGTCGAGCAGCGAGGCGCCGGAGGTGGGCAGCCCGGTCAGGTCGGCGACCATGGTCTGGAAGTTGAGCAGCGCCTCCAGGCGGCCCTGCGAGATCTCCGGCTGGTACGGCGTGTACGCGGTGTACCAGGCCGGGTTCTCCATGACGTTCCGCAGGATGACCGGCGGCGTGAAGGTGCCGTAGTAGCCGAGGCCGATCATCGGGGCGAGCACCTGGTTGCGCTCGGCGAGCGAGCGCAGCTCGGCGAGGACCTCGGCCTCGGTGCGCGCGTCGGGCAGCCCGAGCGCCTCGGCGCTCTTGATGACGTCCGGCACCGCGGCGGCCGTGAGCTCGTCGAGCGACCCGTAGCCGACCTGCGCCAGCATCTTGGCGCGGGCCTCGTCGTCGGGCCCGATGTGCCGCTGCTCGAACGGGATTCCCTGTTCGAGCACGGAGAGCGGAATGCGGTTGGCGGTCATTGCGGAGGCCTCCTGGTCGATACGACCTGCGAGGGGCACCACGGCGCGGGTGCCCGGACGGCCTCCCCCTCTGTCATCTCAACCTGAGAGCTTCACCGGACCTCCCCCTCGGGGGCGGGCCGGCTTTCACCGTCGGTGAGAGCGGATGCCGTCCGACGCCCGCCCTGCTTTCCAGAGTGACCTCGTCCGTGCGGTACCGGGTGCCTGAGAGATTCCGGGGAGGATTTGCTCCTTCGGCGCCTCCGAAAGGTTTCTCCGGAGGACTCTCCCGCACGGGGTCAGCGGCCGTCTGCCAGCCTACCAGCGCGGTCCCCACCCGCTCCCTCGAGTGGCCGACGTCACCGTTGTGCACTTTCGTAGTGTTTACAGAGCGGTTGCGACCAGTTGGAGGGACCGTGCAGACCGATATCGATCCGCGCAGCCTGATCGGCCGCAAGGCCTTCGACCGCAACGGCCACAAGATCGGCACCGTCGACGAGGTGTACCTGGACGACGCGACGGGCGTCCCCGAGTGGGCCGCCGTCCGCACGGGCCTGTTCAGCCGTGACGCGTTCGTCCCGCTGGAGCCCAGCGAACTGGTGGAGGGCGGCCTGCACGTGCCGTTCGAGCGGGCCCTGATCAAGGACGCCCCCGACTTCGGCGTCGGCCGCCACCTCTCCCCCGAGCAGGAGCTCCAGCTCTACCACCACTACGGCCTCGCGCTCCCGCCGCCTCCCTCCACGGACCGCGACTTCGGCAAGGTCGCCGGCCCGGAGGACTGATCCGGCACCAGCGGCAACGGATCGGACGGCTCCAGGTCCGGGTCGTCGGCCCGGAACGTCCGCACCCGTCCGGGCGGCGACCCGGGCTCCTCGAACCGCACGGTCACCCGCCCCAGCCCGCTCCCCTGCACCCACCCGGCGCCGTGCTCCGCGTGCCGCACGTCCTGCCCGGCCATCCACCGCCGCGCCTCACCCGCGCCCGCCTCCCCGGGCACCGGACCGGTACGCCCCCCCGCGCCCCCCCCCCCCCCCCCCCCCCCCCCCCCCCCCCCCCCCCCCCCGCCCCCGCCCCCCCGCCCCCCCCCGCCCCACCAGCCCCGGCACCCGCACCCACGTCCGCACCCGCACCCGAACCCGCACCGACCGTGCCGGCCGCCACCGCTCCGGCGCCCGCAGCGCCGACGCCGACCGTGGCCGCTCCCGGCACCGTCTCCCGGGTCGCCGCCCGCGCCGGCGCCGCCCTGTCCGCCTCCGTTCGCTCCGGCTCCGCCCGCACCGGCTCGGCCTCCGGCTCGAACCGCCCCGACCCGGCCCGTTCCAGTTCGGCCCGTTCCGCGGCGGCCTGCGCGAACAGGTCCTCCTGCGTGTAGTCCGCGAGCCCCGTGACGCCCACGCCCAGGAGCCGCACACCGCCCGTGGTGTCGACCGCGTCGAGCAGCCGGGCCGCCGCCTCGCGCACCACCACCGGGTCGTCCGTCGGGCCCCGCAGCGTCTCCGACCTGGTCAGCGTCGAGAAGTCGTACCTCCGCACCTTCAGCACCACCGTCCGCCCCGAGCGACCCGCGCCGCGCAACCGCTGCACGCACCGCTCGGCCAGCCGCTCCACCTCCATCCGCACCCGCACCCGGTCGTGCAGGTCCACGTCGAAGGTGTCCTCCACCGACACGGACTTGGCGTCCCGCTCCGCCACCACGGGACGGTCGTCGTACCCCATGGCCATCCGGTGCAGCGACTCCCCGTGCGCCTTGCCCAGCAGCCGTACCAGCTCGTCCTCGCCCGCCGCCGCCAGGTCCGCGACCGTCGTCATCCCGGCCCGCCGGAGGTGCTCCCCGGTCGCCGGACCCACGCCCGGCAGGATGCGCACCGACTTGGGCCCGAGCAGCTCCCGCTCCGTCCCCGGTTCGATCAGGAACAGCCCGTCGGGCTTGGCCTCCTCCGAAGCGATCTTCGCGAGCATCTTGGAACCGGCCAGGCCCACCGACCCGGTCAGCCCGGTGACCGCGTGGATGTCCGCGCGCAGCCGCTCCCCGGCCTCCCGCGCGGACGCCGTGTCATGGGCCGACCCCCCGGCCTCCAGGTCCACAAAGGCCTCGTCCAGGCTCAGCGGCTCGACCAGCGGCGAGAGCCCGCGCAGCAGCTCCATGACCTGCTCGCTCACCGCGCGGTAGAGGGAGAAGCGCGGGACCAGATACGCGGCGTTCGGCGCCAGCCGCCGCGCCTGCGCCATCGGCATCGCCGAATGCACCCCGAACCGCCTGGCCTCGTACGACGCCGTGGCGACGACGCCGCGCGGCCCGAGCCCCCCGACGATCACCGGTTTTCCGCGCAGGCTGGGCTTCGCCGCCTGCTCGGCGGCGGCGAAGAAGGCATCCATGTCCAGATGCAGGATCGTCGGCGCGGCTCTCACACCAACGATGCTGCCCTACGCCACTGACAATCGCCCGCACACACGTACGGAACCCGGCTCAGACGGCCCGGTCGCGCCTGCGCCGCGCCAGCTCGTCCGACGGGTTGTGGCGGACCAGCGTCTCGCCGGTGTCGATGCGCTCCCCGTGGAGCTGCGACAGCGCGGCCTCGACGTCCCGCCACACCACGCCCACGGCGATCCCGAAGACGCCCTGGCCGCCCTGGAGCAGGTCGACGACCTCGTCCGGCGACGAGCACTCGTAGACCGTCGCACCGTCGCTCATCAGCGTCATGCGCTCCAGGTCCGTGAAGCCCCGTGCTCGCAGGTGCTGGACCGCCGCGCGGATGTTCTGGAGGGCGACACCGGTGTCCAGGAAACGCTTGACGATCTTGAGGACCACCACGTCGCGGAAGCTGTAGAGGCGCTGCGTCCCCGACCCGTACGCGGGCCGCACGCTCGGCTCCACCAGCCCGGTACGGGCCCAGTAGTCGAGCTGCCGGTAGGTGATCCCGGCGGCCGCGCACGCGGTGGGCCCGCGGTAGCCGATGGTCTCGGTGACCGGCTCGGCCGGCTGCCCCTGCGCCTCGCCCGCACCGGCGCCGGTCGCGCCCGCGCGGTCGGCCGCACCCCCGTGAAGCGGATACGGCCCGCTCTTCCCCAGACTTCGTCCGGGGAGGCCCCCAGTCGCACCGTCGCCGCTGCTCATCACGCCGACCCTCCGTCCTTGACCTGCCATCTCGACGGTAGGCAGTCGCCAGGGGTGCGTCAACGATCGCCACACTCGGCACGCCGAGTGATAATCACCCTGAGAGTGGTTTCCCGTATCCCAAAAGCGGGTAAGCAAGGCCGAATGGGCTGAAAGTCCTCGGTCGGGCGCCTCCCGACCGCTCCGCCGTGACCGAGCACGGGGGGTGTGGCGCGGCGAGGCCACGAGCGGTCCTCGAGCGACCACCGGCCTTGGTCGGTCCGTGGCCGACCGTCAGCCGGCTCCCGCCGAACCGGCTGCGTGGCTCACCGGCCTCACTGGCTGCTGGTGCCGAAGTCCTCGGGCGAAATCTGGTCGAGGAACTCGCGGAACTTCTCCACCTCGTCCTCCTGCTCGTCGGGGATGGCGATTCCCGCGTCGTCGAGCACGCCGTCGCTCCCGTAGATCGGGGTCCCGGTGCGCAGGGCCAGCGCTATGGCGTCGGAGGGCCTGGCGCTCACCTCCACCCCGCTGGCGAAGACCAGCTCCGCGTAGAAGACCCCTTCCCGCAGGTCCGTGATGCGGACCTCGGTCAGCTCCTGGCCCACGGCCTCGAGCACGTCCTTGAAAAGGTCATGGGTGAGCGGCCGGGCGGGAGCCATGCCCTGCTGCGCGAAAGCGATCGCCGTCGCCTCCCCCGGACCGATCCAGATCGGGAGGTACCGGTCGCCTCCCACTTCACGCAGGAGCACGATCGGCTGGTTGGACGGCATTTCCACCCGGACACCGACAACATCGAGCTCGTTCACATTGCAACCCTAGGACGTGCCGGACCGGTTTGGATAGTCGGGCCCCCGTCAAGATCAGTGCAAGCGGATTCCGAGAGCCGTCTGGACCAGTGCCGCGTGCAGCCGTACGGACAGGGTCGCCAGCTCCTTCGCGGTCGCCTCGGCATGCGCTCTGGTCTGCGGATTACGGTGCCTGCGCAGCGGCGCGACCACCTGCTCGACCAGGCCCGCCTCCCGCTCGGCGGCGGCCTTCACCGCCCGCAGGTGACGTGGTTCGAGACCGAATCTGCCCAGCTCGGCCACCAGCTTCGCGACCGTCACCGCCTCGGCGTCGTACCCGCCGTCCACGCCCTGCACGACGAGCCCGTACGCCTCCCACTCGGCGAGCTCCTCCTCGCCGGCGCCCGCGGCCGCCAGGAGCTCCGCCCTGCCGACCCGGGCAGCCGTCGGGCGGTCCTGCCCGGCCGGCTCCCAGATCTCACCCTCCAGGGCGTCGCGCTGCGGGCCGGGAGCGGGCGGCAGCTCCACCTGCTCGCCCCGCTCCACCGCGTCCAGGTGCTCGCGGATCACCTTCAGCGGCAGGTAGTGATCCCGCTGCATCCGCAGGATGCGCGCCAGCCGCTCCACGTCACCGGGGCTGAACTTCCGGTATCCCGAAGCGGTCCGCTGCGGCTCGACGAGCCCCTCCGCCTCCAGGAACCTGATCTTGGAGATGGTGACCTCGGGAAACTCTTCACGGAGCTGGTTGAGCACCGTCCCGATGCTCACCAGCCGGTCGGCCGCGCCGGCGGTGCCGTCCCCGGCACCGCCCGTCGTGGTTCGCAGCATGGGCCTCCCCTGCCGGATCACACGCCCCGCTGGCTCGCGTAGAAGACCAGCCGGTACTTGCCGATCTGCACCTCGTCGCCGTTCGCCAGCGGAACCGAGTCGATCCGCTCCCGGTTGACGTACGTGCCATTGAGGCTGCCGACGTCCGAGACGGTGAAGCTCCCGTCGGGCGACCGGCGGAACTCCACGTGGCGGCGCGACACGGTCACGTCGTCCAGGAAGATGTCACTCTGCGGGTGCCGCCCCGCCGTGGTCAGATCGCTGTCCAGCAGGAAACGGCTGCCCGAGTTGGGGCCACGGCGCACGACCAGGAGCGCCGAACCGAGCGGCAGCGCCTCGACGGCCGCCTGCGCCTCGGGCGACAGCGAGGGGAGCTGCGTCTGGCCGGTGACCTCGGAGTCGTACGCCTCCAGGCCGGAGATCGAGATCGTCGACGTCGTCTCGGACGCCCGCTCGGCCGGCACGCCACCGCGCAGCGGCGCACCGCAGTTGGAGCAGAACCGGCTCGCCTCGGCGTTGCGGTGCCCGCACCTCGTACACACCGGCATGGACGAATCCTCCTGCCGCGGCTGGCCCGCGTGGGCGCTCGTCGCGTACGGGTCGGGCGCAAACCCTCCACCCGTACTCGAGGTTGATGGTTCTCCGAAACCTATGCGGCCGGGACCGGCAGGGTCAACAGACGCGCCCTGGCCCCCCGGAATGTCACCGCCCGGACCCGCGACCTCGTCGCGGAAGAGGGGGCGCTCGCCGCCCTGCTCCTCACTCTGGCCATGGCGCGACGCACGGTGCTTGGCAGAGTTGCTGCCGTCCTCGCGTGCGCTCTTGCCGAACAACTTCGCAAACAACTTCACGGGCGATTCCCCTTGAACGAAACAGACCCGCCCGTGGGGCAGGACGAACCCTGAATGACCACACCTGCCGACCCGGACATCATCACAACGTCCGTATCCTCCGGACAGTTTCCCTCACGCATCACCTGTCTGATGCGCCGACCCCCCGCAACCAAACGCCCCGGCACCTGTCTTCCGGTTCGCGCCGCGCGACCGCGCGCGGCCGGCCCCGTGACCCGGTCCGGCCCGGCTCCGGGTGCGGGCACTTGCCGCGTATCCCCCATGGACCCCCGCCTCACTGCGATGACGACCGAGCGTAGTCAGGCCGCTCCGCCGGTCGCAAGGCGTCCACAACGATCTTCTGCGACCGTGTCACCGTGGCGGTGGCCTGCTCCTTCTCCAGCGTCTGCACCACCCCTCCCGGGATGTTCAGCGCCGGCTCCAGATCCTGGGGCTTCCCGATGACCTTGAAGCGGTACGGGGCCTGGATCTTCCGCCCGTCCACCTCTATGTCCCCGGCGTCACCGGAGAAGTACGTGTCGGCGACGACCCGGACACCATTGACCTGGATCGCCTCCGCACCGGCGGCCCGCAGCTCCTGGATGGCGTCGAGCAGCATGTCCGACTCCACCGCACCGGCGCCGTCGGCGATGGTGAGCGTGATGCCGGGGCCCTGCGCCGCCACCGTACCGGCCAGGATGCCGAGCTGCCGTTCCTTTTCCAGCGTCTGCTTCCGCGCCTCTTCCGCCTGGTCGGAGCTGTTCTCCAGCTCCGTGCGCTGGTCCTCCAGGCGCGCCTTCTCGTCCTCCAGGCGCTGCGTGCGGTCGTCCAGCTCGTCGAGGATGCGCACCAGGTCCTCCTGGCGCGCGCCGCGCAGGGCACCGGTGTCGCTCGTCGACCGGACCTGGATGGCGAGGCCCAGGCCCAGCCCGAACAGCAGGACGGCCACGATGAGTTGCGCCCGGGTGACGCGCGGCGGCCACAGGCCCGCGATCAGACGCTGCCGCCCGGTCCGCGGCTCTGACGGCTCCGTCGCCCGCGGCTGCTCAGGCTCCGGCTCCTGCTCCGGCTCGGTCCGAGGCTGCGGCTGCGGCTGCGGCTGCGGCTGCGGGGCAGGCTGCTCCGGCCGGCGCTCCGGCTCGGGAATCGGGTTCGGTGTCTCTTCGTTGCTCATCGGCCTCACGCCCGGAACACGTGCCGCCGGATCGCGGCGGCGTTGGAGAAGATCCGGATGCCGAGCACGACGACCACACCGGTCGAAAGCTGTGCGCCGACGCCCAGCTTGTCGCCGAGGAACACGATCAGCGCGGCCACGACGACGTTCGACAGGAAGGAGACGACGAAGACCTTGTCGACGAAGATCCCGTCGAGCATGGCCCGCAGGCCGCCGAAGACCGCGTCCAGGGCAGCCACGACGGCGATCGGCAGATAGGGCTCGACCACCGCCGGCACCTCGGGCCGGATGAACAGTCCGACCACGACTCCCACGACGAGGCCCAGTACGGCGATCAAGATGTGCCCTTCCCTGTGTCGGCCGCGCCCTGCCCGTCACCCGTTCCGGATCCGGCGATGCTCGGCTGTGCTGTACGTACGATCAGGCTCGGCGCGGCCGGCAGACGCACCTCGCCCTGGTCCGAAATGCTGGTGCGGATACCGAAGTTCTCCTGCAGTACGTGCAGGTACTGCCCGTCGGGGCTGTCCTGGAACGTCGTGCTCAGCTTTTTTCCGTCCCCCACCGCCAGCACCGTGTACGGCGGCACCAGCGGCTTGTTGTCGACCAGTATGGCGTCGCCCGCCGCGCGGATCGCCGACAGGGCGGTCAGGCGCTGCCCATTGATGGCGATGGCTTCCGCGCCCGCCTGCCACAGGCCGTTGACCACCCGCTGCATGTCGCGGTCCCGGACCCGGCCGGTGTCGGCGAACCCGCTGCTCTCGCGCGGTCCGCCCCCGCCCTCTTCGGTGTCCTTGGCGTCGTCCACGACGAGCCGGACACCCGGCCCCCGCACCGGCGTCGCCCCCGACAGCAGCGCCACGAGCTGCCCCTGGTCCCCGCCGTGCCGCTCCAGCGCCTTGCGCTGCCGTTCCCCCACCTCGGCGCGGAGCGTCTCGATCTGCTTCTCCAGGCCGTCGGCCGCCGAGGTCTCCGACTGGATGCGGTCGATGAGCTCCTCGCGCTCCTTGGCCACCACAGGTGCCGATATCTGCGCCTGCGCCGCCCCGAGCGTGACCACCAGGGCTGCCAGTACCAGTCCGGCCGCCAGGCCCAGCTTGGCGCGCAGCGTACGGGGCAGACCGCCGCCCTCGGCGGCCCTGCGGGCGGACGCCTCCGCGTACCCGTCGTCGAGCGCGTGGTCCATCACATTGGTCAGCAGCGACATGGACGCATCGGGACGCGGTGGCGGGGAGCCGGTGCTCCGAACGGGGGGCTGCTGCGACATGCCGCACATCGTCGCACGTCGGAGGGGCTACCGCCGAATGGCCCCACCGGTGGTGCCGGAAGGCGCCCCAGGGACGCCCTCCGGCACACCGCTCCTTGCGTGCCGCCTCAGCGACCGGCGCTGTCCACCACGGCGGCCCACTCGTCGAGCAGCGCCTGCGCGGACGCGTCGTCGGGGCCCTCCGCCCACAGATGGGTGACCGCCTCGGCCGGGTCGGGCAGCACCATCACCCAGCGGCCGTCGGCCTCCACCACGCGCACACCGTCGGTGGTGTCCACGTGCCGGTCCCCGGCCGCTTCCACCACGCGCCGCATCACCAGGCCCTTGACCGCCCACGGCGTCGCCAGGTCCCGCTTGAGCACATGCGCCCGCGGGATGCGCGCGTCGATCTGGCTGAGCGTGAGCTGGGTACGGGCCACCAGCCCGATCAGCCGCACGAACGCCGCCGTACCGTCGAAGACGCTGCTGAACTCGGGAACGATGAAGCCACCGCGGCCGTCGCCACCGAAGATCGTGGACTCCTCACGGCCCACCCGGGTCAGGTCGTCCGGGGACGTCGTCGTCCAGTCGACCTGCGTGCCGTGGTACGCGGCCACCTGCTCGGCGATCCTCGTGGTCGTCACCGGCAGCGCCACCCGGCCGCTGCGCCGCTCGGCGGCCACCAGGTCCAGCATCACCAGCAGCGCCCGGTCGTCCTCGATGATCCGGCCCCGCTCGTCGACGAGCGACAGACGCTCACCGACCGTGTCGAACCGTACGCCGAAGGCCGCACGCGCCGACGCCACTATCTCGCCGAGCCGTACCAGCCCGGCCCGGCGGGACTCGGCGGACTCGGTGGGCCGCGACTCGTCCAGACCGGGGTTGATCGTCAACGAGTCCACCCCGAGCCGCCCCAGCAGGCTGGGCAGGACGAGACCGGCGCTGCCGTTCGACGCGTCGACGACGACCTTCAGCCCCGCGTCGGAGATGCCGGTCGTGTCCACGTTGCGCAGCAGGGACCCGGTGTACGAGTCGAAGACGCTGGACGGGAAGCTCAGGTCTCCGATCTCGCCCGGGAAGGCACGCCGGTACTCCTGGCGTGCGTACACCCGGTCCAGCTTCCGCTGCCCCGCCTGCGACAGGTCGGCGCCGCGCTCGTCGAAGAACATGATGTCGACCGAGTCGGGCACGCCCGGTGTCGTCCGGATCATGATGCCGCCGGCACTGCCCCGCGCGGTCTGCTGCCGTGCGACCGGCAGCGGCACGTTCTCCAGGTCGCGTACGTCGATGGCGCTGGCCTGGAGCGCGGAGATCACGGCCCGCTTCAGGGCCCGGGCGCCCCGGGAGTGGTCACGTGCCGTGGTGACCGTGGCGCCCTTCTTGAGCGTCGTCGCGTACGCCCCCGCCAGCCGGACCGCCAGCTCGGGGGTGATCTCGACGTTCAGGATTCCGGAGACACCGCGCGCCCCGAAAAGGTGCGCCTGCCCGCGGGACTCCCAGATCACCGAGGTGTTGACGAAGGCGCCGGCCTCGATGGTCTTGAAGGGGTAGACCCGCACATTGCCCTGGACGATCGATTCTTCACCGACGAGGCACTCGTCGCCGATGACGGCCCCGTCCTCGATCCGGGCGGCCCGCATGATGTCGGTGTTCTTGCCGATCACGCAGCCGCGCAGATTGCTGTGCTGCCCGATGTAGACGTTGTCGTGAACAACCGCCTTGTGCAGGAAAGCGCCGCTCTTCACGACCACGTTCGAGCCCACGACCGTGTGCTCGCGGATTTCCACGCCGGCCTCGACCTTGGCGTAGTCGCCGATGTAGAGGGGCCCGCGCAGGACGGCGTCCGGGTGCACCTCCGCACCCTCGGCGACCCACACGCCGGGCGAGATCTCAAAGCCGTCGAGTTCGACGTCGACCTTCCCCTCGAGCACGTCGGCCTGGGCCTTGACGTAGCTCTCGTGGGTGCCGACGTCCTCCCAGTAGCCCTCGGCGACATAGCCGTAGATCGGCTTGCCCTCCTTCATGAGCTGCGGGAAGACGTCACCGGACCAGTCCACCGGAACATCGGCCTCGACGTAGTCGAAGACCTCGGGCTCCATGACGTAGATGCCGGTGTTGACCGTGTCGGAGAAGACCTGGCCCCAGGTCGGCTTCTCCAGGAAGCGTTCGACCTTGCCCTCCTCGTCCACAATGGTGATACCGAATTCGAGGGGGTTGGGGACCCGCGTCAGGCATACCGTGACCATCGCGCCCTTTTCCTTGTGGAACGCGATGAGGTCGGTCAGATCGAAATCCGTGAGCGCGTCACCGGAGATGACAAGGAAGGCGTCGTCCTTCAGCGCCTCCTCGGCATTCTTCACGCTTCCCGCGGTACCGAGGGGCTTCTCCTCGTTGGCATAGGTCAGTTCCATGCCGAGCTCTTCGCCGTCACCAAAGTAGTTCTTTACGAGTGAGGCGAGGAACTGCACGGTCACGACGGTCTCATTGAGCCCGTGCCGCTTGAGCAGCCGCAGCACATGCTCCATGATCGGCCGGTTGGCCACCGGCAGGAGCGGCTTGGGCATGCTCGAGGTCATGGGGCGAAGTCGAGTTCCTTCGCCACCGGCCATAACGACGGCCTTCATGTCGGAAGCGTCCTCCTTGCAGAGACGACGGTCAAGCCGACTTCACCCGTCCGGGACAGTGGTCCGCTTACGACAAACAAGGGCGGGGCCGGCAATCACTGCACGGCACCCATCAGACGGGCTCAATCGGCTGCGGTATCCGCCTTGACAAGTCGGCGGACCTGGACCACGTAGAGGATCCCTGCCCACCAATACAGAGTTGTACCCCATCCGGCGAAGGCCCACCCGAAAACTTCAGCGAGTGACGAAAGCCATCCGGTCCCGTCGCTGAGCAGGAGGAGCGGGAAGGCGTACATCAAGTTGAACGTCGCCGCCTTGCCCAGGAAGTTCACCTGCGGCGGCGGATAGCCGTGCCGGCGGAGGATTCCCACCATCACCAGCAGCATCAGCTCACGGGCCAAAAGCGCCACGGTCAGCCAGAGCGGCAGGATCTCACGCCATGTCAGACCGAGGAGGGTGGAAAGGATGTACAGCCGGTCGGCGGCCGGGTCGAGGAGCCGGCCCAGACTGCTGATCTGGTTCCAGCGCCGCGCGAGCTTGCCGTCCAGGTAGTCGCTGACACCGCTGAGCATCAGCACGAGCAACGCCCAGCCATCGCTCTTGGGCCCGCCGAACTCGGGGCGGAGAATCAGCCACAGGAACAGCGGCACGCCCGCGAGGCGGGCCATGCTGAGGATGTTGGGGATGGTGAGGACCCGGTCCGTCTGAACGCGGGTCTCCTGAACCTCCACCCGGGGGCCTCCTGTGGAAACGTGCCAACGATGCTCCCTGACTTTACCGTCAGCAGACCGGGCCCTGCGCACAGGGGTGTCCGGGCTCCCCCTGAACGCAGAAAAGCCTCAGGCCCCGGACACGAAGTCCAGGGCCTGAGGCCAATAATAGTTCGGCGGCGTCCTACTCTCCCACAGGGTCCCCCCTGCAGTACCATCGGCGCTGAAAGGCTTAGCTTCCGGGTTCGGAATGTAACCGGGCGTTTCCCTAACGCTATGACCACCGAAACACTATGAAGATGTCGAACTCAACCGGCGAAGGGAGTTCGTTACTTCAGAACTAACACAGTGGACGCGAGCAACTGAGGACAAGCCCTCGGCCTATTAGTACCGGTCAACTCCACCCATTACTGGGCTTCCATATCCGGCCTATCAACCCAGTCGTCTACTGGGAGCCTTACCCTCTCAAG
>NZ_SMNQ01000020.1 GCF_004353505.1 Streptomyces sp. WAC05374
GCCGTGCCGCCGGAGGCCGGGAACTGGGACACGGGCTATGGGCTCGGCCTGCAACTGGTACGCGGGGAGGGGCGCACCCTGGTGGGGCACTGCGGCTCTCTGCCGGGCTTCGTGGCGGGCCTGTGGGTGAGCGTGGAGGAGGATGTCACCGCCGTGATGCTCGCCAACACCACGTCGGGCCCGCTGCCCGGGACGGTCGCCGCCGACCTCGTACGAATCGTGGCCGACGCCGAGCCCCGTATCCCCGAGCCCTGGCAGCCGCTGCCCGACATCGACCCGGCACTGCTGGGGCTGACCGGCCCCTGGTACTGGGGCACGTACTCCTACGGTCTGCGCGTCGTCGCCCAGGGGGGCGTGGAGCTGTGTCCCCTGAAGGGGCAGGGCCGTGCCTCCCACTTCCGGGCCGAGCCGGATGGCACGTGGACCGGTCTGGACGGCTACTACGCGGGGGAGACGCTGCGGGTGGTGCGGCGTGCGGACGGTTCCGTGAGCCACCTGGACCTGGGGTCGTTCGTGTTCACGCGCGAGCCGTACGAGCCGGGGGACGCGGTGCCGGGCGGTGTCGACCAGGACGGCTGGCGCGGGCTGTGACGTGCGCCAGTGGTGACGTTTCACGTGAAACGGTGCGCCCGCCGCACCGGCCCATGCCTCACAGCGTCATCTTGAAGCCCACGTGTGAGGCCTCGAACCCAAGCCGCTTGTAGAAGCGGTGGGCGTCGGTGCGGGTGGCGTCGGATGTGAGTTGCACCAACTGGCATCCCCGCCGCCGCGACTCGCTGATCGCCCACTCGATGAGTTGAGTGCCGAGGCCGCCGCCCCGTTCATCGGTGTGTATGCGGACGGCTTCGATGATCGACCGGCTGGCACCACGCCGGGAGAGACCGGGAATGATCGTGAGCTGAAGTGTCCCGACGACCCGCTCGCCGCGTACGGCGACGACCAGGTGCTGGTGCGGGTCGCCCGTCAGTCGCTCGAAGGCGGCGGTGTACGGGGTGAGGTCGTCGGGCGACTCGCGCTGGGCGCCCAGGGGGTCGTCGGCGAGCATGGCCACGATCGCGGGGATGTCGGCGTGAGCCGCGGGCCTGATGTCAAGATCACTCATGCGGCGCAGCGTACTCGCGCGCCACGGCCGGGCTGCGCTGAATGTGGGCGGGAAGGTCAGCCCACGGGGGCGTGCAGCTCTTCGACGGCCCTGACCAGGGGGGCCAGCTCAGGGTTCCTCGCCGCCTCGTCGAGCGCCTCGCGCAGGGCCGCGTCATTGGTGGGCCGGGCCTCGGCCAGGAGCGTCAGGCCGGCCTCGGTGACATCGGTGTAGATACCGCGCCGGTCCGTGTCGCAGAGGTAGCGCGTGAGCAGCCCCCGGTCCTCGAGGCGGGTGACCAGGCGGGTGGTGGCGCTCTGGCTGAGCACGACGGCGTCGGCGACCTGCTTCATCTGGAGATGACCGCCGGGGCCGCTGTGCTGCCGGCTGAGGACATCGAGCAGGGAGAACTCCCGCACGCTCAGGCCATGCTTCGCCTCCAGCTCGCGCTCGATGCGGGCCTCGATCTTCCCGTGGAGCAGCGAGAGCGCGCACCAGCCCTGGGAGAGGGCGGTGAGCGCCGGGTCTGTGGCTGTCATGGGGGTCTCTCCTCCGTCCCGGAGCGGCTTGTCCACCAGGATAGACGACCGCTGCAATAGCCCGCGCTTGCCATTAACCCGCGTCTGCAATTATTGTCGACGCTCGTAAGGCGCAGACGCAATCTTCTGGAAGGTGTACTCCATGCCCCTCGCGCTTCTGGCCCTCGCCATCGGGGCCTTCGGTATCGGGACCACCGAGTTCGTGATCATGGGGCTGCTTCCACAGGTCGCGGCTGACTACCAGGTGTCCATCCCGGCCGCGGGCTACCTCGTCACCGGCTACGCGCTCGGCGTGGTCCTGGGAGCCCCTCTGATGACCGCCCTCGGCACCCGGGTCTCCCGGAAGCGGATGCTGATGCTGCTGATGGGCCTGTTCATCGCGGGCAACCTGCTGTCCGCCGTCGCTCCGGTCTTCGGACTGATGCTGGCCGGACGCGTCGTCGCGTCCCTCGCCCACGGGGCGTTCTTCGGCATCGGATCGGTCGTCGCCGCCGACCTCGTCGTCCCGGAGAAGAAGGCCGGCGCCATCGCGATGATGTTCACCGGCCTGACCGTGGCCAATGTGGTCGGCGTACCCGCCGGCACCTTCATCGGTCAGACGGCCGGATGGCGCCTGACGTTCTTCGTCGTCGCCGCCCTCGGTGTCCTCGGTCTCCTCGGGGTCGCGAAGCTGGTCCCGGAGCAGCCCAAGCCCGAAGGAGTACGGCTGCGGCACGAGCTCGCCGCCTTCCGCAACGTCCAGGTGCTGCTGGCCATGGCGATGACCGTGCTCGGCTTCGGCGGCGTCTTCGCCGCGATCACCTACATCACCCCGATGATGACCGAGGCAGCCGGCTTCGCCGAGTCCTCCGTCACCTGGCTGCTCGTCCTCTTCGGCCTGGGCATGGTCGGCGGCAACCTCATCGGGGGCAAGCTCGCCGACCGAAAGCTGATGCCGCTGCTCTACGTCTCGCTGGGCGCCCTCGCCGTGGTGCTCGCCCTGTTCACCGTCACGGCACACCACCAGGTCGCGGCCGCCATCACCATCACCCTGATCGGCGCATTGGGCTTCGCCACCGTGCCGCCGCTCCAGAAGCGGGTCCTGGACCAGGCCGCCGGCGCTCCCACCCTGGCCTCCGCCGTGAACATCGGCGCCTTCAACCTCGGTAACGCGCTGTCCGCCTGGCTCGGCGGCATCGTGATCGCGTCTGGCCTCGGGATCACCGCCCCCAACTGGGTCGGTGCCGTGCTCGCCGCTTCCGCCCTGGCGCTGGCCGTCCTTTCCAGCGCACTGGAGCGCCGGGACACCCGGCACGGCAGCCGGATCGTCGCCGGTGCCACCCCTGAGCCGGCCACCGTCGGCGCGGCCCACCACTGAACACACCCACGGGAACTCCCGTCCCCCTCCCCCCGCACCCCCTCAGCAAGGAGCCATCCACATGAGCACCACCACCACCGTCGCCCCTCTGACCACCCAGGACGCCGAGGCCCTCGTGAACACCGCCCGCCGCGCCGCCGAGGCGGCCGGGGCCACCGTCGCCGTCACCGTCCTGGACGCGGGCGGCCATCTGCTCACCTTCCGCCGTGACGACCGCGCGGTGCTGATCGCCGGGGAGACCAGCACCCGCAAGGCGTTCACCGCCCTCCAGCTCAATGCCCCGACGGCCGACCTGGTCGACGCCGTCCAGCCCGGCGGCCCCTTCCACACGCTTCCCACCGCCCTCGACCGGCCGCTCCTCTTCATCGCCGGTGGCGTCCCGGTCCACCGCGACGGCCGTCTCATCGGCGCCATCGGCGTGGGGGGCGGCGCCCCGGAGCAGGACCACGAGTTCGCCACCGCAGCGGTGCAGGCCCTGACGTAAGGACGACGGGCTCGCTCCCTTCACCCTCGTCCCCCTGGCCCGGAAGCGTTCCTGGCCGGGGGGACTGGCGTATCTCGCGCATGCGGGGCGCCGCGTCCCGCGAGCGGGACGTTCGCGTTGTTTCACGTGAAACACAGCCCGACCGGGACGCTCGCTGGCGGTGTCCGGCGACGGAGAAAAGCGCACGTACTAACCTCGGCGTACATGGCGAGCCCACCCAGACTCCACCTGTTCGATCTCGACGGCACACTGATCCGCGGGTCGGCGGCGGCCGTGGAGATATCCCGCCAGCTCGGGCTGAGTGCCGAGATCGCCGAGCTGGAGCGCGCGTTCCTGACCAAGGCACTGACTCCGGACGAGTTCGCGGTCCGAGCCAGGGAACTGTGGTCCGAGCTGACCCTGGAGCATGTCGTGGCGGCGTTCGACGGCGCGCCATGGCTGGAAGGCATCCGTGACGTATGGGCGGACATCCGGGCACGCGGCGGTTACTGCGCGGTCATCTCTCTCTCACCCGATTTCTTCGTCGAGCGGCTGCTCGACTGGGGGGCTCACGCCGCCCACGGTTCACGTTGGCCTGCCGTCCCATTCACCCAGCCGGTCAATCGGGAGGGCATTCTCAATGCGTCGGCGAAAGTGAAGATCGCGAACCGACTCTGTGCAGAGTTGGGGGTGGATCTGGACGAGTGTGTTGCATACGGTGATTCCATGTCCGACGCGGAGATCTTCGCGACGGTCCCGGTAGCGGTAGCGATCAACGCGGACCACCATCTGTCCGGTCTTGCCACACACGCTTATACGGGAGGCGATCTCCGCGAGGCCTACGAACTGGTACGAGCCGACCGTTAGTTGCAGGACACGGCGGTAACGCAGCCTAACGAAAACTGGGGTCGAAATCCGGGCTTTCCGCTCTCGCTCCGACGAGCCGGCAATCCCTGCCATGCTGCGACCACGGCAACTGCGGTCAATGTCACAGCCGGTCGCGCTCGTCCCGTTTCGTGGTGCGGTTGAGGGTTACTGTGGGCAGCGGGCAGCGAATACGAGCCGAAAAGCGGCGAATTGAGGCACCTTCCGGGCTGGCGGAAGTGCACAGACCGACCGAAAGAAGTTCGAGGCGAGGCACTCTATGGACGCTCCGACCACCACGTCGGCCGACAACGGCACTTCCGGCGGCAGCGGCGGGGGCAGCGGATGGTTCACCCCGCGCAAGCCGGTCACCGACCGGTCCACCGAGCCCGGAGCTGCCCACTCCGACGGGCGGCAGGGGCCTGCGGCGGGCACTGACGAGGCCCGGGACGGAAGCCAGGAACCGACAGCCGGTCCGCGTCGTCCGCTCACGTCCATACGCATGGTCGGCAACGGCGCGACGCGCACCGCCCCGCCCCAGGCGATGCCCGAGCATCCCGCGGACCGCGCCCGGACCCCCGGGACGCACGGCACCCCGTACGACCGCCCGTACAACGCCCCCGGCCGCCAGGAGGACGGCGCCGACCGCCCCTCCGACGTCCCGGACCAACCCGCCCACCCGCACCCCGGCGAAGGCCGGACCGGCCTCCCGCACGGCCCCGCCGCCCCCGCCGAGCACCGCCCCGCCCACGGCCCCGCCGCCCCCGCCGAAGGCCACCCGCACAGCGCCGGTCGCCAGGGCGGGCCCGCCGACCGGGCGGACAGCGCCCCGGACCAGCCCGCCCCCGCCTCCAGCCCCGCCCTCGGTCCCACTTCCGCCGCTGCCACCAATCCCGCGCCCGCCCCCGCCGAGGCGGAGGCCCCGGCCTCGGCAGCGGAGCCGGGGTCGCCCGACGCGGTACGGGTCCGGCGGACACTCGCCGAGATCGGGCCCGTGGCCGACAAGGTCACCTCGTACTTCTACGCCCTGCTCTTCACCCGCAGCCCCGAACTGCGCGCCCTCTTCCCGGCCGCCATGGAGACCCAGCGCGACCGGCTCCTGAAGGCGCTGCTGACCGCCGCCGAGCACATGGACAACGCTGGCGTGCTCACCGAGTACCTCCAGCACCTGGGCCGCGGACACCGCAAGTACGGCACCGAGGCGTCGCACTACCCGGCCGTCGGCGAGGCGCTCATCGGGGCGCTCAGCCGGTACGCGACGACGACCTGGGACCAGGAGACCGAGGCCGCCTGGGTCCGGACGTACACGACGATCTCCCAGATCATGATCGACGCGGCCGCCGAGAACGAACGGCACGCGCCCGCCTGGTGGCACGCCGAGGTCGTCTCGCACGACCTGAGAACGCCCGACATCGCGGTCATCACGGTCCGCCCCGACCAGCCGTACCCCTTCCTCGCGGGGCAGTACACGAGCCTGGAGACGCCGTGGTGGCCGCGGATATGGCGGCACTACTCCTTCGCCTCCACGCCCCGCTCCGACGGCCTGCTGTCCTTCCACGTGAAGGCGGTCCCGGCCGGCTGGGTGTCCAACGCCCTCGTCCACCACGCGCGCCCCGGCGACGTACTGCGGCTGGGCCCGCCGGCCGGTTCGATGACCGTCGACCACACCACCGACAACGGCATGCTCTGCCTGGGCGGCGGCACCGGTATCGCGCCCATCAAGGCGCTGGTGGAGGACGTCGCCGAGCACGGCGAGCGGCGCCCGGTCGAGGTCTTCTACGGCGCCCGCACGGATCACGACCTGTACGACATCGACACCATGCTGCGCCTCCAGCAGTCCCACCCGTGGCTCGAGGTGCGGGCGATCATCGACGGCAGGACGCAACTGCCCGACGTGGTGCGCGAGTACGGGCCGTGGAACGAGTACGACGCCTACCTCTCGGGCCCGGTCGGCATGATCCGCAGCAGTGTCGACGCGCTCAGGGGCGTCGGCGTGCCCTACGAGCGCATCCGCCACGACTCGCTCGAGGAACTCGTGGCGGCGGCCGACTAGCACCCGGCCGGACCGGTCAGCCCAGGTCGGGGGCGTGCATCGCCCGTACGCCCTCGATGTTGCCGTCCAGGTAGTGCCGCAGCGACAGCGGCACCAGGTTGACGGCGGCGATGCCCACCCGGCTGAAGGGCACGCGCACGATCTCGTACTCGCCGAGCGGCTCGTCCATCTCCGGCCCGTGCCGCTGTGAGGGGTCCATGGACTCCAGCCGGCAGACGAAGAAGTGCTGCACCTTCACGCCCGAGACGCCGGCGTCCACGATGTGCTCGACGGTGTCGACGAAACAGGGCACCACATCGGTGATCTTGGCGCCCAGTTCCTCGTGGACCTCCCGGTGCAGCGCGTCGACGACCGTCGTGTCGTCCGGCTCGACACCGCCGCCCGGGGTGACCCAGTAGGGGTCCAGGCCAGGCTTCGTACGCTTGATCAGGACGAGGTCGTCGCCGTCGAGCAGGATGGCGCGTGCGGTGCGCTTGACCACGGGACGTTCGGTCATGGCTTCACCATGGCCCGGAGGACTTCGTCTGAAACACCCCCGGGACCGGCATCGACCTGCCGTCACCAGTCCGTCGCAGCGCGCAGCAGCGACTCGTGCGCCCGCGCGATGTGCGGCAGGGCGAGTGTGCCCGTGCGCACCACCACGAAGTAGGTGCGCAGCGGGGGCACCGGCGGGTCCAGGAGGGCCACCAGCCGGCCGCTGGCGAGGTCGTCCTCGCACAGGTAGCGGGGCAGTACGGCGAGGCCGGCGCCCGAGGCGGCCGACTCCTGGACGGCGCGCAGGTCGGGCGCGATGACGGTGGCCGCGGCGGCCGGTTTCGACTCGAAGACCTCCGCCCAGTAGCGCGCCACGAACGGCAGCGACTCATGGACCTCGACCACCGGCAACTGCTCCAGGACGACGGCGCCCCGGCGTAACAGGACGCCGGGCGCCAGGCGGGCGGCCCAGCGTGGGGAGGCGACCAGGACGTGCTCCTCGTCGCAGAGCGGGGTCGCGGTCAGCAGGCCGCCGCGCGGGCGGGCGGTGGCGATGGCCAGGTCGTGGTGGCCGGCGGCCAGCCCGTCGAGGACCTCCTCGGCGGCCGAGACCAGGGAGGTGCGCACCGCGAGCCCCTGCGAGACCAGGGTGGTGAGGGCGGGCAGGGCGCGCACGGAGGTGAACTCGGGCGGCCCGGCGAGGTGGAGGGTGCGGACCCCGGACTCGTCGTCGAGCCCCGCCTCGGCGATCTCGACGAGCGCGTCCAGGTGCGGCGCCGCCCGGTGGGCGAGCTCGTCGCCGATGGTGGTGGGCGTGACGCCGCGGGCCTGGCGCAGGAACAGCGGGCGGCCCAGTTGACGTTCCAGCGTGCGGATCTGGCTGGTCACGGCCGGCTGGGAGAGGCCCAGCAGAGCGGCGGCGCGGGTGAAGGAACCGGCCCGGTGCACCGTGACGAACGTACGCAGCAACGCCAGATCCATGCGCCTCCCCCCTCCCACCGTCGGCCACGTACGGCTGACGTCGCCTCAGATCCGACCGTCCAACTATAAATAAGTCGATAGGTCGCTGTCGCTAGCGTGATTGGACACTGACACAGAGTCAACTAGCCTTGTTCACGCGGTCACCGCAGAAAAAAGCGGACGGTCCGAGCCATGAGGGGGGAGGCTCGGACCGTCCGTGCGTCATGGGTGATCGCCCGGTTCACCGCCGCGGCCCGGCCTCAGCCCGGTCTCGTCCAGGGCGCGCAGCACGTCCGCCACCAGGTCCTCGGCGTCCTCGGCACCGACCGAGAAGCGGATGAAGCCCTCGGGGACCGCGTCCCCGCCCCACCGCCCGCGCCGCTCGGCCGTGGAGCGCACCCCGCCGAAGCTGGTCGCGTCGTCCACCAGCCGCAGCGCCTCCAGGAAGCGCTCCGCCCGCTCCCGGTCGGGCAGCACGAAGGAGACGACCGACCCGAACCGGCGCATCTGCCCGGCCGCCACCTTGTGCGAGGGGTCGCCCGGCAGCCCCGGGTAGCGCACGCCGGTCACGTCCGCGCGCCCCGCCAGTGCTTCCGCGAGCGTCAGTGCGGTCGCGCACTGCCGGTCGACGCGGAGCTGGAGCGTCGCCAGCGACCGGTGCGCGAGCCAGGCCTCCATCGGCCCCGGGATCGCCCCGGCGATCTTGCGCCACCGCCGCACCCCCGCCGCCAGGGTGGTGTCACGGCAGGTCACGTGCCCGAGCAGGATGTCCCCGTGCCCGGTCAGCCCCTTGGTGTCGCTGGCCACGGAGAAGTCGGCGCCCAGCTCCAGCGGGCGCTGTCCCAGGGGGGTGGCGAGCGTGTTGTCGAGCGCCACCAGCGCACCTCCCGCGTGCGCGGCTGTCACCAGGCGCCGGACGTCGCACACGTCGAGCCCGGGGTTGGACGGCGTCTCGATCCACAGCAGGCGTGCTCCGTCCAGCACCGCGAGCTGGGCGTCGCCGCCGGTCGGCGCGGGGCGCACCTCGATCCCGTAGGCCTGGAGCTGCTCCCGCACGAGAGCCAGCGCCTGGTAGCCGTCGGCCGGAAGGACGACCGCGTCACCGGCCTTGAGCTGCGAGAACAGGACGGCGGAGATCGCGGCCATCCCGGAGGCGAAGACGACCGTCTCGGCCTCCGGCGTGCCGGGCGCCTCCAGCTCGCCGATGGCCCGCTCCAGATGCGTCCAGGTCGGGTTCTCGTCCCTCCCGTAGGTGTAGGGCCCGGTCGGCTCGCCCGGCAGGTGGTAGTGGGCGGCGAACACCGGCCCGGGGAGGGTGGGTTCGTACGCCTTCGGTTCGGGAAGGCCGGCCCGTACCGCCCTGGTTCCGTCGCCCCACGTCATGCGGCACGCTCCTCAAGACTGTTCCGTACGGCGACGAGCAGCCCTTCGCTCGCCGCCTCCACCATGGCCAGGCACTCCTCGAAGCCCGCCCGCGAGCCGTAGTACGGATCGGGGACGTCGAGGTCGGCCGGTGCCGCCGGGTCGTACGACCGCAGCAGTCGTATCTTCGCCGCCTCCATGGGCGTGGGCGCGAGCCGGATCAGCTCCCGCCGGTGGCTCCCGTCCAGCGCGATCACCAGGTCGAGCCGTGCGAACCAGGACGGGCGGAACCGCCGGGCGGTGTGCTCGGTCCCGTAACCGTGCTCGTCGAGGACGGAGAGGGCACGCGGGTCGGCGCCGTCCCCCTCGTGCCAGCCGCCGGTGCCCGCGCTGTCGACCTCCACCAGGCCGCCGAGCCCGGCCTCCGCCACCCTCGCGCGGAAGACGGACGCGGCCATCGGCGAGCGGCATATGTTGCCGGTGCAGACGAAGCAGACGCGGTAGGCGGTGCGCACTGGTCTCACCCGGCTCAGTCCCTGCCGTCGGGCAGGACGACGTTCATGGCCCACGAGACGACGGAGATGATCAGGCCGCCGAGCACGGCGGTCCAGAAGCCCTCGACGTGGAAGTTGAGGCCCAGCGTGTCGGCGAGCCACGAGGTGAGCAGCAGCATCAGCGCGTTCACGATCAGCGTGAACAGGCCCAGCGTGAGGATGAACAGCGGCAGGGTGAGAAGCTTCACCACAGGCTTGACGAGGGTGTTCACGACGCCGAAGACCAGGGCCACCAGGACCAGGGTCAGGGCCTTCTTGCCGGTGCTGTCACCGGTGAGCGTGATGTCGGCGAGCAGCCAGATCGCCACGGCCAGCGCGGCCGCGTTCGCGATCGTCTTGACGAGGAAATTCATCATGTGTCTGATCGTGGCAGACCCGATCGGACGAAGGGCAGGGGCGGACGGACCATGAAGGCATTCCGACTGGACGAGCTGGAGGCGGAGCGCGTCGCCAATGACGGCGCGTATCTGCAGTTCCTTCGGGAGCGGAACATGTCGGTGGGCCTGTACGCGCTGGACGCCGGGCAGCTCGATCCGCAGCAGCCGCACAAGGAGGACGAGGTGTACTTCGTCGTCAGCGGGCGTGCGTCGATCACGGTGGGGACGGAGACGACGCAGGTGGGGCGGGGGAGCGTGGTCTACGTGCCGGCCGGGGTGCCGCACAAGTTCCACCACATCACCGAGGACCTGCGGGTGATGGTGGTCTTCTCCCCGCCGGAGAGCTGAGTCCCGTCCGGGACCCCGGCCGGACCTCTTCCGGGCGCCGCCCGTACGCATCCGGAACCCGTCCGGACCCTAGGGGAAGGATCAGGGGAGAGCCGGGGGCCGTGGAGCACCCGTCGCGCGTCCCCGGCACCTAGCATCGAAGGTGCCAACGGTAGGAATGGTCACCAGAGATGAGGTCGGGACAATGGCGGCGGTACGGGAAATGCTCGCGGGGATGCCCTGGTGGGTCAAGTGGATCGCCATACCCGTCGTCGCGCTGGTGGTCTTCGGAAGCCTGATCGGCACGGTGATCAGTGTGCTGATCGGGCTGCTGTTCAAGGTGCTGGTGTTCGCCGTGCTGGTCGGTGGACTCATTTACGTCGTACGGAAGTTCATGTCGTCCTCGTCGTCCCGGGGCGACTGGTGAGATCCCCCGGACATTCGTCCGTGCGCCAGCCCGGGTGTTAGCCCGGGCGGGGGAACGGCCCCGGCGAAACCTCACCCCGAACGGAGGCTGCCATTAGAGTGGCAAGCCTCCGCTGCCCTTGGAATCAAGGGGTTTACCTACGCCCTACCAGCGGTTTGTACGACTGAACTGGGCGTAATGCCTGGGGGTGACCTTTGGCCACGGCACCGCATTCCCCTCCCACCCGTACCCCGATCCCTTTCCCCTCCCGCTCCCCCGCTTCCTCCCGCTCCCTGACTCCGCCTCCCGCCCCCGCGCGGGCTCCCGAGCCGGAGCCCGCGGCCGCCGCCGCGCCGACGCTCATCGGTTCCGTGCAGCGGGCGCTGAGGCTGCTGGAGGCGGTGGCGTCCCACACCGACGGCGCGCCCGCCAAGCAGCTCGCGCGCGAGACGGGTTTGCCGCTGCCGACCGCCTACCACCTGCTGCGCACCCTGACGCACGAGGGATATCTGCGCCGGGAGAGCGGGGTGTTCGTCCTCGGGGAGGCGGTGGCGCGGCTGGCGGGCGGCGCGGCGTTGCAGAATCGTCGCAGCAAGATCGAGAGCTCGCTCGCGCACTGGCGCGACACGATCGGTGTCCCCGTGTACTTCGCCGTCTACCGTGACGGCGAGATCGAACTCATCTCGGTCTCCGACACCCCGTCCGTGCCCGCCGTCGATGAGTGGGCGGACTTCCGGGAGACGGGACACGCCCACGCCATCGGCCAGTGCCTGCTCAGCCAGCTCGACGAGCCGTCCCGGCGCGACCACCTGGACCGCCACCCCGTGCAGGCCATCACCCCGTACACGGTCCGTGACGGACGGACGCTGCTGGAGCGGCTCCGGACCACGCAGCGGATGCAGCCGGTGGTCGAGCGCCAGGAGTACGCGCTCGGCACGGTCTGCGCGGCCATTCCCGTCACGGCGGGGTCCACCGCCGCCACGATGGCCATTTCCGTCCCCATCCACCAGGAACAACGGCTGCTGCCCGCGGTGGAGCGGCTGCGCGGAGAGGTGGGGAGGCTGTTCAGTTCACTCGTGTTCTCTATCAGTATCTGAAAAATCACTCCTTGTGATCCTGTAGGGCATACAGGACGATGGCGTCAAGAGGCCAGTGCGGATCTTTCCTGGCCGATTTTCCAGCCGCTTTCTCACCGATCTTCATGAGCTGTTGTTCACCACTGCTTCATCCATTGCGGGGTACATGATGCGCGAGTCGGTTCAGGCCGAAGTCCTGATGAGCTTCGTCGTCTCCGAGGAGCTTTCCTTCAGGATTCCGGTCGAGCTGGGGTACGAGACGAGAGATCCGTTCGCGGTTCGGATGACGTTCCACCTGCCCGGCGATGCCCCGGTCACTTGGGCATTCGGCCGGGAGCTGCTGGTGGACGGGATCAATGGGCCGAGCGGTGACGGCGATGTGCACATCACGCCGACCGGACCCGAGGACCTGTCGGACGTCAGCATCAGGCTCCAGGTCGGTGCCGACCGCGCGGTGTTCCGGTCCAGCGCGCCGCCCCTGGTGGCCTTCCTCGACCGCACCGACAAGCTGGTGCCGCTGGGGCAGGAGCGCACGCTCGGTGATTTCGAGGACCACTTGGAGGAAGCCCTCGGCCGCATCCTCGCCGAGGAGAACGCCGGCTGAGGGCTCCGCCCGGGGGCCAGGGGGTGTCTTGCCGATCTCGCCGGGCTCGCGACGCCTGGCACGCACGCTCGCTGCGTTGTCGTCGGTCGCCAATGTCCCCCGTAGCCCTACGGGCACGGGAGGTGCCCCCACCGCAGTGGCTCCTCCCCCTGCCTTCGGCGGGGGGACCCCCACCTCCGCCTGGCGATGCGTCCCCTCGGCCCTGGCAGCCGGGGGAGACCCCATGCACCAGACGCCGCTCCCTGATCCGGCCTGATCGACAAGACACCCCCTACCGCTTGCGCCGTCGTCCCCGCCCCCCGGCGCGGACGCCCGCCGGTGCCTCGGGGCCCGGCCGGTCGGCCGAGACGACCAGGGCGGCCAGCGCGGTGGTCACCGGCACCGAGGCCACCAGACCGATCGAACCCACCAGAGTCCGCACGATTTCCTCGGCGACCAGTTCGCTGTTGGCGACCGTGCCCACGCTGCTCTGCGCGATCGAGAACAGCAGCAGCAGGGGCAGGGCCGCACCCGCGTACGCGAGCACCAGAGTGTTCACCACCGAGGCGATGTGGTCGCGACCGATCCGGATACTGGCCCGGTACAGGGCCCGCGGTCCCATCCTCGGGTCCGCCTGGTGCAGTTCCCACACCGCGGACGTCTGGGTCACGGTCACGTCGTCCAGGACACCGAGCGAACCGATGATGATGCCGGCGAGCAGCAGGCCGGACATGTCGATCTCCGGGTAGAGGCCGTGGATGAGGCCCGTGTTGTCGTCGGTGTTGCCGGTCAGCGAGGCCCAGTCGATGAACAGCGAGCCGAGGAGCCCGATCAGCAGCAGCGAGATCAGCGTGCCCAGCACCGCGACGGAGGTGCGCGCGGTGAGCCCGTGGCAACTGTAGAGCGCGATCAGCATGATGGCGCTCGACCCCACCACCGCCACGAGCAGCGGGTTCGACCCCTGGAGGATCGCGGGCAGGATGAACACGGTCAGCACGGCGAAGCTCACGGCCAGCGCGATCAGTGCCATCACCCCGCGCATCCGGCCGACGGCCACCACCACCAGCGCGAAGATCCCCGCCAGGACCAGCATCGGAACCTTCCGGTTCACATCGGTCACCGAATACTGGAGGTCACGCGGGGCGTCCGGGGCGTAGGCCACCACCACCCCCTGACCCTCCTCCAACTGGCGGGGCGCGTCGGGCTGCACGACCTCGACGAACCGCCGGCCCTTGTCCTTGCCGGTCGTGACCTCGACCGTCGCCTTCGTGCACTGCCCCTGCTGGGCGTTGACCGCCTCACGGCCCTCCGGGGTGGTCGTGTCGCCGGTCGGCGGGACCTGCGCGGCGTTCACGTCCCGGCAGTCGACCTTCTCGGTCTGGACCACCGTGCCCTGCTCGGTCTGCCGGTCGAAGCCGACGCCCGTGCGTTCGTGCTCCGGGGCACCACCGGGCCACAGGACGACGAGGCCGACCAGCACGGCCGTCGCGAAGGGGATCAGGACCGCGGCGATGACCTTCCGCAGGTGCTTGGAGACGGGCGCGGCGGGGCCGTGGCCATGGGCATGGCTGTGGGTATGACCATGTGCCTGTCCGGTCGGTTCGGGGGGCTGCTGCGAGGAAGTCACCGACCGATCATCGCAAGAACGACCGGGGCCCTCTGTTCAGCGTGGCCGGGATGGCGCTAGCGTGGTGGCACCTTTGCACACGCGGGAGCTCGGAGCACCGGGCTGAGAGGGCGCTGACATCCGTACGACGGGTACGGAGATGGCTGCGTCGACCGCCGAACCTGTTACCGGGTAATGCCGGCGTAGGGAGTAGGTCATCATGACCGTTCAGGACGCACGCACGCCTGCCTCGAACCAGAACGACGAGGCCGGGAAGTCCATCGGATGGCACAAGGGGTACATCGAGGGCTCGCGCCCCGACCTCCGCGTGCCGGTCCGCAAGGTGCACCTCACCAACGGCAAGGACGTGACGCTGTACGACACGTCAGGGCCGTACACCGATCCGAACATCGAGACCGATGTACGCCGTGGCCTGCCGCCGCTGCGTGAGAACTGGATCATCGGCCGCGGCGACACCGAGGAGTACGCCGGCCGGCCCGTCCGCCCCGAGGACGACGGCATCAAGCACACCGCACCCCGCGGCGGGCTGCGCAACCTCGACGCCGTCTTCCCCGGCCGTCCGCGCCAGCCCCGCCGGGGCCGTGACGGACAGGCGGTGACGCAGTTGGCGTACGCCCGCCGGGGCGAGATCACGCCGGAGATGGAGTACGTCGCGCTGCGCGAGAACGTCTCCCCCGAGGTCGTGCGCGAGGAGATCGCGGCGGGCCGCGCGGTCCTGCCGGCCAACGTCAACCACCCGGAGATCGAGCCGATGATCATCGGCAAGCGGTTCCTGGTGAAGGTCAACGCCAACATCGGCAACTCGGCGGTCACCTCCTCCATCGAGGAGGAGGTGGAGAAGATGACCTGGGCCACCCGCTGGGGCGCCGACACGGTCATGGACCTCTCCACCGGCCGCAACATCCACACCACACGCGAGTGGGTGCTGCGCAACTCGCCCGTGCCGATCGGCACCGTGCCGCTGTACCAGGCCCTGGAGAAGGTCGACGGCAAGGCCGAGGAACTGACCTGGGAGATCTACAAGGACACGGTCATCGAGCAGGCCGAGCAGGGCGTCGACTACATGACGGTCCACGCCGGTGTGCTCCTGCGATACGTGCCGCTGACCGCACGCCGCAAGACCGGCATCGTCTCGCGCGGCGGCTCGATCATGGCCGCGTGGTGCCTGGCGCACCACAAGGAGTCGTTCCTCTACGAGAACTTCGAGGAGCTCTGCGAGATCCTCGCGGCGTACGACGTGACGTACTCCCTGGGTGACGGCCTGCGGCCCGGCTCCATCGCCGACGCCAACGACGAGGCGCAGTTCGCGGAGCTGCGCACGCTGGGTGAGCTGAACCAGATCGCCAAGCGGCACAACGTGCAGACGATGATCGAGGGCCCGGGCCACGTCCCGATGCACAAGATCAAGGAGAACATCGACCTCCAGCAGGAGATCTGCGAGGAGGCGCCGTTCTACACGCTCGGCCCGCTGACCACGGATGTGGCCCCGGCCTACGACCACATCACCTCCGGCATCGGCGCGGCGATGATCGCCTGGTGGGGCACCGCGATGCTCTGCTACGTCACGCCCAAGGAGCACCTGGGCCTGCCCAACCGGGACGACGTGAAGACCGGCGTCATCACCTACAAGATCGCCGCCCACGCGGCGGACCTGGCCAAGGGGCACCCGGGCGCTCAGGAGTGGGACGACGCCCTGTCGGACGCGCGGTTCGAGTTCCGCTGGGAGGACCAGTTCAACCTGGCCCTCGACCCGGACACGGCACGGGAGTTCCACGACGAGACGCTGCCCGCCGAGCCGGCCAAGACCGCCCACTTCTGCTCCATGTGCGGGCCGAAGTTCTGCTCGATGAAGATCTCCCAGGACATCCGGCGCGAGCACGGCGGGGACCTGAAGGAGAAGGAGATCGAGGCCGGAATGGCGGAGAAGTCCGCGGAGTTCGCCGCGGCCGGCAACCGGGTCTATCTGCCGCTGGCGGACTGACGCCGACGCCCGCCGATGGAGCGCCTGCCTGTTTCACGTGAAACATCCGTTCGTTTCACGTGAAACAGGCGCTCACGGCGATGCCGGCCGGCCCTGGCCGACCGGTCGTTGCGCGGCCGTTGCCCGGCCGGACCAGTGGGCGCTCGGTCGGGCGGCCGCGTGACACGGGTGACCCGCTCAGTCCGGCTGGTGCTCCGGGCCACCGAAATCGGGGCTTGTGAAGTCGGGGCTGGTGAACGCCGGGCGGGAACCGGCGCCGCCCTCGCCGGGGCTGGAGAAGTCGGGGCCGCTGTAGCCCACCTTCGGAATCCGGCCGACGTGGCGCGGAGGCACCCCTGACAGGGGGTCCGCGCTGGGATCGGCCAGCGCGTTCCTGAGGAACGGCAGAATCCCCCGCTCCAGCAGGGCGTGGCGCCATGCCTCCCTGGCACGGGACACCTCGTCGGGCAGCTCACCGCCCGGCTCCTGGGCCGGTACCGCGGTGGAGCTGTTGCGCAACGCCGTCACCAGCAGGCCGATGGCGGCTGCCAGGATGCCGGCCGCCGTCACGGCACCGAAGAACCAGCCCGCCGCGAGCAGGGAGTCCGCGAAGGCGGGGGCCGGGTCGAGCGCCTTCAGGACGTAGCCCACCAGCAGGAAGATCACGGCGGCCGTGCCCGCGAGGACCGGCGCCAGCACGGTGACGATGACACCGACCCCGGCACCCGTGTCGTTCTCGTCGTCGGACGAGGCCAGGACGGAGCCGATGGCCGCCATACCGGTGGGGTTGCGCGACTCCTCGCGCACCTTGACGAAGTGGTCGTACTCCGCGGCGGCGGCCGCGGAGATCAGCGCGGTTGCGTTCAGGGCCATGGTGCGCAACTGCTCGGTGTTGAGCCGCTGCCCGATCCCGGCGAGATCCGGACGGTCGTGTGCGGTGCGCAGCGCGTCGTCGAGGACACGCTCGTACTCGGCGCGGTCCTCGGTCAGCAGGTGCGGAGCGCTTTTCATGTGCATCCCCCGATGCTCCGTAGGCCCGGTTTGCCCGCGTAGAACGGGCAGTTGGGCAGAAACGGAGGAGAGCCTGCTACGGAAATACCGATGGTAGAGCGGTTACGGCAAGGGGTGACAGAGGAATTCCGGAAATCGCCTGGCCCGACTGCGCAGCGTCACGTCTCAATGCGGCAGGGGGAGCTGGACGACCAGCAGCTTTCCGGCCATGGTCACACCGCCGTCCATGGCGATGGCCAGTCCGTCCGCGTACACGTGTGGTCCCTCGACCGTCGGGCCCGTGCCGTCCTCGCCGTCCTCGGAACCCACTTCGCCCAGCAGGTACGGAATCGGGCTGTGGCCGTGGACGATACGCCGGCCGCCGTAGGCCGCCAGCAGTTCCTGCACGGCCGTGGACCCGCCATCGTCGCGGAACGCGAAACGCTTGGTCAGCTTGCGGAACAGGTCCCAGCACTCGTCGGCGTCGTTGCGGGTCAGGATCTCGTGGACGGTGTCGTTGACGTCCTCGATGGTGGAGCCGTACTCCAGGTAGGCGGTGGTGTCGGAGTGCACCAGCAGGTGCCCGTCCTCCTCCACCACGGCGTCGAGGCGGGACATCCACTGGAGGTGGACGTCCTGGAGACGGTCCATGTCGCTCTTCTGACCGCCGTTGAGCAGCCAGGCCGCCTGGAACGTGGCGGTTCCGGCACCGGAGTTGACGGGCGTGTCCGCGAACCGCTTGGCGCCGATCAGCAGCAGTTCGTGGTTGCCCATCAGCGCCTTGCAGTAGCCGCCGGCGGCGGCGGCCTCGGCGGAGAGCCGCATGACCAGGTCGATGACGCCGATCCCGTCGGGGCCGCGGTCGGTGAAGTCGCCCAGGAACCACAGTCTGGCGTTGCCGGCCGCCCAGCGTCCCTCGGCGTCGATGAGTCCCTGGTCGCGGAGGGCGGCGAGGAGCTCGTCGAGGTATCCGTGGACGTCGCCCACCACGTACAGCGGACCAGGCCCGCTCTCGGGGGCGGGCGCCGGGGCCGTGGCGGGTGCCGGGGCCGCGTCGGGGGAGACGGTCACCTGCACGGTGTCCCCGCGGTTGATCACCGGGAGGTCGCGCTCGGTGGGCGTGTACCCCTCCGGCACCTCGCTCTCGGGGAAGGCGTTGCCCGGGTGCACGTCACCGGGGTGCACGCTGCCGGGGTGGGCCGCACCGGCGTGCGTGTTGCCGGGGTGGGCGCTTCCCGGGTGGAGGTCGCCGGGAGGGGAGGCATGACCCTGCACGGGCACCTGGGCGTACGGCGGTACGCGGAAGTCGCGCAACGTCGCCGTCCGCACCACGGGTCCTTGACCGGCCCCCTGAGTCATCGACCCCTCCACCACCGTCGCGACGCCCTACACCTGGCGGACCGGCCTGGTCGGGGCGGTCCGCGGTGTCGTCCGCCCATCATAGGAATGAGCCTTGTGCTGTGTGACGCACCAGGGGTGGTGAATCCGGGTGCACTGCGGGTTCCCCGGCCGATTCACACCCAATTGGGGAAGTTTGGCCATGGCCCGACCGGACCTGACCCGGCCCTGGTCCATACCGATGGAGGTCCAGGGCGCTCATCGGGTCGTCCGCCGGTCAGTCCTGTGAGGGTGAGCGGGGAGGGCTGACGGTCGTCCGTGGCGGCCGCCGCTGGGAGGACGTCCGCACGATCAACTCGGTCGGTATCACCTGCTCGACGGGCCGGTCGGTGTCGATGCCCTCGATGGCGTCGATGAGCAACTGGACGACCGCGGTCCCGATCCGGCGTGGCTTGAGCGAGAGCGTGGTGATGGGCGGCTCGGTGGCGGCGTAGACGGTCGACTCGCTGCAGCACACCAGCAGCAGGTCGTCCGGCACGCGCAGTCCGTAGCGCCGCGCCGCCGCCAGCAGGTCGGTGCCGTTGGGGTCGAACAGCCCGTACACCGCGTCGGGGCGGTCGGGGCGGGCGAGCAGCCGGTCGGCGGCCACGGCACCCGCGCAGGGATCGTGAGCCGGGTACGCCTCGTAGACCGGGTCCTGTCCGACGCGCTCGCACCAATTGAGGTACGCGGTGGTGGACAGGCGGGTGTACGTGTCGGTCGACGTGCCGGTGAGCAGGCCGATCCGGCGGGCGCCGGCGGCCGCGAGGTGGTCCAGCAGGTCGAGGACGGCGGCCTCGTGGTCGTTGTCGACCCAGGCGGTGACGGGGAGGGTGCCGGCCGGGCGGCCGTCGGAGACCACCGGCAGGCCCTGGCGGACCAGCTCGGCGACCACCGGATCGTGGTCGGACGGGTCGATGACGACGGTGCCGTCGAGGGCGACGTTCGACCAGACGTCATGGCGGGATGTGGCGGGGAGGATGACCAGGGCGTAGCCGCGGGCGAGCGCGGCGGAGGTGGCGGCCCGGGCCATCTCGGCGAAGTACGCGAACTCGGTGAAGGTGAAAGGTTCATCCCCGTAGGTCGTCACGGTCAGGCCGATGAGGCCGGACTTGCCGGTACGGAGCGTGCGGGCCGCGGCGGAGGGGCGATAGCCCAGCCGGTCGGCGACCTCGCGGACATGGCGGCGGGTGGCGTCCGGGAGCCGGCCCTTGCCGTTGAGCGCGTCGGAGACAGTCGTGATGGAGACCCCGGCTGCGGCGGCCACGTCCCGGATGCCCGCTCGCCCTTGCCGGCTTCCCCGGGTCTGTGCCCGGCTCACCTGGTGCTTCCCTGCTGCTGTCATGGCGAGCCGATAGTAGGGCGAGGGCGGGCGGTTGAGCCGTTCGCATATTCACTCGTTGACAGGCACGTTTCTGCACGGTCGCCACCCCTCAATCGCCTTGAAAAGCCAGGTAGTTGTAAGTGTTTGCATGGTGCCGCGACTTGTCGGCACGCATGAGCCTGCCAAATGGACGATGTCTCGAAGTGGCCTCAACTCACCTCTACGGGGGACGCGCGCCACGGCGCGAGCCAGGGGCGCACAGCATCGGGGGGAGCGCTCCCCTCGGGTGTCGCGCCGGTGGCGTGACGGTCCGCGCCGGTCCGTCGGTCCGGAACCGGTCATGCCGGCGGCGCCGGTGGCACCCGTCCCGGACCGGCATGGCCGAGGTGGCCGGTGAACCGTGGACCGCGGCCGGTGGGCCGGGTGCCCGTCGGCCGTGGCCGGGCCGATCGGTGGGCCGGCGGGTCGGTTCTGTCCCGCTTGGGGCCTGCCTGGGGCCCGCGCGGCTCCCGTGCGGCTCCCGCGCTGAAAATTGGCCATTCGCAGGGCGGCGGAATCCTCATATGGTGAGCAGTATTGGTGGTACGTACGGTCGAGGAGGACCAGAGTGAGCGAGACGAGCCCGAAGCTGCGCGCCGTGCTGGACGGCATCCCCACCTACAAGCCGGGCAAGCCCGCCGCGGCCGAGGGACCGGTCGCGTACAAGCTCTCCTCCAACGAGAACCCCTACCCGCCGCTGCCCGGCGTCATGGAGAGCGCGATGGAGGCGGCCTCCGCCTTCAACCGCTACCCGGACATGGCGTGCACGGGCCTCATGAACGAGCTCGCCGAGCGCTTCGGTGTGCCGGTGTCGCACCTGGCCACCGGGACCGGGTCGGTGGGCGTGGCCCAGCAGCTCGTCCAGGCGACTTCCGGCCCCGGCGACGAGGTCATCTACGCGTGGCGGTCCTTCGAGGCGTACCCGATCATCACCCAGGTCAGCGGCGCGACGCCGGTGCAGGTGCCGCTCACCTCCGGCGACGTCCACGACCTGGACGCGATGGCCGACGCGATCACCGACAGGACCCGGCTGATTTTCGTCTGCAACCCCAACAACCCGACCGGCACGGTGGTGCGCCGCGCCGAGCTGGAGCGGTTCCTGGACCGGGTGCCGTCGGACGTGCTGGTCGTGCTGGACGAGGCGTACCGGGAGTTCATCCGGGACGTCGAGGTGCCGGACGGGGTGGAGATCTACCGCGAGCGCCCCAATGTGGCCGTGCTGCGTACCTTCTCCAAGGCGTACGGACTGGCGGGTCTGCGGGTCGGATTCGCGGTCGCGCACGAGCCGGTGGCGGCCGCGCTGCGCAAGACCGCCGTTCCGTTCGGCGTGAGCCAGCTCGCCCAGGACGCGGCGGTGGCCTCCCTGCGGGCGGAGGACGAGCTGCTGGGGCGCGTGGGCTCGCTGGTGTGCGAGCGCAACCGCGTGTACGAGGGCCTCGTCGGCCAGGGGTGGACGGTGCCGGAGACGCAGGCCAACTTCGTGTGGCTGCGGCTGGGTGAGCTGACGGTGGACTTCGCGGCGGCCTGCGAGCAGGCGGGCGTGGTCGTGCGCGGCTTCCCGGGCGAGGGCGTGCGGGTCACGATCGGCGAGAGCGAGGCGAACGACATCTTCCTGCGGGCCGCCGAGGCGTTCCGCAAGGAGCGGTTCTAGGCGCTGCCGCGCCGGCGCCACGCCCCGGAGCGCCCCGCCCCTGCCGGGCGCTGTCGCCCGGCCCGCGCCACGCCCCGGCGGGTACGCGTGAGGCGTGCCGCGCCGGGGGTCGTGCCGCGCCGGGGGTCGTGCCGCGCCGGGGCGCCCGGCCCCGGCGGGTACGCGTCAGGCGAGCTCCACGCGGATCGGGTCGCCGGAGCGGACCGTGGCCAGGGCGCGCGGGTCGCCGTCGATGCGGCCGAGGACGTTGCACGGGCTCGCCAGCCGGCATTCGTCGCCGCGCGAGATGGGGGTCGGGCCGTACGGGAGGGCGAGCGCGTCGCCCTCGGTCCAGAAGGCGACCGTGCCGGGCTCGACCACCTGCTGGGCGTCGGGCTCCAGGGCGGGGGAGGCGGGCGTCTCGAAGTAGACCTCCTCGCCCCAGGTGTGGGCCGTGGACGAGATCGGGAGAACCCCTGCGAGCGCCTTGCTCGTGGGGGTTTCGTCGATGGTCGCGGTGACATGGCCGGCGGGCCAGGAGATACGTATCTGCATGCGCGAAATTCAACAAGATGTTGAAGTTTTGCGGAAGGGGACCCCCGGTCTGGGCTACGGATTCCGTGTGAGTCATAATAGCTTGTGATTGTGAACGCATTCACAAGCGCGCCTGGTTCCTCCCAAGATCCACCGGAATCGGCGAGGCGACGCAAGGACGTCCGGACCGTAGGACGTAGGCCGTAAGGAGAAGCTGACGTGGACCTGGCTCTGGCGCCAGAGACGCTGGCGCGGTGGCAGTTCGGCATCACGACCGTCTATCACTTCCTCTTCGTTCCCCTGACGATCTCTCTCGCCGCGCTCACCGCCGGTCTCCAGACGGCATGGGTGCGGACCGAGAAGGAGAAGTACCTCAGGGCGACGAAGTTCTGGGGGAAGCTGTTCCTCATCAACATCGCGATGGGTGTGGTCACCGGCATCGTGCAGGAGTTCCAGTTCGGCATGAACTGGTCCGACTACTCGCGGTTCGTCGGTGACGTCTTCGGCGCGCCACTCGCGTTCGAGGCGCTGATCGCGTTCTTCTTCGAGTCGACCTTCATCGGTCTGTGGATCTTCGGCTGGGACAAGCTGCCGAAGAAGATCCACCTGGCGTGCATATGGATGGTGTCGATCGGCACCATCCTGTCGGCGTATTTCATCCTGGCCGCGAACTCCTGGATGCAGCACCCGGTCGGGTACAAGATCAATGAAAAGACCGGGCGCGCCGAGCTCACCGACTTCTGGCTGGTGCTCACGCAGAACACCACGCTGACCCAGGTCTTCCACACCATGTCCGCGGCCTTCCTGACCGGTGGCGCGTTCATGGTCGGCATCGCGGCCTTCCACCTGATGCGCAAGAAGCACGTCCCGGTGATGAAGACCTCGCTCCGGCTGGGCCTGGTGACCGTGGTGGTCGGCGGCATGTTCACCGCGATCAGCGGTGACTTCCTCGGCAAGGTCATGTACGAGCAGCAGCCGATGAAGATGGCCGCGGCCGAGGCGCTGTGGGAGGGCGAGAAGCCCGCGCCCTTCTCGATCTTCGCCGTGGGCGACGTCGACAAGGGGCACAACAAGGTCGCGATCGAGATACCCGGCCTGCTCTCCTTCCTCGCGCACAGCGACTTCGAGTCGTATGTGCCGGGCATCAACGACACCAACAAGGCCCTTCAGGAGAAGTACGGCCCCGGTGACTACCGGCCCAACATCCCCGTGGCGTACTGGGGGTTCCGGTGGATGATCGGCTTCGGCATGGCGTCCTTCTCGCTGGGCATCCTCGGGCTCTGGCTGACCCGGAAGCGGTTCCTGCTGCCCGCCCGGCTGCGGGTGGGGGACGACGAGGTGCCCAACCTCGTGCTGTTCAAGAAGCCGCTCAGCCCCAAGCTGGGCAGGCTCTACTGGCTCGTCGCCCTGTGGACGCTGGCCTTCCCGCTGATCGCCAACTCCTGGGGCTGGATCTTCACGGAGATGGGCCGCCAGCCCTGGGTGGTGTACGGGGTCCTGCGCACCCGTGACGCGGTCTCGCCGGGGGTCTCGCAGGCCGAGGTGATCACATCGATGGTCGTCTTCACGGCGCTCTACGCGGTGCTCGCCGTGATCGAGGTCAAGCTGCTCGTGAAGTACGTGAAGGCCGGCCCGCCCGAGCTGACGGAGGCCGACCTCAACCCGCCCACCAGGATCGGCGGCCACGACCGGGACCCGGACAACCCCGAGCGTGAAGTCGACCGGCCCATGGCCTTTTCGTACTGAGGACTGGAACTGAGTCATGGAACTTCACGACATCTGGTTCGTCGTCATCGCCTTCCTGTGGACCGGCTACTTCTTCTTGGAGGGCTTCGACTTCGGCGTCGGCGTCCTGACCAAGTTGCTCGCCCGCAACCGGGTGGAGAAGCGCGTGCTGATCAACACGATCGGTCCGGTCTGGGACGGCAACGAGGTGTGGCTGCTCACGGCCGGAGGGGCGACCTTCGCCGCCTTCCCGGACTGGTACGCCACGCTCTTCTCCGGCTTCTACCTGCCGCTGCTCGCCATCCTGGTCTGCCTGATCGTGCGGGGCGTCGCCTTCGAGTACCGGGCCAAGCGCCCGGAGGAGAAGTGGCAGCACAACTGGGAGCAGGCGATCTTCTGGACCTCGCTGATCCCCGCGTTCCTGTGGGGTGTCGCCTTCGGCAACATCGTGCGGGGCGTGAAGATCGACGCCTCCAAGGAGTACGTGGGCACGCTGGTCGACCTGTTCAACCCGTTCGCCCTGCTGGGCGGCCTGGTCACGCTGACGCTGTTCACCTTCCACGGGGCGGTGTTCACCGCGCTGAAGACGGTCGGGGACATCCGGGTGCGGGCCCGGAAGCTGGCGCTCACGCTGGGGCTGGTGGCCGTGGTGCTGGCCGTCGGATTTCTCGGGTGGACCCAGGTCTCGCGCGGTGACGGCTCCAGCCTGGTCGCGATGGTGATCGCCGCGGCGGCGCTGGTCCTGGCGGTCGGCGCGATCAAGGCGGGGCGTGAGGGATGGTCGTTCGCGCTGTCGGGTGTCACGATCGCGGCCGCGGTGGCGATGCTCTTCCTGACGCTCTTCCCGAACGTCATGCCGTCCTCGCTGGACCCGGCCTGGAGCCTGACCGTCACGAACTCGGCCTCCAGCCCGTACACGCTGAAGATCATGTCCTGGTGTGCGGCCGTCGCCGCGCCGCTGGTGATGCTGTACCAGGGCTGGACGTACTGGGTGTTCCGCAAGCGCATCGGCACCCAGCACATCGCCGACGCCCACTAGTCACCGGCAGGGGATGTTTCACGTGAAACCGATCGACCCGCGTCTGCTCCGATACGCCCGGGCCACCCGTCTGTTCCTGGCGGCGGTGGTGGTCCTGGGCGTCCTCGGGGCGGCGCTGGTCGTCGCCCAGGCCATGCTCATCGCCGAGGTGGTGGTGGGCGCCTTCCAGCGGGGGCTGGGCGTTCAGGACCTGGGGACGCCGTTGCTGCTGCTGGCGGTCGTGGCGGCCGGGCGCGGGCTCGTGTCCTGGCTGACCGAGCTGGCAGCCCACCGGGCGAGCGCCGCGGTCAAGTCGGAGCTGCGCAGGCGCCTGCTGGCTCGGGCGGCCGAGCTGGGGCCGGGGTGGCTCAGCGGGCAGAAGGCCGGCTCGCTGGTGGCGCTGGCCACCCGAGGGGTGGACGCGCTCGACGACTACTTCTCGCGGTATCTGCCGCAGCTCGGGCTGGCGGTGGTGGTGCCGGTGGCGGTCCTGGCGCGGATCGTCACCGAGGACTGGGTGTCGGCGGCGATCATCGTCGGGACCCTCCCGCTGATCCCCGTCTTCATGGTCCTCATCGGCTGGGCCACCCAGTCCCGGATGGACCGGCAGTGGAAGTTGCTGTCCCGGCTGTCCGGACACTTCCTGGACGTGGTGGCGGGGCTGCCGACGCTCAAGGTGTTCGGCCGGGCCAAGGCACAGGCCGGATCGATCCGGGCGATCACCTCCGAGTACCGGCAGGCGACGCTGCGGACGCTGAGGATCGCGTTCCTGTCGTCGTTCGCACTGGAGCTGCTGTCCACGCTGTCGGTCGCGCTGGTCGCGGTCGGCGTGGGCATGCGGCTGGTCCACGGGGAACTGGACCTGTACACGGGCCTGGTCATCCTGATCCTGGCGCCCGAGGCGTACCTGCCGCTGCGGCAGGTCGGTGCGCAGTACCACGCGGCGGCGGAAGGGCTGTCGGCCGCGGAGGAGATCTTCGCCGTTCTGCGGACGCCGGTCCGCGAGGGCGGCGGCGCTCCGGTGCCCGGGACCGTACGGCTCGAGCTGGAGAACGTGACCGTACGGCACGCCGGGCGCGCCGAGCCGTCACTGGACCGCGCGTCGCTGGTGGTGGAGCCGGGCGAGACGGTCGCCCTGGTCGGCCCGAGCGGGGCCGGCAAGTCGACGCTGCTCGACGTGGTGCTGGGCTTCGTCGAGCCGGAGGACGACGGCGGGCGGGTACGGGTCGGGGGCGCCGACCTGGCGACGCTCGACCTGGAGCGGTGGCGGGAGCGGATCGCGTGGGTCCCTCAACGGCCCTACCTGTTCGCCGGGACCATCGCGGACAACGTGCGCCTCGCCCGTCCGGACGCGGACGACGAGGCGGTCGCGCGGGCCCTGCGGGACGCGGGCGCGGCCGGCTTCGTGGCGGCGCTGCCCGACGGCGCCGCGACGGTGCTCGGCGAGGACGGCGCCGGGCTGTCGGCGGGCCAGCGGCAACGGCTGGCCCTGGCACGGGCGTTCCTGGCCGACCGGCCGCTGCTGCTGCTGGACGAGCCGACGGCGGCGCTCGACGGGGAGACCGAGGCGGCCGTGGTGGACGCGGTGCGCCGCCTCGCCGAGGGCCGCACGGTGCTCCTGGTCGTCCACCGCCCGGCGCTGCTGGCGGTGGCGGACCGCGTGGTGACGCTGCGGGGAACCCCCTCGGGTGGGGCGGCCACCGCCGGCTCCGGGGCGCCGCGCGGACTGGAGGCGCTCGACGCGGCGTTCGGACTCGTGGGCGGGCACCCGGCCGCACCGGAGACGGCCACCGCCGGCCCCGCGCCGGGTCGTGGTGGCGGCGCCGTGGCCGACCCCGGCGGGGATGGTGGAGCGCTCGCCGGGCCCGGCCGTGACGGCGGGGCGGCTCTGGGCTTGGGCCGTGATGGCGGGGTGGCCCCGGGCGGGGGACGTGGTGGCGGGGCGGCCCCGGGTTCCGGCCGGGACGGCGGGGCGGCCCCGGGCGTGGGCCGGGACGGCGGGGTGCTCGCGCGGGTGCGGGCGACGGCCGCCGGGCTGCGTGGGCGGCTCGCCCTGGCGCTGCTGCTGGGCAGCCTCGCCCTGGGGTCGGCCGTGGGGCTCATGGCCGTGTCCGGGTGGCTGATCTCGCGGGCCTCCGAACAGCCGCCCGTGCTGTACCTGATGGTGGCGGTGACGGCCACCCGGGCCTTCGGCATCGGGCGGGCGGTGTTCCGGTACGCCGAGCGGCTCGTGTCGCACGACGCCGTGCTGCGGACGCTCGCCGAACTGCGCGTCGCCGTCTACGGCCGGCTGGAGCGGATCGCACCGGCCGGGCTGCGCACGGTGCGCCGGGGCGACCTGTTGTCACGGCTCGTCTCCGACGTGGACGCCCTCCAGGACTACTGGCTGCGGTGGCTGCTGCCCGTGGGGAGCGCCGCCGTGGTGGGCGCCGGGGCCGTCGGGTTCACCGCCTGGCTGCTGCCCGAGGCGGGGGCGGTCCTGGCGGTCGGGCTGCTGGTCGCGGGCGTGGCCGTGCCACTGGTCAGCGGCGTCGTCGCGCGCCGCGCCGAGCAGCGCCTGGCCCCCGCGCGCGGTGTGCTCGCCGCCCGGGTGGTGGACCTGCTGCGCGGTTGCGCCGAGCTGACCGTGGCGGGCGCCCTCGCCCGGCGTATCGACCGGGCCCGCGAGGCGGACGGCGCGCTCACCCGGATCGCCGGCCGCCAGGCCACCGCCACCGCCCTGGGCGGCGGGCTGTCCGCGCTGGTCACCGGGCTGACCGTGGCGGCGGCCGCGCTGGTCGGCGTGCAGGGGGTCCGCGACGGGCGGCTCGACGGCGTGGAGCTGGCCGTCGTCGTCCTGACCCCGCTCGCCGCGTTCGAGGCGGTCACCGGTCTCCCCCTGGCCGTGCAGTACCGCCAGCGCGTCCGGAGGAGCGCGGAACGGGTGTACGAGGTGCTCGACGCCCCCGTCCCCGTACACGAACCGGACGAGCCGCAGGCCGCGCCGGACAGCGCCTTCCCGCTGGAGCTGCGCGGACTCACCGCCCGGTACACGGGCCAGCACCGGGACGCCCTCGCGGCGTTCGACCTGCGGCTGGAGGCCGGCCGGAGGGTCGCCGTCGTCGGGGCGTCCGGCTCCGGCAAGACGACGCTCGCGCAGGTGCTGCTGCGGTTCCTGGACGCCCGCGAGGGCGCGTACCGGATCGGCGGGGTGGACGCGGCCGCGCTCGACGGCGACGACGTGCGCCGCCTGGTCGGGCTGTGCGCCCAGGACGCCCACACCTTCGACAGCTCCGTCAAGGAGAACCTGCGCCTGGCCCGGCCGGGTGCGAGCGACGGCGAACTGCGCGCGGCGCTGGACCGGGCGCGGCTGCTGGACTGGGTCGACGGGCTGCCCGAGGGGCTCGACACGCTCGTCGGCGAGCACGGCGCCCAGCTCTCCGGCGGCCAGCGCCAGCGCCTGGCCCTCGCCCGCGCGCTGCTGGCCGACTTCCCCGTGCTCGTCCTGGACGAGCCGGCCGAGCACTTGGACCTGGCCACGGCGGACGCGCTCACCGACGACCTGCTGCGGGTGACGGAGGGCCGGACGACCGTGCTGATCACGCACCGGCTGCGCGGCCTCGACGCGGTCGACGAGGTCGTCGTCCTGGACGGCGGGCGTACGGTGCAGCGCGGCCCGTACGCCGAACTCGCCACCGCCGACGGCCCGCTGCGCCGCATGCTGGAGCGGGAGAGGGCGGCCGATCTGCTGCTGGAGGGATCGGCGGGGCCGACTCTCCCGTCATAGCGGACAAAGCGCGCTGCTCGACTCATTACGCTCACGGGCATGACCGCGCCCGAGCGACCGGAGAACCGGAGCGAACAGGAGCAGGCGGCGGCACAGGAGTCCGGCGGCCTCCAGGGGCCGCCGGACGAGCCGGCCGCCCGCGTCCCGCGACTGCTGGAGGCCATGCGCTCCATCGGCACCGGGCTGGAGCTCCGCTCCACGCTCGACCGGATCTGCGAGACCGCCGCCGAGGTCGCCGGTGCCCGCTACGCCGCCATCGGCGTCGTCGACGAGGAGGGCGAAGGTCTGGCGGAGTTCGTGACGTACGGGACCTCCGACGAGGCCGCACGGCGGATCGGCCGCCGCCCCGACGGCCACGCCGGGCTGCTCGGGGCGCTCATCCACGATCCGGAGGCCCTGCGCCTCACCGACCTGACGGCCGACCCGCGCGCCGCCGGATTCCCGCCCGGCCACCCCCCGATGCGCACCTTTCTCGGCGTACCCGTCCGCGTCCGGGGCGAGGTCTTCGGCAACCTCTACCTGACGGACAAGCGCGGCGGGGCCGCGTTCACCGAGGACGACCTGCACCTGGTGCGCGTGCTCGCCACCGAGGCGGGGATCGCCATCGGCAACGCCCGCCTCTACGAGGCCGCCCGCCGGCGTGAGCGGTGGATCGACGGCTCGGTGGCCGTCACCACCGCGCTGCTGTCCGGCCAGGACGCCGACGAGGCCCTGTCGGTGGTCGCCGAGCAGGCCCGCGGGCTCGCCGACGCGAGCGCCGGGGCCGTGCTGCTGCCCGCCTCCGACGGCAGCGGCGGACTGGAGGTCGTCGCCGTACGCGCCGACGACCCGGCCTCCGCGCTGGGCGTCGTCGTCCCGCCGGAGAACCCGGTGGCCGAGCGGCTGCTGGCCGGGGAAGCGGTGTTCATGGCCGACACGGCGACCGACCCCCGCATGATCACCCGCCTGGCGCGGCTGTACGGGCCCAGCATGATGCTCCCGCTCCGCAGCGGCGGCCGTGTCCTGGGCGCCCTCGCCGTCCTGCGCGCGCCGGGCGCCCGGCCCTTCACCGGGGCGGAACGCTCCCTCGCCAGCCGGTTCGCGTCCCAGGCCGCGCTGGCGCTGATGATGGCGGAGGCACAGCGCGACCGCGAGCGCCTCGCGGTCTACGAGGACCGGGACCGTATCGCGCGTGACCTGCACGACCTGGTCATCGAGCGGCTGTTCGCCACCGGGGTGATGCTGGAGGACGCCCGGCGCGGCTCGCCGGAGCCCGCCGTCCGGGCCGGTGTGGAGCGGGCCGTCGCGGAACTGGACGTGACCGTCCAGGAGATCCGCACCGCCGTCTTCGCGCTCCAGCAGTCCCCGGCCGAGGCACCCTCGGGCCTGCGCATCCGTGTCCTGCGGGAGATCAACACGGCGGCCGTACCGCTGGGCTTCACCCCCTCGCACCGCTTCACCGGCCCCGTCGACACGGCGGTCGGCGAACTGACCGGCAAGAACCTCGTGGCGGCGCTGCGCGAGGCGCTGTCCAACGCCTTCCGGCACGCCCGCGCCCACCGGATCGAGGTCGCCGTGGACGCCACGGTCAGGATGCCCGGCGGCGCGGAGGGCGTGCGGCTGACGGTCGCCGACGACGGGGTGGGCCTGCCCGAGGGCGGGCGGCGCAGCGGGCTGCGCAACCTCGCCCGGAGGGCGGAGTCGCTGGGCGGGGCGAGCTGGTGCGGGCCCGGCATCGGCGAGGACGGCGGCGGTACGACGGTGGTGTGGGAGGCGCCACTGTAGGCACTCGTCCGGGTGGCGCCATGAGCCGGCCGGCCCAACGGCAATGGGCCGGTCGGCGGTACGACACCGCTTCGGTGCCGGACATCGGCCGCGCCCGGCGCCACCATCCCAGGATGGTGCTCGTGGCGCTGGCCGTACTCCTCGCCCTGCTCCCCCTCCCGGCGGCCGCCGCCGACGGGCCCGGCGGGGCGGCCACGGAGGTCGCGCGGCTGTACGACGAGGCCGCGCGGGCCACCGAGGCGTACGAGCGGGGCCGGCGCGCGGCCGCCGCTCAGCGTGCCGTGGCCGGCCGGCTCCAGCGGGAGCTGGTCCTGAAGCGGCGCGAGCTGGCGGTGCTGAACGACCGGATGGGCGAGGTGGCCCGCGCCCAGTACCGGGCCGGCGGCTCACTGGGCCTCACGGCCCGGCTGCTGATGGCCGACGACCCCGACGAGGCGATGCTGGCCGAACGGCTCGCCCGGCAGGCGGACCGGGCGGTGAACCGTCTCATGGAGCGCACCAGGGCGGCGGAGCGGCGCCTCGCGCGGGCCGAGGGCGACGCCCGCGTGGCCTGGCGCGACCTGGACGTGCGCGGGAAGCGCCTGGCCGCGATCCGGCGGGGCGTCGAGGCGCGGCTGGAGCGGGCCCAAGGGCGGTTGCAGGCGGAGGCGGACCGGCGGGTGGCCGCCGGCCGGTGCGGCGGCACGGCCTGGGCGGGTGGTGCGTCGGCGGGCGGCGCGTCGGCGAGTGGTGCGTCGGCGAGTGGTGCGGCTCGCGGGGGTGGTGGGGCCGGTGGGGCGGGTGGCGCGTGGGCGGGTGGCGCCCCGGCGGGCGGGGGACCGGCCGGTGCGCGCGGGTGGGTCGCGCCGGTGGAGGGGTACGCGCTGTCCGCCGGGTTCCACCGGCGGGGCGCGCACCGGGCGCGGCGGCGCACGGGGGAGGGCTTCGCGGGGGGCGGGGGGGCGCCGGTGGGGTGCCTCGGGGGGGGCCGGGGGGGGGGGGGGGGGGGGGGGGGGCGGGGGGCGGGGGGGGGGGGGGCGCCCGGGGGGGGGGGGGCCCGGCGGGTGCGCGCGGGTGGGTCGCGCCGGTGGAGGGGTACGCGCTGTCCGCCGGGTTCCACCGGCGGGGCGCGCACTGGGCGCGACGGCACACGGGGCAGGACTTCGCGGTGGCCGTGGGGACGCCGGTGCGGTCCATCGGGGCGGGCCGGGTGCAGTCGGTGAACTGCGGCGGGGCGTTCGGGATCGAGGTGGTGGTGCGCCACTCCGGAGGCTGGTACTCGCAGTACGCGCACCTCGCCGTGCCCGGTGTGTCACCGGGGCAGCCGGTGGTGGCCGGGCAGCCGATCGGGCGGTCCGGGAACACCGGCAACTCGACGGGACCGCACCTCCACTTCGAGGTGCGGATCACGCCGTACATGGGCTCGGCCGTGGACCCGGTGCGCTGGCTGGGCGAGCACGGGGTCCGGCTGAGCCCGTCCGGTCACTGAGGCGTGCCGAGGATGTCCTCGATGACGCGTGCGACGCCGTCGTCGTTGTTGGCGACGGTACGGCCGGACGCGGCGGCCACCACGTCGGGGTGGGCGTTGCCCATCGCGTAGGACCGGCCCGCCCAGGACAGCATCTCGATGTCGTTCGGCATGTCCCCGAACGCGACGACCTCGTCGGCGGAGATGCCGCGCTCGGCGCAGCACAGGGCCAGCGTGCTCGCCTTGGAGACCCCCAGGCCGCTGATCTCCAGCAGCGCGCTGGGGCTGGAGCGGGTGATGCTCGCGCGGTCACCGGCCGCGGTGCGGGCCAGGGCGAGGAAGCCGTCGGGCGTCAGCCCGGGGTGCTGGGCGAGCAGCTTGAGCACGGGCGCGCCGGAGCCGGGTTCGTCCTCGTGCAGGAGCTTCTCGGCGGGTGCGACGGTGGCGGACGGGTCGAGCCAGAAGGGCGGGTAGTCCGGCTCGTAGTGGAAGCCGGTGGTGAGCTCGACCGCGAACGCCGTGCCGGGTGCCTCCCTGCGCAGGGTCCGTACGACGTCGAGGGCGGTCTCCCGGTCCAGCGGCCGTACCTCCAGCAGCTTGCCGCCGGAGTGCAGGTCGACGACGGCGGCGCCGTTGGCGCAGATGGCCAGGCCGTGTCCCTGGACGTGGTCGCTGACGACGCCCATCCAGCGGGCGGGGCGGCCGGTGACGAAGAAGACCTCGATGCCGGCCTCCTCGGCGGCGGCGAGGGCGGAGACCGTCCGGTCCGACACCGACTTGTCGTCACGCAGAAGCGTTCCGTCCAGGTCGGTGGCGATCAGCCGGGGACGTCGATGTGCCAGGGGCCGTGGGCGGGGAGAGATCGCTGAGGTCACGCCTCCCATTGTCCCGTACGGGGGTGCACGGGCGTGCGGAGTACTGCACATCTGAGCCGGTGCGGGGTTGTCGGTGGGGCGCCGTAGGCTCGTTCCATGCGTTTGAGCACGGTGATCCTCCCTTCCCGCCGCTGGCACGACGGCGGCCGTGACGCGTGGCTGCGCGCCGAGCGGCTCGGTTTCCACGCCGCGTACACGTATGACCACCTGTCGTGGCGGAGCTTCCGGGACGGACCGTGGTTCGGCGCGATCCCGACGCTGACGGCGGCGGCCGCGGCGACCGGGCGGATACGGCTGGGCACGCTGGTGACCTCGCCGAACTTCCGGCATCCGGTCACGCTCGCCAAGGAGCTGATCTCGCTGGACGACATCTCCGGCGGCCGGTTCACGCTGGGCATCGGCGCGGGGGGCAACGGCTTCGACGCGACGGCGCTGGGCCAGGAGGCGTGGACGCCGCGCGAGCGGGCGGACCGGCTGGCGGAGTTCGTGCCGCTGCTGGACCGGCTGCTGACGGAGGAGTCGGTGACGTACGAGGGCAGGTTCTACGCGGCGGACGAGGCGCGCAACATCCCCGGGTGCGTGCAGCGGCCGCGGCTGCCGTTCGCCGTGGCCGCCACGGGGCCGCGCGGGATGAGGCTGGCGGCGCGGCACGGGCAGGCCTGGGTGACGACCGGGGACCCGAAGCTGTTCGCGTCCGGCACGCCGGAGGAGTCGCGCGAGGCGCTGCTGGGGCAGCTCGACAAGCTCGGCAAGGCGTGCGCGGACGCCGGCCGGGACGCGGCGGAGCTGGACAAGATCATGCTGACCGGGTTCACGCCGGACCGGCCGCTGGAGTCCTTCGACGCCTTCGTCGACTTCGCGGGCCGCCATTTCGAGCTGGGCTTCACCGAGATCGTGATCCACGCGCCGATCGCGGACTCGGTGTTCGCGGCGGACGAGAAGGTGTTCGAGCGGATCGCGACGGAGGCCCTGGCGCAGCTCCGCTGAGCTCAGCCGGGGAAGCGGAGGTAGGCGGGCGGTACGGCGTCGGTGAGCCACACCCCGTTGGCGCTGACGTGGAAGACATGGCCGTCGCGGTGCATGGCGGCGGCGTCCACGGACAGCACGACGGGACGGCCGCGCCGGGCGCCGACGCGGGTCGCGGTCTCGCGGTCGGGTGACAGGTGGACGTGGTGGCGGGCCATGGGCCGCAGGCCCTCGGCGCGGATCGCGGGCAGATTGCTCGCGACGGTGCCGTGGTACAGATACGCGGGCGGGACGGCGGGTGGCAGGCCGAGGTCGACGTCGACGGTGTGGCCCTGGTTGGCGCGGATGCGGTCGCCGTCGATCGTGAAGCGCCTTTTGTCGTTGACGGCGACGACGTGCTCCAGTTCGGCGCGGCTGATCCGGACGCCGTGGTCGGCGGCGGCGCGCAGCAGGTCGTCGATCGCGACCCAGCCGTTCGGGTCGAGGGCCAGTCCGATCCGCTCGGGCTGGTGGCGCAGGTGCTTCGACAGGTACTTCGACACCCGCACGGTGCGTCGTTCATCCATGCCGAGAGGGTGTCAGGCATCACGCCCGGCTTGCCACAGAAATTACGCTGACCAGGTTTGATCCACAAACAACTCGGGTTATCCACAGGGGAATTGGTCATTCTGTGGACAACTCCCGTGGCTCCCCGGGGCTTTCGTCAACTTTGCTTGACCTGGCATGGTTTGAGGCGAGTGCGTTCAATGTCCGCTCACTCAGCTCCTTTTCGGCCGCCGCCGCGATGAACGCCGACACGTGCCGCTGCCCAACAAGGCCGCGTACGGCCTCGATCGTCGAAGCCGGCAGGGCCACCCGGGCGGTCTCGGCGCCCTTCGCGGGCGGGCCGTCGGGCGACAGGTGCTGCTGGAGGTGCCGGGTGGCGAACGTGCGCATGGCGCGCGCCAGTTCGGCGTCCACCGTCTGCTGGGCGAGCGGCCGCAGCCGCCGCACCAGGGCGGCCGCCTCCGAGGCGTCCGCGTCCGTGGGCGGCCGGTGGCCGAGGTAGCGGGCGAAGACGTGCTCCGTGGTGAACTCCAGGAAACGGGCGGCAATGTGCTCGACCTGGCCCCGAAGTTCCCTCAGGTGACCGGAGATCGCGAGCAGCGGTACCCCGGCGGCGTACAACTCGGCCGCCACCGCCAGCTCTTGGGGACTCGGCACGAGGAACTCGTCCTCGCGCCCCGGAATGCGCTCCAGTACGCCGAGCTCTATCGCCTCCTCCACGGCCTCGTCGTCCGGCGTTCCGCCGAAGGTGGCGTCCAGCTCCGCACGCGTGATCCGGTCCGCCTCCTCGTCCGTCCACGGGCCGTGCACCTCGGCGACCAGGCCCAGGACGCCGCCCAGGCCCCGCCCGGCGTCCCACGCCTCCAGCAGTTCCTTGATGGACGCCAGCGTGTAGCCCCGGTCCAGGAGGTCGGCTATCTGCCGCAGCCGGGCGAGATGGGCGTCGCCGTACACATTGGACCGGCCGCGCCGCTCCGGCCTGGGCAGCAGCCCCCGGTCCTGGTAGGCGCGGATGGTCCGGACCGTGGCGCCGCTCAGGTGCGCCAGGTCCTCGATCCGGTACTCGGCCACCGCTGTCCGTGACGCCCGCTCGTCCACACCCGCTCCCCGCTACCCCGAAGCCGTCCGCTCACCGCCCTGCGAGGGATGGTACGGCCGGGCGGCGGTCACAGCCGCGCCTCCAGCCTGGCGAGCGCCCGCAGGGCCCCCGGCGCCAGCCTGGACAGCAGCCGGGCGCCATGGGCCTCCGGTGTCACCGGCACCACCGCCTCATTGCGGACGACGGCCCGCAGGATCGCGTCGGCGACCTTCTCCGGGGGGTAGTTGCGCAGCCCGTACAGGCGGGCGGTCTTCTTCTGCCGGCGCTTCTCCTCCTCCTCGGACACCCCGGCGAAGCGGGCGGTGGCGGTGATGTTGGTGTTCACGATGCCGGGGCACACGGCGGTCACCCCAATGTCCCGGCCGGCCAGCTCGGCGCGCAGGCACTCGCTGAGCATCAGCACCGCCGCCTTGGAGGTGCCGTACGCGGGCAGCATGCGGGAGGGCTGGAACGCGGCGGCGGACGCTGTGTTGACGATGTGGCCGCCCTGGCCGCGCTCGGCCATCTGCCGGCCGAAGATCCGGCAGCCGTGGATGACGCCCCACAGATTGACGTCGAGGACCTTGCGCCAGTCCTCGCTCGTCGTGTCGAGGAAGGCACCGGACAGCCCGATCCCGGCGTTGTTCACCAGCACGTCCACCGTGCCGTACTCGGCGGCGACCTTCTCGGCGAGTTTCTCCATGGCCCGCTCGTCGCTGACGTCCACTTCCTCGCCCCAGGCGTCCGGCGCGCCGACCAGCCGCGCCATCTCCGCCGTCCGGGCCGCGCCCTCCGCGTCCCGGTCCACCGCCACCACCCGCGCCCCCGCCTCGGCGAACGCGAACGCCGTGGCCCGCCCGATACCGCTGGCCGCGCCCGTGACCAGCACGAGCTGCCCGCCGAACCGGTCCGCGTACCGCCGCCCCGTGGCGACCGGCGCGGGCACCTCGCCGCCCCGGTCCTCGTGCGCCGTCACGAACTCGGAGATCCACGCGGCGAGCTGGTCCGGCCGGGTGCGCGGCACCCAGTGCTTGGCCGGCAGCGTACGGCGCACCAGCCGCGGGGCCCACGTCCCCAGCTCGTCGTACAGCCGCTGCGACAGGAAGACGTCACCGGTGGGCGTGATGAGCTGCACGGGCGCGTGGGCGTACGCGTCGGGGCGGGGGCGCCGCAGCCGCGCCCGGACGTTGTCCCGGTAGAGCCAGGCGCCGTGCGCCGCGTCGGACGGCAGCGACGCGGTCGGGTAGCCGTCGTCCGGCACCTTCTCGACGCGCCGCATGAGCCCCGGCCACCGCTTGCCGAGCGGACCACGCCAGGCCAGTTCGGGCAGGACGGGCGTGTGCAGCAGGTACACGTACCAGGACTTGGCGCCCTGGCCCAGCAACTGGCCCACCCGGCGGGGGGTCGGCCGGGTCATACGCTGCTTGATCCAGTGACCGAAGTGGTCCAGGGAGGGCCCGGACAGCGAGGTGAAGGACGCGATCCGCCCCTCGGTGCGCGCGACCGTCACGAACTCCCACGCCTGCACCGAACCCCAGTCGTGCCCGACCAGGTGCACCGGCCTGTCCGGGCTGACCGCGTCCACCACGGCCAGGAAGTCGTCCGTCAGCTTCTCCAGCGTGAACCCGCCGCGCAGCGGCTTCGGCGCCGTCGACCGGCCGTGCCCGCGCACGTCGTACAGCACCACGTGGAAGTGCTCGGCGAGCCGGACGGCGACCCGGGACCACACCTCCTTGGAGTCCGGGTAGCCGTGGACCAGCACGACCGTCGGCCGGTCGGCGTCCCCCAGTTCCGCGACGCACAGCTCGATCCCGCCCGTACGGACCCAGCGCTCCCGCGCGTCCAGCGAGGCCATCACACACCCTCCGTCCAGCGCCGCACGTGCGGCAGATCGTCGTCCAGCCAGAAGGCGCTCTCCTCGGGGTCCCGCGCATCGGTCACCACCAAGAGCTCCTCGAACGTCGCTCCCGTACCCCGGAAGCCGAGGTGCGGTCCGACCGCCCACACGCCGGGGCGCGGGGGACGGCCGGAGAACCCGTACGGCGGCCACAGCGGCGAGCGGCGGCGGTCCCGGACGCGGCCGGCCTCGCGGGCGATCGCGCCGAAGGGGCGGGCCCGGTGCCGGCCGGCGTACCCCTGCCGCACCGTCAGCCGGTCCACGTCCTGGTGGATCTCCCGCAGCGGCCGCCGCTCCCGCACCTCGCGCAGGATCAGCTCCCGGTGCTCGCGCAGATCGGCGAGGAGCCTGTCGTGGACGGGATCCAGGCCGAGGCAGCCCGAGTACACCGCATCGGCGACATGGCCCCGGTACACGGGCGCCACGTGGAGGATGAACGGCATCCCCCGCTCCAGCCGCCGGCCCGTCGGGAAGAACCGCAACGGTGTCCGGACCCTCGCGAACGCCGTACGGTCGCCGAACCAGGCCAACGGCGGGCGGAAGCGGTCCCGCACGCCGTGCCGGCGCAGCCAGTCGTGCTGCATCCGGGCCGCCCCGCGCTCCGTCACCCCGGGTCCGAGCTGCGCGGCCACCGCCTCCGCGCACGCGTACGCCAGGCGCTGCGCCTGTCTCAACCCCCGCAGCTCCGCGCCGCGTTCGCCTGCCACCAACGACGTCATGCCACCCGTCCGTCCCGTGTGCGGTATGCGCTACGCGTCCGTAACGTGACACTGATGAATGTGACAATGTCCGGCGGCGGCGTCAAGGGTCGTGCAGCGCCTGGGGAAAACCCCGACTGAGGTGCCAGGCCCCCTACGGGCACGTACGCCTGGAGTCGGACACCGATCCAGCCGCCTGGTCTGACGCCCGGTGTGGCCTGGGCCACTACCGTCGAAGCGTGACTGTGATCGCGACCGAAAGCCTCAGCAAGCGGTTCCCCCGGGTGACCGCTCTCGACCGGCTCTCCCTGGACATCGGGCCCGGTGTGACCGGACTGGTGGGTGCCAACGGAGCCGGCAAGTCCACCATGATCAAGATTCTGCTGGGCCTGTCCCCCGCCACCGAGGGCCGCGCCGAGGTCCTCGGCCTCGACGTCGCCACCAGTGGTGCCGCCATCCGCGAGCGGGTCGGCTACATGCCCGAGCACGACTGCCTGCCGCCCGACGTCTCGGCCACCGAGTTCGTCGTCCACATGGCGCGCATGTCCGGCCTGCCGCCCACCGCCGCACGCGAGCGCACCGCCGACACCCTGCGCCACGTCGGCCTGTACGAGGAGCGCTACCGCCCCATCGGCGGCTACTCGACCGGCATGAAGCAGCGCGTGAAGCTCGCGCAGGCCCTGGTGCACGACCCGAAGCTGGTCCTCCTCGACGAGCCGACCAACGGGCTCGACCCGGTCGGCCGCGACGAGATGCTGGGCCTGATCCGCCGCGTGTACACGGACTTCGGCATCTCGGTCCTGGTCACCTCCCACCTGCTGGGCGAGCTCGAGCGGACCTGCGACCACGTCGTCGTCATCGACGGCGGCAAGCTGCTGCGCTCCAGCTCCACCAGCGACTTCACCCAGCTCACGGCCACCCTCGCCGTCGAGGTCACCGACACCGACGAGCACCCCGACGGCACGGCGGCCGTCCGCGAGGCGCTCACGGCGGCCGGGGTCACGCTCCACGCGCGCGTGGAGGACGGCCTGCCGGGCGCGGGCCACATCCTGCTGCTGGAGGCGACCGGCGAGGAGACGTACGACATCGTGCGCGACACCGTCGCCCGCCTCGGCCTCGGCCTCGTCCGGATGGAACAGCGCCGCCACCACATCGCCGAGGTCTTCCGGCCGGGCACGGAAGCGGCACCCGCGGCGGACCAGGCCACGACGGAGGTAACGGCCCGATGACCACCGAGCCCCAGACCCACACCCCGGCCCAGACCCGGATCCACAACATCGGCTACCGCGACTACGCGGGGCCCCGCCTCGGTCGCTCCTACGCCCGCCGCTCGCTGTTCTCGCAGTCGCTGCGCGGCGCGTACGGGCTGGGCCGCAGCGCCAAGTCCAAGGTGCTGCCGATGATCCTGTTCGCGGTGATGTGCATCCCCGCGCTGGTCGTCGTCGCGGTCGCCGTGGCCACCAAGCTGGAGGACCTGCCGCTGGACTACACGCGGTACGCGATCTTCACGCAGGCCGTCATCGGGCTGTACCTGGCCGCGCAGGCCCCGCAGTCGGTCTCGCGCGACCTGCGCTTCAAGACGGTGCCGCTGTACTTCTCCCGCCCCATCGAGCGCGTCGACTACGTCCTCGCCAAGTACGGCGCCATGGCGTCGGCGCTGTTCGTCCTGACCGCCTCGCCGCTGCTCATCCTCTACATCGGGTCCCTGCTGGCGAAGATGGACTTCGCCGACCAGACACGGGGATTCGCCCAGGGACTGGTCTCCGTGGCTCTGCTCTCGCTCCTCTTCGGCGGCATCGGCCTCGTCATGGCCGCGCTCACCCCGCGCCGGGGCTTCGGCGTCGCCGCCGTGATCGCCGTCCTCACGATCACGTACGGCGCCGTCACCACCCTCCAGGCCATCGCCTGGAGCACCGACTCCCTGGGGGCGGTGCAGTGGCTCGGCCTGTTCTCGCCGATCACCCTCATCGACGGCGTACAGACCGCCTTCCTGGGCGCCACGTCGTCCTTCCCCGCCGAGGCGGGCCCGGACGCCGGGGTGGGCGCGGTCTACCTGCTGGTCGTCCTCGCGCTCATCGCGGGCTCCTACGCCGTACTGATGCGCCGCTACCGAAAGGTCGGGCTGTGACCGCCCTCCCGTCGCCCACCACCAGCCTCCTAAGGAACGGGCCGCGCCCATGAGCACTCTTTCCATCGACCACGTCTCGCGGTGGTTCGGGAACGTCGTGGCCGTCAACGACGTCACCATGACCATCGGCCCCGGTGTGACCGGACTGCTCGGGCCCAACGGCGCGGGCAAGTCCACCCTGATCAACATGATGGGCGGCTTCCTCGCCCCCTCGACCGGTGCCGTGACCCTCGACGGGGAGCAGATCTGGCGCAACGAGTCCGTCTACCGGCGGATCGGCGTCGTGCCGGAGCGCGAGGCCATGTACGACTTCCTCACCGGCCGCGAATTCGTCGTCGCCAACGCCGAGTTGCACGGGCTGGGCGCGGCGGAGGCGCAACGGGCGCTGGCCACCGTGGAGATGGAGTACGCCCAGGACCGCAAGATCGCCACGTACAGCAAGGGCATGCGGCAGCGCGTGAAGATGGCGTCCGCCCTCGTCCACGAGCCGTCCGTGCTGCTGCTGGACGAGCCGTTCAACGGCATGGACCCGCGCCAGCGCATGCAGCTCATGGACCTGCTGCGGCGGATGGGCCGGGAGGGCCGTACCGTCCTGTTCTCCTCGCACATCCTGGAGGAGGTCGAGCAGCTCGCCTCGCACATCGAGGTGATCGTGGCGGGGCGGCACGCGGCGAGCGGCGACTTCCGGCGCATCCGGCGCCTGATGACCGACCGGCCGCACCGCTACCTCGTACGCTCCAGCGACGACCGCGCGCTGGCGGCCGCCCTGATCGCCGACCCCTCGACGGCCGGCATCGAGGTGGACGTGACCGAGGGGGCGCTGCGCATCCAGGCGGTGGACTTCGGGCGCTTCACCGAGCTGCTGCCGAAGGTGGCCCGCGAGCACTCCATCCGGCTGCTGACGGTCTCGCCCTCGGACGAGTCCCTGGAGTCGGTCTTCTCGTACCTCGTCGCGGCCTGAAGGGAGCCTCACGACCATGTACAACCCCACAGTCGCCCGGCTCACCTACAAGGCCCTGCTCGGCCGCCGCCGGGCCGCGATCCTCTTCGTCCTGCCCGGCCTGCTGCTGCTGATCGCGGCCGCCGTCCGGGGATTCAACGGCGCCGACGACCAGATCGCCGCCGACGTCCTCGGCGGGTTCGCGCTCGCCACGATGGTGCCGCTGATCGGCGTGATCGCCGGAACGGGCGCGATCGGGCCGGAGATCGACGACGGCTCCATCGTCTACCTGCTCGCCAAGCCGGTGAAGCGGCCGTCGATCATCTTCACCAAACTGATCGTGGCCATCGCCGTGACCATGGTGTTCTCCGCCGTCCCCACCTTCCTGGCGGGGTACATCCTCAACGGCAACGGACAGCAGGTGGCGGTCGCCTACACCGTCGCCGCGCTGGTCGCCTCCATCGCCTACAGCGCGCTGTTCCTGCTGCTCGGTACGGTCAGCCGGCACGCGGTCGTCATCGGGCTCGTGTACGCGCTGGTGTGGGAGGCCCTGTTCGGCACCCTCATCGAGGGCGCCAAGACGCTGAGCGTCCAGCAGTGGGCGCTGGCCGTCGCCGAGAAGGTCACCGGCGACGGGCTGATCGCCTCGGACGTGGGCCTGCCGGTCGCGGTGGCGCTGCTGGCGGGGGTGACCGTCGCGGCGACCTGGTACGCCGGTCAGAAGCTGCGGACGCTGACCCTGGCGGGCGACGAGTAGGCGGTCCGTACGGCACACGAAAGGCCCTCCACGCACGCGTGCAGGGCCTTTCGGCCTTCCTCACACCGTTCCGACGGACCGGTGGGCACACTTGGCGTACGGAGGAGGCAACCATGGCCGCTGACCCCGACGACCCGTGGGACGACGTCGAGCTGGACGACGACTTCATACGCTCCGCCGGGACCACCGAGCCGTCCGCCCGGGCCCGGATGCTCGCCGCCCGGTGGCGCGGCCGGCCGCCCGAGCCGCAGCCCTGGCGCTCCGACGAGCCGCCGGCCGGCTGGTTCTTCAGCCGCGCCCGCCGCGAGCACCGGCGCGGGTGGCGCCGCCGCAAGGACCGGGACTAGATCTTCCGGTCGCGCGCCGCCATCAGGCCCACCGCCAGCGCCGCCCCGCAGACGCCCAGGACCAGCGCGATGGGGACCGTCCAGGTGCCCGTCGCCTCGTGGACCGCGCCCGCCGCCAGCGGACCGGCGGCCGCCAGGAGGTAACCGACCGTCTGGGCCATCCCCGAGAGCCGTGAGGCGGTCACCGCGTCCCCGCTGCGCAGCACGATCAGGGTCAGGGCGAGCCCCACCGCGCCGCCCTGGCCGACACCGAGCACCGCCGCCCACAGCCAGGCGCCCGCGACCGGGGCGACCATCAGCCCCGCGTACCCCGTCGCGACCAGCGAGGTGACCAGCACGACGAGCGGGCGCTGGCCGCGCATCCGGCCCGCCAGCAGGGGCACCAGGAACGCGCCCGCGACCTGGATGAGGTTGTTGAAGGCGAAGACGACACCGGCCGTGGAGCGGCTCATCCCCTGGTCGGTGAAGATCGTCGGCATCCAGGCGATCAGGACGTACGACCACAGGGACTGGAGCCCCATGAAGAGGGTGACCTGCCAGGCCAGTGCCGAGCGCCAGACACCGCGGCCCGCGCCCCGGCCGGCCGCCGTGCGCAGCTCGTGCCCCGTCCGTCCCCGGGCGATCAGCACCTGCGGCAGCCACACGACCGCCGCCACCGCCGCGAGCAGCGACCAGAAGGCCAGCGACGCCGCCCAGCTCCCCCCGAACGCCCGCTCCAGCGGCACGGACGCGGCCGCCACCACCGTCGCGCCCGCGATCATCGCGCCCGTGTAGACGGACGTCATGGACGCGGCCCGGTCGGGGAAGTCGCGCTTGATCAGCCCGGGCATCAGGACGTTGAGCAGCGCGATGGCCGTCCCGACCAGCACACCCCCGCCGTACAGCGCGTACACGGAGGGCAGCACGCGCGCGAGGATGCCCGCCGCCAGCAGCAACAGCGCGCCCAGCAGCACCCGTTCGGTGCCCAGCCGCCGTGCCAGCCCGGGCGCGACCAGCGCACCCACGCCGAGGAACAGCACGGGCACGGACGTGACCAGGGAGGTCGCCGTGGACGACAGCCCGAACGCCGCGCTGATCTCGCCGACCAGGGGTGACACGCTCGCCAGTGCCGCCCGCATGTTCAGCGACGCCAGCACGATCCCGACGAGCAGCAGCACCGGGTGGGCGAGCGACGCCCGCCGCGCGGCGGCGCCTTGCGGCGAGGGCCGGACGTCCGCCTCCGCGTCCAGGAGCAGCTCATCGGCATCCGGGCGTGACACGGCATGCACCTTTCTCGACAACGTACGTACGTGAGGGGGGTTCAGCGGGCGGCGACGATCGCGCGCACCGTCTCCAGGGGCTCCCGCAGCAGCTCGCGCGCCGCCGCGCCCGCCGCCTCCGGGTCGCCCGCCTCGACGGCCACGACCAGCGCCTCGTGCGCGTCCAGGTCGATGGCGGGCATCTCGTGGTCGCCGAGCGCAGCGACGAGGCTCTCGTGGACCTGCGCGGAGAAGAACCGGTACACCTCGGTGAACGCGGCGTTGTGCGTCGCCTCGACGACCGCGCGGTGGAAGGCCAGGTCGGCGTCCGCGTCCCGGTCGCCCTCCTCGCGCAGGGTCGCCAGCGCGGCGCGCAGCCGCAGCAGGTCGTGCGTGTCGCGCCGCAGCGCCGCCAGGCGGGCCGCCTCGGTCTCCAGGGCGATCCGCAGCTCCAGGACGTCCAGGGCGCCGGCGGCCCGGACGGTGCGCAGGACGGCGGCGGGGTCGGCGGTGGAGCGGACGAACGTGCCGTTGCCCTGCCGGGACTCCAGCAGGCCGGCGTGGACGAGGACGCGGACGGCCTCGCGGACGGTGTTGCGGCCGACGCCGAGCTGCTCGGCGAGGTCGTGCTCGGTGGGGATGCGGTCGCCGACGGCCCATGCGCCGTCCGTGAGCTGGGCGCGGAGCTGCTCCACGACCGCGTCGACGAGGGAGGTGCGTCCCGCCGCCTTCAGTGCCATCCGCCCACTGCTCCATTCCGCCTATTCGCCCGGTTGCCCAGTCATCCTACAACTTGCCCCCAGGATTACTGTGGGCACATCCGCACTCACTCACACCCTGGGGAGCACGCCATGTCAGACCGCTTCGACGTCGTCGTACTCGGAGCAGGCCCCGGCGGATACGTCGCCGCCATCCGCGCCGCCCAGTTGGGCAAGCGCGTCGCGGTCGTCGAGGAGAAGTACTGGGGCGGTGTCTGCCTGAACGTCGGCTGCATCCCCACCAAGGCCCTGCTGCGCAACGCCGAGCTGGCCCACCTCTTCACCCACGAGGCGAAGACGTACGGCATCAAGGTCGACGGCCAGGTCTCCTTCGACTACGGGGAGGCGTTCCGGCGCAGCCGGTCCGTCGCGGACGGCCGTGTGAAGGGCGTCCACTTCCTGATGAAGAAGAACAAGATCACCGAGTTCACCGGCCGGGGCACCTTCCTGGACGCGAACACGCTCCAGGTCGCGCTCTCCGACGGCGGCTCGACCACGATCTCGTTCGACCACTGCATCATCGCCACCGGCGCCACGCCGCGCCTGCTGCCCGGCACGCGGCGCAGCGAGCGGGTCGTCACGTACGAGGAGCAGATCCTCACCCAGGACCTGCCCCAGTCGATCGTGATCGCCGGCGCGGGCGCGATCGGCATCGAGTTCGCGTACGTGATGCACAACTACGGCGTGAAGGTCACCATCGTCGAGTTCCTCGACCGGGTGGCGCCGCTGGAGGACAAGGACGTCTCGGCGGAGCTGGCGAAGCAGTACCGCAAGCTTGGGATCGACGTGCTGACGTCCACGCGGGTGGAGGCGATCGACGAGTCCGGTCCGCGGGTGCGGGTGACCGTGACCGGCAAGGACGGCAAGCAGCAGGTGCTGGAGGCCGACAAGGTGCTCCAGGCGATCGGCTTCGCGCCGAACGTCGAGGGCTACGGCCTGGAGAACACCGGGGTGAAGCTCACCGAGCGCGGCGCGATCGACGTGGACGGGCGCTCGCGCACCTCGGTGCCGCACATCTACGCGATCGGTGACGTGACGGCGAAGCTGATGCTCGCGCACACGGCCGAGGCGATGGGCGTCGTCGCCGCCGAGACCATCGCGGGTGCCGAGACCATGGAGCTCGACTACCCGATGATCCCGCGCGCCACGTACTGCCAGCCGCAGATCGCCAGCTTCGGCTGGACGGAGGAGCAGGCGCGGGAGAAGGGCTTCGACGTCAAGGTCGCGAAGTTCCCGTTCATGGCGAACGGCAAGGCGCACGGGCTGGGGGACACGACCGGGTTCGTGAAGCTGATCAGCGACGCGAAGTACGGCGAGATCATCGGCGCGCACCTGATCGGCCCGGACGTCACGGAGCTGCTGCCCGAGCTGACGCTGGCGCAGCAGTGGGACCTGACGGTGCACGAGGTGGCGCGGAACGTCCACGCGCACCCGACGTTGGGCGAGGCCGTCAAGGAGGCCGTGCACGGGCTGGCCGGGCACATGATCAACTTCTGACCCGTACGGGTCCGGCGCGGCGCCCCGGGTAATCCGGTGGCGCCGCGCCGTGCGTGCGGGGCACATTGGTCATGCCCCGGTCGCACGGGGTGAGCGCGCCGGGGGCGGCCGCTTCGAGCGCGCGACGTGTCGCGCGGGCCGCCCCCTCCGGCGCGTTGCCCGGCAGGGGAGCGGACCCCCGGAGGGCCTCCTAGCCCGCCAGGAGCTGCTCGAGCACGACCGCGATGCCGTCGTCCTCGTTGGAGGCCGTGACCTCGTGGGCGACGGCCTTGAGGTCGTCGTGGGCGTTGGCCATGGCGACGCCGTGGTGGGCCCAGGCGAACATGGGGATGTCGTTGGGCATGTCGCCGAACGCGATGGTGCCGGCCGCCTTGACGCCCAGCCGGCGGGCGGCCAGGGACAGGCCCGTGGCCTTGCTCAGGCCCAGCGGGAGGATCTCGACGACCCCCGCGCCCGCCACCACCACGTCCACCAGACCGCCGACGGTCCGCCGGGCGGCGTGCGCCAGGGCGTCGTCGTCCAGTTCGGGGTGCTGGATGTAGACCTTGTTGAGCGGGGCGGACCACAGGTCGGCCGGGTCCTCGTACGGCAGGTAGGGCAGCGGGCCCTCCTGGACGCGGTAACCGGGACCGACCAGGACCTCCCCGTCCAGGCCGTCACGGCTGGCGGCGAGGGCCAGCGGGCCGACCTCGGCCTCCAGCTTGGACAGGGCCAGGCCCGCGAGCTGCCGGTCCAGGGTCACGGAGGTCAGCAGCCGGTGCTCGCCCGCGTGGTAGACCTGGGCGCCCTGGCCGCAGACGGCGAGCCCGTCGTACCCCAGGTCGTCCAGGATGTGGCGGGTCCAGGGGACGGCCCGGCCCGTGACGACGATGTGCGCGGCGCCCGCCTCCGTGGCGGCGGCGAGCGCGTCGCGCGTGCGCTGCGAGACCGTCCCGTCGGAACGCAGCAGCGTCCCGTCCAGGTCGGTCGCGACCAGCTTGTAGGGGAACGGGGTCACTTGGAGACGGGCTCCAGGACGTCCCGGCCACCGAGGTAGGGACGGAGGACCGGCGGGACGCGCACGGAGCCGTCGGCCTGCTGGTGGTTCTCCAGCAGCGCGACGATCGTGCGGGGGACCGCGCACAGCGTGCCGTTGAGGGTGGCGAGCGGCTGGACCTTCTTGCCGTCGCGCATCCGCACCGACAGGCGCCGCGCCTGGAAGCTGTCGCAGTTCGACGCGGAGGTCAGCTCGCGGTACTTGCCCTGCGTCGGGATCCAGGCCTCGCAGTCGTACTTGCGCGAGGCGGAGGCGCCCAGGTCACCGGTGGCCACGTCGATCACCTGGAACGGCAGCTCCAGGGCCGTCAGCCACTGCTTCTCCCAGTCCAGCAGCCGCTTGTGCTCGGCCTCGGCGTCCTCCGGCGCGACGTAGGAGAACATCTCCACCTTGTCGAACTGGTGGACGCGGAAGATGCCCCGGGTGTCCTTGCCGTACGTGCCCGCCTCGCGCCGGTAGCAGGGCGAGAAGCCGGCGTACCGCAGCGGCAGCTTGTCCGCGTCGAGGATCTCGTCCATGTGGTACGCGGCCAGCGGCACCTCGGACGTGCCGACCAGGTAGTAGTCGTCCTTCTCCAGGTGGTACACGTTCTCGGCGGCCTGGCCGAGGAAGCCGGTGCCCTCCATGGCGCGCGGACGGACCAGCGTGGGCGTCAGCATCGGGATGAACCCGGCCTCCGTCGCCTGCGCGATCGCCGCGTTGACCAGCGCGAGCTCCAGCAGCGCGCCGACGCCGGTGAGGTAGTAGAAGCGCGAGCCGGAGACCTTGGCGGCGCGCTCGACGTCGATGGCGCCCAGTGCCTCGCCGAGCTCCAGGTGGTCCTTGGGCTCGAAGCCCTCGGCGCCGAAGTCGCGGACGGTGCCGTGCGTCTCCAGGACGACGAAGTCCTCCTCGCCGCCGACCGGCACGTCCTCGTGGACGATGTTGCCGAGCTTCAGCAGCAGCCGCCTGGTCTCGTCGTCCGCCTCGTTCTGGGCGGCGTCGGCGGCCCTGACGTCCGCCTTGAGCTGCTCGGCCTTCTGGAGCAGCTCCGCGCGCTCCTCGGGGGACGCCTTGGGAATCAGCTTGCCGAGCGCCTTCTGCTCGGAGCGGAGTTCGTCGAAGCGGACGCCGGACGACCTGCGCCGCTCATCGGCGGAGAGCAGGGCGTCGACGAGGCCGACGTCCTCTCCACGGGCGCGCTGGGAGGCGCGAACACGGTCGGGGTCCTCACGGAGCAGGCGAAGGTCAATCACCCCACCAGGCTACCGGTGCGGACTCACCGCACCCCAGCCGATATGCCGGGCGTGGCTTGCGTGTCGCTTTGCCCGAATTGCCGGAATTCTTTCCCGGGAAAGCGGGCTGAATTCCCGGCCGTTGTCCACAGCCGACGGGCGATTCCCTGGGTTATCCACAGGCTGTGCGCATCCATTGTGGACTAAGAAATGGATCATTCCGAATACCGTGGCGTTGCCGTGCCGTCACCCTGGATTCCCTGATCAAACACCCTCCACACACTCATTCGGGTGGGAAATTCTCGCCCTAAAGAGTTGATCGATGGAATTGAGGTGACACGGCCGACGTGGGGCGCTCTGCGGCCACCTGGGGTGACTGGAGCGATTTGTCGACCTCGCCCGGTTGCGTTGTCGACTTGTCCCCAGGTCGAGAAGCGGGCCTGTGGATAACTCGGTGGACAACTGTTCTCAGGCCCGGCCGTCCTGGCACCGCGCCAGCCAGTCCGACGCCGCCGTGAAGTCCGCGTCCGACGTGCCCGGCCGCGGCGACGCCACGTCCTCGGGGCGCGCCCCCGCCCGCGGGTACGAGCCGAGGAACCGCACGTTCGCGCAGATCCGCCTCAGGCCCATCAGGGCCTCCCCGACCCGCCGGTCCGCGATGTGGCCCTCGGCGTCGATCGCGAAGCAGTAATTGCCGATCCCCGCGCCCGTCGGCCGCGACTGGAGCAGCATCAGGTTCACCCCGCGCGCCGCGAACTCCTGGAGCAGCTCCAGCAGCGCACCCGGGTGGTCCTCGCGCTGCCAGATGACCACCGACGTCTTGTCCGCGCCCGTCGGGGCGGACGGCCGGGCCGGGCGGCCCACCAGCACGAACCGGGTCTCCGCGTTCTCGGCGTCGTGGATCTCGGTGACCAGCGCCTCCAGCCCGTACGTCGCCGCCGCGAACTCACCCGCGAACGCCGCGTCGAACCGGCCCTCCTGCACCAGCCGCGCACCGTCCGCGTTCGACGCGGCCGACTCCCACACCGCCTCGGGCAGGTGCGCCCGCAGCCAGTTGCGCACCTGCGGCTGGGCGACCGGGTGACCGGTGACCGTCTTGATGTCGGACAGCGCCGTGCCAGGACGCACCAGCAGCGCGAAGGCGATCGGCAGCAGCACCTCGCGGTAGATCATCAGCGGCTCGCCGGACGCCAGCTCGTCGAGGGTCGCGGTCACCCCGCCCTCCACCGAGTTCTCGATCGGCACGAGTGCGGCCGCCGCCTCCCCGTTGCGCACGGCGTCCAGCGCCGCCGGCACGGAGACCATCGGCACCAGCTCCCGCGTGGCGGCTTCCGGGAGCGTGCGCAGGGCGGCTTCCGTGAAGGTGCCCTCGGGACCGAGATACGTATAGCGCGTGGCCGACATACCGGTCACCCTAATGCTCCACGCGCCCGCGTGGTCACGTCCCCGGCAGCCGCTGCCCCACGCGCGCGTGGTCACGCCTCCAGCAGCCGCTGCCCCACGTACTCGCCCTCCCGCGGACCGCCCGGCACGGCGAACAGGCCGCTCGACTCGTGCCGGAGGAACGGCGACAGCGCGTCACCCCGGTCCAGCTTCCGCTGCACCGGTACGAACCCCTTCAGGGGATCGGCCTGCCAGGCGATGAACAGCAGCCCCGCGTCCGGCGCCCCGTCCGGCCCGATGCCGTCGTGGAAGGAGAACGGGCGCCGCAGCATCGCCGCGCCGCCGTTCTGCTCCGGCGCCGAGATCCGCGCGTGCGCGTTGTCCGGCACCACCGGCTTCCCGTCCGGACCGGTCCGGTCCAGGTCGATCGCGGACGTCTCGCTCCCGCCCGTCAGCGGCGCCCCGTCCGACTTCCGGCGGCCTATCACCCGCTCCTGCCGCTCGCGCGGCAGCTTCTCCCAGTCGTCCAGGAGCATCCGGATGCGCCGGACGACGGCGTACGAACCGCCCGCCATCCACGGGTGCTCCCCGCCCGCCGGGACGAAGACCCGCTGCTGGAAGTCCGGCTCGGACGGCTTGGGATTGCGCGAACCGTCCACCTGGCCCATCAGATTGCGGGCCGTCATCGGGTGCGCGGTGGCGCCCGGCGAGCGGTTGAAGCCGTTCATCTGCCAGCGCACCCTCGCGGCCGCGCCCGCCTCCTTCTGGACGGTGCGCAGCGCGTGGAAGGCGACCAGCGCGTCGTCGGCACCGATCTGCACCCACAGATCGCCGTTCGACCGCTTGGGGTCCAGTTGGTCGGACGAGAAGGCGGGCAGCGGGTCCAGCTCCACCGGCCGCCGCGCCACCAGCCCCGTCCGGTCGAAGAAGGACGCCCCGAAGCCGAACGTGACCGTCAGCGAGGACGGGCCCGCGTCCAGGGCCACGCCGCTGTCCGCCTCCCCCAGCGGCTCGCCGGCCATCAGCCGCTCGGCCGCCGCCGACCAGCGGCGCATCAGCGCGACGGCCTCCTTGCGGCCCGCGCCCGGCGCCAGGTCGAAGGCGATCAGGTGGCCGCGCGCCTGGAGCGGCTGGAGGATGCCCGCCTGGTGCGCCCCGCGGAACGGCACGGCGGTCGAGCCGACGCTCGCCAGCGCCACGGCGGGCTCCGCCGCGGCCGCGGCGTACGCCGCCGCGCCCCCGGTGGCGCCCAGTGCCAGCCCGGTGGCGCCGGCCGCGCCGACGGTGCCCAGCAGTCTGCGCCTCGAAATGTCCACGTGCTCGCTCACGGTCAGCCGATCTTCACGTTCTTGTCGATGGTCGTCTGGTCGATGTCGGAGGTACGGACGGTCACCCGCAGCCTCCACTCGCCCGGCATCGGGATCTGGACCCGGTCCGAGGTCCAGTGCCCGGCCGTGACCCGGTCCGGGACCACGGGCAGGGGGCCGATCTGCTGGGACTCCAGGGTGTAGGAGACCTTCAGCTCCGGTACGTCCAGGGGCCGCCCGTTCGCCCCGGTCACGAACAGGTGGAGGGTGTTGCGGCCGGAGCGGCCCGGGTCGAGGGTGAGCCGTACCGTGCCCTTGCCGTTCTTGGCGCCGCCGGTGTCGAAGGGCAGCCTCAGGTCGAGCGGCCGGTCCGGCACGGCGGGGGAGGACGACGACGCCTGCGCACGGCCCGCCTCCTCCTCGGTGCGGCCCGGCTCGGTGGTCGTCAGGACGGTGGTCACGGCGAGCAGCACCACCGCGACGGACGCCTCGGCGAGCACGGAACGCCGCAGTCCGGCGCGCTCGGGGTCGGCCTCGCGGGCGCGCTTGGCGCGGGCGGTGGCGAGGGCGGCCCGCTGCCGGGCGAGCTGGGCGGCGCGCTCCTCGGGTACGTCGTCGGGGACGGTGACCGGCTCGCCGGCGCCCTCGTCCTCGTCCCGGCCCTCGTCCTCTTCGTCCCCGGCCGCCACGACGGCCGTCTCCGCCAGCCGCCGCGTCCACCGCCGGGAGATCCACGCCACGGCCAGCAGGACGGCGACCAGCGCCACCTTGAGCAGCAGCAGCCGCCCGTACGCCGTACCGGTCAGCGCGGTCCAGGAACCGACCTGCCGCCACGACTGGTACACGCCGGTCACGGCCAGCACGACCACGGAGCCGAACGCCACCCGCGAGAACCGCCGTACCGCCGAGCCCTCGATCGTCGGCTCCCGGTGGAGCGCGACCAGCAGTGCGGCCAGGCCGCCCAGCCAGGCGGCCATCGCCAGCAGGTGCAGGATGTCCACGGGCATGGCGACCAGCGGCTGGAGCCCGGCCGACGCGTGCTCGGACAGCGCCCACGTACCGGCGATCCCGGCGGCGACCACCGTGCCGCCGATGGCGAGCCCGAAGGTGAGGTCCTTCTTCTCTGTCTCGTCCTCCCGCCGCGTGTACGCGCCGAAGAGCACCGCCACGAACAGCGCCGCCGCGCCCAGCAGCAGCAGCCGTGAGACGAGGGCGGCACCGGTCTTGGTCTCCAGGACCGCGCCGAGCGAGCCGACCCCGAAGGGCAGCCCGGTGTACGGCGCGCGCAGCACCAGCAGGGCCAGCGTGGCCGCCGTCAGCACCGCCCACCCCCGCACCACGACCCGCTGCACCGCCCGTACGGACGCGCCGCGCGGCCAGCACGCCAGCACGAAGGCGGCGCCGCCCACCAGCAGCACGAAACCGGCGTAGGAGACGTACCGCGCGACCCCGTACAGCACGCCCGCCGTCCCGCCGCCCGCCTCCTCCTTGGGCAGCGCCACCGTCGTCTTCGACGGGGCGCCGATGGAGAAGGTGAACGCGCCGGAGATGGGGTGGCTGTCGGCGGAGACGGCGCGCCAGGCGACGGTGTACGTGCCGTCGGGCAGCCCGGCGTGCAGGTCCACGCCGTACTTCACGACGGCGCCGGAGCACAGGTCGCGCAGCTCGCCCGTGTCGGCGCGCTTGCCGCTCGGTTCCAGCACGCGGATGGCGTCGTCGCCCATGGCGACCTGTTCGGAGAAGGTGAGCGTGACGCCCTTGGGGGCGGTGGCGACCACCGCCCCGTCCTTCGGGTCGCTGCCGGTCAGGGCGGCGTGCGCGTTCGCCGTGCCGGAGAGCACGGTGGCGAGCAGCGCGGCGGTGACCAGCAGCAGCCGCAGCACGTGGGCGGCGCCGAAGCGCGGGGCGGTGGCCGTCATGGTGTGTCAGTCCCCCAAGTGCCTAGTGCGCGGCCGGGTTGTGGGTCGCGGCTTCCACCGGCAGGTCGACCTTGATCGGGTCCGACTTCTCGAAGTGGAGCTCCACCTCGACCGTGTCGCCCTGCTTCGGCCGCTTCTTGATGGCCATGAACATGATGTGGCTGCCGCCGCGTTCGAGCTTCAGCTCGCCGCCCGCGGGGATGTCGAAGGACGACACCTGCCGCATCTTCTGGTTCTTGGTCTCGTGTATCTGGACGTCGTCGGAGAGCGGGCTCGTGACCGAGGTGAGGCGGTCGGCCGCGTCCCCCGAGTTGGTGACGGTCATGAAGCCGCCCGCCATGTCGCTCACGGGCTGCGGCATGAAGGCCCCGTCGACCTTGAGCGCGGGCCCGCTGCCGGAGGAGCAGCCGCCCAGCGCCACGGCCCCTGCGAGGGCGGTGGCGGCGGCGAGGGCGGTCAGGGTGGTGCGGCGGTTCACGGGTTCTCCCCCTTGATGATCTTCGGCAGGGCCTTCTCGTACTCCTCGGCGGTGGTGTCGTCGTCGAAGACGACGTAGCCCTGGTCGGTCCTGGGCGAGAACGCGATCACCTGCGCGCCGTGCATGGAGACGACCGAGCCGTCCTTCTCCTTCTTCGGCGGGTCGATGCCGATGCCGATCTGGCGCGCGCCCGCCTGGATGGTCGGGAAGTCGCCGGTGAGGCCGGTGAAGGACGGATCGCCCGCGCCGGGCAGCCACTTGGCGAGCTCGGCGGCGGTGTCCCGCTCGGGGTCGGTCGTGACGAACACGACCTGGAGCCGGTCCTGGTCCGCCCTGGGGAGCTTCTTGCGGGCCAGGGCGATGTTGCTCATCGTCAGCGGGCAGACGTCGGGGCAGTGCGTGTAGCCGAAGTAGATCAGCGTCGGCCTGCCGTCGGTTTGCGCACGGAGGTCGTACTTCCGGCCCTTGGTGTCCGTCAGGACGAGGTTGGGCTTCTCGAAGGGCCGGTCGAGCACGGTCGCGCCCTTGTCGGGCGACGCCTGGACGGACACTCCGGCGACGGAGTCGCCGGAGGTGCCGCTGCCGCCGTCGCCGCAGGCGGACAGGGTGAGCGCCGACACGGCGACGAGCGCGGCCGCGACGACGGGGGTACGCCGGGACCGCGCGCCGGTCTTGGGGATGTGCATGGGTTTCTCTCTCGGTGTTTCGGGGTGGCCGTCAGGCCGAGCGGCGGCGTCCGGCGAGGACACCGAAGGCGACACCGGCGGCGCCGACGAGGATGCCGACGACGCCGAGGACACGGGCGGTGGTGTCGGTGGAGTCCGCGGCGGCCGCCTTCTCCTCCGTGCCGTGGTCCTTCTCGTCCTTCGTGGTGGCGGTGGAGTGGTGGTCGTCCTTCGCGGCGGACAGCTTCAGCACGGGAGCGGGCGTCTCCGGCTCCGGGGCGCCGTCCTTCGGCTCCTCGATCCAGCGCACGACCTCCTTGTTGTCGTACGTCTGGAGGGCCTTGAAGACGAGCTGGTCGGCGTTCTCGGGAAGCTGCCCCAGGGAGACGGGGAACTGCTGGAACTGCCCGGGGCCGATCTTGGAACCGGCCGCCGTCCAAGTGATCTTGGAGGGCGCCTCGGTGATCTTCTTGCCGTGCACCTCGAGCGGCTTGGCGAGCTTGGCCTTGTCGACCGTGACGGTCCAGCCCGGGACGGGCTGCGGCATGACGGAGGCCATCGGGGCGTCGGCGGGGAGGGTCACTTCGACCTTCACGGTCGAGGCGTTGTCGCGCTCGTTGGGGACCTTGAAGTTGACGGTGGCGTACCCGCCCTTGGCGGCCTCGCCCTGCGGCTGCACGCTGACGTGCGCGAAGGCGGTCCCGGAGAGCAGGACGACGGAGGAGAGGGCGACACCGCCGGCGAGGGCGATACGGGAAGAAACGTTCATGGCAGGAACACACTCCACGGAACTCAGGAAAGTGGACGCGTGCGCACGGGCGCACCACGGCACCACTCCCGTCGAGTGGGCCGTGTCAGGCTGCGAGGGCGTAGAGCGATACGGCCGGCGGGCCGCGCCTGATCACCGTGTGGAGAAGTGCCTCCGCCGCGGGGGGCGGAGGAGTGTCGTCGTCGGTACGCGGCGGACGCGGCCCGCTCGCGGGCAGCGCGGGCAGCCCGGACACCAGGGCGCGTACGAGGACGAGGGCGGCGCGCAGGGAGCGCACCAGCGCCCCTTCGGCGAGTTCGGTGGCACCGTGTGCCGACAGGCGGCCCAGCTTCAGCAGCGCCAGGTCGCCGCGCCGCAGCAGCCACCCGGTCGCCAGGGCGGCCAGCAGGTGTCCGAGGACCATGGGCAGGCCGGGCCACAGCGCGGCGGGTTCCGCCGCGTGCCCCGCGTGCGGGACGGCGGCGGCCGGGTCCAGCCCGGCCCGCGTGACGATCCGCCGGGCGTCCGGGACGCTCAGCGACGAGGCGCCCGCCCCGCACACCAGTTTGGCGGCCATCCGGATCAACGCGTCGTCCGCCCGCTCGCCGATACCCATGGTGAGCTGCTGCCGCTGTCCGAGCCCGAACAGCACGTGCAGCGTGAGCTGGCCGCCGGCCAGGGCCGTGGCGATCACCGGGAGCGACCGTTCGCGACCGGCGAACGGCACCGTCACCGCGAAGACGCAGAGGAAGCCCAGGACCAGCGTCCACCAGGGAACGGTCTCGCAGGCGGCGAGTACATGCCCCAGCCCGGACAGCACGAGGCAGACCGCGGTGAACACCGCGGCCCTCAGCAGCCGTGGACCAGCGGAAGGGGCAGACATGGCCGGGCCATCATCGCACTGCGGCCCTCCCCGCCACGCGGCAGGTCCGGAAGGTCACCGTTTCGCCGGGGGAGTCCGACAGAACCCGACATACACCGGCGTACGGGCTACGCATATCCGCCGAACGGGGGCCGTCGCGTCAACGCGGCGCTTACGACCGACAACGCGGGGCAATACGTATCGGTATGTCGAGCCGCAGCCAGGAGGCTGGAGCATGAGCATCTGGTGGTCTCTCCATTTGCGGCGCGAGGCTGCGAGCGTTCCGCTCGCCCGTCGCCTCCTCCTCGGCACCATGGAGACCGCGGGGGTCGATCCGGAGACCTCCTACGACCTGTCGCTCGCCCTCACCGAGGCGTGCGCCAACGCGGTGGAGCACGGCGGGCGGACGGGCACCGGGGACGTCTCGGCGGAGTACCGGGTGACGGCGTACCTGGACGGCGAGAAGTGCCGTATCGAGGTGGCCGACTCGGGCCCCGGGTTCCCCGCCGAACCGGCCCCGGCGGTGTGCCGCACCACCCTGGAGGCCGAGCACGGACGGGGCCTGCGCCTCATCGAAGAGCTGGCCGACCACGTCCACTTCGGCAACCGGTCCGGACGCGGCGGCGCGGTGGTGAGCTTCGACAAGATCGTCAAGTGGCGTACGGGCGCCCCGCTCGTGGCGTCATGACACGGCGCCGGTGACGCCGGGCGCGGGTCACCCAGGGGCGCCGGTGACGAAGGGCGCCGCACCACGCCGGAAGGCCCCCCGCCGGCGCACCGGTGGGGGGCCTTGCGTGAGGTTCCCGAGGGTCAGCCCTTCAGGCCGGCCATCCACGCCTCGACCTCGTCCGACCGGCGCGGCAGCGCGGCCGAAAGGTTCCTGTTGCCGTCCTCGGTGACCAGGATGTCGTCCTCGATGCGCACACCGATGCCCCGGTACTCCTCCGGCACCGTCAGGTCGTCCGCCTGGAAGTACAGGCCCGGCTCGACGGTCAGGCACATGCCCGGCTCCAGGACGCCGTCCACGTACGCCTCGGTCCGCGCGGCCGCGCAGTCGTGGACGTCCATGCCCAGCATGTGACCGGTGCCGTGCAGGGTCCAGCGGCGCTGGAGGCCCAGCTCCAGGACCTTCTCCACGTCCATGTCCCCGAGCAGGCCCCACGAGACCAGCCGCTCGGCCAGCACGCGCTGGGCCGCGTCGTGGAAGTCGCGGAACTGCGCGCCCGGCCGCACCGCCGCGATACCCGCCTCCTGGGCGTCGTACACGGCGTCGTAGATCTTGCGCTGGAGGTCCGTGAAGCGGCCGTTGATCGGCAGCGTCCGGGTCACGTCGGCCGTGTAGAGGGCGGTCGTCTCCACGCCCGCGTCCAGCAGCAGCAGCTCACCGGAGCGGACCGGGCCGTCGTTGCGCACCCAGTGCAGCGTCGTGGCGTGCGGACCGGCGGCGCAGATGGAGCCGTAGCCGATGTCGTTGCCCTCGACGCGGGCCCGCAGGAAGAACGTTCCCTCGATGTACCGCTCGCTGGTCGCCTCCGCCTTGTCCAGGACCCGGACGACGTCCTCGAAGCCCCGGGCGGTCGACGCGCACGCCCGCTCCAGCTCGGCGATCTCGAACGCGTCCTTCACCAGGCGCGCCTCCGAGAGGTACACCCGCAGTTCCTCGTCCCGCTCGGCGGTGACCTTGTCGGTCAGGGCCGCCTCGATGCCCGCGTCGTGCCCGCGCACGGTGCGCACCGGGCCGGTGGCCTCGCTCAGGTGCTTCGCCAGCTCCCGCACGTCCTTGGCCGGGATGCCGAGGAGCCGCTCGGCCTCGGTGAGGGAGTGCCGGCGGCCCACCCACAGCTCGCCCTGGCCGTCCAGCCAGAACTCGCCGTTCTCCCGGTCGGAGCGGGGCAGCAGGTAGATCGTCGCGTCGTGGCCGCCGGCCTTCCGCGGCTCCAGCACCAGCACGCTGTCGTGGGTGTGGTCGCCGGTGAGGTACGCGTACTCGGTCGACGGCCGGAAGGCGTACTCCGTGTCGTTGGCGCGGACCTTCAGGTTGCCCGAGGGGATGACGAGCCGGTCGCCGGGGAAGCGCGCGGAGAGCGCGGCGCGCCGGGCGGCGGTGTGGGCGGCCTGGGCGATGGGCTCCAGGCCGTGCAGCTCGGTGTCGGCCCAGCCGGACCTCATGTTCTGCGCGAGCTCGTCGGACACGCCCGGGTACAGGCCGTTCTTCCGCTGCTTGATCGGCTCTTCCGACTCTTCCGGGGTCGCCGGCGTGAGCTCTTCGGCCACGGGTCCGCCTCCTGTTAGTACGACACTCGATCGGCCCCGGGCCCGGCGGTGGCCGAGCCGGGGGCGCCCTCCATCGTACGGTCGTGCGGACGGCCGACCCAGGGTCTTACGTCACTCGAAGCGCGCGGCCAGCACCACCACGTCCTCGTCCCCCGAGCCGCCCTCGGGCAGCACCGTCCGCAGGACGTGGTCGGCGATCGCGCCCGGATCGGCCCGGTCCGCCGCGGGCACGGTCGCCGCGGCCGCGTGCAGCTTGGCGAACGCCCGGTCCGTGGACTCCCCGGTGCGCCGCAGCAGCCCGTCCGTGTAGAGGAGCACCGTCTCGCCCGGCTCGGGGGCGATCTCCACGCTGGGCGCCTCCCAGCAGGCGAGCATCCCCAGGGGTGCCGACAGCGACGTCTCGACGTACTCGGTGCGCCGCTCGCCGACGATCAGCGGCGGGGTGTGCCCGGCCCCGGCGAGCACCACCTTGCGGCGCGCCGGTTCGGCGTACGCGAAGAGCGCGGTGGCCGACCGCGCCGGTTCGGTCAGCCGCAGCAGCAGCTCCAGGTCGGACAGGACGGCGACGGGGTCCTCGCCCTCCATCACGGCGTACGCCCGCAGGGAGGCCCGCAGCCGCCCCATCGCGGCGAGCGCGCTCGGCCCCGACCCGGAGACCGAACCGACCGCCAGGCCGAGCGCGCCCTCCGGCAGCGGCAGCGCGTCGTACCAGTCGCCGCCGCCCCGCGGCCCGGCGCGGTGCCGGGCGGCGAGCTGGACGCCCGCGACGCGCGGCAGCCGGCTCGGCAGCAGCTCCTCGGCGATGGTCGCCATCCTGGCGCGGCCCCGCTCCAGCTCCAGCAGCCGGGCCAGGTGCTCGGAGGCGTACCGCCCGTAGAGGCCCACGAGGTGGCGCCGCCCCTCGGCGGGTTCGGCGGGCTCGTCGTACAGCCAGACGGCGGCACCCAGCCGGCCGGCCGCCTCGGTGGCGAGCGGCACGGCGTAGCTGGCGGCGTAGCCGAGCCGGGCGGCGACCTCCCGGTGGCGGGGGTCGAGGCCCTCGTCGGCGAACAGGTCGGGTACGGCGACGGGGCCGGACGTCCGGCCGGCCGGCGGGCCGTCCGGGACGTCGTCCAGGATGCGGCCGTAGGACGTGGCGCTGCGCGGCACCGTCTCGATGGTGCCGAGGTCGGCGTGGGCGAGTCCCAGACCGATGGTGGTGGCGGGGCCGAGGCCGTCGGCGGGCTCGAGGACGACCATGCCGCGGCGGGCGCCGACGAGCGCGGCGCCGGCGCGCAGCAGCTCGTGGAGGGCGTCGTCGAGGGTGCCCGTACGGGTGAGGCGTTCGGTGAGTTCGTGCAGCGTGGTCAGGTCGGAGACCCAGCCCGCCAGCTTGTCCTGGATCATCGCCCCGGGGCCGGCGGGAGGGGCCGGGAGGTCCGGAAGGGGCGCCGCAGTGTGCGTCGGCGCCGGAACAGTTGGATCGAATCCGGCCACTTTCGGCACGTGAGGGGCGGTCATGGCAGCCGGCTCTTCGACGGGTGCGTTTCGCTGGATAGCATCGCAAACCCCCATGTCAATCTGCGCCGCTGTCACTGCACCCACATGTACACGCAGAAGTGAGGGGATGTCCAGCATTGTCACGGGAGGGCGCGCGGTATTTACCGCAGCCGTAACTTGGCTCAAAAATGGCCCCCATGGGCAGGATTTGCGGTCGACTGAGCCCCGTTCGACAAGCGGCACCTCCCGGAGACGGCGTCGGCCGACGCGGCCCTCGGGGGCGTCGTTCCGAGCGGGCTGGGTACGTAAAAGGTGTAGGCCAGGGGCAGTTGGGACGGGCCCGGAACCCCACGGGAAGCAGTGGCGTCCTCAACCACGGAAGGCCGCGCCCCATCCCCGAGTGGCGGGGAAAGAGCACAGCGGGACCAGCGGGACAGCCAGTGCGCGCCAGGGGCGCGCCACCCCTCGCCACGCGTTTAATGGACGGACAGCCGGCCCGGGCCGCGGCCCGGCGCACGCTCGGCGGTGCCGGGCGGTGCCGCCCGCCGCGGGCGGCCAAGGGGCCGGTCACCACGCCGGCACCGTACGGGGCGGTGACGCGCCGGCCCGGACGCACAGTGAAGTGACGCACACCTGTTGTGATGTGGATGACCTCGGCGTTCAACGGAAAGGAACGAGCGCTCATGCGCGAGATCCTCGGAAGGCGACGCAGGCTCCGGTTCCGGCGCAAGAGGAGGCCTGCCCACCTGGATGCGGCGCTCCTGTGCGCCACCGAGTGGCACTGGCCCGTCCTCCCGGGCGTGGGCCTCGGGCCCGCCGGGGGCCGTGGCGACCGGGAGCGCGGCTGTGCCTGTCCCGACCCCGACTGCGTCGTTCCCGGCGCACACCCCTTCGACCCCGGCCTGCTCGCGGCCACCACCGACGCGCGCATGGTCCGCTGGTGGTGGACCAACCGCCCCGACGCCCCGGTCCTGCTCGCCACCGGGGGCCGCGCGCCGTGCGCGGTGAGCCTGCCCGCGGTCGCCGGGGCCCGGGCGATGGCCGTCCTGGACCGACTGGAGACACGGCTCGGCCCGGTCGTCGCGACACCCACCCGGTGGTCGCTGCTGGTCGCCCCGTACACCCTCGAACAACTCGGCGAGCTGCTGTACGTCAAGGACCGCGTGCCCAGCTCCCTGCGCTTCCACGGGCAGGGCGGCTACCTGGTGCTGCCTCCGTCCGACACCGGGACCGGTCAGGTCCGCTGGGAGCGCGAGCCCCTCGCCGGGTCGGCGTCGCCGTGGCTGCCGGACGTGGAGGCGGTCGTGGACGCGCTGGTGGAGGCGAGCACGAGTGCGCCGGACGGCGGCAGCCGCCTGCGCTACTGACCGCCCCCTCCGCCGGCTCCGGGCCCCGCTGCCACCCGTATGTCACTCGTACGGGTGTGAGCGGGGCCGAGTTGTACGGGAATTGGGCGCGGGCCTCACGGGAGGCCCGCCCCGCGCCGATATCGTCGGCCCACCGTCGCGACGTCCCGGAGCTGGCAGGTGGGTCCCATGAATCTCCGTGTGATCGGGCTCGGGGCCGCCGTGGTGGCCGCCGCGCTGGTGCCGCTCGCCGCCTCCGCCGGACCGGCGGGGAGCCCCGCCGCGCCGGCCGCGGACGGGAAGCCGGTGGCGGCCTCCGCACTTCTGGCCGGAATCGATGCCCCGGCGGCTGCGCCGGCCCGCTCCCACGGGGCGAGCCGGGCCGCTTGCGGACCGGAGGTGGTGTCGCCGGACGGGGTGGAGGCGCAGACCTGCGTCCTGAGTGAGGGGCATTCCGGGGAGCGCGACACCTGGGCGCGTACCTACTACCGCAATGCGACGGGCAAAGGGCTGGGCGCCGTACTCACTTTGATGGGCCCCGGCGGGCGGACCGTACAAGCGCATTGCGAGGTGCGGCCGGACGACGAGCCGGGGGTGTGCGAGACGCCCCGGGAGCCGTCACGGGGGACGTTCGCGGAATACATGGCGGTGGCGGAGTTCGCCGAGAGCGGGGAAAGCGCGCTGATGCTGCGATCGGGGAGCAACTCGCCCGATCCGGCGGCCAGTTGAGGGCCGGAGCCGGAAGATCCTCTTCCGCGGAAAATGAAGGGCCCGGTCGCTGGCGACGGGGGATGCACCAGCGACCGGGCTTCAAGCACCGTAACAAGAGATCGGCTGTACGCAAATTCGATCTCAGTTATTCGGACAGCGATTTACCGTCGGGTACCTGTTGTTGTGGCAGAAGTCACCGACCGGTCGGGATGTGGAACACGGGCCCTTCCTGATAACGGGCCCGGCCCTCATCAGCTCAGGGTCACCTGGCGGTTGGTGAGCCCGCCGCGGGCCCGGCGCTCCTCCGCCGTCAGCGGCGCGTCGGCGGCGAGCGCGCCCGCCAGCCGCTCGGCGAACTCGGCCGCCGGCTGCTCGCACTCCTTGGCGCCCATCCCGGTCGGCAGGTCCCACACCGGCACCATCAGGCCGTGCGCCCGGAACGAGCCGACCAGCCGGGTCCCCTCGCCCAGCGACGACGCCCCGGCGGCGTGCAGCCGCGCCAGCGCGTCGAGCAGCTCCTCCTCCGGGTGCGGCATGACCCAGCGCAGGTGGTTCTTCTCGGGCGTCTCGCACCAGTACGCGGCGTCCACGCCGGACAGCTTGACGGTCGGGATCGCGGCGGCGTTGGCCCGCTCCAGGGAGGCGGCCACCTCGGGCGACGCGCTCTGCTCCGCGTCCGGCACCCAGAACTCGAAGCCCGAGTGGACGACCGGCTCGAAACCGGCGTCCGCGTCCAGCAGGTCCTGGAGGCGCGGCCCGTCCGCCGGCACCCGGTGGGCGGCGACCGGCGTGCCCGGCTGGGCGGCCAGTGCGCGCTGGAGGGTGTCCGCGAGGTCCCGGCTGAGGTCGCCGGAGGAGGTGTCGTTCTGGAGGGCGAGCAGGACGGAGCCGTCGTCGCGGCGCAGCGCGGGCCACGCCATGGGCAGGACGGTCGCGAGCGTCACCGAGGGCACGCCCTCGGGCAGTCCGCCCTTGAGGTGCAGCGGCGCCGTCGCGGCGGGCACCAGCTCGCGCAGCGCGACCCAGTCGCACTCGCCGGGCAGCCCCTCGAAGGGCCGCTGGACCAGCTCGGTCACCGCGTGCGCGGCGGCCCGGCCGTGGCACGCCTTGTAGCGGCGGCCCGAACCGCAGGGGCAGGGCTCGCGGGCCCCGACGACCGGAACGGCCTCTCCGGTTGCCTGCGGCTTGCCGGCCTTGGTCTGGGGACGCTTCTTGCCCATGGTCTGACTTCTCCCGTAACGGCGGTGCGGCACTGCTGTGTCGGCCGCGAGCCTAGCCGCCTCGAGGCGCCGGACGGGCCACGTGCGCGGGTACCGCCCGGCCCGGGACCTCGTCCGGCGGGGTCAGTCGACGTCCTCGTACGCGTCGTACGTCCCGTACACGTCCAGGAAGTCGAAGCCGGGAGCCGTGACGCGCGTAGCGAAGTCGTCGCGCCGGTGGCCTCCCGTGAGGACCACCCAGACCGTCACCTCGCCGGACGCGCCGTCCCGCACGCCCCAGTCCTGGGCGAGCGCGCTGATGATGTTCAGCCCCCGGCCGCCGCGTGCGGTGACCGAAGGCGTCGAGGGAACCGGTCGGGTCGGACCACCGCCGTCCGTCACCTCGACGGTCAGGGCGCCGTGCCGGTCGACGCGCCAGGCGGCGCGGACGTCGCCGTCGCCGACCTCCACGCCCCGGCCCAGCGGCCTGCCGTGCCGGCAGGAATTGCTGAGCAGTTCGGAAAGGACCAGTACGGCATCGTCGACGACCGATTCGGCCATACCGCTGCGGCTGAGCTGCTCCCGCATGCGGTGCCTCGCCCGACCCACGCCCGCAGGGCCATGGGGTACGGCCATGCTCGACGACGTCGGCACCTCCTGTGCCATTACGAACGCCACCCCCGAGACCTCCTTTGCCCCACGCCACGGTGTGAATGCCCCAATGGCCTGGACCGGAAACCGGCCAATCCATGTGTGATGACGCACGCGACACGGTCGAACACGGACCGAACGCGCCGGAGCACTCGGTGTAACGGGTGTTAAAGGCGGCCCAGTTGGGACAGGACCTGTTTGGGGCGGTTGGTGATGATCGCCTCCACTCCGAGGCGGGCGCACAGCTCGACGTCCGCCGGTTCGTCGACCGTCCAGACATGGACACGGTGACCGGCCCGGTGGAGGCGGGCGACGTAGCCGGGGTTGTTGCGGACGATCCGGATGGACGGCCCGGCGATCCCGGACCCGGCGGGCAGCCGGCCGTCGCGCACGCGCGGGGTGACGAACTGCATCAGGTACACGGTCGGCACGGCGGGCGCCGCGGCGGTGACCCGGTGCAGGGAGCGGGCGGAGAAGCTCATGACCCGTACGGGGGTGGTGGTGCCGGTACGCGGCCGGGTCAGCCCGAACCGGTCCAGCAGCTCCACCAGCCGCGCCTCGACCTGGCCGGCCCACCGGGTGGGGTGCTTGGTCTCGACGGCCAGCTCGATGCGGCGTCCGGCGTCCGCCACGAGCGCCAGCAGCCGTTCCAGGGTCAGCACGGAGGTGTACTCGGGGTCGCCCCAGTCCGGGCTCTCCACCGGGTCCTTCCAGGCGCCGAAGTCGAGCTGGGCGAGGTCGGCGAGCTCCAGGGTGGACACCGCGCCGCGCCCGTTGGAGGTGCGGTTGACGCGGCGGTCGTGGACGCAGACGAGGTGGCCGTCGGCGGTGAGCCGTACATCGCATTCGAGGGCGTCGGCGCCGTCCTCGATCGCCTTCATGTACGCGGCCAGGGTGTGCTCGGGCGCGTCCTCGGAGGCGCCTCGGTGGGCGACGACCTGGATCGTGTGCTGCCGTGCGTGGGTCACCGCGACATGGTGCCACCGCTGTTCGGCCCTCATCGACGGGCATCCGATTTGCCGGAAATAAAGGATGGCCCGAAGACGCACAGGTCCGGCTTACAGTGGCCTGACGGCCTGTGGGAAAAGCTGACTGCCAGGACCCTGACCACCCCGACGACCATGACGACGCGGATGCCCCGAAGACCCGGACGACCGGATGACCGTGAAGACCCGGACGACCGGATGACACCGACGACCCGGACGACCCCGATGACGTGCAACGACGTGGAACCCGAGGAGAACGAGCCGTGAGCACTGAGAACGAGGGCAACGCGGTCCCGTCCGCCCCCTCCGCCCCGCCCCGACGGGGCGGCGCACCACGACCCGGCGGCGCACCACGACCCGGCGGCGGGGCACTCCGGCGGGGCGGCGCACCACGACCCGGCGGCGGGGCACTCCGGCGGGGCGGCGCACCACGACCCGGCGGCGGGGCACTCCGGCGGGGCGGCGCACCACGCCCCGGCGGCGGGGCACGCGGCACCCGAGCCGCCCCGGGCGACGCCCCCGGCGCCCGCCGGACCGCCCACGGCGCCCCTTCCCACGGCTCCCCCTGCCGCGCCTCCCGCCGCGCCGCCCGCCGCCGGGTGGCCGCCCCCGCCGGGCGGGCCCGCCTGGGGCGCGCCGCTGCCGGCGGCGGGCGGGCCGCCGCACAAACGTTCCGGCGGGGGCCTGGTCGCCGCCGTCCTGGCCGCCGCGCTGATCGCGGGCGGTGTCGGCGGCGGCATCGGCTACTGGGCGGCCGAGCGCAACGACGGCTCGACCAGCTCGACCACCGTCGCGGCGGGCGAGGCACCGGCCGGCTTCAAGCGGGAGCCGGGCACCATCGCCGCCGTGGCGAACAAGGCGCTGCCGAGCGTCGTCACCATCGAGGCCAAGGCGGGCGGCTCGGCAGCCGAGGGCGGCACGGGCACCGGCTTCGTGTACGACAAGGAGGGCCACATCCTCACCAACAACCACGTGGTCGCCTCCGCGGCGGAGGGCGGCACCCTCTCCGCGACCTTCTCCAACGGCAAGAAGTACGACGCCGAGGTCATCGGCCGCGCCCAGGGCTACGACGTCGCCGTGCTCAAGCTCAAGAACGCCCCGTCCGGTCTCGCCCCGCTCCCGCTGGGGGACTCCGACAGGGTGGCGGTCGGCGACTCCACGATCGCGATCGGCGCGCCGTTCGGCCTGTCCAACACCGTCACCACCGGCATCATCAGCGCCAAGAACCGCCCGGTCGCCTCCGGCGACGGCAGCGGCGCCGGGCGGAACTCGTACATGAGTGCCCTCCAGACCGACGCCTCGATCAACCCCGGCAACTCCGGTGGTCCGCTCCTGGACGCGCGCGGCGCGGTGATCGGCATCAACTCGGCCATCCAGTCGGCCGGCAGCGGCGGCCTCGGCCAGTCCCAGGCGGGCTCCATCGGCCTCGGCTTCGCCATCCCGGTCAACCAGGCCAGGAGCGTCGCCGACCAGCTCATCAAGACGGGCCGGCCGGTCTACGCGGTGATCGGTGCCACGGTGAACATGACCGAGGAGGGCGAGGGCGCCCGTATCGCCGAGGAGGGCGAGAACGGCACCCCCGCGGTCGTCCCCAACGGCCCCGCGGCCAAGGCGGGCCTGAAGCCGGGTGACGTGATCACCAAGTTCGGCGACCGGGCGATCGACAGCGGTCCGACCCTGATCAGCCAGATCTGGACGCACAAGCCCGGCGACAAGGTGACGCTCACCTATGAGCGGGGCGGGAAGTCCACGACGGTCGAGGTGGTCCTGGGCGAGCGCACGGGCGACAGCGACTGACGCGTACGGCGTCACCCGTACCCGGCTCCCGGCGTGCCCGGAGCCGGGTACGGGCCCACAGTGGGTCCATGACCGCCAACCCGCCGCCGGTGACCGTCTCCCCGCCCAGCCCGTCGGGCGGCCGCACCGTGCACGCCGCCGGCCGGCCCCTCGGCCTCGCCCACAGCGTCGCCGACCTGGTCGACCTCCTCAGCGGCACCGGCCTGGAACTGGGCCCGGACGACGTGGCCACCACCCACCTCATCCACTGGCAGGGCGGCGGCCCCGCGGTCTGGGCCGAGTCACCCCCCTGATCCGCCCCGGCCACACCCACCGCCACCCTCCCCCAGCCGGTAGGCTGTAGCCGCCCCGCTCCAAGCGACGCGGGGCGAGGGTGGGTTGCCCGAGCGGCCTAAGGGAACGGTCTTGAAAACCGTCGTGGCGCGAGTCACCGTGGGTTCAAATCCCACACCCACCGCCAGGTCACAGCACGTGCTGTTCAGAAGGGGTGTCCCCGCTTGAGGGGCACCCCTTCGGCATGGGTCCTGGCTCAACCTGGATCGCCTGTGCCGCTGTAGATCATCGTGTGTGGACCAGGCGTGGACCACGACCAGCCCCCTGTTGCCCCCGCTGGGCCAATGATGACGCCCTGTCCGACTCGCGGCTGCTGTCAGTCGCCGTCCCTACGATGAATGGCGCTACGTCGACAGCGGAGGGGGATGGCGATGGCCAGGGTGCTGCCCACGAAGAAGATTGAGCGTGCGGGAGTGAATGAATTTCGCGCGCTTATGGAATCTGCTGGCCATATCGTCCAAGAGATTGATGGGGGAAACGACTACGGGGAGGACTGTTATCTGAGCTTTACGCAGAAGGGGGAGAGGACCGGCGACATCGTTGCGGTTCAGGTGAAGAGCGGCACGGCGTACCGCAGGTCTGTCGGCTACGGAATTTCATGTCGAGGGCATGTACAGGACTGGACGCGGAGCAGGATTCCGGTGATTGGCGTTGTGTACGACCCGGATCTTCGGAAACTCTTCTGGGTCAACCTTACTGAATTTCTGCTCCAGGAGGTGGAGCAGGGGAGGAGCCCGAAAAGCGTTCCGGTTGCCGAGACGGCAATGCTGGATATCGACACGGTGGAAGCCGTGGTGCTGCGTATCCGTAGTTTTATTTCTAAGAATGATCGGGTGAGGCCGATCGAGCTCGGAATTCTGCAAAGTGTCACTCGCAAAATGAGTCGGCTGAGGAATCGCCAATTCAATGATATGGATCGAACGCCTGTCGGTGGCGTTCCATACGAGATGGCCAGTGACTCGGTCGACTTTCGTGAGCGGCATCCCGGGTTCCACCCTGCCCTGGTGAAGTGGCTGTCTGTAGGTGTGATCGTGGGTCTCTTGGCCATGATGGCGCCCGGTCTGTTCAAGGCTGTCGAACGTGATGGTCACGCCTCATGGTTGTGGAGCGGGTGGGCGTGGCTAGTTTGCTACTACGGAACTCTGGCATATCTCCTGATGGTGAGTGGGAAAGATCCGCAGAAGAGGCGGGCGAGATTTCTGCGGTGGGGGGCGTTTTCTCTGATCTGGTCCGGCTGGTACGTGGGCCTTGCCCATCAGACTTCCGCATGGTCGGTGAATCCGATATTTGAGTGGATCTTCGTGCATCAGATGCCCGTGGTTGCAAAATTCTTGCTTCTGTATCTGACCGGCTTCTATTTGAGGCAGGAGATTGATAGAAGGCGGAGGCTTAGGCTGGCCTATCCTGAAGGTGTTCCTGAGGGAGGATGACGTGTTGCTGCTGAGTATGAAATCAGCCGCTGTCCATGGGTAGCCCACGGCGCATTGTTGAGAGCGCTGCACTTGACCGGAAAAGTCCACGTAGGCACGAGAACAGGTGCCGTTGGTGCGGTGCTGGCGGTCAGGAGACGTCCGTGGCCGGCACCTCGATGAATCCCATTGAGCCCTGCATAGTTACGCTGGAGCTGTATGGGTGAAGCCGAGGGACGTGAGTCCTTCGGCCTGGCACAGCCGGTCGGAGGGGCCGTCGACCTCGGTCTGGAGGAGTTGGTAGGCGGCGCCTTGGGATTGCCCCCAGTGCATTGCGGCCCGCCAAAGGACGCGCCCGAGGCCCTGGCCCCGAGTCTTGGGCAGGACGGCGAAGTACTGGGGCATGAGCTGGGGGCGGCCGATCGCGTCGGGGCGTACTTCCATGGGGCCGATCGCGCCCACGATGCGGTCTTCGATGGCGGCGGCGAGGACCGGGCCGCACCGGCCGGCCTGTATCTGCGTGTGGAGAAAGGCCAGGCCATCGCCCGCCATGGCCTCGGCGAACGGGGCGAAGGTGTCCTGCACAGCGGTCGGCCAGGCAGCGACGGGCCGGACCGGACCATCAGGGGCAGGGCAGGGGGCGGTGGTGAAGTCCTTCATCTGGATGCGGGTGCCGCGCGGGCGCGCGGTCGCGGGGCCGAGGGGGCGTACGACCCGGGCGTTGACCACGTCGTGCGCGGCGGCGAGCTTCGCGGCCAGCGCGGCGGCCTCAGCCACGACGCCGTCGTCGGGGAACCCGTAGGCGAAGACCTTCACAGTGCCGCGTCCGTGCCGGTTCAGGGTGGGGATGAGGGTGCGCTCAGGCTGATGCACCACGTCCTCGCGAAGGACTTTCTCGTTCTTCTCGCCGCCCCAGCGCCGGTCCTTGTCGTAGGGCAGGAAGCCACCGGTGTCGGCCGCTCGCAGGACGTCCTCAAAGATCCCGACGGTCAGGGCGTCGGGGTGGACAGGGCCGAGAGTCGGCACGATCGGCGCGGTCAGTTGGGGCCGGAGCCAGTCCCAGCGGAAGAACATGGGCGGCACCCTAATGGTGAGCCAACCAGGGCTCAGGCCCCGACGCGAGTACGCCGGGGCCTGAACGGAGCTGACCGGTCCGTCTCGGTCAGTGGGGGTTGTCGTCCCCGGCGTCGCAGGAGCACTCCGCGCTCTCCACGATCACGTCGAGGTCCTGGACGGCGGTGATCGACGCGGTCGCGACGGGCGGGGCGGCACGGCGGGCCGAGGCCGGCGGGCCGGGGAGGATGCTCACCGGTACGGGCGGGGTCATGAGGCGTTCTCCGAACTGCGACCCATCATGGACCCAGGCTCGGCGTCCCGCATGGGTGACGCGAAGTATCTGAAGGCGTGGGTCATCCCATGGCTGCCATCAGCTTCGCGTCGGGCCATCGTCAGACGGACTCGCGCGTGCTGGCCCCTGTCGGTGCATACGATCCCGACTCGGTACTCCTTGGCCATACCGACAGTCTCCTGCAACTCTCAAACCGTATGCGCACGTAACCTTCGGCAGCGATGATCGAGAGTTCCATCGCTGCAGTCGGAGTGTTGATATGCCCAATCAGGAGCAGGTCCTCTCGTACGCTCGCTCACTGGCCCAGACGTTGCAAGAAGGTCTGGTGTGGAAGCCCGGTCGGAACGGGGATGGTCGGGGCTGGTGGCAGATATCGGACCATCAGGAGCTTCCTGCCCTGATGGCGAACGCCTTCGCGGGCATGGAGTTTCTGCGCCAGTACGCCGGTGAGGACAGCTTCTGGACCTCCCGTGCTGCTGAGGTGTACCAAAGCAAGGGAGATAACCAGTCCACTGAGTCGGGAGCTCGCGCCGTTGGTGATGTCCTGCTCACCTGGGTTCGCCAGGTGGAAGCGGGCGTCAGCGAAATCGTGGGTGCTCGCGCTTGGTCGGAGGTCGGCCTGATCAGCACGGACATGATGGGTCAGGTACGGCGGCTACTGAGTGACAAGCAGACCCATCCTGTTGCGGCCATCGTGCTGTGCGGTGCAGCCTTGGAGAGCGCACTGCGGGCGCTGATTGAGGCCCGCGGGCTGGAACTGCCCGAGCGCCCCTCGCTCAGCACGTACTCGCAGCTTCTCCGTCGGGAGGAGCTGATCACCAAGCAGGAAGCGAAGGATCTTGAGCAAGTTGGGGGACTCCGGAATGCGGCGGCTCATGGTCAGTTTGAGGAGCTGAGTCGAGAACGCGCCGGCCTCATGGAGCAGCAGACCAACCTCTTGCTCAGCAGGATCTCGGAGCTTCACCTGTAGGACTGCTGGGGGGCGGTGCGATCGCGCCCGCGCCGGTCGCAGTGGACCCGCCGTGGACCGCGTGGCTCCACGGCGGCTGGTGGTGGGGTCGAGTATGCAAGTCAGGCGCGTGCGAGAGGCTTCCCGCAGCACTCTCTTGAAAACCGTCGTGGCGCGAGTCACCGTGGGTTCAAATCCCACACCCACCGCACGAGGTCAGCGCCTGCGCCGACCACAAGGGGCGTCCCATGGGGCGCCCCTTTCGCGTGCCCCTGACCAGTGAGGGGCGTCGGCCTCCACGGTGTGGACCGTCCGCCGCGCGTGCGGGCCACGGGATCGTGTCAGGACGCGACCGGTTGGCGCATCCGGGCGGTCCGGGCGGTGGACAGGTCCGTGGCGCGCCGGACCGCTTCGGCGGAGGCGGCCAGCAGCGGCAGGCGGACGGCCGGGCTGGGGATGCGGCCCTGGGCGTGCAGCACTCCCTTGATCACGGTCGGGTTCGGCTCGGCGAAGAGCGCGGCCGACAGTTGGGCCAGTTCGGCTCCCAGCTCGCGGGCCGGTCCGGCGGCGTCACGGTGCCACAGGGAGATCAGCTCCCCGAAGTCGGCGGTGCGGACGTTGGCCGATGCCAGGATGCCGCCGCGGGCGCCCGCCGCGAGCAGCGGCGAGATGACGGCGTCGTCGCCGCCGAGCACCGCGAACCCCGGTGCCGGCCGGCCGAGCAGTTCCATGGTGGCCGCGTCGATCGCGCCCGTCGCGTACTTGACCCCGATCACCTCCGGCAGGTGCCCGAGCGCGTGCAGCGTGCCGGGGCTGAGCGGCTGGGCGGTGCGGTACGGGATGTCGTAGACGACCAGCGGCAGGCCCCCGTGCTCGGCGAGCGCCGTGAAGTGCGCCAGCGTCCCCGCCTCGCCGGGCCGGGTGTAGGGCGGCGCGGGAACCAGTGCCGCGGTGACGTCACCCCTCGCGGCGAGCTCCCGCAGTGTCGCGACGGCGGCGGCGGTGTCGTTGGTGCCCACGCCGACGATCAGTGGAGCCCCGTGCGCCCGGCAGGCCGCCGCGCAGACGCGGACCACGGCCCGCTTCTCCTCGGCGGTCAGCGTGGCCGCCTCCGCGGTGGTGCCCAGGGCGACGAGCCCACGAGCACCGGCCGACAGTGCCTCGTCGGCGAGGCGGGCGAGCGCGTCCGGGGCGAGGCGCAGGTCGTCGGTGAAGGGGGTCACCAAGGGGACGAACAGGCCGGTGAGGTTCGTTTCGGTCTCCATGCGCCCAGCCTGGCCGAGCCGTCCCGGTAGATCCAGTTCACGTTTCTTCGCTGATGCGTAAGCTCTTCTTATGCTCGATGTCCGACGCCTCCACCTGCTGCGCGAGCTCGACCGGCGCGGCACCATCGCGGCCGTCGCCGAGGCGCTGAGCTTCACCGCCTCGGCCGTCTCCCAGCAGTTGAGCGTGCTCGAGCGCGAGGCGGGCGTGCCCCTGCTCGAACGCAGTGGCCGGCGGGTGGTGCTCACCCCCGCGGGCCGCACCCTCGTCACCCACGCCGACGCCGTGCTCGAACGCCTCGAACGGGCGGTCTCCGAGCTGGCCGGGGCGCGCGAGGGCCTCGGTGGGCCGCTGCGGATCGGGACGTTCCCCTCCGGCGGCCCGGCGATCGTGCCCGCCGCGCTGGCCGAACTCGCCCTGCGCCACCCCGCGCTGGAGCCGATGGTGCGGGAGATCGACTCGGCGCGGGTCTCCGACGGCCTGCGCGCCGGCGAACTCGACGTGGCCCTCGTGCACGACTACGACTTCGTCCCCGCGTCACCGGACACCACGGTCGACCAGGTGCCGCTGCTGGAGGAGCCGGTGTACCTGGCCACGGGCGCCGCCGCCGGTCCTGCCGCCCCGGGCGGCACGCTCGCGGACCTGCTCGGGCCGTGGGCCACGTCCCCGTGGATCACGGCCCGGGAGGGCACGACCGGGCACGCGATGGCCGTACGCGCCTGTCAGGCGGCCGGCTTCCAGCCGCGCATCCGCCACCAGGTCAACGACTTCCGTACGGTCCTGGCGCTGGCCGCCATCGGGCAGGGCGCCGGGTTCGTACCGGAGATGGCCACCGCCCACGCCCCCGACGGCGTGGTCCTGACCCGGCTGCCGCTCTTCCGCCGCTCGAAGGTCGCCTTCCGCGCGGGCGGCGGCACGCATCCGGCCATCGCGGCCTTCGTGGCGGCCGCGCGAACCGCGGTGGGTGCGAGGAGTGGTGACGTGTTGTCAGGGGCGTGAGGCGTGGCGGTGGCGGGCGGGCCGGTGGTGGCGACCTCCGTGGACGCCGGTGGCGGCTGCCGGCGTCCGGCGCTCCGGCGGACGGGGCGCGTCCGCCGCCTGGGCCCGGCGGTCAGTCGCCGACGATGGCGCGGAGCGCCGCGATGTGGGCGTGGTAGGCCTCGCGGCCGTCCCGGGTGAGGCGGAGCCAGACGCGCCGGCGGGTGTCGCGTACCGCCTTGCGCTGCTCCACGTGGCCCGCCTCCACCAGCACGGTGACGTGCTTGCTCAGGACGGAGGCGGAGACCCCGAGCTGTTCCTGGACCGTGGCGAACTCGGCCTCCCCCGCGGTGTCGAGGAGGGCGCAGATCCGCAGGCGGTTGGGGGCGTGGATGGTGGCGTCGAAGCCCGCCATCGGGTCGCCGGCCGAGTCGCTCATGCGGTCGCCTTCCGGTGGAGGCGGACGAAGACGAGGTGGAAGGCGACCGACACCGCCGCGCCGACGACGGAGGCGGCGCACAGCCACAGAGGCTCCCCGGTGGCGCGGAAGACGAAGGCCGAGCCCAGCAGCACGGCGGGCAGGCCGATCGCGAGGGGGATGGTGACCCGCTTGGGCAGGACGTCCAGACGGAGGGCCACGCCCGTCTTCCTGCGCCACTGGGAGGCCGCGGCCGCGAAGAGCGCCGCGTGCGCCGCCGTCATCACGATCAGGACGACGCTCCAGGTCGAGCGGGGCAGCAGCCAGTCGGGCTCGGCCAGGGTGCCGCCGTACACCGGCGGTATGGCGGCCGTGTAGAGGGTGAGCGCCACGGTGAACCACAGGGGCCACGGGGTGGCGGACAGGGCGGTGGTGGAGGCCCGGACCTGCTCGGTCTCGGCGAGGGCGGCAAGGGCCTGCTGGGCGGTCGGGCGGATGGTTTCCCCGTTTGTTTCCATGACGGAAACAGTAGGGCTGAGTTTCCGACTTGGCAAGTGGACATTTTCCGAGGCGGCAAGTGTCGGTGCCGCCCGCTACAGTCGCCGCATGGGGGATTTCGCCAGTCAGGGCCGGACCGTGCTCTGCAAGTCGTGTCACAAGCCGCTCGTCCAGAACCGCCGCTGGTTCCCGCGGGAGTACTGCAGCCGCTGGCACAAGGTGCGGCACCGGGTGGCCAACTTCGTCGGCAGCGTGCTGGACAGCGCCTAGGAGCGCCGGCCGTGGCGTAGGGCGGCGTAAATGCGTTGCCGGGGCGCGCCGGGCGGCGGGAGCATCGGGCCATGACCTCTCCGACCCGTTTCCCGTCGCCGTCCGCCGCCGCACGAGCGGTGCACGGGCGACAGCGGTACGGGTCCTGGCGGGAGCCGGCCTTCGCGCGCTCGTGATCACCGCGCTCGTCGCGGGGACGCTCGCCGGGTACGGGATCGCCGTGCCGGTCGGGGCCGTCGGGGCGTACCTGGTGGCGCTCACCGCGCGGACCTCCCTGCGGGTGGGTGCGTGCGCCGCGCTGGGGGTCGCGACGGCCGACGGGCTGTACGCCCTGGTCGCCGCCGTCGGCGGGTCCGCCCTCGGGCCGCTCGTCGCACCGGTCGTGGTGCCGCTGCGGTGGGCCTCGGCCGTGGTGCTGGTGGCGCTGGCGGTGCGCAGTGGTGCGGTGGCGGTCCAGCGGTACCGGCGGCGGAGCACGGCCACCCGCGAGGACGAGGCACCGGTCGGTCCCCTGCGGGCGTACGTTGCGCTCCTGGGCATCACGGTGCTGAACCCCATGACCGTGATCTACTTCGCGGCCCTGGTGATCGCCGGACAGGGCGCCCGGGACCCGGGCGCGCTGGAGCAGGGCGTGTTCGTCCTGGCCGCCTTCCTGGCGTCCGCGAGCTGGCAGTTGCTGCTGGCCTGCGGCGGCGCGCTGCTCGGCCGGGTGCTCACGGGCGGCCGTGGCCGGCTGGTCACCGCGCTGGCCTCCAGCGCCCTGATCACCGCGCTCGCCGGCCACCTGCTCCTCGCGGCGCCGTGAGGCGGGCGGCCGACGCGATGGTGGCGCGCGCCTCCTGGGGGGTGAGGCCGGTGTGCACGGCGGCGTCGGTGAGGGCGTCCGCGAGGTCGTCGCCGATGCCGTTCTCGTACGCCCGGCACGCCGCCCAGAACAGCCGGGTGTTGCGCCGGCCCTCGTGGGCGGCGAGGACGAAGCGGACCAGGCCCTCCCCGCGCGGCGTCCCGGCGGGCGCGGCGCGCCTCGGGGCGGGCGGCGGGGGCGCCAGGAGGCGGAGGAGGGCGGGCGGACACGGGGCCGGCGCCAGGGTGGCCGTGCCGGGGACCAGGCGGTAGGCGCCACGGGCGGTCACCGAGCCGGGTCCCACCAGGTAGCCGCCGGCGCCCCGGATGTCGATGCCCGGTGCGAGCCGCCCGGCGGAGTTCGGGACCACGACGCCGGGCGGGCCGGTCAGCCAGAGGTGGCGCCCGCCGCTCGGCGTGAGCACGGTGACCGTGGCCGGGACGGTGAACCCCCGCTCCAGGGCGAGGCGCCGCAGCACGGCGGGCTCGGTGTCGAGGTCGACGCCGATCAGATGGTGCGGTGGGCGCCCGCAGGCGATGCCGTAGCCGGTCGCCCAGGGCGCGAGGGCGAACAGCGCGCGTACGGCGGCGGGGTCGGTGGTCGCGTCGTGCACGCCGTGCCCGGGCAGGCCGCACTCGCCGCGGCAGTGGACCGGTGCGGGGGCGCCGCGGTGCGGCGACGGCAGGGCGGGGAGTTTGGTCGGCGACAGGGGGATGACGGCCAGCCCGCGCTCGGCGGCGGAGAGGGCGTGGGCCAGGGCCAGGGTGGCGGTGCGCCGGTCTGAAGCGGCCATACCTCCATGTTCGTACGTACGTTCGATTCTGGGAAGGGGGTGAGGTTGGCCGAAAAGGTGCCGGAACGGTTCTTCTCTTGAGTGGGGCGCACGCGCGCCCCGCCGAGGTGGGTGCTCGGGCGCTGAGCTGCGGTTTCGGGGCTGTGGGACAGGTTTATCGACATGTCCTCACGCTTGCGGGGGAAATGGGCGCTCCAGCCTGGTTCGCCGGGGAATCGGTGGGCAACTCTTGAACCGCGACGTCGAGAACTCGCCCGGGGCGGCCGGCCAACTGCCCGGGTTCAAGCCGCAGTTCCACACGGGGTTCCTGGAGGATTTACATGGCAAGCATCCGTACCGCTCGCGTCATCGCCGCCGCTGCCGCGCTGCCCCTCGCCCTCGGGCTCTTCGCGGGGGTGGCCCAGGCCGACACCGGTGGCCTCGCGAGCGACGGATCGAACGCGTCCGCCGCCTCGATCAGCGGCAGCGGGGTCGGGGGTCAGAACGCGGGCAATTCCACGACCGGACAACAGGTCGCCAACGGCGGCGGCTCCAACCAGAGCAACACCACGAGCGTGAACGGCCCCGGCTTCACGGCCGTCGGCCAGAGCACCCCCACGGTGAACTTCACCAACCTCTGGTAGGACCGGCCCGCGGGGGGTTGGGGACGAGGTGAACGGCGGCCCGTGCGGCGGTACTCCGGTACCGGCGTACGGGCCGCCGTGCCGTTCCCGGCCTTGACACCCGCCCTCGATCTGACGGACAGTCAGAAACCGTGACGGACAAGCGCGACGACCCGAGCGAGCGGCACGAGGCGGGGCACGGGGCGGGGCACGGGGCGGGCCGCGACGCCCGGAGGGACGCCCGCCACGACGCGGCGCACGATCCGGTGCACGGCCCGCGCCACGACGCGGCGCACGGCCCGCGCCCCGACGCGGCGCACGATCCGGCGCACGCCCCGCGCCACGACCCGCTGTACCAGCGGCTGAAGCCGTACGAGGGCCGGCCCGCCGCCACCGCCGGCGCCGGCAAGGACCCCGTCAACGCGCCCATGATCCGGCACTGGTGCGAGGCCATGGGCGACACCCACCCCGCGTACACCGGGGCCGACGCCGTCGCCCCGCCCACCATGCTCCAGGTGTGGACCATGGGCGGTCTGTCCGGGCACACCGGGCCCACCGGCCGCTCCGGCGCGTACGACGAACTGCTCGCCCTCCTCGACGGTGCCGGCTGCACCTCGGTGGTCGCGACCGACTGCGAGCAGGAGTACGTCCGTGACCTGCGCCCCGGGGACACCGTCACCTTCGACGCGGTGATCGAGTCCGTGTCCGCGCGCAAGACCACCCGGCTGGGCACCGGCTACTTCGTCACCACGCGGACGGACGTCCGGGCCGGCGGACACCTCGTGGGCACCCACCGCTTCCGCATCCTCAAGTACGCGCCCGCGAGACCCCGCGCCGCCCACAAGCGCCCCCGGCCCGTGATCAACCGCGACAACGCCGGATTCTGGGACGGCGTCGCCGCCCACCACCTGCTGATCCAGCGGTGCACCTGCTGTGGGACGCTCCGCTTCCCCTGGCTGCCGGGGTGCAACACCTGCGGGTCCGGGGCGTGGGACACCGTCGAGGCGAGCGGCGAGGGGACCGTCTACTCGTACGTCGTCATGCACCACCCGCCGTTCCCCGCCTTCGACCCGCCCTACGCCGTCGCGCTCGTCGAACTGGCCGAGGGCGTCCGCATGATCAGCAACATCACCGGTGTGCCGTACGACCAGGTGCGCATCGGCATGCCCGTACGACTGGAGTTCCTGCGGGTCGACGAGGAACTGGAGCTGCCGGTCTTCCGAGGGGGAGGGGTCCGATGAAACCCGGGGACGAACTGCCGCCGCTGATTGTCCCGGTCACCCGGACGCTCATCGTCGCGGGCGCCATCGCCTCCCGCGACTACCAGGACGTCCACCACGACGCGGAACTCGCCCGGCAGAAGGGCTCCCCCGACATCTTCATGAACATCCTGACGACGAACGGGCTCGTCGGCCGGTACGTCACCGACCACTTCGGCCCCCGCGCCCGCCTGCGGAAGGTCGCCATCCGGCTGGGCGCGCCCAACCACCCGGGCGACACGATGACGCTCACCGGCACGGTCACCGCCGTCGACGGCGACACGGCCACCGTCCGGATCACCGGCGCCAACCGGCTCGGCGACCACGTCACCGGCACGGTGACGGTGACCGTCACGGGGGCCGGTACGGGAGCCGACACCGTGACCGGCACAGGAGCCGACACGGTGAACGACACCGGAGTCGCCCCGGGGGCCGGGTCGTGAGCGGGCGCTGGGCCGACACGCTCGGCGGCCGGGCGGCCGTCGTCGGCATCGGCGCGACCGCGTTCTCCAAGGACTCCGGCCGCAGCGAACTGGCGCTCGCCGTCGAAGCCGTACGGGCCGCCCTCGACGACGCCGGGCTCACCCCCGCCGACGTCGACGGCCTGGTCACCTTCACGATGGACACCAGCCCCGAGATCACCGTCGCCCAGGCCGCGGGCATCGGCGAGCTGTCGTTCTTCTCCCGCGTCCACTACGGCGGCGGCGCCGCCTGCGCCACCGTCCAGCAGGCCGCCCTCGCCGTCGCCGCGGGCGTCGCGGAGGTCGTCGTCTGCTACCGGGCCTTCAACGAGCGCTCCGGGCGCCGCTTCGGCGCCGGCGTCCAGCACCGCGAGCCGTCCGCCGAAGGCGCCGCGCTCGGCTGGCCGCTGCCGTTCGGGCTGCTCACCCCGGCGTCCTGGGTCGCCATGGCCGCCCAGCGGTACCTGCACACGTACGGCCTCACCCCCGTCGCCTTCGGGCACGTCGCCGTCACCGGCCGGCGCCACGCGGCCACCAACCCGGCCGCCTACTTCCACGGCCGGCCCATCACCCTCGCCGACCACGCCGCGTCCCGCTGGATCGCCGAGCCCCTGCGGCTCCTGGACTGCTGCCAGGAGACCGACGGCGGCCAGGCACTCGTCGTCACCACCGCCGAACGCGCCCGCGACCTGCCCCACCCGCCGGCCGTGATCGTCGCCGCCGCGCAGGGGGCCGGGCGGGCGCAGGAGGCGATGACCGGCTTCTACCGCCACGACCTGACCGGGCTGCCCGAGACGGGCGTCGTCGCCCGCCAGTTGTGGCGGACCTCCGGACTGGGCCCGGACGGCATCGACGTCGGCATCCTCTACGACCACTTCACGCCGTTCGTGCTGATGCAGCTCGAGGAGTTCGGGTTCTGCGCCCCGGGGGAGGCCGCCGACTTCGTGGCCGCCGATGCCCTGCCGCTCAATACCCATGGCGGGCAGCTCGGCGAGGCGTACCTGCACGGCATGAACGGCATCGCCGAGGCGGTCCGCCAGGTGCGCGGCACCTCGGTGAACCAGGTGCCCGGCGCGGCGACCGTCCTGGTCACCGCCGGAACCGGCGTACCCACCTCGGGCCTCGTCCTGGGCGCCGAGGGCACCGGCCCCTGACCCACCCGCCGACCGCCCGTACCCCTGCCCCCGATCCACCCGCCGCCCGCACCGCTCCCGACGCCCGCGGGCCACCGGCCGTGGCACGGGCGGGCCCCGGGAAGCGGACCCTGAGGCGGGCGTGCGGCGCCTCCACCTCTGGGAGGTGCGGCGGGGCGCGGCCCTACAACCTGAGGCGGACCCGGGTTCGGCACCTGTGGGCGATCCCCGGCGGCGGCCCCGCTCATAGCGTGGAGCCATGACCGCGACCGCCGGCCCCGTCTGCACCGGGGCGTCCACCGCCGCCACCGGATACCCGTCGTTCTCGTCGTACGTACGGGCGCGGGGACCCGTGCTGTTGCGCACCGCGCGGTCGCTGACCGCCAACCCGTGTGACGCGGAGGACCTGCTCCAGACGGCCCTCGCCAAGACGTACGTCGCCTGGGGGCGCATCGAGGACCACCGCGCCCTCGACGGCTACGTCCGCCGCGCCCTGCTGAACACCCGCACCTCGCAGTGGCGCAAGCGCAGGGTCGACGAGTTCGCGTGCGACGAGCTGCCCGAGCCCGCCGGCCTGCCCGAGCCCGACCCGGCGGAGCAGCAGGTGCTGCGCGACGCGATGTGGCGCGCGGTGATGAGACTCCCCGACCGCCAGCGGGCCATGGTGGTGCTCCGGTACTACGAGGACCTCAGCGAGGCGCAGACGGCGGAGGTCCTCGGGGTCTCCGTCGGCACGGTCAAGAGCGCCGTCTCCCGGGCGCTGGGCAAGCTCCGCGAGGACCCGGAGCTGTCCCCCGTACGCTGATCGGCCCCGGCTCGACTCAGCCCGTCTACTCCTGGGTAGTGACATACCGCGTGGTATGTGCGCAGAATCTGCACACCTCTATGCCCGGGGGTCCGGTCCGGAAGCTCCCCGGGTACACCCGCGCGCCCACGGGAGGACGCCGTGCTGAGCACCATGCAGGACGTACCACTGACTGTGACCCGCATCCTCCGCCACGGGATGACGATCCACGGGACCTCACGGATCACCACCTGGACCGGCGACGCCGACGCCCCGCACCGCCGGAGCTTCGCCGAGGCCGGCGCACGCGCGACCCAACTGGCGAACGCCCTGCGCGACGAGCTCGGGGTCACCGGCGACGAGCGCGTCGCCACGCTGATGTGGAACAACGCCGAGCACGTCGAGGCGTACCTGGCGATCCCCTCCATGGGCGCCGTGCTCCACACCCTCAACCTCCGCCTGCCGCCCGAGCAGCTCGTCTGGATCGTCAACCACGCCGCCGACCGGGTCGTCCTGGTCAACGGCAGCCTGCTCCCGCTGCTCGCCCCGCTCCTGCCGCACCTGCCGACCATCGAGCACGTCGTGGTCTCCGGGCCCGGCGACCGCGCGCTCCTCGACGGCGCCGCGCCCGCCGTCCACGAGTACGAGGAGCTCATCGCCGGCCGGCCGACCAGCTACGACTGGCCCGAGCTGGACGAACGCTCCGCCGCCGCCATGTGCTACACCTCCGGCACCACCGGCGACCCCAAGGGCGTCGTCTACTCCCACCGGTCCATCTACCTGCACTCCATGCAGGTCAACATGGCCCAGTCGATGGGCCTGACGGACAAGGACACCACCCTGGTGGTCGTCCCCCAGTTCCACGTGAACGCCTGGGGCCTGCCCCACGCCACCTTCATGACCGGCGTCAACATGCTGATGCCGGACCGCTTCCTCCAGCCCGCCCCGCTCGCCGACATGATCGAGCGTGAGAAGCCGACGCACGCGGCGGCCGTCCCCACCATCTGGCAGGGCCTCCTCGCGGAGGTCACCGCCAACCCCCGGGACCTCTCCTCCATGGCCAGCGTCACCATCGGCGGCGCCGCCTGCCCGCCGGCCCTCATGGAGGCGTACGACAAGCTCGGCGTCCGCCTCTGCCACGCCTGGGGCATGACCGAGACGTCCCCGCTCGGCACCATGTCCAACCCGCCCGCCGGGCTCACGGCGGAGGAGGAGTGGCCCTACCGCGTCACCCAGGGCCGCTTCCCCGCCGGCGTCGAGGCCCGGCTCGCCGGACCCGGCGGCGACATCCTGCCCTGGGACGGCGAGTCGGCGGGCGAACTGGAGGTCCGCGGCCCCTGGATCGCCGGCGCCTACTACGGCGGCGCGGCCGGTGAACCGCTGCGCCCGGAGGACAAGTTCACGCCGGACGGGTGGCTGAAGACCGGTGACGTCGGAGTGATCAGCCCGGACGGGTACCTCACCCTCACCGACCGGGCGAAGGACGTCATCAAGTCGGGCGGCGAGTGGATCTCCTCGGTCGAGCTCGAGAACGCCCTGATGGCCCACCCGGAGGTGGCGGAGGCGGCGGTCGTCGCCGTCCCGGACGACAAGTGGGGCGAACGGCCGCTGGCCACGGTGGTCCTCAAGGAGGGCGCCACGGCGGACTACGAGACGCTGCGCGCCTTCCTCGGCGAGTCCATCGCCAAGTGGCAGCTCCCCGAGCGCTGGGCGATCGTCCCGGCGGTCCCGAAGACCAGCGTGGGCAAGTTCGACAAGAAGGTGATCCGCAAGCAGTACGCGAACGGAGAGCTGGACGTCACGCGGCTCTGACGGCCGCGAAAAGGGGCGCCCCCGCGCGGGGGCGCCCCTCCGTCAGTTCGTGCCGATCTTCGCCAGCAGGTCCACGATCCGCGACTGCACCTCGGCGCTCGTCGACCGCTCGGCCAGGAACAGCACCGTCTCGCCCGACGACAGCTTCGGCAGCTCCGCCTCCTGGAGGCTCGCCGAGGTGTAGACGACGAGCGGCGTACGGTTGAGCTGCCCGTTCGCCCGCAGCCAGTCGATGATCCCGGCCCGGCGGCGGCGCACCTGCATCAGGTCCATCACCACCAGGTTCGGCCGCGTCTGCGCGGCCAGCGTGACCGCCTCGCTGTCCGTGGCCGCCCGCGCCACCTGCATCCCGCGCCGCTCCAGCGTCGCGGTCAGCGCCAGCGCGATCTCCTCCTGCTCCTCGATCAGCAGGACCCGCGACGGGTGCTGCTCGCTGTCCCGGGGCGCCAGGGCCTTGAGCAGGACGGCGGGATCGGCGCCGTACGCCGCCTCCCGCGTCGCCTGCCCCAGGCCCGCCGCCAGCAGCACAGGCACCTCCGCCGCCACCGCCGCCTGACGCAGCGACTGGAGCGCGGTGCGGGTGATCGGCCCGGTCAGCGGGTCGACGAACAGCGCCGCCGGGAAGGCGGCGATCTGGGCGTCCACCTCCTCGCGGGAGTGCACGATCACGGGCCGGTAGCCGCGCTCGCTCAGCGCCGCCTGCGTGGACACGTCCGGCGCGGGCCACACCAGCAGCCGGCGCGGGTTGTCCAGCGGCTCCGGGGGCAGTTCGTCGTCGACGGGCAGCGGCGGCGGCTCGTTCGCCACCTCCACGGCACCGCCGGGACCGTCCAGCGGCTCGGGGCCCTCGGCCGCGTCCTCGTCCGGTGCCCCTATCTCGTACGCCCGCCCCTCGGCGGGAGCGGACAGCCGGTGCGGCGCCGGCGGCGGCGTGGGGGCCGCCGGAGCGGGGGCCGCGGGCTGGGGCTGGGGCCGCGGGTGGGGCCGGGCGGTCTGCTCGGGTACGGAGGGCCGCTCGCCCTCCGCCGGGGGCGTGGCCAGCTTGCGGCGCCGCCCGGAGCCCGAGGGCTGCTGGGCGAGCTGCTGCGCGAACGGCACGCCCTGGCCGAGGGTGCGCACGCTGAACGAGCGCCCCTGGCCGTTGGAGGCCCCGGGGTCGGCCGGCACCTCGGGCGGCAACGGTACGGAGCCGGTGCCGGTGGTCGTCTCCTGGACGGCCCGCCGGCGCCCCGTGGGCGCGGGCACCGGGGCGGGACCCTGCGCGGGAGCCGGTGCCGGCGGGACCGGGTGCGGCTGCGGCGGCGTGTGGTCGGCGCCCGGTTCGGTGGGCACCGCGTCGTGGCGGCCCTCGTCGGGGCGCTCGTCGGGGCGCCGGTCCGCCTCCGCGGGCGGGAGCGCGAACGCGGTACGCGCACCGCTCTCGGGCGCGGGTGCCGGTGCCGTGCGGTCCTGCGCCGCGCCCAGCGCCCGGCGCGCCCGCCGCCCACCCGGCTCACCCGCCGGCGCCTGAACGCCCCCGGCAGCCGGCACGGACGCCGCACCAGTGGCCGGCCCCTGCGCCGGAACCGCCACCGAACCGGTGGCCGGCCCAGAATCCGCCGCCGGAGCCGCGAGGGGAGCCTGTGCGGGAACGGGCGCGGGAACAGGCGCCGCAGCGGGCGCCGCGGCGGCTTCCGGGGGCACCGGGACCGAGGCGGCCGGGAGCGCCGGCATGGCGCCCTCACCGTTCCGCCGCGCCCGCCGCCCGGCGGCCGGAACCGGCACCGCGTCCGCGGGCACGCCCTGCGGCGGCACCGTCTCCCCGAGTGCGGCCCGCCCCTGCGCGCTCTCGGCGGCCGTCACGACCGCCCCTTCGGCAGGCACTCCGGCGGGCGCGACGGCAGGCACCCCGGCGGGCGCCACGACAGCACCCGCCTCCGCCGGACTCGGCCGCCCGCGCCGCCGCCCGGTCGGCTTGGCGGCCACCGGGTCCTCGGCCCGCACGGGGCTCTCCAGGAAGGCGTCCGTCGACGCGCGCCGCGCCCGCCGCCGTCCGCCGCCGGACGTCCCGCCACCGGAGGTGTCACCCGACGCCTGCGCGGGAACGACCGCGACGGCAGCCGCACCGTCCACCGCCCCGGCGTCCGGCTTCACGGTCCCGGCGCCCTCGCCCAGCGGCACCTCCAGCACGTACGCGCTGCCCGGCATCCCCGGCACCTCGTGCGTCTGGAGCACACCGGCGTGCGCCCGGACGATCCCGCGCACGATCGGCTCGTGCACCGGGTCGCCGCCGGCGTACGGCCCGCGCACCTCGATCCGCACGACATCACCGCGCTGCGCGGCCGCGACGACGATCGTCGAGTCCACGTACCCGCCGCCCGGCACCGGCCGGGTCTTGCCGGTGGAGTCCACCCCGGCGACGTCCGCGATCAGGTGGGCGAGCGCCGTCGAGATCCGTACGCCGTCGACCTCGGCCTCTATCGGCGGGGCGTGCACCGCGAACTGCACCCGCCCCGGGCCGATGAGCTCCACCGCGCCCTCGACACCGGCCGCGACGACCGCGTCGAGCAGCACCTTCGTCTTGTGCAGCGACTCCTCGCCGACGTCCAGCCGCTGGTAGCCCAGCACGTTGTCGACGAGCGTCGTCATCCGGGCGTACCCGGCGGCCAGGTGGTGGAGCACCTGGTTGGCCTCGGGCCAGAGCTGACCGGCCGGGTCGGCGGCCAGCGTGCCCAGCTCGCGGCGGAGTTCCTCCAGCGGGCCGCGCAGCGAGTCGCCCAGCACGGCGGTGAGCTGGGCGTGGCGGGCCGCCAGCGCCGCGTACCGCTCCTCGCGCTGCTCGATCTCCACCGAGAGCCGCTCGCTGAGGTCGGCCATCTCGGTGGCGTGCCGTTCGGTGAGCTCCGCGACCTCGGCCGTGTGCCGCTCGGTCAGCCCGGTCACCTCGGCGGTGTGCCGGGTCTCCTGCTCCTCGTAGGGGCGCCGGTCGGTGAACGTCATCACCGCGCCGACGAGCTGGTCGCCGTCGCGCACCGGCGCGGTCGTCAGGTCGACCGGCACGGCGGAGCCGTCCTTGGCCCACACCACCTGTCCGCGCACCCGGTGCTTGCGCCCCGACCGCAGCGTGTCGGCCAGCGGCGACTCCTCGAACGGGAACGGCTCGCCGTCCGCCCGGGAGTGCAGCATCAGCCCGTGCAGCTCCTTGCCGCCCAGGTCGCTCGCCCGCCAGCCCAGTATCTGCGCGGCGGCCGGGTTGACGAGCACGATCCGCCCGTCGGTGTCGGTGCCCACGACGCCCTCGGAGGCGGCGCGCAGGATCATCTCGGTCTGCCGCTGGGAACGGGCCAGCTCGGCCTCGGTGTCGATCGTCCCGGACAGGTCGCGCACCACGAGCATCAGCAGCTCGTCACCCGTATAGGCGCTGCCGTACGAGTCGTACGCCTCGCGTCCGTCCTCCAGGCTCGCGCTGGTGACCTCGACCGGGAACTCGCTGCCGTCCGTGCGCCGGGCGATCATCCGGGCCGGCTTGGTCCGGCCGCGCTCGTCGGCCGCCTCGGGCCGGCGCATGGAGCCGGGGATCAGCCGGGAGTCGAAGGCGGGCAGCAGATCGAGCAGCCCGCGCCCGACCAGCGCCGTACCGGGCGCCTCGAACATCTCGAGGGCGATGGTGTTGGCGTTGACGACCGTGCCGTTGCAGTTGACGAGTACGAGCCCGTCCGGCAGCGCGTCGAGTATGGCTGCGAGGCGAGCAGCGCCTCGGGATGGCCTGCTGCTCACGACGACGCTTCCTCCCACTCGGCCTGTCACTGGAGGGAGTCTAAAGGCAGGTGATGTGGGCCCGACGGCGGTTGTGTGCGGGTTCCTCTACGACCTGGCCATCGGCAGCACCGGCTTCAGGGTGTCCCACCTGGCGATCTCGCAGCCGTCGGTCCGCTTGAAGTGGGCGTCGACGTCCTGGCCCCGCCAGGTCCCCGTGATGTGCGCGGTGGCGGCCCCGCCGTGCTGCTGGGTGCACATCTGGCCACGGGCGACGGGTGCGAAGGGGTCCCTGCCCTCGCCCGCCAGCTCCTCGAGCCGGTCGCACGCTCCCTGCACCTTGGGGTGGTTGCCCTCGGCGGTCCGCAGACCGCACTTCAGCTCGAACGTGCCGTCCGCCATCGGGTTGCCCGAGTTCTTCACCGTGACGGTCAGCGAGTCGGTCCCGGCCAGCAGGGGGATCGGCAGGGGCCCGCCGGCGACGGCGGCGGGCGCGGCGGCGCCCAGGGCGGCGAGGGACGCGGCGGAGGTGAGGACGAGACGGCGCAGCATACGAACTCCAGGGGGTACGGATCGGACCGTCGGGATGCCCGGCATCCCTCACCCCACTAACGCTCCAGCCCCCCGCGCGTTGCGCAAGCGGGCCGCGCGGCCCGCACGGGAAACGCTTTGCCCTCGGCCCCGCCCGCCTAGTACCGTGGGGATCGATTGGTGACACCCCCTTGGACTGTGTCATCATCTGCACGCACCACTCGCGCCCGCGCGAGTGCGCGCACTGGAGGCGTCGCCTAGTCCGGTCTATGGCGCCGCACTGCTAATGCGGTTTGGGTCTTAAAGCCCATCGAGGGTTCAAATCCCTCCGCCTCCGCCGCACCACCCGAAGCCCCGGCCCCACGGCCGGGGCTTCGGTCGTTCTCGGGGGTCTCTGATCATGGCGACGGGCATTTGCCCAGGTCAGAGGGGGTTCGGCTAATGGATTTCGCGTCACGGCGCAGGTCATGTAATGTTGTTCCCGCAACGCCGACCGGGCAGAAAAGCCCGGGAAGCACAAGCACTCGTAGCTTAACGGATAGAGCATCTGACTACGGATCAGAAGGTTGCAGGTTCGAATCCTGCCGAGTGCACAGCAGCGAAAGGCCCCGGAGAGATCCGGGGCCTTTCGCGTATGTCCGCTCCCGGATGTCCGCGTCCCGTGGGCGTTGGGCCGTTCGCCGTACCGTGGGCGGCATGGTGTGGCGGTGCAGGGGGCTGCGGTGGCCGGCGGGCGGGGACGGGCCCGTGCTGGTGTGGGAGGGCGGGCGGAGCGGCGCCGTGGCGTACGGGCGCGAGATCGGTTTCCGCGTGGTGGGGGAGCGGCGGTGCACCGGGGCGCGGGGCAATCCGTGTCCGGTGGGCGCGGTCGTGGGCGGGCGCGGGACCGGGGGGCGGTGCGCGGAGTGCGCCCAACTGGACCGGCTCCACTCGGTGGCGGCGGACGGGGTCCCGGACGACGCGCGGGTCTTCCGGGTGTACCTGGCCTGGTTCGGCGCCGGGATGGTGAAGGTCGGCATCACGGCGGAGGAGCGCGGCGACGCGCGGCTGCGGGAGCAGGGGGCCGTGGCGTACACCTGGCTGGGGCGCGGGCCGTTGATGGCGGCGCGGCGGACCGAGGAGGTGCTCGGCGGGGCGCTGGGGGTGCCCGACCGGATTCCGTACGCGGCCAAGCGCGTCGCCCGGGTGGGCCTCCCGGGTGAACAGGAGCGGGCGGCGGAGGTGATGGCGCTGTACCGGCGGGCCGCCGGGGTGCCGGTCTGGGCGGAGACGCTGGAGCGGGTGCCGCCGCGGGTCGTCGACCATGCCGGGCTCTTCGGGCTGGGCGGGGTCGACGGGCTGGACGGGGTGGTGCGGGAACTGGTGGACGGCGGGGCCCTGGTGGGTACGGTCGCCGCCGCGGCCGGGCCGGATCTCCACCTGGTCGTACCGGACGGGCGCCGGATCGTGCTGGACACGCGGCTGATCACCGGATGGGGCCTGGTCCGCCACGAGGGCGAGCCGCTGACCGTTCCCGTCGCCCCCGTGCCCCGGGGCGTGCAGGGCGGGCTGTTCTAGGAGGCCGCGCGGGGAGGTGCCGCCGGAGGACGCGCCGCTGGTGGTGCCGCCGGAGGTGCCGCGTACCCGGGGCCGTTTCTCAGGGAATTCACAGGAAGCGGCAAGGGGCCTCTCAGGCGGGTGCGGGAGCGTCGGGACATGACCGTCACCTCGCCCCAGGGGCGTACCGGAATGCTCAGGCCCGACGGCAGTGCCGTCCGGGTGCTCGTCGTGGACGACGAGGACGCCCTCGCCGAGCTGTTGTGCACGGCCCTGCGGTACGACGGGTGCGAGGTGCGCAGTTGTGGGGACGGTGCCGGGGCGGTGCGGCTGGCGCGGGAGTTCCGGCCGGACGCCGTCGTGCTGGACGTGGCGCTGCCGGACATGGACGGGCCGGCGGTGCTGGGCGGGCTGCGGCGGGAGCTGCCCGGTGTGCCGGCGCTGTTCCTGACGGCGAAGGACCCGGTGGAGGACCGGATCGCGGGGCTGACGGCGGGCGGGGACGAATACGTCACCAAGCCGTTCGGGCTGGAGGACGTGGTGGCGCGGCTGCGGGGGCTGGTCCGGCGGTCCGGCGCCGCGTCCGGGCGGGCCGAGTCGGTGCTGGTCGTGGGGGACCTGGTGCTGGACGAGGACAGCCACGAGGTGTGGCGGGGCGGGCGGGGGATTCATCTGACCGCCACCGAGTTCGAGCTGCTGCGGTTCCTGATGCGCAATCCGCGGCGGGTGCTCAGCAAGGCGCAGATCCTGGACCGGGTGTGGTCGTACGACTTCGGGGGCCGGGCGAACGTGGTCGAGCTCTACATCTCGTACCTGCGCAAGAAGATCGACGCGGGGCGTCCGCCGATGATCCACACCCGGAGGGGCGCGGGGTACCTGATCAAGCCGGTGGGGTGAGAGGACGGCCGGAAAAGCGTTATACAGCGTATGGCTCGCCTTGTACGGTGTACGGGACAGCTTCCCTTACACCGTACAAGGAGCCCTCCCCCATGACGGCGACCACCGCCGGGACCCCCACGCCTCCCGCCGTGACCGGCGGAGGCCACCCGCAGCGCTGGCTGATCCTCGGCGTGATCTGCCTCGCCCAGCTCACCGTGCTGCTCGACAACACCGTCCTCAGCGTCGCGATCCCCTCGCTCACCAAGGAACTCGACGCCTCCACCGCCGACATCCAGTGGATGATCAACGCGTACTCGCTGGTCCAGTCGGGCCTGCTCCTCACCGCCGGCAACGCCGCCGACCGCTACGGCCGCCGGAAGATGCTGCTCACCGGCCTCGCGCTGTTCGGCATCGGGTCGCTGGCCGCCGGACTCGCCCAGTCCTCCGCCCAATTGATCGCCGCCCGCGCCGGCATGGGCGTCGGCGGCGCGCTGCTGATGACCACGACCCTCGCGGTGGTCGTCCAGGTCTTCGACGACACCGAGCGGGTCAAGGCCATCGCCCTGTGGTCCACGGTGAGTTCGCTCGGCTTCGCGGCCGGGCCGCTGCTCGGCGGGTTCGTGCTCGACCACTTCTGGTGGGGCGCGATCTTCCTGATCAACATCCCCGTCGCGGTCATCGGTCTCGTCGCCGTCGCCGCCCTCGTACCGGAGTCCAAGCACAAGCAGGGTGACCGGCCCGACCTCGTCGGCGCCGTGCTGTCGACCATCGGCATGACGGCGGTCGTGTACGCGATCATCTCCGGCCCCGACCACGGCTGGACCTCCGGCCAGGTGCTCGTCCCGGCCGCCCTGGGCGCGGTCGTGCTGGCCGCCTTCGCGCTGTGGGAGCTGCGCACCCCGTACCCCATGCTGGACATGCACTTCTTCCGCGACCAGCGGTTCGTCGGCGCCGTCGCGGGCACCATCCTCGTCGCCTTCGGCATGACCGGATCGCTGTTCCTGCTCACCCAGCACCTCCAGTTCGTGCTCGGGTACGGGCCGCTCGACGCCGGTCTGCGGACGGCGCCCCTCGCCCTCACCGTCGTCGTGCTCAACCTCGCGGGCGTCGGCGCGCGGCTGCTGCCCAGGCTCGGTACGCCGTGGACGATCGCCATCGGCATGGCCCTGGTCGCCGCCGGTCTCGCCGCGATCGCCGTCCTCGGCGGGGCGCACGGCTACGGCGGCATGCTCCTCGGGCTCGTCGTCATGGGCGCGGGTGTGGCCCTGTCCATGCCCGCCATGGCCAACGCCATCATGAGCGCGATCCCGCCGGAGAAGGCGGGCGTGGGCGCCGGCATCAACGGCACCCTCGCCGAGTTCGGCAACGGGCTGGGCGTCGCCGTCCTCGGTGCCGTGCTCAACTCCCGGTTCGCCGCGCTCGTCTCCGTGTCGGCCGCGTCCCTGCCCGCCGCGCTGGCGGCGGCCGACGGGCCGGCGGAGAAGGCCCGGATCGCGGACGCGTTCGCGACCGGCCTGGAGACCAGCCAGCTCGTCGGCGCGGCGGCGGTCCTGGCGGGCGGCCTGCTGGCCGCACTGCTCCTGCGGCGCGCGGAACGGCGGCAGGCATAGCATCGGGCCGGCAGCGAGGAGGAAGTCCCATGGAGTCGGCGCGACGGACGAGCGTGTGGCTGGAGGGCAAGTCGCCCCGAGCCCGGAAGGCCGACCAGCCGTCCGGGCTCGACCGCGAGAGGATCACCGAGGCGGCGGTGCGGCTGCTCGACGCCGAGGGCCTCGCCAAGTTCTCGATGCGCAAGCTCGCGGCGGAGCTGGACGTGACCGCGATGTCGGTCTACTGGTACGTCGACACCAAGGACGACCTCCTGGAGCTGGCGCTCGACCGGGTGGTGGGCGAACTGGCCCCCGATCCCGGGCCGGGGACGGACTGGCGCGAGCGGCTGCGGGCGCTGGCCACCTCGTACCGGGGGCTCTTCGTCGCCCACCCCTGGATGTCCAGCCTGCTCGGCCACTTCCTCAACATCGGCCCCCACTCCCTGGACTTCGCGCGCAGGGCCCAGCAGGTGGTGGCCGACACCGGGCTGCCCCTGCACCTCCAGACCGGGGCCATGGCCTCCGTCTTCCAGTTCGTCTACGGCTTCGGCACCATCGAGGGCCACTTCCGGCAGCGGTGCGCGGAGGCCGGGATGTCCCAGGACGAGTACTTCGCGCACGCCATGGGGTCGATCCGCGAGCAGCCCGGGTACGCCCGGACGTTCGAGCACGCCGAGCGGATGATGGAGGCGCGCGGCGGGGACACCGTCGCCGAGATGCGCGACCGGGACTTCCGGTTCGCACTGGAGATCCAGATCGCGGGCATCGAGGCGATGGTGGACCGCGCCGCGGAGTCCCGGCCCGACGGGAGCGACTGAGGGGCGGGGTCGGCCCGGAGGACCGGGGCGGGCCGCGCCGGGACGACTGAGTCCCGGGCCGGCCGGGGGCGGTCGAGGGTCAGGGCGGCGCCGGGACGGCCGAGGGGGGCGAGCCGGCCCGAGCGCCGCGAGCGGGGTCAACGGCCGGGACCGGTCCTGTGCGCCACGGCGGCGCGCATCGCCTCCATCAGCTCCTGACGGGACGAGCGGAACGCGCGCCGCGCCTTGGTGCACGCGGGATCGTCCCGCCTGCCGCCCTCCGCCACCACGTCCCGGTACGCGGCCAGCTTGTCGGCCGCGTCCCTGGCCTTCGCCACGACCTGCGGCGGCGCCAGGAGTTCGAGCTGGTACTGCTTGACGTGAACTCCGTGGTCGAGCAGTGCCGTCGTCACGGACCGCCGGTTCTCCTCCGCGGCGGTGAGGTCCCGGCTCGCATGGCTTATCAGGTCCCGGGCCAGTGTCAGCGCCTCCAGGAACTGCGCGTACGTGGCGTGGAGCGTCTCCCTCTCCCGCTCGCCGGTGTCGCGTTTCCACCGTAAGCGGTCCGCGAGCAGGGTGCTCCCCACACCGATCACCGCCCCCAACGCCGTGCTGATCAGCGCAGTCCATTCCATGGCCGCAGCGTACGGAGCCCCTCCTGTGCCGGGCCAGACCCGCGGGGCGCTCTAGGGCAGGGCTTCGCCCTGGACCGCCTGGATGTCGAGCTCGACCCGGAGCGTCGTGCCGATCGCCGAGACGCCGGCCTGGAGCACCTGGTTGTAGTTCATGGCGAAGTCCTCCCGGCGAAGCTGCGCCGTCGCCCGGAAGGCCGCGCGCACCCCGCCCCAGGGGTCCGGGCCGGTGCCCAGGTACGTGAGGTCGAGGTCGACGTCACGGACGACGCCGTGGAGCGACAGGGAGCCGTGCACGGTCCACCGGTCGGGGCCCGCCGGGGTGAGACCGTGGCCGCGGTAGGTGATCTCCGGGTACGCCTCGGCGTCCAGGAAGTCGGGTGAGACCAGGTGCTTGTCGCGCAGCCCGTTGCCGGTGTCGATGGACGCGGCCGAGATCACCGCGTCCACACGGGAGGCGGCGAGGTCGGGGGCGATCTCGATCCGGCCACCGAAGTCGGTGAACCGCCCGTGCACGCTGGAGATGCCCAGGTGCTGCGCGACCGCGCCCACCGACGAGTGCGCCGGGTCCAGCGTCCACGTGCCCGGCGGCGGCAGCTCGACGCCGCCCGCCCGGGCCAGGACGACCGTGCCCGCCTCGGCCCGGCCGCTCGCCGTCACCAGCGCGGTGGACGCCGCCGGGGCGTACCCCACGGCCGTGACGATCACCGTGTACGGACCGGGCGCGAGCGGGGCGTCCGACACGACCGCCCCCTCGGCGTCGGCCTCCACCCGCAGCACCTGCGCGCCGGTCATGTCGGTCACCGTCACCACCGCGTGCTGGACGGCCCAGCCGTCGCGGGTGCGTACCTGTGCGCGAAGTCCCATGTCCCGTGTGTCTCCTCGTCCTGGAAGAAGAAGGCGGGGCGGCAGGCCGTCCCCTGCCTGCCGCCCCGCTGCCCGGCCGCGCCTCCGCTCGACGTGCGGCCGGGGGTTCCTGATCCCGCCTACGCGCCCGGGTGGGCGAGCTCGATGTCGTGGCCGTCGACCCCGCGTCCGGCCACGGTCAGGGCACCGGCCACCGGCGGGTAACCGGTCGCGATGACGGTGTAGTCGCCCGCGTCGAGGTCGGCGAACGCGTACGCGCCGTCCTCGCCGGTGGTCGCCGTGCCGACGACGTTCCCGGCCGCGTCGACGAGCGTGACGCGCGCGTCCACCAGCGGACGGCCGTCCGCCCCGGCGCGTACCGTGCCCCGGAGGCGCGCCCCGGCGTGGAGCAGCGCCTCCACCCGGGTCACGCCCTGGCCGCCGATCTCGACCGGCAGGGCGAGCGGCCGGTGGCCGTCGGCGTTGACCGCGACGGTCACGGGGCCCGGCACCAGCTCGGCGAAGGCGAAGGTGCCGTCCTGGGTGGACGTGCCGGTGGCGAGCACATCGCCGCGCACATCCGTGACGATCACCATCGCGCCCTCGACGGGCTCGCCGCCCTCGGCCGCCCGGACGGAGCCGACCAGTCCGCTCGTACCGGACAGGAGGATGTCGTACGCCAGCGGTTCCGCACCGGCCACCACGGTGGACGCCTGCGGCTGGAAGCCGTCGGCCGAGGCGATCAGGACGTACGAGCCCGGGCCCGGCGCGTCCAGCGCGTAGCCGCCGTCGGCCTGGGCGACCGCACGCCCGAGCTGCCGCCCGGTGAGGGAGATCAGCGTGACGGCCGCGCGGGCCACCGGGGTGCCCTCGGCGGTCCGGACCGTGCCGCGCACGGGAGTGCCGTGCCCGGGTGCGCCCCGCACGGGCGTGCCGTCCGCCGCCGCGGGTGCCGCCGTGGCGGGGGCTTCCGGGGCGGGGGCCTCGTGGGCGGGGGCCGGCTCCGGCGCCGCCTCGGACGCGGGCTCCGGCTTCGCGTTGCTCTTCAACGCGACCTCCTTGATGAACAGCGTCACGAGGAAGGCGATCAGCGCGAAGGGGGCGGAGTAGAGGAAGACGTCCGCCACTCCGTGCCCGTACGCCGTCTCCATGACCGTACGGATCGGGGCCGGCAGCGCGTCCAGGTCGGGGATGCCCCCGCCGGCCGTACCGCCGTGGCCCATCGCCGCGCCCCGCGGACCGAGGTCGGCGAGGCCGTCCTGGACGTAGTGCGTGACCCGGTTGGCCATGACCGCGCCCAGTGCCGAGACGCCGATGGCACCGCCCAGGGACCGGAAGAAGGTGACGACCGACGACGCGGCACCGAGGTCCGAGGGGGCGACCTGGTTCTGGGTGCACAGCACCAGGTTCTGCATCATCATGCCGAGGCCCAGACCCAGGACGGCCATGAAGACGGCGATGTGCCAGTACTCCGTGTCGTACCGCATCGTGCCCAGCAGGCCGAGACCCGCCGTCACCAGCACACCCCCGCTGACCAGCCACGCCTTCCAGCGGCCCGTCTTGGTGATCACCTGGCCGCTGACCGTGGAGGACAGGAACAGGCCACCGATCATCGGGATGGTCATGACGCCGGACATCGTCGGCGACTTGTCGCGCGCCAACTGGAAGTACTGGCTGAAGAAGACCGTGCCCGCGAACATCGCGACGCCGACGAAGAGCGAGGCGACCGAAGCGAGGGTGATGGTGCGGTTGCGGAACAGCCGCAGCGGGATGATCGGGTCGCTCGCCCTGGACTCCACGAGCAGAAACAGCGCGCCGAGCACCACCGATCCGCCGACCATGGCGTACGTCTGCCACGACAGCCAGTCGTACTTGTCACCGGCGAAGGTGACCCACACCAGCAGCAGCGAGACCGCGGCGCTGATGAGGAACGCGCCCGACCAGTCGACCTTCACCCGGCGCTTGACCACCGGCAGCTTCAGGGTCTTCTGGAGCACGATCAGCGCGATGACCGCGAAGGGCACGCCGACGTAGAAGCACCAGCGCCAGCCCAGCCAGTCGGTGTCGGTGATCACGCCGCCGAGCAGCGGGCCGCCGACGGTGGCGACGGCGAAGGTGGCGCCGAGGTAGCCGCTGTAGCGGCCGCGCTCGCGCGGGGAGATCATCGCGGCCATCACGATCTGCGCGAGGGCGGACAGGCCGCCGACGCCGATGCCCTGGACGACACGGCAGGCGATGAGCATGCCGGCGTTCTGGGAGAGGCCGGCGACGACCGAGCCCAGGACGTAGATGACCAGGGATATCTGGACCAGCAGCTTCTTGGAGAAGAGGTCCGCGAGTTTGCCCCACAGCGGGGTGGTCGCCGTCATCGCGAGGAGCGAGGCGGTCACGACCCAGGTGTAGGCGCTCTGGCCGCCGCCGAGGTCGGAAATGATCTCGGGCAGGGCGTTGGAGACGATCGTCGAGGACAGGATGGCGACGAACATTCCGAGCAGGAGCCCGGAGAGCGCCTCCATGATCTGCCGGTGCGTCATCGGCGCGCCATCGTCATGGGTCCTGGCGTGGCCGCCCCGCACACCGGCCGGTGTGGTCGTAGCCATGAACTTCCTTTGCGTCGTTACGTCGTTGATGCGGGTGTACGGGTGGGGTGGGCCCGGCAGTCCCCGAAGGAGTCCCGGAGCCGGGCGAGCAGCACGGTCAGCCGGCCGACGTCGTCGTCGGACCAGTCGTGGAGGGTGCGGGCGAACATGTCCGTGGTCCGACGGCCGAGGTCGTCGAGCATGTCCTGACCCTCCGGGGTCAGCCGCAGGATGCGGGAGCGCCGGTCGTCGGGGTCGGGCAGCCGCTCGATCCAGCCCCGCTCCACCACGTGCGCGACATGGCGGCTGGTGACCGACATGTCGACGGCGAGCAGCTCGGCGAGCCGGCTCATCCGCATGTCGCCGTGGTGGGCGAGGAGGGACAGCACGGCCGCCGATCCGCCCGGGCACTCGGCGGGCAGGGCCCTGGTGAGTCCGCGCTTGACGGCGCCGATGGCGCTCAGTTGCCGGGCCAGTTCCTCGTACTGACTCCGCTCGGCCATGGGCACCCCCGCATCTTGTTGCTTAGGGCAACCATAGAAGCCGTTGGTTGCTACAGGCAAACTAAAAAGGGGCGAAGGCGCCTAAAGTCCTGGCAAAGGACGGCGAGGGTTGGGCGGCCGGACCAGGTTCGCTAGGGTCCTGCCCCATGGCACACAACCCCCAGGGCCCGGACGGCAACTACGACCCGGCGGGCAGCACCCAGATGTTCCGCGCCTTCGTCGACGAGGGCACGCCGGCGCGGCAGCAGCAGGTCGCGGCCCAGTCGGGGCCGCGGGTCGGCCTGATCGTGGGCGTGATCGCGGTCGTCGCGATCGTCGCCGCGGTCGCCTGGCTGGCGCTCGGCTGATCCCCGCGGTGGGGCGGCTCGCGCCCGGGTGACCTCTGTGGTGGCCAGGCGCGGTCCCGGCCGGCCCACACCCTCACGTCCAGGACGCGGTGACGTCCTGGGTCTCGATGCGCATGCCCAGCGGCACCCGCCAGGCGTCCACGCACACCGTGTACGTCCCGGTCCGCGCCGCGCCCGCCGGGATCGGCGCGGGCAGGGGCTGGGCCGACTCGATGGTCGCCCAGTCGACGCCGAGCGCCCCGATGACGTGCGTCGCGAAGGTCACCGTGCCCGAACGCGCCGGTGAGCCCCCGGTGTTGTGGAACCGCACGGTCACCGTCTCGCACCAGCGCCGGTCCGTGGGCGCGCGCCGCGGTTCGCCGACCGTGAGCGCGGCCGGGCGGGGTGGCGCGGTGGTGCCGGGGGCCGGTTGAGGCGGCGGCTGAGACCCGGGCGGCCGCGGTGACTGGGACGGCGGCTGCGGCCGTGGGGCGGAGGGCGGTCCCGGAGGCGGCGCCTGACCTCCGGCCGGTGCGCCGGCCACGGGCGGGGCGGACCGGCCGGGTGCCGGAGCCGTCGGCGGTGACCCCGCCGGTGCCCGGCGCGGGGGTGGGGGCGACAGGGAGGGCGCCGAGGGGCCCGTACCGATTCCCGTACCAGTGCCCGTACCGCTTCCCGTACCGGACGACGGTCCACGGCCGTCCAGCGGTACGAGCACGACCTCGCCCGACGGCGGAACCGGTCCCGGGCCACCGGGGCGGCCGACCGCCCCGGTCGCCGCGCGGCCTTCCCCGGCGCCGTTCCCGCACGCGGTCAGCGCCCCGCCCAGGCAGAGCGCCACCGCCACCAGTCCGAGTCGACGGTCCATCGCGCCAGTGTGACTGACGGACCGTCAGGTCGGAAGCCTCAGTCGGAGATGAGCCCCTCGCGCAGTTGCGCGAGCGTCCGGGTCAGCAGCCGTGAGACGTGCATCTGGGAGATGCCGACCTCCTCGCCGATCTGGGACTGCGTCATGTTGGCGAAGAAGCGGAGCATGATGATCTGCCGCTCGCGGGGCGGGAGTTTGGCCAGGAGCGGCTTGAGCGACTCCCGGTACTCCACACCCTCCAGGGCGCTGTCCTCGTACCCGAGGCGGTCCGCCAGCGAGCCCTCGCCGCCGTCGTCCTCGGGGGAGGGCGAGTCCAGCGACGACGCCGTGTACGCGTTGCCGACCGCGAGGCCGTCGACCACGTCGTCCTCCGACACGCCCAGCACGGCCGCCAGTTCGGGGACGGTCGGTGAGCGGTCGAGCTTCTGCGCCAGCTCGTCGCTCGCCTTGGTCAGGGCCAGCCGCAGCTCCTGGAGCCGGCGCGGCACACGCACCGACCACGAGGTGTCCCGGAAGAACCGCTTGATCTCGCCGACGACGGTCGGCATCGCGAACGTCGGGAACTCCACGCCCCGTTCGCAGTCGAACCGGTCGATCGCCTTGATCAGGCCGATGGTGCCGACCTGGACGATGTCCTCCATCGGCTCGTTGCGGGAGCGGAAGCGGGCGGCCGCGTACCGGACCAGGGGCAGGTTCAGCTCGATGAGCGTGTCACGGACGTACGTGCGCTCGGGGCCGTCCGCGCCCTCGGCGTCCAGGGCGGCGAGCCGCAGGAACAGGGAACGGGACAGAGTGCGGGTGTCGATGACTTCCGGCGCCGTGTCGGGAAGTGCCGACCCGCTCTGCACGGGCACGGGAACCGGTGCGGGCACGGACGCCGGCACGGGCGTGAGCGTGAGCACCTTCGAGCTGCCCTGTTCTGCGGACATGCCACCCCCTTGAGGTCGCGGACGGTCGCGTGGGCCGCGACCATCGGAGGAACGCAGCCTCCACCTGAATACCGGCGCCGAGACTGCGGCAAACGCGGTTCCAGCAGAATGTCACATGTCGGCAACACGCTGTAGTGACTTGTCGACAAGAAAGCGGCAAGTATGCGCAGGAAACTGGGGGTGTGGGGCCTTTTGGCAGGTGGATGCGGGGCTGAACGGGTCTACCCGATCAGGTTACGCATCGATTCGATTTGCGGACCTGAGACGGGCGAAGCTGCGCGCCAGGAGTCTCGACACATGCATCTGCGAGACCCCGAGTTCCTGGCTGATCTGCGACTGCGTCAGGTTGCTGTAATAGCGGAGCATCAGGATCCGCTGCTCCCGCTCCGGGAGCTGCACCAGCAGGTGCCGTACGAGGTCCCGGTGTTCGACCCCGGCCAGCGCCGGGTCCTCGTAGCCGAGCCGGTCCAGCAGCCCGGGCATCCCGTCGCCCTCCTGGGCGGCCTCCAGGGACGTCGCGTGGTACGAGCGGCCCGCCTCGATGCAGGACAGCACCTCGTCCTCGGAGATCTTCAGCCGCTCGGCGATCTCGGCGGTCGTCGGCGACCTGCCGTGAGCCGTCGTCAGGTCCTCGGTGGCGCCGTTGACCTGCACCCACAGCTCGTGCAGCCGGCGCGGCACGTGGACGGTGCGGACGTTGTCGCGGAAGTACCGCTTGATCTCCCCGACCACGGTCGGCATGGCGAACGTCGGGAACTGCACCCCCCGGTCCGGGTCGAACCGGTCGATCGCGTTGATCAGCCCGATCGTGCCGACCTGGACGACGTCCTCCATGGGCTCGTTGCGGGAGCGGAAGCGGGCGGCGGCGTACCGCACCAGCGGCAGGTTCGCCTCGATCAGCGCCCCCCGCACCCGGTTGTGCTCCGCGGTGCCCGGCTCCAGGGTCTTGAGCTGGCCGAACAGCACCTGGGTGAGCGCTCGGGTGTCCGCGGCCCGCCCCTGTGCCTTGGTGCGGGCCTCCGACTCGTTCTGGGGCGGCACCTGTTGAGGCGTCGTACTGGCCGGCACGTTCACGCCACCCCTTCGCGGTCGGTCTCGCGGTCAATTACGGTCAACTCATCCGTCAAAAGCGGTCATAGCATCACAAGACATGTCCACTGTGTGCAAGCACCTGATAACGTCGTGTTGTCGGCGCGCGCATACGAAAAGCCCCGCACCACAGGGGTGCGGGGCTCGCGTCACGGAACCGCCGGAGGCGGCGTACGGGCTCAGAACTCGTAGTCGGCGATCACCCATGTGGCGAACTCCCGCCACTGGCCGGCGGCGGCCTGGTGGGCCGGGTGCTCGATGTAGCGCTTCAGCGCGTCCTTGTCCGCGACCGCCGAGTTGATGGCGTAGTCGTACGCGATGTCCCGGTCGGTGATGTTCCAGGCGCACTCCCAGAACTCCAGCTCCGGAACGAGCCCGCCGAGCTCCTCGAACGCCTTCACGGCCTCGGCGACGCGCTGCTCGTCGCGGCTCACGCCGTCGTTGAGCTTGAACAGGACCAGGTGGCGGATCACAGGGGCTCCTAGTTGACGAGCTCGGTCATGAAGTCGCCGACGCCCTGCGCGGCGCTCGAAATGCCCTCGAACCCTACCTGGACGAGGTCGGCGGCACGTGCGGGGGAGTTGATGATCGTGTAGAGCACGAAGACGACGACCACGTACAGCGTGATCTTCTTGGCCTGCACCATCGACCCTGTCTCCCCGTCTCTCCCCTGCGATCCCCTGGGCGGTCGGGTGAGTCTAACCGAGCCTCCAAGGGCCAAGGCCCTCCCCGTCGGGGCCCTTTGCCGGTCCCGCCCGGCCGGTCCGGGCGGCAGCCTGGACAACGCAACCGGCGGGCCCCGGCAGGAACCCGGCGGGTGCGTGCCGTTCCTCCCGCACGTACGCGAAGGGCCCCGACGCCGATGCGCCGGGGCCCTTCACACAAGAGCGGTAGCGGAGGGATTTGAACCCTCGGTGACTTGCGCCACACTCGCTTTCGAGGCGAGCTCCTTCGGCCGCTCGGACACGCTACCGAGAGAGAGCTTAGCCCAAAGGTGCCGCTACGAAGAAATCCGTTGTCAGCGGTCGCGGAAGAAGCGGGTGAGGAGCGCCGCGCACTCCTCCGCCAGCACTCCGTGGATCACCTCGGGCCGGTGGTTGAGCCGTCTGTCCCGGACGAGGTCCCACAGCGAGCCCACCGCGCCCGCCTTCTCGTCGAGCGCCCCGAACACCAGCCGGTCCACCCGGGACTGCACCAGCGCGCCCGCGCACATCACGCACGGCTCCAGGGTGACGACCAGCGTGCACCCCGTCAGCCGCCACTCCCCGTGCGCCTCGGCCGCCCGGCGCAGCGCCAGGACCTCGGCGTGCGCGGTCGGATCACCGGTCGCCTCGCGTTCGTTGTGACCGGTGGCGAGCACGGTGCCGTCCGGGGACAGGACGACCGCGCCGACCGGCACGTCGCCGGCCCGCGCGGCCCGCGCGGCCTCCTCCAGCGCATGGCGCATGGGCGCCCGCCACGGCTCCCGGACGGGGTCCGCGGTGGCGGGCGTGGGTGCTGATGGTGCGGGACGCACTAGCGGACGGCCTCCAGCACCTCCGCGGCGCCGAGCGCGTCCGCGATCTCGGCCAGCGCGTCGGTGTCGAGCGCCAGCAGCTCCTTCTCGGACATGCCCAGGTCGGCCAGGATCAGCCGGTCGCCGACCGGCTCCTCGGGCACGGCCTCGGCCGTCACCGCCGATTCCTCCTCGTCGTCGTCTTCCTCGACCGGCTCCCCGTCCTCGGTGCCGTCGAGGTCCAGCGCGTCCAGGTCGGGGCCGTCGTCGTCCTGGTCGTCGCCCAGCAGTTCCTTGGTGAGGATCTCCCCGTACGAGGAGCGGGCGGCGGCCGCTCCGTCGGAGACGAAGATCCGAGGGTCGTCCTCACCCTCCACGCGGACGATGCCGAACCATGCGTCCTCCTGCTCGATGAAGACGATCACTGTGTCGTCGTCCACCGAGGCCTCGCGGGCAAGCTCGGTCAGATCCGACAAGGTCTCCACATCGTCGAGCTCTGTGTCGCTCGCTTCCCACCCGTCTTCGGTGCGCGCGAGCAGTGCGGCGAAGTACACCGTGACTCTCCCACTGATCAGAGGTGTGACGATCGGGCGGCACGCTCCTGAATGCCCCGCCCACTCGGCATCGTGGCAGATGCGAGGCCCTCAGGAGAGGTGTTCCGCTCTTGCGTCGTGCACCAGTCTGAGTCCGATGCCGGTCCGTGTCACCAGCGGAACGTACGCATCCGCATCTGCTGGCGCATCCTGGCGGCCCTCGCGCGGCGCGGCTGGACACGGTCCCGCAGCGCCTTGGCCTCGTTCAGCTCGCGGAGGAACTGGGCGCGCCGCCGCCGGCGCTCGGCGTCGTTCTCCGTGCGGTCCGGCGGCCGGCCGTCCCGCTCCCGCTCCGGCTCTTCCGGCTCCGGCATCGCGACCACCCCCAGGCTGGGTCCGTCCACCCCACCTTCCCTCCGCGGCGGGGGTTGATGCCAGTGCGGGCTACTGTTGAGGGCATGCGGATCCACGTCGTCGACCACCCGCTGGTGGCGCACAAACTCACCACGCTGCGCGACAGGCGCACCGACTCCCCCACCTTCCGGCGGCTCGCCGACGAGCTGGTCACCCTGCTCGCGTACGAGGCCACCCGGGACGTGCGCACCGAGCAGGTCGACATCGAGACCCCGGTGACCCCGACCACCGGCGTGAAGCTGTCGAGCCCGAAGCCGCTGGTGGTGCCGATCCTGCGGGCCGGCCTGGGCATGCTCGACGGCATGGTGCGGCTGCTGCCGACGGCCGAGGTGGGGTTCCTCGGCATGATCCGCAACGAGGAGACGCTGGAGGCGTCCACGTACGCCACCCGGATGCCGGAGGACCTCTCCGGGCGCCAGGTGTACGTGCTGGACCCGATGCTGGCCACGGGCGGCACGCTGGTCGCCGCGATCCAGGAGCTGATCAAGCGCGGTGCGGACGACGTGACGGCGGTCGTGCTGCTCGCGGCGCCCGAGGGCGTCGAGGTCATGGAGCGGGAGCTGGCGGGCACGCCGGTCACGGTCGTCACGGCCTCGGTCGACGAGCGCCTCAACGAGCACGGCTACATCGTTCCGGGCCTGGGCGACGCGGGCGACCGGATGTACGGGACGGCCGACTAGTTCGTACGGCGGTACCGGCGTACGGCTCGGCAGGGAGCGGTACGGCTCAGCACTTCGCGGAGGGCGCGGGCGCGGGCTTGGCCAGGGCGGTCAGGGCCGCGGTCGCGTCCTTCGGCGGTGTGAGGGTCTTGAAGGCCGTACCGATGATCAGGTCCACGTCCGCCGTCGCGCGGGTGTCCGTCTTCAGCGCGGCGCCCTTGAGCTGTGTGCGCAGGACGGGGAAGGCGCTGTCGCGGGCACCGGTGGCGCCGAGCAGCATCCCGGTGCCGGGGACCTTCTTGTCGTACGCGGCGGGGGCGTTGCCCACCTTGCCGATGGCGAAGCCGCGCTTCTTCAGCTCGTCGGCGGTCGACTTGGCGAGGCCCGCGCGCGGGGTCGCGTTGTAGACGTTCACCGTGATCTGGGCGGGCTTGAGCGGTACGTGGACCGGTGTCACCACGTTCTTTCGGGGCTTGCACCCGGGTCCCGCGGCGGTCCGGGCGCGGCTGTCGGCCCCGCCCCCGCCGAAGACGTCGATGAGCTGAAGCGTTCCCCAGCCGGCCAGGCCGAGGGCGACCACTGCGGCCAGGGCCGCGACCACGATCCGGCGACGGCGTCGGGGGCGGCGCATGCGGGGGTAGGCATCACCCGTGATGCGGTACTTTCCGCCCATACCGGGGGGAGTGAGCATGCTCATGGGCGCAGCGTAATGCCGCCCGGTGACTATGCCTACTAAACGATCAGCTCATGGGGGCCGGACGGGTGGGAAAAGGCCCGAAAGGCTGACGCGGCGCCGGGTGGGGTGGCGAGGCGGCCCCGTGGCGCGGCGCGCCGCGCGGGGGCGGGCTCAGTCCAGTTCGAGCACGCGGGCGTGCAGCACCTGGCGCTGTTGCAGGGCCGCGCGCACGGCGCGGTGCAGTCCGTCCTCGAGGTAGAGATCGCCCTGCCACTTCACGACGTGCGCGAAGAGATCGCCGTAGAAGGTCGAGTCCTCGGCGAGGAGCGTCTCCAGGTCCAGCTGGCCCTTGGTGGTCACGAGCTGATCGAGGCGGACCGGGCGCGGCGCGACATCCGCCCACTGCCGGGTGCTTTCCCGGCCGTGGTCGGGATACGGCCGCCCGTTACCGATGCGCTTGAAGATCACACGGAAAGCCTACCGGGCGAGCGGCTCCCGGCGCAGCCACGCGGGGCCGGTCCGGTGTCGCGGGATCGCGGGGGAATCGTGCAAAACGGGACAGGCGCGCCGCGGGGACGATCCCGCGGCGCGCCTGCCGGGCGCTGTCGGCCGGTGAGGCCTACTCGGTCACCTCGTGGTCGTGACCGTCGTGCAGGCCGCCGCCGCTGCCCGCGTCGCCGTCCGTGGGGACGGTGACGACCGGCTTGCGCAGCGAGCTGAGGTCGTGGGCGTAGACGCCCACGGCGTTGGCGATGACGTCGATGTTGGCGTCGAACGCCGTCATGTTGACGTTCTTGATGTCGTCGCACTTGGCGTGGTAGCACGCGTCGTACGGGGCACCCGCCGTGCCGCCGAACTTCTCCGCCTGCTTGGCGGTCTTCAGGCCCTCCGCGCCGGTGAACGTGCCACCGGAGGGGATGCCGACCGCGATGAACGGGCCGTAGTCGGAACGGCCGGTGAAGTCGGTGCCCTCGTGCGGGCGGCCCTGCTTGTCCATGAACTCGTTGATGTCGCGCTCGAGCTGGGCGGACCCTGCCGGGCCGGCGGGCGCGCCGACGCCGTCGGAGTTGTCGCCGTCGTACACGAACAGGCCGTAGTTCGGCGAGGCGATCATGTCGAAGTTCAGGTAGAGCTTGATCTCCTTGCGATCGAGCTCGCTGAGGTTGTCGACGTAGTGCTCGGAGCCGAGCAGGCCGTTCTCCTCGGCCGACCACCAGGCGAAGCGCACCTTGTTGGTGGGCTTGACCTTGGACTTGGCGAGGTCCAGGGCGACTTCCAGCAGGCCGGCCGAGCCGGAGCCGTTGTCGTTGATGCCGGGGCCGGCGGTCACCGAGTCGAGGTGCGAGCCGAGCATCACGGTGTTGGCGGCGTTGCCGCGGGCGGTCTCCGCGATGACGTTGTTGGTGGTCCGCTTCTCCTGGAGCTGGCGGATCTCGAAGTTCACCTCGACCGGGCCCTTGGCCAGGTCGGCGGCGAGCGCCTCACCGTCCGCCTGGGATATGCCACCGGTCGGGATCTTGCCGGCCTCGGGGGCGCCGAGGGTGCCGGAGAGCGCGCCGGGGACGTTGTTGTAGATGATCGCGCCGGTCGCGCCCGCCGCGGCGGCCTGGGCCTGCTTGTCGGCGAAGGTGCAGCCGCCGCGCTTGATCAGGGCGACCTTGCCGGTGAAGGTGCCGGACGCGTAGTCGGCGGCCTCGCAGCCGGGCGTCGTGTCGTCGGCGGGGGCCGGGACTGCCGCGAGGCCCGCCTTGACCCCGCCCACGGGCGTCGACTTGGTGTACGTCATCGCCGCGACGGTGATGTCGCGCGGCGCCGGGGAGACGACCGCGAGCTTCTCCGCCTGCGTCTGCGTGTAGATGAACTCGAACTTCTGGTACGAGACCTGGTAACCGGCCTTCTTGAGCTGCTGGTACACGTACGCGGCGGAGGCGTCGTGTCCGAGCGAGCCGGCCGCCCGGTGGCCGCCGGCCGAGTCGGCTATCTGCTGGAACTTCTCCAGGTGCCGGTACGCGTCCTTGGCGGACGCCTCCCGGACCAGCTTCTTCGAGAGGTGCGCGGCGTCCTTGGCCGCCTCCTTGCCGGGGTCGTGCCGGCCGGCGGAAGCGGGGGACGCGGAAGCCAGCAGGAGCGGGGTCGCGAGTGCGGCTGCGGCCAGGGTGGCCACGGCTCTGCGATGGGATGCGTTCACAGAGGTCCTTCCCGGTGCGAACGAGGTTGAAGGGAAGCTAGCGATCTCCCACGCTCCTGTGAACAGATGTGCCACAACTCACGGCGTATTCCGTACGTTTGGCAAGGGAACATGTCGGTCCGCTGCCGAAAGTCCCGCCGATCCGGCCTATTTGGCAGGCTTCGTGGCCTTGGCGCTCTTGGTGGCCTTCGCGGGCTTCGTGGTCTGTGCGGGCTTCGCGGCCTTGGCGGCCCGCTTCGCCTCCTGCTTGTAGGCGCGAACCTTGGCGAGCGACTCCGGCCCGGTGATGTCGGCGGCCGAACGGTACGCGCCCTCCTCGCCGTACGCGCCCGCCGCCTCCCGCCAGCCCCCGGGCCGTACGCCGTACTGCTTGCCCAGCAGCGCCAGGAAGATCTGCGCCTTCTGCCTGCCGAACCCCGGCAGGGCGAGCAGCCGGTCGAGCAACTCCCCGCCGGTGGCGGCGTCCGACCACACCGCGCCCGCGTCACCGCCGTACTCGTCCACCAGGTACTGGCAGAGCTGCTGCACCCGCTTGGCCATCGCTCCGGGGTAGCGGTGCACGGCCGGCTTGGCGGACAGCAGGGCGACGAAGGCCTCGGGGTCGTACGCCGCGATCGCGTGCGCGTCCAGGTCGTCGGCGTCCATCCGCCGGGCGATCGTGTACGGACCGGAGAACGCCCACTCCATGGGCACCTGCTGGTCCAGCAGCATGCCGACGAGCGCGGCCAGCGGACTGCGGCCCAGCAACTCGTCGGCCTCGGGCTGCTGGGCGAGGTGGATCGAGGTCGTCATGGTTCGATGATCGCGCCGGTGGCCCCCGCCCGCACGGCGGGGCTCCGCCGCTTCGAGGACGCCCGGCCGCGTGCCCGCCGGGTGCCCTCAGGGCCACGCCCTAGTCCGGGCCGCGCAGCCGGGCGGCCCGCATCCGCAGGTAGCGGGCCTCCGGGACGCTGAGCGTGCGGGCGGCGGCGGCCCGGTAGGCGGCCAGGGCGCCCTCGGTGTCGCCCGCCCGCTCCAGCAGGTGCGCGCGGACGGCGTCCAGCCGGTGGTGGCCCGCGAGCCGGCCGGCCACCGAGGGCAGTTCGGCGAGCCCGGCCTCGGGCCCGTGCACCATGGCCAGGGCCACCACCCGGCTCAGCTCGGCCATCGGGTCGGGGGCCGGGCCCAGGCGCAGCAGCACTTCGTACAGCGCCAGGATCTGGGGCCAGTCGGTGTCCTCCGGCCGCGCCGCCTCGTCGTGCAGGGCCGCGACGGCCGCCTGGAGCTGGTACGCCCCGGCCGGCCCCTCCGCGAGGGCCTCCTCCACCAGGGCGGTGCCCTCCCGGATGGCTTCCCGGTCCCAGCGGGTGCGGTCCTGCTCGTCCAGGGGGATCAGCTCGCCGTGCGGCCCGGTGCGCGCCGCGCTGCGGGCCTCGGTGAGCAGCATGAGCGCCAGCAGCCCCGTCACGGCGCCCTCGCGGGGCAGCAGGCGGCGCACCGCGCGGGTCAGGCGGATGGCCTCCCGGGCGAGGTCGGCGCGGCGCAGCCGGCGGCCGGAAGTGGCCGTGTAGCCCTCGTTGAAGATCAGGTACAGCACGTGGAGGACGGCCGCGAGCCGCTGGTCCCGGTCCTCGGGGCCGGGCGGCCGGAAGGGCACGCCCTTGAGCCGTTGCTTGGCCCGGCTGATCCGCTGCGCCATCGTCGCCTCGGGGACCAGGTGGGCGCGGGCGATCTCGGCGGTCGTGAGGCCGCCCACCGCACGGAGCGTCAGCGCGACCTGGGCGGCGGCCGGCAGATCCGGGTGGCAGCACAGGAACAGGAGCGTGAGGGTGTCGTCCTCGGAGGGTGCCCGGCCCTCCCCGGGCGGTGGCGCGGTGAACGCGTCACGGGGCGCGAGCGCGGCGTCCGCCTCCTCGCGCCGGCGCCGCGCCTCGTCGGCCCGGAGCTGGTCCGTGAGGCGGCGCGACGCCACCCGGATGAGCCACCCGCGCGGGTTGTCCGGCACCCCGTCGCCGGGCCACTGCCGGGCGGCGGCGAGCAGGGCCTCCTGTACGGCGTCCTCGGCGGCGTCGAAGTGCCCGTACCGGCGCACGAGCGCGGCGAGGACCTGCGGGGCGTGGTGCCGCAGCAGGTCCTCGACGTCACGGTTCACGGTGCCTCAGCAGATGTCGGTGCCGCTGTCCATGATGGGACGGATGACGACCGGGTACTCGGGCGCGCCCTCGGGCTGCGGGCACCGGGCGACGCGTGCCGCGATCTCGGTGACCCTCTCCAGGCTCGCGCAGTCGAGGACCCAGTAACCGGCGAGGAGCTCCTTCGTCTCCCCGTACGGCCCGTCCGTGATCACCGGACGGCCGTCCTCGCCCAGGCTCACCAGGCGCGTGCGGCGCGGCTCGGCGAGGCCCTGGCCGTCGACGAGCTCACCGGACTCGGCGAGGTCGTCGTTGATCTCCTGCATGAAGGCGAACATCGCCTGCAGGTCCTTCTCGCTCCAGGCGGGGCTGTGGGCGGAGGGCTTGCCGCCCATCGCGTCGTAGTCGGCCTGTGAGCCCTGCACCATCACCAGGTACTTCATGACGACGGTCCTTTCATGGGTGCCTCTCGGATGACGTTCACATGGGACGTCGGACCCGGCGACCCGTTCTCGACATCCGGCGGGCACTTTTTTCCGGCGCCCGGATCCGGCGCCCGGATCCGGCGCCCGGATCCGGCGCCCGGATCCGGCGCCTGGGTACGGTGCCTGGACCCGGCGCCCGGACCCGGCGCCCGGACTCGCCCTGCGGAAACCGCCTGCCGGGTGGGCGCCCGCCCCTCTTGGCCACGTTTGTCGCTCGCCCGGCGTGCGGAGGCGCGCCCTGGGGGCTCCACGCCCCCGGGCCGGTCATACGATCATGCTGGTCGTGGTGTGTGCGAGGTTGTCGTCCGCAGCGGCCGCTCGTGCTTTCCAGACCTTTCCGACCAAAAGGGTTCCTGTGAAGATCCGCCGCATGCTCGCCACGGCCGTCGTGGCCGCCGTGACCACGCCCGCCGCCCTGCTCGCCGCCCCGCCCGCGTACGCCGAGGTGCCTGTGCCCCCCGGCCGCGCACTGGCGGGCGACACGGCCAAGCCCTCCCTCAAGGAGCTGGAGAAGGCGGCCGCCGAGGCGCGGAAGGCGTACGACGCCGCCGTCGCCGAGGAGGCCGCCGCCCTCCAGGCGCTCATCGACGAACAGTCCCCCAAGGCGCCCCTCGCCGTCGCGGCCACGGCGGCGGCCAAGGAGGCCGGGGCCGCCACCACGGCCAAGACGGACGCCGACAAGAAGCTCGCCGACGCCGAGACCGCCCTGGAGGAACTGCCCGAGACCGCCACGGAGGAGGAGCGGAAGCGGGCGGAACAGGACGTCGCCGACGCGCAGGCCGCCGCCGAGTCGGCCGCCCTGGCCAAGGACGCCGCCGACACCAGGGCGGAGGCCGCCCTCACGGCACGGGACGACGCCCTGGTGGCCGCCGCCAGGCGCCTGCACCTGGCACGGCAGGCGAAGGCGAAGGCCCTGGCCGCCAAGGAGGTCGCCGACAAGGCGCTGGCCGACGCGCGCGAGGAGGCCGAGGAGGGCGCCTGCGTCGCCGAGGACCGGCTCACCGTCACGGCCACCGGCCTGCCGGCGAAGATCACCGCCGGCACCACGGTGGACTTCACGGTCCGCGTCACCAACGGCACCGACCGGACGCTCGACGAGGTCTGGCCGTACGTGAAGGCCGAGGCCGCCGACGACCTCCTGGACGTCCAGTGGTCCACGTCCGCCTCACCGGCCTGGCAGGACGTGGACGCCGACCACTACGCGGGCGGCGTCGACGCTCTCGCGGCCGGTGCCCACGCCGACGTCAAACTGCGCCTGAAGGCCCCCGCCACGGCGCCGGCCGGCGCGGGGACCGTCTCCCTCGCCGCCGACTACGCCAACGACGACCGGTCGTGCGGCGGGACGCCCGAGTTCTACGAGTACGCCTTCGACGTCGTCGCCGCGTCGGCCGCGCCGGGCCCCACCACGAGCCCCACGGCCACACCCGGCCCGCAGGCCCAGGGCGCGACGTCGACCCGGCCGGTCACCACGACCGCCTCCACCGGCGCCCTCGCCGACACCGGCTCGGCCTCCACCACCCCCCTCGCCCTCGCGGCGGGCGCCGCCGTGGCGCTGGGCGCGGGCACGCTGCTCGCCACCCGCCGCCGCCGGACCGGCGCGGAGGGCTGACCCACGCCCAGGGGCCGGACCGCCAACCGGTCCGGCCCCTCGGCATTTCGCGCCCTCGCTTCGGCACGACCGGCCTGCTGGTGTGCGCCCACCCCGACGAGGTGACCGAAGCCCACGACCGCGTCCTGTTCACCGTGGCGGCGCCGCCGGCTCCGCCACCGCGACCAGCGCAAGCTCCAGGGCCTCTGGCCGGCCGACGACGACTCCGCCGTCGGCCGGCTCCTCGACCGCCAGGGCCCCGACGCACCGGCGGCGGACCGCGCGGGGTCCTAGGCCGTGCTCCGCGCCCGTCGCGGCCGCGTCAGGACCGTGCTCACCGACCAGTCCGCCGGGCCAGTGCGGGAGGGGCCGCCCGAGCCTCTACCCGTCGATCAGGCCGGGCTCGGTGCCGGATCGGAACACCACGCAGGCTTCGACGCCCTTCCACCGGGGCGCGCCGCGCGGTGAGGTCGTCCACGCCGGGCCCCTTCTTCGCCAGGGCACAGTCGCCCAGGTGCACACGCGGCTGCGCCGCGTCGTACGGGCGTCGGGCGGACAGCCGTCGCCGACGGAAAAACGTATCCCGCGAAGGTAGATTTTCATTTGCGCCGAGCGTAGGGTTGCTGCCGTACACGTCGGCGACGGGCCTTCGGGGATCAGCCGGGCCCGCCCTGGACAGAGAAGGAGACGACACCGTCCAGAATCGCCCGGGCACGCATGCCGCCCGGGTACCGCAGACCCCGAACGGCAGGTGGTCCACGGTCACGCATTCAGGAACCCGCATCCCCGCCCGTCCGGGCGCTGTTGCGGAATACGGAGAGCCGGTCCCCCGACTGGACCGGTAGATGGTGTTGGAACCCCTCAGGGCCCGGGTGTGGAGCACACCCGGGCCCCTTGACGCGTCCCCGAAGCGAAGGTGCTATGCCCCCTGAGAAGCCCTCCGTCGTCGACAGCCTCGACGACGACGACTACCCCGCCTACACCATGGGGCGAGCCGCGGCCATGCTGGGCACCACCCCCGCGTTCCTCCGCGCCATCGGCGAGGCCCGGCTCATCACCCCGCTGCGCTCCGAGGGCGGCCACCGCCGCTACTCCCGGTACCAGCTCCGGCTCGCCGCCCGGGCCCGTGAGCTCGTCGACCAGGGCACCCCGGTGGAGGCCGCCTGCCGCATCATCGTCCTGGAGGACCAGCTCGAAGAGGCCCTGCGCCTCAACGAGGAGATGCGCGCCCGCGCCCAGGCCCCGTCCGCGGACGAGAGCTCCTGACCGGCGCGGGCCGGAACGCATATCTGTCGCGGCCACTGAAGAAATGCAGAAATTCCGTGGCCAGTTTTTCCGGCCCGCCGCCCCGAAAAAAACCGGCCCGCCGAGCCGGGCGAAAAACATGTCGCCCTCGCCCGCTGATCCCGTGCTACGGTGATGTCAGTTGCAATGTGGTTCCCAGAGACTTTCACAGTTCATTTCCGGTGTTTTCCGGAGGGGAAATCATCCCAGCGACTCCGGGTTCGCAAGGTGCGGACTCCGGGCACTGCCCCAAAGGGAGACTCAAATATGGCATCTGGCACCGTGAAGTGGTTCAACGCGGAAAAGGGCTTCGGCTTCATCGAGCAGGACGGCGGCGGCGCTGACGTGTTCGCCCACTACTCGAACATCGCCTCCTCCGGCTTCCGCGAGCTTCAGGAAGGCCAGAAGGTGAACTTCGACGTCACGCAGGGCCAGAAGGGCCCGCAGGCCGAGAACATCGTTCCCGCCTGACGCTGGCGCGCAACGACGCAGCCGGGGCCCGCACCATGGGGTGCGGGTCCCGGCTCGTCGCTTTTCATCCCGTCGTACGCGACGGATTCCCGACCCGTCGGACGCCGACGGGTTTCCCACCCGTCGACGAACGACGGGCCAGGACGAACCGGCCGCCCTTGCCGGCGCGCCCCCTTTCGTCCTTTTCCCGGACCGTTCTTGCGAATCCTCATGCGGCCGACAGCCGCCGGGAGGAATTCCTCGATACGTTCCGCATCGAGGAAGGTTCCGCATGAACCGCACCGCACGCGCCACCGACAGCTCCCACCGCTCCCGCCGGGGCTCCGCGGTCAGGGCGCCCGGCAACCGCCGCTCCGGTGGCGGCCCCGCACGCCGCCCCGCCCCGCTCCGGGGAGAGTTCGCCCTCCCGGTCGGCGGCACCGCGGCGCTGCCCCCCGTCGAGACGTTCGACGACCTCGGCCTGCCCCACCGCCTGCTGGCCGCGCTCCGCTCCGAGGGCGTGACCGTGCCGTTCCCGATCCAGGGCGCCACCCTGCCCAACTCGCTGGCCGGCCGGGACGTCCTGGGCCGCGGGCGCACGGGCTCCGGCAAGACGCTCGCCTTCGGTCTGGCCCTGCTGGCCCGCACCGCGGGCAAGCGGGCCGAGCCGCGCGCGCCGCTCGCCCTGGTGCTCGTACCCACCCGGGAGCTGGCCCAGCAGGTCACCGACGCGCTCACCCCCTACGCCCGGTCGCTGCACCTGAGGCTGGCCACGGTGGTCGGCGGCATGTCCATCGGCCGCCAGGCCGGTGCCCTGCGCGGCGGGAGCGAGGTCGTCGTCGCGACGCCCGGGCGGCTCAAGGACCTCGTCGACCGGCGTGACTGCCGGCTGGACCACGTCGCCATCACGGTCCTGGACGAAGCGGACCAGATGACCGACATGGGCTTCATGCCGCAGGTGACCCACCTGCTCGACCAGGTGCGGCCCGACGGACAGCGGATGCTCTTCTCGGCCACCCTCGACCGGAACGTGGACGCCCTGGTCCGCCGGTACCTGACCGATCCGGTGGTCCACTCCGTCGACCCCTCCGCCGGGGCGGTCAGCACCATGGAGCACCACGTGCTGCACGTGCACGGCGCCGACAAGCACGCCACCACCACGGAGATCGCCGCCCGCGACGGCCGGGTGATCATGTTCCTGGACACCAAGCACGCGGTGGACCGGCTCGCCAAGGACCTCCTGGCCGTGGGCGTACGCGCAGCCGCCCTGCACGGCGGCAAGTCGCAGCCGCAGCGCACCCGCACACTTGACCGGTTCAAGAGCGGGCACGTCACGGTCCTGGTCGCCACCAACGTCGCCGCCCGCGGCATCCACGTCGACGACCTCGACCTCGTCGTCAACGTCGACCCGCCCACCGACCACAAGGACTACCTGCACCGCGGCGGCCGCACGGCCCGCGCCGGCGAGTCCGGCACCGTCGTGACCCTGGTGCTGCCCGGCCAGCGCCGTGGCATGGAGCGCCTGATGGCCGACGCCAACATCACCGCCCGGGTCACCCGGGTCCGCTCCGGCGAGGCCGAACTGCACCGCATCACCGGCGCCCAGGCACCCTCGGGCGTACCCGTCGTCATCACCGCCCCGGCCGCCGAGCGCCCCAAGGGCTCCGGCTCCTCCACCCGTGGACGGCGTCGCCGCCCGTCCCGGTACGGCCGCAGCGCCCCCTCCGGCACCGCCGCGTAGGTCGGCCGTGCCGCCCGGGCGGGCGGCGGACGGGACGACCACCGGAAGCCGACCGCCGACGCGCGACGGACGACGCCCGGACGTCGAATGCCCACGACCCACGACCCACGACCGGTGGCCGACCGGCTCACGGCCGGGAACGGCCGACGACGAAGCGGCCGAGACGGCCGGACAACCGAACAGGAGCAGCATGTGACGCCGATTCAGACACGGCTCCGAGAAGCACACGGCACGGGCCTGACCGCCCGTGACGCCATGGGCGCGCCCGGCCCGGAGGCCGAGGACCACATGATGGTCGAGGACCACATGATGGTCGACGTGGCCCTGTCCGTCCTCATCAGCGCCCGCGTCGACCACCTGCTCCTCCAGGACGAGGCGGGCCGCTGTTCCGGCCTGGTGACCCGGGCCCAGCTCGTCGCGCACCGGGGCGGTTCCTGGTACAGCGACCGCACCCGGCTGCGTGACATCCCGCTCGACCGGGGCCGCGCGCGGTGAGCCCACGCGCGGTGCCTGTGCCTGGACGTCGGCAGTCGTGATGTCGGGCAGCGGGGTGAGGCGCAGCAGCCGCTTCGGTTCGGCGATCTCCACCGTCTTCCGCCACCGCGTGAGGAGCGGCTGAAGTCGCCCGGGCTCGGCGAGGACGCGTGCCCCCGAGGCAGCGGGCGGAGACACCGAGGACGACCCGGAAAAGGGCCCCGCAGAGCTGAACCGAGACGGAAACCGAGACGGAAACCGAGACGGACAACGTCGAAGGGCCCCACCGCGAACGGTGGGGCCCTTCGACAACGTGCCCGGTGAGGCACTGGCGGAGGATACGAGATTCGAACTCGTGAGGGGTTGCCCCCAACACGCTTTCCAAATGTTCGTACGGGGGTCCGGCGAGGGCCGTACCTGTCCTGAGCTGCGGCGGAGCGTTCGGGGCGGCCCCGTCCGGATGCCCCCGGACGGGGGTGAACGCAACCAGAACTGCAACCACGGCTCGCCTCTGGCATCTACACCAGAGGGAGCTGGCCGTCCCCGGTAGGTGCCGACTCGAGTGAGAAGCGTGCCTTCCGGTCAGCAGCCGACTTTGGCCACAGCACACCAGCTGTCGCGAGCGCATCCTCAGAGAGCACGGGGCCAGCCAGAATGGCCAGCAGTGCTTGTTCTTGGGAGGGCTCCAGGGCGACCAGGCGGGTCAGCACCGAAAGAAGATCGATGAACTCTCCCGTCCACTCCGGATCCCAGTCGGGGATGTGCACGTCATCAAGCGGGGAACTGCGACGGCCGGCAGGCTCCTTCTTGCGATAGTCAAACCACGACTTGATGACGTTCCGCCCGCCAACGACGTAGTCCCAAACCGGTTTGGAGACAGGTCCGAACTCGCCATCACCCAGGGTGATGACCTGGCGCCCCTCGTCATAGCTGATCGCTTCGGGCATGGATGTCACAGGCGCTAGGTTCAAGGGACGCAAGGGGCTCCCTGCAGGGAGGCGGACATCGCCGGCTGGCTGCTCCGGCCCGACGAAGCGCTCACCGTACGTGTGCAGCCAGATGACCTGGCGGCCGAGCTGAACGGCGCTGTTCCACAGCGCGAGGTCAGTGGTCAACGGAACTCGGATCCCTGGGGTGGTCAGCTCGTCGGCAAAGGTTGCCGTGAAGGTTGGATGCGCTACCACCCCGGCGATGTAGGCGAGGACATCGGATGCCGTTACCTCGGTGCCGAGCCGGCTCTGGAGTGCATCTGTCAGACCGGCGGCGATGTTGGGACTGCCGTCAGGATGGAAGAGCGGCAAAGTCCTGCCGCCATCGTTGTTGAAGTGATGGAAGTCGGTGATCAATGAAGAAAAGATCACGCCCGGCCCGGAGCGAAGCGCTTTTCTGTGTTGTTCTACGAGGAAGATTTGTCCCGGTGTCCGCGCAGCCCAAAGGTCACGGCGAGGCATATCCATCAACCGCGGGTCGGCAACGATCCACTGCCGGTCGAAGGCGCGGTACCCGACTCGGGCGATGGAGGGGAGGGTATTCGTCTCCTGGATGATCGGTGCCGATGGATCAGGGCACGTGTCGTCGCCAGGCAGGGATGGCTTGCCCTTGTCGAGGTTTGCGTCCCGCCCCTCTTTGAAAAGCTTGGACTTCAGTTCCCGGTCGCTCTCGCCCACGAGTCTGGACCATCTCGTCTGGAGAATGGCCTGGTTGGGCGCGTAGACCCATGCTCGGGTCGGAAAGACTCCAGGCGAGTACCAAGGGAGCAGCGAATCGAGTGCGGGATACGAATCCCAATGGCTAGCGCTCGCAGGGGTTAGAGGAGCAGCCCAGTCTGTACGGCAGTCCCGCCAGCCGTCGTCGTCGAGCTGGACCGCGGCCAATGCAGCGAACTTGTCCAGCCTCTTACCAGTCAATGTGCGGTGGCGGATCCGGGCCGGCACGTTGTTGTCTGCATCGGCATGGCGAACGAAGATGCCGATGGCGAGCGGTTGGCGTACGCCAGGGAAGATCCTCGTGGGGATATCTGGGGTTTGCCCCTCAGGCGTGCAGTCGATGATCCAGCCCTCGGACGCGTGGCGGCGCAGGTACTCGCGCATGCCGGTGAAGGCCGGGCCTGTGAGGTAGCCAGACGTGGTGATGAAGCAGATCACGCCAGCCTTCCCGCCGGCCTCGGCGGGAGTGGATTCCCACACCTTCCAGGTAGCCCAGCGCCAGAAGTAGACGTACAGGTTCTTGAGCTTGGCCTTGAACTTCCCTGCTCCGGGGGCATACCAGTCGTCCAAGATCGCTTTGGCGGTGCGCTTCCCCTTCATGCTGCCGCCGCCGTTCTCCACCCAGCCGCCTGCACCATTGGCAAGTTCGGCATAGGGAGGGTTGCCGATCACGACGGTGACGTTGGTGCCAGCCTTGATCTTGTTGGCCTTACGGCGGGCCGCCGCTATCAGCTGGAGCGAGTACCGGAACTGGGTCTCCGCTGCGTGAGGGTCGTCGAGAGTGTCGGTGACGTACATCTTCATGCCACCGGTGGGCGGAGCGGCCTTGTGGGTGGCCAGCTGCTCGGCGGTGCGCAGCTCAGCCACCGCGTAGGGCCCCATCTGCAGCTCGAACCCGGCCACACGCTCTGCTGCCTGTGTGATCGCACCACCGACGGCACCTGGCCCATCGTGGGCTGCGGCGTTGGCTGCGATTCGCTCCAGTACGGCGTGCAGGTATGTGCCGGTGCCCATGGCGGGGTCGACTGTGAAGACGTCAGGGTCGGCGAAGCCACGCGGCTTGTCTAGCCGAGTTACGAGCACGTCGTCGGTAAGCCGCACCATTTGCTCGACGACCTCGATGGGGGTGTAGTACGACCCTGAGCGCTTACGCAGATCCGGGTCGTATTCGTCGAGGAAGTGTTCGTACAGGTGCAAGTATGTGTCGCGACGTCCTCGACGGACGCGAGCCCAATCCACCGCATCGACGGTGCGGGCCAACAAGTTGAGGGTGATCTTGAAGTCGCGGGCTACGTCATCGGTGAGTAGCTGCAGCGCCCGGCCCATCAGCGAGTGGCCGGCGCGGAGCTTGTCACCAATCGTGTGCAGAGACTCGCCGCTGACGGTGATCCCATCGGTGCGGGCAAGAAGAAGGGCGAACGCGACCGTCTGCGCATAGCCGTCGGCGAAGGTCGCCTCGTCTGCCTGCGGGAACAGCATCTGGCGCCACTCGGTAGCCAACCCCAGGAACGGCTGTTCGCGTTCGTCGGCGCCGCCGCGCACAGCGGCATGCTCGGCGGCTAGCTGGTCGACCACCTCACCGCGCAGGAGGCGCGTCAGCCTCGCCACCGACTTGACGAGCGCTCCTATGGTGGTGATCGGCGTGGGCTTCCAGGTCAGGAAGTCCAGTAGAAGCTTTTCGAACTCCGGCGGAGCGGTGAGCGTGCCTGCGGCAAGGTCGCCGGAAAGACTCGCAGCTAGGGAGAGCTCGCCATCCTGGTACAGACGCCACTCGGTACCGTTGGTATAGAGCAGGTTCGGCAGGTCACGCTGCCGCTCCCACTGAGCTTTGTCGTGTCCACGCAGCGATGCGGTGTCGATGGCCTTGCCAGGTGCCTTGATCTCCACGTAACCGGTGATCAGCCCGCCGACACTGACCCCGTAGTCAGGCCGGACCCGCCGTTCGGTATCGCGCACCTCATCGTGGAAGACGGCTGGCACACCGAGCTGTTTGCCGGCTGTGCCCAGCAGGAGTTCCATCGGGGCACGGATCGCGGCTTCCCGTTCCCCGGGGCCGGCGAGTTTTGCTGAGCACGCTGCACCGAACGCCGTCACGGCGGAGGTGAGCCAATCTGCTGCCCGCACCACGGGTGCCCCCAATCTGGAAAGTCGCTGCCGCGGGTTTTGCTCGGCAGTGTCCGACGAGTGACTTCGATCATCTCAGACGGATCTGACACGGAGCCCGAGGTGGCGAGAACACATGCATTGATCAGCGCCCTAAATACGGCCGCGAGGGGGCTTCGCTGGTAACGGTGACTGGCTAGGGCGTGTTTTAGAACTCGCTGACCTGTCTGGTTGGCCGTCCGGGAAAGTCGCGGGCGGCCATCCAGATGGTGAGGTCGCGGGCGATGTCGTTGCTACTGGTCGCCGTGGTGACCTCGTGCTCGTTGCGGGCGGTGTCACGGCGGACGATCTCGTAGCCACCTTCCTCGAGGACGGCCACGGAGGCGAACCAGACGGGGTCGTCCTCGTCAGGCTGGACGACCACGAAGGTGTTGTCGGAGTTGTTGAGGTCGCTGATCATCATGAACAGCGCGTCCTCTGAGGGGTCGTCGATGCGGTCGCCGTTCTCGCTGTCGGCGCCGTAGTACTGAGCCCCCATCGTTGCCTCTCCCTCACCCTGTCGACCGTGGTCGCGGCCAGCATGGCATGAAGAACCGACAGCTCAGGCCGGTCACAGCCATTCGCCGATCGCGGCGATCAGGACGGTCGCTTCGAAGCGCACGGCGAGCTTGTCGAACCGGGTGGCGACCGCGCGGTTGCGCTTGAGCCTGTTGATCCCGCACTCGACCGCGTGCCGGGCCCTGTAGTCCTCGCGGTCGAAGGCCGGGGGCCGACCGCCGGCCTTCCCCCGCCGCTTGCGGTGGGCGGCCTGGTCGGCAGGCTCCGGGATCGTGCAGCGGATGCCGCGCTTTCGCAGGTAGGCCCGGTTGGCGCGGGAGGAGTACGCCTTGTCGCCCCGCACGCAGCCGTGCGCCGCCAGCACCTCACCTCGAACCCGGCCTCCATCGCCAAGGCCCCCAAGGTCGAAGAGGAGGAGGTCGAGCCGTACACGGTCGAGGAGGTCCAGCTCCTCCTCGCCGAAGCTGCCAAACACCGCAACACCGCCCGCTGGGTCATCGCGCTCGCCCTCGGCCTGCGCCAGGGCGAGGTCCTCGGCATGCAGTGGGACGACGTCGACTTCGACCTCGGCGTCATCCGCGTACGCCGTGGCCGGCTACGGCCCCGCTACAAGCACGGCTGCGGAGACCGTTGCGGACGCAAGCCCGGCTTCTGCCCCCAGAAGATCAACACCCGCCGCGAGACGAAGAACGCCAAGTCCCGCGCCGGCCAGCGCCCCATCGGCGCGCCCGACGAGCTCCTCCAGCTCCTGCGTCAACACAAGGAGGAACAGGCCCGCGAGCGGGCCCGTGCCCGTGACCTGTGGACGGAGAAGGGGTACATGTTCACCTCGCCCACCGGCGAGCCCCTGAACCCGAACACGGACTATCACAAGTGGAAGGAGCTCCTGAAAGCCGCTGGCGTCCGCGATGCGCGCCTTCACGACGCCCGCCACACAGCGGCGACGGTCCTGCTCATCCTCGGCGTCTCTGACGCGATCGTCGACTCCATCATGGGCTGGGAACCCGGCAAGTCCGCCCGGATGCGCCGCCGCTATCAGCACCTGACCAGCCGCGTCCTCAAGGACACCGCCGCCAAGGTCGGCGGCCTCCTGTGGGGCGCGGACCAGACCGCGGGCAGCGCTTCGTCGGAGGCCGGTCAGAGTCCCGTCCCCGCCGAGCTGGTGGTCCACGTTGCCCGCCTCGGCGAGCGGCGCGTGCCTTTCCTCCACCGGGAGCACGCCGACGAGGTCGTCGCCCGGTGGAGCGAGGACTGGCCTGACCACACCGCCGAGGTCGAGGAATGGGACCGCTGGCGCTGGGAACACCAGGGCCCCGGCGGCGCAAGCGCCATCCGAGACCGCGTACCGGAGCGGGCTGTGATCTTCCACGCCCGGGCCCTGTTCCTCCCCGGCGGGGAACGCGCGGCGACCGACCTCCCGGAGCAGTGGTCGGTGCCGGCCTGGGACTTCGAGACCGACCGATACACCGACCGCGCCTCGGCCTGGCGCACGGCTCGCCGCCCCGGCACGGGCCAGGAGGTCGAGGCCCAGGTGCGAGGCAGGGACAAGACGGCCATCGAGGCGGCCTTCGCCGAGGCGTGTGCACAGGCTGCGGACCGCGCTCAGAACCCAGGAAAGTACGGCGATACCGACGAGTGGTAGCCGTCGTTTCAGGCGATCCGTGTAGCGGGGTCCAGCCGATCAAGGCTGGGCCCCGCAAGCGGCGTTTCCGAGCTGGAAGCAGTGGAGTCCTGTAGGCAGACGGCGTCGAGATCAGGCGTCGGCTGGGTCGGGCGCCTCATCCTGAGAGCTCGACTCCTCCGGCTCCTGGTGCTGGGCCGGAATCTCGACGGGATGGGTGCAGCGCCACAAGGCCCTCGTCCCCGCTTCGGTTCGAACGGTTTCCTTGAGGCCCTGGTGGTCGCAATGGGGACACGCATCGATGACCTCGCAGGTGTACACCCAACGGATGTCGGCGTGCAGGCGCCGGAAGCTGCCGAGGGCGAGGGGCGCTTTGTGCCAGCGGGGCGTCTCGTACTCGGGGATGGAGTGGTGGAGCTCGATGGCCTTGTCGATCTTCCCGTTGAGGCTTGTCACCGAGGCAGATGCTGCCTCCGGTGGCCCCATACGAGGGTTGCGCTCCTTCCAAGCCGCAGCGGAGTCGGCAGCGCGCCATGCGAAGCAGATCATCTGACCAGGGGTGTAGCCGTGCTTGAAGCCCTTTTGGATGACGTCTGTGAGCTCTTCACGCCGTGCTTCGGGTACCTCGGGATAGCCGTACTTCTTGGTGAGCAGGTTGTTGAGGTAAGCCGCGATGTCCGCGACTTCCATCCGGTCCATCAGAGTGGCGAAGGCGTCACGTGCCGCAGCCCCCTGGGGACCCGGCTGGGTCTGGAGGGCGTACTTGATCTCCTTGACGCGTTCCTGTGCGTCGGCCAGGCCGCCAATGATCCGCCACGCGACCTCTGTGGAAACGAAGGCAATACCGTCGTCATCCTGAGAACGAGCGAACGCCTGCGTCGGGCTCTCCGGGGCGATGGCGAGCAGACCGGCGTAGTAGAGGGCCAGGAGAAGTTCCCTGTCCTGCTCGCTGTCGCCGGTCCACCCTGTGGGACCGATACTCGTGAGGCTCGGGAGTGCCTTGCCCGGGTTGCTCGCGGCGTAGCTGATCAACGCCACGTAGAGGGCCAGGGCCAGAGGATTATCCACCGCGAGGGGATCGGTTGGTTCGCTCTTTCCATCCTCATCCCTGATCGCATCGGCGATCAGACGCTTGATACCTTTGCTCTCCTCCTGCACACGCTCCTGCTCGACACGCCTCTGTTCAGCGGCGCGTTGCTGCCGTTCGATCTCCTCGCGCCTCTGGATCGCCGTGCAGTCCCCGCAGAGGTACGAGGGAGCCTCGGCATCCAGGTACTTGCCGCCCACCTTGTTGGCCCAGGACCGGTTGGTGACGCTGATCGGCTCGGAGCAGTTCACGCAAGGGCAGTTGAGCAGGATGGCGTAAGAGTGCGCCGTGGCCACTGCACCGATGTTGCTGGTTACTCCGATGCTGCTCACGGTCCGCGCCCAGGTGCCGTCGCCCTTGACCTCCCAGTAGAGGACGCTGATCCTCTGGGCATCTTCGGGAGCGTCGTGCTTGATCACGACGCGGACGCGGGGAGCGTCTTCCGGAAATTCGCAGATGATCGGCTGCGGAGTAGCTGCTCGTTGCTGCGACTGGTGCTTGGTGGCCCGTTCCCGCTTGCGGCGGCGTTCGCGCTTACCCACGTGTCTGTCCCTGGTCCATGTGTGGATGGTGGCGTACCTCCGGAGTCGACAGGGCTGGTTTCTGCCAAAAGCGATGACTGGGGCGGACCCGGCCGAGGAGGCCCACATGCCTGGGTAGATACGGAATCGGCACCCCATCCTGGCTGGATTCGCAGGCCAGCGGTTTGATCCATGGTCGCCTCGCCTGCTGGACTTGAGGGCGTCCTGTTCAACGTCGGCCGCTGTCCTTAGCGTTGAGAGATGGCAAATGGGGTGTGGCACACCGGATATGGCATAGAGATCAATCTGTCCCTGCCCGACCTCGGTCACCCAGACCGTCCGGATCTGCTCCTGGAGATCACCGCCAGCGTCTCCGAGCGTGATCCGCAACTGCTCGAATGCCTGGCGCACCACGAGAAGCGCGAGTGCCAGTCGGAGTCGGGCGGGAAGTCGCCCTGGATGTTCATCCGCCGAGGGCGCGTGGGCGGCCGGCGACCGCTCGTCGCCTCGCACCTGCCGATCACGCACAAGGCGACGCCGGCGGAGAGCGCCCAGCACAAGGCCACCAAGGAGCGGATTGTCGAGACCGCCGGGCGTTACGGCCTGGACGCCGAGGCCGAGGTTCCCATCGGCAACCGGCGCAGCATCTCGGACGCCATCGTCGTCGGACCCGGCGGCCTGCGGATCGGCTGGGAGATCCAGTACCACCACCTCAGTCCCAGCAGCGTGCACCGGCGCTCGGTCAACGCCGTGGAGCACGGCGTCACTCCTCTCTGGGTGGCGAAGGACCGGACGCCCTCCCTGATCGACCGTGCTCCGTGGGCGCGGGTCGACGACATGCCGTGGAAGGACATCGCCGACGGCAAGGAGATGGTGATCCGCGGCGGGTACCGGCACCTCGAAGTCTGGAAGTGCGTACCGAGCAGCGAGCGTCACTGCCTCGTCAGCGAGGGTGCCGGCCACTGTGGCGCGATTCACGCGGACTGGTTCGTGCCCGCACTGTGCCTCCCGGAGAAGAAGCCGGTCTTCATCGAGGACCTGGTCCTGCAGAGCGCGACGGGCGAGAGCGTCCCGGTCTACGTGCCCAATCGAGGAAGCGGCCGCGCCGGCCGGCACATGTGGGTGTCGGCCGAGGACCGCGCGCTGTGGCAGGAGCTCATCGGTGAGAAGACGCCTCTCCCTGCGGCCCCGGTCGAAGAGGAGGACGACCTGATCACCTTCGCCGAGCAGGAGGTCGACCGCAGCTGCCGAGCGGGGGAGGAGGGCTGGTTCGTCAGCGACGGGCGGCCTGTTCGCGATCTCGACCAGCCGACCGGCGGCTTCACGCTTCCCCGCATGCCGGTCCAGCGCTCTTGCGAGCCGGTGTGGATCACCGCCGTGGAACGCGCCGCCGCCTCAGCCGCGCTGGGGTGCCCGCCGTGGGAGCTCGGGCTGTGCGCCGGCTGCAGCCAGCTGATGCGGCGCTACGGGCGAAACGCGGCCATGTACTGCAACGCGTGCCGGTCCGTCCTCAACGGGCGCTAGCCGGGAACTGCAACCAAAACTGCAACCACACAACGACGAAGGTCCCGGCCGCTGGGCGGTCGGGACCTTCGTTTCGGCTGGTCAGCCGTGGCGGAGGATACGAGATTCGAACTCGTGAGGGGTTGCCCCCAACACGCTTTCCAAGCGTGCGCCCTAGGCCTCTAGGCGAATCCTCCGCCGCAAACAATACAAGACGTTGGGGAGTGCTCGCGAACCCGTTCCCCTGGGGCGTCGGTGGGGGTCCCCGGGGGTGTCCTCGCCGGGCGCGGGATCGGGTAGGCTGGGCGCAGCCCCTCACGTGGCGCTATCTGACTGAACTCCCCCAGGGCCGGAAGGCAGCAAGGGTAGGTCGGCTCTGGCGGGTGCGTGGGGGGCGCTTGCGTTGGTGGGTGGGGGTCCGGTGGGCCGGCTCGATTGTCGGTGCGGCCCGATATCGTCGTAAGGGTGTCGTCCCTTGCGCTGTACCGCCGCTATCGTCCCGAGTCCTTCGCCGAGGTCATCGGGCAGGAGCATGTCACCGACCCGTTGCAGCAGGCCCTGCGGAACAACCGGGTCAATCACGCGTACCTGTTCAGCGGGCCTCGCGGGTGCGGCAAGACGACCAGCGCGCGCATCCTGGCGCGGTGCCTGAACTGTGAGCAGGGTCCCACGCCGACGCCGTGCGGGGAGTGCCAGTCGTGCCGGGACCTGGCGCGCAACGGGCCGGGGTCGATCGACGTCATCGAGATCGACGCCGCGTCGCACGGTGGCGTGGACGACGCCCGTGAGCTGCGCGAGAAGGCGTTCTTCGGCCCCGCGAGCAGCCGGTACAAGATCTACATCATCGACGAGGCGCACATGGTCACCTCGGCGGGGTTCAACGCCCTGCTGAAGGTGGTCGAGGAGCCGCCGGAGCACCTGAAGTTCATCTTCGCGACGACCGAGCCCGAGAAGGTCATCGGGACCATCCGGTCGCGTACGCACCACTATCCGTTCCGGCTCGTGCCGCCCGGCACGCTGCGGGAGTACCTGGGCGAGGTGTGCGGCAAGGAGCAGATCCCGGTCGAGGACGGGGTGCTGCCCCTCGTCGTCCGCGCGGGCGCCGGGTCGGTGCGTGACTCGATGTCCGTCATGGACCAGCTCCTGGCCGGCGCCGCCGACGACGGTGTGACGTACGCCATGGCCACGGCGCTCCTCGGTTATACGGACGGCTCGCTGCTCGATTCGGTGGTGGACGCCTTCGCGGCCGGGGACGGGGCCGCCGCCTTCGAGGTGGTCGACCGGGTCATCGAGGGCGGCAACGACCCCCGCCGGTTCGTGGCCGACCTGCTGGAGCGGCTGCGCGACCTGGTGATCCTGGCCGCCGTGCCGGACGCCGCCGAGAAGGGGCTCATCGACGCGCCCGCCGACGTGGTGGAGCGGATGGCGGCCCAGGCGTCCGTGTTCGGGGCCGCCGAGCTCAGCCGGGCCGCCGACATCGTCAACACCGGGCTCACCGAGATGCGCGGGGCGACCTCGCCCCGGCTCCAGCTCGAGCTGATCTGCGCGCGCGTGCTGCTGCCCGCCGCGTTCACCGACGAGCGGTCGCTGCTGGCCCGGCTGGACCGGCTGGAGCGCGGCTCGGTGGTCCACGGCGCCGCCTTCCAGGCGACCGGACCGGGGCCCGCCATGGGGTACGTACCCGGGCCGGAGGCCCATGCCCAGGTGCCGCCGGCCGTGCCGGGCGGAGGACCCGCCGCAGCCCGCGCCGCGGTACGGGGACCGGGCGACGACGCCCCGGCCGCACCGCCCGCGCCCGCCGCCCCGGCGCCCCAGCCGGCCGCCGCCCAGGCCCCCGAGCCCGCCGCG
>NZ_SMNQ01000021.1 GCF_004353505.1 Streptomyces sp. WAC05374
GGGGGGGGGGGGGGGGGGGGGGGGGGGGGGGGGGGGGGGGGGGGGGGGGGGGGGGGGGGGGGGGGGGGGGGGGGGGGGGGGGGGGGGGGGGGGGGGGGGGGGGGGGGGGGGGGGGGGGGGGGGCGGGGGGGGGGGGGGGGGGGGGGGGGGGGGGGGGGCGGGGGGGGGGCGGGGGGGGGGGGGGGGGGGGGGGCCGTCGTGACGGGGGCGCCGGGGGCGGGCGGCATCAGGGTCCTGGTCGTGGAGGACGACCCGGTCGCCGCGGACGCCCACGCCCTGTACGCCGGGCGCGTGCCGGGGTTCACCGTGGTGGGCGTGGCGCACTCCCGCGCCGCCGCGGTGCGGCTGCTGGAGCGGACGGCCGTCGACCTGATCCTCCTGGACCTGTACCTGCCGGACGGGCACGGCCTGCACCTGCTGCGGTCGCTGCGCGCCGCCGGTCACCACGCCGACGTCATCGCGGTCACCTCCGCCCGGGACCTGGCGGTCGTGCGCGAAGGCGTGTCGCTCGGCGTCGTCCAGTACGTACTGAAGCCCTTCACCTTCGCCACCCTGCGCGACCGCCTCGCCCGGTACGCCGAGTTCCGGGCGGCCGCCGGTGAGGCGTCCGGCCAGGAGGAGGTGGACCGGGCGCTCGCCGCGCTCCGTGCGCCGCAGCCCGCCGCCCTCCCCAAGGGGCTGAGCGCCCCGACGCTGGCCGCGGTCACCCGCACCCTGCGGGAGTCGGCCACCGGGCTGACCGCCGCCGAGGCCGGGGCGGCGGTCGGCATCTCGCGCATCACCGCCCGCCGCTACCTGGAGCACCTGGTCGCCTCGGGGCGGGCGGAGCGCAGCCCGCGGTACGGGCAGGTGGGGCGCCCGGAGCTCCAGTACCGCTGGACGACCGGGAGCCGGTAAATTACCGACAGGTAGGACACCAGGGTACGCATCTGGACGTTCCTACGACATTTGGCCTTGGCTGAACGCACCGTAGCCAGATGTGACCCTCCGCATCTACCTTGTGCGCGTGCACCCCTCTGTACCGTCCCCACCGTTCAACGCCCTCGCCGCCCGCCGACTGCGGGAGGCGCTGGGTATGGCTCCCGCCCACGTCGCCTACGGGCTGCGCGCCCAGTACGGCCTGGGCGTGCCGCCCGAGACAGTGATCGCCTGGGAGCGCGGCGTGGCCGCCCCCGACGCACGGGAGCTCACCGCCCTCGCCGGGGTCCTGTGGTGCTCGCCCGGCGAGCTGCTCGCCGCCGCCACGACGCTGCGCGAGCACCGCATGGCACGGGCCATCGCCCCCGAGGACCTCGCGCGCCGGGTGGGCCTCGACGTCAAGGCGTACCTGCGCATGGAGGAGTCCGGCCGCTGGCGGGGCAACGAGCGCCAGACCGCCGCGCTCGCCGAGGCCCTCTCCCTCGGGCCGCGCGAGCTCATCACGGCGACCGGCCGCGACGAGGAGCTGGCGGACGTGCTGCGCAGCGCGGCGACGACGCGCTGGCAGGCGTACGTCAAGCCGGCGGCCAAGCTGCTGCCGATGGAGCGCTACCACCTGGAGGAGGTGCTCCAGCAGCTCTACGCCGACTATCAGTCGCGGATGGTCGCCACCAACAGTTGGGGGTCGGACGTCACCGGCGACAGCGGCGGCGAGGCGGGCCGCGAGTTCCTGGCCCGGATCGTGGAGCACTTCTGGGAGCTGGCCCGGCTCTGACGCCGGCACGCGGCGCGCCCCAGGGGCCGCCGGAGGGGCGCTCGGGCGCGCCCCAGGGCCGCCGGAGGGGCGCTCGGGCGTGCCCTAGGGCCGCCGGTCGAAGCTGAAGAGCCGGCCCCCGGCGCCCGCGCCGCCCTCGCCGCACGGCCGCTGGACGACCTCCGCCCACGGCTCGGCCGAGGCGTCCCGTACCTCCAGGCACAGGTCCGCGTGGGCGGCCCGGATGCGGTACCCCTCGCCGTCGCCCGAGTCCTCGATGCGGAACGCCTCATGGGTGCCCGGCGTGCCGCAGTCCTGGTCCAGCAGCGGCGCGCCGTCCGGCCGCCCGGACCCGCCGGGAACGCCGGCGCACCCGGGCCCGCGCTCCGGGTGGTCGGTGTGCAGCCGCCACAGCCCGCCGCCCAGCGGGACGAGGGAGTAGCGCGGCACGACCGCCCCGGCGCACGGCACCTGGTACACCCGGCCGTCCGGCCGCCCCGGCCGCTCGTTGAGGCACAGGCCCGAGTGCACGGCCCGGACGTCCACGGTCCCGGCGGCCGGCGCGGTCACCCGGCCGCCCCGCGGGTGCTCGGCGTCGCCGCCCCGGACGAACGCCACCACGGTGAAGGCGGCGACGGCCAGCGTCAGGACGCCCATCACCGGTATGAGCACCCTGAACCGCCCCGCCTCCGGGGCGCCGGCGTCCGGGGGCACCCCGCCCTCGCCACCGCCCGGGCCGGTCCCCGCACCGTCCGTCATGCGCCGCCCCTCCCTCGCCCGTCCCGTCAGCCTCGCGGGTGGGACGGGCCGTCTCAAGGGGGGTTTGCGGCAATCACGGTGAAGGGGAAGCGCCACGGGGACGGCAGGGACGACGAACGGCCCCGGCCGCCAGGGGTGGGGCGGCCGGGGCCGTGGGACGCGGGAGTGTCAGAAGACCGACTCGGCCTCGTACATCCGGTTCTCCGGCACCGTCTTGAGCCGTGTCACGGCCTCCGCGAGCGGCACCAGGTGGATGTCCGTGCCGCGCAGGGCGGTCATGTTGCCGAACTCCTTGCGGTGCGCGGCCTCCACGGCGTGCCAGCCGAAACGGGTCGCGAGGACGCGGTCGTACGCGGTCGGCGTGCCGCCCCGCTGGACGTGGCCCAGGATGACCGGCCGGGCCTCCTTGCCGAGGCGCCGCTCCAGCTCCTTGGCCAGCCGGTTGCCGATGCCCTGGAACCGCTCGTGCCCGTACTGGTCGATGGCGCCCTTCTCGTACTCCATGGAGCCCTCGGCCGGGTGGGCGCCCTCCGCGACGCAGACGACCGCGAACTTCTTGCCGCGCGAGAAGCGCTCCTCGACCATCTTCACCAGGTCGTCGACCTGGAAGGGCCGTTCGGGCAGGCAGATGCCGTGCGCGCCGCCCGCCATGCCGGACTCCAGGGCGATCCACCCGGCGTGCCGGCCCATCACCTCGACGACCATCACGCGCTGGTGGGACTCGGCGGTGGTCTTCAGACGGTCTATGGCCTCCGTCGCCACCATCACGGCCGTGTCGAAGCCGAAGGTGCGGTCGGTGGAGGAGATGTCGTTGTCGATCGTCTTCGGTACGCCGACCACCGGCATCCCGGCGTCCGAGAGCATCCGGGCGGCGGTCAGCGTGCCCTCGCCGCCGATGGGGATGAGGACGTCGATGCCGTACCGCTTCTGGAGCTCCCCGCAGTTCTCCGCGGCCTCGCGCAGCCGGTCGCGCTCCAGGCGGGCGGAGCCCAGGATGGTGCCGCCCCGGGCGAGGATGCCGCTCACCGCGTTGAGGTCGAGCGGCCGGTAGTGGCCGTCCAGCAGGCCCTTGAACCCGTCCTCGAAGCCGATCACCTCGTCGCCGTGGCCGGTCATGGCCCGGTGCACGACCGACCGGATCACTGCGTTCAGGCCGGGACAGTCGCCGCCTGCGGTGAGAACTCCGATGCGCATCGTGCTGTGTCTCCTGCTCAGTAGTGGTACGGGTGAGCCTTCCCGAATTGTCCCACGACGGGCTTGCGCCCCGTGCTCACGCGACCCCCGCCGCGGGCGTGCGTGTCCCGGGTTCCCCCGTCTTCGCAGGCCAGGCGCCCGGCGGGCGCCCTACCCAGCGCCAGAGGTATTGTCAAGGGGGTACGGCCACCCTTACGGGGTTTTTTCTTCACATACGTGTTCGACTTGACTCATTCGACTGCATGGAACGGGAGAGCTTGCGTGGCGCGCAGCGTGTACGTGACCGGGATCGACCGCGGGGACGGCCGGCAGGTCGTGGAGCTGGGAGTCATGGAGCTCCTGACCCGGCAAGTGGACCGTGTGGGGGTGTTCCGGCCGCTGGTGCACGACGGCCCCGACCGCCTCTTCGACCTGCTGCGGGTCCGCTACCGGCTCTCCCAGGACCCGGCCACCGTCTACGGCATGGACTACCAGGAGGCGTCCGCGCTCCAGGCGGAGAAGGGCACGGACGAGCTGGTGTCCCGCCTGGTCGAGCGGTTCCACGCGGTGGCGCGCGACTACGAGGTCGTCCTGGTGCTCGGCTCGGACTTCCACGCCACGCAGCTCCCCGAGGAACTGGCGCTGAACGCCCGGCTGGCCAATGAGTTCGGCGCCCCCGTGATAGCCGTGGTCGGCGGCAAGGGCCAGGAGGCCGACGCCGTGCGCGCCGAGACGCGCAACGCGTTCCGGGCGTACGAGAGCCTCGGCTGCGACATCCTCGCCATGGTCACCAACCGGGTGGCGCCCGAGGACCGCGACGCCATCGCCGAGCGCCTCGCCGCCCGGCTGCCCGTCCCCTGCTACGTGCTGCCCGACGAGCCCGCGCTGTCCGCGCCGACGGTCGCGCAGATCACCCAGGCACTGGGCGCCGAGGTGGTGCTGGGCGACGGCTCGGGACTGGCGCGCGACGCCCTGGACTTCGTCTTCGGCGGCGCCATGCTGCCGAACTTCCTCAACGCGCTGACCCCCGGCTGCCTGGTCGTCACCCCCGGCGACCGCGCCGACCTGGTGGTGGGCGCGCTGGCCGCGCACTCGGCCGGGACGCCGCCGATCGCGGGCGTCCTGCTCACCCTGAACGAGCGGCCCAGCCAGGAGATCCTCACCCTCGCCGCCCGGCTCGCCCCCGGCACCCCGGTGATCTCCGTGAGCGGCAACAGCTTCCCGACCGCCGCGGAGCTGTTCTCGCTGGAGGGCAAGCTGAACGCGGCGACGCCCCGCAAGGCCGAGACCGCGCTCGGGCTGTTCGAGCGGCACGTGGACACCGGCGACCTGCTGAAGCGGATCTCGGTGGCCCGCACCGGCCGGGTCACGCCGATGATGTTCGAGCACGACCTGCTGGAGCAGGCACGGGCGGACCGGCGCCGGGTGGTGCTGCCGGAGGGTGCGGAGGAGCGCGTCCTGCGCGCCGCCGACGTCCTCGTACGCCGTGACGTGTGCGAACTGACGCTGCTGGGCGACGTGGAGGTCATCCGCAAGAAGGCCGCCGACCTGGGCATCGACCTGAAGGACACGCAGCTCATCGACCCGGCCGCCTCCGAGCTGCGCCAGCGCTTCGCGGAGCGGTACGCCGAGCTGCGCGCCCACAAGGGCGTGAGCGTCGAGCTGGCGTACGACGTGGTGTCGGACGTGAACTACTTCGGCACGCTGATGGTGCAGGAGGGCCTGGCCGACGGCATGGTGTCGGGCTCGGTGCACTCCACGGCGGCGACGATCCGGCCCGCCTTCGAGATCATCAAGACGAAGCCGGACGCGTCGATCGTCTCCTCCGTGTTCTTCATGTGCCTGGCCGACAGGGTCCTGGTGTACGGCGACTGCGCGGTCAACCCGGACCCGAACGCCGAGCAGCTCGCCGACATCGCCGTCCAGTCGGCGGCCACGGCCGCCCGCTTCGGCGTCGAGCCGCGGATCGCGATGCTGTCGTACTCGACGGGCACGTCGGGCTCGGGCGCGGACGTCGACAAGGTGCGCGAGGCGACGAAGCTGGTGCGCCAGGCGCACCCGGAGCTGAAGATCGAGGGCCCGATCCAGTACGACGCGGCCGTCGAGCCGTCCGTCGCGGCGACCAAGCTGCCGGGCTCGGAGGTGGCGGGCCAGGCGACGGTGCTGATCTTCCCGGACCTGAACACGGGGAACAACACCTACAAGGCCGTACAGCGTTCGGCGGGCGCCGTGGCCGTGGGCCCGGTCCTCCAGGGCCTGCGCAAGCCCGTCAACGACCTGTCGCGCGGCGCGCTCGTCAGCGACATCGTGAACACGGTCGCGATCACCGCGATCCAGTCCCAGCCCACCGCGTCCGCCCCCTCCGTTCCCCCCGGCCCCTCCGCATGACCGCCCGTACGGCAGAAAGCACCGAACCCATGACCAACCCGACCCGGGTCCTCGTCCTCAACTCCGGCTCGTCGTCGGTGAAGTACCAGCTTCTCGACATGCGCGACGGAGCGCGCCTGGCCATCGGTCTCGTGGAGCGGATCGGCGAGGAGACGTCCCGCCTGGTCCACACGCCGGTCGCCGGCGGTGAGCGGCGGGAGCGCACCGCCCCGATCGGGGACCACGAGGCGGCCCTCAAGGCGGTCGCCGAGGAACTGGCGGCGGACGGCCTCGGCCTGGACTCGCCCGAGCTGGCGGCCATCGGGCACCGGGTGGTCCACGGCGGCCTGAAGTTCTCGGCGCCGACCGTCATCACGGACGAGGTCCTCGCCGAGATCGAGCGCCTGGTCCCGGTCGCGCCCCTGCACAACCCCGCCAACATCACCGGCATCCGCACCGCCCGGGCGCTGCGCCCCGACCTTCCCCAGGTGGCGGTCTTCGACACGGCGTTCCACACGACGATGCCGGAGTACGCGGCCCGGTACGCGATCGACACCGAGACCGCCGACGCGCACCGCATCCGCCGCTACGGCTTCCACGGCACGTCGCACGCGTACGTCTCACGCCGGGTGGCGGGCCTGCTGGGCAAGGACCCGGCCGAGGTGAACGTGATCGTGCTGCACCTGGGCAACGGCGCGTCCGCGTCGGCGGTGGCGGGCGGCCGGTGCGTGGACACCTCCATGGGACTGACCCCCTTGGAGGGGCTGGTGATGGGTACCCGCTCCGGCGACGTCGACCCGGCGGTCGTCTTCCACCTGAAGCGGGTGGCCGGAATGTCGACGGACGAGATCGATGTCCTGTTGAACAAGAAGAGCGGATTGGTGGGGCTTTGCGGCGACAATGACATGCGTGAGATCCGCCGGCGGATCGATGAGGGCGACGAGCGGGCGCAGCTCGCGTTCGACATTTACATCCACCGGCTGAAGAAGTACATCGGCGCTTATTACGCGGTGCTCGGCCGGGTGGACGCGGTCGCGTTCACGGCGGGTGTCGGGGAGAACGCGGCCCCGGTGCGGGAAGCTGCCATCGCCGGTCTGGAGGAGCTGGGCCTGGCGGTGGACGCGGACCTCAACGCGGTCCGCTCGGCGGAGCCGCGGCTGATCTCGCCGGAGTACGCGCGGGTGGCGGTGGCCGTGGTGCCGACGGACGAGGAGCTGGAAATCGCGCAGCAAAGCTACTCACTGGTCACTTCCAAGGGCCTTTGAGCCCCACGATTGAGCGCCGGTCCGCCCATTTGCACATTCCACCAGACGGAATATTCCGCAGTGAAACAAACCGATAGGATCCGCCTTATGCGCCGTTCCAAAATCGTCTGCACACTGGGCCCCGCCGTCGACTCGTATGAGCAGCTCAAGGCTCTCATCGAGGCCGGTATGAACGTGGCCCGTTTCAACATGAGCCACGGGTCCCACGCTGAGCACGAGGAGCGGTACCACCGCCTCCGCCAGGCCGCCGAGGACACCGGCCGGGCCGTGGGCGTCCTCGCCGACCTCCAGGGCCCCAAGATCCGTCTGGAAACGTTCGCCGAGGGGCCGGTGGAGCTGGTCCGCGGGGACGAGTTCACCATCACCACCGAGGACGTCCCGGGCGACAAGTCCATCTGCGGCACCACGTACAAGGGCCTGCCCGGTGACGTGTCCAAGGGCGACCAAGTCCTGATCAACGACGGCAACGTCGAGCTGCGCGTCGTCGAGGTCGACGGCACCCGCGTCAGGACCATCGTCGTCGAGGGCGGGGTCATCTCCGACCACAAGGGCATCAACCTGCCGGGTGCCGCCGTGAACGTCCCGGCGCTGTCCGAGAAGGACGTCGAGGACCTGCGGTTCGCGCTGCGGATGGGCTGCGACCTGGTCGCCCTGTCCTTCGTCCGCGACGCCGGCGACGTCAAGGACGTCCACAAGGTCATGGACGAGGTCGGCCGCCGCGTGCCGGTCATCGCCAAGGTGGAGAAGCCGCAGGCCGTCGAGAACATGCAGGACGTCGTCATGGCGTTCGACGGTGTGATGGTCGCCCGCGGCGACCTGGCGGTCGAGTACCCGCTGGAGCGGGTGCCGATGGTGCAGAAGCGCCTCATCGAGATGTGCCGCCGCAACGCCAAGCCGGTGATCGTGGCGACCCAGATGATGGAGTCGATGATCACCAACTCCCGCCCGACCCGCGCCGAGGCCTCCGACGTCGCCAACGCGATCCTGGACGGCGCGGACGCGGTCATGCTGTCCGCCGAGTCGTCGGTCGGCGCCTACCCGATCGAGACCGTCAAGACGATGTCGAAGATCGTCGCCGCGGCGGAGGACGAGCTGCTCTCCAAGGGCCTCCAGCCCCTGGTCCCCGGCAAGAAGCCCCGCACCCAGGGCGGCTCGGTCGCCCGCGCGGCCGCCGAGATCGCCGACTTCCTGGACGGCAAGGCCCTGATCGCGTTCACCAAGTCCGGCGACACCGCCCGCCGCCTCTCCCGCTACCGGGCCCAGCAGCCGATCCTCGCCTTCACGACGGAGGTCTCCACCCGCAATCAGCTCGCCCTGAGCTGGGGCGTCGAGTCCTTCGTGGTCCCCCACGTGGACAACACGGACGCGATGGTCGACCTGGTCGACGCGGAACTGCTGAAGCTCCAGCGCTACAACGCCGGCGACACCATGGTCATCACCGCCGGCTCCCCGCCCGGCGTCCCCGGCACCACCAACATGGTCCGCGTCCACCACCTGGGCGGCGAATCCCGCTCCTGACGCGACACCCACTTCTGGGCCGCCCCTCCCGCACCGGGAGGGGCGGCCCACTGGCGTATGCGCGGCGAGTGACGCCGCGACCGGTGCGGACCTGCTCGTGCGCCCCGGCTGACGTACTCGTCCCGCGCCGGCCGAGCCTGCCGGCGCACCACGCAGGACGGCCCGGCGACCTCGACGCCTCCGACCGGACCCGCGTGATCGTCCGGCCGGCGTCGCCCACGGGTCCGATCGCCGCCCGTACCCCATCGGCACAAGGGAGGGATTATCGGCCAACTTCTGGCCGACGATCCGCACCTCTCGCGCGATCCTTCACAGCAGCCACACGGGTTAACCATGGCATGAGCACGGCGTTTGCCCGCTGGCTCGCGGCGACCGGCCGAAGGATCCTTCGGCCGGGGCCAGAAGCTTCCACAACACGGCTTGCCCAGTGGTGTTGGCCTCTGCCTATGGTGACCGCCGCACGCGTGGGCGGCACCTGACCCTTCCGCCCCGCTGCGTGCATCAGTCGGCGGCCGGGGGGTCGGCGCCGTCAGGGGGAGGACGAATCGTCATGCTGCGCTGCCGGCTCACTGCGACCACCGACTCGGTAGGCGCCCTCGTGCGCCCCTTTCTCCGCGCGCGGCCGGCCCACTGACCCGGCGCACCCTGCTCGCACCTTCCGGGCCGGTCACCCCCGCCTGCTCTCCTTCGTTACAAAGGAAGCTTCTTTGCGTTCCATACCAGGATTGTTCAGATCCAGATCACGCCCATCCGCGGCGCTCACCTCCGCGATCACCTCCGTGGCCACGCTCGCCGTCCTCAGCGGCCTGGCCGTCCAGCCCGACCTGCGGGACCTCGGCCGGCACGCGGCACCGGCGGGCAACGACTACGACTGGTACGAGGAGACCTCCGACGAGGAACTGCGGCAGGACCAGTGCCTGATGGCCGATGTGCTGCGCCTGGGCGGGCCGTCCATGGCCGCCACCGCGCAGGACGGCCTCAACCAACCGCAGGACAAACTGCACGAACTGGCGAACCGCAAGCACTGGGAGAACACTCCGCTCGCCCAGGCGTACAAGACGGACCGGGAGGTGGCGTCCAAGGAACTGGACGCCCTCTCCGCGCTGCGGGACGGCTGGAAGAAGCCGCTCGAGGGGCTGGAGACTCCGCGCGGCTTCACCGATGCCGATTTCCACTGGCCGCCGGGCACCAGTGACGGCAAGGAGGACTTCTACAGCCGGACCGGTCTGAGCAAGTGGACCGCCGAGCGGTTCTGGAAGGACGAGAGCGACTTCTACGAGGACCCCACCCCGAGGGCCGACGAGCAGACGGTGAAGGCCGTCAAGGACCTCGGCACGCCGCTCTACGGCAAGGACCCCGAGGCCGCCAACAACCCCCACTGGGACCGTGAACTGGCCGAACACGACGGCTTCGAACACCTGTCGGCCTGGTCCCTGGAGCCGATGGGCGCGGACAACGCCCGTCTGTTCCTCGCCTCCGGCGGCTTCTCTCGCACCGCCCCGCAGCCGGGTACGGCCGAGCACCGCGTCGCGGTGGAAGACATGAAGACCCGGTTCGCGTCCTGCGCGTGGCGGGACCCGATGGACCCGAACAAGGTACTCGGCGACATCGCCACCACGGCCGCCAAGGAGTGGCAGCAGGAAATCGCCGCGCAAGCATCGCAGCGCAACCAGATTCTGACGGCCAACAAGGACGCCACCAAGGCCCTTGCCGCGGGCGCGAAGTCGCTCGGGGACCTCCTGGGGCACTCCTGGGCGGCAGATCACCTCGCCCAGTGGCAGGACTACTGGGCCGCAGGCGGGCTGGGCTGGATCGGTGACAGCCCTGTGACCATCGAGGTGCCCGGGGCGAAGGGCAACTGCCTGGATGTCCAGGGCGGCGGCAAGACCAACGGTACGCCGGTCCAGATCTACACCTGCAACGGTGGGGCGGCCCAGCAGTGGTTGCTCGAAGGCGGGGGCGACGACCTCCACCTGCGCAACGTCGGCTCCTACAAGTGTCTGGACGTGGCCGGGAACAAGGCAGCGAACGGCACGAAGATTCAGATCACTGACTGTTACAGCACTCCGGGGCAGGCGTGGACGGGTGACGTCCGCGCCGCCGCACCGCTGAAGAGCACCACCACGGGCAAGTGCCTCGATCTGAGCGCGTTCACCAAGAGCACCGACGCACGGCTGTGGGACTGCAAGGACGCCGACTCGCAGAAGTTCCTGATCAAGCCGTCCGGTCACAAGGGAACCGACAGCCTCTCCTACCCGGACAAGGCACAGTTCGACAAAGCGAAGAAGAATCTCGCCGGCACCCAGGCGGCGGCGAAGAGGCAGCTCGCCGCGCTGAAGGCGCAAGCCGCGGCCGCGAAGACCGCGTCCGCCACCAGCGACGCCGCGGAGAAGGCCGCGTACGCCGTCGCGGACGGCAGTGGCGCCCCCCGGGGTCGTGGTCTGCTGGTGGGTCAGCAGAAGGCGCAGGTCACCAAGGGCGCCCTCGCCGCGCTTGATGCGATGGTGAAGGCGGGTGAGACGGCTGAGGCGGCCACGCGTGCGTCGGCCGGCGACAGCGAAACCATCACTCAACGCGCGCTGGCCCAAGCCGCGCAGGTCAAGGCCGAATTCCGCAAGAAGGCGGCGTACACCGCGGAACTTCAGGCCAAGGCCGCCTCCGACGCGGCCAGGATTCACCGGGACAACGCGAAGAAGGACAAGGAGACCGCCGAGGCCAAGCTCGCCGAGGCACTGAAGGCCGAAGGCGACGCCAAGGCCGCGGCGGCCGACGCGCACGCCAAGCGGCTCTCTGCCGAGGCCGAGGAGAAGACGGCCAAGGCGGAGAAGGAGACCGCAGCCGCCAAGCAGGCCGAGGCGGCCCAGCACAAGAGGAACTCTCAGGCGGAAGCGGGCGAGGCCGAAGACGCCAAGAAGCAGGCCGAGGCCGCCGAGGCCACCGCCGCGGAGAGAAGGAATGGCGCGGTCACGGCCCGCGACAACGCTCAGGCCAAGCGGGACGACGCCTGGGACGCCGAGCAGAAGGCGGACGCCGCACGCGCGAAGGCCGACGCCAAGGAGGCCTACGCCCATTCCCTGGACGCCGGTGATGAGGCCGTAGCCGCACGCGCCGCTGCCGATGCGGCGGACAAGCACGCGGACGACGCCGAGGCGGCGGCGGGCCGGGCCCGTGCCGAGGCAGACGCCGCCACCCAGGCGGCCACCGAGGCGGACGCCGCGGCAACCCGAGCCGAAGCGGCGGCCAAGCGCGCCCGCTCCGACGCGGACGCTGCCCAAGCCGCGAAGCTGAAGGCCGACGCTGCGGTCAGAACCGCGACCAGTGCCGCGGCCGACGCCATCGAGGCCTCCGAGCATGCCTCCGCAGAGGCCAGCACAGCCGTCAAACTGGCGGTCGAGGCGGAGAAGCTGGCCAAGACCGCCAAGACCCACGCGGACGAGGCGGGCAAGGAAGCAACCAGAGCCGTGGCCGCCTCGGCGAAGGCCGCCGGATTCGCCCACGTCACGGCACAGGCCTCCGTCGACGCCGCCAACGCGGCGGCGCAGGTGGCCAAGCCCGCCAACGACGCGATCCAGCTCGGCTCCCCGTATGTCACCACTGACTCGGCCGCCGGTCTGGTCGTCCTCACCGGGCAGGCGTCCAAGTCGATCGCCGAGCAGCAGAAGGCCGTCGCCGACGCCCACGCCAAGAACGCCCAGGCGGAGGCAGCCGCGGCGAAGAACATCGCCGACCAGGCAACCGGCGACGCGAAGCTCGCCTACCAGCACGCGGCCAACGCCGCTTCACACGCGGCGACGGCTCGCACGTACTCCAAGGAGGCTCTCGGCTACGCGGCCGAAGCCGCCACAGCCGCATCGAAGGCGTCGCAGTCCCTGGCCCGCACCATCGAGTACGGCCGCCAGGCCACCGCGGACGCCGCGGCCGCCGACAAGGCGGCGGGCCGCGCCGAAGGCTACGCCAGGGAAGCCCGCAGTTCCGCCGACCAGGCCGCCCTCGACGCCTCAGCCGCCCGCGAAGCCGCGGCCGCGGCCGAACAGGCGGCCAAGGACGCACGCGCCGCCGCCACCCGTGCCGACGCCGCCGCGACCGAAGCCGAACAAGCCGCGAAAGACGCCGCCAAGTACGCCAAGGAAGCCCAGGAGGCGGCCGACAGGGCGGAGAAGGCCGCCAAGGCGCAGCACATCGACACCGGAACGGTCGTCGACGGGACCGGTGGGTCCATCGGCAACATGTTCTACGTCATCGACCACATCGAGAAGGTCGGCGATCCGGAGACGGTGAAGAAGACGGACGGCTGCGACGGCTGGATCGACAAGCTCTTCTACAAGGGCGACTGCACGATCACCGCCAAGCTCCGGTACAGGGCCGTCCTCGACCTCTACCTGTGCACCGCTGAGGATCTGGACCCGTCGAAGTACACGTGCCCCGCCGCCGCGACGGTGTACCTGGGCGAGCACTCGACCAAGGAACTGTCGCACGAGGTCACGTACACCATCACGATCGCCGAGTACCAGGCGAGCGTCGACCCGGTGGACCTCCTCTTCGGAAGCTGGATCAGGTGCGCCCAGAAGATCGCCCCCGGGGGCGCCAACGGGAGCTGGGGCGGATGTGCCTGGGCGGCGGTCGATGTCGCGGCCCTGTTCGCAGGCAAGATCCTCAAGCCCATCGCGGATGCCGTGAGGGCGGCCGACGCCGCGGTGAGAACCGGTGTCGGAGTCGCGGACGCCTATAAGGCCCTGCGGACCCTCGGCCTGTCCGAGGCCGCCATCGAGGGCATTGGCGCGAGGGCTCTGCGCGGTGTGATGGAAAGGTGCAGCACCAAGCCCGACACGAAGGCTGTGCGCGCGGCGGCCGCCCAGAGCGTCAACCCTTGCGAGGGGGTGGTCACCTACCTCAGCACCGAGCTCAGCCGCATGGCGTACAAGGCGAGGGTCGCGGCCGGCATCACCACCGGCCGGAATGTCGCTGTCGCCCGGGTTCCTGGGTGGAACGACCCCAAGACCGGCGATCTCGTCATCGGCTTCAGCAAGGGTGGTGGCTACCACTCGGAGCACCACATCCTGGACCAGTTGGCGGCCAGGAAGTTCAAGCCGACTCAGATCACCGAACTGTACAGCGAGCGGCGCCCCTGCCCGGTGTGCGGACCCATGCTGAGTGACGTGCTGACCCCGGGAACTCCGATTTCCTGGACCATTCCCGACGGACCCGGCTCGGGTGATCTCCTCTACGCGATCATCCGGCCATTGGGAGGGAGGTCTGCTCTCAGCCGGTCCGAGGACCAGTAGAACCATGCCAGGGTGTGGTGGACCTTTTCGGTCCGCCACACCCTTCCGGGAGAAGTGAACGAGAACCATGACCAAGTACGGATTCACCCGCGCCTCTTCTGAAGTCATCGCCGTGCGCGTTGAGTTGGCCGATGACGTCGTCCACGCACTCCGGCGTGCCGGCCTGCCGGCCTTTTGGGACGGGGAGGGGTCCGGCGGCCCTGAGCAGCCGGGCGCGGTGGTCTACGTCGACCCCGACGCCGAGACCGCTTCGGCATCCGTGTCCGTGGGATGGAGGTGCGACACCGGGCTGGTGCAGGCCGCCGTGGACGCTCTCGCATCCGGAAGTCCCCTTGACGCGCCCGCCGTCCGTCATCCGGGGATGATCGGTCTCCACATGCAGGGTGCGCTGATCGGAATCCTCTTGTCGGCGGGAATCATCGCGACTCCGGAGAACGACCGGACGAATCCGGATCATGTCCTGGTGTTCGGGAGGATGACCGACCTGCCACCCGCGCTGCGACCCACGTTCGTCCCGCCGGGAAGCCGGCCCGGACGCGCGTGAACGCGATGGCCTCCCCGCCGGTGTGGTGGGGAGGCCATCGTGCTGTGCGGCTCAGGGAGAGGTTCGGATCAGCCCTCGATGAAGTTCTTCAGGCCCGGCACCGTGAGCGTGCCGCCGAACTGGCCCGCCTGGGTCACCTTGACGTCCGTGAAGAACGCGTAGGGGACGTTCAGTGGGGGCGGGCTGTCGGGGCTGAACTCGATCGGGATGATGCCGAAGAGGTTGCCCTTGAGCGACTCGGTGTACATCGTCACCGTGCCGCCCCGGATGGTCGACTCTGAGCCCGGGCGGGACGTCACATGACCGGTGTGGCCCTCGGAGTGGGCCGTGAGCTGGTGGAGGTCCTTGATGTCGACCTCGCTCGCGGTGAACTTCAGGACCTTCTTCACCTTGCCGCCGTAGGTCTTGACCTCCACGATGCCGTGGTAGTCCAGGCCGCGCAGGGTGAGCTTGGTGCTCTCCAGCTTCCACGGCTCGTCCGGGAGCAGCGGGATGCCGGGCTCCAGTTCGGCGGCGGCGAGGGCCTCCGGGTCGGCGGTGGGGCAGGGGAAGCGCGGCTTGGCGCCCTCAGGGATGTCCTCGTCCTTCTTGGGGTCGAGTCCCTTGACGTCCTCGGGCAGTTCCTCGACCTCGGCGCCGGCCTTGTCGGCGGCGTCCTTGATCGCTTCCTTGGTGTCGTCGACGACCTCGGTGTCCTTGACGTCGTCCTTCTCGGCCGGCGTGACCGGCGGCTGGACGGTGGGCTCGTCCGACGGGGGCGGTGTGGTCGGCGCTGACGTGGTGGGAGCGGTGGTCGACGGGGTGGCCGTCGGCTCCGTCTCCTCGTCGGGCCCGTCGAAGATGTCCTTGATCGCGTCACCGACACCCAGCGGGTCCAGGGGATTCCTGGTCTCGGTCGGGGTGGGGGTGGGCGTGGGCGTCTCGGAGGGAGCCGGGCTCGTGGTGGCGGGCGGCTTGGTCGCGCCGGCCTTCGGCTCGGTGGTCTCCTCCTCCGTCGCGCTCGCGGACGGGCTGGCGCCGGGTATCGGCTCCTTCTCGTCGTCCGCCCCGGGGGGCTCGGTCGCGCTCTGCGACGGCTTGGGCGCCGGGGACTCGGTCTCCTTCGGCTGCTCCGACTCCGACGGCTCGTCGGAACGCGTCACGCACGGGCCGGGCGCGAAGGGGATGTCCTTCTCGTCGGCGAGGGCGAGCTTGGGCGTCATACCGAGACCGACGAGTACGGCGGTGGGCATCGCGGCCAGGGCCATCGCCTTGCCCGCCGGTGCCTGAAGCTTGGTCAGCAGCGACTTTCTCGGGGCCGCGTGACGCGGCCCCTTTCTGATCGCCGGCTGAGTTTCGTCCCCCCGCACTGTTCCTCCCGCCGTTGGCGTCGATCGTGCTGTCGGTAGCGTCGTTCGTCTGCGGGGCCACGGCCGAGAGTTCGTCGGCACGCTCACCGTCGTGTTCGGGCGTTTCCGCTTCCTCTGCCGTTTCCTTTGCCGGTTCACCCGGCGCCCACGAGGCGGACAGAGCGCCGCCGATCAGGGCGCACAGGAAGCCGATGAGGAAGCCGCCGATGTTCGCGACGGGCAGGGACACGAGCGCCAGCACGATGGCGGCGATGCCCGCGAACACCCGCACGACGGAGTGGAACCACATCGTCAGGCCCAGGGTGACCAGCAGGACGCCGATGATCAGCGAACCCGCGCCCGCCGTGGTGGCCATGGCGATCGTCATGTTGCCGAGTCGGAGGTCGGCGTACGGCAGATAGGCGATCGGCAGACCACCGATCATGGTGAACAGCCCGCCCCAGAAGGGCCGGTTGCCCCGCCACGCCCGGAAGCGCAGCCGCCAGTAGGTGAATCCGCGGGAACCAGTGGACTCGGCGCTCATGGAAAACAGCTCCCTGGAAGCGGTGGTGCTGAGAATAACGGTGAAAAGTCACGACAAGGACCCGAACGGGCGGGGCCGCGGCAGGCGCGGCTCCGGCCCGCTCGGCGCGCACTAGTCGGAGAAGCACTCCTTGGTGCCCTTGTGCAGCTTCAGGCTGAGGTCGGGCAGCCGGAAGGTGCCCGCCGTGGTCGCCCACGCCTTCTGCTCGACATTCGTGAGCTTGGCGCTCTTCGCGCGCTGCGAGAAGCCGTTCTTGTTGGCCTCGGTGCCGGGCTGGATGCCCGGGTCCTTCAGCGAACCGGCGGCCACACCGATGTCGATGTTGCCGAACTCGGCGTCGGCGTCGAGCGCCGAGACGTCCAGGTAGATGTCCTTGGCGTAGACCTGCTGGTCCTTGTCACCGTTCTTCGCCGCCGCGGAGTTACCCGCCCGCAGCTCGAGGCTGACGTTGCCGAGGAACGGCACCGGCGTCACCACGGACTGGCACATGTCCGTGATGTAGGCCTCGCTGAAGCCCGAGACCGCCACGGGCTCCCAGAAGCCCTTGCCCTCGAGGTCCTTGCCCTTGACGATGCTGCCGTACTGGACGAAGTCGGTGCCCTCGAGGCTCTTCGCCTTAACCTTGAACTCCTGGCCGGAGATGCTGAACGACGCCGCCAGCGCTCCCTGGGCCAGGCCGATGCCTATCGCGGCCGTCGCGGCCACGCTCGGCACCATGACAACGGCGAACCGCTTCCATCTGGTCCCACCGCGAACCTGGGACTTCATAGATTTCCTCCTTCTCGGACGTACATCTCCGGAGGGGCCGAAGCCCGTCCTGGGATGGGAGAAGTGCTACGTCCTCGGGAAGGAGAGCGCCCGTAGATCAGGCGCGAGCCGCGTCCGAATCACCGGCGATCACCCCCGAGCGACAACCACTCGCCGCGCCGTGCGCGGCCCTGTTCGGACAGGCCCTGCCGGATGGGCAGGAACCCCCCTGTCCGCGGCCGGCGATCAGGCGTGCCGGCCCACTCGGTGGGGACCCGCTCCCGTCGGCGCGGCTGGTTGCCGGGCTGGTACGGGATTGGACCGAGCGTGGCCGATCGTGGTCCATTCACGGCCTCGACACAAGGCCCTTCGTTACCCACTAGTAACGGGTGGATAACCAGGCCACGACGGGGTGATGTCGGGCGGGCACTCAGGGTGCTACCGACCGGTTCGACAGAAGCGGATTTCGTCGACAAAAGTCGGACATAAAGAAGGTGTTGATTTACTGCAAGTAACAGCGGCCGTGTTTACCAAACTTTGGTAAAGCACGGCCGCGTTTTGTCACTGTGTCGCCAAATCGCCGGGGTTCCGGCCAGGGAGGAAGCGCGTCAGAACAGCACGCGCGCCAGCGCCGCGCGGGCCTTGACCACGCGCGGGTCCTCGGGGCCGATCACCTCGAAGAGCTCCAGCAGCCGCAGCCGCGCCGCGTCCCGGTCGTCGCCCGCCGTGCGGCTCACCGTGTCGACGAGCCGGCCGAAGGCGTCCTCCACGTGGCCGCCCACGAGGTCCAGGTCGGCGGCGGCGAGCTGGGCCGGGACGTCGGCCGGGTCGTCCGCCGCGTTCTTGCGCACGGCCTGCGGGTCCATGCCCTGCACCCGCGAGAGCAGTTCCGCCTGCGCGAGGCCCAGCTTGGCCTCGGTGTTGCCGGGGTCGTCGACCAGGACGTTCTTGTACGCCTGGACCGCGCCCCCCAGGTCGTTGGCGTCCAGCGCACGGGCCGCCGCCTCCAGCAGGGCGTCGTACGGGCCGGCCGGCTGGGCCGGGGCCGCGGCGCCACCGGCCGCGTCCGCGTCGACGGTGATGCCGGTCAGGCCGAAGCGCTCCTCGCCCACCCGGATCAGCTCGTCCAGGGTCTGGCGGATCTGCGCCTCGGGCGCCGCGCCCTGGAAGAGGGGCAGCGGCTGTCCGGCGACGACCGCGAAGACGGCCGGAATGCCCTGGACACCGAACTGCTGCGTGAGCATCTGGTTGGCGTCGACGTCGATCTTGGCGAGCACGAAGCGACCGTTGTACTCGGCGGCCAGCCGCTCCAGCAGCGGGCCGAGCTGCTTGCACGGCTCGCACCACTCGGCCCAGAAGTCGATGACGACCGGGACCTCGGTGGAGCGCTGGAGGATGTCGCGCTCGAACCCCGCCTCGTCGACGTCGACCACCAGGGCCGACGGGGGAACGGCTCCGCCGCCGCCCTGCCGGGCGGCCTGGGCGCGTGCCTGCTCCGCCTTCGCCTTGGCCTCTCCGGCCGCCTTCACCGCGGCGAGGTCGACGACGCCGCTCATGGACATGTTCCTAGGCTGCATGGGTACATCCTCCCCCCTCCGCGCGCGTAACCGGTAAGCCATGGCCGAACCGGTGGAGCCACGGCCGAACCGCGGCCGTCCGCGCGCCCCCCGCCGGTGTGCGGGGCGTACGGACGTACGCGATCCAGCAGATGTTGTCGGCGCCGGGTCCCCACCCTGGCGCCTGTGGTTGTCGCTCGGGCCGCTCAAAGCCTTTCGCTACGGGTCGTAGCGTAACCCCTGTCCGCGGGGCCGGGCAGCCGCACCCCCCGGTGAACTGCCTCACATGTACGAGCCGGTAACACCGGGCCTACTCGCCGGTATGGTCGAGCGTCATGTGCAGCAGCTCCACCTCTTCCCGCAGGCGTACCGGCGGCCGCCCGCGCTCCGCCGAGGCCGACGCCGCGATACTGGAGGCGACCCGGGCCGCCCTGGTCGAGCTGGGCTGGTCCAAGCTGACGATGGGGGACGTCGCCGGCCGTGCCGGGGTCGCCAAGACGACGCTGTACCGGCGCTGGGCGAGCAAGAACGAGCTGGTCGTCGACGCCGTCGCCGTCCTCTTCGACGAACTCGAACTGCCCGACCGCGGCAGCCTGATGGCCGACATCGAGGGCGTGGTGCTCCAGTTCGCCGCCCTGCTGGAGCGGCCGGAGACCAAGACGGCGCTGATGGCGGTCATCGCCGAGTCCACCCGCGACGAGCCGCTGCGCGAGCGCATCCGCGCCTCGATCGTGGACCGGCAGAAGCGGCTCGTCCTGGCCGGGCGGCGGCGCGCCCAGGCCCGGGGCGAGCTGCCCGCGAACCCGGCGTCCGCCACCGGCACCGACGACCTGATCTTCGACGTGATCGCGGGCGCGGTGGTCCACCGGGCGCTGGTGAGCGCCGAGCCGGTGGACGCGCAGTGGGTCCAGCGGTTCACCGCCCTGCTGCTCGGAGGACTGGCGGCGGCGGCCCGGACCTGAGGCGCGTCAGAGGGGCCGGTGCATGACGTGCAGCCCCACGTACCCGCGCGTGGGGTGGTGGAAGCCCTCCGGGACCGTTCCGACGATCCGGAAGCCGAGCCGCTCGTACAGCCGTACCGCGTGGACGTTGGTCTCCACGACGGCGTTGAACTGCATGCCCCGGAAGCCCGCCGCGCGGGCCCACTGAAGGCTGTACTCGACGAGCGCCCGGCCCACGCCACGGCCGCCGTGCGCGGGGTCGGTCATGTAGCTGGCGCTGGCGATGTGGGCGCCGTTGCCGCCCTGGTTGTTGTTCATCTTGGCCGTGCCGACGACCGTGCCGGTCTCCTCGTCGACGGCGACGACCGTGCGGTTGGGCGCGGCGAGCAGCCACCAGTCGCGGCCCTCCTCCTTTTCCAGGCCGGGCGGGTAGGTGAAGGTGTCACCGGCGGCGACGATGGTGTGGAAGAACGGCCAGATCGCGGGCCAGTCGTCCGCGGTGGCTTCCCTGATGCTGATCTTCATCGGGTCAGGATGCCCGCGCGCCGCCACGGGCGCAGCCGGATTTCAGGCGTCGCGCACGAACCGGGCGGGCGGGCCCTCCCGTGCCGGCAGCAGTCCGGCCCGTACGAGGGCGGCGCGGCCGGCCATCTCCCCGGCCCGGCGGAAGCCCCACTCCGAGGAGTCCACCTCGTGGTACCGCCCACGGGTGAGCAGGACGGCGGCGGACGTGCCGCCCAGCCCCTCCTGGATGCCCTCCCAGAGGGCGTCCGCGTACTCGGCCGGCAGCAGCCGGGCCGGGACCAGGTTGAGGAACTCGCTGTGCCCTTCCGGTCCCGGCGGCTCGAAGTCGGCGTCGAACAGCGCGAACGGCCCGCAGGCCCCCGCGTACCAGTAGCGCACGGCGATGCCGCGGACGGGTACGGGGAGGCCTGCCATGGGACGGAGTCTAGAAGCCCGGCGGCTCGGTGTAGGTGCCCCACTCGTCGCGGAGGGCGTCGCAGATCTCGCCCAGGGTGGCCTCCGCCCGTACGGCGTCCAGCATGGGGCCGATCATGTTGGAGCCGTCCCGCGCGGCGGCGAGCATGGCGTCCAGGGAGCCGCGCACGCGTGCGTCGTCCCGGGCGGCCTTCCGTGCGCCGAGCGCCTTCACCTGCTCGCGCTCGACCTCGTGGCTGACGCGCAGGATCTCGAGGTCGCCGGTGACGGAGCCCTCGTGGCAGTTGACGCCGACGACCCGCTTGTCGCCCTTCTCCAGGGACTGCTGGTAGCGGAAGGCGGACTCGGCGATCTCGCCGGTGAACCAGCCGTCCTCGATGCCGCGCAGGATGCCGGAGGTGATGGGGCCGATGGGGTGCCGCCCGTCGGGGTGGGCGCGCAGGCCGCGCTCGCGGATCCGGTCGAAGATCTTCTCGGCGTCGGCCTCGATGCGGTCGGTGAGCTGCTCGATGTACCAGGAGCCGCCCAGCGGGTCGGCGACGTTGGCGACGCCGGTCTCCTCCATCAGCACCTGCTGGGTGCGCAGGGCGATCTCGGCGGCCTGCTCGCTGGGCAGGGCGAGGGTCTCGTCGAGCGCGTTGGTGTGCAGGGAGTTGGTCCCGCCGAGGACGGCCGCGAGGGCCTCGACGGCGGTGCGGACGACGTTGTTGTACGGCTGCTGGGCGGTGAGCGAGACGCCCGCGGTCTGGGTGTGGAACCGCAGCCACTGCGCCTTGTCGGTCTTCGCGCCGTAGACCTCCTTCATCCAGCGGGCCCAGATGCGGCGGGCGGCGCGGAACTTGGCGATCTCCTCGAAGAAGTCGACGTGCGCGTCGAAGAAGAAGGACAGGCCGGGCGCGAAGACGTCCACGTCCAGGCCCCGGGACAGGCCCAGCTCGACGTAGCCGAAGCCGTCGGCGAGCGTGTACGCCAGCTCCTGCGCGGCCGTCGCCCCGGCTTCGCGGATGTGGTAGCCGGAGACCGACAGCGGCTTGTACGCCGGGATGTCCCGGGCGCAGTGCTCCATCAGGTCGCCGATGAGACGCAGGTGCGGCTCGGGCTGGAAGAGCCACTCCTTCTGGGCGATGTACTCCTTGAAGATGTCCGTCTGGAGGGTGCCGTTGAGGACGCCCGGGTCGACGCCCTGGCGCTCGGCGGCGACGAGGTACATGCAGAAGACGGGCACGGCCGGACCGGAGATGGTCATGGACGTGGTCACGTCGCCGAGGGGGATGTCCTTGAAGAGGACCTCCATGTCGGCGGCGGAGTCGATGGCGACGCCGCAGTGGCCGACCTCGCCCAGCGAGCGCGGGTCGTCGGAGTCGCGGCCCATGAGGGTCGGCATGTCGAAGGCGACGGACAGCCCGCCGCCGCCGTTGCCGAGGATCATCTTGTACCGCTCGTTGGTCTGCTCGGCGTTGCCGAAGCCGGCGAACTGGCGGATGGTCCAGGTGCGGCCGCGGTAGCCGGTCGGGTGGAGGCCGCGGGTGAAGGGGTACTCACCGGGCCAGCCGATCCGCTCGAAGCCGTCGTAGGTGTCGCCGGGCCGGGGCCCGTAGACGGGCTCCACGGGGTCGCCGGAGAGCGTGGTGAAGTCGGCGTCGCGCTTGCGGGCGGCGTCGTAGCGGGCCTGCCAGCGTCGGCGGCCTTCCTCGATGGCGTCAGCGTCCATACCTTCGAATTTACTAGGACGTCCTAGTAAATGTCGATGGCCGACGGCCGTACGCGTGGCGCACGGCCGTGGGCGTCAGGCCTTGACGGCCGCCGGCTGGGCGTCGGCGAGCAGCGGCTCGACCTCGCGGGAGACCTGGCGCTCGACGAAGAAGGCGGCGAGCGGGATCGTGCCGGAGAGCAGGATCCACAGGAGCTTGCCGAACGTCCACCGGGCCTTGGAGCCCAGGTCGAAGGCGAAGACCAGGTAGATGATGTAGAGGACGCCGTGGGCCTGGGAGACCATGAAGGTCACGTCCTCGCCCGTGTCGAACCCGTACTTGAACACCATGCACGTGCAGAGCACGAGCAGCATGACGGCGGTCACATAGGCCATGGCCCGGTAGCGGGTCAGCACGCTCCTCTTCATGGCGTCGAGCGTAACGTCACGTTCCGGGCGATCTTCGCGGGGGGCCACCCCCTACGCGGTCACTTCTCCTCGAAGTCGTGCGCCGCGATCCGCAGCGGCCGCAGCATCGCGAAGATCTCGGCGCACTCCTCCGCGTCGTACACGCCGAGGCCGAAGTCCATCGCCATCAGGTCCGCCGTCGCCGCCTCGACGACCTCGCGGCCCCGCTCCGTGATGGAGGCGAGGGTGCCGCGCCCGTCGTTGGGGTTGGGGCGCTTGGCCACCAGCCCCGACTTCACCAGCCGGTCGACCGTGTTCGTCACGGACGTGGGGTGGACCATCAGCCGCTCGCCGATCTTGGACATCGGCAGCTCGCCCTCCTTGGAGAAGGTGAGCAGCACCAGCGCCTCGTAGCGGGCGAAGGTGAGCCCGTAGGGCTTGACCACCGCGTCGACCTCCGCGAGCAGGATCTGGTGCGCGCGCATGATCGAGGTGATCGCCGCCATGGAGGGCACGGGCCCCCAGCGGCGCTGCCAGAGCTCGTCGGCTCGGGCGATGGGGTCGAAGGGGAGACTGAGCGGTTTCGGCACGTGATCGACCTTACCGACTGGTCACATGCCGGTCAGCCCTGTCTCGCGGTTCGGGCGCCGTGTGCGGGGCCGCGGTGTCGCAGCCCGGCAGACCATGACCGTTATGTCACGATTGGCCGGTCTGTCAGTCCGCAGCTCACAGCCATACGAGGGGGCTGGATGTCCGGCCACAGAGCGTTCCGCGTACGCACCACCCTTCTCCTGGCGGCCACGCTGGCCGCCTCGGTCCTCACCGCGGCCGGGTGCGCGCCCGGCACGGGCGGCGCGGGCGGCGCCCGGGGCGAGGAGGAGCCCGCCCAGGAGCCGGTGGGCCGCAGCGCACCGGCCAACGGCTCGCCGTTCTGGGTCGACCCGGACAGCGCCGCCGCCCGGCAGGTCAGGGCGTACGTGGCCCAGGGGCGCACCGCCGAGGCGGGGCTGCTGCGGCGGATCTCGGAACGGCCGGCCGCCCTGTGGCCCGCCTGGGACGACCCGGCGGCCGGCATCCGGCGGGCCGTGGGCGACGCGGCGGCGAAGAAGAAGACGGTCGTCCTGGTCGCGTACAACATCCCCCACCGCGACTGCGGCCTGTACTCGGCGGGCGGCGCGGCGAGCCCGGAGGCGTACCGGCAGTGGATCGACTCGTTCGCCGGGGCCATCGGGGACACCCCGGCGATCGTCGTCCTGGAGCCCGACGCCGTGCCGCACGTGGTCGACGGCTGTACGCCCGCCCAGCACCACGAGGAGCGCTACCAGCTTCTCTCCGAGGCGGTGGACCGGCTCAAGCGGCAGCCGCGCACCAAGGTCTACCTGGACGCCGGAAACCCCGCCTGGATCAAGGACCCGGGCCAACTGGTGGAGCCGCTGAAGCGCGCCGGTGTGGCCAGGGCGGACGGCTTCGCGCTCAACACGTCGAACTTCCAGACCACCCCGGCGGTCACCGCCTTCGGCACCGAACTGTCGGCGCTGCTCGGCGGTGCCCGTTTCGTCATCGACACCAGCCGCAACGGCGCCGGCCCGCTCCCGGGCACCGGCGAGGAGACATGGTGCAACCCGCCGGGGCGGGCGCTCGGCACGCCCCCGACCGAGGGCACCGGCGACGAGCGGGTGGACGCCTACCTGTGGGTCAAGCGGCCGGGTGAGTCGGACGGCACCTGCCGGGGCGGGCCGGCGGCCGGCACGTGGTGGCCCGAGTACGCGCTGGGCCTGGCGCGCCGGGCGAAGGAGTAGCGGCCGCCGGGTGCGGGAAAGCGGCGGCGCCTCAGTCGACCCGCACCCACTTCGCCACCGACGGCCGGCCGTCCTTGTCCACCACGAACAGCATGTACCAGCCGGGCGGCACCAGTGTCCGGTCCAGCGGCGCCGCGACCGTGACCGCGTCCCCGGACTTCACCAGGCCCAGTTCGACGGAGCGCTGCTCCACGTCCGTGGTGTGCGTGACCGCGCTGGGCCTGATGAGACGGGCCTTGGTGATGCGGGCGGCGTCCTTGGTGCGGAAGGTGGCCCGGCCGTTCTGGTCGAACTCCTCGGGGCCCTCGCCCAGCACCGGCCGGGCCTCGGCACCGCCGCCGTGGAGGTAGGGCGGGGTGAAGATCTCCACGCGCTGCTCGAAGGTGCCCAGCTTGGTGTTGTCCTTGTCGCCGAAGAGCGGGTCGGAGCCGAACGTCGCCACCCGGCCGTCCGGCAGCAGCAGGGCCTCGGAGTGGTAGTTGCGGCCCACGGTCGGCTCGGCCGCCTCGCGGAAGGAGTCGGTCCGCGGCTCATAGAACTGGGCCTTGAGGATGTCGCTGGCACTGCGGCCCCGGTACTTGGCCGACCCGCCGGTGGTGAAGACGGTGTCGTCCGGGAGCAGCACGCTGCTCAGGTAGCGGGTGCCCTGGGGCAGGGAGGGGCCGGTGCGGAAGGCGGGCCTGGGGGCCTTGAGGTCGATGAGCGCGGTGCGGGCGGTGGACAGCTCCGACTCGCCGACCCCGCCGCCGCCGAGCACCATCAGCTTCTGGTCCTGGGCGGGCGGCAGGAGCAGGGAGGCGGAGGTCTCGAGCTGGTCGGGGTCGGTGATGCCGCGGATCTCCTGGAAGGTGTTCTTCTTCAGGTCCCACAGGCCGGGTACGCGGCCCTTCTCGGCGGGCCCGTAGCCGGCGTTGGAGCCGGTGTAGAAGAGCTTGCCGCCCTGGGTGAGGAAGAGCGCCGGGTAGGTGGGGAAGTAACGGAAGGGGCCCTTGGTCCACTTCTTGGTCTTCGGGTCGTAGATCTCGTTGTCGCCGGGGACGACGTCGCCGACGTCGTTGAGGCCCGAGACGGCGAGGACCCTGCCGTCCTGGAGGGTCACCAGGGTGGGGTACCAGCGGGCGTCCTTCATGGGGGCGACGGGCACGTACTTCTCGGCCTTGGGATCGAACTCGTACGCCGCCTTGATGCCCTGGAAGTCCTGTTTCTCGGTGGTGAGCCTCTGGGCGATGCCGTAGACGTTGGCGGCGTCCTTGCCCTTGAGCCCGAGGACCTTGTACTGGGCGGCCTCGGTGGTCAGGGCCTTGGGGCCCTCCTTGCGCGCCTCGACGAAGACCCGCACCTCGGCGGCGGTGACCTTGGTCTCCCAGGGCTTCATCTGGCCGCTGGTGAAGTACGAGATCTTGAACTCGCGTTTCGCCTTCGGCACCGTCACGTCGAACTTCGACACGTACTCGACGCCCGTCGGCGAGCGGAAGACGGTGCCCTTCTTGAGGGTGACGGCCTTGTCCGGGCTCTCGTTCTTGACGCGCATGCCGCCGCCGGCGCGCTTCACCTCGCCGTCGAGCACCTCGTAGCGCGCGGTGCCGCCGGCCACCAGCAGGCGCCCGTCGGGCAGTTGGCTGTGTCCCGCGCAGAAGAAGTCCTCCGGGGTCGGGATCTTCTTGTAGGTGTTCCTGACCGGGTCCCACAGGACGGTGTCGAAGGTGCCCGCGTCGAACTTCTTCTGGTTGTTCCCCGAGCCGGCGATGAGGAGCACCTTGCCGGTGTGGAGGAGGGCGGCGTGGATGGCGTTGAGCCGGTACCCGCCGGGGACGTCGAGCTGCTGCCAGGAGCCGTACCTGGCCTTGTAGCCGGGCTGGGAGATCTTGTAGGCGTGGTACTTGGCCTGGGCGAAGGAGAGCGCGGCCGGCGCGTTGAGGCCCGCGAGCAGAACCACCGCTCCACCACCCAGCAGGGTCTTCTTGAGCTTCTTCGACGGCCGGTAGGCCATGGGTCAGTTCCCTCCTGTCGTCGTGGCGAACGCCGGTTCGGGCTCGTCGCCGGCCTTCGGCTTGGGCGCGGCCTGGACCACCGGCGCGGGCTGCGGGGCGCGCAGGCGCGCCTGGGCCCGGCGTTCCCGGTACAGGCCGAAGCCCCAGACACCGACCGGGGCGAGCGCGATGGCGAGGGCGAGCACCGCCCAGGTGCGCATGGCCGCGTGCGTGTGGTCCAAGGCGACGGAGGCGCCGAGCGAGGCGACCAGGACGGCGGCCCAGTAGAGGTGAATGCGGAAGGTGGCCGGCCGGTCCTGGCTGGCCTCGCCGCCCTTGGGGGTGACGACGAAGCCGCCCCGGGTGCGCAGCACGGCCGAGGCGAGGGACTTGAGGTAGATGGGCGCGCAGAGCGCGGACATCGCCATGCCGGCCAGTCCTCCGGAGCCCTCCGGCTCGTGCGGGGAGACGTTGTGGCGGCGGTTCCAGAGGTAGAGGCCGATCTGGAGGGCGGCGGCGTCGCTGTAGAGCATCAGCCAGACGGACGACGACACCTGGGTGCCGGAGGCGCCGAGCCAGAGGAACAGGACGCAGGAGAGGATGCCGAGGAACCAGTTGACGGCGGTCATCGGGTAGTAGACCAGCATCAGCGTGTAGTTGAGCAGCCGGCCGGGCGGCAGCCGGAAGAAGGCCCGCCCGTACTGCCGGAAGAGCGTCTCGTACGTCCCGCGCGACCAGCGGAGCTGCTGGGTGAAGAAGTCCGTCCAGGAGGCGGGGCCCTCCCCCACCGCCAGCACGTCGGGGGTGTAGACGGACCGCCACAGGTGGCCGGTGCGGGGGTTCCTGGTGCGGTGCAGCTCGAAGCCGGTGGCCATGTCCTCGGTGATCGAGTCGTACAGGCCGCCGACCTGCTTGATGGCGCTGACGCGGACGACGTTGTTCGTGCCCACGAACATAGGGGCGTGGTAGCGGTTGCCGGCGCGCTGGATGAGGGCGTGGAAGAGGAACTGCTGGGACTCGGCCGCCTTGGTGACGGGCGAGGTGTAGTTGCCGTACACCTGCGGGCCGACGACGAAGGCGACGTCGGGGTCGCGGAAGTAGCCGAGGGTCCGCTCCAGGAAGTTGGGCAGCGGTACGTGGTCGGTGTCGACGGAGGCGAAGAAGTCGTAGTCGTCCCCGTGCATGGCGATCCAGGCGTTGTAGTTGCCGTGCTTGGTGCGGGCCTTGTGGACGCCCCGGGGGCGGTTCCAGGCGGGGACGCCGGCGCGGGTGAAGTGGCGCACGCCCAGCTCCCGGCAGAGCGCCTTGGCCTGTTCGTCGTCGCCCTCGTCGAGCAGCCACACGTCCAGCCGTCCCTCGTGCGTGATGCGGACGGCGCCCTCGAGGGTGGCGCGGACCATGGAGAGGGGCTCTTTGCCCGGTACGTAGGTGGTCAGGAAGGCGACACGGGTGCCCTTCTGGGGGACCACGGGGACGGGATCGCGGGCGACCATGGTGGCGTGGGCGATGGAGACCACGTTGATCAGCATGAACAGGCAGATCAGCCCGATGGACACGAGCATCACGGCGTCGAACCTGATGAGCCACCGGTCGCCGCCCTCCCGGGTGGTCCAGTGGGAGGGCCACACGAGGTAGACGAGCAGGACACCCGAGAGCAGCGGGGCGAGGGTCATCAGGAGGGCGGCCCGTATTCGGTGCGGCTCCTGGGAGAGCAGGCTGCGGTACTGGACCTGGTAGGCCGCCCGGTCCGGTTCCGTGAGGGGACCGGCGAGACGGCTGTAGGTGTCGTAGTCGTAGCCCTCGGGCCGCACGGTGCCTCCAGCTCTCGAGCGGGTCGCTATATCCCCACGTAAGGGGAGAACTGGCGACGTGTCGACTGGAGGGAGTCCGAGCGGGCGGTTCTCGCGGGCGGCAGGTTTGAGCCTTTGGGGGGCGCGGCGCGCGGCGGGTCGCGGCGATGACGGAACCCCGGCCCGCGCGGGGCCGGGGTTCCTCGGGGCGCGTCAGGAGGAGAGGTGGCGCTCCACCGTCTCGACCTTGGCGGTCAGCCCGTCCGTGACGCCCGGCCGGATGTCGGCCTTCAGGACGAGCGAGACGCGCGGCGCACGCGCCTCGACGGCGGCCACGGCGCGCCTGACGACGTCCATGACCTCGTCCCACTCGCCCTCGACGGACGTGAACATCGCGTCCGTACGGTTCGGCAGGCCCGACTCGCGGACGACGCGCACCGCGTCCGCGACGTACTCGCCCACCTCCTCGCCGACGCCGAGCGGGGTGACGGAGAAGGCGACGATCACGCGTTCACCGTGCCCTCGCGGCGGGCCCGGGAGGCGATGACGGCGTCGTCGGCGGCGCGCTTGAGCCTGCGGTCGGCGAAGAAGCCGCCGAAGGGCAGCACGGACAGCACGAAGTAGAGGGCGGCCGTCTTCAGCTCCCACTTGGTGCGGTTCCAGGCGTCCAGCCAGAAGAGCACGTAGAGGACGAAGAGCACGCCGTGGATCGCGCCCATGACCGGCACCGCGTTGAACTCGGTGGTGCGCTTCAGCACCGAGCAGACGAGCAGCAGGATGAACGACACGGCCTCCGGGGCGGAGACCAGTCGGAGGCGGTGGAGGGAGGCGGCGGTCTTGATGTCCACGAGGCAGCACCTTCGGCGTCGGTCGGGGGGTCGACTGTCGCCCGCGCACGATCTTGTGAATGGATGCACAAGCGACCCGTTCATTGTGACAGGCGGCTTTGCGTGTCCTTTATCAGGGTCCGGATCCTCCCCAGGGCTGTGTGCGCGGGCCCGGCCTGCGGTTACCTTCTTCGCGTGGCAACCTTCCGACTCCAAGGCAGCAAGGTGCTCGCCGTCGACATGACCGGCGACGCCGTCAAAGCGAAGAACGGCTCGATGGTCGCGTACGACGGCCAGATGGCGTTCAAGAAGATGTCCGGCGGCGGTGAGGGGCTCCGCGGGATGGTCACCCGCCGCCTCACCGGCGAGCAGATGGAGATGATGGAGGTGAAGGGGCAGGGCACCTGCTTCTTCGCCGACCGCGCCTCCGAGATCAACCTGGTCTCCCTGCACGGCGACAAGCTGTACGTCGAGTCCAGCAACCTGCTCTGCGCCGACGCCTCGCTGCGCACCGGCACCAGCTTCACCGGGCTGCGCGGCGGGGCGACCGGAACCGGTCTGTTCACCACCACCGTCGAGGGGTCCGGCCAGGCCGCGATCATGTCGGACGGGCCGGCCGTGGTGCTGCGCGTGACCCCGCAGTACCCGCTCTCGGTCGACCCCGGCGCGTACATCGCCCACCAGGGCAACCTCCAGCAGAACTTCCAGTCCGGTGTGACCTTCCGCACATTCTTGGGCGAGGGTGGCGGCGAGGCGTTCCAGATCCGCTTCGAGGGCGACGGTCTCGTGTACGTACAGCCCAGCGAGCGCAACACGGTCGGAGGGGACGTCTGATGCCGTTCCGCGAGGTCAATTCGAAGATGGTCGAGGCGACCGTCTCCCCCGGACAGAAGATGTTCAGCCAGCGTGGCGCGATGCTGGCCTATCGCGGTGACGTCACTTTCACGCCGAACATGGCGGGTGGCCAGGGCGGTGTGATGTCGATGATCGGCCGCCGGGTGGCCGACGAGGCGGCGCCCCTGATGACGGTCGAGGGCAGCGGCACCGTCATGTTCGGGCACGGCGGCCACCACATCCAGGTGATCCAGCTCTCCGGGGACACCCTGTACGTCGAGGCCGACCGGCTGCTCGCCTTCGACGGCACGCTCCAGCAGGGCACCATGTTCATGGGCTCGCAGGGCGGCGTCATGGGCATGGTGCGCGGCCAGGTGACCGGGCAGGGCCTGTTCACCACCACCCTCAAGGGCCACGGCGCGGTCGCGGTGATGGCCCACGGCGGGGTCGTCGAACTGCCCATCACCCCCGGCCGCCCCGTCCACGTCGACCCGCAGGCGTACGTCGCCCACCACGGTGACGTCCGCAACAAGCTCTCCACCGCGCTCGGCTGGCGCGACATGGTGGGGCGCGGCTCCGGCGAGGCGTTCCAGTTGGAGCTGAGCGGCAGTGGTGTGGTCTACGTCCAGGCGTCGGAGGAGAAGCTGTGAGCACGCCCGTCATTCACGACCCGTCGAGCCTGCCGAGCGACGACAACGTCAATCCGTACACCTTCTGCGTGGAGCTGAAGGGCTCCCAGTGGTTCCTCCAGAAGGGCAAGATGATCGCCTACTACGGGCGGATCGACTTCAACGGCATCGGGCACGGCCGTCTGGACCGGCTCGTCCGCTCCAGCTTCCACTCGCCGCTGCACGCGAGCGACTGGGTGGTGGCGGAGGGCAGCGGCAAGATGCTGCTCGCGGACCGCGCCTTCGACGTCAACTCCTTCGACCTGGAGGACGGCAACCTCACCATCCGGGCCGGCAACCTCCTCGCCTACCAGCCGAGCCTCGCCCTGAAGCAGTCGATCGTGCCGGGCTTCCTCACCCTGATCGGCACCGGCAAGTTCGTCGCGGCGTCCAACGGCCCGGTGGTCTTCATGGAGCCGCCCCTGCGCGTCGACCCGCAGGCGCTGGTCGGCTGGGCGGACTGCCCCTCCCCGTGCCACCACTACGACCACGGCTACATGTCGGGCGTGATGGGCGGCCTGCGCGCGCTGACCGGTATCGGCGGCGCGTCGGGCGAGGAGCACCAGTTCGAGTTCGTCGGGGCCGGTACGGTGCTGCTCCAGTCCACCGAGGTGCTGATGGCCGAGCAGGCGACGGGCGCGGTGCCGCACGAGGCGGGGGTCCCGGGGGCGGGTTCCGGCCACGGTCAGCACGGATCGGTACCGCGTCTTCCCGGACAGCTCGGGGACCTCCAGCGTCGCTTCGGGCTGTGAGCGGTAGTCTGCGGAGTGTGACGCCCTCGAACGTCTGCGCCCTTGAGGTGCGGATGCGAGGACGGGGGGCCGGAGTGCCCGGCGTCACAACTTCGTCCAGAATTCAACATCTTAGGTAGAATCCCTCTATGGAGACCGAGACGGCCACCAACTGGCTGACCGATGCCGAGCAGTGCGCCTGGCGCACATATCTGGACGTCAACAGGCTGCTGACGTACCAACTGGAGAAGGACCTCCAGCCGTTCGGCCTGACCAACAACGACTACGAGATCCTGGTCAACCTCTCGGAGGCGCCCGACCGCCGCCTCCGCATGAGCGACCTGGCCGCCGCGACACTCCAGTCCAAGAGCCGGCTCTCCCACCAGATCACCCGTATGGAGAACGCGGGTCTGGTCCGCCGCGAGAACTGCGAGTCGGACCGGCGGGGACTGTACGCGGTACTGACCGAGCAGGGCATGGAGACCATGCAGAAGGTCGCGCCGCACCACGTCGAGTCGGTACGCCGGCACTTCATCGACCAGCTCAGCCCCGAGGCCCTGAACGAGCTGCGCCAGTCGCTCAAACCCATCGCCGAACAGCTCCGCGGCCGCCGCGGCAAGCCGTAGGGCTCACCCCGCCGGCAGCCGCAGCACGAACAGCGCACCGCCCCCCGGGGCACGCCCCACCGTGAGCGTGCCGCCGTGCCGGAGGGCCACGTCCCGGGCGATGGCCAGGCCCAGCCCCGCGCCGCCCTCGTCACGGCCGCGGGCGTCGTCGAGGCGGACGAACCGGGCGAAGATCCGTTCCCGCTCGGGCTCCGGCACGCCGGCCCCGTCGTCCGCGACGGTGAGCACGGCGTGCCGGCCCTCGCGGCGCACCGTCACGGTCACGGCCGACTCCGCGTGCCGCTGGGCGTTGTCCAGCAGGTTGCCCAGCACCCGGGCGAGCTGCCCGCGCGACCCGGTGGCCTCCGCCTCCCCGCCCTCGATCCGCACCGGCACCCGGTCGCCCACCCGCTGGGCCACCTCCTCGCGCACCAGCGCCGCCAGGTCCACCCGCCCCTGACCGGGCCGCTCCCCCGCGTCCAGGCGGGCCAGCAGCAGCAGGTCGGCGGCGAGCTGCTGGAGCCGTACGGTGTCGGCGACCGCCCCCGGGAGGTCCAGCAGCTCCGGATGGGCCGCCCCCACCTCGAGCTGGGTGCGCAGGCTCGCGATGGGGCTGCGCAGCTCGTGCGACGCGTCCGCCACGAACCGCCGCTGCCGCTCCACGCTCGCCTCCAGCGCGGCCAGCGTCTCGTTCGTCGTCCGCGCGAGCCGGGCCACCTCGTCGTGGGTGCCCGGCTCGGGGACGCGCCGCGAGAGGTCCTCCGAGGCCGTGATCGCCGCCATCTCGCGGCGGATGCCCTCGACGGGCCTGAGCGCCCGCCGGGTCACCAGCCATGTCACGCCCCCCACGACGAGCAGCAGGAGGGGCAGCGCGGTGAGCATCGCGTCCCGCACGCCCGCCACGGTCGCCGCCTCGGTGGCGAGCGGCGCGCCCGCGTACACGGTGACCTCGCCCCGCGGGCCCGACGCCTGGACGGCGGCGAAGCGGTACGCGGCGGTGTCCCCGTCCACGGTCACCCGGCCCGTGGAGTACGCGGCCTCCTCCGCGACCTCGCCGGCCTCGCCGTCCCCTCCCCCCGGCACGGCCTTCGTCCCGGAACTCCCGGTCCCCGAGATCGCCTCGATGTCCTCCCCCACCGCGACGACCCGCCCCTCGCCGTCGACCACCTGCACCGGGTGCTCCTCGGTGTCGTCGGGCAGGTCCAATCGGGCGAAGGGCGTGCCGCCCGCGACCTGTGAGGCGACCGAACGGGCGGACACCTCCGCCTCCAGCTCCGCCTGGTCCACGAGATTGGCCCGCAGCACCGCCAGCAGGGCGATCCCCGCCACCACGAGCGCCAGCGCGACCACCAGGGTCGCCCCCACCGCCGTCCGGGCGCGTACGGACCTCACCGCTCCTCCAGCCGGTACCCGGCGCCACGCACCGTCGTGATGACCTCCGGCCCCAGCTTGCGCCGCAGCGCGCTCACGTACACCTCGACGATGTTCGGGTCGCCCTCGTACGCGAAGTCCCAGACGTGCTCCAGGATGTCCGCCTTGGACACCACCTCGCCGGCCCGCCCGGCGAGCTGCTCCAGCACGGCGAACTCCTTGGCCGTCAGCGCGACCTCCGCGTCCCCCGTCCACACGCGCCGGGCCGCCGTGTCCACGCGCAGCGCCCCCGCCGTGATCACCGGTGACGGGCTGCCCCCGCGTCGGCGCAGCAGGGCCTTCACCCGCGCCACCAGCACGACGTACGAGAACGGCTTGGTCAGGTAGTCGTCCGCCCCCGTGTCGAGGCCCTCGGCCTCGTCGTACTCGCCGTCCTTGGCGGTGAGCATCAGGATCGGCACGTCGTTCCCGGCCGCCCTCAGCGCCGCGCACACGCGGTAGCCGTTCATGCCGGGCAGCATGATGTCCAGCACGACGAGGTCGTACACCCCCTCGCCCGCCCGGTGCAGCCCCTCCAGCCCGTCGTGGACCACATCCACGGCGAACCCCTCGGCCCGCAGCCCGGCGGCGAGCGACAGGGCGAGCCGCTTCTCGTCCTCCACGATCAACAGGCGCATGCGTTCAGGGTCCCAAACGGAACCTGAAGGAGCCTTCAGCCTCCTTCAGGCTGCGTTCAGCACCCCACCGGCAGGGTGGTTGCCGTACCGAGAAGGCACCGACATTCGGAGGCATCCATGAAGCGCAACATCCTCATCGCCACGGTCACCGCGGCGGCCCTGCTGACGGGCGGCACGGCGGCCGCGTTCGCCTCCTCGGCGGACGACGAGGCGCCCGCGAAGACGACCCGCACCGCGACGCAGGTCGACGACGACCGCGACGACGCCTCCGGGGCCGGCGAGGCGCGGAGCGCCGTCCAGGGCGTCGAGGTCACGGCCGACGAGGCCCTCAAGGCGGTCGCCGGCCATGGCACGGTCGTCTCCCTGGACCTGGACGACGAGGACGACAACGGCGGCAAGAAGTCCTGGGACGTCGAACTGGTCACCAAGGACGGCAAGAACCAGGAATGGACCGTCGACGCGCGGACGGCCAAGGCCACACAGGACAAGGACACCGGCACGGACGACTGACGAGCCGCGGTCGGCGTCCGGCCGGGCACGCCGCACCGCACACGCGGCGCGCCCGGTCAGGGGCTACCGGCCCGTCAGGCCCGCCACCAGTTCGTCCGCCGCCGCGTACGGGTCCGTCTCGCCCGCGACGATGCGCTCCGCGAGCGCGTCCAGGCGCCGGTCGCCGTGGAGGTCGCCGATCCGCTCGCGGAGGGCCGTGACGGCGATGGTCTCGACCTCGTGGGCGGCCCGCGCGCGGCGGCGTTCCGCGAGGACGCCCCGCTCCTCCATCCAGGCCCGGTGCTTCTCCAGCGCCTCGACCACCTCGTCGACGCCCTCGCCGCGCGCGGCCACCGTCTTGACGATGGGCGGCCGCCAGTCGCCCGGCCCGCGGGACTCGCCGAGACCGAGCATGTGGTTCAGCTCGCGGGCGGTGGCGTCGGCGCCGTCCCGGTCGGCCTTGTTGACGACGTACACGTCACCGATCTCGAGGATGCCCGCCTTGGCGGCCTGGATGCCGTCGCCCATGCCGGGGGCGAGGAGCACCACCGAGGTGTCGGCCTGGGAGGCGATCTCGACCTCCGACTGGCCGACGCCGACGGTCTCGACGAGCACCACGTCGCACCCGGCGGCGTCCAGCACCCGGATGGCCTGCGGAGCCGCCCAGGCGAGGCCGCCCAGATGCCCGCGGGTCGCCATGGACCGGATGTACACCCCCGGATCGGACGCGTGCTCGGACATCCGGACCCGGTCACCGAGCAGCGCGCCGCCGCTGAACGGCGAGGACGGGTCGACGGCGAGCACGCCGACCCGCTTCCCGGCCTTCCGGTACGCGGTGACCAGCGCCGACGTCGACGTCGACTTGCCGACACCGGGCGAGCCGGTCAGGCCGACCACGTACGCGCCGCCGGTCAGCGGTGCCAGCGCCGCCATCACCTCACGGAGCTGCGGGGACGCCCCCTCCACGAGCGAGATCAGCCGGGCCACGGCACGCGGCCGGCCCTCCCGTGCCTGGGCGACCAGTGCGGGGACGTCCACCATCACGTACGTAGCTCCTTACTTGCCGTTGCCCGGAACGCGGATGATCAGCGCGTCGCCCTGGCCACCGCCGCCGCACAGCGCCGCCGCGCCGACCCCGCCGCCGCGCCGCTTGAGCTCCAGCGCGAGGTGGAGGACGACACGGGCGCCGGACATGCCGATCGGGTGCCCGAGGGCGATGGCGCCGCCGTTGACGTTCACCTTTTCCGGCGATACTCCCAGGTCCTTCATTGACTGGACGGCAACGGCGGCGAACGCCTCGTTGATCTCGATCAGGTCCAGGGCCGAGACGTCCAGCCCCTCCTTCTTCAGGGCGTGCCGGATCGCGTTGGAGGGCTGGGACTGGAGCGAGTTGTCCGGCCCGGCCACGTTGCCGTGGGCGCCGATCTCGGCGATCCACTCCAGGCCCAGTTCCTCGGCCTTGGCCTTGCTCATCACGACCACGGCCGCCGCACCGTCCGAGATCTGCGAGGAGGTGCCGGCCGTGATGGTGCCGTCCTTGGCGAAGGCGGGCCGCAGCTTGCCCAGGGACTCCACCGTGGTCTCGGCGCGGATGCCCTCGTCCTTGCTGAAGACGACGGGCTCGCCCTTGCGCTGCGGGATCTCGACCGGCGTGATCTCGGCCTCGAAGATGCCGTTCTTCTGCGCGGCGGCGGCCCGCTGGTGGGACAGCGCGGCGATCTCGTCCTGCGCCTCGCGGGCGATGCCGAGGCGGGTGTTGTGCTTCTCCGTGGACTCGCCCATGGCGATGTTCTCGAAGGAGTCGGTCAGACCGTCGTACGCCATGGCGTCGATCATCTCGATCGCGCCGTACTTGTAGCCCTCGCGGGACTTGGGCAGCAGGTGCGGCGCGTTGGTCATGGACTCCTGGCCACCGGCCACGACGACGTCGAATTCGCCGGCGCGGATGAGCTGGTCCGCGAGGGCGATGGCGTCGAGGCCGGACAGGCAGACCTTGTTGATGGTCAGGGCGGGCACGTTCATGGGGATGCCGGCCTTCACCGCGGCCTGGCGCGCCGGGATCTGCCCCGCCCCGGCCTGGAGCACCTGGCCCATGATCACGTACTGCACCTGGTCGCCGCCGATGCCGGCCCGGTCGAGGGCGGCCTTGATGGCGAAACCGCCGAGTTCGGCGCCCGAGAAGCTCTTGAGCGAGCCGAGCAGACGGCCCATGGGCGTGCGTGCGCCCGCGACGATGACTGAGGTGGTACCGGTCGTTCCAGACATGAGGCACGGCCCCTTGGATGTGGAGAGTGAACGAGGGTTTACCGCCAATGTACTGAGCGGTACGTGTCCAGGTCACCGGGCGGCCAGTGTGATGGCGCGCACGTTGCGTAACCACCTCCGCCGCGCTGCACTGGTCCCATGCTGACGCGAATCGACCACATCGGGATCGCCTGTTTCGACCTCGACAAGACCGTTGAGTTCTACCGTGCCACGTACGGCTTCGAGGTGTTCCACTCCGAGGTCAACGAGGAGCAGGGGGTCCGCGAGGCCATGCTCAAGATCAACGAGACCTCCGACGGCGGCGCCTCCTACCTCCAGCTCCTGGAGCCCACCCGCGAGGACTCGGCCGTGGGCAAGTGGCTGGCCAAGAACGGCGAGGGTGTCCACCACATCGCCTTCGGCACGGCGGACGTGGACGGGGACGCCGCGGCGATACGGGACAAGGGCGTGCGGGTCCTGTACGACGAGCCGCGCATCGGCTCCATGGGCTCCCGCATCACGTTCCTGCACCCCAAGGACTGCCACGGGGTGCTCACGGAACTGGTCACCTCGGCCGAGCCGTCCTCCGGGGAGTCCTCGGCGGAGCACTGACCTCCGGATTCCTGGCCCGGTAGAGTGGGCGGCTCCGGGCCGGGGCCGGATCGGGGCCGTGCCGCGACTCCGTCTGTGATCTGACACCATTCCCCGGGGGGCCGTTCGCCGGCGAACGGTGCTCGTACAAAGAGAGTTGCGACCAGGGGACGGATGGGACCGCGCAGTGCGGGGCTACGAACGCCAGGAGAGCCACCGGGCTGACGACCACCTTTCGCGGTTCGAAGCCGAGATGGACCGGCTGAAGACCGAGCGGGAGAAGGCCGTCCAGCACGCCGAGGACCTCGGTTACCAGGTCGAGGTGTTGCGCGCCAAGCTCCACGAGGCGCGCCGCACGATCGCGTCGCGCCCGGCGTACGACAGCGCGGACATCGGCTACCAGGCCGAGCAGTTGCTGCGGAACGCGCAGATCCAGGCCGACCAGCTCCGCACGGACGCCGAGCGGGAGCTGCGCGAGGCACGGGCGCAGACGCAGCGGATACTGCAGGAGCACGCCGAGCACCAGGCCCGCCTCCAGGCGGAGTTGCACGCCGAGGCGGTGCAGCGGCGCCAGCGGCTGGACCAGGAGCTGTCCGAGCGGCGCCAGACGGTCGAGGCGCACGTCAACGAGAACGTGGCCTGGGCGGAGCAGCTCCGCGCCCGTACGGAGGCGCAGGCCCGGCGCCTGATGGAGGAGTCGCGCGCGGAGGCCGAGCAGGCCCTGGCGGCGGCCCGCGCGGAGGCGACCCGGCTGGCCGAGGAGGCCCGCCGGCGTCTGGGCGCCGAGACGGAGACCGCCCGCGCGGAGGCCGAGGCGATCCTGCTGCGGGCCCGCAAGGACGCCGAGCGGCTGCTGAACGCCGCGTCCACGCAGGCCGCGGAGGCCACCAGCCACGCCGAACAGCTCCGCAGCGCGACGACCGCCGAGTCGGACCAGGCGCGCCAGCAGGCCGCCGAGCTGAGCCGGTCGGCCGAGCGGCGGATGGCCGAGGCGGAGGAGCGGCTGCGCGAGGCCCGCGCGGAGGCCGACAAGGTCGTCGCGGAGGCCCGTGAGGCGGCGGCCAAGCGGCTGTCGACCGCCGAGTCGGAGACCGAGCAGCGCACCCGTACGGCCAAGGCGGAGATCGCCCGTCTGGTGGCGGAGGCCACCAAGGAGTCCGAGGCGCTCAAGGCGGAGGCCGAGCAGGCCCTCGCGGACGCCCGCGCGGCGGCGGAGAAGCTGGTCGCCGAGGCCAGCGAGAAGGCCCGCACGGCGGCGGCCGAGGACAGTGCGGCCCAGCTCGCCAAGGCGGCGCGTACCGCCGAGGAGGTCCTGTCCAAGGCGTCGGACGACGCGCAGGAGACCACCCGCAAGGCGTCGGAGGAGGCCGAGCGGATCCGCCGCGAGGCGGAGGCCGAGGCGGACCGGCTGCGGGCCGAGGCGCACGACACGGCCGAGCAGCTCAAGGGCGCCGCGAAGGACGACACCAAGGAGTACCGCGCCAAGACGGTCGAGCTCCAGGAGGAGGCGCGCCGGCTGCGCGGCGAGGCCGAGCAGCTCCGCGCCGACGCCATCGCCGAGGGCGAGCGCATCCGGGGCGAGGCGCGGCGCGAGGCCGTCCAGCAGATCGAGGAGGCGGCGAAGACCGCCGAGGAGCTGCTGACCAAGGCGAAGGCGGACGCCGATGAGCTGCGTACGGCCGCGACGGCCGACAGCGAGCGGGTCCGTACGGAGGCGATCGAGCGGGCGACGGGCTTGCGCACGCAGGCCGAGGAGACGCTGGAGCGCACCCGCGAGGAGGCGGAGCGGCTCCGCACGGAGGCCGAGGAGCAGGCCGAGTCGGTGCGGGCCGCGGCCGAGCAGGCGGCCGCCGCGCTGCGCGAGGAGACCGAGCGGGGCATCGCGGCCCGGCAGGCGGAGGCGGCCGAGGAGCTGGCCCGGCTGCACACGGAGGCGCAGACCCGCCTCTCGGCCGCCGAGCAGGCGCTGGCCGACGCGCGGGCGGAGGGTGAGCGGATCCGCCGCGAGGCGTCCGAGGAGTCCGATCGGCAGCGCGCGGAGGCCGCCGAGCGCATCCGTACGCTCCAGTCGCAGGCCGAGCAGGAGGCGGAGCGGCTGCGCACGGAGGCGGCGTCGGACGCGTCGTCGGCCCGCGCGGAGGCGGAGAACGCGGCGGTGCGGCTGCGGTCGGAGGCGGCCGCGGAGGCGGAGCGCCTGAAGTCGGAGGCGCAGGATTCGGCCGACCGGGTCCGGGCGGAGGCGCAGGCGGCCGCCGAGCGGGTCACGGCGGAGGCCGCCGAGGAGCTGGCCGCCGCGCGTACGGAGGCGGAGCGCCGTCGCCGTGAGGCGGAGGAGACGCTGGGCGCCGCCCGTACGGAGGCGGACCAGGAGCGGGAGCGGGCGCGCGAGCAGAGCGAGGAGCTGCTGGCGTCGGCGCGCAAGCGCGTCGAGGAGGCGCAGACCGAGGCGCAGCGGCTGGTCGAGGAGGCGGACCGGCGGGCGACCGAGATGGTGTCGGCGGCCGAGCAGACGGCGCAGCAGGTGCGGGACGCGGTCGCCGGGCTGCACGAGCAGGCCGAGGAGGAGATCGCCGGGCTGCGGTCGGCGGCCGAGCACGCGGCGGAGCGGACGCGCGCGGAGGCGCTGGAGGAGGCGGACCGGGTCCGTTCCGACGCGTACGCGGAGCGGGAGCGGGCCGCGGAGGACGCGGGCCGGGTCCGGGGACGGGCGCAGGAGGAGGCGGAGGCCGCCAAGGCGCTCGCGGAGCGCACGATGGCGGACGCCATCGCGGAGTCGGAGCGGCTGAAGTCGGACACGGCCGAGTACGCGCAGCGGATGCGGACGGAGGCGTCGGACTCGCTCGCCTCGGCGGAGCAGGACGCGGCACGCGCGCGTGCGGAGGCGCGGGAGGACGCCAACCGCATCCGGTCGGAGGCTGCGGCGCAGGCGGACCGGCTGGTCGGCGAGGCGACGAGCGAGGCCGAGCGGATGACGGCCGAGGCGGCGGAGCTGCTCGCCACGGCGGAGCGGGACGCGGCGCGGCTGCGCGAGGAGGCCGAGCGGGTCAAGGCGGACGGCGAGGCGCGGGCCGAGGAGTTGCGGGCGGCCGCCCGGGCGGACGGCGAGCGGCTCCTGGACGAGGCGCGGCAGGCCGCCGACAAGCGGCGCGCGGACGCGGCGGCGCAGGCGGACCAGTTGGTCGGCGAGGCGACGGGCGAGGCCGAGCGGATCGGCGCGGAGACGGCCGAGCGGGTCGAGCGGCTGGTCGCGGAGGCGACTGCGGAGGCCGAGCGGCTGGTGTCCGAGGCCACGGCGGAGGCCGAGCGGCTGCGCGCCGAGGCGGCCGAGACGGTGGGCTCCGCGCAGCAGGCGGCCGAGCGCATCCGTGTGGAGGCGGAGCGGCTGCGGGACGAGACGGCGACGGCGGCCGAGCAGGTGCGCGCCGAGGCGCGGGCCGAGGCGGACCGGGTGGTCGACGAGGCGCGCGAGGCGGCGGCCAAGCGCCGGGCGGACGCGGCCGAGCAGGCCGACCAGCTCGTCGCGAAGGCGCAGGAGGAGGCGCTGCGGGCGACCGCGGAGGCGGAGTCGCAGGCCGACACGATGGTGGGCGCGGCCCGCAAGGAGGCCGAGCGGATCGTCGCCGAGGCGACCGTCGAGGGCAACTCGCTGGTCGAGAAGGCCCGTACGGACGCGGACGAGCTGCTGGTCGGGGCGCGGGGTGACGCGACGGCCATAAGGGAGCGGTCGGAGGAGCTGCGCCGGCGTACCGAGGCGGAGATCGAGGAGCTGCACGAGCGGGCCCGCCGGGAGAGCGCCGAGCAGATGAAGGCGGCGGGCGAGCGGGTCGACAAGCTGGTGAAGGCCGCCACCGAGCAGCGGGCCGAGGCGGAGGCGAAGGCCAAGGAGCTGCTGGCCGACGCGAATTCGGAGGCGAGCAAGGTCCGTATCTCCGCGGTGAAGAAGGCGGAGGGGCTGCTCAAGGAGGCCGAGCAGAAGAAGGCCACGCTCACCCGCGAGGCGGAGAAGATCAAGGCGGACGCGGAGCGCGAGGCCGAGAAGATGATCTCCGAGGGGAAGCGGGAGCTGGAGGTGCTGGTGCGCCGCCGCGAGGACATTCAGGCGGAAATCTCCCGGGTGCAGGACGTGCTGGAGGCGCTGGAATCTTTCGAGGCGCCGTCAGGGGGTACCAAGGAGGGCGGAGTCAAGGCGACCGCGGCGGCAGGTGTTACCCGTTCGAGCGGCAAGTCAACCGACGAGTAAGCCACTCAAAAGGCTGGACATTCTCCAGTTTGAACGGGCATCCGCTCGAAGACACGCCGCATGGACCCCTAGGATTCCCCCTAACACCTCACCGGTCTCATTCGACAGGAACCCCATGAGCGACACTTCCTCCCCCTTCGGCTTCGAGCTCGTGCGGCGTGGGTACGACCGCGGTCAGGTGGATGACCGCATTACCAAACTCGTCGCCGACCGAGACAGTGCTCTGGCCCGCATCACCTCTCTGGAAAAGCGCATCGAGGAACTCCACCTCGAGACGCAGAACGCCCAGGCCCAGGTCAGCGACGCCGAGCCGTCGTACGCCGGTCTCGGTGCCCGCGTCGAGAAGATCCTCCGCCTCGCCGAGGAGGAGGCCAAGGACCTGCGCGAGGAGGCCCGTCGCGCCGCCGAGCAGCACCGCGAGCTCGCCGAGTCGGCGGCGCAGCAGGTGCGCAACGACGCCGAGGCGTTCGCGGCGGAGCGCAAGGCGAAGGCCGAGGACGAGGGCGTCCGGATCGTCGAGAAGGCGCAGGGCGAGGCCAACTCGCTGCGCGCCGAGGCGCAGAAGGACGCGCAGTCCAAGCGGGAGGAGGCGGACGCGCTCTTCGAGGAGACGCGCGCCAAGGCCGCGCAGGCCGCCGCCGACTTCGAGACGAACCTCGCCAAGCGGCGTGAGCAGTCGGAGCGGGACCTGGCCTCCCGCCAGGCGAAGGCGGAGAAGCGGCTCGCCGAGATCGAGCACCGGGCGGAGCAGCTCCGCCTGGAGGCCGAGAAGCTGCGGACGGACGCGGAGCGCCGGGCCCGTCAGACGGTGGAGACGGCGCAGCGCCAGGCCGAGGACATCGTGGCGGACGCGAACGCCAAGGCGGATCGTATCCGCAGCGAATCGGAGCGCGAGCTGGCGGCGCTGACGAACCGTCGCGACTCGATCAACGCCCAGCTCACCAACGTCCGCGAGATGCTGGCCACGCTGACCGGCGCGGCGGTCGCGGCGGCCGGCTCCCCGGCGGACGACGAGCCGGTCTCGCGCGGCGTTCCGGCGCAGCAGACCCGCTGAATCACCGGCAGGGCCCCGCGGGGACCCCTGGCGCGCACGCCCGGCGGACGTGCGCGCGGGGTCCCCGCGGGGCCTTCCGTGTGTCCGGGGTGCGGCTCGGGCAGGTGGTCCCGCGGGGCCGTCCGTATCCCCGGGGGCGGCGCAAGAGGGCCGTGTCATTCCGGTGGCGGAGGGCCGTACGCGCCCGTAGCGTGGACGGGTGATCGAGCTCGAGGGTCTAACGAAACGTTTCGGTTCGAAAACGGCGGTCGACCATCTTTCCTGCCAGGTGCGCCCGGGGGTGGTGACGGGCTTCCTCGGGCCCAATGGCGCGGGCAAGTCGACCACGATGCGGATGGTGCTCGGCCTGGACCACCCGACGAGCGGGTCGGTCCGGATCGACGGCCGGCACTATCGGGAGCTGGACGAGCCGCTGAAGTACATCGGGGCCCTGCTGGAGGCGCGCGGGCTGCACGGCGGGCGGACCGCGTACAACAACCTGCTCTGCCTGGCGCAGTCCAACCGGATTCCGGAGCGCCGGGTCTCCGAGGTGCTGGATCTCGTGGGGCTGTCGGCCGTGGCCAGGAAGAAGCCGAAAGGTTTTTCGATGGGCATGGGGCAGCGACTGGGAATCGCCGCCGCACTCTTGGGTGATCCGCAGATCTTGATGTTCGACGAACCCGTCAATGGTCTGGACCCCGAGGGAATTCACTGGATCCGCAATCTGATGAAGGCGCTGGCCGCCGAAGGGCGGACGATCTTCGTTTCCAGTCACTTGATGAGCGAAATGGCTCTCACCGCGGACCACTTGATCGTGATCGGGCAGGGGAAGCTCCTCGCGGACACCTCGATGGCGGATTTCATCCATGACAACTCGCGCAGTTATGTACGGGTGCGCTCCCCGCAGCGCGAGGAGCTGCGCGACGCGCTCCACGCCGCCGGGCGGACGGCGGTCGAGGCCGCGGACGGCACCCTGGAGGTCGACGGCGCGACGACCGAGGAGCTCGGCGAGCTGGCGGCCCGCCGCGGGATCACGCTGCACGAGCTGAGCGCCCAGCGGGCCTCGCTGGAGGAGGCGTTCATGCGGATGACCGCGACGACGGTCGAGTACCACGCCCACGGCACGTCCGGTCCGTCCGGGCCCCAGTGGTCGAAGGAGGTCTGACGATGGCGTCGGCACCCGCGGTCCTCCGGTCGGAGTGGACCAAGATCCGTACGGTCGCCTCGACGGTGTGGACGCTGGCCAGCGCACTGGTCGTCACCGTCGCGATGGGCGCGGCGCTGTCGGCCCTGGTGCGGGAGACGTTCGACGAGATGCCGCCCGTCGAGCAGGCCACGTTCGACGCTACGGTGGTCAGCTTCTCCGGGATGCTGCTGGGCCAGCTCGCGATGGTGGTCTTCGGCGTCCTGGTGGTCGGCACCGAGTACAGCACCGGCATGATCCGTACGTCCCTGGCCGCCGTGCCGCAGCGGGCGACGTTCCTCTTCAGTAAGATCGCGGTGGCCGGTGTGCTCGCCCTCGCGGTGGGCCTGGCGACCAGCTTCCTGTCGTTCTTCCTCGGCCAGGCGCTGCTCGGCGAGCACCGCACCGGCATCGGTGAGGAGAACGTGCTGCGCGCGGTGATCGGCGGCGGTATCTACATGGGGCTGATGGCGGTGTTCTCGATGGGGGTCGCGGCGATGCTGCGCTCGACGGTGCTCTCGCTCGGCATCCTGGTCCCGTTCTTCTTCCTGATCTCCCAGATCCTGTCGGCCGTGCCGAAGGCCAAGGAGGTGGCCGAGTACTTCCCCGACCAGGCGGGCTCCACGATCATGCAGGTCGTCCCGGGCGCCCTGGGCAGCGACCCGGCGCCGTACACGCCGTGGGGCGGGCTGGGGATCATGGTCGGGTGGGTGGCGGCGGCACTGGTCGGCGGGTACGCGGTGCTGAAGCGGCGGGACGCCTAGGAAGCATCTCCCGGGGCGGAAGCGGAACCGTCAAGCGGCGGATACCCTCTTACCTCTTACGGGGGTCCTGTGTGTGTGCGTGCCGCGGGCCCGACGACGCAACCGACCTGTCGATGGGGCTGGAGAATGATCGAGGCAGTCGGCCTGACGAAGCGCTACGGCGCCAAGACGGCCGTGTACAACCTTTCCTTCCAGGTGAGGCCGGGCACCGTGACCGGCTTCCTGGGACCGAACGGCTCCGGCAAGTCGACGACGATGCGCATGATCCTCGGCCTGGACCGGCCGACATCGGGCCACGTGACCATCGGCGGTCACCCCTTCCGGCAGCTCCCGAACGCGCCGCGCCAGGTGGGCGCCCTGCTGGACGCCAAGGCCGTGCACGGCGGGCGCAGCGCGCGCAACCACCTGCTGTCGCTCGCCCAGCTCGCGGGTATCCCGGCGCGGCGGGTCGACGAGGTGCTCGGGGTCGTCGGCCTCCAGGACGTGGCCCGCAAGCGGTCGAACGGCTTCTCGCTCGGCATGGGGCAGCGGCTCGGCATCGCGGCCGCGCTGCTCGGTGACCCGCAGGTGCTGCTGTTCGACGAGCCGGTCAACGGCCTGGACCCCGAGGGCATCCTCTGGGTGCGCAACCTGATGAAGGCGCTGGCCGCCGAGGGCCGGACGGTCTTCGTCTCCTCGCACCTGATGAGCGAGATGGCGCTGACCGCCGATCACCTTATCGTCATCGGCCGTGGTCAGCTCCTGGCCGACATGAGCGTCAAGGACTTCATCTCGGCCAACTCCGCGGACTTCGCCCGGGTGCGCACGCCGCAGACGGAGCCCGCGCAGCGGGACAAGCTGATGGGCGTGCTCGCCGAGGCGGGCGGCCAGGTGCTGTCCGAGCCGGACGGCGCCCTGCGCGTGACCGGCCTGCCGCTGCCGCGGATCAGCGACCTGGCCCACGGGGCCGACGTACGCCTGTGGGAGCTCTCGCCGCACCAGGCGTCGCTGGAGGAGGCGTACATGCGCCTGACCCAGGGCGCCGTGGACTACCGCTCGACCACCGACCAGCGGGCCGGCCTGATGCAGCAGCCGGACCCGATGGGCTACGCGCCGCCGCAGCCGGTCGTCCCGGACGTGCCGCAGCAGGGCTGGTACGCCCCGCCGCCGCCCGGACAGAACCCGTACGCGGGCGGACAGCAGCCCACCGGACAGCCCGCGCAGCCGCCGCAGCCGCACGCCGTGCCCCACCAGCCGGCACCCACCGCTCCGGCCGCACCCGCCGCCCCGGCCGTGCCGCCCGCCCCCGCCTCCGCCCCCGCAGACCTGAGCAAGAGCGAGGACGCCCGATGACCACCGCCCCCTACCAGCAGTACACGTCGCCCATCCCGGTGCGCCGCGCGCACCTCGGTGACGCGCTCGCCTCCGAGTGGACCAAGATCCGTTCCGTGCGCTCCACCATGTGGACGCTCGGCGTCATGATCCTGCTCATGGTCGGCGTCGGCCTGCTCGCCATCGTGGCGATCAACGCGACCGACGCGCCGATGGGCAACGACCCCGTCCTCTCCCTGGGCTTCAACGGCGTGCTGCTCGGCAGCATCTGCGTGGTCACCCTCGGCGTGCTGACCATCTCGTCCGAGTACGGCACCGGCATGATCCGTACGACGCTGACCGCCTGCCCCAGCCGCGCCCGCGTGCTGACGGCCAAGGCCATCGTCTTCTTCCTGCTCACCCTCGTGGTCACGACGATCACCGCCGCCCTGGTCGCCGCCCTCCAGACGGCCATGATCGACGGGGGCGTCGAGGCGACCGGGGAGCAGTGGCTGCGCGCCACGGTCGGCGCGGGCCTGTTCACCGCGGTCCTCGGGCTGGTGGCGCTGGCCGTCGGCGCGCTGGTCCGGCACTCCGCCGGTGCGATCACCATCATGATCGGCGTGATGCTGCTGCCGCTGGTGGCCGCGATGTTCATGTCGTCGATGGTGAAGGTCCAGGAGTTCCTGTTCCAGTACTCGATCCCGAGCCTGCTCATCGCCTTCTACAGCGAGGAGGGCCTGATCGACGGCGGTCCGCACGGCTGGACGCCGCTGTGGATCCTGAGCGGCGTGGCCGCCGTCGCGCTGGCCGGGGCGTTCTTCGCCACGGAGAAGCGGGACGTCTGACTCCGCCTCCCGCCTCAGTGGCGGGGCGCGTTCCGGGACCGCTGCACCCGCGTGGTGCGGCGGTCCTTGGCGTTCCAGCACGCCTTGTGCCAGTGCCGCCGGTCGTCCACGCCGCCGTACTCGGGCCAGGCCACCACGTGCGGGAGGGACGAGGGGATCTCCTGGTCGCAGCCGGGGCAGCGGTACCTCTTGCCGGCGGAGCTGGCGCCCGCCACATGACGGACCGACCACTCCTCGTCCTGCCAGGACTCGCTGCGCTGGAACCCCCCGTACCGGTCACCGGGCTCGCCGCCGGTCGCGTTCGGCTTCTCGCCGCCACGGGGGCGGTTGCGGCGCGGGGACACGGAACACCTCACTGGGGCGGACGCGGACGTTTGCCCGTCCAGCCTAAGGGCCGCGACTGTGGGTACTCGCACGGTTCGGAACGAGTTACCGGAAAATCGCAACAACTTGCCTGTCGGCCGTTGCCTTTGGCACCTGCCAGACGTTGTTGCCAGTGAGGGGAGCCGCGTCGGCCGGTCAAGGAGGCATAAGGCGATGCGTGTGGGAACTTTTGTACTGGCGGCCCAGTTTCCCGGCCAGGGCCAGGGGGAGACGCTGCACCGCGCGGTGCGGTCGGCGGAGGTCGCCGAGGAGGCGGGGCTGGACTCGGTATGGCTGGCCGAGCACCACTTCGTACCGTACGGCGTGTGTCCGTCGGCCGTGACGCTCGCCGCGCTGCTGCTCGGCCGGACGCGGCGCATCCGGGTCGGGACGGCCGTGAGCGTGCTGCCGACGGCCCACCCGGTGGCGCTCGCCGAGCAGACGGCGCTGCTGCACCTCACGTCCGGCGGGCGGTTCACGCTCGGCGTGGGCCGGGGCGGGCCGTGGGTCGACCTGGAGGTGTTCGGCACGGGCCTCGCGGCGTACGAGTCCGGGTTCCCCGAGTCGCTGGACCTGCTGCTGCGCTGGCTGCGCGAGCCGCGCGTCTCGGCGGACGGGCCGAGGCACCGGTTCCGCGAGGTCGCCGTCGTACCGAGGCCGCAGGAGCTCATCGACGGCGACGCCGTGCCGGAGACGATCGTCGCGTGCACGTCGCCCGGCAGTGTGAAGCTCGCCGCCGAGCGCTGTCTGCCGATGCTGCTCGGGATGCACTGCGGCGACGAGGAGAAGGCCGACATGGTCGCCCTGTGGCGGCGTGAGGCGCTCGCGGCCGGGCACACCCCGGACGCGGTGGCGCACGCGGCGGCCGGCCATGTCTCGGCAGGCGTGGCGCAGCTCGCCGACCGGACGGCGGACGCGGTGGAGACGCTGGTCAAGGCGATGCCGGGGTGGCTGAAACAGGGGCTGGACGCCCATGTCACCGTGGACGGCCGGCGCCGGGCGATGCGTGACCCGGTCGCCTACACCGAGTTGCTGTGCGGGCTGCATCCGGTGGGCTCGCCCCGGGTGGCGGCGGACCGGCTGGCGGCCACCTCGGAGCGTACGGGCATCACGCGTTTCGCCCTGCTGGTGGAGGGCTCCGGGGACGTCGCGGCCACGGAGGAGAACGTGCGGCGGCTGGGCGCGGAGCTGGTGCCCCGGCTCGATTGATGGCCTCATGCTGCCGCCCTGCACCTGTTGCACCTCCCGCGATGCGGAGCGGCAGCACCAGGTGTCAGCAGTCGCGCAGGGTCGGCGACTGGTTCAGCAACTGGGCTCGTACGGAGGTGAAGCGGGCGAGCCGCTCGTCGACCGAGGAGTCCAGCGGGAACACCGCGACGCGGTGGCAGTTCTGGAACGCCAGACGGACGCCGAAGTGCCGCTGGAGCGCACCACGGATCGCGTCACTCGCCAGCGCACGCAGCAACTGGCCGCGCGCCTGCTCGTCCGGCGGCGGCGTCTGGTTGTCGGCGAACGGACCGCCGTCGACCTTGAGCTGGGCCACCAGGGAGCTGATCATCTCCCACGCGTAGGGCAGGGAGGTCCGGACGCAGTCGACGAAGTCGGCTTCGTCGACCTCGCCTCGCTCGGCCTGTTCCAACAGCGCCGGTGAGACGTCGAGCGACATGGGTTCTCCTCTCGCGACCCCGGGGACCGGGGTCTTACGGGCAGGGAAGGAGGACGCCCCCCGCACGACACGCTGCGTGCACGAGCGACAACCTCCCGCTTCCACGGTAAGCGCGCTGTCCGGACCGCACCAGGAGATTGGGTGCACAACCGGCCATGGGAGAAGGGGAGTTTAGGACCGAATCGCGCGGAAGAGCGTGTGTCTTGTAGCGTTGCCGACCATGCGTCTCGTCATCGCCCGCTGCTCCGTGGACTACGCGGGCCGGCTCACCGCCCACCTGCCCTCCGCGCCCCGTCTGATCCTGGTCAAGGCCGACGGCAGCGTCTCCATCCACGCCGACGACCGGGCGTACAAACCGCTCAATTGGATGTCGCCGCCGTGCACCCTCAAGGAGGGCGACGACCGCGTGTGGACGGTCGTGAACAAAGCGGGCGAGAAACTGATCATCACGATGGAGGAAATCCTCCATGACTCGTCACACGAGCTCGGTGTCGATCCCGGCCTCATCAAGGACGGCGTGGAAGCACACCTCCAGGAGCTCCTCGCCGACCGGATCGAGACACTCGGCGACGGCTACACGCTGATCCGCCGCGAGTACCCGACCGCCATCGGACCGGTCGACATCCTGTGCCGTGACGCGGACGGCACGACCGTGGCCGTGGAGATCAAGCGGCGGGGCGAGATCGACGGCGTGGAGCAGCTCACGCGCTACCTGGAGCTGCTGAACCGCGACCCCCACCTGGCACCGGTGAAGGGCGTCTTCGCCGCCCAGGAGATCAAGCCGCAGGCCCGGGTGCTGGCGACGGACCGCGGGATCGGGTGCGTCGTGCTCGACTACGACGCGCTGCGCGGCATCGAGGACGACAAGCTGCGGCTGTTCTGACCCCGCCGCCCCCGTGCGCGAGGGCCCCGGTGCGATGCCGCACCGGGGCCCCGCGTCCGTTTCCGGGCCGTCAGGCGGCCGTGCCGGACGGGGTGGGACCGCTGCTCGTCGCGGGCGCGCTCTGGGTGGCCCCTCCGGCACCGCTCGTCTCGGTGCCCCCGTCGGCGCCACCGCTGCTGGTGCCGCCACCGGCACCGCTGGTCGTGTCGCCCGACGTGGAACCGCCCGTGGTGTCACCGGAGGTCGAGCCGCCCGTCGTCGTGTCACCGGACGTGGAGCCGCCCGTGGTGTCACCCGACGTGGAGCCGCCCGTCGTGGTGTCACCGGAGGTCGAGCCGTCCGTGGTGCCCCCGGACGTCGTGCCGCCCGAGGTCGTCCCCCCGGTCGTGCCGCCCGTCGTGGTGCCGCCCGTGGTCGACCCGCCGGTCGTGCCGCCCGTCGTCGGCGTGCCCGAGGTGGGCCCGCTGCTGGTGGGGCTGCTGGAACCGGGCCCCGACGTGGTCGGCGTCGCGCCGCTGGTCGTCGACGGGTCGCCCGACGGGGTGGCCGGGGTGCCGGTCTCGCCCGGGCTGGCCGAGGAGCCGGGGGTGCCGGAGCCGGCGGGGCCGGAACCGGAGCCGCCCGTGCCGCCCGTGCCGCCGTCGCCGCCGCCCGGCTCGCGCGTGGAGTCCTCGGCCGGCACGTCCGCGTCCAGCCCGCCGTCACCGCCGTCCTCGTTGGCCGACTGGTCCGACGTGACCCGGCCCGAGCCGCCCTTGCCGTCGTCGCCGCCCGAGGTGGCGCCCAGGGTCACCACCGTGCCGAGCACCGCCGCGAGGATCGCGCCCGCGCCCGCCGCGACCAGGTTGCGCCGGGCACCGTGCAGGATGGTGCGGCGCGTGGTCGGCCCGGCCGCACGGGCAGGCGGGTCCTCGCGGGCGACGAGCGTCTCGGTCTCACCGCCGGGGCCCGGCCGCCCGGACGTCACCGGCACGGGCGCCGCGCTCGCGACGGCCGCCACCACGCCCCCGGGCGGGGACGCCGACTCCTCGCGCCGTGCCGCGGGCACCTCCTCGCCCGCCGCCGTCCGGCCACCCGGCAGCGGTCCGCGCTCCCGGTCGGCGACCAGGGCGAGGGCGCGCCGGCCGGCCACCGTGCCGCGCTTGTCGGCGAGCGCGCCGCGCATGGCGATGGACGCCTCCAGTTCGGCGCGGGCCCGGTCCAGGTTCCCCGCGCACAGCGCGAGGACGCCCAACTCGTGGTGGAAGTACGCCTCCTCGGCGACCTCGCCGGCGAGCCGGGCCGCCTCCGCGCCGGTGCGCAGCGCCCGCTCCCAGGCGCCCCAGTGCAGTCCGGCGGCGAACGCGGGCGCCGCGCTGCGGGCCAGGACGACGGCCGCGTCGGCGTACCCCTCCTCCTCGTCGTCGGCGAGGTCGGTGGTGTCCGGGGAGCCGGAGCCGCCGAAGACGGTGCCCACCGCGGCGCCGTCGCCCGGGGCCGCGCTCGGCCCGCCGTCCGCGGCGGCCTTCACCAGGGCGGTCATCGCGGCCAGCACGGCGTCCGCCTCGGTGACCGCCCGCTCGGGGCTGACCGACGGGTGGCCGACCCACCAGGCGTAGTGGTGGGCGGCGGTACGGGCACGGTCGGCGGCGCCCCCGTCGTAGCCCTTGGCGACGAGCTGCGCCATGACCCCGGCGGCGAGCCGGTGGCGGGTGCCGACGGGGGTGAGCAGTCCGCAGCGCAGCAGTTCGCCGACCGAGGAGTCCGCGTGCGTGTCGTTGACGAGCGCCGGCAGGTGCGCCTGGTGCGGCACCTCGCCGCCGAGCGCGACCGCGAAGCGCAGCGTCTCGCGGGCGGCCTCGGAGAGCCGGGAGGCGAGCAGCGGGGCCGGGGCGGCGCCGTCGCCGAGGCTGGGCAGCGGGGCCTCGCGGCCGTCGGCGAAGACGTTGTCCTCGTCGTCGTCGTCCGAGGGCGTCCGCAGTTCGTCGCGCTGCCGCAGCAGGGCGCCGGCCTGGACGAACCGGAGGGGCAGGCCCTCGGACTCGAACCAGAGGTCGCCGGCCCAGTTGGCCTCGTCGTCGGTGAGCGGCCGGTCGACGACGCGCTCCAGCAGTTCCAGGGCGGAGCCGCGGTCGAGCCCGGAGAGGAACACTTCTTCGAGGTGGGACTCGGCCGACGGCGCGGCGACGTCCGGCGTGGCGGCGAGCAGGAACGCGCACTCGGGGGTGGCGTCGAGGAGCTCGTCCAGCGCGGTGCCGCCGAACTCCAGGTCGTCCAGGACGACGACGGCGCCGATGCCGTGGACGGCGGCCGACAGCCCGGCGCGGTCGGGGCGGTGGGCCGGCGAGCTGTGGACGGTGGCGAACAGTTCGTACAGCAGCTCGGTGGGCGTGCGGTGGTGGCCGGAGAGCCGGACGACCCCGTCGGGGGCGAGGTTCGCGCAGTCGGCGGCGACGGCGTCGAGCAGCGCGGTACGCCCGGAACCGGCCGGTCCGGTGAGCCGTACGGAGCGGCCGCGGGACAGCAGCCGGACCAGCCGCTCGCGCTCCTCCTGGCGCTCCAGCAGGGGCAGCGGCGGGGCGGCGGGACCGGGCGGTACGGGCGGGCCGGCGGCCCGGGTCAGGTCGGCGCGTTCCTCGGGGGTGCGGCGGCCGGGCGGCTCCGGGCGGCGCCCGGGCGGGCACGGTTCGATCTCGCTGCCGTCTATCGGGTTGACGGTGAGCAGCAGGTCGCCGGAGACGAGCTGGGTGGTGCGGACCCGGCCCGGTGGTGCGCCGCCCTGTCCGAAGGCGGGCCTGGGGCCGTCGTCACGCGTGGTGCGCGGGCGCCCGTCACCGTCGCGGTCGTCGTGGCCGAAGTCTTCCGGTCCCCGGTTGATCGGGTCCATGGTGAAAGCCCCCAAAAGCGTGGTGCGGCGAAGCCCCTCCCGGCCTTTCTGCACGCCCGCTGTCGCTTCTGGTCCGGTGCCCGCCGGGTGGGTCCGTCAATCGGGCGGGCGACCGAACCCTAGACCTTCGCTCAGTATGAATGAAGAGCCGGGGTGCCACGGCGCCCAAGACGTCACGGTCTTGTGAGGATTGGGCGCCTGGTGCGCTTTATCAGGCCCGTACCGTTACACGCGGGGCAACGTTTCGGCGGCGATACCGCCCTCGATGGCGAGGATGCGGTGCAGCCGGGTGGCCACCAGCAGGCGCTGCATCTGGGGCGGTACGCCCCGCAGCACCAGCCGGCGGCCGCAGCGGCCCGCACGCCGGTGAGCGCCCATGATGACCCCGAGTCCGGTGGCGTCCCAGGAGTCGAGGCCGGTCAGGTCGAGCACCAGGTCGCCGGCTCCGTCGTCGACGGCCGAGTGCAGGACCGTACGGGCGTCCGCCGCGCTGCGGACGTCGAGGCGGCCCCCGACGACCAGCTCGGCGTGGTCGCCCCTGATGTGCATATGCGCTCCCCGAGAGTGCGTAATCGTCACGTCTTTACGTCGTGCACGTCTTTCGTCGTCACGTACTTCTATGCAACAACTGACTGCCTGACCGGCTGACCAGTTGCGCCTTGTAAGCGAACCGATACCGAATTCACCCTGAGGGGTGATGGTGACGTGGTCGAAACGGCCTTGACAGGGCTCAGTGCTTGTAGAAGCCCTGCCCGCTCTTGCGACCGATGTCACCCGCGTCCACCATCCGGCGCATCAGCTCCGGCGGGGCGAACTTCTCGTCCTGCGACTCGGTGTAGATGTTGCTGGTGGCGTGCAGCAGGATGTCGACGCCGGTGAGGTCGGCGGTCGCCAGCGGCCCCATCGCGTGGCCGAAGCCCAGCTTGCAGGCGATGTCGATGTCCTCGGCGGAGGCGACGCCCGATTCGTACAGCTTCGCGGCCTCCACGACCAGGGCGGAGATCAGACGGGTCGTCACAAAACCGGCGACGTCACGGTTGACGACGATGCAGGTCTTGCCGACCGACTCGGCGAACTCGCGTGCGGTGGCGAGCGTTTCGTCGCTGGTCTTGTAGCCGCGCACCAGCTCGCAGAGCTGCATCATCGGGACGGGCGAGAAGAAGTGGGTGCCCACCACGCGCTCGGGGCGCTCCGTCACGGCCGCGATCTTGGTGATCGGGATGGCGGAGGTGTTGGAGGCGAGGACGGCGTCGTCGCGGACGAGCTTGTCCAGCGTGCGGAAGATCTCGTGCTTGACCTCCAGCTTCTCGAAGACGGCCTCGACGACGATGTCGGCGTCGGCGGCGGCGTCGAGGTCGGTGGTCGTGGTGATGCGGCCCAAGGCGGCCTCGGCGTCGGCGGCTTCGAGCCGGCCCTTGGCGACGAACTTGTCGTACGAGGCCTTGATGCCGTCGGTGCCCCGGGTCAGGGCGGCGTCGGTGACGTCACGCAGCACGACCTCCCAGCCCGCCTGGGCCGAGACCTGCGCGATTCCGGACCCCATGAGTCCGGCCCCGATGACGGCGAGCTTCCTGGCCACGATCTTCCCCTTAACGCCCGTTTATGTTTCGGCTCTTCGCGGAGGTTAGCGGGCGCGCGCGGCCGTGTGGCGCCGAAGAGATGCGCGTCACGTCTCAGATGACGGACATCACACCGGTACGGGGAGCGGGGTGAGCCGGGCGGCCCGCCCCCGCCCACCGTCGCGGGCCGCGACCCGCTCGACTTAGGCTGGCCGCATGGTCAACCTGACGCGCATCTACACCCGCACCGGCGACAAGGGCACGACAGCGCTCGGCGACATGAGCCGGACCGCCAAGACGGACCTGCGCATCGCGGCGTACGCCGACGCCAACGAGGCGAACGCGGTCATCGGCACCGCCATCGCGCTGGGCGATCTCGACGAGCAGGTCGTCAAGGTCCTCGTCCGCGTCCAGAACGACCTGTTCGACGTGGGCGCGGACCTGTCGACGCCGGTGGTCGAGAACCCGGAGTACCCGCCGCTGCGGGTGGAGCAGAGTTACGTCGACAAGCTGGAGGCGGACTGCGACCGGTTCCTGGAGGACCTGGACAAGCTCCGCTCCTTCATCCTCCCGGGCGGCACCCCGGGCGCGGCGCTGCTGCACCAGGCCTGCACGGTCGTCCGCCGCGCCGAGCGCTCGACGTGGGCCGCGCTGGAGGTGCACGGCGAGGCGATGAACGCCCTGACGGCCACCTACCTGAACCGCCTGTCCGACCTGCTGTTCATCCTGGCGCGCACGGCGAACAAGGAGGTCGGCGACGTGCTCTGGGTGCCCGGCGGGGAGCGCTGACCAAAGCCGTGGGGCGCCCGGCGCGCCGGCCGGGGCCGTGGGGCGCCCGGCCGCGTCAGCGCCGCTCCGCCCGGACCGGTTCGCGCTCCTCGGGCGCGGGCCCGTTGGGGGCCTTGCGCGGCCACACCGCGTACGAGAGGGCGACCAGTCCGTGCAGGCCGGCCGCGCGCCACGCCGCGCCCATCCAGCTCTGGAGCGAACCGGTGCGGCTCGCGTCGCCCACGTAGAGGATGGCGAGCCACAGCAGGACCGTGGCGACCACCGCACCGAGGAGGGTGCCGAGCCAGACGCGGCCCTCGTGCCGGGCGCGGGCCCTGCCGTAGCGGGGCGGACCGACCGGGCGGGGCGCGCCGGCGAGCCGGTGGGCGGCGTGGCCGTCGAGCCACTTCACGGTGCGGTGGCCGTGGCCGACGGTGTAGCCGATGTACAGCGCGGCCAGCCCGTGCTTCCAGCTCGGCTCGGCACCGTTCCTCAGGTCCATCGCGGTGACGACGAGCAGCACGACCTCCAGCAGCGGCTCGCACAGCAGCAGCGCCGCGCCCGTGCGGGGCATCCTCAGCAGGTAACGGGTGGCGAGCCCGGCGGCCAGCAGCACCCAGAAGCCGACCTCGCAGACCACGATGAGCGTGACGACCACGACGCTCTCCTTTCGTACCCCTCAAGCCTTCCGGCCGCCGTGCGCCGAATCGTCGTCACCGGGCACGAACCCGCACTGCATCCTTCGATGTAGTCGGTGTTCCGACCGCACGTGGAGGTCACGGCGGGGCGCAGCGTGTTGGATGGACGGGTGAGACTCCCCCGTACGCATCGCGACGACGCGCTGATCGCCGCCGCCGGGTTCGCCTGCGGCCTGCTGCTGTGGTCGTTCGGGTTGTACACCCAGGGGCCGAGCAGTCCGCTGCCCGGCGGGCCGGTGGTGCTGGTGCCGCTGGCCGCCATGACGGCGCTGGCGCTGCTGCGGCGGACCATGCCGCGTACGGCGCTGCTGGTGGGGACGGTCGCGGTGGTCGCGGACCAGTTCACCCGGGGCAACCTGCTGACGGTCGTGATGTTCGCCGACATCGTGTACGCCGCCGTGGTGTACGGTCCGCCCGCCTCGGCCCGCCGGATTCCGGTCACCACCGGGCTGATCACCATCGCGGTGACGCTGGGGTTCCTGGCCTGGTTCCGGCAGCCGGAAGCGCTGCTGATCGGTGTGGTCACGGCGCTGCTCTCGTTCTTCCCGGCCATCACCGGCGCCGTGGTGCGCAACCACCGCCAGGCCGCCGACACGGCCCGGCTGCGGGCGGAGCAGACCGCGCTGCTGGCCGAGATGGACCGCCGCCAGGCGGTGATCGCCGAGCGCTCCCGGATGGCGCGGGAGCTGCACGACATGGTGGCCAACCACCTGTCGGCGATCGCCATCCACTCCACCGCCGCGCTGTCGCTGGACGACCCGAAGACGTCCCGTGACGCCCTGGGCGTCATCCGGGAGAACAGCGTCGACGGCCTGGCCGAGATGCGCCGGCTGATCGGCCTGCTGCGCGACAGCAGCGGCCATGACGAGCCGGCCGCCGCCCCGACGCTGGACGGCCTGGACGCCCTGGTGCGGCAGGCGGGGGTGAGCGGCGCGGCGGGCGGCCTGACGTTCCGGCTGGTCGACGACCGGGAGCCGGACGCGCGGCTCCCCGCGCCGGTGGAGCTCGCGGCGTACCGGATCGTGCAGGAGTCGCTGACGAACACGCTCAAGCACGCGGACGCGGGTGAGGTGACCGTGGCGCTGCGCTCCGCCGACCACGCGCTGACCGTCCAGGTGACCAGCGCCTTCGGCGCCCGGCCGGGGCCGCGCGCACCGGGGTCGGGGGCCGGCCTGGTGGGGATGCGGGAGCGGATCGCGCTGCTGGGCGGGGTGTTCGAGGCGGGCCCGGTGGACGACCGGGGCGTGAAGATCTGGCGGGTGCGGGCGGAACTGCCCGTGGCGGAGGACGACAAGGAGCCGCAGGCATGACCGGAACCCCACGGGTACGCGTACTCGTCGCCGAGGACCAGGGCGCGGTGCGCGCCGGGCTGGTCCTGATCCTGGGCAGCGCGCCCGGCATCGAGGTGGTGGGCGAGGCCGGGGACGGCGAGGAGGCGGTGCGGCTGGCCCGGGAGCTGCGGCCGGACCTGGTGCTGATGGACATTCAGATGCCGAAGCTTGACGGGGTGTCGGCGACCCGGCAGGTGGTGGCGGAGTCCCTGGCCGACGTGCTGGTGCTGACGACGTTCGACCTGGACGAGTACGTCTTCGGGGCGCTGCGTGCCGGGGCGGCCGGGTTCCTGCTGAAGAACACGGACGCGAAGGACCTGATCGAGGCGGTACGGACGGTGGCGCGGGGCGAGGGTCTGATCGCCCCGGCGGTGACGCGCCGGCTGATCGCCGAGTTCGCCGCGCCGTCGAGGCCGGTGCGGGCGGAGAACGCGCCGGACGCCACGGTGCTGGAGGTGCTGACGCGGCGGGAGCGGGAGGTCCTGTCGTGCCTGGGCGAGGGGTTGTCGAACGCGGAGATCGCGGTGCGGCTGGAGATGGCGGAGGCGACGGTGAAGACCCATGTGAGCCGGCTGCTGGGGAAGCTGGAGCTGCGCAGCAGGGTGCAAGCGGCGGTGCTGGCGCAGGAGTTGGGGGTCTGAACAAGCCACACACCTATGGTCTGGACCTATTGACGATTGGTCCAGACCTTCCTACGCTCACGGCGCGCACCTTTCACGGACTCAACCCACCCCCACCTTGTCCGTCCGCAACTTGAGGAGCACCGTTGAGCACTCAAGCACTTCCGCGCAGAACGAGATTCCGGGCGAGAGCCACGGCCGGACTGACCGCCCTGCTGCTTCCGCTGGCAGCCATGGTCGGCCTCGCGTCCCCCGCCCAGGCCGCCGCCTCGGCGACCGCCACGTACACCAAGGTCGCCGACTGGGGCTCCGGCTTCGAGGGCAAGTGGACGGTGAAGAACACCGGCACCACCACCCTCTCCTCCTGGACCGTCGAGTGGGACTTCCCCTCCGGTACGTCGGTGACCTCCGCCTGGGACGCGACCGTCACCAGCAGCGGCACCCACTGGACCGGCAAGAACGTCGGCTGGAACGGCACCCTCGCCCCCGGCGCCTCCGTCTCCTTCGGGTTCAACGGCACCGGCACCGGCTCGCCCTCCAACTGCAAGCTGAACGGCGGCTCGTGCGACGGCGGCAGCGTCCCCGGCGACACCGCGCCCACCGCACCCGGCACCCCGGCCGCCTCCGACATCACCGACACCTCGGTGAAGCTCACCTGGGCCGCCGCCACCGATGACAAAGGCGTCAAGAACTACGACGTGCTCCGCGGCGGCACCAGGGTCGCCACGGTGACCGGCCTGACGTACACGGACACCGGCCTGACCGCCGGCACCGACTACTCCTACACGGTCCAGGCCCGTGACACCGCCGACCAGACCGGCCCGGTCAGCGGCGCCCGCGCCGTCCGCACCACCGGCGGCGGCACCGACCCGGGCCCCGGTCCGGCCCCGGGCTCCAAGGTCAACCTCGGGTACTTCACCAACTGGGGCGTCTACGGCCGCAACTACCACGTCAAGAACCTGGTGACGTCCGGCTCCGCGGCCAAGATCACGCACATCAACTACGCCTTCGGCAACGTCCAGAACGGCAAGTGCACCATCGGTGACGCCTACGCGGACTACGACAAGGCGTACACCGCCGACCAGTCCGTCGACGGCAAGGCCGACACCTGGGACCAGCCGCTGCGCGGCAACTTCAACCAGCTCCGCAAGCTGAAGGCCCAGTACCCGCACATCAAGGTGCTGTGGTCGTTCGGCGGCTGGACCTGGTCCGGCGGCTTCGGCCAGGCCGTGCAGAACCCGGCCGCCTTCGCCCAGTCGTGCTACGACCTGGTCGAGGACCCGCGCTGGGCCGACGTCTTCGACGGCATCGACCTGGACTGGGAGTACCCCAACGCCTGCGGCCTGTCCTGCGACACCAGCGGCCCGGCGGCCTTCAAGAACATGATGCAGGCCATGCGCGCCAAGTTCGGCGCCAAGAACCTGGTCACCGCCGCCGTCACGGCGGACGCCTCCTCCGGCGGCAAGATCGACGCCGCGGACTACGGCGGCGCCGCGCAGTACATCGACTGGTACAACGTGATGACGTACGACTTCTTCGGCGCCTGGGCGGCGAAGGGCCCGACGGCCCCGCACTCCCCGCTCACCTCCTACCCGGGCATCCCGCAGGAGGGCTTCAACTCCGCCGAGGCGATCGCCAAGTTCAAGGCGAAGGGCGTCCCGTCCACCAAGCTGCTCCTGGGCATCGGCTTCTACGGCCGCGGCTGGACCGGCGTCACCCAGAAGGAGCCGGGCGGCACCGCCACGGGCCCGGCCCAGGGCACCTACGAGCAGGGCATCGAGGACTACAAGGTGCTCAAGAACTCCTGCCCCGCCAACGGCACGGTCGCCGGCACCGCGTACGCGCACTGCGGCACCAACTGGTGGAGCTACGACACCCCGGCCACCGTCACGTCCAAGATGGGCTGGGCGAAGAACCAGGGCCTGGGCGGCGCGTTCTTCTGGGAGTTCAGCGGTGACACCGCGAACGGCGAGCTGGTGAGCGCCATCAGCAGCGGCCTGAAGTAGTCACCCGCGGCGGGGGCGGACCAGGGTGCCGTCCCCGTCGTACCCCACCTCGTGCCGCACCACACGGCACGGGGCACCCAGGACGGCGACCGCTGCCCGGTAGCCGTCACCCGCGTCGACGTCATGGAGCCGCACCGGCCGGTGCGGCTCCGCCCGTTCCCGCCACGCCAGCAGCGCGGCCGGAGCCCACGGCGGGCTCACCGTCAGCAGCGCGGGGCTCACTACCAGCCCGTCCCCGGTCGCCTTGAGCACCGCTTCCTTGCGCGCCCAGTAGCGGGTGAACGCCCCCGGCCGGCCGGCCTCCGCGAGCCGCTCCAGCTCCTCGCGCTCCTCGGGCGCCAGCACCACCTCGGTCAGGTCCCGCATGTCCCGCGCCACCTGCTCGATGTCGACGCCCACCGGACCGGCCGGTGACAGCGCGACCGCCACCCGGCCGCCCGAGTGCGACAGCGAGATCTCCAGCGACGACCCCTCGAGCCCGGGCTTCCCGTGCGGCTCGGTCCGCTCGCAGTGCCGGCACACATGGGTGAACCGCACCTCGCGCGGCCCACCGCCGAGCTGCGCGGCCGCCACCTGCCGCAGCAGGGCGTGAGCCGTCAGGTACAGGGCGCGGTCCTGCGCGCGCACGAGCGTGTCATGGCGGGCCCGCTCACGCGCGTCGAGCAGCTCCAGCAGGGCGGGCGACGGCACGCGGACGGCGTCGGCGATCCAGACGTGGCACTCCCCCGCGGGCACCCGTGGTATCACGGGGCTCACGCCACGTTGACCCTCTGCCCGGGGGGCGCCGCCTCCAGCCAGGCCAGGAAGCCGGTGAGCGCGTCCTCGCTCATCGCCAGCTCCACGTGCCGCCCGTGGTGCAGGCAGCCCAGCACCACCGAGTCGGACAGCAGCGCCAGCTCCTCCTCGCCCTCCGGCATCCGGCGCGCCAGCACCTCGATGCCGGAGCGCTCCAGGACACGGCGCGGACGGGGCGCGTACGAGAAGACGCGGAACCAGGCGACCCGGTCGCCGCTGTAGCGCGCGACGCCGTACACCCACCCCTTGCCGGAGGGGGTCCCCCCGCCGGAGCCGGGCGCGGAGTCACCCTCGTCCGGCACGGTCCAGCGCAGGCTGCAGTCGAAGGTGCCGCCGGAGCGCTGGATCAGCCGCCGGCGCAGTCCGAACACGAAGAGACCGATCACCACCAGCGCGACGACCAGGGCGCTCACCAGCAGAGCGAGGAACATCTCCACCGACCTCCTCGCATCGTTCGTTCAAGGAATACAACCTGCACCTGCATCGACCTCAGCCGCGGCACGGTCTGGATGATTCCAGACCGGCCGCGGCTGAGGGCACAACTGTCGGCGCGGTACGTCAGTGCACCGCTACCGCGCGCAGCCGGACCTCGGCGCGCCGCTCGGCGGCGGCGTCCGACTCGGCCTTCGCGCGCTCCAGCGCACGCTCGGCGCGCTGGGGGTCGATCTCGTCCGCAAGCTCGGCGATCTCGGCGAGCAGCGACAGCTTGTTGTCGGCGAACGTGATGAAACCGCCGTGTACGGCGGCGACGACAGTCCCGCCCTCACTCGTACGGATGGTCACCGGGCCCGACTCCAGCACACCGAGCAGCGGCTGGTGGCCGGGCATGACGCCGATGTCGCCGGAGGTGGTGCGCGCGATGACCAGGGTGGCCTCGCCGGACCAGACACTCCGGTCCGCGGCGACCAGCTCGACGTGCAGCTCAGCAGCCAAGGGTGGCTCCTCGGGTCACCACCCGGCGTGTGCCGGGTGTTGGGTCATAAGTCTAGTAGGGCGCCCGGCGCCGAAACGCCGGGGTCCCTCGGTCAAACGTGGGGCGTACGAAAGGGGGCGGGACGACACCCGCCCCCTTCCGCGAGTCACGGGACTCAGGAGACGCCGAGCTCCTTGGCGTTCTTCTTGAGGTCCTCGAGACCACCGCACATGAAGAAGGCCTGCTCGGGGAAGTGGTCGTACTCACCGTCGCAGATCGCGTTGAACGCGGCGATCGACTCGTCGAGCGGCACGTCCGAGCCGTCCACGCCGGTGAACTGCTTGGCGGCGTGGGTGTTCTGGGACAGGAAGCGCTCGACGCGACGGGCACGGTGGACAACGAGCTTGTCCTCCTCGCCCAGCTCGTCGATACCGAGGATCGCGATGATGTCCTGGAGGTCCTTGTACTTCTGGAGGATTCCCTTGACGCGGGTCGCCGCGGCGTAGTGGTCCTCGGAGATGTAACGCGGGTCCAGGATCCGGGACGTGGAGTCCAGCGGGTCCACGGCCGGGTAGATCCCCTTCTCGGAGATCGGACGGGAGAGAACCGTCGTCGCGTCGAGGTGGGCGAAGGTGGTGGCCGGGGCCGGGTCGGTCAGGTCGTCCGCGGGGACGTAGATCGCCTGCATCGAGGTGATCGAGTGACCACGCGTCGAGGTGATGCGCTCCTGGAGCAGACCCATCTCGTCCGCCAGGTTCGGCTGGTAACCCACCGCGGACGGCATACGGCCGAGCAGGGTGGACACCTCGGAGCCGGCCTGGGTGAACCGGAAGATGTTGTCGATGAAGAAGAGCACGTCCTGCTTCTGCACATCGCGGAAGTACTCCGCCATGGTCAGACCGGCCAGGGCGACGCGCAGACGGGTGCCCGGGGGCTCGTCCATCTGGCCGAAGACCAGGGCGGTCTTGTCCAGAACGCCGGACTCCTCCATCTCCGCGATGAGGTCGTTGCCCTCACGGGTGCGCTCGCCGACGCCCGCGAAGACGGAGACGCCCTCGTGGAGGTTGGCGACACGCATGATCATTTCCTGGATCAGCACGGTCTTGCCGACACCGGCACCACCGAACAGACCGATCTTTCCACCCTTGACGTACGGGGTGAGAAGGTCGACGACCTTCAGGCCGGTCTCGAACATCTCGGTCTTGGACTCGAGCTGGTCGAAGTCGGGGGCCTTGCGGTGGATCGGCCAGCGCTCGCCGACGTTGGCGTTCTCCTCGGGAACGTTCAGCACCTCACCGAGGGTGTTGAACACCTTGCCCTTGGTGAAGTCGCCGACCGGGACCGTGATGCCGGTGCCCGAGTCGGTCACCGGGGCCTGGCGGACCAGACCGTCGGTGGGCTGCATCGAGATGGTGCGGACCAGGCCGTCACCCAGGTGCTGGGCGACCTCCAGGGTCAGCGTCTTCTTCTTGCCGTCCTCGGCCGGGTCGGCAACCTCGACGTGCAGCGCGTTGTAGATCTCCGGCATCGCGTCGACGGGGAACTCCACGTCGACGACCGGGCCGATGACCCGCGCGACGCGGCCCGTCGCCGTGGCCGTCTCAACAGTGGTGGTCATTACTTGTCACTCCCCGCGGTCGCGTCGGCGAGGGCGCTCGCGCCACCGACGATCTCGCTGATTTCCTGGGTGATTTCGGCCTGGCGGGCCGCGTTGGCAAGCCGGGAGAGGCTGTTGATCAGGTCTCCGGCGTTGTCGGTCGCCGACTTCATCGCGCGGCGGCGGGCAGCGTGCTCGGAAGCGGCGGCCTGAAGCAGCGCGTTGTAGACACGGCTCTCGACGTACCGCGGCAGCAGGGCGTCGAGGACGTCCTCGGCCGACGGCTCGAAGTCGAACAGCGGAAGGATCTCGCCCTTGGTCCCCGTCTCCTCCGCCGCCTTGTCCAGGCTGAGCGGGAGCATCCGGTTCTGCACGGGCGTCTGCGTCATCATCGACACGAATTCCGTGAAGACGATGTGCAGCTCGTCGACCCCGCCCTCGGCCGTCTCCTTGGTGACGGCCTCGATGAGCGGCGCGGCGACCGCCTTGGCGTCCGCGTAGCTCGGGCTGTCGGTGAAGCCCGTCCACGAGTCCGCGACCTTGCGCTCACGGAACCCGTAGTAGGCGACACCCTTGCGGCCGACGATGTACGTGTCGACCTCCTTGCCCTCGCCGCGCAGCCGCTCGGTGAGCTGGTCCGCGGCCTTGATGGCGTTGGACGAGTAGCCGCCGGCCAGACCGCGGTCGCTCGTGATGAGCAGCACCGCGGCCCGGGCCGGGTTGTCCGTCTCGGTGGTCAGCGGGTGATTGGTGTTCGACCCGGTGGCCACCGCGGTGACCGCGCGGGTCAGCTCGGTCGCGTACGGCGTGGAGGCCGCCACCTTGCGCTGCGCCTTGACGATGCGCGAGGCGGCGATCATCTCCATCGCCTTGGTGATCTTCTTGGTCGCCGTGACGGATTTGATGCGACGCTTGTAGACCCGGAGCTGGGCTCCCATGAGTCAGGTCCCTTCCGTCGTCACTTCGAGACGTTGGCGGCGGCCGGGGCGTCCTCGGCCAGCAGCTTTCCGTCCGAGGTCTCGAACTGCTTCTTGAAGGCGGCGATGCCGTCGGCCACGGCCGAGAGGGTGTCGTCGGACATCTTCCCGCCCTCGCGGATCGAGTCCATGAGCCCCTTGTGGTCGCGGTGCAGGTAGTCCAGCAGCTCGCGCTCGAAGCGGCGGATGTCGGCGACCGGGACGTCGTCCATCTTGCCCGTGGTACCGGCCCAGACGGACACGACCTGGTCGGCCGTCGCCATCGGCTGGTACTGCGGCTGCTTCAGCAGCTCGACCATGCGCTTACCGCGCTCCAGCGAGGACTTCGACGCGGCGTCCAGGTCGGAACCGAAGGCGGCGAACGCCTCCAGCTCGCGGAACTGGGCGAGGTCCACGCGGAGCCGGCCGGAGACCTGCTTCATGGCCTTGTGCTGGGCGGAGCCACCGACACGGGAGACCGAGATACCGACGTTCAGGGCCGGACGCTGGCCGGCGTTGAACAGGTCGGACTCCAGGAAGCACTGGCCGTCGGTGATGGAGATGACGTTGGTCGGGATGAACGCCGAGACGTCGTTGGCCTTGGTCTCGACGATCGGCAGACCGGTCATCGAACCGGCACCCATCTCGTCGGAGAGCTTGGCGCAGCGCTCCAGCAGACGCGAGTGCAGGTAGAAGACGTCACCCGGGTAGGCCTCGCGGCCCGGCGGGCGGCGCAGCAGCAGGGAGACGGCACGGTAGGCGTCGGCCTGCTTCGACAGGTCGTCGAAGACGATCAGGACGTGCTTGCCCTGGTACATCCAGTGCTGACCGATGGCGGAGCCGGTGTAGGGCGCCAGGTACTTGAAGCCGGCCGGGTCGGACGCCGGGGCGGCGACGATGGTCGTGTACTCCAGGGCACCGGCCTCCTCCAGCGCGCCGCGCACGGACGCGATGGTGGAGCCCTTCTGGCCGATGGCGACGTAGATGCAGCGGACCTGCTTCTTCGGGTCGCCCGAGCGCCAGTTGTCGCGCTGGTTGATGATCGTGTCGACGGCCAGGGCGGTCTTGCCGGTCTGACGGTCACCGATGATCAGCTGGCGCTGACCACGGCCGATCGGGGTCATGGCGTCGACGGCCTTGTAGCCGGTCTCCATCGGCTCGTGCACCGACTTGCGCTGCATGACCGTGGGTGCCTGCAGTTCGAGGGCACGGCGGCCCTCGGTCGCGATCTCGCCGAGACCGTCGATCGGGTTGCCGAGCGGGTCGACGACCCGGCCCAGGTAGCCCTCGCCGACAGCGACGGACAGGACCTCGCCGGTACGGGTGACCGGCTGGCCCTCCTCGATGCCGCTGAACTCACCGAGGACAATGGCACCGATCTCGCGCTCCTCGAGGTTGAGGGCGAGGCCGAGGGTGCCGTCCTCGAACTTCAGCAGCTCGTTCGCCATGGTCGAGGGCAGACCCTCGACCTTCGCGATGCCGTCGCCGGCAAGGCTGACCGTACCGACCTCCTCGCGCGAGGCCGCGTCCGGCTTGTACGACTGGACAAAGTTCTCCAGCGCGTCCCGGATCTCCTCCGGCCGGATCGTGAGCTCCGCCATCTGGGTTCCCTGCTCTCCTTGTTGGGCCCGAAGTTTCTTTGGGGGATCTGGGGGCTCCCCCCAGAACTTCTGCATCCTCTGCACGGCCCAACCGGGCCGTAGGTAACGCTTGTTGAGTTGGTGCTGGTCAGCCGGCCAGTCGCCGGGCCGCCTCATCGAGGCGGTTGGCGACGGTGCCGTTGACGACCTCGTCGCCGACCCGCACCGAGATCCCGCCGAGGACCGAGGGGTCCACGTCCAGGTTCAGGTGCATCTGGCGGCCGTACAGCTTGGCCAGCACAGCGCCGAGACGCTGCTTCTGCTGGTCGCTGAGCGGCACCGCCGAGGTGACGACCGCGACCATCCGGTCCCGGCGCGCCGCGGCGAGCTTGGACAGGGACTCGAGTCCCGCTTCCAGGCTACGTCCCCGGGGCTGGGTGACGAGACGGACGATCAGCCGCTCCGTGGCGGGGTTGGCCTTGCCGCCGAGCAGGCTGCGCAGCAGCTCGCCCTTGGCGGACGCGGTGGCCGCCTTGTCGGTCAGCGCGGCCCGCAGCCCGGTGTTCGACGAGACGATCCGGCCGAACCGGAACAGCTCGTCCTCGACGTCGTCGAGCGCGCCGGCCCGCTGCGCCGCGGTGAGGTCCGCGGTGTTCGCCAGCTCCTCGAGGGAGTCGACGAGGTCACGCGAGTACGACCAGCGGGACCGGACCATGCCGGAGACCAGGTCGACGGCTTCCCCGCCCACCTGACCGCTCAGCAGTCGCGCGGCCAGCTCGGCCTTGGCCTCACCGGCCTGCGCCGGGTCGGTCAGGACCCGACGCAGCGACACCTCGCGGTCGAGCAGCGCGGTAACGGCGGCCAGCTCACCGGCGAGCTTCGCCACGTCGACCGACGTGTTGTCGGTCAGCGCGTCGAGACGCTCGCGCGCGGCAGCCAGTGCCTCGCGGCTCGCTCCGTTCATCGGGCGGCCTCGGCCTTCTCCTCGAGCTCGTCGAGGAAGCGGTCGATGGTGCGGCTCTGGCGGGCGACGTCCTCGAGGGACTCGCCGACCAGCTTGCCGGCCAGGTCGGTGGCGAGCTTGCCCACGTCCTGGCGCAGCGCGGTCGCCGCGGCCTTGCGGTCGGCCTCGATCTGGGCGTGGCCGGCCGCGATGATCTCCTCGCGCTGGCGCTGGCCTTCCGCCTTCATCTCCTGGATGATCGCGGTGCCCTGCTCCTGCGCCTCCTGACGCAGCCGCGCGGCCTCGTGGCGGGCCTCGGCGAGCTGAGCCTTGTACTGCTCCAGCACACTCTGGGCTTCGATCTGGGCCGACTCGGCCTTCTCGATGCCACCCTCGATCGCCTCGCGGCGCTGCTCCAGAACCTTGTTGATGTTCGGGAGGAGCTTCTTGGCGAGGAAGCCGAAGACGATGGCGAAGGCGATCAGGCCGATGACCAGCTCGTCGAGATGCGGGACGATAGGAGGCTGAGGCTCCTCCGCCGCCGCAAGGAACAGAGCGTTCACATCAGTGCCTTCCGTGAAAGGGGTTGGGCTGTCGGTCCGGCTTACTGGAAGACGAAGCCCATGACGATGCCGATGAGGGCGAGCGCCTCACAGAAGGCGAAACCCATGATCTGGTTGGTACGGATCAGACCGGCCGCCTCGGGCTGGCGGGCGAGGGCCTGGGTGCCGTTACCGAAGATGATGCCGACGCCGACGCCGGGGCCGATGGCCGCGAGGCCGTAGCCGACAGCGTTCATGTTGCCGGAGATGGTGTTCTCGGCGGCGAGGGTCTGGAGAACGGACATGCCGGATCTTCCTTCTCTTTCAATGACCCGGTGGGGGTTGGCCACCGGATGACTGGGGGTCTTGAGGGGAGGGGCTGGCTCAGTGGTGCTCGGAGAGCGCGCCCTGTACGTAGCTGCAGGCCAGGAGGACGAAGACGTACGCCTGGACGGCCTGGATGAAGAGCTCGAAGGCGGTCATCGTGACGACCATCACGAAGGACGCGCCGGCGTAGACGAAGCCCAGCCCGTTCATCAGGTACCAGGTGGCCAGCGAGAACATCACGATCAGCATGTGGCCGGCGAACATGTTCGCGAAGAGCCGGACCGCGTGCGTGAAGGGGCGGATGATCAGGTTGGAGAGGAACTCCAGGACCATGACCATCGGCAGGATGGGCCCGAGGTTCTTGTCGTAGCCGAGGATGTTCTTCCAGCCGCCGACGAAGCCGTGCTTCTTGAAGGTCAGGCTGACCCACGTCACGTAGACGACCAGGGCGAGACCGGCCGGGAAGGCGATCAGCGAGGTGACCGGGAACTGGGCGAGCGGGATGATCGACCAGAGGTTCAGGATCCAGACGAAGAAGAACAGCGACACCATGAAGGGGACGTACTTCTCGCCGTCCTTCTTGCCGATGATCTCGTAGACGATGCCGCGGCGGACGAAGTCGTACCCGGCCTCACCGATCATCTGCACCTTGCCGGGCACCAGCTTCGGCTTGGCGAAGGCGGCCCAGAAGAAGACGACGATCAGGATCGAGCCCAGGAGGGCCAGCAGCATCGGCTTCGTGAACTCGAAGCCGGCCACGGTGGCGATGGGCTCGTACATGAACGTGTGGAGGCCCGGCGCCGGGAAGCCGCATCCGGAGAAGATGTGACAGCTCGGGTCGAAGGCAAGCGTCTGGTCAGCACTCACCGCGGGCTCCTTCAGCGTGGCGCATAGGTACGGCAACCTCGTTGTGTCGGCGCGGCACGCAGCCGCGGGTCGGCACTGGACTGGTCTTACGGATGGGGGGGCGGCGGTTCGGCGTCGAGCCTCGCGCTGGGACAGGCGTCAGCTCGGATGGCCGCGCCCGCAGTGCCGCAGTTGGCACCGGACGATAGCAGCATCGTGAACGCGCATTTATCCCGGCCCTACTCCTCACGTCGACGGCCCCGTCTTCTCGGGCTTCGAGCCCTTTTCGGAGGCGGGGTCCACGTAGAGGATCTTGGCCTTCATGTAGGCGCGCGCCTGGGCCGCGACCCAGACGATGGTCGCCGCGAGCAGCGTGAAGGCGAAGGCCTTGAAGTTGAACAGCGTGGTGTTCTTCAGCAGGGCCATGAACATGAACAGCAACAGCAACTGGGCCATGTAGAGCATCAGCCCCATGGCCTGGAAGAGCTGCGGCAGAGACTTGGCCGTCCGCTGGAGCACCACCAGCCCGATCCCCATGAAGAGGACGACCACGAGCGTGCCGGCCACGGCGCCGATCGCCCCCTTGCCGCCGGCGACCACACCGCTCACCACGGTGGCGACAGCGCCGGTGGCGAGCGTGGGTACGGCGGCGTACAGCAGGGTGCGTGCGTCGTTGGACGGCATGGCGGCATCTCCGCTTGCTGGTGGGGGCAGTGGTGTCGTCATGGACGAGCGTAATCCCGGTCCGAGGCGTGCTCTCGGGGGCCGATGAACCGTCGCACTACGGTCCTTCGGCGGTGTCGCCGGGTCTCGTGAACCGTATCACAAACTATTTGATGAGGTCTTTACCCTGGGGTGTGCTGACTCTCACACATGAGAGTGACCCTGCGCGTGTGTGCAAGACAAGCGCTCGGTTTGTCTGGTAAAGGGCCCGCCTGGGCGGTTCGTCAACCGGGCGTTCCGGCCTTCCGCCGGTCGTGGAGCTCGGGAAGGGCGCTGAGGGCGGTCGCCCCGTTGACTCCCGCCGGGACGGCGACGCGCTCGTCCTCCTCCTCGTACGCGCCCGGGTCCCTGGGCGCGGTGTCCGCGGCGACCGGTCGCACCGCGCGGCGGCGGTAGCGCGGCGGGACGAACGCCTCCGCCCAGCGCGGGGCCCGCGGCGTGAAGCGCGGCAGCAGCAGGAGCACCAGCCCGATCGCGCTCAGCGCGACGATCACCAGCACGATCCACATCGACGCCGAGTGCACCGAGTAGGCCAGGGTGCCGAAGGCGATCAGCGCCGACCAGAAGTACATGATCAGCACCGCGCGGCTGTGCGAGTGGCCGATCTCCAGCAGCCGGTGGTGCAGGTGCCCCCGGTCGGCCGCGAACGGCGACTGGCCGTTCCAGGTCCGGCGCACGATCGCCAGCACCAGGTCCGCCATGGGGATCGCGATGATCGTCAGCGGCAGCAGCAGCGGGATGAAGACCGGCAGCGCGGCGTGCGTGGCCTCACGGGTCGAGCCCTCGAAGATCTTCAGCGCGTCCGGGTCGACCTGACCGGTGATCGAGATCGCGGAGGCGGCCAGCACCAGGCCGATCAGCATCGAGCCGGAGTCGCCCATGAAGATCCGCGCGGGGTGCATGTTGTGCGGCAGGAAGCCCAGGCACATGCCCATCAGGATCACCGCGAACAGCGTCGCGGGCGCGGCCGCCTCGATGGTGAAGCCGTACCAGATGCGGTACGCGTACAGGAAGAACGCGGCGGCCGCGATGCACACCATGCCGGCGGCCAGGCCGTCGAGACCGTCGACGAAGTTCACCGCGTTGATGGTGATGACGACCAGCGCGACCGTCAGCAGCGTGCCCTGCCACTGGGTGAGCGCCACCGTGCCGATGCCCGGGATGGGCAGCCACAGGATCGTCAGACCCTGCATGACCATCACGCCCGCGGCGATCATCTGGCCGCCGAGCTTGATCAGGGCATCGATCTCGAACTTGTCGTCCAGGACGCCGATCAGCCAGATCAGGGCGGCGCCGGAGAGCAGCGCGCGGGGCTCGTTGGACAGCTCGAAGACGCTGTTGAGGTTGGTCAGGTGGTCCGCGACCAGCAGACCCGCGCACAGCCCGAAGAACATGGCGATGCCGCCGAGCCGGGGTGTCGGTTCTCGGTGCACGTCGCGGGCGCGGATCTCCGGCATCGCTCCGGCCGCGATGGCGAACTTCCGCACCGGACCGGTCAGCAGATAGGTCACCGCGGCCGTGACACAGAGCGTCAGCAGGTAATCACGCACGGGCTGCCCCACAGGAATCGCTGGCCATCTCAGCCCCACACCCTAGCTCTGCCGTCCCCATGGTTGAGGACACACGCCCGCCGCCGACGGTTCCACGGCCGCTCTTCTACCCCCGATACGGGGGAAATCGCCCGGCCAGTTCCCGTACGTCGGCACGGACCTTTCCGGCCGTCTCCTCGTCGCCCCGGAGCGCCGCCGTGAACAGGGCGGCGATGTGCTCCATGTCCGCGGCGCCCATGCCCTGGGTGGTCACGGCGGCCGTACCCAGCCGGATGCCGCGCCCGTCCCCGTACGGCAGGGCGCAGGTGTCCAGCACGATGCCGGCCGCGCCGAGGCGGGCCTTGACGTCGCGTCCGTCGATCCCCAGGGGCGTAGGGTCGGCGGTGATCAGGTGGGTGTCGGTGCCGCCGGTGGTGATGGCGAAGCCCTCCTGGGCGAGCGCGTCGGCGAGCGCCCGCGCGTTGGCCACCACCCGATGGGTGTACGCCGCGAACTCGGGCGTCGCCGCCTCGCCGAACGCCACCGCCTTGGCGGCGATCGTGTGCATCTGGGCGCCGCCCTGGGTGAACGGGAACACCGCCCGGTCGATGCGCTCCGCCAGCTCGCTCCCGCACAGCAGCAGCCCGCCGCGCGGCCCGCGCAGCACCTTGTGCGTGGTCGCGCAGACGACGTCGGCGTACGGGACGGGGCTGGGCGCCGCCCCGCCCGCGACCAGCCCGATGGGGTGGGCCGCGTCCGCGATCAGGCACGCCCCGACCTCGTCGGCGATCTCCCGGAAGGCGGCGTGGTCGATGTGCCGGGGGTACGAGATCGAGCCACTCACGATCGCCTTCGGGCGGTGCTCGTGCGCGAGGACGCGCACCTGCTCGTAGTCGATGAGCCCGGTCTCGGCGTCGACGCCGTAGGGGACGAAGTCGAACCAGCGCCCGGAGAAGTTCGCGGGCGACCCGTGCGTCAGGTGCCCCCCGTACGCCAGGCCCATCGCCAGCACCGTGTCGCCCGGCCGCAGCAGCGCCGCGTACGCCGCGAGGACGGCGGAGGACCCGGAGTGGGCCTGCACGTTCGCGTGGTCGGCCCCGAACAGCGCGGTGGCCCGCTCCACGGCGATCCGCTCGGCGGCGTCCACATAGGCGCACCCGCCGTGGTACCGGGCGCCGGGGTAGCCCTCGGCGTACTTGTTGGCGAGCGGCGACCCGAGGGCGGCGAGCACCGCGGGCGAGGCGAAGTTCTCGGCGGCGACGAGCTGGAGGCTGTCGGCCTGGCGCCGTCCCTCCCCCGCCAGGACGTCGGCGATCTCGGGGTCCTGCCGTCGCAGGGCGTCGGCATCCGCCCGGTACGCGCTCGACTCGCGCACCCCGGCGGCAGCAGCGGTGACCGGCATCAGTGGCTCCAGGCGTGGGCGGGCCCCGTCACACCCCAATGTAGGCCCGCGCCCCGCTCGCCGCCGGTCGGCGCCCGGCCCCTCGCGCGTCAGCGCTTGGCGGCGACCCCGGTCAGGGCGGTGACCACCGGGTCCAGCGCCTGCTGGATCTCGTCGCCGATGGAGCGGAAGAAGGTGATCGGCGCGCCGTAGGGGTCGTTGACCTCGTCCGCCTCCGCGCTGGGCGCGAGCAGCCAGCCGCGCAGGGCGGCGGCGGCGCGGACCAGGGCGCGGGCGCGTTCGACCATGCCGTCGCTGAGGGGGTCCGGCAGGGTGGCCGGATCTATCGCCCGTACGAGGCGGGTGAACTCCTTCAGGGTGAACGTGCGCAGGCCGGCGCTGTGGCCCATCGAGATGACCTGGGCGCGGTGGTCGCGGGTGGCCGTCAGCACCAGGTCGGCGCGGATGACGTGCTCGTCGAGCAGCTCACGGCCCACGAAGCCGGTCGCGTCCGCGCCGAAGTCGGCGAGGACGATCTCGGCGTTGGCCTCCATGGGGGCACCCTCGTGGCCCCAGGTGCCGGCGCTCTCCACGATCAGGCCGCCGCCCATCGGGTCGCCCAGGCGGTCGCTCAGGGCATGGCGGGTCAGCCGCTCGGTGATCGGCGAGCGGCAGACGTTCCCGGTGCTGACGTGGAGGATGCGGAACGAGCTCTCCGTGCCTATGCCACGCCCCTCAGGGGCGGTCAATTGGCCACCTCGAGGTCGGGTACCACCTTGCGCAGCTCCTCCACGGACAGGGCGCCCGCGCGCAGCAGGACCGGGACCTCGCCGGTGACGTCGACGATCGACGACGGGACGATGCCCGGGGTCGGACCGCCGTCCAGGTACACGGAGACGGAGTCGCCGAGCATGCCCTGGGCGGCGTCGCAGTCCTCCGGCGCCGGGTGGCCGGTCAGGTTGGCCGACGAGACGGCCATCGGGCCCACCTCGGTGAGCAGCTCGATGGCGACCGGGTGCAGCGGCATCCGGATCGCCACGGTGCCCCGGGTGTCGCCGAGGTCCCACTGGAGCGACGGCTGGTGGCGGGCGACCAGCGTCAGCGCGCCGGGCCAGAAGGCGTCGACGAGCTCCCACGCCTGCTCGGAGAAGTCCGTGACGAGGCCGTGCAGGGTGTTCGGCGAGCCGATCAGGACAGGGGTGGGCATGTTGCGGCCGCGCCCCTTGGCCTCCAGCAGGTCCGCGACGGCCTCCGGGGTGAAGGCGTCCGCGCCGATCCCGTACACGGTGTCGGTGGGGAGCACGACGAGCTCGCCGCGGCGGACGGCGGACGCGGCCTCACGCAGGCCGGTCGTGCGGTCCGTCGCGTCGTTGCAGTCGTATCGCCGTGCCATCAGCGGGCCCTCCTATGTTCCGTCACTCGGTTCGCCGCCGGGGCGCTGAAGCGTCCGCCGACGGTGGATCGTGCTCGGCCCCTCGTTCCTCGGGACCTCCGCGCGTTCTCCCTTTCGGTGTCCGCGCGCCCCTTCAGCTCACTCGCTCCAGGCGCCCCAAGCACCGCCGCGTACCGTGCCGTCATGGCATCGCCTTGCGCGCGGTCGCGAAGCGCGGGCGGTTGTTCAGATCGGGGTGGTCGGCGGCGTCCGCCCAGCCGGCCTCCTCGTTGAAGATCCACGGCACCTGGCCGCCCTGGGTGTCGGCGTGCTCGACGACGACGAGGCCGCCGGGGCGCAGCAGCCGGTGGGCGGTGCGTTCGATGCCGCGGATGGTGTCGAGGCCGTCCTCGCCGGAGAAGAGCGCCATCTCCGGGTCGTGGTCGCGGGCCTCGGGCGCGACGTACTCCCACTCGGTGAGGGGGATGTACGGGGGGTTGGAGATGACCAGGTCGACCTGGCCGTTCAGCTCGGGCAGGGCCGTCAGGGCGTCCCCCTGGTGGACCGTGACCCTGGACCCCGCCGCGTTCTTGCGGGTCCACACCAGGGCGTCCTCGGACAGCTCCACGGCGTGCACGCGCGAGCGCGGCACCTCCTGGGCCATGGCGAGCGCGATGGCGCCGGAGCCGGAGCACAGGTCCACGATGAGCGGCTCGACGACGTCCATCGCCCGTACGGCGTCTATGGCCCACCCGACGACCGACTCGGTCTCGGGGCGCGGCACGAAGACACCGGGGCCCACCTGGAGCTCCAGGTAGCGGAAGAACGCCCGCCCGGTGATGTGCTGGAGCGGCTCGCGGGCCTCGCGGCGGGCGACGGCCTCCCAGTAGCGGGCGTCGAAGTCCGCGTCCTTGACGTTGTGCAGCTCTCCCCGCTTGACGCCGTGCACGAACGCGGCGAGCTCCTCCGCGTCGAAGCGCGGTGACGGCACGCCGGCGTCGGCCAGCCGCTGGGTGGCCTGGGCCACCTCGGCAAGCAGCAGGTTCACGCTGGTCCTCCGGGCTGGGCGGGTTGCTGGTATTACTGCGCGGCGGCGAGCTTGGCGGCGGAGTCGGCGTCGACACACGCCTGGATCACCGCGTCGAGCTCCCCGTCGAGCACCTGGTCCAAGTTGTACGCCTTGAAGCCGACCCGGTGGTCCGAGATCCGGTTTTCCGGGAAGTTGTACGTCCGGATCTTCTCGGACCGGTCGACGGTGCGCACCTGGCTGCGGCGGGCGTCGGCGGCGTTCTTCTCGGCTTCCTCCTGGGCGGCGGCGAGCAGCCTGGAGCGCAGGATACGCAGGGCCTGCTCCTTGTTCTGGAGCTGGCTCTTCTCGTTCTGGCAGGAGGCGACGATGCCGGTCGGCAGGTGGGTGATGCGGACGGCGGAGTCGGTGGTGTTGACGGACTGGCCGCCGGGGCCGGAGGACCGGTAGACGTCGATGCGCAGGTCGTTGGCGTGGATCTCGACGTCGATCTCCTCGGCCTCGGGCGTCACGAGGACACCGGCGGCGGAGGTGTGGATGCGGCCCTGCGACTCGGTGGCGGGCACGCGCTGGACGCGGTGCACCCCGCCCTCGTACTTCAGCCGGGCCCACACGCCCTGGCCGGGCTCGGTGGCGCCGTTGCCGCCCTTGGTCTTCACGGCGACCTGGACGTCCTTGTAGCCGCCGAGCTCGGACTCGGTGGCGTCGATGATCTCGGTCTTCCAGCCGACGCGCTCGGCGTACCGCAGGTACATGCGCAGCAGGTCGCCGGCGAACAGGGCGGACTCGTCGCCGCCCGCGCCCGCCTTGATCTCCAGGATGACGTCCTTGTCGTCGCTGGGGTCGCGGGGGACGAGCAGCAGCCGCAGCTTGTCGGTCAGCTCCTCGCGCCGCTTCTCCAGCTCCTTGACCTCGGCGGCGAAGTCGGGGTCGTCGGCGGCGAACTCGCGGGCCGTCTCGATGTCCTCGCCGGTCTGCTTCCAGGAGCGGTACGTGGCGACGATCGGGGTCAGCTCGGCGTAGCGCTTGTTGAGCTTGCGCGCGTTGGCCTGATCGGCGTGGACCGAAGGGTCGGCAAGCTTCGTCTCGAGATCGGCGTGCTCGCCGATCAGTTCCTCGACCGCCTCGAACATCGGGGGCTCCTGGTTTCGCGAAAAAAGGGCTGCTGTGGAAGACGGCAAAGCGCCGGTCCCGGCCGCCCCGACACGCGGGGGGCCGGAGACCGGCGCAGTGGCTCGCTACTTGGCGGAGCCGGCAGCCTTCTTGCCGAAGCGGGCCTCGAAGCGGGCCACACGGCCACCGGTGTCGAGGATCTTCTGCTTGCCCGTGTAGAACGGGTGGCACTCGGAGCAGACCTCGGCACGGATGGTGCCGCCCTGGATCGTGCTACGGGTGGTGAACGACGCGCCACAGGTGCAGCTGACCTGCGTCTCGACGTACTCGGGGTGGATGTCGCGCTTCAAGGTGTCTCCTAGTTTCGGGAGGGCGCCGGGTCGCACGGGCGGGATGCGCGTGCGTGAACCGGGGCCGACGTACCAGTCTGCCAGGACCGGCCGTATCTCCCAAAACCGGGGGGTGGCCGGATCTATTCCGGGCCCGCCCGACTCACTTCACGACGCCCCCGGCCGTGCCGGTCGCGGCGTCCTTGGTGGCGGAGGCGGGGATCGGCCGGTCGGCCTTCAGGGCCGCCCACACCTGCTGCGACTGGGCCTTCAGCGGGACGACGCGGTTGAGGTCGGCGGGGTCGTACCGGACCGGCAGGGTGACCATGTGCACGTCGTCGGCGCCGAGCTGCCCCAGTCCGCGGGCGAAGTCGGCGAGCTCCTTGACGGAGTCCAGCTCGGAGTCGGGGCGGATGGCCTTGGTGGCGGTGTCGGCGAGGTTCCACAGCTTCTTGGGGCTGGTGAAGACGCCGACGCTCTTGGCCTGCTCGATGAAGGCCTTCATGAACGCCTGCTGGAGCTGGATGCGGCCGAGGTCGCTGCCGTCGCCGACGCCCTTGCGGGTGCGGACGAGGCCGAGGGCCTGCTCGCCGGTGAGCGTGTGGGGGCCGGCGGCCAGGTCGAGGTGGCTGCTGGTGTCCTTGATCGGCTTGGTGGTGGTGATCTCCACACCGCCGAGCTCGTCGATGAGCTTCTTGAAGCCGGTGAAGTCGACCTCGATGTAGTGGTCCATGCGGATGCCGGACATCGCCTCGACGGTCTTCACCGCGCAGGCCGGGCCGCCGGCCTCGTACGCCGTGTTGAACATCGCCTTGCGCTGTCCGGGGACGGCCGCGCCGGACCTGTCGGTGCAGTCGGGGCGCTCGATGATCGTGTCACGGGGTACGGACACGACGCTCGCCTTCCTGTGGCCCTCGTACAGGTGCACGATCATCGCGGTGTCGGAGCGGGCGGCGCCCTCGTCCCGGCCGTACGCGCCGTTTGCGCCGGCCCGGGTGTCGGAGCCCAGCACCAGGATGTCCATGGAGCCGTTGTCGACGTCCTGCGGGCGGTCGTCGTCGCGGAGCTGCCCGTTGATGTCGACGCTGTCGATGTTGCCGTTGAGCGTGAAGTACGCGTAACCGAGTCCGCACCCGCCGACCAGAACCAGGCCGGCGGCCGACCACGCGGTGACGGTGAGCGCTCTGCGCCCCTTGCCGCCCGGACGGCGGCGCCGTCCGGTGGCACGTATTCGGCTGGTCTTGCTGCCCTGCTCGGCCATGGTCTCCTCAGTCCTCGCTGGTTCCGCTACCCCCGACCGCGACGATCAGGCACTGTCGGCCTGTCAGACGGGGAGGCGGCCCACAGGGTTGCACGGCCGGCCCAGAACCCCCACGGAACGCGCAGTGCCCACCGCGCGGGTACGCGATGGGCACAGGACCGCTCTGACCTGCGGCGTTGCCGCGAAGCCGGCGGGTTCGCGGGGAGCCGCCCGTGGTGGGCGGCGTGGCGAAGGTCGCAGTACGGCGTCACTTCGCCACCTTGATGTCGAAGGCGCAGCCGACGATCTGTTCGTACTTCTCGCCGTCCTGCTCGTACTGGAAGCGGCAGCCCCGCCCCTCTCCACGGACCGGTCCGGTGATCCGCAGGTGCGCCGCGTAGTAGGCGTCGCTGAACGAGCCGGGCTCCACGACCACCCCGGCCGCGGAATGGTCCTCGAGCCGGCTGAACCGCGTCGTGTGCGGGAGGCCCTCCTTGGCGAGGAGCGGCACCCCGTCCGTGTCGTCCAGATCGAACGCGGGATAGTCCACGACCTCCACACCAGTGGGCACGTCGATCATTTCCACCTTGGTGATGCGCAGCGGCCGGCCGCTCTGGTTGTAGGGCAGCGGCAGGGCGAACCACCACTCCTCCCCCACCCGCGCGTGGTCGTACCCGGCCGTTCCCCGCGCCTGCTCCCCGCCGTGGAGCGCCTCCCCGGCCCTCCGGCCGTCGAAAGCGGGAGAGCCCGACCACCCCGCCAGGAGCCCCGTTATGACCACGACGAGGGCGAGCACGGCCTTGGTACGCACGGAGAACGGCCTTCCGGTAGAGGTCTTGGCGCGACTGTGCCCGCCGTGCGGGTGCACGGCGGGCACAGGGCATGTGCGGGGACGGGGCGGCTCAGCCGAGCAGGTTGTACGCCTGCCAGCCGGTGCCGAAGTCCTTGCGGGCGAGGAAGCCGCCGCGGCCGTTGCCCGGGTACAGCCAGAGCTTGCCGGCCGTGTCGCGGGCGAGGACGTCGGCGACGCCGTCGCTGTTGACGTCACCGGTGGTGACCAGGGCGTTCATCGAGCCGAAGGAGGCGACCAGGACGGGCGCGGCCCACGGCTTGGTGGCGACGCCGGTGCCCTTGTAGAGGTAGGTCTTGCCGTCCGTGCCGCGGGCGAAGATGTCGGCCTTGCCGTCGTTGGTGAAGTCACCGTGACCGCGGATCATCGTGAACTTGGACCAGCCGGTGCCGACGCTGATCGGCGTGCCGAAGGCGCCGGTGCCACGGCCCGGGTAGACACGCATGGTGCCGGCCGAGTCGACCGCGACCATGTCGGGCAGCTCGTCACCGGTGACGTCACCGGGGGCGAGGATCGCCTTGTGCTTGCCCCAGCCCTTGGCGACGAGCTTGTGCTGCCACTCCTCGACGGAGGGCACCCAGTGGGACCAGTAGACGTCGCCGTTGTAGCGGTTGAGCACGTCCGCGAAGTCGTCACGGTCGAGGTCGTTCTGGATGGCCAGCGTGTAGCCGCTCCAGTTGCCCATGTTGTACGTGCGGCTCAGCGAGGTGACCTTCGACGTCCACGCGAACATGGTGGAGTCGGAGGCGCGGCGGGCCAGCAGGTCGGCGCTGTGGTCGCTGTTCCAGTTGGCGTCGTCGACCCGGGCCTGGATCGGCGCCGAGTACGTCGAGGCCTTCGCGTACACGCCGTACTTGCCGGCGGCGGAGCAGTTCTCGTCGCCCCACGACACGATGCCGACGAGCTTGCCGCCGACGACCAGCGGGCCGCCGGAGTCACCGTTGCAGGTGGTCTCGCTGGTGGCGTCGCTGCCGGTGGGCGGAGCGCCCGCGCAGAGCATGTGGCCCTTGATGAAGCCGTCCGGGTAGGCGGCGGCGCAGTTGGTGTCCGACACGATGTCCGCGTCGGCGACCTTCAGGGTCTGCGAGGAGCTGTTGGGCTCCGTGGAGCTGGTGCGGCCCCAGCCGTAGACCTTGCCGTCCAGGCCCGCCTGGTACAGCGCGCCGTCCGTCGGCTGCGCGAGCGGCAGGGTCCGGACGGAGACCGGGGAGGTCAGCGTCAGGACGGCCACGTCGGCGTCGAGGGTGTACGGGCTGTACGACGGGTGGTTCCACTGCCGGTACGCGCCGCGGAGCTGGCCGCCGTGGAAGTCCCACGAGCCGTCGGCGTTCTCGGTGGGGAGCTGGTCGGTGCCGACGATGACCGTGCCGGTCTCGTACCACTTGATGCCCTTGACGCAGTGGGCCGCCGTGACGACCTTCGTCGGGGCGATCACGGCGCCGCCGCAGAAGTAGCCGGCGCCGGTGCTGTCCGCGAAGTGGAGCTGCGCCATCCAGGGCGCGGCGGAGATGGTGGTCTCGGAGCCACCGATGATGCGGGCGCTCGGGGCGCTGCCGCTGTCGGATGCGGCGGCGTCCGGCTGCTTGACCAGGGAGCGCTCGCTCGTGGAGTCGGACTCCATCGCCTTGGCGGCGCGCTTGCGCAGCTCCTGCTGCGACGGCTCGGCGAGCTTCTGCGCGTCCATGCCGATCCGCGGGCCCTCACCGGCCTGGGCCGAGTCCGAGCCGGTGACCGCGATGCCGGCCCCCACCAGGGCGACGACTGCGGCCGCGGCCGGCAGCGCCAGTGTCATACGGCGCCGGTGTCGGCCGCCGCGCGTGCGTATCTGCACTGAGTAAACCCCTTGGGTCGACCCGGCGCAGCGCGACCGCCGCGCCGGAAGAATCCATGACGGTGGCGGGGCATCACTGAGGTACGGGCAGCACGCCGGAAAACCCCCCTGGCCTCGGCTGGTGCTGCGCGGCGGAATCCCCCCACGTCGATGGGAGGATGCTACGCCTGTCAAGTACTGGTTGACCAGCGGCCGGTGAGAATCTCGTAAAAAACGGCGACCGCCCCGTCACCGGAGTGACGGGGCGGTCCCTTATGTCCTGATACGACGTCAGTCGTTGCCGTTGGCCGACGGCGTCGTCTTCTGGATCTGGAGCAGGAACTCGGCGTTCGACTTCGTCTGCTTCATCTTGTCGAGCAGCAGCTCGATCGCCTGCTGCTGGTCGAGCGCGTGCAGCACCCGGCGCAGCTTCCAGACGATGGCGAGCTCCTCGCTGCCGAGCAGGATCTCCTCCTTGCGCGTACCGGACGCGTCGACGTCGACGGCCGGGAAGATGCGCTTGTCGGCGAGCTTCCGGTCGAGCTTGAGCTCCATGTTGCCGGTGCCCTTGAACTCCTCGAAGATCACCTCGTCCATGCGCGAGCCGGTGTCGACCAGCGCGGTGGCCAGGATGGTCAGCGAGCCGCCGTCCTCGATGTTGCGCGCGGCACCGAAGAAGCGCTTCGGCGGGTACAGCGCGGTCGAGTCGACACCACCGGACAGGATGCGGCCGGAGGCGGGGGCCGCGAGGTTGTACGCACGGCCCAGACGGGTGATCGAGTCGAGCAGGACGACCACGTCGTGACCCAGCTCCACGAGGCGCTTGGCGCGCTCGATGGCCAGCTCGGCGACGGTGGTGTGGTCCTCGGCGGGGCGGTCGAAGGTCGAGGAGATGACCTCGCCCTTGACCGACCGCTGCATGTCGGTGACCTCTTCCGGACGCTCGTCGACGAGGACGACCATCAGGTGGCACTCGGGGTTGTTCGTGGTGATCGCGTTGGCGATCGCCTGCATGATCATGGTCTTGCCGGTCTTCGGCGGGGCCACGATCAGGCCTCGCTGGCCCTTGCCGATCGGCGACACGAGGTCGATGATCCGCGTGGTCAGCACACCCGGGTCGGTCTCCAGACGGAGGCGGTCCTGCGGGTAGAGCGGGGTCAGCTTGTTGAACTCGGGGCGGCCGCGGCCGGAGTCGGCGGCCATGCCGTTGGCCGAGTCAAGGCGGACCAGCGCGTTGAACTTCTCGCGGCGCTCGCCCTCCTTCGGCTGGCGCACGGCACCGGTGATGTGGTCACCCTTGCGCAGGCCGTTCTTGCGGACCTGGGCGAGCGAGACGTACACGTCGTTCGGGCCGGGCAGGTAGCCGGAGGTCCGGATGAACGCGTAGTTGTCGAGGATGTCCAGGATGCCCGCGACGGGGATCAGGACGTCGTCCTCGGAGACCTGCGGCTCGCCGGCGCCCGCGAATTCGTCGCGGCCACGACGGCCACGGCGGTCGCGGTAACGGCCGCGGCGCCCGCGACGGCCGCCCGCCTCGTCGTCGTACCCGTCGTCCTGGGGACCGGCCTGGCCGCCCTGCTGGCCGCCCTGGCGCTGCTGGCGCTGGCCGCCCTGCTGGTCGTCGCCCTTGCCGCCGCGGTCCCGCTGGCGGTCGCGCTGACGGTCCCGGCGGTCGCCGCGGCCCTCTCCGCGCTCGCCGCGGTCGCGCTGGCGCTCCCGGCGGCCGCCCTCGGCGGTGTCGACGGCCGCGTCGGCCTTGGCCTCGGGCTGCGCGTCGGTCTTCGTCTCGGTCCGGGCCTCGGTGCGGACGTCTCCGCGCACCTCGGTGCGGACGTCGCCCTCGGGGCTGCCGGCGGGCGCGGTGGCACGGCGGCGGCGGCGCTCGCCGGCGGGCTGGTCGTCACCGGCCGCGGCCTGCTCGGCCGGGGCGGACTGCTTGGGCGAGGGCTGACCGGGGATCTCGATCTGCTGCTGCGCGACGACCTTGTCGGCCTTGTCGGTGGCCTTCTCGGCCTTCGCGGCGGACTTGTCGGCGGTCTCCTCGCCCGTGCGGGCCTTGGACGTGGCGCGGCGCTTCGGCTTCGTCTCGGCGGCTCCGGCCGCGTCGGCGGCCTTCGGCGCGGAGGCGCCGCCTCCGGCCTGCGCCTCCTTGATGACCTCGATCAGTTGGCTCTTGCGCATCCGCGCGGTGCCCCTGATGCCGAGGCCTGACGCGACCTGCTGCAGCTCGGCCAGGACCATGCCCTCGAGGCCGGTGCCGGAGCGGCGGCGCCGTGACGTGGTGCCAGTGGCAGCACCTGCGGCGGGCGCGGCGGTGTCGACACTGTTGTCGGCAGTCACGCCCATCAGATCGGTGGTGTCGCTCACGAAGGGTCCTTCCCTGGAGCGGACGTCGGCCTTCTGGCTCGGCGACCGGTTGTGCTGTCCGACAGCGGTCCTTGATCGGTGGACCGAGTCGGGGCGGTGGTCCCGCCGGGTACGGCGGAGAAGAGAAACGTGCTTGGGTCCGGCCCGAGGCCCCCTGCTCGGCCCGCTCCTGGGAAAAGCGAGGGGTGTCGCGCGCCGGTTCCGGAGCGTGCTCGAAACTGCTCAGGCAGGCTGCTCAGGCAGTGGAGGAGGCTCCCGGAAGAATGGTGGTCCCGGATGGGGACACTCAGCACCGCGCCACAAAGACGTCGGGTGCAGACTTGAGGTTAACACTACCGGCTCCAACAAACATTCCCCCTCTCCAACACCGGCAACCGTGTTCCTACGGGGCGAGCGGCAGAACGCTCGCGCCCGAGACGTCGAGGGCCAGCCTGTTGGCCGCCCAGCCCTCGCCCGCCAGCCGTGCGACCTTCTCGGCGGTGCCGTCCTCGACCAGCGCGAGCACCGTGGGGCCGGCGCCGGAGATGACGGCGGGAACGCCGTCCGCGCGGAGCCGGTTCACCAGAGCGACGCTCTCCGGCATCGCGGGGGCCCGGTACTCCTGGTGGAGCCGGTCCTCGGTGGCGGCCAGCAGCAGCTCGGGGCGCCGGGTCAGGGCCTCCACGAGCAGCGCGGCACGGCCCGCGTTGACGGCGGCGTCCACATGGGGGACGGTGCGCGGCAGCAGGCCGCGCGCGGTCTCGGTGAGGACCGGCTTCCCCGGTACGAAAACCACCGGAACGATGGAACCGGCGGGGTCCATCCTGATCGCCCGGGCGGCGCCGCCCTCGGTCCAGGCCAGCGTGAAGCCGCCCAGCAGGCACGCAGCCACGTTGTCGGGGTGGCCCTCGATCTCGGTGGCGAGCTCCAGCAGTGCCGCGTCGTCGAGGCGGGCGTCGCCGCCTATGGTCACCGCCCGGGCGGCGACGATGCCGGCGCAGATGGCGGCCGACGAGGAGCCGAGGCCGCGGCCGTGCGGGATGCGGTTGGCGCAGACGACCTCGAGGCCGCGCGGCTGTCCGCCGAGCAGGTCGAAGGCCGTGCGCAGGGAGCGTACGAGCAGGTGGCTCTCGTCGCGCGGGAGGGTGTCCGCACCCTCTCCGGCGATGTCGATGTGCAGCCCGGAGTCGGCGACCCGGACGACGACGTCGTCGTACAGCCCCAGCGACAGGCCGAGGGCGTCGAAGCCCGGGCCGAGGTTGGCGCTGGTGGCGGGAACGCGCACCCGGACGGCGGCGGCGCGGAACGCGGGACCGGCCATCGCTCGATGACTCTCCTTGAATCTGACGACGTAGGTTGTCGCGGTTTTCGTGAGGTTTCGGGGGTTTTACGAGAAGTACGAAGACCCATGGGCCGCAGCGGCATCAACGGCAACAGCACCGCGGCATATGCGGCGGGGCGGGTTCGGTACAGCCTATCGAAGGAAGGTTCTGTGGCGACATAGGGCGCACAGGAGGCGCACGATGCGTGTCGCGAGCCTGCCCGTGCTCCTGTGTACGGCGCCGTGCGGGTTGCGGTTTTCGGCCAATCTTCGCCCGTACGCGAGGCGCGCCGGCCGCCCGGTGCGGGACCCGGCGGGTGGCCGGGACCCGACGGGCGGGCCGTGCGGTACGGGGCGCGTGGGCCGGCGCCCATCGGGGGCGTCCGGCCGGGGCACGGCCCGGCCGGCGCACCGGCCCGGAACCGGGCCGGCCGACCAGCCGGCCCGCCGACCGGCCGGCCCGCCGTCAGACCAGGCCCAGCCGCTCCGCGGCGGTGGCCGCGTCGACCGGGACCGTGACCGGCTGCGGCGCTCCGGCGACCGCCCAGTCGGGGTCCTTGAGGCCGTTTCCGGTCACGGTGCACACGATCTTCTGCCCCGGGTCGACCTTGCCCTGCTCGGCGGCCTTCAGCAGACCGGCCACGGACGCGGCGGAGGCGGGCTCCACGAAGACGCCCTCCTGGGAGGCCAACAGCCGGTAGGCGCGCAGGATCTCACGGTCCGTCACCTCGTCGATGAAGCCGCCCGACTCGTCCCGCGCGGCCAGCGCGTGGTTCCAGGAGGCCGGGTTGCCGATCCGGATCGCGGTGGCGATGGTCGACGGGTCCTTGACGACCTCGCCGCGCACGATGGGCGCGGAGCCGGAGGCCTGGAAGCCCCACATGCGGGGCGTGCGGGTGGAGACGCCGTCAGCGGCGTACTCCTTGTAGCCCTTCCAGTACGCCGTGATGTTGCCGGCGTTGCCGACGGGCAGGACGTGGATGTCGGGGGCGTCGCCCAGCATGTCCACGATCTCGAACGCCGCGGTCTTCTGGCCCTCGATACGGACCGGGTTGACCGAATTGACCAGCGCCACCGGGTAGTTGTCGGACAGCGCGCGGGCCAGCGTCAGGCAGTCGTCGAAGTTGCCGTCGACCTGGAGGATCTTCGCCCCGTGGACCAGCGCCTGGCCCATCTTGCCGAGCGCGATCTTGCCCTGAGGCACCAGCACGGCGGACACCATCCCGGCCCGGACGGCGTACGCAGCCGCCGAGGCGGACGTGTTGCCGGTGGAGGCGCAGATGACGGCCTGCGCGCCCTCCTCCTTGGCCCGCGTGATGGCCATGGTCATGCCCCGGTCCTTGAAGGAGCCGGTGGGGTTGGCGCCCTCGACCTTCAGGTGGACCTCGCACCCCGTGCGCTCGGAGAGCACCTGCGCGGGCACGAGCGGCGTGCCACCCTCACGGAGCGTGACGACCGGGGTGGTGTCCGTGACCGGCAGCCGGTCGCGGTACTCCTCGATGATTCCGCGCCACTGGTGAGTCATTGCTGGTTACTCTCCTTCGACCCGCATGATGCTGGCGACACCACGCACGGTGTCGAGCTTGCGCAGCGCCTCGACGGTCCCGGAGAGGGCGGCGTCGGGCGCGCGGTGGGTGACGACGACGAGGTCGGCCTCGCCGTCCTTGCCCTGCTGGCGCACCGTATCGATGGATACGCCGTGCTCGGCGAAGACCGTCGCGACCTGGGCGAGGACACCCGGCTTGTCGGCCACGTCGAGGCTGATGTGGTACCGCGTGACGACGTCGCCCATGGGGCTGACGGGAAGCTGCGTGTACGCGGACTCGCCGGGCCCCGTCGCGTCGTTGAGGCGGTTGCGGCAGACGGCGACGAGGTCGCCGAGGACGGCGGACGCGGTCGGCGAACCGCCGGCACCGGGTCCGTAGAACATGAGCTGTCCGGCCGCGTCGGCCTCGACGAACACGGCGTTGTACGCGCCGCGCACCGAAGCGAGCGGGTGGCTCAGCGGGATCATCGCGGGGTGCACGCGCGCGGTGACGGACCCGCCGTCGGCGGCGCGCTCGCAGATGGCGAGCAGCTTGATGGTGCAGCCCATGCGCTTGGCGGAGGCGAAGTCCGCGGCGGTGACCTCGGTCATGCCCTCGCGGTACACGTCGTCGAGGCGTACGCGCGTGTGGAAGGCGATACCGGCGAGGATCGCGGCCTTGGCGGCGGCGTCGAAGCCCTCGACGTCGGCGGTCGGGTCGGCCTCGGCGTACCCGAGCGCGGTGGCCTCGTCGAGCGCCTCGGAGTAGCCGGCGCCGGAGGTGTCCATCTTGTCGAGGATGAAGTTGGTCGTGCCGTTGACGATGCCGAGCACCCGGTTGACCTTGTCGCCGGCGAGGGACTCGCGCAGCGGGCGGATCAGCGGGATGGCACCGGCGACGGCGGCCTCGTAATAGAGGTCCTGACCGTGCTCCTCGGCGGCGGCGTACAGGCTCTGGCCCTCCTGGGCGAGGAGGGCCTTGTTCGCCGAGACGACGGAGGCGCCGCGCTCGAAAGCGGTGGTGATGAGCGTACGGGCGGGCTCGATGCCGCCGATGACCTCGACGACGACGTCGATGTCCCCGCGTTTGACCAGGGCGGTCGCGTCGGTGGTGATGAGCTCGGCGGGGATGCCCTCACGCACCTTGGAGGGCCGGCGGACGGCGACACCGGCGAGCTCGACGGGAGCGCCGATGCGCGCCGCGAGGTCGTCGGCGTGCGTCGTCATGATGCGCGCCACCTCTGAGCCGACCACTCCACAGCCCAGCAGCGCCACCTTCAGCGGACGCGTACGCATCATCCGACCTCACTTCTCATACTTCTACGGTGTGGACCAGTCTCACTCACCGGACGGAAGTTTCTCCCTTCCGTCCGGATTATGAGACATCTATTTCATCAGCCGACATCGAGACGCAGAAGATCTTCCTCTGTCTCGCGCCGGACGATCACCCGCGCCTCACCGTCGCGGACCGCGACGACGGGCGGGCGAAGTGCGTGGTTGTAGTTGCTGGCCATGGAACGGCAGTACGCGCCGGTCGCCGGCACGGCCACCAGGTCCCCCGGCGCGATGTCCGCCGGCAGGAACGCGTCCTTGACCACGATGTCGCCACTCTCACAGTGCTTGCCGACGACGCGGCTGAGCATCGGCGCGGCGTCGCTGGTCCGCGAGACGAGCGCGACGGAGTACTCGGCGTCGTACAGGGCGGTGCGGATGTTGTCCGACATGCCGCCGTCGACGCTCACGTACGTCCGCAGCCCGGCCAGCGGCTTGACGGTGCCGACCTCGTAGAGCGTGAACGCGGTGGGCCCGACGATGGCGCGGCCGGGCTCGACGGAGATGCGCGGCGTCGCCAGGCCCGCCGCCTCGCACTCGCGGGTGACGATGTCGCGCAGCGCCTTGGCGATCTCCTGCGGCTCGCGGGGGTCGTCGTCGGAGGTGTACGCGATGCCGAGGCCGCCGCCCAGGTCGATCTCGGGCAGCTCCACGCCGTGCTCGTCGCGGACCTGCTTGAGCAGCCCGACCACGCGGTGGGCGGCCACCTCGAAGCCGGAGGTGTCGAAGATCTGCGACCCGATGTGGGAGTGGATGCCGATCAGCTCGAGCCCGTCGAGCTTCAGCGCCCGCCGGACGGCCTCCGCCGCCTCGCCGCCCGCCAGTGCGATGCCGAACTTCTGGTCCTCGTGCGCGGTGGCGATGAACTCGTGCGTGTGCGCCTCGACGCCCACGGTCACCCGGATCTGCACCTTCTGCCGCTTGCCCAGGCCCTGCGCGATGTGCGCGACGCGCACGATCTCCTGGAAGGAGTCGAGCACGATCCGGCCGACGCCCACGCGCACGGCCCGCTCGATCTCCTCGGCGGACTTGTTGTTCCCGTGGAAGGCGATCCGCTCGGCCGGCATCCCGGCGTCGAGCGCGGTCGTCAGCTCGCCGCCGGAACAGACGTCGAGGTTGAGCCCCTCCTCCTTCAGCCACCGCACGACGGCGCGGCTGAGGAAGGCCTTCCCGGCGTAGAAGACGTCGGCGTCCTTGCCGAAGGCGTCGGCCCAGGCGCGGCAGCGGGCCCGGAAGTCGGCCTCGTCGAGGAAGTAGGCGGGGGTGCCGAACTCCTCGGCGAGCCGGGTCACGGCGATCCCGCCGACGGTGACGACACCGTCCTGGTCGCGCTGGACGGTACGGGCCCAGACCTTCTCGTCCAGCTTGTTGAGGTCGGCCGGCGGGGCGGAGTAGTGGCCCTCGGGGAGGACATCGGCGTGACGGGGCCCGGCGGGGTGTGCGGAACGGCTCATTTCACTCTCACAAGTAGTCAGGGGCGCTGATGCCGAGCAGGGCCAGGCCGCCGGCCAGCACCGTCCCGGCGGCTTCGGCGAGGGCGAGCCGGGAACGGTGGGCGGCCGAGGGTTTCTCGTCGCCGAAGGGCAGCACGGTGTGCTGGAACGCCAGGAACGCGTCGGCGGTGGCCTCCAGGTGCCGGGCGACCCGGTCGGGGGCGCGGTGGCGGGCGGCGGCTTCGAGAGCGGCGGGGTGATCGCCGAGAGCGGCCAGGAGGCGTGGTGCGTCGACATCCTCTTCGTACGCGGGCGCGATGTCGAACTGGGCGGCGTTGCGGAGCAGGGCGGCGGCCCGCGCGTGGGCGTACCGCACGGTGAACAGCCCGTTGGCCTCGCTCTGGGTGAGCAGCCCCTCGGGCGCGAGGGGCCGGTCGTGGGCGGCGGGCCGCAGCAGCGCCCACTGGGCGGCGTCGGTGCCGAGGGCGTGGACGTCGTAGGTGACGGGGACGGGGCGGAGGGTGAGGGGCTCGCCCTCGTCGTGGACGACCGCCCCCTGCGCGGCCAGCAGCCCGCGCACGGCGGCGGCCATGACGGTGGCGCGTACGTCACCAGGGTGCCGCAGATGGAAGGAGCGCCCTTCCAGGCAGTCGCCGTGCCCGTACCGCTCGCGCCGGTCGAGGACCTCCCGCACCAGGGCGCCGCTGCCGCGGTCGGCGAGCGTGATGTTGAGGAACCCGGGGCCGGTGATCTCGACGTGCTCGATGCCGTCGGCCTCGGCGATCCTGGGGCGCAGCACCCGGGCGACGCCCAGCGGCTCCATCCCGGCCTCGCGGGCGAGCTGGAGCGCGGCGTTGGTCGCCCAGTCCCCGCACCCGCCGGGCCGGGGCCGCTCCACCTTGACCCGCTCGGGCATCCGGGCCGGTGCCCGCAGCGCGCCCTCACCGACCGCACGGCGCACGGCGTGCAGCACGGTGAGCGAGAGATCTGCGGGGGTCACGGGACAAGCGTATGGGAGGAGGCCCTCCCGGGCGGAACCGGTTTCGCCATGCGGGCAGCGGCGAGCCCGGGCCTGTGGCCGTCCTCCGGTGCCCCTCGGCCGGCCCTCGACCGGGTCAGCCCCAGGCACTCCCGGCCCGCCCGGCACCCCGCCGGCCGTCCAGGGGCGGCGGAGGCTCCCGGTGCCGGAGCTGCCGCACGAGCCGCACCAGCTCGGCGGGCTCGAACGGCTTCGCCAGGAACGCGTCCACCCCGGCGGCGAGCCCGCTCTCCACCTCGTACTGCGTGCACGCGCTGATGATCGCCACGGGCAGGTCCCTGGTCCGCGGGTCCTCCCGCAACCGCTCGGCGGTCCGCAGCCCGTCCAGCCGGGGCATCACCACATCCAGGGTCACCACGTCCGGACAGACCTGGTGCACGACGTCCAGACACTCGGCACCGTCGGCCGCGGTCACGACCTCGAAGCCCTCCAGCTCGAGGTTGACCCTGATCAACTGCCGGATGACCCTGTTGTCGTCCACGACGAGCACCCGGCCGGACACGCCTGACACAACTCGAGAGTAGGTCGCCCCGCTGCCCTGCGTCCGGGTTTTCCCCACTTCCGCCCCACACGGGCGACCCCGCCTGCCCCGCCCCGCGGAAATACCTGTTCACAGGCACCGCCCGGGAGCTGGTAGTGTTCTACCCGTCACCGCCCAACAGGGCGGAACGCCCCCGTAGCTCAGGGGATAGAGCAACGGCCTCCGGAGCCGTGTGCGCAGGTTCGAATCCTGCCGGGGGCACTCGCCACACAGCCAGCAAGGATCACGCGCTGAGCTGGGCGGATGCCGACATGAGAGAGCGGGAGTCAGTCTCACTGACTCCCGCTCTTTCTCGTTGTCTCTCAGCGTTCGCGACACACCTCCGACACACCCATCGCGTGGAGTCGGCCGTACACCCGGCACCCTGATGGTCACCGCCGTGATCTACGTTCACGGAGATAGCGGAACGACGACTTAGCACCGTGCATGCACGCGACGGATGGGTAGCCGTCGCAGGCCAGGAGCAGATACAGCCGCTGGCCCACTTCGCAGAGGACTCGTCGGCGCCGATCGCCAAGAGACCAGGCCATCGCCAACCCCTCCCAGGGTGCTGCCTGCCAACAAAGCGTCGCCCGCATGCGAGGTCAAGAGTGGCGTCGCTATCGCCCGCGACGCCTGTCGGTGCTCATATATGCTTCCTCATGGCTTGCCGGATTTTCCGACAAGCACGAGTTCCTAGGGCGTCAGGTCCTAGGAGAGTGGAGAACTGAATGACGATCACTCCCATGCGTACCTCGAATACGGGTCCGCTGATCGAGCGAGTCCATCGGGAGTCACACCCCTTCCAGTGGGCACGCGAAGCGCTTATCAATGCCAGGGAAGCCGGCGCGTCCCAGGTCGAGTTCGGCGTGGAGTGGCACGCCGTCGAACAGCTTGGCGTGTACCGCAGGACCATCGCGGACGACGGCTTGGGAATGGCGTACGACGAGATCGAAAAGTTCCTGAATACCTTCGGCGGCGGCGGGAAGCCCATCGGAGACGTCCATCAGAACTACGGCATCGGTGTCAAGACCTCATTGCTGCCGTGGAACAAGCACGGCTTGGTCGTGATCTCCGTCAAGGACGGCGACGAAAGCCTGGTCTGGTTGCAGCACGACCCGGCCACGGGCGAATACGGCCTGCGACGGATCCCGGCAACAGACGAGACGGGCCGCGACACGATCGAGCATGTTGTTGAGCCGTCTCTGATCGATGACCTGGATTGGTCGGAAGCGATCCCGGACTTCATTCGTAAGGCAGGGCACGGAACGGTCCTCATCCTGCTCGGCAACGAGCCTGACGAGGACACAGTCCTGGGGGACCACGACCGGGAAGAGGGCCGGCCGCATGCCCTCCGGCACTACCTCAACACCCGGGTGTGGGACTTCGTCAAGGACATGGATGTGAAGGTCCTGGAGTTCCGGACTCAGGACCGGGAGCAGTGGCCGCGAGTGCGGGCGGGTGCCTTCTCGGGATCGGGGGCAGCAGCACACCGGCGCACCGTGGTCGGAGCCAAGGCATCTATCGTGCAGCCAGTGCCGGACCGGGACTTCGCGATTTGCACAGGGACCACTCATGTCTCTGCCGGCGCAGCCGGACTCGGCGCGAAAATCCACTGGTGGCTGTGGCAGGAAGACCGCCCCAACCTGTTCAGTGGCCACTTCCCGAAGAACGGCTACGTCGCGGCTCTGTACAACCAGGAGTTGTACGACCGCACCGAACACCATGCCAGCTATCGGTCCTTCGGTATCAGCCACAAGGCTGTGCGCGAGAAGCTTTGGATCATCGTCGAACCCGAGCCCTTCGACTCGGGAATTAAGGCCGGCGTCTACCCCGACTCCTCGCGGTCCAGGCTGCTCGTGGCGGGCAGTGCGCTGGCGGGTGCAAACCTTCCCATGGCCGATTGGGGGGCACAGTTCGCGGACAACCTCCCCAAGGAAATTGCGGATGCCCTGGCGGCAGCGACCGCCGGCGGCACAGGGAGCGTTGATAGCGAATGGCGTGATCGACTCCTCGAACGGTTCGGATCTCGGTGGAGGATCCCCCGGTGGATCGCCTCCCCGAACGGACACCAGGGGATCGAGCTCACCCAGCGCGGCGGAAACCCGGGGGCTCGAGCAGCTGCTAAGGCGAGGAAGAAGCCCAGTTCCGCAGGTGGGGGTACCGGCGGACGAAACGGCGAGCCGGCGGTCGGCAAGCCTGGAGGGACTGTTTCGGGACGCGCGGCGCGTATCGGCGCTGGTATCCCGGAATACACGATCGTCCCCTCGAGCGAAATGGATGAGCCGGAGATGCTGGCCGAGTATCTGGTGGAGTCCAGTGTTCATCCGACCGGCGTGGTCCGGGTAAACGTCCAGCACCCAGCCCTGGCTGAAGTAATCGTGACCTGGCAGAACGCCTATCCGGACCACCTCGCCGAGAGCATCGCGGACGAGATCGGTGACGTGTACGGTCAAGTCGCTGCCGCCAAGGTCGCTCATTCCGAGCACTACCGCGGTAAGTACGATCCGACGACCATCGAAGAGATGCGGTCCTCCAAGGCGCTCACGATGGCCCTGCTCGGCCTCATGGCCGAAGACGCCATGATCGCCACGCGCCTGGGTGGCAAGTACGGACGTCGTAAGGCCGCCTAGCGGCTAGCAGGACGAAACCGGGGAGCGCATACGCGTTCCCCGGTTTCGCGCAATGTGGGTCTTAGCCCATTTCGCCGTCCTCCTCCAGCGCCTTCATGATCTTCGCGTTGGCCGCTTCCTCATGGCCGTCGATGCAGCCGTGATAGCGGCGATGAATCACCTCAGGAGAATTGCCGACCCGTCGTGCTACCTCGGCGATCGGAACTCCGGCGTTCAGCCACCGCGTGATGCAGACGTGCCGCAGGTCGTACGGGCGCCCAGCCAATGGCGAGTCGATGCGCTCCGGGGGGAGCGCGTAGTCGCGCGCTTCCTCCCACACCCGCCAGTAGGTAGATGAGCCGACCACTCCCCCGCGCTCGTTGCCGAACACGCGCCCTTCCTTGGCGGTCCCGAACTCCTTCAGATGGGCCCGGAGAATGGCGACCAGGACCGGCGGGATGGGGACCGGCCGGTCGGTGGACGCCTCGCGCGCCTTCAAGCCGCGGCGGTCGTGGCGCTCGCCGGAGTCGGTCCACTGCTTGCCGGAGACGGGGCGTGTCTCCCGCAGCGTCAGCGTGCCCCAGCCCATCTCTGGCAGGTGGCAGTCCGACAGCCGTAGCCCGACAGCCTCAGCGGGTCGAAGCCCTGCGTAGTACAGAACTGCGTAGAAGGCCACTAGGCGCCGCCCTCGGCAGCGGTCCCACGACCCGACGTAGGAGACAGACGTGAGCAACTGCCGGGCCTGTACAGCGTTGACCAGGACGCGGGGGTCGACCACGTCATTGGAGACGACGCGCTTCCGGCGGGCCCGCTGAAGCGGGTTCTCCGGGAGCTCCCCCGTGGCAACAGCGTGTTCAAGAGCAGCGTTCAGGGCCCGGCGGCGCCGCTTGTACGTATCGCCCGCGGCCGGGGTGCCGTCCAGCTTGTAGCTGACGCGGTACAGCACGTCCTCGAGCACCTCAGTGTCGGTGAGATCACCCAACGGCCGGTCGGCCGTGGTGAGCCAGTCGTACGCGGCCTTGAGTTCGGCCGGCGGGTCCTCCCCCTGGTTCGCGGGCACGATCCCCCACCGGAAAGCCAGTCGAAGGGACTCGTCGGCGGGAACACCGTCCCCACGCTTGACCATGGCGAGAGTCACGGCAGCAAGGCCGTCCGCCATGCCCTCACGGCTCTTGGCCGCGCTCGTGCGCCACCGGCCGGCCACGTACTTCCGGCAGAACGCGAACCACCGCAACGGCGGTTCGGGATCCGCTGCTTGGGCGGCTTCGGCCGCCGCGCGTACCTCGGACTCTGGCAGTCCCGATTCGATCTCGAACGCCTCGCCGCGCCGGTTCATGGCCTGCCACAGCTCGTTACGTCGGCTTTCGGCCAGCGGGTACGTGGCGAACGTGTCGCCGCGCACCCGGCCTGCCACCACCCACCGGAGGCGCCATGGGCGGGACTTTCGGCCGGTCTTGGAGATCTTCCACAGCTTGACGTCGAAGGTGAAGCCCGGCCGGGCGGACCCGCGAGGGCGCCCGGCCGGGGCGTCGTTCTCCGTGCTCACGCAGCGTCCTCCCGCTCCGCAAGCCAACGCTCGTACTCGGACCGCCGGATCCGCACGTCGCCGTTCGGGAGCTTGATCGAGCGGGGCCCCTTCCCGAGTTGGCGCCACCGGTAGAAGGTCGACGGAGCGACCTTCAGATCAGCGATGACCTCCTTGACGGTCATCTTCTCGTCCCGCGTGCGGGCGGTCATTTCGCCATCCCTTCGGATTCGTCAGCACCGGACAGGCCGGACAGTTCCAATTCCGACTGTCCGGGGTGTTCGGGCTGGTCAGATGGGGTGACCGGACAGCCGGACAGTGCGGACACCTCTTGGGGGCCCTGGGTCCGGGTCTCCGTGTCCGGGTAATACCGGCCGCCGGCGTCCTTGGTGAGCTGTCCGGCGTCGGCCATGCGGTTGCAGGTGCGGCGGATCGTGTCGAGGTCGACGTGCGGCAGCTCGCCCGCCATGTCCTTGGGCTTGGCTCCGGGGTGGGCGCGGACGTAGCGCAGGATCGTGGCGCGGGTGTCGCTGACGATGTGGTCGGAGACCGGGCCGTCCAGCAGGTGCCAGGCGCCGGAAGCGGGCTGGAAGCTGAGGGCGTACTCGGCTTCGTCCACGTCGCGGCCGGTGACGTGCAGGATGCCGTCTGCCTGCCCACGGGCCCGCTTCAGTACGAGCGTGGCGTCCGCTGCTCCGGCGATGCCGTTGGTGCCGGAGACCTCGGTCAGGAAGTCGTCGGAGCCTGCCTTGCGGACGTGATGCACAAGGATCACAGCCACGCTGTAGTGGTCGGCGAGCCGCTTGGCGTAGCCGACGGCGACATAGTCCGCGTCGTACGCCGACACCCCTGCCGGGGCCTGGCCACGCATCTTGGCGAACACGTCGATGACGACCATGCGCGCGTCGGGGTTTCGCTCCAGCCACTGGGCAATGGCTTCGGTCCCGCCCTGGGGGAAGGGAGGGCATTCGGTGACCAGGGTCAGCCCGGCGGGCGCTGGCTGGCCCCCGAGCAGCTTGCCCATGCGGGTCTGGAGACGGCGCGGGGTGTCTTCCAGGGCGAGGTAGAGCACCGGTCCGCCCTGGACGGGCACGGAGTCGAAGGCCTTGCCTCCGGCCGCGACCGACAGGCCCAGTCCGAGGGAGAGCCAGGACTTGCCGACCTTGGGCGGTCCGGCGAGCACGCTGACGCCCTCGGCGAGGATGCCGGGCACGGCCCATTTCGGCTCGGGGAAGTGCGCGGCCATGAGCTGATCGGCCGTCCATGCGGTCCGTGGGCGCTCCCGCTTCGGCGGCGCCGCCGGGGCCGTCTGGGGGTCGCTGGGAACGGAGTACAGGTGCAGGGGCGGGATGGGGTTGGTGCTCATGCCGCGACCGTCCGGGGGCGCCGTGCTCCGGCCCGGAGACCGGAGGCGATGGTGCGCCGTGCCTCGCGCTCGCCCTGGCCGACTTGAAGCGCGGCCGTGAGGAGCCAGCCGGTGACGTCGGCTTCGCTCAGCTCGCCTCCGGCAACGAGCTGTCCGAGGGCGACGGAGGCGATGTAGAGGCTGTTGTTGTGCTCGTGCGGGCCGGAGCCGGTGACCCGCTGGACTTCCCCGTTGACGGCGGACCGGAGGAAGGCGGTGCGCCGTCCACGGCCCGTGAGGGCGACCGTGATGGGCGTCTGCGGGGGCAAGGGCGCCGGGCGCAGGAGTTCGGCGAGCCACCCAGGCAGGGGCGCCACGGGGGCATCGTGGGTGACCTCGTACAGGCGTCCGGCGAAGGTGCTGCCCGCACCGACCACGAGTCCGCCCCAGGCGCGGGTGTCGACCTTCCAACCCAGCCCGCGTGCGCTGTCTCCGGCGGTGTTGCGCAGGGGCTCGCCCTCGGGTGTGGCGAAGTACAGGTGGGTGCCGCCGCTCCAGGTGCGCACGGTGTAGGTGTCAGCGGGGAAGGGCTGGCCGTGGCGCTCGCAGAGTGCGGCGAGCACGTCGGCGCCGTCCGTGACGCCGTGCTCGGCCCAAGCGGCCGGCGGGGTGTCGCCGGGGTGCTTGGGCTTGTCCAGGTCGATGACGACCAGGCCGGAGGGGCCAGTGGCGATGCCGACGTTGAAGGCGGCGACGGACCACGCGCGAGTGATGCGGTCCGGGTCGGTGGTGGCGCGGGTCTCCCAGTCGGAGACGGCCGGGCGCTTGTCGCCAGAGATGAGGGGGAAGACGTGCCAGTCACGCGACGCTGCGTCAAGCGCGGCCGTGAGCTGGGCAGAGCTGTCCGGGTACGGCATGCTGGGGGTTCTCCTGTTCTGTCTACGGATGGGCAGGGAGAACCGCGGCGGCGGGCGACCTTGCTGGGGAGTCCCGCCGCCGCGGCGTTGCTACTGGTTCTTGGCCCAGTGGGCGTACTGCTGCCGGACGTAGCGGCGCGGGTCGCAGATGACGGCCGTGCCGTCCAGCTCCATCAGCCGCTGCGCGGCTCGGGTGGACAGGTCGGCGGCGTCGCTGGTGACGCTGTCGGCTTCGTCGCTCAGCGCAATCCGGTCCAACAGCGCGGCCTTGCGGAGCCAGAACTCTCGGTTCAGCCCGTCGTAGAACGGCTTGTCGGCTGCGGTCCGGGCGGTCCATCCGATCTCGCTGATGATGCTCGGGGCGAGCGCGTACGCCTCTTCCGGCGTGGGCCTCTGCTCCGGCTCGGGGCGGTGGTCGGCGGTGATGTACAGGCGGGTGCGCTGGCCGTCGTGGGTGGGGCGCTGGCGCACGGAGCCGGTGGTGAAGGCGGCGGACAGGGCGGCGCTGACGCGGTCGCTGTCGGTCGGGTCGCAGATGACGCGGATCTCGAACATGGGTTTCCTCTCCGGTGCTAGTCGCAGATGCAGTCAGGGCGTTCGCTGCTGCCGTCGGCGCCACAGCCGCAGCAGTGCGGGTAGTCGTACGGCTCGCTGCCGTCGGCGGGGTTGCACAGGTCGCAGTCGTACGGGACGAAGTCGTCCATGGGTCAGTGCTCCTTGCTGGTGTTGATGGAGGGGAGTTCGGGCAGTCCGGCGGCTTCCACGGCCTTGAAGTCGAAGCCGGTCAGGGCGGCGCGGGTGATAAGGGCCTGGGCGAGCTGTTCGGTGTAGGCGGCGCTGGTACGGGCCACCTCGATCTGGGCTCCGGCGCGAAGGGCTTCGACGCGCTCGATGTGGGCGTGTTCCTCGCGGCGCGCGCTGGTCTGCCGGTCGTACGCGACGCGCTCGCGGCGGTCGGTGCGCCAGTACCGCGCGGCGAGCCCGTAGGCGACGGCGGTAGCCAGCACCCACAGCAGCAGCGGCAGGGACAGCCCGTCGGCGTATCCGGCGACTCCGGCGAGGGCGAGTCCTCCGGAGGCGGCGAATGCGGTTCCGGCGATGGCGCTGTCTCCAGCCCTGCCGACGCTCGCGCACACGCCGGCCGCTGCGGCTCCGAGGGACAGCGCGGTCATCAGCACGGCGTTGCCGACGGAGTGTTCGGCGCCGTTGGCGTTCCAGATGCGGGCCAGGATCAGCACGGTGGACGTGGCCAGCGCGGGTGCGGCCTTGGGCGCGATGATGGCGAGCCAGTGCCGGGCAATGATCGGTTCATTCACGGCCGGACTCCTCACAGTTGCTGTATGGCGTCGATGACGGCGGCGGCGAGCTGGTTGATGGGGCCGGCGGCGCCGGTGGAGGCGAGGCAGAAGCCGAACCCGGCGGCGGTGAACGCGGCGCCGTAGCCGAGGGACTTGGAGCGCAGCAGGAAGAACAGGACGAGTCCGAACAGGGCCGCGAGCGAGACGGTGACGGCCACGGGCGGAACCTCCTTCGAGTGGTGTGGGCGGGTGGTCAGTGGGTGCCTTCGCGGTAGATCCGCTGGGCGCGGTTGAAGAGCCAGCGGCCGACGCGTATGCGCTTGCCGGTGGCCTTGCAGCGGCGGCAGCTCTTGCCGCGCTTGGGCCGTCCCTTGCGGTCGGTGTCCAGGGCGAAGCCGAAGCCGTTGCACTTGCGGCAGGTGCCGAACGGGCTGGCCGCGCACATTCCTGCGTAACCAAGCGTGACGATCAACAGGCAGGCGACAGCAGGGGCGAGGAGGGTCATCGGTGGCCCTTTCTCGGGGTCTCCGGGGTTTTCGCTGGTAGAGCGCTATGCGCTAGATCGCAGATCAGGTGTCATGTGGGGTACTAGCGGGGGTGCTACCGGTAGCAGGGCGACGTGCTACCGATAGCACCGTCCGGGGCTAGGCGGCGCCCCGCTTTTGGTCACGCTCCGCAATCGCCTTCGTGAGGTCGGCGCGGGCGATGCCGCGGCGGGTGGTGCGGGTGCCGTCGTCGGTGGTCCCGGCCACGTCGCGGGTCTTGATGCCGTGCGGCTTGAGCGCGGATGTGACGTTCTCGCCCTTCCAGCCGCCGTAGACCTCCGGCCTCAGCTCGGCCAGCCGGGCGGCGATCCGCTCGTTCCACACCCGCTCTTCCGACGGCGGTACGACCGCGGCGACGTCGGCGAGCAGGTCGTAGGACGGCCCGGTCACGGCTTGAGGGTCCTCTCCGAGCGCGTGCCCGGACAGGGTGCCCTCGGCCTTGCGCAGGGCGTAGGCACGCTGGGCGATGGCGTGGGTGGCGTGGTCATCCAGGTAGGCGGTGCGCACCACGACCGGCAGTGCGGTGGCTCCGGCGAGGTAGCCGTTACCTGCGTCGATCTCCGGCCGGAAGGATGTGGCACGCACGCCGTTCTTGTAGGCGGACGTGCCCAGGATCATGTCGTTCTCGACCTGTCCGGCGACCTTGAGGGCGAAGCGGATGGACACGTTGCCGCTAATCCCGGTCGGGAGAGAGTCCTTGTCCGGGCGCTGCGTGGCCAGGACGAGGATCACGCCCAGGGCGCGACCGAGCTTGATGATGAACTCGGCATCGTCACCAGCCTGTTTTCCGTACTTGGGGTGACCGAAGAGGTTCTGGCACTCGTCAAAAACGCCCACGAGCGGCCAGAGCTTGAGCGAGCGCTTGTCGGCGATGGCGCGGGTGATGCGCTTGTCCGGGCACAGGTCCCGCGGCAGCTTCTTGATCGCAGCCGCGCGGCGCATGACCTCCTCGCGCAGCAGCTTCAGGGAGTCGGCGGCGTACTTGATCGAGTCGTCGTCGATGCCGGAGACGAACCGGTGGCTGACGCATTCGAGGGAGTCCAGGTCGCCGGTGCCCTTGTTCTCGTGCAGCCACAGTTCGACGGACGGGTCCATGGCAGCGCCGCAGGCCAGCACGCGCACGGAGGCGGTCTTGCCCTGGCCGGGCAGCGAGCCGATCAGGATGTTGTGCTGGATCACCGGCACCGACTGAGCACGGCCGCGCGGGTCGATGCCGAACGGGATGCGCTTGAAGATGTCGTGCTTGCTGGCGTTGGCGAGCGGCCACTTGACCAGTCCGATCTTGGACAGGTCCCGGTCACCCACCCACAGGATGAGCCGCCCTTCGTGCTCGCTGGGGTCGGCGTCGGGCCACACGCAGCCGAGGGGGCGGCGCAGGCCGGAGGCGAGTCGGGCGCGCCGGTCGGCCACGTCGGCGACCGTCACGCCGAGCGGCAGGTCGATGTCCGCGCGCCAGCCCGGACCCTCGCGGGTGATCGGGGCGACGAACTTGATGCCGTCCTGCCCCTTGGCCACGGCACTGGCGATCTGGCCGATGCCGATGGACGCCATGGCCTTCACCACGATGTCGCTGGTCAGCTTCTGCACCTCGGTCTTGATCACCGCGCGCGTGGCCAGCGGCGCATCCGCCGGCGCGCCCAGCCAGCCGAGGGTCAGCACGGTGAGCGTGGCGGCGATGACCTGTGTGTGCGGCTCGGCTCCGTAGACCAGGAACAGCGCCATGGCCAGGGCGAACAGTGTCCCGAGGATGGTCAGGAGCATCCGCAGCCGTACGCGGCGGTCACGCTGCCGCGAGAGCTTCAGGTAGAGCTCGGAGTTCTCCCGACGCGCCTCCGCCTGCCGCAGCGGCTCGCCCTCCGCGTCGACCGCCCACCGGCTCACGCGGGTCAGGGTGTTAGCAAGGCCCCGCGGCGAGCGCCAGATCAGCTTGGGCACGTACAGGAACGGCAAGCGGACCGCGTGGAAGGCGATGGTGTGCCAGACATGCCCGGCCAGCCATCGCATCGCGTCGGCGAACTCCGGACCCGACTTCACCCAAGCCGGGAGGACATCCAGCCGCTTGGAGTCGCGGATGCGGTCGACCAGACCGGGGCCCGACTGAGTCGGCGCCGGGCGGTCGACCAGGGTCGGGCCGGAGTCGTCCGGCTCCCCCTCGCTCGGGTCGGCCGACTCGGTCGACTTGGGGTAGGCCGACCGGTCGGGGCCGGAGTCGGGCGACGCGTCGGGTGTGCGGTCGGCCGACTCGGTACGGGCCGACCGGGCTTTGCCGAGGTCGACCACGTCGCCCGCCGGGTCGGCGGCCATCTCGGCTTCCAGCCGGTTGAAGAGTTCGTTGTCGTCGTCGGGGTGTTTCACTGAGGGTTCCTTCTCTCTGAGGGATGTGGGGCCCGGCCGCTGCTTTGGTCGGTTTGGGACCGGGCCCCGTACTGAGCGGTCAGGCGGCGCGCTGTTCCTCGGGGTAGGCACAGAGGACGCACACCCCGAGCGAGGTCGGGATGCAGTAGCTGTAGGTGATCCGGCACTGCGGACAGGTGCGGCGGGCGAGCATCGCCAGGGCGAGCGCACCCCACTTGCGGGAGGTCATCGGCCGGACCGGCTTGGCGCGGTCGACGCGGTAGAGGTAGGCGACCTGCACCCCGGCCTTGCGGCCGCGATGGCAGCGCATCACCTGCGCCGCGACCGGCTGTCCGCCCGGCCGAAGCCCGCGAGCACGCAACTGGCGTCGGGTCGCGTAGCCCTCCGGGGCGAACCGCCACGGGTACGTGGGGACGCCGAACCGGGCACCGGACGGGTCGTAGCACTTGCCGTAGGCGGACATCAGGCAGCCACCCCCACCACGGGCACATCGGTCCGGGCGCCGGTACGGCCCGCGCGCCGTCCGGTGACCGTGGCGAACAGCCGCCCCAGCCCCGCCCTACGGGTTCCGGCGCGCGCCTGCTTGGCCGCGTACATCGCCTCATCGGCCCGACGCAGCAGCGCGGACAGGTCATCGCTGGGGAAGTCCGCGGCGCGTACCCAGCCGAGGGAGACCGTCGTATGTACGGCCGGGTCCTGGCCGTCGACCGGGCGGGCGAGCAGACCATGAAGCACGGCGAGCATGTCGGCGGCGGTGCCGTGGTCGTCGATCAAGACGGCGGCGAACTCATCGCCCCCGAGCCGCCCGGCAACCCCGGAGCGGCCGACATGATGGGCGAGCCGGTCAGCGGTCGCCTTCAGCAGCGCGTCTCCGGCCGCGTGGCCGAAGGTGTCGTCGATCTGCTTGAAGCGGTCGACGTCGGCCAGGACCACGACCGCGCGGGGGTCCCGCAGCAACTGGGTGGCGCGGCGGGTGAATGCCTCGCGCGTCCGCAGCCCGGTCAGCGGGTCACGGCGAGCGAAGTTCAGGCGCCGCCGCAGCCACAGCGTGTGGGCCGTCCAGCCGGAGGCGAGGGGAGCCGCCGCGGCCAGCATGGTCAACAGGGTGTTCATGCCGCCGCCCCCTCGGTCCCTTCGTTGTCGTCGACGGAGTGCAAGCGGCGCCCCTCGGCACGCTCGTTCAGCAGCAGGTCACGCAGCACGCGGGAGTTGGCAGCAGAGCAGTGCAGCGTGGTTCGGATGGCCTCCGCGTTGATCGCGTCATCGGACCAGTCGGCCGTGGCCTCGCGTGCCTCGGTCAGCAGTTCCGCCGCGGTCCGGGGCCCCTTGGCGGTCTTGGCCTTGCCCTTGGTGCCGGCCGGGCGCTTGCGCGGCGTCTTGGGCGCCTCCGGCTTCGGCTTCTCCGCCTCCTGCGGCGGCACGGGCGGGACGTCCTCGCTCGCCGGGGCCAGCTCCCCCAACTTGAGCAGCACACGTTCCGGGCGCGGGGTCTTCGTCCGCCACCGCCGGCCGTGCTGTTCCCGCAGGCGGGCGCGGGCCAACTGCCGGTCACGCTCCCGCTTCAGCGCCTCCGAGTACGACGTGATCTCCCACAGCGTCATCCGCCGCCACAGGGCGAACGTCGACAGCGGGGCGAGCATCCAGCGGGAGAACCTCACCTTCTCCATCCGCCGGCCGGTCGCGGCGCCGATCCGCACGGCGTAGACGTGGGCGCCGATCTCGGAGAACACCACCCACAGCAGCGGCATAGTGCCGTGCGCAACCTTCGCCCACAGCGACTCACCCGCGGCTACGTTCAGCCCGCACGTGACCAGCGTCAGCGCCCACGGCACGAACCGCACCCACGCCAACGCCATGTCCATCCGGATCAACAGCAGGTTGGCCACGGTGAACACCGGAATGGCTACGTCAATCCCGACCGGCAGCATCCACGGCTCACCGAAGCCCCACTGCGCGGCAGCAGCGGAAACCGCGTCGAACGAGGCGATCAGCCCCAGTGCGCCGACCCCGGCCGCGGCCAGCGCGCCCAGTCCGGCAGGTCCCATCTCCGGCTTCGTCAGCGGCGGCACCGCCGGTCGGTTGATGACCTCAGTGGTGCTCATGTCGTCTCGCCCTCCTCCGAAGCCCGGAGCTGGGCGTCCATGAGTTCGGCTTCCACGTCGTTGACCTGGCCGTCAAGAATGCGCTGGTAGACGGCCTCGCTCTCCAGGAACACTCGGTCCTGGAAGTTCGGGCTGTCGCTCATGCCGCCGCTCCCTTCCGCGAGGACCGACGACGCCTTGCCGGGCGCGCCAGCGGAACGACGTTGAACAGCTCCGGGGCGTGCGCCTCGATCACCTCGGCGGCGATGCGGGCCACGTCGTCCGGCAGGCTGCGGTAGTCGGGGTCGGCGAGGATGTCGCGCGCCGCGTCCTGGCGGGCCTCGCGTTCCTCATCCGTCTCGCCCTCGGTCCCGAGCCACAGCTCAACCGGGGTGCCAAGGGCGAGTTCCACGAACTCATCAACGGAGACGGCCTGTTGGTGGCCGACGTACGTGCGCATGGTGCTCTCCTGAGTCGAAGGAGCAGGGAGAACCGCGGCGACGGGCGACCTTGCTGGGGAGTCCCGACGCCACGGCAACGCCACACCCGCAAAGCGTGGTATGTATTACCTACCACTCACGTTGGCAGATCGATTCCGGGCCGTCAAGCGCTCTTCTTTGAACCTGGAACCGCTGGCCTGCCTTACGGCGGTGACTCAACCTTCGCCAAGAGGGCGGGACTTCGGGAGCGTGCACTTGGGGGTGCACTCGTGCACTCCGCTGTGCGAACTATCCGCACACGGGCCTGACCTGCGTAGAGTGACGGTGAGTCAAGCTGAGACTTCGGCCGCTCCTGGGGGATCCATGGCAGACCCGAACGCCAGATTGGCTGCTCTCATGGATGAGGGCGGCTTCTCGCACAAGTCGCTCGCCCGCGCGGTGGGCGTCGCCGCGGCCCGCTCCGGTGTGGACATCACCTGTGATCACACATACGTCAGCCGGTGGCTCAAGGGCTCCATACCCCGCGGCGACATGCCCCGCTTCATCGCTGATGCCATCGGCAGCAAACTGGGACGACGACTCACAATCGACGACATCGGGATGGGCGACGCGGCAGTCTCCGCCGTACGGCCTGACCTCGGCCTTGACTTCCCGGACTGTCCCGAGACGGTCACCGCCACCGTGGCCGACCTCTGGCGCGCCGATCTCGCCGAAGCCGAACCGCTGGTTCGAGCGTTGCCAGACTCCGCGGCGTGGAACGAAGCGTCCGTGCGCTGGCTCGTGTCTCCCCCGGATGGCGAACTCACACACTCGGGCAACCGGGCCATCGGAGCGGTAGACATCGACATGGTGCGTTCGACTGCCGACGCATTCAGCATGCTTGACGGCAAATTTGGCGGGGGCCACGCACGACGTGCGCTGATTCAGTACCTGCACACAGACGTGCGCCCCATGCTCGACGGAAAGTACGCCGATGTCGTCGGCAAGCAACTCCATTCAGCAGTGGCCGAAGCTCTGTTGCTCGCCGGATGGATGTCGTACGACAGCGGCCTACACAGCATCGCGCAGCGCTATTTCATCCAAGCTTTGCGCATGGCCCAAGCCGCCGGCGACCGGCTACTGGGCGGGAGCATTCTGTCTGCGATGAGCCATCAGGCCACCTTCGTCGGGCGCTACCGTGACGCCGCAACTCTGGCGCGTGCCGCGCTCACGGGTCCGGCCGGCAGCCTCACCCCGACAATGGCCGCGCAATTCCGCGCGATGGAGGCGCGGGCCCTCGCCCGCCTGGGTGACGCGCGAGGATGCGACCTCGCATTGTCCGATGCGGAACGTCAACTCAGTCTGCGCACCCCGGACAGCGATCCGGCATACATCGCGTACTTCGATGAGGTGGAGTTGGCAGCCGAGTTCGGGCACTGCTTCCGCGACTTGGGGCGCTCGGTGCAGGCCACAGAGAGGGGCGCAGGTTCCATCTTCGGCGACGGCCTGAACAACCGCAGTGATTTCTTCGCGACGATGGTGCAAGCCGAGGCGTACATCAATCAGGGTGAGGCCGCTAAGGGCTTCGAGATCGCGCTGAGCGCGTTGCGCCTAGGCGAGGGACTGAAGTCGGCACGCTGCGTGCAGTACGTGCGGGAGTTCCAGGGGCGCATCACGGACGGGATGAAGCGGGCCGCGGAGTTCCGCGACTTCACGGAACAGGCCCGCGGCTTCCGTCTCTGGCAGCAGGTCGGGCGCTCAGCCCTAGCCAAGCAAGCACCGGCACTCCAACTCGACATGGGCAGGAACCGGGCAGAGACTTGAGTTAGGCGACGTCATTGTCGCTACCCTACTCCCACCCAGAGGACGCATAGAAATGTCTCATCCCGAATGGGGAAATGGCGACTTCATATCCCTAAACCTCATAGTCGATCGGGATAATGAGGCGCGCTGCCCAAATCACCCGAAAATCCCCCTACTTGACTACCAGTCCTTTGACAATGCCATTGAATCAACCTGGGACCAGTATGGCTTGAATGAGTGGAAAGGCATCGACGATCGCACACGCGGCAACGCCTTCAACATTCAGCGGCTTCTTTGCCAGATGCTGCCCTCAGAACGCCTGTGTTCATACCACTTGGGGCGAGGCATGGCGGCAGTAGCTCTTGAAGTAATTGGATTCCCATGTGACCAGTACCGGCCGCTGATAGATCCGATGAGTGACTTGATGGAGAGAGTCACGATCGGGGCACCGCCATCCTATCTATCGGAGGCTCGGAGAGAGTTTAGGGAATTCATGAAGGCGGAAGAAAGCGGTGGCACCCAAGGCTTCGCTGCTCGCTACCGAGCAACTGAACCGGTCGTTAGGAAAAAGGCTCGCTGGTGGCAGAGATAGTTAAGACGAGAACCAGCACCGAAAATATCCGCTCTGATGGGCGCATCGTAGACGAAAGCTTAGCTAGAACGGTGCCCAGTCGCGACGCGAACCGCCTGAGCGCAGGGTTTCTACGCGTTTCTCGACTTCCTCGGCCGCTCGCGAGTCCGTGCCGGCGTTTTGAGAGAGCCACGTGACCATGAGCAGTTCGCGGACGCTGCGGAGCACGGAATATCCGGACCACTGTCGGACGTCGAAGCCATACCCCTCGACGAAGTCAGCGTATTCAGCCGCTGTGTGCCAACCGAAGCTGTCGTAGTACATCGCCGTCTGCATGAGGTCCCACTCCCGCGGGCCCATGACGAAGCCGTCCAGGTCGATGACCCTCGGGCGTCCAGCCGCGTCACGGAGGACGTTGCCGACATTGAAGTCTCCGTGTACGGGTCCCGTCGGGAGGGCGAACTGTAGACGGTCGTACTCAGCCGCCAACTCGTCAGCCCGAGACGCGAGATAGGTCCGGAACTTGGCAGGGATCACGGCGCGCCCCAAGCGATCTCCGACCCTGTCAAAGGGACTTAGGGGCGGCAGAGAAAAGGGCGGCGGTTCCAGTTGATGGAGCCGCCGCAGTAGTTCCCCCATCTCGCGCGTACTGGCGTATGTGTCACCGTCGGCCAGTCCCTCCCAGAACGTCACGGGGTGGCCCTCGACGACGACGGGCTGTTTCGCCTTCGTGACGAGTCGCGCCGCCGGGTATTCCTCGGCAGCGAGCCATCCGGCTACGGCTACCTCCCTACGCACGGAGGGCAACCGGTCGGGACTCCGGCCTACTCGAGAAATGATCCGGCCGCCGTCGATGCGGAAGACTGCGTGGTCCCCGAGCCTCAGCATCTTGATCCCGTCCGGGTCCACATCGGCGAGTGCGCATGCCTTCCGGAGGATGTCCTCGGCCGCGGCCGCATCGAACCCGGTGCGTTCACTGGTCGTCACGCCGGCCGGTCTCCTTGTCCGACGGGCAGGGCACGGACTTCCCGGCCCCGCGTCGCCCCCTTGCCGATGAGCCCTTGACCTGCCATCTGCGCAATGGCGGAGCGGACGGCGGTCCGCGACGCGCCGAACTTCTCGCACAGCTCCTTCTCGGTGGGGAAGGGGTCTCCGACCTTGACCCCCTCGGCCCGCAAGAGGTCGGTCACCTTCTCGACCAGCGGGCGACGGTCCCCGGTCCCCGCCACGTACCAACCGGCCCCCTGCACTGATTCGATCAAGCCCTCACTCTTGAGCACAGCTAGGGCACGCTCGATGGTGCTGCGGCTGACACCGTGGGCGCTCATGAGCTTCGCCTGAGACGGCAGAGCCTCCGTGATCGTGCCCTCCCTGATCTTCTGGCGCAGAGAATCAGAGACCTCCAAGTACGTACCTCGCGGACTGGCCTGCGTCACGTGGCCTTCCTTTCCAGTTACGTGGCGACTTCCCCTACCAGCGTCCCACTACGCGGGAGGCGAACCCACAGTGTCCCACCTGTCCGACTGTCCGGTTGAGGCTCTCACCTGCACAAACACGCCGGACAGCCAGCACAGTGGCTGTCCGGTGTGTCCGGGCGGCAGACGATCTCAGATGTCGCGTACGAGCCGCGGCCTGGGGTACGCCCGGTTCGCGACGTCGATGTGTGCGCACACCTTCCCCCTGTTGGTGAGGGCTGCGCCGGTTTCCCTCGCCAGAGCGGGGAAGAATTGTTGGCCGTCCGGCGACTGGCTCGATGTGACCCACTCGTAGTCAGGGCCGTCACGCAGGGCCCACAACACCAGTCGGCGGCCCAGCCCCTGCCGCTGCCATTCAGGAATCATCGAGATCTTCGCGATCAGGCCACGACGGCATCCATGGCAGATGTTCCAAATCAGGATGGCGTGATCATGTCCGTCTCGATCGCATACCCGCAAGACTCGGGCATCCGCAATACCACTGTTTGGGTAGTACAGGAAGAACTTGCCTTCTGACCGGTTTCTTACCTTGATCCACCACCAACTGAGTTCACTTAAGCCCTCAGGCATTTGACCCCCAAGTGTTCGGCTCAGTCGACCGTACGATGCCGCACTGACAGCGACGTAGGCCCCCAAGCAGCTCTGTTCTGCGACCCGGGTCGGACCTGGAAAGAAGCGGCTGCAACACCCCAGGGTGTTACAGCCCGTCGGCGAAGCCGACCTCTCAACGGACGTAGGAGCCGGAGGCGACTTCCGATCTGCTCTGGCTCACGAGGGGCACACAGCAGGGTTCGGAACTTTCCCTACCTGCTCAAGCACCCGGCTGCGCTCCGCTCCGCCGGGCGGGCTTCCCGGCTCCGCTCCGCGCGACGCGCCTGCCTTCGGCCCGCTCCGCGCGCGCTGCGCCGACGCCCGCCCCAACGGCTGGGATAGGCCCAAGGGCATGAGCCGAGCCCCAACGGCCACCGGTTCCCAAGGCCACCGACATGCCTCCGGCGGGGGCCTCAGGCTCCGGGACGGCGAGGGCTCCCTACGCGGGTGCCGGCCGGTGGGGTGTGGCGGTGGGGAACTCCCATCCCGCCTGCCATCGACCCAGGACAAGCCGAGCAGACACGGCACCGGGCGTCCAGGTCGTTCGTACAGTGGCGCGCTCCACCTGGAACCCGGCACCGCGCCCGCTCCACATACGTGTGGGTCGACGGCGGACGGGATGGGAGTTAGGGGTGGGTGATGGTGCAGGTAGGAACGCCCCTAGGCGAGATCTGGCCAAACTGACGAGTGTCCGATTTCGCACATTCAGCCAAGTCACCCCTTTTACCTGTAAGGCTCCGCAGATAGACCGCTGTCATATGCCGCAGGACAGAGCTATCCCCTGGTTGCTGACGGGATGAAATGAGTATCCACCATCGGCGCCTCTCGGGCAGCCGAAACCGAATCGGTGGACAAACATGCTGGTCAGCAGACTGCTAGGTTCCCTTCGAAATGAAGCCCCGCCCCTGCTATAGCCGGCCAGGACGGGGCTTACCTGACGAGGCCCACGGCAGCAGCAACTGCCGACCGGCCTGCATCAAGTGAAGGACCAGCATGACGTTGCCTGACAGCCCTTCCAACAGGGAGCCTAATGACGACAGCCATCGGAGAGCCAGTCTGTGGCTAGCCAGCGTGACGGCCGTTGCTGGTCTGATCGCGGCTTTAGCGGCATTGATCTCGGCGGTTCGAGCATGAGCGAGGAACAACGGCCTTGAGTTGACGGTGACGAATGTGACTATGCCACGACTCAGGCCGCCCCCAGGGTGAGTGTCTGACTGCGTGACAACGCCGACGAGCAGCGGCGGATGAGCGCGAACGTCTGCGGACCATCAGCGCAGGTGGGAGACCCACCGCCCAAGGGCTGAGCTCCCGCCCGAGTTGCTTCGGGGCAAAGCAGTCCCTGCCACAAGGCGCCCAGCGCATCCAGCCCGCGCAGGAAGGCGGCCGGCGCAGTGCCCGGCCCCGGCCAACTGAGGGCTCCTGCGACACAGCTCCGACACACTGTGTGTCCCCTTACCACAACGGACTGGCTTCCGCGCAGGTCAGAGGGGATGCATGGCTCGATCGGCACAATCACTCCGGAGCCGTGTGCGCAGGTTCGAATCCTGCCGGGGGCACCTTGCATCAGGTGCCTGAAGGACCCCGACACCAGCGGAAACGCTGAGGCCGGGGTCTTCGTATTTGCGCGGGTGTATGTGGGGGTGCGTGGTGTCCCTGGACAAGATCTTGAGGGATCGCCGCTGGTCACCTGCGGGAACAGTGACGGCCCTCGACGGATTCAGGGCACTGCGGGTGCCAGGAGCTGGGCCTCCTGCCACGGGCGGCAGTAGGCCGTAGATGGTGCCACCGAGCCCTTCTCGCTGAAAAACAGGCGCCCGTGGTCCGCCGTGCCAAAGGTGGCCAGGTACTCACAGAGAACGGCCACGAGGTCCGGCGGGACGGGTGGCCGCCGGACGTCCTCCACCTCCTCCTGGCCACTCGAACCGCCTACTTGGGCTCGACCAGAAGGCCCGTCTTCGAGTCGATGCTCCACCCGTCATTCAGCAACGTTGACGTCGCCGTCTGCAGGTCGAGGTCCGCGACACTCCATCCTTCCCGAAGCGCGCGGCGGAGCAGCTCCAAATACAGGTGACTCGGAGAGGCAGGGCCTACGGATCCAACCAGCTCGCGCGTCACCGCAGCAATGTCCTCAGCCATGGGCTGCTTGAACGACGCCTCGGCGTCGTCCTGCGGAACCATCGTCAGGACGAGGTCGAGCGTGGCGACGTGCTCGAAGCCCGAGGCCAGCCCCTTCACGGAGCGCTGCCCCTTGTTCAGAATGGCGATTTTTTCCGGCTCGATACGCAGGCCGGCCCCTGCGACTGCTCGCTGGACCACTGCCCAGATCTTGCCCGAGGAATTGCCGAAGACCATCGAGATGCGCCCACCGGGCTTCAGGATGCGGCGGCACTGCTTGAGCGACTGCGTCAGCAGCGCCTCGTAACGGTCCGCCGTGCGCTTGGTGCCGGTGGAGCGATCGATCACCGCTTCCTTGCTGACGTCCGTGAAGCCATCCAGCCAGCCCTCCTGAAACAGGGCCATGTCCGCGTAGAAGAGGTTCGAACCGAACGGCGGGTCCGTGAACACGTAGTCCGCGCTCGCGTCCGGCAGGGACAGCTCCGCAGCGCTCTCCGTGACGTACTCCGCGGACACCTCGTCCACGTCCACGTTGCGCGTGAACGCCTGCGTCCGGATCCAGTCATCAGCCTTCAGCACAGCGTGCGTCTTGCGTTCGAAGAGCTCGAACACGTTCCATTCATAGAAGACCGGCGCGATGTAATAGTTCTGGTTCGCGGCGTTCAGCGGGCGTTTGTGCGACCACTGGTACCGCTTACTCGCCCGAGTCAACGTCGCCGTGAACGCGAACAACAGCTTCTGACTCAGGGCGCGGTCCTCAATACCGCGGATCTCATCTCGCAGCGCCACGAGAGTGCGTAGGTTGCGCGGTGAATAGAACGAAGCCACGGTCGTATAGCCGCTCTTGCCCAGCGCAGACGCCCGGTACATCTCCCGGTCGGGAGTGATCTCGACGTGAGGAAAGTCCAGGCCGTCGACGTCAACGCTCGGCGCGACGACCGCCGGCTGCTCACGCTGCTTCGGGCAGCAGGCGCAGTTGATGTAGTCGACAACGGGCTGCTCACCCACGCGCTCAAGCTTGCTCGAAATGCGGGCCGGGCAATGCGGACAGACCATCTCTGACTTCGACCACCCCGCAGCCTCGAGTGAGTGGTAGTAGTTCACGGGCTCCTCGCAGCCCGCGCATCTCACCAGAACGCTCCAGACGGTCTTCGCAAGCCGACCGGTTCCGCCGCACCCCGTGCAGGGAACCTCGTAGATCTTGCCGACGGCGTCCTGAGCCCGCTTGATGACGGCCTGCGCGGCCCTGGTGAACTCGTACCCCTCCACCATGTTCAGGTAGTTGGAGCCGATGTGGCGCCCGAGCACCGAGATGTCCGACAGGCGCGCCCGGCGCCCGGTGATCCGCGCCGCGACCCCTGTCATGCCGGACCCGGCGAAAGGGTCGACCACGACGCCGCCGGGCGGACAGTAGGTCGCGATGAACGGCGTGATGGCGGAGACGGGGACCTTCGTCAGGTAGGCATGCGCGAGATAGACAGGGTCACCACGACCCACCACGATCTCCTCGGCCACGCCACCAATGTTACTCATAGTCTGTAGACCCATCGTCTGCACCGTCCTAGCGTCCCTGGACATCATGACCCAAGCCTCCGACAAGCTCCGCATCCAGCGGCAGCGCGAGGCGTTCGGCCACCGTGTGCGGCAGCACCGCCTCGCGGCAGGCCTCTCGCAAGAAGAGCTCGCAGAAGATGCCGGCATCCACCGCACTTACGTCTCTTCGTTGGAACGAGGTCAGCGCAACGTAAGCCTTGACAACATCATTGCCCTCGCGCGTGCGCTCAAGGTAGATGCCGCACAACTACTCGAAGGCATCTGATGGGGTTCAAAGAAGACGCTGATTTCGCTCGTTTCTTGAGCATGGGGGTCCACGCCGCCGACGCGATTACCCGTGACCTCGAAGACAATCACGGGCACAACATTATCGAGCTCGAGCGGTACGCCAAGGCCAACAAGGTGTGGCAGACGAAGGTCAAGCGCATGCGCCTGCCGGACCTCATGTGCGTCACCTGTGGACGCCGCTTCGAGTCCAAGGGCAAGACAAAGCTTGAGATCAAGCTGTCCGACTCCACGCTGCCAGGCAGATCCTGGCGCGACGGAGGTATGCGCCTGGACGACGTCTTCGCCTTCGCGCGTGTCGACATGAAGACGAGCCCTGTGAGCGTCTCCAACCTTGTCTACGTGACCCGACGGAGCCTGGAAAACGCCTTGGAATCCTCCAAGGAGGGCAACCGAAAGTCCGTGTCCGAGGGCTCGGAGATGGACCGTAGGTGGCCGATGTGGGCCCCGGACTATTCCGGCGAGGTTCTCACCGTCGATCACGGCGTGAAAAAAATTCGCGTCACGAAGGGCGCCGGCACGTATCTCTACGGGAGCGGTAGCCGTTGGAGTGCGTTCTACACGTTGGCAGCAGGGACACCATTCGAGACTGGTCAACCGGTCGCGTTCTGCTTCCGCATGGCTGACTCGATCACCTGCGCCGGCGACGGGTCCTGGAGCTGGCAGGAAGACCTCCTGTCGACTGACGACGACATCCGGTTTCCGGCCGTCAAGGCGGCCCGATTCCTTGGCACAGAGCAGGTCGAGGAGATCCTCATCCGCATAGCGAAAGACGAGGCCAATGACTGGCGCATTCGCCTCGAAGCGCACGCCAGCCTTGCCGCCACGCGGCCGGCGTCCGTCGCTGCGCTGCGCACGCTCGCTGAAGGCGCTGACTCGGCCGACGAGGTACGCATGGAGGCCGTGTTCTCCCTGTCGGAGATCGACACCGAGGAAGCCGCGGATGCGCTGTACTCGGTTGCCGGCAAGACCGAGCCATCGATTCCGGAAGAGATCCGTGCAGCTGCCGCCTGGGGGCTCGGGGCTGGGGCTCGCCAGGCACCCTCCAAGCTCATGCGCCTCGTCAACGATCCCAGCGTTCTCGTCGCGACGCACGCAGCGGCGGTCATGCCGACAGAACTGCCCCGGACGTGCCTGGACGAGCTCCTCGACTGGCTTCGCGCTGACGATCTGCGCCAGGCCGCCACGGCTGCGCACCTGCTGGCCGAGCGCAATCTCGTCGCCGAACTCGTAAGCGCCCTTCAGACGGCACCGGAGGGCGTGCGCAAGCTGATCATCCTGGCGCTCGGGGATACTCCGCGCGAGGCCGTTTCTGGCCTGCTGAACGAACTCGACGCTGAGAGCCGCGCCGGCATCGCCACCCTGTGGGCCAAGAACGACGACTGGCTCCGTCAGCCGGATACGGATGGCATTCTGGGCGCCCTGAAGCTACAGAAGCTCCGCCGATAGCAGTGACTCGAGCGCTGCTCTGCGACCGGCCGAACCCAGTTGTCGGTGGTGGCGCTCGTACCGCGCTCGAGTGCCCGGGCCCGACCGTCGTACGGACGCGCGTGCCCGTCCCCGTGGTGGGGGCGGGCACGCGCTGTTCCGGCCGGGGGCTTCGGGGTCAGCCGAGGCGGGTGAGCTTTTCGGGGACGGAGGGCTCGGTGAGCTCGGACTGGAGGGCGACCGGGACGCGGGGGGCGTTGGGGCCGGTGCCGATGGTGAGGTCGCCGATGACGGTGCCGGCTCGTGCCGTGCGGGGCAGGGACGTGCCGGTGCGGTGGAAGGTGAGGGTCAGCTTCTGGCCGGGGACGCCAACGGCCTTCAGGTCCTGGGTGGCGATGACCGGGGTGCGGCCACCGAGGCCGTCGTCGACATGGCCGACGACCTGGCCCTTGGTCACCGCCGGGGCGGAGGTGAGCGCCTCACGCACCGCCTCGATGACCTTCTTGCTGTTGTCCTGCACCAGTAGGAGGCTGTTGGCGCCGTTGGGGTCCGGCGGCGGCGCGTGCTGGTCCATCATCGTGCCGAGGATCAGCCGGTCCTTGCCGTCCACGGTCTTGTAGGCCGCCCAGGACAGCGTGCCGCCGGCCGGGGTGTTGGAGCCCGTCTTGATGCCCCTGACGCTCAACCCGGCGACCAGCAGACGGTCGTTGTTGTTGTTGATGCGCCCGACCCCGGGGATGTCCGCGTTCGGCATGGCGACGATCGCGCGGAAGGCGTCGAACTTCATGACGGCCTCGGCCAGTTTGAGCTGGTCGGCGGCTGTGCTGACGGTCTTGCTGTCGAGGCCGCTGGGGTCGGTGTACGTCGTGTTCCTCATGCCGAGCGCCTTGGCGGCGTCGTTCATCTTCCTGACGAACGCCGCCTCATCCTTGGACCCGGTGTCCCAGCGGGCGAGTAGCCGCCCGATGTTGTTGCCCGACGGGATCATCAGCATCTTGAGCATGTCCTGCTGCGTGAACGTCTGGCCGAGTTCCAGGCCCTCGATGCGCGACTCGTTCTCCGACGAACCCTCACTCACGGCCTGGGCGTCGACCGCGATCCGAGGACCCTTCTCGTCCTTCTTGAGCGGGTGCTCACGGAGGATCACGTACGCGGTCATGATCTTCGCGACGCTCGCCGTCGGGACGGGCTTCTCCGCCCCGAACGTGCCGATACTGCCCGAACCCACGACCGTCACCGCTCCCTGCCCCTTCTCGGGCCACGGGATGGACAGCTTGTCACCCGGGAGGGTGAAGGAGGACGCGTTCTCCGCGAGGGTGAACGTCGGCTCGGGGAGCGGGCGGACGAGCTGCACGGTGAGCAGAACGAGCCCGAGGAGCACGGCGATCGGCGACCAGATCTTCACCTTGCGCGCGACCGTACGTGCCGGGGTGTCGGACGGCGCCGGGGTGTTGGTCAACTGAGCGAGCAGTTCGAGCGGCGGAGGAGGCTCGGCGGACGCCTGCGCGGGGTGGGGCTGGGGGTGGGGGTCGGGCCGGGGGTCGGGCTGAGGCTGGGGCTGGGGGTCGGGCTGAGGCTGGGGCTGGGGCTGCGGGTCTCCGGGGGTGGGCGGGGGGGCGGGCGGGGGGCTGGGGGCAAGCGGGTGGCCGGGGGGGGGGGGGGTGAGGGCGGTGGGGTGGCGGTGGGTGGGTGGGGGGGGGGGGGGGGGGGCGGCGGGGTGGCGGTGGGGGCGGGGGGGGGGTGGGGGGCGGGGTGGGGGTTCGGGGGGGGGGGGCGGGTGGGGGGGGGGCGGGGGCGGTGAGGGTCGCCAGTTGGCGTGTGCCCTCGTTCGCGGAGGGGGGGGGTGCGGGGACGACCTG
>NZ_SMNQ01000022.1 GCF_004353505.1 Streptomyces sp. WAC05374
GGCGGGTGGCCCACTCGCGGGCGGTGCGGCCGAGGAGGGCGGTGAGGGGCGCGAGGAGCACGCCCGCGAGGACGGCCAGCGCGCCGGCCACCAGGCGGGCGGCGGCCCGCCCGCGCGAGGCGCCCGCCGCCGGTCCTCGCGCGCAGGAGCGGGGCGTGCAGGGCGCGGCGGGCAGCCAGGGCGAGCCGGGCCGGGACCCGCTCACCGGGCGGGGGCGAGGGACAGGAAGTGCCGCAGGTAGCGGGGGTCGGTGCGGCGCAGCGACAGCAGCACGTACAGGTCGGCGACGCCGAACGCGGGGTCGTGGGCGGGTGCGCCGCAGACCCACGCGCCCAGCCGCAGGTAGCCGCGGAGCAGGGGCGGCAGTTCGGCGCGGCCGGCGGGGCGGGCGACACCGTCGGCGGACCAGAGCCGGTGCGGGGTGACCCAGTACTCCTCGGGGGCCAGGTGTTTGGCCTTGACCGTGTCCCAGGTGGCGGCGGCGAGGGCGCCGCCGTCGGCGAGCGGCAGGGAGCAGCACCCGGCCAGCCAGGTGTGGCCGGTGCGGGTCATGTAGCGGGCGATGCCGGCCCAGATGAGGGAGATGACGGCGCCGTTGCGGTGCGCGGGGTGGACGCAGGAGCGGCCGACCTCGACGAGGTCGTCGCGGATGGGGGCGAGCCGGGTGAGGTCGAACTCGCTCTCGGAGTAGAGCCGCCCGGCGATGCGGGCGCGCTCGGGCGGGAGCAGCCGGTAGGTGCCGACGATGTCGCCGGTGGCCTCCTCGCGTACGAGGAGGTGGTCGCAGTACGCGTCGAACTCGTCGCTGTCGAGGCCCGGTTCGGGTCCCTCGAGGTGCGCCCCGAGTTCCCCGGCGAACACCTGGTGGCGCAGTCGCTGGGCGGCGCGCACCTCTTCCTGGTCGTGGGCGAGTGAGACGGCGTAGCGGGAGTGCGGCGCGGCGGGCGCCGGGTCCGGGGCGGGGGCGGTCGCGGCGGGGGAAGCGGGCATGGCGGTCTCCTGTGCCGGAGGGAGGGACCCGGGCCGTGGCTGGGCGGCCCGGTCCCCTACTTCTTCCGTGGCCGGCTGGATTCGACATGACCGTGTGGCGGAGCGTGGGTGTGGGACGGCTGAATGCCCGGTACGCGGGTGCCACGCGCGCGGGGAGCGGTTATCCGTCGCCGCCCAGGGTGGTGGTGATCCTGGCCGATGCCGCCTTGGCCGCGCGCTCGGGGGACTCGCCCTCCAGGACGGCCGTCATGTAGGGCTTGATCGGGTTGGCCGCCTCGACGGCCGCCCACTCCGGGGAGTTGGGTGTGGCCCTGCCGCGTGCGGCGCCCGCCGCCATGGCCGCGGTGGCCTCCTGGCCGCCCACGGCGGCGGCCAGGGAGGACTTGTTCGGGACGTAGTTCATGGTGCGGGCGAGGTCGGTCTGCCACTTCTCGCCGGCCAGCGCGGTGACGACGTCGATGGCGGCGGCGCGGTCGCGGGAGTTCAGCGGGACGATCAGGTCGGAGCCGCCGGTGAAGACGGCGCACGGCTTGTCGGCCGTCTTGCCCGGGATGGGGAAGAAGCCGAGCTGGTCCTCCAGCGCCGGGTTGCGCTCCGTGATGGCGGCGGCGACGCTCGGCGGGGCGATGATCTGGGCGACGTCGCCCCCGGCGAAGACCTGGGCCTGCGGCGGGTTCTCCTCGTCCGCGTCCTTGGGGCCCTCACCCAGCGCCTGGAGCTCCTTGTAGACGTCCATGCCGCGCAGGGCGGCGGGGGTGTGGAGGGCTCCGCTCCAGGTGCCGTTCTTCTCGACGGCCAGTTCTCCGCCCTCGTCCCAGATGAAGCCGGCCAGGGTGTACCAGTCCTGGCCCGCGAGGTAGATGCCCTGGGTGCCGGCGGCGGGGTCGTTGAGCTTCCCGGTGTCCTCCAGCCACTGCTCGCGGGTCTTCGGCGGTTTCGTGATGCCGGCGCGCTCGAACAGGTCCTTGCGGTAGATGACCACCCGGTTGGCCGCGTACCAGGGGATGCCGAACTGGGAGCCGTTGACCTTGCCGGGCTCGGCGAGGCCGGGGAGCCAGTCCTGGTAGCCGAGGTCCCGTACGGACTCGAGCGTCAGATCGTACAGGAGTTCGGTCTCCGCGTACTGGGCGACCTGGGTGTTGCCGACCTCGATGACGTCGGGCGCGTCGTCGCTCTCCAGCGCGGTGGTGACCTTCTTGCCGATGCCGGTCCACTCCTGGAAGGCGACCTCCAGCCGGATGCCGGGGTGCTCCTTCTCGTACGCGGTGGTGAACCGCTTCAGGAAGTCGTCGGACACGCTGCCCTTCATCAGCCACACCGTCACCGTGCGGGTGCCGGGGCCCCCGTCACCGGGCAGGAGGCCGCAGCCGGTCAGGGCGGACGGGGCCGTGGCGATGAGCGCGCAGGCGCACGCCAGGAGGCGCTTCTTCACGTAGGTCACCTTTTGCGTGTGCGGGAGGAGTGGACCCGACGTGGGGGGAAGCGAAGCGGGTTCGCCGCGGGCGTGATGGCTGGATTTTGGTATGGACCAAGTGGCGGGTCAAGGGGTCGGCCGCCCCTGCCCCGGGGACCGCCGCCCCGCCGCACCGCCGCGCGGACCCCGGCGTGGTGGTGCACCGTGGAAGGAACGCACCACCGGGCGATGACCACCGGGCGAACGAGGAGACCTCCATGTCGCATCACACCTACCGCGTCACCGAGATCGTCGGCACCTCGCACGAAGGCGTGGACGACGCGATGCGCAACGGCATCGCCCGCGCCTCGGAGACCCTGCGCAACCTGGACTGGTTCGAGGTGACGCAGATCAGGGGACACATCGAGGACGGGCGGATCGCCCACTACCAGGTCGGCCTGAAGGTCGGCTTCCGTCTGGAGGACGGCCCCGAGGCCGCCGGCTGATCAGGTCCGGCCCTCCTTCTCCTGCGCCTGGACCAGCGCCTGTGAGCTCTCCGCCCAGCGGGCCCGTACGACCCGGAAGCCCGCTCGTTCGGCGGCGTCGCAGACCAGTTCGTCGTCGTCGACGAGCATGCGGACCTCGCGGTTGCCGGAGAGCCGGCGCAGGACCTCCAGCTTGGTGACCCGGGCCGGGCGGCGGTCGTGGTCGCGGCGCATGTGGAGCGGGCCGCGGGGCAGGCCGTGCGCGGCCAGCCAGGCCACCGTGTCCGCGCGGCACCGCTCGGGCCGGCCGGTGAGGTACACCACGTCGCACTCCTCGGCCGCCTCCAGGCACAGCTCCACGCCCCGGGCCAGCGGCGGGTCCTCGGGCGCGGCCGCGAAGAAGGCGTCCCAGTCGCGCGGCTCGCGCTCCAGGAAGCGCTGCCGGTGGCGGGCGTCGGACAGCGTGTTGTCCAGGTCGAATACGGCCAGTGGCCTGCTGTTTCGCGTCACGGGCCCAGCGTAGGGAATCCTGGCGCGGTGGGGGCGTTGACAGGGGTGTGAGCTCTTTGATCGCTGCGACGCGTCTGTCGGTGCTGGACCGGTCCCGCACCCGGGAGGGGTCGGACGGCCCGCAGGCGCTGCGGGACACGGTGGCCCTCGCCCGGGAGGTGGAGGCGCTGGGCTACCACCGCTTCTGGGTCTCGGAGCACCACGGCGTGCCGGGCGTCGCGGGTGCGGCGCCGACCGTGCTGGCGGCCGCCGTCGCCGCCGCGACCAGCACCATCCGGGTGGGCACGGGCGGGGTGATGCTGCCGAACCATCAACCGCTGGTGGTGGCCGAGCAGTTCGGCGTCCTGGAGTCCCCGGGCCGCGTCGACATGGGCCTGGGCCGTTCCGTCGGCTTCACGGACGGGATACGGCGGGCGCTGGGCCGCGAGAAGAAGGACGCCGACGACTTCGCCGGGCAGCTCGCGGAGCTGCTGGGCTGGTTCACGGGCACGGGGACGGCGCACCCGCACGTGCACGCCCGCCCCGCCGAGGGGCTGCGGGTGCCGCCGTACGTCCTGGCCACCGGTCAGGGCGCGGCCATCGCCGCGGAAGCCGGGCTGCCGCTGGTGATCGGGGACCTGAAGGGCCGGCCGAAGGTGGTGGCCGCGATCGAGCGGTACCGCGCGGACTTCCGGCCCTCCGTCTGGTCGCGGGAGCCGTACGTCGTCGTGTCGGGGACCGTGGCCGTCGCCGCGACCGAGGAGGAGGCGGCGCGGTTGCTGGTGCCGGAGGCCTGGTCGCTGGCGTACTCGCGTACGAACGGCACGTTCCCGCCGCTCGCGCCGCCGGAGCGGATCGAGCGCCTGGCCATGACGGACCGGCAGCGGGAGTTCTACGCGTCGGCGCTGCGCGGCCACATCCACGGCACCGAGGAGCAGGTGCGGGACGCGCTGGAGGAGGCCGTGAAGGAGACGGGTGCCGACGAGGTCCTGGTCACCACCAGTACCCACAACCGGGCGGCGCTGCTGGACTCGTACGTCCGCCTCGCCCGTCTCGCGGGCCTGACCAGCGTAAACACCGAGACTGACGGCCATGCCAGGCCCTTATGACCTGATCCCTACGTCCGTGTCCGGGGTGCCCGGGAGCACAGCCTGCGCTCCGTGGACGTGGGCGTCCCCCGGGGCGCGATCGCCATGTGCACGGGCGTGTCGGGCTCCGGCGAGTCGTCGCCGGCGTTCGGGACGATCTACGCGGAGGCGCAGCGGCGCTACGTCGACCGGCGGTGACGGGGGTGTCCGGTTCGGGCAAGTCGACGCCGGCGGGCGAGCCGCACGCGCGGCCGCCGGGCACTCGGTGGTGGTCGTCGAGCACGACATGGACGTGGTGGCCGGCGCGGACTGGGTGGTCGACCTGGGCCCGGGCGGCGGCGACGCGGGTGGCCGCGTCGTCGCCACCGGCACGCCCGCCGAGGTGGCGGGTGCGGCGGACAGCCGCACCGCGCCGTACCTCGCGGCGGCCCTGGCGGGTCAGGCGGCCGTGTCGTAGGTGTAGTGGCGGGTGTGGTCGAGCATGTCCGCCGGGGTGACGTCGTTCCACGGGCGCATGGTGTCGTTCAGGTCGACCACGTTCGGCGTGCCGGCGGTGGGCAGGTACCCGGAACGGGGGTGGCGCGCCTGCCAGTCGGCCCACAGCTTGTCGATGAAGGCGTGGTGGAGCCAGAACACCGGGTCGTTCGGGGACGCGCCGGTGCCCATCTGGCCGCCGACCCAGACGTGGACGCGGTTGTGCAGGTTGACGCCGCGCCAGCCCTCCAGGTGGTTGCGGAAGCCGTCGGACGCGCTGTTCCAGGGAGGCATGTCGTACGTCTCCATGGCGAGGACGGCGTCCACCTCGGCCCGGGTGGGCAGTTCGCGGCCGCCTGCACCGAGGGCGCGGCGCAGGTAGTCGCGGCCGTCGACGCGTACGGAGACGGTCCAGCGGTTGGTGGAGCGGGCGAACGGCCCGTCCATGACCTGGCCGTCGCGGGCGCGGCCGGTGCCGCCGAGGAAGTCGGGGGCCCACAGGGACGCGCGGGGCGTGCGGTCGGTGGTCCAGTCCCAGTACGGCAGGGCGACGCTCGGGTCGACGGCCTGGAGAGCCTGCTCGAACTGGAGGAGGAACCGGCGGTGCCAGGGCAGGAAGGACGGCGAGCGGTGGCCGACGCGGTCGCCGTTGTCGGTGTCGCTCATGATGAAGGCGTTGTGGGTGGTGACGAAGGTGTCGTACCGGCCGGTGCGCTTGAGCTCCAGTACGGCGTTGACGAAGTTCCGCTTCTCGGTGGCGGTGAGCTGGGCCTGGTTCTTGCGTACGGTCATGGTGGTGCGGCTCCGGGTTCGTGATCAGGCGGTGGCGAGGGGTACGAGCGGGGCGCCCTGCAGTTCGCGGACGGCGGCCCGGGCCACGGCGCGGGGCGTGGCGAGCGGCTCGTAGTGGTTGATCACGCTGATCCAGGTGCCGTCGGCGTTGCGCATGACGTGGAGTTCCTCGCCGTCGATGCGTACGGAGTAGCCGTCGCCGTGTCCCCCGTGGTGGCCGCCGCCGTGGCCGCCGTGCGAGGGCCCTCCCTGTATGCGGCGGCCCTGGTACACCTCGTCGAACGCCTCCGGTCCGCCGCGTCCGTGGACGGTCGCGGCGGACGCCTGGTCCGGTGCCGTCAGGGCGCGCCCCGCGGCGAGTCCCGCGGCGGCCGATGCGGCGACGCCGAGGGCGCGGCGGCGCGTGATGCTGGACATGGGTAACCCCCTGTGTGGTGCGGTGGTCGGTTCCGCCGGGGGACTGGTCAGGTGCCCCTGGCACGGCCATGCCTATCGGGGGTCGTCGGAGCCGGGAATTCCGCGGAGGCCGGTTGGCCGCGATACGGACAACTCGCCATCTAAAGTGCAGAATTGAACGAAAATGATCTTGTTGTTGACGGACACGGAAGAACCTTGGAGCGAAAATCTTGCGGCCAATGTGGTAAATCCGTGAAGAATCTTTCGCCTCAGGGCGGTTGGAGTGGCTTTGCTCACGCCCGCAGACTGTCCTGTTTCCGCCGCCGCACCCGCGTCACGCCGGGTCCTCGCGCAACGGGCGCCACCCGGGCCTGGTGCGGGTGCCTCCCTCCCCGGGCCCCCGGGGAGGGCGGCACGGCGCCTAGGGGGTGATGACCACCTGGTAGGCCTCGCCCTGGAGGACGCGCTCGGACTTGACCTGACGGCCCACGGCCCGCCCCGCGTTCTGGTTCTGGTCCGAGGGGACATGGGCCCTGACGCAGGGTGCGGCCGGTTCGTCGCGTACGACGTCCACCCGCCACGCGCCGCCGCCCACGGAGCGGGGGACGATCTCCGCGCACAGGGAGCCGAGCGTGCCGCCCTGGCGGGTCCTGGCGAAGGGGAACTCGTCACATTCGTCGTTCACGACGGTGGGGTCGGCCACGAAAGGCTTCGGGGGAGCCTTGCAGGTGTAGTAACTCCTGCTCTGAGCCCGCGCCTTGTCCCCGTCGCGCGTGAGCGGCCTTTTCCCGGTGCCCATGGCGTTGTTGTCGCTCAGGTTGTTCTGCGCCCATTCGTAGGCCACCGCGGAGGCCCCGTACTGGGACTTGCTGAGCACCACCCTGGCCAGGTTCTCGGTGGCGATGCAGCCGGGAGTATTGCCGACCTGCCCGTCACAGGCCACCGAGGGGCCCGCCCACTGCCCATGGCTGACGACGGGGTACTCCGCGTCGGGACTCTCCGTCCGGCTCTGGTAGGCGATCACGCTGCGCGAGCGCTCGCCGCCGCCCCGGGTGGTGGTCTCGTAGAAGAGATGTCCGCTCTGGTCCTCCTCACCCGCGCGCAGCTCGATGGCTCCGCCGCCCCAGGCGGGCGGCCCCGGTATGCACACGGTGCACGACGACGACAGAGCGAGTCCCACCGCGGAAACACCGTCGTACCTGCCGGCGAGGACGGCGATGTTCTCCTGCCACCTCACGCTGTAGGGATCCAGTGCGGACCGGGCCGTGACCAGGAGTTCGGCCGTGCCGATCGTGTCACCCACGCGGTTCACCAGCGCGTACACGATGCCGTGCCGCATGCAGTAGGCGTGACGGTTGGAGACGACATCCTGGCGCTTGCTCGAGGTGCACAGCGCCTCCGGGCCGGCATCCGGGTCGTCGCCGGGGTCGACGCCGTTCCGGGTGGCAGCGGCGACCCCGGGGACAGGGGCGACGCGGGCGCGGATACGGGCGAGATCCCCGGCCGTGAGGGGCCGTTCCTTGGTGCAGGCCCATGCCGCGCCTCGGCGTGCCGGTTCGGAGCCGGGGGTGGTGGCCGTGCAGGTGCCGCGGTCCTCGGGGGCCGCCGGCAGTGGCGCGGCGGCGGCCGGTGAGACGCCCGGGGCGAGGAGAACCGCGGTCAGGGCGAGCGTGACTGTCGCCGTGAGCAGCCGTCTGACGTGTCGCAAGGGGGTCCCCCTGTTCGATGGCGTACGGGTCCGTCAGGGATGGAACCGGTTCGACACCCGTACGCAACAGGGGCGGAATAGGACCCTCCCTGATCAGCTTTGGCCCATTACCGGCTCACCCCCGCGCCCCCGAGGCCGTTACGTTCACCCCTTGACCGGACACACAACCAGGGGGAAAGGGCAACGATGCGCCCCACAAAACCCGTCACCCGCACAGGCAGGACACTCCTGGCCTGTGCGGCCTCGGCCGCCTTGGCCACCGTGGGCCTCGCCGCTTCACCGGCCTCGGCCGTACCCGCGAAGTCCGCCGCCGCCACGCAGGTCAAACCCGGTGACGTCTGCACGGCCGCCGACCTCGGCACACGCCGCCCGTACATCAAAACGACCGAAGTCACCCCGGAGATCACCCACTTCAAGGGCTGGTACGTCACCCAGGGCACCACCGGCTACCAGAGCGTCACCACCAGCACCCAGACCACCATCTCGGTCTCCGTCGGCCTCAACGGCAATGTCCAGGGCAGCTTCGCCGTCGAGACCCTCGGCACCGTCGGCGCGAGCCTGGGCCTGAACGTTCAGGTCAACTACTCCTCCACCAGCAGCGAGTCGAACACGGTCACGTGGAACTTCTCCCGGCCCGGCTACTACGGCGTCTACAAGGGCACGAAGAAGGTCACCGGTACGTACGGAAGCCTCAACTGCAACCGCAGCCAACAGGGCGACGGCAGTTGGGCGTTGAGGTGGATCGAGGGGCCGGGCAGCGGCAGCTTCACCACTTACACCACCCTTGAGGAAGGCGCGGTGCGCTGCGAGGACACGGTGCCGCCCAACAGCATCATGGCCAAGGCGAGGAGCCTCCTCGACTGCGCCTCGCCCACCGCGAAGGCCGGGCACCCGGCGGGCGCCGTGGCCCCGACGGCGAAGCAGACGCAGGACCGCCTCGCGCAGCGCCCGGCTCCCCCTGCCGGCACGTCCGCCGAACAGCCCAAGGCCACCGGGCGCGCCGCGCAAGCCGCCCTGACCTGCCAACCCGGCGCCTACAGGATCGACGTCCCCGGCAAGCCCCTGAACTGGAGCGCACCGCTCCTGGCCAACGACGGCATCCGCCTGCGCGTGTCCACGATCTTCAGCGCCCACCTGGACAACTGGCGCCTGTGCGACGTGACGGAGAACAACGGAGTCCTCGAGGCGACGCTGTGGAACTGGGGCAACGGCGGATGCGCGACGGTCCCGGCGAACATCGCCAACCAGGAACAGGCCCACCTGACGACGGCCACCTGCGCGGAGGACGACCTCCAGCGGTTCTACATCTACCGCGACGTACCCGGCAGCGCGAAGATCGGTGTACAGAACAAGTACACCGGCTCCATGATGGGCCACGACCGGTACGGTGACGGGGAGTTGATCCGCCAGTACTCCAGCGGCAGGCAGGACGGTACGGGTACGTACACCCTGACTGGAGTCTGACGGCCCACGCCCCGCGCGCGGCCCCGCACGTGAACCCCGGAACCCGCACGCCCGACGACCGCGACGTCCGTCGAGCGTGCGGGTTCATGCCGCTCAGCGGCGGCCCTTGCGGGTGGCCCGCAGCCATTCCTTGTTCATGGCCGCGATCGACGGGAGCGGGATGCCCTTGGGGCAGGCGGTGGCGCACTCGCCGGTCAGGGTGCAGCCGCCGAAGCCCTCCTCGTCCATGACCGCGACCATGTCCAGGACGCGGGTCTCGCGCTCCGGCGCGCCCTGGGGCAGCACGTTGAGGTGGTTGACCTTCGCCGAGGTGAAGAGCATCGCGGAGCCGTTGGGGCAGGCCGCCACACAGGCGCCGCAGCCGATGCACTCGGCGTGCTCGAAGGCGAAGTCGGCGTCCGCCTTGGGCACCGGCGTGGCGTGCGCCTCCGGGGCGGAGCCGGTGGGGGCGCTGATGTAGCCGCCGGCCTGGATGATCCGGTCGAAGGCGGAGCGGTCGACCACCAGGTCCTTCACGACCGGGAACGCGGAGGCGCGCCACGGCTCGACGTCGATGGTGTCGCCGTCCTCGAACGCGCGCATGTGGAGCTGGCAGGTGGTGGTGCGTTCGGGGCCGTGCGCGTCGCCGTTGATCACCAGCGAGCAGGCCCCGCAGATGCCCTCGCGGCAGTCGTGGTCGAACGCGACGGGGTCCTCGCCGCGGAGGATGAGCTCCTCGTTGAGGGTGTCGAGCATCTCCAGGAAGGACATGTCCTTGGAGATGCCGTCCACCTCGTAGGTGGCCATGGCGCCGGGGGCGTCGGCGTTCTTCTGGCGCCAGACGCGCAACTTGAGCTTCATGCGTAGCTCCGCTGGGTGGGGTGGACGTACTCGAAGACGAGGTCTTCCTTGTGCAGGGTGGGAGCGTGTCCCGTGCCGCCGAACTCCCAGGCGGCCGCGTAGGAGAACTCCTCGTCCTTGCGGGCCGCCTCGCCGTCGGGCGTCTGGGACTCCTCGCGGAAGTGGCCGCCGCAGGATTCGGAGCGGTGCAGGGCGTCGAGGCACATCAGCTCGGCGAGCTCCAGGTAGTCGACGACGCGGTTGGCCTTCTCCAGCGACTGGTTGAACTCCTCGCCGGTGCCGGGGACCTTGATGCGGCGCCAGAACTCCTCGCGGATCTGCGGGATGCGGTCGAGCGCCTTGCGCAGCCCGTCGGCCGTGCGGGCCATGCCGCAGTACTCCCACATCAGCTCGCCCACCTCGCGGTGGAAGGAGTCCGGGGTGCGGTCGCCGTCGACCGCCAGGAGGAGGTTGAGCCGGTCCTCGGTCTCGGCGACCGCCTCCCGCACCACCGGGTGGTCCTCGGTGACCTCGTCGCGCAGCGGGTTGCGGGCGAAGTAGTCGTTGATGGTGGACGGCAGGACGAAGTACCCGTCGGCCAGGCCCTGCATCAGCGCGGACGCGCCGAGCCGGTTGGCGCCGTGGTCGGAGAAGTTGGCCTCGCCGATGGCGAAGAGGCCGGGGACGGTGGTCTGGAGGTCGTAGTCGACCCACAGACCGCCCATCGTGTAGTGCACGGCGGGGTAGATCCGCATCGGCACCTCGTACGGGTCCTCGTCGGTGATCCGCTGGTACATGTCGAAGAGGTTGCCGTACTTGGCCTCGACGGCCTCGCGGCCCATCCGCCGGATGGCGTCGGCGAAGTCCAGGTAGACGCCCTGCCCGCCGGGGCCGACCCCACGGCCCTCGTCGCAGACGTTCTTGGCGGCGCGGGAGGCGATGTCGCGGGGGACGAGGTTGCCGAAGGAGGGGTAGATCCGCTCCAGGTAGTAGTCGCGCTCGTCCTCGGGGATGTCGTGGGCGGGGCGCTGGTCGCCGCGTGCCTTGGGCACCCAGATGCGGCCGTCGTTGCGCAGCGACTCGCTCATCAGGGTCAGCTTCGACTGGTGGTCGCCGGTGCGCGGGATGCAGGTGGGGTGGATCTGGGTGAAGCAGGGGTTGGCGAAGTACGCGCCGCGCCGGTGGGCGCGCCAGACGGCGGTCGCGTTGGAGTTCATGGCGTTCGTCGACAGGTAGAAGACGTTGCCGTAGCCGCCGGAGGCGAGGACCACCGCGTCCGCGAAGTGGGTGGAGATCCGTCCGGTGATCAGGTCGCGGGCGACGATGCCGCGCGCCCGCCCGTCGATCACGATCAGGTCGAGCATCTCGGTGCGCGGGTGCATCTCCACGTTGCCGGCGGCGATCTGCCGGGAAAGCGCCTGGTAGGCGCCCAGCAGGAGCTGCTGGCCCGTCTGGCCGCGGGCGTAGAAGGTGCGGGAGACCTGGACGCCGCCGAAGGACCGGGTGTCGAGGAGGCCGCCGTACTCGCGGGCGAAGGGCACGCCCTGGGCGACGCACTGGTCGATGATCTCGACGGAGATCTGGGCGAGGCGGTGGACGTTGGACTCGCGGGCGCGGAAGTCGCCGCCCTTGACGGTGTCGTAGAAGAGGCGGTGGACGGAGTCGCCGTCGTTGCGGTAGTTCTTCGCCGCGTTGATGCCGCCTTGCGCGGCGATGGAGTGGGCCCGGCGCGGGGAGTCCTGGTAGCAGAACTGGACGACGTGGTAGCCCTGCTCGGCCAGCGTCGCGCCGGCGGAGCCGCCCGCGAGGCCGGTGCCGACGACGATGACGGTGTGCTTGCGACGGTTGGCGGGGTTGACCAGCTTCGCCTCGAAGCGGCGCTTGTCCCAGCGTTCGGCGATGGGGCCGGTGGGGGCCGCGGTGTCGGTGAGCGGCGCACCGGTCGTGTAGTCGAGGTAGCTCATGTCAGCTCACCACTCCGGTCATGACGGCGACGGGTACGGAGATGAAGCCCGCGGTGAGCACCAGTGCCAGGCCGTTGGCCAGGGCCTTGAGCGCGCGGTCACGGGCGGCGTTGCCCACGCCGAGGGTCTGCGCGGCGGACCAGAAGCCGTGCCGGATGTGCAGGCCGACGGCGAGCATCGCCACGATGTAGATGACATTGCCGTACCAGGTGGAGAAGGTCGCCACGACGTTCTCGTACGGATGGCCGGCCTGGGCGTTCGGGTTCACGGTCAGCGTCGTGAGGTCCAGGATGTGCCAGACGATGAACAGCGCCACGATGACGCCGCCCCAGCGCATGGTGCGGGTCGCGTAGCTCGCGCGGCGCCGCTTGTGGGCGTAGGCGGTGGGCCGGGCCCTGATGTCGCGCCTGCTGAGCTGGTACGCCGAGACGCCGTGGGCGATCACGGCGGTGAGCAGCACCACGCGGGCGATCCACAGACCCCATTCGTAGTGCAGGACGGGCTCGCCCATGGTGCGCAGCCAGTGGCCGTACGCGTTGAACTCGCCGGGGCCGAAGAAGACCTTCAGGTTGCCCATCACATGCGCGACGAGGTAAGCGATCATGATCAGGCCGCTGACGGCCATGACCGTCTTCTTGCCGACGGTCGATCCCCAGAACGTGCGCGTGGGGGACGGTTGCCGGTCCCTCCTGGTTGCCAGAGCCATGCCTTCGACGCTAGGGGTCCGGCAGCCAGAGGTCCAAGACATGGTCCGGCTGATCTCCATAGCTGATGCCTATGGACGGGCGTAGGGTGGTGTCATGCAGTTCCAGCAGCTCCTGTACTTCGTGGCGGTGGCCGAGACCCGGCACTTCACCCGGGCCGCCGAGCGGGTCCACGTCTCGCAGCCGTCGCTGTCGCAGCAGATCAGGGCGCTGGAGAAGGAGCTGGGCGCCGAGCTGTTCAGCAGGGCGCGCGGCAACATCACGCTGACGGACGCGGGCGAGGCGCTGCTCCCGCTGGCCCGCCGCATCCTGGCCGACGCCGACACCGCGCGCCACGAGGTGCAGGAGCTGGCGCAGCTCCGGCGGGGGCGGGTGCGCCTGGGGGCGACGCCCAGCCTGTGCACGGGGCTGCTGCCCGACGTGCTGAAGGCCTTCCACGACCTGCACCCGGGCATCCAGCTCCTGATCGAGGAGAGCGGTTCCCACGATCTCGTACGGGAGCTGGCGCGCGGGTCGCTCGACCTCGCCCTGGTGGTGCTGCCGCTGCCGACCCCGTCACCGGCGCTGACCACCGTGGAGCTGCTCCACGAGGACCTGGTCGTCGTCTCCTCGTCGGCGGCGCCCGCCCCTCGGCGGCCGGTGCGGATCGCGGACCTGGAGGGGCAGCCGCTGGTGATGTTCCGGCACGGCTACGACCTGCGGGACCTCACCGTGGCGGCGTGCCGGGCGGAGGGGTTCGAGCCGTCGTTCACGGTGGAGGGCGGCGAGATGGACGCCGTGCTCGGCTTCGTGCGGGCGGGGCTGGGCGTGGCGGTGGTGCCCGCCATGGTGGCGGCGCGGGCGGGCCGGGACCTCAGGGTCACGGCGCTGGCGCGGCCGGGGCTGAGCCGCACGATCGGGCTGGCGCACCGCAGCGACGTGGAGCCGCCCCGGGCCGCGCGGGAGCTCCAGCGGCTGCTGCTGGCACGGCGGGGGGTGACAGCGTTCCGGGCGGGACCGCCGCCCCCACCCTCCCGTGCCGGGGACGGCGACGCCTGAGTACGCGTACTCAGCTCGTCTGCGTCGCTCGTCCCTGCCCGGCCGGTCCGCGATCTTCGACGATGGGGCGACCCAAGCCCGCGTCGGAAGAGGTGTCCATGAGGCGTGACGTGCAGCTCCGCACCGCCACCCCGGAGGATCTGGAGTGGATCCACGAACTGCGTCACCGGGTGTACGCACAGGAGTTGGGCCAGCACGCGCCCGACCCGTCCGGCCGGCTCCGTGACGGGCTGGACGGCGACAACGTCTACCTGGTCGCGGCGCGCGGCTCCACCCGTCTCGGTTTCGTCAGCCTGACCCCGCCCTGGGTGGGCCGGTACGGGCTCGACAAGTACCTGGACCGCGAGGCGTTGCCGCTGCTGGCGGAGCCGGACGTGTTCGAGGTGCGCATCCTCACCGTGGAGCCGCGCTGGCGGGCCACCGCGGTGGCGCCGCTGCTGATGTACGCGGCGCTGCGCTGGATCGCCGCCCGGGGCGGGCGCCGGGTGGTGGCGATGGGGCGCACCGAGGTGCTCGCCATGTACCTGGCCGCCGGTCTGCGCCCGGTGGGTCGCACCGTGCGGGCCGGTGCGGTGACGTTCGAGGTGCTGACCGGTGAGGTGGCCGCGCTGACGCAGGTCGCGAGGGACCGGTACGGCACTGTGGTGGAGCGCCTGCGGTCGCGGGTGGACTGGCAACTGGACGTGGCGTTCGCGCCCCGGCCGGACGGGTGCGAGCACGGCGGTGCCTCGTTCACCGCCATCGGTACGGACTTCCGCAGCCTGGACCGGCGCCACCGGGTGGTCGCGGCCGATGTGCTGGACGCCTGGTTCCCGCCCGCCCCCGGTGTGCGGGCGGTGCTCGCGGAGGACCCGGGCTGGGCCGCCCGCACCTCGCCGCCGTCCGGCGCGGAGGGCCTGCTGGCGGAGATCGCCACGGCGCGGGAGCTGCCCGTGGAGACCCTCGCGGTGGGCGCCGGTTCGTCCGACCTGATCTTCCGGGCGTTCGGGAGGTGGCTGACGCCGGACAGCAGGGTGCTGCTGATGGACCCGGGCTACGGCGAGTACGCCCATGTCACCGAGCGGGTGATCGGCTGCCGGGTGGACCGGTTCCGGCTGCGCCGCGAGGAGGGCTGGCGGATCGATCCGGCCCGGCTGTCCGCCGCCGTCGCCTCGGGGCGCTACGACCTCGTGGTGGTGGTCAACCCGAACAACCCCACCGGGCGCCACGCACCGGCCGACGAGCTGCGCGCGGTGATCGCCGGCGCGCCGGAGCGGACCCGCTGGTGGATCGACGAGGCGTACCTCGGCTACGTCGGCCCGGACGAGTCGCTGGCGCATCTCGCCGCGACGGACCCGCGGGTCGTGGTGTGCACCTCGCTGTCGAAGATGTACGCGCTGTCGGGCGTGCGCGCCGCGTACCTGGTGGCCGGCCCGGACACCGCGGCGTCGCTGCGGCGGTGGACGCCGCCGTGGCCGGTGAGCCTCCCGGCGCAGCTCGCCGCCGTGGCGGCCCTGCGCGACCCGGAGTACTACCGCGAGTGCCGGGAGCGCACCCACGCGCTGCGCGGGCGACTGGCCGCCGGCCTGGCCGGGCTCGACGCGTCGCTGGTGGTCGAGGAGTCCGTGGCGAACTTCCTCGCCGTGACGCTGCCGTCCGGCGGGCCGAGTGCCGCGCGGCTGGTGGCCGAGTGCCGCCGCCACGACGTGTACCTGCGCGACCTGTCGCCGCTGTCGCCGGAGTACCGGGGCCGCACCGTGCGCGTCGCGGTCCGGGACACCGCCGAGAACGAACGCATCGTGGCCGCGGTCGGGGCGGCCCTGGACGCGCTGCGGCCCGGCCCGGGCGCGTCCGGCGCGGCGGCACCCGCGGGCCTGCCTGTCGCCGGTGGCACCCGGTGACCACCGTGGCCTCGCTGGCGCCCTTCCTCGGTGGGGCGCTGGCGCTGAGCGGTGTCGCGGTGGCGGCGTCACGGCGCCGTGAGCTGCTGGTCAGGTGGTGCGCCTGGGCGGTCGGGGTGCCGCTGGTCACCGCCGCGTTCTGGTGGGGCCGCCCGGGTACGGCGGTCATCGCCTGCGTGGTCGGGGTGATCGCGGTGCTGGAGTACGGCGGGCTGATGCGGCTGGGCCGGGCGGACCGGGCGGTGCTGGTGGCCGCGGTGGTGGGCGTGGTGCTGGCCGCCTGGCTGGCGCCCGGGGAGGTGTTCCGGGTGGCCGCGGCCGGGGCGCTCGCGGTGGCCGCGGTGCCGCTCGTGGCCGGTGACGCCGACGACGGCCTGCGCCGGCTCGGTGCCGGGCTGCTGGGGCTGGTGTGGCTGGGTGTGCTGGCCGCGCTGGTGCCGCTCGGGGCGAGCGCGCTGGCGCTGTTCGTCGCGGTCTCGGTCGCCGACATCGTGGCGTACTTCGCGGGCCGGCGGCTGGGCGGGCCGCGGTTGTCGCCGCTCTCGCCGGCCAAGCGGTGGAGCGGGACGCTGGCGGGGGCCGCGGCGGGCCTCGGCACGCTGGCCGTGCTGTCCGCGCCGGGCTGGCCGATGGCGGTCGCCGTGGCGGTCGGCGGCCCGGCCGGAGACCTCCTGGAGTCCATGGTCAAGAGGGGGGCGCGGGTGAAGGACGCCGGTGGCTGGCTGCCCGGCTCAGGCGGCCTGCTGGACCGGATCGACTCCTTGCTCGTCGCGCTGGCGGTGCTGCTGGTGCTCGGCTGAGTACGGGCCGGAGGGAGACCGGCGGGGCCCCGGGGGGAAGGCCCGGGGGCGGGCTGGGGAGGGCCCGCCCACGCCGGCGGAGGGTCACACCGCGTCGGCGAGCACCAGCGCGTGGATGCGGTCGGGGGCGCCCGGCCTCGCGTAGTACCAGCCCTGGGCCGTGTCGCAGCCCAGTTCGCGCAACTGCTCGGCCTGGGCGCCTGTTTCGACGCCCTCCACGGTCACCGCGAGCTCCAGGCTGTGCGCCAGCGAGACGATCCCTTCGACGATCTTCAGGTCGACGGGGTCGATCGGGTGCTGCTGCATGCTCTGGGTGAAGGAGCGGTCCAGCTTCAGCACGCTGACCGGCAGCCGGCGGAGGTTGGCCAGGTTGGAGTACCCGGTGCCGAAGTCGTCCAGGGCTATGTCCACGCCCATCTCGGCCAGTTGCCGCAGCGGCTTGAGCAGGTCCTCGTCGGCCCCGATCAGCGCAGACTCGGTGACCTCCAGGCACAGCGCGCCCGGCTCCAGCCCGGAGCGCTCCAGTACGTCGACGGTGTCGGCGACCAGGTTCGGGTGGTGGAGCTGCGTCGGCGACAGGTTGACGTTGATGCGCAGGGGGCCGCCGTCGGTGTGCCGCCGGTTCCAGAACCTCGCCTGGCGCACCGCTTCCTGGAGCACCCAGCGGCCGAGCGGCACGATCAGCCCGGTGTGCTCGGCGAGCGGGATGAACCGGTCCGGGCCCAGCACGCCGTGCTGCGGGTGGCACCAGCGCACCAGCGCCTCGGCGCCGTGCACGCTGCCGTCGCCGAGGTGCACCAGCGGCTGGTACTCGATGAAGAACTCGCCCCGGTCCAGGGCGGCGGGCAGCGCGGTGGTCAGGCCGTGCCGGGTGATGGCGCGGGCGTCCGCCTCGGGGTCGGCCCGCTCGAAGCGGTTGCCGCCCGCCGACTTGGCCCGGTACATGGTGATGTCGGCGCTGCGCAGGACCTCGGCCGGGCCGCGTTCGCCGGCGGGGCCCTCGACGACGCCGACGCTGCCGCGCACGGTCAGCTCGCGGCCGTCCAGCCGGACGGGCGTGGCCAGGGCGGCGAGGATGCGGTGGGCCAGTTCGTCGGCCTGCTGTTCGGTGTCCGTGCCGGTGGTGAGCGCCACGAACTCGTCACCGCCCAGCCGGGCCACCATCTCCCCCGGCCGGGTCGCGACCGACTGCAACCGGTCGGCGACCTCGACGAGCAGCCGGTCGCCGGCCGCGTGCCCGAGACTGTCGTTGATGGCCTTGAAGCCGTCGAGATCGAGGTAGCACAGGCCGAAGCGGGTGCCGTCGCCCGAGGACAGCACTTTGTCGAGCCGTTCGAAGAACAGCGTCCGGTTGGGCAGCCCGGTCAGCGCGTCGTGCGTCGCCTCGTACCGCAGCCGCAGGTTGAGCAGCCGCCGTTCGGTGGTGTCCTCCATCAGCGCGAGCTGGTACTGCGGGCGGCCCTCGGGGTCACGCAGCAGGGACACCGTCAGGTTGGTCCACAGGACGGTGCCGTCGCCCCGGTAGAAGGGCTTCTCGACCTGGAAGTGGTCGCGTTCGCCGCGTACCAGTTCCCCGTACAGCTTCCACACGTGCGGGGCGTCCTCGGGGTGGACCCACTCGCTGACCTTGCGGCCCCGCACGTGGTGCTCCAGGCCGCCGAACATGCGGGTGAGGGCGCCGTTGACCTCCAGGATGTTGCCCTCGAGGTCGGCGATGCCGATGCCGATGGCCGCGTCCTCGAACACGGCGCGGAAGCGGGCCTCGGTGGCGTGCAGTGCCTGTTCGGCGAAGCTGCGTGCCGAGAGCGCCGAGCGGGCGATGGCCTCCTGCTCGGCGAGGGTGCGCTGGCGCAGCGCCTGGGCGAAGCCGGCCGCCAGCGCGTGCTGGAGCCGGGCGCAGCGGGCCCGCAGCTCCTCCCGGGCGGCGCCCTCGACATCGCCCCCGCAGTACAGCACGAGGTAGGAGTCCACCACGCCCAGGCTGCGGCTGAGCGCGTCGGGGTCGGTGCAGTGCGCGGCGACCAGGGCGGCGCCGACGCGGTGCGCGGGAGCCGCGTCGAACGGCCGCGCGTGCAGCGCGTCGCTGAGGTCCCGTGCCAGCGGCAGCAGGTGCCGCTCGACCTCGGCCCGGGTCAGCGACGTCGCCGTGACGGGGAAGATGGCCCGGCTCCATATGGTCGCGAACCGCTGGAGTCTGTCCTCCAGGCCGTCCGGTTCCGCTGCGGAACCGGGTGCCTGTGCCGGCATGCTCACGCCTTGCGCCCCACCCCTGCGAAGCCCGAGAAGGCGTATGGATCCTCCTGGTCGAGGGGGGTCTCGGGCCGCCAGTGCGGCATCTGCACGAGGCCCGGTTCGACCATCTCGAAGCCGTCGAAGAAGCGGGTCACTTCCTCGCGGGTCCGCATGATCAGCGGGTTGCGGATCTCGTTGTAGACCTTCACCGCGCCGCCCGCCCGCTCCTGGGGCAGCGGGATGCCCTCGTAGGAGGCATGGGTGAGGACGAGGAGGCTGCCGGGCGCGAGGGCGTCGCGCAGCTCGGCGAGCGCCCGGTGGGGGTCGTCGGAGTCCTGGACGAAGTGGAGCACGGCGACCAGGAGCAGGGCCACCGGCCGGTCCAGGTCCAGCAGGGCGCCGGTCTCGGGGGCCGTGAGGATGTCCTGCGGCTTGCGCAGGTCGGCGGCGACGACACCGGCGTTGTCGTTGCCCTCCAGGACGGCCGCGCTGTGGGCGACGGCGACGGGGTCGTGGTCGACGTACAGGACCCGGGCCCCCGGGCTGGCGGCCTGGGCTATCTCGTGGACGTTGCCGAAGGTGGGGATGCCGGAGCCTATGTCGAGGAACTGGGTGATGCCCTCGCCGGCGGCGTACCGTACCGCGCGGCGCATGAAGGCCCGGTTGGCCTGCATGATTTTGGGAAGGCCCGGCATGAACTCCATGGCTTTGCGGGCCGCTTCCCGGTCCACCTCGAAATTGTGCGAGCCGCCCAGGTAGTAGTCGTAAATGCGGGACACGCTCGGCACCGAAATGTCGATGCTGGGCGGGGCCCAGGCGGGACGCTCCATCGATGTCTCCAACAAGTCGCCACGGTATGCGGCCATGTTCATGGCCAGTGTCCGAGCCGAGGCTACTGATCGCCCGCCGGGAGAGCGAGGGGAAACGGAAATTAGCGATCCGTTCTTGGTCACACGTCCCGGTCATGGGACGGCGGCACGTGCGGCACGCGTGTGCGGGAAAGCGCACGCCACCGGCCCGCCGCACACGCGTGGGGCGTGGAGCGGCGGGCCGGCCGGGTGTCCGGGCCGGCGGGGCCGGACACCCGGATCGCGACGTGCGTGGGGACTCTACTTGGCCGTCGCGACCATCTTCCCGGTGGGCGAGACGGCGAACCAGGTGCCGCCGACGCCCTGACCGTTGGTGTCACCGGGCTTCTTGTCGCCCGCGAAGGTGTAGAGGGGCCAGCAGTCGATGGTCTGCTGCTTGATGCCGTCGGGCCGGTTGAAGGTGACGTAGCCCTTCAGCGAGATGCCCTCGGTGTCGTTCTTGTCGACGGGCTCGACCACCGGCCACTTCTCGAGGCATTCGCCGGTGCAGGCGGTCTTCATGGGCCACGCCGAGTCCTTCTCGAACCGGTAGACCGTCATTCCGTTCTTGTCCACGACGATCTCGCCGAGCTTGGGGTCCTTGCGGACGGACAGCCCGGCCAGGTCGGCGGCGCCCGCGCCCTCGCCCTGGTCCTCGGCCGCCCCCTCGCCGGCGGTGCCCTCGTCGTCGGCGGCCCCCTCGTCGCCGCCGCCCGCGAGGGCCGCCTTCTTTCCGTCGGGGGCGGCCGCGAACCAGGTGCCTCCCACGCCCTGGCCCTTGGTGTCGCCGGGCTTGGCGTCCTTGGCGTACCGGTACATCGGCCAGCCGTCGATGGTGAGCTGCTTGGTGCCGTCGGCGCGGGTGAGCTCGCCCATCAGGGAGGCGTCGACACCGGCCGGGGGCTTGGCGCCCTCCGCGGTGACCACCGGCCACGCCTTGGCGCAGTCGCCCTCGCAGGCGGACTTGGGCGGGTTCGGCGAGTCCTTGTCGAAGCGGTAGAGCGTGAGGCCCTCGCTGTCGGTGACGACCTTGCCGAGTTCCTTGCTCTCCCATACGGCGAGCTGGCCGGCGGGCTTGGCGGCCGCCTCCTGTCCCCCGGAGCCGGCACCGGAGCCGTAACCGGCGCCGGAGCCGTAACCGGCGCCGTTCTCGGCGGGCGCGCCCGCCGGCGCCGCCGCGCCGACCGATCCGGCGGGTGTCTGGTTGCCCTGGTCCTGACCGCACGCCGTCGTCAGCGCGAGCACGGCCGCCGCGGACAGCGCGAGCGAGGCGTTCCGCCAGGTCTTCATGTCAACTCCCGTTGTGGTGCGATGTGTGGCGACGCCCAGGTGCGCCGTTCATGGCCCTATGTACGGCGGGGAGGGCGGCGCGTGTTCAACCCCCGGGGAAAATTTCTCCGCGTACTCGGCAAGGCCGCACCCCAAGAACCCCTCCATCAGGGGAAATCGGCCCTGTTCGCACCGTGTGGCGCGGTGCGGCCGATCATGCTCGTCGGCGTGTACCCATCCCTCGTCGCGCGGCTGTTGGCGGCCGCCGCCCTCGGCTGGCTGCTGGCCGCGCCGCTGCCCGCGGCGGCCGACGCCTGCGCCGTCGCCCACGTCGGCCCCGGTGACCCGGTGGTCTCGTCGGCGGGCGGCGCCGCCCCGCGCCCCCCCCCCCCGCCCCCCCCCCCCCCCCCCCCCCCCCCGGCCCCGGCCCCCCCCCCCCCCGCCCCCCCCCCCCCCCCCCCCCCCCCCCCCCCCCCCCCGGGGGGTGCCGGCCCCCCCCCCCCCGCCGCGGCCGCCGTCCGTGCCGCCCCCGCCTCCCGCGCCGGCCCCGCCGCCGCCCGAGCCGGAAGCGGCCGCGCCGCCCCCTCCGGCCCCGCCCCCGCCGCCGCCCCCGTCGGCACGCCCCCGCCCGTCGTCGCCCGCCCCGGTCCCGCTGCCCGCCTACCGGCGTGCGCAGCGCGCCGAACCGGCCGGCGGCCCGTCCTCGGTCACCGTGATGCTCGTGATCATGGCCCCCGCGGTGCTCGCCGCCGCCGCCCTGCGCTCCCGCTCCTCCCGCTAGCACCGCCCGGAGAACACCTTGTCGGAATGGCTTGTCCTGTCCATCGCGATGGCCGCCGCCTGCGCCGTCGTCCTGACCATCGTCGTGATCAACAACCGCCGGATCGGTGACGACGACGACCCGTCCGAGACCCCCGACGTCATCGAGTACATGACGATGATGATCGGCGTGGTGTACGCGATCGTGCTGGGCCTGGCCATCGCCGGCGTCTGGGAGGGCCGCAGCGCCGCCCAGGAGAGCGTCCGCCAGGAGGCGCAGGCCCTGCACGAGGTGGTGGCCCGTGCGGAGGTCTGGCCCGAGGCGGTGCGGACCCGCATCCGCGCCGACGTGGACGCGTACGTGGCGCACGTCGTGGACACCGAGTGGGACCACATGGCCGACCGGGGCGAGCTGACGGACCGGGGCGCCGAGCTGCTGGAGCGGGTGCGCCGCGACGTCTCGGACTACCGGCCGGCCGACGCCCACGAGGGCGAGGCGTACCAGCCGATGGTGGACCAGGTGGCGGTCGTCGACGACGCGCGCAGCGCCCGCGGGGAGAACGCGGGCGCCACGATGCCCGGTGTGGTGTGGTTCGGCCTCATCACGGGCGCCCTGATCACGGTGGGGCTGATCTTCACGCTCCAGATCCGGCGGACGTTCCGCGAGCTGCTGCTGGCCGGTCTGTTCAGCGCGCTGATCGCCTTCCTGCTGTTCCTGATCTGGGCGTTCGACGCGCCGTTCGGCCGGGGGGTCTCCGCGACGGCCGAGCCGTTCCTGAACGCCTTCCCGCACCTGGCGGACTGAGCGACGGGGTGCACGGGGGTCCGCCGTACGGGGGACCTCGGTGCCCCATTCGCCCCTGTGCGATCGCGGCTGTGGTAAGGCGCTCCTAGCGTTTCCGGCATCGAGGTGCATATCAGACGCTTTGTGGAAATCCGTTCCGCAGCCTGCTCCTCGGGACCCGGAGGATTGACGATGCGCGCGATAGGTGCCGCCTCCGCCGCTCTCCTCGGAGCGGCCGCTCTCGCCCTGACCGCCCCCGCTCCGGCGGTGGCTTCCGGCAAGTACGCCCCCGGTGACTTCGCCATCAGTCCCTCGACCGTCCAGCCGGGGGGCAGGGTCGTCCTCACGGCCCCCGGCTGCTCGGGCACCGCGATGGCGTCCTCGGGCGTCTTCGACACGGTCACCATCCCGGCCGGCCGTTCGGCGACGGCCACCGTCGACTGGGACGCCCGGCGGGGCGCGGTCTACACGGTGTCCTTCACGTGCGCGGGCGGCACGCCCGGCACCGTCGACCTCACCATCGCGCCGGCCACCAGTACCCCGACGACCAGCTCGACCGCCGTTCCCACGGTGACCACCACCCGGACGGTGACCCCGACCGCGGCGCCCACGCAGGGTGTGCGCGGTGGCGTGGGCGGCAGCATCGGCGGCCTGAACGCCGGTGAGCTCGCGGCCGGGACCGGCCTGGTCGTGGCGGCCGCCACCGGGATCATCTACATGCTGCGCCGCCGCGCCGAGAGCCGCCGCCACTGAGGGGCGCCGCGGCCGCCGAAACGGCGGACACGCCCGTCGCCCCGAGTCCTGGTCGGTCAGGACTCGGGGCGACGGGCGTATTCGGCCGACCGGGAGGTTCGGCCGGTCAGACCTTTCCGCCGCTCAAACGGCGACGGCGGCTGATGAACAGCCCGCCGCCGACGGCCGCCGTGGCGACCAGGGCCCCGCCGATGGCCATCTCGGTGGAGCTCGGGGCCATCGAACCACCGAGGCCGCCCCGGGCGCCGTGGCCGCGGATGACCGTGAAGGTCCGGGTGACCACCATGGGGTGGTCGCTGCACTTGACGGCCAGGTTGTACTGCCCCGGCGTGGCGTGGTCGTAGACGCGGGGCGTGGCCGCCGAGTGGCCGGAGGCGTTGACGGTGAGGGCCGTCTTGGGGAAGGCGTTGGACGTGACCGTGCCACCGTGGCCGCAGCCCATGGCGCTGACGGCGAGCTGACCGCCCTGGTGGACTCGGGTCGGGGAGACCGTGACGTTGGTGGGACCGTTGTTGGCGACGGCCAGGGGGGCGCAGAGCCCGATGGCCGCGCCGGCGGTGGCGGCCACCGTGAGAGCGCGTGAAGCACGCATCGTTGAACCTCCAGTGGAAGACGCCCCGAAGCGGCGCTCCGGGAGATTCGACGAGTACGCCTTCCACGACGAACCTTCACAAGCCGGTCTGATTACCGCATTTCGACACTCGTCCACCCCGGTGAGCCGACACGCCGGGCGCGCGCCCGCGTACCTGACGGAGCCCCAGGTCACGGACCGTCAGGGGCGCTGCCGGAGGTTTTGGCGGACCATGACTCGGATGGGTCATCCCCCCTGGCGCCGCCACCCGTTCGCCCCTTCCCTGATCGCCGCCGCGGCACCGCGCACGTAGCGTCGTACTACGCCGCGAAGGGAGAACCATGGGCCTGGACCACAGTGGCTTCGAGTGGAGGAGGCGCTCACCGTGGGGCGCGCTGGCCCTCGTCATGCTCACTGGTCTCGCGATGATGCGGAACGGCGTCGACATCCAGCCCGGCCCGCCCCAGCCGGCTCCCGCCTCCGTCTCGGAGAGCGACCGGGCCGGCCGGGCCCCGACCCCGCCGCGCGGCCTGCGGCCGCTGGCGTACGCGCCGGCCTCCCGCATCCGGATCGAGTCGATCGACGTCGACGCCCCGATCATGGACGTGGGCCTGGACCAGGAGGGCTGGATCGACGCGCCGCCGGCCCAGGACCCCAACATGGCCGGGTGGTACCAGAACGGCATCTCCCCCGGGCAGCGCGGCACCTCGGTGATCGTGGGCCACGTCGACAACGAGGCGGGCCCGGCGGTCTTCTACGGTCTGGGCTCGCTCAAGAAGGGCGGCCACGTGGAGGTGACGCGTTTCGACGGGCGGGTGGCCGTGTTCGAGGTGTACGGCATCGAGGTGTTCGCCAAGGAGGACTTCCCCGGGGTGCGCGTGTACGGCGACACCGGGCACCCGGAGCTGCGGGTGATCACCTGTGGCGGCGGCTACTCGAAGGCCAACGGCTACGACGGCAACGTGGTGGTCTTCGCGCGCATGGTGGCGACCCGCTGAGCGGTGCGCCCAGCGGGTCCGCCCGGTGCGCGGGTGCCGCGCCTCATCGGCGCGGCACGGTGAGGTGGTAGCCGGCGGCCAGCAACTGGGGCAGGTAGGCGCGCAGCGCGGCCACGCTCTGGGAGCGGTCGCCGCCCGCGTCGTGGGAGAGCACCACGACTCCCGGCCCGGCCCCGTCGAGCACCCGGCGCACGATCACCGGCGCCCCGGGTTCCTTCCAGTCCAGTGTGTCCACGGTCCAGGCGAGCGGCTCCATGCCGAGTTCGGCGCCGATCTCGAAGGAGTGCCGGTTCCAGGCACCGTAGGGCGCCCGGTACCACAGCGGCGGGGAGCCGAGGGTCCGCTCGATGAGGTCGCTGGTGCTGCCCAGTTCGTCACGGATGCGCGAGGGGCGGAGCCGGGGCATCAGCGGGTGGGACCAGGAGTGGTTGCCCACCACGTGGCCGTCGTCGGCCATCTCCCGCAGGAGGTCCGGGTTGACGGCCGCCATCTCCCCGCACACGAAGAACATGGCGCGCACCCCGTAGGCGCGCAGGGTGCGCAGGACGGCGGGCGTGTAGCGGGGGTCTGGCCCGTCGTCGAAGGAGAGGACCATCGACTGCCCGACCCCCGACACCCGCAGGAAGGGCCGCTGGCGCACGGGCGGCAGTGCGCGCCGGTGGCGGGGCGGGGCGTGCGCGGTCATCGGCTGGAGCCGGTACGCGGACGGGGCGAGGCGCGGGCCGGCCAGGGCGCCGGGCCGGGCCCCGGCCGCCCCGGGGTGGGCGCGGGGTGCGGGGCCGGCGGGGCCGGGCGGTGCGGTGCCGTTCCGTTCCAGGGCGAAGAGCCCGAAGGTCGTGGTGGCCCCGAGTGCGGCGGCGATGCGCAGCACCATCCGCCGCCCCGTGGGCATTTGATCCTTTTTCATGACCAATAACTCGCAGGGCGCATGCCCCGTGCCCCTGACCCACACCGGCCCGCCGGCCGATTGCACCCGATGGGACCAGCCGGCCGACGGTGGCGCCGGGCGGTGTGTGTCGTCTTCCGCCGGAGCCCGCGCTGGGCCATCATGATCCGCCGTCAACCCATGCCTTCTGCAAAGAGGTGACGCTCATGGCCGGAATCCGTGCGGGGCAGGGCATTCTGCGTCGCAAACCCATCGCACTGATCGACGAGGGCGTCGAGGAGGAACGGCTCACCCGGACGCTGGGACTGTGGCAGCTCACCGCCATCGGCGTCGGCGGCATCATCGGCGCGGGCATCTTCACCCTTGCCGGCACGGTCGCCAACGGCACGGCCGGGCCCGCCGTGCTCGTCTCCTTCCTGATCGCCGGCATCGCCAGCGCCGCCGCCGCGTTCAGCTACGCCGAGTTCGCCGGCCTGATCCCGAAGGCGGGCTCGGCGTACACCTACGGCTACGCCGTTCTCGGGGAGCTCGCGGGCTGGTTCATCGGCTGGGACCTGCTGCTGGAGTACACCGCGATCGTCGCGGTGGTGGCCATCGGCATCTCCGGCTACTTCAACTTCCTGCTCGGCGAGGTGGGCGCGGAGCTGCCCGCCTGGATGCTGGGCGCGCCGGGCACGGGCGAGGGCCACCGCGTGGACCTGTTCGCTGCCGTGCTGTGCCTGCTGATCGCCTACCTGCTCACGCTCGGCATCAAGAACGCGGCGCGCTTCGAGACGGTCGTCGTGGTGCTGAAGGTGCTGGTGGTGCTGCTGGTGATCGTGGTGGGCTTCTTCCACATCACCACCGACAACTACACGCCCTTCTTCCCGTACGGGGTGGGCGGCGCCTTCACCGGTGCGGCGACGGTGTTCTTCGCGGTGTTCGGCTACGACGCCATGTCGACGGCGGCCGAGGAGTCCAAGGACGCGCAGCGGCACATGCCGAAGGCGATCCTGTACTCGCTCGCCATCTCGATGGTGCTGTACGTCCTGGCGTGCCTGGTGCTGACGGGCATGCAGAACTACACGGAGATCGACAAGGAGAGCGGCTTCTCGACCGCGTTCAAGTCGGTGGGCCTCGACGCGCTGGCGGACGTCATCGCGGTGGGCGCGATCATCGGCATCCTCACCGTGATGTTCACGTTCATGCTGGGCGTCACCCGTGTCTGGTTCAGCATGAGCAGGGACGGGCTGCTGCCGCACTGGTTCGCCAAGACGCACCCGACGCGTCACGTGCCGACCCGGGTGACCTGGATCGTGGGTGTCGCGTCGGCGCTCATCGCGGGGTTCCTGCCGATCGGCGAGGCGGCCGAGCTGACCAACATCGGCATCCTGCTGGCGTTCGTCGTGGTGTGCGTGGCCGTGATCGTGCTCCGCTACAGGCGGCCGGACCTGCCGCGTACGTTCCGCACGCCCGGGATGCCGTTCGTGCCGGCGATCGGCGTGGTCTTCTCCATCTGGCTGATCACCTTCCTCCAGTGGCAGACCTGGGCCCGGTTCGCGGTGTGGTTCGCGCTCGGGCTGGTGGTCTACTTCGCCTACTCGTACCGCCACTCCGCCATGGCGAAGGCCGAGCGCGAGGCGCGGGCGGACCGGCCGCCCGCGCCGTAGGGCCGGGCGCCGCTACTCCCCCATCAGCAGGCCGTCCTTGGCCGCGCCGCGGCTGAGGGCGACCTGCTGGATGCGGTCGCGCACGCCGGTGAGGTTCTCACCCGTCCTGATGGCCGCGTTGAGGTTGACCACCCGGCCCGTGCCGGTGTTGAACCACTGCGGGAGGAACTCCGCCTTCGCCACGTTCCAGCGGCCGCCCGGCGCCGCGGGCGGGGCGAAGGTGAAGCGGCCGATGGTGCCCTGGTTGCCGCGCGGGTCGAAGGCGCCACTGTAGTTGATCATGTCACCGGCGATCTGGTCGCCCATGCCGTAGACGATCCAGGTGCCGTTGACCTTCTCGTACGCCTGCGGGACGTGCGCGTGGGTGCCGATGATCAGGTCGACGTCCGGGCGGCCGCCGGTCGCGGAGGCGGTGAGGGCGCGGCCGAGGGTGAGCTGCTGCCGGTCGGGGTCGGTCTGCCACTCGGTGCCCCAGTGCAGGCTGACCACGACCACGTCGGCACCGGCGGCACGGGCCGCCCGCGCGTCGGCGAGGATCTTGTTCTCGTCGATGAGGTTGACCGCCCATGGCCTGCCGGCGGGCAGCGGGATGCCGTTGGTGCCGTACGTGTACGCCAGGTGCCCCACGGTGGCGCCGCCCGCCTTGAGCAGGGTGGGCCGCACGGCCTCGGCGGCGGTCCGGGCGGAACCGGCGTGCCGGACGCCCACCTTGTCGAGGGCGTCCAGGGTGCGGCCGAGTCCGGCGGCGCCGTCGTCCAGGGTGTGGTTGGAGGCGGTGGAGCAGGAGTCGTAGCCGGTGGCGGCGAGCGCGGTGGCGACCTGGGGCGGCGACTTGAAGGACGGGTAGCCGGTGTAGGGCCCGCCCTCCTTGCCGTACACCGTCTCCATGTGGCAGATGGCGAGGTCGGCCTTGGAGACGACGGGGGCGACGCCGGCCAGCATGGGGCGGAAGTCGTAGCCGTTGCCGCCCGCGTCCGCCTGGGCCTGCCGGATGATCGAGGCGTGCGGCAGGACGTCACCGCTGGCCACGAGCGTGAATCCGCGCTCCGGCGCGGTGGCGGCGCGGCCCGCCGAGGAGGGGGCGGGGTGCGGGACCTGCGGTGGCCGGGCCGCCGCGGTGCGCGGCTCCGGCTCCGCACCGGCGCAGCCGGCGGCCGCGGCCAGAAGGACGGTGGCCACCGCCACCGTGGTCCGTCGCAGGGGTGTGGTGCTCATCAGCCGGACTCCATGGGGCTTCGGGGGCGTGGAGAGGTGGGGCGTGCTCCCCGGAATCCCTATGGGAAATGATGATCAGTCAATCCTTAAATACAGAAAATCATACAAAAGCAGTGATAGGGGGACCTACCGCCTCCGCCGACCGTTCACCGCACCATTCGCCGCTCGGTGTGACCGCTCGTCGCACATCCCGGTGCGGCGCCTGTCCCTCCCGGTCCGGATGCGTTCGTATACGCGTCGAGGGTCTGAGTACGGCGGGAAAGGGTGTGACGATGACGACGGCGACCACCGACGAGCGGGCCTTGGAGGAGCTCCAGCGTGAACACGGACCCGCGCTGCTGAGCTTCCTGCTCGGCCTGACCTACGGGGACAGACAGCGCGCCGAGGACCTGCTCCAGGAGACCCTCGTCCGCGCCTGGCAGCATCCCGAGGCGTTCGAGGCCCCGTACGAGTCCATGCGGCCGTGGCTCTTCACGGTCGGCCGGCGGCTCGCCATCGACGCCCGCCGCTCCCGGATGGCCCGCCCCGCCGAGATCGGGGACGGCGTGCTCGCCGGCACGCCCGACCCCTCGGACGTCACCGAGTCGGCCGTCGCCGCCCTGGACGTACGGGCGGCGGTGCGGGAGCTGAGCCCCGAGCACCGCGCGGTGCTGGTGCGGATCTACTTCGACGGCCTGTCCGTGAAGGAGGCCGCAGCCGATCTCGGTATACCGGCCGGCACGGTCAAGTCGCGGTCGCACTACGCGCTGCGGGCGCTCGGCCGGTGCCTGCCGGGCTACAGCCGGACGCTCTCCGGCTCGCTCCCGTCCTGACCCCTCGAGCCCCACGCCCCCCTCCGGGCGCGCCACCGCCCGTGCGTCACGGCCCTGGCCGAAATGTAGGCGAGACCACACCGCCGAGTTGAGCAAAGAGCCGCCCCGGGCCGTGCCAGACGGTGGAGGCTCGTCGTCGAGGACCACACGCACGCGCAGGACGTCCGGGAGAAGGTGGGAACGTTGCGACCCGAGAGCACGAACGGCACCGGCGGGGGCGGACTGGCCGTCCCGATGGCCTGGCTGTGTGCCGAGTACATCGCCGACGAACTGCTGAGAACCGGGGGCCTGGTGGAACCCGGCTCGCTGGAGTACCGGGCGGGCCGCCGGACGCTCGCCCTCACGGTGTACCTCGGCGACGGCACGGACGGCGCCCCCGGGACGGGCGGCGAGGACCGGCTGGAGGAGTGGCTGGTCCGCACCGCGTACGGCCACCCCTGGGAGGAGTGGGTCCGCGAGCGGCTGGCCGCCCGGGGGCGGCGCGACGGTGACGGGGACGAGGGCCTGGCGCTCGCCCGGGAGACCTGGCGCCACCTGGAGGGCACGCACCTGCTCGCCACCGACCTGGGCGCCCTGACGGCCGACCCGGCCGCCGGGCTCGCGGTCGACGAGTCCGAGGCGGTGTGGATGCCGTCCTGGCGCCTGGGCCTCCCGCTCGGGCACCTGGCGCTGCGCCTGTACGAGCCGCCGCACGTATGAGCCGCGGCGCCGGCCGGCTCAGTGCGGCTGGACCGGGCGCGCCCGCACCCTGGAGGGCAGGTCCTGCTGGCCGCCGCTGGCCAGCATCCGCACCTCGCCGCGGTCGCTGATCTCCGCCAGGACGATGCCCGTGTCGTCGGCGTAGACCGGGTGCCCGCCGGCCCCGGTGCGGTCCGTGCGGTGGACCTCCACGACGTCGTCCCGTCCGAAGTCCAGTTCGTAGTGATCATGTATGCGCATGGCTGCCTCCCGGTGAGCGGTCACCGCCATGCAGCCGCGTCCCCATACCGGGACATTTCATTCCTGAACGGACGAGGGTGGGTCGCGGTACACACCCGCGCGGTACTTCGGAACACGGACCGTGACCTTCATGCCCGCGCCGACCCCCGTCTCGACGACCAGGCCGTAGTCGTCCCCGTACACCTGGCGCAGCCGTTCGTCGACGTTGGACAGGCCGATGCCGGACGCCCGGGGGCGCTCGCCCGAGAGGATCGCCCGCAGCAGGTCCGGTTCCATGCCCACCCCGTCGTCCTCGATGGTCACGACGGCCTCCGCACCCGCGTCCTGGGCCGCGATCGTCACCCGGCACGTGGTGCGGGAGTCCTCCAGCCCGTGCTTGACGGCGTTCTCGACCAGCGGCTGGAGGCACAGGAAGGGCAGCGTCACCGGCAGCACCTCGGGCGCCACCTGGAGGGTGACCTGGAGCCGGTCGCCGAACCGCGCGCCCGCGAGCGCCAGGTACTGCTCGATGGAGCGCAGCTCGTCGGCGAGCTGGGTGAACTCACCGTGCCGCCGGAACGAGTAGCGGGTGAAGTCGGCGAACTCCAGCAGCAGCTCGCGGGCCCGCTCCGGATCGGTGCGGACGAAGGAGGCGATGGCGGCGAGCGAGTTGAAGATGAAGTGCGGGGAGATCTGCGCGCGCAGCGCCCGTATCTCGGCCTCGATCAGCCGCGTGCGCGAGCGGTCCAGCTCCGCCAGTTCGAGCTGCACCGACACCCAGCGGGCCACCTCCGTCGCGGCCCGCGCCAGCACCGCCGACTCCCGCGAGCCGTACGCGACCAGCGCCCCCAGCACGCCCTCCTCCCCGGTCAGCGGCGCGACCACGGCCCAGCGCAGCGGGCAGCCCGGCTCGCCGCACTCGGCGCGCACGCTCTGGCCCCGCCCCGAGTCCAGCACCTCGGCGACCCGTTCCATCACCTGGGCGCGGTGGTGGTCGCCTCCGGGGCCGTCCCAGGCGAGCACGGCCGTGCGGTCGGTGAGGCACAGCGCCTCGGTGCCGAGCAGGGAGCGCAGCCGGCGCGCGGCCTTGCGCGCGGTGTCCCCGGTGAGCCCGGCCCGCAGCGGCGGGGCGGCGAGCGAGGCGGTGTGCAGGGTGTGGAAGGTGGCCCGCTCCACGGGCGTGCCCAGGTCCCGGACGTCCTTCCCGGCCCGCCGCGCGCTGAGCCGCCCCAGCGCGAACCCGGCCGCGAGGAGGACGGCCCCCGCGGCGCCCAGGGCGGCGAGGAGGGTGCCGCTCACCGCTCGGCCCTGTCCGGCCGTTCCGGCGCCCGGGGGCGGCCCGGGGGGCGGCCGACCAGGTCCTCGGGCAGGTGGAGCCGGGCCAGGATGGCCGGGGTGCCGGGCGGGACGCGCCGGGGCGTGGCGAGTGAGACGGCGACCATGGTGAGGAACCCGAGCGGCACCGACCACAGGGCGGGCCACGCCATCAGGGTGTGCGGCCACCCCTCCGGGGCGAGCCCCGCGCGGGTCGCCATCACGGCCGTGAGCGCGGCCCCGCCGCCCGCCACGAGACCGGCCATGGCGCCGGGCGGGGTGAGCCGCCGCCACCAGATGCCGAGCACCAGCAGCGGGCAGAACGAGGACGCCGACACGGCGAACGCCAGGCCCACGGCGTCCGCCACCGGCACGTTCGTGGCCACCAGGCTGACGGCCAGCGGCACCGCCACGGCGAGCACGGTCGCCAGCCGGAAGTGCCGCACCCCGCGCGAGGGCAGCACGTCCTGGCTGAGCACCCCGGCGACCGACATGGTCAGCCCGGACGCCGTCGACAGGAACGCCGCGAACGCCCCGCCCGCCAGCAGCGCGCCCAGCAGTTCCCCGGCCGTCCCGCCCAGGACCCGGTCGGGCAGCACGAGCACGGCCGCGTCCGCCGCCCCGGTCAGGGCGAGCTCGGGGGCGTAGATCCGGCCGAGCGCGCCGTAGACGGGCGGCAGCAGGTAGAAGGCGCCCACCAGGCCGAGGACGACGAGCGTGGTGCGGCGGGCGGTGCGGCCGTCGGGGCTGGTGTAGAAGCGGACGGCGACGTGCGGCAGCCCCATGGTGCCGAGGAAGGTGGCGAGGATCAGCCCGTAGGTGGCGTAGAGCTGGTGGCCGTCACGGCCGCCGGCCAGTGGCTGGGACCAGCCGAGGGGGTCGGTGCCGCCGGCGGCCCGCTCGGGGACGCGGGCGCCCTCGGGGAAGCGCAGGGTGGTGCCCGCCTCGACGTGGTGGCCGCCCCGGTCGAGGGTGACCCGGTCCTCCTCGTACGCGGTGGAGTCGACCCGTCCGGAGACGGTCAGGGTCAGCGGCGCGTCCACCTCGATGCGCACGGTGTCCTGGACCGTCACGGTGGTGTGCTCGCGCAGGACGGCGGGCGCGTCGAACCGGGCGCGCGGCGCGTCGTCTCCCCACCAGGCGGTCACCAGGAACAGCGCGGGGACCAGCAGGGCGGTGAGCTTGAGCCAGTACTGGAACGCCTGCACGAAGGTGATGCTGCGCATCCCGCCCGCCGCGACGGCCCCCGTGACGACGACGGCGACGACCAGCCCGCCGACCCAGTCGGGCGCGCCGGTGAGGATCTCCAGCGTCAGGCCGGCGCCCTGGAGCTGCGGCAGCAGGTAGAGCCAGCCGATGCCGACGACGAACAGGCTGGCCAGCCGGCGGGCCTCGGGCGACTCCAGGCGGGCCTCGGCGAAGTCGGAGAGCGTGTACGCGCCGGAGCGGCGCAGCGGTGCGGCCACCAGGACCAGCAGGACGAGGTACCCGGCGGTGTAGCCGACCGGGTACCAGAGCATGTCGGGGCCCTGGAGGAGGACGAGTCCCGCGATGCCCAGGAAGGAGGCGGCGGAGAGGTACTCGCCGCTGATGGCGGCGGCGTTGAGGCGGGGGCCCACGGTGCGGGAGGCCACGTAGAAGTCGGAGGTGGTGCGGGAGATGCGCAGCCCGAGCGCGCCGATGAGCACGGTGGCGAGGACGACGGCGGTGACGGCGGCCACCGCGTAGGTCTGGTTCACGTCCGGTCCACGCCGTGTCAGCGGCCTTCGACGAGGCCGGTGAAGTCGCGTTCGTTGCGTTCGGCGCGGCGGACGTACCAGCGGGCGACGAGCCAGACGACGGGGTACGCACCGCCGCCCAGGGCCGCCCAGACGAACGGCTGGGCGGTGCCGTGCCCCAGCGCCGCCGGGAGGGTGAACAGCAGGGGCAGCGAGCCGACGAGCAGGGCGAGGGTGGCCAGCGCGTGGAGCGCGGCCCGGAGCTGACTGCGCATCAGGGAACGGACGTAGGTGTGGCCGAGGGTGGTCTGCTCGCTGATCTCGGAGCGGGCGTGCGCGTGGCCGGGCGGGCGTCGGGCGGAGCGCGGGGCGCCGGTGACCGTCTCGCGGCGGGGGCGGCGCGCGGGCTGCTGCTCGGCGGCGTGGTGCTCTGCGGGCATCGGCGTCCGGGGGTCGGCGGGTGGGTCGGCTGGCTGGGATGGTGGAGTCTACGCAGAAGCCATTACCGAAGGTAGACCCCGGTTCGGGGCGGGGTGCCGGGCGCGGGCCGGCCGGACGGGGCGGTGCGCCGCCTCCCGGGCCGCGTACCCGCGCGACCCCGGCCGGCCGCTGCGGACTCGGGCGGGCCGGGTCAGCCGCGTGCCTGGCGCATCAGCAGGTCGCGCAGGTGGCGGGCGTGCCGGCGGCTGACGGCTAGTTCGGCGCTGCCGACCCGGACGGTGGTGGCCCCGGCGTCGAGGCGCAGTTCGTCGATGCGCCGCAGCGCGACCAGGTGGCTGCGGTGGATGCGGACGAACCCGCGCGCCGCCCACCGCTCCTCCAGCGTGGACAGCGGGATGCGCACGAGGTGGCTGCCCTCGTCGGTGTGGAGCCGCGCGTAGTCGCCCTGGGCCTCGACGTAGGCGATGTCGTCGACGGCCACGAAGCGGGTCACACCGCCCAGTTCGACCGGGATCTGCTCCGCCGCCGGGGCGGCGATCGCGGGTTCGGCGAGTTCGCGGACGCGTCGTACGGCCTCCGCCAGGCGCTCCTTGCGGACCGGTTTGAGGACGTAGTCGACGGCCTTGAGGTCGAAGGCCTGGAGGGCGAACCCCTCGTGGGCGGTGACGAAGACGATCAGCGGCGGCCTGGCGAAGCCGGCTATCAGCCGGGCGATGTCGAGGCCGGTGAGCCCGGCCATGTGGATGTCGAGGAAGACGACGTCGATGGCGTCCTCGCCGTCGGGCCCGGCCTCCAGGGCACGGCCGATGCGGCGCAGCGCCTCGGTGGCGTCGGTGGCGCCCTCCGCGCTGCGCACCCTGGGGTCGGAGCGCAGGAGGTAGAGGAGCTCTTCGAGAGCGGGCTTCTCGTCGTCGACGGCCAGTACGCGCACCATGGTGCGGAGTGTAGGGGTGGGGCGATTGAGCGAGGAACGGCTCGGATGCGTACTCCTTGGCGTAGGGCTTCACGGAAGCACACGGCACACGGACGCGTACGCGGGAATGAGGCACCCCCATGAGTCTGCGGGAGCGGCATCACGATGTCGCCGCCTATGCGCTGGGCGTGCTGGAACCGGCGGACGCCCTCGCGTGCGAGGAGCACCTGGCGCGGTGCGCGGCGTGCGCGGCCGGGCTCCCGGACTTCCTGTTCACCGCGTCGGTGCTGGCCCAGCTCGCCGAGCGTGAGCCGCTGCGGCCCCTGGGCGCGGCGGCGGTGCCGGGGTCGCCGGTGGGGCGCCGGAGGTCCCGTCGTGCGCGTCCCGTGCGGGCGCGGCGGTGGCGGTCTCGGGTCGTGGGGGTGGCGGCGGCGCTGGCGGTCGCGGTGCCGGGCGCCGTGCTGCTGGCCCCGTCCGGGCCGGGCGGCGGCGATGCGGCGGTGCGCCGGGCGGCGGCGACGGACCCGGCGACCGGGACGTCCGCGTCTGTGGCGCTGCGGGACCGGGAGTGGGGCACGGAGGTGGCGCTGCGGGTGGCCGGGGTGCGGGGGGCTCACGTGTGCGAACTGGTCGTGGTCGGGGCGGACGGCCGGGCGTGGCCGGTGATGACCTGGGCGACGGAGGAGGGCGACGAGCCGGTGATGGAGGGCGGGATCGCGCTGCGGCTCGGCGAGATCGAGCGGCTCGAGGTGCGGACCGAGAAGGGCGAGCGTCTGGTGTCGGTACGGCCCTGAGGCCACGGCCGGCAGCGGTGACGGGTCCGGCACCCGGGCTGGTGAGCAGCCCTGCCGGGTCCGGCAGCGGGCTACTTCAGCAGCCGGGACAGGCGGCGGTCGGCGAGGGGTTTGCCGCCGGTCTGGCAGGTGGGGCAGTACTGGAGCGACGAGTCGCGGTACGACACCTCGCGGATGGTGTCGCCGCAGACGGGACACGCCTCGCCGGTGCGGCCGTGGACGCGCAGCCCGCTCTTCTTCTCGGCCTTGAGGCGGCCGGCGGCGACGTGGTGCGAACGCTCCACGGCGCTGCGGAGGGTGGCGCGCATCGCCTCGTACAGCGCGGTCGTCTCGTCCTCGGTGAGGTTCTGCACGGGCTTGAAGGGCGACATCCGGGCGGCGTGCAGGATCTCGTCGCTGTAGGCGTTGCCGATCCCGGCGATCAGGCTCTGGTCCCGCAGGGCTCCCTTGACCTGGCGCCGCTCCCCGGCGAGGAGGGTGGCGAAGGCGTCGCGGTCGAAGTCGCCGGCGAGCGGGTCGGGGCCCAGCCGGGCGACCCCGGGGACGTCGGCCGGGTCGTGGACGAGGTGGACGGCGAGGCGTTTGGTGGTGCCCGCCTCGGTGAGGTCGAAGCCGTCGCCGCCGGTGAGCGCGACGCGCAGGGCGAGCGGGCCCTTGCCGGGGCGCGGCGGTCCGGAGGGCAGGACGTCGCGCCACTGGAGCCAGCCCGCGCGGGCGAGGTGGATCAGCAGGTGGAGCCCGCCCGCCGCGATGTCGAGGAACTTGCCGTGCCGGTCGACGGCCGTGACGGTGGTGCCGTCGAGCGCGGACAGCGGCGGGTCGTACGTCTTGAGGACGCTGATCGCGACGGGCAGGGCGCGGGCGATCTCCTTGCCCGCCAGGTGCTCGTCGAGGAACTCTCGCAGGGCTTCGACCTCGGGCAGTTCGGGCATGGTTCCAGCGTGCCGCAGGGGCGGCCGGTGCGCCGCTCAGGTCCGCCGGGTGAGCTTGACCAGCTCGGCGAGCTCGTCGGCCATCGCGTGGGCGAGCCGGTCGACGTCCGGCACGGCCTTGCCGTCGGCGACGAGCCCGATGTGCACCTGTCCGCCGTACGGGGACATCGCCACGGCCAGCGCCTGGCCCCGGGCGAGCGGGGCCATGGGGTGCAGGGCGCGCAGCGGGCAGCCGCCGAGGGAGAGGGTGGAGCGCGGCAGCGGCACGTTGGTGACGAGGACGTCGAACAGCATCCGCGCCGCCCCCTGGGCCAGCGGCGCGCCGAACCGGTGGGCGAGAGGCGGCAGTTGGTCGGCGAGTACGGCGACCGCCCCGGCCCCCCGGGTGGGCCCGGCGGCCTTGTTGCGGTCCATGCGGCGGCGTACGGAGTGGAGCCGGTCCAGGGGGTCGGGGTCGGAGAGCGGCAGGTCCAGGAGGTACGCGGAGAAGGTGTTGCCGGGGCCGGGGGCACCGCCGGGCCGCCGCCGGGAGACCGGCACGAGGGCGCGCGGGTCGGCCGTGGGCGGCCGTTCGCCCCGCTCCAGCATCCAGTGGCGCAGCGCCCCGGCGGTGACCGCGAGCAGCACGTCGTTGGCGGTGCCGCCCGCGAACCGGCGCACCCGGCGCACCTCTTCCAGGTCCAGGTCCACGGTGGCCAGGCGGCGCGTTCCGCTGGAGCCGGCGGTGAGCGCGGGCGTTCCGCGCGGGTCGAGGCGGCTGGCGCGGACGACGGAGGCGCCGACGCCCAGGGCGCGGCCGAACTCCTCGAGGCGGCCGCGTGCGGCGTCCGCCACGTTCAGCGGGCCGGGCAGCCAGGAGCGGGGCGGTACCGGGCGCGTCCGGCGGCGTCCGGCGGCGGTCCGGGCGCCGGCGATCTCGTCGAAGATGCCGGCGCCGATGGCGACCGCGCGCATGCCGTCGGCGAGCGCGTGGTGGAGCTTGACGAGCACGGCGAAGGGCCCGCCGGGCGCGCCGGTGAGGAGGTACATCTCCCAGGGCGGCCGGCCGCGTTCGAGGGGACGTTCCATCAGCTCGCCCGCGAGCCGGGTCGCCCCGGCGGTGACGTCGGGCGGGTCGCCCGGCAGGGGGACGTGGCGCACGTGACGGCGGACGTCGAAGTCCTTGTCGACGCTCCAGGCGGCGCCGCCGACCGGGAGCAGGACGTCGCGGACGCGCATCCTCAGCCGGGGGATGGCGGCGGCGCGCTCGCGCAGCAGGTCCAGGACGTCGCCGGGGTCGCCGGGCCCGGGGTCGAAGCGGGCGAGGGCGCCCAGGTGCATGGGGTGGTCGGCCGTTTCGAGGTGCCAGAAGGCCAGGTCGAGAGGTGCCAGCAGCTCACTGCTCAAGGGATCGATCCCCATGTCGTGGAGGGCCGTGGAAGGCTACGGAACAGCAGTCAAACGCCTTCGGTCGGTTACGGTCAAGTACGATCCCTTCACTTACCGTAAACAGAAGGTGTCCATTACATTTCCGGTCGGACCGGGACGGTGAACTCGCACCAGACGCACTTGCCGGTGCCGCGCGAGTCCACGCCCCACACATCGGTCAGCCGGTCGACCAGCAGGAGCCCCCGGCCCGAGACACCCGACAGGCCCGCGTCGCGGCGGCGGGGCAGCGCGCTGGAGCGGTCCTCCACCTCGACCCTCAGCCGCCGTTCGTGCCCGGTGAGCATCCGCAGGGTGACGATCGCCCCGCCGTCGGTGTGGAGCAGCGCGTTGGTGATCAGCTCGTCGGCGACCAGCTCGATCTCGTCGGCCCGATCCCCCGCCCCCCAGGCCCGTACGGCCGCCCTGATCATGTGCCGGGCCGAGGCCAGCGCCTCCGGGTCGCTCTGCGCCACGTGCTGCTGGAGCCGCCCGCCGGCCTGCGGGGTGAACCCGCCCCGGCGGCGCAGCAGCAGGATCGCCACGTCGTCCTCGCCGCCGCGCTCGTCGACGACGTCGCACAGGCGGTCGGCGAGGTCGTGGAGGTCGTCCGGCCCGCTCCGCACCAGGGCCGAGAGCCACTGCATGCCCTCGTCGAGGTCGGCGCCCGGCTGCTCGACCAGCCCGTCGGTGTAGAGCACCAGCGTCTGCCCGGGGTCCAGCTCCAGGATGGCGACGGGGTAGTCCAGGCGCCCGAACTCCGCCGACAGGCCCAGCGGCATCCCGCCCTGCACCGGCACCCGGCGGCAGCTCCCGTCGGTGTCGCGCAGCAGCGGCTCGACGTGGCCGGCCCGCACCATCTGCACCACCCCGGTCGCCAGGTCGGCCTCCAGGTACGTGCAGGTGGCGAAGCGGTCGGTGTCCAGCTCGTGCAGGAAGGAGGAGGCCCGTGCCATCACGGTCGCCGGGGTGTGTCCCTCGGCCGCGTACGCCCGCAGCACGATGCGGAGCTGCCCCATCACGGCGGCGGCGTGCGTGTCGTGCCCCTGTACGTCCCCGATGACGGCGCCGACCCGCCCGCCGGGCAGCGGGATGATGTCGTACCAGTCGCCGCCGATGTCCCGGCCGAGCCGGGCGGAGCGGTAGCGGACCGCGATCTGTGCGCCGGGCACCTCGGGGATGCGGCGCGGCAGCATGGCCTGCTGGAGCCCCTCGGCGAGGTCGTGCTCCTGCTCGAAGAGCATGGCGCGCTGGATGCTCTGCCCGATGCTGCTGCCGAGTGCGACCAGCACGTTGCGGTCCTCCGGCGAGAAGCCGTTCTTGTCGCTGTAGAGCAGGCCGAGGGCGCCGATGGGGCGGGCCTGGGCGATCAGCGGCAGGTAGGCGGCGGAGGTGATCCCGAGCCCGCTGATGTGCGGCCAGAGGATGGGGTACGAGGTGGCGAAGTCCTCGGGCGACTCGATGAAGCGGGGGGCGAGGGTGCGGACGACCTCGCTCATCGGGTACTGCTCGTCCACCCGGGTGTAGCGGGTGCCGGGCACGAAGGAGCCGCGCGGCCCGTCGGCGACCAGGTGGATGCGGCCCGACTCGAGCAGCCCCATCACGAGGCTGGTCGCGCCGAGGTGCTCCAGGCCGTGCGAGTCCTTGAGCACGTCGATGACGTCCTGGACGGTCCGGGCGTGGGCCAGGGCCGCCGTGGTGGATTCGACCACACTGGTCTGGCGGCGCCGCTCCTCGTCGACCTCGCGCCGGGCGGTGGACTCGGCGAGCTCCTGGGTGGCGTCCCGGACGATGCCGATGATGCGGCGGGGGCGGCCGGTCTCGTCCCGCCGGATGAACCCCTGGGTGTGGGTCCAGCGCAGGCCGCCGTCGCGGGTGCGGATGCGGAAGTACGTGCCGTAGTGCGTCCCGCCGCTCTTGAGGGCCTGCGCCACCATCCCGTCGAGGCGGACGGACTCGCTGGGCGGTACGCGGGGGGCGAGGCTCTCGGGCCGCCCGTCGTACTCGGTGACGTCCACCTGGAAGACGTCGAGGGCGGCCTGGTCCATGTGCATGAGCCCCGTGTCGAGGTCCCAGTCGAAGCTGCCCATGCGGTTGAGGGACAGGCTCAGATCCGGGTGGGCGGGCCAGTCCTCAGGGAGCGACAGGGCATCCGCTGCCGGATCAACCATGGAGCCACTCTGCCATCATTTGTCGGCTTTTTCGACCGTACGCAGAACCGCACACAGGGTCGGAGGAGGAACCGTCCGGGGAGCCATCAGCCCTCGCTGAACGCCGGTTCGAGGGGCATGTCCTGCGGCTGCCCCGCCTCGTCCGGCACCCCGGACCCGTCGGGCACACCGGCACCCTCGGGCACCTCGCCACCCTCGGGCACACCGGCCCCGTCGGGTACGCCGGGCTCGTCCGGGAGTCCGGGGGCGGGCCCGCTCCCGGGGCCTTCGGGGCCGCCGTCCGGGACGGCGGGGCGGTCGGGGCCGCCGTGCTCCCCGGCGCCGTCCGGCGCGCGGACCACCGGGGGCGGCGGGGGCGGGGGCGGGGTGGGGCAGCCGGGCGGCACGGTCCGGGTGCCGCCGGTCTCGGTGGGGCAGTCGGCCGGGGCCGGCGGCCGGGGCGGCCGCTGCTCGCGCGGCCGACTGGGCGCGGGCGCGGAGGCGAGGTCCCGCTCCCCGGGGGCGTAGGGCGGCGGGACCTCGGGGAGCCCGTCGCGGTCGGCGCCGGTGCCGGTGAGGCGTTCGAGCCAGGTGTTGTTCCGGACGTCGACGATGATCAGGCTGTGCACCACCTGCTCGGTGGGGTCGACGATCACGACCCGCCCGGGGTCGTAGCCGCCCCAGGGCCGGCCCGTGACGGCGTCCCCCGGCGTGACGACCGGCGAGCGCAGCGGGTTTCCGCACGCGCACCGCACGCGCGGCGCGCCGTACTGGTCGACCAGTACGGCCGTACCGGCCTGGAGGACGGACTGGAAGGGCACGGCGGCGGCGCCGCGGTAGCCGTGGCCGGTCACCCGTGTGTCGGCGCTCAGCGTCACGGGGGTGAGGCCGCGCAGCCAGGACCCGATGCCGGCGGGGCCGATGCCCGCCGCCTGGGCGAAGGCCCGCGCCTTGAGGTCGTCGGCGGTCAGGAGAGCCACCTGCCGTTCCACGTCGCAGCTCGGGGCCGAGCGCACCCCGGCGTAGAGGCCGGGTGCGGACCCCGGGACGGTACGCGGGCCCCGGCCGCCCCCGGACCGTGGCGCGGGCGGGGCGGCGGCCCGGGACGACGGGAGGACGGTCGACGCGGTGAACGGGTGAGGCCCGGGGGCGCCGGCCGGCTGGAGGCGCACCTCGCGGGAGCCCGCCCGCCCGGGTCCGGCCGCCTCGCCCGTGCCGCCGTCGCCGTTCCCGCCGCAGCCGGCGACGAGCAGCCCGGCGGCCAGCAGCAGACGCATCGGTGAACGCACGCGGACCTCCCGCCTCCTGATCGGCCCTCGGCCGCCCGTACGGCCTGCCGGTGGTTCATGTCTGCCGGACGCCGGACCCGCCCGCAACCGGAGGACGGCCTCCCCGCACCCGCTTGAACGTGTTCAAAGAAGGCCCTAGGCTCAGCTTTGAACACGTTCAATGGAAGGGGGCGGGGCGGCGTGACCGTACTGGTCGGCCTGATCGTGACGCTCGGCATGCTGGGGATCGTCCCCGCCGGGCTCCGCCTCATGGAGGACCCGGGGCTGGACACCGTACGCCGCCTGTGGCCGCTGTTCGCCGTGCCGGGCGCCCTGTGCCTGTGGCTGCCGCGCGGTGCCCCCGCGACCGCGCTCGCCGCGGCCTACGCCCTGGGCACCGTCCTGCTCGCCCTGCACGCCCCGCGCCGGCTGCTGCGTACCCGGTCGGCGGCGCCCACCGAGATCGCCGCCCTGACCGCGCTGGTGAGCCCCTCGGTCGCCGCTCTCGCGCTGGTCGCCGAGCGGGCCGGGCACCGGCTGTCCGGCTTCGGGCTCGACATCCTGGCGCTCACCGTCCCGCACTTCCACTTCGCCGGCTTCGCCGCCGCCCTGGTGGCCGGACTGGTCTGCCGCGCGGTGGACCGCCCGGCGGCGCGGTGCGCCGCGCTCAGCGTGCCGCTGGGCACCCTGCTCGTCCTGCTGGGCTACTTCCTGGACGACTGGGCCGAGCCGGCGGGGGCGCTCGTCCTGACCGCCGGCATGTGGGCCGTGGCCTGGCTGACGTGGCACGACGTCGCCGCCGCACACCACGACCGGCCCACCCGCGCACTGCTCGCCGTCTCGGCCGCCGTCCTCGTGGCGACCATGCTGCCGGCCCTGAGCTGGGCGCTCGGCGAGGCGACCGGCCTGCCGCACCCGAACCTGACCTGGATGGCCGCCACCCACGGCCTCGGCAACGCCCTCGGCTTCGCACTGTGCTCGGTACTGGCCTGGCGACGCCTCACGCAGACCAAGGAGACCCCGGCATGACCCGCCTGATCCGCGCCCTCGGCGGCCGCACCCCCGCCCCCGGGTTCAACTACCCGGAGGTCGGCGCCACCGGAACCCGCCCGCTGCCGGCCGGCTACCACCATCTGCACCACGAGACCCTCATAGGGCACGGCCCGGACGTCTTCGCGGTGGCGGGCACGGCCGTCACCACCTGGGCGATGCACCGCGCCTCCGGCGCACGCGTCCGGGCCGGCTCCCCGCGCGCCGAACCGGGCACGGCGGTGGAGATCTCCCTCGGCGCCGGACCGCTGCGGATGAGCGCACCCTGCGAGGTGGTGTGGACGGCGTACGAGGAGGACCGCACCGGCTTCGCGTACGGCACCCTGACCGGGCACCCGGAGAGCGGTGAGGAGTCGTTCGTGGTGGACCTGCGGACCGACGGATCGGTCCGCTTCACGGTGACGGCCTTCAGCCTGCCCGCCCGCTGGGACACGCGGGCCGCCGGGCCCCTGGTCCCGCTGCTCCAGCGCGCCTACGCGCGACACCTGGGCCGTACGCTGCGAAAGATCGCCACGAGCCGAGGGGCCGTTCGATACTGATCCGGTGGAGTGGCTCTGGTTCACCTCGTCCGACTACTGGCTGAGCCGACTGGTCTTCCAGCGGGCCCTGGCCGGGATCTACCTGGTCGCGTTCTGCTGCGCCGCCCTCCAGTTCCGGGCGCTCATCGGCGAGCGCGGCATGCTGCCGGTCCCCGCCTTCCTGCGCCGCGTCCCGCCCCGGGTGGCGCCCAGCGTCTTCCACCTGCACTACTCGGACCGGTTCTTCGCGCTCTGCGCCTGGGCGGGGGCGGCGCTGGCGCTGGCGCTCGTCGCGGGCGCGGGCGACGCGGTGCCCCTGGCCGTGTCGATGCTGATGTGGGCGGTGCTGTGGGCGCTGTACCTGTCCATCGTCAACGTCGGACAGACCTGGTACGGCTTCGGCTGGGAATCCCTGCTCCTGGAGACGGGCTTCCTCGCCGTCTTCCTCGGCAACGAGGACACCGCCCCGCCGGTCCTGATCCTGTTCCTGCTGCGCTGGCTGCTGTTCCGGGTGGAGTTCGGCGCGGGCCTGATCAAGCTGCGCGGCGACGCCTGCTGGCGCGACCTCACGTGCCTGTACTACCACCACGAGACGCAGCCGATGCCCGGCCCGCTGAGCTGGTTCTTCCACCACCTGCCCCGGCCCCTGCACCGGGTGGAGACGGCCGCCAACCACGTGACGCAACTCGCCGTGCCCCTGCTGCTGTTCACCCCGCAGCCGGTGGCGAGCGCGGCGGCGGGCCTCATCGCCGTGACCCAGCTCTGGCTGGTGCTGTCGGGCAACTTCGCCTGGCTGAACTGGATCACCATCGTGCTCGCCCTGTCGGCCGTGGACGGCTCCCTCGTCGCCGACGCCCCCGCGCTGCCCCCTCCCCCGCTCTGGTACGGCGTCCTCGTCATCGCCGTCACCGCCCTCGTGGTGGTCCTCAGCCGGCACCCGGCCCGCAACCTGCTCTCCCGGCAGCAGGCCATGAACCGCTCCTTCGACCCGCTGCACCTGGTCAACACCTACGGGGCCTTCGGCACGGTCGGCCGGGTCCGGCACGAGATCGTCATCGAGGGCACCGACGAGCCGACCGTCCACCCCGGCACGGTGTGGCGGGAGTACGAGTTCAAGGGCAAGCCCGGCGACGTACGGCGGCTGCCGCGCCAGTTCGCGCCGTACCACCTGCGGCTGGACTGGCTGATGTGGTTCGCGGCACTGTCCCCCGCGTACGCGCACTCCTGGTTCGGGCCCTTCGTGGAGCGGCTGCTGGAAGGGGACCGCGACACGCTGCGGCTGCTGCGCCACAACCCCTTCCCCGACGCCCCGCCGGTGCGCGTCCGCGCCCGGCTGTACCGCTACCGCTTCACCACCCGGCGTGAGCTGCGGGAGACGGGCGCCTGGTGGCACCGGACCTACGTGCGGGAGTTCCTGCCGCCCACCCGCCTGTCCTGACGTGCCCCGGCCGGGGCACGCGCGTGCCCCCCGCCGGGGGCGGCGGGGGGCACGGGGCGCACGGTACGGACCGGCTCGCCGGCCGGTCAGTCGATGCCGGGCAGGATGTGCGGCTCTGCGAGGTCCTCCTCGTAGCCGGCCAGCCGGATCGGGGCCGAACGGGCCCACACTTCGAGGCTTCCCAGGGTGTCCGGCCCCGCGGATCGTTCGCCGATATCCGCCGGCCGCTGCTCCTGCTTCATGAGTTCTGGTGTCACCGCGCACTCCTTCGTGTCGCGAACCTATGAGGACATGTACTGCCGTTCGGTCGCGGTGGCGCCGGTACTCGGGCGGAAACGCGGCCTTGGTGGCAGGCCTGTCCCCGAGGCCCGCCTGAGGGGGTTTCGTGGATCCCTGGCGGCGAGCCGTTCGCTTCAGGTTAACCAAATGAGCACGCTTCCGCTCGATGGAACGCGTCACATGGTCGGGATCCGGACACGTTGCCCGCTTCCGGGCATCATGTCCGGGTCACCCCGGGGTGATCACCACTTGGAGGGGGCGTAGTCCTTGAGGAAGCAGCCGTACAGGTCCTCGCCCAGCTCGCCGCGGACGATCGGGTCGTAGACCCGGGCCGCGCCGTCGACGAGGTCGAGCGGGGCGTGGAAGCCCGCCTCGGCGAGCCGCATCTTGTCGGGGTGCGGGCGCTCGTCGGTGATCCAGCCGGTGTCGACCGCCGTCATCAGGATGCGGTCGGCCTCGAACATCTCCTGGGCGCTGGTGCGCGTGAGCATGTTGAGCGCGGCCTTGGCCATGTTGGTGTGCGGGTGCCCGGCGCCCTTGTAGCCGCGGCTGAAGACGCCCTCCATGGCGGAGACGTTCACCACGTACGTGCGCCGTGCCGACGACGCGGCCATCGACCGGCGGAGCCGGCTGATGAGGATGAACGGCGCGGTGGAGTTGCAGAGCTGGACTTCGAGAAGTTCGACCGGATCGACCTCGGAAACGGTCTGGATCCAACTGTTGGTGTCGTGCAGGTCCGGCACCAGTCCGCCCGCGTCGATCGCGGTGCCCGCCGCGATGCGCTCCAGGGAGGCGGAGCCGCTGACGAGGGCCAGGTCGGTGACGTCCTGGGCGGTCAGGCCGTCGCCGGTGCGGGGGGCGGGCAGGGCGGCCATCGTCTCCACGGCGCCGCTGCCGAAGGTGCCGATGACCTGGGCGGACGGCAGCTCGCCCGCGGGCAGCGGGGCCGACTCGGCGGCGACCAGCTCGCTGTACGCCTGCGGGGAGCGGCGCACGGTCTGGGCCGCGTTGTTGATCAGGATGTCCAGCGGGCCCTCGGCGGCCACCGAGTCGGCCAGGGCGACCACCTGCGCCGGGTCCCGCAGGTCAATGCCGACGATCTTGAGGCGGTGGATCCACTCGTCGCTGTCCGGCATCGCCTTGAAGCGGCGGATCGCGTCACCGGGGAAACGGGTGGTGATGGTGGTGTGGGCACCGTCACGCAGCAGCCGCAGCGCGATGTACATGCCGATCTTGGCGCGGCCGCCGGTGAGCAGGGCCCGCCGCCCGGTCAGGTCGGTGCGGGCGTCGCGCTTGGCCCGGTTCTCGGCGGCGCACTTCTGGCAGAGCTGGTGGTAGAACGCGTCGACCTCGACGTACCGCGTCTTGCAGATGTAGCAGGAGCGGGGGCGCCGGAGTATGCCCGCGATCTCGCCGACGACGGAGGAGGACGGCAGCAGGCCCTGCGTCTCGTCGTCGATCCGCTCGGCCGAGCCGGTCGCGGTGGCCTCGGTGACCGCCTTGTCGTGGGCGGTCTTCGCGGCCCGGCGCTCCTGGCGGCGGCGCTGCTTCACGGTGCGGTAGATGCCGGCCGTGGCACGGCGCACGGCGATGGCGTCCGGGTGGTCGACGTCCAGGGTGTCGAGCTCCTCGAGGACGCTCAGGCAGACGGCCAGACGCTCGGGGTCGATGCCCGGCCCGTACGCCTGGTTCTCTTCAGTCACCGTCATGGCCGCTGCCGTTCCTCGATCACTCGTATGCCACGTTTACTTTTCAAAGCTTTCAAAAGCAGAACTTTACGTCAGCGGGGGCCCCGGCCGCCAAACGCCCGCCCTGCGCCCGGTGCCCTCCGTGCGTCGTACTCCCGTACTCCGTCGGCAGTACGAGCGATTGCGTGCTCACGGACGATGACGGGGGCGGGCGCGGCGGAGATCGTTGACGCATGAGTCCCCTCGCGCTGTCCGTGCTGCTGTCGCTGGTCTCCGCGGTCGCCTACGCGGCCGGGGCGATCGTGCAGGAGCGCGTCGCCGCGGACGCCGTTCCCGCCGTGTCGAGCCCGGCCTGGTGGGTGGCCGTGCTGCTGAACGGCGTGGGCGGTGTGCTGCACGTCGTGGCGCTGGCGTACGGCCCGCTCAGCCTGGTGCAGCCGCTGGGCGCGCTGACGATCGTGTTCGCCCTGCCGATGGCGGCGCTGTTCGTCGGGCGGCGGGCGGGGGCCGCGGCCTGGCGGGGGGCGGTGATGGCGACGGCGGGGCTGGCCGGGCTGCTGGCGCTGACCGGGTCGGGTGACGGCCGGTCGCCGGACGGAGGCGCCCGGCCGCTGCTCGCGCTGGTGTGCGCCGGGGTGGTGGCCGCCCTGTGCCTGGTGGCGCGGGGCGTGCGCGGGGCGGTGGTGCGCGGGGTGCTCCTGGGGGCGGCGGCGGGCGTGGCGTTCGGGACCGCCTCGGTGCTCACCAAGGCGGTCGCGGAGGACGTCACGGCCGGGGCACCGCTCGGCCGGTGGCCGGACATGCTGGTGATCGCCGCGCTGGCGGCGGCCGGGCTGCTGCTGTCCCAGGCGTCCTACCGGGGCGCCGGGCTGGCGGCGCCCCTGGCGACCGTGACCGTCGTCAATCCGGTGGCGGCCGCGGCCATGGGCATCACGCTGTTCGGCGAGGGGTTCCGGTACGGGGTGACCGGCACCGTCCTGGCCCTGGGCTGCGGCGTGGTGGCGGCCGGCGGGCTGGTCCTGCTCACCGCCGTGCCGCCGTCGCGGGCGCCGTCCCGCCCGGTGTCAGAGCCGGACGCCGCCCGAGCGCAGGTAGGCGAGGGGGTCGATGTCGGAGCCGTACCCCGGCCCCGTACGCACCTCGAAGTGGAGGTGCGGCCCGGTGCTGTTGCCGGTCGACCCTGACCGGGCGATCCGCTGACCGCTGGTGACCCGCTGCCCTTCGCGCACGGTGAGCGCGGAGAGGTGGGCGTACTGGCTGTACTTGCCGTCCTCGTGGCGGATGACGACCTGGTACCCGTACGCGCCGCCCCAGCCGGCGGACACCACCCGGCCGGAGGCGACGGCCTTCACCGCCGTACCGGTGGGGACCGCGAAGTCGACGCCGGTGTGGTAGCCGCTGGACCAGGCGGAACCCGCCTTGCGGTAGGCGGTGCTGGGCCCGGCGTCGACGGGCGCGCTGAAGCCCACGGTCCGGGGCCTGGGGGCGGCCGGTTTCGCGGCCGGTTTCGCCGCCGGCCTGACGGCCGGTTTCGCCGCCGGTTTCGCGGCCGGTTTCGCGGCCGGTTTCGCGGCCGGGGGCCTGGCGGCGGCGGGCTTGGCGGTGGCGGGCTCGGTGGCCGGTTTCGCGGCGGGCCGTTTCGGGACGGCCGTGGCGGGTCCGGCGGCGGTCGCCGGCTTCGGGGCCGTCGTGCGCAGCGCCAGCTTCTGGCCCGGCATGATGAGGTCGGGGTCGCTGCCGATGACCGTGCGGTTGTCGGCGTACAGCCGCTGCCAGCCGCCTCTGACCTTCGCCGCCTCGGCGATGCCGGACAGGGAGTCGCCCCGCGCCACGGTGTAGCTCTCGCGCTTGCCGGGCACGGTGGTGGGGGTCGCGGGCGGGGTCTGGGCCCGGGACCTGGCGGGCGCCTTCGCCGCCGGCCGCCCCTGCGGCGCGATGTCGGGCGCGTCCCCGCCACGGGTGAGGCCCGCCTTGACCGAGCAGGTGGGCCAGGCGCGCGGGCCCTGTCCCTTGAGGACCTTCTCGGCGATGGCGATCTGCTGGTCCTTGGTGGCGAGGTCGGCGCGCGGGGCGTAGCGCGTACCGCCGTACGCCTCCCAGGTCGACTGGGTGAACTGGAGCCCGCCGTAGTAGCCGTTGCCCGAGTTGATCTGCCAGTCGTTCGTGGACTCGCAGGCCGCGACCTTCTCCCAGACGTCCACGGACGCGGCGTGCGCCTCACCCGCTCCTATCAGCGGCAGCGCCATCCCGGCGCCGCTCGCCGTGACGGTGAGCGATGCCCGGTTGATACGGCTGGGCTGATACCGGCGGTGTCGTCCGCGTACGGCCATGGGTCGGTCCCCCCTTGCACACGTCAGCAGGCGCCCAAGCTAAAGGCACCGGACAGGCGGTGACAAGGGGGCGCGTGGTCCGTCAAGTGCCCCCTTGAGCGGCCGGGTTGACGGCTGCCCGGTGAACGCCCTGCTCCCGGGCCGCGTATGGACGCGTACGCCCGCGTGCCCACACGCGGAACCCACCGGAAGCCAGGAGTTCACACATGAGTGGCACTGCCCAGATCGGCGTCACCGGGCTCGCGGTCATGGGCCGCAACCTCGCGCGCAACTTCGCCCGCGGCGGTCTCACGGTCGCCGTGCACAACCGGACGTACGCGAGGACGCGGGCGCTGGTCGAGCGGTTCGGGGACGAGGGCCGCTTCGTCGCGGCGGAGAGCGCCGAGGAGTTCGTCGCGGCGCTGGAACGGCCCCGCCGTCTGGTCGTCATGGTGCAGGCGGGCGAGCCGACGGACGCGGTGATCGACGAGTTCGCGCCGCTGCTGGAGTCGGGCGACGTGGTGGTCGACGGCGGCAACGCGCACTTCGCCGACACGCGGCGCCGCGAACGCCAACTCCGCAAGCGCGGGCTCCACTTCGTGGGAGCGGGCATCTCGGGCGGCGAGGAGGGCGCGCTGCACGGCCCGAGCATCATGCCGGGCGGATCACCCGAGTCGTACGCCGCCCTCGGCCCCCTCCTGGAGCGGATCGCGGCCAAGGCGCCGGACGGCACCCCCTGCGTGGCCCATGTCGGCCCCGACGGAGCGGGCCACTTCGTCAAGATGGTGCACAACGGCATCGAGTACGCCGACATGCAGCTCATCGCCGAGGCGTACCACCTGCTGCGCGAGGTGGCGGGCTACCCGCCGGCCCGGATCGCGGAGACCTTCCGCGCCTGGAACGCGGGGCGGCTGGACTCGTACCTGATGGAGATCACGGCGGAGGTGCTCGCGCACACGGACGCGGCGACCGGGGAGCCGTTCGTGGACGTCGTGGCCGACCGCGCCGGGCAGAAGGGCACGGGCCGGTGGACGGTCCAGCTCGCCCTGGACCTCGGCGTGCCGGTGCCGGGGATCGCGGAGGCGGTGTTCGCCCGGTCGCTGTCGGGCCACGCGGCGCTGCGCGAGGCGTCACGGGGGCTGCCGGGACCGGCGGTGAAGCCCCTCGACGAGTTCGAGGCGGCACGGTTCGCCGAGCAGGTGGAGCGGGCGCTGTACGCCTCGAAGATCGTCTCGTACACGCAGGGCTTCGACCAGATCCGCGCGGGCGGCGAGGCGTACGGGTGGGCGGTGGACCTCGGCGCGGTGGCGTCCCTGTGGCGGGCCGGCTGCATCATCCGGGCGGCCTTCCTCGACCGCATCCGGGGCGCCTACGCGGCACGGCCGGGCCTGGTGGGCCTGCTCGCCGACGAGGGCTTCGCGGCGGAGATCGGCGCCGCCCAGGACGACTGGCGCGCGGTGGTCGCGGCCGGCGCGCTGCGGGGCGTGCCGACGCCGGGGTTCTCGGCGGCGCTCTCCTACTACGACACGCTGCGCGCCCCCCGGCTGCCCGCCGCCCTCGTCCAGGGCCAGCGGGACTTCTTCGGCGCGCACACCTACCGCCGCACCGACCGGCCGGGCACCTTCCACACCCTCTGGGCGGACGGCCGCGGGGAGGTGGAGGTCTGAGGGGTGCCAGGGGTGGGGGCCGGGCCGTGGCTTGCGCGGCCGGGCGGCTCGCTTGACTCGGGTGGGTTGGGCGCGTGAGGGGGCCGGGGTCGGAGGGGGCCGGGGTGTGGCGTGCGCGGCCGGGGTGTGGCCTGGCTGGGCGGGTGGGCTGGGCACCGTGGGGCGGTGCCCGGTCGGGGTGGGGGCCGGGTTGTGGCTTGCGCGGCCGGGCGGCCCGGCGTCCGGCCTTGGGGGGCCGGGGCCGGGCGGTCCGACATGCGGCGTCAGCTCGCCGGGCCGGGTTCCGGTTCGGGGCCGGGGACCGGGTCGGGGCCGGGCGGCTTGGGCACCGGGTCCGGGGTGGGCCCGGGCGGGGGCGGCCCGGGGTGCGGGGGCGGCGTCGGGGTCGGTACCGGGCCGGGGGCGGGGCCCGGTTCGGGGCCCGGCGGGCCCGGCTGCGGCACGGGGGTCGGCGGCACCGGGTCCGGCGGGCCGGGCGGCGGCGTCGGCGCGGGCGGTACGGGGTCGGGCGGGTACGGGTTCGGGCTGGTCATGGCTCGCTCCCTGAACGGTTCTGCCGTGCGGGTTCCAGAATCTCCCGCTGCGCGTTCCCCCGCGCGGCGGGATCACTCGTCGGGGTACGCCGGCGGACCGGGGCGCCCACCCGGGCGCCCGCCGGTCAGGCGCGGGCGGCGGCCGGTACGGCGTGCGGGCTGCGCGCGGTGTCGCTGCCGGGAACGGGCGCGGAGGCGTCGGAGCCCAGCTCCACGATGCGGTTGGCCTCGTCGACGTGGACGACGCGCGGCACCAGCGAGCGGGCCTCGGCGTCGTCGACCTGGGCGTAACTGATCAGGATGACCAGGTCACCGGGGTGCACCAGGTGGGCGGCCGCGCCGTTGATGCCGATCACGCCGGAGCCGCGCTCGCCCTCGATGACGTACGTCTCCAGGCGCGCGCCGTTGTCGATGTCGACGATGTGCACGAGCTCACCCGGCAGCAGATCGGCCGCCTCCATCAGGTCGGCGTCGACGGTCACCGAACCCACGTAGTGGAGATCCGCCTGGGTCACGGTGGCGCGGTGGATCTTGGACTTGAACATGGTACGAAGCATCGAGGTACTCCCGGTAATCAGCTCCCTGCCTGCGTTTGTGCAGGTCAAGGGCGGTTTCCTTACCCTACAACGAGTCGTGTGCCCCGGGCGGCGCTCCCCGGGTTCCCCGGGTTGACGCCGACCGCGTGCCGACGTCGCCGGCGTACCGCCCGGCAGGATCGAGGGCGGTACGCGGCCGTCCGCCGCCCTGCCGCGACGACGATGCCAGCGTACGCAACGCGTGGTGGGGGTCCGCCGTGATCGCCGTCACTGTGGACGCGGTGGCGAGGCGCCCTGGAGCCGCTCTCCGGCCGCGGGCGGTCGCGGGGCGGCAGCCGGCCGTGCGGGGGCACCGCATCGGGCCGGCCCGTCAGCTCTCCTTCTTGTCCCGGGCGGTCCTGCCGCCCGGTTCGCCGGGCTCGTCGGGGTGGACGTGCTCGCCCGGTGTCGAGAGCTCCGCGACGGTGTCGGCGCCGACCACCGCGCCGGTGGACTTCTTGCCGCGGCGCAGTCTGCCCTCCAGCCACCCGGCGAAGGAGGTCAGCAGGAAGTTCAGGATGACGAAGATCACGGCCACGACGGTGAAGCTGGCGATGGTGTTCGCGCCGTAGTTGGCGCTCATGGGGCGCACCGACGCCAGCAGTTCGGAGAAGCCCAGCAGTGCGCCGCCCAGAGCCGTGTCCTTGACGATGACCACGAGCTGGCTGACGAGGGCCGGCAGCATCGCGGTGACGGACTGCGGCAGCAGGACGTAGGTCATCGTCTGGCCCTTGCGCATGCCGATCGCCTTGGCCGCGTCGGTCTGGCCGTGCGGCAGGGACAGGACGCCGGCCCGTACCACCTCGGCCAGGACCGAGGCGTTGTAGAGGACGAGGCCGGTGACCACGGCGTACAGGGGCCGGGTGTCGGGGCTGATGTCGGTGAACTCGGCGTACGCCGCGTTGGCGAAGAGCATCAGGATCAGTACCGGGATGGCGCGGAAGAACTCCACGACGGTCCCGCCGACGCCGCGTACCCACCAGTGGTCGGACAGCCGGGCCATGCCGAGGAGCGCGCCGAGGGGCAGGGCGATGACCATGGAGAGGGAGGCGGCGATCAGCGTGTTCTCGAGCCCCGGCAGGAGGAAGGTGCTCCAGGCCCGGCCGTCGGTGACGAACGGATCCCACTTGGCGCCCTCGAGCTGGCCCTTGTCGGCCAGGGCCTGCCACACCCACCAGATCAGCGCGGCGAGGGCGACGAGGAACAGCACGGTGTACAGGACGTTGCGCCGCCTGGCGCGGGGGCCGGGGGCGTCGTAGAGGACGGAGGTCATCGTTTCACCGCCACCTTCTTGCTCACCCAGCCGAGGAACAGCCCGGTCGGGAGGGTGAGACAGATGAACCCGAACGCGAAGATGGCGGAGATCAGGATGAGCTGGGCCTCGTTCTCGATCATCTCCCGCATCAGCAGCGCGGCTTCGGCGACGCCGATCGCGGAGGCCACCGTGGTGTTCTTGGTGAGGGCGATCAGCACGTTGGTCAGGGGGCCCACCACCGAGCGGAAGGCCTGGGGCAGGACGATCAGCCGCAGGGTCTGGGTGAAGGGCAGACCGATGGCGCGGGCCGCCTCCACCTGGCCGATGGCCACGGTGTTGATGCCGGAGCGCAGCGCCTCGCAGACGAACGCGGAGGTGTAGGCGATCAGGCCGAGCACCGCGAGCCGGAAGTTGATGGTCTTGAAGTCGTCCGCGCCGAGCGTCACGTTGAGCGTCTGGAAGAGCCCCAGGGACGTGAAGACGATGATCACCGTCAGAGGGATGTTCCGCACGATGTTGACGTACGCGGCGCCGAAGCCCCGCATCAGGGGCACGGGGCTGACCCGCATCGCGGCCAGCACGGTCCCCCAGATCAGGGAGCCGATGGCCGAATAGACGGTGAGCTGCACCGTCACCCAGAAGGCGCCCAGCAGGTCGTAGCCCTCAAGAAAGTCGAACACGATGTCCCGCCCTTCCCGTGCGGGTACGGCTCGGCGCGCCGCCGGCAGGGGCGGCGCGCCGGACCGGTCCGTTCACTGGACGATGTTGCCGATCTTCGGGGCGGGTTCGTTCTTGTAGTTCGCCGGGCCGAAGTTCTTCTTCACCGCCTCGTCCCAGGAACCGTCCGAGACCATCTTCTCGAGTGCGGAGTTGATCTTGGCCTTGAGGTCGCTGCCCTTCTGGACACCGATGCCGTAGTTCTCGTTGCTGAGCTTGAAGCCGCCGAGCTTGAACTTGCCCTGGTGCTCCGGCTGCGACGCGTAACCGGCGAGGATCGAGTCATCGGTGGTCAGTGCGTCCACGGCCCTGTTCTCCAGACCGGTCAGGCACTCGGAGTAGCCGCCGTACTCCTGGAGCTGGGCCCTCGGGGCGATCCGGTCCTTGACGTTCTGCGCGGACGTGGACCCGGTGACCGAGCAGAGCTTCTTGTCGTTCAGGTCCTCGGGCTTCTTGATGGAGTTGTCGTCCGCCCTGACGAGGACGTCCTGGTGCGCCAGCAGGTAGGGGCCGGCGAAGTCGACCTTCTTCTGACGCTCGTCATTGATCGAGTAGGAGGCCGCGATGAAGTCGACGTCGCCGCGCTGGAGGAGCGTCTCGCGGTCGGCGCTCTTGGCTTCCTTCCACTCGATGTCGCCGGGCTCGTAGCCGAGCTCCTTGGCCACGTACGTCGCCACGTCGACGTCGAAGCCCGTGTACTTGCCGTCCGGCGTCTTCAGGCCGATGCCCGGCTGGTCGAACTTGATGCCGACGGTGACCTTGTCACCGCCGTCACCGGAACCGCCCCCGCCGTCGTCGGAGCCGCAGGCGGCGGCGGTGAGTGACAGCGCGACCGCGGCGGCGGCCGCGACGGCGGTGGCCTTCAGAGGTTTCATGGTGATCATCCCTGCGGATTACTGTGGGGGGAGGGGAATTGCGGGGCCGGGCCGGTTCCTCACCGGCCGGCTCAGTGGTGGAGGATCTTCGACAGGAAGTCCTTGGCGCGGTCGGTCCGCGGGTTGCTGAAGAACTGGTCGGGCGTCGTCTCCTCCACGATCCTGCCGTCCGCCATGAACACCACGCGGTTGGCGGCCGAACGGGCGAAGCCCATCTCATGGGTGACGACGGCCATCGTCATGCCCTCGCGGGCGAGCTGCTGCATGACCTCCAGCACCTCGTTGATCATCTCGGGGTCGAGGGCCGAGGTCGGCTCGTCGAAGAGCATGATCTTGGGTTCCATGGCCAGCGCGCGGGCGATGGCCACGCGCTGCTGCTGGCCGCCGGAGAGCTGTGCGGGGTACTTGTCCGCCTGGGTGGCCACACCGACCCGGTCGAGCAGGGCGCGCGCCCGTTCCTCGGCCACCCGCTTGTCCTTCTTGCGGACCTTGATCTGTCCGAGTGTCACGTTCTGGAGCACGGTCTTGTGCGCGAAGAGGTTGAACGACTGGAAGACCATCCCCACGTCGGCCCGGAGCGCGGCCAGCTCACGGCCCTCGGCGGGCAGCGGCTTGCCGTCGATGGCGATCTCGCCCGAGTCGATCGTCTCCAGCCGGTTGATGGCCCGGCACAGGGTGGACTTGCCGCCACCGGACGGCCCGATGACGACGACGACCTCGCCGCGGTCGATGCTCAGGTTGATGTCCTTCAGCACGTGCAGCGCGCCGAAGTGCTTGTTGACGTTGCTCAGCACCACCAGGGCGCCGTGCGTGTCCACCGTGTCATGTGTATTGGCCACTGCTGCTCCCTCATCGGCTTCATCCTCCATCCGCCTCCCGCCCGCCGCACGCCGAGACCGCGCCGGGAGGGACGGGCGGTGGCGGACCGGCCGGGAGCCCCGCCGCCGCCGTGACCGGGCCGGACACGGGCGCGCTGGTACATTGGGGGCACGCTTCGACACCGCCGGGGCCCGTACCGAGGGGTACGGGCCCCGGCGCGTTCCGGGCGCCCGACCGAGGAGAGTTCCCCATGAACGCGAAGCCGCCCGTGCCCGGACACGCCCGTGCCGGTAAGCCCCAGGAGCCGACCGCCGCCGCGCGGGGCGACCTGCCGGCGCCGGGCACGGTGGTTCCGGGCCGGCAGCCGGCCGAGTCCTTCGAGGCGCTCGGGCTGCCGCCGAAGCTGCTGGAGACGATGACCCGTCTCGGGGTGACGGAGCCCTTCCCTATCCAGGCCGCCACCCTGCCCGACGCGCTGGCCGGCCGGGACGTCCTCGGCCGCGCGCGGACCGGGTCCGGCAAGACGCTCGCCTTCGGTCTGGCGCTGCTCGTCCGGACGGCGGGCCTTCGGGCGGAGCCGAAACGGCCGCTCGGCCTGGTGCTGGTGCCGACGCGGGAGCTCGCGCAGCAGGTGGGCGACGCGCTGGCGCCGTACGCGCGGGCCCTGGGCGTACGGATGGCGACGGCGGTCGGCGGGCTGTCGATCAACCGGCAGGTGGCGGAACTGCGGACCGGTGCCGAGGTCGTCGTGGCGACGCCGGGGCGGCTGGCCGACCTGCTGTCGCGCCGGGACTGCCACCTGAACCAGGTGCGGATCACCGTCCTGGACGAGGCGGACCAGATGTGCGACCTGGGGTTCCTGCCGCAGGTCTCGGAGATCCTGGGCCAGGTCCGCCCGGACGGGCAGCGGCTGCTGTTCTCGGCCACGCTCGACCGTGACGTCGACGAGCTGGTACGGGGCCACCTGCACGACCCGGTGCTCGTCTCGGTCGACCGGGTGGCGAGCCCGGTCGACACGGTCGAGCACCATGTGCTGAACGTCCACGCCGCCGACAAGTACGCCACCGGCACGGAGATCGCCGCGCGGGACGGCCGGGTGCTGATGTTCCTGGACACCAAGGCCGGCGTGGACCAGTTCACGCGCCACCTCCGGGCCGTCGGCGTGCAGGCCGCCGCCCTGCACAGCGGGAAGTCGCAGCCGCAGCGCACGCACACGCTCGCCCGGTTCAAGGAGGGCGAGATCACCGTGCTGGTGGCCACCAACGTCGCGGCGCGGGGCATCCACATCGACGCGCTCGACCTCGTCGTCAACGTCGATCCGCCGGCCGAGGCCAAGGACTACCTCCACCGGGGCGGGCGCACCGCGCGCGCCGGGGCGTCCGGGAAGGTGGTCACCCTGGTCACCCCGGGTCAGCGGCGCGAGGTGAACCGGATGATGTCCGAGGCCGGCATCCGGCCCACGGTCACGCAGGTGCGTTCCGGCGAGCAGAGCCTGACCGCCATCACCGGGGCGAAGCGTCCGCCGACGCCCTCCGGTGAGCGGACCGGCAACGGCAACGCGCCCTTCCGCGGCCTCGGCACCCGTCCGGGCCGCCCCGCGAAGGAGTCCCGTAAGGCCACCGAGGCCCGCAGGATCGCCGAGGCCCGCGCGGCCGCCCGGGTACGCAAGGGACGCTGACCCGGGCGGGCCGGGGTGCCTGCCGCACGGGACGCTGACCCCGGGCGGGCCGGGTGCCTGCCGCACGGGACGCTGACCCGGGCGGGCCGGGTGCCTGCCGCACGGGACGCTGACCCGGGCGGGCCGGGGTGCCGGCCGGGGCGGGTCAGCGGCCCCCGTCGCTCGCCGGCCCGATGCCCTTGATCGTGGTCGGGGTTCCGTCCGGGGCGAACGGGTGGCGGAAGGTGAAGGCGTGCGGCGCGGAGCCGTGGTCGCGGAGGTTCTCCAGCCGGGAAACGCCCTCCTGCCAGGTGGGTATCACGCCGTCGGACACCCACCAGAACACGTGGTTCGGGTGTTCCGTCCGCTCGAACCAGTCGTACCGCCTGTTCAGCGCCTCCCGGTGGAGACCGGTGTAAATGGCGTCGAAGGCGGGGCGCAGGCCGGTCCAGAGCGAGAGGGACGCGGCCAGGGCGGTCGTTTCCACCGTACGGCCCTTGGTGTACCAGGCCGGTACGGCGAATTCACCCCATGCGCCCCAGTCCAGATCGAAGTGCGAGCCCGCCTCGCCGTCTGCCGCTTCGGCGTGAGCGAGGTACCCGGGGTGCCGGCTGATCCTCTGGTAGATGGCCTCGCCGCTGTCGTGGAACGCGCGCGTGAGAGGTGCGGGATCGGCGAGAGGTGACTTCAGGACGCCGAACGTGTACAGCGCGAGATGGGGCATGCGTCTCTCCCTGGGGGGTGTCGTGGGGACCCGGTGCGGGCCTGCGGGCGACGGCTCTTGGGCGTGACCGACCGGCCCCGTCGCGGGTGGTTCGGCCCGGAGCAACTCCGGTGCGACCGTGGGCGATCGCCGGAGACCCGGTGAAGGTAGCCGCCTTCGCGGGCGCTGTCGAAGTTGCGTTTTCCCTGTTCGGATGGCCTTTCGCACCGGTCATCGCGGGGCCTGGGCGGGACACGTCGCGAGCCTGGACGCAAGGGGTGGGCGGGATCGCGTACGGGCGGTACGGCGCGGACCGCCGGCCCGGCGTCGGGCACGAGAAGTGACCCGTTCGCCGGTCCGGTCGGTGGAACACCCCTTACGTCACCGCTCTACCCGTGAGTAACATGCGCGCACCACCCGGCCCCCATCCGCCCGCTGCCCCCAACGGCGGCTAGGAGCACGTCCATGTCCCATCAGCACCCCTTCCCGGACCCCCCTCCGTACCGCCACCCGGACGAGGTGGCCCGCTCCTTCTGGGACGCACCCGCGCCGCAGCATCCGGAACCCCGCGAGCCCCGCCGCCCCCACGGCGACCTGGACGCGCTCCGTTCCGGATACCGCAGGCTGCGCCGCGTCTCGACGCTCACCGCCCTCGGGTACTTCACCCTCTTCCTCCTCCTGGCGGCCTTCGCGCCCGGGCTCATGACCAGCGAGATCTCCGGCGGCCTCAACGTCGGTCTGCTGCTCGGGCTCGGCCAGTTGCCCGTGGCACTCGCCGCCATCGCGCTGTACGAGCGCATCGCCCGCCACCGCCTCGACCCGGTCGCGGCGGCCGTCCGGGAGCAGCACCCCTGGCAGTCGGCGGCCGAGACGCGCGGCCCCGCGGCCCGTGGCGGTCACCCCGGCGGGCAGGAGCAGTGGCCGTGGGCGAGCGGCCGCGCCGGAGGTGGCCGGTCATGATCGAGTTCGGCCCCGACGCCCAGACCATGTCGCTGGTGGCCTTCATCGCGGTCATCACCGTCACCCTGCTGGTGTGCGTGATGACCGGGCCCGCCCACGGCGACCTGGACGAGTTCTACACCGGCTACCGGTCGCTGTCGCCCGTACAGAGCGGCCTTGCCATCGCCGGCGACTACATCTCCGCCGGCACCGTGCTCGGCACCGTCGGCATCATCGCGCTCCTCGGCTTCGACGGGATCACGCTCACGCTGAGCACCGTGCTCTCACTGGTCCTGCTGATGTTCCTGCTCGCCGAACCGCTGCGCAACACCGGCCGGTTCACCACGGGCGACGTCCTCACGCGACGTACCCCCGGCCCGGCCGTACGCGTCACCGCGGCCCTGGTCACCCTCACCGCGCTGCTCCCGCTGGTCGTCTTCCAGCTCGCCGGCGCGGGTGACCTGCTCGCCGTGGTCCTCGGCTTCCACGCCGACGGTTTCAAGACCGGGGCGATCGTGTTCCTCGGTGTGCTGATGATCGCGTACGCGGCGATCGGCGGGATGAAGGGCACCGCGTTCATCCAGATCGTCAAGACCGTCGTCCTGCTCGGCGCCTCCACCGCGATCGCGCTGCTCGTGCTGGACCGGTTCGACTTCAGTCTGCCGGTGCTGCTGGACGCCGCCAAGGACGGGAGCGGGGCGGGAGACGCGTACCTCGCCTCGGGGCTCCAGTTCGCGGGCGACGACATCGACATGATCGGGACGCAGATGACGGTCGTGCTGGGCGCGGCGGTGCTGCCGCACATCACGATGCGCATGTTCAGCTCGCGCAGTGCGGCGGCCGTGCGGCGCTCGATGTCCTGGGCCGTGTCGACCGTCGTCGTCACCTGCCTGCTGCTCGCGCTGATCGGCCTCGGCGCGGCCGCGATCGTCGGCCACAAGGGGCTCGTCGCGGGGGATCCGCAGGCCCAGACCGCGTTGCTGATGGTCAGCCAGGCCGTGATGGGGACGGACCCCTCCACGGTCGAGACCCTGCTGTTCACGGCGGTGACCACGGCCGTCTTCCTCACCCTGCTGGCCTCGGTGGCCGGGATCACCCTCGCCTGTGCCAACACACTGGCGCACGACCTCATCGCGCACGGAGCGCGCAGGAACCCTCTGAAACGCTCCACGGAGATGGCCCTGGCCCGGGCCGCCACCGTCGGCGTCGGACTCGCGGCGATCGCCATCGCGGCCGGCGCGCGGCATCTGAACCTCCAGGCCCTGCTGACCCTGTCCTTCTGCGTCGGCGCCTCCGCGATCGCCCCGGCGCTGGTCTACAGCCTCTTCTGGCGCCGCTACACCCGCACGGGACTGCTCGCCACCCTCATCGTGGGCACCGCCGCCACCCTGCTCCTGATGAGCGGCAGCAACCTGGTGTCCGGGTCACCGCAGTCGATGTTCCCGGAGCGGGACGCCAACTGGTTCCCGTTCACGACGAGCGGCATCGTCTCCGTCCCGCTCGGCTTCCTGGCCGGCTGGCTCGGCACGATCCTCGGCGAGGGCCGCGACACGGCGGGCGGCCATCGCCGGTACGAGGAGGTGGAACCGACGATCCTGGCCGGCGCGCCCACCCCGACGACCGGCGACGCCCCCTGAGGCCCGGCCCGTGGCGGGTCGCGGCCCCGCCACGGCACCGGAGGTACTAGTACGGAACGCCGGCCAGGGGTGTCCCGGCCGCGCCCTGTGCGCGCACCCGCCGTGCGACGCCCGCCACCGCACCGGCCATCAGCATGGCGGCGGTCAGCCGGCGCATCGCGGTACGGCGCCGGCCGCCCCATCCGCCGTGCGCGGCGCCCGTACCCGGCGCCGGGACGTGGAGGTTGCCGTGTCCCGCGGGGGCGGACTCCTTGCGGGACAGGTGCGCCCTGTCCACCTGGCGGGCCATCATCCGCTCCGCCAGACCCGGCACGATCCTGGACTCCAGCACCATGGAACGGCCCGTGGGCCCCACCACGACCTCCCGCCGGGGCGACCGCACCAGGTCCACGATGGTCCGGGCGACCCGCTCGGGGCTGTACACCGGGGGCATCGCCAGCGGCTTGCGGCCCGTGTAGTTCGCGGCGTGCTCGAACAGCGGGGTGTCGATGGTGGCCGGCAGCACCGTGCACACGTGCACGCCCTTCGCCCTGTCCAGCCGCAGCTCCTGGCGCAGGCTGGCGCTCAGCGCCCGGACGGCGTACTTGGACATGCCGTAGGCGTGGGTGTACGGCTGGCTCACCACGCCCACGACGGACGACACGTTGATCAGCGTGCCGCTGCCCTGCTCGCGCATCACCCGCAGGGCGGCGCGGGCTCCGTGCACGTACCCCATGACGTTGACGTCCAGGACCTTGCGGAAGTCCTCCATCGGGACCTGTTGGAAGGGACCGAACACGGTGACGGCGGCGCAGTTGACCCACACGTCGACGCGGCCGAAGCGCCCCACCGCGCGCCGGGCGAGGTCGTCGACCGCCCCGGCGTCCGTGACGTCGGTCGGCACGACGAGGGCCTGCGCGCCGCGGTGCCGTTCGCACTCCCGCGCCACGGCCGCCAGGGCCTCCGCCCGCCGCGCCGCCAGGACCACACGGCCCCCCTTGCGGGCGAACGCCAGGGCGGTCGACCGCCCGATGCCGCTGGACGCGCCGGTGATCACGACCACGGAACCCCGCACACGCATGGATGACCCTTTCCTCGCATATTGTCCGATACATCACTTAAGCATCGACCCCGGGCCTTCACCTGTCGGCGAGCACCTGTGGGGTGGGGGCCGCTTCAGCCCCGCCGAGCGAGCGGGAGTAGACGGCACCCCGCCAGTCCGTGGCCGCGGCCCAGCGCGGGGACTCCCGCCCGGCGCGCACGCCCGTCATCTGCTCCTCGTCGGACTCGGTGCCCGCCTTGTCGAGCTCCTTGGACTCCGGTGAACCGCGTTGCGGCAGCCAGACGGTGGCGAACACGTAGAGGAAGAACTGCAGGCCTGCCCGGCCGACTGCTCCAGTTCCTCCTTGCTGGAGGGCGCGAGAGCGGCGCACAGCCGCCCGTACCGTCCGGCGTCCAGGGCCTGCTCGAACCGGGTGACTTCCTCGCCGACGCGCTCACGCCGCTCGGGCGGCGATCCGCATCCCACCACGAGCACCGCCACCACCACCGCCGTGATGCCCGGCCCGGACCACCGTCGTGACATCCCGCCTCCCGCGCGGCCCCGGGCCGGCGCCCGGCCGCCCGGCCGTCCCTGTGCACAGCGGCTAACCGCTCGTCGCGCATCCACCCGTCCGGTTCCGGCCGGGGCCACGGCGACGGCGGAGACGCCGCGGGGACACCGGGGTGACGCGGCCGTCACGGCCGTCTTGGCACACTGCGCCGGAGTGTCCCTGGAGCACCGGCTCCTGTCGCCACCGACGTGCTGTGGGGAGGGATTCCGTCCGATGCCAGCGCCGAAGGCTCTCGCGGTGCGGCCGGCGGCGTCGACGGCGGTGACCGCGCCGGCGAAGCAGCGGCCGGAGACGACCGGTTCCGCCCGGCCCCCGGCGGGTCACTCCAACGCGGCGGTGACCGCCGCGCTCGCGGGAAGAGGGGCACCGGCGGCACCGCCCTTCCCCGCCCGGCTCACGCCCACCGCCCAGGACATGGTCGGCAACGGCGCCGTCGCGGCGGCCGGCCGTGGCGGCCCCGGGACAGCCCCGCAGGCGCCGGCCGCGGAGAGCGAGGCGCCGGCGCCCGCCGGAGGGGACCGGAAGGCGAAGGCGCGGCCCGGCCCGGAGGCCGACCCGAAGTTCGCGGCGCTGAAGAAGGACGTACGGAACAAGAAGCGGGCACTGGCGTCCTCGCATCCCCCGCCGCGTACCGAGGCGGTGGCGGCGCAGGACGCCGCACTGCCGCCCAAGGACGACGAGGTGGCGCAGGGCAAGACCGCCAACGCCGAGAAGATGAACGAGGCCGAGCCGAAAGCGTTCGACAAGGACGCGTTCATCAGGGCGGTCGAGAAGGCGATCGCGGACAAGGCCCCGAAGAACCTCGACGAGGCGGACAAGTTCGCCGGCTCCGGCAAGGCGGACGAGGTCCGGGCGGAGGTGCACGGCAGGGTCGGCGAGGGCAAGTCGGACTCGGCGGAGCAGATCGCCACCACGACCGCCGCCCCGCCGGACACGTCGGCGGCCGCGCCCAAGAAGGTCGTGCCGATGAGCCCGGACCGGCCGCCGGGCGCCCCGGGCGCGCCCAACCCCGCGCACGCCGTGCCGGACAAGCTGCCGGCGTCGGCCACCGACATGTCGGCCGGGCCGGCCGACGTCGAGCGCCGGATGTCGGACGCGCAGGTCACCGAGGGCCAGTTGCAGAAGTCCAACGAACCGGCGTTCACCAAGGCGCTCGGCGAGAAGAAGGCCGCCGAGCGGCACTCCGGCACCGCGCCCGGACAGTTGCGCAAGCACGAGGCCGCGGAACTGCGCGCCTCCACCGCGCAGGCGAAGCGGCTCGGCACCGCCGCCATGGGCGCGATGGGCGCGCAGCGGACGCGCACCGGGCAGCAGGTCGACACGGGCAAGAAGGGCACCAAGAGCCGGGACGAGGAGAAGCGGGCCCAGGTCACGGCGGTCCTGCAAGGCGTCTTCGACACGATGAAGAAGGACGTCGAGGCGATCCTGGAGGGCCTGGACAAGCTGGTCGACGACCAGTTCGGCCGGGGTGAGAAGGCGGCCAGGGACGCGTTCACCGCCGAACACCGGCGGAAGATGGACGAGTACAAGGACCGCCGGTACTCGGGCGCGACGGGCAAACTGCGCTGGGTGCGGGACCTGTTCGCGGGGCTGCCCGCCGAGGCCGACAGGATCTTCGAAGAAGCGCGCGACAACTACGTACGCCGCATGCGGCAGGTGATCTCCGACGTCGCCGACACCATCGGGGCGGAGCTGAACCGGGCCAAGCGGCGCATCGCCCAGGGCCGGGCCGAGATGCGGGACGCGGTACGCAAGCTTCCGGCCGACCTGCGGAGCATCGGGCAGCAGGCGGCGGCCGAGTTCACGGACAAGTTCGACGAGCTGACCCAGGCCGTGGACGACAAGGGCACGCAGCTCGTCGACACCCTGGCCACCAAGTACACCGAGGCGCTCAAGTCGGTCGACGACGAGATCGCCGCGGAGAAGGAGAAGAACAGGGGGCTGGTCGCCAAGGCCGTGGACGCGGTCAAGGCCGTCATCAACACGATCCTGGAGCTGAAGCGGCTGCTGCTGGCGGTCCTCGCGAAGGCCGCCCAAGCGGTCATGCTGATCCTCAAGGACCCGATCGGCTTCCTGCGCAACCTGGTCTCGGCCGTCGGCGCCGGTCTGCGGCTGTTCCTCCAGAACCTCGGCCGCCACCTCCAGCAGGGCATCCTGTCGTGGCTGCTGGGCAGGACGGCCGAGGCGGGCCTGGAACTGCCCGCGAAGTTCGACACCCAGGGCGTGGTGAAGATGCTCGGCGGGCTGCTCGGCCTGTCGTGGCAGAACATCCGTGCCCGCATCACCCGCAAGGTCCCCGAACCGGCCGTCGCGGCGGCCGAGACGGGGGTGCCCCTGCTCGCCGACGTCCGCAAGCGGGGCGTCACGGCGATGTGGGACGACCTCAGGACACGCGTCGGCGACCTGCGGAAGAAGCTGCTCGACGACGTCATCGCCTATGTCACGCCGACGATCGTGGTCGCCGGCATCACGTGGGTGATCTCGCTGCTCAACCCGGCGTCGGCGTTCGTGCGGGCGGTGAAGCTGATCATCGACTTCATCCGGTTCATCGTCACCCAGGCCCGCCAGATCTTCGACTTCGTCAACGCGGTCCTCGACGCGGTCATCGCCATCGCACGCGGCGGCAGCGGCGGCGTCCCCGCCCTGATCGAACGCGCCCTGGCCCGTTCCATCCCCGTCCTGCTGGGCGTCCTCGCGGCCATCCTGGGCGTCGGCGGCATCGCCGGCCGGGTCCGCCAGATCGTCCAGCGCCTGTCCGCCCCGGTCAACCGGGCGGTGGACTGGGTCATCGACAAGATCGTCGGCCTGGTGAAGAAGCTGTGGGCGAAGCTGAAGCCGAAGCCGGGCAAGAAGAAGCCCACGCCGAAGCCCGTGCCGAAGCGCCGCCCGGACCGGAAGCGGCCGGGCGGGCCGCGCCGGCGGAAGCGCCCGGACCAACGGAGGCGTCCAGACCAGCGGCGACGGCCGGACCGGCGGAAGCCTCAGCGGAAGGACCGTCGCGACCCGAACAAGAAGCGGACCGACAAGCGGTCCGAGGCGGAGAAGAGGGCCGCACTTGACGCCGCCCTCCGCGAGGCGAACCAACTCATCGGCGAGGACTCCGCGACCGTACGGTCCGTCCGGCAAGGACTCCCCGCGATCAAGCGTCAGCACCGGCTGACCTCGATACGCCTCGTCAAGTCCGGTGAGCTCTACCATCTCAGACTGACCATCAACCCGGGTGCCGACTCCGATCCGGCTGCTCTGGATCTCCGGCTCGTCGAAGCCGCGAAGAAGTACGTGAAGGAGGTCCACGAGCACTGGTGGTCGCAGATCCTCAGCAAGGCGAAGCTCGGTTCTGCGGGCACGGCGGTGTGGAACCGCTCCGTTCTGAACAACACCGAATCCGCGGCGCTGAAGTACATCGAGGCGCAGGACGTAGCCGCGTTCAGGAGAGCTCATCCGCGCGCGGCAGCCGACAAGGACACCGTCAAGAGCTACCTGTTCGGGAAGACCGCCCCCACCCGCCACCCGTTCCTCGACAAACTCGGCGGCCAAGAGGGTGCGTTGGGGAAGCTCAAATCCGCCGGGAAGGCAGCAGCCGCGGGCGACGAGAAGACGGTGGAGATCATCGATGAGATGGCGTTCTTCGCCGACCGCCCGAGCTACGGTCGCTGGGACCCGTTCCCCGGCCGGGAAGCCGATGCCGACCAGGAACTGAGAGCAGCGGTCAACGCGAAGGGTCTGCGCGCGTTCCTGGAGGCCATGGTCCGGGCGGGTCAGGCCGGCACGATCACCTGGGCGAGGTTCCGTGACCTCTGGGACAACGACACCCCCAGCCGCGAGTTCGTCAAGAGCCGCTTCCGCGACCTCGATGACGGAAAGCACGAGTGGATTCCCACGGATCACCTGCTGGAGGTGGTCGAGTCCGCGATCGACCACCACAAGAAGGGTGACCTCGAGAAGGGCCTGGACTGGCTGCGTCTGCAGGATGCCCTGCGGTCACCGACGAATCACGTCATCTGGCGTGTTCTGGACCCCGAGGGTCTTCTCTCGCTGGGGGCCCACGTCGGTACCTTCTACACGAGGGAACGCAAGTCCACTCTCACCAATGGCACCAAGGAGTTCCACGACGGTCTCCGCAACCTGTACATGCAGAACAAGTCGGGCACGGCGCGGGCGTTCGTGGACCTGCTGCTCGGCATCCTGGACAGCGACGCGACGGCCGGTGTGGCCGGGTTCAAACTCGTCTGGAGCGGCGATCTCGGAGGCGTCCCGACCGCCGTACTCAACCAGCCGATCAACGCGCTCTTCCGCGTGCAAGCGGGCTCATTCCTGGAACTCACCCTGGCGGAACTCGGTACCCGGCAGAAGGCGGCCTTCGAAGCCGTACGGAATGATTTCCGGAGCGCCAAAGCCGCACTCAAGCGATGACCGAACAGAGGAAGACCGATGGAACCCGCGATCGCCCGAGCGATCTCCCTCGAGGTGGGACACCCTGAGCCCTTCGCTGACGACGAGCTCGACACCATCGTGACCCTGGGGGTTCTGCATGCCCGCAGCATCTCCGGACTCGAGCGCTGTCCCTCCCTCCGAGTCCTGGTCCTGTCCGGCTACGGCGCCGGTGACCTCCCCGACCTCGGAAGGTTTTCCGACCTGTCCAGCGTCACGGTCTCGGACAGCGACCTTCGCGATCTCAGGCTGGTGCACACGGCGACCTCGCTGCTTTCGCTGAACGTGGAACGCAGCCTCGTCTCGGACATCTCTCCCACCGTGGAATGCGCCGGGCTGGGTTGGCTCGACGTCACGGGCAACCCCCTGTCGGACGAGTCGTACCGGGAGGTTCTGCCCGAACTGCGCGCCAAGGGCGTGGACGTACGGGCTTCGGAGGAACGGGAGTGGTCCCTCACCCGCGCGCTGCACGATGCGGGCCTCCCGTTCGCCTACTGCCTTCACGGCGACCACCACCGTCTGTCCCGTCCGGGCCTGACCCGCACCGGCAACCCCGAGGGGGGCCACATCAGCATCTCCCCCGAGGAGTTGGAGCACCTCCTGGCGACCAGCCCCGAGGACATCGAGCCCCTCTTCGACGACCCGAACCGGACACCGCGTCACGTGTGACGCCACGAGGCGAGTGAGAGGATCTCACCGACCGGGGGTGTCCTTCCGCCGCGTCGCCAGCGGCACCATCGGCACATGCGGTGCGGCCCCGGCTGCCTGCGTCACGGCTTTCGCCACGGCGGCGTTACCGGCCTGGTCCTGAGCAGCCGCGAGCATCGGTGCTCCGTGGATCGGCGGCTTCGCGTGCGCGGCCCGGGCTGTCAGAGCGTTGCTCACCAGCACCGGCACCACCTGTACCGGCACCGGTGCCGGGGTGGTGGCCGGTGGGGAGTGGTGGGTGGCTGTCGCGGTGTCCTGGGCGCGGGCCGGGGGGACCGGGGCGAGGAGGCGGTGCAGCGAGAGCGGGGGTTCGGTGGGCAGCATGCGGGTCACCCCTGGTGTGCGGCGTCGAGGAGGTGGGCGTGGGGGCCGAGTTCGGAGGGGCGGAGCAGGCGGGCCTCGCGCTGGAACTGGCGCGCCACTCCGCGGACCACGTGCCGCATGTGGATCGCGTCGCCGCCGCTGTCGGCCGCGGCCAGGGCGGCGGTGCGGGCCGCGGCGGTGATGCCGGCGCCCGTCATGTCCAGGCGGGCCAGCGCGTCCAGGTCGACGTTGGGGGCGAGCGGGGCCTCGTCGGGGAAGGCCAGCCGCCACAGGCGGCGCCGCTCGGATGTGCCGGGGCGGGGGAAGTGGACCACGAAGTGGAAGCGACGGGTGAACGCGGGGTCGATGTTGTCCTTGAGGTTGCTGGTGAGGATCACCAGGCCGTCGCTCGCCTCCAGGCGCTGGAGCAGGTAGCCGACCTCCATGTTGGCGTAGCGGTCGGTGCCGTGCTTGACGTCGCCGCGCTTGCCGAACAGGGCGTCGGCCTCGTCGAAGAGCAGCACCGCGTGGCTCTCCTCGGCCTGCCGGAACGCGGTCTCCATGTTCTTCTCCGTCTCCCCCACCCATTTGGAGACGACCTGGGCCAGGTCCACCTTGAGCAGTTCCAGGCCGAGCATGCCGGTGACGATCTCGGCGCTCATGGTCTTGCCGGTGCCGGGCTCGCCGGTGAAGAGGGCCTTGACCCCGCCGTGCGCCGAGCGGCGGGCGAAGCCCCAGGTCTCGGAGATGCGGGGCCAGGCGCGGAACGCCGAGGCGATCTCCAGGATCTGCTGGAACTGGACGTCGGGCAGCACCAGGTCGTCCACGGTGCGCCGGGGCGCGATGGAGCGGACGGCGCTGCCGCTGCGCCCCCGGGTGACGGTGGCGATGGCGGGTTCCACGTGGTCGGCGACCGGTTCGGGCTGTCCGTTGCCGGCGAGGCGGGCCCCGGCGTCCGCGACCGAGGCCACGGCGCGCAGTTCGCCGCCGCTCATCCGGTACCGCACGGCGAGGTCCTCCAGGAGGGTGCCGTTCAGGTCCGGGAGCGCGGCCGACCACATGGCGCGCCGGTCGGTGAACCCCGGTGCGGGCACCGTGAGTTCGGCGTACGCACGGGCGGCGAGGAGGGGTGCCGGGCGCCATGGCTTGAGGCCGGTCAGGCACACCGGGACGCGTGAGCGCAGCAGCGCGGCGGACAGGTGGTCGGCCCGCTCCCGCCCCTGTTCGCCGAGCAGGTCGTCGGTGGGGACCCACAGCACCGCGCCCAGGGCGCCGGCCATCCGCAGGTCGGCCTCCGGGTCGCCGGTCAGGGTCCGCAGCGGTGTGCCGGCCGCCCGTGCCAGGGCCTGTACGGCGTCCATCTGGCCGTCGGGCGGGGAGCCCCACAGCCCGGCCAGGTCGATGCCGCCCGTGGCCAGTGCGCGGCCGAGGCGGGTGAGCCGGTCGGAGGCCAGGTGCGGGGCCAGGAGGCGGTGGTCGGGCGGCGGGACCTCGCCGGGGTCGTGGCCGAGCAGTCCGGCGTCGGTGCCCCAGCCGAGCAGGAAGTCCAGGACGCCGGGGCCCAGGACGAGTTCCTGCGCGAGCTCGACGGCGGACTCGCCGTGGGTCCGCAGCAGCCCGTACCGCCGCAGGGGCCCGGCCGGTCCGAGGGCCCGGCGCAGGGCGAGCCGGGCGGACGCGCCCGTGTCGCGGTCGCCGCCGCCTGGGTCCTCGGCGCTTACCGGGGCCTCGGGGTGCTGGGAGCCCGCGGTGTTCAGTGCGCCGACCGTGACCAGCAGTTCCACGCTCGGCAGCCGCCGGTTCAGGTTGTCGACGATGTACGCGTAGATCCGTTCGTACCCCCGGTCGAGTTCGGGCGCGGCCACCAGGAGCAGGGCGTCCTGTTCGGCGCGGGTCAGGCCGAACCTGGTGGCGAGCGCGTCCAGGGGCAGGACCGCGCCCCGGGCCGAGGTGCGGCGCCTCAGCTCCCGCTCGGCCTCCGGTTCGGGGCGCGGGGGTGCCTCCGGTCCGGGCAGGGCGTCGGTGAAGGCGTGCACCTCGCCGAGCAGCACGTCGACCTGCTCGTCGGTCACGCAGTACGGCGTGAGGTCCGGGCGGGTGAGGCGGGCCGCGAGCCGGGCCTGCCGCTCGACGGCGGCGCGCAGCGCCCGGTGCAGGTCCGCGAGGCGGATGCGCAGGTGTTCCAGCGCCGGTTCCCCCATGTGGGTCACCCTCCCGAGAAGGTCAGGGCCCGCCCGCCCAGCCACGGCACGTCCGCGACGTCGGCGAGCAGCCCGCCGCGCAGGAGGTCCGCGTGGCGCCGTCCCATGGGGACGCGTACCCGGACGGCGGCGCGCTCGAACCGGACGGTGGCCTCCAGGTCGGCGAAGCGGTGCAGGGCGGACAGCGGGTCCGGGGTCTCACGGTCGCGCCAGAGCGTCCAGGCGATGGTGGACAGGCCCAGGGCGGCGGCCAGGGTGACGGTGCGCTCCAGTGCGCCGTCGGCCGCGAGCGGTACGGCCCGGCGCTCGGCCACCAGGGCGGTGACGAGGTCGGCGCACCGGTCCGCGTGGGCGGGCAGTGAGGCGGCCGGGCGCGGGTCGGCCGGCCGCCGGGTGGCGCCGGTCCACAGGGGCGTGCGCCAGGGCAGCCGCGTGACCGGGTCGCCGCGCAGCGGCCGCACGCCGGTCAGGAACGGTACGCCCGCCGCGTCCAGTTCGCGCAGCGTGCCGGTGGGCAGGGGGCCGTCGCAGATCAGCACGGCCGGCCGGCCGCAGGCCCGCCAGTGCGGCAGCAGTGCCGCGGCGTCCGTGGTCCAGGCGACGGGGAACATGCCCTGGGCGTCGACGAGGAGGAGCCCTCCGTCGGCGCCGGTGAGCAGCAGGGGGTCGGCGGGGTCGTGGCCGCGGCACACCGCGAGCGCGAGGACCCCGTCGAGTACCGGGAGCGCGGGGCGGGCGAGGCGGGCGAACGCGGCCAGCCGCTCCTCGGGGACGGGCGGTTCGAGCCCGGCGAACACGGCGGCCGTCTCGGTGTCGTGTTCGCCGCGCCGCCAGCCGCGCTCGGTCACGCCGAGGACCTTGTACGCGAGGGCGGCGGCGAACAGCGGTGCGTACTCGGTGAGTTCGGCACCGGCCAGGGCGGGGCCGATGGCGTCGAGGTACCCGATCCGGGCCAGTGGGCCGGTGAGCAGGAAGGGCAGTGCGGAGCGGACACGCACCTCTCCGGTGGCGCGCCCGGCAACGGGGCCCGGCGGCGGGGCCGGTTCGGCGGTGTCCGGGGAGGGCTCGCCCGCGAGGGCGCGGGCCAGGCGTGCCACGTCCTCGCGGTCGGCCGTGGTGACGTAGGCGGCGAGCAGTCCGGGCAGGTCCCCGGTGGCGGCGCCCGCGAACGGGTCGCGGAGGGGCTCGGGCAGCAGATCGGCGGGCCACCCGGGGCCGGCCCGCCGGGCGAGTTCGGTGAGGAGCCGGGCGGCCGCGGTCCGGTCGTCGGCGAGCAGGGCGGTCACGTAGGTGACGAGGGACTCCTCGGGCAGCAGGGCGAGCAGCGCGTCCAGTTCGCCCCGCTCGGCGAGTTCGCCGAAGAGGGCGGCGGCCACGGGCGCGGCCCACGGGGCCGCCGGGGCGGCGAAGGACTCCTCGAACGACACCTCGTCCGGGGGCGGCCCGGCGGGGACCTCGGCCATGGTGACGGGTGAGAAGCGGACCTCGGCGGAAGTGGCTGAGCGGCCGAACCGGCCGAATGCGCCGGGCCGGACGGTGACGATCACCGGTTCGGTGATCTCCACGTCCGGTCCGTCGCCGGCCAGTTGGGGCGCGAAGTGGTCGGCCAGCAGGTCCGGGAGGGTGTCGACCACGTCGCGCACCAGGGCGCGCGGGTCCGGTCCCCAGCTCCACCCACCGCGCCGGACCACCGTCACGGTGCACCGGTGCACCGTGATCTCACCGGTGTCCCCGGTGTCCCGGGGGTCGCCGGTGTCCCCGGTGGTCCGTGCGGCGGGCCCGGTCACGTCACGGCCTCCTTCTCCAGGCGGCCCGCCCAGCCCGCCACCAGCGCCAGCACGCCGTGCGTGCCGCCGGAGGTGAGGGTCAGGGGCAGTGTCACCTCTCTGTGCTGGGCGGGGATCTCCCCGGCGAGTACGTGCGTCTCCTGGTCGTCGGAGACCAGGACGACCGCCTTGGCGGCCCGGGGCACGGGGACCTTCACGGTGAGGGTGACCCCGTCCGCCGCCAGGGCGATGCCGCCGTCGCCGGTCCAGGCGGGCAGGCGCAGCAGGGTGGGTTTGGGCTTGCCCTCGGGGCTCAGCTCCACGCCGAAGGCCAGCGGGTCGGCGAGGACCCCCGGTTCGTCGTCCACGGACGCCACGGCGAGTTCCCTGGCGTTCAGCGGGAGGGTGGCGGTGCGGCCGCCGCCGAGGGAGACGCGCAGCGGCAGCTCGCGTCCGACGAGCGTCTCCGGGCCGGGCGGGGTGCCGCCGGCCCCGGTCAGGTCGAGCGCGCCGACGACGTGGCCCGTGCCGATCGCGTACACCACGGTGAGAGCCACCGTCAGCCACCTCCGTTCGTCGCCGCGACCGTCGCCAGGACGAGGAAGTCGACGGCTCCGGGTCGTTCGACCACCGTGACCGGGATGGCCAGAGGGTCGTACAGACGCTGCCGGCACCTGACTCTGCGGTCGTCGTCCACGGCCGCCTCGACGGTGCTGACGAGGGTGGAGTCCGTGGCGGTGGGCGGTGTGCGCGGGGTGAGCCGCACATGGATGACGACCCGCCCGTCGGCGACCTGTTCCGGGGTGACGCCGGACGGCAGCGGCAGCAGCATCCCGTCGGTGGCGGTACCGGACGTCACCCGGTTGCTGCCGCCCGCCGTCCGGCCGCTGACGCTGCCCTCGACGGTGAGGTTGCCGTTGGCGGCGACGGTCAGCAGCGGGGCGACGGTGCCGCTGCCCTGGTACAGGCCGAAGACCAGGCTCGGCCGGTCGCCGCCGGACAGGACGAGCGCGGGCTCGCCCTCGGTGACGGCCGGGGCCGTGCGGAGGGTCAGTGAGCCGGACCGGGCCGAGACGGTGTCCGCGCGGACCCCGGCGAACCGCACCGGCACGTGGCGCGCCTCTCTCTCCACGCCGCTGAAGTGGCCGTCCGTCCAGCGGACGTAGCCGAGCAGGACGAGCCAGCGGGCGGGCGGGGCGGACGGCGGGGCGCCGGTCGCGGGCGGGCGCTGTTCGTCGACGAGCCGCTCGTCGCCGAGGCGGCCGAAGAGGATCTGGTACGACTCCTCCACACGCGTCCGGGTGGCGCCGCCGGTGCACGGGACGGGGCCCGGGGCCCTGGCCGGTTCGCGGTCCGCCGCGGTGAGGAAGACCGGGTAGGGCTCGTCCGTGGGCCGGTCGGCGCCGTTGACCTCCTCGAAGTCGCTTTCGCGCAGCACCACCGGGTCGGTGAGGACCACCTCCCGGCCGGTGCCGTCGAGGGCGACCCCCGGTGCCACGCTGACCTCGACGTACCGGGCGTTGGTCCGCGGGTCGGTGCGGGCCTGCGTGACCAGGTCCAGCCCCTCGGCGATGCCCCAGTCGTGCAGGTGCCGCGCGTGCCGGGCGGCCAGGCCGCGTGCGTACTCCACGGTGGCCGACAGGTCCGAGGCGGCCAGCACCTGGCCCTCGTGGAACGTGGGGCGCAGCGGGCCGGTCATGGCGTCTCCCCGGGCTTCTGGCCGCGCGAGGAGCGGCCGCGCCTGGCCGGGCGCCTGGTGGGCTCCTCGCGGTCGGGCGGCGCGTCCGGCGTCTCCTCCGGTGCCCCGTCCGCCGTACCGTCCGGCGCGCCGCTCGTCGTGCCGTCCGTGCCGCCGGCCGGTCCGGCGGGTGCCCGGACCTGCTCGCGGAGCCGGGCCATTTCGGTCTGCGCGCTGCCGAGCTGGGTGCGCAGGCCCTCCAGGGCGGAGGTGAGACCGGCGACCTGCGTGCGCAGCACGGCCAGCTCGTGCATGCTGTCGGTCACTTCGCTGGGGGTCGTGTAGACCTGTTCGTGCAGCGCCTTGGGCGGTGTCTCGCCGGGCGCGGGGGTGAGCAGCAGGGACAGCATCTCCTCCAGGTCCCCGGTGCGCGGCCAGTCGCCGAGCAGTCCCGTGGCGTACGGCCGCGGCACGTCGCCCTCCGGCGGGAGCTGCGGCCCGGGGTGGCGGGGCGCGGGCCGGCAGCACAGCCGCTCGGCAAGCTCCCGCAGCCGGTACAGCTTGGGCAGCCACTCGCCGTACGCCGACCCTCCGGGCAGTACCTGCTCCCGGGTGGCCGAGCAGATCCGTACGACGTCGCAGCCGTCCAGTTCGACGTGGGCGAGCAGGACGTCGGTGTCCGTGCAGTCGCCGCAGGGCGGGTTGAGCGTGGCGCACGCCGTGTCGGTCAGGAAGCGCCGCAGCGCCACGGTCAGCGCGGCCGTCGCCTCGGCGATCCGCTGCACCTCGGCGACGGTCGCGCGCTCGGTGCTGTCCGGCGGCGGGGCCGGCAGCGGCGGTGGTACGTCGACGGCGGCGACCTCCGTGCGCAGCCCGCAGTCGCCGCCCCCGCCGGACTGGTCGAGCCGGCACAGCAGCCACTCCCGTACCAGGCCGAGGTCCGCGCGGAACTCCACGCGCAGGGCGTGGCTCAGGGGGGTGCCCTGGGCCAGCATGCGCACTTCCAGCGGCGCGTCGGCGTCGCCCTGTTCGGGGACGATCCGGGTGGCCGTCTCGGTGACGACCGCGCGGGCGAGCGAGCGGCGCAGGGGGTCGGGCCACGCCGCCTCCTGGTCGGTGGCGGCGAGCCGGCCGCAGGCCGTGCCGAGCAGGCCGCGGGCCTCCTGGACCGTGCCGAGGTCGGGGTACTCGCCGGTGAGCCGTCGCCGCCCGGCCGCGTCGTGGGTGTCGAACCGGGCCACGGCACTGGCGAGGGCGCGGACGTGCTCGGTCATCTCCCGGGCCGCCGGGGGCGGCGGCGGGCCCTCGCCGGCCGCGTTCTGCCGCAGCCAGGCCAGGGAGGTGGCGTACCGCCCGGCGTCGGCGGCGTCGAAGCGGAAGGTGCGGCCGATGGCCGCGGCGGCGGTGGACAGGGCGTCCAGGTAGTGCTGGAGCCGCCGGTCGCGGGTGCGCGCCCGGTCCGCCCGGGTCAGGTCGCCGATGCCGGCGAGGAGGCGGGTGCCGGGGTTGTGGCGGTGGTCCTCGTCGTCGGCGCACTTGACGACGAACCGGAACCCCTCCTGGACGCGGGAGGGCACACAGCCCGGCGACGGGCAGGGCTCCTCCGTGGCGTACGGTGCCACCGGCTCGACGGGCTGCTCGTGGTAGCGCACGTAGAGGCCGTAGCGGCGCCCGCCCTCGTCGTCGCAGTCCTCCCCGCAGTCCACGCCGAGGGCGCTGACGCGCCGCTCCCGCACCAGGGCCTGCACGTCGACCTGTTCGGTGCACGACACCACGATGTCGTTGCCGGCGCAGTCCAGGGCGTGCCCGGGGTGCACGGCCACGGTTCCGCCGCCGCAGGGCGCGCAGGTGACGCCGAGGCCGCAGATGACGCCCGGCCCGTACAGGGACCGGTTGTGCAGTCTGCTCTTCGCGGTCGTGTAGTCGACCAGCAGGCCGAGGTCGTCCTCGGTCAGCAGTTGGCCCGCGAAGAAGCGAGGGCGTACGAAGGCGGAGGTGCGGGTGGCGTCGCCACCGCAGCCGCATCCGCAGTCTGTTCGCATGATCAGCGCTCCTTCACGAAGAACCAGCTCTCGAAGACGTCCCCGCCGGCGCCGGTGCCGGACGTCCAGGGACCGATGCCTGACGGCGGGAGGTCGCATCCCGGTGGGGATGCCGGGCTCGTGGCGCCGTCGGTCGTCCCCGCGTCCGTCGCCGCGCCGGCGTCCGTGGTCGTGCCGGCGTCGTCGATGAGCGGTACGCGTCCGCCGACGTGGGTGCCGTCGACCGGGCGGCAGCAGCGGTCCAGGATGAAGGCGGACCGGACCGTGATCATGACGCGGTCGCCGTCCTGGAGCGTCTCGCGGGTGGTCTGGCGGTAGCGGAAGCGTTCGGTGAACTCGTCGCAGTCGTCGTCCGGTTCGGCGAAGGTGCCGCCCATGTACCAGGTGGAGGCGTTGCGGCCGCTGCCGCCCTCGATCACCTGGAGCTCCACCACTCCGGGGCGCAGGCAGTCGGTGCGTACCCCGGCGGAGAACCGCACCACCAGCCCGCCGTCCTCGTCCTGGGTACCGAGCAGCGCCTTGGCCTCGTCGATGGTGTAGGTGTGCCCGTGGATCCAGTTGATGCCGGTGATCACCGTGGGCAGGTGGCGGCCGAAGGGGCGGCGTACGTTCATGTGGATCTGGTGCCGGCGCACCGGCCGGTGCCAGTCCACGCAGTCGATCCGCGCCAGCCAGAGCACCTTGTGGTCGCACGGGGCGCAGCAGGTGTCGCAGCGATCGTCCACGGGCGGTTCGCACCCGGTGACGCGGATCTTGTAGCACTCCTCCGTCCAGCCGTACTCGCAGTCGGAGGTGTCCGCGCAGGCGTCGTTGTAGACGGCCCGGGTGGGTTCGACGGCCCGCTCGCCGTACGTGATGCCGACCCACACCGTGTCGGTGTCCCGCTCGTGGTGGGGCAGGGCCTTCCACAGGTCGACCACGCAACCGCCGCGCACCACGACCTCGTTGCCGTCGCAGTCCACGGCGAGGCCGGGGGTGATCCGCACCTTGGCCTTGCGCTCGGTGTGCTCGGGCCCGGTGCGGCTCTCCCCGGCGGGCGCGGAGTGCTCCTCGGTTCCGGCGGCCGGGTGCTCCTCGGCCGCCGGTTCGTCGGCCTCCGCGGCCGGGCCGGCCGCCGTCCCGCCGGGCGGGCAGTCGTCATCCGCCGGAACCGGCTCCACGAACAGGCCGCACACCACGCCGTAGCCGAGCAGGCAGCGCATGCGCAGCTTCAGCTTCTCGCGGTGGTAGTCCTGCTCGCGCTGGAAGTCCCTGGCGCCCAGCATCTGTCCGTGGAAGTAGCGCAGCCTGCGCAGCGGCGGTGCGTCGAGCCCCGCCGTCCTCGGTGTTCCCGTCTCCGTCATCTCCCCGTCCTCTCACGACACTTGTGTATGCACACCGACGGCGGAGACGACTCCCACGCCCACCCCTCGGCGCATTCCTGCGGGTCCCGGCCTGAGCACCCCGTCGCGGTTGAGCCGCAGCGGGTTCCGGCCGCCCAGCACGGGCGGCGGCAGTGGTACGAACGCGGTGTCCACGCCGACCGTGGACCGGGAGCCGACCACGAATCCGGCTCCGCCGGTCCGTACCGACCCCACCGTGTGGGCGGGCGCCTGGCGCTCCACCAGCCGTCGCAGCGCCCCCGGATCGGCCGATCCGGCGGGCAGGAGCACCCGGAACCGGTGCGCGTGCGCGGTCAGTGGATCGGTGTCGGGGTTCCCGTACGCGCGCAGTGGCGCCGCGCCCAGGGCGGAGCCGCCGGCCCGGAAGCGGCTCGCCGACCGGCCGAACAGCCGTACCGAGCCCAGGCCCTGTGCCCGCGCGGGGAGCCCTTCCTGACCCGGCGCCGGTCCCGGCCGCCCCTGCTGCCCCACGGCCGCGCGCAGGTGCGCCCAGCGGCGGTCCGTGGCGAGTTCGTCGATCACGGGGGCCATCCCGAACACGATGCGCACCGCTTCGCGCAGCGCCCAGGGCGTGCCGCGGCGCCGGTACAGCTCGGGGGCGGCGGCCAGGAGCGCGCGCCGGGTCCGCGCGTCCCATCCCGCCTCGAAGGACAGCCCGAGCAGCCCGGCGAGCCACGGCAGTACCCGGTCCGGGACGCCGGCCGGGTCGAGGAGCGCCGGGTAGCGCTCGATGACCCGGTCGACGTCGGCGAGCGTGGCGTCGAACAGCGACAGGAACCGCTCGGTGAAGTCGTCGGCCGCCGGGTCCTGGCGGAAGGCGGGCGGCAGCAGGTCGGCGCTGGTCGCCCGGGGGAAGTCCAGCCGGACGCGGTGCACGAGCGGAGTCGCGCCGCCGTCGCCCGACAGCCGCAGCCGCAGCCGCAGGTAGCGGCCGGGCGGCTGGTCGACGAGGAAGTCCGTGACGCCGGGTGGCGACACCTGCCAGTCGCTCTCCTCGTACCGGCCGTCCTCGGTGACGACGACACCGACCGACACGGCCGTGCCCGCCGGCACCTCGGCGTCCACGCGCACGCGGTGCCAGCGGCAGCGTGACAGGCCGCTGTCGACGAGGGTGGTGAGGTACGAGCCGCTCGTCACGTACGCGCCGGCCGGCCGGGGCGCGGTGTCCCGGGGCAGGCCGTGCCAGGTGTGGCCGTGGGTCCGCGGCCCGTCCGGGCCCTTCTCGGTGAGGCGGAACCCTTCGTCGTCCACCGAGGTGAGCGCGGACGGCGGCAGCGCCCGGGCCAGTTCGGCAGGGGTGACGGTACGGAAGGGCCGCCCGCGGCCGCCCCGGTGGATGCGCAGCCGGGTCCCGTCGTCGGTGAGCAGCCACACCGTGCGCCCCGGCCCGGTGCGCAGCCCGGCGATCTCGCCGCGCGCCCCGGTGCGCAGCGTGCCGCGGAAGCCGCCGGACGAGCCGTACCGGAGCAGGTCGGTGCTGCCCTGACGGGCGATCAGGACCTCGTCGGCGGGGCCCGGCGCGGCCCACCGGGGCCGCCGCACCGGGATGACCGCGGCGAGCTGGGCGCCCTCGCGGCGCCAGACGAGCACCCGGTCGGTCTCCACCACGGCCAGCCGGTGGCCGCGCGCGGCGACCGAGACGGGAGCGCGCAGCGTGCCGGGGTCGCACGCGGGCGGCCACACGGGGCCGAACGCGCCGGTGCACGGGTCGCGGCGCAGCAGCCGCCGCTCCCCGGGGACGAGCAGGTACCAGGAGCACGGCCCGCACCCGGGTGCGAGGCGCGGGTCGGGGAACCAGGGCAGCAGCTCGTCGCGGGTGGGGCCCTCGGGCGCGGCGCCGGGGTGGGCGAGCCGGATGCCGGCCGGGTCGTCGAAGCCGACGACGCCGCCCGTGCCGGGCTCGCCGTCCGGGGTCTCGTCCCAGCCGACGTACGCGTCGAGCAGGCGGAAGGTCGCGGGGTGGGGGGTGCACGTCATGGCCGGTCTCCTACCGGGATCAGCAGCGGGCGCTCCGGCCAGACGAGGTCGTGGGGGCCGATCGCGTGGTCGGCGCAGGGCGGCAGCCGCGTCCCGTCGACGGTGAGCGAGAGCCGGGAGACGGCCAGCACCCCATCGACCGCGAGGAGGCGCCGGACGAGCGCGGTGTGCCGCAGGGCCCCGCCGAAGGGCCAGCCCGCGCCGTCCTCCCCGCCGCGCAGCGGGTCCAGGTGGGTGCGGATCGCGTCACCCGCGGCGGCCAGCACGACGGCCCGGTCGAGGCCGGGGTCGAGGGCGACCCAGGACTCGACGGCGACCCTGCGGTACGACGGGGCGGCCGCGACGACCGTGACCCCGGCGGGGGCCGCCTCGCGGGTCAGGAAGTCGGCGACGGCGCGCAGCGTCGCCGCGGTGGGGACGGGCGGCTCGGCGCCGCCGTCGGCGGGCGGCACGACGAGGACGCCCACGACGCCGGGGATCGGCGCCCCGGCGAAGTCGGGGTGCAGGCCGGGGACGCCCCGGGCGCGGGCGACCGACGCGCCGGGCGCGCGGGGGGCGAGCAGCCCGTAGTCCGCGGGGGCCACGGCGCGGCCGCGGGCGCGCAGTTCGCCGACGCCCCGGCGCATGGCGTCGGCGTCGGGCTCGGGGTCCGTGCCTCCCGAGGCGGGGAAGGGGTTGGTGACCCCGATGACGTACGGAAGGGCGGTCACCACGGAGTTGACGGCGCCCTCGGGCACGGCGCCGGCGCTGCCTCCGCCGACGCGGTAGCGGACGGCGCGGACGTTGCGGAATCCGGGCGGTACGGCGGCGCCGTGGACGCCGTCGCCGAAGGTCACTTCGCCGGTCGCGTGGTCGACGGTGAAGACCCGGTCGTCGGCGCCGTGCGCGGCCAGGCTCTCCACCTCCTGCCAGCGGGAGGCGGTCGCGGTGGTGGTGCCGAACACGTCGGCGCCGGGGTCGTCGTCGACCTCGATGACCACGGAGCCGGCGAGGATCGGTACCTGACTGAGTCTCATGCGGCGCCGGCCGCTCGCCCCGGGTTCCTGGATCGGTTGCAGCGGCTCGTCGCGGACGGTGCGGGCGGCCGTTGCGGCGACGGTGTTCAGGCGCAGCCCGGACAGCACCGGGGCGGGCCCGCCGAAGGAGCCGTGCGCGATCCGCAGGCACAGCCAGCGCAGCGGCGGACCGGTCCGGGCGGCGGGCGGGCCGCCGGGTTCCCAGGTGTGCGGAACCCGCAGCTCCACCGTTCCGCTCGCGCGGAAGCCGTCGGTGGAGTCGCGCACCAGCTCGGCGGGGACGAGCCGGGTGCCGTCCAGCACGTCCCAGCGCAGCAGGGGCGCGGGGGGCAGCGGCAGGGGGGTGAGGCCGCCGGAGCCGGCGGGCGCGGGCGGGGCGGGGGCGACGACGAAGCCCAGGGCGAGCCGCGGGTGGGGGGCGGCCGGGGCGGCGAGCCCGATCCACAGGCCGTTGCCGGGCTCCGGGTCGTGGCCGAACGGCGCGAACGGGCGGCTGGGTCCGGCCGGTCCGGTCGGCAGGGTCTGGAGCTTCCCGCCCTCCTGCACGGCGAGGGCGGCGAGGGTGGCGGGGGTGGCGTACAGGTCGTGGTCGGTCTCGTACACCACCTGTCCCGCCGGGCCGGACGCCGCGCTCTGGAAGCCGGCCGGTACGAGGACGGAGGCGCCGTCCGGCGGGTTCACGGTGAACTCCAGGAGGGCGGCCGCCGCTCCGGCCGGGCGCCGCCGCACCCCGGCGGTGGCCAGGTGTTCGGCCAGTACCTTCTCCGGAAGACGGTTGACGCGCGAGAGCACCGGCTCGGCCTGGGTGCCGAAGAGGCGGACGAGCGCGACTCCGGCGTCCTGGCGGTCGGGGTCGGTCCAGTCCGGGGTGTAGCCCGCGATCCGGCCGCGTACACCGGCCCGGACCGCCTCTCGGGTGGCGTCGGTCAGCTCCGGCTGGACACCGGTCGGTCCGGGGGCGGGGACGATCCGCCCCTCCTCGTCGCGGGCCGCCTTCTCCCACCACACGTCGCCGCTCATGCCAGCCCCTCCCCCGGTTCGACGGCGGGCACGATCCGGGTGCGGACGGCTCGCAGGACCGGCAGGTCGACGGGGCCGAGGGGCACTTCGCGGCAGTCCTCGCCGGGTTCCGCACCGTCGAGGCCGATGGCCACGGCGGTCACGACCGCGAGGTCGCCGAGCGCGCGCTGGGCGGCCCGCAGCAGGACGGAGGGGTGCAGCGGCTGTCCGAACGGCCAGCCGTCCCCTTCCTCACCGCCCACCAGCGGGTCCAGGTGGCGGCGCAGCGCCTCGGTGAGGACGGCGGACACGCGGGCCCGGTCGGCCGGGTCGCCCGACAGGTCGGCCCGCACGGCCACGTCCCGGTAGCGGGGCGCCCGGACGAAGACCTCGGTGGTGAGCAGCCGGGCCCGCTCCAGGTGGGCGGCGACGGCGCACAGCATGCCCGGGTCGGGCAGCGGCGCGGCGACGAAGCCCTCGCCCGTCGTGTCGTCGCGCGGCACGGCCGGGACGAGGTGGACGGTGACCGCGCCGGGCACCGGGGTGCACGGGTGGCCGGGGTGCTCGCCGAGGGAGGCGTACGCGCGGGCGACGGCGACGCCGGGTGTGGTGCGGGCGAGGGTGACGAAGTCGTCGGCGGTGACGGCGCGGGTCACCTCGCCGAGGGAGGCGGCGGCGCGCCGGCGCGCCTCGGTGACGGTCTCGGGGTCGGCGCCGCCTTCGGCGCGGACGAGGCTGGCGGCGGTGACGGCGGCCGGCAGGTCACCGGCCGGGACCCAGTTGGCGGTCATGCCGCCGTTGCCGGCCCGGCCGCCGCCGGTGGCGTACGTGACGCTCGCCTCGCGTCCGGGGCGGGGGATGCGGCCGGTGAGTCCGTCGCCGAACACCACGGCGCCCTCGGTCCGGTCGAGGACGAAGATCCGGTCGGCCGGGCCGCCGAAGGTGAAGTCCGGCACCGGCCGCCATTCCTCGTCCGCGAGGCTGACGCGCGCCTCCAGGAGCCGTTCGGCGGCCTCGGGCAGGAGCAGGTGCTGGCCGGGCAGTTTGAGCCAGGCGTCGGTCTGCTCCTGGAGGTGCTCGCCGCTCGCGGTGTGCCACTGGCGGTGGTGCGCGGCGGCGGCGTTGACGGCGAGGCCGAGCAGGCGCGGGGGTGCGGCGTGGGTCGCGGCCGGGGTGGACAGGAGGATGCCGGTGTCGCGGGTGGTCCAGTCGGCGGGCGGGTGGAGCCGGACGACGCCGGACCGCCTGAGCCCGCCCGTGCCGTCCTCGACCTTCGCGAAGGGTCCGTGGACGTCGGTGCCCGGCCGGAACCAGGACCAGGTCAGTTCGGCGGGCGGCGGTACGTCGGCGACGGCGCCGGGCAGCCAGGACGGCGCGGACGCGGCGGGCGCGTCCAGCTCGAACAGCAGGCCGATCGGGCCGGGCGCGGGGTGCGCCCCGGTGAGCGGCAGGGTGAAGCGGGCGCTCGCGGGGCCGCCGTGTCCCGCCAGGAGCGGGACGCCCCGGCGGGCGGGCAGGTCGGCGGTGCGGTCGCGGTCGGTCCACACGGTGACCGGGGTGCCCTCGGCGAGGGGGAAGACGGCCAGGTCGTCGTCGAGGGTGAAGACGATCCGCCCGGCCGGGTCGCGGGTGAGGGCCGTTCCGGCGGGCAGGACGGGGACGGCGGTGCCCGTCCGCCGGGCCGTGACGTGCAGGACGGTGGCGGCGGGGCGGGCCGGGCGCGGGGGTTCCAGGCCGAGCAGCCGCAGGATGGCGACCACGAGCGCGTCCGGCACCTGGTCGAGCCAGTACAGCCGTTGTTCGAGCAGGTAGGCGAAGAGTTCGAGGAGGGTGACGCCGGGGTCGACGGGGGCGTGCAGGGTCCAGGTGCCGTCGGACTCGGCGGGGATGCGGCGGCGGATGGCCGCCATCATGTCGGCCCAGGTGAGGTCGTCCAGCTTGGGTGCGGGCAGGGTCACGGCGTCCTCCCCGGGGAACCGGAGGGGCCGGAGGGCGCCGGGCCGGGGGCGGCCAGGGGCCCGCTGAGTCCGGTGAGTCCGGCGTAGAACGGGAAGACCAGGTTGGCCTTGGTGTTGCTGCGGCGGATGCGGTAGACGACGGAGACGGTGATCCGCGACGCGTCGGCCGGGTCGGCCTCGGCGCGGACCTCGTCGAGCTCCACCCGGGGCTCGTGGTCGCGGACGGCGGCGGCGATCGAGTTCTCCAGGTCGCGCAGGTTCTGCACGCTGCCGGGCGCGAAGACCAGTTCGTGCGCCCGCGTGCCGAGTTCGGGCCGCATGACGCGCTCGCCCGTGCCGGTGAGCAGCAGCGCCCGCAGGCAGTGCTCGATGCTCTCCTCGCCGACGGCGTACCCCAGCCGCCCGGACGCGTCGGGCAGGATCGGGAACCGCCAGCCGGTCCCGAGGAACTCCTCGCTCATGCGGTCCTCGCCTTCTTGGCCAGCACGGCGGGGGTGAGCGGCGGGGTGGGCGGTCCGGTGGGCCCGGCGGCGGACGGGTGGGTGTGCGTGTTGAACGCCTGGAGCAGCGCGTGGCCGAGGACGAGTGGCTCGGTGGCGCCGCCGCCGAGGTCGATGGAGGGGGAATCGACGGTCACCCTGGGCGCCTTGAGGGTGATCTCCCCCTGCGCGGTCACGGTGACGCTGCCGCCCTCGGCGGCGGTGATCCGGATCTCCTTGCCCTGGTCGTCGAGCTCCACCACGTGGCCGGCGGCGGAGGTGACGCGTACGGCGGCCTGGGAGCGGGTGTCGTCGAGGAGCACCTCGTGCCCGTGCCGGGTGCGGATGACCTTCTGGTCGCGGCCCTCGGTGCGGGCGGTGGGCGGCTTGTCCTTGCCGTTGTAGAGGCCGCCGAGCACGATCGGGAAGCGCATGTCGCCGTGGACGAAGGCGACGAGGACCTCGTCGCCCTTCTCGGGCACGAACACGGTGCCGTAGCCGTGGCCGGCGTAGAGCTGGCTGACGCGGATCCAGTCGGTGACGGTGACGTCGTCGAACCAGGGGAACTTGAGTTTCACCCGTCCCTCGTCGTCGCCCTCGTTGTCCACGACGAGCGCCTCGACGACGCCGTAGTACCGCTTGTCGGTGCTGCGGGCCCGCGGTGTGGTCCTGGTGGTCACTGGTCCCCCTGGTGGATGCGCCGTCCGGTGAACTGGGTGAAGAAGCCACCGGTGTTGAGCGTGTGCTCGACGCGTTTGACGAAGTACATGCCGGAGAAGCGGCGCCCGAGGCCGTGGATCTCCAGGTTGTCGCCGGGGCGCAGCTCGGGCAGGCCCGCGACCTTGCCGGTGGCGGTGATGAACTCGTACGCGCGCTCCCGCAGCAGGCTGATGGCCAGTTCGCGGGCCTCCTGGTCGCTGCCGACGGGTGCGTCGACGAGGACTTCCTGGCGGCCCTGGAGCGTGGACTCGGCGACCTGCGGCCCGCTCTGCCCGTCGGCGGTGTTCTGTCCGGCGGGGAGGTTCTCGGCGGTCGCGGTGAAGGCGATGGGCTGTTTGGTACGGGGGTCCCAGCCGCGCACGGTGACCTTGCTGACCTGCTGGGAGACCGTCAGGGTCGGGGTGAACTCCAGCAGGTTGGGGATCAGCCCGGCGGGCTGGGCGGTGGGGCCGGTCGACAGTCCCGGGGCGTAGGCCAGCCGGTACACCCGCATGGGGCGGCCGTCGCGGCCGTCGGTGGGCCTGATGAAGTACAGGGTGTCCTCGCCGGTCCGGGGGTCCGGCAGGATGTAGCAGTCGAAGTCCAGCCGCTTGGCCCGCTCCAGCAGGAACGTCGCGTCGTCCTGGTTCTTCTGCACCACCCGGTCGTGCGTGGGGCCCTCGCGGGTGACCTCGACGCGGAGGTGGTTGCGCTGGGCGATCTGCTCGGCGATCCGCCAGTCGGGCAGATTGCGGTAGATCTTGGTCTCGTTCTCGGTGGGCTTGCGGTCCTTGAGCCGCAGCAGCCCGTCCACCCCGCTGACCTGCACGGTGGGGGACGCGCTCTCGGTGAATTTGGGGCTGAGCGTGGAGATGGTCCCGGTGGCGACGGTGAGCAGCTTGTCGGCGTAGCCCAGCCGCACCGAGACCCGGCCGCCGAGCCGGAAGTCGGGCGAGTCGCTGTGCTTGAAGCGCAGGTTGGCGTCGTCCCAGTTGTTGAGGGTCAGGTCGAAGCCGGACATCTCGTCGATGTCCCGGTTCACCTTGATGTCGATGATGTCGTTCTTGGTGGAGGGGTCCATCTCCAGGCCCTCGATGCGCACCTCGAACTCGGGCGCGTACCGGTCGGGCGAGGCGACCTCGGGGGTGGGAGAGCTCATCACGCGCTCCTCACGGCAGCCGGGGCACGGTGAGCACCCGGCCCGGCCGCAGGTCCCGTGGGTCGGTGATGCCGTTGGCGCGCGCCAGCTCCCGCCAGGCGTCGGGCCGCCGGTACAGGGCGTGGGAGATGGAGCTCAGGGTGTCGCCGCGGCGCACCACGTAGCTCTTCTCCACCGTGGGCGAGGAGCGGGGGGTCTCGGCGACCTGGACGGCCGCCGGCCGGAACTCCTTGAGCGTCAGGTCCAGCATGGCCCGCAGCGGTACGCCGTCGGGCCGGAAGAGCTGGTAGTTGACGTCCAGCTTCTCCACGACGCCGGTGAAGACCTCCTCGTCCCACACGAACCGGACGACGGGCGGGGCGTGTTCGCGGCTGTCGGGCCGCAGCAGGTTGCGCAACGCGTCGACATAGGTCCTGCGGACGTTCTCCAGGGTGTCGGAGGTGTCGACGAGCGCCTGGAGGGTGAGGGTCTCGGTGCCGCCCCGCACGTACTGGAGGGGCGGGGTCTCCAGGCCGGGGATGGTGATCTCGGCGAAGGTGTTGGACTTGCTGAGCTTGTAGTCGGTCGGGTTGAACCGCAGCGGGATGCGCCGCCGGCGTTCGTCGGCGATCACCGGCCGGACGATCTCCAGGTGGGCCTGGGCCGAGCCCTGGCGGGCGAAGGACACGGGCGTCACGCTCACGGCCGGTCCTCCCCGTCGCCGAAGCCGCGTTCGCCGCGGGTGTGCCTGGCGCGGGCGCAGGCGTCCTCGTACAGCTTCGACCACGCCTGGATGTGCTTGTTGAACAGGCGGGTGAACACGGCACCGTCGTCGCCGTCCACCTGGAACCGCACTTCGAGATGGTGAATGGTCACCTTCGGCACGTCGGTCACCTCCCTCGGTTCAGTGGCGGCAGGGCGCTCGCCGCGGTGTCCTGAAGGACCCTGGTCAGTCCCTCGTGGGCGATCTCCAGCGACTCGATGGCGATCGCGTTCTGCTCGGCGTGCAGGTCGGGGCCGGTCCACTTGGCCGCGAGGCCGCCGTGGAACGCCCAGGCCGCGCCGGGGGTGCCGTCCGGGGCGAGCACGATCACGGCGCCGTCGCGGCGGGCGCCCAGCGAGTCGGCGAGCCCGGCCTGGTACCAGGACCACAGGCCCGGGTCGCGCACCACGCCGCGCTTGAGGGTGATCCGGTTCCACGAGTGGCGCACCGGGAGCTGGTGCACCGAGTCGTTGCGGCCGCCCTCCGGGTAGCCGGTCACCTCGAGCTGGGCGCCGAGCCCGGCGACCTCCTGGAACGCGCCGGAGGCGACCAGGGGCAGCAGCAGGGCCTGCGCGGGCGGCAGGTAGGCGTCGCCGGGGTCGAGGGTGACCAGGAAGCGGTACTTCGGCAGCGGGTCCTGCATCATGCCTCGATCACCTCCAGTCCTCGGTCCTGGCCGAGTACGAGTCGCAGGCGGATGAACTCCATGGGCACGGCCGGGGCGACCTCGACCTCGCAGACGAGCTGCCCCGGGTCCTGCCCGGGCGGGTTGGTGGTGTCGTCGCACACCACCCGGAACGCCTGCTCGGGCCGGGCCCCGGCGAGCGCCCCGGCCCGGAAGGCGGAGAGCAGCACCGAGGTGACCGCCCGGACCAGCGTCAGGCGCAGTTCGGGCGAGTTGACGTCGAACACCAGTGGGCCGGCCACCCTGCGGATGGCGCGCACCAGGAGGTGCACGAGCCGGCGGTGGGCGATGTAGCGGGTGCGGGGATCGGCGGAGAGGGTCCGGCCGCCCCACACCGTCAGCCCCCGCCCGCGGGTGCAGCGCACCAGGTCCACGCCCGCCTCGAACAGCCGCACCTGCTGCGGCTCGGGGAACTCGTCGGCCAGGTCGACCGCCTCCAGGATCACGGCGCCGGCCGGTGTGTGGTGCGCGCCCCGCTCGGCGTCGAGGCGGGCGATGACGCCCAGGACGTGTCCGGAGGCGGGGACGGTGCGCAGTCCGTGCCCGTCGGGGGTGCGCAGCGCCGGGTGGTAGACGGCCGCGCAGCCGAGGAGCGCGCTGTCGCCCGTCGCGGTGAGCGTCCGCACCCAGCCGGCCGCCTCGTCGACGGACGCCAGCCCGGGCGGTACGTCGAGGACGGCGAGCCGGTCGTGCAGCGGGGCGACGCTCCGCAGCAGTTCGAGCACCACCTCGGTGTGCGTGCCGCCGTGCAGGTCCGTGCCGAGGTCCGGCAGCGCCACCAGCGCCGGTTCGGGCAGTTCGGCCTGGACGGCCACGGCGTCCTCGTACGCGGCGCGGGTGGGCGGGGAGTCGGTGCCGCCGGTGAGCGTCAGGTCCCAGGACACCGACAGGGGGCCGGGCCGCCCGGGTTTCGGCGGCGGCCCGTCCGCCACGAGCCGGATGTAGCGGGAGGCGGCCAGCCGGCCGGGCGCTTCGGTGAGCGGCAGCCCGGGGAACGACTCGGGCGGCTCGCCGGGCACGGTGACCCGTACGCTCACCGTCGGCGGCCCGGCGACGGTGCTGGCCTGGTAGCGGATGGCGACGCGGGTGCCGTTGGCCCAGGCCCCGGGGCTGGTGGCGACCGCCTGGTAGCAGGTGGCGGGGAAGCCGCTCAGCGGGCCGGTGGCCCACCTGGCGCGGGCGGTGGCGGCCGGGCCGGACACGCGCACCACCCAGGCGGTGCGGCCGCCGTTCTCGAAGAACCCGCGCAGGGCGTACGGGGTGGCGAAGGCGCCGTCCTGGGGTGTGTCCCCGCCCGGGGGGCCGGGGGGCGGCCCGAAGGTGCCCACGACGTCGTTCCAGCTCTCCACCCGCACCGGGACACCGACGGGTCCCCGGCGGAGCCGGCCGAGGAACGCCGCCACGTCCGTGCGCAGCGGCTCCGCCTCGAAGCCGCGCGGTGCGGACGTCAGGGACACCCCAGGAAGCGCTTCACCGGTCATGTCAGGTCGATTTCCAGCTTCTCCACCGCGAGGACGAGGGTCTCCATGGCGACCTCGTTCTTGGTGGCGCTCAGGGTCGGGCCGGTGTACTTGGTCGGCCAGGCGCGGTTGAACTTCCAGCGCATGACCGGCCGGCGGTTCTCGTCGAGGAGCTCGATCTGGCCGGAGGTGCGCTTCACCTTGCCCTCGAGTGCGTCGAAGACCCACTTCCAGAAGTCGACGTGGCCGGTGATGCCGCGCTTGAAGGTCAGGTTGGTGAACTTCTTGAGCCCCGGGATCTTGCGGACGGTGATGTCCTCGCTGCCGTTGCGGTACTCGATCGGCGGGATCTCCAGCTCGAGGCCGCTGACCTCGGTGAAGGACCCGCTCACCGCGGTGCCGTCGTTGCTGACGTTGCTGACGATGATGCGGAAGTTGTAGGACGCGTAGGGATCGTCCCTCAAGGCAGGCGGCATGGTGGCCTCTCCTCACTCCTCGGTCGGATGCTCAGGCGAGCTGGGTCTCGCGGGTCTTCTGCTGGATACGGAAGATCACGAACTCCGCGGGGAAGACCGGCGCGACGCCGATGACGCAGACGAGGCGGCCGTTGGCCAGGTCGTCCTCGGTCATCGTGGTGCGGTCGCAGGCGACGAAGAACGCCTCTTCGGCGGTGGTGCCGGCGAGCGCGCCGCTGCGCCAGACCGTGGTGAGGAAGTCGCTGACCGTCTGGCGGACCAGGGCCCACAGGGACTCGTCGTTGGGTTCGAAGACCACCCACTGGGTGCCCTCGTCGATCGACTCCTCCAGGTAGAGGAAGAGCCGCCGGACGTTGACGTACTTCCAGGAGCTGTCCGAGGAGAGCGTGCGCGCCCCCCACACCCGGTGGCCGAGGCCGGGGAAGTACCGGAGCGCGTTGATCCCCTTGGGGTTCAGCAGGTCCTGGTGGCGCCGGGTGATGTCCTGGGCGAAGCCGTCGGCCTGCCGTACACCGCGGACGACGACGTTGGCGGGTGCCTTGTGCACGCCGCGCTCCACGTCCACGCGGGCGTAGATGCCGGCCATGTGGCCGGAGGGCGGCACCTCGACGTCCCGGTTGGTGGACGGGTCGCGGGTGACCAGCCACGGGTGGTACAGCGCCGCGTACTTGGTGTCGAAGGGCTCGCGGAAGGTCTGGATGCCCTCCATGTCGAGGCCGTCGCGCGGGTCGAGGATCGCGAACCGGTCCCGGAGCAGTTCGCAGTGGGTGACCAGGCTCGATTCGACGGTGCCGGACCACATGCCGGGGACGGCGCAGACGGCCACCTCGTCGATGTCCTCCAGGGCGACGATGCCGGTGCGCCGGCCGCTGCCGCCGTCGGCGCCGACGAAGTCGGCCACGCTCAGGGACTCGTACGCGTCGTCGCCACCGTCCAGGGTGAGCCAGGAACCGGTCGCGGGGACGGGGAACTTGGCGGGGTCGGTGGACAGGCCGGGCAGCGCGGTGGCGCGCACGAGCCGGGAGCGGCTCTCCAGGGCGGTGGCGAGGGCCGCCGGGCTGTCCCCGGAGAGGCGCAGGTTGCCGAAGGTCTCGGTGACCGTGGCGCCGCCCGGGTCGGTGAACCGGGTGCTGACCTCGGCCTCGACGAGGTGGACGCGGTCGGTCTCGTAGAACGTGCCGGGGACGTCGCGGTCGAAGGTGACGGCGTCCCCGTTGACGGTGCCGACCGCCACGGCGGTGAGGGCGGTGCCGTCGTCGAGCTGGACGACGGCGCCCTCGTACAGCCGGCTCGCACCGCCGATCCGCAGGGTGGGGCCGGTCGCGGTGTTGCCCCGGCGGACCCGGCGCACCGTCAGGCCGGTCTCCCACGCGGCGTGCGCGGTTCCCGCCGGGAAGGTGAGCGTGACCTTGCCGTCGGCGGGCTGCCCGACCTGGACCTTGTACCGGCCGGGGCCGATCTGCACCCACACGTCGGCGGGCAGGTCGTCGGGGTCGAGCCCGGTCACCGCGGCGACTTCGGCGGTCCCGCCGTTCTCTTCCGCGTCCGCGACCAGGCGGGTGACGAACAGGCCGCCCTCCTGCGGGTCGGGCAGCACCGGCAGGGAGGCGCCGACCACCGGCTGGACCCGGACCTGGACGCCGGCGCCCCAGGTGCCGGGGCTCACGGCGGAGAAGCGCAAGGTCTGTTCGCCGCCGCGCTCGCCGATCTGGACGTAGTCGCCCCGGGCGCTCCTCACCTCGGCGGGCAGCGGCTGGGCGAGGGTGACGCGGCGGGCGGTCATGTCGTAGCCGGAGACGGTCACGGTGTGGATCGCCTGCTGGTCGTCGCCGCGGAAGACCTGGATCTGCTGCCCGGCCCCGGTGAAGCCGATCAAGTGGCCGAGCTGGAGGCGGTCGGCGCCCCGCGCGGCGTCGGCGGTGACCGGGCTGACCAGGCCCTGGCCCAGGGAGCCGGAGGCGGCCCGGGCTCCTGCGCTGGCGACGCGCTTGACGTACAGGCGCTGGCCGCCGTTGTCGAAGAAGCCCTTCACGGCGAGCGGGAACAGCCACCAGCGGCCGCCCTCGGCGGGGTTGTTCGCCCATGCGTCGCGCACGGAGACGTCGGGCTCGGGCAGGAAGCCGCCGAAGGTGTTCTGGAACTCGAGGAAGTTGGTGACCAGTTTGGGTTTGCCGGTGTACGGGCCACGAGCGGTGACCCCGACCATTCCGGCGGTGCTGGTGCTCACCCCCGCGATCGGCCGCGGGCCCGCGTCGATCTCCTCGATGTAGACCCCGGGGCTCAGGTACTCGGCCATGAATGGGCTCCTCACTGCTCGCGGATCTCGATGACGTGCTGACGCTCTGCGTCCTGGGGCAGGTGCACGGCCAGCGCCCCGGTCCGGCCCGGCCGTTCGGTGGCCTCGAGACGGAAGGTCTCCTCGACCGCGTGCTCGGATGCCCTTTCGCCCTCCCACCGCAGGGCGAGCCGGAAGGCTCCCCGCGTGTCGGAGAGGGTGCGTTCGTGCCACGGTGCCCCGTCCTGGCCGGTCCGCCCCCAGGCCTCGACGAGGGCGTTCACCACGGGCGCCCCGGTGGTGGCGTCCCGGACGACGCCGTGGACGGTGCGGGTGCCCGGCGGGTAGGGGTGGGCGGTCGCCGGCAGCAGCCGCACCAGCCGGGGGGCCACCTCGACGGCGGGCGGGTGGGTGTCGTTCCAGGGGTGCGCCAGGAACTCGACGCCGGTCAGGGCGGCCGAGAAGGGCTCGTCGTCGGCCGGGTACAGCGCCTGGTACCCGGGCGCGGTGACGAGGGCCCGGTGGCGCTCGGGGCGGGCCGCCCACGGCTCGGCACGCCTGCCGAGGCCGGGGAACGCGAGGGCGCCGCCGGGTGTGCGGGTCACCCGGTCGTCCAGCCGTACCCAGCCGCCGCCCTGCTCGTCGAACCGCTCGAGGCGGACCTGCACGCCCGCGGTGCGGACCTGCCGCGCGAAGTCGTCGAACGGCACCAGCCACAGGGGACTGTGCAGGGTGGACCGGGTGACGGGCATGAAGGCGCTCATGGGGTCGCCGTCCCCTCGATGGTCCGGCTGCGGACCGGTCGTACCGGTGTCTCCAGGGCGGAGTCCAGGTCGACGACGCGGACCTCGTAGTTCAGCGAGAGCCGGTACGGCTTCTGGATCGCGTACCAGACCCAGGACTTCTGGTCGAGGGTGAGCGGCGTCAGGGTGAGGTGGAGGGTGTCGGTGCTGCCGGCCAGGCCGCCGGAGAGCTGGGCGCCGTCCAGGATCGCGTCGTCGTAGAACGTCTGGAGCGCGCGCCCGAGCATCCGGTGCTGGGTCGCCTGGTCGCCGCCCCAGGGGGTGATCAGGTACCGCAGGAGCAGCGCCATGGGCGGCTTGCGGGTGGTCGGCGGGGCGGGCGGCAGGGAGCGCACGGGGGGCCGGTTGCGCGAGACGGGGTCCTCGGCGATCTCGTAGAGGAACACGGTGAGTTTGGGGGGCGGTGTCTGCACCGTCTCGGAGAGGTCGTTGAGTTCCGCGATGGGCGGTTCGACCTGGCTCAGCCCGCGCAGGGACTGGGTAAGAGTGTTCACGATGATCGACGAGACGTCGGCGATCACACCGAAGTCACCCAAAGCGAAGCCCCCCTCGGCCCGGCGTGCCTGACCACTTCCGCGCAGAGCATGCAGGGTTGCCTGTGATCCGTCCGCGACTCACCCGTCGCACCAGCGTCACCGGTGCGTCCTCGTCACGGGCCATGACGTCACCGGACACGGATCGACGACGCCGGGGTGACACCGGTGCGGGACACTCTGTCCCCATGGAGACCCCCTCAACGCGGTCCGGCGTCCTGATACTCCGGGTATGGGTGGAAGGCGGCGGTCCGGACGGCTTCCGTGCGCGCATCCTTCAGACCGTCGACGGGGAGGAGAGGCACCCGGCGGCGGCCTGCCAGAGGACGGACGTCCTCCTGGCCGTCCGTGACTGGCTCGATGAGCTGCTGGAACGGGACGGGTGACGTTTCGGCGACGTTTGATTGATTCCGTTGTGACGCCCGTACCACTAAAGAGTCGAACCTGCGGTCAGAACTTGCCCGTAACATGGCTCCGAGAATTCAATGAGCCGAGCCGATAGTTCACCAGACCGACATCGGTACCGGGGGCGTCGATGAACGGACAGGCACATCTCATTACCCTGAGGCTCCTCAAGGGCTTCACTCTCGCGGTCGACCACACGCGCATTCCGGTCTGTTCCAGCACGCAACGCCTTCTGGCGTTCCTTGCTTTACAGGACATGCCGAGGTCACGGGCGTACGTGGCCGGCATCCTGTGGCCGGACGTCACGTCGTCCCGCGCCAGCGCGAACCTGCGGTCATCGCTGTGGAGAGCGGCTCGTACGGGCCATCCCATCATCGACGCGTCCGCCCGTGAGCTGGCCCTTTCCGGGGACATCGCGGTGGATCTGCACGAGGCCGTCGCCGATGCCCACCGGCTGCTCGACACCTCGCGGCCGTGCGACGACATCCTCACCATGCAAACGTTGTCAAACCTTTCGGCGGACCTTCTTCCGGAATGGCCGGAAAACGACTGGATGCTGATCGAGCAGGAGCAGTACCATCAGCTCCGCCTATATGCGCTGGAAGCGATGACCGAACGGCTGACATCGGCCCAACGGTACGGTGAAGCCGTCGCCGCCGGACTCGCGGCGGTCCGTACCGAACCTTTGCGGGAAAGCGCCCACCGTGTCCTCATAAAGGCGCATTTGGCCGCCGGCAATAGGGGCGCGGCCCTGCGCCAATACGAACAGTGCCGCCGCATCCTGCGGGAAGAACTCGGACTGGAGCCCTCCTCCGCGCTGAGGGCGCTCGTCCCCGTGCCCGGCACCGGCCACGGCGAGCCCTCCCGCCTCCAGCCCTCCTCCACGGCCTGACACGCGCGTGTGCACGGCCGCCCCCACGACGGCCGCGCACTCGTGCGGTCGCGATCAGCTCGGGGGCGCGCCCAGGGGGGATCGCTGCAGGGCCGTGGCCACGCCGTACAGGTTCGCCGCCATCGCCCGCCCCGTCTTGTCGGACCAGTCGTGGCCCCGCTCGTCGTCCAGGTAGTCGGGGCCCGCGCCGGGTCCCAGGTGCCAGTACGTCCACGCCTGGCCCGGGACGGTGTAGCCGATGTCGCCCAGTGCGCCGGCGATCTCACTGATCACGTGGTGCGCGCCGTCCTCGTTGCCGGTCACCACGACGCCCGCCACCCGGTTGTACGCCACCGGGCGGCCCTCGTCGTCCGTCTCGGACAGCATCGCGTCCATCCGCTCCAGCACCCGCTGGGCCACCGAGGACGGGCGGCCCAGCCAGGTCGGGGAGGCGATGACGAGGATCTGGGACTCCAGCAGCGCGCGGTGCACCTGCGGCCACTGGTCGCCCTCCCCCTCGTCGCTGCTCACGCCCGGCTTGATGGCCAGGTCGACGGCGCGGACGAACCTCACCTCCACGCCGTACGACGTGAGCTGGTCGGCCACGACACGGGCCAGGGCGTGGGTGTTGGACGGCTCGGGCGACGCCTTGAGCGTGCAGTTGATCACCAGTGCTTTCATGCGGTTCCTGCTACCCCTCGCGTCCCGGGTCGAACGGACCGCCTCAGAGCAGCCTCATCGCGAAGGAGACCGTGCTGCCCTCCGGGCCGCGGGTGATGGTGAGGCGGTCGGTGATCAGGCGGGTCAGCCACAGGCCCCGGCCCTGGCAGGCGCCGTTGAGGCCGGGGGCGAGGTCGGGGATGACGTCCTCGGTGAAGCCGGGGCCGCGGTCGCTGACGCGGCACTCCAGCTCCTTGGTGGTCCGCGCCAGGACGAGCACTCCGTGCCCGCCCGCGTGCTGCACGACGTTGCCCGCCACGGCGTCCATGGCCACGACGAAGTCGCCGCGCCGCGGTTCCGGGAGCCCGGACACGGCGGCGTAGCCCTCGACCAGTACGCGCAGCCGCGGGATGTCCGCGCCGCCGAAGCGGCGGTGCAGCAGGAGTTCCTCACCGATGCCGGGCGATCCGCCGGCGGAGTCCAGGGTCATGGCCTACCTCGTCACGTCGAGGGTGGCCGGGTCCGCGCCGAGCCGGCGCAGCAGCGTCGCGTGCCGCTCGGAGCAGCGGATCCGTACGGACCGGTGGGCGGGCGCCCGGCCGGGCAGGCGGACGAGTTCGCTCGCGCACTCGGCGCCGAGGAAGCCCGTGCGCAGCAGGTCGACCGTGAGGGGGCCGGCCGGTGGAGCGGGGTCCTCGAGCAGCTCGGCCAGCGCCAGGGTGAGCTCCCCGCGGGTCACCGCGTCCGCCTCGCCGATCACGCTCAGCGTGCCGTCGCCGTACCGGCAGCGCAGGTGTCCGAGCCGGGGCAGCAGGTTCTGCGGGTGCGCCCGGCACATGGCCTCCAGGACCGGCCGGGGGAAGCGCCGCCGGTCGTACGCGCAGATCTCGCTGTAGAAGCCGTCGGTGAAGAGGTGACCGGCCCGGCACTCGCGGTCCATCATCATGTCGAGGTCGGCTCCGAGGTCCGCGACCCAGCCCATGTCGATGTACGTGCGCAGTCCGGTGTACCCCTCGTCGCGGGCGGCGCCGCACTCCTCCACGATCCGCTGCCACTGCCGGTCGGCGGTGAATCGCCGCGCGGGCAGGATCAGTTCCCGCATGCTGCTCAGCTCCAGTTGCGCCCTCTCGTACCCGGCGGCGACCAGCAGCCCTGGGACGTCCCGCAGCCGCGACCGGACCTGTGCCTCGGTCAGACGCGGCGGCCCGAAGACGATGACCTTCTCGCCACGGGCCAGACCGGACCAGACGAACGCGGCCAGGACGTCCCAGCCGGGGGCGTCCTCGTCGTAGGACAGGAACGCATGGTGACCGGGGCTCATGTGCTGCACGGGAAGCGTCCCGGGATGGTGCTCATCGTTCACGAGCACGCCCACCTCACCCCATCCCCGCGTAACCGCCGTGTGGCTCTACGTTACCAAGCGATGCGGGGGCCGGTGTTCACTGGCGCTCTTCGGCGTCCGGGTGCCTCTCGCGCAGCGCGTCACCGGGCAGCGGGCCCTTCGGCGGGGCCGGCTCGGGGGGCTGCTCCGCACGGTCGGCGGGGTCGTCGCCGGTCCGGTGCCCGGCCCGCCGCTTCTCCTCCTCGAGCCGCTTGCGGACCTCTTCGGGCTTGTCGCCGAGCTGGTTCATGGCCTTCTCCGTCAGGTCGGAAGAGTGGGACGGCCCCGCTCGCCGCCAGCGTCACACAGACCCGCACCGCCCGCATGTCCCCGTGGCCCGAACCGGCGGGCCGCATCGCCCCTCGCGAGGACCGCGCCGGGCGGCGTCCGGCTCAACGCTCCCTCCGGGTACGGCGGTCATGGTCCTGTCTGACGTGGGCGACCGCGAGCGACACCTTGTCGATGAGCCAGATCGCGCCGAGCGAGAAGACCGCGAAGCAGACGAGGAACGCCACGGCCGCCGCCACGACGAGCAGCGGGCCGCCCGCCGAGCTCACTCCCCGCAGCAGCGGCCCCGCGGCACCCCCCGCCGCGCCGACGACGGGGACCAGCACCGCCATCAGCAGGACGTGGCCCCTGCGGGGAGGGGCGTCGTCGTCCTGTGCGCGGGGATGCGCGCGGTCGTCGTCCGGATGATCGCTGCTGTCGTTCACAGGGAAAGTGTGCGGTGTGCACCGTCCTTGCGGAAACCGCGTTCCACGCCGCGCCCGACCGTCCGGGCCACCCTCGGACCGAGCCAGCGCTTGAGCCTGCGGAGCGTTTCGAGCCGCTCGGCCGCCCGGTCGATCCGGTAGTAGAGCTGGGGCGGGACGTACGGCAGCAGGGGCGAGTGGCGCTGGCCGAGCAGGGCGAACATCCGCGGGGGCGCGAGGTTGATGTACCGCGGCAGGTCCTCGTACCAGCGGGCGCTGTAGCGGGCGGCGCTCTGGGGGGCGAGCAGCGCGGTGCGGCGTTCGCGTTCGTAGCGGGCGAGGGCGGCTCGCGTGTAGGGGGCGGTGTGCAGGGCGCCGGTCAGGGCGATGGCGTCCTCCAGGGCGAGGGTGGTGCCGGCGCCGATGGAGTAGTGGGTGGTGTGGGCGGCGTCCCCGATCAGGACCAGGTTGTCCCGGTACCAGGTCCGGTTGGTCACGGTGCGGAAGGTCTGCCAGCGGGCGCGGCCGTCGGCGCGCGGCCGGCCGATGAGCGGGTGACCGTCGAGGGGTTCGGCGAACAGGCGCTGGAGCAGGGCGAGGCAGTCGGCGTGGCTCGCCTCGTGGAGGCCGAGCCCTCTCCAGGTGTCGGGGGAGCACTCCACGACGCAGGTGCTGCGGTCCTGCGCGTACCGGTAGCCGTAGCACCAGATCCAGCCGTGCGCCGTCTCGACGAAGGCGAAGGTGAAGGCGTCGAAGACCTTGGTGGTGCCGAGCCAGACATAGGTGTTCCGCCCGGCCGTGATGTCGGTGCCGAAGTGGCCGGTGTGGCGGGCGCGCAGGGCGCTGTTGACGCCGTCGCCGGCGACGACCAGGTCGGCCCGGAGCCGCTCGGGGGCGTCGGTGACCGGGTCGCGGAACCGGACGCGCACGCCGAGGGATTCGGCGCGCTCGGTGAGCAGGGCGAGGAGGGTGTGCCGGCCGATGCCGTGGCCCTGGTCGCCGTGGTGCACGGTCGTCCGGTCGCGGACGTACGCCTTGCCATCGCTCCACCGGACCGAGTTCTCGCCGATGGCGCGGGCGGAGACGGGGTCGTGACGGTGCAGCGTGTCGAGCAGGTCCGCCCAGTAGGTGACTCCCCAGCCGTAGGTGGAGCCGGCGGGACCGCGCTCGTGGACGGTGATGTCGTGGGACGGGTCCCGCAGCTTCATCAGGATCGAGAAGTACAGGCCGGCGGGCCCGCCGCCGACGATGGCGACCTTCACGCGCGCTCCCCTTGGTGACACAGTGACGACACAGCGGTCGGGTGAGCACGAAACGTAGCAGCCACGCGGCCAGGGATGTGGCATTTGGACGGTTTGCGCCTGTTCTGACCGGGGAGCTTGTGTAGTGGGACTTCCCTGATCGGAGGCGTCATGATCATCCTGGGCCTCATCCTGCTCATCATCGGTGCCGTGGCGGGCATCAGCATTCTGTGGACCATCGGACTCATCCTGCTCGTCATCGGAGCGGTCCTGTGGGTGCTGGGCGCCGTGGGGCACTCGGTCGGCGGACGGCGTCACTACTGGTGAGCCGTCACCTCATCCACACCGGGCCGGGTTGGACCGTCGCCTTCGGCGTCGTATCCCTCGGGCGTGGCCGCGCCTCGGGTGCCGTCGCCCGTTGGGCGCCGACCCTTGGGCGTGGCCACGACTGGGGCGTGGTCGCCCGTAGGGTGTGGGCGCCGCTTGGTGGGGTCGCCCCCGGGCGTGGTCGCCCCAGCCGGTGCCGCCTCAGCCGGTGTCGCCGTTGCCCGCGCCGTTGTCGTCGGTGTCGCCCCCCGCTTCGGCCTGGTCGATGGCGCGTTTCCCGACCACGGCCGCCGCGGCCAGGGCGCTGGCGACGAACGCCGCCGCGAGCGTCCACGGCTGGTCGAAGTGGTGGCGGGTGGCGTGGTCCAGGGAGTACCGGCCGGCGCCCGCGACCCCGATGGCCGCCGCCGTGAAGCCGAGGAACGCGGGGTACTCGAAGCCGCCGGACTGGTTGAAGAACCCGGCCGGGGCGTGCACCGAGACCGCGCCCGCCATGGCGCCCGCCGACACCGCTCCGGCGGCGGGAGTGGCGAGTCCCAGCATCAGCAGCGTCCCGCCGCCCGCCTCACCGAGTCCGGCGGCCAGAGCGCTCTGCCGGCCGGGCCGGAAGCCCATCGCCTCCATGGCCTTGGACGTGCCCGTCAGACCCCCGCCGCCGAACCACCCGAACAGTTTCTGCGTCCCGTGCGCCGCGAGCACCGCGCCGGTGCCGACGCGGAGGATGAACAGGCCGAGGTCGCGTCGGTTGACGGCGCTCATAGGGGCTCCCGGGCGTGAGGCGTTGAGCTGCGTACGCTCCCACTGTGGCCCCGGGGCGCCCCGCCGGAGCCCCGTTGCTACGCCGCCCGGGTGACCCCCGGCCGTCGGGCCCGCCGACGGAACCGTGCGCGACCGCGGGGGGCCGCCGCCCGGGCCGGGCCCCGGTGCCACCCCGCGCGGGCACGGAGACCGGTCACGGGGCGCCCCGGGGCGGCGGGGACGGTTCGGCCTCGAGGAAGCGGCGCTTACGGGGGCCCCGGTACAGCAGGCACTCCCAGCCCAGCCGGTCCAGGGCACGGGCGCACTCGGCGAGGGCGGCGTCCTCCTGCTGGGCGGCGCCGCTGCCCGGGGGGCCGAGCCATTCGACCCGTACCGTGCCCGGCCCCTCCCCCGGCACCACGCGGTAGCCGGTCGCCACGCGGCGCCCTTCCGCGTCGACGGCCGAGGGGGCGAGCCCGGCGGCCTCCAGCGCCAGCGCGACCGCCCTGACCGGCCGGTTGCGCTCCCACGCGGCGGGCACCGCGGCCGGGTCGCCGCCCGCCGGGTTGGTCAGGCGCCGGATCTGGAGCAGCCCGTCGAAGGCGACCCGCACCTCCGCCGCCCTGCGGTCCGCCGCCCCGGGCGCGGCCGCCGGGGCGGGGCCGTCCCCGGTCGCGGCCTCGAACCCGTCATCCGTCACAGGAGCCTCCTGATGTCACCCCGCACCCGGTAGAAGCCGCCCGACGCGGCGTGCAGCGCGTCCACCACGTACCGCGCGCCGGGCTCCCGTATCGCCCGCGGGAACTGGACGTTCCACGACCGGTCGTAGCCGTCCGACACCACGTGCACGCGCATCCGGCCGCCCTCCTGGACGCACTCCACGACCACCGCGCCGGTGGGCGCCGCGGTCACCGTCGTCACCGAGGCGGCGGCCGTGGCAGGCGCGTACGTCGGCAGCGCGGCGGCCAGCTTCACGTCCCGGGCGACCGGCACCGTGCCCTGCTGGGCGGCCGTGATCGCCGCCTCGCTCGCGTCCACGCACACCAGGGAGCCGTCCGTGGTGACGAGGTAGAGCCGCTCGTCGTGGTACTGCATGGACAGCGCCGAGCCGCCGCCCGTGCCGAGCTTCCACAGGCGCGTCCCGTCACGGTCGAAGCAGTACACGGACGACGCCGCGTCCCCCGCGAACACGAACCGGCCACCGGGCGAGGTGGCGCACGAGTACACCGCGCTGTCGCAGGCGTACGTGACCTCCAGCGCCCCGTCCGCCTTCGACAGCCGCTGGACCACCCGGTGACCCGTGCCCGCGTACACGGCGTCGGCCTCCTGCCAGCCGAACAGCACGGCGCCCTTGGTGGGCGTGTGCCACAACTCGCCGCCGCCGTCCGGCGCGTACGCCGTCACGCCCCGGTGGTGGCCGTGGTAGACGGCCCGGTCGTCGGCGCGCACCATCCAGGCGTGCTCACCCCGGCCGCCGCGCGCCCACTGGTGCTCGTCCTCGTGGTCGATCACGGTGAGGCGGCCGCCCCGGTCCGCCACGTTCAGCACGCCCTCGTGGATGTCGAGCCAGAAGATGTCCACGTCGGCGGCGATGTCGTACGCCGCGAACGGCAGCTTGGACGACAGGTCGTACACCCGGCCGTCGTCACAGCCCGCGTAGATCCAGAAGTCGTCGGCGACCAGGCACTTGACGCCGTCGGGCAGGCTGTAGCGGGCGAGGACCTCCCCGTTGTGGTCCAGCGTGTACACGTCCCCCGACTGGTTGCCGACCCAGGCGCGCTCGTCGTCGACGTGGATGCCGAACGCGGACGAGCCCGTACGGAACCGCCACAGCACCGGCGCGACCGCCCGTGCGGTGGAGGGCGCCGAGGAGACCTCGCGCCGGGTGACCGCACGGGGCGCGCGCTGCCCGGGCACGGCGGGCGCGTACCCCTTGCGCACCTTCTCGCCCACCTTCTTCGCCGCCGCGGCCTGCGCCTTCTGCGGCGTGGGGAAGGTGGACGTCTGGGTCTGCCCGGCGGCACCGATCCGCCCATAGCGCACGGACACGACCTGGCCCTGCACCGTCACCTCGTAGAACTTGTGCGCACCGCCGCCGTCCTGTGACAGCTCCAGATACGTCGTCGACGTCGTCGACATGGCAGACCCCTCCCCAGGACGGACCGCGCGGCCGATTCCGCGGGTCCCACTTCCTGAACGGTAGAAGGCACCACTGACAATCACCCTGCCCCACCGGGCGGTTCGCCGCCGCTACGGTCGTGCACCATGACGGAAGCACCCTACGTACGGACCACCAGGCAGTCCTACGACGCCGTCGCCGCCGACTACGAGGCGTACGCCCGGGGGGACCTCGACACCAAACCGCTGGACCGGGCGATGCTCGCCGCCTTCGCCGACGGCGTGAAGGGCGCCGGGGGAGGCCGGGTCGCCGACATCGGCTGCGGCCCCGGCATGATCGCGGGACACCTGCACGCCCTCGGGCTCGACGTCCACGGTGTCGACCTGTCGCCCGCGATGCTGGAGCTGGCCCGGCGGGCGTACCCGGACCTGCGGTTCACCGAGGGGTCGATGACCGCCCTGGACCTGCCGGACGGCAGTCTGGGCGGCGTCGTCGCCTGGTACTCGCTCATCCACGTCGAGCCGGAGCACGTGCCCGGCGTGCTGGCCGGGTTCCACCGCGTGCTGGCCCCGGGCGGGCACCTGCTGCTGGCCTTCCAGGTCGGCGACGAGCCGCTGCGCCTGACGGAGGCGTGGGGCCACACCATCGCGCTCGCCTTCCACCGGTGGTCGCCGGACCGTCTCGGCGGCCTGCTGGAGGAGGCCGGGTTCACCGTGGGCGTGCGGCTGGTGCGGGAGGCGTACCCGGCGGAGAGGACCGCGCAGGCGTTCCTGATGGCCCGCAGGCCGGCGGACCGGACGTAGCCACTTGGAGCAGTCCGGCGGGCGCGAACGCCCCGGGCGCGGCGAGGATGGCACCGGGCGGCGCCGGTCACCGGCGGGGTGCGGCACCACCGCGGCCGCGCGCCGACGAGCGGAGGGTGGAGCATGCAGCTCATGCGGAGGCGCCGGTACCGTAGCGCCGCCGCGCTGGCGGTGCTCGTGCTCCTCGCCGGCACCACGCTGTGGCTCCGCCCCACCGGCGGCCTGTCCGGCGGGGCCTCGTCGCCACCGGAGCGCGCACGGGCGCGGCAGGCGGTCCACCAGGGCGCCAGACCCGTCATCGTGCCGCGCCGGGCCTGGCACGCCGAGAGCGTGGACACCGCGCCCGGCGCCCGCTACGCGCCCTCGGTGAGGGCCGCCGTCATCCACCACACCAGCACGCCGAACGGCTACGACTGCGCCACCGTCCCGCGCACGCTGCGCGACCTGTACGCGGGGCACGCCTACGGCAGGCACTGGGACGACATCGGGTACAACTTCCTGGTCGACGCGTGCGGCACCATCTACGAGGGCCGGGCGGGCGGGGTCGACCGGCCGGTGGTCGGGGCGCACACGAAGGGCTTCAACGAGGGGACCGTCGGCATCGCCGCGATCGGGACGTACACGCGCGGGGAGGCCGTTCCGGAACCGATGCTGGACGCGATCGCCCGGCTGGTCGCCTGGAAGCTCGGCCCCCGGGGCCCCGATCCGCGAACCGAGGTCGCCCTGGTGTCCACGCACGACGAGGCGCGCTACCCGAAGGGCACGAAGGCGGTACTGCCGGTGGTCGGCGGCCACACCGACGGCTACCCCACCCGGTGTCCGGGGGCCGCGCTGTACGCGAAGCTGCCCGACATCGCCGCCCGGGCCGCCCGCCTCCAGCACCGGTGACCGCCCGCCTCCGGCACCGGTGACCGCTCGGTGCCGGCAGGGGAGCGGTACGGGCCGGTCATTCGGTGGTGGCGAAGTTCTGGACCCACCAGGGGCCGTTGGACCGGAGGTTCACGCCCACGCCGATGTCCTTGAAGGAACAGTTCACGATGTTCTCGCGGTGGCCCGCGCTGGCCAGCCAGTCCCGCACGGCCCGGCCGGGGCTGCGGGGGCCCCGGTGGATGTTCTCGCCCCACATGCCCCAGTCGTAGCCCGCCGCCTCCATCCGGTGGCCCGCGTCCCGCCCCTCGGGGCTGTTGTGGGCGTAGTAGTCGCGGTCGGCCATGTCGTCGGCGTGGCCCTGGGCGGCGGCGCGGAGGCGTCCGTCGACGCGCACGGGCGGGCAACCGGCTTTGGCGCGGGCGGCGTTGACCAGCGCGACGACCCGTTCCGCGTACCGTGCGGCGGCGCCCACGGCGGGAGCGCCCCCCGCGCGGGGCGTGCTCGCGTCCCCGCCCGTCCCGGGGCCGGCCGCCGTCCGGGTGGCCGCGGGGGCGTCGCCGGCCCGCGGGGACCGGGCGGAACGGGAGGTATCGGTGGCGTGGTGGGACTCGCCGGCCCGGGGGGACCGCGTGGCACGGGAGGACTCGGCCTCACCGGTTCCGTCGCCGGACATCAGGATGCCCGCGCATACGACGGCGGCCGCCGCCGTGGCGGCGACGAGGGTTCCGACGAGTCGTGGGTGGGGGTGCGGCTGCACGGGGACTCCGCTCCGCTCTTCGGCTCGCTTCCGCGCGTTCTGCGCGGTTCTCGCGAGGAGATGACTTCCGTACCCGTCCCCGCCGGAAACCGCCCGCCCACGGAAACAGGCCACATGAGGCGGTCGTCCAACCCCGACCGCCCCGCTCCGATCGAGCCAGCCATGGGGCAGGATGTGCGAAGGCTCGCCGGACTTGTTCGATAAAGGCCGTCCGGCGGTGGTGGGTTCAAGCCGCGAGAGCGGAGCCGAAGCAGAAGGGACATCCAGGGTGGCAGCCCCGCACGTGAGCACTGAGAGCGCCTCGTCCGCCGACCGTGTCGTGGACGTCGTGCTGTCCGTCGTGGCCGAGGTGACCGGCGCCGGGCCCCACCGGTTGACGGACAACTTCTACGAGTTCGGCGGCACCTCCCTGGACGCGATACGCATATGCCTGCGGGTGGGACGCGAACTCGGCCTGGACGTCACCCCCGAGACCCTGCTCGACAGCGACGACCTCGGTGCCTTCGCCTCGGCCGTGGCCTCCGCCATGGACGCCGCCGTGGACGCGCGGTGACGGGCGCCGCCGTGGCGCCCGGGGCCACCACGGCACCCGCTCCGGTCGGGGCGACCGCGTCCCCCGTGGCGCCCGCGTCCCCCGTGGCGTCCCGCGCCGGTGCCCTGGCCGTGGACGGACCGGGCGCGGAGGCGGGCGGGGCGTCCCTGATCCACGAGGCGGTCGCGCGGCACGCCGCGCTCACCCCGGACGCCGTCGCCCTCGTCGACGGTGCCCGGCGCGTCGGCTACGCCGAGCTGGACGCGGCGGCCGACGCCTGGGCGGCCGAGCTCTCGGCCCTGGGGGCCGGGCCGGGCGGGTTCGTGCCGGTCGTCCTGCCGCGTTCGGCGACGCTGGTGGCTGCCCTCCTCGGCGTACTGAAGACGGGGGCCGCGTACGCCGCGCTCGACCCCGGCTGGCCCGTGGAACGGCTGCGCGCGGTGACCGGAATGCTGGCGCCCCGCGTGGCGGTGGCGCCGGACGCGGCGGGCGGCCGGGAGCCGTGGCACGGGCCGCTGTGCGCGCCGTCGCCGGGTGGCCTCGGCCCCCGCAGCGCCGCACCCGCGCCCGGGCGTCCCCGTCCGGTACCGGCGCCGCGCCCGCCGGTGGACGGCTCGTGCCCCGCCACGGTCTTCTTCACCTCCGGCACCACCGGCCGCCCCAAAGCGGTGGTGTCCGGGCACCGGGCCACGCTCAGCCTGTTCGACGGCCGCTTCGCACCCTTCACCGCCGACGGTGTGCGGGGGCCGGTGATGCCGCAGGCGGCGCCGGTCTCCTGGGACGGCTTCACGCTGGAGACCTGGGGCCCGCTGATCAACGGCGGGACCAGTGTGCTCCTGGACAGCGGTTACCTGCTGCCCGGTACGCTGCGGGCCCTCGTCGAGCGGGAAGGGGTCGACACGGTCTGGCTCACCGCGTCCCTGTTCCACCTCTTCGTCGACGAGGACCCCGGCTGCTTCGCGGGGCTCCGCCACGTCCTGACGGGCGGTGAACGGCTCTCCGTCCCACGGGTGCGCGCCTTCCTCGACCGCCACCCGGACGTCGGCCTGACCAACGGTTACGGGCCCGTCGAGACGTGCGTGTTCGCCACCGCCCGGCGCGTGGGCCGGGCCGACTGCGACGTCCCGTCGGGCATCCCGGTCGGTGAACCGGTCCCGGGCCGCCGGGTGCACATCCTCGCGCCCGGCCGGCGGCCGGCCGCCCCCGGCGCCACGGGCGAGATCTGCGTCTCCGGCGACGGCATCGCCCTGGGGTACCTGGGCGACGCGGAGCTCACCGCCCGCGTGTTCCCGACCGTCACCGTCGACGGCGTACCCACCCGGCTGTACCGGACCGGGGACCTCGGGTTCCAGGACGGCGACGGCGTCGTGCACTTCACCGGGCGCGCCGACCGGCAGGTCAAGGTGCGCGGGCACCGCGTCGAGCCGGAAGAGGTGGAGGTGGTCGTGCGCGCCCTGCCCGGCGTGGCCGACTGCGCGGTGGTCCCCGTCCCCGGTGCCAACGGGGGGTACGAGCGGCTGGCGCTCTTCTTCACGCAGGGCCCCGCCGACGAACCGATGCCTCCCTCGGCCGTGCGCCGGGAGCTGGCCGCCAGGCTGCCCCGGCACCTCGTGCCGGACCTGGTGCGCCGGCGGGCCGACCTGCCGCTCACCGCCCACGGGAAACTGGACCGGCCCGCGCTGCTGCGCACGCTCCGGGCGCCCGCCGGCGTCACGGAGGCGGACGCGCCGGCGCGTGCGGGAGCCGGTTCGCCGGCGCGTCCCGCACACCCGGGGGCCGACGCGTGAGCGCGCCGCACGGGGCCCGGGAGGGGTGGGCCACCCACCCGATGTCGTTCGAGCAGGAGTCGATCTGGCTCAACGACCAGTTCCAGGCGGGGGCCGGGCGTTACGTCGAGTCGTGGGTCCACCGGCTGCGCGGCGACATCGATGTCCGTGCCGTCCGGGCGGCCCTGGACGGCATCGTCGTACGCCATGAACCGCTGCGCACCGCCCTGGTCCTGGAGGACGGCCGGACGGTGCAGCGGGTGGCGCCTCCCGGGCCGGTGCCGCTCACGGTCCGGCGGATCGACCCCGGTGCGGTGGCCGGGGAGGTCCGGGCGGCCGTCTCGGTACCGCTGCCCACGAACCGGCCCCCGCTCGTGCGGGCGACGCTGCTGCGCACCGGCGAGCGGGAGGCCGTCCTGGCGGTCGCGCTGCACCACGCGGTCGTCGACGGGTGGTCGTTCCGGGTGCTCGACATGGAGTTCAGCGAGCTGTACACGGCCGCCGTCGAGGGCCGCGCCCCCGAACTGGCGGACATGGCCACGACGTTCGGCGCGTACGCGCGTGCGCAGCGCCGGGCCGCCGCCGCCCGGGAGGAGCGGGGCGCGGCGGACGAGGGGCTGGAGTACTGGCGCCGGACGCTGGAGGGCGCGCCCGCCGAGTGCACGTTCCCGCTGGACCGGCCCCGTCCCGCGGTGCCGGACCACCGGGGCGGGATGGTCGAGTTCGCCGTCGGCCCGGAGCCGGCCGGTGCCGTACGGGCGGCCTGCCGCCGGCTCCGTACGACCCCGTTCGTCGTGTTCACCGCCGCGCTGACGGCCCTGATGTCGCGGCTGGGCGGGCAGGACGACATCGTGCTGGGCACCCCGGTCACCCGGCGGGACCGGCTGGAGCTGGAACCGCTGGTGGCCTGCCTCAGCGACGTCATGCCGCTGCGCCCGCGCGTCCGTCCGGGACAGACGTTCCGGGAGCTGGTGCGGGAGAGCGCCGCCGCGGTGCGCGGGGCCATGGCGCACCGGCACGTCCCGCACAGCAAGCTGGTGGCGGAGCTGGCGGGCGAGCGGGTGCCGGGGCGGTTCCCGCTGTTCCAGGTGGTGTTCACGGTCGACGACTCCGGGGCGCCGGGGCTGCGGCTGCCGGGCGTGTCCACCGAACGGCTGTACGGCCACAACGGCACCGCCAAGTTCGACGTGTTCCTCGAACTGGTCCCGCACGCGCGCGACGGCGGCTATCGGGCCCTGCTGGAGTACGCGAGCGGTGTCTTCGACCGGTCGACCGCCGAGCGCCTCGCCGGGCGCTTCCTGGCGGTCGTCGCCGACGCGGTGCGGGACCCGGACACGGCCGTGGAGGACCTGGCCGTCATGCCGGAGGCGGAACGGCGGCTGGTGACCGGGACGCTGCCCATGGGCCCCGAGTCGGAGGGCGGGCGTCCCCTGCCGCACGCCCACGAGCTGGTGGCGCGCGCGGCACGGGAGGTGCCCGGCGCGCCCGCGGTCGTGCACGCCGGGCGGACGCTGACGTACGCCGAGCTGTCGGGCGCCGCCGACGCCCTGGCGCACTGGCTGGTGTCCCGGGGACTGGCCCGGAAGCGGATAGGCATCCGCATGGGGCGGTCGGCCGATGCCCTCGTCGCCCTCCTGGGCACCCTCCGGGCGGGCGCCGCCTGCGTCCCGCTGGACCCCGCCCTCCCGGACGGCCGCACCGGCTACATGGTCCGGGACAGCGGGACGGCCGCCGTGCTGACCACCCGCGCCACGGCGGCGCCTCCGGAGACGGGCGTACCGGTGCTGTTCCTGGAGGACGTCCCCCGCGCACAGCCGTCCCCGGATGTCCGCCTTCCCAGGACGTCGCCGGAGGACCTGGCGTACGTCGTGTACACCTCCGGCTCCACCGGGCGCCCCAAGGGGGTGGCCATGCCGCACCGGTCGCTGGCGGCGCTCCTCGACTGGCAGTGCCGCCGCTCGGACGCGGGCGCCGGTTCGCGGACGCTCCAGTTCGCGCCGCTCGGCTTCGACGTGGCGTTCCAGGAGGTCTTCGCCACCTGGGCGGGCGGCGGGACGCTCGTCGTCCCGGACGACGGGACCCGGGGGGACCCGCACCGCCTGCTCGACCTGATCGGGCGGCACGAGGTCGACCGGCTCTTCCTGCCGTACGTGGCCCTGCAACAGCTCGCCGACTACGCGGTGGCCACCGGCGGCTCGGCCGCGAGCCTGCGGGAGGTGATCACGGCCGGTGAGCAGTTGTACGTGACTCCCGCGATCCGGAGGTTCTTCGCCCGCGCCTGCCCCGGGGCGCGGCTGGAGAACCAGTACGGCCCCTCGGAGACCCATGTGGTCACCGCCCACCCCCTCACCGGTGCGCCGTCGGCGTGGCCGGACCGCCCGCCGATCGGGCGGCCGGTGCCGGGGAGCCGGGTGTACGTGCTCGACGGCCGGCTCCGGCCGGCTCCGGTGGGCGTGACGGGCGAGATCTGCGTCGCCGGGGACGCGGTCGCCGCCGGCTACCTCTCGGAGGAGGGCGCGGGGACGCGCCGGTTCGTGCCGGACCCGTTCGGTGACCCGCGTCGTGCGGGCGGCGCCGACCACCCGGACGCCCCGGACCGGCCGGGGGGCCTTCTGTACCGCACCGGCGACCTGGGCCGGTTCCTGCCGGACGGCACGATCCAGTTCCTGGGCCGCGCCGACGACCAGGTCAAGATCCGGGGGTACCGGGTCGAGCCCGGCGAGGTGGAGGCGGCGCTCAAGGCGGTGCCGGGCGTGACGGACGCCGTCGTGCACGTCGACGGCTCGGACGCGGCGGAGAAGCGGCTCGTGGCGTACTTCACGGCGGCCGTCCAGGACGGTCCCGGACCGGACCATGTGCGCGCGGCGCTCCTGGAACGGCTCCCCCGCCACCTCGTCCCGGCGGCCCTCGTCCGCGTACCGGGCCTGCCGCTGACGGCCAGCGGCAAGACGGACCGGGCGGCGGTCCACCGGCTGTACGCGCCCCCGGCGCCCCACGCACCCACCGCCTCCGCCACCGCTTCGGGCGCCGCCCAAGGCGCGTCCACCGCTCCCTGGGCCGCCACGCCGTCGCACGGCCTGGCGGCCATCTGGGCCGAGGTGCTGCGGACCGCGCACCCCGACCCGGAGCGGTCGTTCTTCTCCCTCGGCGGCGACTCCCTCCTGGCGGTGCGGCTCTCGGTCCGCCTCCGCGACGAGCTGGGGCTGGACATCCGTCCCGCCGACATCGTCGCCGCCCCCACGCTGGGCGCCCTGAGCGCGCTCGCCGCCTCACGCGGACGGGCCGTCCCGGCCATCGCGCCCGAGACGCTCGCCGCCGACATCGTGCCCGCCCGGGAAGTGGTCCGGGTGGCGGCCGGCCCTCGCCACATCCTGCTGACGGGTGCCACCGGGTTCCTGGGCGCGTTCCTGCTGCACGAGCTGCTGGAGCGGACGGGTGCCGTGGTGCACTGCCTCGTCCGCGCCACGGAGACGGCCGCCGCCGAGAAGCGGCTCCGCACCGCGCTGGAGCGCTACGGCTTGTGGGACGACTCCCGCGCGCCGCGCGTCCGGGCGGTGCCGGGCGACCTGTCCCTGCCCCGCCTGGGGCTCGGGCAGGAGCGGTTCGACGAGCTGGCACGGACCGTGGACGCGGTCTTCCACTCCGGTGCCGAGGTGAACCTGGCGTACGGCTACGAGCGGCTCAGGGCGGCCAATGTCGACGGGACCGCGGAAGTGCTGCGCCTGGCCGCCGCCCACCGCACGGTCCCCCTGCACCACGTCTCCACCGTCGGGGTCTTCCCGCCGGCCGGTCCGCCGGCGGGACGGGTCCGGCCGGACCAGCCGCTGGGGGACGTCACGCTGCTGCGGAACGGGTACGCCGAGTCGAAGTGGGTGGCCGAGACGCTCGTCGCCCAGGCCCGGGAGCGCGGCCTGCCCGTCACGGTGTACCGCCCCACCCGGATCTCCGGCGCACGCGGGACCGGCGTGTGCCAGACGTCCGACTTTCTGTGGCTGCTGGTGAAGGGCTGTGTGGAGGCGGGCGCCGCGCCCGGCGACTACGTCTCCGACTTCGACCTGGTGCCGGTGGACCACGTCAGCGGGGCGATCGCCGCCCTGGCCGCCGACCCGTCGGCCACCGGGCGGACGTTCCACCTCTCCAGCGAGCGGCTGCGCACGTTCACCGGCATCGCCGAGCGCCTGAGGCTCCTGGGGTACCGGCTGGACGACGTACCCCTGGAGGACTGGCACCGCCGCCTGGAACGGGACCCGGCGAATCCCGCGTACCCGCTCCTCGGTCTCCTGCCGCCCACGGGCACGGACGCGCCCCCGGGGGCGCCCGGCCGGCCGGGGTCGCCGCTCTTCGACGCGTCCTCCACCCGTCGGGCGCTGCGCGGGGCGGGGGTCGTGTCCCCGGAGGTCGACGACACGCTGTTCGACCGCTATGTCCGCTATTTCCAGCGCGAGGGGTTCCTGCCGCCACCCACCGCTGGAAACCGACTGGACCCCTGTCGAGAAGCGGTCGATCACGAGATATCTTGATGTCGAGCAATGTTGCAGACGTGGAGCGGAGCACCCGGTGACTGACTCGACCATCATCTACACACACACTGACGAGGCCCCGGCCCTGGCCACGCACTCGTTCCTGCCCGTGATCCAGGCGTACGCCTCGACGGCCGGGGTCAGCGTGGAGACCCGGGACATCTCGCTGGCGGGCCGTATCATCGCCGGTTTCCCGGAGTACCTCCAGGAGGGCCAGCGCATCGACGACGCGCTCGCCGAGCTGGGCGAGCTGGCCAAGACGCCCGAGGCCAACATCATCAAGCTGCCGAACATCTCGGCGTCGATCCCGCAGCTCAAGGCCGCGGTCGCCGAGCTCCAGGAGCAGGGCTACGCGCTGCCGGACTACCCGGACGACCCGAAGACCGACGAGGAGCGGGACATCCGCGCCCGTTACGACAAGGTCAAGGGCAGCGCCGTCAACCCGGTGCTGCGCGAGGGCAACTCCGACCGCCGTGCCCCCGCGTCGGTCAAGAACTACGCCCAGACCCACCCGCACCGCATGGGCGCGTGGACCGCGGAGTCCAAGACCAACGTCGCCACCATGGGCCAGAACGACTTCCGCTCCACCGAGAAGTCCGTGGCGATCGGCGAGGCCGGCTCGCTCCGCATCGAGCTGGCCGGTGACGACGGCTCCACCACCGTCCTGCGCGAGTCGGTCCCCGTCCAGGCGGGCGAGGTCGTCGACGCCTCCGTCATGCGCGTCGCCGCGCTGCGCGAGTTCCTGACCGCGCAGGTCGCCCGTGCCAAGGCCGAGGGTGTGCTGTTCTCCGTCCACCTCAAGGCCACGATGATGAAGGTCTCCGACCCGATCATCTTCGGTCACGTCGTACGCGCCTTCTTCCCGAAGACGTTCGCGAAGTACGGCGAGACGCTCGCCGCGGCCGGTCTGACCCCGAACGACGGTCTGGGCGGCATCTACAAGGGCCTGGAGTCCCTGCCCGAGGGCGCCGAGATCAAGGCGTCCTTCGACGCCGAGCTCGCCGAGGGCCCCGAGCTGGCCATGGTGGACTCCGACAAGGGCATCACCAACCTGCACGTCCCGTCCGACGTCATCGTCGACGCCTCCATGCCGGCCATGATCCGCACCTCCGGCCACATGTGGGGCCCGGACGGCCAGGAGGCCGACACGCTCGCCGTCCTGCCGGACAGCAGCTACTCCGGCGTCTACCAGGTCGTCATCGACGACTGCCGGACCAACGGCGCGTACGACCCGTCCACGATGGGCTCGGTGCCCAACGTCGGTCTGATGGCCCAGAAGGCCGAGGAGTACGGCAGCCACGACAAGACCTTCGAGATCCCCGCCACGGGCACCGTCCGTCTCGTCGACGAGGCCGGCAACGTCGTCCTGGAGCAGGCCGTCTCGGCCGGCGACATCTTCCGCGCCTGCCAGACCAAGGACGCGCCGATCAAGGACTGGGTGAAGCTCGCCGTCACCCGCGCCCGCGCCACCGGCGACCCGGCGGTGTTCTGGCTCGACGAGACCCGCGCCCACGACGCCGTGCTCATCGAGAAGGTCCAGCGGTACCTGCCGGAGCACGACACCGAGGGCCTGGACATCCGCATCCTGTCCCCGGTCGAGGCGACCAAGCTGTCCGTCGAGCGCATCCGCCGCGGCGAGAACACCATCTCGGTCACCGGCAACGTGCTCCGCGACTACCTGACCGACCTGTTCCCGATCCTGGAGCTGGGCACCAGCGCCAAGATGCTCTCGGTGGTCCCGCTGATGAACGGCGGCGGCCTGTTCGAGACGGGTGCCGGTGGCTCCGCGCCCAAGCACGTCCAGCAGCTCGTCAAGGAGAACTACCTGCGCTGGGACAGCCTGGGCGAGTTCCTGGCCCTCGCGGTCAGCTTCGAGCACCTCGCGCAGACCACGGGCAACGCCCGCGCCCAGGTCCTGGCCGACACCCTGGACCGCGCGACCGCGACGTTCCTCAACGAGGACAAGTCGCCGAGCCGTCGCCTGGGTGGCATCGACAACCGCGGCAGCCACTTCTACCTGGCGATGTACTGGGCGCAGGAGCTGGCCAAGCAGACCGACGACGCCGACCTGGCCAAGGCGTTCGCCGCGCTCGCCCAGACGCTCACCGACAACGAGCAGAAGATCGTCGACGAGCTGATCGCCGTACAGGGCAAGCCGGCCGACATCGGCGGCTACTACCGCCCCGACCCGGCCAAGGCCTCGGCCGTCATGCGCCCGTCGGCGACCTTCAACGAGGCGCTCGCCACCCTCGGCTGACGCCTCCCGCGGCAGCCCGCGCGCACCACGCGACCGCCCCGGCCGGACTCTCCGGCCGGGGCGGTCGCATGCCGTCACCCGCGCGGCGCGCCGTCCGCTCGTGACAAGGGGAACCGCACAGGAAAGGGCCCGGCACGCATGTGCCGGACCCTTTCCCCGAGGGCGCCTGATGCCTGATCAGGCGGGTGGCGTCCAGGGCGTGTCTTTCGGATCAGGCTGGATCAGGGACACGCCCTAGTCCCCGATGAAGTAGAGGTAGCCCGAGCGGCGGATCGCCTCGTGGGCCTCCTCGATGACCCGCCTCACCACCGGGGTCTTCTCCTCCTCCGGCAGCCCTTCCAGCTCGACGACGAAGCGCTCGAGCTGGGGGGTGTTGAACATGGTCAGGTCGTACGGCGAGATGCCCCGCCGCAGACTGGTCTCCGGCGCGCGCACGCACAGCGCGAGGAACGAGTCCTCCGCGTCGTCATCGAACTCCGCGACGACGTCCTGCGCGCGGTTCAGCCGCCGCATTCCCAGGCCCATGCCGGCTCTCCTCTCTTCTCAGCTCGTCGGAACGATGGGGTACATCGTCACCAGGTCACCGTGGACGCTCACCACGATGGTGAGGCAGTGGGTCTCCTGCTCCCCGCTCTGCCGGGAGGACTTGCCGAACTTCTTCTTGGGGTCGAGGCAGACGTTCTTCTCACGGTAGGCGGAGCCGCCGCTCGCGTGCTTCCACCCTCCCTGGTCCGTCATCGCCCCGACAAAGATGTCCTTCAGGTCCGCGAGCGTGAGGTCGGAGTTGAACAGCCCCTTCTTGTCGGTGACCATCCTCCCGCCCTCGAAGTGGTAGTCCCGCAGGTTCCGCAGGGCGAGCGTGTCGAGGGCTATCTCGTACCCGTCCTCGGGGAGGTTCTGGCCGGTGGGGATGAACTCGCAGTCGTCCCAGCCCTCCCATCCGTTCCAGCCGTCGAACCCTCCCCCGCCGGAGGCGGGCGCGGCCATGAACGCCGCCCTCTGGGCGGACCGGGAACCGGACTTCGGCTTGGGCTTGGTCGGGCAGAGAACGGCCTTGGCCCGCTCGAGGACCTTCTCGCCCTTGTCGACCAGCTTCCTTGCCTTGGCGGTCTTGTCGAGGAAGTCGTTGATGCCGGCGATGGCCTTGGCGATCTTCGGGAGCTTGCTGGCGATCTTCAGCGCCTTGACCGGGCCGAGGTTCTGGATGATGGCCCAGAGGCAGATCCCGACGTCGGGGTCGTCCCAGCACTCCTTGATGTCCTCGGCGAACAACTCGACGAGGAGCTCGCCGCCGTTCTCCTTGAGGTAGTCGAGCAGGTCCTTCTGCGCCAGCGCCCGCGCCGCCTCGTACTCCTCGACGCTGATGCCGGCGGCTTCCAGAGCCTTGCGCTCCGCGTCGGTCAGGTCGCCGCCCCGGACGTCCTTGCCGCCCTGAGCCGCTTCTTCGCGCTGTTTGCGTTCGAGTTCGCGTTGGTATTCCTCGGCGCGTTTGGCGGCTTCGTCGGCTTCCTTGGCGTAGGTGCCGGCGTTCTTGGCCGCGGTTTCGGCGGAGGTGGCGTGCTTCTCGGCGGACTCGGCGAAGGAGTTGGCGTCCGCGGCGTCCTTCTCCGCCTGGGCGGCCGCGCCCTGCGCGACACTGGCTTCCTTCTCCGCCAGGCTGGCCGCGCTGCTCGCGGCGGCCGCGTGGTTGTCGGCCTCGGCGGCGGCGCCTCTGGCGCGGGCGGCTTCGGCCTCGGCCTAGGTGGCGGCGTTGCGTGCGGCGGTGGCGTCGGCGTAGGCCTGGTTGGCCGCGGTGCGGGCCTGCTTGGCGTCGGCCTGGGCTTGTGCGTCGGCCTGGTTGGCGCGGGCGGCCGCGGCGCGGGCCTTG
>NZ_SMNQ01000023.1 GCF_004353505.1 Streptomyces sp. WAC05374
GGGGGGGGGGGGGGGGGGGGGGGGGGGGGGGGGCGGGGGGGGGCGGGGCGGGGGGGGGGGGGTCTCGAGGGGGGGGGGCTCCGGCGGGGCGGGGGGGCCGGGGGGGGGGTCCGGGGGGTGGGGCCGGGCCCCGGTGCGTTCCGCCGGGTGGGGGCCGGGCGCCGCCGGGCGGTCGGCGGGCGCGGGCCCGCCCGGGGGGGCCGGCCGGCGCACCGGGGCCGCCGGCGCCGCCCGGGGCCGCTCCCGCCTCCGCGACCGGGTCCGGGGCCACGCCCATGACGGGCCGCGCGACCGGGCGTCCGCCCCCGCGCCCGCCGACCGCGTCCCGCCGCGCCGGAACGGCGGGGCCGCCGAGGACGCCGTACCGCCGCGCGCGGCCCGGCCGCCCCGGCGCGGCCTCCGCACGCCACTGGTCGCCGCCGCGCTGCTGGTGGCCCTCGCCGGGGCGGGCGCGGCGGGCGTGCTGTACCTGCGCGGCGACGGCACCGGCGGCGGCGCCGGCCCGACGACCACCGTGTCCCCGTCTCCGCCCCCCTCCCTGTCGCCCCGGCCGTCGCAGGGCGCGCCCACCGCCCCGAACACCCCCGGCGCGGCGGCCGGAACCGGAGCCGGAACAGGCACCGGCGTCGGTACCGCTCCCGCCCCGACCACCACCCCCCACGCGCGCGTGCCCACCGGATACCGGTCCGTCTCCGATCCGCGCGGCTTCTCGCTGACCGTTCCGCGGGGCTACGTCCGTTCCACCGACGACAGGCGCGTCTACTACATGTCGCCCGGCAAGGAGCTGCGGATCGGCATCCGCGTCCAGGCGCCGGAGGCGGGCGGACCCCTCGGGATCATGCGGCGCGCCCACGCCACGGGCCCGGAGACCTTCGCGGGTTACCGTGCCGGCAAGGTGACGCCGACGACGCACAACGGTCTGCCGGCCGCGCTGTGGGAGTTCACCTGGAACGGCTTCTCCGGCTCCGAGGGGGCGCGGCGGACGTTCGACATCTGCTGGGACGAGGGCGGGCGGACGTACGACGTGTGGGTCTCGGCGCCGGCGGCACGGCTGGACGAGCTGAAGCGTCACTTCGACACCGTTCTCGATTCCTTCCGCGTATCGCACCCCTGATCAGGGCTTATTTGCCAGCGAACGCTGGCACGGTGTGAGCGCCCCGTGAAAAGGTGTTACCGGCGGGTACCGCGCGGGCGTCTTCCCGAATACCCTCGCCCCCATGACGGACACGACGGAGTCGACCCAGCCGCAGGCCCTCGCCACGCCCCTCGGTACCAACCCGGTAGCCCCCGCCCCGGCCGGCGCCCGCACCGCCGCCGACGTGGTCACGCCCGAAGTGGTCGCCCAGCTCACCCGTGGCGTCGTCGGCTCCGGCCGGACCGCCAACCACACCCCGTTCACCGGGGAGCGGCTGGCCGAACTGCCCGAGTCGACCCCCGAGGACGTCGCCGAGGCGTTCGCCCGCGCCCGCGCCGCGCAGCCCGTGTGGGCCGCGACGCCCGTACGCGCGCGTGCCGCCGTCCTCCTCCGCTTCCACGACCTCGTCCTCGAGCGGCAGGCCGAGGTCCTCGACCTCATCCAGCTCGAGACGGGCAAGGCCAGGCTGCACGCCCACGAAGAGGTCCAGGCCGTCGCCGTGGCCGCCCGCCACTACGGCCGCCGTGCGGCCGCGTACCTCAGGCCCAGGCGCCACACCGGCGTCGTACCGACCCTCACCAAGGTCACCGAGCTGCGCCAGCCGCGCGGGGTCGTCGGGCAGATAGCCCCCTGGAACTACCCGCTCGAACTCTCCGTCGGCGACGCGCTGCCCGCGTTCGTCTCCGGGAACGCCGTCGTCATGAAGCCGGACACCGAGACCGCGCTCACCGCCCTGTGGGCCCGCGACCTCCTGATCGAGGCGGGCCTGCCGGCGGAGGTCTTCCAGGTCGTCCTCGGTGACGGTCCGGTCGTCGGCCCCGAGGTCGTCAAGCACGCCGACTACGTCTCCTTCACCGGCTCCACCCGCACCGGCCGCGAGGTCGCCCAGGGCGCGGCCGCCCGCCTGGTCGGCGTCTCGCTCGAACTCGGCGGCAAGAACGCCATGCTGGTCCTCCACGACGCGGACGTCGAGAAGGCCGCCGCCGGCGCGGTGCGGGCCTGCTTCTCCTCGGCCGGCCAGCTCTGCATCTCCATCGAGCGGCTCTACGTCCACGAGTCCGTGGCCGACGCGTTCCTGGAGCGGTTCGCCGCCCGGACCAGGGCGATGCGGCTCGGCAGCTCCCTCGCGTACGGCGCCGACATGGGTTCCCTGGTCGGCGAGCGGCAGTTGGAGACCGTCACCCGGCACGTCGAGGAGGCCGTCGCCAAGGGCGCCACGGTCGTCGCGGGCGGTGTGGCCCGCCCCGACATCGGCCCGCTCTTCTACGAGCCGACCATCCTGGAGAACGTCCAGGAGCCGATGGCGGTGTGCACCGAGGAGACCTTCGGCCCGGTCGTCTCCGTCTACCGCTTCACGGACGAGGACGAGGTGATCGAGCGCGCCAACGCCACCGCGTACGGCCTCAACGCCAGCGTCTGGACCAAGGACGGCCGCCGTGGCCACGCCGTCGCCGCCCGCCTGCGCACCGGCACGGTCAACATCAACGAGGGGTACGCACCGGCGTACGGCAGCGTCCAGTCGCCCATGGGCGGCATGAAGGACTCGGGCCTCGGCCGCCGGCACGGCTCCGAGGGCATCCTCAAGTACACCGAGGCCCAGACGGTGGCGCAGCAGCGGGTGATCCCGCTCGCGCCCGCCTTCGGCATGGACGACGAGCAGTACGCGGCGTTCATGAGCCGCAGCCTGCGCCTGATGAAGGCCTTCCGCCTCCGCTAGACCCCTCCCTTTCGGTACGAGCTTCGGTACGAGGAGAGCCCATGTCCCAGGTCCCCCCTGCCCAGAACCGGGCCGAATCGCCCGATGCGCACGACAAGGACAACGACTCCGATTTCGACTCCGCATACGACTACGACGTCATCGTCGTCGGCTCCGGCTTCGGCGGTTCGGTCTCGGCCCTCCGCCTGACCGAGAAGGGCTACCGGGTCGGCGTCCTGGAGGCGGGCCGCCGCTTCACGCCCGAGACCCTGCCGAAGAATTCCTGGGACGTGAAGAACTACCTCTGGGCGCCCGCGCTGGGCCTGTTCGGCATCCAGCGCATCCACCTCCTCGGCAACGTCATGGTCCTGGCGGGCGCCGGGGTGGGCGGCGGCTCCCTCAATTACGCCAACACCCTCTACGTGCCGCCGGAGCCGTTCTTCCGGGACAAGCAGTGGGCGTCGATCACCGACTGGCAGGCGGAGCTGGCCCCGTACTACGACCAGGCCAAGCGGATGCTGGGCGTACGGCTCAACCCGACCATGACCCCCTCCGACGTCCACCTCAAGGCGGCCGCCCAGGCGATGGGCGTCGGCGACACCTTCCACCTCGCGCCCGTCGGCGTCTTCTTCGGGGACGGCAAGGACGCCGACGGCACGGCGAAGGCCCCGCCCGGCGCGTCCGTGGAGGACCCGTACTTCGGCGGCGCCGGCCCGTCCCGCCGCGCGTGCAACGAGTGCGGGGAGTGCATGACCGGCTGCCGGCACGGCGCCAAGAACACCCTCACCGAGAACTACCTGCATCTCGCCGAGAAGGCCGGGGCCGTCATCCACCCGATGACCACGGTCACCGCCGTCACCGACGCCCCCTCGGGCGAGGGGTACGTCGTCACGACCGTCCCCACCCGCCGCCGCCGCAAGGCGGCCCCGCGCACGCTGCGCTGCCGGTACGTCGTCGTCGCGGCCGGCACGTACGGCACCCAGACCCTGCTGCACCGGATGAAGGACGAGGGCAGGCTGCCCCGCCTCTCCGCCCGCCTCGGGGAGCTGACCCGCACCAACTCCGAGGCCCTCGTGGGCTCCCAGACCACCGACCGCCGCTACCGCAAGCGGCACGGCCACGAGCGGGCGGACTTCACCCGGGGCGTCGCCATCACCTCGTCCATCCACCCGGACGCCGCCACCCACATCGAACCGGTCCGGTACGGCAAGGGCTCCAACGCCATGGGGTCCCTGTCCATCCTCCAGGTGCCCTACGCCGAGCGCCGGGTCAGGGCCTGGCTCGGCAACGTCGCCCGCCACCCGTGGCTGGCCATGCGCTCCCTGTCCAACCGCCGCTGGTCGGAGCGGACCATCATCGGACTCGTCATGCAGTCCCTGGACAACTCCCTCACCACCTACCGCAAGCGCGACGGGCTCGGGAAGGGACTGCTCACCGCCCGCCAGGGCCACGGCGCCCCCAACCCCAAGCAGATCCCCGAGGGCACGCGCGCCGCGTCGCTCCTCGCCGAGGAGATCAACGGCTTCGCCGGCTCCAACGTCGGCGAACTGATGGGCACCCCGCTCACCGCCCACTTCCTCGGCGGCTGCGTGATCGGCGCCACGGCGGAGGACGGCGTCATCGACCCGTACCACCGCCTCTACGGCCACCCGGGCATCTTTGTCGTCGACGGCGCGGCCGTCTCCGCCAACCTCGGCGTGAACCCGTCCCTCACGATCACCGCCCAGGCGGAGCGCGCCATGTCCTTCTGGCCCAACAAGGGCGAGGAGGACCCGCGCCCGCGGCAGGGCACGGCGTACGAGCGTCTCGCCCCGGTCGCCCCCAAGGCGCCCGTGGTCCCGGCGGACGCCTTCGGTGCCCTGAAGCTCCCGTTCCTCGGCCTCCCGGCGGTCCCGCCGAAACGGTGACCGGACATGAGAGAGGCGCTGCACCCCCCTCCGAGTGCAGCGCCTCTCTTGCTATGGGGTGCGCCTGTTACGCGGCGGCACCGTTGCTGCGGCGCTTCAGCGCGAAGACCACACCGGCACCGGCGACGATGGCGATACCACCGGCGATACCGATGGTCGGCAGCATCGACGACGAACCGGTCTCGGCGAGGTTGCCGGTGACCGGGATCTCCTTGATACCGCCCTGGGGCTTGGTGTCCGGCGCGGGCTTCTCGTCCGGCTTGCCCTCACCCGGCTTCGCCTCGCCCGGGTTCTCGTTCTCCGAGCCCGGCTTCAGGACGGCGAAGTCCACCGACATGCCGGTCTCGGCGATGCACTCCTGCCCCTTGACGTCGCCCAGGTAGGCGCCGGAACCGAAGGAGTAGCTGTCACCGGCCGGGGCGTTCTTGTCGATGCTCAGACGCAGGTCGATCTTCACGAAGTCGGCCGGCTTCATGTTCTCGACGCCCCAGAAGTAGCCGCCGGCCCAGTCCTTGTCACCGATGGTGACCCACTCGTTGGTGTCCGGCATGCGGAACTGGAGGTCGACGTACTGGCTGAGGTACTTGGACTCGTCCTCGAACTCGTAGTTCTCGACCTCGGCGTAGAAGGCGACCTCCTTGAGCGCGGCCTTCGACTTGTTGGAGACGGTGAGGTTGAACTCCTCCCAGCCGCTGCCCGCGACGATCTTGCCGGGAAGGCCGGCCAGGTCGACGTCGAGAGCCTGCTCCTGGAAGTTCTCGTCGAGGTCCTCGCAGTACGGAGGCATCTCCTCGTCGATGTCGCCGGGCTCTTCCTCGCCGGCCTCTTCCTCTTCCTCGTCCTTGCCGGTCTCGGTGCCCGGCTTCTCGGCGCCGTCCTCGGTACCGGTCTCGGTGCCGCCCGTGGTCGTGTCGTCCTCGGTGCCGGTGCCGTCTTCGGTGGTGGCGCCGTCCTCGGTCTTCGTGCCGTCCTCGGTCGTGCCGGCGCCGTCCTCGGCCTGCGTGCCGTCCTCGGCCGTGGTGCCGCCGTCGGTCGTGGTGGCGCCGTCCTCGGTCGTCGTGGTGCCGTCGTTCGTGGTGCCGTCCGTCTCGCCCGCCGCACCGGAGGTCGAGGTCGTGCTGGTGGTGCCGTCCGTCGCGTACGCGGCCGGAGCCGCCAGGAAGGCGGCAGGGGCTATGACGGCGGTCGCGGCGGCGACCGCCATGGCGCGGCGAAGCTTCATGAAGACCTCGGGGAAGTCCGGGCGTGCCGCGTGTGCGGCACGGTGTCGAAGGGGCCGACCCGGTGTGGGGTGTCACAGGTGTGGCCGTTGGTTCCGCATGCATGACCTGTGGCGGCAGGGGATGGTTGCACGCCACCTGACAGAAAACTTATGTGCGCTGCATCACACATTCCGTTTGTGGTCGTGCCGTACCCAATCGTGATCTCCCCGCCGCACAACCATCCGGCCCGTCCCAAGGTCGAACCCGTGTTCACGTCATCGCATGCCGCAACCAGGGGTTCCTTGATGAGACGCCTTTCCTCCTCCCTCGTCGCCGCCGGGCTGCTCGCCGGAGTCGGGCTGAGCGCCGCGCCCGCCGTCCACGCCGCCGAGGCCCCGGTGTTCACCCTCGACGGCCCCGCCGAGGTGGGCCTGCGGCCCCACCCGGCCACCGGCGAGCCGCGGAGCACCACCATCGACGTCACGGTGGAGAACCCGGCCGAGGACCAGGAGAACGGCGGCTTCGACGGCGAGTACACCGTCACCTTCGACCTCAGCGGCGTCGCGGGCATCGCCGACGTCCGCTTCGGCGAGACCGGCAGCTCGCACTGCACGATCACCGGCACGACCGGCACCTGCACCGACGCCTTCGGCATCGCACCCGGGACCAACAGCGTCGCCGAGCTGGAGATCACCGCCGCCAAGGGCAGCGCGCCCGGTGACACGGGCGGGATCGAGGTCACCGGCACGGCCGAGGGCGCGACGTTCACCTCCTACACGGCCGACGTGACCGTCGGCGGCCCCGACCTCGTGATGCACCCCCTGGACCTGGAGCGGGACGTCACGCCCGGCCAGGTGCAGGACGCCCCGCTCACCTTCACCAACGCGGGCACGACCGACGCCGACGGCGTCCGCCTGACGCTCACCACGACCCACGGGCTCGACTACACGCGGCGGTACGCCAACTGCGACTACACCGGGACCAAGGGCTGGACCAAGGCGGTCTGCGACTTCCCCGGCACGTTCGAGGCGGGAGCCACGTACACGCTGGCCGAGCCGATCGGGCTGAAGGCCGCCGCCCACGCGTACACGGAGATCTTCACCCACCGCGTCGAGGAGCGCACCGGGGTCCGCGCGGCCCCCAGGGGCAACGGCCCCCGGCTCACCCTCACCAAGGCGCCGGCCGCGCCGCGCGCCGCCGACCTCGACCCGCGCGACAACCAGCAGGAGTTCGACCTGCGCGCGAAGAACACCGCCGACTTCACCGCCTACGGCGACACGCTCACCGCCACGGCGGGCGAGACGGTCGAGGCACGGGTCGGCTTCCGCAACAGCGGCCCGGCGTGGATCGCGCACCTCCGCTCCGGCGAGCCCGTCGCCACCGTGGACGTCACCGTCCCGGCCGGCGCCACGGTCACCGGGAAGCCGGCCGGCTGTGAGCCGCGTACCGCCAAGGGCGAGTACCGCGAGGAGCCGCTCGGCGCGCCGCGCTACGTCTGCTCCACGTCGATCCGGGTCTTCGAGGACGAGGACTTCGCGCTGCCCTTCGAACTGCGGATCGACAAGGTCGTCCCGGACGCCAAGGGCACCGTGACCGTGCGCGACCAGTTCCCGAGCCACCCGGAGCTCGCCTTCGACCCGAAGCCCGCCAACAACACGGCCCGGCTCGTGCTGAACCCCAAGGACGCCGGCACGGACACCACGGGCGGCTCCACCACCGGCGGCACCACCACGGGCGGTACGACCACGGGCGGGACCACCACCACGGGCGGCACGAGCACCACCGGGACGACCGGCACCACGGGCACCACCGGCGGCTCGACCCCCACCACGCGGACCGGCGGCAACCTCGCCAGCACCGGCTCGCCCGCCCTCCCGCTCGCGGCCGGCGCCGCCGCCCTGATCGCCGCGGGCGCCGCGACGCACGTCGTCGCCCGACGCCGCCGCGCGGGCACTTCCTGAGTCACGGCCGGCACACCACAAGGGCCCCGCGGAGGCGAATCCGCGGGGCCCTTCGCCGTCGGCACCGGCGTCGGGGAGCGCCGGTGCCGGGGGAGGCGGCGCCGGGGGGGAGCGCCGCTCGGTGGCGGTGGTCATGTGTGGGGGGTGGGCAAATGGGGGTGGAGGACCCGGCTCGTGTGCGGCGCGCGGGACGGGCGCGGCCGGCGCCACGGTGAGGGTCCGGATGCGGTCGGCTCCGGGCGTCCCCGGAGCCGACCGCCTTTTCGGGTGACCGGGCTGCTGTCCCCTGCCGTCCGGTCACGCACGCTGGGGCGAGGTCCCACGACGCACCCCATGAGGTACGCCACACGCCCCAGCGGAGCCACGCGTGGTTTCTTCGGCCCGCCCCTGGCTGACACGGACACCCCGACCAACGAAGCCCGGGGCGGTGCGGTCACGCGCCGTACGGGTGAGAGGGCGCCCGAACTCAGATGCGCCCCCGGCACAGCTCCAGCATCGTCATGGCCAGCGAGGTGCCCGGCCTGCCCAGCGCGTCCCGGTAGTGGGCCAGCACCTCCATCTCGCGCGTCAGGCTCACGCGCCGGCCGCCGGAGGAGATCCGGGCCTCCTGGATGACGGCCGAGACGGCCATCCGTTCCTGGATGAGGCCGATGATCCGGTCGTCGAGCGCGTCGATGCGCTCACGCGCGCCCGTGATCACGGCGGCGGCCTCGTCGGTGCGGGCGCCGGTGCGGTCGGTGTGCACTGCGGTCATGGCGGGGGCTCCTTGGGTGGGTGGGCCCCCGGGCCGGTGACGGGATCCGGAAAACGACAGGCGCCCCGGACCTTGTCGGCCCGGGGCGCCTGGGAAGTCGCTTGTCAGTGGCTCAAGCAGCACGACCATGGCAGCCGGACGGGCCGGTGCCATAGGTAAAGACGAAGGTCGAGAGCTTGCGCATGCGGCCAGTATGGACCATCGGCCGAGCGGGGAGGGCCCGGGTTCGGATGGTGAGACAAAGGTTGCTCCGGCCGCGCCGGTAGAATCGACATACAGACTCCTCCCGCCGGAAGGCCGCCGTAGTGTCATCAGCGAATCCCGCTGCCGCGCCCGACGCCGTACTCGTCGTCGACTTCGGCGCGCAGTACGCCCAGCTCATCGCCCGCCGCGTCCGTGAGGCCCGGGTCTACAGCGAGATCGTCCCGTCCACCATGCCGGTGGCCGAGATGCTGGCCAAGAACCCGAAGGCGATCATCCTCTCCGGCGGCCCGTCCTCCGTGTACGAGGAGGGCGCCCCGCAGCTCGACCGCGAGATCTTCGAGGCCGGCGTCCCCGTCTTCGGCATGTGCTACGGCTTCCAGCTCATGGCCACGACCCTCGGCGGCACCGTCGACAACACCGGTGCGCGTGAGTACGGCCGTACGCCGCTGCACGTCAGCAAGGCCTCCTCGACCCTCTTCGAGGGCACCCCGGCCGAGCAGCCGGTGTGGATGTCGCACGGCGACGCCTGCTCCGCCGCACCCGAGGGCTTCACCGTCACCGCGTCCACGGACGTCGTGCCGGTCGCGGCCTTCGAGAACGACGAGAAGAAGCTGTACGGCGTGCAGTACCACCCCGAGGTGATGCACTCCACGCACGGCCAGCAGATCCTGGAGCACTTCCTCTACCGCGGCGCCGGCCTGAAGCCCGACTGGACCACCGGCAACGTCATCGAGGAGCAGATCGAGGCGATCCGCGCGCAGGTCGGCGAGAAGCGCGCCATCTGCGGGCTGTCCGGCGGCGTGGACTCCGCCGTGGCCGCCGCCCTCGTCCAGAAGGCCATCGGCTCCCAGCTCACCTGCGTGTACGTCGACCACGGCCTGATGCGCAAGGGCGAGACCGAGCAGGTCGAGAAGGACTTCGTGGCGGCGACCGGCGTCCAGCTCAAGGTCGTCGACGCGCAGGAGCGGTTCCTCGAGGCGCTCGCCGGGGTCTCCGACCCCGAGGAGAAGCGGAAGATCATCGGCCGTGAGTTCATCCGGGTCTTCGAGCAGGCCCAGGCCGAGATCGTCGCCGAGGCGCCGGACGACCACCCGGTCGAGTTCCTGGTCCAGGGCACGCTCTACCCGGACGTCGTCGAGTCGGGCGGCGGTACGGGCACGGCGAACATCAAGTCCCACCACAACGTGGGCGGCCTCCCCGAGGACCTCGAGTTCAAGCTGATCGAGCCGCTGCGCAAGCTGTTCAAGGACGAGGTCCGCATGGTCGGCGCGGAGCTGGGCCTGCCGGAGGAGATCGTCCAGCGCCAGCCCTTCCCCGGCCCCGGCCTCGGCATCCGGATCGTCGGCGAGGTCACCAAGGAGCGGCTCGACCTGCTGCGCGAGGCCGACGCCATCGCCCGCGAGGAGCTGACGGCGGCCGGCCTGGACCGCGACATCTGGCAGTGCCCGGTCGTGCTGCTCGCCGACGTCCGGTCGGTGGGCGTGCAGGGTGACGGGCGCACCTACGGGCACCCGATCGTCCTGCGGCCCGTGTCGTCCGAGGACGCCATGACGGCGGACTGGACGCGGATGCCGTACGACGTGCTGGCGAAGATCTCGACGCGGATCACCAACGAGGTGAAGGACGTCAACCGGGTCGTGCTTGACGTGACGTCGAAGCCGCCGGGCACCATCGAGTGGGAGTGACCCCACCACGCGCCTGACCGGAGCCGTCGCCTACTTCCTGTGGGCGGCGGCTTCGAGCGTGAAGTCCTCGTAGTGGAAGCCCGGCGCGACGACGCAGGTGACCAGGACCGGCTCGTCGCCCGCGGGTTCGGCCGCCTGCCAGGTGCCGGCCGGCACCAGGAGCTGCGGCTGCTCGCCGGTCTCGACGGAGGGGCCGAGGACGAGGTCCCAGGGCTCGGACGGGTCGTCGCCCTCGCCGCCCAGGGAGAGGCGCAGGGGTCCGCCGCGGTGCCAGAGCCACAGTTCGTCGGAGCGCACGCGGTGCCAGCGCGACCGCTCGCCGGGGTGCAGCAGGAAGTAGATGCCGGTCGCGTAGGTGCGGGGGCCGGGGTAGCCGCGCGGGGTGGTCGAGCCGGCCGTCTTCCAGGTCTCCCGGAACCAGCCGCCCTCGATGTGGGGCTCCAGTTCGAGGAGGTCGACCAGGGGGGAGCGCGTGGTGCCGTCGTCGTCCGTCATGCGCCCGATTCTGCTCCAGCCGTCCCACGGGTGCGATCTCTCTGGCCAGTTGCCATGACCGGCGGTAACGTCCGGCCATGAGCGGAGCCGAGGAACCCGGGCCGGTCCCCGTCGGGCGGCTGCGCTTCGCGATGCCGCCCGCGCACGCCTCCGCCGCCGACGAGCGGGCGTACCGCAAGCGGCGGCTGGCGGGCGCGCTGCGGCTGTTCGCACGGTTCGGGTACGAGGAGGGCGTCTCCGGGCACATCACCGCGCGCGACCCCGAGTTCCCCGACTGCTTCTGGGTGAACCCCTTCGGCGCGCCGCTCGACGGCCTCACCGCCGGTGACCTGATCCTCGTCAACGGCGACGGACAGGTCGTGCAGGGCACCGAGCACGTCAACCAGGCGGCGTTCACCGTGCACGCCGAGGTGCACCGGGCGCGGCCCGGGGTGGTGGCGGTGGCGCACGCCCATTCCCCGTACGGCCGGGCGCTGGCCGCGCTGGGGGAGCTGCTGGAGCCGATCACGCAGGAGGCGTGCGCGTTCTACGAGGACCACTGCCTGTACGACGCGTACACGGGCGTCGCCGTGGACCCCGCCGAGGGGCGGCGCGTCGCGGCCGCGCTGGGTGACCGCAAGGCGGTGGTGCTGCGCAACCACGGGCTGCTGACGGTCGGCGACTCGGTCGACGCGGCGGCCTGGTGGTTCATCTCCATGGAGCGGTGCGCGGGGGTGCAGCTCACCGCGCGGGCGGCCGGGAAGCCGGTGCTGATCGCGCACCGGGACGCGGTGGCGACGCGGGAGCGACTGGGCGGTGACCTGGTCGCCTGGATCAACTACCAGCCGCTGTGGCGTGGGATCAGCCGCTCCGATCCCGAACTCCTGTCGTAGGTCGTCAACGCGGGGGTGCTGTTTTCACCCGTGTGTGAGGTGTGCGCGGGCGCCGGGCCGTGACTTTCATAGGAAAGAATTCCTTTTCCCTGTCGGGTGGTTGAGACGCTCGTCGACACGGAAGGGGCCGCCATGGCGGTGCACGAGGCGGGGCGGTGCGGCGGATGTACGCACGAGGCGCGCGAGGAGCACCGGCGGGAGGTGGCCGCGTTCCGTGCCCGGCGCGACCGGCTCGCGGCGGGCGAGGGCGTCCCGGACCTCCCCGGCGGCGCGGCCCGGCGATGGGTGTCCGACCAGCTCGCCCAGCACGCGCGCACGGTCGCCGAACGGGGCCGGGCGCTCGGCGAGGCATGGCCGCACGCGGTCTGGCGCGGCACGCTCTACGCGGTGTGGGGCACCGTCGCGGTGCTGGCGGCCGCCGTGCCGGGGGCGTACGCGCTGACGGCACCGGACGGCGGCGGATGGACCGGCGCGCGCACGGCGGGGCCGGTCGCCGCGGTGGGCATGGGCGCCCTGCTGACCGCCGTGGCACGGGTGCACCGGGCGTACGGCGGGCTCCTCGCGCCCCTGATCGGCGAGGACAACCGGCTCTCCACCTCCCGCGCGGTGGCCGCCGCGTGGGTGCTCCTCACGGTGTACGCGGCGCTCCACCTCACCCTCCAGGGCGCCGCCGGGGGAGCGGTCCGGCCGGCCGGGGGCGACCGGCTGCTGACGGTGCTCGCCCTGGTGTGCGCGGCGGCCGTCGCCGCGCGCAGGATCGTGACCGTACGCCTCCTGGGGCAGCGGGTGCAGAAGGTGCGCGCCGAGCGGCCGCGCGCCGCCGACCTGCTGTGCGACGACGCCGGGCGGGGCAGCCTCGCCGACGCGCAGTACGTCCTGGTGTCGGCGTTCGCGGTGCTGTTCGCCGCCGCCCGGCTGGTCCGGCGCCCCGGCGAGCCGCCCGAGCTGCCGTGGGCGCTCGTCGCCCTGGTCGCCCTCTCCGCCGCCACCTACCTGGCCGCCAAGTGCGCCGAGGGCGTCCGCCCGGTCATCCTCTCCGTGGTGCGCGCCCCGGAGGCCGGCGCCCCGGACGCCCCGATCCGCACGGGCGACGACATCGAGATCCGGGGCGCCGGATTCGTACCGCCCGGGGCGGCGAACCCCGCCCACCTCACCCGCACGGTCGTGCGCATCGGCCCCGTCCACGTCCAGGTGCCCCTCGTGCCGGCCCCGGGAGGCTTCACCAACCCCACGGACACCACCCTGACCGTCCCGGTCCCGGCGGAGGTGGCTCCGGGCTGGACGGACGTCCAGGTCGTCACCGCCTCGGGCGCCGTCACCAACCGCGTCGTCATCGACGTGTCCGCCTGAGCCGGCGGCGTGTCCGCCCGGCCGTCGCGGGCCGCCGGCATGAACCGGTGCCCGGCCCGCCGCGTATCCATGGGCGGGGATGCCGAGGAGAATCGGTTCCGGGGACCCGTGTGGAGAGGCAGGCCGGCGATGACGCACACCTACCGGACGACGGCGACGTACGGGGACGCCGGTGGACCGGGCGGCTGGAGAGCCACCGCGTCCCGGTACGCGCTGCTGCCGCTGAGGGTCTTCCTCGGCGTCACGTTCATCTACGCCGGGCTCGACAAACTCACCGACGACGCCTTCCTGGCGGCCTCCGGGACCGGCTCGATCGGCGAGACCATGCGCTCCGTGCGGGACTCCTCCGCCGTGCCCTGGCTCGTCGACCTGGCGCTGAAGAACCCCGAGGGCTTCGGATACGGCATCGCCCTCGGCGAAGTGGCCGTCGGCATCGGCACGCTCGCCGGGCTGCTGGCCCGGCTCGCCGCCCTGGGCGGGGCGCTGATCTCGCTCAGCCTGTGGCTGACCGTGAGCTGGCAGTCCGACCCCTACTACTACGGCAACGACCTGGCCTACCTGATGGCCTGGCTGCCGCTGGTGCTGGCCGGCGCCCCGCTGCTGTCGCTGGACGCGGCCCTGGCGGCGCGGCGGCGCCGGGCGCGGTAGCCGATCCAGCCGGCCATGCCCGCCAGGACCAGCCCCGCGCACAGCAGCGGCAGCGCCGCGTACCACGGCGTCTCCCAGGAGCCCGCCGCGTCACCCGCGTACAGCGCCGCGACGGCCAGTCCGGTGGCGCCCAGGACCAGCCGGCCGGGGCGGAACTCGTGGCGCCATTCGCCGCGCCGTCCGGGCACGGCCGTGTCATGACCCGGCACGGGAGACCTCCACCTGTCCGAGCCCGACCTCCAGGGTGAGATCGAGCGTGCCCGCCGGGCTCACGCCCCGGGGCGGGGCGATCGTGCGGGTGACGTCGTGGTCCGGGGCGACGTCGATGTCCTCGGCGGGCTCCGACGGCAGGCGAAGGTCGCCGAGGCCCACCTGGGCGTGCACCTTCACGGTCACGTTCCGCGGGACGACGACGTGGAGCCGGCCCGCGCCGACCTCGGCGGCGGTGCGCTCCGCACGCCCGGCCGGAACGGCCAGTCCGGACAGGTCCAGGGTGCCGGTGCCGGTGCCCAGTTCGTACCGGGGGCGCAAGTCCGCCGCGGTCGCCGGGCTCCATTGCGCACGTATCCACTCCGTACCGATCTGCCGGGGTATCAGCGAGGCCCCCGCCAGCAGCACCGCCGTGACCACCGTCATGACGACCGTCCCCGCGCCCGTCCGGCCCAGGAACGCCCCGGCCACCAGCCCTAGCGCGAACACCACCAGCGCGCACACCAGCCCGGTCTGGAGGCAGACCCCGAGGGGCTGCGACCCCCACGGCAGCGCCGTGCCCAGCCCGCCCGCGACCAGCGCCAGCAGCAGGACCGCGCCGCCCATGGACCGGGGGCCGCGGGCCGGCGCCGCCTTCCCCGCCGCCCCGGGGCTCTTCGCGGGGCGCGCGAGGATCGCGTCCTCCACGCCCGCGCCGTCCTCCGGCCCCCACAGGTAGCCGAGCGGCACCGGCCCCGACGTACCGTCCTTGACGATCGGCTCGCGCCACCACGAGGGGGACTCCGGCGGCGGCGGTGCCTTCGTCTCCGGCGGCGCCTCCGCCACCGTGTGCACCGTCACCGGGTCCGCCACCGCCTCGTGCGCCTCGACCAGCCTGCGCCGCCGCGACCACACGGCCGCCCCGCTGACCGCGAGGATCAGCAGCAGCGAGAAGGAGACGGTGCTGCCGTTGCCCAGCATCGACAGGAACAGCCCGCAGCCGGCCAGCGCCATGAGCAGGGCGATCAGCGAGGCGCCGTCGACCCGGCCCGTCACCAGCCGCCGCGCCTCGTTCTCGTCCTCGTCGTCCGCGGCGATCAGCAGCCAGGCGAAGCCGTAGAACACCAGGCCGAGACCCCCGGTCACCGCCAGCACGCCGGTCACCACCCGGAAGACCACCGGGTCCAGGTCGTAGTACCGCCCGAGCCCGCCGCAGACGCCCGCCACCACCTTCCGGCGCGGTGCGCGCCGCAGCGGCGGGTGGGGTGGTGCCGCTCCGGCCTCGGCGGGAGCGGGGGGCGTACGCGTCATACGTCCATGGTGACGGCCCGTGAGCCCCGTCGGCACCTTCCGCGACCCTGGCCCGTCCCTGATATTGGGCCTCGGAAGCGCCCGGAGCGCCCGGGCCGGCGGGCAGGTCGAACAAGGGCCGGCGGGCGGGTCGGCACCCGGGCGGGCGGCCGGGTCGCGCCCGGGTTCATGGGCGGGTCACGGGGAGGCCCCCGGGCAGGCGCACCAGGCAGGCCCTGGGCGGGTCTTCTCAGGGTCGGGTGAGGGTCGGCCCCTGATGTCCGGCGCCGGTCGCCATGTGACCATCGGGGCATGCCAGTCGCCGCCCGCCCGCCCGAGACGACCGACGAACCACCCGTGCGCAGGCTCTACCGCAGCGCCGACGGGCGGATGCTCGGCGGTGTCGCCCGCGGCCTGGCCGGGCACCTGGGGCTGCCGGTCATCTGGGTGCGCCTCGTCTTCCTCGCCCTGTTCATGGCCGACGGCCTCGGCGTGCTGGTCTACGCCGTCTTCTGGATCGTCGTCCCGCTGGGCGTCGGGGGCAGGTCCGCCGAACACCGCTCGGTCTTCGAGACGACGCCCGACGGGCGGCGCAGGCTCCGCAAGCCCGACAAGGGCCAGGTCGTCGCGCTCGTCGCGCTCACGGTCGGCGCGATCGGCTTCGTCACCAGCGTCGATGTCGGCGGCGCCGCCAACCGGTACGTGTGGCCGATGCTGCTCGTCGGCGTCGGTGTCGTCCTGGTGTGGCGGCAGGCGGACAACGCGCGGCGGGCGAGCTGGACCGAGCCCGGCCGCCGCAAACGGCTCTTCCAGCTCGTGCGGGGCCTGGCCGGGGTCGCGCTCGTCGGCATGGGCCTGACGGTCTTCATGGTGGTGCGCGGCTCCGCCGCCCAGCTCGGCACCGCGCTCACCGCCGCGATGGCCGTCCTCGCCGGGATCGCCCTGCTCGCCGGACCGTGGCTGGTGCGGATGTCGCAGGACCTCTCCGAGGAGCGCACCATGCGCATCCGCGCCCAGGAGCGGGCCGAGGTCGCCGCCCACGTGCACGACTCCGTCCTGCACACCCTCACCCTGATACAGCGCAACGCCGACGACCCCGGCGAGGTCCGCCGGCTCGCCCGCGCGCAGGAGCGCGAGCTGCGCAACTGGCTGTACCGGCCGGAGGGCACCGGCAAGGACGAGGACCAGGAGCCGGACACGCTCGCCGAGGCGGTCAGGAGGACCGCCGCCGAGGTCGAGGACAAGCACGGGGTGCCCCTGGAGGTGGTGGTCGTCGGCGACTGCCCGCTCGACGAAGGGCTGGCGGCCCAGATGCAGGCCGCCCGCGAAGCCATGGTCAACGCCGCCAAGTACGGTGGCGGTGGCGGGGCGGTGCAGGTGTACGCGGAGGTCGAGGGCCGGACGGTCTTCGTGTCCGTACGGGACCGGGGGCCGGGCTTCGACCTCGATTCCGTCCCCGCCGACCGGATGGGCGTACGAGAATCGATCATCGGCCGGATGCGGCGCAACGGCGGCACCGCGCGGCTGCGGTCGGTGCCGGGCGACGGCACCGAAGTGGAGCTGGAGATGGAGAGGGCGGACGCATGACCGACGAGACGACGACTGCTGACGCGACCGCCGGCGCGGGACGTCGGGTACGGGTCGTGCTGGTCGACGACCACCGGATGTTCCGCACCGGCGTGCGGGCCGAGATCGGCCGGACCGACACGACGGGCGTCGAGGTGGTCGGCGAGGCCGCCGACGTGGACCAGGCGGTGGCCGTGATCACCGCGACCCGCCCCGAGGTGGTCCTCCTCGACGTCCACCTGCCCGGCGGCGGCGGTGTCGAGGTGCTGCGGCGCTGCGCGGCCCTGATGGCGGCCCCCGAGGACCCGGTCCGGTTCCTGGCGCTGTCCGTCTCGGACGCCGCCGAGGACGTCATCGGCGTCATCCGGGGCGGTGCCCGGGGGTACGTCACCAAGACGATCACGGGCACCGACCTCGTCGACTCGATCTTCCGGGTCCAGGAGGGCGACGCCGTGTTCTCGCCCCGGCTGGCGGGCTTCGTGCTGGACGCGTTCGCCTCCACCGACGCTCCGCCGGTCGACGAGGACCTGGACCGGCTCACCCAGCGTGAGCGGGAGGTGCTGCGGCTGATCGCCCGCGGTTACGCGTACAAGGAGATCGCCAAGCAGCTCTTCATCTCGGTGAAGACGGTCGAGTCGCACGTCTCGGCGGTGCTGCGCAAGCTCCAGCTCTCCAACCGGCACGAGCTGACCCGCTGGGCGACGGCCCGCCGTCTGGTCTGACCCCGCCCGGGGCGACGGGGGTATTTGTGAGGTAACCGGTACATAGGAGCGGCAACCAGCACGGCACAGGTCCCCTCCTACTCACCGTGATGAGCCTGACAGGTACCCCCTTCCTCGTGACCGCGATCGTGCTGGCCGTGATCGCCGTCCTGCTGCCCCTGGCGCTGTGGAGCCGTGTGCGCGGCCCCGCCGTCGTCCGGGGCGCTGTGCGGCTGGGCATGGTGGCCTTCGCTCAGCTCACGGCGATCGTCGTGGTGTTCGTGGCGGTGAACAACGTCAACGGGTTGTACGACAGTTGGGACGACCTGCTGGGCACCAGCGACCACGTCGACTCCGCCATTGACCTCGGCCCCGACGGGCTCGGCGGCAAGCGCATCTCCGACCTGCCGAAGGTCCGGCAGACCTTCACCCCCGTCGACGACCCCACCATGGGCCCCGGCGTGCGCAGAACCGTCCTCAAGGGCGGGCTGTCGGGGGTGAAGGCCGAGGTGTACGTCTGGCTGCCGCCGCAGTACGACGACCCCGCCTACCGGGACAAGAAGTTCCCCGTCGTGGAGCTGCTCTCCGGCTTCCCCGGCTCGCCGAAGTCGTGGTTCGTCGGCATGCGGGCCAACACGCAGCTCGAGCCACTGATGCGGAACGGCACCGTCGAACCGTTCATCCTCGTGGCGCCGCGCAGCCACCTGCTCGGCCACACCGACACCGGCTGCGCCAACGTGCCCGGGAAGATCAACGCCGACACCTGGCTCAGTGTCGACGTGCGCAAGATGGTCATGGACAACTTCCGCGCCTCCCAGGCCGCCGACGGCTGGGCGGTCACGGGGTTCTCGTCGGGCGCCCACTGCGCCGCGAAGCTGGCCATCGCCCACCCCGACCGCTACCGGTACGGCGTCAGCATGTCCGGCTACAACGACCCGGCCGCCGAGCCGTCCTCGCTCACCGGCAAGGACCCCGAGCTGCGGCACGCGCACAACCCGCTCACCATGCTCCGCAACGCCCCCGTCCCGCCCCGCGTGACGCTGCTGATGACCGGCGACGGCAACGACGGCTACCGGCAGGGCGTCGCGCTGCGGGAGGCGTCCAGGGCGCCGACGCGCGTCGACGTCCAGCAGGTGTACGGCGGCCACCGGGTCAGCACGTGGGTGCGCGAGGTGCCGTCGGTCTTCCAGTGGCTGACGCAGCAGTTCCGCGCCGAGGGCGCCGGCGCGGGGCAGGCGCCGGACCAGGGCTCGGCCGGGGCGGGCGAGGGGTCCGCAGGGGCGGACCAGGGCTCGGCCGGGGCGGGTACGGATTCCGCCGGGCCGGGTGCCGGGGCGGGTACGGATTCCGCCGGGCCGGGTGCCGGGGCGGGTACGGATTCCGCCGGGCCGGGTGCCGGGGCCGGGGCGGGCACGGGCGCCCTGTCCGCCCGGCGGCGGTAGTGGCACCGGGCGCCGGTAGGGGCATCCGGCGGCCGAGGGCCACCTGGCGCCGTAGGGACATCCGGCGCCGTAAGGCCCCATGCCATGCCCATCCCGCCCATCCCGCCCCTCACACCCCTCACGCCACGCGGGTCGCGCCCGCCCACGGCATCTCGTCGATCGGCGCGATCCGCACCGGGGCGCCCGGACGGGGGGCGTGGATCATCTTGCCGTCCCCGATGTAGAGGCCCACGTGGCTGATGCCGGAGTAGAAGAACACCAGGTCGCCGGGGGCGAGCGCCGAGCGGGGCACGCGCCGGCCGGCGTCGATCTGGGTGTACGTGGTGCGGGGCAGCGACACCCCGGCGGAGCGCCAGGCCGCCTGGGTGAGCCCCGAGCAGTCGAAGGCCGACGGGCCGGTCGCGCCCCACACGTACGGCTTGCCGAGCGCGCCGTACGCGTACGCGATGGCCTGCGCGGCGCGCGGACCGGCGGCCGGGACCGTGCCCCGCGGCGCCGTGCCGGAAGGGGCGGCGGAGGGGGTGGCGGAGCCGTCGTACGCGGCGCGCTGGGCGGCCGTCAGCCGGGCGAGGAGCTTCTCGGCGGCGGCGATCCTGGCGCGGACGGCCGCCCGGTGGCGGCCCAGCTCGGCCTGGCGGGCCGCGAGGTCACGCTGCCGTCCGGCGGCCTCGGCACGCAGCCGCGCCAGCTCGGCGAGCTGCCCCTGGACGGCGCCGACGGCCGCGGCCTGGCGGTCGCCGACCCGTTCCGCGAGGGCGGCGCCCCGCAGGTACGCACCGGGGTCGGTGGACAGCGCGAGCTGAACGGCCGGGTCGAGGCCACCCGTCCGGTACTGGGCGGTGGCCACGGAACCGAGCGCGTTGCGGGCGGCGTTGAGGCGGGCGGTCCGGCGGGCGGCCTCGTCGCGCAGGGCGTCCAGGGCGGCGCGCGCCCGGTCCGTCTCCTCCTTGGCGCCGTTGTACTTCTCGGTGGCCTCCTCGGCCTCCTGGTACAGGCGGTCGGCCCTCGCCTTCACCTGGGCGGGGGTGAGGTGGGGCTCGGCGTACCCGGACCCCTCGAAGACGGTGGCGGCGGCCGCCCCGGCGAGCGCGAGGGTGAGCGCCGTGCGGCCGCTCACGGGGTGCGGCGTGGGTTTCCGGTGCGCTGCCACGGGGCGTTCCCTTCCCTTCGGTGCGGCCCGGCGGGGGCCTGGGGCCCTGGGGGAGCCCGGGGGAGGACGCTAAGGCCGAGGGTCACGGCCGGGCGGCGGGATGACCGCAGTTGGCCGCAGGTGGGGGTTTGACGAGCGGACCGGACAGAAGCCGCTCGCTCGGAATCGCGCATTCCATATCAGCCGTGACCGATGCGACGAATGAGGCAACCCCGACCGGCGGCCGGTGGTATTGCCCCGGCTAGGCTCCGCCATATGGACGTACTCATCAATGCCTTCGTCGCGCTGCACATCATCGGTATCGCCGCCCTCCTGGGCGGGTTCATGACCCAGATGAAGGCGATGGGCGAGGGTACGGCGCGCTTCGGCCCGGCGATGCTGCACGGCGCCCTCACCATGCTGATCACCGGCGTGGTCCTGGTCGGCCTCAACCAGGCCGACGACCAGACCGTGAACAACGTGAAGATCGGCGTGAAGCTCGCGGTCCTGGTGGTCATCCTCGGCCTGGTCTACGTCAAGCGGGACGAGGAGCGGGTCGACAAGGCGGTGTTCGGCGCCGTCGGCGGTCTGACCATGGCGAACATCTTCATCGCCACGCTCTGGACCTGACCGGGCCCCGGGTTCGTGCGCGGCGGCGGCCCCCACCGCCACGCCCCGGACCCGACAGCACTCCTCAGGCGCGCCCGGCGGCCGCCGCCTCCTCGATCAGGCCGGCCGCCCGCCGCAGTCCGTCCCGGTTCCGGACGACCGCCCCCGTCGCCGCCAGCCGCTCGCGCAGCGACGTGTCGCCGAGCAGCAGCTCCAGGGCGCCGGTCAGCTCCTCGTCCGTGAACCGGTAGGTGTCCAGCCGGACACCGAACCCCAGCTCCCGCATCCGCTGCGCGTTGTCGTACTGGTCCCAGAACAGCGGCAGCACGATCATCGGCTTGCCGAAGTGCAGCGCCTCCGTCGTGGTGTTGTTGCCGCCGTGGGTGATCACCAGGTCCACCAGCGGCAGGACGGACGCCTGCGGCAGGAACTCCGCGCCCCACATGTTGGGCGGCAGCTCGATCTCCGCGTGCAGGGGGCCCTTGGAGACGATGTAGCGGTACGGCGTCCTCGCCAGCACCCCGATCACGCGGCGCATCAGCTCCACGTCGGCCGACCCCAGCGAGCCGAGCGAGAAGTACACCAGTGCCCCGTCACGGTCCGCGAGGGCCGGCGGCAGGGTGAAGGGGTCGTCCGTCTCCCGTACGCACGAGTCGAGGCGGTGCCAGTGCGGCGGCAGCACGCGCGCGTAGTCGGCCGCTTCGGGATACACGTACAGGTTCACGTCGCCCTCGTGGATGAACTCCAGCTCGGGCAGCGGCGGCGCCCCCTGCTCGGCCACCCAGTCGCTGAAGGAGGACCACAGCGCCCGGTGCGTCCGGTCGTACTCGGCCCGGAAGGCGGCCCAGTCCGAGTCGTCGCCGGCCGGGTATCCGGAGAAGGCGGGCGGGACGCCGGGGCTCCGGATCTCCAGCGGGTTGCAGGAGGTGATCCGTACGAAGGGCACCCCGGCGGTCAGCAGGGCGGGGAACGCCACCACGTTGTCCTCGACGATCACATCGGGGCGTACCCGCTCGATGACCGCCCTGAGCTGCGGCTCGCAGTAACGGGCCCCCGCTGTCAGCTCCTCCCACACCGGCCTGATCCAGGTGCCGAGCTGCTCGGAGGTCGGCTTGCGGAACTCCGGAGCGGTGTCCCGTACGAAGTCCTTCCAGAACCGGCCCGCGTCCTCCCCCCCGTCCGGAGGGGGAGCGAGACGTATCAGGTCCTCCTCGAAGCCGAGCGCGCTCAGCCTCCCCCGCCAGGACGCCTCGGCCGCGAAGACCACCCGGTGGCCGCGGCGCCGCAGCACGTCCGCGATGCCGACGCAGTTGTTCGTCGGCCCGTACGCGCTCTCCGGGACGAACAGGACGGTGAGCGGGCGGTCGGTCATGGTTCCCCCCTGTCGCGCCCGGTCGGGTCAGGCCGGGCGCACGCTGCTGTGGACGGGCATGGAGGAGACGGCCTCCTCGCGGACGTTCGCACCGGGCATGGGGGCGTGGATCATCTTCCCGTCGCCCTTGTAGATGCCGACGTGGCTGATGTCGTCGTGGAAGAACACCAGGTCGCCCGGGCGCAGGTCCTCCAGGGCCACCGGAGTGCCGGCCGCGGCCTGGTCCCGGATGGACCGCGGCAGGTCGACGCCCGCCGCCCGCCACGCGGCCTGGGTGAGCCCCGAGCAGTCGTACGAGCTGGGGCCGGTCGCGCCCCACACGTACGGCTTGCCCGTCTGCGCCTCGGCGAAGGCGAGGACCTTGGCCGCCTTGGCGGTGTGGCCGGCGTCCCCGTCCGGCCGGAGCTCCCACGGCCGCCCCTGAGCGTGGGATTCCTGGGAGTGCCACCCCACCTGGTGCTCCGGGTGCCACCCCGGGTGTTCCTCCTGGGGCGGGCAGGTCTCCTGCTCGCGCGCCGCCCGCGCCCGCTCCTCGGACGTGAGGCGGGCCAACAGGGCCTTCGCCTCGGCGAGCTTGCGCTGAACGGTCTGCTTGGAGGCGCGGAGGGACGCCTGGGAGGCGCCCGGCGGCTCGCTCGGTGACTCCGGTCCGGCCGCCGCCTCCACCGGCTGCTCCGCCGCCCCGGCTCGTACCGGCGGGTGGCCGGTGAGCGACTGCACGGGCGGGTGGCCGGTGAGCGTCTCGTGCCGCGGGTCGGTGACACGGTCCATCGGCTGCGTACGGTCCCACAGGTCGGGGACGCGCTCCATCGGCTGCGTCCGGTCCACCGGATCCGCCAGGCCGACCGTCCGCGCCCGGTCCACCGGCTTCGTCAGATCCACCGGCTCCGCCAGGTCCACCTGCTTCACCAGGTCCACCGGACTCACCGGCTTGACCGGGTCCATCGGCTCCGTCCGGTCCACGAACGCCCGCGTGGTGTCCGGCTCCGGGAAGAGCGGCGACGTGGCCGGGTCCGGCCCGCCGGAGCGGTAGGGGGCCGCCGCGTGGCCGCTGAAGGCGCGGCGGGGCTCGGCCGGCGCTTCCGTACGCCGCGCGGCCCCGTCGAGCACCCCGCCGGTCCCGCGCCGCTCCCGGTCGGTGACCTCGCCGGCCCTGCCGTACCGCTGTGTCGCCGTGCCCGCCTGCCGGTAGAGGTCGTCGACCTTTCTCTGGACCTCCTCGACCGTCGGCCCGCGGTCGGCGTCGCCCGGCCCGCCGGGGGTGGCGGCCGCGCTCTGCGACGACAGGAGCGTGACCGAGGCCAGGGCGGCGGCCGTCGTGACCCCGACGGCGGGGGAGTGGGCATGCAGGGTCTGCAAGGTGCGCGTGCGCGGCTTGCGATGCGACGCCAAGGCCGGCATCTCCTTCCGTGGACCGCCTACCGGGGCAGCTTTCAGGTTCGGGCGGAACGGAAGGTGCCCTACGGCCGTGCCCGAGGGGCTGCGGGCCGATTCACCTCGGTCGTACGTGGTGCGTCCCCGGTTCCGAACTGCCATGAGGGCAGCACGAATTCGGCATGGGCGGTCCGATTGGCGTGGTTCGCCGAAGAGAGAACGGACCGCTTGGGCGAGCACGCTAGCCAAACTGTGGCGGTGCTGTGAAGGATGATGTTCGATATGCCCGATACGTTTTCGTGACCTTGGCGTGATGTCGTCGACTCGGTACGGAGGGTCACGAATCGGACCTGTTCGCGGTTCGTCCACGGCTGTCAGTGGGGCCGCCTAGACTCGATAGGCGATGAGCAGCCTCTTTGACGACAGCTTCCTGGCGGACCTCCGGAACCACACCTCCGAGGAGCCCCCGCCGCCGCCCGAGGACTCCGAGGGCCCCGGGGACGGCCCGGCCGCGGAGGAGGTCCCGCACGACCTCTTCGGCGACCGCTTCGACGTGCCCCCGGCCAGGGACGCCCACTACCGCGACGGCGCCCCGCGCCCCGTCGTGGACCCCGCCGCGCTGCTGGAGGGGCTGAACGACCAGCAGCGCGCCGCCGTCGTGCACACCGGCTCGCCGCTGCTCATCGTCGCCGGCGCCGGATCGGGCAAGACGCGGGTGCTGACCCACCGCATCGCCCACCTGCTGGCCACCCGGCACGTCCACCCCGGGCAGATACTGGCGATCACCTTCACCAACAAGGCCGCCGGTGAGATGAAGGAGCGCGTCGAGCAGCTCGTCGGCCCGCGCGCCAACGCCATGTGGGTCATGACCTTCCACAGCGCGTGCGTGCGCATCCTGCGCCGCGAGTCGAAGAGGCTCGGCTTCACCTCCTCCTTCTCGATCTACGACGCCGCCGACTCCAAGCGGCTGATGTCGCTGGTCTGCCGCGACCTGGACCTCGATCCCAAGAAGTTCCCGCCGAAGTCCTTCAGCGCCAAGATCTCGAACCTGAAGAACGAGCTGATCGACGAGGAGACCTTCGCCGACCAGGCCGCCGACGGCTTCGAGAAGACCCTCGCCGAGGCGTACCGGATGTACCAGGCGCGGCTGCGCGAGGCCAACGCCCTGGACTTCGACGACATCATCATGACGACGGTCCACCTGCTCCAGGCGTTCCCCGACGTCGCCGAGCACTACCGCCGCCGCTTCCGGCACGTCCTGGTCGACGAGTACCAGGACACCAACCACGCCCAGTACACGCTCGTGCGCGAACTGGTGGGCACCGGGTACGAGGACCTGGACCCGGCCGAGCTGTGCGTCGTCGGTGACGCCGACCAGTCGATCTACGCCTTCCGCGGCGCCACCATCCGCAACATCCTCCAGTTCGAGGAGGACTACCCGGACGCGACCACGATCCTGCTGGAGCAGAACTACCGCTCCACCCAGACCATCCTCTCCGCCGCCAACGCGGTCATCGAGCGCAACGAGAGCCGCCGCCCCAAGAACCTGTGGACCAATGCGGGCGAGGGCGCCCGCATCACCGGGTACGTCGCGGACACCGAGCACGACGAGGCGCAGTTCGTCGCCGACGAGATCGACCGGCTGACGGACGCGGGCGAGGCCAAGGCCGGCGACGTGGCCGTCTTCTACCGGACGAACGCCCAGTCGCGTGTCTTCGAGGAGATCTTCATCCGGGTCGGCCTGCCGTACAAGGTCGTCGGCGGCGTCCGCTTCTACGAGCGCAAGGAGGTCCGCGACGTCCTCGCGTACCTGCGCGTGCTCGCCAACCCCGAGGACAACGTCCCGCTGCGCCGCATCCTCAACGTCCCCAAGCGCGGCATCGGCGAGCGCGCCGAGGCGATGATCGACGCACTGGCGCTGCGCGAGAGGATCACCTTCCCGCAGGCGCTGCGCCGGGTCGACGAGGCGTACGGCATGGCGGCCCGCTCGGCGAACGCGGTGAAGCGGTTCAACACGCTGATGGACGAGCTGCGGACCATCGTCGAGTCGGGCGCCGGACCGGCGGTGGTGCTGGAGGCCGTCCTGGAGCGGACGGGGTACCTGGCCGAGCTGCAGGCCTCCACCGACCCCCAGGACGAGACCCGGATCGAGAACCTCCAGGAGCTCGCCGCCGTGGCCCTGGAGTTCGAGCAGGAGCGCGGCGAGGAGCCCGGCACCCTGGCCGAGTTCCTGGAGCAGGTCGCCCTCGTCGCCGACTCCGACCAGATCCCGGACGAGGACGAGGAGGGTTCCGGCGTCATCACGCTGATGACCCTGCACACCGCCAAGGGCCTGGAGTTCCCGGTGGTGTTCCTCACCGGCATGGAGGACGGCGTCTTCCCGCACATGCGCGCCCTGGGCCAGACCAAGGAGCTGGAGGAGGAGCGGCGCCTGGCGTACGTGGGCATCACGCGCGCCCGTGAGCGGCTCTACCTGACGCGGTCGACGATGCGCAGCGCGTGGGGCCAGCCCTCGTACAACCCGCCGTCGCGGTTTCTGGAGGAGATCCCGGGACAGCACCTGGAGTGGAAGCGCACCGGCGCGATGGCCAAGCCCGCCGGTCCGACGTCCGGGATCGCCTCGTCGCTGTCCTCGTCGCTCGCGGCCCGCTCCCGGTCCGGCCCGTCGGGCTTCGCCACGCGGCGTACGACCGACAAGCCCGTGATCGCGCTGGCGGTCGGGGACCGGGTCACGCACGACCAGTTCGGGCTCGGGACCGTGATGGCGGTGACGGGCGCGGGCGCCGACGCGCAGGCGACGATCGACTTCGGCGACGAGAAGCCGAAGCGGCTGCTGCTGCGGTACGCGCCGGTCGAGAAGCTGTAGTCGCCGGGAGGCCTTCGAGGCCGGGCCCACGAGGCCGGGTCTTACAAGGCCGGGCTACGAGGTCGGGTCGAGGCCGTGGCTGCGCAGCCACGGCAGCGGGTCGATCGCGGCGCCGCCGCCGGGCCGTACCTCGAAGTGCAGGTGCGGTCCGGTGGAGTTGCCCGAGTTGCCGGAGTAGGCGATGACCTCGCCGGCCTTGACCTCACCGGAGCGGATCTTGGTGCTGCTGAGGTGGCAGTACCAGGTCTCGGTGCCGTCCTTGGCGGTCACGATCGCCATGTTGCCGTAGGCGCTGTTCCACTGGGTGCGGACGGTGCCGTCGGTCGCGGCCATCACCGGGGTGCCGTACTGGACCGGGAAGTCGATACCGGTGTGCAGGGACATCCAGTTGACGCCCGCCTGCCCGTAGCGGGCGCTGAGCTGGTGCAGTTCCACGGGGAGGGCGAACTTGGGGCGCATCGCCTCCTTGCGGGCCGCCTCCTCCTCGCGCTTCTTGCGCTCGGCCTCCTGGCGCGCCTTCAGGTCGATGCGCTCCTGGGTGCGGCTGGCGCGGTCGCCGAAGTCGCGGGCGTCGGCGCTGAGGGCGGCGAGCTGGGTGTCGAGTTCGCTGTTGGCGACGACCGGCTTGACCGAGGCGGGGTCGGCGGCGGTGACCGCCTTCTCGTCCGCCTTGTTCTCGCCGGGGGTGTTGCCCGTGAGGCCGCTGACGGACGCGGCGGCGATACCGGCGACGCCCATCACACACGCGGACGGCACCGCGACGGTGAGGAGAGCGGAACGCTTCGCGGGGGTACGGCGACGGCCGCGGCTGCCTCCGCCGCCTCCGCCGCCGGAGCGGCGGGTGGCGCGGGGGGTGACCGGGGCGACCGGGCTGATCGCGGTCTCGGTGAGGCTGTCGTGCACGCCGTCCGCCATGGACTCGTGCTCGGGCGCCGGCTCCTGCTCGGCCGGGGCCGCGGGGTCCGCGTGCTGGTCGGTGTACTGCTCCCCGTACTGCTCCGCGAGGGGTTCCTCGTGCGGCTCCGGGTGCTGGTCCGTGTGCGCCCCGGGCGTGGCCGACTGGTCCGCCGCCGCGTAGTCGTACTGCTCGGGGACGGTGAACGTCTCGGTGGGGGCGGCGGCGTAGTTCCAGGCGGTGGCGTCGTAGGCGCCGGAATCGAAGGTGGCCGTGGCCGCGGCGGCCACGTTCCACTGGCCGGTGGCGTCGTACGCGCTCGCCTCGCTCCAGGCGCCGGCGTCCCACTGCCCGGTGTGCTCCGCGTACTCGACGTACCCGGTGGTGTCCGTGGTGGCCCACTGCTGGGTGGCGGTCGCGGCGGCCCACTGGGAGGAGTCGTACTGGCCGCTGTCGGCGGTGTAGCCGGCCTGGTAGGCGCTGCTGCTTTCGTAGGTGCTGTCGTACGTGCCGGGGAGGGCACCGAAGAGGGGGTCGGCGGCGAAGCCTCCGGTTGTGGCACTGCCCGTTTCGAAGCTGCCGGTCTCGAAGGTGCCGCTCTGGAAGCTGCCCGTGGAATACGCGTCGTCTCCGACGTACCCGGCGTGGGGGTGCTGGTCGTTCACCAACTTCTCTCTCGCCTCGGCAGCAGAACCAGGTCTGGGAACGGCCCCGGCGAAGGGGGGACCCAGAGGGGAAAGCAGTGGGCGCGACTGTACCCGGCGGTACGCGCGAGCGACAATCTTCCGTGGGTTTTGACCCCGGGGGAAAGGGGCATTCGGCCGCCTTTCGGCGGAGTGTGGGCAGAGCTTTGGCCCTACGTTCGAGAACTGTTCGAAGTTTGGTCGTGTCCGATCAGGCCACGGACGCGGAATCGGAACGTCCGGTGGCCGTTCCGCCGGACTCCAGCACCTCGCGGACGGCGGCCGCCACCGCCGGGTGCACCGGCAGGGCGAGATGGCCGATACCGGTGACCCGGACGTTCTGCGCGAGCAGATCCGGGTGATCGATCCGCGCCGTCTCGACGGGCACCATCCACCGGTCCAGATCGCTCCAGAAGCCGACGAAGCGCGTACGGCAGTGCGGGGCCGGCTCGCTCAACTCCCGGACGACCGGGGAGCCGGGGCGCATTTGGCGCACCAGGGGGTGCGCGTCGGCGAGGGGCGCGACGGACGTGCCGGAGTGCGGCGTACCGAGCGTGACCAGGGTGCGCACGCGCCGGTCGCCGCCGAGCCGCTGGACGTAGTAGCGGGCAATCAGTCCGCCGAGGCTGTGCCCGACGATGTCGACCTCCGCGTGGCCCGTGCGGTCGCAGATCTCCTCGACGTGGCGGCCGAGCAACTCGGCGGCGGCCCGGATGTCGCAGGTGAGCAGGGAGTGGTTGAGCGACTCCACATGACGTCCGCCCTGCCGGGCGAGGGACCGGCGCAGCAGGACGAAGACGGAGCGGTTGTCCACGAAACCGTGCAGGAGCACCGTCGGCGGGTGGGCGCCGACCGCGGCGCCACCCACGCCGGGCGACCGCCGCTCCGGGGCGATGCCGGTGGGGTAGAGGACCAGATGGCCGGCGAGGATCGCCAGCTCCAAGGCCGTGGCCCTGATCAGTGCGGTGGACAGCCGTAACGAGAAGAGGGGTGGCGTCTTCCAGGGCAGCATGACCTTCACGGCCGACCTCCGAACTGGGGGTGCCGTCTCGGAGGATGGTGACGATGAGGCCGTACCGCCCCGCCGCGCGGCTGGCGGCACGGTAGTACGACGACCTCGTTGCGGCTCCCGTAGCGATCGTCCCGGCTCTCCTGTGGCCGATGGCCCGCCCGGGCGGGGACGACGCGTGGCGAACATGTCCCACGTGTGATTTCCCCCTCGCTATCCACCGCGAAACGGCCGGTTGCGGGATGCTGTCGATAACGTTCGTTCACCTCCCCGGCATATAGGTACGGGGGACGCATGTGGAGGCAGTGATGGGTGTGACCGGTCCGATCCGCGTGGTGGTGGCCAAGCCGGGTCTCGACGGCCACGATCGCGGCGCGAAGGTGATCGCGCGGGCGCTGCGTGACGCCGGTATGGAGGTCATTTACACCGGCCTGCACCAGACGCCGGAGCAGATCGTCGACACGGCGATCCAGGAGGACGCGGACGCGATCGGTCTGTCGATCCTGTCGGGCGCCCACAACACGTTGTTCGCGAAGGTGCTCGAGCTGCTGAAGGAGCGCGACGCGGAGGACATCAAGGTGTTCGGCGGCGGGATCATCCCGGACGCGGACATCGCGCCGCTGAAGGAGAAGGGCGTGGCGGAGATCTTCACGCCCGGCGCGACGACGGCGTCGATCGTGGACTGGGTCAACGCCAACGTCCGCGTCTCGGCCCAGGCGTAACCCGGCGGGGCGTGGCCCTGTGGGGCGTCGCTCCGGTGGGCGTCCCCGGGTGGGGCGTGGCTCCGGCGGGGCGTCGCTCCGGTGGGCGTCCCCGGGTGGGGCGTGACTGCCTGACCCTGGCGGGGCGTGCCCGGCCGGGCGCGTGGCCCTGGCGGGACGCTTCCTGACCCCGGGGCCGCCGGGGGCCGGACCGGCATGCCCGGGACCTGCCGTGGGCGCGGCCCCGGGGCCGCCCATGGTGCCGCCCCGGGGTTCCTCGGGCTGTGCGCGGTGAGCCCCCCGGCACGCCGCACACCCCGGCACCGGTACGGCGCGAGCGCCCTTTCCGGGCCCCGCCCGCTACCCGCCCGACGGGGCGGGGGCCGGGGGCGTGGCCACCGGGGACAGTTCCGCGCGCATCGCCGCGCGGAGCCGCAGCGTGGCGACCAGCCGCTGGAACGCCTCCGACCAGTAGCTCCCGGCGCCCGGGGACGCGCCCTCCGGTTCGTCGGGGAGCGCCGTGAGGACCTCCAGGCGGTCGGCCTGGTCCGGGTCCAGGCAGCGCTCCGCCAGCCCCATCACTCCGCTGAAGCTCCACGGGTAGCTGCCCGCGTCCCGGGCGATGTCCAGTGCGTCGACCACCGCGCGGCCGAGCGGCTCCGCCCAGGGCACCGCGCAGACGCCCAGGAGCTGGAACGCCTCGGACAGGCCGTGCGCCGCGATGAAGTCGGCCACCCAGACGGCCCGTTCGTCGCCGGGCAGGATCGACAGGAGCTTCGACCGCTCGGCGAGCGAGGAGGTGCCGGGCCCCGTGGCCGGTGGTGTCGTGGCCGGGCCGAGCAGCGCGCGGGCCCAGCCCGGGTCCCGCTGCCGGACCGCCGCCCGGCACCACGCGGCGTGCAGCTCGTCGCGCCAGTCGTCGGCGACCGGCAGGGCGACGATGTCGTCGGGCGTGCGGCCGCCGAGCCGCGACGTCCACAGGGACAGCGGGGCCGACTCGACCAACTGGCCCAGCCACCAGGAGCGTTCGCCCCGGCCGGCCGGCGGGTCCGGCAGGACGCCGTCGCGCTGCATGCCCGCGTCGCACTCGTGCGGCGCCTCGACAATGATCGTCGCGCTCCCGCCGGTACGGTCCAGGCCCACGCAGGACGAGGCCCGCTCGGCCATGCGGAGGGCGAGCGCGGATGAGGGCAGTGCGGAGAGCAGCTCGGCGGCGGTGGATCGGACGTTGCGGCTGCGGTCCGCCAGGGCCTCCTCCAGGAACGGCTCGTCGGCGGTGGAGAGGCCGCCCCGCAGCGAGTCGAGGAACATCAGCCGGTCCTCGGCCCGTTCGGTGGACCAGGTGGAGGCGAGCAGGGCGGTCGCGGCGGCCGGGTCGTGGGCCCGTACGGCGCCGAGCAGGGCGACCCGCTCGGCGAACAGGCCCTCCCCCCACAGCCGCCGTACGGCGTCCTCGTCGGCCGGGTCCGGCAGGGTGGTCCCGCCGGGCGCACCGCGCAGCGCGAACCGCCACTCGGGGTTGAGCCGCGCCAGCCACAGCCCGCGCGGCCCGGCGAGCGTCAGGGCCGCCGGCCGCAGGTCGGTGCGCGCCCGTGCCGTGTCGAGCAGGGCGGGCAGGGCGGCCGCCGGCGCCCGGTAGCCGTGCTCGTTCGCGGCCGCCAGCCACTGCGGGAGCAGCTCGGTGAGGTCGGGCGCCGCGCCCCGGCGGCCGCCGCCCGACGACGCGCCGGAGCGGTCGGCGAGAAGCTGGGTGAGCCGGCGCCGGGCCGGGCCGGGGAGCGGTGGCCGGTCGTCGTGCGGCGCCGGCTCGGGCAGGGCGGCGGCGGGCCCCGGGAGCAGCCCCGCCCGGCGCCGTACGGTGTGCAGCGCGGCGGCGTCCAGCAGCGCGACCGGCGCGTCCTTGCCGGGTGCCATGACGTCGGCGGCGGGCGGGCGGCGATCGGTGCCCAGCAGCGCCGAGGTGACGAGGTCTTCCCAGGTCGTGGTGGTCATCGTGTCTCCGTACGTCAGGTCAGCGGGACGGTCTCGGGCGCGTCCGCGGACCAGGCGGTCAGCGGGGTGAAGCCGCGGTGCCCGCACTCGCCGAACACCGTGACCGGCCGGCCACCGGACAGTGCGGCCAGCCGCCACAGACCCGGCCGGGCGAGTGCGGAGGGGGCGACCGGCAGCGCGGCGGCGCCGTCCGCGTCGGCGAGCTGCCAGGCGCCCTCCTGGGACGGCACGGGTATGACGCCGGTCAGCGTGACCGGCCAGGCGTCCAGCCACGGGTCGTCGCGCAGGGCCGTTCCGTAGGCGGCCGCCGCGTCGGTGACGGACCCGCCGGGCGGCGGCCCCGGGTCGGGCACCGGCAGCGAGAACTGCTCGCCCAGCTCCGCCCGTAGCTGTGCCGCGCCCGCGTACGGGACGGTCTCGGCGTCGATCGCCACGCCGACGGGCAGGGCGAGCGCGGGTGCGCGCCCGGCCGCGCCGAAGGAGAGCAGCAGGGCGGTGCGTCCGCTGTTCCGCCCGTACAGCCAGACGCGGCGCGTGGTCAGCCTGCCGTCCGAGGTGTCGTACTGGGCCAGCACCGACCAGTGGTCGCGCACCGGCGGGCCGTCGGCGGGTGCCGTCAGGCCGACCCTGGTGCGGACCGTCGCGGCCAGGGGCTGCGGCAGCCGCTCGACGTCCAGCCACGCCCGGTCCAGCAGGTGCGTCATCGCGCACTCCTCCAGCAGCCGCACCGGCCAGCCGGGGCCGGAGCCCGGTATCGCGCCCAGTTCCCTGACCCGGCCGGCCAGGCCGGGGGCCTGCGCGTCGACCATCCGGGCCGCGGTCTCCTCCCACAGCCCGTACCCCGACCGGTCGGCGGCGGCGAGCCCGCCGCGCAGCAGGTCGGCCAGCCGCTGCTCCAACTCCTCGGCGCCCGAGGTGATCCGGGCGGCGCGCTGCTCGGCCCGCCGCCGGGCGGCCTCCGGATCGGCGCTCTTCGCGGGCGATCCGCCCCCCGTCTCCGCCGCCTGCTTCCCGGCCGCGCGTGCGCGCCGCCCCGCCAGCCACTGCTCGGCCCAGTCCGGCACCTCGGAGCCGGACAGGGCATCGCCGTCGGCCGCCCAGAGCAGCAGCAGTCCCAGCGCGTGCTTGCACGGGAACTTCCGGCTGGGACAACTGCACGTGTACGCGGGGCCCGTGGTGTCGACGACCGTCTGGTACGGCCGGCTTCCGCTGCCCTTGCACAGGCCCCAGACGACCCCCGAGCCGTCGCTGCCGCCGCCCGACCACGGCCCGGCCGTGCCGAGTTTGCTTCCCGCTCTGCGTGAGGCGTCGTCAGGTGCCAGAGCCAGCACCTGTTCCGCCGTCCAGCGCACCCCCTGCTGATTCATGGCACCGACCGTAGGCGGCGCCACTGACAATCGGCGGTGACCAGTGCGTTCGCCCGGAGGGCCCGCACACGGAACCCGGTTGACTTTGCCTTCCCTTTACTGTTGTCTGCCGGTGACACGTCAACTCACCGGGGGGACACATGAACCGCCTCAGCCGCTCCATCGCTTCCGCGCTCGCCGTCGGCGGGCTCGTCCTCGGGCTCGGCGCCTGCTCGGAGATCGCGGACGAGGCCGCCAAGCAGGTGGAGAAGGAAGTCAACGAGCAGTACGAAGTGACGTACGAGATCACCGGCAAGGGCATCGACTCGATCGACTACCACGTCGACGGCGGGGACGCGACGAAGCCGAAGGTCGAGTCCGTGCAGAAGCCCACGCTGCCGTGGAAGAAGACGGTCAAGCTGCGTGGCCTGCTGCCGCCCGGCGTGATCCCCGTCGCCGTCGACCCGGCCGGCGTCGAGATGACCTGCAAGATCACCTACCAGGGCAAGGTCATCTCCGAGCAGTCCGCGAAGGGCATGGCCGCCGCCACCGGCTGCATCGCCGTGTCGCCCGTCGCCGGCTGACACCACGACAACTCCCCTCGCCAATCGGTCGTTTCCGCCTCTGAGCTGCGGAAACGGCCGATTGTCAGTGGCATGGTGCACGGTGGATCACACACCCGGTCGACCACGATGCGCAGGGGGAATCCATCACCGTGTCCACCACCACCCGAGCCACCGAGGCATCCCGCGACGAGGCCCTGCGCCCGCACGCCGAAGACGCGTTCGCGCACGAGCTGACGGCACTCGCGGCGGCCGACGACCGGCCGCGCCCCGCCCGCTGGCGCCTGTCGCCGTGGGCCGTCGCCACCTACCTGCTCGGCGGCACACTGCCCGACGGCACCGTGATCACACCGAAGTACGTGGGACCGCGCCGGATCGTCGAAGTCGCCGTCACCACCCTCGCCACCGACCGCGCCCTGCTGCTGCTCGGCGTGCCCGGCACCGCCAAGACCTGGGTGTCCGAGCACCTCGCCGCCGCCGTCAGCGGGGACTCGACCCTCCTCGTGCAGGGCACGGCCGGCACGCCCGAGGAAGCCATCCGCTACGGGTGGAACTACGCACAGCTCCTCGCCCACGGACCCAGCCGCGACGCCCTGGTGCCCAGCCCGGTCATGCGCGCCATGTCCGACGGCATGACCGCCCGCGTCGAGGAGCTCACCCGCATCCCGGCCGACGTGCAGGACACCCTGATCACCATCCTGTCCGAGAAGACCCTGCCCATCCCCGAGCTCGGCCAGGAGGTCCAGGCGGTCCGGGGGTTCAACCTCATCGCCACGGCCAACGACCGGGACCGGGGCGTCAACGACCTGTCCAGCGCGCTGCGCCGCCGCTTCAACACCGTCGTGCTCCCGCTGCCCGCCACACCGGACGCCGAGGTCGAGATCGTCTCCCGCCGCGTCGACCAGATCGGCCGCTCGCTCGACCTGCCGGCCACACCCGAGGGCATCGACGAGATCCGCCGGGTCGTCACCGTCTTCCGCGAGCTGCGCGACGGCGTGACCACCGACGGCCGCACCAAGCTCAAGTCCCCGTCCGGGACGCTGTCCACGGCCGAGGCCATCTCCGTCGTCACCAACGGCCTCGCCCTCGCCGCCCACTTCGGCGACGGCGTGCTGCGCCCCGGCGACGTGGCCGCCGGCATCCTCGGCGCGGTCGTCCGCGACCCGGCGGCCGACCGGGTCGTCTGGCAGGAGTACCTGGAGACGGTCGTGCGCGAACGGGACGGGTGGAAGGACTTCTACCGCGCCTGCCGGGAGGTGTCGGCATGACGGCGACGACCGCGCCCCTGCTGCTCGGCGTCCGCCACCACGGCCCCGGCTCGGCCCGCGCCGTGCGGGCCGCCCTGGACGCGGCCAGGCCCGCCGCCGTGCTGATCGAGGGCCCGCCCGAGGGGGACGCCCTCCTGCCGCTCGCCGCCGACGAGCGGATGAGCCCGCCGGTCGCGCTGCTCGCCCACGCCGTGGACGACCCCGGCCGGGCGTCGTTCTGGCCCATGGCCGAGTTCTCCCCCGAGTGGGTCGCCATCCGCTGGGCGCTGGACCACGGCGCCGCCGTCCGCTTCATCGACCTGCCCGCCACCCACACGCTCGCCATGGCGAAGGACCCCACCTGGGAGGACGGCGACGGGGAGAACGGGGACGGCGGGGACGCCGACGACCAGCGGTACGGGCTGCGGATCGACCCCCTCGCCGTCCTCGCCGGGACCGCCGGGTACGACGACCCGGAGCGCTGGTGGGAGGACGTGGTCGAGCACCGCGGCACAGGAGCCGCCCCCAACGGGCCGCCGGACGGCGCCTCCGGCACCCGCGCGACGCACACCGGCGCCGGCCACGACCCGATCGCCGTCTTCGCCGGCCTCGCCGACGCCATGACCGCGCTGCGGGAGACCTACGGGCACGGCGGCCACGACCGCGACCTCGTCCGCGAGGCGTACATGCGCCTCCAGCTCCGGGCCGCCCGCAAGGCGCACGGCGACGGCGTGGCCGTCGTCTGCGGCGCCTGGCACGTCCCCGCGCTCGCCGCCCGCACGACCGTCACCGCCGACCGCGCCCTCCTCAAGGGCCTGCCCAAGGTCAAGACGGAGATCACCTGGGTGCCCTGGACGCACCGCCGGCTCGCCCGGCACAGCGGCTACGGCGCCGGCATCGACTCGCCCGGCTGGTACGGGCACCTGTTCAGCGCCCCCGACCGGCCGGTCGAGCGCTGGATGACCAAGGTCGCCGGACTGCTCCGCGACGAGGACCGGATCGTCTCCTCCGCCCACGTCATCGAGGCCGTACGGCTCGCCGGGACGCTCGCCGCCATGCGCGGGCGCCCCCTCGCCGGCCTCACCGAGACCATCGACGCCGTACGGGCGGTGATGTGCGACGGCTCCGACGTGCCGCTCGGCCTCATCCGGGACCGGCTGATCGTCGGCGACGCCCTCGGCGAGGTGCCCGAGCGTGCCCCCGCGGTGCCCCTGCAACGGGACCTCACCAGGCTCCAGCGCACCCTGCGGCTCAAGCCCGAGGCCCTGGAGCGGGAGCTCGACCTGGACTTGCGCAAGGAGACCGACGCCGCGCGCAGCCGCCTGCTGCACCGGCTGCGCCTCCTCGGTGTCGCCTGGGGCGAACCGGTCGCCGGCCGCGCCGGCACCGGCACGTTCCGGGAGAGCTGGCGGCTGCGCTGGGAGCCGGAGCTGCACGTACGGGTCGCCGAGGCCGGCGTGTGGGGCACCACCGTGCTCGCGGCCGCGACCGCCAGGGCCGAGTCGGACGCCGCCTCGGCGACCGCCCTCGCCGACGTCACCGCCCTCGCCGAACGGTGCCTGCTGGCCGGGCTGTCCGACGCGCTGCCGGTGGTGATGAAGGCCCTCGCCGACCGGGCCGCCCTCGACGCGGACGTGGGCCACCTCGCGCAGGCGCTGCCCGCGCTCGCCCGCTCCCTCCGCTACGGCGACGTACGGTCCACGGACACGGCCGCGCTCGCGGAGGTCGCCACCGGGCTCGCCGAGCGGGTCTGCGTCGGCCTGCCGCCCGCGTGCACCGGCCTGGACGCGGACGGGGCCGCCGAGATGCGCGGCCACCTCGACGGCGTCCACACCGCGATCCGGCTCCTGCCGGACACCGGGGACATCACCGGCCGCTGGGCCGGGGTCCTGGACAGGCTCGCCGCGCGGGACAGCGTGCCCGGCGTCATACGCGGGCGGGCCGCTCGACTGCTGCTGGACGACGGGAGGCTCCCGGAGGACGGCGCCGCGCGGCTGATGGGGCTCGCGCTCTCGCCCGGTACGCCACCGGCCGACGCGGCGGCCTGGATCGAGGGGTTCGTCGGCGGGGGCGACGCCAACCCCGGCGGCGGCATGCTGCTCGTCCACGACGAGCGGCTCCTCGGGCTCGTCGACGCCTGGCTCACCACGGTCACGGCGGAGGCGTTCACCGACGTACTGCCCCTGCTGCGGCGCACGTTCTCCGCGTACGAGCCGGGCGTCCGGCGCACGCTGGGCGAACTGGTGCGGCGCGGCCCGGCCTCCGGGCGCACGGCCCGCCCGGAGGCCACGACACCCGGCTTCGCGCCGGAGCTGGACGAGACGCGGGCGGACGCGGTGCTGCCGCTGGTGCGGCTGCTGCTGGGCGCGGCCGGCGCGGACGACGACGAACTGCTGGGGGCGGGGACATGAGCGAGGACGAACGGCTGCGGCGCTGGCGCCTGGTGCTGGGCGGAGGAGAGGCCGACGGCACGGGCCACGTGCCGGCCGGTACCGATGCCGCGATGGACGGCACGCTGGCCGCGCTGTACGGGGAGAAGGGCGCCCACGGGCGAGGCGGGCGGGAGCGGTCGGCGGGACTGGGCGGCTCGGCTCCGTCCGTCGCCCGCTGGCTCGGCGACATCCGCACCTACTTTCCCAGCTCGGTCGTGCAGGTGATGCAGCGTGACGCGATCGACCGGCTCGGGCTGTCGACGCTGCTGCTGGAGCCCGAGATGCTCGAGGCCGTCGAGGCGGACGTCCACCTCGTCGGCACCCTGCTCTCGCTCAACAAGGCGATGCCCGAGACGACGAGGGAAACGGCACGGGCCGTCGTGCGCAAGGTCGTGGACGACCTGGAGAAGCGGCTCGCCACCCGCACCCGCGCCACGCTCACCGGCGCGCTCGACCGCAGTGCCCGCGTCAGCCGCCCGCGCCACCGGGACATCGACTGGGACCGCACCATCCGGGCGAACCTGAAGAACTACCTCCCGGAGTACCGCACGATCGTGCCCGAGCGGCTCATCGGGTACGGGAGGGCCGCGCAGTCCGTGAAGAAGGACGTGGTGCTCTGCATCGACCAGTCCGGTTCGATGGCGGCGTCCGTGGTGTACGCCTCGGTGTTCGGAGCCGTCCTGGCCTCCATGCGCTCCATCGCCACCCGGCTCGTCGTCTTCGACACGGCCGTCGTCGACCTCACCGACCAGCTCGACGACCCCGTCGACGTCCTGTTCGGCACGCAGCTCGGCGGGGGCACGGACATCAACCGGGCGCTGGCGTACTGCCAGTCGCAGATCACCCGCCCCGCCGACACCGTCGTCGTCCTGATCAGCGACCTCTACGAGGGCGGCATCCGCGACGAGATGCTCAAGCGGGTGGCCGCCATGAAGGCGTCGGGCGTGCAGTTCGTCGCGCTGCTCGCGCTCTCCGACGAGGGCGCACCGGCGTACGACCGCGAACACGCGGCGGCCCTCGCGGCGTTGGGCGCACCGGCGTTCGCGTGCACCCCCGACCTCTTCCCGGAGGTGATGGCGGCGGCGATCGAGAAGCGGCCCCTGCCCATACCGGACATGGCGACTCATCAGTAACACGGGGCTTGCGTCACCCGGGGATGTTCGTGCAAGCATCAGCGCGACGTACGCGGAAGGCGATGTTCCGCGACGTGCTCCGCGAAGGGGGAGGAACCGGTCGCCGTGACCGCCGCAGCAGCCGTCGCCCCTGTCACCGCTCCGCGCCCCGCGCGTGGAGCGGCGGCGCGGCGCGCCCTGGCGGTCGTGCTGTTCCTCGGGGGCCTGCTGGCCCTCGGCATCCTCCTCGGCGGCCCGGCGCACGCGGCGGACCGGCCCCCGGCCCGGCCGGACGCGACGGGGCCGGCGACCGGTGCCGAGCCGGGCGCCCTGCCCGGTGCGGCCGTGTCCGATGCCCTGCCGGGCGCCGGCACCCGAACCCCGGGCACCCCGCCCACCCCGGGCACCCCGCCCACCCCGGGCACCCCGCCCACCCCGGGCACCCCGCCCACCCCGGGCACCCCGGGCGCCCCGGCACTCGGCACCACCGTCCCCGGCGCCACCGCCCAGGACGCCACCGTCCCCGGCGCCACCGCCCAGGACGCCACCGTCCCCGGCCTCACCGCCCAGGACGTCACCCTCCCCGGCACCACCGCCCCCGCCCCCGCCCTCCCCGGCCTCACCGCCCCGGCCCTGACCCCCCACGACGTCACCGTCGCCGGGGTCACCGTCCTGGGCGCCGTGCAGGATGCCGGGGCCGGCCTGCCGGGGCGGCCGGAGTGGCCGGGGGTGCCGGCCGACGGCGCCGTAGCGGTGACGCCTCCGGCGCCCGACGTGCCCGGCGCTCACCAGGCGGCGCAGGGTCCCCCGGCCGGGCACGCCGTGCCGGTGACCGCCCCGCCCGGCACGCCCAAGCCCGAGGTCACCACCGCCCGCACCCCGGCCACCACCGCCGCGCCCGCCCTGTGCGCGGGGCAGGGGTGGGCGTACGGGCACGCCGTCATCGACGCCCGTTCCGCACAGGACGGGCACCACGGGCGGGACCGGCGGGCGGACGCGGTGATCGCCGCCCCGCTGCCCTTCGCGCCCGGCCCGTGCCCCGGCGGCGCCGCCCGGCAGTCCGCGGCCGGTGACGGCGGCACGCCCCGCGCGGGCGAGCAGCACGCCGTGACGTCCGCCGTGGACGCGCACCCCGGCCCGGTGCGGGGCGCCGCACTGCCGGCCACCGCCGCGTCCGTCCAGGACCGGCCCCACAACATCCTCGAATTCCCCGGCTAGGGCAGCCCTTCCCCCGCTCATGACCTGCCGCGCGGGGGCGGGACAGGTCTGCCCGCCGTTTCGACACGAATTCGAAGGAACCGACGCACCCATGCACAAGAACATCCGCCGCTCCATAGCCGTCGCCGCCACCGCCACGGGTATGTGGGCGATCGGCACCACCGCCGCCGGCGCGACCGAGGTGTCGGTCTCGGTGCCGCTCTCCACGCCCGACCAGGCGGCCGTCGCCACCGACACCGCCGTCGACACCGCCGTCGACGCGGCCGCCGGCACGACCGCCGGGGTGATCGCGGACGGCACCACCGCCGCCACCACCCAGGCCCAGGGCGCCCAGCACGCCACCCAGCAGGTCACCGAGGACGTCCACACCGACGTCCGGTACGCGTCCGCGCAGGTCCAGGGCGTGGGCGGCGAGGTGTACGGCGAGGCGCAGGGCGAGATCGACTACCTCTTCGGCCCGCTCGACGCCTTCGCCCACGAGGTGCAGAGCGACCCGGTCGCCACGGCCACCCCGCTCGCGGACGCCGCCTTCCAGGACACGCTGCCCCCCGTCGCGTACCGCGCCGTCCAGTCCGCCGTGCCGGTCGCGGGCCAGGCCGCCGGTGACGCGGGCGTCCTCGTGGAGGACGTGGTCTCGGACGCGTACCCCTTCGCCGAGGGTGTCGTCTCCGGCGTCCAGCCGCTGGCCGGCGGCGTGGCGGGCCAGGTGGACCCGTTCGCCGACGGCGTCACCGGCTCCGTGCGGCCGCTGGTCGAGGCCGTCGCCGACCAGGTCCAGCCGGTCGCCCAGGGGGTCGGCGGCAGCGCGACGGGCCTGGCGTACGGCGTGACGGGCGAGGCGGCGCCGTTCGCGCACGACGTGACCGCCGGTGTGCAGCCCCTCGCGACCGGCCTGGCGCAGGGCGTGACCTCCGACGTCCAGCCGCTCGGCGGCAACGCCGTCTCGGGCGTGCAGGGCACGGTCGGCACCGTCACCCCGGACTACCTCCCGTACGGCCTGTGACCGGGAATCGGGCCCGCGCCTGATCCGGTACGAAATCCGTAGCAACGGGCGGTCTCACAGCCGGTGGGGCCGCCCGTTTGAGGTCCGTGCTTGTGACAGGTATCACCGCTCCGGTGTGATCTGCGATTTAGGTGCCCCGGTCTCACGGGGATAACCTGCGAGACGGACATGCCGCGTCCACGGACACCGTGTACGCCTCCCTTGTGACAGCGCAGTCACGTTGCCCTCCGCGGCACGCCCACGCAGACAACGAACCGCGATCACCAGAAAAGGGACGGACGCGCGTGGACCTGTTCGAGTACCAGGCGAGGGACCTCTTCGCCAAGCACGGTGTACCGGTGCTGGCCGGTGAAGTCATCGACACGCCTGAGGCGGCGCGCGAGGCGACCGAGCGACTGGGCGGCCGTTCGGTCGTCAAGGCGCAGGTGAAGGTCGGCGGCCGCGGCAAGGCCGGTGGCGTCAAGCTGGCCGCCACGCCGGACGAGGCCGTCGCCCGCGCGACGGACATCCTCGGTATGGACATCAAGGGCCACACGGTCCACAAGGTGATGATCGCCGAGACGGCGCCCGAGATCGCCGAGGAGTACTACGTCTCGTACCTCCTCGACCGCACCAACCGCACCTTCCTCGCCATGGCGTCCGTCGAGGGCGGCATGGACATCGAGGAAGTCGCGGCCACCAAGCCCGAGGCCCTGGCGAAGATCCCGGTCGACGCCAACGAGGGCGTCACCGAGGCCAAGGCCCGCGAGATCGTCGAGGCCGCGAAGTTCCCGGCCGAGGTCAAGGACCAGGTCGCCGAGATCCTCGTGACCCTGTGGAAGACCTTCGTCGCCGAGGACGCCCTCCTCGTCGAGGTCAACCCGCTGGCCAAGGTCGCCGACGGCCGGGTCATCGCGCTCGACGGCAAGGTGTCCCTGGACGCCAACGCCGACTTCCGCCAGCCCGAGCACGAGGCGCTCGAGGACAAGGCCGCAGCCAACCCGCTCGAGGCTGCCGCCAAGGCCAAGAACCTCAACTACGTCAAGCTCGACGGCGAGGTCGGCATCATCGGCAACGGCGCGGGTCTGGTCATGTCGACCCTCGACGTCGTCGCCTACGCCGGTGAGGCGCACGGCGGCGTCAAGCCCGCCAACTTCCTCGACATCGGTGGCGGCGCCTCCGCCCAGGTCATGGCGAACGGCCTGGAGATCATCCTCGGCGACCCGGACGTCAAGTCCGTCTTCGTCAACGTCTTCGGTGGCATCACCGCCTGTGACGAGGTCGCCAACGGCATCGTCCAGGCCCTGAAGCTGCTCGCCGACAAGGGCGAGGAAGTCACCAAGCCGCTGGTCGTGCGCCTCGACGGCAACAACGCGGAGCTGGGTCGCAAGATCCTGTCGGACGCCAACCACCCGCTCGTGCAGCGCGTGGACACCATGGACGGCGCGGCCGACAAGGCCGCCGAGCTCGCGGCTGCGAAGTAAGGGACGAGGTCAGAAACACCATGGCTATCTTCCTGACCAAGGAAAGCAAGGTCATCGTCCAGGGCATGACCGGTGCCACGGGCATGAAGCACACCAAGCTCATGCTGGGTGACGGCACCAACATCGTCGGTGGCGTGAACCCGCGCAAGGCGGGCACGACCGTCGACTTCGACGGCACCGAGGTCCCCGTCTTCGGTTCCGTCAAGGAAGCGATGGAGAAGACCGGCGCCGACGTCTCCGTCCTCTTCGTGCCGCCGGCCTTCGCCAAGGCCGCCGTCGTCGAGGCCATCGACGCCGAGATCCCGCTGGCCGTCGTGATCACCGAGGGCATCGCGGTCCACGACTCCGCCGCGTTCTACGCGTACGCGGTGGAGAAGGGCAACAAGACCCGGATCATCGGCCCGAACTGCCCCGGCCTGATCACCCCCGGCCAGTCCAACGCCGGCATCATCCCGGGCGACATCACCAAGCCCGGCCGGATCGGTCTCGTGTCCAAGTCCGGCACGCTGACGTACCAGATGATGTACGAGCTGCGCGACATCGGCTTCTCGTCCGCCGTCGGCATCGGTGGCGACCCGGTCATCGGCACCACCCACATCGACGCGCTCGCGGCCTTCGAGGCCGACCCCGAGACCGAGCTGATCGTGATGATCGGTGAGATCGGTGGCGACGCGGAGGAGCGGGCGGCCGACTTCATCAAGGCCAACGTCACCAAGCCGGTCGTCGGCTACGTCGCGGGCTTCACCGCCCCCGAGGGCAAGACGATGGGCCACGCCGGTGCGATCGTGTCCGGCTCGTCCGGCACCGCGCAGGCGAAGAAGGAGGCCCTCGAGGCCGCGGGCGTCAAGGTCGGCAAGACGCCGACCGAGACGGCCAAGCTGGCGCGCGCCATCCTCGCGGGCTGACCTCGGGCACAGCCGCACAGCCGCACAGCCGCACGGCCGACGGGCCCGTCACCGGACGAAAGTCCGGTGACGGGCCCGTCGTCGTGCGCGGCCGGCCATGCCCGTGGGCCGCTGTCGTCGTGCGCGGCCGGCCATGCCCGTGGGGCCCTTCCGCGTGCCGGGGCGCGTCAGTGGGCGTCCGGGACGAGGCGGGCGGGCCCGGTGACCGGCTCGGAGCGGAGGCGGTCGCGCAGGGCCTGGTCCTGGGCCGTCAGCCGCTGGGGGCCGCTGAGCACCGGAACGCCGCCGACCGCCTCGCCCGGTGCCAGCGGCGGGCGGTAGCTGGTCGGCGCGGTGGCCAGGGTGAACGCGGTCGCGCCGACGATCACCGCGGTCAGCCCGACGGCCGCCCGCGTCCAGAGCCTCGCCCGGCGTTCGCTGCCGCTGCGCACCGTCCTGGCGGGGGCGAGCACCATGGCGGGGCCCTTGGCGAGCAGCGAGGCCAGCCGTTGGTGGAGGACCGCCGGGTCGGCGAGCTCGGGAACCCGTTCGGCGAGGACCTCGCGGGCGTGCAGGACGCGGTTGCCGGCGGCCGGCGTGCTGGCCTCCGTCTCGGCCGCCGTCTCCGGCAGGTCCAGGCCGAGGCCGTCGTACAGCAGCAGCGTGCGGCGGTACGCGGGCGGCAGCTCCAGCAGCGCGCCCCGCAGCGCCTGGGCGGCGCGGTCGGTGGCGGGGGCGTCGGGGTGCCGGTACGAGCGGCGCAGCCGGTGCCAGGGGGACAGGGCGTACTCGTGCGTCGCCGCCCTCACCCAACCGGCCGGGTCCCGGTCGACCGCTACCTCCGGCCATCGCTCCCAGGCCAGGTGGAAGGCGTACTCGACGGCCTCGCGGGAGAGCCGGCGCCGCCCGGTGAGCAGGTAGGCCTGCTGGACGAGGCCGGGAGCGGCGTACGCGTACAGCGCGTCGAACGCGTCGGCGGGCGCGGCGACGGTCCCGTCCGCGGTCCCGCTCCCGGCCGGAGCCCCGTTGCCACCGCCGGCCGGAGCCCCGCTCCCACCGCCGGCCGGAGTTCCGGTCCCGCTCCCGCTCTTTGTCGCGGTCCCACGTCCGGTCCCGGTCCCGGTGTCGCGAGGCGGCGGCTCGGAGCCCGCCGCCGGGGCCGGCTGCCCGGCTCGTGCGGCCGGTCGCGGCCCGCGCCCGGGGTCTTGCGACGGCTCACGGGGCGGGCTCTCCGGGTCGGCGGCGCCCAGGAGCCTCGCGTACAGCTCGCGCTTGCGCCCGCGCGGGGCGGTGCGCCCGGTCTCCCAGGAGCGCACGGTCGCGCGGGTGACGCCGACGAGCTGGGCGAGCTGTTCCTCCGTCATGGACATCGCCTCGCGCAGCCGGCGCCGCTCCTTGGGGGACGGCAGCGGGGGCGCGGAACGCGTGGTCGTCGTGGTCCGGGTCATGGCCGGACCCCGGCAGGGCTGCACTCGACGAAAAAGTACATAACCGTATATTGCGCGCCACACCGGCCATTCTCCCGTTACGTGGATCAAGCGCGTGTCGTTGGCAGCATGGCGCCGTGACCGAAGCGACCGATCACCCGCCGGCCCTCGTCCAGGGCGGCCGGAGCGCCGCGCTGGCCGGAGCATGTGTGCGCGGCGCGCTCGCCGCCGGGCTCGGACTCGGCTCCCTCACCGTCCTGGTGATGGTGATGTGGATCAGCTCCCCGTACCCCGACAGCGGCCCCGCCGGCGCCCTGCACGTCGCCGCCGGGGTCTGGCTGCTCGCCCACGGCGTGGAACTGCTGCGCCCCGCCACCCTCTCCGGCACCCCCGCGCCCGTCGGCCTCGTCCCGCTGCTGCTCGTGGCCCTGCCGGTCTGGCTCGTGTACCGGACCGCGCGGGACGCCGCCGAGCCCACGGCACCCGCACGTCCCCGCCCCCCGGCGGCCGGCGCGGTGGCCGCCGTGACGGGGGGCTACCTGCTGGTGGCCGCCGCGGCCGTGGGCTACGCGGCGGGCGGGCCGCTGCCCGCCGGGCCCCTGGGCGCGGCGCTCCACGTGCCGCCGCTCGTCGGGCTCGCCGCGGCCGCCGGGGTGTGGACCGCCCACGGCAGGCCGTCCGGGCCGCTGCCGGGGTGGGTGCCGGAGCGCGTCCGGGTCGGGCTCGCCCGCTCCCGGACGGCGGTCGCGGTGCGCGCGGCGGGCATCGGGCTCGGCGTGCTGGTGGGCGGGGGAGCGGTGCTGGTCGCGGTGTCGCTGGTGTGGCACGCGGGTGCGGCGCGCGAGTCGCTGCTGGGTCTGTCCGGAGTCTGGTCGGGGCGGAGCGCGCTGCTGCTGCTGTCGCTCGGACTCGCGCCGAACGCGGCGGTGTGGGGCGCGGCGTACGGGCTCGGGCCCGGTTTCCTGCTGGGTACGGGAGCGACGGCGACCCCGCTCGGGGTGACCGGGGCCGGCGGGCTGCCGCCCTTTCCGCTGCTGGCCGCCGTACCGGGTGACGGGCCGGGCGGCTGGGTGAACTGGACGGCCGCGGTGGTGCCGGTGGCGGCGGGCGCGGCGGTCGGGTGGTTCTGCGGGGGACGCGTGCGCGGCGCCGCGGCGGGCGGCGCCGGGACGCCGGGCCCCGGGACGGAGGGCTCGGGGGAGCGGGGGCCGGGGCTGTGGGACGTGGCCGTGGCGGCGCTGCTGGCGGCGGCGCTCGTCGGGGCGGCGGTCGCGGTGCTGGCGGCGGCCGCGGGCGGGCCGCTGGGGACCGGGCGCCTGGCGGTGTTCGGCCCGGTGTGGTGGCGGGTGGGCGCGGCGGCGGTGGCGTGGACGGCGGGGCTCGGGGTGCCGGTGGCGCTGGCGCTCCGGGCGTGGCGGCGGCGGGGCGAGAGCGTGGCGGCGCGGATGCCGGAGCCGGCGTCGCCGCCTTCACCGGTGCCGGTCCAGGCCGCTGCCGCGCCCGCGGGGCCGGCCGCCGGGGAGCGCCCCGCGCCGGAGGACGACCCCGGGGACCCGGCCTTCGAGCCGTACGGCTTCCTCCCGGCCGCCTGGGAGGACCCCTCGGCCCGCGAGGCCCGCTGGACGGCGCTCAAGGAAGCCTCGGGCGGCCTCATGGCGGCCTTCCCGCCCGCCGCCCCGGCCCCCGCTCCTGCGGAGCCGGAGCCGGAGCCGGCCGACGGGACCGAGGCGACCGAGGGAACCGAGGGGACCGAGGGGACCGACAAGGCCGCCGAGGACCGCGCGGACCCCGGTAGTGCCGGCCCGCCCGCTCCCGGCGCCGGCCCGCCCGCTCCCGACCCCGGCCGGCCCGTGACCTGAGGCCGCCTACTCCTTGACGCCGAAGACGTCGCGCAGGGGCTCGGGGAGCATCTCGTTGCAGGAGATCTGGCCCGTCTTGGTCAGCGCGTCGTCCACGCACGCGTAGTAGTCGCGGTAGACGACCTGGATGGTGAAGGTCGCCGCCACGATCATCAGGGCCAGCGCCGCCGTGACCAGGCCGCTCACCGCGGCGGTGATCTGCGGGCGGCCGGAACCGGGCCGCGGGCCCGCCGGGCCGCCCGCGGTGCCGCCGGGCGCGGCACCGGACGGCGCGCCCGCCGTGACCGGCTGGGCGGCGGCGGAGCGGGGCTTGCCGCGGAGTGAGCTGATGCCCCAGTACAGCGCCAGGGCGCCCAGCAGCAGGCCGATCTCCGGGAAGTCGAAGATCGCGAAGAAGAACGCCCACATGCCCGACAGCAGCGCGTACCGCGCCCGGCGCTGCGCCGGGTCGGTCGGGTCCCAGCGAAGGTTCGGCGCCTCGGGGCCGCCCTGGCCCTGGCCGCCGCCCTGCCGGGTGTCGACCGGGCGGTTGCCGAAGCCGCCGGAGGAGCGCCCCGGCTGCCGCGGGCTCCACTGGCTGCCCCAGGCCGGGCGCTCCCGGTCGGGGGAACCGTCCGCCGGTCCGCCGGAACCCCGGGAGCCGTCGGAACCCTCGCCGCCGTCACCGTCACCGTGATCGGGTCGGCGCGGCTGCCAGGGCTGGTCCGGCCTGCCCTCCGGCGGCGGCGCGAACGGGTTGTTCTCGTCCCTGGGCTCCGTGGACTGGCGTTCCCGCGGCAGGAGGTGGATGGCCGTGCGGCGGCGTCGGTCCGGCATGTGGTGAACGTCTTCCCCTCAGACCCCGGGACCGGCGCGACAGCGCGGGCGGGGGTCTCCTGTCGTCGTGTCCGTCCGTTCGGGGACGGCCCTGCGTCAGACGCTACCCCCCGGCCCCGCCCCCGTCCCGTGGGGGCGGCTCGGTGTGCCGGTATCGTTGCTGACGGTCGGCTCCTTCGTAGAGTTCCCCGTATCGAGGGGCCCGATTCATTCGTACGACCACACAAAGCACCGCACCAAGCAACGCGAAAAGGGTTTCCCCGTGGCTGCCGCCCGCCTCGTCGTCCTGGTCTCCGGATCGGGCACGAACCTCCAAGCTCTGCTCGACGCCATCGGTGATGATCCCCAGGGCTTCGGGGCCGAAATCGTCGCCGTGGGCGCCGACCGCGACGGCATCGCCGGTCTGGAGCGGGCCGGCCGCGCCGGGCTGCCCACCTTCGTGTGCCGGGTCAAGGACCATGCCACGCGGGACGAGTGGGACCACGCGCTCACCGAGGCGACCGCCGCGTACGCGCCGGATCTCGTCGTCTCGGCCGGGTTCATGAAGATCCTCGGGAAGGAATTCCTGTCCCGCTTCGGCGGCCGGATCGTCAATACGCACCCGGCCCTGCTGCCCAGTTTTCCCGGTGCCCACGGAGTGCGGGACGCGCTCGCGCACGGCGTGAAGGTCACCGGATGCACCGTCCACTTCGTCGACGACGGCGTCGACACCGGCCCGATCATCGCCCAGGGCGTGGTCGAGGTCCGGGACGAGGACGACGAAGCCGCTCTCCATGAGCGCATCAAGGAAGTCGAGCGCTCGCTGCTCGTCGAGGTCGTGGGGCGCCTGGCCCGGCACGGCTACCGCATTGAGGGACGAAAGGTTCATGTCGGTGAATAAGCCCATCCGTCGCGCGTTGATCAGTGTCTACGACAAGACGGGGCTGGAAGAGCTCGCCCGAGGGCTGCACGAGAACGGCGTCGAGCTGGTCTCCACCGGTTCCACCGCCGCGAGGATCGCCGCGGCCGGCGTCCCGGTCACCAAGGTCGAGGAGCTGACCGGCTTCCCCGAGTGCCTGGACGGCCGCGTCAAGACGCTGCACCCGCGCGTGCACGCCGGAATCCTCGCCGACCTGCGCCTGGACGCGCACCGCGAGCAGCTCGCGGAACTGGGCGTGGAGCCGTTCGAGCTGGTCGTCGTGAACCTGTACCCGTTCCGCGAGACGGTCGCCTCCGGCGCCACCGCCGACGAGTGCGTCGAGCAGATCGACATCGGCGGCCCCTCCATGGTCCGCGCCGCCGCCAAGAACCACCCCTCCGTCGCGGTCGTCACCTCCCCGGCCCGGTACGCCGACGTCCTCGACGCCGTCAAGGCGGGCGGCTTCGACCTGACCGCCCGCAAGCGGCTGGCCGCCGAGGCGTTCCAGCACACCGCCGCGTACGACGTCGCGGTCGCCTCCTGGTTCGCCGACGACTACGCCGCCGCCGACGACAGCGGCTTCCCCGACTTCCTGGGCCACACCTACGAGCGGCAGAACGTGCTGCGCTACGGCGAGAACCCGCACCAGGGCGCCGCGCTGTACGTGGACGGCACGGGCGGCCTGGCGCAGGCGGAACAGCTCCACGGCAAGGAGATGTCGTACAACAACTACACGGACACCGACGCCGCGCGCCGGGCCGCGTACGACCACGACGAGCCGTGCGTCGCGATCATCAAGCACGCCAACCCGTGCGGCATCGCGGTCGGCGCCGATGTCGCCGAGGCGCACCGCAAGGCCCACGCCTGCGACCCGCTGTCCGCCTTCGGCGGCGTGATCGCGGTCAACCGCCCGGTCTCCGTCGCGATGGCCGAGCAGGTCGCCGAGATCTTCACCGAGGTCATCGTCGCCCCCGGGTACGAGGACGGCGCGGTCGAGGTCCTGGCCCGGAAGAAGAACATCCGTGTGCTGCGCGCCGAGGGCGCGCCCGCGAACCCCGTCGAGGTCAAGCCGATCGACGGCGGCGCGCTGCTCCAGGTCACCGACCGCCTCCAGGCCGGTGGCGACGACCCGGCCAACTGGACCCTCGCCACCGGTGAGGCGCTCTCCCCGGCCGAGCTGGCCGAGCTGGCCTTCGCCTGGAAGGCCTGCCGGGCCGTCAAGTCCAACGCCATCCTGCTCGCCAAGGACGGTGCGAGCGTCGGCGTCGGCATGGGCCAGGTCAACCGCGTCGACTCCGCCAAGCTCGCCGTGGAGCGCGCGGGCGAGGAGCGCGCCCGTGGCGCGTACGCCGCGTCCGACGCGTTCTTCCCGTTCCCCGACGGGCTGGAGATCCTCACCGCGGCGGGCGTCAAGGCCGTGGTGCAGCCGGGCGGTTCGGTCCGTGACGAGCAGGTCGTCGAGGCGGCGAAGAAGGCGGGCGTGACGATGTACTTCACGGGCACGCGCCACTTCTTCCACTGACCCGTACGGCAGACCCGTACGACAGCCGAAGGCCGTAACCCCCGCCGCGAGGCGGGGGTTACGGCCTTCGTGCGTGACGCGCGCGTATCAGTATCGCGGGCGGTTGAACCAGGCGGTGGCGCTGCTGTTGACCATGGAGGCCAGGATGATGCCGCCGATGGCCAGACCGATGATGCCGCCGACCGCCGCGCTGGCCGTGCCGTTGGCGAAGTTGCCCAGGCTCAGCAGGATGAACAGCGCGGAGTAGACGATGGTGGCCACCCGGACACCGCTGCCGCCCTTGGAGAACTTGGCGCCCAGGATGATCGCCCACACGGCGAAGGCGAGCAGGATCAGGACGATGACGAAGCCCAGACCGGCGAAGACGCTGGCCTCCTCGCCGACGCCGGCCGAGTTGGCGACGTCCTGCGCGGCCGCGATCGCGATGGCGGCGATGATGCCGCCGATGATCTGGAGGCCGGCGACGATGAAGAGCAGCACGCGCGCCGTCTGCATCAGGCCCGGCATCGTCATCGGCGCGCCGCCCGGGTAGCCACCGCCGTACGCCGGCGGGGGCGGCGGGGCGGCCGGGTAGCCGTAACCCGGCTGCTGGGGCTGGCCCTGCTGGGGGTAGCCGTAGCCGGGCTGCTGGGGCTGGCCCTGGGGCTGGCCGTAAGGATTGTTCGGGTCGCCGAAGCTCATGGCGGGTTTCCTCCGTTGTCGTGCGGGGACGGCGCGGCCCGCGCGGAGGAACTTCACGTACTTTTGAGCGGTTTGCCCCCCGGCACTGCCCGCGGCACTGCGCGGATCATCGTCGTCGTACCGTCGACTTTTTGTCCAGTCGGATAACCGGGGTGTTGTGCAAGTGCAACCTCCGGCGGCCACGAATTGGAACCGGGACGGGGTCATCCGCGAGGATGGGCCCATGACCGCCCAGATTCTCGATGGCAAGGCCACCGCCGCCGCGATCAAGTCCGACCTGACCGCCCGCGTGGCGGACCTCAAGGCCCAGGGCATCGTGCCCGGCCTCGGCACCATCCTGGTCGGCGACGACCCGGGCAGCCAGAAGTACGTCGCGGGCAAGCACCGCGACTGCGCACAGGTCGGCATCGCCTCCATCCAGCGCGAACTGCCCGCCACCGCCACCCAGGACGAGATCGAGGCGGTCGTCCGCGAGCTGAACGAGGACCCGGCCTGCACCGGCTACATCGTGCAGCTCCCGCTGCCCAAGGGCATCGACGAGAACCGCATCCTCGAGCTGATGGACCCGGCCAAGGACGCCGACGGGCTGCACCCGATGAACCTCGGGCGCCTCGTCCTCAACGAGCCCGCCCCGCTGCCCTGCACCCCGAACGGCATCATCACGCTGCTGCGCGCCCACGGCGTCGAGATCAGCGGCGCGGAGGTCGTGGTCGTCGGCCGCGGCACCACCATCGGGCGCCCGATGCCGCTGCTGCTGACCCGCAAGTCCGAGAACGCGACGGTCACGCAGTGCCACACCGGTACGCGGGACCTCGCCGCCCACCTGCGGCGCGCGGACATCATCGTGGCCGCGGCGGGCGTGCCGCACCTGATCAAGCCCGACCACGTCAAGCCCGGCGCGGCCGTCCTGGACGTGGGCGTCAGCCGCGACGAGAGCGGCAAGATCATGGGCGATGTGCACCCGGGCGTCAACGAGGTCGCCGGATGGCGCGCCCCGAACCCCGGTGGCGTCGGCCCGATGACGCGGGCGCAGCTCCTGGTCAACGTCGTCGAGGCGGCCGAGCGCGCCGCCGCCGCCGCGAGCTGAGCCGGACCGGGAAGGGACGACCCATGGGCGTACGGGCGAACGACGACTCCGCCACCCCGGCCGGGCCCGCCGCGGCCGGGTCCCCGACGGGCGTTCCGCCGGCCGGCGAGACGGCCGGCGAGACGGCCGGGCGCCCGTCCGGCGCGCCCACGCCCGGCTCCGCCCCGGGCGCCGGGCGCACCGCCCCCGGCGCCCGCCCCGCGGCACCCGCCACCGACGCCGACGGCACCCCCGGGGACGTGACCACCGACGCCGCCCCCGCTCCCGCCCCCGACGAGGCGCCGCGCCCCGTGCGGGCGTCGCGGCGGCCGCCGACCGTGACGCGGGACACCGCGCGGCCCGAGGGCGGCGGGCGGGCCGCCCCGGGGGACGCGCCGGCGCCCGCGCGCCAGTGGCCGTTGCTCACCGTGCTCGGGCTGACCGCGCTCGGGCTGCTGGTCGTCGGGTTCGACCCGTTCCCGCAGGCGCCCCGGATCGGGGCCATGCTCATCGGCGCCGCCCTGCTCACCGGGGCCGCGATGCGGCGTGCCCTGCCGTCCGTGGGGATGCTCGCCGTCCGGTCGCGGTTCACCGACATGGCCGCGTACGGCGTGCTCGGCGCCAGCATCGTGCTGCTGGCGCTGATGACCCAGCCCGACCCCTGGCTGGAGATCCCGTTCCTGGAGGACGCCGTCCGGTTCGCGGTGCGCTAGGCGGCCCGGCCGCACCGCGCGTCGGGCGGCCGGGTGCGTTCGCGCGATCTACCTTGACGACGAGACATGTCGTCGTCGCGCGAGAGGGACGTACCGCCTCATGTCCAAGATCAAGGTAGCCAACCCCGTCGTCGAGCTCGACGGCGACGAGATGACCCGCATCATCTGGCAGTTCATCAAGGACCGGCTGATCCTGCCGTACCTCGATGCCGACCTGAAGTACTTCGACCTGGGCATCCAGAACCGCGACGCCACGCGCGACCGGGTGACCGTCGAGGCCGCCGACGCCGTCAGGGAGTACGGCGTCGGAGTCAAGTGCGCCACGATCACGCCGGACGAGGCGCGCGTGGAGGAGTTCAACCTCAAGGCGATGTACCGCTCGCCGAACGCCACCCTCCGCACCGCGCTCGGCGGCGTGATCTTCCGCGAGCCGGTCATCATGGAGAACGTGCCGCGGTCCGTCCCCAACTGGACGCGGCCCATCGTCGTCGGCCGCCACGCCTTCGGCGACCAGTACCGGGCCACCGACCTCAAGGTCCCCGGCCCCGGCACGCTCACCCTGACGTACACGCCGAGGGACGGCTCCGACCCGGTCGAGCTGGAGGTGTACGACTTCCCCGGCGCGGGTGTCGCGCTGGCGATGTACAACCTCGACGAGTCGATCCGCGACTTCGCCCGCGCGTCCTTCCGGTACGGCCTGACCCGGGGCTACCCGGTCTACCTGTCCACCAAGAACACCGTCCTGAAGAAGTACGACGGGCGCTTCAAGGACCTCTTCCAGGAGGTCTTCGACACCGAGTTCAAGCCCCGGTTCGACGCGGCGGGCCTGACCTACGAGCACCGGCTCATCGACGACATGGTCGCCTCGGCCCTGAAGTGGGAGGGCGGCTACGTCTGGGCGTGCAAGAACTACGACGGCGACGTGCAGGCCGACGCCGTGGCGCGCGGGTTCGGCTCGCCCGGCCTGATGACGTCGGTGCTGATGTCCCCCGACGGCCGGACCGTCCTGGCGGAGGCCGCGCACGGCACGGTCACCCGCCACTACCGCCGTCACCAGCAGGGCCGGTCGACCTCCACGAACCCGATCGCCTCCGTGTTCGCCTGGACCCGGGGCCTGGCGCACCGGGGTGAGCTGGACGGGACGCCGGAGGTGGCCGGGTTCGCGCGGGCGCTGGAGGAGGTCTGCGTGGAGACGGTCGAGGGCGGTCAGATGACCGAGGACCTGGCCCGGCTGATCTCCCCCGAGCACCCGTGGCTGACCACGGAGCAGTTCCTGGACGTCCTCGACACCGGACTGCAGAAACGGATGCTCGCGATGTGACGCGCGATGTGAGCCGCGTCATGCGGGTCCCGGCGCCCATCCTCTCCCCCGAGCAGGACGGGCGCCGTGACCTGCCATAAGAGCGTCATGCACGCGCCAACCGGGATCAAGGTCTGTCCGGGGCCTGTGGCACGGAGGTGACCATTCCGGCATGGTGTGATCGACCCGCAACGGATGCGAAACTGGGGCGGCACTCAGGACAGGGGCGCGTAAGGGGGCACGCCCGTGTTCCGGATGCGCCCGTGCGCCCCCGTCTCAGGAACTGTCATCCTGGCTCCGCGCATCCCTCCCGGTGGACACCTTCGGTGGAGCCGGGAGGCGCCGGGGGGCTCGCAGCGCGGGGAGCACGTCATGCACATACACGGGGGGACAAGGGGGAGGCTATGCCTCGTTGGAAGGCGCTACCGGAGGAGCTCGACCCTCAGGTCAAGGAGTTCGCGAGTCAGCTCCGCCGGCTGGTGGATCGCAGCGGCCTCAGCATCGCCGCGGTCGCCGACCGCACCGGCTACAGCAAGACGTCGTGGGAGCGCTATCTGAACGGGCGGCTCCTCGCGCCCAAGGGGGCGATCGTGGCGCTGGCCGAGGTCACCGGGACGAACCCGGTGCACCTCACCACCATGTGGGAGCTCGCGGAGCGCGCCTGGAGCCGTGCCGAGATGCGCCACGACATGACGATGGAGGCCATACGGATCTCGCAGGCGCGCGCCGCGCTCGGCGAGTTCGGCGGCACCGCCGGCCCCGGCGCGGACGGCTCGTCGCGGGTCAAGGCCGCGCCGGGTCCCGACCGGGGCACGGGCGGCCCGGCCGCCGCACGGCCGTCCGTCATACCGCCCGACGGTGGCCCCAACGGGCCGGCCCGCCGGGGCCCGGCGGCGGCACCCACGCCCCCGCCCGCCTCCGCCTCCGCCCCCGCGCGCGGCGGCCGCAGCGGCGCGCCGGGCGGCGCCCAGGGCGGCGGCAAGCGCAAGGCGACCCTGTTCCTGGTGGGCGTCGTCGGCGCCCTGCTGGTGATAGCCGCGGCGGTCCTGCTGACCGACCTGGGCGGTTCCGACGACCCCGCGCCGGCGAAGAACGTCGCCCAGTCGCCCTCGGCCACGCCCAGCACCGGCGGCTCGAAGACGCTGCCCGCCGGGGTGAAGTGCAGCGGCGACGACTGCACCGGCCAGGACCCGGAGGCCATGGGCTGCGGCGGCGAGTACGCCACGACGACGGCCTCCGCGACGGTCGGCACGAGCAAGGTCGAGGTCCGCTACAGCAAGACGTGCGGGGCGGCCTGGGCCCGTATCACCGAGGCGGTGGCCGGTGACACGGTCTCGATCAGTGCGGGCGGCGCCACGGAGAACGGCGCGGTGAAGATCGACAAGGACGCGTACACGCCGATGGTCGCGGCGGCCGACGGTACCGAGCCGAAGGCCTGCGCCACGCTGGCGACCGGGGTGAAGGGCTGCACGGACGAGCAGTGAGCCGGGACACAAGGGGGCGGCGGTTGAGGGGGGTCCGGGTCGGATAGCCTGACCGCTGGATATCTCTTCACGTCGAGACACCGATCGATCAGGAAGGATGTCCAGCACCAGGGGCAGGGACCCCCACCGCCAGTCGTCTTACGGAGATCGCCATGACCCGCACTCCCGTGAATGTCACCGTGACCGGCGCGGCCGGCCAGATCGGTTACGCGCTGCTCTTCCGCATCGCCTCCGGCCACCTGCTCGGCGCGGACGTGCCGGTCAAGCTGCGCCTCCTGGAGATCCCGCAGGGCCTCAAGGCCGCCGAGGGCACCGCCATGGAGCTCGACGACTGCGCCTTCCCGCTGCTGCGCGGCATCGAGATCACCGATGACCCGAACGTGGCCTTCGACGGCGCGAACGTCGCCCTGCTCGTGGGCGCCCGCCCGCGCACCAAGGGCATGGAGCGCGGTGACCTGCTGGAGGCCAACGGCGGTATCTTCAAGCCGCAGGGCAAGGCCATCAACGACAACGCCGCGGACGACATCAAGGTGCTCGTCGTCGGCAACCCGGCCAACACCAACGCGCTCATCGCGCAGGCCGCCGCCCCGGACGTACCGGCCGAGCGCTTCACCGCGATGACCCGTCTGGACCACAACCGCGCGATCTCGCAGCTCGCGGCGAAGACCGGTGCCGCCGTCTCGGACATCAAGCGCCTGACGATCTGGGGCAACCACTCCGCCACGCAGTACCCGGACATCTTCCACGCGGAGATCGCCGGCAAGAACGCCGCCGAGGTCGTGGGCGACCAGCAGTGGCTGGCCGACACCTTCATCCCGACCGTCGCCAAGCGCGGCGCCGCCATCATCGAGGCCCGTGGCGCCTCGTCGGCCGCCTCCGCCGCGAACGCCGCGATCGACCACGTCCACACCTGGGTCAACGGCACCGCCGAGGGCGACTGGACCTCCATGGGCATCCCGTCGGACGGCTCCTACGGCGTCCCGGAGGGCCTGATCTCCTCCTTCCCCGTCACCTGCAAGAACGGCACGTACGAGATCGTCCAGGGCCTGGACATCAACGAGTTCTCCCGCGAGCGCATCGACGCCTCGGTGCAGGAGCTCGCCGACGAGCGCGACGCGGTCCGCGGCCTGGGCCTGATCTGACGCGACGAAACCTCACCGCCCCCGGTAGCTCTCCCGCTGCCGGGGGCGCGGTGTCTCCGCGGCCGCGCCGGTGCCCAGGTACGGGCGGCGAAGCCGCAGGAAGGGCAGTTCGATGGCGTGGTACGTCACGAACGACACCGCGACCGTCAGCGGCAGCGCCACCAGCAGCGTGACCAGGAACGCCGACCACACCGGCGGCAGCCCGCCGGGGAGGTGGTCGGAGCCGTACTCGCCGATCACCGTGAGCACCATGAAGTGCGTGAGGTAGACCGAGAAGCTCACCTCCCCGAGCCGCGCCACCGCCCGCGACAGCCACCCGCCGGTTCCCCCGCCGGCCCCGCGTGCGGCCCCGCCCCCGCCCGCGGTGCCCGCCCCGGCGACGTACACCGCCACCACCAGCGCCCACACCGTGCCCTCCGCCGCGCTCCAGGCGAGCTTCAGCGGGCTGTCGGAGACGAACCCGTGGACCTGGTTGAACGACCAGAGCAGGCCCAGCGCCACGGCGGCGGCGAGCGGGGGCAGCCACCGGGCCCGCAGCCGGTCGCCGTGGTGGACGTACACCCAGGCGGCCAGCATCCCGAGCAGGAACTGGTCGATCCGCCCGGCCAGGCCCAGGTACAGCGACGCCGTGTGCGGTTCGGGCGCCGGGCTGCTGAGCCACACCAGCGCCCGCAGCAGTGACACCGCCGCCAGCAGCCGCAGCAGGGCGCCGGGCCCGCGCTCGGCGAGCAGCCGGACCAGCAGCGGGAAGACCAGGTAGAACTGCATCTCCACGCACAGCGTCCAGAAGACGCCCCCGTACGGCTGCGTCGGCGTCGCGAACGTCAGGATGCGCACGAGGTCCTGGAACGTGGGCATGGAGACCTGGGTGGCCAGGCCGAGGACGGCGACGGCCAGGTAGAGCGGGTAGATCCGCAGCAGCCGGTTGGTGAGGAAGCGCCTGTACCGGATCGGTCTGCCGTACGCGCCGACGGTGAAGATGAAGCCGGACAGGACCATGAACAGGGCCACGCCCGTGTGGCCCTCGAAGACGAGCGTGGCGGCCGGGTTGGCCGAGTAGAGCCAGTCCGTCGCGGGGACGAAGCGGCGGCCCTCGATGCGCGCGCTCAGCAACTGGCACCCGTGGTAGAGCACGACGAGCACGGCGGCGACGGCCCGCAGGTGGTCCACGGAGGCCAGGTAGACGCGGTCGTCGCTGCTGCGCATGGACGCACCCTAGGTCCGCCCGGGCACCCCGCCGGGGAGCGACGCCCGCACCGGTCATCCATTCGGATCATTGCGAAAGTACTCATGAATGTAGTACTTCTTATACATGAGCGAGCAGGTACACAACAGGCTGGCCGTGGTGAGGGCGGAGCGGAAGGTGTCGCGCCAGGCACTGGCGGACGCGCTCGGCGTCCACTACCAGACCATCGGCTACATCGAGCGGGGCCAGTACAACCCGAGCCTCGACCTGGCTCTGAAGGCGGCCCGGTACTTCGGGCTGCCGGTGGAGGCACTGTTCTCGCTGGAGCCGTTCCAGCCGCTCACCGACGAGATCTACGGGGCACACGGGAGGAAGCAGTGACCATCACCGCGACGCGCAACGACCGGCGCATGTACATGATCATGAACCGGGACGCCGGGGCCGCCATGTACGCCACCGCCGCGCGGCGGCGCACGGCCGTCGCCGCGCACATCGCGCTGACCGCGGCGACGGTGGCGGGCTGGCTCGGGGCCGTCCACGGCGTCTCCGTCTGGTACGCGGTCGCGATCCTCGTCCTCGTCGCGCCCTGGTCGGTGGCGATGGGCGTCCTCAACGGCGCCACGCGGGGGCTGCTCCAGTTGCGCGGCCACATGCTGGACGAGCGTCAGCTCGTGGAGCGCGACCGGGTCCGGGCGATCGCCCACCGGATCACCCTGGGACTGCTCTTCGCCGGGGCGGCCGGAGTGGGGCTCGCCACCTGGCTCGGCGGCGTCCGTTTCGACGGCGCGCTGCTGTTCCCGGCACTGTTCGCGCTGCTGGTCACGCACTGGCTGCTGCCCTCGTGGGTGGCCTGCCTGCGGGTGCAGGACGACGCCCCCGACGAGGTGGACGAGGCGCCGCACGGCCACTGAGCGCGACGCCCCGGCTACCCCGGCCGGGAGTGAGCAAACCCACTTTCGCGCATGCTTTCCGTTCCCCGGGGCAGGGACCCGGGTCGCCGACCACCGTCGGTGACGAAAAGATCGGGAACGGAAGGCAAACGCGACGTGTCGGACCAACAGACCATCCACGTGGGCGGGGAGTGGCGGGCAGCCGCCAACGGCGCCACACGCGAGATCCTCGACCCCGCCGACGCCACGACCCTCGCGGTCGTCGCGGAGGGCGGGCTCGAGGACACCGACGCCGCCGTCGCCGCCGCCCGCGCCGCGTTCGACCAGGGCCCCTGGCCCCGCACCCCGGTGGCCGAGCGGGCCGCGCTGCTGCGGCGCGTCGCCGACCTGCTCCAGCGGGACCGCGAGGAGATCGGCCTGCTGGAGAGCCGCGACGCCGGAAAGACCCTGGAAGAGGGCCGCGTCGACGTCGACTGCGTCACCGACGCCTTCCGCTACTTCGCCGACCTCGTGATGAACGAGAGCGGCGGGCGGGTCGTCGACGCCGGATCACCCGACATCCACAGCGTCGTCGTCCACGAACCCGTCGGCGTCTGCGCGCTGATCACCCCCTGGAACTACCCCCTCCTCCAGGCCAGTTGGAAGATCGCCCCGGCCCTGGCGGCGGGCAACACCTTCGTGATCAAGCCCAGCGAGATCACCCCCCTCACCACCGTCGCCCTCATCCGGCTCCTGACGGAGGCCGGGCTGCCCGCCGGCGTGGCCAACCTCGTCACCGGCCCGGGCGACCCCGTCGGCGCCCGCATGTCCGAACACCCCGACGTGGACCTGGTGTCCTTCACCGGCGGACTCGTCAGCGGTACGAAGGTGATGCGCGCCGCCGCCGACAGCGTCAAGAAGGTCGCCCTCGAACTGGGCGGCAAGAACCCCAACGTCGTCTTCGCCGACGCCTGCGCCACCGACGAGGGCTTCGACACCGCCGTCGACCAAGCGCTCAACGCCGCGTTCATCCACAGCGGCCAGGTCTGCTCCGCCGGCTCCCGCCTCATCGTCGAGGAGTCCCTGCGCGAGCGGTTCGTCGCCGAACTCGCCCGCCGCGCCGAGAGGATCCGCATCGGCCGGGGCACCGAGAAGGGCGTCGAGTGCGGCCCCCTCGTCTCCGCCCAGCAGCTCGCCCGCACCGAGGAGTACGTCGCCTCCGCCCTCGCCGAGGGCGCCGTCCTGCGCGCCGGCGGCGAGCGCCCCACCGGACCGGCGTACGGGGACGGCTACTTCTACCGCCCCACCGTCCTCGACCGCTGCGACCGCTCCATGCGCGTCGTCCGCGAAGAGGTCTTCGGCCCGGTCCTCACCGTCGAGACCTTCCGCACCGAGGACGAGGCCGTCGCGCTCGCCAACGACACCGAGTACGGCCTGGCCGGCGGCGTCTGGTCCGCCGACCCCGGCCGTGCCCGCCGCGTCGCCGGACGGCTGCGCCACGGCACCGTCTGGATCAACGACTTCCACCCCTACCTGCCGCAGGCGGAGTGGGGCGGATTCGGCAAGAGCGGCATCGGCCGCGAACTGGGCCCCGCCGGGCTCGCCGAATACCGCGAGACCAAGCACGTCTATCAGAACCTCGCCCCGCGCCCCGTGCGCTGGTTCGCGGGCTGAGCCGGAAACAGGGAACCCACCATGTCCGACACCGTGTACGACTACGTCATCGTCGGCGGCGGCACCGCCGGCAGCGTCATCGCCCACCGGCTCAGCGCCGACCCCGGCGTCACCGTCGCCGTCATCGAGGGCGGCCCCTCCGACGTCGACCGCCCCGACGTCCTGACCCTGCGCCGCTGGATGGGCCTGCTCGGCGGCGACCTCGACTACGACTACCCCACCACCGAGCAGCCGCGCGGCAACTCCCACATCCGCCACAGCCGCGCCCGCGTCCTCGGCGGCTGCTCGTCGCACAACACGCTGATCTCCTTCAAGCCGCTGCCCTCCGACTGGGACGAGTGGGAGGAGGCCGGGGCCGACGGCTGGAACGCCACCGCCATGGACCCGTACTTCGACAAGCTCCTCAACAACATCGTCTCCGTCGACGAGAAGGACCGGAACGCCATCGCCCGCGACTTCGTCGACGCCGCCCAGGCCGCGCTCGGCGTCCCGCGCGTCGAGGGCTTCAACAAGAAGCCGTTCCACGAGGGCGTCGGGTTCTTCGACCTGGCCTACCACCCGGAGAACAACAAGCGCTCGTCCGCCTCCGTCGCGTACCTCCACCCCGTCATGGACGAACGCCCCAACCTCCACCTGATGCTGGAGACCTGGGCGTACAAGCTCCGGCTCGACGGCACGAGGGCGACCGGCGTCCACGTCCGCGCCAAGGACGGGACCGAGCGGCTCGTCACCGCCCGGCGCGAGGTCCTCCTCTGCGCGGGAGCCGTGGACACGCCCCGGCTGCTGCTGCACTCCGGCATCGGCCCCCGGGAGGACCTCGAGAAGCTGGGCATCCCGGTCGTCCACGACCTGCCGGGCGTCGGCGAGAACCTGCTCGACCACCCCGAGTCGGTCATCGTCTGGGAGACGAACGGGCCCATCCCGGAGAACTCCGCCATGGACAGCGACGCCGGTCTCTTCGTGCGCCGCGACCCCGCGTCCAAGGGACCGGACCTGATGTTCCACTTCTACCAGATACCGTTCACCGACAACCCCGAGCGGCTGGGCTACGAACGCCCCGCGCACGGCGTGTCGATGACGCCGAACATCCCCAAGCCGCGCAGCCGCGGCCGCCTCTACCTCACCAGCGCCGACCCCGAGGTCAAGCCCGCCCTCGACTTCCGGTACTTCACCGACGAGGACGACTACGACGGCCGGACCCTCGTGGACGGCATCCGCATCGCCCGCGAGATCGCCAAGGCCGAGCCGCTCGCCGGCTGGCTCAAGCGCGAGGTCTGCCCCGGCCCCGAGGTGACCGGCGACGAGGAGCTCAGCGAGTACGCCCGCAAGGTCGCGCACACCGTGTACCACCCCGCCGGCACCTGCCGCATGGGCGCCGTCGACGACGAACAGGCCGTCGTGGGACCCGACCTGACGATCCGCGGGCTCGACGGCATCCGCATCGCCGACGCGTCCGTCTTCCCGACCATGCCCGCCGTCAACCCGATGATCGGGGTGCTGATGGTCGGCGAAAAAGCCGCCGAACTGCTGGGAGGTGGTGCCCGATGAGTACGGCACCGGTCGACACGACACCCGTCTTCTCCGTCGAGAACCTGTGGAAGGTCTTCGGCCCCAAGGCCGACCGGGTACCCGGCTCGGACCTCGCCGGACTGCCCGCCGCCGAACTGCGCGAGCGCACCGGCTGCACCGCCGCCGTCCGGGACGTCTCCTTCGACGTCCGCAAGGGCGAGGTGTTCGTCGTCATGGGCCTGTCCGGCTCCGGCAAGTCCACCCTCGTGCGCTGCCTGACCCGGCTCATCGAGCCGACCTCCGGCACCGTCGCCATCGACGGCGAGGACATCCTGTCCATGGACAAGGCCCGGCTGCGTGAACTGCGCCGCCACCGCGCCGCCATGGTCTTCCAGCACTTCGGCCTGCTGCCCCACCGCTCGGTCGTCGACAACGTCGCCTACGGGCTGGAGATCCAGGGCATGAGCCGCGCCGAGCGGCGCGCCAGGGCCGCCGAGGTCGTCGCCAAGGTCGGCCTGGAGGGCATGGAGGACCGCAAACCCGGCCAGCTCTCCGGCGGCCAGCAGCAGCGCGTCGGCCTCGCCCGCGCACTGGCCGTCGACCCCGAAGTACTGCTGTTCGACGAGCCGTTCAGCGCGCTCGACCCGCTGATCCGGCGCGACATGCAGGAGGAGGTCGTCCGGCTCCACCGCGAGGAGGGCCGCACGATGATCTTCATCACCCATGACCTCAACGAGGCGCTGCGCCTCGGCGACCGCATCGCCCTGATGCGCGACGGCCGCATCGTGCAGTGCGGCACGCCCGAGGAGATCGTCGGCTCGCCCGCCGACGACTACGTACGCGACTTCGTGCGGGACGTGCCGCGCGAGCAGGTCATCACCGTACGCACCGCCATGCGGCCGCCCTGCGACGGCGACGCCGACTCCGGCCCGGCCGTCACCCCCGGCGCGACCGTCTCCGAGGCCATCGAGGCGGTCGCCCGCAGCGGCGGCCCGGTGCGCGTCGTCGACTCCGGCCGCTGCGTGGGCGTCGTGGACCACGAGGGGCTGCTGTCCGTCGTTGCGGGCGTCCCCGTGGGGAAGGCGGCGGCATGACCGCAGCCGTCACCGCCCCCGCCCAGCCGCGCCTGCCGGCCGTCGCCCGCAGGTACTGGCCGCTGGCCGCCGCCCTGGCCCTCGTGCCGCTCGGGCTCCTCCTGGCCGGCGGCGGAAGCTGGCCCGCCGCGCTCGAAGCCGACCTGTCCGGGCCGCTCGGCTCCGCCAGCGACTGGATCGTCGACAACCGCGACAGCCACCCGCTGTTCCTCTACTTCTTCGGGCACGTCAGCAACGCCGTCGTCCTGTCCGTGCGCGGCGTCTACCTGGTGCTCCTCGCCGCCGGATGGGCCGGAGTCACCGCCGCCGCCGGGCTGATCGCCTGGCGGGTGGCGGGCGTGCGCCTCGCGCTCACCGCCGTCGCCTCGTTCGCCGTGTGCGGGCTGCTCGGCATGTGGGTGCCCACCATGCAGACCCTCGCCCTGATGGTCGTCGCGGTGGCCGCGTCCGTCGCGCTGGGCGCCCTGCTCGGCCTCGCCGCCGGGCTGTCGGACCGCACGTACCGGGCGCTGCGGCCCGTCCTCGACACCATGCAGGTGCTGCCCGCGTTCGCCTACCTGCTCCCCGTCGTCCTGGTCTTCGGCATCGGCGTCCCCGCCGCCGTCCTCGCGACCGTCGTCTACGCCGCCCCGCCCATGGCACGCCTCACCGCGCTCGGCCTGCGCGGCGCCGACCCGGGCGTCCTGGAGGCCTCCGCCTCCCTGGGCGCGACGGGCACGCAGCGGCTGCTGACCGCCCGGCTGCCGCTCGCGCGCAAGGAACTCCTCCTCGGCGTCAACCAGTCGATCATGATGGCCCTGTCGATGGCGGTCATCGCGTCCGTCATCGGCGCCGGCGGCCTCGGCGACCGGGTCTACCAGGCGCTCGCCTCCGTCGACGTGGGCGCCGCCCTCGCCGCCGGCATCCCCATCGTGCTGCTCGCCGTGGTGCTGGACCGCACGGCCACCGGCGCGCGCGCCGTGCGCGGCCGGGACTGGGCGGCCTGCGCGGTCGCCGTGGTGGCCGCCGCCGTGACCGGCCGGCTCATCGGCGGGGACACCTGGCCCGCGGCCTGGCACGTCGGCATCGCCGACCCGGTCAACCGGGCCGTCGACTGGATGACCGCCCACCTCTACTCGGGCGTCCCCGTCATCGGCGGCACCGCCGACTGGGCGGCCCACTTCACCGGCTGGGTCCTCGACCCCGTACGGGACGGGCTCCAGGCGCTGCCCTGGTGGTCGCTGCTGCTGGTCGTCGGTGTGCTGGCGCTGCTCGTCGGCACCTGGCGCACCGCGCTGACCGCCGTCGCCGCCATGGCCGCCATCGGCGTGCTGGGCGTGTGGGACGCGTCCCTCGACACGCTCTCGCAGGTCCTGGCCGCCGTCGCGGTCACACTCGTGCTGGGGTTCGCCATCGCCGTGGCGGCGGCCCGCAGCGCCCGGGTGGAGCGCTGCCTGCGCCCGGTCCTGGACGTCTTCCAGACCATGCCGCAGTTCGTGTACCTGATCCCCGTGGTCGCCCTTTTCGGCGTGGGCCGCGCCCCGGCGGTCGCCGCCGCCGTGGTGTACGCCCTGCCCGCCGTCGTCCGCATCACCACCCAGGGCCTCAGGAACGTCGACCCGGTCGCGATGGAGTCCGCCCGCTCGCTGGGCGCCACGGGTCGGCAGCAACTGCTCCAGGTCCAGCTCCCGCTGGCCCGGCCCGCCCTGCTGCTGGCCGTCAACCAGGCGGTCGTCCTCGTCCTCGCCGTCGTCATCATCGGCGGCCTGGTCGGCGGTGGCGCCCTCGGTTACGACGTCGTCTTCGGCCTCGCCCAGGGCGACCTGGCGACCGGCCTGGTCGCCGGCGCCGCCATCGTCTGCCTGGGCCTGATGCTCGACCGGGTCACCCAGCCCACCGGAAAGGAGGCCGAGCGTGCGTAAGCGCATCCTGGCCCCCCTGTTCGCGGCAGTGACCCTGCTGCCCCTGACCGCCTGCGGCGCCGCCGACATGACCAGGCAGGCGTCCCCGTACGCCGCCGCCCAGGGCGCGAAGACGGTCACCCTGTCGCTCCAGTCCTGGGTGGGAGCCCAGGCCAACGTGGCCGTGGCCAAGTACCTGCTCGAGCACGAGCTGGGCTACCGCGTCGACACCGTCCAGGTCGACGAGGTCCCCGCCTGGGACGCCCTCAGCCAGGGCCGGGTGGACGCCCTCATGGAGGACTGGGGCCACCCGGAGCAGGAGCAGCGGTACGTCGAGGACAAGAAGACCATCGCCCGCGGCGGGGACCTGGGCGTGACCGGCCACATCGGCTGGTTCGTCCCCACGTACTTCGCCGAGAAGCACCCGGACGTCACCGACTGGAAGAACCTCAACAAGTACGCGGACCAGTTCCGCACGGCGGAGAGCGGCGGCAAGGGCCAGCTCATGGACGGCTCGCCGTCCTACGTCACCAACGACAAGGCGCTGGTGAAGAACCTCGGCCTGGACTACAAGGTCGTCTTCGCCGGCTCCGAGGCGGCGCAGATCACCCAGATCAAGCAGTTCGCCAAGGAGAAGAAGCCCTTCCTGACGTACTGGTACAAGCCGCAGTGGCTGTTCGAGAAGGTGCCGATGACGGAGGTGAAGCTGCCCGCCTACAAGGAGGGCTGCGACGCCGACCCCGAGAAGGTCGCCTGTGCCTACCCGCACACCCCGCTCCAGAAGTTCCTCAACGCCGACTTCGCGAAGAAGGGCGGGAAGGCGGCCGCCTTCCTGAAGAACTTCCGCTGGACGACCGAGGCGCAGAACGACGTCGCGCTGATGATCGCCGAGCAGAAGCTCGCGCCCGAGGAGGCGGCCGAGAAGTGGGTCGAGGCCAACGAGTCGACGTGGCGGGCCTGGCTGCCGAAGTAGGGCGGGGGCCGGGCGTCTAGAGGTCGCCGAACATGTCCAGCAGGGTCTGCTCGTCCGGTTCGGGGGTGGTGTGCCGGCCCGGCGGGACCTGTTCGGCCCAGACCGTCTTGCCCTGGGGCATGAACCGGGCGCCCCAGCTCTTGGTGAACCGGGCGACCAGGAACAGGCCCCGGCCGCCCTCCTCGGTGGTCGCCGCGCGGCGGATACGGGGCGAGGTGTTGCTGCGGTCGGACACCTCGCAGATCAGCGAGCCGTCGCGGAGCAGGCGCAGGGACACGGGCCCCTGGCCGCCGTACCGCACGGCGTTGGTGACCAGCTCGCTGACCACCAGGCCGGTGCTGAAGTCCAGCTCGGTCAGGTCCCACTCGGCGAGCTGGTGGTGCGTCAGGGCGCGGGCCCGGGCCACCACCGAGGGGTCGGAGGGCAGCTCCCAGGACGCCACCCGGTCGTCGGGCAGCGCGTGCACGCGGGCCAGGAGCAGGGCCACGTCGTCGCGGGGGCCGTCGGGGAGCAGGGTGCGGGTGACCCGGTCGCAGATCCGCTCCAGGGAGGGCTCCGGCACGTCGAGCGCGTCCAGGAGCTGCTTGGTGCGGGCGTCGGTGTCGGTGTCGCCGAAGCCGCGGCTCTCCTTGAGCAGGCCGTCGGTGTACAGCGCCAGCAGGCTGCCCTCCGGCAGGTCGACCGTGCCCGGTTCGTACGGCTGGAGCCCGCCGAGCCCCAGCGGCGGGCCGGCCGGCAGGTCGAGCAGCCGCGCCGGGCCGTCCGGCACCAGCAGCGCGGGCGGCGGGTGACCGGCCCGGGCGGCCGTGCAGCGGCACGACACCGGGTCGTACACGGCGTACAGGCAGGTCGCCGCCGTGGCGGGGTCCTCCTCCAGGGAGGCGCCGGAGGTGCGGCTGACCAGGTCGTCCAGGTGGGTCAGCACCTCCTCGGGCGGCAGGTCCAGGGCGGCCAGCGTGTGGACGGCCGTCCGCAGCCGGCCCATGGTGGCCGCCGCCTGGAGCCCGTGCCCGGCCACGTCCCCGACGACCAGGGCCACGCGCAGCCCCGACAGCGGGATCGCGTCGAACCAGTCGCCGCCCACGCCCGCCCGGGCGTCGGCGGGCAGATAGCGGGACGCCAGCTCCACGGCCGTCAGCCGGGGCGTGTCACGCGGCAGCAGGCTCCGCTGGAGCGTCAGGGACGCCTGGTGCTCCTGGCTGTAGCGGCGGGCGTTGTCCACGCTGATCGCGGCGCGCGCCGCCAGCTCGCCCGCCAGCGCCAGGTCGTCCTCCTCGTACGGCCAGGTCCTGCCGCGCCGGTAGAACCCCACCAGGCCCAGGACGGCTCCCCGCGCGGACAGCGGGGCGCCCAGGTAGGAGTGCACGCCCTCGCCGAGCAGGTCGACGGGGTGCTCGTCACCGGCCGGCGGACCGGTCAGGGCGGCGGTCAGCACCGTGTCCGTCACCGGCCTGCCGGTGCCCAGGCACCGGGCCTGCGGGCTGCCGGGCGGGTAGGCGACCGGCTCGTCCACCCGGCCGACCGGTGCGTCGCGGGAGTCCTCGCCCGCCCAGGCCGCCGCCCTGCGCAGGGCCGCCTTCGGGGCGGCGCGCCCGCCCGGGGGCTCCTCGCCCGCGAGGGCGCCCTCGACGAGGTCGACCACCACGACGTCGGCGAAGCGCGGTACGGCGATCTCGGCCAGCTCCTCGGCGGTGCGCCGCGCGTCCAGGGTGGTGCCGAGGCGGGCGCCCGCCTCGTTCAGCAGCGCCAGCCGCCCGCGCGCCTCGGCGGCCAGGCGGCCGACCCCCGGCTCGCCCACCAGCAGCAGCCACGCGTCGGGCCGCGCACCGGCCCCCTCCGCCTCGCCGGGCTGCTCCGGCCGGCCGGGCGGGCGGTGCAGCAGGGGCACGTCCCGGCCGTCCGGGGCGGTCGCGGTGACCGTCGTACCGCCGGCGGCGGAGCCGGCCCGGTCACGCGGGCCCTCGCGGCCCGGGTCGGCGAAGCTGACCTCCACGGCCGCGCCCTCCGCCTCGCCGTGGTGCAGCTCCCGGCGGCGCAGCGTGGCCACGCGGCCGCCCGCGAGCGCCACCTCGGCGAACGCCTCACCGCCGGAGGAGATCAGCTCGATGGCGCTCTCCAGCAGCGCCAGCCGCTCCTGCGGGGCCAGCCGGGGCGCCGCCGCGCCGAGCGGCGTGAGCTCGCCGGTTTCCAGGTGCAGCCGCCCGTGGCCGCCGCGCTCGCGGGCGTGCAGGAAGGAGCTCATCAGGTTCCGTTCCCTGGCGGTGCTCAGTTCCAGCAGGCGTTCGGCGATCCGGTCGGTGGCCTCGTGGAGGGCGAGCGCCATGCCGGGCCGGGCCAGTTCCCTGGGTATGGAGAGGTTGACCGCGCCCTGGACGCTGCCGCCCACCGGGTCCCGCACCGGGGCGGCCATACAGGTCAGCTCCTTGAGGTTGTGCAGGAAGTGCTCGTGGCCGACGACCACGAAGGGTGACCGGGTGCTCAGCACCATGCTGACGCTGCTGGTGCCCATGAACCGCTCGTCGACGTTGGCGCCCGGGACCAGCGAGGCGGCGTCCATGAGGTCCAGCCCGACGGGGTCGCCGCGCCGGTCGACGATGTGCGCCCGGGCGTCGGCCAGCGTCACCGTGACGGGCAGGCCGGAGAACCGTTCGCACAGGTGCTCCAGCACCGGTGCGGCGGCCCTGACGAGCCGGGACTCCGGATCGAGGTCGCTCTCGACCGGCAGGGCGGCACCCTCGGTGTCGATCCCCAGGGACCGTGAGCGCTGCCAGGAGGCGAGGATCTCCGGACGCACTCCGCCGACGGGCGGCCTCTGCTCACCGCGATCATCCACAAAACCAGGATAATCGGGCGAATCGCCCCTCGCGGCCCCGGGGCCCCGGGGCCGGGCCCTCAGCCCGCGGCCAGCGTCTCCGGGTCGATGACCTTGGTGTTCTGGGCGGCGGCGACCCGCCACACCCCGTCGTCCTTGGCCAGTACGTACAGCGGGGTGCCCGGCACGGCGTCCGGGTTGTCCGCCACCAGGGACGCCGGGTCGGCCTGCCCCCGGAACACCTCGTCGAGCCGCTCGCCACCGCGGGTGACCGGCCGCTGGCGCACCTTGACCGCGGCGACGTCGGGCCGCACGAACAGGATGTGCTCCACCTCGTAGGTGGCGGTCACGTCGTGGTCGATCGTGCCGGGCAGGACCTTGTGCGTGAAGGCGCTGATCTCGTCGAAGCCGGTCAGCCGCTTGCCGTGGGCGGTGGTCCAGAACGCGTCCCGGCGGAAGCCGCCCATGAAGGCGCCGGGGAGGGCGTTCTGCTGGGCGTGCTGCACGCCGGCGACGAACGCGACGATGGCGTCCACGTCCTCCTGCGGGACCGGTACGCCGGTGACCTGCGGGTTCATGATGTCTCCCGGGGTGAGGGGTTCGTTGCGCCGTCCAGCTTTCAACCTCGACCGCGGTTGATGTCAACCGGCTTGGGCGTCAGGCCCCGACCGTGCCGTCGACACCCTCGCGCAGCAGGTCCGCGTGCCCGTTGTGACGCGCGTACTCGTGGATCAGGTGCAGCATCACGTGCCGCAGGGAGACGTCGATGCCCCAGCGGGCGTTGTGGCCCGTGACATCGAGCGACGGGGCCGACGCCTCGACACGGCGGGCGTGTTCGACCTCCGCCTCCCAGGCGGCGAACGCCTCCGCGCGCGTGGCGCCCGTCGCGTCGTACGCCACCTGGTAGTCGCCCTCGGGCGACCAGACGAGCGGGACGTCCTCGCCGGCCATGGTCCGGCGGAACCAGGCGCGTTCCACCTCGGCCATGTGCCGGACCAGGCCCAGCAGGGAGAGCGCCGACGGCGGCATCGAACGGCGGCGCAGGTCCTCGTCGGACAGGCCGTCGCACTTCATGGCCAGAGTGGCGCGGTGGTAGTCCAGGAAGGCGCGCAGCATCGCGCGTTCGTCCCCGACCAGAGGCGGGCCGGTGCGTTCCGTGGTCACGGCGGAATCCCTTCGACGGGTGCGGCGGGCACGTGCTCGCGACCCAGGATGGATCACCACGGCGGCACGGCCCAGCGGATATCGGCGCCCGGCGGAAACGGCACGGCCCGGCGGACGTTCACCCCGGGGGAAAAACCGGTGGCCCCGGCCGGGCACGGGCCCCTAGGGTCGCCGGTATGACGATCATGGGAGCGCACGACGTCGACGAAGCGGTGGCGATCACGAGCGCGGCGCTGCGCACGGTGGCGGACCGGGACTGGTCCGGCCCGGCGGCCGGCCTGGAGTGGAGCTGTTACGACACGGCGGTCCACATCGCCGAGGACTTCACCGGCTACGCCACGCAGTTGACCGGCCGGGCCACCGACTCCTACGCCCCCTTCGTCCTCAGCGCCGAGCCCGGCACCGACCCGGCCGGACTCGTCCGCGTCATCGAGGTGACCGGCGGGCTGCTGTCCGCCGTCGTCCGCACCACGCCCCACGGCGTCCGCGCCTGGCACCCGTACGGCATGGCCGGGGCCGACGGCTTCGCGGCCATGGGCGTCGTCGAGACGCTGCTGCACACGTACGACATCCTCGGCGCCCTCGGCACTCCCGGCTGGCAGCCGCCCGGCCACCTGGCCGCCCGCGTCCTGGACACGCTCTTCCCCCACGTCCCGCGCACGGACGACCCGTGGCGGACCCTGCTCCGGGCGACGGGCCGCACGGCCGTCGACGACCGGCCGCGCCCGGCCGTCTGGCGCTGGTACGCCGACCCGGTGGCCGCCGAGCGCCTGGTGCTGTGCGAGGTCTCCCCGCTGGTCGCGGCCGACCTGCACGGCGGCGGCGACGGCGGCTTCACCTGGGCCGACGGCGGCCCGCCGGAGGGCACCCGGTTCGCCGCCGGCATGGTGACCGAGGCCCGCGAGGCGGGGACGTACCGCCCGGGCTGGGGCACGTACGCCATCGTCCGGGCCGCCGACCGCCGGGCGGTGGGCGCCATCGGCTTCCACGCCGCCCCGGACGCCGACGGCCGCGCCGAGATCGGCTACGACCTCGTCGAGGGCGCCCGCGGCCACGGCTACGCCACCGAGGCCGTGCGCGCCCTCACCGACTGGGCCCTCGCCCAGCCCGGGGTGAGCGTGCTGCGCGCCACCGTCGACCACGGCAACGCCCCCTCGCACGCGGTCGTCACCCGCGCCGGGTTCACCCCGGTCACCGACACCGACGACGGCACGGTCTACGAACTGCGCCGAAGCTGACCGGCGATGTCCCGCACCGCGTCCATCGCGCGGTGCAGCAGCCCCGGGCCGAACGTGACGCGCGTGGCACCCAGGCGCCCCAGCTCCGCGACCGGCGGGCCGCCCGGGAGCGGTGCCACGTTGAGGGGGCCCGCGATCTCCGCGCGCAGGAGCGGCAGGTGCGCGGGCGGCACGCCGATGGGGTACACGCAGTCGGCGCCCGCCGCCACGTACAGCCGCGCCCGGGCGATGGCGTCCTCCGGGTCGGTGACGCCCCGGAGGAAGGAGTCCACGCGGGCGTTCAGGAACAGCCGGTCGCCCGCCTCCGCCCGTACCCGGGCCAGCCAGTCGGCGTGCGCCCGCGGCTCCCGCAGCACACCGGCCCGGGAGTCCTCCAGGTTCACGCCCACCGCGCCGGCCTCCAGGACGCGGGCGACCAGCTCCTTCGGCGCGAGCCCGTAACCGCCCTCCACGTCCGCCGACACCGGCACGGAGACCGCCCGGGTGATCCGGCGGACGGCCGCGAACATCTCACCGGCGGGGGTCGCACCGTCCTCGTACCCCAGGGACGCCGCCACCCCCGCGGACGGCGTGGCCAGGGCCGGGAACCCGGCCTCCTCGAAGGCGCGGGCACTGGCCGCGTCCCACGGGCCGGGCAGCACCAAGGGGTCGCCCGGTGCCCGGCCATGGTGCAGGGCGCGGAACGCGGCGACGGCGTCCGTCACTTGGCGCCGCTCTTGAACTGGCCGGGGGTGTAGTGGCCCGGGGACTGGCGGGTGGCGACACCGAAGCGGTTCCAGGCGTTGATGACCGTGATCGCGGCGATGAGCTGGGCCAGTTCCGTCTCGTCGAAGTGCCCGGCGGCCCTCTCGTACACCTCGTCCGGGACGAAACCGTCCGTCAGGACCGTGACCGCCTCCGTCAGTTCGATCGCCGCGAGCTCCTTCTCGGTGTAGAAGTGCCGCGACTCCTCCCAGGCGCTGAGCTGGACGATCCGCTCGACCGACTCGCCGGCCGCCAGCGCGTCCTTGGTGTGCATGTCCAGGCAGTAGGCGCAGTGGTTGAGCTGCGAGGCCCGGATCTTGACGAGCTCGAGGAGGACCGGGTCCACGCCCCGGCGGGCGGCCGCGTCCAGCCGGATCATGGCCTTGAAGACCTCGGGGGCGTGCTCGGTCCAGGCGAGGCGGGGGCAGTGCTCGGTGGCGTACGCGTCCGCCGGGGTCTGCGGGTGGGGCTGGGTCTGCGTCGTCGTCTCTGTCGTCATGGCCACGACCGTACGGGGTGGATGGCGCACGGGTATGGTCCATTTCCATGACGGATTCCTGGGCCGCTTTCGGCGCCGACCTCCACCTGGACCTGCGCGGCCCCGGGCTGCGGTCCGGCCTGATGGACGCGCTGCGGGAGGCCGTGCGGACCGGGCGGCTCGCGCCCGGGACACGGCTGCCGTCCTCCCGCTCGCTCGCCGCCGACCTCGGCATCGCCCGCAACACGGTCGCCGACGCGTACGCCGAGCTCGTGGCCGAGGGCTGGCTCACCGCCCGGCAGGGCTCCGGCACGCGCGTCGCGCCGCGCGCCACCCCGCGCCCCGGCCCGGGCCAGGCACCCCGCGGCGGTGCCCACAGGGGCGCGCCGGCCCGCCCCGCACCGGCCCGGCGCCCGCCCGTGCGCCGCACCGCCGCCCACACCCTGCACCCCGGCACGCCCGACCTCGGGTCCTTCCCGCGCGGCGAGTGGCTCAAGGCGGCCCGCCGCGCGCTGACGTCCGCCCCGCACGAGGCGTTCGGCTACGGCGAACCGCACGGCCGCATCGAGCTGCGTACCGTCCTCGCCGACTACCTGGCACGGGCCCGGGGCGTGTACGCCGACCCCGGCCGCATCGTCATCTGCTCCGGCTTCGTCCACGGGCTGCGGCTGATGGCCCGGGTGCTGCGGGGGCGTCAGGTGCGGGACGTGGCCGTCGAGTCCTACGGGCTCGACATCCACTGGGACCTGCTCGGCGAGGCCGGTCTGCGCACGCCCGCCCTGCCCTTCGACGAGACCGGCACGAGGGTCGGGGCGCTGGGCCGGGAGGGCGCGGTCCTGATGACGGCCGCCCACCAGTTCCCGCTCGGTGGCGCACTGCCGCCGGACCGGCGTGCCGAGGCCGTCGACTGGGCGCGGCGCACGGGCGCGCTGATCCTGGAGGACGACTACGACGGCGAGTTCCGCTACGACCGCCAGCCGGTCGGCGCCCTCCAGGGCCTGGACCCCGAGCGGGTGGTCTACCTCGGCACGGCGAGCAAGTCGCTGACGCCCGGGATACGGCTGGGCTGGATGGTGCTCCCGGAGGCCCTCGTGGGGGACGTCCTGGCGGCGAAGGACCACTCCGACTGGGTGTCGAGCGCGCTGGACCAACTGACGCTGGCGGAGTTCATCCGCTCCGGCGCGTACGACCGGCACGTACGGGGCATGCGGCTGCGCTACCGGCGGCGGCGCGACCAGCTCGTGGCCGCGCTCGCCGACCGGGCGCCCGACATCCGCGTCAGCGGCATCGCGGCCGGGCTCCACGCCGTGCTGGAGCTGCCGCCCGGCACGGAGCGGTCCGTCGTCCAGGCCGCCGCGTGGCAGGGCCTGGCCGTCCAGGGCCTGGACCGCTTCCGCCACCCCGACGTGCCGCCCGGCCGCGACGCCCTGGTGGTGGGCTACGCCACCCCGACCGACAGCGCCTGGGCGGGCGCCCTGGACGCCCTGTGCCGCGCGCTGCCCTGAACCGTCAGCGCAGCACCTGGCGCAACTGCTCCAGGCCCCAGTCCAGGTCCTCCTTGCTGATCACCAGCGGCGGGGCGATGCGGATCGTCGAGCCGTGGGTGTCCTTCACCAGGACCCCGCGCTCCATCAGCCGCTCCGAGATCTCCCGCCCCGTGCCCAGGGCGGGCACGACGTCCACCCCGGCCCACAGGCCCCGGCCGCGCACCGCCTCCACGGCGCCCCCGCCCACCATCAGCCCCAGCTCGTGGTGGAGATGGTCGCCCAGCTCGGCCGCCCGCTGCTGGTACTCGCCGGTGCGCAGCATCGCCACGACCTCCAGGGCCACCGCGCACGCCAGCGGGTTCCCGCCGAACGTCGACCCGTGCTCGCCCGGCCGGTGCACCCCGAGGACCGCCGCGCTCGACACGACCGCCGACACCGGCACCACACCGCCGCCCAGCGCCTTGCCCAGCAGGTACATGTCCGGGACGACGCCCTCGTGTTCGCACGCGAACGTCCGGCCGGTGCGGCCCAGGCCCGACTGGATCTCGTCCGCGATGAACAGCACGTCCCGCCGCCGGGTCAGCTCCCGGACCGCCGGCAGGTACCCGGGCGGCGGCACCAGCACCCCGGCCTCGCCCTGGATCGGCTCCAGCAGGACGGCCACGGTGTTCTCCGTCATGGCCTCCTCCATCGCCGTCAGGTCCCCGTACGGCACGATCTCGAAGCCCGGCGTGTACGGGCCGTGGTCCGCCCGCGCCTCGGGGTCGGTGGAGAAGCTGATGATTGTGGTCGTCCGGCCGTGGAAGTTGTTCGCCGCCACGATGATCTTGGCCATGCCGTCCGGCACGCCCTTGACGCGGTAGCCCCACTTGCGGGCGGTCTTCACGGCGGTCTCCACCGCCTCCGCCCCGGTGTTCATCGGCAGCACCATCTCCATGCCGCACAACTGAGCGAGCCGCTCGCAGAAGTCGGCGAACCTGTCGTGGTGGAACGCGCGGGACGTCAGCGTCACCCGCTCGAGCTGCGCCTTCGCGGCCTCGATCAGCCGCCGGTTGCCATGGCCGAAGTTGAGCGCCGAGTAGCCGGCGAGCATGTCGAGGTAGCGCCGCCCCTCCACATCGGTCATCCAGGCGCCGTCCGCCGACGACACGACGACGGGCAACGGGTGGTAGTTGTGCGCGCTGTGCGCCTCGGCGGAAGCGATCGCGTCTTGTGTGCTCGACACGGGATCTCCGTTCGTCCTGCGGCGTGGGGCGGGAGTGGCGCCCCTTTCTATCGTCGCTCGCCATGCGGACGAAGAAACCTCGCCCCGGGCGCGGCGGCTAGGGTGGGGTTCACGCACGGCGACTGGCGTACGGGGAAGCGACCCCGGGGGAGCCGTGCGCGGCAGACCACACGAGGGTGCCGCCCGCCTGGGCACCCGCAGACCACGTCCGTGCTGCCGGCCCCCTTGGAGGACGCCATGACCAGCCTTCCCCTTCCCGCCCACCACCCCGCCCTGTCCGCCTCCGATCCCGAACTCGCCGCGCTCGTCGGCGCGGAGGAGCGGCTCCAGGCCGAGACGCTGCGGCTGATCCCGAGCGAGAACTACGTCTCGCACGCCGTCCTGGAGGCCTCGGGCACCGTCCTGCAGAACAAGTACAGCGAGGGCTACGCAGGCCGGCGCTACTACGAGGGCCAGCAGAACATCGACCAGGTCGAACGGCTCGCCATCGGCCGCGCCAAGGCCCTCTTCGGCGTCGACCACGCCAACGTCCAGCCCTACTCCGGCTCCCCGGCGAACCTCGCCGTCTACCTCGCCTTCGCCGAACCCGGCGACACCGTGATGGGCATGGCCCTCCCCATGGGCGGCCACCTCACCCACGGCTGGGGCGTCTCGGCCACCGGCACCTGGTTCCGCGGCGTCCAGTACGGCGTCCGCCACGACACGGGGCTGATCGACTTCGACGAGGTGCGCGACCTCGCGCTCAAGGAGCGCCCCAAGGTCATCTTCTGCGGTGGCACCGCGCTGCCCCGGACCATCGACTTCGCGGCGTTCGCCGAGATCGCCCGTGAGGCGGGCGCCGTCCTGGTGGCCGACGTCGCCCACATCGCCGGCCTGATCGCGGGCGGCGCCCACCCGTCGCCGGTGCCGCACGCGGACGTGATCTCCACGACCACCCACAAGACCCTGCGCGGACCGCGCGGCGCGATGCTCATGTGCCGCGAGCAGTACGCCAAGCCGCTCGACAAGGCGGTCTTCCCCGGCCTCCAGGGCGGCCCCCACAACCAGACCACCGCCGCCATCGCCGTCGCCCTCCACGAGGCGGGCCTGCCCTCCTTCCGTGACTACGCGCACGCGGTCGTCGCCAACGCCAGGGCCCTCGCGGACGCACTCCTCGCCCGCGGCTTCGACCTGGTCTCCGGCGGCACGGACAACCACCTGATCCTGATGGACCTCACCCCCAAGGACGTCCCCGGCAAGGTCGCCGCCAAGGCCCTGGACCGGGCGGGGATCGTCGTGAACTACAACACCGTCCCCTACGACCCGCGCAAGCCCTTCGACCCGTCCGGCATCCGCATCGGCACCCCCTCCCTCACCTCCCGCGGTCTCGGTACGCAGCACATGGCGGCCGTCGCCGACTGGATCGACCGGGGCGTCACCGCGGCACGCACCGGCGACGAGGCCGCCCTCGCCACGATCCGCGCGGAGGTCGCCGACCTGATGGCCGCCCACCCGGCCCCCGGCATCCCCGTCTGACGCGACCCCGCCCGGCCCCGGCACCGGCACGGCACCGCGCCGGGTCCGGTGCCGGGCCCGGGCCCGTACAGGCACCGCACCGGTGCCGGGCCCGGAGCCCCGCGCTCACGTGGACCCGGCGATCTCCACGGCCCGGTCCCGGGACGGCTCGCCCTCCAGGCGGAGGGTCGTACCGTCCGGGCGCGTCCACAGCAGCGTGGGGCCCGCCGTGCGTTCCGAGCGGGTCCACGCCCTGCCCCGGCCGTCCGTCATCGGGAACGTCAGCAGGTGCGGCCGCGCGAACCAGTACGCCGGGCCGACGCCCGCGACCTCCACGTACTCCGGGTGCTCGCGCACCGTCTTGCCGAAGCCGACGTCCAACCGGGCCGGGAACGCGTCCAGCCGTATCGTCCGCCCCGGCTCGTGCCAGCACAGGCTCACCACCCGCGGGCCGCCCGGCGCCTCACCGACCGACACCGCGTCCGGCGGCCCCAGGACCCCCGGCACCCGGGGCGCGAACCCGGCCCGCCGGCCCGCCTCCGCCAGGGGCACCGGCGAGGAGCAGCCGGGCACCACCGGGCCGGCCCCCGGCGCGGGCGTCGCCGAGGGGTCGTACCGCACCTGCACGCCCCCGAAGCCGAACCACTCCGCCACCGCCGCCCGCACCGGGGGCGTCAGCACCAGCACGACCAGCGCCCCGGACAGCACCACACCCAGCGCCCGCCACCGCCGCCGGGCCCACGCCCGCATCCGCTCGCCCCGCCCCGGCGGCTCCGCCACCGGCACCGGCACCGCCTCCGCCAGCAGCCGCGCCAGCACCCGCTCGGCCATCGACTCCCCGTCCACCTCCGGCACCCGCAGCCCGCGCCCCAGCTCCCGCAGCCGCCGCTCCAGCGCCGGGTCCGGCTCCTCACCCGCGCGCATCACTCACCCCCTCCCACGCGTCCCCCCCGGTCCCGTCCGGTCCGCCGGGCAGCATCCGGCCCAGCTTCTTCAGCGCACGGCTCAGCCGCGACTTCACCGTGCCCCGCGGCCAGCCCAGCGCCGCGGCCGTCTCCGCCTCGTCCATCTCCAGCAGGTACCGGCAGGTGACGACCCGGCGCTGCTCCTCGCTCAGCCCCCGCAGCGCCGCCGCCAGCAGCGCGCGCCGCTCCTCCTCCACGGCCGCCACCGCCGGGTCGGCCGACTCCGGTATCAGCGGCTCGGCGGCCAGCAGCTCCGCCTCCCGCCCGGCGACGGCCCGCTGCCGGACCGCCGAGCGCACTGTGTTTCTCGTCTCATTCATGACGATCCGCAGCAGCCACGGCTGGAAGGCCGAGCCGTCCTGGAACCGCCCCAGCGAGCAGTACGCCTTGATGAACGCCTGCTGCACCACGTCCTCCGCCTCCGCCCCCGCGCCGAACGCGACCGCCGCCCGCAGCGCGACCGGGGTGAAGGCGCGGACCAGCTCCGCGTACGCCTCCGCCTCCCCGGCGCGTACCCGTGCGATCACCGCGGCCTCGTCGACGACGATGCGGCCCCCCTCCCGCGTCCTCACACCCTGAATACACCGGCCGCCCCCGATCGGTTCCCACCCCGGCACCCACCCCGGCCCCCCGGCGGCATCCGTTCCCGGGCTGTCGGCATCCGTTCCCGAGCTGTCGGTGGCACCTGAGAGAATGAGGAACATGGCCTCTGATCGTCCTCGTGTGCTTTCCGGAATCCAGCCCACCGCAGGCTCGTTCCACCTCGGCAACTACCTCGGTGCGGTCCGTCAGTGGGTCGCGCTCCAGGAGACCCACGACGCCTTCTACATGGTCGTCGACCTGCACGCGATCACCGTTCCGCAGGACCCGGCGGAGCTGCGCGCCAACACCCGGCTCGCCGCCGCCCAGCTCCTCGCCGCGGGCCTCGACCCGGAGCGGTGCACCCTCTTCGTCCAGAGCCACGTCCCCGAGCACGCCCAGCTCGGCTGGGTCATGAACTGCCTGACCGGGTTCGGCGAGGCCTCCCGCATGACCCAGTTCAAGGACAAGTCCGCCAAGCACGGCGCCGAGCGGGCCACGGTCGGCCTGTTCACGTACCCGATCCTCCAGGTCGCGGACATCCTGCTGTACCAGGCCAACGAGGTCCCGGTCGGCGAGGACCAGCGCCAGCACATCGAGCTCACCCGCGACCTCGCGGAGCGGTTCAACGCCCGCTTCGGTGAGACGTTCACCGTCCCGGCGCCGTACATCCTGAAGGAGACCGCGAAGATCTACGACCTTCAGGACCCCTCGGTCAAGATGAGCAAGTCGGCCTCCACCCCGAAGGGCCTGATCAACCTGCTCGACGAGCCGAAGGCGACCGCGAAGAAGGTGAAGAGCGCGGTGACCGACACCGACACCGTGATCCGCTTCGACCCCGAGGACAAGCCGGGCGTCAGCAACCTGCTGACGATCATGTCCACCCTCACCGGCACCTCCGTCCCCGACCTGGAGCGGAGCTACGAGGGCAAGCTGTACGGCGCGCTGAAGACCGACCTCGCCGAGGTCATGGTCGACTTCGTGACCCCCTTCAAGACCCGCACCCAGGAATATCTGGACGACCCCGAGACGCTGGACTCGATCCTGGCGAAGGGCGCGGAGAAGGCCCGCGCGGTCGCCGGAGAGACGCTCGCGCAGACGTACGAGAAGGTGGGCTTCCTGCCCGCCAAGCACTGAGACCGGCGCGAGCGCCGGTGCGCGACCGGTACGGCACCGGCGCTGCTCCGGTGCCGGATCCAACGACTCTGGCCACGCGACGGGTCCAGCCGCCACACTGGCGGCTGAAGCCGATGACCGACACATGAGGAGAACGACGTGGGGACCGTAACGCTCGGCGTTTCGATCGCGGTCCCGGAGCCCTATGGCAGCCTGCTCCAGGAGCGGCGCGCGGGCTTCGGTGATCCCGCCGCCCACGGCATCCCCACGCACGTCACGCTGCTCCCGCCGACCGAGGTCGAGGCGGCGCGGCTGCCGGCGGTCCGGACGCACCTCGCCGAGGTCGCCGCGGCCTGCCGGGCGTTCCCGATGAGGCTGTCGGGCACGGGGACCTTCCGGCCGCTGTCGCCGGTCGTCTTCGTCCGGGTCGTGGAGGGCGCGGCGGCGTGCTCCTGGCTCCAGAAGCGGGTCCGTGACACGTCCGGCCCGCTGGAGCGGGAGCTCCAGTTCCCGTACCACCCGCACGTCACGGTGGCGCACGGCATCACCGAGGAGGCGATGGACCGGGCGTACGAGGAGCTGGCCGACTTCGAGGCGTCGTGGACCGTCGGCTCCTTCGCCCTGTACGAGCAGGGCGCGGACGGGGTGTGGCGGAAGCTGTCCGAGTACGAGTTCGGTGCCGGGCGTACGGCGCCGTCCGTGCCCGCCCAGGGCTCACCGGTCGACGAACCGGCCACCAGCCGCACCTGAGGCGAGCCGCACCCGAGGCGCCGCCCGTCACAGCGGCAGGCGGCGGAAGACCGGGCGCGGCAGGTGCCGGAGCGCCGACATCACCACGCGCAGCGCTCCCGGCACCCACACCGTCTCCGACCGGCGCCACAGCCCCAGCTCGATGGCGTGCGCGACCGCCTCCGGTGTGGTCGCGAGCGGCGGGTCGGCCAGCCCGGCGGTCATCCTGGTCCGCACGAAGCCGGGCCTGACGACCATCACATGGACCCCCGTGCCGTGCAGGGCGTCGCCCAGGCCCTGCGCGAAGGCGTCCAGGCCGGCCTTGCTGGAGCCGTAGATGAAGTTGGCGCGCCGGGCGCGCTCACCGGCCACCGACGACAGCACGACCAGGGAGCCGTGGCCCTGCGTCTGGAGAGCGTTCCCGCAGGTCAGGCCGGCCGAGACGGCGCCGGTGTAGTTGGTCTGGGCGACCTGGACGGCCGCGAGCGGCGCCGCCTCGTCGTGCGCCTGGTCGCCCAGGACGCCGAAGGCGAGCAGCACGACGTCGATGTCGCCCTCGGCGAAGACCTTCCCCAGGGCCTCCTCGTGCGAGGCGGGGTCGAGCGCGTCGAACGGCACCGTGCGGACCACGACACCGGCGCGGAGCTGCCCGAGGGACGCGGCGGCGGCGTCCAGGGCGGGGGAGGGGCGCCCGGCCAGCCAGACCGTCCGCGTACGGCGGGCGATCAGACGGCGGGCGGTGGCCAGGGCGATCTCGGACGTGCCGCCGAGGACGAGCAGGGACTGCGGGGCGCCGAAGGCGTCCTTCATGACGTCGTACTCCTTGCGTCGGGTCGGGACGGGTGGTGAGGCGGGGCGGGCGAGGGGGCGCGTGCCGACCCGCCGGGGTCAGAGGGACAGGCGGCGGGAGAGGTCCGAGGTGAACACCGCGCGCGGGTCCAGCTCCGCCCGCAGCGCCAGGAAGTCCGGCAGTCTCGGGTACATGGCGCGCAGCGCGTCCGGGCGCAGCCGCGAGTCCTTGGCGAGGTAGACGCGCCCGCCCGCGCCCGCGACCTCCTCGTCGAGCTCGTCCAGGAACGCGCCCAGGCCGCTGAGCCCGGCCGGGATGTCCAGCGCCAGCGTCCAGCCCGGCATGGGGAACGACAGCCAGCCCGGGTCGCCCTCCCCGAACCGCTTCAGGACGGCCAGGAACGACGGGCAGCCCCGGCGCGCGATCCGGCGCACGATGCGGCGCAGGGTGTCCTCCCGCCCGTACCCGACGACGAACTGGTACTGGACGAACCCCCCGCGCCCGTACACCCGGTTCCAGTGCGGGACCCCGTCCAGGGGGTGGAAGAAGGCGGACAGCCGTTGCAGCTCGCCGGTGCGGTGGCGGGGCGCCTTGCGGTACCAGAGCTCGTTGAACAGCCCGACGGTCGCGCGGCTGAGGAGCCCTTCGGGCAGCAGCGCGGGGGCGGCCGGCAGCCTGCCCGGGCGGAACGCGAGCGGGTCGCGCCGGGCGCGGCGCGGGAGCGCGTCGTACGGGGCGTGGTCCCCGCGCGTCAGGACGGCGCGCCCGGTGGCGGCGCCGCGCGCGAGGAGGTCGATCCAGGCGACGGAGTAGCGGTAACCGTGGTCGTTGGCGGTCAGGCGGGCCATGAGGTCGTCGAGGTCGGCGGCGCGCTCGGTGTCGACGGACATCAGCGACGTCTCGACCGGGAGGAGCTGGACCGTGGCGGACAGGATCACCCCCGTCAGCCCCATGCCGCCGGTGGTGGCGTCGAACAGGTCGGTGCCGGGGACGACGGTGCGGATCGTCCCGTCGGCGGTGAGGAGGTCGAAGGCGCGGACGTGGCGGCCGAAGGAGCCGGAGACGTGGTGGTTCTTGCCGTGGATGTCGGCGCCGATGGCTCCGCCGACGGTCACGTAGCGGGTGCCGGGGGTCACCGGGACGAACCAGCCGAGCGGCAGCAGCACCTCCATCAGACGGTGCAGGCTGACGCCCGCGTCGCAGACCACGACGCCCGCCTCCGCGTCGATGGAGCGGATGCGGGCGAGGGCGGTCATGTCCAGGACGTCTCCGCCGGCGTTCTGCGCGGCGTCGCCGTAGGCGCGGCCGAGACCGCGGGCGATGCCGCCGCGTGCGCCGCAGGCCCGGACCGCCTCGGCGGCCTCCTCGTAGCTGCGGGGGCGCAGGACACGGGCGACGGTGGGGGCGGTGCGGCCCCAGCCGGTCACCGGCTCGGCCGGCTCGGTGAAGGTGTCGGCATCAGGCATGGATGCGACCGTATCGCCGCGCTTGGGGTGTTTGACGGGTTTGTCGTCCGCGTCGCTCGGCTCGCCGAAATGGGTGATTAAACGAGTGTCATCAAAGATTGCCGCGCCCTCCGGCGTGCGGCGCGCCAGAGTCGCCCGTGGTGGACCCGTCCACGGAGACGAAAGGGTGGCGGAGGATGCGATACGCGGGGGCCGGGTGGGAAGGCGCCGCCGATCACCGACTGGTGGGCGCGCTGTACGCCTGGGGACGTCGCCGGCCGGCCGTGGCGGCGGCCGCGCGGTCACTGTCGTACGCCGGTGAGCACGCCGCGCTCTGGATTGGGGCCGGCCTGGTCGCCGCGGCGGCCGACCGTGCCCGCCGGGGCCCCTGGCTCCGCGCCACGGCCCTGACGGCCACGGCCCATGTGGCCGCCATGTCCCTGAAACCCCTCGTCCGCCGTCCCCGTCCCGCGCCCGTGCCCGGCGGCGGGCCCGCCCCGCGCCTTCCGGTGGGCGGCCCGGCCCCGGCGGGGGAGGCGTCCGCACCTGCCGGCCCGGCCCCGGTGGCGGGCTCCTGCTCCTGCGCCGCGTCCGCGCCGGGCGTCCTGGCCCCGGTGGCCGACCCGGCCGCCGTGGGCGGACTGGACCTGGCGGGCGACGCGCATCCGGTGGGCGGCCCGTACGTGGTGGGTGGACCGAGCCCGGGCGCCCAGCACCTGGCGGGCGGCCGGACACCCGTCGCCGGTCCCTGCGCGTGCGCCGCGTCCGCGCCCGGCGGGGGGCGGCGCCCCGGTGCCGGGAGGCGTGCGGCGGGGCGGGCGGTACGGGTGTTCGGGCCCGTGGTGGGGCGGTACTCGTTCCCCAGCTCGCATGCCGCGTCCGCGGCCGCCGCCGCCGTGGCGTTCGGGGCGGTGCGGCCGGGCGCGCGGTGGGTGGGCGTGCCGGTGGCCGTGGCCATGTGCGTGTCCCGCCTCGTGCTGGGCGTGCACTACCCGACCGACGTGGTGGCCGGCGCCCTGCTGGGTGCCGTCACGGCCCGGCGGCTCCGCCAGGCGGCGACGAATCGTTTCTGCGCCCACCCGGGAACCCGCCGTGGCTGAGCCGACCGTCGCGGCGGCGCCCGCCACCCGCCCGGTGCCCCAGCTCGTCTCCGTGCCCCTGGGGCTCGTACGGGCCGCGCGGCCCCGCCAGTGGGTGAAGAACGTGCTCGTGGTGGCCGCGCCCGCCGCCGCCGGGCAGCTCGCGTCCCGCCACACCGCGGTCCAACTGGGCATTGTGTTCCTGCTGTTCACCGCCGCGGCCGCCGCCGTCTACCTGGTGAACGACGCCCGTGACGCCGACGCCGACCGCGCCCACCCGGTCAAGTGCCGCCGCCCCGTGGCCGCCGGGGACGTCCCGGTGTCCGTGGCGTACGGCACCGGAGGAGTGCTCGCCCTCGGGGCGCTGGCCGGCGGCGCCGCGCTGTGCAACACCCTGACGGCCGCGCTGCTGGCCGCGTACCTCGCCATGCAGTTCGCCTACTGCCTCCGCCTCAAGCACGTCCTCGTCGTCGACCTCGCGGTCGTCACGACCGGCTTCGTGATGCGCGCCATGATCGGCGGAGTGGCGCTCGGCATCCCGCTCTCCCGCTGGTTCCTCATCACCACCGGCTTCGGCGCCCTGTTCATGGTCGCCGCCAAGCGGTACTCCGAGGCCGTGCAGATGAAGGGCGGGGGAGCGACGCGGGTGCTCCTGACCGAGTACACGACCGGCTACCTCCGCTTCGTCTGGCAGCTCGCCGCCGGGGTCGCCGTGCTCGGCTACTGCCTGTGGGCCCTGGAGAACAGCGGCACCTGGCGCCAGCTCTCCACCATCGCCTTCATCCTGGCCGTCCTGCGGTACGCCGTCTTCGCCGACCGCGGCACCGCCGGCGCCCCCGAGGACGTCGTCCTGCGCGACCGCCCGCTCGCCGTCATCGGCCTGGCCTGGCTGGCGATGTACGGGATGGCGGTGGCCGACCTGTGAACGGGACGGCGGTGGGCGGGCCCGTGGAGGGGACGGCGGTGGCGGACCCGTGAAGCGGGAGGCGGCCGGTTTCCTGATCGCGGGCGGGGTCGCGTACGCCGCCGACCTGACCCTCTTCGTCCTGCTCCGCCCGCACCTCGACCCGCTGTCCGCCAAGGCGCTCGCCTTCCTGGCGGGCTGCACCGTGGCCTACCTCGGCAACGCCCTCGGCACCTACCGCCGCCGGAGCGTCCACCTGCGCGAGTACGGGGCGTTCTTCGGGGTGAACCTGGCGGGCGCGGCCGTGCAGCTCGCGTGCCTCGGCGCCTCGCACTACGGGCTCGGGCTCACCTCCCCGCTCGCCGACACCCTCTCCGGGCTGGGCGTGGGCATGGTCCTCGCCACCTGCCTGCGTTTCTGGGGGACGCGCACGCTGGTCTTCGGATCAGCCGGATCACGGGGGTAGGGGGACGGCATGGACTGGCTGACCAAGCTCCCCGTCATCGGCCCCTGGGCCGCCCGCCTCATGCGGACGCACGCCTGGCGCTCGTACGAGACCCTCGACCACGCCCACTGGACCCGGCTGGCCGCGGCCATCACGTTCATCAGCTTCCTCGCCCTCTTCCCGCTGATCGCCGTCGCCGCCGCCGTCGGTGCCGCGCTGCTGAGCGACGCGCAGCTCCGCGACATCGAGGAGAGGCTCGCCGAGCAGGTGCCGGGCATCTCCGAACAGCTCGACCTGGACAGGCTCGTCGCCAACGCCGGCACGGTCGGGGTCGTCGCGGGCGCCGTGCTGCTGTTCACCGGCATCGGCTGGGTGGGCTCCATGCGCGAGTGCCTGCGCGTGGTCTGGGGCCTCGACGACAGCGACGACGACAACCCGCTCGTCCGCAAGGGCAAGGACGCGGTGGTCCTGCTCGGCCTCGGCGCGACCGGCCTGGCCTCGCTCGCCGCGTCCGGCCTCGGCTCCACCGCCGTCGACTGGAGCGCCGACCGGCTCGGCATCTCCGGCGGCGGGGCCGGTGGCGTGCTCCTCCAGGCCGGGGCCCTCGCGGTCGCCGTCCTCGCCGACTTCCTGATCCTGCTGTACGTGCTGACGCTGCTGCCCGGCGTGCAGCCGCCGCGCCGCCGCCTCGTCGTGGCCGCACTCATCGGCGCGGTCGGCTTCGAGGCGCTGAAACTGCTGCTCGGCGGCTATATGAGCGGTGTGGCGACGAAGTCGATGTACGGGGCGTTCGGGGTGCCCGTCGCGCTCCTGCTGTGGATCAACTTCACCGCCAAACTGCTGCTCTTCTGCGCCGCGTGGACGGCGACGGGCTCTAGGAAGGAGGCTGCTGCCGCCGACGGCGTACGAGTTCCGGAAGCGGCCAGCGGCGGTTGACGAGGAACACCCCGCCCGCCAGCAGCACCAGCACCCCGCCGGTCACCGCCAGCGCCGTCCCGGCGCCGCCCGAGCCACCGGCCGCCGCGACCGTCGCCCTGCCGCCGCTGTCCCCGGCGGCCTGGTCGCCGCCGCCGGAACCGGTCTGCCCGTTGCCGCCGCTCTCCCCGGTCCCGGTGCCGGTGCGCGCCGACTTCGGCGGCACCAGCTCACCGACCGGCCTCACCTTCCCGGCGGCCGAGAAGCCCCAGTCCAGCAGGCGGGCCGCCTCCTTGTAGACGGCGTGGCTCTCCTTGGCCGACGGGTTCATGACGGTGACCAGCAGGACCTTGCCGTTCCGCTCGGCGACGCCGGTGAAGGTGGCACCGGCGTGCGTCGTGCTGCCGTTCTTGACCCCCGCGATGCCCTGGTAGGCCGGGATGCCGTAGTCACCGGTCAGCAGCCGGTTGGTGTTCTGGATCTCGAACGTCGAGCGCTTCTTGTTGCCGGGCTTGACCTCCCCGGGGAACTTCGCGCGGGGCGTCGAGCAGTACTCCCGGAAGTCCTTGTTCTGCATGCCGCTGCGGGCGATCAGCGTGAGGTCGTACGCGGACGAGACCTGGCCCACCGCGTCGTACCCGTCCGGCGAGACGACGTGCGTGTCCAGTGCCTGGAGCTCGTCGGCGCGGTCGTTCATCTCCCGGACCGTCTTGCCGACGCCGCCGTTCATCGACGACAGGACGTGCACGGCGTCGTTGCCGGAGCGGAGGAAGACGCCCAGCCACAGGTCGTGGACCGTGTACGCCTGCTTCTCCTTCACCCCGACCAGACTGGAACCCTCGCCGACCCTCGCCAGGTCCTGGGGCGTGACCACGTACGACCTGTCCCGGGGCAGCTTGGGCAGCACCGTGTCCGCGAACAGCATCTTCAGCGTGGAGGCGGGGGGCAGCCGCCAGTGGGCGTTGTGCGAGGCCAGCACGTCGCCGCTCTCCGCGTCCGCCACGATCCAGGACCGGCCGGTCACCTCCTTGGGCAGCACGGGCACCCCGGGGGCCAGGTTCACCTGGGTGCCGGGCCTGCCCAGCTTCGCCCCGCCGACCGTGGACATGGCGGCGGGCGGCTGCGGCTGCTTGTCCTCCTTGTCCGCCGCCGGGCTCGCCAGGGCCGGGGCGGCGGTGAGGACGGGGACCAACGCGGCGGCGGCGACCGTCAGCACGGTCTTTTTCAAAGCGGACACGGTCGGAAACGTACAGGGAGCGGTCACCGGAGCCGACACCACACCCCGCAGGAGGCCCCCGACCGGCGGTGGCGATACTGAACGCATGAAGCTCAGCCGCTCCGCCTCCTGGTTCCTGCTCGCTTTCGGGGTCTGGAGCTGGTTCATCTGGATCACTTTCGTCAAGAATCTCTGGAACGACGGGAGCGGTCTCGCCTTCGACGACGCGGGCGACCCGACTGCCTACTTCTGGGTTCATCTGCTGCTCGCCATCACGTCCTTTGTTCTGGGGACGGTGGTGGGCGCCATCGGGTTGCGTGGCGTACGCGCGTTGCGCCGCGACCGCGGATAAGGGGAGTACGGGGTCGTGCTGGTCGTCCTGCTGGTGTTCGTGGTCGTGCTCGCCCTGCTCGCGGCGGTGCACTGGTACGTGTGGCGGCGCCTGGTCCGCGATGTGACGCGGCCGGGCGGCGTGGCGCGGCGGGTGGGCACGGTCGCCCTGGTCGTGCTGCCGCTGCTGTCGGTGGGCGCGCTGACGGCGGGGCGCGCGGGGGCGCCGTTCCTGCTCCAGCAGGCCGTGGCCTGGCCGGGCTACCTGTGGCTGGCGCTGCTGCTGTACGTGGTGCTCGCCCTGCTCGTGGGTGAGGCGGTACGGCCGCTGCTGCGGCGCGCCCTGGAGCGCCGGGCGGCCTCCGGGCGGCCCGCGCCGGACGGTTCCCCCGCGCCGGACGGTTCGCCCGCGCCGGACGGTTCGCCCGCGCCGGTCGCCGCCCCCAAGGCCGCCGGCGCTCTGGCGGGTGCCGCCCAGGCAGCCTCCGCGCCGGTGGCCGGCACCGCGCCGGTCGCCGCCCCCGCCGCCGCCCAGGCCGCGCCCGAGGCACCCGCCCAGGCCGCGCCCGAGGCACCGGCGCCCGAGCCCGGGGCGCCCGAGCCCGGCACCGCGCCGGTGGCCGCCCCCGCCCCCGCGCCCGCCCTGTCCCGGCGGCTGTTCGTGTCCCGCGTCGTCGGCGGGGCCGCCGCCACGGCCGCGCTCGGCACCGTCGGGTACGGAACGTACGGCGTCCTGCGCGGGCCCCGGGTCACGCGGGTGACCGTGCCGCTGGCGAAGCTGGGCCGCGCGGCCCACGGGTACCGGATAGCGGTCGTGAGCGACATCCACCTGGGGCCCGTCCTGGGCCGGGCCCACACCCAGCGCATCGTCGACGCGATCAACGCCACCCAGCCGGACCTCATCGCCGTGGTGGGCGACCTCGTCGACGGCAGCGTCGAGAACCTGGGCACGGCCGCCGAGCCGCTCGCCCGCCTCCGGGCCCGGGACGGCTCGTTCTTCGTGACCGGCAACCACGAGTACTTCTCCGGTGCCGAGGAGTGGGTCGACCACGTGCGCGAGCTCGGCCTGCGCCCGCTGCGCAACGAGCGCGTGGAGATCGCCGGGTTCGACCTCGCCGGGGTCAACGACGTCGCGGGCGAGAACTACGGCGACGGCCCCGACTTCGCCGCCGCCCTCGGCGACCGCGACCGGGCACGCGCCTCCGTGCTCCTCGCGCACCAGCCGGTCGTCATCCACGACGCCGTACGGCACGGGGTGGACCTCCAGTTGTCCGGGCACACCCACGGCGGTCAGCTCTGGCCCGGCAACTTCCTCGCCGACCTGGCCAACCCCACGCTCGCCGGACTCGAACGGTACGGCGACACCCAGCTCTACGTGTCCCGGGGCGCGGGCGCCTGGGGCCCGCCCGTCCGCGTCGGCGCTCCCTCCGACATCACACTGGTGGAGCTGGCGTCCAAGCAGGCGTAAGTGAACTTGTGGTGACGGCGTGAAGGTTCAGGCTTCCACCGGCCAACAGCGTGTGATTGGGTGACTGCGTCGCGGCAGGGGTGGCGTGAAGGGAATCACGGCATGCGCTCGGTGCGTCTTCGGTACATCGTCTTGTGCGTCGTGTTACTGGCCGCCGGTGCCGGGGCCTGGCAGTTACTTCCCTCGGCCGGTGCCCGGGACGACCCGATCACCGTGGGAACGACGGACGAGGTCACGTCCCTCGACCCCGCCGGGGCGTACGACGCCGGCTCCTGGGCCCTGTACAGCAACGTCTTCCAGTCGCTGCTGACCTTCGAGCCGGGCTCCCCGGTCCCCGTCCCGGACGCCGCCGAGGGCTGCGAGTTCACCGGGCTGAACCTCCAGACGTACCGCTGCGAACTCCGCGACGACCTCCGGTTCTCCAGCGGCCGCCAGGTCACCGCGGAGGACGTCAAGTACTCCTTCGACCGTGTGCTCGCCATAGGGGCGGACGTCGGCCCCCGGGCCCTGTTCCCCGCCCTCAGGCGCGTCGACGCCGACGGTTCGACCGTCACCTTCCACCTCGGCGCCCGGGACGCCACGTTCCCGCAGAAGCTGGCCACCGGTGCCGGCGCCATCGTCGACCGCGACCGCTACCCCAGGGGCGCCCTGCGCGAGGGGCACGGCGTCGACGGATCGGGGCCCTACGTCCTCGCGGCGTACGAGCCCGGGGTCCGCGCCCTGCTGGAACCCAACCCGCGCTACAGGGGCGCCGTCCGCAAGCCCGGCGGCCCGGTGGAGATCCGGTACTTCAAGGACTCCGACGGCCTCGCCGCCGCCTGGAAGGCCCGGCAGGTCGACGTCACCCACCGCCAGTTGCCGCCCAGGACCGTGGCCGGGATGGACGCCAGCGCGGAGGGCGTGCAGATGACGGAGGCCGGCAGCGCGGAGACCCGCAACCTCGTCTTCAACGTGCGGCCCGGCTCCCCGATGGCGGACAAGGCGGTGCGCAGGGCCGTCGCCGCGCTCGTCGACCGCCCCGCGCTCGTCACCGGCGCGTACCACTCCACCGTGGAGCCCCTCTACTCGCTGATCCCCCGGGGCTACGCCGGCCACAACACCGCCTTCCACGACGTGGACCCGGAACCCAGCGCCGAGCGGGCGAGGACGCTGCTGCGGGAGGCGGGCGTGGAGACGCCCGTGCGGTTCACCTACGCCCACCGCACCGGTCCCACCTACGCCGCCGAGGCCGCCGAGCTGCGCAGGCAGCTCGAGGCCGGCGGCCTGTTCGAGGTGAAGGTCCTCGAAGTGGAGTGGCGGGCGTTCCAGAAGGGGTACACGAGCGGCGCCTACGACGCCTACGGGCTGGGCTGGGTGCCGGACTTCCCCGACCCGGACAGCTTCACCCAGCCGTTGGTCGGCCGGGGCAACACCCTCCACAACGGCTACGCGAGCCCACGCGTCGACCGGCTGATCGCCTCCACCCAGCAGTACGGTGACCGCGGCCGGGCGATGAAGGACTTCGAGACGATCCAGCGCGAGGTGGCCGCGGACGTGCCGCTCATCCCGCTGTGGCAGAAGAAGGACTACGTCGTGAGCACCACCGACGTCGCGGGTTCGCCGTACCTGTCGGACGGTACGGGCATCTGGCGCCTGTGGCGGCTCAGTTGGATCTAGAACCGGCCGCCCGGGTCCCGGCGGCGGCGGTCGGCATGAACTCCTCCAGCACCTCGTGCACCTGGCGCACCAGCGGCCTCAGCACCCGGAACCGCGACAGCGCGATCGCGCGCGCGGCGATGGGTGCCGTGCGCTCGACGAGGCGGCGGCTGCGCTCGGTGCCCTCCGTCCGGTCGTACACCCAGAACAGCACGAGTCCCATGTGCATCAGCCACATCAGGTGGGGGAGCAGCTCGGCCAGTTCCGGGGCGGTCTTGGTGTCGGAGCCGGACAGGACCCGCTCGTGGATGGAGATGGCGGCCTCGCGGGCCGCGACCGACTCGGCCGAGAAGGGGCTGAGCGGGCTCTCCGGGTCGGCGGCGTTCTTGAAGAACTGGGTCGCGAAGGGGTGGTACTGCTCCGCCACGTCCAGCCAGACCAGCATCGAGTCCCTGATCCGTACCGCCAGGTCCCTGTCGCCGGACAGGACCGGCCGGACCGCGGCCTCGTGCTCGGCGGCGAGCCGGTCGTAGAAGCCCTGGACCAGGTGCTCCTTGGAGGAGAAGTAGTAGTAGGCGTTGCCGACGGAGACGCCCGCCTCCTGGGCGATGGCCCGCATCGTCGTCCGGTCGTACCCGCGCTCCTGGAAGAGCCGGAGCGCGGTTTCGAGGATGAGGGTGCGGGTCTGCTCGCTCTTGGGGGCCTTGGCGGGCCGGGCGGGCTTCGCCGGCTCCGGAGTCCGGGCGTCCGTCACGTCGTTCACGTCCTTCACGGTCCCCGAGCCTAATGGGGCGCGTACGGTACGCCGCACCGGCCGTCCCCGCACCCCCGGCCGCCGGGGGCGCGCCCCTCGCGCCACCGGGCGGCGGCGAGGACGGTGACGCGGGCGAACGGCATCCCGGCCGGGGTGGCCAGCCAGTGGGCCCTGGACCGGTGCGCGGCCAGAGCCCACAGGCACACGATGAAGGCGGCGGTGGAGCGGTAGACCTGTCCGCCGTCCCCGACCACCGTGATCTCCGCGAGCGTGGACCGGTGGTCGAGCCCCGGGAACCGGCGCCGGGCCTCGGCCGAGGCGGCGGGCACCAGGTCCAGCGGGACGAGCTGCGCCTGCCGCGCCAGCCAGTGCCGCAGGTGGACGCAGAGCGGGCAGTGCGCGTCGTACAGCACGGTCAGCCGTCGCACGGGCGGGCTCGCCACCGGGGTGCCCGCCACCGGCACGCTCACCGTCGCCTCACACACCGGGCGCGGTGGCCGGAGCGGTCCAGCCCTGCGGCGGCACCGGCGGCGTCTGCTCCCGCTCCAGGGCGCCGCGCCGGCGGATCCTGTTGAGCACGTAGACGTTGCCGAGGTGCATCACGCCGAGGACGAGCAGGACGACGCCGAGCTTCACCGACAGCGCCTCGAACAGGTGCCGGGCGTCCGCGACGCTCTCGTCCTGGCTCAGGTAGAGGGCGACGAAGCCGAAGTTGACCAGGTAGAAGCCGACCACCAGCAGGTGGTTCACGGCCTCGGCGAGCTTCTCGTTCCCCCGCAGCACATCGGCGAGGAAGATCCGCCCGTTGCGGCTCAGCGTGCGGGCGACCCAGACGGTGAGCGCCACGCTGATCAGCAGGTAGATGACGTACGCGATAACGGTGAGGTCCATCCCCCACCCTCCTTTGAACGCGTTCAAATGGTGATGTCCATGACTGTAGACCCGTCTTTGAACATGTTCAACTCGCCCCGGGGGTGACCTGCCGCACGCATGACGACGCCCGGCGGAGCGCGCTCCGCCGGGCGTCGGGTCCCACCGCTACGGGGCCACCTCGATGGCACCCACCGGGCAGGCGCGGGCGGCCTCCCGCACCAGCGGGCCGCCGGCGCCGTCCTCGCTCCCGCGCACGAGTGCGCCGAAGCCGTCGTCGTCCTGCGTGAAGACGCCCGGCGCGGTCAGGGCGCACTGCCCCGCGCCGATGCAGACGTCCCTGTCGATCGCGATGTCCATGTGCCTCGTCCTCGTCCTCACCACTCGACGGGGAGCTCCAGCATCCCCTGGATCGTGTCCCCCGGTTTGAAGGGGATGTCCCCGGCCGGCGCCGCCAGCCGCAGCCCCGGCAGGCGCGTGAAGAGCGTCCGCAGGGCGATCTCCATCTCCGCCCGGGCCAGGTTCTGCCCCAGGCACTGGTGGATCCCGAAGCCGAACGCGACGTGGTGGCGGGCCGGCCGGTGCCAGTCCAGTCGGTCCGGCTCGGCGTAGGCGTCAGTGTCCCGGTTGATGACCGACGTGGAGAAGACGACACCCTCGTCCGCCCTGATCGTCACTCCCGCGATCGCGATGTCCTCCCTCGCCACGCGCAGCATCCCGTCCGCGATCGACAGGAACCGCAGCAACTCCTCCACGGCGACCGGCATCAGCTCCGGGCCGGCCTTCAGCTCCGCGAGCTGCTCCGGGTGCTGGAGCAGGGTGAACACCCCGAGCGAGATCATGTTCGCCGTGGTCTCGTGCCCCGCGACGAGCAGGATCGTGGCCAGCTCGACGAGCGACTGCTTGTCCAGGTGGCCCTGGGAGAGCTGCTGCGCGATCAGGTCGTCGAGGACGCCCTCCCCGGGTTTGTCGCGTTTCCGCTCAACCAGGTCGCCCAAGTAGCCCTCGAGCTGGTCGCGGGCGTCCTCCAGGTCCTCGACCCCCGGGCCCCGCAGCAGCCGGCGCGACTGGGACTCGAAGAACTCGTGGTCGGTGTACGGCACGCCCAGCAGGTCGCAGATGACGATGGACGGCACCGGAAGCGCGAACGCCGACACCAGCTCGGCCGGCGGCCCCTGCTCGGTCATCGCGTCGATCAGTTCGTCCACCGTCCGCTGGATGCGAGGCCGCAGGTCGGCCGTCCGCTTGAGCGTGAAGCTCGGGATGAGCATCCGCCGCTGGACGTTGTGCTCGGGGTCGTCCATGCCCACCAGGGCGGCGCGCCGGCGGCTGCGTACGGCCGCGAAGCGTTCCGTCGGTATCGGGAACGCCTCATGGGTGGAGTCGGTGGACAGCCGCTGGTCGGACAGGAGCCGGCGCGCGGTGGCGTGCCCGGTGACGACCCACACCGAGCGGCCGTCGTAGAGGGTGACGCGGGACAGCGGCCGCTCTTCGCGCAGCGGCTGGTAGGCGGCGGGCGGGTGGTAGGGGCAGGTGCGGTCCTGGGGGAACGCGACGGCTTCCGTCATGGTGGCCTCGCAAGCGACGAATCGGCGGCGGATCGGAGGATGATGCGGACTGCCGATCACCACTACATGCCCCAGGCATCCATCCGGTCTACGCGCAGACCGGCCAAACCACCGGTACGGGCGACCCACAAGGCCGAAGGGCCCGTCTCCATGAGGAAACGGGCCCTTCGGGCGGGACGTCGCGAAGCGTCAGTAGCGGCGCGTGATCAGCGCACGCTTCACTTCCTGGATCGCCTTGGTGATCTCGATGCCACGCGGGCACGCCTCGGTGCAGTTGAACGTCGTGCGGCAGCGCCACACGCCGTCCTTGTCGTTGAGGATCTCCAGCCGCTGCTCGCCGGCCTCGTCGCGCGAGTCGAAGATGAAGCGGTGGGCGTTGACGATCGCGGCCGGACCGAAGTACTGGCCGTCGTTCCAGAACACCGGGCAGGACGACGTGCACGCCGCGCACAGGATGCACTTGGTGGTGTCGTCGAACCGCTCGCGGTCCTCGGCGGACTGGATGCGCTCACGCGTCGGCTCGTTGCCCTTGGTGACGAGGAAGGGCATCACGTCGCGGTACGCCTGGAAGAACGGCTCCATGTCCACGACCAGGTCCTTGAGGACCGTCAGGCCCTTGATGGCCTCGATCGTGATGGGCTTCTCCGGGTTGATGTCCTTGATCAGCGTCTTGCAGGCGAGCCTGTTCTTGCCGTTGATCCGCATCGCGTCGGAGCCGCAGATGCCGTGCGCGCAGGAGCGCCGGAAGGTCAGCGAGCCGTCGACGTCCCACTTGATCTTGTGGAGACCGTCGAGCACGCGCTCCTTCGGGTCGATCTCGATCTGGAAGTCCTGCCACTGCGCCTCGTCGGAGACCTCCGGGTTGAACCGGCGGATCCGGAAGGTGACCGTGATGTACGGGGAGGCGGCGGAGTCCTTCTCCGTCTTGTCCAGTACGGGGGTAGCCATCAGTACTTACGCTCCATCGGCTGGTAGCGGGTCTGGACGACGGGCTTGTAGTCGAGACGCACGGTCTCGGAGCCGTCGGCGCCGACCTCGCGGTACGCCATGGTGTGGCGCATGAAGTTGACGTCGTCGCGGTTCGGGTAGTCCTCGCGGTAGTGACCGCCGCGCGACTCCTTGCGGGCCAGCGCCGAGACGGCCATGACCTCGGCCAGGTCGAGCAGGTTGCCCAGCTCGATGGCCTCCAGCAGGTCCGTGTTGAACCGCTTGCCCTTGTCCTGGATGGCCACGTTCTTGTACCGCTCGCGCAGCTCGGTGATCTTCTCGACCGCCGTCTTGATCGTCTGCTCGGTGCGGAACACCATGACGTTGGCGTCCATGGTCTCCTGCAGCTCCTTGCGCAGCACCGAGACCCGCTCGCTGCCGGTGGAGTTGCGGAGCCGCTCGACCTGCTCCCGCACGAAGGAGGCCGGGTCCTCCGGCAGCTCGACGTAGTCGGCCTTGGCGGAGTACTCGGCGGCGGCGATACCGGCGCGCTTGCCGAAGACGTTGATGTCCAGCAGCGAGTTGGTGCCCAGGCGGTTGGCGCCGTGCACCGACACGCAGGCGACCTCACCGGCGGCGTACAGGCCCGGCACGACGGTGGTGTTGTCGCTGAGGACCTCACCCTGGACGTTGGTCGGGATGCCGCCCATGGCGTAGTGCGCGGTCGGCTGGATCGGGATCGGGTCCGTGTAGGGCTCGATGCCGAGGTACGTCCGCGCGAACTCGGTGATGTCCGGGAGCTTGGCGTCGAGCTGCTCCGGCGGCAGGTGCGTCAGGTCCAGGTACACGTGGTCGCCCTCGGGGCCGCAGCCGCGGCCCTCGCGGATCTCCGTGTAGATGGAGCGGGAGACGACGTCACGGGACGCGAGGTCCTTCATGACCGGCGCGTACTTCTCCATGAAGCGCTCGCCGTCCTTGTTGCGGAGGATGCCGCCCTCACCGCGGGCGCCCTCCGTCAGCAGGATGCCCATGCGCCAGATGCCCGTCGGGTGGAACTGGAAGAACTCCATGTCCTCCAGCGGCAGGCCGCGGCGGTAGCAGGCCGCCTGGCCGTCACCCGTGAGGGTGTGCGCGTTGGAGGTCACCTTGAAGAACTTGCCGGTGCCACCGGACGCGTAGATCACGGCCTTCGCCTGGAAGACGTGGATCTCACCGGTGGCCAGCTCGTACGCGACGACGCCGGCGGACTTCTTGACGCCGTCGACCTCGGTGATGAGCTGGTCGAGGACGTAGAACTCGTTGAAGAACTCCACGCCCTCCTTGACGCAGTTCTGGTACAGCGTCTGGAGGATCATGTGGCCGGTGCGGTCCGCGGCGTAGCAGGACCGGCGCACCGGCGCCTCGCCGTGGTTGCGGGAGTGACCGCCGAAGCGGCGCTGGTCGATGGTGCCGTCCGGAGTCCGGTTGAACGGCAGGCCCATCTTCTCCAGGTCGAGGACGGCGTCGATGGCCTCCTTCGCCAGGATCTCGGCGGCGTCCTGGTCGACCAGGTAGTCACCGCCCTTGACCGTGTCGAAGGTGTGCCACTCCCAGTTGTCCTCCTCCACGTTCGCCAGCGCGGCGGCCATGCCGCCCTGCGCGGCGCCCGTGTGGGACCGGGTCGGGTAGAGCTTCGTCAGCACGGCGGTACGGCTGCGCTTCGTCGCCTCGATGGCGGCGCGCATGCCCGCGCCACCGGCGCCGACGATGACGGTGTCGTACTTGTGGATCTTCATGCGGATTTCCTCAGCCCCGTGCCTAGCGGATGTTCGGGTCGAAGGTGAAGATCACCAGCGTGCCCAGAAGGATGGTGAACACCGTGGCGGTGTACAGCAGGCCCTTGAGCCACAGGCGCGTGTTCGGACGCTCGGCGTAGTCGTTGATGACGGTACGCAGGCCGTTGGCGCCGTGCAGCATCGCCAGCCACAGCATCAGCAGGTCCCAGACCTGCCAGAACGGGGACGCCCAGCGGCCCGCCACGAAGGCGAAGCCGATCTTGGAGACGCCGCCGTCCAGCACGAGCTGGATCAGCAGGTGGCCGATGACGAGGACGACCAGCACGATGCCGGACAGGCGCATGAAGAGCCACGCGGCCATCTCGAAGTTGCCGCGGGTCGACTTCGGGGTCTTCTTCGTCCGGGCCCGGGGCGGCTCGATGAGCGGCGCCGGGTTGTCCACGTCGTACAGGCTCTCGCCCTCGACGGGACCGACAGCGGACTTGGTGAGGTCAGTGGACATGTCTGGCGTCAGCTCCCGAACCATTCACGTGCGGCGTGGCCCAGGACGGGGTAGATCGCCCCGACCATCAGCACGAACCAGATGGCCATCACGGTCCAGAGCATCTGCTTCTGGTAGCGCGGGCCCTTGGACCAGAAGTCCACGGCGATCACGCGGAGACCGTTGAGCGCGTGGAAGAGGATGGCGGCCACGAGGCCGTACTCCAGCAGCGCGACGATCGGCGTCTTGTAGGTGGCGACCACCTCGTCGTAGGCCTCCGGGGAGACGCGGACGAGAGCGGTGTCCAGCACGTGTACGAACAGGAAGAAGAAGATGAGGACGCCGGTGACTCGATGAGCCACCCACGACCACATGCCTTCCCGGCCGCGGTACAGCGTTCCAGCCGGCACGGAAAAACCCTCCGGGAGCGGGATTGGGGCCGGCCGGCTTCTCTGTCGGTCTGGCCCGGCCGGGTACGGTCCACCGGCCCCGGTCATCGTAGCGACGAGTTGTCGGTTCGCTCGCTCGGGGTCCGCCAGTGTGATCAAACAGGCAATCAAACGAGCACGGACGGGCTATTGGGGTGCCCAGGACCGGTGACAAGACGGGACAATCTTGAGCGAGCCAGGCGGCGCAGCTCGTCCGCGGCGATCGCCCGCTCGGTCTCCGCCGGGTGGCTCATCCGCGTGTGGATGGCCGACAGCGCCTGATTGAGCCGCTCCTCCGGACGGTGCCCGTCCAGGCAGATCACGAACGCGTGACGGAAGCGGCTCTCGTACTCGGCGTGTGCCGCCCGCCAGGCCGTGCGCGCGGCCGCGGGGGTGCCCGGGGGCAGGCAGGCCGAGGTCTCGTCGGCCAGCGCCTCGTCGAGGTCGGCACCGGACAGGTCGTAGCTGGCCTCGTCGGCGGCGGCGAGCAGGGCGTCCAGCGTGGGGTACGGGCGGTGGGCGGCGAGCCGCTGCGCCCAGCGGCGGCTGCCGCAGCAGGCGAGCAGGGCGGCCTCGGCGTCGTGGGCCGTGGCGGCGTTGAGGCGGATCAGCCCCTCGGCGGCGTGGGGGCCGTGACTCTGGGCAGGTATGGGCCCCGTGCGGGCTTCGGCGCGCCGTTGGCCCGGGGCTCCCGCCTCGGGCGTGGCGCCCTGACGGCGGAGGGATCCGGGTGCGGTCTCGGGCGTGGCGCGGCGGGCGGGTCCAGGTGCGGTCTCGGGCGTGGCGCGGCGCGCCGGGCCGGGAGCGCGGGCCGTCTCCGGCGGGGCGTGGCGGGGGCGCGCGGTGGGCGTTCCGGCCCTGGCCGGGAGCCTGGGCGGTCGCTTCGGGGCGCCTGCGGTGGAGTCGCCGGCCATCGTGGGCTCCTCGAAAAGGACGCGGGAAGTGTGGGGAGGATGTGAGGGAAGGGGCACAACATTACCCAGGGTGAGCGAGGGCTGTACGGGAGATGCGCGAATTTCACCCGGAAGGGAGAGTTTCCGTACAGCCATGGACAGCCCATGGACGGAGGTAAGCGTGTGAACCGGCATTCCCCAGGAGGTCTCGTCGCGGCCGTGGTGCTCTCCCTCACGGCCGCGGGGTGCGGCAACGGCGGAGACGGCGGCGACCGGGGCACCTCGGCGCCCGGCACGGCGACGACGCCCCCGGCGGCCACGCCGGAGGCCACGACGGCCGAGACGTCACCCTCGCCATCACCCACACGGACGTATCCGCTCTCCACCGCGCCCCGCACCATCCCCTCCGTGCGCGAGCACGAACCCGCCCGGGGCCCTGGCTGGCGGCCGGGCGGCGGCAGCGCGGTCGTCATCGCCAAGGGCAGCGCCGCCCTCGCCGACGAGGCCCGCCTCCTCGCGGACGAGCTGAAGGCCGCCTACCGGGGCGAGGCCGCCCCCCGCCCGGGCGACATCGAGCTGGCCCTGAACACCGGGCAGGCCGGCGGCCCCGAGTCGTACACCCTCACCACCCGGGACGGGCGGGTACGGATATCCGGACCGGACCAGGCGGGCGTCTTCTACGGCACCCGGACCGTCAAGCAGGCCCTCCGCTCGGGCGGCGCCGTCCCCGAGGGCGTCATCCGCGACCGGCCCGCCAAGCCGCAGCGCGGCCTGATGGTCGACATCGCCCGCAAGCCCTACACGGTGGGCTGGATCGAGAACCGCGTCCGCGACCTGGCCGACCTCAAGCTCAACCAGCTCCACCTGCACTTCGCGGACGACCAGGCCATCCGCATCGCGTCCGACACGCACCCCGAGGTCGTCGCGGCCCAGCACCTCAGCAAGGCCGAGATGCGGCGGATCATCGCCCTGGCGCAGCGCCTGCACGTCACGGTCGTGCCCGAGTTCGACTCCCCGGGCCACCTCGGCGCGGTCCTGCGCGCCCACCCCCAGCTCCAGCTCCGCAACGTCCAGGGCACGCCCCGGCGGGGCGCCATCGACATCTCGAAGCCCGCGTCGGCGCGGATCGTCGACGACCTGCTGCGCGAGTACGCGGCGCTGTTCCCCGGCCCGTGGTTCCACGTCGGCGCCGACGAGTACCAGGCCCTGACCGTCCGCGACCCGGCCGCGTCCTTCCCGCAGCTCGCGAGGGCGGCCCGGCAGAAGTACGGCCCGCAGGCCGGGGTGGAGGACCTGGCGACCGGGTGGCTGAACGACCGCGCGGCGGTCGTGAACGCCGCCAGGAAGAAGGCCAAGGCGTGGAACGACGGCTTCTTCCGCGGGGGCGTGGTGAGCGCCCGCAAGGACATCGAGGTCGAGTACTGGACCGGCAAGGAGATCGGCGCCCGGCCACCGGTGGAGTACCTGCGGGAGGGCCGCCGGGTGGTGAACCTCAACGACGAGTACCTCTACTACGTGCTCGGTGAGCCGAACCAGTTCACGTACCCCACCGGCCGCCGCATCTACCAGGAGTGGACGCCGCAGGTGCTGCGCGGCTCGACGCCCGTGCCGGCGCGGTACGCGGGCCAGATCCTCGGTGGCCGCTTCGCCGTCTGGGGCGACCTGCCGAACGCCCAGACCGCCGACCAGGTGGCGCGGGGCATCCGGATGCCGCTGCGGGCGACGTCCCAGAAGCTGTGGGACCCGGCCAGGCCCCCGCTGACCTGGGAGGACTTCCGGGCGCTGGCCGACCGGCTGGGCGGCGGCACCTGAGGCACGGCACGCCTCCCGGGCCGGCCGTCGTCGCTGAACCCATGGTTTCCCGCCACGCGCGGTGACGAAAACCGGCCATGCGGCGCAGTACAGGGAGTACCGCGTCCGCGACGGGAGACGTCCATGAGTCACAGCGCGCAGGAACTGATCGCCCGGGCCGGCGAACGGGGGCTGGCGGCCTCCGCGCTGGCCTGTCTCGACCGCTGCCTCCCCCTGCTCGGCCCCGCACCCGACGACCTCCTGCGCCCCCTGTGGCAGAGCGTCGCCGAGGGCGGGGCGGGCTGGGCCGACAGGCTGGGGGAGGTCCGGGGCGCGCACGCGGAGGGCGGCGACGACGCGTTCGCGGTGCGCGTCCGCACCATGCTGGGCGCCGCCCCGTCCGGGTGGGACGGGACGGCGCTGCGCGCCTGGGCCGAGGCGTGCTCGGTCACGGCGCTGGAACTGCACGGCCTGCTCGGCGGCGGGCCGCTGCTGGACGGCGAGGAACGGCGCCAGGTGCAGATCCTGGAGTTCCTCGCCGGCACGGAGTCCGACGGCCCCGCCGCCGGACTCCGGCCGGTGCTGGAGGTGTCGGCCGAAGGCCGGCGGGTGCTGCGGGCCGTGGTCTCGCGCCGCGAACGCGGCGCGTGACCGGACCCGGGGGCCGTCGGCTCAGGGCCAGAGCAGACGGCCGATGTTCAGCCCCGTCGGGGCCCCCAGACTGTTGACGCCGTAGTAGACGCCGGACGACGGCACCACACCGGACGTGCTGCTGTTGTCGAGCTGGAGGATCACGCCGTTGTTCGCGTCCTCGCCGTCCGCGCCGAGCGCCAGGTCCGCCCTGCTGTAGCCGGACAGGTCGCTCAGGACGACGGCCGCGCCGAGCCGCTCGTTGGGCGCCGAGTCGCCCGGCACCCCGGTGGTGTCCTCCGAGTACGCGACCGAGCCGGTGGCCGTCATGCCCGTGGACGAGCCGCGCAGCAGGATCGCCTGTCCGGCGTTGCCCTGGTTGACCCCGCCGCGGGTGAGGTCCTCGCCCGGCAGACCGGTCAGGACGTCCTCGTACCCGTCGAGGTCGACGTCGCCCACCGAGACGGACGCGCCCATGGTGTCGCCCGACTCGTCGGTGTCGGGGACACCGGTGGAGTTCTGCTGGAACGTGGCACGGCCGGTTGCCGTCAGGCCCGTGGCCGAGCCCAGCACCTGGGCGACCGCCCCGCCGACGGCGGTGTGGCCCGACTCGGTGGAGTTGGGCTGGCCGATCGCGAGGTCGTCGTACCCGTCGCCGTTGAGGTCGCCGGCGGCCAGCGAGCGGCCACCGCGCGGGTAGAGGACACCGATCCGCTCCAGGCCGTTCGCCGAGCCCTTGAGGGCGACGATCCGGCCGACGCCGGAGGAGTCCCGGTAGGTGACGGCGGCGTCCGCGTACCCGTCCTTGTCGAAGTCGCCGCTGGCGGCGGACGCGAAGGACACCACCGAGGTGTTGGCCGTGTCGCTGAGGTACCCCGCCTTCGTCGGGTACGAGGCGTTCTTCGACTCGAACACCCACCAGCGGCCCGGGATGCCGGGCGCGACGGACAGCACGTCGGACTTGCCGTCGGCGTTGAAGTCGCCCATGGTGACGGCGGTGCCGAGCTTGTCGCCGTTGACCCGGTAGGCGGGCGACGTCATGTACGAGGCACCGGAGTCGAGCTTCGGGCCGTGGAGCACGGTCACCGAACCGGTGTCGGTGTGGCCCGACTCGTCGTCCTCGCCGGGCGCGCCGACCGCCAGGTCCGCGTACCCGTCACCGTTGAAGTCGCCGTACGCGGTGGCCGTGCCGAAGGAGTCGGCGGCCTCGCTGTCGCCCGGCACGCCGGCGCTGTCCTGGTCGATGGTGAGGCGGGAGGTGAGGCTCGGCCCGTCGGTGGTGCCGCGCACCACCTTCACCTGACCGGCGCCGGACGCGTACTTCGGCAGGGCGGCGACCATGTCGGCGATGCCGTCGCGGTCGATGTCGTCCGTCGGGACGGCGGAGTTGCGGCCGGCACCGGCGGCGAAGTCCCGGATCGGGGTGAGCTTCGCGTACAGGTTCTTGCCGGGGCAGGCGGTCGCGAAGGCGTTCCGGTGGCCGGAGATGACGTCGAGCGTGGCGCTCTCGCCCTCGTTCCACACGCCGGTGTTGCCCTGGGCGGTCAGCGTGACCTTGCCCTTGGGGTTGCCCCCGTACTGGCCGAGCTTCCAGGCGGCGACGCGGGCCGCCGACTCCAGGGCCGCCCGGGTGGGCTTCCCGGCGGGCTTGCCCGCGGCGGCGTCGCCCTCGAAGTCGCCGAGGAAGGCGATGGCGGTCGAGTAGCTGTTGAAGCCGTACGTGTGGGCGCCCTTGACCGGCAGGTCGACGCCGCCGCCGCGGCCCTCGAAGACCCGGCCGCACTTGTCGACCAGGAAGTTGTACCCCAGGTCGTTCCAGCCCTCGGACTGCACGTGGTACGTCATGATCGCGCGGACCATGGCGGGGGACTGGGCGCAACTGTAGTTGTTGGTGTCGACGGTGTGGTGGATGAACACCGCCTGGATCTTGTCCAGGTACTCCGGCGGGTCGTCCACGATCGACTCGTCGGCGCCCCACTCGGCGCGCGAGACGATCGGGGGCCGGTTGACGGTGGACGGCGGCGGCACGGGGACCGTCGCGGTCGGCGCCGGCGACGTGGTGGGCGGCGTGGTGGGCGTGGTCGCCGTGTCCGTGGGCGCGGGATCGGTGGGCGCGGTGTCCGTGGGCTCCGGCGCCGTCGGCTCGGTGCCCGTCGGGGTGGGCTCGGTGGTGGCGGGGTCGGTGGCCGCGGGGGCGGTCGTCTCCTCCAGCGCGTACGCCGCGTTCTCGACCGTGTCCGTCGCCCCGGGCTCCCGGCCCTTGGGCAGCGCCGCGCCGTTCGCCGACTCGGTGGCGGTGACACCCGGGTCGACCAGGTGCAGCCTGAGGTCCTTGGGCAGGGCCTTGCCGGAGGTCACCTTGACCTGGACGGCGGTGGAGGGGCCGACCCAGGTGGGCTCGGACGCCCCGCGCTCGGGGACCTCCGTGCCGTCGGGCAGGTGGGCGTCCAGGTCCAGCGGCCGCCACCCGGTCCACTTGCCGGTCACGGCGTCCCGGGTGCGGATGCGGGCGTCGCCGGTCACCCTGGTCTTCGCGTCGCCCCAGCCGATGCCGACGAGCGAGAACTCCTCGGTCTCGGTGCTCGGCAGCGACCGCTCGCCGGCCTTCCCCTCGCCCAGCCCCAGCGTCCGCAGCTTCGCCGGCCGCTCGGCCGGGCCCTTGGCCGGAGAGTCACCGGACGGGCCGGCGACGGCGACGGTGACCATGCCCGCGCCGCCGGCCACGACGGCGCCCAGGGTCAGCCAGGCTCTGCGTTTCATGCTCAGGGGTTTGTACGCGTGCGCTTTGCGTCGCGGGCTCAAATGCCCCACTCCTCGGAGAAATTGGCGTGCTGGAAAATGAATGCGCGTTTACTTCACGGTCACTTCGGGGCCACTGCACGTGGTGCGTCCGTATGTGCCCGAAGCGGTGGCGCGCTGTACGTGCTTGCCACGGATGGCGAGGGTGCAGCCCGCCTGACCGCCTTTGCCGTCGAGGACGACGCCGATCACCGGGGCGGCCCCGACCGGCACGGCCGCGGTCTTCTTCCAAGGCAGGGTGACGGCCTTGACGACGGTCGCCCGGCCGGGGTCGCCCTCGCCCAGGTACTCGATGTCGACGGTGCCGGTCCCGGTGACCTCGTAGGTCACCTCGGCGGTGGGGACGGCCGCGGGCTTCGGCCTCTCCTCGGTGTTCAGGGCGCCGTACCCGACGAGTCCGCCGCAGGCGAGCAGGACGGCGGCGGCGATCGCGAGGCCGCGCCGGTCCAGGCCGTGCCGGTCCGTTTCCGGCTTTTCGGTTTCCGTGCTGGATGCCATGGGGGTACGGCTTTCCGTGAATTGACGTCTGGTGCGGAACCGGGCGGTTATACACCAGGCGGCCGACGCCGCGCGAGCGACCGGAGAAAACGGACGAATCGCTGTGCATTCCGGCCGTGAAGTGTCCCGATTGTCCGCACGGTTGACGGCGCTCCGACTTCCTGATCAGAAACCACGCCGCTGTGTCCAAAGCCGTTCCGGAAGCCTCCGTCCGGCTGATTCGGTGTGCCCCTTTCGCATGCGCCGAAATGGGCGCGGATGCGAAAGGCATCGATGTGAGTTGTCGGACGGGCGGGTGCAGACCCCTTCGCGGCGTCCGGCACCCAGAAGATCACCCTCACGGACGCGGCCGACGGCACGGTCGTCGCCGACGGCGTGAAGCTGGTCCGCTCGCACACCGGTGACGTCGACAACGAGAAGAAGGACTGCACCTACCGCTACGACGTGAAAGGTCTGCTCTCGTTTTACTCGGAGTCGGACGACACCTCGGTGAAGACGGCTGCCGGGCAGCGGGTCCGCGAATTCCTGCGCTCGGTGGACCCCGTGTGTATCGAGGCCGCGGACGGGTTCTGGACGTCCTTCGTGCACGACGTCGAGATCGGAGACGATGACGAGGGATCGCTGTAGTCCAGGAGCTGGACCACGCCGGCCCACGTGTGTTCGTCCGCCTCGGTGTGGACGGCGCGGATCTTCCGGGCGCCGGCGGGCAGGGGGACGGGCGCCTGCTCGGGAAGCCCGCCGCCCCGGTTCTCGACGTGGAGGTCGGCGCCGGCGTTCACGGAGTCCATGAGCACCGCTGGGCCGTCCGTCGTCCAGGTGCCGCAGTCCTCCCAGGCGGTCGCGGGGTTCGTCAGGAGGCGCTCGGCCGCGGCGAGCAGGTCGGCTGCGGACGAGGCCGCGAGCCATCGCAGGAAGGCGCGGTGCTCCGGGAGGTAGCAGGTGGTGGCGGGCTGGTCGCCCAGGATCAGGGCTTCGGCCTCGTGGCCCCCGATGGCGACCGCCTCCGCCAGTGCCTCCACCTCGCAGGCCCGGTCATAGTCGTCCGCGTATCGGTGCCGCCGACGATCACCCCCCGCTTCCGTGCAGCCACCCCACGCGGCCGGCGCGGATACGGGAACGGCGGCGAGCGGGCCGCCCATCGACTCCACCCGGACGCGTCCCATGGCGTCAGTGTGCACCCGCCCCCCACATCGCCCTCCGCCAGGCGGTGGTTCGGCGCCGGGGGGCAACCTTCGGGGCCGTTCGTGAGTCTCCTCAACGATCACACCGTGATCGCACTGACGAGGAGACCATCATCACCGCCATACGCAAGACCCTGACCGCCACCGCAGTCGTCGGCGCCGTTCTGGCGGGTTCGGCCGCCTGCGGCACGGTGGAGCAGCTCTCCGCCGGGAAGAAGCTCGACCAGGCCTTCGAGAAGCTCAGCAAGGAGAAGTCGGTCTCCTTCGAGCTCGACCTGGACACCGACGCCGAGAGCCTGAAGGCGCTGGACGCCTCCTCGGACCCCGAGCCCGGCGAGGAGATCCCCGACGAGGCCGCCGAGCTGCTCAGCGGCTCGAAGATCGTTTTCACGGTCCAGTCGAAGAAGCCGATCGACGAGTCCGGCGAGAAGGACTTCATCGGCATGGCCATGAAGGTCACCGGCCCCGAGGGCGACCTGATCGAGTACCGGGTCATCGGTGACTACACCTACATCCGCTCCGACATGGAGGCCGTCGGCAAGGCGCTCGGCGCTCCGCTGCCGTCGGCGAAGGAGCTGCCGCCGGAGGCGGGCGGGCTCAAGAAGGTGCTCGAGGGCGAGTGGGTCAAGTTCAACACCAAGGAGCTGGAGAAGAGCCAGGCCGAGCTGGCGGCGGAGCCCGGCGCGAAGCCCGAGCCCGAGCCGACTCTGGACGCCAGGACCCAGAAGAAGCTGCTGGACGCCCTCCGGGAGACCATCGCCCGCGAGGTCGAGTTCACGACCGCCTCCAGCAAGGACGGCACGGAGCACATCACCGCCACCGCTCCGTTCCGCACGCTGATCACGGAGCTGATCGGCGAGATCCGCCCGCTCGCCAAGGACCTGCCCCCGGGCATGGACCTGCCGACGGACAAGGACCTCAAGGACGCGCCGAACGCCAGGGTCACGGCCGACTTCACGCTGAAGAACGGTGAGCTGACCGAGGTGAACATCGACCTCGCCAAGCTGGCCGAGAACGCCAAGGTCAAGAAGTTCGGCCTGGTCGTGCGGATGAGCGACAGCGTGGCCCCCACCGCCCCGGCCGGCGCCACCGAGCTGGACATGGACGAGATCATGGGCGGCTTCGCCGGCGCGATGATGGACGAGGAGGACTTCGGCGACGAGGAGTACCCCGAGGAGGGCTTCCCGGAGGAGGAGTTCCCCGAGGACGCCGCGTAGGCACGTACAGGGACGGGACGCGGAGCGCACATGGGAATCCTGATCTCAGGGGTGGTGCTGGGGCTGCTCGCCCTCGTCGAGTGGAGCCTGGAGATCGCCCGGGTGCTGGCCGGGGTCCTCTGCCTCGGCGCCGCGCCCCTGTTCCTCCTCCGCCGCCGCTCCAAGGTGGCGGGGGTGACCGCGTACGCGCTGGGCGGCATCGGCGTCCTCGGGCTGTCGGTGTCGTCCGGGGTGTTGTGGGCGGGGCGCGAGTTCGGCGTGTTCGGCGTGTTCTGAGCGGGCTTCCCGGGGCACTCGTCGCCACAGGTGGTGCAGGTCCGGCGCTGCGGGAGGTCGGCGATGGCGAGGGCGCGGCGAGTGGACCCCGTGCAGATCCTCATCCGGGTCGGCGACACCGATCCCGATGCCGGCGGGAACGAAGTGGCCTACCAGGAGTGGGTGTACCTGGCCCGCGAGGCCGGGTGGGACGTGGTCGAGAACCCGGGCTTCCAGGAGCCCAGGGACGGCGGCACGCACGTCGGGCTCGTGGAGATCGAGGGCCTCACGTACCGCATCCACTACGGGCTGCGGGCCCGGCTCGACCTGTCGGACGGCGAGACGGTGCTCGGTTACGCCGCCTGGGCCGAACCCGTACAGCGGTGAGCGCGGCCCGGGCACCCATGAACCGGGCGTACAGGGCGCTGCTCGTCGCGGACGGCTGAGGAATGTGAATGGTTGTACGAGTCCGGTGAAGTCGTCGTATGAGAAGCGGCACATTCCGTTTGCGTGACGCTTGAAGTGTTCACGTCGCTGGGTCAGGCATGGATGGGGACTTCAGCACACTGCCGGGCGCTCAGCACGTCCGCGCCTATGTGACGCAGTTCGTGGCGCGGGTGACCGAGCGGAACCGGCTGCCGCTCGACTACGGCGTCGCCAGCCTGAGGCTCGTCGACCTCGTGGTCGACGGGCTGCGGCGCGATCAGCCCGACCGGTCGCGGGTCGAGCCGTTCCTGTGCGGGCTCGGCGCGTACACCGGCGAGGTCATCGTGCGGCGGGCCGGGGCGGAGTGGGTGGACTTCGACGAGGCGCAGCGCGCGTACTTCGGGCAGCCGGTCGGCATCGTGATGCCGGACGGGCGGGCCTGGAACCCGCTGGGCAAGGTGGTCAACCGGTTCGAGGTGGGCCCCGAGGAGTCCGTCCAGCGCTTCTACCTCATGCTGCACGGCCGCACCCCCAGGAAGGTGCTGCTGTGACATTTCCGTGTGCCCGGACGCAGAGAGAGGGGGGAACTGTGACGGGCGGCGCGAAGAGGGAAGTGTGGGGGCGTACGACACGGAGCTCGGCGCTGCCGTCGAGCGCGCCCAGCAGGGGGACGAGGACGCGTTCGCGCGCGCGTACCGGCTGGTCCACCCCGGGCTGCTCGGATACGTGCGCGGGCTGGTCGGCGACGACGCCGAGGACGTGGCCGCCGAGGCGTGGCTGGAGATCGCCCGGGACCTCGGGCGCTTCCAGGGCGACGGCGCCGGCTTCCGCGGGTGGACGGCGACCATCGCCCGCCACCGGGCGCTCGACCATCTGCGCAGGCAGAGGCGGAGCCCCCGTACCTCTTTAATCGAACAGGACGTACTGGACCTGCCGGGCGGCCAGGACACGGCCGCCGCGGCACTGGAGAGCCTGTCGACGGAGCAGGCGCTCGCGATGATTCGCGGGTTGCCGCGCGAGCAGGCGGAAGCGGTGCTGCTGCGTGTGGTCGTGGGGCTGGACGGCCCGGCGACGGCGCGGGTGCTGGGCAAGCGGCCGGGAGCGGTGCGCACCGCCGCGTACCGAGGACTCAGGAAACTCGCCGGGCGACTGGCGCAGGGCGGAGCTAGGGGATGAGCAGGGACGACAAGCGGCTGGACGACGGCGACGACGACGCCGCGGTGCCCGCCGCGCTGCTGGCGGCTGCCCTACGGGGCGGTGGGATCGACCCGGCGGCCGAGGAGCGGGCGGTCGCGGCGTTCCGCGCGGCCCGGGACGAGGGTGCGCACGCGGCGGGCAGGACCCGTCGGCGCGACGACTGGCGGCCGGCCCGGGAGCGGCGCCGGCGGAGTTCGCTGCGGGCCGCGGCGATGGGGCTGGCGGCGACCGTGCTGCTGGGCGGTGTCGCGGTGGCGGCGCAGAGCGGTGCGCTCCCCTCGCCGTTCGGCGGCGGTGACGGCGGTACGGCGCCGGAGCCCCGCCCCTCGACGGCGGTCACACCGGAGGGTGGCGGCACGCCCGCGACACCGCTCACGGAACGGGACCGGTCGCGGCACCCGGGGGCGGGGGCGACCGGCCCGGTGCGCGCACCCGGCGGCGACGGGCGGGCGGGCGGCCCGGACAAGGGCGCCGGCAAGGGGGCCAAGGAGGCCACCAAGGGCGCCGGCGCCGACAGGGGCGCCGACGGCGGTACGGGCGGCGGGAGCGGCCCGGCCGGCCAGGACGGCGGCAAGGCACCGCGGTCGGGGAGCCCCGGGGGCAAGCAGCCCGGCACCCCGGCCGGTCCCGGCATGGCGGGGCGCGGGCCGGCCACGGAGGCGGAGAAGTCCGGGCACTCGGGGAGGCCCGGGACCGCCGGGAAGCCGGGCCAGTCCGGGAACGCCGTGAACTCCCAGAACCCCGGGAAGCCGGGCCAGTCCGGGAACGCCGTGAACTCCCAGAACCCCGGGAAGCCGGGCCAGTCCGGGAACGCCGTGAACTCCGGGGAGCAGGGCGGGTCCGGGAAGCCGCAGAACACCGCGGGGGCCGGAGAGCCGCACGGGGCCGCAGGGGCCGGGAAGCCGGGCGGGGCGGGGAAGACCGGGAAGCCGGAGCAGAGCGGGAACTCCGGGAAGCAGTCGGGGAAGTCCGCCGGCGGCGGGCGGGGCGGCGACGCGAACACCGCGGGCCCGGCCGGCAAGGGCGAGAACCGCAGGCCATGACCAGCACCCGCGTCCGGAGCGGAGGACGGCCGGGGCCGCCACCCCCCACAGGAGAGGCCCCGGCCGTCGTCCACGGGTCCGTGGTACGGCCCCGTACTCCTATCAGCGCCACGGGTGCGGTTTCTGTCACACCGCGCTGCGTCGCAGGGATGTTGCAGGTTGTACAAGACGTGGACGCGACGCCGGATGACCACGTAGCGTGCTCCTGCGCGCCGGGCGTAGTGACGGTGGTGACCGGCCGCGATGACGAACAGGTAGTGGGAGTGCTGGGGGACGACGCGGAGCTGACCACCGCGGTGCTCGCGGCACAGGACGGGGACGAAGACGCCTTCCGTGCTGTGTACCGCGCCGTGCACCCGCGGTTGCTCGGCTACATACGCACGCTGGTCGGCGACGCCGACGCGGAGGACGTCGCGTCCGAGTCCTGGCTCCAGATATCCCGCGACCTCGACCGCTTCAGCGGGGACGCCGACCGCTTCCGGGGCTGGGCGGCCCGCATCGCCCGCAACCGCGCCCTCGACCACCTGCGCATGCGGGGCAGGCGCCCCGCCATCGGCGGGGACGAGACGGAACTCACCGAGAAGCCGGCCGAGTCCGACACGGCGGACGAGGCCATGGAAGCCCTGTCCACCGGCCGCACCATGAACCTCATCGCCCAGCTCCCGCAGGACCAGGCCGAGGCCGTCATCCTGCGCGTCGTCGTCGGGCTGGACGCCAAGAGCGCCGCCCAGACCCTGGGCAAGCGGCCCGGTGCCGTACGCACCGCCGCCCACCGCGGCCTGAAGCGGCTGGCCGAGCTGCTGGAGGCGGACGCGGGAGCCGGCGCGGCGGCCGGGAGCCCGACCGGTGCCCTGGGCGGCGTACCGCCACAGCCCAAGCGACGCGTGGGGTCCGCGGTGCGTACCGGTGTGACGCATTGGCGTTCACGGACGCAGAAGGACATGTGATGGCCGACGAGCGGGATGAATGGCTCGACCAGGACGCGGCGGAAAGACTGCTGCGGGGTGAACCGGCCGGCCCTGTCGACGATCACGCGCGGGAGCAGGCCAGACGAGTCGCGCGGGCACTGGACGCCCTGCGCGCCGCAGCCGACCCCGCGGCGGGTGCCCTTCCCGGTGAGGAGGCCGCGCTGGCGGCCTTCCGTGAGGCGCGGGCCGACAGGGCGGCCGGGGCTCGGCGCGCCGTGACGGCGCCGTCCGGCCGACCGGCCGCCTCCGACGGGCCCGAGCCGGGCGCGGTGCGCGACCGGTCGGTGCCCCGCCGGCGCATGCGCTGGGCGCGGCCCGTGCGGTGGGGCCTGGCCGCGTCGGTGGCCGGTCTGGCGGCCGGTGGGGTGGCCGTGGCCGCCGGTACGGGCGTCCTGCCCGTCCTGGGGGGCGACAGCGAGCCGCTGCCCGCCGCGTCGGTGTCCGCGGCCGCCTCGCCGGAGACGTCGGTGTCCGGTGAGCCGACCGGCGGGCCGGACTCCGCCACGCCCGGCAGGTCGGGCGAGCCCGGGAGCGTGCCGCCGTCCGCGTCACGGACGCCGGGGGCGGGCACGGAGGGCGCGGAGCGCGTACCGGGACGGCCGGACCACGGGCGTACCGGCGGCACCGGGGACGGTGACACCTCGGGCGGGTGGCCCGGCGGCGACCTGGGCGGCGCGGAGGGCGGTACCGGCTCGGTGTCGGGGTCCGACTCGGGCGACACCTGGTTCGCGCGGACCGTCCAGGACTGCCGCGACTACCGCGACGGGCGGATGGACCGTGAGCGGCGGGAGGAGCTGGAGGCCGCGGCCGACGGCGCGGCCAAGCTCAAGGCCCTCTGCGACAAGGTGCTGGCCGGCGAGGCCGAGTGGCAGGGCAGTACCGGCTCGGGCTCCCAGCAGGGCTCCGGGTCGGGCTCCGGTTCGGGCGACGGCGGCGACGGCGGCAAGGACGAGGGCCCCGGCGGCAAGGGCGGCGACGACTCCGACGCGGCGCGCCCCTCCGTCTCCTGGTACCCCCAGGCCCCCGCGCTGTCGGTGCGCCGGACCGGCCTGGTCTTCTGACGCCGGTCCGCCCGCCCGGCCCGCCTCCGACGGGTCCGTACGCCCGCCCGGCCCCGTCTCCCGACACGTCCGTCGCCCGCCCGGCCCCGTCTCCCGACACGTCCGTCGCCCGCCCGGCCCCGTCTCCCGGACACGTCCGTACGCCCGCCCGGCCCGGTCCTCCGACGGGGCCGTACGCCCGCCCTCGCACCCACTCTGACCTGCGTCTTTGAAATTTTTTCCGAGAGGGTGTGACGTTTTTCCGTCCCCCGGCGCAGTACTGAGTGAGCCGACTGGTCATCGGCAGCGCGAAGAGCCGGGGTTCCCCCCGTACCTACGGCTCAGCGCACATGGCGCGGGCGGGACACGTTCCCCCGGTCCCGCCCGCGCCCTCTCTTCTCTCCCCCTCGGATCACCAGTGGACGACGACCTTGTCGCCGACCTTCACCTGCTCGAACACCGTCTCGAGCCGGTCCATGTCCCGGACGTTGACGCAGCCGTGCGAGCCGCCGTTGTAGCCGCGGGCCGCGAAGTCCGCCGAGTAGTGCACCGCCTGGCCGCCGCTGAAGAACATCGAGTACGGCATCGAGGTGTGGTAGAGCGTCGACTTCCACGTCCGCTCCTTGCGGTCGACCTTGAACGTGCCTTCGCGGGTCGGCGTGTTCTCCGAGCCGAAGCGGACGTCCATGGCCGAGACGACCTTGCCGTCGATCATCCAGGCGAGGGTGCGGCTCTCCTTGCTGATGCACAGCACCCGGCCCGTCATGCAGCGGGCGTCCGGCTTGTCCAGCTCGTTGGTCGTCGGCGGCCGCAGCTCCTCGGCGGTGGGCTTGCGCGAGGCGGCCGTCAGCCGCTCCCAGGTGGTCCCGTCGACCGTGCCCGTCTCCGGCAGGCCCTGCTTCTTCTGGAAGGCCGAGACCGCCTTGGCGGTCATCGAGCCGTAGAAGGCGGTGGGGCTGCGGTGGAAGTGACCGAGCTGGCGCAGCCGCGCCTGGAGCTCACGCACCTGCTCGTTCTCCGTGCCCTCCGCCATCAGCGTCTTCGCCGCCCCGGGCGAGGCGGAGCCGGCCGGCGAGGAAGCCGCCGGTTCCGCGCCCCCGGCGGCCGAGGCGCCGGAGGAGGGCGAGGCGGACGCCGAGGGCGAGGCCGCCGGTGCCGGGGCCGACCCGCCGGCCGCCCCCACGGCCTGGGTGCAGCCGGTGGCGGCCAGACTGACCGCGGCCGCGGCCAGTACTGCTCTGCGTATGACGGACGTACGGTGCATGTGAGCCCCCCGAATCGATGATCTGTACCTAATGGATGCTTCCCAGAGGTGCTTGGTTGCGCGCCGCGGCGCATGCTGTGAGCAAGGTCCCAGCGAGTGGCTCTCCACCCGTCGCACGCCCGCCGCTACAGTCCGTCGCGAGGGTCGGTACCAGCGAGTAGGTCGAATCGGAAGGCACAGCACATGGCGCGCGAGTCGGAGTCGGGACTGCCCATCGAGCCGGTGTACGGGCCGGACGCCCTTGCGGGGTGGGAGCCCGGGGAGAAGCTGGGCGAGCCGGGCTCGTACCCGTTCACGCGTGGTGTGTATCCGTCGATGTACAC
>NZ_SMNQ01000024.1 GCF_004353505.1 Streptomyces sp. WAC05374
CACCGCGCCCGCCGCGGGCGCGGTGCGCGGGGCGTCCTCGCGGGGCGGGACGGCGTCGGCGTACGGGCCGGCGGCGCCGGTCGCCCGGCCGGTGTACGGCACGGGGGCCGGCTCGTACGCCCGGGCCCCGGCATCGGCCCCGCCGCGCCCGTCGGAGCCCCTGCCGTCGGAGCCCCTGCCGTCGGAGCCGCGCCCGTCGGAGCGGCCGTCCGGGCCCCGGGCGTCCTGGCCCCGGGCGTCCTGGCCCCGGCCCTCGTACCCGCGACCCTCGTAGCCGCCGCGACCCTCGTACTCGCGCGGCCGTCCGGTCTCCGCGTACGCCCGCAGGAGCCGCTCCGCCTCGGCCGCGCCCATCCGCCGCTGCGGGTCACGCTGTAACAGCCCGCGTACGACGGGCAGGAGGGGCCCCGCCGCCGCGGGCGGTCTGAAGTCCTCCTCCACGACCGCGTGGAGCACCCCGCCCAACGAGTCCCGGTGGAAGGGCGACTGGCCGGTCAGCGTCGCGCACAGCAGCGCCCCGAGCGACCACAGGTCCGTCTCCGGACCGGCCTGCGCGCCCCGCATCCGCTCGGGAGCGGTGTACTCGGGCGAGCCGACGAACATCCCCGCCTCGGTGATCGTCGTCGAACCGGCGAGCTGCGCGATGCCGAAGTCCGTGAGGACGACCCGCCCACTGCCCTCCTCCAGCAGGACATTGGCGGGTTTCAGATCCCGGTGCAGCACGCCCAGGGCGTGCGCGGCGCGCAGGGCGCTCAGCAGCGCCAGTCCGACGCGGGCCGCCTCGCGCACGTCCAGCGGGCCGTGGACGGCGATCCGCTCGGCGAGCGAACGCCCCTCGACCAGCTCCATGACGATGTACGGGACGTCGTCCTCCTCGACCACGTCGTGGACGCAGACGATGTGCGGGTGGTGCACGCGCGCGATGGCCCGCGCCTCACGGAGGGTGGGGTACACGGCGGTGCCCACGTCGACGTGGAGCTCCTTGACGGCGACGCGACGGCCGAGCAGCTCGTCGTACGCCCGCCAGACCGTGCCCATGCCTCCTCGCCCGAGCCGGGCATCCAACCGGTAGCGTCCGACGATCCGCCGTTGCTGCCCCGATCCGGACACGGCACATCCCCTCTGCTCGCGCCGAGGGTCACTCCTCGGCGGGACGCCAGCCGCGCAGCATGATGTCGAACTGCTCCCGCGTCACCGGCCAGTCGACCGCGGGGGCGGACATGTACAGCGCGTACTCGGTTCCGTCGTCCGCGTAGTACACCTGGTCGATCGCGCGCCGCTCGCCCGCATGTGCGTTCTTCTCGACCCAGGTGAACTCCCACAGACACGATTCCAGTTGATCACGGAACGTGTTCGCGTGCAGCTCCTTCCGCTCATACCGGGGAAGCCGCTTCTTCAGCCCTTTCTCGATATCGAGCATGTGAAGGCAGGGATTTTCGAAGTCGGGTGAGGCGTCGACACTGATACGGATGAGGTGGCGGCCGTTGTCGGGGGTGTAGTCGATCTGACCGCCTTCCGTCCGGCGCTTCCAGCCCTGAGGCACGAGAAGGCTGAAACCCGACGGGTCCTCGACCCGCTCCCAGCCATCCGGAACGGTCCGCACCGGCCCGTCCAGGCCGGCGGCCGCCCGGGCCGTGTCGTCGTTCCCGTACCGCATGACGGCGAAACCCGCGGCGCTGCCCACGACGGCGGCGAGGACGGTCACGAGCAGGGCCGTGCGCCAACCCCGCCGGGGGTGTGGCGGGTTGTCGGCGCCCCAGTGGCCCCGCGGGCCCGCCGGGCCGGCGGCGCCCGGGCCGGCGGCGGCGCCCGGGCCCGGGGCTCCGTCGCTGCCGGGGCGGGGGTGCCCGGCGGTGCGGGCCGGGCCGGCGGCACCGGAGGCCGCGGGGTGCCCGGCCGCGCCGGCGGTCCCGGCACCGGAGGACGCGGAGGACGCGGGGTCCCCGGCGGACGGGGCGGACGCGGCGGTACGCGACGCGGAGGACGCCGTGGAGGGCGTGGCGCCCGCGGCGGCGTCCTGCTCGGACTCCGGCAGTCGCACGGTGACGGCCGCCAGCTCCTCCCGGCTGATCGACCGTGTCGGGACGTACGCCTGCGCGGCGGCCGGGGCGCGGCCCTCCATGGCCTCCAGCAGCATCCGCTCGGCCTCGGTGGCGTCGGGCCGGTCCGCCGGGTCCTTGCGCAGCAGCGCGATGATGACCGGCCCGAGGGCGCCGGCGTGTTCGGCGGGCGGGGGCTCCTCGGTCACCACGGCCTGCATGACGCTGATCGGCGAGGTGCGGTGGAAGGGCGAGGTGCCCTGGACGGCGGTGTAGAGCGTGGCGCCGAGGGACCAGAGGTCGGAGGCGGGCCCGGGGTCGCCGCCCCGTACCCGTTCGGGAGCCAGGTAGTCGATGGAGCCGACGAGTTCCCCGGTACGGGTGATGGTGGAGTCGCCCTCGATGGCGGCGATCCCGAAGTCGGTGAGCAGGACGCGGCCGTCGTGGGCGAGCAGCACGTTGCCCGGCTTGACGTCACGGTGCAGCACTCCGGCGGCGTGCGCGGCACGCAGCGCGCTGAGGACGTGCAGACCGATACGCGCCGCCTCGCACGCGTCGATACGGCGATTTTCAGCCGCCTTCGCGGCGTCGGCGAGGGACGGGCCGTCGACGTACTGCATCACGATCCACGGGCGGTCGTCGTGCTCCAGCACGTCGTGCACGGTGACCACGCCGGGGTGGGTGATGCGGGCGGCGGCGCGCGCCTCCTTCTGCGTCCGGGCGTGCAGGACGGCCCGGTCGGCCTCCGAGACGTACTTACCGGCCGTGAGCTCCTTGACGGCGACGGTCCGGTGCAGCACTTCGTCGTGGGCGCGCCAGACCTTGCCCATGCCGCCGCGGCCGATGACCTCGCTCAGCCGGTAGCGACCGGCCAGTACGAGTCCCGCGCCCATGCCTTGAGAGTGTTCCACTGTCCCCCGCTCTTCCTTCGGAGGCCAGGTTACGGAGGGTTGTGCCGTGGCCGAAACCTCGGGGTTGCCAAGGAGACCGCTCCGTGATCCGTTTCAGCGCGTGGAGCGGTAGGCCTGCACGGCCTGTTGATAGATCTCGGACACCTTGTCACGCTCGCTCTCCGGGCCGATGACCTGGATGACGTGGTAACGGTCGGCTACCACGAGTGCCAGGTTACGGACGTACACCTCACGGCCGTTGACGTCCGACCAGGTGAACTGGCCCTCCGCCATGACCTGTCGGCCCACGTCGATCCGCCGCAGCCCTGATGCGGTGGCCCAGCTCGAGTCGCGCCAGGGCTGGAGTTCGCGCTCCTTGGTGCGCTGGTACTCCAGGGGGTCGCTGCCGCCCTCCCGCACGGTGTCCCGGCCGGGTACGACGACGAGGGTGAAGTCCCCGCCGGTGTAACGGACCTGGCCCACGTCGTTGATGGGGCTGCGCCGCCAGGTCTTGTCGACGCCGACGCGGAAGCCCTCCGGGTCGTCGCGCACCGTGTACCCGGCCGCCACGCCGGGGCTCGTCCCGCCGGGGTCCGTCCCGCCGGGCGAACCGGGCGTGACGGTGTTGGTCGAGGGCGCCTGGCCGCCGGGGCTGGGGTGCTGCTGCTGGGGGTCCTGCGGATCGGTGGACTGCTGCGGCGGGCCCGGCTGTTGCGGCCGCGGCGACTGCTGGGGGGCCTGGGGCGCCTGCCCCCCGTTCCGGGTGTCCGCCTTGGGCATGAACATCACGGCGTACGCGATGGCGGCGGCCAGCGCGAGCAGTATGACGAGCAGGAGCGTCCGGCCGAGGGCGCGCGGGGTGCGGGAGCGCGACGCGCGCTCGGCCTTCCTGGAGTGGCGGTGGCGGCCGTGCGTGGTGCCGGGCGCGCCCGCGCGGCGTCTGCGCACCAGCTCGCCCCGGCGGCGCACGACGGGCAGGCGGGCGGCGTCGACGGACGGCATCGGCACCACCTCGGTGCCCGCGTCGGGCTCCGGTGCCGACCGGACGAGCGAGCGGAGCCAGCCCCGCAGCTCCTCGAAGTCCGGCCGCTCGGTGGGGTCCTGGCGCAGCAGCGACTCGACGACCGGGCGCAGCGGACCGCACTCCTCGGCGAACGCGGGCGGCTCCGAGCACACCATCTGGACCAGTTCGGCGGCGCTCTCCTCGGGGTACGGGGCATGCCCCTGGACCGCCCGGTAGAGCAGCGCGCCGAGCGCCCACAGGTCGGTGGCGGGGCCGATGGGCGGTGCGAGCTGCCAGGTGTCGTGGACCGGCCCGGCCTGCTCGGGCGCCCAGCGCTCGGTGACGGCTCCGACGACGGCGATCCGGGCCTGGCGGGCCCGCTCGGCGGCGAGGGGCGTGGCGGGGCCCTTGTAGCGGGGGGCGGTGGCCCGGGTGTCCTCGACGACGTCGTCCCAGCGGCCGCCCGGTTCGACGGGTGCGGTGGGGCCGGTGGGTGCGCCCGGCCCGGCGCCGGAGGGGGCGTGGGCACGGCGCTGGGCGTCGGCGCGCAGGGCGTCGCGGGTGCCGTACGGGGAGACGCCGCCGCCCGCCGGGACGGAGCCGTGCCCCGTGCCCGGCCCGTCGCTCCAGGTGCCGGTCAGCAGGGCGCGCCGGGGTGCCTCGCCCCGGCCGCCGGTGTCGTCGTCCTCGCCGTCGTCGCCCTCGTCGTCCTCCAGGTCCGCGGTCTGCGACCACCACTGGGGCTCGTAGTCGTCCGGGGTGCCGCCCGCCGGGGCGGCGGGGCCCGTCGGCGGGGGCGGCAGGGGGAGGGCGGCGCCCGCCTCGTCGGCCCGGGCGACGGCTCGCATCCCGGCCCGGTAGGCGGCGATGGCCCCGGCCGCGCCGGTGGCTCCGGTGCCCTGGGGCGTGCCGGCGGGGCGGGGTGCGGTGGCCGGGTGGGGTGCGGTGGTGCGGCCCTCCGGCGCGTACGGCTCGGGGCGCGTCGGCGCGTAGGGCTGCGGGAGGGTGGGCGCGGCCAGTTCGTAGCCGGGCGCGAGGGCGGGCAGCGGGGCGGGCGGGAGCCCGGGAGGCGGCTCGGGTGTGCCCTCGGGGCCGGCCGGTGCGTACGGGACGTCGTCGTCGGCGTCCTGGTCCGCGTCGGGGTCCGGCACGGGCGCGTACCCGCACAGGGCCTCCTCCGCGGCCCCCGCCGCGAGCCCCGTCAGCACGACCCGCCCGTCGTCGCAGACGAGCACCGTACGGACCGTGATGTTCCGGTGGACCCAGCCGTGCGCGTGGAGCGCGCGCAGCGCGGTGAGCACGTCGGAGCCGATCTCGGCCGCCCGGTACGGGCTCAGCGGCTTCTCCGCGAGCAGTGCCGCCAGCGGCCGGGCCGCCACCAGTTCGCTCACTATCCACAAGGACCCGGCCTCGGCGAAGACGTCGAAGACCTGGTCGAGCCGTGGATGGTCCGGGATCTGCGCCGCCGCCTGGGCGGCCTCGATCGCCCGCCGGACGGCCGGGTCGGAGGACCGGCGGACGGCTCGGGCGGCCGGCGCCCTGCGCGGTGGCACCCGCGCCCCGGAGGCCCCGGCAGGCCCGCCCGGTGCCCCGGCCCCGGGCTCCACGACCTCGGCGTCGACGACCTCCGGCAACGGCAACTGCCGGACCAGGACTTCCTGGCCGCTGTAGGTGTCGAAGGCGCGCGTCTCCACGAGCTCGTACTCGTCGGAGGGCGGCAAGGGCAGGCGGTAGCGGTCGGCGAGCACCCTTCCCGCGTAGTCGTCCACGACGCCGCCTCCCCACGAGCGCGCTGTCCCCCGGCTTCACAGACCGTACGAACCCGTCAATTCTGGTCGTCTCGCGTGCAGTTACCCGCTGATTCCGGCTGCGTACGGTCTACGAGCTCTCACGATACGTGGCCCTGGTCAGTCCTTGGGGCTGAACGTCGCGAACGCCGTGTCCCGCAGCGTCTTGCACTCCGCGCCGTCCCACTCGGCGGACTTGCACGTGATCATGATCGAGTACCCGCGCTTCGCGTCGACCTTGAAGCCACGGTTGAGCACGCGTACCCGCTCCCCGCTCTGGTCGCGCTCGAACTGCCAGTCGGCGACCGTCGGATAACCCTTGTAGTCGACCTTGTCGATTCCATGATGCCGGTAGCCACTGACACTCGCCTTCAGGCCGACCCACGCGGCCGCCCAGGCAGCGGCGGCATCGTCACCGGGGCTGTCGGTGAAGTCGACCTGGACGCGCGGGAACCCGCCGCTCTGGCTGAATATGCCGCCCGAGTTCTGTCCCGCTATGCCGGTCATGCGGAAGTTCGACGGCATGGCCATGGTGAAGTGGAACCGGTCGTCGCTGACCATGGCGTACCCGCTCGGCAGCGTCGCCGCCCCGGTGCCCGTCCCGGCTCCCGTACCGCCGGACGGCTTGACGCCGCCACCGCCGTCGCCGCCACCGGTGCCGGGCTGCGCCCCGCCGCCCTGCTCCTTGCCCTGCTCGCCGTCGGGCTTGCCGTCGTTGCCCCCCGAGCCGCTCGGGCCGGCCGTGGAACCGGCCGACGCCGTACGGTCGCCGCCCGGCGTGCCCTGGCCCTTGGCGCCCGGCTCGTCGTCGCCGCCCAGGCTGAGCGCCAGCACGGTGGCGATCACGGCCAGCACGACGACGACCGCGATCACCACGAGCGTGCGGCGCGACACCACGTCCGTGAGCGGTGCCCGCACGGGCGCCGCCGGACCGGAACGCTCCGCCGACCGCGGGCGGGGACCCGGCCCCGGCTCCGCCTTGGTGGACGCCGCGGCGTTGCGCACGGAACGCAGCGCGCCGCGCATCCGCTCCGCCGCCGCGTCCGCCACCTCCTGGGGCTTGGTGGCCGGGCCCTCGCCCGGCAGCGGCAGGAGCGGCACGATCCGCGTGACCTCGGGCGACGGCTCGGCGGCCGGCGCCACGGACTGCTCGGGCGCGTGGATCACGTCGTTGAGCAGCGCACGGGCGCCCGCGTCGTCGAGCCGCTTGGCCGGGTCCTTGTGGAGCAGGCCGTAGATGACCTCCTCCAGCGGACCCGCGTTCTTCGGCGGGTCGAGCTGCTCGGTCATCACGGCGGTCAGCGTCGCGATGGCGGAGCCCTTGTCGTACGGCGGGCAGCCCTCCACGCACGCGTACAGCAGGCCGCCCAGCGACCACATGTCCGCCGCCGGGCCCGGCTTGTGACCGCGGGCCCGCTCCGGCGAGATGTACGAGGGCGCGCCGACGAGCATGCCGGTCGAGGTGATGGACGGGTCGCCCTCGACCTGCGCGATGCCGAAGTCGGTGAGCACGACCCGGCCGTCGTCCGCGATGAGGACGTTGGACGGCTTCACGTCACGGTGGAGGATGCCCTCACGGTGCGCCGAGCGCAGCACGTCGAGGATCGCCAGGCCCACCTCGGCGGCGCGCCTGGGCGTGAGGACGCCGTCCTCGCGCACGGCGTCGGCGAGCGACTTGCCCTCGATCAGCTCCATGACGATCCAGGGGCGGTCGTCCTCGTCGACGACGTCGTAGACGGTCACGGCGCCGTTGTTGCGGATGCGGGCGATCGCCTTGGCCTCGCGGAGGGTACGCGTGATGAGGCGGCGCTTCTCGTCCTCGTCGATGCTGCTGGGGAAGCGCAGTTCCTTGACGGCGACGGTACGGCCGAGCGTCTCGTCGACCGCCCGCCACACGGTGCCCATGCCGCCGCGCCCGAGGACGCCGCCGAGCCGGTAGCGGCCCGCGAGCAGCCGTCCCTCGCTGGTCGGCCGCGCCCCTGACGCCGTGTCGGCCCGGCCGTCGCCGCGCGCGGCCCCGGCTGCCGGCTTCGCCCCGGAGGTTTTGGTGTCCTTCGGCTCCTTGGACTGCGCGGGCTTCCTGGCACCCTCGGGCGCCTTGGAGCCCTTGGCGGCCCTGGCGCCGGCGGGGTCGCCGGGGGCGGTGGGGCTCGCGGAGCCGGTGGGGCCTGCGGAGTCGGTGGGGCTCGCGGCGGACTTGGGGCTGGTGGGGCTCGCGGCGGACTTGGCCTTGCTGAGGCTCGCGGGGTCCTCGGAGTCCTTACGGGCCGCGGGCTCCTTGGAGCGCTCCTGACCCTTGGCCCCCTCCGGAGCCTGCGCACCCTCGGCGGCCTTGGCTCCCTCGGCGGTGCCGGACGCGCCCGTGGACGGCGGCGTCACCGGCGTACCCGACGCCTCGTCACCGCTACCGGTACCGGCGCCGGTGGCACCGCGCGGGTCGGCGTCCCGCCGCGCGTCCGCGTCCTTGCCGGACCGGGGCCCGGGAACGGTGCCGTCCGCGTCCTTGCCCGAGGGGCCGCCGGACTCGCCGGCCGCCTTCTGGGGCCGGCCCGCGCCCAGCTTGATGGTCGCGTCCTTGACCGGTTCGGTGCCCGGCGGGACGGAGGCGTCCCCGGCCGCTCCGGCGCCCGGTTCCGTGTCCGGCCCGTCCGTCCCGACGCCCGGCTTCGCCGCGTCCCGCTGAGGTTCCCGAGCCGCGTTCCGCGACTGCTCCGCTCCCGACATGCGTCCCCTCTGCGATCCCTGATCCTCGCCCGCGCCTGCCGCTTCCGCGCGATGCGGTAACCCGCCCTGGAAGAGCGTCCATTGTCTCTCACTCCGGGACCGGCGAATCTCCCGGGTCCTTCGTCCGTCAGTATGGGCCCCGAAGAAGGGACGCCACCATGCCACTGCCCCGCGCGCGGCTCGCCGTTCCGCTGGTCACCGCCCTGGTCGCGCTGGGCGCCGGCCCGCTGTCGGGGGAGCCCTCCCCCGCCCCTCCCTCCCCCGTGCTGCCCCGGCTGGTCGCGGAGGGCCACGCTCCGGCCGCCGCGATGCTGTCCGCCTCGCCCTCCGGGTCGCAGTTCCAGACGGCCGGTCACGGCATCCGGCGCGCCGACCGTTTCCGCGCGGGCAGCATCACCAAGACGTTCGTCGCCACCGTCGTGCTCCAACTGGACGCCGAGGGCAGGCTGGACCTCGACGACCCCGTCGGCCGCCACCTGCCCGGCCTGGTCCGCGGCGAGGCCGCCCGGCGCGTCACGCTCCGCGCCCTCCTCACCCACACCAGCGGCCTGCCCGACTACGCCCCCGGCACCACTCACGCGTCACCCCCGGCACGCACCAGTGCGCGTGAGGCCGTGCGCCGGGTGCTGGCGGGGCCGTGGCGGCCCGTCGGGCACTACGCCTACTCGAACACCAACTACGTCCTGCTCGGTCTCGTCATCGAACACGTCACCGACCGCCCCTACGCGACCGAGGCGCTCCGACGCATCATCAGACCCCTCCGCCTCACCGGCACGTCGTTCCCCGGCACCCGTGCGGCCCTTCCCTCACCGCACGGCCGGGCATATGACGCCGCCGGCCGGGACGTCACCGTACTGGACCCCCGCACCGCCGACGCGGCGGGCGAACTGGTCAGCACCCTCGACGACCTGAACCGCTTTTACGCCGCCCTCCTCTCCGGCCGCCTCCTCCCCCCGCCCCAGCTCCGCGAGCTGCTCAGCACCCGGCCGGCGAGCGGCCCCTACGGCATGGGCATCTACCGCCACACCCTGTCCTGCGGCACGACGGTGTGGGGCCACAACGGCCTCATCACCGGCAGCTACGTCCGCTCGGCCACGAGCCCGGACGGCCGACGCACCGTCACCTTCCGGGTCAATACGGACGCCGTTCCGCGCGGGACCCTCGCGGAGCTGGAACCCGCGCTCCTCGACGCCGAGTTCTGCCGCGGCGCGCAAGGCCGGCGCGGCCACGAGACGGCGCGGCCCGCCGCGTTCCGCGCCTCGTAGAGCCGCACGGTCCGGGGCGCGCACCGGGCGGTCGCGCACGGTGGTTACTCTCGTCGTCCCATCGATCGCGACTCCAGGAGATCGGACTGTGCGCAGCGTCGCCGTAACGCCCGAGGGTGACCGCATCCGCTGGGTGGAGCTGCCGGGGCAGGAGCCGCCGCGTGTCTACGTGCACGGCTTGGGCGCCACCTCGCCCGCCTACTTCACACAAGTCGCGGTGCATCCCCTGCTGGCCGGCCGCCGGTCACTGCTGATCGACCTGCTGGGCCACGGCATCAGCGACCGGCCGGCGAGCTTCGACTACACGCTGGAATCGCACGCCGACGCGCTCGCCGCCGCCCTGACCGGCGCGGGTGTCACGGGTGCCGAGTTCGTCGCGCACAGCATGGGCGGCTCCGTGGCCATCGTCCTGGCAGCCCGCCACCCCCACCTGGTCTCCCGGCTGGTGCTGATCGACGCCAACCTCGACCCGGTTCCGCCCATGCGCCCCGGGGAAGGCAGCAGCGGCATCGCCTCCTACTCCGAGGAGGAGTTCCTGGAGGGTGGCTGGGAAGAGGTCCGCGACCGGGTCGGTGCCCACTGGTGGTCCACGATGCGCCTGGCCGGCCGGGAGGCCCTGCACCGCAGCGCGGTCCACCTCACCCGCGGCACCGTGCCCACCATGCGTGACCTCCTGCTGGACATGCGGATGCCCCGCACCTACCTGCTGCCCGAGGCCGCAGGACCGCTCCCGGGCACGGACGCGCTCACCGAGGCCGGGGTGCGTGTCGTCGCGATCCCGGACTGCGGACACAACATCATGCTGGACAACCCGGAAGCCTTCGTGCGGGCCACCGCGGCGGCCCTCACGGACCGCGAACCGAGCGCGTCACGCCCCGCGTGAGGCCGCGGCCGTGCCGCCGGTGGCCGAGGCCCTGACGGGCCGGTGGCCGAGGCCCAGACGGGCCGGTGGCCGAGGTGACCGCCGGGCACGCGCCCGGCGGGGCGGGCGACCGCCCGCACGAAGCGGGGCCGCACGCTCAGAGCGGCACGATGTCGGGTGCGCCGAGCCGGGCCGCGTCCGCCGTCAGGTCGTCCGGCTGGAGCTGCGACTCGCGCTCCGCCTCCACCCGCTTCGCGTAGTGCTCCACCTCCTTCTCGATGTGCGCCTCGTCCCAGCCGAGTACCGGTGCCATCAGTTCGGCGCACTCCCGCGCGCTGCGCGTGCCGCGGTCGAACGTCTCGATCGAGATGCGGGTCCGCCGGGTCAGCACGTCGTCCAGGTGCCGGGCGCCCTCGTGCGACGCGCCGTAGACGATCTCGGCCCGCAGGTAGTCCTCGGCGCCGCCCAGCGGTTCGCCGAGCTTCGGGTCGGCGACGATCATCTCCAGCAGCTCCTCGGCCAGGGAGCCGTACCGGTTCAACAGGTGCTCCACGCGCGCCACGTGAAGCCCCGTCCGGGCCGCGATGCGGGCGCGGGCGTTCCACAGGGCGCGGTACCCCTCGGCGCCCAGCAGGGGCACGTCCTCGGTGACGCAGGCGGCCACCCGCGTGTCGAGGGCGTGCACCGCCTCGTCCACGGCGTCCTTGGCCATCACCCGGTACGTCGTGTACTTGCCGCCCGCGACGACGACGAGGCCGGGCACGGGGTGGGCCACGGTGTGCTCGCGCGACAGCTTGCTCGTCGCGTCGGACTCGCCGGCCAGCAGGGGCCGCAGTCCCGCGTACACGCCCTGCACGTCGTCGCGGGTCAGCGGCACGGCGAGCACGCTGTTCACATGCTCCAGCAGGTAGTCGATGTCGGCGCTCGACGCCGCCGGGTGGGCCTTGTCCAGGTCCCAGCCGGTGTCGGTGGTCCCCACGATCCAGTGGCGCCCCCAGGGGATGACGAAGAGGACCGACTTCTCGGTGCGCAGGATCAGACCGGTGCTCGAGTGGATGCGGTCCTTGGGCACGACGAGGTGGATGCCCTTCGACGCCCGGACGTGGAACTGCCCCCTCTCCCCGATCAGGGCCTGTGTGTCGTCCGTCCACACCCCGGTCGCGTTGACGACCTGCTTGGCGCGGACCTCGTACTCGCCGCCCCCTTCCACGTCCTGGACCCGGGCGCCGACGACCCGTTCCCCCTCGCGCAGGAAGCCGATCACCCGGGCCCGGCTGGCGACGTGCGCGCCATAGGCGGCGGCCGTCCGCACGAGCGTGGCCACGAACCGGGCGTCGTCCATCTGCGCGTCGTAGTACTGCAACGCCCCGACGAGCGCGTCCTTGCGGAGCGCGGGTGCCACGCGCAGCGCCTGGCGCCGTGACAGGTGCCGGTGCACGGGCAGCCCGCGCCCGTGGCCGGACGAGACGGACATCGCGTCGTACAGCGCGACGCCCGAGCCGGCGTAGAACCGCTCCCAGCCCCGGTGCTGGAGCGGGTAGAGGAACGGCACCGGTTTGACCAGGTGGGGGGCGAGGCGCTCCAGCAGCAGGCCGCGTTCCTTCAGCGCTTCCCGTACGAGCGCGAAGTCCAGCATCTCCAGGTAGCGCAGCCCGCCGTGGATGAGCTTGCTGGAGCGGCTGGAGGTGCCCGACGCCCAGTCACGGGCCTCGACCAGCCCGGTGGCCAGCCCGCGTGTCACCGCGTCGAGAGCCGTCCCCGCGCCGACCACTCCGGCGCCGACGACCAGCACGTCCAGTTCGCGATCGGCCATGGCCGCCAGCGCCTGCACGCGCTCGGCGGGTCCCAGTGTCGCTGTCCTCACCGCTGCCTCCCGTCGCCCCCGGTGTGGTCGGGCTCACAGACTCGATTCTGTCCCGGCCCCCCGACTTCAGCCACCGCCTGTGGACAACACTCGGCCGAACCACAGCCCGCAATGCCGCATAACGGTCATATTTACGCCTAGTCTGACATTGCATACCGCTCGTTCTGTCCACAGGACTTGCGTGCCTCGTCCACTCCGGCTACTGGGAAGGACGGCATCACCCATGCCCGCAGACCTCGCCGTCATCGGCCTCGGCCACCTCGGCCTGCCCCTCGCCCAAGCCGCCACAGCCGCCGGTATCGACACCATCGGCTACGACACCGATCCCCGTCCCGTGGCGGAACTGGCGGCCGGCCGGCCACCGGTCGACGGCTCGCTCACCGCCTCGGAGATCCGCCGGATGCTCTCGGGGGGCTTCCGGCCGACCACCGACACCGCCGAACTCGGCCGCGTCCGCACCGCCGTCATCTGCACCCCCACCCCCGCCGGTGCCGACCGCACCCCGGACCTGACCGCCGTCACCGACGCGGCACGCGCGCTCGCCGCCCGGCTGCGCCCCCACACCACCGTCCTGCTCGAATCCCCCGTGCATCCCGGCACCACCGAGGACGTACTGCGCCCGCTGCTGGAAGCCGGGTCGGGGCTCAGGGCCGGACGCGACTTCCACCTCGCCTACTCCCCCGGCCGCCTCGACCCCGGCAACCGCGCCCACGACTTCGCCCACACCCCCAAGGTCATCGGCGGCCTCACCCCCGCCTGCACGGAGTCGGCCGCCGCCTTCTACGGCCGCCTCACCGACAAGGTCGTACGGGCCCGGGGCCTGCGCGAGGCCGAGACCGTCAAGGTGCTGGAAACCAACTTCCGCCACGTCAACATCGCCCTCGTCAACGAGATGGCGGTGCTCTGCCACGAACTCGGCGTCGACCTGTGGGACGTCATCCGGTGCGCCGAGACCAAACCCTTCGGGTTCCAGGCGTTCCGCCCCGGCCCCGGCGTCGGCGGCCACGGCGTCCCCGTCGACACCATCGGCCCCCACCGCCCGCTGCGCCTGGTGGAACTGGCCGGCCAGGTCAACGAACGCATGCCCCAGTACGTCATCCAGCGCTGCGCCACGCTCCTCAACGAGCACGGCAAGTCGGCCCGCGGCGCCCGCGTCCTGCTGCTCGGCGTCACCTACAAGCCGGACCTGGCCGACCAGGAGGCCGCCCCCGCCGCCGAGATCGCCCGCCGCCTGATGGACATGGGCGCGGCGGTCAGCTACCACGACCCGTACGTCGCCGACTGGCGCGTCCGCGACCTGCCCGTCCCGCGGGCGGACTCCCTGTACGAGGCGGCGGCGGCGGCCGACCTGACGGTGCTGCTCCAGCACCACCGCACCTACGACCTCCAGGGGCTGGCCGTGAAGGCGCAGCTCCTGCTGGACACCCGGGGCGTCACCCCGGCGGGCGCGGCGCACCGCCTGTGACAGCGGAAAGGGCCCGCACCTGCGAAGGTGCGGGCCCCTGGCGAACCCGATCGGCTGCCCCTGCTCGGGCAGGCGGCGCGAAGGCTCAGCGCTTGTGCTCGGCGTCCGCGACCGTGACCTCGACGCGCTGGAACTCCTTGAGCTCGCTGTAGCCCGTGGTGGCCATCGCCCGGCGCAGCGCGCCGAAGAAGTTCATGGACCCGTCCGGCGAGTGCGAGGGACCGGTCAGGATCTCCTCGGTCGTGCCGACGATGCCGAGGTCGACCAGCTTGCCGCGCGGCACGTCCTCGTGGACGGCCTCCATGCCCCAGTGGTGGCCCTTGCCGGGCGCGTCGGTCGCGCGCGCCAGCGGGGAGCCGATCATCACCGAGTCGGCACCGCACGCGATCGCCTTGGGCAGGTCGCCCGACCAGCCCACACCGCCGTCGGCGATGACGTGGACGTACCGGCCGCCGGACTCGTCCATGTAGTCCCGGCGCGCGGCCGCGACGTCCGCGACGGCGGTCGCCATCGGGACCTGGATGCCCAGCACGTTGCGCGTGGTGTGCGCGGCCCCGCCGCCGAAGCCGACGAGGACGCCCGCCGCGCCGGTGCGCATCAGGTGCAGGGCGGCGGTGTAGGTGGCGCAGCCGCCGACGATGACGGGGACGTCGAGCTCGTAGATGAACTGCTTCAGGTTCAGCGGCTCGGCCGCGCCCGAGACGTGCTCGGCGGAGACCGTCGTACCGCGGATGACGAAGATGTCCACACCGGCGTCGACGACGGCCTTGGAGAACTGGGCGGTGCGCTGCGGGGAGAGCGCGGCCGCGGTGACCACGCCCGAGTCGCGCACCTCCTTGATGCGCTGCCCGATCAGCTCCTCCTGGATCGGGGCCGCGTAGATCTCCTGCAGACGGCGGGTCGCGGTCTCGGCCGGCAGCTCGGCGATCTCGTCCAGCAGCGGCTGCGGGTCCTCGTACCGGGTCCACAGGCCCTCGAGGTTCAGGACGCCGAGGCCGCCGAGCCGGCCGATGCGGATCGCGGTCTGCGGGGAGACCACCGAGTCCATCGGAGCGGCCAGGAACGGGAGCTCGAAACGGTAGGCGTCGATCTGCCAGGCGATCGAGACCTCCTTCGGGTCCCGGGTGCGCCGGCTCGGTACGACGGCGATGTCGTCGAACGCGTACGCCCTGCGGCCGCGCTTGCCGCGCCCGATCTCGATCTCAGTCACGATGTGTGGCCTTTCCCTCTACGTCTGCGCCTACCAGTATCCCCGACGCACGCCTGAGGGGCGGTTCCGGCCGGATGCCGGACCGCCCCTCACGCGCGCGTGGATCACTTCCTGCTGTAGTTGGGCGCCTCGACGGTCATCTGGATGTCGTGCGGGTGGCTCTCCTTGAGGCCCGCCGACGTGATCCGGACGAACCGGCCGCGCTCCTGGAGCTCGGGGACGGTCCGGCCGCCGACGTAGAACATCGACTGGCGCAGGCCGCCGACCAACTGGTGGACGACCGCGGAGAGCGGGCCGCGGAAGGGCACCTGGCCCTCGATGCCCTCGGGGACCAGCTTCTCGTCGGAGGCGACGCCCTCCTGGAAGTACCGGTCCTTGGAGAAGGACCGCTGCTCGCCGCGGGACTGCATGGCGCCGAGGGAGCCCATGCCACGGTACGACTTGAACTGCTTGCCGTTGATGAACATCAGCTCGCCCGGGGACTCCTCGCAGCCCGCGAGGAGCGAGCCGAGCATCACCGTGTCGGCGCCCGCGACCAGGGCCTTGGCGATGTCGCCGGAGTACTGCAGGCCGCCGTCGCCGATGACCGGGACACCGGCCGCCTTGGCGGCGAGGGAGGCCTCGTAGATGGCGGTGACCTGCGGGACGCCGATGCCGGCGACCACGCGGGTGGTGCAGATGGAACCGGGGCCGACACCGACCTTGATGCCGTCGACGCCGGCGTCGATCAGGGCCTGGGCGCCGTCACGGGTGGCGACGTTGCCGCCGATGACGTCCACCGCCGCGTTCGACTTGATCTTGGCGACCATCTCGCCGACCAGCCGGGAATGGCCGTGCGCGGTGTCGACGACGATGAAGTCGACGCCCGCCTCGATCAGCGCCTGGGCGCGCTCGAAGGCGTCGCCCGCGACGCCGACGGCGGCGCCGACGAGGAGCCGGCCGTCCTTGTCCTTGGCGGCGTTCGGGTACTTCTCCGCCTTGACGAAGTCCTTGACGGTGATGAGGCCCTTGAGGATGCCCGCTTCGTCGACGAGCGGCAGCTTCTCGATCTTGTGGCGGCGCAGCAGCTCCATGGCGTCCACGCCGGAGATGCCGACCTTGCCGGTGACCAGCGGCATGGGCGTCATGACGTCGCGCACCTGCTGGGTGCGGTCGGTCTCGAAGGCCATGTCGCGGTTGGTGACGATGCCGAGGAGCTTGCCCGCCGGGTCGGTGACGGGGACGCCGCTGATGCGGAACTTGCCGCAGATGGCGTCGGCCTCGGCGAGCGTCGCGTCCGGGTTGATGGTGATCGGGTCGGTCACCATGCCGGACTCGGAGCGCTTGACCAGGTCGACCTGGTTGGCCTGGTCCGCGATGGAGAGGTTGCGGTGGAGCACGCCGACGCCGCCCTGCCGGGCCATGGCGATCGCCATGCGGGACTCGGTGACCTTGTCCATCGCGGCGGACAGCAGCGGGATGTTCACCCGTACGTTCTTGGAGATGTACGAGGAAGTGTCGATCTGGTCGGGCGCCATGTCGGACGCGCCCGGCAGCAGCAGCACGTCGTCGTAGGTCAGCCCGAGTGTCGCGAATTTTCCGGGCACTCCGTCGACGTTGGCAGTCATGACACCTTCCCCAAATGGCCTTGATCGGTGCGGATGTCCATGCTAACGGCCTGCGGCCGTGTCTCATTCCACGAGCAAGATCACCCGGAAGGTTTGTACGTTCACACGTACGGCCGTACACGGACGGACGCGCGGGCGGGTGCGTGTCCGGTCCGGACGGGCGGCCGGTGCGTGCCCGCGCGGTGCGCGGGCCACGCGTCACTGTTCGGCCAGCGCCCGCAGCCGGCTCAGCGCACGGTGCTGGGCGACGCGGACCGCGCCGGGGGACATGCCGAGCATCTGGCCGGTCTCCTCGGCGGTCAGGCCGACGGCGACCCGCAGGACCAGCAGTTCGCGCTGGTTCTCCGGGAGGTTGGCGAGCAGGCGCTTGGCCCACTCGGCGTCGTCACTGAGCAGCGCCCGCTCCTCGGGGCCGAGGGAGTCGTCGGGGCGCTCGGGCATCTCGTCGGAGGGCACGGCGGTGGAGCCGGGGTGCCGCATGGCGGCCCGCTGGAGGTCGGCGACCTTGTGGCCGGCGATGGCGAAGACGAACGCCTCGAAGGGCCGTCCGGTGTCCTTGTAGCGCGGGAGGGCCATCAGGACGGCGACGCACACCTCCTGGGCGAGGTCCTCGACGAAGTGCCGCGCGTCACCGGGCAGGCGGTTCAGCCGCGTACGGCAGTAGCGCAGGGCCAGGGGGTGGACGTGGGCCAGGAGATCGTGCGTGGCCTGCTCGTCGCCTTCGACCGCACGGTGTACGAGTGCACCGATGGCCCCGTGGGCATGGGCCGCCTCGTCGTCGCGCATCGGTCCATGGTGCCCTGGCGTCCGTCCGTCCGCGGCACCGCGTCCACTGTTGTGCACCGAAGCGTTATGAGCAGGTGCGCCGGAACTCATCTCCTGCGCCCTCCCCTCCCGCTCGATCGACTCGTCCCCGAGGAACTCCACCCTTCAAGGATGCGGCATCGCGCCGGAAACAGATATCGCGCCTCCGCCGCCCCGTCCGCCGGGCGGCGGACGGGGATCGCCACGGTCACGTGCTAGCGCACCAGGCCCCAGCGGAACCCGAGCGCGACGGCGTGCGCCCGGTCCGATGCGCCCAGCTTCTTGAACAGCCTCCTGGCGTGCGTCTTGACCGTGTCCTCGGAGAGGAACAGCTCACGCCCGATCTCCGCGTTGGACCGGCCGTGGCTCATGCCCTCCAGCACCTGGATCTCGCGCGCGGTGAGGGTGGGCGCGGCGCCCATCTCGGCCGAGCGCAGCCGGCGCGGGGCGAGCCGCCAGGTCGGGTCGGCGAGCGCCTGGGTGACCGTGGCCCGCAGCTCGGCGCGCGAGGCGTCCTTGTGCAGGTACCCGCGGGCGCCGGCGGCGACGGCGAGCGCCACGCCGTCGAGGTCCTCCGCCACGGTGAGCATGATGATGCGGGCGCCGGGGTCCGCGGACAGCAGCCGTCGGACGGTCTCCACGCCGCCCAGACCGGGCATGCGTACGTCCATCAGAATGAGGTCCGAGCGGTCCGCGCCCCAGCGGCGGAGGACTTCCTCGCCGTTGGCCGCGGTCGTCACGCGCTCGACGCCGGGTACCGTCGCGACGGCGCGGCGGAGCGCTTCTCGGGCAAGCGGGGAGTCGTCGCAGACGAGGACGGATGTCATGGCCGTCCTCCGCAGCTAGTGCGCGTCACCTTGAGCCTCCAGGCTGGTTACGTTTCGTCACCTGTGCGGTTGACGCCCCCGGACATCTGCCCGAGCGCTTGTTCTTTCAACCGCCTCCGCACTCTCAACGACGGTCACTCGAAAGAGTTACGGGTCCGCCCTCCCCCTTCGGCACTCTACGTGAGGGAGCGCGTACGGAGCAGAGCGACGCAGGTCACCGTTCCTTCACTCAGAGCTATGCCCCATTTAGCGGCTTTTCCTTCACTTTGTCGGTGTCTGTAGCTAGATTCGCAATGAGTCATATTTACATCTACTAAGACAGTAGTTGTACGGTCGTGGCTGTATCAGCCCACTCACCAGCTCAGTACCGGAACCAAGGGGACATGCGCCATGGCAGATTTCTCCCGCCTTCCCGGACCCAACGCCGACCTGTGGGACTGGCAGCTCCTCGCGGCCTGCCGGGGGGTCGACAGTTCGCTCTTCTTCCACCCCGAGGGGGAGCGCGGCGCGGCGCGGAGTGCGCGCGAGAACTCGGCGAAAGAGGTCTGCATGCGGTGCCCGGTCCGCGCGGAGTGCGCGGCCCACGCACTGGCCGTGCGGGAGCCCTACGGCGTATGGGGCGGCCTCACCGAGGACGAGCGCGAGGAACTCATGGGACGAGCCCGCAACCGTCTCATCACCACATCGTCGGGAACTCCGGCCAGCGCCTGAAGGAACGTTTCTTCTGTTGACTTTCCCGCCGAGCCTCCAGGGGCGGCCGCCCCAGGCCGCCCCTTTGGTACGTCCACGGGCGCCTGTCCCCGGCGCGGTCCTTCACGCGCGGGCGCGTGCGGTCACACCAGGGCGGCCGCGCGGGTGAGCTGGTCGAGGGTGGCGGCGACCGCCGGGACCTTGGCCAGGTCCGGCAGGGTGAGGGCGACGATCTCCCGCTCGACCGCCGGCTCCACCGACACGGTCCGGGCGCCCCGGGGGCGTACCGAGCGGATGGCCAGCTCGGGCAGGACCGCGACGCCGAGGCCCGCGCCGACCAGGCCGATCACCGCCGGGTAGTCGTCGGTCGCGAAGTCGATGCGCGGGGCGAAGCCGGCCCCCTCGCACACCTCCACGAGCTGGCGGCGGCAGCGCGGGCAGCCGGCGATCCAGGACTCCTCGGCCAGTTCCCCGATGGACACGGCGTCGGCGTCCGCGAGCCGGTGGCCCTCCGGGACGAGCCCGACCAGGCGGTCCGCGAGGAGCGGGCGTACGACGAGGTCGTCCCACTCGGCGACGGCCGGCCGGTAGCGGAAGGCGAGGGCCACGTCGCAGTCGCCGTCGCGGAGCATCTCGACCGAGCGGGGCGGCTCTGCCTCGACGAGGGAGACCCGGGTGCCGGGGTGGGCCGCGCGGAGGGCGGCGAGGGCGGTCGGGACGAGGGTGGAGCTGCCGCTCGGGAAGGAGACGAGCCGGACGCGGCCGGCGCGGAGGCCCGCGATGGCGGCGATCTCCTCCTCGGCCGCCGTGAGGCCCGCGAGGATTCCGGAGGCGTGGCGCACCAGTGCCTCGCCGGCCTGGGTGAGGCGCATCTCGCGGCCCGTGCGGATGAGCAGCGGCGTGCCGGCGGACGCTTCGAGCGCCTTCATCTGCTGGCTGACGGCGGGCTGGGTGCAGCCCAGTTCGCGCGCGGCGGCCGAGAACGAGCCGGTGGCGGCGACGGCGCGGAAGACGCGCAGATGACGGGCTTCGATCACCCTTCGACTATAAGGCGCGCTTGGATGCCGCGCGAAATATCGATGCGGCGCTTTGAGCGGCTCCTTTAGCGTGGCGGCATGAGAGTTCTGACCGTCAATGTGGGCCGGCCCAAGGCCGTGGGGTACAGCGACAGCGCGAGCGGCATGACGGGGATCGACAAGCGGCCGGCCGAGGGCCCGGTACGCGTGGCCGACCCCGGACCCAAGGGCGAGGGCGGGAGCGGCGTGGCCGGGGACACGGTCTGCGACCTGCGGCACCACGGCGGGACCCACCAGGCGGTGTACGCGTTCGCCCGCGAGGACCTCGACCACTGGGAGGCCGAGCTGGGGCGTCCGCTGGCGAACGGCTCGTTCGGGGAGAACCTCACCACGGCGGGGTACGACGTCAACGGCGCCCTCATAGGCGAGCGCTGGCGGGTCGGCTCGGCCGTGCTGGAGGTGGCGTCCGGGCGCATCCCGTGCCGTACGTTCGCGAGCTGGCTGGAGCAGAAGGGGTGGGTCAGGCGGTTCACCGCGCACGCCGCCCCGGGCGCGTACCTCAGGGTGGTGGAGGCGGGCGAGATCCGCGCGGGCGACGGGATCGAGGTCGTGCACCGGCCGGACCACGAGGTGACGGTCGCCTTCGCCTTCCGCGCGTTCACGCTCCGGCGGGAGTTGCTGCCACGCACGCTCGCGGCCGGCGAGGCGCTGGACCCGGACGTGCGGGAGGCCGCGCTCGCGTACGCCGAGCGGGCGACGCGCCCCCGCTGAACGCCGCCTGACGGGGCGGCGGATACGGATACTCCGTACATGTACGGCCACCCGTCCGCCACCCCTCGGGACCGGCCGCCGTGATGTCGGCGCGGGGCACTAACGTGCGCGTATGACGACTGCACTGATTACGGGCGCGACGGCGGGAATCGGGGCCGCCTTCGCGCGGCGGCTGGCGGCGGACGGCCGCGACGTGGTGCTGGTGGCCCGGGATGTGAAGCGGCTGCGCGAGCAGGCGACGGAGCTGCACGACCGGCACGGGATCGAGGCCGAGGTCCTGGCGGCCGACCTCGCCGAGGAGGACGGCATCGCGGCCGTGGAGGCGCGGCTGTCCGACCCGAAGCGGCCCGTGGACCTGCTGATCAACAACGCCGGGTTCGGCAACAAGGGCCGGTTCCTGGACGTGTCGATGGCGGACGAGCTGCGCATGCTGAAGGTGCATTGCGAGGCGGTGCTGCGGCTGACGTCGGCCGCCACGGCGTCGATGCGGGAGCGCGGCCGGGGCGGCGTGGTGAACGTCGCGTCGGTGGCCGCGTTCGTGCCGCGCGGCACGTACGGGGCGTCCAAGGCTTGGGTCGTGCAGTTCACGCAGGGCGCGGCGCGGGACCTGGCGGGCAGCGGGGTGCGGCTGATGGCGCTGTGCCCGGGGTTCGTGCGGACGGAGTTCCACGAGAGGGCCGGGATGGGCACGGACAACATCCCGGGCTGGATGTGGCTGGACGCCGACAAGCTGGTGGGTGCGGCGCTGACGGATCTGGCGCGGGGCAGGACCCTGTCCGTTCCGGACCCCCGGTACAAGGCCCTGATGGGTGTGGTGAAGCTGGCGCCGCGCAGCCTGCTCGGTGGCGTGAGTTCCCGGGCGGGCCGCAAGTACGGGCCGCAGTAGCCCCCCGGACCGCTGCCGCCCGTCCCGCGTCGCCGGAAAGCACCGGCGCGTGCCGGAAGCATGGGGCTCCGGCGATCGGGCGTCAATGGGGGCGGAGCGAATGATCGAAACTCCGCCGTTCGATCAGACGGCCTCCCGGGGTGGATTAGGGTGCGACGACGGGCACCGCTCGACCGAGCCACCACACCTCGAGGGGGACTTCCGCCGTGCGCGAGAGTGCTGTTGTACGTCACGACCGACTGCTGGCCCTGGTACGGGAGCGGGGCACCGCGCGGGTCTCGGACCTCGCCGCGCAGCTCGGCGTCTCCCCCGTGACCGCCCGCCGGGACGTGGAGGCGCTGGCCTCCCGGGGCCTGCTGGACCGGGTGCACGGCCAGGTCTCGTGGCCGGGCGGGTCCGGCGGGCCGGGCGCGGCCCCGGGCGCGGCGGGCCGGGGCGCGGCCGGGCGGGCGGGGGCCGAGTGGCGGCCGGGGGGTGAGCCGTCCGGCGCCGCGCCGGGCACCGGTCCGGTGCTGGGCCTGCTCGCGCCGTCGGCGACGTACTACTTCGCCGAGGTGATCCGGGGCGCCCGCGAGGCGGCGGCCGCGGCCGGGGCGCGGCTGGTCCTGCGGATCTCCGACTACCGGCCGGAGGACGACCGCGCCCGCACCGAGGGCCTGCTGGCGGCGGGCGCGGAGGGGCTCCTGGTGGCGCCGGGCTGGCGGGCGCCGGGCGACCAGGCCGAGCACGGCGACTGGATCGCCGGGCTGCCGGTGCCGGCCGTGCTGCTGGAGCGGCGCGCCACGCCGGGTTCGGCCCTGGACGCGCTGGACCGGGTGTCCTCCGACCACCGGCACGGGGTCGTCCTGGCGGTGCGCCACCTGGTGGGGCTGGGCCACCGGGCGCCGCTGCTGGTGGCCCGCGCGGACAGCCCGACCGCGCTGGCGGTGCGGTCCGGGTACGCGGAGGCGCTGGGTGCCCTGGGGCTGGAGGAGCCGGGGCCGGTGATCGATTCGGTGCCGGCCGAGCTGGACCCGGACGGGTTCGAGGCGGCGGTCCGGGCGCTGCACTCGGCGGTCGCGTCGGGCCGGGCGACCGCCGCGCTGGTGCACAACGACGTGGACGCCATCCAGATGGTGCAGCGCCTCGCCGAGCTGGGCGTGCGCGTGCCGGGGGACCTGGCGCTGATCGCGTACGACGACGAGGTGGCCGCCCTGGCCGACACGCCGCTCACGGCGGTCGCCCCGCCGAAGCGGCAGGTGGGGCGGCTGGCCACGGAGCTGCTGGTGGAGCGGCTCGCCCGGGCGGCGGCAGCGGGTGGCGAGGGGGATGACGACGGGTCCGAGAACGAGCCCCGGCGGCATGTGACGCTGCTGCCGCGGCTGCGGGTGCGCGCGTCGTGCGGAGCGGCCGAGGCGAAACCTGTCTGATCTATTTTCGATCAATCAATCTTTCGCTCTTGACTTCGCTCATGAGGGGCTCAATCATCACGGCCACACCATCCGTGTCGCCGTCCGTCCAGGAGCCCCGCCATGAGCCGCAGCATGCGCCGCAGCACCAGCCGCAGCCGCAGCCGGACCGGAACGTCCCCCGCCCTGACCGGCACCGTCGCCGCCGTCGCCGCCCTCGCCCTCCTTCCCGCATGCGGCAGCGGTGGTGACGACCCGTCAGCGAGTGCCACCGGCGGCGGAAAGCCGGTGACCATCACCTTCTGGGGCTGGGCCAAGGGCTCCCGGGAGGTCGTCGACGCGTTCAACGCCGCGCAGAAGGACATCCGGGTCAGGTTCGAGGAGATCCCCTCCGGCAACGCCGGCGGATACGCCAAGATCTCCAACGCGGTGAAGGCGGGCAACGCCCCCGACCTGGTGTCCGTCGAATACCCGTCGCTCCCCGAGTTCGTCAGCCAGGGCGCGCTCCAGGACATCGGCGCCCACCTGCCCGAGGACGTCCGCGGCCAACTGCTGCCCCAGGCCGTGGAGCTGACCACCCTCGGCGGCAAGAACTGGGCCGTCCCCTTCGACGCCGCCCCACAGGCCTTCTACTACCGCAAGGACCTGTTCGCCAGGTACGGCGTCGACGTGCCCACCACCTGGGCCGAGTTCGAAGCGGCGGCCGAGAAGGTGAGGAAGGCCGACGCCAGGGCCCGGATCGCCACCTTCTTCCCCGACGACCCGACCACCTTCGAGGCGATGGCCTGGCAGGCCGGCGCCCAGTGGTTCAAGGCCGAGGGCGACACCTGGAAGGTGAACACCACCGACGCCGCCACCAACAAGGTCACCGCCTACTGGCAGGGCCTGCTCGACGACGGCCTCGTGCACGACGACGCCTCCTTCAGCCCCGAGTGGACCAGCTCCCTGAAGAACGGCACCACCCTCGGCTACCTCGGCGCCTCCTGGGGCGCGGGCGTCCTCAAGGGCACGCTGCCCGAGCAGAGCGGCAAGTGGGCCGTCGCCCCGGTGCCCACCTGGGACGGCGGACCCGCCAGCGGCATGCTCGGAGGCTCCACCTTCGCGGTGCCCAAGGGCAGCGAGAAGGCCGGTGCGGCGGTCGAGTTCGCGACCTGGATGGCCACCACCGAGGAGGGCGTCAGGGCACGGATAGCCTCCGGCACCTCCAGCGCCTTCCCGGCCGCCACCGCCCTGCGCCCGGTCGCCAAGGAGGCGTTCGACGCCGGCTTCTACGGCGGCCAGGACATCTACCGGCTCTTCGAGGGGGCCGGCGCGTCCATCAACCCGAACTGGGCCTGGGGGCCCGCCACCGGCACCACCAACCTCGCCATCAAGGACCGGCTCGGCAAGGCCGCCCGTGGCGGCACCACCCTCGCCGACGCCGTGCGGGCCGGGCACGACGCGACCGTCGCCGAGCTGAAGAAGCGCGGGCTGAAGGTCGAGGGCTGACCGGCGATGAAGGCCCGCGTCACCCCCGCCGCGCCAGCCGCCCGTCGCCGTACCGCCGGCGCCCCTGCCCGTACCGGCGGACCTGCCCGTACCGGTGCCCGTGCCCGTACCGGTGCGGCCGCCGTCCTCCTGGCCCCCTTCTTCACCCTGTTCACCGCGGTGATGGTGGTGCCGATCGGATACGCGCTCTGGCTCAGCCTGTTCACCGAGAAGCAGTCGGGGCTGGGCTTCGGCGGCACCGAGACCGTCTTCAGCGGCCTCGACAACTACCTGGCGGCACTGGGCGACCGGGCCTTCCGCGAGGGCTTCGGCGTCCTGGTCGGATACAGCCTGCTCTACATCCCGCTGCTGCTCGCCGGGGCCCTCGCACTCGCCCTGCTGCTCGACTCGGCCCTCGCCCGCGCCCGCCGCTTCTTCCAGCTCGCGCTGTTCCTGCCGCATGCCGTGCCCGGCATCATCGCCGCGCTGATCTGGGTGTACCTCTACACACCCCAGCTCAGCCCGGTGGTGAAGGCCATGGAGTCCGGCGGCATCGGCTTCGACTTCTTCTCGCCCGAAGGCGCCCTCCCCTCCGTGGTCAACATCGCGCTGTGGGAGTGGCTCGGCTACAACATGGTCATCTTCTACGCGGCGCTCCAGGCCATCGACCGCTCCGTCCTCGAAGCGGCGACGGTCGACGGGGCGGGTGCGTGGCGCACCGCGTTCGCCATCAAACTCCCGCTGATCCGCGCCTCCTTGACGATGGTCGCGCTGTTCACGGTCATCGGCTCGCTCCAGCTCTTCACCGAGCCGCTGATCCTCAACAAGGGCACCGGTTCGGCCGTCACCTCCACCTGGACGCCGAACATGTACGCCTACAGCGCCGCCTTCGACCGCAACGACTACGGACTCGCGGCGGCCGCCTCCGTCCTCCTCGCGCTCACCGCCGCGCTGCTGTCCTTCGCCGTCACCCGCTTCACCGGCCGCCGGAAGGGGAAGCACGCATGAGTGCGACCGCCACCACCGCGCCACCCGCGCGCACCGCCCCCACGCCCGCCCGTGGCTCCGCCCGTGCCCACCGTCCGCCGCGCCGCCGGCTGTCGAAGGCCGCCGTCAACGGGGCCCTGCTGCTGTCCGCCGCCTACATGCTCTTCCCCCTGGTCTGGCTGGTCACCGCCGCCACCAAGGACGCGGGCGGGCTGCTGGCCGGGAACGCCCTCTCCTTCGACGGCTCCGACCTCGCGGGCAACCTCGCCCGGCTCGCCGACCACGGCGACGGCGTCTACTTCCGCTGGTACCTCAACAGCCTGCTGTACGCGGGCGGCGGGGCGCTGGTCTGCTCGCTGATCTGCGTCGCCGCGGGGTACGCCTTCGACAAGTACGAGTTCCGGGGCAAGGAGAAGCTGTTCGGCGCCGTCCTGATGGGCGTCCTGGTCCCCACCACCGCGCTCGCCCTGCCCCTGTACCTGCTCGCCAGCACGGCCGGCCTCGTCAACACCTACTGGGCCGTGCTCGTCCCCGTCCTGGTCAACCCGTTCGGCGTCTACCTCGCCCGGGTCTTCAGCGCCGGCTACATCCCCGACGAGGCCCTGGAGGCCGCCCGTATCGACGGGGCCGGCGAGCTGCGGGCCTTCTGGTCGATCGGACTGCGCATGATCATGCCCGGCCTCGTGACCGTCTTCCTCTTCCAGTTCACCGCCATCTGGAACAACTTCTTCCTCCCCCTGGTGATGCTCTCGGACCAGCGGCTCTTCCCCCTGAGCCTCGGCCTGTACGCATGGAACAGCAACGCCCACGCCGAGCCGGACTTCTACCCCCTCGTCGTCACCGGCTCCCTGCTCGCCGTCGTCCCCCTGGTCATCGCCTTCGTCTCGCTCCAGCGCCACTGGAAGGCCGGTCTGACCGCCGGCAGCGTCAAGTGAGGAGCGCACCTCCCACCATGCACCACACCACTGACAACCGGCCGCCCGAGCGCCCCGCCCTGCTGCTGGCCATGGCCCCCGGCATCGCCGGCCGCCTGCTCACCGACGCCCACCGCACCCGGCTGGCCGCCCTCGCGCGCACCGACCCGCACCTGGTCGCCCACGACCTGGCCGCCCCCACGCCCCGGATCGCGGCCGCGCTCGAGGAGGCCGAGGTGCTGTTCACCTGCTGGGGCGCGACGCCGCTCACCGCGGCCGTCCTGGACCGTGCCCCGCGCCTGCGCGCCGTCGTGCACGCCGCCGGATCGGTCAAGCACCACATCACCGGCGCCTGCTGGGACCGCGGCATCGCCGTGACCTCGGCCGCCGCGGCCAACGCCCTGCCGGTCGCCGAATACACGCTCGCCGCCATCCTCCTGGCCGGCAAGCGCGTCCTGCGCGCCGCCCGGCGGTACGCGGAGCTGCGCGCCGAGCACGACTGGCTGAGCGAGCTCGCCGACAGCGGCAACCACTGCCGCACGGTCGGCATCGTGGGCGCCTCGCGCATCGGGCGCCGTGTGCTGGAGCTGCTGCGCCCCTTCGACATCCATGTCCTGCTCTACGACCCGTACCTCACCCCCGGCGAGGCCGCGGCGCTCGGCGCCGTACCGGTGGGGCTCGACGAGTTGTGCTCCCGCGCGGACATCGTCTCCGTGCACGCCCCGCAACTGCCGTCCACGCGCCATATGATCGGCGCCCCGCAGCTCGCCCTCATGCCGGACGGCGCGACGCTCATCAACACCGCCCGGGGCTCCCTCGTCGACGAGGGAGCCCTGCTCCCGCACCTCACCGCGGGCCGCCTGCACGCCGTGCTCGACGTCACCGACCCCGAGCTGCCGCCCCCCGACTCACCGCTCTACACCCTGCCCAACGTGCTGCTCACCCCGCACATCGCCGGCTCGCTCGGCAACGAGCTGCACCGGATGGCGGACCATGCGCTGGACGAGCTGGAGCGCTACGCGAAGGGGGCGCCGTTCCGGGACCCGGTGCGCCCCTCGGAGCTGGACCGCTCGGCGTAAGCCCCCGCACAACGCACCGGCCCGGTGCCCCCGCGACGGGGGCACCGGGCCGGTGTGCGACCGACGTGCGTCAGTGGGCGTGGCCGTGACCGTGGCCGTGGCCCGCGTCCGCCGGCTCCTCTTCCTTCTTCTCGACGACCAGGGTCTCGGTCGTGAGCAGCAGGGAGGCGATGGAGGCGGCGTTCTCCAGGGCGGAGCGGGTGACCTTCACCGGGTCGATGACGCCGGCCTTGACCAGGTCGCCGTACTCGCCGGTGGCGGCGTTGAAGCCCTGGCCCTTGTCGAGCTCGGCGACCTTGGAGGTGATGACGTAACCCTCCAGGCCGGCGTTCTCGGCGATCCAGCGCAGCGGCTCGACGGCGGCGCGGCGGACGACCGCGACACCGGTGGCCTCGTCGCCGTCCTTGCCGAGGTTGCCCTCGAGCACCTTGACGGCGTGGACGAGCGCGGAGCCACCACCGGAGACGATGCCCTCCTCGACCGCGGCGCGGGTCGCGGAGATGGCGTCCTCGAGACGGTGCTTCTTCTCCTTCAGCTCCACCTCGGTGGCGGCGCCGACCTTGATCACGCACACGCCGCCGGCCAGCTTCGCGAGGCGCTCCTGGAGCTTCTCGCGGTCCCAGTCGGAGTCCGTGGTCTCGATCTCGGACTTGATCTGCGCGACGCGGCCGGCCACGTCCTCCGACTTGCCACCGCCGTCGACGATCGTGGTGTCGTCCTTGGTGACGGTGACGCGGCGGGCGGTGCCCAGCACGTCCAGACCGGCCTGGTCGAGCTTGAGGCCGACCTCCTCGGCGATGACGGTGGCGCCGGTGAGGGCGGCCATGTCGCCGAGCATCGCCTTGCGGCGGTCACCGAAGCCGGGGGCCTTGACCGCGACGGCGTTGAACGTGCCGCGGATCTTGTTGACGACCAGGGTCGACAGGGCCTCGCCCTCGACGTCCTCGGCGATGATCAGCAGCGGCTTGGAGGAGCCGGCCTGGATGACCTTCTCCAGCAGCGGGAGCAGGTCGGTGATCGCGGAGATCTTGCCCTGGTGGATCAGGATGTACGGGTCGTCGAGGACGGCCTCCATACGCTCCTGGTCGGTGACCATGTAGGGGGACAGGTAGCCCTTGTCGAAGGCCATGCCCTCGGTGAAGTCCAGCTCCAGGCCGAAGGTGTTGGACTCCTCGACGGTGATGACACCGTCCTTGCCGACCTTGTCCATCGCCTCGGCGATGAGCTCGCCGACCTGCTGGTCCTGCGCGGACAGCGCGGCGACGGCGGCGATGTCGGCCTTGTCGTCGATCGGGCGGGCGGAGGCGAGAAGGTCGTCGGAGACCGCCTTGACCGCGGCGTCGATGCCCTTCTTCAGGGCGGCCGGGGAGGCACCCGCGGCGACGTTGCGCAGACCCTCGCGGACCAGGGCCTGGGCCAGGACGGTGGCGGTGGTGGTGCCGTCACCCGCGATGTCGTTGGTCTTGGTCGCCACCTCCTTCACCAACTGGGCGCCGAGGTTCTCGTACGGGTCCTCGACCTCGACCTCGCGGGCGATGGTGACACCGTCGTTGGTGATGGTCGGCGCGCCGAACTTCTTGTCGATGACGACGTTGCGGCCCTTGGGGCCGATCGTCACCTTGACCGTGTCGGCAAGCTTGTTGACGCCGCGCTCAAGGGCGCGACGGGCGTCCTCGTCGAACTTCAGGATCTTCGCCATGGGAGCGATTCAGCCCTCTCGGAAACTCGGGTTAACGAACCGCGCCCCTCGCCGCCCGGCAATGTGTCATCAGCGGGGGCCAGGGGCGCAGCTCAGAAGCAATCTCTGCGGTGACTTACTTCTCGACGATCGCGAGCACGTCGCGAGCCGAGAGGACGAGGTACTCCTCGCCGCTGTACTTCACCTCGGTGCCGCCGTACTTGCTGTACAGCACGATGTCGCCGGTCTTGACGTCGAGCGGCAGACGCTCGCCGTTCTCGAAGCGGCCCGGGCCAACGGCCAGGACGACGCCCTCCTGGGGCTTCTCCTTGGCGGTGTCCGGGATGACCAGGCCAGAGGCGGTGGTCTGCTCGGCGTCGAGCGGCTGGACCACGATGCGGTCCTCGAGCGGCTTGATGGCAACCTTGGAGCTGGTGGTCGTCACGATCCGACCTCCCCCTTCGGAGATCTCACGGGGTTAACTGTCTGAGGTGGCGACCAGGTGGATCCGTCGTCGCGGGTGCCGGACCTGCCCGTCGCTGTGTTGGCACTCTCCAGTGGGGAGTGCCAGAGCCGAGACTATGACCGCGATTAGCACTCGGTCAAGCGGAGTGCCAATTCACCGCGGGCCGTGGCGTGCACCGGCCGTTCGCCGGCGGTCCGCGGAGGGCGGCGCGGGCCGGCGGGCGGGCCGGGGCGGGCGGGTCAGACGTAGTCCTCCAGCCGGGCCACCGCGTACCCCTTGGCCGTGACGACGTCCATCACCTGCCGGATCATGTCCGGCATGGTGCCGTTCCAGTCCTCCCGGCCCCGGAAGTGCGTGAGGATGATGTCGCCGGGGTGCAGGTCCCGGTCCCATTCGCGCCACTCCATGTGGTCGGGGAAGGCCTCGGCGGCCCACAGGGGCACGGCGGTGACCCCGCACGACCGGGCGGCCCGCAGGGTGTCGGCGTTGTAATTGCCGTAGGGCGGGCGGAAGAGGGTGGGGCGCTTGCCGTACCGCTTCTCGATGGTGGCCTGCTGGCCGCAGATCTCGTGCTTCTGCTCCTCGTACGACAGGGCCGGCATGTAGCGGTGGTTGAGGGTGTGGTTGTGCAGCGCCACCCCCTGGTCCTGCATCCGCTTGAAGTAGCCGTAGTCCTCCTTGACCAGGTAGTCGCTGAGGAAGGCGCTGTAGGGGATGCCCAGTTCGGCCATCATGCGCAGCAGCCGCGGGTCCTTCTCCGCGCCGTCGTCGATGGTGAGGAAGACGACCCGGTCCGTGGTCGGGACGGTGGTGAAGACCGGCGGCAGGGTGGGGTCGCCGACCTCGAAGCCCCGGCGGAAGGTGATGTGCGGCTTGTCGCCGGGCGCCGGGGGCGGGGGCGCGGCCAGGGGGGTCGCCCTGAGCCCCCACTTCCTGGCGGCGAGGACGCGGGCCGCCTGGGCGCGCCGGGTCCTCTCCACGTACGCCGTGAGGGCGTCGGAGGCGTTGGGGGGCCGCTGGGCCTGCTGTCCGGCGGCGGGCCCGGCCCGGCCCCCGGCGCCCGCCCCGGCACCTCCGGCACCGGTTTCGGCCGCGCAGGCGGTGCCGAGCGCCGCGACCAGCAGGGCGCCCAGGACGATCCGGGCCCGCTTACTTACCCTTTGACCTTTTTGTCGTACTAGCTGCATGGCGCCGCATCCTGTCAGCGCACCGCCCCCGCCACCGGCCGACACCGCCGCCTGACGCGCACCATCCCCCGCCTGGCCCACAATGGGCCGGGTGACCGATCTCGCCGCCTTCTCCGCGCTCCTCACCGACGAGGGCCAGGCCCTGCTCGCCGCCCTGCGCGACTACACCCCCTCCCAGGAGCTGGCCGTCGCTTCCCGGCTGCGCCGCGACCACCCGGCGGACCTGGTCACGGCGGCGCTCGGGCAGGCGCGGCTGCGGCAGCGCGCGGTGGCGAAGTTCGGCGAGCGGGACGCGCACCGGATGTACTTCACGCCCAACGGCGTGGAGCAGTCGACCCGGGCCACGGTCGCGGCGTACCGGGCCGCCCGCTTCAGGGAGCTCGGCGTCCGTGGCGTCGCCGACCTGTGCTGCGGGATCGGCGGGGACGCGATCGCGCTCGCCCGCGCCGGGGTCCGTGTCCTGGCGGTCGACCGTGACCCGCTGACGGCCGAGGCCGCCCGCGCGAACGCCGCCGCGCTCGGCCTCGCCGACCTGATCGAGGTGCGCTGCGCGGACGTCACGGAGGTGGACACCTCCCCGTACGACGCGGTCTTCGTCGACCCCGCGCGGCGCGGCGGCCGGGGCCGCGTGTTCGACCCGGAGGCGTACTCACCGCCCCTGTCGTGGGCCATGGACGCGGCCCGCAAGGCCCCGCACGCCGCGCTGAAGATCGCCCCGGGCATCCCGCACGAGACGGTCCCGCCGGAGGCGGAGGCCGAGTGGGTCTCGGACGGCGGCGACGTGAAGGAGGCGGTGCTCTGGTTCGGCACCCGCCCCGGCGCGGTCACCGCGACCCTCCTTCCCGGCCCGCGCACCCTCACCGGGCGGGGCCTGCCGGACCCGCGAGTGCGCCCGGTCGGCCGCTTCCTGTACGAGCCGGACGGCGCCGTCATCCGCGCGCACCTGGTCGCGGAGGTCGCCGACGACCTCGCGGGCGGCCTGGTCGACGAGACGATCGCGTACATCACGGCGGACGAGCTGCGCCCCACGCCGTACGCCACCGCGTACGAGATCACCGACCAACTGCCCTTCAACCTCAAGAGGCTGAAGGCCCTGCTGCGCGAGCGGGAGGTCGGCACCCTGACGGTGAAGAAGCGCGGCTCGGCGGTCGAGCCGGAGGAGCTGCGCCGCAAGCTCAAGCCCAAGGGCCCGAACGCGGCCACGGTGTTCCTGACCCGCGTCGCCGGTGCCCCGACGATGCTGGTCGGCCGGCCGGTCTAGGGGTTGCGCAGTACCAGGCGGCGGTGGCCGAGTGCCTTGGTGGCGGCGATCAGGCCGCTGATCCAGAAGATGAGCCCGGCGCCCAGGGCGTAGGCGACCTCCGTGTACGTCGTGGCGCCGGGGCGGGCGGTGGCCGGGACGACGAACGAGAGCCACAGGCCGGCCACGCACTGCGCGAAGCCGAGCAGCAGCCACGCCAGGCTCGCGCCCGGAGCCCGGAAGCGGGCGTCGCGGACCGGGGCCGGGTCCAGGGCCACCCACTGGAGCAGCCGGGCGCGCAGGGTGCGGTCGCGGCGGACGCCGAGCACGACCACGACGACCAGCGGCACCACGACGGCCAGCCCCAGGCAGGCGGCGAGGGCGCCCGCCATGGCCGTGAGCGGGTCACCGGGCCCCTCGAACGCGAGGAGCCCGCCGCCGACGCAGGCCCAGCCGAACTGGAGCCCCAGCAGCGTCAGCAGGGACAGCGTCAGCCGCTGCCCGCCCACCATCCGCCGCACCAGTTCCCCCACCGCCAGGGCCCGGTCGGCGAGCAGTGCCTCGCGTCCGGGCCAGGTGCGCAGGTGGACGGGCGGCGGAGGCGGGGGCAGGACGTTACGGCTGGGCATGGTCCGAGGCTAGCGCCCGTGATCGTTCCTCCAGCATGGCCCTCTCACGGGCGTCGCGGGTCCCGTGTCCTCGGGAGCGCGGGGACTTCGGGGACTTCTCCGCGGGACGCCGGTGCGCGCGGGGCGCGGTCCTCAGACGTAGTCCTCCAGGCGCGCGACCGTGAAACCCTGCTCCTGGACCCGGCGGAGCATGGTGGCCGTCATCTGCGTCATCGTCGTGCCCTTGAGGTCCTCCGGGCCCCGGAAGTGGGCCAGGATGATGTCGCCGGGCCGGAGCTTGTGGTCGGCGCGCTGGTACTGCATGTCGGTGATCTGCATGGACTCGCGCCACAGCACGATCGCGTCGACACCGCACTGGGCCGCCGCGGCCCGGGTGTCCTCGTTCCAGTTGCCGTAGGGCGGGCGGAAGAGGCGCGGGGTGGTGCCGTACGCCCGCTCGAGCCTCTCCTGCTGGCCGCATATCTCCCGCTTCTGGGCGGCGGCGTCCAGGGTGCGGAGGTCGGGGTGGGTGAGGGTGTGGTTGGCGACCCCGGCGCCCAGTGCGGCCAGCGGCGTGAAGTAGCCGTAGTCCCGGCTGATGGCGGAATCCGTGAGGAACATCGTGAAGGGCACCTTCAGGTCCCGCATCATGGCGACGAACTCCGGATCCTTCTCGGCGCCGTCGTCGAAGGTGAGGAAGACGACCTTGTCCTTGGTCGGTATCTCGCTGATGACCGGAACCGGGCCCCCGTCCGCCCTCTTCACCGGCTTGACGGCGGGCGGCGCGGGCGGGGCGGCGAAGGGCTTCAGCCCCCATTTCGCGTACGCCGCGGAGGGGTCGGGCGCCTTGTCCGGCGCCTTGGGCGGCACCGCCGCGACGGTGGTGGGCGCGGGCTGCGGTGCGCTCTGCGTGTCGCACCCCGATATGAGCAGGGCCACGGCGGTCAGCGCCGCCGCCCCCACGATGTACTTCCCCACCCGTGCCCCCGTCCGAACGCCTGATCAGCTCCGTAGTGCTTGAGGGCCGATCGGTGCCGGGGGTTCCGTCAGGCGGTCCCGTGTGACGTGAAACGCCACCGGTGCACCGGGCGGGTGACCAGTTCCGCGGCGGGCTCCGGGAGTTCGGGGAGGTCGGCGTCGTTGGGGGCGTCCCACCAGGTCAGGACCAGCACCCGGTCACCGGGGGCCGTGAAGGTCTCGCGGCGGAGCGGCTCGGCGGGCAGCGGCTGGGCGCGGGCCCACTGCAGCAGCTCGCCGCCCCGGCCGTCCGCCGCGCGGGCCTCCCACATGAGGGTGACCGCGGTCATGAGTAGAGGTTGTCCTTGCTGATCTCGTGGACGTGGTCGTGGTCGTGGTTCCCGGGCACGTGCGGGTCCGTCACCGGCAGGGACGAGTCCGCCGACAGCTCCAGGTCCGAGGCCGGCCGGTTGCGGGCGACCATCTCGGCGCCCAGGGCCGCGACCATCGCACCGTTGTCGGTGCACAGCCCCGGGCGCGGCACGCGCAGCCGGATGCCGGCGCGTTCGCACCGCTCCTCGGCCAGTGCCCGCAGCCGGGAGTTGGCGGCCACGCCGCCGCCGATCATCAGGTGGTCGACGCCCTGGTCCTTGCAGGCCCGCACGGCCTTGCGGGTCAGGACGTCGACGACCGCCTCCTGGAAGGACGCCGCCACGTCCCGTACGGGCACCTCCTCGCCCGCCGCGCGCTTGGCCTCGATCCAGCGCGCCACGGCCGTCTTCAGGCCCGAGAAGGAGAAGTCGTACGCGGGGTCCCTCGGCCCGCTCAGCCCGCGCGGGAACGCGATGGCGGCCGGGTCGCCCTCCTTGGCCAGCCGGTCGATCACCGGCCCGCCCGGGAAGCCCAGGTCCAGCACGCGCGCGATCTTGTCGAACGCCTCGCCCGCGGCGTCGTCGATCGTCGCGCCCATGGGGCGGACGTCGGAGGTGATGTCCGGGGCGAGCAGCAGTGACGAGTGGCCGCCGGAGACCAGCAGCGCCATCGTCGGCTCGGGCAGCGGCCCGTGCTCCAACTGGTCGACGCAGATGTGCGAGGCCAGGTGGTTCACCCCGTACAGCGGCTTGTCCAGGGCGAACGCGTACGCCTTCGCCGCCGACACGCCCACCAGCAGCGCGCCCGCGAGGCCGGGCCCGGCGGTGACGGCGATGCCGTCCAGGTCGCGGGCGGAGACGCCGGCCTGCTCAAGGGCGCGCTCGATGGTCGGGACCATCGCCTCCAGGTGGGCGCGGGAGGCGATCTCGGGCACGACGCCGCCGAACCGGGCATGCGTGTCCACGCTCGACGCGACGGCGTCCGCGAGCAGGGTCGTGCCGCGGACGATGCCGACGCCGGTCTCGTCGCAGGAGGTCTCGATGCCGAGGACGAGGGGTTCGTCAGCCATCACTCTCAGTTCCTTGTACGTGGTGAACGTTCAGGCGCATGACCAGCGCGTCGATGTTGCCCGGCTGGTAGTAGCCGCGGCGGAAGCCGATCGGCTCGAAGCCGAAGCGCTCGTACAGCTTCTGGGCGCGGGTGTTGTCCACGCGCACCTCGAGCAGGACCTCGTCGCACTCGAAGGCGGTGGCGTGCTGCAGCAGGTCGGTCAGCAGCCGGGCGCCGAGCCCGGTGCCCCACTGGTCGCGGGCGACGGCGATCGTCTGGACGTCGCCCAGTCCGCCCGCCGCCGCGAGGCCCGCGTAACCGACCACCCGGCCGTCCGCCTCGGCCACCACGTAGTGGCGGGTGGCGTGCGGGCCGCGGGCGTGGGCGAGCTCGGACCAGAACATGCCCTCGGACCAGGCGTCGTCGGGGAACAGCTCCCGTTCGAGCTCCAGGACCGGCGCGATGTCCCACCAGCGCATCTCGCGCAGGACCGCGCTCTCTGCGGTCACTTCGGGGTGACCACCTTGTAGTTCTTCGGCACCTGGGCGTCGGGGCGCCGCAGGTACAGCGGCCGCGGTTCCAGGAACGGCTCCCCCGCCCTCAGCCGCTCGGCGGCCAGTGCCGCGAGCGCGGCGGCCGACTGGTGCTCGGGGTCGCGGGCGTCCGGGAACACCTCGCCGTACAGCCGGGCGCCCGCGCCGACCGCCGGGAGGCCGGCGACCCGGTCGGCGATGTCGGCGGGCCGGTCGACGGCGGGGTCGGTGGCGCGGGTGCGGCGGTCGTCGTACCGCGCCCAGTAGACCTCCTTGCGGCGCGCGTCGGTCGCCACGACGAACGGCTCCTCGATCCCGGAGGCGTACGCGAGGCCGTCCAGCGTGCACAGCCCGTGCACCGGGACGCCGCCGAGCGCGGAGGCGAAGGTGGCGGCGGTCACGAGGCCGACCCGGAGTCCGGTGTACGGGCCCGGCCCGACGCCCACGACGATGCCGGTGACGGCGTCCAGCTTCAGCCCGGCCTCGCGGAGCACCCCGTGCACGGCGGGCAGCAGCAGTTCCCCGTGGCGGCGCGCGTCGACCTGACTGGACCGGGCGAGGACGGAGTCCCCGTCGTGCAGGGCGACGGTGACGGCGGGTGTGGCGGTATCCATGGCGAGCAACAGCACGCGAACAGCCTACGGCTCCGCGGCGGCGGGCACGGCGCCCCCGGTGCACGCGCGTGATCCTGCTACGGTCACACCGCATACGTACGTGGGAGAGGTGGGCAGCAGCGTGGCAAGGAGCAGCTCGGGATTCGTGGCCGGGCTCACCGCGGCGGCTCTGGCCGCGGTCGGCTTCCTCGCCTACCAGGCGTCGGCCACCGCCCCGGCCGACCTGTCGGCCACGGCGCCCGCCCCGGCCGCCTCGCCGACGGCCCCCGCCCCGGGCGCGGCGCCGAAGGACCCGGCCGCCGCGGCGCTCGCGGTGCCGAAGCAGTCGGGCACGGGCGTGCGGGTGGTGTACTCGCTCGGCGAGCGGCGGGTGTGGCTGGTGGGCGAGAAGAACGCGGTGACGCGTACGTTCGCGGTGATGCCGAGCACGGTCCACCCCGCCCCGGGGACCTACGCGGTGACGTCCCGCTCCGGGACCGTGCCGGGCTCCGACGGCGTCCAGATCGAGCACGTCGTGCGGTTCGCGACGGTGGAGGGCGTGACGGTCGGCTTCAGCGCGGCGGTCGACGGCACCCTGGCCAGCCCGGACCCCTCGCGCCGCACGGGCGGCATCCGCATGAAGCGGGCGGACGGTGACGCGATGTGGACCTTCGCGACGGTCAGCACCAAGGTGGTCGTCGTCCCCTAGACGGGATGCCCGCGTGACGTACGCCGTCGGACGCCGTCGTACGGCTGTGCGTCAGGCGGCGCGGCGGCGTTCCGGGGCGGGGCCGGGAGTGTCGGTGCGCGCGTCCCGGACGTCGGGCACGTCGTCCGGGGTGACCGGGGCGTCCCCGGTGTCCGTGTCCGTGACCTTCGGCGGTGTGGAGACGGCGCTGGCCGCCGCGCACGACGCCAGCAGATCGCGCATCGACACATCCTGCTTCGACGTCGGCATGGTCGCCTCCTCGGGCTGCGGGGCAGGCATGGTTAGGTAGACCTAACCGGTCCTGGTATCCATGTGACCACGCCCTGGACGTACGGCGCAACATCATGCCGACGTCTTGTCGGAAAGTAAGGCCCCCCGTTACCCCAGCGCCAGGTCCACTCCCGCCCAGCGCGCGCCGTGTCCGGTCAGCGTCACCATCCGCCGCTCGTCGTCCGTGGAGCCGACGACCCGGTGGATGACGACGTGCAGCCGGTCCTCCGTGAGGTCCTCGACCTTGCCCTCGCCCCACTCCACGACCACCACCGAGTCGGGCAGCGAGACGTCGAGATCGAGGTCCTCCATCTCGTCGAGCCCGCCGCCCAGGCGGTAGGCGTCGACGTGGACGAGCGCGGGGCCGCCCACCAGGGACGGGTGGACACGGGCGATGACGAACGTGGGGGACGTCACCGCGCCGCGCACCCCGAGGCCCTCGCCGAGCCCGCGCGTCAGCGTCGTCTTGCCGGCGCCGAGCTCGCCGGTGAGCATCACCAGGTCGCCGGGGCGCAGCAGCTTGGCGAGCGTGCGGCCCAGTTCCTGGGTCTGGTCGGGTGAGTGCAGGGTGAGACGGGCGGTGGCCGTGGCCCCGTCAGGTGCCGGGCTGTGCGGTGCTTCCATACGTGCCAACGTTAGTCGCTGCCGGCACGGCGCCCACCCGTACCAGGAGGTCCGCGAGCCGGTCCGTGACCGCCTCCGGGTGCTCCAGCATCACCAGGTGCCCGGCGTCGGGCACGATGACCAGCTCGGCGTCCGGGAGCAGGCCGGCGATGGCCTCCGTGTGCGAGCTGGGCGTCACCAGGTCCTGGTCTCCGGCGAGCGCGAGCACCGGCACCTCGGCGAAGATGCTCAGGGCCTCCGCCTTGTCGTGCTCGGTGAAGGCCGGGTAGAACTCGGCGACCACGTCGATGGGCGTCCCCTCGATCATCCGCTCCGCGAACCGGGCGACCGCCGGGTCCACGTCCCTCGACGAGAACGAGTAGCGCTTGATGAGCCCCGCGAACAGGTCAGCGGTCGCCCGCCGTCCCCGCTCCACCAGCTCCGCCTGCGAGCCCAGCGCCCGCAGTACGCCGGGCAGCACCCGCCGTACGGCGTTCACACCCGCGACCGGCAGCCCGTAGTTGACCTCGCCGAGGTTGCCGCACGAGGTGCCCACGAAGGCGACGCCGACGACCCGCTCCCGGATCAGCTCCGGATACTGCTCGGCCAGCGCCATCACCGTCATGCCGCCCATCGAGTGCCCCACCAGCACCAGGGGCCCCTCCGGTGCGGCGGCGTCGACGACCGCCTTCAGGTCGCGGCCGAGCTGGTCGATGGAGACCGGCACGCGGTCCGGCCCCCGCTGGGCGGCGCCCCGCCCCGAGCGGCCGTGGCTGCGCTGGTCCCAGTGGACCGTGCGCACCAGCCCCCGCAGCGCGGCGCGCTGGAAGTGCCAGGAGTCCTGGTTGAGGCAGTAGCCGTGGCTGAAGACCACCGTGACGGGGGCGGGCGTCCGGCGCCCGAACAACCGGCGGCGGCGCGGGGCGCCGGCCTCGGCCTCCACCTCGTCGACCTCGTAGTACAGCTCGGTGCCGTCGTCGGCCGCGGCCCGGCCCGGCGTACCGCGCAGCGAGCCGTACGGGCCGGCGGCGTCCAGCGCGAGGCGGGCCTTGCGGCGCATGCCGCGCCCGACGGTGAGCCGCTCGATGGCCACCCCCGCCGCCGCGCCGGCCGCTATCACCCCTATCGCGGCACCGGCGAAACCGGCGCGGCGCCAATTGCCGGCCGCGGCGGCGGAAACCGCTTCCGCCGCCGCGTCCACCGAACTGGTCTCACTCACTACGGCTGCTCCCTAGCTCCCGCTACAGCTCCCGCCGGGCGTTCAGATAGACGCGCGGTACCCGCGGACCGATGCGCGTGACGATCTCGTACGCGATCGTGTCGGCGGCACGTGCCCAGTCCTCGGCGGTCGGCTCACCGTCATCGCCTGCCCCGAAAAGCACGGCTTGCGCACCCGGTTCGACCTCGTCCCCCTGGAGGTCGACGACGAACTGGTCCATCGCGACCCGCCCGGCCACCGTGCGCACCTTGCCGCCGACCAGCACCGGGCCGCGGCCCGACGCGTGGCGCGGGACGCCGTCGGCGTACCCCAGCGGGACGAGACCGAGGGTGGTGGCGCCCTCGGTGACGTAGTGGTGGCCGTAGCTGACGCCGTGGCCGGCCGGCACGTCCTTGACGAGTGCGACGCTCCCCACCAGCCGCATCACGGGCCGCAGTCCGAAGTCGGCGGGCGTGCCGACCTCGGGGCTGGGCGAGACCCCGTACATCGCGATGCCGGGGCGCACGAGGTCGAAGTGGGTCTCCGGAAGGGTGAGCGTGGCCGGGGAGTTGGCCATGTGCCGCACCTCCGGCTCGACGCCCGCCTTCTCGGCGTCCTCGAGCATCTCGTGGAACGTCTCGAGCTGGGCGGCGATCGAGGGGTGCCCGGGCTCGTCGGCGCACGCGAAGTGCGACCAGACGCCGGTGACCTTCACCAGGCCCTCGGCCTGGGCCGTGAGCGCCTCGCCGACGAGCCGGTCCCAGTCGGCGGGCTGGCAGCCGTTGCGGCCGAGCCCGGTGTCGGCCTTGAGCTGCACGCGCGCCGGCTGTGCGGTCCGGCGCGCGGCCTCCTTGACCTCGTCCAGGGCCCACATCCCGCTGACGGCCATGTCCAGCCCGGCGCGGATGCCCTCGTCCCAGGGGTCCCCGGGCGTCCACAGCCAGCACAGGACGGGCGCGTCGATCCCGGCCGCCCGCAGGGCGAGCGCCTCGTGCGGGGTGGCGGTGCCGAGCCAGGTGGCCCCCGCCTCCAGCGCCGCCCGGGCACAGGGCACGGCCCCGTGCCCGTACGCGTCGGCCTTCACGACGCCCATGACCTGGACGTCGGGCCCCACGCGGCCCCGCAGGGCACGCACATTGGCGCGCAGCGCCCCGAGGTCGATCTCGGCGCGGGCGCGAAGGGTCTGCGGTGTCTTACTCATCGCGCCCAGTCTCTCAGGTGCGCGCCCCGGCCCGGCCGACCGAGGCTGTCGCCCCGGTCACGCGCGCACGTCCCGCCACGCGCCCGGCAGTGCCTCGGCCACGTCGTACGCCGCGACGGGCGCGCCCCGGGAGGCGCGCCGGGCCGCCAGGCCGTGCAGGTAGGCGGCGGCCGAGGCGGCGTCACGCGCGGCCAGGCCCGCCGCGAGCAGCGAGCCCGCGAGGCCCGACAGGACGTCGCCGCTGCCCGCGGTGGCGAGCCAGGGGGTGCCCGTCGGGTTGACCCGCACCGGCCCGTCGGCGGAGGCGACCAGGGTGGTGGAGCCCTTGAGCAGCACCGTCGCGCCGTACCGCCCCGCCAGCTCCCGGACGGCCTCCAGGCGCCGGGACTCCACGTCCTGCCGCTCGGTGCCCAGCAGCGCCGCCGCCTCGCCCGCGTGCGGGGTGAGCACCGTGGGCGCCGGGCGGGCGCGCACCGCCGAGGGGTCCAGGTTCCGCAGCCCGTCGGCGTCCACCAGGACGGGGACGCCGGAGGCCAGGACGTCGTCCACGCCGGGCGTGTCGCCCAGGCCCGGGCCGATCACCCACGCCTGGACGCGCCCCGCCCTGCCGGGCGGACCCGCGTGCACCAGGGTCTCCGGGTGGCGGGCGAGCACGGCGTCGCCGGCCGGCCCGACGTACCGCACGGCCCCGGCGCCGCCGCGCAGCGCGCCGGACACGGCGAGGACGGCCGCGCCGGGGTAGCGCGCCGAACCGGCGACGACCCCGACGACGCCGCGCCGGTACTTGTCGCTCTCCCCCGTCGGCACGGGCAGCAGCCGTGCCACGTCCGCGTGCTGGAGGGCCTCCACGTCCGGCCGGGCCGGCAGGTCGAGCCCGATGTCGACGAGCCGCACCGCCCCCGCGTACTCCCGTGCCGGGTCGATCAGCAGCCCCGGCTTGTACGTCCCGAACGTCACCGTGGCGTCCGCCCGTACCGCCTCGCCGTGCACCTCGCCGGTGTCGGCGTCCACACCGCTCGGCAGGTCGACGGCCACCACCACGGCGCCGGAGTCGCGGGCCGCCCGCACCACGGGCACGGCCTCCGGGCGCAGCCCGCCGCGCCCGCCGATGCCGGTGATCCCGTCCAGGACGAGGTCGGCGCGCGCCAGCGCCGCGTACGGGTCGCCGGGCACCCGGCCGCCCGCGCCGGTCAGCGCCGCGAGCCCCGCCTCGTGGGCGCGCGAGCCCAGCAGCACGGCGGACACGCCCGCGCCCCGGCGCGCCAGCCGGGCACCCGCGTACAGCGCGTCACCCCCGTTGTCACCGCTGCCGACCAGCAGCACCACCCGGGCGCCGGAGACCCGCCGCAGCAGTCCGGCGCACGCGGCGGCCAGTCCCGCCGCCGCCCGCTGCATCAGCGCGCCGTCCGGCAGCCTCGCCATCACCTCGGCCTCGGCGGCCCGTACTGTCTCCACGCGGTAAGCGGTACGCATGGGCTCAACCCTCCGCGATCACCACCGCCGACGCCACCCCCGCGTCATGGCTGAGCGAGACGTGCCACTGCCGGACGCCCAGTTCGGCGGCGCGCGCGGCGACCGTGCCGCGCACCCGCAGGCGTGGCCGGCCGCTGTCCTCGACGTACACCTCGGCGTCCGTCCACTGGAGCCCGGCCGGCGCGCCGAGCGCCTTGGCGAGGGCCTCCTTGGCCGCGAACCGCGCCGCGAGCGAGGCGATCCCGCGCCGCTCCCCGCTGGGCAGCAGCAACTCGGGCTCCACGAACAGCCGCTCCGCCATGTGCGGCGTGCGCTCCATCGCCGCCGCGAACCGGTCGATCTCCGCCACGTCGATCCCCACCCCGATGATCATTCGACGGTGACCGACTTCGCCAGGTTGCGCGGCTGGTCCACCTCGTTGCCGCGTGCCGTCGCCAGCTCGCAGGCGAAGACCTGCAGCGGCACGGTCGACACCATCGGCTGGAGCAGCGTCGGGGTGGCCGGGATGCGGATCAGGTGGTCCGCGTACGGCGTCACCGCCTCGTCGCCCTCCTCCGCGATCACGATGGTGAGGGCGCCCCGGGCGCGGATCTCCTGGATGTTCGACACGATCTTGTCGTGCAGGACCGAGCGGCCGCGCGGCGAGGGGACCACGACGACGACCGGCAGGTCCTTCTCGATCAGCGCGATCGGCCCGTGCTTGAGCTCACCGGCCGCGAAGCCCTCCGCGTGCATGTACGCGAGCTCCTTCAGCTTCAACGCGCCCTCCAGGGCCACCGGGTAGCCCACGTGCCGCCCCAGGAACAGCACCGTGTCCTTCTCCGCCAGCGAGCGCGCCAGCTCCCGCACCGGCTCCATGGTCTCCAGCACCCGGTCGACGTCGTCCGCGATCCGCGCCAGGTCCTTCACGACCGCCCGGATCTCGTCGCCCCACTTCGTGCCGCGCAACTGCCCGAGGTACAGCGCGAGCAGGTACACCGCCACGAGCTGGGTCAGGAACGCCTTGGTGGACGCCACCGCCACCTCCGGCCCGGCGTGCGTGTACAGCACGCCGTCCGACTCGCGGGGGATCGTCGAGCCGTTGGTGTTGCAGATCGCCAGCACCCGGGCCCCCTGCGCGCGGGCGTGCCGCAGCGCCATCAGGGTGTCCATGGTCTCGCCGGACTGGGAGATGGCGAGCACCAGCGTCCGCTGGTCCAGGATCGGGTCCCGGTAGCGGAACTCGCTCGCCAGCTCCACCTCGCACGGGATGCGGGTCCAGTGTTCGATGGCGTACTTGGCGATCAGGCCGGCGTGGAAGGCCGTGCCGCACGCCACGATGACCACCTTGTGCGCCTCGCGCAGCACCTCGTCGGGGATGCGCAGCTCGTCCAGCCGCAGCTCGCCGCCCGCGTCGATGCGGCCCAGGAGCGTGTCGGCGACCGCCTTGGGCTGCTCGGCGATCTCCTTGAGCATGAAGTAGTCGTAGCCGCCCTTCTCGGCCGCCGAGGCGTCCCAGTCGACGTGGTAGGCGCGCGTATCGGCGGGCGCCCCGTCGAAGTCGGTGACGCTCACCCCGTCCCGGCGCAGCTCCACCACCTGGTCCTGGCCGAGCTCGATCGCCGACCGGGTGTGGGCGATGAACGCGGCCACGTCCGAGGCGAGGAAGGCCTCGCCCTCGCCGACGCCGACCACCAGCGGCGAGTTGCGCCGCGCCCCGACGACCACGTCGGGCTGGTCGGCGTGCACGGCCACCAGGGTGAAGGCGCCCTCCAGCCGCCGGCACACCAGACGCATCGCCTCCGCCAGGTCGCCGCACGAGGAGAACTCCTCGGCCAGCAGGTGCGAGACGACCTCGGTGTCCGTCTCGGACTCCAGGATGTGCCCCCGCTCGGCCAGTTCGGCGCGCAGCGGCGCGAAGTTCTCGATGATGCCGTTGTGGACGACGGCGACCCGACCGGCGTTGTCGAGGTGCGGGTGCGCGTTGGCGTCGGTCGGCCCGCCGTGCGTGGCCCACCGGGTGTGCCCGACGCCCGCGCTGCCGGTGGGCAGCGGCCGGCTGTCCAGCTCCTTCTCCAGGTTGGCGAGCTTGCCCGCCTTCTTCGCCGCGGCCATCGAGCCGTCGGCGAGCACCGCGACACCGGCCGAGTCGTAGCCCCGGTACTCGAGCCGCTTGAGGCCCGCGATCACCACATCAAGCGCCGACTGCCCGCCGACGTACCCCACGATTCCGCACATGCGGATCAGCCTAGGGCCTGTCTTCGGGATCGGGCCGGATCAGGCTTTGGCCCGGTACGCCCGCATGGCCAGCGGGTAGAAGACGGCGGCTATGCCCGCCGCCCAGACCAGCGACCACATCAGCGGCCGGCCCACCTCGCCGCCCAGCAGCAGCCCGCGGAACGCGTCCGACAGGTGCGTCACCGGGTTGACGTTCACCCAGGCCTGGAGCCAGCCCGGCATGGTGTCGACCACGACGAACGCGCTGCTGGTGAAGGTGATCGGGAAGATCAGCGTGAAGCCGAACGCCTGCACCTTCTCCGCGTCACCGGCGAGCATCCCGATGAGCACCGCGCACCACGACACGGCCGCCGCGAAGGCGACGACCAGCAGCAGGCCGGCGAGGAATCCGCCGAGGCCGCCGGTGACGCGGAAGCCGAGCGCCAGGCCGAGGCCGATCATCAGCAGCACCGCCCACACGTGCTTGGCCAGGTCGGCGGTGATGCGGCCGAACAAGGGAGCCGACCGGGCTATCGGCAGGCTCCGCAGCCGGTCGAACACGCCCTTCGTCAGGTCGGTGTTGAGGGCCATCGCCGTGTAGATGGTCATGAACAGGGTGTTCTGGACGATGATCCCCGGCAGCGCGTACTTCAGGTACGCCTCCGGGGACCCGGCCATCTGCCCGCCCATCACGTACGTGAAGAGGAGCACGAACATGATGGGCGTGATGCTGAAGTCGACCAGCTCCAGCGGATTGTGCTTGACGGCCACCAGGCTCCGCCACGCCATCGTGGCCGTCTGCCGCAGGCCGGCACCCGGCCGCACCCGGCCGCTCGCGGTCAGGGGCGCGCCGCCGATCGTCGTGGCGGTCATGCCGAACTCACCACCTTCTCGATGTCACTGTCGTCGGGCTCGGCCGGCTCCCCGGAGGAGTCCGGCTCGGCACGGTGCCCGGTCAGCGCCAGGAACACCTCGTCCAGCGACGAGCGGCGCAGGGTCAGCTCGCCCACCGCGATCCCCGCGCCGTCCAGCCGCCGCACGACGGCGGGCATCAGCTCCGGGTCGTTGACCGGGGCGGTGATCACATCGCCCTCGATCTGCGTCTGCGTCCCGGCCGTCTCGGCCACCAGCGCGTGCGCGCCCGCCAGGTCGTGCGCCCGCACCGGCCTGACCTGGAGCACCTGGCCGCCCACCTGGGACTTCAGCTCGTCGGGCGTGCCCTCGGCGATCACCCGGCCCCTGTCGATCACCACGATGTCGTCGGCGAGCGTGTCCGCCTCGTTCAGGTACTGCGTGGTCAGCAGGGCGGTCACCCCCTCGGCGACCAGGCCGCGCAGCATGTCCCACAGCTCGCCGCGGCTGCGCGGGTCCAGGCCCGTGGTGGGCTCGTCGAGGAAGAGGATGCTCGGCCGCCCGACCAGGCTCGCCGCGAGGTCCAGCCTGCGCCGCATGCCGCCCGAGTACGTTTTCACCGCGCGCCCCGCCGCGTCGGCCAGCCCGAACCGGTCCAGCAGCTCGGCCGCCCGGGCCCTGGCGTCCCGGCGCGGCATGGCCAGCAGCCGCCCGATCAGCAGCAGGTTCTCGGTGCCCGTCAGGTTCTCGTCGACCGCCGCGTACTGCCCGGTCAGGCCGACGAGCGAGCGCACCAGCCCCGCCTCGCGCACCACGTCGTGCCCCGCGACCAGCGCCCGGCCAGCATCCGGCTGGATCAGCGTGGCGAAGATCCGTACGGCCGTGGTCTTCCCCGCCCCGTTGGGCCCCAGCAGCCCCAGCACCGTGCCGGTGCGCGCGGCCAGGTCCACGCCGTCCAGCGCCCGGGTCTCCTTGAACCGTTTGGCCAGGCCGTCCGCCTGGATCGCGTACGTCATGGGACTGTCCCCTCGGCTCGGGTCGTCGTGCGGCGCGAGCGCCGGAGCTCCGACGCCCACCCTTCCCACAACTGTGACGCACGCCACTGACATTCCAGTGGCCCCGAGGGTGACCGAGCACACGACCCACAACACCCCGCCAAGGACGACAATGGCGTGTGTGATCACTTCGCCGCCACGAAGCGCCGCCGCCCACCGCCGTGCGGAGACCACTCCGTACGTCGACCTCACCCGCGAGGAGTGGAGCGCGCTGCGCGACAAGACGCCGCTGCCCCTCAGCGCCGACGAGGTCGAGCGGCTGCGCGGTCTCGGCGACGTCATCGACCTCGACGAGGTCCGCGACATCTACCTCCCGCTCTCCCGCCTGCTCAACCTGTACGTCGGCGCCACCGCGAACCTGCGCGGCGCGCTGAACACGTTCCTGGGCGAGAAGAGCGCCCAGCGCGGCACCCCGTTCGTCATAGGGGTGGCCGGTTCGGTCGCGGTCGGCAAGTCGACCGTGGCCCGGCTCCTGCAGGCCCTGCTCGCCCGCTGGCCCGAGCACCCGCGCGTGGAGCGGGTCACCACCGACGGGTTCCTGCTGCCGATGAAGGAGCTCCAGGAGCGCGGCCTGATGTCCAGGAAGGGCTTCCCCGAGTCGTACGACCGGCGGGCCCTGACGCGGTTCGTCGCCGACATCAAGGCCGGGAAGGACGAGGTCACCGCCCCCGTCTACTCGCACTTGATCTACGACATCGTCCCCGGGGAGCGGCTGACGGTCCGGCGCCCCGACATCCTGATCGTGGAGGGGCTCAACGTCCTCCAGCCCGCGCTGCCCGGCAAGGACGGCCGCACCCGGGTGGGCCTGGCCGACTACTTCGACTTCTCGGTGTACGTCGACGCCCGCGCCGAGGACATCGAGGCCTGGTACCTGAATCGTTTCCGCAAGCTGCGTGAGACCGCGTTCCAGGACCCCTCCTCGTACTTCAGGAAGTACACCCAGGTCGGCGAGGACGAGGCGCTGGACTACGCCCGCACCATGTGGCGGACCATCAACAAGGTGAATCTGCTGGAGAACGTGGCACCGACGCGCGGGCGTGCCACCCTCGTCGTACGCAAGGGACCGGACCACAAGGTCCAGCGCCTCTCCCTGCGCAAACTCTGAAGGGATCCGCGGCCGTGCTGCACCTGCGCCTGATCGTTCCCGCCGACCGCACCGACGAGGTGGTCGGCACCATCGAGAAGACGGTCGGCACGACGCACCTCGCCGTCATCCCCGGCGCCGCCCGTGAGCCGGCCGGCGACCTGGTGCTGTGCGACGTGGCGCGCGAGGCGGGCGACGGCCTGATCTCCGACCTGTGCGCGCTGGGCCTGGACCGGTCCGGTTCGATCGCCGTGGAGGACATCGGCCTGTCGCTGTCGAAGCGCGCCGAGAAGGCCGAGGACGACGCGCCCGGCGAAGGCGCGGACGCGGTGCTGTGGGAGCACCTCCACGAGGCCACGCACGAGGAGTCGACGCTCTCCGTCACCTACGTGGCGTTCCTGACGCTCGCCACGATGATCGCGGCCTGCGGCGTGGTGCTGGACAACGCCATCCTGATCGTGGGCGCGATGGCGGTGGGCCCGGAGTTCGGCCCGCTGGCCGGCGTCTGCACGGCGCTGGTGCAGCGCCGGCCGCGCCTGGCCGTGCGGTCGCTGGCGGCCCTGCTGGTGGGCTTCGCGGTGGCCATGGCGCTGACGGTGCTGTTCAGCCTGGGCATGGACGCGGCGGGCCTGTTCAGCGAGGGCATGCTGCACGGCGACCGCCCCAATACCGGGTTCGTCTACGCGCCCGACTGGTTCTCGTTCGTCGTCGGTCTGCTCGCGGGCGCCGCCGGGACGCTGTCGCTCACGTCCGCGAAGTCCGGCGCGCTGGTCGGGGTGGCCATCTCGGTCACCACCGTCCCGGCCGCGGCGAACGCGGCGGTGGCCCTGGGGTACGGCGACCTCGGCCAGACCAAGGGCTCCGTCGAGCAGCTCCTGCTGAACCTGCTGGCCATCGTGCTCGCCGGCACGCTGACCCTGCTGGCGCAGAAGTACTTCTGGGCGCGGCAGCGCCGCCGTACGCGGCGGGCCTGAGGACGCGGAAAGGGGGCGCCCGGCGGGGCGCCCCCTGTCACGGCACGCTCTAGCCGAGCGCGGACTTCACCACGTCGGCGAGCTCCCCGGCGACCGACCGGGCCTGCTCGATGTCGGCGGCCTCGACCATGACCCGGACCAGCGGCTCGGTGCCCGAGGGGCGCAGCAGGACGCGGCCGGTGCTGCCGAGGCGGCGCTCGGCGTCCGCGACGGCGCTGCCCAGCTCGGCGGAGGTCTTCACCCGCGTCTTGTCGACGTCCTTGACGTTGATCAGGACCTGCGGCAGCCGCTCCATGACCCCGGCCAGCTCCGCCAGCGACCGGCCGGTCGCCGCCACGCGCGCGGCCAGCAGCAGACCGGTCAGGGTGCCGTCGCCGGTGGTGGCGTGGTCCAGGACGATGACGTGCCCGGACTGCTCGCCGCCCAGCGCGTAGTCGTGCTCCTTCATCGACTCCAGCACGTAACGGTCACCGACCGCCGTCTGGACGAGCTGGAGGCCCTCGCGCTCCATGGCGAGCTTGAAGCCCAGGTTGGACATGACGGTCGCGACGACGGTGTCCCCGCGCAGCGTGCCGGCCTCGCGCATGGCGAGCGCCAGGACGGCGAGGATCTGGTCGCCGTCGACCTCGGCGCCCGTGTGGTCCACGGCCAGGCAGCGGTCGGCGTCGCCGTCGTGCGCGATGCCGAGGTCGGCGCCGTGCTCGACGACGGCGGCCTTCAGCATCTCCAGGTGGGTGGAGCCGCAGCCGTCGTTGATGTTGAGCCCGTCCGGGGTGGCGCCGATGGTGACGACCTCGGCCCCGGCCTGCTGGAACGCGGCGGGCGACACACCGGACGCGGCGCCGTGCGCCTCGTCCAGGACGATCTTGAGCCCGTCGAGCCGGTTCGGCAGGACGGAGAGCAGGTGGGCGACGTACTGGTCGAAGCCCTCCTTGTAGTCGGCGACGCGGCCGACGCCGGCGCCGGTGGGCCGGTCCCACGGCTCACCGGTGCGGTGCTGCTCGTACACCGCCTCGATGCGGTCCTCCAGCTCGTCGGCCAGCTTGTGCCCGCCGCGCGCGAAGAACTTGATGCCGTTGTCCGGCATGGCGTTGTGGCTGGCGGAGAGCATCACGCCCAGGTCCGCGCCGAGCGCGCCCGTCAGGTACGCGACGGCCGGCGTGGGCAGCACACCGACCCGCATGACGTCCACGCCCGCGCTGGCGAGGCCCGCCACGACGGCGGCCTCCAGGAACTCTCCCGACGCACGCGGGTCCCGCCCGACCACGGCGGTCGGCCGGTGTCCTTCAAAGGTCCCCGCTTCGGCGAGTACGTGCGCCGCCGCGACCGACAGGCCGAGCGCCAGCTCCGCCGTCAGATCCGCGTTGGCGACACCGCGCACACCGTCCGTGCCGAAGAGTCGTCCCACAGTCGTCCTCCGAGTTACTCCGAAAAAGCAAGGTGAAGCGTATAGACGTACGCCCCGGCAGCACGAAGGTGCCGCCGGGGCGTACGTTGAGCAGACCGAGCAGGCGTGATTAGCGCTTGCTGTACTGCGGGGCCTTACGGGCCTTCTTCAGACCGGCCTTCTTGCGCTCGACGGCACGGTCGTCGCGGCTCAGGAAGCCGGCCTTCTTCAGCGGGCCGCGGTTGTTGTCCACGTCCGCCTCGTTCAGCGCGCGGGCCACACCGAGGCGCAGGGCGCCGGCCTGGCCGGAGACGCCGCCACCCGAGATGCGGGCGATGACGTCGTAGCGGTTGTCGAGCTCGAGCACCTTGAAGGGCTCGTTGACTTCCTGCTGGTGCACCTTGTTCGGGAAGTAGTCCTCGAGGGTGCGACCGTTGATCTTCCACTTGCCGGTGCCCGGGACGATCCGGACGCGGGCGATGGCGTTCTTGCGGCGGCCCAGGCCGGCGGCCGGCTGCGGCTCGCCGAAGCGGGACGCGAGGGACTCCGAGGTGTACTCGCCCTCGACGGGGACCTCGGACTCGAAGGTGGTGACCTCGGCGTAGGTCTCCTCGCCCTCGATGGGGTTCTCAACAGTGGTCTCGGCCACGATGCTCCTCAGATTTCTTTCGTTCTTAGGGGGTGGCCGGAACTACTGCGCGACCTGGGTGATCTCGAACGGGACCGGCTGCTGGGCAGCGTGCGGGTGGTTCTCGCCCGCGTAGACCTTCAGCTTCGAGAGCATCTGACGGCCGAGGGAGTTCTTGGGGATCATGCCCTTGATGGCCTTCTCGACGGCCTTCTCCGGGTTCTTGTCCAGCAGCTCGTCGTAACGGACGGAGCGCAGACCACCCGGGTAGCCGGAGTGGCGGTAGGCCATCTTCTGGGTCTTCTTGTTGCCGGACAGGTGGACCTTGTCAGCGTTGATGATGATGACGAAGTCGCCCATGTCCATGTGGGGGGCGTACACGGGCTTGTGCTTGCCTCGGAGGAGGTTCGCAGCCGTGGTCGCCAGACGGCCCAGGACAACGTCCCGCGCGTCGATGATGTGCCACTGGCGAGTCACGTCGCCGGGCTTGGGGCTGTACGTACGCACTTCGTAGCCTTCGCTTCTTCAGTGGATGGAGTCCAGACACACCTGAAGCGATCATGCAGCTGGGGCCCACACTGCCGGGAACACCGCCCGTATGCGAGCCACTGGTAACTGCTCCAGGGAACTTGCGTAAGGGCTCTTCGCACAAGAACGACGAAGCCAATACGCATAACAAACGGCAACAGTACCCGCGCCGCCCCCGACGGGTCAAAACCGGTGCCCCGCACGGCACGCGGACCGGGCGGAACCGGTCAGGGCGCGCCCAGCGCACGGGCGAGCGCGTCCGCCTGGTTCCGGTTGAACTCCCCGGTGATCTCGGCGTTCCCCCCGGTCAGCGCGCTCATGATCAAAAAGCTGCTGACCAGCCGGTCGTCACCGAGCACGAAGGCCAGCCGGTTCTCCGGCTCGGGCCGCCCGGCCACCTTCCCGGTCAGCTCGGCGAAGGCGGCCCGGTCGGCATCCAGGAAGGTGACGGCCACCTTCCAGCCGTCCCCGGGCTCGGCCCGCACGACCCGGACGTCCTGGAACCGCTGGACGGTCATCCCGCCGGAGTCCTTCGCCACCACGCACTCGTCCCGGTTGTCGGAGGTGAAGGACCGGCCCTCCGGGGGCGGGGACTCGCCCGGGGGGAGCTGCGCCCATTCCTTGTCCGGGTAGCACAGCCCCTGCCGCACGCTCTCCACCTCCAGGATGCGCAGCGGCTCCACCGGCGCGCCGATCGCCCCGTCCGCCTCCCAGGGCCGGACGACCGCGAGCAGCGCCCCCGCCACCACCACCGCCGCCGCCCACCACAGGCGGGTGCGCCGCCCCAGTGGGCCGGGCAGGCGCCCGGGGCCGCCCGGAGCCGTCGCCAGCGCCGCCGTGCGGCCCGGCGCCGGCACCGGACCGGTCGGGGCCTCGGGGTCCACCAGGCGCCGGGCCTCCTCGACCACCCGGAGCCGCTCCGTGCGGTGACGCTCGATCTCCGCCGTCCACGCGGGGCTCAGCCACCCGCGGTGGGCGTCCGCCGCCCCGTCCAGCCGCTGCGAGCAGTACGCCAGGAGGTCGGCCGGGGCGGGCCTCCGGGCCGGGTCCAGCGCCAGGCACGGCAGCACCAGCGCCTCCAGCTCACCCGGCAGCCCCGTCACGTCCAGGTCGCCGGTGGCGGCCCGCACGAGTTGCTCCAGCGCCGGGCCGGCCCCGCCGTCGCGGTACGGCGCCCGGCCGACCGCGAGGTGGAACAGCGTCGCGCCCAGCGAGAACACGTCCGAGGCGGTGGTGGTCGGCTCGCCCCGGGCCTGTTCGGGCGCCGCGTAGGCGACGGTGCCCAGGGCCACCTCGGTCCGGGTCACGTCATGCGCCTGCGAGATACCGAAGTCGATCACCCGGGGGCCGTCGAGCGGGAGCAGCACGTTGGACGGCTTGACGTCCCGGTGCACCAGCCCCGCCGTGTGGAGGGACACCAGCGCCTCGGCCATGCCCGCCGCCACCCAGTACAGGGCCCGCGGGGCGAGCGGTCCGCACCGCTCCACGAGGTCCTTCAACGAGGGCGCGGGGACGTACTCGGTCGCCATCCACGGCACCTCGGCCGTGGCGTCCGCCTCCACCACGCTCGCGGTGTAGACGCCCCGCACGCGCTGGGCCAGGCCCACCTCCCGCGCGAACCGGCGCCGGTCGTCCTCGCCCACGGTGAGCAGCGTCTTGACCGCCACCAGCCGCCCGCCCGGCGACCGGGCGAGGTAGATCCGGCCCATCCCCCCGCTGGCGAGCTCGGTGAGCACGGTGAACGGACCGAATCTGTGCCCCGGCTGCATGGCCCCACCCCCGGCCGGGACGATACCCGCCCGCGGCCCGCTCCACGCGGTGCAGGGACTGGGGCGTGTTTTTCGGATCTTGGCGGGCTCGCGGGCCCTGGCACGCGCTCCCCCTGCCTGCGGCGGGGGGACCCCCAGCGGCGTTGTCGTCGGTCGCCAATGTCCCCCGTAGCCCTACGGGCACGGGAGGTGCCCCCACCGCAGTGGCTCCTCCCCCTGCCTGCGGCGGGGGGACCCCCACCTCCGCCTTGCATCCACACGCACCAGACCCCGCTCCCTGATCCGGCCTGATCCAAAAGACACGCCCTACCGCGCCCGGTCCACCCGCCGCTCGTCCCACACCGGCTCCGGCGTCTCCCGCACCACCCCGTCCGTGCCGAAGACCAGGTACCGGTCGAAGGAGCGCGCGAACCAGCGGTCGTGCGTGACGGCCAGGACCGTCCCCTCGAACGCCTCCAGGCCCGCCTGGAGCGCCTCGGCCGACTCCAGGTCCAGGTTGTCCGTCGGCTCGTCCAGCAGCAGCGCCGTGGCGCCGGACAGCTCCAGCAGCAGGATCTGGAACCGGGCCTGCTGCCCGCCCGACAGCCGGTCGAACACCTGGTCGCCCTGCCGTTCCAGCTCGTACCGCCGCAGCACCGACATCGCCCCGCCCCGGTCCTTGGCGTGCTCCGTCCACAGGATGTCGACCAGGGTGCGCCCCACGAGCTCCGGGTGGGCGTGCGTCTGGGCGAAGTGGCCCGGCACGACCCGGGCGCCCAGCTTCCACGCCCCCGTGTGCGCGACGCCCTCCCCCGCCAGCAACCGCAGGAAGTGCGACTTCCCCGACCCGTTCGACCCCAGGACGGCGACCCGCTCCCCGTAGAAGACCTCCAGTGAGAAGGGCTTCATCAGGCCCGTGAGCTCCAGCTCCGCGCACGTCACGGCCCGCACACCGGTGCGCCCGCCGCGCAGCCGCATCCGGATGTCCTGCTCGCGCGGCGGCTCCGGCGGCGGACCGGCCTCCTCGAACTTGCGCAGCCTGGTCTGGGCGGCCTGGTACCGGGAGGCCAGCCCGTCGTTGAACGCGGCCTTGTTCTTCAGGGTGTTGACGAGCTGCTTGAGCTGCGCGTGCTTCTCCTCCCAGCGCCGCTGGAGCTCCTCGAACCGGGCGAACCGCTCCCGCCGCGCCTCGTGGAACGTCCCGAAGCCACCGCCGTGCACCCACACGTCCGACCCGGCCGGGCCCGGCTCCACGGCCACGATCTTCTCGGCGGCCCGCGCCAGCAGCTCCCGGTCGTGCGAGACGAACAGCACCGTCTTGCGGGTCTCGGCCAGCCGCTCCTCCAGCCACCGCTTGCCCGGGACGTCCAGGTAGTTGTCCGGCTCGTCGAGGAGCAGCACCTCCTCGGGGCCGCGCAGCAGCGCCTCCAGCACGAGCCGCTTCTGCTCGCCGCCCGAGAGCGTCCGCACGTCCCGGAACTGCGCCTTCTCGTACGGCACGCCCAGCGCCGCCATGGTGCACATGTCCCAGACGGTCTCGGCCTCGTACCCCCGGGCCTCCGCCCAGTCGCTCAGGGCCTGCGCGTACGCGAGCTGCGCGGCCTCGTCGTCGACGGTCATGATCCGGTGCTCGGCCGCGTCCACGGCGGCCGCCGCCTCACGGATGCGGGCGGGCGCGACCGACGCCAGCAGGTCCCGTACGCTCCGCTCGTCGCGGACCGACCCGACGAACTGCGGCATCACCCCCAGCCCGCCGCTGACGGTCACCGTCCCCCCGTGCGGCTGGAGCTCCCCCGAGATCAGCCGCAGCAGCGTCGTCTTGCCCGCCCCGTTCGCGCCGACGAGCGCCACCACCGCGCCCTCGCCCACCCGGAACGACACGTCTCCGAGCAGCACCCGCCCGTCCGGCAGGTAGTACTCCAGGTGCGCGGCCTCCACATGTCCCATGGCCCGCATTGTCGCCGGGGACATGCCCCCGGCCCAACCGGTTTAGGATGCGCGGCATGAGCTATGGGGGACCGCAGTGGCCGCAGCAGCCGCAAGATCCGTACCAGCAGGACCCGTACGGGCAGAGCCGGCCGTACACGGCCGACACCCCGGACTGGAGCGCCCTCGCCGAGGCGTCGGAGAAGCGCACACGCCGTAGGCGCCTGCTGCTCGCCGGCGGCGCCGTGCTCGCCACCGGGCTCGTGGGCACCGTGATCGCGGCGGCCATCGTCTCCACCAACAAGAAGGACGACGACGGCGAGAACATCGCCGGCACCGTCAGCGGGGCCCCCGAACTGCCCACCGACACCGCCAAGCCCCAGCCGTCCTTCTCCTCGGTCGCTCCCCCGCCGCCGCCGAACCCGATGGACTTCATCTCCAGCGCCCAGAAGGACAAGGCCCCGCTCAGCGCGGAGTCCCTCTTCCCCGGCAAGAAGCTCACCGTCGGCGACCGCGTCTACAAGAAGGGCGCGACCGCCTCCACCACGGACTGCGCGGCCGCCGCCGAGGACGGCCTCGGCGCGATCCTCGACCGGCACGGCTGCCGTCGCGTCATCCGCGCCACCTACGAGAGGGACGGCGTCGCCATCACGGTCGGCGTCGCGGTCTTCGACACCAAGGCCGTGGCCCTCCAGGCCAAGGACGACGCCCGGGGCGGCGTCACCCCGCTCGCCGGGTCGGGCGTGGGCGGCTTCTGCCAGGCGCAGACGGTGTGCCTGCGCCGCGCGAACGCCATCGGCCGGTACGCCTACTTCACCCAGGCCGGCTTCACCAGCGGCAAGAAGGTCACCAAGAGCGACGCGGCGGTCTTCCGGACCAGCGACGACCTCGGGACCTTCGCCTTCAACCAGATCTACGCCCGGGGCCGCGCCCAGGCCTCAGCAGCAGCCACCGCGCCCAGCCAGTGAGCGCTTGTTGCGGGCCTCCAGGTTCCTGGCGGCCAGCAGCTCGTCGGCCGGGTAACCGACCTCCTCCAGCGTGAGCCCGTGCGGCCGTACGACATGGACGGCCGAGTCCCGCACGCCCGCCGCCAGCACCTTCCCGGGCCAGTCCACCGGCCGGTGCCCGTCGCCGACGAAAAGCAGGGCCCCCACCAGCGAGCGGACCATGTTGTGGCAGAAGGCGTCCGCCCGGACCGTGGCCTCCAGGACGCCGGAGGGCAGCCGCTCCCACCGCAGCTCCTGGAGCGTGCGGATGGTGGTCGCCCCGTCCCGCTTCTTGCAGTACGCGGCGAAGTCGTGCTCGCCCACCAGCCGCTCGGCGGCGGCGTTCATGGCGTCGACGTCCAGCGGCCAGTCGTGCCACAGGATGTGCCCGCGCAGCAGCGGGTCGACGCCGCCGGGGGTGTCGGTGACGCGGTAGGCGTAGCGGCGCCAGATCGCCGAGAACCGCGCGTTGAAGCCGGCCGGCGCCTCCTCGACCCTCCAGATCCGCACGTCGTGCGCGAGGCGCCCGGCCAGCCGCCGCAGCAGCTTGTCGCGGTGCTCGGCCCAGACGGCCTCGGGCAGGTCGACGTGGGCCACCTGGCCACGCGCGTGCACCCCCGCGTCCGTGCGGCCCGCGACGGTCAGCTCGTACGTCTCGGACGACCGCGTCACCGTGCGCAGGGCGTCCTCGATGTCGCCCTGCACGGTCCGCTGCCCGCCGGCCTGCTTGGCCCAGCCGTGGAAGTCCCTGCCGTCGTACGACAGGTCCAGCCGTACCCGTACGAAGCCGGGCTCCACCTCATCGCTCACGCGACAGATCCTCTCAAAGCAGTGCAATGCGGAACGGGCCCGCCCCCGTGAGGGAGCGGACCCGTCCGTCAGCCTTGTCGGCAGACGCGTCAGGCGTCCTTCGACTCCTCGGCCGGAGCCTCGGCGGCGTCCTCGGCCTTGGTGTCCTCGGCGGCCTTGGCCTCGTCGGACTCCTTCACCGCGCGCTTGGTCGCGGCCTCGGCCTCGGCGACGGTCGCCTTCTTGGCGATCTCACCCTCGACCAGCTCGATCACGGCCATCGGGGCGTTGTCGCCACGACGGTTGCCGATCTTGGTGATGCGGGTGTAGCCACCCGGGCGCTCGGCGTAGCGCGGAGCGATCTCGGTGAAGAGCGTGTGGACGATGCCCTTGTCCGTGATCGTCTGCAGCACCAGGCGACGGTTGTGGATGTCGCCCTTCTTCGCCTTGGTGATCAGGCGCTCGGCGACCGGACGCAGGCGGCGGGCCTTGGCCTCGGTCGTGGTGATGCGGCCGTGCTCGAAGAGCGACTTCGCGAGGTTCGCGAGGAGCAGCTTCTCGTGCGCGGCGCTGCCGCCCAGACGGGCACCCTTGGCGGGCTTCGGCATGGTGTTTCTCCTTGTGATCTGCCCCGGCCGTATCAGGTACCGGGGTCAGGGCCCCGCAGGCGGTCGCCCGCGGGCAGCAATCAGTACTGCTCGGTCTCGACGAAGCCGGCGTCGGCGTCGTCGTCCGCGCCGAAGGCGTCGGCGGCGGCGGTCGGGTCGAACCCGGGCGGGCTGTCCTTCAGGGCCAGGCCCATGCCGGCCAGCTTCGCCTTGACCTCGTCGATCGACTTCGCACCGAAGTTGCGGATGTCGAGCAGGTCGGCCTCGGAACGCGCCACGAGCTCACCCACGGAGTGGATGCCCTCGCGCTTGAGGCAGTTGTACGAACGAACGGTGAGCTCGAGCTCCTCGATCGGCAGCGCCAGGTCGGCGGCCAGGGCGGCGTCCGTCGGGGACGGGCCCATGTCGATGCCCTCGGCGTCGATGTTGAGCTCGCGGGCCAGACCGAACAGCTCGACCAGGGTCTTGCCGGCCGACGCCATGGCGTCACGCGGGCGCATGGCCTGCTTGGTCTCGACGTCGACGATCAGCTTGTCGAAGTCGGTGCGCTGCTCGACACGGGTCGCCTCGACCTTGTAGGTGACCTTGAGGACCGGCGAGTAGATCGAGTCGACCGGGATGCGGCCGATCTCCTGGCCGACCTGCTTGTTCTGCACGGCGGAGACGTAGCCGCGACCGCGCTCGACGGTCAGCTCCATCTCCAGCTTGCCCTTGCCGTTCAGCGTGGCGAGCACCAGGTCGGGGTTGTGCACCTCGACACCGGCCGGCGGGGCGATGTCCGCGGCGGTGACCAGGCCGGGGCCCTGCTTGCGCAGGTACATCACGACCGGCTCGTCGTGCTCGGAGGAGACGACGAGCTGCTTGATGTTGAGGATGAGGTCGGTGACGTCCTCCTTGACGCCCGGCACGGTGGTGAACTCGTGCAGGACACCGTCGATGCGGATGGACGTGACGGCCGCACCCGGGATCGAGGAGAGGAGCGTACGGCGGAGCGAGTTGCCGAGCGTGTAGCCGAAGCCCGGCTCCAGCGGCTCGATGACGAACCGCGAGCGGTACTCGTCGACAACCTCTTCGGTCAGCGAGGGACGCTGAGCGATCAGCATGGTGTGTTTCCTTCAGTCGTGGACGCCCGCTATTTGACGTCCTCTGGTACTGCAAGGGTACGGGCGGCACGCCCCCGAAGAGCCGTACCGCCCGAAGCCTCAGGTCAAGCGAGCGTCAGACGCGACGGCGCTTGGGGGGACGGCAGCCGTTGTGCGGCGTGGGGGTGACGTCCTGGATCGAGCCGACCTCGAGGCCGGTGGCCTGGAGGGAGCGGATCGCGGTCTCACGGCCGGAGCCCGGACCCTTGACGAAGACGTCGACCTTGCGCATGCCGTGCTCCTGCGCGCGGCGGGCGGCCGACTCGGCGGCCATCTGCGCGGCGAAGGGGGTGGACTTGCGCGAGCCCTTGAAGCCGACGTGGCCGGCGGAGGCCCAGGAGATCACGTTGCCCGAGGGGTCGGTGATCGAGACGATGGTGTTGTTGAACGTGCTCTTGATGTGGGCGTGCCCGTGAGCGACGTTCTTCTTTTCCTTGCGGCGCACCTTCTTGGCAGCGCCCTGACGACCCTTGGGGGGCATGTCTTAACTCCTACGGGAGGTGGTCGGTCCTACAGCGAAGACCGTGGACAGTCGTCCGCTGCGGACTACTTCTTGCCCGGCTTCTTCTTGCCGGCGATGGCGCGACGCGGGCCCTTGCGGGTACGAGCGTTCGTGCTGGTGCGCTGGCCGTGGACCGGCAGACCGCGACGGTGGCGCAGACCCTGGTAGCAGCCGATCTCGACCTTGCGGCGGATGTCGGCCTGGATCTCGCGACGGAGGTCACCCTCGGTCTTGAGGTTGGCGTCCACGTACTCGCGGATCTTGACCAGGTCCTCTTCGGACAGGTCACGAACGCGGGTGTTCGGGTTCACACCGGTGGAGGCGAGGGTCTCCTTCGCCAGGGTGCGGCCGATACCGAAGACGTAGGTGAGTGCGACCTCCACACGCTTGTCGCGCGGGATGTCAACACCGGAAACGCGTGCCATTCAATGGCTCCTGTGTGTTCGGGGGTCTACCGCAGTGCCGCTCCGTGGCCGCCGACCCCTTCCGGTCGGAAGGAGTGGTACGTCCAGGTCCCCGGCCCCCGCCGGAGGTGTCGTCAGCCCTGTCAGGGCTTGGACGGGCACTGCGTATGTACGAAATTGCTCGCGTCGCGCGAAGAACTGCTCAGGTGCAGGTCGGCGTGCGTCAGCCCTGGCGCTGCTTGTGGCGCAGGTTGTCGCAGATGACCATGACCCGGCCGTGACGGCGGATCACCTTGCACTTGTCGCAGATCTTCTTGACGCTCGGCTTGACCTTCATGGGATGTGAGGTTCTCCGGGTCAGTGCCACCGCCCCGCGGAAGGGGCGCGACAAGATCTACTTGTATCGGTAGACGATCCGCCCACGCGTCAGGTCGTACGGAGACAGCTCCACGACGACCCGGTCGTCCGGGAGGATACGGATGTAGTGCATCCGCATCTTGCCGGAGATGTGCGCGAGGACCTTGTGACCGTTCTGGAGCTCCACCTTGAACATGGCGTTCGGCAGGGACTCGATCACGGTGCCCTCAATTTCGATGGCACCTTGCTTCTTGGCCACGCTTCGCCCTTCGAATCGGCTACCTTGATCGACTCTCGTCGCCGTATGCGGACACACGGGTACACGAGAGCCGACGCATCAGTCTACGTCAGGCCCCTGGAAAAGACGAATCCGGAGAGCTTGCCCATCGCCGTAGATCGTTACCCCACCCCGGCCGCCCGGCCCGCGCCGGCGCCCCTCGGGGCCGGCCGGGCCCGCGGGCGTCAGGCCGGCGGGCGTCAGGCCAGCGGGTCGGGGGCGGCCGTGACACCGAGCTCGGCGAGCTTCGCCCTGCCCCCGTCCGGGGCCGTGAGGACCAGCGGGCCCTGCTCCGTGAGGGCCACCGAGTGCTCCCAGTGGGAGGACCAGGTGCCGTCCGTCGTGATGACGGTCCAGTCGTCCTCCAGGACCTCCGTGCGCGGCGTGCCGAGCGACACCATGGGCTCGATCGCCAGGCAGAAGCCGGGCACCAGCTTCGGGCCCTTGCCGCGCTTGCGGGAGACGTAGTTCAGCAGGTGCGGGTCCATGTGCATCTCGGTCCCGATGCCGTGGCCGCCGTAGTCCTCGATGATCCCGAACTTGCCCAGGCTGTGCTCGCCGGTGGACGGACGCGGCTGGCGGCGGATGTAGGTCTCGATCGCCCGGGAGATGTCCACCAGGCGGTTGCCGTTCCGCATCGCGGCGATGCCGTGCCACATCGACTCCTCGGTCACCCGGGAGAGCTCGATCAGCTCCGGTGCGTGACCCGAGCCCACGAAGGCCGTGTAGGCCGCGTCGCCGTGCCAGCCGTCGACGATCGCGCCGCAGTCGATGGAGATGATGTCGCCGTCCTTGAGGACGACGTCGTCGCTGGGGATGCCGTGGACGACGACCTCGTTCACGGACGTGCAGATCGTCGCGGGGAACCCGCCATACCCCAGGAAGTTCGACTTCGCCCCGTGATCGGCGATCACCTTGCGTGCGACCTCGTCCAGGTCCTTGGTCGTCGCCCCGGGCACGGCCGCCTCACGCGTCGCCGCGTGGATGGCGGCGACGACGAGCCCCGCCTCGCGCATCTTCGCGATCTGCTCGGGAGTCTTGAGCTGCACCATGACGGCTGACGCCTTTCCAGAGGGATGGAACCCGTGTTCCAGGAGTACGGAGTAACCCCCACCACGATACGGCCGTCGTGACCCCGTCACGTCCCGGACGGCCGCCGGGAACGGCTTCGGCCGCGGTGCCCACCCGGGGCACCGCGGCCGAAGCTCGAGAATCCGGCGGTCGCGGAGGTTACGCGGCCTGCTCGCCGCGGCCCTTGAGGGCCTCCATCGCCCGCTCGGTCACCTCGTCCACCTTGCCGAGCGCGGTGATGGTGACCACCAGGCCCTGGGCCCGGTAGTAGTCGATGATCGGCTCGGTCTGGGTGTGGTAGACCTCCAGCCGCTTGCGGACGGTCCCCTCGGAGTCGTCGTCGCGCTGGTACAGCTCACCACCGCAGACGTCGCAGACGCCCTCGGCCTTCGGCGGCGCGTACGACACGTGGAAGACGTGCGCGCTGTCGTTGCGGCAGATGCGGCGCCCCGCGATCCGCTTGACGACCTCGTCCTCCTCGACCTCCAGGTCGAGGACGGCGTCCAGCTTCATGCCCTCGGCGTCCAGCATGGTGTCGAGCGCCTCGGCCTGGGCCACGTTGCGCGGGAAGCCGTCCAGCAGGAAGCCGTTCACGGCGTCCGGCTGCTCCATGCGGTCCTTGGCCATCCCGATGGTGACCTCGTCGGGTACGAGGTTGCCGGCGTCCATGTACGCCTTGGCCTGCTTGCCCAGCTCCGTGCCCTGACTGATGTTGGCGCGGAACAGGTCGCCCGTGGAGATGTGCGGAATCGACAGGTTCTTGGCGAGGAACGCGGCCTGCGTTCCCTTGCCGGCACCGGGCGGTCCGACGAGGACGATTCGCATCAGCGGAGGAACCCTTCGTAATTGCGCTGCTGGAGCTGGCTCTCGATCTGCTTCACGGTCTCCAGCCCCACACCCACGATGATGAGGATGCTCGTCCCGCCGAACGGGAAGTTGGCATTGGCGCCACCGAAGCCTGCCAACGCCATCGTCGGCACAAGAGCGATCAGACCCAGATACAGCGAGCCCGGCCAGGTGATCCGGTTGAGCACGTAGCTCAGGTACTCGGCAGTAGGTCGACCAGCCCGGATACCCGGGATGAAGCCACCATACTTCTTCATGTTGTCCGCGACTTCCTCGGGGTTGAACGAGATCGCCACGTAGAAGAAGGCGAAGAACACGATCAACAGGAAGTAGACGGTGATGTAGTAGGGGTGGTCACCCTTCACGAAGTGGGCTTCGATCCAGGTCTTCCACCCGGAGGTGGAGTTCGAGAACTGGGCGATCAGGGCCGGGATGTAGAGCAGCGACGAGGCGAAGATGACAGGAATCACACCTGCCTGGTTCACCTTGAGCGGGATGTAAGTGGACGTACCGCCGTACGACCTGCGGCCGATCATGCGCTTCGCGTACTGGACCGGGATGCGGCGCTGGGCCTGCTCGACGAAGACCACCAGGGCGACCATCACGAAGCCGATGAGGATGACGGTGCCGAACTCGATCCAGCCCTGAGCGAGCTTGCCGCTCACCTTGATGGCCCACAGGGCGCCGGGGAAGCCGGCGGCGATCGAGATGAACATCAGGATCGACATGCCGTTGCCGATGCCGCGGTCGGTGACGAGCTCACCGAGCCACATCACGACGGCGGTGCCCGCGGTCATGGTGACGACCATCAGGATGGTGACGAAGATCGACCGGTCCGGGACGACCTGGCCGGCCACCGTGCAGCCGCTGAAGAGGGCGCCGGTGCGGGCCGTCGCCACCAGGCCGGTGCCCTGGAGGATCGCGAGGGCGATCGTCAGGTAACGGGTGTACTGCGTGATCTTGGCGGTACCGGCCTGACCCTCCTTCTTGAGGGCCTCGAGGCGCGGGATGACCACGGTCAGCAGTTGCAGGATGATGCTCGCCGTGATGTACGGCATGATGCCGAGCGCGAAGATGGTGATCTGCAGAAGCGCCCCGCCGCTGAACAGGTTCACCAGGCCGAGCAGGCTGTTGCCGCCCTTGCTGGCCTCGTCCACGCACTGCTGGACGGACTGGTAGTCGACACCGGGGACCGGGATGTGGGCCCCGAGCCGGTAGATCACGATGATGCCCAGCGTGAAGAGCAGCTTCTTGCGCAGGTCGGGCGTCTTGAACGCCCGGGCGAACGCGGTGAGCACGGTGCCTCCTGCGACCCCCGCGTTACGCGCGTGAGGGTGACGGTTTGGTAAGTGAGTAGATACAAACACGGCAGCCTTACGCCACGGGGGCAGACTGCCGGGACACTAACAGCGGCTACCATACCCGGCTGCCACGCCCGCGTGAAACGTCACTCAGGCACGTCAACTGCGGGTAACCCGAATCATCCCCGGGCGCCCGGTCGCCACGGTCCCCCACCAGGACAACGGCCGAGCGACACGTTTGGCGCCCGACGGGGGCCGGCCACGGTGAAGATGTCCGAAAGTCGATGTGAACAGGCGTGAACCGGCGTGGAGCCGCCTCCCCGGTACCGCCATGAAAAGAGCCTGGCCGACGCCCACGAGGGGCGCCGGCCAGGCTCTTTGCCGTCGGTGTGCGACGGGTCCGTCAGGACGAGGCTCAGACGAGCTCGGTGACGGTGCCGCCCGCGGCGGTGATCTTCTCCTTGGCGGAGCCGGAGACGGCGTCGACCGTCACCTGCAGCGCCACGGAGATCTCGCCCTGGCCCAGGACCTTGACGAGGCTGTTCTTGCGCACGGCACCCTTGTCGACCAGGTCGGCAACGGTGACCTCGCCACCCTGCGGGTACAGGGCCGCGAGCTTGTCCAGGTTCACGACCTGGTACTCGGTGCGGAACGGGTTCTTGAAGCCCTTCAGCTTCGGGAGGCGCATGTGGAGGGGCATCTGCCCACCCTCGAAGCGCTCCGGAACCTGGTAACGGGCCTTGGTGCCCTTGGTACCACGACCGGCCGTCTTACCCTTCGACGCCTCACCACGACCCACACGGGTCTTGGCGGTCTTGGCGCCCGGGGCGGGACGGAGGTTGTGGACCTTCAGCGGGTTCTGCTCCGCCATGTCAGTCGACCTCCTCGACCGTCACGAGGTGGCGGACGGTGTGCACCATGCCGCGGAACTCGGGGCGGTCCTCCTTGACGACCACGTCACCCAGGCGCTTGAGGCCCAGGGAACGCAGAGTGTCGCGGTGGTTCTGCTTGCTGCCGATGTACGACTTCGTCTGCGTGACCTTGAGGCGAGCCATTACGCACCCGCCCCCGCACGCGCACGGAGAAGAGCCGCGGGGGCGACGTCCTCGAGGGGCAGACCACGGCGAGCCGCGATCTCCTCGGGACGCTGCAGGCCCTTGAGGGCCTCCACGGTCGCGTGCACGATGTTGATCGCGTTGTCGGAGCCGAGCGACTTCGACAGGATGTCGTGAACGCCGGCGCACTCGAGCACGGCACGCACCGGGCCACCGGCGATAACACCGGTACCGGGGGAAGCCGGCTTGAGCAGGACGACGCCCGCGGCCTTCTCACCCTGGATCGGGTGCGGGATGGTGCCCTGGATACGGGGAACCTTGAAGAAGTGCTTCTTGGCCTCCTCCACACCCTTGGCGATGGCGGCCGGCACCTCCTTGGCCTTGCCGTAACCGACACCCACGGTGCCGTCACCGTCGCCCACCACGACCAGCGCGGTGAAGCTGAAGCGACGACCACCCTTCACAACCTTGGCGACGCGGTTGATCGCGACAACGCGCTCAACGTACGCGGTCTTCTCGGCGGCAGCAGCGCCGCCGTCACGGCCCTTCCGGTCCCGCCGCTCGCCGCCACCGGCACCGCTTCCGCGGCGCTGGGGTCCAGCCATTGGACTTTCCCTTCCTAGTCTTCCTTGCGGAACCGGCTCAGAACTTCAGGCCGGCTTCACGGGCGGCGTCCGCCAGGGCGGCAATGCGCCCGGCGTACTGGTTGCCGCCACGGTCGAACACGACAGCCTCGACGCCGGCGGCCTTGGCACGCTCGGCCACGAGCTGGCCGACCTGCTTCGCCTTCGCCGACTTGTCGCCTTCGCCGCCGCGGATGGACGCGTCCAGGGTGGACGCCGACGCCAGGGTGTGACCCTTGAGGTCGTCGATGACCTGAGCGGTGATGCCGCGGTTGGACCGGGTCACGACGAGGCGCGGACGCTCCGCCGTACCCGCGATCTTCTTGCGGATGCGGATGTGGCGACGCTTCAGAGCAGCGCCCTTGTAGGCCTTGCCCTTGGCAATCTTCACGCCGTATGCCATGGCTTACTTACCAGCCTTTCCGACCTTGCGGCGGATGACCTCACCCGCGTACTTCACGCCCTTGGCCTTGTACGGGTCGGGCTTGCGAAGCTTGCGGATGTTCGCGGCGACCTCGCCGACCTTCTGCTTGTCGATGCCCTCGACCGAGAACTTGGTCGGCGACTCGACCTTGAAGGAGATGCCCTCAGGGGCCTCCACCAGGATCGGGTGGCTGTAGCCGAGCTGGAACTCCAGGCTGGAGCCCTTCGCGGCCACGCGGTAACCGACACCGCTGATCTCGAGCGCCTTCGTGTACCCCTGGGTCACACCGGTGATCATGTTGGCCACCAGCGTGCGGGACAGGCCGTGCAGGGCCTTGTTCTGACGCTCGTCGTTCGGGCGGGTGACGTTCAGAACGCCGTCCTCGCCCTTGACGATCTCGATCGGCGCGGCGACGGTGTGGCTCAGGGTGCCCTTGGAACCCTTCACCGTGACCGTGCGGCCCTCGATGGTGACGTCCACGCCGGCGGGAACCGTGATGGGGAGCTTGCCGATACGCGACATTGGCTTTTCCTCCGTTCCCGACTACCAGACGTAGGCGAGGACTTCCCCACCCACGCCCTTCTTCTGCGCCTGCTGGCCGGTCAGGAGGCCGTGGGACGTGGAGATGATCGCCACGCCCAGACCGCCGAGGACCTTCGGCAGGTTGGTGGACTTCGCGTAAACCCGCAGACCGGGCTTCGAGATCCGCTTGATGCCCGCGATGGAGCGCTCACGGTTCGGACCGAACTTCAGCTCGAGGACGAGGTTCTTGCCAACCTCGGCGTCCTCGACACGCCAGCCCGTGATGAAGCCCTCCTGCTGGAGGATTTCCGCGATGTGAGACTTGATCTTGCTGTGCGGCATCGTCACGGTGTCGTGGTACGCCGAGTTCGCGTTCCGCAGACGCGTAAGCATGTCTGCGATCGGATCAGTCATGGTCATGAATTGGCCTTCGGCCTCTCTCGCCGGGGTTTCCTGTATGCGCCATCCCTCTCCCCGCTCATGGGCGGGACGGGTGCGGTGCGGGGACCTACGGCGTAGTAAGTCGTACGGGCGGCAGGCGCCCAACCCCACAAGCCTACGACATGTGGAGAAGGGCTCCTGCCGACCAGATGCTTACCGAGAGACTCCGGTCATCCCAAGTACGGGATTACCAGGAGCTCTTGGTCACGCCCGGCAGCTCGCCACGGTGAGCCATCTCACGGAGGCACACGCGGCACAGGCCGAACTTGCGGTAGACGGAGTGCGGACGACCGCAGCGCTGGCAGCGGGTGTACGCGCGCACGCCGAACTTGGGCTTGCGGGCAGCCTTCGCGATGAGAGCCTTCTTCGCCATCTCGCTTACGCCTCCTTGAACGGGAAGCCGAGGTGACGGAGGAGCGCACGGCCCTCTTCGTCGTTGGTCGCCGTGGTCACCACGGTGATGTCCATACCCCGGACACGGTCGATCTTGTCCTGGTCGATCTCGTGGAACATGACCTGCTCCGTGAGACCGAAGGTGTAGTTGCCACGGCCGTCGAACTGCTTGGGGGACAGGCCGCGGAAGTCGCGGATGCGCGGGAGCGCCAGCGACAGGGTGCGGTCCAGGAACTCCCACATGCGGTCGCCACGGAGCGTGACGTGGGCACCGATCGGCTGGCCCTCACGCAGCTTGAACTGCGCGATGGACTTGCGGGCCTTGGTGACGGCCGGCTTCTGACCGGTGATCGTGGTGAGGTCCTTGATGGCACCCTCGATCAGCTTGGAGTCGCGGGCGGCGTCGCCCACACCCATGTTGACCACGATCTTCACGAGGCCGGGAACCTGCATGACGTTCTCGTACGAGAACTCCTCACGCAGCTTGCCCGCGATCTCCTCGCGGTACTTCGTCTTGAGACGCGGAGTGGTGGTGGTAGCCATCAGATGTCCTCACCCGTCCGCTTGGCAACGCGGATCTTGTTGCCCTCGTCGTCGAAGCGGTAACCGACGCGGGTCACGACCTTCTTGCCGTCCTTCTCCACGACGAGCTGAACGTTGCTCACGTGGATCGGGGCCTCGGTGGTGACGATGCCACCGGTCTGCGAACCGCGAGCGGTCTGACCGGCCTTGGTGTGCTTCTTGACCCGGTTGACACCCTCGACCAGGACGCGGTCCTCGCGGGGGAAGGCCGCGATGACCTTGCCCTGCTTGCCCTTGTCCTTGCCGGTGATGACCTGAACCAGGTCGCCCTTCTTGATCTTCATGCTTACAGCACCTCCGGCGCGAGCGAGATGATCTTCATGAACTTCTTCTCGCGCAGCTCACGGCCGACGGGGCCGAAGATACGGGTGCCGCGAGGGTCGCCGTCGTTCTTCAGAATGACGGCGGCGTTCTCGTCGAAGCGGATGTACGAGCCGTCCTGGCGGCGGCGCTCCTTGACGGTGCGAACGATGACCGCCTTGACGACGTCACCCTTCTTCACGTTGCCACCGGGGATCGCGTCCTTGACGGTGGCGACGATGACGTCACCGATGCCCGCGTAGCGGCGACCGGAGCCACCGAGCACACGGATGCAAAGGATTTCCTTCGCACCAGTGTTGTCGGCGACACGCAGTCGCGACTCCTGCTGGATCACGTCTATCTCCTGATTGTCTGCCGGTTCCCGGCGCCCGTGGGCGAACCCACGGGACGCCGAGCCTGGCGGAACGAACCTGAAGGGTTACCCCTTCAAGTGATTACTTGGCCTTCTCGAGGATCTCGACGACGCGCCAGCGCTTGGTCGCGGACAGCGGCCGGGTCTCCATGAGGAGGACGCGGTCGCCGACACCCGCGGCGTTCTGCTCGTCGTGCGCCTTGAGCTTGTTCGTACGGCGGATGACCTTGCCGTACAGCGCGTGCTTGACACGGTCCTCGACGGCGACGACGACGGTCTTGTCCATCTTGTCGCTGACGACCAGACCCTCACGGGTCTTGCGGAAACCGCGCGCTTCCTTGTTCTCAGTCACGTTGCTCTCGCTCATCAGGCGCTCTCCACCGTCTCGATGCCCAGCTCGCGCTCGCGCATCAGGGTGTAGATCCGGGCGATGTCCTTACGGACGGACTTGAGCCGACCGTGGTTCTCGAGCTGCCCGGTCGCCGCCTGGAAGCGGAGGTTGAACAGCTCTTCCTTGGCCTCGCGGAGCTTGGCGACAAGCTCCTCGTTGCCCAGCTCGCGCAGCTCGGACGCCTTGGTACCGGCCGACATCACAGCTCACCTGCCTCGCGCTTAACGATCTTGCACTTCATCGGCAGCTTGTGGGCGGCACGAGTCAGAGCCTCACGCGCGATCTTCTCGTTCGGGTAGGACAGCTCGAACATCACCCGACCGGGCTTGACGTTCGCGATCCACCACTCCGGAGAACCCTTACCGGAACCCATGCGGGTCTCGGCAGGCTTCTTCGTCAGCGGACGGTCCGGGTAGATGTTGATCCAGACCTTGCCGCCACGCTTGATGTGGCGGGTCATCGCGATACGCGCGGCCTCGATCTGGCGGTTGGTCACGTAGGCCGGAGTGAGGGCCTGAATGCCGTACTCGCCGAACGCAACCTGCGTGCCACCCTTGGCCATGCCGTTGCGCTTCGGGTGGTGCTGCTTGCGGTGCTTGACCCTACGGGGGATCAGCATGTCGGTCAGGCCTCCGTTCCGGTGCTCTCAGCCGGAGCAGCGGCAGCGGCCTCGGCCTTGGGGGCCTCGGCAGCGGCGTTCTGCTGCGGCTTGCGACCGCGACCGCCACGCTCGCCACCACGGCCACCACGGGCCGGGCGGTCAGCGCCACCACGGGCCGGGCGGTTGCCGGCGCGGGCAGCGGCGTTCTCGGCGCGGACCTCGGCGATGTTCTTGACGTCGCCCTTGTAGATCCAGACCTTCACGCCGATGCGGCCGAAGGTGGTCTTGGCCTCGAAGAAGCCGTACTCGACGTTCGCGCGGAGCGTGTGCAGCGGCACACGGCCCTCGCGGTAGAACTCCGAGCGGGACATCTCGGCGCCGCCGAGACGGCCACCACACTGGATCTTGATGCCCTTGGCGCCCGCCTTCATGGCCGACTGCATGCTCTTGCGCATGGCGCGGCGGAAGGAGACGCGAGAGGAAAGCTGCTCGGCCACGGCCTGGGCCACGAGCTGAGCGTCGACCTCGGGGTTCTTGACCTCGAGGATGTTGAGCTGGACCTGCTTGCCCGTGAGCTTCTCGAGGTCACCGCGGATGCGGTCGGCCTCGGCGCCACGGCGGCCGATGACGATGCCCGGACGCGCGGTGTGGATGTCCACGCGGACACGGTCACGGGTGCGCTCGATCTCCACCTTCGAGATGCCGGCGCGCTCCATGCCGGACGTCATCATCCGACGGATGGCGACGTCTTCCTTGACGTAGTCCTTGTACAGCTTGTCGGCGTACCAGCGCGACTTGAAGTCGGTGGTGATGCCGAGCCGGAACCCGTGCGGGTTTACCTTCTGGCCCATTACCGGGTTCCTTCCTTGCTGCTGACGACCACGGTGATGTGGCTGGTCCGCTTGCGGATCCGGTAGGCACGGCCCTGGGCACGCGGACGGAACCGCTTCAGGGTCGGGCCCTCGTCGACGTACGCCTCGCTGATGTACAGCGAAGAGGCGTCCGTGTGGTCGTAGTTGTGCGCGGCGTTGGCAATGGCGCTGTCCAGCACCTTGCCCACCGGCACGCTCGCGGCCTGCGGGGCGAAACGCAGGACCGCCTGAGCCTCCGTGGCGTCCATGCCACGGATGAGGTCCACCACGCGGCGGGCCTTCATGGGCGTGACGCGGATGTACCGCGCCTGGGCCCTGGCTTCCATGGTTGTCCCTTCAGTGTCTGACACGTTCGTCATGGTCTTTCACCCCGCTACTAGCGGCGCTTCGACTTCCGGTCTTCCTTGACGTGACCCCGGAAGGTGCGCGTCGGCGAGAACTCGCCGAGCTTGTGGCCGACCATCGACTCGGTGACGAACACCGGGATGTGGGTCTTGCCGTTGTGCACCGCGATCGTGTGGCCGAGCATGGCCGGGACGATCATCGAGCGACGGGACCAGGTCTTGATGACGTTCTTGGTGCCTGCTTCGTTCTGGGCGTCCACCTTCTTGCTCAGGTGGTCGTCGACGAAGGGCCCCTTCTTGAGACTGCGCGGCATCTAAACCCGCTCCTAGCGCTTCTTGTTCGTCTTGCGGCGGCGGACGATGTACTTGTTGCTCGCCTTCTTGGGAGAACGAGTACGACCCTCCTTCTGACCCCAGGGGGAGACCGGGTGGCGACCACCGGAGGTCTTGCCCTCACCACCACCGTGCGGGTGGTCAACCGGGTTCATGGCGACACCACGAACGGTCGGGCGAACGCCCAGCCAGCGCTTGCGGCCGGCCTTGCCCCAGTTGATGTTCGACTGCTCGGCGTTGCCGACCTCGCCGATGGTGGCGCGGCAGCGGACGTCGACCAGGCGGATCTCACCGGACGGCATGCGCAGGTGGGCCATCTGGCCCTCCTTCGCGAGCAGCTGCACGGAGGCACCCGCGGAGCGGGCGAACTTGGCGCCACCGCCGGGACGGAGCTCGATCGCGTGGATCGTGGTACCGACCGGGATGTTGCGCAGCGCCAGGTTGTTGCCGGGCTTGATGTCGGCGCCGGGGCCGTTCTCGACCCGGTCGCCCTGGTTCAGGCCACGCGGGGCGATGATGTAGCGCTTCTCGCCGTCCACGTAGTGGAGGAGCGCGATGCGCGCGGTGCGGTTGGGGTCGTACTCGATGTGAGCGACCTTGGCCGGCACGCCGTCCTTGTCGTGACGACGGAAGTCGATCACGCGGTAGGCGCGCTTGTGGCCACCGCCCTGGTGACGGACGGTCACACGACCGGTGTTGTTACGGCCGCCCTTGCTGTGCAGGGGGCGGACCAGCGACTTCTCCGGCGTGGACCGCGTGATCTCGACAAAGTCGGCGACGCTGGAGCCACGACGGCCCGGAGTCGTCGGCTTGTACTTGCGGATACCCATTTCTCAGTCCTCGTCCGATATTCGGACGATCCAGACCGCCGTTAGGCGGTCGGACCGCCGAAGATGTCGATACGGTTGCCCTCAGCAAGGGTCACGATGGCGCGCTTGGTGTTCGCGCGCTTACCGAAACCGGTGCGGGTGCGCTTGCGCTTGCCCTGACGGTTGATCGTGTTCACCGACGTGACCTTGACCGAGAAGACCGCCTCGACGGCCTGCTTGATCTGGGTCTTGTTCGCGGTGGGGGCCACGATGAACGTGTACTTGTTCTCGTCGAGCAGCGCGTAGCTCTTCTCGGAGACAACCGGCTTGACGAGAACGTCACGCGGGTCGGAGAAGGTCTTGCTGGTGATCTCGGCCATCAGGCCTCGCTCCCCTCGTTGTCAGCGGCCTTGGGGCCAGACACGAAGGACTCGAAGGCGGCCTTGGTGAAGACCACGTCGTCGGAGACGAGCACGTCGTACGTGTTGAGCTGGCCCGGCTCCAGGATGTGCACCTGGGGCAGGTTGCGGGCGGACAGCCACGCGGCCTCGTCGGAGCGCTCGGCGACCAGGAGCAGGTTCTTGCGCTCCGAGATCTTGCCGAACAGCGTCTTGGCGGCCTTGGTGGACACCGCGCCCTCGACCACGCCGGAGACGACGTGGATGCGGGAGTGACGCGCCCGGTCCGAGAGGGCACCGCGCAGGGCGGCGGCCTTCATCTTCTTCGGGGTGCGCTGCGAGTAGTCACGCGGCACGGGGCCGTGGACGACGCCACCGCCGGCGAACTGCGGCGCACGGGTCGAACCCTGACGGGCGCGGCCGGTGCCCTTCTGGCGGTACGGCTTCTTGCCGCCACCGCGGACTTCGCCACGGGTCTTGGTCTTGTGCGTGCCCTGACGGGCAGCGGCGAGCTGGGCGACGACGACCTGGTGGATCAGCGGAACGCTGGTCTTCGCGTCGAAGATCTCCGCGGGGAGCTCGACGGTCCCGGCCTTGTCGCCTGCCGGCGAAAGGATGTCAATGGTGCTCATCGGTTACCTCAGGCCCCCTTGGCCGCGGTACGGACCAGGACGAGGCCGCCGTTCGGACCAGGAACCGCACCCTTGATCAGGAGCAGACCCTTCTCCGCGTCAACGGCGTGGACGGTCAGGTTCTGGGTGGTGACCCGCTCGTTGCCCATGCGGCCCGCCATGCGGAGGCCCTTGAACACACGGCCCGGGGTGGCGCAGCCACCGATGGAACCGGGCGAGCGGTGCTTGCGCTGGGTACCGTGTCCGGCGCCCAGGCCACGGAAGTTGTGGCGCTTCATGACACCGGCGAAGCCCTTGCCCTTGCTCTTGCCGGTGACGTCGACCTTGACGCCCGCCTCGAAGACCTCAGCGGTGATCTCCTGGCCGAGGGTGTACTCGGAGGCGTCAGCGGTGCGGATCTCCACCAGGTGGCGGCGCGGGGTGACGTCGGCCTTGGCGAAGTGACCCTTGAGGGGCTTGTTCACCTTGCGCGGGTCGATCTCGCCGAAGGCGATCTGGACCGACTCGTAGCCGTCAGTGTCGTTGCTGCGGACCTGGGTGACGACGCAGGGCCCGGCCTTGACGACGGTCACCGGGACAACCCGGTTGTTCTCGTCCCAGACCTGGGTCATGCCGAGCTTCTCGCCCAGGACGCCCTTAATGTTCTTAGCCATCTCGCGCGTCACCTCAGAGCTTGATCTCGATGTCGACGCCGGCCGGCAGGTCGAGGCGCATGAGCGAGTCAACCGTCTTCGGCGTGGGGTCGAGGATGTCGATGAGGCGCTTGTGCGTGCGCATCTCGAAGTGCTCGCGCGAGTCCTTGTACTTGTGCGGCGACTTGATGACGCAGTACACGTTCTTCTCAGTGGGCAGCGGCACCGGGCCCGCGACCGACGCACCAGTGCGCGTCACCGTCTCGACGATCTTCTTCGCCGAGGAGTCGATGACCTCGTGGTCGTAGGCCTTGAGCCGGATGCGGATCTTCTGTCCCGCCATGGCTACTCAGTAGTCCTGTCTCTCGTAACGCTCTGGAACCTGGTGGGCCGCGCCCGCCGGGCCTGACGGCCCTGACTGTGCAGCCCCTCCTCCGACCCACGCGGTCGGGCGTGTCGCATCCCCTCTACGCGGATCTCCCGAAGGATTTCCCAACCAAGGGGGTGCGGGCCCGAGGACCGCGAGACCGGGGGCGGAACACCCACCGGGTGCCTGGTCGGCGCCCCGCTGACACTTCCCGGAAGATTCCCGTACGTCCGCCCCTGATCAGGGGCGACGAGTACTGTGGGACTCGCTTCCGGTCCTCCCGGCGGGAGGCGCGCAGCATCGGCACTCAACCGAGCAACCCCGACAGTCTGCCATACGGGGCAGACGCGGCGCCAATCGAGCCGAAGAGATTACCCCACGCCAAGGCGAGATACGCGTCACCCCTCGATCGGATGCGCGTCACCCCTCGATCAAGCGGGCGATCCCGTCCAGCAGGGGCTCCAGACCGAAGTCGAACAGCGCGTCGAGGTCCAGGTCGTAGCCGTCCTCGAAGCCGGCGAGCGTACGGGCGAGGGCCGGGTGGCGCCCCGAGCCGACGATCTTCCGCATCGCCGCCTCCTGCCCGTCCATCCACTCGTCCTCGGTGAGCCCGGTCGCGGCCCTGGCGTGCGCCTCGCGCTCCAGGTTGACGGCGAGGCCCTGCACGTAGCTGTAGACCAGCAGGTGGATGTCGAAGCGCGTCTTCGCGTCGAGCCCGCAGCCCTCCAGGGCGGCGAGCGCCCATTCGGCGTGCGCCATCAGGTTCGGCAGGACGAGCGGGCGGGTGAGCGGCCCCACCTGGGCGACCCACGGGTGGCGGCGGCACACCTCCCACAGCCCGCGCGCGCCCGCCTCCAGGCGGGCCCGCCAGCCCTCCGGCGGCACGCCGGCGTGGGTGACCTCGCCGTACGCGGCGTCGACCATGAGCGCGACGAGCTCGTCCTTGCCGCCGACGTGGCGGTACGGGGCCATCGCGGCCACCCCGAGGCGGGCGGCCACACCGCGCATCGACAGGGCGGCGAGGCCCTCCGCGTCGGCGATCTCGATGGCGGCGCGTACGACCCGGGCCTGGGTGAGCTCCGGTTCGGCGGGCCGCCGGGGAGCCGGTGCCGTGGCGGGGGCCCCGGTTCCGGCGACCACGGTGCCGACGCGGGGGCGGGCCTCGACGGCGCCTTCGAGGCGCAGGGCGGTGAGTGCCTTGGTGGCGGTGGCGAGGGCGACGCCCCACTCCCGGGCGATCTGCCGGGTGGAGGGGACGCGGTCGCCGGGGCGGAGGTCCCCGTCGGCGATGCGCTGCCGGATCCGGCCGGCGATGCGGAGGTAGGGGGGCTGGTCGTCCATGGCCGCCTCGATTCTTTTCCGTCTTTTCTCGCCCGGGGATGCTCCTGTACTAGGGCAGAGCCTACCGGCGGCGATGGCGGGGAAAGCCCTGCTGACCTAGTACAGAGCGGTACAGAGCGTGGTTCTGAAGGGCTTGGCGAGGGTGTGTGTACGCCGTACATTCAGTCGCGTACACCGTCTCGAAGGGAGCTCGGCCATGCAGTCCGTCCTCATTTCCGGTGCCGGGATCGCCGGAGCGGCGCTCGCGCACCTGCTCTGCCGCAGAGGCTTCGCGCCCACCGTCGTCGAGCGCGCCCCGGGCCTCCGTGCGGGCGGCCAGGCGATCGACGTCCGGGGCGTCGCGCTGGACGTGCTCGACCGGATCGGTGTCCTCGGACAGGCGCGCGAGGTCCGTACCCGCGTCCGCGGCATGTCGGTCCTGGACGCGGACGGCACCGAGATCGACCGCTCCACCGAGTACGCGCTCAGCAGCGGCCGCCTCGACGGCGACGACATCGAGGTGCTGCGCGAGGACCTGGTGCGGCTGCTGTACGAGCGGACGCGCGAGGACGTCGCCTACGTGTTCGGCGACAGCGTCGGCGCGCTGACCGAGGACGCCGACGGGGTCGTGGTGGAGTTCGCGCACGCCCCGGCGCGCCGCTTCGACCTGGTCGTCGGCGCCGACGGGCTGCACTCGGCGGTGCGGAGGCTCGCCTTCGGCCCGGAGGAGCACTTCACCCGGCACCTGGGCAGTTACCTGTCGGTCTTCGGCGCCGCCAACTTCCTGGGCCTGGAGGACTGGCAGGTCTGGATGCGGGACGGGGACGCGGGGTTCGGCATCATGCCCGTACGGGACAACCGGGAGCTGCGGGTCGCCTTCGGCTTCGAGTCGGCGCCGCTGGAGCGGGGCACCGACCTGAAGGCGCTGGTCGTGGAGCGGCTCGCCGGGCTCCGCTGGGAGGGCGACCGGCTGGCGAAGGCCGCGCTGGAGGCGCCGGACTTCTACTGCGACGCCATGGCCCAGATCCACCTGGACCGCTGGTCCCGGGGGCGTGCGGTCCTGATCGGCGACGCCGGCCACTGCCCCTCGCCCCTCTCCGGGCAGGGCACCAGCCTCGCCCTGGTGGGCGCGTACGTCCTGGCCGACGCGCTCGCGGCGGCGGCCGGCGACCACGCGGCGGCCTTCGCCGCGTACGAGTCCCGCATGCGCCCCTTCGTCACCGTGAACCAGGCGCTGGCCACGGAGAACCCGGGCGGTCCGGCGTCGGAGGAGTCCGTCGCCCGGGCGAAGAACGCGATCGCGCTGGACGGCTGACCGGGCCACAGTGGGGACGTGCGCACCAGCGAGGAGATCTACCACCGGGTCCTGTGGGACGCGCGGTTCGATCCCGAACGGTTCGTGATCGGCGTCCGGCTGCGCGAGGGCGCGCCCGGGCGGGTGCCGCTGGCCGACTTCGTACCGGGCGGCGACATCCCGTGGCACCGGGTGCTGTTCTTCGAGGCGGACGGGGAGGTGGTCTGGGACCGGACCACGGGCGTGGACCGCCTCGACGCCACCGGCGCCGGACGGGTGGACGCCCTGGACGCGCCGCCCACGGCCCGCACGGCGGTGGCCTGGCTCCCGCCCGACGCGCTCTGGCCGGCGGTCCAGGCCATCCGCCGGGACCACGACCCGCAGATCCACCGCTGGCCGCCGCACGTGAACCTGCTCTTCGGCTTCGTGCCCGAGGAGGACTTCGGCCGCGCCGCCCCCCTGCTGGCCTCGGCGGCCGCCCAGGTGGAGCCCTTCGAGGCCCGGCTCGCCGGCGTCCGCACGTTCCGCCACCGGCACGGCGCCACCGTGTGGCTGGACCCTGCCGCGGCCGGCGCCCGTCCGTGGGCCGGCCTGCGGCAGGCCCTGGAGCGGCGCTTCCCGTCCTGCCGGGGGCACCGCGAGGGCTTCACCCCGCACCTGAGCCTGGGCCGCACCCGCCACCCCCGGGAGGTCGCCGCCGAGTGCGCCGAGCGGCTGGGCGCCTGGGGCCCCCTGATGGCACGGGTGACGGAGGTGGCCGTGCTGTCACGGCGGGCCGAGGAGCCCATGCGGGTCCGGATGCGGGTCGCCCTGGGCACGGGCGAGGTGCGGTGGGGGTGAGCCACCGGGCAGGCGCCCCGGCCCTGGTGCGTCACCGCCCGTGCGCCCCGGCCGTGCGGGCGTAGCGCCCGGGGGTGCTGCCCACGACGCGCTTGAAGTGGCGGGCGAGGTGCGACTGGTCGTGGAAGCCGGCCGCGGCCGCCACCTGGGCGGGGGCCTGCCCGTCGAGCAGCAGCCGCCGGGCGCGGTCGACCCGGCGGGCCGTCAGGTACTGGTGGGGGGCGATGCCGAAGGCGGCGCTGAACGCCCGTACCAGGTGGGCGGGGTGGGCGTGCACCACCTTCGCCGCCTCCTCCAGGGTCAGCCCCTGGAGCAGCCGTTCGTCGAGCAGTTCCCTCAGGCGGTGCGCCACGCCCCGGTCGGCCCTGGGCGGCCGGACGGCGAGCCGGGGCCGCAGGTGGTCGCGGAGGCGTTCGCGGATCAGGGCGAGGCGGCTCTCCGCCTCCAGTTCGTCGCCCCGGTGCGCCAGGGCGGTGTGCAACTGCCCGACGCGGCGCCTCAGTACGGGGTCGACCAGGTCGGGACCGTCCACGGCGGGGCCGACGAAGCTCTCGTCGAGCTGGGCCGCGTCGAGGTAGAGCACCCGCTTGCGGAACCCCCGCGCGGTGGCCGGTGCGCCGTTGTGCGGCACCTGCGGCGGCAGCAGGGACACCGTGCCGGACGGGGTGCCCCGCTCCCGGCGGTCCAGGTCGTAGCGGACGGCGCCGTCGTCGACGACCAGCAGCGTCCAGGAGTCGTGGACGTGCATCGGGTACGCGTGCTCCGTGAAGCGGGCGTGGAAGACCTCCACCACGCCCGGCACGTCCGGGCGCCACGCGGAGACCTCCTCGCGGACCACCATGCAAAGAACGTACAAGACCGTCCGGCGCGGCGGTCGGCACGCTCGGGGCATGACCACCGCGATGACGCCCGTGCGTCCCGACACCAAGATCGCCGTCCTGCTCCGCCACGACCTGGAGCCCTGGCAGCGGCTGAACGTGACCGCGTTCCTCGTCAGCGGCCTCGGCACCGAGCTGCCCGAGGTCGTCGGCGAACCGTACGCCGACGCCGACGGCACCCCGTACCTGCCGATGTTCCGCCAGCCCGTCCTGGTGTTCGAGGGGACGAAGGAGATGCTGACCGCCGCCCACGGACGCGCCCTGTCCCGCTCGCTCCCCCGGTCGGTGTTCACCTCCGACCTCTTCGCCACGGGCAATGACCACGACAACCGGGCGGCGGTGCGCGCCGTGCCCACGGACCGGCTCGACCTGGTCGGCCTCGCGGTGTACGGGCCGCGCAACGCGGTCGACAAGGTGCTCAAGGGCACCCGGATGCACCCCTAGGCGGCCGGTCGGCGCGCCCATGGCCCTCCACGGACGGGGGCGCTGCCCGGGGACGGGCCAGGCCGGTGTCGTAGGCGAGGATCGTGGCCTGGACCCGGTCGCGCAGGCCCAGCTTGCCGAGCACCGCGTTGACGTGGGACTTCACCGTGCCCGTCGTCACGCCCAGCGTGTCGGCGATCTCCGCGTTGGTGAGGCCCGCCGCCACCAGGGCGAGCACCTCCCGCTCGCGCGGGGTCAGCGCCCGCAGGGGCTCGGGGTCCGGGGCGGGCGGGGCCGTGTGCGCGAAGGCGTCGATGAGGCGGCGGGTGACGGCGGGGGCGAGCATGGCGTCGCCCGCCGCCACGATCCGTATGCCGGCGAGCAGTTCCTCCGGCTGGGCGTCCTTGAGCAGGAAGCCGGACGCGCCCGCGCGGAGCGCCTCGTGGACGTAGGCGTCCTGGTCGAAGGTCGTCAGCACCAGGACGCGGGGCGCGCCGCCCCGGGACGTGAGCAGGCGGGTGGCGGTCAGGCCGTCGATGCCGGGCATGCGGATGTCCATCAGCACGACGTCCGGCGCCACCTGCCCGGCCAGCTCGACGGCGCGGGCGCCGTCGTCGGCCTCGGCCACGACGTCCAGATCGGGTTCGGCGTCGATGATGGCCACGAATCCGGCGCGGATCATGGCCTGGTCGTCGACGACCATCACTCGGACGGTGATGGGGACACCTCCTCACGCAGTGCGGCCAGGAGGTCGCGCATCGCGGCCAGCCCGGCCCTGGCCTGTTCGGCGACGCCGTCGAGGTCGCCCTTCTCGGCACGGGCGACCAGCCGGCCCGCGTGGCCCAGCACCGGACCGCGCAGCTCCGCGGCGATGCGCTGCCTCTCCCGGTACGCCTCGATCACCGCCGCCCGGACGGCCGCCGCGAGCGCGCCGTCGTCGCGGCCCAGGGCCTCCTCGCGGCGTGCCCGTACGAAGACGCCCAGGCCCCACACCGCGGCCGCCGGGAGCAGGAGCAACGCCCCGAGGACGTAGGCCAGGAACACCACGAACGCCCCGCCGTCCCCCTCGGCCGCGGCCGTCCCGTCGAAGAGCGCCATGACGGCGGCCGTGACGCTCCAGCCACCCGCGACGACCGCGATGGCGGGGAAGGTGACCCGTGCGGGCCCGGCGAAGGACGCCACCGCGTGCAGGGCGACGCACTCCGTGACGCCGCCTCCCACGACCAGGGCCCAGGCCACCCCGGCGGGCAGGACGCCCGTCGCCAGGGCGGCGGGGGCGACCAGGCCGGCGGCCAGCCCCACCACGAGCACCGCCCAGGGCGCGCGCCTGCGCCACAGCAGCGGGAGCGCGTGCGCCAGCGCGGGCAGGCAGGCGTGGGCGATCAGGGCGGGGCGTTCGGCGAGGACGGCGAGGACCGGTACGGCGGCCACGGCGAGGACGAGGGCCACGTCCGGCAGCCCGGGCGGCACCGGCCGTGCGGCGCCCTGGCGGCGGGCCGCCGCGGCGGTACGGGGGAGGCGGGCGCGTACGCACCAGCCCGGCCGGTCCGCACGGGGGCCCGCCTCCAGCGTGCCGCCCAGCGCGGCGGCGCGTTCCCGCATCCCGGCGGTGCCCCGGCCGGAGCCCAGCCGCCGGGCGGCCACCAGGGTGCCGCCCGCGCCCCCGGTGCCGCCGGCACCGCCCACGCCGTCGGTGCCGTCGTCCCGCACGGTGACGTCCAGGGTTCCCTCGCGGTCCGCGACGGTGACGTCGACGGCGGCGCCCGGCGCGTACCGCAGCGCGTTGGTGAGCGCCTCGCGCACGATGCCGAAGGCCGCCTCGGCCACCGGGCCCGTCAGGGGCGCGGCGGCCGGGGCGATGTCCAGGCTCACGCGCTGCCCCAGGCGGACGAAGCCGGCGGCGAGTTCGGCGACGCGCCGCTCCAGGCCGCTGCCCTCGTCCGCCGCCGGGGCCTGCATCGCCGCCACCAGCCGGTGCAGCGCCGCCACGGTCTCGCGGCCGCTGTCGGCGGCCAACCGGAGGGCTTCGGCGGCCAGTTCGGGCCTGCGGTCGGCGAGCCGGCGGGCGGCGTCCGCGGCGACCACCACGGAGGTGAGGTGGTGGGCGCTGACGTCGTGCAGCTCACGGGCGAGCCGGTGCCGTTCGGTGACGGCGGCCGTGGACCGCAGGGCCTCGGCCCGCGCGACCTCCTCGGCGGCGGCGCGGCGGGCGGCGAGCCAGCGGCGCCGGCTGTGGCCGAGGCCGACGACGGCGGCGTGGATCGCACCGGTGACCAGCGTCTCGCCCACGATGTCGGCCCGCAGGTCGAACACGGCGACCGAGCGGAGCGCCACCGAGCCGGTCAGGGCGACGGCGACCAGGACGGCGGTCCTGCCCGGGCACCGCACCGCGACCGAGTACAGGGCGATCGCGTCGGCCAGGACGTACAGCACCCAGATCTCGTCCGGGGCCAGGGCCCCGGCGACCAGCGCGGCCTCGGTGGCGAGCGCGGCGGCGACGGGGAAACGGCGGCGTACGCCCAGGGCCACGGTGACCGCCACGGTGACCGCGAGGACGACGGCGAGCCGCCGCGCCTCGACCGGATCGCCGCTCAGCAGCGGATGGCCCGGCCACACGGCGAGCTGCTGCGCCGCGACCAGCACGGGCAGCAGCCAGTTCCGTATGAGCTCCATGATGGCGCTGATGATACGGAGACGTGCGCTCTCTATCCCGGGTTGGAGGGGCCGATCGTGCCGGGGGCCGACGCCGGCGCACCGGCGGGCCGGAATGCTGGGGGCATGACGATCTTCTCCGCCGGCCGGCCCGGCGCGGTTCCGCACGCGTGGGCACAGCCCGTCCCCCTGCCCTACCACCGGCTCGCGCACACGACCGGACGGCACCGCTGGTGGCGGCCTCTGGCGGGGACGGGCCTGGTGGTCGGCGGTGCCGTCGTGGCGATGCTGGTGCTGCTCATCGGCTCCGAGGTGGCGGGGTACGCCCTCGACCGCCCGCTGGACGGTGACGAGTTGCGGAGCTGGGGCGACATCGGCGACACCGCGCTGGGGCTGCTGTCCATAGCCCTGATCACCCCGGTGCTGCTGCTGGCCGCGCACTGGGTGCAGCGGCGCCCGCCGGGGACCCTGTCGTCGGTGGCCGGGAAGCTGCGGTGGCGGTGGCTCGGGATGTGTCTGGCGGCGGCCCTCCCGCTGGTCGCCGCGTCGATGGCGGTGTCCCTGCTGCTGCCCGAGACGGCGGCCGGGGGCACGGCGGACGTGGAGTGGGCGGGGTGGTCCTCCTTCCTGGCGGGGCTCGCGATGGTGTGCGCCCTGGTGCCGTTCCAGGCGGCGGCGGAGGAGTACGCGTTCCGTGGCTGGCTGCTCCAGGCGGTGGGCGCCTGGTGCCGGTCCGCGTGGGTGGCCGTCGTGCCGCAGGCGCTGCTGTTCGCGGCGGCCCATGGGTGGGGGACGCCGTGGGGCTTCGCCGACCTGGTGGTGTTCGGGCTGGTGGCGGGGTGGCTGACGGTACGGACGGGGGGAATCGAGGCGGCGGTCGCGCTGCACGTCCTGAACAACCTGGTGGCGTTCGGTGTCGCGGCGGCGATCGCCGGGGGCCTGGCCTCCGAGGAGACGGCCGCCGACATGGGCTGGATGGCGATGGCCGTCGACGTCCCGATGCTCCTGCTCTACGCGGCCGCCGTCCTGTGGCTCGCCCGCCGGCGCCGGCTGAACCCGCTCGGCGCACCCGCCGACGCACGGCCCGCGCCCGGTGCGCCCGGGCCGACGTGGCCGGACCCGCTCGGCGCACCCGCCGGCGCACGGCCCGCGCCCGGGCCGACGTGGCCGGACCCGCTCGGCGCACGGCCCGAGACCGGTACGCCGGGACCGACGTGGCCGGACCCGCTCGGCGCACCCCCCGGCGCACGGCCCGCGCCCGGCACGCCGGGACCGACGTGGCCGGGCGCTGAACACCGGGCGACCTGAGGGCAAGCAACCCCGGGGGCGTGTTTCCCGTCTGAATGATCGCGGCGCGGTGACCGTACGCGGGGACGTACGGGCGAGGCACCGCGGGGGACGTACGCGGGACGGTTGTGCGGGCGGGGGAGAGCGGGACGTGGACCACATACGGGGGGCAGGGCCGCGCCCTGCCGTTTTCCGGGCGGGCGTGACGGTACGGCGGCGGGGCGTGCTCGCCTCCGCCGCGGCCATGGCGGTGGCGGGGCTCGCCGGGTGTTCGGTGCCCGCGCCCAGGCGCACCGGACCCACCGCGGACCCCGCACCGGGGATGCCGATCAGCAGCTCGGGGCGGGCCCAGCTCATGCAGATCGCGGCGCACCCGGACGACGACCTGTACTTCATGAACCCGGACAGCCAGCGGATGATCGACGCGGGCGTCCCGCTGGTCTCCGTCTACGTCACCGCCGGCGAGCACGACGGCAGGAACCACATACCCGGCCGCCGGGACGTCCCCGCCGACAAGGCCGCCTACTCCTCCGCGCGTCACCAGGGCCTGCGCCAGGCGTACGCGACGATGCTGGGACTGGACGCGTTCACTCCCTGGCAGAAGGGCGTGATGACCCTCCGGGGCGACCGCCGCGCCGAGATCAACACCCTCACCCACGGCAACCGCCGCGTCGAGCTGGTCTTCCTCAACCTCGCCATGCACGCCCCGCGCCGCTGGATGGCCCTGCCGAGCCTGTGGAAGGACCGCGCGCTCGGGCTGAGGACCGTGGTGGCCGACGACTCCCCCGTACGCAGGGCCGACACCTACGACTACGACGCGCTCGTCGACGTCCTCGTCGGGCTCATGGAGCGCTACCGGCCCACCGTGATCCACACGCTGGACCCCGACCCGGACATCCAGCACAGCGACGAGCGGACCCGGAAGAAGGACTCCGAGCAGCCCGGCTACTCGGACCACGCCGACCACACCGCCGTCGCGTCCTTCTCCTGGGCCGCCATGGTCCGCTGGGTGGCCGACGCGACGACGGACGGCGGCGCGATACCCGCGTTCGTGACCACGTCCTTCCGCGGGTACTACAACCGGCACTGGCCCAAGAACCTCCCGGGCCCGGTCCTTGCGGAGAAGGCCGCGCACCTCGTCCCCTACGGCGGCGACCCGTCCTGGGACTGCGGCAACAGCGGCGGCTGCGGCGACTACAACGTGGGCGGGGTCCGTCCTCTGACCAACAAGAAGGGCTGGGTGAGGGCCACCCACCACCGCCACCCGTCGCCGGGGCCGTTCGTGGCCGCCGAGCCGGACGGGCGGCTCGCCGTGTACGGGGTGCTGGGCCTGCGCGCGGTGCGCTGGCGCGAGACGGCACCCGGCAGCGGGCAGTGGGGCGAGCCGGGAGACCTGGGCGGCGGGCCGCTGGCGCCGGGGCTCGGCGGGGTCACCCTCGAGGACGGCCGGCACCTGCTGTTCGGGCTGCGGTTCGCGGCGATCGGCGGGCACGGCGGGCCGAACAGGCGCGAGGTCGTGCTGCTGGAGCAGCGGCAGGCGGGCGGGCCGTTCCTCGCCTGGACCGGGCTGGGCAATCCGGAGCACGGCGACGACCGGGGGCGCCGGCTGGGCGTCCCGGTGGCGGTGGCGGCGCCCGACGGCCGGGTCCACCTCTTCGTGCGCAACGCGGACAAGGGCGTGAGCGGCCGGGTCCGGGAGGCGGACGGCTCGTGGGGGCCCTGGCGGGATCTGGGCGGGGCCGAGGTACAGGACGGGCTGTCGGCCGCAGTGGACGCCACCGGGCGCGTCCACCTGTTCGCGGCGGGCCGCGACACCGTCCACCACTGGGCGCAGGACGCCCCGGGCGGCCCGGTCGCCTTCCGGGCCGGCACCGCCCTGCCGGTGGCGGGCGACCCGGTGGCGGTCACCGCCACACCCGACGCCGGGCCGGTGCTCCTGTACCGCGCGCCCGCCCGCGCGGAGCTGACGGCGGTACGTCTCGACGGCACCCCGCTGCCCGGGGTGCCCCTGGACGGCTACGGCCGGGTCGCCGCGGCGGCCACGCCCGCCGGCCCGGTCCTCCTCGGCACGGACCTGCGCGGCCGCCTCGTGGTCCGCACCCCGGAGGGACGCCAGGTCACGCGTACACAGGGGGCGGTGCCATGGGGGCCGGCAGTCCTCCACGTGAGCCGGGAGCGCGGGACCCTCGCCCTGGGGATGGGCGCGGACGCCCGCCCGTGGTCGTGGGCTCCCGAGCCGCGTACGGAAGGCTGACCCGACGCGTCCCCCGCGTCCGAGGGGCGGGCCGCGAGGGGACACCCGCCTGGCGACACCACACGCGGACACACGCGAAGGGCCCCGCACCTCACGGTGCGGGGCCCTTCTTGCAGCTCGGTGTGGAGCTACCAGGTCAGACCAGAATTACTTCGTGATCTTGGTGACCTGGCCGGCGCCGACGGTCCGGCCACCCTCACGGATGGCGAACTTCAGGCCCTCCTCCATGGCGACCGGCTGGATGAGCTGGACGGACATGGTGGTGTTGTCGCCCGGCATGACCATCTCGGTGCCCTCGGGGAGGGTCACGACGCCGGTCACGTCCGTGGTACGGAAGTAGAACTGCGGGCGGTAGTTGTTGAAGAACGGCGTGTGGCGGCCACCCTCGTCCTTGGACAGGATGTAGGCCTGCGCCTCGAACTCGGTGTGCGGGGTGACCGAGCCCGGCTTGATGATGCACTGGCCGCGCTCGACGTCCTCGCGCTTGATGCCACGGAGGAGCAGACCGACGTTCTCACCGGCCTGGCCCTCGTCGAGCAGCTTGCGGAACATCTCGATGCCGGTGACCGTGGTGGTGGTCTTCTCGGTCTTGATGCCGATGATGTCGACGGTCTCGTTGACCTTGAGGACACCACGCTCGATACGGCCGGTGACGACCGTACCGCGACCGGTGATCGTGAAGACGTCCTCGATCGGCATCAGGAACGGCTTGTCGACGTCACGCTCGGGCTGCGGGATGGACTCGTCGACGGCGGCCATCAGGTTCAGGACCGACTGGCCCCACTCCTTGTCGCCCTCGAGCGCCTTGAGCGCCGAGACCTTGACGACCGGAACGTCGTCGCCCGGGAACTCGTACTCGGTGAGCAGCTCACGAACCTCGAGCTCGACGAGCTCCAGGATCTCCTCGTCGTCCACCATGTCGGCCTTGTTCAGGGCGACGACGATGTACGGAACGCCGACCTGGCGGGCCAGGAGCACGTGCTCCTTGGTCTGCGGCATCGGGCCGTCGGTGGCGGCGACCACGAGGATGGCGCCGTCCATCTGGGCAGCACCGGTGATCATGTTCTTGATGTAGTCCGCGTGACCGGGGCAGTCGACGTGGGCGTAGTGACGCGACTCGGTCTGGTACTCGACGTGCGCGATGGAGATGGTGATACCGCGCTGGCGCTCCTCAGGAGCCTTGTCGATCTGGTCGAACGCCGAGGCCTCGTTCAGGTCCGGGAACGCGTCGTGCAGCACCTTGGTAATGGCGGCCGTGAGGGTCGTCTTACCGTGGTCAATGTGACCGATGGTGCCGATGTTGACGTGCGGCTTAGTCCGCTCGAACTTCGCCTTCGCCACTGGGGTCCTCCTGAGAGTGGTTCTGGTACGCCTTACTCATCGGCGCCAGGTGATCTTTGCTGGGTGGCCACCCGCCGGGGCACCTGCCTCGGGTTGCGGGGCAGAAGCCCCGGCGGATGGTGTCAAGCCTAAAGCGTGAAACCGGGAGAGTTACTCGCCCTTGGCCTTCGCGATGATCTCCTCGGCGACGTTCCGCGGAACCTCGGCGTAGGAGTCGAACTGCATCGAGTAGCTTGCGCGACCCGAGGTCTTGCTGCGGAGGTCGCCGACGTAGCCGAACATCTCCGAGAGCGGCACCAGGCCCTTGACGACCCGGGCGCCAGCCCGCTCCTCCATGGCCTGGATCTGGCCACGGCGGGAGTTGATGTCACCGATGACGTCGCCCATGTAGTCCTCGGGCGTGGTGACCTCGACGGCCATCATCGGCTCGAGGAGCACCGGGGACGCCTTGCGCGCGGCCTCCTTGAAGGCCTGCGAACCGGCGATCTTGAAGGCGAGCTCGGAGGAGTCGACCTCGTGGTAGGCACCGTCGAGAAGCGTGACGCGGACGCCCGTCATCTCGTAGCCCGCGAGGATGCCGAACTGCATGGCCTCCTGGCAGCCGGCGTCCACCGAAGGGATGTACTCCTTCGGGATACGGCCACCGGTGACCTTGTTCACGAACTCGTACGAGGCGTCGCCGCCCTCGATCGGCTCGACCGCGATCTGCACCTTGGCGAACTGACCGGTACCACCGGTCTGCTTCTTGTGGGTGTAGTCCACGCGCTCGACGGCCTTGCGGATCGTCTCGCGGTACGCGACCTGCGGCTTGCCGACGTTGGCCTCGACCTTGAACTCGCGCTTCATGCGGTCGACGAGCACCTCGAGGTGAAGCTCGCCCATACCGCCGATGACGGTCTGGCCGGTCTCCTCGTTGGTGTGGACCTGGAAGGAGGGGTCCTCCTCCGCGAGACGCTGGATGGCGACACCCAGCTTCTCCTGGTCACCCTTGGACTTGGGCTCGATCGCGACCTCGATGACCGGCGCCGGGAAGTCCATGGACTCCAGGATCACCGGGTTCTTCTCGTCGCACAGCGTCTCACCGGTCGTGGTCTGCTTCAGACCCATGACGGCGATGATGTCGCCGGCGCCCACCGACTCGATCTCCTCACGCTTGTTCGCGTGCATGCGGTAGATCTTGCCGATGCGCTCCTTCTTGCCCTTGACCGAGTTCAGCACCGAGGTGCCGGACTCCAGGCGACCGGAGTAGATCCGGACGAAGGTGAGCTTGCCGAGGTGCGGGTCGCTCATGATCTTGAACGCCAGCGCGGACAGCGGCTCGTCGTCGGACGGCTTGCGCTTGACGACCGTCTCCGCGTCCTTGACGTCCTGGCCCTCGATGGCCTCGATGTCGACGGGCGACGGCAGGTAGCGCACGACCGCGTCGAGCAGGGGCTGGACGCCCTTGTTCTTGAACGCGGTGCCACAGAACACCGGGGTGACCGTGGTGCCCTTGCCCTTGCCGGAGGCGATGGTGATACGACGGATCGCGGCGTAGAGCTGCTCCTCGGAAGGCTCCTGACCCTCCAGGTACAGCTCCATGATCTCTTCGTCGTTCTCGGCCACGGCCTCGAGCAGCTTGCCGCGGTACTCCTCGGCAGCCTCGGTGTGGGTGTCCGGGATGTCGACGACGTCGTACATCTCGCCCTTGGCGGCCTCGGCGGACCAGACCAGGGCCTTCATGCGGACCAGGTCGATGACGCCCTTGAAGTCCGCCTCGGCACCGATCGGGAGCTGCATGACGATCGGCTGCGCGCCCAGGCGGTCGCTGATCATGTCGACACAGCGGTGGAACTCGGCGCCGGTGCGGTCGAGCTTGTTGACGAAGCAGATACGCGGAACGCCGTAGCGGTCCGCCTGACGCCACACGGTCTCGGACTGCGGCTCAACGCCGGCGACGCCGTCGAACACCGTCACGGCACCGTCGAGCACGCGGAGCGAACGCTCCACCTCGACGGTGAAGTCGACGTGGCCCGGGGTGTCGATGATGTTGATGGTGTGGTCAACGTCTTCCAGCGGCCAGTGGCAGGTCGTCGCGGCAGACGTGATCGTGATGCCGCGCTCCTGCTCCTGCTCCATCCAGTCCATCGTGGCAGCGCCGTCGTGGACTTCACCGATCTTGTACGAGACACCGGTGTAGAACAGGATCCGCTCGGTGGTGGTCGTCTTGCCCGCGTCGATGTGGGCCATGATCCCGATGTTGCGGACCTTGGCCAGGTCAAGCGAAGTGGTAGCCATAAGGCTTCAGTCTTCTCTCGGTCTCGATGTGGGTGCGACTACCAGCGGTAGTGCGCGAAGGCCTTGTTGGACTCGGCCATCTTGTGCGTGTCCTCACGCTTCTTGACCGAAGCACCGAGGCCGTTGGAGGCGTCCAGGAGCTCGTTCATGAGGCGCTCGGTCATGGTCTTCTCGCGACGGGCGCGGGAGTAACCCACGAGCCAGCGGAGCGCGAGCGTGGAGGCGCGACCGGGCTTGACCTCGATCGGCACCTGGTAGGTGGCGCCACCGACGCGGCGGGACTTGACCTCGAGAGACGGCTTGACGTTCTCGAGGGCGCGCTTCAGCGTGATGACCGGGTCGTTGCCGGTCTTCTCGCGGAGGCCTTCCATGGCGCCGTAGACGATCCGCTCGGCGGTGGAGCGCTTGCCGTTCAGCAGGATCTTGTTGATGAGCGAGGTCACCAGAGGAGAACCGTAGACCGGGTCGATGATGACCGGGCGCTTCGGGGCGGGGCCCTTACGAGGCATTCTTACTTCTCCTTCTTGGCGCCGTAGCGGCTGCGGGCCTGCTTGCGGTTCTTGACACCCTGGGTGTCGAGCGAGCCGCGGATGATCTTGTAACGAACACCCGGCAGGTCCTTCACACGGCCACCACGCACGAGCACGATGGAGTGCTCCTGCAGGTTGTGTCCCTCACCCGGGATGTAAGCCGTGACCTCGATCCCGCTGGTCAGACGCACACGCGCGACCTTGCGGAGGGCCGAGTTCGGCTTCTTCGGGGTGGTCGTGAACACACGCGTGCAGACGCCGCGGCGCTGAGGGGAACCCTCGAGTGCGGGCGTCTTGTTCTTCTCGACCTTGTCCTGCCGGCCCTTACGGACCAGCTGCTGGATCGTAGGCACTACTTCTCCGGTTTCTGTGTGCCGTGTAGTAAAGCTAACCTGGAACGTCGCCGACCCACGCGGTCGGGTGTGTCGAATACTGCGATCTCCCGCCGTGAGGCGGAAAACGAGCGCAGATTGCGGTGGCCGATGCTCGACTCGCCGTGCGGTTGAGGACACGCACAGGAGCCCAGGCACACCCCAGGCACAAGGTCTGAGCGTACCTACCGCACGGACTTCGGTCAAAACAAATGCGAACGGCACCGACACGCCGGATTCGATCATCACGGATACGGCCGTTCGTGGCTCGATCCGGCCATTCGGCCCCCCGCGGAGCCGTGCGTTCAGTACGTTGATCGGTCCGCTCGACGAATCGGGGGACCCATGACGGCGGCGAACTTATCCGGCGGAGGCGGCGGCCGGACCCACGACGCGCCCCAGGACGCGGGCCCCGGCACGGGCCTCGGCACCGGGGGCGGCGGCCTGGACGACCGGGTGCCGTTCCTGGCACGGCTGGAGAAGGAGGACCGGCAGGCCCTGCTGGCGCTCGGGCGCGAGCTCCGCTTCGCCCCCCGCATGGTCCTGCTGCACCAGCACGAGCCCTCGTCCCACGTCCTGTTCCTGCTGCACGGCTGGACCAAGGTCACCGCCTCCGCCGCCAACGGGTACGAGGCCCTCCTCGCCCTGCGCGGGCCGGGCGACATCGTCGGGGAGTCCGCCGCGCTGACCGGCCGCCCCCGCTCGGCGACGGTGACCGCGCTGGAGCCCGTCCGGGCGGTCGCGGTGGAGCACGAGCGGTTCACCGGCTTCCTGGGCCGCTCCCCCGCCGTCTCCTTCGCCCTGCTCGGGCTCACCTCCGACCGCACGCGCGCCGCCGACCGCCGACGGCTCCAGTTCGCGTCGATGAGCGTGCGCGAGCGGTTCGCGGCGCTGCTGCTGGACCTGGCGCGGATGCACGGCCGGCGCACCGAGGACGGCATCGAGGTCGCCGTCCCGCTGAGCAAGCAGGAGCTGGCCGGGTCGGTGGGGGCGTCGCGGGAGATGGTGCAGCGGCTGCTGAAGGAGCTGCGGACCCGGCAGGCGGTGTCGACCGGGCGCCGCACCCTGCTGATCACCCGCCCCGACGTGCTGCGGCGCATCGCCCGCGCCGAGCGCCCCGACGACTGACTCTGTGCACACGGTCACACTTCGAGTGGGTCATCGTTCCTCACCGCACCCCCGCCCCGTTCGCCACTCTGCTGCTGCTCCCCTCCCAGCGGAAAGGCGACCATGACCGACCCCGTGAGCCGGACGATCCTCCTGCTCGACATCGAGAAGTACAGCGACCGGGACGACGTCGAGCAGGCGTACCTGCGCCGGATGCTCTACGGCATCAGCGACAGCGCGCTGGAGAGCGCGGGCATCGACGAAACCCTCCGGCTGCGCGCCGACCGCGGCGACTCCGTGATGGAGCTGATCGACGCCAACGCCTCCGTCACGGCGCTGCTGCGCGCCCTGCTCACCGAGGTGCCGGTCCAGCTCCGCGCCGTGAACCGGATGGCGTCCAGCTCCGCCCAGATCCGGCTGCGCGCGGTCCTCGCCACGGGGTACGTGGCGGTCGACGCGCTCGACGGCTGGGTCGGCTCGGACCTGAACCACGCCTGCCGCCTGCTGGACGCCGAGCTGCTGCGCGCGGCCCTGCGGGAGCGCGCGAACGACTTCGCGCTGTGCGTCTCGGAGGGCGTGCACGCCGGGATCGTGCGGCACGGGCACCCGGGCATCCCGGCCGAGGACTTCCACCCCATCACGGTGACCAGCAAGAACGGCCCCCTGCGGGCCTGGCTGCACGGCCCGGTGCCGGGACAGGCCGGCGACGCCGGCCGCGCCGCGGCACCGGGACGGGACGGCCACCCCGGGACGGCTCCGGTGCCGGGCGGATCGGGGGACCGCCCGGCGCCGGGGCCCGCGTACGACTTCCGGGGCGCGGACGTCCGCATCGACGGCGGGTTCGTCGGAGGCAGCCACCACGGCATCAGCGGCGGCACCTTCAACGGCGACGTGCGCATCGGCGGTGACACGTGAGCGCCCAGGACCCGGGGGCGGGCCCGGCGGCACCCGAGCCGGAGAAGCCGGCCGGCCCGGCCCCCGCTGCCGACGGGGCCGGGGAGGGCACCGGGGAAACCCCGCCCGAGGAGCAGGACCAGCGGCAGAACGCCTGGTCGGCGCGGCGCGACCTGGAGAACCACAGCCCCTGGAGCGTCGCCGGCGGTGTGGTCGGGGCGGACCACCACGGCATCAGCGGCGGCCACTTCACCGGCAGCGTCCACCTGGGCAGCAAGACCGAGATCGTCTACCAGTTCGGCGGCGGGGCGGCGGCCCACTCCTCCGGCGAGGTGCCGGCCCCGACGCTGGAACGGCTCGCCGCCCGGTTCGTCACCGGCGCGGACGGCGCCTTCGACGCGCTGGCCGAGCGGCTGCGCGCCGAACGGGTGCTGGTGCTCTCGGGCGCCCGGTTCACCGGCCGCCGCACCGCCGCCCTGATGCTGCTGCACCGCGTGGGCGCCGTGCCGGTGCGCGTCCTGGACCGTGCCACCGGCCCCGGTGAGCTCGCCGGGCGGGTCGAGGCGGGCGGCCACCTGCTGTGCGACCCGCTCACCCGGCGCGACCGGCCGCTGCGGGAGGCGCACCTGCTGGCCGCCCGGGACCGGCTGGCGGAGAAGGACGCGTACCTGGTGGTCACCGTGGGGCCCACGGCCGCCCTGGAGGACGTCGCGCCCGCCGCCTGGCGGCCGCCCGCCCCGGCCGCCGTGCTGGAGGCGCACCTGCGTGCGGAGACGGACGGTGACGAGGCGACCGTACGCAAGCTGCTGGCCCTGCCCGCCGTGGGTGACTTCCTCGGCCGCCGCCACCAGCTCCGGGAGGCCGCCCGGTACGCGGCAGTGCTCGCGCGGTACGCGGCCGGGGAGGTGGAGGAGCGGCGGATCGAGCGGTTCTCGCTGGACGCGCTGGAAGGCCAGGTCCAGGAGTGGTTCGAGCAGGACGAGGAGGCCCTGCACCTGCGCGACAAGGCGTTCCTGGTCGCGCTGGCCGCCTTCGACGGAAGTCCGTACGCGCTGACGGCCGAGCTGAGCGACCTGCTGTACGCCTTCCTCCAGAAGACCGACGACCCCTCACGGCCCGCCGGGGTCCCGGTCTTCGGCACGCACATCGGCAAGCGCCTCCAGCTCGCCCGGGCGGAGCTGTACCCGGACGTGGAGCAGACCGAGTGGGGCCCGGTCGAGCAGCTCAAGGCACGGTACGAGGACGACCGCGCCGCGCGGGTGCTGCTGCGCGAGGTGTGGACGGGCCACCCGTCCGCCCGGCCCGCCCTGATCGCCTGGCTGCAGCGGCTCGCGGGCGACGGCCGCCCCCTGGTGCGTACGCGCGCGGCCGCCACGGCCGCCGTGCTGGCGTACACCGACCTGCCCTCCGCGATGGCCCTGGTCATCGAGGCCTGGGCGACCTCCGGACGCTTCCGGCACCGCCTGGTCGCCGTCAACGCGCTCACCCTCGCGCATCTGCTCGGTACGCCGAACGTGCCGCGCATCCTCGACGCCTGGTGCGAGAGCGAGGACCGGCGGCTGCGCTGGGTGGCCATCCGCACGCACGGCCTGATCGGCCCGGGGCGGCCCGCTGAGGCCCTGGCCGCACTGCGGGCGGCTGCCCGGCACCAGTACGGCCGGGAGGACCCCGACGAGCCGCTGACGGCCGAGCTCGCCGAGTCGGTGGAGCTGCTGCTGCTCTCCCCCGCCGGTGACCGGGTCCTGTCGGAGCTGATCCGCACCATGTACGACGACCGGGCCGTCCTGGAGCTCGCCGTCCGGGGCTTCGTCAGGGCCTGCCGCCACACCGAGGACGACGAGCGGTACGGCCGGCCCCTGGTCCTGCACTGGTACGCGCGGGCCGCCACCGGCCACCACCCGGCCGCCCACCACATCGCCACCCTCTGGCGCACCGCCCTCGGCGACCGCGCCCACACCGACGACGCGCGCGACGTACTGCACCACTGGGTCCTGGCGGCCGAGCGCGACCGGACCGTCGAGTGGGAGCTCGCGGCGCTGCTGCCCGCGCTGGTCACCACGACCTCCGAACACCAGCGGCTGGACCACCTGCTGCGGACCAAGCCCGGCGAGGACGGGGCTCCCCCGCCGCCCGTCGCGGACCGCCTGCTCACCGTCCTGCCGCGCCCGCCCCACTGACACACCGCGAGGAGTAACGTCCCCATGCCCGACTTCCGCCGACCGTTCGAGTGGGTGCAGGACGCCGACCGGCACACCCAGTTGTCCGACCCGGTGCTCACCGTGCGGCAGCTCTCCCGGTTCGACTTCGCCCGCAAGTCGCTGACCCGCATCGACCACGCCCTCGTCTTCGCCACGCCCAAGGGCTCGTACGACGCCTACCTGCCGCCGCGCCGGCCGTCGCGCTCGGAGGCGGCGGCCAAGCGGTACACCGCGGTGTACGAGGTCGACATGGGCGTCCACCCGGTGCGGGCGGAGATCAGGCTGCCCAGCGACAACGACGCCTTCGAGTTCGGGGTCGTGGCCGAGGTGTCCTGGCAGGTCGCCGACCCGGCGCGGTTCGTGGAGAGCGGCCACCGGGACGTGCCCCGGCTGCTGCTCGGCGAGCTGGAGCAGGCGGCCCGGCCGGTGGCCCGCCGGTTCCCCATCGCCGAGAGCGCCGCCGCCGAGCGGGAGCTGCTGGAGGCCGTGACCGCGCTGGGCCCGCTGGGCGCCTCGGCCGGGCTGACGGCGACCTGGACGGTGCGGCTGCGGCGCGACCAGGAGAACATCGACCACCAGTTGCGGCTCCAGGCCATCGACCACGCGGCGACGGAGCAGATCCACACCGAGCGGCGGGGCATGGAGTACGACGTCGCCCTGGACCGCCGCAGCAGGCAGCAGGACGCCCTCCAGGTGGGCCGCGCCCTTGAGTACGGACAGCAGCAGCAGGAGCTGGTGCTCCAGCAGCAGGCGTGGCACCACGAGCGGGCCGTGCTGGAGGCGCGGCAGGCGGTCGAGATGCAGCAGATCGAGGCGCAGAAGATCGCGTTCTACCAGTGGCACCTCCAGCAGGGCGGCGTCCACGCCTGGGCCCTGCACCTGGCGCAGCACCCGGAGGACTCCCGGCTGGTCATGGAGAGCATGCGCGAGGACCAACTGCGGCTCATCCAGGCCCAGATGAACCTGGTGGGCCAGTTGCTGGGCAGCGACGGCGCGGAGAACTACGAACTGGAGGGCCCCAAGCAGCTCGCGCTGCGGGCGGTCAGCGACATCCTGAACCAGCGCCTCCCGGGCGTCGCCCAGGACGCCGCCCCACCGCTCCCGCCCGGCCCGGCGTACCCGTCACCCGAACCGCCCACGGCGGCGCCCCCGACCCATGCGGCACCCCCGGGGCCGCCGGCCCATGCGGTACCTCCGGAACCACCGCCTGCCCACCCGGCGGCGCCCCTCCCCCACCAGCCCCCGCCGGCCCAGCCGACGCCCCAGGCCCACCCCGCACCGTCGGCCCACCCGGTGGCATCCGCGCCTCACCAGGCCCCGACGGCCCACCCCGCGCCCCCGGCCCACCCGGCGGCGCCCCCGATGAGCGCCCCACCGTTCCCCGGTGGGCCGGCCCCGGCCGCCACGCCGTTCCCCACCCAGCCACCGCCCGCACCGGGCACCTTCAACGGCTGGCAGCCGCCGCCCGGCTACGGCAGCGCTCCGACGATGCCGGCCCCGTCGGCCCCGTCGGCCCCATCGGCCCCGCCGGTCGCGGCAGCCCCGGGCAACCCCCCGGCGCCCGCCACCCCCGCCGGTCCGGCGGACGAGGAAGGACCCGTCCGGGAAGCCGGTGCCCCATGACCGGCACCGCCCCGGAGGCCGCCGCCCGGCTGCTCGCCGATCTGCGCTCGGAGATCGCCCGGGCCGACCACAAGGCGTCCGTGCTGGTCGCCGCCCTGGGCATGACCGCCGGTGTGGTCAGCGGCCTGCTCGCCGGGCGCGGCTGGAACCCCAGCACGCTGTCCGCACCGGGGGCGCTGGTCTGGTGGGCCGGCACGGCCGCACTCGCCCTGGCCCTCCTGGCCCTGCTCATGGCCATCGTGCCGCGGTACGGCGGGGCCGACTGGGAGCCGGGACAGCCCCTTTCGTACTTCGGTGACATCCAGCAGGCCGCACAGCGGGGCCTGCTGGCGGAGGCGCTCGCCGAGACCGAGCGCGCCGGCGCCGCCCCGCTCATCGCGGCGCTGACCGAGAACAGCCGCATCGCCGCTCGTAAGCACCAGTGGATACGCACCGGTGTGCTCGCGTTCTCGGCGGGCGCGGTCCTGCTCCCCGCGTCCCTGCTCGTCGGCTGACGTCCCCACACCGCGAAGGATCTCGAAGGACCACCATGTCGCAGCCACAGGAACCGCCCTACCCGGGCTCCCCGCCCCCGCACCCCGACTCCGCCGCGCCGACCGCGCCCGCGTACCCCGAGCCGCCGCAGCCCCCGCCGGCCGCCGCCCCGCAGTACCCCGGCACCCCGCCGGCCGCGGCCCCGCAGTACCCCGGCACCCCACCGGCCGCCGCCCCGCAGTACCCCGGCACCCCGCCGCCGACGTACCCCACCGCCGCGGCGCCCCCACCCGCGTACCCCTCGCAGCCCCAGGCGCCCATCCCGCCGCAACAAGCACAGCCCCCATACCCCCACCCCGCGCACCCCGCGCAGTACCCCCAACCCCCGCAGTAC
>NZ_SMNQ01000025.1 GCF_004353505.1 Streptomyces sp. WAC05374
CGCCGAAGGCACCGACAACGTCCTCTACCCGATGAAGGACGCCCTCAAGGCCCGCGCCACCGTCGGCGAGGTCTGCAACGCCCTGCGCGAGGTGTGGGGCACCTACGTCCCCACCGACGCCTTCTGACCACCCGCACGCACCCCGAGGACGAACCATGCCGTCAGACACCGCTCCACCGCTCCGCGTGGTGATCGCCAAGCCCGGGCTCGACGGCCACGACCGGGGGGCCAAGGTCATCGCCCGCGCCCTGCGCGACGCGGGGGTCGAGGTCATCTACACCGGGCTCCACCAGACACCACGTCAGATCGTCGACACCGCCGTCCAGGAGGACGCCGACGGCATCGGCCTGTCGGTGCTCTCCGGCGCCCACATGACCCTCTTCGCCGAGGTCCTGTCGGTCCTCGCGGAGCAGGACGCCCGGGACATCACCGTCTTCGGCGGCGGGATCATCCCCGAGACCGACATCCCGGAGCTGCTGGACCTGGGCGTGGCCGCCCTGTTCACCCCGGGCACGCCCACGCGCGCCATCACGGAGTGGGTACGGACCCACGTACGCTCCCTCTCCGCCCTGTCCTAGGGGCGGCCCCGTACCCCTGGAGGACCGGCAGGGCGCCGCTCGAGACACGCGGCGCCCGGTCCCGAGGCGGGAAAGACTCCCCGGCATGGACCTCGACGACCTGAAGGCGCCCGCCACCCCCGCCTGCGCCACCGCCCTGGAAGTGGCCACCGCGTACTGCACGCCCGCGCTGCTGAACCACAGCGTGCGCGCCTACATCTGGGCGGCCGCCCACGGCACGGCGCGCGGCATCGCCTACGACCCCGAGCTGCTGTGGGTGGCGGCGATGTTCCACGACATCGCGCTCATGCCCGAGTTCGACAGCCACACCGTCGGCTTCGACGACGCCTCCGGACACGTGGCGTGGGTGTTCGCCGCCGGCGCGGGCTGGCCCGTGCCCCGCCGCCGGCGGCTGGTGGAGGCCGTCGTCGCGCACATGCTGGACGAGGTCGACGTACGCCGTGACCCCGAGGGCTACCTGCTGGAGCGCTCCACCAGCCTGGACATCTCCGGCCGGCACATGGACGACTTCACCGACGCGTTCAGGGCCGGGGTCCTCGCCCGCCACCCCCGGCTCGGCATCGCCGAGGAGTTCCTCGCCTGCTTCCGCGACCAGGCGGACCGCAAGCCGGACAGCTCACCGGCCGCCGCCCTGCGCAACGACATCGCCGGCCGCATCCTCACCAACCGGCTGGACACTCCCTAGTCCCACATCCCGAGCGCGGACAGTTGCGCCACCCGCTCCGGCGACAGGGACGCCGCCCGGGAGCGCTGGTTGCTCACCCACGTCCCCAGCCGGACACGGTGCTCGCGGACACCGTTCGCGTCCTCCACCATGACCGTCTCCACGTGTGTGCGGGGCACCCGCAGGTGCCCCTCGCGCTCGTGGAAGCGGGTCGCCGCGGCGAGGTTGACGGCCCATTTGTCGGCCTGGGAGCGGCGCGGCGCGGGCTTCTCGTCCTCGGCGGCCGGCTCCATGCCGAGGACCTGCTCGCACATCCAGCGCTGCACCGTGCTCAGGGCGTCCCAGCCCAGCCGCTGGGCCACGACCCACCGGCCGAGGTCCTCGCCCTGCCGGACGGTCTCGCCCGCCCGGGTCGGCAGCGTGCCGCCCGCCTCCAGGTGCTTCCACGTCAGGTGGAAGCACCGCTGCCACGTCACCGGCCACGCCGGGCACCACGAGGGGTCGATGTCCTCCAGTTGTTCACGCCGCTCGGCGGACAGGACCGTGGCGCGGGTCCGCAGCGGCGGCAGCCCCGCGGCGGCCCGCTGCTCGTTCTCCACCGCCCTGCGTGCGGCGGCCCGCGCGTTCTTCAGCCAGATGCCGACCGGCGCGCCCTGGTGGGTGGCGTCCAGCGGCGCCAGCAGGTGGCCCTTCTCCGCCGCCCACGCCCGGGCCGCGGCGAGCCCCTCCTCCCAAGCGACGTCGTGGTGCGACCACACCATGTCCAGTTGCTCGAGCTGCGCCACCCGCTCCTGAGCGAGGCGGCCCCGGGCGTGGGCCCGCCGTGCGTCGGCGATCCACTGCCCCAGCGGGAACCCCGTGAGCGGGACGGGCCACCCCTCCACCTCCGCCCCCTCCCCGGTGGGCACCCGGTAGGTGAACGGCACCCGCAGGTCGCCGTGGAGCCGGCGGTACAGGTGGGCCGCCTCGACACCGCGCCGCCAGTGCCGGTGCTCAGGGTTGAGGACGCGCAGGCTGATGAACGCGGCCAGGGCGGCCGGGTCGCGCGGCGTCGAGAACCGCAGCAGCCGCCGGGCCGGTGCGCTCACGCCCGCCCACGGCCCGTGCTCCTCCTCGCCCTCGGGGCCCGTCTCCCGGCCCTTGGGGGAGCGGCTGGGCGCCTGCCGCTCGGCGAGCTGCTCCACGATGCGCGCGTCGTGGGCGCGCAGGGCCTCCAGCAGCTTGGCGAGACCGCCGTACGCCCGTGACGTCAGCATCGTGTCCGGTGTCTCGCCCGGCCCGAGCAGCACGGGCACCACCAGCGCGGCCGTCTTGCCCTCGCCGGGCCGCATCCGCAGCGCGCGCCCCACCGCCTGCACCAGGTCGGGCATGGAGCCGCGCACGTCCGCCCAGTACACCGAGTCGCAGGCACGGGTGTCGACGCCCTCCCCGAGCACCCGCACGGAGCCCAGGAAGCTCTTGTCCGCCACCGTGCCGTCCGCCGCGACGCCCTCGGCGAACTCGGCGAGCACCCGCCTGCGGTGCGGCGCCTTGTGCTCGCCGCACAGCCAGTCGGCCCACACCCTGCCCGGGTACCGCTCCGGGGCGTCGGCCCGCAGCTTGGCGGCCACCTCCGGCAGGCCCGCCGCGAAGGCCTCCGCCTCCCGCACCATGTGGTGGAAGACCAGCGTGCGCCGGAACCCCTCCTCGGCGGACGCCTTCACCAGCGCCGTCTGGAGGGCCGCCAGCCGCGCCCCGCGCACCTCGTCCGTACGCCCGTCGGCCCCCAGCAGCACGGCGGCCTGGAACCGCGCGTCGGCCACGTCCACGCACACCACCTGGTACGGCGCGCAGATGCCCCGGTCGATCGCCTCCGACAGCGTGAGCGTGTAGCAGCGCGCGCCGAACGGCCCGTCCGGGTCGTCCTCCATGCTCGCCACCAGCTCACCCGGCGCGCCCGGCTCCTGGCCCTCCTCGTCCCCGAGCTGCCACAGCCGGGGCGTCGCGGTCATGTAGAGGCGGCGCAGCGCCGGCACGCGCGTGTTGTCGTGGACGACCGCCCACGGCTTGCCGATCCGTCCCGAGGTGCGGTGCGCCTCGTCCACCACGATCAGGTCCCAGCCGGCCAGGCCCGCCCGGTGCGCCCGCTCCAGCGTGCCGAGCCCGAGCGAGGCGTACGTGGCGAACACCGTGCACCGCGCGAGGCCCCGGGTCCACTCGACCAGTTCCTCGGCGCTCGTGGTGTTGGGGAACGGCACGTCCCCGGCGCGCAGCGAGGAGACGCCGATCACCGGCCCCGTACGGCCGCCCTCGCGCCAGGCGGCCTCCGTCTGCGCCAGCAGGTCCAGCGAGGGCACGAGCACCAGGACCCGGCCCGCCCGCAGCTCCTGTGCGCACGCCACCGCGACGAGGGTCTTGCCCGACCCGGTCGCCATGATCACCTGCGTACGCAGCCCGCGTTCGGGCACGAGCGGCGGCGCGGGGGACTCGAAGGCCCGCAGTACGGCGTCGACGGCCTCCTTCTGGTGGGGCCGGAGCGTCTTCCTCGTCACCGGAGCACCTTCTCACGCACGCCTCGCCTCCATGGTGGCCGAGGCGGCGGGGGGCCGGCGACCCCCATGCACGACGTCCGCGGCGGCCCCCGCCGGACGCCGGGCCCTGGCGGAGCCCGCAGGTTCCTCGGGGAGAACCTGCGGGCACCGCACCTCCCACACGCGCCGGCCACGGCTGGAGGCGACCATCACCGGCAGACCGCGTCTGCCCCCGCCACCCGCCCGCACACTGCGCCGTCCGGGTGATCGTGCGGGGGAGGCGCCGACGGGTCTCAGGGTCAGCCCTGATGTGCCCCGCGCCGGCCGTCCCTAGGGTGGCCGTACGGGGCCAGGACACGGGGGAACGACGGGGGACGTTGTCCTGGGGGATGCGACCGGCTTCCGCCCGCCCGGGCGGGAGCCGGTCCCTCACGACCGGAGGTAGGTGAGCACGGCGAGGACCCTGCGGTTGTCCATCAGGCCGGGTTCCAGGCGCAGTTTGGTGAACACGCTGCGGATGTGGGTCTCCAGCGTCTTCGCGCTGACGCCCAGCCGCCCGCTGATGGCCTCGTTCGAACGGCCCTCCGCCATCAGGGCCAGCACCTGGAGCTCCCGCGCGGTCAGGCCGTCCAGGAGACTGTCGGCACGCCGGCGGGCCAGCAGCCGGGCGACGATGTCCGGGTCGATGGCGGACTGCCCGGCGGCCACCCTTTTCAGCGCGCCGTACAGCTCGTCCGCGTCGGCCACCCGCTCCTTCAGCAGGTACCCGAACCCGCGGGGCTCGCGCGCCAGGACCTCGACGGCCGCGCTGGTCTCGACGTACTGGGACAGCAGGAGCACCCCCGTGGCGGGGTGCCGGGCCAGGATCGCCCGGGCGGCCCGGACGCCCTCGTCGGTGTGGGTCGGCGGCATGCGGATGTCGAGGAGCACGGCGTCCGGCGCGTGCGCGGCCACCAGTTCCGGCAGGCCCTGCGCGTCACCGACCTGCGCGACCACCTCCACGCCGAGGTCCTCCAGCAGCCGGACCAGTCCCTGCCGCAGCAGCGGGGCGTCCTCCGCCACGATCACGCGCACGGCAGCTCCGCCCGGATCAGGGTGCCCTCGCCGCGGGGGCTGTCGACCACGAGCGTGCCGCCGACCGCGGCCACCCGGTCGGCCAGCCCGCGCAGGCCCGTGCCGTGCGACGGCTCGGCGACCGGCGGCATCCGTACGCCGCCGGCGCCGTCGTCCGCCACCTCCACCACGAGACGGCCACCGGTGTCGCGCACCCCGACCCGGATGCGCCGCGCGGCCGCGTGCTTGACGGCGTTGGCCATGGCCTCGCACACCAGGAAGTACGCGGTGGTCTCCACGACCGGCGCCCAGCGGCCCGGCTCCGCCTCGACCGTGACGGGCACCGGGCACTGCTCGGCCAGCGAGGTGAGGGCCGGGCCAAGGCCCGCGCGGCCGAGGACCGCCGGGTGGATGCCCCGGGCCAGGTCCCGCAGTTCCTCCAGCGCCTGGCGCAGGCTCTGCTCCGCCTCGGCGACGGTCCGCCGCAGTGCCGGATCGGCGCCCTGCGGGAGCCGGGCGTCGAGCCGGCGCAGCGTCATCAGGGTGTAGAGCATCCGGGTCTGCGCCCCGTCGTGCAGGTCCCTCTCCAGCTTCTTCCGCTCCTCGTAGGCGGCTTGGAGGACGCGCCGGGGGCTCAGCCGCTCGTGGGGCCTGAGGTCGCGCGACCACAGGGCGACGACCGCGGTGGCCGTGGCCATCAGCCGCGGGTCCTCCCCGAGTGCCCGGTCGTGCTCGAGGACCGCGTCGGCGCCCTCGTCCACCTCGACCCGGGTGACGTCCCGGCCCGTGTCCCCGGCCGCGCCGGGGGCCGGGAGCCGCACGGGGCGGCCGCCCGGATCGGCGTACCCGCCGCCCTCCGCCCGCACCCCGAGCACCAGGGACGGGTCCCCCAGCGTCCGCCGCAGCATCTCCTGGAGGTCCCGCTGCGTGGGCGCCCGGCCGACGCCCGTCACCAGGTCGCCCAGGGCGGCCCGCCGCAGCCGCATCCTCAGCAGGCTCACCAGGAACACGACCGGCACGGCCACCTGGCTGGCGTCCGACAGGGCGGTCATGACGGCGTCGGCCGCACCGAGGGCGTCCGGGTCCAGCAGGTACACCACCTCCCAGCCCACGAAGGCGAACGTCAGCCCGAGCGCGACCCAGGCGGGCAGCAGAACGCGGCGCCTGGCCGGGCTCCCCGTGCGCCACCGCCGGACCAGGGTCAGGGTGACCAGCACGGTCAGCACCACGCCCGCCCACCGGTAGACGAGGTCCACCGCGTCGAAGACCTCGGGGGCGTGGAGGACGAGCAGGGCGTTCGGACCGCAGTCCGCGCACGCCAGGTAGCTGCTGGAGGAGTCCGCCGCCGGGTCGTACAGCAGGGCCCGTACGAGCCCCCCGACGGCGACCAGCGCGTACCCGGCCACGACCAGACGGCGCTCGTTCGCGGTGGCGGCGCGCCCGTCCGGGAAGACCAGCAGCAGATGGGCGAGGACGGCGAGGTTGAGCGCCTCCCCCCAGGCCCCGATCGCGAAGAGCACCGGTACCGGGAAGCCCTGGAGGTTGCCCAGGAACCAGGTGAGCCCTTCGGCGAGCAGCAGCCGCCCGGTGCGGTTGGCCGGGCGCCGCACCCACGCCACCAGCCCGGACACCGCGAAGGCCCACCCCACCGCCAGGTCGCGCACCAGGTCGACCGGTTCGCCCCCGGCCCGGCCGTACCCCCAGGCGCCCAGGCCGCCCATGGCGAACGCCACGGCTCCCCACGGCACGACCATCCGCCACACGGCTCCCCGTGCCGTCTCCCCCTGCATGCTCCTCCTCGCCCGGTGTGTCCGCCCATTCTCACCCGGGTGGCCCACTGCCCCGTGCCGCCGGAGGGCGAATTGCTTCCTATCGCATTTCTCGCCCTTCCCACGAAATGATCCACGAGCGGGCACGAGCGGTCGGCGTGTCGGTCACTGCCGTGTCCTCCACTCGCCACCGGAGCGATAAAAGGCTCGCAAAAACACCCGAATGCCCTGCTGACATCACCCTATTGCCACGCATCGGGCTCAAGATCCACGGCGTTAGGGCGAACGTGACGACAGAACAGGTACCCGGATCGTTTCCCCATGGCCTCGCAGCAACCATCCGCGCGGGAAAGTGGACATTCACGCCACGATTTGCCGCCCTGCCCCTGGGAAAACACGCCACTTTGCACGACGAACGTCATTGCATCCCGCTGGAGTACACCGCATCGGTCCTGGAGGACTTCCTGTTGACGATGAACAGGATTCAGTCCGAATTCCACCGGCTGGCGAGCCGGGCCCGCGGACCCTTCGCGGCACACGGCGGTGAACAGGCGGGGCAGCCCCGTCATGTATGAGTCCCACGGCCGCCATGTCAGGCCGCCCGCCGACCTCCCGCCGTCCGAGCCGCTGTTCCCCTCCTGGGACCCGGCCGAGGAGCTGGCGAGCATGCTCCAGGGCGCCATCCCGCACCAGCACGGCGGCGTCCCCCTGCTGATGGAGGCCCCCGACATCCACGCCGCCACCCCGGGCGGCCCGATGGCCGGGCTGGAGCAGATCACCGCCGAACTGCCGCCCGTACGGCCTCCCATGGCGAGTCACCGCCGGACGGCGGCCAACAAGCGGGTGCTGAGCCTGCTCCAGACGTGCAGCGTCCTCACCGCCGCCATCGCCGCGGCCATCGTCTCGATGGTCAGCCTCTACGGCGGCATGGTCACCTACGACCCCTTGCGCCACATCGCCGAACCCCGCACCTCCGACGCCGTCGTCCAGTGGTGGCCCCTGCTCGTCTACGGTCCCTGGATGGTCGCCTCGCTCTCCATCCTCCGGGCCGCCCTCCACCGCCGCCGCGCGGCCCACTCCTGGTTCGTCGTCCTGCTCTTCTCGACGATCGCCATGCTGCTGTGCGTCTCGCAGGCGCCCAGGACGCTGTCCGACGCCGCGGCTGCCGCCCTGCCCTCGATCGCCGCCCTGGCCTGCTTCCAGCAACTGGTCCGCCAGATCACGCTGACGCGGCCGCCCCGCCAGGCCGCCCCCCGGCACCGCAACGCCCCCGCCCCGCCCCCGCACAAGCCCCAGCCCGCCGAGGAACCGGTCCCGGTCGCTCCGGCCCCCGAATAGCCACGGCGTCACCCCGCACGACCACGAGGTCATCGTCCAAGGAGCCCCGGGAGGGACTTCTTGGACGATGACCTCATCGCCGTGCAGGCCGTCCGACGTGACCGGGCGGGCCCTCGCCGGGGCCCGCCGGCTCACTCCTCGTCGGGGCCTGCCGGGGCGGTGCGCACCGGCTCCAGCCCGCCCTCGGGCTGTGACGGGGCAAAGGCGGGCCGGCTTGTCTGGCTCAGCACCCGCACGAACTCCCGGCGTGCCTTCAGCTCCACGGCGTCGACCCGCCAGGGCCGCAGCATCGCCGGCCCTGCCAGGGCGGACATGACCGTGCACGCGGACGCACAGGCGACAAGCAGCCACAGAGTCGTGTTCATCTGCATGACACTCTTTCTCCACGCTCGGACGCGATACCTCTGTGACGGACGTGTGTCGCAGGGGTCGCACGCATAACTTGCGCGCATATTCCGGGGTCACGGAATTGATTGGCGAATACTCGCCACGCGTGTTTGGAGTGGCAACCGAGAAGCTATGGGCCTATTTTCGCGCGGCGGACACGTCCCAGGGTGAACTCGCCGATAAAGATCACCAATTCGACCGCCGGGGAATGCGATCGGCCCGGTGACGCGGAGTCGCCGGTGCGAGGAAATGATCAATTCACCAGATGGAGAGATCCCGTCGGGAGGCGCACAGCCGTACGGGGGTACGGGGCAGGGGGCCGCTCCCGTCCGGCGGCAGGGGGCGGGCCACGCCCGGCTCCGACCGCTTCTCCGGAATCGTCCTCGCCCTGGTGGGCGCGATGGGTACGGCCTGGGCCGCACCCGCCGCCGCGGACACCTCCGTCAGGGCCGCCGCCGCGGCCGGCGGACACGCCGCGCCCACCATGGTCCACTGCCGGCTCAAGGTACGGGCCGGTGCCACCACCTCGTCCTCGGCGCTGCGCACCCTGTACAACCGCAACGGGAGCTGCCCCGGCTCCAGCGGCCACGACTCCATCCCGTGCTGGCTCGCCAACTGCGGCGGCACCATCAAGTGCGGCACCTACGTCCTGCCGTAGGGCCGTCTCACAGCAGGCGGGTACGGATGAAGTCCGGCAGCCGTCCCGCGTCCAGCTCCGCCTCCAGGGCGGCCAGTTCGGCTGACGTGGGGCCGGTGATGTCCAGGTAGCCGGGGTCCTCCGGCGGCCTTCGCCCCGGCGCCCCGCCGGTCGCGAGGGCGGTGGTCGCCCGCCCGTCACCGGCGAGGTGCCGGCCCATGGCCGCCTCCGGGCTCGCCGGCAGCCGCATCGGCCTGTTCCCCAGGAAGCGCCAGACGTCCTCCTGGACGGCCGGGAGGTTCGGCAGGCTGCCGTGCTCGCCGTTGACGTACCGGGTCTCGCCCACCCACGGCAGCCGGGCGGACGCCAGCGGGACCCGTCCGTCGCCGTCCCGGTCGGGGTGGTGGGGAATCCGGGTGGTGACACGGTCCATGTGCTGCCACAGGAAGCCCGCCCGCTTGTCGTAGGCGAGGCGGAAGAGCGTCCTGAAGCCGGTGCCGGCGATGACCGCCATGCGGTCGCGCCGGTCCTGGCCGAGGGAGCAGTGCCATGCGTGCAGGTCGTGGTGGTGCCGGGCGGCGGCGTCCAGCAGGGCCTGGAGGCGGAGCTGCCGGGCCGGGTCCAGCTTCAGGTGCCAGGCCGCGGCGTCGTACGGGTCGAAGTTGGTGCACGGGTGGTCGTGGAACACCCCGTCCTTGGCGCTGCTCGCCGGGTAGACCCCGGCCGGTGCCGGCAGCAGGTGCAGCACGCCCGCCAGGGAGCGGAAGGTGTCGCGTGAGAGGTACCTGCCGAGCAGCACCAGCCGGTCACGGCCCCACAGGTGGTTCTTGAGGTAGCCGCCGATGGCGGTCGCCCCGTAGTGCGGGGTGCCGAGGAAGACGATCCTGCCGACGTGGTCCCACAGACCGGGGTGGCGCATCAGCGCCGTACGCACGACGAGGCCGCCCATGCTGTGGGCGACGATGTCCACGGGAGGGTGGCGCCGGTCCCCGGTGCGCTGGGCCAGGACGGTGTCGTGCAGCCGGTCCGCGCTGATGTGGAGCGGCTTGCGCCAGTCGTAGGGGAAGGCGAGGGGATGGACGCCGCCGCGCCGCTCCGCCGCGAAGAGGAAGCCCTCGTAGGAGGCGTCCACGGCCACCGGCTCGATCTTGAAGGCGGGGTGGGTGTCGCTGTGGCCGTCCGGGGCCAGGGCCAGGCTGTCGATCCGGCCGCGCGAGCGGACGTCCAGCCACCAGATGCCGCCCAGCCCGGTGCTGGCGAGGATGCTGCCCATGACACCGGGCACGAACAGCAGGTTGGTGGGCCCGGCGCCGGCGAGGTGGGATGCCGGTGGCGGGCCGGCCAGCGCGGCGAGCTCCTCGTAGGCGGCGGCGCCGAGCAGGTCGCGCAGCGCGCCGGCGGCCGCCGCGTCCCGTACCAGCGCCATGCGCGCGGGTGTGTCCCCGGTGAGGAACCGGTGGGCGATGTCGTCCGGGTGGTGCGGTGTGCTCACGCCTGCCTCGCTCGGGTCTGCGGTGTCCGGGGACCGGGACCGGGCCGGTGCATCGCCGCCACCTCGTGCGGCTTGGCGATGAAGACGCGGTCGTCGTTGATGTAGCTGTAGAACAGGCCGCCGATGCTGCGGAACTCGTCCCAGAAGAACTTGCGCGTCTGGGCGAGGGCCTCACCGGCCGCCGTGGGCGCGCCCGCGGCGTCACGGGTGTAGAGGAAGTGGAAGAAGACGCCGGCGAAGCGCGCGGCGAAGTTCGTGGGCACCTTGCACTCGCTGCCGATGTACGCGCGGCTGCCGCGCTCCAGGAAGCTGTTCTGCAGTTCGTTGCTGTACGTGTGCTCGGCGGCGGACGTCTCACAGGCGTTGATGAAGATCAGGGGCTTGTCCGTCAGCGGGTCGTCGCCCATGTCCGTGAGCTGGAGGACGTCGCACGCGTCGCTGGTGCTGCCGAACCGCAGGCTCGGCCTGTTGCCCGCCCCGGTGTCCGCCTGGCAGAAGACGTAGATGAGCGAGACGGGGGAGGGGTCCCACAGGAACGCCGAGAGCTCCGCCTTGGGGTTCTCCTTCGACGCGGGCAGGACCGTGGGCTGCCAGGCGGCCAGTTCCCGCGTGTGCTCCTGGGCCGCCAGCAGGGTTTCGTCGTCCGGCCGGCCGCCCCAGTACATCAGGTGGGCGCGGACGGCGTCGTCGTCCAGCGAACGCGTGGACTCGCACGGGTGTATGACGTGGGAGATCCTCAGGCGCAGCCCCAGGAAGTCCTCCGCCCGCACGGGCTGCCCGGCCCGCGGCAGCCGGCCCCGGTACAGCAGTGGCCAGGGCACGTGCTGGGGCGTGCAGTCCTTCCAGTGGATGGTGAGCCGGTCCCCGGGCTCCAGGTCCTTGACCAGCGTGCTCAGCTCGGTGCCGTCGGGGAACATGGCCCGGAACAGTCGGCTGCCGGCCAGGGCCAGCGTGCGCATCTCGTCGCCGAGCGCGTCCGCGTCCCACGCCTTCTGGTCCTCCTCCCTGACGGCGGGCCGTGCCTGCGCCGACCAGTCCGCGCGCGGGCGGAAGTCGCGCAGGCGGCCGGCGACGTCCGCGGCGGAGATGAGGTTGTAGCGCTGCGCGCACGACTGCCAGTAGGTGTCCAGGGCGACCTGGGCGTCGCGGACCCGTTGCGCGGCCGCGGCGGACGGCTGCCAGGCGGTCAGGTTCGTCTTCTCCCGCGCGCCGGCGACCCGCATGCTCCACCAGGCGCTGGGCGGGTTGACGTAGAGGGACAGCTCGCGCGGCGCCCGCTGCCAGTCCTGCGGGACGTGCAGGGCCGTCTCCCTGGCGGGCACCCGCTGCCGGGCCCGTACCTGCACCGGTGCCCGGTGCCGCTGGCGGGGCCGCGGGGGGCATAACGCGCGGGGCACCGTCACCGCCTCCGGTCTCCTCTCGCCGTCCTCCGGGGCGTCGCCGCCGGCGGGCTCCGCCGTGGCGGGCGGCCGGGGGCCGGGCACGGCGGACGCGGCCGGTGCTCGCGGCGGACCGCCGGCGGGCGCCCGGCCCGGTGAGCCGGCGTCCAGCCCGCCCGGCTCGGACCCGGTGGCCGGGGCCTGGTCCACATCGAACTCGACGGTCAGTTCCCGGTAGGGGTCGCCGTCGACCATCACCATGACGTCGATGCGTGCCCTGCCCGCCCACCGCGGGGTCACGACGACGAAGCGTTCCTCGGAGTGTCCGCCCGGCGGGATGAGCAGGTCGAAGTCGACGTTCCACTGCGGTGCGTCGCCGCCGACCGTGACCGAGGACCGGAACCGCGGGTCCGCGTCGGCGGGCAGGGCCAGTTCACAGGTGGACGACGAGACGATCCAGTGCGTGTGCAGCCCGGCGGCGGGGATCTCGTCGGCCGGGATGACGCGTTCACCGGCGGCCAGGTTGCCGGGGTGGTCGGGCCCCACCTGGAAGCAGCCGGTGTGACTCTCGGCCACCCGCAGCCGGGTGTCCTCCGCGGGGACGTCGGTGAACCAGAAGTTGATGTGCTGGGCGTCGACGGCGTCCAGCTCGTGGACGGGCAGGACGTCGTCCGCGTCGCGCCCGCGGCCCTCGTCGTCGGGGAAGCCCGCCGACGAGGGGGCCGCCGGGGGGTCCCCCTCACCGCCTCCGCCACCGTCGCGCCCGCCGTGGGGAACGTCCGGGCCGGGCTCGCCGACGGGGGTCTCGTCCGGGTCGGAGTCCGCCCACGCGCCGGGCTCGTCGCCGCCGCGGTCCCCGCCGTCCCCGCCGTCCCCGGCGGAGCGCGCCGCGTGCACCCGCAGGCTGAGGTTTTCGAGCTGGGTGAGGAAGTCGTCGGACGCGGGAGTGCTCACCAGGGCGGCCGCCGGGGGCGGATGCGGTCCCCGGGCCCGTACGGGAGCCTCGCCGGCTCCGATCTCGCGCGCGGCGCCCTGCTCCCGCGCCTTGCGCAGGCCCCCTGCGTCGTCCGCCTCCGCGAACAGCTCCGCCGCCTCGTCCAGCGCCGAGACGGCCTCCTCCGGGCGCCCGCTGAGGCGCAGGGCCAGGTACAGCCCGTACACCGCGCGGGCCGCGCCCAGCGTCCAGTTGTCCCCGAGGCTGGTGCGCACCGCCCCTTCGAGGTCGCCCACGGCCCGCGCCAGGTCGCCCTCCGCGATCGCCAGCAGACCCGACAGGTGCGCGAACAGGGCCTGCGCCCGGACGTCCCCCCGCCCGGACATCCGGTGGTGGCCGGCGTCGACGAGCTGCCGGGCCGTGCCGATCCCGCCGTCCGTGCGCTGGAGCAGGTAGGCGATGACGACGGTGACGAGGTCGGCCACCACCTCGGGGTGGTCCGCGGTGTACTGCGTGCAGGCCGCGAGGTTGTCCAGCTCGGCCGCGAGCCACTGCGCCGCCTGGGAGGGCCCGCTGAGGGAGGGCGCGAGCTCGGGCAGGGAGCCGCGTAACGCGTCCGCGGACTGCTGCCGGCTCTGCAGGAGGTAGGCGGCCGTGGCGGTACGGCGGTAGTAGTCGACGAGCCGTCGCCGCACCTCCTCCGGGCCCGCCCCGCCGTCCGGCGCTCCCGTCTCGGCGAACCGCTCCGGGGGAGCGGCCAGGAGGTACGACGACAGCAGCACGTGCATCCGGAAGCGGCCGGGGGAGACCTCGGTCAGCAGGCTGTGCCGGTACAGGGAGTCCAGGCACTGGTCGGCGTACTCGACCGTCGTGTCCGCCAGGACGGCCGCCGCGCGCTTCTCCAGCTCCGGCCCCGGATGCATCCCCAGCCGCCGCAGGAACCGCCGCTGGGTGTCGTCCAGGGTGCGCACCGACGTGTCCAGCACGTCCGACACGGAGGCGCGGCCGCCGCCGAGGCGGGTGAGCCGCCGAGGGGAACTGGACAGGTCGTCGACCAGGTGCGGGACCTGCCAGGTGGGATGGGCGAGCAGGACGCCCGCGGCGAAGACGAGGGCCAGGGGCAGGTTGCCGCACAAGCGGGCCACCTCCTGGGCGTCGCCCGTGTCGCTCCCCAGGCCGCGGTGGCGCAGCAGGCGGTCGAACAGTTGGGCGGAGGCGTCCGGCGGCAGTTCGTTGACGGGGACGGACCGGGTGACCTCGGCCGCCTCCAGCCGGATCCTGCTGGTGACGACGGTGAGGCAGCCGGGGTAGCCCGGCAGCAGCGGCTCGACCTGGCTGAAGTCGGCCGCGTCGTCGAGGATGATCATCATGCGCCTCGACGCCAGCCAGCTCCGCCACATGCCGGCGCGCCCGTGCACGCTCTCCGGCTGGACCGCCTTGGGGAAGCCCGCCGCCGTCAGCAGCGTCCCGAGGAGCTGGAAGGGGGAGGCCGGCTCGTCCCCGGGGTCGTGGCCGCGGAGGTTGATGAAGAGCTGCCCGTCGGGGAACCGGTCGGCCACGCGGTGGGCGGTGTGGACGGCCAGGGCCGTCTTGCCCGCGCCCGGCATGCCGTGCACCAGGCACACGGACGGCTCGCCGGGGGTGTCCACCACCTCGACGAGCTGCGCCACCTCGTCCTCGCGGCCGGTGAACGTCGGCACGTCACGCGGCAGCATCCGCGCGGGCCCCAGCCGGTCGAACACCGTGGGGCCGGGCAGGCACGCGGCCGAGGCGCCGGAGGTGTCGTCCGCCGTCAGGGCCGCGGACGCGGCGGCCCCGACCAGACCCGGAAGCGGTATCACCGGCACACCGGAGACGCCGCCGGCCAGCGTCGTCAGGAGCGAGAGCCCGGCCGTCCGGGACAGCAGGGTGCCCCGCGAGGAGATCAGCAGCTCGTTGAGGAGGCGGACCAGGTCCTCGTCGGCGGAGGACGTCTCGCTCACCAGGTCCTGGAGCCGGCGCTGGAGGGTGACCGTCAGCTCGTGCTCCACCCGGGCGTCGTCGTGGTCCTGCGCGGCGAGAATGAGGTCGCGGGCCTCTTCGAGCTCCAGTGACACGTTCTCGGCCTCGTCGGGCCGTGCGTGACGGAACAGTTCCACCAGCCGGTCGCGGACGTGCTGCCAGGCGTCGGTCGCGAGGGCCCCCACGACGGAGGCTGACGTCGCGGCAAGAACAAGTGGATCCATCAGGCCCCCGCCCAATTGTCCGTCGTCCCCCACTCTACGAGCCGTGAGGGCGGTCAGGGCTCGTTTCGACAGGTTGTCCAGAAGCATGGCGAGGCGCCCCGTTCATTTCGTGCGACCGGCGTCAACGTACGTGTGTCGTACGGGAGTTGTGCGGAGCGGGCAGGGAAGGCGGGAGGGGTGGTCCCGGATCACTGAGCATGCGGAAGCCGTTCTGGGCGAAGTGGGCCGCCCCCGGAAGAAACCCGGCATCGCCCGGTCACAAGCGGACGTCCAGGTGCAGCACAAAGGGGCCGATCGAGGCAGCAACAGACGCTAGGCCCTGGCGGAATCCGCCCTCGGCCGTGTTACCGAATCGCGACAATCCGTCACACGCCCAGGTGAGCGCGGAGGTTGCGCCCCCCGCCGGACCCGCGGCCCGCCCGGCGCGAGGCCCTGGGGGCTGTGCATGATAGGCGCATGAGAGACGACGGGGGACGGCGAGAAGAGCCGACGAGTTACGGACTCCAGCCGCCGGTTCCGGCGGCGCGGGAACCGCTCGACCGGAACGCCGGGGCGGCCGGCGCCGGCCGGCTGGTCGGCGGCCGCTACCGGCTGCTGGAGCGACTGGGATCGGGCGGGATGGGGACCGTGTGGCGGGCCCGCGACGAGGTCGTGGACCGCGATGTGGCGATCAAGGAGCCCAGCGTTCCGGACCACTTCAGCGCCGCCGAGCGCCACACCGCGTACCAGCGCATGCAGCGTGAGGCCCGTGCCGCCGCGCGCATCGACCACCCCTCGGTGGTCGCCATCCACGACGTGGTCACCGAGGGGGACCGCCCCTGGATCGTGATGGAGCTGGTGCGGGGCAAGTCCCTGGCCGAGCTGCTGGACGAGGGCACCCTGCCCCCGCGGGAGGCCGCCCGGATCGGGCAGGCGGTGCTCGGCGCGCTGACCGCGGCGCACGAGGCCGGTGTGCTGCACCGTGACGTGAAGCCCGGCAACGTGATGGTGGGCCGGCACGACCGGGTGGTGCTCACCGACTTCGGCATCGCCCAGATGGAGGGGGAGCAGAAGCTCACCGAGACCGGCTCCTTCGTCGGCTCGCCCGAGTACATCGCCCCGGAGCGGGTCCTCGGGCGCCGCCCCGGGCCCGAGTCCGACCTGTGGTCCCTGGGCGTGCTGCTCTACCAGGCCGTCGAGGGCGTCTCACCGTTCCGCCGCCAGACCACGCCGTCCACGCTCCAGGCCATCCTGCTCGCGGAGCTGCCCCCGCCGCAGCACTGCGCGGAACTGACCGCGGTCGTCGGCGGCCTGCTGCGCAAGGAACCGGAGAACCGGCTCACCGCCCAGGCCGCCCTGCCGATGCTGCGGGAGGCGGCGAACCCCCCTGCCCGGCAGCAGGCGCCCGCGCCCCCGGCCCCCGGGGCGCCCCGCTCCGCCTCCCTCGGGCGCCGCCTCCTGCGGCCCGTGCCCCTCGGCGCCCTCACCGCCGTGGTCGTGGCGCTCGTCGTCGCCCTGGCCCTCCTGCCCGGGGGCGACGACGTACGGGACGGCTGGAAGCGGTACGAGGAGTACCGCATGCGGGTCACCGTCGCCGCCCCGGCCGACTGGACCATCACGACCGCGGACGACACCGACAGTCCGGACGGCGCCTACCTCGCCACCCGGTACACCTCCCCCAAGGGCGACATGTCGCTGCTGGTGGACAAGAAGGAGAAGACCACGGAGACGGCCGTGGCCACGGCGCAGCGCTGGAAGCAGGAGTACGAGACGGCCACCCCGCCGACCGGTGGCGCCGCCGCCGTCGCCTCCGTACGCCCCACCACCGAACAGGGGCGCGACGCCGCGCTCATGACCCTCACCTACAGCAAGGAGGGAGAGGGCACACCGCGCCGCCTGTCCAAGACGCTCGTCGTGGTCAACTCCCGGCAGGAACGCCTCACGGTGAACGTGGACGTGCCCGCCGGCAAGTCGGCCGAGGCCACCGCCGACGACCTGCTCGCCACGGCCCGCGCCCACTACCGCATCGGCGACCTGTAGGCCCCGCCCGCCCGCCGCGCCCCCGCGCGGCGGGTCAGCCGGCCGGGCGGACGGCTGTCGCGTCGATCTCGAAGAGCATGCCCGGCAGGGCGAGCGCGGCCACGCCGCTCAGGGTCTGGGCCGGCAGCCGGTCGCCGAAGGCGGCGTGGAGGGCCTTGCCGAGGATCTCCAGTTTGCCGGGGTCGTGGTCGACGACGTACGAACCGAGCCGGACCACGTGCGTGAAGCCGAGGCCGACGCCTTCGAGGGCGAGCCGGAGGTTGGTGAGCGAGAGCTCCACCTGCGCGGCGAAGTCCCCGGGCACGGGCGCTCCGGTCTCGGTGTCGGAGGCGTACTGGCCCGCGATGAAGACGAGTTCGCCGGGGGCGGTGACGGCGTGGCTGTAGCCGAACGGGGTGGGGTCGTGCAGGGTGCCCGGGTTGGTGATGGTGCGCTGGTCGGTGGTCACGGTGCGGTGGTCCTTCCTCGGCCGGGAGCGGAGCGCGGTGCCCCTCGCTCACCTGTGCCAACACGGCGCCCTGGAAGGTCATTCCGGCTCCGGGGCCTCCGGGCGGAGGTCAGGGCGCCAGTTCGCGGGCGAAGCGGCGGACGGCGTCGGTGAAGGCGTCCGGGGCGTCGAAGTTCGCGAGGTGCCGTGCGCGGGGGATGAGTTCGACGCGGGCCCGCGGGTGCGCGCGGGCGAAGTCCCGCTCGTCCGCGCGGAAGACCGTGTCCTTCTCGCCGTTCAGGATCAGCACCGGGGCCCCGACATGGCGCATCGCGCTCGCGTCGAAGCGGCCCAGGACCTCGCCCCAGGCCGCGGGCAGGGTGTGGAAGGCGTAGCCGCCCCGGATCGTCGCCTCCACCACCCGGGGCGGGTAGAGCCGCCGCAGCAGCCGGTCGTTCCACCGGGCCAGCCGGTCCGCCGGCAGGCGGGGGACCAGCCCGGCCACCCACCGGTAGGGCGCCGCCCACGGGCCCCGGGTGGAGGCGCTGGCGCCCGCCAGGACCAGCCCGCGCAGCCGCTGCGGACACCGCCGCGCGAACTCCAGCGCGGCGTACCCGCCCAGCGAGTGCCCGACGACCAGGGCGGGCCCGCGGCCGAGCGCGTCCACCGCGCCGGCGATGACGTCCGTCGCGGCGCTCAGGCTCCAGGGCTCGTCCGCGCGCTCCCCGTGGCCGGGCAGGTCGACGGCGGCCACCGGGAACTCGTCCTCGAGCGCCGCGAGTTGCACGCTCCACTGCCCCGCGCTGAAGCGCGTCCCGTGCACGAACACCACGGGCACCGCGTCCGCCGCCGTCATCCGTTTCCCCCCGTCGGCATGGTCCTGCGACGGACCCTACCGGCGGCGTTCCGGTCACGGGCTCCCGGGAGTGCGGTATCCCTGGAAGGTCACGTGCCGGCGGGTTGTGAAGCCGAGCCGCTCGTACAGCGCGATCGCGCCCGTGTTCGCCTCGGCGACGTGCAGGAAGGGGCGCTCGCCGCGGGCCACGACGCGCGCGGCCAGCGCGGCGACCAGGCGGGCCGCGTGGCCCCGGCCGCGTGCCCCGGGAGCCGTGCAGACGGCGCTGATCTCGGTCCAGCCCGGAGGCCGCAGCCGTTCACCCGCCATCGCCACCAGCGCGCCGTTGTCACGGACACCGAGGTAGGTGCCCATCTCCAGGGTGCGCGGCCAGAACGGCCCCGGCCGGGTCAGTGCCACGAGGTCGAGCATCTCGGGCACGTCGTCGGGCCCCAGTTCCACCACACCGGCGGTGGACGGAAGGCCGGGCGGTGCCCCGGCGGGCAGGACGAGCTGGCGGCCCTCGAGGAAGAAGACCGGCTCCCAGCCGGCGGGCGGGGGCGCCGCGTTGCTGAACATGTCGGCGAGCTCGCCCGGGCCGAGCAGCTCGGCGAGGTCGGCCCAGTCCGCCGCGTCCGGGTCGGCGGGCAGGGCGCAGAAGGTCGCGACGGCCGGTACGTACCCGGCGGCCCGGCCCACCGTGCGGGCGAGGTGCGCGTGCGGGCCGCGCAGCGACCGGCCCACCGGGTCGTCGAGTACCAGGGCGTCGTCGTGGCCCACCATCGTGCCGTGCCTCTCGGGTCGTCGTGGGGCGGACGGCGACGCGCCGTCGCCGTACACGCGGGGGCGTCGGTCCGCCGCGGGAGACGGCGGCCGGGCCGGCGTCCTTCCCGCTGCCGCAGTCTAGGCACCGGTGATCACGCCGGAGGCACCGGGTACGCGGGGCCCGGCCGCCCATATCCGGTTGCCCGCCCGGGACGGCCGGGGATGCAATGGCCGGCGACGGCCGTCCGGGCCCCCCGCCACGGCGGGAGGGCACCCGGGCACGCCGTGTCCGCCTCGCGCCCACGGGAGACACCGACACATGAACACCACGCCACCGCACCCCTCTTCGCCGCGAGCGGAGAGGGCCGGCGGAACGCCCGTCCGGATCGGCGCCCTCGCGCCCCTGACACGGCCCGGCTGGGCCGAGGCGGGCCACCACCTGCTCGCCGGGCTCGAGCTGGCCGTCGGTGACGTCAACGACGCCGGCGGAATCTCCGGCAGGCCACTGGAGCTGGTGGTACGGGACACCGCGGCCGATCCGGGGAAGGCCGAGGCGGCCGTGGACGAACTGGCGCACCTGGGCGTGGCCGCCCTGGCGGGGGAGTACCACAGCGTCGTCGCCCGCGCCGCCGCCGCCCGGGCCGACGCCCTCGGCCTGCCGTTCCTCTGCTCGTCGGCGGTGCTCGACGCGCTCACCGAACAGCCGGCACCGTCGGTCGCGCGCCTCTCCCCGCCGCAGTCCCGCGGCTGGCGGACCTACGCGGACTTCCTCCTCGGCGCGGGCCACCGCCACATCGCCGTCGCCGCCCAGCCGAGCGTCTACTGGGCGTGCGGGACCCGCGTGCTGCGCGACCACCTCACCCCGCGGGGCGGCACCGTGACCGAGCTGGACCTCGGCGCGCTCACCCCGGCGGACGTGTGCGACGCGCTCGCCGGTCACCGGGCGACCGCCCTGCTCCTCCTGGCCGGCCACCCTGACCCGGCGGTGCCGGTCGTCCGGGCCGTCCGCCGCGACCGGCGCCTCGCCGGGACGCTGATCGGCGCTCCGGCCGGGCAGCCGGAGTTCGCCACGTGGGCGGCGCTGCTGGGCGGCGACGGCGCCGGAGTCCCCTTCCTGCGCTACCTGCCCGAGCGCCTCACCCCGCTCGGCGTACGCGTCGGGGCGGTGCTGCGCGAACGGCTCGCCGCGGCGCCGTCGTTCGTCGCCTACGAGGGCTACGACACCATCACCGTCCTCGCCGAGGCGCTGCGCGCGCACGGCGCGGACCGCGCACACCTCGCCGCGTCCTGGCCGGGTGTGGCGGTCGACGGCACCCGCGGGCGGGTCCGGTTCTCCCGTACGCCGGGCAGCAGCGTGTGGCAGTGGGCCGGGGCACCCGTCCAGGTCGTCGACCGGGACCCGGCCGAACCCGGCCGCTTCCGCGTCCTGCACACCGGCTGAGGGGACGTGAGTACGGGTACTCATGTGGCGGGCCGCGCCCGGTCCGTACGGTCGGCCCCATGAGGAGAACCGTCGCGCTGTGCGCCCTGCTGGTGGCCGTCCTGTCCCAGGCGGGCTGCTCCGTGCTGGAGCCGGACTACCCCTCCGGCGACCCGGCGCGGCTCACCCAGCGCCTGACGGACCGCGCGCAGTGGGCGTACGACGCGATGGACCTGCCGCCCCACAAGGCGGTGAACCCCAGCCACGTCACCCCGGGGTACAACTGCAACGCGGGCGGCTTCACCATCGACGAGATGGCGCCCGACGTCGTCACCTACGGCCTGAGGTGGACGGTCGAGGACGTCCCGGCCGACGTCGCCCGGGCCACGGAAGCGCGGCTGCGCCGCCAGTTCACCGCCGCCGACTGGAGCCTCACCCACGACGGCAACCGCCGGGTCGGGGACCACGTCGAGTTCGGGTTCCGCTTCGAGGACCCGGCAACGGGCGACATGTTCGACCTGCGGTGGAACAACTCGACCACCTCGCTGTTCCTGTCCGGCTACACCCCCTGCGCGCGGATACCCCGGTCCGAGGCCGACACCCCGTCGCCGCGGACCTGGACCCCGCGCGCCTCCTGAGCCGGGCGGCCGGTCACGGCTCGTCCACCACGTAGCGGAACTCCGGTCCGAAGGTCTTCCCGCTGCCGTCGGGCAGCGGCGTGCGCATCAGGGCCTGGGCGGGGGTCCGCAGCCGGAACATCTGCCCGATCGCGTCGCCCAGCAGCTCCTCCGCCGTGGCCGGGTCCTCGGCCTGCCAGGCGCGCTCCAGGAAGCGGAGGAGCTGGCTGAAGTGGCGGTTGAAGGTGTCGAGACGGGTGCGCACCTCGTCCGGGACGGGTACGCCGCCCTGCGCCCAGCCGCCCGCCGGCACCGTTCCCATCGGATGGGCGCTGGGCAGGGGCAGCTCGTCGCCCTGGAAGTCGAACCCCGGTGGATCGTCCGACACGCGGACCAGCCTGCGCCCGTGGAACATCTCCCGGAACGCGTAGAAGTGGGCGAGCTCGCCGGTGGGGCCGGGGAACGGGTTCTCCGGTGACGCGGTGGTGCCCTCGCCCTGCTCCTTGATGATCCGCACGGCCGCCTCGACGCCCTCGAGCGAGGTGAGCGGGACGATGTCGTTCCCCGCGCCGTGGCCCGACATGTCCGCCTCGAGCTGCCGCGTCCCCTTGATCAGCTCCGGCCGGGCCCGGAAGGCCTCCAGGACGGCCTGGTAGAAGGCGCCGATCGAGGTGTGCACGTCCACGTCCTCGGCCACGGGGTCGTCCGGCCGCTCGATGCGGGAGTACATGTCGACGGCTTCCTTGCTGAGCCCCATGAGCGCCACCTCCAGCCCCGGCTGCACCCCGCCGGGCAGCGGTCCCGGGTACGCCGGCACCAGGGCGGCGTCGGCGATGCGCGGCACCCCGCCGATGGTGGTGAGCATGTTGCAGACCAGGCCCATGTGCGACATCTCGTCGAAGACGATGGCGTGGATCGTCCGGGCGACGTCCGAGTCGTCGTCCTCGATCGACCACAGGCCGCACAGGTAGGGCGGAAGTGTGGCGAGTTCCAGCATGATGGCCTGTTGCAGCGCCTGCTTCAGCCAGAGTTCGTCGTGCTCCTCGGCGGGGGCCCGCATGAGCTCGACGATCGCGTTGCTCCGGTGGTTGACGACACTCGACACGCGCGCTCCTCGTCATCGGGGGTACGCGGCCATCATCGGCGGCCCGCCCGGGCGGCCGGTGCCGCACACCGGTGCGATGTTCGAGTCCACCCGTTCGGTCGACGACCCCCGCCGGCCCGGCCGCCCCCCTCGTGGCGGCCGAGCCGGGTCCCCGCGCCGGGGGTCAGCGGGTCAGGTGGGTGATCACCGAGCGCATCGCCCGGCGCATGGCCGGGACGGTGTCCTCGGGCGGGTCGATGGTCTCGAAGCCGTGGTGGCCGTCGGGGACGTCGACCACTTCCAGGTGCGCCGCGCTGTTTCCGGCAGCGGTCACGAACGCCTCGACGGTGGCGGCGATCTCGGGGCTCTCCCGCCCCGCGCGCAGGAGTACCACCGGCAGGGCGCCCGCGTGCGCGACCGCCCGGGCGGGCCGGAAACGGCCGCCGGACAGGCCCCAGTTGGGGAGCGGGGCCAGCACCGGGTAGGAGGCGGCCAGGCAGCGCAGCCAGGCCGGGGGAGCCGCCAGCCAATCGGCGGTGAGCAGACCGCCCCCGGAGAAGAACCACAGGGCGACCCGGTCGGCGTCCACCCGCGGGTCGGCCCGCACCAGTTCCACCGCTGCGGCGACGTCCCCGGCCGCGCGCTCGTAGTCGCCCACGTCGTGCAGCCGGTGGTCGAGGGTCGCGCCGACCATGCCCTCGGCGGCCGCCAGACGGGCGTACCCGACCATGGTCGGCCAGTCGCGCGGGGTCGGCCGGCCACCGGCGGGCACCGGGCCGCCGTGCACGAGGACCACGGCCGGCCGCGGGCCGTCCGCCGCCGGGACGTACAGGTCGACGTGGTCCCTGCGGTCCCGGGGCACCTCGGGCACGTCGAGCGGGAACGGGCGCAGGTGGGCGGGCGTGCCGCCGGCGCCGGCCGGCCGCAGGCGGTGCCCCTCGCCGGCGGCGGCCCGCAGCAGGACGTCCGCCAGGTCGGCGGGGCAGGACAGCATCGGCCAGTGTCCGGTGGGCAGTTCGAAGAAGCCGACCCGCGTATCGGTCAGGGCCGCGAGGGTGGGGTCGCCGAGGTCCACGAGCCGCTGCACCAGCTCGATGGTGGCGCCGTTGCCGGTGCACAGCACCCCGGTCGTGGGCACCGAGGCGAACGCCCCGCCCAGTCGCAGCGGCTGGAGCAGCGTGCCCAGCGGCTGCGGCGCGGCCAGGGCGGTGAGCCGGTCCAGTGCCGCGTCGCCGAGGCCGGCCGTGCTGCCCCAGCGCTGCCACTGCTCCCGCCCCGGCGGCGGCAACTCGCCCGCGTACCCGCCCTGGCGGGCCCGCTCGGCGAGCCGCGCCCGCGTCTCCTGGTCCGGTACGGCGGCCAGGGCCGGGAGCCCGTTCCGCGGCATCCCGCAGTCCAGGTACACCACGCGGGCGACGCGCTCCGGCCGCCGGTCGGCGGCGCCGAGCACCGGGTGGATGCCGTAGTCGTGCCCGACGAGCACGATCTCCCGCCCGGAGCCCCTGGCACCCGCGTCCACCGTGCCGGTGTCGGGTCCCGCGTCCACCGCGTCGATCGCCGCGATCACGTCCGCGATGTGCGTCTCCAGGTCGGCACCGGCCGGCGGGGCGGGCCGGTCCGGGTCGATGCCGGTGAGCGGGACCGCGTGCACCTCGCCGCCCGCCCGAACCAGTTGGGCGGCCGTCTCCCGCCACACCTGGGTGCCGGTGAACACGCCCGCCACCATGAGGAACACGGTCATGGTTCTCTCCTCGGTCCGTCGCATGGCGTCGCGCCGGTCGCGTACGCCGTGGTCCGCGGACCGGACCGGGTGCCCGGGCCGCGCGCCGGTACCGTAGGAACTCCCCCGGAGGGAGATTCAACCGTCCATGTCGCACGAGGCCGTCTGGAGCATCGGAGAGCTCGCCGAGCGCGCGGGTGCCACCGTGAAGACCGTCCGCTTCTACTCCGACCGGGGCCTGCTGCCCGAGGCGTCCCGCAGCGGCGGCGGACACCGCCGGTACGGCCCCGAGGCGCTGGAGCGGCTGCGGCTGATCCGCTCGCTGCGCGCCCTCGACCTGCCGCTGCCCGAGGTGCGCCGCGTCGTCGAGGACGAGGACGCGGCGGGCCGCGTGCTGGAGGACGCCGTGGCCGGCCGGCTGCGGGAACTGGGCGGTGAGCTGAGGGCCCTGCGCTGGCGGGAGGCGGCGCTGCGGCTGGTGCGGGAGTGCCCGCCCGCGCAGCGCGCCGAGCGGCTGCGGCTCCTGGGCGCGGTGAGCACCCCGCCGAGCACGGCACCGCTCGTCCGGTTCTGGCGTGCCTGGCTGCCGCCCCGGACGCCGGCCCGGGCGGCGGCGGCGTTCCTGGAGGTGGCCGTCCCGCAGCCGCCCGACGAGCCGGACCCGGCGCAGGTGCTCGCCTTCGCCCACCTGCACGCGCTGACGACCGCGCCCTGCCCGCCCGGCCGGCAGCCCCAGCCGGACGTGCACCGGGTGGCCGGTGCCGGCGGGGCGGCCCTGCTGTACGCGGGGCTGGCCGAGGCGTACGAGCTGGCGGGCCCGCACCTGCGCCGGGGGCGGGAGCCGTACGCGGGTGAGGCGCTGGACGCCTACGTCGCCGCGTACGCGAGCGCGTACGGCGGCCGGGACACCCGGGACTTCCGCCGTGTGCTGGCCGAGCGGCTCGGCGCACAGCCGCGTCTGGACCGGTACTGGGAACTGGCGGCCGTGGTGTGGACGCCGCCGGGCGGGCCGCCGGAGCCGACGCCGGGCTCCGCGGACGACTGGCTGCGCGCGGCCCTGGAGCGGGACAACGCCCGTGCGGCGTAGCGGTGTTCACCGGTTCCTCCGGAGCCGCGGACGGGCCGGCGGAGGCGTGGCTCACCGGGTGCGGAACGCCTGCCGGTAGGCCGTCGGGGTGACGCCGGTCGTGGCGGCGAGGTGCCGGCGCAGCGAGACGGCGGTGCCGAAACCGGCCCGGGCGGCGACCTGGTCCACCGTCAGGTCGCTGGTCTCCAGCAGCCGCCGGGCGTGCTCGGTGCGCTGCTGGGTGAGCCACTGCCCGGGCGGCATCCCGACCTCGTCGTGGAAGCGCCGGCAGAAGGTGCGGACGCTCATCCGGGCGTGCTTGGCCAGTTCGGCCAGCGGCAGGGGGCGGTGGAGCCGGCCGAGGGCCCACTCGCGGGTGGGGCCCGTGGTGGTGGCCGACGGCTCGGGCACGGGGCGCTCGATGTACTGGGCCTGGCCGCCTTCCCGCCACGGCGGCACCACGCAGAGCCTGGCCACGCGGTTGGCGGTCTCGCTGCCGTGGTCGCGGCGCACCAGGTGCAGGCAGAGGTCGAGCCCGGCGGCGACGCCCGCCGCGGTGAGGACGCGGCCGTCGTCGACGAAGAGCACGTTGGCGTCGACCCGTACCCGGGGGAAGGTCCGCTGGAAGCGGTCGGACTCGTTCCAGTGCGTGGTGGCGGGGCGGCCGTCCAGGAGCCCGGCGGCGGCCAGGACGTACGAGGCAGTGCAGATCGAGACGATGCGGGCACCGGCCGGCAGGAGCCCCAGCGCGGTGGCCAACTCCTCGGGCAGCCAGTCCCGCCGCTCGTCCGGCCCGCAGGTGAAGGGGGGTATGACCAGGGTGTCCGCGGTGCGCAGCGCCTGGCTGTCGTGGGTCACCGCGAGGGCGAAGTCGGCGCTGGTGGTGACGGGGCCACCGTCCAGGCTGCACGTGGTGACCTCGTACAGCGGTGTGCCGTCGGGACCGGTGGCGGTGCCGAAGATCCGCACGGGGATGCTGAGTTCGAAGGGGTAGACGCCCTCGAGGGCCAGAACGACGACGCGGTGCAATGGCAAGATCCTTTCCGGGCATGGCCATCGGGCCACTCGTGCCGGCCGGCGGCGGACGAGAACCTTGATCCAAGCAGGGCACGACAGCCCGTGAGGACAAGGGGGATGCGATGCGCGCGATCGGTCAGGACGGCTTCGGCGGTCCCGAGGTGCTGAAGGTCGTCGAGGTCGAACGCCCACGGCCGGGGCCGGCCGAAGTGCTGGTGCGGGTGCACGCGGCCGGGGTCAACCCGACCGACTCCTGGCACCGGGCGTCCGGAGGGCTGGCCGGTGCGGTCGTCCGGCTCGGCTGGGACGTGTCGGGAGTGGTCGAGGCCGTCGGGCCGGGCGTGACCACCCTCGCCCCCGGCGACGAGGTGTTCGGCCTGCCGCGCCACCCGCTCCCGGCGGGCACCTACGCCGAATACGTGACCTCCCCGGCCCGTCACCTGGTGCGCAAGCCCGCCGGGCTGACCCATGTGCAGGCGGCCGCGCTGCCGCTGGCCGGGCTGACCGCCTGGCAGGCCCTGACGGACGTCGCCGACGTGCGCCCCGGGGCCCGGGTGCTGGTCCACGCGGCGGCGGGCGGCGTCGGCCACCTCGCCGTGCAGATCGCCAAGGCCCGCGGCGCCCACGTCATCGGTACCGCCCGCGCGGCCAAGCACGACTTCCTGCGCGGCCTCGGCGCGGACGAACTCGTCGACTACACCGGGACGGATTTCGAGACGGCCGTCGCACCGGTCGACGTCGTCCTCGACACGATCGGCGGCGCCTACGGGCCGCGCTCCCTGCGCACCCTGCGTCCGGGCGGCACCGTCGTGTCCCTCGCCTCCCCGGCCGAGGCGAGCCTGGCCGATCAGGCCCGCCCGCTCGGCCTGAACGCCGCCTTCATGATCGTGGAGGCCGATCAGGGGGGCATGCGGGAGATAGCCGCCCTGGCCGCCGCCGGTGCGCTCGTCCCCACGATCGACACGGTGCTCCCGCTGGAGCACGCGGCGAAGGCCCATGAACTGGCCGACGGCCGCCGCACCACCGGCAAGATCGTCCTCTCCGTCACCGACTGACCCCGGAGCACCCCGTGACCACCTACGTCCTCGTCCCCGGCGCCTGGCACGGCGCGTGGACCTTCGCGCCGCTGGCCCGGCAGCTCCGGGCGCACGGCCACCAGGCGTACCCCCTCACCCTCACCGGCGTGGGCGACCGCCGGCACCTGCTCACCGCCACGGTCAACCTCGACACCCACATCGACGACGTGGCCCACCTCCTGACGGATGAGGAGATCACCGACGCCGTGCTGGTCGGCCACAGCTACGGCGGCATGGTGATCACCGGAGCCGCCGACCGCGTACCCGGGCGGGTGGCGGGGCTGGTGTACGTCGACGCCGTGGTCCCCGCCCACGGCGACTCCTGCTGGTCGCTCGTCACCGACCGGGAGCGCGCCTGGTACCTCGACGGCGCGGGGGAGACCGGCTACACCAGCGCGCCCCTGCCCTTCTTCGACGCCCGCGCCACCCCGCACCCGCTGGCCTCCCTGCTCCAGACGATCCGCCTGGACGGCGGTCTCGACCGCTTCCGGAGCCTCGACTACGTCCACGCCACCGACTGGGACGGCGAGTCGCCCTTCACCGCGCTGTACGAACGGCTGCGCGACGACCCCGCCTGGCGTACGCACGCCCTGGCCTCCGGCCACAACGTGATGCGGGACGCCCCGGACGAGCTGCTCACCATCCTGCTGGGAGCCGCCCGGGACTGACCGCGCGAGGGCGGCCCGTCACCGGCCAGCGGCGGACCCCCACCGGGTCCAGCGCCATCGGTGCGACGAAGGAGGCCATGGCCGTGGCGGGGAGCCCGGCCGCCGGGAGGAGGGTGGTGCGGGCGTGCCAGGTGCCCGGGGCATGGCCCGCGATGCCCCGCAGCGCGACCCCGCCGCCCGTGGAGAACGTCAGGTTCACCGACTTCGCCCCCCGGGCGAGCCCCTGGCCGGTCGCCTTGACCGCCGCCTCCAGGAGGGTCCAGGCCGGGAAGAAGGACTCCGGCCCGGCCTCCGGGGGGAGGTCGGGGACGACGAACGACAGGACGTCGAGCGCCGAGGGGACCGGGCGGATCAGCTCCACGTCCACACCGATGGGCCCGTCGGCCGCCGCGCACAGCAGGAGCAGCCCGTCCGAGCGCGACCAACTGATGTGACGCCCCGGATGGTCCGGCAGGTAGGGCTTGCCGGTGGGGGTGTGGGCGATGCGGACGTCGGGGGGCGCCAGGCCCAGCCACTCCGCCACCAGGTGCCGTACCGTCCGCCTCGTCCGCAGGAAGCGGCGCGCCGCCTCCTGGTTCTCGAAGGACGCCAGGCGGCGCGCCTCCTCCTCGGTGAGGGCGCCCGGCCGGTGGTCGACCAGCCGCGCCGCGTCGGCCGCGTCGAGGTCCACCAGCCAGGCGTCCAGCCGTGCCGAGCCGGTCACAGCGTGAAGACCTGCGTTCCGGACAGGGCCGGGTCACCGGGCCGCAGGTGCAGCCGTCCCTCGGCGGGCAGCAGCACCACCGCGGCCACGGTGCGTTCGGCCCGGACGTCGCCCCGGTCGGGGACCCGGATCGGCGGCCGGGACAGCACGGCGAAGTGCTCCTCCGGCCCGGCGCCCGCGGTCAGGCCGGCCAACCCCTCGGTGGCCGCCTTCAGGCGCCGTACCGACGAGTTGCGCGCGAACACGTTGATCTCGTCGGCGGCCACGAAGTCCGGGTGCAGGAAGTGGTTCGTGTGAACCGTCCGCCGCGCCTCGTGGACGCGCAATTCGTCGCCGAGGACCTCCAGCCACACGGCCCTCTCCCGGTCGCACAGGGTCAGCGAGCGGGAACTGGCGAGGGGCAGACCGGCGAGGACCTTGAGGGCCTCCTCCACGCTCCCCGCCGTGTCCAGCAGGTGACGGATCGCCAGGTACGGGGGTACGCCCGGCTTCCAGTCGCCGCCCAGCACCAGGTTGAGACCCACGGCCAGGCCGTCGCTGTTGATACCGAGGTAGCCGAGCAGCCCGCCGAAGCTGAGGACGAGGGAGCGGCGCGGCACGTCCGCGCGGGACACCTCCAGGACGCTGATCACCTCGTCCAGGTCGCCGTTGAGGTCGACGGTCTGGGCGAGGGCGGGCCCCGCGGGGTCGGACCCCGCGACCGCCCAGGTCGTGCAGTCACCGGCGGTGGGCACCTTCCGGTAGCCCATGATCTCCCGGCGAACCTGGAGCAGCCACGCCTCCTCCTCGGTGATGCCGGCGCCCGCCGCCAGGCCCGCGACCTCCTCCGCGAGGGCGGGCAGCGCCGCCGTGATCTCCGCCCGGTGCGCGGCGATCACGGGACGCAGGCCGTCGAGGGTCACCGGCTCCGGCAGCACCTTGTTCAGCCGGGCCAGCGAGTCGCCGAGGAAGGCCCGCAGGCCGGGCCCGAGCGCCGCCCCGTGCGTCCGGCCGACGGTGTACGGGTCACCGGCGGCCCGGACGAACGGGACGGTCGTGGGCGCGCTCATGCCTCCGGTGCCTTCCCGCTCACCTTCGGCCACGCCGACAGCTCCCGCTGCACCCGCGGCCACTCGGCGCGCAGCACGCTGTAGAAGACGGCGTCCCTGCGCCGGCCACCCGGCATGTAGTTGAAGCTGCGCAGGGTGCCCTCCTCCACGGCACCGATGTTGGCGAGCCCGCGCCGCGCCTGGACGTTCAGCACGTCCGTCTTGAACTCCACGCGCTCGGCCAGCAGCCGGTCGAAGGCGTGCTCCAGCAGCAGGTACTTCGCCCACCGGTTGACACCCTTGCCGCGGAAGTCGCGGCCGAGCCAGGACCATCCGATCTCCAGCCGGCGGTCGGCCTCGGCCATGTTGCCGTAGCTCATGCTGCCCGCGACCCGCCCCGACTCCTTGTCCGTGATGACGTACACCACGCGCCGGCCCGCTGCCTGGTCGGCGAGGCAGGTGTCGAAGAACTCCTCGAAGCTTGCCTCGTCGGTCACGGCCGCGACGAAGTAGCGCCAGATGTCCGGGTCCATGGCCACGGCCCGGACCGGCTCGCGGTCGGCCTCGGTGACCGGGGCCAGCCGCACCCGGTCGTTCTCCAGGACGGCGGCGGCGTCCGCCGCCCAGTTCGTCTCGGTGCTCATGGGTCAGACTCCCTTGCCGGAATGACGGGTCAGCGCGTCGGTGACGTCGCGCAGCGTCGTCATCCTCGCGAGGTCGTGCTCGGTGAAGTGGGCCAGATCGACGTCGGTGACCTCGCAGACCTCGGTCAGGAAGAGGACCTTGTTGAGCGAGGTCAGCCCGTAGGCGGCGACCATGTCGGCGTCCGGGTCGAGCGCCTCGGGGGCCACCTCGGGGGTGAGGACGGCCGAGAGCTGCTCGCGGGCGGCCGATTCGATCAGGTCGTCGGTGCGCGTGTCAGGGTGCATGGATGCCTTCCGTGCTGTCGTGTACGGCGGTGTGGTGGGCGGCGAGGATCTGTCGCCGCTTCGGCTTGTACTGGGAGGTGAGCAGCCCGTTGTCGATGCTGAACGGGGGGTCCGCGACCACGACCCGGCTGATCCGCTCGTCCGCGGACAGCTCGGCGTTGGTCAGGGCGAGCCGGGCCGCGATCGCGTCCCGGTCGGCGGGCACCGACCCCGGGGACACGACGGCGACCAGCTCCGTCTGGGCGGGGCAGAACAGGACGCACTCGGCGATGGCCGGGTCCGCCTTCATCCGCTCCTCGATCGGCCGGACCACGACCTTCTTGCCGTTGTCGAGGACGATCACGTCGTCGGCCCGGCCGAGGATGTACAGGAACCCGTCCTCGTCGATCCGGCCCAGGTCCCCGGTCCTGACCGTGCCGTCGGGCTCGAAGACCCGCTCGGAGTCGCCCGGCCGCGCGTACGCGTAGTGGGTGTTGACCGGGTACTCGCTGCGCACCCGGACCAGTCCGTCGTCGCCGATCAGCACCTGCTTGCCGGGCAGCACCCGGCCGACGCTGCCCTCCCGGCTCGCGCCCGGGTGGTTCTTGGCGACGATGCACGTCTCGTTGAGCCCGTACCCCTCGTAGAGGGGGAGGCCCGCCTCCTCGGTGAAGAAGCGCAGCGTGTCGGGGTTCGCCGGCGCGGACCCGGTCCACAGGTAGCGGATGCGGTCGCCGAACACGGCCCGCGCGGCCTCGGCGGGCCCCGTACCGTCCTTCGCCCGTGCCAGCCGCGCCTCGATCTGCCGCTTGGCGGTCTCGTAGAGGGCGGGCACCCCCATCACCACGGTCGGCCGCACCCGGCGCAGCGCCGCGAAGGCCGCCTCGTAGGTGCTGATGGTGACGTCGTGGCCGTGCAGCAGCGCCGAGTACACCCAGTACCGCTGCTGGAGCAGGGACAGCGGCAGGAAGACGAACAGGTCGTCGTCCGGCTTGTGCGCGAAGATCTCCTGCACGGCGGCGAGCGAGCTGTTGATGCTGCCCGCCGTCGCGCCCAGGCCCTTCGGCTCCCCGGTGCTGCCGGACGTGAACTTGATGGTGGTCACGTCCCGAGGGCCCCAGGTCACGGGCGGCAGCGGCGCGGAGCCGTCCGCCGTGTCCGGACGCCCGCCCTCGGAGACGGCCCGCACCTCCTCCATCGGCACCGTGCCGGGCGCGTCCGCGCGGTCCGTGAACAGCAGCGTGATGCCGTACCGTTCCGTCAGCTCGGCCGTCGGCTCGAACTTGCCGGGCTCGAACCCGGCCGTCTCCACCTTCAGGCGCAGCGCCGCGAGGTCCAGCACGACCCACTCCAGGCAGTTCGCCGCGAGGATGCCGATGCGGTCGCCCGGGCCGATCCCGCGGCCGCGCAGCCACCGGGCCACCCGGCCGGCCCGCTCGTACAGGTCGGCGAGCGGCAGGCTCTGAGAGCCGAGCAGCCGCGCGACCGTGATCCGGCCGCCGAGCGGCGGGGAGCCGGCCACACGGTCCAGCAGGTTCTCGCCCATCGGGTTCTCCCTCATCACCGGCCGCCCTCCGGCGTCCGCGCGCCCTGCGCCACCACGGGCGCCATGGCGCGGATCGTCTCCAGCTCCGCGAACTGGTCGAGGGTCAGCGGCACACCGAACTGCTTGCGCACGGCCGTCAGGATCCGTGCCGCAGCGATGGAGTCCCCGCCGAGCGAGGCCAGGCCGGTGTGCACACCGACGCTCTCCCGGCGCAGCACCGACGCCCAGATCTCCACCAGCGCCCGCTCGGTGTCGTCGGCCGGCCCGTCGTCGCCGCCCGCGGCACCGCCGGCGGCCGGCTCCTCCTCGTCCAGGGGGGTTTGCGCGAGCCGCGCCCGGTCGACCTTGCCGTTGCGGGTCAGCGGCAGCTCGTCGTGCCACACCAGGACCGACGGCACCATGTAGTCCGGCAGGTCGGCGCGGAGCGCCGTGCGCACCTCCGCCTCCGACGGCCGGCCGGAACCGCTGGGCACCAGGTGGGCCACGAGCCGGTCGCCACGGGCCCCCGGCACCCCGGCGACGACCGCCTTGCGGATGCCGTGCAGGGCCACCAGCCGGGTCTCGACCTCGCCCGCCTCGATGCGGTAGCCGTTGACCTTGATCTGGAAGTCGCCGCGGCCCAGGATCGCGATCTCCCCGCTCGGCAGGTACCGGCCCAGGTCGCCCGTGCGGTACATCCGCTCGCCGCGCGCCTCGTCCAGGAAGAACCGCTCGGCGGTGCGCTCCTCGTCGCCGAGGTAGCCGCGCGCCAGGCCGGTGCCCGCCGCGCAGATCTCGCCGGTCACCCAGTCCGGTGCGTCGAGCCCGTCCCGGTCCAGGACGTACGCCCGGTTGTTGGCGTTGGGCCGGCCGTACGGGATGGACTCGCTGCCGTCCTCGTCGGCGCCGACCGGGTGCAGGATGTTCCAGATCGTCGTCTCGGTCGGTCCGCCCAGCGAGACCACGTCCACGTCCGGCTTGAGGCGCCGCAGCGAGGCGGGCAGCGCGGGCGGGACGCGGTCGCCGCTCATCATCACGAGCCGCAGCGCGGGCGGCACCTCGGCCTGTGCGACGGCCTGGTCGTGCATCAGGTTGACGATCGCGGGCACCGAGTTCCACACGCTGACCCCGAACCGGCGGCACAGCTCCAGCCAGTGGGCGGGGTCGACCGCCTTGTCCCGGTCGGGCATCACCAGCGCGGCACCCGCGGACAGCGCGCCGAACACGTCCCACACCGACAGGTCGAAGTTGAACGCGCTGATCGCGAAGAACCGGTCCGAGGCGGTGATGCCGAACCGCTCGTGGCAGTCGGCCACCACATTGGCCACGTTCAGGTGACTGACCATCACGCCCTTGGGCGCCCCGGTCGTGCCCGACGTGTACAGCACGTACGCCAGGTCGTCCGGGCTGGAACCCGCGGGCCGCGGCGGCACCTCGGCCGCGCCACCGCCCGGCGGGGCCGGGGCGGTCACGTCCAGCGGCAGCACCTCCAGCCCGCCGTCCGGGTCCGTCCACCCGGCGTTGGTCAGCACGCAGCGCACCCCGCCGTCACGCAGCATGTACTGCTGGCGCGCGGCCGGCAGGCCCGCGTCCACGGGCAGGTACGCCCCGCCCGCGAGCACCGTCGCGAGGATGCCGACGATCTGCTCCGGGCCCCGGTGCATGACCAGGCCCACCAGCTCGTCCCGCGCCACACCCCGCTCCCGCAGCCACCTGGCGGCGTGCGCCGCCCGGGCGAGGAGTTCGCCGTACGTCACCGTGCCCGACGAGGTGAGGATCGCGGCCGCGTCCGGCGCGGTGCGGGCCCGCTCGACGATGTCGTCGCCGAGCATCCGCTCCGGCAGCGGCCCGGCCGTGTCGTTGGCCGCCGCGCGCCGCTCCCGCTGCTCGGGCGGCAGCAGGTCGAAGGAGCGCCGGCCCCACGCCGCCTCGTCCGTGAGCGCCTCCAGGAGAGTGCCGAAGCCGTGCGCGAGGGCGTCGGGCAGGCCCTCCGGGAACAGCTCGTCGATCCCGTCGAGCTGGACGACGAGCCCGCCGTGCTGTTCCATCGCGAACGCGTTCAGCCACACCTGCGGGGTCTGGCTGACCGTGAACACCTCGGTGCCGAACAGCTCCAGCGCCGACCCGTCGGCGTCGCCGTGCCCGATGGCGCTGTTGAACGTGAACGGCATCCGGGCTCCGGCCACGCCGCCGCGCCGCCGCGCCAGCTCCTGCATCACCTCGATGCCGGAGAAGTGGCGGTGGTCCAGATCGCTGCGCAGCCTGCTCTGCAGGGCCAGGGCCCGCTCCTCGAAGGTGAGCGAGCGGTCCACGTCCGCCTCGACGAGCATCGTGTCGGAGAACTGCCCGATGGCGGCCGGCATCCGCGGATGGATCGGCGGCCGGTTCGCGACCGTCGTCGTCACCGTGAAGCGCCGGCCGGCGCCCCAGGTGGACAGCGCCTCCGCGTACGCGGCGAACACGACGGCCGACGGGGTCAGCCCGGCCTGCGCGGCCCGCTTCTTCAGCGCCGCCCAGGCGGGCGCGTCCAGCCGCACGGCACGCTGGGTGAAGCGCGACGACGTCAGCGCGGACGGGCTCGTGGCGAGCGGCAGGTCCGGGTGCGGAGCGAGGTCGTCGACCCGGGCGAGCCAGTAGTCGCGCGAGCGGCGGGCGGCGGCCTTGCCGCGGTGGGCCTCCAGGGCGGCGATGTACTCCTCGTACGGCAGCTCGTCGGCGGAGGGCGCGTCGCCCGTGTCGTACGCCTGCCACCAGGCACGGAAGAACAGGAACATGCTCAGCCCGTCCATGACGAGCCCGTCGTGGCTGACGTGGAGCACCATCCGGTCGTCCGCGAGGACCGTCACCTCCGCGGCGATCAGCGGGACGCGGTCCGCTGACAGGACCCGGTGCGAGCGCTTCTCGCGCAGCTCGGCCAGCTTCCGCTCCTGAGCCTGGGGGCTCTCGCGGCGCAGGTCGAGCTGCTCGATGCGCGGCCCGTACAGCGTGTACTCGGTGACCTGCCGCTCGTCGGACACGAACCGCGACCTCAGCGCGCTGTGCGCGTTGACGACCGCCTCCAGCGCCCGCTGGAGCCGGCCCACGTCCCACGCGCCCTCGATCTCGTGGTACACGTGGCTCGCCACGTCACCGATCTCGAAGATGCCGCTGCGGCCCAGCAGGTAGCTGCGCTGGAGCGGGGACAGCGGGAAGCCGGGACCCGCCAGCTCCTCGTTGGCCAGGTGCGCGATCAGCTCCGCCTTCACGCTCTTGACCCGCGCGATGAACTCGGCGTCCATCCGGTCACGGTTGCCGTGCAGCCGCAGGTCGTCACCGGCCAGCCCGAGCGTCAGGCCCCGGGCGGCGATCTCGCGCAGCACGTTGCGGTACGTCATCACACGACCGCCTTGTCCAGCGCGGCCAGCGCGGACGGCTCGGCGCGCTCCTCGACCAGCGCGGCCAGCGCGGCCAGGTCGGTGGCGCCCAGCAGTTCCTCCACGGCGACGTCGACGTCCAGCTCGTCGAGGATGCGGTACTGGACGGTCACCGCCTGGAGGGAGCTCATCGCGAGGTTGGCCAGCGGAAGGGTCTCCACCGGCTCGTCGTCGGCCAGTTGGAGCGCCGCGCGCACGACGCCGGCCAGCCACGGCACCACCGCGGACGTGCCGGCGGCGGGCGCCCCGGCGGCACCGGCCGGACGGAAGAACACCGCGTCGGCGAGGCCGATCGCGCTGCCCGGCGTGACGAGTTCCACGGCACGCGGCCACGCGGTGGGCTCCGGCATGCCGAGCGCGGCCGCGAGACGGCCCGCGAAGCGGGGCATCACCGGCACGGCGACGTGCGCCAGCAGCCGCGCCGCCGCCAGTTCCAGCGCGATCGCGGTACGGGACTCCGACTCCCAGCCCGGGACCTGCGCGAGCCGCCCCTCCTGCGCGCAGAAGCGGACCGTGTCCTCGACGATCCCGTCCAGCACCTCCGCCGCCTGGTTCAGCGAGAACCCGTCGGAGCGCAGCGCGCCCGTGACCGCCTCGAGCCGGGCACCGAGCCGGGCCAGGAACGCCGTGTGCTCCGGCGTCCAGTTCCCCGCGTCGGGCGCGATGCCGTCGTGGTGCTTCGCGACCCGGGCACCGAGGTCGTTCAGCCAGCTCTGCCAGGTACCGATCAGGCGCTCGTCCAGGACCTGCTCGTAGGCGGCCCGGGTGAAGTCGGTGCGGCGGCCCTCGGGGCGGGTGCGGGAGAGGAAGTAGCGCACCGCGTCCACGGAGTCGGGGCCGAGGATCTCCTTGCCCCAGATCGCGTGCCGCCTGCTGGTGGAGAACTTCGCGCCCTCCAGTGTGTAGAACTCGTTGACGTGGTAGTCGATGTCGGGGTTCCAGCCGGGGAACGCCAGCTTGTACAGCGTCGGGTACAGCACGCCGTGGTAGAAGCTGTTGTCGTAGCCGAAGAAGTGGACGATCTTCCAGTCCTGCCGCGGCGCGGCGGCCCGCCAGTCCTCCCCGGTCCGGGCGCCGAGCGCCTGGATGCCGTGCAGGAACCCGTACGACATCTCGGGCCACACCCAGATGACCTGGCCCTCGACGTCCCCCTCGGCCGGCGGCACGCCCCAGTCGGAGGGGTGGCTGACCGGGATGTCGAGGCGGTCACGGCGGAAGAGCCGGTCGCCGAGCTCCCGCAGCCGCGCCGGGACCCGGCCGAGCCGGTGGTGCGCCGCCACCTCGTCGCGGAAGGCGTGCAGCGGCAGCGACCAGCGGGCGGCGGGCGCCCGGCGCGGTGCCGCGTCCGACACGCCGGAGACGGGCTCGCCGAGGTCGGTGACCGTGTTGGGCTCGCCGCACTCCTCGCAGATGTTGCCGCCGGTGCCCGAACCGCAGCCCGGGCAGCGGCCCTTGACGTCGACCTCGTACAGGTACTGCCCGGTCGTCGCGTCGAACAGGGCGTCGTGCTCCTCGACCGTCACCCGGCCCGACGCGACGACACGGGAGAAGAAGTCGCGCAGGCCCTCGCGGTACCCCTCGGCGGTGTCCGTCACCGTGTACTGGTCGAGCGGGATGTCCATGAGCTCCAGCGTCCGCGCGATCTCCGCGCTGTAGTGCGCGGCGGTCTCGGCGGGGGTGCGGCCGTCGCGGCGGGCGGCCGCCACCACATAGCTCTGGTAGTCGTCGCTGCCGGTCAGGTGCCAGGCCCGGGTGCCGTTCATGCGCTGGAACCGCACGAAGGCGTCCGCGCCCAGGTACGGGCCCGACAGATGCCCGAGGTGCAGGTCCCCGTTGGGCGTCGGGGGCGTGGAGAACACGAAGACGGGCCGCTCGCCGAACGACGCGCGGTCCCCGCCCCCGGCGGCGGCGAGCGCACGCCCGGCGTCGCGCCAGTACTGCGTGAGGAACACCAGATCGGTGTCGCCGGTGTTCGTCAGCACGTGCGACTCGAACGGCTCGAACAGCACGACCGTGCCCGGCTCGGCCGGATGCCGCTGCCCGTCCACCTCGAACTCGCCGCGGCCGGCGACGACGACGAAGAACTCGGTCTCGTCGTGGTGGTGGCTGTCGGAGGAACGGCCCGGGGCGACACGGCCCCAGCCCGCACCGACACCGATGCCGTCGATGGAGCTCATGTCGATCCCGAACGCCGCCTGCAGCACTCCGGGGTCGTAGGTGTTGATGATCATGTCAGGGTTCCTTCGGGGAGGCGTGCCGTGGAGGCGGCCGCGGGGGAGGGGAGCGCGAGGGCGGCGAGGACGTCGCCGGCGACGGCCGGTGCGAGGCGGTACCCGGAGCCGCTGGCGGCGCCCGCGAACACCACGCGCCCGTCGTCGGTGACCGGTTCGACCAGCGGGGCGAACTCGGGCCCGTACGCGTCGCAGAAGACCCGCCCCGAGACGCGCTCGCCGGCGAGCTCCGGCGCGTAGCGGCCCAGCACCTCCAGGGCCTCGGCGCGGTGGGCGGGCGACAGGCCGGGACCCGCGTCGCGCGGGGTGACGTCCCACTCCTGGCAGGTGTAGCTGAACAGCCAGTGGCCGCGGTGGTGCAGCGGCAGCAGGAAGGCGTCCTCGTCGTGGAAGACCACCACCGGGGCGTCCGGCGCGGGCGTCCGCTCGATGTGCAGGGCGACGATCTTCTTGACGCGGGCCCCGAGCGGCCGCACGAGGTCCGCCCAGGCGGGCTCGTCCAGCCACGGCCCGGGGGCCAGGACGACCCGGCCGGCGGCCAGGGTGTCACCGGTGCCGAGCGCCAGCCGCACCTCGTCCGCGCCGGGCTCGATCCCGGTCACGGGCGTGGCCTCGCGGAAGTCCGCCCGGGACCGCAGGTCCAGGGCGAGCGCCTGCGTCAGGGCGGCCACGTCCGCGTACTGGCAGCCGTCACCGTCCCAGGCCGCGTGCCCGTCGGGCACCCGGGCGATCCCGCCCGGCACCGCCCCGGCCGGGCGCAGCCGCGCCTCGGGCAGGTACGCCCGCGCCACCTGGTCCGCCGACGACCGCCTCGCCACGACCGTCATGCCGACGGAGGTGATGGGCAGGCCGGGCCGCCGGGCCTGGAGAGCGGCGTAGTACCGCTGGCTGGCGGACGCCATGGCCCGCACCCGGGCCGACGCGCCGCGCGGGAAGTGCAGCCCGGCCGACCTGCGGGTCGCGCCACTGGCGATCATGTCCCGGTCGAGCACCGTCACCCGGGTCCCCGGCGCCTCCTCCAGGATGCGGTGTGCGATCACGCAGCCCAGCACCCCGGCGCCGACGACCGCGACGTCCGTGTCCGTGGGGCGTGCCATCAGGCGCTCCACGGGGACTGCGCCCCGGGGGCGACCTTGGTGGACCACTCGATGAAGGAGGCGAGCTGCTCGTCGCTGCGCACCCCGCACAGCCGGTCGGCGATGCGCCGGGAGCGCCAGGCGATGAGGCTGAGGTTGGGGTCGGCGAGGCCGCGCTGGCCGCGTGCCGCGTTCTGCACGAAGATGCGCCGGTCGCTGGGCCCGTCCCACTGGACCGCGTAGTCCTCGTCGATGCGCAGTTCGTCGCCGTCGCGCTCCAGCCGGCCGGCGATCGGCGCGAGGAAGTCCGTCCGCGCCGGGCGGAAGCCGGTCGCCCAGATGACCACGTCCGCCTCGAACAGCTCCGCCGCGTCGGGCTCGTCGTTGTGCCGCGTGGAGACCTGCCAGCCGCCGTACGGCCCGGCGGCGACCGAGGTCACCTCGCGGTTGGGGTGCAGGCCCACCAGGTCCGGGTTGCCGTCGATGAACCGGTGCACGTAGATGCGCTGGTAGATGTCCCGCAGGGTCGACTCGGAGATGCCGTCGCTGGTGAGGATGTGCCGGGTGTTGAACTCCTCGCGGACCTCGCGGCGCAGGCCGTAGAAGTAGTCGGCGTAGGACGGCATGTAGTAGTCGTTGGTGAAGGGCGAGTCGTCGATGGGGAAGTAGTTGCGGCGGCGCGAGATCCACGACACGCGGCGCGGCAGGTCGCCCGCGGGCCGCGATATCAGGTCCAGGACCGCCTCGGCGCCCGACTGGCCGCCGCCCACGACGACGACCCGCTTGCCCGCCAGGTTCCGGGCCATGGTCATGAACTGGGCGATGTGGAACTGCGTCGGGCCGAGCCGGTCGCCGACGTGCCCGGGCAGCCACGGCTCGCTGCCGACGCCCAGGACCACGTTGTCCGCCGTGACGGTACGGCGGTCGGTGCGCACCGTGAACACGTCGTCGAAGCCGACCTCGAGGACGGTCTCCCCGAAGGCGACGTTCGGGTTGCGGCGGCTCGCCCAGGCCAGGTAGTTGCGGAACTCCAGGCGGGGTACGTCGTCGAACCGGGCGTTCAGGAAGTGGTACACGCGGCCCTGGTCGTGCAGGTAGCTCAGGAACGAGAAGGGGTTGCTCGGGTCGGCGAGGCTCACCAGGTCCTTGAGCATGGACACCTGGAGGCTGCTGCCGGGCATCTGCTGGCCGTCGTGCCAGGTGAAGGACTCCTTGCGGTCGATGAACAGGTTGGGCAGGTCCGGCTGGCCGTGCAGCAGTGAGGCCAGGCTCAGGTTGGCCGGCCCCACGCCGACGCCGACGCACCGGTAGTGCGCGGGTGCGGACCGAGTGTGCTGGTGCCCCATGTCGTACCTCTCTTTAGGGCGGCTGGTGCCGCCGTCGATCGGACGTGCAAGCGTTGGATGGGTGGGGGGATGAAAGCGGGTGAACCGGTAGGAAAAGGGTGGCGTGCGGGCAGGCGCGGCCGGCCGCGTGGCGCCGGTGCGCCGTGCGTGGTGGGTGCGGGGTGTGCGGGGTGGGTGGCCCGTGCGCCTGCCCGGCTAGCCCTGCGTGCGAGCGGCTCCGGCCGGCTCCGGTACGCGGGTGTCCTCGGCCGGCGCCGGGGGTGGTTCCTCCTCGCCGCGCGGGTCGTCCGCCGGCTCGGCCGGGGCCTCGGGACGGGGCCGCACCGCGATCAGTCCCAGCACCGTGGCCAGCAGGGAGCCGACCGCCACGACCGGCCAGACCATCCCGCCGAGCCGCAGGAACAGCCAGCTCCCGAGCATCGGACCCAGGGCGGTGCCCAGCCCGAACATGAACTGGAAACTGCCGATGTAACGGGACCTCAGGTGCTCGGGCCCCGCCTTCGCCGGGTAGGCGAACACCGCCGGACCGCCCAGGATCTCGCCGAGTGACCAGATCAGGGTGCCCACCACGATCGCGGCGGGGCCGATCGGCAGCCCGTAGAAGGCGACTCCGGCGCCGACCAGGGCGAAGCCGAGACCGATCGTGATCCTCAGCGGCCAGTTCTGCGACAGCTTGGTGACGAGCAGTTCGAAGGCGATGACGATGAACCCGTTGAGGGAGACCGCGAAGGTGTACCAGAACAGCGCCATGCCGACCGACGTCATGTACAGCGGCAGCGTCGACAGGTACTGCATGTAGACCGCCGCGTGGCACAGCGCCGCCAGCAGGTACAGCACGTACCTGCGGTCCCGCAGCACCGCCGCGTACCCCGCCGCACCCTTCCCCGTACCGGACCGCTCCCCGTCGGCAGCCCCCGCCGCCGCCCCGCGCGTCCCGCCGGGCAGGGTCGCCCGGGCGAAGCCGGCGTACACCAGGGCGATCAGGGCCTCGCCCCAGAACAGCAGGGTGTAGCTGTGGTCGCCGGCGTTGTAGAGGGCGTAGCCGAGCAGGGGCGCGGCCGTCGCGCCCACGTTCAGGCCGAACCGGTACATCGCGAAGACCATGACCTGCCGGTCGTCGTCCGTCAGCTCGGCCAGCAGCGTGGCCGACGCCGGCCGGAACAACTGGGCGCCCAGGCTGACGAGGGCGACGGTCGCGAGCACCAGCGGGAAGCTCGGCAGGTACAGCAGGGCCGCGGTGAGCACCGCCGTGCTGCCCATCGACAGCACCGTCGCGTTGCGCACGCCCATGCGGTCCGCGAGCGCGCCGCCGACGAGGGTGCCGACGACGGCGCCGCCGCCGTACACGCCGAGCGCGAGGACGGTGTGCTCCTTGGAGAAGCCCTTCGACGTCAGGAACAGCACCAGGAAGACGTGGAGGAAGCCGCTGAGCCGGTTGACCAGCACGCCCGCGAGCACCGTCTTCACCGCGAGCGGCGCGTCCCGGAAGGTGGCCCACACCCGGACCTTCTCCGGCGCTCCCTCACCCGCGCCCGCCGTGTCCGCCGTCGCGGCCCCGGCCGCCCCGCCCGGGCCGGGGGTGCCGCCGGACCGGCCGCCGGGCTCCGTCTCAGCCGACATCGCCGGCCTCCGGCCCCGTCGTGACGGTCACCGCCGCGCGCACCCGCTGCTCCAGCGCGTCCAGTTCAGCCGGCGACGGCGCGTCGATCAGGAAGGTCACGGCACGGTCGTCCGAGCTGGCGAGGGGGGCGAGCCGCGCGCCGCGCTCCTTCAGGACCAGGACCGCGCGCAGCGCCGCGGGGTCCTCGGGCGCGCCCGGGGCCGGCTCCGGCCACATCCTGCCGTCGGCGACCCACACCGGGCGGACGCCCGGCCAGTCGACCGAGACGTCCTCCAGCGTCCCGGTCCCGTGCTCCAGGTACACCTGGCGGGTCCAGCGGCGCGGCGCCGGGTACGCGGCGGGCTCCCCGAGCGCGATGCGGACGATCTCCGGTTCGAGCGGACGGCCCGTCGCCAGGTGGTACAGGGCGAGCAGCCCGTCGCCGGGCGTACGGGCGGCGACCTCCATCAGGTACGGTCGGCCGTCGTCGCCGGTACGCCACTCGGCGTGGGCGATCCCGTCACGGAAGCCGAGCGCGGTGAGCATGCGCCGGTTCGCCTCCAGCAGCCGCCGCTCGGCGTCCGCGTCGGCGTTCGGCACGGAGTGGGACAGCTCCACGAACGTCCGGGCGTGGGACTCGGTGGTCTCCTTGCGGGTCACCGACGCGAAGATCACCTCGCCGTCCTGCACCAGGCTCTCCACCGAGAACTCCTGGCCCGTCACCTGCTGTTCGACCAGGACCGTCTCGTACGCGGGGTACGTGGCCAGCAGCGACCGCAGGGCGGCCGCGTCCGAGACCGCCACCACGCCCGAGCTCGAGTGCCGCGTCGCCGGCTTGAGCACCACCGGGTACGGCAGCTCCGCCAGCGCCGCCTCCTCGCGCCGCGCCGGCGGGATCACCACCGACACCGGGCTGAACCCGTCGAGGTACCAGCGCTGGAGGTACTTGCTGCGGCAGACCCGCGTGGCGCGCAGCCCCGGGCCGCGCAGCCCCAGCGTGTCGCAGAGCAGACCCGTCTGCTCCACCAGCGTCTCGCCGACCGCGTACGCGCCGGTGATCTCGTACCGCTGCTGCCAGGCGCGCACGCCCGACACGAAGCTCGGCGTGAAGGAGCCCTCCTGGTCCAGCGCGCCGTCGACGTACGCGATGTCGTCGATCAGGGACGCCGGGTGTTCCGGGTCCTTGCGGCAGGTCTGCGCCTGCTCCCGGTAGCTCTCCGGGGTGACGAGGAGGATCCTCAGCCCGCGTGCGGCGAGCTCCTCCAGATAGCGGGGGTTGCGGCACACGACCCAGAACGCCCCGGTGAGGACGAAGGCGCGCGGCCTGGCGCCGTCCGTCTCCGTGCCGTGCGCGGCCGTCCGCTCGCCGGTGGCCACGACCGTGCTCCCGTTCGCCTGTATGTCCGTCTGCGTGCCCGTGGTCATCGAGGTGCTCCTGGTTCGGTCGGAAGGGTGTCGACGAAGGCGGTGCGCACGCCGTGGTCCTCGAGGGACGCGAGCCAGCGGCCGGCCTCGGCCGGGGACTCCGCCGCCCGGTTGAGGCCCGCCGGCAGGCCGCCGTCGAGCAGGCGCGTCACGCCGTACGCGAGCGGCAGCGAGACGCACAGGGCCATCGCGCTCTCCGCCTCGTCGCCCGTGAGGTCGAGCAGCAGCGCCCCGCGCCAGTCACGGCCGCCCCCGGCCCCGCTCACCTGAAGCGCGACCGACAGCACCACCCGGTCCCGGTCGGTCTCGTTCGTCGGGTAGCGCTGGGCGAGCTCCTTGGCAAGAGCGCGCAGTTGGTGCTCGTCACCCGTGCGCACGGTCGCGAACACCTCGCTCCAGGCGGCCCGCCAGCCCGCGTTGCGCAGCGTGCCGCGCACGAAGGTGTCCAGGTGCCATCCGGCCGGGATGCCGTACTGGGCGGCGAAGGGCACGCTGTCACGGTTCGGGTAGACCTCGAAGGTCTCCCCGGCGAGCACGAGTTCCCGCGTCGCCTCCCAGGGGCGGGGGGCGGTGCGCTCCGCGCCGCCGTCGATGTAGCGGGCGGGGGAGCCGAGCGCGGCCAGCACGCCGTAGGGGGCCCAACTGAACCGGTAGCGGAAGTCGTTCGGCACGGCCGGGACGCCACCGCAGTACGAGGTGAAGGTCACCGAGGCGGCCGTGTCGCCGATCTCCTCGCGTGCCCGCTCGACGAGCTGATGTGCCATCAGGTGGTCGATGCCCGGGTCGAGCCCGGCCTCCGTGAGGACGACCAGGCCCGCGCCGGCGGCCCGCGCGGCCTCCTCGCGCAGCTCGTCGGAGACGTAGCTCGTGCAGGCGAAGTGCGCCCGGGCGGCGATCGCCAGGCGCAGCAGGCGCGGGTGCTCGGCCGCCGGCAGCATCGACACCACCACGTCACCGGCGCCCACCTCCCTCTCCAGGGCCTCCGGCTCCAGGGCGCGCACCTCGGCGCGGCCCGTGAGGCCGTGGGCCGCCAGGCGGGCGGCGGCACGGTCCGCGGTGCGGTCCCACAGCACCACGCGTGCGGCGCGGTCGCACAGCAGGGCGAGCCCCGAGCGGCCGGTGGACAGGCCGGTGCCGATCCAGTGGACGGTGCCGCTCGCGGGGACGGGCGGGGTCGTGGTCACGGGCGGGTCTCCTCGGTCGTCGACGGGGCCGCGGCGCGGTCGCCGGGGCGGTGGGGGGACGGTCCGGCCTCGCGGGCGCCGCCGTCGTCGCGTACGGCCGCCTCGAACGAGCCCAGGCAGCGCTCCCACACCGGGTCGCCCGTGCCCAGCCTGCCCAGGTGCGGCGCGAGTTCGGCGGAGAACGCCCGGCTCGCCTCGACCGGCAGCAGCGAGGGCAGGTTGTCGATCGCGATCACGTCGACGGGCCGTTCGCCGCCGCGCAGCGCCCGCGCCGGGCGCTCCCAGTCCGTGATCTCGTCGTAGACCGGCAGGACGTTGCACTCCGACGTCACGTCGCACGTCACGTCCGCGACGACGGAGATCCGGCACCGCGGATCGTCCAGGTCCTCGGTGCGCAGGAACGGCGGCACGGGGCGGGTCACCAGGACGGTGTTGACGAGGATGTCGTGGTCGATCAGCGCCGCCCGGTCCAGCTCCCGGGTCTCCGCCACGTCCCACCGCGCGGTCTCCACCCCGGCGACCTCCAGGGCGTCGCACGCGCCCCGGCCACTGCGGCCGAGGGCGCCGATGACCAGGGCGTCGGCCGTTCGGGTGCCGCGGGGGGAGCTGCCGGTGGAGCCGCCGCTCCCGGCGGCGAGGAGGGCGTCCAGTCGCGCCTTGTCCAGGGGCCTGAGCGGTGCCGTCAGCGTCCCGCGCCGGTGCAGCACGGCGAGCGCGGCACCCACGTACCCGGCCCAGTAGCCGAACGCGGCCAGCCGCCGTCCGGCGCCGTCGGTCAGGTACTCCAGGTCCAGCAGCCGCCCGCCGCCCGAGGTGAAGCGGTCGAGCAGTTCCCGGGCGCCCGTCTGACCCTTGTAGGCGTGGCCGAAGAACACGTGCCGGTGGCGCAGCTCCTTCGGCTCGTCCGGCAGCTCCTTCAGGCCGACGACGAAGACGTCGTCCGGGGCGTCGGCCCAGCTCCCCGCGGGAGCGGTGCGGCAGCCCGCGGCGGTGTAGTCGGTGAGCGGGAAGGCGCGCTGCGGCGACTCCTCGACGGTGATGGTCGCACCCTGGGCGACGAGCCTCGCGGCGTCCTCGGGCACCAGGGGCGCGCGGCGTTCGCTCGCACGGGATTCGTGCCGCATCCACAGGTGGGGCATGTCCGGCATCGGTCAGTGACTTCCGTCCGTGATGAGGGTGAGGGATGAGGGGAGTTCGGCGGGGGCGTCAGAGCAGCGGGATACGGGCGTTGGCGAGCGGCCGGTACTCCGGCTCCGCCGGCAGGGTGCCGGGAGCCAGGCCGGCGGCGACCAGCTCACCGACGACGGCCGAGGCGATGGACACCGCGACCTCCTCGCCCGGGCAGCGGTGCGCCCCGGCGCCGAAGGTGAACACCACCGGGTCCACCCGGCCCGGCCGCAGCTCCAGCGGCTCGGTGTTGACGGTCGGATCGAGGTTGGCGGCGGCGAGGACGACCAGCACCTGGCCGCCCGGCTCCACGGTCCGCCCGGCGTACGCGAAGGGCTCGGCGGCGAACCGGCGCGTGTTCTGGACGGGCGCGTCGTAGCGCACGATCTCCCGCACCAGCGCCTCGGTCTCCTCCGGGGTGCCCGGCACCTTCGCGGTGCCGCGCGCCAGGGCGACGAGCGTGTTGCCGATCAGCCCGGCCGTCGCGTCGTACGTCTGCGACAGGAACCCCACCGCGTTGGCGAGCAGTGGCGCCGTGCGGCTCCACGAGGCCCGGGCCGCCGCCCGTACCAGCTCGCCCAGCAGGCCCGGACCGCCCTCGCCCGCCTCGATGCCCGGGCCGAGCAGTTCCCGCAGCCGGGCCGCCGCGAGGGCGGCCTCCCGCTGCTGCGCGGGCGTCGCCGACGCGGGGATGCACTGGACGAAGTCACCGATGGCCCGCGCCGCTTCCGCGCCCGCGCCCCGGTCGAGCCCGCACAGCGAGGCCACGGTCCGCGCCGGCACCCCGAACATCAGGTCCTGGAACAGTCCCTGACCCGGGCCGTCGCCGAGGGCGTCGCGGGTGTGGCCGGCGGCCACGGCATGGGTGTGCGCGGCGTCGGCCGTGCCCAGCGCGTCCACCACCACGGCCTTCAGCCGCTGCTGCACCGACCCGTCCGTCATCCGTACGAGGTCGCCGAACACCTCGCCCGCGGCGCTCCCGGCGATACCGGCGGGCACCGGTTCGGCCGGCGGCCTCACCCGCAGCGCGGGCGAGCCGAGCACGGCCCGCACGGCCGCCGCGTCGGCGGCCACCCACGCGCCGACGCGCTCGTCGAAGGCGAAGGGGCGCGTCCGCAGCAGCGACGCGTAAGCGGCACGGGGGTCGGGCAGCCGTACTGCCTCGATCGGGGTGGTCAACGCTGAACTCCTCGGTGTACTGCGGCTGGTCAGAAGGTGGCGGTCCGTGCGGCGCGGCGCATGTCCAGCGCGCCCGCTATCGCGAGCCGCAGGACGTCCGTCGAGCCCTCGTATATCCGCAGGGAACGGATCTGCCGGTACAGGCGCTCCGTCACCCCGTCGCGGACGACGCCCGAGGCGCCCAGGAGCTGCACCGCCGCGTCGACGACCTCCTGCGCCGCCTCCGTCGCGTGGACCTTGGCGATGTTGGAGTGCCGCGCGTAGCCGCGGTTGCCCCGGTCGCACTCCCAGGCGGCGCGCGCCACCAGGAGCGCCGCCGCGTTCAGCTTGACCTCCATGTCCGCGAGCGACGCCTTGACGAGCTGGAGGTCGAACAGCACACCGCCGTACGCCGAGCGGGACCTGGTGTGCGCCAGCGCCGTGTCCGCGGCCCGGCGCGCGAACCCGAGCGCGGCAGCCCCCACCGTCATCCGGAACCGCTCCAGCAGGTCCACCGCGACGACGAAGCCCTTGCCCGGCCGGCCGAGCACGGCCCCGGCCGGCAGCCGGACGTCCGTGAACGACAGGTGCGCGAACGAGCGGGGCGCGAGCGCGTCGATCCGTTCGGCGGTCACCCCCGGCGTGCCGGCCGGCACCAGGAAGGCGGTGAGCCCCAGGGGCCCCGGGCCCTCACCGGTACGGGCGATCACCACGACGACGTCCGCGATGGTGCCGTTGGCGATCCACGCCTTGCCGCCGTTGAGCACGTACCCGCCGTCCCCGGTGCGTTCGGCGTGCAGGGAGACGGCGGCCAGGTCCGACCCGGCCTCCTTCTCGGAGACGGCGAACGCCCCGATCGCCTCGCCCCGCGCCAGCGCGGGCAGCCAGCGCCGGCGCTGCTCCTCGCTGCCGAACCGCATCACCGGCGTGGCCGCGAGCGCCTGGATGGAGAAGGCGAAGTCGGCCAGGTCCTCGGCGTACGCGAGCGCCTCCCGCATCAGGCACAGCGCCCGCATGTCACCGGGGGCGCCGGCACCGGGCCCGTCCTCCGGCGCGCCGGCCGGGTCGAGCGCGGCGAACCAGCCGGCCCGGCCCAGCTCCGCGGCGAGCGTGCGCCCCGCGTCGTCCGGGTCCATGGTGCGCACCTTCTCCCACAGGGCCGTACGGGTGTCGCACCAGGCACCGAAGTCCTCGGCGAGACGGCGGTGACCCGCGTCGTGGAAGGGCAGCAGCAGGATCTCGGGGTCGAAGCTCGTGGTCGTTTCCACAGGGTGACTCCGTGCGGGGAATCGGGGACGGATGGGCAGGGACGGGCCGGTGGCGCTCAGAGGACGAGCTCGACGCTGTCGCCGGGGGCCCGCTCGGACACCTCGGCGTCCCGCGCGGGTGCGGCCGGACGGGCCGCCTCGTCCTTCAGGGCCTGCTTCACCAGCGCGTGCTCCACGAAGTACGCGAAGGACGCGTAGCCGCGCCAGACACGGCGCCAGGCGCGCTGCACGGCGTCCTCGCCGCCGTCGCGCCGCACCGCGTCGAGGTGGGCGACGATGATGTCGGCCGACTGGCGCGCGTGCCCCGCCGAGAAGTTGTCGATCGACAGGTGCGCCTCCTCGTACGCGATGTCGAGGCCGTGGCGGCGCAGCTTCTGTATCTCGTGCAGCCGCATCTCGCCGAGCCCGAACATCTCGATGCCGAGGTTGTAGCCGAGGATCTCCTCGTACAGGCTGTCCGGGAAGAGCGCCAGGCTGAGCTGGTGCAGCGAGAACCCGTACAGCTCGTCCGGCAGGTCGCGCTGGTCCAGGAACTCCTCGTCCCTGATGTGCGGCAGCAGGATGTCCATGCTGGCCAGGACCTGGTTGATGAGCGTGATGTGGTTCTTGGCGATGTCGCCGCGGCCCATCTCGTCCGCGTAGATCGAGAACAGCATGCCGTCGCCGGGCCGGTGGCGGCGGCCGACGTTGCCGATGCGGTACGCCCACGTGCCGTCGATGAGGCTTCCCAGCGCGAACGTCGACTGGCCGAAGATCACCTCGTCGCGGTCCGGGATCTCGGTCAGCGGCCGGTAGGGGTTGACCAGCTTGTCCCAGTAGATCCGCTCCACCCGGGCCATCAGCGCGTCGGGCGTGTAGTCGAACCAGGAGGCGTCGGTCAGCCGTCCCCCCGCGCCGTGCGTGAACAGCAGCTCGGCGTCGGCGAGCCGGTCCTCGGCGTGGGCGCGGGCCACCGGCAGGATGCCGGGGAAGCGCTCGTGGTTCACCAGTCGGTGCAGCAGCTCCCGGTGGCCGAGCGCCGCGCCCTCGGCGATCAGCTCGCCCTCCTCGGCGACCTCGTCGGCGCAGCGGGCCCGGCCCAGGGCACGGGCCCAGCGGCAGGCCGCCTCGTCGCCCGCCGTGTTGGGCGGGAAGTGCGGGTCGGCCGGCTCGCCCGCCGCGATGGCCTCGGCCCACGCGGTGAACGTCGCCGCCTCGCGCTCGTCGAAGATGCCGAACATGGGGCCGCCGAACTTGATGGCCTTCAGGAACCGGCAGCCGCCGTCCCGCGACGCCCGCATCTGCCGGGACGCCCGGAACTCGGCCATGAAGGCGGCCAGGTCCATCTCCTCGTCGTCCAGCCACTCCGACAGGCGCCGGTCGCCGAGGCGCACGGCACGGTGCTGGCGGCCCGCGAGCGGCGCGTGCTTCGCCACGATCGCGGCGACCCGGGCGTCCAGCGACAGGCCGGAGTGCCAGGCGGCCAGCTCGGTCAGGAGCGCGGTGTGCTCCTCCTCCAGTCGGACCACGAGCCGCACCGCGGCCAGCAGCCGCCGCACGTCCTCCGCGCCGGTCGGGCTGTCCGCCGCCAGCCGCAGGTACGAGGCGAGCAGCTCGCGCACCGCCTCCTCCGGCAGCACCGGCTCGGTGCCGATGAGCAGGTCGTCGACGCCGAGCGCGTGGACGGCGTAGTGGACGCCGACGACCTCGGGCAGGAACGACGCGGGCAGCCGGGACAGCGCCAGGCGGAACGCGCCGTGCAGCGCGGTCAGCGGCCTGGCCGCCGCGTCGTCCAGGAACGACGCCGCCGCCACGTCCGGGAGGTGGACGCCCTGTTCGGCCAGCGCCCGCCGGTGCCGGGCGGTCGCGCCCTTGTCCCAGGTGCCCTCGCCCGTCAGGGCGAAGTGGTGGCCGAACAGCTCGTTGACGATCACGGCCGGCTGGGTGGCCGCCTGCGAGACGGTGTCCAGCCAGCACGCGCCGAGCAGCGCCAGCGGTGCGCGCTGCCGCAGGACGGCGTCACGCACCTCGGGACCGGCCTCCGCGCGGGTCAGCGCGGCGACGGCGGGCGCGATCCGGGCACGGGCGGCCAGCACGTACGCGGCGATGGCCTCCGCGTCGGCACCGGTGGGCGCCGCGTCGGCACTGGTGGGGCGGGCCTCCGCGTCGGCACCGGTGGGCGCCGCGTCGCCGGCGTGGGTCTCCTCCAGGAAGCCGTGCAGCACCTGGCGGGCCGTCAGCAGGGCGGCCTCGCTCTCCTGGTCGGCGAGCAGCCTGCGGAAGAGGTCCGCCGGGGCTCCCGCCACGACGGCCGCGGCCTCGTCGGCCGCCGCGCGTCCGGCCCGTACGGGTCCGGTCGGCAGGGACGTGGTCAGGTCCCGCGGCGGAACCGTGGAACGCGTGCTCATGCGGTGCTCCCGAGGTCGGTGGCCGGCATCCGGTCCGGCGTGTGCGGTGGTCTGCGCAGGAGGACGCCGACCCGTACGCCGGGCACGCTGGAGACCAGCAGGTAGTGCCCGTCGGGCCGGGTGCCGTGGGCGGCGGCACGGTCCACCAGGTTGATCAGGGGGTCGGCGGCGAAGCAGTGACCGGTCCGGGCGATGTTGTCCAGGAACAACTGCTCCTTGGAGAACCCCGCTTGACGCTCCTTCAGTACGACGACCGGGCGGTACAGGTTGGTGTGCAGGACCGCGTGGACGTCCCCCGCCTTCATCCCTGCGGCCTCGAAGATCCGCTCGTTGACGACCCGCGCGAGGTCGGCGCTGATCTCGTGCGACCAGTCCAGCGCGCCCGGGTCCTGCGCGGACGCGCCGCCGGCGATCTCGTACGTGTCCGGTCCGAGGGGCTCGTCGCTCACCAGGCAGCTCGCCGCCCCGTCGCTGAACAGCGCGAAGTTCTCCATGCGGACCGACTCGTCGGTGACCCGGTCGGTCGTGATGACGAGCACCCGGCGGTGGTGCCCGGCGGCGACGAGCGCCTGGGCGGTCCGGATGCCGACCAGCAGGTTGGTGCAGCGGTTGAGCGTGATGCCGGTGAACGCCGCGTCCCCGACGCCGAGTCCGGTCAGGATGTGCTCCACGAACCGGCCGTGCGTCACGGGACCGCCGGGGAACCGCGTCGAGCACAGGATCAGGGCGTCCACGGACCCGGGGTCGGCGCCGCAGCTTCGCAGGGTGGCGGTGCCGCTCTCCACGGCCAGTGTCTCCAGGTCCTTCGCGGTGCGGCGCACCCGGCCCCAGCCCCACAGGGACGCCTTGGCCGGCATGCCGAACTTGCGGGCGCGTTCGGTGAGTCCCTGGACGGTGGTGTGGTCGGCGTCCTGCTCACCGAGGACGTAGGCGGGGCCGCACAGGTGGACGGTGCCGGCGGGGCCCGGGCCCGGATCGTGGGGGCGGGCGGTGGTGGGTGCGGGGGTGGACGGCGTCACGGTGCGGGATCACTCTCCGGTGTCGAGAATGCTGTTGAGGTCGGCATAGGGCAGCGCGTCCGCCCCGAAGGTGAAGGTGCCCCGGTCGCGGATCTCCTCGGCGGCGCGTACGAGGGCGCCGTACGCGGCACGCGACATCGCCGAGCCGACGCTGACGCGGCGCACGCCCAGCTCTCCGAGTTCCGGGACGGACAGGCGCAGGGCGCCGCCCATGAGGACGTTGACCGGGCGGCCGACCGAGGTGCACACGGCACGCACGGCGTCCGCGTCGGGCAGCGCCGGCGCGTACAGGACGTCGGCGCCCGCCTCCTCGTACGCCTGGAGGCGGCGGATGGTGTCGGCCAGGTCGGGGCGGCCCAGGAAGAAGTTCTCGGCGCGTGCGGTGACGGTGAAGGGGAAGTCCAGTTCGCGTGCGGCGGCCACGGCGGCGGCGACCCGTTCGACGGCTTCCTCCAGCGGGCGGACCGGGTCGCCGGCGCGGCCCGTGGAGTCCTCGACCGACGCGCCGACCAGACCGGCGCGGGCGGCGAGCCGGATGGTCGCGGCGACGTCCTCGGGCTTGTCGCCGAAGCCGCTCTCCAGGTCGGCGGAGACCGGCAGGTGGGTGGCGCCGGCGATCGCCGCCGCGTTGTCCAGGATCTCCTCGCGGGTCACGTGGCCGTCCGGCCTGCCGAGGCTGTACGCGAACCCGGCGCCCGTGGTGGCGAGGGCGGCGAAGCCGAGCCCGGTGAGCAGGCGTGCGGTGCCCGCGTCCCAGGGGTTGGCGACGACGAACGGCCGGTCGGCGGCGTGCAGTGCGCGGAACGTCTCGGCCTTGCGGCGCTGGTCGGCGGAGGTGTTGCTCATGGTGGTTCCTCGTGGTCGTGACGGTGGCCTGACCGGCTCAGATAAGTTCAACGTGCTCGGCCGTGTCGAGACCGGCGCCGGACGCCACCCGGACGAGCGATCCGAGGAGTCCCGTCAGGACGCGCGGGTCGTCCTGGAAGTAGAAGTGGCCGCCGTCCACCCAGTGAAGGGCGGGCTCGCCGGCGCACTCGCGCGCCCAGGGCCCCAGGCCCGCGTCCTTCACGTGCGGGTCGTCGGTCCCGTTGACGAGGGTGACCGGCACGGTCAGGGGGGCGTCCTCGCGGTACGCGTAGTGGGCGACCATGCGGAAGTCGGCACGCAGGTGCGGCAGCAGCAGTTCGGCCAGGGCCTCGTCGGCGACCACCTCGGGCGGCAGCCCGCCGAAGAAGCCGACGGCCTCGGTGAACTCCCGGCCGTCCAGCCGTGCGGTCTCCACCACACGCCGGGTCGGCAGGAGTGAGGGCGCGGAGCACCCGGAGGCGACCAGGTGACGCAGTCCCGGCGTGCCGCGCAGCCGGCGGGCCACCTCGAACGCCACGACGGCACCGAAGCTGTGCCCGAAGAGGAGGAAGGAGCCCGCCGGCCCTTCGGCCCGCTCCGCCGCGGCGATGGCTTCGGCCGCGCCGTCGGCCAGTTCGGCGACGGACGCCGCGGCCGGCTCGCGGAAGCGGTGGACCCGCCCCGGAGGGCAGATGGCGACGATCCGGGCGGTGGCCTCCAGGTCCCGCTGCCAGGCGAGGAAGGAGCGGGGGTTGCCGCCGGCGTGCGGGAAGCAGTAGACGCGGACGGGGGGTTCACCGCCGGCTCCGGCCGCGGCGGCGCCCGATCCGGTGGCGCTGATGAGCCACGGTGAATCGATCACGGAAGACGCACCATTCCTCTTCATTGCTCGGGCGGCTCGGCCGGTCAGGCGGCGACGGAGGGCTTGACCACGTTCCAGCCGACGTCCCCGTTGGAAACGATCTTCTCGGCCGGGGAGGCGATCCGGTCGGCGGACTCGGCCAGGCCGGCCACGGCCAGTCCGAGCCCCGCGACGACGGCGCAGGACGCGACACGGATACGGAAAGAGAGAACGCCGATGTTCTTCTGCATGGGAACCCCCGGGCCCTTCTGGGAAACAAACGGAAACGAAAAGGTCTCCGGATCTTGAATGAACCGGTCCGAGGAGCGGATCGACGTACTCCGAATTTCCGTTGCCGGAAGTCCGTCGCCGCTCGGATTGGCCCGGAGACCTGCTGACGACTCCAATGTTGCGTACGCCGACTGGGGCGACAATGATCTATGTGGCTCGGGTTTTCGCACTGCGACAAGCTACGGGGTCCATACCGCATCAAAACGGTCATACGGGGTGACTTGGGAGGGTGGATGAACGGATTACCGCGTGAGGATGGGGACAGATGGCACGAAACGGCGGACCTTCAGGGGGCTACAGGGACCCCTGCGCAGTTTCTGCGGTGGATGGCGGGGCACTTCGACGAACTGGCCCGGCTGACCGAGAAACAATCCGGACGGGCCGATTGTTTCGAGGAGACCGGCACCGACCGTTCCGGGATTCGCTACATCCATGGACTGGCCGCGATCTCGCAGGCCATCGACGAGATGCTCACCGGCGCCCAGCGGGAGATCCTCACCGCGCAGCCCGACGGTCCCCGCCCCACGGCCGTGCTGAAAGACGCACTGGAGGCCGTGCGCCGGCACATCGCGGCCGGCGTCGCGATGCGCACGCTTTATCAGCACACCACGCGGTTCGACGAGGCGACCAAGGCCTATGTTCGTTCCGTTACGGAATACGGAGCGAAAGTCCGAACCCTCGAGGAATTCTTCGACCGGCTGATCATCATTGACGCATCGGTTGCGTTCATTTCGGCCAATGAGGACCGCACGACGGCCGTCGCAGTAACAGAACCGGCCATTGTCCGATTCCTCAGGGACACCTTCGAACGGGCCTGGGACCGCGCGAGCCCCTTCCCTTTCGTGCCCATCCACGCGGCCAAGGCGGCCGACGAGGTCATGCCCGCGATACGGGAGTCGATCGGCAGGCTCCTGGTCGAGGGCTACTCCGACAAACGGATCGCCCGCCGCATGGGCATCAGTGAACGCTCACTTCAGGCCCACATCGCCGCCATGAAGCAGGAACTGGGCGCGCACAACCGCCTCCAGCTCGGCTATCTGCTCGGGCGGAACGAAACCACGTACATCCTCTGAGTACGCGGAAAAAGAAAAGGGCCGGCCGTCATGGGACGGCCGGCCCCCGGGGGAGCGGTGCTTCAGTCCGTCGTGGTGCCCGACGGCGTCCGTTCCCCGTCCGGCCGCCGCAATTCCGGCGCGTCGCCGGGCGTGTCCTCCGGCGCCGCCTTCCGCCGCCCCGGCAGCCGCGAAACGGCCACGCCCGCCAGGCAGATGACACCGCCGAGCAGCGTCAGCGAACCCGGCACCTCACCCAGCCAGACCCACGAGATCGCCACCACCACGGCCGGCACCGCGTACGTGGTCGCGCCCAGCTTCCCGGCACTCGTCCGGGCCAGCGCGTACGCCCACGTGCTGAACGCCAGCGCGGTCGGGAACAGGCCCAGGTACAGCAGGTTCAGCGTCGCCGACCACGGGGCCTTGGGCAGCTCCTGGAGCATCAGCCCGCTGAACGGCAGACACGCCACGGTTCCCGCGAAGCAGCCGAACGTCGTCACCTGCAACGGACTCGCGTACCGGAGGGCCGGTTTCTGCGCCACGACCCCGCCCCCGTACGTCACCGCCGCGAGCAGGCACAGCAGCACACCGGTCACGGAGGACGACCCGTGCCCCGACATGGACCAGCCCACCACGGCCGCGCCCAGGAACGACACGCCCATGCCGGCGAGCAGCATCGGAGGGAACCCCTCCTTCAGCAGCCAGCCACTGAGCAGCGCGATCACCACGGGCCCGATGTTGACGACCATCGCGGCCGTCCCCGCGTCCACGAGCTGCTCGCCCCAGTTCAGGGCGACCATGTAGACGCCGAACCACAGCACCCCCGACGCCAGGATGCCGGGCCACGCCCGCCGGTCGGGCAGGGTGCCGCCCTTGATCAGGAAGATGACGCCGAGCGCGATCGACGCGGTCAGCAGCCGCCCCAGCGCCAGCACTCCGGGGTGGAAGTGCTCCGCCGACGCGCGAATGGAGACGAAGGCCGACGCCCACAGAACCACCGTCACAAGGGCGGCTAAAAGGGCACGACGATCGGTACGGGAACCGCCGGTTGTGTGATCCATTCCCGCATGGTAGCGAGCGCCCATGACCATGGCATGACAACGAACAGCCATGGTGGCCGGATGCCACCACCGCCCGCCGGGCCGGCGCGCCCCGCCGGTCGGGCGGCACGGGCCGGGACCGGGCGGCGGGGGCCGCCGCCGAGGTGACCGGAAAAAATCTTGGGCGGCGATGTCGAGAACCCGTGGCCGGCTCCGTCCCCGGGGTGAAGGCGGCCACAATGGGCCGCATCAGCACCGAGGAGAGACACGATGGCCAAGTACCTGCTGCTCAAGCACTACCGCGGCGCCCCGGCAGCGGTGAACGACGTGCCCATGGACCGGTGGACGCCGGAGGAGATCTCGGCCCACATCCAGTACATGCGGGACTTCGCGGACCGGCTCCGGGAGACCGGCGAGTTCGTCGACGGCCAGGCACTCGCCCCCGAGGGCACCTGGGTCCGGTACGACGGCGAGGGCCGCCCGCCCGTCACCGACGGCCCGTTCGCCGAGACCAAGGACCTCATCGCCGGCTGGATGGTCGTCGACGTCGACGGCCACGACCGCGCCGTCGAGCTGGCGGGCGAGCTGTCGGCCGCCCCCGGCGCGGGCGGGAAGCCGATCCACGAGTGGCTCGAGGTGCGCCCCTTCCTCACCGCGAAGCCCACCACCACGGACTGTCATTGATGGACGAGGTCCTGCTCAGGAGCCTCACCCCGGGCGTGCTCACCGTCCTCGTCCGCCGCGGAGCCGACTTCGCGGCGGCCGAGGACGCCGTCCAGGAGGCGCTCGTCGAGGCCGTCCGCGTCTGGCCGGCCGACCCGCCGCGCGACCCCAGGGGCTGGCTGGTCACCGTGGCCTGGCGCAAGTTCCTCGACCAGGCCCGGGCGGACACCGCCCGCCGCCGGCGCGAGGACGTCGCCGACCGGGAGCCCGCGCCCGGGCCCGCGCCCGCCGGGGACGACACGCTCCAGCTCTACTTCCTGTGCGCCCACCCGTCGCTGAGCCCGTCCTCGGCGGTCGCGCTCACGCTGCGCGCCGTCGGCGGGCTCACCACCCGCCAGATCGCCCACGCCTACCTGGTGCCGGAGGCGACCATGGCGCAGAGGATCAGCCGGGCCAAGCGCACCGTCTCGGGCGTGCGGTTCGACCGGCCCGGCGACGTCGCCACCGTGCTGCGCGTCCTCTACCTGGTCTTCAACGAGGGCTACTCCGGCGACGTCGACCTCGCCGCCGAGGCCATCCGGCTCACCCGGCAGCTCGCGGACCGGGTCGACCACCCCGAGGCGGCCGGACTGCTCGCCCTGATGCTCCTCCACCACGCCCGGCGCGCCACCCGCACGGCGCCCGACGGCAGCCTGGTGCCGCTCGCCGAGCAGGACCGCGGCCGCTGGGACACCGCGATGATCGCCGAGGGCGTCGGCGTCCTCCAGGCGGCACTCGCCCGCGACCGACTGGGCGAGTTCCAGGCCCAGGCCGCCATCGCCGCCCTCCACGCCGACGCGCCCACCGCCGAGGAGACCGACTGGGTGCAGATCGTCGAGTGGTACGACGAGCTCGTGCGCCTCACCGACAGCCCCGTCGTCCGGCTCAACCGGGCGGTCGCCGTCGGGGAGGCCGACGGACCCCGGGCCGGGCTGGCCGCGCTCGCCGCCCTGGACGCCTCGCTGCCCCGGTACGCCGCCGTGGCGGCGTACCTCCACGAGCGCGACGGCGACCTCGTGACGGCGGCACGGCTGTACGCCGAGGCGGCCCACAAGGCGCCCAGCCTCGCCGAGCGCGACCACCTGACGCGCCGGGCCGCCCGGCTCAACGCCCGCCGGGGCCACTGACACCGCTGAGGCCGCCGGCACCGCTGAGGCCGCCGGGCCCGGTGGGCGGAACTATCGCAACTATGATAGTTGGGTTAGGGTCGGGCCATGGAGACCAGGACGTACTCGACGATCGATCTGCGCAAGCAGATGGGCGAGATCCTCGACCGGACCCGCATCGCGGGGGAGCCGGCCGCGATCACCCGCAAGGGCAGGACGATGGCCTACCTGGTGCCCGCCGAGTGGTTCGAGCACTACCAGCGGCTCGCCGCACAGCAGCCCGGCAGTGACACCGGCCAGGACGCGGCCTGACCGCACGCGACGCGAGGACCAGGAGCCCGACCCCATGACCGCCCAACCCGTGCACTTCGGGCCCGGGGGCGACAGGCCCCCCGTACCGCCGATGCCCGAACGCACCCCGCAGGCCCTGCGCCTGGCCATCCAGGAGCACGCCCCCCACCTCCTGCCCGACTTCGAGGCCCACTGGCGCCGCGCGATCGGGGACGCCTTCAACCTCACCCCCGTACCCGCGTTCATGCGCCTGTGGTGGACCCAGTACGCCATCGCCCGCGACCCGGACCTGGAAACGCACCTCGCCGACCTCGAAGCCCGGGCGGCGAAGACCGAGGACCCGGCCGAGTCCGCCGCCCTCCTGGCCGAGTACAGCCGGCTGCGCGCGGCGGCGGCCGCCGTGGAGCCCGGTCAGTGACGGACGATCCACCCCTTCCGCCCTGGCAGATGGACTGGACGGCCGAGGCACGCCGCGTGTTCGACGCCATGCCCGCCGACGCCCGCCGGCTCGTCCTGGCGGCGCGCGCGGAACTGGTCACCGCCCCGGACCCCTACTACCGGGGCATCGACACCGACGCCTCCCTCCCGCACTGGATCACCGTCCGCCCCCTGGCCTCGACCAACCCCGGCGGCCCGCACATCGCCGACCTCGCCGGCGGCCGCGGGTGGATGATCTACACCTTCATCCGCCGCCACGCCGAACCCCAGATCACCGTCACCGACGCCTTCTGGGCCTGACCGTCCGGCGCCCTCCCGCACGGCCGCACCCCGGCCCGGAGCGACCGAAGCGACTCAAGCCCGTCCTCGCCGCGTTGCAGCCCCCAAGCCCCCGACCGCCCGGTCCACGCGGCACCTGGGTACCACCCCGTGCCCGTCCGGGACCGGACCGCGCTCACCAGCGACCGGACCACCCCGTGCCCGTCCGGGACCGGACCGCCCCGCGCCCGGACCAGACCCCATCCCGGACGCGGGCACCACACGGGGCAGCGACCGCGGCTGCCCGCTGAGGGGCCGTCACCCCGGCCTTGGGGTGACGGCCCTGTGCCCGCGGTCGCTCAGGTGCGGTCGTCGTAGGCGTCGTCCCCCAGGTCGTCGAACGACTGCTGGCGGTTCTGCTGCTCGCGGCGCTCACGCAGCCGGTCCTGCTGGTCCTGGCCGCGCTGCCGCGCCTCGTCCGCGCTCTGCCGCAGCTTGTCCTGCGCGTGCTGGGCCCTGCCCTGCGCCTCGTCCTTGATGCCCATGACTCTCCTCGTGGTGGTGGTGAACGGGTCGCGACCCCCTGCCAGGAACGCACGGCGCGCGGCGGTCCGCCCGCCCGGCGTACGCCGTTCGGGTGCCGCGGCGGGGACGGCAGCGCACCTCCCCCCGGCGGCAGCCGCACGCCCCCGTTTTCGCGGGCCCCGAAGGGGCAAGCGGGTGGGGGAGGTTGACATGAACGCACGCACGCTGTCGTTTCCGGGACGTACCGCGGCACGGAAAGCGGCACGGGGTTCCTCGGTCGGAGTCGCGGCACGCTGCGGCCTGGCCGCCCGGGGCGTCCTGTACCTGCTGATCGGACTGATCGCCCTGCGGATCGCCTCGGGCGACGGGGGCGGGCAGGCGGACCGGGGCGGCGCGCTCGCCGAACTGGCCGCCCGGCCCATGGGGTCGCTCATGCTGTGGGCCCTGGGACTGGGCCTCGTGGGGATGGCCGTGTGGCGGCTGTCGGAGGCCGTGTTCGGCGCGAGCGGCGCCGATGGGCACAAGCCCGGCAAGCGTCTGCTGTCGGCGGCCCGCTGCGTGTTCTACGCGTTCGTCGCCTACTCGGTACTGACCTTCGCCGCCGGCGAGAGCGGCAGTGGCAGCGGCTCCGGCGACCAGCAGTCCCGGGACGTCACCGCCCGGGCGCTGGAACTGCCGGGCGGGCAGTGGATCGTGGGGCTGGCCGGGGCGGCCGTCGTCGGGGCCGGCGCGTGGGTGGCGGGCCGTGCCGCGCTGCGCAAGTACCACAAGCACCTGAAGCTCAGCCGGATGTCACGCCGCGCACGGCGGTTCACGGACGTGGCGGGCGTCGGCGGCGGTGTGGCGCGGGGCGTGGTGTTCGCCGTGGTCGGCGTCTTCTTCGTACGCGCCGCCGTGACGTACGAGCCGAACGAGGCCAAGGGTCTCGACGACGCGCTGCGCACCGTCGCCGAAACCCCGGCGGGCCCGGGGCTGCTGAGCCTGGTCGCCGCCGGAATGGCACTTTTCGGGGTGTTCTCCTTCGCCATGGCGCGCTGGCGCCGGGTCTGACCGACGGCCTCGTACGCGATCCGCACGACCAACCGCTCCGGCACCGACCCGCGGCCGGACCCAGCGCTCAGCGCTCGTGGTCCAGGCGGTGCGCGAGGTCGAGCAGGTCCGGCAGCCTCAGCACCCGCCCGCCGAAGCCGGGGAGGGGGACGTGCAGCGGCTCGGTCCAGCGGACGGGGATGGCCTCCAGGCCGTAGTACGCGCCCGCGAGGCTTCCGGTGACCGCGGCCACCGTGTCCGTGTCACCGCCGAGGTCGATCGCCGCGCGCAGGGCGTCCTCGAAGGTCGTCGTGGTGCGCAGGGCCCAGACGGCGGAGCCCAGGCAGGGCCAGACAGCACCGTTGAACTCGGTCGCCCGCTCGGGATGCCAGTCGGGGGCGAGGACCACGGCGTACCGCGCACGATGGTCGGGGTGGACGAGGTCCAGGACGTCCGGGAGAGCGGCGAGGGGATCGGCGCCCTCCAGCGTGACGCGGATGAGCTCGTGGTGGACGGCGGTGCCTTCCCACGCGGCCCGGTCGCCGTGCGTGAGAGCGGCGATGCGCCGGGCGGCATCCATGGTGGCCGACCGGCCGGCACGCGCGAAGCGGACCGCGGAGGTCGACGCCCGCATCAACGAGCCGTTGCCCGCGGCGCGCTGGTTGACCGCGAAGTGGGCCTCGGCCGCCCGGTCCCAGGGCAGGCCGTTGGTCAGGACGTCCTCGGTCTGCAACCCGATGTCCTTGGGCTCGGACACCGCCCAGCGCTGGAAGCGGGCGAACATGTCCGGCAGGTCCAGCCCGCCCCGCTCCAGAAGCGACTCCGCGACCAGGACGGCCATCTGCGTGTCGTCCGTGCCCTCACCCGGGTCCCACCCACCGCCCCCGCACATCTCACCACCGGCACCGGGCACGGGAAACCGCGCCGAGAAGACCCCGGGCAGGCCGAACTCGAAAGGAGCCCCCAACGCGTCCCCCACGGCCGAGCCGACGACCGCCCCCCCACTCCGCAGCATCCGCTCCATCCCCGGCATCGCACGCACCCCCAGACCGTCATCCCGCCTCATCACGCACCTCCAACGCTTCCCTCACCAGGCCCACGAACGTGAGGTGGGCGTCCCGGAAGGCACGCAGCCCATCATCTTCCGGTAGGTGGACCGACGCCGGTCGCGCTGCTCGCGAAGTGCCTCCGCCGTCGCGGTCGTCCGGGCCTGGGCCGCGCCGCGCGGGAGGCCACCCGTGGCGCGCGGGGCGGTCGCCCACGTCCGCTGTTCGACATGATCGGCAAGTCTGCCGGCCGCGGCCGCACCGAGACAGCCCGGTGTCCCCGGTTCGCGTCCGCTAGGACCGCGTCGCCACCCGGCACTCGTCCCCCGTGGGCTCGCCCTCCGCGACCGGCGTGCTGCGGTCGTACGGGTCGACCTCCGTGCCGGCGCCGCCCGCCCGGCGGTCCGTGCCGAAGGGCGGGGTGAAGTAGCCCGTGGAGGCACCGCATCCGCCGTTGGTCACGTCGTACTTGTACGAGACGACCGAGAACGTGCCCGGCTCGGTGATCACCTTGTCGGGGTCGTCCCAGTTCAGGACCAGCTCGCGGCGGACGATCGTGCGCACGATCTCGTCGTCGCCGCCCGCGTCCGCGCGGGTGACCGGGTAGACGAAGGTGACGTCGGCGGTCACCTCGACCGCCCCGCGCTCGCCCTCCCGGTAGGTGAGCCGGCCCCGGGTCTTCACGACGTCGCCCACCAGGCGGGCGTGGGAGGGCCGGAAGCGGCTGAACAGCAGGAGGGGGTCGTTCTTCTCGCTCGGACTGCGGAACGCGGTCTTCAGCATGTCCTGTACGTCCTTCTGATGCGGGTTGACCAGCGCGAGCGCCTTCTCGGGCCGCTCGCCCCGCAGCACCGCCCGGTCCAGGCCGGACGCGGCGAGGAAGTCCCGGCTGCGGGCGAGGGCCCGCTCCACCTCGGCCGCGCTCATCCAGCCGGCCGCCCGGGCCTCGGGCACGGTGATCCCCGCCGCGCCGCTCGCCCAGCCCGCCGCCGGCGAGCCGCGGAACGGCTCCTCCATGGTGGGGCGTTGGGCCGCCTCCTGCTGTGGTGCGCCCTCGGCCGTCCGTGACGGCTGGTCGGCGCCGTCGCCGGCGAACAGGTCCGCCATCGGTCCCGGCGCGAGCGCCACCACCAGCAGCACCAGGCACGCCAGCAGCCCGGCCGCGTACCAGCCCGTGCGCCGCTGGGGCCGCGCGGGCGGGTGGCTGCGCCAGCCCTCCGGGCCGCCGGCCGGCTCCGCGCGCAGCCGGTGCGCCACCTCGCGGGCACGCGCCGACGGTTCCTCTGGCGCACCGGCGGCACCCGCCACCGACTCCCGCAGGAACCGGTCCCACTCCTCGTCGGACCTGGACGATCCGTCCGGCTCCGTACCCGCGCCCATCCCCAACCCCTTGGCGTTCAGCGGCCCGTCGGTCCCCTCCCCAGGGACGCGTTCGCATGATCGCACAGCGCACCGACAGCGGGGCCGGCCGGGTGAACGGTGCCGCCGTGCCCTCGCCCGCCGACCTGTCGTCACACCGTGGCCACGAGCAGTTCCTCGGCGCTGGACGGCCGCAGACCGTCCGTCCTGCCGGCGAAGTAGAGCCGGGCCAGAGACGCGGCCGAGACGTGCCGGACCTCCCGGAACCCGGATTCACGGGCCAGTGCCAGCATCTCGGGCGGGGAGAAGAAACTGAGAAAGGGCGTCCCGGCCGCGCGGGCGGACGCCTCGGTCGCCTCGAGCAGGGGCCGCTCGTCGGGTGCGACGAGGTCCAGCGGCAGCATGAACGTCGTGACGAGGGTGGAGCCGGGGGCGAGCCGCGCGACCTGCCGCAGTGTGGCCGCCGTCGCGTCCTTGGTGAGGTACATGGTGACGCCGGTGGAGGCGACCACCGCCGGCCGGCCGGGATCGAAGCCGGCCGCCGGCAGCCGCTCCCACCAGGACCGGCCCGCCTCGAAGTCGACCGGTACGAACCGGAGCCAGTCGGGGACGCCGAAGCCGAGCTCCGTCAGGCGCTGCCGCTTCCACGCCTGCGGACCGGGCCGGTCGACCTCGAAGACCCGCATGCCGGAGGCGGTCCCGGGCCGTCGCTGGGCGAAGGTGTCCAGGCCGGCCCCGAGGACGACGTACTGAGTGACGCCCTGGCGAGCCTGCTCCACGACCAGGTCGTCGAGGAAGCGGGCACGGGCCACGATGGACGCCCGCATCCGGCCGGTGGCCCGCCGGTCCATGTCCGGACGGTGGCTCCAGGCGTCGCCGGGCGCCGCGAGGCGCAGGCCGATCTCGTCCTCGAACACGTGCGGCGGTGGGTCCACCCGGAGGTGGAGGGCACGCCACAGGGCGACGCGCAGGGCCGTTCCGTCCATCGCCGTGGCGCGTGCGTCCGGCATGGTGTCTCCTCCCGTCGTGAGGCCGTCCCCGGTGCTCAGGCCAGGGAGGCGGCAGTTCGCGGTGCTTCTTCTCGGTTGCGGTGGTGATCAGCGGGCTGTGCCCGGCGCGTCCGTGCCGGGTCACGAGGCGCGGGACTGCCGGCGGTAGCCGCCCGGGGCCTGCCCGTACTCCCGCTTGAAGGCCTTGGCCAGGGCGTACTCGGAGCTGTATCCGGTGCGGGCGGCGACGTCCGTCAGGGACGCCTCGGACTCGCGCAGGAGCTTGGCGGCCGTGGTCATCCGCCAGCGCGTCAGGTAGGCCATGGGCGGTTCGCCGACCAGGGCGGTGAAGCGGCGGGCGAACGCGGCCCGGGAGAGCCCAGCCGACTCGGCGAGGGACTCGACGGTCCACGGGGCGGCGGGCCGGTCGTGGATCGAGGCGAGGGCCGGGGCGACGGCCGGGTCGGTGAGGGCGGCCGCCCAGCCCGTGGCCGTGGCGGCCGGCTGGGTCTCGAACCAGGCGCGCAGGATGTACAGCAGCAGCGATTCGATCAGCGCCGGGACGATGCCCGCCGACCCGATGCGCGGGTTCTCCAGCTCGGTGGCGAGGAGGCTCACCGCCGCGCTGAGCTCGGGATGGTGACCGAGCCCGGTGGAGAGGTGGACCACCTCGGGGAGCTGGCGGACCAGCGGATGGGGGCGGCCCTGGTCGAGGTGGTAGTTGCCGCACAGGAGCGTCGTGCGCGGACCGTCACCGCCGACGCTGACGGTGCCGATGGGACCGCCGGGTTGGTACTGGTCGGGGCGTTCCTCGTGGGCGGGCGTGGAGGGGTGGTCGGCCAGCGCGTGCCCCCGGCCGTTGCGCAGGAACACCACGTCGCCGGGGCTGAGGACGAAGGGCTCCAGGTGCACCGCGTCGTCCAGGGGGATCAGCCAGCACGTGCCGCGCAGGACCACATGGAACCCGGCGCCCGCGACCGGGGGCAGGCGCAGGCCCCACGGCGCCCGGCCCTCGGTCCGTACGGAGGTGGGGGCTTCGGTCTTCATCGAATGCAGAGCCTCTGTCAGCACGTCCATCACGCCACCTCCACGCCTTCCGGTCTCCCGCTCAGGCTATGGTCAGGACGACCTTGCCCTGCACGCGCCCCGATCCGACCAACTCGTGGGCCTTGGCCGCCTCTTCGAGGGGGAACGTCCCGGCGACGTGGGGGCGGAGACGGCCGGAGTCGACGAGGGCGGCGATGGCCTCCAGCGACGCGTAGTCCGGTTCGACGGAGACCCCGGCGAAGCGGCGCCCGGCGGCTTCGATCCGCGCGGCGAGATCCTGGTTCCAGTGCTCCATGATGCTGACCAGGGTGCCGCCGGGGCGCAGGACTTCGAGCGCACGCGTGCCCTCGGAGCTGGAGTCGAAGACCACGTCGACCTCGTGCACGGCCTCGGTGTAGTCGGTGGTGCGGTAGTCGAGCACCTCGTCGGCGCCGAGGGAGCGGACGAACGCGTGCTTGGGCTCGCTCGCCAGGGCGATCACGTGCGCACCCCGGGCCTTGGCGATCTGTACGGCGAGGTGACCGACACCGCCCGCCGCGCGGTGGATCAGCACCCGCTGCCCCGCCTCCACCCCGGCGGCGTCGACCAGGCCCTGCCAGGCCGTCAGGCCGGCGAGGGGGAGCGCGGCGGCCTGTACGTGATCCAGGCCGGCGGGCTTGCGCGCCACCTGACGGGAGGGAGCGGCGACGTACTCGGCGTAACCGGTGGCGGCGCGCGGGAAGAACGGCATGCCGAACACCTCGTCACCCGGCCGGAACCGCGCGCCCGGCCCCACCTCCTCGACGACACCGGAGACGTCCCATCCGACGCCGAACGGCGGCTCGCCGAGGAGCGGCAGGGCCCCGGAGCGGACGGCGGTGTCCACCGGGTTCACGCCACTGGCGTGCACGCGGATCAGCACCTCCGCCCCGAGGGGAGAGGGACGGTCGGTCTCGACGGCCTCCAGCACCTCGGGCCCACCGAAAGCCTTCTGAACGACAGCACGCATGACGGACAGCTCCTTCAACTCGGTTGGACACGCGGCCGGTTGGTCGGCCGCGCCCTTCGATGGCTCAACCCTACGGAGATCGAATGAGCGGGTGAATGTCCTCCGGTCTCCGAAAAATGTCCCAGCGTCTCGCCGACCGTCCGCCCCGACCATCGGCGTGTCTCCCTCACGGCCGCTGCTCCTCCACCCAGCCCCGCTCGACGGCCCACCCGCCCGTGACGTCCGCCGCGGCGGGCAGTGTGAGAAGCGAGACGGCGGACATGACGACGACCAGCCCGGTCGCGACGGCCCACGCGCGACGGTCGGCCCGGGGCCGCCGGTCGGCCGGCCGCAGCGCCCACGAGGCGACGGCGAACAGCAGGAACATCAGCGGCGGCCCCCACGACACAGGACCGTCGCCACGCGCCAGATGCGACACCACGGCACCCGACCACATGAAGAAGACGCCCGCGTACGCCCATTCCTTGAGCAACCGGAACCCGGGCACGACGAGCGCCACGCCCGCCCCGAACTGGCACACGCCCAGGACGTAGGCCAGGTAGTGCGGGTATCCCAGGTGAGCCAACTGGGCTTCCACCCAGTCGATCGTCCACAGGTTCCACGCCGATCCGGCGATCAGCTCGAAGGCGATGACGAGCGTGGTGAACCAGAAGGCCGGGCGGCGCAGCCGGTCGCTTTCGCCCGGCGCGGCGGTGGCTGCCCACCGCCCCCGTGCGTGCGGCCGGCCGGGGGTCGTCCTGGTGTGCATCTGAAGTCCTCTCGGGTTGTTCATGTGCTCCACCGGCTGATCCGGCGTGGCACCGTCAGCGTGAGGAGCTTGTCCGGGTTGCGGATGACGTAGATGTGGGTGATCCGCTCGTGGGTGATCTCGATCAGGAACACGCCCTCCAGGTGGTCGCCGCGGTAGGCGACCAGTGCGGGCGCGTTGTTGCAGCGGGCCCTTGCGAACCGCAGGTCCGGCAGCGCCCGCCCCTTGCGGAAGAGGCCCGCGAGGTGTGCGGAGACCATCTGTGCGCCCACCACCGGCCGGCGCGCCGCGAGGGTCTTGCCGCCGCCGTCGGCGGTGAACGTGGCGTCCTCGGCGAGCAGCGCCAGCAGCCCCCGCACATCGCCCGTGGTGGCCGCGGTCATGAACTGATCGGTGATACGCGCGGCCGTCGCGGTGTCGGCCGGTACGTGACGCCTGCGCCGCGCCTGCACGTGCTTGCGGGCCCGGTGCGCCGCCTGACGCACCGTCGCCACCGGCTTGCCGACCGCGGCGGCGATGTCGTCGTGGGGGAAGCCGAACACCTCGCGGAGCACGAACACCACACGCTCGTCGGGCGCGAGTGTCTCCAGCACCACGAGCATCGCCATGGACACCGACTCGGCCAGCACCACGTCGGCCGACGCGTCGTTCTCGTCGATCAGCACCGGCTCGGGCAGCCACGGGCCGACGTACTCCTCGCGCCGTCGTGCGCTCGCCCGCAACGCGTTGAGCGCCTGACGGGTCACCAGCCGCGCCAGGTACGACCTGGTGTCCCGCACCGTCGCGAGGTCCACCCCGGCCCACCGCAGGTAGCTGTCCTGGAGCACGTCGTCGGACTCGGTCGCCGAGCCGAGGATCTCGTACGCGATCGTGAACAGCAGCGGCCGCAGCCGGACGAACCGCTCGGCGTGCGCGTCGGCGGTCATGGCGAGGTGCATTCCCGCGGTGCGTCGGCGACGACAGCCCTGGCTCGGGGTGAGTTCTGTTCCGTCATGCCCTCAAGACACCGCAGGCCACCGGAACGTGACGCCCGCCCCTGTGACGCGGAACACACCGTCCCGGTACCGGCACCAGGACGCCACGGCCCGGCCGATCCACCAGACTCGCGCGTGACACCCCACGGAGAAGGGACGAAGACCATGGCGAGCAGCGCGCTTCTGGTGATGGACGTCCAGCGGGACGTCGTGGCCATCGCCGACGACGGTTCCGGATACCTTCCGCGCCTGCGCGGGGCGATCGACGGCGCCCGGGCCGCGGGCATCCCCGTGATCTACGTGGTGATGGGGTTACGGCCGGGGGATCCGGAAGTCAGCCCCCGCAACAAGGTGATGACCGGCGTCGTGCGAGCCGGCCTGTTCACGGAGGGGCGGCCCGGCACCGAGATCCACGACGACGTCGCTCCCCGGCAGGGCGACGTCGTGGTGACCAAGAGGCGGGGGAGCGCCTTCTCGGGAAGCGACCTCGACCTGGTGCTCAGGGCGCGCGGCATCGACAGCCTCGTTCTCACCGGCATCGCCACCAGCGCCGTGGTGCTGTCCACCCTGTGGCGCGCCATCGACCTGGACCTCGGCCTCACCGTCCTCGCGGACGCCTGCCTCGACCCCGACCCCGAGGTGCACACGATGCTGGTCGAGAGGCTGTTCCCGCAGTGGGCGGACGTCCTCACCGTCGAGGACTGGCTCAAGTCCGTCGCACCGCGGTAGCCCGCCCCCGCCTGCGGCCCACGCCGGCACCGTCCTCCACCGGCCGGGGGAGGACCGTCGCGGCGTGGCGCCTCGCACCACCGCGACGGACGACGCCGGGTGGCGAACAGATGATCGTCACCTACTAGGCTCGTGCCGCAACACGACGCGAAGGGGAGATCGTTGGCGCGGGTTGCGGTGATCGGCGGGGGTATCAGCGGGCTGGGAACAGCGCTCATGCTGGGGCGGCGGGGCCACACGGTCACGGTGTTCGAGCAGGACGGCCGGGAGGCCGGAGAGGACCTGGACCGGGACTTCCTCGACTGGAACAGGCCCCGCGTGCCGCAGGCCAACCAGCCCCACTCGTTCCTCGCGCCCGTCCGCACCGTGCTGCGTACCGAGACCCCCGACGTGTACGCGGACCTCCTGGCGCGCGGAGCCCGGGAGTACCACGACTTCGACTGGTTCGGGGAGCACCCGCCGCACCGGGCCGGCGACGACGACCTGGTGACCCTGCGGACCCGTCGCATCGTGCTGGAGGCCGCTCTGAGCGCGGCCGTGCGGCGGGAACCCACGGTCGACGTACGGCGAGGCCACCGGGTACGCGCCCTCGCGTTCGGGAAGGGCCGCCCTGTCCGCGTCACCGGCGTGCGGGTGGGCACGGACACCCACCGGGCGGACCTGGTCGTCGACGCGTCCGGCCGCCGCTCACCCGTCCCCGGCCTGCTGACCGCGGCCGGCTGCCGCCCGCCCGTGGTCGAGAGCCACCGTGCCGGGATCGCCTACCTGTGCCGCTGGTACCGCCTGCGCGCCGACGGGCCGCGCGACCCCGGGCGGGTGAAGACCGGCTCGGCGGCACCCTTCGCGCTCGCCGGTGTCTTCCCCTCCGACAACGACACCTTCGCGATCAGCATGGTGCTCTCCACGGCGGATCCGACCCGCGGCGCGCTCCGCGACCCCGCCGTGTTCGAGGCCGTCGCCCGCTGCTTCCCCGCCACCGCCGCCTGGCTCGACCTGGCCCCCGCGCCGCAGACGGCCGTCCTGGCGATGGCCGGCCTGGACAACCGCTGGACGTCCCTCGCCGACGCCGACGGACCCGTGGTCACGGGCCTGGTCAACGCCGGCGACAGTCTCGTCCACACCAACCCCACCCTCGGGCACGGCGTGGCCCTCGGCCTGCGTGCCGCCCAGCACCTGGCCGCTCATGCCGACCAGGTCGCGGCGGACCCCACCGGCTACCACACCTGGACGGCCCGGGCCCTGCGCCCCTGGTTCGACGCGCAGGTGACCGCCGACCGCGGCAACGAGCAGCGCCTCGCCGAGGGCTCACCTTCCTCCGACCGGCGGGCCGCCGCCCTCGCCGCCTGCGCCTTCGACGACCCCGTCGTCATGCGCGCCCGTGCCCAGGTGCGCCACCTGCTGAAACCGGCGGACGACGCCTACGGCACCGACGAGGTGGACCGAGCCGTCACCGCCTGGCTGGACGCCCGCCCGGACTTCTCACCCACCCACGACGGCCCGACCCGGGACCAGTGGGACGCTCTCGTCCCCGGCTGAGCACCTGCCGGGCGCGTCGCTTTCGCCACGCGGCGCCGGCGGACGCTTCCCATGGCCGGCGTCTTCCTCGAACAACGCCCGCGTGCACGGGGCGCCGGCGGTCACCAGCGACCGAAGCGACCGGAGCTTCCCCCTCTCGTGCCCGGCGGGAGGCCCCATGCGGGCGGGCCGGACAGCGCGGCGGGAGGACGAAGGAAGGACGGACGTGACCATGGCAACGAAGGACTCCACGCCGGTGGCGGAGCCGACGCCGGACCCGGCGCCCGGGCGCCGTTGGCGCGGACTGCTGACGAACCGCGATTTCATGATCGTCTGGGGCGGGTTCACCGTCTCGTCGGTGGGCACGGCGCTCTCCCACCTGGCCGTGCCGATCCTCGCGCTCGGCCTCTCCGGCTCACCCGCCGTGGCCGGCCTGGTGGGAGCCGCCCGGCTCGCCCCCTACCTGCTGCTGAACCTCCTGGCCGGTGTCTTCATCGACCGCTGGGACCGCCGCCGCGTCATGATCGTCGCGGACCTGGGCCGCTTCGCCGCGCTGGCCACGATCCCGGTCGCGTACGCCTTCGACGCCCTGACGATCGCCCACCTGGCAGCGATCGCCTTCCTGGAGGGCGTCGGGCACGTCTTCTCGGCCGTCTCCCACCTGTCGGCCCTGTCGAAGCTGGTCCCCGAGGAGCAGCTCGCCTCCGCCAACGCGCTCAACGAGGTGGCCGACTCCGCGGCCGGCGTCTGCGGCTCCGCCCTCTCCGGCGCGCTGATCGGCCTGGCCAGGAACTCCACGCTCGGCGCCGTCTGCAGTTACGCGGTCGACGCCGTGACCTACCTGCTCTCGGGGGCCTCGCTGCTGTTCGTACGGACGTCGTTCCAGGAGGAACGGCCGGCCGGCGAGCGGCGCTCCGTGATGACCGACCTCAAGGAGGGGATGGCGTTCCTCTGGCGGCAGCGCCTGCTGCGCCTGCTCATGGTGATGGTCACCCTGATCAACTTCCTTCAGGCGCCGCTCACCCTGGCCACCATCGTCCTGGCGACCGAGGACCTCGGCGTCAACGCCGGACTGATCGGCCTCGTCCTCGCCGCGGTCGGCCTCGGCACGGTGGTCAGCGCGTTCGCGGCGTCCTGGCTGCGTGAGCGCGTCAGCCTGCGCACCATGGCACTGGGCTCCCTCGCCCTGTGGGCCGCCGCGGCGGCGATGATGGCCGCCGCACCGTCGATCGTCCTCCTCGCCGCCGGCGTCCTGGTCACCAACATGCTGTGGCCGATCTTCGCGGTGTCCCTGGTGACCTACCGCCTGTCGGCCACACCGGACCACCTCCAGGGCCGCGTCAACAGTGCCTTCCGCACCCTGTCGTTCGGGGTGGAGCCCCTGGGACTCGCCATCGGTGGTGCCCTGATCGCCTCCGAGGGCCCGCGCTTCCTGTGCTGGGGAGCCGCGGTGGGTCTGCTCGCGGTACTCCTCGGCAGCGTCGCGGCCTGGCGGGGAACGCTGACACCGGAGACGGCCGCTGCCCCGCCGCCCGGGAGCGCCTAGCCGGCGGGACGGGGAGCCTTGCTTCCCGGGCTCCCCGGGCTCCCCGGGCCTCCTGGGCCTCCCGGGCCTCCCGGGTGGCCGAACATCCGGCCGACGACCGCCCCGAGGTGGATGACCACGCCCACCGCGACCAGCCACGACATGATGATCATGACGACGCCGACAGGCCCGTACCGCTGTTCGTTCGCCACGATCGACGCGGAGAAGTAGCGCGCGGAGAACAGGCCCAGCCCGGCCCAGCACACGCTGGTGACCAGCGCCGGCGAGAAGAGGGGGCGCCAGCGGAGCACACCGGCGAGCAGCACCCAGATCGTCCCCCACCAGAAGGCCACCGACCAGACGAACCCTGCCAGGGTCCGCAGGGGCAGCCCTTCGAGGAGGCGCCCCATCGCGCTCTGGACCGCGCTGAAGACGAGCAGCCACACGAGCCAGGCCACCTGCGCCGCGAGGTCGCGCCACCCGCGGTGGGTGACGTCGAACAGCAACTGGTACCAGCTCTGCAACGTGCCCGCCACGGCCACCGCTCCCAGCGCCATGAGGAAGCCGCTCACCACCGTGACGGTGTCCGACCCCGGCCCGGGGACGAAGAGGGACGCCACAGCCTGCGCCGCCTGCTCGTTCACCCCCAGCCATCTGACGACGGTCTCCGCCGTGTCACGGCCCGTGGCCTCCGTGAGCACGATGAGCATGGGGAAGAAGCAGAGCAGCGACAGCGCGGAGAGCTGGAGCGCGTGGTTGAAGAAGTCGGTGGCCGTGAGCCGGTCCCACATGCCGCTCCACAGCGTGCCGGGCCGGCTCTCCTGGAATCGCCGGATCCACTTCCGCCACAACCGCCGGGCGCGCAGGTGCGCGGTGTGCCCGCGCCGGCGTTCGCCTCCCATGAGTGCAGTCAATCCGGCCGACCCGGGTCTGTCGCGTCCAGCGCGGCTGACGGCCAGGGGTCACCCTCGTACGGCCGAACGCGGCGGCACGCCCGGCCCCCGGGCCGGGCACCACTGGCCCTTACGGGTGCTGTTCGCGGGCGCCCCTCCCGCCCCTGGTGGGTCGTCACACCGCCGCGGCCGGTGCGCCGGCCCGGGCGGCGGACACGCCGCGACAGCCCGTCAGGCCCGCCCTCACTCCCGTACCGGCAGTCCCTTCAACCGCGCGGTCTGCTCTTCCTGGACCTGGCGGGCCGTGTCGAGGAAGTCGATGACCACGGCGAGCTGCTCCTCGCCGCAGAGCCGCAGAGCCGCAGAGCCGTAGAGCCGTAGAGCCGTAGAGCCGCAGCCCCGACCGCCCGGCCTCGCCGAGGGGGCCGTACACCGTGCGCTCGGCGGCGTCAGCGGCCTCGGTCGCGGAGACCAGGATCCGCCGCCGGGTGGCGGCGTCGGCCGCGGGTGACGAACCCCGCTCGTTCGAGTCGGTCGATGGCGGTCGTCGTCGCGGCCGGGCCGAGCCTGGCCGCGGTGGTGAGCTTCCTCGCGGACATCCCCTCGTGGGCCAATCGTCCACGGCACCGCGCGACCCGTCTGGTCGAGGATCTGACGCCCACCGTGGTCACACCACGTCCGGGGTTTCCGTGCGGTCACGGACGATGATCTTGCCCGTGTTGCGGCCGCGCAGCATGCCCAGGAACGCGTCCACGATGTGGTCGAAGCCGTCCACCACCGTCTCGTCCGGGGCGAGCCGGCCGCTGCACAGGTGCGGTACGGCGAACTCGTACAGCTCCTCCTGCACGTCACGGTAGGTGCTGACCAGGAAGCCCTCCATGCGGAGGCTCTTCTCGACCAAGCCGGCGTGGTCGAAGCGCGGCGGTGGCGCGTCGGGGGTGTTGTACTGGCTGATCGTGCCGACGCGGACGATGCGCCCGAACGTGCGCAGTGCCCCCACCGCGGCGGCCAGTTGCTCACCGCCGACGTTGTCGACGAACACGTCGATGCCGTCCGGTGCGGCCTTGGCGAGCAGCTCGGCGGCGGGCCCGTCGTGGTAGTCGAAGACGGCGTCGTAGCCGACCTCCCGTACGAGGTGGGCGGCCTTCGCCGCCGAGCCCGCGCTGCCCACGAGCCGCCCCGCGCCGAGCAGGCGGGCGAACCGCCCGGTGGCCGTGCCGACCCCGCCCGCGGCGGCCGAGACGAACAGGTCCTCGCCCTCCTGGAGGCGGGCGATACGGGTCAGGCCCACATAGGCGGTCAGGCCCGTGCCACCGAGGGTGCTCAGGTACGCGGTCAGGGGCACGCCGTCGAAGCGGGGCAGCCGCCGGATCTCCTCGGGCGTGACCACGGCGTGCGTGCGCCACCCCTTGCGGTGGAACACGATCTCGCCCTCGGCCAGCAGGGGTGTGCGCGAGGCGACGACCCGCCCGATCGTGCGGCCCTCCAGCGGTGCGTCGAGCGCGAAGCCGCCGGGCACGTCGTCCATCATCTCGCGGTGGTACGGGTCGACGGACCAGTAGAGGTTCTGCACCAGCGCGCCACCGGCCACGGGCTCCGGAACCGCCGACTCGACGAAGGCGAAGTGTCCGGCGGTGGGGAAGCCGTGAGGGCGGGCGATCTGGTGCACGGTGAGCGCGGTGTCGTTCATGACCGGACCGTAGGGCGGGAATGCGCCCGGTGGGCAGCGGGTTGGGCTCATGCGACATCCCGTTCCATGAGCAGTTCTCATACCGTGAGGTGAGCGCCCCGTGGCCCGCACGACCGACTCCGATCTCGGCCCGCACGAACTCCGCGTCCTGGTGGCGGTCGCGGACACCGGCGGCTTCTCGGCCGCGGCCGGCGCACTCGGTCTGACCCAGTCCGCGGTCTCCCACTCGGTGCGCGGCAGCGAGCGCAAGATCGGTGCCGTGCTCTTCGACCGCGGCCGCGCCGGCGCCCGTCCCACCCCGGCGGGGGAGAAGGCCGTGGCGTACGCCCGCCGCGTCCTGCGCCTGCTGGACGTCCTGACCGCCGAGGCACGCGGTGCGGCCGGGACCGGCGTGGCGGAGGGGCCGCTGCGGATCGCTGCCTTCCGCAGCGCGGCCCTCCACCTGCTGCCGCCCGTCCTCGAACGGCTGCGCGCCCGCCATCCCGGGATCGAGCCGCGGGTGCGGATCGTGCGCGAGGTGGGGCGCGGCACCGCGGGCGAAGTGGCCGACGGCAAGGCCGACATCGCCATCGCCACGCTGGGCGGCTCCGCGCCGCTGCCACCGGGGCTGGTCGCGAACGGGCTGTTCGAGGAGCCGTACGCCGTCGTCCACCCCGTCGGTCACGCCGCGCCGCGCTCGCTTCCGCTGGTCGACTGGGCCGAGAACTGCGGCTCGTACACCCGCGACTGGTGGGCCGCACAGGAGTGGATTCCGACGGCGACCGTCGAAGCCGAGGACGACGGAGCGGTGCTCGCGTTGGTGAGCGGCGGCCACGGCATGGCGATCATGCCCGCGCTCTCCCTGGCCGGAGCACCGGACTCGGTCACGATCGCCGATCTCGGGCCCCGGCGCCCGACACGCCAGGTCGGCTACGTCACCACCTCCCAGCTCGCCGGCTCCGCCGTCGTACGGGCGTTCGTGAGGGAGCTGCGGGCCGAGCCGGTCGGCCACCTCTTTCCGTGCCGGCCCGTGGCCGGGCACGACTGACGGCGGGCGGGGTGGGTGCTGACGGGGACACGGCTCGGCAGCCCCCCGGGGGAGCCGGGGGGCTGCCGAGCGGCGCGTCAGCTTGAGAGGACCTTGATGTCGTCGATGCTCATGTGCGCGGGCGTTCCGACGCCCCAGAAGCCGGCGAAGGCGGTGACGGTGGTGTTGTTGCCGGAGTTGAAGGGCACGGTGATCTGCCCGTAGCAGGTGGGCGTCGTCGACGGGCACCAGCCGGGCGCGGGGCCGAAGTGGCTTTCGACGGGAAGCTGGACGCCGGGCAGGCGGACCCCGAAGAAGGCCGTGTTGACGTTGCTCGAGGTGCGGAAGAACCCGGTGATCACGTAGTTGGTGTGGGGGCGTACCGGGATGGGTTGGGACAGGGCGTTCCACACGCGCGTGCCGGGCGAGCTCAGAACGGCGGACTTGCTGCCGGAGTTGGCCCCGTGGGCGGAGGTGGAGATGACCTTGGCGTCAGGGCCTTCCACGTTCCAAGGCTGGGAGACGGAGGAGGTGCCCTGTGCCTCGAAACCGCCGTCCTGAAGGGGGTTGCGGTAGAGCTGGATGTCGACGTTCCAGGCCCCGAAGTTGTCCCAGTCCTGGGGGTCGTTGATCCGCAGGTCCAGTTTTCCGGAGATGCCGATCTGACGGCAGCCGGAGCGGCTGAGGACCTCGAAGGGCTGGGCGCCGGTGATGCGGCCGATGAGGCTGTGCGCGTTCAGGCCGGGTGCGGGGTAGCCGGCGGGGGCGGCCCGCCGGGGGTCGGCGCCGGCGGGGGTGACCCAGTTGGAGCCGTCGGCGGGCTGCCACCAGAAGCCGGTGGTGGAGACCTCGTCGTTCATGCGCGGAACGATGCGCAGGACGTCGCCGGGGCGCAGGCCCCGGGCGTCCGAGGGGAAGGTGGTGCCCCGGCCGCCGGGCAGGTGCAGGGCGGCGGACGCGTCGGGGTCGAACCCGTGGGCGCAGCGGGTCATCGCGGTGGTGGGCACCGGACTGGGCTCGGCGTGGGCCGGCACGCTGTGCAGGATCGTGGCCAGGACGGCCAGGAACAGGGTCACGGCCGGGCCGCGGAGCGTGCCGGGGTGGCCGCGTCGGAGGCCCATGACCGGCCGTGCGCCGCGTCGGCCGTGGCCGGCGGGGTGGGGTCGGGGTACGGCGCGGTGCCCGGAGCGGCCGGGACCGGCCGGGGCGCGTCGGATGGCGGCGCGGCAGCGCTGCCGGAGCTTGTTCATGCTGCTCTCCTCGTGTGGTGTTGGTGGTGGTGTTGGTGGTGTTGGCGGTGCGGTGCCAGCGGCGACCGGTGGTGCGGTGTGGTGGGCGGGCTGGGTCGGGGCGGGCCGGGGTGGGGCGTTCGGCAGGTGGGTGGCCGGAGGGTCGCCGCGTGCTCGGGGAGGTGGCGGGGCGGTTCGTGGCACGGTCCGGGCACTGGCGGCCGGCTGTTGCGCGGGGCGTTCAGCGACGGGTGGGGCGTACGTAGGCGGTGACACTGCGGGGGGCGGGCAGGGGCGCATGGCGCACCACGGGGCGGGTGGCCTCGACGACGCGGCCGTCACCGGCGTACATCTGGACGTGGCCGAGGCGGTGCGTGAAGACCAGGTCCCCCGGGCGGAGGGCGGCACGGCGGACGCGGGTGCCGGCGTGGACCTGCTCGTACGTCGTGCGCGGCAGCGTCACCCCGGCGGAGCGCCAGGCGGCCTGGACGAGGCCGGAGCAGTCGTAGCCGCCGCGTCCCGTGCCTCCCCACACATAGGGCGTACCGAGCCGGCCGCGTGCGAATGCCACGGCCGCGCGGCCGTGGCCGACGGGGCGGGCGGACGGCGTGGTGCCGCGGGCGGTGTCCACCGTGCCCGGCCGGCGCGCCGTGCCGTCGGCCGGGAGGCGAAGGCGGTGCCCGGCGAGGATGAGGGTGGAGCGGCCGAGACCATTGGCCTTCTGCAGTGCGGCGACGGTGGTTCCATGGCGGCGGGCCAGCGACCAGAGCGTGTCGCCGCGCCGCAGCACCACCGAACCGGCAGCGGCTGCCGGGTGCGTGGCGGGTGGCCGCGCGGGGTGGGCCGTCGTCGCTGTCGTCGTCGTGGTGGTCGGGCGCGGGGCGGACAGGTGGTGCGCCAGGTCCGGGCCGAGGAGCACGGCCAGCAGGACGAGGACCAGGAGCACGGTCGGCCTTGTCGATGTGGCGATGGCCGTGGCGGCGCGGGTTCGGGTGCGCATCGGGACGTCTCCTTGGACGGAAGCGAAGGGTGGGGGGGTGGGAGGCCGGGACCGGTCGCTGGCACCGGACGGTGTGCGGTTGTGGTGTTCCGCCGCCGGGGGACCGGCCGGTGGACCGGTTTCGGGCATGGCGGAGCCGCGCGGCGGCGTGGCGGGGTGGTGCCGGGGTGGCGGGCGGCGGGGCGGTGCCGGGCGTGCCGGTGCACTTCCGGGGCATGCCGGGGCCGTGCCGGGGCATGGTCGGGCCGTGCCGGGGGCGCGGAGGGAGGGAGGCTGTCAGGGGGCAGGCCCGGGGTGGGTCCGTACGCGGGCCTGCCCTCGACGGGGCGTCAGGAGCAGGTCAGGTAGAACTGGTCGCCGACCCGCTGGCGGTCGACCTCGGGAGAGCCGACCTGCACGACCATCTGGCCCTGTACCACCTGGCCGGGCTGGGTGTTCTGGAGCTGGACCTCGAAGGTCTCGTACTGGGTGTTGGGGGTGGTGAAGGTCATGCTGCCGGTACGGGGCCGGTAGCCCCGGTCGGTCAGGTGCTCGTCGGGGTACCAGGTGTAGTTGATCGTCCCGGTGCGCCGGGCGCTCGCGGCGAAGGTGAACGTGATGGGCTTGGTGCAGTCGACGGTCTCGGAACGGGGCTGGACGTAGACGGAGGTGCCCGTCAGCATCGGCTGCGGCGGGTTGTCCACCGTGTCCGTTCCTCCCGAGGGTCCCTGCGACGTACCTGTCGAGCTGCCCGTGGAGCTGCCCTGCGAGGCGCCTTGCGCACTGCCTTGCGAACTGCCCTGCGAGGCGCCCGAGGAGCTTCCCTGGGACGTGCCCGTCGACGCGCCCTGGGAGGTGCCGGGCGACGGACCGCCGCCCCCGGGGCCCCGGGTGGTGCTGCCGGCCGGGGTTCCGGCGGTCGAGCCCTGGGTGGGTCCGCCGGAGGTGCCGCCGATCGGCCTGATGCCTCCTCCCGTGGTGCCGCCGGCGGCTCCGCCGGTGACGGTGCCGCCGGTCGGCCCCTGGCTGGTGCCGCCCGAGGCGCTGCCGCCCGGTCCGCCGGTGGCCGAGGCCGTGGCCCCGCCTGTCGGTCCGGCCGTGACGCCCCCGGTCGGGCCGGCCGTCGAACCGGCCGTGGAACCACCGGGCGTGGCACCGCTGATGGGCGGATTGGCCCTGTCCCCCCACGACGGCGGGTCCAGGTGCAGTACCGCCCCCACGAGGGCGATCACCGCGGCCACCGCCGCCGTGGCGAGCGCCACCCGGGCCGTCCGGGGGCGGGAGCCGCCACCCTTCGTCGCGGGTTCGGGCGCACGGACCTCGGCGGCCTCCCGGGCGCGCTGCCGGATCATCCCGGTCAGCGGGGCGGGCAACCAGCCCGGTCCCGGCTGGCCGGCGCGCTCACAGCACCAGTCGATCACCTGACCCGGGCTCGGCCGCTCGTCCGGATCCTTGGCCAGACACCACGCCACCAGTTCCCGCAGCTCCTCGGGCACCGGCTCCAGGTCGGGTTCGCCGTGCACGATCCGGAAGCTGATCTCCGACGGCTCGCTGCCGAACGGCAGTCGGCCGGTCGAGGCGAAGGCCAGCAGCGCGCCGAGGGAGAACACGTCGCACGCCGGCCCCACCCTGCCCTTCGCCAGCCGCTCGGGCGCCACATAACCGGGCGTGCCCATCAGCATCTGCGTACGGGTCAGCGAGGTGGCGTCCCGGGTGCGGGCGATCCCGAAGTCGATGACCTTCGGCCCGTCCTTGGCCACCAGCACGTTGCCGGGCTTCAGATCGCGGTGCACCACGCCGGCGCCGTGGATGCCCGCCAGCGCCTCCGCGATCCCGGCCGCCAGCCGGATCACGGTGTCCACCGGCATCGGGCCCTGCTCGCCCACCACTTCCTGGAGCGAGGGCCCGGCCACGTACTCGGTGGCCAGCCACGGGTCGTCGGCGTCCGGATCGGACGCCACCACCGCCGCGGTGAACATCCCGTGCACCCGGCGGGCCGCGGCGATCTCCTGCCGGAACCGCGCCCGGAACTCCGCGTTCCCGGCCCGCGCCCCGTCGATCACCTTGATCGCGACCTTGCGGCCGCCCAGGCTCTCCCCGAGGTACACGCGCCCCATCGCGCCGGCTCCCAGGAACCGCAGCATCCGGAAACCGCCCACCTCACGCGGGTCGTTCGGGCCCAGCGGACGCAGCGTCTCCTGCCGCGTCCCCTCCCCGCCCGCGTCCGGCCGGCCGCCGCCGCCCGTACCGCCGCCGGCCGCGAGCGGTTCGTCGGCGCCCGACCCGGCCGCGTCCTGCTCGTCCTGCCGGTCCAGGTCCTGCTCGAGTCGGGTCTTCGTGTTCTCCCAGCGCCGTGCCCACTCCCGTACGGCACGCTCGTTGCCGCCGCAGGCCCGTACGAAGGCCAGCGCCACGTCCTTCGACGGGAGGTCGCGGCCGCGGGCCGCCGCGTGCAGGGTCGCCCTGCCGTACGCGACCCGCCTCGACATCGCCTCGTACGAAGGGCTCCCCGCGTCCTGCCGTAACTGGCGCAGCCCCGCGGCGAACTCGACGACCGGTCCCCCGCCCGGATCCAACGGCTGTTCCCGACGCCCCACCATCATGACCTCCCCTGGCTCCGCGTACGAGCGAAGCCCGCCCGCGGTCGTTGCCACCACGCCGACCGGCAGCGGTGGCGTGGACTTGCTGCCTCTATGAGTAGCGGCAAATCCAGCGCCGCGGACAGCGATCCGGCGTCCCGGGACATCCACGGACAACCGGACGGCAACACCGCAGGTCAGCGGCGTTCGGCAGGCCCTTGCCGGACAATGCGCGGGAGGCGTGGACCCCTCACCGCGCCGACTCGGCTGTCCGGTACCTGACGAGGACGTGACGCGGCCCCGCCCGGCTCGCACAGCCGCTCGGTCGCCTGTTCGGCACTCGTCGATGCGGAGGGGCGACACCTGTTCGACGAACCGCTCCGGGCCATCGGTCCGCGCGTGCGCCGCGACGGCTGGGCTGCCCGCCGAGAGGCGCCCGTCGCCCGCGGCCGCTAGGAGGAGCGGTCCCTCTTCTCGCGGGCGATCCGCATGTCCGCGTCGAGGGTGCTCAGCCGGACGGGGTCCCGCCGGTCGTCGATGACGACGGCCCGCAGGGTGGCGCCGACCAGATCCTGGTGGGCACCCGACGACCACGCCGGGCTCTTGGTGGTGTCGATGAAACCGCGGGCACCCCGTCCCGATACGACCTCGAGGCCCCAGGGGCGGGCGGCGACCACGGTCACGTCGATCTCATGGTGCAGGAGGTGCTCCATGGCGTCCGTTCTCCTTGTGCCGCGGTCCGTCAGTTGGAAGGTCACAGGGGAAGGCCCCGCCGGACGTGGGTCCGGCGGGGCCTTCCTCAGGGTGGGTCAGCGAGAGCCGACGGGAGTGACCGGAACGAGCCCTCCCTCGCCCGTCCCGCCCTCGAGCTCCGGAAACGCCGGCAGGAAGCGGTCGGCGAGCGAGGAGCTCAGCAGCAGGCGGTCCGGGAGGGGCGGCAGGTCCTCCCCGTCGTACAGCACCGGTGAGTCCCAGTCGCCCGGGTCGCCCGCGCCCTCGCGGTCGACGACGACGGCCCGGGTCGGTACCGGCAGCGCGGCGGCCGCGGCCAGGACGGCCGCCTCCACCGTGTCGGCCTGCTCCGTCGTGAGCCCGTCCAGCCACAGCGTCTGGATCTCGCAGCCGAGCGGTTCGTAGACGAACTGGTCGACCACGTCGATGTCGGCGGACAGCCACCAGTTCGTCGTCAGGGACGCGATCCGCAGCCCCAGCAGCCGACCGAGTTCCTCCGGACTCAGGAGGACGTCGTCCCCCTCGACGTCGAGCACCACGGCCGCGCCCTTCGCGGGGTGCACGAGACGCAGACCGTGCGCCCCGAACACCTCGGCCTGTGCGGCGAGGACCGCGGTGGCCGCCGACTCGCGGTACCAGCGGATGTATCCGTCACTCATGGTCAGCAGTCCGGCAGCGTGAAGATGTGCACATTCTCGTCTCCGAAGACCTTCTTGGCCTGCTTGATGGCCGATTCCGGGGTGTTGTCGGCGAGGTAGTAGACCGCCTTCACGCCCGCCTCGTCGGCCGCGTACTTGTTGATCTTAAGGGCCTTGCCGAACTTGGACGGATTGGCCGCCTTGGCGCCACCGCCGACGTACACGTACTCGCCATTGGGGCCGATGACGTCGAGACCGCTGGAACCGACATTGGGCATGACGATCTTGATGTCCTGGCCCTTGTCGTCCTTGGCCACCTTGCCGCCGACGAGCTTGGCGATGTACTCCTCACGAGCCAGACCGATGTCGCCCGCCTCCTTGCCGCCACCGCCCGACGCGGCCGCCAGGGCACGCTGCGCACCGAACGCCTTCGTCGAGGAACTCCGCGCCGCCGGGCCGCTCTTCTTCCTGTCGGTCGCGCAGGCCGGGAGCTTCTTCCATACGTCCTCGATGACCTCCTCGCCCTTGTCGACCAGCTTCTTGGCCTTGGCCGACTTGTCGAGGAACTCCTTGATGCCCCAGATCGCCTTGCCGATCTTCGGGAGCTTGCTGACGATGGCGGCCGCCTTCGTCCACGGCAGGTTCTCCACGATCGCCCACAGGCAGGTCGGGATGTCCGGGTCGTCCCAGCACTCCTTGATCTTCTCGGCGGCGATCTCGACGAGGAGCTCGGCGCCGTTCTCCATCAGGTAGTCGAGCAGGTCCTGCTGGGCCAGCGCCTTGGCCGCCTCGTACTCGGCGGGGCTGATGCCCGCCGCCTCGAGCGCCTTGCGCTCGGCCGCGTCCAGGGAGTAGGGGTCACCCTTCTCCTTGGCCTTGGCGGCCTCCTCGCGCTCCTTGCGCTCCAGTTCGCGTTGGTATTCCTCGGCGCGTTTGGCGGCTTCGTCGGCTTCCTTGGCGTAGGTGCCGGCGTTCTTGGCCGCGGTTTCGGCGGAGGTGGCGTGCTTCTCGGCGGACTCGGCGAAGGAGTTGG
>NZ_SMNQ01000026.1 GCF_004353505.1 Streptomyces sp. WAC05374
TCCCGGACCGCGTTCGGATCGGAACTCGCCAGCGCCGCCCTGGCGGCCTCGCGGACCTCTTCCTCCTCGTCGAACTCCGCGAAGTCCTCCACCAACTGCCGGTCACGCTCATCACTGATCCGGTCCAGTTCGGACGTGGCGGCGGGCGCCGGGGCGGCGCCGTTCCTCGCCTCCGCCGCGGCCGCGAGCCTGTCCAGCGACTGGAGCGTCCGCGCCAGCGACGACGCCTGCTCGGCGCGTACGGAGGTCGCGGCGGCGGCCTCACTGGTGACGGTGCCCAGCACCGCCACGGCGACCGCCGCGGACACGGCCTTCCGTACATGTACGGCCACGCCGACGCGCAGCCCTCCGGCCCTGGGCCGGAACCTTCCCCACACGGGAAAACCCCCTAGACGAATGATCGAAAAACCCCGCCCCGGTCACGGGCGGGTGGTCGGTGCGCCGACCGGCGGGCACTCACAGCACCCGAACCGGCCGGCTCCCGCCCGACCCCGGTCAGGGGCCGGCGGGCACGCCCGGCCGACGCCGTTACCGGGCCGGCCGGGCGGGTTGCCGGGGTGACCCCCGGGCGGTTGCCGGGGTGACCCCCGGGCGGTTGGCGGGGCTGACCCGGGGCGTTCCCGGGGGCTGCCCCCAGGCAGGTGCCGGGGCCGACCCCCGGGGCGCTCCCTCCGGCTCAGCCCCGGTGACAGTCCGAACGGGCGCTCCCGGCCGAGCCGTTACCAGCCTGGCCGGCCTCACCCCCGGGTGCGGTTCTCGCCTTCCTGGGCGCGGTCGAACATGGCCTTCCAGAACGCGGCCGCCTCGTCCGCCGCCTGGCGTTCACCGGACCAGGCGGCCTCGTGGTCGTCGGCGGTGCCGGAGATCGCCTGCCAGAGACGCTCGGCGGACTCGCGGGACAGCCGGGCGACGGTCCGCCAGTTGTCCGCCTGCGCGGTCGCGGCGGCCTGTTCCGCCTGCCAGGCGCGCTGCGCCGCACCGGCGTGCTCGGAGACCGCCTGCCAGGCGCGTTCGGCCTCGGCACGGGCGCGTGCGGCGTCCGCCGCGCCCGCCACGGCCGCCTCGGCCGCCGTGGCCTGGGCGATCAGCCGGGTCAGCGTGTGATGGCGTACGGCCTCCGCGTCGGCGATCCGGCTGCGGTACGCCGTCAGGTCCAGCGCCGCACCCGTCGCCCAGCCGTAGCCGAAGAACTCCGCGACGTCCGCGTCCGTGGCACCGGCCCGCAGCGCCCACTGCGCCGCCACCCGCACGTGCTCGCCCGGGTCCTGCGCGCCGAGACCGCGTACGAACTCGCGGTCGGCGGCGGCGACGTCCAGCCGTTGCAGCTCGCCCGCCTCGCGCGCGGCGCGGTCGCGGCGCTGTGCCTCGGCGTACCCGGTCGCGACGAACGCGGCCTGCTCGGCGACGCTCCCCTTGAGGGCCCGCGTCGCGGCAGCCCGTACCTGCGGGGAGAACTCCGCCGTGTGCGTGGCGATCACCCGCTCGCAGAACGCCTTGTTCCGGGCGCGGGTGTCCCGGGCGCGCTGCTTGGCGGCGTCGAAGCCGCCTCCGGGGGCGAGCCACTCCAGGAGCGCCTGGTCCCCGCGGGAACTGCGCAGCGCGTTCCACGCCGAGGTGCGCACCTCGGCGGCCGGGTGCGTTTTGGCCATCGACGTGACCCTCTTGCGGGCCTCCTCCACGGCGGCGGCCAACTCCGGCGACGGCGACGGCGACTGACCCTGTGCCTGTGACGGCGAAGGCGAAGGCAACGGCGACGTCGCCTGCTGCGGCGCGTCAGCGGGTACGGCGGTGACGACGGCCGCCACCTGCCGCTGTGCGGCGGCCGGGGCGGCGGCCCATGCCGGTACCCCGCCGGCGAGGGCGATCGCGCCGGCCAGCGTGCCGACGGTCACCGCCCGCGCGCATCTGAACTGACGACTCAACTCGAGACCCCCTCGGGAATGACATACGGTTCACGACCGCCGGGGCGGGACCGTGCGTACGGTCCCGCCCCGGCGTGACATGCGACGGCGCGTCGGTACACGCCGTCCGGCCGGTTCACGCGACCGGCCGGACCTGCCACAACTGGGCTTCGGAGCGGTTGCACGTGTAGAGCTGCGCGTCGATGCCGTTGTCCTGCTTGGCGCTGGGCACGTCGACGCACATTCCCTCGGCGTGCGCGGGCTGGAGCTCGTACAGCTTGCGCACGGGGTCGACCAGCATCATGCGCCAGCGCTGGTGGTCGCCCTGGCCGCAGGCGAACTGCTGGACGGCCGCGCCGTTCTTCTCGCCCTTGGCCTGGATCTCGAGGCACTTGCCGCTCTTGACGTTGCGCAGCTCGAAGGTTCCGCCGCGTCCGGCGACGGCGTTCCACTTCTGGGAGTCGGTGCCGTTGCAGTCGTACTGCTGGGCGTTGATGCCGTCCGTGGTCTTGCCGCCCTCGATCTCGAGGCACTTGCTGCTGTGGGCGGCGGTCAGGGTGATGGCCTGCTGGGCCATCTTCGCGCGGGCGACGATCTCCGCCCGCGTGGCGGCCGCGACGGCCGCGGCCTCGCGGGCCGCGTCGGCGGCGGCGGTGGGGGAGGTGATCGAGCCGGGTTCACCGTCGGCCTGGACGGCGGTGGCCGTACCGGCGAGGACGGCGACGGCCGCGCCCGCGGTCAGGGCGGCCCTGATGATCCGAGACATGTGGGGATCCGTTTCTCTCGCGTGTACGGGGCTCAGGCGGCCGTGACCGGGTGGATGCGCCACTGCTGGGCGAGGCTGCCGTTGCAGGCCCACAGGCGGGCCGCCGCGCCGTCGGTCTTGCTCGCGGACTCGATGTCGAGGCAGCGGCTCGTACCGGCGGGGGTGTGGGCGGGCCTCAGCTCGTACAGCTCCTTGGCGATGTCGACCATGACCAGGCGCCAGCGCTGGTTGTCGGCCCCCACGCACCACCACTGCTGGACGGCGGTGCCGGTCTTGGTGCCGGCGGCCTCCACGTCGAGGCACTTGCCGCTGTGCCCGAAGCGCAGCTCGAAGGTGCCGGCACCGGTGGGCACCAGGTCGACGCGCTGGTTGACGGCGTCGTCGGCGCAGGTGGACTGGACCGTGTTGACGCCGTTGCGGAGGCTGGCGCCGGGGATGGTGAGGCACTGGTCGCTGTGGGCGGCCCTGAGCTGGACGCCCGGGGCCGACGCCACCGCGGCGGCCGCGGCCTTCGCGTCGGCGGCTGCGGCCACCGCGGCGGCGGCCGCGGCCTTCGCGTCGGCGGCCGCGGCCCTGGCGTCGGCGGGGGCCACGGTGGCCGTGGACACCGTGGTGGCCGTGGGGGTCGACGGGGTGCGCGCCTCGTCGGCGACGGCGACGGTCACGCCGCCGGCGAGCGCGGCGACACCGGCCGCCACGGCCAGAGCGGATCGGACGATCCGGGACATGGGGTGCTTCCGTTCTTCTCAGGTCTGAAGGGAGAGAGCTCGGCGGGAGGGGGCCGGCGCGCGCGTGTGGGGCCGGCCGCCTCCCGCGCGGTCAGCGCGCGAGGGGGGTGACGATCTTCCAGGACGCGTCCTGGGCGAAGTCCTTCTCGACGTCGAAGCGGTTCTTGGCGCTCTTGTTGGCCACGTACAGATCGCCGTAGTACTCGCGCAGGAAGCGGCCCGGCTGGCCGGCCGACTCGAAGGAGGTGCCGGAGCCGCTCAGTCCCTTCTTGGCGCACCAGGTGGCGTCCTTGCGGAACTGCGTGCTGTTGTCGCTCGCGGCCATCCGCACCCGCAGGTCCTTGTGGGTGAGGTAGTGGCCGAGCTTGCGGGTGGACTCGAAGGACCAGCAACCGGGCTGGCCGTTGAGCGCGGGGACGACGATCCAGGTGCCGTCCTCCCGGTCGGCCTGCTTGGACGCGGCGGACAGGGGGGCGATGAACGCCTCCCCGGCGTCGGGCGAGGACTGGCGGACGTAGAAGCCCGCCGGCTTGCCGCTCGCCGGCTGGAAGGACTGGCGCTTGGCCCGGTGCTGCCCCTCCAGCAGGAACCGCGCGACGTCCTCGTCGGTGCCGGCCAGCGCCTTCTTGGCGGCGGCGACCAGGTTGGGCTGGACGCCGGTCTTCTCGGCGGCGGCCTGGATCTGGATCGCGAGGCGGCGGTTGGCCTCGGCGATCTGCTTGCGGCGCGCCTCGTCGTCCTTCTTGTACGCCTCTTCGGCGCCGGTGTGGATGAACTGCTTCCACACGGCCGGGTCGGGGCTCAGCACCGCGCGCTGCGCCGCCGCGAAGAGCTCGCTGCCCTTGGCGTCGGCCGGGGCGACGCGCAGCAGCTCGCGGATGAAGTTGTCGTCGCTGAGGGCGAGCATCGCCTCGGTGGGCGTGATGCGGAAGAGCGCGGCCGTGTTGGTGCGGGCGGCGATCTCCTTGCGGCGCTCGGCCTCCGCGCGGTCCTTCTCCTCCAGTTCCTTCAGCTCGTTGGCGACGTCGCGCTGGTGCGCCTCGCGGGCGCCGTTGGCGATGAACTCCTGCCAGGCGGTCGGCTCCCCGGCCAGGGCCGTCGCGGCGGCGGCGCGGACCTCGGGTCCGGCGGCCTCGTGGCGCATGACGGCGCGGATGAAGTTGTCGTCGCTCAGGTCGAGCAGGTCGGGGCTGCTGGGGATGCCGATGGCGATCAGCGCCTGGGACTTGGCGAGCCGGGCGGCACGCGCGGCGTCGGCCTTGTCCTTCTCGCGCTGCTTGTCGACGGCGTACGCCTCGTGGATGCCGGTGACGATGAACCGCACGTGGTCGTCGGGCGATTCGCTGCTCATGGCGGCCTCGGCGGCCTGCCGCACCGCGTCGAAGGTCTCCCCGCCGTCACGGGCCTTCTGCCAGAGGGCGTGGATGAAGTCGTGGTCGCTGAGCAGCAGGACGTCCGGGCTCGGGTCCAGGCGGACGACGGCCGCGGCGTCCACCCGCTGCGTGTCGGTGGTGCCGATCCCGGCCGCCGCGGCCGGAGCGGCCGGCGGGGCGGCGATGGCGGCCTGCGGCGACGCGGCCACGGCGGTGACGGAGGCGACCGCGGTGACGGTCACGAGTCCGCGCGTGACGGCTCTCCGCACGCGGGCGGAGTTCGGGTTGCTGTTCTTCATTCGGGTTTCGGTCCCCCTGCTAGGTCCCGCACGCGGTTCCCGACGCGTGCCAGGTGGTCGGGGCGCAGTCTTGAAGATCACTCAAGGGGAGTCAAAGTGGAATTGACAGCTCCTGTCCGATCACCCGCCGGTATAGACGCTTAACACGTCACTTGAGGCCAATCTTTGACTGAAAGACGACTTGCCTACGCTGGGGCGGAACTCACGAGTAACACGGAACCGGACACTCCATATGTGACGCCAGCTGCGCGTACGCCGGCGCACCACGCCGGTGGCACGCCTCTGCCCCAGGCGGCACGCGGCAGGCCCGGCCCCGGCGCCCGGCCCGAACTCGCCGGTCCGCACCCGTGTGGATCATGTGAGGAAAAAATGTGGTCCGGTACACATCAATAAAGCCCACCTGTCCGATGCCTTACCATGCGCCGCCGAAACACCCTCCCGGCCGCACGCCGGCCCGCCGTACGCCGCCCCGGTGGGCGGGGGAGCCGAGGAGGATGAGGCGCGTGCCTGGCACGGGCGCGGCCGTGCGGAGCGCGGGCCTCTCAACCCACCGGCACATCCCGTACGGACTTTTCGAGGAGCGTGAACGCCTTGGGCGTACCGCCCGGCTGCGGCTTGCCCTCCTTGCACCCCGCGACCCGATAACCGGCGTCGAGGTAGTACGACCTCAGGCGTGCGTTGGCAGCCAGGCAGTCCAGACGGACCAACGGCCGGCCCGCCTCGGCCACACGGCGCTCCGCGACGCGCAGAAGCTGCCGCCCGGTCCCGGACGGAACCCTTGTGCGGTCCACCATCAGCCGGTGCACATAGCCGGCCGTCGGCGGCTGCGGCCCCCAGGCATCCTCGTCCTGCCACCAGAGCTCCCAGGCTCCGACCACACGATCGGCGGCCTCCGCGAGCCACACCTCCCCGCTCGTCATGATCCGGCGGAAGTGGTCCCCGCCCAGCTCACCGGGCCGCCACTGGCCAGTGACGCCCTGGGCGAGCATCCAGCGGGCCGCGTCGTCACGCAGACGCACGACGGCGGCGAGATCGGCGTCGTCGGCGAGACGGAAGCGCAGGTCGGTCACGCCGCGATCTTCGCACGGGCTTCCCGCCCGCCCCCCTCTCGCGGTGACGGCCTCTCAGTTATACGGCCCCCACCGGCGTGCCAGGGTGTCGTACGTGTACCGGGGCAGGCCCTCGATGGCGCTGGTGCGGAACGGGCGGCCGTCGTCGTCGATGCGGACGGTGCCCCTGCGGCCCTGGGAGGACCAGTCCAGCTCCAGGTACCAGCGGCAGTCGCACGCACTGGTGCCGGCCGTGACCAGCAGCACCTCGGGGTCCTTCGCCGAGACGCGGTAGGGCATGCGTACCGCCGGGATCGGCGTACCGGAGTCGTTCCCGGCGACCGCGCGGGCGATGGGGCGGTCCTTGTCCAGGTCCACGGCGAAGTACCGGGGAGTCACTGCGCCGCCGCAGCCCTGGTCCATGGCGTACGCGTTGCCCTCGGCCGGTGCCGTACGGCCGACCACGCGCACGCGCAGCGCCTCCAGCACGACGGCCGTGTCGCTGCGCCCCTGCACCGACAGCCGTACGAGTGTCTCGCCGCCGTGCACCGCTCCCTGCGTCGCCGCCCAGGGCGCCGCGTCCTGCGGGGCCGGGGGAGGGGGGACCTGGCTCGGCGGCTTGGAGACGACGTAGTCGTGACCGCAACCCAGCTTCCAGGCCTGGGAGTCGACGGACCAGGCGAGCGGAAGACCGGCGGGCTGTTCGCCGCCGGGCGGGGCGGACGTCGCGCCGGGCGGGCGGGAGGCGCCGGGCTTCTCCTCAGGGGTGGCCGAGCCCGAAGGCCGCTCGGAGGTGGGGGTGCCGCTCGGGCTGGGCGAGGCGCCCCGTCGCTCGGGCGCCCCGGCCCCGGCCGTACCGGACGCCGTCGTACCGGACGCCGTCGTACCGGACGCCGTCGTACCGGACGCCGTCGTACCGGACGCCGTCGGACCGGCGACCCGGGCAGGCCCGCCGGCGGACGCCCGCCGCCCGTCCGGCAGCGCGGACAGGGCCCCGAGCGTCGCGAGCACGGCACAGACGGAGGCCAGCCCGACCACGAGACGCCTGCGGCGGTACCAGGGGCGGCGCGGGAGCGCGGGCACGGACGCGCCGGGCGGCAAGGGCGCGGGGCCCGTCTCGACGACGGGGCCGGCCTCGGCTTGCGGCGCCGTGTCCGGTTCGGTGCTGCCCTCCAGCGCTGTGCCCGGTGTGACGGCTTCCGCCGCCCCGGCGCCGGGCGAGCTCTCCGCAGCCCCCGCAGCCCCCACCGTCCCCGCCGTACGAGGTCGGCGGCGGGCCGCCACGGCCAGGAGCCAACGGCGGTGGAGTTCCAGGCGTTGCTCCGAGGTCGCCCCGCACAGGGCCGCGAAGCGTTCCACGGGGGCGAAGTCGAGCGGCACCGCGTCACCCGCGCAGTAGCGGTGCAGCGTCGAGGTGTTCATGCCCAGACGGCGGGCCAGCGAGCCGTAGCTCCGGTCCGTGCGCTCCTTCAGCGCCCGCAGCAGCGCCGCGAACTCCGCCACCGCGTCGACGCCGTCGCCGCCGCCGTCATCCTGTGCCGACAAAGGTCCCCCGTCCCCTTACCACCCCACCCGGCCCGGGACGGTATCCCAGGCACCCCATATACCTGCACGTCAAAGAGGCTGGGATGGTTCCACCGTGGCTGATCGGCCGTCGGCTGTTGCGCCCGGCAGCGGTGACCGCTGATGCTGTTGGTGCCGCACCGACCGGGCCCGGGCCGACCAGCCGGCCTCGCCGCGGCATTCACGTTCACGTACTCATTTCACGGGGGACACCCATGTCCATGCGCATCCGAACGAGCGCTCTCACCGCACTCACCGTCGCCGCCCTCGCGGCGGGCACGGCCCTCACGGCACCGTCCGCCGGCGCCGCCCCGCAGGCCGCCGGGTCGAAGACCGCCGGGTCGAAGACCGCCGCACCCGCGTTCCTGTCGGCGTCCCAGCTTCCGCCGCACCCGACGTCGTCCTGGACCGCCGGGCCCGTCACCGACGGGTTCCCGGAGCAGCTCGGCTTCTGCGTGAGCACCGAGGGCGTGCCCGCCTACACCTACCGGCACCGCGAGTTCCGTACCGACCTGGACACCAGCGCCGTGCAGTTGACCGTCGTGGCGGACACCGCCGCCCACGCCGAGGCCCTGGCGAAGCACTACGACGATCTGATCCGCACCTGCGCCGACCGCATCGAGAAGTCCTCGCCCGACGTCGAGGCCGAGGGCCGGGACTACGGCAAGCTGCCCGTCGAGGAGGGCGCCCGCGTCCGCGGCCTGCACACCGAGACGTCCTGGGGCGCCAACGACATCGCTCTGCTGTCGGTCGGGCGGGACGGCAGGACCGTCACCGTCGTGCAGTGGGGTCAGATGGGCGACTTCGACGACGCGCCCGTGGCCGCCTTCAAGAAGACCACGACCACGGCCGTCAACAAGCTGTACTGACCGGGCGGCCACCGGAAAAGGGCCGGGGCCGTCCTGCCCTGCCTGACCGACCACCGCCCACCGTGACGCCGGACGCCGTCCGCGACCGCTCCGGCACGCGAGTCGGCGCGGTGACCGCCTAGGTCCTGTACGCCCCGCCCACCGTGCCCCCGTTTCCGCGTTCTGGAGCGGGGGCACAAGCACGCGATGCCGGTGCTTGCGCCGCCGTTCCCGCTCGCCTCCGGTGCCCGCGACGTGTCAGTGCGGCGGGAAGGCTCAGCAGGAAATCGGGCACGTACGCGGACCGGATGCCCAGCTTCCGTCCGTCTGCGAAGGCCGAGCGCGGCCACCGCGGCTGTCCCGATGGGCTGCTCAGCAGCGTGAGCCCACGTCCGGGTGCCGGGCTCGGGCGGCGGGGTGGGCCCGGGCAGGACGCTGGTACAGGGCCCTGCGATGGTCAGGTACGTGCGCAACGCGTCCGTCTGCACCGAGTTCGGACCGGTGCGGATACCGACTCCCGCCTCGGGTACGTCACTCCGTCGCGGATGGCGGGAACACAGTCCTCGTACAACAGACGGGACATGCAGACGCGGTGAACAGGTAGTGAGCCCCCATGATGTTCAGCACGATGGTCGGTCATGGACCCCGCTGTCGTAGCCGCGCTCATCACTACCCCGACGGCCGTTCTCGCGGCCACGGCCGCCTACGCGGCCGGACGTGCACAGGCTCGCGGAGCGCGGCGAGGACCCGTCGATGCCGTCCGACGTCAGCACCACCGGGACGCGTACGTGGTATTCGCCAAGGCAGCGCGCCTCTTCATCGCCTCGACGCATCCAAGGGACTCAGTCGCCATCAGCGTTGCGGGGGAAGACCCCTCCCAGTTGCTGGGGCGCAGGTCGACTCGAGCTTGGGAACTACGCCGCCAGGCTGATATCAAGCCTTTGCAGGATGCCTTCATCGTGGTGGAGCTGGAAGGTCCGAGGCGCGTTGCCGAACTTGCTGGGCAGGTTGTCTCCTATGCTCACAGCACTCTCATTGTCATCGGTTCCGTTCAAGTTATGGGATTCCGCCTGTACGTGACTGATGATGACGAATCCGTTCGGTTCCCTGACCTCCGATCTGCACACGCCGCACTCGTTGCGGCCGTGCAAGCCTTTATGACTGCCGCCAGGGACCATCTCAACGGCAGCAGTCGATGACAATCGCCCCGTATCGCGGTGGCCTGAGGGAGACACATCGCGCGGGGAAGGGGCGCCGCCTGATCGAGGGCGTCGTCGCCTTTTACTGATCACTCGACGAGCGCGACGCCGACGCGGGTCACTGGGCATGTCCAGGCCGACGTGTGGCCGCCTACCCGGGCGGCGCGCTCAGGCTTCGTTCGGGCACCCAGTGCTCCCGCCGACTCCACCGTCCGGCGTCGTCCCGCCGGGCGGTTGAGCCAGGCACGGGACGACTTCCCCGCCTCAGCGCGGCCCTGGCGCCGGCATGCGTCATCCCGGCCACCACCTGTGCGGCGGCGGACACCCGCGCCTGCACCCTCACTGGTCGGGGCCCGCACTCGCATGCACGCCTATCGCCTCCGGAGCTGCGCCGACTCGATGATCAGACGACCTGGCAAGTCGTGCAGTCCTACGCTGAGTTACACCCATACAGAGGAGCCTCAATGGTGACTGCGCCCCCTGCCCTCGTCAGCGCACCTGTGGACAGCACCGGAAGCGCAAGCGCATGGTTCGCGCTTGCCGGCGCCCTCGGAGGAGTGCTGATCACCAGCGCGATCGCCCTGGCGACAGCCATCCTCAATCACAGATGGCAGACGCGAACCGCCGAGCGAGGGGTGCACTGGGAGTACAGCAGGCAGCTCCGTCAGGATCGGCTTGAGATCTACTCGAAGTACCTGTCTGCCTGGAACCGCCTCACCCAGCAGCTTCTCGAAGTGAAGAACGCGGTCGACGCCCTTGATCCCGCGCCTCCGGACACATCTGAAGCCCGGGCACGGATTCCGGCGGACATCGCCGCAGAGGTCCAGGCCGCCACGGCCTCGTGGCGTGAGGCCTTCAATCTCGTCTTCCTCATCGGCGGGCAGGAAGTGGTGGACGCTCTCAACGATCACCGTCGCTCCACGTCCAAGCGGGTGCAGGAGAGCTGGCGTGGTGAATACGCGACCGACGCGGCGACGCACATCGCGCTCACGAACGCGATGCGCAAAGACGTCGCAGAGGCACCTTCGAACTGATGCGTACCCCCACACCGGACGTCGTGCCGGTCGACGGTGCGGACAAGACGGCGTCGATGCGCGGTCAAAGCCAGGTGCCGGTCGCCGTCCGAGGGTGACCGCGTCGGCGGGAGGCTCTGTCCCAGACGTGCTCAGCGGTTCGGTGAGGCGCGACGCCGGGGCGGCTCCACGTCGAGCACCATCCCGAAGCGGCGAGGGTGGCCGGCCGGGTGGCGGACGGCCCGTGGCGCGTGCGGCCGTCGAGGTGAGGGGCCGGAGCGGCGGGCCCGGGCGGGCCGGCGGCTCCGGCACCATCTCGGCGCGCCGGTGGGCGCAAGGTCAGGGCGGGGGCTTCCCGCTCCCGGCGTGCGGGTCAGTCGGTGGACATCGCATCGACGAGGTCGCCGACCTTCGGGGCGGGAAGGGCACGGGCGACGTCGGCCTGGGCGACGATGCCGACCAGCCGGTGGCCGTCGATCACGGGCAGGCGGCGGACCTTGTGCGAGGTCATGGTGCGCAGGATCTCCTCGGCGTCGTCGTCGGCGCCGATGGTGACCGCCTCGCCCTGCGCGAGGTCACCGGCCTTGACCTGAGCGGGGTCCTTGCCGGCGCCGAGGACCTTCACCACGATGTCGCGATCGGTCAGCATGCCCTTGAGCTTGTCGTCGGTACCGCAGATCGGCAGGGCACCCACGCCGAGCCGGGTCATCTTCTTCGCCGCGTCAAGAACCGTCTCCTCGGCACCGATGCACTCGGCGCCTTCCGTCATGATCTCGCGAGCTGTCGTCATTCCAGCAGCCTCCTGTTCGTGTGGTGAGGGGTCTGCCCCGGGGCCTGCCCGCCGGCAGGCCAGGGCGGGAAGACGTGTGCCCCGTGGGCGTGGCGAGTAACGCCGCCCGCCGGACAACCACCCGGCGACCGACCGCGTACCAGCGCTCAACCGGCCTTCACCACCCGCGTGGTGGTGGCCGGGTAGAGGCGCGGTTCTCGGGGCACACGGGACGCATGCACGGACGTCATGCGCTTCCCGCGAGCCCGGGCTTCGGCCTCGCCCCGCTGTGGACGACGTCGCCGGGGCGATCCGGCGCCAAGCACGCGCGGCGGGGCCGGACCACCGGCCGGCTCCACCGCCGGTACCTCGCCTACAGAGCGATCCAGTTCGTCCCGACGCACATCCCGGCCCCGTCCGGCGCCGACGCGCAGTGCCTGCTCCTCGTCCACGCCCGCCAGGTCGTCGGACAGGTCCACTACCGCACCTGCTCCACCTGCGCGCGCGGAGTGATCACCACCGTCGTGATCGACGAGCGCTTCCGCGGCTCCGGGCTCGGCACCCGCGCCCTGTCCCATCTGCGATCGCGCCACCCCGGCACCGCCTGGCACAGCACGGCCGGCATGCGCGCCGCCCGCGACCTGCTCCGCCGCATGGGCATCCCCCACCGCCCCTCCGAAACGCCCTGCCCCCACGCGCTCCGGCCACCGTCCGCCGCGCCGCACACCGCTGTCTGAGATCGATCCCGGCGCGCGGCCGGGGCCGGGCTTCGTCGGGGCTCGGTGATGATGACCGTCATGGAGATGGCGGTCGAAAAGATCAAGGTCTGGTTCCGGTTCGTCCCCGCCTTTCACGTGCCCGCCGACGCCGACTTCCCCGGGATCAAGGCCCTCCTGGCACGGGGGCGGACGGAGGGATGGTGGCACTACGAGGTCGGCTGCGGCACAGCCGAGTGGTGGGGTGCCTGACCGCTGCGGGGCCGTCCACCCCTGGCCTTCAGGACAGGCCTCACGCCACCGCGGCGAAGGACGCCCCGCCCCGCCGGTACAGACGAACAGCACCCGGTGCTCCGCCCGAGCCGTACGAGAGGGCCGCCGGGCCGACCGGTGCGCTCCCGCCGGCCCCGTCCGCCTCCCGCGGCCTCCGCAGCCCCGACGAGTGACCTCGGCCGGAACGGCCACCGAATCCGCAGGCCATGAATGTGGTGGCAGTGGGTATGGTGATCTCCGGTACGGAAGGGGGCCCAGTGAGGGCGGCGCGGACCATGGCGGCGCTGGACGAGATCGATGTCGGCGACCACGTCTGCTGGCTGATGGACCCGGTCGGCAGGTTTCCGGACGACGCCGACGCCTTCGTATCGGACGGCGCCCTCTTCGGCGACAAGGTCATCATCATCGGCTCCGCCGGTGCGACACGGTGGGCCACGGGACCTGATCGGGACCCGCGGCGGCCGGCCGTGGTCGTCATCGACCCCCACAGCCTCGAGGAGTCGCTCCTCACCGTCGTCCAGCGAGAGGCGCGACGCGCCGACCGGGAGGGGTTTCGCACGGTGCGGGTACTGACGGAGGCCATACCCCGATCGCGGGGAGCCTCGCCCTCCCAGTCCCTGCTCGAGGGCGAACTGCTCCTGGAGGAGTTCGCCGCCGAGAGCGGCGCCATGGTGGTCTGCGCCTACCGGTCCGCGCACTGGGACACCCTCACCCTGAACCAGGTGATGTGCGTGCATCCGCAGAGTCTGGGATCCTGGTCATCAGGACCGGGGTTTCGCATGTTCAGCACGGGAACGAACTGCTGGAGCGTCGACGGAGTGATCGACTCCGAGGGCGCGGAGGCGTTCGCTGCCGCCGTGCGGGCGGCCCTCACGCATGCCGAGACGGTACGGCTGCGCTTCGACCGGCTCCAGTTGATCGACGCCGCCGGGATGCGCGCCCTGGCCGACGCGGTCATGGACGTACCGGGCCGCACCGTACACATCGAGGGGGCGAACGAGACCGTCCGGCTGTGCTGGGACCTGTCCGGCTTCGCCGTACCCGAGGTGCCGGTGGAGATGATCCCATGACCACCACCGAGACCGGCCCCGGCATCCAGGAGAGCAGCGGCTTCCGCCACGAGCTCTACCCGTACGCGGGTGAGGACGCCTTCCTGGGAGGCACCGTCGCGTTCATCCGTGAGGCACTGGAGAGCGACGAGGCGGTCGTCGTCGCCGTGCCCCGCGGCAAGGAGGCCCTCCTGCGCTCCGAGCTGTCGGACGCCGGACCGGTGAAGTTCGTGGACGCCGCCGAACCCGGGCGCAACCCCGGCCGCCTCATCGCGGCGTGGCAGGCGTGGATCATGGACCGGGCGGCCGAGGGGCGCCCGGTGCGCGGCATCAGCGAGACGGCCTGGGACGAGGCTCGTACCAGCGCGGACCGCGCGGAGCTCCGGTACCACGAATGGCTGCTGAACCGGGCCTTCGCCCGCAGCCCCTCGTGGTGGCTGTTGTGCCCGTACGACACCAGCGACGCGGAGCCGACGGCCCTGCAGGCCCTCTCCCGCTGCCACCCGTACATCCGGCGGGAGGGCGCCGCCGCGCGCAACGAGTCCTACAAGCCGCACGAGCCGTACGTGTTCGAGGAGTTGGCCGCGCCCTGCGGCCCGTACGTCGAACTGCCCTTCCGTCACGGTGACCTGACCATCGTGCGCGCGCGTGTGACGCACTGCGCCGACGAACACGGCCTGGAAGGCCGCAAGTTGCGCGAGCTCCTGGTGGCCGTGACGGAGCTGGCCACGAACAGCATCCGGCACGCCGACGGCCGGGGAACACTGCGGACGTGGGCCCAGGACGGCTCGCTGGTCTGCGAGTTCCGGGACAACGGCTACATCGCGGACCCGCTGGCGGGCCGGTGCAAGCCCTCCCACAACCAGATCGGCGGTCGCGGACTGTGGCTGGTGCACCAGCTCTGCGACCTGGTCGAGATCCGCTCCGCGCCGGAAACGGGAACCGTCATCAGGGTGCACATGGATCTGCCCGGGTGATCCGTCCCGGTGCCTGTGGGGAGCCTCCGTCGACGGTACGTAACCGAGGGCTCGAGTACCGGGTCACCAGGCTCCGCGAGCATCAGCTCCGACCGGACGACGCCGAGGAACCGCACGGCGCCGGCAACCGCGTCCCGCCCGGGCTCAGGGACGGCCACCGCCCACCACGCCGCAACCATCCCGAGCTGGTGCGGCCGATCCTTCCGCCGCGCGGGCGAAGGCGAGGATGTCGGGAACTGCCTCGCGCAGACTCGCGAAGTGGCGGTGCACGCCCACCACCGCGACCGCGGCGTTGACGCCCCACACCGTCATACCGGCCCGCAGCCCTGCCTCGACTCCGGAGGCGGCGTCCTCGATGACCAGGCAGTCCTCGGGCCGGGCACCGAGCTGCTCGGCGGCCAGCAGGTAGGGCACCGGTGACGGTTTGCCCTCCTCCACCGCGGCGGCGTCGACGACGACGTGCGGTACCGGCAGGCCCGTCCGGGCGAACCGCCCGCGCACCCGGTGCTCATAGTTCGAGGTCACCAGCGCCCATGATGCCGCCGGCAGCGCGCCCAGCAGCTCCGCCGCACCGTCGAAGGCCGCATAGACGCCGGACCGAACGTCGTCGTCCTCCAGTTCGTGCAGCGCAGCCAGGCACTCTTCTGGATCCTGGTCCGGGGCCACCTGCGCGAAGGTCTCCAGCGGCCGCGTCCTCAGCGCCACGCGACAGACCTCATCCGCGTCCAGCCCGTATCGCCCTGCCCACACTCCCCAGACCCGGCCTGGTTGTCCACGGCGTCGATCAACGTACCGTCGACATCGAGGAGGACGAACCTTCGCGGGCCGGACTGCACACGCTCATTGGTCACGTCGTGATCATGCCAGGAAGCCCTGAGGATCATCCACGGAACGACCTCGAAAAATATTCTTCCCGGATGCTGTCACACACGCGTGCCCAGGTCCGTCGGTGCTGTGAAGAGGCCGACCAGGCCCGACGTGAAGGAGAGCAGCCATGACGAACACCTCCGTCTCCCGGATGTCGAACCCGGCGGAGTTCGTGCCCGAGGTGAACGATGTCAGCGCGGCCCTGTTCCGTGCCACCGGGAACCAGTCGGTTCCGCGGACCACGATCAACCTGGTCCACCTGCGTGCCGGTCAGATCGTGCGCAACACCTACCTGACCGTCCTCAACACCAGCTTCCTGCGCAAGGCCGGCGAGTCGGAGGAGCGGATCACCGCCGTCGCCTCCTGGCAGGACGCCCCCTACTTCACCGACGCCGAGCGGGCAGCCCTCGCCCTGGTGGAGGCCACGCTCCAGCCCGCCCCGTACGGCAAGGAACGCGTCAGCGACGAGCTGTACGCCGAGGTGGCGAAGCACTACGACGAGAAGGCGCTGGCCACCCTGACCATCGCGATCGGGCAGATCAACTTCTTCATCGCCCTGGCCGTCATCGGCAAGCCGCAGCCGGTCGCCTCCCTCGCCGACCAGCAGTGGGACTGACCCGGACGCGATCACCGAAGCGTCCCGGGCCGCGCCCGCATGGCCCGCGCGCCTGAACCACCCCCGGCAACCCCGGGCCGCCCTCGCCCCGCCCCGGCCCGGTCGCCCCGCCCCGGCGGCCGCCCCGGCCCGGTCGCCCCGCCCCGGCGGCCGCCCCGGGCCGGCCGGGACGGCGGGGCTCAGCGGAGCGCGGCCCCGCCGCGTACGGCGGTCACGAGCCAGGAACTGCTCCGCAGCCACACCCCGCCATTCCCGTCCGACTCATGCCCGTCCGACTCATGGCGCCGCAGGGCGGCCGTCAGGGCCTGGCGGGCAGCGTCCTGCTCGGGCGGGGTCACCTGGTCGAGCAGGTGGCGGCCGGGACCGGAATCCAGCAGGAACGCCGCGGCGTCCATCGCGTCGGTGCCCCACTTCCCGGCCGCCTCGATGCGCCGCACGTCCACCTTGTCGAACCCGCTGGTGGTGAGCAGGTCGCGGATGCGACCAGGATCGGTGAGCGAGAACATGCCCGGGCCACCGGGCTTCCCGAACCCGCCGAGCGGCAGAAGGCCGTCCAGTGAGGCCAGTGCCGCGAGCCACTCGTTGGCCTCGGCCTCGGCCGCGCAGATGAACGCCAGCCGGCCGCCGGGACGCAGCGCGCGGTGGAGGTTGGTGAACGCGGCGACCGGGTCGGAGAAGAAGGTCATGCCGTACCGGCTGATGACCGCGTCGAACGCCTCGGATTCCAGGGGGTGGACCTGGGCGTCGCCCTGTACGAAGGACACGTTCGCGACCCCTTCGCGTACGGCGCTCTCCCGGGCCTTGTCGAGCATCGGGCCCGACAGGTCCAGGCCGAGCGCCCGGCCGAGGCCGGCGCGCCGGGCCGCGAGGCGGGTGGTGCGGCCGGCGCCGCAGCCGATGTCCAGGACGGTGTCGGTTCCGGTGATGGCCGCGGCGTCCAGGAGGGGCTGGTTGAAGCCGTCATTGATGGCGTCCCAGCGCTCCTGGCTGCGGGCCCACTGCGCGCCCTCGTATCCGTTCCAGGCCTCGGCCTGCGCGGTGTTGGCGAGCTGCTGCATGGGGAACTCCCTACCGCCGGGGCGCGCAGGGGCGTCCCGGCCCTAGTATGGGCAAGTGCCCAAACGGTATGGGCGAATGCCCATACTTGCAATGGGCCGTGGAGAAGGGGCTGTTGTGTCACCTCGTGGAGTGGCGATCCCGGACTTGCGCGAGCGGCTGTTCGCGGCCGCGGAGCGGGTGGTGGCCCGTGACGGCGCCGCGGCCCTGACCAGCCGCGCGGTCACCGCGGAGGCGGACTGCGCCAAGGGCGTCCTGCACACGCACTTCGCCGGACTGGACGAGTTCGTGGCCGAGTTGGTCCTGGACCGGTTCGCGCGCAGCGCCCGCCAGGCCGAGGCCCTGCAGGCCCGGGTGGGGCAGGCCACGGTCGCGGAGAACCTCCAGGGGGTCGTCCTGGATCTGCTGGACTCCCTGCCTCCCGCGGTGGTGGGGCTGGCGATGACCCGCCCCGCGGCCGCGTTGCGCACGCGTGAGGGCTTCGAGTCCGGCGCGCCGGCGTTCGACGCGATCCAGCAGGCCGTCACCGCCTACTTGCAGGCGGAGCAGCGCGGCGGCCGGCTGCCCGCCGACGCCGACGCGTCCGCGATCGCGCTCGCGCTCGTCGGCACGACCCACCACCTGCTCATGACCCGCAGCCCCGGACAGGGCGAGAACACCGAGACGACCACGCGGCGGCTGCTGGCCGTACTCCTCACCTGCTGAGCCGTCCCCCGCCGTCACCGGGCGGCGGTCCCGGCCGGCGTCCGGCCCATGCGCGGCCCGGCTCCCGCCCCCGCGCCGGCAGGGCGGGACCCCACCAGGACCGGACCCGCCGTATCGGCCGCCGCGCCTCTGACCGCATGCCGCCGGCATCGACGGCCACGCGAACCGGTGCCCGGAATCCAGATCCCGGAGAGGGGGAGCGACCGACCGGCCTCGCGCCTGCCCCAGCGTCCGAACAACCACTTGCGCATACCCCCTAGGGGTATATAGTGAAGCTGTGCGGCCCAGGGGAGAGGTCCGCAACCGGAATTCGGGACTGGGGATGAGGGTCATGGACCACAGCGCACACCACACCGGCTCCGCTCACGAGCGCACCGCTCACGCCGGCCATGAGAACCACGGCGCCGGCCACGCCCACGACCACGGCGCCGGTCACGCCCACCACGGGCACGCCCAACACGCGGGCGCGTCCTGGGGGATGGCGGCGAAGGCCACGCTGCACTGCCTGACCGGATGCGCCATCGGTGAGATCCTCGGCATGGTCATCGGCACCGCACTGCTGTGGGGCAACGTCGAGACGATGATCCTGGCGATCACGCTGGCCTTCCTCTTCGGCTACTCGTTCACGCTCATCGCCGTACGCCGGGCCGGCCTGGACTTCAAGAGCGCGGTCAAGGTGGCCCTGGCCGCCGACACCGTCTCGATCGCCGTCATGGAGCTGGTCGACAACGGCATCATCGCCCTCACCCCCGGGGCGATGGACGCCCACTTGTCCGACGGCCTGTTCTGGGGCGCACTGCTGGGCGGCTTCGCCGTCGCCTTCCTGATCACCACGCCGGTCAACAAGTGGATGATCGGCCGCGGCATGGGCCACGCGGTCGTCCACGCCTACCACTGACCGCCGCCGACGCGAACACGGCGCCCGTCGTCCGGGGCACCCCCGCTCTCCCGGGGTGCCCCGGACGCCTGTGCGCGCCACGCTGGTGGTGAGCCGCACATGCCGGGCCGCCCGGGCGCGGCCGCCCCGGCCGCGCCGGCCCGCGCGGCGCGAAGGAGGCTGCCGCGATGTCCAGCACCGTCAAGGACATGCTCGCCACCTACCCCGCCGACCTCGGCGACATCGACCGGGCCAAACTGACCCGCTGCATCGAGGAGTGCATCGCCTGCGCGCAGGCGTGCACCGCGTGCGCGGACGCCTGCCTCTCCGAAGGCATGGCCGGCGACCTCGCCAAGTGCATCCGTACCGACATGGACTGCGCCGACATCTGCACCGCCACCGCCGCGGTCCTCTCCCGTCACACCGGCTACGACGCCAACATCACCCGCGCCATCCTCACCGCCTGCGCGACCGCCTGCGAAGCCTGCGCGGACGAGTGCACCCGCCACGCGGACATGCACGAGCACTGCCGTGTCTGCGCCGAAGCCTGCCGCTCCTGCCGGCAGGCGTGCGACGACCTCCTGAGTGCCCTCGGCTGACGTTCGGCTCTCTCCGCGAAGCCCTGTGGCGCGACCGGCGAACGGTCGGCTGTCCAAGCCGCTTCTCTCCCCTCAGCCGGAATACCCCCAGGGGGTAAAGCGTTCCGGCTCCTCTGAGGCCGGTTACCCCCTAGGGGTATCTGCGCGTGATCTCGGTGGAGGGCAGAGCGGCGTCAACGTCAATGGTCCGTCCCCGGCGCTGGTGGGCGCTGGGCGTGCTGGCCACAGCACAGTTCATGGTCCTGGTGGACGTCCTGCCCGCCTCACTGGTCGCCGCGACGGGCATGTCCCTGGCCTACGTCCCGGCCCTGATGTCGGCGATGGCCGGCGCCCCGCCGGAGCAGGCGGGCCTGGCATCGGGCATCGTCAACACCACCTACCAGGTCGGCTCCGCCCTGGGCCCGGCCGCCGCCCTGACCGCGCTCGCCGCGTCCCGGGGCGCCGACCGCCCCGGTGACCTGCCCGCCCTGACCGAGGGCTTCGGCAGCGCCTTCCTCGGCGCCGCCGCCATCGCCGCGACCGGGGCCCTGGCCACCGCCCTGCTGATGAAGGGGAACAGGCCCCCGGCCGCCGCCGCGGTCCAGGCGTCCCCCGCCGAAAGCGAGCACGCCAGAACCTGACCGCACATACAGCGAGGGGCCACCGGACCGATGTCCGGTGGCCCCTCCCGAGCGCGCCGACCCGGCAACATCGCTGCTGACGGCGGCCCTGAGGCGGGCGCCGACACGGAATACACCACCTCGGTACCAGTCGGGAGCCGCTCCCGGGCGGGCAGCCGCGCCGCAGTCCGCTGGGTGCCGGCAGCGCCGGGACGGTGACCGCGTCCGGCCCCCTGGCGGCTGCTCAGCCGGGTGAGGTGCCCGGGTCGATGATCCGATACCCCACGCCGGGTGTGGTGGCGATGACCGAGGGGGCGCCGAGTTTGCGGCGCAGGCGGCTGATGGTCACCGTGACGGTGTTGGTGAACGGGTCGGCGTGTTCGTCCCACACCTGTTCGAGGAGGTTCTCCGTGCTGAGGAAGGCAGGGCTCGCGTCCAAGAGGGCTTCGAGTACCGCGAATTCCTTGACGGACAGGTCGAGTGGGCGGCCGTCGCGGCCGGCGGTGCGGCGCACCGGGTCGAGTTCGATGCCCGCCGTGCTCAGGGTGCGGGACCGGGCGGCAGGGCGGCGGCGGGCCAGGGCGCGGATACGCAGGACGAGTTCGGGGAAGTGGAAGGGCTTGGCGAGGTAGTCGTCGGCGCCCAGGGTCAGGCCGCTGACGCGGTCGCCGGGTGAGTCGGCGGCGGTCAGCATCAGGACCATCACGCGGTCGTCCTGCTCGGTGATCATCCGGCAGAGGGTGTCGCCGTGGATGCCTGGCAGGTCGCGGTCGAGCACGACGACGTCGTACGCGTTGACGTCCAGCTTGGCGGCGGCGTCGAGCCCGTCGTGGGCCACGTCCACGGCCATGCCCTGGTCGCGCAGTCCCTCGGCGACGACTTCGGCGAGGGGGCGGGCATCCTCGACCACCAGGACTCTCAACGCGCCACGCCCGTCCCTGAGCCGGAGGCTTCCGCCGTCGCCCTGCCGTCCGTACGGGGGAAGGTGATGGTGACGCGCAGGCCGCCGCCGGAGCGGGCGCGCAGGTCCAGGGTGCCGCGGTGGGCCCGGGTGATGGCCGCGACGATGGAGAGGCCGAGGCCGCTGCCGTGGCCGGTGCCGGTCCGGTCGGCGCCAAGGCGGCGGAAGGGCTGCGCGAGGTCCGCCACCCGCCGCTGGTCGAGGACCGGTCCGCTGGACTCGACGACGAGGGACACGGCGCCCGCGTCGTCTCCTTCGGCCCGTACGGCGACACTGATCCAGCCCCCGGGGTCGTTGTGCGTGATCGCGTTGTCGACCACGTTGTCGGCCACGCGGCGCAGCAGCGTCCGGCTGCCCCACACCCACGCGGAGTCGTCGGTCCGGCTCTCACGCACGGTCAGGCCCCTGGCCGCGATGTCCTCCGCCCGCCCGGTCAGGGCGGTCAGCGCGAGTCGGCCGAGAGAGAGGTGCGCCGAGTCGGTGAACTCGCCGTGCTGGGAGCGAGCCAGGACGAGGAAACCCTCCAGCAGCCGGTCCACCCGGTCGAGCTCGGCGCGCATCCGGACGGCCAGCGTGGCCGTGGCCTCGGGTACCGGGCCCGGCTTGGCGAGGGCCACGTCCAGGGAGGCCCGCATCGTGGTGAGCGGGGTGCGCAGCTCGTGGGAGGCGTTGGCGACGAAGAGGCGCTGGGCGTCGAAGGAGCCCTCCAGGCGGCCGAGGAGGTCGTCGATGGTGTCGGCGAGGTCCTTCACCTCGTCGCCGGGGCCGCCGATGGCCAGGCGTTCGTGCAGGCTGTCGGCGGTGATCCGGCGGGTGGCCGCCGTCATCACGCGCAGCGGGCGCAGCACCCGGCCGGCGACGAACCAGCCGAGGCCGACCGAGATCACCGCCATGACGCCGAGGGCGATGGCCGAGCCGACCAGGATCTGCCGGGTCCGGGTGTCGTGCGCCTGGGCCAGTTGCCGCTCCAGTTCGTCGATGCGGACCTGGGCCTGTGCCGCCGTGGCGGCCTGATCGGTGCCGCCGTCGGGGGCGGTCCGGCTGGAGCGCGATCCGCCGGATGCCACCACGGCCACGATGGCGAGCAGCGCCGTTCCCGACAGCAGGAACAGCGTCACGTACAAGGCGGTGAAGCGGGTGCGTGCCGTGCCACGGCGCAGACCGAGCCGGGCACTCAGGCCCGCGAGTCGTCGGGGCGCCCCCCATGTCATCCGCACGCTCCCCCCTCGCCACCGCACCGAACACGTACCAGGACACCCACCGAACACGTACCAGGACATGCACCGAACACGTACCAGGACACGCACCGGAACACGTACCGGCCCAGGCTAGACCGAGGCGCCTAACAGCGAGATGACAGTGGCCGTTCGGCCGCTGTAACCCGCTCCGCCCCAGGGTGGGGCTCATGAGCGATGAGAGTACGAAGGCGACGATCGACGTCATCGGCCTGCGTAAACGCTTCGGGCCACAACTCGCCCTGGACGGGATGACGTTCACCGTGAGGCCCGGGCGGGTGACCGGCTTCGTCGGCCCGAACGGCGCGGGCAAGTCCACCACCATGCGCGTGATCCTGGGCCTTGACGCGGCCGAGGAGGGAAAGGCCCTGGTCGACGGGGTGCCGTACCGCACCCTGCGTCGCCCGCTGCGGCACCTGGGGGCACTGCTCGACGCCTCCGCGCTGCAGCCGAGCCGCACCGCCCGCAACCACCTGCTGTGGCTGGCCCACTCACAGGGCGTACCGGCCCGGCGGGTGGACGAGGTGATCGACCGGACCGGCCTGGGCACGGTGGCCCGGCGTAAGGCCGGCGGCTTCTCGCTGGGCATGCGCCAGCGCCTGGGGATCGCGGCGGCGCTGCTCGGCGACCCGCCGGTCGTCATGCTGGACGAGCCGTTCAACGGCCTCGACCCGGACGGCATCGTGTGGATGCGCGGCTTCCTGGCGGAGCTGGCCCGGCAGGGCCGCGCCGTCCTGGTCTCCAGTCACCTGATGGGCGAACTCGAGGACACCGCGGACCATCTCGTGGTCATCGGCCGCGGCCGGGTCGTCGCCGACACCAGCGTGTCCGAGCTGCTCGCCGCGGTGTCCGGCGGCCGGGTCACCCTGCGTACCTCCGCGCCTGAGCGCGCCGCCCACGTCCTGCACGGCGCGGGCGCCACCGTCCTCGCCACCGGCCCCGGCACCCTCGGCGTCACGGGCCTGCCCGACGAGGGAATCGTGGCCCTGCTCGCCCGGAACGGGGTGCCGTTCTCCCAGGTGTCCACGCACCGGGCGACGCTCGAAGAGGCGTACATGGAACTCACCCGCGACGCGGTGGAGTACCGGGCCGTCCCGGCGGGGAAGGCCGCGCGATGACCGCCACCGTCCCCCCTCGCCCCCCGGCCACGCGGCGCGCCGAGCCGAGCGGGTTCCTCAGGGCGCTGCACGCCGAGTGGACGAAGTTCCGTACGGTACGCGCCTGGGTCCTCGCCATGGCGGGGGCGCTCCTTGCGACGATCGTGGTCGGCCTGCTGGGCACGGCCGCCCCCGCCCCCGCCGGTCGCGGCGCCGACTCCGCAACGTATCCGAAGGGCCCCGGCGGCGAGGCCGTCAACGACAGCTTCTCCTTCGTCCACAGGACCCTCACCGGCGACGGCTCCCTCACCGTTGCCCTGCGCTCCCTGACCGGCGTCGCCGACACGGGAAACGGCAGGACGGCCCGGGGCGTCCAGCCCTGGGCGAAGGCAGGGATCATCGTCAAGGAAAACCTCACCCAGGGATCCCCGTACGCGGCGGTCATGGCCACCGGCGGCCACGGCGTGCGCATGCAGTACGACTACACCCACGACACGGCGGGCCCTCCCGGCAGGATCACCCAGGAGTCCCCACGCTGGCTGCGCCTGGTCCGCTCCGGTGACATCCTCACCGGCCACACCTCCACCGACGGCTCCCACTGGACCGAGGTCGGCCGTGCCAAGCTGCCCGGGCTCGCGCGCACCGTGCGGGCCGGGCTCTTCGCCACGTCACCTCAGGCGAAGCGGGACACCGCGGCGGGCACGGGCTTCACCCCCGCCGTGGCCACCGGCACCTTCGGCCCTCCCGGCCTCACCGGCCGCTGGTCCCCCAGTGCGTGGAGCGGCACACAGGTGGGTGGCGACGCGGGCACCTCCGGCAGCTACACGAACACCACCGAGGGCGGCTTCACCCGGACCGACGGCGGCGGGTTCACCGTGACCGGAGCCGGCGACATCGCACCGGTCGTCGGCGGGCCCGTCATGGGCGCCGGCTTCTCCGTCGAGAACTTCCTCGTCGGCACCTTCGCCGGGCTGATCGTGGTGATCGCCGTGGGCACGGTGTTCATCACCGGCGAGTACCGGCGCGGTCTGGTGCGTACGACCATGGTGGCAACTCCCCCGCGGGGCCGGGTGCTCGGCGCCAAGGCGCTGGTGGCCGGGGGCGCCGCGTTCGCCGTCGGCCTGGTGGCCGCCGCGATCACCCTTCCCATCGGGCAACGCGGCGCGCGCGGCAGGGGTTTCCACGTCTTCCCCGTCTCGTCGGCGACCGAAGTGCGCGTCATGGTCGGCACCGGCCTGCTCTGCGCGGCCGCCGCCGTGCTCGCTCTCGGCGCCGGTGCCCTGCTGCGGCGCAGCGGTACGGCGGTCGCCCTGGTCGTCGCGTCGATCGTGCTGCCCTTCCTGCTCGCCACCTCCGGCGTACTGCCCCCGGGCGTCTCGGAGTGGCTGCTGCGGCTCACTCCGGCCGCGGGCTTCGCCATCCAGCAGACCCTGCCGCGGTACGCGCAGGTGCTCAGCGTGTACGAGCCGTCGACCGGCTACTACCCGCTGGCGCCCTGGGCCGGCCTCGCCGTGCTGTGCGGATACGCGGCGCTCGCCCTCGGCCTGGCCGTGGTGCGGCTGCGCGGGAGGGACGTATGAGTCTCCCGGGCGGCGCACGAGGCACGGACACGGCGGACGGCGTGTGGCGGGGGGACTTCGGCCGCGCCCTGCGCGCGGAATGGACGAAGCTGCGCACCGCCGGGGGTACGGGCAGGTTGCTCCTGCTCGCCGTCGCGCTGACCGTGGCCGCCGGCTGCGGCACCGCCAAGGCGGTGAAGTGCCCCGACTCGGGGTGCGGCCAGGACGCCGTCCGGCTCGCCCTGACCGGCGTCACCGTCGGGCAGGCGGTCATCGCCGTCGTCGCGGTACTGGCCGTCAGCGGCGAGTACGGCACCGGGATGATCCGCACCACGCTCACGGCGATGCCCAACCGGCTCACCGTCCTCACCGCCAAGGCCACGGTCCTCACCACGGTCGTCCTGGCCTCCGGGACGGCTGCCGTCCTGGCCTCGCTCCTGGCCGGCCGCTTCATCCTCCCCGGCAACGGATTCACCGGGGCGCACGGCTACGCCCCGCTGTCCCTGGCCGACGGCCCGACCCTGCGCGCGGCCGTGGGCTCGGTCCTTTACCTGGTCCTGATCGCCCTGATGGGCCTCGGCGTGGCGACGGCGGTACGGGAGGCGGCGACCGCCATCGGGATCGTGCTCGGGCTGCTCTACCTCTTCCCGGTCGTCACCCAGGTGGTCGGCGACCCGGAGTGGCAGCGCCACCTCCAGCAGATCGCGCCCATGACCGCCGGACTCGCGGTCCAGGCCACCGTCCACCTGCACGAGCTGCCCATCGGCCCCTGGGCCGGCCTGGGCGTGCTCACCACATGGGCCGCGGCCGCGCTCCTGGCCGGCAGCCTGCTGCTGCACAGGCGGGACGCGTAGCAGCTCGGGAGCCGGCCGGTTCATCAGCTAGTGGGCCGGGTCGTCGCTGTCGCCGGTCTCCCCGATGACGGCCCATCGGTGCGCGAGGCGTCGGCATGCCTGGACGAGTTCGCGCGGGCGAAGGTCGGTGAGTTCGGCATCGAAGGTGGCAAGGATGCCGGCGATCCCCGCCCAGGACCAGGCGCCGAGAGTGAGACGGCAGTGCTCGCTGTCCAGGTGTTCGACGACCGAGCCGCCTGGCGCCCAGCGGGCGACGACACCGGCGGGAAGGCGGAGCCGGGCGCTGCCGGTGCATGGCCAGGCGGCGGTGGTGTCCCCGCGGTCGTGGCTGCTCATGACGTACTGGGCGAGGTCGCCTCCGGGAAGCTCGCGGGCGGTGAAGCGGCGCGTCGTCGGGCGCGGGTGGAGGCGGTCGACACGGCACACCCGCCACTCCTGGTCCGCGAGGTCGTAGGCGACCAGGTACCACCGGCCGGCCCAGACGACCAGGTGGTGGGGCTCGATGCGGCGGGCGGGCAGGAAGTCGTCGTCGCCAGGCTCCGGGCGTGAGCCGTCGGCGCGCAGCGTTTCGGTGACGAGCACGTGGCGGCGGTGGACCGCGGCCCCCACGGCGGTGAGCGCGGTCGAGTCGATGGGCGGTGCGGAGAACTCCCAGTAGTTCTGGAGCCTGGTCAGGCGCAAGGCTCCCATGGCCGCCCGCAGCGGGGCGGGCATCACCTGTTCCAGGGCGGCCAGCGCCCTCGCCGCGTCGTCCGCCAGGCCGAACACCGTGCTGGGCGCGGTCTGCAGAGCCACCGCGACCGCGAGGGCCTGATCGTCGTCGAACAGCAGCGGAGGAAGGGTGTGCCCGGCACCGAGCCTGTAGCCGCCGTCGGGACCGTGGACGGTGGTGATCGGGTAGTCGAGCCGGCGCAACGTCTCGATGTCGCGGCGGACGGTCCGCTCACTGACCCCGAGCCTGGTGGCCAGCTCACGCAGCGGCCACTGCCTGCGCGACCCGAGGAGGGACAACAGTCGCAATGCCCGCCGTGAAGTACTCGCCATCACCTCATCATGGCCAGTACTGGCCACTCCGTGTCCACTACCGCTGTCATCGTCGGTCCACGAAAGCAACTGGCGGTGAAAGGGGACGATATGCGTGTCGTTGTGGTGGGTGGCGGGATCGGTGGGCTCGCGCTGGCGGCGGGGTTGCGCCGCCGAGGTTTCGAGGTGACGGCATTCGACCGCGACAGCGACGTCACGGCGACAGGCGGCTACCACATCACCCTGGACGAGCGGGCGCAGTCGGCGCTGCGGAAACTGGTGGCGCCGGCCATCATGGAGCGTCTCCTGGCGTCGGCCTCAGCACTGCGGCTGCGCGACCGCGACGCGTTCTGGGACCGCCGAGGCCGGCTCCTCGGCCATGGACCGGACCTCAGCAGTGATTCCGGCGTCGACATCGACCGCATCACCCTGCGCACCCTCCTGGCGGAGGCGGTCGGCGACGACCTGCACCTGGGTCGGACCGTCACCGGCGTCGGCCGCGACGAAGACGGCGCACCCCAGGTGTTGTTCACCGGCGCCGCGCCCGTCAGGGCTGATCTGGTGGTGGGCGCGGACGGCGCCCACTCACTCGTCGCCCGGCACCTGGCGGGAGGCCCGACCAACAGCCCGGCCGGCATCATCGGGTTCTCCGGCCGCACCCGCCTCGGAGACCTGAGCCCTCGTGAACAGCGGCGGCTCGGCCCACGATCAGCACTGGCAGCAGGCCCTCGGGCCACGGCCCTCTACATCGGCTTCCTCGACCCGGTCGGCAACGCCGTCCTCGATGCACCGAAGCTGCGGATGTCCGTCACCACCGGACCCACCTATGTCTGGGGCGGCATGTTCCGCGAATCCGCCGTCACCGACGCCCTGCGTGATCTCCGTGGGGGCGAGCTGCAGGCGGCGCTGGTGGACCGGTTCCGTGAGCGGGGGTGGGCCGAGCACACGCTCGAGGTCATCGCCCGCGCCGCCCCCCACAGCGTGGCCGCATTCCGCTTCAACGCCGCCTCGACCCGCGCAGCCGACCTCGCCCCATGGCCCGCGGGCCCGATCACCGCACTCGGCGACGCCGTCCACGCGACACCACCAACCGCCGGAATGGGCGCCGGCGCGGCCATCCGCGACGCCGCCGGCCTGCTCGAGCATCTCTGCGAGGCCGCCGACGGCGCCACCACTCTCACCCTGGCCGTCAGCCGGTTCGAAGCAAACATGCGCCGGCGCGGCAGCGAAATCCTCACCCTGGCCATGAAAACCGTCCGCCTCATCCTGGCCACCGACACCCCCCTCGGTGCCGCCGCCACCGCCGCGACCACCCCGCTCCTGGCCGCAGCCGTCCGGCTGCGCCGACGTCACTGACGATCGACGCCGGCGCAAACGTGATGCGGTCAGTCCCGTCCGCTCGCCGCTGTCAGCGCCGGTGTGCCGCCGCCGTCCCGTTCCGCTTGCCTGGGGTGTCGGCTTCAAGGGAGTTGTACGACGTATCCGGGCTCGACACCGTGGATGGTCTCAATGGCTGTGCTGGAGGTGACCCAGAGGCTTGTCGGTTCGTCGCCGACAGGGATCTGGAATACGCCGTGGACCGGTCCTCGGCTTCCGGGGTTGATGCCGAAAGCAGGGGCGACCTGGCCTTTGCTGTTCCAGTACTGGGCGTACTCCGAGGCGTATGCGGAGTCCTTCTGCGACTGGGTGTAGCGGGTGTCTCCGACATTCAGGCTGACGGTGTTGTCGGCGTTCCAGCTTGCCATGCTCTTTCCGGCATTGACTGCCTGCATGGTGAGGACGCAGAACTGCTTGCCGGGCTCTGGCGACGGGGTGGTGGGCGACGCGCCGACCGATTCAGCGGCGTATGCCATGACGGCGGTGTCCAGTGGCTTGCCGCAGACCACGCTGTTCACCGTGAACCTCCACCGGTCCGGCTCGGCCGAGGTGTTCGAGGCCAGGATCGTGACGGTGAAGGGCTCGCCCGGGCGCACGGTGCCGAGCACCACGGCCCCCGGAGGCGCGCCGGCCCGGCTGGGGGATGGCGGCGGTACAGATCCCGCAGTGCGATCGCCGGCCGTTCGGTCAGGCGCGCTTGAGCAGGCAGCCAGTCCCACCAGCAGGGCAGCAGCCGCAGCAGCACCGGTCACACCATGACGCCAGGCCATACATCCATCCTGCCCTCTTTCTCCGGACGGTGCCCATCGAGACGCTCGTATCGGGGTCCCTGCTGCGGCGGCCACGGCGGGGGCACAGGATCAAGGCCCAGCTTCCGGTCTCGTATCGCGTCGGGCCGGGCCCGCCGGTGCCGCGTTGGGCTGCCGGCGTTCGGGTCGCCCAGCGTGTCGCCGTAGAACCCGAACAGGCGTAGCCCTTCCGGCCCGTCGGTGCCCGTCCGGCGCAGGCGTTGCCCGCGGTCGGCGGTGAGGCGGCGTGTCCGGGCGCCGGGCCATGGCCGCGGCAGCACTTCCGGGGAAAGCAGCGGGTCCGGTTCCATGGCCGTGGTGAACTCGGCCCGACCTCGTGGTGGAGCGCGGGACTGGGGTTTCAGTACCACGACTTGCAACGGCATCCGACCCAGGTGAGGACCTTGGACGGTGCGCGGGTTCTGGCGGCGGGCATCGGTAGGCTACGGCGAAGCCGGAGGATGTCCCGGGAGGGGCGGCTGGCACCAAGTGGCCGGCTGTGGGGCTTGGTCCTTCCGGTCTCTCATTCTGGGGAGGAACGGTATGAGGGTGTCCATCGGGGTGGCTGCAGCGGTAGCCGTGGCGGCATCACTGCTTGCAGGGTCGGCAGCAGCGGAAGCGGCCCCTGGGTGGCGGGACTTCTCTGGACCGGCAGACGGTTACGGTGACCTCGTCGTCATCAACCCGGACAGCAGTGCTTCGTTCTTCTGGGGTTCGGGCGCCGGTGGATTGCGCGCCCACCCCGTCTACTGGGGCCAAAGCGCCGGGTTCAACCACTTCGTCGCCTTGAGCGACCTCAATGGTGACGGGTGCAACGACCTTCTCAGCCGCCGGACGAACGGAGACCTGTACCGAGAGGAAATCCTCTGCTCGCCCGGCATGGGCGGGCAGATCGAGACGAGCCGACGCCTGGGCACCGGCTGGAACCAGTTCAACGTCCTTACCTCGCCCGGAGATATGACGGGCGACGGCCGCGCTGATCTGATCGCGCGCCAGGCCACCACCGGCGACATGTACCTGTACGCGAACGAGGGGACAGACCTGCTCAAAGCCAGGGGCCGCATCGGTACGAACTGGAAGCTCTACCGCGCCGTCCTGGGCGCCGGTGACCTCAACGGGGACGGCATCGGCGATGTCCTCGCGGTCGACCGCAACGACTCGCTGTGGCGCTACGACGGCACAGCCGCCGGATCACTCAAGCCCCGCACCTTGGTGTTCGGCAATCGCTGGGCCACCAGCCGCAACGCGTTTGTGGGCGTCGGTGACATCACCGGAGACGGGCACCCTGATGTGATCTCCCGGAACGCCCAGGGACAGCTACTGCGCAATAGCGGCACCGGAACCGGCACATTCCGCTCCACGGTGAAGATCGCCACCGCCGGATGGGACCGATACAAGGCACTCTTCTGATCACACGGAGTCGTCAGGGGGAGTCGAAGGCCCAGCCGCAGTCGAGGTCGGCTCGGGTGGCGCACGAGCAGGCCGGGGCCTGGGCGGAGGAGGGTTGACGGCATCGGGGCGGGTCCTTGAAGAAGACCCATGTCCGCGGCTGGCGCCCGCGGCACGATCGGCGGCACGTTTCCGTTCTGTCAGCGCCACCGCTGCACCCGAGTGAAGGCCTTCCAGCGGGGGTTGCTGCCGCTGCCCGCGGGGGAGCCGGCCACCTGAGCCAAGCCAAGCCGCGTCACCGATGTCCGAGCATGTGCCTCGGCTTGTGCGGAGGCCCGCAGCCACGACCTCGGCGCCAAGTGGTGCCACTCAGTCAGGCGGCTGCCGAGCGGCGGCAACTCCGCCGGCGGGTGGCCGCCGCGCGGTGGTGGCGTGAGGAGTGCACGCCCTCGCCGATGCGGCCGCAGTGGATCACGGACCACCCGACTCGGCCTGCGTCCGAATGACGTCGCCTCGTCCGGGCTTCCGCCGACCGGCGCCACATGCCGGGCCGTCCCGCGTGAAGCCGGCCGTTACGCCCGTACTTCTTGCTTGGTTCACCACATCGGTCAGCCGATGACTGTGGCAAGGGCTGTGGCGACGGCGGCGGCGAGGGTGAGCACGGTGGCGAACGCGGTTGCCGCACGGAAGAAGGCAGCGGGGTAGGTCGCGCCGTCGAGACGGGCGATCTTGCCTGCCACCGCCGCGGCAAGGAATGCGGAGATCAGGACGAGGGCGATGGTGAACAGCATGACAGTGAGACCGGACACTTCAGGCTCCCAAGGGCGTCGGAATCGGTTCCCTTGAAGGTCGCGGATCCGGTGTGCGACATGGTGCGGGTGGCCGAAGATGGACATTGCTGAACAACCGCGTACACAGCAGGCCGGGGGCGACATGGGCGGCGTAGGAGACAGCCGGGGCGAGCCGAGGGGACGACGGTCCGCTCTGGCCGGACTGCAGGCTCGCCTGGCCGATGGTCTTGCGACGTCCGGATTGGACGTGACGCAGTTGGCCAGGCGTACCGAGCTGGGGCGCACGACGGTGAGCAACGCCCTGAACCAGCCGCGGGTCCCCTCAGCGAAGACCGTCGCCGCAATGGCAGGGGTGCTGGGTCTCGACCAGAAGCAGTTACTGGAGTTGCGCCGGCAGGCCGCCGCTGAACGGGACGAACCGAATGACCCCCGCTCGCCGGAGCGGGAGGGGATCGCCGGGCCTCCGGACCCCGCAGTCGAGGACGGGGCCCTGCCGGAGGCGGCGCCGGCCCTCCACGGGCGTACCGGGCCGGTGACATTGCCCCCGCTGACGAAGGAGTTCACCGGGCGCGACGGGGAACTGCGGGACCTTCTCCACCGGCTCGAGCCCGTCGCGTCGGGCTGCGAGCCGGCCGAAATTCGCGGCGGCACGGCCGCTCCGGCGACGGTCGTGGTCTCGGCGGTGGCGGGCATGGCCGGGGTCGGCAAGACCGCCCTCGCCCTGCAGGCCGCCCACCAGGCGCGTCTGCATGGCTGGTTCCCCGGAGGCATCCTCTTCGCCAACCTGTACGGCTACAGTCATGGCTGGTTCCCCGGAGGCACCATGTCGGCATCGCGCTGAGCGGGATGGGCCGGACGGACGAGGCCATCGCCACCTACACGCGCGCCAGCGGGATACTCGCTCTCTTGAGTGACCAGCCCCACCTGATGGCCTCGGTCGTCGGCAACCTCGGCGCGGCACTGCGGGAAGCGGGCAGGTATGAGGAGGCCATCACGGCCCACAGTCGGGCCGCTGAGACCTTCCGCCTCATTCGCGACGAGGCCGAAGAGGGTTCGGCCCTTACCAGCCTCGGGGGCGTTCTGCAGCATGTGGGCAGGTACGAGGAGGCCATCGCGGCCCACAGCCGGGCCGTTCGTATCCACGCGCGCCTCGATGATCCGCACCGCGAAGCTGCCGCGCTGAACAACCTCGGTGGGGCGTGGCAGCTTACGGGGCGCACGGAGGAGGCCATGGGCAGCCTCACCCGGGCCGCGGAGATATTCCGGGTACTCGGCGACCAGTACGGCGAAGCCCTGGCTCTGATCAACCTCGGCGAGGCCTTGCAGCAGACGGACCGGACCCAGGAGGCCGTCGGCACCCTCACCCGGGCCGCCCGACTCTTCAAGCAGTTCGACGCCCATGGCTACGAGGCGCGGGCATCCCATGCCCTCGGAGAGGCGCTGCTGGCGCGCGGCAGTGCCGAAGAAGCTGTCACCGTCCTCTCCCGGACGGCTGACCTCTGCCGCGGGTTGGGCGACCACGGCAATGAAGCCACGACCCTGCTGAGTTTGGCAGCCGCCCTCGAGGAGGCGGACCGGCCGGACGCTGCTGCCAACAGGTACGCGCAGGCCGCCACGGCCTTCGAGCGGGCCGGTGACAACCCTGGCAAGGGCTGGGCGCTGACCAACTACGCGGGTGCGCTGCTCCTGGCGGGCAGGACAGGGGAGGCACTGCCGGCGGCGGAATCGGCGCTGGAGCACAACCGGCGCGTGGTCTCGGACGAACCCGTCGCGTACACGCATGTCCTGGCGCATTCCCTCAGGCTTCTTGCATGGCTGCGTGAGGAAGAGCAGCAGAACCTCCCCGGGAGTCTGTCGGCAGCGCGGGAAGCAGCCGAGCTCTTGACCCCGCTGGCCTCGACGCACCCCGAGAGCTACGCCCCCTCCTTGCGAGCGGCGCTCGAACAGTGGGCGCACGTGCTGGACGTGCTCCACCGTACGGGGGAGGCCGAGGAGGTACGCCGCCGACTGGAGAAGATGGACCACGGCCAGGCCTGAGCTCGTGCTGTCGGGCGCGAGCTGAGGTGCGCGGCGGAGGAGCTCGGCATCCGACCTCGACCAGGCTGCGGCGGCGGGCCGCGTGGACCCCCCTCAGCCACCTCCTCCTGGCCACCCCGCGGTCATCACGACGGAGAGGGGAACGGGGACGAGGAACGCGCCATCACCACCGCAGATGCAGAACTTCCACCAGGGCGGCGCCGGCCAACGGCACGAGAGGTACCGCGCCCAAGGGCCGGTGACGGCACCACACGCCCACCGCACCGAGGCGAGTTCCGGTGCCGGGCCAGGGAATCACCCGCCGCTCCGGGACCTCGGCCCGAAGCAAGCCGCACCCCTGGGCGGAGGGGCGCGGGATCATCCCGACGACGCTGGCCGGACCGTGAGACGGTGGGCCAGCAGCGACAGCGGAACAGTGGCGATCCAGCTATACATGGCGGCGAGCGGGGACCAGAACGCGATCGCCACCGACAGCAGAAACACCAAGGCCTGCGCCGGCAGGGCGACACTGCGCCAGGACGCGTGCCGGTGGCGCCGGGCGATGTGCAGCTCCGCCGCGTACAGCACCAGCGCCGCCGCCCCGATGACCGCCCCGTACAAGGCTGGGCCGAGGGGCCGGTAGGAGTAGTCCTCCAGGACGCGCGTCGGGAACGGAATCAGGGAGACCAGGATCAGGAACGCGACGTTCAGCCAGAACAAACCGCCGTCCACCGACTCGGCCTCCCGCAGCGCGGCCTGGTGGGCCCGCCAGAACAGCGCGATCACGACCGCGCTCAGCAAGAACGCACCGACCTGGGACAGGACGTCGTCCAGGGCCTCGTGCAGCGCCTCACCACCCAGCCCTCCCGGGAGCTTGACATCCAGCACCAGCAGGGTCATGGCGATCGCCACCACGCCGTCCGTCAGGGCGAGGATCCTGTGCTTGGGCATCCGGTCCGCCATCATTCCTGGCGCCGGTTGCCCGTGACCGTTGTTCACGCACCCGTCGTAGCATCTGCCCGCCCGGGAGCCCACCGCCGCCGGTGCGTGTCGCGCGTCCCCGTCGTCCATCGCCGGCGGCCGGCGCCAGGGTTTCGTGGCGGCTTCGCGCCGGTCGACGCGCTCGTAGACCGAGCGGGATCCTCGTACGGGGCCGAAAGGGCCCCGACGTACGGCTCCATTCCGGGCAGACCGGCCTGCAAGCTCCTCGCCATGCAACGCCTTCGCGCCCGCCGGTCCCGACCCCGTCGGCCGGCTCGGCAGCGGAAGATCGACCTGTGCGAGAGCGCCCTGCCCACCCGGGTCGACAAGCAGGGTCACGCCTGCCCCGGCACGGCACGGTCACCGCGGCACCGATCCGACTGCGACTTCATTCCGCAACCCCTACGACTGGTCTCAGGCGCCGGTCCGCCCGTCGACGAGCTCGCGTACGACATCGAGGTGGCCGTTGTGGCGGGACGTCTCCTCGATGAGGTGGAGGAGCACCCACCGGAGGTCGACGTGGCGGCCGTCGCGGATGGGGCGCTTGGCCGTCGCGTTCAGCTCGTGGTCGGACACCAGGCGACGGTAGCGGGCGCTCTGCTCCTCGTACTCGGCGAGAAGCTGGGACAGCGGGATGTCGACCGCTGTCCGCATCTCAGGGTCCGGATCGTCGTCGGTCGCCTCGGCGAGCGGCCCCGCGAGCTCCTCACCCAGAAAGACCACGTCGAACCAGTAGTGCTCGACCCACCGCACATGGCTGATCAGTCCGCACATCGTCATCAGTGGTGAACTGGGGAGCGGGGCCTTGCGGGCGTCTTCGGCGGACACGCCCTCACACTTGGCCCGCGCGGTGTCACGGGCGTAGTCGAGGAAGGTCACTAGCTGCGTACGCTCGTCCCACGCGGGAGGCGTGTCGGTTCGTTGAGTCATCGCGAGGAGTGTGGCGCGGCTCGGCACGAGTGTCGACCGAATTCATCGGAGAAAGCAGCCGGAGGGGGCCGGACCATGTCCGGACAGGCCGGAGTGTGTCTAGAACGGCGGGTCCTCAATGCTCCCCCCGCTGTCATCCGTACCGCCGCACTCGCCGACGCAACTGCCACCGTACTCCTGCTCGCTGCCACGGATGCCCCACCGCTGCTTCAGCGCCTCCCGTTGGGCAGGGACACCGGGGATCGCGGCGAGTGCTTCAAGGGGGCGGCCTTGCCGGATCAGCAGCTCGGCCAGTTGTGTGGCGTGGTGATGAGCACGGGACCGAAGCAGGTCGATGGCCTCGTTCGAGCGCCCGTCCTGGGCCAGCAACCAGGCCAAGGTCGCGTCCCGTTCTTCGGGCTCGAGCCCGGGTGTCGCCTCGATCTCCGCGATGGCTTCACGACAACGGCCCGACTCTCCCATCAGCGACCAGCGGTTGGACGGAATCCAGTGCGCGCTCTCCTCCAGGAACTCCGGACTGCGCTCCTCCAGCAGTCGCAGGGCCTGTTCGTGGCGTCCGTGCTCGGCGAGCACGGTCACTGCCGCCTGCAGAAGGCCGTTCCAGCGGTCCTCGAACGTGGGCCGCACCGCCTCGACGGCGTCGTCGAGGCGGCCCTGACGGACGAGCAGTTCCATGAGCAGAACCTGGTAGTTGCCCGGACAGTGGTCGGTGGCGATGTGCTCGCGCAGCAGCGTCTCGGCCTGCTCGGCCCGCGCCGTTTCCTCCAGGACCCTCACCAAGGGCTCGAAAGCAGCGTACTCAGGACCGCCGGTCGCCAACTGCCACAGCTCCTCGACGCGCCCGTGCCGCGCAAGGAGCCTCGCGTAGTACGTGGTCGTGAGCTCGAGGCCGGACCGGCGTGCGGCCACGTCGGAGCCGAGAACCGTGATCGCTTCTTCCACGCGTCCGGACCTCTCCAGGACACTCGCCTGGAGAGCAAGGGCCGTCCCGAGAGTCGAGCGTCGACCTTCTGCGTGCATCCGCCGGGCCTCTTCAGCGAGCGGTGTGATCAGTCGAAGGACCTGCTCGTCCCGGCCCTGTCCCTCGGTCATCTCCACCAGGAACGACAGCAGCCGATCGTCCCGCAGGTGCGGTACGAGCACCTCTATCGCCGCATCGACCCGCCCCGCCCGCGCCAGTACTTCCGCGTGGACCCGGCACGCCTCGCCGAGCTTATGCGTCACTCCGTCCGGGTGCGCCAGGGCCAACGCCTCCGGAAACCGGTTCATTTTCAGCAGGATGTCGGCGCCGGCGGAAATCGCAGGCAGCCCCCCAGTACCCGCGAACGGCTGCATCACCGCCCAGGCCCGCTCGGCTTCCCCCACCATGAGCAGTTCCCGTACCGCGCCCTGTGCGCAGAACCAGTCCCCGCGCTCGCCCGCTGTCCGCACCACCAGGTCCAGGTGTCCGTGTTCGAGGAGCAGGTCCACGACGCGTGGACTGACTCCTCCGACTGTCCGCCTGCCATTCAAGATCATCCACATTCACCGGAGCAGCGTATGTGGCCTCGTAGCCCGTCCGCGCGGCACCTTCTGCCATCGGTACGGCCGGCAGCCTACGCACCTGATCCGGTAGCCGAGTCGTGGTTCAGGTGCCGACGGAGGATCAGCCGCCGGCGGACAGCCTGTGCCACCAGTGACCGCACCCGTGCGAGCAATGGCGTTCGCGGCGTCGTGCGTCGGCGATCCCCAGCACCGCGATCAGCAGTCGGAACGCCTTTCGGCGTTCGCCGCGGGGAGTGAGAGAGGCGATTTTCCCCAGTTGCTCGTTGATCCGACCTTGTGTGATCAGCACCGCCGGCGTGTGCGTCGGGCGCAGACCGGCACGGTGGATGCTTTCCGGTCCGTCCTCGGCGGTGGCACGTGCCTGGACACAGTGGTGGCGCAGAAACAGCAGGGCCTCGGACTGCTCCTGTGGGTCGAGTGCGTCGAACCACGCGATGCCTTGTGACATCGGGCGGAGCCCCTGAGCCAGTTCATTGAGTATGACGTCGCGTTGGGTCATGCCTGTCTTCCGTCGTGCAAGCGGTGGTTCACCGCGGAGTCGAGTTCAGTGGAATCAGGCAACGAGAGCCCGCCCCGGCCGACTGGCCGGAAACAGACAGCTCCGGCACACGAAGCCGAGAATCGGTCGCCGGCCCACGTGATCCATGTGGTGCCGTGGGTGTCAGCAGATCCGCCGTACGCGGTGTACTCGGACGTGCAAACATGCTGCCCGCAGAGCCCCCCGTCGGCACCCGTTCTTCCTCCGCCCCCTGACCGGGTGCGCAGAGTGCGAACCGAAGCGCTCACACCCGCAACGCCCCCCGCTCGTCCGTAGCAGAATGGCAGCATGCTGATCAGAAAGGGCGATGCCACGTAGGCGCCCGAAGGCCGTCCGTGCTGAGCGGTGGCGGCCTCCCGGACATGTTGTCGTTCGGCGGATCCGGGGCGTTTCCGCGAGGACTCGTGCAGCCGTCCGCCGCGTAGAGGACGAGCGGATGTGGCCCGGTGCGGTTGCTGACGCGCTCGCCCGCTTCGAGTCGGCGTTCAGGCAACCCGGCCGTTGTCCGACGGCGTCCCGGGTATGGCAGCCCGGACTGGAGGTCGAGTATGCCCGCGACGATCTGGAAGAGGTCATGCTTCACCTCCCCCGCGGCGCACGGCGCGATCTCGGCCGACTGGTTGCCCGTATCGACGACGAGTTCGAGCGTCGTACTCTGCCGAATCCTGCGCCGGTGAACGCCTTCACCGTTGGCGGCTGGTGGTGGTCAAGGACCCGTGAGCGCTGACGACGCCGACGAGGCCCCGTGCACGTGATGCCGCTCAATCACCTGCCTGCTGTACGGGCGGGTCATCAATTGGCCCGTCCGCGTGCTCGACGAGCGCCCACGGCCGGCGAGGCGCGCGTTCCCGGCTGCCGGCTGCCTCCGCCGGCGTGGACGGGGTCCGGCAAAGACCCGCCCGGTGCGCAGCGAGAAGGGACCTGAAAAGGCCAGGGACACAGTCGGACCGATGGAGCCCACGCTGTCAGGAATTCTCGCGCAGGTCGCCCAGCGTGTCGCCGTAGAACCGGAACAGGCGCAGCCCCTCCGGCCCGTCGGTGCCCGTCCGGCGCAGGCGTTGCCAGCAGTCGGCGGTGAGGCGGCGTGCCCGGGCGCCGGGCCATGGCTGCGGCAGCAGTTCCGGGGGGAGCAGCGGGTCGGGTTCCATGGCTGTGGTGAACTCGGCCGCCAGTTCGACGGCCATGGCCAGGCGACCGGCCGCCACGCCCCCGGCACCGTCGGCCCCTTCCGGCGCGCTCAGCTCGGTCAGGCAGTGCCGCGCGAAGGCGGTGAGCCGTTCGTAGCGGGCGGCGATGTCCTTGAGGGGCCACAGTACGGCGGCAAGGGCGGCGGGTTCGGTGAGGGTGCCGATGCGCAGGTCGGTGCTGGTGAGGAAGGTCAGGGAGTCCAGGGCGCCCAGGTGGCGGGCGTGGCTCTCGACGATGTCGGTGACCGGGTTGGCGGTGACGTAGAGGCCGCCCTGGAGGGGGGCCGCGCCGAGGTGGAGAAGGGTGTCGCGCAGGGCGTCGCGGGTGGTGCGACGGGATTCGGGGATGGCGAAGGCGAACAGGTGCCAGACGCCGTCCCAGGGCGAGTGTCCGGCGTCCTGCCGATAGGCGTGGCGTACGTACGCCGCGTCCGGCACGAGGGCGCCGGCCGGGTCGGCGACGGCCCGCAGCACGGCCCTGCGCCCCCGGCCGTCCTGGGTGAACCGGCCGTCGGCAACCAGGCGTTTGACACACAGCCGCACCTGCTGGTCGGACATGCCCAGCAGGCCCGCGACGCTGTACAGCTCACCGGCGTCCACGGTGCCGTCCTCCCGTACGAGTGCGTGCACCAGCAGCCGGGTGGGGACCTGCGGCCTGGGCGCGTGTTCCGTACGCGTACCGCTGACGGGGGCGCCGGGGGCGGTCACCGTGCACCCCCGCCGGCCCGGTCCGCCTCGGTGACGGGTCGGTACATGGTGGTCACGGCACCGAATCCCATCAGACGGCGCAGGTAGGGCGTCTGCTCGGTGTGCCGGGCGACGAAGCCGTGCCGTTCGTACAGGGCTCGGGCACGGGGGTTGGTGTCGATGACATCCAGGCGGATACGACGGCATCCGTTCTCGGCCGCGATGGCGGCGACCTCCTGCAACAGCAGGCTGCCGATCCCGCCGGCGCGGTGGCGCGCGTCCACCACGATGCCGTCCATGACGAGTTCCCCCTCCTTCGGGGTGCGTTCGAACAGGGCGAGGACGGCGAGCCGGGGCAGGCCGCGCAAGAGCCCGTAGGCGGACAGGACGTCCTTCACGTCGCCGCCGGTGAGCGCGCGGCCGCCGAGCTGGTAGCCCGCCACGCCCACCACGGTCCCGTCGGTGAGTGCGGTCACGCCCCGGTCGTGGTTCAGGTGCGCGGCGATGAAGGCCCGCCCGGTGTCCGGGGGGTTGAGGGCGGGGCCGAGTTTGCGGCCGAACGCCTCCCAGTACAGGGCGGCCACCTCCTTCTCGCTTCCCTCGGGCACACCGCGTCGGTACGCGACGGCCTGGGCCCGCCGGCCGCCCCCCGGTCGGTCCCGCGTCGTGGGGTGGTGCGGGTTCATGGGCTCCACGCGACTGCTCCCTCTCGTCGTCCCCGTTCCCTCCACTATCAACTATAGTACGTTCACTTTCAATACGAGCGTTCTTGAAACGATAGATCGGAGCGGTCCGGTGCTGAGACGACGACAGCGGGTCCGCGCGGGGCGCGGACGGCGGCGCCTGGTGTGGGGACTGGTCGGGGCCCTTGTGGTGGTGATTGGTCTCGGAGGCGTCGTGGTGTGGCAGAACACCTACGCCCTGCGGGAGGAGCGTGTGGTGCTGCGGCACCACGGCCATCGGCTGGAGGGAGTGCTGGCCCGCCCGCCGGCAGGCGACGGACCGTTCGGGCTGGTGGTCTTCGTGCACGGCGACGGGCGTGTGGACGCGACCCACGACACCTTCTACCGGCCCTTGTGGGAATCGTTCGCGCGGGCGGGTTACGCCTCGCTGTCGTTCAGCAAACCGGGCGTGGCGGGATCGGAGGGCGACTGGCTGGAGCAGAGCATGGACGACCGCGCCGCGGAGACCCTCGCCGCGGTCGCCTGGGCCCGGGCCCGTCCCGACATCGACGGCGATCGCATAGGGCTGTGGGGAGCGAGCCAGGCCGGATGGGTGCTGCCGAAGGTCGCCGCGAAGGACCGGCGTGTCCAGTTCGTCATCGCCGTCTCCCCGGCCGTCAACTGGCTCCGGCAGGGCCGCTACAACCTGCTCGCCGAACTCCGCGGGGAAGGCGCCGACCAACTTCGCATCGAGGAGGCCATGCGCCGCCGGGACACGACCCTGCGCCTGCTGCGGCGGGGTGCGTCCTACGAGGAGTACCGCGCGACGGTCGGTGACACCGGTGACATCACGCCCGGCCGGTGGCGGTTCATCACGAAGAACCACACCGCTGACGCGGTCGCCGACCTGCGCGCCATGCGGGGGACCCCCGTCCTGCTCGTGCTGGCCGGCCACGACGTGAACGTGGACGTCACGGAGACGGAGACCGTGTACCGCGAGATCCTCCCCGCCTCCACGCTGAGCGTCGAGCACTACGCCGACGCCACCCACTCGCTGGTGGACCACGACACCGAACGCTCACCGCTGCGGCTGGCAGCGACCGCCGTACTCGCACCACGGAAGCTCTACGCGGCGGGATTCCTCGACCGTCAGGCCCGTTTCCTGCGGCGGCACGGAGCGGGAGAGGGCCCCGGTCCCAAGCCGTCCGAAAACTGCTCCCCGCCGACCGGACCGGTCGTAGGTTGTCGGCATGGGGACCGTTGATGACATGGAGTTCCGCACTGCCCGGCCCGAGGACACCGAGGCCATCGAGGCACTCGACGGATCCTTCACCACCCGCACCGTCTTCCGCGTGACCGGCACCGAGCACGGGTTCACCCTCCAGGAGATCCCGGTGCACCCGCCCATCCGCAAAGTCTTCCCGGCGGACAACAGCGACGACGGGGACGGCTCCGCGGCCGAGGAGGACCCGGACAGCCGTACCTTCGTCGCCCTCGGCCCCGACGGCCGCCTGGCCGGCTTCGCCGCTGTCTCCTACGCCCCGTGGAACCGGCGACTGGTCATCGACGACCTCGAGGTCGCTCCGCCCTACCGGGGCCAGGGCGTCGGCCGTGCCCTGGTCGGCCACGCCGCCGAGTTCGCCCGCGAGCGAGGTGCCGGGCACATCTGGCTGGAAGTCACCAACATCAACGCACCGGCGATCCACGCCTACCGGCGGATGGGCTTCACCTTCTGCGGACTGGACACGACGCTCTACGCCGGCACCCCGTCCTCGGGCGAACACGCCCTCTACATGAGCAAGCCCTGCCCCTGAGACACCAGCGGGCGGCTGACACATCGTGACCGCATTCCCCAAGAGGGGACCCGACCGCCGGTCGGGCATCAACCGACGCCAACAGGCGCGAGGTGGGGAATCCGGTGATACCGCCCCCCACGCGCCGCCGTGAGACGTTCCTCCTTCGCGTGCCGTCCCGCCGCCCGCAGCCTGGGACGCCGCCCTGACGCCGTCCGGGCGGCGGAAGATGGCCGGTCTTGAGTGGTACGCCGCAGGACACCCGCTCCTACCATCACCGGATGGGGGGATGGCACATGGTGGTACGGACGGGGCGGCACGTCGCGCGCCCGGCGGCGGTGTCGGTGATCGCGCTGGTACTCGCGGCCTGTGGTCACGCGGACCGGGGCGCGTCGCAGCCCACCCTGAGGCCCTCCGTCACGGTGCAACCCGTACCGCCGTCGAGCGACGGCGCCAGTGCGGTCGGCGGTGCTCGGACGGATGAGCACTCCGGCATGGGCGACGAGTCCGGTACGGGGCAGGGCGCGAGCTCGCCAGGTGCTCCCGACGGGCTCTCCGGCGGCGGTTCGGGCGGACGGACGAGCAGCCCGTCCGGCAACTCCTCGACGAGCGGTGCAACAGGCGGCCCGTCGTACGGCGGTGACCCCGTGCCTCCCGTCCCTCTGCCCCCGACCACCGGCGGACCGCGGCCCGACCCGGTCGGTGGCATCGACCCCAGCGGTGGCGGCGACGGCGGCGGCGGTGACGTGGGAGGCACGAGCGAGGGCGGCACGAGCGAGGGCGGCACGAGCGAGGGAGGCGGCGACACACCGATCCCCAGTTGCCCTCCCGCGACCGGGTCGTCCCCCGGACCCTCCGGGTCGGACAGCCCCACCCCCTCACCCCCGGGTGACCCACCGCCTTCACCACCATCAAGCCCGTCGAACCCGCCCTGCCCCGGCCCCGGCGGCACCCCCGGCGAATCCGGCCCGGCCGGCGGATGACCGGACGCCCCACGGCCCGTTCCGCCCCCATCGGCGCCGGCAGGCCCCGCAACCCCCACCGCGAACGGCTCCGGCGCGCCCGTGTCACCGCGGCGCGGCGAACCGTCCCTCGCCTCCCCGCCGCATCCGGCGACGCGGCCACTCCCGTACCGCCCGCCCCCACCACGACCGGGCTCGTCGGCGCGGTGGCCGCGCAGGCCTCCCTCCTCGCCGCCGCCATGTTCTACCTCGGCGCGGTCTACCTCACCGCCTTCTACCACCACTTCCGGCTCGACGTCTTCACCCTCGGCATCGGTTTTCCCGAACTGGCCATCCAGGCACTGAATTTGGTACGCAGACCCGTCGTCATCGCCGTCACTGTCATCGCGTACGCGGCCCTCCGCCCCGGCGTGATGACGGGACTTCCCTGGCCCGCGTCCGTCTCCCGCCTCCTGCGCCGTGCCGGCGGGTGGGTCCGTCATGCCGATCTGCTGCTGATGCCCGCCGGCCTTCTCGCCCTCGTCCTGTGGCAGTGGTCCCACCCCTACGGCTGGGCGGCGGCACTGGCGCTGGCGCTGGGCGTCACCCTCGCGCACCGGCGGGCCGTCGGCCGCCGGGACGGCCGTGCCGCCGGCCCCGCGGGCAGAGCGGTGGCAACGTCGGTCACCGCACTTCTGATCATGTGGGCGGTGACGCTGGCCGCCAACGACCTGGGAGTGTCCGAAGCACGTCTGACGGGCCGGCACGTCGTCAGCCGTACGGCCGTCGTCGTACTGTCCACCGAGCGCCTCAGCCTTGCGGGCCCGGGGCTACGCGTCGAAGACCTCGGCAAGGACGCGCACTTCCGCTACCGGTACACGGGCCTGCGGCGGCTCATCGAACGGGGCGGCCGGTACTACCTGCTGGCAACGGGCTGGACGCACGCCACCGGTACGACGTACGTGATCGACGTCCGTGACGGCATCCGCGTGGAGCTGATGCCCGGCACCCGGTGACCACCGGTGCACCCAGACAGCCGGCGGGGGTGCCCCGCCAGGCCGACCAGCCCGGCCGGCGGGTCGCCGTTTCTGGGACCGCGTGGTCGTCACCTCGCGGCCCAGCCATCGCATCAGCGGTTCAGGCGCCCGTCTTGTGGTTGATCCGGAAGGTGATGACGTCCACTCCGTCGGTTCCCACCAGATCGGGGTAGTGGCCCTGGAGGACTTCCCGGAGCCGGGCCGCGGTCGTCAACCCCTCGGCCTGCGCGTCCTGGTCGGTGAGGTCGCTGACCAGGCAGTGCCTGATGCCCGTCACCTCCGCCGGCAGGACGACTTCAGGGTCGCTCTCGAATACCAGTCTCGCCGGGCCGAGCTGCGCCGGGTCCCGGAAGCGGGTGGTCTTGGTCTTGACGCCGGAGCGGACGGCTTCGAGGTAGCGGGGGTTGAACCGGATGATCGGGGGACCAGCCGCCTCGGGATCCCGGTAGAGCGATGGGTCGAGACCGTTCATGCCCGCCTCCGGGGTCCACCGCTGAGCGAGCGGCATCAGATCGGCGGCGAGCACGGACCTCAGACCCGCGGGGGTGGGCACGATGACGCGCATGGTGGGGTAGTGGTCCACGAAGACCTGACGGTCGCGCCCGCACGGGCCGATGACCCCGCGCCCGTGGTTACCCACGGCGACGATGCAGCGCATCTGGCGGGCGCCCTGGGCTCGTGCGGCTCCCAGCGCCACGAGTTCGGCGCACGGCCCGCCGGTGAAGTGGTAGAGGTTCACACCGGCGAACATCCGGTAGTCGGCCGCCATGACCGCGGCGCCCACCGTGTGGATCCCGTCCTCGTCGGGCCCGGCGTCGGTATGCGCGTCTATGGTGCGGCGTGCCAGCTCCACGAGCTCACGCTCGTCGTCATCGAGAGCTCGCGCGGATGACGGGACGTACACCTCTTCGACCTTCCTTCCCTCACCGGTCGCCCAAGATCATTCCACGGCCCGCAGGCCGGCTCCACAGGGTTTCGGCCGACTCCGGCCACACCCCGACGGCGGTGACGGTGAGGCGGCGCGCCGTTCGACGCACTGGCGGCGAACGCGTCGAGCGAGGGCTCGGACCGAGGCGGTCGAGAACGCGGCCACCCCCGGCGAGGTCGACCTGAACGAGCAGCTCCAGAAGCCGCTGAAAGGCTCGGGCGCGTAGCGACGGGGTGGGGCACTCCCGCTCACCGCGCGGCTCGCGCACCGGCGCATGGTGGCTGAGGCGAGGGGTCTCCCACCGGTGACCTGGGACAAGACGTGGGGCGACCGGATGTTGGAAGACGCTCCGGAGGGAACGCCCGCCCGCAGCCGATCCAGGCCGCATCGCCGGAATCCTCCTGCCGCACCGGAGAAGAAGCCCGACGATCTCCGCATCCGCACGGTCATGGCCCGGATGGGCGCGATCGAGTCCACCCCGCACCTTGCCAACCTGAAGTGAACCGGAGAAGGTCAACGGGCTGCGAATGCCGCACAGTTGGTTCCTCTGCAGGCCGCGGTCCGGTCCTCCATGCTGCCGACCCGCTACCAGGTCGCAACCGCCTGCCCCGGCCTGCGCCCCCCGTCGTGCGGGCCCGTCCACGTACGCCGCCGTCAGCGCCCGGCCCTCGGTGCCGCGACGCCGCCCGGTCCCGGTCCCGGATCGGCCCCCTCGCGTCTCCCGGGCAGGTGCCGGCCCCGCCGGGGCGGCGGAGCGCGGTGCGTCGCGGCTACGACAGTGCCAGCCCGGCCATGGTCCGTGCCTCGCGCGTTTGCCCGGGGAGCGCGGTGGAAGAGTTGACCCCGACGACCGGCCGGCCGAGTCGCCGGCCGGATGGCCGATCCTGCTCGACGCCCTGAACGGAAACAGGAGCCCGCCATTGCGCATCTACGCCCAGACTCCCGCCCGCCGGAACCGCCAGGTGCTCGCGGACCTGACCGCCGTGGCCCTGATCGCCCTCACGGTGTGGGCGGCGCTCTGCATCCGCGACAGGATCATGCTGCTGGCTGAGCCGGGGCGGAAGGTCGAGAGCTCCGGAGACGGCCTCGCCGAAGAGCTCGGCAACGCCGCGGACGCCGCGTCGGACGTACCGCTCGTCGGCGGTGTCCTGAACAAGCCGCTCCAGTCCGCGGCCGACGCCAGTACCGGCTTCGCCGACGCCGGCGCATCGTTCCAGGAGACCGTCACCCAGGTCGCCGACCTGACGACGGCGGCTCTCCTCGTCGTCCTCGTGCTCCTGATCCTGATCTTCTGGCTGCCCCCGCGCCTTCTCTGGATGCGCCGCAGCCTGATCGTCCGCCGGCTGGCCGACGCGCCGGGCGGCGCCGACCTGCTTGCGCTGCGCGCCCTCACCGGCCCGCCGGCCGCCCTGGTCAAGCTGCCCGCCCCGCCCGGCGGGTTCGCCGACGCCTGGCGTCGCGGCGACCAGGAGGTCATCGCCGCCCTCGGCGCGGCCGCCCTCGCACACGCCGGCCTGCGTCCCTGACGTACGCCTCCCACGGCGCGGGACGGCCAACGGACGGATACGGGCCGGGGGGCGCGTACGGGCCACCGGCTCCCCGGCGGTCAGGCCGCCACACGTTCCTCGGCGACGAACTTCTCCACGAACTCCCGTGCACGCCGGTCGAGATCGGCGTACTGCGCCTCTCGCTCGGCGCCGGTGACCGCTTCGCCGACCAGGAGGTTGCCTTCGGCGTCGACACGCTGCGGGCGCTCCTCCGCGTCGGTGAGCAGCCCGACGGTGGAATGGGAGAAGCCGCAGTAGTAGGCGATGCCTTCGCTCAGATTGGTCTCGAGGACGGTTTGCATCCCCTCCACGACGGGATCGCCGGTCGTGGCCCCGGCCAGGCCCAGCCACAGGATGCGCTTGCCGTCGAGGCGGGGCTTGCTACGGCCGTAGGCGAACCCGTAGTTCCATACGCGGTCGATCCAGCCCTTGAGGATGGCCGGGACGCTCTGCCAGTACACCGGGAAGACGGCGACGACGACATCGGCGTCAAGGATGCGCCGCATGTGGGCGTGCACTTCGTCCGAGTACGCCTTCTCCCTGTTGTTCCAGTCCGGCTGGTCGGCCGTGTTCATGCGCGGGTCGAACCCTTCGGCGTGCAGGTCGAGCAGGTCGACGCGGTATCCGGCGGCTTCGAGCCGGACGGCGGCACGCCGGGCCGTGTGCGCGGTGAGCGAATCGGTGCGGTGGTGTGCGACGACCACGAGGGCTGTCCTGGCAAGGCTGTCGTGCTGTGTCACGTCAACTCCTGGCTGATCTCGGTCGATTCGATGCGTCCAGTACAGCCGCGGTGGCGTGGATGATCCATGGGAGAAACCCTCCAGAACATAGGAGATCGTCTACGATGCGTTCCATGGATCCCTTGAGCTCACTGCTGAGTGGCATCCGGGCCGAGGGTTCGGTCGTCACCCACGCCGTACTGACGGCCCCCTGGACCATCCGCTTCGCCGACGACGCACCGCTCACCATGATCAGCGTGCTGCGCGGCGGGGGCACCCTGATGCTCGCCGACGGCACCGAGCGGGCGGTCGGCCCGGGCGACACGGCCATTGTGCGCGGCCCCGCCCCGTTCCACCTCGTGGACCACCCCACCACTGTCCACAGCCCTCACACCACGTACGAGATCGCCTGCTTCACCAAGGACGCCGAGTGCACCGCCCAGGAACTCGGCGGTATCCACTGGGGCACCGACTCGGAGGAGGCGACCGCGCTGATCGTGGGCGCCTACCGTGCCTCGAACCATCGCCACGAGCGGCTCCTGCGCGCCCTGCCGCCCGTACTGGTCATCACGGAGGACGTCGAGGTCTGCGCCTGGCTGGAGACGGCCGCCGCCGACGCCGCCCAACTCTCGGCCGGCTCGCAGGCGCTGATGGACCGGCTCCTGGACTGGGCCCTGGTGTGCACCTTGCGCAACTGGTTCGACCAGGCAGGCGCCGACGCGCCCGGTTGGTACCGGGGCCTCGCCGACCCCGTCCTCGCCCCGGCCCTGCAAGCCTTCCACGACCGGCCCGCCGAGACCTGGACGGTGGCGTCGCTGGCCGCTCGAGCCGGCGTCTCCCGGGCGCTGTTCGCCAAGCGCTTCACCAAGCTGATGGGCCGCCCGCCCCTCGCCTACCTCACGGAATGCCGCATGGACGAGGCCGAGGCGCTCCTGACCGACACCGACCTCAGCATCGCCCAGATCGGCAGGTCCGTCGGTTATGCCGACGCTTTCGGCTTCAGCGCCGCGTTCAAACGCCACAAGGGCCAAAGCCCCAGGATGTTCCGCACCGCGGCGGCCTGAACCCCGGTCCGGCGACCGGGGGGTGCTCTTCTCCCGCACGGCGCTCCGCAACTGCCGCGCGCTCAACGCCGCCGTCGGGGCCGGCCGGGCCTCCCGCCCGACGTCCCGCCCGACGTCCCGGTCGACTCCCTCGCCGTCGACTGCCCTCGGCTCCCGCCGCACCTCCGCCCCCGCCCCGGACTCCGAGGACGTCCACGCCCGCCAATCACCCCAGGACCGACCACCGGCTTATCGCCGTCGACCACCGTGCGGCCACGCCCTTTCCGCCGTATTCGACCGCTTGGGCGGCGTTGCCGGCCTCGACACGCACCCCCAGGGTTCCTGCTCGTCGAGTGCCCCGGCCGGCCACCCGTGCGTGACCTGCGGAGACCCTACTGTGTGAGGGGCACCTGCCCGCCGTACGAGCGACAAGGAGCACCCGGCCGTGGACGTCGAAATCCCCCCGCACGTGCGTGACGCCGCCGCTCAGCTCGGCGCCGGCGTCCCCTATGCCCTGAAGGTTCTGGCCGGCCGGCTGGCCGAGGACCCGGACATGGGCCGGCCGTCAGGCCCGCCCGGCACGCTCACCGTGTCGGTCGATGGCGAGCTGTTCGAGGACTGCCCCGACCTGACCATCGGGTACGTACGCGAACCCGACCGGATCGAGATCCGGTACGTGAACCCGTCGACGCCCGCCCGGACCGCCGACGACACCCACGACGACATCCATGACGAACCCCATGACAGGCCGGCCGATACCGCCTCCGACACGATCACCGGGCGAGAGGTCACCGACGCCTGGCAGCGCGTCTCGGGCTGGCTCCGGCAGCACGCCCCGGACTCCCACGCCGCGCTGCGCGCCGGCGCGAGTCCCACCGTCCTCACTGCCTTGGAGCGCGATCTCGGTGTGCACATACCTGCCGGCCTGCGCGCCCTGTGGTTACTGACCGCGGGTGACGAGGGGGTCGACGGCGCGGGTTGCCTGCCCGGCAACCAGGCATTGATGACTCCGGAGTCCGTAGTCGCCTTCCACCGGCAGCAGTCGCACGCGCAAGCGCGGCAGGACGGACTGGACGCGCACCGCCCCGCGCGTGACCGGATCACCGTGTGGAAGGCGGCCTGGATACCGGTCATTTCCTACGGCGTGTCCGACCGCACATCGGGCCTCTACCTGGACGCTGCGACCGGATACCTGGGCCGCTGGTCGCGCCACGACGAAGGCCCTGGCGACGAGCTCGACACGCTGGTGACCTACCTGGAAGAGGTCGCCGACATGCTCGAAGCCCCGGCTCTCGCCACCCGGGACAAGCCCGGCCTCGTCGGCGCGGCCCTGGTGTGGGGCAGCAGGCTCGACCCCGGGCTGGAAGAGCGGTGGCAGCCCCTGACCGGCCGGCCACACGGCAGGGGCCGGCCATGACCGGTTCGTGACGGTCCCTGCATGTGGCTCTCGAAGAGGCCTATACGGAAACCGTCCTCGCGAAGCCGCCACGACCAGTGGGACCGAGGGCCGCACCTGTCAGGCAACGTCCGAGGTGGTTGCCGGGTACGAGACCGTGACCGTGTACCTGCCCTCGCGCAAGGCCACCCTGGTCGTCATGATCAACACCGACGTCCGCCGGCAGGGTCAGGAGCCGTCCACGCTCCTCGCCCGTGCGATCACCCAGGTCGTCACCCCGGGCAACGTCTACGACAGCAAGGCCACCTCCCCACGCGGGTGACGCCCCGCCCCTGGCGGCCCCAGAGCCCACCACCTTCCCCACAGCCGCAGCCGCAGCCGCAGCCGCAGCCGCAGCCACAGCCACAGCCACAGCCACAACCGCGACCGCGACCGTGTCTCGACGGCCGTCCGTCGTCGGGACCAGCGACCCCCGCCGGCGGACGGCCCGGCCGTGACGGCGACCCGCCGGGAAGCGAAGGTGTCAGACCCCGAAGGCGGGGCAAGCGGAGCTCAGCGAACGGTCACCCTGATCATCACGTAGCTGGCCAACCGTGACCCTGAGACGACAAGGCGGGCCTTTCATGAGCGGCAATATCTGGAGCTATCGCGACATCTCCGGCTTCCAGGCGGGGGCGGACCTGACCGGGTACACGGTCGAAGCCACTGACGGCAGCATCGGAAAGGTCGACAAGCACTCCGACGAGGTCGACGCCGCCCACATCGTGGTCGACACCGGCGTCTGGATCTTCGGCAAGCACGTCCTGCTGCCCGCCGGCACCATCACCAGCATCGACCTCCAGGAACACACGATCTACGTCGACCGGACGAAGGAAGAGATCAAGAACGCGCCCGAGTTCGACAAGGACCGCCACCACCCCATCGAGCCGGACTACTACGGCAAGATCGGCCAGTATTACAACCACATGTAGCTCCTCATGCCACACCACCAGCCGGTGGCCGTCGCGGGCCCCCCTCCCGAGACGGCCACCGCGCTGTCGGCACGAGCCGATCCGCGCCTTTCGCGCGGGCACACGGCATCGGCGATGAATGCCAGGCCGAGCGGGCACCGCGAAGCCCCCGACGAGCGGGCGACCGACGGCCCCACCCGGACGGAGTCACCCCCCTCACGTCTGCCTTCTCTCCGCCGAAGCGCTCGTCCGGCGCAGGCCCGGCTTTCGACCGGGTGAACGTGGCAAACCGGGTCGGCCTGACCACCGCACCGTCCGATGAGAGCAGCCCGTCAGGACCCTGGCGGCGGCCCCGAAGGCGCCACGGCGATGCCCGCACCGGCTCATCCCGGTGACGCGCCGTTGTACCCGCTGCCAGGTCTGGCTCGGGTCTCATTCGGAACGGGTGGGCTTCTCCGCGGTCGCCTGTGGTGCCTTGGGGGCTTCCGGGGCCTTGGGCGCGTCCGGGGTCTTGGGAGGCTTGGTGAAGTCGCTCTTCTTCGGCCTCTCCTTCAGATCCTCGTCCTTCTTGAGGTCGCCGTACTCCTTCACCGTCGCGCTCCCGTCCTGCATGCCGGCGGAGGCCGCCTTGGTGACCGAGCCGGGATCCTGGGCGTACCGGCCCTGTTCACCGGCGGACGCCTGGGTGGTCCGGATGAAGGAGCCGAGGATTCCCAGGACGGCCCGCGCCTCGGGTGACGTCTCCTGCACGATCTTGGAGCGGGAGGAGGCGCCGTGGATCGCGCTGTTGAACAGGCTGGGACTGGTGTCGTCGTATGTATCGTCGTCGGAGTCCTCGAAGTCGACGTCCTCGCCCGGCCGGGATTTCGTGCTGTCGGTGGTCACGGAGAACAGTCCCGCGCCCTTGGCGGCGCTGTTGAAGATGTTGTCGAACACCTGGTCGTCACCTCTGGTCGTCGTCGTGGCGGCGGTGCCGCGTGGTCAGGGGTGCTTGTAGAGCGTCTGCTGGCTGACCGTCAGGCTCTCGCCATCGAGCATGGTGTGATGGACGTCCAGGGCGGAGACGACCTCGGCCAGCCCTGTCATGCGGAAGCCGCCGGGTGCCAGGTCGAGGTCACCGATGTCGCGGGCCACCATCCGCCTGAGGCCGGGATAGGTGCCGGGCTGCGGGGGAGAGAGGACCGCCACCGGCACGGCGTACTGCACCGCGATCAGTCCGGAGAAGGTCACCGGGATCTCGTAGGTGTACTGCTTGCGGGTGCGCCGTTGGGTGACGATGGTTTGCACGCGGGAGTTCGGCGGGACTTTGCCGGAGATCTGCGACTTCGAGGCCCAACTGGTGGTCAGGGAGCCGCCTACGGTGGCCGCGATGCCCAGGGCCAGTTGTGCGTTGAGTGACGCGTTGCCGGTGGCGCTGCCGGAGGTCGTGAATCCCACGGAGTTCGTCATGGTGTTCGACGTCGAGTTCGTCGCCGAGCTGCTGGCCGACGTCTCGGTGGTGTTGGCGTTGTCGACTCCGATGCTGTCCTTGCTGTTCTTGTTGGTGACCGTGTTCGCGTTCTTGTTCGCCGTCCCGTTCTGGCACGACGCCGCGAGCTGCGACTGGAGGTCCAGGCGGAGCTGGTTCTGCAGTTGTAGCTGGAGCGAGGCACCGACGCTGCCGCCGAAGGTCAGCTTGGCGTCCCCGTGCAGCGACCAGGTGACGCCGTTCGACACGGTGAAGTCGACCGAGTCGGTGAAGGTCATCTCGGACTGGCTGCGGTTGACGTAGGTGCGCGAGGAGAACGTGTCGGGCGGCGGCTGGCCGATGTCGCCCCGCACCTCGATCAGCGGCTCCCCGAGGTTCATGTAGGCGAGCCAGCCCTGCTGGAAGGCGGTCCCGGGAAAGGTGCCGAAGCTCGACTTGTTCACGGAGAACCCGACGGGTTTGTGCTTCACGCCGGAGGGGTCGACGTAGACCAGGTTGGGGTGGTTCAGGATGGACTGCCAGGTCTGTTCGATGTTGAGTTCCCGCAGGTTCTTCTTCGTCAGCGGCTGACGCTTGGCGTCTACCAGGCTGTATGCGGTGGAAGGCATCTATCCGTCCTCGACTAATTTCGGCCGAACCGCGCTCGCTGAAAAGCAAACAGAAATCTCCGCACGTTCCGGCAGGTGAAATTACCGTTCCCGCTCCCACCGGGGAAGACGTATTAGCATGCCCCACTCAATCGAGTGGTCGATTTTTGGAAATAGCTTCCGAAACGCCGGTGAGGTGACCTTTCTGCACCGGCTTCACCCGATCGATAACTTTTGGCAGCCCTGCTCCCGGGTACCGTTCTGCCGGACGCCACCACCAGAAGCTTCGATTGCGAAGCTTTGATTCCCTGTCCATCCAGCCGCTCGGCTTCCGTTCGAAGGCCCGGGTTCGCTTCAAAGCGGCTGCGTTGAATTCCGCATCAACTGCCCCAGGTTTCTGTGCTCGCATCCAGAACAGGTGAGGTTTCCGCGATGTACACCCAAGAGCGCACGGCGCTTTCCAATCTGGTCGTCGGCGGCCCGGTTGCGGTGAACAGCTACGACAACGCGATCGTCGCGGCACTGGTCGAGAACCGCCCGGTGATGCTCGTCCATGCCTTCAACGGTGGCTACTTGCGTCCCGCGGAGCTGGGCGAAGCGAGCCATGACAAGGGTGTCCACCTGGCCACCGCCCTCGACGAGACCGTCAAGGAGGCCAAGGGCCACCTCTGGCACATCACCCCCGCCGGCTTCTTCGGGCAGCGGCCGCTGTACTTCATCGAGAGCGCCGCCGGTCAGGTCTCGCCCAAGCCCGGCGGCGGAGGCGGAACCGACACCGGCCGCGGCGACGACGGCACGCCGAAGCCGCAGCGCAGGCGCATCACCGTCCACCAGGACGCGCCCCAGAGCACGGCCGACACCGTCCAGGTGGGCCTGCCCGACAAGGTCGGTGACAAGTGGCGGGGTAAGAACGGCGCGCCCGAGGACACCCAGCTCTGGGTCGTCACGGTCACGCCGTGGGGCGGGATCACCTTCGTGCCGATCACCCACCCCGACACCATCCTCGGGTTCAAGGATCACGCGGTGACCGCCAACAGCGAGGTGAGCCTCACCCACAACTGGGGCGGGGACTTCACCGGGACGGTCATCAACACCTTCTATCCGCGCCTGCCCAGCGAGTGGAACGTCCCCTACCACCACGTCTTCACGTGACCGGCGGCCACCGCCGCACGACACCCGCCCCGAGTCATCGTCCGCACCGCCTGGAGAGGCACCGCGATGCCCGTGCCGACGCACGAAGTGAAAGTGGAGATCGTCAACGCCGCCACGGGGAAGATCCTCGGCCGCAGAGCCGCGCCTGGCGCGGACGGGGCGCTCGTCATCCGTGAGTTCCCCGAGGACGGTCCGGCCCCTGAGCAGTGGCAGATCATCCCTGTGCAGTCCGCGCAGGACGAGCAGGTCTACGTGATCCGCAACGCGACCGGCGGCAAGGTCCTCGAGCAGCCCGCCGCCGCGGACGGCGGCGTCCGTCAGGAAGACGCAGCCGAAGGCAGGAAGAGCCAGCAATGGCGCATCGTCCCCGTCGAGGGCGAAGCCGATCACTACGTGCTCGAGAGCGCGGCCGACGGCACCGTCCTCGTCCTCGATCACGATCTCGATGCCGGTCCCGACGAGCCCGTTCGGAACGGCACCCCGGTCGTCCTGCGCGCGTATGACGAGGACGCGGCCAGCCAGCGGTGGCGTCTCGTCCCGGCCGAGCCCGAGCGCGTCAGCGACCCCGTACTGCGCTGGGCACGGCTGGGGCACTGGAACGGACGGCAGTCCTGGCGGCTGGCCCCCTCGCGGGCGCTGCGGCCCGCACCCGGTGCGACCCCCGCGTTCAGCGACCTCCTGCTGGTCCTCGACCGGTTCGGAAGCGACAAGGACGCCGGCGGGTGGAAGTGTGAGGGCGTCGTGCCCTCCCCCGGCACACAGCCGGGCTGGTGGGCCGGGCCCGGCGCGCGATTCCTCGCCGACACCGCCGGAAAGGCGCCGGCGGACATCGTGGCGCTCAAGCCGGCCAAGGGGGCCGTGACGGCCGCTGCGCGAGGTGACGGCACGTTCGACGACGAGGAGCGCATCCTGCACCCCTCCGCGTCCTCCGCTGACCCCGCGGACCTGTGGACCCTCGCGGACATCAGGGGCGAAGGCAAGCCCGGCTTCGTGGTGCTGGCCACCGACGGTGTCCGGGTGTCCACTCAGAACGAGGACGGGACACTCGCGGCCGCGGACGGCGAGCCCGCTCTCAAGGCTTTCGGCCACGGCGATCAGGCCGGCGGGTGGCTGGCCGACAAGCATCCCCGCTTCCTGGCCGACACCACCGGCAGCGGCCGCCTCGACATCGTCGGCTGCCACGACGACGGCGTCTGGATCTCCCTCCAGGACGAGGAGGGGAAATTCGCGCCACTCCCTGCCGAGCCCGCTCTCAAGGCTTTCGGCCACGACGAGAAGGCCGGCGGGTGGCTGGCCGACAAGCATCCCCGCTTCCTGGCCGACACCACCGGCAGCGGCCGCCTCGACATCGTCGGCTGCCACGACGACGGCGTCTGGATCTCCCTCCAGGACGAGGAGGGCGTCTTCGCCGAGCCCCTGTACGTCCTCGACGACTTCGGGACCGACCAGGGGTGGGCCTCGGCCGGGGAACACCCCCGGTTCCTGCTGAAGGCCACCCGCGACGGGGCGACGGACATCATCGGCTTCGGCTCCCACGGCGTCGTCGTCGCACGCGGCCGCGGCGACGGCACCTTCGAGCCTTCCAAGCTCGTCCTGAACGACTTCGGCACCGCCCAGGGATGGACGGCCACGAAGCATCTGCGCTTCCTCGCCGATGTCAGCGGTGACGGCACCCCCGACATCGTCGGCTTCGGCGACGAAGGGGTCTGGGTCTCCCACAACCTCGGCGACGGCACGTTCGAGCAGGCCCAGCTCGTCTGCCGCGGCTTCGGACACGACGACGACGCCGGCGCCTGGCGGATTGGCCACCACCCCCGCTTCCTCGCCGACATCACCGGCGACGGACGCGTGGACATCGTCGGCTTCGGAGGACCGGGCGTGTACGTGGCCCGCAATCTCTACCGCCGCTTTCGAACCCGTTAAGAGCCCGGGCCGGAACAGACCACCGGTGCGAAACCCACCCCACCCCGGCCGGTCCTTGTACTGCATCGACAACTCTGCCTGCTTCACGTTCGGGAGGATTCATGCGCAGGTCCACGGCGGCATGCACGGCACTCGCACTGGGAGCGAGCCTGTGGCTCGGAGGGCTGGCGCCCGGAGCCACTGCTGCGGCCGCTCCTGGTGCGGTCACGGCGCTCCGGGCGCCGACGCCTCCGTCGTCCGTCCCTGATCTCGACGCCCCGGGACCGGCCAGGACGGTCGAGTTCCCGCCGGACGGGCGGGTCCGCTCAAGGCCGGAGAACGTGAAGATCCAGGCTCCGCCGTACACACGCATCGTCCGGGTGGACCCCTGGTGCAGCGGTATGAGTTGCCCTGTGTCCATCGCCCCCGACGGGTCGTCCGCCGGCTTCTCGGTGACGGGCAACAACTGGGTGTGGAGTCGGCCCTGGAAGGTCGACGTCGTCGCCGCCCATGACGCGCCCATGGCAGGTGGCCGGTTCACCGGCAGTCTCACCTTCGAAGGCGTGACGGTGGACTGGACCGTCAACATCACCCAAGGCACGCCCGGGGCCTTCGGCGGGTACGTCAGCAGCGTCCCCGGGGGAGGAGGCGCCCGCGTTCGTTTCGTGGACCCCGATCTGAACGCCGCCGCCGCGGGGTTCAAGGACAAGGACATCATCACCTCCGTCGACGGTCAGCCCGTCACGTCGGTGCCCTCCCTCAACGGCATCCTCGCCGGCAAGCGAGCCGGAACCACAGTGCCCGTGGGCATCACGCGCAACGGCACCCAGATGACCTTGCAGTACACGATCGACGAGTGATCGCCCCGATGCCCGCGCGCGGGCGCACCACCCGCCTGCCGCTCCCGCGGCCTTCGGACACGATCACGAGGCTTCCTTCCTGGCCGCCCGGCCCACGGTGAGGGGATAGAGATGAGCAAAGCCCAGACAGCAGCAACGGAGGGCGAAGACATCGCCCCCGCAATCACTACGGTCGCCGGCACCGGAGACGCCGGGGCCACAGGAGACGACGGGCCCGCCGTCGCGGCCCGGCTTGACCGTCCCTACGGCCTCGCGATGGACAGCACGGGCACCCTCTACGTCTCCGACCACAACAATCACCGAGTCCTGAAGGTCACCACGGACGGGAGGGTCCGCACCGTGGCAGGAACCGGCACCGCTGGGTCCGGGGGTGATCAGGGCCCTGCCTCCGCAGGCCATCTGCACAGCCCGCGCGAGTTGGCGGTGGACCGCGCCGGGAACCTCTACATCGCCGACTCCGAAAACCACCGGATCCGCAAGGTCACAGCAGACGGGCGGATCGACACGGTCGTCGGCACGGGCAGTGGCGGGTTCAGCGGTGACGACGGCCCCGCCGTCGCCGCCGAGTTGAACTGTCCGTACGGGCTCGCAGTGGACGACACCGGCAACCTCTACATCGCCGACACCGACAATCACCGGGTCAGGCAGGTCACACCGGACGGGCAGATCCGCACAGTCGCCGGGACCGGAGCCCCGGGATTCTCCGGTGACGGCGGGCCTGCCGTCTCAGCTCGACTGAACAGCCCGTACGGCGTCGCGGTCGACGGCGCGGGCAGCCTCTACATCACCGATGCCGAGAACCACCGGGTCCGCAAGGTCGCCCGTGACGGCACGATCAGTACGGTCGCGGGCACGGGCACGGACGGCTTCAGCGGTGACGGCGGCCCCGCCACCTCCGCCCGGATGGACTTCCCGCTGGGCGTGGTGGCCGACACCACCGGCACCCTCTACGTCTCCGACCACAACAACCACCGGGTCCGCAAGGTTGCCGGTGACGGCACGATCAGCACGGTCGCGGGCACGGGCACGGACGGCTTCAGCGGTGACGGCGGCCCCGCCACCTCCGCCGAGCTGAACTATCCCTTCGGACTCGCGGTCGACTGTGTCGGCGCTCTCTACATCGCCGACTACGTCAACAACCGCGTCCGGAAGGTCGCGGCGGCCGCCATGGCGGGACTGCCCGCATCAGGCACGGTGGTTTCCTGGGCGAGCGTCCGCAGCCGACTGCGGATCGGCGTCACGCGCGAGTCGCTCAAGGACGGGGCCAGGATCCAGCAGTCGCTCGCCGCTCCCCGCCCGTCGCAGCGGTGGCGGCTGGTCCTGGCCGGGCAGAGCGACAGCGGCGAGGTGGTGTACACCCTCGAGAACGTGCGCAGCGGAAAGGTCGTGCAGGTCGACGAAGCCGACGGGACGGCCGGTGCGGTGGTCGCGCAGCGTGCCTACGAAGGCGACGAGGCGCACCATCAGCAGTGGCGGCTGATCCCGGTGGGCACCGTGACCGACGACCCCCGGGTCTACGAGATCGCGAACCGGAGCAGCGGTCTGCTTCTGGGCGTCGACAGCAACGCGGCTGTGGTGATCACGCAGCGCTGGGCGGAGGGCGATCACCGGGGCAGGCAGTGGCAGTTGCTGCCGGTGTGACGCACGAGCAGGGGGCAGGAGCGGCCTCGCCGGTCCTGCCCCCTGCCCTTTCAGCCGGACGTTGGTCGGCCTCGGGTTCGGGGGCCGGGTGACCCCGTCGTTCTTCGGCTCATCATTCATGCCCTGTCCGCGCGTGAGCCGCTTCCCTGCTTCAGCGCCGCCTCCGTTACCCACCCGCATGCCTGCGGATGCGGCCGCGGCCACCGAGTCGGGATCAACAGGGGGCAAACCGTGCGGCCACTGGAGCGGGCCGCATTCGAGGCGGACCAGGTTGGCCAAGCCGCAGCGGCCCTGGGAGTGAGGCGGCCGCCGAAGCCAGCGGCGACCTGCTGAGTCCACGCATGGGTGGCATGACCGCTGACGCCGTGGGCGCCGGCTCGTCGGGCGTGGGACCTTTCGAAGACATTCGAAAGGCTCACCTTCCAGCGACGTACCGGGCAGCATCGAAAGCGAAGGGCGTGGAGCGGCGACCGGGCCGCAACCTGGGCACGCCCACTGTCTCTTGCATTTCCGAGCGCCATGGAAGGTGATCAGTCATGCGCTTACGCCACACAAAGGTCTTCGGCTTGGCAGCCGTACTGATGCTCACTCTGGGCGTCAGCGGCACGGCTGCCCCTGCCGCCGCCGCACCGATGGATGCGCGCGCGTGCGGATGGGACCCCGACCACGCAGCAGGCCAGGCGTACTACCGCCACTGCGCCAACAGTGGAAATGTCTGGATCCGCGTCGAGCGGCACAACGACAGCGGGTATCCCCAATGCGTCGCGCCCGGCCGCACGCCCCTCGGGCCGACATCGACCGTCAAGTACGCCTGGTACACCGGCAGCACCTGCTAGCCCTCGATCACGGGTGGGGGCCGTCGGCAGGCCGACGGCCTCTCCGGGCCCTGGGGTTCCCTCCCTGAGCCGGCGGCATCATGCCGTTGGCGTGGCCGTGGCAGAGCCCCTGGGCGGCCCGAGCGGTCGCTCATCCACAACTCCGCCCAGATCGAGGCATACGTCCCCTGCCGGGAAGCCCGCTTCGCACTGACCTGTCGAGCGCCGCAGAAGCCGGCGCCGTCGCCGGTTGGGCGGATCGCCCATTCGCGCCGACGCCGGCCCGGCCCAGCCGCCGCGAGCGTCCTGATCGCCTCTGTGGGCAGGGCTGCACCTTTCTCGTCAACGGCTTGTCCGTACCTCGCTCCGCTCGCCTCCCTGGTGCATGCAGGGTGGGTTGAACCAACTCGGCCCCGGCCCGCTGGGCCAGGGCTGATCAGCCGCTCCCCGGGGAACGGGACCAGGCTCATTCGTGCTGGGGAAGCGGACGCGGTGATCGCGCGTGCGACTCGCGGGTGGATGATCGTATGAGGGAGCCGTGGTCGGGGTAGAACGGATGCCGGGGCCTCCCGCAGCGGAGGATTCCCGCTTTCCACCCGGCCGGCTTCGCCGGCGAGATCAGAAGGACGCAGTATGGCCAGCGGCACCGTGAAGTGGTTCAACTCCGAGAAGGGCTTCGGTTTCATCGCCCAGGACGGCGGCGGACCGGACGTCTTCGCCCACTACTCCAACATCTCCGGCAACGGATACCGTGAGCTGGTCGAGGGCGAGCCGGTCACGTTCGACGTCACCCAGGGCCAGAAGGGCCCCCAGGCGGAGAACATCGTCCGCGGCTGACATCCCCGCTGCCTGCTCAGCCCCCGTGCAGGGCGGTTGCACCGACGCGGGGTGGAGCGGCTCGGTGGCTCGCTGGGCTCATGACCCAGAGGTCGCAGGTTCGCATCCCTGCCTTGCTACGAACGTCAGGGGCCCGGCACCAGCCGGGCCCCTGACGCGCATATCGAGGCGCCGGGGGAGAGGGGGCGGACTCCGCACGTCGACCAGCAGCCCCGACCCCGCAACCGCCGCCACCCCGCGAGGCGAGGAGATGGATCCTCAGCCGGCCCTGGACGCTGACCAAGACCGAACAGCTCCCAGCTCCTGCTCGCAGGCATCCTGGCCAACTGCCCTGAACTCGAGGCCTTGACCGGCCAGGTCCGATCCTTCGCCACACGCTTCGAGCGCCACGGGGCGGCACGCGCCCGTTACGTTGACGAAAACGTCGTGAATTACCGCTGCGATGGGGCACGGGCCCCGCGGGGACCGCTGGCCTCCCCCAGGGGCGGGGCATCGAGCGTGCGCGGACGTACGCCGCGCCGGCCGCCTGCCACCCCGCACCGCATTCCGGCCGCCATGGAGGCCCGCGTCTGCGTTCCACGGCATGCCCGCCTCGACCGTGCACCGCGTCCTGGTCCGTCACGGCCTTCACCGCCTGGCCGGGCTCGACCGGCCCCCGGCGAGCCGGCCGCCCGCCCGCCCCTCATCAGAAGCGTGACAGCCGCAACCCGCCGCCCAGCCCGGACCGGGGATACGGCCGCTGCAACCAGTGGCACGGCACCTGGGCACCCACCCTCGGCATGCACCTCGACCGCCTCATCGGCGCCACGGCCGCACCGGTCATCACCGCCGAGCAGTGGCTGGGCGAACCGTCGCGACATGCCGTCGCAGGGTATTCGCCTGCTTGGTCCCCTCTGCTTACCCAGGCAGCCCTGCCAGTCCTCGGTCGTCCATTCCGCCAGGTCAACCGGCATGTTCTCCTTGGTCGCGACTGAAGCGCCGTAGATGCACTGGAGGTGTGACGCGGGTCACGGGAACTGCGGTGGAGGTGCCGGACAGCCGACAGGAGTGACAACAGAGATGCGAACCAGGGTGCGCTCCGGGGATCCGGACGCCTATGCGGAGCTGTTCGACAGCTACTCGCGCACCCTCTACAACCATGCCTTCCGGATGACCGGGGACTGGGCCGTCGCGGAGGACGTCATGTCGGCCGCCTTCATGGAGGCGTGGCGGCTGCGCGGCACGGTCGACCCCGAGGGCGGCTCCCTGCGGCCTTGGCTCCTGGGCATCGCCACCAACCTGGCCCGCAACCACTGCCGGAGCAACCGGCGGTACCGGGCCGCCGCCGCTGCCGCCACGGCGGCTGCGGGTGCCGCATCGGTGCCCGACCACGCCGACGAGGTGGCCGGCCGGCTGGACGACCGGCGTCAGATCGCGGCCACGCTGGCGCAGTTGAGTGCGCTGCGCGGACCGGAACGCGAGGTGCTGCTGCTGTGCCTGTGCGAGGGCCTGGAGTACGCCGAGGCCGCGCGAGTGCTCAGGATCCCGGTGGGAACCGTGCGTTCCCGCCTGTCCCGGGCCCGTACGAAGCTACGAAAACTCACCGAGGCGGAACTCAGGGAGCACGGGCGGGAACTCGCGGCCCGGACCCGACAGACATATGGCGACCGCGTAAACACGGTCCGGTCCGCACAGGAAGGAATCCGATGAACGCCGACGTTTCCCGCCCTCACCCGGCAGGCCGGGAGGAGAACTCGCTCCTCCTGCCCTTCGCCGAACGGGATCTGCCCGCGGGCCGCCACCAGTTCCACAAGGAGCGCCTTATGGCCCGGATCAACGAAGACCTGCGTACCACCGACGCCACGACCACCGCCGTCCCGGCCCGCACCGCCGGGTATCGGAACCCGTTCCTGCGCCGTGCGATCCTGGTGCCCGCCGCGGGCTTCGCCCTGGCCGGGGCGCTGGCCGTCGGTTTCCTCTCCTACGGCGAACGGGGCGCGCCGGACGGCCGGGGCTCCACGGTCGCGACGGGCCCGGTGCTGACCACCCGGATCGGCTCCGCCGACGCCAAGGGGACGCCGCAGCTCCTGGACCGCATCTCGCTGGCCGCCTCCTCTTCCTCCGCCTCGGGGACGGGGGTGCGCCCGGACCAGTTCATCTACATCGGAACCAGGACAGCCGCCACCTACGTGAAGACGGTAGGCGGCAAAGCATCGCTGGTCAGCGAAGAACCGCACATGCGCCACCAGTGGAACTCCCCGGACGGCACCAGGGGCTGGCTGATCGAGCCCGGCAACACCGGCCCGGAGGGCATCACGCTGGAGGGCCTCGACGAGACGGGCCGGACCCCGACGGCGAACCTGAACGCCCCCAGCCACAACTACCTCGCCTCCCTGCCGACCGATCCGGACGCACTGCTGCAGCGCATCCACCGGGAGACCAGGGGGCGGGGCAACAACCCCGACCAGCAGGCCTTCACCACCATCGGTGACCTGCTGCGCGGCAGCCACCCGCCGGCGGCGCTCACAGCCGCCCTCTACAAGGCGGCGGCGAAGATCCCGGGTGTGGTGACGGTGGACGACGCGGTCGACGCCGCCGGCCGCCACGGGGTCGCGGTCGCCCGGCTCGACGAGCCGTCCGGCGTGCGCGAGGAATGGATCTTCGATCGCCGGACCCTGGCGTTCCTCGGCGAGCGCACGGTGCAGGTGCGGGGCGAGTCGGGCGAACAGGGGTTGATCAAGCCCGGCACGGTCGTGTCGACCAGCGCCGTCCTCACGCGGGCGGTCGTCGACCGGATGAAGGAGGTACCGGCCGCGGCGGGCTGACCGCCTCGGCGGGCACCGGGGGCGGGACGGGCTGACCGGGGGGCACCTGAGCCGCCCGCGCCACTTACGCGGCACCGGCGTTGCCCGACCCGGCTGTGTGTACGCGCGCCGCCGAGGCATCCGTGCTCACCGCCCGCCTCGGCCCGCCTACGCACGAAGAAACGGCCTCGCTCCTCGCTCTCGCTACCCGTCGAGAGGTCCTCCCGGTGCGCGGCCGTGCCGCCCGGGCCCGGGGCACGGTGGAGATTGCCAGACCGGCGCTTTCCCGCCCACGCACCGGCTCTGGCCACAGAGAGCTCCGTACGCCAGTGGCCGGCCACCGTACTGTCGGTGCACTGCCGGGCGAGCTCGAGAAGCCTCTGCTTCTCTGCCAGGTATCTGCCAGGTCGACGCTCAAACGCCGGTCGGAGCGCGCGCTCATGGCGACCAAGTGGTGGGCGACCGTCCAGGTTGTCGGCGAACGCGACGCGCTCCGCCTTCGTTCAGCTCCTGTGCTGGTTCACCCCGACGTACGGGACCGGCTGCGCCCGAGTTCCGCGACGCGGGACCTCATGCGCCGGCACGCCGCCGAGGACGCTCCGGACGGCGAGCCGGGTCTGGTCCCTGCCTCCGCGTGGCGGGGGTGGCCGGACCGACCTGCATGGGGTCGGTCTCCACCTCCACCCGCAGAAGGACGAGGGGCGGGCGGCTGCCACCATCTTGGACGGCCGCGGTGATCAGCCGGGCAGATCTCCTCGGCGTCCGGCGGTGCTCAGCGAAGCCTTCCGTCCTGTCACAGCGCAGCTTGCGGACTCTCGCTCGGTCCCATGCGAGCTGCCGCCATCACGTAGCGGCTGGCCGCCTGTTCATCTCGTCGAACGCCGGGCGTACCACCCCTCCTATCATGGGGACATGAGTTCGAATACGGGCGCTGAGGCGCGACCGGAGCTGAGTGCGGCGTTGAGCGGGGACGAGTTGGCCCGCTGGTACTGGACGCTGGCCGAGCTGACTGGGCTCGCCCGGGAGCTCGGGATACCGCGGAGCGGCGGCAAGGCGGCGCTGACGCGGCGGCTACGGGCCGCACTGGACGGCGTCGCCCCGCCGCCCGCCCCGCTCCGGAGGCGCAGCGCCGGCCGCCAGCTCGCCGCGCCGGTGAACGGGTCCACCGTGATTCCGGAGGGCCAGCGGTGCAGTCAGGTGTTGCGCGAGTTCTTCCGCCGGGAGATCGGTCCGAGCTTCCACTTCGACGCCTACATGCGGACATTCATTACCGAAGGCGCAGGGAGCACCCTGGCCCACGCCATCGCCCACTGGCACGCCACACGCCAAGCCGCTACCCAGCCCCGGGAGATCGGCTCGCAGTTCGAGCTCAACCGCTTCCTGCGCGACTGGCATGCCGAGCACCCGGCCGGCAGCCGTACCGAAGCACTCACCGCCTGGCGCGCTCACCGTGACCAGCCTCGTGACCCCACCGCGCGGTGACCGGCCCACAGCCATGCCCGGACGCCCCCAGTGGCTGGGACCCAGCCCAACCGCGCGAATCCTTCCGAGAGGCCGACTTGTGGGCACTCGCTCAGTGGACGCGGCGGCATCTGGTGGACGGCATACGGTGGGTCTACGACCTGTTCCGCCGGCAGCGGGACGGGACCTGGGCCCGGATCCTCACTGGCCTCCAGGCCGAAGCCGATGCGAAAGGCCTGAGCACTGGGAGGTCAACGTCGTCTCCACCGTCTGCCGGGCCCACCGGCACGCGGCCGGAGCGGCGAAAAGGGGACCTCCAGAAGGAACCGCCCGGCGGCGTCCTCGTCGAGGCGGCCGACCACGGCCTCGGACGGTCCCGGGGGCGGGCTGACCGGCACATTCCACCTCGCGGTCGAGCAGGGACAGACGAACGGGGAATGCTGGTCGGCATCGGCATCGAGAGCGTGTGCTTGGCGGGGGCCGCCGCCGGTAGCTCAGCCAGCCTGGGGATATCCGTGGGTGCGGGCCTCACCGGCTGTTCCGCGGTGGCGGCCGACGCCGCGGAAGCCACCACTTCTGCCTCTCAGAACTGAACACACACTCGGGCTGCCTCTCATAGTTGGCGGGGCATGGCTGAGTTGGCGGGGCATCGCTGACCATCTCTACGCGAGGAAAGAAACGAACAACGCCGCACTCATGCCCCGTCCTCCTCGGAGCTTCCCCTTTGGGGAATCGGTCTGATCATTGCCGCCTTCTTCGTGGCATTGCTTGTTGTCTTCAGCCGACGGCGTCAATGATGCGCTCCAGGCGTCGAGCGCATCACGCTCTGACCACTCGCCCTGTCGCGCTCGCCACGCTGCCCGGGCACGCGGAGCAACTTCGGTACCCCGGAACGATGACGAGCGGCACACTGTTGGATGACAAAGCCCAGGACGCCGCGATGGCGGCGGCCGGCCAGGGCAACGTTCCCACCCCGCACCCCATCCACCGCGCCCACGTCCAGGCCGGCTGCAACCTGTAAGCCGTCTTCGGAATCGGCGGCGTCCGGTGCGTACGCGTTGGTCAGAAGCGGTCCGTGCCGAAGACGTTCCGCGCCGCCGCCACCAGTTTCCGGCGGGCCGCCAAGTGGTTCTCCTTGCGCGTCTCCCTCTCGCGGCCGGCGGCCTCCCATCGGTGCCGCGTCATGTTCAGCAGGAGAGCCGTGTGGTCGTCGTCGAACCCGGGCAGGCCGCCGAGAGCCTGCTCCGCTTCCGCGTACGCCGATGACGCCGCCCGCTGCGCGTGAGGGGCGTCCTGGTCCACCTCCCAGAGGGCCTCCACCGCCTCCCGCGCCCGGACCGCTGCCACCTCGCCCTGCTTGGCCCGCCTGTGCAGCTCCTTCCAGGCGCGCCGCGCGGGCGCGGACCGCTGAGCCGTCCAGTATGTGCGTCCCACGGCCTTGCGGACGTCGTCAATGGGAACGAGAAGCGGCGCCGGGGCAGCCAGTTCGGCCTCCGCGTGGGCGAGCGTGAAGGCATGCCAGCGCCGCCGGGTCTCCGGCACGGAATCCGTGGTGTAGAGCTGATCCGCGGCCTCCATGCACTCGCTGGCGGCTCGCAGATAGGCCGCCAGGAGCGACCAGCGACGGTCGTAGAGGGCCTGGTGGTGTGTGGCCTCCGCCGCTATCTGCGCGGCCTGCTGCGCGGCCCTCGCCTGGGCCTGGCCGCCACGTGCCTGGACCCATCCGCCGAGCACCGTGCCCAGAGCCGTGCCGCCCACGGCGATGGCGCCGATCAACGCCGAAGTGATACTGGCGTCCATGCCAAACCCCCTGATCCTCGTCGGTCCCCGTCGTCGGTGCACTCGGCCGTCTGCCGGGCACCACCTGATACCCGGCGAACGACCATAACCGTGTGCGGACCCGCCGGACTTGGCGCATGCGCGATTGACGGCGAGCGGCGGGGGAAGCCGAGGAGGCGCCGCCCGCGGCGCCGTCGGTCTTCCCGTCCGGCGAAGGAAAAACGGAGGCCTCATGACGGAACACCCGCAGTTGCTGCAGACCGTGCTGGACACCACGAACCCCAGGCAACTCGCCGAGTTCTACCGCCAACTGCTCGGCTACTTCTACCGCCCCGGCGACGAGCCGCCCCAGGACGGTGGCGACGACGAGAGGGACTGGCTCGTCCTGCGCGACGCCGAGGGCGGGGCGAGGCTGGCGTTCCAGCGGGTCGACGAGCTCCCTCCGACCACCTGGCCCCGGCACGACGTCCCCATGCAGCTCCACCTGGACTGCACGGTCCCGGACGTGGACGCGCTCCACCGGCAGCGCGCGCGGGCCGAGTCGCTGGGCGCCCGCCTCCTGCTCGACCGGCACGACGACCCGGACGAACCGCTGTACGTACTGGCAGACCCCTCGGGCCACCCGTTCTGCGTCTTCGTCGCCTGACCCGACCCACGAGCAAAGCCGGCCCACGCCGCGGAAAACACCCTGCCCACCCCCACCAGGCCGTGGAAGAGTGACCCGCGGTCTGCACCCCGCAGACCGCACTCACGGTGAGGAACCACGGCCCCGATCCCGGTGTCCCCCGGCGGCCGCCGCCGACACGAGCAGTCCGCCACACAGGGCCGTCTCGGTCCACCCGGCACGACGTCCCGCACGGCGGCCCCACGATGCCGTGCCCACCGCAACGCCTACGCCGATCCTGAGACCTCGTGAGGTCCAACCCACCATGGACATGCAGGTCCAGAAACGTCGCCGTCGCCAACCTCCGCCGCCCCCCGCCGTCGTCGAGACCGGCGGTTCTGTCGCCGGCCTCAGCCCCTCGTACTGGACGGTCCTACCTCAAGGCCAACCACCCCGCCGAGTACATGGCGGCGCTGCTCACCTCGGTCAAGGACGACAAGGACAAGTCGGCCGTCCACCTCAACGAGTGCCGCCGCATGGGCATCAAGGTGCTCCCGCCCAACGTCAACGAGTCCGAGTCGAACTTCGCGGCCCAGGGCGACGACGTGATCCCTTTCGGCCTCTCCGCCGTGCGGAACGTCGGCACCGACGTCGTCGAGTCGATCATCCGGTGCCGCAAGGCGTCGCCGTCTGCCGCGGCGGTGAATGCCTGCTCGACCGGATCCGGGTCACTGCCTTCGAGACGGTCATGGCCCGCATCCGGGTACCCAGGACCGGCCTCGGTCGGCCTCGGACTCGCCCCACCATGGTTCTGGCGGACCGCGCGTACTCGTCCCGCGCGATCCGCGGCCACCTGCGTCGCCGACATATCCGCGCGGTCATCCCGCAGCCGTCGGACCAAGTCGGCACCGTCTGCGGCGGGGCCACCAAGGTGGCCGTCCGCCCGGCTTCGATGCCGATGCCCACAAGCAGCGCAACACCGTCGAGCGGTGCATCAACCGCCTCAAACAGGGGCGCGGCCTGGCCACGAGATGCGACAAACTCGCCATCGCCTACCAGGCCGCACTCCACCTCGCCGCCATCCTCATCCGGACACGGCGCTGACCAAAGAGACAGAACCTAAAGGGTGTTGCAGAAGGCTTGGTGCAGACGAAGCTGAGTGTCGATTGACGTGCTGTTTCACCCGGCCAAGGCGAGGTTGTGCATGGTGGCGACGGCCTGGACGGCGTGATGGAGGCCGTCGCCCTTTTGGCGGCAGTCGCGGAGGATCTTCCAGTTCTTCATCCGGGCAAAGGTGTGCTCGACGCGGGCACGCACGCGCCGGTGTTCGGCGTTGTCCTCTTCC
>NZ_SMNQ01000027.1 GCF_004353505.1 Streptomyces sp. WAC05374
CCCCTCCCGGCGCTTTTCCGGGCGGGCGCGGGGGGGGCCGGGGTGGGCAGGGCCGGGGGCTTGGGGGGCGCGGCGGGGGTGGCCATGGGCGGCGTGGCGCGGGTGGGCGCGGGCGGGGCCGCCGGTGACGGCGGCGCGGCCGGGGCCTCGCGCACGGGCCGCAGCCGGGCCGTGCTCTCGGCGCTCTCAGCGCTTTCGGCCCCGGGCTCCCGGCGGGTGCCGGCGGGCCGGGGGGCGGGCGACGAGGCGCCTGGCCCCGGAACCTCGGGGGCCGGGGCGGCGGGCCTGGGGACTGCGGGCTCCGGCCGGGTGTCCTGCGCGGGGGCCGGGACCCGTGTGCCGGACTTCGGGGCCGGGGCGGGGGTCGTGGGAGCCGGGCCGGGGGCGGTGTTGACGGCCGGCGGTATCGCGGGGGGCGGCGGGGTGCGGGCGGTGTCCGGGACGCGGGAGGAAGGGTGTCGTGCCTCGGTGCTCATCCGCCCCCCTCGGTGTCGTCCGGATCGCCTTGCGGGGCAGGCCCGTTCGTCAGCGCGTGCGGGTAACTCTACGGGCTGCGGACACCGGGACGGGAACGAGGCCGCAGGTCGGGGCGGATCTGACCGGAACATCCCCCTACCCCCGGGTAGACAGGTCTGGCAGGCTCTGGCCATGACTCCGCGTGCCGCTGACCGGGCCCGGTACGACCGGGCCACCGCCCACCTCGACGCGCCCGTCGCCGTCGTCGACCTGGAGGCGTTCGACGCGAACGCCGACGACCTGGTCCGCCGCGCCGGCGGGAAGCCGGTACGGGTGGCGAGCAAGTCCGTACGCTGCCGGGCGCTGCTGGAGCGGGTGCTGGCGCGGGACGGGTTCGCGGGGATCATGTCGTACACCCTCGACGAGTCGCTGTGGCTGGCGCGCGCCGGGTTCGAGGACGTCCTGCTGGCGTACCCCTCGGCCGACCGGGCCGGTTTCGGGGAGCTGGCGCGGGACGCCAAGCTCGCGGGCGCGGTGACCGTGATGGTCGACGACCCGGCGCAGCTCGACCTGATCGACCGGGCCCGGGACGGCGGCACGGAGGAGGTCCGGGTCTGCCTGGAGCTCGATACGTCGCTGCACCTGCTGGGCGGCCGGGTACGGGTCGGGGCCCGGCGTTCGCCGCTGCGGACCCCGGCGCAGGTGGCGGAGGTGGCACGGTCGGTGGTGCGGCGGCCGGGGTTCCGGCTCGTCGGGCTGATGGCGTACGAGGGCCATGTCGCCGGGGTCGGTGACGCGATCGCGGGGCGGCCGGTGCGGTCGCGGGCGGTGCGGTTGATGCAGGCGGCGGCCCGCCGGGAGCTGGCGGCGCGGCGGGCGGCCGTGGTGGCGGCGGTGCGGGCGGTGGCACCCGGCCTGGAGTTCGTCAACGGGGGCGGGACGGGCAGCGTCCAGCACACGGCCGCCGAGGACGCGGTCACCGAGATAGCGGCCGGGTCGGGGCTGTTCGTCCCGCGGCTGTTCGACAACTACACGTCGTTCACGGGCCGTCCGGCGGCGCTGTTCGCGCAGCCCGTGGTCCGGCGGCCGGGTGTGGGCGTGGTGACCGTGCTGGGCGGCGGCTACCCGGCGTCGGGTGCGGCGGGCCGGGACCGGCTGCCGGTCCCGTACCTGCCGGAGGGCCTGCGCTACGACCCGCAGGAGGGCGCCGGCGAGGTGCAGACCCCGCTGCTGGGTTCCCCCGCCGACGACCTGCTGATCGGGGACAAGGTGTGGTTCCGGCACGCGAAGGCGGGTGAGCTGTGCGAGCGGTTCGACGCGCTGCACCTGATCGAGGGTGACCGGGTCACGGCGACCGTACCGACGTACCGGGGCGAGGGCCGCACGTTCCTGTAGGGGCCCTCCGGCCGTCACGGCCCGATGGTGCTGCCCACTCCCCCGCCGGTCGAGCTGCCGATGGGCCGGATGCCCTTCGTGATCTCGTCCATGACGGACGGCGGCGGCGCGCCGGGCCCGGCGGAGAGGACGAACCGCACGATGACCGGCGACTCGCTGCCCAGGGAGGACGGGAAGACGAGGGACTGGACGTAGCCGCCGGGGCCCTGGTTGGTGGTGACCCGCCAGCGGACCAGGTGCCCGGTGCGTCCGGCGACGACGGCGGGCCGGTCGGCGACCACGGTGTGGGAGCGGATGCCGCCGTGGGGCCGGACGCCGAGGGCGTCCTCCTCGAAGGCGCTGTCGGCGGCCTTTCCGATGTCCTTCCGGGCGATGGCCTTCGGGTCGCTGTCGCCGGTCGCCGTGGCGGTGAGCGAGACGACCGAGCCGTGCTCGCAGGAGCGGCTGGGCGCGGCCGGGCACGGGTCGGCGGCGACCGTCGACACGGTCGGGAGGTCGCCGCTGGTGAACTCCGGGTTCTCCCAGCCTTCGAGGATGGGGAGGGTGATGCCGTTGAGCTGGTCGGTGACGACCGTGGGGTCCTCCTCGCCGGGCGACGGGGACGCGGGCGGGGAGCTCGCGGGCGCGGGGCCGGCGGCCGGGGGCGCGGACGTGTGCCCGGTGGCAGCGGGGGGCTCGTCGCCGGAGTCCAGGGCGACCACCGCCGTGGCGGCCACGGCCACGGCCGCGACGACCGCCGCCGCGACGGCGATCGGCCGGCCGGACCGCCTCGCCGGAGGCGGGGCGGCGACGACCGTCGCGGGGGAGGCGAACCGGGTGTGCCCGGTCCAGGCGGTGCCGTCCCACCAGTGCTCGACGGCGGGGTTGCCCGGAGCGGGGTACCAGCCTGCGGGTCCCCCCGCGCCGCCGGGCGCGGAGGGAGGGGGCGTCATGCTCATGCGGCCACTCTAGGGGGCGTGCACGGTGTCCCACTGGTCCGGTACGACGCTGCCGTCGCCCCGCAGCACGGGGCCGCGGCTGCCGTCGGCGGCGGTGTGACCGGAGGTGGCGCACGGGTACGGGGTGACCTTGCGCGGCTTGGGCTGGAGGAACATGGGGTTGACGATCCAGCGGCCGTCGGCGTTGTCGTACGCCCGGCACATCACCTCGTCCTTGTTGCGGTTGACGACCAGGCGCAGGGCGGTCGCGTCGCGCAGGAAGGAGACGTCGGTGTCGGAGTCGCCGGCGGCGAACACCTGCCTGCGGTGGGCGGGCTGGACCTGTTCGGCCGCCGGGCCGCGTACGCCGAGGATCTCCCGGTTGATCCAGCAGCGTTTGCCGTCGATGTACGTGATCATCGTGTCCTCGCCGTCGCGGACGGTGCCGCAGCCCTGGAGCCGGGCGGTGAGGCGGCCTCCTCGCGTCACGTTGCGGATGCCGATGGCGCGGGAGGGCGTGACGCCGACGCCCTTGGCCCAGACGTCGACGACCGGTTCGGGCGAGGCGGAGACGATCCACACGTCGAACCCGGCCTTGTGGAGCGTGGCGATGAGGTCGCGCTGCTGGTCGTAGTGGCGTATCCAGCCGGTGGCCGTGCCGCTGCCGACGCGCTGCGCGGCACCGATCGGCGCGGCGAGGTTCTCGCCGCGGGCGGCGGCGGCGAACGCCTCGGCCTGGCGGGTGGTCCAGCCGTTGAGGAGCTGGGCGAGCCAGGCGTACCGCGGCTCCGTGCGCCGGTGGTCGAACCCGGTGAAGGCCGGCTCGCCGCGGGTGGTCTCGCCGTCCTCGTACACGCTTCTGATCTCGTCGGCGCAGTCGGTGTCGGTGGCGGTGGGGAGGGTGTGTACGCCGGTGGGGCAGGCGGCGGCGAGGGAGGTGGCGGCCGCGTCGGTGAGGTGGCGGCTGGTGGTGTGCCAGTCGCCGGCGCGGGGCGGGCGGATGCGGCTGTTGCGGAGGAGCCAGTACATGGTGGCGTCGCCGACGTCGTTCTTGATGACGGTGTTGTCCCAGTCGAAGACGGCCAGGGGCCGTGCGCCGTCCGTACGGTTGCCTCCGCACCGGCCGTGACGGTCGATCAGTTCCTGGAGGCGGGCCCCGTTGTCGCCGTGCCAGCCGTCGGTGGCGGTGAGCACCGGGCAGCGCGGGGCGTCGGCCCGCGCGGTCGCCGAGGCGGCGGTGAGGCCGGTGACGGTCAGGGTGAGGGCGGCCGCGGCGGCGGCCCAGCGGCGTATGTCTGTCACGTACACGCTCCTGGTCTACGCAGGACAGCCGGGCGTCGTGCGACGCCCGGCTGTCGGGAGGGTGGATGCGGGGTGAACGGCGGGGGCTACAGGGGGGTGACGTACGCGCCGGAGATGCCGCCGTCGACGAGGAAGTCGGTGGCGTTGATGAACGAGGAGTCGTCGCTGGCCAGGAACGCGACGGCGGCGGCGATCTCCTCGGCCTCGGCGAAGCGGCCGGCCGGGATGTGGACCAGGCGGCGGGCGGCGCGCTCGGGGTCCTTGGCGAACAGTTCCTGGAGGAGCGGGGTGTTCACCGGCCCGGGGCACAGGGCGTTGACGCGGATGCCCTCGCGGGCGAACTGCACGCCCAGTTCGCGGGACATGGCGAGGACGCCGCCCTTGGAGGCGGTGTACGAGATCTGGCTGGTGGCGGCGCCCATGATGGCCACGAAGGAGGCCGTGTTGATGATGGAGCCCCTGCCCTGGCGCTGCATGTAGGGGATGGCGGCCTTGCAGCACAGGTAGACGGAGGTGAGGTTGACTTCCTGGACGCGCTTCCAGGCCTCCAGGCCGGTGGTGAGGATGGAGTCGTCGTCGGGCGGCGAGATGCCCGCGTTGTTGAAGGCGATGTCCACGCTGCCGTAGGTGTCGTACGCGGTCTTGAAGAGCGCCTCGACCTGCTCGGCGTCCGTGACGTCGACGCGGACGAAGGTGCCGCCGACCTCGTCGGCCGCCGCCTTGCCGGCCATCTCGTCGATGTCGCCGCAGACGACGTGCGCGCCCTCGGAGGCGAGGCGGCGGGCGGTGGCGAGGCCGATGCCGCTGCCGGCGCCGGTGATGACGGCGGTACGGCCCACGAGGCGGCGGCACACAGGGGTTTCGGTCATGGTGGTCAGGCCTCCGTGCTGATGAAGACGTTCTTGGTTTCGGTGAAGGCGGTGAGGGCGTCGGGGCCGAGTTCGCGGCCGAGGCCGGACTGCTTGTAGCCGCCGAACGGGGTCCAGTAGCGGACGCTGGAGTGGGAGTTGACGGAGAGGTTCCCGGCCCGGACGGCGCCGGAGACGCGCAGGGCTCGGCCGACGTCACGGGTCCAGATGGAGCCGGACAGACCGTACTCGGTGGCGTTGGCGAGGCGTACGGCGTCCTCCTCGTCGTCGAAGGGCAGGACGACGGCGACGGGGCCGAAGACCTCCTCGACGGCGGCGGGCGCGTCGGGCGGGAGGCCGGTGAGGACGGTGGGCGGGAACCAGAAGCCGGGGCCCTCGGGGGCCTTGCCTCGGATGCCGGCGGCGTCCTCGGGGACGTACGAGCGGACCCGTTCGAGCTGTACCCGGGAGATCAGCGGGCCCATCTGCGTCTTCTCGTCGGACGGGTCGCCGACGACGATCTCCTCGATGGCGGGGGTGAGGAGTTCCAGGAACCGGTCGTAGGCGCCGCGCTGGACGAGGATGCGGGTGCGGGCGCAGCAGTCCTGGCCGGCGTTGTCCAGGAAGGACAGGGGGGCGGCGGCCGCCGCGGCCTCGATGTCGGCGTCGGCGAAGACGATGTTGGGGCTCTTGCCGCCGAGTTCGAGCGTCACGCGCTTCACGCGGTCGGCGCAGGTGGCCATGATGCGCTTGCCGACGCGGGTGGAGCCGGTGAAGACGATCTTCGCGACTCCGGGGTGCTCGACGAGGGCGTTGCCGGCGACCGCGCCCTCGCCCGGCAGGACCTGGAACAGCCCTTCGGGGAGTCCGGCCTCCAGAGCGAGTCCGGCGAGCCGGAGGGCGGTGAGCGGGGTCGTCTCGGCGGGCTTGAGGATGACCGCGTTGCCGGCCGCGAGGGCGGGGGCGGTGCCCCACGCGGCGATCGGCATGGGGAAGTTCCATGGGGCGATCACGCCGATGACGCCGAGCGGTTCCAGGAGGGTGACGTCCAGGCCGCCGGGTACGGGGATCTGGCGGCCGTTGAGGCGTTCGACTCCCCCGGCCGCGTAGTCGAGCAGGTCGCGGACGTTGCCGGCCTCCCAGCGGGCGTTGCCGAGGGTGTGGCCGGCCTCGCGGACCTCCAGCCGGGCCAGTTCCTCGACGTGCTCGTCGACGACGGTGGCGAAGCGGCGCAGCAGGCGGGCGCGGTCGGCGGGTGCGGCGGCCGCCCAGCCGCGCTGGGCCTCGGCGGCACGGGTGACGGCGGCGTCGACGTCGGCGGGGGTGGCGGCCGGGACGGTCGCGACGACCTCTTCGGTGGCCGGGTTGAGTACGAGGTGCTCGGTGGTCAAGACAGGGGCCTCACATGCGTTCGAAGGAGCGGCGCAGCTCCCAGTCGGTCACCGCGGCGTCGAACGCTTCGAGCTCGACGCGCGCCATGTTGCGGTAGTGGGCGACGACCTCGTCCCCGAAGGCGGCCTTGGCGATGGGGCTGGTCTCCCACAGCTCGGCGGCCTCGCGCAGGGTGGTGGGGACGTGGGCGTAGTCGGCGGTGTACGCGTTGCCGTCGCACGGCTCGGGGAGCTCCAGCTCCTGTTCGATGCCGTACAGGCCGGCCGCGATCAGGCCCGCGACGGCGAGGTACGGGTTGACGTCGCCGCCGGGGAGGCGGTTCTCGAAGCGCATCGAGCGGCCGTGGCCGACGACCCGCAGGGAGCAGGTGCGGTTGTCGTAGCCCCAGGCGACGGCGGTCGGTGCGAAGGAGCCGGGCTGGAAGCGCTTGTAGGAGTTGATGTTGGGCGCGTAGAGGAGGGAGAAGTCGCGGAGGGCGGCGAGCTGTCCGGCGAGGAAGTGCCGCATGACCGGCGACATGCCGCCCGGCCCGTCCCCCGCCATGACGTTGCGGCCGTCGGCGTCCTGCAGCGACAGGTGGATGTGACAGGAGTTGCCCTCGCGCTCGTTGTACTTCGCCATGAAGGTGAGCGAGACGCCCTCCTGGGAGGCGATCTCCTTGGCGCCGGTCTTGTAGATGGCGTGCTGGTCGCAGGTGACCAGGGCCTCGTCGTACTTGAACGCGATCTCGTGCTGGCCGGGGTTGCACTCGCCCTTGGCGGACTCGACGGTCAGCCCGGCGGCGGCCATCTCGTTGCGGATGCGGCGCAGGAGCGGCTCGATGCGGCCGGTGCCGAGGATCGAATAGTCGATGTTGTACTGGTTGGCCGGGGTCAGGTCGCGGTAGTCCGCGTTCCAGGCCTGTTCGTAGGTGTCCTTGAAGACGATGAACTCGAGCTCGGTGCCGACGTGGGCGGTGTAGCCGTGCGCGGCGAGCCGCTCGAGCTGGCGGCGCAGGATCTGGCGCGGCGCGGCGACGACGGGTGAGCCGTCGTTCCAGGTCAGGTCGGCGACGAGCATGGCCGTGCCCTCGTTCCAGGGGACGCGGCGCAGGGTCGACAGGTCGGGGCGCATGGCGAAGTCGCCGTAGCCCTTGGCCCACGAGGACATGTCGTAGCCGTCGACGGTGTTGAGCTCCACGTCGACGGCGAGGAGGTAGTTGCAGCCCTCCGTGCCGTGCTCCAGTACCTCGTCGAGGAAGAACGGTGCGGCGAACCGCTTGCCCTGGAGCCGCCCTTGCATATCGGGGAAGGCCAGGACCACTGTGTCGATCTCACCGCTCGCGACGAGGGCACGCAGCTCCTCGACACCGAGCGGGGGTTTGCGGTCTGCCACGGGATTGCTCCTCCTTCGGTCAGCCGGAAGCCATAAGGTATTGCGGAAGACCATTGCTTGGGAAGGGGAAACCGCGAGGTGGCGAAGAAGAGCCCGGGACGTGAGCCCGGGGACCGGCTGGCGCCCGTGCTGCGCCCCGTGCGGGCGGGCAACGGCTTCGAGGAGGCGCTGGAGCAGATCCTCCAGGTCGTCCGGCTCGGCCTGGTGCCCGGCGGCGAGCGGCTGCCGGCGGAGCGGGAGCTGGCGGACCGGATGGGCATCAGCCGCGTGACGCTGCGCGAGGTGCTCAAGGTGCTCCAGGAGCAGGGCCTGGTGGAGAGCCGGCGCGGCCGCTACGGCGGAACGTTTGTGCTGCACCGGGACCGCACGGCCGGTGACAGCGGCGAGGAGGAGCTGCGGCGCCGGATCGCGTCCGTGGACGTGGAGGACACGCTGCGCTTCCGCGAGGTCCTGGAGGTGGGCGCGGCGGGGCTGTGCGCGGCGCACGGGCTGTCCGAGGAGGGTGCCGAGCGGCTGCGCGCGGCGCTGCGGGCGACGCACGACGCACCGCTGGAGGACTACCGCCGCCACGACACGCTGCTGCACCTGACGCTGGCGGAACTGTCCGGCTCCCCCACGCTGACCGCGCAGTACGCGGCGGTGCGGGCGTCGGTGAACGACCTGCTGGACTGCATCCCCCTGCTCGTACGCAACCTGGAGCACTCGCAGCACCAGCACACCGCGCTGGTGGAGGCGGTTCTCGAGGGGGACGCGGACGCGGCGCGCGAGGTGATGCGGGAGCACTGCGCGGGGACGGCGGCGCTGCTGCGCGGCTTCCTGACGTAGCGCGGCCGGGCCGGCGGCGTAACCCGAAAGTAACGCAAGGGCCTTGCGTTCCCGGCCACCCACCGCAAAGGTATGGGTCCATTCCATTGGGTCCCGACCGACGCGGGAGCACTGCTGCCATGACGCTGGAAGAAACCAAGGACACATCCCTCGCCGCGGACGACTACCTCAAGCGCCGGGCCCTGCGGCAGGGCAGCGCCGGCTGGCTGCTCCTCACCGGGCTCGGCGTCGGGTACGTCGTCTCGGGCGACTTCTCCGGCTGGAACATCGGCCTCGCCGAGGGCGGTTTCGGCGGGCTGGCGATCGCCACCCTCCTGATGGGCGTGATGTACGCCTGTCTCGTCCACGCCCTCGCCGAACTGTCCGCCATCCTGCCCGCGGCGGGCGGCGGCTACGGCTTCGCGCGCCGCGCGCTCGGCACCTGGGGCGGGTTCCTGACGGGGACGGCCATCCTCATCGAGTACATCCTCGCCCCGGCCGCCATCTCCATCTTCATCGGCGACTACGTCGAATCCCTGGGCCTGTTCGGCCTGGAGTCGGGCTGGCCCGTCTACCTGGCCTGCTTCGTCGTCTTCATCGGCATCCACCTGTGGGGCGTCGGCGAGGCCCTGCGCTTCAGCCTGATCGTGACGGCCATCGCGGTGGCGGCGCTGCTCATCTTCGCGGCCGGCGCGTTCACGGATTTCCACGTGGACGGGCTCGACGACATCCCGGCCGACCCGGCGGCGTTCGGGTCGAACTCCTGGCTGCCGTACGGCCTGCTGGGCATCTGGGCCGCGTTCCCCTTCGGGATGTGGTTCTTCCTGGGCGTGGAGGGCGTGCCGCTGGCCGCCGAGGAGGCGAAGGACCCGGTGCGGTCCATGCCGCGGGCGCTGTCGCTGTCGATGCTGATCCTGGTGCTGCTCGCCGTGGTGACGTTCTTCGCCTCGACGGGCGTACGCGGGTCGGCCGCCATCCAGGACGCCGGCAACCCCCTGGTGGTGGCCCTCCAGGGGGACGGCGACCCGACCGCGCTGAGCCGGTTCGTCAACTACGCGGGGCTCGCGGGCCTGGTGGCGTCGTTCTTCTCGCTGATCTACGCGGGCTCCCGCCAGCTCTTCGCCCTGTCCCGGGCGGGGTACCTGCCCCGCGTGCTGTCGCTGACCAGCCGCCGCAAGTCCCCGTACCTGGGCCTGCTGATCCCCGGGGCGATCGGCTTCGCGCTGGCCGCGGGGACCGGGAACGGCGGGCGGATGCTGAACATCGCGGTGTTCGGCGCCACCATCAGTTACGCCCTGATGGCCCTGTCCCACATCGTGCTGCGGCGCCGGGAGCCGGACCTGCCGCGCCCGTACCGCACGCCCGGCGGGGTCGTGACGTCCTCGGTCGCCCTCGTCCTGGCCCTGTCCGCGCTGGTGGCGACGTTCCTGGTGGACAAGGACGCGGCGTTCATCGCGCTCGGGGTCTATGTGGTCGCCCTCGCCTACTTCGCCTTCTACAGTCGTCACCGTCTCGTCGCGAGCGCGCCCGAGGAGGAGTTCGCGGCGCTGGCCGCGGCCGAGGCCGAGCTCGAACGCAACTGAGAGGAACCGCCGTGCCGAAGCCGCTCATCGGCGTCACCACCTACCTGGACCCCGCGAAGTGGGGCGTGTGGGAGATGCCCGCCGCCCTCCTCCCGGAGGCGTACCCCCGCCTGGTCCAGGCGTCGGGCGGCCTCGCCGCGATGCTCCCGCCGGACGCGCCGTCGGTCGCCGCCGAGGTGGTCGCCCGCCTCGACGGCCTGGTCGTCGCCGGCGGGGCGGACGTCGACCCGTCCCGGTACGGCGCCGACCGCGACCCCCGTACGGGCCCGGCGGCGACGGCACGGGACGACTGGGAGCTCGCCCTGATCGGGGCCGCCCTGGAGAAGGGCACCCCCGTGCTGGGCATCTGCCGCGGCATGCAGCTCCTGAACGTGGCGCTCGGCGGCACCCTGCTCCAGCACCTGGACGGACACACCGGCGGCGTCGGCGTCCTGGGCGCCCACACCGTGAAGCCGGTCCCCGGCACCCGGTACGCCTCCCTGGTCGGCGAGGCCACCACGGTCCCCACCTACCACCACCAGGCCGTGGACCGCCTGGGCGAGGGCCTGGTGGAGTGCGCCCACGCCGAGGACGGCACCGTGGAGGCCCTCGAACTCCCCGGCGCCCCCTGGGCCCTGGGCGTCCAGTGGCACCCGGAGATGGGCGACGACCTCCGCGTCATGCGGGGCCTGGTGGCTGCCTCCTCCTGACCCCCCGAAAGGCCCGGCTCACCGGAAGGTGCGCCGGGCCTTTCACGCGCCTGAGGCGGCCGGGAGGCGGGGCGGTTCCTTCACCCGTACGGACAAGCACATGATCGACGTTCCGGACGGGAACGGACTCGGCGCGCCCGTAACACGTCAAAGGGTGACTCCGGACGCGGAGTTGAGGCACCCACCCGGGCGGCTCAGCCCCGTGCCAGGGAGAGGAGGTCGCGGGCCGGGCCGGTGGGGAGGGGGCCGGTGGGCCAGACCGCGCGGAGGGCGCGGTGGAGCTGGACGCCCTCCACGGGGACCTCGACGAGGCGGCGGGAGGTGAGTTCCTCGGTGACCGCGAGTTCGCTGAGCACCGCCGGGCCCGCGCCCGTCACCGCGGCCGCCTTCACGGCCGTCGTGGAGGCGAGCTCCAGCAGCGGGTCGGCGAGGCCCCCGTGCTCGGCCAGCGCCGCGTCCAGCACCTGGCGGGTGCCCGAGCCGTACTCGCGCAGCACCAGGGGGGTGGCGGCCAGCTCGGCGGGGGTCAGCGGGGCGCGGCGGCGCGCCCAGCGGTGGGAGGGCGCCGCGACCACCACCAGCCGGTCGTGGGCCACGACCACCGCGTCCAGGCCCTCCGGGACGGTGAGACCCTCGACGTACCCCAGGTCCGCCTCCCCGGCGAGCAGGCTGGCCGCGACGGCGGTCGAGTTGCCCGCCCGGAGCGAGACGGCCGTGTCGGGGCGCTCGGCGCGCAGCGCGATGAGCCAGCCGGGCAGCAGGTACTCGGCGATGGTCATGGACGCGGCGACGCGCAGCCGGGAGTCGCGCCGGTCGCGCAGCGCCTGGGCGCCCGCGTCGAACGCCTCGGCCGCCTCGACCACGCGCCGCGCCCAGTCCGTGACCAGCGCGCCCGCGTCGGTGAGGCGGGAGCCGCGCGGGGAGCGGTCCACCAGGGCGACCCCCAGTTGCCGCTCCATGGACCGGATGCGGCTGCTGGCGGCGGGCTGGGTGATGCCGACCTCGCGCGCGGCCCGGCCCAGGCTGCCGTGCCGGGCGACGGCGAGGAGCAGTTCCAGGGCCCCGAGATCGGGCACACGATGCGAGACGCTCATAAGTTCAGTTTATGGGGTCATAGGGACATGATCTCTGGTGGGGGGCATCCGCGCAGGTCAGGCTGGGGCCCATGGCCCTTCTCGCGCAGCACCCACCACTCCCCCGCGTCCGCCGTACCCCGGGCGTCCGGCACCTCGGACCCAACTGGTACGCGACGGTGATGGGTACCGCGATCGTCGCCAACGCGGGCGCCACCCTGCCCCTGCGGGTACCCGGTCTGCGCGCCGTGTGCGCCGCCGTGTGGGCGCTGTCGCTGGTGATGCTGCTCGCCCTGCTCGCGGCGCGGGCGCTGCACTGGACGCTCCACCGCGACCAGGCGCGGGCCCACCTCCTGGACCCGGCCGTCGCCCCGTTCTACGGGTGCCTGGCCATGGCGCTGGTCTCGGTAGGCGGCGGTGCCCTCATCGTCGGCGGGGACCTGATCGGGGCGGACGCTGCGGTCGCCCTCGACACGGTGCTGTTCGTGGCGGGGACGGCCGTCGGCCTGACGGTGGCGGTGACGATCCCGTACCTGATGGTGGTCAACCACCGGGCCGACTCCGCCTCACCGGTGTGGCTGCTGCCCGTCGTGGCGCCCATGGTGTCCGCGGCGCTCGGCCCGCTCCTCGTGCCGCACCTGCCGCCGGGCCAGTGGCAGCGGACGCTGCTGATCGCCTGCTACGCGATGTTCGGGCTGAGCCTGTTCGCGACGCTGGTGATGCTGCCGCTGGTCTTCGGCCGGCTGATGACCGGCGGGCCGCTGCCGCTCGCCCTGACGCCGACGCTGCTGCTGGTGCTGGGGCCGCTGGGGCAGTCCACGACGGCCGCCACCAAGTTCGCCGACGCGGCACCGGGCGTGGCGTACGCCGGGGAGATCGCCGTCCTGTACGGGGTGCCCGTCATGGGCTTCGCCATGATGTGGCTGGCGCTGGCCGGGGCGATGGTGCTGCGGGCCCGGCGGCGGGGCATGGGCTTCGCGATGACGTGGTGGGCCTTCACCTTCCCGGTGGGGACGTGCGTGACCGGTGCGGCGGGGCTGGCCCAGCACACCGGGCTGGCGGCGCTGCGGTGGCTGGCGGTGGTGCTGTACGCGCTGCTGGTGGCGGCCTGGCTGACGGCGGCCGTCAGGACGGCCCGGGGGCTGCTCGGCGGAGCGCTGCTCGCAGCGCCTCCGGTGCCGTCGCGAGGGACGGTCCGTACCAGGTGAGGTACCGCCCGTCGACGAGGGCGGCGGGCAGCCCGTCGAACGCCTCGGGTCCGTCGTCGGCGGTGAAGCGGTACGGCTCGTCCGGCAGGACGACGAGGTCGGCGCCGCACGCGCGCAGCTCCTCCAGCGGGACGCGCGGGTAGCGCTCGGCGTGCCCGGCGTACGCGTTGCCGACGCCGAGGCGGGCCAGCAGGTCGCCCGCGAAGGTGTCGCGGCCCAGCACCATCCAGGGGCGGCGCCAGACGGGCACGACGGCGCGGCGGTACGGGTCCGGTGTCACCGCCGCCCAGGCCGCCCGCGCCTCCTCCAGCCACGGCGGCCGGGCGCCGACCCCGCAGGCGCGCAGCACCCGGTCCAGTTCGGCGAGCGCCTGGTCGAGGTTGCGGATGTCGGTGACCAGGACGTCCAGCCCGGCGGCGCGCAGGGCGGCGAGGTCCGGGGCGCGGTTCTCCTCCTCGTTGGCGATCACCAGGTCGGGGCGGAGGGCGACGATCGCGGGAACGTCGGGGTTCTTGGTGCCGCCGATACGGGTGACGTCGAGCCCGGCCGGGTGGGTGCACCAGTTCGTGGCACCGACCAGCAGGCCGGGGGCCGTGACGGCGACGGCCTCGGTGAGGGAGGGGACGAGCGAGACGACCCGCATCAGGTGGAGATCTCGATGTGCTCGGCGACCGAGACGACGAGGAGGCGGGTGTGCGGGTCGCCGGCCCGCCAGCGGTGGCGCACCCCGCCGGACAGGTACAGGGTGTCGCCGCGCTCCAGCCGGTACGCCCGGCCCTCGGCCTCCACCTGGGCGGCGCCGTCGGCGACGTACAGCATGGCGTCGTTGCGCAGTACCAGCTCCCGTCCGGCGTCGTGCTCGCCGGTGAACTCCTCGGCGTGCATCTGGTGCTGGCCGCGCACCAGCGCCCGGGCGCCGGGCCGGCCGGGGTCGTCGGCGGCGCGTACGACGTCGACGGTGCGCGCCGGGTCGGCGGCGTCGAGCAGCGCCACGGTCGTGGTCTCCAGCGCGTCGGCGATCTGCTGGAGCGAGCGCTCGCTGGGGCGGGCGCGCTCGTTCTCGATCTGGCTCAGGAAGGGCACGGACAGTCCGCTGCGCTCGGCCACCGCGGCGAGGGTGAGCGCCATGGCTCTTCGCCGCCTGCGGACGGCCACGCCGACCCGAAGCGTTTCCTTGTCGTCCATCTCCTCGGCTCCCTCCCTCTGCGACCACCTTACGCAGCGGCGGTACCACCGAGTAGCGCAACGGGAGGGAAAGCCGCGGCGGGACGCGACCCGTGCGGCGTTCACGGGGCGTGGCGCCGGGTGCGGTGCGCTGTCAGTGGGGTGCGGCATGATCGGGGGTGTGACGCGACGCCTGATGCTCCTCGACACCGCTTCCCTGTACTTCCGCGCCTACTTCGGGGTGCCCGACTCCGTGAGGGCGCCGGACGGCACGCCGGTCAACGCCGTGCGCGGGCTGCTGGACTTCATCGCCCGGCTGGTGCAGGACCGGCGGCCGGACGACCTGGTGGCCTGCATGGACGCGGACTGGCGGCCCGCGTGGCGGGTGGAGCTGATCCCGTCGTACAAGGCGCACCGCGTCGCCGAGGAGACGGAGACGGGGCCGGACGAGGAGGAGATCCCGGACACGCTGTCGCCCCAGGTCCCGGTGATCGAGGCGGTGCTGGACGCGCTGGGCATCGCGCGCGTGGGCGTCGCGGGGTACGAGGCGGACGACGTGATCGGGACGCTGACCGGGCGGGCGGCGGGGCCGGTGGACATCGTGACCGGCGACCGGGACCTGTACCAGCTCGTGGACGACGCCCGGGGCGTGCGGGTGCTGTATCCGCTCAAGGGCGTGGGCACGCTCCAGGTCACGGACGAGGCGTGGCTGCGGGCGAAGTACGGGGTGGACGGGCCGGGGTACGCGGACCTGGCGCTGCTGCGCGGCGACCCGAGCGACGGGCTGCCGGGCGTGCCGGGCATCGGGGAGAAGACGGCGGCCAAGCTGCTCGACGCGTACGGCGACCTGGCCGGGATCATGGCGGCGGTGGACGACCCGCGGTCGCGGCTGACGCCCGCGCAGCGCCGGCGCCTGGACGAGTCGCGGGAGTACGTGGCGGTGGCGCCGAAGGTGGTGCGGGTGGCCGGGGACGTGCCGCTGCCCCGGTTCGACCCCGCGCTGCCCGCTCAGCCGCGTGACGCGGCGGAGCTGGAGCGGCTGGCGGCGCGGTGGGGGCTGGGGGGCTCCCTGGAGCGGCTTCTGACCACTCTTCGAGGCTGAGGTGTTAGCTTAGGTAAGCCTAAGCAACCCAACTCCCGGGAGACCACCGTGGCGGAACAGCCGGCCCGTAAGGCGCCCAAGGCACAGGAGGCACGTGTCGTACGCACCGAACGGCTCACGCCGCACATGGTGCGCATCGTCCTCGGCGGCGAGGGGCTGGCCGACTTCGCCGCGGACGAGTTCACGGACCACTACATCAAGCTGATCTTCCCGGCGCCGGGCGTGACCTATCCGGAGCCGTTCGACATGACGCGCATCCGGGAGGAGTTCCCCCGCGAGCAGTGGCCCACGACGCGTACGTACACCGTGCGGGCGTGGGACTCCGCCCAGCGCGAGCTGACCGTCGACTTCGTCGTCCACGGCGACGAGGGCCTGGCCGGCCCGTGGGCGGCGCGGGCCGAGGTGGGCGAGACGGTGCGCTTCCTGGGGCCGGGCGGCGGATACGCGCCGGACCCGGCGGCCGACTGGCACCTGCTGGTGGGCGACGAGAGCGCCCTGCCCGCGATCGCCGCGTCGCTGGAGCGGCTTCCGGAGGGTGCCGTGGGGCACGCCTTCATCGAGGTGGAGTCCCCCGCCGAGGAGCAGAAGATCGCCCTGCCGGCCGGTGTGGAGCTCCGCTGGCTGCACCGCTCCGGGCGCCCGGTCGGCGACGCGCTGCTGGCCGCCGTCCAGGCCCTGGACTTCCCGCCCGGCGACGTCCACGCCTTCGTCCACGGCGAGGCGGGCTTCGTGAAGGACCTGCGCCGCCACCTGCGTCTGGAGCGCCAGGTGCCGCGCGAGCGCCTGTCCATCTCGGGTTACTGGCGCCTGGGCAAGACGGACGAGGCCTGGCGGGCCATCAAGCGCGACTGGAACGAGCAGGTGGAGCGGGAGCAGGAGACCCGCCCCACCGCCGCCTGACGCACGGCGCCGGGACCGGCCCCCGCGCGGACGCGAGGGCCTCGTCGCCGGCCACGCGACGCCGACGGACGCGAGGGCCCGGCCGGGAATGCCCCGGCCGGGCCCTCGTGGCGTACGCGACGGGCGCGTCAGCCCACCGAGCTGTAGGCGACGACGCCCCGCAGCAGCGCGTCGACCGCCTTGCGGGCGTTCCTGGCGACCGTGCTGCCCTCGGACGGGGCGGCCGCCGCGATCTGGCCCAGGACGTCGATGACCTGCTTGCACCAGCGCACGAAGTCGCCCGCCGGCATCTCGGCCTCGCGCAGCACCTCGTCGAGGCCCTTGTCGGAGGCCCACTGGTTCGCGGCCCAGGCGAAGCCCAGGTCCGGTTCGCGCTGGCCGACGCCCTCGGCCTGGTTGATCCGGAACTCCTCCTCCAGGGCGTCCAGCCGTCCCCAGATCCGCACCATCTCGCCGAGCGCCGCCTTGGCCTTGCCCGACGGCAGCTTCGGCGCCACCGCGTCGTCGGCCTGCCGGGCCTCGTAGACCAGCGCCGAGACGCACGCGGCCAGTTCGGCCGGGCTGAGCCCCTCCCAGACGCCGTCACGCAGGCATTCGCTGGCCAGCAGGTCCAGTTCGCCGTAGAGACGGGCGAGACGCTTGCCGTGCTCGGTGACCTCGTCGCCGCGCAGGTAGTCCATCTCGGTCAGGAGCGCGACGATCCGGTCGAAGGTGCGGGCGATGGTGTTCGTCCGCCCCTCGATGCGCCGCTCCAACTGCCGTGTGTCGCGCTGGAGACGGTGGTACCGCTCGGCCCACCGCGCGTGGTCCTCCCGCTCGTCGCACCCGTGGCAGGGGTGGGCGCGCAGGGCGGCGCGCAGGCGGGTGATCTCGCGGTCGTCGGCGGCCGGGGAGCGCCCCTTGCGGTGCCGCTCCGGCACGATGTGCCCGGCCTTCGTGCGCAGGGCGGACGCCAGGTCGCGCCGTGACTGCGGGGAGCGCGGGTTGAACGACTTGGGGATGCGCATCCGCTCCAGCGGCTCGACCGGCACCGGGAAGTCGATCGACGCCAGCCGCTTGACCTGCCGTTCGGCGGTGAGCACCAGCGGGCGCGGCCCGTCGACGTGCTCGAAGCCGCGGTGGCCGTTGGACCGCCCGGCCGGCAGGCCCGGGTCCAGCACCAGGGCCAGCCCGGCGAACTTGCCGGTCGGCACATGGATGACGTCACCCGGCTTGAGCCGCTCCAGGGACGTGGCGGCGGCCACCCGGCGCTGTGCGGCGCCCTGCTTGGCCAGTTCCGTCTCACGGTCCTTCAGGTCGCGGCGCAGCCGGGCGTACTCCTCGAAGTCGCCGAGGTGGCAGGTCATGCCCTCCCGGTAGCCCTCGAGTCCCTCCTCGTTGCGCTGGACCTGGCGCGAGATGCCGACGACCGACCGGTCCGCCTGGAACTGCGCGAACGACGTCTCCAGCAGCTCGCGCGAGCGGTGCCGGCCGAACTGGTCGACCAGGTTGACCGCCATGTTGTACGAGGGCTTGAAGCTGGAGCGCAGCGGGTAGGTCCGCGTGCCGGCGAGGCCCGCGAGGTGGCCGGGGTCCATGCCGCGCTGCCAGAGGACGACCGCGTGGCCCTCGACGTCGATGCCGCGCCGCCCCGCGCGCCCGGTGAGCTGGGTGTACTCGCCCGGGGTGATGTCGGCGTGCTGCTCGCCGTTCCACTTGACGAGCTTCTCCAACACCACGGAGCGGGCGGGCATGTTGATGCCCAGCGCCAGGGTCTCGGTGGCGAACACGGCCTTGACCAGGCCCTTGACGAAGAGCTCCTCGACGACCTCCTTGAAGGTCGGCAGCATGCCGGCGTGGTGCGCGGCGATGCCCCGCTCCAGGCCCTCGAGCCATTCGTAGTAGCCCAGGACGTGCAGGTCCTCGGTGGGGATCGAGGCGGTGCGCTCCTCGACTATCTCCCGGACCCGGGCGCGTCCCTCCTCGTCGTTGAGCCGGAGCCCGGCGTACAGGCACTGCTGGACGGCGGCCTCGCAGCCGGCCCGGCTGAAGATGAACGTGATGGCGGGGAGCAGCCCCTCGGCGTCGAGCCGCTCGATGACCTCGGGCCGCCCGGGCGTCCAGATCCGGGACCGCTGGCGCCGCTCCCGCTCGCGGTCGGCCTCCCGGCCCCGGCGCCGGTCGCGGCCGTTGAACGACGGGCGCGTGTTCTCCATGCGCGCCAGGCGGACCAGGTCGGGATTGACCTCGCGCCTGGTGGAGCCGCGGCCGCCGTGGTCGGTCTCCTCCTCGAAGAGGTCGTAGATCCGGCGTCCCGCCAGGACGTGCTGCCACAGCGGCACGGGCCGGCTCTCGGAGACGATCACCTCCGTGTCGCCACGGACGGTGTCGAGCCAGTCACCGAACTCCTCGGCGTTTGACACCGTGGCGGAGAGTGACACGAGGGTCACCGACTCGGGGAGGTGAATGATCACTTCCTCCCAGACGGCCCCGCGGAACCGGTCGGAGAGGTAGTGCACCTCGTCCATCACCACGTAACCCAGGCCGCGCAGGGACTGGGAGCCCGCGTACAGCATGTTGCGGAGGACCTCGGTGGTCATGACGACGACCGGTGCCTCGGAATTGACGCTGTTGTCACCGGTGAGCAGGCCGACCCTGCCCGGTCCGTACCGCTTGACCAGGTCGGCGTACTTCTGGTTCGACAGGGCCTTGATGGGCGTGGTGTAGAAGCACTTGCGCCCCTGCTCCAGGGCGAGGTGCACGGCGAACTCACCGACGATGGTCTTGCCCGAGCCGGTGGGCGCCGCGACGAGTACTCCCTTGCCGGCTTCGAGGGCGCGGCAGGCCTCGACCTGGAACGGGTCCAGCTCGAAGTCGTAGAGGGCGCGGAATGCGGCGAGCGCGGTGGCCTGCTCGGCGGCGCGGAGCCTGGCGGCCGCGTACGCCTCCGCGGGTGTGAGTTCTTCTGTCATCTTGCTATCGAGCCTACCCGTCGGCACTGACAGTCAGCCGATCTTTATCGCGTGAAGCACCCCGTGACCGGGGGGTCACGGGGGGAGAACGGCCGAAGGCCCACCAGGAGTTCCTGGTGGGCCTTCGTTCCGCATGGGTGTGCGCCGGGGGCGCACCGGTCAGGTGATGTCGTCGTACCCGTTCACCCGCTGTGAGCGGCTGCCGTCCGCCTGCTCGGGCAGTGCCGGGGCGGAGGGGACGGGTTCGACCGCTCCGATCGGCTCGGGCGTGAGGTCCAGCTCGGAGGCCTCGTCGTCGCTCAGGCCGGCGTCCCGGTTGCGACGCCGCCGGCGCTTGTCGTTGAGCAGCGAGATGCCGGTGGCCAGGAAGTACAGCACGGCGAGCGGCCCGGCGAGCAGCAGCATGGAGAGCGGTTCGCCGCCGGGGGTCGCGATGGCCGCGAAGGCGGTGAGCCCGATGATCATGCCCCGCCACCAGCCGAGCATCCGCTGTCCGGTGAGGACGCCCGTCATGTTGAGGGCGATGAGCAGGAGCGGGAGCTCGAAGGCGAGGCCGAAGACCACGACCATCCGCGTGATCAGGTCCAGATAGTCGTCGAGCGCGATCTGGTTCTGCGTGTCGGCCGGGGTGAAGCTCAGCATGATCGCGGCGGTCTGCGGCAGGATCGCGTACGCCAGGTACGCGCCCGCCACGAAGAGGGGGACGCCGACGGCCACGAAGGCGTAGGCGTACCGCTTCTCGTGCCGGTGGAGGCCCGGCGCCACGAAGGCCCAGAGCTGGTACAGCCACACCGGGGTCGCGACCAGCAGGCCGGCCATCAGCGCGACCTTGAGGGCGATGGTGAAGGGGGAGATGAGCGTGTCGGTCTTCATGATCGCGCACGGCTGGCCGTTCTTCTGAACGACGACGCCGCCCTCGCAGCCGACCGAGCTGATGATCGGCTTCATGAGGAACTCGAAGATGTCCTTCTGGAAGAAGGCCGCGACGACCGTGACGATGAGGATCGCCAGCACCGACTTCATCAGCCGGTTGCGCAGTTCACGCAGGTGATCGGCGAGGGGCATCCGCCCCTCGTCGTTCTTCTCCCGCTTGCGGGCAGACTTGAGCAACCCACTTCCCTTGTCTCGTGCGATGTGCGGCAGCCGTCGGCGCGTAACGCGGCGCGTGACCCGCGCGCGCGTGCGTCAGCTCTTGGTGGTGTTCTGCTCCGCGACGGGGCGGGCGCTGCTCACGTCACCGGGCGCGGCCTGGATCGTGCGGGGGGCGGGCTGCTGCTGGGCAGCCGAGTCCGTGGTGGACGCGGGAGCCGACTCGGCGTCGTCCTTCTTCATGGCCTTCGCCTCGCTCTTGAGGATGCGGGCCGACTTGCCCAGCGAACGCGCCATCTCGGGAAGCTTCTTGGCACCGAAGAGCAGCAGGATCACTACGATGATCAGTACGATCTCGAGGGGCTTCAGATTGCCGATCATGTGCGACTTCCTTCTCACCGAGGCGGCTGGGGGAGGGGTACCTACCTGTGCGACCGGACGGCTGTCCAGCCCCATGCTGCAAGGATCGTAACTCCCACGGGTAAACGTCGGGCAATCCCCGTGCATACTCCGCGTTCCGGGCAGGCGCCTGGGCACCGACGCCTGATCAGCAGCGTACCTCCCGCACCTGCGTGCGAGGAGACCGCGCGTCAGCGCAAGCTGTCGCCGGTACGGGCGAGACGGGTGGCCGCCCGCTCCAGGTCCTCGGCGGCACGATTGATGCGCTGTGTGGTGTCCGTCACTTGACGGCCGAGGCGTTGAGCCTCGACGAACACCCGGATGCCGAGGACGCCGAGCACGGCGATACCGAGGAACCCCAGGGCGATGGCGAGCATGGGCCAGAACATGCGCAGAGCCTAGACGACGGTCAGACGGTGGAGTGCAGGCGCAGCGTCCGCACGCCGCCGCCGGTGAGGAGTTCGACGATCCGCTCCCCGGCGGGCTTGCGCACGGCGGAGCCGCAGGCGGGACAGGTGAAGGAGTAGAAGGTGGTACGGCGGCTGGCGCCGATGGCGAGCCGCAGGGAACCGGGCGAGAGCTCGAAGCGGGCCTGACACTCGGGGCAGGCGGCCTTGAAGAGGACTGGAGCCGACGGCGACGAGACGATTCCGGTCATCACGGGCAAATCCCTCAATTCCTTCACTACCCTCAACGGCTGCCCGTGCGCGGGCCTGTACCGCGGCTCAAGCGTTTCTCCGCCGTCACGCCATGATCCGCCGGACACTCCCTAGCCCTGAACGTCGTACGCGGCGAGCGCCTCGCACGCCGCCTGCCGGGCGCTCCCGGCCAGCTCGGGCGGGGACACGATCCGGCCGTCCCTGCCCAGGCGCAGCGCGAGCCGCCGCAGCGACGCCGGGTCCGGCGTACGCAGCGTGATGCGCAGGCCCCCGTCGGGGAGTTCCTCCGCGCTGTCGTGGGGGTAGTACTCGGCGACCCACCGGCCGCCCGGCCCCACCTCGACCACGACCTCGGGGTCCTCGGCCGAGGGCTGGACCAGTCCCTCGGACAGGTCGCGCAGCTCGATCTCCGGCGGCGCCGACGGCTCGTCCAGCAGCCGGATCTCTGCCACCCGGTCGAGGCGGAACGTCCGCCGCGCCTCGGACAGGCGGCACCAGGCCTCCATGTACGTGTGGCCGACGGCGAAGAGCCGGATCGGGTCGACCTCGCGCTCGGTCAGCTCGTCCCGCGCGGGCGAGTAGTAGCGCAGCCACAGCCGCCGCCGCTCCGAGATGGCGCGGTCGACCTCGGCGAACACACCGCCCTCGGACTCGAAGGTCACCGACAGCCGGGAGCTTGCACCGGCGGCCTCGCCGGCCGCCGCCTCCAGCTTCGCGGTGGCGCGCAGCAGCGCCTCCCGGTCCCCCTCGCGCAGCCCCGGCAGGGTGGCGACGGCCCGCGCCGCGACGAGCAGCGCGGTCGCCTCGTCGGCGGCGAGCCGCAGCGGCTCGGCGACGTCGTCGGGGTTGTGCCACCAGATCTGCTCGCCGTCCGTGTCGATGTCGAGCAGGTCGCCGCCGCGGAAGCTGGTCCCGCACATCGGCAGCACGTCGAGGTCCGAGATCAGCTCGTCCTCGGTGATGCCGAACGCCCGGGCGACGTCCCCGACATGGGCGCCGGGGCGCTCCCGCAGGTAGGTCACCAGGGACAGCATCCGCCTGGTCTGGTCGATCGCGTTCGCGGCCATCGTCTTTCCGTCCCCCTCAGCCCTTGGCCACGGCACGCAGCCGGTCCACCACATCGGCCCGCAGATCGGCCGGTTCCAGTACGACGACGTCCGGGCCGAACTCGACCAGCCAGGCGTCCAGTCCGTGCCCGTACGGAATCTCCAGCTCGTCCCAGCCGTCCCCCAGCTCGCGCACCGACAGGGCGCGGGCGCGCAGCGGGTAGCCGGAGTCGGCGCGCAGCCGGATGCGGGCGGAACGGGTCGCCGTCTCCCCCGCCCAGCTCTCGACCGTCTCGCGCACGGTGGACACGTCCGGGACGGGCGCGGTGAACGCCCCGGCCCGGGAGCGGACCTTGCCGGTGATCCGGGAGAGCCGGAAGACGCGCTCGGCGCCCCGCCCCCGGTCCCAGCCGGCCAGGTACCAGTGGCCGCGCCAGCACTCCAGCGTCCACGGCTCGACGTGCCGGGTCTCGGGGCGGGCGGCGTTGCCCTTGCGGTACTCGAAGACGACGGGGCGCCGGTCGCGGCAGGCCAGCATCAGCGGTTCGAAGGCGGCCTCGTGGACCGGGATGCGCGGTTCGAGGGCGCTGTGCGGGATGTCGTACGCGTCCTCCGCCTCGGGCATGCCGGCGGCGCGCAGCTTCTGGAGGGCGCCGCTGGCGGCTCCGGCGAGGCGGGCCTGCTGCCAGACCTTGGCGGCGAGGCCCAGGGCGGCGGCCTCCTCGGCGTCGAGCTGGATGGGGGGCAGCCGGTTGGAGTCGCGCCGGGCGAGGTAACCGGTCTCGCCGTCCAGGTTCTCCACGGTCTCGATGACCAGACCGAGCTCGCGCAGGTCGTCCTTGTCGCGCTCGAACATGCGGTTGAAGGAGTCGTCGGACCCGGCTTCCAGGTAGGCCTCGATCGAACTGCGCAGTTCCCGCTTGCTGAGCGGGCGCCGGGTCCCCAGCAGGCACAGCGCCAGATTCATCAGCCGCTCGGCCTTGGCAATGGCCATCGACGCCCTGCACCTCTTCTTATGGAGTCACTTTTCCCGCTCAACGTACCGCCCCGGGGTGTCGTGGCAAAAGTCGCGGCGGGGCCCCGGACCCGGGGCATGCCCGAGGGCCCGTGCCCGGGCGGGCACGGACCCTCGGAGTGATCCGGTCAGACGCCCATCAGGTCGCAGACGAAGATCAGCGTCTCGCCGGGCGCGATGCGGCCGCCACCGGCGCCGCGGTCGCCGTAGGCGAGGTGCGCGGGGATGGTCAGCTTGCGGCGCCCGCCGACCTTCATGCCCTGCACGCCCTGGTCCCAGCCCGCGATGACCTGGCCGGCACCGAGCTTGAACTCCAGCGGGGTGCCGCGGTTCCAGGACGCGTCGAACTCCTCGCCGGTGGAGAAGGCCACGCCCACGTAGTGGACCTTGACCATGTCACCGGCCTTGGCCTCGGGACCGTTGCCCTCCCAGATCTCGTCGATCTGGAGCTCGGTCGGCGCCGGGCCTTCGGGGAAGTCGATCTCGGGCTTGTCGATGTTCACGGAAAACAGTGCTCCTCAGAGATGTACAGATCAACCGGGACAGTCTTACATCACGGCGAGGATGTCGAGGGAGAAGACCAGGGTCGAGTTGGCGGGGATGTCCCCGGACGCCTGGGCACCGTAGCCGAGCTCCGGCGGGACGACGAGCATCACGCGGCTGCCGACCTTCTTGCCCTTCAGGCCCTGCTGCCAGCCCTGGATGAGGCTCTGGAGCGGGAACTCGGCGAGCTCGCCCCGCTTGTAGCTGGCGTCGAACTCCTTGCCGCCCTCCCACAGGACGCCCTTGTACTGGAGCAGCAGCTTGTCCGTGGGCTTGACCGCCGGGCCGTCGCCCTCCAGGACGTACTTCGACACGAGCTTCTTGGGCGCCGGCTTCTTCGGTACGTCGATGGAGGGCGCCTTGCCGTCGGTGTTGGTGCCGACCTTGGGCAGGTCGATGTTGTCCTGGGCGACCTCGCGGCCCTTGGCGGAGCTCTTGCCGTTGAAGGTGCCGCGGATGTCGACGACGAACACCAGGGTGTCGGTGCCCTTGATGCCGCCCTGCGGGTTGCCCTGGGTGCCGTAGCCCAGCGCCGGCGGGATGGCCAGCTCGACACGGCTGCCCACCTTCTTGCCGGGCAGCGCCTGGTCCCAGCCCGGGATGAGCTGGCCGACGCCGATCCGCGAGGTGAGCGGTGCGCCCCGGTCGTAGGAGTTGTCGAAGACCTTCGCCGTGTCCCAGATCTGCCCGAGGTAGTCGAACTGGAGGAAGTCGCCCTTGGCGACCGTCTCGCCCTTGCCCGCCACGACCGTCTTGACCGCGAGGTTGGGCGACGGCTTGCCCGGTCCCTTGGCCACGGTCGGCTTCTGGCCGAACGCCGTCCCGGCGGTGATGGCCGGCAGCGGACCGTCGACGATCTTCGCGGACGGCTCCTGGGACGTGGACGGGCTCTCGTCGGTCTTGGCCTGGTCGGCCTTGTCGTCACCGCAGCCCGCGAGGGTGAGCAGGCCGGCGGGGACGGCGAGGAGGAGGGAGCGACGGCGCACGGAATGCCTCTATCTGGTCGGGGTCTGGTGATCTGCTGGTCTTCGCTGTCGAGTTCGCGAGGGGTGTCGCGTCACTCTACGGCGTGACTGTACGGCGTGGGCGAGGCGCCGTACGAGCAACGCACGGCGCCTCCCAGCGCAGATCCCGGCCGACACGCTCCCGGACGGTCCACGGAGCGTTACATTCCGGCGATGAGCTTCTCCACCCGGTCGTCGACCGACCGGAAGGGGTCCTTGCACAGCACGGTGCGCTGCGCCTGGTCGTTGAGCTTGAGGTGCACCCAGTCGACGGTGAAGTCCCGCCGCTGCTCCTGCGCGCGGCGGATGAAGTCGCCGCGCAGCCGGGCCCTGGTGGTCTGCGGGGGCACCGACTTGCCCTCGAAGATCTTCAGGTCGTTGCAGATCCGGGCGGCCTGTCCCTTCTTCTCCAGCAGGTAGTAGAGCCCGCGACGGCGGTGGATGTCGTGGTACGCGAGGTCTATCTGGGCGACCCTCGGGTGCGACATGGTCATGTTGTGCTTGGCGCGGTACCGCTCCAGCAGCTTGTACTTCATGACCCAGTCGATCTCGGTGTCGATGCGGTCGAGGTCCTCCTCCTCGATGGCGTCGAGCGTGCGGCCCCACAGCTCCAGGACCTGCGCGACCGTGCCCGTACGGATGCCGCGCCGGTCGACGAAGTCGGCCGCCTTCTCGTAGTACTCCCGCTGGACCTCCAGGGCGGAGGCTTCGCGTCCGCTGGCGAGCCGGACCTTGCGCTGGCCGGTGATGTCGTGGCTGACCTCGCGGATCGCCCGGATCGGGTTCTCCAGGGTGAGGTCGCGCATCACCGTGCCCGCCTCGATCATGCGCAGGACGAGGTCGGTGGCGCCGACCTTCAGCAGCATGGTCGTCTCGGACATGTTGGAGTCACCGACGATGACGTGCAGACGGCGGTACCGCTCGGCGTCCGCGTGCGGCTCGTCCCGGGTGTTGATGATGGGCCGGGAGCGGGTCGTCGCCGAGCTGACGCCCTCCCAGATGTGCTCGGCGCGCTGGCTGACGCAGTAGACGGCGCCGCGCGGCGTCTGGAGCACCTTTCCGGCACCGCACAGGAGCTGCCGGGTGACCAGGAACGGAATGAGGATGTCCGCGAGCCGCGAGAACTCTCCGTGACGGGCGACGAGGTAGTTCTCGTGGCATCCGTAGGAGTTTCCCGCCGAGTCGGTGTTGTTCTTGAAGAGATAGACGTCGCCCGCGATTCCCTCCTCGTGCAGGCGGCGTTCGGCGTCGACGAGCAGGCCCTCGAGAATGCGCTCGCCCGCTTTGTCGTGGGTGACCAGTTCGGTCACGTTGTCGCATTCGGGAGTTGCGTATTCCGGATGCGATCCCACGTCGAGGTAGAGGCGGGCGCCGTTCCGCAGGAAGACATTGCTGCTGCGGCCCCATGACACGACACGGCGGAAGAGGTAGCGCGCCACTTCGTCAGGAGACAGTCGGCGCTGTCCCCTGAACGTGCACGTGACGCCGTACTCGTTCTCCAGCCCGAAAATGCGGCGGTCCATGACTGAACATTACGCCTGATGGCCTGTGCTGAAACCGGGTTCGACAGCACCGTTTCGATCATTTTCCGATGTCGCCACGACATCACCGGTGTGCACCGCTCCACGACGGGGAACCGCCAGGACGCGCTGGGTGGCCAGGAGGACCAGCAGGGCGACGAATCCGCCGGCGCTCGCCACGGCGAAGCTCGCGGGGGTGCCGGAGAGCTGGACCACCGGTCCGGCCACGGCCGTTCCGGCCGCGGCTCCCACGCCGAAGGTGGTGACCAGCCAGGAGAACGCCTCGGTGACCGTGCCGCGCGGGGCGTGCCGGTCCACGACGAGGAACGCGCACGCGATGGCGGGCGCCAGGAACACGCCCGCCAGGGCCGCCAGGGCCGTCATGGCCGCCACGCCCGGGGTGAGCATCAGGGGCAGGTAGCCGAGCGCCAGCAGCCCGACCAGGACGCGCAGGCGGCGCTCCGGGGCGCCCGCCCAGTGCCGGGCGCCGTACACCGCGCCGCCGATCAGCGCGCCGAGGCCCAGGGCGGCCATCAGCCAGCCGTACACGGAGGCGTTGCCGTGGTCCTCGGCGTACGCGATGCCGGCGACCGTGATGGAGCCGAGCGCGAGGCCCACGAAGAAGAACGAGGCCAGCAGGGCGAGCAGCCCGGGTGAGCGCAGCGCGCCGAGCCAGTGGGCCTCGCGGGGTGCGGAGCGCCAGGCGCGGGAGGGCTCCGAGAGCACGACGGACAGGGCGCCGAGCACGCCGATGGCGTTGATGACGAGCAGGGCGGCGGCGGGCGACCAGAGCGCGACGAACAGCGTGACCAGCAGCGGGCCGACGGTGAACATCACCTCCTGGGCGACCGCGTCCATGGCGTACGCCCGGTGGACCCGGTCCTCCCGGCCCAGGACGCTCGGCCACAGGGCACGCAGGCCGCCCTCCAGGGGCGGGGTGAACAGGCCGGCGACGGCGACGGCCCCGTACGCCAGAACCAGGGGGTCGGTGCCGGCCAGGACGAGCAGGGCCATGCCCAGGGCGGACACCACGGCGGCCGGGAGCTGGACGCGGGGCTGGCCGTACAGGTCGACGGCGCGGCCGAGGAGGGGCTGGCCGATGGCGTTGCCGATGCCGTACACGGCGGCGAGGGCGCCGGCGAGGCTGTAGCTGCCGCCCTCGGCACGGATGAACACCATGATCGCGATGGGTCCGGTGCCATTGGGGAGGCGCCCTATGAGGGTGCCTATGAGGAGCCTGGCGGCATGGGGTGCCTTCAGGATGTCGGCGTATCCGCCCGGTGCGGCGGCCATGTGCTGCCCCTCTCCCCCGGCACCAGGCCGAGGTTTTACGTATAACGTCCTTCGTCATACGTACCATGACCGCATCCCGCGGGTCCACCCCCGCGGTCCTGATCGTCGAAGCGGAGGCGTGCGTGCACCACCCGGACCCAGCGGTTCCCGACCCCGCGCCCCGCCCGGCGCGGCCCACCAGCCGGGACGTGGCCCGGGCCGCCGGGGTGTCGCAGGCCACCGTGTCCCTGGTGCTCGGCGACAAGTGGCGCGGGCGGGTCTCGGAGCGCACGGCCCACCTGGTGCGGGAGGCCGCCGGCGAGCTCGGCTACCGGCCCAACCTCGCGGCGCGCAACCTGCGCCTCGGCCGCACCAGGACCGCCCTGCTGGTGGTGCCCGCCCTCACCAACGAGTTCTTCGCCCGCGTCTACACGGGCGCCGCCAGGATCGCCGCCGAGCACGACTTCGGCGTGGTCCTCTACCCCTCCCCCGAGGGCGTCGGCCCGGCGAGGGACCCGTTCGCCTCGGCCCGGGCGTCACTGGACGGGGTGATCGCCTCCTCCATGGCCGCCGGCGCGCTGCGGGCGATCCGCGGCACGGACCTGCCGCTGGTCATGCTGGACAGCGACCCCGCCGACCCGGGCGCCGCCGCGCACGTGAACCTCGACATCGCCGACGGCGTACGGCAGGTGACGGACCATCTGCTGGCGCTGGGCCACCGCCGTTTCGCGCACCTGGCGTCGGCCGTGCCGTCCTGGACCTTCGAGGTGCGCGGCCGGGCCATGGACGCCTGCCTGGGCGGCCTTTCCGGTGTGTCCGTGCGCACCGTTCCGGCGCCGCTGGAGGTGGACGGCGCCCGCGAGGCCGCCGAGCGCGCGCTGACCGCGCCGGGCGACCGGCCTACGGCGCTGATCTGCGACGACGACATCGTGGCGGCGGGCGCCTGCAAGGCGGTACGGCGCCTGGGGCTGCGGGTCCCCGAGGACGTGTCGGTCACCGGCTTCGACGACCTGGCGCTCGCCACGGCGGTGGAGCCCGAGCTGACCACGGTGCGGCTGCCCGCGGAGCGGATCGGCGAGCGCGGGATGGCGGCCCTGCTGGACGTCCTCGCCGGGCGCGACCCGGAGCGCGGCGACCTTCCGGTGACCCTGGTGCCCCGCGGCTCCTCGGGACCGCCTCCCGCCGCCTGACACGCCGCGCCGGCCGCTTGCGCGCCCCGGATCGCCACCGACGCGCCGCGGCCCGGCAGGTCCGCCCTCCCGGCGGCGCACGCGCCGGTGCCCCGGACCACCACGCAGGCGGTCCGGGGCACCGGGCAGGCGGGGCGGGCGGTCAGTCGTCCGTTCCGGCCGACTCCTCCGGCTCCTCGTCCGACGGCGCGTCCGTCGGGGTGGACGCGGCGGCGTCCGCCTCCAGGAGGCGGGAGAGCTGGCGGCCGACGATCCGCTTGAACTTCCGCTGCTGCGGGCGCGTGCGGTCCAGGATCGCCACCTCCAGCCGCTCCGCGGGGATCTCCCGCTCGCTGCCGTTGGTGTCCCGGGACAGCGCCTGCACGGCGAGCTTCAGCGCCTCGGCGAGCGACATCCCGTCACGGTGCCGCTGGTCGAGGAAGCTGCTGATCTGCTCGGCATTGCCACCGACCGCGACCGATCCGTGCTCGTCCACGATCGACCCGTCGTGCGGCAGCCGGTAGATCTGGTCGCCCTCGGGGGAGGTCCCGACCTCGGCGACGACCAGCTCCACCTCGTACGGCTTCTCGCCCGCGCTGGAGAAGATGGTGCCCAGCGTCTGGGCGTAGACGTTGGCGAGCCCACGGGCCGTCACGTCGTCGCGGTCGTAGGTGTAGCCACGCAGGTCCGCGTAGCGCACGCCGCCGATCCGCAGGTTCTCGTACTCGTTGTACTTACCGGCCGCGGCGAAACCGATCCGGTCGTAGATCTCGCTGAACTTGTGCAGCGCACGGGACGGGTTCTCACCGACGAAGACGATGCCGTCGGCGTACTGCAGCACAACCAGGCTGCGTCCACGGGCGATGCCCTTGCGGGCGTACTCCGCCCGGTCCTGCATGGCCTGTGCGGGCGAGACATAGAACGGCGTCGTCACCGGCTATCCGTCCCTTTCTTCAGGTGGACAAACATCAGAGCAGCGCGGCGCGCGGGCCGTCGGGCTGTTCGAGGCGGCGCTCCAGGATGGCGCGGGCGGTCTCGGAGGACTCCGCCTCGGTCAGCCGCCGGAAGCCCTCGTCGGTGATCACGGTGACGATCGGGTAGATCCGCCGGGCCACGTCCGGGCCGCCGGTCGCCGAGTCGTCGTCGGCCGCGTCGTACAGCGCCTGCACGACCAGGGTGATGGCCTGCTGCTCCGTGAGGTCGTCGCGGTAGAGCTTCTTCATGGCGCCCCGGGCGAAGATCGAGCCCGAGCCGGTGGCCGCGAAGCCGTGCTCCTCGGAACGGCCGCCCGTCACGTCGTAGCTGAAGATCCGGCCCTTCTCACGCTCGACGTCCCAGCCCGCGAAGAGCGGGACGACGGCCAGGCCCTGCATGGCCATGCCCAGATTGCTCCGGATCATGGTGGAGAGGCGGTTCGCCTTGCCCTCCAGGGAGAGCTGGGCGCCCTCGACCTTCTCGAAGTGCTCCAGCTCGAGCTGGAAAAGCTTGACCATCTCCACGGCGAGACCGGCGGTGCCCGCGATGCCCACGGCCGAGTACTCGTCGGCCGGGAACACCTTCTCGATGTCCCGCTGGGCGATCATGTTGCCCATCGTGGCGCGCCGGTCACCGGCGAGCACCACACCGCCGGGGAACGTGGTGGCGACGATGGTCGTGCCGTGCGGTGCCTCGATGGCGCCCTGCACGGGCGGCAGGGTCCGCTTGCCGGGCAGCAGCTCGGGCGAGTGGTCGGCCAGGAAGTCCATGAAGGACGAGGAGCCGGGCGTCAGGAAGGCTGCCGGCAGACGCCCGATGCTACGAGGGTTGGCTTCCACGCGTTTCCTTCCGAAATGAGGCGGCGGCCCGCCGCGGCGGCGGTCGGGCCGATCATGCGTGCTGTGCACGGACCTTACCCGTGCCGTCGCCGGTCATCCGTCCCGGTGCCGTCGGCTTTCGCCGACGGCACCGGGAGGGACAACGAGCGCTACTGTCCGCCCTTTTGCACGAAGCTTCGCACGAAGTCCTCGGCGTTCTCCTCGAGGACGTCGTCGATCTCGTCGAGTACGGAGTCGACGTCGTCGGACAGCTTCTCCTGGCGCTCCTTGAGGTCCTCGGATGCCTGCGCGTCCTGCGCCTGCTCCTCGACCTCCTCGGTGGAACGTGTGGCCTTCTGCTGCCCGCCGCCGGTGTCCTTGGTCGCCATATCCCTCACCCCGCTCGGTTTGCCCGCTTGGTTCGGTCTCTCAAGATCAGACCCTACAAGGACGGTCTGACATCGGCCCTGTACTTTCTTCACAACGTCCAGGGAGTATCACCATGATTCCCGGTGATCCCCGAGCCAAGCCCTTTTTCGTACGCGTACTCGGCCGGCGCTCAGTGGCCGGACAGCACGCGGACCAGGTCCTCGGCCGTGCGGCAGCGGTCCAGGAGCTCCTTGACGTGGTTACGTGTACCGCGCAACGGTTCCAGCGTGGGCACCCTCTGGAGCGAGTCCCGGCCGGGCAGGTCGAAGATCACCGAGTCCCAGGAGGCCGCGGCGACGTCGTCCGCGTACTGCTCCAGGCACCGGCCCCGGAAATAGGCCCTGGTGTCCTCCGGAGGCTTCGCCTGCGCCCGCGTGACGGCGTCCTCGTCCAGCAGCCGCTTCATCCGCCCGCGGGCCGCCAGACGGTTGTACAGGCCCTTGTCGGGCCGCACGTCGGCGTACTGCAGGTCCACGAGGTGGAGCCGTGCCGCGTCCCAGTCGACGCCGTCACGGCGCCGGTAGCCCTCCATGAGCTCCCGCTTCGCGACCCAGTCCAGCTCACCGGCGAGGCTCATCGGATCGTTCTCGAGCCGATTGAGGGTGTCCTCCCACCGGGACAGCACGTCCTTGGTCTGCTCGTCGGCGTCGGCGCCGAACCGCTCCTCCACGTACTTGCGCGCCAGCTCGAAGTACTCCATCTGGAGTTGTACGGCGGTGAGTGTCCGGCCGCTGCGCAGCGTGATCAGGTACTGGAGCGAGGGGTCGTGGGACACCTGGTGCAGGGTGCGCACGGGCTGGTCGACGGCGAGGTCGACCGTGATGAAGCCGTCCTCGATCATGGACAGCACCAGGGCCGTCGTGCCCAGCTTGAGGTAGGTCGAGATCTCGGAGAGGTTCGCGTCACCGATGATCACGTGGAGCCGCCGGTACTTCTCGGCGTCGGCGTGCGGCTCGTCCCGGGTGTTGATGATCGGCCGCTTGAGGGTCGTCTCGAGACCCACCTCGACCTCGAAGTAGTCGGCGCGCTGACTGATCTGGAAGCCGTGCTCACGGCCGTCCTGACCGATGCCGACGCGGCCGGCGCCCGTGACGACCTGCCGGGAGACGAAGAAGGGCGTCAGGTGGCGCACGATGTCCGAGAAGGGGGTCTCCCGCTTCATCAGGTAGTTCTCGTGCGTGCCGTAGGAGGCGCCCTTGTTGTCGGTGTTGTTCTTGTAGAGGTGGATCGGCTGGGCGCCCGGCAACTGGGCCGCCCGCTCCGCCGCCTCCGCCATGATCCGCTCACCGGCCTTGTCCCACAGCACGGCGTCCCGGGGATTGGTGACCTCGGGGGCGCTGTACTCCGGGTGGGCGTGGTCGACGTAGAGCCGGGCGCCATTGGTGAGGATCACATTGGCCAGGCCGATGTCCTCGTCCGTGAGCTGACTGGAGTCGGCGGCCTCACGGGCGAGGTCGAAGCCGCGGGCGTCCCGCAGCGGGTTCTCCTCCTCGAAGTCCCAGCGGGCGCGGCGCGCCCGGTGCATCGCCGCCGCGTAGGCGTTGACGATCTGGGACGAGGTGAGCATGGCATTGGCGTTCGGGTGGCCGGGGACGGAGATCCCGTACTCCGTCTCGATGCCCATTACTCGCCGTACAGTCATGCGGCCCTCCTTGCCCGGCGGCGCCCCCGCTCGGGAACGGCGCTCAAGTACCGCTTCTTCTCCGGTGCGTGTGCGGTGCCCGTCCCCGCACTGCGCGACTCGGCGGTACGGAAGAGCCTAGAACGCCTCCGCGCGGGTGGGGAGATCAATTGCGTCATTGCTGCGGTGTGGTCGGAATGATGGCCCAAGGCCGGTGAAAGCAACCGGCCGCGGATGCCCTCCCCCGCCGTGGGGCGGGGGACGCCCGGGCACCCGCAGCCGGAATGCGATCTACAGGTACTGACCGGTATTGGCCACCGTGTCGATGGACCGACCGGTGTCGGCGCCCTGCTTTCCGGTGACGAGGGTGCGGATGAAGACGATCCGCTCGCCCTTCTTTCCGGAGATCCGGGCCCAGTCGTCCGGGTTGGTGGTGTTGGGCAGGTCCTCGTTCTCCTTGAACTCGTCCACGCATGCCTGGAGGAGGTGGGAGACCCGAAGACCCTTCTGGTTGTGGTCGAGGAAGGCCTTGATGGCCATCTTCTTCGCCCGGTCCACGATGTTCTGGATCATCGCGCCGGAGTTGAAGTCCTTGAAGTACAGGACTTCCTTGTCACCGTTGGCGTACGTGACCTCGAGGAACCGGTTCTCCTCGGATTCCGCGTACATCTGCTCCACGACCGACTGGATCATCGCCTGGGCCGCGGCTTCCTTGGACCCATTGTGCTCGGCCAGGTCGTCCGCGTGCAGCGGCAGCGAAGGTGTCAGGTACTTGGCGAAGATGTCCTTGGCCGCCTCGGCGTCCGGACGCTCGATCTTGATCTTCACATCGAGCCGGCCCGGCCGCAGGATGGCGGGGTCGATCATGTCCTCGCGGTTGGAGGCGCCGATGACGATGACGTTCTCCAGGCCCTCCACACCGTCGATCTCGGCGAGGAGCTGCGGGACGATGGTGTTCTCCACGTCCGAGCTGACACCGGAGCCACGGGTGCGGAAGAGGGACTCCATCTCGTCGAAGAAGACGATCACCGGAGTGCCCTCGCTCGCCTTCTCACGAGCGCGCTGGAAGACCAGGCGGATGTGCCGCTCGGTCTCGCCGACGTACTTGTTGAGGAGCTCGGGGCCCTTGATGTTCAGGAAGTAGCTCTTCCCGGCGGGCTGCCCGGTCACCTCGGCGACCTTCTTCGCAAGGGAGTTGGCGACGGCCTTCGCGATCAGCGTCTTGCCGCAGCCGGGCGGGCCGTACAGAAGGATGCCCTTCGGCGGCCGCAGTTCGTGCTCCTGGAAGAGGTCGGGATAGAGGTACGGGAGCTCGACCGCGTCACGGATCAGCTCGATCTGGTTCCCCAGACCGCCGATCTTGGTGTAGTCGACGTCCGGGACCTCTTCGAGGACGAGCTCCTCGACCTCGCTCTTCGGGATCACCTCGTAGACGTAACCCGACCTGGGCTCGAGCAGGAGGGCGTCGCCGGGGCGGATGGTGATGTCCAGCAGCGGCTCGGCGAGCCTCACCACCCGTTCCTCGTCGGTGTGCCCGATGACCAGGGCGCGCTCGCCGTCCTCGAGGATCTCCTTGAGGGTGACGATGTCCCCGGCACGCTCGAACTCCATGGCCTCGACCACGTTGAGCGCTTCGTTGAGCATCAGTTCCTGGCCGCGCCGGAGCTCGTCGAGCTCGACGCTGGGGCTGACGTTCACCCGGAGCTTGCGGCCCCCGGTGAAGATGTCGCAGGTGCCGTCCTCGTTCGCCTGCAGGAAGACACCGAAGCCGGCCGGGGGCTGCGCGAGCCGGTCGACCTCCTCCTTGAGGGCCACGATCTGGTCGCGGGCCTCACGGAGCGTATTGGCGAGTCGCTCGTTCTGCGCGGACACGCCGGCCAGGTTGGTCTGCAGCTCGACGATCCGCTCCTCGAGAATCCTCGTGTGACGCGGAGAGTCGGCGAGCTTACGTCGCAGGACGGCGATTTCCTGCTCGAGATAGGCAACCTGGCCGGCAGGGTCTTCAGACCCCCGCCCCGGCCGGATGCCGCGGTTGATGTCGTCGTCGTGGGCTGCCACGGTCCTCACCTCCTCCAAGGGGAGCTGGACGCTTCCTGACCCTACCTGGGCTGGTGGTGATTGAAACCCCTAGATCACAAAGACTCTCGGGGTGTGTCCGATCTTCACCCTTGCGCTCTCCCTCGCACCAGGGGGATACCCACCCATCAACACTTGAAAGCGGGCGGTTGTATCGTCGGAGTGGTCAACACCCGTCAGGGTTGGCCCGACTTACACACCAGAGGCAGGAACATGACCGTGCAGCACGAGGCTGTGACCGCGGGCGCCGGCGAGGCCCTGGAGGTCTGGATCGACCAGGACCTCTGCACCGGCGACGGGATCTGCGCCCAGTACGCGCCGGAGGTCTTCGAGCTGGACATCGACGGCCTGGCGTACGTCAAGAGCACCGAGGACGAGCTGCTCCAGGACCCCGGCGCCACCACGCCCGTGCCACTGCCGCTGCTCCAGGACGTGGTCGACTCCGCCAAGGAGTGCCCCGGCGACTGCATTCACGTACGGCGCGTTTCGGACAAGGTGGAAGTCTACGGGCCTGACGCGGAGTGACCGCTCACGCACTCCGGGCTGCGGTGGCGGAGCGGACGAACTTGTCCCCCTCCCACCGCCACTTGACCGTCTCCCGCTGATCGGGGCAGCAGCTCGGCACGTCCGGTGAGGAGTAGCCGAACAGGGTCGCGCCGACCGCGCCGCCGCTCACCGAGACCTCGCTGACGCTGCGCCGCTCGCGGGGCTCCACCAGGGTGGCCACCACACGGGCTCCGGTGCCGGCACCCCGGGCGAGGACGTACAGGCCGCTCGGCGGGGTACCGGAACCCGCGCGGCAGTGCGCCGCCACGACCGTCTCCGGCCGGCCGTCGCCGTCGATGTCGCCCGTCGCCCGCTTCGCCACCACGCTGGGCGCTCCGGCGCAGTCGAGCGGATAGGTCACGGCGGCCGGGTCGGGAGCCGGTGCGGGGGCGGGCGCCGCCGCTGTCGTGATGCCGCCCGTCTGGGAGGCGGTGGCGGCTTCGGGCTGGAGCATCGCGGCGCCGGCGACCACCGCGGCCATCGCCGCTGCCGTGGCCAGCCAGTGGATCGGCCGGGCGTGGGTGTGCGCGAGGTCCGGGACGGCGGAGGTCTGCACGCGGGGTGTCTCCTGTGGCTGTGCGGTGGGGTGGCCAGCATCGTGCCATACGTCACACCGGGGGCGGAACAGGGGGGTCGGGCCGCGTTGTCCTTCGAGCGGGGCGGGTTCGGGGGCGCGTGCGCCGAACGTGGAGGCGCCGCCGTCGAGTTCCCCGCCGGGTGGCGGGAACTCGACGGCGGCGCCGGTGCGTTGTCGCGGCGTCAGGCCAAGGGGCCCCGGCCCGGGTATCAGCCCTTGTTGGGGCCTTCGTAGTCCTCGCCGTACGCGCCCTTGGCGGGACGGCGGCGGCGCATCGGGGGCTCCACGCCGTCGGCGAGGCGGCGGGCGGTGACCAGGAAGCCGGTGTGTCCGATCATCCGGTGGTCGGGCCGGACGGCCAGGCCCTCGACGTGCCAGTTGCGGATCATCGACTCCCAGGGCTGCGGCTCGGCGTAGCAGCCGATCTCGCGGATGGACTCGACGGTGCGCGCGAGCTGGGTGGTGGTCGCCACGTAGCAGCAGAGGATGCCGCCCGGGACGAGCGCCTTGGAGACGGCCTCCAGGCACTCCCAGGGGGCGAGCATGTCCAGGATCACGCGGTCGACGTCGGTGTCCGTCAGGTTGTCCTGGAGGTCGCCGACGGTGAGCTGCCAGGCGGGGTGCGGGCCGCCGAAGTACCGCTCGACGTTGCCCTTCGCGATCTCGGCGAAGTCCTCACGGCGCTCGTAGGAGTGCAGCATGCCGCTGTCGCCGATGGCGCGCAGCAGGAAGCTGCTGAGCGAGCCGGAGCCGACACCGGCCTCGACGACGCGTGCGCCGGGGAAGATGTCGGCGAACGCCAGGATCTGCCCCGCGTCCTTGGGGTAGACCACGGCGGCGCCGCGGGGCATGGACAGGACGTAGTCGGGGAGCAGGGGGCGCAGCGCGAGGTAGGCGACGTTTCCCGTGGTACGGACAACACTGCCCTCGGGAGCACCGATCAGCTCGTCGTGCGGGAAGGAACCCTTGTGGGTGTGGAAATTCTTCCCGGCCTCGAGCGTGAACGTGTAGTGGCGTCCCTTGGGGTCGGTGAGCTGGACCTGGTCCCCGACCTCGAAGGGCCCGCGACGGCGGGCGGCACCGGTCGGTTCGGACATGTGACCAGTGTATGGGCTTCAGGAACCCGGCCGTGCCATGGCCTGGACGAAGGCCCGCTCCACGTCCGCCGTGGACAGGACGCCATAGATCTCGCCGGACTCCTCGACCACCAGGTACTCGGTGGCCGGATTCGCGCGGAGCCGGTCCAGGAGTGCCTCGCCTGCCAGGTCCGCGGGGACCCTCATGCCGTCGGTGAGCTCCTGGGCGAGGCCGCTGACGGCGACCCAGGGGCGGCGGTGCTGGGGGACGCCCACGATGGCGGTCTCGCGGACCAGGGCCTGCGGCTCGCCCTGGCCGTCGACGACGACGAGGGCGCGGGCGCCGGCGTCGTTGGCGCGGCGGAGGGCCTCGGAGAGGGGGGTGTCGGACTCGACGGGGACGGCGCGCCGGGTGAGGGTGCGGGCGCGCAGTTCGGGCAGGTGCTCGCGCAACCGGGCCATGCGGAGGCTGTTGCCCGCTCCGGTCCAGATGATCGCGGCGAGGATGGCGGCGAGGAGCGCGTCCATCACGGTCGTCAGGCCGCTGATCTCGTGGGTCTCGTTGCCCAGCGCCCCGGTGTGGGTGAGCAGCGGGAGGCCGATGAGGACGGTGACGGCCAGGGCGCGGCCGACCCAGGCGGCGGCGACGGTGCCGCTCATGGGCTTGCCGGTGACCTTCCAGACGACGGCGCGCAGCATGCGGCCGCCGTCGAGCGGCAGGCCGGGCAGGAGGTTGAAGGCCGCGACGATGAGGTTGGAGATCATCAGGCCGGCGAGCAGGACACCGGGCACGGTGCCGGGCTCGACGGCGTACATCGCGCCGTAGAAGACCGCCGCGAGGGCCAGCGAGAGCAGCGGGCCGACGAAGGCGAGCACGAACTCCCGGCCGGGGGTCTCGCACTCCTTCTCGATCTCGGAGACGCCCCCGAAGAACTGGAGCTGGATGCGGCGCACCGGCAGCTTGAAGCGGAGCGCGGCGATGGTGTGCGCCAGCTCGTGCACGAGGACGGAGGCGTAGAAGGCGACCGCGAAGAACAGGGAGACCAGGTAGCGGGCGCCGCCGAGCTCGGGCAGGACTCTCTCGATCTGGTCGCCGAAGACCCAGGTGATGAGGGCCGCGACCAAAAACCAGCTCGGGGCGACGTAGACGGGCACGCCGAAGAGGCGGCCCATCAGGATGCCGCCGCCTTCCCGTGGCCGCCGCGGTTTTCCGCTGTCGGGAGCGGCTCCGGCCGGGTCGGACCGCGGGCGGGGGTGCTCGCCGCTCTCGTCGTCCTTGTTCACAGGTTCCCTTCGGTGTGAAGCGTCACACGACGATCATGCAGTGTGGGAGGGTCTGGCGTCGATGGTATGCCGATCGGTGTCAGTGCCGGGCCGTAGGGTTCTGTGCCATGACCACGAGCCCCTCCAGCTCCCCGAGCCCGTCCTCCGCCCCGAGCCCGGCCGGCCCGTCCGGCGCGGGCGACGACCCGACGGGCGCGGCAGGCCCGACGGGCCCGGCAGGCCCGGCCGACCCGGTCGCGACAGCCGACCCGGTCGCGGCCGGCGCGCCCCAGCAGGCCGGACCGGCCGGTGACGGCGGGCCCGTGGGCGCGCGGCCGCCCGCCTCGCTGTCGCCGTCGCGGGCGAGCGACTTCATGCAGTGCCCGCTGCTGTACCGGTTCCGGGTGATCGACAAGCTGCCGGAGAAGCCCAGTGCGGCGGCGACGCGCGGCACGCTGGTGCACGCCGTGCTGGAGCGGCTCTTCGACGACCCGGCGGTGGAGCGGACCGTGCCGCGGGCGAAGGCGATGGTGCCGGGGCAGTGGACGCGGCTGCTGGAGTCCAGGCCGGAGCTCGGGGAGCTGTTCGCGGGGGACGCGGACGGGGAGCTGCTGGCGCGCTGGCTGTCGGAGGCGGAGCAGCTCGTCGAGCGGTGGTTCACGCTGGAGGACCCGACGCGGCTGGAGCCGGCGGAGCGGGAGCTGTTCGTGGAGACCGAGCTGGAGTCGGGGCTGCGGCTGCGGGGGGTGATCGACCGGGTCGACGTGGCGCCGACGGGCGAGGTGCGGATCGTCGACTACAAGACGGGCAAGGCACCGCGTCCGGAGTACAGCGAGGGCGCGCTGTTCCAGATGAAGTTCTACGCCCTGGTGGTCTGGCGGCTGAAGGGTGTGGTGCCGCGCCGGCTCCAGCTCGTGTACCTGGGCAGCGGTGACGTGCTGACGTACGACCCGGTGGAGGCGGGCCTGCTGCGGGTGGAGCGCAAGCTCCAGGCGTTGTGGGAGGCGATCGCCCACGCCACCGCCACGGGCGACTGGCGGCCGCGTCCGACGAAGCTGTGCGGGTGGTGCGACCACCAGTCGGTCTGCCCCGAGTTCGGTGGCACTCCCCCGGTGTATCCGCTGCCCGTCGTCCCGGCGCCACGGCCGGAGTGAGGCGGCTCGGTCCGGGTGGGACGGTCAGGGCAGAATGGGCCGGACAGCCGAGCCTTGGAGGAGTACCTGTGGCCATCCGCGTCCTACTGGTCGACGACCAGCCGCTGCTGCGCACCGGTTTCCGGATGATTCTCGAGGCGGAGCAGGACATCGCGGTCGTCGGTGAGGCCGGCGACGGCCTCCAGGCGCTCGACCAGGTGCGGGCGCTCCAGCCCGATGTCGTGCTGATGGACATCCGGATGCCCCGGATGGACGGTGTGGAGGCGACCCGGCAGATCACCGGGCCGGGCCGGGACGGTCCGGCGAAGGTGCTGGTGCTGACGACGTTCGACCTCGACGAGTACGTGGTGGAGGCGCTGCGTGCCGGGGCCAGCGGCTTCCTGCTGAAGGACGCGCCGGCCAATGAGCTGGTGCAGGCGATCCGGGTGGTCGCGGCGGGCGAGGCGATGCTCGCGCCGAGCATCACGCGCCGGCTGCTCGACAAGTACGCGGACCACCTGCCGTCGGGCGAGGAGCCCGTGCCGGACGCGCTGAACACGCTGACGGACCGTGAGGTCGAGGTGCTGAAGCTGGTGGCGCGCGGCCTGTCGAACGCGGAGATCGCCGCGGACCTGTTCGTCAGCGAGACGACGGTCAAGACGCATGTGGGCCATGTGCTGACCAAGCTGGGCCTGCGTGACCGCGTCCAGGCCGCCGTGTACGCGTACGAGAGCGGTCTGGTGCGCCCCGGCGCCCAGTGAGCCGCCCCGGGTGCGGTGAGCCGGCCGGCTCGCGGTGAGCCGGCCGCCGTGCGACGACGGAAAAGCGGGGTGCCCGACCGGTGGTCGGGCACCCCGCTGACGTGTCGGGCGGGTCAGCCCTTCTTGATCTCCCAGAAGCGGAAGACGGTGGACGCGTCCAGCGTCCACTCCAGGCCCGTGACGCCGTCGCGGGCGACCGCGTACTGCTTGCCCTGCCACAGCGGGAGGATCGGCAGGTCCTGGGCCACCAGGTCCTGGAGCTTGCCGAAGTCCTCGCCCGCGGCGGTGCGGTCGGGGGTCGCGGCGGTGCGCGGGACGAGGGTGCCGCTGATCTTCTTGTTGTCGTAGTTGTTGTTGAGGACGTTGCCCTCACCGAAGAACGGCTGCGTGAAGTTGTCGGGGTCCGGGTAGTCGGGGACCCAGCCCTTCACGTACACGCCGTACTTGCCGGCCTTGATGTCCTTCTCGTACTGCCCGAACTCGACCGACTTGACGGTGGCGTTGAACAGGCCGCTGTCGTTGAGCTGCTTGGCGATGGCCTTCAGCTCCTCGTCGGTGGAGGGGCCGTAACGGCTGGGCGTCGACCACAGGGTGAGGTCGACCTTGCCGTTGACGTCGGCCGAGCGCAGCGCCTGCTTGGCCTTCTCGGGCTGCGGCTGGTCGCCGTACTCGTTGACGAAGGCGGTGTTGTGGCCGACGATGCCCGCCGGGATGATCGAGTACAGCGGGGTGGCGGTCGACCGGTAGATGTTGTTTACGAGGGCGTCGCGGTCGACGAGGTAGGCGATGGCCTTGCGGACGCCCAGCTTGCCGACGACCGGGTCGTCGACGTTGAACACCAGGTGCTGGACCTCGGCGCTGGAGCCCTCGATGACCTCGAACTCGCTCTCGGCCGACGTGTCGGCCGCCTGGATCTCGGCGATGTCGGCCGCGGCGAGGCCACGGTACGCGACGTCGATCTCGCCCTTCTGCATGGCCGTGGCCAGCGCCTTGCGGTCGCCGTGGAAGAACTTCAGCTTGACGCCGCCGTTCTTGACCTTGGCCGTGCCCTGGTAGTTGGTGTTGGGCGAGAAGACGGCCTCGCCGTCGCCGAACGAGTCGAGCTTGTACGGGCCCGAGCCGACGGCCTTGCCGTCCGTGCGCAGCGCCCCGTCCTCGTACTCGCGGTGGTCGACGATGGAGCCGGCACCCGAGGCGATCTTGCTCGGGAAGGTGGCGTCGGGCACCTTCAGCGTGAAGACGACCGTCTTCTCGTCCGGTGTGTCGATCTTGCCGATGGTGGAGAGCAGCGGCGCGGGACCGTTCGGGTCGTTGATCTTCAGCGCCCGCTCGAAGGAGAACTTGACGTCCTCGGAGGTGAGGGGGTTGCCGTTGCTGAACTTCAGCCCGTCGCGCAGGGTGCAGCGGTAGACCTTGCTGCCGCCCTGGTCGAAGGAGCACTTGTCGGCCGCTTCCGGCTGGGGCACCGAGGCGCCCTTGGGGAAGCTGAGCAGGGACTGGAAGACGTTGTTGAACAGCAGCCACGAGCCCGGGTCGTAACCGGCGGCGGGGTCCGTCGCCAGAACCTCGTCGGACATGCCGACGGTCACCGAGCCGCCGGAGTCACCGGCGCCGCCGCTCTTCTCCTCGCCGCAGCCGCTCAGCAGTGCGGCCGCAAGCCCCGCTGCGAGCGGGGCCGTCAGCCACTTGTTGTGTGCCTTCACAGGAACCTTGCCTCTGGATCTCTTCGCCGGCCGAGCCCGTGTGCCCGGCCGGATTACCGCAGGTCAGGCGATACCTCGGCCCAGCTCCCAGAGCTGGAGGTCCGAGGAGGTGTTCAGCGCCCACTCGACACCGGTCACATCGTCGCGGGCGGCGACGTACTGCTTGCCCTGCCACAGCGGCAGCACGGGCACGTCGGTGGCGACGATGTCCTGGATCTGCGCGAAGGCGGACGAAGCGGCGTTGCGGTCGGCCGCGCGGCGCGACTCGGGAAGGAGCCGGCTGCGCGTGGCGCTGTTGACGTAGGGGGTGTTCAGGAAGTTGTCCGCGTCGAGGAACGGCGCGATGTAGTTGTCGGGGTCCGGGAAGTCGGGGAACCAGCCGAGGCCGTACACGGCGTACTCACCGCGCTTCTGGGCGGGGCGGAACTCGGACCACTTGGCGCCTTCGGTGGTGACGTCGAAGAGGCCGGTGGCGTTGAGCTGGTCGCGCAGGGCGGCGAACTCCTTGGCGGTGCCGGCGCCGTAGTGGTCGCTGGTGTAGTGCAGCGTCAGCTTCACCGGGGTGCTGATGCCGGCGTCGCGCAGGATGCCGGCGGCCTTCTTGCTGTTGGGCTCGCCGTACTTGTTGAAGAAGGAGTTGGTGTGGGCGGTGATGCTGGAGGGGATCAGCGAGTACAGCGGGGTGGCCGTCGACCCGTACACCGACCGGGCGAGCCGGTTGCGGTCGACGACGGCCGCCATGGCCTGGCGGACCGCCTTGTCCTTGACGGACGGGGCCTCGGTGTTGAAGCCGAGGTAGCGGATCTCCAGGCCGGGGACCTCGGTGATCCTGATGCCCGGCTTGGGGTTGTCGTTGAGGTCCTTGACCTGCTCGGGCGACATCGTCCGGGTCATCATGTGGATGTCGCCGGACTCCAGGGCCTTGCCCATGGCGGTGGCGTCGTCGAAGGACCGCAGTACGACCTTGTCGTTGCGGACCTTGATGTCGCCCTTGTAGTTCTCGTTCTTGGTGAACACGACCTTGGTGACGCGTTCGCCGCTGACGTCGGCCTGCATGGTGTACGGGCCGGAACCGTCGACCTGGAAGCCGTCGCGGAGCTTGCCGGCCTCGTACTTCTCGCTGCTGAGGATGCCGGCGACGGGGGTGGAGAGCTTGTACGGGAACGTGGCGTCCGGGCTCTTCAGGTGGAAGACGACCTGGTCGTCGCCCTTGGTCTCGATCGTGTCGATGTTCGACAGGAGGCCGGCCGCGCCGTTGTCCGACTTGATGGCGAGGGCCCGCTCGATGGAGAACTTCACGTCCTTCGCGGTCAGCGCGGTGCCGTCGGCGAAGGTGAGGCCGGACCGGAGGGTGCAGCGGTAGCTCTCGCTCGCCCGGTCGGTGAAACCGCACTGGGAGGCGGCCTCGGGGACGGGGGCGCCACCGCCGCGCGGCACGTGCATCAGGGTCTGGACGGTCTGGCGGAGCACGTTCCAGACACCGGTGTCGTAGGCGAAGGCCGGGTCGAAGGGGGCGGAGGCGTCCTTGGTGGCGGCGAACTGGTCCGTGGTACCGACGACGATGGCGTCACCGCCGGAGCCGCCGCCGGTCCCGCCGCAGGCGGCGAGTACGGGGGCGAGCAGGCCGAGCACGGCCGGCAGCACCAAGGTCTTGCGGTTCATTCTGGACGTTCTCCTCATCCGGCACTGGGTACAGCGGCGTACGGACACTCCACCGCGTCCGCCCGGTCGGGGCGGAGCGATCGGGCCGGGATACAGAGCGATCGATCCTGTGTTCCCGTGGGCATGGTGGCCGGACGGGACACGCGGAAACTGCGGCGAAGTTCTCGGCAAGAGATTAGTCGGCGACGCCACACGCACAGGAACGGGGCCGAGTTGAGGCCTCATCAGACAGTGATCAGTAATGCGGGCGCATCTATCGCTATGCGCCGGAATGATTCGTACACCACTCCATGAATCCGGACACATGGACGGTGCCGAAGCGTTGCGTACCGGGCATGTGGGCGTTTCCGGCCATACGAAAAACGCCACGCTGAGTGACCAAGGTCACTCCCGGAAGCCGTTGTCTGCGTAACGGAAAATGCACGCTCCGGTGCTGTGGGTTTTCCCCGCTATTCCACGGCGCACGCTAAGTGTGCGATCAGTTCATTGACGTGATCAATGTCCGCAGAAATCGCAGGTCGACCTCTTCGAGCGACCGTACGACCACGCGGCCGTCGGCGGGCGCGATGGGGGCGACGGACGGTACGGCGACCACCCGGCAGCCCGCCGCCTCGGCGGCCGCGACACCGGTCGCGGTGTCCTCGACGACGGCGCATCTGCCCGGCTCGGCGCCGACCCCGCGCGCGGCCAGCAGGTACGGGTCCGGGTGCGGCTTCGTACGGGGCACCTCGTCGCCCGCCACGGTCAGCGTGAAGCGGTCGCGGCCGAGCGAGTGCAGGACGCGGTCGATGATGCGGCGGTGGGAGGCGGAGACCAGCGCGGTGGGCACGTTGTGCGCGGCGAGCTCGGCGAGCAGCCGCTCGGCGCCCGGCATGAGGGGGACGCCGCGGCCGATGCGGGCCTCGAAGCGGTCGTTGAGCAGCACGGTCAGCTCGGCGAGGGTGATGTCGGCGCCGGTGGCCTCGATGAGGTAGCCGGCGCTGCGGGTCATCGGCCCGCCGACCACGATGTCGCGCCACGACTCGTCGAGGGTGTGGCCCAGCTCGGCGAAGACCTCGACCTCCGCGTCCCACCAGAACCCCTCGGTGTCGACGAGGGTTCCGTCCATGTCGAGGAAGACGGCTTGCAGGGCGGAACCCCCGGCCGTGCGGGTCAGGGACGCGGGGACCGTACTGGTCATCCGGCACACCTCCATAGAGGGACGAGAAGGCCGATCGCTCTCCCCGGTGGGAGCCCCTGGTGGGAGCCCCGGCTGGGACGTCCCTGGAGGGAGTCCCGCGGGACCCCCGGGTTCTCCGCCCGGGGTCCCCGCCTGGGAAAGCGACCGGCCTGCGCTGGACCGACCAGTGTACGTCCCGTCGCCGCTCAGCGCGCGTTGAAGTACTTGGCCTCGGGGTGGTGGATGACGATGGCGTCGGTGGACTGTTCGGGGTGGAGCTGGAACTCCTCGGAGAGGTGGACCCCGATCCGCTCCGGCCGGAGCAGCTCGGCGATCTTGGCACGGTCCTCCAGGTCCGGGCAGGCGCCGTACCCGAGCGAGAACCGCGCCCCGCGGTACTTCAGCGCGAACATGTCCTCCACGTCGGCCGGGTCCTCGGCCGCGAAGCCCAGCTCGGCGCGGACGCGGGCGTGCCAGTACTCGGCGAGGGCCTCGGCGAGCTGGACGGACAGGCCGTGGAGTTCGAGGTAGTCGCGGTAGGAGTCGGAGGCGAACAGCTCGGCGGTGGCCTCGCCGATGCGGGAGCCGACGGTGACGACCTGGAGGCCGACGACATCGGTCTCGCCGGACTCCTCGGGGCGGAAGAAGTCCGCCAGGCACAGCCGGCGGCCACGGCGCTGGCGCGGGAAGGTGAACCGCGTGCGCTCGTTGCCGCTCTCGTCGAGGATGATCAGGTCGTCGCCCTTGGACACGCACGGGAAGTAGCCGTGAACGACGGCCGCCTCCAGCAGGTTCTGCGTGTGGAGCTGGTCCAGCCAGCCGCGCAGCCGGGGCCGCCCCTCGGTCTCGACGAGCTCCTCGTACGTCGGTCCGTCGCCGGTACGGGCCTGCTTCAGGCCCCACTGGCCCTTGAACAGCGCGCCTTCGTCGAGCCAGGAGGCGTACTCCTTGAGCTGGATGCCCTTGACGACCCGGGTGCCCCAGAAGGGCGGCGTGGGAACGGGGTTGTCGGTGGCCACGTCCGACCGGACGCCGTCCTCGGGGGCCTGCTCCTCGACCACGGCGCCGGCGGTCGGGCGCACCCTGCGCTGCTTGAGTTCGGGGAGGGTGGCGCCGGGGACGCCGCGCTTGACCGCGATGAGGGCGTCCATCAGGCGCAGGCCCTCGAACGCGTCGCGGGCGTAGCGCACTTCGCCCTGGTAGATCTCGTGCAGGTCCTGCTCGACATACGCCCGGGTCAGGGCCGCGCCGCCGAGGATGACGGGGTAGTCGGCGGCCAGGCCGCGCTGGTTGAGCTCCTCCAGGTTCTCCTTCATGATCACGGTCGACTTGACCAGGAGACCCGACATACCGATCACATCGGCCCTGTGCTCGTCCGCGGCTTCGAGGATCGCGGAGACGGGCTGCTTGATGCCGAGGTTGACGACGTTGTAGCCGTTGTTGGACAGGATGATGTCGACGAGGTTCTTGCCGATGTCGTGGACGTCGCCCCGCACCGTGGCCAGGACGATGGTGCCCTTGCCCTCGTCGTCCGACTTCTCCATGTGCGGTTCGAGGTGGGCGACCGCCGTCTTCATCACCTCGGCCGACTGCAGCACGAACGGCAACTGCATCTGGCCGGAGCCGAACAGCTCACCGACCACCTTCATGCCGTCCAGCAGCGTGTCGTTGACGATGTCGAGAGCCGGACGCGACTGGAGCGCCTCGTCCAGATCGGCCTCCAGGCCGTTGCGCTCACCGTCGATGATGCGCCGCTTCAGCCGCTCCTCCAGCGGCAGCGCCGCCAGCTCCTCCGCCTTGCCCGCCTTCAGCGACTTCGCGGTGGCACCCTCGAACAGCGCCATGAGCTTCTGCAGCGGGTCGTAGCCCTCGGCGCGCCGGTCGTAGATCAGGTCGAGGGCGGTGTTCACCTGCTCCTCGTCGAACCGGGCGATCGGCAGGATCTTCGACGCGTGCACGATCGCCGAGTCCAGGCCCGCCTTCACGCACTCGTCCAGGAACACGGAGTTCAGCAGGATACGGGCGGCCGGATTCAGACCGAAGGAGATGTTCGACAGACCGAGAGTGGTCTGGACGTCGGGGTGGCGCCGCTTCAGCTCCCGGATCGCCTCGATGGTGGCGATACCGTCCTTGCGCGACTCCTCCTGACCCGTACAGATGGTGAAGGTCAGGGTGTCGATGAGGATGTCCGACTCGTGGATGCCCCAGTTGCCGGTCAGGTCGGCGATCAGCCGCTCGGCGATCTCGACCTTCTTCTCCGGGGTACGGGCCTGGCCCTCCTCGTCGATGGTCAGCGCGATCAGCGCCGCACCGTGCTCCTTGGCCAGCGCGGTCACCTTGGCGAAGCGTGATTCGGGGCCGTCGCCGTCCTCGTAGTTGACCGAGTTGATCACCGCCCGGCCACCCAGCTTCTCCAGACCGGCCTGGAGCACGTCGACCTCGGTGGAGTCCAGCACGATCGGCAGCGTGGACGCGGTCGCGAACCGACCCGCCAGCTCCTCCATGTCCGCCACACCGTCACGGCCCACATAGTCCACGCACAGGTCCAGCATGTGGGCGCCCTCGCGGATCTGGTCACGGGCCATCTCCACACAGTCGTCCCAGCGGCCCTCCAGCATCGCCTCACGGAACTTCTTCGACCCGTTCGCGTTCGTCCGCTCACCGATCGCCATGTACGAGGTGTCCTGCCGGAACGGCACCGTCTGATACAACGACGCCGCACCCGGCTCCGGGTGGGGCCGGCGCTCGGCCGGCGTGAGGCCGCTGACCCGCTCGACGACCTGGCGCAGGTGCTCAGGCGTCGTACCGCAACACCCGCCCACCAGCGACAGCCCGTACTCGCGCACGAAGGCCTCCTGCGCGTCCGCCAGCTCCGGCGCCGTCAGCGGGTAGTGCGCGCCGTCCTTGCCCAGCACCGGCAGGCCCGCGTTCGGCATGCACGACAGCGGCACCCGCGAGTGGCGGGCCAGGTACCGCAGGTGCTCGCTCATCTCCGCCGGACCGGTCGCACAGTTCAGACCGATCATGTCGATGCCCAGCGGCTCCAACGCGGTGAGCGCCGCGCCGATCTCGGAGCCGAGCAGCATGGTGCCGGTGGTCTCGACGGTGACCGAACAGATCAGCGGCAGGTCGAGGCCGGCGATCTCCAGGGCGCGGCGGGCGCCGAGGATCGCGGCCTTGGTCTGGAGGAGGTCCTGGGTGGTCTCGACGAGGAGGGCGTCGGCGCCGCCGGCGATCAGGCCCTCCGCGTTCTGCTGGTAGGCGGCGCGGAGGGTGCCGTACGCCACGTGCCCCAGGGTGGGCAGCTTGGTGCCGGGGCCCATCGAGCCGAGCACCCAGCGCTGACGGCCGTCACCGGCGGTGAACCGGTCGGCGGTCTCGCGGGCGATCCGGGCGCCCGCCTCGGACAGCTCCAGGATGCGGTCGGAGATGTCGTACTCGCCGAGGGCGGAGAAGTTCGCGTTGAAGGTGTTGGTCCCCACGCAGTCGACGCCGGCGGAGAAGTACTCCTCATGGACCGTGCGGACGATGTCGGGCCGGGAGACGTTGAGGATCTCGTTGCAGCCCTCCAGGCCCTCGAAGTCCTCGAGCGTGGGGTCCTGCGCCTGGAGCATCGTGCCCATGGCTCCGTCGGACACGACCACGCGGGAGGCGAGCGCCTCCCGTAGGGCGGCGGCTCGGGTCCTGCTGTCAGCGGAAGGGGTCGGCGACGAGGCCATGGATGTGCTCCCTGGAGTGCGACGGCTGTCGGCTTTGCGTCTTCGGAGGAAGGCGCACCGGGCCAGAGTAACCGCGTACCCGCCGGGGTGGACATCTCGTTCCAGGGGGTGGACGGCATGCTGGGGGCCGCGACGTCCGTCCGCATGGGTACCGGGGGGTTCCCTCGATGTGGCTCAAGGTCGGCAACCACCGATAGTGTTCAGCATTGTCGAACAGAGGGAGAAGGGCCAGGCGATGCCGAAGAACATCCAGTCGCTGGAACGGGCGGCGGCGATGCTGCGTCTGCTGGCCGGCGGGGAGCGCCGCCTCGGGCTGTCGGACATCGCGTCCTCGCTGGACCTCGCCAAGGGCACCGCCCACGGCATCCTGCGCACCCTCCAGGCGGAGGGGTTCGTCGAGCAGGACGCGGCCTCGGGCCGCTACCAGCTCGGCGCGGAGCTGCTGCGCCTCGGCAACAGCTACCTGGACGTGCACGAGCTGCGGGCCCGCGCCCTGGTGTGGACGGACGACCTGGCCCGGTCCAGCGGCGAGAGCGTCCACCTGGGGGTGCTGCACCAGCACGGCGTGCTCGTCGTCCACCACGTCTTCCGGCCCGACGACAGCCGTCAAGTGCTGGAGGTCGGCGCCATGCAGCCGCTGCACTCCACGGCGCTGGGCAAGGTGCTGTCCGCGTACGACCCGGTGGCCCACACCGAGGCCCTGGAGGTGGAGCGGGAGGCGTTCACGCCGCGCACCATCACGGACCTGGAGGACTTCGAGGCCGTGCTGGACCTGACCAGGGCGCGCGGCTGGGCGGCGGACGTGGAGGAGACCTGGGAGGGCGTGGCCTCGGTGGCCGCCCCCATCCACGACCGGCGCCGGATGCCCGTCGGCGCGGTGGCCATCACGGGCGCCGTGGAGCGGGTCTGCGGCGACGGCGGCGAGCTCCGCTCCCACCTGGTCGCGGCGGTGCGCGACTGCGCCCGCGCGGTCTCGCGGGACCTGGGCGCCGGGCGCTTCTGACGCCCCGGGCGCACCATCGGTAACGAACGCATTTCGGCCAACAGAACTCTTGACGCCACGTTTACGAGGGGGCAAAACTGCCGTTCATCGGTCGGCATTGTCGAACACCTACCGGCAATACGCGCTAGAGTGTGGCAACGCCAGGAGGCCGGTTATCGCCCTCACCGAGGGCACGGACCACCGGAGGGACCCGGGGTTCGCCTTCCCCTGGACGAAGGACAAAGGAGTCGCGGGTGTCCAGCTCCGACATCTTCATCGGCGAGATCATTGGTACCGCCGTACTCATCCTGCTCGGCGGTGGCGTGGTCGCCGCCGTCGTACTCAAGCGCTCGAAGGCGCAGAACGCCGGCTGGCTGGCCATCACCTTCGGGTGGGGCTTCGCGGTCCTGACCGCGGTGTACATGACCGGCTCGCTCTCCGGCGCCCACCTCAACCCCGCCGTCACGGTCGGCATCGCGGTCAAGGACGGGGACTGGAAGAACGTCCCCGTCTACTTCGCGGGCCAGCTCCTCGGCGCCATGATCGGCGCGGCGCTGGTCTGGATCGCGTACTACGGCCAGTTCCACGCGCACCTGACCGACCGCGAGATCGTGGGAGACCCGGCCGAGAAGGCCATCGAGGGCCCGCACGACGAGGCCAAGAGCCACGCCGGCCCGGTCCTGGGCGTCTTCTCCACCGGCCCCGAGATCCGCAACGTCTGGCAGAACCTCGCCACCGAGATCATCGGCACCGTGGTGCTCGTCCTCGCGGTCCTCACCCAGGGCCTCAACGACAGCGGCAAGGGCCTCGGCGTCCTGGGCGGACTGATGGTCGCCCTGGTCGTGGTCGGCATCGGTCTGTCGCTCGGTGGCCCGACCGGGTACGCCATCAACCCGGCCCGTGACCTCGGACCGCGCATCGTGCACGCCCTGCTCCCGCTGCCGAACAAGGGCGGCTCCGACTGGGGCTACGCCTGGATTCCCGTCGCCGGACCGCTGATCGGCGGAGCCCTCGCCGCGGGTATCTACAACATCGCGTTCGCCTGAGCCGTCCTTCTCACCGACTTACGGAGCTACCGTGACCGACGCACACACCACCGGCCCCTTCATCGCCGCCATCGACCAGGGCACCACCTCCAGCCGCTGCATCGTCTTCGACCGCGACGGACGCATCGTCTCCGTCGACCAGAAGGAGCACGAGCAGATCTTCCCCAAGCCCGGCTGGGTCGAGCACAACGCGACCGAGATCTGGACCAACGTCCAGGAGGTCGTCGCCGGCGCCATCGAGAAGGCCGGCATCACCGCGGCCGACGTCAAGGCCATCGGCATCACCAACCAGCGCGAGACCACGCTGCTGTGGGACAAGAACACCGGTGAGCCCGTCCACAACGCCATCGTCTGGCAGGACACCCGCACCGACGCCCTCTGCAAGGAGCTCGGCCGCAACGTCGGCCAGGACCGCTTCCGCCGCGAGACCGGCCTGCCGCTCGCGTCCTACTTCGCCGGTCCGAAGATCCGCTGGATGCTCGACAACGTCGAGGGCCTGCGCGAGCGCGCCGAGCGCGGCGAGATCCTCTTCGGCACCATGGACTCCTGGGTCATCTGGAACCTGACGGGCGGTGTCGAGGGCGGTCACCACGTCACCGACGTCACCAACGCCTCCCGCACCATGCTGATGAACCTGCACACCATGGAGTGGGACCAGAAGATCCTGGAGTCCATGGACGTCCCGGCGGCCGTGCTGCCGGAGATCCGCTCCTCCGCCGAGGTCTACGGCCACGTCAAGGGCGGCGTCCTGGACGGCGTCCCGGTCGCCTCGGCGCTCGGCGACCAGCAGGCGGCGCTGTTCGGCCAGACCTGCTTCGCCGAGGGCGAGGCCAAGTCGACGTACGGCACCGGCACCTTCCTGCTGCTGAACACCGGCGAGAAGATCATCAACTCGTACTCGGGTCTGATCACCACCGTCGGCTACAAGATCGGCGATCAGGCCCCGGTGTACGCGCTGGAGGGCTCCATCGCCGTCACCGGCTCGCTGGTGCAGTGGATGCGCGACCAGATGGGCCTGATCAACTCCGCCGCGGAGATCGAGACCCTCGCGTCGTCGGTCGACGACAACGGCGGCGCGTACTTCGTACCGGCCTTCTCCGGCCTGTTCGCCCCGTACTGGCGCTCCGACGCCCGCGGTGTGATCGCCGGCCTCACCCGGTACGTCACCAAGGCGCACATCGCGCGCGCCGTGCTCGAGGCCACCGCCTGGCAGACCCGCGAGATCACCGACGCCATGACGAAGGACTCCGGCGTCGAACTGGCCGCGCTCAAGGTCGACGGCGGCATGACCTCCAACAACCTGCTGATGCAGACCCTCTCGGACTTCCTGGACGCACCCGTGGTGCGCCCGATGGTCGCCGAGACGACCTGCCTCGGCGCCGCCTACGCCGCCGGCCTGGCCGTCGGCTTCTGGCCCGACACCGACGCGCTGCGCGCCAACTGGCGCAGGGCCGCCGAGTGGACCCCCCGCATGGACGCTGACAAGCGTGACAGCGAGTACAAGAACTGGCTCAAGGCCGTCGAGCGGACCATGGGCTGGATCGAGGACGAGGAGTAAATCGACATGACCACCCTGCAGAGCGTCCCCACCCTCGGGACGCACCCGGCTGCCGGTTCCCTGCCGAGCCGTGCCGAGACGCGGGAGCAGCTCTCCAAGGCCACCTACGACCTCCTGGTGATCGGCGGCGGCATCCTGGGCATCTCCACGGCCTGGCACGCCGCGCAGTCCGGGCTGCGGGTGGCCCTGGTGGACGCCGGCGACTTCGCCGGCGCCACCTCCTCCGCCTCCTCCAAGCTGCTCCACGGCGGTCTGCGCTACCTGCAGACCGGCGCGGTGAAGCTGGTGGCGGAGAACCACTTCGAGCGCCGTGCGGTCTCCCGCCAGGTCGCCCCGCACCTGGCGAACCCGCTGACCTTCTATCTGCCGGTCTACAAGGGCGGACCGCACGGCGCCGCCAAGCTCGGCGCGGGCGTCTTCGCGTACTCGGCGCTCTCGGCCTTCGGTGACGGCGTCGGCCACCTGCTGAGCCCCGCCAAGGCCGCCCAGGACGTGCCGGAGCTGCGCACGGAGAACCTCAAGGCCGTGGCCGTCTACGGCGACGACCAGATGAACGACGCGCGCATGGCCCTGATGACGGTCCGCGCCGCCGTCGACGCGGGCGCCACCGTCCTCAACCACGCCGAGGTCACCGGCCTCCGCTTCACCAAGGGCCGGGTCACCGGCGCGGACCTGCGGGACCGCACCAGCGGGGACGAGTTCGGCGTCGACGCCCGCCTGGTCCTCAACGCCACCGGCCCCTGGGTCGACCACCTGCGCCGCATGGAGGACCCGAACGCGGCCCCCTCCATCCGCCTCTCCAAGGGCGCGCACCTCGTCCTCAAGCGCACCTCCCCCTGGAAGGCCGCGCTGGCCACCCCCATCGACAAGTACCGCATCACCTTCGCCCTCCCCTGGGAGGACATGCTGCTGCTCGGTACGACGGACGAGGAGTACGAGGGCGACCCCGGCGAGGTCGCGGTCAACGAGAAGGACACCGCCCAGATCCTGGACGAGGCCGCCTTCTCCATCCGCGACCAGCAGCTCTCCCGGGACCTGATCACCTACGCGTTCGCCGGTCTCCGGGTGCTGCCGGGCGGGCCCGGCGACACCTCCAAGGCCAAGCGCGAGACGGTCGTCACCGAGGGTCGCGGCGGGATGCTGTCGGTGGCCGGCGGCAAGTGGACGACCTTCCGCCACATCGGCCGTACGGTGATGAACAAGCTGGCCTCCCTGCCGGGCCGGCCGCTGGGCGAGGACATGGAGCCGATCTCCCAGCTCCCCAAGAAGCTGCCGCTGCCCGGCATAGCCAACCCGAACGCGGTCGCCCACCGGCTGCTGGTCGACGGCGGTACGCCCGGCCCGCGGATGGCCGCCGACACCGCCCGCCACCTGGCCACGCACTACGGCTCGCTCTCCTTCGACATCGCGCGCCTGGCCAACGACAACCCCGAGCTGGCCGAGCGCATCCACCCGGACGCGCCGGAGATCTGGGCCCAGGTCGCGTACGCACGCGACCACGAGTGGGCCGAGACGGCGGACGACGTGCTGCGCCGCCGCACCACCCTGACGATCCGGGGCCTGGCGACGGACGAGATCCGCACCAGGGTCGAGGACATGCTCGGCAAGAAGGCCTGACCGCACGCGCGACCGGGTCATGAGGGCGGCTCCCGCGGGAGCCGCCCTCGCTGTACGCTCAGACATCGGATGTATGGACACCGGGGGACGCCATGGCCGTGACCGACGAGGCGATCGAGAAGATCAAGGGGATGATCGTCTCGGGCGCGCTGCGCCCCGGCGACCGGCTCCCCAGGGAGAGCGAACTGGCGGCCCGGCTCGGCCTGTCGCGCAACTCCCTGCGCGAGGCGGTGCGCGCCCTGTCGCTGATCCGCATCCTCGACGTGCGCCAGGGCGACGGCACGTACGTCACGAGCCTGGACCCGCAACTGCTGCTGGCGGCGCTCGGCTTCGTCGTGGACTTCCACCGCGACGACACGGCGCTGGAGTTCCTCGCCGTACGCCGCCTCCTGGAGCCCGCCGCGACCGCCCTGGCCGCGAGCCGGATCACCGAGGCGGAGCTGGACGAGCTGGACGCCCGGCTGGACGCGCTGGGCGATGACCCGTCCGCCGGGGAACTGGCCGCCGCCGACCTGGAGTTCCACCGGACCGTCGTCCGGGCGGGCGGCAACACCGTCCTCAGCTCCCTGCTGGACGGCCTGTCCGGCCCGGCGACCCGGGACCGGATCTGGCACGGCCTGGCCGCGGAGGGCACGGCCCGCCGCGCGCTCGACGAGCACCGGGCGATCCTGGCGGCGCTCCGCGACCGGGACGCCGAGGCGGCCCGCTCCTGGGCGACGGTGCACGTGGCCGGCGCGGAACGGTGGCTGCGGAGCGCGCCCGCCCGTGCGGCGCTCGGATGAATCGGCCGGTTTCCGGCCGTGTCCGCGCCGGTCGGCGTGGGTAGTGGCTCCCGGTCGGTACAGCACACGGACGTGTACAGGGGCTGCGGGCGGGGCCCCGGAAAGCCGTAAGGTTGGTCCGTACGCAAGGAACTTCGGAAGGAGGCCTGGGTGATCGAGCTCGAGGGGGTTCCCGAGCTGATCGACCCGGTCATGGTGGCCGCGTTCGAGGGCTGGAACGACGCCGGCGACGCCGCCTCCACCGCGGTCGCGCACCTGGAGCGGGAGTGGAAGGGCGAGGTGTTCGCGGCGCTCGACGCCGAGGACTACTACGACTTCCAGGTCAACCGGCCCACGGTGTACATGGACGGCGGGGTACGGAAGATCACCTGGCCCACCACCAGGCTGTCGGTGGTCCGGGTGGGCGGTGACAAGCCGCGCGATCTCGTGCTGGTCCGCGGCATCGAGCCGTCGATGCGGTGGCGCTCGTTCTGCAACGAGCTGCTCGGTTTCGCCCATGAACTGGGCGTGGAGATGGTGGTGATCCTCGGCGCGCTGCTCGGCGACACCCCGCACACCCGGCCGGTGCCGGTCAGCGGCGTCACGTCGGACCCGGACCTGGCGCGCACCATGGACCTGGAGGAGACCCGGTACGAAGGGCCGACGGGGATCGTCGGCATCCTTCAGGAGGCCTGCACGCACGCGGGCGTGCCGGCGGTGAGCCTGTGGGCGGCGGTGCCGCACTACGTGTCGCAGCCGCCGAACCCCAAGGCGACGCTGGCGCTGCTCAACCGGCTGGAGGACCTCATCGACCTGCGCATCCCGCTGGGTGAGCTGGCCGAGGACGCGCGGGCCTGGCAGGTCGGCGTGGACCAGCTCGCCTCGGAGGACAGCGAGGTCGCGGAGTACGTGCAGACGCTGGAGGAGGCCCGGGACACCGCGGAGCTGCCGGAGGCGTCGGGCGAGGCCATCGCCCGCGAGTTCGAGCGGTACCTGCGGCGGCGGGACGGCGGGCCGGGCGGGCAGGGGCACGCGACGGAGCTGGGCGACAGCTCGTACCTGCGTGACACGTCGAGCGGCCGGACCCGTCCGGCGAAGCCGCCGAAGGCCGGGGAGGCGGAGCCCGCCGGGCGCGAGGAGGGCGGCCTCGAGCAGCCGCCGGCGCCGGACGCGCCGGACCAGGACTCCCCCGCTCATGACTCCGGCCGGGAGACCCGGGGCCAGGACGCCCCGGGCCGGGACTCGCCCGGCTCGCCGGGTCCGGACGTGCCGGAGTCCCCGGATTCCTCCGAGGACTGAGGTCGTACGACGCCGGGGCGGCACCTTCGTGGAGGTGCCGCCCCGGCGTTTTCGCGGTGTGCGTTACAGCGCCACGCCCAGCAGGGCGTCGGCCGTGCGGGAGACGAGGCCGGGCGCGCCCTCGTCCGTGCCGCCCTCGGCGTCCTGGCGGGCGACCCAGCGGTCGACGGCCGCGAGGGCGGCGGGAGCGTCGAGGTCGTCGGCCAGGGCCTCGCGCACCTCTTCGACCAGCGCGTCGGCCGAGGGGCCGTCGGGGCGGGAGACCGCGGCACGCCAGCGGGCGAGGCGCTCCACGGCCTCCTGGAGGACCTCGTCGGTCCACTCCCAGTCGGCGCGGTAGTGGTGGGACAGCAGGGCGAGCCGGATGGCGGCCGGGTCGACGCCCTGGCGGCGCAGCGCGGAGACGAAGACCAGGTTGCCCTTGGACTTGGACATCTTCTCGCCGTGGAGGGCGACCATGCCGGCGTGGACGTACGCCTTGGCGAAGGGGTGCTCGCCGGTCAGCGCCTGGGCGTGCGAGGCGCCCATCTCGTGGTGCGGGAAGACCAGGTCGGAGCCGCCACCCTGGACGTCGAAGCCCATGCCGAGGTGGTCCAGCGCGATGGCCACGCACTCGATGTGCCAGCCGGGGCGGCCGGGGCCGAGGCTCGCGCCGTCCCAGCTCGGCTCGCCCTCGCGGGCGACCATCCAGAGCATGGGGTCGAGCGGGTTCTTCTTGCCGGGGCGGTCCGGGTCGCCGCCGCGCTCGGCGGACAGGGCCCGCATGAGCTCCGCGTCGTAGTGGGAGACCTCGCCGAAGTGCGGGTCGGCCTCGACGGAGAAGTAGATGTCGCCGTCGAGCTCGTACGCGGCGCCCGCGTCCCGGAGCCGCTCGACGAGCGGCACGATGCCGGGTATCGCCTCGACGGCGCCGATGTAGTGCTGTGGCGGGAGTATCCGCAGGGCGGTCATGTCCTCGCGGAAGAGGGCCGTCTCCTTCTCGGCGAGGGCGACCCAGTCGATGTCGTCGCGGACGGCCCGCTCCAGGAGGGGATCGTCCACGTCGGTGACGTTCTGGACGTAGTGGACCTGCCGCTTGGTGTCGAGCCACACGCGCTGAACGAGATCGAACGCGTTGTAGGTCGCCGCGTGACCGATGTGGGTCGCGTCGTACGGCGTGATGCCGCAGACGTAGATACGGGCGACGGGGCCGGGGTCGAGGGTCACTCGTCCACCGGTCGCGGTGTCGTGGATCCGGAGGTCGCGGCCCTTGCCGGGCAGGGCGGGGACCTCAGAAGCGGGCCAGGCATGCATGTCACGAGCGTAACCGGACGGGTGTTCCGGATACGAACCGGATGCGGGATCATGACCGGATAGGCACTCTTGCGCGGCCGGGCGGGATGTGCGGGGGCCGCTCAGACCGGAGGCCAGGGGATCGCGGGCCACTGACCTGAGGGTTCGGGGTGACGGCCGGAGGTGCGCAGGGCGCCGACCCGGGCGCGTACGGCGGCGACCTCGGCCGGGGTGATCAGCTCCGCCAGGCGGGTGGCGAGGGGCGCGCCGGGTGCCAGGGAGGCGTCCAGGCGGGCCAGGACGTCCAGGGCCTCCTGCGGGAGCGGCTCGCCCGCCCAGCCCCACAGGAGGGTGCGCAGCTTGTCGTCCACGTTGAAGGTCACACCGTGGTCGATGGCGTACAGCTTCCCGTCCGGCGCGGGCAGCAGGTGCCCGCCCTTGCGGTCACCGTTGTTGATCACCGCGTCCAGTACGGCGAGGCGCCGCAGCCGTACGTCGTCGGCGTGCACCAGCAGGGCGGTGCGGTCCTCGTCGACCTGCGCGAGGCCGACCGCCTTCCAGCCCTCGCCGGCCTCCTCGTCGTCGACGAGCGCCAGGAGGGAGACGCTGGGGTCGCCCTCCATCCAGAGCTGGACCATGCCGGGGCCGAACGGCCCGTCCCGCAGCACGGTCGGCGGGACCAGGCCCCAGCCGGTCGCCTCGGAGACCTCGTACGCGGCGACCTCGCGCTGTGCCAGTGTCCCGTCGGGGAAGTCCCACAGGGGCCGCTCCCCCGCGACGGGCTTGTAGACGCAGTCGGCTTCCTGACCTCCGTACGCGACGGAGCAGAACAGCACCGCGTTGGACGCCTCACGGATCTGGCCGCGTACCGTCAGTTCACCGCTGGTGAGCAGGTCGAGCGGATCCACCGCGGTCAGGCCCCGCGGCGGTATCCGTTCTGGCGCGGACATACGTGTCCTTCCGGGTCGAGCGGCAGGCTGCACAGCGGGCACGGCGGGCGCCCCGCGTTGACCACGTCCAGGGCGCGTTTGGCGAAGGCCCTCGCCTGTGCCCCGGTGAGCCGGACCCGCAGCATGGGCGGGCCGTTCTCCTCGTCCTGGAGCAGCCGCTCCTCGGCCTCCGCGAGGTCCTCCTCGGACTCCACGTCCAGCTCGACGAGCGCCTGCGCCTCGACGATCATGCGCTGTTCCTCGCCGTCCCAGGCCAGCGCCATGGTGCCGACCCGGAACTCCTCCTCGACGGGCGAGTCCAGGGGTGCGGTGTCGGTGACGTCGGACGGCGCGACGGCCGGCACCGGGGCGTTGCCCCCGGTCCGCCGCACCACCTCGTCGAGCAGTTCGTCGATCCGCTCGGCGAGCGCGGCCACCTGGGTCTTCTCCAGGGCGACGCTGGTGACCCGGCCCCCGGCGGAGGCCTGGAGGAAGAACGTACGGCGGCCAGGCAGCCCGACCGTGCCGGCCACGAAGCGCTCCGGTGGGTCATAGAGGAATACCTGACGGGACACGTTCCCTCTCCCTTGCTCAGTTCGGACGGCGCTGCGGCCCGTCCACCCTACTGTGCGAATCGATCACGGTGCTCCCGCGCCGCCGCCCACCTCGGCGGCCTCGCCGGCGGGCTCCTCGCGCGGGACGAGTCCCGCGAAGTCGCCGGTGTCCCCGAGCCGGAGAAGAGACGGCCGCAGGCGGGTGTAACGGATCGCCGTCACGGAACAAGGATCGACATGGATCCGCTGGAACAGATCGAGATGCATGCCGAGGGCGTCGGCCACGAGGGACTTGATGATGTCGCCGTGCGAACACATCAGGTAGACGGCGTCCTCCCCGTATTCCGCCTCCACGCGCGCGTTCCACTCGCGTACGGCGTCGACGGCCCGCGCCTGCATGGCGCGCATCGACTCCCCGCCGGGGAAGGCCGCGTTGGAGGGGTGCCGCTGGACGACGTCCATGAGCGGTTCGTCGGCCAGCTCGGCGAGCTTGCGCCCGGACCAGTCGCCGTAGCGGCACTCGCCGATCCGTTCGTCGGAGTGGACCGGCAGGCCGGGGCGGGCGTCCAGGAGGGGCTGGAGGGTCTCCAGGCACCGCTGGAGGGGGCTGGTCACGGCGGCCGCGAGCGGCACCCCGGCCAGCCGGCCGGGCAGCGCCGCGGCCTGCGCGGCGCCCCGCTCGTCGAGGGCGACCCCGGGCGTCCACCCGGCGAGTACGCCGGCGGTGTTGGCGGTCGAGCGTCCGTGCCGTACGAGGATCAACGTGGCCATGCCTGCCAGCCTAGGGGGTGTCCTGTCGATCGGGCCGAAACGGCCGGGATGTGCGGGAGCGGCCCTTCCACGGTGCTCCATGGGTGCACGCGGGCCTGGGCGGGGGGAGAATACGCGCCGTGATCGTCGACTGTGCCATTTACCGGGACGGGCGCCGCAGCAAGGGCCCCTCCGACTTCTCCGACGCCCTGGACCAGGCGAGGGCCTGGGGCGGTGACGCCTTCCTGTGGATCGGGCTGCACGAGCCGTCGGAGGACGAGTTCGCTCACGTGTCGGAGGAGTTCGCGCTGCATCCGCTGGCCGTGGAGGACGCCCTCAAGGCCCACCAGCGGCCCAAGCTGGAGGTCTACGACGACTCGCTGTTCATGGTCCTCAAGCCGGTGGTGTACGAGCCGGAGAGCGACACGGTCACCACCGGGGAGCTGATGGTGTTCATGGGCGACTCGTTCGTGGTGACCGTCCGGCACGGCGAGGGCGCCCCGCTGGCGGCGGTGCGCAAACGGCTGGAGGCCGAGCCGGAGATGCTCAAGCACGGGCCCACGTCCGTGCTGTACGCGATCAGCGACGCCGTCGTGGACCACTACATCGAGGTGGCGGGCGAGCTCCAGGTCGACCTGGAGGAGATGGAGACGGAGGTCTTCCAGCCGACGGGCGGCGACGCCAAGAACACGGCGTCGCGGATCTACATGTTCAAGCGCCAGGTGCTGGAGTTCCGCCGGGCGACCGGTCCGCTGGCGGCGCCGGTGTCCCGGCTCGCGGGCGCGGGGGTGCCGTTCGTCAACGAGCACGCCCAGCCCTTCTTCCGGGACGTCAGCGACCACCTCATCCGTGCCACGGAGCAGGTGGAGGGGCTGGACCGGCTGCTCTCGGACATCCTGTCGGCCCATCTCGCGCAGATGGGGGTGCGGCAGAACGACGACATGCGGAAGATCTCCGCGTGGGCGGCGATGGCCGCGGTGCCCACGATGGTCGCGGGCATCTACGGCATGAACTTCGACCACATGTGGGAGCTGCACCAGGTGTGGGGCTACCCGGCCGTGATCGTCCTGATGGGTGTGGCGGTCGTGGCCCTGTACCGGCTGTTCAAGCGCCGGGGCTGGCTGTAGGCCGCCGGTCCGCGGCGCTCAGAAGGCCGGGGCGGGCTCGGCCGGTCCGCCCAGCGCGTTGCGCCGCTCCGGCATCCTGAGCTCGACCATGCGCCGCCAGCCGCCGGCCCTCTCGTACGCGTACATCCCGCGGATGCCCAGCGCCAGGGCGGCGCGCTTGGCGCGCGGCCACTTCAGGATGCGGCCCATGTGGTCCATGACGGCGAGGCTGACGTCACGGTAGACGGCGATCTCGGCCAGGGCGCACGCGCGCAGGGTGCGCTGGATGGTGCGGCCGTGTCCGGCGTAGGCGAGGCCGAGCAGCTCCTCGTGGCAGTACGCGAGGTGGTTGTCCTCGTCGTTGCAGATCATCCGGATGGCCTTGCCGACCTCGGGGTGGTCGCCGAAGTACTTGACCAGCATGTCCATCTGGTCGGCGGCGCGCTGTTCGGTGACCCGGCTGTGCGAGAGGTAGACGAGGACGTCCTCCTCGGTCAGCCGCTCGTCCCGGCGCAGCTTGTCGTGGGTGAGTCCGATGCCGCGCTGCTCCAGCAGCATGGTGTAGTCGGTCTCCGGCGGGACGGCGACCGGTTCCAGGCCGCGCTTCTTGAGCAGGGCGTTGAAGATCCGGCCGTGCTTGTCCTCGTCGGCGCCGTGCCGGGTGACCTTGGGGGCGAGGTCCCGCATGCTCTCCGGGAGGAGGGCGGCGATACGGGCGTTCTCCCAGCCTCCCTGCGCCTCCCCACTGGCCGCGATGGAACAGAAAAGCTGGTAGGAGTCATCGTCGTCGATGATCTCCTGGAACAGGCTCCGGGCCGACAGCATCAATGCCACCTCCATACGCGCGTCTGTGCGCACATCAGCAAAGAACGAGTCAAATGCCGTGGGAGGGAGGTGGCAACAGCTCGGCCGCCGGACTCCGCCGGATGGCGGAGCGTGGGGGGCACCGGGAGGGGAACGGGGGTGTCCACGCGCTCCGGTTCCGGCTGGGGAGTAACCGGGGAGGGGGATGGAGCGTTGTGCTGCGTGACGGCCGTGGCGGGGATGACCCCGAGCCCCCACCACGGCCGCAGGCTTGTCCGGGGGTCAGTCGACCAGGCCCGCGCGCTCCAGGGCCTCGGTGCCGGCGCGGAGCGCGGCGATCCGCTCGTCGAGCGTGAAGCCGGCCGGGGCGAGGGTGAGGGTGGTGACGCCGGCCGCCGCGTACGCCTGCATCCGGTCGGCGATCCGATCGACGGAGCCGAGCAGCGCCGTCTGGTCGATGAGCTGGTGCGGGACGGCGGCCGCCGCGCCGGCCTTGTCGCCGGCGAGGTACTTGTCCTGGATCTCGGCGGCTTCCTTCTCGTAGCCCATGCGCTGGGCGAGCTGGTTGTAGAAGTTCTGCTTGCGGCTGCCCATGCCGCCGACGTACAGCGCGGTGTACGGGCGGAACATGTCGGCGAGCCCGGTGACGTCGTCGCCGAGGGCGAGCGGGAGGGTGGGGCAGACGTCGAAGCCGTCCATGGTCAGGCCGGCCTTCTCCCGGCCCGCGCGGATGTGCCGCAGCGCGGTCTCCTCCAGGTGCTCGGCGGACGGGAAGATCAGCAGGGCGCCGTCGGCGATCTCGCCGGTCTGCTCCAGGTTCTTCGGGCCGATCGCCGCGATGTAGAGCGGGATGTGCTCGCGCTGCGGGTGGACGGTCAGCTTGATGGGCTTGCCGGGGCCGCCGGGGAGCGGGAGGGTCCAGTGCTCGCCCTCGTGGGTCAGGCGCTCGCGTGCCATGGCCTTGCGGACGATCTCGACGTACTCACGCGTGCGTGCCAGCGGCTTGTCGAACTTCACGCCGTACCAGCCCTCGGAGACCTGTGGGCCCGAGACGCCGAGGCCGAGGCGGAAGCGGCCGCCGGAGAGCGAGTCGAGGGTGGCGGCCGTCATCGCCGTCATGGTGGGCTGGCGGGCCGGGATCTGCATGATGGCCGAGCCGACGTCGATGGTCTCCGTCTGGGCGGCGACCCACGACAGGACGGTCGGGGCGTCGGAGCCGTACGCCTCGGCGGCCCAGCAGACGTCGTAGCCGAGGCGGTCCGCCTCCTGGGCGACGGCGAGGTTGTCGCCGTCCATGCCCGCGCCCCAGTAGCCGAGGTTGATGCCGAGCCGCATAGCCGGTCCCCTTACTCGTCGACTCATTTACTGATCAGTAACGATCTGCGTCCGGACTCTAGCGCGCAGGTCCCGGTCCCGTCAGGAGGGGCGACGGGCACGCACGGGCACGAGGTTGTCCACAGGCTCTCTCCGCGTGGGCCTCTGGCCAGTAATCTCGCGGCCATGGAGCAGAGGCATCTCGGCCGTACCGGCCTGCGTGTGTCCCGGATGGGGCTCGGCACCCTCACCTGGGGGCGGGACACCGGCGAGCACGACGCGGCCGATCAGCTCAAGGCGTTCTGGGAGGCGGGCGGGACGCTGATCGACACGGCCGACGTGTACGGCGGCGGCGAGGCCGAGTACCTGCTCGGGCAGCTCGTGGAGCGGCTGGTCCCGCGGCGGGACCTGGTCATCGCGACCAAGGCGGGCAGCGTGCCCGACCCGGACCGGAGGTTCGACGGCTCGCGCGGGCACCTGCTGGCCTCGCTGGACGCGTCGCTGGCGCGCCTCGGCACCGATTACGTGGACCTGTGGCAGGTGCACGCCTTCGACCCGGAGACACCGCTGGAGGAGACGCTCCAGGCCCTGGACATGGCGGTCAGCAGCGGACGCGCACGGTACGTGGGCGTGTCGAACTTCTGCGGCTGGCAGTTGGCGAAGGCCGCGACGTGGCAGCTCGCGCCGGGCGCGTCGCGGGCCCGGCTGGCAAGCACGCAGATGGAGTACTCGCTGCTCCAGCGCGGTGTGGAGCGGGAGGTCCTGCCCGCCGCGCTGGACCTGGGAGTGGGACTGCTGCCCTCCTCGCCGCTGGGGCGCGGGGTGCTGACGGGCAAGTACCGGCACGCCACGCCGTCCGACTCGCGGGGCGCGTCCGAGCGGCTGGCGCCGTTCGTGGAGCCGTACCTGGACGACTCGGCGACCCGGGTCGTGGACGCGGTGATCACGGCGGCGGACGGGCTGGCGGCCACCCCCCTCCAGGTGGCGCTGGCGTGGGTGCGGGACCGTCCGGGGGTGGTGGCGCCGGTGGTGGGCGCGCGCAACGCGAAGCAGCTCGCGGCGGCGTTGTCAGTGGAGACCCTTAGTCTTCCTGACGAGATCCGCCGGGCGCTCGACGACGTGTCGGCGCCCGTGCACCGCTATCCCGATCAGGACTGGAGCACGCTGTGACCGCGCTTCCCCGGGGGGAGACCCCCGGCCCCTCGGCCGACGACCAGGACGACGCCGCATCCGCCGCCGGACCCGCCGCGGCGGACGGCGCGGAGCCGGACGGCCCCGCCCCCGTCCCGGCGCCCGAGGAGGCGCCGGCCCCGGCCGGTGACGGCGCGGACGCGGACGCGACGCGGGAGGGCGAGGGGGACGGCACGCCGTCCGAGGCGGCGGCCGAGCTGGCGGCGCAGCGGGAGCTGCGGGCCCGCATCGAGCAGCGCAAGGCCGAGAAGGCCGGCCCCATCGAGGCCGGCGCCAAGCTGAGCGGCACGGCCGCCGACCTGCTCGCCGCGGTCCGGGCGGTGGAGAGCGGCGAGGCGTCCGGCACGGCGTTCTTCGGCTCCCCGGCGCCCGCGCCGCGCAAGGCCGCCCCCGAGCCCGTCGCCCCGGCGCGGCCTTCCGTCGCCGCCGAGCCCGTCCCGTCCGCGCGGACGGCGGCGCCCGAGACGGTCGCGGCCGTGCGGGCCGTGCTGAGCCAGGGCGGCGCACCCGAGGCGCTCGCCGGGGGCGTGGCCACCGAGCTCGGCGAGACGGCGGCGGACGCGCTGCGCGAGGACCCCTGGCGGCTGCTGTCGGTGTCCGGGGTGCGCCCGGAGCAGGCCGACGGTTTCGCCCGGGCGCTGCTGGGCCCGGAGGCGGGCCCCGGGGACGAGCGCCGGACCGTCGCGCTCATCGGCTGGTTGCTCCAGCGGGCGGCGCTCGCGGGGCACACGGCGCTGGACGCGGCACAGGTCCGGGCGGCGCTGGCGGAGCGTTCCGTGCCCGAGCCGGAGGAGGCGGTGCGGCACGCGATCGCCGAGGGCGCTGTGCTGGTCTTCCACGACGGTCTCGACGAGCACGAGTCCGCGCACGAGCACGAGGACGACGAGCAGCAGGGGCAGGAGGAGGCCGGGGACGCCGGGCCGGTGCCGGTCCTGCTCGGCCTCGACCGGTACGCGCTCGCGGAGGAGAGCCTCGCCGACGGTCTGGCCCGGCTCGCCCGGACCGGCCCGGACGCCCGCTGGAAGGACGCTCCCCCGTCGGAGCTGACCCGCGCGGTCGCCGAGCACGGCCTCGTCGCGCACACGGGCGGCGAGGCCGCGCGGGGGGAGGCGGTCGCCCTCACGGAGACCGCGCGCGGGCTCGGGCTCCGGGCCGCCGTGGCCGTCCACACCGAGAACGGCCGCCGCAGGCTGGGCCCCGACGTGGCCGCGGTCACCGTCGCCGGACTGCTGGCCGGCACGGGCGGCCCCGGGCGGGACGAGGACGGGGCGTTCGCCCTGGACCTGCTGGTCGTGCTGGACGCGCCACAGCTCGACGTCGAGACGGCCGCGATGCTGGTGGAGTCGCTGGCGGACGGGTGCCGTCTGGTGCTCAGCGGCGACCCGGGCGTGCTGTGGTCGGCCGGCGCGGGGCGGGTCTTCGCGGACGTCCTGGCCGCCCGGGCGTGCCCGCATGTCGCGTCGCGCACACCGGACCCCGGGCCGATCGGCGAGCTGGTCTCCGGCATCGGCATCGGTGAGCTGAACCAGGTGGAGGCGCCCGGCAAGGAGGTCGTGATCGTCCCCGTGCGGGACGCGGGCGAGGCGGTGCACCGCACGGTGCAGCTCGTCGCGGACTCGGTGCCGCGAGCCATCGGCGTACCGGCCGAGCAGACCCAGGTGATCACCGTGGGCCACGGCGGTTCGGCCGGGACGCGGGCGCTGAACGCCGCACTGAAGCAGCGGCTGAACCCGGGGCCCGGGCGTTTCGGCGGGTACGACCCGGGCGACCGCGTCGCCTACGCCCCCTCCCCCGGCCGGACCGTACCGGGCACGGTGCTCTCGGCCGACCCGGAGGGACTGCGCCTGGACTGCGAGGGCGATCCGGTCCTCGTACCGAAGGACCTGGTCGGCACGGCGCTGCGGCACGGCTGGGCGCTGACCGCGCACCAGGCGGTGGCCATGCGCTGGCCGGCGGTCGTCGTCGTCCTGCCCGGCGACGCGGCGGACGCCCTGGACCGGGCGTGGGTCCAGACCGCGTTCGGCCGGGGCGAGCGGCACCTCTCGGTCGTCCACGGCGTGGACCAGGCCCTCCCGCGCGCGGTCGCGGAGAAGCTCCCCCGCCCCCGCACCACGCGCCTCCGCGCCCTTCTGGAAGCCCTCCTGGCCACCCCCGACGACTGACGGGGCGGCGCCCCGGGGCGGCGGGGCCCCGGCGGGGGGGGGCGGGGGGTGCGCCACAACACGGGCCCGGGGGGACAGACGCCCCCCCGCGCGCCCCCCCCGGGGAGGGGGCCGGGGGTCCCGCCCCCGGACCCG
>NZ_SMNQ01000028.1 GCF_004353505.1 Streptomyces sp. WAC05374
CCTGGCCGACCAACGAGATCGCCGTCATGGGCGCCGAGGGCGCCGCCAACGTCATCTTCCGCCGTCAGATCGCCGACGCCGAGGACCCCGAGGCCATGCGCGCCCGCATGGTCAAGGAGTACAAGGCAGAGCTGATGCACCCCTACTACGCGGCCGAACGCGGCCTCGTCGACGACGTCATCGACCCGGGTGAAACCCGGGAGGTACTCATCCGTTCCCTGGCGATGCTCCGCACGAAGCACGCCGACCTGCCGTCCCGCAAGCACGGCAACCCGCCCCAGTAACCGACGAACGACGGGGCTCGGCGGGACCGGCCCCGGACGGGGGAACGTGCAGCCGTGTCCCGCAGCCAGGAGACAATCGATGGTCAAGCAGGAGCGTGCGGCCCGCACACGTCAGTCCTTGATCCGTGCCGCCGCCGAGGTGTTCGCCCAGGAGGGTTTCGCGCCTGCTTCCCTCGCGACGATCAGCCGGCGGGCCGGGGTCAGCAACGGCGCGCTGCACTTCCACTTCGAGAACAAGAAGGCGCTCGCCCGGGCCGTGGAGGACGAGGCGGCGGCGCGGGTGCGCCGCATCACCGCGGGCGTGCTGGAGGGCGGCGGGAGCGCCCTCCAGGCGCTCGTGGACACGACGCACGAGCTGATGAACCGGCTGGCCGCCGACATCGTCGTACGGGCCGGCTTCGAGCTCGGCGGAGACCCGGCGCGCGGGGAGGAACCGCAGCTCCGGCGGGAGTGGCAGCGGTGGATCGAGGAGGCGCTGCGGCGGGCCGAGCAGGAGGGCGGCCTGGCCGAGGGGGTGTCGCCGGACGGTGCCGCGTCCACCATCCTGGCGGCGACCGTGGGCTTCGAGGTGCTCGGCGGCGAGAACGGCGAGTGGCTGACCGAGGAGAGGATCACCGGCTTCTGGGACCTGCTCCTGCCCGGGCTGGCCGGCCACTGCGCACTCCTCCCGGTCACCTCGTTCCCCACGGGCGGCCTGCTCGCGAGCGCCCTCGGCGCCGTGCCGGCCCCGGCCGCCGGCCCCGGCGACGAGGGGGACCTCGCCATGCCGGTCGCGGCAACCGACTGATCATGCTGTTTCCATGCCGTCGTCGCTGCGGCGACCCCCGCCGAACCGCCCCCGGCGCTGCCTGCGCGCAGTGATTCTTTCTGCCACTCTCTGTCGAAAGCACAGGTCAAGAGGCGGTTCAGCGGTGGCGGAGGCTCTCTGGAAAACAGCGCGAACGGTTTCATATTGACAAACCGTCCGCCCTGTTTTTTACTCGAAGTGCTCACGATTCATGCACGAACAGGGGAGACGGCGTGGATATCGAAGTACTGGGCGCGTTGGCCGTCCGTGAGAACGGGGTCTCGGTGACGCCGACGGCACCGAAGCCGCGGCAGGTCCTGGCTCTGCTGGCCCTGCACGCCGATCAGGTCGTGCCCGTGGGCATGCTGATCGAGGAGCTGTGGGGGGACCGGCCGCCGCGCAGCGCCCGGACCACGCTCCAGACCTACGTCCTGCAACTGCGCGACCTGATCGCGACGGCCCTGGAGAAGGACCCGGAGGGGACCGAGCCGCGCACCGCCAAGGACGTGCTCGTCACCACCCCGGGGGGATACCTCCTCAACACGGGCGGCGGCACCAGCGACGTCCGGGAGTTCGAGCGGATGGCCGGAACCGGCTACCGGGCCATGGACGCCGGCGACTTCCCGGGCGCCGCCCGGCAGTTGCGCGACGCCCTCGCCCTGTGGACCGGCTCCGCCCTCGCCGACGTACAGACCGGGACGCAGCTCGAGATGGAGACCCGGCGCCTGGACGAGACCCGGCTGTGCGCGCTGGACCAGCGCATCGAGGCCGACCTGCGGCTCGGCCGCCACCGCGAGCTGCTGGGCGAACTGACCATGCTGGTCAGCCGCTACCGCACCCACGAGACCCTGCACGGCCAGCTCATGCTGGCGCTGCACCGCTCCGGGCGCCGCAGCGAGGCGCTCGACGTCTACCAGCGGCTGCGCACCGCCCTGGTGCGGGAGCTGGGCCTGGAGCCCTCGGCGGGCCTGCGGCGGCTCCAGCGGTCGATCCTGATGGCCGGCCCCGAACCCGCCCTCGACCAGGTCGCCGCCGGGGGCGGCGACCGCCTGAGCAGAGTCGGCTGAGGGAGGCCGGGATGCAGGCCAGATCGCAGCGGACCCGCCAGAGACTGGTCCATGCGGGCGCGGAGATGTTCAACCGCAACGGCTACGCCAACGCCACCCTCGGCCAGATCGCGGGCGCCGCCGGGATGACGAAGGGAGCGCTGTACTTCCACTTCGCCTCCAAGGACGGACTCGCCGACGCCGTGCAGGAGCGGGGCCGCGCCCTGCTGCTCGACTTCGTCCAGCGGCACTGGGAGGCGGGCGTCCCCCCGGTGCAGGTGCTCATCGACATGACGCACTGGCTGGCCGGAACCCTCCATGACGACCCGGTCATCCGGGCCAGCTTCCGGATCACCAACGAGTGCACCGGGCGGCAGCCCCCGGTCACCGACTTCCACCAGGCGTGGATCACCGAGGTGCTGCGGCTCCTCGGCCAGGCCCGCGCGGCGGGTGAGCTGCTCGAACGCGACGCGACGGACGGCCCCGAGGCCCTTCTGTCGGCGATCGTGTGCGGGATCACGGTCCTGGCCGGCACCGGACTGCCGTACGCCGAACTCAGCCGCAGGGTGGCGGCGCTGTGGCAGCCGCTGCTGTCGGCCCTCGTACCGCCGGACGACCTGGTGCGCTACCGCACGCACCCGCCCGCCGCCGAGGAGACCTCCGGGGAACAGGCGGCCTGACCCCCGCGCGTGTACGGCGGGAGGGCTCACTCGTACGGCGGAGTCGCCCGGCAGTGGTCCCTCGCAAGGACCAGGCAGCGCCGCGAACTTCAGCACGGGCGGCGATTGTTCCCGCTCCCACGCACCTTCGATACTTCCCGCGTCGGCCCGCCGGGACGGACACCTTGGAGCCCACCCATGTCCCATGAACGTCTCACTTCCCTCAGGTCCGCGTCCGCCGCGCCGCCACCCGACCTGGTGACCGAACTCGTCGTGGTGCTCGCCGGTGTCCTGCGGCTGAAGCCCGAGAAGATCGACCCCGAGCAGACGTTCCGGTCGCTGGGGCTCGACTCGCTGCTGACCGTGGAGTTCGTGGCCACGGTGAACGCCCGGTTCGGTACGGCGGTCAGGGCCGCCGCCCTGCTCGACCACCCCACCCCGCTGGCCTTCGCCCGGTACGTGGCGGGCGAACCGGCACACCGGCGCCCAACGCCCATGACGCCGACCCCGCCCGCCGCAACCGTGCCCGCCGCGCCCGTGCCCGCCGTTCCGGCGGCCGTCGCCCCGGCCCCGGCCCCGGCGCCCGTGCCCGCGTCCGCTCCCGTGGCCCCGGTGGCGGGGGCGGCCGCGCGGGAGGTGCTCGACGTGCTGCGCGAGGAGCTCGCGCGCATCCTGTGCTGCGACCCGTGGGACATCGACACCACGGCCGCCTTCAACCTCCTGGGCGTCGACTCCATCCTCGGCGCCCAGTTCGTGGCGGTCATCAACCAGACGTACGGCATCGACGAGCGCGCCGTGACGCTCTACGACCACCCCAACCTCACCGCGATGGCCGCGCACATCGCCCTCCTCACCCAGGCCGCGCCACCCGCGCCGGCGGCGCCCGAACCGGCGCCCGCACCGGCGCCGGAACGCGCGCACCTGACCCTGGAGGCACTGCTCGACGCGGTCCGCGACGAGCGGCTGTCCGTCGACGAGGCGCTGACACTGCTGCCCCGGCGGGCGTGAACGGCACGGAGCCATGGACGAACGAGACATCCTCACCCGGTTCAAGGCCGGGACCCTGGAGCGCGGCCTGGCCGTCCAGCTCCTCGCGGAACTGGAGGCGGCGCCCCGGCGGCCCGCACCCCGATCCACTCCCGAACCGGCCGCCGCCGGTGATCCCGACGCCGCGCGCGTACCGGAGACCACCGACCGGTACGCCGTCGTCGGCATCGCGGGCCGCTATCCGCTCGCCCCGGACCTGCGCGCCTACTGGCAGAACCTGCGCGAGGGGAGGGACACCTCCTCCGACGCGCCGCTCGGCCGCCCCGGCCGGTCACCGCTCGGGGCGGGGGAGCGCGGGCACTTCCTGGACGGCGCCACCGAGTTCGACCCGGACTTCTTCGGGCTGACCGCCGAGAGCGCCGGCCTGATGGACCCCCAGGAGCGGCTGTTCCTAGAGACCGCCTGGGAGGCGCTGGAGGACGCGGGCTGCACCGGCGCCCGGCTGGACGCGCTGACCGGTCCGGGCGGTGCGCCGCGCGGCGTCGGCGTGTTCGTCGGCGTCTCGGCCGCCGACTACGCCCTGGTCGCGGCCGAGAACTGGGCGCGGGGCGGGCGGCGGATGCCGGCGAGCGGCCACTGGCGCACGGCCGGCCGCCTCTCCGCGCTGCTCGGCCTGAACGGCCCCGCGCACGCCGTCGACGCCGCCGAGGCGTCCGCCCTCGTCGCCGTGCACCTCGCCGTCGGCGCGCTGCGGCGCGGCGAGTGCGCGGCCGCCGTGGCCGGCGGCGTCGAACTGCTGCTGCACCCCTCGCGCGGCCGGCGGGGCGCGGGGGAGGGCGTGGGCGCCGTCGTGCTCAAGCCGCTCGCCCGCGCGCTCGCCGACGGCGACCACGTGCACGCCGTCGTACGGTCCACCTCGGCCGGCGCCCCCGGCGGCGCGGAGGCCGCGGGGCTGCGCGAGACGGCCGCGACGACCGCCCGCCGGGTGGGCGACGCCGGGGCGGCCACCGGACTGGCGGCCCTCACCGCCGCCGTGCTCCAGCTCCGCCACGGCACCCTCGCCCCCACGCAGGACGGCGCGCCCGCCACCCCCTGGCCGCGGCCCCGTGACGCGCGGGGACGGGAACTGCCCCGGGTGGCCACCGTCGAGGTGGCCGGCCCCGAGGGCGCACGGCTCGGGGCCCGGGCGGTGCTGGAGGAGTTCGTACCGGCCCGCCGTGCGGACGCCGGACAGGCGGACGGGCACGGCGCCGCACAGGCGGACGGGCACGGCGACGGACGGGCGGACGGGCACGGGGACGGGCCGGGCGGCGCGACCGGTGAGCTGATCCTGCTGTCCGCCCCCACCCCCGCCCACCTCGCCGCCGGCGCCGCCCGGCTGGCCGACTGGCTCGCCGCCGACAGCGCCGGGAGCGGCGACGACACCGCCACGGACGGGGACCGGGCGCCGCTCGCGGACGTGGCACGCGCGCTGCGCGCGGGCCGGGCCGCCCGGCCGTGCCGGATGGCGCTGACCGCACACGACGTGCCCCACCTGGTGGAAGTGCTGCGGGACTTCGCGGACGGCGGCGCGCACCCCGCCGACGGTGTGCGGTGCGTGGACCTGCGGGCCGGCGACGCCGATCCGCTGGGCCTGGGCGACGCGCCCGAGACCCGCGACTACCTGGCAGCGCTGTGGCGCGCCGGCCGCACCGAGCAGCTCACCCGCCTGTGGCTGTCCGGGCTCGACGTCGACTGGGCCGCGCTGGAGCACCGGCCGGGCTCCGGCGCCCCGGCGCCCCTGGTGCCGCTGCCCCCCTCGGCGTTCCTGCGCCGTCCCCTGTGGCTGGGACACCCGGACGGCACGGAGGGGACGGAGACGGCCGGATGACGAGCCCCGCAACGGTGGACCGCGTCGTCGACGGGTTCGGGCCGGACCGGCCCGAACCCGTCAAGCTGTGGTTCTGCCCCAACGACGAACTCACCCCCGGCATCGCCGCCACCCTGGCCACCCACTGGCTGGACGAGCACGAGCAGGAGATCGCGGGCCGGTTCCTCTTCGAACGCGACCGGCGCCAGTACCTCGTCGCCCACACCCTCGTGCGGCGGGTGCTGGCGCTGGAGAGCGGGGTGCCCGAGGCGGAGGCCGTGATCTGGCGCTCCTCCCGGGGGCGGCCGTTCCTCCAGAAACCGGCCGAAGGGCTGCCGCGCGGCGGCCGGGAACTGGACTTCAACCTCTCCCACGCCCACGGCCACAACCTTCTCGGGGTGGTGCGGCGCCACCGGATCGGGGTGGACGTGGAGCGGCTCGACCGGGGCGACCAGGGCTTCGACGCGATCGTCGACACCTTCGCCCCGGAGGAGCGGCAGTGGGTGGCGGACGCCGCGCCCGGCCGCCCGCAGGACCGCCGCATCCTGCGGCTGTGGACGCTGAAGGAGGCGTACTCCAAGGCGCGCGGGCTGGGGCTCGGGCTGCCCTTCGACAGCTTCTCCTTCACCCTGGCCGAGGACCGGGGCGTCCTGGGCTTCCGGCCCCCCGAGGGCGAGGCCGCCCTGCCGTGGCGGTTCGTCGAACTGGAGCCGGTGCCCGACGTGCTGGCGGCCGTCGCCGTGGTGGGCGACCGGGACGTGCACCCCGTCCTCCACCTGCACCACGGCTTCCCGTGGGACCGCGGCTCGCCCCGGCTCCTCGCGCTGCCGGAACCGGTCGCGGTGCCCGTGTAGGGGGTGGCGCTGGGGCGCATGTGGGGTTCCCCGAGGGGTGGACGGCGGCCGACGATGGTGATCACCACACGCGCAGGCCGACAGCCGACCGAGGAGCCCTTCTGTGACCGTGCCGTACACACCGCCGCGTGTCGCCGCGACCGGACCCGAGCAGTTCCGCGACGCGATGGCGCTGCTCGCGGCGCCCGTCACCGTCGTCACCACCGTGGACGGCGACGGGACGCGCCGGGGGTTCACCGCCAGCGCGGTGACCTCCGTGTCCCTCGACCCGCCCCTGGTCCTGGTGGGCGTCACCCGGGGGTCCGGCTGCCACGGGCCGCTCATCGACCGGGGCGAGTTCGTCGTCAACGTGCTCGGCGCCCACCACGGCGCGCTGGCCCGGCGCTTCGCGGCATCCGGCGCGGACCGGTTCGCGGGCGGCGAGTTCGAGACCTGGCCCGCGAGCGGCCTGCCGTACCTCCCGGACGCCTCGGTGCTGCTGAGGTGCGTGCTGGCGGACGTCGTGCCCGCGGGCGACCACGACCTGCTGCTGGGCAGCCCCGTCGAGGCGCGCACGAACGGCTCGAGCGGGGCTCTGGTCTGGTACCAGCGAAGCTTCCACGTTCCTGTGCAGACTTCCCAGCAGCGGACGGCGGCCGTCCGGGTGGCCTGACGACATGGGGGGTGCCGGTGGAGCTGGCGTGGCGGGGTGCGGAACTCGGCCTGCTGGACGAGCTGCTGACGGCTGCCCGGCGCGGTGAGGGCCGCGCGGCGCTCGTCACGGGCAGCCCCGGCACCGGCAAGAGCGCCCTGCTGCGCGGTCTCGCGGAACGGGCCGGCGCGGCGGGCGCGCTGGTGCTGGACGCGTCCGCCTCCCCGGCCGAGACGGACCTGCCCCTCGGCGTCGTGGGCCAGTTGCTCAGCGGCGCGGGCCCCGACGCGTTACCGCCCCCCTCCGCACCGCCCGACGTGCTCCACGCGGCCCTGCGCGACCACGCCGCGGGCGCGCCCGTGGTGGCCCTCGTCGACGACGCCCACCACATGGACGAGGCGTCCGCCCGGTGCCTGCTGTACGTGTGCGGACGGCTCACCGGCACCCCGGTCCTGCTCGTCCTCGCCGGCCGACCGCGGCCCCCCGCGGCCGGCCCCCTGCCGCTGGCCGAACTGCTGCGGCACCCCCGCTGCACCCCCGTACCGCTCACCGTCCTGGACGAGGACGCGGTGGTCGGCTTCCTGGCCTCGCCCGGGGGCGGCGCGCTGGACGGGGCGACGGCGCGGCGGCTCGCCCCCGACTGGCACCGCTTCACCGGCGGCAACCCGCGGCTGCTGCACGGGCTGCTGGAGGACCACCGCGCGTGCGAACCGGTGCGGCCCTCCCGCCCGGTGGCGGGCACCGCGTTCCGGCGGGCCGTCACCACCTGCCTGCACGGAGCCGGGGCGCCGGTGGCGTCGGTCGCCCGCGCCCTGGCCGTGCTCGCCGGCACGGCGACGCTCACCCTCCTCGCCCACCTGGTGGAGCTGCCCGAACGGGCCGTCGCCGCCTGCCTGGAGGAGCTGGACGCGGCCGGGCTGCTCGACGGCGGGCGGCTGCGCCACGAGGGTGTGCGGGCCGCCGTGCTGGAGGAGCTGTCGGCCGAGGAGTCGACCGGGCTGCACACCGCCGCGGCCCGGACGCTGTACGAGAACGGCGCCGAACCCGGCCCGGTCGCCCGCCACCTGGTGGCCGCCCGTGCCTCGGGCGGCCGGCCGGACGGCCCGGCGTGGGCGGTTCCGCTGCTCGCCGAGGCGGCCCGGCACGCGCTGGGCCGCGGCGGGGCACGGCAGGCCGCCGAGTTCCTGCGCACCGCCCACCGGGCGGGCGGCGAGGAGGCCGGCGGGCTGCTGCCGCTGCTGGCCCGCGCCGAGTGGGAGGCCGACCCGGCGTCCGTCGTACGCCACCTGCCGGCCCTGGAGCGGGAGCTGGCCGCCGGCCGGCCGGACGCCGAGGACGCGGCGGGGCTGCTGCTGTGGCACGGCCGGCCGGCCGGAGCGGACACGGCGGCGGCCGGGTACGTCTATCCGTGCCTGCGGGCCGGCGAGGAGCCGCACGGGCCGGGGCCCGAGGACATGGACGAGCACGCCGAGCGGGTGCTGGAGTCGGTCGTCCACGACCACGCGCCGCCGGGGTCCGTCGCCGCCGTGCTGTGCGCCCTGCTGCACGCGGGGGAGACCGGGCGGGCCGGCCGCTGGTGCGCGCTGACCGCCGGCGCGGACCAGGCGCGGGCGGCGACCCCGGCGCGGCGGGCGGTGGCGGTCGCGGCAGCCGCCGTGGTGCACGCCCGCACCGGCGCCTACGACGCCGCCGCCCGGTACGCGGGCAGGGCGCTGTCGCTGCTGTCGCCGGACGCTTGGGGAGTGGCCGTCGGCATGCCGCTGGCGGCGGCCGTGCTGGCGGCGACCCGCCGGGGCGCGTACGAGGAGGCGGCGGCGCGGCTGCGCGTCCCGGTGCCCGCCGCGATGTTCCGCACCCGGGCCGGGCTGCACTACCTGCTGGCCCGCGGCCACTACCAGCTCGCCGTCGACCGGCCGCGGGCCGCCCTCGGCGACTTCCACGCCTGCCGGGACCTGCTGGCGCGGTGGCGGCTGGAACCGCGCGGCGCGCTGGACTGGCGGACGCCCGCCGCCGGGGCGCTGCGGGCGCTGCCCGCCGGCCGGGAGGCGGACGCGGACCCGATCGCCCAACTGACCCGTGCGGAGCGGCGGGTCGCGGTGCTGGCCGCCGGCGGGAGCACCAACCGGGCCATCGCGGCCCGGCTGTACGTCACCACCAGCACGGTGGAGCAGCACCTGACGCGGATCTACCGCAAGCTGGGGGTGGCCTCCCGGACCGAGCTGGCCGCCCTGATGGCGGCCCGCCCTAGCTGACGGGCCGTCAGCGCCGGGCGTCGGCGGTGCGCAGCCCGCGCCCGTTCTTGCGGCCCAGCAGCCCGGCGGCCACCAGCTCCCGAAGGGCCGGCGCCGGTACGTACTCGGGCGTGGCGAACCGCTCGTACAGCCGCTGCTGGATGGCGAGCGAGACGTCCAGGCCGATGGTGTCCAGGAGCGCGAACGGCCCCATGGGGAAGCCGAAACCGTGCCGGACGGCGTCGTCGGTCTCCTCGATGTCCACGTCGTGCCGCTCCAGCAGGGCGAGCGCCGCGCCCAGGTAGGGGAAGAGCAGGCTGTTGACGATGAAGCCGGTGCGGTCCGGGCAGGGAACCGCCGTCTTGCCCAGCGTGCCGCAGAAGGCCCGCGCCGTGGCGAGGACGCCCGGGGCCACCGTGCCGGTGTGGACCAGCTCGATCAGCCGCATCACCGGGGCCGGGTTGAAGAAGTGCAGGCCCACCACGTCGGCCGGGCGGCCGGACGCCTCGGCGCACGCGGCGACCGAGAGGCTGGAGGTCGTCGTGGCCAGGACGGTGCCGGGGGCGCACACCTCGCCCAGCTCCGCGAACCGGGCACGCTTGACGCCGAGGTCCTCGGCGACCGCCTCGATCACCAGGTCGCAGTCCGCCGCCGCGGCGGTGTCGTGGGCGCCGGTGAGCAGGTCCAGGGCGGCCGCCTTGGCCTGGGCGGTGACCTTGCCCCGGCGTACCCCGCGGGTGAGGGAGCCGGCGATGGACTGAAGCGCCTGGTCCGCCTTGTCGGCGGAGCGCGCCACCAGGACCGTGGGGTACCCGGCCGTGGCGGTGACCTCGGCGATGCCGCGCGCCATGGCGCCGGAGCCGATCACGCCGACGCGGCGCACGGGCCGGGCCGCCGGCTCGTCCCGGTCGCCGGCCGGGCCGCCGGGCAGGAGCGCCCCGGTCTCGTCCCAGGAGTGGAACCCGTCGCCGGTCTTGCGGCCGAGGCGCCCGGTGGCGACCATCCGGCTCAGCAGCGGTGCGGGTTCGTAGGCGGTGTCACCGGTGCGCCGCCACAGCTCGGTCAGCCGGGCGTGGACCGTGTCCAGGCCCATGCGGTCGAGCGTCTCCAGCGGGCCGGCCGGCAGTCCGCAGCCCAGCCGCATGGCGGTGTCGATGGCGTGCTTCGTGGCGTAGCCCTCGTCGAGGAGGACGACGGCGCGGTTGAGGAAGGCGAGGACCAGGGCGGTCGCGTCGGCCGCCGGGCGGGCGCCGACCGTGACCGGGGTGAGCCCGGCGCCCGTCACCAGGGCGTCCAGGGCGGCGGCCGTCTCCGCCGAGGTCAGCGCGGTGCGCACCGGCTCGGCGGGGCCGCCGGGGGCGGGCGGGGTGAACAGGCGCAGTCCCGCGACGTCCGCCGGGCGGCCGGTGGCGACGGCCAGCCTGGCGACGGACAGGGCGGCCGTGGTGGTGACGACGGGGGTGCCGGGCGCGCAGACGGAGGTGATGGCCCGCAGGACGTCCGCCTTGACGGCCGGGTCGTCGGGGACGGCCTCGACGACCAGGCCGGCCCCGGCCAGGGCCTGGTGGTCGGCCGTGAAGGTGACGTCGTCCGCGGAGCGGGTGGCGCCCGCCGCGGCGGTGGTGGCCTTGAGCCGGCCGGCCACGCGGGCGAGGACGTCCAGGTCCGTGTCGACGGCGACGACGGTGTGACCCGCGCCGTGCAGCAGGTGCAGCAGCGCCTCGCCGATCGACCCGAGGCCGACGACGGCCGTCACCGGTGCGGTGTTCTGTCGCTTGGTCATGAGGTCTGCGCCGCCCTTTCCCGGAAGCGGTTGATGGCGTGGAGGTGCTTGTCGCGCATCTCCTGGTCCTTCACGCCCAGGCCCTCCTCGGGGGCCAGGGCGAGGACTCCGACCTTGCCCTGGTGGAGGTTGCGGTGGACGTCGTACGCGGCCTGGCCGGTGTCCTCCAGCGAGTACACCTTGGACAGGGTGGGGTGGATCCTGCCCTTGGCGATCAGGCGGTTGGCCTCCCAGGCCTCGCGGTAGTTGGCGAAGTGGGAGCCGATGATGCGCTTGAGCGACATCCACAGGTAGCGGTTGTCGTACTCGTGCATGAAGCCCGAGGTGGAGGCGCAGGTGGTGATGGTGCCGCCCTTGCGGGTGACGAACACGCTCGCGCCGAAGGTCTCCCGGCCGGGGTGCTCGAAGACGATGTCGACGTCCTCGCCGCCGGTCAGTTCGCGGATGCGCTTGCCGAAGCGCTTCCACTCCTTGGGGTCCTGGGTGCGCTCGTCCTTCCAGAACCGGTAGCCCTCGGCGCTGCGGTCGATGATCGCCTCGGCGCCCATCGAGCGGCAGATGTCCGCCTTCTGGGGGGAGGAGACGACGCAGATGGGGGTGGCGCCGCCGGCGAGCGCCAACTGGGTCGCGTAGGAGCCGAGGCCGCCGGAGGCGCCCCAGATCAGGACGTTGTCGCCCTGCTTCATGCCGGCGCCGTTGCGGGAGACGAGCTGGCGGTAGGCGGTGGAGTTCACCAGGCCCGGTGCCGCGGCCTCCTCCCAGCTCAGGTGCTCCGGCTTCGGCATGAGCTGGTTGGACTTGACCAGGGCGATCTCCGCCAGGCCGCCGAAGTTGGTCTCGAAGCCCCAGATCCGCTGCTCGGGGTCGAGCATCGTGTCGCCGTGGCCGTCCGCCGACTCCAGTTCCACCGACAGGCAGTGGGCGACCACCCGGTCACCGGGCTTCCAGCGGTTGACGCCCGGGCCGGTGCGCAGCACCACACCCGCGAGGTCGGAGCCAAGGACGTGGTACGGCTGGTCGTGTCGCGCGGCGGCGGCCGAACGCCTGGCGTACCGCTCCAGGAAGCCGAACGTCGACAGCGGCTCGAAGATGGAGCTCCACACCGTGTTGTAGTTCACCGAGCTGGCCATGACGGCGACGAGGGCCTCGCCGGCCGACGGCAGCGGCAGCGGCACGTCCTGGAGGTGCAGCGACTTGCGGGGGTCCTTGTCGGCGGAGTCCATGCCGTCGAACATGCCGGTGTCCTCCTTGCGGACAACGGCACCGCGGTAGCTCTCCGGGAGGCGGAGGGCCGCGAAGTCCTGCGGCGTCGCGTCCTCGGAGAGAAGGGCACTGATGATCTCGTCCACGTGAATTCCCTGATTCTCTTGAGAGCCGAGGAGAGCGAAGCGGGCCACTGCGTACCAGGGTCGGACAGCGCCCGGCGGTGCGGCACCCCTGCCCGGCCCCTCAACGCGGGGGCCGCCGCACAGGGGTCCCCGGGGGGTGAATGAGGGGTGGGACAGGGGAGGCCGGGGGGTGCCGCCCGCACGCATCCTGGACCGAGGCTCCACTCGCATCGGCTAGGAGAACTCATGACGGGAATCCCCGGCGACAGCCCCTGGTTCAGGAACTACCGCCCCGCTCCCGACGCGCCCGTACGCCTGGTGTGCCTGCCGCACGCCGGTGGCTCGGCCAGCTTCTACTTCCCCGTGGCACGGGAACTGTCGCCCCGCGTCGAGGTGCTGGCCGTCCAGTACCCCGGCCGCCAGGACCGGCGCACCGAGCCGGCCGTCACGGACCTGGAGGCGCTGGCCGACCGGATCGCCGCGGCGCTCGGGCCGTGGACCGACCGGCCCTACGCCCTGTTCGGGCACAGCATGGGCGCCGTCCTCGGCTTCGAGGTGGCCCGCCGCATGGAGGCCGCGGGCAGCGGCCCCACCGAGCTGTTCGTCTCCGGCCGCCGCGCCCCCGGTGTGGACCGCGCCGACGAGTGGCACCCGGAGACCGACGAGGAGGTCGTCGCCGAGATCCGCAAGCTCGACGGGACCGGGGACGCGCTCCTCGACGACGAGGAGACGCTGCGCATGATCCTGCCGGCGCTGCGCGCCGACTACCGCGCGGTGCGCGGCTACCGCTACCGGCCCGGCCCGCCGCTGGACTGCCCCGTCACCGCGCTGACCGGCGACCGCGACCCGCGCGCCCTGGTCGAGGAGGTGCGGGCCTGGGAGCACCACACCCGCTCCGGCTTCGGCCTGCGCGTCCTGCCCGGCGGCCACTTCTACCTCGTCGACCAGCAGGCGGAGGTGCTCCGCACGGTCGAGGACCGGCTGGCGAGGACCCCCGTGGCGGCGTCACTGTGACCGTGTACGCGCCGGCCGCCGGCGGCACCGGCATCCTGGGCACCGGGTCGTACCTGCCCGAGCAGGTCGTCTCCAACGAGACGGTCGCCGCCCGGGCCGGGGTGAGTGCCGAGTGGATCGAGCGCAAGACCGGCATCCGCGAGCGGCGTTACGCGGCCGGCCACGAGGCCGCGTCGGACCTGGCCACCGAGGCCGCCGTGCGCGCCCTGGCCGACGCCGGGGCGGAACCGGACGACCTCGCGTGGATCGTCGTGGCGACCTCCACCCCCGACCATCCGCAACCCGCCACCGCCGCGTTCGTGCAGCACCGCATCGGTGCGCGCCGTGCGGCGGCCTTCGACGTGAACGCGGTGTGCGCGGGGTTCGTCGCCGCGCTGCACACCGGCGCCCAGTTGCTGGCCGCACCGGACACGGGCGACCGGCGGCGCCTGGCGCTCGTCATCGGTACGGAGGTGTACTCGCGCATCATCGACCCCTCGGACCGCAGGACCGCCCCGCTGTTCGGCGACGGGGCGGGCGCCGTGGTGCTCGGACCGGTGCCCGAGGGGCGCGGGTTCGTGGGGACCGGGATGCGTACCGACGGCCACCTGCACGGGCTGATCGGGGTCACGGCCGGCGGCAGCAGGCAGCCCGCCTCGGAGAAGTCCGTCGCCCGTGGCGACCACTTCTTCCGGATGCAGGGCCGTGACGTCCGTGACTTCGTGGAGCGGGAACTGCCCGCCGCGGTCGCGGGCACCCTCGACGCGTTCGGTGTGAGTGCCGGGGAGGTCGACCACTTCGTCCCGCACCAGGCCAACGGCGAGATGCTGCGGAGCGTGGCGGTACGCCTCGGCCTGGACGCGGCGCGTACGCACCTGCCGGTGGACCGGCACGGCAACACCGGCGCCGCGTCGATCCCGCTGGCCCTGGACCACGCCCGCCGGGGCGGGGAGCCCCGTGACGGCGACCTGGTGCTGCTGGCCGGGTTCGGCGGCGGCATGACGCTCGGCACCACCCTGCTGCGCTGGGGCCGCTGAGCCCCGGCCGGCTACGTACCGCCCGGCAGGCGGGCGATCATGGCGTCGAAGCGCCGTACCAGGGCCTCCTGTTCCAGGCCCAGTTCGTCGATGCGCCGCCGCAGCCGGGCGATCTCCCCGCCCAGGGCGAGGGCCTCCGTCAGGGCGACCGCCCGCGCCGGGGCGTGGGAGTGCGGGGCCGGGGCGGACAGATGGGGGGCGTGGTTGAGGATGGCCTCCATCCGGCCGCGCAGCGCCGGTCCCGGCTCGATGCCGAGCGCGTCCATCAGGCGGCGGCGCGCCCGCTCGTACACGCCGAGGGCCTCGGCCTGCCGCCCGCCGCGGTACAGGGCCAGCATCAGCAGGTCGTAGAACCGCTCCCGCAGGGGGTGATCGGCCGTCAGCTTCTCCAGCTCGCCGGTGATCTCGCCGTGCTGGGCGCAGCGCAGGCTCGCCTCGTACAGGGTCTCCAGGGTGGTGAGGCGGTTCTCCTCGAGCCGGTCGGCCTCCGTGGTGCAGATCGGTCCCTTCCCGCTGTCCTGGAGCGCGGGGCCGCGCCACAGCGACAGGGCGCGGCGCAGCAGTTCGGCCGCGTAGCCGGGGTCGGAGGCGAGCGCCGCGCGGCCCTTGGCGGACAGCCGGTGGAAGCGCTGGACGTCGGTGGTGGCCGGGCCGAGGGTCAGCAGGTAGCCGGCCGGCAGGGTGCTGATCCACTCGTGGCCGCCGCCGGGCGCGGGCAGCAGCCGCCGCAGCCGGGCCACATGGGCCTGGAGGGCGTTGGCGGCGTTCGACGGCGGACGGTCGCCCCACAGCTCCTCGGTGAGCCGGTCGACCGACAGGAGCTGGCCGGCGTGGATGACGAAGGCGGAGAGCAGCGCGCGCTGCTTGGAACCGGGCGGGACGATGTCCCGGCCGGTCAGCCCGTCGCGTATCTCCACCGGCCCCAGCAGCCGGAACTCCGTCCCGGCCGTCCCCTCGGACGTCCCCTCGGTCCGCTCCCCGTCCCGGCCGCCGGCGGGGGCCCGGCCGAGGTCCAGTACGGTCACCGCGGCACCGCGCGGGCCCCGGCGAGCGCCAGGGCGCGCCGGACGTCGGCGGTGATCCGTCCGGTCAGCTCGGTGGGGTCGGGCTGGAAGTAGAAGTGGCCGCCCTCGAACAGGTGCAGCCCGAGGAAGTGCTCGGCCCGCTGCGCCCACCCGGCCAGGCGCGCGGGCGGGGCCACCGCGTCCCGGGTGCCGCCGAACACCGACAGCGGCACGGGCAGCGGCGCCGGGTCGGGCGTGGGACGCCAGGTCTCCACCAGCCGCAGGTCACCGCGGATCGCGGGCGCGAAGATCTCCCACAGTTCGGGCTCCTCCAGGACGGCGGCGGGCGTGCCGCCCATCGCGGCCAGCTCCCGGCGCAGCGCGTCGTCGGGGAGCAGGTGCCGCGTGGTGCCCTCGCCGTCCGGGCGCGGCACCCCGCGCGCCGACAGCCCCAGCCACACGGGCGGGGTGCGGCCCTCGGCGAGGACGCGGCGGGTCAGCTCGTAGGCGACCAGCCCGCCCATGCTGTGGCCGAACAGGGCGTAGGGCCCGTCGAGGTCCGCGTCCAGCTCGGTGAGGAAGTGCTCCACCAGTTGGCCGGCGTCCTCGATGGGGCGCCGGTCCGCCCTCAGCCCCCGCCCCGGGGCGTCCACCGGCCGCACGTCCCACTCGGCCGGGAAGCGACCGGGCCAGTCGCGGTACGGCAGGTGGGAACCACCGGCGTGGTGGAACACGAACAGGCGCAGTTCCATACTGACTCCGTCGACGGTCTCCGTTCGGGACCACGGACGATAGCCGCCGGCCGCCGCTCCCGGTCACCCGTGCGAGCCCGGTTCGAGCAGGCGTGCGCACCTTCTCGAGCGCGGCGGCCCCGGGCGCCGCCGCCCGCCCCGGCCCTTGGAAGGCTGGTCGAGCGCGGGTCGAGGTCTCGGGGCGGGTGGGGGGATCGGGGCTAGCGTGCTCGGCGCCGACGGCTTCGAGATCGAGGGAACTCGACCGGGCAACGGGGAGGAAACCGTGGAGATTCAGGTTCTGGGTCCACTGAACGCCGACGTCAACGGGGGATCGATCGTTCCGACCGCGGGCAAACCGCGCCAGATCCTGGCGCTGCTCGCCTTCTACCCGGGCCGGGTCATGCCGGTTCCCACCCTCATGGAGGAGATCTGGGGCACCGAGCTGCCCCAGAGCGCCATGACGACCCTCCAGACCTACATACTCCAGTTGCGCCGGCGGCTCGGCACCGCGATGGGCCCGGACGCCCCGGGCACCGCCAAGGAGGTGCTGGCGACCCGGCACGGCGGCTACCTGCTCCAGATCCCGCCGGAGTGCGTGGACGTGCACCGCTACGAGCAGTTGGTCTCCGCCGGGCAGGGCGCCTTCGAGGAGGGCGAGGACGAGCGGGCGGCGGGCCTGCTGCGGGACGCGCTGGCGATGTGGCAGGGGCCCGCCCTGGTCGACGTGCGCGTCGGGCCGATCCTGGAGATCGAGGTGATGCGGCTGGAGGAGAGCCGCCTGGTCACCGTGGAGCGGCGGATCGACGCCGACCTGCGGCTGGGCCGGCACAGCGAACTCCTCGCCGAGCTGACCGACCTGATCGCCCGTCACCCCCAGCACGAGGGGCTGCACTCGCAGGCGATGGTGGCGCTGTACCGCTCCGGGCGGCAGGCCACGGCGCTGGACGTGTACCGCAGGCTGCGCACCCGGCTGGTCGAGGACCTGGGCGTGGAGCCCTCGCCGCAGCTCCAGCGGCTGCACCAGGCGATGCTCGCCGTCGACCCGGCGCTGGACGTGGTGTGCGGGCCGCGCCGCGGCTCCACCTTCGACCTGTACGCGGCGTAGCCGCGAACCCATCGGGAAGGGACGGCAGATGTCCGACGCACAGTTGGTCCGACTCCACTGCTTCGCGCACGCCGGGGCCGGCGTCTCGTCCTTCTACGGCTGGCCCGCGCACCTGGGGCACGGCGTGGAGACGGTGCCGCACCTGCTGCCGGGGCGCGAGGGCCGGCGCCGTGAGCCCCGCATCACCGGGCGCGAGGCGCTGCTGGCGGACCTGATGGGCACGTTCACGGCCGAGGCGCCGTCCGGGCCGTACGTGCTGTACGGGCACAGCCTGGGCGCGATGGTCGCCTACACCGTGACCCGCGCCCTGCACGAGGCGGGCCTGCCGGGGCCGGCGCTGCTGGCCCTCGGGGCCTGCCCGCCGCCCGACGCCGGGTCGGACCTGTCGGACGCCTGGGGCGCCTCCGACGAGCAGTTGCTGGGGCTGCTCGACGGGGTCGGCGCGGTCCCGGAGGGCGCGGCGCCCGGCGGGTTCTGGTACCGGGCCGTGATGCCGGTGCTCCGCGACGACCTGGCCCTCGCCCATGACCTGCGGGTCGCCGCCCGGCGGCCGGTGGCGGCCGGGCCGCTGTCCGTGCCCCTGCTGGTGGTCTCCGGCGCCGGTGATCCGCTGGCCCGGCCGGAGGTGATGGACGGCTGGCGGCGCTGGAGCACCGGCCCGGTGGTGACGCGGACCGTGCCCGGGGACCACTTCTTCGTGCGCGGCCACGAGCTGCCCCGGCTGATGGGGCGCGCCTGCCGCGTCGTCGGGCGCACCGTGCCCGGGCCGGTGCGGGCGGGTGCGCGGTGAACACCGACGTGTGCGTGGTGGGCGCCGGGCCCGCCGGGCTCGCCCTGTCGCTGATGCTGCTGCGCTCGGGCGTCCGCGTCACCCTGCTGGAACGCTCCAGCGGGCTGCGCCGGAACTTCCACGGCGAGATCCTCCAGCCGGGCGGGCAGCGCGTCCTGGACGACCTGGGCGTACTGGCCGGTGCCCGCGCCCGCGGCGGGTGCGACCTGGCGGGCTTCCAGGTGCTCCAGGACGACCGGCTGCTGCTCGACATCGACTACGGGCGGCTCGCCGCCCCGTACGACCACCTGCTCGCCCTGCCCCAGCGGCACCTGCTGGCCGAACTCCTCGACGCCTGCGGGCGGTTGCCCGGCTTCACCCTGCTGGAGGGGCACCGGATCGGGGCGCTGCTGCGCGACGGCGGCCGCGTCACCGGGGCGGTGGCCACCGGCCGGGACGGTACGAGCGTGACCGTGCCCGCCCGGGTCGTGGTGGGGGCCGACGGCCGCTTCTCGCGCACCCGGCGGCTCGCCGGCATCGACGCGGGGCGGTCGGAGGCGTTCGACCAGGACGTGGTGTGGTTCTCGCTGCCCGCCGCCGGGCGGGCCACCGGGTACGTACGGGTCCACCGCACCGCGCGCGGCGCGCTGCTGGTGCACGACACCCACCCGGACCGGCTGCGGATCGGCTGGACGCTGCCGCACCGCACCTGGAACGCGGCGGCGGCCCGGGGCATCGACGCGATCCGCCGCGAACTGGCCGCCGAACTGCCCCGGTTCGCCGACCTCGTCCACGACGGGCTGCGCGGCCTCGCCGACCTGAAGCTGCTGGACGTGTTCGCGGCGCAGGCGGGCCAGTGGGTGCGCGACGGGCTCGTCCTCGTCGGCGACAGTGCCCACACCCACGGCCCGATCGGCGCCCAGGGCATCAACCTCGCCCTCCAGGACGCGGCCGCCGCCCACCCCGTGCTGGTCGACGCCGTGCGCACCGGCGACGCCGGCCGGGAGCGGCTGCTGCCCTACGAGCGGCGCCGCCGCCCCGTCGCGGCCGCCGTGCACCGCATGCAGCGGATGCAGGCCAAGGCCCTGCTGGGGCGCGGCGGACCGGTCGCCACCCGGCTCCGCTCCCGCGCCGCCGCCCTGGTCACCCGCACCCCGATCGGTGCGCGGATCACCCGCACGGTCGCGTACGGCACCGATCCCGTCTCCGTGCGCACCGACCTGTTCACCGCCGGCGTGCCGGCCGGCCAGCGCGACTGACGTACCGTCAGAACGTCATGTGGTCGGGCGTGATCCGGCGCTCCCGGGTGCGCAGCTCGCCCTCCTCCCACACCAGCACGTCCTCCACCACGCTGCTCGGCGCGACGTCCGCGGCCGGGTCCCAGGGGCGGCTGGTCGTCACCAGCGCGTAGTAGCTGGTGCGCAGGGTGCCCTCCGGTCCCGGCTCCACCTGCAGCATGGAGTGCCAGTGGCGGCGGCGCACCGGCTCGGTGCCGAAGCGGCGGGCGTGGGCCTCGCGCAGCGCCGCCGCGATGGCGTCCCGGCCGAGCACCTCGGGGACGTCGGGCGGCGCCGCGTACACCCCGTCGGCGGTGAACGTCGTGGCGAACTCCTCCAGCCGCAGCGCGTCGAGCAGCCGCACCTGCCGGGCGTAGAACTGCTGGGCCTCCACGTACAGGCCGGTCAGGCCGGTGCCGAGCCGGGGCTCGGTCGCGTACGTCGTCATGGTCTTCTCCTCCGGTTCGTCAGGTGAGGTCGTCGCGGGTCACGACCCGGTGGCGGGTGCGCCACTTGCCGCGTGCGCGGACCAGGACGTCCTCGATCACGTACACCCGGTGCGGCCTCGGCCCGCCTCCGGGCGGCGTCGCGTACACCAGCGCGTAGGCGCGGGTGCGCAGCGTCCCGTTGGGGTGCGGTGTGACGTCCAGCATCCCGATCCAGTGCCGCAGCCGCTCGCCGGTGCGCGCCTGCTGCGCCCCCGCGCGGCGGACGTACGCGGCCAGCCCGGCGCGCCCGCGCACCGGCTCCGGCAGTGCCGGTACGTCGAAGACGGCGTCCTCGGTGAACGTCCCCGCCCAGCGCTCCGCCTCGTGCGCGTCGAAGCGCTGCATCTGGTGCGCGTAGAACTGCTGGACCTGTGCGTACAGGGCGCCGAAGTCCGCGTCCTCGGCGGGCCCCCGCGCGGGCGCCCGGGGGATGGATCTCGCTCGGCCGAGCGACGTGGTGGTCATGGGACCGGCCCTCCGTTCCATCGGGTACGGACAGCCTCCACATCGCGGATCGAGCGCTCTTCGAAGATTCCTCAAGCGCTCCGGCCGACGGTGTAAGCCGCCGAGCGGTGAACGCAGCCGCGCACCGACCAGCCGGAGGAGAACGAGCCTGTGCCGAACTTCACGTATCCGGACTTCCCGCTGGACGGCCTGCTGCGCACGGCGGCCGTGCGCGACCCCGACGGCACCGCCGTGCGCAGCGGCGACACGGCGCTCACCTTCGGGGAGCTGGACACCCTGGCCGACCGGGTCGCCGCCTGGGTGCGGCGGGAGACCGGGGGCCGGCCCGGCGCCCGCGTCGGTGTGGCCAACGTGCTGGACCCAGTGTTCGCCGCCACCTACTACGGCACCGTCCGCGGCGGGGCCACCGTGGTCCTCGTCAACCCGCTGATCAGGGAAGAGGGCATCCGGCACGTGTTCGCCGCCGCCGAGGTGGAGGTGGCGTTCGTGCCGACCGCCACGGCCGAGGTGCTGACCAAGCTGAGCGGCGCACTGCCCCGGCTGCGCACCGTCGTGGTGACCGACGCGCCGGACGGCGTGGTCCCCGGCGACGCCGTACCGCTGCACACGGCGCTCGCGTCGGCGCCCGCCGCGCCGGAGCCGGGCCGCACCGACCCGGGCGCGATCGCCTGCGTGCAGTTCACCACCGGCACCACCGGCCGCCCCAAGGGCGTCCTGCTCACCCACCGCAACCTGGTCGCCAACGCCAAGCAGACCGCGCTCGCGCACCGCCTGGACTGCGCCTCGGTCACCCTCAACCACCTGCCGCTCTACCACGTGATGCACCTCAACTCGGCGGTGTACGCGGGGGCCTGCCAGGTGCTGTGCACCGACCCCGACCCGCTCGCCTCGCTCGCGGCGGCCGCCGGGGCCGGGGCCACCCACTACTACGGACTGCCCGCCCGGCTGCACCGCCTCGCCGCCGACGGACGGCTGGCCGGGGCCGGCCCCGCACCGGGCGGCCCCGGGCTGACGGCCGTGCTCTCCGGCGGCTCCGGACTGCGGCCCGAGGCGGCGCGCGACCTGCGTGACCGGCTCGGTGTGCCCGTCATCCAGGGCTACGGCATGGCCGAGCTGTCCCCGCTCACCCACTGCCAGCGGCCCGACGCCTACCGGCCGGGCAAGGTCGGCCAGGTGGTCCCCGGGACCGAGTGCCGCCTGGTCGACGTGGACACCCGCGAGCCGGTGGAGGTCTGGGCGACCGGAGAGGTGCAGGTGCGCGGGCCGCAGCTCATGGCCGGCTACCTCGGCGAGCAGGCGCCGTCCCGGATCGACGAGGACGGCTGGTTCTCCACCGGGGACGTCGGCTACCTCGACGACGACGGAGCGCTGCGGCTGGTGGACCGGCTCGCCGACATCTTCAAGTACGACAACGAGATCGTCTCGCCCAGCCAGATCGAGCAGGTCCTCGGCCAGGACCCGCGCGTCGCGGACTGCATCGTCGCCGACTGGCCCGACGAGGTGCACGGCGGACTCGTCTGGGCCGGGATCGTCCTCGCCGACGACCCGGACCCCGGCCCCTACCCCGGCTACGGGCAGGGCACCGTCGAGGGGATCGACGTGCTCGACGTCCTGGACTCGATCACCGCACGGGCCAACGAGCGGCTCGCCACCTTCGAACGCATCCGCATGGCCGAGGCGATCGACGCCGTGCCCCGCACCCCCACCGGCAAGCCCGAACGGCGCGGCCTGCGCGAGAAGCTCCGCGCCCGCGCCGCCGCATGACCCCCCGTACCCGCACCGAACCCCAGGAGCAGACCATGGTGACCTTCGTCAACAAGCTGACCGTGCACGGCGACATCGACACCTTCCTCGCCGTCAAGGGACGCCTCACCTCCTACATGTCCGCCCAGCCCGGCTACGTCAGCCACCAGACGCTGCGCCACGCCAAGGCGCCCAACGTCTTCCTGGAGCTGGCCGTGTGGCAGGACGCCGAGGCCCACCAGCGCGCCGTGCGCAGCGAGGAGTTCCAGGCGATCGTCAAGGGCCTGGGCCCGCTCGCCACCCCCGAGCCGGGGCTGTACGAGACGGTCGAGGAAGCCGCGTGACGCCGCGCCCCACCGGCCGGACCCAGGTCCTCGTCGCGGGCGCCGGACCGGTCGGCCTGACCGCCGCCCACGAACTGGCCCGACGGGGACTGCGGGTCCGGCTCGTCGACGCGGCCTCGGGCCCCTCCCGCACCAGCCGGGCCGTGGCCACGCACCCGCGCACCCTGGAGACCTACGACCAGATGGGCGTCGTCGGCGACATCCTCGGACGCGGCCGGCGCAACCGGGCGTTCACCATGTACGCCAAGGGGCGCCGGCTCGTGCGGCTGGACGCCGACTACTCCACGATGCCGACCTCGTACCCGTACACCCTCGTCATCGGGCAGACCGAGACGGAGGCCGTGCTGCGCGACGCCGTGGCCCGGCTCGGCGTGGAGGTCGAGTGGGGCGTGCGGCTGGCCGGGTTCGAGCAGGACGCGGACGGCGTCAGGGCGCGGCTGACCGGGGAGGACGGCACCGAGGAGCACGTCGACGCGGACTGGCTGGTGGGCTGCGACGGCGGCCACAGCACCGTGCGCAAACTGCTCGGGCTGGAACTGACCGGACGGACCAGCGATACCTGGATGCTCGCCGACGCGCCGGTCGCCACCGACCTGCCGCCCGACACCATCTACTGGGCCCACACCGGCACGCAGGCGCTGATGATGGTGCCCTACGCCCGCGAGGGCCACTGGCGGCTGCTGGACACGGCGCCCGTCTCCCGCGCGGCCGACCCCCGCCCCGCCCAGGAGCGGCTCACGCAGAAGCTGTCGGCCGGGCTCGGCCGGGACGTCCGGGTCGGCGAACCCGAGTGGACCTCCACCTTCACCTTCCAGCAGCGGATGGTGGAGCGGATGCACGAGGGCCGTGTCTTCGTCGCCGGGGACGCCGCCCATGTGCACAGCCCCGCCTCCGGGCAGGGCATGAACACCGGCATCCAGGAGGCATACAACCTCGCCTGGAAGCTCGCCATGGTCGAACAGGGCCACGCCGGGCGGGAACTGCTCGGCACCTACGACGAGGAGCGCCTGCCCATCGGCCGGGCCCTGCTCGGCTCCACCCGCGCCGCCACCTTCCTGGTCCAGCTCAAGAACCTGCTCGCCTCGGTGGCGCTGCCCGTCGTCTTCACCGTCGTACGCAACGTGCCCCCGCTGCGGCGGGCCATCCAGCGCAAGGTCCTCGGCGGCATGTCGGGGCTGCGCATCGGCTACGGCGACTCGTCGCTGACCACCGTGGAGAGCTACCGGCTCATCGCCGGGTCCGGCTCCGCCGTCGTGTCGGGCGTCGAACCGACCCCGGCGCCCGCGCCCGGCGAGCGGGTCACCCACGCCCACGTCCACGACGGCGACGACACGGGCTGCGCCGGGCTGCGCGCCGAACTGCGCGACCCGCGCTGGTCGCTGCTGCTCGCCGCGGGCGGCACCGGACCCGGTGACGTACCGGTCGGCGTGGCCATCACGGCGGCCGCCCAGTACGGCGAGTGGCTGTCGGTGCGCACCGTCGGCGGCGCCGGCCCCGACGGCCCCGCCCCGCTCGCCGACCCGGACGGGCGGCTGCGCGAGGCGCTCGGCCTGGCGCCGGGCGGCTGGCTGCTGGTGCGCCCCGACGGGTACGTCGCCGCGCGCGGCACCGCACTGACGCGGGTCGCGCTGGGCCGGGCGCTGGCCCCGCTGAGGCCGGCCGCCCCGCTCGCCGACGCGGCCCGCCCCGAGCCGGGGCTCGTGGTGGGCGCCCGCGCCCGGCGGCTGAACCAACACGGATCGTGAACGAGGAATGAAGAGGGTGGTCGTGGTGTCGGGTGAGCGTGTGCACCGCAGGACGCGGTCGGTCGAGGTGGCCGCACCGGCGGGGGTGGTCTACGGGCTGCTGGCGAACGCGGTGCAGTGGCCGCTGTTCTTCCCGCCGAACGTGCACGTGGAACGGCTGGAGTTCGACGGGAGGAACGAGCGGCTGCGCATGTGGGCGACGGCCGGCGGCCGTGTCCGGTCGTGGCTCTCGCGCCGGGTGCAGGACCCGCAGGAGCGGCGCATCGACTTCCGCCAGCTCAACCCCGAGGCCCCGGTCGAGACGATGAACGGGACCTGGACGGTGGAGGAGCGGCCGGGCGGCGGCAGCCTGCTGAGCCTGCACAGCGACTTCACCGTGATCGGCGACCGGCCCGAGGACGTGGCGTGGGTGGAGCGGGCGCTCGCCGCCAACACGGGCGCGGAACTCGACAGCCTGAAGCGGCTCGCGGAGCGGTGGGGGAGGCTGGACGAGCTGGTGCTGTCGTTCGAGGACAGTGTGCGGGTCAACGGCCCGGCGGAGCTGGTGTACGACTTCCTCTACCGCGTCGGCGACTGGCCCGAGCTGGTCCCGCACGTCTCCCGCCTGGACCTCACCGAGGACACCCCCGGCGTGCAGGTCATGGCCATGGACACCCGAACCGCCGACGGCAGCACCCACACCACCGAGTCCATCCGCATCTGCTTCCCCCACGCCGGCCGCATCGTCTACAAGCAGACCGCCACCCCGGCACTGATGGACGCCCACACCGGCGAATGGACCGTCACCCCCGACGAAACCGGCGTCACCGTCACCTCCCAGCACAGCGTCGTCCTCCGCGAAGACACCATCCAACGCGTCCTCGGCCAGGGCGCCACCCTCGAGCAGGCCCGGCGCTACGTACGCGAAGCCCTCGGCCGCAACTCCACCGCCACCCTCAACCTCGCCAAACGCCACGCGGAGACGGCGATCCGGATGCTGTGAGCATCCGCCCGCTCCCGACTGTTGCGCACAAAGACCTGACATGCCCGGCACGGTGGAGCGTCCACCGCTGCTCCGGTCCCGCTCTAGCCGACGCCGTAAGAGTTGGCTGCGACGGACTTCCTCGGAGGGGAACGGGGCAGCAGTGGGCGCTCGACCCTTTCCGGCCGGCCGTACACCTCAAGGAGAGGCATGAGCCCCAACACCATCACCGCCGAGGAGACCCGTGACCGGACGGCGCTGCCGTCCGAGGCGCCGGTCCTGTGGCACCTCGCCCTGGTCAGCGGGGCCAGCGGCACCTCGCTCGACGCCGGACTGGCCGGGCTGAAGGCCCGGTTCGCCGCTTCCCCGGCGCTGGAGGACGTCCCGGTGCGCATCCGCACCGTCGGCGCCGCCGAGGGCGCCCACCGCGGCGCCGTGCTCGCCGGTGCGGGCGGTGCGACGGAGCTGGGCGCCAAGGAGCCCGCCCAGGCCGCCGCGTCCGTGGCCTTCATGTTCCCCGGCCTCGGCGACCACTACATCGACATGGGCCGCGAGCTGTACCGCGACTTCCCCGTCTTCCGGGACGCCATCGACACCTGCGCCGACGCCCTCGCCGCCGAGCTGGGCGTGGACATCCGCGAGGTCGTCTTCCCCGACCCCACGCCCGCCGAGCGCACCGCTCCGGCCCCGGCCGTGGACCTGCGGCGCATGCTCGGCCGTGACTCCGGCCCGCAGAGCGAGAGCGAGCGCCGCCTCAACGCCACCCGCTACGCCCAGCCGGCGCTGTTCGTCATCGAGTACGCCCTGGCCAGGCTCTGGGAGTCGTGGGGAGCCCGGCCCTCCGTCATGATCGGCTACAGCCTCGGCGAGTACGTCGCGGCCACCCTCGCCGGCGTGCTGTCCCTGACGGACGCCCTGACGCTGGTCGCCCGCCGCGCCGCGCTCATCGACGCGCTGCCGCACGGCGCCATGCTCGCCGTGATGCTCCCCGAGGAGCAGGTCCGCCCGCTGCTCGGCGCCGACGTCTCGCTCTCCGCCGTCAACGGCCCCGAGTTCTGCGTGGCCGCCGGACCGGTCGCCGCCGTCGAGGCACTGGAGCGCGACCTCACCGGACGGGGCGTCGTCCACCGCCGCGTGCAGTCCACGCACGCCTTCCACTCGTCGATGATGGAGCCCATCGCCGACCAGGTGACGGAGCTGGCGCGGACCCTCACGCTGAACCCGCCGAGCATCCCGTACGTCTCCAACGTCACCGGCCGCCTCATCACCGACGAGGAGGCCACCGACCCGGCCTACTGGGCGCGCCACCTGGTCAGCCCGGTCCGCTTCGCCGACGGCCTGCGCGCCCTCGGCACCGCCGACCTGCTGCTGGAGACCGGCCCCGGGCAGACGCTGAGCAGCATGGCCACCGTGGTCCGCGGCAGCGACGCGGGCACCATCGTCGCCTCCATGCGCCACCCGCTGGAGCGCCAGTCCGACTCGGCCGTCGCCCTGAAGGCGCTGGGCCGGCTGTGGCTCGCGGGCGCCGACATCGACTGGGCCGGCTTCCCCGCCTCCGAGCTGGACGTCGTCGCCGAGGGCGCCACCGCCACCGCCACCGCCGGCACCGGCGGCGAGGCTGCCCCCACCGCCACCGAGCACGAGCTGCACGGCCTGTGGGCGAAGCTGCTGAAGAACGAGCAGCTCCCCCGCGACGTCAGCTTCTTCGAGGTCGGCGGCAACTCGCTGCTCGCCACCCGGCTGATCCTGCGCATCAAGCGGGCCTTCGGCGCCGAGCTGACGCTGCGCCAGGTCTACGAGTGGTCCACCCTCACCCGGATGGCCGCCGCCGTCGACATCCTGCGCGCCGGCGGCGAGCTGCCCCGCGAGCACGAGGGCTCCTCCCACACGGGCAACTCGCTGGCCCGCTTCACGCTCCCCAACGGCCTGACGGTGTCCCACCAGAACGAGGCGGAGACCCGCCACTTCTACGAGGACATCTTCGACCACCGCACGTACGCCAAGAACGGCATCTCCATCCCGGACGGTGCCACGGTCGTCGACGTCGGCGGCAACATCGGCCTGTTCACCCTCTTCGCGCACTACGAGGCCAAGGACGTCACCGTCTACACCTTCGAGCCGGCGCCCCCGATGTTCGAGCTGCTCAGCCAGAACGTCGCCGAGCACGGCGTCAACGCGAAGCTGTTCAACATCGGCGTCTCCGACACCGAGACCGAGGCGAACTTCACCTTCTACCCGCGCAGCTCCGGCATGTCCTCCTTCCACCCGGACGAGGACGAGGAGAAGCACAACCTGCGCACCATCATCGCCAACCAGCAGAAGACCGGCGACGCCGACGCGGAGGTCGCCGAGCTGGTCTCCTCCGACGAGCTCATCGACGTCCGCTTCGAGGCGATCGAGTTCACCGCCACGCTCCGCCCGCTCAGCGCCGTCATCCGCGAGCAGGGCATCGAGCGCATCGACCTGATCAAGATCGACGTGCAGAAGAGCGAGCGCCAGGTCATCGACGGCATCGCCGACGAGGACTGGCCCAAGATCCAGCAGATGGTGCTCGAGGCGCACGACGCGGACGGCGAGGTCGCCCGGCTCGTCGCCCTGCTGGAGGGCCGCGGCTTCACGGTGAAGGCCGAACAGGACGAGCTGTACGTCGGCACGGACATCCACAACATCTACGCCGTACGCGGCGCACGCTAACGGAGTCGTACGAGACATGGAATTCACGACGGTAGGGGTGGTCGGCGCCGGCGTCATGGGCGTCGGTGTCGCACAGAATCTCGCGCAGACCGGCCACCGGGTGGTGCTCGTCGACATCTCCGACGAGGTCCTCGACAACGCGCGCCGCGAGCTGCGCACCAGCCTGCGCGCCTACGCCCTGTTCAACAAGGGCTCCCGCGTCGACCCGGCCGAGGTCTTCGACAAGATCGAGTTCACCACCGACTACGAACTGCTCGCCAAGGCCGACTTCGTCGTCGAGAACGTCACCGAGGACTGGGGCATCAAGCAGAAGGTGTACGAGCGGATCGACCGCATCGTGCGCCCCGAGGTGGTCTTCGCCGTCAACACCTCGGCGATCTCCATCACGCGCGTCGGCTCCGTGACCACGCGTCCCGAGCGCGTCGTCGGCATGCACTTCATGAACCCCGTGCCGATGAAGCCGATGGTCGAGGTGATCCGCGGCCACCACACCACGCCGGAGACCCTCGACACCGCGCGCCGCTTCCTCGCCGGCATGGGCAAGGACTGCATCGTCGTCGAGGACGTGCCCGGCTTCGTCTCCAACCGCGTCCTGATGCTCACCATCAACGAGGCCGCCTTCCTCGTCCAGGACGGGGTGGCCCCCGCCGCCGACGTCGACCGGATCTTCAAGACCTGCTTCGACCACAAGATGGGCCCGCTGGAGACCGCCGACCTGATCGGCCTCGACACCATCCTCAAGTCCGTCGAGGTGCTCTACGAGAGCTTCAACGACAGCAAGTACCGGCCCGCCCCGCTGCTCAAGAAGATGGTCGCCGCCGGCCTGCTCGGCCGCAAGAGCGGCGAGGGCTTCCACAAGTACCACTGACCTCGACGACGACAGGACGGAAAAAGATGAGCACGGACAACAGGGCCAGGATCGCGGAGTACCTGTCCCGCTTCTTCCCGGTGCACGACCTCAAGGACGACGACGACATCTTCGAGCTCGGCTTCGTCAGCTCGATGTTCGCCATGCAGCTCGTCTCCTTCGTGGAGCACGAATTCGGCATCACCGTCGAGAACGAGGACCTGGAGCTGGAGTACTTCCGCTCCATCGACGCCCTCGACGCCTTCGTCACCCGCAAGCTGTCCGCCCCGGTCCCCCAGTAGAGACGAGAGCGGACACCACGACGATGACCGCGACGCCGACCGCCGGCCGGCTCACGGCGCGAGAAGAGTTCCGCGCCTTCGCCGACCGCCACATCGCTCCCCACGCCGACGCCTGGCACCGGGCGCAGCGCACCCCGCCCGAGGTCGTCCGGCTGCTGGCCGACGAAGGACTGCTCGGGCTGCCCGTCCCGCGTGAGTACGGGGGCGGCGGCGGTGACGCGGTCACCCTCGGCCTGCTCGCCGGCGAGCTCGGCCGGGCCTGCTCCTCGGTGCGCAGCCTGCTCACCGTCCACACCATGGTGGCGCACGCGATCCAGCGGTGGGGCAGCCGCTCCCAGCGGGAGACCTGGCTGCCCCGGCTCGCCGCCGGCGAGATCGTCGGCGCGCTCGCCGTGTCCGAGCCGGGCGCCGGCAGCGACGCGGCGGCCGTCACCACGCGGCTCGTGCGCGACGGCGACGACTGGGTGGTGAACGGCCACAAGAAGTGGACGACGTACGGGGAGACGGCCGGGCTGTTCCTCGTCGTCGGCCGCTCCGAGGAGGGCCCCACCGCCCTGCTCGTGGAGCGGGACGCCCCCGGTGTCAGGACCGAGCTGATCGAGGACATGATCGGCATCCGGGCCTCGATGACCGCGAACGTGTACTTCGACGACGTCCGCGTACCCGGCGGCCACGTCCTGGCCAGGCCCGGCCTCGGCGTCTCCCACGTGGTCGGCGCCGCCCTCGACCTCGGCCGCTACACCGTCGGCTGGGGATGCGTCGGCATCCTCGACGCCTGCCTGGAGGCCAGCGTCGACTACGCCTCCACCCGCGAGCAGTTCGGCTCCCTCATCAAGGAGCACCAGCTCGTCAGACGCATGATCAGCTCCATGTACACGGACGCCCGCGCCGCCCGGCTGCTGTGCCTGGAGGCCGGCCGGCTGCGCGACGAGCGCGACCCCGGCGCCCTGGCCGCGACGTCCACCGCCAAGTACTTCGCCGCCACCGCCGCCGGCCGCGCCGCCGCCGACGCCGTCCAGATCCACGGCGCCAACGGCTGCGGCCCCGACTACCCCGTACAGCGCTACCTCGGCGACTCCAGGGTCATGGAAATCATCGAGGGCAGCGCCCAGCTCCACCAAGTGGGCCTTGCCGAGTACGCGTTCCAGGAACGCGGACTGCGAAGGAGACAACGATGACCACGACGGCCGTCACCACCGTCAAGTGCGTGGTGTGGGACCTCGACAACACCGTGTGGGACGGCGTGCTCCTCGAGGACGGTGACGTCACGCTCCGGCCCGCCGTCGTGGACGTCATCCGCACCCTCGACGAGCGCGGCATCCTCCACTCCGTCGCCAGCCGCAACGACCACGACGCGGCCATGGCCAAGCTGGAGGAGTTCGGCATCGCCGAGTACTTCCTCCACCCGCAGATCAACTGGGGCAACAAGTCCGACTCCGTGCGAGCCGTCGCCGAGGCGTTCAACATCGGCATCGACACCCTCGCCTTCGTCGACGACCAGCCCTTCGAGCGCGACGAGGTCCGCTTCGCCCACGAGCGGGTGCTGTGCATCGACGCCCTCGACGCCGAGGCCATCCCCGGCATGCCGCAGATGCAGCCCCGCTTCGTCACCGCCGACTCGCGCGAGCGCCGCCACCTGTACCGCGCCGACGTGCAGCGCCAGGAGGCCCAGGACGCCCACCACGGCACCGACGAGGAGTTCCTCGCCTCCCTCGGCATGCGCTTCACCATCGCGCCCGCCCAGGAGCGCGACCTCCAGCGCGCCGAGGAACTCACCGTCCGCACCAACCAGCTCAACGCCACCGGCTACACCTATTCCTACGAGGAGCTGGACGCCTTCCGCCGCTCGCCCGACCACGACCTGCTCGTGGCCGGCCTGGAGGACAAGTACGGCACCTACGGCAAGATCGGCCTCGCCCTCGTCGAACGCGGCACCTCCGCCTGGACCGTGAAGCTGCTGCTGATGTCGTGCCGCGTGATGTCCCGGGGCGTCGGCTCGGTCCTCCTGGGCCACCTGATCCGCAGCGCCCGCGACGCGGGCGTGACGCTGCGCGCCGAGTTCGTGCCCACCAGCCGCAACCGGACCATGTACGTCACCTACAAGTTCGCCGGCTTCCGCGAGGTCGCCAAGAACGGCGACGTGTCCGTCCTCGAGCACGACGGCACCCACGTCCAGGGCTTCCCGCCGTACATGGACGTCACGGTCGAGCGCTGACCGGCGCACGCGGACCCCGCCCACCGCCACCCGGACTGTTGGAGAGAGACGGAAGGCAACGATGAACGCCCAAGCCAACGAGGAGCGACTGCGCAGGGCCATGGCCGCCGTCCTGCAACTCCAGCAGCGCAACGCGGAGCTGGAGAACCAGCGCCACGAGCCGGTGGCGATCGTCGCCATGGCCTGCCGGCTGCCCGGCGGGGTCGACACGCCCCGCGCGTTCTGGGACCTGCTCGTCGAGGAACGGGACGCCATCGGCCCCCTGCCCTCCCGGTGGGACGCCTTCGACCTGTACGACCCCGACCCGGGCACCCCGGGCAAGAGCTACGCGCGCGAGGGCGGCTTCCTCGACGGCGTCGAGAAGTTCGACGCGGAGTTCTTCGGCATCTCGCCGCGCGAGGCCCAGTCCATGGAGCCGCAGCAGCGGGTCGTCCTGGAGGCCTCCTGGGAGGCGCTGGAGCGCGCGGGGCTGCGCAGCGACCAGTTCAAGGGGAGCCGCACCGGCGTCTACATCGGCGCCATGCGCCCCGACTACGAGACGATCCGCACCGACCTGGAACTGCTCGACGGTTACCAGGGCACCGGTGTGTCGTGCAGCGTCATCTCCGGCCGCGTCTCCTACGCGCTGGGCCTTCAGGGCCCGGCGGTCACCGTCGACACCGCGTGCTCGTCCTCCCTGGTGGCGATCCACCTGGCCGCCACCGCGCTGCGCAACGGCGAGTGCGACATGGCCCTGGCCGGCGGAGTGACGGTCATGAGCTCCCCCGGCATGTTCGTGGAGTCCAGCCGGCTCGGAGCGATGTCCCCGGACGGGCGGTGCAAGAGCTTCTCGGCCGAGGCGGACGGCGGAGGCTGGTCCGAGGGCGTCGGCATCCTCGTGTTGAAGCGGCTGTCCGCCGCACAGCGGGACGGCGACCGGGTGCTGGCCGTGATCCGCGGCAGCGCGGTCAACCAGGACGGCCGCAGCCAGGGCCTGACGGCGCCCAACGGCCCCGCGCAGCAGCGGGTCATCCAGGACGCGCTCGCCGCGAGCCGGCTCACCCCGTCCGACATCGACGCCATCGAGGCCCACGGCACCGGCACGCCGCTGGGCGACCCGATCGAGGCGGGCGCGCTCGCCGGGGTGTTCGCCCCCGGGCGTGACGCCGGGGAACCGGTGTACCTGGGATCGTCCAAATCCAACATCGGGCACTGCCAGGCCGCCGCCGGTGTCGTCGGCGTGATGAAGATGGTGCTCGCGCTCCAGCACGAGACCCTGCCCAAGACCCTGCACGCCGAACGGCCGAGCCCGCACATCGCCTGGGACGGCAGCGGTCTGGAGCTGCTGCGGGAGGCCCGCGCATGGTCCCGCGGCGAGCGCACCCGCCGCGCGGGCGTGTCGGCCTTCGGCATCAGCGGCACCAACGCGCACGTGGTGCTGGAAGAGGCCCCTGTCCCCGAGGAGACAGACCCCGCGGCGGGCACCACGGCCCCCGACGGGCTGCCGGCCACTCTGCCGCTGGTGCTGTCCGGCCACGACGAGCAGGCGCTGGGCGCACAGGCCGGGCGCTGGGCCTCCTGGTTGGAGGCCAACCCCGACGTGCCGTTCGCCGACCTGGTGCGCACGGCCGCCCTGCACCGCTCCCACGGTGAGACACGGGCGTCCGTCCTCGCCGCCGGGGCGGGGGAGGCCGTCGCCGCCCTGCGGGCGCTGGCCGACGGTCTCCCGCACCCGGACACGGTGGTGGGCAGCGCCCGCGAGCGCGGCAAGGCCGTGTTCGTCTTCCCCGGCCAGGGCAGTCAGTGGGCGGGGATGGGGCGGGCGCTGCTCGCCGAGTCGGAGGTGTTCCGCCGGGCGGTGGAGAGGTGCGACGCCGCGCTGAAGCCGTACACCGGCTGGTCCGTACTGGAACTGCTCCGCGGTGACACGAACGAGGACCTGCCGTCCCTGGAGCGGATCGACGTCCTCCAGCCGGCCCTGTTCGCCGTCATGATCGGGCTGGCCGAGCTGTGGCGCTCGCTGGGCGTGGAGCCCGCCGCTGTCGTGGGCTCCAGCCAGGGCGAGGTGCCGGCCGCCGTGGTCGCCGGCGCCCTGTCCCTTGAGGACGGCGCCCGCCTGACGGCGCTGCGCTCCCAGGGGCAGCTCCGGGAGTGCAGCGGCCGCGGGGCGATGGCGCTGGTCGAGATGCCCCTCGCCGAGGTCGAGGCACTGATCGCCCCGTACGGCCAGGCCCTGTCGGTCGCCGTCGTCAACACCGCCGCCTCCGCGGTCGTCTCCGGCGACGTGGCCGCGATCGAGTCGCTCCTGGAGGAGCTGGCGGGCCGCGACGTCTTCAGCCGCCGCATCCAGTCCGACACCGCCGGACACAGCGCACACGTCGACCCGGTCCTGCCGTGGCTGGCCGAACAGCTCGCCGGCATCGAGGCCCGCCCGGCCCGGGTGCCGTTCTACTCCACGGTGACCGGCGGCCTCCTCGACGGCACCCGGCTCGACGCCGACTACTGGTGCCGCAACGTCCGCGACACCGTCCGCATGGACCTGGCGCTCGGGGAACTGGTCGCGGGCGGCCACGACGTCTTCGTGGAGATCAGCCCCCACCCGGTGCTGAGCATGCCGCTGACCAGCGCCACCGCCGATGTGCACGGCGTGGTCGTGGGCAGCCTCAGCCGTGACCGCGGCGGGCTGTCCCAGGTGCTGCGGTCCGTCGGCGCCCTGCACGTGCAGGGCCACCGGGTCGACTGGAGCCGCGTTCTGGGCGGCGGTCCCGCCGCCGACCCCGCCGACGCACCGACCTACCCCTTCCAGCGCCGCTACTACTGGGCCGACGTGCCGGCCCCGGCGTCCACCACCCGGCCGGCGGCCCCGAAGCAGGGCGCGCCGGACGGCACCGCCGACGGCGGCGGGCCCCGCAAGCAGGGCGGGCTGCGCGGGCGACTGGCCGCTCTGGCCGACCACGAGCGGCTCGGCGCCCTGACCGACATCGTCCGGCGCGAGGCCGCCGCGGTGCTCGGCGCGGCGCAGCCGGTGCCCGGGGACAAGAGGCTCCAGGAGCTCGGCCTGGACTCGATCATGGGCCTCCAGCTCCGCAACCGTCTGTGCGAACTGGCGGGCAGCACCCTCCCCACGAACATCGCCTTCACCTTCCCGACGGCCGAGGACCTCGCGGAGCACCTGCTCTCGGACGTCCTCGCCGCGGCCGCCGACGACGCCGGGCCGCTGCCGCTGGTGCGTGCCGCGGCCCGCGACGTCCACCCGGCGACGGAGGGCCAGCGGCGCCTGTGGTTCCTGGAGCAGATGAACCCGGGCTCCGCCCAGTACAAGGTCGCCCTGCGGATCCGGACCGCCCGGCCGCTCGACCACACCACGCTGACCCGCTCCCTCGAGTGGATCACCGCCCGTCATGAGGCGCTGCGCACCGGACTGGAGACCCGGGACGGCGAACTCGTCCAGGTCGTCCGCACCGGCGTGCCGGTCGCCGTCACCTTCGCGGACCTCCGCGACCTCGGCCCGGACGCGCTCGACGAGCACCTCCGGCACGAGGAGCAGGAGCCGTTCCTCCTCGGCGGCACCTCGCTGTTCCGCTGCCGCGTGCTGGACCTGGCGGCGGACGACCAGGTGGTGTGCTTCAGCGTCCACCACGCGGTCACCGACGGCTGGTCGCTCTCGCTGTTCCTGATGGAACTGTTCCACGCCTACGAGGAGTACGCGGCGGGTCGCGAACCGGACCCGGCGCAGGCCGAGTTCCACCTCGGCGACTACGCCGCCTGGGAGCAGCGCAGCATCGCCGAGGGACGCTTCGAGGAGGCGCTCGGTTTCTTCGCGACGGAACTCGAGGGCGTGGAGCGGCTGGAGCTGCCGCCCGGCCCCGACACCGTGGCAGAGGGCGACGAGGGCGGGGACACGCTGTACTTCACCGTCCCCGCCGACCTGCGGGCCGGGCTGGAGGCACTCGCCTCCCGCACCTCCGTCACCCCCTACACCGTGCTGGTCAGCGCCTTCGCCACGCTGCTGGCGCGCACCACCGACCAGTACGACTTCGCCGTCGGCACCGTCTGGTCCAGCCGCCAGCTCCCGGGCACGGCCGGTACCTTCGGGTTCCTCGCCAACACGCTGCCGCTGCGCTGCGACCTGACGGGAGACCCGCGGTTCGACGACCTGCTCGCCGCGATGTCGCCACGCGTGCGCGGTGTGTTCGAGCACCAGAGCGTCCCGCTGACCGAGGTCGTCCGCGCCGTCGGCGCTGCGCGCACGGGTGACGAGAACCCCCTCTTCCGCGCCGTCTTCAACTACGGGGGCGCCGCCATGCCCACCGTGGGAGAGGGCGACGCGGCCTGGCACCTCCCCTCGTCCGGCAGCCTCGCGGGCAACGTCCGGGGTGCCTCCAAGTTCGAACTCGGCATCACGCTCATCCCGTGCGGGGACGAACTGCGGGGTGAGTTCGAGTACCAGGCACACGTCATGGGCAGGGCGGCCGCACAGCGCATGGTCGCCAACTTCCGCACGCTTCTCGAGTCGATCGTGCGGGAACCGGAGCTCCCCCTGAGCGCTCACGCCCTCCTCGCCGACGAGGAGCTGGCCTGGCTCGTCGAGCGCGGCGGCCGCGTCACCCCGCACGCCCCCGGCACGGCGACCGCGCTGGAACTGGTCTGGGACCAGGTCCGCCGCACGCCCGACGCGGTGGCACTGGTGTCCGGCGGGCACGAGCTGACGTACCGCGAGATGGCGTGGCGTGCCGCCGCGCTGGCGGACAAGCTGCGCGCCGCCGGCGTCGGCCCCGAGACTCCCGTCGGTGTGCACCTGCCCAGGTCCGCCGAGCTCGTCGTCTCCGCGCTCGCCATCTGGCTGGCCGGCGGCGCCTACCTGCCGGTGGACCCCGGCTACCCGCAGGCACGGGTCGCGTACGTCGTCGAGGACAGCGGCATCGACGTCGTCATCACCCGCGACGCCACCGCGGCCGACCTGACCGGCACCGGTGTGCGGGTCCTGCTCGCCGATGACATCCATGACGCTCCCGTACCCGCGGGGGAGGCGCTGCCGGACATCACCGCCCCCGCGCTGGGGGACCTGGCGTACGTGATCTACACGTCCGGTTCGACGGGCAGGCCCAAGGGTGTGCTGATCGAGCACAGCCAGTTCGTGAACTTCTGCCACGCGGTGGACGAGCGCATCGGCGGCGGCCCGGGCGACACCTGGCTGGCCGTCACCAGCCCGTCGTTCGACATCTCGACCGTCGAACTGCTCTGGACGCTGACCCGCGGCTACCGCGTCGTGATCGCCCAGGGCAGCGTCGGCGAGTGGTCCTCCTACCGCTCGTACGCGCCGACCCACCTCCAGTGCACGCCCTCGCTCGCCCGGCTCCTCCTGGCGGACTCCGCCGGACGTGCCCTGCTGCGCGGGCTCGACCGGATGATCGTCGGCGGCGAGGCGCTGGACCGGGGCCTGGCGGCCAGGCTCATGAGCACCTGCCGGGGCGGGCTCACGAACATCTACGGCCCGTCCGAGACGACGGTGTGGTCCACCACCTGGCACGCCGAGCCCGGCGAGGTGTCCCTGGGCGACGCGGTCCGCAACACCAGCCTCTACCTCCTCGACCGCTACGGCTCGCGTGTACCGCGCGGCAGCCGCGGCGAGCTGTTCATCGGCGGCCTCGGCGTCACCCGCGGGTACCTGAACCGCCCGGAGCTCACCGCCGAACGGTTCGTGCGCGACCCGTTCGCCGGCGACAGCGGCGCCCGGATGTACGGCACCGGGGACATCGTCCGCTACCGCGAGGACGGCAGCCTCGAGTACTGCGGTCGCAGCGACGCCCAGATCAAGCTGTACGGCCACCGCATCGAGCTGGGGGAGATCGAAGCGGTCGCCGGCGAACACCCGGCCGTCGCCGAGTGCGCCGCCGTGGTCCGCCGTGACGAGGGCAGCGACCCCCGGCTGTGCCTGTATTACGTCCCGTCCGGCGCCCACGGCACGGACGAGGACGAACTGCTGCGGTACTTCCTCGCCCGCGTCCCGTCCTACATGGTGCCCTCGCAGCTCGTCGCCATGGACGAACTGCCGCACACGCCCAACAAGAAGGTCGACCGCAAGGCGATCCTCGCCCTGCCCGCGCCGGGTCCCGTCACGGCCCCGGCGGCCCAGGGCGGCGACGACTCGCTGGAGGACCTCATCGCCCGTGCATGGGCCGGGGTGCTCAATCTCACCCGGGTGGACCGGGACCGGGGCTTCTTCGAGCTGGGCGCCAGTTCCATGACCGCGCTCCAGGCGCACAAGGTCATCTGCGAGGGACTGGGACGCGAATTCCCCCTCTCGGCGCTCTTCCGCTACCCGACCGTCCGGCAGCTCTCGGCCTTCCTGCGCGGCGCCTCGCACGCCACCGCGCCCGACCGTGCCCCGGTCCGCCGCGGTGCGTCCGCCGACGAGCCGGTCGCGGTCATCGGCTTCGCCTGCCGGCTGCCGGGAGCGCCGGACGCCGACACCTTCTGGACCAACCTCAAGAACGGCACCGACTCGATCCGGCACTTCACGCCCGAGGAGCTGAGGGCTGCGGGGATCGGGGAGGACCTCCTGTCCGACCCCGACTACGTGCCGGCCAAGGGGCACGTCGAGGACGCCACCCGGTTCGACGCCGACTTCTTCGACTGCTCGCCCGCCGAGGCCGAGGCGATGGATCCGCAGCACCGGCTCTTCCTCGAGTGCTCCTGGCAGGCGCTGGAGCACGCGGGCCAGGTGCCGCAGCGGTTCGACGGTGCCATCGGCGTCTTCGCCGGCTCCGGGCAGAGCGGCTACCGCGGCAGCGACGACGCCACCGACGTGTCCGACTTCTACCGCAGCATGGTGGGCACGAAGAACGACTTCCTGGCCACGAGGGTCGCGCACAAGCTCAACCTGCGCGGACCCGCGCTGACCGTCCAGACGGCGTGCTCCACCAGCCTCGTCGCCACCCACCTCGCCCGGGAGAGTCTCCTGCGCGGTGAGTCCGACATCGCCCTGGCGGGCGGCGTCTCGCTCACCTTCCCGATGGAGCAGGGGTACGTCCACCAGGCCGGTCTGGTGTTCTCGCCCGACGGCGCCTGCCGGGCCTTCGACGCCGCCGGAGCAGGCACGGTCCTCGCCAACGGTGCCGGGGTCGTCGTGCTGCGCCGCCTGTCGGACGCGCTGGCCGCCGGGGACACGGTCTATGCCGTCCTGCGCGGCAGCGCCATCAACAACGACGGTTCCAGCAAGGTCGGGTTCACCGCGCCCAGCGTCGAGGGGCAGGCCCGCGTCATCGCGGCCGCCCACCGGGACGCCGGTGTCACGGCGGACACGATCGGGTACGTCGAGGCCCACGGGACGGGAACCGCGCTCGGTGACCCGATCGAGGTCCAGGCGCTCCAGCAGGTCCTGGCGACCACCGGCCGCGCGGAGCCGTGCGCCCTGGGCTCGGTGAAGACCAACATCGGGCACACCGACGCCGCGGCCGGGGTCGCCGGACTCATCAAGGCGGTGCTCTCCCTCCACCACCGGCAGCTCGTACCGAGCCTGCACTTCGACAAGCCGAACCCGGAGATGGAGCTCGACCCGGAGCTGCTGTACGTCAACACGGAGCTGAAGCACTGGAAGCAGGCCGACGGCCCGCGCCGCGCGGGGGTCAGCGCCTTCGGCCTCGGCGGTACCAACGCGCACGTGGTCCTCGAGGAGCCTCCGGTCGCCGAGCCGGTCGAGACGGCTGTCGCCGAGGGTCCGCTGCCGGTGGTGGTGTCGGGCCGGGATGAGGCGGCGCTGCGGGAGCAGGCCGGGCGCTGGGCGTCCTGGCTGTCGGGCCGTGGCGATGTGGCCGTGGCGGACGTGGCGGTGACGGCCGCCCGGCACCGTACGCACTTCGAGTCGCGCGCCAGTGTGGTGGCGGCGGACTCCGCCGAGCTGGTGGAGGCGCTGACCGCGCTGTCCGAGGGCCGGCCGCACGACGCCGTGGTGACCGGGAGCGCCGAGCGGCGCGGGAAGGTCGTCTTCGTCTACCCGGGCGGAGGGACGCAGTGGGCGGGTATGGGCCGCGAACTGCTCGCGTCCAGCGACGTGTTCGCGCAGACGATCGACGCGTGTGACGCCGCCCTGCGGCCCTTCACCGGCTGGTCGGTACGGGAGGTCCTCGCCGGTGAGCGGGCGGACCACCCGCCGCTGGACCGGGCGGACGTCGCCCAGCCGGCCCTGTTCGCCATGGGTGTGGGCCTGTCGGCGGTATGGCGTTCCCTGGGTGTGGAGCCCGCCGCCGTGGTGGGCCACTCGCAGGGCGAGGTCGTCGCCGCCGTCGTCAGCGGGGCGCTGTCGCTGGAGCAGGGCGCGCAGGTCATCGCCCAGCGCTCCCGGGCCGCCCTGGCCTGCGTCGGGCAGGGCGGGATGGCGCTGATCGAACGCCCGGTCGCGCAGGTCGAGGAGTTCCTCGCCCCGTACGGGGAGGCCCTGTCGGTCGCGGCGGTCAACACCGAGGGATCGACCGTGATCTCCGGGCAGGTGGACGCGATCGCGCGGATCGTCGACGAGCTGGGCGCCAAGGACGTCTACGCCCGGAAGATCAACGTCGACTACGCGTCCCACAGCGCGCAGGTGGACCCGATCCTGCCGGGCCTGGCGGAGGACTTCGCCTCCCTGACCCCCCGCCGCACGGACATCGCGTTCCACTCGACGGTGACCGGCCGGGTCGCCGAGGGGCCCGAGCTGGACGGCACCTACTGGTGCCGCAACCTCCGCGAGCCCGTCCGCCTCGACAAGGCGCTGAACGGGCTGCTGACCGACGGCCACACCGTGTTCGTGGAGATATCCGCGCACCCGGTGCTGACCATGGCGCTCACGGACGGCAGCGCCGGGCACGGCGGCGTCGTCGTCGGCTCCCTGGCCCGCGGCCACGGCACCGTCGCCCAACTGCTGCGCAACGTCGGCCTGCTGCACGCCCATGGCCACGAGCTGGACTGGGACCGGGTCCTCGGCGAGCACACCGGCACCCTGGTGAACCTGCCCACGTACGCCTTCCAGCGCGAGCACTACTGGCGAGAGGCGCACCGCGCGTCGTCCCCCCTGGGGAGCCGGGCGGCCGAAGCCCTCTGGGAGGCCGTCAGCTCCGGCGGCCCGTCGCGGGTCATGGAGCTGCTGGACGCGCCGGAACGTCTCGAGAAGAGCGTCGCGGACGTCCTGCCGCTGCTGGAGGACTGGCTCAGGAAGCAGGCGGTGGAGGCCGCCGCGGAACAGCGGAGCCCGTCGGCTCACCGCGGTCGTGGCATCGGTTTCCGCGAACGCCTCGCCGGGGCCGCCGCGGGCGACCGGCTGCCGATGGCGCTGGAGCTGGTCCTCCGGGAGGCGGCCCAGGCCCTGGGGGTGCCGAGCGGTGAGGTCGCCGTCGGCCGGCCGCTTTTCCAGCTCGGCATGGACTCCCTGATGGCCGTCGGGGTGCGCAGCCGTCTCGCCCGCGAGACCGGCCTGAGCATCCCGGTGCAGACCATCCTCGGGGAGGAGGGCTGCCTGGGCATAGCCGGCCACCTGGTCGAGGAACTGGTGGGCGCCGGTGGGGCGGAGGCCGCGTCGGGCGCGTCCGGCCGCTGGCTGCGGACGCTGAAGCCGGCCAAGGAGCCGTACGCCCGGATCGTCTGCATCGCGGGCGGCGGCGGGACGACCGCCGGTCACGTGCCCCTGATCCGGCACGTCCCGGACGGCGTCGAGCTGCTCGGCGTGCAGATGCCCGGCCGCGAGAGCCGGACGGGCGAGGACCCCGCGACCTCCATGCGGGACGTGGTGGCCGCGATCAGCGCCGAGCTGACGAGCCGCACGCCCGTACCGACCGTCGTCTACGGCCACAGTCAGGGGTCCTGGATGGCCTGGGAGCTCGCGCACGCGCTGTCCGCGCTGCCGGACGCGCCCGCGCTCACGCTGGTACCGGCCTGCGCCATGCCGCCGTACGCGGAGGTGCCGCCCGCGATGAGGCGGATGGAGGACCTGGCGAAGTCGCTCGACGGGATCACCGCCGGCGAGCTCGCACGCGCCCTCGAGGGCATCCTGCCGGACGACGTCCTGGCCAGTGAGGAGCTTCTGACCACCTATGCCTCCGCGCTCCACCACGACGCGATCCTGTCGATGAATCATCGGGAATCCCTGCTCGGTGCCGAGCGAGAGCCACTGCGCATCCCCGTCGTCGCCGTCACGGCCAAGGACGATCCCGTGCTTCCCGAGGAGACGGCGCGGGGCTGGCAGCACCTCACGCGAGGGGAGTTCGTGCACCGCGTCATCGACGGCAGTCACGCGGCTCCGATCGAGAACAGTGAAGCGATGGCCGCAGAGCTGGTGGCGGCAATGCAGAAAGCCATGGGAGAGAAGAATGTCTGAGATTGTCCGTCCCGACGGTGCGCGGATCCACTACGAGGTGCACGGTGAGGGCTTCCCCGTGCTGCTGCTGGCCCCGGGTGGGGTGAGCAGTGAGGCGCGGTCCTGGGAGGAGAACTTCTACCAGCCGGTCCGCGAGCTGTCGCGGCACTTCCGGGTGGTGGTGATGGACCAGCGTCACGCCGGCCGCAGCTCCGCCCCCGCCCTGCCGTTCTCCTACGAGCAGACGGCCGGGGACCAGCTCGCGGTGCTGGACGAGATAGGGGCCGAGCAGGCCCACGTGGTGGCCGCCGGCTTCGGCTGCGCCCACGCGTGGCGGCTGGCCCACGAGGCGCCGGGCCGGGTGCGCTCGGTGGTGGCCCAGGAGCCGGTGGGCCGCGGTGAGGGCAACTCGCTGGGCGACTTCCTCGGGCTCTTCGACGAGGCGATGCGGCTCGTGCGCGCGGCCGGCTTCGACGACCCGGAGACCGAGGGCCTCGGCGCGGTCTTCGAGGCCGCGGCGAGGGACGGCGTCTTCGCCCGCAACCCCGAGGCGGGCCCGTTCGCCCAGCGGCTGCACGACGACGAGGACTTCCGTAAGGAGATGCTCACCTTCCGGCGCGAGAAGTACATCACCCTGCTGGTCCGCTTCCGGGACGGGATGTTCCCCGACGGCCGTGCGTTCTTCTCCGTCCCCGACTCGGCCGTCAGCGAGCTCACCGCCCCGCTGCTGGTGCTGGCGGGCACGTCCCCTCGTGCGCCCGAGGACGTCGCCGGGCGGATCGCCGCTCAGGCGCCCGCGGCGACCCTGATGGAGCCGGGTTTCGACGCGCCGGAACGGCGTGAGGAGACCGTGGCGTCGATCGTCGAGTTCCTGCTGAAGAACAACCCGAGCTGAAGAAAGGCAAGCGGCTATGCAATCCCTCGCAGCGATCGACATCACGAGTGAGCAGCTCTATGACGACAAGGGCTACCCGTGGGAGGAGTGGGACCGGCTGCGGGAGGAGTCTCCCGTCCACTGGTACCACCGCCCCGGCTACGAGCCGTTCTGGGCGCTGACCAAGCACGAGGACATCTCCCTCGTCGCCCGCAGCACGGACGTGTTCTCCTGCCGCGAGCGCACGGCGATCGAGACCCCGGACGAGATCGACCCGTGGGAGATGGAGCGCGAGCGCCGCGGCCAGGTCTACGGTCACGTGGCCGACTACCCGGCCGGTCTCGGCTTCATGGACGCGCCCCTGCACCGCCAGGTCCGCCAGGCCATGTACCCGTGCTTCACGCCCAAGGCCATGGCGGCCATGGAGGAGCGCTTCTTCGAGCTGTCCACCTCCTACGTCGCCGACTTCGTCGAGCGCCTCGACACGGACGGCACGGCCGACGTGGCGCACGACCTCGCCGCCCGGCTTCCGCTGGCCGCCATCTTCGAGCTGCTCGGAGTGCCGGGGGAGGACTGGGACCACCTCTTCCGCGTGCACCAGGACACCGCCTCCGCCTTCCACAAGGGCTACAAGCAGGAGGAGGGCGAGGAGGCGCAGGCCCGCTTCATGCGGGCCATGATCGAGCTGGACCAGTACATGTCCGGTCTCGCGAAGAAGCGCATGGAGGAAGGCGGCAGCGGCGGCACCGACGTCCTCAGCCGGCTCGCCAAGGCCAACGTCCAGGGCAGCCCGCTGGCCTTCCACGACATGTCGTACCAGCTCTTCAACCTGGTCCAGGCGGGCAACGGCACCACGCGCAACGCCATCGCCGGCGGCATCAAGGTGCTGCTGGAGAACCCGGACCAGCTCCAGAAGCTGATCGACGACCCGTCGCTGCTGGACGGCGCCGTCGACGAGATCCTCCGGTGGACCTCGGTCGCCGTGGTGATGGCCCGCACGGCCATGCGGGACACGGAGATCCGCGGTCAGCGCATCCGCAAGGGCGAGACCGTCGCCATGTTCTTCCCGGCGGCCAACCGCGACCCGGACGTCTTCCCCGACCCGTACCGCTTCGACATCACCCGCAGCCCGAACCGGCACATCGCGTTCGGCGGCAACGGGGAGCACCGCTGCATCGGCGCCGCACTCGCGAAGACCGAACTGCGGGCCATGTTCCGCGCCCTGCTGCCCGTGCTGCCGACGCTGGAGCTCGCCGGCGAGTCGAAGATGCTGGTGCTGCGCCTGCTCATCTCCGAGTTCGTGCAGCTTCCGGTCCGCCGCAAGGAGGCGGCGGCATGACGGCGGAGCCCCTCCTGGACCTCGCGTCCCGGCCGGTTCCCACCACGGTCGAGGAGTTCGCCGCGTGCGACGAGTCCGACCTCGAGATCATGGTGCCGTGGACCGGGCCGGGCATCGACCCGGAGACCGGCGCTCTGCGGGCGCCGCTGCCGGACACCTATGTCGTCGCCACCTCCGGGGGCTGGCCCAAGCCCAACGCGATGGAGGTCGCCACCGAGCTGAACCGGGTCCTCCTGGAGGAGCTGTGGGGCCGCGAGGGGCTGATCGCCGCCACCTTCGCCATCTCCCAGAAGTGCTGGATGAGCTCGCGCGCCCTCGCCGTCTGGGAGGACGAGGACGCCCTGACGGGATTCCTCCAGTCCGAGGGGCACATGAACGCGGTACGCAAGACGAAGAATCTCGCGTACGCCTGGGAAGGGACCCGCTGGGTGAGCCATTCGCCGACCCTTCCCACTTTTGATGAGGTACGGGCACGACTGGCCCAGCAGAGGAGGAACAAGTGACCATCTCCCCGGTGGCCCCGACCACGGACGCCCTGGGTGCGCATTTGCTCCAGGAATTCGATCTTGCCTACGAGATGATTCTGGAACTCATCGACGGTTTCGACAACGAGACCGCGCGCACGGCGCCGGAGGGGCACATGCCCGCACTCTGGTTCCTCGGCCACCTGATGTGCTCCAAGGACTATGTGTCCGGGCTCTATCAGGAGGGCGGAATAGCCCTCTCCCTGGAGTTCTACGACAAGTGGGCCGGCGACTGCGACAAGGTCGACTGGGAGGGCGCCCCGTCGCTGGACGAGATGGTCGGCCTCTACAAGCAGATCCACCAGCGGCTGCGTGAACTCGTGAGCACGCTGACGGTCGAGGATCTGCACCGCGAGTGCCCCGTGGAGATTCAAGCTCCGCTTGACGATTACTGGAAGACCCGTCTCGCCAAGCTCGGGTCCGCGCTCTCCCTGGTGCAGATGCACGACGCCTATCACGGAGGCCAACTGGGAAGTCTCCGGGGAGCGCTGGGGATGACCGTTCCCTTCTGAGACGATGCCGGCCGTTGACGGCAGCGCCGGGTCCGGGCCGCTGGTACAGTCCCGGATTGCCGTCAACGGATTTCCCTGTCGTCGCTAGGAGAAGGTGTTCGATGACATCTCACATCGCGTTCTTCAACTTTCCCGCATTCGGGCACCTGAACCCGACGCTGGGGGTTGTGGCAGAACTCGTCAAGCGTGGTCACCGGGTCACCTGCACCACCACGGATCACTTCGCTCCGGCCATTGAGTCACTCGGTGCGGAAGCGGTCCGGTACAACTCCGTGTTCGGCCAGTACTACACAAATCCCTTCACCGCGGAAGCGATTTCCGGAGAGGGGCTGCGCACCCTGGAGGAGTCCCTTTCCCTGGTCGACCAGGTGGAGGGCTTCTACCAGGACAACCGACCCGATGTGATTCTCCATGACTTCATGGCGTGGGGCGGGCGTTTCTACGGAGCCACGCGGGACATTCCGGTGATGCGGCTCTTCCCGTCGTACGGGATGAACGAGCACTTCTCCATCCAGGCCAAGTTCCCCATGGCCGAATTCTCCGACCCGCTGGTCATGGAGATGATCGCCAGGCTCGACGAGAAGCTCCCCGATCTCGGATTCCCCGGCAAGACGGCCATGGAGTTCTTCATGGAGCCGCCGCAGCGCGGCATCATCTTCCTGCCCCGTGACTTCCACTACGACGGGGACACGTTCGACGAGCGGTTCGTCTTCGCGGGGCCCTGCCTCGGCGACCGGTCCGGCTTCCAGGGCTCGTGGCAGCCCGCCTCGCAGGACCGTCCGGTCCTCCTCATCTCCCTCGGCACGGCCGCCACCGGCTGGCCGGAGTTCTTCAAGACCTGTGTCGAGGCGTTCACCGGCTCCCGCTTCGACGTCGTCATGGCCGTCGGCGACAACCTCGACCCGGCGGAACTCGCCCCGCTGCCCGCCAACTTCGAGGTCCGGCGCAGCGTCCCGCAGCTCGACGTGCTGCGTCACGCCGACCTGTTCATCACGCACGGCGGCATGAACAGCGTCATGGAGTCCCTCTACAACGGGGTGCCGATGGTGGTCAGCCCGCAGATGAGCGAGCAGCGCGCCAACGGCCTGCGTGTGGAGGAGCTGGGCTTCGGCCGCATGCTCACCCGCGAGGACTTCGGCCTGGAGAGCCTGCGCAAGGCCGTCGACGAGGTGTCGGCGGACCGGGCGATCGCCGACCGCACCCGCGCCATGGGTGAGCGGATGCGCCAGGTCGACGGCCCCGCCGTCGCCGCGGACGCCATCGAGTCCTACGTGGCCGCGAGCGGCCGCTGAGTTCGAGCCACGCTCAAGCGGACGGGGCGATGATGCCGGTGTGGCATCCCGCGAGTTCCGTCCGCCGCTGTTGACTCGACCGGGCACACTCCCCGTCACGACACCGGCCACGTCATTCCCCGCGGGATGGCGTGGCCGGTTTCGTCTGTCCGCCCGGTCGGACGCCGGAAGTCCGGGGCGCCGCTGAGTCGGCGGCTTGCCACACGAATCCGCCTCCGAACGAGGAAGACAGCGTGAAAAGACTGATAGGCACATCCTTGGCGGCGGCCCTGCTCGCCGTCGTCCTCACGCCCGGGGTGAACGCCCACACCGGTACCCAGGAGGGCACGAGCGGTCCGGGGAAGCTGTCCTTCCCCGCCATCGGCTCGGTCTCACAGCCCTCCGGCAAGGGCAGCTTCCGGTTCGGTGTCTCGAGCTCCGCGACGCAGATCGAGGACCAGAACACCAACAACGACTGGTACCTGTGGTCCAAGCCGGCGCCCGAGGGGCTCGGCAAGAGCCCGTTCGTCGGTGACGGCGTCGGCGGCTACACGCGGGCCGTCCAGGACGTCGGCCTCGTCGACGACCTCAACGTGGATTCGTACCGCTTCGGGATCGAGTGGTCCAGGATCGAGCCGCAGCGCGACAAGATCGACGAAGCGGCCCTGGCGCACTACGACAAGCAGCTTCAGGCCCTCGCCGCCAAGGGCATCCGCCCGATGATCACCCTTCACCACTTCGCCAATCCCGTATGGGTCGACGACCCGCGCGACCCGGGCTGCGAGAAGGGGCCGAGCGACACCAACCTGTGCGGCCTGGACCACCCGCAGGGCGGCGAACTGGTCGTCGAGGAGATGGCCGAGTTCGCCAAGCTGGCCGCCGAGCGCTACGGCGCCCGCGTCGACGAGTGGGTGACCCTGAACGAGCCGATGGTCTACATGACCTTCTCCCACGCGTTCGGGGCCGGCCCGCCCGGAAAGGCGAACCTCAACCCGGCCAACCTGGCCAAGTTCACCACCGCGCAGCGCCGCTACATCATGGCGCACGTGGCGATGTACCGGGCCATCAAGGCCGTCGACCGGGTCGACGCCGACCGGGACGGCGCGGCCTCCAGCATCGGCCTGACCGTCGGCGCCCAGGAGTACGTCCCCATCCGCGACGGCAAGGTCAGCAAGGACCCGCTCGACATCGCGGCCCGTGACCGCTACCGCCAGTACACCGACTACGGCTTCGTCGACGCCCTGTGGCGGGGCACCTTCGACAACAACCTCGACGGAGTCGTCGACGAGCGGCACCCCGAGTGGGCGGGCACCCTCGACTGGCTCGGCCCCCAGTCGTACGCCCGCATCGGCGTCTCCGCGCGCGGTGCCTCCGGCGGCGGCAACCCGCCCTACCCGGTGATCGACGTCGACCTGTGCACCACGGCGCCCTGCCTCCCCTACCGCGACCCGTCCTACTTCGTGCCCGCCATGGGCTACGAGGCCTCCATGCAGGGGCTGACCGGCGTGCTGCGCGAGTACGGCAAGCGCTACCGCGGACTGCCGCTGGTGGTGACCGAGTCGGGCATCGCCACCGAGAACGGTGAGCGCCGTTCCCAGCACATCGTGCGCACGCTGGAGCAGATCGCCCAGGCGCGCGCCGAAGGCGTCGACGTGCGCGGCTACTACCACTGGAGCCTGCTCGACAACTTCGAGTGGCTGACCGGCTACGCGGCGCGCTTCGGCCTCTACGAGGTGGACCGCACCACCATGAAGCGCATCCCGACGTCCTCCGTGCCGCTCTACAGCGGGATCGCCGGGTCGCGCGCCGTGTCACCGCAGACCAGGCGTGAGTTCGGCGGTACAGGGCCGCTCACCCCGGAGACCGCGGGCACCACTGCCCGCTGACACCGGATCACCTCGCGGGGAGCCGTCCCGTCCGGGGCGGCCCCCGCTGATTTCCCCCGTGTGCCGGAAGTCCGGTCCGACGAGCAAGGAAGAGCAGATGAGCTTTGCCCAGCCGAACAGTGGCGTCGCGGCCCCCCTGCCGGGCGCCGAGGACATCGCCGACTTCCTGCGTGGCGCCGTCGCGGCAGCCCTCGACGTACGGCCGGAGACCGTCGACACCGGCCGGCCGCTGCGCGACCTCGGACTGGACTCCCTGAAGATCATGTCCGTCGTGGCGGTCCTCTCCGAGCACCTCGAACGCCCCGTGCCGAGCTGGGTGGTGTGGCAGTACCCGACGATCGCCGGCCTCGCCGCCCACCTGGCCGGCGGCGACGCCGCCCCCGCCGTGGCCGCGCCCCGGACCGCCGCGCCCGGCCGCGTGGCGGCCGACGAACCCATCGCCATCGTGGGCCTGGGCTGCAAGCTGCCCGGCGGCATCGAGACGCCCGAGGCGCTGTGGGAGAGCCTGTGCGAGGGGCTCGACGCCGTCCGCGAGGTCCCGGCCGACCGCTGGAACGCCCAGGAATGGCTCGACCCCGACCCGCGCGCCCCCGGCAGGATGACCACCCGGTGGGGCGGCTTCCTCGACGACGTCGCCGGATTCGACGCCGACCTGTTCCGGATCTCGCCCGCCGAGGCCAAGCACATGGACCCGCAGCAGCGCATGGCGCTCGAGGTCGCGTGGGCCGCCTTCGAGGACGCCCGGATCGTCCCCTCCGGCCTGACCGGCACCCGCACGGGCGTCTTCTTCGGCACGATGGCGCAGGAGTACCACCTCGCCACCGGCGCCGACGCCGAGACCATCGAGACGCACTCCGCCGTCGGCTGGGACAACTCCATCATCCCGGCCCGCATCGCCTACACCCTCGGCCTGCACGGCCCCGCCATGGCCGTCGCCACCGCGTGCAGCTCCTCGCTCACCGCCACCCACCTCGCCGTGCAGAGCCTGCGCCGCGGCGAGACCGACCTCGCCCTCGCGGGCGGGGTCAACGTCATGCTGCACCCCCACACCACCGTCGCCATGACCAAGTTCGGCGGCATGAACCCCGACGGCCAGTGCCGGGCCTTCGACGCGGGCGCCAACGGCTACGTACGCGGCGAGGGCTGCGGCGTCGTCGTCCTGCGCAGGCTCTCCGACGCCCTGGCCGCCGGCGACCGCGTGTACGCCGTGATCCGCGGCACGGCCGTCAACAACGACGGCGCCTCCAACGGGCTGACCGCCCCCAACCCGCAGGCCCAGGCCGACGTGGTGCGCACCGCCTGGCGCGACGCGGGCGTCGACCCCAAGGACGTCTCCTACGTGGAGGCCCACGGCACCGGCACCCTCCTCGGCGATCCGATCGAGGCCGAGGCCCTCGGCACCGTCTTCGCCGAAGGCCGTGACGAACCGCTGCGCCTGGGCTCCGCCAAGACCAACTTCGGCCACCTGGAGCCGGCGGCCGGCGTCACCGGCCTGCTCAAGACCGCCCTCGCCCTGTACCACGGCGAACTGCCCGCCAGCCTGCACTTCGAGGTGCCCAACCCGCACATCGACTTCGAGGGCAACAAGCTCCGGGTCGTCGCCGAACGCCAGCCGTGGCCCGCCGCCCGCCGCCGCTACGCGGGTGTCAGCGGCTTCGGCTTCGGCGGCACCAACGCCCACGTCGCCCTCGAGGAGGCGCCCTACCGCCGGCGCCGCCTCGTCCCCGTCGCCGCCGGCAGCGAGGAGGCCCTGCACGACGTCCTCGCCGCGCTCGGCACCCAGGGCGCGGCGCCGGCCGGCCCGCACACCGACCGGGGCGCCGGTGCGACGGGCGGACACCGTGCCGTCGCCGCGCTGACCGGCCCCGGCGGCGCCCGTGTCGTCAGCGGCCCCCGCACCCCCGCCGAGCGGCCCTCGCTCGCCTTCTTCTTCTCCGGACACGGCGCCCAGTGGATCGGCATGGGCCGCGACCTGCTCGCCGAACCCGCCTTCCGCGCCGCCCTCGACGAGTGCGACCGCGCGGTGCGGCCGTTCACGGACTGGTCCGTGACCGACGAGCTCCTCGCCGACGCGAGCCGCTCCCGGCTCGACCGCACCGACGTCGTCCAGCCCGTCCTGTTCTCCCTCCAGGTCGCCCTCGCCCGCACCCTGGCCGCCTGGGGCCTGGAGCCCGACGCGGTCTTCGGCCAGAGCATCGGGGAGGTGGCCGCCGCCGTCGTCGCCGGCGCCCTCCCGCTGGACGAGGGCGCCCGGCTCATCACCACCTGGTCGGCGCTGATCGCCGAACGCGCCTCGGGGCGCGGCACCCTCGTCGTGTGCGACCTCACCATCGAGGAGGCCGCCCGGCTCACCGCCGACGAGAGCCGCGGCATCTCCGTCGCCGGGCACCTCGCGCCCGGCCAGGTGTGCCTGTCCGGCGCGACCGACGCCATCACCGCCCTGGAACGGGAGCTGTCCGACAACGGCCACCGCACCCTGCGCGTCAACATCGACTACGCCTCCCACAGCGCCCAGCTCGAAGAGCTCGCCCCCGAACTCGTCCGCCGGCTCGGCACCCTGGACACGCGCGCCGCGTCCATCCCGTTCTGGTCGACCGTCGTCAACGACTTCGTCGACGGCACCGCCCTCGGCGCCGGCTACTGGGCGCGCAACATGTGCGAGCCCATGCTGCTGGCCGAGGCGGCCACCGCACTCGCCGTGACCGGGCCGGCCGCCGTGCGCGGACTGCGCGTCGTGGAGATCGCCCCGCACCCCGTCGCCCGGCACTCCCTCAAGCGGACGTTCGCCGCGGCCGACGCCACCGACGCGGTCGCCCTCGCCGCCTGCCGCCGTGACCGGCCCGCCCGCCAGAGCCTGGAGGACGTGGCGGCCCGGCTGTGGTGCGAGGGCCATGACATCGACTGGACGGCCGTCCACGGCCGCACCGAGCGGCCCACGCTCAAGGCACCCGTCGTCCTCACCGTCTCCGGCAAGACCCCCGAGGCCCGCGCCGCGAACGCCGCCCGGCTCGCCGGCCACCTGGAGGGCAAGGGCGAGGCCGAACTGCTCGACATCGCCTACAGCGCCGCCCACCACCGCCCCCACCTGGAACACCGGGCGGGCGCCGTCGCCGCCACCTCCGCGCACGCCCGCGAGGCGCTGCGGGCCCTGGCCGACGGCCGGGCGCACCCGGGCCTCGTCGAGGGCGCGGCGGTCGACGGGGGCCTCGCCGTCCTCTTCACCGGCCAGGGCAGTCAGCGCATCGCCATGGGCCGGGAGCTGTACGCGGCGTTCCCCGTGTTCCGCCAGGCGTTCGACGAGGTGTGCGCGGCGCTCGACCCGCACCTGCGGCTGCCGCTGGCGGCGGTCGTGTTCGCCCCCGAGGGCAGCGCCGACGCGGAGCTGCTGCACGAGACGGAGTTCACGCAGCCGGGGCTGTTCGCGGTCGAGGTGGCGCTGTTCCGGTTGTGGCGGGCGTGGGGTGTGGTGCCGGGTGCGGTGGCCGGTCATTCGATCGGTGAGCTGGCGGCGGCGCATGTGGCGGGTGTGCTGGACCTGCCGGACGCGGCGAAGCTGGTGGCGGCGCGTGGCCGGTTGATGCAGGCGTGTGAGCGTGGCGGGGCGATGGCGTCGGTGGAGGCGTCGGAGCCGGAGGTGCTGGAGGTCCTGGCGGGTGTGCGGGGCCGGGTGTCGGTGGCGGGCCTGAACGGTCCGGCGCAGACGGTGGTCAGTGGTGACACGGCCGCGGTCCTGGAGGTCGCCGACCACTTCGCGGGCCTGGGGCGGCGCACGCGGCGCCTGGAGGTGTCGCACGCGTTCCACTCGCCGCACATGGACGCGATGCTCGCGCAGTACGAGCAGATCGCGGCGGGCTGCGCGTTCGCCGCTCCGGTGATTCCGCTGGTGTCGACGGTGACCGGTGACTGGGTCACCGACGAGGTGACCGATCCGGCGTACTGGGTGCGTCAGGTGCGTGAGGCGGTCCGGTTCCTGGACGCGATGCGGACGCTGGAGCGGGCCGGGTATGCCCGGTTCCTGGAGTGCGGTCCGGCCGCGGTGCTGTCCGCCATGGGCGCCGGATGCGTGGAAGGCGACGCGGTCTTCATCGCCTCGCAGAGAGCGGGCGACGCCGACGAGGTCCACACCCTCGTCCACGCCCTGGCCGCCGCGCACGTCGCGGGCCAGGAGATCGCCTGGGACCGCGTCCTGGCCGGCGGAGTCCCCGTCGACCTGCCCACGTACGCCTTCCAGCGCCGCCCCTACTGGATCGAACCCCGGCCGAAGAAGAACACCGGCCACGAGCGCTCACCGGCCGAGGACGCCCTGTGGCAGGCCGTCGCCGACGGCGAGAGCGAGCGCGTCTCCGCACTCCTCGGAGCCGGCGACACCACCGCCGTCGCCACCCTCCTGCCCTACCTCGCCACCTGGCGCGAACAGCAGGACCGCGCCGGTGAGATCGCCGACTGGAGCTACGAGGAGACCTGGCAGCCCTCCGCCGTGGCCCGTACCGCACCGCTGCCGGACGGCGCCTGGCTGCTCCTCGCCCCCACCGCCGCCCACCCCCTCGCCGAACAGCTCGCCGAGGCACTGACCGGCGCCGGCGCCACCGCGCACATCCTGACCGCCGACCCCGGCCCGGACGACACCGACGACCGCACCGCGTACACCCGGCGCATCGGCGAGGTGACCGCGGCCCTCGGCGACACGACCCTGCGCGGCGTCCTCGCCCTCACCGCCGCCGACACCACGCCCCACCCCGCCCACCCCGCCGTGACCACCGGCGCCGTCCGGAGCCTCGCGCTCGTCCAGGCCCTCGGGGACGCCGGCGTACGCGCCCCCCTGTGGTTCGTCACCCAGGGCGCGGTCCGCGCCCACGACACCGACGGCGCCCCCGCCCCCGAGCAGGCCCTCGTCTGGGGCCTCGGCCACGTCGTCGCCCTCGAACACGCCAACCGCTGGGGCGGCCTGCTCGACCTGCCCGCCGCCCCCGACGCGGCGACCACCCGGCAGCTCCTGGCCACCCTCGCCGCCCACGGCACCCCGGGCGCCGAGGAACACGTGGCGCTGCGCCCGGCCGGACGCCTCGCCCGCCGGCTCCGCCGCACGACGGCCACCGCCGCCGTCCGGCCCTGGACGCCCCGCGGCACCGTCCTGATCACCGGAGGCAGCGGCGCCCTCGCCGCCCACCTCGCCCGCCGCCTCGCCGAACGCGGCGCCGAACACCTGGTCCTGGTGTCCCGGCGCGGGCCCGAGGCCGAGGGCGCCGCCGGGCTCGCCGCCGAACTGCGCGCCGCTGGCGCCCGCGTCACCCTCGCCTCCTGCGACGTCACCGACCCGCACCACCTGGGCGAGCTCCTCACCGCACTCGACCGGGACGAGGCGCCCCTGCGCGCCGTCCTCCACACCGCCGGCGTCCTCGACGACCGGCTGCTCGACCGCCAGGACGCCGCGTCCCTCGCGGCCGCCGCCGCACCCAAGCTGGCCGCCGCCCGGCACCTGCACGAACTCACCCGCGACCGCGACCTCGACGCGTTCGTCCTGTACTCCTCCGTCGTCGGCGTCCTCGGCAACGTCGGCCAGGCAAACTACGCCATGGCCAACGCCGCCCTCGACGCACTCGCCGCACAGCGCAGGGCCGAGGGCCTGCCCGCCGTCTCCATCGGCTGGGGCCCCTGGGCCGACGGCGGCATGACCCACGGCGCCGCCGAGACCCAGCTCCGCCGCATCGGCCTCGCCCCGATGCCCGCGGACCGGGCCCTGGACGCCCTCGACACGGCCCTCGCCCACGGCGGCACGACCGTCGTCGCCAAGACCGACTGGGCGACGGCGGCCGCCGCGTACGCCGAGAACGGCGACCGCCCGTTCCTCCGCGACATCCCCGAGGCGCGCGCCGCCGCCGGCACCCCGGCCGAGCAGGGCAACCCGCTGCGCACCACCCTGCTCGCCCTGCCCGAGGACGCCCGCGAGGACCACCTGCGCCACCTGCTGGCGACCGAGGCCGCGGCGGTCCTGGGCGTGACCGACCCCGCCTCGCTCGACCCCGAACGCGGCTTCAAGGACCTCGGGTTCGACTCGATGATGGCCGTCGACCTCAGCACCCGCGTCCAGAAGCGCACCGGGGTCGTCACACCCAAGACCCTGATCTTCGACCAGCCGGACCTGGCGTCCGCCGCACGGTGGCTGCTCGGCGAACTCGCACCCGCCCTCACGGCCACCACCGACACGGTCACCGGCCACCGCACCGACGAGCCGCTCGCCATCGTCGGCGTCGGGCTGCGCATGCCGGGTGACGCCCACGACCTGGACAGCCTGTGGGACGTCCTCGCCGAGGGCCGCGACACGGTCGGCGAGGTCCCGGCCGACCGCTTCGACATCGACGCCTTCTACGACGCCGACCCGGACGCCGAGGGCAGGACCTACGCCCGCCGCGCCTCCTTCCTCGGCGACGTGGCCCACTTCGACGCCTCCTTCTTCGGCATCAGCCCGCGCGAGGCCGAACCGATGGACCCGCAGCACCGGCTGCTGCTCGAAGCGGCCTGGAACAGCCTGGAGAACGCCGGCATCCGCCCGCGCGAGCTGCGCGACTCGCGCACCGGCGTCTTCGTCGGCGCGGGCGTCGGCGAGTACGGCAAGTACCGCCAGGGCGGCGCCCCCGACACGTACACCCTGACCGGCACCCTGCCCAGCTTCAACGCCGGCCGCCTCTCCTACCACCTCGGGCTCCAGGGCCCCGCGCTGTCCATCGACACGGCGTGCTCGTCGTCCCTGGTGGCGCTCCACCTGGCCTGCGAGGCGCTGCGCAACGACGAGTGCGAACTGGCCCTCGCGGGCGGTGTCCAGGTCCTCGCCGACCCGGGCGCGTTCATCGCGCTCAGCCGCTCGCACGCGCTCTCCCCGGACGGCCGCAGCAAGGCGTTCTCGGCCGACGCGGACGGCTACGGGCGCGGTGAGGGCGTCGGCGTCATCGCCGTCATGAGGCTCTCCGACGCGGTCGCGCAGAACCGCGCGGTCCTCGGCGTCATCCGCGCCACCGCCGTCAACCACGACGGCGCCAGCAGCGGCATCACCGCCCCCAACGGCTCCTCCCAGCAGAAGGTCGTCCGCGCGGCCCTCCGCTCGGCCGGCCTGTCCGCCGGGGACATCGACTACGTCGAGTGCCACGGCACCGGTACGCCACTGGGCGACCCCATCGAGGTGCAGGCGCTGGCCGCCGTGTACGGGGAGGGCCGTGAGCCGGGACGGGAACTCGGCCTCGGCACGGCCAAGTCCGTCATCGGCCACCTGGAGTCGGCGGCGGGCATCGCCGGAGTGTGCAAGATGCTGGCCGCGTTCAGGAACGACGCCCTGCCCGGCACGCGGCACAGCACGCCGCGCAACCCGAACATCGCGTGGGAGGACCTCCCGGTACGGGTGGTCGACGAGCTCACGCCGTGGGAGCGGGACGAGGCGCGTCCGCGTCGTGCGGGTGTGTCGTCCTTCGGTCTGAGCGGGACGAACGCGCACGTCATCATCGAAGAACCGCCGGTCGCCGAGCCGGTGGAGACGGCTGTTGTCGAAGGTCCGCTGCCGGTGGTGGTGTCGGGCCGTGACGAGGCGGCGCTGCGGGAGCAGGCGGGGCGCTGGGCGTCCTGGCTGTCGGACCGTGGTGACGTCCGCGTGGCGGATGTGGCGGTGACGGCCGCCCGGCACCGTACGCACTTCGCGTCACGCGCCAGCGTGGTGGCCGCCGGCTCCGCCGAGCTGGTGGAGGCGCTGACCGCGCTGTCCGAGGGCCGGTCGCATGACGCTGTCGTGACCGGGAGTGCCGAGCGGCGCGGGAAGGTCGTCTTCGTCTACCCGGGTCAGGGTTCGCAGTGGGTCGGCATGGGGCGTGAACTGCTCACTACCAGTGAGGTGTTCGCGCAGACGATTGACGCGTGTGATGCGGCTCTGCGGCCGTTCACGGGTTGGTCGGTGCGTGAGGTCCTGGCTGGTGAGGAGGGGGATCACCCGCCGTTCGACCGCGTCGACGTGGTGCAGCCCGCCCTGTTCGCCATGGGCGTGGGCCTGTCGGCCGTCTGGCGTTCACTCGGCGTCGAGCCTTCCGCGGTGGTGGGGCACTCGCAGGGCGAGGTCGTGGCCGCTGTGGTGAGCGGGGCTCTGACTCTGGAGCAGGGTGCGCAGATCGTCGCTCAGCGTTCGCAGGCGGTCCTGGCGTGTGCGGGTCAGGGTGGTATGGCGCTGATCGAGCGGCCGGTCGCGGTGGTGGAGGAGTTCCTCGCCCCCTACGGCGACGCCCTGTCCGTCGCTGCGGTGAACACCGCCGGTTCCACCGTGATCTCCGGGCAGGCGGACGCCATCGTCCGTATCGTCGCCGAGCTTCAGGCCCAGGACGTGTACGCGCGGAAGATCAACGTGGACTACGCCTCCCACAACGCGCAGATGGACCCGCTTCTACCCGGTCTGGCGGCCGGTTTCGAGGGCCTCCAGCCGCGCGGTGCGGACATCGCGTTCTACTCGACGGTGACCGGTCAGGTCGCCGAGGGTTCGGAGCTGGACGGCGGTTACTGGTGCCGCAACCTGCGCGAGCCGGTCCGCTTCGACCGCGCCCTGAACCGCCTCCTGGAAGACGGTCACACCGTCTTCGTCGAGATCTCCGCCCACCCCGTGCTGTCCATGCCGCTGACCGACGGCAGCGCCGAGCACGGCGGCATCGTCGTCGGCTCCCTCGCCCGCGACCACGGCACCCCCGCCCAGCTCCTCCGCAACCTCGGCCTGCTCCACGTCCAGGGACACACCCTGGACTGGGACAAGGTGCTGGGCACGGACACCGGCACTCTGCTGACCGACCTGCCGACGTACGCCTTCCAGCGCGAGCACTACTGGCTGCCCGTCCCGAAGGCCGGCGGCGACGCCGGTTCGCTGGGGCTCGAGGCGTCCCCGCACCCCTGGCTGGGCGCGGTGACCGCGCTCGCGGACGGCGAGGGGCACCTCCTCACCGGCCGCCTGTCCCTCACCGACCAGCCCTGGCTCAGGGACCACACCGTCTTCGGCTCGGTCATCGTGCCGGGCACCGGGCTGCTGGAGCTCGCCACCGCCGTCGCCCACGAGGTCGGCGCGACCGGGGTCGCCGAACTGACCCTGGCCGAGCCGCTGGTGATCGAGGACGCGGTACACATCCAGATCACCGTCGGCGCGCCGGGCGCGGACGGCCGCCGCCCGGTCACCATCCACAGCCGCCCCGAGGACGCCCAGGACGACTGGACGCGGCACGCGAGCGGCGAGCTGGGCGCCGAGCGCACCGGCAGCCTGCCCGACGCCTTCGCCGAGCTGCGCCGGTGGCCGGTCGCCGGGGCCGAGCAGGTCGGACTCGACGGCTTCTACGACCGGTTCGGCGCCCAGGGCATCGATTACGGCCCCGTCTTCCGGGGCCTGACCGAGCTGTGGCGCAAGGGCGGCACGGCGTACGGAGCCGTACGCCTGCCGGACCCGGGCACGGGCGCGGAGTACGCCCTCCACCCGGCCCTGCTCGACACCGCCCTCCACATCATGAAGGGCGTCACCCTCGCGGACGGCGAGGAGGAGCCGGAGGGCGCCCTCCTGCCCTTCGAATGGACGGACGTCGAGCTGTACGCGGCGGGCAGCGGAGAGCTGCGCGTCCGCGTCGACGTCGAGCCGTCCGCGACCGGCCAGGAGATCCGCTTGTGGGCCTCCGACGCGGCGGGCGAGCCCGTCGTACGCGTCGGCGGGCTCCACCTGCGCCGCGCGACGGCCGACCAGGTGCGCGGCGCGCGGGGGCCGGGCGCCGACGGCCTGCACCGCCTGGAGTTCCGGCCGGTGGACGCTCCCGCCCCCGGGGGCACGGTCGCCGACGCCGTCCTCACCGGCACCGGCGCACTCGCCGGCCTCCTCGGCGTACCGACCCTGCCCGACCTCGACGCCCTGGCCGCACGGCTCGCGTCGCAGCCGGACACGCCCGCGCGGATCGTCGTCGACACCACCGGCCGGCCGCCCTTCTACAGCGCGCCCGAGGCCGCGTACAAGGCCGCCGAATACGTGCTGGCACAGCTCCAGGCGCTGCTGGCCGACGAGCGGCTCGCGTCGACGGAACTCGTCTGGGTCACCCGCGGCAGCGTCGCCGCGCTCCCCGGCGACCGGCTCGACGGGCTGCCGTACGCGCCCCTGTGGGGCCTGGTCCGCTCGGCGCGGGCCGAACACCCCGAGCGCGCCCTGCGCCTGGTCGACCTCGGCCCCGAGGACGCCGACCGGGACGCCCTGGCCCGCGCCCTCGCCGTGACCGGCGAGCCGGAACTCGCCGTGCGCGGCGGCGAGGTGCTCGCCGCCCGCCTGGTGCGCGCGGCCGCCGACGACGACGGCACCGCCGCCCGGCCCCTCGACCCCGAGGGCACCGTGCTGATCACCGGCGGCACCGGTGAGCTGGGCCGGGAGACCGCCCGGCACCTCGTACGCCACCACGGCGTGCGCCACCTGGTGCTGACCTCACGGCGCGGGGCCGACGCGCCCGGCGCGGCGGAACTCATCCACGAACTGGAAAGGGAAGGTGCGCGATGCGTACGCGTGGTGGCGTGTGATGTCACTCGGCGAGATGACGTGGCGCAGGTGCTCGGTCTTGCTGAGGCGGACCGGCCTTGGACTGCGGTCCTGCACCTCGCGGGTGTACTGGACGACGGCGTTCTCCTCGGCCAGGACGCGGAGCGACTCTCCCGCGTGATGGCCCCGAAGGTGAAGGGCGCCTTCTACCTGGACGACCTGACCCGGGACATGGACCTCGCGGCGTTCGTCCTGTTCTCCTCGGCGGCCGGCACCGTCGGCACGGCGGGCCAGGGGATCTACGGCGCCGCCAACGCCTACCTCGACGCGTTCGCCGCCGACCGGCGCGCCTCCGGCCGCCCCGTCACCAGCCTCGCCTGGGGGCTGTGGCACCAGGCGGGCGTGGGCATGACCTCCCACCTGGGCACGGTCGAGCTGGAGCGCATGCGCCGCCAGGGCATCGCGCCGCTCCCCTTCGCGCAGGGCCTCGCCCTCCTCGACACCGTGCTCGCCCGTCCCGCCGGCAACTTCGTGCCCGTCAAGCTCGACCTGCGGGCCGTGCGGCGGGACGCCGAGCAGGGCCAGGACGCCCCCGCCCTGTTCCGGGCGCTCGTACGGCCCCGGCTGCGCCGCGCGTCCACCACCACGGCCGCCGGCACCGCCGGCAACCCGGCGGGCCTGCGCGACCACCTGCTTGCCGCGCCCGAGGACCGGCGTGCGGAGCTGGTGACGGACATGGTGCTGCGCGAGGTCGCCACGGTGCTCGGCGTCAGCGGGGCCGCGTCCCTCTCGCCGCAGCAGGTCCTCAAGGACCTGGGCCTCGACTCCCTGATGGCGGTCGAACTGCGCCGCCGGCTGTCCGCCGAGAGCGGTGTCCCGCTGCCCGCCACCCTCGCCTTCGACTACCCGACGCCCGACCACATCGCCCGGCTGGTCCTGAACCGGATGGACCTCCCGGCACAGCCCTCCCCGGCCGGTGAGCCCGAGGCCGGCACGGCCGGCTCCGAGGACCCCGAGTCGCTCCTCGGCTGGGCGCTCGAACGGCTCACCGCCGGCCGGCTGCACAGCAGCGGACTGCTGGAACGCCTCGTCGAACTGGCCCGGCAGGAGAGCCCGGACGCCCCGGCGGCCGCCTCCTCGCCGGCCGCGGCCGCCGAGGAGGAGCGGTCGGTCGACGACATCAACGCCGAGCTGAACGCGCTGCTCGAGGCATCAGGGCTCGACCTCGACTGAACCCGGGAGACCGACGACCATGCTCACGTCCGACCACCTGACCATGACCGACGAAGCGGTGTACGCCGAGAGGGGGGACTACCCGTACGCCGAGTGGGACCTGCTGCGGCGCGAGGCGCCCGTTTTCTGGTACCGCCCGCCCCAGTTCGAGCCGTTCTGGGTGCTGACCCGCCACGAGGACATCGCCTGGGTCTCACGGAACCCGAAGATCTTCTCCAGCGCCCAGCGGATCACGCTGGAGACGCCCGACGCGGTCGAGATGTTCGAGGCGCAGATCGAGCAGCGCGCCGAGATGTTCGGCCTCACACCGGACCGGCCGCCCGCGCTGTCGTACATGGACTCGCCGCGCCACCGGCACCTGCGCCAGGTGCTGGCCCCCTGCTTCACCCCCAAGGCGATACGCGACCTCGAGGCCCGCTTCCACGAGCTCGCCGCCGCCTACACCGCCGACTTCGTCGCGATACTCGACGAGGAGGGCGGCGCCGACGTGGCGCGGCACCTGTCCGGGCGGCTGCCGGTGGCCGCGATCTGCGAGCTCGTCGGCGCGCCGCCGGCCGACTGGGACGACATCTACGCGTGGGCCCTGGGCGCCACCGGCGCCGCGGACCCCGAGTACCAGCGTGACGGCGAGGACGCCGAGGCCACGTTCACCCGCAACATGACCGCCCTCAACACCTATGTGACGGAGCTGGTCCAGAAGCGGATGGCCGAGATCGACGGCACGGGCACCGACATGCTCAGCCGGCTGGTGCGGGCCCGGATCGAGGGCGAGCCGCTGGCGTTCCACGAGATCCTCTTCACCATCTTCAACCTGCTGGTCGCGGGCATCGAGACGACGCGCAACGCCACCACGGGCGGCATCCGGGCCCTGCTGGAGCACCCCGAGCAGCTCCGCATGCTGTCCGAGGACCCGTCGCTGATGGACGGCGCGGTCGAGGAGGTCCTGCGCTGGACGACGATCGCCCCGCACTTCGTGCGTACGGCGAAGCAGGACACGGAGATCGGCGGTCAGAGGATCCGCAAGGGCGAGTGCGTGGTCCTGTGGTACCCGTCGGCCAACCGGGACGAGACCGTGTTCGACGACCCGTACCGCTTCGACATCACCCGTGACGCGGGCGCGCAGATCGCGTTCGGCGGGCACGGCGAGCACGTCTGCCTGGGCGCGCACCTGGCCCGGCTGGAACTGCGGGCCGTGCTGGGGGCGATCCTCCCGCACCTGCCGTCCCTGGAGATGGTCCGCGCGCCCGAGTTCCGCGTCCTGCACCTCCAGCTCGCCGAGATCCGGCGGCTCGTGCTGCGGCGCACGGACGGCTAGCCGCCGGCGGTTCGCCACACGGGGGAGGGGCCCGGCCGATCGGCCGGGCCCCTCCCCTTTCCGGCGTCACCGGCCGGTCAGCGGCCGCTGCCCGCGTCCGGGATCGCCGCCACCAGCTCGGCGGCCATCGCCTCCGGGTTCTCGATCGGCGCGGCGTGCGTGCCCGCGATCGTGCGGAGGGTGAACGGGCCGCTGGTCAGCGGCGCCCAGCCGGACTGCACCGCGGCCGGGAGGACCGGGTCCAGCGACGCGCCCACCGCCACCAGCGGGACGTCCAGCGGGGCACGGCTGTCCGAGCGCAGCAGCTCCTCGTGGTTGCGCGCCATGGTGATGTCGGTGCGCAGGTTGTCGACGTACGCGGCCAGCACCTTGTCGTTGGCGAGGAGCGCGTCGGGCAGGATGCCCCGGAACGCCACCGCCAGCTCATCGAGTGCCGCCGCCCCCACCAGTGCCTCGGCCGACTGGAGCCTCTCCAGCTCCGGCGGCCGCTCCGTGTGCGGCGGCAGCCCGCAGGCCGCGACGACCGAGACGGGCGGGTGGCCGGGCAGCCGGGTGAGCCGGTGCGCGATCTCCCAGGCCAGCCAGGTGCCCTGGCTGTGCCCGTACAGGACGACGGGCACGTCGAGCCGGCCGGCCAGCGCCGCGGTGACCTCGTCGGCCACCACCGCGGCGTCCAGCAGGGGCGCCTCGTCCTTGCGGGCCTCGCGGCCGGGAAGCTGGAGCCCCAGCAGCTCGACGCCCTCCGGCAGGTGGCGGATCAGCGGCACGTGGGAGTCGGTCGTGCCGCCGCTGCCCGCGATGCCGAGCACCCGCGCGTACGGCCGCCCGGCGGGCTTGAGCACCCGCAGCCAGGGACTGGCGGACGTCCCCGCGGCTGCGCCCCGCCCGTCGGCCCCGTCGTCGTCGGCGACCGCGTCCGGCACCAGGCCGGCCAGCACGTAACGGGCGATGCCGGTGCAGCCGGTGGGACGCAGCAGCACCTCCGACGGGACGCCGACACCGGTACGGCGGGCGATCGCCGCGCGCAGCCCGGCCGCCAGCAGCGAGTCCAGGCCGAGCTGCTGAAGGGCCTGCGACGGCGGCACCTCGCCGGGCGCCCTGCCCAGCAGGACGGCCGTCTCCTCCCGCAGGAGGGCGACCACCGCGTCCAGGCGGCCGGCCGCGTCCAGACCGGCGATCATGTCCCGGAACCGGTCCGTGACACCACCGCCGGGCGTCTCCCGGTCCGCCCCGTCGCGCCCGGACGGCTCACCCAGCTTCCCGTGCCAGGACGCCAGGTACGGCAGCAGGCCCGCCAACTGGTCGCGCAGCTCCTCCGGTACGTCGAGGAGGTCGGCCACGGCCGACGCCTCCCCCTGCCGGGCGGCCCGCCAGAACGGCTCCTCGGCCGCTGACGTGCCCCCCGCCCCGCCGGAGGCCCGGTGCGCCCAGTACCGCTCGCGCTGGAAGGCGTAGGTGGGCAGCGGGACCAGGGTCCCGGACCCGGCGCCCAGCGCCCGGTCCCAGTCGACGTCGTACCCGTGGACGTGCAGCAGGGCGACGTTGCGCAGGAACTGGGCGGTGGTGCCGCGCTCACGGGCGAGCGTGCCGGCGACGACGCCGCCGCGCGCCGCGGTCGCGTCGGCCATGGGCAGGCCCAGCACCGGGTGCGTGGACACTTCGACGAAGACGGTGTGCCCGTCCTCGACGAGCCGGTCGAGCGCCTGGTCGAAGCGGACGGTGTCGCGGAGGTTGCGGTACCAGTAGGCGGGGTCGAGGGGTTGGTGGTGGGGTTGGCCGGTGACGGTGGAGTAGAGGGGGATGCGGGGGGTGCGGGGGCGGATGCCTTCCAGT
>NZ_SMNQ01000029.1 GCF_004353505.1 Streptomyces sp. WAC05374
GCACCCCCCGCCGCGTCCCGGCCCGGGGCGTGGCCCTCCGCCGCCGCGCCGGGGTCCCAGGAGGCCGCCGGCCGCCCGGGGGCGTGGCCCTCCGCGTCCGCTCGCCCCGCCGCCCCGGCGCCCCGGCCGGAGCCCACGGCACCGGCACCCGCGCCCGCTCCCGCGCCTGCCGGAGCGCCTGCCGCGGCGGCCGCCCCCGGCATGGCCCAGGGCGCCGCGCAGGTGCGGAACATGTGGCCGGACATCCTGGAGGCCGTCAAGAACCGCCGCCGCTTCACCTGGATCCTCCTGAGCCAGAACGCCCAGGTCGCCGGGTTCGACGGCACCACCCTGCAGCTCGGCTTCCTCAACGCCGGGGCCCGGGACAACTTCGCGGGCAGCGGCAGCGAGGACGTCCTGAAGCAGGCCCTCTCCGAGCAGTTCAACGTCCAGTGGAAGATCGAGGCGATCGTCGACCCGTCGGGCGGCTCCGCACCCCCGCCGCAGCCCGGCACGGGCGGCGGCCTGCCGGGAGGCGGCCCGGGCGGAGGCGGTGGCTTCGGCGGCGGCCGCCCGCCGCAGGCGCCCGCGCCCGCCCCGCAGGCCGCCCCCCGCCCCGTACAGCAGACGCCGCCGGCGTCCGCGTCCCGGCCCGCGCCGGCGCCCGCGCCGGCGTCCGGCCCGTCCGCGCCCGAGCCTCCGCGGCCCCCGGCCGCCCGGCAGCCGGTCCGGCCCGAGGACGACATGCCCGAGGACGACGACCCCGACCTCGTCGACTCGGCCCTCTCCGGCCACGAGCTGATCGTGCGCGAGCTCGGGGCGACCGTGGTGGAGGAATATACGAACGAGTAGCGGGGGCGTCCTCGGTGGCCCGCACAAAGATCGCCCCGCTCAGCGGGCTACCCTGGCTGGCGTGAAGGTCCTCGTCATCGGCGGCGGCGCCCGCGAACACGCCCTGTGCCGCTCTCTCTCCCTCGATCCCGACGTCACCGCTCTGCACTGCGCGCCCGGCAACGCCGGAATCGCGGAGGTCGCCGAGCTCCACCAGGTCGACGCCCTCGACGGCGCGGCCGTGGCCCGCCTGGCCACCGGCCTGGAGGCCGGCCTGGTCGTCGTCGGCCCGGAGGCACCGCTGGTCGCCGGGGTCGCCGACGCCGTACGGGCGGCCGGCATCCCCTGCTTCGGCCCCTCCGCGGAGGCCGCCCGGCTGGAGGGCTCCAAGGCGTTCGCCAAGGACGTGATGGCCGCCGCCGGTGTCCCCACCGCCCGCTCGTACGTCTGCACGACCCATGACGAGATCGACGAGGCGCTCGACGCCTTCGGCGCCCCGTACGTGGTCAAGGACGACGGCCTCGCGGCCGGCAAGGGCGTCGTCGTCACGAGTGACGTCGAGGAGGCCCGCGCCCACGCCCGCTCCTGCGAGCGCGTGGTCATCGAGGAGTACCTGGACGGCCCCGAGGTCTCCCTCTTCGCGATCACCGACGGCACCACCGTGCTGCCGCTCACCCCCGCCCAGGACTTCAAGCGCGCCCTCGACGGCGACGAGGGCCCCAACACCGGCGGCATGGGCGCGTACTCGCCGCTCCCGTGGGCCGACCCCAAGCTGGTCGACGAGGTCATGGCGTCCGTCCTCCAGCCGACCGTGGACGAGCTGCGCCGCCGCGGCACGCCCTTCCAGGGACTGCTGTACGCGGGCCTCGCCATCACCTCGCGGGGTGTGAGGGTCATCGAGTTCAACGCCCGCTTCGGCGACCCGGAGACCCAGGTGGTCCTCGCCCGCCTCCGGACGCCGCTCGCCCGGGTCCTGCTGCACGCCGCGAACGGCACCCTCGACAGCGAGCCGCCGCTGACCTGGCGCGACGACGCCGCCGTCACCGTGGTGGTCGCCTCCCACAACTACCCCGGCACGCCGCGCACCGGTGACCCGATCGAGGGCCTGGACGAGGTCGCGGAGAAGGACGCGCCCCACGCGTACGTCCTGCACGCGGGGACGAGCCGGGAGGGCGGTGCCGTCGTCAGCGCGGGCGGCCGCGTCCTGTCCGTCACCGCGACCGGCAAGGACCTCGCCGAGGCCCGGGAGCGGGCGTACGCGGCGGTCGGACGTATCCGGCTTGACGGCTCGCAGCACCGTACGGACATCGCACGGAAGGCCGCCGGGGCCTGATTTCCGGGCGAGCGCGGGAGTGAACCGCGAGGTTCGCCGAACCGTCTTCACCTTTACCCAAAGCCATTCCATCGAGTGACGGCTGACCCGTACGGATGACGCCTGCCGGTGCCCCAACTAGGGTGCCGCGCAAGCGTTCCGGCACTTGGCCCACCGGCATTGCGATGTCAGTGGCGGGTGCCACAGTGGGGGAGTGACCAACACCGCCGCGAGGCAGTCCGCCGCAGGGCAGAAGGGGGTGAGGTACGGCCGTGTCCGATTCCGGTGCTCGTTCCGAGATGGGTGAGGAGCTGGGCGCGCGGGCCGCGCACGCCCGGGCCCTGGCCGTGCTGCGGGTCCGCGGCAGGGCGCTGGCCGTGGCGCTGCTGCCCGCCGCCCTCGCCGTCGTGCTGCTGACCGGTGGTGCCACGGGGCATCTGACCGGCGCCGGCTGGGACGCCGCGCGCTGGGTGGTGTCGGTGCTCGCGGTGGTCGTGCTGCTGGCGGCGGCCGCGGTGGCCGCCGTGATCGCCCGGGCCCGGCCCGCGCTCACCCCGACGGTGGAGATCCCCCGGGAGTCGGCCCCCGACCTGTACCGGATGGTGCAGGACCTGGCGGGGCGGCTGGACGTGCCGGCGCCTTCCGGGATAGCGCTGACCCCGGACTGCGACAGTTGGCTGGAGGACCGTTCGCACCCGGCGCACGGCATACCGGCCGTGCCGGGCGTGCACCGTTCCGACACCCCGCCCGTGCTGGTCATAGGGTCACCCTTCCTGTGGTGGATGCGGGTCGCCGAGCTGCGCGCGGTGCTGGCGCCGGTCGTCGCCGGTACGGGGCCGTCCGCGCACCCCGACATAGCGGCGGCCCGCCGTTTCGTCCGGGGCCTGGACGCGGCGGTCGCGGCGGCGGACCGGCCGGGCCTCGACCCGGTACGGCGCCTGGGAGCGCGCCTGGTCGGCGCGGTGGTGCGGATGCTGCTGCGCGGCTGCCGGGTGCACGCCGCCGAGATGGAGCGCGGTGTGGCGGCGGCCGCGTCGGAGCGTGCCCAGGCCGTGGACTACGGGCTGCGGATCGTGGCGCAGGAGCAGGTCGGGCTGGCGTACGCGGGCTGGGACCGGCTGCTGACCCGGGTCGCCCTGCCCGCCTGGCGCATGGGCCGCTGGCCGTCCCAACTGGACGCGGGCGTCGTCTCGGCGCTGACCGAGCTGTCGCGGCGCGACCGGCTGGCGGAGGGGTTCACCTCCCGGCTGGGCGAGCGGCCGGCGTGCGACCTGCTGGAGGAGCCGGGGCTGGTCGACGAGGCCACCTCGCTGCTCGCCGCCCGCCTCTTCCACGGCGGACCGGCCGAGGCGGGCCCCGACTGGGCCCCGGTGGACTGGCAGCAGTACCCGGACGAGGTCGTCGACCGCAAGTGGCGTACGGAGGCGGCCCGCCTCCACCGGGTGCTGGACCGCCTCGGGGTCGACCCGGACGCGGAGGCGACGCTGGCGCGCGTGGTGGACCACCTGGCCACCGCCCGGACCGGTGAGACGCTCGCCGCCGCCATCACCGCCGAAGTCTCGCGGGAGGCCACCACCGCCCCGCCGCCGCCCGGCCAGGACACCACCGCTGCCACGGCACCCCCCGACCCCGGCGCGGTCGCCGCCGTCATGCCCGCCGAGCCCGGCCCGCCCGCCGCCACCCACTCCGGCCCGCCCACCACGGCCTCCCCCGCCGACGCAGGCCCGGACACCCCCGCCGGTGGCGACGCGGCTCCCGAACCGCCCACCACCGCCCCCGTGCCCCCCGCGCAGGGCGAGACCCTGGCGCCCCCGCCCGGCCCCGAAGCCCCGGAGCCCCCGGCGGGCGCCCCCGCTCCCGCGCCCCCCGAGGCCCCCGTACCGCCCGCCGCTCCTCTCGTCCCCGACCCGGAGCTCGCCGCCTGGGGCCCCGGGGGCGACGTGCTGCCGCTGTTCCCGTTGCAGCCGCCGCGCAGCGGGCGGGAGCTGCTGGCCGACCACGTGACGGCCATGGTGTGCTGCGCCGCCGTCGACACCGCCGGCGCCGCACCGGGGCTGGACTGGCTCGACGGGCCGACCCTGCTCGTGGGCGGCAAGCGCCACCCGGACCTCGGCGCCCGTGTCCTGAGCCTGATAGAGGACGCCGACCCCGAGCCGCTCCGCTCCTGGCTGGCCACCGTCGGCGTACGTCCCGAGAAGCCCGTCCGGCTCGTCTGACCAGGGCGGGACCCTCGCAAAGGCAGACCCAGGGACCGACACGGGACCGACGGACGACCGGCGCACGGAGAGCGGAATACAGCGTTCCGTTCTCGTCAATTAACGACGAACGGTGACGGACTGGGTGCGTTATGTGATGTGCTGGAGACCGGCACTGACAGTCGCGGGGGAGTCGAGGGAGGGGCGCACCATGGGGGCGGAACAGATCCGGCGGTGGGAATCAGGGGCCCTCGCCCACGCCGTCACGGACCCGTTCGGCCAGGGGCCGCTGCCATGGCTGCGCGGCAGCGAGCAGTACATCGGCGACACCGGTCAGGTCGTCCCCTGGTACGCCGATCCGGCCCTCGCCCGAGGCGGCCACGGCGGGCCGCGCTCCGCCGACGACGTACGCCGCCAGATCAAGGGCTTCGCCTCGGCCGGCGCGGTCGCACCCGGCGAGGCGATCGACTTCCACATCACCGTGGACCCGCCGCAGCAGTTCTCGGTCGACATCTATCGGATCGGGCACTACGCGGGGGACGGCGCCGCCAAGATCACCACCAGCCCCCGGCTCTCCGGCATCGTCCAGCCGCCCCCGCTCACCGCCGACCGCACGGTCTCGTGCCACCACTGGTGGCTGTCCTGGCGGCTCCAGGTGCCGTCCTACTGGACGATCGGCGCGTACGTGGCCGTCCTCACCACCCTCGACGGCCACCGCTCCCACATCCCCTTCACCGTCCGCGACAGCCACCCGGCCGACCTGCTCCTGCTGCTCCCGGACATCACCTGGCAGGCGTACAACCTCTATCCGGAGGACGGCCGCACCGGCGCCAGCCTTTACCACGCGTGGGACGAGGACGGCCGGCTGCTCGGCGAGGAGGACGCCGCCACCACCGTCTCCTTCGACCGCCCCTACGCGGGCGCCGGACTGCCGCTCCACGTCGGCCACGCCTACGACTTCATCCGCTGGGCCGAGCGGTACGGCTACGACCTCGCCTACGCCGACGCCCGGGACCTGCACGCGGGCCGCGTGGACCCGACGCGGTACCGGGGCCTGGTCTTCCCCGGCCACGACGAGTACTGGTCGGTGCCGATGCGCCGCACGGTCGAGCAGGCCCGTGACCAGGGCACCTCACTGGTGTTCCTCTCCGCCAACACCATGTACTGGCAGGTCGAGCTGTCGCCCTCGCCCTCCGGCGTCCCCGACCGGCTCCTCACCTGCCGAAAACGCCGGGGTCCGGGCAAGCCGGCCCTGTGGCGCGAGATCGACCGGCCCGAGCAGCAGCTCCTGGGCATCCAGTACGCGGGCCGGGTCCCGGAGCCGCACCCGATGGTCGTCCGCAACGCCGAGCACTGGCTCTGGGACGCCACCGGTGCCGGTGAGGGCGACGAACTGCCCGGTCTGGTCGCCGGCGAGGCCGACCGGTACTTCCCGCGCACCGCCCTCCCCGAGCACCGGCGCCGCATCCTGCTCGCCCACTCCCCCTACCGGGACGGCGAGAACACCGTGCGCCACCAGGAGACCTCCCTGTACCGCGCTCCCTCCGGGGCCCTGGTGTTCGCGTCCGGCACGTTCGCGTGGTCCCCCGCCCTGGACCGGCCGGGTCATGTCGACCTCCGTATCCAGCGCGCCACGGCCAACCTCCTGGACCGCATCTGCAAACGGGACTAGAACGCCCCTGACGGGCACATCCCGTCCAGAGCCATTCCGAAGATCCTTCCTGAAGACCCCGCACGATCCGCACGATCCGCGAGACCCCTGGCCAAAGCCCGGTTCCCGCATGCGGGAGAATCGAAGCCGATTGGACAGAACCACGGGGAGGAACCGTGTCCGGATTCGTCGAAAAGCCCGAGCCGCTTCAGGTGCCGGGCCTGGTGCATCTGCACACCGGCAAGGTGCGCGACCTGTACCAGAACGAGGCGGGCGACCTCGTCATGGTCGCCAGTGACCGCATCTCCGCCTACGACTGGGTGCTGCCCACCGAGATCCCGGACAAGGGCCGTGTCCTCACACAGCTCTCGCTCTGGTGGTTCGACCGGCTCGCCGACCTCATCCCCAACCACGTCATCTCCACCGAGCTGCCCGCCGGCGCGCCCGCCGACTGGGCGGGCCGCACCCTGATCTGCCGGTCGCTGCGCATGGTCCCGGTCGAGTGCGTCGCGCGCGGCTACCTCACCGGCTCCGGCCTCGCCGAGTACAACGAGTCCCGTACGGTCTGCGGCCTCGCCCTCCCCGAAGGCCTCACCGACGGCTCCGAGCTCCCCGCGCCGATCTTCACCCCGGCCACCAAGGCGGCCGTCGGCGACCACGACGAGAACGTGTCGTACGAGGAGGTCGCCCGCCAGGTCGGCGCGGAGACCGCCGCCCAGCTCCGCCAGTCGACGCTCGCGATCTACTCCCGCGCCCGTGACATCGCGCGGGACCGGGGGATCATCCTCGCGGACACCAAGTTCGAGTTCGGCCACGACGACCAGGGCCTGGTCCTCGCCGACGAGGTGCTGACCCCGGACTCCTCGCGGTTCTGGCCGGCCGCCTCCTGGGAGCCGGGCCGGGCCCAGCCGTCGTACGACAAGCAGTTCGTGCGCGACTGGCTGACCTCGCCGGCCTCGGGCTGGGACCGCAAGAGCGAGCAGCCCCCGCCGCCCCTCCCGCAGCAGGTCGTGGAGGCGACCCGGGGGAAGTACCTGGAGGCGTACGAGCTGCTGACCGGCAAGACCTGGCAGTAGGCGCACGAAGAAGCCCCCCGGCCGACCGGCCGGGGGGCTTCCATTCTGAGCGGACGACGAGGCTCGAACTCGCGACCTCAACCTTGGCAAGGTTGCGCTCTACCAACTGAGCTACGTCCGCATGCGCCGTAGCGCGAGACCACTATACCCAACCTCGCTCCCGCGCGAGACGTGCCGCCGCATGACGGTTCTCGGCACCCAGCTTGGAGGCGGCCGACGACAGGTAGTTGCGCACCGTCCCGGGGGAGAGGGACGCCCGCTCGGCGATCTCCGCGATCGGCGCCCCGTCCATCGCCAGCTCCAGCACCTCCGCCTCCCGGGCGGTCAGCGGGGAGTCCCCCGCGGAGATGGCGTCGGCGGCCAACTCCGGGTCAACGTAACGGTTTCCGGCGTGCACGGCCCGGATGATCTCGGCGAGCCGCTGGGCGCTGACCGTCTTCGGCACGAAGCCCCGCACGCCCGCCGCGAGTGCCCGCTTCAGGTGCCCGGGCCGGCCGTGGCCGGTCACGATCATGGTGCGGCACCCGGGCACCTGGGCGCGCAGTGATGTGGCGACCTTCACACCGTCGGCGCCCGGCATCTGGAGGTCCAGCACCGCGACGTCCGGCCGGTGCGCCAGCGCCATGGCGAGCGCCTCGGGCCCGGACGCGGCCTCGGCGACGACCACGAGGTCGTCCTCCAGACCCAGCAGGGCGGCCAGCGCACCCCGTATCAGGTGCTCGTCGTCGGCCAGCAGGACGCGTACGGGGTCGGTCACCGGGTCTCCTCCGGCACTCGCGCCTCTTCCACCACACCCGCTTCCTCGGGCACCCGTGGCCCGACCGCCGGCCGCGTGCCTCCTGGCGCCCCGACCTCCTCCTGCACCCGCGCCCCGACCGGCACCCGGGCCGTCACCCGGAACCGCCCGCCGCTCACCCGGCCGGCCTCCAGCGTCCCGTCGAGCGCCGCCAGCCGCTCCCGCAGCCCGGCCAGCCCCGAGCCCCCGCCCGGCCCGTCCGCCGACCCGGCCCCGGCTCCCGCGCCCGACCCCGGGCCGCCGTCCACGCCGTCGTTCTCGACCACCAGCACCGCGTACCCCTCCTCCGCACCGGCCGTCACCGTCACCGAGACCGAGCACCGCCGCGCGTCCCCGTGCCGCAGGACGTTCGTCGTCCCCTCCCGCACCACCCAGGCGAGCGCCGACTGGACCCGTGGCGGCAGCGGTACGTCCGCCGACTCCACCGTGCAGGCGATGCCGGCCGCCGCCAGCACGCTCCGCGCGCCCTCCAGCTCGGTGTGCAGGTCGGCCTCCCGGTAACCGCGCACCACCTCCCGCACCTCCCGCTGCGACTCCCGCGCGATCCGCTGCACCTCGGCCATCTGGTCCACCGCCGCCTCCGCCCGGCCGCGCCGGGCGAGCTGCACGGCCAGCTCGCTCTTGAGGGCGATGACGGACAGGTTGCGGCCCATCACGTCGTGCAGGTCCCGCCCGAACCGCAGCCGCTCCTCCGCGACCGCGAGCCGCGCCTGGAGCTCACGCGCCGCGTCCAGCTCCCACACCGCCCGCAGCAGCCACCCCGAGAACCCGCTGGTGAACGCCAGCATGACCCCCATGGTCACCTGTCCGACCGTGAACCCGAGGACCTCCTGCCGGGTCATCCCCAGCGCCAGGCAGAAGAGCGCCACGCCCGCCCCCGTGGCCAGCACCAGGTACAGCATGTGCCGGACCTTCACCATGCACAGCACCACCGAGCAGATGCCGAAGCCGAGCGCCCCGACCACCACGGCCCCCGCCGTCCCCGTGTCCTCCAGCGCACCGAACCGGCGCATCAGCAGCCCCCCGGCCGCCACCCCCACCGACAGCGCGCCGTGCGCCGCGATGAGCCGGTACGGACGCTCCCGCCGGCCCGCGTTCCAGTCCAGTGCCCGGGAGGACACCACCCCGCCCAGCACGGCGTGCGCGCACGACAGCAGCATCAGCCAGCCGCCGAGCGGCTGCGGAGCCCCGGACAGGGCCCGCAGCCCGATGGCGCCGATCTCGATCAGCACGAACGCGTGGAACGACCAGCGGGTGTAGAGCTCGACCTTCTCCGGGTTGCTCCGCCGGCTCCACCACCCGGTCAGCCTCATCCCCGTGCCCCCCGCCCCCGTACGTCAGCGCCGTGGTTCCCAGCGGAACCACCGCTGCACAGCAAACACCGAGATCAGCGTCCAGGCCAGCGCGGTCAGCGCCGCTCCCGCCAGTTCCCCCGCGTCCCCGGCGCCACCCAGCCAGCCGGTCCGTACGAGCGTCATCACGCCCGACAGCGGCAGCAGTTCGCACACCGAGGCGACCTTCTGCGGGAGGACCTCCAGCGGGACGAAGAGCCCGGAGCCCATCGCCGAGACGAGGAACAGCGGCATGGTGGTGATCTGCGCGCTCTCCACGGTACGGGTCACCGCCGCCGTCGCCCCGGCGAGCGCGATCAGCATCACCACGCCCAACACGATGCCCGCGACGAGGAGTTCGGGCCGCTGAGGCGTCCGTACGCCGAGGAACACCACGCCCGCCAGCACGATCAGCGCGCTCTGCGCCACCGCCAGCACCACGGCGGGCAGCGCGGTCCCGGCGAGGATCTCCCGGTCGGAGGCCTCGCCGGTGCGCAGCCGCTTGAGCACCAGCTCCTCGCGCCGCGCCACGTACGCCGAGACGAGGTTGAGGTACACGACGAGGATCAGCATCATCACCACGCCGCCGCTCAGCGCCGCTTCGAGGGCGCTCATCCCGGCCCGGTCGAGGTCGACCCGGTCGAGCGAGGAGCGCAGCACCCCGACCATCAGCACGGGCATCAGCAGCGCGGTGAAGAGCGCGTACCGGTTGCGTACGAGGAGGGTCAGTTCGGCCCGGCCCAGGGCGCCCATCCGCGCCGTCATCGTGGTCGCCACGTCACACTCCCACCGTTTCGTTCCGTACGTCGTCGCGTGCGATGTCGAGGAACGCCTCCTCGAGGGAGGCGGACCGGGCGTCGAGCCCTTCGAGCCGTACGCCGCCCTCCCGGGCCCACAGCAGCAGTTCGCCGAGCGCGTCCTGGAGCGCGTGGGTACGGATCTCGACCGCGCGCCCCGTCGCGGCGGCCCGCAGCGACAGCGGCAGCCGCCCGGCCGGCACGCCGACCGGCAGGACGAAGCGGATGCGGGCGGGGCGCGAGGCCGTCACCTCGGTGGGCGTGCCGGCCGTCACGATCCGCCCCCGGTGCATGATCGCCAGTCGGTCGGCGAGCGCCTCGGCCTCCTCCAGGTAGTGCGTGGTGAGCAGCACGGTCGTACCGCCGTCGCGCAGCTCCCGCACCAACTGCCAGGTGTCGCGGCGCCCTTCGGCATCCAGCCCGGTCGACGGCTCGTCCAGGAAGAGCACCTCGGGGCGGCCGAGCAGGGCCAGCGCCAGGTCGAGCCGCCGTTTCTCGCCGCCGGACAACTGCTTGACGCGGACGCGGGACCGGGCGCTGAGCCCGACCATCTCCAGCGCCTCGCCGGCCGGCCGCGCCCCCGTGGTGCAGCCGGCCCACATCCGTACGGTCTCGGCGACGGTGAGGTCGGAGGGGAAGCCGCCCTCCTGGAGCATCACGCCGATCCGGGGCCGGACGGCGGAGCGTTCGGCGTACGGGTCGTGGCCGAGGACCCGCACGGTTCCGCCGCTGGGGCGGGCGAGGCCCTCCAGCAGTTCCACGGTGGAGGTCTTCCCGGCGCCGTTGGTGCCGAGCAGGGCGAAGATCTCGCCGGGTGCCACGGAGAAGGTGATTCCGGTCACGGCCTCGAACCCTCCGGCGTAGCTGCGCCGGACGTCCTCCGCCTCGATCACGTTGGTCATGCCTTCAGGCTTCCGCCGCCGGCGGCGCGGGGGCAGGCCGCGCTGTCACCGGTTGTCGATGACAAATGTCATCGGGCGGCGGACCCGTGGCGGAACGCCGAAGGCCCCGGTCGTGATGACCGGGGCCTTCGTACTCTGAGCGGACGACGAGATTCGAACTCGCGACCCTCACCTTGGCAAGGTGATGCTCTACCAACTGAGCCACGTCCGCATTGCTCCCGACCGGCTCTCACCGGGCGGTGCGAACACCACTGTACCTGATCCTTCCCCTAGCTCTCGACTCCGTCTCGAGCTGGGGGAGATCCCAAAGCGGTCGGTACGTGATGCAGAGCGGGTGACAGGAATCGCACACTGCGCCTTCCCCCTGGAAGGGGGATGTTCTACTACTGAACTACACCCGCACGCTGCGTGAGGTCCGGGGCCTTTCGGCCTCGCCCCTCGGCGTGATCCAGACTCTAGCGGATCACCAGGGGTGTCGCGCAACTCGGTGCCCGCGGAGGGGGCCGGGGCGGGTGTCAGCTCGCCTCGCGGAACGCCTCGTAGACCCGCTTCGGGATGCGGCCCCGGGCCGGGACGTCCATCTTGTTCGACTGCGCCCAGGCGCGGACCGCCGCCGGGTCGGGCTCGAGCGAGGTGTGCTTGTACGCGGCCCGTGACCTGCTCCCGCCGCCGCCGGTGGCGGCACCCGTCTGCCTGCGGCCGGCGGCCATGTACGGGGCGAGCGCCTTGCGCAGTTTCTTTGCATTGGCAGGATTGAGGTCGATCTCGTACGTCTTACCGTCGAGGCCGAAGGTGACCGTTTCCGCCGCTTCTCCTCCGTCGATGTCGTCGAAGAGCGTGACCACTACGCGCTGCGCCACGGATATCGGTCCTTTCGCGCGGTGTGCCGCCCTGACCTGCTTGACATGCCTGACGTGACATGTCTGACATGCGGCTATACCGGATACGGCTGATGACGGGCAATGCTGCTTTCCGCTGTATTCCTTTGTACAGCGGATCACGTGGCATTGTGAAGCCCAGTCAATTGCATCAGCGTGTCCGGCGGCCATGACCGGGAGCATTCTTTTCCGGGATTTTTGCCGCTGGTTCTCGGCGTGTTCTTGCGTCCTTTTGTAGGGTCCTCCATATGTCTACTCGCGTAGATTTTGGAGACAGGTACGCTGAGGGAACCGCCCACGCAACACACCACCGGGAGTGCCAGTGGCACGCGTCGTAGTCGACGTCATGCTCAAGCCGGAGATCCTCGACCCGCAGGGACAGGCGGTGCAGCGCGCACTGCCCCGCCTCGGTTTCGAGGGGATCGCCGACGTCCGTCAGGGAAAGCGTTTCGAGCTCGATGTGGAGGGGCCGGTCGATGACGCCGCCCTGGCCCGCATCCACGAGATGGCCGAGACGTTCCTCGCCAACACCGTCATCGAGGACTTCGTCGTGAAGGTGGAGTCGTGACCGCTCGGATCGGGGTCGTCACCTTCCCCGGGACGCTCGACGACCGGGACGCGCTGCGCGCGGTCCGGCTCGCGGGCGCGGAGCCGGTCTCGCTCTGGCACCGCGACAAGGACCTCAAGCAGGTCGACGCGGTCGTCCTGCCGGGCGGGTTCTCCTACGGCGACTACCTGCGCGCCGGGGCCATCTCCCGGTTCTCGCCGGTGATGGGCACCATCATCGAGCAGGCCAGGGCGGGCATGCCGGTCCTGGGCATCTGCAACGGCTTCCAGGTGCTGACCGAGTCGCACCTGCTGCCCGGCGCGATGCTCCGCAACAACCACCTGCACTTCATCTGCCGCGACCAGAAGCTGCGGGTGGAGAACGCGGAGACCTCCTGGACGTCCGACTACACGGCGGGCCAGGAGATCCACATCCCGCTCAAGAACATCGACGGCCGGTACGTGGCCGACGAGCGCACGCTCGACGAGCTGGAGGCCGAGGGCCGGGTCGTCTTCCGGTACCGCGACTTCAACCCCAACGGTTCGCTGCGGGACATCGCCGGCATCACCAACGCCGCCGGCAACGTCGTCGGCCTGATGCCGCACCCGGAGCACGCCGTGGAGCCGCTGGTCGGCACGGGCCGGACCGACGGGCTCGGTTTCTTCACCTCGATCCTCAAGAAGCTGGTCAACGTCTGATGAGCCTCGACACCGTCAAGCACGCCACCGAGACCCCCGACGTCGAGCAGCCGTGGGCCGAGCTCGGCCTGAAGAAGGACGAGTACGAGCGCATCCGGGAGATCCTCGGCCGGCGCCCGACCGGTGCCGAGCTGGCCATGTACTCGGTCATGTGGTCGGAGCACTGCTCGTACAAGAGCAGCAAGGTCCACCTGAAGCAGTTCGGTGAGAAGGCCCCCGAGAACGACGCGATGCTGGTCGGCATCGGCGAGAACGCGGGCGTCGTCGACGTCGGCCAGGGGTACGCGGTGACCTTCAAGGTCGAGTCGCACAACCACCCCTCGTACATCGAGCCCTACCAGGGCGCGGCGACCGGTGTGGGCGGCATCGTCCGCGACATCCTGGCCATGGGCGCCCGCCCGGTGGCGGTCGTCGACCCGCTGCGGTTCGGCGCGGCCGACCACCCCGACACCAAGCGCGTCCTGCCGGGCGTGGTCGCGGGCATCGGCGGCTACGGCAACTGCCTGGGCCTGCCGAACATCGGCGGCGAGGTCGTCTTCGACTCCTGCTACCAGGGCAACCCGCTGGTCAACGCCGGCTGCATCGGTGTGATGAAGCACGAGGACATCCACCTCGCCAAGGCGTCGGGCCCCGGCAACAAGGTCATCCTGTACGGCGCCCGCACGGGCGGCGACGGCATCGGCGGCGTCTCGGTCCTCGCGTCCGAGACGTTCGACGACACCAAGCCCACCAAGCGGCCCGCCGTCCAGGTCGGTGACCCGTTCCAGGAGAAGCTCCTGATCGAGTGCACCCTTGAGATCTTCAAGGAGAAGCTCGTCGCGGGCATCCAGGACCTCGGTGGCGCGGGTCTGTCCTGCGCGACCAGCGAGCTCGCCTCCGCCGGTACCGGCGGCATGCGGGTGGAGCTGGACACCGTGCCGCTGCGTGACGCGTCGCTCTCGCCGGAGGAGATCCTCATGAGCGAGTCGCAGGAGCGCATGTGCGCGATCGTCGAGCCCCAGCACGTCGACCGCTTCATGGAGATCTGCGAGAAGTGGGACGTCATCGCCACCGTCATCGGTGAGGTGACCGACGGCGACCGGCTGGAGATCTTCTGGCACGGCGAGCAGATCGTCGACGTGCCGCCGGGCACGGTCGCCCACGAGGGCCCGACCTACCACCGGCCGTACGAGCGCCCCGCGTGGCAGGACGCCCTCCAGGCCGACGACGCGAACAAGCTGCCCCGGCCGCAGGGCTCCGAGGAACTGCGCGAGCAGGTCCTCAAGCTGGTCGCGCACCCGAACCAGGCGTCCAAGGCGTGGATCACGGACCAGTACGACCGGTACGTGCAGGGCAACACCGTCCTGGCCCAGCCCGAGGACTCGGGCATGATCCGGATCGACGAGGAGACCAACCTCGGCGTGGCGATCGCGACGGACGGCAACGGCCGGTACGCGAAGCTCGACCCGTACACGGGCGCGCAGCTCGCGCTGGCGGAGTCGTACCGCAACGTGGCCGCTTCCGGCGCCAAGCCGCTGGCCATCTCCGACTGCCTGAACTTCGGTTCGCCCGAGGACCCGGCGGTGATGTGGCAGTTCGCCGAGGCCACGCGCGGTCTGGCGGACGGCTGCCAGAAGCTGGGGACCCCGGTCACCGGCGGCAACGTCTCGCTGTACAACCAGACGGGCGAGGTGGCGATCCACCCGACGCCGGTGGTGGCCGTGCTGGGCGTGATCGACGACGTGAACCGCCGTACGCCCATCGCCTTCGCGGAGGAGGGCCAGCTCCTGTACCTGCTGGGCGACACGCACGAGGAGTTCGGCGGCTCGGCGTGGTCCGAGGTCGTGCACAACCACCTGGGCGGTCTGCCGCCGCGGGTGGACCTGGACCGGGAGAAGCTGCTCGGCGAGATCCTGATCGCCGCGTCCCGTGACGGGATGATCGACGCGGCCCACGACCTGTCGGACGGCGGCCTCGTCCAGGCGGTCGTCGAGTCCTGCCTGCGCGGCGGGAAGGGTGCGCGCCTGGTCGTCCCGGACGGTCTGGACGCCTTCACGTTCCTGTTCAGCGAGTCGGCCGGCCGTGCGGTCGTGTCCGTCCCGCGCAGCGAGGAGCTCCGCTTCACCGACATGTGCGGCGCGCGGGGCCTGCCCGCGACCCGGATCGGTGTCGTGGACGGCGACGAGATCGACGTACAGGGCGAGTTCAGCATCGCGCTGAGCGAGCTGCGCACCGCGCACGAGGGGACCATCCCGGGTCTGCTCGCCTGACGCATCCAGCATCGGGGAGAGCCCCTGTCCGGACGTCCTGTCCGGACAGGGGCTTTTCCGTGGGCCGGTTGCACGTGATTACGTAATTACGTATTCTCTGGGTCATGGAGCTGGAAGAGCGCGTCGCCGAACTGGAGCGGCGCATGGCGGCGCTGGAGCGCGGTGACGGGGCCGTGCCGCCGCCGGCCGAGGGCGACTTCTGGGCCCTGGAGGGGCTCAAGTCCCGGCTCGCCGGGGCGGGCGCGGCGGACGGCGGTGTGCTGTTCACCGGCGCCGTACGGCTGCCGACGGGGGAGCGGTACGAGTGGCAGTACGGGGTCCTCGCCGACGAGCAGCTCGACGGCGACTGGACCGAGGCGGCCGAGTCGTTCGCGGCGCTCGGCCACCCGGTCCGGCTCCGGCTCCTGCGCGAGATCCTCGGCGGCCGGCGCACGGCCGCCGAGCTGGCCGAGCTGGAGGAGATCGGCACGACCGGCCAGATCTACCACCACGTGCGCCAACTGACCGGCGCCGGCTGGCTCCACACCGCCGGCCGCGGCCGCTACGAGGTGCCACCCGGCCGGGTGGTGCCGCTGCTCGTGGCCCTGGCCACGGCCCGACCATGACCACCTCACGGGGGAAACACCATGTCCGTACGCACCATCGCGGGGCTGCTCGTCCGCGTCCTGTGGGCGCTCTTCATCGCCCAGGTCCTCGCCTCGTTCCTCGTCGACCTGCCCTACGACTACTGGGTGGGCTGGCTGCCGCTGGTGGCCGCCGTCGCCCTCCGGATCGTGCTGAACCGCACCGAGCAGCGCCCCGCCGCCCCCGCCGCACGGGATGCGGTCGAGGTCGAGCCGCCGGTCGTGGGCGCCTGGTCGGCCCTGAACAGCCCGGCGGACAAGGTGCCGAGCCACGGCACGCACGCCCTGGGCCAGACGTACGCCATCGACATCGTGGCCGAGTCGGAGACCCGCCCCCGGCCGGCCTTCGCCGCGCTGTGGCCGGTCGCCCGGCGCAACAGGGCCTTCCCCGCCTTCGGCGCCCCGCTCCTCGCGGCCGGTGACGCCACGGTGGTGCACGCGGACGACCGGCTGCGCGACCACCTCAGCCGCAACTCACTGCCCGCGCTCCCGTACTTCCTGCTCGTGGAGGGCGTCTTCCGGTCGCTGGGCGGACCGCGCCACATCATCGGCAACCACGTCGTGCTCGACCTCGGCGACGGTGTGTACGCGATGTACGCCCACCTCCAGCGGGGTTCGCTGCGGGTGCGCGCCGGTGACCGGGTCACCGCCGGGCAGCCGATCGCCCGGTGCGGCAACTCGGGCAACTCCACCGAGCCGCACCTGCACTTCCAGCTCATGGACGGCCCCGACCCGCGTACCGCCCGTGGCATCCCGTTCACCTGGCGTGGCGTGGGCGTACCGGCGGGCGGCGAGACGTTCACGGTGGGGGCCGGCGCCTACTCGGCCTGATCCCAGAAGGCGTCCGCCTCGTCGATGTCCTCGACGCACTCGTCGATGTCGGTGGCCTTGTCCCCGACGATCGTGAAGAAGAGACCGCCCTTCATCTCGATGCCCCGGTCACCACGGTCGGCGTGCCACGTGTGCACGGCCATGACGTGGCCCCGGCCGTCCGGGTAGACGCCCTGCAGCTCCACGCGGAAGGTGCCGTGGGTCAGTTCCATGAGCCGGCCGTAGTGGGCCAGGACGTTGTCGCGGCCCTTGAAGTGCCCGGACATCTGGCTCTCGCCGGGCGAGTGGTGCGTGCAGTCGCCCGTCAGCAGGCCGGCCAGCGTGTCCATGTCCCCAGCGACGAAGGCCTCGTAGCCTCGGCGTGCCAGCGCGGCGTGAGGGTGTTCAGCCATGATCCTTCCACCCCTCTCGTAGCCCCTTTCCAGTCTCTTCCGTGCCCCTTCCGCCCGCCACACGGGATGCGGCTAGCCTCGGGCCCATGCCTCCCGCCAAGAAGCGTCCGCGCGCCTACGACTCCGCCAGGACACGGGCCGCCGTGCTGGCCCAGTTCGACCACGTGCACCGGGCGGTCCTCACCCTCACGCCCGAGCAACTCGCCCTGCCGACGCGCCTGGGCGCGTGGACGGTCCGCGAACTGACCGCGCACATCACCATGGCGGTGCGCTCCGTGATCCGGGGCGTGGCCGCGCCCGAGCCGGCCACCCGCGACCTGACCCTGCTCGAATGGCCGCTCGCCACCCGGAAGTACGCCGGTGACGTCGACCACGACACCCGGGAGATCGCCGAGGCGGCGGTCACCGGCCCGGCCTCGCTGGCCGCGCTGTACGAGGAGACCGGGCGGGGGTTCGCGAAGGCGCTCGCGGGGGCCTCGGACGAGCGGCTGATCGCCACCCGCTTCGGGGGCGTCCGCCTCGGCGACTTCCTGGTGACCCGTACCGTCGAACTGATCGTCCACACCGACGACCTGAACGCCGCGACCGGGCTCGCCGTGCCGTACGAGCGCGGGGCGCTGGCCGCCTGCACCCGGCTGCTCGCCGACGCGCTCGCGGTGAAGGCGCCGGGCGGGTCGGTGGAGGTGCGGGTGCCGCCGCACGCGGTGGTGCAGTGCGTCGAGGGGCCCCGGCACACCCGGGGCACGCCGCCGAACGTGGTGGAGACCGACCCGCTGACGTGGATCAGGCTCGCCACCGGGCGCACCGCGTGGGCCGAGGCCCTGTCCGCGGCGCACGTCCACGCGAGCGGCGAGCGGGCGGACCTCTCGCCCCACCTCCCGGTCCTCGGCTGACCGCTCGATGCCCCGGACGGCCCGGCGGCGGAACCGGGCTCCCGTCCCGTCCGTCCCATCACCATGCCGACCATGCTGAAGAAACCGCCGTACCTCCCCGGGGCCGCCGCCGCGCTCGTCCCGCTCCTCGCCCTGGGCCTCACCGCCTGCGGCACCCAGTCCGGCGACGGATCGGGCCCGGGCGACGGCAGCGGCTCCGTACGCCCCGACGTGCCGGTCACCGGGGTGCACTGGACCGTCGAGAGCGTCACCGTCGACGGCAGGAAGACCGCCGCCCCCGCGGGCGCCCACGTCCGGATCGACCCCAAGGGCCGGGCCATGGGCAACTTCGGCTGCAACCACTTCAACGCCCGGGCGACCGTCGACGGCGACACGGTCACCCTCAGCGACGCGGCCATGACCGAGATGGGCTGCCCCGAGCCCCTGCAGGGCTTCGAGGACGCGCTGAAGTCCACCCTGACGGGCAAGCTCAAGGCCGAACTGACCGACGGGAAGCTGACCCTGACCACTCCGGACGGTGACGCGATCCGGCTCGGCGAGCAGCCCCCGGCGCCGCTCGTCGGCACCACGTGGACGGTCGACTCCCTGGTCTCGGGCCGGGCCGCCACCTCCCTGCCGGCCGGCACGGAGGGCAAGGCGTCGTTCGTGTTCGGCAAGGACGGCTCCGTACGCGGCAACCTGGGCTGCAACCAGTTCAGCGCCCCCGTCACCACCGACGGCTCGACGCTCACCTTCGGCCGGGTCACCAGCACCCGCAAGCTGTGCCCGGGTCCCGCGATGGAGCTGGAGCGCGCCCTGCTGAACACCATGAAGGGCAAGGTCACGTACGCGATCGACCACCGCAGCCTGACGGTCACCGCCCCCGGCGGCACCGGCTTCGCGGCCGGTGCGGAAAGCGGCGGGAAGGGCGCCCGGTAGGGTCCGGCCCGGCTGCGAGGTCCGTCACACCGGGCGTGACCCGCGGCGGGCCGGGCGCCTCCGGCCGGGCACCGCCGGGGCGCCGTCCGGCCCGCTCAGCGCCTGCTCAGCCGCTGGTCAGGCGCCCCTCGGCCGGGCACATCCGGAACCGGCCGGTCCGGCACCCGTCCGCGCGGGCCCCCGATCCGCCCCGTCCCCAATTCGGACCAGTGGTCGACCTCGCCTACACTCGGTGGCGTGCCACGTGGTGACGGTCGACTCAATCACGATCTGCTTCCCGGCGAGAAGGGCCCCCAGGACGCTTGCGGCGTCTTCGGTGTCTGGGCTCCGGGTGAAGAGGTCGCAAAGCTCACGTACTTCGGGCTCTACGCCCTCCAGCATCGGGGTCAGGAATCCGCGGGAATCGCGGTCAGCAACGGCTCCCAGATCCTCGTCTTCAAGGACATGGGCCTCGTTTCCCAGGTCTTCGACGAGACCTCTCTCGGTTCCCTCCAGGGTCACATCGCGGTCGGTCACGCCCGCTACTCGACCACCGGCGCCTCCGTGTGGGAGAACGCGCAGCCGACCTTCCGGGCCACCGCCCACGGCTCCATCGCGCTCGGCCACAACGGCAACCTGGTCAACACGGCCCAGCTCGCCGAGATGGTCGCCGACCTGCCCAAGAAGGACGGCCGCGCCACGCAGGTGGCGGCCACCAACGACACCGACCTCGTCACCGCGCTGCTCGCGGGCCAGGTCGACGACGACGGCAAGCCGCTGACCATCGAGGAGGCGGCCGCCAAGGTCCTCCCCGAGGTCCGGGGCGCCTTCTCCCTCGTCTTCATGGACGAGCACACCCTCTACGCCGCCCGCGACCCGCAGGGCATCCGCCCGCTGGTCCTCGGCCGCCTGGAGCGCGGCTGGGTCGTCGCCTCCGAGTCCGCCGCCCTCGACATCTGCGGTGCCGCCTACGTCCGTGAGGTCGAGCCGGGCGAGATGATCGCGATCGACGAGAACGGCATCCGCACCTCGCGATTCGCGGAAGCGAAGCCCAAGGGCTGTGTCTTCGAGTACGTCTACCTGGCGCGCCCCGACACCGACATCGCCGGCCGGAACGTGTACCTCTCCCGGGTGGAGATGGGCCGGAAACTGGCCAAGGAAGCCCCCGTCGAGGCCGACCTCGTCATAGCGACGCCCGAGTCCGGCACCCCCGCCGCGATCGGCTACGCCGAGGCCAGCGGCATCCCGTTCGGCGCGGGCCTGGTGAAGAACGCGTACGTCGGCCGGACCTTCATCCAGCCGTCCCAGACCATCCGCCAGCTCGGCATCCGGCTGAAGCTGAACCCGCTGAAGGAAGTCATCAAGGGCAAGCGCCTGGTGGTCGTGGACGACTCGATCGTCCGCGGCAACACCCAGCGCGCGCTGGTCCGGATGCTCCGCGAGGCCGGGGCCGCCGAGGTCCACATCCGGATCTCCTCCCCGCCCGTGAAGTGGCCGTGCTTCTTCGGCATCGACTTCGCCACCCGCGCGGAGCTGATCGCCAACGGCATGACGGTCGAGGAGATCGGCAAGTCCCTCGGCGCCGACTCCCTCTCGTACATCTCCATCGACGGCATGATCGAGGCCACCACCATCGACAAGCAGAAGCTCTGCCGCGCCTGCTTCGACGGTGAGTACCCGATGGAACTGCCGGACCCCGAGCTGCTCGGCAAGCAGCTCCTGGAGACCGAGCTGGCCGCCGGACCGGCCGCCACGGCCGCGGCCGACGCCCTCCGTCGCCCGTAGGACCACCCGCAATCCCTGCAGTACGACACGAAAGTTCTCACAGTCATGTCTGAGACTGAGACCACCGGTGCCAGCTACGCAGCCGCGGGCGTCGACATCGAGGCGGGCGACCGCGCCGTCGAGCTGATGAAGGAGTGGGTGAAGAAGACCCAGCGTCCCGAGGTCCTCGGCGGCCTCGGCGGCTTCGCCGGCCTCTTCGACGCCTCCGCCCTCAAGCGCTACGAGCGCCCGCTGCTGGCCTCCGCCACCGACGGTGTCGGCACGAAGGTCGACATCGCCCGCCAGATGGGCGTCTACGACACCATCGGCCACGACCTGGTCGCCATGGTCATGGACGACATCGTCGTCTGCGGCGCCGAGCCGCTGTTCATGACCGACTACATCTGCGTCGGCAAGGTCCACCCCGAGCGGGTGGCCGCCATCGTCAAGGGCATCGCCGAGGGCTGCGTCCTGGCCGGCTGCGCCCTGGTCGGCGGCGAGACGGCCGAGCACCCCGGTCTGCTGGGCCCGGACGACTTCGACGTCGCCGGCGCCGGTACGGGCGTGGTCGAGGCCGACCGGCTGCTGGGCGCCGATCGCATCCGTACGGGTGACGCGGTCATCGCCATGGCCTCCTCGGGCCTTCACTCCAACGGGTACTCGCTCGTGCGCCATGTGCTGTTCGACCGGGCCGGCATGCGCCTGGACCAGCAGGTGGAGGAGTTCGGCCGCACCCTCGGCGAGGAGCTGCTGGAGCCCACCAAGATCTACTCGCTGGACTGCCTGGCGCTCACCCGCACCACCGATGTGCACGCCTTCAGCCACATCACCGGCGGCGGCCTCGCCGCGAACCTCGCCCGGGTGATCCCGGACGGGCTGCACGCCACGGTCGACCGGTCGACCTGGGTGCCCGGTGCGGTGTTCGACCTGGTCGGCACGGCCGGCCGGGTGGAGCGCCTGGAGCTGGAGAAGACGCTGAACATGGGCGTCGGCATGATGGCCGTCGTCCCCGCCGAGTCGGTCGAGGTGGCGCTGGCCACGCTGGCGGACCGGGGCGTCGACGCCTGGGTCGCCGGTGAGATCACCGAGCGCGGCGAGCACACCACGGGCGCGACCCTGACCGGGGACTACGCGAGCTGAGCAGCACAGAACCCGGTCCGGGGCGGGGCCCCGGACCGGGCTCGAGTGAATTCAGGCGTCAAGCACCACGGCGCTGTGACGACGGACCGGACTCCTCGTCCTCGTCATCATCGTCGTTGTACAGCTCCGCGTAGCGGGCGTACGGGTCGTCTTCCTCGTCGTCGTCCTCGAACGGCTCGCCATTCGGCGGCTGCGAGAGCGGTTGCGGAGTAGAAGCGCCCAGCTCGCTGGCCAGACGCGACAGGTCAGTCCCGCCGCTGTTGTACTTCAGCTGGCGGGCGACCTTCGTCTGCTTGGCCTTGGCCCGGCCGCGCCCCATGGCTCGACCCCCTCGGTGACGGGGCTCGACGGCCCCAGAGTCTTGACACGCGTTCATGATTCGGAACGGACTCTCCGTGGAGAGACCGGCCCGTAGGGCTTCAACGGTACCTGCTTCCGCGGCCATACGGTACGCCGCCCGCATGACGCGCCTCGGAGCAAGACCGACGAGGAGCCCTGTCCTCGCTGGTCAGCGCTGATTTTAACCTCTTCTTGGCAGTCGACCCGCCGACCGGCGTGAGCCATGTCTCCCTCCGGGGGAAACGGGCTCACGGCGGCCGGCGGGTCGACCTGTCAACCTCGGCTCACCACGGCACTACCCGCGGCGCGCCTCCGCCATGCGCTGCTCGGCGATCCGGTCGGCCGCGGCGGCCGGCGGAATCCCGTCTTCCTTCGCACGTGCGAATATCGCCAGCGTGGTGTCGAAGATCTTCGCGGCCTTGGCCTTGCACCGGTCGAAGTCGAACCCGTGCAGCTCGTCGGCCACCTGGATCACACCGCCGGCGTTGACGACGTAGTCGGGCGCGTAGAGGATGCCGCGGTCCGCGATGTCCTTCTCGACGCCCGGGTGCGCGAGCTGGTTGTTGGCCGCGCCGCACACCACCTTCGCCGTCAGCACGGGCACGGTGTCGTCGTTCAGCGCCCCGCCGAGGGCACAGGGGGCGTAGACGTCCAGGCCCTCGGTGCGGATCAGCGCGTCGGTGTCCGCCACCACCGTGACCTGCGGGAACTTGTCGGTGATCCGGCGCACCGACTCCTCGCGCACATCCGTGATGACGACCTCGGCGCCGTCCTCGAGCAGGTGCTCCACCAGGTAGTGGCCGACCTTGCCCACGCCCGCGACGCCGACCTTGCGGCCGCGCAGCGTCGGATCGCCCCAGGCGTGCTGGGCGGAGGCCCGCATGCCCTGGAAGACGCCGTAGGCGGTGAGGACGGAGGAGTCGCCGGCGCCGCCGTTCTCGGGGGAGCGGCCGGTGGTCCAGCGGTTCTCCCGGGCGACGACGTCCATGTCGGCGACATAGGTGCCGACGTCGCAGGCCGTCACGTACCGGCCGCCGAGGGAGGCCACGAAGCGGCCGTAGGCCAGCAGCAGTTCCTCGGTCTTGATCAGCTCCGGGTCACCGATGATCACGGCCTTGCCGCCACCGTGCTCCAGACCGGCCATGGCGTTCTTGTACGACATGCCCCGGGACAGGTTCAGCGCGTCGGCGACGGCGTCTTCCTCGGAGGCGTACGGGTAGAAGCGGGTACCTCCGAGGGCGGGGCCCAGGGCGGTCGAGTGGATGGCGATGACGGCCTTGAGGCCGGAGGCGCGGTCCTGGCACAGCACCACTTGTTCGTGGCCCCCCTGCTCCGATCGGAACAGGGTGTGCAGGACGCCGTCGGTCACATCGGTCACGGTGGTGACTCCCAAGTACGAAGCGGCGGATGAGGCCCTCCTGCGGGTGGGGGAGGACCTTGACGGCAAGAGGGTAAGTCCTACCTGCGCGTAGATGAGAGCCAGTGCCGCGGATCACCCCCTCGCGGAGTACGGGCGTGGAAGGATTCGTGACATGTCAGCCGTCCCCCCGGTCCTCGTCCCCTACGCCTCGTACCTGCGCGTGTACGAGCCGCTGGCGGCGTTCCCCGAGCCGGAGCGCGGCCACTGGGCCCGGTACGCGCGCCGGGGCACCGCTCCGGGCGCCCAGGAGGAGCTGCGCCGCTCGCTCGTGGGGCTGCTGGCCACGCCGCCGGTCGCGGTGCCCGCGCAGGAGAGCGCGGACGCCTTCGTGGCGGAGGTGGACGGGGTGGTGTGCGTGTGCCCCTGGCGGACGCGGCTGCGCGGCTGGCTGGCGCTGGAGGAGCTGGCGGGCACGCTGCCGCCGGCGGTCCTGGACGCCGCGCTGCCGCCGCTGGTGCGGGAGCAGGCGCAGGCGGACTACGAGCGGTGGCGGGAGCGGAACCCGGACGCGCGGCCGTGGATCCGCTCGGCGGTGTGGCAGGTGCCTGTGCGGTGGTTCGCGCTGTTCTCCGACGACGAGCGGGAGTTCGTCGCGGGCGGCGGCCCGGGCAAGGCGCCGGTGCTGCGGTACCGGACGCCCATGGTGCAGGCCCGGCGGCGGGTGGCGCGGGCGCTGAAGACGCTGCGCGAGTCGATCGACGAGGGGCCGCTGACCGAGGGCCTGGTGGACGTGGGGCGCTGGCTGGAGGAGTTCCACCCGCGCTCGCTGGTCGAGCTGGACTACGGGGGGCTGGTGCACGCCCTGCCGGAGGAGTCGCTCGCCGAGGACCGGTCGGCGGCGGACGTGGCGGCCGGGATGGCGGCGCTGCGGGCGGGTGACGGCGAGGCGGCGGGTGCGGCGTACGAGCGGCTGACCGAGCGGTGGCGCGCGGTGCGCGACCGGCAGCACGCCAACTGACATGATGATCTTGGTCTGAGCGGGCCCGCCGAACTCGACGGATTCCGCCATGGACCTGGCGGCCGTTCTCCCGGATGATCTCGCTCCGGGGACCTTCGGGTGCAGCCGGTGGGGCCCTTGGTCCCGATCCGGGCCTTTGTGTCAAGCGTGACGGATAGCACTAACAGGGCTCTTGCGCCCATCGCCCGACCTCATGCCAAAATAGGACAAGGAGTCCGGGGAGGGCTCCTTCCGTCCAAGTATGGGCGGAAGGCTCAGCATTGCACGCTATGGGGGGTCCTGTTGACTCCTGATCGCTCTGTGACTGATCGTCACTGTGACGTGACTGTCCGTTATGGCATGAACCATCGGCTTCCGCCGCTGATGAACACCTGAGAGGGCAATTCCATCGGTTTGGCCGAACGTGGCTGGACAGATGGTGTAGTTGTAGTGCCGAGGACAAGCCGTTCGTCCTATAACCGACTCGGCTCGCGTCCGCCATTTCGGGCAACGCGGGTCAAGGTGCAGAATTTAGAGGAAAGAACCGAGAAGGTTCGGTTCTCCCGAGGAGGCCGCTCATGACCGCTCGCACCCCTGATGCCGAGCCGCTGCTGACCCCCGCTGAGGTTGCCACGATGTTCCGCGTGGACCCGAAGACGGTGACCCGCTGGGCAAAGGCGGGCAAGCTCACGTCCATCCGCACCCTTGGTGGACACCGCCGGTACCGCGAGGCAGAGGTCCGCGCCCTGCTCGCGGGTATCCCGCAGCAGCGCAGCGAGGCCTGAACACCCCGCTGAACAGGGCATTTCCGGGTCCCCCAACCCGGTTCGCCCACCCATAGCTCCACCGACGCGAGCCCGCCCCAACGGGCCTTCGTCATCGATCGCGCTGGACTCCGCCGGGTCCAGCGCGATCTTTTTGTGCCCCGGGGGCCGGCCGGTGCCCGGCCTCCGCACGCCCCGCGCCCCGCTTCGGGGGAGCGCACGGCGGAGCCTCCGGGGAGGTGCAATTGCACATATTAAATCGGCCCGTTGTAGGGAGGGGGTAAGTTGAGCGGTTTTCAAAAGAGGTTTCGTGACTCGCGTCACACTGTTCCCGTGTCGTCCTCCGGGTCCGGCGGGCGCTCCTCGGCCCCGTTCCCGTCGCTCTCCGGCTCCTCCTGGACCGGGTCGGGGTACTCCATGGCCAGCCTCAGCAGGCGGTGGCAGATGGGGCAGTGGCGCGTGACGTGGCGGTAGCCGGAGGCGGCCGCCAGGTGGGCGCGGAGCAGTGCGCGAGTCTCGTGCCTGGCTGTGGATGCCGCCGCCATGCGCGTCACCTCCCGTGAAGGGCCCCCGATCCCCTGTTGCTTGGGTACCGGTGGCAGATGACGGCGTCAAGACGCAGCGCAGAAGGGCCCGCATCCTGGGGGATGCGGGCCCTTCTGTACCTCTTGCTGCGATCCTGACGGGACTTGAACCCGCGACCTCCACCTTGACAGGGTGGCGAGCTAACCAACTGCTCCACAGGACCTGGTTTTCGCGGCCGACTGCGCGGCTGCGAATCACACTGTACAGCAGGTCAGAGGGTCCGGTCGACCTCACTCATGGCGACGGTCCCGACACGGCCCTCAGGGCGCCGCCGCGTCGATGGCCTTGATGATGCGCTTGTCGGAGACGGGGTGGGCCGTGCCCAGGGCGTGGGCGAAGTAGCTGACCCGCAGCTCCTCGATCATCCAGCGGATGTCCAGGACCTCCTGCGGCACCGGGCGGCCCTTGGGGAGCTGCTCCAGCAGCCAGGCGTACTCGTCCCGCATCTCGTGGACCTTCTCCATGCGCGTGGTGTCGCGCTGGACGGACGTCGGCATCTGCTGGAGCCGCCGGTCCACCGCCACCAGGTAGCGCATCAGGTCCGGCAGCCGCCGCAGGCCGGTCGCCGTCACGAAGCCGGGCGGCACGAGGGCCGCGAGCTGCTCGCGGACGTCCTGGACGTTGCGGACCAGGGCCAGGCTGTTCGTCGCCTTCAGTCGGCGCTCACAGGCCTGCCAGGCGGCCAGGATCTGCTGCACCTGGTCCACCGTACGGATCGTCAGCTCCACGAGGTCGGCGCGGACCTTGTCGTACAGCTTCCTGAACGACTCCTCGTCCCACGCCGGGCCGCCGTGGTCGGCGATCAGCCGGTCGGCCGCGGCGGTCGCGCAGTCCTCGAACAGCGCCTGGACCGAGCCGTGCGGATTGTGGGAGAGGGCCAGCTTCTGCTGGTTCGTCAGCCTGTCGGAGGCGAACTTCGCCGGGCTCACCGGGATGTTCAGCATGATCAGCCTGCGGGTGCCGCGCCACATCGCCTGCGCCTGCTCGGCCTCCGTGTCGAAGAGCCGTACGGAGACCGTCCCGCCGGCGTCGACGAGGGCCGGGTACGCCTTGACGGGCTGGCCGGCCCGCCGGGTCTCGAAGACCTTCGTCAGGGTGCCGATCGTCCAGTCGGTCAGCCCCGTGCGCTCCAGGGACTGCCCGGTGCCCGAGGGGCCCTCCGTGGCGGCCCTGGCGGCCTGGGAGAGCGCCTGGCGGGCCTTGGGGCGCAGGCTGAGCTTCAGCGCCTCCAGGTCCTTGTCCTCGGCCAGCTTGCGGCGCCGCTCGTCGACGATCCGGAAGGTGATCTTCAGGTGGTCGGGGACCCTGGTCAGGTCGAAGTCACCGGCGTCGACCGGGACGCCGACCATCCGCTGGAGTTCCCGGGCGAGCGTGACCGGCAGCGGCTCCTGGAGGGGGACGGCCCCTTCCAGGAACTTCCTCGCGAAGTTCGGCGCCGGGACGTAGTGGCGGCGGACCGGCTTGGGCAGGGAGCGGATCAGCTCGGTGACGACCTCCTCGCGCAGGCCCGGGATCTGCCAGTCGAAGCCCTCGTCCGTCACCTGGTTGAGCACCTGGAGCGGGATGTGGACGGTGACGCCGTCCGCGTCCGCGCCCGGCTCGAACTGGTAGGTCACCCGGAACTTCAGCGCGCCCTGCCGCCACGAGTCCGGGTAGTCGGCCTTGGTGACCGCGCCCGCCTTCTCGTTGATGAGCATCTCGCGCTCGAAGTCGAGCAGCTCGGGCGCCTCGCGCCGCTTGTGCTTCCACCACGAGTCGAAGTGCGCGCCCGACACCACGTGTTCGGGCACCCGCTGGTCGTAGAAGTCGAACAGGGTCTCGTCGTCCACGAGGATGTCGCGGCGGCGGGCCCGGTGCTCCAGCTCCTCGACCTCGGTCAGCAGCTTGCGGTTGTCCGCGAAGAACTTGTGGTGCGTGCGCCAGTCGCCCTCCACCAGCGCGTTGCGGATGAACAGCTCGCGCGACACCTCCGGGTCGATGCGCCCGTAGTTCACCTTGCGCTGGGCGACGATCGGCACGCCGTACAGCGTCACCTTCTCGTACGCCATGACCGCCGCCTGGTCCTTCTCCCAGTGCGGCTCGGAGTACGTGCGCTTCAGCAGGTGCCCGGCCAACGGCTCGATCCACTCGGGCTCGATCTTCGCGTTGACCCGCGCCCACAGGCGGGAGGTCTCCACCAGCTCGGCCGACATGATGAACCGCGGCGGCTTCTTGAACAGCGCCGAGCCGGGGAAGACGGCGAACTTGGCGCTGCGGGCGCCCAGGTACTCGTTCTTCGCGCCGTCCTTGACGTCCTTCATCCCGATGTGGGAGAGCAGGCCCGCCAGCAGCGAGACGTGCACGCGGTCCTCGGGCGCGTCCTCGTCGTTGAGGTGAATGCCCATCTGCTTGGCGACCGTGCGCAACTGCATATAGATGTCCTGCCACTCACGGATGCGCAGGTAGTTCAGGTACTCCGCCTTGCACATCCGGCGGAACGCGGACGACGACAGCGCCTTCTGCTGCTCGCGGATGTACCGCCACAGGTTCAGGAACGCCAGGAAGTCGGACGTCTCGTCCTTGAACCGGGCGTGCTGCTGGTCGGCCTGCGCCTGCTTCTCGGCCGGCCGCTCGCGCGGGTCCTGGATCGACAGCGCGGCCGCGATCACCATGACCTCGCGCACGCAGCCGTTCTTGTCGGCCTCCAGGACCATCCGGGCCAGCCGCGGGTCCACCGGGAGCTGGGCCAGCTTGCGGCCCGCCTGCGTGAGGCGCTTCTTCGGGTCCTTCTGCGCCGGGTCGATCGCGCCCAGCTCCTGGAGGAGCTGCACGCCGTCGCGGATGTTGCGGTGGTCCGGCGGGTCGATGAACGGGAACTTCTCGATGTCGCCCAGCCCGGCCGCCGTCATCTGGAGGATGACGGACGCCAGGTTCGTCCGCAGGATCTCGGCGTCCGTGAACTCCGGACGGGCGAGGAAGTCGTCCTCGTCGTACAGCCGGACGCAGATGCCGTCCGACGTACGGCCGCAGCGGCCCTTGCGCTGGTTGGCGCTGGCCTGGCTGATCCGCTCGATCGGCAGCCGCTGCACCTTGGTGCGGTGGCTGTAGCGGGAGATACGGGCGGTGCCGGGATCGATGACGTACTTGATGCCGGGGACCGTCAGGGAGGTCTCGGCGACGTTCGTCGCGAGGACGATCCGGCGGCCGGAGTGGGCCTGGAAGACCCGGTGCTGCTCGGCGTGCGAGAGGCGGGCGTAGAGGGGGAGGACCTCGGTGTTGCGCAGCTTCTTCTTGAGCAGCGCGTCCGCCGTGTCGCGGATCTCGCGCTCACCGGAGAGGAAGACCAGGATGTCGCCCGGCCCCTCGGCCTGGAGCTCGTCGACCGCGTCGCAGATGGCGGTGATCTGGTCGCGGTCGGACTCCTCGGAGTCCTCCTCCAGGAGCGGGCGGTAGCGGACCTCGACCGGGTACGTACGGCCGGACACCTCGACGATCGGGGCGTCGCCGAAGTGGCGGGAGAAGCGCTCCGGGTCGATGGTCGCGGAGGTGATCACGACCTTGAGGTCGGGGCGCCGGGGGAGGAGCTGGGCGAGGTAGCCGAGCAGGAAGTCGATGTTGAGGCTGCGCTCGTGGGCCTCGTCGATGATGATCGTGTCGTAGGCGCGCAGCTCGCGGTCCGTCTGGATCTCGGCGAGCAGGATGCCGTCGGTCATCAGCTTGATGAAGGTCGCGTCCTGGTTCACCTGGTCGGTGAAGCGGACCTTCCAGCCGACCGCCTCCCCGAGGGGCGTCCCCAGCTCGTCCGCCACGCGCTCGGCGACCGTGCGGGCGGCGATGCGGCGGGGCTGCGTGTGGCCGATCATGCCCCGTACGCCGCGCCCCAGCTCCAGGCAGATCTTGGGGATCTGGGTCGTCTTGCCGGAGCCCGTCTCACCGGCGACGATCACGACCTGGTGGTCGCGTATCGCCTCCAGGATGTCGGTCTTCTTCTGGCTGACCGGAAGCTGCTCGGGGTACGTGATCTCCGGCACCCGCGCCGCGCGCTCGGCGGTGCGGGCAGCGGCCTTCCCGGCCTCGGCGGCGATCTCGTCCAGCACGGCCTGCCGGGCTTCGGGCTTGCGGATGCGGCGGGCGCCTTCGAGACGGCGGCCGAGCCGGTGCGCGTCGCGCAGCGAGACCTCGGCCAGCAGGGTCTGGAGGTCGGCGAAGGAAGTAGACATACCTGACCCAGGATCTCACTCGCGGCGACGGAGTGGCGAACCGATTTCCCCGTACCATTTCCGGCGAGTCGACGAGCCCCGGATGACCTTGGAAGGCGGTGCCCATGCCCCGTGCCGGCAGCCCGTGGTGCCGCTTCGCGGCCGCCGCGCTCGTGCTGCTCGGCGCGCTGCTGGTGTGCGGCCCGGGCGCTGCGGGTGTGGGCGCGGGTGTGGGCCGGAGCGCCGGTCAGTCCGTCGGCGAGGCCCCCGGCCAGGCCGCCGCGCACGACGTGGTGACCGCCGCCGGTGTCCCCGAGCGTTCGCCCGGGTGCGGGCCGGCCGACGACGAGGGCGGCCTGGCGCCGGCCGTGCCGCCCCGCCCGGGCGCCGCCTGCGAGCTGCTGCCCGCCCTGTACGCCGCCCGAGCGGCGGCCGGCGCGTGGGGCGTGGACGAGCCGGCCCCGGACGTCCGCCCGGAGCGCGGGCCGCCGCCGCTCGCACCGCCCTCCCCGCTGGACCTGTCGATCCTGCGCGTATAGCCGGCGCCGTCACCCCGCCGGCCCCGGCCCCTTCCCACGCGTACAGGAGTTTCCCCATGCCCACGTCCAAGCCGTACCTCATCGGCGCCGGTGTCGTCGCCGCGGCCGCGCTGCTCGGCGTCGTCTCGTACACCGCCACCAAGCCGGCCCCGCCCGCCGCCGCGCCCTCCACCGTCGCCGAGGCACCCGCCGAGGCATCCGCCGGGCCGCAGGCCGGGGTCTACCCGGAGCTGGAGAAGTACGCCCGGCGCGACGCCAAGGACCCGCTCGCCGTCGGGCGCGCCGACGCGCCGGTCGTCCTGATCGAGTACGCCGACTTCAAGTGCGGCTACTGCGGGAAGTTCGCCCGGGAGACCGAGCCGGAACTGATCGAGAAATACGTCCGTGAGGGCACCCTGCGCATCGAGTGGCGCAACTTCCCGATCTTCGGCGAGGAGTCCGAGCGGGTGGCACGCGCCGCGTGGGCGGCGGGGCAGCAGGGCCGGTTCTGGCAGTTCCACCGGGCGGCCTACGCCGAGGGCGCCAAGGAGAAGGGCTTCGGCGAGGAGCGGGTGACCGCCCTCGCGAGCGAGGCCGGCGTCGGCGACCTCGCCCGCTTCGGCCGCGACCTCGACAGCGAGGCGGCGCGGCGGGCCGTCGCCAAGGACCAGGAGCAGGCGTACGCGCTCGGCGCCACGTCCACCCCGTCGTTCCTGGTGAACGGCCGTCCCATCGCGGGCGCCCAGCCCATGGAGACGTTCACGTCCGCAATCGAGGCCGCCCGGCGCGAGGCGGAGAAGTGACGGACATCGGTTACCTGGCGGCCTTCCTGGGCGGCCTGCTCGCCCTGCTGAGCCCGTGCAGCGCCCTGCTCCTGCCCGCGTTCTTCGCGTACTCGATCGACACCCGGGCCCGGCTGCTCGCCCGTACCGGGATCTTCTACGCCGGTCTCGCCACCACGCTGGTCCCGCTGGGCGCGGCCGGGTCGTTCGCGGGGCGGCTCTTCTACGGCCACCGCGACCTGCTGGTCGCCGTCGGCGGGTGGACGATCGTCGTGCTGGGCGTGGCACAGATCCTGGGCCTGGGCTTCGCCTCGCGGCGGATCGCCGAGGTGAGCGGCCGCATCCGCCCGGTGTCGGCGCTCTCGGTGTACGCGCTGGGCCTGGTGTACGGCCTGGCCGGCTTCTGCGCGGGCCCGATCCTGGGCAGCGTCCTGACCGTGGCGGCGCTCAGCGGCAGCCCGGCGTACGGGGGCCTGCTGCTGGCCGTGTACGCCCTCGGCATGGCGGTGCCGCTGTTCCTGCTGGCGCTGCTCTGGGAGCGCTACGACCTGGGCCGGCGCGGCTGGCTGCGGGGCCGCGCGCTGCGGCTGGGGCGGTTCGGGCTGCACAGCACGTCGCTGCTGTCGGGCCTGTTCTTCATCGTCCTGGGCGCGCTGTTCCTCGCCTTCGACGGCACGACCGCCCTTCCGGGCCTGCTGTCGGTCGACGACTCCTACGCGGTGGAGGAGTGGGCCTCCGGGCTCGGCCGGGCGGTCCCGGACTGGGCGCTGCTGGTGGCGGTGGTCGCCGTCGTCGCGATCACCCTGGGCGTACGCGGCTGGCGCGGCCGCGAGCGCACCTGACGCCCCGCGGCTTTCCTCCGCCGTCCCCGCGGGCGGCGGAGGGTCCTGCCCGGGAGTCCCACGGCGCGTGGGGGTACGACGAAGGCCCCGTCCGGGGGACGGGGCCTTCGTGGCGGTGGCTGGGGCCGGGGTCGAACCGGCGACCTTCCGCTTTTCAGGCGGACGCTCGTACCAACTGAGCTACCCAGCCACGCGACTCTTGCGAGTCGCAGCGGTCCTGACGGGATTTGAACCCGCGGCCTCCACCTTGACAGGGTGGCGAGCACTCCAAACTGCTCCACAGGACCAAGCAATGCGCGAGAACAAGTCTCGCACACGGTGATGCGTGCCCCCAACGGGATTCGAACCCGTGCTACCGCCTTGAAAGGGCGGCGTCCTGGGCCACTAGACGATGAGGGCTGATGGCCCGCCTGGGCGCTTCGTCAGCGCGTCGGGGACGTGAGAAGCATATGGGATGCGAGGACGGTTCGCCAAAACGGTTAAGGGGACCGGGGCGCGGAGGGGCTCGCGGAGCGGGGCGCGGCGGGCGCGCCGGAGGGGGCGGGCGGGGTGTTCTGCTCCGGGACGTGGCGGCTGACCTCGGCGGTCGTCAGCCCCAGGCCGCCCAGGGTGATCTCGTCCCAGGCCTGGAGGCGGCGGGTGTCCCGGTCCAGGTAGAGGACCGAGGCGTGCACCTTCTCGGGCTCCTCCCGCTCCAGGGCGCGCAGGCCGCCGCCGCCCGTGGAGCCCTCGATCTTGAGGCGGGTGCCGTTCGGCAGGAGCTTGTTCACCCGGCGGTGGACGTGGCCCGCCAGGACCAGTGGGACCCGCCCGTCGGTCTCCTGGGCGGCCACCGGGTTGTGGGCCACCGCGATGTCCACCGGCCGGCCCGCCCGCGCCTCGGCGCCCAGCGCCGCCGCCAGCCGGGCACCGGCGGCGCGCTCGGCGTCGTCGCCGGCCGGCGCCACCGAGCGGTCCGGTGTGAACTGCGGGTCCCCGGTGCCGGCCACCCGCAGGCCGGCGACGGTGACGGCGCGGCCCCCGTCGAGCACGTGGACGTTCCTGAGGCGCTCCAGGTAGCGCTGGGTGACCCGCGAGTCGTGGTTGCCGCGCACCCAGACGTACGGGGCACCCAGGTCGCTGATCGGGTCGAGGAAGCCGTTCTCGGCGGCGGTGCCGTGGTCCATGGTGTCGCCCGAGTCGATGATCACGTCGATCCGGTACTGCTCGACGAGCGAGCGGATGATCTCCCACGCGGCGGGGTTCAGGTGGATGTCGGAGACGTGCAGCACGCGCATGGTGCCCGGGTCGGGCTGGTAGGTCGGGAGCGTGGAGGCGGCGTCGTACAGCTTCGTCACATTGGTGACCAGCCGGGCCAGTTCCTTCTGGTAGACGTCGAACTCGGTGACGATCGAGCGGGCGTTGCCCACCACGGAGGGCGCCGACGACAGGAGCCCGGAGAACCTGGGCTCCAGGACGGACTTGGGGTTCCAGGTGGCGTACGCGGACGCGCCCGAGGCGGCCAGCAGCGCGAGCGCCAGGCCGCCGGCCGCGAGGGCGCGGCGCGGGCGGCGGTAGACGGCGAGGCCGAGGGCGGTGGCGCCGGACACGACCGCGACGCAGGAGCGCAGCGCCAGCTCGCGGGTGCCGTCGGCGACGTCCTGGGTGATCTCGTCCTGGAGGCCGGTGATCCGCTCGGGGTGCTGCACCAGTGCCTGGGAGCGCACCGGGTCGAGCTGGTCGACGTCCACGTCGAGGCGGATGGGGGCGGTGTGGGAGTCGAGCTCCAGCGCGCCCAGCGGCGAGACGTTGATCTTCGTCCCGCCGCTCAGGGAGGGGCGCAGGGTCATGCTCGTGTCCATGGGCCCCACGGGGGTGCGGACGCTGCCGACCGCCAGCAGGCCGAGCCAGGCGCCCAGGAGGACGACGGCGACCAGCCCGAAGGCTCGGGCATACGGGTGAGGCGTGTGGACCAGGGCGGGCGTGGGGGCGGAGTGGTGGGAGCGGTAGTGGCGCAGAAGGCGGGCGTACGTGGTGCGGAGGGCAGCTCGGGCGGCCATGGGCGCCGTATGCCCTTGCGGACCGGTCACTATGCCCGGCCATCCCTGACAATGGCCGGGTGCTGGAGATGACACGCGAGGAGTTCGAGGAACTGGTCGCCGAGGCGCTGGACCGCATCCCGCCCGAGCTGACGCGGCTGATGGACAACGTCGCGGTGTTCGTGGAGGACGAGCCGTCGGCGGACGATCCGGATCTGCTGGGTCTGTACGAGGGAACTCCGCTGACCGACCGGGGCGAGTGGTACGCCGGTGTGCTGCCGGACCGGATCACCATCTACCGGGGGCCGACGCTGCGGATGTGCGACTCGCGGGAGGACGTGGTGGCCGAGACGGAGGTGACGGTCGTCCACGAGATCGCCCACCACTTCGGGATCGACGACGAGCGGCTGCACGAGCTCGGCTACGGCTGACCGGGGGACGGGCGCGGGGCGTGTCCTTGTGGGGCCTGGGGAGTTGGGCAGGGAAACCCCGTCCCGCACCCCTGGAGGTGCCCTCGTGCGCCATCTGTCCGCCCCCGTCCGATGGGCCGTCACCGCGCTGGCGGTAGCGGCCTCCGCAGGCTCCGTCAGCGGTTGCATGAGTGTCTCCGACGCGGGCGCGAAGCCGGGTCCCGCCCGGACCGCCGGCCCGTCGGGGGCCGCGGCGGCCGAGCCGGACGGCGGTGCCCACGTGCCGGGCGGCCGGCACGACGTACGCACCGGGCACGGCGTGGAGGGCGAGGCGGGCGCGCCGGGCGAGGAGGACGGGGCGTCGCCGGAGCCGGGTGACGCGAGTGGTCCGGCGACGCCGTCGGCCGCGCCGTCCGGGAAGCCGTCGGCGGGCGGCACGCCCGGTGCGCGGCCCGCCCGGCCGCCGGCCCCCTCGCCGACCGGTGGCGGTGGCGGCGCGGACGGCGGGGGCGGGGCCTCGCCGAGCCAGCAGCCGACGCCGCCGGAGCCCACGCCGCCGCCGGAGCCGACGCCCCCCTCGACGCCGCCCGCCGAGCCGAGCCCGGACCCGTCGGACCCGCCGTCCGCCTCGCCGGCCGCCGACACCCGTACGCAGGCGATGGGCGCGCCGGAGGACCGGTGGGACGGGCCGGGGGCGGAACCGGAGGCGTCGCCGCAGGTCGCGCCCGCGTGACGGGGCGCGGCGCGGGCGGCGGTGAGGGCGCGCGGTGAGGGACGTCACAGGCGGGGTGACGTGGACCGGTTTGCGCTGAGTGGGGGAGAGTGCGTATGGTGGTAGATCGTTTGATCCCATGTTCCCCTTTGCCCGGCGCCACTACCGAGAGCGCCGCGTGTGGCGCGTACTCTCCCTTGCCGTGGCTGACCGCATAGAGGCGGTCGAATTGCGAAACACGGAGTTGACGGGCGCGTGCCGAGACTCCGGAAGGTTTCGCATTTCGCATGTCCATTTTCAGTCCTGACCACGCCGTCATGCCCGAGAACGACGAGATCGTCGAGGTTCTCGCCGAAGACGCCCCCGAGGCTCCCGAGCAGGAGGCGGCGGACGAGGCGCAGGTCACCTTCGGCGATCTGGGTCTGCCCGAGGGCATCGTCCGCAAGCTCGCCCAGAACGGCGTGACCACCCCCTTCCCGATCCAGGCCGCGACCATCCCGGACGCCCTGGCCGGCAAGGACATCCTCGGCCGCGGCCGCACCGGCTCCGGCAAGACCCTCTCCTTCGGTCTGCCGCTGCTCGCCACCCTGGCCGGCGGCCACACCGACAAGAAGAAGCCCCGCGGCGTCATCCTCACCCCGACCCGTGAGCTCGCCATGCAGGTCGCCGACGCCCTCCAGCCGTACGGTGACGTCCTCGGCCTCAAGATGAAGGTCGTCTGCGGCGGCACGTCCATGGGCAACCAGATCTACGCCCTGGAGCGCGGCGTCGACATCCTCGTCGCCACCCCGGGCCGGCTGCGCGACATCATCAACCGCGGCGCCTGCTCGCTGGAGGCCGTGCAGATCGCGGTCCTCGACGAGGCCGACCAGATGGCCGACCTGGGCTTCATGCCCGAGGTCACCGAGCTGCTCGACCAGGTCCCCGAGGGCGGCCAGCGTCTTCTCTTCTCCGCCACCCTGGAGAACGAGATCGACAGCCTGGTCAAGCGCTACCTCGTCGACCCGGTCACCCACGAGGTCGACCCGTCCGCCGGTGCCGTCACCACGATGACCCACCACGTCCTGGTCGTGAAGCCCAAGGACAAGGCGCCCGTCACCGCCGCGATCGCCGCCCGCAAGGGCCGCACCATCATCTTCGTCCGCACCCAGCTCGGCGCCGACCGCATCGCCGAGCAGCTCCGCGAGGCGGGCGTGAAGGCCGACGCGCTGCACGGCGGCATGACGCAGGGCGCCCGTACGCGCACCCTGGCCGACTTCAAGGACGGGTACGTCAACGCGCTCGTCGCCACCGACGTCGCCGCGCGCGGCATCCACGTCGACGGCATCGACCTGGTCCTGAACGTGGACCCGGCCGGCGACCACAAGGACTACCTGCACCGCTCGGGCCGTACGGCCCGCGCCGGCAAGTCCGGTGTGGTCGTGTCGCTGGCGCTGCCGCACCAGCGCCGCCAGATCTTCCGCCTGATGGAGGACGCGGGCGTCGACGCCACGCGCCACATCGTGGGCGGTGCCGGGGCGTTCGACCCGGAGGTCGCCGAGATCACCGGCGCCCGGTCGCTGACCGAGGTGCAGGCCGACTCCGCGAACAACGCCGCCAAGCAGGCCGAGCGCGAGGTCGCCGACCTCACCAAGCAGCTCGAGCGGCTCCAGCGCCGTGCCGTGGAGCTGCGGGAGGAGGCCGACCGCCTGGTCGCCCGTGCCGCCCGTGAGCGCGGCGACGACCCGGAGACGGCCGTCGCCGAGGTGACGGAGGCCGCCGAGGCCGAGGTGCAGGCCGCGATCGCGTCCGTACCGGCGCAGCCGGCCCGTGACTCCCGCGACGAGCGTCCGTCCTCCTACGAGCGCCGTGACCGCCGCGACGAGCGGGGCAACTACGAGCGCCGCGACCGCGACGACCGTGGTGGCCGTTCCTTCGAGCGCCGTGACGACCGCCGGGACAACGACCGTGGCGGCTTCCGCCGTGACGACCGTCCCTCGGGCGGCTTCCGCCGCGACGACCGCCGGGACAACGACCGTCCGTCCGGTGGCTTCCGCCGCGACGACCGTCGTGACGACCGCCGGGACAACGACCGTGGCGGCTTCCGTCGCGACGACCGTCCCTCGGGCGGCTTCCGCCGGGACAACGACCGTCCGTCCGGTGGCTTCCGCCGCGACGACCGTCCCTCCGGTGGCTTCCGTCGTGACGACCGCCGGGACAACGACCGTGGCGGCTTCCGTCGCGACGACCGCCCCACCGGCGGCCACCGTGGCAGCGACCGTCCGTTCAACCGCGACCGTCGTGACGACCGCCCCTCGGGCGGCGGCTTCCGCACCGGCGGCCACGAGCGCCCCTACGGCCGCCGTGACGACCACCGCGGTGGCTCCAACTCCGGCTCCTCCTTCGGGCGCCGCGACGACAAGCCGCGCTGGAAGCGCAACGGCTGAGGCCGCGACGGCCGACGCGTAACGCACTGACCAGGGCCCGTATCCCGCACAGGGATACGGGCCCTGGCCTGTTACGATCCGGCTCACTCGCAGCGGGGGGCGCGGCCGGGGGGATCTTCGGGCCGGCGCACGGTGCCTTTGCACGACTCCCCGCGCACTCTGCACTTTTCCTGGGGAGGACCTGAGTGCCCCGACGCGCTCTCATACGCCATTCCATCGCCGCCGTCGCGGCGGTGACGCTTGTTTCCGGGGTGGGGCCGCTCGCCTCGCCGGCGGTCGCCGACGACGCGCCGGGCGTCGTCTTCGAGGCCACCCCGGCCGCCCACCCGAGGAGCGTGATCCCGCTCTCCGCCGGCCCGACCGGCTACCTGCGGTACGAAGAGGGCCGCGGCCACTTCTGGTCCACGTACTCCGGGACGACGCATCCCGTGTACAACACGGCCGAGGGCCCGGAGGAGGGCGCCACCTACGGCGCCGGCTCCGATGTCATCGCCGCGCTCGGGACCGGCCCCACCAGCGCGGGGCGCGTCCGGCTGTTCGACCCCGTCGCCGGGACCAACCAGTACGTCGACGTGCCCTCCGGCCACCGGTACGTCGGTGCGTACGGCTCCACGGTCGTGACGTACAGCCAGGCGAGCAGCACCGCCGAGCCCGAGTGGCACACGCACCAGTTGTCCGGCGGCACGGTCGCGAGCACGCAGGTGACCGGCTGGCCGGCCGGGGCCGAACGGCCGTACAAAATCCAGTCGGCCGGTGCCGACGGGATGGTGACGTCCTCGAGGAAGGACGGTGTGACCCGTCCGGTGTGGATCGGCGGCGGACAGGTGCGGGAGCTCGCCCGCACCACGACCGCCGGGACGGCTTCGACCGTGCTCACCCCCGGCCACGTCGTGGAGTGGACCGTGGACGGCAAGGTCGCCTTCTACGCCAAGGACGGCGTGACGCCCGGGGGCGCGCTGGCCCAGGCCCGGACCGCGGACCTGCCGTACCAGCAGGGCGACAGGCTCCTCGGGATCATCGGCGAGCAGGCGTTCGTTGCCCGCCAGTCGGGGCTGGGCGGGACCGCCCCGTACCGCGTCGTGACCGTGCCGCTCACCGGAGGGGCCGAGACCACCGTCCTCGCGTACGCACGCGCCCACGCGCAGCCCACGCCCGACGGCACCAAGCTGCTGCTGGTCGGCGGGGACAGCGCCGACGCGCTGGGCGTCCAGCTCGTCGGCCTCACGGACTCGGCGCCCACGGTCACCCGACTGACCGGCATCAGGCCCATGACGTCCATGCCGCGCTCCTTCGGCTTCGCCAACGGCACGCTGTACTCGCTGGAGCGGATGACGGACCTGAGCAACGCGTTCCGCACCCGGACCATGTCGGTCGCCGGCGCGCTGGCGGCCGGTGCCACGCAGGACCTCGGCACGCTCGGCATGGACCTCACCGGCTGCACCGACAGCGAGGGGTGCCCGGAGATCACGGCCACGGGCGACGGCCGCCTGCTGCTCCGGCCGGACTCCAACCAGGGCCGGTTCCCGCTGCTGTGGCGGCCCGGTGCCACCCAGGGCACCCCGGTGACCGCCGGCCTCGCCCGGCTGGAGGCGGTGCACGCGTCCGGGCGCTACCTGACCGCGCACGGCGACCGCCCCGACGGCTCGTACACGGGCCTGATCACGGTCGACCTCGACACCGGCAAGCAGCTCGCCTCCTTCCCCGCCGTCAGGGCGCTGGACTCCGACCTGTACGGGGACACCGTCTGGGCCGCCGGTGAGGTGGCCGGCACGGTGAAGGGCTACGACGCCAGGACCGGCGCGGTGAAGCGGACCGTGAACCTGGGCAGCGGCTGCAAGGCCGAGTCCATCAAGGTGACCGCGCAGTGGCTGAGCTGGGACTGCGCGGGATGGCCCGCCAAGAGCGGCGTCTTCGACCTCGACAAGAACGTCAACCACGCGACCTCCGAGCCGGTCTCCGAGCTCGGTGACGGCTATGTGGTGTGGGGCAGCGGCTTCGACGTCAAGGTGACCGACATCCGCGGCGCCCAGCCCGTGCACGTCGCCACCCACCGCGTCGCCGAGGACAACGAGCGGGAGTACAAGTACGCCGTCGACGCCGCGGCCGGGCGGATCGCCCTCACCGCCACCACCGACGGCGACATCCGCGTCGTGGACGCGGGCGTGCCCGCCTCCCCGATCGCCCGCATCGACGCCGACGTCCCGGCCGCCCAGGACGTCAAGGGCGGTGCCACGCCCTTCAAGCCCCGCTGGTGGCTGTCCAAGCCCGCCGCCTCCTGGCAGCTCACCCTGAAGGACGCCGCCGGTACCGTGCGGCGCACCCTGACGGGCGGCGAGGCCCGGGGCGTCCTGGGCGCCGCCTGGGACGGCAAGGACGCGAACGGCGCGGCGGTCGCCGACGGCGCGTACACCTGGACGCTGACGGCGGTCCCGGCGGACGGGCAGGGCGCCGCCCTCACCCAGACCGGCACGGTCACGCTGTCCGGCGCCACCGTCGCCCCGGTCACCCCGCCGGCGCGGCGCGACCACAACGGCGACCGTGTCGGTGACCTCGTGTCGCTGAGCTCGGCCGGCACCCTCGCGGTCCGGTACGGGACGGGCACGGGGACGCTGTCCGGCGCGGTGAGCGGCAGCGGCTGGTCCACCTCCGCGGTCGTGGTGCCCTTCGGGGACCTGAACGGCGACCGGTGCAACGACGTGCTGGTGCGGATGCCGAACGGTGAGCTGCGGGCCTACCGGCCCGGGTGCGGCAAGCCGCTGGTGCCGACGGCCCCGTACACCTCGCTCGGCACGGTGTGGGCGCAGTTCAACGTCCTGACCTCGCCCGGCGACCTGACCGGTGACGGCCGGATGGACCTGGTGGCGCGTCAGACGACCACGGGCGACCTCTACCTGTACGCGGACGACGGCGCCGGCAAGCTCAAGGCGCGCGGCCGGATCGCCACCAACTGGAAGGCGTACCGCGCCGTCGTCGGTGCCGGGGACCTCAACGGCGACGGCGCCGGCGACCTGCTCGCCGTGGACGGCGCGAACTCGCTGTGGCGGATGAACGGCACGGCGACGGGCACGCTCAAGGCGCGCGCCCTGGTGTTCGGCAACAACTGGGCGACCGGCCGCAACGCCTTCGTCGGCGTCGGCGACCTGAACAAGGACGGCAAGGCGGACCTGATCTCCCGCAACGCCGCCGGTGACCTGCTGCGCAACAGCGGCCACGGCACCGGGTCGTTCGGCTCGACGGCCAGGATCGGGACCGGCTGGCAGGGGTACAAGGGCCTTTTCTGAGCCCGGGTACAACCGTCGTGCCGTGCGGGTGGTCCTCACCTCCACGAGGTTCAGGCGGCCACCAGGGGGCTGATCATGATCACCCGCACGGCACGGCGTACCGCACTCCCCATCGCGACGGCGCTCGCGGCCACGGTCGCCGCCCTGGGCGCGCCCCCGGCCTCCGCCGCTCCGGCGGGGGACGACGAGGCCGTCATCACGCTCGGCACCTGGCAGGGCGGCCCGGCCCGGGCCGAGCGGATCGCCCTCGGCGGCTGCAGGCTCACCGTGACCGGCTGGGCCGACCCGGAGGAATGGCGGGGGCTGTACGAGTACGACCTGCCGGCCACCGGCTCCGTCGAGCCCGGCCCCCGCCGGACCGCCGACTCCGGCTTCTGGGTGCGGTGGCCGTGCGGGCCGCAGGCCGGGGAGCAGCGCGACGGCTTCGAGTCCCGGCTGTGGGCGCTCGGTGACGGCCGCGTCGGCTACAGCACCCCGCTCGGCGACCAGGAGGCCTCGGGCGGGCAGGTGCCCAAGAGCCATGCCGCGCTCGGCCGGTGGGAGGCGCCCGACCTGGTGGTGGGGGCGGCGGGGCCGTACATCGTCGTCAACGACACCCGGCGGGGCGAACAGCTCGTCGGGTCCTTCGACGCCTCCGACCGCGACCCGCTGGGCGAGGCCCAGGGCCTGGGCGTACCGCACTCCCCATCGCGACGGCGCTCTTCTGACGCTCCCGCCCCGCCCGGCGGCACGACGGCGCCCGTTGACCCGATACCCGATCGGATGCCGGGCGCCGTGGGGCTATGCTCAGGGGTGTCCTGCCGAGGGCCGTTAGCTCAATTGGCAGAGCAGCGGACTTTTAATCCGTTGGTTGTGGGTTCGAGTCCCACACGGCCTACCGATCGGGGCGGCTTTCGTCCCGCCCCGACCCGCGTGTCCCGCGGCCCGACCGGATGTTCCGGCCGGGCCGCAGCCCGTAGGAGCGCCCACCGGACGGCGCGCGGCCCGCCGGGACTTGGGTGTCGACGACTGCGGCAGCGCCGTGCGGACGCTCACCGACGGGCTGGGCGGAGTGGGGTCGTGAAAGAACGGCAGTGGCCCACCGGAACCATTCGTTGGCGCCGGCATGAAAGTCGACCCGCCGGCCCCCCCTCGCCCCGAGCGCCTGGCGTCCTTTCACGCCGGTGTTCATGGCCCGCCCGGGGAGGAAATCGGCGGGGACGTGAGCGTGCTGGGACCGTCACCAGTGGGTTCGCCGGGATATTGGTTAGGAACCGTGCGCCGGATGGCGTAAGGTGGTGTTCACCGACGCGGGGTGGAGCAGCTCGGTAGCTCGCTGGGCTCATAACCCAGAGGTCGCAGGTTCAAATCCTGTCCCCGCTACTGATGACAAAGGCCCGGTGCATTGCGCACCGGGCCTTTGTCGTGTCCGGGGCCGGGGTGTCGTCGCTCGGTCGGCGGACGGTGGGTCGCCGCGCGGCGCGGCTCCGGGGAGCCTGGGTGGGGCGCGGTACGGTCCGCAGCCGTGGGCGGAGCGGGCAGGAGACCAGTGCTGGGGCAGCGAGGCCGGGACGACGGCGGCGGGCGCGAGGGGGCCCGGCGGTTCGTTCGCGCGCTGCCCGCCCTGCTGATCGCGGGAGGTGTGGCGTACGACCTGTCGACCCCGCCGCGCTTCACCGCCGCACCGCTGTTCGCCGCCGCCCCGCTCGTCGCGGCGCCGCTGTTCGCCGTGTGGGCCACGCTGCTGTCGGGTTCGTTCGCGGTGCTGGCCGTGCTGTTCCTGCACCTCGGCAACGGCACCCTGGGCGAGGTGCAGGCGCTGACCGAGATCCTCACCGTGGTGGTGGTCGCGGCGCTGGCGCTGCTGATCAACCGGGTGGTGCGGCGCAGTGGTGAGCGGCTCGCCTCGGCGCGGGTGATCGCCGAGACCGCGCAGCGGGCCGTGCTGCCGACGCCGGCCGAGCGGATCGGCGGGCTCCAGGTGGCGGCGCGGTACGAGGCGGCGCAGGAGGACGCGTTCATCGGTGGTGACCTCTTCGCCGTGCAGGACACGCCGTACGGGGTGCGGCTGGTGGTGGGGGACGTACGGGGCAAGGGCCTGGGCGCGGTCGAGGCGGTGGCGGTGGTCATCGGGGCGTTCCGGGAGGCGGCCGAGCAGGAGAGCTCGCTGGAGGGTGTGGCGCAGCGGCTGGAGCGGGCGCTGGCCCGGGAGGGCACGCGGCGGGACGGGCTGGACGCCTTCGAGGGGTTCACCACGGCGGTGCTGGCGGAGGTGGTGCGCGGGGAGGCCGTGGTGCGGGTGGTGGACCGGGGGCACCCGGAGCCGCTGATGCTGTACGCGGACGGGAGCGTGGCGCTGCTGGAGCAGGTGGAGCCCGCGCTTCCGCTGGGGATGGCCGAGCTGGGGGCGTGGCCGGACCGGGCGTTCGAGGTGCCCTTCCCGGCGGGGGCGACGCTGCTGCTCTACACGGACGGGCTCTCCGAGGCCCGGGACGCGGCGGGGGTCTTCTACGATCCGGTCGCGCGGCTGTCGGGACGGCTCTTCCCGGGGCCCGACGCGGTGCTGGACGCGCTCGTGAGCGACGTACGGCGGTATACGGGTGGCGGGGCGACGGACGACCTGGCGCTGCTGGCGGTCAGCCGGCCGGCGGAGGGGCAGCCGGAGCGGCGCCGGACGATGCCGGTGGTGCCGTAGGGGTCGCGGGGGCGGGCGTGATGGCGGGCGGTGCGGGGCGGGCGGAGGACGCCGTCGGTACGGTGCGTGATCGGTGGGTGTCACTCCGCTTAGCACTTGACGCAGCGTCAGAACTTATGTGGTCGGTGAATCTTCCTGATGCGCGATCAACTCGCCCGGTTGTGCCCGATTGTGGGCCAGTACATCCCGGCCGCATCCAGTTAATGATCAGTAGGAACAGCTTGGAATCTCGAGCCCGCGTCTATTAACGTTCGATAACGCAGCGCGGTCGTCCCAGCCGTCGCAAGAGACGGCACCGTGCGCGTGCGCCGAATTCCGTGAGGGAACCGGGGAACCACCTTTTGGGGTGAATCGGGCCGAACCTGGCCCGTAGGAGACCTTCCTGCTCCGAACCCGTCAGCTAACCCGGTAGGCGAGAAGGAAGGAAAGGAGTGCGCCTCCGTGGCGTCCAACAGGCCTGCCCCCGAAGCCCCGTACGGCTCGACCGTCTCGTTCCACACTTCGGGTGTCCCGGATGCCGCGCCCGTAAACGCGCAGTGGGAGGAATGGAACCCCACCGAGGAGACCGTCCGCCCCGTCCGTGGCCGGCACCGCATCGCCAAGCAGCGCGGCGGCCTGGCCCGTAGCTCCACCGTCCTCGGCGTCGGCGTGATCGCGGCGGTCGGCGCGGGTGGCATGGCCACCGCGCAGGACAAGCCCGCGGTCTCCATATCCCTGCCCGACGTCGTCACCGACAACCTCCCGGACGCCGACTCCCTGCCCGGACTCGGCTCCCTGATGTCCGACGACGCGGGTGACTCCGGCGCCGACGAAGGCGCGACGGAGGCCGGGCCGCTCACCGCCGCCTCCGCCGACGCCACCGGGCAGCAGGGCGCGGACGCGGGCGAGGCCCTGCGCGCCCGCATCCTCCAGCAGGCCGAGCACCAGCAGGCGACCGCCGACGCGGAGGCGAAGGCCGCGGCCGAGGCGGCCGCCGCCGAACAGGCCGCCGCGCAGGCGAAGGCCCAGCAGACCGCCGCCGAGGAACTGGCCGCCAAGCAGGCCGCCGAGGAGAAGGCGAAGGCCGAGGCCGAGGCCGCCGCGGCGGCGAAGGCGGCCGAGGCGGCCGAGGCGGAGCGGCTGGCCAAGCTCGCCGGGAGCTGGTCCCTGCCGACCTCCTCGTACACGATCACCTCCACCTACGGCCAGGCCGGCAACATGTGGTCCTCCGGCTACCACACCGGCCTCGACCTGGCCGCGCCCACGGGCACGCCGGCCAAGGCGGTCCACGGCGGCACCATCAAGTCGGCCGGCTGGTCGGGCTCGTACGGCTACCGCATCGTCCTGGAGCTGGAGGACGGCACCGAGGTCTGGTACTGCCACCTGTCGTCCATGACGGTCGGCGCCGGGCAGACGGTCGCCACCGGCGAGACCATCGGCCGGGTCGGCGCCACCGGCAACGTCACCGGTCCGCACCTGCACCTGGAGGTGCACACCCCGGGCGGCGACGGGATCGACCCGCTGGCGTGGCTGCGCGGCAAGGGCCTCACCGTCTGAGCCCTGCCGCCTCGGAACCGAGGACCCCGGCAGCTCCGGCGGCACACCCCCCGACGCCGGAGCTGCCGGTCGTTCCTAGTACCGGTACGGGTTGTAGCCGCCGCCGTAGTTGAGGTACGGAGGCGGCGTCCACACCTTGCCGGTGGCCTGCGCCGCGTACGTCAGGGCGGGGCCCGCCACCTCCTTGCGCTGCCACAGGTGGTGCAGCAGCTCCTGCTCGCGCGCCATGAAGTCCGCGCCCACCACGCCCCGGCGGGCCCGGTGGCGCAGGAACGCCAGCGACGTCGCGAACGCCTCGTACTCCCCGACCGCGCGGGCGGCCGCCGGACCGAAGCAGCGCGCCGCGTACCCGCGTGCCAGCCCGCGTGCCCGCATCGAGGCGAGCGCCAGCGGCTCCGCCGGGGTGAGCCAGCCCGCCGCGGCGTACGCCGGGAGCTCGCCCGATATCGTGCGCAGCTCCCGCTGCCGCGACCAGATCGCCAGCCACGTCAGCAGCCCGAACGCGGGCACCATGAACGCCCCGTACACGGCGTAGAACCCCCACGGCCCCAGCGCCGCCGAGCCGTTCCACAGCGCGTGCATGCCCATCGCCAGGGCGAGCCCCAGCAGCGGCAGCGCGACCCGGCGCACCCGCTTGCGGCGCGCGGTGATCGCGGCGATCCCGAAGCCGATGCCGGTCAGCACCGTGAACAGCGGGTGCGCGAACGGGGACATCACGATCCGTACGAAGAAGGTCGCGGCCGTGACGGACGCGAGCCCCGAGGCCCCGATCTGCTGGTCCTCCCCGAAGGCGTTGCCGAGGTAGAGGATGTTCTCGGTGAAGGCGAAGCCCGTGGCGGTGAACCCGGCGATGACGACACCGTCGACGATCCCGGTGAAGTCCCGTCTGCGGAAGACGAAGATGAGCAGCACGGCGGCCGCCTTGGCGCTCTCCTCCACGATCGGCGCTATGACGGTCGCGCCGAGCGTGTCCGCGGACGACGGGTCGGCCGTGGCGGTGGCTATCCAGCGGGTCGCGAAGGTGTTGGCCACGATCGCGACGAGCGCGGCGGCGCACGCCCCCCACGCGAAGGCGAACAGCAGGTTCTTCCACGGGCCGGGCTCGACCCGGTCCAGCCAGCGGAACGCGGCCATCAGCAGCGGAACCGGCAGCAGGGCCAGGCCCAGGCCCACGAGGAAGCCCTCCGTGCCGGTCTGCTCCCGCACCAGGGCGAGGATCACCAGCCCGCACAGGGCGAGCACGATGACGACCGCGGAGGCCCGCACCACCTTGCTGCGCCACAGGGCGCGGCGGGGCTTGTAGCGCCAGCGGGCGCGCTCCGGCACGGCGTCGAACGACGGCTGTGGTTCATACGCCGGGACGGCCGGATACGGCGACTGGGCTTGCGCAGACGAGTGGGACACGCGATCGACCCTAACGACCGCCACTGACACTCCGCGACGGCATTGCTACCGGTGCGGGGGTCGTCACACGAGCCGGTCGTCACACCCGCCGGAACAGCAGGTCGTGCACCACGTGCCCCTTGTCGAGGCCCTGGCCCTCGAACCGGGTGAGCGGCCGGAAGGCGGGGCGGGGCGCGTAGCCGCCGCCGGGCTCGGTGTTGGCGAAGCCGGGGTGCGCGGTGAGCACCTCCAGCATCTGCTCGGCGTACGGCTCCCAGTCCGTGGCGCAGTGCAGCACGGCGCCGGGCTTCATCCGGGTGGCCACCAGGTCCAGGAACTCCGGCTGGATCAGCCGGCGCTTGTGGTGCCGCTTCTTGGGCCAGGGGTCGGGGAAGTACACGCGGACGCCGTCGAGGGCGTCGGGCGTGAGCATCTCGCGCAGCAGGATGATCGCGTCGCCGTTGGCCACGCGTACGTTGGTCAGGCCGGCCTTCTCGGCGAGGGCCAGGAGGTTGCCCTGGCCGGGCGTGTGCACGTCCACGGCGAGGATGCCGGTCGAGGGGTCGTCGGCGGCCATCTGCGCGGTCGCCTCGCCCATGCCGAACCCGATCTCCAGCACGACCGGCAGCCCGCCGAACATCTCGGCCGGGTCGAGCGTGCGCCGGCCGTCGATGTCCAGCCCCCACACGCCCCACAGCCGCCGCAGCGCGTCGCCCTGCCCGGGCGTGACACGGCTGCGCCGGGGCTGGAAGCTGCGGATGCGCCGCTCGAAGTGCGACCCGGCGGGATCGGGCGCGGGTCCTTCGGGGAAGCGGGGCTCACCCTTGGGCCGGCGGGGCGAGGCGGTTTCACGGGATTCAGACACAATGACCGAAGTCTACGGCGCCCCCGGGACGGCGGGCATCGCCCGGGCGCGCTCCCGGCCTCTCCCGTGCTCCCGGCCTCCCTCCGCGCGGCCGGCATCCCCCCGTGCTCCCGGCACCCCCGGCCCGCGCCCCGCCGGCGGCGTCAGTCCAGGTGCGCCAGCGCCCGCCGGGCGACCTCGCGGCCGATGGGGAGGGAGGCGGTCGCCGCGGGGGACGGGGCGTTCAGCACGTGGACCGTCCGGCGGGCCTCGCGGATCAGGAAGTCGTCGACCAGGGTGCCGTCCCGCAGGACGGCCTGCGCCCGGACGCCCGCCGGGGCGCGGTGCAGGTCCTCGGGGACCACCTCCGGGAGCAGGCGCCGCACCGCCTCGGTGAACGCCCGCTTCGAGGCCGACCGGTGCAGCTCACCGGCGCCGTACCGCCAGTGGCGGCGGGCGATGTGCCAGGAACCGGGCCACGCCAGGGTCCCGGCCAGCTCGCCGGGCCGGACGACCGTCCAGTCGTACCCCTCGCGGCTCAGCGCGGGCACCGCGTTCGGCCCGAGGTGGACGCCTCCGTCGATGCCGCGCGTCAGGTGCACGCCCAGGAACGGGAACGCCGGATCGGGCACCGGATACACCAGGCCCCGCACCAGCTCCGGCCGGCCCAGCTCGTAGTACTCGCCCCGGAACGGCACGATCCGCATCTCCGGGTCGTCGCCCGCCAGCCGCGCCACCCGGTCGCAGTGCAGCCCCGCGCAGTTCACCAGCACCCGGCCCCGCACGACCGCCCTGGACGCCGTCCGCACGGCGACGCCCCAGGGGCGGCGGTCCACGGCGGTGACCTCCGCCCCGTACCGGATCTCGGCGCCGGACGCCTCCGCGAGCTGCGCGGCCACCGCGCCGTAGTCGCACACGCCGGTGGTGCCGACGTGGATCGCGGCCAGGCCGCGCACGTGCGGTTCGTACGCGGTGATCTGCGCCGGGCCCAGCTCGCGGACCGGAATGCCGTTCTCCCGGCCGCGCTGGACCAGCGCGTGCAGCCGGGGCAGCTCGGCCCGCTCGGTGGCGACGATCAGCTTGCCCGTGACCTCGTGCGGCAGCCCGTACTCGGCGCAGAACTTCACCATCTCGGCCGCGCCCCGCACCGCGTACCGCGCCTTGAGCGAGCCCGGCCGGTAGTAGATCCCGCTGTGGATCACGCCGCTGTTGCGCCCGGTCTGGTGCCGCGCCGGGCCGTGCTCCTTCTCCAGCACCACCACCCGTGTGCCCGGGGCGGCGCGCGTGATCGCGTACGCCGTCGACAGCCCGACGATCCCGCCGCCGATCACGAGCACGTCGCAGTCGAACCGGCCGAAGCCCATACCGCCGTACGCGGACACCTGTGCCACCTCCCACCCCAGATAGTGCACTGGCCCACTGACAACGGCGATAAACCAGGTGGGACGTGGCTCACGCCGGAGCCATCAGCAGCGGGCGCGCCCGCTCCCGCAGCTCCGCCACCCTCGGCTCGTCCCCGTACGGCTCCAGCCGGTGCAGCAGGTCCCGTACGTACTCGGTGGTACGCGCCGAGGAGATCCGCCCGGCCACCTCCACCGCGCGCGTGCCGGCGGCGCAGGCCGCGTCCAGGTTGCCCGACTCCAGCTCGGCGACGGCGCTGACGACCAGCCGTAAACCGTGCGAGCGGACGTACTCCTCCGTCGGCCGCGACAGGGCCTGCTCCGTGAAGCGGCGCACCTGGCGCGGGGCCTTGAGGTCCCGATAGCACTCCGCCGCGTCCGCGCAGAACCGGTCGTAGGAGTAGAAACCCAGCCAGGACGGGTCCGCGTCGCCCTCCCGCGACCGCTCCAGCCAGCCCTCGGCGGCCCGCAGCGCCGCCCCGGCGGAGGCGCCGTCACCGGCCTTGGCGTGCGCCCGGGCCTCCACCAGCCGGAAGAAGGACATGGTCCGCGCGGTGGCCAGGCCCCGGTTGCGCTCCAGGGCCGCCTGCGCCAGGTCCACGCCCTCGTCGGCGAAGCCCCGGTAGGTGGCCTGGAGCGACATCGACGCCAGCACGTACCCGCCCAGCGGCACGTCGGCGGCCGCCCGCGCGAGCCGCAGCGCCTGGATGTAGTACCGCTGGGCGGCCTCCTGCTGGCCCGTGTCGAAGGCCATCCAGCCCGCCAGTCTGGTCAGCTCGGAGGTCGCCCCGAACAGCGCACGGCCCACCTCGTCCGAGTACGACCCGAGCAGCAGCGGTGCCGCGTCCACCCGCAGGCACTCGGGCACCATCGACGAACGCCAGTCCCCGCCGCCGTACTTGGAGTCCCAGCGGCGCGCGTCCTCCGCCGCCTCCCGCAGCTTCGCCACGTCGCTGTGGCCCACCCGGACCGCGCCCGCCTCGTCGGCGGCGCCGTCCGGCGCGGCCGCCACCGACCGCTCCACGGAGGAGTCCGCCGGGGTTATCAGCCACCGGGAGGCGGGCGTCGCATAGGCGCTGACCGCGAAGGAACCGGCCAGCGACTGCCAGATCCCGCCACCGCCGGCCCGCCGCCCGGCCAGGTCCAGCCGGTACAGGTCGGTCGCCGACTTCACCGCCTCGCCCACGTCGCGCGGGAAGGCCAGCCCCACCTCGGGCGCCGGGTCGGCGTCGGCGAGGCCGATCTCGTGCAGCGGGACCGGACGGCCCAGCTTCTGCCCGATCGCGGCCGCGATCAGGTGCGGTGCGGCGCCCTGCGGCACCATGCCCTTCGACACCCACCTGGCCACCGACGTCTTGTCGTACCGAAGGGTCAGACCGCGCTGCGCCCCGAGGTCGTTGACCCGCCGGGCCAGGCCGGCGTTGCTGATTCCCGCGAGGGCGAGAACGGTGCCGAGCTTCTCGTTCGGCCCGCGTTGCTCCCTGGACATGCGCCACCCCTCGACCCACAGAACGGCCGCCGCGACGCCAGGCATAGGCGCGCGGCATTCGTAAACCCAGCGTAGTTCGCCGCATCCCCACCGTTAAGGGGCGGTGTTCCGTATGGCGAGATGTTGTGCGTTCGTCCGGCCGCGCGGGCGGCTCGTGCCGGGACGCGCCCGGCCGTCGTGCTCTCACCGTGCCCTCGCCGTGCTCCGGGCGTGTGGCCGTGCGCCCGCCCGTGCGCTCTGCCCGGTGCGGCGGGGGAGCGCTTCCATGGGTGCTGCGTGGGTCGGCCCGCCGTACTGGAAGCGGTGGGCTGGGGGACACCGCCGCCTCAATCCCCGCGGGTGGCGGACCGGTCCGGGAGGCGGACAGCGCCTCCCGGACTGAGCTTGTGAGTAGGTGTGTGGACAAATGTACGGTTAGGGCGGGCGCGGAGATTGGCTGAATGATGCCCATCGGCCGGTCGGCCGAACCTTCCCTCCTACCGTGACCAACTGGCCAATGCCAGGGGCGCGTTCCCATTTCACGGGGCGCGGCCCGTAGCCCCTCCTGTGCGCCGTTGTCGTGGCAGCATGTCTCCGTCGGGAGTGCTGAGTTGTCCACAGGCTGTGGAGGCGGCGATGCGGTGGCTGGTGGGGTGGAGCAGTATCGCCGCGAGCTTCGGTACGGCGGGGGCCGTCGGGACCGATGACGAGAACGGCACGGTGCACCCCGTCGGCGCCCAGCTCCTGTGGGGCGACCCCGATCCGCTGTGGGCGGTCGGCGACTGGCGCCCCGACGAGGTGCGCGTCGTCACCGTCGACCCCATCACCCGGCTCGCCGTCCTCGGCTGCTGCGCGGCGAGCGACGACCAGCTCAGGGTCGGGCTGTTCGCCGCACGCGGCGGCGCCATGCGCCACCTCACCGCCTGGCCCGGCAGCTACACCGCCGTCGCGCAGGTCGGCCGCCGCATCATCGTCACCGGCGACCTGGCGGGCGCACGGCCCGTCTTCCACACCCCCTGGGCCAACGGCACGGCGTACGCCACCGCCGCCCTCCCCCTCGCCGACCTCATCGAGGCCCAGCTCGACATCGGCCACCTCGCCGCCCTCCTCGCCTGCCCCGAGACCCCCGAGGCGCTGCGCGACTCCACCCCGTACGCGGGCGTCAAACGCGTCCCGCCCGGCCACGCCCTGGTGCTGCGGGAGGGCTCGCGGGAGATCACCGGGTACGAGCCGGTCGCCTCGCTCGCCGTCGCGGCCCCCCAGATCGACCCCGACCGGGCCGTCGACGGGGTGCGCGACGCCCTCGTGGAAGCCGTACGGGCCCGCCTCACCGCCCCCCGGCACGCCCCCGAGACCCTGCCGCCCGACCCCGGGCCCGTCCCCGGCATGGGCCCCGCCGAGCGGCGCGCCGCCCGGGGCGCGCCCGCCCCCGGCATCGGCGCCGACCTCTCCGGCGGCAGCGCCTCCGGCACGCTCGCCCTGCTCGCGGCGGGCCTGCCGGGCGTGCCGGGCACGATCCTGGGGCACGGCACGGGCGCGGGCGAGCGGCTGCTCGCCGTCACCTTCAACGACCTGGCCACGGGCGGGCGGGACGCGGAGGCGGAACGGGCACGGGCCCGTGCCATCGCCGAGAACCCGCGGCTGCACCACGTCGTCGTCGCCGCCTCCGAGGAGGCCCTGCCGTACGCGGAACTGGAAGGCCCCCTCACCGACGAGCCGGGCCCCTCCCTGGTGATGGCCGAGCGGCACCGGCGGCGCCTCGCGGCGGGCAGCGCCGACCATTTCACCGGGCAGGGCGCACGGCAGGTGCTCGACGCCCACCCCGCGCGCCTGGCCGACCTCCTGATGGACCGCAGACGGCGCCATCTGCTGCGGCCCGTCACCGCTCTCGCCAAGGCGACCGGGCCGTCCGCAGGTTCGCTGCTCGTCCCGCTCACCGTCTACCGGGCGGCCCGCAGGCTGGCCCGGACGCCCTACCGGGCGGGCCTGGAGTCGGCCGCCGACCGGCTGCTGGAGGCCAATCGCAGCCCGGGTGCCCCCGGCGGCCCGCTGGGCGCCTCCCTCGCCGCCCTCGCCTGGGCCCGGCCCGGGCCCGCGGCACGCTGGCTGACGGGCGAGGCCCTCGCTGAAGTATCGGTTCGCCTCAACCAGGCGGCCACCAGGCCCACCTCGGTCCAGCGCCCGGGCGAGGCACGCGCGCGTGCCGCCCTCGCCCGGTACGCCGCCGACCACCGCATCCTGGAGCAGGCCGCCGAGATCCGCAGCCAGCGGCTCCACTCGCCCTTTCTCGACAACCAGGTCGTCCGCGCCTGCCGCGACCTGCCCGAATCGCTGCGCGTCCAGCCCGGCGCCCGCGCCGCGATCCTGCGCACCGTCCTCGCGGGCGCGGGCATCCACGACCTGCCGCCCACCTGGGGCGCCACCTCCCACGCCCCGGCGGCGGCCGCCCACCGTGCCGGGCTGCGCGCCGCGCTGCCGCAGCTCATGGCCCTCTTCGACGCGCCGCTGCTCGCCGACGCGGGCCTGATCGAGGCCCGGGTCGTCCGCAAGGCGCTGCGGGCCGCCACCGAGGGCGAGCCGGTCCCGCTGGACGGGCTGGCCGACCTGGTCTCCACCGAGCTGTGGCTGCGCCGCCTCCTGGCCCGCCGGGGCACCTGCTGGACGGGCACGGCGGCACCGCGCCGGCGCGCCGTGGCGGCCGGCGTGCCGCCGCGCCCCACCCTCCGGTCGTGACCGCCCGGGGCGTCAGCCGCAACTGATCCGGGACTCCGCCCAGTCGGCGGGCGCCACGGCGCTCAGCGGGGCGGCCGGGTCCGGTTCCACGACCAGCCGGATGGTCCTGTGCCCGGCGATGCCCACGCGCAGCGGTACGGCCCGGTCGCCGCCGCGCAGCACCGGCGACCGCCACAGCCGGGTGCCGTCCCCGTACACGGAGAACCGCACCGCGCCCAGGCCCAGGGCCATGTCGTCCACGCCGGCGAACGCCTCGTAGGCCGAGCAGCGGCGGTTGAGATCGATCGTCAGCGACGACCGGGCGTGCACGGTCACGCCGTGCCCGTACCGCTCGCCGCCGACGGACATGCCCCAGCGCTGCCACATCCAGCTCGACGCGCCGAGCCGGACCTCGGGCCCGGTGTGGTCGCCGTGGAGCCCGTAGTCGAGCTGGTTCACCTGGTAGACGGCCGGCGGTGGCGGCGGTGGCGGCGGTGGCGGCGGGGGAGGCGTCGGCTTCGGGGCCGGTGGTGCCGGGGCCGGTGGCGCGGGGCTGGGCGGCGGGGCGGGCGGGGGCGCGGCCTTCGGCGGTGGCGTCGGGGACGGGGAGGGCCGCCGTGCGGCGGGGGCGGGCGCGGTGGACGCGGGGGCGGCGGACGGCGCGGGTCCGCCCGGAACGGGGCCGGGCGCGGGCGGCTTCGGCGCGGGGGTGGGCGGCGGCGGAGCCGGCTCGGCGGGGGCGGGTACGACGGGCTCGGCGGCGGGCGGGCGGGCCTCGGGCGCGGACACGGGCGCGGGGCTTCCGGACAGGGCCCACACCACACCCGCGACGGCGGTGACGGCCACCGTGACGGCGAGGCCCGCCTTCGCCGGGGCGCCGAGCCCTTCGGCGGCGGCCCCACCGGCGGCCCCGGACGCCCCGCCCGACGCCCCGGCCCCGGAACCGCTCGCCGCGGCCGCCGCGCCCGCGCCGGCACCCGCCGCACCCGCGGCGCCACCGGCCACCAGCCCGGCCGCCTTGAGCGAGTACCCGGCCGCGAACCAGCCGATGACGGCGACCGGAAGCAGCGCGGGAATCCCGGAGTTGACCTGCTGGAGCTCGCCCACCGCCAGCCGGCAGCGGGCGCACTCCTCCAGGTGCTTGCGCAGGCCCCGCTCCGCCCGCGTCCGCAGCCCGCCCCGGGCGTACGCGCCCAGCCGGTCCGCGTGGAGCGCGCAGTCGCCGCCGGCGGTGAGCGACCGGCTCACATGCGCCTGCAAGTACGCCTGCCTCAGCCCCTCACGGGCCCGGCTGGCCAGCACCGCCGTGGCGTTGGCCGTCAGCCCGAACAGCGGCGCCACCTCGCTCGGCGACTCCTCCTCGACCGCGGTGTGCCACAGCACCGCCTGCCACCGCTCCGGCAGCGAGCGGAAGGCCCGCACCGCGAGCGACTGCTCGGCCTCGTGCATCGCCCGGACGTCGGCGCCCACCTCCAGCGTGTCGCCGTCCGACAGCTCCGAGGCGCGCACCGCCTGCGCGGCGAACACCGCGAAGTCCTCGACGAGCTGCTCACGCCTGGACGTCCTCGCCCACGCGGCGGCCACGCGCCGCACCGTCGTCAACAGGTAGGCGCGCACGGCGTGCTCGGGCCCCGCGCCTCCCCGCACCGCCTGGAGCGTCCGCGCGAACACCTCCGCCGTCAGGTCCTCCGCGGTGTGCGCGTCCCGGCAGCACGTACGGGCGTAGCGCCGCACCGCCCCGGAGTGCCGCAGGAACAGCTCCTCGTACGCGGTGTCGTCACCCTCGCGCATCCGCTGGACCAGCTCGGCGTCCGACGGCGGAAGCTCGACGGGCGGCGGCAGTACGGAGTCGTCGCCGGCCTCGCGCGCCTCACGCCGCCCGCCCTGGCTCGGCACCTTCGGCGTGGCCGCACCGCCGGCCGCTGCTCCGCTCCCGAGCGGCTCTCCGCGACCCTCACCGCTCATCGCGGAAGCCCCCGTACCCCTGCTCAGACCCGGACACCGGGCAAGAGTGCCACAGAGCACGGCGCACGACCGGGGCGAGAGCCCGTCAACCACTCATCCGGGGAAACCACCCGAACGCGGGCCCGAACCGTCCCCCGCCCCGCCCCTCACACCGGGCGCGACCGGAGCCCCTCCAGCAGGATGTCCAGCAGCCGTGCCGACGCCGCGCTCTGCTGCGCCGCGTCCGGCAGGGAGGGTGCCGCCGTGGCGATGACCAGCAGCACGTCCGCCACCGTCACGTCGCCGCGCAGCTCACCCGCCTCGCGGGCCCGGTCGACGAGCTGCCCCACGACCTCCAGCAGCTCCGACGCGCCCGCGTCGTCCGGCTCGGCCGCCGGCACGGCCCGCGAGGGGACCACCCGCAGCTCGGGCTGGCCCGCGACCGCGGACACGGCCTGGACGGCCGGCACCGGGACGCCCCGCTGCTGCGGCACCCGCGCCTCGTCCACACCGGCGGCCACCGCTCCGGCCGGAACCGCGCCCGGCTCGTCCACGCCCACCCGCAGCACGTGCGGCGGCAGCAGACGGCCCGCGCCCGAGGCCACGGACGTCCGCAGGAACCGGGAGAGCGCCGACCACGGCTCGTCCTCCTGGCCCAGCGCCGCACGCGCCTGCTCGGTGAGCCGGGAGGTCTCCTCCTCGGCTATCCGGCGCACCAGCACGTCCTTGCTGGGGAACCGCCGGTAGACCGTGCCGACCCCGACGCGCGCCCGGCGCGCCACGTCCTCCATCGGCGCCCCGTAACCGAGCTCGCCGAACACCTCCCGAGCGGCCCGCAGCACGTGCTCGAGGTTCCGCTGGGCGTCCACCCGCAGCGGCGCCGTACGGCTCGACGGCCCGCCGGCCCCGACCCTGCCGTTCAGCCCGCCGCCGAGCCCCTCCACGGACGAGGACGACGAAGCGGACGACGACGCGACAGCGGTCGACCAACGGGAATCCTGAATATGCATGATTGTTCCCCCGGTAATGATGTGTCTCCCCCCGGAGACTCCCCCACCCTGACAACCGGGGCCCGGACCGCGCGCTCAGGTCATGCGCAGCGTCCCGACTCCCCGACGACATACGAACATAGTTGAGTCGAGGTCAATTCAGAAGGGGCAGTTCCGACCGGTGCGCCCCCCGATCGGAGCAAGGACCGGAACGGTCCCGATTCTGCCCCCTCCCGCCACCCCCCTCCCACCCCCTGACCTGGGCACCTTCCCCCACACGCACCTCCCGCGCCACCCCAGGCCCCACCCGGCCTCCGGTCACACAATTTGCCGGGCCTGTGGACAAACCCCGAAGCCCGTTGCGTCATGGGAAGGTGACCGAACCTGTGCGCATTCTCGTTGTCGGCGGTGGCTACGTCGGGATGTACACCGCCCTGCACCTCCAGCGGCACCTCAAGGACCGGCTCAGAAGCGGCTCGGCCGAGATCACCGTGGTCACACCCGACCCGTACATGACGTACCAGCCCTTCCTCCCCGAGGCCGCGGCGGGCAACATCTCGCCCCGGCACGTGGTGGTGCCGCTGCGCCGGGTCCTCGACAAGTGCCGCATCGTCATCGGCGAGGCCACGTCCGTCGACCACGCCAAGCGCACGGCGACCATCACCACCCTCGCCACCGAGGAGGAGGGCACCGGACCGGTCCGGCTCACCTACGACGAACTGGTCATCGCGCCCGGCTCCATCTCCCGCACCCTCCCGGTCCCCGGCCTGGCCGACTACGCCATCGGGTTCAAGACCGTCGAGGAGGCCATCGGCCTGCGCAACCACGTCATCGAGCAGATGGACATCGCCTCCTCCACCCGCGACCCCGCCATCCGCGACGCCGCCCTCACCTTCGTCTTCGTCGGCGGCGGCTACGCCGGCGTCGAGGCGCTCGGCGAGCTGGAGGACATGGCCCGCTACACGGCGCGGTACTACCACAACATCAAGCCGCAGGACCTGAAATGGGTCCTCGTCGAGGCGACCGGCCGCATCCTCCCCGAGGTCGGCGAGGACATGGGCAAGTACACCGTGCGCGAGCTGCGGGCCAGGAACATCGACGTACGCCTCGAAACGCGCCTGGAGTCGTGCGAGGACCGGGTCGCCGTCCTCAGCGACGGCACCCGCCTGCCGACCCGTACCGTCGTGTGGACCGCCGGGGTGAAACCCGCCCCCGTCCTCGCGAACACCGACCTCCCGCTCGACGAGCGCGGCCGCATCAAATGCACCGCCCGCCTCAGCGTCGAGGGCGTCGACCACGCCTGGGCCGCCGGGGACGCCGCCGCCGTGCCGGACGTCACCGCGGGCACACCGGGCCGGGAGTGCGCGCCCAACGCCCAGCACGCCGTGCGCCAGACCAAGGTCCTCGCCGAGAACCTCGTCGCCTCCCTCCAGGGCCGGCCGCAGAAGGACTACGCCCACAAGTACGCGGGCTCCGTCGCCTCGCTCGGCCTGCACAAGGGCGTCGCCCACATCTACGGCCGCAAACTCAAGGGCTACCCCGCCTGGTTCATGCACCGCGCGTACCACCTCAGCCGCGTCCCCACCTTCAACCGCAAGGCGCGCGTGCTGGCCGAGTGGACCCTCGCCGGCCTGTTCAAACGGGAGATCGTCTCCCTCGGCTCCCTGGAGCACCCGCGCGCCCAGTTCGAACTCGCCGCCGGACCCCCGCCGCCCGAACCCGACGACGAGGCGTCGAAGGGCGGAACCGCGGACGGCGGAGCGAAGTCCGACTGACCGGGGGCCGCGAAAGGCGCCGCCGAGGGCGCCACTGACGAGGCGGAGTCACGACAGACGCCTCTTGTCAGTGCGGTCGGTCACACTGGACGTGTGACCATAGGTGGGCTCACACCTGCACAGAGTGACTCAGCACGGCATCGCACGGCAACGCACGGCAACGACACCATGAGGCATACAGATCCGTGAACTTCACGCGTTGGAGCGCCCGGCTCCCCGGTACGCAGCGCCGCGCCGCCGCGCGAGGCACCGGCCATGGGGTCTCGCCGGCGCAGCGGGGGGACTCCGTACCCGCCGCGCGGGGTGAGTCCGACCAGCAGCTCGAGCCCGTGCCCGACGACGTCCCCGCCCTGGAGGACTTCTCCGTACGGGAGCTCCTCGGCCGCCTCCCCGGCCTCGTCGCCCTCACGTACGGCACCGACCACCGCGTCGCGTACGTCAACGACGCCTACGCCACCGCCTTCGGCCCCCGCCCGCCCGGCGCGGCCGTCGCCACCTCCTGCCCCGAGCTGACCGAGCTGGGCCTGCTGCCGCTCATGGACCAGGTGCTGCGCAGCGGGAAGCCCCGCACGGTCAAGTCCCGCCGCACACACGCCGGCGGCTCGTACACGGTCACCTGCCTCCCCGTCGACACGCGCGGCGCCGAGTCCGGCGTCCTCGTCCACGCCGCCGACGTCACCGACCACGCGGAGGCCGCCGAGCGGCTGCGCGCCAGCGAGCGCCGCCACCGCGAGACCGCCGTCACCCTGCAACGCTCGCTGCTGCCGCAGGAGTTGGAGCAGCCCGACGACCTCCGCGTCGCCGCCACGTACCAGCCGGGCGGTACGGACGCGGCCGTCGGCGGCGACTGGTACGACGTCATCACCCTCGGCGCCGGCCGCACCGCCCTCGTCATCGGCGACGTCATGGGCCGCGGCGTCCGGGCGGCCGCCGTCATGGGTCAACTCCGCACGGCCGTACGGGCCTACGCGCGGCTCGACCTCCCGCCCCACGAGGTGCTCCAGCTCCTCGACGGGCTCGCCGCGGAAATCGACGCCAGCCAGATCGCCACCTGCGTCTACGCCGTCCACGACCCCAACGAGGGCCGGCTCGTCTATGCCTCCGCCGGGCACCTGCCGATCCTCGTCCGCGACGAGGACGGCACCGTGCGGCGCGCCGAGGAGCCGACCGGCCCCCCGCTCGGCACCGGCGGCTGGCTGCACACCTCCGGCACCATCGCCCTCCCGCCCGGCTCCACCGCCGTCCTCTACACGGACGGCCTGGTCGAGCGCCGCCGGGAGGACATCGACGAAGGCGTCGCCGCCCTGGAGCGCGCCCTGGCGGGCGCCACCGGCAGCCCCCAGGTGGTGTGCGACCGGCTGCTGCGCTCCCTGGGCGTGACCGCCGAGCACGACGACGACGTCGCCGTCCTGGTCCTCCAGCACCCCTCCCGCTCGGGACCGGACGCGGAGCTGTTCCACAACGCCGCCCTCGACCTGCTGGGCGGCGTCGAAGCGGCTCCACGCGCGCGTGCCTTCGCCTCCGGGGTCCTCTCGAGCTGGCGCTTCCCGGTGGAGCTGCGCGACCTGGGCGTCCTGGCCACCAGCGAGCTGGTCGCCAATTCCCTCCAGCACGGCACCCCGCCCATGCGCCTCAGACTCCGCCGCACCGACCGGCGCCTGATCATCGAGGTGACCGACGGGGACGACCACCTGCCGCGCCGCCGCCGCGCCGAAACGGAGGACGAGGCGGGTCGCGGCATCTCGATCATCGCCACGATCGCCTCGTCCTGGGGCAGCCGCCGCACACCCGGGGGCGGCAAGGCCGTCTGGTGCGAGTTCGCCCTGCCCGGTTAGGCCGCCGCCTCCACCGGCTGCTCCGGGCGGTGCTGGGCGACCACCCGGGACTTCGCCACGAGGTACGGGTGGTCCTGCACCGGGGTGAGCCTCCGCCCCAGCCGCAGCGCCAGCACGGTGATGCCCAGCGAGAAGAGCACGAACGTCACGATGTACGGCCCGTGCAGCGCGGCCCCCATCGGCCCGCCCACGGCCGGGCCGACCGCCAGCGCGAGCTGCTTGACCAGGGCGAAGGCCGAGTTGTACTGCCCGACCGCCGACTCCGGCGCCAGATCGGCCACCAGCGGCGCCACGGTCGGCGACAGCATCGCCTCGCCGAGCCCGAACAGCCCGTACGTGGCCATGAACGCCGCCGTCGCCATCGCCTGGCTGCCGTGCCCGAGACCCGCGTACCCCGCGAAGAGCCACGCCACTGTCCAGATCAGCCCGACCCACGCGATCACCCGCGTCCGCCGTCGCCGCTCCACGAACCGCAGCACCAGGAACTGGGCCACCACGATGACCGCCGTGTTCGCCGCCAGGGCCATGCCGAGCGCCGACGGCTCGATACCGGCCGCCTCCGTGCCGTACGCCGCGAGCCCCGACTCGAACTGTCCGTAGCAGGCGAAGAACAGCACGAACCCCAGTACGCAGAGCTGCACCATCGCCCGGTGCCCGAGCAGCGCCCGCAGCCCGCCGCCCCGGCTCTCCGGCCGCGCGTCCGAGATCACCGGCGTACGCGGCATCCTCACGGTCGCCGCGATCCCGGCCAGCACCAGGAACATCGCGGCCTCGATGGAGAAGAGCAGCAGGAAGCTGTCCGGCCGGCTCTCGTCGACGAGCTGCCCGCCGATCAGACCGCCGATGCCGAGCCCCAGGTTCTGGAGGAAGAACTGCATGGCGAAGGCGCGGGTACGCGTCGACGTGGACGAGCACCAGACGATCATCGTCGCGAGCGCCGGCTGCATCACGGCCGTACCGGCACCCAGCAGCGCCGCCGCACCCACGACGGTCGTGACGCTGCCCGCCAGGCCCATGCCCAGAGCCCCCACGGCGGCCAGCAGGGAGGCCCCCACCAGCACGGGCAGCGGCCCCCGACGGTCGATGGCCCGCCCGGTGAAGGGGAGGACGACCAGGGCGGCCATGGCGAAGACCGCCAGCACGGCCCCCGCCGTACCGGCGCCCAGGTCCCGCACCTGAGCCACATACACATAGAGATACGGAACGGTGAACCCGAGCCCGAACGCGCTCAGCACGTTCCCTGCCTGGATCCGGCGCATCGCCGCGCCCATCGCCTTGGTCACACTCACCTACTTCGGCTCTGTAGGACTCAGTCCTGAAGACTTCAACACTAAAGTTCGATGCTTAACTGTACACATTGAAGGACTTCAAGGCGAACGAGTGCCGTGGGATACTCCCCGCATGTCCGACACGCAGGAACCGAGCCTCGACGAGCAGATCGCCGCCTACCAGCGCGAGTTCCGCGACCTCGACCCCCAGGTCGAGAAGGTGGTCTCGGCCCTGGGCCGGCTGAACCGCCGCATGAACGTCGCGTACGGCCGCCAGGTCGCCGAGCTCGGCATCAGCAACGCCGAGTGGGAGGTCCTCAAGCACCTCGTCCTGTCCGGCGCGCCCTACCGCCTGGGCCCCGGCGACCTCGCCAAGCGCCTCGGCCTCACCCCCGCGGCCATGACCCACCGCATCGACCGCATGGCCGCCGACGGCCTGGTCACGCGCGACCGGGACGAGACCAACCGGGTGCGGGTCATCGTCGAGCTCACGGACGAGGGCCGGACGAAGTGGCTGGAGGCGATGCGCATGGCGACCGCCTTCGAGGAGGAGCTCCTCCAGGACCTCTCGACCGAGGAGCGAGGGGTACTCGGGGACATGCTGATCCGCCTGCTGCGCCGCGTGGAGCACACCCAGCCGGACGCCGGCGGCCGCCTGCAGGGTCTCGACTAGTCGGTGTCCTGGCGGGGTTGACACCCCCCTGCCCGATGCGTAAAGTTCTTCGGGTTGCCACGGAGCCGTAACGGTTCTGCGGCAGCCAATCCCGCCGCGAACGCGGCAACCAAACTCAGCACGGACTCCCGACCGGGACACTTTTCGGCATGCCGAAATTCGTTTCGAAAGACTCGATTATGAGTCGCCCGGGAAATCCGCTAGAGTTTGAAACGTCGGAACGGCCCAACAGCCGGAAAGGCAACCCCCTCTGACTGGGAATCAGGCCCGAAAGGATCTGATAGAGTCGGAACCGCCGGAAAGGGAAACGCGAAAGCGGAGAACGGCCCGGCAGCCCGCTCCAGCGGGTGGCGGAAACGGAAAACGGA
>NZ_SMNQ01000002.1 GCF_004353505.1 Streptomyces sp. WAC05374
GGGGGGGGGGGGGGGGGGGGGGGGGGGGAGGGGGGGGGGGGGGGGGGGGGGGGGGGGGGGGGGGGGGGGGGGGGGGGGGGGGGGGGCGGGGGCGGGGGGGGGGGGGGGGGGGGGGGCGTGGGGGGGGGGGCGGTCGGGGGAGGTCGGACTGGGGCCGTTGACGGCGGCCGTGGTGGCGCTCGGGGTGGGCGGTTCCGTGACGCCGTGGGGCGGTGTGTCCGTCGCGGGCGTGGAAGGCGCGGTGGCCGAGTCGGCCCTGGACGTCACGCCGCTGGGCGTGGGACTGACCGGGGCGCTGGTCCTGTCGTACGTCTTCCTGCGGTCGTTGCGGGCGGCGGCGGGACCGGCGTACGTGTCCGGTGGCGAACTCGCAACCCGGGCCGGGGTGTTGGCCGCGCTCTTCGTGGCGGCGGTCGGTGGGCTGGCGTGGCTGGGCCGGGACGTCATCACGGTCGGCGGGGGTTCGGTGCTGCCCGTGGAGGCGTCGGTCGGCTACCGGGTGGACGCGATCGACTCGCTGGCGGGTGCGCTGCTGTGGGTGGCGGGGGTGCTGGTGCTCGCCCTGTTCGCGTCGCCCCGTTCGCCGCTGCCGCCGGGGCGCGGCTGGGACGCGGTACGGCGGGTGGTACGACCCGGCGCCTCCGCACTGGTGACGGCCGCGGTGGTGGCCGTGGCCGCGGGGTGGGCGGCGGCGGGATGGGCGGCGGTCGGCGGCGGGCATCCGGGGCGGGTGGTGGGCGCCGCGCTGCTCGGCGCGCCGAACGGGGTGTGGCTGGGGGTCGGCCTCGGGCTCTTCGTCCCCTGGGAGGGGCGGGCGTCGGGTGGCCTGGCGGGGGTGCTGCCGGAGCCCCTGGTCGAGTTGCTGCGGGTGTCGTCCGGCGAGACGGTGACGGTCGCGCGGCTGGCCGGGGTGGAGCGGGGCGTGTGGCTCCTGGTGGTCGCCGCGGGGCTGCTGATGCTGGGGGCCGGGGTACTGAGCGCGGTGCGCACGGCACGGGGCGGGCTGGGCGCGGTGGCGTTCGCGGGGCGGTGCGCGGTGCGGCTGGGGGCGGTGGCGGCGGTGGGGCTGCCCCTGGCGGTGTGGTCGGTGGGCGGGTCGGCGGACGCGTCGCTCTCGGTGTGGGGGGCGGGGGTGGAGGGGGTCGGCGCGGTCGACGGGGTGGGCGCCGTGGACGGGAGCGTGGAGCTGCGGGGCGATGGGGCCATGGCGCTGCTGCTGGGCGCGGGGTGGGGCGTGGCGGCGGGCGCCGCCGGGGCTCTGCTGGCGCACGGGGCGGGCGTGGCGGGGCGCGGGGCGGGGGTGCCACCGGCGCCCCGGGCGGTGCCGCTGCCGTGGTGGGGCCCGGGGGCGCCGGGTGTCGCGGGGCCGTACCGCCCCTCGGTGCCGTACCGGCCGCCGAACCCGGATACGAACCCGTACCTCCGGCTGCCGGACCCGGGTACCCCGCCGGAGGGGTGGGGGGACGGGCGGCGGCCAGGGCAGGAGCCGCCGGGCGGGTGAGCCGGGCCGAGGGGGTGAGCCGGGAGCCGGCCCGGGCGGGTGAGCCGGGCCGGGCGGGTGCGGGCTGGCGGGTGCGGGCTGGCGGGTGAGCTGGCCCGGGCGAGCGCGGGGCGGGCGGCGTGCGGGTGAGCCGGGCCGGGCGGGTGCGGGGCGGGCGGTGTTCGGGCGGGTGCGCGGGGCGGTGCCTGTCCGCTGGGCGGGACGGGGCGCGACCCGGCGCGCCGGGGCCGATACGGTGGAGGGACCATGAGCGCATCGCAGACCTCTGACGTTCCCACCCTTCTCGTCAAGATCTTCGGGAAGGACCGCCCCGGGATCACCGCTGGGCTGTTCGACACCCTGGCCGCCTTCTCCGTCGACGTGGTCGACATCGAGCAAGTCGTCACCCGTGGCCGCATCGTCCTGTGCGCGCTCGTCACGGAGCCGACCGTGAGCACCGAGGGGGAGCTGCGCGCCACCGTGCACAGTTGGGCGGAGTCCCTGAAGCTCCAGGCGGAGATCATCTCCGGTACGGGTGACAACCGGCCGCGCGGCTCCGGGCGGTCGCACGTCACCGTGCTGGGGCACCCGCTGACGGCCGAGGACACGGCGGCCATAGCGGCCACCATCACCGGCGCGGGCGGCAACATCGACCGTATCTTCCGGCTGGCGAAGTACCCGGTGACGGCCGTGGAGTTCGCCGTGTCGGGCGTGGAGACGTCACCGCTGCGCACCGCGCTGGCCACCCAGGCCCACGCGATCGGTGTCGATGTGGCGGTGGTGTCGGCAGGGCTGCACCGCAGGGCGCAGCGGCTGGTCGTCATGGACGTGGACTCCACGCTCATCCAGGACGAGGTGATCGAGCTCTTCGCGGCCCACGCCGGGTGCGAGGACCAGGTCGCCGAGGTGACGGCGCGGGCGATGCGCGGCGAGCTGGACTTCGAGCAGTCCCTGCACGCGCGGGTGGCGCTGCTCGCCGGGCTGGACGAGTCGGTCGTGGACAAGGTGCGGGCGGAGGTCCGGCTGACGCCGGGCGCGCGGACGCTGATCCGTACGCTCAAGCGGCTCGGCTACCAGGTCGGTGTGGTGTCGGGCGGCTTCACCCAGGTCACGGACGACCTGAAGGTCCGTCTGGGGCTGGATTTCGCGTCGGCCAACACGCTGGAGATCGTGGACGGCAAGCTGACGGGACGGGTGACGGGCGAGATCGTCGACCGGGCGGGCAAGGCGCGGCTGCTGCGCCGGTTCGCCACCGAGGCCGGCGTACCGCTCGCCCAGACGGTGGCGATCGGCGACGGGGCCAACGACCTGGACATGCTGAACACCGCCGGGCTGGGCGTGGCCTTCAACGCCAAGCCGGTGGTGCGCGAGGCGGCCCACACCGCGGTGAACGTGCCGTTCCTGGACACGGTGCTGTACCTGCTGGGCATCACCCGCGAAGAGGTCGAGGCCGCGGACGCCCACGTGGACTAGTACGGGCGGTGGCCCTGGGGACGTACCCGCTGCGGGAAGGCCCGGACGCCCCTCGGCGTCCGGGCCTTCGCCCGTGTGCGCGCCAGGGTCACTCGTGGGGCGCCCAGTAGCTGAGCAGCTTGCCCACGCCGTGCTCCACGGACTTCCACGACCCGCCGAAGCCGACGACGGCGAAGGCGGAGGTCGGGAAGCCGCCCCGGTTCATACGGACGAGGGTGTCCCCCTCGGCCTGGCCGGCGAGTGCGTCGGCCACGGCGTGCATGCCGGGGTTGTGGCCGATGACCAGGAGGTCGTTCACATCCTCGGGTGTTTCGTTGAGCAGGGCGAGGATGTCGCCGAGTGAGGCTTCGTAGAGCCGCTCCTCGTACACGGTCTTGGGCCGCTGGGGCAGTTCCTGGACCGCCAGTTTCCAGGTCTCGCGGGTCCTGGCCGCGGTCGAGCACAGGGCCAGATCGAAGGTGATTCCGGTCTCGGCGAGGCGCCGGCCGGCCACGGGGGCGTCCTTGCGGCCTCGCTCGGCGAGCGGCCGCTCATGGTCGGACACCTGGGGCCAGTCGGCCTTCGCATGCCGGAGTAGCACGATCCTGCGGGGTGTATCGACGCTCATGGTCCCCAGCTTCGCATGAAACAGGCCAGGGAGCGGTGGGTGTTGACGAGCTCGCCCGCCTACCGGGCGAGCGTGTGCTGGATCTGCTGGAGGATCCGGCCGACCGCCGGGTCACCACCCGCCGCGTGCGCCTCGGCACCCCCGGTTATCAGGGCGAAGAGGACGGCGAAGGCGAGCGCGGGCAGGGCCACGCCCCACCACGGCAGCCGGGTGCCGGCGCCGCTGCTGGGGGCGTGCGTCCATCGCTGGTGCGTACGGGCCGACATGGCCGCCTCCGTGGGTGGGTCCGTGATGCCGTGGTCGAAGTGGCTTCCACGTTACGGATCATGGGCTGCTCAGCCCATCCGGTAAGCCACCCACGTGACCCTGAGCCTGGCCCCCTAGGGGATGGTGGGGCCAGCCCCACCATCCCCCGGGGGGCGCCAAGGGGCGGTGTCACGGCGTCCCGGGGCGGCGCCTCACGGTGAGGCGAGGGAGGCGATGATTCCGATGACCACGCCGATCGCCAGCATCGTGCCCAGCACGATGAGAAGCTTCTTCTGGCCGTTCTGGGGATTGGGGTCGAGCACAGGCTGCATGGGCCAAGTCTCGCACCTCAGGCTTCGTCCTCGATCGTCCGGTCCCGTCCGGCGATGACGCCCACGATCATCTGCGGCACCATCAGCCCCGCCATCAGCGTCAGGGGGGTCTCCCAGCCGCCGCTGTGCTCGTAGAGGGTGCCGACCAGGGTCGGTCCGGGGATGGAGATCAGGTAGCCGACGCTCTGTGCGAAGGCCGACAGGCGCACGACCCCGCCACTGGTGCGCGACCGCATGCCGATCATGGTGAGGGCGAGCGGGAAGGCGCAGTTGGAGACGCCGAGCAGCAGGGCCCAGGCCCACGCGCCGGCCGCGGGGGCGAGGTGGAGGCCCGCGTACCCGCTCAGTCCGCACAGGCCCAGGGCGACGACGATGGGGCCCTGGTTCTTCATCCGCGTGGCCAGCTTGGGGATGACGAAGGCGAGCGGAACGCCCATCACCATGGTCACGGCGAGCAGGACCCCGGCCGTGCCGGCGGAGACCCCGGCGTCGCGGAAGATCTGCGGCATCCAGCCCATGGTGATGTACGCGCCCGTGGCCTGGAGCCCGAAGAAGCAGCCGAGCGCCCAGGCCGTTCGGCTCCGGGTGATGCGGGGTGCCGGGGCGTCCTTCTCCTCGGCCGCCGGGGCGTGCGCGGTACCGCGGCCCCGGTCCCGTACCAGCGGCAGCCAGGCCGCGATGGCGAGGACGCCGAGGACCGCCCACACGGCCAGGCCGGTGCGCCAGTCGCCGCCGAGCGCGTCCGTGAGCGGGACGGTCGCGGCGGCGGCGAGGGAGGTGCCCAGGGCGAGGGCCATGGAGTACAGGCCCGTCATGGTGCCCACGCGGTCGGGGAAGTACCGCTTGACGATCACCGGCATGAGGACGTTGCTGACGGCTATGCCCATCAGGGCGAGCGCGCTGGCGGCCAGGAAGGCGGCCGTGCCGCCCGTGAAGGGCCGGATGACCAGGCCGGCGGTGATGGCCGCCATGCCGGCGAGCACGATGGTCCCGGGTCCGAAGCGGCGGGCGAGCCGGGGCGCGGTGATGCCGAAGATGGCGAAACACAGCGGCGGTACGGAGGTGAGGACGCCGGCGACTCCGCCGCTCATGTGGAGCCCTTCCCGTACCTCTTCCAGAAGGGCGCCGAGACTGGTGATGGCGGGGCGGAGGTTGAGCGCAGCGAGGACCAGCCCGACCATGAGCAGCCGGGTGAGCCAGACCGGGGCCTTCGAGCGTGACACGGCCCCGGAGGGGGTGGGCGACGGGGTGCGGGGTGCGAGGGTCTGGGTCTTGGTTCGGGTCTGCGGCTCGTCGGACATGGGGCCCATCATAGAATCATGGGATGATTGGGTGTCCAATCGTCCCCGTCCGAGCCTTGTCCTCGTACGAGCCCGTCCTGTCGAGCCCTCCGCCTAAGGAGCCAGGGAACACCATGGCGCTCAGCTCTCCCCGCCGGTCCGCGCTCTCCGACCAGGTGATCGCCGAGCTACGGAACCAGATCACCTCGGGCGAGTGGCCGGTCGGCTCCCGCATCCCCACCGAACCGGAGCTGGTCGAGCAGCTCGGCGTGGCCCGCAACACGGTCCGCGAGGCGGTCCGGGCGCTCGCGCACAACGGCCTGCTGGACATCCGCCAGGGCTCGGGCACGTACGTCATCGCCACCAGCGAGCTGGCCGGGGTGATGCACCGGCGGTTCGCCTCCGCCGACCCCCGCCACATCGCCGAGCTGCGCTCCACCCTGGAGTCGTCGGCCGCAAGGCTGGCCGCCGAGCGCCGTACGGAGCGGGACCTCAGGCAACTGGACGCCCTGCTGGCCAGGCGCGAGGAGGCGTGGGCGGCGGGCGACGCGGAGCGGTTCGTCGCGGCGGACGCGACGTTCCACCTGGCGGTGGTCGCCGCCTCGCACAACGACGTCATGTCCGAGCTCTATGCGGACCTGGGGCATCTGCTGCGGGACTGGCTGCGCGACGACGTGGGCCAGGAGCTGCGGCCGGAGAACCACATGGACCACGGCCGGCTGGTGGAGGCGATCCGGTCCGGCGACGCGGACGCGGCGGCCGCCGAGGCGGCCGGCTACCCGTTCGTCTGCCTCAGCGGCGACCGGGCAAGGGCCGGCGACTGACCCCGGCCTCCTCAGCGGCGACCCGGCAGCGACCGGCGGCTGACCCGGGTCTCTCAGCGGCGACCGGGGGCCGACGACTGACCCGGGCCTCTCAGCGGCGACCCGGCAGGGGCCGGTGGGTGATCCAGGCGCCGCCGACCTCTTTCCAGCACCGCTGGGTCAGCTCGGCGTAGGCCGTGGGCCCCACGTCGACGGGCGCGCTGTCGGAGTCGATGTCCCACCACCGGGCGCACTCGACGTGCAGTTGGACGCGGTCCGTGCCCGGATAGGGGTTGTGACAGTACGCGGTGACGCGGGAGCCCTCGACCGCCGTACGGCACGAGGCGAGGTACGCGTCCCGCTCGGCGGCGTACGCCTGGGCACTGAGGGCGAGCCCCGACAGCAGGGCCGCGGTGGCGGTCAGGGCCACCGCCCGACGGTGTTGTGCTCGGCGCTGGGGACGCACAGCCACACCTCCTCCCCGGAGACGGACGCGAATATCCGTTCTGCACCAGTCTGCCGCGAGATCGGTGACTCTTCGACTCGGAGCGCTGCGCACCGTACACGCGTTCGCACACACGAAAGCCGCGCACCGCTCCCCCGGAGCGGTGCGCGGCCTCGCGGGCCGGGGGGGTCAGGCGCCCATGATGTGCACGCCGCCGTCGACGTGGACGATCTCGCCGGTCGTCTTCGGGAAGAAGTCCGACAGCAGCGCGACGACGCCGCGGCCGGCCGGCTCCGGGTCGGCCATGTCCCACTGGAGCGGGGAGCGCTCGTCCCACACCTTCGCCAGCTCGGTGAAGCCCGGGATGGACTTGGCGGCCATGGAGCCGATCGGGCCCGCCGAGATCAGGTTGCAGCGCACGTTCTGCTTGCCGAGGTCACGGGCCAGATAGCGGCTGGTGGCCTCCAGGGCGGCCTTGGCCGGGCCCATCCAGTCGTACTGCGGCCAGGCGAACTGCGCGTCGAAGGTCAGACCGACGACCGAGCCGCCGTTCTGCATCAGCGGCAGGCAGGCCATGGTCAGCGACTTCAGCGAGAACGCCGAGACGTGCATCGCGGTGGCGACCGACTCGAACGGCGTGTTGAGGAAGTTGCCGCCCAGCGCGTCCTGCGGGGCGAAACCGATGGAGTGGACGACGCCGTCAAGGCCGCCGAGCTCCTCGCGCACCACGTCCTCGACGCGGGCCAGGTGCTCGTCGTTGGTGACGTCCAGCTCGATGACCTTGGCCGGCTTGGGGAGCTTCTTGGCGATGCGCTCGGTCAGCGTGGGCCGGGGGAAGGCCGTCAGGATGACCTCGGCGCCCTGCTCCTGGGCCACCTTGGCGGTGTGGAAGGCGATGGAGGACTCCATCAGCACTCCGGTGATCAGGACGCGCTTGCCCTCGAGAATTCCGCTCATGTGACTCAGTGACCCATGCCCAATCCGCCGTCAACGGGGATGACGGCTCCGGTGATGTACGAGGCGTCGTCGGACGCCAGGAAGCGGACCGCGGCGGCGATCTCGTCGGGCTGCGCGTAGCGGCCGAGCGGCACCTGCGACACGATGTTCGCGCGCTGCTCGTCGGTCAGCACCTTGGTCATGTCGGTGTCGACGAAGCCGGGTGCGACGACGTTGAAGGTGATGTTGCGCGAGCCCAGCTCGCGGGCGAGGGAGCGGGCGAAGCCGACCAGTCCGGCCTTGGAGGCGGCGTAGTTCGCCTGCCCCGCGGAGCCCAGCAGGCCGACCACGGAGGAGATCAGCACGACACGGCCCTTCTTGGCGCGCAGCATGCCGCGGTTGGCACGCTTGACGACCCGGAAGGTGCCGGTGAGGTTGGTGTCGAGGACGGAGGTGAAGTCCTCCTCGGACATGCGCATCAGGAGCTGGTCCTTGGTGACGCCGGCGTTGGCCACCAGCACCTCCACCGGACCGTGCTTCTCCTCGATCTCCTTGTAGGCCTGCTCCACCTGCTCGGCGTCGGTGATGTCGCACCGGACGGCCAGGAACCCCTCCGGGGGTTCGCCGGAGCGGTACGTGATCGCGACCTTGTCGCCTGCGTCGGCGAAAGCGCGGGCGATGGCGAGGCCGATGCCCCGGTTACCTCCGGTGACGAGAACCGAGCGGCTCAACGGATCACCCTTTCCATAGCGGTGTGGTACCTCGGAAACCTATCGGTCCGGCCCCCGCTACGGAGAATCGACCCCTGACAGTGGCGTACGGGTGTCACTGTCGGGTCCCTACAGAAAGCCCCCCGGAAAGCACTGGGCACGAGGCCGTGCGGCGCGACATGATCGGGGCGACCGGTCTCATACGACAGGAGACATTCGTGCCTCATTCCATCGACGAAGCCTTCACGGCGCTGCCGCTGCGGGCGCTCGCCGACGCGGCGCTCGCGCGGGCCAGGGCGCTCGGCGCCGAGCACGCCGACTTCCGTTTCGAGCGGGTGCGCAGCGCCTCGTGGCGGCTGCGGGACGCCAAGCCCGCCGGATCGTCGGACACCACCGACCTCGGGTACGCGGTGCGCGTGGTGCACGGCGGGGCGTGGGGGTTCGCCTCCGGGGTCGACCTGTCCATGGACGCGGCCGCCAAGGTGGCCTCGCAGGCGGTGGCCATGGCGAAGCTGTCCGCGAAGGTGCTCGCGTCGGCGGGCTCCGACGAGCGGGTGGAGCTGGCCGACGAGCCGGTGCACGCGGACCGGACGTGGGTGTCGTCGTACGAGATCGACCCCTTCGCCGTGCCGGACGCGGAGAAGAGCGGGCTGCTGGCGGAGTGGAGCGCGCGGCTGCTGCGCGCGGACGGGGTGGCGCACGTGGACGCCACCCTGCTGACCGTCCACGAGAACAAGTTCTACGCGGACACCGCCGGGACGGTCACCACGCAGCAGCGCGTGCGGCTGCATCCGCAGCTCACGGCGGTCGCGGTGGACGGGTCGACGGGTGAGTTCGACTCGATGCGGACGATCGCGCCGCCGGTCGGGCGCGGCTGGGAGTACCTGACCGGGACCGGCTGGGACTGGGACGCGGAGCTGGAGCGGATTCCCGAGCTGCTCGCCGAGAAGATGCGCGCCCCGAGCGTGGAGGCGGGGACCTACGACCTGGTCGTCGACCCGTCGAACCTGTGGCTGACGATCCACGAGTCGATCGGGCACGCCACGGAGCTGGACCGGGCGCTGGGGTACGAGGCGGCGTACGCGGGGACGTCGTTCGCCACCTTCGACCAGCTCGGCAAGCTGGTGTACGGCTCTCCGATCATGAACGTGACGGGTGACCGGACCGCCGAGCACGGGCTGGCCACGATCGGGTACGACGACGAGGGTGTCGAGGCGCAGAGCTGGGATCTGGTCAAGGACGGCACGCTCGTCGGCTACCAGCTCGACCGGCGGATCGCGAAGCTGACGGGCCTGGGCCGGTCCAACGGCTGTGCGTACGCCGACTCGCCGGGTCACGTGCCGGTGCAGCGCATGGCGAACGTGTCGTTGCAGCCGGAGCCGGGCGGGCTGTCGACCGAGGACCTGATCGGCGGCGTGGAGCGCGGGATCTACGTGGTCGGCGACCGTTCGTGGTCGATCGACATGCAGCGGTACAACTTCCAGTTCACCGGTCAGCGGTTCTTCCGGATCGAGAACGGGCGGCTGGCCGGTCAGCTCCGGGACGTCGCGTACCAGGCGACGACGACGGACTTCTGGGGCTCCATGGAGAAGGTCGGCGGCCCGCAGACGTACGTCCTGGGCGGGGCCTTCAACTGCGGCAAGGCCCAGCCGGGCCAGGTCGCGGCGGTCTCGCACGGCTGCCCCTCGGCCCTGTTCCGGGGCGTGAACATCCTTAACACCGCGCAGGAGGGTGGCCGATGAGCCCCGTAGCGAAGCCGTACGAGATCGTCGAGCGGGCGCTGGAGCTGTCCCGCGCGGACGGGTGTGTCGTCATCGCGGACGAGCACTCCTCCGCCAACCTGCGCTGGGCCGGGAACGCGCTGACCACCAACGGTGTCACGCGCGGCCGGACCCTCACCGTGATCGCCACCGTCGACGGGGCGGAGGGCACCGCGTCCGGTGTGGTGTCCCGCTCGGCGGTCACCGCCGAGGAGCTGGAGCCGCTGGTACGGGCGGCCGAGGCCGCCGCGCGGGGCGCCGGGCCGGCCGAGGACGCCCAGCCGCTGGTGACCGGCGGGGAGGCGTCGCCCGACTTCCGGGACGCGCCCGCCGAGACCTCGTCGGCGGTGTTCGCGGACTTCGCGCCCGCGCTGGGCGAGGCGTTCGGCCGGGCCCGGGCCGGCGGCCGGGAGCTGTACGGCTTCGCCAACCACGAGCTGACGTCCACCTACCTGGGTACGTCCACGGGGCTGAGGCTGCGGCACGACCAGCCGGCCGGGACGCTGGAGCTCAACGCCAAGTCGCCGGACCGGACGCGCTCGGCGTGGGCCGGCCGCTCGACGCGGGACTTCAAGGACGTCGACCCGACCGTGCTGGACGCCGAGCTGGCGCAGCGCCTGGGCTGGGCCGAGCGGCGGATCGAGCTGCCCGCCGGGCGGTACGAGACGCTGCTGCCGCCCACCGCCGTGGCGGACCTGCTGATCTACCAGCTCTGGTCGTCGGCCGCCCGGGACGCGGCGGAGGGGCGCACCGTCTTCTCCAAGCCGGGCGGCGGCACCCGCATCGGCGAGACGCTCTCCCCGCTGCCGCTGACGCTGCGCAGCGACCCGAACGAGCCCGGCCTGGAGTCGGCGCCGTTCGTGATCGCCCACGCGTCGGGCGACGACTCGTCCGTGTTCGACAACGGGCTGCCGCTGGCGCCGACCGACTGGGTGCGGCAGGGCCGGCTGGAGCGCCTGATCACCACGCGGCACAGCGCCGGTCTCACCGGTCTGCCCGTGACCCCGGGGATCGGCAACCTGGTCCTGGACGGCGGTGGCGAGCGGTCGCTGGAGGACATGGTCGCGGCCACGGAGCGCGGGCTGCTGCTGACCTGTCTGTGGTACATCCGCGAGGTCGACCCGGCGACGCTGCTGCTGACCGGGCTGACCAGGGACGGCGTGTACCTGGTGGAGAACGGCGAGGTCGTCGGCGAGGTGAACAACTTCCGGTTCAACGAGTCGCCGGTGGACCTGCTGTCCCGGGCGACGGAGGCGGGCCGGACGGAGCGGACGCTGCCGCGCGAGTGGAGCGACTACTTCACCCGGGCCGCGATGCCGCCGCTGCGGGTGCCGGACTTCAACATGAGTTCGGTCAGCCAGGGCGTGTGACCCCCATAGACTGGCGTGCACACCGTTGGTCCGCATCGCCGCACCGTTGCACCAACGCTCACTGGAATCGTTCAAGGAGACACGACACCGTGACGGACATCGTCGACGAGCTGAAGTGGCGCGGGCTGTTCGCCCAGTCCACCGACGAGGACGCTCTGCGCAAGGCTCTCGCGGACGGTCCGGTCACGTTCTATTGCGGCTTCGACCCGACCGCGGCGAGTCTGCACGTCGGGCACCTGGTGCAGGTGCTCACCGTCCGCCGGCTCCAGCAGGCCGGGCACCGGCCGCTGGCGCTGGTGGGCGGGGCGACGGGCCAGATCGGTGACCCGCGCCCGACGGCGGAGCGCACCCTGAACGATCCGGAGACCGTCGCCCAGTGGGTGACGCGGCTGCGCTCGCAGATCGAGCCGTTCCTGTCCTTCGAGGGCGAGAACGCCGCGGTCATGGTCAACAACCTGGACTGGACCGCGGGCATGACCGCGATCGAGTTCCTGCGGGACATCGGCAAGCACTTCCGTGTCAACAAGATGCTCACCAAGGACTCGGTCGCCCGGCGGCTGGAGTCGCAGGAGGGCATCAGCTACACGGAGTTCAGCTACCAGCTCCTCCAGGGCATGGACTTCCTGGAGCTGTACCGGCGCTACGGCTGTGTGCTCCAGCAGGGCGGCAGCGACCAGTGGGGCAACCTCACGGCGGGCCTGGACCTGATCCACCGGCTGGAGCCGCACGCCCAGGTGCACGCGCTGGCGACCCCGCTGATGACCAAGTCGGACGGCACCAAGTTCGGCAAGACCGAGGGCGGGGCCGTCTGGCTGGACCCGGAGATGACCACGCCGTACGCGTTCTACCAGTTCTGGCTGAACGTGGACGACCGGGACATCTCGACCTACATGCGCATCCTCAGCTTCAAGAGCCGTGAGGAGCTGGAGGAGCTGGAGAAGGTCACCGAGGAGCGTCCGCAGGCCCGTACCGCGCAGCGCGCGCTCGCGGAGGAGCTGACGACGCTGGTGCACGGCGCCGAGCAGTGCGCCGCGGTGATCGCCGCCTCGAAGGCGCTGTTCGGCCAGGGCGAGCTGGCGGAGCTGGACGCCTCGACGCTGGCCGCGGCGCTCGCGGAGCTGCCGCACGCCCGGGTCGCCGAGCCGGGCCCGGTGGCGGACCTCTTCGCGGAGGTCGGTCTGGCGCCGAGCAAGTCGGCGGCGCGGCGCACGATCAAGGAGGGTGGCGCGTACGTGAACAACGTCAAGGTCACCGCCGAGGACTCCGTGGTGTCGGCGGACGAGCTGCTGCACGGGCGCTGGCTGGTGCTGCGGCGCGGCAAGAAGAACCTGGCGGCGATCGAGGTCGTCGCGGGCTGACGCGGCTTCCCGTCTCGGCCGAGGCGGCGCCCGGGGTGCGTGGAGCACCCGGGGCGCCGCCTCTCGTCGTGGGTCAGGCGCGGCGTTTGCTGCCGCGCGTCGACATGTAGAGCATGTCGCCGAGGCCCACGATGACGACCGCCGCCACGACCTGGAGGGCGTGCCTGCCCCAGTCGATGCCCGGGGTGGCCTCGATGCCGAACGCCCTGGCGAGGGCGTTGCCGGCGATGCCGCCGATGATGCCGAGGATGGTGACCAGCCACAGCGGGCTGTGCTGCTTTCCCGGCAGGATCGCCTTGGCCAGCAGACCCAGTACGAATCCGACGATAATCGCCCACAACCAGCCCATGGCTGCCTCCTCGGTACGGAACCACGTGAGCACTCCCGACAAGTCTCGGCCCACCTGGCGTACGGCGCATGTCGGACGGCTCCGTACGTGGGAGGGCCGGGGGTGTCCGCCCTGGTGAGGGGTGACCCGGTCTCGTCCCCGGCTGAGGGCGGGCGTACCGTGGAAGCAAGCCGGTCCGGGAGCGACCGGCGCGGACGTCGGGTGGTGGAACGTGATGCGGAAGCACGGGAGCGACGAGGTCTTCCGGATCACCGGTGCCCGCCAGGGCCTGGCGGACGACGTGCGTGGCCGGCAGCGGCGCTACGTCATCTCCATGTCGGTGCGTACGCTCGCGGTGATCGCGGCCGCCTCCCTCTGGAACGTCGAGCGGCACGTGGCGATCGTGGCTTTGGTGCTGGGCGCGGTGCTGCCGTACGTCGCGGTGGTCATCGCCAACGCGGGCCGGGAGACGGCTCCTCCGCCGCCGCAGAGCTTCGTGCCGGCCCCCGTGGTCGAGCGCCCTGTGCTGACGCCGGGCAGTACGGCGGACGCCGGACCGGTGGCGGAGGAGGCCGCGGGAGCCGCCTCGGGGCGCGCCTCGGAACGGGCTGCCGGACCGGCGGCGGAAGAGGCCGCGGGACAGGCCGCCGGGGCGGACGCGGAGCCCGCCGCGGAATCCGTACCGGAGGATCGCCGGCAGGACGGGACGCCGCGCCGGGAACGCGAGTACGAGCAGAGCTGAGCCGTCACCGGTCTGCAAAGCTCAAGAAAAGCTCAGATCAATCATGTGGTTTCAGTGCACTCGACCCCGGTCCCCGTGACATACTTCGTAGGCGCTCCGCATCCCCCGTCGGAGCGACGGACCGACGCCGGGCAGCTCCCCCCGTGGCTGCCCGGCGTCGCCTTTGTTCGGGCCTTTGTTTGGACGTGTTGTGAGCGACGAGACCACCACCCCGATCTGTTCCGCCAAGGGCTGCCGTACCGCGGCGGTGTGGGTGCTGGCGTGGAACAACCCGAAGCTGCACACCCCTGAGCGGCGCAAGACCTGGCTGGCGTGTGACGAGCACCGCGAGCACCTGTCCCAGTTCCTGGGCGTGCGGGGGTTCCTGAAGGACGTGGTCACGCTCGCCGAGTGGGAGTCGCGTCCGGCCCCGTCCGGTCAGTGACCGCCCCACGTCGAGTCGGCGATCGGGCCGCGACCGGTCAGTGACCGGACGGGCCGGGGGCGGCCGTTCAGCCGCCTATCGCCGACATCGGGCGCTCGGGCTGGAGGAAGCTCGGGTCGTCCAGTCCGGAGCCCGCCTTCTTCCCCCACATGGCGAGCCGCCATATGCGGGCGATCTCCTCGTCCGGCGCGTCCGAGCGCAGCGCGGCCCTCAGGTCCGTCTCCTCCTGGGCGAACAGGCAGGTGCGCACCTGGCCGTCGGCCGTGAGCCTGGTGCGGTCGCAGGCCCGGCAGAAGGGCCGGGTGACGGAGGCGATGACGCCCACCCGGTGCGGCCCGCCGTCGACGATCCAGCGCTCGGCGGGCGCCGAGCCACGGGCCTCGTCGGGCTCCGGGTCGAGCGTGAAGCGCGTACGCAGCGACTCCAGGATGTCCCCGGCGGTGATCATGCCGTCGCGCTTCCAGCCGTGCTGGGCGTCGAGCGGCATCTGCTCGATGAAGCGCAGCTCGTAGTCGTTCTCCACGGCCCAGGCGAGCAGGTCGGGCGCCTCGTCGTCGTTGAGCCCCGGCATGAGGACGGAATTGACCTTGACCGGGGTGAGCCCGGCGTCCCGGGCGGCCTGAAGGCCCTCCAGGACGTCCTTGTGGCGGTCGCGGCGGGTCAGGGTCTTGAAGACGTCGGGGCGCAGGGTGTCGAGGGAGACGTTGACCCGGTCCAGACCGGCGGCCTTCAGGGCGCTCGCGGTGCGCCTGAGCCCGATGCCGTTGGTGGTCAGGGACATCTTGGGGCGGGGCTCGAGGGCGGCGCAGCGCTCGACGATCCCCACCAGGCCGGGGCGCAGGAGCGGCTCGCCGCCGGTGAAGCGGACCTCGGTGATGCCGAGCTCGGTGACGGCGATGTCCACCAGGCGGACGATCTCGTCGTCCGTGAGCAGATCGGGCTTGGCGAGCCACTGCAGGCCTTCTTCGGGCATGCAGTACGTGCACCGCAGATTGCACCGGTCGGTGAGCGAGACGCGCAGGTCAGTGGCCACGCGGCCGTAGGTGTCGATCAGCACTGTGGGCGCCTCCCCCGGTTACCAGGTTCCGTATATCAAGGAGCCTACGTGACCCCACCGACAACAACACGGGCCATTGTCCACAGCAGCGGAGCGGCCGCGTCGTAGGGATCTACGACGATCCCCACGGCGCGGCCGCGTGCGGTGGCACAGGGTGTGCGGGTCAGTGCGCTCCGACACCGGTGAGGGACTTGACCTCCAGCTCCGCGTACTTGCCCTTGTCCGGCTCCTCCTTGGACAGCAGGGAGCCGAGCCAGCCGAGCAGGAAGCCGAGCGGGATGGAGATCAGGCCGGGGTTCTCCAGCGGGAACCAGGCGAAGTCGGCGTCGGGGAACATCGAGCTGGGCTTGCCGGAGACGACCGGCGAGAACAGCACGAGCGCCACGGACGCGGTGAGACCGCCGTAGATGGACCACAGGGCGCCCTGGGTGGTGAAGCGCTTCCAGAACAGGCTGTAGAGGATGGTCGGCAGGTTGGCGGAGGCCGCCACCGCGAAGGCCAGGGCGACCAGGCCGGCGACGTTGAGGTCGCGGGCCAGCGCGCCGAGGGCGATGGAGACGATGCCGATGAGGACGGTCGCCCAGCGGGCGGCGCGCACCTCCTCCTTCTCCGTGGCCTTCCCCTTGCGGATGACGTTTGCGTAGATGTCGTGCGCGAAGGACGACGACGAGGCGAGGGTGAGGCCCGCGACGACGGCGAGGATGGTGGCGAAGGCCACGGCGGAGATCACCGCGAGCAGGATCGCGCCGCCCGTGGAGCCGCCACCGCCGCCGATCTCCAGGGCGGCCAGCGGGGCCGCCGTGTTGCCCGCCTTGTTGGAGGCGATGATGTCGCCGGGCTTGAGCAGGGCGGCGGCGCCGAAGCCGAGCACGATGGTCATCAGGTAGAAGGCGCCGATGATGCCGATGGCCCAGTTGACCGACTTACGGGCGGCCTTCGCCGTGGGCACCGTGTAGAAGCGGATCAGGATGTGCGGCAGTCCCGCCGTGCCGAGCACCAGCGCGATGCCGAGCGAGATGAAGTCCAGCTTCGAGGTCCCGGTGGCGCCGTACTTGAGGCCCGGCTCGAGGAAGGCCGATCCCTTGCCGCTGTTGGCGGCGGCGGTTCCGAGCAGGTCGGACAGGTTGAAGCCGAACTTCAGCAGGATCAGGAAGGTGATGAGCAGGGTGCCCGCGATGAGCAGGACGGCCTTGACCATCTGCACCCAGGTGGTGCCCTTCATGCCGCCGATGGTCACGTACACGATCATCAGGATGCCGACGAGGGCGACGATCGCGATCTTGCCGCCGTCGGAGGTGATGCCGAGCAGCAGCGAGACGAGGACGCCCGCGCCCGCCATCTGGGCGAGCAGGTAGAAGATCGAGACGACGATGGTGGAGGTGCCCGCGGCGGTACGGACGGGGCGCTGGCGCATCCGGTAGGCGAGGACGTCGCCCATGGTGTACCGGCCGGAGTTGCGCAGCGGCTCGGCGACCAGGAGCAGGGCGACCAGCCAGGCGACCAGGAAGCCGATGGAGTAGAGGAACCCGTCGTACCCGAACAGGGCGATGGCGCCCGCGATGCCGAGGAACGACGCGGCGGACATGTAGTCGCCGGAGATGGCGAGGCCGTTCTGGAAGCCGGTGAACTGGCGGCCGCCCGCGTAGAAGTCGGAGGCGTTCTTGGTCTGGCGGCCGGCCCAGACGGTGATGAAGAGCGTCGCGACGACGAACGCCGCGAACAGGGTGATGATCAGCGGCCGGTGCTCCGAGGCGTCGGACGCGGCCGCCAGCAGGACGGTGCCGGTCGTGGTGCTCATGCGTCGGCCTCCATACGGGACTTGATGGCATCGGCCCTGGGATCGAGCTTCTCGGCGGCGTGCCGGGAGTAGAACCAGGCGATGAGGAAGGTGGTCAGGAACTGGCCGAGGCCGAGGACCAGTGCCACGTTGATGTTGCCGAACACCTTGGTCCCCATGAAGCCGCCCGCGTAGTTGGACAGCAGCACGTACAGCAGGTACCAGGCGATGAAGGCGATGGTCAGGGGGAAGGCGAAGGAGCGGTACGTGCGGCGCAGTTCGCCGAATTCCGCACTCTCCTGCACCTCGACGAACGACTCCGTCGTGGGCTGGGCGGGACTGCTGTCCGTACCGCCCTCGGGCGGCGGTGCATCGGTAACCACGGAAACTCCTCGCGACGCGGGTGCGCTGGGCATGGACAAGAACCTCATGGTCGGGGGGCGGTCACTGGCGTGTGCTCCTCCCCTGACAACGGCACGGAAGCCATGGCGACGCGGTTCACCTGGGGCGTCTTTCTCTCGTCCGGCTCCCGTCCGGCCCTCTCGCGGCTCTTGACCGGCTCCCTTACGGCTCTCCACCCGCTCCCGTCCGGCGCTCTTCCGCTCTTCCTTTCTCCCGATCTCCTCCCAAGCCATTGATGGGCCGGGATGATCGGCGATAGCTTCGCTCGTCATGTACCCGCCCACACGCACCCGGTGTGCGGGCGGACGTCACGGATGATGTGGAGAACCCATGGCTCATCTGGGATCCGGACGCGGCCGCATACTCGCGCTGCCGGCCGGTCTGGCGCTCACGGCCTCGCTCGGTCTGCTGCCGGTCGGCGCGGCCTCGGCGGCCCCGATGGACGAGGCGCCGGCCGCGGCCGTCGCCACGAACGGTCCGAAGCTGTCGTACGTCGTGAATGTGACGGGTGGTCACTCCACCCGTGCGGCGGTGAAGAAGGCGATATCCGAGGCGGGCGGCACGGTGGTGTTCGCCTATGACCAGATCGGCGTCATCGTCGTCCACTCGCAGAACCCGGACTTCGCCAGGACCATCCGGCAGGTACGGGGGGTGAAGTCGGCGGGCGCCACGCGGACCGCGCCGCTCGCCGCCCAGCGCACCACCGACATCGGTGCCGAGCAGCCGCTGACCGCCCAGGAGGCGCGGGCGGCCGCGAGCCGGGCGTCCACGGACCAGGACCCGTTCGAGCCCCTCCAGTGGGACCTGCCGGCCATCAAGGCCGACAAGGCGCACGAGAAGACCCTGGGCAGCAAGAAGGTCACCGTCGCCGTCCTGGACACGGGCGTGGACGACACCCACCCGGACCTCGCGCCCAACTTCGACCGCGCGGCCTCCGCGAACTGCGTGACCGGCGCGCCCGACACCGCCGAGGGATCCTGGCGGCCCGGCCCCGGCGAGAGCGACCACGGCACGCACGTGGCCGGCACGATCGCCGCCGCGAAGAACGGCGTCGGCGTCACGGGTGTCGCCCCGGGCGTGAAGGTCTCCGGCATCAAGGTGTCCAACCCCGACGGGTTCTTCTACACCGAGTCCGTCGTCTGCGGCTTCGTCTGGGCCGCCGAGCACGGCGTCGAGGTCACCAACAACAGCTACTACGTCGACCCGTGGCTGTACACGTGCAAGAACGACCTCGACCAGGGCGCCCTGGTGGAGGCGTTGCAGCGCGCCACGCGGTACGCCGAGCGCAAGGGCGCGGTGAACGTCGCCGCGGCCGGCAACGCCCGTACGGACCTGGCGGCGGACGAGATCGTGGACACCACGAGCCCGAACGACACCACCCCGGTGGAGCGGGTCGTCGACCCGGAGATGTGCCCGGACGTGCCGGCGATGCTGGACGGTGTGGTCACGGTCTCCGCGACCGGTGCCAAGAGCCTGAAGGCGTCGTACTCGAACTACGGCCTGGGGGTCGTGGACATCACCGCCCCGGGCGGCGACTCGACGGCGTACCAGCCGCCGGAGGCGCCCGCCACCAGCGGGCTGATCCTGTCGACGCTGCCGGGCGGCAAGTACGGCTACAAGGGCGGTACGTCGATGGCGTCGCCGCACGTGGCCGGTGTGGCCGCGCTGATCAAGTCGACGCGCCCGCACGCCTCGGCCGCCGAGGTGAAGGCGCTGCTGTACAAGCAGGCCGACGACCTGGCGTGCACGAACCCGTACGACATCAACGGCGACGGCAAGGTCGACGGCGTGTGCGAGGGCGGCGACCGCTACAACGGCTTCTACGGCAGGGGCATGACCGACGCGCTGGACGCGGTACGGAGGTGACCGTGCGCCGGTGGACCGGGCGCCGGTGACCGTTGCGGGTCAGTGGTGGACGGTCACCGGGCGGTGGTCACGGGTTGTCCGTGCGGTCCTCGGGCCCCGGGCGCGGTGTGGGGTGCCGCGCGCGGGGCCTTGCCGTGTGCGGGGTCCCGCGGTGTGGTTCCCTTGAGTGGCACTGAGTGCCATAGTGCGGGGATGGACACGGAGCTTCCTGCCGGAATCGGCCACGCATGGACGGCACTGGGTGCCGAATCGCACCTTCTGGAGCGGGTCTCGTCGGGAGGTCCGCCGGACGGCCTGCCCGCGCGGTCGGCCGTGCTGGGGCTGGCCCGGGCGACCGTCGCGGTGTGCTCGCTGGCGGCCGCCGAGCTCACCGCCGTGCGCACCGGGGGGCCGGTGCCGCGTGTCCGGCTGGACGACGGGGCGGTGGCCACCGCGTTCCTCAGCGACCGGCTGGTCAGGGTGGACGGCCGGGCGGCGACGACGTTCGCGCCGCTGTCGCGGTTCTGGCGGGCGGCCGACGGGTGGGTCCGCACGCATGCCAACTACCCGCACCACCGGTCCCGGCTGCTGGCCGCGCTGGGGCTGCCGGACGGCGCGGAGGCGGACGCGGTCGCCGACGCGGTCGCGGGGCGCCGCGCCGTCGACGTGGAGGACACCGTGTACGCGGCGGGGGGCCTCGCCGTGGCGGTGCGCGACACGGCGGAGTGGGCCGCCCACGAGCAGGGCGCCCAGGTCGCCCGGCAGCCGCTGCTGACCCTGGAGCGGATCGGGGAGGCGGGGCCCACGGGCGCGTGGAGCCGGATGTCCGGTGCGCCCCTGCTGCCGTGTGCCGGGGTGCGGGTGCTGGACCTGACGCGTGTGCTGGCCGGGCCGGTGGCCACGCGGACGCTGGCGCTGCTGGGCGCGGACGTCCTGCGGATCGACGCGCCGCACCTGCCGGAGAGTCAGGAGGCCCACAACGACACCGGGATGGGCAAGCGGTCCACGACCCTGGACCTCGGGCGCGGTGCGGACCGCCGGGTGTTCGAGGACCTGCTCGCGGATGCGGACGTGGTGGTGACCGGTTACCGGCCCGGCGCGCTGGACCGGTTCGGGCTCTCCCCCGAGGCGCTGACCGAGCGCCGCCCCGGCCTGGTCGTCGCCCAGCTTTCGGCGTGGGGCCGGTACGGGCCGTGGCACGAGCGGCGCGGCTTCGACAGCCTGGTCCAGGCGGCGACGGGCATCGCCCTGCTGGAGGGCTCCGGCGGCGAGCCGGGCGCACTGCCCGCGCAGGCCCTGGACCACGGCACCGGGTACCTGCTGGCCGCCGCCGTGCTGCGGGCGCTGTCCGAGCGGCACGGCGCCCGTGCCGGCGGGACGTGGCTCGCGCGGCTCGCCCTGACGCAGACCGCGCACTGGCTGGTGCACGGCCTCACCACAGGGCCCGTGCCCGGGCGGGTTCCGGAGCGGGCGCACGCCCCGGAGCACCGGCTGGTCGAGACGGACAGCCCCATGGGCCGGCTGCGGCACGCCCTGCCCCCGGTCGCGTACGACGGGGGGCCGGCGAACTGGACGCGCCCGCCGGGCCGGTGGGGCACCGACCCCGCCCGGTGGCTCACGGCCTGACCCCGCACCGCGGCCGGGGGCCCGTGCGCGCCTCGTCGTCCCGCCCGCCCCGGCCGCCCCAACTGCCGTGCGGGGCACCGCGTCACGGGTCCGGGACGTCAACGCGGCGCACCCTCGGGGCATGCCCGGCGGCGCCGCTGTCAGTGGCGGCCTCTATTCTCAGTGACCATGCTCGACGACCGTACGACAGCAGCACCGTGGCCGACCGCCTACCCGACACAGGGGTACGCGGTCGTCGACGTGGAGACCACCGGCCTCGCCCGCGACGACCGGATAGTGTCCGCTGCCGTCTACCGGCTGGACGCGCAGGGCGAGGTGGAGGACCACTGGTACACGCTGGTCAACCCCGAGCGCGACCCGGGGCCGGTGTGGATCCACGGTCTGACGAGCGACGTGCTGGAGGGCGCGCCGCTCTTCCCCGAGGTGGCGGCGGAGTTCTCCGCCCGGCTCGACGGCCGGGTGCTCGTCGCGCACAACGCCATGTTCGACTGGTCGATGATCGCCCGCGAGTACGCACGGGCGGAGCGGACGGCCCCGGTGCGGCAGCGGCTGTGCACCATCGCCCTCTCCAAGGAGCTGGGGCTGCCGCTGTCCAACTTCAAGCTGGAGACCCTGGCCGCGCACTTCGGTGTCGTGCAGCGGCACGCGCACAACGCGCTGGACGACGCGCGCGTGCTGGCCGAGGCGTTCCGCCCGAGTCTGCACGCGGCGGCCGAGCGCGGCGTACGGCTGCCGCTGCTGGAGTGCCGGCCGCTCACCGAGTGGGCGTCGGCGCCGATGGGCCGCATCGGGCAGCAGGCGTCGTACCGCTCGGGCGGCTGGCGGCCGTCCCGCAAGCGGCCGGCCTGTCCGCACCCGAACCCGGGGCGGTACGAAGCGGACAAACCACTCAAGCAGGGCATGCGGGTGGCTTTTTCGGGCGACACCTCCATCGACCGCGAGCTGCTGGAGGACCGGGCCGTCGAAGCGGGCCTCCATGTGGCGACGAGCGTGTCGCGGCTGACCAGCCTGCTCGTGACGAACGACCCGGACGCCGCGACCTCCAAGACGGTCAAGGCCAAGTCCTTCGGCACGCCGATCGTCGACGAGGCGGCCTTCACCCAGTTGCTGCGTGACGTGGCCCCGGCAGACGAATAGGCAGACGGGTGACCGCCGGGCGTTTCGCCGCCCCCTGCGGCGCGCCGGACCGCACCCTGTGGCGCATGGCACGTTGTGAGGTCTGCGGAAACGATTACGGCATGTCCTTCGAGGTGCACGCGCAAGGCGCCGTGCACGTCTTCGACTGCTTCGCCTGCGCCATCCACCGCATGGCGCCCATCTGCGAGCACTGCCGGGTCCAGATCATCGGCCAGGGCGTCGAGGCCGACGGCCAGTGGTTCTGCGGGGCGCACTGCGCCCGCGCGGAGAAGGGTCAGGTGGGCATCGTCGACAAGGTGTGACCGGCACGGGACGGGACCCCCCATCGGGGTCCCCGACCGCAACAGGTACGGTCGAAGCCGTGTACCGCTTCCTGTTGTCCCGGCAGTGGGTGATCCTCACCCTGATCGCCCTCGTCCTCATCCCCGTGATGGTCGAGCTGGGCTTCTGGCAGTTCCACCGCCATGAGCGCCGGGTCACGCAGAACGCGCTGATCGAGGACAACCTGAAGGCCGAGCCCGTCCCCGTGACGGAGCTCACCTCCCCCGGCCACACCGTCCCCCGCGCCGACTACTGGCGCCGCGTCACCGCCACCGGCACCTTCGACACGGGCGACGAGGTCGTCGTACGCCGCCGGACCAACGCCGACGACAAGGTCGGCTTCCTCGTCCTGACCCCCCTGGTCCTCACCGACGGCCGCGTCGTGCTGGTGAACCGGGGATGGATCCCCGCCGCCGCCGACCAGATGTCCTTCCCCGAGGTGCCGCCCGCCCCCAGGGGCGAGGTGACCGTCACCGGCCGCCTGAAGGCCGACGAGACGACCGGCGCCAGCGGCATCAAGGACCTCAGCGGGCTGCCGGCCCGCCAGGTCATGCTGATCAACAGCGAGCAGCAGGCCGAGCGCCTCGGTCGCGAGGTGCTCGGCGGCTACCTGGAGCAGACCGAGCCGGCCCCGGCCGGGGACACCCCGGAGCTCATCCCCGAGCCCGACCACGACTCCATCGGCGCGCACATGGCGTACGCCGTGCAGTGGTGGCTGTTCGCGGCGGGCGTGCCGGTCGGCTGGGTGGTGCTGGTACGCCGCGAGAGGCGCGACCGCGAGGCGGCGGCCGAAGGCACCGCGACGCCCGGCGACGCCGAACCGGCCGCGCACGCCACCGCGTAGGCGTTCCGCAGCGGCGCCGCCGCCTTCGGCCACCGTCCCGCACCGGCGCCCCGACCGGCGTACCGGACCGGCGAAGGGTCCTGCTTAGCCGTCCGTTCGTGCGGGAAGACGCCTGAGCGTGACGCAACGCATCGAGGACTACGCGCTCATCGGCGATCTCCAGACCGCTGCCCTGGTGGGGAGGGACGGTTCGATCGACTGGCTGTGCCTGCCGAGGTTCGACTCGGCGGCCTGCTTCGCCTCGCTGCTCGGCGACGAGAACAACGGCCACTGGCGGCTCGCCCCCAAGGACGCGCACACCTGCACGCGGCGGCGTTACGTCGGCGACTCCCTGGTCCTGGAGTCCCTCTGGGAGACCCGTACCGGCACGGTCAAGGTGCTGGACTTCATGCCGCAGCGCGACGAGGCGCCCGATGTCGTACGCATCGTGGAGGGTGTCAGCGGCACGGTCGAGATGGCGGCGGTGCTGCGCCTGCGCTTCGACTACGGGTCCGCCGTGCCGTGGGTGCGCCGGACGGACGGCCACCGGGTCGCGATCGCCGGCCCGGACTCCATATGGCTGCGCAGCGAGCCCGAGGTGAAGACGTGGGGTCAGCAGTTCAGCACCTGCTCGTCGTTCACGGTCGGCGCGGGAGAGAAGGTGGCCTTCGTCCTGACCTGGCACCCCTCGCACCGGCCCCGCCCGCCGCTGATCGACCCCTTCGAGGCGCTGGAGCACACGCTGGAGGACTGGGAGTCCTGGGCCGCGCAGTGCACCTACGAAGGGCCGTACCGCGAGGCCGTGATGCGCTCGCTGATCACCCTGAAGGCGCTGACGTACGCCCCGACGGGCGGCATCGTCGCCGCGCCCACGACCTCGCTGCCCGAGGACATCGGGGGCGTGCGCAACTGGGACTACCGCTACTGCTGGCTGCGCGACGCGACGCTCACGCTCGGCGCGCTGCTGTCGGCGGGCTACCTGGACGAGGCGGCGGCGTGGCGGGACTGGCTGCTGCGGGCGGTGGCCGGTGACCCGGCGGACCTCCAGATCATGTACGGGCTCGCGGGCGAGCGCCGGCTGCCGGAGACGGAGCTGCCGTGGCTGCGCGGGTACGCGGGGTCGGCGCCGGTCCGCACCGGCAACGCCGCCGTGCGCCAGCTCCAGCTCGACGTGTACGGCGAGGTCATCGACTCCCTCTACCTGGCGCGCGAGGCGGGGCTGGCCCCGCAGACGCACGCCTGGAACCTCCAGCTCAGCCTGCTGGGCTTCCTGGAGTCGACCTGGCGGCAGCCCGACGAGGGGCTGTGGGAGGTGCGCGGGCCGCGCCGCCACTTCACGCACTCCAAGGTCATGGCGTGGGTCGCCGCCGACCGCGCGGTGCGCACCCTGGAGAAGGACCCGTCGCTGCGCGGCGACGTGAGCCGGTGGCGGGCGATGCGCGACGAGGTGCACAGGGAGGTGTGCGAGAAGGCGTACGACCCGGAGCGCAACACCTTCACGCAGTCGTACGGCTCCCGGGAACTGGACGCGGCGACGCTCCTGATCCCCCGGGTCGGGTTCCTGCCGCCGGACGATCCGCGCGTGGTGGGCACGGTGGACGCGGTGCGGGCGGAGCTGAGCCATGACGGTTTCATCCTGCGGTACAGCACCGAGGGCGTACCCGTCGACGGACTGCCGGGCGACGAAGGGACCTTCCTCGTCTGCTCGTTCTGGATGGCGGACGCGCTGCGCATGACGGGCCGGACGAAGGAGGCGCGGGAGCTGTTCGAACGGCTGCTGTCGCTCCGCAACGACGTGGGGCTGCTCGCCGAGGAGTACGACGCGACGGCGGGCCGGCAGCTCGGCAACTACCCCCAGGCGTTCAGTCACATCGGGCTCGTGGGGACGGCCCTCGCGCTGGCGCGCGAGGAGGCGGCAGGATAGGTCCATGGATCTTGGACTGAAGGACCGTGTGTACGTCGTGACCGGCGCGTCCCGGGGACTGGGCAATGCCTCGGCGCGCGCCCTGGTGGCGGACGGCGCGAAGGTCGTCGTCTCCGCCCGGGACGAGAAGGCGGTGGCCGAGGCGGCGGCCGGGCTGGGCCCCTCCGCCGTGGGCGTCGCGGCGGACAACGCCGACCCGGCGGCCGCCGACCGGCTGATCGGTGCCGCCCGGACGCACTTCGGGCGCTTCGACGGCATCCTGATCAGCGTGGGCGGTCCGGCCCCGGGGTGGGGAGCGGACAACACGGACGAGCAGTGGCAGGCCGCCTTCGACGCGGTGTTCCTGGGCGCGGTGCGGATGGCCCGGGCGGCGGCGGCCGCGCTGCCGGAGGGCGGGGTGATCGGGTTCGTCCTGTCCGGTTCGGTGCACGAGCCGATCCCGGGCCTCACCATCTCCAACGGCCTGCGCCCCGGGCTGGCGGGCTTCGCCAAGTCGCTCGCCAACGACCTGGGCCCGAGCGGCGTCCGCGTGGTCGGTCTGCTCCCCGGCCGCATCGACACCGACCGCGTACGCGAGCTGGACGCCCTGTCCGGGGACGCCTCGGCGGCACGCGCGGCCTCCGAGTCCCGCATCCCGCTGCGCCGGTACGGCACCCCGGAGGAGTTCGGCACCACGGCGGCGTTCCTGCTGTCCCCGGCGGCCTCCTACCTGACGGGCGTGATGGTCCCCGTCGACGGAGGCGCGCTCCACGGCTTCTGAGGCGGCCGGTCAGGTGACGCGGCGCGTGCGGTGACGGGCGGCGCGCAGGTGGGCCTCGGCGGGGAGCCGGTCGAGGCCCGCCGACTCGCGGGCGTGCGCGAGCGCGCCGTCCCGCAGGCGCGCCAGGGTGCCGGCCGGTGAGGCGTGCGGCTCCAGCAGCAGCGACACCCGCGCCGAGGGCGCCGTGCGCCGGCCGGTCAGCCGGACACGGGCGGCCGACACGCCGTCCATGGCCTCGGCCTCCGACGCCGCGGCGTCCTCCAGGGCCCGGCCGCGCAGCACCGCGCTCTCCCCGTCCCGGCTGTCGACGAGCACGTCCGCCGGCCGGTGCCGCCGAAGCTGTGCCAGCAGCCACCACAGCGCCAGCAGCACCAGCGCAGCGAGGACCGCGATGACGGCCGGCCACGCCCAGGCCCGCCGCGTCGACCCCTTCAGCAGCACGGAGTCCGGGCCCCGCCAGGGCCACCACGACGGCACGCCCAGGTCCAGGCCGGCCGCCAGCACCGCGCCGCCCGCGCACACCAGCACCGCTCCGGCCAGGGCCAGCAGCACCCGGTTGACGGTCCGCAGCATGTCCGCTCACCCCTTCCGCGCGGGTTTCCGGACGTGCACGGACACGTCCGGCGGCCGCGCCAGGCCCAGTTCCTCCACCGCGGCACGCAGCGCGGTGTCCAGATCGGTGCGTACGTCGTCGAGCTCGCGGAAGTGGGACACGGCCCGTACCAGGGCCTTGCGCCGCCGCGCCCGTACCCGTACGGACTGCACCCCCGCCACCGCCGTCGCCCGCTCGCGCAGCACGGCCTCGACCGCGTCGCGCCGCAGACCGGCCCGCAGCGGACCGTCGCCCCGCCGCATCGGCAGGACGGCGCGCAGCCCGGGCGTGCAGGCCAGCACCAGCAGCCACAGGCCCAGAACGAGGGCCCCGGCCGCGCCGGCGAGCACCGCCACGTCGTCCAGCGGCCGGGTGGCCAGGTCGTCGGCGAGGACGCGGCGCCAGCGCATGCCGGGCCGCCCGGCCTCCACCGCGGCGACGTCGTACAGCAGCAGGCCCGCGGCCCCGAGTACGAGGAGCGCGAGCAGCGCGGCCGGGACGCGCCGTACGGACCAGAAGCGGTGGGCTCTGCCGCCCGCCCCGCCCTCCAGTACGGGCACGGGCGCCCCGGCGGCCGGCTCGGTGGGCGCTGTCGTGCTCATCGGACCCTCCCGCGGCCCTTGTCCCGCGTGTACGGGGAGTGCAGCCGCTCCACCTGGACCGCCACCTCCGGCACCTCCATGCCCGCCAGCGTCCGTACGCGCCGGATCACCTGACGGCGCACGGCGCCGCACTGGGCACCGATGTCACAGGGGTAGCGCAGCTCCAGACTGATCCGGATCCGTGCGGCGTCCCGGTGGACGACCACCGCCGCGTGCGGTGGCCGGCCGGCCGGCCCGGACCCCGGCGCCTCCTCCGGTTCCTCCGGTGCGGCCTTGAGCGCCTCGCGGGCCGCGCGCGCGGCGATCTTCGCCACGACACGGTCGGCGATGGTGGTCGCGCCCCGTTCCGCCGCCTCAACCCCCGTCACCGCGTCACCGCCGCCGGTCGTCGCGGTCACGGCCCCGGAACAGGTCGCCGGGCTCCAGGTCCCCGTCGAGGAACCGCCCCACCACGAACCCGACCGCTCCCAACGCGGCCACCAGTACAAACGCCCCGAAGCCGCCGAAGTATCCGGCGAAGCCGAGCGCCATTCCGGCCACCAGGCCGACCATCGCCATGCTCATCGTGCGCTCCTTGCGGCTGGCTACTGGAGCCGTGACTCCGGCTCTTCGTCCTCTTCCTCGGGCAGCTTCACATCGCTCACCGCAATGTTGACCTCGACGACCTCCAGGCCGGTCATCCGCTCCACCGCCGAGATCACGTTCTCCCGCACGGCGCGTGCGACATCGCGGATGGAGACGCCGTACTCGACGACGATCTCCAGGTCCAGCGCCGTCTGCACCTCTCCGACCTCGGCCTTCACACCGCGCGTGACGCTGGGCCTGCCGCCGGGGACCCGGTCGCGCACCGCGCCGAAGGTGCGGGAGATGCCGCTGCCCATCGCGTGAACACCGACGACGTCCCGGGCCGCGAGCCCGGCGATCTTCTCCACGACCCCGTCGGCGATGGTGGTGCGCCCGCGGGACGCCGGGTCGCCGCCGGCGCCGCTCCGCTTGGCCATGGAGGTCCGCCTGGTCTCCTCGGCGGCCGGTTCCCTCACCCGCGCGGCCTTCGCCGCCTGGGCGGACTGAGCGGACTGCGACTCGTCGGTCATCACCGTCATCCCTTCGGGAGTTTTGCCCTCCTTTGCACACATTAAGGGTGGTTGCCCGATCTCGCGCCGGGGATGCGGCAGGCTGGAGCAATGACGACGGCTGACGGATGGGTGAGCGCGGTACGCAGCAGGGTCGGCCTGGGACGGCTGCTTCCGCTGGGTGGCCCGGAGGACGGTGCCTGGGTGGCGGAGCGCGCCGCGGACGCGGTGCTGCGCGGGGCGGCACGGAAGGTGCCGGGGGTGGAGCCGGGCCGGCTCCGGATCGCCCTCGCGGAGGCGGGCCCACCGGCCGCGCCCGTGTTCCCGCCCCCGCCGGGTTCGCTGCCGCCCGGCCCGCTGCGCATCGAGGCGGACTTCGCCGCCGGTCCCGGCGTACCGCTGCCCGACCTGGCGGAGCGGCTGCGTGCCGCGCTGCACACGGCGGCGGAGGTACGGCTCGGGCTGGCCGTGGCGGAGGTGGACCTGCGGGTGACGGCGCTCCTGGACGCGCCGCCCACCGCGCCTCCGGCACGGGCGCACGCCCCGGCCACGGACACCCCGGCGCCACAGACCCCGGGGGCGGACGTGCGGGCGGCGGAGGACCCGGCGGCCGCCGTCGCGGCGGCGGTCACGGGCGTGGCCCGGCTGACGACGGCCCTCGGGCACTCCGTCCACCGGGCCGCCGACCACCTGCGCGTCGAACTGGCGACGGCCCCGGACCACCGTGCGCTGGACGTGGCACGGGCGGTACGCGGGGCCGTCGGCGGCGAACTGCCCGTGACCGTGGTGGTCACGGACGTCGCGCCCGAGGATCGGTCGGGTCGGACGGGTCAGTCGGAGAGCCCGGCGAGGTCGCGCAGGCGGCGCGCCTGAGCGGCACGCTCGGCCGTCCGCTGCTCCTCGTACGTCCGCTCCCCCGCGCCGCGCAGCAGCGCCTTGGTCTCGACGACCGCGTCACGCGGCGCCGCGAGCAGGGCGCCCGCCAGGTCGCGTACGGCGGCGTCGAGGTCGTCGGCGGGCACGACGAGGTTGGCCAGCCCGATGCGCTCGGCCTCGGCGGCGTGGACGAACCGCCCGGTCGCGCAGATCTCCAGCGCGCGGGCATAGCCGACCGCCGTGACGAGGGGGTGCGTGCCGGTCAGGTCGGGGACGAGGCCCAGGCTGGTCTCGCGCATGGCGAACTGGACGTCCTCGCCCACCACCCGCAGGTCGCACGCGAGAGCGAGCTGGAAGCCGGCCCCGATCGCGTGACCCCGGACGGCCGCGATCGACACGATGTCGTTACGGCGCCACCAGGTGAACGCCTCCTGGTACTCGGCGATGACCGCGTCGAGTTCGGCGTCGGAGCCCCGTGCCAGATCCAGGAACGACGGCTCGCCGTCGAAGCCCTCCGGCGTGAACGCCTGCCGGTCGAGTCCGGCGGAGAAGGACTTGCCCTCACCGCGCAGCACCACGACCCGCACGCTGCCCGGCAGCGACCGTCCGGCCTCCGCCAACGCCCGCCACAGAGCGGGAGACTGGGCGTTGCGCTTGGCCGGGTTGGTCAGGGTCACCGTGGCAACGGCGTCTTCGACGGTGAGCCGTACGCCGTCCTTGTCAAGCACTTCGAGGACTGGGTCGAGCGAGGTCATGGGGCGCCTCCGGGTCCGGTGCAGCAGTGCAGCCATCAAGTGACTGCACAGTAACCACCCGGCCGACACTGCGATCGACCGGGTGGCCCTGCCGGAACCGGTGGGGCCGGACGAGCCGCGCTCGGAATGTCAGGTCACTGGGCCGTCAGGCCGAAGCGGCCTTCTTGCCTCGCGTCGCTCCGCCGCGTCCACGCAGCGTGACTCCGGACTCGCTCAGCATCCGGTGGACGAACCCATAGGATCGGCCGGTCTCCTCGGCCAATGCCCGGATGCTCGCACCGGAGTCGTACTTCTTCTTCAGGTCTGCCGCGAGCTTGTCGCGCGCGGCGCCGGTCACCCGGCTGCCCTTCTTCAGAGTCTCGGCCACCCGTGCCTCCTCATGGGAAGTGCGCTCTGGTCTTCTCATGATCACCCCTCGAGCGCCTCCTGGCCAGCCATTCGACAAGGTCTGTGCCGCGAGGTTTCACCACCGGGCGGCCACATTCCGGCCGACAGGTCCGGACCAGCGGCCGCCTCGGGGACGAAAGGCCAGGTCAGGGAGGTACGGCAACGGAAGGCGGGGCGTGTGGCCGGGACGGGAAATCCGCTCGGCGCCACGCCGCAGTACGAGACGTCCTCACTCAGATGATGGATCACGGGTAAGCCGAATGATCCATGGCGGGACGATCAGGGCCTCGCCGGCGGCGCTTCCGCCACGCCGTCGGGCCCTTCGGTGACGCCCGTGGCCCTTCGCTACGCCAGCGCGACGAGATCCGCGTAGTCCGCGCCCCACAGGTCCTCGACGCCGTCCGGCAGCAGGATGATCCGCTCCGGCTGGAGGGCGTCGACCGCGCCCTCGTCGTGGGTGACGAGGACGACGGCGCCCTTGTAGGTGCGCAGCGCGCCCAGGATCTCCTCGCGGCTGGCCGGGTCGAGGTTGTTCGTCGGCTCGTCGAGGAGCAGGACGTTGGCCGAGGAGACGACGAGGGTGGCCAGCGCCAGGCGGGTCTTCTCGCCGCCGGACAGGACGCCCGCCGGCTTGTCGACGTCGTCGCCGGAGAAGAGGAAGGAGCCGAGCGTCTTGCGGACCTCGACGAGGTCGAGGTCCGGCGCGGCGGAGCGCATGTTCTCCAGGACCGTGCGGTCCGGGTCGAGGGTCTCGTGCTCCTGGGCGTAGTAGCCGAGCTTGAGGCCGTGGCCCGGCGTCACCTGCCCGGTGTCGGGCGTCTCGACCCCGGCCAGCAGCCGCAGCAGCGTCGTCTTGCCCGCGCCGTTGAGGCCCAGGATGACGACCCGCGACCCCTTGTCGATGGCGAGGTCCACGTCGGTGAAGATCTCCAGCGACCCGTACGACTTGGACAGGCCCTCCGCCGTGAGCGGGGTCTTCCCGCACGGCGCCGGTTCCGGGAAGCGCAGCTTGGCGACCTTGTCGGCGGCGCGGACGTCCTCGAGGCCGGACAGCAGCCGCTCGGCGCGGCGCGCCATGTTCTGCGCGGCGACGGTCTTGGTGGCCTTGGCGCGCATCTTGTCGGCCTGCGCGTTGAGGGCGGCTGCCTTCTTCTCGGCGTTGGCGCGCTCGCGCTTGCGGCGCTTCTCGTCGGCCTCGCGCTGCTGCTGGTAGAGCTTCCAGCCCATGTTGTAGATGTCGATCGCCGACCGGTTGGCGTCCAGGTAGAACACCTTGTTGACCACCGTCTCGACAAGGTCGACGTCGTGGGAGATGACGATGAAGCCACCGCGGTAGGTCTTGAGGTAGTCGCGCAGCCAGACGATGGAGTCGGCGTCGAGGTGGTTGGTCGGCTCGTCCAGGAGCAGGGTGTCGGCGTCCGAGAAGAGGATGCGGGCGAGCTCGACACGGCGGCGCTGACCGCCGGAGAGCGTGTGCAGCGGCTGGCCCAGGACGCGGTCGGGCAGGCCGAGGGCGTGGGCGATGGTGGCCGCCTCGGCCTCGGCGGCGTACCCGCCCTTGGTGAGGAACTCGGTCTCCTGGCGCTCGTACTGGCGCAGTGCCTTCTCGCGGGTGGCGCCCTGGCCGTTCGCGATGCGCTCCTCGTTCTGCCGCATCTTGCGCAGCAGGACGTCCAGGCCGCGGGCTGAGAGGATGCGGTCGCGGGCCAGGACGTCGAGGTCGCCGGTGCGGGGGTCCTGCGGGAGGTAGCCGACCTCACCGGAGCGGGTGATGGTGCCGCCCGCGGGGATGCCCTCGCCCGCGAGGCACTTGGTGAGGGTCGTCTTGCCGGCGCCGTTGCGGCCGACCAGGCCGACGCGGTCGCCCTTGGCGATGCGGAAGGAAGCGGACTCGATGAGAACGCGGGCGCCGGCGCGCAGCTCGATACCGGAAGCGGTGATCACGGACAGACTCCAGGGCGGTGGGGAAGACGGCGGAAGGACGGCGGGTGCGGTGGCTTCGACGCCGGTCTAATGCACGGGGAGAATGGCCATACGGGCCAGTCTAACGGGCGTGTGCAACTGCTTTTCGGCCATGCCGCGGCGGCGGGGAACGCGCGTGGGGGGCCGGCGTCCGCGGCTCGGTGGCCGCGCCGGCGCCCGCCGCGGAAGGCGCGGGACGTGCCCGGGCGGCCGTCCGCCGGGCGGGCGGCGCGGGGTGCTGCCGGGGGCGATGGCACCACGGAGCGGCGCGGTGGGGCGATATGGCCCGGCGCAACACCTTCCGGTGAGCCGGGGCCGCTCGGCGGGGCGTTGTCGGTGCCGGGTGCCAGACTGAGGAAAAGCTGAGATCCGGGTCACAGTCGCAAGGGTGAAGTCGAGCGCGGAATCGGAGCGTGATCAGCATGGCGAACGTACCGAGCATCTATCCGACGATCCTGTACGAGGACGCGAAGGCGGCCATCAGAACGCTGAAGGAAGCCTTCGGTTTCACCGAGGTGAGCGTGTACGAGGGCGAGGACGGCCGTGTCGTCCACTCCGAGCTGGCCCACGGCAGCGGCATGGTGATGCTGGGCAGCAAGGGTGGCGACGGCGTCTTCGCCAAGGCGATGGCGGGCGGGGGGCCGGTGGGGGTGTACGTGGTGGTGGAGGACGTGGACGCGCACCACGCCCGGGCGGTGGAGCACGGGGTGGAGGTGCTGATGCCGCCGACGGACCAGGAGTACGGGTCGCGGGACTACATGGCGCGCGACGCCGAGGGCAACGTCTGGAGCTTCGGGACGTACGCCCCCGGCGGCGCGGAGTAGGCCGGTCAGGCCCCGCCGGTGTGGACCTGGAAGGCCGCGCGGCGCATCGCCTTGGCGAGGGCGGGGTCGGGGTGCGCCGCGGCCAGGGCGACCAGGACCTGGACGGTGCGGGGGTGGCCGACCGCGCGGACCTCGTCGAGCAGCGCGGGCACCGTGCCCTGGACGGCGGACTCCAGGTGGCGGACCAGGAGGGCGCTCTCGCCGTGGTCGGCGACGGCCGCGGCGGTGTCCACCCAGAGCCAGGTGGCCTCCTCGCGGGTCAGGACGTCGGGGGCCTCGTCCGGGTCGGCGCCCTCGTACTCGGCGAGCCAGAGCAGGGCGTAGGGGCGGAGGCTGACCTCCGCGGCGGCGGCCCGCACCTCGGCCTCGGCCGGTGCGCCGACGACCCGGAGTGCCTCGAAGGCGAGGCCGCGCAGCAGGGCGTCCTCGCCCCGGGCGACGGCGAGCAGTTCGGTGACGGCACTGCCGACGGGGCGGGCGGCGAGCCACGCCCGGTACTCGACGCGGGCCGGACCGGGGGTGAGGCGGGCGCAGCCGCGCAGCATGTCCTCGGCGGACTGCTCGATGTGGCCCGCGGGGCTCTGGGCGGCGACGCAGATCTGCTCCAGCTTGACCCATACGGCCCAGTTGCCGAGCGGGGTGAGGGTCGCCTGGTTGTCGCCGAGGGTCAGCGCACCGACGGCCGCCAGGCCCTCCAGGGCCCAGTCGAGCAGCCGGGCGAGGGAGTCGGGGCCGGGCAGGGGCTGCGGCTGCGGGCCGTCGGGCACCTCGCAGCGCTCCTCGCGCAGTTCGGCGACGCGCTGCTGGAGCAGGTCGAGCAGGGCAGGGACGGGCACGGGACCGGCGGAGAGCTGGAGGAGGGAGAGCACCTGGGGGAAGGCTTCCACGACCTCGGCGACGGCGGCGGGGGCGACGTCGCCGGGTGCCGGGTGGACGAGCGACCAGGCGTCGAAGAGGGCGACCCAGCCGCGCAGTACGGCGGAATCGTCCCGGTCCCAGGCGCGCAGCCGCCAGCCGGGGCGGGCGGTGTCGCCGTGGAGTTCGACGAGGCCGGCCAGCCGGGCGCGGTCCCAGCCGGCCCGCACCTGGGCGGGCGTCAGGTCCAGGGCGGCGGCGGCCCGTTCGGTCGCGGAGGTGGCGTCGTGGTCGTGGTCGCGGTCGCGCTCGACGGCGGCCCAGCGCGCGATGCGCACGGCGTCGGCGAGCACCGCCCTCGCCTGTCGGGCCAGCTCGGCGGGCGGCGGTGTCCCCTCCGGCGGCCGTGGCACCGGCCGCGTGCGCCGGGTCGTCACGGCCCGTCGGGCCGTCGTCAGGGGCCGCGGACGGACGAGTCGGAGTCTGGAGTTGCGCGCCAGTTGCTCATCAGGCTTTCGAGACGTCACGGGGGCAGTCTTCCCGCTGACGCCCCGAAAGCCCAAACGGAATCCGATTCGCCGGGTTCGCACCCCGCACGGACGGGGCGGGGACGGGGTGGGAGGGGGCGGGGCCGGCGTATCAGACGAGGGCGGTGAGGAAGCGGCGGAGGGCCTCCTCGTAGCGGTCGGGGTCGGCGTTCCACATCGCGGCGTGCGGGGCGTTGGGGACGGTGTGGAGGGTGACCAGGTCCGCCCGGCGGGCGGCGAGCTCGCGGGAGCCCTGCCAGGGGGCCAGGTGGTCGTCGGGGCCGTGGAAGACCAGGGTCGGGACGCGCAGGCCCTGGGGGTCGGCCGCTTCGGCGAGCCGGTCGCCGTGCACACCCGTGCTGCCCCGGGCGGCTCGCACGGCGAGCGGGAGCAGCGGGGCGGGGACGCGGCGGGCGGTGGCCAGGGCCCGGAGCGTGGCTTCCCAGTCCAGGACGGGTGAGTCGAGGACGAGGCCGCCGATGCGGTCCCGGAGGCCGGAGTTGGCCGCGGCGTGCAGGGCCATGGCGGCGCCGGTGGACCAGCCGTGGAGGATCACACGTTCGGCGCCCTCGCGGACGGCGTGCCGGACGGCGGCGTCCAGGTCCCGCCACTCGGAGTCGCCGAGGTGGCCGAGCCCGCCCGGGAGGCGGGGCGCTCCGGGGTCGCCGCGGTAGGCGAGGTCGAGCACCGGGAGGCGCATGCGGTTGAGGAACCCCATCAGGTTCATGGGGTGCTCGCGTGTGGTGCCGATGCCGTGCACGGTGACGACCCAGGTGGAGCGGGCGGCGGGGACGAACCAGGCCGGCAGGGCGCCGAGTTCGCCGGGCACCTCCACGTCCTGGTACTCCAGACCGAGCGCGTCGGCAGGGGTGCCGGTGTGGAGCTGCGGGGTGAGCGTGACGCGGCTGCCCACCTCCAGGCGGCCGCTGACGACGCGTTCGAGGCGGCGTACGACCGTGTCGGCGGAGTGCGGCACGTCGTCCAGGACGGGGCCGACGACCGCGTGGACGTCGGGGCCGACGAGCCCGTAGATGCCGGGGCGTCCCGAGGCGAGGCCGCGGGTCAGGGCGACCTGCCCGGCGGCCGTGGCGTGCACGGTGAGCCGGGGCTCGCCGGGCAGGGGCCGGCCGGGCGGCACCTTGAGCGCGGCGCTGCTGGCGTACCGGCCGGCCGCGACCGTGGCCGCGCCGACACCGAACAGGGTGGTGACGGCCGCTGCCGTCGCTGTAGCCGGGCGCACCGTTCCAGTGTCGACGCGGGCGCCGCCGCCTGCCAGTGGGCACCCCCGGCGGAGTGTCGTCCCGCGGGAGCTGCGCGGCACGGCCGGGGGGGGTGCCCCCCGTGCGGGCCCGGCCGCCGGGGCCGTAGGACGCCCGCGTGCGACCCGCCTCCCGGGACCCCCGGGCGGGGCCTGCCGCCGGGCCTCCGCGACCCGCCCCCGGGCACGGCCCGGCCGCCGAAGCCGGAGCGCGCCCGCACGCGGCCCGCCCCCGGGGCCGGGCCCGCCGTCGAGGCCGAGGCGCGCGCACGCGACCCGTCCCCCGGGGCCCGGCCGCTAGGGGCGCGGGGACACCCCCGTGCCGGGTCAGTGGGGCTGGCCGTAGCCGTGGAGTTTGTGGGTCGCCTCGTGGAGTTCGGCGGGCGTGAGCAGGCTGGGGGTGTGGCCGGGCAGGGAGCTGGCGGTGAGCCAGACCCGGCACATCCATTCGAGCTGGGCCGTGCGGTCGTAGGCCTGGTCCAGACCGTCCCCGTAGGCGATCGTCCCGTGGTTGCGCAGCAGGCACGCGGTGCGGCCGTCGAGGGCGCGCAGCATGTTGCGGGCCAGCTCGTCCGTGCCGTACAGCGCGTAGGGGGCGACCCGGACGGGGCCGCCGAGGGCCCCGGTCATGTAGTGGATCGGTGGCAGTTCGGTGACGAGGGTGGAGACGGCCGTGGCGTGCACGGCGTGGGTGTGCACGACCGCTCCCGCCGTGGTGTGGCGGTAGATCTCCAGGTGCATGGGCAGCTCGCTGGTGGGGGTGAGCCGGCCGCGCACCTGGGTGCCGTCGAGGTCGACGGCGACGGTGTCGGCGGGGGTGAGCCGGTCGTACGGCACGCCGCTGGGGGTGACGAGCACGAGGTCCCCCACCCGTACCGAGACGTTCCCGGAGGTGCCGACGACCAGCCCGTCCGTCACTGTCCTGCGGGCGGTGTCCACGAGGGCGCCCCATGCCCGCTCGATCGCGTCGTGTGTCATGCACCCGATCCTGTCGCGCCGGGCCGGTCGGGGCACGGCGGGGTGATGAGTATCTCTTCGGCCCGGTGGCGCGCGCCCGGCGGCGGGCGCCGCGAGGGGGCCGCCGGGGTCGGGCGAGAGGCCGGAAACGCCCGGATTCCGGGGGGCCGCGCCCCTCTCAGCGGACACCGGGAGCCGGAAGCGGAACCGCCGCCCCCTGTTAGGGGTCACCACGACGCCCGACCCAGTTCACCTTCCGTTCACTCAGGTTGCCTACGTTCGCCGAACCACTGACGTCGAACGATTGCCTGGGTAAATGGAACACATCACGCTGCTGCTCGCCATTGTGGTCGTGACAGCTCTCGTGTTCGATTTCACGAACGGTTTCCATGACACCGCCAACGCGATGGCGACCACCATCTCGACCGGCGCGATGAAGCCCAAGACGGCGGTGGCCATGTCCGCCGTGCTGAACCTGGTGGGTGCCTTCCTGTCCGTCGAGGTCGCCAAGACGATCTCCAGCGGACTCGTCAACGAAGAGGGCATCCAACCCGAAGTGATCTTCGCGGCGCTCGTCGGCGCGATCCTGTGGAACCTGCTGACCTGGCTGGTCGGTCTGCCGTCCAGCTCCTCCCACGCCCTGATGGGCGGCCTGGTCGGCGCCACCATCGCCTCGGTGGGCCTGAGCGGCGTCAACGGCGGCGTCGTCGTCACCAAGGTCCTGATCCCGGCCGTCGCCGCCCCGGTCGTGGCCGGCGCCGCCGCGATGCTCGCCACCCGGCTGACGTACAAGGCCAACGCGCACATCGACGACAAGACCGGCCGCAAGGGCTACCGCGCCGGTCAGATCGCCTCCGCCGGTCTGGTCTCGCTCGCCCACGGCACCAACGACGCGCAGAAGACCATGGGCATCATCACCCTGGCCCTGGTCTCCGCCGGCGCCCTCGCGCCCGGCTCCAACCCGCCCCTGTGGGTGATCGTCTCCGCCGGTGTGGCGATCGCGCTCGGCACCTACCTGGGCGGCTGGCGCATCATCCGCACCATGGGCAAGGGCCTGACCGACCTCCAGCCGCAGCAGGGCTTCGCCGCCCAGACCGGCGCCGCGGCCGTCATCCTGGCCTCGTCCAACCTGGGCTTCTCGCTGTCGACGACCCACTCCTGCTCCGGCGCCGTGATGGGCGCGGGCCTCGGCCGCAAGGGCGGCGTGGTCCGCTGGTCCACGGCCACCCGGATGTTCGTCGCCTGGGGCCTGACCCTGCCGGCCGCCGGTCTGGTCGCCGCCGCCTCGGAGTACGTCACCCAGCAGGGTGACTGGGGCGTCGCCGCCGTCGCGGTCTTCCTGGTCGCCTCGTGCGCCGCGATCTGGTTCATCTCCCGCCGCCAGGTCGTCGACCACACCAACGTCAACGACGTGGAGCCGGAGGACGAGCCCGCGGGCGTCGTGACCACCGCGATCGCGGCCGTCACCCCGCCGCCGGCCGGCAACGTCACCGACCTCAAGGCCACCATCCCGGCTCCCGCCGGCGAGGACACGGCATCCACCACCCCGGCTCCCGCCGCCACGGTGTAAGGAAAGAACAGCATGAAGATCGACTGGGCAGCACTCGGCTCCGTCTTCGGGGTCAGCCTCCTGGCCACCGTCGCACTGGTGGGCCTGTTCACCCTCGGCATCGTCGGCCTCTCCAAGCAGGAGACGGCCTCCGCGAACGGCGGCTCGGCCGTCATGGCCCGCACGGGCGCGTACGCCTGCTTCGCGCTCTGCGCCGCCGCGGTGGCGTACGGAATCTTCCTGATCGTCACCTGAGCACGCCACGTACGACGGCGCCCCCGGAACGCACACCGTTCCGGGGGCGCCGTCGTGCGCCGGTGTGTGCCTCGGCACAACCTCCCGCCGCAGGTCAACGGCGAGTTGACGGGCGTTCGCAGGGCGTGGTGGACTGCCGGGGCCATTACGGCGGCAGGAGAGGAAGCCGGTGCGATTCCGGCGCGGTCCCGCCACTGTGAGTCCGGCCCGCCCCGTGCGGCCGGATGAGTCAGGAACTCTCGTCGCCGGTCACGTCGAGCCAGGGCGCGGACCCTGAGTGAGGACATCACCCATGCGCGGCTACCCCTACAGACACGTGCGTCCCCATGGCCGGCGAGGCGTATCGGCGGGCTGAACCGATGCGCAGTGACCAAGTCTTCGCCTGCGGCGCGGCCGCCGGGCTCGCCGCCGATCTGCTCCTCGCCGACCCCCGCCGGGGTCACCCCGTAGCCGCGTTCGGCCGCGCCGCCGCCCGGGTCGAGGGCGTGCTGTGGCGCGACCACCGCGCCTGGGGCGCGCTGCACGCCGTGGTGTGCGCCGGTGGCGCCGCCGGTGCGGCGGCGCTCGCCGCCCGGGCGGTACGCCACCGGGGCGCCCTTCCCGTCGCGCTGACCGCGGCCTCCGTGTGGGCGGTCGTCGGCGGTACGACGCTGGGCCGCGAGGCCCGCGCCATCGGTGGCGCGCTCGCCGCCGGTGACCTGGACGTGGCCCGGGAGCGGCTGCCGCACCTGTGCGGGCGCGACCCGCAGGCCCTGGACGGCCCCGGCATCGCCCGCGCGGTCGTCGAGTCGGTCGCCGAGAACACCTCCGACGCCGTGACCGGCGCCCTGGTGTGGGGCGCGATCGCCGGCGTACCGGGGCTGGTGGCGTTCCGGGCGGTGAACACCCTGGACGCGATGGTCGGGCACAAGTCGCCGAAGTACCGCCGCTTCGGCTGGGCCTCGGCCCGCCTCGACGACGTGGCCGGCTGGCCCGGCGCCCGGCTGACGGCCGCCCTCGCGGCGGTCGCCGGCGGGAACCCGCGCGGCGCGGTGCGGGCCTGGCGGGCCGACGCGGGCAGGCACCCGAGCCCGAACGCGGGTCCGGTCGAGGCGTCCTTCGCGGGCGCGCTGGGCGTACGGCTCGGCGGGACGCTGTCGTACGGCGGCCGGGTCGAGCACCGGCCCGTGCTCAACGGCGAGGGCCGGGCCGTGGAGGTGGCGGACATCGAGCGGGCGGTGCGGTTGTCGCGCCGGGTGAGTGCCCTCACGCTCGCGGTGTGCGTGGGCGGGCGGCTGGCGTACGGGGCTATCAAGCGGAGGCGTACATGAGCAAGGGTGGGGGGCTGCTCGTCGCGGGCACCACGTCCGACGCGGGCAAGAGCGTCGTCACGGCCGGCATCTGCCGCTGGCTGGTACGGCAGGGCGTGAAGGTAGCGCCGTTCAAGGGGCAGAACATGTCCCTCAACTCCTTCGTCACCCGCGAGGGCGCGGAGATCGGCCGTGCGCAGGCCATGCAGGCGCAGGCGGCCCGCGTGGAGCCGACCGCGCTGATGAACCCGGTGCTGCTGAAGCCCGGCAGCGACCGCTCCAGCCAGGTCGTGCTGATGGGCAGGCCGGTCGGCGAGCTGAGCGCCCGCGGCTACCACGGGGGCCGGCAGCAGGCGCTGCTCGGCACGGTCGTCGAGTGCCTGGAGGAGCTGCGGAGCACGTACGACGCCGTGATCTGCGAGGGCGCGGGCAGCCCCGCCGAGATCAACCTCCGCCGCAACGACATCGTCAACATGGGCATCGCCCGTGCCGCCCGCTTCCCCGTCGTCGTGGTCGGCGACATCGACCGGGGCGGGGTCTTCGCCCAGTTCTTCGGGACGACGGCGCTGCTGGCGCCCGAGGACCAGGAGCTGGTCGCGGGGTACCTGGTGAACAAGTTCCGCGGTGACGTGACGCTGCTGGAGCCGGGCCTGGACATGCTGCTGGGCCTGACGGGGCGCCGGACGTTCGGTGTCCTGCCGTACGCGCACGGGCTCGGCATCGACGAGGAGGACGGGATGGGGGTCCCCCCTGCTCGAGCGAAGTCGAAAGCAGGGGGGAGCGTGTCGCTGCGCGGCGCGGTGCGCGAGTCGGTCGTGGCGCCGCCGGTCGGCGCGGACGTGCTGCGGGTCGCCGTGTGCGCCGTACCGCTGATGTCGAACTTCACGGACGTCGACGCGCTGGCCGCCGAGCCGGGCGTGGTCGTGCGGTTCGTGGACCGTCCCGAGGAGCTCGCCGACGCGGACCTGGTCGTGGTGCCCGGCACGCGCGGGACGGTGAAGGCGCTGGCGTGGCTGCGCGAGCGGGGCCTCGCGGACGCGATCGCGCGGCGGGCCGCCGAGGGCCGCCCGGTGCTCGGTATCTGCGGCGGCTTCCAGGCGCTGGGCGAGCACATCGAGGACGAGGTCGAGTCCCGGGCCGGCGAGGTCGCGGGCCTCGGGCTGCTGCCGGTACGGGTGCGGTTCGCGACCGAGAAGACGCTCGCCCGGCCGAGCGGCGAGGCCCTCGGCGAGCCCGTCGAGGGGTACGAGATCCACCACGGCGTCGCCGACGTACGGGGCGGCGAGCCGTTCCTGGACGGGTGCCGTGTCGGGGCCGTGTGGGGGACGCACTGGCACGGCTCGCTGGAGAGCGACGGCTTCCGCCGGGCGTTCCTCACCCAGGTGGCGCGGGCGGCCGGCAGACGCTTCGTACCGGCGCCCGACACCTCGTTCGGCGCGCTGCGCGAGGAGCAGCTCGACCGGCTCGGCGACCTGATCGAGGAACACGCCGACACGGAGGCGCTCTGGAAACTCATCGAGCAGGGCCCGCCCGCAGGACTTCCCTTCATCGCACCCGGAGCACCGTCATGAGCGACGCACCCCACTACCCCTTCACCGCGATCGTCGGACAGGACGACCTGCGGCTCGGGCTGCTGCTGAACGCGGTGTCCCCGGCCGTCGGCGGTGTCCTCGTACGCGGTGAGAAGGGCACCGCCAAGTCGACGGCCGTGCGAGCCCTGGCGGCGCTGATGCCGGACGTCGACGTCGTCGCGGGCTGCCGCTTCTCCTGCGCGCCCGGCTCGCCCGACCCCGCCTGCCCCGACGGGCCGCACACCCTGGCGGAGGCGGTGAGCCGCCCGGCCCGGATGGTCGAGCTGCCCGTCGGCGCCTCGGAGGACCGGCTCGTCGGTGCCCTCGACATCGAGCGGGCGCTCGCGGACGGCGTGAAGGCGTTCGAGCCGGGTCTGCTGGCGGACGCGCACCGGGGCGTGCTGTACGTCGACGAGGTCAACCTGCTCCACGACCACCTCGTGGACCTGCTGCTGGACGCGGCCGCCATGGGCGCCTCGTACGTGGAGCGGGAAGGCGTCTCCGTACGGCATGCCGCCCGCTTCCTGCTGGTCGGGACCATGAACCCGGAGGAGGGCGAGCTGCGGCCGCAGTTGCTGGACCGGTTCGGGCTGACCGTGGAGGTGGCCGCCTCGCGGGAGCCGGAGCAGCGGGTCGAGGTGGTGCGGCGCCGACTGGCGTTCGACGACGACCCGGCCGGCTTCGCGGCGCGGTGGGCCGGTGAGGAGGCCGCGCTGCGGGAGCGGATCGTGGCGGCGCGGGCGCTGCTGCCGGAGGTGACGCTGGGCGACGCGGCGCTGCGGCAGATCGCCGCGACCTGTGCGGCGTTCGAGGTGGACGGCATGCGCGCCGACATCGTGATGGCGCGTACGGCGACGGCGCTGGCCGCGTGGGCGGGGCGCACGGACGTCACGTCCGACGACGTACGGCAGGCGGCGCTGCTGGCGCTGCCGCACCGGCGCCGGCGCAACCCGTTCGACGCGCCCGGGCTCGACGAGGACAAGCTGGACGAGACGCTGGAGGAGTTCGGCGGGGACGACGACCCGGACCCCGACCCGGGCCCGGACGGCCCCGGGGGCGGCCCGGACGGCGGCGGCGGCGTGCCCCCGCAGGGCGGGGAGCCGGAGGCCGCGCCCGGGACGGAGGAGTCCCCGGCGCCCGCTCCCGCTCCTGCCCCCGGCAGCGGCGGCGGCGAGCAGGCGCCCGTCAAGGCCGCCGAGCCGTTCCGCACGAAGGTGCTGAGCGTGCCGGGCCTGGGCGACGGCGCGGCGGGGCGCCGGTCCCGCGCGCGCACCGAGCACGGCCGGACGACTGGGGCGCGGCGCCCGCGGGGCGCCCTGACCAAGCTGCACCTGGCGGCGACCGTGCAGGCGGCCGCCCCGCACCAGCGGGCGCGCGGGCGGTCCGGCCCCGGGCTGGTCGTCCGGCGTGACGATCTGCGCCAGGCGACGCGCGAGGGGCGCGAGGGGAACCTGGTGCTGTTCGTGGTGGACGCGTCAGGCTCGATGGCGGCCCGGCAGCGGATGGGCGCGGTCAAGGGTGCCGTGCTGTCGCTGCTGCTGGACGCCTACCAGCGGCGTGACAAGGTCGGACTGGTCACCTTCCGTGGCTCGGCGGCCGACCTCGCGCTGCCGCCCACGTCGTCGGTCGACGCGGCCGCCGCGCGCCTGGAGCGGCTGCCGACCGGCGGGCGCACCCCGCTCGCGGCGGGGCTGCTGAAGGCGCACGAGGTGCTGCGGGTGGAGCGGCTGCGCGACCCGGCGCGCCGCCCGCTGCTGGTCGTCGTCACGGACGGCCGGGCGACCGGCGGGCCGGACCCCGTGGCCCTGGCCGCCCGCGCGGCCGGCCTGCACGCCGCCGAGGGCACCGCGTCGGTGGTCGTGGACTGCGAGACCGGGCCGGTGCGGCTCGGGATGGCCGGCGAACTGGCCGGTGCCCTCGGCGGCACCGCCGTCACACTCGACGAACTGCGGGCGGACGCCATCGCGGGTCTCGTCAGGGATGTCAGAGCAACTACTGGGAGGGCCGCTTAATGCCGCAGGGACAGCCGACCGTCGTACCGGACGACGGACTGACCACCCGCCAGCGCCGCAACCGCGCGCTGGTGATGGTGCACACGGGTGTCGGCAAGGGGAAGTCGACGGCCGCGTTCGGCATGGCGCTGCGCGCCTGGAACCAGGGCTGGCCGATCGGGGTCTTCCAGTTCGTCAAGTCCGCGAAGTGGAAGGTCGGCGAGGAGAACGCCCTGAAGGCGCTCGGCGAGACCGGCAAGGGCGGCACCGTCACCTGGAACAAGATGGGCGAGGGCTGGTCCTGGATCCAGCGCGACCCCAAGGACGGCGAGCAGTCGCACGAGGACAAGGCGCGCGAGGGCTGGGAACAGGTCAAGCGGGACCTCGCCGAGGAGCGGTACAAGTTCTACGTCCTCGACGAGTTCGCCTACCTGCTGCACTGGGGCTGGATCGACACCGCCGAGGTCGTCGAGGTCCTGAGGAACCGGCCCGGTCAGCAGCACGTGGTGATCACGGGTCGCAACGCCCCCGCCGAGCTGTGCGAGTTCGCCGACCTCGTCACCGACATGTCGAAGGTCAAGCACCCGATGGACGCGGGTCAGAAGGGCCAGCGGGGCATCGAGTGGTAGCACGTCTCGTCATCGCCGCGCCCTCGTCGGGCGCGGGCAAGACCACGGTCGCGACCGGCCTGATGGCCGCGTTCGCCGGCCGTGGTCTGGCGGTGTCCCCCCACAAGGTGGGCCCCGACTACATCGACCCGGGCTACCACGCGCTCGCCACCGGCCGCCCGGGCCGCAACCTCGACGCCTTCATGTGCGGTACGGGCCTGGTCGCGCCGCTGTTCGCGCACGGCGCGCGGAGTTGCGACCTGGCGGTCGTCGAGGGCGTGATGGGCCTGTACGACGGTGCCGCCGACCAGGGTGAGCTGGCGTCCACGGCCCAGGTCGCCAAGCTGCTGAAGGCACCGGTGGTCCTGGTGGTGGACGCCTCGTCGCAGTCGCGGTCGGTGGCCGCGCTGGTGCACGGCTTCGCGTCCTGGGACCCGGAGGTGCGGATCGGCGGGGTCATCCTCAACAAGGTGGCCACCGACCGGCACGAGCATCTCCTGCGCGAGGCGCTCGGGGAGTCGGGCGTGCCCGTGCTGGGTGTGCTGCGGCGGGCGCCCGCGGTCGCGACGCCCTCGCGCCACCTGGGCCTGGTGCCGGTGGCCGAACGGCAGGCGGCGGCCGTGGAGGCGGTCGCTGCGCAGGCGGAGCAGGTACGGGCGGGGTGCGACCTGGACGCCCTGCTGGCGCTGGCGCGGTCGGCGCCCCCGCTGCCGGACGCGCCCTGGGAGCCGGCGCTCGAACCGGTCGCGGGGCGGCCGGTGGTGGCCGTCGCCGGTGGGGCGGCGTTCACGTTCTCGTACGCCGAGCACGCGGAGCTGCTGCGCGCCGCCGGGGCGGAGGTCGTGACGTTCGACCCGCTGCGGGACGAGGAGTTGCCGGAGGGGACGGCCGGGCTGGTGATCGGGGGCGGGTTCCCCGAGGTGTACGGGGCCGAGCTGTCGGCGAACGCCCGGTTGCGCAAGGCGGTCGCGGAGCTGGCGGCGTCCGGGGCGCCCGTCGCCGCCGAGTGTGCCGGACTGCTGTATCTGGCCCGGTCGTTGGACGGCCGGCCGATGTGCGGTGTCCTGGACGCGGAGGCGCGGATGTCGCAGCGTCTGACGCTCGGCTACCGGGACGCGGTGGCGGTGGGCGACAGCCCGCTGGCGGCGGCCGGGACGCGGATGCGGGGGCACGAGTTCCACCGCACGGTGATCGAGCCGGGCGCGGGCCCGGCGCCCGCGTGGGGGCTGCGGCAGCCGGAACGGCGGGTGGAGGGGTTCGTGCGGGGCGGTGTGCACGCCAGTTACGTGCACACCCACTGGGCGGGCGTGCCGGAGACGGCGCGGCGGTTCGTGGAGCACTGCGCGCGATGACGGTGGTGGTCGGTGTGGGGGCCGGGCGGGGCGTGTCCGCCCGTGCGGTGCTCGGGCTGATCGAGGAGACGCTGCGGGAGGCGGGGCTGCCCGCCTCCGTGGTGAGCGAGCTGGCCACCGTCGACTCCAAGGCGGGCGAGGCGGGGATCGTCGAGGCGGCGGCCCGGCTCGGTGTGCCGTTGCGGACGTATCCGGCGCGGGAGTTGGCCCGGGTCGCCGTGCCGCACCCGTCGGAGCGGGTCAGGGCGGCGGCGGGGACGCCGTCGGTGGCGGAGGCGGCCGCGCTGGTCGGCGGGGGCGAACTCCTCGTACCCAAGCGGGTGTCGGGGAAGGGACGGGTGACATGTGCGCTGGCGCGCAGGCGGTTGTTGAATGTGGGTCACGGGTACACCGGTGGGGAGACACCGGAGTGTTAGACCCTGTTCATGGAGCGCTACCGGGAGGCCCAGGGTCTCCCGTCCCCCACCCCCCACTTCACCCACACGCTGGCGGCCATGCATACCCACACCGACACTCACGATCTGCGGCACCACGGTGACGCGGAGGTCCGGGACGAGAAACTGACCGATCTCGCGGTCAACGTCCGGACGAACACCCCGCCCGACTGGCTGCGGGAACGCATCGCGGCCTCCCTGACGGGACTGGCCGCCTATCCGGACGGGCGGGCCGCCCGGGCCGCCGTCGCGGCCCGCCACGACCTGCCGCCCGAGCGGGTGCTGCTGACGGCGGGCGCGGCGGAGGCGTTCGTGCTGCTGGCACGGGCACTGCCGGTGCGCAGACCGGTGGTGGTGCACCCGCAGTTCACGGAGCCGGAGGCGGCGCTGCGGGACGCGGGGCACGAGGTGCGCCGGGTGCTGCTGCGCGAGGAGGACGGGTTCCGGCTGGACCCGGAGGCGGTACCGGAGGACGCCGACCTGGTGGTCGTCGGCAATCCGACGAACCCGACGTCGGTGCTGCACCCGGCCGCCCTGCTGGCCCGGCTGGCCCGGCCCGGGCGGACGCTGGTGGTGGACGAGGCGTTCATGGACGCGGTGCCGGGCGAGCGCGAGGCGCTGGCGGGCCGCACGGACGTGCCGGGTCTGGTCGTGCTGCGCAGCCTCACCAAGACGTGGGGCCTGGCCGGGCTGCGGATCGGCTACGTGCTGGCCGATCCGGGCACGGTGACGGCCCTGGAGCGGGCCCAGCCGCTGTGGCCGGTGTCGTCGCCCGCGCTGGCGGCCGCCGAGGCGTGCATGTCGCGGGCGGCGCTGGCGGAGGCGGAGGACGCGGCCCACCGCATGGCGGTGGAGCGTGCGCATCTGCTGGCGGGGCTGGCGGAGTTCGACGAGGTACGGGTGGTGACGGCGGCGGAGGGGCCGTTCGTGCTGGTCCGCATGGAGGGCGCGGACGTGGTGCGGGACCGGCTGCGGTCGCTGGGGTTCGCGGCCCGGCGGGGCGACACGTTCCCGGGGCTGGGCCCGCAGTGGCTGCGGCTCGCGGTCCGGGACCGGGTGACGACGAACCGGTTCCTCCAGGCCCTGGACCAGGCGCTGGTGATGGCGGGAACGGGGTGCGCCGAGGGCCGCTGAGGGCCGGCCGGCGCCGGGGCGGGAGGTGTCGGTTCAGCTTATGTTGGCGGCGATCATCACGGCGATGATGCCGAGCAGCGCCAGGACGAGCACCGGGAGAGCGAGCACCTTCGCGGACCAGGTGAGCAGGCGCGCGGCGGCCTTGCGGCGTTCGTCGTACAGCCCGGTGGAGGACCGGAGGTCGTAGCGGGCGACGCCGACGAGGATCAGCGAGACGAGCGCCAGGACCAGGCAGACGACGAGGTCGCGGGTCGACTCCTGGGCGAGGTGGCTCTGGATGTTGACCCAGGTCTCCCCCGCTTGCGGCAGCCGGACCGCTTCCACGGTCGCCTTGATGCCCAGGGCCAGCGAGGCGATGGCCGTCCCCAGGGCGGCGGCGGCGAGCGCGGGCGCGCGGTAGGCCTTGAGGCCGGGCGGGGGCGTGGTGGCGTGGCTCCGCTGTTCTTCGGCGCGGCGTTCCGCCTCGGCGCGGCGGCGTTCCTCCTCGGCGCGGCGTTCCGCCTCGGCGCGGCGGCGTTCCTCCTCGGCGCGGCGTTCCGCCTCGGCGCGGCGGCGCTGCTCCTCGGCGCGGCGGCGTTCCTCCTGACGCCGTGCCTCCTCCTGGCGCCTTCGCTCCTCCTCCTGACGCCTTCGCTCCTCCTCCAGTTCCTGCGGTGTCTTGGTCGGCTGTTTCGGTGGCTCCCGCACCTCCGCGTCCACGTGGATGCGCGCTTCGCCCACGCAGCCCTTCAGCACGATGTCGCCGCTCAGTGGCCCCGGCGTGGCCGTGTCGATGGTCACGTCGAGCCCGTCACCGGACTGGACCGCGTGCAGCCGGTCGTCGCTCGGCCGGGGGGTGCAGCTCCGGGCCACGGGCGGGCCGAGCAGGCGCACGTGCTGCTTGGGCGGGACCGCGTGCCGGGGCACCGGGGCGAAGCGCAGGGCGGCCGGCTCGGGGGCGATCCGCACGGCGGCGAGGGCGGCGCCCGCCCGTTCCGCCACGGTGTGGATGTCGTTGCGGGCGACGTGCTCCAGGGCCTGACGGGCGCCCGCGGCCATGGACAGGTCCGTGTGCCTCATCCAGTCGCTCAGTTCGGTGACCGCCCCCAGCCGCGTGTACATCTCCTCGCTGGCGAGCGCGGCCCGCAGCCGCTCCGGCAGTTCGGCCGGCACGATGCTGCGCCGCTCGGTGCGGGCCAGGTACAGATCCCCCCGGTAGTCGGACTTGCACCGCGGCGTCTGGTTCCTGTTCGCGCGGACCACCCGGTTGTAGACGTACTCGTACAGCTCGCTGAGCGAGACCTTGCCGTCCTCGTCCTGGTCGGCCTCCCCGGTGGAGAGGCCCTTCACCAGCGCGCTGGTGAAGACCGACGGCTTCGGTTCGCCGCCGTCGGCGAGGCGGGCGCCCTCGAAGGCGTACTGCATGGAGTCGGAGGCGGCGATGACCGCCCATCCGCGTCCCTCACCGCCGAGTTTGTCGTCGGCGAAGTTCTCCAGCACGTGCACGTCACCGGCCGCACGGGGCCTCGTGCCCGGGGAGAAGGCGCCGCCGAAACAGCAGTCCAGGAACAGGACCCTCGTACGCGCCACGGTGTCGGCCATGCACTCCTCGACGAAGGCGGACGCGACTCCGGTGGCCCGCAGGCGCTTCGGGAGCGTGTCGGTCGCGGCGAAATACAGCTCCCCCGCCTCGTTCTTCAGACCGTGGCACGAGAAGTGCAACAGCAGCATGTCGGTGGTCCGGCGCTCCTCGAAGAAGTCTTCGATGCGCCTGCGGATTTCGTAGGACGGCTGATTGCGCACCACTTGTACGTCGAAGCCGCCTATGCGCGGGTCCCCCAGTACCTCGGCGAGTGCCTCCGCGTCCGCGGCGGGTGAGGTGAGTGTCTGCAGGCCGCCCTCCTGATAATCGTCGTTGGCGATGATCAGGGCGTGCCGGGAGTCGTCCATGACGGTGCCTCGGACCAGGGCGTGTCTTTCGGATCTTGCCGGGCTCGTCCAAAAGACACGCCCTAGGCCTCCACGCTGGAGTGCTTGTTGATGAACGCCTCGAAGGCCTCGGCGACCTGGTCCGGTGTCGCTTCCGAGAGTTCGAGGACGTCGCCGTCCATCGTCAGGCGCATGGACGGCCGGGCTTCCTGGAACCGGGACCACCAGCCGTGGAGGACGCCGGCGACCTGGCGCAGGGCGGTGGCGGACTGGCCGAGGGTGACCAGCAGCGCGCCGATTTCCATCACCCCGAAGGCCCGTGTCCCGGAGGGGACTTCCTCGGCCGGTACGGCTTCCACGTTCTCGACGTCGAGTTCGCGGAGTTCCCGGCGGAGGTGGCTGGTCATTCTGTCGATCCGTTCGGGATCGATGCCTTCCTCAAAAAGGTGAATCTGCAACTGGTTTTCCATGGGAAGCCCCCTTCTCTTTCAGGGGCGGGCGTCCCTCGCATTCCAGTCTGTGCGCATATCGGCGGCGCCGCAAGAATCACGGAAAGGGTGCACGGCGCCCGGGAAACGCCGTGCACCTTTCCCGTCAGCCGCGCTCGCGGGCCGCGCGGGCGCGGCGTGTGAGGGCCAGGGCGCCCGCGCCGGCGGCGAGGAGGGCGAGGGAGCCGCCCGCGAGGTAGGGCGTGAGGGAATTCCCGCCCGTCTCGGCGAGGTTGGCCTCCGCCGGTTCACCGCCCGTCTGGGGCCGGACGCCGGCCGGCCCGGTGTCCGCCGGCCGGGCCGCGGCCTTCGGCGGCGCCTCGGGCGACTGGCAGGTGGCCTCGGCCAGCGTGACGGTGCCGGTGACGTCCGCGACGTTCGCCTTCAGCGGGTTCACCGACACCGTGAGCGACAGCGCCGTGGCGGCGGCGGTACGGGAGGTGGTGTGCGTCTTCGACAGGCTGAGCGTGACCTGGCCGACGCCCGGGACGTCGACCTTCGTCGGGCCGCCCGCCGTGAGCGTGACGCGCTTGCCGAGGACGGTGACCCGGCCGAGGAGGTTGGCCTCCGCGACCGGGCGCTCGCCGGCCTCGCAGACCGCACGGGAGGTGACCTTCTCGACCTCGACCAGGGACAGCAGCGGCAGCCCGGGGACGTGCAGTTTCGCGCGCGCGAGTTCGGTACGTCCCTCGGCGCGGCGCGCGTCGGCGGTCGCCTTCGCGGTGGCGACGTCGGCCCGCAGGACGCTGACCGGCCTGCCCTGCTCGACGCCGTCCAGGGTGACGGTCAGCGCGGTCTTCGCGGCGCTCTCCGGGGCCCGGACCTCGTTGAGCGTGGCCTTGAGCGGCACGTGCACGGACTTGTTCAGCAGGGCCACGTCCAGGTCCGTGCGCAGGACGACGGCGCTCGCGCGGCCCGCCTCCCCGCCGGTGGCGTGTGCCGCGGGCGGGGCGGCGAGGAGCGCGGGTCCGGCGGTGAGCGTCACCGCGGCCGCCGTGGCGGCGAGGGACCGGCGGCGGGCGGGCAGGCGCAGGGTGGTGCTGTTCACGGTGGTGGAACCCCCACAGGAGACAGGGCGTCGCACAGCCCTGCCCATGGGGAACGCACGGGGGGCGGCGACGCGGGACACCGGAATACTTACGCACGGAGAGTGAACCGGCGTACACCTGACGTGAGTTCACCCCAAAGGGCGGTTTCCGTTCCCGTATTCGAATCTCCCGGCACGTGCGTTCGCCGGAATCCCATCCGTCGCGGGGCGGGGAGAAAGATCTTCAACGATGAGCCATGTCGGCACGTCACGGGGCGTCAACGCGGCGCCCGGGGCGACCCCGGATTGCCTCCGGCGTCAGGAGTGGCTTAAGTTAGGCCAGCCTAACCTAAAAGATCGGGACAAGAGTGAGCATCGAGGTCTATCGGGACACCTGGGGCATCCCTCATCTCCGCGCCGCCGACGCGCTGGAGCTGGCCCACGCGCAGGGCCGCACCACCGCCCTGGACCGGGCCTGGCAGCTAGAGGTGGAACGGCACCGCGCCCAGGGCACCACGGCCGCCTTCCTGGGCCCCGAGGCCGTCGAGTGGGACGTCTTCGCCCGCCGCGCCCGGCTGGCCGACACCGCCCGGCGCTGCTTCGACGCGCTCGACGAGCCCACCCGTACCTGGGTGTGCGCGTACGTGGACGGGGTGAACGCCGGACTGCCCGCCGGCGCCCGGCGCTCGCCCGAGTTCGCCGCCACCGCACTGGAGCACGGGCGGTGGGAGCCGTGGACACCGCTGGCCGTGTGGCTGTCGACCCACATCCTGTTCGCGGGCTTCCCCACCAAGCTGTGGCGCGACCACGTCGCCCGCCGCCTGGGCGAGGAGTACACCGAGCTGTTCGCCACCGACGGCCCCGCCACCTCCGGCAGCAACGGCTGGCTGGTGACCGGCGACCGCACCGCCACCGGGGCGGCGCTCATCGCGGGCGACCCGCACCGGTTCATCGAGGCGCCCGGCGTCTACCAGCAGATCCGGCTGGCCTGCCCCGAGTACGACGTCGTCGGGCTCGCCGTCCCCGGCGTACCGGGCCTCGCCCACTTCGGGCACACCGGCACGGTCGCCTGGGCCATCACCAACGCCATGGCGGACTATCAGGACCTGTACCGGGAACGCCTGCGCCGCACCGGCGAGGGCGCCGTCGAGGCGCTGGGCCCGGACGGCTGGGCCCCCGCCCACGCCCACACCGAGACCGTCGAGGTCAAGGGCGCCGGGCCGGTCGAGGTCGAGGTGATCGAGACGGCGCGCGGGCCGGTGATCATCGACGGGCCGGACGGGGTGATCAGCCTGCGCCACCCGCCGCGCGTCACCGGCCGGCTCGGTTTCGCCGCCCTGCCCGCCCTGCTCGCCGCCCGCACCGTCGCCGACGTGGACCGGGCGTTCGACCCGTGGGTGGAGCCCGTCAACGTCGTCCAGGCCGCCGACACCGGGGGCGGCACGCTCCACCGGGTCGCCGGCCACGTCCCGCTGCGCCCGCGCGGCAACCTGCTGCGCACCGTCCCGGCCTGGGAGCCCGGCCACGAGTGGCAAGGCGCCCACGAGCCGATGCCCCGCGAACCGGTCGACGGCGTCGCCGTGATGGCGAACGCGCGCGGGCTCGCCGCCCCGCTCGGTGTCGAGTTCGCGGCACCGCACCGGGCGCAGCGGATCGCCAGGCTGCTGGACGCGTCGAAGAACTGGACGGCGCCCGAGATGGCCGCGGTCCACACCGACACCCACCTGGCCTCGGCCCGCCCGCTGCTCGCGCTCGTCGCGGCGCTGCCCGACCTGGGGCTCGAGGCACGGGAGGTGCGCGACCGGCTGTTGTGCTGGAACCGGCGCATGAACGCCGACAGCGTGGACGCGGCGCTGTTCGCGGCCGTACGCGGCGCGGTCGTGCGCCGCCTCGCCGAGCACCCGGTGCTCGCCGTGCTGGCCGAACCGCCGGCGTACCCCGCGCTGTTCCAGCCCTGGCTGGCCCTCCTGCCGCGCGTCGCGCACGCCCTGGAGACCCTGCTGACCGGCGGGCCGGTGCCCGAGGCCGACCGGCTGGCGGCCGTGCGCGGCGCCCTGGAGGAGGTGGCGGCGGCCCCGCCCACCGGGCCCTGGGGCGCCACCCACCGCCTGGCGCCCTGGGCGGCGCTGCCCGACGACGGCGCCGGCCGGCCCGCCCTGGACGGCGACCACGACTGCGTCCTGTCCACCTCCAGCGTCCCGGGCCTCACCGACCACAGCGCGCGCGGCCCGGCCGCCCGCTACGTCTGGGACCTGGCCCGGCGCGAGGACAGCCTGTGGGTGGTGCCCTTCGGCGCCTCGGGCGTCCCGGGCGACCCGCACCGGCGCGACCAACTGCCCCTGTGGCTGCGGGGCGAACTCGTCCCCGTCGTCACCGACTGGAACCGGCTCGAGAAGGAAACGGCATGATCACCACCGACTGCGTGTACGAACGGGCCGTCGACGGCTTCGGCACGGTCCGCCTCGTCCGCGTCGACCCGGACCGGGACGCGGAGCTGCTGCACGACTGGGTCAGCGGGGAGCGGGCCCGGTTCTGGGGCATGCGGGAGGCCGGCGTCGACGACGTACGCGAGATCTACGCGCATCTCGACTCGCTCACCACGCACCACGCGTTCCTGGCGTACCGGGACGGTGTGCCCGTCGCGCTGTTCCAGACGTACGAGCCGGAGGCGGACCGGGTCAGCGAGTGCTACGACGCCGAGCCGGGCGACATCGGCGTGCACCTGCTGCTCGCGCCCACGAACGCGCCCGAGCGCGGCTTCTCCTCGCACCTGGTGTCCGCCCTGGTCTCGTACGCGCTCACCGGGCACCGGCGGATCGTGGCCGAGCCGGACGCGGCCAACGACAAGGCGATCGCGCTGCTGGTGCGCAACGGGTTCGAGCCGGGCCCGGAGGTGGTCCTGCCGGAGGTCGTGCTGCCGGAGGTCCACATCGCGGAGAAGCGGGCGAGGCTGCTGTTCCTGACCCGGTGACGGGTCGGGCGGCCGCACCCGGTGGCCGGCGGGGCGGCCGGTGGCCGGTCAGTCGATGACGCGGCCGTTGAGGACCACCCGCCGCGGCGCCGCCAGGACGCGGACGTCCGCGCGCGGGTCCTCGTCGTAGACGACCAGGTCGGCCGGGGCGCCCTCGTCGAGGGCGGGGCGGCCGAGCCAGGCGCGGGCGCCCCACGTCGTGGCCGACAGGGCCCGCAGCGGCGGGATGCCGGCCCTGACCAGTTCGGCGACCTCGGCGGCGACCAGGCCGTGCGCCAGGGAGCCGCCCGCGTCGGTGCCGACGAAGACGGGGACGCCCGCGTCGTACGCGGCGCGCACGGTGTCGTAGCGCCGCTCGTGCAGCCGCCGCATGTGGTCCGCCCAGCGCGGGAACTTGGCCTCTCCCCCGGCGGCGAGCCTCGGGAACGTGGCGATGTTGACGAGGGTGGGAACGATCGCGACGCCACGCTCGGCGAAGAGCGGGATGGTGTCCTCGGTCAGGCCTGTGGCGTGCTCGACGCAGTCGATCCCCGCCTCGACGAGGTCCCGCAGCGACTCCTCGGCGAAGCAGTGGGCGGTGACGCGCGCCCCGAGCCGGTGCGCCTCCGCGATGGCCGCCTCGACCTCGGCGCGCGGCCAGCAGGCGCCCAGGTCGCCGGTGCTCCGGTCGAGCCAGTCACCGACGAGCTTGACCCAGCCGTCACCGCGCCGCGCCTCCTGGGCGACGTACGCCACGAGGTCGGCGGGCTCGATCTCGTGGGCGTAGTTCCGGATGTAGCGGCGGGTGCGCGCGATGTGCCGGCCCGCCCGGATGATCTTGGGCAGGTCGTCCCGGTCGTCGATCCAGCGGGTGTCGGCCGGGGACCCGGCGTCACGGATCAGCAGCGTGCCGGCGTCCCGGTCGGTGAGCGCCTGCTTCTCGCTCGTGGCCGCGTCGACGGCTCCGTGCGCGTCGAGCCCGACGTGGCAGTGCGCGTCGACCAGGCCGGGCAGCGCCCAGCCGGTCACCGTCCTGACGTCCCGCGCGCCGGACGGCCGTTCGTAGGTGATCCGCCCGTCGACCACCCACAGTTCGTCGCGTACGTCCTCCGGGCCGGCCAGCACCCGCCCCGCCACATGCAGCACCACGCTCATGTCCAGCACTCTACGGGGGCGGAAGTACGCTCGGCCGAGCAGTCCCGACCATGAACACACCGGAAGCGAGCCCCTCGTGACGCATCCCCTCCTCGACCTCGCCCCGCTGACCGCCGGCCGCTTCGCGGCCATCGAGCGGCGCGTGGCCACCCTGCTGGCCACCGAGCAGGACGTGCTGATCACCCAGGGCGAGGCGCTGCTGCCGCTGGAGGGCTGCATCCGCAGCGGTGCCCGGCCGGGCTCGACCGCGCTGAACGTGATCACCGGGCCGTACGGGCAGACCTTCGGCGACTGGCTGCGCGACTGCGGCGCGACGGTGGTGGACCTGGAGGTGCCCTTCCACACGGCGGTGACGGCCGATGGGATCGCCGAGGCGCTGGAGCGGAACCCGGAGATCGACTTCGTCTCCCTGGTGCACGCGGAGGCGGCGACCGGCAACACCAACCCGGTCGCGGAGATCGGTGAGGTGGTACGGGCGCACGGCGCGCTGTTCCACCTGGACGCCGTCGCCTCGATCGGCGCCGAGCCGGTGCTGCCGGACGCCTGGGGCGTCGACCTGTGCGTCATCGGCGCGCAGAAGGCGATGGGCGGCCCGGCGGGCGTCTCGGCGGTGTCGGTCAGCACGCGCGCGTGGGAGCGGTTCGCGGCCAACCCGGCCGCGCCCCGGCGCTCGTACCTGTCGCTGCTGGACTGGAAGGAGCGCTGGATCGACCGGGGCCGTACCGCGCTGCCCCACGCGCCCGCCCAGCTCGAGATGCTGGCGCTCGAGGCGTGCCTGGAGCGCATCGAGGCGGAGGGCCTGGACACGCTGATGGCCCGCCACGCCTCGGCCGCCGCGGCCACCCGCGCCGGGGCGGTCGCGCTCGGCGGCGGCCTGGAGCCGTACGTGCACGAGGCGCGGGACGCCGCCCCGGTCGCCACCACGCTGCGCACGCCGCCCGGCGTGGACGCCTCCGAACTGGTGGCCCGGGCCCTGGCGTCGGACGCGTCGTTGCCGCTGGCGGCGGGCGGCGGGGCGCTGGCCAAGGAGATGGTCCGGGTGAACCACTACGGGCCGGCCGCCGACCGCGCCGTGGTCGCCTCCTCGCTGGCCGCGCTCGGCACCGCCCTGGCCGCCATGACCGCCACGCCGGTGGACCGGGAGGCGGCCGACCTGGCGGTCACCACGGCCTGGGCGTGAAGCCACGGGTACAGGCCGGGCCGGGGCGTACCCCCGCCGGGCCCGGGGCCGGCGCCGCCGGTGCGCCGCCGGCCCCGGGGCCGACCCGGGCCCGCCGTCGTCCGTGTGCCGTCAGCCCGGTGCCGGGGCCGCGGCGCCCGCCGGGCACGGGCCCGCGACCTCGGCCGGGCGCCCGGCCGAGGTCGCCCGGCGCCCCGCTCCGGCCGCCGTGTGCGGGCCGGGGGTGCCCACGGGGGGCCGTACCGCGGAGAGGGGCGCCACGGCCGCCGGGCGACCGGCGGGGGCCATCGCCGTGACGGCGGCCGGGTGACCCGCGGGGGCCATGGCCGTGAGGGCCTCCAGGAGGGCCTGGAGCGGCGGGGCGGGCGGGCGGTCGGCCGGGAGCGCCAGGGAGACCGGGGCCGTCAGGCCCGGCAGCGTGCGGAAGGCGATCCGGGGCGTCGGCGGCAGGGGGCCCACCGGGTGGAACAGCGTCCAAGACGGTTCGGGGTGGGCGGCCAGCTCGGCGAGCGTGTCCAGGAGCGTGGTGAAGGGCGGGCCGGGCGTCCAGCCCGGCAGCGCGGCCGTGACCAGGTCGTGCAGGTCGGGGTTGACGGCGCGCGGGACGAGCCGGAGGGGCAGGCGGGCGAGCCGGTCGAGGCCCGGCGCCTCGCCGTCCGCGAGGTCCAGGGCGAGGGCGTGGGAGGCGGGCAGCGCGACGATCAGCGGCTCGTCCCACAGCGGGTGCAGGGCCACTCCGTCGGCCCGCCGTACGGTGCGTACGAGCGCGGCGTCGAACGTCCCGGAGCGCACGGCCGCCAGGCGCGCCTCCTGGGGCGCCCGCTCCAGCCGTACGCGCAGCCCGGGGCGGCGGGCGGCGAGCACGTCGAGGGCGCGGTACACGCGGTCGGCGAAGGCCCGGCTGGTGCCGAGCCGGACCAGGCCCTCCGTGCCGGCGGTGATCCCGGCGGCGGTGTCCCGGACCCGGGCGGCCGCGGCGAGCGCGGCGCGGGCCTCGGGCAGCAGCCGCTCGCCGGCCGCGGTGAGGCGGACGCCGTGCGTGGCGGAGCGGTCGAACAGGCGCAGGCCCAGTTCCGCCTCCAGGCGGGCGATCCGCCGGCTCACCGACGCCGGTACGGCGTGCAGCCGCTCGGCCGCGCGTACGAAGCCGAGTTCCTCGGCGACCGCGACGAAACACTCAAGCTGACGCAGCTCCACTGCTGGCCCCCCACTCATCGCCGTTGATGATCACTGTGCCGGTCAACCGCTTCCCTGCCCGGTCTTCTTCCCGCCACGCGTACGCACCGATACGTGCGGGAGGGCGATACGACTCAGCCGGCGGCGGGGGCGGCGCGCGGCGCACACGGCGGTGGCGGGTGTCGGCGGATTGTCACGGGAATGGCGGCGGGTGAATACTTCATGGAATTCATGGCACTACATCAGGCGTAGCTTCCCGCATTCTTATGCCCGGTTTCCCCGAGCTTAAACGCAAAGATTTCATAAGGACTCGGCGGGCAATTCGGGCAGGTGTCAACCCCGTTACTCCAGTGTGACGGACTCCACATCACGCCCGTTTTGCCGGGAAATATACGGGCAAAAATCGGCGATCGGCGAAGCCTTGTCGTCTGAGCTCGCGCCCGCGCGATAACACAGGTCAGGCCGCTGCCCAACCCCTCACCCCGATGCAATTTCAGAAATTGCTGGGTAAGTTCAATCCGCATGACCGCAGCACAAGCAGACCTTGCACGTGCCCGAAACGAATTCACCGAAGAGGCCGCACCGGCCATCGGTATCGACACGCCCCGAGTGGAGGACGGAGCCGCGATCTGGCGCATTGCCCGCGACTCCGAGGTCCTGGACCTCAACTCCTCCTACAGCTATTTGCTGTGGTGCCGCGACTTCGCCGCCACCTCCCTGGTGGCGCGGGGCGCGGACGGAGAGCCGATCGCCTTCGTGACGGGCTACATCAGGCCGCAGCGCCCGCGGACGCTCGTCGTCTGGCAGGTCGCCGTGGACCGGGCGCACCGTGGCCGGGGACTGGCCGGTGTGCTGCTGGACGCGCTGACCGCGCGCGTGGCCGGACAGGGCGTCCACACCCTGGAGACCACCATCACCCCGGACAACACGGCGTCCGACCGGCTCTTCACCTCGTACGCGGAGCGCCGCGGGGCGTCCCTGGAGCGTGAGGTCCTCTTCGACGGGGGGCTCTTCCCCGAGGGGACGCACGAGCCCGAGGTGCTCTACCGGATCAGCCCGGTCGCCTGAGCACCCGGTCGCCCGGGACACCCGGTCCCGACACCCGGCCGCCCGAGACGCCCGGTCGTCGCCCGGGGCCCCCGGACCCGCACCGCCGGCATCCCCGAACTCCGCCCGAGACGCCCAAGACGCCTGAGACACCCCCACCGAGGAGACGAACCGCTGTGACCATCACCCCGCCCGCCCTGAGTGTCTTCGAGACCCTGGAGTCGGAGGTGCGCAGCTACTGCCGCGGTTGGCCCGCGGTGTTCGACCGCGCGCAGGGCGCACGCCTCACCGACGAGGACGGCCACTCCTACCTCGACTTCTTCGCCGGCGCCGGCTCGCTCAACTACGGCCACAACAACCCCGTGCTGAAACGCGCGCTGCTCGACTACATCGAGCGCGACGGCATCACCCACGGCCTGGACATGGCGACGACCGCGAAACGGGCGTTCCTGGAGTCCTTCCAGAACGTGATCCTGCGGCCGCGCGACCTGCCGTACAAGGTGATGTTCCCCGGCCCGACCGGCACCAACGCCGTGGAGGCGGCGCTGAAGCTGGCCCGCAAGGTGAAGGGGCGCGAGTCGATCGTGTCGTTCACCAACGCCTTCCACGGCATGTCGCTGGGCTCGCTCGCCGTCACCGGCAACGCCTTCAAGCGCGCGGGCGCCGGCATCCCGCTCGTACACGGGACGCCGATGCCGTTCGACAACTACCTGGACGGCCGGGTCCCGGACTTCCTGTGGTTCGAGCGGCTGCTGGAGGACCAGGGCTCCGGGCTCAACAAGCCGGCCGCCGTGATCGTGGAGACCGTGCAGGGCGAGGGCGGCATCAACGTCGCCCGGCCCGAGTGGCTGCGCGCGCTGCGGGAGCTGTGCGACCGGCAGGACATGCTCCTGATCGTCGACGACATCCAGATGGGCTGCGGCCGCACCGGCGCCTTCTTCTCCTTCGAGGAGGCGGGCATCACGCCGGACATCGTCACCCTGTCGAAGTCCATCAGCGGCTACGGCCTGCCGATGTCGCTGTGCCTGTTCACCCCGGAGCTCGACGTGTGGGGCCCGGGTGAGCACAACGGCACCTTCCGCGGCAACAACCCGGCCTTCGTCACCGCCACCGCCGCCCTGGACACCTACTGGGCGGACGGCCAGATGGAGAAGCAGACCATCACGCGCGGCGAGCAGGTCGAGCAGGCGCTCCTCGCCATCTGCGACGAGAACTCCGCCTACGGCGCCCACTACCGGGGCCGCGGCCTGGTGTGGGGCATGGAGTTCACCGACAAGGCCCGTGCGGCCGCCGTCTGCGCGCGCGCCTTCGAGCTGGGCCTGCTGCTGGAGACCTCGGGCCCGCGGAGCGAGGTGGTCAAGCTGCTGCCGCCGCTGACCATCACGCCCGACGAACTGGACGAGGGGCTGCGGACGCTGGCCCGCGCCGTCCGCGAGACGGCCTGAATCGTCCCCGCAAGAAAGGAAGTTGCACCACCGTGATCGTCCGATCGTTGAAGGACATCGAGAACACCGAGCGCCACGTCAAGGCGGCCTCCGGCACCTGGGAGTCCAAGCGCATCGTCCTCGCCAAGGAGAAGGTCGGCTTCTCGCTGCACGAGACCGTCCTGTACGCGGGCACGGAGACGTCGATGTGGTACGCCAACCACATCGAGGCCGTGCTGTGCGTCGAGGGCGAGGCCGAGCTGACCGACCACGAGACGGGCGAGACGCACTGGATCGAGCCGGGCACGATGTACCTGCTCGACGGCCATGAGCGCCACACCCTGCGGCCGAAGACCGACTTCCGGTGCGTGTGCGTCTTCAACCCTCCCGTGACCGGACGGGAGGACCACGACGAGAACGGTGTCTACCCGCTGCTCACCGAGGAGGGCTGAAGCATGACGACGGATCTCTACCCCACCCGAGGCGCCTTTGAGGTCGTCACTCCCCGCCAGGACCCGGTGGTCTGGGGGCCGGTGTCGTCGCCGGAGCTGGAGTCCTTCGAGCGTGACGGCTTCCTCGCCGTCGACCGGCTCATCACGGAGGACGAGGTCGCCGTCTACCGCGCGGAGCTCGACCGGCTGGTGCACGACCCGGCGATCCGCGCCGACGAGCGCTCGATCATCGAGCCGCAGACCCAGGACGTGCGGTCGGTCTTCGAGGTGCACCGGATCAGTGACGTCTTCGCCAAGCTGGTGCGCGACGAGCGCGTGGTGGGCCGTGCCCGCGAGATCCTCGGCTCGGACGTGTACGTCCACCAGTCGCGGATCAACGTGAAGCCGGGCTTCGGCGCCTCGGGCTTCTACTGGCACTCGGACTTCGAGACCTGGCACGCGGAGGACGGGCTGCCGCGGATGCGGACGGTGTCCGTGTCGATCGCGCTCACGGAGAACTTCGACACCAACGGCGGCCTGATGATCATGCCGGGGTCGCACCGGACGTTCCTGGGCTGCGCGGGCGAGACGCCCAAGGACAACTACAAGAAGTCGCTCCAGATGCAGGACGCGGGCACCCCGTCGGACGAGGCGCTGACGAAGTTCGCCGACGCGCACGGCATCCGGCTCTTCACCGGTGCGGCGGGCTCGGCGACCTGGTTCGACTGCAACGCCATGCACGGGTCGGGCGACAACATCACGCCGTACCCGCGCAGCAACGTCTTCATCGTGTTCAACAGCGTGGAGAACGCGGCGGTGGAGCCCTTCGCGGCCCCGGTCCGGCGACCGGAGTTCATCGGCGCGCGGGACTTCACCCCCGTGGGGTGAGTCACGGCGTACGCGCGGAGGGGCGGGACCGGGGTGCGGTCCCGCCCCTCGGCGCGTGCCGCCGGCGGCCCCGGCTCAGCCGGCCAGCGCCGGGTAGTCCGTGTACCCGCGGTGGTCGCCGCCGTAGAAGGTGGCGGTGTCCGGGGTGTTGTACGGGCCGTTGGCCCTCAGGCGGGCCGGCAGGTCGGGGTTGGCGAGGAACAGGGCGCCGAAGGCCACGATGTCGGCGGTGCCGTTCTCGATCAGCGCGAGCTCCTCGGCGCTGGTCGGGCCCTCGGTGGCCGGGTTGAGCACCAGGGTGCCGGAGAACCGCTTGCGCAGCTCCAGGGTGAGGGCGCGGGAGTCCGGGCCGCCCTCCAGGACGTGCAGGTAGGCGAGGCCGAGCGGCTCGATCGCCGCCACGAGCGCGGTGTACGTCTCCTCCGGCGCGGGCTCGTCGATGTCGTTGAACGGGTTTCCGGGCGAGATCCGCAGACCGGTGCGCTCGGGGCCGATCTCGGCGGCGACCGCCTTGACGACCTCGGCGGCGAAGCGGACGCGGCCCTCGACGGAGCCGCCCCAGGCGTCGGTGCGCAGGTTGGTGTTGGGGGCCAGGAACTGGTGGATCAGGTAGCCGTTGGCGCCGTGCAGCTCGACGCCGTCGAACCCGGCGGCCACGGCGTTGCGGGCGGCGGCCACGAAGTCGGCGATCGTCTCGCGCACCTCGGCGTCGGTGAGCTCGTGCGGGGTGACGTAGTCCTTGGGGCCCTCGTGGGTGAAGACCTTCCCCCGGGCGGCGACGGCCGAGGGGGCCACCGGACGGAGGCCGCCGGGCTGGTCGGCCAGCAGGTCGGGGTGGCCGATGCGGCCGGAGTGCATGATCTGGGCGAAGATCCGGCCGCCCTCGGCGTGCACGGCGTCGGTGACCCGGCGCCAGGCGGCGGTCTGCTCGTCGCTGTGCAGGCCCGGGGTGTCGGGGTAGCCCTGACCGACCGGGGAGGGCTGGATGCCCTCGGTGATGATCAGGCCGGCCGAGGCGCGCTGGGCGTAGTACTCGGCGGTGAGGCCGGTGGGCACCCGTCCGGCGCCGGCCCGGCTGCGGGTCATCGGGGCCATGGCGATGCGGTTGGCGAGCTGTGTGCCGGACAGGTCGATGGGGTCGAAAGCGGTGGTCATCGGAGGCTCCCGGAGCGTTATGTGGTCGGCCAATGATTTCTGCCTGACGCCACTGTAGCGCATTCATTGGCCGACCAAGGTAAAATCGTGAGCATCATCCGGACAGCCCCCGAGGAGACCGCCGATGTCCGCCCCCCAGCCCTCCGCGGCGGGCGCCGAGCCGCCCGCGTGTCCCGATGTGCTGCCCTCCGCGGCGCGCGGCGGCCCCCTCAGCCACAGCCTCGCCCGGGTGGCCCGGCTGCACCGGATCGCCGCGGGCAAGTTCCTCAAGGCGGCCGGGATCTACCCGGGCCAGGAGTTCGTGATGATGTTCCTCTGGGACTCCGGGCCGGTGCGCCAGTCCGAGCTGATCAAGGCCGTCGACCTCGATCCCTCGACCGTCACCAAGATGCTCCAGCGCCTGGAGCAGTCCGGCCATGTGCGCCGCTCCCCCGACCCCGCCGACCGGCGGGCCGTCCTCGTGGAGGCCACCGGCGCGAGCTGCTCGCTGCACGCCGAGGTGAGCGGCGCCTGGAGCGACCTGGAGGAGCACACCCTCGCCGGGCTCGACGCGCCCGAGCGCGCCGAGCTGGCCCGGCTGCTGGGCAAGGTCGAGGCGAACCTGTGCAAGGAGACCCTCGGCTGCCCCGGCATGCCGGGCGCTCCGGAGCCCGCTCAGGACAGGACGTCCAGCGCCCGGTCCACGTCGGCGGCCGAGTTGTAGAGGTGGAAGGCGGCCCGCAGATTCCCCGCGCGGGCCGAGACGACCACGCCCGCCGCCGCCAGCTCGTCGTGGCGCGCCCCCAGGCCCGGGACGGCGACGATGGCCGAGTCGCCCGGCACCGGGCGGTGGCCGAGCGCCACGAGACCCTCGCGGAAACGGGCGGCGAGCGCCGTGTTGTGGGCGTGCACGGCGTCGACGCCGATCTCGCCGAGCAGCCCGAGGGACCGCTCGGCCCCGTGGTACGCCAGGAAGGCGGGCGGCTCGTCGTACCGGCGGGCCGAGCCGGCGAGCCGCGCGGCCGGGCCGTACGGATCGTCCAGGTCCTCGGCGGCGAACCAGCCCGCGTGGATGGGCACCAGGGACTCCTGCGCCTCCTCGGTGACGGTGAGGAACGACGCGCCCCGGGGGCACATCAGGAACTTGAACCCGCCCGTCACGGTGTAGTCGTACGCCCCCGCGTCCATCGGCAGCCACCCCGCCGACTGGGTCGTGTCGACGAGGGTGCGCGCCCCGTGCGCGGCCGCCGCCTCCCGTACCGCGGCCAGGGCGGCCACGCGGCCGTCCGCGGACTGGACCGAGGAGAACGCCACCAGCGCCGTCCCCGGCCGTACCGCGTCCGCCAGGTCCTCCAGCGGCACGAACCGCGCCTTGAGGTCACCGCGCACCGCGAACGGCGTGATGAGCGAACCGAAGTCGCCGTCCACGAACAGCACCTCCGCCCCGGACGGCAGGGAGTTCGCCACCAGCCCCACGTGCACGGCGACCGAACTGCCCACCGCGACCCGGTCCGGGGCCACGCCCGCCACCCGGGCGAAGCCGCGCCGCGCCCCGTCCACGGCCTCGAAGCTGCCGGACCCGCCCGCCGTGCCCGCGGCGAGCGCCTCGGTCAGCGCGGTGACGGCCGCCACCGTCCTGCGGGGCAGCAGGCCGCAGCGCGAGGTGTTCAGGTAGGTCAGCGAGGGCGCGAACTCGGCGCCGCCAAGGGGGGTTTCCATGCCCCTACCCTGATCGGCGGGCGGCGCCGGGTCAATCACGCGAAGTGCCGTGCGGTTGCCGGGGTTCGAGGCGCGCGTGATGCTGGAGGTGGAGCTCCGCGCAGCCATACGCACCACTTCAGGCGGGAGTCCAGGCCATGATCGATCCCGTACAGGTCCTGTGGTCACCGGCGGGTGTGACCTTGACGTCCCTGGGGTCGCAGCCCTGGGTCGATCCGCACACCAGCGACGGCGACACGCCCAAGATCAGGATGCCGGTCCGCATGCTCTCCGTGGACACCCCGGAGGTGACCGCGGAGGACGACGAGGGCGCCGCGAAGGTCGACGAGGACTTCGCGCAGCTCGCCGAGTGGATACGCAAGGGCGTCGCGCCCATCTCCCACGGGCTCGCCGACTTCGTGCTGCCGAAGCTGGAGACCAGCAAGGCGGGCACCCTGCAGTTCCGGCAGGGCAAGGCAGCGTCCGCGTTCAGCCGCAAGAACATGAAGGCGCGGCTCGACAGGCCCGGCAACAAGCCGGACCGGAACCTCTTCATCCGTGTCGCCGACACCCCCTTCGCCCCCGACAACCGTCTGCTGGCGTACCTCGCGCCCAACTACTCCCCGGCCGAACTCGCCGGGCTGACGCGTGAGCAGCGGGCGACGTTCAACCTGGACCTGGTCGCGGCCGGCTGGTCACCGACCTTCATCCTCTACCCCACCGTCCCGGGCGAGCTCGACCTGCCCATCCTGCTGTCCGCCGCCGAGAAGGCGATGACGGAGCAGCTCGGCATCTGGGAGGAGCCGGCCACGCTGCTGGCGTACGAGTACCGGGCGATGGAGAAGCTGCACGGCGTCACGGCGAAGAAGGTCGCCAAGGATCCGGATCTGAAGCCGGCCGACCTGTTCTCCTGGCGGGAGCGGTACTGCGTGGACATGCGCACGCGGGTGCTCCACGGGCCGGAGGACTGGTTCCGCGTCGACCCGGTCTACCGGCTGTGGATCTGGCCGCAGGACGTCCCCGAGGCCGTGGCACGGCTCAACCTGACGCCGTCCGCGAGGCTCGTGGGCGCCGACTGACGAACCCGGCTAACGCACCCGGCCGTACCGCAGGAGCACCACACCGTTGCCGAAGGCCCGCGTCTCGGTGAGCCGGAGGGAGGCCCTGGCGTCGGTGTCCTGGAACAGGGGTTTGCCCCGGCCGATGAGCACGGGATGCACGTAGACGCGGTACTCGTCGATGAGGTCGTGCCGCCGGAACGCCGCCGCGAGGTCGGCGCCGCTGAGCGAGAGCCCGCCCGGGTACCGCTCCTTGAGCGCCGCGACGTCCCCGGGGTCCACGTCCCGGAGGACGGTGGTGTTCCAGGCGGCCTCCTGGAGGGTGCTGGAGAAGACGTACTTGGGCTTGTCCCGCCAGATGCCCGCGAACTCCCGCATGGCGCCGGTGACGGCGGGGTCGGAGTCGGCCGTCGGCCAGTACCCCGCCATCAGCTCGTGGGTGACGCGCCCGGAGATGAAGGCGCCCATGGCGGCGAGCTGTTCGTTGAAGTGGAGGTGCAGTTCCTCGTCGACCACGTGCCAGGAGATGTCCCGGTCCGGCCCTTCGATGAAGCCGTCCAGGGACACTCCGGCGAACAGGATGATGTCGCCCATCGATTACCTCGTCTCCGCGGTGGTCGCGACGTAATGGACGTTCAGCGGGTCCCCCTCGACCCACCCTCGACGCCGGTGAAGCCCGTAGGGCATCATCCCGGCGAGGTTGTCGGGGCCGGCGGCCGTGGTGAGCGAGGCCGCGTGTTCCGGCGGCAGCCGGTACGTCGCGTCCTGTGGCCGGTACTCCACGATGCCGCCGACCACCATGCCGCCGAGCCACTCGCGCACGTACCGCTCGTGGAGATCCGCCGCCCGGGCGATGTCCTCGCTGGTCGCGGGCGGCAGGGCGCTCATGGTGTCGAACAGGCCGGTCTGGTGCCCGACGCTGGTGAGGAGGGCGAGTGCCCCCTTGTTCAGCGCGTCGACCATGAGGTCGGCGAACGCCTCCTGCCGGGCGGTGTCCGGGGACGGCATGATCCCTCCACTCGTCGTACCGTTTCGCTCCTGTTCGTCACGTTACGCCGTGTTCACCGCCGTGCCCCTTACGGATCGGTGACGGCGAGCCGCGGCAGCAGGTGGCCGCCGGGCGCCCGGCGGCTGCGGGCCGGCCCGGCCGGGCTCAGGCGCGACTGCGGTACTGGCCGGGGGCCATGCCGTACTCGCGCTTGAAGGCCTTGGCGAAGGCGAACTCCGAGGTGTAGCCGGAGCGTTCGGCGACCGAGCGCAGCGGGGCGTCGTCCTCGCGCAGCAGCCGGCCGGCCGTCGTCATGCGCCACCAGGTCAGGTACGCCAGCGGTGGCTGCCCGGTCAGGGCGGTGAAGCGCCGGGCGAAGGCCGCCCGGGACAGGCCCGCCTCCGCCCCGAGCCCCTCCACCGTCCAGGGGTGGGCCGGGTCGCGGTGGATGGCCTGAAGGGCGGCGGTGACGGCCGGGTCGCCGAGGGCGCCGGCCCAGCCGGTGGGGTCGTCCGCCCGTTCCCTCAGCCACCAGGTGCGCAGCAGGTAGACCAGGAGCGTGTCGAGGAGGGCGGGCACGATGGCGTCGGAACCGCACCCGGGGTTGGCGAGTTCGGCGCCGAGCAGGTCGACGACGGCGCGGACGGAGGCGTACTCACCGACCCTGGCCGGCAGGTGGATCACGTCCGGCAGGTCGGCCAGCAGTGGGTGGGCCCGCGCCCTGCTCAACTGGTAGGCGCCGCACAGCAGGAGGTTCGCGGGCCGCCCGTGGGAGCGCCCCGGGTCCGGCACGGGCGGCCAGGTGCCGTCGGGCCGCACGGTGAACTCCCGCAGCGGGGTGGCCGGGTCGTCGGCGAGCCCGTGCCCGTAGCCGTGGGCGAGGAAGACCACGTCCCCGGGGCCGAGCCTGCGGGGAGCGGCGTCGTCGGTCAGCAGCCAGGCGGAGCCCTGGAGGACGACGTGGAAGCCCGCCCCCTTGCTCGCCGGGAAGCGCACGCCCCAGGGGGCGTACCGGACGGAGCGCGACGAGTGGGGGCGACCCGTGCGCATGGCGGCGATGACGTCGCTCAGCACATCCATGGCCGCACCGTACCGCTCCCCGCGCCCGGCGAGACGATCGGGCATGCTCCGAAGCCTTTGAGACATGGTTCGTCTCGCGCGGCCCGCATAGCGTCGCCGTCATGACATCAACGACGGATACCACCACGGCAGTTGTCTTCCACGAGCTCGGCGGTCCGGAGGTCCTCCGGGTGGAGGACGTGGAGCTGCGCGCACCGGGCCCGGGCGAAGTCCGCTTCCGCGTCGAGGCGATCGGCCTGAACCGGGCCGAGGCCCTCTTCCGCTCGGGCACCTACTACTACCCGGCCACCCTTCCCGGCTCGCGGCTCGGCTACGAGGCGGCGGGGGTGGTGGAGGCGGTCGGCGAGGGCGTGGACGGCTTCGCGCCGGGCGACCCGGTGATGGCGGCGGCCAACTTCGACTTCGGCGTCCACGGCGTGTACGCGGAGCGGGTCGTGCTCCCCGCGGAGTCGGTGGTCCACCGCCCCGCGGGCGTGGACGCCGTGACGTCGGCGGCGGTGTGGCTGACGTACTCCACCGCGTACGGCGGCCTGCTGGAGACGGGCGGTCTGGGGCCCGGGGACCACGTGCTGATCACGGGCGCGTCCAGCGGGGTGGGGACGGCGGCCCTCCAGATCGCCAACCGGGCCGGGGCGGTGCCGATCGCCACCACCCGCACCGACGCCAAGCGGCAGCGGCTGCTCGACCTGGGCGCCGCCCATGTGATCACCACGGACGGGGCGGACCTGGTGGAGGAGGTGCGCGCGATCACCGGCGGGCGGGGCGCCGAGCTGGCCTTCGACGCGATCGGCGGCCCCGCCTTCCGGACCCTGGGCGACGCCCTGGTGGCGGGCGGGACGATGGTGCTGTACGGGTGGCTGGACCCGCGTCCGGTGGAGCTGTCCAGGAACTGGCCGCTGACCGTGCACACCTACGCCAACGGGGCGTTGATGCGCACGGAGACCGGCCGCCGCCGCGCCGCCGGGTTCATCGGTTCCGGGCTGCGCGACGGCTCGCTCGCGCCCGTGATCGCCGAGACGTTCGACGGGCTGGGGCGGATGGTGGACGCCCACCGGCTGATGGAGTCCAACACCCACACCGGCAAGATCGTCGTCCGGGTCTGAGGCGACCGGGGCCCGAGCCGCCGGGGCCCGAGCCGCCGGGGCCCGAGCCGCCGGGGCCCGAGCCGCCGGGGCCCGTCAGGAGCCGGACGGGTGCTCCGGCCGGCCGTCGACCCGGCGCGGCAGGCCGAGCGGGTTGTCGTCGCGCAGCTCCGGCGGCAGCAGCGCCTCGGGGGTCGACTGGTAGGTGACGGGGCGCAGCCAGCGTTCCACGGCGGTGCCGCCGACGGAGGTGGAGGTGGAGGTGGTGGCCGGGTAGGGGCCGCCGTGGTGCTGGGCGGGGGCGACGGCGACGCCGGTGGGCCAGCCGTTGACGAGGACGCGGCCGGCGAGCGCGGTGAGCTCGGCGAGGATGCCGGCGCCCCGGCCCTTCCCGGCGGCCTCCTCGGTGGAGAGGTGGACGGTGGCGGTGAGGTTGCCGGGCAGACGGGACAGGACGGCGGTGACCTCGTCGGCGCCCTCGTACCGGGCGACGACGGTGACCGGGCCGAAGCACTCCTCCAGCAGCAGGTCGTGCGCGCCCTCCTCGGCGAGCCTGGCGGCCGGCACGGTGAGGAAGCCGGGGCTGACGGTGTGCTCGCCCCCGGCGCCGGGCGTGACGGGGGCGTCGACGTCCGGGAGCGCGGCGCGCTCGGCGACGCCGGCGACGAAGTTGTCCCGCATCCGGTGGTCGAGGAGCACGCCCTCGCCGGCGTCCTTGACCGCGCCGGCGAGGGAGCCGACCAGTGCGTCGCCGTCCGCGCCGGCGGGCGCCAGCACCAGGCCGGGCTTGACGCAGAACTGGCCGGTCCCGAGGGTCATGGACCCGGCGAGTCCGGTGCCGATCCGCTCGGCGCGCTCGGCGGCGGCCGCCTCGGTGACCACGACCGGGTTGAGGGAGCCCAGCTCGCCGTGGAAGGGGATGGGCACGGGGCGGGCGGCCGCCGCGTCGAAGAGCGCCCGTCCGCCGCGTACCGAGCCGGTGAACCCGGCGGCCGCGACCAGCGGGTGCTTCACCAGTGCGACGCCCGCGTCGAAGCCGTGGACGAGGCCGACCACGGCCTGCGGGATGTCGTGCTGCGCGGCGGCCTGGCCGAGGACGGCGGCGACCAGCTCGGAGGTGGCCGGGTGGTCGGGGTGGGCCTTGACGACGACGGGGCAGCCGGCGGCGAGCGCGCTGGCGGTGTCGCCGCCGGGCACGGAGAAGGCGAAGGGAAAGTTGGAGGCGGCGTAGACGGCGACGACGCCGAGCGGCACCTTGTAGCGGCGCAGGTCCGGGACGGGGGGTGTGGCGGTGTCGTCGGGGTGGTCGATGATGACGTCGAGGAAGGCGCCCTCGTCGACGATCCCGGCGAAGGCCCGCAACTGGTAGCACGTGCGGGCCAGTTCACCGGTGAGGCGGGCGGGGCCGAGGGCGGTCTCGGCGTCGGCCACCGCCACCAGCCGGTCCCTGGCCTCGTCGAGGAGACCGGCGGCGGTCCGCAGGAACGCGGCGCGCACGGCGCGGTCGGCGAGCGCTCCCCGGGCGGAGTGCGCGGCGCGCACCACGCGGTCGATGTCGCCGGCCGTCGCTTCGACGGCAACCTGTTCCCGCCGCTTCCCGGTTCGGGGGTCGACACTCCAGACTTGTGCTGCTGACACCGCTACGTCCTTCCAGCCCTACGAGGTTGTTCGGTATTCTGAACAGCGTTCCTGATGATGAATGGGACTCTATTGACGGGCGCGGCGTGTCACAAGAGGGGCGAGGGCGAATGTCAGCTACCGAATCCGGCGGAGCACAGGTCAAGTCCGCGGTCCGTACGGTGGAACTGCTCGAGTACTTCGCGGGCAGCCCCGGCATGCACTCCCTGGCCGCCGTCCAGGAGGCCGTCGGCTACCCCAAGTCCAGCCTGTACATGCTGCTGCGCACCCTGGTGGAGCTCGGCTGGGTGGAGACGGACGCCACGGGCACGCGGTACGGCATCGGCGTGCGCGCCCTGCTGGTGGGCACCTCGTACATCGACGGCGACGAGGTCGTCGCCGCCGCCCGCCCCACCCTGGACCGGCTCTCCGACGACACCACCGAGACCATCCACCTCGCCCGGCTCGACGGCACCAACGTCGTCTACCTCGCCACCCGCCAGTCCCAGCACTACCTGCGCCCCTTCACCCGCGTCGGGCGCCGGCTGCCCGCCCACTCCACCTCCCTCGGCAAGGCGCTGCTGGCCACGTACGGGGACGAGCAGGTGCGCAAGATGCTCCCGGAGACGCTCCCGGCGCTCACCGAGCACACCATCACCGACCGCGAGAAGCTCATCGAGGAGCTCCACTCCATCCGCGAGCAGGGCTACGCCGTGGACCGCGAGGAGAACACCCTCGGCCTGCGCTGCTTCGGCGTCGCGATCCCGTACCGCACCCCCGCGCGGGACGCCATGAGCTGTTCCGTACCGGTCGCCCGGCTCACCCCGGCGCACGAGCAGATGATCAAGGACGCGCTCTTCGACGCCCGCGACCGGCTGACGCTCGCGACCCGGCGCCTCTGATGGAGGTGACGCTGCGCGCGGTACGGGAGAGCGACCTGCCGTTCTTCCACGAGCCGACCCAGGACCCGGACGCCCGGTGGATGGCGGCCCTCACGGCCGCCGGCCCGGTCGACCGCGCCCGGTCCGACGCGCACTGGGCGCGGCTGCTCGCCTCCGACGCCGTCGTGCGGACGGTGCTCGCGGACGGGCGGGTGGCCGGCCACACGGCGGTGTACGGGCCGCCGCACCAGCGGGAGGTGACGTACACCATCGGCCGCGCCCACTGGGGGCGGGGCGTCGCCACCGCCGCCCTGCGCGCGCTGCTCGACGCCGTACCGGCGCGGCCGCTGCACGCCCGTGCCGCCGCCGACAACACGGGCTCGCTGCGGGTCCTGGAGAAGTGCGGCTCCGTCGTCACCGGCCACGACCGGGGCTTCGCGCACGCCCGGGGTGAGGAGACCGACGAGGTGCTCCTCCTCCTCGGCGGCTGAGGGGCCTCCGCCGCGCGGCGGAGGCGGTTCACCGGCGGGCAGGACGCGCGGGGGCCACCGCCGGCGGGAGCGTGGGGGCATGACGACAACGGTCCCGTTCCCGACGCCCGGCCCCGCCCGCCGGCTGCTGCGCGCCCTCGCCATCGTGTCCTGCGTGCCCTACCTGACCTTCAAGGTCGCCTGGGTGGCCGGCAGCCGCGTCGGCATCCCCGACGGCAGCGTGCTGCTGGACAACCCCGGCCTGATGGCCGCCCTCAACACGGTGACGGTGCTGATGGACGCGGCCGTCGTCGTCCTGGCGCTGCTGTTCACCCAGCGCTGGGGGCTGCGGGTGAGGGCATGGCTGCTGGCGTTCCCCATGTGGGTGGCGACCGGCCTGCTGTCGCCGATCATGGTCGCCTACCCGGCCCAGATGGCGGCCGGGCGCTCCGCGCCCGCCGAACCCTTCCTCGACGCATGGGTCTTCCCCGTCGTCTACGGCGGCTTCATCGTGCAGGGCCTCACCCTCGGCACGCTGTTCGTGCTGTACGCCCGCGACCGCTGGAGCCGGGTGTGGCGGGGGCGCGTGCGGGACCTGTCCCCCGCGCTGTTCCGGCCCGCCGAACGGGCGGTGGCGGTGGCGGTGTCGCTGCTGCTGATGGTGCCGGCGGCGGTGCACGTGCTGTGGCTCTCGGGCTCGCCCCGGGGCCTGTCGGCCGGCCGGATCGCGGAACGCACCAGCGACTTCCACATCCTGGAGGGCGCGCGCCTGCTGTTCGTGGCCGCCGCCGTGGCGGGTGTGCTGATGCTGGTGTTCCGCCTGGGGCGGTCGCTTCCGGTGAAGGTGCCGCTGGCCCTCGCCTGGATCGGTTCGAGCGGCGTGGGCTGCTGGGGCGGCTGGCTGCTGTTCGCCGCCCTGATGCCGCAGACCGATCCCGCGGAGGAGGCCACGGCGGCGATGACGCTGGCTTACGCTGGCGAAATGATCACGGGGGTACTGCTGGGCTGCTGCGTGGCCGTCCTGCTGCGGCGGCGCGCCGCATGAGGGCCGCCGGGGCGCTGCTGGGGCGGCGGGCGCGGCTGCGGTGGGTGCATCTGATCCTGGGTGGCGCGCTGCTGATGCCGTACTGGCTGCTGGGGACGATCGTCGTGGCGCCGTTCGTGGACGGGGCGGGGATGTTCTCCAACTCCCTGGCCGTGCAGTTCGGGGCGTACGGGGTGGCGCTGCCGCTGGCCGCCGTGACGGCGCTGTTCCCGCTCGCCCGGCCCATGTCGGTGGCGGTGGCACGGACGCTGTGCGGGGTCCCGGCGGAGCGGTTCGCGGACGGGCCGGCCAGGTCGCGGGCGGCGAGGGGGCGCACGGCCGGCTGGGTCACGCTGCACGTGGGGCTCGGCGGGCTGGTGAGCGGGGCGTCGCTGGCGCTGCCGCCGTTCGCGGTGACCGTCATGCTGCTGCCCTTCTCCGGGGCGCTGCGGGAGGCGGCGACCGACGCGTTCGGGTGGCTGGACCAGCGGTGGCTGGTGTACGGCGGGGTGCCCGCGGGGCTGGCGATGCTGGTCGCGCTCGCGGCGGCGGCGGCCGGGGCGGGGGCGCTGCTGGCCCGTCAGGCACCGCTGCTGCTCGGCCCGACGCCCGCGGACAAGCTGGCGGCGGCGGAGCGGCGCGCGGCCGAACTGGCCGTGCGCAACCGCCTCGCCCGGGAGCTGCACGACTCGGTGGGGCACGCGCTGAGCGCCGTAACGCTCCAGGCGGGGGCGGCGCGCACGGTGCTCGACAGCGACCCCGCGTTCGTCCGGGAGGCGCTGGCGGCCATCGAGGAGACCACGCGCCGCACGGTCGGTGAACTGGACGCCGTGCTGGGCCTGCTGCGGCAGGGCGAGGACGACGGGGACCTGCCCGGGCGGCCCGGCCTGGAGGCGCTGGACGCGCTGCTGACGGCGACCGGCCGGCACGTGTCGCTGACCGTGCGGGGCGGTGACATGGCCGGCGTACCGGAGCCGGTGTCCCGCGAGGCGTACCGGATCGTCCAGGAGGGCCTGGCCAACGCGGCCCGGCACGCGGCCGGGGAGCGGGTGGCCGTGGCTCTCGGGCGGGACGGGGACGCATTGGAGATCACCGTGGAGAACCCGCTGCCCGCCCGGCCCCCGGTCGCCCGCCCCGGCGGCGGTCGCGGCCTGCGGGGCGTCGGCGAGCGGGCGCGGCTGCTGGGCGGCACCGCCGCGGCCCGGCCCGTGGACGGCGTGTGGCGGCTGACGGCCCGGCTGCCGCTGAAGGGGGAGGCACGATGATCCGGATCGTCCTGGCGGACGACGAGCGGATGGTCCGCACCGCGCTGCGCGTCATCCTGGACGCCGAGCCGGACCTGGAGGTGGTCGGGGAGGCGTCGACCGGCGCGGAGGCCGTGTCCGTGGTGCGCGAGCTGCATCCGGACGTGGTGCTGATGGACGTGCGGATGCCGGAGCTCGACGGCATCCGCGCCACGGAGCGGATCGCCGCGTCGGCGCCGGAGCCGGCGCCCCGCGTCCTGGTGGTGACCACCTTCGAGAACGACAGCTACGTGTACGACGCGCTGCGCGCCGGGGCGGCCGGGTTCCTGCTGAAGCGGGCGGCGGCGGAGGACCTGGTGGCGGCGGTCCGGCTGGTGGCGCGCAGCGACTCGCTGCTGTACCCGGCGGCGCTGCGGGGCCTGGCGGCCGAGTACGCGCGCCACCGCCCGGCGCCCGCCCCGCCGTGGGTGGCGCGGCTGACCGAGCGGGAGGCGGAGGTGCTGCGGCTGATGGCGGCGGGCCTGACCAACGCGGAGATCGCCCGGCACCTCGGGGTCGGCCCGGCGACGGCGAAGACCCATGTGGCGGCGGTGCTGGCCAAGACGGGGGCGCGGGACCGCACCCAGGCGGTGATCGCGGCGTACGAGTCGGGGTTCATCAGCCCGTCCGGCCCGCGTGGATGAACGTTTCCTGAGAAAACCGGCATCCCGGAACCCGGTGTTCCACCGTGTTCGTCCTGGAGAGCGGGATGAACAAGACGATCAGAAGAAGCGCCGTCTTCACCCTGCTGCTGGTGTTCGCCCTGCTGCTCCGGGCGACCTGGGTGCAGGCGTACGAGGCCAGGGCGCTCGCGGACGACAAGCACAACCGGCGGAACGTCATCGCGCAGTACGCCCATCCGCTCGGCGACATCGTCGTGGCCGGCTCGCCGGTCACCGGATCGAAGGAGACGAAGGGCGGGGACCTCCGCCACAAGCGCACGTACGAGGACGGCGAGCTGTACGCCGCCGTGACCGGCTACAGCTCGCAGGCGTACGGGTCGAACCAGCTCGAGGGCATCTACTCCACGGTGCTGGACGGCACGGACCCCCGGCTGGGGAACCCGCTCGACGCGCTCACCGGCAAGCGGGCGGACCCCGGTGACGTGCTGACGACCATCGACCCGGCGGTGCAGAAGGCCGGGTTCGAGGCGCTGGGCGACGTCAAGGGCGCGGCCGTCGCGCTCGACCCTCGGACCGGGCGCGTCCTCGGCATGGTCAGCACCCCGTCGTACGACCCGTCGGAGATCGCCGGGTCGGTGGACGGTGACGCCTGGGAGAAGCTGACCACCGACAAGGACAAGCCGCTGGTGAACCGGGCGATCCGGCAGCCGGTGGCACCCGGCTCGACGTTCAAGCTGGTCGTCGCGGCGGCGGCGCTGGAGAACGGGCTGTACGGGTCGGTCGACGAGCCCACGCGGAGCGAGAACCCGTACCGCATGCCGGGCACCGTCACCGACCTGGAGAACGAGAACCCCTCGGCCCCGTGCGAGAACGCCACCATCCGCGTCGCGCTCCAGTACTCCTGCAACAACGTCTTCGGCAAGATGGCCGTCGACCTGGGCAAGGACAAGGTCCGGGCGATGGCGGAGAAGTTCGGCTTCAACGACGAGGAACAGGACGTGCCGGTACGCGCCTACCCCAGCGTCTACCCCTCCACGATGGACAAGGCGCAGACGGCGATGTCGGGCATCGGGCAGTTCGACGTGACGGCCACACCGCTCCAGATGGCCAAGGTGTCGGCCGCCATCGCCAACGACGGTCTGCTGGCGGCGCCGCACATGGTGTCCCGGGTGGTGGACGCGGACGGCGACACCCTGAACGCGTTCGAGGACGGGCAGACGCGCCGGATCGTCTCCTCCTCCACCGCCGCGCAACTGCGCAGCGCCATGGTCACGGTCGTCGAGGAGGGCACGGGGTCCAACGCCGGGGTCGACGGCGCGGAGGTGGGCGGCAAGACGGGCACGGCCCAGCGCGGGGTGGACAACAGCGAGAAGCCGTACGCCTGGTTCACCTCGTACGCCAAGGACAAGGAGACCGGCGAGGAGGTCGCGGTCGCGGTGCTGATCGAGGACTCCAACGCCCGGCGGGCGGAGGTCAGCGGCAATGGGCTGGCGGCCCCGGTGGCGCAGAAGATGATGGCCGCCGCGCTGGCGTAGCCCCCCGCCGCCCGGCGCCGCGCGGGCGCCGGGCGGCGGGGGCGGGCTCGGCCGGTGGCGGCGCGGGGCCGCGGGGAGCCCGTTCAGCCGGTGGCGGCGCCGAACCAGGTGGGCAGCCGGTCCAGCAGCTCGCGCTGGTCCTCGCCCGCCCACGCCACATGGCCGTCCGGCCGCAGCAGCACGGCCGGGACGTCCAGTTCCTCGCAGGGGTCGACGACGTGGTCGACCCGGTCCGCCCAGCCCGCCACCGAGAGCCGCCCGGTCCGGTCGAGCAGCAGCCCGCGGCCGCGCCGCATCAGCTCGTACAGGCGCCCCCGCTCCAGCTTCACGTCCCGCAGCCGCCGGCCGAGCAGTGCGTGCCCCTCACCGAGGTCGTAGCGGACCGAGATCGCGGTGATCTTCTCGATCAGGTACCGGTTCACCTCCTCGAACCCCATCAGCTCCGCCATCAGCCGGCGCACCGCCCGGGGGCCCGGCCCGGTGGACAGCAGCTCGGTCTGGGCGCGGGTGTTGTCCAGCACGTCGGCGGCCACCGGGCGCCGCTCGGCGGCGTAACTGTCCAGCAGCCCCTCCGGCGCCCAGCCGTTCACCTCGGCGGCGAGCTTCCAGCCGAGGTTGAACGCGTCCTGCATGCCGAGGTTCAGCCCCTGGCCGCCGGTCGGCGGGTGGACGTGCGCCGCGTCCCCCGCCAGCAGCACCCGGCCCACCCGGTAGCGCTCGGCCAGCCTGGTGGCGTCGCCGAACCGGGACAGCCAGCGCGGCGAGTGCACCCCGAAGTCGGTGCCGGCGACGGCCCGGAGCCGCTGCCGGAACTCCTCCATGGTCGGCGGGGCCGTGCGGTCCTCGGCCACCCCGGCGGCGGGCACGATGACGCGGTACGTCCCGCCTTCGAGGGGCATGGTGCCGAAGCGCCACTCGGTCGTGCGGACCTCGGCGACCACGGCCGCCAGTTCCTCCGGCGGCGCGGCCACCTCCATCTCGCCCAGCAGCGTCTCCACCCTGGCGGGCTCGCCGGGGAAGCCCACGCCGAGCAGCTTGCGCACGGTGCTGCGGCCGCCGTCGCAGCCGACCAGGTACCGGGCGCGCAGCAGCGTGCCTCCCCCGCCGGCCGCGGTGCCCGTCGGGGCGAGCTCGACGGTCACGCCGTCCTCGTCCTGGCTCAGCCCCACCAGCTCGCTGCCGCGCCGGAGGTCGGCGCCGAGCCCGGTGGCGTGCTCGGTCAGCAGGCGCTCGGTGGTGGTCTGCGGAATGCCCAGGACGTACCCGTGGGCGGTGTCCAGCCCCGTGGGCCACGACGTGCCGATGCCGGCGAAGAAACCGCCGGTCTCGTACGTCCGGCCGAGCGGGAGGAACCGGTCCAGCAGACCCCGCTGGTCCATCATCTCGATGCTGCGCACATGGAGGCCGAGCGCGCGGGACCGCACGCTGGGCTCCGTCAGCTTCTCCACCACGACCACCTGCACACCGTGCAGCCGCAGCTCGGCCGCCAGCATCAGTCCGGTCGGTCCCCCACCGGCAATGATCACGTCAATCATCGGGCCCCCCTCAACAAGGCGTACATACAGCATGAATCGGCGATTTCCGCTGATTCTGGCTTCGGCCGGATATTCTCCGGCACACCGGGGGTCTTGCCGCAAGTCCCCCCGTGCGCTATACGTTGAGAGTGGCAAGGAGTGGGTTCGACCTCCTTGCCTTCGTCGTTCAGCGGCCCTGTTCGCCCCTGTCCCGCTCGCCCGCCCCCGCCCCGCCCGGCGGCCGCCGCGGGCCCGCACCCGACACGATCCGGCACAGGATGTCGGGTCCGCCTGTCGCGCGGTGCGTAGCGTGGTGCGGCGGAGGGGAAGGAGACCGGGTGCTGGAGCAGCTCAACGAGGCCCTGGAACACATCGAGGACAGGCTCGACCAGCCGATCGACGTGGCCGGGCTGGCGCGCATCGCCGCCACGTCGGAGTACCACCTGCGGCGGATGTTCTCCGCGCTCGCGGGCATGCCGCTGTCGGAGTACGTCCGGCGCCGGCGGCTCACGGTCGCGGGCGCCGAGGTGCTGGACGGACAGGACTCGCTGCTGGACATCGCGGTGCGGTACGGCTACGGCTCCGGCGAGGCGTTCGCGCGGGCCTTCCGCGCCGTGCACGGCATCGGGCCGGGCGAGGCGCGCCGCACCAACGCCACACTGGTCTCCCAGCCCCGGCTGGCCTTCCGCCTCACCGTCGAGGGCAGCGGCAGCATGCGCTACCGCGTGGCGGACCGGCCGGCCTTCACCGTCGTCGGCCTCAGGGCCCGGGTGCCGCTGGTGCACTCGGGACCGAACCGGGCGATCATCGATTTCGTGCGCGGGATCGCCCCACGGGACCTGGAGCGCCTGGAGGAGCTGTCGGACCAGGAGCCGCGGGGCGTCGTCGCCGTCTGCGACGGACTGGACCCGAGTCGCGCCGAGGGCACCGAACTCGACTACTGGCAGGGCGTGATCACGTCCCGGGTGGCCCCCGAGGGCATGGCCACGCTGGCCGTCCCGGCCGGGACCTGGGCGGTCTTCTCCGCCTCCGGTCCGGTGCCGGGGGCGATCCAGGAGCTGTGGCGGGACGTGTTCACCCAGTGGTTCCCGTCCAACCCGTACCGCGGCCGGCCCGGCCCGGAGATCCTGCGCACCCGCCTGTCACCGGACGGGAGCGAGGGCGAGGCCGAGCTGTGGCTCCCGGTGGAACGAGGGCGGGGCGGGCACGGGACCCGGCCCGCCTGAACGGGGAGCGCTCCCGCCGCTGGGCGGGCGGGGGCGCTCCCGGTGGGCTCGGGTCAGGCGGGCGGTGCGCCCCAGGCGAGGGCGGTGCCGGTGTACGCGGGGATCGCCGGGGCGTCGGTGTACGCGGTCGGCGCCGAACGGCTGTGGTCGTCGGCCTCGTCGAAGGCGGACCAGTCGGTCTTGCTCATCCGGAGCTGGATGTCCCCGGTGTCCCTCCCGGCCGCCAGGGACCCGGAGGCGAAGGTCACCTCCAGGTAGGCGTCCGCCCCCGTGACGGGCGTGGCCAGCGGGACGACCCGGAGCCGCACCTGGGCGCAGCCCACCGCGGCGTGGTCGCACCACGCGCTCACCGCGGGCGAGCCACCGTCCCGGGTGAAGTAGTAGCGCACCGACACGGTGCCGAGGTCGAGCGCGGACGAGCCGGTGTTGACGACCTGGAGCCCCGGCCGGATGGCGTTGTCCGTGGTGGACGCGTCATTGTTGCGGTACCGCACCTTCACCGTGCCCGGCGGGCCGCCGGACGCCTCGGTCGTGACGCTCAGGGCGGCGGACGGCGCCGACACGTTGCCCGCCGCGTCCCGGGCGCGGACCGTGTAGCTGTACGCGGTGGCGGGGGCGAGCCCGGTGTCGGTGTACGCGGTGCCGGTGACCGGCGCGGCGTTCACCCTGGTCGTGCCCCGGTACACGTCGTAACCGGTCACCCGGACGTTGTCGGTGGCCGCCGTCCAGGACAGCGAGACGGTGGTGGGTGTCCTGCCCGTGCCGGTCAGGCCGGCCGGGGCGGTGGGCGCGGTGGTGTCGGCCGGGTCGCCGGGGCCGCCGTCGCCGTACACCTCGCGGAGACTGACGCCCGTGGTGCTGCCCGCGCCGCCCAGCGGCACCTCGTGGTCGAGGCTGACGAACCTGCCGCCGTGCTGCCACAGCGCGGGCTTCAGCAGGGCGTACTTCTGCTCGTCCCAGGACTTCCAGTCGCCGAGCAGCAGCCCGCCGGTGTCGCCGGAGTTCGGGTTGAGGCACCAGAAGGTCTGGTGGATGCGGTGCTCGACGACGAGGTCGCGCAGGGCGGTCATCCACTTCTGGTTCGGGCCGCCGTCGAGGAAGCCGCCCCATTCGCCGATGAGGAGCGGCGACCTGTTCTCCTTGTGCAGGTAGAGCCAGTTGGGGTCCCAGACGTCACGCTCGAGGGTCGTGCGGTTCCAGTCGCCGGTGAACCAGGGCTGGGCGTGCACGAGCGGCCCGTAGTCGTGCGGGGAGTACACGAGCTGGTCACTGTGGGCGCCCAGGTCGACGGGGTGGTCGCGGACGCCGCGCAGATTGCCGCCCCACCAGGTGGAGTGGTAGTCGGCCGGGGTGGTGGACGTCCAGCCCACGCCGGCCTTCGGGTACACCTCGATGCCCTCGCACAGCACGAGCAGGTGGGGGTTGACGGCGAGGATGCGCCTGCCGGCGGTCTCGCAGGCGTACTTGAAGTTGTCCTGGTCGGCCGAGCCGTCCCACTTGGCGCGCGGGGTCTCGTTCGCCCGGCCGTGGGGCTCGTTCTTGACGTCCACGGCGACGAGGGTGTCGTCCTGGCGGTAGCGGGCGGCCACCCATTCCCAGGCGGTGTGGGACTGCTCGGGCGTGATGGCGCCCTTCCACCACACCGGGTACACGTGGCCGGAGTTGTCGGCCTCCGCGCTGTGCACGTCCAGCATGACCTTGATGCCGTACTGCTTGCACAGGGCGAGCCAGAAGTCGAAGATCTCCAGCGACGTCTTGCCGGCCAGCTCGGGGTTGGCGTGGGTGTTGACGTGGGGGACGGTGGCCCGGCCGTCCCTCCACTCCAGCAGGAGCTGGGTGGAGACGGGTACGCGGACGATGTTGATGCCCCGGTCGGCCATCGACCTGGTGATGCCGGTGATGTTGCCGGACCACAGGCCGTGGAAGACCCGCTCGGTGGCGTTGAAGCCGAACCAGTTGGTGCCGGTGAGCCACACCTCGTCGCCGTTCGCGTCGACGATCCGGTTGCCCTCGGTGTGCAGCCAGTCGTCCCCGGGAGCGGCGGCGGCCGCCGCCCCCGGGACGCCGGACGGGGTGGAACCGGAATGGGTGGCGCCGGGCCGGCCGGCGTTCGCCGGGGCGGCGGTCGCCAGCAGCCCCGCGGCGATCACTGAGGCCGCCAGCGCGCGCAGGCGCCGGAGCCGGCCTCGGGTCGGTACTCGTGACAGTCCCACTGTGTGCCCTTCCGTCGGTTGGCGGGACGACAAGCACGTACAGGAGTGGGAGCGCTCCCAGCAGTGTTGTTCATGAAGCCAGGCGCCACAGGAGCTGTCAACCTTCCCGGCAGGACCGGCAGGCCCTCAGCGGACCTTTCCGGCTCCCGCCCGGGCGCGCACGAGCCCCGGCACCGCGCGGGCGTCGTCGACCCTGGTGCGCAGGGCCGGTGTCCATCCGGCGCCCGTGCGCAGCGTGTCCCCCGGGTTCAGCGCGTTGTGCGCGGCGACGAGGTCGACCGCCCGGCCGTTGACACGGTTGTCCACGGCGGTGAGCGGCGCGTCCTTCCACTTCTTCAGGATCCTGCCGGCGTCGGCCCCGGCGGGCAGAGTGAAGGCGTTCTTCTCCGCGTACAGCCGCGACTCGTACCCGACGCCGAGGCTGTACGCGTAGGCGGACCCCACCACGTAGTGGTTGTTGTACGCGTCGACCTGTCCGAAGCGGACGCGCGGGGCACGCTCGACGACCCCCGTGAACAGGTTGTGGTGCAGCGTGACCTTCAGCCTGCCCGCGTCGGTCGCGGCGGCGCTGTCGCTGTTGCCGATCATCAGCGTCTTGTCGTGGTCGGCGAAGACGTTCCAGGACGCGGTGACGTGGTTCGCGCCGCGCACGATGTCCAGCTCGCCGTCGTGCCGCTGGTGGATCTCCCCGAAGTGGCGCGGGAACGAGCTGTCGGGATACCGCCCGTCGGTGAAGGTGTTGTGGTCGATCCACACGTGCGTGGCGCCGTGCACGACCATCGCGTCGTACTCGGAGTTCCAGGCCCCGGTCGCACCGTCCGTGGGGTCCCACTGGGGGAAGCAGTCGAGCGGGCTCTCCAGGGTGAGGTTGCGGACGATGACGTTGTCGACGTCCCGGATCTGGAGGCTGCCGCCCGTGATCCCCGCGTTCCGGCCCACACCGATGATGGTGGTGTCGGCCGGCACGTACGCCTTGACGGCCCGGCCCTGGGCGGCGGCGGAGGCGGCGCGCAGGTCCTCCTGGGGACCGCTGACGGGGGTGTCGCGGCCCCAGACGGCGGGGTCGTAGTCGGCGAGGTACCGCGCGAAGTCGTAGCCGTCGGCCTCGAACGCCTCACAGCCGCCCTCGGTGGCGTTCAGGGTGCCCACCACCCGGATGATCCTCGGGGCGCTGCCACCGGCCGTCAGCGCGGCCGTGAACTCGGCCCAGGTCCTGACCGTGTGGGTGTGCGCGGCATCGGCGGCGGCACCGCCCGTGGTGCCCGCGCCCTCGGAGGCCCAGCCGTCGCCGGCGGGCAGGGTCCGGCGGGCGGGGTCGGCCGCGTGGGCGGGGGCGGTCATGAGCGCCAACAGGACGGCGGTGCAGCCGGCGAGCGATGCCGCCACGGGTCTCGTACGCATTTCCTACTCCTTCTCGGTGGGCCAGGTGATCCAGGCGGCGGGGACGGGCTCCTCCAGCCGCCGTACGTCCCGGGCCGCCGCCACTCCGCGCTCGCGGAGGCCCGCCGCGACCAGCCGCGCCAGCTCGATGGCGCCACGCGGCCGGAAGTGGGTGTTGTCCTGCTCGCCGTCCGGGTGGTGGGGCGACTCCCCGGGCGCGAGCCACAGGAAGTACGCCTTCGACGGTTCGGGCCCGAGCCTCTGCCACTCGGCGAGCGACGCCGCCTGGACGTCCACGAGCGGTACGCCCTCCTCGGCGGCCAGCGCCCGCATGGCGGCCGGGTACTCCCCGTGCGTCGGCACGGCGTGGCCCCCGGCGTCGAACCTCCGCCGCTCGACGGGCGTCAGCAGCACGGGCGTGGCCCCGCGCGCCCGCGCCCCGGTCACGTACCGGCGCAGGTGCTCGCGGTAGGTCGTCCAGGGCTCGGTGTGCCGGGCGGGATCGGCGGCCTTCTGGTCGTTGTGCCCGAACTGCACGAGCACCAGGTCGTGGGGGCGGACGCCCGCGAGAAGCGTGTCGAGGCGCCCCTCGTCGACGAAGCTCTTCGAACTGCGTCCGTTGACCGCCTGGTTGGCCACCGCCAGACGGGGGCCGAGGAAGAAGGGCAGGGCCATGCCCCACCCCGTCTCGGGCGCCGCGTCCGCGTACTTCCGGGCGGCGGTGGAGTCACCGGCGATCCACACCGTCCGGGCGTGCGGCCGCGCGCCGGCGGTAGCCGCGCTCGCGTGCGCCAGGGGAAGACCGGCGGCCAGGGCGGCCACGGTCCGTCTGCGGCTCAGGGACATGAGAGACCTCTCGTACGAAGGGGAGGACGGCATCCCGCCGGGGCGGGGGCCAGACGGAAGGCGGGGGCCGCCCCGGCGGAGGGCGGGGGCCAGACGGAGGGCGGGCCCTGCCTCGGCGGCGGGCGGGGGCCAGACGGAAGGCGGGGGCCCGGCGGAGGGCGGGCCCCTGCCCGCCGGCGGTGGCCGCACGGCGGGTGGGGGCACCGGCCCCTGGGGCCGGGCCGGGGTCAGGACGCGTTCCGCTCCTTCCACTCCGCCTGCGCCGCGTTGAGCTGCTCGGCGAGCGTGTCGGCGAACTCCTTCGCCGACATCGAGCCCAGCAGCACCTTCTGGAAGTTGGGCTCGTTGTCCGCCTTGCTGATCTTGTTCCAGTCGGGCAGGTAGTACGGCAGTTCCACGATCGTGGTGGAGCCGTCCGTCAGCGCCTTCGCGCCCAGCCGGGTGGCCTCGGCATCCTTCATCCACGGGTCGGCCGCCGCCTCCGTGTTCGCCGGGATGGCGCCCGCCGACTCGTTCCACTTGCTGTTGGACTCGTGCGAGACGGCGAACTCGATGAACTTCCAGGCGGCGGCCTTGTTCTTGCTGCTCCTGAACAGCCCCAGCCCGTCGACCGGGTTGGACACCTGCACCCGCGTGCCGCCGTCGCCGGTCGGGTTCGGGATTCCGGCGAACTTGTCCTTGCCGAGGGCCTTCACATGGTCGGTGTACGAGCCGAGGTTGTGGCTCAGCATGCCGATGGTGCCGGTGTCGAACTGGGCGACCATCTTCTTGAAGTCGTTGTTGACGTCCGCCTCGGGCGTCGTCGTCCTGTACAGCCCGACGTACTTCTCCAGCGCCGCCACGTTCTTCGGGTCGTTGACCGTGGTCCTGTCACCGTCCCAGAAGGAGGTGATCCCCGACTGCCCGTACATGGCGTCCAGTGCCTGCGCGATGGAGCCCGCGCCGCCCCGGATGGTGTATCCGAACCGGTTCTTCCCGACGTCGGTCAGCTCCGCGGCCGCCTCGTAGAACTTCGCCCAGGTCGTCGGAGGCTCCAGGCCCGCCGCCTTGAACAGGTCCGTGCGGTAGTAGAGCGTTCCGTTGCTGGCCGACGTCGGCACCGAGTACATCTCGTCGCCCCGCCCGCCGGCCGACCTGACCGACGCGACCATGGCGGGGACGAGCCTGCCCTTGAGGGACGAGCCCTCGATCCGGTCGCCGACCGGCTCCAGGGCGTCCTGCGCGACGATGTTGGCGAGGTACGCGGCGCCGACGCCGCCGACGTCCGGCAGGCCGCCGCCCGCGATGGCGGTGTCGTACTTGGACTGCACGTCCTCGCTGGGGATCGGGACGTAGGTGACCTTGATGCCGGGGTTCTCGGCCTCGAAGTCCTTGATGATCTCCTGCCAGACGGCGGTGCGGACACCGCCGTTGTTGTCCCAGAAGGTGATGGTGCCCTTGCCGGAACCCTCCTCGCCCGCGGCGGTGGTGCCGTCGTCGCCGCACGCGGTGGCGGTGAGGGCGAGCACGGCGGCCAGGGACGCGGCGGTGACGGCGGTACGGCGACGTCTGCGGGGCTTCAGGTTTTCCATGGTCGGCTCTCTCTATCGGTTCGTGCGGAAGCGGTGCGGGGCCCAGCCGTCCCGGCCCGCGAGGTAGTCGGCGACCTCGTGGCGGGCGGCGTCGGCGTCGGACATCTGCGGGCGGTCGGCGGTGACGGCGGCACCCGGGCCGTAGGTGCGGTACTCGGCGAACCGGGCGTCCTTCCACGAGAAGCCGCCCATGTCGGTCCACGGCGACGCCTTGATCGCGGCGGGCAGCTCGGTCTCGCGGACGAGCACCTGCCCGACGGCGTCCGGGTTGCCGCCCGGGTGCCAGGGCCGGCCGAGGTGGAAGGTGCCGGCCGGGGCGTCGCTGACGATCCGGGACCGGGTGATCAGGAAGCCGTACGGGTTGTCCTTCCAGGTGCTGGCGGCGGTGACGTACCCGTTGTTGGTGGTGGAGCCGCGGCTGAGCGCCCGGATCAGGGAGCGTTCGACGACGGTCGTCGCCCGGCCGTAGAGGAAGTCGACGTCACCCTCGATGTACGAGTCGCGGATGTAGACCCGGCTGATGGCGTCGAGGCGGGGGCTGTCCGTCATCAGGGTGTCCTGGTTGCCCTTGAAGGCGGTGTTCTCGAAGACGATCCGGTCGCCCGTCGTCTTCATCGCCGGTGCCTGCTCGGCGTCGAGCTCGACCGCCGCCTCGTCGAAGTCGTTGACGAAGGTGAGGTTGCGGACGGAGACGTCGGACGCGGCGATCAGGACGGTCGCGCTGCCGGAGGAGCCCCCGTACGCGTTGGGCGTGTCGTGCACGATCACGGTGTCCGCCCGGTCGCGTCCCGTGCCCACCAGGGCGATCCGGGGCTTGTCCGCGGGGACGCGGACCTTCTCGCGGTACGTCCCGGGCGCGATCCGGACCGTCACGGGCCCGTCGTTGCCCGCCGGGACGGCGTCCACGGCCGACTGCACGGTGGGGTACGCGGCGGGCACGTCGAGCACGGTGGCGGTGCCGATCGCCTCCTGCGGCCCGGCGAACCGCTTCACGGGCCCGGCGGCGGCGTCGGCCTGGTCGGGGTGCTGGACGCCGTCGTAGCGGTCCCCGGCCGCCGCCCCCGGCGGCACGGGCGGCACGGGCGGCACGGGCGGCACGGGCGCCGCCCGGGCGGGGGCCAAGGGGGCCGGGGCGGGGGTGCCGGCGGCTTCGGCGGGGGTGCCGGCGGCTTCGGCGGGGGTGCCGGCGGCTTCGGCGGGGGTCGCCGCGGCGAGCGTGAGGGCGGCGAGGAGCGCGCTGACGGCGGCCGGAACCCGGCGTGGGCGTGGCAAGCGCTTGCTGGATCGTTGCATGGCGGCTCCAGGGGGCTTGAGTCGTGGGTCAGTTGACGTGGAAGTCGGTGAACAGGGCCGTTCCGGCGCTCCCCGGTCCCCGGGGCGCCACCGCGAACAGGCCGAGCAGGGCGCCCACCCAGCGCCAGGGCGTGGCCGCGAAGACCGGGCCCGACGGCACCCAGCCGTGCCCGTCCCCCGTGTCGGCGTGGAACCGGCAGCGGGCGCCCGGCGACACCTCGACGCGCAGCCGCACCCGCCCGCCCCCGGAACCCGGCACCACGCGCGCGTGCGCCGCGTCCCGCTCCCGTTCGGCCACCGCCTCGGCGAACCGGTGGACCAGCCGCAGCCCGCCCTCCGCGTCCCGCTCCAGGCCGATCCACGAGAAGGCGTCACCCAGCACGGCGAGCCCCGCGCGGGCGCCCGGCTCGGTGGACTCCAGCGCCAGGGACACCCCGGCGGTGAACGTCTCGGCGGGCAGCCGCTGGGTGAGGACGTTCGGCAGCAGGCGCAGGTCATGGGCGTCGGGCGTCCGTACGCAGGCCAGCCGCAGTCCGTCCCCGGCGTGCTCGACGGCCCACCCGGCGCCCCGGTTGGCCGTCCACTGCCACTGCCGCCCGTACCGCCCGCCCGGGAAGGCGTCGTCGGTCGCGGGCGCCCCCACCGGCTGCGGCGGGGCGGCCGGTTTGCGGTGGACGGCCACGGGCTCGCCGCCGTCGCCGAGCACGGGCCAGCCGTCCGCGTCCCAGGCCATCGGCTGGAGGTGGACGACCCTCCCGTAGGCGCCGCGCGCCTGGAAGTGCAGGAACCAGTCCTCGCCCGCCCGGGTGCGCACCCAGCCGCCCTGGTGGGGGCCGTTGACGCCGGTGGAGCCCTGCGCGAGGACGACCCTCTCCTCGTACGGGCCGAAGAAGTCCCGCGACCGGAAGGCGCCCTGCCAGCCGGTCTCCACTCCCCCGGCCGGGGCGAAGATCCAGAACCAGCCGCCGTGCCGGTACAGCTTGGGCCCCTCCAGGGTGAACCAGCCGGGGATGCGGTCGCCGTCGACGACGACCGTGCCCTCGTCGAGGAGGGTGCGGCCGTCCCGGCTCATCCGGTGGCCGGTGAGCCGGTTCTTCACGCCCGACCGGGACTTGGCCCAGGCGTGCACCAGGTACGCCTCGCCGGTCTCGTCGTCCCACAGGGGGCAGGCGTCGATGAGGCCCTTGCCCGCCTTCAGCAGGTGGGGCTTGCTCCAGGGGCCGCGGACGTGCTCGGCGTTCACCTGGAAGACCCCGTGATCGGGGTCGCCCCAGAAGATCCAGAAGCGGCCGTCGGCGTGGCGCAGGGACGGTGCCCACACGCCCCGGTCGTGGCGGGGGGCGGCGAAGTCGGCGGCCGGCTCCAGCTTGTCCAGGGCGTGCCCGATCAGCGACCAGTTGACGAGGTCGCGGGAGTGCAGCAGGGGCAGCCCGGGGGCGCGGCCGAAGCTGGAGGCGGTGAGGTAGAAGTCGGCGCCCACGGCGAGGGCGTCGGGGTCGGACCAGTCGGCGTGCAGGACGGGGTTGCGGTAGGTGCCGTCGCCGAGGTCACCGGTCCGCACCGGGGTCATGACAGGGCCTTCCGTACGAGGGCGGCGGCGTCGCCCCGGTCCAGGACGCCGTCGGCGACGACGGTCACCACGCGGCGTACGACGGTGGCCCCGGCCGCGATGTCCAGCCGCTCGTCCCGGGCGAGGGAGGAGCCGACGCCCGGGTACTGACGGGTGCGGACGAACCAGGGGTCCTTCCGTGTCCGCTCGGTGGCGCCGGCGAACACCAGCGTCCAGGCGGAACCGGTCAGGGCGAGCCAGTCGGCCGTGCTGCCGTGCACCGCGTCCTCGCCCTCCGCGTCGGCGGTGAAGACGTCCGGCGGGGCGGCCTCCTTGGGAGCGCGCCAGAAGAAGCCCCCGTAACCGGCGCCTTGGCGGCCGTTCGTGGCGGGTGACCCCAGGAAGAGACCGCCGGGGCCGGGGTTGGTGAGCGAGAAGGTGAAGTCCAGTGCCCAGGCGGTGGCGGTCAGGGCGCCGGCGGCGACCGTCCGGCGCTCGCGCAGCAGCTCCCGGCCGCCGGCGCGCCAGGACAGGTCCTCGACGAAGCCGTCCGGGTCGCGCAGCTTCCAGCCGTCGTGGTGCTGGGTGCCGTGGTTGTCGAGTTCGGTGGGCCCCCAATCGCGCACGTAGGTGCGTCCGCCCCAGAAGTTGTGGCCGGCCACGTCGGGGACGGCGACCGAGACGCCGAGGTGGTGGAGGTGGTCCTGGGGCCCTTCCTCGGTGACGGGGGTGCCGCCCAGGGTGGTGACGGGGTGGAGGTAGGGGCGGGGCGACAGGCGGGGTGCGAGGCCGGGCCGGTGGAGGTAGCGGGCGACGGGGCGGCCCGCGCAGCGCAGGAGGAGGTTCATGGGGAGCTCTCCAGTTCGGCGAAGAGGGAGAGGGTGCCGGCGCTCGCGCGGACCAGGTCGTCGATGCCCTTGACCACGCGGCGGTTCCCGTCGGCGTACCAGCTCCCCTCGGGCAGCCGGCGCGGGTCGGGGGCGGTGCGGACGGCTTCCACGAGCCGCATGAAGGCGCCGGTGCGGTGGGGCGGTACGAGCAGGTCGTCGCCGTCCCGGAGGTGGGCGATCAGGTTCTCCAGCAGGTCCGTGCGGCCGTGGACGGTCTCCACGGGGCCGTGTCCGGCGCGCTGCACCAGGACCCGGTCCTGCTTGTACCAGAAGGTGATGCGGCCGTGGCTGCCGTGGACGACGGCGTACGGCTCGCCGGGCCGCTCGGCGCAGAGCGTCACGGCGACGGTGACGGGCGTGCCGCGTGCCGTGGTGATGCGGACGCACGAGGTGTCGTCGGCCTCGATGTCGTTGGCCCGTGCGAGGTCGAGCTCGATGGCGGTCACGTCGTCGGCGTGGAGGCTGCCGTCGAGGGCGAGGGCGGTGGCCACGGCGTGGGCGAGGGGGTTGGTGAGGACGCCGTCGACCACGTCGGTGCCGTCGTCGAGGCGCCGTTTCCCGGCCCATGGGGAGCGCCGGAAGTACGCCTCGTCGCGGGCCCATGCTCCGGCGGCCCCGATGCCCCTGACCTCCCCTATGGCGCCGTCGGCGAGGAGCTCGGCGATGGCGGGCAGGGCGTGGGAGCCGAGCGACTGGAAGCCGATCTGGCAGGCGGTGCCCGCCCGGCCCACTCCGTCGGCCATGCGCCCAAACTCCCGCCAGGACGGTGCGGGTGGTTTCTCCAGCAGGATGTGCGCGCCGTGCCGGGCGGCGGTGAGGGCGAGCGGGGTGTGGGTGTCGATGGGGGTGCAGATCACGGCGGCGTGGGCGCCGGTGTCCGCCAGGAGCGTGGCGAGGTCGGCGGACTGGGCGACGTCGTCGAAGCCGTCGAGTTCCCGGCCGTCGAGCGGGCGGAGTTCACAGACGCCCGCGAGGCGTACCAGGCCGGCCCGCTGGAGGCGCCGGATGTTGTCCAGGTGCCATCGCCCGTGGCCGCGGGCGCCGGCGAGGACGAGGGGGATGGGGGTCATGGGTCAGCCCTTCACCGCGCCGGCGCTGAAGCCGGTGATGAGCCACTTCTGGATGAACGCGAAGACGATCACCACCGGTACGGCGGCGACGACACCGCCCGCCGCCAGCGCGCCGAGGTCCACGCTGTCGGAGCCGATGAGGGTGTTGAGGCCGACGGGGACGGTCTGCTTGTCCTGCCTGCTCAGGAACATCAGGGCGAACAGGAAGTGGTTCCAGCTATGGACGAAGGCGAAGGAGCCGACCGCGATCAGCCCGGGCCGCAGCAGCGGCAGGACGACGGCGCGGAAGGCGCGGAAGCGGGAGCAGCCGTCCACCCAGGCGGCCTCCTCCAGGGAGACCGGCACGTTCTTGATGAAGCCGCTGATCAGGATGATGGACAGGGGCAGTTGGAAGACCGTCTCGGCGATGATGACGCTGCCCAGGGAGTTGATCATCCGCAGTTCGCGGAAGATCTCGAAGAGCGGCACCAGCATCAGCGCGCCCGGGATGAACTGGGAGCACAGCAGCGCCAGCATGAAGCCGTTCTTGATCCGGAAGTCGAAGCGGGCGAGCGCGTAACCGCCGGAGAGGGCGATGAGGGTCGTGGTCACCAGGGTGGCGACGCCGACGAGCATGCTGTTCTGGAAGAAGACCCCGAAGCTGCGCTCGTTCCAGACCTTGTCGAAGTGTTCGAAGGTCAGCGGCCAGGGCACCAGCGACGTCGAGCCGGCGGGCCGCAGCGCGAACAGCAGCATCCAGTAGAAGGGCACGAGCGTGAAGAGGAGGTACAGCCCGAGCGGGACGTAGATCTGCCAGCGCGGTACGTCGTCGAAGGCGCGCTCCCGCTCGGGGGTGCGTCGCGTTCCGGAGGGCGGCGGCGGCTGGGGCGCGGGCACGCGCGCGTGGGTGCCCTTTTCCGCGAGTGCGGCGGTCATGAGCGGTCGCCTCCGAACTTGCTCAGGCGCAGATAGAGGATCGAGCAGAAGAGGAGGATCACGAAGGCGACGGTGGTGAGCGCGGAGGCGTAACCGAAGTCGTGGCCCTCGATACCGGTGTTGGCGATCATCAGGGGAAGCGTCGTGGTGACCCCGGCGGGGCCGCCGCCGGTGAGGGTGTAGAGCAGGTCGACGTTGTTGAACTCCCAGACGCCGCGCAGCAGCGTGGAGAGGATGATCGCGTCCTTGAGGTGCGGCAGGGTGATGTGGAAGAACTGCCGCAGCCGGCCGGCCCCGTCCACGGACGCCGCTTCGTACAGGTCCCTGGGGATGGACTGGAGGTCGGCGAGGATGAGGATGGCGAAGAAGGGGACGCCGCGCCACAGTTCGGCGACGACGGCCGCCCAGAAGACGGTGCCGGTGTCGGAGAGGACGGAGGTGCCGTACGAGCCGATGCCGGCGTCGGCGAGGTAGCGGCTGACGCCCGTGGAGGGGTTGTAGAGCAGCATCCAGATGGTGGTGGTCAGCACGCCGGAGACGGCCCAGGGCGAGAAGACCAGGGCGCGGGCGAGGGCCCGGCCGGCGAACGTCTGGTTGACCAGCAGGGCGAGGACGAGCCCGAGGGCGAGCTGCAGGCCGACCTGGACGACGACCCATCGGGCGCTGAAGCCGAGGGTGGACCAGAAGAGCGGGTCCTCGGTGAAGGCGCGGGTGAAGTTGTCCAGGCCCGCGTATCCGTTCTTCCACGGCTTGGTGACGTTGTAGTGCTGGAGGCTGTAGAAGAAGACGCTGAGTACCGGATAGGCGATGAAGCCCAGCATCAGCAGACCCGCGGGGGCGATCAGCAGGTACGGCAGGCGGCGCGGCTCGGCTCCGGTCCCCGTGCGGCGACGGCCGGCCGGGGGGTGTTTCGCCACGGCGGCGGGGTGGGCCATGACTTGTCTCCGTTCGTCATTGCATGGGGTGAAGCGCTTTCCGGATCGCGTTCGGGATGTCGGACGTACGGTTCCGGCGGTGGGGAGGGCGTTTCAGCCCGCGTAGGGGTCCGGGACCTCGCCGGCCCGGGCGAGGAACGCGAAGTCGCAGCCCGTGTCGGCCTGGGTGATGTGCTCGCTGTAGAGCGCGCCGTAGCCGCGCCCGTACCGGGCGGGCGGCGGGGTCCAGGCGTCCCGGCGCCGCCGGAGCTCCTCGTCGGTCACGTCCAGGTGGAGCGTGCGCGCCGCCACGTCGAGGGTGATGAGGTCACCGGTGCGCACCAGCGCCAGGGGCCCGCCGACGTACGACTCGGGCGCGACGTGCAGCACGCAGGTGCCGTAACTGGTGCCGCTCATCCGGGCGTCGGAGATGCGGACCATGTCGCGCACGCCCTGCTTGAGCAGGTGGTCGGGGATGGGGAGCATCCCGTACTCCGGCATCCCGGGGCCGCCCTTGGGTCCGGCGTTGCGCAGCACCAGGACGTGGTCGGGGGTGATGCCGAGGCCGGGGTCGTCGATGGTGCGCTGCATGGTCCGGTAGTCGTCGAAGACGACGGCGGGGCCGGTGTGCCTGAGCAGGTGCGGCTCGGCGGCGATGTGCTTGACGACCGCGCCGTCCGGGCAGAGGTTGCCGCGCAGGACGGCGACCCCGCCCTCGTCGGCGAGCGGCTTGTCGCGCGGCCGGATCACGTCGTCGTCGTGCACCAGGGCCCCGTCGAGCTGTGCGCGCAGGGTGGCGTGGGCGACGGTCGGCCGGTCCAGGTGCAGCAGGTCGGTGATGCGGGAGAGGAAGCCGGGCAGTCCGCCGGCGAAGTGGAAGTCCTCCATCAGGTACCGCCCGCCGGGGCGGAGGTTCGCGAGGACGGGCACGGTCCGGGCGATCCGGTCGAAGTCGTCGAGCGTGAGGGTGACGCCGGAGCGGCCCGCCATGGCGATGAGGTGGATCACGGCGTTGGTGGAGCCGCCCAGCCCGAGGACGGTCGTCACGGCGTCCTCGTACGCCTCCCGCGTCAGGATCGCCGACAGCTTCAGGTCCCGGCGCACGAGGTCGACGATCCGCATCCCGGAGGCGGCGGCCATCCGGTCGTGGCCGGAGTCGACGGCCGGGACCGAGGAGGCGCCCGGCAGGGTGACGCCCAGCGCCTCGGCCGCGGCCGTGAGGGTGGAGGCGGTGCCCATGGTCATGCAGTGGCCGGGCGAGCGGGCGAGGCCGCTTTCCAGCTCGGCCATCTCGCAGTCGCCGATGAGCCCGGCCCGCTTGTCGTCCCAGTACTTCCACATGTCCGTGCCGGAGCCGAGGACCTCGCCCCGCCAGTGGCCCGGCAGCATCGGCCCGGCCGGGACGAACACGGCCGGCAGGTCGGCGGAGGCGGCGCCCATCAGCAGCGCGGGCGTCGACTTGTCGCAGCCGCCCATGAGCACGGCGCCGTCGACGGGGTACGAGCGCAGCAGCTCCTCCGTCTCCATGGCGAGGAGGTTGCGGTACAGCATGGGGGTGGGCTTCTGGAAGGTCTCGGAGAGCGTGGAGACCGGGAACTCGAGCGGGAAGCCGCCGGCCTGCCACACGCCCCGCTTCACGGCCCGGGCGCGGTCGCGGAGGTGGACGTGGCAGGGGTTGATGTCGGACCAGGTGTTGAGGATCGCGATCACGGGCTTGCCGAGGTGCTCCTCGGGCAGGTAGCCGAGCTGGCGGGTGCGGGCGCGGTGGCTGAAGGAGCGCAGCCCGTCCGTCCCGTACCACCGGTGGCTGCGGAGCTCGTCCGGCCTCATGCGGACCAGCCCCCGACCATGGCGGCTATCCCGGCGCGGCGGGCCTCGGGCAGGAGGCGGCTGGGCGGGCGCACGTCACGGCGGCACAGCCCCAGGGCGTGCAGGGCCTCCTTGACGACGGTGACGTTGTCGGCGGACTGGTCGGCGGCGCGCAGCTCCTCGAAGGGCCGGATCTGCTCCCACACCTGCGCGGCGGCCTGCTGGTCTCCGGCGCGCAGTGCCGCCAGCATCGCGAGCGAGACGGCCGGGGCGACGTTGACCAGCCCCGAGGTGAACCCGGTGGCGCCCATGGCCCAGTAGGCGGGCGCGTACAGCTCGGCGAGGCCGGCGATCCACACGAACCGGTCGAGGCCGGCGTCCCGGGCGACGGCGCCGAACCGGGCGGCGTCGGGCACGGCGTACTTGACGCCGATGACGTTGGGGCACAGCTCACCGAGGCGGGCGATGGTGGCGCCGTCGAGGAGCGGGTCACGCACGTACGGCACGACCCCCAGCTCGGGGACGGCGTCGGCGATCTCCCGGTGGTACGCGATCCAGCCGTCGCGCGAGACGTAGGGGTGCACCGGCTGGTGGACCATGACCATGCCGGCGCCGCACGCGCGCGCGTGCCGGGCGGCGGCGGTCGCGGTCGGCAGGTCGTGTCCCACGCCGACGAGGACGGCGGCGCGGTCGCCGGTCTCCTCGGCGGTCAGCTCGGTGACCAGGACGCGTTCCTCGGGGGTGAGGGCGTAGAACTCGCCGGTGTTGCCGCCCGGGGTGACGGCCCGTACGCCGCCGTCGAGGAGCCTGCGCAGCAGAGCGCGGCAGGTGGTGCGGTCGACCCCGCCGTCGGCGCCGAACGGGGTCACGGGGATCGCGACGACGTCCGCGAGTGCCGCCCTCAGCGATGCGTGGTCCATGGGTGTCCGCCTTTCCGTCGCGGGGATCACTGGGCGTCCTCGGGGAAGGCCCGGTCGACGAACGAGGCGATGTGGTCGCGCAGGGCGCGGGCGGCGCCCTCGGCGTCCCCGGCCCGTGCCAGGCTCAGGATCTCGCGGTGCTCCTCGGCCTCGCGCCGCCACGAGGGCTGCGCGCTCCAGGCGACGGTCGACACCAGCGCGGCCTGGTCGCGGACCTCGTCGAGCATCCTGGCGAGCAGCGGGTTGCCGCACGGCAGGTACAGGGCGCGGTGGAACTCGCGGTTGGCGAGGGACCGTTCGGCCCGGTCGGCCGCCGCGTCGGCGTCGGCGAGCGCCTGGCCGGCGGCGTCGAGGGAGGCGCGGCGGCCGATGGTGCGGCGCAGCGCCTCGGGTTCGAGCAGCAGCCGCACGTCGTAGACCTCGCGCGCCATGGCGGCGTCGACGGTGCGGACGGTGGCGCCCTTGTACTGGCTCATGACGACGAGGCCGGTCCCGGCGAGAGTCTTGAGGGCCTCCCGTACGGGGGTCTTGGACACCCCGTAGTGGGCCGCCAGTTCGGTCTCCACCAGGGGCTTCCCGGGGGGCAACTGCCCGGTGAGGATCGCGTGCTTGATCGCCTCCAGGACGTACTGGGTGCGGGAGGGGACGGGGCTGGGGGCGGCGGCGAAGGCCATAGGGGCGACTGCTCTCATATCTCGCGTATCGCGTCTCATATATGACGTACGAAGTACGACGCGATGAAGTTAGGGCGGTGGCAGGTATTCGTCAACGCTTATGACGGAATTGGTGAGTTGGGCGTTCGGGCCAGGGAGGTGGGGAAGGTGCCCGATCCGGTCGCGGGTCCTTATTTCGCACGCTGGCGGCATGAGGAACGGATCGACGGGACGGGTCCTCGCGGACCGCAACGCGCGGCTGTATCTGTCCGGGGTCGTGGTCTGCGGCTTCGGCTCGGCCGGGCTGTGGCTGGTGGCGGGCGTCTGGGTCAAGTCGCTGACCGGCTCGGACAGTCTGGCCGCGCTGACCGTGTTCGCGATGTGGGCGCCGGTCCTGGCGGGCCCCGTGCTGGGCGCGCTCGCCGACCGGACGCGCCGCCGGCCGCTGCTGGTGCGGGTGAACCTGGGCATGGCGGCGCTGCTGCCGGTGCTGTTGCTGGTGGACTCGGGCGGGCGCGTGTGGCTGGTGTTCGCGGTGCTGTTCGTCTACGGGACGGCCGGCGCCGTGCAGGACGCGGCCGAGGCTGCGCTGCTGCCGCGGGCGGTCGGCAAGGAGCTGCTCGGCGACCTCAACGGGCTGCGGATGACGGCCGGCGAGGGCATGAAACTGATCGCGCCGCTGACGGGCGCGGCGCTGTTCGCGCGGTTCGGCGCGGCGCCGGTGGTGGTCCTCGACGCGGTGACGTTCGCGCTGGCGGCCGGGGTGTTCGCGCTGCTGCGGGTGCGGGAGGAGGAGCCGCCGGAGCGGACCGGCGGGGAGGGGGCGTCCGGGACCTGGGAGGGGGCGCGGTACGTGTGGCGGTCGGCGGCGCTGCGGCCGCTGGTGCTGGCGGGCGCGGCCGCCATGGGGCTGGCCGGGCTGAACGGGGCGGTGATCCACGCGGTCACCGACGACGTGCTGGGGCGTCCGCCCGCGTTCACGGGGGTGCTGTACGCGGCCCAGGGTGCCGGTTCGGTGGTGGGCGGGGTGCTGGCGGGGCCGCTGCTGCGGCGGCTGGGCGAGCGGAGGTTCATGGCGACGGGCATCGCGCTGTTCGCCGTCGCGGTGGGCGGGCGGGCCCTGCCCTGTGACGTGACGGCGCTGGTGTGCGGCGGGCTCATCGGCGTGGGCCTGCCGTGGGTGCTGGTGGGCGTCCTGACGGCGGTGCAGCACCGGACCCCGGACGCGGTCCTGGGCCGCACCGCCGCCACCGCCCAGACGCTCCTGTTCGTCCCGAACGCGCTCGCCCTGGCGCTGGGCGCGGCCCTGGTCGCCGTCGTGGACGTGCGTGTCCTGCTGCCGCTGCTGGCGGCGGCGGGCCTGGTGCCCGCCGTGGCGCTGCTCAGGCGGCCGGGCGGGCCAGCGCGGCCCTGACGGCGGCCAGGTCGGGGTCGGAGGCCAGGCCCGCGTGGTACAGGCGCAGTTCGGTGGCGCCCAGCTCGCGGGCGCGGGCGGCGTCGGCGGCCAGGGTGGAGGGGGTCCCGCCCATGCCGCTCACCACCGTGAAGTTGGCCGCCAGGACGGTGTCCACGCGCGCGTGGGCGGCGAACGGCGGCAGCACCGCCTCCGCGCCGCCGCCCGTGCAGGGCAGGACGACGCCGTCCGCGACGGTCAGGATGTGGGCCGGGTCCACCCCGGCGTTGGCTCCGGTGCGGTACGGGGCGGGGTCGGCGTGCAGCAGGACCCGGAAGGCCGGGTGCGCGGCCGCCCGTACCGCCCCGACGGCGTCCTCCTGGAGGGTGCGGGCGGCCCGGGTGCGCCAGGCGAGCGTGGCCGCGGCGGGGCCGGCGCCCAGCAGGTCCTCCACGGCGGGCCACCCGCTGCCGGCCGCGCCGCCCGAGGCCCACACCGGTTCCAGGGCGCGGCGCACGGCGGCGGCCAGCTCGTCCGGGTCGAGGCCCTCGTCCCCGTACCCGGTGCGGCACGTGGCGCAGAAGCACAGGGACATCAGGTACTGGGCGGCGTCCCCGAGGGTGACGCCCGCGATCTTGTCGTGGGCGTGCAGGTGGGCCATTCCGTACCAGCCGCAGGACTCCAGCTCGGTGCCGTGCGCCCCGGGGCGTACCGCCGCCTCGGCGGCCAGCTCCACGAGGTAGGCGCGGACGGCGGGCTGCGCGACGCAGGGCGCCCACGGGTAGCGGTCGCCGTAGGCGTTCACCACGGAGGTGGCGGGGTGCTCGGCGCCGAGGCGGGAGCTGTGGGCGAGGACCACCCAGGTGTGGACGTCCAGCCCGGCGGCCCGGAGCGCCTCGGCGGCCTCCCCGTACGCGTCGCCGGGCGCCCAGTCCCCCGCCGGGCGGGGCGCCAGGTCCCGGCCCGCCCAGCGGACCGGGTCGGGCGGGTAGAGCACGGCGGCGTACTCGGCGGTGACCAGGCGGCGGGTGGGGTGGCGTGGCGTCAGGGCGCGGGTGGAGTGGTACGCGGAGGCGAGGGTGACCTGCCGGACGCCGAGGTCGACGAGCCGGGCGGCGGCGCGGGGGTCGCCGATGACGTCCCAGGGGTAGACGAACGCGGAGGCCCTCACCGGGGGCCGTCCAGCAGGGCGCGGCCGCGTTCGATGATCCCGGCGAGTTCCTCGATGTGGGCGGGCGCGGGCTCGCTGAGCGGCGGGCGGACCGCGCCGACGTCCAGGCCGCCGAGCCGGACGGCCGCCTTGACCAGGGAGACGGCGTATCCCTTGCCCTTGGCGCGCAGTTCGACCAGCGGGCGGTAGAAGCCGTCGATGAGCCGGTTGGCCGTCTCGTCGTCGCCGCCGTTGAGCGCCCGGTGGAAGGCGAGGGCGATGTCGGGGGCGAAGCAGAAGACGGCGGAGGAGTAGAGCGTGACGCCGATGCCCCGGTAGGCGAGCCCGGTGAGTTCGGCGGTGGGCAGGCCGTTGAAGTACAGCAGGCCGAGCCCTTCGGCGCGTACGGCGCTGACGATGCGCTGCATCAGGTCCAGGTCGCCGTGGCCGTCCTTGAGGCCGATGATCCCGTCGGCGCGGGCGAGCGTGACGGCCGTGGCGGGGGTGAGGACGGCGTTGTCGCGCTGGTAGACGATGACGTCCAGCCCGGTCGCCGCGGCCAGCGTCGTGTAGTGGCGCACCAGTCCTCCCTGGTCGCCGACGACGAGGTAGGGCGGCATGGCGAGCAGCCCGTCGGCGCCCGCCTCCTCGGCGAGCCGCGCGTACCGGACGGCGAGCGCCGTGCCGTAGCCGGCGCCGGCCACGACGGGGACGCGGCCCGCGGTCTCCTCCACGGCGGCGGCCACGCAGGCGCGGTACTCCTCGGGAGTGAGGGCGTGGAACTCGCCGGTGCCGCAGCAGGCGAAGACGGCGCCGGCGCCGGCCTCGACCCCGGCGCGCACGTGCGCGCGGAACGCGTCGAGGTCGAGCGTGCCGTCGGGTCCGTACGCGGTGACGGGGAAGAACAGCAGGCCGTCGAGGCGGCCGGCGAGCGGGGCTGGGGTCACGGGCGCTCCCTGAACAAGGCGTCTCCGGGCGGAGCACCGGCCCCGTGCACAATCATGACCGGTGTCCACGTTCATGAACGGCGCCACGCTAGACCCGCCCCTTTGGGCCGGTCAAGGCGGCGGATTGACGGGAATCCGCAACTCAGGCGCGGAGTTGACGGCGCGCCGCCACACTTGACGGTGCTTGGAGGCGCTCCCTAGCGTGTCCACGCTTGTGAATGCCGCACATGTACGTAACCGAAGGAGACCGCCCATGCCCGCTCCCCGCACGGTCCTGCTCACCGGAGCCGCCGGCGGCCTCGGCACCCTGATGCGGGGGCTGCTGCCGGCGTACGGATACGAGCTGCGCCTCTTCGACGTCGTCCCCATCGAGGGCGAGCCGGACGCCGTCACGGCCGACCTCGCCGACCGGGAGGCGCTGCGCCAGGCCGTCCGGGGCGTGGACGCGGTCATCCACCTGGCGGGCATCTCCCTGGAGGCGCCCTTCGAGAAGATCCTGCGCGCCAACATCGAGGGGACGTACAACCTCTACGAGGCGGCCCGCCAGGAGGGCGTGCGCCGGATCGTGTTCGCGTCCAGCAACCACGCGGTCGGCTTCACCCCGCGCCCGCGCGAGGGCGACCCGCTGATCCCGGTCGGCGCGGCGCACCGCCCCGACACGTACTACGGCCTGTCCAAGTGCTTCGGCGAGGACCTGGCCCAGCTCCACTGGGACCTGCACGGCACCGAGACCGTCTCCGTGCGCATCGGCTCCTGCTTTATGGAGCCCACCTCCGTACGGATGCTGTCGGTGTGGCTGAGCCCCGGCGACTGCGCCCGGCTCTTCCACGCCGCGCTCACCGCCGAGGGCGTGGGGCACACCGTGGTCCACGGCTCCTCCGCCAACACCCGCCTGTGGTGGGACCTCTCCACGGCCCGGGCGCTCGGGTACGAGCCGCAGGACGACTCCGAGCAGTACGCCGGGAAGCTCATCGCCGAGCACGGCGAACTCGACGACGACAACCCCGACCACGCCCACCTCGGCGGTCACTTCTGCACGCACCCGCCCCAGTGGCCGCACTGATGCCGACGCCCGTGTAACCGGAGTGGCCGAAGGTAAGGGAACGGCAAAGCGGCCTCGCTCGTTACCCCGGCATGACAGCTATGACCCCCGGCTCGAACATCCCCCTTCCCGTCACCCGCGTGGCGGTGGACGTCGCCGCGCCCGTGCGCCTCGACGTATCGGGCCTGCTGCTCACCGCCGACGGCAAGGTGCGCTCCGACGACGACTTCATCTTCTACAACCAGCCGTCCGGGCCCGGCGTGACCTACCGGTCCGGCGGCGGCACGGCGCCCGACGCGATCATCGTGGACACGTCCGCCGTCCCGCCCGGCATCGAGAAGATCGTCGTCACCGCGAGCCCGGACGCCCCGGGGCAGACCTTCCAGGGCATCGAGCCCACCGCCACCATCCGCGACGCCGACGACGGCGGCGTGCTCGCCACCTTCACCCCGCCGCGCCTCGGCACGGAGACCGCGCTGGTCGTGGTCGAGGTCTACCTCCGGGGCGGCGCCTGGAAGGCCCGCGCCGTCGGCCAGGGGTACGCCAACGGGCTGGCCGGCATCGCCACCGACTTCGGCGTCTCGGTCGACGAGGAGCCCGCCCAGGCCGCCCCCGCGGCGCCCGCCCCGGCCCAGGCAGCCCCCGCCCCGCAGGCCGCCCCGGCCCCCGCCCAGGCACCGGCGCCCCCGGCGGCCTCCACCGGGAAGATCAACCTCGACAAGGGCCGGGTCAGCCTCCAGAAGAACCAGACCGTCTCCCTCGTCAAGGGCGGCCGCCCCCTGCTCTCCCAGGTCAAGATGGGCCTCGGCTGGGAGCCCGCGTTCCGGGGCAAGGACATCGACCTCGACGCCTCCGTCATCGCCTACGGCCCCCAGCGCAACCACCTGGACAGTTGCTACTTCGGCAAGCTCGCCATCCTCAACGGCGCCATCAAGCACTCCGGCGACAACCTCACCGGTGAGGGCGCGGGCGACGACGAGGTGATCGTGGTCGACCTCGGCCGGCTCCCCGCCGATGCCACGGGCCTGGTCTTCACGGTCAACAGCTTCTCCGGCCAGAAGTTCACCGAGGTGGCCAAGGCGTACTGCCGCCTGATGGACGCGGCGACCGGCGAGGAGCTGGTCCGCTTCGACCTCACCTCCGCCGAGCCGCAGACCGGCGTCATGATGGCCAAGCTCATCAAGCAGTTCTCCGGCGAGTGGGAGATGACCGCGATGGGCGAGTTCGTGAAGTCGCGGACCGTGCGCGGCATGGTCAAGCCGGCCGCCCAGGCCCTGTGAGCCACGACGGGGCGGCCCGGCCCGGCCGGGCCGCCCTCCCCCCGTCCGGACCGGGGACGACGGAGGCGTACGGGATGCGGCCCACCGGTCGCCGCGTCCTCGTCAGCGGCGCCTCGCGGGGCCTCGGCCGCGCGGTCGCCCAGGCCTTCGCGGCGAACGGCGACCGGGTCGCGGTGCACTACGCCTCGCGCGCCGACGAGGCCCGTACGACGCTCGACTCCCTTCCCGGCACGGGCCACGCCCTGACGGGCGGCGACCTCACCGACCCGGCCGGGGCCGTGCGGGTCGCGGACGCCGCCGCCACCGCGCTCGGCGGCCTGGACGTTCTCGTCAACAACGCGGCGGTCAACACCCGCCACCCGCTGCCCGACACCCCCTACGACGCGTGGGTCGCGGCCTGGCAGCAGCATGTCGCCGTCAACCTGCTCGCCACCGCGAACCTGAGCCACCTGGCCGCACGCCGCATGATCGACCAGGGCACGGGCGGACGCATCGTCAACATCGGCTCACGCGGAGCGTTCCGGGGCGAACCGGACCACCCCGCCTACGGCGCCACCAAAGCCGCCGTCCACGCCCTGGGCCAGTCGCTGGCGGTCTCCCTCGCGCCGTACGGCATCGCCGTCGCCTCGGTCGCCCCCGGCTTCTTCGCCACGGAGCGCGTGGCGCCCCGCCTGACCGGCCCGGAGGGCGACGCCATCCGCGCCCAGAGCCCCTTCGGCCGGGTGGGCACGCCCGAGGAGATCGCGGCCGCGGTGCTCTGGCTGGCGTCGCCCGCCGCCGAGTGGTCCTCCGGCACCATCCTGGACCTGAACGGCGCGTCCCACCTCCGCACCTGAAGCGCCCCGCCCGGCCGCGGCGGGGCCGGGCCGGGCGGACAAAGCGTCAGGCGCCCGTGCGCGAGCGGGACTTGAACGCGGCCTTACGGGCCTCCTTCGCCACGTGCTTGTCGCGGTGCAGCCGGCCCATCGCCTCCAGGACCTCCGGCGTGGCCGGGTGCTCCACCCGCCAGGCGGCGTCGAAGAAGCCGCTGTGCTGGCTCGTCAGCCCCTCCACCAGTTCCTGGAGTTCCTCCAGGTCGCCGCCGCCCGCCGCGTCCAATTGCGCCGCGATCGTGTCGATGGCCAGCCAGAAGATCATCGACTCCGGCGGCGCCGGCACATCCGCCGCGCCCCGCTCCGCGAGCCACACACGGGCCAGACCGCCCAGCTCCGGGTCGCCCAGGACCTCCCGTACCGCTTCCTCCGCCTCCGCGCCCACCAGCGACAGGGCCTGCTGGCAGCGGAGCCGCCGCAGGGGCGAGCCGGCGTCCGTGCCCTTCGCCGCCGCGAGCAGCTCGCGCGCCGCCGGGACCGCCTCCCGGCGGGCCAGCCACTCCTGGGTCTCCGCCCGCGCCGACGCCTCCGGGTAGTGGGCCACCCCGTCGAGCAGCGTGTCCGCGCCCTTGTCGGCCAGGTCGCCGACCGCCGGGACGTCCATGCCCGCCTCCAGCATCCGGGCGCGGACGCCGTACAGCCCGAGGGGGGTCAGCTTGACCATCCCGTACCGCGACACGTCCTCGTCGTCGCCCATGGGCGCCGGGTCCTCGTCCTCCTCGGCCATCAGCGCCTCGTCGACGGGCTGGTACGCGACGAGCCCGACCGGCTCCAGCACCCGGAACTGGTCGTCCAGGCGCATCATGGCCTCCGACACCTGCTCCAGGACGTCGTCGGTCGGTTCGCCCATGTCGTCGGGCACGATCATCGACGCGGCGAGCGCGGGCAGCGGCACCGGAGCGGCACCGGCGCCACCCTCCGCGACGGTGAGCAGGTACAGGTTCGCGAGGACGCCGTCGAGGAACTCGGCCTCGCGCTGCGGGTCCCAGTCCAGCGACTCCAGGTCGAGGTCGCCGTCCTCGCCGATCGCGTCGGCCAGGTCGTCGAACAGGGGCGCGGTCGCGTCCGCGAGCGCCGTCTCCAGGGCGTCCAGCCACAGCGCGAGGACGTCCTGGGGCGCCCCGCCGGTGACCAGGGCGAGCTGTCCGCCGGGCTCCACGGCACCGCCCTCGCCGCCGTGCTCGTCCTCCTGCGGCTCCTCGACCACCACGAGCCCGGTGTCGACGGCGACGCGCCACGCCTCGCCGGCATAGGCCGCGCCGTCGTCGTCCGGGGCGAGCCCCAGCGCCTCGGCGGCGGACGGCAGTTGCTCCTCGACGAGCTCGCCGTCGGCGTCCACCCGGGTGTCGGGCCCCGCCCAGCGGGCGAGCCGGACGGCCCTGGCCAGCAGCGGGGCGACGAGGGCGTCGCGCGCGAGCTCCGCGTCCGAGGGCAGCCGCACCGGCGGCAGGGTGGGGCGATCCGACGACATCAGCGGTCTCTCCTCGGCACATGCGTGGGGGTCGGGCGGCCCCCAGCGTAGACGCATTCGGCCCCCCACCCGGCCGTTCATGTACCGGTCAAAATCCGGCCATCCGTGAACCCTTGACAAGTATGGGCCCCAGCCAAGAGATTGACGCGCGTAGAGCTACCGCTCAGTACCTCCCACACATTCGGAGCCTGTGATGTCTTCCTCCCTCCCGAGATCCGCGCCGCGCACCGCCGCCGTCTCGGCCGTCGTCGCCACCGCACTCGCCGCCGGCCTGATCGCCGCCGGTTCGGCCACCGCCGCCGACCCGGCCGGCAGCACCGCCGACGCGGTGCGCATCCACGACATTCAGGGCACCACTCGGATATCCCCGCTCGTGGGACAGCAGGTCAGCGGTGTGTCCGGCATCGTCACCGGCGTACGCGCTTACGGCTCGCGCGGGTTCTGGCTCCAGGACACCCGGGCCGACGACAACCCGGCCACCAGTGAGGGCGTGTTCGTCTACACCGGCTCGGTCCCGACCGTCGCCGTCGGCGACGCGGTCACCGTCTCCGGCACCGTCACGGAGTACGTCCCGGGCGGCACCTCCTCCGGGAACCAGTCGCTCACGCAGATCACCAAGCCGACCGTCACCGTCACCTCCTCCGGCAACCCGGTGCCCGCACCGGTCACCATCACCGCCCGCTCGGTCCCCTCGGCGTACGCGCCCGAGGGCGACCCGGCGGCCGGCGGGTCCATCAACGGCCTGACCCTCCAGCCGGGCCGTTACGCCCTGGACCACTACGAGTCCCTGGAGGGCACCAACGTCCGCATCGGCTCCTCCCGGGTCGTCGGCGCGACCAGCCCGCACCACGAGATGTGGGTGACGGTGAAGCCGCACGAGAACGACAACCGGCGCGGCGGCACGGTCTACGGCTCGTACACCTCGCAGAACACCGGCCGCCTCCAGATCCAGTCGCTGGTCCCGATCGCCCAGACGCCGTTCCCGAAGGCGAACGTGGGCGACTGGCTGACCGGCACGACCGAGGGCCCGCTGGACTTCAACCAGTTCGGCGGCTACGCCCTCGCCGCCCGGTCCCTCGGCACGGTCGCCGACCGGGGCCTGGAGCGGGAGAGGACCGAGAAGCAGCACCGCAGCGAGCTCGCGGTGGCGACGTACAACGTCGAGAACCTCGACCCGTCGGACCCGCAGGAGAAGTTCGACGCGCTCGCGAGCGCCGTCGTGGAGAACCTGGCCTCGCCCGACATCGTCGCCCTGGAGGAGATCCAGGACAACAACGGCGCCAAGAACGACGGCACGGTCGCCGCCGACGAGACGCTGAAGAAGTTCACGGACGCGATCGTGGCGGCCGGCGGACCGGCGTACGAGTGGCGCACCATCGACCCCGTCAACAACAAGGACGGCGGCGAGCCGGGCGGCAACATCCGCCAGGTGTTCCTCTTCAACCCCGAGCGCGTGTCGTTCACGGACCGCGCGGGCGGCGACGCGACGACCGCGACCGGCGTCGTACGGGAGAAGGGGCGGGCGGCCCTGACCCACTCCCCCGGCCGGATCGACCCGGCGAACACGGCGTGGGACAACAGCCGCAAGCCGCTCGCGGGCGAGTTCACCTTCCGCGGCCGTACGGTCTTCGTGATCGCCAACCACTTCGGTTCGAAGGGCGGCGACGAGTCGCTGGTCTCGCACCGCCAGCCGCCGAACCGTTCCTCCGAGGCCAAGCGCCTCCTCCAGGCGCAGGCCGTCAACACCTTCGTCAAGGACATCCTGGCGGCCCAGCGCACCGCCGACGTCGTCGTCCTCGGCGACATCAACGACTTCGAGTTCTCCGCGACGACGGAGGCGCTGACGGACGACGGCGCCCTGCACGCGGCGGTCACGTCCCTGCCGCGCAGCGAGCGTTACTCGTACGTGTTCCAGGGCAACAGCCAGGTTCTGGACCAGATCCTGACCAGCCCGTCGATCCGCCACTTCGAGTACGACAGCGTGCACATCAACGCCGAGTTCGCCGAGCAGAACAGCGACCACGACCCGCAGGTGCTGCGCTTCCGCCCGTAGCCCGTCAGGACGCGCCCGCGCTGAGGCTCAGTGCGGGCGCGTACCGCTTCACGCCACCGCCGGTGACCCCGGGGTACGTCCGCACCTTCGTCCACTGCGGTGTGTCCGCGCCGATCCCGTCGCCGGGCGCGGCGAGTGCCTGGATGTGGGCCTCGGCGCTCTCCCACTCCGCGTAGTTGAGGACGCGGGTGCCGTCGAGGCTGATGTGGAAGTGCCCGGAGATCCCGCCGGGGTGGGGTCCCGGGTCGGTCCGCAGCGCCTCGAACACGCCGTCCACCCAGTCCCGTTGGCGGTCGGCGTCGGGACCGTCGAACTCGACGTCCACGATCACCACGCAGTTGGGTACGCGGGTGTCGTCGGCGTTCAGCGCACCGCTGCGGTAGCGCGTGTACGAGTGCAGCGCCACCCGCTCGATCCCGGGAACGGCGGCGTCGATCTCGGCGTTGCGGTCGTCCCGGTGCACACGGACGAACTCCTCGTACGCCTCCTCGCTCGTCCACTGCGAGTAGTGCAGGAGCGTTTCCCCGTCCTCGCCGGTGTGGACCGTGTACGACAGCAGCCCCACGTCCGGCCAGTCCCGCGTGCGCCAGGCCGCCTCGATGGCGTCGACAGCGGCCCGCTGCCGCTCCGGCGTACCGACGCGCCAGGTGCTCACCTTGACGACGCCGACGCCGGGGCGGCGCAGGTCCGGACGGGCGTGGGGCTCCACGATCATGGTCATGCCGGTCCTCCTCGTCCGCCGCGCCACCCGTGTGGCGCGGTCGCACGACCATGCTCGGAGATCAAGTGCGGTTGAGGTCAAGGACGCCGGGGCGACGGCCCGTCAGCCCGGCCAGGTGCCCGTCAGACGACGGACGCCCACCGCCCCGCCCCGGTCCACGGCGGCCTTGACCACCGCGAAGATGGCACCCTCGACGGCCGCCGCGAGGAGGATTTCCTTCCACTCCCGTTCCTCGTCCATGGCGTCCGGTGCGTCTCCGTTGCCGATCGCGGCCCAGGTGCGGGAGAACAGCGTGCTCGCCACGGCACCGCTCGCCATGCCCAGGAGGATGCCGACCGGACGGTACAGAAGCTTCTGCTTGCGCTTCTTCTTCTTCGCCTGCTTGGCCATGTCCGGCCTCACCCCCAGATTCCGGTACGGCGGAGCTGCCACAGCACGACACCGGCGACCACGACCGCGGCGACCGCCGCGAGGGCCCGGCGCGGGTGTTCCCGGACCGGTTCCGGGGTCTTGTCGTGCACCAGGTGGGCGGCGCGTGCCTTCACGTCCGTCCTGGCCATGAGCTGGTCGATGGTCTCGCCCAGTTCCTGCCGTTTGCGGGCCGCCTGGAGGCGGAGTTCGTCAGGTCCCGGGCTGCGGTGGGTGTCCCGTGTCATCGGTGGACCCTCTCCTTGATCTCGTGGACGTCCGATCGCACACCGTCGATGGCCCGCTCGGGCTTGGGCGGCACCGCGCGTTTGAGCTGCGCCCGGCCCAGCGCGGCCAGGACGCCGGCCAGGACCAGGAAGATCCCTGTCGCGATCAGTACGGCCGCCCACACGTCGAGCGGTATCGCCAGTGCGGCGGCGACGCTGGCCCACACACCGATGAGCCCGACATAGCCGACGGCCGCCGCGGCGCCCAGCATCCCGCCGCCCTTGCCGGCGCGTTTGCCCTTCTGCATCATCTCGGCCTGCGCGGTGCGCATCTCGGTCTTCACCAGGTCGGAGAGCTGTTCCGACGCCTGCTTCACCAGCTCGCCGACCGACGGTTCTCCGGCCACGCGGATCGCCTCCCATCTCGTACGGGGAAGCTCCGGGTACCCCGTCGAGCGGCAGCGCAACCAGCCGATTCTTCAGCGACCCTTGCCCTGACTTGGGCAAGCGTTAAGGAACCCTGCACCGTCGTCGCCCAGGACAGCCGTCAGCCCGCCGACCGTGAGGCGGTCGGCGGGCTGCTGCGGGGCGGCGTGCGAGGAGCGGCTGCGGAACCGGCTCAGGAACCGACCACCTGGTTGTGACCCAGGACGGCGACGTGTTCCAGCACGTCCTCCATGGGGTCGTCGATCTGGCCGATCGAGACCAGCGTGATGCGGTGGCCGTTGTCGGAGCCGTGGTGGGCCTCGTCGGCGTGGGCCGCGCCGGACGGGAGGGTGGCCGCCAGTGCGAGCACCCCCGGTACGACGAGCCTGCTGATCTTCATATGAGCCGTCCCTCGCCTTGCCGATTCGTGTGACCGTGCGCAACCTGCTTATCCACCCGACTGGCGGAAAGGTCACGCACCATCACACGAATCAGTCGTTGCTGTGGAGGATGTCGTTGAGACCGCCCCACACCGCGTTGTTCGGACGGGCCTCCACGGTGCCGGTGACCGAGTTGCGGCGGAAGAGGATGTGGGAGGCGCCGGACAGCTCCCGGGCCTTCACGATCTGGCCGTCGGGCATCGTCACACGCGTACCGGCGGTGATGTAGAGGCCGGCCTCCACGACGCACTCGTCGCCCAGCGCGATGCCGACGCCCGCCTCGGCGCCGATCAGGCAGCGCTCACCGACGGAGATGATGACGTTGCCGCCGCCCGAGAGGGTGCCCATGGTGGAGGCGCCGCCGCCGATGTCGGAGCCGTCGCCGATGACGACGCCCGCGGAGATGCGGCCCTCGACCATCGAGGTGCCGAGGGTGCCGGCGTTGAAGTTGACGAAGCCCTCGTGCATGACGGTGGTCCCGGCGGCGAGGTGCGCGCCGAGCCGCACGCGGTCGGCGTCGGCGATGCGGACGCCCTTGGGGGCGACGTAGTCGGTCATGCGCGGGAACTTGTCGACGCTGGTGACCTGGAGGTGCAGGCCCTCGGCGCGGGCGTTGAGCCGGACCTTCTCCAGGTCGTCGACGGCGACGGGACCGAGCGAGGTCCAGGCGACGTTGGCGAGCAGGCCGAAGATCCCGTCCAGGCTCTGGCCGTGCGGCCGCACGAGCCGGTGGCTGAGCAGGTGCAGACGGAGGTAGACGTCGTGCGTGTCGAGCGGCTTGTCGTCCAGCGAGGCGATGACGGTGCGCACGGCGACGACCTCGACGCCGCGCCGGGCGTCGACGCCGACGGCCTTGGCGGCGCCCTCGCCGAGGAGGTTCACGGCCTGGTCGGCGCCGAGCCGCTCGGTCCCGGCGGGCCCGGGCTCGGCGACGAGCTCGGGGGCGGGGAACCAGGTGTCGAGAACGGTGCCGTCGCCGGCGATGGTGGCAAGGCCGGCGGCGACGGCGCCGGTGGTACGAGGTGCAGAAGTCATGCCAGAAACCTAACCGGCGCCCCACCGCCCGGGCGAACCGGTCTCACGTCCCGGTCGCCCGCCCCGGACCCCCGTCCGGGGGCGGGCGACGCGGGACGGCATCAGGAGCGCTCGCCGCGTGCGTCGACGACCTCGGTGGTGGCGCGCAGGGCGGTGGCGAGAACGGTGCCCTTGGCCACGTAGGGGCCGCCGGACTCCTTGCCGCTGACGTAGTAGCCGATGCCGGCCACCAGCCGGAAACCGCGGAACGCCTGCGTCTCCGGGTCGAACAGCACCTGGAAGGTGTTCCGCGCGTAGGAGTAGTCGCGGTAGTTGCCCTCGACCCCCAGCGCCAGCAGCGCCCCCTTTCCGCCGGGAGCGGCGGTGGACGTCAGCGTGGCCCCCGGCAGCTTCCTGGCGGTGCGGAACAGCAGTCGCCCCTTGGCCTCGGGCATCACGGTCGCCGTCGCCAGGACCTCAGCGATCTCCTCGAAGTCGCGCTGCCCCTGGGTCAGCCGCCACGCGCTGGTCGACCGGCTGGGGATGGAGCGCTTCCGGATCAGGCGGAGGGCTCCGTCGGTGTCGTCCGGCAGGTCTTCCACGAGCGAGTCCGACTGCCGGTGGGTGAGGGTGTCGCCCGATCCGGCTCCTCCGTAGCGCGCGCCCGACGGGGTCTGCGCGGGAGGGACCTCGCCCGTGAACTCGTCCCAGCCGTCGTACCGCTCCCATGCCTCCTGCGTGTAGGGCTTCCTGGTCCGCAGGTCACAGGACGCTCCCGTCCTGTTGAAGCTGAGATCGATGTTGAGCATCTCCATGCCCTCGCCGCCGCTTCCTCCGGCGCCGCAGTCCACCATCCGCCACTCGGTCTTGCGGTAGATCCACTGGTCCGCCCGGGGCTTGACCGCCGGGGCCGCCGGCTCGTGGTCGGCCGGCAGCAGCGTGGCGAGCGTCGCCACCGCCGTGACGGCGGCTGCCGCGCCCGCAACCGCCGGCCACCACCCGCCCCGGAGGCGGCGCCGGGGGCGGGCGGCCTCGTCGAGGAGGCGTTGGCGGCCCGGGGCGAGGCGGGCGCGGTCGGGGGCCGGGGCGTCCGCGCGGAAGTCCTGGAGCGTCCGCATCTCATCCATGGGTGGCCTCCGTGGCGAAGTCGTGTGCGAGGGTGGGGTCACTGTCGCCGAGCGCCGCGCGGACCTTCCTGCGCGCCCGGTTGAGGCGGGAGCGGACGGTGCCGACCGGGATGGAGAGCGCTTCGGCGACCTCCTGGTAGGTCAGGTCCGCCCAGGCGACCAGCAGCAGCACATGGCGGTCGCCGCCGGACAGGGCCGCGAGGGCGCCCGCCAGCGCCCCGTGGACGGCCTGGGCGGTGACGCGGTCGTCGGCGTGGTCGACCCAGGACTCGGCGACCGGGTCGTGCCCGGTGCGGGCCAGCAGGCCCAGGGCGCGGACCTCGGTGCGGCGCTGCTTGCCGATCAGGTTGGCGGCGATGCCGTAGAGCCAGGGGCGGGCGTTGGCGCGGCCCAGGTCGTAGCGGGTGCGGGCCCGGAACGCGGCGAGGAAGGTGTCGGCGGTGATGTCGTCGGCGGCCGCGTCGCCGAGCCGCCGGGCGGCGTAGCGGTGGATGTCGGCGGCGTACCGGTTGTACAGCTCGGCGAAGACCTCCGGCCGCTCCAGGGACACGGCTATGACGGCCGCGTCGTCGTCGCCCGGGGGGCCGGTCACAGGGTCTCCGTCTGTTACGGGTGTGGTCACACCCTCTGTTCCCCGCGGCCCGGATCGGGGTTCACGGGAGCAGGCGCCGCAGCATCTCGGCGGCGTACTCCTCGTCGTACGCCGTGTCCGTGAGCAGCACCCGGAGGCAGATGCCGTCCATGAGGGCGGCGAGCGCCCGGGCGGTGGCCGGGTCCGTCCCGGCCGACAGGGCGGCCACCAGGTCGTCGGTCCACTCGGCGGCGACGGTCCGCAGGGCGGGGCGCCGCAGGGCGGCGAGGTACAGCTCATACTCCAGCTCCACACCGGTGCGCTCGCCGCCCAGCCACTGCCCCATCAGCCGGGCGAGCCCGGCCGCGAGGTCGGGGGCGGTGAGCGCGCCGCTGTCGCGGACGGCCGCCGCGAAGCCCTCGCCGGTCCGGCGCAGCGCGGCGACGAGCAGTTCGTCGAGGGAGGCGAAGTGGTACGTCGTCGAGCCGAGCGGCACGTCCGCCTCCGCGGCCACCGTGCGGTGGCTCAGCCCCGCGATGCCGGAGCGTCCGACGACGCGGATGGCCGCGTCGATGATGCGCAGCCGCCGGTCGGGGTCGTACCGGCGGGGTGCGCGGGGCGTCATCAGTGGGCTCCGCCGAGGTTGAGCACGACCACGCCGGCGATCACGAGGGCGATGCCCAGGACTTTGACGAGGCTGGTGGACTCGTCGAGGAACAGCATCCCGATGGCGGCGACGGCGGCGGTCCCGACCCCCGCCCAGATGGCGTAGGCGGTGCCGACCGACAGCGTCTTGAGCGTCTGGGCGAGCAGGCCGAAGGCCAGCAGGTATCCCGCGACGGTGATCAGCGAGGGCCACAGCCGGGTGAAGCCCTCGCTGTACTTCATGGCCGTCGTGCCGGCCACCTCCGCCGCGATGGCCGCGGCGAGCAGTCCGTATCCCATGTGTACGAGCGTACACATGGGAGGGCGGCGCTCAGCCGGTGAGGGACGTCTTCGGCCGGAGCACGCAGAACTCGTTGCCCTCGGGGTCGGCGAGGACCACCCAGGTCACGTCGTCGCCCTGCCCGACGTCCACCCGCCGCGCGCCGAGGCCGATGATCCGCTCCACCTCGGCGGCCTGGTCGTCGGGCGCCAGGTCCAGGTGGAGCCGGTTCTTGACGGTCTTCCCCTCCGGCACGGTGAGGAAGACGATCCCCGGCATCGCGGTCTCGTCGGCCCCGATGACGATCTCCTCGGGGTCCTCGTAGAGGATCTTCCAGTCCAGGACCCGGGTCCAGAACCGGGCGAGGGCCGGGGCGTCATGGGTGTCGATCGCGATCTGGTACAGAGAAACGGCCATGCCCGCCAGTGTGCCTGGCGGGCATGGCCGTCGCGGCCGGAAAAGGCCGGTACGTCAGACGTTGAAGCCGAGCGCGCGGAGCTGCTCCCGGCCGTCGTCCGTGATCTTGTCCGGACCCCACGGCGGCATCCAGACCCAGTTGATCTTCAGCTCGTTGACGATGCCGTCCGTCGCGGCCTTCGCCTGGTCCTCGATCACATCGGTCAGCGGGCAGGCCGCCGACGTCAGCGTCATGTCCAGGGTCGCGATGTTGGCGTCGTCGATGTGGATGCCGTAGATGAGGCCGAGGTTGACCACGTCGATGCCCAGCTCGGGGTCGACGACGTCGTACAGCGCCTCCCGGACCTCCTCCTCGGAGGCCGGCTTCATCGAAGCCGTGCCGCCGGCGTCCACGGGCGTCACCTCGGCCGGCGTCTGTGCCGTGTCGTGCTCGGTCATGCCGTCTTCCTCTCCGCGCCGTCACCCATCACCTGGGCGGTCGCGTCCTTCCAGGCCATCCAGCTCAGCAGGGCGCACTTCACCCGGGCCGGGTACTTGGAGACGCCGGCGAACGCGACCGCGTCCTCCAGCACCTCCTCCATCGCGTCGTCGGGCTCGATCCTGCCCTTGGACTGCATCAGCTCCAGGAAGGTGCCCTGGATCCTCTGCGCCTCGGCGAGTTCCTTGCCGACGAGGAGTTCATTCAGGACGGAGGCGGATGCCTGGCTGATGGAGCAGCCCTGGCCCTCGTACGACACGTCCGCGATCCGCGACCCGTCGTACTTCACGCGCAGCGTGATCTCGTCCCCGCACGTCGGGTTGACGTGGTGCACCTCGGCGTCGCCGTCCCGCAAGCCCCGCCCGTGCGGGTTCTTGTAGTGGTCCAGGATGACGTCCTGGTACATCGAATCCAGCTTCACACCCGCTCCTAGCCGAAGAAGTTCCGGACGTGCTCCAGGCCGTCGACCAGGGCGTCGACCTCGGCCGGCGTGGAGTACAGATAGAACGACGCCCGCGTGGTCGCAGGAATTCCGTAGCGGAGGCAGACCGGCCGTGCGCAGTGGTGGCCGACCCGGACGGCGATGCCCTGCTCGTCGAGGACCTGGCCCACGTCGTGCGGGTGGATGTCGCCCAGCACGAAGGAGATCGCCGCGCCGCGGTCCTCGGCCGTCACCGGGCCGATGATCCGCAGGTCCGGCACCTCCTGGAGGCGGCGCACCGCGTACTCCGTGATCGCGTGCTCGTGGCGCGCGATGTTCTCCATGCCGATCGAGGTGAGGTAGTCCACGGCCGCGCCCAGGCCGACGGCCTGCGCGATCGGGGGCGTGCCCGCCTCGAACTTGTGCGGCGCCGGGGCGTACGTCGACGAGCTCATCGACACGGTCTCGATCATCTCGCCGCCACCGAGGAACGGCGGGAGGTCCTCCAGCAGCTCCTGGCGGCCCCACAGCACGCCGATGCCGGTCGGGCCGCACATCTTGTGGCCGGTGAACGCGACGAAGTCGGCCTGGAGGGCCTGCACGTCCAGCGGCATGTGCGGGGCGGCCTGCGAGGCGTCGATCAGCACGAGCGCGCCGACGTCCTGGGCGCGGCGCACTATCGCCTCGACCGGATTGACGGTGCCCATGATGTTGGAGACCAGCGTGAAGGAGACGATCTTCGTCTTCTCCGTGATGACCTGCTCGATGTTCGACAGGTCGAGGCGGCCGTCGTCGGTCAGCCCGAACCACTTCAGCTTCGCACCGGTGCGCTGCGACAGGAGCTGCCACGGAACGATGTTGGAGTGGTGCTCCATCTCCGTGATGACGATCTCGGTCTCACGGTCGACGCGGTAGGGCTCATCGGCCCAGCCCAGCATGTTGGCGACGAGGTTGAGCGACTCCGAGGCGTTCTTGGTGAAGATCACCTCGTCCCGGCTGGGCGCGTTGATGAAGGCGGCGACCTTGTCACGCGCCCCCTCGTACAGCGCCGTGGCCTCCTCGGCCAGCACGTGCACGCCGCGGTGCACATTGGCGTTGTGCTGTTCGTAGTACTCACTGAGCACGTCGATGACCTGGCGCGGCGTCTGGGAGGTCGCCGCGTTGTCCAGGTACACGAGCTTCTTGCCGTCGTGGAGTACCCGGTCGAGGATCGGGAAGTCCTTGCGGAGCGCCTCGGTGTCGAGGAGGCCCGGCAACTGTGTCACGCGGATGCGCCACCCTTCGTGTACGACTCGTAGCCCTCGGCCTCGAGCTTGTCGGCCAGCTCGGGGCCGCCCGACTCGACGATGCGGCCGCCGGCGAAGACGTGGACGTGGTCCGGCTTGATGTAGCGCAGGATGCGCGTGTAGTGCGTGATCAGCATGGTGCCGACCTCGCCGCTCTCGCGGACGCGGTTGACGCCCTCGGAGACGATGCGCAGCGCGTCGACGTCCAGGCCGGAGTCGGTCTCGTCGAGGATCGCGATCTTCGGCTTGAGGAGCTCGAGCTGGAGGATCTCGTGGCGCTTCTTCTCACCGCCGGAGAAGCCCTCGTTGACGTTGCGCTCGGCGAAGGACGGGTCCATGTTGAGGCGCTGCATGGCCTCCTTGACCTCCTTCACCCAGGTGCGCAGCTTGGGGGCCTCGCCGCGGACGGCGGTGGCGGAGGTGCGCAGGAAGTTGCTCACCGAGACGCCCGGGACCTCGACCGGGTACTGCATGGCGAGGAAGACGCCGGCGCGGGCGCGCTCGTCGACGGACATCTCCAGGACGTCCTCGCCGTCGAGGGTGACGGTGCCGCCGGTGATCGTGTACTTGGGGTGCCCGGCGAGCGAGTACGCGAGCGTCGACTTGCCGGAGCCGTTCGGGCCCATGATGGCGTGGGTCTCGCCCTGCTTCACGGTCAGGTCGACGCCCTTGAGGATCTCCTTCGTGGCGTTGTCGGCCTCGACGGAGACGTGCAGGTCGCGGATTTCAAGCGTTGCCATGGGTGACTCAGGACTCCTGGGTGACGGAGACGAGCACATCGTCCCCTTCGATCTTTACGGGGTATACGGGGACGGGGCGCGTCGCGGGAAGGCCGGACGGCTTGCCGGTGCGGAGGTCGAAGGCGGACCCGTGCAGCCAGCACTCGATCTGGCAGTCCTCGACCTCGCCCTCCGACAGCGAGACGTTCGCGTGCGAGCAGATGTCGTGGATCGCGAACACCTCGCCCTCGGTCTGCACGACGGAGATGGGCGTGCCGTCGAGTTCCACCCGCTTCGGGGTGTCCTCCTCCAGCTCGCTCAGCCCACAGGCTCGGACGAAGGGCATCAGACGGACGCCTCCAGCTCGGCCTCGATCTTGGCGATGAGGCGCTCCTCGACGTCCGGCAGGCCGATCTGCTGGACGAGCTCGGCGAAGAAGCCGCGGACGACGAGGCGGCGGGCCTCGGCCTCCGGGATACCGCGAGCCATCAGGTAGAAGAGCTGCTCGTCGTCGAAGCGGCCGGTGGCCGAGGCGTGACCGGCGCCGGCGATCTCGCCGGTCTCGATCTCCAGGTTCGGCACGGAGTCGACGCGGGCGCCGTCCGTGAGCACCAGGTTCCGGTTCATCTCGTAGGTGTCGGTGCCCTCGGCCGCGGCCTGGATGAGGACGTCACCGATCCACACGGCGTGCGCTTCGTCGCCCTGGAGCGCGCCCTTGTAGGCGACGTTGGACTTGCAGTGCGGGGTGTTGTGGTCGACCAGGAGGCGGTGCTCCTGGTGCTGGCCCTTGTCGGTGAAGTACAGGCCGAACAGCTCGGCCTCGCCGCCGGTCGCGGCGTACTTCACGCGCGGGTGCAGGCGGACCACGTCACCGCCGAAGGTGACGACGACCGACTTGAAGGAGGCGTCACGGCCGACCAGCGCGTTGTGCTGGGCGACGTGGACGGCCTTCTCGTCCCAGTCCTGGATGGAGACGACGGTGAGCCGGGCGCCGTCGCCGAGCAGGTAGTCGACGTTGGCGGCGAGGACCGCGTCACCGGTGTGGTCGATGACGACGACGGCCTCGGCGAACGCGCCGAGCTCGACGACCTGGTGGCCGAAGGCGGTGCCGCCCTCGCCGTGCACGGAGATCCGGATCGGCTCGGTGAGCACGGTCTCCTTGGGCACGGTGACGACCGAGGCCTTCTCGAAGGCGGAGTACGCCTGGGCGGCGATCCGGTCCACCGGCGTGCCGGCCTTGCCGAGCCGGGCGTCGTCACGGCCGACGGTCTCGACGGTGACGCCCTCGGGCGCCTCCACCTCGACGCGTACGCCGTCGCCGGTGGCGATCGCGGTGCCGTCGTGCAGCCCGCGCAGGCGCTCCAGCGGCGTGAACCGCCACTCCTCCTCACGGCCGTGCGGGACGGGGAAGTCCGCGACGTCGAAGGACGGGGGGGCGCTCATGCGGGTCGCGACGGTGGACTCGGCGGCCACCGCGATGGAGCCGGCGGTGGTGGAGCCCGCCGGGAGATTCTGAGCCTCAGCCATGGCTGTCGGTCTGCTCGCTTTCTGCGTTCGGTGCGTTCGCCGCCCGCGGGACGGCCGGCCGGGGCCGGTCGTGCCGCGGGCCGCTCACTGGGCTCACCGGGTGAGCCCGGGGACGTGATCGATGCGGCGGGGCGGGACTAGCCCACGGCGCCTTCCATCTGCAGCTCGATCAGCCGGTTGAGCTCCAGCGCGTACTCCATGGGCAGCTCCTTGGCGATCGGCTCGACGAAGCCGCGCACGATCATCGCCATCGCCTCGTCCTCCGACAGGCCGCGGCTCATCAGGTAGAAGAGCTGGTCCTCGGAGACCTTGGAGACGGTCGCCTCGTGGCCCATGGACACGTCGTCCTCGCGGACGTCCACGTAGGGGTAGGTGTCCGAGCGGGAGATCGTGTCGACGAGCAGCGCGTCGCACAGCACGTTGGACTTGGCGCCCGGGGCACCCTCGCCGATCTCGATGAGACCGCGGTAGGAGGTGCGGCCGCCGCCTCGCGCCACCGACTTGGAGACGATGTTGGAGGAGGTGTTCGGGGCCATGTGGACCATCTTGGCGCCGGCGTCCTGGTGCTGGCCCTCGCCCGCGAAGGCGATGGACAGGGTCTCGCCCTTGGCGTGCTCGCCCATCAGGTAGACGGCCGGGTACTTCATCGTGACCTTGGAGCCGATGTTGCCGTCGACCCACTCCATGGTCGCGCCCTCGTAGGCCACGGCACGCTTGGTGACCAGGTTGTAGACGTTGTTCGACCAGTTCTGGATCGTCGTGTAGCGGCAGCGGGCGCCCTTCTTCACGATGATCTCGACCACGGCGGAGTGGAGGGAGTCCGAGGAGTAGATCGGGGCGGTGCAGCCCTCGACGTAGTGGACGTAGGCGTCCTCGTCGACGATGATCAGCGTCCGCTCGAACTGGCCCATGTTCTCGGTGTTGATCCGGAAGTAGGCCTGGAGCGGGATCTCGACGTGCACGCCCTTCGGGACGTAGATGAACGAGCCGCCGGACCACACCGCGGTGTTCAGCGACGCGAACTTGTTGTCGCCGACCGGGATGACCGTGCCGAAGTACTCCTGGAAGAGCTCCGGGTGCTCCTTGAGCGCGGTGTCCGTGTCGAGGAAGATGACGCCCTGCTCCTCCAGGTCCTCGCGGATCTGGTGGTAGACGACCTCGGACTCGTACTGGGCCGCGACACCGGCGACGAGGCGCTGCTTCTCCGCCTCGGGGATGCCGAGCTTGTCGTACGTGTTCTTGATGTCCTCGGGCAGGTCCTCCCAGGAGGCGGCCTGCTTCTCGGTGGACCGGACGAAGTACTTGATGTTGTCGAAGTCGATGCCCGACAGGTCGGAGCCCCAGTTCGGCATGGGCTTCTTGTCGAAGAGGCGCAGACCCTTCAGCCGCAGCTTCAGCATCCACTCCGGCTCGTTCTTCTTCGCGGAGATGTCGCGGACGACGTCCTCGGAGAGACCGCGCTTGGCGGCGGCACCGGCCGCGTCCGAGTCGGCCCAGCCGTACTCGTACCGACCCAGGCCCTCGAGCTCGGGGTGGCTGATCTCGGTGGTCATGCGGGGTTCCTCCCGGCCGTGCTTGCAGATGCTGATGGTGTGGTGTGCGGGATGTACGTCGTGCAGACCCCGTCGCCGTGCGCGATGGTCGCCAGTCGCTGCACGTGGGTGCCGAGCAGACGGCTGAAGATCTCCGTCTCAGCCTCGCACAGTTGCGGGTACCGCTCGGCGACGTGGGCGACCGGGCAGTGGTGCTGGCAGAGCTGCTGTCCGACCGGCGCGTTGCGCGCCGTCGCAGCGTACCCGTCCGCGCTCAGGGCCTTGGCGAGCGCCTCGGCGCGCGCTTCCGGCGCCGCGGCCTCGACCGCCTCCCGGTACGCCTCCGCCTGGGCCTCGATCCGGTCCCGGGCGAACGCGGCGACGGCGGCCTCGCCGCCCGCGTTCTGCTCGATCCAGCGCAGGGCGTCGACGGCGAGCGCGTCGTACGACTGGTCGAAGGCGTCCCGGCCGCAGTCGGTCAGGGCGAACACCTTGGCGGGGCGGCCCCGGGTGCGGGCGCCGTAGACACGCTGTTCACGCGGGGCGACGACGTCGTCGGCGACCAGCGCGTCCAGGTGCCGACGGACGGCGGCCTGAGTGAGGCCGAGCCGCTTGGCGAGCTCGGCCACGGTGGACGGGCCGTGATCCAGGATGGAGCGCGCGACCCGGTTGCGCGTGGAGCGCTCCCCGGTCGCGAGTTCCTCCGCTGGAGCCGCGGGAGCCTCACCGACGTTTTTCACAACGCCATTGTTGCGTAATTCCTCAGAGCCTGACAAGCGAGGTCCCGACCGGTGGACGGTGCCGTACATCACTAAGGGAAACCTAACCTGACCTGCGGAAACGATCAGCGCTCGAGCGGCACGCGAGCGGCCGCGGCCGCGCCTGACCTGCCCGTTTTGCCCGATCGGCGGCACCGTCGCCCCCCGGCGCGGCGCCCGGTAAAGAGCCTCCCGGGACCGGCCCGGGGGCCCCTCCCGTGCGCCCGGGACGACCCGCCGGACGGGGGACGCCGCGCCGCTGCCTAGACTTCACTGCCATGCGATACGAGTCCGTCGTCCAGGTCCGGGGCCTGGTCAAGCGGTACGGGACGAAGACCGCGGTGGACGGCCTCGACCTCGACGTCCGGGCGGGCACCGTCACCGCCGTCCTGGGCCCCAACGGGGCCGGCAAGACCACCACCGTCGAGACCTGCGAGGGCTACCGCCGCCCCGACGCCGGCACCGTCCGCGTCCTGGGCCTCGACCCGGTCGCCGACGCCGCCGCGCTGCGCCCCCGCGTCGGCGTGATGCTCCAGTCCGGCGGCGTCTACTCCGGCGCCCGCGCCGACGAGATGCTCCGCCACATGGCGAAACTCCACGCCCAGCCCCTGGACGTGGACGCGCTGATCGAGCGCCTCGGGCTCGGCTCCTGCGGCCGTACCACCTACCGGCGGCTCTCCGGCGGCCAGCAGCAGCGCCTGGCGCTCGCCATGGCCGTCGTCGGCCGCCCCGAGCTGGTCTTCCTCGACGAGCCGACCGCCGGCCTCGACCCCCAGGCCCGCCGCGCCACCTGGCAGCTCATCCGCGAACTGCGCACCGACGGCGTCACGACCGTCCTGACCACTCACTTCATGGACGAGGCCGAGGAGCTGGCCGACGACGTCGCGATCATCGACGCGGGCCGGGTCGCCGCCCAGGGCAGCCCCGAGGAGCTGTGCCGGGGCGGGGCCGAGAACACCCTCCGCTTCACCGGCCGCCCGGGCCTGGACCTCGGCTCCCTGCTCAAGGCCCTCCCGGACGGCACCGCCGCCGCCGAGCTGACCCCGGGCGCGTACCGCATCAGCGGCACGGTCGACCCCCAGCTCCTCGCCACGGTCACCACCTGGTGCGCGCAGCACGGGGTGATGCCGGACGGCATCGCGGTCGAGCGCCACACCCTCGAGGACGTCTTCCTGGAACTGACCGGCAAGGAGCTGCGCCCATGAGCGGCGGGACCTACACACCGGCGCCCGGAGCGGCACCGGTCGGACGGATGATCGCCGCCCAGGCCGCGTTCGAGACGAAGATGCTGCTGCGCAACGGCGAGCAGCTCCTGCTCACCGTCATCATCCCCTCGCTGCTGCTGGTGCTGTTCTCGACGGTCGACATCGTCGACACCGGCGGCGGCAGGGCCGTGGACTTCCTGGCCCCCGGCGTGCTCGCGCTGGCCGTGATGTCGACCGCCTTCACCGGGCAGGCCATCGCGACCGGCTTCGAGCGGCGGTACGGGGTGCTCAAGCGCCTCGGGGCCTCACCGCTGCCCCGCTGGGCGCTGATGACGGCCAAGACGGGGGCGGTCCTGGTCACCGAGGTGCTCCAGGTCGCGCTGCTGACGGTGATCGCGCTGGCGCTGGGCTGGTCCCCGCGGGGCGGCGTCCTGCCGGTGCTCGTGCTCCTCCTGCTCGGCACGGCGGCCTTCTCGGGGCTCGGCCTGCTGATGGCGGGCACGCTGCGGGCCGAGGCGACGCTGGCCGCCGCGAACCTGGTGTTCCTGCTGCTCCTGGTGGGGGGCGGGGTGATCGTGCCACTGGACCGGTTCCCGGACGCGGCGCGCGCGGTGCTGGAGCTGCTGCCCATCTCGGCGCTGTCGGACGGGCTGCGGGACGTGCTCCAGGGCGGGGCGCCGATGCCGTGGGGCGCGGTGGGCGTCCTTACGGTGTGGGCGGTGCTCGGGCTGGGCGCGGCGGCGCGGTTCTTCCGCTGGGAGTAGCGCAGCGGGGGGCCTCGTGAACGGATGCACAAGCGGCCGCCTACGATGGTGTCCGTGTTGACCCCCCTCGCCTTTATCGCCCAGCGCTGGACCCCCTCCCCCCGAACGGTCCGGCGCGCCGCCCTCTCCGCCATGATCATGACGGTCGTCATCATCGTGACGGGCGGCGCCGTCCGGCTCACCGGTTCGGGGCTCGGCTGCGACACCTGGCCCAAGTGCACGGACGACAGCCTGTTCACCACCTCCGAGCAGGGCATCCACGGTGCCATCGAGTTCGGCAACCGGATGCTGACGTACGTGGTGTCGGCGGCCGTGGGCTGGTTCATCGTCGCGGCGCGCTGCGCCAAGCCGTGGCGGCGGGAGCTGAGCCGGCTGGGCTGGCTCCAGTTCTGGATCGTGGCGCTCAACGCGGTCATCGGCGGCATCACGGTACGGCTGGAGCTCAACCCGTGGACCGTGGCCGTCCACTTCCTGGCCGCCAACGCGCTGCTGACGGTGACCACGGTGAGCTGGCTGCGCACCGGTGAGGGGGACGGTGCCCGGCGCCCGCGGGTGCCGGGGCCGGTGCGCAAGCTGGGCTGGACGCTGGTGGTCGTGGCCGCTCTGCTGGTCGCGGCGGGTACGGCGGTGACCGGCTCGGGCAAGCACGCGGGCGACAGCAGCGACGTGCCGCGCATGCCGTTCGACTACGCCTCCGTCGCCCAGATCCACGCGCTCTTCGCCTGGGCGGTGTGCGCCCTGGCGCTCGCGCTGTTCTTCGTGCTGCGCGTGGTGGACGCCCCCGACGACACCCGGGCGCGCGCCCGCGACCTGCTGCTGGTGCTGCTGGCGCAGGGCGGCATCGGGTACGTGCAGTACTTCACGGGCGTCCCGGAGATCCTGGTGGGCCTGCACATGCTGGGCTCGTCCCTGATGTGGATCGCGGTGCTCCGCCTCGCCCTGAGCCTGCGCGAGCGCCCGGCCGGGGCGCCGGCCACCGGCATCCCCGCCCAGGCACCGGACGCGGCACTGAGCCCGGCCGGCTGACCCGGCCCGTACACCCGCCGTTCCCGGCCGGCTAGCCCAGCCCGTACACCCGCCGGGCGTTCCCGGCCGCGATCATGTCGGCGACCCGCTGGGCGTCGTGCCGCGACCAGGAGCCGTCGCAGACCCAGTCGGCCAGCACCCGGCCGAGCGCCTCACGGAACACCCGCGCGCCCACCACGTGCAGCTCGGGCAGCCCGCGGGCGCCGCTGGAGAACAGCAGCTTGCCGAACGGCGCGAGCTCCAGGGTCTCGGCGAGCACGGCCGCCGCCCGCGCGCCCGTCCGGGCGAGCGCGGGCCCCAGGTCCGCGTACACGTGCGGGAACACGCTCGTCAGATGGGCGGCCTGCCGGTGGTGGGGGTAGCCGTGCAGCAGCACCAGGTCGGTGCCGAGCCCGGCGGTGGCCGCCGCGAAGTCCCGCAGCGTCATGGGGTCGTCCACGCCCACGTGCAACTGGAGCGGCCGCCCGGACGCGACGGCGATCCACAGCAGGTGCCGCAGCAGTACGGGGTCGGTGAGCGCCCCGCCGACCCGGCGGCCGGCCAGCCAGCGCCCTGCCGCGCCCCGCACCTCACCGGGCCCGGGCGGCGCGGGCGCGAGGGCGAGCCCGTGGCGTACCGCCGCGACGGAGGTGAACGCGACGGCGGAGACGGCCGCCCCGTGCACGGCCTCGGCGAGGTTGGCGAGCAGGGCGTCGACGGTGCCTGACGTGTCGGCGACCTGCTCGGCGAGCAGCTCCAGGCGGACGATCTCGTGGGCCTGGGCGTCGCCCGCGGCGGCGATCTCGACCGGGCCGGTGAGGTCGCCGGGCAGCCCGGTCTCCACCAGGTAGGTGGAGATTCCGGTGGAGCGCAGCAGCCGGCGGCCCGACTCCAGCACGCCGAGCTCCCGGCGGCGGGCCAGGTAGCGGGCGGGCGGGCAGTGCGGCTCGAGGCCGAGCAGGGGCGGGCACCAGCGGCGTACGGCGAAGCCGGTCTGGGTGTCGAAGAAGGTCGTCCCGGCCGCCGGGGGCCCCTCCGCCCTGCCGAGCAGGGTCTCGAAGGTGCCCAGGCCCAGCTCCGTGCGGAGCACCCCGTGGCAGTACTGGTCCACCAGCGTCGGGGTGTCGATCATTGCGGGGGCTCCCTGCGATGGCTGAACCGTCACAGGTCCTAACGGGTGAGCCCCGCCCAAGGTGTTGCCTCAGTCGTTCGAGGGGCCGCCGATCTGGATGCCGGCCATGCGGGTCCACTCGTACGGGCCGGTGCGGACCTTGGCGGCGAAGTCGCCGTCGAAGGCCTCGTGGAGCGTGAGGCCCGCCTTCTCGGCGGCGCTCTTCGCGACCTCGTGGGTGGGGGCGACGAGGTCGCCCCAGCCGCCGTCCTCGCCGACGAGCACGATGCGGGTGCCCATCTGGCCGATGTACGCGAGCTGGCCCTCGGCGCCGCCGTGCTCCTTGGAGAACGCCTGGATCTGCTTGGCGAGCTTGGAGGCCCTGGCCTCGGCCCGCTTGGTGTCGCCCTGCTTGGTGTCTGCCATGAACAGGATGCTACCCACCGGTAGTAAAACCCGCCAGGGTCCGTCTACCGCAGGAACGGGTCGACCGCCACGGCCACGAACAGCAGCGACACATAGGTGATCGACCAGTGGAACAGCCGCATCTCCTTGAGCTTGACGCCCGTCTCGCCCGCCTTGGCGCGGTTCTGGAGGGCGTGCGCCTCCCACAGCCACCAGCCGCCCGTCGCCAGCGCCACCGCCGTGTAGAACCAGCCGGTGTAGCCGAGCGGCGTCAGCAGCAGGGAGACGGCGACCATCACCCAGCTATAGAGGACGATCTGCCGGGCCACCACCTTGTTGGAGGCGATGACCGGGAGCATGGGCACGCCCACGCGCGCGTAGTCCTCCTTCACCTTCATCGACAGCGGCCAGTAGTGCGGCGGCGTCCAGAAGAAGATGACCAGGAAGAGGATGACGGCCGCCCAGGACATCGAGTCGGTCACCGCGGACCAGCCGATCAGCACCGGCATGCAGCCGGCGATGCCGCCCCAGACGATGTTCTGCGAGGTGCGCCGCTTGAGGATCATCGTGTAGACGACCACGTAGAAGAGGAGCGCGCCGAGTGACAGCCAGGCGGACAGCCAGTTGACGGTCAGCCCGAACCAGAGCGTGGAGACCACGGCGAGGGTGAGGCCGAAGACCAGCCCCTCGCGCGGCGAGACCATGCCGGTGACCAGCGGCCGCTGCGACGTCCGGTCCATGAGGGCGTCGATGTCGCGGTCGATGTACATGTTCAGCGCGTTGGCGCCACCGGCCGACAGGTAGCCGCCGAGGCAGGTGGCGAGCACCAGCCACAGGTCGGGCACGCCCTGTTCGGCCAGGAACATGACGGGGACGGTGGTGATCAGCAGCAGCTCGATGATCCGGGGCTTGGTCAGGGCGACGAAGCCCTTGACGCGGGCCCCGAATGGCCGCTTCCCCGTGCTCGTCCCGAGCACACCCGCCGGACGGGATTCGACGGCCGTCACGCACACCCCTGACAGAGACATCCCAGCGAGTCGCCTCCCGGGCGTGAAGGCCCGGTAAAGACTCGCGCGTACCACGCCACTCTAGACGTTGCCCATACCTCGCTCTTCGCGGGGGTGGGTCGTGTTGGGGAGGGCACCGCAAAGGGTGGATTCCACGCTCGGATGAGCGATCGGATGAGCGCCTCCGTATTCACTTGCCGAAAGCCGCGGAGCCCAGTCAGGAGGCGGATCGTGACCGATCCCGGCACTCTGGAATGACTCGAAAAATTGGACGTTCTCGCGGGGGTAGGCTCAACAGCGGCCGGTGGGATCTGACGCCGCCGGCATTCGACATGTGGAGAGGAGCCCTGACCCAGGGTGAGCACCAAGCCGACCACCACAGACCTCGAGTGGACCGAGCTGGACCAGCGGGCCGTCGACACCGCCCGCATCCTGGCCGCCGATGCCGTACAGAAGGTCGGCAACGGCCATCCCGGTACGGCGATGAGCCTGGCCCCGGCCGCGTACACCCTCTTCCAGAAGGTGATGCGGCACGACCCGGCGGACGCCGACTGGACCGGGCGCGACCGTTTCGTGCTGTCCGCCGGACACTCGTCCCTGACGCTGTACACCCAGCTCTACCTGGCCGGGTTCGGCCTGGAGCTGGACGACCTGAAGGCGTTCCGGACCTGGGGCTCCAAGACCCCGGGCCACCCCGAGTACGGTCACACGGTCGGCGTCGAGACGACGACCGGTCCGCTGGGCCAGGGTGTGGCGAACGCGGTGGGCATGGCCATGGCCGCCCGCTACGAGCGCGGCCTGTTCGACCCCGAGGCGGCGCCCGGCACCTCGCCGTTCGACCACTTCGTCTACTGCATCGCCGGTGACGGCTGCCTCCAGGAGGGCATCTCCGCGGAGGCGTCGTCCACGGCCGGCCACCAGAAGCTCGGCAACCTGATCCTGCTGTGGGACGACAACCACATCTCGATCGAGGGCGACACCGAGACCGCCGTCTCCGAAGACACGATGAAGCGGTACGAGGCGTACGGCTGGCACGTCCAGCGCGTGGAGCCGAAGGAGAACGGCGACCTCGACCCCGAGGCCCTCTTCGCAGCGATCCAGGCCGCGCGGGCGGAGACCTCGCGCCCGTCGTTCATCGCGATGCGCTCCATCATCGCCTGGCCCGCGCCCAACGCGCAGAACACCGAGGCCGCCCACGGCTCGGCGCTCGGCGACGAGGAGGTCGCGGCCACCAAGCGCGTCCTGGGCTTCGACCCCGAGAAGTCCTTCGAGGTTTCGGACGAAGTCATCGGCCACACCCGCCAGGCCCTCGACCGCGGCCGCGAGGCCCGCGCGGAGTGGGAGAAGCGGTTCCAGGAGTGGCGCGCGGCCAACCCGGAGCGCGCCGCCGAGTTCGACCGCATCGCCGCGGGCGAGCTGCCCACGGGCTGGGAGGAGAAGCTCCCGGTCTTCGAGACCGGCAAGGGCGTCGCCACCCGCGCCGCCTCCGGCAAGGTGCTCCAGGCGCTGGGCGCGGTCATCCCCGAGCTGTGGGGCGGCTCCGCCGACCTGGCCGGCTCGAACAACACGACGATCGACAAGACGTCGTCGTTCCTCCCCGAGGGCAACCCGCTGCCCGAGGCCGACCCGTACGGCCGCACGATCCACTTCGGCATCCGCGAGCACGCCATGGCCGCGGAGATGAACGGCATCGCGCTGCACGGCAACACCCGCATCTTCGGCGGCACCTTCCTGGTGTTCTCCGACTACATGCGCAACGCCGTCCGCCTGTCCGCGCTGATGCACCTGCCGGTGACGTACGTGTGGACGCACGACTCCATCGGCCTCGGCGAGGACGGCCCGACGCACCAGCCGGTCGAGCACCTGGCCTCGCTGCGCGCCATCCCGGGCCTGAACATCGTGCGCCCGGCCGACGCCAACGAGACGTCGATCGCCTGGCGCGAGATCCTGCGCCGCTGGACCAAGGAGTTCGGCAAGGGCGCCCCGCACGGTCTGGCGCTCACCCGCCAGGGCGTGCCGACGTACGAGTGGAACGACGACGCCGCCCGCGGTGGCTACGTGATGTTCGACGCCGAAGGCGGCGAGCCGCAGGTGGTGCTGATCGCCACGGGCTCCGAGGTGCACCTGGCCGTCCAGGCGCGCGAGGAGCTCCAGGCCGCCGGCATCCCGACCCGGGTCGTGTCGATGCCGTCCGTCGAGTGGTTCGAGGAGCAGGACCAGGGGTACCGGGATGCGGTGCTGCCGCCGTCGGTCAAGGCGCGCGTCGCGGTCGAGGCCGGCATCGGCCTGACCTGGCACCGGTACGTCGGTGACGCCGGCCGTGTCGTCTCGCTGGAGCACTTCGGCGCTTCGGCCGACGGCAAGGTGCTCTTCCGGGAGTTCGGCTTCACCGCCGAGGCGGTCGCCGCCGCGGCCAGGGAATCGATCGAAGCCGCAGCGCGCTGACGCCGGTATACGAACTAGTAGGAGATGCAATTCTCATGACAGACGCACTCAAGCGCCTCTCCGACGAAGGCGTCGCGATCTGGCTGGACGACCTGTCCCGCAAGCGGATCACCACCGGCAACCTCGCCGAGCTGATCGACCAGCAGCACGTGGTGGGCGTCACCACCAACCCGTCGATCTTCCAGAAGGCGATCTCCGAGGGCCACGGCTACGACCAGCAGCTCTCGGACCTGGCCGCCCGTGAGGTGACCGTCGAGGAAGCCATCCGCATGATCACCACGGCGGACGTGCGCGACGCCGCCGACATCCTGCGGCCGGTCTTCGACGCGACGCAGGGCCAGGACGGTCGCGTGTCGATCGAGGTGGACCCGCGCCTGGCGCACAACACCAAGGCGACCGTTGCCGAGGCCAAGCAGCTCGCGTGGCTGGTGGACCGGCCGAACACGCTCATCAAGATCCCGGCGACCAAGGCGGGCCTGCCCGCGATCACCGAGGTCATCGGCCTGGGCATCAGCGTCAACGTCACGCTGATCTTCTCGCTGGAGCGCTACCGCGCGGTGATGGACGCCTACCTGGCCGGTCTGGAGAAGGCCAAGGAGCGCGGCCTGGACCTGTCGAAGATCCACTCCGTGGCGTCCTTCTTCGTGTCCCGCGTGGACACCGAGATCGACAAGCGCCTGGACTCCCTGGGCACCGACGAGGCCAAGGCGCTGCGCGGCAAGGCCGCCCTCGCCAACGCGCGTCTGGCCTACGAGGCGTACGAGGAGGTGTTCGGCGGCGAGCGCTGGGCGGCGCTGGACAGGGCGCAGGCCAACAAGCAGCGTCCGCTGTGGGCCTCGACGGGCGTCAAGGACCCGGCGTACAAGGACACGCTGTACGTCGACGACCTGGTCGCCCCGGGCACGGTGAACACCATGCCGGAGGCCACCCTGGAGGCCACCGCCGACCACGGCTCGATCACCGGCAACACGATCGCGGGGACGTACGACCAGGCGCGCGCCGACCTCGCGGCCCTCGAGAAGCTCGGCATCAGCTACGACGACGTCGTGCAGCTCCTGGAGGACGAGGGCGTCGACAAGTTCGAGGCGTCCTGGAACGACCTGCTCAAGTCGACCGAGGCGGAGCTCAAGCGCCTCGCCCCTTCGGAGGCGTAAACCTTGAACGCAGTTCATGGAGCGAATCCGCTCCGTGACGCCGCAGACCGACGGCTCCCGCGCATCGCGGGGCCGTCGGGTCTGGTGATCTTCGGCGTCACGGGCGATTTGTCCCGGAAAAAGCTGATGCCTGCCGTATACGACCTCGCCAACCGGGGTCTGCTCCCGCCGGGCTTCTCGCTGATCGGGTTCGCCCGCCGCGAGTGGGCGGACGAGGACTTCGCGGACGAGGTGTACCAGGCCGTCAAGCAGCACGCCCGTACGCCGTTCCGGGAGGAGGTGTGGCAGCAGCTCAGCCAGGGCATGCGGTTCGTCCAGGGCAACTTCGACGACAACGAGGCGTTCGAGACCCTGAAGAAGACGATGGAGGAGCTCGACCAGGCGCAGGGCACCGGCGGCAACTTCGCGTTCTACCTCTCCGTACCGCCCAAGTTCTTCCCCGTCGTCGTCCAGCAGCTCAAGAAGCACGGCCTGGCCGACGAGAAGGGCGACTCCTGGCGGCGCGCGGTCATCGAGAAGCCGTTCGGGCACGACCTGGCCTCCGCCAAGGAGCTCAACGAGATCGTCCACGAGGTCTTCTCCCCCGACCAGGTCTTCCGCATCGACCACTACCTGGGCAAGGAGACCGTCCAGAACATCCTGGCGCTGCGGTTCGCCAACACGCTCTTCGAGCCGATCTGGAACCGGTCGTACGTCGACCACGTGCAGATCACGATGGCCGAGGACATCGGCATCGGCGGCCGCGCCGGGTACTACGACGGCATCGGCGCCGCCCGTGACGTCATCCAGAACCACCTCCTCCAGTTGCTCGCGCTGACCGCCATGGAGGAGCCGGCCTCCTTCGACGCGGACGCGCTCGCCGCCGAGAAGACCAAGGTCCTCGGCGCGGTGCGGCTGCCCAAGGACCTCGGCAAGTCGACGGTGCGCGCCCAGTACGCCGCCGGGTGGCAGGGCGGCGCCAAGGCCGTCGGCTACCTGGAGGAGGAGGGCATCGACCCGCAGTCGAAGACCGACACCTACGCGGCCATCAAGCTGGAGATCGACAACCGCCGCTGGGCGGGTGTCCCCTTCTATCTGCGCACCGGCAAGCGGCTCGGCCGCCGGGTCACCGAGATCGCGGTCGTCTTCCAGCGCGCCCCGCACTCCCCGTTCGACCACACGGCGACGGAGGAGCTGGGACAGAACGCCCTGGTCATCCGCGTCCAGCCGGACGAGGGCGTGACCATGCGGTTCGGCTCGAAGGTGCCGGGGACCTCGATGGAGGTCCGGGACGTGTCGATGGACTTCGCGTACGGCGAGTCCTTCACGGAGTCCAGCCCCGAGGCGTACGAGCGGCTCATCCTCGACGTCCTGCTCGGTGACGCCAACCTCTTCCCGCGCACGGAGGAGGTCGAGCTGTCCTGGCAGATCCTGGACCCGATCGAGCAGTACTGGGACCGGCACGGCAAGCCCGCGCAGTACCAGTCCGGGACCTGGGGTCCGGTCGAGGCGGACGAAATGCTCGCACGAGACGGACGGAGCTGGCGCCGGCCATGAAGATCGACCTTACGGACACCACATCCAGCAAGATCAACAAGGCGCTGGTGCAGGGGCGGCGGGCGATCGGCACCCCGGCCGTCGGCATGGTGCTCACCCTGGTCATCGTCACGGACGAGGAGAACGCGTACGACGCGCTCAAGGCCGCCAACGAGGCGTCCCGCGAGCACCCGTCGCGCACCCTGGTCGTCATCAAGCGCGTCTCGCGCTCGCCGCGCGACCGGGCCAAGGCGCGCCTGGACGCCGAGGTGCGGGTGGGCGCCGACGCGGGCACCGGCGAGACGGTGGTACTGCGGCTGTACGGCGAGGTCATCGACCACGCCCAGTCCGTGGTGCTGCCGCTGCTGCTGCCGGACGCCCCGGTGGTCGTCTGGTGGCCGGTGGGCGCGCCCACCGACCCGGCGAAGGACCCGCTGGGCTCCCTCGGGCAGCGGCGCGTCACCGACACGTACGCCTCCGAGCACCCGGTGCGCGAGCTCGCGGCGCGCGCCGCCGCCTACACGCCGGGTGACACGGACCTGTCCTGGACCCGGATCACCCCGTGGCGTTCGATGCTGGCGGCGGCCCTGGACCAGGTCACCTGCGAGGTCACCTCGGCCGAGGTGGAGGGCGAGGGGTTCAACCCGAGCGTCGAGCTGCTGGCCATGTGGCTGGCGGACCGGCTGAAGATCCGGGTGAAGCGTTCGGCGTCGGCCGGGCCCGGTCTGACCGCCGTACGGATGGAGACCACCTGCGGCCCCATCGTGCTGCACCGGCCGGACGCCTCGCTGGCCACGCTGTGCATCGAGGGGCAGCCGGACCGCGCGGTGGCGCTCAAGCGCCGCGAGACGTCCGAGCTGATCGCCGAGGAACTGCGGCGCCTGGACCCGGACGACACCTACGCGTCGGTGCTGCGGTACGGCGTGGAGCGGCTGGACCAGGCGGACCGGCCGGAGGAGCCCGGGGACCCGGATGGGTCGTCCGCGCCCGAGGGGTCCGCCGACGATGCGTCGGCCCCGTCGGAGGAGTCGTCGGCGAAGCCCGCCGCGAAGAAGGCCGCGGCCAAGTCGCCGGCCAAGAAGGCGGCGGCCAAGTGAGCGCTCCGCAGCTCGTCGTGCACCGCGACAAGGAGCTGATGGCCCAGGCAGCCGCGGCCCGGCTGATCACGAGGATCGTGGACGCCCAGGCCGCCCGCGGCACCGCCTCGGTCGTCCTGACGGGTGGCCGCAACGGCAACGGCCTGCTGGCCGCGCTGCGTTCGTCCCCCGCCCGGGACGCGGTCGACTGGTCGCGCCTGGACCTGTGGTGGGGTGACGAGCGGTTCCTCCCGGAGGGCGACCCCGACCGGAACGACACCCAGGCCCGCCAGGCGCTGCTCGACAGCGTCCCGCTGGACCCGGCGCGGGTGCACACCATGCCGGTGGCGGGCGGCGCGCACGGCATGGACGCGGACGCCGCGGCCGCCGCGTACGCGGCCGAACTGGCCGCCGCGGCCGGGCCGGAGCCCTGTCGATCAGCGGCTGCCGCCGCGGGCGCCCCGGTGCCGGAGTTCGACGTCCTGATGCTGGGCGTCGGGCCCGACACCCATGTGGCCTCCCTCTTCCCGGAGCTTCCGGCGGTACGGGAGACCGAGCTGACGGTGGTGGGCGTCCACGGCGCGCCCAAGCCGCCGCCGACCCGCATATCGCTGACGCTCCCGGCCATCCGGGCGGCGCGTGAGGTGTGGCTGCTGGCGGCGGGCGAGGACAAGGCGCAGGCGGCGGCGATCGCGCTGTCGGGCGCCGGCGAGGTCCAGGCCCCGGCCGCCGGCGCGTACGGCAGGTCGCGGACGCTGTGGCTGCTGGACCGGGCGGCGGCCGCGCGGCTCCCGGGCGCCCTGTACTCGCCGGCGACTCCGTGACGGTACGTCCCTGACGGTGGTTCGCCCGTGGGCGACGAGGCCCGGCTCACCCTTCGTGGCGGGCCGGGCCTCGGTCGTCGGCGGGGTCAGAGGACGACCTGGTCGGCGTCCTTCTCGAGGGTGGCGATCGCGGCACGGCACGCCCCGACGAACCGGTCGAAGACCTCCGTCGTGCTGCCGGCCCGCCCCGCGCGGGTGTTGACGGTGAACATCGCGGCCCGCAGCTCGGTGGTCAGCTCCAACTGGCCGCCCTTGGCGAGCATGGTGCGGTTGCAGGGGTTGTCCGGGTTGATGCCGGCCAGGTCGCGGACCTCGGGGTCGTTGCCGTCCCGCCAGGCGATCCCGGCCTTGCCGAACTCCGCCTTCAGGAGCGTCTTGAACCGCTCGTTGAGCCCGCCGACGACCACCGCCCGCGGGTCGGCGGTCCCCGCCTGGGCCGCCGTGCAGCCGTGCAGGCTCAGGACGTTGAGGCTGCCGCGCGCCATGGAGAGGGCGACGTGGTCGTCGTTGTTCTTCGCCGTGACGTGCAGCTCACGGTTGTTGGAGGAGCGCAGGCCCTCGAACATCCAGTAGTCGTGCACCCCGAGGCCGTCCTGGAGCGGCGCGAGGGTGGCGGGGTGGTACCCGGCGATGCCGAGGCACAGTTCGGAGGTGCCCGTCTCGATGCCGCCCCCGTGCATGGCCATGATCGTGGTGCGCTGGTACGGGCTTCTCTCGGCGAGACCGGTGTCCAGGCACTCGTGCCGCTTGTAGCGGCGGGCGAACTCGGTGCCCTCCTTGCCGGCCAGCTTGGTGTAGAGGTCGGTGTTGGAGGTGTAGAGGTCGAACTCGTCGGTCGCGTACGCCGGGGAGGCGGCCACGCCGCCCAGCAGCGGGCCGCTGACGGCGGCGGTGGCGAGTGCGGCGAGGACCGTACGACGGTTGGTGTGGGTCATACCCGTCATGATCATCGCACCGGACCCGTTCCGGGGACCGCCGGCGCTGTGCGGTGCGTCACCGGCCGTGCGGTGCGTCCCGTTCGAGGAACGGCTCCAGCAGACCGGGGACGGCCGTGGCGGCGAAGCCGAGCCCTTCGCCCGCGTCCGCGTCGTGCACGTCGTACGCGCCCGCTCCCGCCGCCGTCGTGGCGGTCAGCGTGATCAGGCCGGCGCGGCGCTGGGTGTACGACTGCCTGACCGTCCAGCCGATGACGCCGCCCCGCTGGAGGGCCACGGTGGCACGGCGGGCGGTCCCGGAGCGGGTGACCAGGTACGCGCCGCTGAGCCCGTGGCCCAGGCCGCGGTACGCGTCGAGGGCGAGGAGCACCGCGAGGGGCGGGAGCACCAGGGCGCAGGCCCCGGCGACGTACAGCAGGACATCGGTGAGCAGGGCACCGAGGACGGCGAGGACCACGACGGGAAGCAGCGCGGCCGCCACGGCCCACCGCAGCCGCCGGGTGCGGGCCGCGCGGGGATGGCTGGTGAGCCGCGCGCCGGTGGGCGGGGCCGCCTCGCGGAGCACCCGCGCGGCCACGTCGTCCGCCACGGCGCGGGGCACGGCGGGGAGCAGCGTCCTGTGGTCGGCGTGCTGGTCCTCCTCGGCCTCGGCGAGGCCGGTGGCGACCGCGTCGACCCGGGCGGCCCCGCTGAGCCGGGCGCCCAGCGGTTCGACCAGCTCCACTCCGCGCAGGCGCCGCTCCTCGATGGATATCGACCGGGTGGTGAGCAGTCCGCGCCGCACCCGGAGCGTGCCGCCCGGCTCGCGCTCCAGCCGGTAGTTCCACCACATCTCGACCCACAGGCCGAGCGCGCCGACAGCGCCCGCGAGCAGGACGACCGCGGCGACGGCCGGGACGATCCACCCGACGGGCGTGCCCCGGAACCGGTCGCCCACCCAGTCGATGACCTCGTCCTGGGCGCCGAACCACTCGCTGACCTGCATCACGCCACCCGCCGCCGCACCGCCGAGCAGCGGGGCGACGAAGGACAGCGGGGCGTACCGGAGCCAGCGGGGGTCCAGGGCCGCCAGCTCGCCGTCCCGGTGGCCGTCCCCGTCCGCCGCCGGCGGCCGCCCGAGCAGTTCGCGGCGCAGCCGCTCGCCCTCCGCCCTGCTGACCGGGTGCAGTTCCAGCGTGGACTCGCCCCCACCGGTGTGCTCGCCGGTCCCCATCCGCACCTTCACCAGGCCGAGGACGCGCAGCAGCGGACTGGCCGTCAGGTCGACACTGCGTATGCGTTCCCGGGCCAGGGAGCGGCGCTTGACCAGCAGCAGCCCGGTGTGGAGCTCGGCGCGCTCGGGGCCGATGCGGTAGCGCGTGCGGCTCCAGCGCAGGTACTCCACCGCCGCCCCGCCCACCACGAGCAGCACGCCCCCGGCGAGCAGCAGGAGCGTGCGCGTGCCGTGTCCGGCACCGAACCAGGCACCGCCGCTCAGCCCGAACAGGACCGGCACGCAGACACCGCAGGCGACCCCGGCCATGACCAGCGCGGTCAGGGGCACGGCCCGCCTGTCGAGCCGCAGCCACCCTTCGGTCCCATGCGAACCCTCCCCCGGGCCGGAAGGACCGCGCGTACCCTCCGGGCCGGCCGTGTCACGCGCCGCCCCCGCGCCGGCCGTACCGTCGTAACGTGCCGTGCCGCCGGTACCGGTGTTCGGGCCGCTCATGTCGCGTCCCCGGGCGTGGCCTGGGTGATGCGGGTGAGCCGCTCGGCGAGCCCCGCGGCCAGCTCGTGGTCGAGGCCCTCGATCCGGATGGCGCCCTTGGCGGAAGCGGTGGTCACGGTGACCGTGGCCAGCCCGAACGCCTGCTCCAGCGGCCCGCGTACGGTGTCCACGGTCTGGATGCGGGACATGGGGGCGACCCGCCACTCCTGCCAGAAGGCGCCGGTCCTGACGTAGACGGCGTCGTCCGTGACCTCCCAGCGGTGGACCCGGAACCACCAGCGGGGGAGGAACGCGGTGCAGGCGAGCCCGGCCACGGCCACGATCCCGGCGGGCAGCCACAGCCAGAACCGGGCCGGCCCGATCAGCGCGCCCAGCACGGCCGGTACCGCCACGCCCACGGCGGTCAGCAGCAGCCACTGCGTCCGCCACCAGCCGACGGCCCGCCGGTCGAGCGTGTTCTTCGGCGGCCGCAGCCGCACCGCGTCCTCCCCCGTCACCGGATCACCTGCCGCGCAGCGTCCGGTACCGGTCGGCCAGCGCCGCGGTCGAGCTGTCCAGCCGCTCGCCGCCCTCGCCGGCGGTCAGCACGGGCTCGATCCGCTTGGCCAGCACCTTGCCGAGCTCGACGCCCCACTGGTCGAAGGAGTCGATGTTCCAGATGGCGCCCTGGACGAACACCTTGTGCTCGTACAGCGCGATGAGCTGGCCCAGCACCGACGGCGTCAGCTCGTCCGCGAGGATCGTGGTGGTGGGGTGGTTGCCGCGGAAGGTCTTGTGCGGCACCAGCTCCTCCGCCACGCCCTCGGCACGGACCTCGTCGGGCGTCTTGCCGAAGGCGAGCGCCTGGGTCTGGGCGAAGAAGTTGGCCATCAGCAGGTCGTGCTGGGGCACCAGCCCCGGCGCCAGGTCGGCGACCGGCCTGGCGAAGCCGATGAAGTCGGCCGGGATGACCTTGGTGCCCTGGTGGATCAACTGGTAGTAGGCGTGCTGCCCGTTCGTACCCGGGGTGCCCCAGACGACCGGGCCGGTCTGCCAGTCCACGGGGTTGCCGTCGCGGTCGACCGACTTGCCGTTGGACTCCATGTCGAGCTGCTGGAGGTACGCCGTGAACTTCGACAGGTAGTGGCTGTACGGCAGGACGGCGTGGGACTGGGCGTCGAAGAAGGCCCCGTACCAGACGCCCAGCAGGCCGAGAAGCAGCGGCGCGTTCTCCTCGGGCGGGGCGGTGCGGAAGTGCTCGTCCACGAGGTGGAAGCCGTCGAGCATCTCCCGGAACCGGTCGGGACCGATAGCGATCATCAGGGAGAGCCCGATGGCCGAGTCGTACGAGTAGCGTCCGCCGACCCAGTCCCAGAACTCGAACATGTTGGCCGTGTCGATGCCGAAGTCCTCGACCTTGCCGGCGTTGGTCGACAGGGCCACGAAGTGCTTGGCGACGGCCTCCTGACCGGCTCCCAGCCCCGTCAGGAGCCAGTCGCGGGCGGAGGTGGCGTTGGTGATGGTCTCGATGGTGGTGAACGTCTTGGAGGCGATGATGAACAGCGTCTCGGCCGGGTCCAGGTCCCGGACCGCCTCGTGCAGATCGGCGCCGTCCACGTTGGAGACGAAACGGAACGTCAGGTCCCGCCGGGTGTAGGAGCGCAGCACCTCGTACGCCATCGCCGGGCCGAGGTCGGAGCCGCCGATACCGATGTTGACGACGTTCTTGATGGGCCTGCCGGTGTGGCCGGTCCACTCGCCGGAGCGGATCCGTTCCGAGAAGGCGGCCATCCGGTCGAGCACCGCGTGCACCGCGGGCACCACGTTCTCGCCGTCGACCTCGACCACGGCCTCACGGGGGGCGCGCAGCGCCGTGTGCAGGACCGCCCGGTCCTCCGTGGTGTTGATCTTGTCTCCGCGGAACATGGCGTCCCGCAGCTCCGCCACCCCGGTCGCGCCGGCCAGCTCGCGCAGCAGCCGCAGCGTCTCGTCGGTGACCAGGTGCTTGGAGTAGTCCAGATACAGGTCGCCGACCCGCAGCGTGTACGCGGTGCCCCGCGCCGGGTCGGCGGCGAACAGTTCGCGCAGATGCGTCTGCCCGAGCTGCTCCCGGTGCTTGCCGAGGGCCGTCCACTCGGGCATCCGGTTGAGCCTCGCGCGGCTTTCTGCATTCATCTCGGACATCAGCCCACTTCTTCTCGTACCTGCCTGCTTGCCCCGCTGCCCCTCCAACCTAATTGATCTGCGGCGCCCACGAGGCCGCCGCCCGGGCGACGCCACGAGCCGGCAAAGGGCGCCACTGACAACGCCCGGAAAAACGGAGCGGGCCCTGCCGGTGGAATCCACCGACAGGGCCCTCAAGTGTTCAGATCTCGCCGCGGAGTTTGGCCAGCGCCTCGGCGAGGATGGCCTCGCCGTCCGCGTCGCTGCGGCGCTCCCGGACGTACGCGAGGTGCGTCTTGTACGGCTCGGTGCGCGGTGGGTCCGGCGGGTTGTCCCGGTCCTGGCCGGCCGGGAACCCGCACCGCGGGCAGTCCCAGGTCTCGGGGACCTGTGCGTCACTCGCGAAGCTCGGCTGCGTCTCGTGCCCGTTCGAGCACCAGAAGGAGATGCGGAGTCGCGGCGCGGACTCGCCCCGCTCGGCCTCCCCCATCGGCCCCGCGCCGACCCGGCTTCCCCGGATCGCGTTGCCACTTGCCACGGTTGTAACTCCCTGCGTGATGGTGCTCGAAGATGCCCCAGTCTACGTAAGGCCCAACGCGCGTCCAGTGATTGGAGTTACACCCCTCCCCGGGACGCGGAACCGAGACGTCAGTTGTCCAGCTTCATCAGAAGAGCAAGTACGACAATGCACGCGAACCACAGCAGACCGACGACCACGGTGATGCGGTCCAGGTTGCGCTCGGCGACCGACGAGCCGCCGACGGACGACTGCATGCCGCCACCGAACATGTCGGAGAGGCCGCCGCCCTTCCCCTTGTGCATCAGCACCAGCAGCATCAGCAGCGCGCTGAAGACGATGAGGGCGATCGAGAACCCCATAACCACGGCTGGACCCTACTTCCTGGCAATTCTCGGATTACACGGACTGTCGGACGTCTACGGACGACGGGGGCCCAGGCTCCCACGGAAAGAGCCCCGGCCCCCGCAAGGGTACGACGATTCCGCCCTACCGCATACTCACCGGTCGCGGAACCGGACTCACTGGTCCCGGAACCGGACGATCTTGACGAACTCGTCCGCGTCCAGCGCCGCGCCGCCGACCAGGGCGCCGTCGACGTCGGGCTGCGCCATGATCGCGGCCACGTTCGAGGCCTTCACGGAGCCGCCGTACTGGATGCGGACCTTGTCGGCCAGCTCCTTGGAGTACAGCTCGGCGAGCCGGCCGCGGATCGCCCCGCAGACCTCCTGCGCGTCCTCGGGGGTGGCGACCTCGCCGGTGCCGATGGCCCACACCGGCTCGTAGGCGATCACGATCGTCTCGGCCTGCTCGGCGGGCAGGTCCTTGAGGCCACCGTCGAGCTGCGCGAGCGTGTAGGAGACCTGGTCACCGGCCTTGCGGATGTCCAGGCCCTCGCCGACGCAGAGGATCGGCACCAGGCCGTTGCGGAAGGCGGCCTTGACCTTGGCGTTGCACAGCTCGTCGCTCTCGCCGTGGTACTGGCGGCGTTCGGAGTGCCCGACGGCGACGTAGGTGCACTTCAGCTTGGACAGCATCACGCCGGAGATCTCACCGGTGTACGCGCCGGAGTCGTGCGCCGAGATGTCCTGGGCGCCGTACTTGATCTTCAGCTTGTCGCCGTCGACCAGGGTCTGCACGGACCGCAGGTCGGTGAAGGGCGCGAGGACCGCGACCTCGACGGCCTCGTAGTCCTTGTCGTTCAGGGCGAAGGCGAGCTTCTGGACGTGGGCGATGGCCTCGAGGTGGTTGAGGTTCATCTTCCAGTTGCCCGCCATCAGCGGGGTACGGGCGGTCATTGAGGGTCAGTCCTCCAGTGCGGCGAGGCCGGGAAGCGTCTTGCCTTCGAGGTACTCGAGGCTCGCGCCGCCGCCGGTCGAGATGTGGCCGAATGCGTTCTCGTCGAATCCCAGGGTCCGGACGGCGGCGGCGGAGTCGCCACCGCCGACGACCGTGAAGGCCGGGGAGTCGACGAGCGCCTGGGCGACGGCCTTGGTGCCCTCGGCGTAGTCGGGGTGCTCGAAGACGCCCATGGGGCCGTTCCAGAAGACGGTGGCCGCGTCGGCGAGCTTCGATGCGTACAGCTTGCGGGTCTCGGGACCGATGTCCAGACCCTCCTGGTCGGCCGGGATGGCACTCGAGGCGACCAGCGTCGGGTGGGCCGGAGCCTTGGTCTTCAGGTCCGGGAATTCGGCCGAGACCAGGACGTCGACGGGGAGGACGAACTCCACGCCCTTCTTCTCGGCCCGGGCCAGGTACTCCAGGCAGGCCGGGACCTGGTCCTCCTGGAGCAGCGAGATGCCGACCTCGTGGCCCTTGGCCTTGAGGAAGGTGTACGCCATGCCGCCGCCGATGAGGATGCGGTCGGCCTTCTCCAGCAGGTGGTCGATGACGCCCAGCTTGTCGGAGACCTTGGCGCCGCCGAGCACGACCACGTAGGGGCGCTTGACGTCGTCGGTGAGCTTCTTCAGGACGCCGACCTCGGTGACGATCAGGTAGCCGGCGTACTGGGGCATCAGGCGCGGCAGCTCGAACACCGAGGCGTGCTGGCGGTGCACGGCGCCGAAGCCGTCGCCGACGTACACGTCCGCGAAGGCGGCGAGGCGGGCGGCCAGTTCCGCGCGCTCGGCGGGGTCCTTGGAGGTCTCGCCGGGGTGGAAGCGGAGGTTCTCCAGGACGGCGACTTCGCCGTTGCCCAGGGCCGCGACGGCCGCGTGGGCCTCGGAGCCGATGGTGTCGCCGGCGAAGGCGACGGGCCGGCCGAGCAGCTCGCCGAGCCGGGACGCGGCGAACCGCAGCGTGAACGCGGGGTCCGGCTCGCCCTTGGGGCGGCCGAGGTGCGAGGCCACGACCACCTTGGCGCCGGCCTCGGTCAGCGCCTTGACGGTCGGCAGCACGGCGCGGATGCGGCCGTCGTCGGTGATGGTGGTGCCGTCCTGCGGCACGTTGAGGTCGGCGCGGACGAATACGCGCTTGCCTTCGACCCCTTGACGGAGGAGTTCGTCGATCGTCTTCATCTGTCCCTGTTGCTCCTTGGAAGAACCGACGCAAGCGACAGGGCTCGTACAGCGCGGCGTTGCGCTGCCCGAGCCCTGCTGCTCACATCGAGGTGCCTGCCCTTGTGCCCTCGCCGACCAGTTTCCTAGAGCTGGCCGCCGACGTACACGGTGAGGTCCACGAGGCGGTTGGAGTAGCCCCACTCATTGTCGTACCAGCCGACGACCTTGACCTGCTTGCCCTGGACCATGGTGAGCTTCGAGTCGAAGGTGCACGAGGCCGGCCAGTTGACGATGTCCGAGGAGACGATCGGGTCCTCGGTGTACTCCAGGACGCCCTTGAGCTGCCCCTCGGCGGCCTTCTGGAACGCGGTGTTGATCTCGTCCTTGGTGACCTCGCGGTCCAGCTCCAGGACGAGGTCGGTGACCGAGCCGGTCGGGACCGGGACGCGCATGGCGATGCCGTCCAGCTTGCCCTTGAGCTGCGGGAGGACCAGCGCGGTGGCCTTGGCGGCGCCCGTGGACGTCGGAATGATGTTCTCCGCGGCGGCGCGGGCGCGGCGGAGGTCCTTGTGCGGGAAGTCCAGGATGCGCTGGTCGTTGGTGTACGCGTGGACGGTGGTCATCATGCCCTTGACGATGCCGAAGTTCTCGTCGAGGACCTTGGCCATCGGCGCCACGCAGTTGGTGGTGCAGGAGGCGTTGGAGATGACGTGGTGGTTGGCCGCGTCGTACTTGTCCTGGTTGACGCCCATGACGATGGTGATGTCCTCGTCGGTGGCCGGAGCCGAGATGAGGACCTTCTTCGCGCCACCGGCGATGTGCTTCTCGGCGTCGGCCTTCTTGGTGAAGATGCCGGTCGACTCGATGACGATGTCGACGCCCAGCTCGCCCCACGGGATGTCGGCCGGGTTGCGCTCGGAGAGCACCTTGATGGTGTGGCCGTCGACCGTGATGGTGTCGGCGGTGTGGCTGACCTCGGCCTTGAGACGGCCCAGGATCGTGTCGTACTTCAGGAGGTGCGCCGTGGTCGCGGTGTCACCCAGGTCGTTGACAGCCACGATCTCGATGTCTGCACCCTGCTCCAGCAGCGCGCGGAAGTAGTTACGACCGATGCGGCCAAAGCCGTTGATGCCTACGCGGATCGTCACGAACCGATCTCCTCGTTAGGTACGCCGGGTTTCGACGCCGGCGAGATGTATTGGGATGTCCCCGACCGCTTACGACCCTACCTCCCTCCCGGCGGCGGAGTGACATCTAGCGCACCCGGACGAGCCCGGTGAACCGCAACCCCTGTCCTACTGGACAGTACGGTTCACCGGGGCGTTCGTCCGGCTACCGAGCGTCAGCCCGGAGCGCTCTTCGGTGCACGGGCGCGCTCGTCAGCGCCGTAGTGCCGCGAGCGCCGTGCCGAGCAGCCGCTTGCGCTGCGCGGTGTCGGGTACGTGCTCCAGACCGAAGCCGAGGAGCACGGTGTCACGGGTGGTGACGGCGGCCCGGGAGTGGTAGAGCGCGGGCGCCCGGGTCCAGTCGGTGGCGTTGGCCCGGCTGCCGGCCGGCGGGCCGGGGACGGTCCAGGCGCCGAACGAGGTCTCGAACCCCTCGCTGTCCCGGGTCGCGCCGCCGGTGACGAGCCGGGTGTCGTCGACGAAGACGCCCGTCTCCCCGACCCCGGAGTCGGAGATGTAGGAGACGGACAGCTCCACCCGCTTGCCCGCGTAGGCGCTCAGGTCGACGGCGACCAACTGCCAGCCGCCCGAGGTGCCGGTGAAGGCGTGCCAGGCGCCGGTGGTGCCGGTCGGCGTGCAGGTGTCCCCGCCGTCGGTGAGGTAGTGCGCCAGGAAGGGGTGCGCACCGAGGTGGAAGCCCTCGGCGCAGTCGGCCGGGACCTCGCTGGAGGAGCGGCCGTGGGCGTCGGGCAGGGTCGTCCAGTCGTCCTGGCCCACCGTGTGCGCCTCGACCACCACGTTGTCGTAGCCGGGCTCGACGTCGTGGCTGAGCCGGAACTGGAGGGTGGGCTTCGCCGAGGCGGCCGTGCCGGTCAGGTCGACGGTCCGGGTGAGCCGCATCCAGGCGTTGTCGGCGTGCCGGGCCGCGGCGAAGGTCTCGCCCTCGTACGGCTCGAAGGGCGTGCGCACGTCCGGGTAGTCGCCCGCGGCCGCGCTGCGGAACTGCGGGAACCGCCGCGGGTCGAGGGTGTCGGAGGTGACGGTGTAGGCGCCGGCGCTGTCGAGCGGGTTGCCGGGCGCGTCGGTGAGGGAGGTGCCCGTACCGGCGAGGCGGCCCGTCCCCTCGAACGTGCCGGGGGCCGCCATGCCGGTGCGGCGGTGGGCGCCGAGGTAGTACTGGGCGAAGTCGTCGGAGTCGGCGCGGCCGATGTCGACGAGCCCGCCGGAGTGCTCACCGGCGTTGATCAGCTTGCCGCCCTCGTTGAGGTACTCGCGCACGGCGAGCGTGGTGGGCCCGGAGGGGCGCTCGGCACCCGTGTGCCACACGACCGCGCCGAAGTGGCCGAGCACCCCCAGCGGGTGCGGCGCGCCCTGGGTGGCGACGTCCCAGACGGCGGCCCCGCGGCCGGTGTCCTTCAGCGCCTTGGTGTACGCGGCGGTGTGCCGGGCCGGAGCGGTGCCGCCCTCCTCGGAGAGCACCAGGACGTCACCGCGCGGCCGCTCGGCGATGGTGTAGGTGAACGGTGTGGAGGACACGGCCCTGCCGTCGCGGGTCCGGCCGGTGAACCAGACCTCCACGGTGTCGCCGGGCTCGCCGTCCTGGACCTCGGCGCGGTACTCGTCGTAGTAGAGGTTGTCCTCGCCGCCGTAGGTCTCGCCGCCCTCCCACGCCTCGAGGCGCTGGTCGTGGGTGCGGCCGCCGTTGACCCGGTACTTGAGCTCCTTGTCGCGCAGCGACTTGCGGGCGGTGACGGCGACTTCCTGGTCGTCGCCGTCGTACGCGTACGACGTGGTGAACGCGTCCGGTACGAAGGCGGGGGCGTCGGCGCCGACCGGGGAGACGGGGTCGTCGGGGCGGGCGGAGGACTCGGCGACGGCGAGGGCGAACGGGACGTTCTTGGCGAACTCCTGCTGGATCAGCTTCTCGTCGTCGGGGAAGGTGAAGACGGAGGCACAGTCGGACGGCTCCCAGGCGTCGTTCGGGTCGACGCGGGAAGCGGTGGCACAGGTCGACATCTCCGGGGTGAACATCTGCATCCCGTTGACGTTGGCCGCGTGGCCGTCGGCCTCCCCGTTGGTGGTGTAGAGCTCGGAGGAGACCTGCGGGCGGTAGCCGGGGATCGCGGGCTTGGCGGGCGTGCCGGCCAGCGCCTTGAGCGGGACGTCGTCGGGGGTGTCGGTGGCGACCTGCCAGCCGACGCCGTAGAGGATGAGCTGGGCGGCGGAGTGGTAGTTGATGCCGTACTGGAAACCGATCCGCTTCTGGAACGCGTCCAGGGCCTTCGTCTCGGGTTCGGACATCGGGCCGGTGCCGCGGTAGGTCTCGTCGGCGGGGTCGGGCGACGAGCCCTCGTCGTCGTAGCCCCACTTGTAGGAGAAGTTGCGGTTGAGGTCGACGCCGTCGCCGGGGGCGATCCTGCCGTCGCCGTTGTTGTCGCGGAGGTTCTTGCGCCACTGGCGGTGGGCGGGGTCGGCGTGGGTGTGGTCGTAGCCGTCGGGGTTGGCGGAGAGCACGAACCACAGCTCGGTGGTGTCGACGATCTTCGTGATGCGCGGGTCCTTGCCGTATCCGGCCAGGTAGTGGTGGAGCAGCCGCCGGTTCATCTCGGGCGTGATCCACTCGCGGGCGTGCTGGTTGGAGAGGTACAGGGTGGCGGGCCTGGAGCCGTCCTTGAACCTTTTGGCGCCCTTGGAGACCTTGAGGGCGAGGATGTCCTGGCCCCTGACCGTCTTGCCGATGCTGACGACCTTGGTGAGGGCCGGGTGGGCCCGGGCGGCCGCCAGGATCTCCTCCTTGAGCCCGCCCTTGCCGCCGTACGGGCGGAACACGCCGTCGCCGGCGGCCGCGACGCGCTTCTCGGCGGTGGCGGTCAGCTCGTGCTCGGTGACGCCGACGCCCTTGTCCCGCAGCGCCCGTGCCTGCCGGTCGGTGAGGTACAGCTCGACGGTGGCGGTGCCCTTCTCGGGAACGCGTTCGCTCAGCTCATGGCCGTCGGCACCGGCTTCGAGGAGGAGCGGGACCTGCTCCTTGCCGACCTTCGCGTGCCACACGGAGAGGCTGTCGCCGCCCCCGTTGTCCCGCCCGTCCTTCTGCTCCGCCCCGGCGACGGGTGCCGCCGCCAGTCCGGCCATCAGCAGTGAAGCCGCTGCGAGGATCGATCTCGCCCTGCGTCTCATGTGCCCCCCTTGCTGTTGTCTGCCACGGAAGTGGACAGGCGCCAGGCTTGTGACACCTCATGATCATGTCAATACCGCCTCGGCGGCCATGGCCGGTGTGCTGTGGGGGCGGGGTGGTGCGGGGACGTGAGGCGGGGTGCCGGTGGGCGCGGGTGCCGGTCGGCGCGGGGGGCGGCGGGCGCCGGGGGCGGCGGGCGCCGGGGGCCGGCCTGGGCACGGCCGCCGCCCGGGGGCGGCGGCCCGTACGAGGGGGTCAGCCGACGAGGCCGTCGGCCATCTCCTCCGTGAGGTTGGACTCCGTGCCGGGGATGCCCAGGTCCTGGGCCCGCTTGTCGGCCATGGCCAGCAGGCGGCGGATGCGGCCGGCGACCGCGTCCTTGGTCAGCGGCGGGTCGGCGAGGGCGCCGAGCTCCTCCAGGGAGGCCTGCTTGTGCTCCATGCGCAGCCGCCCGGCCGCCGCCAGGTGCTCGGGGACCTCCTCGCCGAGGATCTCCAGGGCGCGCTGCACCCGGGCGCCGGCCGCGACCGCGGCACGCGCCGAGCGGCGCAGGTTGGCGTCGTCGAAGTTGGCCAGCCGGTTGGCGGTGGCGCGCACCTCGCGGCGCATCCGCCGCTCCTCCCAGGCCAGCACCGACTCGTGTGCCCCGAGCCGGGTCAGCAGCGCCCCGATCGCGTCACCGTCCCGTACGACCACCCGGTCCACGCCGCGCACCTCGCGGGCCTTGGCGGCGATGGACAGCCGCCGGGCGGCGCCGACCAGGGCCAGCGCGGCCTCGGGCCCCGGGCAGGTCACCTCCAGCGAGGAGGAGCGCCCCGGCTCGGTCAGCGAGCCGTGCGCCAGGAACGCACCGCGCCAGGCGGCCTCGGCGTCACAGGTGGCACCGGAGACGACCTGCGGCGGAAGGCCCCGGATGGGACGCCCCCGCCCGTCCACCAGTCCGGTCTGACGGGCGAGCTGGTCACCGCCCGCCACCACCCGCACCACGAAGCGCGAGCCGCGGCGCAGCCCGCCCGGCGCCATCACGATCAGCTCGGAGCCGTGCCCGAAGATCTCCGCGATGTCCCGCTTCAGGCGGCGCGCCGCCATCGCGGTGTCCAGCTCCGCCTCGATCACGATCCGCCCGCTGACCAGGTGCAGCCCGCCGGCGAACCGCAGGATCGACGAGACCTCCGCCTTTCTGCAGCAGGTCCGGGTGACGGGGAGCCGGGAGATCTCGTCCTTCACCGCTGCCGTCATCGCCATGGGCCGATCCTTCCATGCATCCGAAAAATACGGTCGTACGCGGCGGCCAGCAGCTCCGGGTCGTGCTTCGGCGAGCCGTCCTTCCTGGCCACCGGGGCCAGCTCGACCGCGGCACCGAGCCGCTTGGCGGCATCTGCGAGGGACTCGCGGTCGGGTACGGCGGCCTCGTCGGCCAGCACCACGTCCAGGGCGAGTTTAGGGGCGTGTCGCCCCAAAACCTCCAAATGACGCTGCGGGGAGAAGCCCTCGGTTTCTCCCGGCTGCGGCGCGAGGTTCAGCGACAGCACCCGGCGCGCCTTGGTCTCGACGAGGGCTTCCAGCAGCTCGGGCACCAGCAGGTGCGGGATGACCGAGGAGAACCACGAGCCGGGACCGAGCACCACCCAGTCGGCGTCCAGCACGGCCGCGACCGCCTCGGGCACGGCCGGCGGGTCGTTCGGCACCAGGTGCACCGACTGGACCTCGCCCGGCGTGAGCGCCACGGTCGCCTGGCCGCGGACGGTGTCCACGTCCTCCGGGCGCTCGGGATCATGGCCCTTGACCAGCGCCTGGAGCTCCAGCGGCACGGCCGACATGGGCAGCACCCGGCCGTGCGCGCCGAGCAGCTTGCCGACCAGGTCCAGGGCCTGGACGTGGTCGCCGAGCTGCTCCCACAGGGCGACGATCAGCAGGTTGCCGACGGCGTGCTCGTGCAGGTCGCCCCGGGACTGGAACCGGTGCTGGATGACGCGGGCCCAGGTCTGGCCCCAGTCGTCGTCCCCGCACAGCGCCGCCAGGGCCTTGCGCAGGTCCCCGGGCGGCAGCACGCCGAGCTCCTCGCGGAGGCGGCCGCTGGACCCGCCGTCGTCGGCGACCGTGACCACGGCGGTCAGGTCGCCGGTGATGCGGCGCAGCGCGGCGAGGGAAGCGGACAGGCCCATGCCGCCGCCGAGGGCGACGACCTTGGGCTGGGCGCCGCGTCTGCGGAGCGTACGCGGCGACAGGGACCGCGTACGCCGACGGTACTGCTTCACTCGCGCCCCATGTCCCGGTGGACGACGACGGTCTCGACCCCTTCCGAGGCGAGCCGGGCGGCGAGCTTCTCGGACATGGCGACGGAGCGGTGCTTGCCGCCCGTGCAGCCGACGGCGATCGTCACGTACCGCTTGCCCTCGCGGCGGTAGCCGGCGGAGACGAGCTGGAGCAGCTCGGTGTAGCGGTCGAGGAACTCCTTGGCGCCGGGCTGGTTGAAGACGTAGCCCGACACCTCCTCGTTGAGGCCGGTGAACGGACGCAGCTCCGGCACCCAGTGCGGGTTGGGCAGGAAGCGGCAGTCCACGACCAGGTCGGCGTCGACGGGCAGGCCGTACTTGTAGCCGAAGGACATGACGGTGGCCCGCAGCTCCGGCTCCTCGTCGCCGGCGAACTGGGCGTCCATCTTGGCGCGCAGCTCGTGGACGTTGAGGCTGGAGGTGTCGATCACCAGGTCGGCGTCGCCGCGCAGCTCGCGCAGCAGGTCGCGCTCGGCGGCGATGCCGTCGACGATCCGGCCGTCGCCCTGGAGGGGGTGCGGGCGGCGCACCGACTCGAAGCGGCGGACCAGGGCCTCGTCGGACGACTCCAGGAAGACGATCCGGCGGGTGACCTGCTTGGCGTCGAGGACCGCGAGCGACTCGCGCAGGCTCTCGAAGAACTGGCGGCCCCGCACGTCGACGACGACGGCGATGCGCGCCACATTGCCCTGGGAACGGGCGCCGAGCTCCACCATGGTGGGGATCAGCGCGGGCGGCAGGTTGTCGACGACGAACCAGCCGAGGTCCTCGAGGCACTTGGCGGCGGTGCTGCGCCCGGCGCCGGACATGCCGGAGATGATCACCAGCTCGGGGATGGCCGCCTCGGCGGCCTCTCCGGCCTCGATCGTCGTGCCCGTACTCACGTGTGCTGCTCCGTCTTCTCGCGCTGTCGGCTCTGGTTCCGCCGTCGGGTGGTGCTCAGACATTTCCGTTTCCCCCGTCGTCGTCTTCCATGATCTCTCCTGTCGCCGTGTTCACGGCGGGGGCGGCCGGGGCCGCCTGGGCGAGGGCCACGGCCACGGCTTCGGCGGTCTTCCGGCCGAACCCCGGCACCTCGCAGATCTGCTCGATTGTCGCCTGCCTCAGCCGCTTCAACGAGCCGAAATGCTTGATCAGGGCCTGCTTGCGGGCGTCGCCGAGGCCAGGGACCGCGTCCAGCGGACTGACCCGTATCCGCTTGTGGCGCTTGGTGCGCTGGTAGCGGATGGCGAAGTCGTGCGCCGTGTCACGGACCCGCTGGAGGAGGTACAGCCCCTCGCTGGAGCGGGGCAGGACGACGGGGTCGTCGTCGCCGGGCAGCCAGACCTCCTCCAGGCGCTTGGCGAGGCCGCACACGGCGATGTCGTCGATGCCCAGCTCGTCGAGCGCCCGCCGGGCGGCCGCGACCTGCGGCTGCCCGCCGTCGACCACGACGAGCTGCGGCGGATAGGCGAACTTCTTCGGCCGCCCGTCGTCCTCCGGCGACCCCGCGGGCACCTCGCCGTCGGCCTCCTCCACGGCCCACTCCCCCGTCTTCTCCTTCTCCGCGAGGTAGCGCCGGAAGCGGCGGCCGATCACCTCGTGCATGGAGCGGACGTCGTCCTGGCCCGCGAAGCTCTTGATCTGGAAGCGGCGGTACTCGCTCTTGCGGGGCAGGCCGTCCTCGAAGACGACCATGGACGCCACCACGTCCTCGCCCTGGAGGTGGGAGATGTCGAAGCACTCGATGCGCAGCGGCGCCGCCGGGAGGTCCAGGGCCTCGGCGATCTCCTCCAGCGCGCGCGAGCGGGTGGTCAGGTCGCTGGCGCGCTTGGTCTTGTGCAGGACGAGGGCCTGCTGGGCGTTGCGGCCGACGGTCTCCATCAGCGCCTTCTTGTCGCCGCGCTGCGGGATGCGCAGGGACACCTGGGAACCGCGGCGTCCGCCGAGCCACTGCGTGACGGCGTCCAGGTCCTCGGGGAGGGCCGGGACGAGGACCTCCTTGGGGACGGCGTCGCCGCTCTCCTCGCCGTAGAGCTGCTGGAGCGCGTGCTCGACCAGGCCCGCCGTGTCGACGGCCTCGACCTTGTCGGTGACCCAGCCGCGCTGGCCGCGCACCCGGCCGCCGCGGACGTGGAAGATCTGCACGGCCGCCTCGAGCTCGTCCTCGGCGACGGCGATCAGGTCGGCGTCGGTGGCGTCGGCGAGGACGACGGCGCTCTTCTCCATGGCCCGCTTCAGGGCCCCTATGTCGTCACGGAGCCGGGCGGCCTTCTCGTACTCCATGTCCTCGGCCGCCAGCATCATGTCCTTCTCCAGGCGGCGGATGTACGTGCCGGTGCGGCCGGCCATGAAGTCGCAGAACTCCTCGGCCAGCTCCCGGTGTTCCTCCGGCCCGACCCGGCCCACACAGGGTGCCGCGCACTTGCCGATGTACCCGAGCAGGCAGGGGCGGCCGGTGCGCTCGGCGTTCTTGAACACCCCGGCCGAGCACGTGCGCACGGGGAAGACGCGCAGCAGCAGGTCGACCGTGTCGCGGATGGCCCACGCGTGGCTGTACGGGCCGAAGTACCGCACGCCCTTCCTCTTCTGGCCGCGCATGACCTGCACGCGCGGGAACTCCTCGTTGAGGGTGACGGCCAGGTACGGATAGCTCTTGTCGTCGCGGTACTTGACGTTGAACCGCGGGTCGAACTCCTTGATCCACGAGTACTCGAGCTGGAGCGCCTCGACCTCGGTGGAGACCACGGTCCACTCGACGGAGGCGGCCGTGGTGACCATCGTGCGCGTACGCGGGTGCAGGCCCGCCAGGTCCTGGAAGTAGTTGGCGAGCCGCTGGCGCAGGGACTTCGCCTTCCCGACGTAGATCACCCGGCGGTGCTCGTCACGGAATTTGTAGACCCCCGGCGAGTCGGGGATCTGTCCCGGCTTGGGGCGGTAGCTGGAGGGGTCTGCCATGCCTCACACCCTACTGGCGTCCACTGACACCACGGGTGTCCGTGGAGCGCCCCCGGTGGGGACGGAGGCGCTCCACGGTGACCGCCGTGCCCGGCCCCGGCCGGGGGCCGGGGGTGGGGCGGGGGCCCGGAGGGCCGTGCCCGGCGGGGCGGGGGTCAGGCGCGACGGCGGCGCCGCAGTGTCCGGGCGCCCGCGGCGACCGCGAGCGCCAGGGCGGCGAGTGCGGCGGCCACCGCGGGCCCCGGCGGGGCGCCGGCACCGTCACCGGCGGCCCCGCCGGGGGCGGCGGCCGGGGTGCCGGCCGCGGGACGGGCGCCGTCGGCGTCCGGGGCCGCTGGGGCGGCGGGGGCGGTGGGGGCGGCGGGGGCGGCGGGTTCCGCGTAGCCGCCAGCGGCGCCCCTGCGGGCGTACGCGGAGCCGGGGAGCTTGTCCCCGTACGCCGCCGAGACCCGGGCCCGGTAGGCGGCGAGCGTGGTGCCCCGCGCGCCGACCGCGCGTACCGCGTCCTCGTCCAGCGGCAGCACCCGGCCTCCCCCGTGGACGTACCAGGCGTCGATCTGGGGCTCCCGGAAGACCGTCCCGCCGGGGAGCCTGCGGGCGCCCTCACGGGCGTACCGCATCTCGTCGTCGCCGGTGGCGATGTTCACCACCTGCCAGCCCCCGGTGCCGCGGCGGACGGTCCACACGGACGCCTTCCGCCCGTCCGGGGCGACCGCCTCCGCCGCGTGGAAGGCGACCCGCGCCACCGGCGCGCCCGCCCTGCCCGCCACGAAGTCGGGCGCGAGGACGCGTACGGGGACGGTGGAGCCCTCCACGCGGGGCCGTGCGCCGGCCGGCGCGACGGCACCGTCACGGGCGAAGAACCGGGACAGGGTGTCGAGCGTCGCCGGGGCGGTGACCGCCGCGCCGGGGGTGTCGGCGGCCGTGGCGGCGGGGGCGGCGAGGAGGAGGAGCGCGGGGGCGAGGGCGGTGGCCGCGAGCAGCGGACGTGGGGTCATCGGTCTCACGCCCCGATCCGGTGGAGCGAGTGGGTCCAGGAGAAGGAGCCGTTGTCGACGTACCAGGCGTGCGACGCCCAGTTGTAGCGGTCGCTGGAGGGCCACGGGTCGCCCCAGTACACCCAGCCGTTGGCGTCGTCGTAGCCGTACAGCACGTGCATGTGGCCGCCGCCGCTCGACCACTGGATGCGGGTCTCGACGGGACGGTTGGCGTTGATCTCGCTCTGCACCGTCGCGTAGCGCAGCCAGCCGTCGACGTACGAGCCGGGGGTCACGCCGGCCCAGCGCAGCCCGTTCTGCACGTTGCCGAGGGTCGCCTGCCAGTTGGGGCAGTCGGTGCCCTGCTGCCGGTTGAAGGCGGCGTTGCAGAACTGGTTCTGCGTGTACGAGCGGCCGAACCAGGCGGCGATGGTGTTGCCGCCGGCGGCCCAGCACCAGTTGGTCCTGGCCTGCGCCTGCATGGTGATGTTCAGGCGCTTGGCGGCGAGTGCCGTCCCGGGGTTCCCCTCGGCGGTGGCGGCGGTCACGGTCACCGGGAGGGAGAGGACGGTGGTGGCGGCGAGGAGCACCGCGAGGACGAACTTCCGTGCCTTTCCAGGGGGGTTGTGCGGATCGCGCATCGCGTTCCTCCGGCTGGGGATGTGGGGAGGGAGGATCGCGTCCGGACGCTGCTGGGAGCATCGATCGTTGTCGGGGGCAGGTCAACACGCTTCAATGCGGGGTGACACCGCGCTGTGAACGCCACTGGTTGACGAGTGAACGGATCCCCGCCCCCACCAGCCCGCCCGTCACCACCGGCCCGGAGTCGCACCGCCCCGTCGTGAACGTTCACCGAGGACTCCCATGGCACACACCGAGACCGACCTGGCGCAGATCCTGCACACCGGCCCCTTCCACCTGGCGCTGCGCGCGGCGCTGGCGGTGCGCGGGCTGCCGCTCCAGCGGGTCCAGCACCATCTCGCGCACCGCGGCATCAAGGTCGGGGTGACCAGCCTGTGCTACTGGCAGCAGGGCGCCCGCCGCCCCCAGCGGCCGGAGTCGCTGAAGGCGGTACGGGCCCTGGAGGAGCTGCTCCAGTTGCCCGGCGAGTCCCTCATCCGGCTGCTCGGCGACCCTGCGCCGGAGGGGACGGCGACCAGGCCGGCGGGGCGTTCGTACCGGTCACTGGTGGAGGCCTCCGGCGCGGTGGAGCAACTGATCGCGGAGCTGGAGGCGCCGGCGGACGGCGGGCTGCACACGGTCGGACACCAGGAGCGGGTGCGGATAGGCGCGGGGCGGGAGCTGGCCGGGCGGGACTCCCAGCAGGTCGTGCGGGCCCACCGGGACGGCGTCGACCGCTACCTCGCCATCCACCACGGGGACCCCGGCTGCGACCCGGAGCGGGTGGCGGTGCGGGCGGGCGAGAACTGCCGCACGGGCCGGGTGCGGCGGCACGGGGAGACCGGGGTGGTGGTCGCGGAGCTGCTGTTCGACGCGCGGCTGCGGGCGGGCGAGACGTACTTCTTCGGGTACGGCTTCGAGGACGGCACCGGCGGGGTGAGCGGCGAGTACGTGCGCGGCTTCAGCTTCGCGGGCGGGCAGTACGTCCTTCAGGTGCGGTTCCACGAGGACGCCCTGCCGGTACGGTGCCGGCGCTTCGCCCAGACGTCGGCGGGCGCGCCGCGCGGTGCTCGCGGCGACCTGACGCTGAGCGGGCGGCACCGTACGGTCCACTTCGTGGAGCAGGGCGTGCGGCCCGGCATCCTGGGGATCGACTGGGACTGGGCGTGACGCCGCCCGGCGCGGTTACGCGTCGGGGCCGGCGACGAGCTTGCCGTCGGTGACCTTGACCGGGACCTCGGGCAGCGCGGCGGTGGCCGGTCCCTTGAGCGCCTGGCCGGTGGTGACGTCGAACCGGCTGCCGTGGCAGGGGCAGTTGCCCTCGATGCCCTCGACCTTGTCGAAGACGCAGCCCGCGTGGGTGCACTGGGCGCTGAACGCCTTGTACTGGCCCTTCGCCGGGCAGCTCACCACCAGGCGCTGCTCGCGGTAGAGCTTGGCGCCGCCGACCGGCACCGCGTCCGCCGCGCCCAGGTCCACGGGCGCGGTCGGGGTGGGGTTCTTGGCGTGCCCCAGCTTCGACTCGGTGGAGCAGGCGGCCGCGCCGAGCCCGGCGGCACCGGCGAGGGCGGCGCCTTTCAGCACGGTACGGCGGGCGGTCGGCTGGCCGGGCATGGGGGCTCCACGGTGGGCTGGGAGGTATCGGTGACGGAACCGACGATACCGGGGTAGATCGGCGGCCCTTCGGCCGGGTGCGGGGGCTGTCGTGGGCGTGGGCCATGGGTTACGTTCGGGCTTGTGATCGTCGCCGCCGGAGAGTCCCTGATCGACCTCGTGCCCCGGACGGACGCCCGTGACGGGGCCGGGCCGCTGTCCGCCCTGGTGCCGCGCCGGGGCGGCGGGCCGTACAACACGGCGGTGGCGCTCGGCCGGCTGGGCGCCGAGGCCGCCTTCTGCTCGAGGGTCTCCACGGACGCCTTCGGGGAGGCGCTGCTGGAGGGCCTGCGCGCGGCGGACGTCGCGACCGGACTGGTCCAGCGCGGTCCCGAGCCGACGACGCTGGCGGTGGCCACGGTGGGGGCGGACGGTTCCGCCCGGTACTCCTTCTACGCGGAGGGCACCGCCGACCGGCTCTTCGAGCTTCCCGAGCGGCTGCCGGAAGCGGTACGGGCCATCGCCTTCGGGACGTGCTCGCTGGTCCTGGAACCGGGCGCCTCCGCGTACGAGGCGCTGCTGCGGCGGGAAGCGGGGCGCGGGGTGCTCACGCTGCTGGACCCGAACGTCCGGCCGGGGCTGATCCCGGACGCGGACGCCCACCGGGCGCGGTTCCTGGGCCTGCTGCCGTACGTGTCCCTGTTGAAGCTGTCCGAGGAGGACGCCCGGTGGCTGGGCGGTTCGCCGGAGGAGTGGCTGGCGAAGGGGCCGACGGCGGTGGTGCTGACCCGGGGCGGCGAGGGGCTGACGGTGTACACGGGAGGCTTCACCGTCTCGGTGCCCGCCGTGCCGGTGGCCGTCGCCGACACCATCGGCGCGGGCGACACGGTGAACGCCGCGCTGCTGCACGGGCTGGTGGCCCGGTCCCTGACCTCGCTGGACGCCCCGGCCTGGGCGGACCTGCTGTCCTTCGCCGCCCGGGCGGCGGCGATCACCTGCTCCCGCCCGGGCGCGGAGCCTCCGTACGCGACCGAACTCTGACGGCGGTCCTCCCGCCCTCACCCGCCCAGACGCGGGGCGACCGCCCCGGCCCCGGCCCGGGTGGCCCGGGCCGGGGATGGGCGGTCAGGACGTGGCGGACCGTGCCGTGCGCTTCTTCGGCTTGGTCGTCTTCGCCGTGGCTGTCGAGCGGGCCACGCCGTCCGCCGCCGAGACCGTCTTCCTGGCGGCCGTCCGCTTCCGGGCGGCCGGTACCGTCGCGGCCGCGTCGCTGATGCGGTCCGCGCCCAGGATGTCCCGGAGGAACTTGCCGGTGTGGCTGGCGGGGACGCTCGCGACCTGCTCGGGCGTGCCCTCGGCGACGACCAGGCCACCGCCGCTGCCGCCCTCGGGACCCATGTCGACGACCCAGTCGGCGGTCTTGATGACGTCCAGGTTGTGCTCGATGACGATCACCGAGTTGCCCTTGTCGACCAGGTTGGACAGCACGGTGATCAGCTTGGAGATGTCCTCGAAGTGCAGACCGGTGGTCGGCTCGTCCAGGACGTACACCGTGCGGCCCGTCGACCGCTTCTGGAGCTCGGACGCGAGCTTCACGCGCTGCGCCTCGCCGCCGGAGAGCGTCGGCGCGGGCTGGCCGAGCCGGACGTACCCGAGGCCGACCTCGGTGAGGGTGCGCAGGTGGCGGGCGATCGTCGGGACGGCCTCGAAGAACTCCAGGGCCTCCTCGATCGGCATGTCCAGCACCTCGGCGATGGACTTGCCCTTGTAGTGGACGTCCAGGGTCTCCCGGTTGTACCGCGCACCGTGGCAGACCTCGCACGGGACGTACACGTCCGGCAGGAAGTTCATCTCGATCTTGATGGTGCCGTCACCGGCGCAGTTCTCGCAGCGGCCGCCCTTGACGTTGAAGGAGAACCGGCCCGGCAGGTAGCCCCGGACCTTCGCCTCCATCGTCTCGGCGAACAGCTTGCGGACGTGGTCGAAGACACCGGTGTACGTCGCCGGGTTGGACCGGGGCGTCCGGCCGATCGGCGACTGGTCGACATGGACGACCTTGTCGACCAGGTCGTCGCCGTCCACGCGCGTGTGGCGCCCGGGAACGGACTTGGCGCCGTTGAGCTCGCGCGCCAGGTGCGTGTACAGGATGTCGTTGACCAGCGTCGACTTGCCGGAACCGGACACACCGGTGACCGCCGTCAGCACGCCGAGCGGGAAGGAGACGTCGATGTCCCGCAGGTTGTTCTCACGGGCGCCGTGGACGGTCAGCCGCCGGGCCGGGTCCACCGGACGGCGGACGTCCGGCAACGGGATGGACCGCTTCCCGGCCAGGTACTGGCCGGTCATGGAGTCCTTGTTGGCCAGGAGCTGCTTCAACGGGCCGGAGTGCACGACCTTGCCGCCGTGCTCGCCCGCGCCGGGGCCGATGTCGACGACCCAGTCGGCCACCTTGATGGTGTCCTCGTCGTGCTCGACGACGATGAGCGTGTTGCCCATGTCGCGCAGGCGCACCAGGGTCTCGATCAGCCGGTGGTTGTCGCGCTGGTGCAGGCCGATGGACGGCTCGTCCAGCACGTAGAGCACGCCCACCAGGCCGGAGCCGATCTGGGTGGCGAGCCGGATGCGCTGGGCCTCGCCGCCGGACAGCGTGCCGGCCGCGCGGTTGAGCGAGAGGTAGTCCAGGCCCACGTCGACCAGGAAGCGCAGCCGCTCGTTGACCTCCTTGAGCACCCGCTCGGCGATCTTCTTGTCGCGGGCGTTCAGCTTCAGCTCGCCGAGGAAGTCGGCGCACTCGCTGATGGACATCGCGGAGACCTCCGCGATGGACTTCTCCATGACCGTGACCGCGAGGACGATCGGCTTGAGCCGCGTGCCCTCACAGGTGGGGCAGGGCACCTCGCGCATGTAGCCCTCGAAGCGCTCCCTGCTGGAGTCGCTCTCGGCCTCGCTGTGCCGCCGCTTGACGAAGGAGACGGCGCCTTCGAAGGCGGGCGTGGTGTACGCCCGCTCCCGGCCGTAGCGGTTGCGGTAACGGACCTCGACCTGGGTCTTGTGTCCGTACAGCAGCGCCTTCCTGGCACGGGCGGGCAGCCCGGCCCACGGGATGTCGGTACGGAAGCCGAGGGCCTGGGAGAGGCCGCCGATCAGGCGCCCGAAGTACTCCTTGGTGTGGCCGTGCGACCAGGGGTGAATGGCGCCCTCGTCGAGGGAGCGCTCCTCGTCGGGGACCACCAGCTCCGGGTCGACCTCCATGCGGGTACCGATGCCGGTGCACTCGGGGCAGGCGCCGAAGGGCGAGTTGAAGGAGAAGGAGCGGGGCTCCAGCTCTTCGAAGGACAGGTCGTCGTACGGGCAGTACAGGTGCTCCGAGTACATCCGCTCGCGCTCGGGGTCGTCCTCGGGGAGGTCGACGAAGTCGAGCACGACCATGCCGCCGGACAGGCCCAGCGCGGTCTCCACGGAGTCGGTCAGCCGCCGCTTGGCGCTGTCCTTGACCGTGAGGCGGTCGACGACCACCTCGATGGTGTGCTTCTCCTGCTTCTTCAGCGTGGGCGGCTCGGCGAGCTGGATGGTCCTGCCGTCCACCCGGGCCCGGCTGTAGCCCTTGGTCTGGAGGTCGGCGAAGAGGTCGACGAACTCGCCCTTGCGCTCGCGCACCAGCGGCGACAGGACCTGGAAGCGGCTGCCCTCGGGCAGCTCCAGCACCTTGTCGACGATGGCCTGCGGCGACTGGCGCGAGATGGGCCGGCGGCACTCGGGGCAGTGCGGCTTGCCGATGCGCGCGAAGAGCAGCCGGAGGTAGTCGTAGACCTCGGTGATCGTGCCGACCGTGGAGCGCGGGTTGCGCGAGGTCGACTTCTGGTCGATCGAGACGGCCGGGGAGAGGCCCTCGATGAAGTCGACGTCCGGCTTGTCCATCTGGCCGAGGAACTGCCGGGCGTAGGAGGAGAGCGACTCGACGTACCGGCGCTGCCCCTCGGCGAAGATCGTGTCGAACGCGAGGGAGGACTTGCCCGACCCCGAGAGCCCGGTGAAGACGATGAGGGAGTCGCGCGGGAGGTCGAGCGAGACGTTCTTCAGATTGTGCTCGCGCGCGCCACGGACGATGAGACGGTCGGCCACGCCGGTCCGCACCTTTCTTGAGAGAAGCGGGGGCACAGCCCCCGTCCCAGACTGTTCAAGCCTACGGGGGGCCGCCAAATGGATGGATGCCTGACTTTCAAGGATGCCTCCACCGAGCGTATAGCACGCGCATTCGATTTCCGTCCGCGCTCCGCCACCTTCACCCGATCGTGTGGCGGCGCTAGGGTCAGCAGCATGATCGACCATGTGCATGACCTGGCCTCTGTACGTGAGGCGACCGACCGGCTGCTCACCGCGGCCGCCAAGCTCGACGACGCCGCCGTCGCCGCGCCCTCCCGGCTCCCCGGCTGGACGCGGGGCCATGTGCTGGCCCACCTCTCACGTAACGCCGACGCCCTCGTAAATGTTCTCCAGGGCCGCCCGATGTACGTCAGCGCCGAGGCGCGCGACGCCGACATCGAGCGCGACGCCCCCCGCCCGCTGGCGGTCCAGCTCGACGACGTACGCGAGAGCGCCGCCCGCTTCCGGGCCCAGGGCGAGGTGCCGGCCGACTGGGGGCGCACGGTGGAGCTGCGCAACGGGGTGACCGACCAGGCCCTGCGGGTGCCCTTCCGCCGCCTCGTCGAGGTGGAGCTGCACCACGTGGACCTGGGCATCGGCTACGAGCTGGAGGACCTGCCGGCGGAGTTCACGGGGCGCGAGATCGCGTTCCTGGCGGACCGCTTCACCGGCCACCCCACCGTGCCCCCGACCCGACTGCTGGCGGCCGGCCAGGAGTGGCGCACGGGCGGCGACGCGGGCGCCGGCGTGACCGTGTCCGGCCCGGCGGCGGACCTGCTCGGCTGGCTCGCGGGCCGCCGAGACGGCGCCGCCCTGGAGGTCACCGGCGGCGCCCTTCCCGCACTGCCCCCGCTATAGGCTGGAATCATGACGTACAGCGGAGCGGTGAAGGTGGGCGGGCCCGCCGATGTGCACGAGCTGACGGACCTGATGATCTCCAAGGTCGCGGTCGGGCCGATGGACAACAACGCGTATCTGCTGCGCTGCCGGGCCACCGGCGAGCAGCTCCTGATCGACGCGGCGAGCGAGCCCGCGACACTGCTCCGGCTGATCGGTGACGACGGCATCTCGTCCGTCGTCACCACCCACCGCCACCGCGACCACTGGGACGCGCTGTCCGAGGTGGTGGCGGCCACCGGCGCGCGCACGTACGCGGGGCGGTACGACGCCGAGGGCATCGACGTCCCGACGGACGTCGCCGTCGACGACGGGGACACGATCAGGGTCGGCCGCGTGGAGATGACCGCCCGCCGGATGGTGGGGCACACCCCCGGCTCGATCGTGCTCGTCTACGACGACCCGCACGGTCACCCGCACGTCTTCACCGGCGACTGCCTCTTCCCCGGCGGCGTCGGCAACACCCGGAAGGACCCCGACGCCTTCGCCAGCCTGATCCTCGACGTCGAGACCAAGCTGTTCGACGTGCTGCCGGACGAGACCTGGGTCTACCCGGGACACGGCAAGGACACCACGCTGGGCGAGGAGCGCCCGAAGCTCCCGGAGTGGCGCGAGCGCGGCTGGTAGACACTCCCGTACGACCCTCGCGCGCCCCCGTAACCCGGGGGCGCCGTGGGTAGTTGGCGCGACATGCGCCAGAGTCATACTCCGCCGACGCCGGAACGCACACCGGCAGGTACACCGCCGGCCCCTCCCTCGGACGCCTCTCCGGACCCCTCCTCGGGCACGCCTTCGGGCACGTGCGCGGACACCTCGGCGGGCACGCCGCCGCGTACGCCGTCCATGGTGCGGCTCGCCGCCGCCTCGCTCGCCGGCACGGCCATCGAGTTCTACGACTTCTTCGTCTACGGGACGGCGGCCGCCCTGGTCCTGGGCCCGCTGTTCTTCCCCACGTTCTCCCCGGTCGCCGGCACGCTGGCGGCTTTCGGTACGTTCGCGATCGGCTTCCTGTCGCGTCCGCTCGGCTCGATCCTCTTCGGGCACATCGGTGACCGGCACGGGCGGCGGCCGGTGATGTTCGCCTCCCTGGTGCTGACCGGCGCGGCGACCGTCGCGGTGGGTTGCGTGCCGTCGTACGAGACGCTCGGCGTGGCCGCTCCGGTGCTGCTGCTGGTGCTGCGGTTCCTCCAGGGACTGGGGCTCGGCGGGGAGTGGGGCGGGGCGGTCCTGCTGACGGCGGAGCACGCGCCCGAGCGGCGGCGCGCGCTGTGGGCGAGCTTCCCGCAGATCGGCCCGTCGGTGGGCTTCCTGCTGGCGAACGGGGTGATGCTGGCGCTGTCGGCGGGGCTGAGCGACGCCCAGTTCCGTGAGTGGGGGTGGCGGGTGCCGTTCTGGGCGGCGGGGCTGCTGGCGGCCGGCGGGCTCCTGCTGCGGACGTCGCTGGCGGAGACGCCCCAGTTCCGGGAGCTGGCCGAGAGCGGCAATCGGGCGAGCGCGCCCCTGGTGGAGGTGGCGCGCGGCCACTGGCGGCTGGTGCTGCTGACGGCCGGGGCGCTGGCGGTCGGGTACGCGATCTTCTACGCGGTGTCCACGTGGGCGCTGGCGTACGGCACCGAGCAGCTCGGCGTGAGCCGCACGGTGATGCTCGTCTGCGTGATGGCGGCGGTGGCGATCAAGGGGGCGGTCACGCCGTTCGCCGCGATGCTGGGCGACCGTTACGGGCGGCGGCCGCTGTGCCTGACCGGCTGCGCGGCCGCCGCGCTGTGGATGTTCCCGATGGTGGGCCTGCTGCACACGGGGCGGCCGCTGCTGATGTTCCTGGGCTTCACGGGGGCGCTGCTGGCGTTCATCACCATGTTCGCCGTGGTCGCCGCGTACCTGCCGGAGCTGTACGAACCCAGGGTGCGCTGCACCGGGGCGGCGGTCGGCTACAACCTGGCCGGGGTGCTGGGCGGGGCGGTGACGCCGATCGTGGCCACCGCCGCGGCCGGGGGCCCGGGGCCGCCCTGGGGCGTCGCGGCGTATCTGACCGGGATCTCGCTGCTCAGCCTCGGCTGCTTCGCCCTGCTGCCGGAGACGCTGCCCGGGCCGTCGGTGGAACCGGTGATGGAGTCGGCCGCCGCCTGAGGTTCAGGCGCGCTTGCCCAGCTCCTCCTGTTCGAGCAGGTCGCAGTTGGTGAAGACCGGGGGCTTGGGGCACAGCGTGGCCATCTTCTCGGCGATCTTCTGGGTCTCGGGGTCGTCGTTGTTGCGCATGGCGTCCTCGTGGGACGCGAAGCCCACGATGGCCAGGTAGCGGTTGGGGCGGTCGCGGTCGCGCAGCAGGATGCGGTCGACCGGGCCGTAATCCTTGTCGGCCAGCGCCGTCCTGCGCTCTTCCAGGAAGGCTTCGAGCTCGTCGATGTGCTCGGTCTCGAAGTCGATGATCTGCGTGAACCTCATGGTTACTCCACGCCGGGGCGGCCCCTCGCGGGTGGGGGCGTTCACCGTCCAAAGAAGCACCGGCCGGTGCGGGCCGCAATGCGAGCCCGTACCGGCCGGTGCCGTTCGTCCGTGTCCGGAGAGCCGGGGATCAGGCCTCCACGCTGTCCTTCGCGGCCGCCTCGGCGGCCTCGCGCTCCGCCTGCTTCTTGGAGGCGATCAGGCTGGTGATCGTGGTGATGACCAGGACGCCGCAGATGACCGCGAGCGAGACGGGGATGGAGATCTCGGGCACGTGCACCCCGGACTCGTGCAGGGCGTGCAGCACCAGCTTCACACCGATGAAGCCGAGGATCACCGACAGGCCGTAGCTCAGGTGGACCAGCTTCTTCAGCAGGCCGCCGATGAGGAAGTAGAGCTGCCGCAGACCCATCAGGGCGAAGGCGTTGGCGGTGAAGACGATGTACGGGTCCTGCGTCAGGCCGAAGATCGCCGGGATGGAGTCCAGGGCGAACAGGACGTCCGTGGTGCCGATGGCGAGCATGACGACCATCAGGGGGGTCAGCACACGCTTGCCGTTGACGCGGATGAAGAGCTTGGTGCCGTGGTACTTGTCGGCGACACCGAAGCGGTTCTCGATCGACTTCAGGAGGCGGTTCTCCTCGAACTCCTCCTCCGGCTCGTCGGCGCGCGCCTCCTGGATGAGCTTCCAGGCGGTGTAGATCAGGAAGGCGCCGAAGATGTAGAAGACCCACGAGAAGCTGGCGATGATCGCCGCGCCCGCCGCGATGAAGATCGCGCGCAGGACGAGCGCCACCAGCACACCGATCAGCAGCACCCGCTGCTGGAGGTGGGTGGGGACCGAGAACTTCGCCATGATCAGGACGAAGACGAAGAGATTGTCGACGCTGAGCGACTTCTCGGTGATGTACCCGGCGAAGAACTCGCCGGAGGCCTGGCTCTCGCCGAAGAACAGCAGTCCCAGACCGAACAGTGCCGCAAGGACGATCCAGACGACCGTCCAGGTACCGGCTTCCTTGATCGACACCTCATGGGGCTTGCGCCCGATGAAGAAGTCGACCGCGATCAGGGCGGACAGACCAAGAATGGTCGCCACCCACAGGCTCATCGAAACGTCCACTGCGCCTCCGGCGTCGTACGGCTACTGATCAGCGTCGTCGCTGCCGGAGGTCTCTTCCACCCGGGGCGCCCGGCGTCGTCCGCCGATGCGCGCCACGGGCCGGCGCCCCGGGACCGGTCTCATGTCCGACCGTCCGTATTGACGGGCACGCCGCGCACGGGAGTACTCCCCTCCGCACCAAGAACGTTACCGTAAAGACCAAAGAAAGGTAAAGGGAAAAGTAAAAGGAACTCCAAGCACGCAGGTCAGGGAGGTACGGGGGTCAGTGGGGGCCGCCCGCTGCCACCTGGCTCAGGACCTGACGGAGGATGCCGCTGCCGGCCGGCAGCCGGGGCGGCTCGTACGTCCAGGCGTGACCCACCCATGGGTCGGCGAGGTGGTCGTCCGGGACGGGAGTCAGGCGCAGCAGCGACCGCCACAGCGGATCGAGCACCGGCCCGTAGGCACGGGCGTCCTCCCGGTCGGCGACCAGCAGCAGATGGACGCCCACCGCCGGCCCCTCGTCCGCCAGGTAGCGGAGCTGGGTGACGGCCCGGTCGTCGAAACCGTGCGGGAAGTCGTTGACGATCAGGAGCTGGTCGGCCGTGTCCAGGTCGGGCGGGAGGGCGTCGGTCGCGCCACCGCTGACGGCCATCCGCACCAGCTCGACGCGCTGGGTGAGCCGGCCGAGGACCGAGGCCACTCCCCCGGCGCCCACCGCCGGCGGTGCGGCCAGCACACCGGAGCCGGCCAGCGGGGCGAGCGACCCGGCCGCGGAACCCGCCGGGTCGATGACGTGGACGGTGTACGCGCCCCGCGGATGGACCGCGAGCAGCCGGGCCGCGTGCAGGACCGCCGTGTCCACCGCCAGCCGGCGCAGCTCGGCGTCGTCCATCAGGACGGCGGCCTCGGAGCCGGAGCGGCCGCTGTCCACCCACAGCCCGCGCTCCAGCGGGAGCCGCACCAGCATGGGGATGCGCAGATCGGGGCTCTCGGGGAGGTGGAGGTCGCCGAGGCGCACGGCCATGGGCGCCTCGGCGGGGACGCGGTAACCGTGCCAGACCGGGTTGTCCCAGTTCGCGTACGCGACCGGCAGCGCGGGCTCGACGACCTCGGCCTCGGCGGTGAGCTGGGCGAGGTCCCGGTCGAGCGCCGCGCGGGCCCGGGCGGTCAGCTCGTCGCTCTTGGCGCGGGCCGCCTCGCGGGCGGCGTCACCGGCGGAGCCGATGCGGCTGCGCGGGTCGGAGAGCACACGGTCCAGCTCCTGGTCCATGCGCGACTCGGCGAAGTCGACGGCGCTGCGGTACGCGGCCGTGGTGCGGGCCAGGTCCTCGAACATGCCCCAGACCTGGTTGTACAGGCGCTCGTCCATGGACCATCCGGTGGCGTCGCCGGCGACCGGCGCGGCGGGCTGCCCGGGCGGGGCCGGCGGCACACCGGGACGGCCGGTGGCGGCGCCCGGGGGCGGCGGGGCGGTGGCGTCGCGGCGCGGGTGGGCGTAGCTGATGGGGCCGGTCGAGACGGGGGCGGCCGGGGCGGTGTCGGCCGCGGGGGCGGGGCCGCCGGACGCGGTGAGGGAGGCGCCCCGCCTGGCGCGGTCCCCCTCGGCGGTGCGGGGCGGCGGCGCGGCGACCGACCGGGTCAGCCCGGCCCTGACCGCTTCCTGGATGGTGTCCGCCAGTTCGGCCGCGCGGTCGATGCCCTGGTCGGCGAGCATGGCGGTGAGCCCGCCCGCGTACCCCTGGCCGACGGCGCGCATCTTCCAGGCGCCCTGGCGGCGGTACAGCTCCAGGGCGACGACGGCGGACTCGGTGTCGAGCCCGGTGATGGTGTAGCTGGCGACCCCGGTGCCGTCGAGGGCGGTGACGGCGGCGAAGGGGGCGGCGACGGCGCCGAACCGGGCGGGGCCGCCGGTGCCGGCGGGCAGCGCGAGCAGCACGGTGACCCGGTGGCACGCCTCGGGGAGGGCGCCGAGGTCCACGGCGAGCCGGTGGTCGGCCGCCGCCTGCCTGGACACCTCCAGGCCCGGCAGGGCGGGCGAGCCGGGGTGGGCGACCCACTCGGCGCCGGCCACCGTGCCGTTCTCGTCGCCGAGCGTGGCACCGGCGATGACCGGTTCGCCGGCCGACACCCGGATCTCGAGTCGGGTGTGGGGCAGGGGATGGTTCTGCCCCCGGACCAGCTCGGCCGTCATTGCCTGTGTCCCCTTCGCTGCCTCGGTGTGGGCCGCAGCTCCCGGCGGCCTGGCCTCCGGGAGCTGCGGGTGGTGCTGCGTGTGGTGGTGCATGTGGTGGTGCGTGGTGGTGGTGCGTGGTGGTGGTGCGTCGGCCGGTGTCTGTGGCACCGCGCCGCGGGTGCGGCGCCGGCGGAGGCGCCGTGCGCCTACAGGTGCGGCAGGATGAACGGCATCAGGTCCTGGAACGTACGGCCGTTGGCCGAGCTGCCCAGGGCCGTCATCCGCCAGCCGGAGCCCGCCCGGTGGACCTTGGCCATGATCTGGGCGGTGTACTGGCCGCCGCCGTCCAGGGTGTAGCGCGCGAGCTCCTGACCGTTCGTCTCGTCGACGATGCGGCAGAAGGCGTTCTGCACCTCCTGGAACGTCTGGCCGGTGAACGAGTTCACCGTGAAGACGATCTGGTCGATGTGGACTGGGACCCGCTCCAGGTCGACGAGGATCGCCTCGTCGTCACCGCCCTGTCCCGCGCCGCCCACCAGGTTGTCGCCGGTGTGGCGGACCGAGCCGTCGTCGCTCACCAGGTGGCGGAAGAAGACCACGTCCACGGGCTGCTTCTCGGCGAAGAGCACCGCCGAGGCGTCCAGGTCGACCTCCCGGGTGCGCGAGCCGAACAGACCGCGGCGCGGCGCCGCCTGCCAGCCGAGCCCCATCCGCACCGCCGTGAGAGTACCCCCGTCGCTCTTCTGCAGGCTGATGGCCTGGCCCTTGGTCATGTTGACCGTCACGCGCTGTCCCCTCTCGTTGCGTACCCCCGCGACCGTCTAAGAGTGCGGTTGCCAGCACCCTACGCAGGGGCCGCGAGACGGCATCAGGCCAGGCCCCCTTTTGTGGCGGTGTTGCAACACACCGGCCGCGGCGGCGTCAGGCGATGCCCGCCTCCTTCATCTGCCGCAGCTCCTTCTTCAGCTCGCCCACCTCGTCGCGCAGTCGCGCCGCCACCTCGAACTGGAGCTCGGCGGCCGCCGCCCGCATCCGCTCGGTCATCTCCTCGATGATCCCGGCCAGTTCGGCCGCCGGACGGTCGCTCACCAGCGCGCCCTTGCCGCCTGCCTTGCCACCTGCCGTGCCCGCCTTGGCACCGGCCGCGGCGCCGGTCCTGGCCGAGGCGGAGCCGAGCGACGGGACGGGGGCCTTGGCGCCCTTGCCGTCCTTGGACTTGCGGTACCCGCTGCCCAGGAGCTGCTCGGTGTCGACCTCCTCGCGCGCGATGGTCGCGACGATGTCGTTGATCTTCTTGCGCAGCGGCTGCGGGTCGATGCCGTTGGCCGTGTTGTACGCGACCTGCTTCTCGCGCCGGCGGTTGGTCTCGTCGATGGCCTGCGCCATGGCCGGGGTGATGGTGTCGGCGTACATGTGCACCTGGCCGGAGACATTGCGCGCCGCGCGCCCGATGGTCTGGATCAGTGAGGTCCCGGAGCGGAGGAAGCCCTGCTTGTCGGCGTCGAGGATCGCCACCAGGGAGACCTCGGGCAGGTCGAGTCCCTCACGCAGGAGGTTGATGCCGACGAGCACGTCGTACTCACCGGCCCTCAGCTCGCGCAGCAGCTCCACACGGCGCAGGGTGTCGACGTCGCTGTGCAGGTAGCGGACCTGGATGCCCAGTTCCAGGAAGTAGTCGGTGAGGTCCTCGGCCATCTTCTTGGTGAGGGTGGTGACCAGGACCCGTTCGTCCCGCTCGGTGCGCAGCCGGATCTCGTGGACCAGGTCGTCGATCTGCCCCTCGGTGGGCTTGACGACCACCTCGGGGTCGACGAGGCCGGTGGGCCGGATGATCTGCTCGACGAAGCCGTCGGAGCGGGAGAGCTCGTACTGTCCGGGCGTCGCCGACAGGTAGACGGTCTGCCCGATCCGCTCCTGGAACTCCTCCCACTTCAGCGGCCGGTTGTCGAGCGCGGACGGCAGGCGGAAGCCGTGGTCGACGAGGGTGCGCTTGCGGGAGGCGTCACCCTCGTACATGGCGCCGATCTGGGGCACGGTGACGTGGGACTCGTCGATGACGAGCAGGAAGTCCTCGGGGAAGTAGTCGAGGAGGGTGTTGGGCGGGGAGCCGGGCTCGCGGTCGTCGAAGTGCATCGAGTAGTTCTCGATGCCGGAGCAGGAGCCGATCTGGCGCATCATCTCGATGTCGTACGTGGTGCGCATCCGCAGCCGCTGGGCCTCCAGCAGCTTGCCCTGCTTCTCCAGCTCGGCCAGGCGCTGCTCCAGCTCCCGCTCGATGCCGTTGATCGCCTTCTCCATGCGCTCCGGGCCCGCCACGTAGTGGCTGGCCGGGAAGACGTACAGCTCGCGGTCGTCGCTGATGACCTCGCCCGTGAGGGGGTGGAGGGTGGACAGCGCCTCGATCTCGTCGCCGAACATCTCGATCCGGACGGCCAGCTCCTCGTAGACCGGGAAGATCTCGATGGTGTCGCCGCGCACCCGGAAGGTGCCGCGGGCGAAGGCCAGGTCGTTGCGGGTGTACTGGATGTCGACGAAGCGGCGCAGCAACTGGTCCCGGTCGATCTCCTCCCCCACCTTGAGGGGCACCATCCGGTCCACGTACTCCTGGGGGGTGCCCAGGCCGTAGATGCAGGAGACGGAGGCCACCACGACGACGTCCCGGCGGGTCAGCAGGGAGTTCGTTGCCGAGTGGCGCAGCCGCTCGACCTCCTCGTTGATCGAGGAGTCCTTCTCGATGTAGGTGTCCGACTGCGGGACGTACGCCTCGGGCTGGTAGTAGTCGTAGTACGAGACGAAGTACTCGACTGCGTTGTTCGGCAGGAGCTCGCGGAACTCGTTGGCCAACTGGGCGGCCAGCGTCTTGTTCGGCGCCATCACCAGGGTGGGGCGCTGGAGCTGCTCGATCATCCAGGCGGTCGTCGCCGACTTTCCGGTGCCGGTGGCACCGAGGAGGACGACGTCCTTCTCGCCCGCGCGGATGCGCCGGGCCAGGTCGGCGATGGCCGTCGGCTGGTCGCCGCTGGGCTGGTAGGGGCTGACGACCTCGAAGGGCGCCACCGAGCGTTCGATCTTGGAAACGGGCCGCATGCAACCACCGTACGACCCGGCACTGACAGTCGGGGGTCGCGTGGGATTCCCGGCGGCCGTCCGCGGCCGGTCGCGGCCGTCAGCGGTCGCCGGTGCGCTGCCGGCGCCGGGGCGCGCGGACCTGGTACCGGACGGCCCGGTCGTGGTGGGCGTGGCTGTGCCGGTGGGCCGCCGCGCCGGGGCGTGCGGAGGCGGTGACGGCGGGCGGCCGCCGGTCGCGGCCGCCCGTCACCAGCAGCGGGTCGACCATCACCACGAACGCCGCGAGCAGCAGGAACACCGCCGGGCCGATCAGCATGGGGGCCAGCAGCGAGGTCGCGGTGTCGCCGCCGCCCGCCGTGGCGCCGTCGCCGTGCAGGTGGACGCGGACGGCGGCCATGCCCGTGTAGTGCATTCCGGTGACCGCGACCCCCATGCCCAGGGCGGCCCCGAGGCTGGTCAGGAAGCCCCGGGTCGACACGGCCGCCCACAGCGCCGAGGTCGCGGCCACGACCGCGATCACGACGGAGAGGGAGACGGTGAGGGTGTCGTACTGGAGCCGGCCCGGCAGGCGCATTCCAGCCATGCCGAGGTAGTGCATGGTGGCGATGCCCAGGCCCGTGAGGGTGCCGCCGGTGACCAGGGCCATCGCCGTGGCGCCCCGGTATCCGACGATGAAGATCCCGACTCCGACCATCACGATCGCCACCGCGAGGCTGGCCAGTGTGATGGAGGGGGCGTAGCCGACCGGTGCCTCCTGGACGGTGAAGCCCATCATGGCGATGAAGTGCATGGTCCATATGCCCGAGCCGATGGACGTGGCGCCCAGCGCCAGCCAGCCGAGCTTGGCGGGGCCGTGCCTGCGCAGCGACCTGGTGGTGCAGCGCAGCCCGAGGGCGCCGCCGAGGCACGCCATGAGAAAGGCGGCCACGGGTGTGACAAAGCCGTAGCTGAAACCGTCGACCGTGCCCTGCATGCCCGTACGCCCTTCGCTCCTCGTACCCCGCCGCCCGGAAGCCTCGCGCCCGTGCGGCGGCGCCGGTGGTGCCATGTGTACCCGCTGGTACGGGAGCGAGGCTATGGCGCGTCAAGGACCGAACAAACATTTGCACAGAGATTTGTCGACAGAGGGGCCGCGGCGTGAGGGTCGGGCGCCGCACCGTTCACATTCCGGCCACCCGCCGACCGGCGCGACCGGGCCGCGTTGTCAGTGGCCGGTCGTACGGTGGTCGGCATGGACAGCAACGGGCAGTTCGTGGAGTGGGCCGTCGTCGGCAGCGACATCGGACCGCTGCTCCTCGCCGCGACGGACGAGGGGCTGGTGTGTGTGGCGTTCCACGCCGGCGACGCGGTGCGCGACCGGACGCTGAAGCGGCTGGAGGGGCAGCTCGGCGCGGTGCTCGTGGAGAGCGCGACGGGGCGGCTGGCCGAGCCGATACGCAGGCTGGAGGCCTACTTCGCGGGCTCGTTGCGCGACTTCGATCTGCCGCTGGACTGGTCGCTGACGGCCGGGTTCAACCGGCAGGTGCTGCGCGAACTGGCGTCCGGCGTGCCGTACGGAACGGTCGTCGGGTACGGGGACCTGGCCCGCCGGGTGGGCCAGCCGGGCGCCGCGCAGGCGGTCGGCATGGCGATGGGCGCCAATCCGCTGCCGGTGGTGGTGCCCTGCCATCGCGTGGTGGAGAGCGACGGGGGGATCGGCGGTTTCGGCGGGGGGCTGGAGACCAAGCGCCGGCTGCTCGCGCTGGAGGGGGTGCTGCCACAGCCGCTGTTCTGAAGCCGCTGTTCGGATGCTGTAAGGGGTGGCACACTGCTGCGGTGACTACAGACCCCGACATGCCGCAGGCCGCCGGACCGGCGGGGACCGACCCCTCCGGCACGTCCTCCGGCGTCCCCTCGGGCGCCCGTCCGACGGCCGCGCCCCCGACGGCCGCGCCTGCGTCCCCCACGCCCCCGTCCGACGGGGCCCCGTCCGCCGCATCGTCCGTCACGGCCGCCGGTCTGCCCGCTCTCCGCCGGCGGATCTCCGCCGTCCTCATCCTCAGCCAGATCCTCGGCGGGCTGGGAGTGGCGACCGGCATCGCGCTGGCCTCCGTGCTGGCGCAGGAGGTGAGCGGGACGGAGGCGCTGTCCGGTCTGGCTCCGACGGCGACCGTCGCCGGGACGGCACTGCTGTCCGTGCCGCTGGCCGCGCTGATGACCTCGCGCGGGCGGCGGCCCGGGCTGGTGCTGGCGTATGTGATCGGCGCGGCCGGGGCGGGCGTCGTGGTGGTGGCCGCCGTCCTCGGCAGCTTCCCGCTGCTGCTGGCCGGCATGGCGGGGTTCGGCGCCGGGTCGTCGGCCAACCTCCAGGCGCGGTTCGCGGCGGCGGACCTGGCGGAGCCGGAGCGGCGCGGGAGGGCCATCTCCACCGTGGTGTGGGCGACGACCATCGGGGCGGTGCTGGGGCCCAACATCGCCGCGCCCGCCGGGCGGAGCGTGTCGGGGCTGGGGATACCGGCGGCGGCCGGGCCGTTCCTGTGGGCGGCCGGGGTCTTCCTCGTGTCGGCGGCGCTGGTCGCGGTCCTGCTGCGGCCCGATCCGCTGCTGACCGCGCGGGCCCTGGCGGCCGGCACCGAGGAGGCCGACGACCCCGGGGGCCGGTCACTGCGGGCGGGCCTGCGGGCGGTGCGGAAGTCGCCGCACGCCCGACTGGCGCTGGTCACCGTGGCCGTCTCGCACACCGCGATGGTCTCGATCATGTCGATGACCCCCGTGGCGCTCAGCCACCACGGGGCGGACATCACCCTGATCGGGCTCGTCATCAGCGGTCACATCGCGGGCATGTACGCGTTCTCGCCCCTGATGGGCTGGCTGTCCGACCGGCTCGGCCGGCTGTCGGTGATCGGGCTGGCGGTGGGGCTGCTGGCGGTCGCCGCGCTCCTGGCCGGTACGGCCGGGTCCAGCCACGGGCGCACGGCGGCGGGACTGTTCGTGCTGGGTCTGGGCTGGTCGGCGGGGCTGGTCTCCGGCTCGGCGCTGCTCACGGACTCCGTACCGCAGGCCGCCCGTGCCGCCGTGCAGGGTCTGTCGGACCTGACCATGAATACGGCGGCGGGCATCGGTGGCGCGGGGGCCGGCCTGGTCGTCGCACAGGCGGGGTACGGCTGGCTGAACGCCGTGGGAGCACTGCTCCTGCTCCCGCTGGCCGCGCTGGCGCTCCGGCGGAAACGGGCCTGACCGGCCGCCGGTCGCCCCGTGCTCCCCGTGCTCCCCGCTGTGCCCCCGTGCTCCCCGTGCTCCCCGTGCTCCCCGTGCTCCCCGTGCTCCCCGTGCTCCCTGTGACGGGCGGCGGCCTCAGAGGCAGATGTGGTACGCCTTGCGCAGCGTCTCGTGCACCGTCCACGTCGTACGGTCGCCCTCGCGCAGGACGCAGGCGTCGCCCGGCCCGAGCTCCATCGTGTCGCCGCCCTCGACCTCCACGGTGGCGCGGCCGCTGACGACCACGAACAGCTCATCGGCCTCCGTGTCCGTCACCACGCCGGGCGTGATCTGCCAGATGCCGCGCACCTGGGTGCCGTCGGCGGACTCCCACAGCACCTTGCCGCTCACGACGGGGTCGCCGGAGACGATCTGCGCGGGGTCCAGCGGCTCGGGCTCCAGCTCGGCGTCGGGAATGTGCACGGCGAACGAGGGTCGGTCCATGGTCGTCATGGGCGGTGACTGTAGCGGGGGCCCGTGGGGGGCCTGCGACACAGGTGACCGTTCGGACGTTTGCGCGGGGTTCCGTCGCGCCAGGGATGGGACATGCCGGAGACCACAGTGACGCTGTCGGAAGAGGTACGGGAGGCGATGGCCGCGCACCGGCCGGTCGTCGCCCTGGAGTCGACGATCATCGCCCATGGCCTGCCCCGGCCACGGAACCTGGCCGTGGCGGAGGAGTTGGAGGCGCTCGTACGGGCCGGCGGGGCCGTACCGGCCACGGTCGCCGTGCTGGACGGCGTGGCGCGGGTGGGGCTGGACAAGGAGCAACTGGAGCGGGTCGCGTCCGGTCCGGGCGTACGGAAGCTGGGCCACCGTGACCTGGCGCCCGCCGTGGCGTCGGGGGCGAGCGGTGCGACGACGGTGTCGGCCACCGCGTTCCTGGCGGCGAGGGCGGGCATCCGGGTCTTCGCGACCGGTGGCCTCGGCGGCGTCCACCGTGAATGGGCGCAGACCCAGGACGAGTCGGCGGACCTGCGGCTGCTGGCCCGTACCCGGATCGCCGTGGTGTGCGCGGGGGTCAAGTCCATCCTGGACGTGCCCGCGACGCTCCAGCGGCTGGAGACGCTGGGCGTCGGCGTCCTCGGGTACGGGACGGAGCACTTCCCCGGCTTCTACCTGGCGTCCTCCGGCGAGCCGGTCGACTGGACGGTGCGGTCGCCGGAGGAGGTCGCGGCGGTGATGCGGGCGCAGGAGGCGCTGGGCGGTCCGGAGGCGGCGCTGATCGTCGCCAACCCGGTGCCCGAGGAGGAGCAGTTGGACCCGGCCCTGCACGACCGGGTGCTGGCGCGGGCGCTGGACGAGTGCCGGGAGCGGGGGATCACCGGGCAGGGCGTGACGCCGTTCCTGCTGGAGTACCTGATGCGGCACACCGACGGGGCGTCCCTGGAGGCCAACCTGGCCGCGGTGCGCGGCAACGTGCGGTTGGCGGCGCGCATCGCGGCCGCGCTGTGAGCGGTGCGCTGCTCGTGGTCGGGGACGTGGTCACGGACGTGGTGGCCCGGCACGCCGCCCCGCTCGCGCCGGCCACCGACACGGCCGCGCGCATCCGGACGCTGCCGGGCGGGGCGGGGGCGAACGTGGCGTGCTGGGCGGCGCGTTCGGGCTGCGCGGACGTGCGGATACTGGCGCGGGTGGGCACCGACCGGGCGGCCTGGCACGAGGAGCGGCTGCGGCACGCGGGGGTCCGGCCGCTGCTGGTGCGGGACCCGGACGCGCCCACCGCGACGGTGGTGGCGCTGGTCGACGCGGCCGCCGAGCGGACGTTCCTCACGGACAGCGGGGCGGCGCTCCGGCTCGGGGTTGGCGACTGGTCGCCAACCCTGCTGGACGGGGTGTCCCACCTGCACGTCTCCGGGTATCTCTTGTTTGCCGGGTCCAGCCGCGAGACGGCGCGGCTGGCCCTGGCGACAGCCCGGGAGCGGGGCGTTCCGGTGAGCGTGGACCCCGCGTCGGCGGGCTTCGTCTCGGAGCTGGGCGTGGCGCCCTTCCTCACGGCGGTGGAGGGCGTGGACGTGTTCCTGCCCAATGCCGACGAGGCGGCGCTGCTGACGGGTCTCGCCGACCCCGCCGCCGCGGCCGCCGCACTGAGCCGCCGCTTCCCCCTCGTCGCGGTGACCCTCGGCTCGTCGGGCGCTCTGGTAGCGGTCTCGGGGCGGGTCGTCTCCCGGGTGGCGGCCCCCGCGGTACGGGCGGTCGACTCGACCGGCGCGGGCGACGCGTTCACCGGCGCGTTCCTGGCGGCCCGCCTGTCCGGCGCGGACCCCACGGCGGCCGCGGAGGCCGGCTGCCGCGCCGGCGCCACGGCGGTCACATTCGTGGGCGGACGCCCGGCGGTACGGGGGTGAGGCTTGCGGCTGGCGGTACGGGGTGGGGTGGGTGGCCGGCGGTACGGGGGGGAGGCGGGCGGCCCGCGGGGTCACCGGGGCCGGGGCAGGCCGGTCCAGGCGGGGTGGCGGGGGTCGTCGGCGCGTACGACGACGTCGGCGGTGTCCGAGGGGGTGACCTCGGCCTCGTACCGCTCGAAGGCCGGCAGCGTCCACGGCTCCTCCGTGCGGCGGGCCAGCGCCCCGGGCGACAGCCGCAGGTGGACCGTCAGGTCGAACGGGAACCAGTGGCCGAGCAGGAACGGCCCGTGCAGGACGAGCACCCCGCCGGGGGGCAGCGTGGCGTACGGCGTGCGCGTCGCCCGGTCCGTGACCGGGTCCCACAGGTCGGGCAGCACCCGCCCGCTCCCGCCCGGTTCCAGTGGCCCGAAGACCTCCCGCCACAGCGCGCCGGTGTCGAACCAGCCGCTGTAGTACGCGTCCGGGTCCTGCTTCCCGTACTCGTACCGCAGCGACGCCGGCCGCAGGAACCCGTCCGTTCCCACCGTCATCACCGCCCGCCCGCGCAGCCGCAGCGCCTCCGCCAGGAGGCCGGCCGGTTCGGCGGGCCTCGACGCGGGCGCCCCGTCGACGCCGATCTTCAGCCACGGCCCGCCGTCGCCCGGGCCGAGCCCGTCCACGTGCGCGGCGAGGGTGTCGGCCAGCCGTTCCCAGGTGATCGGTTCGAGTCGCACGGCTCCATGCTGCACGAGCCGGCCGCGCCACCGGGGACGGGGGCCCGACACGCCCGGCGCCGCCCATGTCCCGGGCGTCGGCCGGTCGTTGGAGGCCGCCCCCTCAGCCGCGGCCACCGGGGCGGCGGCTCCGGTGTGAGCAGGCCCGCCCCGTGCGTCACGCGCGCACCGGGTCCGCCCCCGCGTCACACGCCCGCCGAGTTCGCCCCATGCGTCACGCGCGCACCGGGTCCGCCCCTGCGTCACGCCCGCCGGGCCCGCCCCATGCGTCACGCGCGCACCGGGTCCGCGCCCACGGTCCCGCCGGCTCCGGGCGCGGCGCCCAGCACCGCCTCGATCCGCCCCGCCACGACCTCGATACGCCCCGCCCGCACGCCCTCCCCGAGGGGCAGGTCCCCCCGCGCCACGGCCGCGCACGCCTCCGCGTCCATGCGCAGGACGACGTCCGGTTCCTGGGTGGCGGGGCCGTCCGCGTACGCCGCACCGCCGCCCGCGCCGCCCACCCGCAGGTGGAACGTCCCCTCCTCCAGACGGACCTCGACGATCCCCGGCCCCGCGGCCGCGGCCTCCAGCGCGTCCAGCAACGGAAGGGCGAACCAGTGCGCCCGCACGGCGTCGGTGGGGCCGGGCGTGCCGAGCGCCGGGGCGCCCCAGGCCGCCAGGGCGCGGAGCACCGGCAGCAGGTCCCGGGCCCGGTCGGTCGGCTCGTACACGTACGCCGACGCGGGCGGCGGCAGGCGGCGCCGTGTGACGAGGTCGTCGCGCTCCATGTCCTTGAGCCGCGAGGCGAGCATGTCCGTGCTGACGCCGGGGAGATCGGCGTGCAGGTCGGTGTACCGGCGCGGACCCGCGAGCAGTTCGCGGACGATCAGCAGCGTCCAGCGGTCCCCGACGGCGTCGAGGGCACGGGCGGCGGCGCAGTACTGGTCGTAGCTTCGTCGACGTGGCATGCGACGCAGTCTAGACAATTTGTTGGACTTTCCAAGCTCGTACTTGGTAAAACCAAGCAACACCACTTCTGGGAGGTCGTCGCGCATGGAGTTCCGGCAGTCGAGCAAGCTGACCGACGTCTGCTACGAGATCCGCGGCCCGGTGATAGAACAGGCCAACGCCCTGGAGGAGGCCGGCCACAGCGTCCTGCGCCTGAACACCGGCAATCCGGCGCTCTTCGGCTTCGAGGCGCCCGAGGAGATCGTCCAGGACATGATCCGGATGCTCCCGCGCGCCCACGGCTACACGGACTCCCGGGGCGTCCTCTCCGCCCGCCGCGCCGTCGCCCAGCGCTACCAGGCCATCGGCCTCACGGATGTGCACGTCGACGACGTCTTCCTCGGCAACGGCGTCTCCGAGCTCATCTCCATGGCCGTCCAGGCTCTCCTGGAGGACGGCGACGAAGTACTCGTCCCCGCGCCCGACTACCCCCTGTGGACCGCCGTGACGACCCTGGCCGGCGGCCGGCCCGTGCACTACCTGTGCGACGAGTCCGCCGACTGGTACCCGGACCTGGACGACATGGCGGCGAAGATCACCGACCGCACCAGGGCCGTCGTGATCATCAACCCCAACAACCCCACCGGCGCGGTCTACCCGCGCGAGATCGTCGAGGGCATCCTCGACCTGGCCCGGCGCCACCAGCTCATGGTCTTCGCCGACGAGATCTACGACCAGATCCTGTACGACGACGCCGTGCACCACACCGCCGCCGCCCTCGCCCCCGACCTGGTCGTCCTGACCTTCTCCGGCCTGTCCAAGACGTACCGCGTGGCCGGCTTCCGCTCCGGCTGGATGGTCGTCACCGGCCCCAAGCAGCACGCGCGCAACTACCTGGAGGGGCTCACCATGCTCGCCTCCATGCGCCTGTGCCCCAACGCGCCGGCCCAGTACGCCATCCAGGCCGCCCTCGGCGGCCGCCAGTCCATCCGCGAACTGACCGCCCCCGGCGGCCGCCTCCACGAGCAGCGCGACAGGGCGTGGGAGAAGCTCAACGAGATCCCCGGCGTCTCCTGCGTCAAGCCCAAGGGCGCGCTGTACGCGTTCCCGCGCCTCGATCCGAAGGTGCACCGCATCCACGACGACGAGAAGTTCGTCCTCGACCTGCTGCTGCGCGAGAAGATCCAGGTCGTCCAGGGCACCGGCTTCAACTGGCCCCGCCCCGACCACTTCCGCATCCTCACCCTCCCCCACGCCGACGATCTCGACGCGGCGATCAGCCGGATCGGCCGGTTCCTGAGCGGGTACCGCCAGTAGCCGCGGAGAAGCGGGTACCGCCGTTGCCGGGAAAAGGAGCGGGCCCGGGGGCGTAGCCGGCCCCCGAGCCCTGTGGATACCGCTCACATCACACGCCGGCACAGTTGTGCCCGGGTCAGTCGTTATGTCGCCGCGTCCTGCCTTTAGACGACCGCACATCGAGCTGCGCGGGCCGGAGTCGAACCGGCATTTCGACGCACCGGGGCCCGGGCCCGGTCGGTGTCGGCGATGAGCGGCGAATGCTGAGTCTGGAGCAAGAGTCTGAGATTGAGGGCGGCGCCTTACCGGAACCGCTCCATCACGACAAGCTTCAGCTTCAGCTTTGCGCTCCTCGCGCACCCCGGCCCTACGGTGCGTACGGCCGGGGAGTCTTCTGTGTGCCGCGCCCCGGCTACCCGAACAGGTAGCCGAACACGGCGTCGCCGACACGCTGGTCGGTGACCTCGGCGCTGTTGGCCTCCTCGCGGGCGAACTTCACGGCCTGCTGGAGCTTGTCCACCCGCTCCAGCAGTTCGTTGACGCGCCGCGCGGGCAGCGCGCCGGAGAACTTGACCGTGGTCCAGTAGCCGACCGGGACGTCCTCGTAGTACACCTCGACCTGCGCCGGGTGCTTGTCGGTCGCCTCCGCCTTCACGTGGTTGCGCGGCACCTTCTTCGTCCGCACCGTCCGTACCGGCTCGGTCTTCCACGCGTCGGTCGACGGGTCCTGGCTCCACGACTCGGCCGCGTCCAGCACCGGCAGCTTGCGGATGAAACCGGCGATGTCCGTCAACTGCTTCTCCAGGAAGAGGAGATACGCGACGGGAACCTGGCTGACGATCACGCGCCCGTCCACGGTGACGTCCGCACGCGCCGCGCAGTTCGCCCAGTCCTTGGTGGCGGTGACGTCGAACAGCCTCGTCAGCGTCTTCGCCGTGTCCCGCAGCACGTCCTCGGCCTTGATCTGCACCAGGGTGGACTCGGGCGGCAACTGCTCACCCTCCTCGTCCTTCGGCTGGTACGTCCGGGAGATGCCCGCGAGCAGCGCCGGCTTCGCGAGCCCGTGGTGCGCCGCGGTCAGGTCCTGCTGGGCCTTCGCCTTGACGCCCTTCTCAACGGCGATGATCTGATTGAGTCTTGTCGTTGCCACGGGGGAATTCAATCAGCACCGGTGTGCTCGGATCGAACGATTTTAGGAGTACGCAGCGATGGAGACGGCGCTCATAGCCGTGATCGGCACACTGCTCGGCGCGGTCGTCACCCACTTCTTCCAGGGCCGGGCGGCGCAGCGCACCGCGGCCCTGACGCGCGCCGAACAGCTCCGCCAGGAGCGGATCTCGACGTACAGCGCGTTCGCCGACGCGGTCGTCGAGTACCGGCAGGCGCAGAACGCCCGCTGGTACCGGCGCAACGGTTCGCACGCCGAGGAGACGCGCCTGGAGTCGTACGACCGCCGCGCCGCCGCCCGGCAGGCGCTGGTGCGGGTGCAGCTCGTGTGCGACGACCCGGCGACCGTGGAGCTGGCCCGCAGGACCTTCGAGGTGACGCACTGCATGCACGAGGCGAGGGACGAGGGGGAGCGGGAACGCCGCTCGGACGAGGCCGTGGCGGCGCTGGCCGCGTTCATCGAGGCCGCCGCCCCCGGCGTGCGCTGACATGGCGGCCCCGGTGGTGCCGGCTCCGCTCGTGGTGATCGAGCCGCTCAAGCGGCGGCACTGCGCGGAGTGCCGGGTCGGGCCGCTGGCCCGGCTGGTCCTGGAGTTCCACGCCCCGCTCTGCCTGGACTGCGCGGACCTCGGCCACCTCGTCTACCTGCCGCGCGGCGACGCGGCGCTCACCCGGCGGGCCAGGGAGGCGAGCGGCCTGTGGGCGGTGGTCGTACGCCACAACCGGCGGCGCACCCGGTACGAGCGCCAGGGCATCCTCGTGGAGGAGGCCGCCCTGGCGCGGGCGGAGACGGCGTGCCTGGCCGACGCGGAGGCACGGGCCCGCCGCCGCGCCCGGGACGCGGTGCGCCGCGCCGCCGAGGACGAGCGGTTCAGGGCCGCCCTGGCGGCGGAGGTCCTGCGGCTGTTCCCCGGCTGTCCCCCGGAGCGCGCGGCCGAGATCGCCGGGCACGCCGGGGAGCGTGGGAGCGGGCGCGTGGGCCGTACGGCGGCGGGGCGTGCGCTGGACGCGGGCGCGGTCACGGCGGCGGTGCGGGCGTCGGTGCGGCACCTCGACACCGAGTACGACGCCCTGTTGATGCGCGGTGTCCCCCGCCGCCAGGCGCGTCATCGTGTGGCACCGGTCATCGAGTCGGTGCTGGCCGCCTGGCGGCGGTGACTCCGGGGCGGCCCGGTGCTCGGGGCGACCGGCCGCCTCCGGGAGGCGTTACACGCGGTCGGACGTGGGGCGGAAGCGGCGGTAGAGCAGGCCACCGCCGATCATCAGACCCATGGCGGCGGGCACGCCCATGCCGATGAGGCCGGCGCCGGCGCCCGTCTCGGCCAGCGACGTCGAGCTGGTCTGGGGCAGCGGCGCGGACGGGGCGCGGTCGGCCGGGGCGGGCACCGGGGCGGCGGGCTCGTCGTGCTCGGGCGGCGCGACGGGCTCGTTCGGCTTCTGCGGCTTCGACGGCTTGTCCGGCGTGGCGGGCGGCTTGCTGCCCCCATTGCTGGACGCGTTGCCGAAGGCCGGGTTGAGGATGCCGACCAGGCTGACGGAATTGCCGCTGACATTGACCGGCAGGTCGATGGGAAGCTGAATGCCGTTGCCCGAGATCACGCCGGGCGACTTCACGGCGGCGCCGTCCGCCGAGGCGCCGCCGCCACCGCTGCCGTGCTTTCCGCCGCTCTTGCCGTCGTGCTTTCCGTCGTGCTTCCCGTTCTTGCTTCCGTGGCCGCCGTGATCGTCGCGCGGCGTGCCCGGGCGGTCCTTGTGGTGGTGACCGCCGTCCTTGTTCTCGCACCTGTTGCCGGCCGCGGGGTTGAGCACGCCGACCACATTGACCGTGTTCCCGCAGACGTTGACCGGGACGTCCACCGGGAGCTGCACGGTGTTGCCGGAGATCAGCCCCGGCGAACCGGCCGTGACGCCCTTCGCGTCGGAGTCCGCGTGCGCATAACCCGCCGCCATAGCGAGCGCGCCACCCGTGGCCACCAGTGTGACCAGACCATTTCGGCGAGTGTGCCTCATGGCTTCCTGCCTTCCGGAGACTTTCACGGGCACCCGCCCGCACCGGAATTAACGCGTTACAGCCAAGGGGGGTTATGACGCATCCGCCATTCACTCCATCGAGTGGCGCCTCATTCGAACCCTCACAGGCCCTTTACCGGGCGTCCCCCTGACCGTCGGCCGGCGCCGCCAACTCGGCCTCCGGCCGTCCGTCTTGACGCCCGTCTGCCCCGGCGCCAGGAGGCACTGACGCCGGTTCGCCCTGGCGCCCGGAGGCGCCGGTTCGCCCGGAGGTACGCGCGCCGCGCACCGGGGCAGCGTACCGATCAGCGCTCCAGCAGGTCGGTGAGCGCTCCGACCGGGTCCGCGTCCGGGGTGCCCCTGGGCCACCAGTCCTCGCGGTCGGGGTCGGATTCGTACCCGTACCACAGCCCGTCGCGGCCGTAACGCAGTTGCAGGGAGCGGGTGGAGAGGCGGTTGCGCCAGGGGCGGAAGTGCGGGAGGTCGGCGGCGATCAGGGCCGGGCGGGCACGGTCGAACGGGCCGGCCGGCGGGTCCCAGGGCTCCTCCAGGACGGCGAGCCCGGCCTGTCCGCCCTGGCGCCAGGCGGCGACGGCGCGGGCCAGGTCCGCGGGCGTGCGGTTCAGGGCGGCGGCCAGGTCCCGGTACAGGGCGCGGGTGGAGGCGGTCAGGCCGGAGCCCGGGTGGGCGGCCGCGAGGCGGACGGCGTCCTGCCAGGGGGTGAGGGCGGCGACCGGGTCGTGCCCCGTGGTCAGGAAGGTGTGCGCCCGGGCGGCCGCCTCGGTGGCCAGCATCTCGAGGGCCAGCGGGTCCGGGGCGTCCGGGTCCTCGGGGTAGAGGGGCGGGCGGCCGGGCCGGTCCGGGGCCGGCAACGGGTGCGGCAGGGGCGCGGCGGGCGGCGAGGAGACGGCGGCGCGGGCGGGCACGGTGGGCATGGGCGGCGGCGCGGCGGTGGTCTCGGCCGCTTCGTGGGCGGCGTTGCGCCGGCCGAGCGCCGCGAGGATCTCCTGCTCTCCCCGGCCGCGCATCAGGAACAGGACGAACGGGTCCTCGTCGAGGAGCCGCGCCGCCTGGTAGCACAGGGCCGCCGCGTGCTTGCACGGGTAGCCGTGGTCGGGGCAGGAGCAGTCGGGGATCAGGTCGCCGGGGCCGGGCAGCAGGTCCACCGCCGCCGCCAGGGCGTGCGGCACGTCCTTGTCGAGGAGGGCGGCGATGTGGTCCGGCCGCGCGGCGGCGGCGTCCAGGAACCGCTCCCAGTCGTCGTCGCCGAGGACCCGCAGCCGGATCTCCGTGCGGTACGGGCGGGGACGGCTGCCGTGGACGTACGCCACGATCCGGCCCGGCGTCACGGTGATCGCGTCGACGTGCCCGGTGGCGGCGTACGCCCGCCCGCGCGCGAGGCGCGCCGGGTCCAGGGCGGTGTCCTCCAGCGCCTCCACCCAGGCGTTGCCCCACCAGGTGGCCGCGAACCTCCCGTCCGCGCCCTGTGCGGGCGCAAGCTGCGGGAACGCGCGGCGACGGTCGTCGTGCAGCGGCACGCGCCGCGTGCCGGGGCGGCGCCGGGAGGCGGGGCCGGCCCCGCGCGGGAGGCCGCCCCCCGGGCCTGGACGGCCGGAACCGGAGCCCTGGTGGGAGCCGGGGTACGGAGGGGAGCCCGTGCGCGGGTCCGGGGACGGGTCGGAGCCACCGGGGCGGTCCGGGTCCGGGCCGGGGTGCGGGCGCGGGTCGGAGCCGAGGCGCGGGTCCCGGTGCGGATCGGAGCCGCCGGGGCGGTCCGGGTCCGGGCCGGGGTGCGGGCGCGGGTCGGAGCCGAGGCGCGGGTCCCGGTGCGAATCGGAGCCACCGGGGCGGTCCGGGTGGGGGGTCATGACTGCCTCCTCAGGGAGACGAGGTCGGCCAGTTCGCGGTCGGTCAGCTCGGTGAGTGCGGCCTCACCGGAGCCCAGGACCGCGTCCGCCAGGGCGCGCTTGGCCAGCAGCATCTCGGCGATGCGGTCCTCCACCGTGCCCTCGGCGATCAGCCGGTGGACCTGGACCGGCTGGGTCTGTCCGATGCGGTACGCGCGGTCGGTGGCCTGCTCCTCGACGGCCGGGTTCCACCAGCGGTCGTAGTGCACGACATGCCCGGCCCTGGTGAGGTTGAGCCCGGTGCCCGCGGCCTTGAGGGACAGGACGAACACCGGGACCTCGCCGGACTGGAACCGGTCCACCATGCGCTCCCGCTCCGCCACCGGCGTCCCACCGTGCAGCAGTTGGGAGGGGATGGCGCGGGCCGCCAGGTGCGCGGTGAGGAGCCGCGCCATGGTCACGTACTGGGTGAACAGCAGGACGGAACCCTCCTCGGACAGGATCGTGTCGAGGAGTTCGTCGAGGAGGGCAAGTTTCCCGGAGCGGCCGGCCAGCCGGGCCGGCTCCTCCTTCAGGTACTGGGCGGGGTGGTTGCAGATCTGCTTCAGGGACGTCAGCAGCTTCATCACGAGCCCTCGGCGCGCGATGCCCTCGGCGCCCTCGATCTGCGCCATGGTCTCGCGCACCACCGCCTCGTACAGCGACGCCTGTTCGCGGGTGAGCGGCACGGGGTGGTCGGACTCGGTCTTGGGCGGCAGCTCGGGGACGATGCCCGGGTCGGACTTCTTGCGGCGCAGCAGGAAGGGGCGCACCAGCCGGGCCAGCCGTTCGACCGCCTCGTCGTTCTCGATCTGTTCGGCGTTCTCGACGGCGCGCGCGTGGCGGGAGCGGAACGCCTTGAGCGGGCCGAGGAGCCCCGGGGTGGTCCAGTCGAGCAGGGCCCACAGCTCGGAGAGGTTGTTCTCGACGGGGGTGCCGGTGAGCGCGACGCGCGCGGGCGCGGGGATGGTGCGCAGTGCCCTGGCCGTGGCGGAGAACGGGTTCTTGACGTGCTGGGCCTCGTCGGCGACGACCATTCCCCACTCATGGGCGGCCAGCCGCTCGGCGCTGGTGCGCATGGTGCCGTAGGTGGTCAGGACGAAGCCTCCGTCGAGGCCGTCCAGGGTGCGGTCGGTGCCGTGGAAGCGGCGCACGGGGACGCCGGGGGCGAACCGGGCGATCTCGCGCTGCCAGTTGCCGAGCAGGGACGCCGGGCAGACGACGAGGGTGGGGGCGCGGCGGGCGCGGCGCAGGTGGAGGGCGATGAGGGTGACGGTCTTGCCGAGGCCCATGTCGTCCGCGAGGCAGCCGCCGAGGCCGAGGGACGTCATCTGGTCCAGCCAGGCGAGCCCGCGCAGTTGGTAGTCGCGCAAAGTGGCGTTCAGGCCGGGCGGCGGGGCGACGGTGCCCGCGCCCGCGGTGAGCCGGTCGCGCAGGGCGGCGAGCGCGCCGGTCGGGACGGCCTCGACCGTCTCGCCGTCCACGTCGGCGGTGCCGGTGAGGGCGACCGCGAGCGCGTCGGCCGGCTCCAGCAGGCCCAGCTCCCGCTTGCGCGCCTTGCGCACGAGCGCGGGGTCGACGACCACCCACTGGTCGCGCAGCCGCACGACAGGGCGGTGCGCCTCGGCGAGGGCGTCCATCTCGCGCTCGGTCAGCGGGTCGCCGTCCAGCGCGAGCTGCCAGTTGAACCTCAGCAGTTCCTCGCTGTCGAAGAACGCGGTGCCGTCGGTGGCCGAGCCGGGCGCGGGCCGGACGACGGCGGTGGCGGTGAGGGACCGGGCCAGTTCCCTGGGCCAGTGCACGGTCACGCCGGCCGCGCCGAGCCGGGTCGCGGCGGGGCCGAGCAGTTCGTACAGCTCGTCCTCGGTGAGCGACAGGACGTCGGGGACGTCCCGCTCCAGCAGCCGGGTGAGCGGGGGCCAGACGCGGGCCGCGCGCCGCAGCGCCAGTACGGCGTCGATGCGGGCGCGCGGCCCGAAGTGCTCGGGGCCGTCGCCCGCCCACAGCGCGGCCGCGTCGACGACGAGGGTGGGGTCGGCGAGGCTGTGCACCTGGACCAGCGCGGCGGCGGCCTGCCGCTCCTCGCCGCCCTGGTGGACGGTGTCGAACAGCTCGTACCCGGACAGGTCGAGGCGGAGGGAGACACGGACGCCGGCGTCCATGCCCGCGGCCGTCTCGGCGGCCCAGGCACGCGCGCGTGGCAGGTGCTGCGGCGCGCGGGCCGCGAAGGGCGCCCCGGCGGCGTAGGCGGCGGCCGGTGTGCGGGGCAGGGTGTCGGCGACCGCGTCGAGGAACGCCCGCACCAGCGCCTCCGGCTCCGGAAGCCGGAGCGGGCGAAGGCCGGCGACGGGCACGGCATGGGCCTCGTACGGCATCGCCGCCGCGACCGCCCGCAGGTGGGCGATGTCGTCGGCGTCCAGGGGCCCGGCCCGCCAGGCGTCCCGGTCGTCGGCGGTGAGCCCGGGCAGGAGCCGGCCGCGCCCGGCCAGGTGGAGGGCGTGCAGGGCGGCCGCGCCCCAGCAGGCGGTGGCCGGGTGGGCGGCCGGGTCGTGCCGCGCGGCGACCAGCACGGGCAGGGCGTCGGCGACGGGCACCAGCACCGCCGGGACGGTCCGGCTCCTGACGCCCGCCCCGTGCGCCCGCACCACCGTGATCGTGCCGCCGTCGGCGTCGCCCTGCCGGGCGGGGCCCGCGGCACCCGGGGACGGATCGTGCGCCGGGCCCGGGGGCAGGGGGCGGCCGTCCGGCGACCAGAAGGCGACGCGGCCCTCGCGGGGCAGCGCGGCCGGGAGGAAGACGGCGGCACAGGTGTGCAGCGGGACCTGTCCCATGGCCGGTCGCCTCCCCTCACGCTGGTCGTGTCGTGGATCTACGACCTTACGGCGAGGGTCTGACAATCGGCCCGAGCGCGGTCAGCGCACGCCCTCCCACAGGGCGCGCTCCGCCCCTCGCGGGTCGTCCACCACGCCCGGGCGGGCATCGTCGAAGATCATGGTGGCCCGGCGGTGGAGGTCGTACGCGGCCCAGCCCGGGTCGCCCGTCGTCGCGAACGCCACCCACGCCCCGTGCATCGCGTCCGCCACGGACTGCGCCGGGTCGTCGCCGATCACCGGGGCGTGTGCCGGGTCGTCGAGCAGGTCGAAGACGTAGGCCAGCTCGCCGCCGTGGCAGGCGCCGAGCCGGCCGTCGAAGGCGGAGGAGCGCCGGGCGAACTCGTACATGTACGACCCCGGCACCGACTCGGCCAGCCGGATGGCCGGTATCCGGTAGAACCAGTCGGTCACCATGGCGTCGAAGACCTCCCCCGGCACGGCGCCGGGCCGCGCGTCCCGGTAGACGGGCAGGGCCTTGTCCGGGTCCAGGCCGTAGGCCTCGGCGGTGGCGCGCAGTTTCGCCTCCGGCAGGCGGTGCAGCCGCTCGGTGGGGACGAGGAAGAGCCGGTACTCCTCGCGGTTGCTGCCGATCAGGAGGTCGACGCCGCAGTCGGGCCCCGGGAGCGCAGGGCCCTCGATGACCGGCTCGAAGGGCATGGCGTTGAGTGCCGCCTCGCCCCATACGGCGGGGTCGGGGCGGGAGCCGATCTCCTTGCGCAGTTCGGCCTGCGCGGTGACGAGCCGGTCGAGCGGTACGGCGGCGAAGGCGTCGGCCGTCGGCGCGATCGCGAGCTTCTCGGCGAGGCGGGCGGTGATCCGGCGGGCCGACGCGGGGCGGAGGAAGTGGTGCGCCGCCCCGCTCTGGAGGATGGCGCGGTGGAACAGGCCGCGCGCCCGCGCCTGGGACAGCAGGACGCCGATGCTGATCGCGCCGGCCGACTCGCCGAAGAGGGTGATCCGGTCGGGGTCGCCACCGAAAGCGGCGATGTTGTCGCGTATCCACTCCAGCGCCGCCATCTGGTCCAGCAGGCCCCGGTTGTCCGGGACGCCGTCGAGATGCAGGAAACCGTCCGCGCCCAGGCGGTAGTTGAGCGACACGAACACCACGCCGTCCCGGGCGAAGGCGCTGCCGTCGTACGCGGACGAGGACGCCGCCCCGTTGGTGAAGGCGCCGCCGTGGAGCCACACCATGACGGGCAGCCGGGCGCCGGGCCCGGGCGAGGGCGTCCACACGTTGAGGTTGAGGTGGTCCTCGCCCGGAATCGTCACCTCCGGGATGAGCGCGTCGAACGGCGGGGCGTAGGGCGCCTTGGGCGGGGTGGGGCCGTGTGCCGTCGCGTCCCGGGTGCCGCTCCACGCGGCCGGCTCGGCCGGCGGCCGGAAGCGGAGGGCGCCGAACGGCGGTGCGGCGTACGGGATGCCGAGGAAGGAGGCGGTCCCGTCGGCCGAGACGGTGCCGCGTACCGCGCCCTGCCTGGTCCTGCACACCGGTCGCATCGGGGTCCTTTCGTCGTGGTGACTCACTCGTACCGTTCCGTCCGGCGCGGCGCAAAGGCCCTCCTCCGCCGTGCTCGCGGCTCACCGTGCGGCGCGGAGCAACTCCAGGAGGCGGGCGGTGTGGTGGCGGCGGTGCCGTGCGACGACGGCCAGCAGCAGGGCGAAGATGACCGGTGTGAACCAGTACTCCGCGCCCAGGAAGACCAGTTGCGCCAGGAGCGCGCCGGCCATCAGGCCGATCAGCGCCAGCGCCGACACGCCGGACAGGACGGGGACCACCAGCGCGATGGCCCCGGCCAGTTCCAGCGCGCCCACCAGGTACATGAACCAGTCGCCGAAGCCGATCGTGTCGAACGCCTCCGCCGCCGACGAGTGACCGACGAGCTTCGGGGCGGCGCTCGGTATCGCGAAGAAGAGCGCGAGGACGATCTGGAGCACCCACACCCCGATGTCGGCGCGGCGGCTCAGGACGGGGGTGGTGGTGGCGGGGGCGGCGGGGGCGGTCATGTCGGTCTCCTCCTGGGGGCGTTGCGCGAGTGTCATGGAGGTGGACCGGGGGGCCGCGCGAAACTCATCGGTCCTTCGGCCGTGCCCGCACCCAGGTGCCGTCGTCCGTCAGATACGTCTCTACGGCGAGACCGGCCCGGTCCAGGCTGCCTTCGAACTCCTCCTTCGTCAGCGGCCGCGACCGGAACGTCTGCGTCCAGCGGGCGTCCGGGAAGACGTACTCGGCCACCACCGCGTTCACGCCGTCCCCGACCGGTTCCGCCGACGCGATCCGCACCGTGCAGCCGGAGGGGTCCACGCGCTCACGCGGCACCCGGGTGTGCCAGTCCAGGCCCTCGCGCTGGATCAGCACGCACCCGTCGTCCTCGACGTGCCGGCGGCAGGCCGCGAGCAGCCCGTCCCGCACCCGCAGGTCGGCCGTGTGCACCAGGAACGACGCCAGCAGCACGACGTCGAACCGCTCTTCCAGGTCCAGCGTCTCGATCGGGCTCTGCACGGTCCTGATGCCGGGCACCCGCTCACGGACCCGTGCCAGCATCTCGGCCGACTCGTCCACGGCCGTCACCACCAGGCCGTGATCGGCCAGCGGCCGGGTCATCCGGCCCGCCCCGCTGCCGAGTTCGAGCAGGGTCGCCCGCGCCGGCACGGCGGCGGCGACGATGCCGGGCTCGGCGCCCGCGACGAGCCTGCTGTACAGGTCGACGGCACAACCGTCCGGGGTGATCGCCCCCGGGCCCGTGCCACGGTGTCCCTCGCGTGTCCGTCCGCCCATGCGACCTGAACGGCCGGCCGTGCGGGCCCGTTCCCGTCCGGCACGCCGTTGGCCTGGATCGAACGGTCCCTGGCGGGTACACATCGGGTGGGAGAACGATCGGCATGCGTACGGGCAGTGAACCGAGAACCGCGCGCAGTCCCCTGCGGATCCGCTTCTGGCTGGCCGTGTGGGGCCTGATCTGGGCGGGCGCCGGGACCGCGGCCTTCGCCCTGGCGGGCCGCACCGGCTGGGCGGTGGCCTGCGGGCTGCTGGCCGTGGTCGTCCTCGTCGACCTCGCGGTCATCGTGCGCCACATCCGCCAGGGCCCGCACTACCAGCCGGGCCGCGACATCCCCCCGTACGAACCGGACGACACGCCCTAGTCCACCGCCGCGGCCCGTGCGCCCCCTCTGTGCTCAGTACAGGTGGACGTGGGCGCCCAGGAGCCCCAGGCCCGCCTCGGCGGCCTCGCGCCAGCAGCGCAGCGGCCCGTCCAGCACCGGCTCGTCGTCCGGCCCGGCGTCCAGCCATATCCGCTCCTCGGCCGCCACCCGCTCCAGGGGGGTGAGCCCGAGAGCCCGCTCGACGGCGGGCAGGCTGCGCCGCACCTCCTCGGCCGTCAGCGCGAAGTCCCCGCACCAGCCGGGCAGCAGGGCGGCCCGCTCGGGCCCTATCGCGTGGAACAGCGCGCTCACGGCGTAGTCCTTGCGGTAGAAGCCCAGGTACGGCCGGACCTCCTCGGCCGAGGTCTCCCAGAGGTCGTACAGGTGGACCTCCGTGTCGTCGGAGCAGCCGGCCGAGCCGTCCTGGGAGGAGCGGGGGTCGTCGGACGAGTGAGGGTCGTCGGACGAGTGAGGGTCGTCGGACGAGTGGGGGTCGTGGGAGCAGTGGAGGTAGTCCAGCGGGGCCTCGGACGTGAGGCGGAGGAACGAGCCGATCGCCTGCCCCTTCTCCGGCACCCCCCACAGCTCGTCCCAGTCCCGGTGGTCCGGCAGCGGGTCGGCGCACCAGGCCAGCCAGGCCCGCCGGACCTCCGGGAGCCGGCGGTGGCGCTCTATCAGCGGCAGCACCCGCGCCCGCAGACCGGCCATGACATCGTCCGTGTGTGCCGTGATCGCCCAGGCCGAGGTGAATCCCATCGTCGTGCCCTTCCCCCGTGTCAGCTTGCGTCAACGACGTTACGGGGCCGCACTGACAACCAGCCCGACCTGCGCGAACACCGCCGACAGGGGGCCGGGCGGGGCTACGGGCTATTCCTCGGTGGGGAGGTCGGCCGGGAACTCGACCGGGAAGCGCGCCGCCTCCAGGTACTCCGGCTTGGGGTCCAGAGCGGCGGCGAGGCGGAAGTGCCGCTTGGCCTGCTCCGGGCGGCCGGAGCGCTGGAACGTGCGGGCGAGCGCGAAGTGCGCGAACGCGTTGTCCGGCTCGCGCTCCAGCACCAGCTCGAACTCCAGCTCCGCCGGACGGAGCTGCGCGGCCGCGAAGAAGGCACGGGCGCGCAGCAGGCGGGCTGCGGTGTTCTCGGGGTGGGCCGCGATCACGGAATCGAGCAGCTTCACGGCCCCGCGCGGGTCCCGGGCGGCGAGGAGCTGCTCGGCCGCGCGGTAGTCGATGACGTGGGTCTCCGGGTTGGTCTCGGGCACGCTCGCATCCTTCCCTCGCTGCGGCGGTTCAACATGCGGGGCGCGGACGGTATTCCTCCGGACACCTCCGGCAGCCGTCCCGCCGGGCACCGCCGGGGGCCACCGGCGGTCATCCGTCCGGGCACCGCCGGGCACGGCCAAGCGCCGCCGGAAGCCGTTCGCCGCCCGCTCGTCCCGGCGCCTGTCCCCTGCCGGGCCCGCTCACACGTCCGCTCCGCCGGGCGGCGGCGGGGTGGCGGCGGCACGCTCGGTGAGCCGTGCCCACACGGTGCGGACCTGGGGTTCCAGCTTCTCCAGCGGGCCGTCGTTGTCGATGATCAGGTCGGCCACGGCGCGCCGCTGGTCACGGGTGGCCTGCGCGGCCATCCTCGCCCGCGCCTCGTCCTCCGTCATGCCCCGCAGCCGTACCAGCCGGTCCAGTTGTGTCCCGGGGGACGCGTCGACGACCACGACGAGGTCGTACAGCGGTGCGAGGCCGTTCTCCGTGAGCAGGGGTACGTCGTGGACGACGACCGCGTCCGGCCCCGCCGCGGCTTCGAGCTCGGCCGAGCGGGCCCCGACAAGCGGGTGGACGATGCCGTTCAGGGTGGCCAGCCGCTCCGGATCGGCGAAGACGATCGAGCCGAGCCGGGGCCGGTCGAGCGTTCCCTCGGCCGTCAGGATCTCCGGACCGAACGCCGCCACGACGGCCGCGAGCCCGGGCGTGCCGGGCTCGACGACCTCGCGGGCGATCTTGTCGGCGTCCACGATCACCGCCCCGTAGGAGGAGAGCAGCCGCGACACCTCGCTCTTTCCGGCGCCGATTCCGCCGGTCAACCCAACCTTCAGCATGGGCCGAAGCCTAGGGCCTGTTCTCCGCGCCCCGCGGACGGCCCCTAGAGGTCGCCCTCCCGCTCGGCGAGGAAGCGCTCGAACTCGCGGCCGATCTCGTCCGCCGACGGCAGGTCCACCGGTTCGGCGACCAGGCTGCCCCGGGTCTCGGCCCCGGCCATCGCGTCGTACTGGTGCTCCAGCCCCTGGACGAGCGCGGTCAGCTCCTCGTCGCCCTCGCCGATCTGGCGCTCGATCTCGGTCTGGGTCCGCTGCGCCTGCGTCCGCAGGGAGTGCGCGATCCCGGGCAGGACGAGACCGGTCGCCGCCGTGATCGCCTCCACGGCGGTCAGCGCCGCGTCCGGGTAGGCGGACCGGGCCACGTAGTGCGGGACGTGCGCGGCGACCCCGAGGACGTCGTGCCCGGCCTCCATCAGCCGGTACTCGACCAGCGCCTCGGCGCTGCCCGGCACCTGCGCCTCGTCGAACGGGCTGCGGTGCCCCGGCATCAGGTCGGTGCGGTTGCCGTGCGGCGTGAGGCCGACGGGCCGGGTGTGGGGAACGCCCATGGGGATGCCGTGGAAGTTGACCGACAGCCGCACCCCGAGCCGTTCGACGATCTGCCGCACGGCTGCCGCGAACCGCTCCCACTCCACGTCCGGCTCCGGCCCCGACAGCAGCAGGAAGGGCGCGCCGGTGGCGTCCTGGAGGAGGCGGACCTCGATGGCGGGGGTCTCGTACGCGGTCCAGCGGTCGCGCCGGAAGGTGAGCAGCGGGCGGCGCGCCCGGTAGTCCACGAGCCTGTCGTGGTCGAAGCGGGCCACCACCTGATGGGGCAGCGATTCCAGCAGGCTGTCGACGATCTGCTCGCCGGTCTCACCCGCGTCGATGTATCCGTCGAAGTGGTAGAGCATGACCAGGCCGGCCGACTCCTGTGCCAGCGCCATGTCGACGACGGCCAGGCCCTTCGGCTCCCATGCGTACAAATCCTGCGGATCAGCCACGATTACCGCTCCTCCTCGTGTTCCTAGGGAAGAACGTCACAGGCCGTACCGGCATTCCCGCCGAGCGCCATGATCCGTCGCGCGCCGGTTCCGACTGGGGGCGCCGCGAGCGGCCTTGGTCCAGACCTTGACATGCCCACACCCCATCCCTACCGTCACGGAGCAACGCGCCGGTTCAGCATCACGCCCGGCGTACACATACGCGAACATCTGCCCTCGCGAGCTCCCCCACGGGAAGGCACCCCCACATGCGCACCCGAACCCCCGCCCCGCGCGACCCCGCATCCCGAAGCCGCACCGCGCCCCGCGCCCTTCCGGCCCGGCCCGCACCCCTCGCCGGCCTCCTGGCCGCGGCCCTGGCCACCGGGCTCACCCTCCTCGGCCCGGCCACCGCCGGGGCCTCCCCCGTCGCCGTCGGCGCCACCCCGGCCGCGGTCGTCGACGTCGCGACCGCCGCCCAACTGAAGTCGGCGCTGGCTGACGCCCGCCCCGGCGACACGATCCGCCTCGCCGACGGCACCTACACCGGCAACTTCAAGGCCACCACCCCCGCGGCCTCCTCCGCCCGGATCACCCTCACGGGCTCCTCCCGGGCCGTCCTCACGGCGGGCGGCGGCTACGGCCTCCACCTCGACGGCGCGTCCCACTGGACCGTCAAGGGGATCACCGTCACCGGCGGCCAGAAGGGCATCATGATCGACACCGCCACCGGTGTCGTCATCGACTCCGTCACCGTCCACGGCCTGGACATGGAGGGCGTCCACTTCCGCAAGTCCAGCACCAACGGGGTCATCAAGAACTCCCGCGTCCACGACACCGGCAACGACGGCCGCGGCATGGGCGAGGGCATCTACGTGGGCACGGCCAACACCGTGTCGGACCGCAGTGACCACGTACAGATCCTCAACAACGTCATCGGCCCGGACGTCGGCGGGGAGAGCGTCGACATCAAGGAGGGCACCACCGGCGCGAGGATCATCGGCAACACCTTCCTGGGCCGCGGCATGACCGGCGTCCACCACGACGACTCCTGGGTCGACGTGAAGGGCAACGACGTCCTGGTCGAGAACAACACCGGACGGGACACCCTCAACAACGGCTTCGAGGTCCACACCCAGCTCAGCGGCTGGGGCTGCGGCACCGTCTTCCGCGCCAACAGGTCGGACCTGACCGGCGCGACGGGTCCGAACCGGTACGCGATCCACGCGCCCCACCACTCGTCGTCGTGCCGGACGACGGTGTACGCGGACAACACCCGCACCGGCGGCCGCGCCCTGGTCACGCCGGGCGTCCCGGTCACCGGCTGACACGGCCCACAGTCCGCACGGCACGGCCCTCACCGGCTGACACGGCCCGCGCCCGACGGCGCGCGTCCCGGAAACGGCCCCCGACGCACGACCGAGGCCCGCCCCCTTTCGGGGACGGGCCACAGTCGTCAGCTACTGCTGCTGTTCAGCGGTGAGCCTGGTTCAGCTCTGGCCGCCGGCCAGCTTCTCGCGGAGGGCAGCCAGGGCCTCGTCCGACGCCAGGGCGCCGGAGTTGTCGTCCGACTCCGAGGAGTACGAACCACCCGAGACGCCCGCCGGGGCACCGGCCGCGGCGGCGGCGGCGCCACCCTCGGCAGCGGCGGCCTCGTCGGCCTCGCGGGACTTGATGACCTGGGCCTGGTGCTGCTCGAAGCGCTGCTGCGCCTCGGCGTACTGGGTCTCCCACGCCTCGCGCTGGGTCTCGTAGCCCTCAAGCCAGTCGTTGGTCTCGGGGTCGAAGCCCTCGGGGTAGATGTAGTTGCCCTGGTCGTCGTAGGACGCGGCCATGCCGTACAGGGTCGGGTCGAACTCGACCGACGCCGGGTCGGCACCGAAGGACTCGTTGGCCTGCTTCAGGGACAGCGAGATCCGGCGACGCTCGAGGTCGATGTCGATGACCTTGACGAAGATCTCGTCGTTGACCTGGACGACCTGCTCCGGGATCTCCACGTGGCGCTCGGCCAGCTCGGAGATGTGGACCAGACCCTCGATGCCCTCGTCCACGCGGACGAACGCACCGAACGGAACCAGCTTGGTGACCTTACCCGGGACGACCTGACCGATCTGGTGCGTACGGGCGAACTGCTGCCACGGGTCCTCCTGCGTCGCCTTCAGCGACAGGGAGACACGCTCGCGGTCCATGTCGACGTCGAGGACCTCGACGGTGACCTCCTGGCCGACCTCGACAACCTCGGACGGGTGGTCGATGTGCTTCCAGGACAGCTCGGAGACGTGGACCAGACCGTCGACGCCACCCAGGTCCACGAAGGCACCGAAGTTGACGATCGAGGAGACGACGCCGGAGCGGACCTGACCCTTCTGCAGGGTGGTGAGGAACGTCTGGCGCACCTCGGACTGGGTCTGCTCGAGCCAGGCACGGCGGGACAGGACCACGTTGTTGCGGTTCTTGTCCAGCTCGATGATCTTCGCCTCGAGCTCCTTGCCCACGTAGGGCTGGAGGTCGCGGACACGACGCATCTCGACGAGGGACGCCGGCAGGAAGCCACGGAGGCCGATGTCGAGGATGAGACCACCCTTGACGACCTCGATGACGGTACCGGTGACGATGCCGTCCTCTTCCTTGATCTTCTCGATGGTGCCCCAGGCACGCTCGTACTGGGCGCGCTTCTTCGAGAGGATCAGGCGGCCTTCCTTGTCCTCCTTCTGGAGAACCAGGGCCTCGATCTCGTCGCCGACCTTGACGACCTCATTCGGGTCGACGTCGTGCTTGATCGAGAGCTCGCGGCTCGGGATGACACCTTCGGTCTTGTAACCGATGTCGAGCAGGACCTCGTCCCGGTCGACCTTCACGATGACGCCGTCGACGATGTCGCCGTCGTTGAAGTACTTGATCGTCTCGTCGATCGCGGCGAGGAAGGCTTCCTCGTTACCGATGTCGTTGACCGCAACCTGCGGGGTGGTGGCGGTGGTCTCGGTGCTGCTCGTCATGTGGGAAAGGGCTCCGGTACGGACATGAAGTCGTAGGTACTGCTACGCCGAGAGCCCGTATCGCAGCTGAAGAAGCCGGACAGCCAAGGAAGCGCCCTACCCCGCCAGGGGAGGCGCCTCGAGAACCGAGGGGACATACAACAGATGCGAGCGCGACCTGCTCCGTCTGAGGCGCGCAGGCCCGCAGCGCAACCTTTAGCATACGGGGACGGCCGGACACGGTCAATGCGCGAAGGCGCACACCCGGGGCAGAACGTCGCATACCCGGCACATTTAAAGTTTGCCAAGGCCATAGTGGCCGCGGCTGCCGCTTCCTGAGGAGCCGTGCGCAACCTACAACGGCGGGCGGGATGATCCAAGAGTACGAGCCTGAAGCCACTCGGCGCCATGCCGGTGACACGGAGAGCAGCCGGGCGAGCCGGGGGTGGTGGGACCGGAACGCGGACGAGTACCAGAGCGAGCACGGGGCCTTCCTCGGGGACGACCGTTTCGTGTGGGGCCCGGAGGGGCTGGACGAGGCCGAGGCGGGCCTCCTGGGGGACGTCGCCGGCCGGGACGTGCTGGAGATCGGCGCGGGCGCCGCCCAGTGCTCCCGCTGGCTGGCCGCCCGGGGCGCCCGTCCCGTCGCGCTGGACCTCTCCCACCGGCAGCTCCAGCACGCCCTGCGGATCGGGGCGGACGTGCCCCTGGTGGAGGCGGACGCCGGTGCGCTGCCCTTCCGGGACGGCTCCTTCGACCTGGCGTGCTCGGCGTACGGGGCGGTGCCCTTCGTGGCCGATCCGGTACGGGTCTTCCGGGAGGTGCGCAGGGTCCTGCGGCCCGGCGGGCGGTGGGTGTTCTCGGTGACCCACCCGATCCGGTGGGCCTTCCCCGACGAGCCGGGCCCCGAGGGCCTGTCGTTGTCCGCGTCGTACTTCGACCGCACGCCCTACGTGGAGCAGGACGAGAACGGCGACGCGGTGTACGTCGAGCACCACCGGACCCTCGGGGACCGGGTGCGGGACGTCGTGGCGGGCGGGTTCCGGCTGGTGGACCTCGTCGAGCCGGAGTGGCCCGCCTGGAACACGCAGGAGTGGGGCGGCTGGTCGCCCCTGCGGGGCAACCTGATCCCGGGGACGGCGATCTTCGTGTGCGAGCGCGCGTGATGCGTGCCGAGGCGCTGGAGCTGCCCGTACGCGCCGCCCTTCCCGCCCTGGAGGGCGCGCTGGACGAGCACGGGGCGGCGGTGCTGTGCGCGCCGCCCGGGACCGGCAAGACGACCCTGGTGCCGCTGGTGCTCGCGGAGAGGGGCGCGCGCGTGCTGGTGGCCGAGCCGCGGCGGATCGCGGCCCGGGCGGCCGCCCGGCGGATGGCGTGGCTGCTGGGCGAGCGGGTGGGCGGCCGGGTGGGCTTCACGGTGCGCGGCGAGCGGGTCGTCTCGCGCGAGACGGTCGTCGAGGTGGTCACGACGGGCGTGCTGCTCCAGCGGCTCCAGCGGGACCAGGAGCTGCCCGGGGTGGACACGGTGATCCTCGACGAGTGCCATGAGCGGCACCTGGACGCGGACACCGCCGCCGCGTTCCTGCTGGACGTCCGGGCCGCCCTGCGGCCGGAGCTGCGGCTGGTGGCCGCCTCGGCGACGACGGACGCGGAGGGCTGGGCCCGCCTGCTGGGCGGCGCGCCGGTGGTGGAGGCACCGGGTACGGCGCATCCGGTGGAGGTGGTGTGGGCTCCCCCGGCGGGCTCGGTGCGGCCGCCGCACGGCATGAGCGTGGACCCGGCGCTGCTGGCGCACGTGGCGGCGGTGGTGCGGCGGGCCCTGGCGGAGCGCGAGGGCGACGTCCTGTGCTTCCTGCAGGGGGTGGGCGAGATCGCGCGCGTGGCGGGGCTCTTGTCGTCCGTGGGGGCGGAGGTTCTCCAAGTGCACGGGCGGGCTCCGGCGGCCGTGCAGGACGCGGTGCTCTCGCCCGCTGATGGACGGCGGGTGGTGCTGGCGACGGCGGTGGCGGAGTCGTCCCTGACCGTGCCGGGCGTGCGGGTGGTGGTGGACTCGGGCCTCGCCCGGGAGCCGCGCGTGGACCACGCGCGGGGCCTCGGCTCGCTGACGACGGTACGGGCGTCCCGGGCGGCCGCCCGGCAGCGCGCGGGCCGGGCCGGGCGCGAGGCGCCGGGCACGGTCTACCGGTGCTGGAGCGAGGCGGAGGACGGGCGGCTGCCGAGCTTCCCGGCGCCCGAGATCCAGGTGGCCGACCTGGCCGCGTTCGCGCTCCAGGCGGCCGCCTGGGGCGATCCGGACGCGGCGGGGCTGGCCCTGCTGGACGCGCCGCCCGCGGGCGCCATGGCCGCCGCCCGGTCGGTGCTGGCGGCGGTCGGCGCCGTGGACGGGGCGGGCCGGGTGACGGAGCGGGGCGGCAGGATGGCCCGGCTGGGACTCCACCCCCGGCTGGCCCGGGCACTGCTGGACGGGGCGCCGGTGGTCGGTGCGCGGCGCGCCGCCGAGGTGGTGGCCCTGCTGAGCGAGGAGCCGCCGCGCGAGTACGGCGACGACCTGTCGGCCGCGTGGCGCGCGGCGCGGCGGGGCGGCGACGCGTACGGGGCGCGCTGGCGCCAGGAGGCCCGGCGGCTGGTGGGCCAGCTCGAGGCGGCCGGCGCGGGCGGCACGGGCCCCGGCCGGGCCCCCGCGCACGCCGCTCGGAGGGACGGCGCGGCCGGTGGCGGGGGCGGGACGCACGACGGCACGCCCGGCGGACGGCGCGGGACGCACGACGAGGCGGTCCCCGGGAGGGCCGGGACACGGCACGGCACGCCCGGCGGAGGGGGCGACGGGACGTACGACGATGCCGTGACCGGGTTCGTCGCCGCGCTGGCGTTCCCCGAGCGGGTGGCACGGGCCAGGGGCGAGGGGGCCTTCCTGATGGCTTCGGGTACGGGCGCGGAGCTCGGGGAGGGGTCGCGGCTGCGGGCGGCTCCCTGGCTGGCCGTGGCGGTGGCGGACCGGCCGTCGCACGCCGCCTCCGCGCGCGTGCGGCTGGCCGCCGTGGTGGACGAGGAGACCGCGCGGGAGGCGGCCCGGCACCTGCTGGTGGCGGGCGAGGAGGTGCGCTGGGAGGACGGTGACGTGGTCGCCCGGTCGGTGGAGCGGCTGGGCGCCGTCGAGACGGCCGTACGACCGCTGAGGGACCCGGAGCCCGCGCTGGTGCGCGAGGCGCTCCTGGAGGGGCTGCGGCGCGAGGGGCCTGCCCTGCTGCGCTGGTCGCGGGAGTCGGGTGAGCTGCGGCAGCGGCTGGCGTTCCTGCACCGGGTCCTCGGCGCGCCGTGGCCGGACGTGTCGGACGCCGCGCTGCTGGAGCGTGCGCGGGAGTGGCTGGAGCCGGAGCTGTCGCGGGCGCGGCGCCGGGCGGACCTGGGGCGGATCGACGCGGGGCAGGCCCTTCGGCGGCTGCTGCCGTGGTCCACGGGCGAGGCGGCCCGGCTCGAGGAGCTGGCTCCGGAGCGGATCGAGGTGCCGAGCGGGTCGCGCGTGCGGGTCGAGTACGGCGGCGAGCAGCCCGTACTGGCGGTGAAGCTCCAGGAGATGTTCGGCCTGTCGGAAACGCCCTCCATAGCGGGCGTTCCCGTGCTGGTGCACCTGCTGTCCCCGGCCGGGCGCCCGGCTGCCGTCACGGCGGACCTGGCGTCCTTCTGGCGCGACGGTTACCGCTCCGTACGCGCGGAGCTGCGCGGCCGGTACCCGAGGCATCCGTGGCCGGAGGACCCGGCGACGGCGGAGCCGACCCGGCGGACGAACGCGCGCCGGTGACGGCCGGGCGGTGGCGTGCGCGGGCCTCCAGCCACAGGGACAGCGCCGCCAGCCCCGTACCGAGGAGGACGAAGCTCCAGGGGAGGTACGACGTCATCAGCAGCACCAGGCGGCGCTGTGAGCGCACCAGGTCGACGGTGTGCTCCAGGTAGTCCTGGCGCATCCTGACGTGGCCGGCGAAGGCGGTGACCTTGGCGCGTCCGCCCAGCAGGGTGCCGCCGCGCAGCTCCTCCCGGTGGATCTCCTCGCCGTTGACGGGGGCTCCGGTGACCGGTTCCACCCAGAACATGCGCGTGGTGGTGTACCAGCGGGTGGTGCCGGTCCGCTCTTCGAGCGTCGTGGCGTCGATGCCCGGGAGCGGCATTCTCCTGGGGTAGGGCACCTTGGTCCAGGGGATGGTCTGCTCGAAGTAGTACACCTCCAGGCCGCGGAAGGTGCGGGTGCCCTTGTAGTGGATGGGCGCGGAGGTGCGGGTCTGGGCGTCGAAGTAGGTGTAGTCCCGCTTCTCGGTGAGGAAGGGCCATTTGAACTCGATGCCCTCGCGCCGGACCGGGTCGCCGTCGACCGATTCGCCGGTGGCGTGGACGGGTTGCTGGGTGTGGGCGTCGAAGATGTAGCGCTCGGGGATCTGGGACACCATCGCGCCGTCGGGGCCGACGACGTGGGAGAGGGTGTCCCAGACGACGACGTCGCGGCCCGCGTCGCGTTCGATGCGCCGGGACTCCTCGACGTTGCCCTTGAGGGTCTGGACGATGGTGACCTTGTCGACCCGCTCGGCCTTCATGGTGTCGTACGCCAGGAGGGTCGCCGGTTTCGCCTCCAGGACCATCTCCTGGTACTGGCCGGCCGGGATCTTCGCCAGCCGCGGGAAGGCGTACCAGCGCAGGGTGGGTGCCATGGCGGTGAAGAAGACCGCGAGGGAGAGGAGGACGAGGCCGGCTCGGCGGCGCATGGCGGTCGCCCTCCTACTTCTTGGGTCCGGGGACCGTGGTGAGGAGCGGCTCGGGTGAGGTGTGGCCCTCGGGCGCGGGGTCGGTGACGGCCAGCAGCAGCATCAGGAGCAGGACGGGGACGAGCCCCAGGGCGGCGGCTATGAGGGCGCGCATGGACCGGCCTCCCTGTCTGATGCTCCGTCAGGTGGCTGGCACCGTAGCAACCGCGTTGCGAGATGAGAACACACGGCACCGCCCCGCCGGTGGCCGGCGGGGCGGTGCGTGCGGTGTGCGGTGGGCCGTCAGGCGACCGTGAGCTCGACGGTCAGGGTCGCGCCGCCGGTGGTGGTGAGGCGCAGGAGGAACGTGCCGGTCCGGCCGTCGGCGTAGACCTTCGGCAGGGTGAGCATGCCGTTCGCGTCGGTCCTGAGGCCCTCCAGGGTGCGGAGCGGGTTGCCCTGCCCGTCCTTGAAGAAGGGCCCCTGGTCGGTGACGGTCGCGTCGTCCGCCGCCTTGATCATGGTGGCGGTCACCTCGACGCCGGAGGCGGCGGCGCCCTTGTACGTCGCCTTCACCTGGACCTGGTCGGCGAACTCGGTGCCGGGCGCGGCCGTCAGCGCCTTGTCGTCCGTCCTGGTGAGGGCGTCGGCCTGGCGGGCGGTGACGGTGGCGGTGCGGTCGAGCGGGGTGACCGTGCGGCCCACGACGGTGGCCCGGACGGTGAACTCGCCGGTCCGCTCGCCCGCCTGGAGCGCGGGGGCGGTGGCGGTGCCGTCGGTGCCCGTGAGGACGGTGACGCCGGTGGCGCCGTCCGGGAAGCGGGAGTCGGTCTCGCCGACGAGGGTGAACTTCACGGCGACCCTGGCCACCGGCTTGCCCGTCGCGTTGAGCGCGGTGGCGGCGGGGCGTTCGGCGAACTGCGTGCCGGCCGTCGCGGTCAGCGGCCCGGTGCCCGCGGCCGTGAGGCGCGTGACGGTGGCCGAGGGCGGGGTCGGGGTGGGCGTCGGCGTCTGGGGCGGCGTCGGCGTCGGCGTCGGGGTGGGGGACGTCGTCGGGGGCTTGGGGGTCGGCGTGGGCGTGGGCTTCGCGGTCGCCGGGGGCGTGGGGGTGGGCGTGACCGACGGGGGCGGGGTCGGGGTGGGGGTGGGCGTCGGGGTCGGCGTGGTCGTGCCGGTCCGGCCGGTCCCGTTGTCGCTGCGGTCGACGGGCAGGACCCCGGTGCCGTCGGGCACCTGGTGGCTGTTGCTCTTGTAGTACTCGAACCAGGACAGAACGGTGCGCAGGTACTCCGTCGAGCGGTTGTAGCTGAGGATCGCCTTGTCGAGGTCCGCCTTGACCGCGAGGTCGCGGTTGTTGGCGCACAGGTACATGCCGGCCGCCTGTGCGGCGTCGTAGATGTTGTTCGGGTCCTTGCGCCCGTCACCGTTGGCGTCCTGGCCCCAGCTCGCCCAGGTGGAGGGGATGAACTGCATGGGGCCGACTGCCCGGTCGTGCGTCCGGTCGCCGTCGTAGGCGCCCTTGTCGGTGTCGGAGATGTTGGCGAAGCCGACGCCGTTGAGGACGGGGCCGAGGATCGGCGAGAAGGTCGTGCCGTTCGCGTCGACCCGGCCGCCGCGCGCCTGGCCGGACTCGACCTTGCCGATGCCGGCCAGGAGCTGCCAGGGGAGGTTGCAGCCGGGGTCGTTGGTCTTCAGGTGCTGCTCGGCCTGCTTGTAGGCGGCGAGCACGGTCGCGGGTATGCCCGCTTCCGCCGGGCCGGTGACGACGGGCGCGTCCGGGGAACCGCCGGGCTTGGCGGGGGTGTTGAGCGGCGGCAGATCGGTGTAGTACGGGGAGTTGCCGGTCGCCGAGCCGTCGGCCGTGGGCGGTGGCGTCGTGTCGGAGAGCTGCTGGTCGCCGCCCGAGGGCGTCACGCCGGGTGCCTGTGAGGCGGAGAGCGCCGCCACCGCCGCCGCTGCCACCGCCGTACTGGTGGCTCCCTTGCGCAACCGACGGCCGATGTGCCCTGCCATACGTCCGGTCCCTCCCCGTAGACGGCCCTTCGCGCTCCCCAGCGCGGTCTCAGGCGACCCTACGTCAACTCGGCGCCCCGGCACACCGGCACCTGACCGCTTTTCACGCTTTCGTCACCTCCTGGACGTCCGGAATCCGGTGGAGGAACGTCACGCATACTGGGCGGCATTGATCCGTGGTTCGCACGTCGGGGGGCACGACAGCCATGCCGTTCACACTCAGCCATGCCGCGGCGGTCCTGCCGGGGATACGGAAGTCGGGCACCGGGCGGGGGCCGTTGGTCGCCTCGGCGCTCGTCATGGGGTCCTTCTCGCCCGATATGACGTACTTCGCGGACACCGTGATCCCCGGGGCGATGCTCTTCGGGGACGTCACCCACGGCCTGATGGGCATCCTGACCGTCGACGTTCTGATCACGGCCGCTCTCGTGGCGGTGTGGCTGATGGTGCGTGAGCCGCTGCTGGCCCTGGTGCCGGGCCGGTGGCAGGGACGGACGCACGCCCTGGTGCGGGGTGAGTCCTGGCGCGAGCGGCATCCGGCGGGGCTCGCGGTCCGCTTCTACGTCTCGGCCGCCATCGGGGCGGCGACGCACGTGGGGTGGGACGCCTTCACGCACGCGGACCGGTGGGGCACCAGGGTGCTGCCGGTACTGGGCGACGTGGTGGCCGGCTTCCCCGTGTACCTGTACGCCCAGTACGGCGGCTCCGCCGTGGCCCTGGTGGTGCTGGTGTGGTTCGTGGGCGGCGCGCTGCGGCGGGTGCCGCCGGAGGCGGCGGTGCGGGCTCCGGCGTCGGTGCCGGTGCTGGACCGGCGGGGGCGGTGGCTGGCGGGGGGCCTGCTCGGGGGGTGCGTGGCGGCCGGGATCGTGCACCGGTGCGTGCGGTGGTACGCGTACTGGGGGCGGATCGACACGCCGCTGGACATCATCCCCACGGCGTGCTTCGGCGCGGGGGCCGGGCTGGCGGCGGGCCTGCTGCTGTACGGCGCGGGGATGCGCCTGCGCACGGCGGGCGCACGCGGGGCGGCGGGCTAGCCGCGCCCCGGCCGGGCGGGCGTGTCCGGGCCGGCGCAGGGGCGGCGGGCTGGCCGCGCCCCGGCCGGCCCGTGCTGGGCCGACCGGGGGCGGGGGCACGTCAGTGCGCCGCGGAGTCCCAGTCCGCGCCGACGCCCACCGAGACGTCCAGCGGGGCGCGCAGCTCGACCGCCGTGGACATCTCGTGCCGGACGATCTCCTCCACGCGCTCACGCTCGCCGGGGGCCACTTCGAGGACGATTTCGTCGTGGACCTGGAGCAGGATGCGCGTGGCCAGGCCCGCCTCGCGCAGCGCCCGGTCGACGTTGAGCATGGCGACCTTCACGATGTCGGCGGCCGTGCCCTGGATCGGGGCGTTCAGCGCCATCCGCTCGGCCGCCTCGCGGCGCTGGCGGTTGTCGCTGTTCAGGTCCGGCAGGTACCGGCGGCGGCCGAGCATCGTCTCCGTGTACCCGGTGGCGCGGGCCTCGTCGACGACCCGGCGCAGATAGTCCCGCACGCCGCCGAACCGCTCGAAGTACGTGTCCATCAGGGCACGCGCCTCGCCCGCCTCGATGTTGAGCTGCTGGGACAGGCCGAAGGCGGACAGGCCGTACGCCAGGCCGTACGACATGGCCTTGATCTTGCGGCGCATCTCGGCGTCGACCGCCGAGCGCTCCACGGAGAACACCTGGGAGGCGACGGTGGTGTGCAGGTCCTCGCCGGAGGTGAACGCCTCGATCAGGCCCGCGTCCTCGGAGAGGTGGGCCATGACCCGCAGCTCGATCTGGCTGTAGTCGGCCGTCATGAGGGACTCGAAGCCCTCGCCGACGACGAAGCCGTGCCGGATGGCGCGGCCCTCGTCGGTGCGCACCGGCACGTTCTGGAGGTTGGGGTCGGTGGACGACAGCCGGCCCGTCGCCGCGACGGTCTGGCTGAAGGTGGTGTGGATCCGGCCGTCCGCCGCGATCGTCTTGATCAGGCCCTCGACGGTGGAACGCAGCCGGGCCTGCTCGCGGTGGCGCAGCATGATGACCGGCAGTTCGTGCTCGGTCTGGCCGGCCAGCCAGGCCAGCGCGTCGGCGTCCGTGGTGTAACCGGTCTTGGTCTTCTTGGTCTTCGGCAGGTTCAGCTCGCCGAAGAGGACCTCCTGGAGCTGCTTGGGCGAGCCGAGGTTGAACTCGTGCCCGACGGAGGCGTGCGCCTCCTTCACGGCCTGCTGGACCGCGCCCGCGAACTGCTGCTCCATGGCCTCCAGGTGGGCGCGGTCGGCGAAGATGCCGTGCCGCTCCATCCGGGCGAGCAGCAGGGAAGTGGGCAGCTCCACGTCGTGCAGCAGCCCGGTGGCACCGACCTCCCCGAGCTTCTCGCCGAACGCGTCGCCCAGGTCGAGGACCGCGCGGGCCTGGGCCATCAGGGCGTCGGCCTCGGCCTGCTCGTCGGTGCCGAAGGCGAGCTGCCCGTCGGCGGCGGCGGGGGCCAGCTCGCGGTGCAGGTACTCGACGGACAGGGCGTCCAGCGCGAACGACCGGCGGCCCGGCTTGACCAGGTACGCGGCGAGGGCGGTGTCCATGGTGATGCCCTCGATGTGCCAGCCGTGCTCGGGGAAGACCCGCAGCGCCTCCTTGGCACTGTGCATGATCTTCGGGCGGTCCGGGTCGGCGAGCCAGGCGGAGAAGGCCCGCTCGTCGGCCTCGTCGAGCTGGGTGGTGTCGAACCAGGCCGCCTTGCCGTCGGCGGCGGCGAGCGCGACCTCGCTGACGTTGCCCACGCCGAGTGCCCAGGTGGCGACGGTCGCCACACCCAGCGGCTGGTTGCCGTGCTGCTCCAGCCAGAACGCCAGCTCCCCCGCGCCCAGGACCGTGCCGTCCAGCTCGACGCCGGCGGCCGTGGCCGGCGCCTCTTCCTCCTCCGCGCCCGGGTCGACCGCGAGGAGCCGCTCCCGCAGGCTCGGGTTGCGGATCTCCAGGACCTCCAGGAACCCCTTCAGCGCGGTCCTGTCGTAGGGCCGGCGCTCCAGGTCCGCGACGGACTTGGGCAGCTCGACGTCCCGGACCAGCTCCGTCAGGTGGCGGTTGAGCTTGACCGACTCCAGGTGGTCGCGCAGCGCCTGCCCGACCTTGCCCTTGACCTCGTCGGCGCGCTCGACCAGCTCCGCGAAGGACCCGAACTGGGTGATCCACTTGGTGGCGGTCTTCTCGCCGACACCGGGGATGCCCGGCAGGTTGTCGGACGGGTCGCCGCGCAGGGCGGCGAAGTCCGGGTACTGCGAGGGGGTCAGTCCGTACTTCTCCTGGACCTTCTCCGGGGTGAACCGGGTCAGCTCGGAGACGCCCTTGGTGGGGTACAGCACCGTGATGTGGTCGGAGACGAGCTGGAAGGAGTCCCGGTCACCGGTGACGATCAGCACCTCGAAGCCCGCCGCCTCGGCCTGCGTGGCCAGGGTGGCGATGACGTCGTCGGCCTCGAAGCCGTCGACCGCGAACCGCTCCGCGTTCATCGTGTCCAGCAGCTCGCCGATCAGCTCCACCTGCCCCTTGAACTCGTCGGGGGTCTTGGAGCGGTTCGCCTTGTACTCGGGGAAGTCCGCCGAGCGCCAGGTCTTGCGGGACACGTCGAACGCCACGGCGAAGTGCGTCGGCGACTCGTCACGCAGCGTGTTCGCCAGCATCGACGCGAAGCCGTAGATGGCGTTGGTCGTCTGGCCGCTCGCGGTCGTGAAGTTCTCCGCGGGCAGCGCGAAGAACGCCCGGTACGCCAGGGAGTGCCCGTCCATGAGGAGCAGGCGCGGACGGTTGTCGTCGGTCTTCTTCGATGCTGTCTCTACCACGGGGACGATCCTGCCACGCCCCACTGACAATGCCGCTCCCGCCCGAGGGGCGGCGACGGCTGTCGGTGCCACGTGACAGGATCGGAGACGTACCCCGCCACACAACCGCTCAAGGGGGAGCGTGATGGCCAGCAAGCCGCCCACAGGTGACCCGGTCCAGGACGCGCCGCAGGTCGCGCCGCCGCAGCACGCCGCCGCAGGGCTCCCCGCGATCGGGCACACGCTCAAGGTCTCGCACGCCCAGATGGGGCTGCGCCGCACCGCGCGCACCCTGCTCAAGGTCAACCAGAAGGACGGCTTCGACTGCCCCGGCTGCGCCTGGCCCGAGGGCGACAAGCGGCACGTCGCGGAATTCTGCGAGAACGGGGCGAAGGCCGTCGCCGAGGAGGCGACGCTGCGCCGGGTCACCCCGGAGTTCTTCGCCGCCCACCCCATCGCGGACCTGGCCACCCGCAGCGGGTACTGGCTGGGCCAGCAGGGCCGCATCACCCACCCCATGTACGCGGCGGAGGGCGCCGACCGGTACGAGCCGGTGAGCTGGGAGCGGGCCTTTCAGATCATCGCGGAGGAGCTGACCGCCCTCGGCTCCCCCGACGAGGCCGTCTTCTACACCTCAGGCCGCACCAGCAACGAGGCCGCGTTCCTGCTCCAGCTCTTCGCCCGGGAGTTCGGCACGAACAATCTGCCGGACTGCTCCAACATGTGCCACGAGTCGTCCGGCTCGGCGCTGAACGAGACCATCGGCATCGGCAAGGGCAGCGTCTCGCTGGAGGACCTGCACCGCGCCGACCTGATCATCGTGGCCGGGCAGAACCCGGGCACCAACCACCCCCGCATGCTGTCCGCCCTGGAGAAGGCCAAGGCCTCCGGTGCACGGATCATCTCGGTGAACCCGCTGCCCGAGGCGGGCCTGGAGCGGTTCAAGAACCCGCAGACGCCGCAGGGCATGCTCAAGGGCGCCGCCCTCACCGACCTCTTCCTCCAGATCCGCATCGGCGGCGACCAGGCCCTCTTCCGGCTGCTGAACAAGCTGGTCCTGGAGACGGAAGGGGCGGTCGACGAGGACTTCGTACGGGAGCACACCCACGGGTACGAGGAGTTCGCCGCCGCCGCCCGGGCCGCCGACTGGGACGAGACCCTCGCCGCCACGGGCCTGGAGCGCGGCGAGATCGAGCGGGCGCTGCGCATGGTGCTCGCCTCGCGGCGCACCATCGTGTGCTGGGCCATGGGCCTCACCCAGCACAAGCACTCGGTGCCCACCATCCGTGAGGTGGTCAACTTCCTGCTGCTGCGGGGCAACATCGGCCGCCCCGGGGCCGGCGTGTGCCCGGTCCGCGGCCACTCCAACGTGCAGGGCGACCGCACCATGGGCATCTTCGAGCGCCCGGCGCCCGCCTTCCTGGACGCGCTGGACAAGGAATTCGGGATCACCTCGCCCCGCCACCACGGTCTCGACGTGGTCCGTGCCATCGAGGCGCTGCGGGACGGCAGGGCGAAGGTCTTCTTCGCCATGGGCGGCAACTTCGTCGGCGCGACGCCCGACACCGAGGTCACCGAGGCCGCCGTGCGGCGCGCCCGGCTCACCGTGCACGTGTCGACCAAGCTGAACCGGTCCCACGCGGTCACCGGCACGCGCGCGCTGATCCTGCCCACGCTGGGCCGCACCGACAAGGACGTGCAGAAGAGCGGCAAGCAGTTCGTGACGGTCGAGGACTCGATGGGCCTGGTCCACGCCTCACGGGGGAACCTGCCGCCGGCGAGCCCGCACCTGCTGTCCGAGCCGGCGATCGTGGCCCGCCTGGCGCGGGCGGTGCTGGGCGAGGCGTCGGCCACACCGTGGGAGGAGTTCGCACACGACTACGCCACGATCCGCGACCGCATCGCGCGCGTGGTGCCCGGCTTCGAGGACTTCAACGCCAGGCTGGCGGCGAACCCCGGCGGCTTCACCCTCCCGCACGCCCCGCGCGACGAGCGCCGCTTCCCCACGAAGACCGGCAAGGCGAACTTCACGGCCGCCCCCGTCGAGTACCCCCGGGTGCCCGAAGGCCGGCTGCTGCTCCAGACGCTGCGCTCGCACGACCAGTACAACACCACGATCTACGGTCTGGACGACCGCTACCGGGGCATCAAGGGCGGCCGCCGCGTCGTCCTGGTCCACCCCGACGACGCCCGCCGGCTCGGCCTGGCCGACGGGGCGTACGCCGACCTGGTCAGCGAGTGGACGGACGGCTCCGAGCGCCGCGCGGCCGGCTTCCGCGTCGTCCACTACCCCACCGCCCTCGGCTGCGCGGCGGCGTACTACCCGGAGACCAACGTCCTGGTGCCGCTGGAGGCGACCGCCGACGTCAGCAACACCCCCGCCAGCAAGTCCGTCATCGTGCGTCTGGAACAATCACCCACCGTCTGAGCGTTCGCTTAGGAAGCGCCGCAGACCAGGGACATGACCGCACGACGATCGGAGCCGGGCCCCATGGGCGAGCAGACACAGGTGAAGTTCCCTCAAGAGGTCATCGACGAGTACGCCTCACTCGGCGTGGACCTGCCCGCCCTCTTCTCCGCCGGGCACCTCGGCAACCGCATGGGCGTGCAGATCGTCGAGGCGTCCGCGGACCGCGTCGTCGGCACCATGCCGGTCGAGGGCAACACCCAGCCCTACGGGCTGCTGCACGGCGGCGCGTCCGCCGTGCTGGCCGAGACGCTCGGCTCGGTCGGCTCCATGCTGCACGGCGGCGTCTCCAGGATCGCTGTGGGCGTGGACCTGAACTGCACGCACCACCGGGGCGTCCGCAGCGGACTGGTGACCGGTGTGGCCACCCCCGTCCACCGCGGCCGCTCCACCGCGACGTACGAGATCGTCATCACCGACGAGCAGGACAAGCGGGTCTGCACGGCCCGCCTGACCTGCCTCCTGCGCGACGTCTCCCCCAAGGACGCGGAGAACGTCCCCGGGGCGGTCACCGCCCCGGCCAAGGACTGACCGGCGGCACACCGGCCGCCGGCGGGGCGACCGGCAGGGTGATGCCGCTGAGCCCGGCCCGGACCGTCATCCGCGTCCCGGCCGGGTACCGCAGGGTGTAGTCGTGGTCGGTCGAGATCAGCACCACACCCAGCCGGTGCCCCTTCTTGAAGACGTAGTCCTGGGGCTGCATCTCCCACTCCAGGCGGTACTCCCGGCCCTCCACGACCCGGCTCTGCCGCTCGAGGGAGTCGCGGTTGCGGACGTCCAGCCACCCCCGCGACACGATCTTGAAGTCGGCCGTCTCCGTCCGGTGCCGGGTCCGGTGGGCGCAGCCGGTGTCGCCGGGGACGCCCTCGCCGTAGCAGACGAGCTGCGAGGTGTCCGCCACCGTCCCGGCGGTCGCCCTGGTGTCCGTGCCGTGGTCGACGAGCAACGCCGTCACATAGGGGGACGTGCCGTCCAGGGACGCCCGCACCGACACGGTGGGCGTCCCGCTGATCCGCAGGTCGGCGCCGAGCGGCCCGGTGGTGTAGGCGAGCCGGTTCGGGTTCCGCTCGTCCGGAGCGGCCACGAGCTGCTCCGCCCGCAGGGTGCGGCCCGCGTCGGTGAGCGTGTGGCGGGCGGTCCGGCCGGGCACCGGCGACAGGCCGCCGTCCGCGGTGAGCCGCAGGCCGACGTCCCGCGTGCCCGGCGCGGGCCAGTCGCGCTCCTGCCGCCAGGTGAAGTCGGCCTGCTCCACTTCGGCCCTCGGCCCGTCCAGGGCCCCGTTGTCCAGGCCGTACAGCCAGTGGTCGAACCACTGGTGCAGCTTGGCGAGCCACTCCTCCATCCGCAGCGGCATCGGATTGCTGTGCCCGGCCCGGTGCAGCCACAGGGCGCGGGGCACGTCGTGCTCCTCCAGCGCCTCCCACAGCCGGGCCGCGTGCCGGGTCTTGACGTTCCAGTCGTTGAGGCCCTGCACCAGGAAGACACCGGCCTTGATCTTCCCGATGTCCTTCAGATAGTCCCGCTCCCGCCAGAAGGCGGTGTAGTCACCGCTCGCCCGGCCCTGGTCCGCGGTGAGCCGGTCCAGGACGGGCGCGCAGACGTCCCGGCCGGCCCGGCTGTTGACGGCCCTGGCGAGGATGTCGGCGTCCTCGCCCTGGTAGCCGCCGGGCGCCACGACTCCGCCGCCCGCCCGGTAGTAGTCGTACCAGGAGCTGATCCCCGCGATCGGCACGACGGCCTTGAGGCCCTCGACGCCCGTGGTGGCCACCGCGGTCGGCAGGGTCCCGTTGTACGAGATGCCCATGAGCGCCGCGTCGCCGGTCGACCAGGCCGCGCCGACCGGCCGGCCCTCGGGGTCCCAGCCCCTCGCGCGGCCGTTCAGCCAGTCGACGGCCGCCTTCGCGCCGAGCGTCTCGGCGCGGCCCCCGGACACCGGGCAGCCCGTCGAGCCGCCCGTACCGACGCTGTCGAGCTGGGCCACGGCGTAGCCACGGGGCAGGAAGTAATTGTCGGTGTACCCGGGGAAGACCACGGCGGAGGCGTTCAGAGGGGCCGGATCCGCCCCGGCGGCCGTCTCGTAGAGGCCCGGAAGCCCGGTGCGCCCCTTACCGCCGGGCAGTCCGTCCTCCTCGAGGTCGACGTTGTGGAAGGGCACGTCATTGCCCCCGCCCCAGTACGGACTCGCCTCGACGATCGTCGCGACCTTCAGCCCGGCGTCGGTCTCCCGGGGCCGCAGGATGCGCATCCGTACCGTGTCGCGCCGGCCATCTTGGTCGCTGTCCGTCGCGGTCTCGATGTCCACATGCTGGTACACGGCCTCCGCGCGGGAGAAGACGGGCTGGGTCGCCCCGCCCGTGATCCGCAGCGCGGGACGCTCGTCGGCGGCGCGCGCGGACGACAGCGGGAGCGCCGTCAGAAGCGCGGCCGCGGCCACGCCCAGGGCGAGCGGGCGGGTCGCCCACGTCGTGCGTAATACGGTCATTCTCGGCATCGTGCCTGCCTCCGGGGGTTCTGAGGGGTGTGACGAGCACAAGGGAAGCGCCCACATATTCCACCGTCCGCACACCTGTCACACCAGACCGCCCAACCCCGCCCCGTTCACGCACAGTTGACGGTGCACGTCCCTGGCCGGGACACCCGGGGCGCGCGTACCGTCTGGCACATGACGCCCGGTGCACCGCGCCGCGGACGACGCCGCGGGCGACCGCTCGCCCTGCTCGTCGCCGCCGTTCTGCCCGTCGGCTGCGCCTCCACCGATCGCGCCGACGGTCGGACCAACTCACCCTCGCCACAAGCCACTTCACCTATCGAACTCTGCGTCGCGCTGATCGGACACTGGGCCCGCGAAGAGCTCGCGGGGCGGGCGAAAGGGGACTTCATGCAGAAGGGGCTCTCAGGGGCCCAGAACGAGATCCTCCTGGCGGTCGTCGCCGATGCCCGCGAGGAGCTGCGGCGCGCCGGCCCGGAGGCGGCCGGCCGGGTGGTGGAGAGGGAGACACGACGCCGGTGCGCCGAGCGCCAGAGGAGCGGCGGAGCCACCGGACACCCCTGGCAGTGATCCGCTCCGCCACCCGCCGACCGTCACTCTGAGTAACGATCAAGGGGAGTGATACCCGCCACCCCCGGCGGGTCCCGGACGGCCCGAACACCCCTCCGGGCACCCCGCCGAACCGTCGGCGGCCGACCGCCGCGTAAGCACCATGATCGACCCAAGCCCCTTAGCGGAACTGGGCGTTCTCGACATGTGAGAGGAACCTGGGATCGCGCATGAAGGGTGTAGGCGCCACGCATCGGAAACGTTTGGCCACGGCATAACAAGACAGTCACATCCTGCCGATGGCGCTCCCCGAGCCGCCCCGGCTGCGCTTAGAGTCACGGCCAGTCACCGCGCCGCCGGGCGCGTCAACTGCACGGCCGTACCACTCCATGTACGGCCCGGCGCTCGACACGGCTCCTCGACCCGAGGAGGCCGCGCCAGGGAAAGGACCCCTTCGTGCGACAGCGTTCGTTGCTCATACTCACCGCAGTGCTCACGACCGGAGCACTGTCCCTCACTGCCTGTGGCTCGCGCGACGACAAGAGTGGGGACTCCGCCGGAGGTGGCGGCACCACCGTCGTCATCGGTGTGGACGCGCCGCTGACCGGCGACCTCTCCGCCCTGGGCCTTGGCATCAAGAACTCGGTCGACCTCGCCGCCAAGCAGGCGAACGAGAAGAAGTACGTCGACGGCGTCACCTTCAAGATCGAGGCGCTCGACGACCAGGCACAGCCCTCCTCGGGCCAGCAGAACGCCACCAAGCTGGTCGCCGACAAGAACGTCCTCGGCGTGGTCGGCCCGCTGAACTCCTCCGTGGCCGAGTCCATGCAGAAGGTCTTCGACGACGCCAAGCTCGTCCAGGTCTCCCCCGCCAACACCAACCCGGCCCTCACCCAGGGCCAGGACTGGAACGGCGGCACCAAGAAGCGGCCGTACGCCTCCTACTTCCGCACCGCGACCACGGACGCCATCCAGGGCCCCTTCGCGGCGCAGTACCTCTTCAACGACGCCAAGAAGAAGAAGGTCTTCGTCGTCGACGACAAGAAGACCTACGGCGCCGGCCTGGCCGCCACCTTCAAGGCCGAGTTCACCAAGCTCGGCGGCAAGGTCGCCGGCGAGGACCACGTCAACCCCGACACCAAGGACTTCTCCGCGGTCGTCACCAAGATCAAGAACTCGGGCGCCGACGTCGTCTACTACGGCGGCGAGTACCCCGCCGCCGGCCCGCTGAGCAAGCAGATCAAGGCCTCCGGCGCCAAGATCCCGCTCGTCGGCGGCGACGGCATCTACAGCGCCGAGTTCATCAAGCTCTCCGGCAAGGAGGGCGCGGGCGACCTCGCCACCTCCGTCGGCGCCCCGGTCGAGACGCTCCCCTCGGCCAAGGAGTTCGTCGAGAACTACAAGAAGGCCGGCTACAAGGAGGCCTTCGAGGCCTACGGCGGCTACTCGTACGACTCCGCCTGGTCGATCATCGAGGCCGTCAAGAAGGTCGTCGACGACAACGGCGGCAAGCTCCCCGAGGACGCCCGCGCCAAGGTCCTCGAGGCCATGAAGGGCGTCTCCTTCGAGGGCGTCACCGGCAAGGTCTCCTTCGACGAGTACGGCGACGCGACGAACAAGCAGCTCACCGTCTACCGCTACGAGGGCGGCGCCTGGAAGCCCGTGAAGTCCGGCACCTACTCCGGCTGATCACGACTCCGCATCACATCCCTGGCCGCGCGGGACGCTGCACAAAGCGCCCCGCGCGGTGTCACATCCGGCGAAAGACTTCGGAGGACCTGCGGTGAACGAACTGCCGCAACAGCTGGTCAACGGCCTGCTACTCGGATCGATGTACGGGCTGGTCGCCATTGGCTACACGATGGTCTACGGCATCGTCCAGCTCATCAACTTCGCCCACGGCGAGATATTCATGACCGGAGGCTTCGGTGCCCTCACGGTCTGGCTGATACTCCCCAGCGGCACCACCATGTGGCTCGCCCTGCCACTCATGATCATCGGGGCGATCATCGTCGCCGTCACCATCGCGGTCGGAACCGAACGATTCGCCTACCGCCCTCTGCGCGGAGGGCCACGCCTGGCCCCACTCATCACCGCCATCGGCATCTCGCTGGCACTCCAGCAGGCCGTCTGGGCCTGGTACCCGGGAGCCACCTCCTCCCTCACCTTCCCCGAAATCCCCGGCGGCCCCTTCCACCTCGGCAGCGTCACCATCCAGACCGGTGACGTCTTCCTCCTCCTGGCCGCCCCCCTGTCCATGGCGATCCTCGGCTACTTCGTCATGAAGACCCGGACCGGACGCGGCATGCAGGCCACCGCCCAGGACCCGGACACCGCCAAGCTCATGGGCATCAACACCGACCGCATCATCGTGGTCGCCTTCGCCCTCGGAGCCGCCTTCGCCGCCATCGGAGCCGTCGCGTACGGCCTCAAGTACGGCGAAGTGAACTTCCGCATGGGCTTCATCCTCGGCCTCAAGGCGTTCACCGCGGCCGTCCTCGGCGGCATCGGCAACATCTACGGCGCCATGATCGGCGGTCTCGCGCTCGGCCTCGCCGAAACCCTCGCCACCGCCTTCATCGCCGACATCCCCGGCATGCAGCAGCTCGGCGGCCAGTCCTGGGCCGACGTCTGGGCGTTCGTACTCCTCATCCTCGTGCTCCTCTTCCGGCCACAGGGCCTCCTGGGCGAGCGCGTCGCGGACAGGGCGTGACACCACCATGACCACACAGACCACCACCGCGGACACCCCGCACACCACCACGACCGCCGAGCGCACCGGGCTCATCGCCCTGCCCCCGCACATCGCGCGGGCCACCGCCACCGCAGGCGGCGCGCTCACCGTCGTCTCCGCGTTCCTGGCCTGGACCTGGACCCCCGCCTTCCCCGGAGACCTCACCGTCTACGGCTACCCCGGCGGCCTCCAGTGGCTCGTCCTCATCGGCGGCGCCCTGACCGCCCTGTTCGGACTCGCCTCGTACGGCATCAAGGGCACCCGCTGGCTCGTCCCCGCCGGCGCCGACTCCGCCATCAAGCTGTCGGCCCTCGCCGCGTTCGCCACCGCCTGGTACACGATCATCGCCATCAGCGTCCAGCTCGGCGGCCTGATCAACCTCGAGCCCGGCGGCTTCGTCGCGGCCCTCACCACGCTCGTGGCGCTCCTCGGCGCCCTGGCCCTCCCCTTCGAACGGCCGCACCTGCTGCCCGCCGACCCGGAGGACACCGGCTGGGACCAGTTCAAGCACCGCGCCGGCAACCAGTGGGCCACCATCAAGGCCGCCTTCGCCACCGGCCCGATCACCCCGGCCCGCAAACTGCCCGGGTACGTCGAGATCCTCATCATCACCGCCGTACTCGCCCTCGGCCTCACCGTCTTCACCTACGGCATCGGCACCGAGTACGACGAGCTGTTCCTCGGCTTCCTGATGACCGCCGGCTTCGGCTTCGCGGCGCTCGCCAAGGCCGGCCTCATCGCCCGCGTCTCGGCACTCACCGCACGCCACCGCAACGTGGCCATGATCGGCGCCTTCGTCGCCGCCGCGGCCTTCCCGTTCACCCAGAGCGACGACCAGTACGCCACCATCGGCGTCAACATCCTCATCTTCGCCACCGTCGCCCTCGGTCTGAACATCGTCGTCGGCCTCGCCGGCCTCCTCGACCTCGGCTACGTCGCCTTCCTCGGCGTCGGCGCCTACGCGGCGGCCATGGTGTCCGGCTCCCCCTCCTCGCCCTACGACGTCCACCTCCCCTTCTGGGCGGCCATCCTCGTCGGCGCGACCGTCTCCATGATCTTCGGCGTCCTCATCGGCGCCCCGACGCTCCGGCTGCGCGGCGACTACCTCGCCATCGTCACCCTGGGCTTCGGTGAGATCTTCCGCATCACCGTGCTCAACCTCGACGGCACCTCCGGCCCCGACGTCACCAACGGCTCCAACGGCATCTCCTCGATCCCGAACCTCAACATGTTCGGCTTCGACTTCGGCGCCGTCCACACCATCGGTGGCTTCACCATCGGCCGGTTCGCCAACTACTTCTTCCTCATGCTGCTGGTCACCCTGATCGTGGTCGTGGTGTTCCGCCGCAGCTCCGAGTCCCGCATCGGCCGCGCCTGGATCGCCATCCGCGAGGACGAGACCGCCGCGCTCGCCATGGGCATCAACGGCTTCCGCGTCAAGCTCGTCGCCTTCGCCCTCGGCGCCACCCTCGCGGGCCTCGCCGGCGCCGTCCAGGCACACGTGACCTACACCGTCACCCCCGAGCAGTACCAGTTCGCCCACGTGGTCCCGCCCAACTCGGCCTTCCTGCTGGCCGCCGTCGTCCTCGGCGGCATGGGCACCATCAGCGGACCCCTCGTCGGCGGCGCGCTGCTCTTCCTCATCCCCAACAAGCTGCAGTTCCTCGGCGACTACCAGCTCTTCGCCTTCGGCGTCGCGCTCGTCCTGCTGATGCGCTTCCGCCCCGAGGGAATGATCCCCAACCGCCGCCGTCAGCTCGAATTCCACGAGAACGAGGAAGCGCCCGCCACCCTCACCAAGGCAGGTGCCTGAACATGACCACCACCAAGACGGCCACCACGGCCACGGCCACGGCTCCTGGCGAGACCGTCCTCGACGCCCGCGGCGTCACCATGCGCTTCGGCGGCCTCACCGCCGTACGCTCGGTCGACCTCACGGTCAAGAGCGGTGAGATCGTCGGCCTCATCGGACCCAACGGCGCCGGCAAGACCACCTTCTTCAACTGCCTCACCGGCCTCTACATCCCCACCGAGGGAGAAGTCCGGTACAAGGGCCAGGTCCTGCCGCCCAAGTCCTTCAAGGTCACCGCCGCCGGCATCGCCCGGACGTTCCAGAACATCCGGCTCTTCAGCAACATGACGGTGCTGGAGAACGTCCTCGTCGGACGCCACACCCGCACCAAGGAAGGGCTCTGGTCCGCCCTCCTGCGCGGCCCCGGCTTCCACAAGGCCGAAGCAGCCTCCCGCACCCGCGCCATGGAACTCCTCGAGTTCGTCGGCCTCGGCGCCAAGGCCGACCACCTCGCCCGCAACCTCCCCTACGGCGAGCAGCGCAAGCTCGAGATCGCCCGCGCACTCGCCAGCGAGCCCGGCCTGCTGCTCCTCGACGAGCCCACCGCCGGCATGAACCCGCAGGAGACCCGCGCCACCGAGGAACTGGTCTTCGCCATCCGGGACATGGGCATCGCCATCCTGGTCATCGAGCACGACATGCGGTTCATCATGAACCTCTGCGACCGCGTCGCCGTGCTCGTCCAGGGCCAGAAGCTCGTCGAGGGCGACGGCCAGACCGTCCAGCGCGACGAGCGCGTCATCGCCGCCTACCTGGGCGAGCCCTTCGAGGGCGAGCCCGGCGAGGCCGAGGCGGCGGAGGTCGCCGCGGCCGAGGAGGCCGCCGAGGCCACGGCCACCGACGCGGACGAAGCCACCGGCACCGGCACCGGCACCGGCACCGGAGACGACGCCCCGGAGGCGGACGCGGCCGACGCCGAGGCCGAGGCTGAGGCCACCACGGACGCCGACACCACGGACGACGGCGACGGTGACACCACGGACGCCGACGGTGACACCGAGGGCGACACCGACGCCGACACCGCGGACGACACCGACGGCGGCACCGACCGCACCACCGACCCGACCACCGCCGCCGAAACCTCGGGCACCTCGGGTACCGGCAAGGAGAACGACTCATGACCGCCCTGCTCGAAGTCGAGGACCTGCGCGTCGCCTACGGCAAGATCGAAGCCGTCAAGGGCATCTCCTTCACCGTCGACGCAGGCGAAGTCGTCACCCTCATCGGCACCAACGGCGCCGGCAAGACCACCACCCTGCGCACCCTCTCCGGGCTGCTCAAGCCGGTGGGCGGCCAGGTCAAGTTCGACGGCAAGCCGCTGAGGAAGTACCCGGCCCACAAGATCGTCTCCTTCGGGCTCGCCCACTCCCCCGAGGGGCGGCACATCTTCCCCCGCATGACGATCGAGGACAACCTCCGCCTCGGCGCCTTCCTCCGCAGCGACCGGACGGGCATCGAGAAGGACATCCAGCGCGCCTACGACCTCTTCCCCATCCTGGGCGAACGTCGCAAGCAGGCCGCCGGCACCCTCTCGGGCGGTGAGCAGCAGATGCTCGCCATGGGACGCGCCCTGATGTCCCAGCCCAAACTGCTCATGCTCGACGAGCCCTCCATGGGCCTCTCGCCGATCATGATGCAGAAGATCATGGCGACCATCGCCGAGCTCAAGTCGCAGGGCACCACCATCCTGCTCGTCGAGCAGAACGCCCAGGCCGCGCTCTCGCTCGCCGACCAGGCCCACGTGATGGAAATCGGCAAGATCGTCCTCTCCGGCACCGGACGGGACCTCCTGCACGACGAATCCGTCCGCAAGGCCTACCTCGGCGAGGACTGAGCCGCACACGGACGAGGAGGGCCCACCCGGTCACGGGTGGGCCCTCCTCGTCGTCCGCCTACGACCGCGTCCTACTGACCCTTCGCGGCCTTCTTCTCCTCGGCGTCCTCGATGACCGCCTCCGCGACCTGCTGCATCGACATCCGCCGGTCCATCGACGTCTTCTGGATCCAGCGGAACGCCGCCGGCTCCGACAGGCCGTACTGCGTCTGGAGAATGCTCTTCGCCCGGTCCACCAGCTTCCGCGTCTCCAGCCGCTGCGAGAGGTCCGCGACCTCCTTCTCCAGCGCCTTCAGCTCCGCGAACCGCGACACCGCCATCTCGATGGCCGGCACGACGTCGCTCTTGCTGAACGGCTTCACCAGGTACGCCATGGCACCGGCGTCCCGCGCCCGCTCCACCAGGTCGCGCTGCGAGAACGCGGTCAGCATCAGCACGGGCGCGATGGACTCGCCGGCGATCCTCTCGGCGGCGGAGATCCCGTCCAGGACGGGCATCTTCACGTCCAGGATGACCAGGTCCGGCCGGTGCTCACGGGCCAGCTCGACGGCACGGGCACCGTCGCCGGCCTCACCGACGACCGTGTACCCCTCTTCCTCGAGCATCTCCTTGAGGTCGAGGCGGATGAGGGCCTCGTCCTCGGCGATGACGACACGGGTCGTCAGCGGCGGGACGTGCGACTTGTCGTCGTCGGCGGCGTCGGGCTGGGGCGACTCGGGGGCGGTCACGTGGGCTCCTCGTTCCAAGGGCAGGTACAGCTCCCCATGAGCCTACCTAGCTGTCAGGGATCATGGGCACCGGGTACACTCCGACCAGTACCCTCGCCGGGTTGGCGGAACGGCAGACGCTGATGTCTCAAACACATCTGCCCGAAAGGGCGTGCGGGTTCGAATCCCGCACCCGGCACAACTCACCCTCCAAGCGGATGTTCTCATTCTCGTGAACATCCGCTTTTCGCTGCTCACTGTCACGCGCGCTCACGCAGAGTTGTCGCATGAACCTTCACGGAACAGCAGTGCGACAACAGGCCCTGACGCTCCTACGCGGCGGTGCCAGGAACGCGGACGTGGCGCGACGGCTCGACCTACCCCCCGGGACGGTCGCGTACTGGCTCCACATGGATCGCTCCAAGCGCGGGGAGTGCCCGGGCAGGCACCACCCGGAGTGCCCACGTTGCCATGGGCGGGACCTCGACGCATCCGCCTACTCCTACCTTCTGGGCCTGTACCTCGGAGACGGTCACATCAGTCACTACTCGGCTCACCGAGTACCCAACCTCATGATCACCTGCGATGAGACGTGGCCGGGGCTGATGGACGACTGCGAGAAGGCCATGCGCACCGTATTCCCGGGCAATGCGGTGTGCCGGGTTCGCCGCACAGGATGCCGCAACGTCAAGGTCTACTCGAAGCATCTGGAGTGCCTCTTCCCCCAGCACGGTCCCGGCAAGAAGCACGAGCGCCGCATCGTCCTCGAAGCCTGGCAGCAGAGAATCGTGGACGAGCATCCCTGGGAGTTCGTCCGGGGGCTCATCCATTCCGACGGGTGCCGGATCACGAACTGGACCACGCGCCTCGTGGGCGGGGTGCGGAAGCGGTACGAGTATCCCCGGTACTTCTTCTCCAACAAGTCGGACGACATCCGGCAGTTGTTCACCGATGCGCTGGACAAGGTGGGCGTCGAGTGGACGACCCTCGCTCGTAGCGGGAACCCGTACAACATCTCGGTCGCCCGACGCGCGTCCGTGGGGTTGATGGACGCGCACGTCGGGCCGAAGTACTGAGCGGGTTACGCCAGGGGTTCGCCGATGTGGTGGGCGCGGACCAGGTTGGTGGAGCCGGAGACGCCCGGCGGGGAGCCGGCGGTGATGATGACGGTGTCGTCCTTCCGGCAGCGGCCGATCTCGAGGAGGTGCTCGTCCACCTGGGCGACCATCGCGTCGGTGGATTCGACGTGCGGGCCGAGGAAGGTCTCCACGCCCCAGGTGAGGCTGAGCTGGGAGCGGGTGGCCGGGTCGGGGGTGAAGGCCAGGAGCGGGATCGGGGAGCGGTAGCGCGAGAGGCGGCGTACGGTGTCGCCGGACTGGGTGAAGGCGACGAGGTACCTGGCGCCGAGGAAGTCGCCCATCTCGGCGGCGGCGCGGGCGACGGCACCGCCCTGGGTGCGGGGCTTGTTGCGTTCCGTCAGGGGCGGCAGGCCCTTGGCGAGGAGGTCCTCCTCGGCGGCCTCGACGATGCGGCTCATGGTGCGGACGGTCTCGACGGGGTAGCGGCCGACGCTGGTCTCGCCGGAGAGCATGACGGCGTCGGTGCCGTCGATGACGGCGTTGGCGACGTCGCTGGCCTCGGCGCGGGTGGGGCGTGAGTTGTCGATCATCGAGTCGAGCATCTGGGTGGCGACGATGACCGGCTTGGCGTTGCGCCTGGCGAGTTTGATGGCGCGCTTCTGGACGATCGGGACCTGTTCCAGGGGCATTTCGACGCCGAGGTCGCCGCGGGCGACCATGATGCCGTCGAAGGCGGCGACGATGTCGTCGATGTTGTCGACGGCCTGCGGCTTCTCGATCTTCGCGATGACGGGTACGCGGCGGCCTTCCTCGTCCATGACGCGGTGGACGTCCTCGATGTCGCGTCCGCTGCGTACGAAGGACAGGGCGATGATGTCGGCGCCGGTGCGCAGCGCCCAGCGCAGGTCGTCGACGTCCTTGTCGGAGAGGGCGGGCACGGAGACGGCGACGCCGGGGAGGTTGAGTCCCTTGTTGTCGGAGACCATGCCGCCTTCGAGGACGGTGGTGTGGACGCGGGGGCCGTCGACGGCGGTGACGTGGAGGGTGACGCGGCCGTCGTCGACGAGGATGGTCTCGCCGGGGGTGACGTCGGTGGCGAGGCCCTCATAGGTGGTGCCGCAGGTGTGGCGGTCGCCCTGGACGCCGGGTTCGACGGTGATGGTGAAGCTGTCGCCGCGTTCAAGGAGTACGGGGCCTTCACGGAAGCGTCCGAGGCGGATCTTCGGGCCTTGAAGGTCGGCGAGGATGCCGACGTTGCGGCCGGTCTCGTCGGAGGCTTTGCGTACGTGCTGGTAGCGCTCCTCGTGGTCGGCGTAGCTGCCGTGGCTGAGGTTGAAGCGGGCGACGTCCATTCCGGCTTCGACCAGTGTCTTGATCTGGTCGTATGTGTCGGTGGCTGGGCCCAGGGTGCAGACGATTTTGGCTCGGCGCATGGTTCGAGCCTATGGCTTACCGGTGGGTAGAGGATTTGGTCCTGCGTGACTACTCAACGACCTTTCCATGAAACGTTATTGACAAGTGTTGAATGTGTGCGGGGTGCTGCTCCGATGAGCGTGCGCGGGGGGTTCAGAGCTGGGGCGGGTGCATGGTGAAGCGGGCGTTGACCTGGGCGGTGACGGTCTGGCGCTGGGGTTCGAGGTCGAGCGGCGGGGCGGCTGTTTCGGTGGTCGCGGCGGCGAAGGCCATGCGGGTGCCGCCGGTGGCGGGCGGGTAGGAGGGGGCGGCGTTCTCGGCGCCGAGGTCGGCGAGTTCGACGAGGGCGGCCAGGCGGGTGCCGAGGGCTTCGGCGTACTCGCGGGCGCGCTGGACGGCTTCCCTGACCGCCTGCCGGCGGGCTTCGCCGTGGGCGGGTGAGTCGGGGCGCAGTGCCCACCAGGGGCCGTCGACTCGGGTGAGGTCGAGGTCGGCGAGGCGGGTGGTGAGTTCGCCGAGTGCGGTGAAGTCGGTGAGTTCGGCGGTGATGTGGACGCTGCCGTGGTAGGCGCGGACGCGTTCGGCCCGGCCGTGGCGGAAGAGTTCGGGGGTGATGGAGAAGGCGCCGGTCTGGAGGTTCTCGACGGCGTCGCCGTAGCTCTTGATGAGGTCGAGGACGGTGGTGTTGCGGTGGGTGAGGTCGTCGAGGGCGCTGCGCCGGTCGGTGCCGCGTGCGCTGACGGTGACGCCGATGCGGGCGATTTCGGGGTCGACTTCGAGGTGGGCCTCGCCGCGCACGGCGACGCGGGGGGCTTGGGGGGTGCCGTAGGGCAGGTCGGTGGTGGTGGTCGTGGCGGCGGTGGGCGTGGTGGGCTGGGTCATCGCCGGTGGGCTCCTTCGCTCGGCTTTCGGTTCCGGGGCGGTGTGGTTCCACTCTTCCGCAGGCGGTCACCGGATCGAAACCTGCCGGGGCTGTTGCGAACAGCGTGTCTGCGCCAGAATCTACGCGCGTCATGCACTGAACGAAGGAGACCACATGCCGCTCAATCGAAGGACGTTCCTGGGGAGTTCGGCCGTGGCCGGCGCCGGTGTGGCGATCGCCGGGACGGTCGGGGCACCGGCGGCGGCCGCCGCACCCCGGGCCAAGCGGTACTCCTTCACGGTGATGGGCACCACGGACCTGCACGGCAACGTCTTCAACTGGGACTACTTCACGGACAAGGAGTTCGACGACAAGGCCCGCAACGACGTCGGCCTGGCGAAGATCTCGACGCTGGTGGAGCGGGTGCGCGAGGAGAAGGGGCGCCGCAACACCCTGCTGATCGACGCGGGCGACACCATCCAGGGCACCCAGCTCTCGTACTACTACGCCAAGGTCGACCCGATCACCGCCGAGAGCGGTCCGGTGCATCCGATGGCGCAGGCGATGAACGCGATCGGGTACGACGCCGCCGCCCTCGGCAACCACGAGTTCAACTACGGCATACCCGTGCTGCGGAAGTTCCAGGAGCAGTGCGACTTCCCGCTGCTGGGTGCCAACGCGCTGGACGCGAAGACGCTGCGCCCGGCGTTCCCCCCGTACAGCACGCACCGGCTGCGTACGCCGTGCGGGCGCGATGTGCGGGTGGCGGTGCTGGGCCTGACGAACCCGGGCATCGCGATCTGGGACAAGGCGAACGTCAGCGGCCGGATGGTGTTCCCCGGGCTGGAGGAGCAGGCCGCGAAGTGGGTGCCGAGGCTGCGGTCGATGGGCGCGGACGTGGTGATCGTGTCGGCGCACTCGGGGTCGAGCGGGACGTCCTCGTACGGGGATCAGCTCCCGTACATCGAGAACGCGGCCGCTCTGGTGGCGGAGCAGGTGCCGGGCATCGACGCGATCCTGGTGGGTCACGCGCACACGGAGATCCCGGAGTACCGGGTGCGGAACAAGGAGACCGGCAAGGACGTCGTGCTGTCGGAGCCGCTGAAGTGGGGCCAGCGGCTGACGTTGTTCGACTTCGAGGTGGTGTGGTCGAAGGGCCGCTGGGTGGTCGAGAAGGTCGGCGCGTCGGTGCTGAACTCGAACACCGTCGAGGAGGACCCGGGCATCGTCAAGCTGCTGGGTGACGAGCACGAGAAGGTCGTGGCGTACGTCAACCAGGTCATCGGCACGTCGACGGCCGTGATGTCCACGGCGGAGGCGCCGTGGAAGGACGAGCCGATCATCGACCTGATCAACCACGTCCAGGCCGAGACGGTGAAGGCGGCGCTGGCGGGTGGCGCGTACGCGTCGCTTCCGGTGCTCTCGCAGGCGTCGTGCTTCTCCCGTACGGCGCGGATTCCGGCGGGTGAGGTGACCATCCGGGACGCGGCGGGGCTGTACCCGTTCGAGAACACGCTGGAGGCGCGGCTGCTGACGGGTGCGCAGCTCAAGGACTACCTGGAGTTCTCGGCGCGGTACTACGCGCAGACTCCGGCGGGTGCGCCGGTGGATCCGGCGAAGCTGACGAACGCGGGCGGTACGCCGGACTACAACTATGACGCGGTGTACGGCCTGTCGTACGAGATCGACATCGCCCGGCCGGCGGGGTCGCGGATCGTGAACCTGTCGTTCCAGGGCAAGCCGCTGGATCCGGCCGCCCAGTTCGTGCTGGCGGTGAACAACTACCGGGCGTCCGGTGGTGGCGCGTTCCCGCACGTGGCGGCGGCGAAGCAGGTGTGGGCGAACTCGGACGAGATCCGGAACACCATCATCCAGTGGGTGAAGGCGCAGGGGACGGTCGACCCGGGCCGGTTCGCGTCGGTGGACTGGAAGCTGACCCGGGACGGTGTGCCGGTCTTCTAGGGGGACACGGTCCGGCCGGTCCGCCGGCTGGGGAGGGGAGGCGTCTGGCGGGGAATGCCGGGCGCCTCCTGGCGTTCCAGGCCGAAGGTGGTGAAGGCGGTGCGGTGCGGGAGGGGGTAGGGCTCCTTGCCGGTGAGGTGGTTGAGGATGCCGGCGCTGCGCCAGGCGGCGAGGCCGAGGTCGGGTGCGCCGACGCCATGGGTGTGGGTTTCGGCGTTCTGTACGTAGAGGGAGCCGGTGACCGACGGGTCGAGGACGAGCCGGTGGTGGGCGTCGACGCGGGGCCGGTCGGCGGAGTCGCGGCGCATGTAGGGGTCGAGTCCGGCGAGCAGCCGGCCGAGGGGGCGCTCGCGGTAGCCGGTGGCGAGGATGACGGCGTCGGTGGTGAGGCGGCTGCGGGTGCCCTGCTGGAGGTGTTCGAGGTGGAGCTCGACCTTGGTGGTGGCGAGGCGGCCGGCGGTGCGGACGCGGACGCCGGGGGTGAGGACGGCGTCGGGCCAGCCGCCGTGGAGGGTGCGGCGGTAGAGCTCGTCGTGGATGGCGGCGATGGTGTCGGCGTCGATGGCCTTGTGGAGCTGCCACTGGCGGGGGACGAGGTCGGCGCGTACCTGTTCGGGGAGGGCGTGGAAGTAGCGGGTGTAGTCGGGGGTGAAGTGTTCGAGGCCCAGCTTGGAGTACTCCATGGGGGCGAACGCCTCGGTCCGGGTGAGCCAGTGGATCTTCTCGGCTCCGGTGGGGCGGGCGCGGAGGAGGTCGAGGAAGATTTCGGCGCCCGACTGTCCCGAGCCGATGACGGTGACGTGTTCGGCGGCGAGGAGGCGGTCGCGGTGGTGGAGGTAGTCGGCGGAGTGGATGACGGGGACGGTGGGCTGTTCGGTCAGGGGGCGCAGCGGCTCGGGGATGTGCGGTTCGGTGCCGACGCCGAGCGCGATGTTGCGGGTGTGGGTGCGGCCGAGGACTTCGGCTTCGCCGTCGGTGCCGATGCGGGTGTGGTCGACTTCGAAGAGGTCGCGTTCGGGGTTCCAGCGGACGGCGTCCACGCGGTGGCCGAAGTGGAGGCCGGGGAGGCCGCCGCTGACCCAGCGGCAGTACGCGTCGTATTCGGCGCGGTGGATGTGGAAGCGCTCGGCGAAGTAGAAGGGGTAGAGGCGCTCGCGGCTGCGGAGGTAGCTGAGGAACGACCAGGGGCTGGTGGGGTCGGCCAGCGTGACCAGGTCGGCGAGGAAGGGGACTTGGAGGGTGGCGCCGTCGATGAGCTGGCCGGGGTGCCAGTGGAAGGCGGGGCGCTGCTCGTAGAACGCGGTGGCGAGGCCTCCCGGTACGCCGTGGGCGAGGGCGGCGAGGGAGAGGTTGAACGGGCCGATGCCGATGCCCACCAGGTCGTGGGGCTGGTCGGGGTCGCGCTGGGCGTCGCGCTGGGGTGTGCTGCCGGTCATCGGGTGGTGCTGCCTTCCACGAGAGCGATGAGGGTGTCGAGATCGGTGGGGGTGGTGTGGGGGTTGAGGAGGGTGACCTTGAACCAGAGGCGGCCGTCGGCGTGGGCGCGGCCGAGGACGGCGAGGCCCTGGGTGAGGAGCTCGCGCCGGGCGGTGGCGACGGCGGCGTCGTCCGCGGTGGGGGCGGTGGTGTGGGGGGTGCTTCTGGTGGCGGTGGGGGGGTCTGCGGGGTGGGGGACGCCGGGCGTGACGGGGGGTGGGGTGGTGGCGCCTGGGGCGTCGGTGGGGCGGAAGAGGACCGTGGTGAGGGTGGGGCGTTCGTAGAGGTCGAGGTGGGGGCTCTTCTCGACGAGGTCGGCGAGTTGCTGGGCGGTGGTGCGGACGCGGTCGACGAGGTGGCCGAGGCCGGTGCGTCCCAGGGCGCGGAGGGTGACGGCGATCTTGAGGATGTCGGGGCGGCGGCTGGTGCGCGGGGAGCGGCCGAGGAGGTCGGGGAGGCCGGCGCGGGTGTCGTCGTCGGGGTTGAGGTAGGGCGCGGTGTGGGCGAGGGCGTCGAGCAGCCTGGTGTCGGGTACGGCGAGGAGGCCGGCGGCGACCGGCTGCCAGCCGAGCTTGTGCAGGTCGAGGGTGACCGTGCGGGCGCGGTCGAGGCCGGTGAGGAGGGTGCGGTGGGTGTCGCTGAACAGGAGCGGCCCGCCGTAGGCGGCGTCGATGTGGAGCGCGGCGCCGTGGGTGTCGCACAGGTCGGCGATCTCGGGCAGTGGGTCGATGGCGCCGGTGTCGGTGGTGCCCGCGGTGGCGACGACGAGGAGGGGCCCGCGGAGGTCGGTGAGGACGGCGGCGAGGGCGGTCAGGTCGATCCTGCCGCCGGGGGCGGGGACGGTGACCGGTTCGGGCAGGCCGAGGAGCCAGGCGGCGCGGCGGATGGAGTGGTGGGCATTCGCGCCGCACACCGTCTGGAGGGTGGGGCCGTGGTGCTCTCGGGCCAGGAGGAGCGCGAGGTGGTTCGACTCGGTGCCGCCGGTGGTGACGAGGGCGTCGGGGGCCGGGCCGGTGGGGTGGGTCAGGGTGGCCAGTTCCCGGGTGACGAGGTGTTCGAGCGCGGAGGCGGCGGGGGCCTGGTCCCAGGAGTCCATGGACGGGTTGAGCGCGGAGGCGGCGAGGTCGGCCGCGACGGCGACCGCGAGCGGCGGGGTGTGGAGGTGGGCGGCGCAGTGCGGGTGTGCGGGGTCGGCCGCGCCGTACGCCAGGGCGGTGACCAGCGTACGGAGGGCTTCCTCCGCGCCGGTGCCCGTCTCGGGCAGGACCTCCGCGAGGGCGTTGCGCACCTGGGCGGTGACGGTCTCGGGGCCGCCCGGCGGGAGCGGTCCGCCGCGTGCGAGGGCGCCGTCGCGCAGGGCGTCCAGCACGGTGCCGAGGAGCGGCCGCAGGGCGTCGGCGCCCTGGGGGCCTCCGGCGAGGGGCGGCGTGCTCGATGGGCTGCTGCACCGGGTGGTCCGCGGACTGCTGGTCATGCTGTCAGCGTGTCCCCGTCCGGCGGAACGCGGTTGCGGGGTGGGCCGAGCGCAACCCGAAAGGGGGACAAGTGCGCCGCGGGACGGTGCGGGCGTGCTAATGGGGGGGTCGGGTGGCCCCGCCCGGGAGGGGGCCCGGGATCGGCCCGGGAAAGGGGCCGGGGCCCGGGGCGGGCGGGGTTGTTGCGCCCGGGCTCGGCCCGGGGAGGGGGCCGGGGCCCGGGGGCGGCGCCGGGAGTGCCGCGGGGCCTGGCCGGGGGTCCCCCGCCCCGGGCGGGGTTGTTGCGCCCGGGATCGGCCCGGGAAGGGGGCCGGGGCCCGGGGGCGGCGCCGGGAGTGCCGCGGGGCCTGGCCGGGGGTCCCCCGCCCCGGGCGGGGTGGCGGCTGGGGCGGGGGGGCGGGGGCGGGGCGGGCCGGGGTCAGGACTTGCGGACGCGGAGGGCGCGGCGCAGGTCGTCGATCTGGTCGGTGAGCTTGCGGCGCAGGGCCGGGAGGAGGCTGTCGGACGCCAGGTGCTCCTCGGCGAGGCGGAGGTGCGCGGTGTCGACGGCGTGGGCGGGGAAGGCGTAGCGGCCGGCGGCCTCGGCCATGGCGGGGCCCCGGCGGTCGGCGAGGGCGGTGGCGTCGGGGTAGAAACGGGAGACGTACTCCCGTACCAGCTCTGCCTGTTCGGGCTGCCAGAAGCCCTGCGCGGTCGCGGTGAACAGGTAGTTGGAGAGGGCGTCCGAGGTGAACATGCGCTCCCAGGCGGCGGCCTTCGCCTCGGGCGTCGGCAGGGCGGCGCGGCAGCGGGCCGCGCCCTCCTGGCCGGTGGCGCTGGGGTCGCGGTCGAGTTCGGCCGCGATGGCGGCCTCGTCGGTGGCGCCCAGGACGGCGAGCCGGGCGAGGATGCGCCAGCGCAGCTCGGGGTCGAGTTCGGGGCCGCCGGGGACGCCGCCCTCGTCGAGCCAGCCCTGGAGGGTGCCGGGCCGGTCGGTGGCGTCGATGTAGTGGCGTACGGCCGTGAGGCGCAGGCCCGGGTCGGTGCCGTCCTCGGTGCGGCGGATGAGGTCGCGGGTGAGGTCGGTGAGCAGGGCGAGGGCGGCGGGGCGGTCGTCGGCGGGGACGTACCGGTCGGCGATGTGGGCGGACGCGAAGCCGAGGACGCCCTGGACGATCGCGAGGTCCTTCTCCTCGGGGAGGTGGGCGCGGGCGGTCTCCAGGTAGGCGACGGGTTCGAGTTCGCCGTCGCGGACCATGTCGCGCAGGGCGTTCCAGACGACGGCGCGGGTGAGGGCGTCGGGGATGCCGGAGAGGTTGCGCAGGGCGCGTTCCTCGGAGTGCTCGTCGAAGCGGACCTTGGCGTAGGTGTGGTCGCCGTCGTTGAGGACGACGAGTGCCGGGCGGGGGCCGGGCAGGCTCACGGGGGTGTCCTGCGGGACGTCGAGCTCGAGGCGGTCGCGCAGCACCAGGCGCCGTCCGTCGGCGAGGTCGTGGTCGTACAGGCCGACGGTGATGCGGTGCGGCCGGGCGCCGGTGCGGGTGACGGTGAGGGTGCCGGCGGTCCGGTCGTACGCGGGGGTGAGGGTGTCGACGCCGGTGGTGCGCAGCCACCGCTCGGCCCAGGTGTGGACGTCGCGGTCGGTGGCGGAGGCGAGGTTGTCGATGAAGTCGGCGAGGGTGGCGTTGCCGAACTTGTGGCGGGTGAAGTGGGTGTTGATGCCGGTCAGGAATTCCTTCTCGCCGAGCCAGGCGACGAGCTGGCGGAGGGCGGATGCGCCCTTGGCGTAGGAGATGCCGTCGAAGTTGAGCATCGCGGAGGCGGTGTCGGGGACGGCGTCGGGGTCGGGGGCGACGGGGTGGGTGGAGGGGCGCTGGTCGGCGTCGTAGCCCCATGCCTTGCGGGCGACGCCGAAGTCGACCCAGGTGTGGGGGTAGCGGCTGGTGGCCTCGTTGATGATCTGGTAGCCCATGTACTCGGCGAAGGACTCGTTCAGCCAGATGTCGTCCCACCACTTGAGGGTGACGAGGTCGCCGAACCACATGTGGGCCATCTCGTGGGCGATGACCATGGCGCGGGTCTGGCGCTCGGTGACGGTGACGGCGGAGCGGTAGACGAACTCGTCGCGGAAGGTGACGAGGCCCGGGTTCTCCATGGCGCCGGCGTTGAACTCGGGCACGAACGCCTGGTCGTAGGAGTCGAAGGGGTACGGCTCGTCGAACTTCTCGTGGTACCGGTCGAAGCACTGCCGGGTGACCTCGAGGATCTCGTCGGCGTCGGCGTCGAGGTGGGGGGCGAGGGAGCGGCGGCAGTGGATGCCGAAGGGCAGTCCGGCGTGCTCGGTGCGGATCGAGTGCCAGGGGCCGGCGGCGACGGCGACGAGGTAGGTGGAGACGGGGGGCGTGGGGGCGGCCTGCCAGCGTCCGCCGCCCTGGTGGGTGGTGATGCCGTTGGCGAGGACGGTCCAGGCCTCGGGGGCGGTGACGGCGACCTCGAAGACCGCCTTGAGGTCGGGCTGGTCGAAGGCGGCGAAGACGCGCTGGACGTCCTCCATGAAGAGCTGGGTGTAGAGGTACGTCTCGCCGTCGCTGGGGTCCGTGAAGCGGTGCATGCCCTCGCCGGTGCGGGAGTAGCGCATGGCGGCGTCGACGCGGAGGGTGTGCTCGCCCTCGGTGAGGCTGAGGGGCAGCCGGTTGTCGGTGAGGGTCTCGGGGTCGACGGGCGCGCCGTCGAGGGTGACGGAGCGGAGCGTGGCCGGCTTGAGCTCGACGAAGGTGTTCCCGGTGGTGCGGGCCGTGAAGTGGATGACGGTGGTGGAGTCGAAGGTCTCTTCGCCGGTGGTCAGGTCGAGGTCGACCGTGTACCGGTGGACGTCGAGGAGCCGGGCTCGGGTCTGCGCTTCGTCGCGCGTCAGTACGGGCATGGGGCCATGCTGCCCGATCGGGCCGGGGCGAGGCACGGGGGTTCATCTCAGGGCTGATCCGGTGGCGCGCCGGACCCCGGGGGTGGGGCGGGCCGTCCGGGGTGGTGGTCCGGGTCCGTCCTACGGGGGTGGGGCGGGCCGCCCGGGGGTGGGCGGGTCCGTCCCTGCCGTGTGGGGGCGGGCCACAGGGGAGGGGGCGGCCGCGGGTGGGGCGCGCCCTACGGGAGGGGGCGGCCGCCCGCGATCGTCTCGTGGTGGCGGATCACCTCGGCGATGATGAAGTTCAGCAGCTTCTCCGCGAACGCCGGGTCGAGGTTCGCGCTCTCGGCGAGCTGCCGCAGCCGGGCGATCTGGCGGGCTTCGCGCTCGGGGTCGGCCGGGGGCAGGTGGTGGCGGGCCTTGAGGTGGCCGACCTGCTGGGTGCACTTGAACCGCTCGGCCAGCATGTGGACGACCGCGGCGTCGATGTTGTCGATGCTTTCGCGGAGCCGGTTCAGCTCGGCGCGTACGGATTCGTCGGTGCCGCTGGTGTCGCTGGTGCTCATGGTGAGCGAGCTTAGACGTGTCCCGTGATGATCGTCGGTGGGTGTTCGGCATCCGGGACACGGGTGCTCCAGCCTCCCGGCACCGTGCGGCCCTGCTGTTCGCGGAAGCGGACGGGAGCCATGCCGACACGGCGGGTGAACAGCCGGGAGAAGTAGGCGGGGTCGTCGTACCCGACGCGGCGCGCGACGGCGGCGACCGGCAGTTCGGTGCCGGCGAGGAGCTCCTTGGCGCGGCCGAGCCGGATGCCGAGCAGGAAGTCCTTGGGGCTGCATCCGGCGCTGCGGCGTACCGCGGTGCGCAGCTCGGCGGGGGTCATGCCGTGCCGGGCGGCGTGTTCGGCGACGGACAGGGGCTGGAAGGCGTCGCGGGCGAGGGCCTCGAGGACGGGGTCGCCGTCGGCGTTGGTGTCGGCGCGGGCGCGGCGGAGGGCGACGAGCAGTTCGTGGACGGCGGCGGCGGTCTCGACCTCGAGGAGCGGGTTGCCGCGCCGGGCGGCCCGGGCGATGCGGCCGATGACGGAGCGGGCCGGGCCGGCGTCGGCGAGGGGGACGACGGGCCGGTCGGGTTCGATGTAGCCCAGCTCGGTGTAGGTGGCGGTGACCGGTCCGGTGAAGTCGACGAAGCCCTCGTCCCAGCCGGTGGCGGCGTCGGGCGCGTAGTGGTGCGGGACACCGGGGGTGAGCCAGAGGAGGGCGGGGGCGGTGACGGTCAGGCGCCGTCCGTCGGGGCACCGGTACCAGCCGCCGCCCGCATTGATCACGACGGCGACGTGGTGGTCGAGGGTGCGGGGGCCGACCGTGGGGAGGGTGCCGTGCTGGAGGCCGACGCCGAGGCAGGTGAGGCCGAGCCGTGTGTGCAGCGGGCTCGGCGTGAAGAAGCGCATCCAGGTGTGGTACATGCTCCGCCCTCCCCGACGAACCGACCCGTCGACGAACCGACCCGTCGACGAACCGACCCGTCGACGAACCGACGAACCGACCCGTCGGCGTACCGGCGTACCGGCGTTCCGGCCTGCCGGCGAACCGACAGGTCGGCGTACTGGCACACGTTGCGGACCGCGCACCGACGAACCGTTCTTGCGTCCAATCAGCGCTGATCTTTGTCCATGGACCCGCCGACCGCCAGAGGGCGACAGTTGGTCGCAGTACGTGACCGGGAGATGGGTGGGGTCGTGGCCGAGTTCACGCTGGGTGAGCGCGATTTTCTGCTGGACGGCAGGCCGGTGCGGCTGCTGTCGGGGGCGTTGCACTACTTCCGGGTGCACGAGGGTCAGTGGGAGCACCGGCTGGCGATGCTGCGCGCCATGGGTCTGAACTGCGTGGAGACCTACGTCCCCTGGAACCTGCACGAGCCGGAGCCCGGGCGGTACCGGGACGTGGGGGCGCTGGGGCGGTTCCTGGACGCGGCGGCGCGGGCGGGGCTGTGGGCGATCGTGCGGCCGGGCCCGTACATCTGTGCCGAGTGGGAGAACGGGGGCCTCCCCCACTGGCTGACGGGGCGGCTGGGGCGGCGGGTGCGGTCGGAGGACGCCGAGTACCTGGTGCATGTGAACCGCTGGTTCCGCACGCTGCTGCCGGAGGTGGTGGCGCGGCAGATCGACCGCGGCGGCCCGGTGATCATGGTGCAGGCGGAGAACGAGTACGGGAGCTACGGCTCCGACCACGGCTATCTGCGGTACGTCGCCGATCTGCTGGAGGCGTGCGGGGTGACCGTGCCGCTGTTCACCTCGGACGGGCCCGAGGACCACATGCTGACGGGCGGGTCGGTCCCCGGGGTGCTGGCCACGGTCAACTTCGGGTCGGGGGCGCGGGAGGCGTTCCAGGTGCTGCGCCGGCATCAGCCGCGCGGGCCGCTGATGTGCATGGAGTTCTGGTGCGGCTGGTTCGCGCACTGGGGCGACGCGCCCGCGGGGCGGGACGCGCGGGACGCGGCGGCGGCGCTGGCGGAGGTCCTGGAGTGCGGGGCCTCGGTCAATGTGTACATGGCGCACGGCGGGACGAACTTCGGCGGGTGGGCGGGGGCGAACCGGGCCGGCGCGCTGCACGACGGGCCGCTGGAGGCGACGGTCACGTCGTACGACTACGACGCCCCGGTGGACGAGGCGGGGCTGCCGACGGCGAAGTTCTGGGCGTTCCGGTCGGTGCTGGAGCGGTACGCGACCGGTCCGCTGCCGCCCGTTCCGCCGCCGCCCGCGCGACTGGCGGGCCGGGTGGCGGCGGTGCCGCACGAGTGGGCTCCGCTGGACGGCGTCCTGGACGTGCTGGGCGACGAGGAGTGGGACGGGCCGGTGCCCCCGTCGTTCGAGGAACTGGGGGTGGACCGGGGCCTGGTCCGCTACCGGCTGCGGGTGCCGGGGCCGAGGCGGCCGTATCCGCTGAGGGTGACGGGTCTGAGGGACCGGGCGGTGGTGTACGTGGACGGGGTCCGGGCGGGGGTGCTGGAGGCGGAGGACGCGGTGCTGCCGGAGCCGGTGGCGGGGCCGGCGGTGGTGGAGCTGTGGGTGGAGTCGCTGGGGCGGGTCAATTACGGGCCGCGGCTGGGCGAGGCGAAGGGCGTCACGGGCGGGGTGCTGCACGAGCGGCAGTACGTGCACGGGGTGCGGGCGCGGGGGCTGCGGGTGGACGCCTTCACGGCGGGCGGGGTGGCGAAGGTGCCGTTCACACCGGTGCCGTCCGCACCGGTGCCGGGTGGGGGGCCGGGGCTGTACCGGATGGTCGCGGAGGTGGACGGCGCGGGGGACGCGGCGCTGGAACTGCCCGGCTGGACGCGGGGGTTCGTGTGGCTGAACGGGTTCTGCCTGGGGCGGTACTGGGGGGTGGGCCCGCAGGAGTCGCTGTTCGTGCCGGGGCCGGTGCTGCGGGAGGGGGCGAACGAGGTGTGGGTGCTGGAGCTGGAGGGTGCCGGGGCGTCCGTACGGCTGGCGTAGCGCGAAGGGGGGCGGGCCCCGCCGGGCCCGCCCCCCTCGGTGGCGCTAGAGGGTGGCCGCCGCCGACTTGATGGCGGAGGCGAAGGTGGACACCTCGGTGTACACCCCGGGGTAGTCGGGCCGTGCGCACCCCTGGCCCCAGCTCACGATGCCGACCTGTATCCACGCGCCGGCGTTGTCGCGGCGGAACATCGGGCCGCCGGAGTCGCCCTGGCAGGTGTCGACGCCGCCCTGGGGCAGCCCGGCGCAGATCTCCTCGGCCGGGACGAGGTCGTTGCCGTACGCCTCGCGGCAGGTGGCGTCGGAGACGAACGGGACGGTGGCCTTGCGGAGGTAGCGCTGCTGCGGGCCGCCCTCGCGGGTGGCGCCCCACCCGGCGACGGTGAAGGTGCCGCTGTTGTAGGCCGTGTTGGTGGCGATGTTCAGCGTGGGCAGGTTGATCGGCCGGGCGAGCTTGATCAGTGCCCAGTCCTTGCCCTGGCCGTTGTAGCCGGGGGCCTGGAGGACCTTGGTGGAGCGGACCTTGATGGCGCTGGAGCTCTGGAGGTCCACGACTCCGGCGGTGGCGGTGATGCTGGTGTTGTTGCCGGAGCCGCTGACGCAGTGGGCGGCGGTCAGCACGATCTGCTGGGTGAGCAGGGAGCCGCCGCAGCCCATGGAGAGCCGGACCATCCAGGGGAACTCGCCCTGCGCGGCGGTCGTCCCGCCGACGACGGGCGCGGGTGCGGCGTGGGCGGAGGTGGGCTGGAGGCTGACCGCGGCGAGGACGACGGCGCCGGCCGCGGCGCATCTTTTGAGGGCGCGAAGAAGCTTGGACAACTGTCTGCCTTTCGTGGGGGGTTGAGCCTTGCGCGCACGACGGGCCCCTGCCGTGGGCAGCTCAGTGACATGAGCCCGTCAAGGCGTGCCGAGGATTATCCGGAGGCGGTCGGCGCCCTCACAAGGCCGTGTTTTCGGCCATCGCACTGTTCTTCGACACCTGGGGAGCGCCCCCGGGGCTCGTACAGTGGAATCAGTGGCAGGGGGCGACGTCGCACATGGGGGTAGGGACGTGGCGAACGGCAGTGAGGTCGTGCACGGATACCCGCACCTCGACACCGTGCGGGCCGCCATCACCGCCCTGTACCGGCGGCTGACGCAGGAGGGGCTGTACGCGTACGCCGTGAGCGTCGCCGCCGCCGACGTGGCCTTCGCGGACGACGACGACCTCCACCTGGGCACCCAGCGGGTCGCCCACGCACTCGTGCAGCAGTTGCGGCTGCCGGACGCGCGGATGATCGTCAGCTTCCGGGAGATGACCCACGCGGCGAGCGTCGAACTCGCGGCGGGCCCGGAGTACTTCATCGAACTGAACGACCGGTTCCGCACGCATCGCCGCGACATCGGGGCGGCCCTCGCCCACGAGATCACCCACGTGCTGCTGCACCGGCTCGGCCTGAGCTTCCCCGGTACGCGGGACAACGAGATCCTCACGGACACCGTGACGACCTACCTGGGGGCCGGCTGGCTGCTGCTGGACGCCTACCGGGAGGACGGGGTGTCGAGCCAGAAACTGGGCTACCTGACCCCGGAGGAGTTCGGGTACGTCCTGGCCAAGCGGGCGCTGGCGTTCGGCGAGGACCCCTCGCCGTGGTTCACCAGCCCCCAGGGGTACGGCGCGTACACCGACGGACGGGCACTGGCCCTGCGCGACGGGCGGCAGCCCCCGCTCACCGCGGCGGGCTGGGCGGGCCGGCACCGGTACGCCAAGGACCGCCGGCACGCCCAGGACCACGGCCCCGTCGCGCCCGGCACCTCCGACCCGTCCGCCGGGCCCGGGCTGCCGTACGCCTTCGAGGGCGGCGGCCGTGACGCCGCCCTGCGGGTGTCCTTCCCCTGCCCCACCTGCCGGCAGCGCATCCGGGTCCCGGTACGGGGACGGGTCCGGGCGCGGTGCGGCCTGTGCCGGACCGTTCTGGAATGCGACACCTGAGGTTCTCGGGCTCGGCGCGGGGCCACGTCTCAGGCCCGCACCGCCTTGACGACGGCGTGGCCGGCCGAGGCCGCGCGCCCGTGGAAGACCTGGAGGCCCCGGTGATGTTCCAGGAGTTCCTCCCTGGTCAACCTGCGCGAGGGCACTGACAGCCACGGTGTCGTCGACGGGTTCACGGCAGGGCCCCGGACGCGCCGGGAAAAAGACGTGGCGCGGCGGGGCCGGGCTGGTGAGGGTCTTGAGCATGACCAAGGACACGGCGGGCTTCTTCGAAGCCGTTCACGGGGGCGACGAGGACACGGTGGTCCGGCTGCTGCGGGCGGGCGTGCCCGCCGAGGCGGCCGACGGGGACGGGGACACCGCCCTGTACCTGGCGGCGGTGAGCGGCCACGCGGGGATCGTGCGGCTGCTGCTGGCCGCCGGGGCCGACCCCGGGCGGGGCAGCGGGCGGGGCGCCGGTGACCTGCCGCTGTGCGGGGCCGCGTGCGGCGGGCACACCGACGTGGTGCGGGCGCTGCTGGCCGCCGGGGCGCGGCCGGACCAGCGGGAGGAGTTCGGGTTCACCGCACTGGCCTGGGCGGTGCGGCAGGGGTTCGCCGACACCGTCGGGGTCCTCCTGGAGTACGGGGCCGACCCCGGCCTGCCCGGGCCGCCTCCCGGTGGGGAACCGCCGCTGGTCGCCGCCGCCCGCCGCGGCTCGCCCTCGGTGGTGCGGGCGCTGCTGGAGCGGGGGGCGCCGGGCCGGCGGGAGGCGCTGGACGAGGCCCGCCGGTGGGCCGCGACGGATGTGGCGGAGGTGCTGCGGCGGGACCTGGTGGGGGCGCACGGGCCGGAGGGTCACGAGGTCGTCACCCGGCGCGTCCCGGAGGACGGCGGGGTGACCGTCGTCGTGGAGCTGCTGCGCGACGGGGTGCCCGGCGCGGGTGCCGAGCAGCAGACGGGTCACGCGGCGATCGTCACGCTCCTGGAGGCCGCGCTGGGCGTCCGCGCCGGGCACGAGGAACTGGCCGCGCGGGCGCTGGGCTGCGGCGACCCGGGGCAGGACGACTGGACCGAGGCGGTGGGTGAGCTGTGGCGGCGCGGCGACGGGGAGACGTTCCGGGCGGCGGTCGCCTGGACGGCGAGCGGTGACCCGTTGCGCCGGGCCCTCGGGGTGGACGTCCTGTCCCAGGTGGGCGGGGTGCGGGCGTTGCCGGTGTTGCGGGAGGTGGCCCGGGAGGCGCGGGAGGCCGAGCTGGTGGCGGTCGTGGTGGCCGCGCTCGGGCGGCACGGCGACCCGGCCGCGCTGCCCGAGATCCTCCGGCACGCCGCGCACCCCGACGCCGGGGTACGGCGCGGGGTCGCCGTGGCGCTGACCGGCCTGGTGCCGGCCGGGCACCGCGAGGGCGTGGAGGCCTTGATCGGGCTGAGCCGCGACACGGTTCCCGGGGTCCGCGACTGGGCGACCCTGGCGCTGGCGGAGGCGCCCGACGACTCCCCCGCCCTGCGGGAGGCCCTGGCGGACCGGCTGGACGACCCCGACCCGGACACGGCGGCGGAGGCCGCCCGGGGCCTGGCGAGGCGTCAGGACGGGCGGGCCTTGGAGGCACTGGCCCGTGTCCTGGGCAGCCGGGCACCGGGCGATTCCGCCCGGGAGATCGCCGAGGCGGCCCTGGAGCACGTACGGGACGGACGCGTCCGGCGCCGCCTGGAGCACACGCTGCCGCGCCGCCGCTGACCCGGCGGTGGCGCGGGGTCGGCGGTGGCGCGGGGTCAGCGCAGCCGGAGCGCGCCGGGCGCCCGCTCCTCCATGATGTCCACGAGCTCGTCGAAGACGGCCGCTCCGAGGGCGCGGCGCGAGAACTGGTGGTCGCGCCATTCGATGACGAAGTCGCCGTCCTCCGGCGTGCCGAACCCGCCGCTCAGGCAGTCCGCGAACGCGTCGAGGTTGCGGCCGAAGTAGCCGCCGGGTCCGTTCACGGCCTCGCCGACGGCCTGCCAGAAGCCGGCCAGTGCGGTGACCCGGCGGCCCTCGATGACGTACACGCTCAACAGGTGTGGTCGACCAGGTCGAAGGAGGCGTAGTGGTCGGCGGTGTAGTAGTCCTCGCGGTCGGCCTCGCCGGTGACGATGCGGCGGGCGCCGCGGGTGTCCGCGCCGGGGGTGATGACCGTGTACTCGTGGTAGTACCCGGTGGTCCGGCTCGGCAGGATGCCTTCGCGGTTGCGGAAGACGGTGTCGTCCTGGGGGAAGGGGTAGGGGCCGTCGCTCTCGATGAGGCGGAGGGTGTCGTGCGCCTGCGCGGGCAGGTCGGAGTGACAGATCTCGCCGACCGCCGTGATCGCCGTGGGGGCGGCCGTGGCCGGGCCGGCGAGGAGGGTCGACAGCAGCGCGGCCGCGCCGCCGAGCAGGGTGAACCGTGGGGGGATTCGCATACGCCGATGATGACGCGTGTAGATGTGGCCATGTCAACGTCAAGTCCTCGGTGTTCCCCGGATGTTGACGGTTCGGACACGTACGCGGCGAGACGGTGAACGTCTCCTTCGTACGGCGTGTCCGGCCGCGCGTCCGGCCGGCGTGTCCGGCCGGCGTGTCCGGCCGGTGGTCAGGGCGGTGCCGGCCGGGAGCGGCTCGCGGTGTGGCGCCGCACCAGCAGGCTGCCCAGGGCGGTGCGCCGGTGCCGTACCGACTTCCCCGCGCGGACCGTGGTGATCAGGCCGGCACCGCGCAGCGCGGCCGTGTGGGCGGAGACGGTGGCGTTGCTGACTCGCAGCCGCCGTGCCAGGCCGCTGGTGGTGTGCTCGTCCACGAGGAGGAGCAGGACGTCGAGCCGGGTGCGGCCGAGGACTCCGGCGAGCGCCTCCTCGGTGCCGGTGTCCCCGGACGGCGTGAGCGGCACGCCCGGACCGGCCGGGCAGGTCACGGCCGGCGGGTGACCGGGCGGGTCGGCGACGAGGGGGTGGCCGGTCCAGTGGAAGGTCGGCACGAGCAACAGTCCGCGGCCGCCGGGCTCGATGTCCCGCTCCCCCGCCCCCGGCAGCTCCCAGACGCCGTCGTGCAGGCGGCTGCCGGGTACCAGGTCGCCGAGTGCGGCGGCGACGCCGTGCTCGGCCACGGCCAGCGCGTGGCGGGTGAACTCCGCCTGGTGCAGGTCCTGCACACGCGGCCACACCGGCCGCAGGACGGCCTCGAACGCGGCGTGCTGAGCGCGGCGCAGCACGCGCCAGGCGTGGGCGTCGCCGCGGTGCAGGTCCCTCACCCACGGCGGGGGCGGGGCGGGATGGCGGGCGTACACGCGTTCCAGTTCGGAGCGGACCAGTGAGGGACGTGACGCCCGGACGGTGTCCAGCCCCTCCTCCAGCGTGCCGCTGAACACGTCGAGGAAGCGGGGGGCGTCGGTCGCGGGGACCAGGTCGCCCAGCGGTCGCACGGTGGCCGGAAGGGAGTGCAGCAGCCGTTGCCGCCAGTGCCCGGACAGCAGGTCGCCGTCGGGGCGGAACATCGTCATGAAGGCCGCGTTGAGCTCCTGCAGCGGGGCGGGGCGGACGGAGAACCGCACGTGCGCCACGTCCGCGGCGGTGAGGTGGATACGGATCACTGCTCTCCCCGGCGGTGGCGCGCCATCGTTTCGGTCTGGGCCTCAACGATCACCCGGGGGCGCCTCGGCGCGCCAGCATGCGGCTACTGCTCGCAGCACGTCACACCCGAGGAGAGAGCCATGTCGCATGCCGCAACCGACCGGCGGACGGTCGCCAAGTCCGCCCTGCTGGGTGCCTCGTTCCTGCTGTCCGGAGCCGGTGCCGCACCCGCGTGGGCCCGGGCGGGCGCGCGGGGGCGGCCGCGGGGCGGGCGGGACGTCACCCTGGAGCTTCCCGCGCCGACCGGCCCGTACCGGACGGGGATCACCACGCTGTACCTGGTCGACCGTGCCCGGCGTGATCCGTGGGACGCCGCGGTTCCCGTCCGGGAGGTGATGGTCACCGTCCTCTATCCGGCCCGTACGGTACGGGGCCGCCCGCGCGCTCCGCAGATGACCACGGGCGCCGCGCGGGCGTTCGCGGAGTTCGTCCCGTTCGCCTTCCATCAGGAACTGCCGGACGCGGGGGTGGCCTGGGCCGCCACCATGACCCACGCGCACGTGGGCGCGCCCGCCCGGGCCGTGCGCTGCCCGGTGGTGCTCTACAGCCCCGGGGGCGGCGACGCGCGCACCCTGGGCACGTGCACGGCCGAGGAGCTGGCGAGCCGCGGCTGCGTGGTGGTGACGATCGACCACCCGGGGGACGCCAGCGAGGTGGAGTTCCCCGGTACGACGGCGTACCGCGACCGGGTGGTGCGCCCGACCGTCTTCACGGGGGACCCCCGGACCGGTCCCGGGATCTTCCGCACCATGATCGAGGCCCGGGTCGCGGACATCCGTTTCGTCCTGGACCGGCTGGCGCTCCTGGCGGCGGGGTGCGCCGCCGACGCGGCCGGCCGGCCGCTGCCGGAGGGCCTCGGGCGTGCGCTGGACCTGCGCCGGGTCGGCGTCTACGGCCATTCGGCGGGCGGTACCGCCGCGGCCCAGGCGCTGTACGAGGACCGGCGCATCGCCGCCGCGATCGACATGGAGGGCTTTCTGGACCATCCGCCACTGGAGCCCGGCGGGGCGGGGGAGCTGTTCCCGGTCGCCCGGTACGGGGTGGGGCGGCCACTGCTCCTCCTGGGGACGGACGGCTTCACCGGCCGGCACGCCCTGGAGCCGTCCTGGTCGGCCGTGGCGGCCCGCTCGGGCGGGTGCGTCCGCCGGGGGCGGCTCGATCGCGCCGCGCACGCGGTGTTCACCGACTATGCCGCGATGGCGCCGCAGTTGCAGGCCGCCGGGCTGATGACCGCCACGGAGCGGATCGGCCTGGTGGGGGCGGTCGGCCCCGCGGCGGCGGTGCGCGCGGTACGGCGGCGGGTGGTCTCCTTCTTCGGCCGCCACCTGCCGGTGCGGGGCGTCTAGGAGGCGCCGTACACCGGGAGCGGTGGTGGGGCGGCGGAGAGGAGGGCGCGGGCGGTGGCGCCGGCTTCGGTGGGGGTGCGGCGGGCCGCGTGGTCCGCGGTGGGGCCGGGGCGCCAGCCGTTCATGACGGTGATGCGGCCGCCCTCCGCCTCGAAGACCCGGCCGGTGACGCCCTCGCTGGCCGGGGAGCCGAGCCAGACGACGAGCGGGGAGACGTTCTCGGGTGCCATGGCGTCGAACCCGCCGTCGCGGGGGGCGGCCATGGCGGCGGCGAAGGTGCGTTCCGTCATGCGGGTGCGGGCGGCCGGGGCGAGGGCGTTGACCTGGACGCCGTAGCGGGCGAGTTCGGCGGCCGCGACGAGGGTGAGGGCGAGGACGCCGGCCTTCGCGGCGGCGTAGTTGCCCTGGCCGACGCTGCCCAGCATTCCGGCGCCGGAGCTGGTGTTGACGACCCGGGCGGTGGGCGTGCGGCCCGCCTTGGCCTCGGAGCGCCAGTGGGCGGCGGCGTGCCTCAGGGGCAGGAAGTGGCCCTTGAGGTGGACGCGTACGACGGCGTCCCAGTCGTCCTCGTCGAGGTTGACGAGCATCCGGTCGCGCAGGAAGCCCGCGTTGTTGACGAGGGTGTCCAGCCGCCCGAAGGCGTCGAGGGCGGTGGTGACGAGCGAGGCGGCGCCCTCGGTGGTGGCCACGTCGCCGCCGTGGGCGACGGCCCGGCCGCCGGCGGCCCGGATCTCGTCCACCACCCGCCGGGCGGGGCCGTCGGCCGCCGGGGTGCCGTCCGGGCCGACGCCCAGGTCGTTGACGACGACGCGGGCGCCCTCGGCGGCGAAGGCCAGGGCGTGGGCGCGGCCGAGGCCCCGGCCGGCGCCCGTGACGGCGACGACGCGGCCCGCGCAGATGCCTGCCGGTGCGGTCATGGGGAAACCTCCTTGTTGACGGTTGCGGCGTCCAGGAAGGCGGGGCGTTCCCCGCCGCCGTGGACCAGCAGCGACGCCCCGGTGAGGTAGGCGGCGCGGTCGGAGGCGAGGAAGACCGCCGCGTCGCCGACGTCCGACGGTTCGGCGAGCCGCCCCAGCGGGACGGTGCCGGCGACGGCCGCGACGCCGGTGTCGTCGCCGTAGTGCAGGTGGGCCTGCTCGGTGCGGACCATGCCGAGGACCAGGGTGTTCACCCGTACCTCCGGCGCCCACTCCACGGCCATCGAGCGCGCCAGGTTCTCCAGGCCCGCCTTGGCCGCGCCGTACGCCGCCGTGCCGGGCGAGGGCCGTGTGCCGCTCACGCTGCCGATCATGAGGACGGAGCCCCGGGCGGCGCGCAGGTGCTCGTACGCGGCGAGCGAGACGGTCAGCGGGGCGAGCAGGTTCAGGCCCACCACGCGCGCGTGGTGCTCGGCGGTGCCGTCGGCCAGAGGGCGGTACGGCGTGCCGCCGGCGTTGTTCACGAGCACGTCCAGGTGCCCGTGGTCCTCCGTCACGCCGGCGAAGAGGGCCTGGACGGCGGCCGGTTCGCGTACGTCCAGGGGGTGGAACCCGGCCCGGCGGCCGGCCGCCTCGACCGGCTCGGGCGGCGGGCGGCGCGCGCAGACCACGACGTGCGCCCCGGCCGCGAGGAACGCCCGGGCGATGCCGGCGCCGACGCCGCGCGTGCCCCCGGTGACGACGACGACCCGCCCCTCGAGGCTCCCGGCCCCCGTCCGCCCCGGCGGGCCCCCCGTCCGCCCCTCCGGCTGCCCGGTGTCGTGGCTCGGTGCTTCCGTGGGCCTCCCGCCTGGTTCCATCCGCTGCTACCTTCCTCCCTCAACAGCGCCTAACAAATGTTTGGTGGAAAGGTAGCTGATCCGCTCATGGGTGTCTCCACCACGCGCCCCGCCAAGGGCGTCACGCTCGTCGAGGCCGACTTCCCGCCCGTCAACGCCCTGCCCGTACGGGGCTGGTACGAGCTCGCCGACGCCGTGCGCGCCGCCGGGCGCGATCCGGACACGCGGTGCGTCGTCCTGGCCGCGGCGGGCCGGGGGTTCAACGCGGGGGTGGACATCCGGGAGTTGCAGCGGGACACCCCCGACCGCAGGGCGCTGATCGGGGCCAACCGGGGCTGCGCGGAGGCGTTCTCGGCGGTGTACGAGTGCGAGGTCCCCGTCGTCGCGGCGGTGCAGGGGTTCTGCCTGGGCGGCGGCATCGGGCTCGTCGGCAACGCGGACGCGATCGTGGCCTCCGAGGACGCCACCTTCGGGCTGCCGGAGCTGGACCGGGGCGCCCTGGGCGCCGCCACCCATCTGGCCCGGCTGGTCCCCCAGCACCTGATGCGGGCGCTGTACTACACCTCGCGCACCGCCACCGCCGCCGAGCTGCACGCCCACGGGTCGGTGTGGCGGGTCGTGCCGGCCGCCGGCCTGCGGGACGCGGCCCTGGAGCTGGCGCGCGAGATCGCCCGCAAGGACGGCGGGCTGCTGCGGCTGGCGAAGGCCGCCATCAATGGCATCGACCCCGTCGACGTGCGCCGCAGCTACCGCTTCGAGCAGGGCTTCACCTTCGAGGCGAGCCTGAGCGGGACCGCCGACCGCGTACGCGGCACCTTCGGCGAGGAGGGGACGAGGACGTGACCGACAAGACGATGACACCCGACGAGGTGGTCGCGCGCCTGCGCAGCGGCATGACGATCGGCATCGGCGGCTGGGGCTCGCGCCGCAAGCCCATGGCCCTGGTGAGAGCACTGCTCCGGTCGGAGATCACCGATCTGACGGTGGTGTCGTACGGCGGCCCCGACGTCGGCCTCCTCGCCGCCGCCGGCCGCGTCCGCAGGCTCGTCACCGCCTTCGTCACCCTGGACTCGGTCCCCCTGGAGCCCCACTTCCGGGCGGCCCGCGAGCGCGGCGCCCTCGCGCTGACGGAGTACGACGAGGCCATGGTCGCGCGGGGCCTGGAGGCGGCCGCCCACCGGCTGCCCTTCCTCCCCGTCCGCGCGGGCCTCGGCTCCGACGTCATGCGGGTCAATCCCGGGCTGCGCACCGTGCGGTCACCCTACGAGGACGGCGAGGAGCTCGTCGCGGTGCCCGCGCTGCGCATGGACGCCGCCCTGGTCCACGTCAACCGCGCCGACCGGCTCGGCAACGGCCAGTACCTGGGCCCGGACCCGTACTTCGACGACCTGTTCTGCGAGGCCGCCGACAGCGCGTACGTGTCGTGCGAGCGGCTCGTCACCACCGCCGAGCTGACCAAGGGCGCCGCCCCGCAGACGCTGCTGGTCCGGCGCCCGTACGTCACCGGGGTCGTCGAGACACCGAACGGCGCCCACTTCACCTCCTGCGCCCCCGACCACGGGCGCGACGAGGCGTTCCTGAGGCTGTACGCGAGCACGCCCTGGGACGAGTTCGCCGGCCGTTTCCTGTCGGGCGGCAGCGAACGCGCCTACCAGGCGGCCGTCGCGGCGTGGCGGGAGGGACGGCGATGAGCCCCTCCCGGGCCGAGTACTGCGTGGTGGCGTGCGCCGAGGCGTGGCGCGGCGACGGCGAGGTCCTCGCCGCCCCCATGGGCCCGATCCCCTCGCTCGGCGCGAGGCTCGCCCGGCTCACCTTCTCCCCCGACCTGCTGCTCACCGACGGCGAGGCGATGCTCGTCCGGCCCGACGGCACCGTCGAGGGCTGGCTGCCGTACCGCCACCACCTCGCCCTGGTCGCCGGCGGCAGGCGGCACGTGATGATGGGCGCGAGCCAGCTCGACCGGTACGGCAACCAGAACATCTCCTGCATCGGCGACTGGGCACGGCCCGCCCGCCAGCTCCTCGGGGTGCGCGGCGCGCCCGTCAACACCCTGAACAACGCGACCAGTTACTGGGTGCCCCGGCACTCGCGCCGCGTCTTCGTCGAGCGTGTCGACATGGTCTGCGGGGTCGGGTACGACCGGGCGGGGGCCGTGGGGGCCGCGTACCACCGCATCCCGCGCGTGGTCAGCGACCTCGGGGTCTTCGACTTCGCCACGCCCGACCGCTCGATGCGGCTGGTCTCCCTCCACCCGGGGGTGAGCGTCGAGGAGGTCCGGGCGGCGACCGGCTTCCCCCTGGCGGTCACCGGCGACGTCCCGCACACCCGCGAGCCGACCGGCGCGGAGCTCGCGCTCATCCGCGAGGTCCTCGACCCCGGGGGCACGCGGGAGCGCGAGGCCGGGGCGGCGCGATGAGGACGGCGCTCACCGAGCTGACGGGCGTGCGGTACCCGATCGTCCAGACCGGCATGGGGTGGGTGGCCGGTCCGCGCCTGGTCACCGCCACGGCCCGCGCGGGCGCGCTCGGCATCCTGGCCTCCGCCACGATGACCGTGGAGGAGCTGCGGGCCGCCGTTCTCACGGTCAAGTCCCGTACGGACGCGCCGTTCGGCGTCAATCTGCGGGCGGACGCGTCCGATGCCCGGGAACGGGTGCGGATCATCATCGAGGAGGGCGTACGGGTCGCCTCGTTCGCCCTGGCGCCGTCGCGGGAGCTGATCGCCGAGCTGAAGGACGCCGGCGTGGTGGTGATCCCCTCCGTCGGCGCCCGCCGCCACGCCGAGAAGGTCGAGGCGTGGGGCGCGGACGCGGTGGTCGTGCAGGGCGCCGAGGGCGGCGGGCACACCGGCGCGGTGGCGACGTCCGTGCTGGTGCCGCAGGTCGTGGACGCGGTCGGCATCCCGGTCGTCGCGGCGGGCGGGTTCCACGACGGGCGGGGGCTGGTGGCGGCGCTGGCGTACGGGGCGGCGGGCATCGCCATGGGCACCCGGTTCCTGCTGACCTCCGACTCGCCCGTCCCGGGCCCGGTGAAGGCCGCCTACCTGGCGGCGACGGTCACGGACGTCACGGTGACGACCGCCGTCGACGGTCTGCCGCACCGCATGCTCCGTACCGGCCTCGTCACCTCCCTCGAACGGGAGGGCCGCGTACGGGCGTCGGCGGAGGCGGTGAGGAGGGCCGCCCGGTTGCGGAAGCTGTCCGGCCTGTCATGGGCACGGATGCTCCGGGACGGGCGGGCCATGAAGCGCGGCAGGGACCTGACGTGGAGCCAGGTGCTGCTCGCCGCGAACACGCCCGTACTGCTGCGGGCGTCCATGGTCGAGGGCCGCACCGACCTCGGTGTGATGGCGTCGGGGCAGGTCGCGGGGGTGATCGAGGACCTTCCGAGCTGCGAGGACCTCGTCCGGCGCGTCATGTCCGAGGCGCGTCACGTGCTCCGCGCACTCCCCTCACCCGAAGGAAGCGGGCCATGACCCTGACCCGACGCACCCTCCTCACCACGGCGACGGCGGCGGCGTTCGTCGCGACGACCGGTACGGCGGGCGCGAACACCGCCGGCCGCCACATCCCGCTCCAGGGCGCGGTCAACGTCCGCGACCTGGGCGGTCACCGCACGTACGACGGCGAAACGGTCCGCCCCGGCCTCGTCCACCGGGGCGACGCGCTGCACCGGCTCACCGACGCCGACCTGGTGACCGTCTCCGGCCTCCGCCTGGCGGAGGTCATCGACTTCCGCATCCCGCTGGAGGTCCAGTACGACGGGGCCGACCGGCTCCCCGGGGGCCTCACGCCCGTCTCCCGGCCGGTCACCGACAACGGCCTGTACGCGCGACTGCGCACCGCCATCGGCTCGGCCGACCCGGTGCGGCAGGAGGAGATGCTGGGCGGCGGCAGGGCGGCGGCGTTCATGCGGGAGGTGTACCGCACGTTCGTCACCGGCTCCGCCAACCGGGCGGCGTTCGGCGCGACGCTGCGGGACGTCGCCTCCGCCGGCCGGGCACCGCTGCTGTACCACTGCACGGCCGGCAAGGACCGGACCGGCTGGACGAGCTGGCTGCTGCTGACGGCGCTCGGCGTGCCGGCGAGCGCGGCCCTGGCGGACTACCTGGCGTCGAACACGTACCGCGCCGCGTACGACGCCCGGCTTCGGGCGTACCTGCGGCAGGCGGGGCTGATGCGGAACCCGGACCTGCTCATCCCGTTGCAGGAGGTGCGCCAGGAGTACCTGGACGCGGCGCGGGCGGCGGTGTCCGAGGCGTACGGCGGCCTGTACCGGTACCTGACCGCCGGGCTGGGCCTGGATCACCGCACGCTCGCGGCGCTCCGGGCCCAGCTCGTCGGCTGAGGGCCGGGGCCGGTCAGCCGGAGGTGCGGCGTCCGCCGCGCCCGGCCGGGCGGCCCGTGCCCGTCGCGGCACCGCCGCCGGTGGTGGCGCGCCGGCGGCGCGGGGCGCCCGGCTGGGTACCCGCACCGGTCGCCGGTGCCGCTGCGGTGCCGGTGCCCTGGCCGCTGCGGCGGGGGCGGCGGCGCCGTCCGGGCTTGCCGGAGGCCTGCGCGGCGGGCTGGGCCGGCTGCGGGACCTCGATGGTGACCGGTATGCCGGACGGCTCGCGGGCACCGGTGAGCCGGGCCAGCTCCTCGTCGGAGGACTTCACACGGGCGGCGCGCGGGGTGATGCCCGCGTGGGACATCAGGCGCGTCATGTCGCGCTTCTGCTCGGGCAGGACGAGCGTGACGACGCTGCCGGACTCGCCCGCGCGGGCGGTGCGGCCGCCCCGGTGCAGGTAGTCCTTGTGGTCGGTGGGCGGGTCGACGTTGACGACCAGGTCGAGGTCGTCGACGTGGATGCCGCGGGCCGCCACATTGGTGGCGACGAGGGCGGTGACCTGGCCGTTCTTGAACTGGTCCAGGGTCCGGTTGCGCTGCGGCTGGGAGCGGCCGCCGTGCAGGCCCGCAGCGCGCACACCGCTGGCCAGCAGCCGCTTGACCAGCCGGTCCACGGAGCGCTTGGTGTCCAGGAAGAGGATCACCCGGCCGTCGCGGGCCGCGATGCGGGCGGTGACGGCCTTCTTGTCGGTCTCGTCGGCGACGTACAGGACGTGGTGCTCCATGGTGGAGACCGCGCCCGCCGACGGGTCGACCGAGTGGACGACGGGGTCGGTGAGGAACATCCGCACCAGCCGGTCGATGTTCTGGTCCAGGGTGGCGGAGAACAGCATGCGCTGCCCGTCCGGCTCGACCTGCTTCAGCAGGGCGGTGACCTGCGGCAGGAAGCCCATGTCGGCCATCTGGTCGGCCTCGTCCAGGACGGTGACCGACACCTCGTCGATGCGGCAGTCGCCGCGCTCGATGAGGTCCTTGAGGCGGCCGGGGGTGGCGACCAGGATCTCCGCGCCGCGCCGCAGGGTGCCGGCCTGCCGGCCGATCGACATGCCGCCGACGACGGTGGCGATCCGCAGCCGCAGGGCGGTGGCGTACGGGGTGAGGGCGTCGGTCACCTGCTGGGCGAGCTCGCGGGTGGGGACGAGGACCATGCCGAGCGGGGCCTTCGGCTCGGCGCGGCGGCCGGCGGTGCGGGCGAGCAGGGCGAGGCCGAAGGCGAGGGTCTTGCCGGAGCCGGTGCGGCCGCGGCCGAGGATGTCGCGGCCCGCGAGGGAGTTCGGCAGGGTGGCGGCCTGGATGGGGAACGGCTCGGTGACGCCCTGGGCGGTGAGCGTGGCCAGGAGGGCGGCCGGCATGTCGAGGTCGTCGAAGGCCGCGGCCGGGGGCAGCGCGGGCGTGGCGGTTTCCGGCAGGGTGAACTCGCGCGGGGGCGCGACGGTGCCGCGGCTCGCGCCACGGGCGGCGGCCTTGCCGTTGCCGGCCGCTCTGCCGTTTCCGGCGCCCTTGCCGTTCGCGGGGCGCGGCGCGTTCACGTTCCCAGAGCGGGCGGGGCGCTTACGGGCGGGGCGTTCGGGTCGAGTCGTCGTCATACATTTGCCTTCCTTGGCCTCAGCAGGGCCTGAGCACAGCACAAGCCGGGACCCGCACCTGCGACTGCATGGTGCGGGCCCCGGCTGCGAGATACCGGTGCTGCGTGTCCGGTGATCAGGCGGGGAGGATGTTCTCCGCCTGCGGGCCCTTCTGGCCCTGCGTGACGTCGAAGGTCACCTTCTGGCCTTCCTGGAGCTCACGGAAGCCCGAGGTGGCGATGTTGGAGTAGTGGGCGAAGACGTCGGCGCCGCCGCCGTCCTGCTCGATGAAGCCGAAGCCCTTTTCCGAGTTGAACCACTTCACGGTACCGGTGGCCATAATTTTCTCCTGATGGTGTCGGGGCCCCATCCGGAGAAAGCCGGTAAAACAATAATGCGCCTGAGGAACATTCCCGTCAGGCGCACATAAAGTTCATGGGTACCAAAACTGCAACGTGGACAACCGTAGCACACCACCCCGGCGGGCCGATCGCAACCAGGCACGCTGGAGATCCGCTAGAGCCGCTCGATGATCGTCACGTTCGCCTGGCCGCCGCCCTCGCACATGGTCTGGAGGCCGAACCGGCCGCCGGTGCGCTCCAGTTCGTGCAGGAGCGTGGTCATCAGCCGGACGCCCGTCGCGCCCAGGGGGTGGCCGAGGGCTATGGCGCCGCCGTTGACGTTCACCCGGCCGGGGTCGGCCCCGGTCTCGGCGAGCCAGGCGAGGACGACCGGGGCGAACGCCTCGTTGATCTCGACGAGGTCGATGTCGCCGATGGTCATGCCGGCCCTCTTCAGGGCGTGCGCGGTCGCCGGGATGGGCGCCGTCAGCATGCGGATGGGGTCCTCGCCGCGCACCGACAGGTGGTGGACGCGGGCCCGGGGCGTCAGGCCGTGCGCGGCGACGGCCCGCTCGCTCGCCAGCAGCATGGCCGCCGCCCCGTCGGAGACCTGGGAGGAGCACGCGGCGGTGATGGTGCCGCCCTCCAGGACCGGCCGCAGCCCGGCCATCTTCTGCAGGCTCGTGTCGCGGCGCGGGCCCTCGTCCGCCGTGACCGCCCCGTACGCCACCGTCTCGCGGGTGAAGCGCCCCTCGTCGGCGGCGCGGACCGCACGCCGGTGCGAGCGCAGCGCGTACTCCTCCTGGGCGTCCCGGGTGATGCCCCACTGCCGCGCGATCGTCTCCGCCCCGGCGAACTGGTTGACCGGCGCGTCGCCGTACCGGGCGCGCCAGCCCTCGGAGCCGGCGAAGGGCCCCTGGTCCAGGCCCAGCGGGAGGGTGGCCTGCCGGGACGCGTACGCGATGGGGATCATCGTCATGTTCTGCGTGCCGCCCGCCACGACGAGGTCCTGGGTGCCGGACATGACGGCCTGGGCGGCGAAGTGCACGGCCTGCTGGGAGGAGCCGCACTGCCGGTCGACGGTGACGCCCGGCACCTCCTCGGGCAGTCCGGCCGCCAGCCATGCCGTGCGGGCGATGTCGCCGGCCTGGGGGCCGACCGTGTCCAGGCAGCCGAGGACGACGTCGTCGACGGCGGCCGGGTCGACGCCCGAGCGCTCGACCAGGGCCTTGAGGACGTGGGCGCCGAGGTCGGCGGGGTGGGCGGCGCCGAGGCCCCCTCCTCGCCGGCCGACCGGGGTGCGTACCGCTTCGACGATGTAGGCCTCGCCCATCACATCTCCTCTACGTTCGTACGGCGATCCCGTCCAGCACCATCGACAGGTACTGGCGGGCGATCTCCTCCGGGCTGTGCAGGCCACCCGGCCGGTACCAGGACGCCGCCACCCAGACGGTGTCCCGCACGAACCGGTAGGTGAGCCGGACGTCCAGGTCGGCGCGGAAGACCCGGTCGGCGACGCCGCGCTCCAGCGTCCCGAGCCATGCCTTCTCGAATCTGGCCTGGGAGTCGGAGAGGTACTGGAAGCGCGGCTGGGTGGCGAGGTGGCGCCACTCCTTCTGGTAGATGGCCACGGCGGCGCGGTGGCGGTCGATCCCTCGGAAGGACGCGGTGACGAGCGCCTCGATGGTCTCGCGCGGCCCGAGCCCGGCGGCGAGGACGGCGTCGTAGCCCGTCCACAGCTCGTCGAGGAAACCCGAGAGGATCTCGTCGACCATCGATTCCTTGGAGTCGAAGTGGTAGTAGAGGCTGCCGGCGAGCATGCCGGCCTCGTCGGCGATCCTCCGCACGGTGGTGGCGTTGTACCCGTGGGCGGCGAACACCTCCGCCGCCGTGGCGAGCAGTTCGGCGCGCCGCTCGGGGGCGGGGGTGGTCACCTGGGACTTCTTCTGGTTCGGCTTCGGCACGTTGTTCGGCACGGGGACATTGTGGGCCTAGGGGTGCTGGCTGCTGACGGACACGGTCTCGCCGGTCATGTACGAGGAGTAGCCGCTGGCCAGGAAGACGATGACGTTGGCGACCTCCCACGGCTCGGCGTGGCGCCCGAACGCCTCGCGGGCGGTCAGCTCCTGGAGCAGGGCGGCGGAGGTGACCCTCACCAGGTGCGGGTGCATCGCCAGGCTCGGGGCGACGGCGTTGACCCGCACGCCGTACGCGGCGGCCTCGATCGCCGCGCAGCGGGTGAGCGCCATGACGCCCGCCTTGGCGGCGGCGTAGTGGGCCTGCCCTTCCTGGGCGCGCCAGCCGACGACGGAGGCGTTGTTGACGATCACGCCGCCGTCGCCGTGGTCCCGCAGGTGCCTGAGCGCGGCCCTGGTGCACCGGAAGGTGCCGTTCAGGGTGACGTCCAGGACGCGGTTCCACTGCTCGTCGGTCATGTCGGCGAGGTGCGCGGTGCCGCCGAGGCCGGCGTTGTTGACGATCACGTCGAGGCGGCCGTGGAGCCGTGCCGCCTCCGCGAACAGGGCCTGGACCTGCGCCTCCTCGGTGACGTCGCAGGGCTGGGCGGCGACGGCCCGCGCGCCGAACTCCTCGGCGAGGGTGCGTTCGGTCTCCTTCAGGCGGCGGGTGTGGGCGTCACTGATGAGGACCCGGGCGCCCTCCTCCAGGAAGCGGCGGGCGGTGGCGCCGCCGATGCCGGCCCCGGCGGCGGCGGTGATGACGGCGGTGCGCCCCGCGAGGAGGCCGTGTCCGGACACGTACTCGACGCTGTTCATGGCCGTACGCTAACCTGCCAAACGCTTGTTAGGGAAGGTGGCGCCATGGAGGAGTCCGTGCGGGCGTTCCGGAGCGAGGCCCGCGCCTGGCTGGCCGCCCACGTCCCGCCCGAGCCGCTGCCGTCCCTGGAGACGGAGGAGGGCTTCGCGGCGCACCGGACGTGGGAGGAGCGGCTGCACGCGGGAGGCTGGGCGGTGGTCAACTGGCCGGAGCGGTACGGCGGGCGGGGCGTGGACCTGTTCCACTGGCTGGCCTTCGAGGAGGAGTACTGGGCGGCGGGCGCGCCCGGCCGGGTCTCCCAGAACGGCATCGGCCTGCTCGCCCCGACCCTCCTCGACCACGGCACGCCGGAGCAGTGCGCGCGGGTCCTGCCGTCCATGGCGAGCGGCCGCACGGTCTGGGCGCAGGCGTGGTCCGAGCCCGAGGCCGGGTCGGACCTGGCCTCGCTGCGCTCGCGGGCGGTGCGCACGGACGGCGGCTGGCTGCTGCACGGCCACAAGACGTGGTCGTCGCGGGCCGCGTTCGCCGACCGGGCGTTCGGGATCTTCCGTACGGACCCGGAGGCGGCCAGGCCGCACCAGGGCCTGACGTACCTGATGTTCGGGCTGCGCGCGCCGGGGGTGACGGTGCGGCCCATCGGGCGGCTGGACGGGAAGCCGGCGTTCGCCGAGCTGTTCCTGGACGGGGTGTTCGTCCCGGACGAGGACGTGATCGGCGCGCCCGGCGACGGCTGGCGGATCGCGATGGCGGCGACCGGCAACGAGCGGGGCCTGATGCTGCGCTCCCCGGGCCGCTTCCTGGCGGCCGCCGGCCAACTGGAACGGCTGTGGCGGGAGCGCGGGCGGGACGCCGGCCTGCGGGACCGGGTGGCGGACGCGGTGATCGGGGCACGGGCGTACCGGTTGTTCACGGAGCTGGCCGCGGCCGGTCCGGCGCCGGGCGCGCGGTCCAGTCTCAGCAAGGTCTTCTGGTCCGAGTACGACATCGCCCTGCACGAGACGGCGCTCGACCTGCTGGGCCCGGAGGGCGAGGTGGACGGCCCCTGGTCGGAGGGGTACACCTTCGCGCTCGCCGGGCCGGTCTACGCCGGGACGAACGAGATCCAGCGGGACATCATCGCCGAGCGGCTGCTCGGCCTGCCGAAGGGCCGCCGCTGATGCGCCCTCACCTGACCGACCAGCACCGCGACTTCACGCGGTCGCTGGACGCGATGCTGACCGCGTCGGACACCCCGGCGGCGGTCCGGGCGTGGGCGGCCGGGGACCCGGGCCCGGGGCGTGCGCTGTGGGCGCGGCTGGCCGGCGCCGGGGTGTTCGCGCTGGCGGTTCCGGAGGCGCACGAGGGCGGGCTGGGCGTGCTGCCGCTGGAGCTGGCCCTGGCGTTCGTGGAGCTGGGGCGGCACGCGGTGCCCGGGCCGGTGGTGGAGACGGTCGCGGTGGCGGTGCTGCTGGAGCGACTGGGGGGCGGCCGGGCCGCCGAGGTGCTGCCGGGCATCGCGGCGGGCGGGCTGTCGGCGACCTGGGCGGTGGGATCCGGGTACGCCCTGGACGCCGGCACCGCCGACCTGGTGCTGGTGGCGGCCGGGGACGAGCTGCGGGCGGCGCCCGGGCACGGTCCGGTGCGGGTGAGTGCCGATCCGGCGCGGCGCCTGGCGCGGCCCGCGCCCGGCGGGGAGGTGCTCGCGGCGGGACCGCACGTGGCCGGGGCGGTGCGGTACGCGGCGGGGTGGGCGGCCCTGGCCACGGCCGCGCAGGCGCTGGGTGTGGGGTACGCGCTGCTGGACCGGACGGTGGAGTACGTGAAGCGGCGCACCCAGTTCGGGGCGGCGATCGGCTCGTTCCAGGCGGTGAAGCACCGGCTGGCGGACACGCTGCTGGCGCTGGAGTTCGCCCGGCCGCTGCTGTACGGGGCGGCGGTGTCGCTGCGTCCCGCCGATGTGGCGGCCGCCAAGGTGGCCGCCGGGGAGGCGGCGTACGGGGCCGCCCGCGCCGCGCTCCAGTTGCACGGCGCGGTCGGCTACACCGAGGAGCTGGACCTGGCGCTCTGGCTGCGCAAGGCCCGCCCGCTGCGGGACGCGTGGGGCACGCCCGCGTGGTGCCGGGCGCGGGTCCTGGCGGGGTGACGCGGGGGCGCGCGGACGGCCCGCCGGGCGGTGACCGGCGGGCCGTCGGTGCGGAGCGGGGACGGTCAGGTGAGCCAGCTTCCCGCGGCGCAGCCGGAGGCGTTCACCCAGCGGTGGGAGCCGATGTTGTTGAACACCCGGCCACCGTTGTTGGTGTAGTAGTTGTCGTACAGGTTGTCGGCGTACAGCTCGTACGGTGAGAGACAGACGTAGCCGTACTCGTGGCGGTAGCCGCTGGTGCGGTAGAAGGCGACGACGTCGAGGTTGCCGACGTAGCCGCTGTTCATCACGGACTGGGGCTGGCTGTACTCCGTGCCCGAGAACGCGCCGGAGCTGTCGCCCCAGGCGTAGTCGTCGCCGGGGGTCGCCCCGAGCAGGGTGCCCGTGCAGTTGACGTTGTTCCAGGCGCGGACCATTCCGTCCCGGCCGTGCGAGTTCCACTCGGCGGCGCAGTAGTCCACCGGCTCCGCCTGGGCGGAGGTGGGGACGGCGACGCCGAGGGCCGCCAGGCCCAGGGCTGCGAGGGCTCTGCCCAACGTGCGCATCGTTCACTCCTTCTGTCGGCCTCGTCGGAGGCGTGCCGGACCACGGCGACGGCCGTGGACGCTGCGGGTGGGGATGTGCTCAGGTGCGGGGCGGGACGACCGTCGCGGCGTGGCCGAGCGCCCGGAGCCGCAGCCGGGCGTAGGTGTCGAGCTCCTCGCCGTACCGGCCGCGAAGCTCGTTCACGTACCGCGTCTCCAGCTCCTTGCCGACGACTTTCAGCCGGGTGTCGCGCGCGCAGGTCGCGTCGGCGACGGCGAGCTCCCGCTCGGCCGCGAAGGCGAGCGTGCGGGCGGCCCGGCGGGCGTCGGCGGGGTCGCGGTACGGGTGGCCGGCGCGGTCCATGCACCGCGCCCACTGGGCGAGGGCGGCGGTGAAACGCGGGTCGGCCATGACCTTCGGGACGTACAGCGGCTGGAGGCTCATGACGGTCTTCTCCGCCCGGAACCAGGCCCCGGGGTCCCCGTACAGCCGCCTCTCCGACTCCGCCACACAGCCGCCGACCCGTTTGCGGACCGTGCCGCCGGTGGGCAGCTCGGCCGTCAGCTCGGGTGCGCCCGCCCCTTCGTCCAGGGCCTTGTCGTAGGCCGTGCGGCGCTCGGCCGGAAGGCCTTGGCGGTAGGCGACGTTGGGGTTGGCGCGCTTGGCCCGCTCGTGTTTCGCCGCGATACGGCTGCCGTAGCCGTGCGCGCGGGCCCAGTCGACGTCGTCCGACACATAGCCGGACGTGCGGCTCTCCTCCGGGCTCAGCCGCTCGGCCTCGTGGTACGTGAAGCCCTGGCGGGCCATGCAGGTGCTGATCAGCCGCTGCTGGGCGTCCGTGACGCGGAGCTGCTCCGCCTCGGTGAGCGGCCGGGTGCCGCCCTTCGCCGGTGGGGCGGCGGCCTCCGGCGCGTCCGGCGTACCGCTGCCGCACCCCGTCACCAGGGCCGCCATGACGGTGGCCAGCACCGCCGCGGCGACCCGGGCACGTGTCCGCTTCATACCGATGCTCCCCCGTTGCCTCGGTACCTCTCTCCTACGGGTCCGACACTAGGGGCGGGGGCGGCGCGCCGGTCCTGACGGATGTCAGGGGCGCCATGGCCGGAGGTGGTGCGTCCGCGGGCGGGCAGTCGCTATTGTCATGCCCTCGTGACGACCGTGACTGTCCAGCTCCCCGAACCGGCACCCCGGCACTCGGACGAGCCGCCGCCCAGGCCACGCCTGCTGCACATGAGCCCCGGTCAGAGCGCGGACTTCGGCCGGGGCACGCCCGGGGCCCCGCTAGCCGTCCCGCTCGACGACCCCGGCGTCTCCCGGCACGCCGGGCGCATCACCGCCACCGAGGACTACTGGCTGCTGTCCAACCACAGCGCGGCCGCCACCTACGTCGTCGAGAACATGGAGGGCGCCGGCGAGCACATCAAGGTCGCGCCCGGCCGGATCGGCGCGCCCGTGCCGTTCGAACTGTCGCGGGTGATCCTGCCGGCGGCCGAGGGCTCGGTGGAGTTCAAGGTGTTCGCGCCGCAGCACGTGTACCGGGAACCGGGCGGCGACCCGGCGGCCGGCGAACCGACCGCCACGCCCTTCTCCCTCGACCCCACGTCCAAGTACTTCCTGGTGCTGCTCGCCCTGTGCGAGCCGAGGCTGCGCTCCCCGTCGGACGCGGCCGTCCCGGGCGTCGGCGAGGTCGTGGAGCGGCTGCGGCCCCTGCCGTCCTGCGCGGGCCTGACCCGGTCGGCCGTCAACTACCACATCGACTACCTCGCCACCACGAAGCTGCGGCTGCGGGAGGACCCCGACGAGCCCGCCGCGGGCGGCGCCAGGCGGAGCCGGCTCGTGGCCCTGGCGCTCCGCTTCGACCTCGTCCGCGAGGAGCACCTGCGCCTCCTGCCCCCTCCCGTCAGACGCTGACCCGAAAGGCCCGTCGCCGATGGACCCGCACCGCAACGCGCCCGGCCCCGACCTGCCCGAGGGCTACCGGATCGGGGACTGGGCCCTGACGTCCCTGCTCGGCTCCGGAAGCTGGGGCACCGTCTACGCCGCCGAGCGGGCGCCCGGCGCCGAACCGGCCACGGGCGCGGACCGGGTCGCCGTGAAGCTGCTCCGCACCGACCTGCTCACCCCCGGGCAGCGGGCGTCCATGGAGGAACTGATCCGGCAGGAGGTGCGGTTCAGCAGCGAGGCCAAGCATCCCAACCTCGTGCGCACCCACACCGTGGTCACCCTGCGCGACCCGGAACGGCCCGGGCTGGACGGTGCGACCGCGCTGGTCATGGACCGGGCGGAGGGCAGCCTGCACGACCTCATCGCGGCCGGTGAGCCGGGCACCCCCGTGCCGGGAGCGGAGCGCGTCCTCGCCGGGGTCGCCGCCGGGCTCGCCCACATGCACGCCCGTGGCTGGGTGCACGCGGACCTGAAGCCGGCGAACATCCTGCTCGGCCCGGACGACGCCGTCCGGGTCGCCGACTTCGGGCTCACCGTGGAGCTCGACGGCACCCACGCGTACATCCCGCCCATGGGCTCCCTCGACCACGTACCGCCCGAGTGGTGGTCCGAGCGGACCGGCATCCACGGCACCGCCGTGCGGCGGACGGCCGACATCTGGGCCTTCGGCATCCTCGCCCACCAGGTGCTGACCGGCGGGCTGCACCCCTTCCCGGGCGGCACCGCGCGGGCCCGCGCCCTGGCCGCGCAGTCCTACGCGGGCGGATCGGCGAAGCTGCGCCTCGACGACTCGCTGCCGCCCCCGTGGCGGGAGCTGATCGCCGCGTGCCTCGCCCCCGGCCACGCGGCACGGGCGGCGCTCGGCGCCGAGGAACTGGCCCGGCGCGTGGCGGAGCTCCACCGGGGCGCGCGCACCCGTCCGCGCCTGCGGCGGGCGGCGCTGCTGCTGGGGGCCGGCCTCGGGGTCGCCGCCGTCACGGCCGCCGCGGTGGCGCTGCTGCCCGACGGGAGGCCCGGCGGCGCCGCCCCGGCACCGGGGCCGCCCGCGAGGACCGTGCCCGGGACGAGGGCCGCCTCGGGGACGCCCGGGGCCATCCCGGCCGGCTCGGACGTGCCGGCCGCCCTGCGCCCGGTCATCACCGACGCCGCCAAGCGCTGTTCGGACGCCGAGGTCACCCCGGCGTTCCTCGCCGCCATGCTCAAGGCCGAGAGCGACTTCGACCCGAAGGCCGCCCGGCCGGAGGCGGGCGAGTACGGCATCGCCATGTGGACGCCGTCGGTCTTCCGGGCGTGGGCCGTGGACGGCGACGGTGACGGCGACAAGGACCACATGTCACCTCCCGACGCCATCGCGACCATGGCGGTGTTCGTGTGCTGGCTCGACCAGCGGTACAAGGCCAGCGGGCTGCGCGACGACCTGCCCGCCCTGATGGCCGCCGGTTACCGCACCAGCGACAGGACGGTCATCGAGGCGCGTGGCGTACCGGAGCGCACCCGCCCCCATGTGGAGGAGGTGCTCCGCCACCTGCGGGAGTACACACGCTGACACGGGGGCTGACCGGTGCGGCCCTGACGGATGTCAGGACAGGGAGCCGGGGAACCCGAAGTACGGGTTGGCGGAGAGGTACCGGGTCTCGCAGTGGTCGGTGGCGCCGGCCGAGCGGCGGCAGAGGGTCATCGTCAGGCTCCTGATGCCGCTGGGGTCCGAGGCGCGGATGTCGCGGAAGCCGGCGGAGGTGCCGCAGCCGCCGGTGTTGTGGCGGTCGCCCAGCGAGAGGGTGGCGCCCGATCCCGTACGGACGGTGAGCGTGGCGTAGACGGACTTGTCGTCGCACGTCTGGTCGGCGACGGTGAGCGTTCCCTTGTGGAAGGAGTTCCGGTCGACCCAGGTCACCTCGATCCGGGTGCGGTCTCCCCAACTTGCGGTGATGTCGCCACTGGAGGTGGTCGCCCAGCCCTGCCCGGCGGACCCCAGTGTGAGCGCGGTCGTGGCGGCGACGACGAAACTGGCACGGCGCATGTGTATGTCTCCTGTCCGGTGGCCGGCCCCGAGGTGCAGCCCTACCCGCCGGTCGCGCCCGGTCACGAGGGGCCGGGGACAATCACACGGCCGGCGCAGCCGTCCTCACCGGACGATGCCCTGGGCGCGGGCGGCGGCGAGCCAGGCGGGGAACTCGGCGACCAGCCGGTCGTACAGCTCGGCGTCCGGGACGCGGCGCGGGTCGGAGCCCGCGTGGAAGAAGCCCGCGTTGTCGACGCACCGCTTCCGGGGGACGGCCAGTTCGTCGAGCTTGCGCAGGAAGTCGAACTGGCGGCTGTCCGGATCGCCGAAGCCGATGAACTGCCAGAACAGCGGCAGTCCGGCCGCCTTGCACAGGTAGCGCTCGGCGGCGGGCCTGCTGCTCGGTCCGCCGTCCGTCTGGAAGACGACCAGGGCCGGGGCGGTGGCACCGCTGTCGAGGTAGTGGTCGATGACGGCGTCCATCGCCAGGTGGTAGTTCGTCCTGCCCATGTGGCCGAGGTTCGCCACGATCCGCTCGATCCGGCCCTGGTGGTCCGCGAGGGCGATCTCGGTCTCGGCGTCGATGTCCGTGGAGAAGAACAGCACCGGAACGCGCCCGTCGTCGTCGAGGTGGGCCGACAGGCCGAGGACCCGGTCGGCGAGGGCCTGGACGCTGCCGTCCTTGTAGTACGGCTTCATCGACCCCGAGTAGTCGACGACCAGGTAGACCGCGGCGCGCTCGCCGCTCAGCCCGTGCTTGCGCAGCGAGGCGCCCGCGCTCTTGTAGAGGGAGACCAGGGCGGGCGCGGTCTCCTCCACCTTGTGGAGGCTGATCGGCATAGGACGACGATAGGCGACCGTCACAGCTCCTCCCCGAGCGGGAGCCGGCGCACGCCCGGCAGGTACTCGTCCAACTCCCCCGGCTGGAACCGGTACATGCCCACCACGTGCCAGAACTCGCCCGCCACGTCCCCCTCGTACTTGTAGCCCCCGGCCGGTGTGAGCGCGGCCCAGCCGCCCGGTACGCCGATGAGGGTGGCGCGCGGCGACGGGGCGCCGCCGTCGGGCGGCAGGTTCCACAGGCGTACGGTGCCGTCCTCGGCGCCGCTGGCCAGGGCCGTGCCGTCGGGGCTGAACGCGACCGACAGGACGCGGCCGGTGTGGCCGGCGAGCTCGGCGAGCCGGGCGCCGGTGTCGGCGTTCCACAGGACGACCGTGCGGCTGTCGCCGGCGGCGGCGAGGACCGGGCGCGAGGGGTGGGCGGCGACGGTCCACAGCTTGCCGCCGCCGGCCCGGAGGCGGCGCCGGGGCTCACCGTCGTGCCAGATGATGGCGGTGCCGTCCCAGGAGGTGCTGGCGAGCCAGGCGTCGCCGGGGCCGAAGGCGACGCCGTACACGCGGTCCTGGTGTCCGGGCAGTTCGGCGATCAGCCGGCCCTCACGAGCCTCCCAGAGGCGTACGAAGCCGTCGTCGCAGCCGGTCGCCAGTACATCGGAGTCGGCGCGGAACGCGATGGACCGCACCCGGCCCCGGTGCCGGTCGAGGGTGGCGATGCGGGCGCCGGTGGTACGGATCCACAGGCGGACGGTGTCGTCGTCGTTGGCGGTGGCCAGCAGGTCGCCCGCGTGGTTGAACGCCTGGGCCCAGATGTGCTCGGTCTCGGCGTCCAGTTCGCGCAGGAACTCGCCGTCCTGGTTCCACAGGTGGATGCCGCCGTCGTTGCTGGCGGTGCCGATGACCGGCCGGACGGGGCTGAAGGCGGCCGAGACGAGGCGGTCGCCGCGTCCGGTGAGCTCCTCGCCGGCACGGGCGCCGGTGCGGGTGTCCCAGAGGCGTACGGCTCCGTCGCTGCCGCAGGAGGCGAGGCGGGTGCCGTCGGAGCTGAACGAGACGCCGGTGACGCGCCGGCCGTGGCCGCGCAGGATGCGCTTGCCCTGGCCGGTGGCGGTGTCCCAGATCTGGGCGCCGCCGTCGTTGCCGACGGTGAGAAGCTGGGGCTCGCTCGGGTGGAAGGCGCAGGCCCAGGCGGAGCCCCGGTGCGGGGTGGGGCGCCGGGCGTGGAGGGTGACGACGTGGCCCTGGCGGGGTGTGCTGGTGACGGTCCACAGCCGGACGGTGCCGTCGCTGTCGCAGCCGGCCAGCAGCTTGCCGTCGGCGCTGAACAGGACCTGGTACAGCGCGCCCGGGCAGCGTTCGAGGCTGCCGAGCGGGGTGCCGACGACGGGGTCCCACAGCCGGACCTGCCCGTCGGTGCAGCCGCTGACCAGCAGCCGGCCCCCGGGGTGGAAGTCCAGGGTGTAGACGCGTCCGGTGTGGCCGGTGAACTCCTGCCGCAGCCGGCCCTCGGCGGCCTGCCAGACGCGGACGTTCCCGGCACGGTCGCCGGTGGCGATCAGCGTGGCGTCGGGGCTGTACCGCACGCGGTAGACGGCGCCTCCGTGGCCGGGCAGGTCGCGTTCGCAGCGGCCGGTCGCCAGCGACCACATCCGTACGTCGGCGGCGGCGTCACCGGTGACGAGGGTGTTCCCGTCGGGGCTGAAGACGGCGGTGTAGACGGGCGCGAGGTGGCCGGGCAGCCGGTGCACGGGCTCTCCGGTGGCCACGTCCCAGACGGTGACGAGTCCTTCGGCGTCACCGGTGGCGACCAGGGTGCCGTCGGCGCTCAGGGTGACCGGCCACACCCCGTCGGGGTGGACGCGCAGGCGGTGGCGGCACTCTCCGGAGACGGGGTCCCAGAGGCGTACGACGCCGTCGGAGCCGCCGCTGGCGATGACGCCGGGGGCGTGCTTCACGGCGTACACGCGTCCCTCGTGGCCCTGGAGGGTGCGCAGCGCGCGGCCGCCCTCGGTGTCGCACACGAGGACGCCGCCGTCCTCGCTGCCGACGAGGAGCAGTTCTCCGTCGGGGCTGTACGCGATGGGTTCGGGCAGCCGGCCGGTGCGCATGCCGTAGCCGTAGGGGACGCCGACGGAGGAGGGGCGGAACCCCGCGTCGACGGGCATGCCGGGGGCGAGGGCGGCGGTGCGCAGTTCGGGTGCGGCGCGGGTGGTGTCGTCGGCGACGGGGTCGATGAGGGCGGCGCGGTGCCAGCGGCTGCCGGTGAGGCGGGTGTCGCGCAGGTCGGTGCGGGTGAGGCGGGCGCGGCGGAGGTCGGCGCCGGTGAGGTTCGCGCCGCGCAGGTCGGCCCGGTCGAGGCGGGCGCCGGTGAGGCGGGCGTCGGTGAGGTCGGCCTGCTGGAGGTTGGCGCCGACGAGGCGGGTGTCGGTGAGGTCGGCGCCGGTGAGGTCGACGCCGGAGAAGTCCCGGTGGGAGAGGTCCTCGCCGGCGAGGCGGGCGCCGCGCAGGTCGGCGTGGGCGGGGACGCGGAGCCGGTCGCCGATGCGGACGGCGTTGGCGCGGGCGGTCTCCCCCGCGTCGGCGCTGCCGCCGAGGGTCGCCCGCACCCACCGGACGCACCGCTCGTGGTCGGCGAGGTCGCAGAGGAACTCGACGGCGAGGCGGCTGAGGGGGCGGGCGTGGAGGAGCCGGTCGTCGCCGTTGCCGAGGCGTCGGGCGGCCTCCCGGGCGATCAGCCATTCTCCGACGGAACCGTGGATGAAGTGGAACAGGCCGTCGTCGGTGCGGACGAGGAGGCTGCCGGCGCCGACGGCGTGGCCGAGTTCGAGGGCGGAGCGGGTGGTGTCGGTGAGGCGGCTGAGGGTGTCGGCGACGGCGTCGGTGAGTTCGTCCGGGCGCAGGGCGGTGCGCCCGGACTCCCAGAGGCGCTGGGCGAGGGCGGTGACGGCGGCCCACAGTTCGGTGAGGGTGAGGCCGGGTGGGGAGCCGGGTCCCTTGCGGCCTCGGTCGGCCTCGAACTGGAGCCAGGAGGTGAAGATGTCCTCGTAGAGGCGGGCGGGGCTGAGGGCGCGGCCGGCTCCGGCGACGGCGCGCAGCCGGTCGGTGGCGAGCTGGGCGACGAAGGACAGCAGCCGGGGGTTGCGGCACAGGGCGAGCAGGTCGGGGATGTTCCGCAGCAGTTGGTAGCGGCGGTCGGCGGCCTCCTCGTCGCCGTAGGTCTTGGCGAGGTAGGCGCGGATCTGGTCGGGGGTGAAGCCCTGGACGGACAGGATGCGGCGCTGCGGGAGCAGGCCGACGCGTTCACCGAGGGCGGTGAGGACCTGTTCGTGGGACTTGAAGTGCTGGGTGCGGCTGGAGACGACGATCTTGGCGTTGTCGACGGCGGCGTCGAGGAGGACCTGGAGGTGGTCGGCGGCGCGGTCGTAGCTGACGCGGTTGACGAGTTCGTCGAAGCCGTCGAAGAGGAGGACGACGCGGCCCTGGGCGAGCATGTAGCGCAGGGCGCGCAGGTCGATGGTGTCGACGTCGTTGCCGGCGAGGTGGGCGGCGACGAGCCCTTCGAGGCTGTGGGCGCGGTCGAGGGTGTTGAGCGGGATGAGCAGCGGGGTGAGGTGCGGGAGTTCCTCGGGGATGCGGCGGGCGAGCTCGCGCAGCGCGAAGGTCTTGCCGTGGCCGAAGTCGCCGAGGAGGAGGACGAACCGGCCGTGGTCGGCCTCCAGGAGTTCCAGCAGGTCCTCGACGAGGTTGTCGTGTTCGGCGCCGGTGTCGCCGCCCTGGCGGTCGGCGTCCCGGTAGCGCTGGGGGAGGTACCGGACGGGGGCGTAGCTGTCGCTGGCGAGGAGGCGGCCGGTCTGGGCGGTGACGTAGCCGCGCAGGTCGAGCAGGCCCTGGAATTCGAGGAAGCTGCGGACGCGGATGCCGTGGCGGACGGCCCGGTCGCGTAAGGCCTGGCCGGGGGCGGGTCCGTCGTGGACCAGTTCGGCCTCGACGCCGGGGCCGGTGGCGTGGAGCTGGGCCACGAAGCGGTCGAGCTGGTCGTCGGTGGGGGTGCCGGGGTGGACGGCGATCCGGAGCTGGCGCACGACGCCCTCCTCCCGCCAGGTGACCATGAGCTGGGCCATGTCGCCGGGGGTGCGGCGGGGGATGTCGCGCAGCCGTACGCCGTCGCGGCGGGCGAGGCACACCTCTTTGACGCGTTCGGTGAGCGAGTCGGGGGGTTCGTCGAACGGGGTGTGCTCGTGGACGGGTTCGGGGTCGGCGCTGGGTGCGGGGACGTCGGCGGCGGGGAAGATCCGGCGGGCGCGGGGCCAGGTGCCGGGGAAGGTCTCGGGCCCGGTGCGGCCCCGGTCGTACCAGCGGGTGATGCCGTCGGCGGCGATGCGCAGGAGCTGGAAGCGGGCGGGGGCGGCGGCGCCGAGGAGGGGCAGGCCGGCGGCGGGGTCGGCGCCGGTGCCGGGCAGCCGGGTGTGGCTGGGGACCGTGCCGGTGGTGCGGGGGCCTCCGGTGGGGCCGTGCAGGACCAGGTGGAGGCGGGGTCCGGCGAGCTCGGTGAGGGTGGCGCTGTCGTCGAGGGCGCCGGGCCCGCCGTCGGCGTCGCCGGGGCGGGTGCCGGGGGTGAGGGGGTGGCGCAGGGCACCGATCCGGAGCCAGCCCTCCTCCTCGTAGGTGCGCAGCGCCTCGGCGAACCAGGCGGCCTGGTCGCGGCCCACGTGGCCGTACTGGTCCTCCAGGCGGTGGCTGTGGGCGATGGAGGAGTTGAACCCGGCGACGACGGTGTTCAGTTCGGGCACGGGGAACAGCGTCCAGGGCTGGTCGCTGTCGAAGACGGTGTCGAGACCGTGGTAGAAGCTGCGGAACAGCCGGGTGTAGTGGCGCCACTTGGGCCAGTACGGGGGCTGGGGGGCGACCTCGTCGGCCTCGCACGTGTGGAAGTAGGCGCGGCACGCCGACTGGTTGACGTCCTGGGCGCCGGGGACGACGGCGACGCGCTGCGGGGGCAGGTCGAGCAGGGAGCGCACGGAGGTGAGGAAGGCGAGGGCCTGGTCGCATTCGCGGGGGCTGCCGGAGGCGGTGAGGTCGCCGGTGACGACGAGAAGGTCGGGGGCGGGTGCGCCGCTGTCGCGCAGCACGATGAGGTCGCCGCGCATCTCGCGGCGCAGCGCCTCCGGTTCGCGGCCGCGCCCGAAGTCGGGTCCGGCGAGGTGGAGGACGGTGACGGCGTCCTGGGCGGCGGCGCTGTGCGGGCCCTGGGGGTAGCGGGGTGCCTTCTGGGGGCGTCTGCGGCCGGCCCAGCCGGGGCCGCCGATCCACCGCTGGGCGGGCAGGCGGGTCTCGGGGGCGACGGGCTGTCCGGTGGTGCGGGCGGTGGCCGCGTCGCCGGGGTAGCCGGGGCGGCGGGCGGGGCGGGCGTGGCCGTCGAGGGCCTGTTCGACGCGGGCGAGGAGGAGGGAGCGGGCGGCGGCGACGTCGTGGACGCCGACGAGGTCGACGTAGGTGATGGTGGCGAGCAGCCCTTCGACGGGGATGTCGTCCACACGGACGGTGAGCAGACGCCGTTCGGGTGTCTCCGGGTCGGCGCGGAGAGCGGCGGTCCACTCCATGCGCCCGTAGGTGGAGCGCTCGTAGTGGCGGGAGAGGACGGCGATGACGGCGGCCGACTCGCTGACGCCACGGTCCATGAAGTCGATGAAGTTGCTGCCCGGGACGAAGTCCCAGGCCTGCACCACGGTGCGGTATCCGGCCTCTTCGAGGGTCCAGGCGATCCAGGACGCCCAGGCCTCGTCGGCGGGTGAATAGCTGATGAAGAAGTCCAACTCGGTCGCGCGCCGCCCTGCTTCGTCGCCCCTCAGCATGTGTCCACATTAGGACGGGGCGGGGTGCGGTGTCCGGAGGAAAACCTATGCTCGTGCCCGTGACTCTCCTCGGACGTGTGAGCGGACGCCTGCATCCGCTGGACTGGCTGGCCGGCGGGCTCCTCGCGCTGGGGCTGCTCGCGGTCGCCACGGGGCTGCTGCCGTCCGGTCCGGCGTCGGACGTGCTGGCCAGGATCGGGCCGCTGCTGGTGTTCCTGGCGACGGTGATCGTGCTGGCGGAGCTGACGGGGAAGGCCGAGGTCTTCGACGTGGTCGCCACGTGGGTGGCGCGGGCGGGGAAGGGCAGTTACGCGCTGCTGTTCGGGCTGTGCGTGGTGTTCGCGTCGGTCACCACGATCACCCTCAATCTGGACACGACGGCCGTGCTGTTGACGCCGGTGATGCTGGCGCTGGCGGCCCGGGTGGGCATCGCGGCGGTGCCGCTGGCGATGACGACGGTGTGGCTGGCGAACACGGCGAGCCTGCTGCTGCCGGTGTCGAACCTGACGAACCTGCTGGCCGCCGACCGGGTGGCGCTGTCGCCGTCGCAGATGGCGGCGGTGATGTGGCCGCCGCAGGTGGCGGCGATCGTGGCGACGATGGCGTGCCTGTGGGTCTTCTACTGGCGGCGGGGCCGGCGCGGTGAGGACCGTTACCTCCCGCCGGAGCCGCCGCGTCCGGCGGACCCGGTGCTGCTGCGGGTGTGCGCGCTGGCGTGCGGCGGGTTCCTGCTGGTGCTGCTGGCCGACCTGGTGCCGCTGTGGGCGGCGTCGGCGACGGCGGCGCTGGTGGTGGTCGTGGCGTTCGCGCGGCGCCGCCGGGAGGAGCTGCGGTGGTCGCTGGTGCCGTGGCGGCTGCTGGTGCTGGTGCCGGGGATGTTCCTGGTGGTGGAGACCGTCGGCGCGCTGGGCATGGACCGGATACTGGCGTCGGCGATCGGCGCCCAGGAGGGCGCGCTGGGGGTGCTGCGCACGGCGGCGGTGGGGGCGGGGTTCTCCAACGCGCTCAACAACCTCCCGGCGTACGTGGCGGGTGAGGCGGTGGTGCCGCTGGGCCACCAGGAGCAGTTGCTGGGCCTGCTGATCGGGGTCAACGTGGGCCCGCTGGTGACCCCGTGGGCGTCGCTGGCGACGCTGCTGTGGTTCGAGCGGTGCCGCTGGCACGGCACGCGCATCGCGCTGGGCCGGTTCATGGGCACCAGTCTGGTGCTGGCCGCGTCGGGCACGCTGGCGGCGACGGTGGCGCTGGCCGCGACGTCGTGACGCTCAGCTCCCGCGCAGGGCCGCGGCGACCTCCTCCAGTACGTAGGTGAGGGTCTCCGACCGGGCGGCGACGAAGCTGCGGCCGTCGTCCGGGCCGCTGAAGCCCGGACGGAACGGCGCCCCGCCCAGGGTGCGCAGCTCCGCGCCCGCCTCGGCGGCGAGCAGCGCCCCGGGCGGCAGGTCGACGCCCTCGGCGCGGTAGCCGACGAAGCCGTCGATGGTGCCGCGCGCCAGCAGGCTCCAGCCCAGCAGGGGCGCCCACAGTTGCAGGACGCGCCGGCAGCGCCGCTCCAGGGCGCCGCGCAGCGCGGTCGCCACGGGGTCGCCGCGCCCCACCGCGTGGCCCTGCGTCCAGGCGAGCACGGGTCCCGGGCCGGGCAGGGTGCCGCCCGGGCCGCGCAGTGGGGCGCCGTCGTCGTCGTGGGCGCCCTGGCCGCTGACGGCGTGCCAGGTGCGGCCGGTGACGGGTTCGTGGACGACACCGACGACGGGGGTGTCCCCGACGCACAGTCCGATGCCGACGACGTAGGCGGGCAGCCCGATCGCCACGTTGTTGCTGCCGTCCAGCGGGTCGACCAGCCAGGTGCGGCCGCTGCCCGTGTCGAGCAGCCCGGCCTCCTCGGACAGGATGCGGTCGTTCGGGAAGTGGCGCCGCAGCCGGGCGAGGATCAGTTCCTCGGCGGCCAGGTCGAGGTCGGTGACCACGTCGCCGTGCGTGCCCTTGGTCCGTACGGCTCTGGCGTCGGCGAAGTGGCCGCGCAGCAGCCGTCCGGTGGCCTCGGCGGCGGCGACGGCCACCCTCCGTTCGGCGGCGAACGGCGGGCGGCGGCCGGTGTCAGGCGCGGCGTTCGGCATGGATCCTCCCCAGGGCCGTGCGCACGGCCCGCATGGTCGCCTCGGTCCCGTACAGCCGGCGGGTGGTGCGGCGCGGCGGCCCGTCGAGCGGGCCGAGGGACAGGTCCCGTCCGCCGGGCAGGGACCGTCCCAGGACGAGGGTGGCGGCCGCGCGGCCCGGTGTCACCACCGTGGTGTGGAACTCGCCGGCGTCCAGCGCGTACGTCTCCCCCGCCGGGCTGTGGTGCACGGGCCCCGGTTCGCCGCGCACCAGCCGTGCCGTGGGCCGTATCTCGTCCACGCCGTCGGACCGGCTGCGCACCTCGAAGACACGGTGCGTGGGCGTGCTGGTGTCGTCGCGTACCCGGACGCGTACGTTGCCGACCTCGCCGTACAGGACGTGGCTGCGCAGCTCCCAACTGTGGGCGTGCAGCGGCGGCACCTCGGCGGTGGGCGGGCCGCCGCCGAAGAGGTGGACGCACACGCCGTCGGCTCCCTGCCTGACCAGCGGCAGGCACAGGAAGCCGAGCGGGTGCCGGACGGCGGGCAGGTCCCGCTTCCCCGAGGCGATCTCCTCGAGCACGGGTACGAAGGTGTCCACGTGGCTGCGCATGGGGTCGTCGTCCCGGGCGTCCATGGCGGGCATGGCGGGCGGTTCACCTCCCGTAGGGGTCCTCTGCGTGCAGGGCCTTGGCGATGACCTCGCCGACGTCGGCGTCGGTGAAGGTGCGGGGCAGGGGCAGCGCGAGCGCGTCGAACAGGGCGCGCACCTCGTCGACGGTCGGGGACAGGCTGAGCAGGGTGGCGTTGCGCAGCTCGACGGCGGTGGCCTGCTCACGGCTCTGGTGAAGCTCCGTCAGGTAGTAGTCGTACAGCGGCTGACCACGTCTGACCTCCAGGTTCACCCGGGAGGGGTCGTCCTGGGTGATGATCAGGCTGGAGTCGGACAGGTCGAAGCGGAGCGTCGGCACGGTGGACGACAGGTGGACGCTGATGTCGAGGGTGGTGAGCTGCATGCGGAACCAGCAGGCGGCGAGGACGGTGGCGTACGACTCCTTGCGGGCCCGGCCGGCGGTCCACACGTCGCCGCTGTGCGGGCGGCTGCCGGAGAACATGCGGCGGAACTGCGCGTAGGCGGCGCACGCCTGCTCGTCCGCGGGGTTCAGTATCTCGATCTTGACGTTGAGCTGGGAGCGCTGCTCCTTGGCGGCGCGGACGCACTGCGGGAGGGTGACGGCCCGGAGGTAGGTGCCGGTGCCGCCCTTGAAGTACCAGAGGTTCGTGCCCTGGCGGGCCTCGCGCAGCGCTTCGCGGACCTCGTTCCCGGCCAGGGAGCGGACCATGGTGAGGTCCTCGATGGCGCGGCGGGTGCCCGCCATCGCCTCCTGGATGGCGTGCGGGCGGCGGACGCGCTCGGACAGGGAGCCGACGGCGAGCGCGCCGAGGACGACGAGGGTGGCGCCGGAGGCGAAGTCGGACTTGATCAGCTCCTCGCCGAAGATGTCCAGGAAGCCGACGGTCAGGCCGATCCCGGCCGCGAAGACCACTTCGAAGTTGCGCAGGCAGAAGGCGACCGCCCGCTCCACCCGGTTCGCCCGCGCCGTTCGCTCCGGCAACGCCATGGAGCATCCCCTCCCCCGGTCGGTAACCGATCGTAGGAGAAGCGGGCCGCCCGCCGACAGGGCGCACGTGGCGCACACAGGGCGCAGCGCCTGCCGAAGGTCCGGTCGGGGACACGGCAGGCGCTGCTGTGTTCCGCACGCCGTTGTACGGGACGTATGAGGGGTGCCCGGCCCGCTCTGCGGGAGGGGCGGTGATGCCTGTGGGGGCCGTCACCGGCCCGGGGGCGTCGCGCACCACGTCGTGCGGGGGCGCCCTGGTCAGGACGGCGGGGGCGGGCCCGGCTTCGGCCCGGACCCCAGACTCTACCGCGTACGGCGCCGCGCTCGCGCACCGGCCGCGTGCGGCGGCTCGTGCCCGTGGGCGGCGGCTGGTACGTGCCCGGGCACCGGGGCCGCGTGCGGCGGCCGGGGTGTTTCCGGCCGGCCGGGGGCCGGACGCGCGACGGTGCGGCGCGCCCGGTGGAGGGCGCCCCGCACCGCGTCGTGCGGGGCGCCCGGCCGGTGGGACGTCAGACGGTCAGGGCACGGTCCGTGGGGCGGATCGGGGCCGGGAGCTCGCTGGCGCCGGTCAGGTAGCGGTCCACGCCGCGCGCCGCGGAGCGGCCCTCGGCGATGGCCCAGACGATCAGGGACTGGCCGCGGCCCGCGTCACCGGCGACGAAGACGCCGTCGACGTTGGTCGCGAAGTCGGCGTCGCGGGCGATGTTGCCGCGCTCGTCGAGCTCCAGGCCGAACTGCTGGACCAGGCCGTTGGACTGGTCGGTGCCGGTGAAGCCCATGGCGAGGGTGACGAGCTGGGCCGGGATCTTCCGCTCGGTGCCCGGCTTCTGCTCCAGCTTGCCGTCCTTGAACTCGACCTCGACGAGGTGGAGGAACTGGACGTTGCCGTCCTCGTCGCCCTCGAAGTGGGTGGTGGAGACGGAGTAGACCCGCTCGCCGCCCTCCTCGTGGGCCGAGGTGACCTTGTAGAGCATGGGGAAGGTCGGCCACGGCTGGTTCGCGTTCCGCTCCTCGCCCGGCCGCGGCATGATCTCGAGCTGGGTGACGGAGGCCGCGCCCTGGCGGTGGGCGGTGCCCACGCAGTCCGCGCCGGTGTCGCCGCCGCCGATGACGACCACGTGCTTGCCCTCGGCGGTGATGGGGGGCGCCACGAAGTCGCCCTCCTGCACCTTGTTGGCGAGCGGGAGGTACTCCATCGCGAAGTGGATGCCCTTGAGCTCCCGGCCCGGGACCGGCAGGTCGCGCGAGACGGTGGCACCGGCGGCGATGACGACCGCGTCGTACCGCCTGCGCAGCTTCGCGGCGTCGATGTCGACGCCGATCTCGATCTCGGTGCGGAACTTGGTGCCCTCCGCGCGCATCTGCTCGATGCGCCGGTTGATGTGCACCTTCTCCATCTTGAACTCGGGGATGCCGTAGCGCAGCAGACCGCCGATGCGGTCGGCCCGCTCGTACACGGCGACCGTGTGGCCGGCGCGGGTGAGCTGCTGGGCGGCGGCCAGGCCCGCCGGACCGGAGCCGATGACGGCGACGGTCTTGCCGGACAGCCGCTCCGGGGGCTGCGGCGTGACGTCACCGGAGTCCCACGCCTTGTCGATGATCGAGACCTCGACGTTCTTGATGGTGACGGCGGGCTGGTTGATGCCCAGCACGCACGCCGCCTCGCAGGGCGCGGGGCACAGCCGCCCGGTGAACTCCGGGAAGTTGTTGGTGGCGTGCAGCCGCTCGGAGGCGGCCTGCCAGTCCTCGCGGTAGGCGTAGTCGTTCCACTCGGGGATGAGGTTTCCGAGCGGGCAGCCGTTGTGGCAGAACGGGATGCCGCAGTCCATGCACCGGCCGGCCTGCTTGCTGATGATCGGCAGCAGGGAGCCGGGGACGTAGACCTCGTTCCAGTCCTTGACGCGCTCGGCCACGGGACGGGTCTTGGCGACCTCGCGCCCGGTGGTCAGGAAGCCCTTGGGGTCAGCCATTGGTCGCCGCCTCCATCATCTTCTCGGTGGTCTCCCGCTCGGAGAGACCGGCGAGCTCAGCGGCGTCCTTGGCGGCGAGCACGGCCTTGTACGTGGTCGGGATGATCTTGCTGAACCGCTCCACGGCGGTGGACCAGTCGGCAAGGAGCTTCTCGGCTACGGTCGAGCCCGTCTCCTCGTGGTGGCGGCGCACGACGTCGTGCAGCCACGCCTTGTCCGTCTCGTCCGGGGCCTCGATCGCGCCCAGGTTGCCGGAGTTGACGTTGTCCCGGTCGAGGTCGATGACGTACGCGACACCGCCCGACATGCCGGCCGCGAAGTTGCGGCCCGTCTCGCCGAGCACCACCGCGTGGCCGCCGGTCATGTACTCGCAGCCGTGGTCGCCCACGCCCTCGGAGACGACCAGCGCGCCGGAGTTGCGGACGCAGAACCGCTCGCCGGTGCGGCCGCGCAGGAAGATCTCGCCGCCGGTCGCGCCGTAGGCGATGGTGTTGCCCGCGATGGTGGAGTACTCGGCCAGGTGGTCGGCGCCCCGGTCGGGGCGGACGATCACACGGCCGCCGGACAGGCCCTTGCCGACGTAGTCGTTGGCGTCGCCCTCCAGGCGCAGCGTGATGCCGCGCGGCACGAAGGCGCCGAAGGACTGGCCGGCCGAGCCGGTGAAGGTGATGTCGATGGTGTCGTCGGGCAGGCCCGCGCCACCGAACTTCTTCGTCACCTCGTGGCCGAGCATGGTGCCGACCGTCCGGTTGATGTTGCGGATCGCGACCTGGGCGCGGACCGGCTGGGCCTCCTCGGCGGAGGACGCGCCGAGCGCCTCGGCGGCCAGCTCGATGAGCTGGTTGTCCAGCGCCTTCTCCAGGCCGTGGTCCTGCTCGATCAACTGGTGGCGCACCGCGCCCTCGGGCAGCTCGGGCACGTAGAACAGCGGCTCCAGGTCCAGGCCCTGCGCCTTCCAGTGGTCCACGGCGCGGGTGGTGTCGAGCAGCTCGGCGTGGCCGACGGCCTCCTGGAGCGTACGGAAGCCCAGCTCGGCGAGGAGCTCGCGCACCTCCTCCGCGATGAAGCGGAAGAAGTTGACGACGTACTCGGCCTTGCCGGAGAACCGGTCGCGCAGCACCGGGTTCTGGGTGGCGATGCCGACCGGGCAGGTGTCCAGGTGGCAGACGCGCATCATGACGCAGCCGGAGACGACGAGCGGCGCGGTGGCGAAACCGAACTCCTCGGCGCCGAGCAGCGCGGCGATCACGACATCGCGGCCGGTCTTGAGCTGGCCGTCGGTCTGCACGACGATCCGGTCCCGCAGCCCGTTGAGCAGCAGGGTCTGCTGGGTCTCGGCGAGGCCGAGCTCCCAGGGGCCGCCCGCGTGCTTCAGCGACGTGAGCGGCGAGGCGCCCGTACCGCCGTCGTGGCCGGAGATGAGCACGACGTCCGCGTGGGCCTTGGACACACCGGCGGCCACGGTCCCGACACCGACCTCGGACACCAGCTTCACGTGGATGCGGGCGGCCGGGTTGGCGTTCTTGAGGTCGTGGATGAGCTGGGCCAGGTCCTCGATGGAGTAGATGTCGTGGTGCGGCGGCGGGGAGATCAGGCCGACACCCGGGGTGGAGTGCCGGGTCTTGGCGACCCACGGGTAGACCTTGTGGCCGGGGAGCTGGCCGCCCTCGCCGGGCTTGGCGCCCTGGGCCATCTTGATCTGGATGTCGTCGGCGTTGACCAGGTACTCGGAGGTGACGCCGAAGCGGCCGGAGGCGACCTGCTTGATCGACGAACGCCGTGCCGGGTCGTACAGGCGCTCCGGGTCCTCGCCGCCCTCACCGGTGTTCGACTTGCCGCCGAGCTGGTTCATGGCGATGGCGAGGGTCTCGTGCGCCTCCTGGGAGATGGAGCCATACGACATGGCGCCGGTGGAGAACCGCTTGACGATCTCGCTCGCCGGCTCGACCTCGTCGATGGAGATCGGGGCGCGGCCGGACCTGAAGCCGAACAGGCCGCGCAGCGTCATCAGGCGCTCGGACTGCTCGTTCACCCGGTCCGTGTACTTCTTGAAGATCTCGTAGCGGCCGGAGCGCGTGGCGTGCTGGAGGCGGAAGACCGTCTCGGGGTCGAACAGGTGCGGCTCGCCCTCGCGGCGCCACTGGTACTCGCCGCCGATCTCCAGCGCGCGGTGCGCGGAGGGGACGCCGGAGGCGGGGTACGCCTTGGCGTGGCGGGCCGCGACCTCCTTGGCGACGACGTCCAGGCCGGCGCCGCCGATCTTGGTGGCGGTGCCGTTGAAGTACTTCTCGACGAAGGCCTCGTCCAGGCCGACGGCCTCGAAGACCTGGGCGCCGCGGTAGGAGGCGACGGTCGAGATGCCCATCTTGGACATGACCTTCAGGACGCCCTTGCCGAGGGCGTGGATCAGGTTGCGGATGGCCTGCTCGGGCTCCAGGCCCTCGACGAAGGTGCCGGCGCGGACCAGGTCCTCGACGGACTCCATGGCGAGGTACGGGTTGACGGCGGCGGCGCCGTAGCCGATCAGCAGCGCGACGTGGTGGACCTCGCGGACGTCACCGGCCTCGACCAGCAGGCCCACCTGGGTGCGCTGCTTGGTACGGATGAGGTGGTGGTGGACGGCGGAGGTGAGCAGCAGCGACGGGATCGGCGCGTGCTCGGCGTCGGAGTGCCGGTCGGAGAGCACGATCAGGCGCGCGCCGCCCTCGATGGCGGCGTCGGCCTCGGCGCAGATCTCCTCGATGCGGGCGGCCAGGGCCTCGCCGCCGCCGGAGACCCGGTAGAGGCCGGAGAGCGTGGTGGCCGTCATGCCGGGCATGTCGCCGTCGGCGTTGATGTGGATGAGCTTGGCCAGCTCGTCGTTGTCGATCACCGGGAACGGCAGGGTGACGCTGCGGCAGGACGCGGCGGTCGGCTCCAGCAGGTTGCCCTGCGGGCCGAGCGAGGAATACAGCGAGGTGACGAGCTCCTCGCGGATGGCGTCCAGCGGCGGGTTGGTGACCTGCGCGAACAACTGGGTGAAGTAGTCGAACAGCAGCCGCGGGCGCTCGGAGAGCGCGGCGATCGGCGAGTCCGTGCCCATCGAGCCGATCGGCTCGGCGCCGGTGCGGGCCATCGGCGCGAGGAGGACGCGCAGCTCCTCCTCGGTGTAGCCGAAGGTCTGCTGGCGGCGGGTGACCGAGGCGTGGGTGTGGACGATGTGCTCGCGCTCGGGGAGGTCCTCGAGCTCGATGATCCCGCTCTCCAGCCACTCCTGGTACGGGTGCTCGGCGGCGAGGGCGGCCTTGATCTCGTCGTCCTCGATGATGCGGCGCTCGGCGGTGTCGACGAGGAACATCTTGCCGGGCTGGAGGCGGCCCTTGCGGACGACCCTGGCGGGGTCGATGTCGAGGACGCCGACCTCGGAGGACAGCACGACGAGGCCGTCGTCGGTGACCCAGTAGCGGCCGGGGCGCAGACCGTTGCGGTCGAGAACCGCGCCGACCTGGGTGCCGTCGGTGAAGGTGACACAGGCGGGGCCGTCCCAGGGCTCCATCATCGTGGAGTGGTACTGGTAGAAGGCGCGCCGGGCCGGGTCCATGGAGTCGTGGTTCTCCCACGCCTCCGGGACCATCATCAGGACGCTGTGCGGCAGCGAACGGCCACCGAGGTGGAGCAGCTCCAGCACCTCGTCGAAGGAGGCCGAGTCGGAGGCGTCCGGGGTGCAGACCGGGAAGATCCGGTCCAGCTTCTCGGCGCCGAAGAGGTCGGAGACGAGCTGCGACTCCCGGGCCCGCATCCAGTTGCGGTTGCCCTTGACCGTGTTGATCTCGCCGTTGTGGGCGACGAAGCGGTACGGGTGGGCCAGCGGCCAGCTCGGGAAGGTGTTGGTGGAGAACCGGGAGTGGACGAGCGCGACGGCGGTGGCGCAGCGGCGGTCCGACAGGTCCGGGAAGAAGGGCTCGAGCTGACCGGTGGTGAGCATGCCCTTGTAGACGATGGTGCGGGCGGAGAGCGAGGGGAAGTAGACCCCGGCCTCGCGCTCGGCGCGCTTGCGCAGCACGAACGCCTTGCGGTCCAGCGCGATGCCGGTGCTCGTACCGCCGTCGCTCACGAAGAGCTGGCGGAAGGCCGGCATGGTGGAGCGGGCGGTGGCGCCGAGCAGCTCGGGGGCGACGGGGACCTCGCGCCAGCCGAGGACGGTCAGGTTCTCCTCGGCGGCGATCGTCTCGATCCGCGAGACGGCCTGTGCGGAGCCGTCTGCGGGGAGGAAGGCGATACCGACGGCGTACTCACCGGCTGCCGGGAGCGCGAAGTCGGTGACCTCGCGGAGGAACGCGTCCGGGACCTGGAGGAGGATTCCCGCGCCGTCGCCGGAGTCGGGCTCGGAGCCGGTGGCGCCCCGGTGCTCCAGGTTGCGCAGAACGGTCAGCGCCTGCTCCACCAGCGCGTGGCTGGCGACACCGGTGAGGGTGGCGACGAAACCGACACCACAGGCGTCGTGCTCGTTGCGGGGGTCGTACATACCCTGCGGGGCGGGGCGACCGTCCATGGGCGACCAGGCGTCGGAACGCATCGGCTCTCCCGTCGTCGTCGTGGCATATGCAGTGCCAGAGGGACGACGTTGGCCCTCCGCGAAATTTCGTGCAGGTTACATGATGGAGTGCTTCTCGAAAAGCGGAAAGCTCATTCCAGCATGCGGACACCGCTCGTGGCGGTGGAAGTCGGTCACCAGCCCGTCGAGAGATCGACATCGGGCGGGTTCAGGGGGAGCGCGGGCTTCGTTGCCCGCAGCGCTAACGGCTCATGCCCTGGGATGAGGGAATCGAAACCGCCGTGTTACGGCTACTTATGTGCCGCGTTGCATAGTGTCTCACCGCGGAGGCGGATCGGGCTATTGGAGGTTCGTCACAACGACTGTCATGGCGGCTGGTGTCTCCACGGTGACCCGGCTGACCACCGTACGGCAACGGTACGGCGAAGCCCCCTCGGCCGCCTGCCGAGGGGGCTTCGCCTCAGCAGGCGCGGGAGGTCGGGCGCGGCGCCGGGTAAGGGACGCCGGAGTGCCGCGCCGGACCGTGGGCACCGGAGTGCCGCGCCGGGTACAGGGCGTCAGAGTGCCGCGCCGAACAGGGCGCCGAGCCCGTAGGTGAGGGCGGCGGCCGCCCCGCCCAGCGCGAGCTGGCGCAGTCCGCTGTACCACCAGGTACGGGCGGTCACCCGGGCCACCAGGGCGCCGCACGCGAACAGGCCGGCGAGCGCGAGCAGTACGGCGGGCCACAGTGCCGTGGCACCCAGGAGGTACGGCAGCACCGGCAGCAGCGCGCCGAGCGCGAACGACCCGAAGGACGAGACGGCGGCCACCACCGGCGAGGGCAGGTCGTCCGGGTCGATCCCGAGCTCCTCGCGGGCGTGGATCTCCAGCGCCTGCTCCGGGTCCCTCGAAAGCTGCATGGCGACCTCGCGGGCCAGCGCCGGCTCGACGCCCCGCGCCACGTACAGCGCGGCCAGCTCCTCCATCTCGTCCACCGGGTGCTTGCGCAACTGGTGGCGCTCCACGTCCAGTTCCGCCTGGACCAGCTCACGCTGCGAGGCCACGGAGGTGTACTCGCCGGCGGCCATGGAGAACGCTCCGGCCGCGAGCCCGGCCAGACCCGTGATCACGATGGTCTGCTGGGACACCGCGCCACCGGCCACGCCGGTCATGAGGGCGAGGTTGGACACGAGACCGTCCATCGCGCCGAAGACCGCCGGGCGGAGCCAGCCGCCGTTCACGTCACGGTGCGTGTGGTTGTCGCGGTGCGCCTCGTGAAGCGTCGCCTCGGTCTCGATGATGGACACGGTTCTCCCCTTGAATGCGTGCGTACAGCAGCGGGGCGGGTGCTGTACTCCCGCTCCCCCCAACACCTTCGAAACTACGCGCGATGTAAGGGGCGCGCCAGCAAGGCAGGCTTTACTTAGTAAGGGGTGCCTGGGTGCTGGGGCACCCGGGTGAAGCTGCCCTCGCGCGGACACGCCGCCACGTCGGCGTGGCACAGATCCAGGAATGGACCGGTGACCGGACCGCCGGGTCCGTGACCGGACCGGTGAACGGGTCGGAGAACGGACCGGTGACCGGGTCGGTGACTGGACCGGTGACCGGACCGGTGACTGGACCGGTGACTGGACCGGTGACCGGGTCGGTGACTGGACCGGTGACCGGGTCGGTGACCGGACCGGTGACCGGACCGGTGAACGGGTCGGTGCGCACGGAAGGGCCACGCGATGGAGTCGACGGCATGCGATCCCGCCCCCCTCGCCCCCGACGGCGGTGTGCTGCTCGACCGTGCGCGGGGAGCGCTGCTGGGACTCGCCGTCGGCGACGCGCTCGGGGCCCCCGCCGAGAACATGCGCCCCTCCGAGATCCGCCGCCGCTGGGGGCGCATCGAGGGGTTCGTCAGCGACGACCCGGCCGGCACGGACGACACCGAGTACGCGATCTTCTCCGGGCTCCTGCTGGCCCGGCACGGCTCCGCCCTGACCGTCTCACATGTCGAGAAGGCGTGGCACCGCTGGATCGCCGACCTCGACGAGGGGCCGTTCCGGGGCGCCGGCTTCAGCGAACGCGGCACCCTGGAGAACCTGAGGCGCGGCCTGGCCGCCCCCATCTCGGCCCAGCACCGGCACGCCTGGAGCGACGGGCTGGCCATGCGCGCGGCCCCCTTCGGGGTCTTCGCGGCGGGGCGCCCCGCCGAGGCGGCGCGGCTGGTGGCCATCGACGGCACGGTGAGCCACGACGGCGAGGGCATCTACGGGGGCCAGGCGGTCGCGGCGGGCGTGGCGGCCGCGATGTCGGGCGCCGGGCCCGCGTCGGTCATCGCGGCCGCCCTGTCGGTGGTGCCCATGGACTCCTGGACGGCCCGCTCGATGCGCCGCGCGGTGGTCGCGGCCCAGCGCGTCCAGCCGGACCCGCTCGTGCGGGAACGGTCGGTCCGGTCGGCGGTGGTCATCGGCGGCTATCCGTGGACGGACCTGGCCCCGGAGGCGGTCGGGCTCGCCTTCGGGGCGTTCGCCGCGGCTCGCGGCGACTTCGTCACGTCGGTGCTCACGGCCGTCAACATGGGGCGGGACGCCGACACGACCGCCGCGGTCGCGGGCGCCCTGGCCGGCGCGATGTCCGGCGCGACGGCCATCCCTCCGGACTGGGCGGCCGCCATCGGTCCCGTACGCGGGAGCTGCCTGCCCTCGATGCGCGGCTACCACGTGCTGGACATCGCGGAGCTGCTCACCCCGTACGACGATACGGAGACCCCCTGATGCGTCCCACACCCCCCACCGCCGCGGCCGCCCCGGTCGCGCCGACAGCATCCGCCGCCCCCTGGGCCCCCGCAGCCCCGGCGGCCGGCCCAGCCTCCGCCACCCCCACCGCCCCGCCACCCACGACCGGCCCGGCAGCCCCGGCAGCCCCGACCGCCCCCACCCCACCCGGCGTCCCGGCGCCCGAGGCCCTCGTCGGGGCGCGGGGCCCCGGGGACGCGGTCACGGGCGACGCGGCCGGCCCACGGCGCACCGCCCCGGAGGGCACCGCCCCACGGGGCACCGGCGCACGGGAGGTCCGCCCACGGCGCGGCGGCCGTGGCGGGCCGAGGCGCGTCGAGGGGCTCCTCCTCGGGCTGGCCGCCGGTGACGCGGCCGGCTGGCCCGCCGCCCGGCACCGTGCCGCGCGGATGCCCGAGTGGACGCGCCGCCTCACCCGCGAACTGGACACGTTCGCCGAGCAGAACGCGACCACCACCCTCCCCGTGCCCATCGCCCTCAACCAGCCTCCCGAGCCCCTCCGCCTCGGGCCCTCCGACGACGCCGAGTGGGCGGCCTTCACCGCCGAGACGCTGCTCACCGCCGCCGGCGGGCTGTTCCACTCCCTCCCCGCCGCCCGCCGCCTGTGCGCCGCCGTCGACCTCGCCTGGAACTCCCTCGCCGCCGAGATCGCCGCCGCCGCCGACCGCGCCCCCGAGGTCGAGTCCGCCGTCCTCCCCCTCCGCGCCCGGATCTCCGTACGCGCCGGCCTCGGCAACCTCGCCACCGGGCTGCGCCCGCCCGCCACCGGCCACGACAACCCGCACTACTTCGACGACGCGGCCTGCGTACGCGCCGCCGTCCTGGCCGTGGCCCACGCCGGCGACCCGCGCTCCGCCGCCGAACTCGCCGAGTTCGACGCCCGCTACACCCAGGACGGCGACGGCGTGCACGGTGCCCGCGCCATGGCCGCCGCCGTGGCCGCCGCCCTCGGCGGGGCGCCGGTCGACGACGCCGTGGACGCCGCGCTCGGCCAGCTCCCGCCCGCCACCGAGATCGGCCGCAACGCCCGGCACGCCACCCGGCTCGCCCGGGCCGCCGACAGTGCCTTCGAGCTCGTCCCGCTCCTGGAGCACCAGATCGTCGACCACGTCTACAGCTACGGCATCGCCGCCGCCGAGACCGTCCCGGTCGCCCTCGCGCTCGCCACCGCCGCCCGGGGCCGGGTCACCGAGGCGGTACCGGCCGCAGCCTGCCTGTCCCGGGTGGCGGACTCGGCGCCCGCCCTCGCCGGGGCGCTGACCGGGGCGCTCAGCGGCGGCACCGGCGTGCCCGCCACCTGGCGGGACGCCTGCCGCACGCTCGCCGGGTGCGCGCTGCCCCGTCTCGCGGGCACCGACCTCGTGGAACTCGCCGAGCGGCTCGCAGACACGGAACTCGCCGCCCCGGGTGGACAATTCCGGCATGACGCCGAAACCCACACTCGAGGACCGGATCACCGGGAGCCTCGTCGGAGCAGCCGTCGGTGACGCGCTCGGCGGTGCGGTCGAGGGCTACGCCCCCGACCGGATCGCCGAACGCCACGGCGGCCGCGTCACCGGCATCGTCGGCCCCTGGAACGGCGACGAGTGGCGCACCGCCCGGCCCATCGCCCCGTACCACAAGGGGGACGGGCACGTCACCGACGACACCCTCATGACCCACGCCCTGATCCGGGTGTACGACGAGGTCCGCGACCACCTCGACGCCTACGCCGTCGCCGAGCACCTCGTACCCGACCTGATCTCCACCCCCCGCTGGATTCCGGAGCTCGAGGCCGAGGCCCTCCCCCTCCAGCGGATCTTCCTGGCCGAGAAGTGGCTGGTGACCCGCCTTCACTACGGCCACGTCGACCCGCGCGAGGCGGGCACCGGAAACATCGTCAACTGCGGTGCCGCGATGTACATGGCGCCGGTCGGCCTGGTCAACGCGGCGAACCCGTCCGCCGCGTACGCCGAGGCCCTGGACGTCGCCGGGGCCCACCAGTCCTCCTACGGGCGCGAGGCCGCGGGGGTGTTCGCGGCGGCGGTCGCCGCGGCCTGCCTCCCTGGTGCGACACCCGCCTCCGTGGTGGACGCGGCGCTCGCGCTCGCCAAGGACGGCACCCGGTCGGCGATCGAGGCGGTGGCCGGTGTCGCGGTACGGCACACCGACTTCGAGTCCGCCCTCCGTCCCCTCCGGGACGCGGTCGCCCCCTTCGACACGGTCGGCCCCGACTACCGCTCCCCCTCCCTGGGGGCGCGCCGCCCGTCCCGGCTCCACGCCATCGAGGAACTCCCGATCGCGCTGGGCATGCTGCTGGTCGGCGAGGGCGACTACCGCCGTACGGTGCTGGGCGCCGTCAACTACGGCCGGGACTGCGACTCGACCGCCACCATGGCGGGGGCACTCGCGGGCGCCCTGCACGGGGAGGCGGCCGTCCCCGCCGACTGGGCGAAGCAGGTCGCCGAGGCCAGCCGCCTGGACCTGCACGCCCCGGCGGCGGTGCTGGCCGAGGTCGCCCACGAGGTCTTCATGCGCGACACCGCCCGCCGCCGCGCCCATGAGCGGGCGTTCGTCGCCCTCTCGCCCGCCCTCGGGGTGCCCCGGTGAACGTGCGCCTGACCTGGGTCCAGCCCGAGGACCTCATCGGCCACGAACTGCGCCAGGCCGTGGAGGACGGCCGCGACGCCTCGGCCGTCGCCGCCCGCTGGCGCGCCGCGGGCGGCGCCCCGGCCCCCACGGCGGCCGGCGCCTCCCCGGACCCCGCGCCCCCGCACCTCCGCGCCCTCGCGGAGCACCTCCTGGACGAACTGGCCGCCCTCCCCACGCCCCTGTCCTCCGCCCAACCGACCCCCCCCCCCCCCCCCCCCCCCCCCCCCCCCCCCCCGCCCGCCCCCCCCCCCCCCCCCCCCCCCCCCCGCCCGCCCGTCCCAGCCCGCGTCAGGGCACCCGTCGGGGCACCCGCCCGAGGCCGTGGCCGCCGTGCCGGGGCAGGCCGCGCGGTTGCATGCCGCGTGGCTGGGGCGGGCCGCCGGGTGCCTGCTCGGCAAGCCCGTCGAGAAGCTGCCGCTGCCGGCCATCCGGGCGCTCGCCCGGGCCACCGGGAACTGGCCGCTCACCTCCTGGTTCACCGCCCGGGGCGTACCGCCCGCGCTGGCGGCGGCGCACCCCTGGAACCGCCGCTCGGCCGCCACCTCACTGGCCGAGAACATCGACGGCATGCCCGAGGACGACGACCTCAACTACCCCCTGCTGAACCTCCTGCTCCTCCAGCGGTACGGCCCCGGGTTCACCACCGCCGACGTCGCCCGCCTCTGGCTGGACGAACTCCCCGCCGGCCGCACCTTCACCGCCGAACGCGTCGCCTATCGCAACCTCCTCTCCGGCCTCGAACCACCGCTCACCGCCGGCCACCGCAACCCGTTCCGTGAGTGGATCGGCGCCCAGATCCGGGCGGACGTCCACGGCTGGACCCATCCCGGCGACCCGGCCGCCGCCGCCGAGCAGGCGCACCGGGACGCCACCCTCACCCACACGGCGAACGGCGTCTACGGCGCGATGTTCACCGCGGCCGTCATCGCGACCGCCGCGTCCGGCACCGCCGACGTCCACCAGTCGCTGGCCGCCGGGCTGACGGTCGTCCCTCCCGACTCACGGCTGGCCCGCGGCGTGCGTTTCGGCATCGCGACCGCCCACGCCCACACCGACTTCGACACCGTCGCCGACCGGCTGCACGCCGCCTACGGCACCTACCACTGGGTGCACGCCGTCCCCAACACCGCCCTCCTCGCCGCCGCGCTCACCCACGCCGACGGCGACTTCACCCTCTCCATCTGCCGTGCCGTCTCCGGCGGCTGGGACACCGACTCCAACGGCGCCACCGCCGGCTCGGTCGCCGGGCTCCTCGCCGGCCACCCGGACCGCATCCCCGACCGCTGGACCTCCCCGCTGAAGAACCGCCTCGCCACCTCCGTCCACCCCTTCGACGGCATCGGCTTCGACACACTGGCCGGACTCACGTACGCCCTCTCCCACCAGGAGGCACACCGCCCATGACCCATATCGTGGTGCTGGGCAGCACCAACATGGACCTCGTCGCCTACGTCAGCCGCGCCCCCAAGCTCGGTGAGACCGTCACGGGACGCGAGTTCCGGACGATCCCCGGAGGCAAGGGCGCCAACCAGGCCGTCGCCGCGGCCCGCGCCGGGGCGGAGGTGTCGATGATCGGCGCCGTCGGCTCCGACGAGTTCGGCACCCGGCTCCGGGCCGGTCTCGCCGGCGCCGGGATCGACACCGATCTCCTCCGCACCGCCGACGGCCCCTCCGGCACCGCCCACATCGTCGTCGACGACGAGGGCGGCAACGCGATCGTCGTCATCCCCGGCGCCAATGGCACCGTCACCTCCCTCTCCCCCGGCGACGAGACACTCATCGCCACCGCCTACGCGCTGCTGCTCCAGCTCGAACTCCCCCTCTCCGCCGTCACCGCGGGCGCCGAAGCGGCCCGCCGCCACGGCGTCCGGACGATCCTCACCCCCGCCCCGGCGCAGCCCCTGCCCCCCGAACTACTGGCCGCGACCGACCTGCTGGTGCCCAACGAGCACGAGGCCGCGGTCCTCACCGGGCTCGCCGAGCCGCGCGCCGCCGCCGGGGAACTGCTCCGGCACGTCCCCGAGGTGGTCATCACCCTGGGCGCGGCCGGCAGCCTCTACGCCGCCCGCGGCGCCGACCCCGTCACCGTCCCCGCGCCCCGGGTGCGAGCCGTCGACACCACCGCCGCGGGCGACACCTTCGTCGGCGCGCTGGCCGTCGCGCTCGGCGAGGGCAGGCCCGTGCCCGAGGCCCTCACCTGGGCGTCCTCGGCCGCCGCACTGTCCGTCCAGCGCCCCGGCGCCACGTCCTCGATGCCGTACCGCACGGAGATCGACGCCGTATGACCACCTCACCTCCCCTCCACGGACTGCGCGTCCTCGACCTCGCCACCCTGTTCGCCGGCCCCCTGGCGGCGACCATGCTGGGTGACTTCGGCGCCGACGTCATCAAAATCGAGCACCCCCGCAAGCCCGACCCGTCACGCGGTCACGGCCCCGCCAAGAACGGTGTCGGCCTCTGGTGGAAGCTGCTCGGCCGCAACAAGCGCACCATCACCCTCGACCTGTCGACCCCGGGCGGCCGCGACACCCTGCTCCGCCTCGCCGCCACCGCCGACGTGGTGGTCGAGAACTTCCGGCCCGGCACCCTGGAGAAGTGGGGCCTCGGCTGGCCGCAGCTCTCCGAGGCCAACGAGCGGCTGGTGCTGGCCCGCGTCACCGGCTTCGGCCAGTACGGCCCCTACGCCCGGCGTGCCGGCTTCGGCACGCTCGCCGAGGCCATGAGCGGCTTCGCGGCCATCACCGGCGAACCCGACGGCCCGCCCACGCTCCCTCCCTTCGGTCTCGCCGACTCCATCGCGGCCCTGGCCACGGCCTACGCCGTGATGACCGCCCTCCACGCCCGCGCCGCCACCGGCCGCGGCCAGGTCGTCGACATGGCGATCATCGAACCGATCCTCACCGTCCTCGGCCCCCATCCGCTCTGGTACGACCAGCTCGGCTACGTCCAGCCCCGTACCGGCAACCGCTCCCGCAACAACGCTCCCCGCAACACCTACCGCACCGCCGACGGCGCGTGGGTGGCCGTGTCGACCTCCGCGCAGTCCATCGCGGAACGCGTGATGCGCCTGGTCGGCCGCCCCGACCTGATCTCCGAGCCCTGGTTCGCCGAGGGCACCACCCGCGCCCAGCACGCGGACGTCCTCGACGAGGCGGTCGGCGGCTGGATCGCCCGGCACACCCGGGACGAGGCCATGGCGGCGTTCGAGAAGGCCGAAGCCGCGATCGCCCCGATCTACGACATCCGGGACGTCATGGCCGACCCCCAGTACCAGGCACTGGACACCGTCACCGAGGTGCCGGACCCCGAGCTCGGAGCCGTCCGTATGCAGAACGTCCTGTTCCGCCTCTCCGAGACGCCCGGTGCCATCCGCTGGACGGGACGCCCCCACGGCGCCGACACCGACGCCGTCCTCGGCGAGCTGGGGCTGACCGGCGCCGAGATCACCGCCCTGAGGTCCGAGGGCGCGCTGTGACCTCCGATCCCTCCATCCCGCTCACCCTGCTGTACGCCCCCGGCGACCGCCCCGAGGTCGTCGCCAAGGCCCTCGCGTCCGGCGCCGACGTGGTGATCGTCGACCTGGAGGACGCGGTGCCCCCGGACCGCAAGGCGTACGCCCTCGACGCCACCACCGACCTGCTCTCCTCGCCCCACCCCGTACCGATCCACGTCCGCCTCCCCAGCGCGCACGACACCACGGCCATCACAGCCCTGGCCCCCCTGCCCGGCCTCGCTGCTCTGCGTGTTCCCAAGGTGACACACGGCACTGACATCCGCCGGATCGCGGCCCTCGCCCCCGGCGTCCCGCTGCACGCGCTGCTGGAATCCGCCCTGGCCATCGAGCAGGCCCACGCCATCGCCACCGCCCACCCGGCCGTCCGCGGCATCGCCATCGGCGAGGCGGACCTCCGCGCCGACCTGGGCGTACGGGACGACAGCGGCCTCGACTTCTCCCGCGGCCGGGTCGTGGTGGCCGCCCGCGCCGCGGATCTCCCCCCGCCCGCGCAGTCCGTCCATCCCGACATCCGCGACCTCGAGGGCCTCGCCGCCACCTGCGCCCACGGCCGTGCGCTGGGGTTCCTGGGCCGTGCGGCGATCCACCCCCGCCAGTTGCCGGTCATCGAGCGGGTGTACCTGCCGACCGCCGAGGAGGCCGCGGCGGCGGAGGAGATCGTCAAGGCGGCCGCCGGCGACCCCGGGGCGCTGGCCCTGCCGGACGGCCGGTTCGTCGACGCGGCGGTCGTCGCGGCCGCCCGCCGCACCCTGTCCCTCCTCCGGGCACACCGCGGATGAAAGCGAGGCGGCCGCCGGGACCCCTTGGTCCCGGCGGCCGCCTCGCACCATGAACGGATCAGCTCTTCTCGGCCGACTCCGGTTTCGCGCCGGCCGCCCGGCCCGCGTCCGCCGCGTCGGTCGTGCGCGCGTCCGCCTTCCGCAGGTCCGTCGTCCCCGCGTCCGTCGTCCCCGCGTCCGCCTTCCGCCCGGCCGCCTTGGCCGCGTCCGCCTTGGCCGCGTCCGCGAGCACCGCCGGCTCCACGATCTCCTCACGCCCCGGGCGCAGCCGCGACGAGACGACCATGTACACCACGGCCAGCAGGAAGACCAGGATCGCGGTCCACACGTTCAGCCGGAGGCCCAGGATGTGGTGCGCCTCGTCGACGCGCATGTACTCGATCCAGCCGCGCCCCGCGCAGTACGCGGCGACGTACAGGGCGAACGCCCGGCCGTGGCCCAGCGTGAAGCGCCGGTCCGCCCAGATGACCAGGAGGGCCACACCGACGCACCAGAGCGACTCGTACAGGAAGGTCGGGTGGTAGAGCCCGGCCTCGCGGTTGGCGCCCTCGCTGATCCTCAGCGCCCACGGCAGGTCGGTCGGCCTGCCGTACAGCTCCTGGTTGAACCAGTTGCCCCAGCGGCCGATCGCCTGGGCGAAGGCGATGCCGGGCGCGATGGCGTCCGCGTACGCGGGAAGCGGGATGCCCCGGCGGCGGCAGCCGATCCAGGCGCCGACCGCGCCGAGCGCGATCGCGCCCCAGATGCCGAGGCCGCCCTCCCAGATCTTGAGGGCGTCGACCCAGTTCTCACCCTCGCCGAAGTACAACTGGTAGTCGGTGACGACGTGGTAGAGCCGGCCACCGACGAGGCCGAAGGGCACCGCCCAGACGGCGATGTCGGCCACGGTGCCGGCTTTGCCGCCCCGGGCGAGCCAGCGCTTGTTGCCGTACCAGACGGCGACGAAGACACCGATGATGATGCAGAAGGCATAGCCGCGCAGCGGGACCGGTCCGAGGTAGAACACACCGGTCGACGGGCTGGGAATGTAGGCAAGGTCCATGGCAGGACCGACGCTACCCTGCCGGGCGGGAGACGGGGCAACCCGCCCGGCAAAGAGTGCATAACAGCGCGGGGCAACCGTGCCGGCTCAGCTCCCGGTGGGGCTCGCGGGAGCCGGGGAGGCGGGCGGGGAGGGGAAGGCCGAGCCCGGCTTCTTGCCCTTGTTCGCCTCGGCGACCCACTTCTTCAGGTTCTCGATGGAGATCTGCTCCTTGCCCTTGGTCGGGAAGATCGACTCTCCGTTGAGCAGCACGGTGGGCGTGCCCCGGAAGTCGCCGGAGCGGAAGGCCTCGTTGGACTTGTTCACCCAGCCGTCGTGCGTGCCCTCCGAGACGCAGGAGCGGAAGGCGGAAGTGTCCAGGCCGGGCACCTTCGCGGCCAGCTCGAAGAGCTTGGCGTCCTTGGCGAAGGCGTCGTCCGGCTCCGGCGGCTGGTTCTGGTAGAGGACGTCGTGGTACGCCACGAACTTGCCGGCGTCCTGGGCGCACGCCGCGGCGTTCGCCGCGTTGAGCGAGCCGCTGCCGCCCATGTTGCCGTCGATGATCGTGGCGAGGTGGTACTCGACCTTGATCTGTCCGGAGTCGGTCAGCTCGTGGATCGTGTCCCGGACGGCGTTCTCGAACTGGGCGCAGGCCGGGCAGCGGAAGTCTTCCCAGATGGTGAGCGTCGACGGGGCGTCGGTGGCACCGGCCGGGATGGCGAGTTCGTCCTCGCCGGTGGCACCGGTCGGGGCGGCGACGGGCCCGGAACCGGAGCTGTCGCTCTTGTCGCCGGTGTTGGCGGCGATGAGGCCGACGACCGTGGCCAGCCCGAGCACGCCGACGACGGCGGCCGCGACGATCAGCGTGCGCCTGCGCTTGTCGCGGGCCTTCTGCCGCTCGCGTTCCTCCTGGAGCCGTTCTCGGGCGCTCCGCTTCCCTGCACTGTTCTTGTCGCTCACGCCCACAGCAACGAACCGGGGAGGCGCCCGCGCGCCTCCCCGGTCCAGATCCACCCGTACGAGCTAAGAAACCTTTGCGGAGCGACGCACTCCGCGTGCCAGTTCGCCCGCCAGTTCCCGTACGGCGGCGACGCCGGCCGCGTGGTCGTCGGCGTCGAGCATCCGCTTGACGAAGGCGGAGCCGACGATGACCCCGTCGGCGAAGGAGGCGACCTCGGCGGCCTGCTCGGCGTTGGAGACGCCGAGGCCGACGCAGACGGGCAGCTCGGAGGTGGCGCGGGTGCGCCGCACCAGGTCGGCGGCCTGTTCGCCGACCGACTCACGGGTGCCGGTGACGCCCATCAGGGACGCGGCGTACACGAAGCCGCTCCCCGCGCGCGTGATGGTGGCCAGCCGCTCGTCCTTGCTGCTGGGCGCGACGACGAAGACGGTCGCCAGACCGTGCTTCTCGGCGTGCTCCCGCCATACGGCGGACTCCTGGACCGGCAGGTCGGGCAGGATGCACCCGGCGCCGCCGGCCTCCGCCAGCTCGGCGGTGAAGCGCTCGACGCCGTACCGGTCGATGGGGTTCCAGTACGTCATGACCAGGACCGGCTTGCCGGTGGCCCGGTGCGCCTCGCGGACCGTGCGCATCACGTCGGCGATCTTGACGCCGCCGCGCAGCGCGATGTCGTCGGCGGTCTGGATGACCGGGCCGTCCAGCACCGGGTCGCTGTGCGGCAGGCCGACCTCGACGATGTCGGCGCCGCCGTCGAAGGCGGCCTTGACGGCCTCGATCCCGCCGTCGACGGTCGGGAAGCCGGCCGGGAGGTACGCGATCAGCGCGGCCCGGCCCTCGGCCCTGGTCCGCTCCAGGGTGTCGGACAGGAGGTGGATGTTTCCGCTCACTTGGTGCCCCCCTGGATCTCGGTGTCCGTCTGGATCTCGGCGGCGCCGTCGTCGGCGGAGGCGTCGGCCTCGACCGGGGCGGCGTCGGTGTCGTACAGGCCGAAGTACCGTGCGGCGGTGTCCATGTCCTTGTCGCCGCGCCCGGACAGGTTGACCACGACGAGGCCGTCCTCGCCGAGCTCCTGGCCGAGCTCCAGGGCGCCGGCCAGCGCGTGCGCCGACTCGATGGCCGGGATGATGCCCTCGGTGCGCGACAGCAGGCGCAGGGCCTGCATGGCCGCGTCGTCGGTGACCGCGCGGTACTCGCCGCGGCCGCTGTCCTTGAGGTACGCGTGCTCCGGGCCGATGCCCGGGTAGTCGAGGCCGGCGGAGATCGAGTACGGCTCGGTGATCTGGCCCTCGTCGTCCTGGAGGACGTAGGAGCGGGAGCCGTGCAGGATGCCGGGCTCGCCGACGGTGAGCGTGGCCGCGTGCTCGCCGGTCTCGACGCCGTGCCCGGCGGGCTCGCAGCCGACCAGACGGACGCCGGTGTCGGGGATGAACGCGTGGAAGAGGCCGATGGCGTTGGAGCCGCCGCCGACGCACGCGACGACCGCGTCGGGCAGGCGGCCGGCCCGCTCCAGGATCTGGCGGCGGGCCTCGACCCCGATGACGCGGTGGAAGTCGCGGACCATGGCCGGGAAGGGGTGGGGTCCGGCGACGGTGCCGAAGAGGTAGTGCGTGCGGTCGACGTTGGCCACCCAGTCGCGGAACGCCTCGTTGATGGCGTCCTTGAGGGTGCGGCTGCCGGACTTGACCGGGATGACCTCGGCGCCGAGCATCCGCATCCGGGCCACGTTCAGGGCCTGGCGCTGAGTGTCGATCTCGCCCATGTAGATGGTGCATTCGAGGCCGAACAGGGCGCAGGCGGTGGCGGTGGCGACGCCGTGCTGTCCGGCGCCGGTCTCGGCGATGACCCGGGTCTTGCCCATCCGCTTGGTCAGCAGGGCCTGGCCCAGCACATTGTTGATCTTGTGCGAGCCGGTGTGGTTGAGGTCCTCGCGCTTGAGGAAGACACGGGCACCGCCCGCGTGCCGGGCGAACCGGGGCACCTCGGTGAGGGAACTCGGGCGGCCGGTGTAGTTGACCAGCAGGTCGTCGAGCTCGGCCGCGAACGCGGGGTCGTTCTTGGCCTTCTCGTACTCGACGGCCACCTCGTCGACCGCGGCGACGAGCGCCTCGGGGATGAACTTGCCGCCGTAGGCACCGAAGTAGCCCTCGGTGGTCGGGACCTGGCCCTCGGGGTCGGGAATGAAGAACTCGCTGGGCATGCGACATGCTCCTCTACGGGGGCGGCGTCCGCCCCCGGAATGTCTCGGCTTGACGGTGGTCACGGTGTGCGCCGGCGCCACCGGACGACCGCTGCCGGCCCGTCGTCCCGCCCGCGTGTCGCGGGGCCGCGAGGTGCGGTCCGCAGGGGTGCGGTACCGCACGGTGCGGGCCGCGGGGAGCGGTCCGTGACGTGGTCCGCGGGGAGCGGGACGGGAGGCTGGTGGTCAGCGGTGGCGGAGGCGCGCGGTGCGCGCGCGCCATCGCATGCCGTTGACCTGGCCGGGTTCGTCGCCGATGACGTAGCGGACGCGGCGCCCGTGCACGCGGCGCGCCGGGGCGCGGCAGCCGCGCGGGCGGCAGCCCCGGGCCAGCCGGGCGTACGGGTCGCGGGACGCCAGGGTGTCCGTGGCCGGAGCGGCCAGGTACGCGCGCGTGGAGCCCGTGCCGGGCCGGTTCGGGGCCGGGATGCCGAGGGCGGCACCGGGGCCCTGGTACGCGCGCGTGAAGCCGTCCGCCGGGCCGGCGCCCGTGCACACGTCCACGCCGGACGTCCGCGCCGGGCGCGGGGGCGTCCGGTGCGGCGTCGTGGCGGCGACGGTGCGGGCGGCGGTCATGGGTAGGGCTCAGCCCCGTCCGTGCCGGAGGGCCGGGTGGGCGCCGGCGGCGACCAGGTCGGCCACCGCCGACTTGGGGTCGCGGCCGGTGACCAGGGACTCGCCGACGAGTACCGCGTCGGCGCCCGCGTTGGCGTAGGCGATCAGGTCGTGCGGGCCGCGGATGCCGGACTCGGCGATCTTCACGATGCCGGAGGGGATCTCGGGGCCGACCCGCTCGAAGGTGGAGCGGTCCACCTTGAGGGTCTTGAGGTTGCGCGCGTTGACGCCGATGACGCGGGCGCCCGCGTCGACGGCCCGCTCGACCTCTTCCTCGTCGTGCACCTCGACCAGCGGGGTGAGGCCGATGGACTCGGCCCGCTCGATCAGCGACTCCAGGGCGGGCTGCTCCAGCGCGGCCACGATCAGGAGCGCGAGGTCGGCGCCGTACGCCCTGGCTTCCCAGAGCTGGTACGCGGTGACGATGAAGTCCTTGCGCAGGACCGGGATGTCGACCTTGGCACGCACCGCTTCGAGATCGGCGAGGGAGCCGCCGAAGCGCCGCTGCTCGGTCAGTACGGAGATGACGGCGGCGCCGCCCGCTTCGTAGTCCGCGGCGAGCCCGGCGGGGTCCGCGATCGCGGCGAGCGCGCCCTTGGAGGGGCTGGAACGCTTCACCTCGCAGATGACCTTGACGCCGTCGCCGCGCAGCGCGGCGGCGCCGTCCTTGGCCTGGGGCGCCTTGGCGGCCCGCTCCTTGAGCTCGTCGAGGGACACCCGCGCCTGTCGCTCTGCGAGGTCGGCGCGAACGCCTTCGATGATCTCGTCGAGCACACTCACGCGAGAGGCCCCCTTCCACGACGGTGATGTTGGATCAGGATCAGTCACCTTGATGGTATCCGCACCGGGGCCGAGAGTCCTCATCCGGCTGACCGCACCGCTGTGAGCTGGGGTTTCACGGAGCGAGCGCGGAGCCGAACGGAAGGTTCCGGACGACCGAGAAGACCGCCAGCAGGGCGCCCGCGGACCACCACCAGACGGGTGGGAGGGTGATCCGCACGGGCAGTCCCCGCGCGGCGCGCGCCAGCCAGTACACGATTCCCACCGCGAAGACCAGGTACCCGGCGACGGCGGCCGCGTTGGCGCCGAGCGCGGTGACCAGGTCGCCGTGGATGAAGGCGTGGGCGCTGCGCAGGCCGCCGCAGCCGGGGCAGAGGATGCCGGTGAAGCGGAACAGGGGGCAGACGGGGTAGTGCCCGGGCTCGTTGGGATCGACCGCGCCGACGTACGCGAACGCCCCCGCGACCGCCGCCAGGGCCGCCAGGGGCGGCGCGATCCGCCGCCCGGGCGACCGCGGCGCTCTGCCGGCCACCCAGCCGGCCGGCCCGGCGTGCGGGCCCGGGGGCGGGCCGACCGGTGGGGGCGGGAGGCCAGGGGCCGAGGGGGCGGGGCCCGGGGGCGCGGGGGCGGGGGTGGCGGGCGGCGGCTCGGGGGTCACCGGGTGATTGTCGCCGGTCATACGGAAAGGCGCAGCCCGGCTCGTGCCGGACCGCGCCCCGTGTCGCGATGTGCCCCGGTGGTCAGGCGTGGACGTCCGCGCGGGCCGTCTCCGGGGTGTGGTCCTTGCGGGCGGCTTCCTCGCGCGCCCGGACGAGGGCGGGCGACTCCTTCTTGCCCAGACCGGCGAGCTTCATGGCACCACCGACCACGGCGCCGAGCAGGATGACGGCGCAGCCCGCCCAGAAGCCGAACGGGTTGTCCGCCACCATGAAGACACCGGCGACGCAGAAGCCGATGAAGGAGATGATGACACCGGTCCAGGCGGCCGGGGTGTGTCCATGGTCGCTGGCCATGAATTGCTCCTCGTTGATGTTGCTCGGTTAGGGCCCCGCCGGGGTGCGGACGCTCAGCCGACATTGTCCCGCACGCGCGCGTGCGGCGTGATCCGGGGTCACCCTCGCGGGTCGGTCGGGTCCTCCCCGCGGTCCAGGGCCTTCCACAGGTCCTCGGGCCGCTCCGGGTCGGCGGAGGCGGCCGCCGCCGGCCCCCGCCCGCGCGGGCGGGGGCCGCCGTCGCGCTCGTACCGCCCGGACATGGAGGGCCAGGTCCGGCCGTGGCGGAGGGCGAGCAGTCCGGCGAGAAGGATCAGCAGGGCGCCGACGGCCGTCACATAGGGCCACGGCGTGTGCGTGAGGGCGCCGACACGGGCGGCGGCGTCACCGGTGGTGGAGGCGGCCTTCTCGTCGAGCGCCGCGCTGTCGGAGGCGCCCAGGCAGGCGGCGACGGCCGCGCCGGCGCCGCTCAGGGTGAGCAGCAGCGACACCACGAGCCGGCCGGCGCGGCGTACCGCGAAGACGGCGACGAGGGCCGCGAGGCCCACGATGGCGAGCGCGGTCGGTACGCCGGTGACGTCGCCGCCCGCCGCGTCCAGCGGTACGGTGCCGCCGCCGACCGCGACCGTGCCCTCGGCCCAGGTCTGCCCCGAGGCGAGCAGCACCACGGCCGCGCCCACGGCGCCGAGGAAGAGGGCGGAGGCGAGGCTGCGGCGGCCGCCCGAAGGGGCCGCCGTCTCGTCCGAACGGGTGGCACGGGGCTGGGGTACGGATGCGGCACTCACGCCACCACTATCCCTTATGGGGTCATGCGCCGCTCATCCGGTTGGCGGTGTGCACCGCGCGCAGGACGGCGGCCGCCTTGTTGCGGCACTCGGTGTCCTCGGCGACCGGGTCGGAGTCGGCGACCACCCCGGCGCCGGCCTGGACGTACGCCGTGCCGTCCCGCAGGAGGGCGGTGCGGATGGCGATGGCCGTGTCGGAGTCGCCGGCGAAGTCGAGGTAGCCGACGCAGCCGCCGTACAGGCCGCGCCGGGTCGGTTCGAGCTCCTCGATGATCTGCATGGCGCGCGGCTTGGGCGCGCCGGAGAGGGTGCCGGCGGGGAAGCAGGCGGTCAGGACGTCGAAGGCCGTGCGGCCCTCGGCGACGCGGCCGGTGACGGTCGAGACGATGTGCATGACGTGCGAGTACCGCTCGATCGACATGAAGTCGACGACCTCGACGGAGCCGGGCTCGCAGACCCGGCCGAGGTCGTTGCGGCCGAGGTCGACGAGCATCAGGTGCTCGGCCCGCTCCTTGGGGTCGGCGATCAGCTCGTCGGCGAGCGCCTGGTCCTCCTGCGGGGTGGCGCCACGCGGGCGGGTGCCGGCGATGGGGTGCACCATGGCGTGCCCGTCCTCGACCTTGACCAGGGCTTCCGGGCTGGACCCGACGACGTCGAAGCCGTCGAACCGGAAGAGGTACATGTACGGGGACGGGTTGGTGGCCCGCAGCACCCGGTAGACGTCCAGGGCGCTCGCCGTGCAGGGGGTCTCGAAGCGCTGGGAGGGCACCACCTGGAAGGCCTCGCCGGCGCGGATGCGCTCCTTGATGTCCTCGACGGCCTCCTGGTAGGCCGGGCCGCCCCACAGGGCGGTGTACGGCGGGAGTTCGGAGGGCGGCAGGGCGGCGGGCTCGGTCGCGAGGGGCTCGGCCAGGTCGGCCGCCATGGCGTCGAGGCGGGCGACGGCGTCCGCGTACGCCTCGTCGACGCCGGTGTCGAGGTCGTTGTGGTTGATGGCGTTGGCGATGAGCATCACCGTGCCGTCCCAGTGGTCGAGCACGGCGAGGTCCGAGGTGAGCAGCATGGTCAGCTCGGGCAGGCGGAGGTCGTCGGTGCCGTGGTCGCCGATGCGCTCCAGGCGGCGCACGATGTCGTAGCCGAGGTAGCCGACCATGCCGCCGGTGAAGGGCGGCATCCCGGAGGCGAGGTCCCTGGGGGTGTGGAGGGCCTCCACGGTGGCGCGCAGCGCCTGCAGCGGGTCGCCGTCCACGGGCACGCCGACGGGCGGGGTGCCGAGCCAGTGGGCCCGTCCGTCCCGGGCGGTGAGGGTGGCGGCGCTGCGGACGCCGATGAAGGAGTACCGCGACCAGGAGCGGCCGTTCTCGGCGGACTCGAGCAGGAAGGTGCCGGGGCGTTCGGCGGCGAGCTTGCGGTAGAGGCCGACCGGGGTGTCGCCGTCCGCGAGGAGGCGGCGGCTGACGGGGATGACGCGGCGGTCGGCCGCCAGCTTGCGGAAGGTCTCGAGATCCATGTCGGCTACTTTCCCAGCGGGAGGACGTCGGCGTCGAAGCAGGTCCGGGCGCCGGTGTGGCAGGCGGCCCCCACCTGGTCGACCTTGACCAGGACGGTGTCGGCGTCGCAGTCGAGGGCGACGGACTTGACGTGCTGGACGTGACCGGAGGTGTCGCCCTTGACCCAGTACTCCTGGCGGCTGCGGGACCAGTAGGTGCAGCGGCCGGTGGTGAGCGTGCGGTGGAGGGCCTCGTCGTCCATCCATCCCAGCATGAGCACCTCGCCGGTGTCGTACTGCTGGGCGATGGCCGGGACCAGCCCGTCGGGGCTGCGCTTGAGACGGGCGGCGATGGCCGGGTCAAGGTTGCTGGTCATGTGGCCATTGTGCCGTGACGGCGGGGGCTCGCCGGTGGTGCGTCCACTGGGCGGACCGTGGGGTGCGGCCGTACGCTGGCGTCCATGTCGACCCATGCCAAGCGTGAACGGCTCCTGCTCGCCGACCTCTTGGAGGCCGCGGGCGCCGATGCGATGACCCTGTGCGAGGGGTGGAAGACCCGCGATCTGGCGGCCCATGTGGTGGTGCGGGAGCGCCGCCCGGACGCGGCGGCGGGGATACTGCTGAGCCCGTTGCGCGGGCGCCTGGAACAGGTGCAGGCGGAGTTCGCGTCGAAGCCGTACGAGGAGCTGATCCACCTGATCCGGACGGGCCCGCCGCGTATGTCGCCGTACGCGATCAAGCAGGTCGACGAGGGCGCCAACACGGTCGAGTTCTATGTGCACGCGGAGGACGTGCGGCGGGCGCAGAAGGGCTGGACGGCCCGGGAGCTGGACCCGGTCTTCGCGGACGCGCTGTGGCTGCGGCTGGAGAAGGCGGCCCGCATGCTGTGCCGTAAGGTGCCGGTGGGCCTGGTGCTGCGCCGCCCCAACGGTCAGACGGTGGTGGCGCACCGGGGTTCGCCGGTGGTGACGGTGACGGGTGAGCCGGGGGAGCTGACGATGTTCGTCTTCGGCCGCCAGGACGCGGCGGACGTCGAGATCGACGGCGACAAGGACGCCGTGGAGCGGCTGCACGGGACCAAGCAGCTCGGGATCTGAGCCGGGGCCGCCGGGGAGGGCCGGGGCCGCCCGGGAGGGCTCGGGGAGCCGCTGTCGGTGGCCGCGGGCATCATCGAAGTACGCGGCTCTCCCGGGAGGCGGACCATGCTCAAGATCGCGATGACCAGCGTGTACGTGGACGACGAGGAGAAGGCCCACGCCTTCTACACGGACGTGCTCGGCTTCCGGACCCGCACGGACCTGGACCTGGGTGGGGCCCGCTTCATCACGGTGGCCGCGCCCGGGCAGGACGTGGAGCTGCTGCTGGAGCCCGGCGACAGCCCGCTCGCGGAGCAGTACCGCGAGGGGCTGCGGGAGGCTGGGCTGCCGTGCATCGTCCTCGGCGTCGACGACCTGGCGGGCGAGTACGAGCGGCTGAGCGGGCTGGGTGTGCGGTTCACGCAGCCGCCCACGGAGCAGGGGCCGGTGCTGACGGCCGTGCTGGACGACACGGTCGGCAACCTCGTACAGCTCACCCAGCCGCTCGGCTGAGCCCGGGGGGTCAGCGGACCGGGTGGCCCGCCTCGCGCAGGGCGCCCTTCACCTCGGAGATCCGCAGGTCGCCGAAGTGGAAGACGGACGCCGCGAGGACCGCGTCCGCGCCGGCGTCGATCGCGGGCGGGAAGTGGGCGAGCCGGCCCGCGCCGCCCGAGGCGATCACCGGGACGCCGACGTGCTTGCGCACGGCGGCGATCATCTCGGTGTCGTAGCCGTCCTTGGTGCCGTCGGCGTCCATCGAGTTGAGCAGGATCTCCCCCGCGCCCAGCTCGGCGGCCCGGTGCGCCCATTCGACGGCGTCGATGCCGGTGCCCCGGCGGCCGCCGTGCGTGGTGACCTCGTAGCCGGAGGGCGTGCCGGCGTCGGTGCGGCGGGCGTCCACCGACAGGACCAGCACCTGGCGGCCGAAGCGCTCGGCGATCTCCTGGATCAGCTCCGGCCGGGCGATGGCCGCCGTGTTGACGCCGACCTTGTCCGCGCCGGCGCGCAGCAGCTTGTCGACGTCCTCGGCGCTGCGCACGCCGCCGCCGACGGTCAGCGGGATGAACACCTGCTCGGCGGTGCGGCGCACCACGTCGTAGGTGGTCTCCCGGTTGCCGGACGAGGCGGTGATGTCGAGGAAGGTCAGCTCGTCGGCGCCCTCGGCGTCGTACAGCTTGGCCATCTCGACGGGGTCGCCCGCGTCGCGCAGGTTCTGGAAGTTGACGCCCTTGACGACCCGGCCGTTGTCCACGTCCAGGCAGGGGATGACTCGGACCGCGAGGGTCATGACCGCTCCGCTCCTCGCTCTGTCGTTCGGTACGCCTCGACCTCGACCTCGACGACCAGCCGGGGGTCGACGAAGCCCTCGACGATGATCATCGAGGCGGCGGGGCGGACGGCGTCGAAGAGCTCCTTGTGGGCGCGGCCGACCTCCTCCACGTCCCGGGCGTGGGTGATGTACATGCGCGTCCGGACCACGTCCGCCACGCCGAGGCCCAGTTGCTCCAGCGCGCCGAAGGCCACGTTGAAGGAGTTGACCGCCTGCTCGTAAGGGCCGCCCTCGGCGATCACGCCGTCGACGACGGACGTGCAGCCGGCGACCAGGACCAGGCCGTTCGGCAGCTCGACGGCCCGGGAGTAGCCGAACTGCTCCTCCCACGGCGCGCCGGTCACGACCTTGCGCACGGACCGTGTCATTCGGCCACCACCGCCAGTGCCTCCTCCAGCGTGAACGCCTTCGCGTACAGCGCCTTGCCCACGATGGCGCCCTCGACGCCGAGCGGGACGAGCCCCGCCAGCGCCCGCAGGTCGTCCAGCGAGGAGACGCCGCCGGAGGCGACGACCGGCTTGTCGGTCGCGGCGCAGACGCTGCGCAGCAGCTCCAGGTTGGGGCCCTGGAGGGTGCCGTCCTTGGCGATGTCGGTGACCACGTAGCGGGCGCAGCCCTCGGAGTCGAGGCGGGCGAGCGTCTCGTAGAGGTCGCCGCCGTCCCGGGTCCAGCCGCGGCCGCGCAGCGTGGTGCCCCGTACGTCCAGGCCGACCGCGATCTTGTCGCCGTGCTCGGCGATGACCTTGGCGACCCACTCCGGGGTCTCCAGGGCGGCGGTGCCCAGGTTGACGCGGGTGCAGCCGGTGGCGAGCGCGGCGGCGAGCGACGCGTCGTCCCGGATGCCGCCCGACAGCTCCACCTTCAGGTCCATGGCCCCGGCGACCTCGGCGATCAGTTCCCGGTTGTCACCGGTGCCAAAGGCGGCGTCGAGGTCGACGAGATGCAGCCACTCGGCGCCCGCGCGCTGCCAGGCGAGGGCGGCCTCCAGCGGGGAGCCGTAGGAGGTCTCCGTGCCGGACTCGCCATGGACGAGCCGTACGGCCTGGCCGTCCCGGACGTCGACGGCGGGGAGGAGTTCGAGCTTGCTCATCTCAGCGGGTCCTAGATCCTTTGGAGGGAGGTCAGAAGGTGTTGAGCCAGTTGGTGAGGAGCTGGGCGCCGGTGTCGCCGGACTTCTCGGGGTGGAACTGGGTCGCCCACAGCGCCCCGTTCTCGACGGCCGCCACGAACCGCTCGCCGTGCGTGGACCAGGTGACCTTGGGCGCCCGCATCGCGGGGTTGGTGATCTCCAGGCTCCAGTCGTGCACGGCGTAGGAGTGCACGAAGTAGAACCGGGCGTCGGCGTCGAGACCGGCGAACAGCTCGCTGCCCTCGGGCGCCTCGACGGTGTTCCAGCCCATGTGGGGGACGACCGGGGCCTTGAGGGGCCCGACCGTGCCGGGCCACTCGTCCAGGCCCTCGGTCTCCACGCCGTGCTCGATGCCGCGCTCGAAGAGGATCTGCATGCCGACGCAGATGCCCATGACGGGGCGGCCGCCGGAGAGCCGGCGCTCCACGATCCAGTGCCCGCGGGCCTCCTTCAGGCCCGCCATGCAGGCGGAGAAGGCGCCGACGCCGGGGACGAGGAGCCCGTCGGCGTTCATGGCCCTGTCGTAGTCGCGGGTGATCTCGACGTCGGCGCCGACGTGGGCGAGGGCCCGCTCGGCGGAGCGGACGTTGCCGAATCCGTAGTCGAAGACCACGACCTTCTTCGCGGTGCTCATCGCGCTCACTCCCAGATTCCCTGAATCCGCAGGACGCCCGCGAGCAGGCACATCGCGGAGGCGACGGCCAGCAGGACGATGACGCTCCTGGGCATGTTCTGCTTGCTGAAGGAGTACACGCCTCCCGCCAGGAACAGTCCGACGACGATCAGGATGGTCGAAAGACCGGTCACAGCGTTCTTCCGTTCGCTTCTCCGCCCGCGCGGCACAGGGATGCGGGCATCGCGGTCGTCTGCGGCCCGGCGGCCGCGCGTGCGTCGCTCACAGCGTTCTTCCGTTCGCTTCTCCGCCCACGCGGCACAGGGATGCGGGCATCGCGGTCGTCTGCGGCCCGGCGGCCGCGCGTGCGTCGCTCACAGCGTTCTTCCGTTCGCTTCTCCGCCCGCGCGGCGCAGGGGTGCGGGCATCGCGGTCGTCTGCGGCCCGGCGGCCGCGCGTGCGTCGCTCACAGCGCGCCCTTCGTGGAGGGCAGGATGCCGGCCGCTCGCGGGTCGCGCTCGGAGGCGTAGCGCAGGGCCCGGGCGAGGGCCTTGAACTGGCACTCCACGATGTGGTGGGCGTTGCGGCCGTACGGGACGTGGACGTGCAGCGCGATCTGGGCCTGGGCGACGAACGACTCCAGGATGTGCCGGGTCATCGTCGTGTCGTAGGAGCCGATCATCGGCGCCATGTTCTCCGGCTCGGTGTGCACCAGGTAGGGGCGGCCGGAGAGGTCGACGGTGACCTGGGCGAGGGACTCGTCCAGCGGCACGGTGCAGTTGCCGAACCGGTAGATGCCGACCTTGTCGCCGAGGGCCTGCTTGAAGGCGGCGCCGAGGGCGAGGGCGGTGTCCTCGATGGTGTGGTGCGAGTCGATGTGCAGGTCGCCGTCGGTCTTGACCGTGAGGTCGAACAGACCGTGGCGGCCGAGCTGGTCGAGCATGTGGTCGTAGAAGCCGACGCCGGTCGACACGTCGACCTTTCCGGTGCCGTCGAGGTCTATCTCGACGACGACGGACGTCTCCTTGGTGGTGCGCTCGACCCGTCCTACGCGGCTCATGAGCTCTGCTCCTTCTTCAGTGCGCGAACCGCATCCAGGAACGCGTCGTTCTCTTCGGGGGTGCCGGCGGTGACCCGCAGCCAGCCCGGTACGCCGTTGTCACGGACCAGGACGCCGTGGTCGAGGATGCGCTGCCACACCGTGTGGGCGTCCTCGAAGCGGCCGAACTGGACGAAGTTGGCGTCCGACTCGGTCACCTCGTAGCCGGTGGCGCGCAGCTCGGCGACCAGGCGGTCCCGCTCGGCCTTGAGCTGTTCGACGTACCCCAGAAGCGTATCGGTGTGCTCCAGGGCGGCGAGCGCGGTGGCCTGGGTGACGGCCGACAGGTGGTACGGCAGGCGTACGAGCTGGACGGCGTCGACCACGGCGGGGTGCGCGGCCAGGTAGCCCAGGCGCAGGCCCGCCGCGCCGAACGCCTTGGACATGGTGCGGGAGACCACCAGGTTGGGGCGGCCCTCGATGAGGGGCAGGAGGGAGGCGCGGTGGCTGAATTCCACGTACGCCTCGTCGACGATCACCAGCGACGGCTTGGCGGCCTGGGCCGCGTCGTACAGCGTCACCACGGTGTCCGCGTCGACGGCGGTGCCCGTGGGATTGTTGGGCGAGGTGATGAACACGACGTCGGGGCGGTGCCGGTCGATGGCCTGCGCGGCGGAGACGGCGTCGATGCGGAAGTCGTCCCGGCGCGGCCCGGAGATCCAGCCGGTGCCGGTGCCGCGTGAGATCAGGCCGTGCATCGAGTACGAGGGCTCGAAGCCCATCGCGATCCTGCCGGGTCCCGCGAAGGTCTGGAGGAGCTGCTGGATGACCTCGTTGGAGCCGTTGGCGGCCCACACGTTGGCGAGGCCGACCTCGTGGCCGGTGGTGCGGGTGAGGTAGGAGGCCAGTTCCGTGCGGAGCTCGACGGCGTCCCGGTCGGGGTAGCGGTTGAGCGTGCGAGCCGCTTCCCGGACACGCTCGGCGATCCGTTCGACGAGCGGCTCGGGCAGCGGGTACGGGTTCTCGTTGGTGTTGAGGCGTACGGGCACGTCGAGCTGGGGCGCGCCGTAGGGCGACTTGCCGCGCAGCTCGTCGCGGATGGGCAGGTCGTCGATACCGATGGTCACTGCTGGGGCACCTTCCACCCGAACCTGGCCTTGATCGCCGCGCCGTGCGCCGGCAGGTCCTCCGCCTCCGCGAGGGTCACCACGTGGTGGGCGACCTCGGCGAGCGCGTCGCGCGTGTAGTCCACGACGTGGATGCCGCGCAGGAAGGACTGCACGGACAGGCCCGAGGAGTGGCAGGCGCAGCCGCCGGTGGGCAGCACGTGGTTGGAGCCCGCGCAGTAGTCGCCGAGGGAGACCGGCGCCCAGGGGCCGACGAAGACGGCGCCCGCGTTGCGCACGCGCCCGGCGACGGCGGCGGCGTCGGCGGTCTGGATCTCCAGGTGCTCGGCGCCGTACGCGTCGACGACGCGCAGGCCCTCCTCCAGGCCGTCGACCAGCACGATCGCGGACTGCCGGCCGCTCAGCGCGGGCACGATGCGGTCCTCGACGTGCCGGGTGGCGGCGATCTGCGGCTCCAGCTCCTTCTCGACGGCCTCGGCGAGGTCGGCGGAGTCGGTGACCAGGACGGCGGCGGCGAGCGGGTCGTGCTCGGCCTGGCTGATCAGGTCGGCGGCGATGTGGACCGGGTCGGCGGTGTCGTCGGCGAGGACGGCGATCTCGGTCGGGCCGGCCTCGGTGTCGATGCCGATCCGGCCGGTGAAGTACCGCTTGGCGGCGGCGACCCAGATGTTGCCGGGGCCGGTGACCATGTTGGCGGGGGCGCAGGACTCGGTGCCGTACGCGAACATGGCGACGGCCTGGGCGCCTCCGGCGGCGTACACCTCGTCGACGCCGAGGAGGGCGCAGGCGGCGAGGATCGTGGGGTGCGGGAGGCCGCCGTGCTCCTTCTGGGGCGGGGAGGCGAGGGCGATCGACTCGACGCCCGCCTCCTGCGCCGGTACGGCGTTCATGATCACGGACGAGGGGTAGACGGAGCGGCCGCCCGGCGCGTACAGCCCGACGCGCTCGACCGGAACCCACTTCTCGGTCACCGTGCCGCCGGGCACCACCTGGGTGGTGTGCTCGGTGCGGCGCTGCTCGCGGTGGACGATCCGGGCGCGGCGGATCGACTCCTCCAGCCCGGCGCGCACGGCCGGGTCGAGCTCCTCCAGCGCGCGCGTGAGCGCCGTGGCCGGAACGCGCACCCGGTCGAGGACGACACCGTCGAACTTCTCCGCGTAATCGATCAGCGCCGCGTCGCCCCGATGGTGCACGGCCTCGCAGATGGGCCGCACCTTCTCCAGGGCGGCTTCCACGTCGAACTCGGCACGGGGCAGCAGGTCGCGCAGAGCGCCACCCTTCGGGAGGGCGTCGCCGCGCAGATCGATTCGTGAGATCACAGGTCAATTCTCGCAGACGGTTTCCCGGGGCCGGACGTCCGTATCACTGGCTGATACACGCCACGGCAGGCCGGGACTGTCACACCTGACCGTTAGCGTTCAGTCCGTCACACAGCGGGAAGAACAGCCGTACGAAACTGGGGAAGCGGAGGGGGCGGCAGTGACCGAGCCGCACGACGACGACGTACCGGACGACCTGACCCCGTCCGAGGTGGGGATGTGGCAGGCGTTCCGGATCGGCGCCACCTATGACCTGAGCGCGGGCAACGCGGTGCTGGACGATCCGTTCTCGCCGCGCGTGTGGCCGCCCGAGCGGAGCGTGCGGGCCGACAAGGTGGCGTTACTGCTGCTCGACGGGCCGCCCGCGCTGGCCGGGCGGGTCTCGGCGCTGAAGCTGCGCGGGGTGCGGATCACCGGCACGCTCGATCTGGCGGGCGGCACGGTCGGTCCGTACGTGGAGCTGCACGGCTGCCGGTTCGAGAACGAGGTGGTGCTGCCGGAGTCGCGGTTCACCACGCTGCGCATGGTCAAGTGCGCGATACCGCGGCTGGAGGCGGCGCGGCTGCACACGGAGGGCGACCTGCACCTGCCGCGCTGCCGGGTGGACCACGGGATGCGGCTCACCGACGCGCAGATCGGGACGGACCTGCTGATCAGCCAGATCCATGTGGGCCCGGACCGGCGCGGCCGGTCGATCGTCGCCGACGGGATGTCGGTGGCGCAGGACCTGACGGCGGAGCTCATCGAGACCCATGGCGAGTTCTCGCTGCGCGGGGCGAAGGTCGGGGTCTCGCTGAGCCTGCGCGGCAGCAGGCTGCGGGGCGCGGAGGGCCGCCGGGCGCTGAACGCGCCGCAGCTCACCGTGGAGCGGACGCTGTACATGACGTACGCCTGGGTCAGCGACACCACGGGCCAGGCGGCGGGGGCGACGCCGCCAGGCGGGCTGGCGAACTTCAACACGCCGATGCGCGGGACGCGCGTGCAGCCGTTCGAGTGCCGGGGCGGGGTGCGGCTGGACGACGGGCGGTTCGGGGACGCGGTCGACTTCCACCACGCGCGGTTCCTGCTGTCGTCGGAGCGGCGGGAGGAGCTGTCGCTGCGCCGGATCGTCACCCCGGAGCTGCGTTTCAACGGCGAGCGCCCGGAGGAGGGGCGGGTGGTGCTGAACGGCGCGAAGGTGGTGACGCTGATCGACCTGTCGACGAGCTGGCCGGGGCCGGGCGGGCTGGCGATGGGCGGGTTCGTGTACGAGAACCTCGTGCCCTACGGGCACTTCCCGCTGACCCGCCGCCTGGAGTGGGTGGCGGCGGCGACCCCGGAGTTCGCCCCGGAGCCGTACGAGCGGCTGGCGGCCGTGCTGCGCAACAGCGGCGAGGACGCGGACGCGCGGGAGGTGCTGCTGGCCAAGCAGCGGCGGCGGCGCGAGACGCTCCCGCTGGCGGCGAAGATGTGGGGCTACCTCCAGGACTGGACGGTGGCGTACGGCTACCGGCCGGGCCGGGCGGCGCTGTGGATGGCGGTGCTGTGGGCGGCGGGGACGCTGGCCTTCTCGCGGTGCGATCCGCCGGCCATCAAGCCGGGCGAGCACCCGCACTGGAACGCGGCGCTGTACGCGCTGGATCTGCTGCTGCCGGTGATCAATCTCGGGCAGGACGGGTACTGGCGGCTCGGGGGCTGGTGGCAGTGGGCGTCGACCGTGCTGATCCTGCTGGGCTGGATCCTCGCCACAACCGTCGCTGCCGGTGCCTCACGCCTCCTGAGGCGCAGCTAGCACACCCGTACACCGGTTTCTTTACGTTCTCTTGGCATTCGTCCGTGCAACCATTCCGCCGCCACCAAAGCTTCACAGCAGGCCACTGGCGCGGCTCCCACCTGCGGCTTTCAATGGTCCGCACCATGTCATTGCTCCGTGCCCTGCTCGGCACCGCGCGCCCGGTCCGGAACGCCCCGCAGCTCGCCGACGGGCTGCCGCCGGACCACGCGGTGCTGCTCGACGCGCCGGACGAGCGGCTGGCCCCGGCGCTGGTCGCGGCCGCCCTCGGGGACCACGAACCGGCCGCCAAGCTGCTGGCCGCCACGCGCGGGGCGGCCGAGTGGGAGAGCCGCGACCGGTACGTCAAGCGGCTGGCCGCCTTCGCGCACAGCCGGGACGAGTGGCTGACCGGCTGGCTGGCCGCCACGCCCCACGACCCGGACGCCCTGCTCGTGCGGGCGGAGGTGGCGGTGCGGCGGGCCTGGCAGTCCCCGGCGCGGGCCGAGCGGCTGCGGGAGCTCGCGCCCCTGGTCGACACGGCGGCCCAGGCGGCGCCGCGCGATCCCGTGCCGTGGCGCCTGGCCCTGGACCACGCCCGGGGCACGGGGGCCACGCACGCCGCGTTCGAGACGCTGTGGGAGCAGGCCCTGCGCCGCGCCGCGCACCACTACGGGTGCCATGCGGCCGCGCTGAAGTACCTGGCGACCCAGCGGCGCGACGCGCACCGCGAGTGCTTCGACTTCGCCGAGCAGGCCGCCGCCGACGCGCTGCCCGGGTCGCTGATAAGGGCGCTGCCGGTGCGGGCGGCGCTCGCGCAGCTCCTGGCCCAGGGCGCCGCGCCCGTGGCCGGGGAGCGTGTCGACGCGGCGGCGGACCTGGCCGTGGAGCTGTCCGGGCGGTACGCGATCGCCGACCCGTGGCCGGCCGAGGTGCGCAACGTGCTGGCGTACGTGCTGGTGGAGCGGGAGCGGTGGGTGGCGGCGCTGGACCAGTTCCGGCTCATCGGCCCGTGCGCGACGTCGTTCCCGTGGTCGTCGGTGAGCGACGATCCGCTGGGCCGGTTCCTCGACGCACGCCACGGCGTACGCCTCCGGATCGCCTCGGACGTCCCGGTGCGCGGACGGGCAGGACGCGGCCGCTTCCGCGGCCATTACGCTTGACCGCTGTGACCACCGCTCGCCTGCCACTCTTCCCGCTGAACGCGGTGCTGTTCCCGGGCCTCGTGCTGCCCCTGAACGTCTTCGAGGAGCGCTATCGCGCCATGATGCGCGAGCTGTTGAAGACCGACGAGTCGGAGCCGCGCCGCTTCGCCGTCGTGGCGATCCGCGACGGGCGTGAGGTCGCGCCCACCGCGCCCGGGATGCCCGACCCGACGGCCCTGCCGGAGAAGGGCCCCGCCGCGGGCTTCGGCCCGGACCCCATCCAGGCCTTCCACCGGGTCGGCTGCATCGCCGACGCGGCGACGATCCGCGAACGGGAGGACGGCAGCTTCGAGGTACTGGCCACCGGTACGAAACGGGTGAAACTGCTGTCGGTCGACGCGAGCGGCCCGTTCCTCACGGCGGAACTGGAGGAGCTGGAAGAGGAGCGCGGCGAGGGCGCCGGGGCGCTCGCCGAGGGCGTCCTGCGGGCCTTCCGCGCCTACCAGAAGCGGCTGGCGGGGGCCCGGGAACGGTCGATGACGACCGGTCAGGAGCTGCCGGACGAGCCGTCGGTCGTCTCGTACCTGGTGGCCGCGGCGGCGGTGCTCGACACCCCGGCCAAGCAGCGGCTGCTCCAGGCGCCGGACACCGCGACGCGGCTGCGGGAGGAACTGCACCTGCTGCGTGCCGAGACCGCGGTGCTGCGCCACCTGCCGTCGCTGCCGGCGGTGGAGCTGACCCGGGCGCCGACGAGCCCCAACTGACCCGAGGAGCACCCCAGGTGGCGAAGAAGCCCAAGAAGCAGGCCAACGGCACCCCGGCGACGGTGGCCCTGACCGCCGCGGGCATCCCCTTCACCGTGCACGCGTACGACCACGACCCGGCCTCCCCGTCGTACGGCGAGGAGGCGGCCGAGGCGCTCGGGGTCTCCCCCGACCGGGTCTTCAAGACCCTGGTCGCCGACGTGGACGGCACCCTGACGGTCGCGGTCGTCCCGGTCGCCGGCCAGCTCGACCTGAAGGCCCTCGCGGCTGCGGTGGGCGGCAAGCGGGCGACGATGGCCGACCCGGCGGCGGCGGAACGCACGACGGGGTACGTCAGGGGCGGCATTTCCCCGCTGGGCCAGCGCAAGCGGCTGCCCACGGTGCTGGACGCGTCGGCGTCCGGGCACGGCACGATCTGCGTCTCGGCGGGGCGCCGGGGACTGGAGGTCGAGCTGGCGCCCGCCGACCTGACGGCCCTGACGGACGCGGTGATCGCGCCGATCGGTCGCGCCTGACCCCTCGACGGCGGCGGCGTCCTCGGCTACGACCGTAGGGACGGAAGCCTGCCGGACGAAGGGGCCGCCCATGTCGAAGAGGACCCGCAAGCGGAAGTGGCGCATCCGGAAGCATCGCGCCAACCACGGCCGCCGGCCGTCCTGAGGAGCACGGACGCGCGCCGCACCACGGGCGGGGGCGTCAGGCCGGGCCGTCCCAGTCCGGTTCCGGGTCGCGGGGGCCGAACAGGGCCGTGAGGGCCAGGTGCACGAGCATCGCCGCCACCGGCCACGCCAGGACCGCCCCGTGCGCCTGGAGCTTCAGCGGCGCGTCGAACGTCACGCCCGCGCCCACCGCGCGGGCGTGCCCCGCCACGTCGTGCGCCGGGCCGAGCAGTGTGCCGACGCCCCACCCCAGGAGCGAGGCGAGCACCCCGCCCACGGCGAGGCCCACCACGATCGCGATGCCGCCGTGCCGGTGGAACCAGAAGACGACGGCCGCGCTGAGCGCCCCGAGGCCGAGCGCCAGCAGGGCGAACGTACCGTCCGCGCCGACCGCCGCCTCGCCCTCCGTCTCCTTGAGGAACACCGCCTTGCCGTCCGAGATCAGCGGGACCCGGGGGGCCAGCCACAGCCACAGCAGCCCCAGCGCGATCCCCGCCAGTGTCACCGCGAGCAGCACCACGGCACCCTGGCGCACCTCCGTGGCCACGTCCGGCGCGTCGTCCTCGTCCTTGGGGGCGGCGGGGTACGGCGGCGGCCATGCGGAGTCGTGCGGGGACGGCCGGTGGGGCGGAGTCAGCGGTGCGGTCACCCTGCCATCGTGCCAGGCGCCGTGGCGGGGTGCCTCACCGGACCGCCGCCCGCCGGTACGCCCACGTCGCCACGGCCAGCGAGGCGACACCGACCACCGCGCACACCGCGAGGTCCAGCCCGACGGCCGTCCAGTCGGGCCGGGCGTCGAACGTCCGGGCGAGCGCCTCCACCCCGTACGTCGACGGCAGCAGGTCGCGTGCCCACCCGATGGGCCGCGGCAGCCGGTCGGCGGGCAGCACGCCCAGCAGCAGGGCGGCCGACATGCCGAGCTGCCCCAGCAGGGTGGCCAGTTCCTGGCGCGGCGCGAGCAGCCCGAGCGCCGCGCCGAGCCCGGCAAGGGCGGCCCCGGCCAGCGGCACGACCGCGGCCAGGATCCACAGGTGGGTCAGCGGCAACTGGAAGAGGACCGAGCCGGTCACCGCCGTCACGATCGTCCCCGGCACCGTGAAGGAGGCGTACGCACCCGCCGCGCCCAGCACCACCGCGGCGGGCGGCACCGGGAGCGTGGCGTAGTGGTCGAGCCCGCCGCTCGCCCGCAACTGCCCGAAGTACTGCGCGAGCAGGTTCAGCGCGACGAACGCCACCACGAGCACCGACGAGCCGGCCACGACGGCCCGCGCCTCCGCGCCGCCGTCGACGACCCCGCGCATCAGCACCATGATCCCGACGGACTGGAAGGTCGCCACGAACAGCAGCGGGATACGGGCCACCCGGGCCCGCGACAACTGGGCCCGGTACACGGCGGCGAGCGAGGGCAGCAGCCGCGCCCGGGGGGCCAGCGTCGCGGCACCGCCCTGGGCGGCCTCGGCGGCGGGCGACGCGGTGACGACCGAGCCGCCCGTCACCGCCTGTGCGGGCATGATGCTCAACGGATGCTCCTGTTCATGCCTTGACCAGGCCCTTCGTCTCGCCGCCCAGTGCCAGGTACACGTCCTCGAGGCTCGGCGTGGCCAGTGTGAAGTCGTCGAGCGCCGCGAACGCCGCGCCGCCCGTCACCGCCGCGACCGCCGCCCGCGCCTCGTCCGGCGCGAGCCGCAGCACCCAGGTGCGCCCCGACTCCTGCGCCGAGCCGCGCAGCGCCGCCACCTCCGGCACGTCCAGGGGGGCCCGCTCGCGCCACACCAGCTCCACCCGCACCTCGCCCGCCACCCGTTCCTTGAGCCCGGCCGGGGTGTCGCAGGCGATGACCCGGCCCCGCTCCAGGACCGCGACCCGGTCCAGGACCGTCTCGGCCTCGATGACGTTGTGGGTGACGAGCAGCACGGTCGTGCCGTGCCGGGCGCGCCGCCGGTCGACCGCGGCCCACACGGCCCGCCGTGCGACGGGGTCCATGCCGGTGGTGGGCTCGTCGAGGATCAGCACCTGCCGCTCCCCCACCAGCGTGGCGGCGAAGCAGGCGAGCCGCCGCTGCCCGCCGGACAGCTTCTTCAGGGGCCGCCCGGCGAGCCCGGCCAGACCGAGCTCGTCCAGCACGGCGTCCCGCTCGGCCCGCGCGTCCCGGGCGGTGAGCCCGCGCAGCCTGCCGGTGGTCTCGGCGGCGAGCGCCACGGTCAGCTCGTCGAGCGCGGTGGACTCCTGGCCGAGGTAGCCGATCAGGCGCGCGGCGCGCTCGGGATGGCGTACGAGGTCGTGGCCGAGCACCTCGACGGTGCCGGAGTCCGGCCGCATCAGGCCGGTGAGCTGGCGCACGAGGGTGGACTTGCCGGCGCCGTTGGGGCCGAGCAGGCCGAAGATCTCACCGCCCCGCACGTCCAGGGACACCCGGTCGGTGGCGCGCACCTCGGGTGTCGCGGGCCTTCCGCGCCCGCCGCGCGTGGCGGGGTACGTCTTGACCAGCTCCCGCACCACGCACACCGTACTCACGAGGGATGAGCCTAAAGGGTCGCCCTGCCCTATTCGCCCACGGGGGCGTGCTCGGCCGCCGCGCGGACGTCGATCTCGCGCCAGAAACCGGCCCTGATCGCGTACCGGTCGTGCTCGTCGATCTGGTCGTCCTTGTGCGCCAGGAGCCCGAAGCGGGCGGCGTACCGGAGCAGTTCGCCGTCGATGCGGTGCGGGATGCGCGGGTACATGGTGGACAGCTTCTGCACGTGGGCGGGGTCGGGGAGCCGTTCCATCCAGCGCCGGGCGAAGACCTGGCCGACCTCGAAGGGGTCGCCGCCGACCGTGGTGATGTCCTCCTCGCGGTCGGCCCAGCGCTGCTCGGCGCTGGTGAGCTGGGCGAGGGTGGGCAGGGAGGCCGTCTCGGGCGGTTCGCCCACGGTGCCGCCCGGGCGGTCGACCCAGCCGCGGTCGGAGGACCAGCGGAGGGTGGCGTTCGCGGGCGGGGCGGCCGCCGGGCCGGGCTGGTGGCCGGGGGCGTGCAGGGCCGCCAGGTCCTTGGGGGTGGGGACGCCCTTGCCGGCGCCGGCCGGGGCGGGCGCGCCGGACTCGTCGGCGCCGGTGCCGGCCGGGCGGGGCGCGCCGTGGGCGGACGTGCCGTTGACGGGTGCCCCGTGGGCGGCCCGCGCGCCGTTCACGGCCGGGGTGCCGTTGACGGCCGGCGAGCCGTTGACGGCGGCGCGGGCGGCGGCTTCGGCGGCGCGCTCGGCGGAGGCGGCGAGGGCCGACTCGGGCAGGGGGGCGGAGAGGATCGCGGCGATCTCGGGGCGCGGCGCCGGGGACGGCGAGCAGGGCCCGGTGAGCTCCTTGGCGCGGACGGCGCGGGTGATCCACTCCCGGTCGAGCACCCGGCGTTCGTCGGCCTCGGCGACCAGGTCCTCGGACTGGTTGTAGTCGCCGTCGGCGGCCTGGACGGCCCAGAGGTGGACGGCGACGCCGTGCTCCTTGGCCGACATCAGGCCGGGCAGCAGGTCGCCGTCGCCGGTGACCAGCACGATGTCGGAGCAGGCGCGGTTGCGGGCCAGTTCGGTGAGTTCGGCGTGCATGGCCGCGTCGACGCCCTTCTGGGCCCAGCGGCCGTCGCTGCGGGTCAGGGCGCCCAGCCGGACGGTGACGCGCGGCATGACGCGCAGCCGGCGGTGTTCCGGCTGGGGTACGCGGTCGGGGGCGCCGTCGAACCAGTAGATCCGGAGCAGGGGCTGCTGGGTGTCGGCCTCGGCGCGCTCGCGGAGGCCCTGGATGAGGGCGGTGTGGTCGACGGTGATCCGGGAGCGGGCCGGTTCTCCGGCGAGAAGGCTGGCGGCGGCTCCCAGCAGGTAGCCGGCGTCCACCAGAACGACGCAGCGGTCCACGTGTTCCACCCTCTTTCGGGAACCTCGGGATCGGAAGTTGCTTCGGGTTTCCTTCGAGTCTGCCCGACCGCCGGGGGGTTAACGGCCGGAACTGGATCATCGGCGTGGCGGATCGTCCCAAGACCCGTTCCGGCGGGCCGACTACCGTCCGCAATGATCCAAAATGCGCGCAATATGTACGTATGTGAGTCTGGCAGCGGCCCTGGCCCCTACACCCCACAGGAGGCACCACCATGGCCAAGGACAGGAAGCAGAACCGCAGTCAGCCGAAGGCGTCGGCGGCGGAGCGCGGCACGCAGCAGGCCCGCCAGACCTCGATGGAGGCGCAGGCGGAGCACCGCATGGCGGCGGCCACCCCGGCGGACGTGGCGCGCAAGGGCCGGCAGAAGAGGTTCGGCCACAACTGAGGCCGCGGCCTGCCGCGCGGAGGGCGGACGGCCCGCCGCGCGCACGGCCCGGGCCCGCCCGCGCGTACGCCGGAAGGGGCGCGCCCGTGACGACGGGCGCGCCCCTTCCGCGCGCCGGGGTGCGGGGGCCGGTCAGCCGGCCAGGCAGGACGGGCCGAGCAGCACCTTGAGGTCGCCGAAGAGCGCCGGGTCGGGCTGGACGCGGTGCCGGTCGAGCCGGAGCACGGTGGTGGACCGGGGCCCCTGGAGCTTGATCCGCACCTCGGTGTTGCCCTTGTGGTGGGTGAGGATCTCGCCGAGGCGGCTGACCATCGGCGGGGTGACCTTGACGGTGGGGATGGTGAGCACCACGGGCGCGTTGGTGCCGGCCGACGACAGGTCGGGGACCATCAGTTCCATGGCGACCAGCCGGGGCACGTCCTCGCGCTTGTCGAGGCGGCCCTTGACGAAGACGACCGTGTCCTCGACGAGCTGGGTGGACACGAGCTGGTACGTGGCCGGGAAGAACATGCACTCGATGGAGCCGGCGAGGTCCTCGACGGTGGCGATGGCCCAGGCGTTGCCCTGCTTGGTCATCTTCCGCTGGAGGCCGGAGATGATGCCGCCGATGGTGACCACCGCGCCGTCCGCGTGCTCGCCGCCGGTGAGCTGGGAGATCGCCGCGTCGGTCTTGTCGGACAGGACGTGCTCGATGCCGAAGAGCGGGTGGTCGGAGACGTACAGCCCGAGCATCTCGCGCTCCTGGGCCAGGAGGTAGGACTTGTCCCACTCGACGTCGGAGAACTCGACGTCGAGCCCGAAGCCCGGCTCGTCGCTGGTCTCGTCCCCCATGCCGCCGAAGAGGTCGAACTGCCCCTCGGCCTCCTTGCGCTTGACCGCGACCACGTTGTCGATCATCGGCTCGTGGTGGGCGACCAGGCCCTTGCGGGTGTGGCCCATCTCGTCGAAGGCGCCGGCCTTGATCAGCGACTCGATGGTGCGCTTGTTGCAGACGACCGCCTCGACCTTGTCGAGGAAGTCGGGGAAGGAGGTGTACTTCCCCTTCGCCTTGCGGCACCGGATGATCGACTCGACGACGTTGGTGCCGACGTTCCGCACGGCGGAGAGGCCGAAGAGGATGACGTCGTCGCCCTGGGCCGCGAAGTTCGACTCGGACTCGTTGACGTTGGGCGGGAGCACCTTGATGCCCATGCGGCGGCACTCGTTGAGGTAGACGGCCGACTTGTCCTTGTCGTCCTTGACCGAGGTGAGCAGCGCCGCCATGTACTCGGCGGGGTGGTTGGCCTTGAGGTAGGCCGTCCAGTACGAGACCAGTCCGTAGGCGGCGGAGTGTGCCTTGTTGAAGGCGTAGCCGGCAAAGGGGACGAGCACGTCCCACAGGGCCTGGATCGCCTCGTCGCTGTAGCCCTTCTTCTTCGCGCCCTCCTGGAAGAGGACGAAGTTCTTCGCCAGCTCCTCGGGCTTCTTCTTGCCCATGACGCGGCGGAGGATGTCGGCCTCGCCGAGCGAGTACCCGGCGATGATCTGGGCGGCCTTCTGGACCTGCTCCTGGTAGACGATCAGGCCGTAGGTGACGCCGAGGACCTCCTTGAGCGGCTCCTCCAGCTCCGGGTGGATCGGCGTGATCTCCTGCTGGCCGTTCTTGCGCAGGGCGTAGTTGGTGTGCGAGTTCATGCCCATCGGGCCCGGCCGGTAGAGGGCCGAGACGGCGGAGATGTCCTCGAAGTTGTCGGGCTTCATCAGCCGCAGCAGGGACCGCATGGGGCCGCCGTCGAACTGGAAGACGCCCAGGGTGTCGCCGCGCTGGAGCAGCTCGAAGGTGGTCGGGTCGTCGAGCGGGAGGCCGAGGAGATCGATGTCGATCCCCTTGTTGGCCTTCACCATCTTGACGGCGTCGTCCATGATCGTGAGGTTGCGCAGGCCCAGGAAGTCCATCTTCAGCAGGCCGAGCGACTCACAGCTCGGGTAGTCCCACTGGGTGATGGTCACGCCGTCGGTGTGCCTCACCCAGACGGGGACGTGGTCGACGATCGGCTCGCTGGACATGATCACGCCGGCGGCGTGCACGCCCATCTGCCGGACCAGGCCCTCCACGCCGCGCGCGGTGTCGATGACCTTCTTCACGTCCGGCTCGTTCTCGTACATCCCCCGGACCTCGCCCGCCTCCGAGTAGCGGGGGTGGGAGGGGTCGGTGATGCCGGAGAGCGGGATGCCCTTGCCGAGGACGTCGGCGGGCATGGCCTTGGTGATGCGGTCGCCCATCGCGTACGGGTAGCCCAGCACGCGCGCGGAGTCCTTGATCGCGTTCTTGGCCTTGATGGTGCCGTACGTGCCGATCATGGCGACCTTGTCCTCGCCGTACTTCTCGGTCACGTACCTGATCACCTCGACGCGCCTGCGCTCGTCGAAGTCGATGTCGACATCGGGCATGGAGACGCGCTCGGGGTTGAGGAAGCGCTCGAAGATCAGACCGTGCGGGATGGGGTCGAGGTCGGTGATGCCCAGGGCGTACGCCACGATCGAGCCGGCCGCGGAGCCCCGGCCGGGGCCCACCGCGATGCCCTGGTTCTTGGCCCACATGATGAAGTCGGCGACGACGAGGAAGTACCCCGGGAACCCCATCTGGATGATGACGTCCATCTCGTACTCGACCTGCTGCCGGCGGTCCTCGGGGATGCCGCCGGGGAAGCGGCGGTGCATGCCCCGCTGGACTTCCTCCTTGAACCAGCTCACCTCGGTGTGGCCGTCGGGGATGTCGAACTTCGGCATGAGGTCGCGCTTCTCGAACATGCCGGTGGTGTCGATCTGCTCGGCCACCAGGAGGGTGTTGCGGCAGCCCTCCTGCCAGGCGTCCGAGGAGTCGATGGCGTACATCTCGTCCGTGGACTTGAGGTAGTAGCCGGTGCCGTCGAACTTGAAGCGGTCGGGGTCCGAGAGGTTCTTGCCGGTCTGGATGCACAGCAGCGCGTCGTGGGCGGACGCCTCGTGCGCGTAGGTGTAGTGCGAGTCGTTGGTGACCAGGGGCGGGATGCCGAGCTTCTTGCCGATCTCCAGGAGCCCGTCGCGGACGCGGCGCTCGATCTCGATCCCGTGATCCATCAGCTCCAGGAAGTAGCGGTCCTTGCCGAAGATGTCCTGGTACTCGGAGGCCGCCTTCAGGGCCTCGTCGAACTGGCCGAGGCGCAGCCGGGTCTGGAGCTCGCCGGAGGGGCAGCCGGTGGAGGCGATCAGCCCCTCGGACCACTGGGCGATGGTCTCCTTGTCCATGCGCGGCCACTTCTGGAGCCAGCCCTCCTTGTACGCGTCGGAGGAGAGCCGGAACAGATTGTGCAGGCCGGTCGCGTTCGCCGCCCAGATCGTCTTGTGGGTGTAACCACCGGAACCGGAGACGTCGTCCCGCTTCTGGTGCGGCTGGCCCCACTGGATCTTGCGCTTGTTGCGCCGCGACTCGGGGGCGACGTACGCCTCGATGCCGATGATCGGCGTGACCCCCGCCTTCTGCGCCGAGTGGAAGAAGTCGTACGCCCCGTGCAGGTTGCCGTGGTCCGACATCGCGATGTGCGTCATGCCCATCTCGTTGCAGGCGTTGAACATGTCCTTGAGCCGCGCGGCACCGTCCAGGAGCGAGTACTGGGTGTGCACGTGAAGGTGCGTGAACGGCGGCTTCGACACGGCTGCGGCCTCCGGGGCTCGGGGATGGGGGACAGCTCGGAAGTCTACGCGGCGCCACCGACAGCGACCGGGCTCGCGGCGCCGGCGGCGGCCGGGCACGCGGAGGGACGGCCGTGCGTTGAGACGGACGGAACATCTGTCCGTTCCGTTGAGTACGAAGCCCCGCACCCCGCACCAGGAGGCACCCCGCGATGTCGGTCCCGCAGTTCACCGCCGAGGAGCGCGGTGAGCAGATCCTCACCGTCTTCGGCACCGCGTTCGGCGAGCTCCTGGCCGCCGACCCGGCGGCCTTCCGGGTCAAGTTCCGGAAGATGGCCGCCTCGGCCTTCGCCTTCTACCGGGGCACGGCCTGCCTCTTCTACGCCGATCTCGACCGGGAGCGGCACGGCGGCCCCTACCTGGACGAGCGGACCGGCCGGGTGTGGATCCACGGCGACCTGCACGCGGAGAACTTCGGCACGTACATGGACGCGAACGGGCGTCTGATCTTCAACGTCAACGACTTCGACGAGGCGTACGTCGGTCCCTTCACCTGGGACCTGAAGCGGCTGTCGGCGTCCCTGGCGCTGATCGGCTACACCAAGGCGCTCAGCGACGAGCAGATCACCGAGCTGGTGCGGATCTACGCCGCCGCCTACCGGGAGCGCATTCACGCGCTGGCGACGGGCGCCAGGCACGAGGAGGTCCCGCCCTTCACCCTGGACACGGCGGAGGGGCCGCTGCTGGACGCGCTGCGTGACGCCCGGTCGCTGACCCGGTTCGGGCTGCTGGAGTCCATGACCGAGATCCGCGACTTCGAGCGCCGCTTCGCCGCCGGCGGCGGGGCGGTCGAGCTGGACGCGGCGACCCGCTACAAGGTGCTGGCCGCGTTCGACGGCTACCTGGAGACGCTGCCCGAGTCGAGCCTGGCCCGGCCGGACTCGTACCGCGTGAAGGACGTGGTGGGCCGGCGCGGCGTCGGCATCGGGTCGGCCGGCCTGCCGTCGTACAACATCCTCCTGGAGGGCAACAGCGACGCCCTCGAGAACGATGTCGTGATCTACATGAAGCAGGCGCAGACCCCGGCGGTCTCCCGCCATGTGACCGACCCCGCGGTGCGCGGCTACTTCCGGCACGAGGGGCACCGCACGGTGATCTCGCAGCGGGCGCTCCAGGCGCACGCCGACCCGTGGCTGGGCTGGACGGAGCTGGACGGCGCCGGGCAGCTCGTGGCGGAGGTCTCGCCGTACGCCGTGGACCTGGACTGGTCGGACATCGACGACCCGGAGGAGATCGCGGCGACCGTCGCCGACCTGGGCCGGGCGACCGCGACCATGCACGCGGCGGCGGACGACGAGAGCGGGCACTCCCTGGTGCCGTTCTCCACGGAGCGGGCCATCGACGCGGCGATCGCGGCGGACGAGGACGGCTTCGGGGAGCTGCTGGTGGACTTCGCGCACAGCTACGGCGCGCGGGCCCGGGCGGACCACCAGATCTTCGTCGACCTGTTCCGCAACGGCCGTATACCGGGTCTGTGACCGCCCCCGGGCGGGGCCCGGTCGGCCGGTTCCTTTAGGGACCGCTTACAGAAGGGCGTGGCAGACTCTCGGGCGATGGACGACATTTCCGGGACCCGGCTCAGGTGGCTGCGGGCGGCGTTCTTCACGGCACTCGTCGTGACGCTGTCCGTGGCCTCCCACGTGCTGCTCTCGGGCGCCCCGCTGCCCCTGGCGACCGTCGCCGCCGTCGCGGCCGGTGTCTTCGGCGTGGCGTACGCGCTGGCGGGTGCCGAGCGCGGGTTCGGGCGCATCGCGGGGCTCCTCGTCCCGCTGGAGCTGGCCGCCGACACGGTCTTCACCACCGGTCAGCACGTCTGTTACGGCCCGGCGGGCGGCCCCGTGGCCGGCTCGCTGCGGGCCGTCGGCGTCGACGTGCTGTGCGGCGGCGAGGTGGGCACCGGGCTTCCCGGAGTCGTCGCCACCGAGGGCGGTGCCGCCGCGCTCCTCCGCTCCCCCGACCCGGCGCTGCCCTGGCTGCTGCTGGCCGCGCACGTGACGGTCGGCCTGATCGCCTCGGCCTGGCTGCGGCGCGGCGAGAGCGCGCTGGCCGGGCTCGTGCGGGCGGTGGCCGCGTTCGCGTTCCGGCCCTTGCTGCTCGCGGTCGCCGCGGTGACCGCCGCGGGCCGGTCCGTGCGGCGGGGCCCGCGGCTCACGAGCCGGCCGCGCTCGTCCCGTACCCGGCTCCTCGTGCACTCCGTGGGGCGGCGTGGACCGCCGTGCGCGGCGGCCCCGGCCGTCTGAGCACAGCAGTCCACCCCCCATGCCACACGGATTTCCACGGAGAACACCACCATGAGCGCACGCAACAGCCAGGCCAACAAGGCGGCGGCCCGCGAACGGCTCCGCCAGGAGCGCGAGCGTCAGGCCAAGAAGGAGAAGGCCCGCCGGCAGATCACGGTCGCCGTCTCGGCCGTCGCCGTGCTGGCGGTGGCCGGCGGCGTCGGCTACGCCGTGATGCAGGCGAACAAGCCCTCCCACTGGGAGGCCGCGCAGGACCAGAAGAACGTCACGGCGCCGAAGAACACCTCCGGCGAGAACGGCACCACGGTCGTCATCGGCAAGCCGTCCGCGAAGAAGACGCTGGAGCTGTACGAGGACTCCCGCTGCCCGATCTGCGCCACGTTCGAGCAGGGCGTGGGCGAGACGATCGAGAAGGACGTCGCCGCCGGCAAGTACAAGATCAAGTACGTCGGCGCCACCTTCATCGACAACAGCGACCAGGGCGAGGGCTCCAAGAACGCGCTGTCCGCGCTGGGCGCCGCGCTCGACGTCAGCCCCGAGGCGTTCCTGGACTACAAGGCGGCTCTCTACTCGGCCTCGTTCCACCCGGCGGAGAGCGAGGACAAGTTCGCCAAGGACTCCTACCTCCTGGAGATCGCCGGGACCGTCCCGGCCCTCAAGAGCAACGCCGCGTTCAAGAAGAACGTGGAGGAGGGCACCTTCGACGCCTGGGCGCTGAAGATGTCCGACGCCTTCGACAAGAGCGGGGTCAAGGGCACGCCCACGCTGAAGATGGACGGCAAGCCGGTCACGGACGCGCGGGGCAACGCCCCCATGACCGTGCCGGAGTTCACCACCGCGGTCGACAAGGCCCTCAAGGGCGCGTAGCCGAACGGGGCACGGATTTCGGCCAACGGGCGGGCGAACTGAGGGGAGTTCACCCGCCCATGTGCTCTACCGATCAGTAATCTGATCGGCCGTGACCAGTCGTTCTCTTTCCGCACCCAGCCGCCGCACGGTCGTCAAGGCCGCTGCCGCCACCGCTGTCGCCGCACCCGTCCTGGCCGCCGCCCCGCCCGCCGCGGCGGAGGTCAGGGCCCCGGCCTTCCTCCACGGGGTCGCCTCGGGCGATCCCCTGCCCGACGGCGTCCTGCTCTGGACGCGCGTGACCCCCACCCCCGACGCCCGTCCCGGCTCGGGCGCAGGCCCGGACACCGAGGTGAGATGGGAGGTCGCCGAGGACAGAGCCTTCACCCGCACCGTGGCCCGGGGCGCGGTCACGGCGACGGCCGCGTCCGACCACACCGTCAAGGTGGACGTAAGGGGGCTTCGCCAGGAGACCGTCTATTACTTCCGCTTCACGGCCGGCGCGGACACCTCGGCGGCCGTCTCCCCCACCGGCCGGACCCGCACCACCCCGGCCGCCGACGCCACCACGCCCGGCATACGCTTCGGCGTGGTCTCCTGCGCCAACTGGGAGGCCGGCCGCTTCTCGGCGTACCGCCACCTCGCCAACCGGGCCGATCTGGACGCGGTCCTCCACCTCGGCGACTACATATACGAGTACGGGACCGGCGCCTACCCCAAGCCGAAGTACGTCGTGCGGCAGCACGAGCCCAGGCACGAGATCGTCACCCTGGCCGACTACCGCCTCCGGCACGCCACCTACAAGACGGACGTCGACCTGCAGGCGCTGCACGCGGCGCACCCGGTGATCGCCATATGGGACGACCACGAGTTCGCCGACGACACCTGGTCGGGCGGCGCCGACAACCACACCCCGGGCACCGAGGGGGACTGGGCGGCCCGCGCGGCGGCCGCGAAGCAGGCGTACTTCGAGTGGATGCCGGTCCGCACCTCGACCGAGGGCACGGTCTACCGCCGGCTGCGCTTCGGCAAGCTGGCCGACCTGCACCTGCTGGACCTCCGCTCGTTCCGCTCGCAGCAGGCGTCCACGGGCAGCGGCCAGGTCGACGACCCGGAGCGCACGATCACGGGCCGCGCCCAACTGGACTGGCTGAAGGCGGGGCTGTCCGCCTCCGACGCGGCCTGGAAGCTGGTGGGCACCTCGGTGATGATCTCGCCGGTCGCCTTCGGCTCCCTGCCCACGCACCTGCTGGGCCCCGTGGCGGAGCTGCTGGGCCTGCCCAAGGGCGGCCTGGCGATCAACGTGGACCAGTGGGACGGCTACACGGACGACCGCAAGGAGCTGCTCGCCCACCTGACGGACCGGTCCATCACCAACACCGTGTTCCTCACCGGTGACATCCACATGGCGTGGGCCAACGACGTGCCGGTGACGGCGGCCACCTACCCGGCCTCGCGGTCGGCGGCGACCGAGTTCGTGGTGACCTCGGTGACCTCCGACAACCTGGACGACATCCTGCACGTCGCGCCCGGCACGGTCTCCCTGGCCGCCGCGGCGGCGATCAGGGGCGCCAACCGCCATGTGAAGTGGCTGGACATGGACAACCACGGGTACGGCGTCCTGGACGTGACCGCGGAGCGCTCGCAGATGGACTACTACACGGTCTCCGACAAGACGCGGCCGGACGCGTCCTCGGCCTGGATCCGGTCCTACCGGACGCTCAGCGGAACGCAGAAGGTCGAGCGCGTGAACGCGCCGGTTCGCTGACCATACGTCAGCGATGATTTTCAGCCAATCCTCTGTGTGTTAACAGGAGATCACAGCGCCATGGCGGGCGGCGTGTTCCGTAGATCGAATACGGACACACCGCCCGCCCTGGGGGCCGGTTCTGTTACGTCGGCGTCTCGCAGTCCGGAACAGACCGAAGGATTTCTCCCCGATGTCTTCAATTACTCAACGATTGATTGGGCTTGTTCAATGCTCATCAAGATCTGACATGGCCACGTAATCTCCCCGCGGTGGCGAGGAAGGCCCTCCCCACAACCCCCCGCGAGGAGTCACCATGCGTGCTCTTGCCCGAATATCTCCGCGTATGCACCGCCGTGTTCTCGGTACGGCGGTCATGGCCGGATCTCTGGCACTCTTCCCGTTCTCCGCCCCGACGGGCGTCGCCGCCGCCAAGGCGCCCACCACCGCCTCCTCCGCCGCCACCACCGAGGACTGCGCCGAGGGCCCGGGCGCCGCCAACGCCCGCGAGATCCACCCCGGCGACGCCGGGCACGCCCACGAGCCCAACGAGGTCACCGACGCCAAGGCCAAGGCCATGGACGCGGACCTGAGGAAGAGACTGGAGGCGGCCAGGGCGAACGGAAGCCGGATGAACGTCGCCGCCGCCACGACCATCCCCGTCTACTTCCACGTCATCCACGACGGTGAGACCGGCAAGCTCGGCGCGGCCGACATCAGCGCGCAGATGGCCGTCCTCAACTCCGCCTTCGGCGGCCAGGGCACCGGCAACTCCGACTCCGGCTTCCAGTTCTCGCTGGCCGGCACGGACTACACGGACAACGCCGCCTGGTACAACCTGAGCTCCGGCTCGGCCGAGGAGAAGGCCATGAAGTCCGCCCTCCGCAAGGGCGGTGCCGGTGCGCTCAACTTCTACACGGCCAACCTCGGCGGCGGCCTCCTCGGCTGGGCGACCTTCCCGTCCTCGTACAAGTCCAACCCGACCATGGACGGTGTCGTCGTGCTCGACGCCTCCCTGCCGGGCGGCTCGGCCACCAACTACGCCGAGGGCGACACCGGTACGCACGAGGTCGGCCACTGGATGGGCCTGTACCACACCTTCCAGGGCGGCTGCAATGGCAACGGTGACTACGTCACCGACACGCCCGCCGAGAAGAGCCCGGCCTACCAGTGCCCGACCGGCCGCGACACCTGCACCACCAAGACGGGCGCCGACCCGATCCACAACTTCATGGACTACACGTACGACGCATGCATGTACCAGTTCACCGGCGGCCAGGTGCAGCGGATGAAGGACCACTGGACGGCGTACCGGGCCGCCTGACTTCCCTCTAACCTGGCGCCATGAGTGCGCCGGGGGACCTGGTCGACGGTCGGTTCGAGCTGCTGCGCCGGCTCGGCAGCGGGGGCATGGGCACGGTGTGGCGGGCACGCGACACCGTGCTCCACCGCGAGGTGGCCCTCAAGGAGGTGCGGTACGACGCCGGGCCGGCCGGCGCCACGAGGGAACGGGTCCTGCGCGAGGCACGTGCGCTGGCCCGGCTGAGCCACCCCCACGTGGTGACCGTCCATCACATCGTGGACGTGGAGCCCCATCCATGGATCGTGATGGAGCTGCTGCCCGGCCCCTCCCTCCAGGACCGGATCGCCCAGGAGGGCCCGCTGTCCCCGGTGGAGGCGGCGCGCACCGGCCGGCAGGTACTGGCCGCCCTGCGCGCCGCCCACACGGCCGGGATCAGGCACCGGGACGTCAAACCCGCCAACATCCTGCTGCGCGCGGACGGGAACGCGGTCCTCACCGACTTCGGCATCGCCGCGCTCCAGGGCTCCACCTCGCTGACCATGACGGGCGAACTGGTCGGCTCACCCGAGTACATGGCCCCCGAGCGCATCCGGGGCATGGGCGACGACCCCGCCTCCGACCTGTGGTCGCTGGGCCTGGTGCTGTACGTGTGCGTGGAGGGCGTCAGCCCGCTGCGCCGGGCCACCACACTGGCCACCCTGGCGGCCGTCCTCGACGACCCCGTCCCCCCGGCCGTGCGCTCCGGCCCCCTGGCGCCCGTCCTGACCGCCCTGCTCGTCCGCGACCCGGCGGCCCGCCCGGACGCGAACCGGCTGGACGAGATGCTGGCCCTGGCGGAGAGCGGGACGGCGCCCCCGCCGCACTGGCCGGCGCAGCCGACGGTGACCGCGCCGCCACGCGCCACGCCCCCGCCCGGCCCGGTCCCGCCCGGTCCGCTCCCCGCGCCCGCCACGCGGCCCGGCCTCCCGGCCCGGAGCCGTACGCCCGTCGTGGTCGCGGCCCTCTCGGTGGCCGTGGCGCTGGTCGCCGCGACCGCGCTGGTCCTGGTACTGCGCGGCGGCCCGGACACGAACGCCGGCGGCCACCGCGGTCCGGCGGCCTCCCCGACCGCAACGGCGCCCCCGACGACCGCCGGACCGACCGCCTCCGCGCCCACCACCGCGCCCACCACCGCCGCGCCCACGACCACCGTGCCGACCACCGCCGTGCCCACCACGTACCGCCCGACGCAGGCGCCGCCCCCGCCGGCCACCCCCTCCGACCCGCTGGCCGAGAGCTGGATCGCCCAGCTCGCCTCCGTGTCGAAGTCCTCCGGCACCGGGGCGCGGGCGCGCATGGCCGCGTCCCTCCGCGACAAGGGCCTCGAGGAGGCCGACTACCTGGACAGCGACGCGTACGCCTCCCTGCGCCCGGGCTACTGGGTGTTCTACGTGCCGGGCTTCAACAGCGGTACGGAAGCCGCGCAATGGTGCCGGTCCGCGGGGCTCACCTCCAGGAACGACTGCCTCGGCCGTTACCTGAGCCACCGCGCGTCGGACTTCGGCTACCAGTGCGCGCCCGGCCCCGGCGCCGTCAGCGGCCGCTGCACCCGGGCGTGAGGAACCGCGGCGCCGGGCACGATCCCGGGGCTACAGCCCCTCCAGGAAGGCCAGGGCGATGGCCCAGGTCCGCTCGGCGGCGTCCTCGTCGTAGTCGGGCAGGTCCGGGTCGGTGTACAGGTGCCCGGCGCCCGGGTACCGGTACACCTCGGTGTCCGCGCCCGCCCGCCGCATCCCCAGGTACCAGGCGCTCAGCCAGTCCTGCGGCTCGAACGGGTCCGGGTCGGCGACGTGGAGCTGGACGGGCAGCTCGTCCACCGCGGCGTTCGGCGCGATGTCCGACGTTCCGTGCAACAGCAGCAGCCCGCGCGCCTTCTCGTCGCCGAGCGCCAGGGTCTGGGCGATCGACGCGCCCAGGGAGAAGCCCGCGTACACGAGCCCTCGCTCGGAGTGAGGGGCCGCGGCCATGACGGCCCGCTTGAGCAGCTCCTCCTTGCCGATGCGGTCCTTGATGGCCATGCCCTCTTCCACGGTGCCGGTCGTTTGGCCGCCGTACAGGTCGGGCACGTGCACGTGGTGCCCGGCGGCGCGCAGCCGGTCGGCTGCCGCGTGGACGGCCGGGCGCGGACCGTAGGCCGAGTGGAAGAGCATGATGTTCATCCGGCCATCCTGCCAGTTGGATACGGAGCCATGGAGAACGTACTGCGCCCGTTGACCGTCGTCGGTGGCTCGGTCGTGCTCACGCTGGTGGTCGGCTACCTGGTCGACGTCACACTGCGCCGAGCCGACGCCCGGCACCACGAGACCCCGCTGTGGGGGCTGCTGCGCCGCTGCCGGCTGCCCCTCCAGGTCGTGCTGCTCACCGCGCTGCTGCGCGGCTCGTACCGGCAGACGAAGTGGGCGGTGATCGAGGACCACGAGGCCGGGATAGGCCAGGTGCTGTCCCTGGTGCTGATCGGGGCGAGCGCGTGGCTGGTGGTGCGGATCGCGGCGGCCATAGTCGAGTCCAGTTACGCCCGTTATGCCTCCTCCACCCGCGACGCCGCCCGCGTGCGCCGGGTCCGTACGCAGGTCACGCTGATCATGCGGATCGTCACGGCCGTGGTGGCCGTGGTGGCGGTCGCGGCGATGCTGCTGACGTTCCCGGACTTCCGGACGATCGGTACGTCGATGCTGGCGTCGGCGGGCATCATCGGCATCGTCGCCGGTGTCGCGGCGCAGTCCACGCTCGGCAACCTCTTCGCCGGGTTCCAGATCGCCTTCGGCGACATGGTGCGCATCGGCGACACGGTGGTCGTGGACGGCGAGTGGGGCGTGGTCGAGGAGGTCACGCTGACGTTCCTGGCGGTACGGACGTGGGACGAGCGGCGGATCACGATGCCGGTGTCGTACTTCACCAGCAAGCCGTTCGAGAACTGGTCGCGCGGCGGCGCCCAGATGACCGGCACGGTCTTCTTCCACCTGGACCACTTGGCGCCGGTGAGCCTGATGCGTGACAAGCTCAAGCAGATCCTGGCGGAGTGCCCGGCCTGGGACGGCCGCGACTGGTCGCTGGCGGTCACCGACACCACGCCCAGCACGATCCAGGTGCGGGCGGTCGTCACGGCGAAGGACGCGGACGACATCTGGACGGTGCGGTGCGTCGTACGGGAGCAGATGATCGCGTGGCTGTGCGAGAAGCACCGGTACGCGCTGCCCCGCGTCGCCACCTCCCCGGCGACGCTGCCCCCGGACGGCCAGTGGCCCGAGCGCGGCAAGTCCACCGCCCGGCCGCCCCGTGCGGCGGAGGTCCACAGCAACAACGCGGACAACTACCCCCTGGACGGCGAGGCCGTCCCCGCCAAGGACGCGCCCCGCACGGGCCGCGGCTGACCCTGCCCGGGCGCCGGCGCTCCCCGGGCCGGCTCCCCGGGGCCGGTCCGCGCGGGCCGGCCCCGGGGAGCCGCTTGGCGCAGGCCGGTCCGCACGGGTCGCTCAGCGCAGACTGCGGACGTCCAGGTGGCGCAGGACGCGGTCGACGACCTCCGGGTCGGCGCCGGGCTCGCTGCGGGCGGAGAGGACCTCGTGGCGGGCGGCGGACATCAGTTCCCGCTGGATGCGCTGCATCGCCCGGAACCGCTCCGCGCGCTGGGCGGACGCCGACCGTCGCTCCTCGTCGGCCAGGTCGGGGCTGATCCGCGCGCCCACGTCGAAGGCGACGCGCTGGAGCCGCTCCTGGAGGTCCTCCGGCAGGTCCTCCACCTCCTCGATCTCCTTGAGGCGCCGCTTCGCCGCCCGCGCCGCCCGGATGGCGAGCTTCCGCTCCAGCTCGCGCTCCAGGTCCGTGTCGGCGCGCACGCCGAGCCTCTTCACCAGCCACGGCAGGGTGAGGCCCTGGAGGACGAGGGTCGCCATGATCACGCAGAAGGCGATGAAGACGATCTCGTCCCGCCCCGGGAAGGGGGCGCCGTCCTCCGTGCGCAGCGGGATCGCGAGGGCCAGCGCCACCGACGCCACGCCCCGCATGCCGGACCACCACATGACGACGGTCTCCCGCCAGCTCATGGGGATCTCCTCGTCGTAGTCCCGGCGCGTGTGGAGGCGTTTGGCCAGCCAGGTGGCCGGCAGCAGCCACAGCAGCCGTACGCCCACGACGCACCCCGCGATGGCCGCGCCCCACCCCAGCATCGGCAGCTCCCGCCCGTCGGCCGTGCCGAAGACGTTGTGGAGCTCCAGGCCGATCAGCCCGAACGCGATGCCCGTGACGAGGGTGTCGACGATCTCCCAGAAGGTGCGGCCGGCGAGCCGCCCCATCACGTCGTCGGCGTCCGTGGCGTGCTCGGCGAGGAACAGGGCGGTGACCAGGACGGCGAGCACGCCGGAGCCGTGCAGCTCCTCGGCGAGCACGTACGAGACGAAGGGCACCAGCAGCGTGAGCCCGGTCTGCAGGGTCGCGTCGCCCAGCATCCCCATCAGCCTGTTGGACAGCCAGCCCAGCGCCAGCCCGACCACGACGGCGACGACGGCGGAGAGCACCAGCTCACCGGCGGCGCCCGCCCAGGAGAACGTTCCGCCGACGGCCGCGCCGATCGCCACGTGGTAGAGCACGATCGCCGTGACGTCGTTGAACAGCCCCTCCCCCTCCAGGATCGACACCAGTCGCCGCGGAAGTCCCAGGGAGCCCGCGACGGCGGTCGCGGCGACCGGGTCCGGGGGCGCCACGAGCGCGCCCAGCGCGACCGCGGCGGCGATCGGCAGGCCCGGTACGACGGCGCTCGCCACGGCGGCGACGGCGGCCGTGGTGACGAAGACCAGCGCCACCGCGAGCAGGAAGATGGGGCGCCTGTTGGCCGCGAACTGCCGCCACGAGGTCCGCTGAACCGTCGCGTACAGCAGCGGCGGCAGCACCAGCGGAAGGATGAACTCCGGCGGGATGTCCACGTTCGGTACGAAGGGCAGCAGCGCCAGCACCATGCCCGCGAGCGTCATCAGCACCGGGGCCGGCAGGCCCAGCCGCTCCCCGAGGGGCACGGTCAGCACCGCCCCGAGCAGCAGCACGAGCAGCAGAGCGAGCTGGTCCACGGTGCGCCCTCCGGCCGTTCATCCCCCGATCGTCGTTACAGCACCCGCCGCATCGCGAGGTGGGGTATGCCGGCGTCCTGGAACTCCTCGCCGTACGCCTCGTAGCCGAGCCGCTCGTAGAAGCCGAGCGCCTGCGTCTGGGCGTGCAGGTCCACCGCGATCAGGCCACGCGCGCGTGCCGCCTCCTCGATGGCCCTCACCAGGGCCACGCCGACCCCGAGCCCCCGCGCGGCCCGGGCCACCGCGAGCCGTCCGAGGGAGCCCACGCCCTCGGCGCCGCCCGTCTTGCCGGCCGCGTCGGCCCCGAGCAGCAGGCGGCCGGTCCCCAGGGCGACCCCGTCGGCGCGGCGGACGGCCAAAACGTGCACGGCGGTCGCGTCGTACGCGTCGTACTCGATCTCCTCCGGCACGCCCTGTTCGGCGACGAAGACCTCACGGCGGACGGCGAAGCCCGCCTCCCGGTCGGCCTCGCTCACGGCCTCCCGTACGACGAACTCGCTCATGCGCTCTCCGCGGCGATCCTGTCCAGGGCGTTCTGGAGGTCGTCGGGGTAGGTGCTCGAGAACTCGACCCACCGGCCGTCCGCCGGGTGCTCGAAGCCGAGGCGCACCGCGTGCAGCCACTGCCGGGTCAGCCCGAGCCGCTTCGCCATGGTCGGGTCGGCGCCGTAGGTCATGTCGCCGGCGCACGGGTGGCGGTGGGCCGACATGTGGACGCGGATCTGGTGCGTGCGGCCGGTCTCCAGCTTGATGTCGAGCAGGGAGGCGGCGCGGTAGGCCTCGATCAGGTCGTAGTGGGTCACCGACGGCTTGCCGTCGGCGGTGACGGCCCACTTGTAGTCGTGGTTCGGGTGACGCCCGATGGGCGCGTCGATCGTCCCGCTCAGCGGGTCGGGGTGCCCCTGCACGAGCGCGTGGTAGCGCTTGTCGACCGTGCGGTCCCGGAACTGCGCCTTGAGCAGCGTGTACGCCCGCTCCGACTTGGCCACGACCATGAGCCCGGACGTGCCGACGTCGAGGCGGTGCACGATGCCCTGCCGCTCGGCGGCGCCGGACGTCGAGATGCGGTACCCGGCCGCCGCGAGGCCGCCGATGACGGTCGTCCCCGTCCAGCCGGGGCTGGGGTGCGCGGCCACGCCGACCGGCTTCACGATCACGACGATGTCGTCGTCGTCGTGCACGATCTCCATGCCCTCGACGGGCTCGGCGACGATCTGCACGGGCACGGGCGCCCCGGGCATCTCGACCTCGAGCCACGCGCCACCGCTGACCCGCTCGGACTTGCCCACGGCGGCGCCGTCGACGAGCACCTTCCCGGCGGCGGCCAGCTCGGCCGCCTTGGTCCGGGAAAACCCGAACATACGGGCGATTGCGGCGTCGACACGCTCGCCTTCGAGGCCATCGGGAACGGGCAGCGTACGGATCTCGGGAATCGTGCTCACCCGTCGAGTATGCCTTGTCAGTCCTTGTGGACGGTCCCGTCCGGGTCCAGCCCCTTGAACGACAGGATCACAATGAGGATCCCGCCACACACGATCGCCGAGTCCGCCAGGTTGAACACGGCGAAGTGCGCGGGCGCGATGAAGTCGACGACCGCGCCCTCGAAGACGCCCGGCGAGCGGAAGATCCGGTCGGTGAGATTGCCGAGCGCACCACCGAGCAGCAGGCCCAGCGCGATGGCCCAGGGCAGGCTGTAGAGCTTGCGCGCCAGCCGGATGATCACCACGATCACCACCGCCGCGATGAGCGTGAAGATCACGGTGAACGCCTCGCCGATGCCGAAGGCGGCGCCGGGGTTGCGCACCGCCACGAACCTCAGGAGGTCGCCGACGACCTGGATCGGCTCGTGGTGCTCCAGCTTGGCCACCACGAGCATCTTGCTGCCGAGATCCAGCAGGTAGGCCACCAGGGCGACGACGAGCAGCGCGACGACGCGGCGCCTGCCCCTCGGCTGCTCGGCGGGGGCCGCAGCCTCGCCGTCCGCGTCCGGCGTACCGATGATGCGCTCCGCCTCTGCCACGTGTGTCCCTCAACCTAGGTGCCTACTGTGCACGAGGGTACGGCACACACGTACGGACGCGGCCCCCCTCAGCCGCGCCGTTCCTGCTTCTGCTTGTCCTCCACGCACAGGGTGGCGCGGGGGAAGGCCTGCATGCGCGCCTTGCCGATGGGCTTGCCGCACACCTCGCACAGGCCGTACGTGCCCGCGTCGAGCCGTTGCAGGGCGTGCTCGGTCTGCTCCAGGGTGGCCCGGGCGTTGGCGGCGAGCGCCATCTCGTGCTCGCGCGTGATGTTCTTGGTGCCCGTGTCGGCCTCGTCGTGCCCGGCACCGTCCCCGGAGTCCCGCATCAGCCCGGACAGGGCCTCCTCCGAGGCGGTGATCTCCGCCTGGAGGCGGATCACCTCGCCCTCCAGCTCGGCCCGCGCCTCCGCGACCTCCTCGGCGCTCCAGGGCTCCTCGCCGGGCCGTACAGCCAGCTCCTCCGGTGCCGTCCCGGCGACGCCCCGGGCGGGGGGTACGGCCGAGGCGGCCGGCGCCGTGGTCACATCCGCGGTCTTCTTCGCTGCCACTGTCCTGGCTCCTGTCTGTTCCGCGGCCTCGGCCGCCCCCTCGGCCGCGGCTGCGGCCTGTTCCGCGGCCTTCCCGGCCACGCGCTTCCTACCCACCCCACGCCCACCTCCAGCCCCACCCCGAGCACGCGCACCCTCCGGTGCGCCCGCCCCGCCCGGCGCACCGGCGTCGTGCTGGGCCGGCGCCCCCTGCTGGGCGGCCGGCTTCTTGGCGGACGCGGGCTTCTTGGAGGACGCCTGCTTGTCGGCGGACGTTGCCTTCTTGGCGGACGCCCGCTTCTGGGAGGCCGCCGTGTGGTCGGCGGGGGCCTTCTTGTCGGACGCCGTGTGGTCGGCGGGTGCGCTGCCGGCGGACGCCGTGTGGTCGGCGGGTGCGCTGCCGGCGGACGCGGTCTCTTTGACGGCCGTGCTGCCGGCGGGCGCCTGGGGGGTGGATGCCGTCTTCTTGGCTGACGCCTTGCCGGCGGACGTGGTCGTCGACGACACCACCGTGGTGGACGCCCGCTTCCTGACGGACGTTTTCTTGGCGGGCGCCTCCGTGGAGGACGCCGACTGCTTGGACGCCCGCTTCCCTGCGGCCACCTTCTTGGTAGGCCCCTCCGTGGCGGACGCCTCCGTGGCGGACGCCCGCTTCCTGGTGGACGTCTTCTTGGCGGACGCCTCAGGCTTGCCGGGCGCCTCGGCAGGGGGCGCCTTCATGGTGGACGCGGTCTTCGTGGCGGGCTCCTTCTTGCCGGACGCCGTCTTCTTCGCCGACGCCTTCTTGCGGAACGTCTCCGTCGACGCCGCCTCCGTGCCGGACGTCCGCTTCTTGGCGGACGCCCTGGTGGCGGGGGTCTCGGAGCCCTCGTCCGGGGCGGTGGCGTCCTTGGCGGCTGCCTTCTTGGCCGTCGTCTTCCTAGCGGAGGCCCTCGTGGCGGACGCGCCCGCCTGCCGGCCGCCGTCCTCCTTGGTGGCCGTTTTCCGGGCCGCGGCCGTCGCCTTCTTCGCGGGCGCCCCGCCGCGCGCGTGCCCGGGGCCCGCGCGCTCGGACGCCGCGCGGGCCGGCCGCGCCGCCGCCTCCGCCGCTTCGGCCGTCTCGGCGCGCTTCACCGACCGGTCCGCCCGCTTCGCCGCCGTGGTCCCGCCCCGTACCGGTTCACCCGCCGTCGTCTTCGTGACCGTCTTGCGGGCCCGGGCCGGCTCCGTCCGGCGCCCCGCCGACCCCGCCGACGCCGTGCTCTTCTTCCCCGTCGTGTCCTTGGCCGCCGCGCCCGTGGCGGTGGATCTCGCTGACGCCGTCTTCTTCGCGGCGGTCTTCTTCGCCACCATCTCGCGGCCCCTTCACATATTGTGATCTTGCTCGCGAATCGTGCTGGGACGATAAATCGACTCAAGCCCCGCGGCAACGGGGCACGCCGCCGGTCCTGGCGCCCCATGCCGGCGGCCAGGTCGGCCTGCATCCGTTGTGCCCAGCTCCCCGCCCGGTAATCCGCCCCGCACACCCGCCCCGCACCCGCACCCAGCCCGCCGGGCCCCGTGTGGCCATTCGGGTCACTTCCGCCCCCGCCACCCGCATGCGCGAAAACCGGTCGGCCGCTGTCCGTCCGGGCCCTTACACTGGGCGCAGCGAAAGGCTTGGATGGGGACGAGTAGCGTCGTACGCAGCCATGAGCGACCCGGGGACGGTGAGAGCCCGGGGGCGAGCCCGATGTGAAGCATCACCCCGGAGCCGCCGGAAGAACGCCCGCGGGAGACCGCACGGGTCAGTAGAACCGGCGTCGCGACCCCAATGAGGGGGCTCAGGGCGCCCACGAGGCGGCCGGGGCCAAGGAGGGTGGTACCGCGGGAGCCGCGCAGCGCTGGCGCTCTCGTCCCTCCGACGGAACGAGGAACAGTCCGCCGGAGGATTCGATGTCGCAGTACCGCCAGGTACCCGCCCAGGTCGACCTGCCCGCGCTCGAGCACGCCGTGCTCGATTTCTGGCGCGAGGCCAAGGTCTTCCAGAAGTCCCTTGAGCAGTCCGAGGGCCGCCCCGAGTGGGTCTTCTACGAGGGCCCGCCCACCGCCAACGGCATGCCCGGCGCGCACCACATCGAGGCCCGCGTCTTCAAGGACGTCTTCCCCCGCTTCCGCACCATGCGCGGCTACCACGTCGCCCGCAAGGCCGGCTGGGACTGCCACGGCCTGCCGGTGGAGCTCGCCGTCGAGAAGGAGCTCGGCTTCTCCGGCAAGAAGGACATCGAGGCGTACGGCATCGCCGAGTTCAACGCCAAGTGCCGTGAGTCGGTGACCCGCCACACCGACGCGTTCGCCGAGCTGACGACCCGGATGGGCTACTGGGTCGACCTGGACGACGCGTACCGCACCATGGACCCCGAGTACGTCCAGTCGGTGTGGTGGTCCCTGAAGGAGATCTTCGACAAGGGCCTGCTGGTCCAGGACCACCGCGTCGCCCCCTGGTGCCCCCGCTGCGGCACGGGCCTGTCCGACCACGAGCTGGCCCAGGGCTACGAGACGGTCGTCGACCCCTCCGTCTTCGTCCGCTTCCCGCTGACCTCCGGCCCCCTCGCGGGCGAGGCGGCGCTGCTGGTGTGGACGACGACCCCGTGGACCCTGGTGTCCAACACCGCCGTCGCCGCCCACCCCGAGGTCACCTACGTCGTCGCGACGAACGGCGAGGAGAAGCTGGTCGTCGCCCGGCCGCTGCTGGAGAAGGCCCTCGGCGAGGGCTGGGAGAGCACCGGGCAGACCTTCACGGGCGCCGAGATGGAGCGCTGGACCTACGAGCGCCCCTTCACCCTGATCGACTTCCCGGCCCCCGCCCACTACGTGGTCAACGCGGAGTACGTCACCACCGAGGACGGCACCGGTCTGGTCCACCAGTCCCCCGCCTTCGGTGAGGACGACCTCAAGGTCTGCCGCGCCTACGACCTGCCCGTGGTGAACCCCGTCCGCCCGGACGGCACCTTCGAGGAGGACGTGCCGCTGGTCGGCGGCCAGTTCTTCAAGAAGGCCGACGAGGCGCTCACGGCCGACCTCCAGGCCCGTGGACGGCTCTTCAAGCACATCGCGTACGAGCACAGCTACCCGCACTGCTGGCGCTGCCACACGGCGCTGCTGTACTACGCGCAGCCGTCCTGGTACATCCGTACGACCGCCGTCAAGGACCGGCTCCTGGAGGAGAACGAGAACACCAACTGGTTCCCGGACTCCGTCAAGCACGGCCGCTTCGGCGACTGGCTGAACAACAACATCGACTGGGCGCTGTCCCGCAACCGCTACTGGGGCACCCCGCTGCCCATCTGGCGCTGCGCGGACGACCACCTCACCTGCGTCGGCTCGCTCACCGAGCTGTCCGAGCTGACGGGCACCGACCAGTCGTCGCTGGACCCGCACCGCCCGTACATCGATGACGTCACCTTCCCCTGCCCCACGTGCCAGGAGACGGCGACCCGCGTCCCCGAGGTGATCGACGCCTGGTACGACTCGGGCTCGATGCCGTTCGCGCAGTACGGCTACCCGTACAAGAACAAGGACCTCTTCGAGAAGCGCTACCCGGCGCAGTTCATCTCCGAGGCCATCGACCAGACGCGCGGCTGGTTCTACACGCTGATGGCGGTCGGCACCCTGGTCTTCGACAAGTCGTCGTACGAGAACGTGGTCTGCCTGGGCCACATCCTCGCCGAGGACGGCCGGAAGATGTCCAAGCACCTGGGCAACATCCTCCAGCCGATCCCCCTCATGGACCAGCACGGCGCGGACGCCGTGCGCTGGTTCATGGCGGCCGGCGGCTCCCCCTGGGCGGCGCGGCGCGTCGGCCACGGCACCATCCAGGAGGTCGTCCGCAAGACGCTCCTCACGTACTGGAACACGGTCGCCTTCCAGGCCCTGTACGCCCGTACGTCGGGCTGGGCGCCCGGCGAGGCCGACCCGGCGCCCGCCGACCGCCCGGTGCTGGACCGCTGGCTGCTGTCCGAGCTGCACGCGCTGACCGACCAGGTCACGCAGGCCCTGGAGGCGTACGACACCCAGCGCGCCGGCAAGCTGCTCTCGGCGTTCGTCGACGACCTGTCCAACTGGTACGTGCGCCGTTCCCGCCGCCGCTTCTGGCAGGGCGACAAGGCGGCCCTGCGGACGCTGCACGAGGTCATCGAGACGGTCACGCGCCTGATGGCGCCCCTGACGCCGTTCATCACGGAGCGCGTCTGGCAGGACCTGGTCGTCCCGGTGACGCCCGGCGCCCCCGAGTCGGTCCACCTGTCGAGCTGGCCGGAGGCGGACCTGTCCTCCATCGACCCGGCCCTGTCCTCGCAGATGGCGCTGGTGCGCCGACTGGTCGAGCTGGGCCGTGCCACGCGCGCGGAGTCGGGCGTGAAGACCCGCCAGCCGCTCTCCCGCGCGCTGGTCGCCGCGACCGGCTTCGAGGCCCTGTCCCCGGAGCTGCACGCGCAGATCACGGAGGAGCTGAACGTCAGCTCCCTCGCCTCCCTCTCCGAGGTGGGCGGCTCGCTGGTCGACACGACCGCCAAGGCGAACTTCCGGGCGCTGGGCAAGCGCTTCGGCAAGGGCGTCCAAGACGTGGCCAAGGCGGTTGCCGCCGCCGACGCGGCCGCGCTCTCCCTGGCGCTGCGCGCCGGCGAGGCCACCCTGGAGGTCAACGGTGAGACGATCACCCTGGCCCCCGACGAGGTGATCATCACCGAGACGCCGCGCGAGGGCTGGTCGGTCGCCTCCGACGCGGGCGCGACCGTCGCCCTGGACCTGGAGATCACCCCGGAGCTGCGCCGCGCGGGCCTGGCCCGTGACGCGATCCGGCTGATCCAGGAGGCCCGCAAGAACAGCGGCCTGGACGTCGCGGACCGGATCGCCCTGCGGTGGGAGTCCACCGACGCCGAGGTCGCCTCGGCCCTCGCCGACCACAGCGAGCTGATCGCCGACGAGGTGCTGGCCACCGACTTCGCCTCGGGTGACGCGGACGCCACCTACGGCGAGCCGTTCACCGACGAGGGCCTGTCCCTCACGTTCCGCCTCCGCAAGGCGTAACCCCGCGCGAAAGGGCCCGGCCACGTGTGGTGGCCGGGCCCTTTCGCGTCGCCCCGCGCCCCCGGGGGAAGTGCCACAGGCCGAGGCCACGCCCGGGGCCGGGGCCACACGCACGGGCCGGCCACGCAAAGAGCCGGGGCCCGGGACGTGTGCACGTCCCGGGCCCCGGCCCGACTGCCTGCCGACCTGTGGCTACGCGATCAGCGCGCAGCCGGCCGCCTCAGTTGTCGTCCTCGTCGATGAGGAAGCCACGCATCGGCGACGGCGCCTGCTGCATCGGCTGCGGCGCCTGCGGCCGCACCGGTGCCATCGGCTGCGTCATCGCGGGCGACATCTGCTGCTGGCCGCCGTAGGACGGGCCACCGCCCATCGACGGGCCGCCGCCCATGGTCTGGTTGCCACCGTAGGACGGGGCGCTCGCACCGGCCGACGCCATCGACGGGGACGGCGGCAGCGAGGCGGTCGCCGGGGTCCGCGGCGGGGCCAGCGAGTCGTCCGCCTGGGTCTCGAGCTGGCGGAGCTGGCTCTCCAGGTAGGACTTCAGGCGCGTACGGTACTCGCGCTCGAAGCCCCGCAGGTCCTCGACCTTGCGCTCCAGCGTGGCGCGGGCGGACTCCAGGGAGCCCATCGCGACGCGGTGCTTCTCCTGGGCGTCCCGCTCCAGGGCGTCGGCCTTGGCGCGGGCGTCGCGCTCCAGGCCCTCGGCGCGCGAGCGGGCCTCGCCGACGATCTTGTTGGCCTCGGACCGGGCCTCCGCGATCGCCTGGTCGGCGGTCTGCTGGGCGAGGGAGAGAACGCGGGCCGCGCTGTCGCCGCCGGGGCCCTGACCGGGCTGCGGCATCTGCGGGCCGTGACCGCCCATGGGGCCGCCCATCGGACCGCCCATGGGGCCGCCCTGCATCGGGCCGGGGCCCATCGGGCCGCCCTGCGGGCCACCGTGGCTGGGACCGGCCGGCAGCTGAGGCGCTCCACCCGGCAGTTGGGGCGGGCCCATCTGCGGAGGCTGCTGCTGGACCGGCGGACCCGATATCCCGGCGGGCACGGGAGCGCCCGGACCGACCGGTCGGTCCTGCGGCTCCGGCGGCTTGCGCATACCCTGCTGCTGCTGGTTCTGCGCGGCCGCGCGCGTGGCGGCGGCCAGCTTGGCGCGCAGGTCCTCGTTCTCGCGGAGCAGGCGCGTCAGTTCGGCTTCGACCTCGTCGAGGAAGGCATCGACCTCGTCCTCGTCATAGCCTTCTCGGAGGCGGACGGTCGTGAACTGCTTGTTCCGCACGTCCTCGGGGGTCAGCGGCATCTTTCCTTCACCTCTACGTAGTCGTCGGCAGTCGGCAGGACCGGATCGCTACACCCTCACACCCTCATCATGAAGCTGTTCACGATGGAGATCAGGATGTAGACGATGATCATCAGAACGAAGAAGGACAGGTCGAGTGCCACGCCCCCGAGACGCAGCGGCGGGATGAACCGCCGCAGAAGCTTCAGTGGTGGATCGGTGACAGTGTAGGTGGCCTCAAGAACGACCACCATCGCCTTCCCGGGTTGCCATGAACGAGCGAACTGGAAGACGTAGTCCATGACCAGCCGGAAGATCAGGACGACAAGGAAGCACATCAGAGCGATGTAGATCACTTGTAGTGCCACGCTCATCCCGTGCTTCCCTCTCCCCTTGATCCCATGTCCACCGGCCTCCCGGCCGGTCGTTCCCGGTGTCGCGCTCTCAGCTCTGGTTGAAGAATCCGCCCTCTGCGATGCGGGCCTTGTCCTCCGCCGTGACATCGACGTTAGCAGGCGACAACAGGAACACCTTCTGCGTCACTCTCTCAATGCTGCCATGCAGCCCGAAGACGAGACCGGCGGCAAAGTCGACAAGTCGCTTCGCGTCCGTGTCATCCATCTCGGTGAGGTTCATGATCACAGGCGTGCCCTCGCGGAAGTGTTCCCCGATGGTACGGGCCTCGTTGTACGTCCGCGGGTGCAATGTGGTGATGCGGTAGGGCTCCCGCTCGGACACGACCTTGGGCATGATCACCGGTGCGTTCTTCTCCAGGCTCGGGCGTTCAGGTGTGATGGATGCCACGGGGGCGATTCGCGCCGGACGTCCGCTTTCAGCGGGAAGCGGAACGGGGTCGCGCTGCACAGGCGGCTGCTGGACGACCCGGACCGGCTCCTCCCGCTCCGCCTGGTGCGAAGACTGGTGCGGGGGCTGGTGGCGCCGTCGGTCGCGCTCGGGCTCCGGCTCCAGTTCGGGTTCGAAGTCGTCATCGGGGTCGAAGCCCCGGCCGTCGTACCCATCGTCCTCCACGAGGCCGAGGTAGACCGCCATCTTGCGCATCGCGCCGGCCATTCTCTGAGTCCTCCGCTCTGTGGTGGATCGCCCTCATCACTCATGGGCACAGCGTCACCAAGTGCCCGCGATCCACAAGGCCTGTCCGCTGTTCGGCGGAAATGACCATATTTTCTGCTGTGGTCCGACTTGCTTCGCGACGTTACCCGAGCCGAGGTCGGACTCCGAGCACCGCCGTACCGATGCGTACATGTGTCGCTCCGGCCGCCACCGCGTCCTCGAGGTCCGCGCTCATCCCCGCCGACACCATGTTCGCAGCCGGATGGGACACGCGCAGGCGGGATGCGAATTCCATCAGCCGATCGAATGCGGCCCGTTGGCGGCCCGCGTACGGCCCGGCCAGCGGCGCCACCGTCATGAGTCCGTCCAGCCGGAGCCCCGGCGCGCCGGCGACCGCGTCCGCCAACTCCTCGATGCCGTCCGGCGCGACACCCCCGCGCTCACCGCGCTCGCCGGACTCCGCGTCGAGCGCCACCTGGATCAGGCACCCCAGCTCGCGCCCGGCGCGCCCGGCGGCGCCGGACAGTGCGCCGACGAGCTTCAGCCGGTCAACCGACTGCACCTCATGGGCATAACTCGCGACAGACCGGACCTTATTGGTCTGAAGCTGGCCGACGAAGTGCCACGTCAGGTCGAGGTCCGCGCACGCGGCAGCCTTGGGGGCCGCGTCCTGGTCACGGTTCTCGGCGACATGGCGGACCCCCAGCTCGTGGAGCAGCCGTACGTCGCTCGCGGGGTACGTCTTGGTGACCACGATGAGGGTCACGTCCTCGCGTCGGCGCCCGGCTGCCGCGCACGCGGCAGAGATACGTTCCTCCACTCGCGCGAGGTTCTCGGCGAGTTGAGCCTTGCGGTCCGTCATTTGCTTATCCTCCCCCAGCCGTCGGCCGGGTGGTGCCCCCATCAAGCCAGACATATCCGGCGAGTCGTCCCGTCGTGCGGTCGCGGCGGTACGAGTAGTGGTCGCGCGATTCGAGCGTGCAGACCTTCGACGCGAGCCGGTCGCGCACCCCCAGCGCGCGGAGCTGCGCGTGCACCCCGGCGGTCACATCCACCGCCGGTGTGCCCCAACTCGTCTCGGCGTGCGCCTCCGGCACGACGGCGGCGACCTCGTCCCGCATGGCCGCGGGGACTTCGTAGCAGCGTCCGCACACGGCCGGGCCGGTGCGGGCGGTGATCCGGGACGGTTCGGCGCCGAGCGCGACCATCGCCTCGACGGCGGCCGGCACGACACCGGCGACCATCCCGGGGCGGCCGGCGTGCGCCGCGCCCACCACGCCCGCGACCGGGTCGGCCAGCAGGACGGGCGTGCAGTCGGCGGTCAGCACCGCGAGCGCGAGCCCGCGCCGGGCGGTGACCACCGCGTCCACCGCCGGGACGTCCTCTTCCGCGGGCCAGGGTCCGTCGACCACGGCCACGTCGCGGCCGTGGACCTGGTTCATCCACACGACCCGCCGCGGGTCGAGCCCCAGCGCTTCGGCGGCGAGCCGGCGGTTCGTCGTCACGGAACCGGGGTCGTCGCCGACCGCGCCACCGAGGTTGAGCTCTTCGTACGGAACGGCGCTCACCCCGCCCCACCGGTCGGTGAAGGCGAAGTGCGCGCCGCTCACTGAGTCGTGCTGCCCTATCACGTCACACGGTCACTTCAGGAAGTCCGGGACGTCCAGCTCTTCGGCCGAGGTGTCCGGGTACGGGCGGGCCGGCGGGACCGCCGGCGGGGTGACCGACAGGGAGCTGTCGTTCACGGCCGGGACCGGCTCGGCCGGCGGGGTCGGCGGCTCCTCCCGCACCGGGACGGTGCCGAGGCCGCTCACCGGGCGGGGCTGCTCCGAGGTGCGCGCCGGGGGCGCCGGCTCCTCGCGCTTGCTCGACCCGGCGCTGAGGATGTTGTCGCGCCGGGCCGGCGGCTGGCCGCCGTCGAAGCCGGCCGCGATGACCGTGACCCGCACCTCGTCGCCGAGGGCGTCGTCGATGACGGCGCCGAAGATGATGTTGGCCTCGGGGTGCGCGGCCTCGCTGACGAGCTGGGCGGCCTCGTTGATCTCGAAGAGGCCGAGGTCCGAGCCGCCGGAGATGGAGAGCAGCACGCCCCGGGCGCCGTCGATGGACGCCTCCAGCAGCGGCGAGGAGATCGCCATCTCGGCGGCGGCCACCGCGCGGTCGTCGCCGCGGGCCGAGCCGATGCCCATGAGGGCGGAACCGGCCTCGGACATGACCGACTTGACGTCGGCGAAGTCGAGGTTGATGAGGCCCGGGGTGGTGATGAGGTCGGTGATGCCCTGGACGCCGGAGAGCAGCACCTGGTCGGCGGACTTGAACGCGTCCAGCACGCTGACCTGGCGGTCCGAGATGGACAGCAGCCGGTCGTTCGGGATGACGATGAGGGTGTCGACCTCTTCGCGGAGCTCGGCGATGCCGTCCTCCGCCTGGTTGGCGCGGCGCCGGCCCTCGAAGGTGAACGGCCGGGTGACCACACCGATGGTCAGGGCGCCGAGCGAGCGCGCGATGTTGGCGACGACGGGCGCGCCGCCGGTGCCGGTGCCGCCACCTTCGCCGGCGGTGACGAAGACCATGTCGGCCCCCTTGAGGACCTCCTCGATCTCCTCGCGGTGGTCCTCTGCCGCCTTGCGACCGACTGCCGGGTTGGCTCCGGCCCCGAGGCCGCGGGTGAGTTCACGGCCGACGTCGAGCTTGACGTCGGCGTCGCTCATCAACAGAGCTTGCGCGTCCGTGTTGATGGCGATGAACTCGACGCCCTTGAGACCGACCTCGATCATTCGGTTGATGGCATTGACACCACCGCCGCCGACACCGATGACCTTGATGACTGCGAGGTAGTTCTGCGGTGCTGCCACGTCGAAGGCCTCTCGCCTCGAGTTACGTGTCGCCACTTCGCGGTGGTCTCGCGCCGCGACGACGGATGCCGATGGGACGGTCCGAAACGCCGACCCAAACCCTAACGTTGAAGTTTAGGGTTACCAGTGTCTCTGTTCGCTGGACTCTTCCGAACAGGACACTAAGTCGACAAGTGGCGCACGTTCAACGAACACGCCGAACCTCCCGTTTTTCTTTTCACCCTATGTGATCACCCATAGCGCTGACCAACCAGGGTGCTGGCCAGGGCATATGTGCGTCAACTCCGCGACGCGGCGGGGGCGGTCGGAGCACTGACGTCGAAGTGCCCCGCTTTGGGCGCCGCCTTCATCAGTGCGGTGAGCGCACGCGCTTTCGCCTCGCCCTCCTCGCCGCTGCCCCACACCACGGTCCGGCCGCCCGTCAGCTCCAGGGTGATGGAGTCGTACGAACGGACCTTCAGGACCTTGGTGTCCCCGGCGACCGGCCCCGGCAGGTCGCCCGCCACGCCGACGGCAGCCGCGGTGAGCCGGTCCGCCCCGAAGCGTCGCAGACTGGGCGACTGAGCCACCGTCAACTCCAGCAGCGGTACGCCTTTGGGGGCCTTGGCGGCGTCCACCGTGGCGAAACGCACACCGTTCGCGTCCACTTCGGTGAACTTTCCGCCCTTTTCCAGCAGGAGGACCGGCGTGCGCTCGACCACGTGCAGGGCGACTCCGTGCGGCCACGACCGGACGACGTCCACCGAGTCGATCCGGGGCAGGGCGCGCCGCAGCCGGTCCTCGATGTCGTCCGTGTCCACCGACACCAGCGGGGCGCCCACCGGCACCGCGGCGGCCGCCCTGACCTCCGCGGGGGTCAGCACCCGGGTACCGGAGGTCGTGACCTCCTCGATCCGCAGCCACGCGGAGCCGTAGAAGAGCCACACGCCGCTCGCGAGCACGAGCAGGGCGGCCACGATCAGGAGCACGGCACGGGGGCCGGGCAGGCGGGACGGCCGCGCCGGGGACGGCCCCGTGCGCTTCGCGCCCTTGGGCCGGGCCCCCACGGGCCGCCTGGTGCCCGGCTCGCCGCGCTCGGTGGTCGTCGTCGGCCCGGCCATGCTCCCTGCCTTCTCACGCCCTGTGGCGTGCCGCGATCGCCTCGTAGACCATGCCGACGAGCAGGTCGTCGGCGTCCCTGCGGCCGAACTCGGCGGCGGCGCGGGACATCTCGTACAGCCGGTGCGGGTCGGAGAGCACCGGGAGCACATGGCCCTGGACCCACTCGGGCGTCAGCTCGGCGTCGTCGACCAGCAGACCGCCGCCCGCCTTGACCACCGGCTGGGCGTTGAGCCGCTGTTCGCCGTTGCCAATCGGCAGCGGTACGTACGCGGCGGGCAGCCCGACGGCGGAGAGCTCGGCGACGGTCATCGCGCCCGCGCGGCACAGCATCATGTCGGCCGCGGCGTACGCGAGGTCCATCCGGTCCACGTACGGTACCGGGATGTAGGGCGGCATACCGGGCATGTTGTCGACGTGCGGCAGTTCGTTCTTGGGGCCGACCGCGTGCAGGATCTGGATGCCGGAGCGCTGGAGGACCGGGGCGACCTGCTGGATCACCTCGTTGAGCCGGCGGGCGCCCTGCGAGCCGCCGGAGACCAGCAGGGTCGGCAGGTTGGGGTCCAGGCCGAACGCGGCGCGCGCCTCCGGGCGGACCCGGGCGCGGTCGAGGGTGGCGATGGTGTGCCGCAGCGGGATGCCGATGTAGCGGGCGTTGCGCAGCTTGCTGTCGGGCGTGGCGACGGCGACCCCGGCCGCGTACCGCGAGCCGATCTTGTTGGCCAGGCCGGGGCGGGCGTTGGCCTCGTGGACCACGATCGGCACGCCGAGCCGTTTGGCGGCCAGGTAGCCGGGCAGGGCCACGTATCCGCCGAAGCCGACGACGCAGTCGGCCTTCGTGCGCTCCAGGATCTGCTCGGCGGCCTTGATGGTGCCGCGCAGCCGCCCCGGGACGGTGATCAGCTCGGGTGTGGGCTTGCGCGGCAGCGGGACGGCGGGGATGAGCGCCAGCTCGTAGCCCCGCTCGGGTACGAGCCGGGTCTCCAGACCCCGCTCCGTACCGAGGGCCGTGATCCCCACGGTCGGGTCCTGCCTGCGCAGGGCGTCCGCGAGGGCGAGCGCGGGCTCGATGTGGCCGGCGGTCCCCCCACCGGCGAGTACGACATGCACCGAAATTCACCGCTCTCCGGACGGACGCTTCTTGACGCGCCGTCGCATCGACTTCCAACTCACCCCGGCTCGTTTGCCGAGACCAGGCTGTCGCATGGCCAGGGCCGCCTTCGCCGCGGGCTCCTCTCGCGCGAAGGCGATGAGCAGACCGACGGCGAACATGGTCGGCAGCAGGGCGGAACCTCCGTAGGAGAACAGCGGGAGCGGGACACCGGCGATCGGCAGCAGGCCGAGCACCGCACCGATGTTGACCACGGCCTGCGCCGTGATCCAGGTGGTCACGCCTCCCGCGGCATACCTCACGAAGGGGTCCTCCGTGCGTCCGGCCACGCGGATACCCGCATAGCCTAGAGCCGCGAACAGGGCGAGTACCGACAGCGTCCCCGCCAGCCCCAGTTCCTCCCCGGTGATGGCGAAGATGAAGTCGGTGTGAGGTTCGGGGAGTTGGCCCCATTTTTCCACACTCGCCCCCAGCCCGGAACCGAACCATCCGCCCGACGCCAGAGCATAGATCCCGTGCACGGCCTGCCAGCACGTGTCCCCCGGGCCCGGCTCGGTGGCGCCGATGCAGGCGAGCCGCGCCATCCGGTTCTCGCTGGTCCTGATCAGCGTGCCGCCGATCGCGGCGGCGACGGCCAGCACGCCGACGAACATCCGGGTGGGCGCACCGGCCAGCCACAGCAGGCCGAAGAGGATCGCGGTGAGGATGATCGCCGTGCCCATGTCGCCGCCCAGCATGATCAGCCCGAGCAGCAGGAAGGCGACCGGGACCAGCGGCACCAGCAGGTGCTTCCACTGGGTCAGCAGCCGTTTGTCCTGTTTGCGGGCGAGCAGGTCCGCGCCCCACAGGATCAGCGCCAGCTTGCCGAACTCACTGGGCTGGAGCTGGAAGGGGCCGCCCAGGTAGATCCAGTTCTGGTTGCCGTTGACGGCATGCCCTATCCCCGGGATCTGGACGAGCACCATCAGGAAGACGGTGCCGACGAGCAGCGGGTAGGCGAGCGCCCGGTGCAGCTTGGCCGGGACCCGGGAGGCGAACAGCAGCAGCCCGGTGCCGATGGCGGCGGCCAGGAACTGCTTGCGGAAGAAGTACGTGTCGGACAGCGACAGCTCGAGCGCCTTGATCTGGGACGCCGAGTAGACCATCACGAGGCCCAGGACGGTGATCAGGAGGCTGGCGCCGAGAATCACGTAGTACGCGGTCAGGGGGCGGTCCCAGGCGCGCCTGGCGCGCTCGTAGAAGCCGCGCACCCCGCTGCCGCGCGGCGGGCGCGGGGCGGGCACCCGCCGGGTGCGCCCGGTCCGGCCGCCGCCCCGGGCGGCCGGGGGCCGCCGCAGCCCCGCGGTGCGGCCGCGCAGGGCCAGCCCGGGCACGCGCGCGCGTGGCGCGGGTCCCGGGGCGGGGCCGTTCAGGGCGAGACCCGCGTGGTGCGGTGCGTACGCGGCGGCGTGGTCGGCCGGCATGGTCGCTGTCCCCTCCAGTCGTGCCCGGCGCGGCCGGACCGGTGGCTGTCAGGCGCGCTCGGCGGCGAGTGCGCGGACCGCGTCCGCGAACGCCTCGCCCCGCTTGTTGTAGTTGGTGAACATGTCCATCGAGGCGCAGGCCGGGGCGAGCAGGACCGTGTCCCCGGGCTGTGCGAGCCGTGCCGCTTCCCGGACCGCCTCCGACATCGCCCCAGTGTCGGTCCGGTCGAGGTCGACGACCGGTACCTCGGGGGCGTGTCGCGCGAGGGCTTCCCGGATCAGGGCGCGGTCGGCGCCCATGAGCACGACGCCGCGCAGCCGCCCGGCGGCCGTGGAGACGAGCTCGTCGAAGGTCGCCCCCTTGGCGAGGCCGCCGGCGATCCACACGATCGGGTCGTAGGCGGCCAGGGACGCCTCGGCGGCGTGCGTGTTGGTGGCCTTGGAGTCGTCGACGTAGCGGACGCCCTGGACCTCCTCGACCAGCTCGATGCGGTGCGGGTCGGGCCGGAAGGCCCGCAGTCCGTCCCGTACGGCGGTGGCCGGGACGCCGAAGGCGCGGGCCAGGGCGGCCGCGGCGAGCGCGTTGGCGATGTTGTGCGGGGCCGGCGGGTCGACGTCGGAGATCTGGGCGAGCTCCTGGGCCTGCTTCTGCCGGTTCTCGACGAAGGCGCGGTCCACCAGGAGGTCGTCGACGATCCCGACCTGGGAGGGGCCCGGCGTACCGAGGGTGAAGCCGATGGCGCGGCAGCCCTCCTCGACGTCGGCCTCGCGCACCAGGTCCTCGGTGGCCTTGTCGGCGACGTTGTAGACGCAGGCCACCTGGTTGCCCTCGTAGACGCGGCCCTTGTCGGCGGCGTACGCCTGCATGGAGCCGTGCCAGTCGAGGTGGTCCGGTGCGAGGTTCAGGACGGCGGCGGAGTGGGCGCGCACGGAGGGCGCCCAGTGGAGCTGGTAGCTGGACAGCTCGACGGCGAGGACGTCGTACTCCTCCTCGCCGAGGACGGCGTCCAGGAGGGAGACACCGATGTTCCCGACGGCGGCGGTCCTCAGTCCCGCCGCCTCCAGGATGGCGGCGAGCATCCGCACGGTCGTGGTCTTGCCGTTGGTGCCGGTGACCGCGAGCCAGGGCGCCGCGCCGGGGCCGCGCAGCCGCCATGCCAGCTCCACGTCGCCCCAGACCTCCACGCCCGCCTCGGCGGCCGCGGCGAACAGCGGCTTGTCGGGCTGCCAGCCGGGCGTGGTGACGACCAGCTCGGTGCCCTCCGGCAGGGTCGCCCCGTCGCCGAGGCGGACGGTGATGCCCTCCGCCTCGAGCTGCGCCGCCTGGGTGCGGGAGCGCTCGTCGTCGCCGTCGTTGACGACCGTGACGCGCGCGCCCAGGCCCGCGAGGACGCGGGCGGCGGGGATGCCGCTCACGCCCAGGCCGGCGACGGTGACGTTCTTGCCCTGCCAGGAGGTACTCACTTGTCGGCTGCCCATCCCGCGTAGAAGAGGCCGAGTCCCACGATGACGCACATGCCCTGAATGATCCAGAAACGGACCACCACGAGCACTTCGGACCAGCCCTTGAGTTCGAAGTGATGCTGGAGCGGGGCCATCCGGAAGACCCGCTTGCCGGTCATCCGGAAGGACCCGACCTGGATGACGACGGAAAGGGTGATGAGGACGAACAGGCCGCCCAGGAGGGCCAGCAGCAGTTCGGTGCGGGAGCAGATGGCGAGGCCCGCGAGCGCGCCGCCGAGGGCGAGCGAACCGGTGTCACCCATGAAGATCTTGGCGGGCGAGGTGTTCCACCACAGGAAGCCGAAGCAGGCGCCCATCAGGGCGGAGGCGACGACGGCGAGGTCGAGCGGGTCGCGCACCTCGAAGCAGGCGTTGGGGTTGGTCAGGGTGTCGGCGTTGGCGCACGACTCCTGGAACTGCCACAGCCCGATGAAGGTGTAGGCGCCGAAGACCATCACGGACGCGCCGGTGGCGAGGCCGTCCAGACCGTCGGTCAGGTTCACGCCGTTCGACATCGCGAGGATCATGAACAGCGCCCAGACCACGAACAGCACCGGGCCGATGGACCAGCCGAAGTCGGTGATGAAGGAGAGCTTGGTGGACGCCGGGGTCTGGCCGCGGACATCGGCGAACTGGAGCGCCAGGACGGCGAAGGCGATGCCGACGATGAGCTGGCCGGCCATCTTCGCCTTGGCCCGCAGACCCAGCGAACGCTGCTTGACGATCTTGATGTAGTCGTCGAGGAAGCCGACGAGGCCCATGCCCGCCATCAGGAACAGCACCAGCACGCCCGAGTAGGTCGGGTCCTCTCCGGTGATGACCTTGGCGAGCGCGTACGCGATGAGCGTGGCCAGGATGAAGGAGATGCCGCCCATGGTGGGCGTGCCCTTCTTGCTGCCGTGCGTGCGCGGGCCGTCGTCGCGGATGAACTGCCCGTATCCCTTGCGGGCCAGGAGCTTGATCAGCAGCGGCGTACCGATCAGGGTCAGGAAGAGCCCGATGGCTCCCGCGAAGAGGATCTGCCTCATCGGCCGGTGACCTCGCCCTCGGTGCTGTTCTCGAGCAGTGCCTGGGCGATCCGCTCGAGCCCGACCGACCTGGATGCCTTCACCAGCACGACGTCTCCCGGGCGCAGCTCTCTGCGCAACAGGTCGATCGCCGCCCGTGCGTCGGACACGTGCACCGACTCCTCACCCCACGAACCCTCGTTATATGCGCCCAGTTGCAGCCAGGACGCTTCCCTGCCCCCGACTGCGACGAGCTTGCTGACGTTGAGCCGGACGGCGAGCCGTCCGACCGCGTCGTGCTCGGCGAGCGCCTCGTCCCCCAGCTCGGCCATCTGACCGAGCACCGCCCACGTGCGGCCCCCCTTGGCCTGTGCGGCCTTGCCCATGGCCGCGAGCGCGCGCAGGGCGGCTCGCATGGACTCGGGGTTCGCGTTGTAGGCGTCGTTGACGATCGTCACACCGTCCGGACGCTCGGTGACCTCCATGCGCCAGCGGGAGAGGGAGCCCGCCTCGGAGAGCGCGGTGGCGATCTCGTCGACGGACATGCCCAGCTCATGGGCGACGGCGGCCGCGGCGAGCGCGTTCGACACGTGGTGCTCACCGTACAGGCGCAAGGTCACGTCACTGCACCCGGTGGGTGTGTGAAGCCTGAAAGAGGGCTGTCCGGTCTCTGTGAGCCGGACATTCTCGGCACGGACGTGGGCTTCTTCGGCCTCGCCGAAGAACGTCACGCGCGCGTGGGTGCGGTTTTCCATGGCCCGCACGAGAGGGTCGTCCGCGTTCAGCACGGCGATCCCGCCCGCCTCGGCGGACGGCAGCGCCTCGACCATCTCGCCCTTGGCCTGGGCGATCTGCTCCCGGCCGCCGAACTCGCCGATGTGGGCGCTGCCCACGTTCAGCACGAGCCCGATCGACGGCGGGGTCAGCTCGGTCAGGTAGCGGATGTGGCCGATTCCGCGCGCTCCCATTTCCAGGACGAGGTGCTGGGTGTCCTTGTCCGCGCGCAGCGCGGTGAGGGGCAGCCCGATCTCGTTGTTGAGGGAGCCGGGCGTCCAGACGGTGGGGGCCTTGTGCTGGAGCACCTGGGCGATCAGGTCCTTGGTGCTGGTCTTGCCGGCCGAGCCGGTCAGCGCGACGACCTTGGTCCCGAGGCGGCCGACGACCGCGCGGGCGAGGGCGCCGAGGGCGGTCTGGACGTCGTCCACGACGATGGCGGGCGCCCCGACCGGGCGGGTGGCCAGCACGGCCACCGCGCCCGCGTCCACGGCGCGCCGCGCGTAGTCGTGGCCGTCGACGTTCTCGCCGGCGAAGGCGGCGAAGAGGGAGCCGGGCTCGACCTGGCGGGAGTCGATGACGACGGGACCGGTGACCTGGACGGCCTGATCCGGTATGTCGTGCGACTGCCCGCCGACGATTTCGGCGATCTCGGCGAGGGAGAGGGCGATCACAACTTCATCCCTGACTGTTCTGGATGGCTTCGCGGAGGACCTGGCGGTCGTCGAAGGGGCGTACCACTCCCGCGATGTCCTGGCCCTGTTCGTGGCCCTTGCCCGCGACCAGGACGGTGTCGCCGGGCCGGGCGCGCGCCACGGCGGCGGCGATCGCGGCGGCCCGGTCGGCCTCCACGACGACGTCGCCGCGCTCGTGGACGGGCACCTCGGCGGCGCCGGCGAGCATGGCGGCCAGGATGGCGAGGGGGTCCTCGGAGCGGGGGTTGTCGGAGGTGAGGACGGCGGTGTCGGCGAGGCGTGCGGCGGCGGCGCCCATGGGGCCGCGCTTGGTGACGTCCCGGTCGCCGCCGCAGCCGAGGACGATGTGCAGCCTGCCCTCGGTGACCTTGCGCAGGGCGCGCAGGACCGATTCGACGGCGTCGGTCTTGTGGGCGTAGTCGACGACCGCGAGGTACGGCTGGCCGGCGTCGACGCGCTCGAGGCGGCCCGGTACGCCGGGGACGGCGGCGACGCCGTCGGCGGCGGTCTGGGGGTCGGCGCCGGCCACGGCGAGCGTGACGACGGCGGCGAGGGTGTTGGCGACGTTGAACGGGCCGGGCAGCGGGGCCTTGGCGGCGATCCGCTCGCCCTTGGGGCCGTGGATGGTGAACGTGCTCCCCAGGGCGCCGATTTCGACGTCCCCGGCCCACCAGTCGGCGTCCTTGTTGCCCTCGGCGGAGAAGGTGACGACCGGGACGGACGCCTCCTTGACCAGCCTCCTGCCGTACTCGTCGTCGTAGTTGACCACTCCCAGGCGGCTGCGGCGCGGGGTGAAGAGCTGCGCCTTGGCCTGGAAGTAGTCCTCCATGCCGGAGTGGAACTCCATGTGCTCCGGGCTGAGGTTGTTGAAGACGGCGACGTCGAAGACGCAGCCGTCGACCCGGCCGAGCACCAGGGCGTGGCTGGAGACCTCCATGGCGACCGCTTCCACGCCGCGCTCGCGCATCACCGCGAACAGCGCCTGGAGGTCGGTGGCTTCCGGGGTGGTCCGCTCGGACTTGATGCGCTCGTCGCCGATGCGCATCTCGACGGTGCCGATGAGCCCGGTGGCACGGCCGGCGGCCTTGAGGCCGCCCTCGACGAGGTAGGCCGTGGTGGTCTTGCCGGAGGTGCCGGTGATGCCGATCTGGAGCAGGTCGCCGCCGGGCCGGCCGTAGATCTCGGCGGCGAGGTCGCCCATCCGGCCGCGCGGGTCCTCGGTGACCAGGACCGGCAGGCCGGTCGCGGCGGCGCGTTCGGCGCCCGACGGGTCGGTGAGGACGGCGACGGCCCCGAGGTCGGCGGCCTGGCCGGCGAAGTCGGCGCCGTGGAGGCGGGCGCCCGGCAGGGCGGCGTACACGTCTCCGGGGCGCACGGCCCGCGAGTCGTGGGTGATGCCGGTCACCGCGGCGCTGCCCGGCGACGGGATGTCCAGCCGGGCCGCCAGCTCGCCCAGGGGTGTCGGGCGGACCTGGGCCGGTCGGGGCGCCCCCGGGCGTTTCGCGGGGGCGTCCTTCGGGGTGGTTCGGGACTGATCAGCGTGTGGCACGGCGGTGAGCGTACCGGGCGCACCCGTGATCGGGCTAAATGAGGGCGCCTGGGCAGCGTGGTCGCCGGATCGGTTCCCGGGGTCGGGGGTGATGGTCGTCACTGGTTGCTCCCGCCGGCTCACTCGCCGGGTTTGAACGTGACCGGCATGCGGGGTGCTTTTCTGCCGGTTGGTGCGACTTGCAGGGTCTTGAGGGCGAACTCCATGACCTTCTTGTGGATGGGGCCGCAGATCTGGCCGCCGAAGTAGCTGCCCCGGGTGGGGTTCTGGATGGCGCAGTAGACGGTGATCTGCGGGTCGTCGGCGGGCGCGAAGCCCGCGAAGGAGGCGGTGTAGCCGCGGTAGCGGCCGAGTTGGGGGTCGACGCGGTTGGCGGTGCCGGTCTTGCCGGCGACGCGGTAGCCGGGGATGGCGGCCTTGGTACCGGTGCCCTCCTCGTCGTCCACGACCGATTCCAGCATGGCGGCGAGGGTTTTGGCGGTCTTCTCGCTGACGACCCGGGTCTGCCTGGGCGCGGGGGCCGGGGTGAAGCGGCCGTCCGGTCCCTTGGTGCCGCGGACGAGGGTGGGTTCGACGCGTACGCCGCCGTTGGCGATCGTCGAGTAGACGGAGGCCGCCTGCATGGCGTTGATGGACAGGCCCTGGCCGAAGGGGATCGTGTACTGCTGCGAGGTGGACCAGCTCTGCGGCTTGGCGAGGATGCCCGGGGTCTCGCCCGGGTAGCCGAGGCCGGTGGGGCCGCCGAAGCCGAACCTGCGCAGGTACGAGTGCAGGACCCGGTTGGCCTGGGCCTGGGTCGGGCCGAGCTGGCCGGTGGCCAGGATGGTGCCGATGTTGCTGGACTTGGCCAGGACGCCGTTGAGCGTCAGGTACCAGGTGGGGTGGTCGATGTCGTCCTTGAACAGCCGGTCGCCCCGGTGCAGCCGGTTGGGGACGACGACGTGGGTGGAGGGGGTGGCGACGCCCTCCTCCAGGACGGCCGCCATCGAGATGACCTTGGCGGTGGAGCCCGGTTCGTAGGCGTCCTGGAGGGCGGCGTTGCCCATGGCGGCGGAATTGGCCTGGGACAGGTCGTTGGGGTCGAAGCCGGGCGCGTTGGCCATGGCGAGGACCTCGCCGGTCCGGGCGTTCTGCACTATCACGTAACCGCGGTCCGCCCGGGACTCCTCCACCTGCTGGGTGATGGCCTGCTGGGCGGCCCACTGGATGTCGCGGTCGATGGTCAGCTCGATGTCGGAGCCGGGGACGGCGGGGGTCTCCCGGGCGCCGACGGTGGGCACCCGGCGGCCGCCGGACTGGGCGTACTTGATCTTGCCGTCCTTGCCGGCCAGCTCCTTGTCGAGCATGGACTCCAGGCCGCCCCCGCCTCGGCCGTCGGCGTTGACGTAGCCCAGTATCCCGGCGGCGAGGGTGCCGTTGGGGTACACGCGTTTGCTGCTGGGCTCGTTGAAGACGCCGGCGAGCACGTTGACCCCGGCTCCGCCGCCCGCCTTGTCGCTGCGGGCCTTCTCGGCGAAGACGTTCTTGAGGTCCTTGATCTGGTTCCAGACCTGCGGGGTCTGGCGGCGGGCCAGCAGCGCGTAACGGGACTTGGGCGCCTTGAGCTTCCTGACCAGCTCGGCGGGGTCCTTGCCGAGGATCGGCGCGAGGAGGGCTGCGGCCTGTTCCGGGGCGTCGGGGGCCTTGCTCTCCTCGGGCGTGAACATCTTGGGGTCGGCGGTGATGTCGTACGCGTCGACGCTGGTGGCCAGCGCGATGCCGGCGCGGTCGGTGATCTCGCCGCGCTCGGCGGACAGCGTGTACTCCTGGTACCGGTTCCGCTCGGCCTTGGCCGCGTACGCGTCGGCGTCGACGGCCTGGACCTGGAGGAGGCGCACGACGAACGCCAGCATGACCAGCGTCAGGCCCAGGCTCACCAGCCGCAGCCGGGGCCTGGGGCTGCCGAGGCGGATGGTGCCGGACCTGGCGGTGGGGCGGGACGCCGGACGCGGACGCCGGGCGGCCGGGCGGCCGGGGCGCGCGGGAGCCGGTACGCGGCGGCGTGGGGGCTGGGCGGGGGGCACTGCGTCACCTGCCGGGCGTCGTCGGGGCGGTGGGCGGGGCGGGCTCGGCCGTCGCCCGGCTGGGTACGCCCCGGACCGTGCCGTCGGGTCCCAGGAAGGCGGGGCTGCCGCCGGGCACCATGCCGAGCTCACGGGCGCGGCGCTCCAGCGCGTCGGGGGCGGAGCGGCCGTCCACGTCCCGCTGGAGCTCCTGCTCCTCGTCGGTGAGTTCGGTGGTGCGCTTCTTGAGTTCGCTGAGTCTGAAGGAGCCCTCGTTGAGGGAGGAGTTGAGCAGCAGGAGGGTGATCAGGCCGCCGCCCAGGAGCAGGACGACCAGCAGGACGAAGGGGGTACGGGCGGCGGTGCTCGGCCCGGACGGCATGAGCCGCGCGAGCCGCGCCGCCCGCCCCTTCAGCGGTCCCGCCTTGGTCACCTGTCCTCCCGGTTCGCCCCGCTGCCGTATCCGTGCGTCACGTCACCGCCGTACCGCCGGCCGGCCGGGCCCACGCGCGCGTGGCGCCGGGCACCGTACCGCCGGCCGGTCACAGGTCGTCCTCCCTGATCCGCTCGGCACCCCGCAGCCGGGCGGGGGCGGCGCGCCGGTTCTCGGCGACCTCCTCCTCGGTGGGGAGTTCGGCGCCGCGCGTCAGCAGCTTGAGCTTCGGCTGGTAGCGCTCGGGCACGACGGGCAGTCCGGGCGGCGCGGTGCTGGTGGCGCCCGCCGCGAAGACCTGCTTGACCAGCCGGTCCTCCAGCGAGTGGTACGACAGGACGGCGATCCGGCCGCCGACCGCGAGCGCCTTCACGGCCGCCGGGACGGCCCGCTCCAGCACGGTCAACTCGCCGTTGACCTCGATGCGGAGGGCCTGGAAGGTCCGCTTGGCGGGGTTGCCGCCGGTGCGCTTGGCGGCCTGCGGGAGGGCGTCGCGGATGAGCTCCACCAGCCGGGCGCTGTTAGTGAACGGTTCCTTCTCCCGTTCCCGGACGATCGCTCCCACGATCCGCTTGGCCTGCTTCTCCTCGCCGTACTGGCGCAGGATGCGGACCAGCTCGCCGGGCGGGTAGGTGTTGAGGACCTCCGCCGCGCTGATGCCGGTCGTCTGGTCCATGCGCATGTCGAGCGGGGCGTCCTGGGCGTACGCGAAGCCCCGGTCGGCCTCGTCGAGCTGCATGGAGGAGACGCCCAGGTCGAACAGGACGCCCTGGACGCGCGGGACGCCGAGCCGGTCCAGTACGCCGGGCAGCTCGTCGTACACGGCGTGGACGAGGGAGGCGCGGTCGCCGAACCGCGCGAGCCGCTCGCCGGAGAGCCGCAGCGCCTCCTTGTCCCGGTCGAGGGCGATCAGCCGCACCTCGGGGAAACGGGTCAGCAGCGCCTCGCTGTGACCGCCGAGGCCGAGCGTGCAGTCGACGACCACCGCACCCGGCCGCTCCAGTGCGGGTGCCAGCATGTCCAGGCACCGCTGGAGCATCACCGGGACATGTCGGGTCTCGTTCATGCACGACCCTCGCTGCGCTCGCTCATGCGCCCTCTCAGATTCGGCGCGGCGTACGTACTGCCGGGTCCGGCGCCGGGAAGGGGGCGTCGGCCGACCGGCGAGCGGGAGGAGGCCGAGCCGTACGTACCGCCGCACACGCGGGGGAGAAACTGCGGATTCGCTGGGATTCGCTCAATGTCTCCGTGGACTTCGCGTCACTTTAGTCCACTCCCCCGCCCGGTCAATCAACCGGGCAGCGCGTCGCGCGGGCGGCCCGGCGCCCGGCGGCGCGAGGGGCGCAATTGAGGACGGCTCGCCCATATGGTGCCCCCTTGCCCACGCCTGTGGGTTACCTCACAACAAGGTGCGTTGTCGTTCTTTGTCCCCTCTCACAGCGCGCCCGGAGGGCCCGTGACCATTAACGTCATAGCCATGTCGACTTCCGCTTCCGCGCACTCCACGCCCAGCCCGATACACACGGGCGGCACGGTCACGGACCGCCTCGTCGAGGCCAACCGTCGTTACGCCGCCGATTTCACGGACCCCGGGATGGACGCCCGCCCCGTGCTCCAGGTCGCCGTCGTCGCCTGCATGGACGCCCGGCTCGACCTGCACGCGGCGCTCGGCCTGAACCTGGGCGACTGCCACACCATCCGCAACGCCGGCGGTGTCGTCACCGACGACGCGATCCGCTCGCTCACCATCAGCCAGCGGGCGCTCGGCACCCGCAGCGTGGTGCTCGTGCACCACACGGGCTGCGGCCTGGAGACCCTCACCGAGGAGTTCCGGCACGAGCTGGAGCAGGAGGTCGGACAGCGGCCGTCCTGGGCGGTGGAGAGCTTCCGCGACGTCGACCAGGACGTGCGGCAGTCGATGCAGCGGGTGCGCACGTCACCGTTCCTGCTGCACACCGACGACGTCCGGGGCTTCGTCTTCGACGTGAAGACGGGTCTGCTGCGCGAGATCGACGCGGCTTCCTGACGTTTCGCGGCACGGGACACCCACCCGGACCATGCCATCCCCGACATATCGCACGCGGTTGTCCACACCCGAGTGACACGTACGGGTAACGCCAACAAGAATGCGGGGGTGGCACCGCTCCTGAATGGTTCGGAGGCGGTGTCCGTGTTTCAAGGGTGGACCGTGCCGTCAGTCGTGCACGGCCCATGGAACGGGCCGAGGAGGGCCGTGTGACGACCTATGACGATCGAGCGAGCCTCACAGATCTGACCACCACAGCGGAACGGGTCCGCCGGTCGGTGGAGAGCGTGATCGAGGGCAAGCCTGAGGTCGTACGGCTTTCGCTGACCGTGCTGCTCGCCGAGGGACACCTCCTGATCGAGGATGTCCCCGGCGTCGGCAAGACGATGCTGGCCAAGGCACTGGCGCGGTCGATCGACTGCTCCGTGCGGCGCATCCAGTTCACGCCCGACCTGCTGCCGTCGGACATCACCGGCGTCTCGGTCTACGACCAGCAGCGGCGTGAGTTCGAGTTCAAGCCGGGTGCGATCTTCGCGCAGATCGTGATCGGCGACGAGATCAACCGCGCCTCCCCCAAGACCCAGTCGGCGCTGCTGGAGTCGATGGAGGAGCGCCAGGTCACCATGGACGGGCAGAGCTACGAACTGCCCAGCCCCTTCATGGTGGTGGCCACGCAGAACCCGGTCGAGATGGAGGGCACCTATCCGCTGCCCGAGGCCCAGCGCGACCGTTTCATGGCCCGGGTCTCGATCGGCTACCCGAGCGCCGAGGCCGAGCTCCAGATGCTGGACGTCCACGGCGGCATCTCGCCGCTCGACGACCTCCAGCCGGTGGCACACGCCCACGACATCGTGAAGCTGATCGACGCGGTGCGCATGGTGCACGTCTCGGAGGCGGTCCGGCGGTACGCGGTGGAGCTCGTCGCGGCCACCCGTACCCACCCCGACCTCCGGCTCGGCGCCTCGCCGCGCGCCACGCTGCACCTGCTGCGCGCCGCGAAGGCGTCCGCCGCGCTCAGCGGCCGGGACTACGCCCTGCCGGACGACGTCCAGGCGCTGGCCGTGCCCGTGCTGGCGCACCGGCTGCTGCCCACGTCCCAGGCCCAGCTCAACCGGCGCACCTCCGAGCAGGTCGTGCGGGACATCCTCCAGCGCACCCCGGTGCCCACGGCCGCGCCGCCCAGGTCCGGCGGACCGGTGGCCGGTGGCCCCGTCGCCGGCGGGCACCACCTGCCGAACGGGCAGATGCCCGGCGGGCACGTGTCCGGCGGCACGGTGTCCGGCGCACCGCTGTACGGCCAGCAGCAGCCCGGCGTACGGCGGCTGTGATGGCGGCCGGGGGGCCCGCCGCCCGGGAGGGCGAGAGCATGGGCGGGGTACGGGCCGCCCTGGGTGGGCTGACCACGCGCGGCCGGTCGTTCCTGGCGGCCGGCATCGCGGCGGCGATCTGCGCGTACGTACTGGGTCAGGGTGACCTGCTGCGGGTCGGGCTGCTGCTCGCCGTGCTGCCGCTGATCTGCGTCACCGTCCTGTACCGCACCCGCCACCAGGTGGCGGGCAGCCGGCGGCTGTCGCCGCAGCGGGTGGCGGCGGGCGCCGAGGCGCGCGTGCACCTGCGGATGGAGAACGTCTCCCGGCTGCCCACCGGGCTGCTCATGCTCCAGGACCACGTGCCGTACGTGCTGGGGCCCCGGCCCCGGTTCGTGCTCGACCGGGTGGAGGCGGGCGGGCGCCGCGAGGTGTCCTACCGGGTCCGCTCGGACCTGCGCGGGCGCTACCCGCTGGGGCCTCTCCAGCTCCGGCTGAGCGACCCCTTCGGCATGTGCGAGCTGACCCGCTCGTTCAGCGCGTACGACATGCTCACGGTCGTCCCGCGCACCGAGCCGCTGCCGCCGACACGCCTGTCGGGCGAGGCCTCCGGGTACGGCGAGGGGCGGCAGCGTTCGCTGGCGCTGGCCGGCGAGGACGACGTGATCCCGCGCGAGTACCGCTACGGCGACGACCTGCGGCGGGTGCACTGGCGGTCCACCGCGCGGTACGGCGAGCTGATGGTGCGCCGCGAGGAACAGCCGCAGCGGGCCAGGTGCACGGTGCTGCTCGACACCCGGGCGGTGGCCTACCAGGGCGCCGGGCCGGACTCCGCCTTCGAGTGGGCGGTCTCCGGCGCCGCGTCGGTGCTCGTGCACATGCTGGAGCGGGGCTTCACGGTGCGGCTGCTCACCGACGAGGGCGGCGCCCTGCCCGGCGACGCCGGGGACGGGTTCGCCGGCTCGGCCCAGGACTCCGCCGACGCGGCCGGCCTGATGATGGACGCGCTCGCGGTCGTCGACCACTCCGACGGAGCGGGGCTCTCGCGCGCGTACGACCTGCTGCGCGGCGGGAACGAGGGGCTGCTGGTGGCGTTCATCGGCGACCTGGACGAGGAGCAGGCCGCGGTGGCGGCCCGGATGCGGCAGCGCAGCGGCGCGGCCGTCGCCTTCGTCCTGGACAGCGGCACCTGGCTGACCGGCGGTGCGGTGGCCGGTGCCGTGGAGGACACTCTGCGGCGCCTGCGCGACGCGGGGTGGACCGCGGTGGCCGTGCCGCCCGGGGCGTCGCTCACCGAACTGTGGCGGCACGCCGGCCGGGCACGCCCGGGAGCGGACACGGCGGGCGGCGCCGCGAGCGGCATGAGCGGGATGACAGGGGTTTCGGGGGGTTGGTCATGAGTGGTCGCGGGAGGCTGGCGCTGTGCGCCTTCGCCGCCACGCTGATGGCGGCGGGCGCACTGCTGCCCCTGGTCGATCCGGCCACCTGGATCGTCCAGGCCGCGGTGCTGGTCGCGGCGCAGAGCGGCGCGGGCGCGCTGGTACGGCGGTGGTCGTCGGCCCGCGCGCTGACCGTGGCGGTCCAGGCCCTGGTGGCCCTGATGGCGCTGACGGTCGTCTTCGTCCGGGACCACGCGGTCGCCGGGTTCCTGCCGGGGCCGGACGCCGTGCGCCAGTTCGGCGTGCTGCTGACCACGGGTGCGGACGACGTCGCGAAGTACGCGACCCCGGCGCCCGAGACGGACGGCATCAGGCTGATGCTGGTCGGCGGCGTGCTGGTGATCGGGCTGGCGGTGGACGTCCTCGCGGTGACGTTCCGCAGCGCCGCCCCGGCGGGCCTGCCGCTGCTGGCGCTGTACTCGGTCGCGGCCGGGCTGTCGGGCGGCGGCGCGAGCTGGCTGTGGTTCCTGCTGGCGGCCGTCGGCTACCTGCTGCTCCTGCTGGCCGAGGGCCGCGACCGGCTCTCCCAGTGGGGCCGGGTCTTCGGCGGCGCGCCGCCCGCCACCCGGCGCGGCCGGGGCACGGGCGGGCCCGCCCCGGGCGGCGGCCCGGTGGCACCGGTGCGCACGGGACGGCGGATCGGCGTGGTGGCCCTGGGCATCGCGCTGGCCGTGCCGGCCGTGCTGCCGTCGCTCGGCGGCGGACTGCTGGACACCGCGGGCGCCGCGGGCGGTGAGGGCGGCGGGGGCACCATTTCCGCGGTCAACCCGCTGGTGTCCCTCCAGGACAACCTGACCCAGCCGGAGGACCGCGAGGTGCTGCGCTACCGCACCAACGCGGAGGAGACCTCCGGGATGTACCTGCGCCTGGTGGCGCTCGACCAGTTCGACGGCACCTCCTGGAAGACCTCCCAGCGCCCCATCGGCGACGTACCGGAGGATCTGCCGCGCCCGGACGGGCTGAACGGGGGCGTCGCCACCACCGAGATCACCACGAACGTCTCCGCGTCCGACTCCTACGAGCAGAAGTGGCTCCCGCTGCCCTACCCGGCGACCCGGGTCGACATCGGCGGCCGCTGGCGCTACGAGCCCGCCGGGCGCATGCTCGTCGGCGACGAGGGCCAGACCACCAAGGGCGTGCAGTACTCGGTGCGCAGCCTGGTCCTGAACCCCACCCCGGAACAGCTCGCGAAGGCTCCCGCGGCCCCGGAGGCGCTGGCGCGCGAGTACACCAGGGTGCCCGAGGGGCTGCCCCAGGACGTGAAGTCGACGGCGCTGCGGGTCACCAAGGACGCGGCGAACGACTACGAGCGGGCGGTGAAGCTCCAGGACTGGTTCGCCGTGGAGGGCGGCTTCCGCTACGACACCGAGGTGTCGTCGGGCACGGGGGTCACCGCGATCTCCCAGTTCCTGAAGAACAAGGAGGGGTTCTGCATCCACTTCTCCTTCTCGATGGCGGCCATGGCCCGGACGCTGGACATTCCGGCGCGGGTCGCGGTCGGCTTCACCCCGGGCGCCCCGCAGTCGGAGGGCGTCATGTCGGTGGGCATCCGCGACGCCCACGCCTGGCCCGAGCTGTACTTCGAGGGCGTGGGGTGGACCCGCTTCGAGCCGACGCCGACGCGCGGCTCCGTGCCCGAGTACACCCGGCAGGAGACGCCGACGGGTGAGCCGAGCACTCCGGCCGCGCCCGAGGAGAGCGCCACCACGGCGCCCTCCGCGCAGCCTTCCGTCCAGGAGAGCTGCCCGCCCCAGGCGCGGCGGCTGGGCGAGTGCGGCGACACCGAGGAGCCGGGCGCCGTCGCCGCTGGTGACACGGGTCCGCCGTGGGGCACGATCCTGCTCGTCGCCGGGACCGTGGTGGCGGTGGTGCTGATACCGCTGCTGCCGCTGCTGTGGCGGGTCCGGGTACGGGCCCGGCGCCTCGGTACGGCGGGGCGCGGCGCCGAGGACGCGGCCGCCCGGACCCTGGCGGTCTGGGAGGAGGTCCTCGACACGGCGTGGGACTACGGCATCCCGCCGGACGAGTCGCAGACGCCCCGCAGGACGGCGGTCCGCCTCCTCCTGCTGGGCAAGCTGGAGGGCGCGCCGGCCGAGGCGGTGCACCGGGTGGCCGACGCGGTGGAGCAGGTCCTCTACGCCCCGCGGCCACGTCCCGCGGCCGGCCTGGCCGAGGACGCCACCCGTGTCCGCGAGGGCCTGGCCGCCGGCGTGGGCCGGAAGCACCGGCTGCGCGCACTGCTCGCCCCGCGGTCGGCCGTCCGGGTGGTCTGGGCGGTCTCGGACCGCTGGACGGCTCTCACGACCCGCTGGGCCGACCAGCGCGGCCGTGTCGTGGCCCGCTGCTCCACGCTGCTGCGCCGCCCCAGCCGCCAGCGCGGCTGAGCGGCTGCCGCGTCATCGCACCGAAGCCCCCGGCTTTATGCCGGGGGCTTCGGTGTTGGTGGCGGTGCGTGCGCGGCTCAGGTGTGGTGGACGCGAGGTCCAGGGCGGTGGTGCCAGGCTCGGGCACGGGCCGGTGGCCGGCCGGGCGCACTGGGGGTGGGCCGCCTGGCCGAGGGCAGCGAGCGGTGGGCGCCCCCGGTTCGGTGGGGCGCACGGGGGCGAATCCGGGCGCGGGGCCCGGCACGGGGTGGGCGTCGTGGGGCGCGGGCTGCGCTCCGGTGCGCCCGGGCAGGCGTGGCTGAGGGGCGGCCGCGCGCGCGGTCGCCCCTCAGTCGTCACTCTGCTTTCAGTGGCCTTGCTCGTCGCGGCGGCGCTGCCACCGCTGCTCGATCCGGTCCATCATCGAGCGGCGCTGTCGCGGGTGGTGCCGGCCGCCGTGGGCCGTGCCTCCCTCGGCCTGCTGCTCGCCCGGCTTGGGCGCCTTGCGCCATCCGGTGACCGCGAGGACCGCACAGCCGAGCATGACGAGGAATCCCACCACGCTGATCCAGATCTGCTGCGCGACCATTCCGGCCATGAGGAGCGCGATACCCACCAGGAAGCCTGCGACCGCCTGGTAGACCCGTCGCCGGGTGTATGTACGCAGCCCGCTTCCCTCGAGCGCTGTCGCGAACTTGGGATCTTCGGCGTACAGCGCTCGCTCCATCTGCTCGAGCATTCGCTGCTCGTGCTCCGAGAGCGGCACGGAGTCCTCCTCGTCGTCGGTCGCTGGGGGCGACCGGTATGCGGCCCTTTCAGGATAGGCAGGGATTCGCCCCCGTGAAACCCGCCCTCTGTGCCATTTCACCGATCGGGCCGCCATGCCGGTTCGGCTGGTGAGGCGTTGATTCCCCGTCCTCCGATCCGTCATGCCGGATGGTGTCCCTCGATCATACGGGGATCGGGACGCGAGCGGGGGGCCTGTGGCGTACTCCATCTGCGGCTGCGCCGCTGATCAGCCCCCTGCTCGGCTCAGCCTCGCTTTTCGCCCAGGACGTGCAGTTGGGTGGCGACCGAGTGGAACGCGGGCAGCTCGGCGGCCGCCTCCTCCAGTTTGAGGAGCGCGTCCAGGGCGCTCGGCTCGGTGTCGACCAGGACGCCCGGCACGAGGTCGGCGAAGACCCTTACGCCGTGCACGGCGCCGACCTCCACGCCGGCCGCCTCGACGGCCTCCGTGAGCTGCTCGGCCGTGAAGCGCCGGGGCACCGGGTCGCCCTCGCCCCAGCGCCCGGCCGGGTCGGTGAGCGCGCGGCGGGCCTCCGTGAAGTGCCCGGCGAGCGCCCGCGCGAGCACCGCGCCGCCGAGCCCGGCCGCGAGCAGGCTGAGCGCGCCGGCGGGGCGCAGCGCCTCCACGACGTTGCGCACGCCCTCCGCGGGGTCGTCCACGTACTCCAGGACCCCGTGGCACAGCACCACGTCGTAGCCGCCGCGCTCGACGACATCGAACAGGCCGTGGACGTCGCCCTGCACGCCCCGGACCCGGTCGGCGACACCAGCCTCGGCGGCGCGGCGCTCCAGGGCGAACAGCGCGTTGGGGCTGGGGTCGACGACGGTGACCCGGTGCCCGAGCCGCGCGACGGGCACGGCGAAGTTCCCGCTGCCACCGCCGGTGTCGAGGACGTCCAGGCTGTCCTTGCCGGTCGCCTTGACCCGTCGGTCGAGGGCGTCCTCGAGAACGTCCCACACCACGGCGGTACGAAGGGAGGCGCGGGGGCGCTGCGGGTCCGACACGGCAGTTGACTCCTCGGTGACGGTTGACGAACGCTTCCCACCCTATGGCCTGACGGACCGTGCCCGGTCCTTCAATCCGGCCGGCCCGACGCCCGCCTCAGGGCCCGTGGCTGCGGCAGCACCGGCTGGGGCACCAGCATGCGCTCCACCAGGCCCAGGAACATGGTCACGTCCCGGATCAGGTCGTCCGCGTCGCGGCTGGTCGCCGCGCCCTGGATGCCCGCCTCGGCACGCGCCCGGCGGGACGCTCCCGCGGCGAACAGGGCGCTCCACTCGGTCAGCTCGGGCGCCATCTCCGGCAGGACGTCCCACGCGCTGCGTATCTGTCGCCGTTTGCGCGGGGTGGTCTCCGGGCGGCCCCGGACCGCGAGCACGGCGGCCGCGGTGCGGAGGGCGGCGAGGTGCGCGGTGGCGTACCGCTCGTTCGGGGTCTCGAGGGTGGTCGCCTCTTCCAGGCCCGCGCGGGCCTGGTCGAGCAGGTCGAGGGCGGCGGGGGGTGCCGAGGCGCGACGCAGTACGGGGTGGACGTCGCTCGCCGCCGCGTGGGAACCGGCCATGACGAACCTCCTGTCGTCGTGTGACGGCGCTGTGGCCGTATGTGTCCATCGTGCAGGCCACCACTGACAATCGCCCCTGACCTGGCATTTTGCTTCGATCGAAGGTTCGGAGTAAGTTTTTGCACTGACTGGTCAGTTCAAAGAAATGGGGGCTCGTGGACCACCAGGACGACGACCTGGAACGCCCGGAGAAGCGGGAAGCGGAAGGCACGGGGGAAGACGCGGGCGCAGGCAAGGGAGCCGAGGCGGCCCCTACGGACGACAAGACCGAGACGGCCGGCGCGGCTGACACGGACGACAAGGCCGCTTCGGCCGCCAAGCCCGGCACGCCCGCCACCGCTCGCACCGCCGACAAGGCCGCCACCGACAGCGAGGCCGCCGCAGCGGACACCGTCGCCGCAGCCGACACCGCCGGCGCGCACGCCGCTGACGGCGGCATCACGGACGCCACCGCCGCCGCCACGGACGACCGCCCCGCCGACCCCGCGGACCGCCCCCGGGTCCCGCAGGTGCGCGGCGCGGCCGTGGTCGCCGAGGGGTTCGGGCTCAAGGGGCCCCGCGGCTGGGCGTTCCGCGGCATCACGGTGGACGCGGCACCCGGCTCCCTGGTGACGATCGAGGGGCCGTCCGGCTCCGGACGCACCTGCCTGCTGCTCGCCCTCACCGGCCGGATGCGCCCGACCGAGGGCCACGCGGACGTCGGCGGGCTGCGGCTGCCGCGCAAGATGGCCGCCGTACGCAGGATCAGCGCGCTCGGCCCGGTGCCCGGGGTCAGCGACCTCGACCCGGCGCTGACCGTCGCCGAGCACCTGCGTGAACGCGCCCTGCTCCAGCGACGGTTCGACGGCTCCCCCTTCGACCTGCTGCGCCCGCGCGCCCAGCGCGCCGCCTCGCGGGCGCGCGTCCGGGCCGCACTGGACGCCGTCGGGCTGGACCTGGCGACCCTGCCCAAGGCGGACCGCACGTCCGTCCGGGACCTGGAGCGGCTGGAGGCGCTGCGCCTGTCGATCGCCCTGGCCCTGATCGGCGAGCCGCGCCTGCTGGCCGTCGACGACACCGACATCAAGCTCTCCGGCGCCGACCGCGCCGAGGCCTGGTCGCTGCTGCGCTCCATCGCCGGCCGCGGCACGACCGTGCTGGCCGTGTGCAGTGAGGCGCCCGACGACACGATCACCATCCGGACCACCGAGGAGGGGGCGGCCGATGCGCTCGCCGAAACTGGCCGCGCTTGAGCTGAAGCGGTTCGGCAGGGGGAAGCTGCCGCGTGCCGCGCTCGTGGCGGTCCTGCTGCTGCCGCTGCTGTACGGGGCGCTGTACCTGTGGTCCTTCTGGGACCCGTACGGCAGGCTCGAGAAGCTGCCCGTCGCGCTCGTCAACGAGGACAAGGGCGCCACCACGGACGGCAAGAGGATCACCGCGGGCGACGACATCACCAGGAACCTGCGCGAGAGCAAGGTGTTCGAGTGGCACGAGGTGAGCGACGCCGAGGCGCGTGAGGGCGTCGAGAACGGTACGTACTACCTGTCGCTCACGATGCCGGGCGACTTCAGCGCACGCATCGCGTCCAGTTCCGGTGCCACCCCCGAGACCGGCGCCCTCCAGGTGCGGACGAACGACGCCAACAACTACATCGTGGGGCAGATCTCGCGGACCGTGTTCGCCGAGGTCCGTACCGCCGCGTCGACGAAGTCGTCCCGCTCGTTCCTGGACAAGATCTTCATCAAGTTCTCCGACCTCCACGACGCCACCGAGAAGGCGGCCAAGGGCGCCGACAAGCTCAAGAGCGGTGCCGCGAAGGCGAAGAAGGGGTCCAAGGACCTGTCCGACGGCCTCACCGACGCCAAGAAGGGCAGCGGTGAGCTGGCGGGCGGCCTGAAGAAGCTCGACAAGGGCGCGGCCGACCTGGAGACCGGCGCCCGGCAGGTCGCCGGCGGCACCCAGGTGCTCGCGGACAAGGTCAACGCGGTCGCCGCCGACGTACGTCCGTACCTCAAGGACAACGGCAAGAAGATCGGCGACTCCGCCCGGCTGGTCTCCGACTTCTCCCAGGGCATGCGCAACAGCCTGGACCTCATCGTGAAGAGCGGGCCCACCCTGAGGGCCGGCGCGCACGTGGCCGCCGACGAGCTCGCCGCCCTCCACAAGGAGGAGTGCGAGGACAAGCCGCTCCCCGACACCACGCTGTGCCCGAAGATGGAGAGGGCGAAGACCGCGTCCGCCGACGTGGCGAAGATCGCCGACGACCTGGGCGTCCTGGCCGCGGACAGCAACGGCGACCTGAAGAAGCTGGACGCGCAGCTCAAGGACCTCCAGACCAAGGCGGACGCCCTCGCCAAGCGGGCGCCGAACCTGGACTCGGACCTCGCCTACGCCGTGGGCAAGATCAACGAGCTGAACGCCGGCGCCCACAAGGTCGCCACCGGTGCCGACACCCTCCACACCGGTCTGACCACCGCCAAGTCGGGCTCCACGGAGCTGGACAGCGGCGTGGGCAGGCTCAAGAAGGGCGCCGGCGAGCTGGACAGCGGCCTGTACAAGCTGGCCGACGGCTCGACCGAGCTGGCCACCGGCCTCAACGACGGCGTCGAGAAGATCCCCGACTACGACAAGGACGACCGCGACCGCCGCACCGAGGTGATGGCCGACCCGGTCAAGCTCGCCTCCAAATCGCTGCACAAGGCGCCCAACTACGGCACCGGATTCGCCCCGTACTTCATCCCGCTCTCCCTCTGGGTGGGCGCCATGGTGGCGTACATGCTGATCCAGCCGCTCAACCGCCGCGCGCTCGCCGCCGGCGCCTCCGCCTGGCGCATCGCGCTGGCCGGCTGGCTCCCGGTCGCCACGATCGGCGTCCTCCAGGTGGCCGCCCTGATGTCCGTCCTGCACTGGGCGCCGGGCCTGGGCCTGGAAATGGCGCGCCCCGCCGGGACGGTGGGCTTCCTGCTGCTGGTCACCTGCTGCTTCGCCGCGATCATCCAGTGGTTGAACGCCCGCTTCGGCGCCGCCGGACGCATCCTCGTCCTGGCCCTGCTGATGCTCCAGCTCACGTCGGCCGGCGGCACGTACCCCGTGCAGACCAGCCCCGGCTTCTTCAACGCGATCCACCCCTTCCTGCCGATGACGTACGTCGTCGAGGCACTGCGCCGGCTCATCACCGGCGGCGGCATCGGGCCGGTCTGGCAGGCCTGCGCCGTCCTGGCCGCCTTCACCGTGGGCGCGCTCGCGCTGACCGCCCTCTCGGCGCGCGGCAAGCAGGTGTGGAGCCTGGATCGCCTGCACCCGGAGCTGAGCCTGTGAAAATTGACGCCATGGACACCCAGAGCAGCAGACGGCAGGCCACCCGCACCAAGCTCTACGAGGCCGCTGTGACCCTCATCGCCGAGCAGGGCTTCTCGGCGACGACCGTGGACGAGATCGCGGAGCGCGCCGGGGTGGCCAAGGGCACGGTCTACTACAACTTCAAGAGCAAGACCGAGCTCTTCGAGGAGCTGCTGCGGCACGGGGTGGGGCTGCTCACCGAGTCCCTGCGGGCCGCCGCCGACGAGACGGCGGCCCGTGGCGGGACCAGGGTCCAGGCGCTGGACGCGATGATCCGGGCCGGTCTGGTGTTCATCGACCGGTACCCGGCCTTCACCCAGCTCTACGTGGCGGAGCTGTGGCGCACCAACCGCGCCTGGCAGTCGACCCTCCTGGTGGTGCGCCAGGAGGCGGTCGCCGTCGTCGAGACGGTGCTGCGGGAGGGTGTCGCGGCCGGTGAGCTGAGCGACGAGATCGACATCCCGCTCACCGCGGCCGCGCTGGTCGGGATGGTGCTGGTGGCGGCGCTGGACTGGCAGGCGTTCCAGCGTGAGCGGTCCATCGACGACGTCCACTCGGCCCTGTCCCGGCTCCTGCACGGCCGGGTGAGCGGCCGCTGACAGGGGTCCGGGCACCCAGCCGGGTCAGGTCACGGGCCCTGGCACGGAGCCGGGTGGGCGGCCGCTGAGAGGTCCGTACACGGAAGAAGCCGGTCCGGTGAGGCTCGATCCCCCCGAGCCTCACCGGACCGGCGTCATTCCCCCGTGTCCCCCGATTTCCCCCGTCCCCCGTGCGTTCCCCCGTGTCCCCCCGGTCGGAGAGCCCTGACCTCGTACATCCCCCGTAAGGTCCCGGGCCCTCCTTTGTGCACCCCCGTTCCGTCAGGTGCGCGGTTCCGGTTCCGCCGCCCCGTGTCGGCGGTTCCGGCCCCGCGCCCCTTCCGTGGTCTCCACTCTTCCGTCCGGGCCCCTCCGGCCCCATCCGCGTACCTACTCATCTCGCCCCCTAGGTACGGGTACTCAGGAGTCCGTGCTCATGCCCAGCCGGATAGGGTCCGTGGCATGGCACGGATTGTGGTGATCGGCGCGGGGATGGGCGCCATGGCGGCGGCGGCCCGGCTGGCCGTGGCGGGGCACCGGGTGACGGTGTACGAGCGCGCGGAGACCTACGGCGGGGCGGTCGGCCGGTACGAGCGGGACGGCTTCGCCTTCGACACCGGACCGGGGCTGCTGCACCTTCCCGCCGTGTACCGGGACCTGTTCGTGAAGACGGGCAAGGAGCCCTTGGAGCGGTGCGTCGGACTGACCCAGGTCGACCCCGCGAGCCGGCACGTCTTCGCCGACGGTACGGCCGTCTCGCTGCCGAACGCCTCCCGGGCCGGGATCGTCTCCGCGCTGGACGCCGCGCTCGGCGCGGGCGCGGGGGCGACGTGGGGCGAGTTCCTGAACCGATCGCGGGACGCCTGGGACCGGTCACGCAGACCGCTGCTGGAGGAGCCGCTGCCGGCCGACGTGACGCCTTTCGCGCGTGATCCGTACCCGGCGCTGAAGACCGGTCTGCTGCGCCGTACGGCGGGCACGCTCGCCGAGGTGGGGCGGCGCGAGCTGCGCGACGCGCGTCTCACGGCCCTGCTGGAGAGCCATGCCCTCGCGTACGGCTTCGATCCGGCGACCGCTCCGGCCGCCGCCGCCGTCCTGCCGTACATGGAGCAGACCTTCGGGACCTGGTACGTGAGCGGCGGCATCCGGGCGCTGGCGGACGCCGTGTACGAGCGGTGCCTCCAGCGGCGGGTGGAGTTCGTCTTCGGTACCGAGGTGACCGGTGTGGTCGTCAAGGACGGCCGGGCGGTCGGGGTCGAGCAGGCCGGCGGGGAGGTGGCCGACGCCGACCACGTGGTCGCGGGCGCTCCCCTGCCGGCGCTGTACCGGGACCAGGTCGTGGAGTGGGACTCCCAGGACGAGTGGCCGCGCCACCAGGACGGCGTGCGGACGGGCCGGGTCACGGTGTGCCTGGCCCTGCGCGGGGCGCGGGAGCCGGGCGCGGTGCACCGGACGGTGGTGCACTCCACCGACCGGGCGGACGAGCTGGACGCCCTCGCGCACGGGCGGCTGTGCGACCGGCCCACGGTCGTCGTGCTGCGCCCCGGCGACGAGCGGCTGCGCCCGGACGGCGACCACGAGTCGGTGACGGTCACCGCGACCGTCCCGGCGGGCGGGCCGTTCTCCTCGGGGAACCTGTGGGGCGAGGACGGGGGGCCGGCCGTGGAGGGCTTCGCCGACCGGATGGTCCAGGCCGCCGAGGCCGCCGTGCCGGGGCTGCGGGAGCGGCTGCTGTGGCGGGTGGTGCGTACTCCGGCCGACACCTCACGGGAGACGGGCGAGTTCCGGGTGCCCGGTCCGGCGCTGGCCGGTGCGCGGGGTGCGCTGCTGCCCGCGGCGAACCCCGCGCCGGTGGGCGGGCTGTACTTCGCCGGTGGCTGGGCCCACCCGGGCGGCGGGCTGGCCCACGCCGGGATGTCGGGCGCCCTGGTGGCCGGGCTGATCGTGGAGGGCGCGGGTTTCCGCGGCTCGCAGTAGCGGCGCGCCGGGAGGGCGCCCCCGGGGCTCGGGAGCGGCGTCCGAGGGGCTCAGTAGCGGTACTGCTGGTCGCTCTGGCCCGGGTCGTAGCCGTACGGCGGCTGCTGCGGGGGCAGCGGCTCCGCGTCGCGCTGCTGCGGGACCCAGACGCCGCCGGGCGGGGTGTCCGTGCCGTACTGCGGGGCGTAGGGGTCGGCGTACTGCTGCTGGCCGCCGTAGCCGGTGTCGTACGGGGCGGTGCCGGCGTACGGGTCGGCGTACCCGGCGTACCCCTGCTGCTGGTCGGTGCCGTAGGCGTAGGCGGCCGTCGCGTAGCCGCCCTGCTGGTCGTAGGCGGGGGCGGCGTAGGTGCCGTAGCCCTCGTCGTACGCGGCGGCGGCCGGGTCGGCCGGGGCGGAGGCGTGGCCGGGCGTGGCGCCGTAGACGCCGTACTGCCCTGTGTCGTCGGGCAGCGGCTCGGGGGCGTAGACCGCCGTCGTCTCGGCGGCCGTCGGCTCCTGCCCCTGCTCCCGGTCCCCGTACGCCAGGTCCGAGACCTCCAGGGTCGGTCCGGGGGCCGCGCCCGCGGCCCCGGCCTTGCGGCGGCGGCTGGCCCCGGGGCGGCCGCCGAGCGCCCAGCCGGTCGAGAAGCCGCGCCGGAAGGAGAGCGTCACGTACGTCTGGCCGATCGCGAACGCGATCGCGCCCGCGCCGATCACGGGGACGGACGGCAGCAGCACGCCCAGGACCACGCCCAGGAAGCCGGCGAAGGCGAGCAGCCGCCAGCGCAGCCGGGCCTTGTACTGCAGGAGCACCTCACCGAGCAGCCACAACGCGACGAAGCCGAACGCGATGTAGAGGACCGTCCAGCCCATGCCCGCCCCTCTCGTACGGCCCCCCGCCCGGGACTGGCGGGTACGGCCGGTCAGGACTGCTCGTGCAGTCCGAGATTTTCGTAGATCTCGAGCGTCGCCGTGGAGTTGTTGAGCGTGATGAAGTGCAACCCGGGGACACCCTCGGAGAGCAGTCGTGCGCAGAACTCCGTCGCGAACTCGATGCCAATGGAGCGTACAGCGGCCGGATCGTCCTTGACCGCGTGGATGCGCTCTTTCAGCTCGGGCGGGAAGTGGGCGTTGCTGAGCTGGGCGAACCGTTCGATCTGCTTGACGCTGGTGACGGGCATGATCTCGGGGATGATCGGCGTCTCGCAGCCCAGGGCCGCGACCCGGTCACGCAGCCGCAGATAGTCCTCGGGGAAGAAGAACATCTGGGTGATCGCGTAGTCCGCGCCCGCGCGGCACTTGTCCACGAAGTGCCGGATGTCGGTGTCCCAGTCGGTGGAGCGCGGGTGCATCTCGGGGAAGGCGGCGACGCCGACGCAGAAGTCGCCGGACTCCTTGATCAGCCGGACCAGGTCGGCGGCGTACCGCACGCCCTGGGGGTGCGGGACCCACTCGCCCATGGGGTCGCCGGGCGGGTCGCCCCGGACGGCGAGGATGTTCCTGATGTCGGCGTCGGCGTACTGGCCGATCATGTTGCGCAGCTCGGCGATCGTGTGGTCGACGGCGGTGAGGTGCGCGACGGGGGTGAGCGTGGTGTCGGCGGCGATCTCCTGCGTGGCCTTGACCGTCCCGGCCCTGGTGGAGCCGCCGGCTCCGTACGTCACGGAGACGAAGCTCGGCGCCACGGCCTCGACGCGGCGCAGCGCGTTCCAGAGGTTCCGCTCGCCCTTCTCGGTCTTGGGCGCCCAGAACTCGAAGGAGTACGACGTCTTGCCGGTCGCGAGCAGATCGCGCACCGTCCGTGCGCGATCTGTCCTGGTGGAAGGTGTGCCTAGGGCCATACGGGCAGGTTAGCCACGGGTCGGGCGTCACCCAACCAGAGCAGGGTATTTTGTCGCTTTTGCCGGGTTGTTGTCCACCCCTTGGACACTCGTGGACAGCTCGGCGGCCAGGTCGGGGCCCGTGCCCGGCTCGTGGAGGAGGTCCGGCTACGCCGTGCGCTCGCGGACCCGCTTGGCCAGCGCCGCCGTGGCCGCCGCCGGGTCGTCGGCCTCGGTGATCGCCCGGACGACGACGATCCGGCGGGCGCCGGCGTCCAGCACCTGGTCCAGTTTGCCCGCGTCGATGCCGCCGATCGCGAACCACGGCCGCTCCTGGTCCAGCGACGCCGCGTACCGCACGAGGTCCAGCCCCGGCGCGTACCGCCCCGGCTTGGTGGGCGTGGGCCAGCACGGTCCCGTGCAGAAGTAGTCCACGCCCGGCTCGGCGACCGCCGCGTCCACCTCGGCCTCCGCGTGCGTGGAGCGGCCCACCAGCACCTCGTCCCCGAGGATGTCGCGGGCGGCCGGCACGGGCAGGTCGCCCTGGCCCAGGTGCAGCACGTCGGAGCCGATCGCGTGCGCGACGTCGGCCCGGTCGTTCACCGCGAGCAGCTTGCCGTGCCGGCGGCAGGCGTCGGCGAACACCGCCAGGTGCTCCAGCTCCTCGCCGGCCTCCATGCCCTTGTCGCGCAACTGCACGATGTCGACGCCGGAGGTGAGCACGGCGTCGAGGAACTCGGACAGGTCGCCCTGGAGCCTGCGGGCGTCCGTGCAGAGGTAGAGCCGGGCGTCGGCCAGTCGGGCTGCGCGTGCGGTGGACATGAGGTGTTCCCCCCGTTGGTGCGGCGGTGTACGGGCCGGGGACTTCCCCGGCCCGTACACCGCCTGGTGTCGGTGTTCCGCCCGGCGCGGGCCGCGGGGCCCCCGCCGGGACGGCCGGGCGCCCGCCGGGACCGCCGGGCGCCTGCCAGGACGTCGGGCGGCTGCCCGGACGTCAGACGGCGAGCGCCTGGGCCCGGCGCTTCACCTCCGTGCCGCGATTCTCGCTGAGCGCCTGCGCGGGCGTGCCCGGCAGGGACGGGTCGGGGGTGAAGAGCCACTCGAGCATCTCTTCGTCGGTGAAGCCGTCGTCCTTCAGGAGCGTCAGGGTCCCGGCGAGACCCTTGACCACCTTGCCGTCCTTGATGAAGGCGGCAGGAACCTGAAGCGTCCGGTTCTCACCCCGGCGCACGGCGATGAGCTGGCCCTCCTTGACAAGCTGCCGCACGCGCGTCACCTCGACATCGAGCATTTCCGCGATGTCGGGCAGGTGGAGCCAGTCGGGGACGAGAGCATCGATCTTTGCGTCAATCTCGGTCACGGCACTAGCGTGCCATCCCGCACTGACAGTCGGTACCCGGGCTACGCCGGACCGGCCCGCGCTACGCCCGAGCGGCCGACTTCAGCGGTACGGAGGGGTCGGCGACGAGCCCGGGGTCCAGCGGCGTGCCGGCCTCGATCAGCTTGCGCCCCTGTGCCAGGTCGCGCGGGCGGCCCACCGCCAGCAGCGCCACCAGGGCGTCCCCGCGCAGCCACGCCACCGACCAGGCGGCACCGTCCGGGTCGCCCCGCCACACCATCGTGTCGGCGGCCGGGTGGTGTCCCACGTACTGGACGAACCGTCCGAACTGCTCGGACCAGAAGTACGGCACCGGGTCGTACGGCCGCGCCGCCTCACCGGCGATGGCGGCGGCCACCGTGCGCGGCCCCTGGAGGGCGTTGTCCCAGTGGTGCACCATCAGCCGCTCGCCGTAGCGGGCGGAGGGGAACGAGGCGCAGTCGCCGACGGCGTACACATCGGGCGCGGACGTGCGCAGGTAGGCGTCGGCCGTGACCGCGCCCTCCGGGCCGAGCGCGACGCCGGAGCCGGCCAGCCAGTTGGTGGCGGGCCGGGCGCCGATGCCGACGACCACGGCCTCGGCGGGCAGCAGCCGCCCGTCCTCCAGGGCGACCTCGCCCGGTTCGAGGTGGGCCACGCGCGCGTGGGTCAGGAGTGCGGCGCCGCTCTCCTCGTACCACGCGGCCATCGGGGCGGCGACCTCGTCGGGCAGCGCGCCGGCCAGCGGCCGCCCGGCGGCCTCGACGACGGTCACCGCGCAGCCGGCCTCCCGGGCGGCCGTCGTGAACTCGGCGCCGATCCAGCCGGCGCCGACGACCACGATGTCGTGCCGCGAGTCCAGCACGGGACGCAGCCGCTGCGCGTCGTCCAGGGTGCGCAGCAGGTGGACCCCGCGCACGCCCTCGGAGCCGGGCAGCGCGACGGGCCGGGCGCCGGTGGCGACGACCAGGACGTCGTACGGGACCGGCCCGGCCTCCGTGTCCACCTCGTGCGCGTCGGGGCGCAGGGCGGTGACCTCGACCCCCAGGCGCAGTTCGATGCCGAGGGCCTCGAAGTCCACGTCGAAGGCGGACCCCTCCGCGGTGCCCAGGAGCACGGCCTTGGACAACGGGGGCCGGTCGTAGGGCTGGTGGGGCTCGGCGCCGATCAGCAGCACGCGGCCGGTGAAGCCCTGCTCGCGCAGCGCCACGGCCGTCTGCACACCCGCCATCCCGGCGCCGACGATGACGACGCGCCGCTCTGCTTCCATCCGCTCGTTCACCCGCCCACCTTATGCACCTGACACATCGTCAATACAGGCCCCGGGGGGAAGCTCTTCCACCGCACTGGTTCCCCTGCCCTCCTGGGACTCCCATTCCCAGGTCTCCTCCAGCCGGACGCGCCCGTCGTCCAGCTCCACCACCGTGGCGACGCAGTGCCCCGACGCCGTCCGGCCGTCCCGCCGGAGCTGGACATACCGAAAGTCGAGGCGATCTCCCTCACGGGTCCCGACGAGGTGGCCGCGCACCACGTCTCCGCCCGCGTACTCGGCCCACACGCACCCGTCGTCCTCGTGGTACGTGAACCGGGTCGCCGTACCGACCTGACCCGGAGCCTGGTCCGCCACGGGTGAGAGAACGAGCCCGTCGAGCGACCGCGCCACGGTGAAGCTCCCTTACAGCCGGTTGCGGGGTGGGGTTAGTCTGGCCACCGTAGAGCACTCGCGGGAGCCCGGACGCACCGGGCTGAGAGGGAGGCTGGGACGGCCTCCGACCGTACGAACCTGATCCGGGTCATGCCGGCGAAGGGAGGGGCTGGACGCCCATGCATCCACGTACGTCAGACGTCCTCGTCGTCGGGGGCGGAATCATCGGCCTGGTCACGGCCTGGCGGGCGGCGCAGCGCGGGCTGCGGGTCGCCGTGGTCGACCCGGGTCCGGGCGGCGGGGCCGCCCAGGTCGCGGCGGGCATGCTCGCCGCGGTCACCGAACTCCACTACGGCGAGGACACGCTCCTCGGTCTCAACCTGGAGTCGGCGCGCCGCTACCCGGACTTCGTCACCGAACTCCAGCAGGCGGCCGGGGGCGTGGACGTCGGCTACCGCGCGTGCGGCACGCTCGCCGTCGCGCTGGACGCCGACGACCGCGCCCACCTGCGGGAGCTGCACGCGCTCCAGCGGCGTTCCGGGCTGGCGTCGGAGTGGCTGACCGGCCGCGAGTGCCGGCGCCTGGAGCCCATGCTGGCGCCCGGTGTGCGCGGCGGGCTGCGGGTGGACGGCGACCACCAGGTCGACCCGCGGCGGCTGGCGGCAGCCCTGCTGGCCGCGTGCGAGCGGGTGGGCGTGGTGGTGCACCGCGCCTGGGCCGAGCGGCTGGTGGTGCTGCGCGACCGGGCGGCCGGGGTGCTGCTGGGCGACGGCACGGAGCGGGCCGCCGACCAGGTGGTGCTGGCCGCCGGGAGCCTGAGCGGCAGGCTGGGCGGCGTACCCGAGGAGGTCCTGCCGCCGGTGCGGCCGGTCAAGGGACAGGTGCTGCGGCTGTCGGTGCCGTCCGCGTACGCGCCGTTCCTGAGCCGTACGGTCCGGGCGGTGGTGCGCGGCAGCCATGTGTACCTGGTGCCGCGCGAGAACGGCGAGCTGGTCGTCGGCGCGACGAGCGAGGAGCTCGGCTGGGACACCACGGTCACGGCGGGCGGGGTGTACGAGCTGCTGCGCGACGCGCACGAGCTGGTGCCCGGCATCACCGAGCTGCCCCTGACCGAGACCCGCGCGGGCCTGCGGCCGGGCTCCCCGGACAACGCGCCGCTGCTCGGGCCCACCGCGCTGCCCGGTCTGCACCTGGCGACGGGGCACTACCGCAACGGGGTGCTGCTGACGCCCATGACGGGGGATGTGATGGCCACCGTGCTCACCACCGGCGAGCTCCCGGAGGAGGCCCGCGCCTTCACGCCCGGCCGCTTCTCCCCCGCGCCCGCCACCGGCCCCGCCCCTGTCTCCGTCCCCGCCACCGTAGGAGTGTCATGAGCGACCCCGTGAACGCCTTCCCGAACGCCACCGTGGACTCCCCCGTGCACGTCTCCGTGAACGGCGAGGCACGACGGCTCGCCGGGCCGACCACCCTCGACACCCTGGTCGCCACGCTCACCACGGCACCCTCCGGGGTCGCCGCCGCGGTCAACGAGACCGTGGTGCCGCGCAGCCAGTGGCCCGGCACGCTGCTCGGCGACGGTGACCGGGTCGAGGTCCTCACCGCGGTCCAGGGGGGCTGAGCCATGGCCGACGACCGTCTCACCATCGCCGGGACCACCTTCGACTCCCGGCTGATCATGGGTACGGGCGGGGCGCCCAGCCTCGACGTACTGGAACGCTCCCTCGCAGCCAGCGGCACGGAGCTGACGACCGTGGCGATGCGCCGCCTGGACCCGACCGTCCAGGGCTCGGTGCTGTCCGTCCTGGACAAGCTCGGCATCCGGGTCCTGCCGAACACGGCGGGCTGCTTCACGGCGGGCGAGGCCGTGCTGACGGCCCGCCTCGCGCGCGAAGCGCTCGGTACGGACTGGATCAAACTGGAGGTCGTGGCCGACGAGCGGACCCTGCTGCCCGACCCGGTCGAGCTGCTGGACGCCGCCGAGACGCTGGTCGACGACGGCTTCACGGTCCTGCCGTACACCAACGACGACCCCGTGCTGGCGCGCAAGCTGGAGGACGTCGGCTGCGCGGCCGTCATGCCGCTGGGCTCGCCCATCGGCTCCGGGCTCGGCATCCGCAACCCGCACAACTTCCAGCTCATCGTGGAGCACGCGCGCGTGCCGGTGATCCTGGACGCCGGAGCCGGTACGGCGTCCGACGCGGCGCTGGCCATGGAGCTGGGGTGCGCGGCCGTGATGCTGGCGTCGGCGGTCACGCGGGCCCAGGAGCCGGTGCTGATGGCGGAGGCGATGCGGCACGCCGTGGAGGCGGGGCGCCTCGCGCACCGGGCGGGGCGCATCCCCCGCCGGCACTTCGCGGAGGCGTCGTCGCCGGCCGAGGGCCGCGCGGTCCTCGACCCGGAGCGCCCCGCGTTCTAGCGGGCGCCGCCGGGGCCCCGCCGTGCCGTCCGGTGTCACAGCTCGGTCGCAGTCCAGGCCGGGACGGGTACGGGGCGGCGGGGGTGTCGGTGCGGGTCCGTAGACTCGGGCGGGTGGATACGACCCTGCACGACCCCCTCGTCGGCCAGATGCTCGACGGCCGATACCGGGTCGACACGCGCATCGCCGTCGGTGGCATGGCCACGGTCTACCGGGCCGTCGACACCCGGCTCGACCGGGTGCTCGCCCTGAAGGTGATGCATCCGGCCCTGGCGACCGACGTGACGTTCGTGGAGCGGTTCATCCGCGAGGCCAAGTCCGTGGCGCGGCTGTCGCACCCCAATGTGGTCGGCGTCTTCGACCAGGGTGCCGACGGGGCGTACGTGTACCTGGCGATGGAGTACGTCGCCGGGTGCACCCTGCGGGACGTGCTGCGCGAGCGCGGGGCGCTCCAGCCCCGGGCGGCGCTCGACATCCTGGAGCCCGTGCTCGCCGCGCTGGGGGCCGCTCACCTGGCCGGGTTCGTCCACCGGGACATGAAGCCCGAGAACGTGCTGATAGGGGACGACGGCCGGGTCAAGGTCGCCGACTTCGGGCTCGTCCGGGCCGTCGGCGCGGCCACCAACACCACCGGCTCGGTCCTCGGCACGGTGTCGTACCTGGCGCCCGAGCAGATCGAGCACGGCACCGCCGACACCCGCGCGGACGTGTACGCGTGCGGGGTCGTCCTGTACGAGATGCTGACCGGCGCCAAGCCGCACGCCGGCGACACGCCCGCCCAGGTCCTGTACCAGCATCTGAACGCGGACGTCCCGCCGCCCTCCGCCGCCGTGCCCGGGCTCTCGGTCGAGCTGGACGAGCTGGTGGCGAGCGCCACCGCCCGCAATCCCGAGGTGCGCCCGCACGACGCGGTGGCGCTGCTCGCCCAGGCGCGGGAGGCCCGCGCCGCGCTCGGCGACGAGCAGCTCGACCTGGTCCCGCCGCAGGCCCGCACCGGGGGCGACGGCCCGGCCGGCGACGGCTCCGAGGACCCCACCAGCGTGATCGCGCGGGCCCTGCCCGGCGAGGAGGACGGCGTTCAGCGCACGAGCCGGCTCGCCGTGCCGCCCCGGCCCGAACCGCAGCCGGTGCCCGCCGGCCCGGCCCGCGTCCCCCGCGTCCCCTTCGGCAACGCCCGCCGGGGCATGCTCGCCGCCGTCGTCGCCGTCCTGCTGGTCCTCGGCGTGGGCGCGGGTGTCTGGTACATCAACTCCGGGCAGTTCACCCGGGTCCCCACCGTCCTCGGGCAGACCCAGGCCGAGGCCGAGAAGCGGCTCGCCGACGCCGGGCTGGACGTCAAGGACGTCAAGCGTGACTACAGCACCGCCTACAAGCGGGGCACCGTGATGGCCGCCGACCCCGCTCCCGGCGACCGCATCCGGGGCAATGGCCAGGTGACCCTCACCGTCTCGCGCGGCCCGCGCATCGTGAAGGTCCCCAACCTCAAGGGCCTGCCGCTGGACGAGGCCAAGCGCGAGCTCACCAAGGCCGGGCTCGCCGCGGGTGTGATCACCCGGGCCCTCAGCCAGGAGTTCGAGCGGGGCACCGTGATCAGCACCGACCCGGAGGCCGGCACCGAGCGCAACCCCGACTCCGCGGTCGCCCTGAAGGTCAGCAAGGGCGCCCCCGTCGACGTCCCGGACGTCACCGGTGACCCCGTCGAGGACGCCACCCGGACGCTGGAGGAGGCAGGGCTCACCGTGAAGGTCGCGCCCGCGCGCGTCCACTCCGCCCAGGAGGCGGGCAGTGTGGCCGCCCAATCCCTGTCACGGGGCAGCGAGGCGGCCAAGGGCGACACGATCACGCTCACGGTCTCCAAGGGGCCGCGCATGGTCGACGTGCCCGACGTCACCGGCAAGAACGTCGACGATGCCACGCGGGAGCTGGAAGGCGCCGGTTTCGAGGTGAAGGTCGAGAAGGGCTTCCCCTTCCTCGGGGACACCGTGGACAGCCAGTCCGTGGGCGGCGGCGAGCAGGCCCCCGAGGGCAGCACGATCACCATCAAGACCAAGGGACTCTGAGCGCACATGAGCAGCCCCGTCGGCGGCCACGTTCCCGTGGCCGGCGGCCTCGCGAAGACCGGCCTCGCCTACGCGCGCGAGATCGGCGCCGAGACCGTCCAGGTCTTCGTCGCCAACCCTCGCGGCTGGGCCACGCCCGCCGGGAACCCGGTGCAGGACGAGCTGTTCCGCGAGGAGTGCGCGGTCGCCGGCATACCCGCGTACGTCCACGCCCCCTACCTGATCAACTTCGGCTCCCACACCGAGGCGACCGTCGACTTCTCCGTGGCGTCCCTCCGCCACTCGCTGCGGCGCGCCCGGGCCATCGGCGCGCTCGGCGTGGTCGTCCACACGGGCTCGGCGACCGGGGGCCGCCCCCGGCAGGAGGCCCTGGCACAGGTGCGCGAGCGGCTGCTGCCGCTGCTGGACGAGCTCGACCACGACGACGACCCGTTCCTGCTGCTGGAGTCGACGGCCGGGCAGGGCGCCTCGCTCTGCTCCCGCACCTGGGACTTCGGCCCGTACTTCGAGGCCCTCGACGCCCACCCCCGGCTGGGTATCTGCCTGGACACCTGCCACATCTTCGCGGCCGGCCACGACCTGACCGGCGAGCACGGCGTACGGCAGACCCTGGATCTCCTGGTCGACACGGTCGGCGAGGGCCGGCTGAAGCTGATCCACGCCAACGACTCCAAGGACGTGGTGGGCGCGCACAAGGACCGGCACGCGAACATCGGCGCGGGTCACATCGGCGCCGACGCGTTCGGCGAGCTGATGCGCCACCCGGCGGCGCGCGGCGTCCCGCTGATCATCGAGACCCCCGGCGGCACGGAGGGACACGCAGCGGACATCGCGCTGCTGAAGAAGCTCCGGGACGGCTGAAAACCCCAGGGTGGATCAGAGCTCGGGGCCGTCCCCCGGCTCCTCCTGGTACGAGTACCGCTGCTCCCGCCACGGGTCGCCGATGTTGTGGTAGCCGCGCTCCTCCCAGAAGCCGCGGCGGTCGGCCGTCATGTACTCGACGCCCCTGACCCATTTGGGTCCCTTCCAGGCGTAGAGGTGCGGCACGATGAGGCGCAGCGGGAAGCCGTGCTCGGCGGTGAGCGGCTCACCGTCCTTGTGCGTGGCGAAAATCGTGCGGTCCGAGGCGAAGTCGGAGAGCCGCATATTGGCACTGAAGCCGTACTCCGCCCACACCATCACATGCGTGACACCGGCGGCCGGCGGCGCGAGTTCGAGGATCGTCCGGGCCGGGACCCCTCCCCATTCGGCCCCGAGCATGCTGTACTTCGTGACGCAGTGCAGATCGGCCACGACGGTGGAGAAGGGCAGCGCCGAGAACTCCGCGTGGTTCCAGGTGTGTTTGTCGCCGCCCGCCGTGGCGCCGAAGACCCTGAACTCCCAGCGGTCGGGCTTGAACTTGGGGACCGGCCCGTAGTGGGTGACCGGCCAGCCGCGCTGAAACCGCTGCCCCGGCGGAAGCTCGGACTCCTCTGCTGCCCGGTGTTCCCCGCTCCCTGGCTGACCCATGCCTCAATGGTGACAGACCGGGAGGGGTGGTCATGACCAGGGGCGAGGCGGATTCGGGCAACTCCTACTAAGCGTGCACTTACTGGACGACCTTCCCCGGCGGTGCGAGGATGCGCGGCATCTGCCCCGTACACACGCGCGGAAGGAGCCTCTGCGATGCAGGGCGACCCCGAGGTCATCGAGTTCCTCAACGAGCAGCTCACCGCCGAGCTCACGGCGATCAACCAGTACTTCCTGCACGCGAAGATGCAGGAGAACTTCGGGTGGACGAAGCTCGCCAAATACACCCGTGCGGAGTCCTTCGACGAGATGAAGCACGCCGAGGTGCTCACGGACCGCATCCTCTTCCTGGAGGGCCTGCCGAACTACCAGCGGCTCTTCCACGTCCGCATCGGCCAGACCGTCACCGAGATGTTCCAGGCGGACCGGCAGGTCGAGGTCGAGGCGATCGACCGGCTCAAGCGGGGCATCGAGGTCATGCGCAACAAGGGCGACATCACGTCGGCCAACATCTTCGAGTCGATCCTCGCGGACGAGGAGCACCACATCGACTACCTCGACACCCAGCTCGAACTCGTCGACAAGCTCGGTGAGGCGCTCTACATCGCCCAGCTCATCGAGCAGCCGGAGAGCTGACCCGGAAAGCCGGCCCGGAGAACCCGGTCCGGGCGGGAGAGCCAGGGCGGGAGGCTAGGCGGCCTCGGGTATCCCGACGACGGCGTCCGCGGTCTCGGCACCGGCGGTGTCCACGGCACCGGTGGCGAGCAGCGCCGGCTTGCCCTGGTCCACCAGCTCGCGCCGCGGGCAGTTGCCCCGGCCGAGGATCGCCTGGATGCGGCGTACGCAGGACCCGCAGTCCGTGCCGGCCTTGCAGGCCGACGCTATCTGGCGGGGCGTGCAGGCACCGGCGTCCGCGTGTGCCATGACCTGCTTCTCGGTGACACCGAAGCACGAGCAGACGTACACGCGGTTCACCTCCCTGCGGGCTCGACGGGATCTGCGACTGGAGACCCCGCCTTGATCGGTGAGGCTAACCTAACCTTACCCGGAGCCCCCGGCGCGCAAAAGCCCGGTGAACGGCGATGGGGCGCGGATCACACGGATCCGCGCCCCATCGGCACGTCAAGGCCATTTCTCGCCAAGATCACGGCCGGCCAGGATCACAGCGAACCGAGATCACAGCCGACCGAGATCACCGCCGGCTGCGATCACAGCCGGCCGGCATCACTGGTCGCGGTACATCTCCGCCACCAGGAACGCCAGGTCCAGCGACTGGCTGCGGTTGAGCCGCGGGTCGCAGGCGGTCTCGTAGCGCTGGTGCAGGTCGTCGACAAAGATCTCGTCGCCGCCGCCCACGCACTCGGTGACGTCGTCACCGGTCAGCTCCACGTGGATGCCGCCCGGGTGCGTGCCCAGCGCCTTGTGGACCTCGAAGAAGCCCTTGACCTCGTCGAGCACGTCGTCGAAGCGGCGCGTCTTGTGGCCGGAGGCCGCCTCGAAGGTGTTGCCGTGCATCGGGTCGGTCACCCACGCCACCGTGGCACCGGAGGCGGTGACCTTCTCGACCAGCTCGGGGAGCTTGTCGCGGACCTTGTCGGCGCCCATGCGGACGATGAAGGTCAGCCGGCCCGGCTCCCGCTCGGGGTCGAGGCGGTCGACGTACGTCAGCGCCTCGTCGACCGTGGTCGTCGGGCCGAGCTTGATGCCGATCGGGTTGCGGATGCGCGACGCGAACTCGATGTGCGCCCCGTCGAGCTGGCGGGTGCGCTCGCCGATCCAGACCATGTGGCCCGAGGTGTCGTAGAGCTGCCCGGTCCGGGAGTCCACGCGGGTCAGCGCCGACTCGTAGTCCAGCAGCAGCGCCTCGTGCGAGGCGTAGAACTCCACCGTGCGGAACTCGGCCGGGTCGGTGCCGCAGGCCTTCATGAAGTTCAGCGCGTTGTCGATCTCGCGTGCGAGCTGCTCGTAGCGCTGGCCCGACGGCGAGGACCTCACGAAGTCCTGGTTCCAGGCGTGCACCTGGCGCAGGTCGGCGTAACCGCCGGTCGTGAAGGCGCGCACCAGGTTCAGCGTCGAGGCGGACGCCTGGTACATGCGCTTGAGCCGCTCCGGGTCGGGGACCCGGTCCTCCTCGGTGAAGGCGAAGCCGTTGACGGAGTCGCCGCGGTAGGTCGGCAGCGTGACCCCGTCGCGGGTCTCGGTCGGCTTGGAGCGGGGCTTGGAGTACTGGCCCGCGATCCGCCCCACCTTCACGACGGGCACGGACGCGGCGTACGTCAGCACGGCGCCCATCTGGAGCAGGGTCTTGAGCTTGTTACGGATGTGGTCGGCCGACACGGCGTCGAAGGCCTCGGCGCAGTCGCCGCCCTGGAGCAGGAACGCCTCGCCCCTGGCGACGGCTCCCATCCGGGCGCGCAGCTGATCGCACTCGCCCGCGAAGACGAGCGGCGGATACGACTCGAGGTCCGCGATCACATCGCGCAGAGCCTCGGCATCGGGGTACTCGGGCTGCTGCGCCGCGGGAAGGTCTCGCCAGGTGTTGCCACCGGTTGCGGTGGGCTTAGCGTTCACGGTCACGTGCACAACCTTACGGGGTCTTCCCATTCGTCCATTTAGGCGCTCACCTGATGAGACAACGAATCTTGAGCCCTCCGCTCCCCGCGTGGGGTAGGGTGCGGCCCATGTTCGCGCACTCGACCCAGAACTGGTGGTGGACCGCTCGTCCGGCGGCCCACTGACTGCGCGTACACCGACACACGCCAGGCCGCCCGAGGGGCGGCCTTTTCCGTTGCGTACGGGCCGTTCCTCTCCTGTCGAATCCATGCGATGGAAGGAACGCCCGTGGACCTCTCCCGGCTGCTCGACGACTCCTGCCCGCCCTTCGCCCTGCTGCGCCGCCGCACCCCCGGCCGTGATCACGACACCGTCGAGGTGCTGATCGGCGCCGTGCACGAGGCGGAGCGCCTCGCGGACATCCCCGTCGGCGACCGGCCCTCCCTCGCCCTGGTGCCGTTCCGGCAGCTCAGGGAGCGGGGCTTCGACGTGCGCGACGACGGGACGCCGCTGTCCGTGCTGGTCGCCGACGAGGCGTACGAGCTGCCGCTCGCCGAGGCGCTGGAGCGGCTCCCCCGGCACCGGGTGACGGTCGAGGGCGGAGCCTTCGACGTGTCCGACGAGGAGTACGCGCGGACGGTCCGCCGGGTGGTGGAGGACGAGATCGGGCGGGGCGAGGGGGCGAACTTCGTGATCCGCCGCACGTACCGGGGCCGCGTCCCCGGGTTCGGGCGGCGGGACGCGCTGGCGCTGTTCCGGCGGCTGCTGGCCGGGGAACGGGGCGCGTACTGGACCTTCGTCGTGCACACCGGGGAGCGCACCCTGGTGGGGGCCAGCCCCGAGGTGCACGTCCGGATGTCGGGCGGGACGGTCGTGATGAACCCGATCAGCGGGACGTACCGCTATCCGGCGGCCGGCCCGACGGCCGACGGCCTGCTCGCCTTCCTCGCCGACCGCAAGGAGACCGAGGAGCTCTCCATGGTCGTGGACGAGGAGCTGAAGATGATGTGCACGGTCGGCGACCGGGGCGGGGTGGTGGTCGGGCCGCGGCTGAAGGAGATGGCGCACCTCGCGCACACCGAGTACGAGCTGCGGGGCCGGTCCTCGCTGGACGTGCGGGAGGTGCTGCGCAAGACGATGTTCGCCGCCACGGTCACCGGCTCGCCGGTGCAGAACGCCTGCCGGGTCATCGAGCGCCATGAGGCGGAGGGCCGCGGGTACTACGCGGGCGCGCTGGCCCTGCTCGGTACGGACGCCGGCGGGGCGCAGACCCTGGACTCGCCGATCCTGATCCGTACCGCCGACATCGCGGCCGACGGCGAGCTGCGCGTCCCCGTCGGCGCCACGCTCGTGCGGCGCTCGGACCCGGCGGGCGAGGTGGCCGAGACGCACGCCAAGGCGGCGGGGGTGCTGGCGGCGCTGGGCGTGCGTCCCGGGCGGCCGCGCGAGGAGGCCGTACGGCTCCGGCCGGCGGACGACCCGCGGGTGCGGGCGGCGCTGGACGCGCGCCGGGCGGACCTGGCGCCGTTCTGGCTGCGGATGCGGGAGCCGGTCACCGTGCCGCGGGGGCACGCCCTGGTGGTGGACGGCGAGGACACGTTCACCGCGATGCTCGCGCACGTGCTGCGCGCGTCGGGCCTGCGGGTGACCGTCCGCCGGTTCGACGAGCCGGGGCTGCGGGAGGCGGCGCTCCGGCACGAGGGCCCGGTGGTGCTGGGGCCCGGGCCGGGCGACCCGGGTGACCCGGCCGACCCCAAGATGCGTTTCCTGCGGTCGCTGGCCGCCGCACTCGTCCGCGGCCACCGGCACGGGCTGCTGGGGGTGTGCCTGGGGCACGAGCTGATCGCCGCCGAGCTGGGCCTGGAGATCGTGCGCAAGGCGGTGCCCCTCCAGGGCGCCCAGGTGCGGATCGACCTGTTCGGTACGGAGGAGACGGTCGGGTTCTACAACAGCTTCACGGCCCGGTGCGACGGGGAGGCGGCGGCCGAGCTGGCGGCGCACGGCGTGGAGGTGAGCCGTGACCCCGTGACGGACGAGGTGCACGCGCTGCGCGGGCCGGGCTTCGCGGGGGTGCAGTTCCATCCGGAGTCGGTGCTGACGCTGCGGGGCGCGTCGGTCGTACGGGACCTGGTGCGGGCGCTGGACGTCAGCAGGAGGTGAGGGCCACCGCCCGCCGACGTCCGTCCCGGGGGCGGGCCGTCAGCCGAAGAAGACCCCGGCCTCCGCGTACAGCCGCGGGTCCACCGTCTTCAGCCGCGCGGTCGCCTCGCCGATCGGTACGCGGACGATGTCCGTGCCGCGCAGCGCGACCATGGTGCCGAAGTCGCCGTCCTGGACCGCGTCGATGGCGTGCAGCCCGAACCGGGTGGCCAGCCAGCGGTCGAAGGCGCTGGGTGTGCCGCCGCGCTGGACGTGGCCGAGGACGGTGGTCCTGGCCTCCTTCCCGGTCCGTTTCTCGATCTCCTTGGCGAGCCACTCGCCGACGCCGGAGAGCCGGACGTGGCCGAAGGAGTCCAGCGTCTCGTCCTTGAGGACCATGTCGCCGTCCCTGGGCACCGCTCCTTCGGCGACGACGACGATCGGCGCGTACGACGCCCGGAAGCGGGAGGAGACCCAGGAGCAGACCTGCTCCACGTCGAAGCGCTGCTCGGGGATCAGGATGACGTTGGCGCCGCCGGCCAGGCCGGAGTGCAGGGCTATCCAGCCGGCGTGACGGCCCATCACCTCCACCACGAGGACGCGCATGTGGGACTCGGCGGTGGTGTGGAGCCGGTCGATGGCCTCCGTCGCGATGCCGACGGCCGTGTCGAAGCCGAAGGTGTAGTCGGTGGCGGACAGGTCGTTGTCGATGGTCTTGGGCACGCCGACGCAGGGGATGCCGTACGCGCCGCTCAGGCGGGCGGCGACGCCCAGGGTGTCCTCGCCGCCGATGGTGATCAGCGCTTCGACGTCGTGCTTGGCGAGGGTGTCCTTGATGCGCCGGACGCCGTCCGGTGCCGTGAGGGGGTTGGTGCGCGAGGAGCCGAGGATGGTGCCGCCGCGCGGCAGGATGCCGCGGACGGCCGGGATGTCGAGACGTACGGTGTCGTCCTCCAGGGGGCCGCGCCAGCCGTCCCGGAAACCGGTGAAGACATGGCCGTACTCCTGGACGCCCTTGCGGACGATGGCGCGGATGACCGCGTTGAGACCGGGGCAGTCGCCTCCGCCGGTCAGTACTCCGACCCGCATGGAACCTTCCCTTCGCCGTCACGGGGCTCGCCGTCACGGTGACGATGGAGACGTACGCGGGCCACGCTAGTGGTGACCCACGTCACTCCGGGACGGTACGAACGGTGAATTCCGGGCGGGCGTAGGAGAGTTACGCGCTACGCGTCGTCGAGGCCGCGCTCTATCGCGTACCGCACCAGCTCGACCCTGTTGTGGAGCTGGAGCTTGCCGAGCGTGTTCTGGACGTGGTTCTGCACGGTGCGGTGGGAGATGACCAGGCGCTCGGCGATCTGCTTGTAGCTCAGGCCCTTGGCGACCAGCCGCAGCACCTCGGTCTCGCGCTCGGTGAGCTGCGGGGCCTTGGGCTCGTCCGCCCCGGCGGCGGGCAGCGGCTCGGAGGCCAGCCGGCGGTACTCGCCGAGGACCAGGCCGGCCAGGCCCGGCGTGAACACCGGGTCGCCGACGGCCGTGCGGCGCACGGCGTCCAGCAGCTCCTCCGTGCTGGCCGACTTCAGCAGGTACCCCGTCGCGCCGGACTTCACGGCCTCCAGGACGTCCGCGTGCTCGCCGCTCGCGGAGAGCACCAGCACCCGCAGGGCCGGGTTGTCGCCGACGAGCTCCTTGCAGACCTGGACGCCGGGCTTGGCGGGCAGGTTCAGGTCCAGGACCAGCACGTCCGGTCCGGCCGCACGGGCGCGGCGGACGGCCTGCTCGCCGTCGCCGGCCGTGGCGACGACGTCGAACCCGGCCTCCGCCAGGTCCCGGGCGACGGCGTCCCGCCACATGGGGTGGTCGTCGACCACCATGACCTTGATCGGCTGCTCGCTCATGTCCCTGCCTTCCCCCGTGGACCCCGCGGGGCCCGTGGAACCTTCAACTCGACTTCTGTGCCCTGCCCCGGCACCGAGACCAGATCGGCGGTGCCGCCCAGGTCGCGGAGCCTGCCCCGGATGGACTGGGCGACCCCGAGCCGCCCCTCGCCCTCCGCCTGCGCGAGCCGCCCCTCCGGGATGCCCGGCCCGTCGTCCCGTACCGTCACGATCACCTCGTCCGGCCAGTCCTCGACCAGGATCCAGGCGCGGGCGTCCGCTCCGGCGTGCCTGCGGACATTGTCCAGGGCGGCACCGACAGCGGCCGCGAGCTCCCGCGCCGCGGCGGGCGGCAGCAGCACCGGAGCGCCCGGCTCCGCGAAGGTGACCCGCGCCCCCGCGTGCGGGGCCAGCAGCCCGCGCAGGTCGGCCGGCCCGTCGCCGCCGGGGTCGTCGGGCTCGTCCACCTCGCGCACCACGGCGCCCAGCGACGCGTCCTCCGAGACGTGCGAGGTCCGGGTCAGGCCGCCCGCGACCAGGGTGCGCAGGGCGACCTCCTGCTCCCCCGCCATCCGGCCGAGCTCGGCGGCCTCGCCGCCCAGGGCCGTGCCCCGGCGCTGCACCATGGCCAGCACCTGGAGGACGGAGTCGTGGATGTCACGGGCCAGCCGCTCCCGCTCCCGGGTGGCGGCCTCGATCTCCAGGGCCCGCGCGAGGGTCCGCTCCGACGCCCGGGCCACCTCGACGACGTAACCGATCGCTATGGAGGCCACCCACACCAGCAGGACGTTGTGGAGGGTGTCCCGGCTGGGGTGGCCGCGCTCGATGATGTTGGCGACGGCGACCAGGGAGGAGGCGAACGCCGCCCAGCGCCAGCCGCCCTTGATGGCGTACGCGAGGACCGAACCGGCCGTCCAGATGCTCGGCAGCGTGGGGCCGTCGAACGACTGGGCGTGCACGTCGGCGAACGGGGTGAGCAGGATGCCGGTGAGGGCGATCGCCAGGTCCGCGATCAGGAAGCGCTTGGTGCAGGCGGTGGCGCCGGCCACCTTGGGCAGCGTGGCGAGCGTCCAGACCCCCATGACGGCCAGGTAGCCGACGGCCACCCCGGGGCGCTCGAAGTTGTCCCGGGTGAAGACGAACAGCAGCACGGCGTACGCCATGGTCAGCACGCGGTACGCGGTCAGCGCCCGCCACAGCGGCTGCTCGACGGACATGCGGACGACGCGCTCGCGTCTGGCCAACTTCCCCACCCCATGGACGAACGGCGCGGTGACGCGCCGGACCGCGGTTACGCGCCCAACTGCCCGCGCTCGGCCTTCGCCGCCTCCTTGGCGGCCTTCTCCGCTTCGGCGATCTGCCGCTTGGCCGCCGTCGCGTAGATGTCGACGTACTCCTGGCCGGACAGCTTCATGATCTCGTACATCACCTCGTCGGTGACCGAGCGCAGGATGAAGCGGTCGCCGTCCATGCCCTGGTAGCGGCTGAAGTCCAGGGGCTTGCCGATCCGGATGCCCGGCCGCATCAGCTTGGGGACGACCTTGCCGGGCGGCTGGATCTTCTCGGTGTCGATCATGGCGACCGGGATGACCGGCGCGCCGGTGGCCAGCGCCACGCGCGCGAGGCCGCCCGGCTTGCCCCGGTAGAGCCGGCCGTCCGGCGAACGGGTGCCCTCCGGGTAGATGCCGAACAGCTCACCGCGCTCGATGACCTCGATACCGCTCCTGATCGCGGCCTCGCCCGCGCCGCGCGCGCCCGAGCGGTCCACGGGAAGCTGGCCGACGCCCTTGAAGAACGCGGCGGTGAGCCTGCCCTTCACCCCGGGCGAGGTGAAGTACTCCGCCTTGGCGATGAAGGTCACCTTGCGGTCCAGCACCGCCGGAAGGAAGAACGAGTCCGAGAAGGACAGGTGGTTGCTCGCGAGGATCGCCGGCCCCTCGGCGGGAATGTTCTCGAGGCCCTCCACCCAGGGCCTGAACGCGAGCTTCAGCGACCCCCCGATGGAGAACTTCATTGCGCCGTAGATCAACTCGAGTGCCTCCTGTGTTCCGTCGATCAGACCTTAACCCGAGCGGGGCCCCGCCTCCCGCCCACGTCCGGGCCGGGGCGGGTGCGCGACCGGGCGGGGACGGTGACGGATCTGGTCGGTGTCAGCCCGGTCGCGTACGGTGAAGTACACCCTTCCCCGGATCCATCGAACCCCCGAACAGGAGACCCCGGTGCCGGTCCTCCCTGGAGCCGAGCCGTACCGCCACGAGGGCGGAGAGGTCGGCGTGCTGCTCTGTCACGGCTTCACCGGTTCGCCGCAGTCGCTGCGACCCTGGGCCGAACATCTGGCCGCGCGCGGCCTGACCGTGTCCCTGCCGCTGCTGCCCGGGCACGGCACGCGCTGGCAGGACATGCAGGTCACCGGCTGGCAGGACTGGTACGCCGAGGTGGACCGCGAGCTGCGCTCGCTGCGTGAGCGCTGCCGGCAGGTCTTCGTCTTCGGCCTCTCCATGGGCGGCGCGCTGACGCTGCGGCTGGCGGCCCGGCACGGCGACGCGGTGGCGGGCATCGTGCTGGTGAACCCGGCGAACAAGGTGCACGGGCTCGCCGCGCACGCGCTGCCCGTCGTGCGCCACCTCGTCCCGTCGCAGCCCGGCATCACGAGCGACATCGCCAAGGAGGGCGTGACCGAGCTCGGCTACGACCGGGTGCCGCTGCACGCCGCGCACTCGCTGCGCCAGTTCTTCCGCATCGTGGACCGCGAGCTGCCGCAGGTCACGCAGCCGGTGCTGCTGCTGCACAGCCCGCAGGACCATGTCGTGCCGCCCGCCGACTCGGCGCGCATCCTCGGCCGGATCTCCTCCACCGACGTCAAGGAGATCCTGCTGGAACAGAGCTACCACGTGGCGACGTTGGACCACGACGCGGAGCGGATCTTCGAGGAGAGTCACGCGTTCGTCGGCCGGCTCGCTCCGCGTGCGGGCACGATGGGGTCCCCCATGCCGGAGGCCCGGGGAGGGAGCACGACCGGTGGCTGAACAGCACGACTCGGACAAGCGGGACGAGCAGCCGTTCGACGAGGAGGCCGCCTGGGCGGCGATCGTCGCCGGGTACGGCGAGGAACCGGCGGACCCGCCGGGCGCCAAGCCGTTCAAGTCGATCGAGGACCTGGCCCTGCCCGCGGACGACGTCAACGACATGCCGGAGAGCCGGCCGGTGGAGCCGGGCAAGCCGGACAAGCCGCTCGGCAGCTCCGTGGTGTTCGCGCCCGGCGTCGGCACGGGCGGTCCGCGCGACTACGAGGTGGCCGAGCCCAAGGACGAGGACCTCGACGACACCGACGAGGGCCACTTCGTGCCGCCGGAGCCGCCGCCGCTGCCGGAGGCCGACGCGACCGCCAAGTTCGCCTGGCTCGGGGTGGTCGGCGGCCCGGTGCTGATGCTGCTCGCGGTGATACTGCGCTGGGACATGACCTGGTGGCTCACCACGCTGTGCATCGGCGGGTTCCTGGGCGGCTTCGCGACCCTGGTGGCCAGGATGAGGACCGGGGACGACGAGGACGACGACCCCGGCCGCGGGGCGGTCGTCTAGGCGGTCGGCACCCGGAGGGCCGCCAGCACCGGCAGATGGTCGGTGGCGGCCCTCAGGTCGGCGCCGGTGAGGCCCGCGAGGTCGCCGGGGCCCGGTACGCCGCAGCCCAGCACCTCGATCCCCTTGGTGGCGAAGATCGCGTCGATCCGCTGGTGCGGGTCACCGGGGGTCCAGGTGTGCTCGCCGCCCCAGGGCCGTACGGCCCAGCAGTCCTGGAGCTCGGCCGCCAGCCGCTGGAACGAGCGCCCGCCGGGCCGCTCGTTGATGTCGCCGGCCGCGATGGCGTGCGGTACGTCCAGGGCGGCCAGCCGGTCCAGGAGCATGCCCGCCTGGGCGTACCGCTCCCGGGCCTGGAGGCTCAGGTGGCAGCTCAGCAGGCCGAGGCGGGCGCCCCCGATGCGCACGACCGCCGTCGCGAAGCCCCGCCGGTGCAGGCCCGGGGTGAGCGGCAGCAGGACGTCGTCCGTGCGCTCCACGGTCGTGCGCAGGGAGCACAGCAGCAGCGGTCCGGCCGCGGTGGCGCCTCCGCCGAGCACCAGCAGCTCGCTCTTGGCGGCGAGCCGGGCGGCGTGCTTGCGCCAGCGGAAGAAGCGGGGCGCCTCCTGGACGAGGACCAGGTCGGGCGCGCAGGCCCGGATCACCCGCGCCAGTGCGTCCTCGTCGTCCCGCATCGAGCGGATGTTGTAGCTGAGCACCCGGATCACGGCCGAACCGTCCGGCTCGGTGCGCGAGTTGGGCAGGTCGGTGATCGGCATGCGAGCACGATATGACGGTGCCCGCCGCATCCGGGCGAGGACGCGGCGGGCACTGCCGTACGAGCGGGGTGACTCAGCCCTGGCGGGCCAGGTCGGCGGCGCCGACCAGTCCGGCCTCGCCACCGAGCCGGGCGGCGAGCACCTGGGCGTGCGGGCGGTACTGGCCGCCCACCAGCCAGCGGCGGAACGACTTGCGGATCGGCCCGAGGACCAGCTCGCCCTCGTCGGAGACCCCGCCGCCGACGATGAACGCGGAGGGGTCGAAGAGCGAGGCCAGGTCGGCCAGGCCGGCGCCGGCCCAGCGGGCCAGCTCCCGGAAGGAGTCGACGGCGACGGGGCAGCCCTGGCGGGCCGCGTCGCTGATGTGCTTGCCCTGGATGCCGTCGGGGGTGCCGTCCCCGAGGCCCAGCAGGATCGTGGCGTTCTCCGGGGTGGCGTTGGCGCGCTGCTTGGCGTACCGCACCAGGGCGCGGCCCGACGCGTACTGCTCCCAGCAGCCCTGGCTGCCGCAGCCGCACAGGAGGCCGTCCGGGACGACCCGGATGTGCCCGAACTCGGCGGCGACGCCGAAGCGGCCGCGGCGGAGCTTGTTGCCGATGATGATGCCGCCGCCCAGGCCGGTGCCGAGGGTGATGCAGATGACGTCCTCGTGGCCCTTGCCGGCGCCGAACTTGTACTCGCCCCACGCCGCGGCGTTCGCGTCGTTCTCGACGACCACGGGCAGGCCGACGCGCTGTTCGACCTTGTCCTTCAGCGGCTCGTGCCGCCAGTGGATGTTCGGCGCGAAGAGGACGGTGGCGCGCTTGTCGTCGACGTACCCGGCCGCACCGATGCCGACCGCCTCGATGTCGTGGCCCTTGCCGGCCTCGGAGACGGCGGCGCAGATGGCGTCCACGATGCCTTCGGCGGTTGGCGGGGTGGGCACCTTGTGGGTGTCGAGGATCGTGCCCTCTTCGTCGACCACTCCGGCCGCGATCTTCGTGCCGCCGATGTCGACGCCGATGGTGAGTCCCATGTGTCCCTCAGTTTTCGGTCGAGCCCCGCTACGGCCAACCGTACCCGGTGTTCAGTCCAGGTCGATGTGCTCGGTGGCGTCCGGGCCGCCGTCGTCGCCCTTGCCGCCCCTGGGCGGGTGGCTGTCCGGGCCGCGGGTCCAGCGGCGCTCCTGGCCCTCGACGGCGGAGCGGTAGGCGGCCAGCAGTTCGTTCCCGGCGGCCGCGAGGTGGTCGAAGACCTGCGGGTTGCGCTCGATCACCGGCTCGACGGCGGCCTTCGCCTGGCTGACGAACTGCTGCACGGCGCTCTGGGCGCCCGCCCCGAGCAGGGGGGCGCGCAGGGAGGCGACCTTGTCGGCGACCGCGTCGACGAGCTTGCGCAGCTCCTCGGCGGCGGTGCCGGGCGGCGGGCCCTCGGTGCCGCGGCGGCGGGCCCGCTCGGCGGCCAGGTCCTCGGCGCAGGCCTTGGCCCAGGCGTCGGCGTCCCAGGCGTCGGCGTCGGGATGCTGGGTGGCGTCGCTCATGGCGTACTCCTGCGGCGGGTGGCGTGATACTCCCGACGTTACCGCGTACGGGGCCACAAATCCGGGTCGGGTGTGAAGCGGACGTTCAGGACCCCGTCCGTGAGGCCCGCCCCGGAGACGGTGCAGCGGCGCAGGGCGGACGGCAGGGGCACCACGCGGCGGAACGGCCCGACCGTGAGCACGAGTTCGTCGCCGCGCCGCACGAGGCCCAGGTCGGGCTTGGCGGCTCCGGGCAGCGGGATGCGCCAGACCAGGACGCCGTCGGGGTCCCGCCGGTCCTCGACGGCCCAGTCGGGGGCGGTGGGGGCGTCGGCGGGGACGGCGGGCGGCTCCAGCAGGGCGAGGTCGCCGGCGGTACGGGGGTCGCGCCCGAGGTGGGGCAGCTCGTGCACGCCCTCGCCCAGCTCCTTGACGTGCGCCTGCTGCTGGGCGGCCAGGCCGGACAGCCAGGGGTCGGGGGACTCGGTGGGCAGCATCCGGTTGGCGACGACCGGGCCGGCGGCGAGGCCGCGCAGGGCCAGCCCGGCGCGGGCGGTGCGCAGGGCGCGGGCGGCTGCCGGGCCCGGCTCGGCGACCAGTCGGACCGTGGTGGCGGGGTCCTCGATCATGGCCTGGACGGCGGCGAGTTCGGTGTCCCAGCGGGCGGCGGTCTCGTAGAGCCACTCGGCGGGCATGGGGACGCCGGCGAGCTGGGCGAGCATCGGGCGCAGTGCGCGGGCGGCCTGCCGCTCGGGCGGGAGCAGGCGGCGCAGGTAGCGGCGGAGCTGCTCGGGCAGGGCGAGCACGGCCACGGCGTCCGGGAGGGGCGGCAGGTCGGCCACCACGAGGTCCCAGTCGCCCCCGGCGGCGTCCCTGAGGGCCCGCAGGAGCGCGAACCGGTCGCTGCCGGGCAGTTCGGTGAGCTCCTCGTCGTCGAACGGCGTGGCGCCGAGCAGGCCGAGGGCGGTGGCGGCGCGCTCCTGGAAGGCGAGGATCTCGGCGCGGAAGTGGGCGCCGGAGTCGACGCGGCGCACGACCGGCCGGCCGCCGTCGCCGGACGGGTCGTCGAACCAGCCGTCGGGCAGGTCCCCGTCACCGGTGAGCAGCAGGACCCGCTGTCCGCGCCCGGCGGCGCCGAGGGCGGTGGCGGCGGCGACGGTCGTTCGCCCGGCGCCGCCGGGGCCGGTGACGAGGAGGGTGCGCATGCCGCAGACGCTACGGGGCGTACCGGTGTCAGGAGGCGGCGGGGGTGCCCTCGACGCGCTTCTTCAGGCCGCTCAGGGCCCGGTCGATGATGACCTTCTCGGCCTTGCGCTTGATCATGCCCAGCATGGGGATCTTGACGTCGACCGTGAGCCGGTACGTGACCTCCGTGCGGGTGCCGCCGGCGAGCGGGGTCAGGCGGTAGGAGCCGTCCAGGGCCCGGAGCATCTGGGACTTGACCAGCGTCCAGGCGACCTCGTGGTCGCCGGTCCAGGTGTACGCCAGGGTGTGGTCGTCCTTGATCGCGCCGGCGTCCAGCAGCAGGCGGACCTTCTCGGCGCGGCCGGCGGCGTCCTTCTCCAGGACCTCCGCCTCCTTGACCTCACCCGTCCACTCCGGGTAGCGGGCGAAGTCGGCGATCACGCCCATGACGTCGGCCGGTGCCGCCTCGATCTCGATGCTCGAGCTGGTGTGTTCCGCCATCGCCGTGGCTCCTCCAGTGCGGTACCGGTTTCCTGTGGGTGAAGGCTATCGCGTGGGCGGCCGTCACCATTCCAGGGCCCATGGCCTCCCGGTGGCCGCGAAATGTCCCACGTTCACGCACTCGGTCGCCCCGACCCGCATCCGCCGCACCAGCGGCTGGTGGACGTGCCCGAACAGGGAGTACCGCGGCCTGGTGCGGTGGATCGCCGCCAGCAGGGCCGCGCTGCCGCGCTCGAAGCGCCGGGCCACCGTGTCGTACGTGAGCTCCGGGACCTCCGGCGGGATGTGCGAGCACAGCACGTCGACCTCGCCGAGGGCCTCGACCTTGGCCGCGTACTCCTCGTCGGAGATCTCGTAGGGCGTGCGCATCGGGGTGCGCAGCCCGCCGCCCACGAAGCCGAAGACGAGGCCGCCCAGCTCGATGCGCTGCCCGTCCAGGACGGTGGTGCCGGGGCGGGCGTACTCGTGCCAGAGGCCGGGGATGTCGACGTTGCCGTAGGTGGCGTACGTGGGGGTGGGGAAGGCCGCGAACATCGCGGCGTACTGGTCGCGCACCGCCGACTCGATGGCGGTCTCGCGGTCGACGTCCAGCTCCGCCCAGAGCCGGCGGCCGAACTCCCGGGCCTCGTCGAAGCGGCGGGCGGTGCGCAGCTCCACGATCCGGTGGGCGTTCTCCACGCCGAAGAGGTCGGGGAAGATGCCGCGGGCGTGGTCGTGGTAGTCGAGGAAGAGCACCAGGTCACCGAGGCATATCAGGGCGTCGGCGCCCTCACCCGCCGCTGCCAGGGCCTCGGCGTTGCCGTGCACGTCGCTGATCACGTTGACCCTCATGCCTCGCATGAGCACCCACCTTAGGCGGTCCAACCTGCGGTTACTTCCACGTCGTCGCGAGTGTGGACTACTGTGCGCGAAGCACCGCCAAAAACGTGTGACGCAGCGAACATCTGGCCGACGCCCCTATCCGGAACCGAGTACTGGTGGGTAACGTCCGGGCAGTCCAGTCGTGCTCACCCCCACCGAGCACCTGCCCGATCTTGGACCGCAACCGGTGCATCACACAGAGCCGTGGCGCCGGCGCCCGATGAGGAGCAGCAGTTTTGCGCGAGTTCAGCCTTCCGGCCCTGTACGAGGTCCCGACGGACGGCAACCTGACGGATCTGATCCGCCGCAATGCCGCTCAGCACCCAGATGTCGCCGTGATGGGCCGCAAGGTGGCCGGCGCCTGGACCGACGTCACCGCGACCCAGTTCCTGGCCGAGGTCCGCGCCGCCGCGAAGGGCCTGATCGCCCAGGGCGTGCGCCCCGGTGACCGGGTCGGCCTGATCTCGCGGACGCGCTTCGAGTGGGTGCAGCTCGACTTCGCGATCTGGAGCGCGGGCGCCGTCACGGTGCCGGTCTACGAGACCAGCTCGCCGGAGCAGGTGCAGTGGATCCTGGGCGACGCGGGCGCGGTCGCGGTGATCGTGGAGAGCGAGACGCACGCGGCGGCCGTGGAGTCCGTACGCGAGAACCTGCCGGCGCTGCGCCACGTCTGGCGCCTGGACAAGGGTGCCGTGGAGGAGCTGACCGCCCTCGGCGCCGACGTCTCGGAGGAGGCCGTCGACGAGGCCACCTCCGCCGCCAAGGCCGACGACATCGCGACCATCGTCTACACCTCGGGCACCACGGGCCGTCCCAAGGGCTGTGTGCTGACGCACCGGAACTTCTTCGCCGAGTGCGGCAACGTCGTGGAGCGGCTCAAGCCGCTGTTCCGCACCGGCGAGTGCTCGGCGCTGCTGTTCCTGCCGGCCGCGCACGTCTTCGGGCGGCTGATCGAGGTGGGTTCGGTCCTGGCGCCGATCCGCCTCGGCTGCGTACCGGACATCAAGGAACTCACCGACGAGCTGGCGGCGTTCAAGCCGACGCTGATCCTGGGTGTCCCGCGGGTCTTCGAGAAGGTCTACAACTCGGCGCGCGCCAAGGCGCAGGCGGAGGGCAAGGGCAAGATCTTCGACAAGGCGGCGCAGACGGCCATCGAGTACAGCCGTGCCACCTCCTCGGCCGAGGGTCCGTCGCTGGGTCTCAAGCTGAAGCACTTCGTCTTCGACAAGCTGGTCTACAGCAAGCTGCGCGCGGTGCTGGGCGGGCGCTGCCAGGCGGCCGTCTCGGGCGGCGCGCCGCTGGGCGAGCGGCTGGGCCACTTCTACCGGGGCATCGGGCTGACGGTCCTGGAGGGCTACGGCCTGACGGAGACGTGCGCGGCGACGGCGTTCAACCCGTACGACCGCCCCAAGATCGGCACAGTCGGGCAGCCGCTGCCGGGCTCGGTGGTCCGCATCGCCGACGACGGCGAGGTCCTGGTCCACGGCGAGCACGTCTTCTCGGGGTACTGGCAGAACGAGTCGGCGACCGCCGAGGCGCTGGCCGACGGCTGGTTCCACACCGGTGACATCGGCACGCTGGACGAGGACGGCTACCTGGCCATCACGGGGCGGAAGAAGGAGATCCTGGTCACCGCGGGCGGCAAGAACGTCGCCCCCGCGGTGATCGAGGACCGCATCCGCGGCCACGCTCTGGTCGCGGAGTGCATGGTGGTCGGCGACGGCCGCCCGTTCGTGGGCGCGCTGGTCACCATCGACGAGGAGTTCCTGGGCCGCTGGGCGGCCGAGCACGGCAAGCCGGCCGGTGCGACGGCGGCGTCGCTGCGCGAGGACCCGGACCTGCTGGCCGAGGTGCAGCGGGCCGTGGACGACGGCAACGCGGCGGTCTCCAAGGCGGAATCGGTGCGGAAATTCCGCATTCTCACCTCCCAGTTCACGGAGGAGGCCGGTCACATCACGCCGTCGCTGAAGCTGAAGCGCAATGTGGTGGCCAAGGACTTCGCGGACGAGATCGAGGCGATCTACCGCGCGTAGTCCTCGGCGAGGACACGGGCCATGGTCCGCTCGGCGAGGGCGGTGATGGTCACGAACGGATTGACGCCGATGGAGCCCGGGATGAGGGCTCCGTCGGTGACGTACACCCCGGGGGCGCCTCTGACGCGCCCGTGGTCGTCGGTCGCCCTCCCCAGCACGCAGCCGCCCAGCGGGTGGTAGGTGAAGTCGTCGGCGAAGGTCTTGTTGCCGCCGAAGAGGTCGTACCGGTAGATGGTGGCGTTCCTGGCGTTGAGGCGGTCGAACAGCCTCTTGGCGGAGGCGACGGACACGGCGCTCTGCGCCCGGCTCCAGTCCAGTCGGACCGTGTCGGTGGCGGGGTCGTAGGTGAACGTCCCGCGCTCGCGGTTGCGGGTGATCGCCAGGTACAGGCTCACCCAGTGCTCCAGGCCGGTCGGCAGCGGGGCGATCTCCGCGAAGACGGGGTTGTCCGGGTTGTCCCAGTCGTCGATGCCCATCACGGGCATGGTCGACTGGTTGGCCCCGACCGTGTCCCAGACGTGGTTGGCCCGGCCGGTCATGACGTTGCCGTTGGGCCCCCAGCCCTGGCCGACGGCGGCGTTCAGGCCGGGCAGGGCGCCGGTCTCCCGGGCGCGCAGCAGCAGTTCGGTGGTCCCGATGCTGCCGGCCGCGAGGAACAGCCGCTCGCAGCCGATCTCTCGGGTCCCGACCACCTTGCCGGTGAGGTCGACGCGGTCGGCGGTGACGACGTACGTCCCGTCCGGCTCCCTGCGTACGGCCCTGGCCCGGTGGAGGGTCTCGATGGTGACGTTGCCGGTGCCGAGGGCGGCGGCCAGGTACGTGCGGTCGAGGCTGCGCTTGCCGTGGTTGTTGCCGTAGATCACCTCGCCGGCGAGCGCGGACCGGGGGACGGTGCCCGCCGCCTCCTGGCGCATGTACGCGAAGTCGTACACGTTCGGTACGAAGGTGGTCCGCAGGCCCGCGTGCGCCGCGTGCTTGCGCGACACCCGGCTGTAGCGGTACCACTCGGTGGACTCGAACCAGGCGGGGTCGACGGTGTTGACGCCGAGCATGGCGTTGGCGCGCGGGAAGTACGTGGCGTACATCTCGCCGGCGTCCACCTGGGGCAGCACCTCGGAGAAGTACCCGCGGCGGGGCGTGACGGCCATGCCGCCGTTGACGAGGGACCCGCCGCCCACGCCGCGTCCGACGTACACCGACATGTCGGCGTACCGCACCCGGTCGAGCACTCCCGGGTAGGGGCTGATGTCCTTGTTGACGACGTCGAGCCACAGGAACGTGGCGAGCGGTGCCTCGGTGCGGCTGCGGAACCACATGGACCGGTGGTCGGGCGCCCCGGTGGAGCAGAAGACCCGCCCGTCCGGGCCGGAGCGGTTCCACAGGGCGCCCATCTCGAGGATGGTGGTACGGACGCCGGCCTCGCCGAGGCGCAGTGCCGCGACGGCGCCCCCGTAGCCGGACCCGATGACGAGGGCGGGGCTGTAGGACGCCCCCTGGAGGGCGGACGCCCGGCCGATCCGGGTGAGGCCGAGCGCGGCGGCGGTCTGGAGGGCACCGAGACCCAGGAGGTGACGGCGCGTCAGTTTTGGTGTCATGGGCGGAGCATGGGCGGAACTTGGCGCTCCGCCCATAGGGGGCGCGGGCCCAATTCGGGCGAGCGCGCCCGCCCGCGGGCGGGCGGCCGCCGAGCGCCGTCAGAGCAGCAGCTTCAGCCGTTCGGCCAGCAGGTCCCAGCGCCAGCGCTCCTCGACCCAGCTCCGGCCCCGCTCACCCATCCGGCGCCGCAGCTCCGGGTCCTGGAGCAGGGTGACGATCCGGTCGGCGGACTCCGCCGGGGCCGAGCCGCGCACCACCCAGCCGGTCTCGCCGTCCAGGACGGCGTCCGGCGCGCCGCCGGAGTCGCCCGCCACGACCGGCAGGCCCGTCGCGGAGGCCTCCAGGTACACGATGCCGAGCCCCTCGACGTCCAGGCCGCCCCGCCGCGTACGGCACGGCATGGCGAACACGTCACCGGCGCCGTAGTGGGCCGGGAGCTCCTCCCAGGGCACCGCGCCGGTGAAGCGCACGGATCGCGCCACGCCCGTCTGCGCGGCGAGGCGGCGCAGGTCACCCTCGTACGGGCCGCCCCCGACGATCAGCAGCACCGCGTCCGGCACCCGCGCCAGGATCGCGGGCATGGCCCTGATCAACGTGTCCTGGCCCTTGCGCGGCACCAGCCGGGAGACGCAGACGACCACCGGCCGGCCGGCCAGGCCCAGCCGCTCCCGCACCGCGTCCCCGCCCGAGCCGGGGTGGAAGGTCTTCTCGTCGACCCCCGGCGGGAGCTGGACCATCCGCCCCGCCGCCGCGGGCGTGAGCGCCGCCGCGATGCGCGAGCGCGTGTACTCGCCCAGGTACGTGATCGTGTCCGTGCCCTCGCCGATCCGCCGCAGCAGGTGCCGCGAGGCCGGGAGCTGCGCCCACCCGGCCTCGTGGCCGTGCGTGGTCGCCACGATCCGGCGGGCGCCGGCCCGGCGCAGCGCGGGCGCCATCAGCCCGAGCGGGGCCGCCGCGCCGAACCACACCGACTCGCAGCCGTGCTCCCGCAGCAGCCCGGCGGCCCGTGCGGTCACACGTGGCGTGGGCAACAGCATCGTCGTACGGTCGCGGACAACCTTGAACGGCTGTTCGGCGTCGAACAGGGCGGTCGCCTCGGCGCCCTCCCGGCCGCGCTTCCACGTGGAGGCGTAGACGACAATCCGTTCCGGATCGAGTCTGAGCGCCATGTTGTGCAGAAACGCCTGAATCCCGCCGGGTCTGGGCGGAAAGTCGTTGGTTACGATCAAGGTCTTGTGCATCGCATGCCGACAGTACCGAACGGCGCCGCTCCACCGCTCAGCACAGTCCCGCCCGGCCGAGCCCGGCAACGAGACCGAAGAGGTATGCATGAAGGGCCACAGCGGCACCCGGCTCCCGATCCAAGCCGTCGGCATATGGCTGGCGACCAGGGCTCTGTTGCTGCTCTGCGTCTTCAAGATCCTCGTCCTGCCGGGGCCCGACGTCACGAGCGACGTCTCGGTGATCTACCAGGGCTGGTACGACGTGCTGCGCACCGGCACCTACCCGCTCGACGACGTCACCTGGCAGTACCCCCCGGCCGCCGCGCTGGCCATCCTCTCCCCCGGCCTGCTGCCCTTCCTGGACTACGCCTCCGCCTTCTTCCTCCTCGCCCTCCTCAGCGACGCCGTGGTCTTCGGCCTGCTGCTGTACGCGGGACGGCGGCCCGGCAAGTGCCTGTCCGGCGCCTGGGTGTGGGTGGCGGGCGTGCCGCTGCTCGGCCCGACCGCCTACGCCCGCTACGACCTGATGGTCACCGCCGTCGCCGTCGCCGCGCTGCTGGCCGGGGTGCGGCACCCGCGGGTTTTCGGCGCGCTGGTGGGCTTCGGCGCGCTGCTGAAGGTCTGGCCCGCGCTGCTGCTCGCCGGCACCCGGCGCGGCCGGGTCACCCGGCGCTCGTGGACGGCGGCCGCCCTCACCGGGGCCGCGGTGCTGGCGGCCTGCGTGCTGGCGATGCCGGGTGCGCTGGCCTTCCTCACCTTCCAGCGGGACCGGGGCACGGAGGTGGAGTCGCTGGGCTCCCTCGTCTTCCACGTGGCGCGGAACTTCGGCTGGGAGGGGCAGGTGCTGCTGAACTACGGCTCGGTCGAGTTCCTCGGCCCGTACGTGCCCCTCGTCTCCAAGGCCGCCCTCGCGCTGACGGTGGCGGCGTTCGGCTGGCTGCTGGTGTGGCGGGTGCGGGCGCGGGCGTTCGGTACGACGACGCTGGCGGACGCGGCGTTCGCGGCCGTGCTGCTGTTCACCACCACGAGCCGGGTGATCAGCCCGCAGTACATGATCTGGCTGGTGGGGCTGGCGGCCGTGTGCCTGGTCTTCCGGGGCAGCGGCATGCGCCGGCCGGCCCGGATGGTGCTGGTCGCGACGGGCGTGACGATGCTGGAGTTCCCGATCTGGTTCACCCACGTCGTGCACAGCGACCTGTGGGGCCTGGTGCTGCTCGGCGTGCGCAACGGGCTCCTCGTCGCCGCCACGATCGCCGCCTGCCGGGAGCTGTGGCGGCAGACGGTGACCGAGCCGCGCCTGCGGGAGCACGCGGCGGTACCGGCGCAGCCCTCCGAACCGCACCGCGCGGACGTCACCCCAGCCGGTCCCGCAGGTAGTCCCGCCACCGCGCGGTGAAGGCCTCGGGCGTGACCCCGAGCACCTCGCGCAGGGCCCGCTCCCACCCGCGCGCCCCCGCCGCCCGGTAGAAGGCCCGCAGCTCCGCCTCGCCCCACCGCTCGGCGATCAGCTCGCAGGCCAGCCAGCCGCCCGCGTAGGCGCGCGCCAGGGCGGCCGCGTCGGAGGCGAAGGAGAAGTCCCCGTCCGTCGGCAGGGCGGCCGGGGTGCGCCCGGCACGGACCGCGTCCCTCAGCTCGGGCGCCGCCCGGGCGGGCGTGCGGGAGGTGCCGCGGTAGGCCACCCAGTCCGCGAAGCCCTCGGAGAGCCACAGCCCCGTGGCCGCCGAGGTGTGCGCCCGGGTCGCCACGTGCGCCGTCTCATGGGTGAGCACGAAGCCCTTCCCGAACGTGCCGAGCCCCGCGTACGCCTCCGGGTTGACGATCACGCGGTCCGCCGGGGCGTCCGGCCCGCCGCCCACCCGGCCCGTGGTGACCGCCGCGATGCCCTTGTACCCCGCCGCCGGCTCCCCCATCAGGGCACCCATCCGCTCCAGCGAGCCCGGCACCAGCACCACCACGCGCCGCGCCCACAGCCCGTCCGGCCAGGCGTCCGACACGGCGGGGACCGCCCGGTCGGCGGCCGCCGCGACGGCCCTCAGCCGCGCGATGTCCTGCCCGGCGCCCAGGACCAGGCTGCTTCTGCCCCGCACCACCTCGACGGCGCCCTGCTCCCAGAGCTGCGGGGCCGCGCCCCCGGCCGGGCGGTCGGACGTCACGTGCCAGCGTCCGTCCCGCCGCTCCAGCCCGAGCGCCCGCTCGCCGGTGACCGGCCCGCTGTCGTACCCGGCGAAGCGGTAGCTCAGCTCGGCCCGGGCGGCCGCGCGGTCGTCGCCGTGCCGCCGGACCTCCGTGACGCGGTACGACCACTCCGCGAGCGGCACACCGGCCAGCTCCGCCTCGCGCACCACCGCGGCCCGCCGGTCGGCCGCCGACTGGAACGCGGCCGTGTCCGGCACCGGCGACGGCCCCGGAGCCGTACACCCGCCGACGAGCAGGAGCAGGCCGAGCACCGCCCCCGCCGCACGTCTGACAGCCCGCATCCTCCCGATCCTACGGCCGCCGCGGGCGTCAGACCCGGGTGACGGCCGAGACCGGCATCATGCCCACCGGGTCGTAGCGGACCGGCGCGCCCGGGTACGGGGCGTGCACCACCTGCCCGTTGCCCACGTACATCCCGACGTGGCTGGCGTCGTCCCGGTAGGTCACCAGGTCCCCGGGGCGCGCCTCGGACAGCGGCACGTGCCGTCCGGCGTTGCGCTGGGCCTGCGAGGTGCGCGGCAGGCCGACGCCCGCCTGGGCGTAGGACCACTGCATCAGGCCGGAGCAGTCGAAGCCCGAGGGGCCGTTGGCCCCCCACACGTACGGCTTGCCGACGGCCGAGCGGACCGCGGCGACGGCGGCCGCCGCCCGGCCGGAGGCGGCCTCGCCGCCCGGCCCCGGCAGGTCGTCGCGGCCGGAGCGGGAGGCCCGCTCCAGGGCGTCGCGCTCCTCGGAGGGGAGGGAGTTCAGCAGTGCCCGCGCCTCGGCGAGCTTGCGCTCCACGGTGCGCTTGTGGAGCGCCACGGCGGCCCGGCCGCGCTCGAGTTCGGCGAGCATCCGGGTGGCCTCGGCCCGCTGCTGCGCCATGCCCCGCTGGGCGCGCCGGAGTTCGGCGAGGGCGCTCGCCTGCCGGTCGCTGATCCGGTCGAGGGCGGCGGCCCGGTCGAGGTAGCCGTCCGGGTCCTGCGAGAGCAGCAGCGCCAGCGCGGGGTCCATGCCGCCCGACCGGTACTGGGCGCCGGCCACGAGGCCCAGCGCGCCGCGCATCCGGTTGATGCGCTCCTGGCCGCGCGCCACGCCGTCCTGGACCCGGTCCACCCGCTCGCGCAGCGCGTCCGTGCGCTCGTCCGCCTCGTTGAACGCCTCGGTGGCCTTCTCGGCCTCCTCGTAGAGCCGGTCGACCTTGGCGCGGGTGCCCTCGACCGTGGTGCCGGGGTCGGCGGTCGCGGGTGCGGCGCCGAGCGCGGCGGCGGTGGCCGCCGCCGCCGAGAGGACGGTGACCTTCGCGCTCCGGGAGAACCCGGGGGACGAGGATGACGAGGACCGGCGATGGGACGCCACGTACCGCGCTCCCTTCCGCTGACGTCAGGGCCGTGCAGGCGTGCGGCCGTGCAGGCTGTGCGGGCTGTTGCGCGCCAGACAGTAGCCGGGCGGCCCCACCCCGGCCAGCGACCGTACGGGCGTCGAACAGCGGCGCCCCGCCCGAGACCACAAGGTCACCGGCGGGGCGGAGCGTCAGCTTGGAGGGCGGTAAACCACCCGATCGGGCGCGCGGTTCGGGCGCGTCAGACCTGCGCGTGCGTCAGATGCGCACACCGAACTGGAAGTCGCCGAGCCATTCCATCGACTCGTAGCGGACGAAGGCACCGGGCTTCGGCGCGTGCAGCACCTGGCCGTTGCCCGCGTACAGGCCCACGTGCGCGAGGTTGTTGAAGAACACCAGGTCGCCGGGCTTGAGCTGGCTGCGGCCGATCTTCACACCGTCGTTGTGCTGCGTGAAGGTGGTGCGGGAGATGCCCACGCCGGCCTGGCGGTACGCCCACTGGGTCAGGCCCGAGCAGTCGTAGGCGTTGGGGCCCTCGGCGCCGGAGATGTACGGCTTGCCGACCTGGGTGTCGGCGGCGGCGAGGGCGGCGGCGCCGCGCTGGGAGGCGGGGACCTCGTTGCCGAGGTCGACGCGGTCGCCGGCCTCGCGGCTGGCGCGCTGCTCCTCCTCCTGCATCTTGGCCCGCTCTTCGGCGGTCAGGGTGTTGAGCAGCTTCTGCGCCTCGGCGAGTTTGGCCTGGTAGGCCTTCTTCTTCTCGGCGAGGGTCTTGCGCACGTCCTCGAGGCCGGCCAGCTTCGTGGTGGCCTCGGCGCGCTGCTGCGCCAGGGCACGCTGCTTGGCCTGGATGGTCTCCAGGGCCTCGGCCTGCTTGGCGCTGATGGCGTCGACGGCGGACGCCTTGTCGAGGTAGCTGTCCGGGTCGGAGGAGAGCAGGAGCTGGAGGGAGGGGTCCATGCCGCCGGAGCGGTACTGGGCGGTGGCCACCGAACCGAGGCCGTCGCGCAGCTCGTTCAGCTCCTGCTGGCCGCGCGCCACCTTGTCCTGGAGGGCGTCGACCTCCTTCTGGAGCTTGCCGCGCTGCTCGTCGGCGAGGTTGTACTGCTCGGTGGCGGCCTCGGCCTCGTGGTGGAGCTTGTCGACCTTGGCCTTGACCTCGCTCTTGCTCGGCTTGGGGTCTGCCTGAGCGGCCTGGGAGGACAGGGCGACGGCAGCGGCGGCGGTCGCGGTGAGCACGGTCACGCGGGCGCGGCTCGGCTGCTTGGGACGACGGTGGGACGCCACGGAGGCGAGCTCCTTCTTCCTCATGCTGCCGCCTGCCGGGCAGGGGTCGGGGCCCCGGCTCCGTACGTGGTGCCCGGCTTCCCCCGCGAAACAGGCCGGACCGCACGGATGTAGGCGGTTCCTCCGCTGTCACTCCCGATGAGTGATCACCTGCGCGGAGGTTCGAGGCCAGACCCTAGTGACCATCTTGTGATCAGTTCAAATCCTCATGCGAAAAATCTCGCCCAGGGGCCACATTCTTTACACACAGGCCACGGACGGTCATGGGTACTTGACGGTCCGTTCCCCGAAATCGGGCATTAGGCCCAGGAGTTACGAGTGTTACGAGACGCGCGAAAGCCGCTTCAGCAGCAAGGCGGACGCGACCGGCCGCGCACCGGACTTGGCGACGCCGTCGGCGACTTCCCGGTCGGTGGAGACCACGACGACGGGCCGGCCCGGCGGCTCCGCACGGACGAGCTGGCGGATCAGCTCGTCGGCCGTCACGCCCGGCTTGGAGAACAGCACCCGCACGCCGCGCGGCGGTGCGAGCAGCACGGGGGCGGCCAGTTCGGCGCCGTCGAAGACGCAGGTGACCTCGGCGCCGCTGCGGGCGGCGAGCGCCGACAGGCCGCCGAGCAGCCGCAGCCGCTGCTTCTCCAGCGGCATGGTCGGATAGCCGGTCTTGGTGACGTTGTATCCATCCACCACGAGGTGGGCCTGGGGCAGCGCCAGCAACTGGTCCAGCAGCGCCGGGTCGGTCTCCGACAGGGCGCGGGCCGCGATGTCCTTGGGCGACATCCGGCCCGGCTCCACGGCGTCCACGGTGTCGGCCGGGTGGACCGAGACGGGCGGCAGGGCCAGCTCACGGCGCAGCCCCTGGGCGGACTCCAGCACGGTGTCCAGCAGCAGCCGCAGCCGCATGTCCTCCACGGAGCGGCCCTCACGAGCGGCCCGCCGGCTGGCCTCCAGCGCGGCCTCCGCCTCGCCGAGGCGGGCCTTGAGGCGGCGGGTCTCGCTCTCGGCGGCGGAGACCTGGGCGGCCGCCTCGGCACGGATGCCGTCGATGTCCGCCTGGCTGCGGCGCAGGGCCGCCTCGCCGCGCTTCACGTCGTTCTGGGCGCTGCGCAGCTTGCGCTGAAGCGATTCGGCTTCCTTGCGCGCCGCGTCCAGCTCGGTGCGCAGCCGCTCGGTCTCGGCCCTGGTGTGGGCGCGGGCCTCGGCCAGCTCGGTGCGCAGCCGCTCCAGCTCCCGCCGGCCGGCCTCGTCGGCGCGTTCGGCGTCGGCGCGCTGGGCCTCCTCGCCGGCGGCGGCGACCAGCTTGACCCAGCCGGCGGGGCGCAGCACATAGGCCGCCGCGGCCACGTCCACCGGGTCGGCGGCCGCCGGGGGCGAGCCGGCGTCGACCGCGCCGGCCAGCTCCGGCTGCCCCTCCTTGAGGCGCTCGCCGATCCGCTGCCGGAACAGCGGGTCGGCCTCCAGCGCGGCCGCCATCGCGTTGCCCGCGAACTTGGCCCGCCGGGACGGGGTGAAGCGGGCGTACTGGCGCAACTGGGCGGGCAGCTCCGCGACCGTCAGGCCGCCGAAGGCGTCCGAGACCAGGGCGACGACCCGGCGCCGCACCCCCTCGGGCAGCGGGCGGTCGAGCGCCTCGGCGGCGCCACCGGCCGCACCGGCCGGCTCAGCGCCACTGGCGGGCTGCTCCACGATTCGTCACCCCACTACCCGTCCGTCTTGGCCCCGGGGCCGCTCCCGGTCCTCAGGAAGCGGCGCCCGGCCTGTCCACCAGCTCGATCTGGTCCACCGCGTTGCACCAGCGGCAGCGGACCGACTCGATGGTCTCACTGACCACCTCGCGCTCCTCCACCGTGGGCTCGCCCGCGAGGTCCAGATGGACGTACTCCACGACCTTCGACGACCGCGTGACGTCGAATCGCGTCAGATTGCCGCAGAGCGTGCAGCGCCAGCGGGTCGTCGCGGTCGGCAGGGGAACCGTCGTCATCGTTCCGTCCTCTTCCATCGTGCCGGGTGCGTCAGCCGCGGTGCGCCGTCGAACTGCGGGCCTACTGCCCGTAACCCTACGGCCTCGCGGGTACCCCTGTGGCGCGGCGAGGCACCCTGTCCGGCTCCCTCCGTTTACGTCATGATCTGTCCATGATCGCTTGGCGCGGACCGACCGTGACGTACGCCGTGATCGGCGCCTGCTTCCTGATCTTCCTGATCAGCCCGGTGTCCGGACTGAACCCCTCCTACGGCCGGGGCGACGCGCTGCTGGCCGCCCAGAGCGCGTACTTCCACCGCTGGGGCATCGTCCCGGCCGAGCTGCTCGGCGGCACCCCCCGGGCGCTGCTCACCCCGCTGACCGCGCTGTTCGTCAGCGGCAGTTGGCTGCACCTGCTGGGCAACATGCTGTTCCTGTACGTGTTCGGCGCCATGGCCGAGGAGCGGATGGGCCACCTGGAGTTCGCCCTCTTCTACGTGGGCTCCGGCTGCCTCGCCCTCTTCGCGTACGCGGTGGCGCACGCGCACTCGGACCAGACCCTGGTGGGGGCGTCGGGGGCGATCTCGGGGGTGCTCGGCGCCTTCCTCTACCTCTTCCCGAGGGCGCGGGTCACCAGCCTGTTCCCGTTCCTCTTCTTCCTGCCGCTGCGCTTCCCCGCCTGGATCGTGCTGATCTTCTGGTTCGTCCTCCAGTGGCTCGCCGCCCGGGGCGCCGACAGCGGCCCGGGCGTGGCGTACCTGGCGCACGTGGTGGGCTTCTGCCTGGGCTTCCTCTACGCGTGGGGGCGGTATCGCGGTGGGGCTAGAGTGAAGACCCACCCAGCGGCCACCGAGGGAGAAGGACAGCCGTGATCACCGCGATCGTGCTCATCAAGACCAGCGTGGACCGCATCCCCGAGATCGCCGAGTCGATCGCCTCGCTGGAGAACGTCAGCGAGGTCTTCTCCGTCACGGGCACCTACGACCTGATCGCCATGGTCCGCGTGGCCAGGCACGACGACCTGGCGGACGTCATCCCCGGCCGGATCAGCAAGATCCCGGGCGTCGAGGCGACCGACACGCACGTGGCGTTCCGCACGTACTCGCAGCACGACCTGGAGGCCGCGTTCGCGATCGGCCTCGACGCGTAACGCCTCCGGACAGGGGCCACGCGCCCGTGGTGCGCGGCCGGGTCGCCATCACCCGGACGGATGACGCCCCGGGGGCCGCCGGGGGTGCACCGCCGCCGGAGCGTGCCGTGGGGGGCGGGGCGGGCGGCAAACCCGTGCGGTTCATGAAGGAGCCTTCATCCGGCGCTCATTTCCGTGCTCCCCGGCCGCACCCAGGATGGGGGGATGGCCTTCACCCATCGCATGGTGACGCTCGCCGCGGTCGTCGCCATCCCGCTCGGCATCGCCGCGACGAGTTACCTGCTGACCGACACCCCCGAGGCGCCCAGGGTGCCGCCCGAGGTGGAGCTGGGGGCCTCGCCCCGGCCCGGCGTCAGCACGGCACCGGGCCGGACGCCGGTACCGAGCCGGACACCGGCGCCGGGTCCCGGGCCGAGGAGCACGCCCACCACCGTGCCCGTACCGAGCACCAGCCGGCCTCCCGCGCCGAAGGGCACGCCGCCCGCACCCCGCACCCTGCCCACCGACACCGTGGTCCCGGGCCCGCCGGCCACCGCGGGGGACGACGACGATGACGACTCCGGAGACGACCTCGGTGACGAGGGCTGACCGCCGCGTCTCCGCCCGCGTACGCATCCTGCTGTGGCTGCTGCTGGTGATGGCCGTGGCGCTGGTCGCGGTCGCGATGACGACCCGCTCCATCCTGCTGCGCGACGTCGACCACCGGATCAGCCAGCTTCTCACCCAGGAGACCCGCGAGTTCGCCAACTTCGTGGACCAGGGCGTGGACCCCGACACCGGCGCCGAGTTCACCGCACCGCGCCGCCTGCTGGAGGTGTTCCTCCAGCGCCAGTACTCCGACCCCGACGAGGAACTGCTCGGCCTGACCCGGGGGCCGGGCGGCACCCCCGCCGTGCTGCGCCAGCCCCGGGACACCACCGGCGCCGCCCTGCACCGCGACCGGGGCGCGCTCGCCCGGATCTTCGCCTCCCCCGCCCGCTCCGGCACCCTGCACCGCCCCCAGGGCGAGGTCCGGTGGGCGAAGGTGCCCATCCAGCCGGCGGGGCGCGCCGCGCCCGGCGCCTTCGTCGTCGCCTTCCACGCCGGCCACGAACAGGCCATCGCCGCCGAGGCGTTCCGCACCCAGCTCGCCATCTCGGGGGTGGCGCTGCTGATGACGACCGGCATCGGCTGGGCCGTCGCGGGCCGCATCCTCGCCCCCGTACGCCTGGTCCGCCGGGCCGCCGCACAGCTCACCGAGCAGGACCTGACCCGCCGCATCCCGGTCCAGGGCCGCGACGACATCGCGCTGCTCGCCGAGACGTTCAACGCCATGCTGGACCGGCTGGAGCGGGCGTTCGCCACGCAGCGCCGGTTCGTCGACGACGCCGGGCACGAGCTGCGCACGCCCATCACGATCGTGCGCGGCCACCTGGAGCTGATGGGCGACGACCCGGCCGAGCAGGCGGAGACGATCCGGCTGGTCACCGACGAGCTGGACCGGATGAGCCGGATCGTGGAGGACCTGCTCCTCCTCGCCAAGGCCGAGCGCCCCGACTTCGTCACGCCGGAGCCCGTCCAGCTCGGCGAGCTGACCGCCGACGTGTTCGTGAAGGCGCGGGCGCTGGGCGAGCGCGAATGGGTGCTGGACTCCGTCGCCGACCGGGAGGCCGAGCTGGACCCGCAGCGCATCACCCAGGCGATGGTGCAGCTCGCGCAGAACGCCGTCCAGCACACCGTCCCGGGCCAGCGGATAGGGATCGGCTCGCGCGAGAGCGACGGGCGGATCGAGCTGTACGTCGCCGACACCGGGTCCGGGGTGCGCGCCGAGGACGCCGCCGTGATCTTCGAGCGGTTCCGGCGGGGCGCGGCCCGGCGCGGCACCCGCGCGGGCGGCGGCGCCGGACTCGGGCTGTCCATCGTGAAGGCCATCGCCGAGGGGCACCGCGGCCGGGTGGAGCTGCGCCGCACCGAGGGCGGCGGGGCCACCTTCGTACTCGTACTGGAGGAGGACGAGTGAACCGGATCCTGATCGCCGAGGACGAGGAGCGGATCGCCTCGTTCGTCGAGAAGGGGCTGCGCGCCAACGCCTTCACCACCACGGTCGCGGCCGACGGGGACACCGCCCTGGACTACGCCGTCACCGGCGGGTTCGACCTGATGGTGCTGGACATCGGGCTGCCCGGCCGGGACGGCTTCACCGTGCTGCGGGAGCTGCGCGAGGCCCGGGTGACGCTCCCGGTCATCGTGCTGACCGCACGGGACTCGGTACGGGACACGGTGGCCGGCCTGGAGGGCGGTGCCGACGACTGGATGACCAAGCCGTTCCGGTTCGAGGAACTGCTGGCGCGGGTACGGCTGCGGCTGCGCACCGCCGCCCGGGCGCCCGAGGTGACGGTGCTGCGCAGCGGCGACCTCGGCCTGGACCTGCGCACCCGCAGGGCCCGTGCCGGGGAGCGGACCGTCGACCTGACGGCCCGTGAGTTCGTGCTGCTGGAGCTGTTCCTGCGCCATCCCGGCCAGGTGCTGTCCCGGGAGCAGATCCTGTCCCACGTCTGGGGGTACGACTTCGATCCGGGCTCGAACATCGTGGACGTCTATGTGCGCAACCTGCGGAAGAAACTGGGCGCGCGGCGACTCGAGACGGTCCGCGGCATGGGGTACCGGCTGCCGTTGATGAACCTTCCTTAACAAAGCGCTCATTGAGGGCTCACGGCACGTACCCAGACTGATCACCGTGACCCCCTCCCTCGGCCGGGCGGCCTGGCTGGGCGGCGCGCTCGGGGTGTGCGCGCTGCTGGCGCTGCCGAACCGGTTCCCCGGACTCGGCGTCGAGGCGCGCCTGACACTGGCCGTCTTCGTGCTCGCCACCGTCGCCTGGATCGCCACGCCGGTCGACGACACGTTCGTCGCGCTGGGCGCGGGCCTGGCGCTCACCGCGACCGGGGTGATCAGCAGCGAGACCCTGTTCGCCACCCTGGGCGACGAGACGATCTGGCTGCTGATCTGCGCGTTCGTGCTGGCCGCCGCGGTGACCCGGACCGGGCTCGCGGGGCGGGCGGCGGCGTTCCTGGTCAGCGGCGCCCGCACGGTGCGCCAACTGGTCCACCTGACGACCGCCGCGCTGGTCGTGACGTCCTTCGCCGTGCCGGCGACCTCGGGGCGGGCCGCGCTGGCACTGCCGGTGTTCCTGGCGCTGGCCGAGGTGCTGGCGGAGCGCAGGCGGCTGGTGGTGATGCTGGCGCTGCTGTTCCCGACGGTGGTGCTGCTGTCGGCCGTCGCCACACTGATCGGTGCGGGGGCGCACCTGATCACCGTCCATGTGCTGTGGGAGCACACCGGGCAGAGGCTGGGGTTCGTCCAGTGGCTGCTGCTGGGGCTGCCGCTGGCAATCGTCTCCTCCCACCTGGCCGCCGAGGCCGTCCTTGTGACCACCACCTCGCGGGACGACCGGCGCGGCCCGGTCCGCATCACCCACGCCGACCTGGAGGCGCACTCCCCCACGCCCGTCACCGGGCCGCTGTCCACGGCCGAGGCGCGCTGCGCCCTGCTGCTGGCCACGGTCGTGGTGCTCTGGTGCAGTGAGCCGCTCCACCGGGTCCCGCCGGCGGTGGTCGCACTGATCGGCGCGGTGGTGGCCGCGTCCCCGGCGCTGGGCACGGTACGGCTCAAGGACGCCCTGCGGACCGTGCCGTGGCCGCTGCTGCTGTTCATGGCGGCGACGATGGCGATGGGCGTGGCGCTCGCCGACTCCGGCGCGGCGGCCTGGCTGGTGTCCGGGCTCCCGCTGCGCGCGGCGCCCTGGCTGTTCCTCACCGTCGTGGTGGTCGTCAGCACGGCGGCGCACCTGGTGCTCCAGTCCCGCTCGGCCCGCTCGTCGGTGCTCGTCCCGCTGGTGGTCGTGGCCGCGGCCGCGGCCGGGGTCAACCCGGTGGCCGCCGCGCTCGCCTCGACCGCGGCGGCCGGGTTCTGTCACACGCTGCCCGCGTCGGCGAAACCGGTGGCGCTCTTCTCCGACCTCCCCGACGGGGTGCCCACCTTCACGCCGCGCGACCTGCTGCGGCTGTCGGCGGTGCTCGCCCCGCTCACGGCGGGCCTGGTCCTGCTGTTCGCCCTGACCGTCTGGCCGTCGCTCGGCGTGCCCGTCCTCCTGGAGACCCAGCCGTGAACCTTTCCATCGCCATCGCGCCCAGCGGCTTCAAGGAGTCCCTGTCCGCCCGCCAGGCCGCCGAGGCCATCGCCGAGGGGGTCCTGCGGGTCCTGCCGGACGCCGACCTGGACCTGGTCCCGCTGGTCGACGGCGGTGAGGGCACGGCGGAGGCGCTGGCCGCCGCGACGGGCGGGCGGCTCGTCCCGTACCCGGCGACCGGCCCCCTGGGCCACCCGGTGGAGAGCCACTTCGCGCTCCTCGGGGACGGTTCGGCCGTCGTGGAGATGGCCGCCGCCGCCGGTCTGGCCCTGGTGCCGCCGGGCCTCCGGGACCCCGGTGCCACCACGACGTACGGGGTCGGCGAGCTGATCCGGGCCGCCCTCGACGCGGGCGCCCGCCGCGTCCTGGTCGGCTGCGGCGACTCGGGCACCTCGGACGGCGGCGCGGGCGCCCTCCAGGCGCTGGGCGTAAGGCTGCTGGACGCCTCCGGCACCGAACTGCCGTACGGCGGGGCCGTCCTGGGACGGCTGGCGGCCGTCGACCCCGGCGGGCTCGACCCGCGGCTGGCCCACTGCGAACTGCTGGTGGCGTGCAACCCGTTCAACGTGCTGTGCGGCGAGCGGGGCGTGGCGCGGGTGTTCGGGCCCCAGAAGGGCGCCACCCCGGCACAGTGCGAGGAGCTGTCGGCGGCCCTGGAGCACTGGGCCGCCGCACTGACGGGGACGTTCGCGCCGGAGGTGGACCTGCGGTCGGCGCCCGGCACCGGGGCGTCGGGCGGGCTGGGCGCCGGGCTCGCGGCGGTGGGCGCCCGGCTGCTCCCGCGCTTCGAGGTGCTCCTCGACGGGCTGGACCTCGCCGCCCGGTTCGGCGACGCCGACCTGGTGATCACCGGCGAGGGTGCCCTGGACGCCCAGACCGTGCGCGGCAAGGTGCCGGGCGAGGTGGCGCGCCGGGCACGGGAGGCGGGTGTCCCGGTGCTCGCGCTCGCCGGGACGCTCGGCGACGGGGCGGAGGCGGCGGGGCTGGACGCCTACGAGTCGATCGCGCCCGGGCCCCTGTCACTGCCGGACGCCCTGGAGGGCGCGGCCGGGCTGCTCGCCGACGCCGCCGAGCGGGCCCTGCGCACCATCCTGGTGGGCACCCGGCTCGTCAGCCGCGGTCGGGCACACAGCGCCCGTCCTCCGTACGGTAGTTCCACCGCGCCCCGTCCCGGACGAGCTCCTTCACGGCCCGAACGAACCGCTCGACGTGCTCGTCCGGCGTCCCCGCCCCGAAGCTGACGCGGATCGCGTTCAGCGACTTCTCCCCGGGCGCCGCCTCCGGCGCGCCGCACTCGCCGACGTCCTCGCGCTCGCCGCCGAGCAGGGTCCGCACCAGGGGGTGGGCGCAGAACAGCCCGTCACGGACGCCGATCCCGTACTCGGCCGACAGCGCCGCCGCGAAGTGCGAGCTGTTCCAGCCCTCCACCACGAACGAGATGACACCGACCCGGGGAGCGTCGTCGCCGAACAGCGACAGCACCTTCACCTCGGGCACCTCGGCGAGCCCTTCCCGGACCTTGCCGATCAGGTACCGCTCGCGGGCCACCAGGGCGTCGAACCCGGCCTCGGTGAGGGCCTTGCAGGCGGAGGCGATGGCGTACACGCCGATGACGTTGGGCGAGCCGGCCTCGTGGCGGGCGGCGGTGGTGTGCCACTCCACGTCCACGCCGCCGTCGGCGCGCCGCGCCACCTTCCGGGACGCGCCGCCGCCGGCCAGGTACGGCTCGGCCTCCCGCAGCCAGTCGGCGCGCCCGGCGAGGACGCCCGAGCCGAAGGGGGCGTACAGCTTGTGCCCGGAGAACGCCACCCAGTCGACGTCCAGGTCCTTCACCGAGACCGGGTGGTGCGGCGCGAGCTGCGCGGCGTCCAGGACGATGCGGGCGCCGTGGGCGTGGGCGGCGGCGGCCAGTTCCCGTACGGGCCACAGCTCTCCGGTCACGTTGGACGCGCCGGTGACGCACACCAGGGCGGGGCCGTAGGGGTCGCGGTCGGCGAGCGCCCGCTCCAGCGTCTCGACCGCCTGCCCTGGCGTGCGCGGGGCGTTGAGGTACGTGACCCGCGCGTCCCTCCAGGGCAGCAGCGAGGCGTGGTGCTCGGTCTCGAAGACGAAGACCTGGCAGTCGGCGGGCAGGGCGGCGGCCAGCAGGTTGAGCGAGTCGGTCGTCGACCGGGTGAAGACGACCTGGTCGCCCTCGCGGCAGTCCAGGAACTCCGCCACGGCGGCGCGGCTGTTCTCGAACAGGTCGGTCGAGAGCTGCGACAGGTACCCGGCCCCCCGGTGCACGCTGCCGTAGTACGGCGCGTAGGCGGCCACGTCGTCCCACACCCGCTGGAGGGCCGGCGCGCTGGCCGCGTAGTCGAGGGCGGCGTACGTGACCTCGCCGCCGGTGACCAGCGGCACGGTGACATCCCCACCCAGGACGGGCAGCGGCGAACAAATGGACTGGTCGGCGGCGACGGCGGTGACAGACATGGGTATCTCCCGGGCAGGCAGAGGGGAATCGCTTCATGACCCGTGCGGGCGGCACGCGGAGGGCCGCGCGGCACACGGGGGTTGCCTCGACGCACGGCGGAACGCCACCGCGCGGAGGGTGTACTGAAGAGGGGGCGATACGCCCTATCGCATTCGCTTGCTCACGAGACTGCTCCCTTGAGGACCAGGACCCCAGGGTGTGCAGGGGTCCGCGCTTGCCGCGGACCTCGCTGCCCGCGACCTGGTCTTCACCCGGGGCACCCCGCCACGGACGGAGGGTTGCCGGACAGCGGGCCGGGGCCGTAGTCGCTGTCACTCATGACCTTGAAAGGCATCTTGCCATACGTCTCGGCATGCGCAAGGGCGCGGTCCGCCATCCGGACCGCGCCCCGGGCCGAGGTCAGCGGTGGCTCGCCGCCACCCACCGCTCCAGCGCCGCCCGGGCCGCGCCGGAGTCGACCGACTCGGCCGCCTTCGCGATGCCCGCCCGGATCTGCTCGGCCAGCGGCGCGTCCGACGGCTCCAGGGCGACCAGGGCCGCCGCCGCGTTGAGCAGCACCGCGTCCCGGACGGGCCCGGTCTCGCCGCCCAGCAGCCGGCGCGCCACGTCCGCGTTGTACGAGGCGTCCGCGCCGCGCAGCGCGTCCACCGGCACCAGGGAGATGCCCACGTCCCGGGGGTCGAACGTCTCCTCGCGCACCGCGCCGTCGCGGACGACCCACACCTTGGAGGTGGCCGTGGTGGTCAGCTCGTCCAACCCGTCGTCGCCCCGGAACACCAGCGCGGAGGAGCCGCGCTCGGCGAGCACACCGGCCATGATGGGGGCCATCCGGGGGTCGGCGACCCCGGTCGCCTGGGCCTTCACCCGCGCCGGGTTGGTGAGCGGCCCCAGGAAGTTGAACGTGGTGCGGATGCCCAGCTCCTTGCGGGCGGCCGCCACATGGCGCAGCGCCGGGTGGAACTTCACCGCGAAGCAGAAGGTGATGCCCGCCTCCTCGGCGACCTCCGCGACCCGCCGGGGCGACAGGTCCAGGTTGACGCCGAGCTTCTCCAGCACGTCGGAGGAGCCGGAGGCGGAGGAAGCGGCGCGGTTGCCGTGCTTGACGACCTTGGCGCCCGTTCCGGCGACGACGATCGCCGACATGGTGGAGATGTTGACCGTCTTGGCGCCGTCGCCGCCCGTCCCCACGAGGTCGACGGACGGGCCGGGCACGTCGATGACGTTGGCGTGCGCGTACATGGTGCGCACGAGGCCGGAGATCTCCTCGACCGTCTCGCCCTTGGCCCTCAGCGCGACCGCGAACCCGGCGATCTGGGCGTCGGTGGCCTCGCCGCGCATGATGCGGTCCATCGCCCACGCCGTGTCGTCGGCGCTCTGGTCGCGGCCTTCCAGCAGGCCGTTCAGCACCTCGGGCCAGGAACGACCCGCCGTGCTCGTACCTCCAGCGGGGCTCACAGCGCTCATGGTCGCTCCTGGTGTCCGTGCGTACAGGGATGAGCACAGCCTATCGAGCGCGGGGGACGGCAAAGAGCCCCGTCCAGCGAATGGACGGGGCTCTCGCCGTGGCGACTCTCAGGGTCCCCCGGGGAGGGGGAGGTGATCAGTGGTGGCCGTGGCCGCTCGTGATCTCCTTGTACTCCTCGGCGGTGGCCTTGGGGATCTGGTTCCCGTCGCCGAAGTACCCCTTGCTCAGCTTGGCGCGCAGCCGCTGCCCGCGCGACGGCTTGCGCTCGACGCCGTTCTCGTCGACCGTCGGGCCGATCTCGGCGGGCGTGTACTGCTCGTGCGCGGTGAGCGCGTGGAGCTGGGCCTGGCTGAGCGGCTCGTGGATCTCCACGAACTCACCGTGCGGCAGGCGCTTGATGATGCCGGACTCACGTCCGTGCAGCACCTTGTCCTTGTCGCGCCGCTGGAGACCCAGGCAGATCCGCTTGGTGACGATGAACGCGATGACCGGGCCGAGGAAGAAGAAGATCCGGACGAACCAGGTGATCGAGTTGATCGACATGTGGAAGTGGGTGGCGAAGATGTCGTTGCCACCACCGATCAGCATGATCATGTAGCCGGTGACCCAGGCGACACCGAGCGCGGTCCGGGTCGGCGCGTTGCGCGGCCGGTCCAGCAGGTGGTGTTCGCGCTTGTCGCCGGTGATCCACGACTCGATGAACGGGTAGACCGCGATCGCGGCGAGCATCACGCCGAAGAGCATCAGCGGGATGAACACGCCCAGGACCAGGGTGTGGCCCCAGAGGTTGATCTCCCAGCCCGGCATGACACGGATCAGACCCTCGGCGAAGCCCATGTACCAGTCGGGCTGGGCGCCGGTGGAGACCTGGTCGGGGCGGTAGGGGCCCATGGACCAGATCGGGTTGATCGTGAACAGCGCGGCGATCATGGCGATGACACCGAAGACCAGGAAGAAGAAGCCTCCGGCCTTGGCCATGTACACCGGCAGCAGCGGCATGCCGACGACGTTCTTGTTCGTCCGGCCGGGGCCGGGGAACTGCGTGTGCTTGTGGTAGAAGACCAGGATCAGGTGCGCCACCACGAGGCCGAGCATGATGCCCGGCAGCAGCAGGATGTGGATCGAGTAGAACCGGGCCACCATGTCGTGGCCGGGGAACTCGCCGCCGAACAGGAACATCGAGATGTACGTGCCGACGATCGGCATGGACAGGATCGCGCCCTGCGTGAAGCGGACACCGGTGCCGGAGAGCAGGTCGTCCGGGAGCGAGTAGCCGGTGAAACCGGTGAACATGCCCAGGACGAAGAGCAGGAAGCCGAACAGCCAGTTGATCTCACGCGGCTTGCGGAACGCGCCGGTGAAGAAGACGCGCATCATGTGCACGAACATGCCCGCGAGGAAGATCAGCGCGGCCCAGTGGTGGATCTGCCGGATGAGCAGACCACCGCGGACGTCGAAGCTGATGTCCAGGGTCGAGGCGTACGCCTCGGTCATGCGGATGCCCTGCATCGGCACGTACGAGCCGTGGTACTCGATCTCGTTCATGCTCGGGTGGAAGAACAGCGTCAGATACACACCCGTGAGGATGATGATCAGGAAGCTGTAGAGGCAGATCTCGCCCAGCATGAAGGACCAGTGGTCCGGGAAGATCTTGCGCATGTTGGCCTTGGCGAGGCCGTAGATGCCCAGCCGGCCGTCGGCCCAGTCGGCGACCCGCTCGCCGGCGGGCGCCTTGCGCTTGGCGTCGCTTGCGGTCGTGGTGCTCATCCGCGCTCCCAGAATGCAGGGCCGACGGGCTCGGAGAAGTCACCGAGCGCTTCGAGGAAGCCCTCGTCGTTCACGCCGATCCGCAGCTGCGGCAGCGGGTGACCGGCCGGGCCGAAGATGACGCGGGCGCCGTCGGAGAGGTCGAAGGTGGACTGGTGGCACGGGCAGAGGACGTGGTGCGTCTGCTGCTCGTACAGGGAGATCGGGCAGCCCACGTGGGTGCAGATCTTGGAGAAGGCGACGATGCCCTCGTGCGACCACTCCAGCTCGCGCTTGTCCTTGATGTCCTCCGGCTGGATCCGGACGATCATCAGGGCATCCTTGGCGATCTTGGTGTTGAACTCGTGGTCGCTCTCCTCCAGGCCCTCCGGCTTGGCGAAGGTGAGCGAACCCACCGCGACGTCCTCGGGACGCAGCGGCTCGTTCGTGTTCATGTTGATGAGCTGCTTGCCCTTGGACCACCCGGTGTGGAACAGCTTCTTCTCGGGCAGCGGGCCCAGCTCGCGCAGCAGCACCACGCCGGAGAGCGGCACCATGGCCAGCGCGCCGAGCATGGTGTTGCGGATCAGCGGGCGGCGGCCGATCGCGGACTCCCGCGCACCGTCCGCGAAGTCCGCCATGACCTTGGCCTTGACCTCCGGCGTCGCCTCGATGGCGTGCCGGTCGTCGGCCATCTCCTCGTCGGACATCAGGGTGCGGGCCCAGTGGACCGCGCCCGCGCCGATGCAGAAGAGGGCGAGGCCCAGGGTCAGACCCAGCGACAGGTTGGTCGCGCTGACGTGGCCCAGCGGCCAGACGTAGACGATCTTGTCGACCGGGAAGATCACGAAGGAGGCGATGAAGCCGATCGTGGCCAGCATCGACAGGGTGAACAGCAGGGCGACCGTGCGCTCGGAGCGCTTGGCGGCCCGCTCGTCGATGTCCTGGATGCGCGGCTTGTGGGGCGGCAGCCCCGGGTCGGCGAACGGGTTCTCCGCCACCGCCGTGCCGTGCGTGGTGTCCTGCGCGTTCGGCAGGCTCTCTGCTGATGAAATCTCTTGGCTACTCATGACTTCTTGGCCTTAGCGGTGTGGGCCGCGACCCAGACGGCGACAGCGATCAGGGAACCCAGACCGAAGATCCATCCGAACAGGCCCTCGCTGACCGGGCCCAGCCCGCCCAGTGCGAAGCCGCCGGGGGTCGGCGTCTCGTCACCGTTCACGCTGTTGATGTACGCGATGATGTCCTTCTTCTCCTTCTCCGGCATCGTGGTGTCGGGGAAGGACGGCATGTTCTGCGGGCCGGTCTGCATGGCCTCGTAGATGTGCTTGTTGCTCACACCGTCGAGGCTGGGGGCGTACTTGCCGTGCGTCAGGGCACCGCCCTCGCCGGTGAAGTTGTGGCACTGGGCGCAGTTGGTGCGGAACAGGTCGCCACCCCGGGCGATGTCCGCGCCTTCCGGGCTGACCTGCTTCTCGGTCGGCGTGATCGGGCCGGCGCCGAGGGACGCGACGTACGCGGCGAGCTGGTCGATCTCCGCCTGCGAGTAGATGTTCCTCTTCTTCGGCACCTGGGCGCCGGGCTGCTGCGCCGGCATGCGGCCGGTGCCGACCTGGAAGTCCACGGCTGCGGAGCCGACGCCGACCAGGCTCGGGCCGTCAGTGGTTCCCTGACCGCCGGTTCCGTGGCAGCTAGCGCAGCCGACGGTGTAGAGCTTCTTGCCCTCCTCGATGGCGAGGGACTGGGCGGTTTCGTCTGCCTGCGCCTTGCCCGCGGGCGCGAACGCGGCGTACAGCCCCCCAGTGGCCGCCAGCGCGAGGAGTAGGACGACGACCGCCGCCAGCGGATGGCGTCGTCGTGCGGAGAGCTTTTTCACGGATTACCCCGGTGTCAGGATCTTCTGCGTCGATGCTTGCTGGATGTGTCGGGTGTACCTGTCGGGTACGGGTCCGACTACTTGATCATGTAGATCGTGGCGAAGAGGCCGATCCAGACGACATCGACGAAGTGCCAGTAGTAGGACACGACGATGGCGGCGGTTGCCTGCTCGTGAGTGAATCTCTTGGCCGCGTACGTACGGCCGAGGACCAGCAGGAAGGCGATGAGACCGCCCGTCACGTGCAGGCCGTGGAAGCCGGTCGTCAGGTAGAACACGGAGCCGTAGGGGTCGGACGAGAGCGAGAGGCCCTCGTGCTTGACCAGCTCGGTGTACTCGAAGACCTGGCCTCCGATGAAGATCGCACCCATCACGAACGTGATGATGAACCACGCCCGGAGCTTCTTCACATCGCCCCGCTCGGCCGCGAACACGCCGAGCTGGCAGGTGAGGGAGGAGAGCACCAGGATCGTGGTGTTGGTCGCCGAGAACGGGAAGTTCAGCAGGTCGGCTTTCTCTGACCAGAACTCGGCACCCGTCACCGATCGCAGGGTGAAGTACATCGCGAAGAGGGCCGCGAAGAACATCAGCTCGGAACTCAGCCAGATGATGGTTCCGACGCTGGTGAGGTTCGGCCGATTGACCGACGGGTGCGCGTGCCCGGTTTCTACTGTCGTTGCTGTCGCCACGACCGACATTATGTCGGTCGCTTATCCCGCCCTCACTCCGGGGGGTGCCGTTCGGTGTGTTGGTGCGCTCTGTCCAGCCCGAACGGCCCATCGCGGCGGGCGTCGAAGGGGTGTCCGAACCGGTGCCCGGGGGCGGTGGACAGGAGTAGCATCCGGCGCATCGGTACCAGCCTTCCTGCCCATGCCGCCGACGTACTCGGAGGAACAATGCAGTCGAGCGCCACCGTCCTGGTCTACAGCGACGACGCCAACACCCGCGCGCAGGTGCGGCTGGCGGCCGGGCGCAGGCCCGCGGCCGACGTTCCGCCGGTCGAGTACATCGAGTGCGCGACGCTCCCGGCCGTGCTGGACCAGCTCGACAAGGGCGGCATCGACGTCTGCGTCCTGGACGGCGAGGCGGTGCCGGCGGGCGGCATGGGGGTGTGCCGCCAGATCAAGGACGAGGTCTTCCGCTGCCCGCCGGTGCTGCTGCTGATCGGGCGCCCCCAGGACGCCTGGCTGGCCACCTGGAGCCGCGCGGACGCCGCGGTGACCCTCCCGGTCGACCCCGTCGAGCTCGCGGACTCCCTGGCGGCCCTCCTGCGCTCCCGGCTGTCCGTGGAGGCGTGACCCCCACCGACGTGTCCGGTCGCCTCAGAGGCCCGGCCTGAGCCGTACGGCCTCCGTGCGGGGGGCGTCGGCGCGGGCGGCGCTGCCCGACTGCCACTTGTCCCAGGGCAGGTTCCAGTCGCCGAAGCCGTTGCCGAAGTGGTCCATCTCCTTGCCCGCGCTGTTGACCACGGTGACCAGGTCGCCGGGGCGGACGTTCTCGTAGAACCAGGCGGCGTTGCTGGTGGACATGCCGGTGCAGCCGTGGCTGACGTTGGCGGAGCCCTGTGAGCCGACGGACCAGGGGGCGGCGTGGACGTACTCGCCGCTCCAGGTCACCCGGGTGGCGTAGTAGACGGGGAGGTCGTACGACTCGCTGCTGCCCGCGGCGATGCCGACGGTGGTGCTGCGCATCCGGACGAAGTACTCCTTGCCGAGCACCACTTTGATGCCGTTACGGGTGGAGAAGCCCGGTTTCCCGGTGGTCACCGGAATGGTGTTGATCACCTTTCCGTTGCGCTTGACCGTCATGTGGTGGGTGGCCGCGTCGGTGATGGCCTCGACGCGGTCGCCGATGGTGAGGTTGAGGGCCTTGGCGGAGCCGCCGTAGAGGTTGCCCGCGACCCTGACACCGCCGAGATTGCCCGTCACGGTGACGGACGCGCCGACGGGCCAGTACTCCTTCGGGCGATAGTGCAGCTTCTTGTCGTCGACCCAGTACCAGGAGCCCGTGACCGCCGGCCGGGAGCGCACCTTGAGCGAGCGCTCGACGGCGGCCCGGCCCTCCTTGGTGGTCACCGGGGCGCTGAGCTCCGCCGTAATGGGCTGCCCGACGCCGTACTTGCCCGCCTCAGGGCCGAATTTCACGTTCAGGAGGCTTTTGGCGGCCGCGGTCTCGAACGTCACCGTACGGGCGCCCGGAGCGCCCTTGCGGTCCTCCGTGGCGACCCGGACGGTGTAGCGGGTGCCGGCGACCAGGGGGGCCGTCGAGCGCCAGCGGCTGCCGTCGGCGGAGAGTTCGCCGGCGAGGTAGTGCCCGGCCGTGTCGACGGCGGTGACGTCCGTGATGCGGCCGTCCTTGCCCGTGGCGGTGACTTCCAGCGGCTTGTCGAGGGCCGCCTTGGCGGTGCCGGACGGGGCGTTGAACGCGACCTGGCGGGCCGCGTCGTACGGCTTCGCGGAGAGGGGGTGGCCGTCCGGGCCACCGCACGCGGTCGCGCTCGCACCGGTGACGGCGACCAGCAGGGTGCAGCTTATGGCGGTGCGCATGCGGGGCGTGTTGCTCATAACCACACCGTAGGAAGACAACACCGCAACGGCACGCGGGATGACTCCAAACGAGGGGCCCGGCGACCTCCGTACGGAGGTCGCCGGGCCCCTTGTCGAAGCGCGGACGCCTACTGGTTCTGGTTCTCGCCCCGGTAGTACTCGAAGACCCAGCCGAAGATGCCGATCAGGATCAGCGGCAGGGAGAAGTACAGGAGCCACCAGCCGAGCGCGACGCCCAGGAAGGCGAAGGCGCCACCGATGGCCAGGGAGAGCGGCTGCCAACTGTGCGGCGAGAAGAAGCCGACCTCGCCGGCCTCGTCCGCGACGTCGGCCTCCTTGTCGTCCTGCGCCATGGCGTCCACCCGCCGGGCCGTGAAGGCCAGGTAGTAGCCGATCATGACGGCCAGGCCGAAGGCCATGAAGAGCGCCGTCGTACCGGCCGGCTCCTTCGACCACACGCCATAGAGGATCGCCATGGCGAGGATGAAGATGCTCAGCCAGATGAACATCTTGCCCTGGATCTTCACTTGCCGACCTCCTTGCCACCGAACAGCGCGGTGTCCTTCTGCCCGTGGTTCTCGAGCTGGCCGACAGCGGCGATCTCAGGGTGATGCAGGTCGAAGGCCGGGGATTCCGAGCGGATGCGCGGCAGCGTGAGGAAGTTGTGCCGCGGCGGCGGGCAGGAGGTCGCCCACTCCAGCGAACGGCCGTAGCCCCACGGGTCGTCGACCTCGATCTTCTTGCCGTACTTGGCGGTCTTCCAGACGTTGTACATGAACGGCAGGATCGACAGGCCCAGCAGGAACGAGGCGATCGTGGAGATCGTGTTCAGCAGGGTGAAGCCGTCGGCGGCGAGGTAGTCCGCGTAACGGCGGGGCATGCCCTCGGCACCCAGCCAGTGCTGCACCAGGAACGTGCCGTGGAAGCCGATGAACAGCGTCCAGAAGGTGATCTTGCCCAGGCGCTCGTCCAGCATCTTGCCGGTGAACTTCGGCCACCAGAAGTGGAATCCGGCGAACATCGCGAAGACCACGGTGCCGAAGACGACGTAGTGGAAGTGCGCGACGACGAAGTACGAGTCGGAGACGTGGAAGTCCATCGGGGGCGACGCCAGGATGACACCGGTCAGACCACCGAAGGTGAAGGTGACCAGGAAGCCGATCGTCCAGAGCATCGGGGTCTCGAAGGACAACGAGCCCTTCCACATGGTGCCGATCCAGTTGAAGAACTTCACACCGGTCGGTACCGCGATCAGGAAGGTCATGAAGGAGAAGAACGGCAGCAGCACACCGCCGGTGACGTACATGTGGTGCGCCCACACCGTCACGGACAGACCGGCGATCGCGATGGTCGCGGCCACCAGACCGATGTAACCGAACATCGGCTTGCGGCTGAAGACCGGGATGATCTCCGAGACGATGCCGAAGAACGGCAGGGCGATGATGTACACCTCTGGGTGACCGAAGAACCAGAAGAGGTGCTGCCACAGCAACGGGCCGCCGTTGGCGGGGTCGAAGATGTGGGCGCCGAACTTCCGGTCGGCCTCCAGCGCGAAGAGCGCGGCGGCGAGCACCGGGAAGGCGAGCAGGACCAGCACGCCGGTCAGCAGCACGTTCCAGGTGAAGATCGGCATGCGGAACATCGTCATGCCGGGTGCGCGCATGCAGATGATCGTGGTGATGAAGTTGACCGAGCCGAGGATCGTGCCGAAGCCGGAGAAGGCCAGACCCATGATCCACATGTCGGCGCCGACACCCGGCGAGCGGACCGCGTCCGACAGCGGCGTGTAGGCGAACCAGCCGAAGTCGGCCGCACCCTGCGGGGTGAGGAAGCCGGCCACCGCGATGATCGAGCCGAAGAGGTACAGCCAGTAGGCGAACATGTTCAGCCGCGGGAACGCCACGTCGGGCGCGCCGATCTGCAGCGGCATGATCCAGTTGGCGAATCCGGCGAACAGCGGCGTCGCGAACATCAGCAGCATGATCGTGCCGTGCATCGTGAACGCCTGGTTGAACTGCTCGTTCGACATGATCTGCGTACCCGGCCGGGCGAGCTCGGCGCGCATGAAGAGCGCCAGCAGACCGCCGATGCAGAAGAAGGCGAACGAGGTGACCAGGTAGAGCGTGCCGATGGTCTTGTGGTCGGTGGTGGTCAGCCACTTCACGACCACGCCGCCGGGGTGCCTGCGCCGGACGGGCAGCTCGTTCGCGTACGGCTCACGCGAGCCGTCGGCTGCCGAGGCGGCACCCTGAGGTTCGTTGAGGATGCTCACAGTTGGTTCTTCTCCGCATTCCTGGCCGGGTCCGTCTGCTGAATGCCCGACGGGATGAAGCCGGTCTGCCCCTTCTCGGCCAGCTCCTTCAGGTGCTGCTGGTAACGCTCCGGTGAGACCACCTTGACGTTGAACAGCATGCGGGAGTGGTCGACGCCGCAGAGCTCGGCGCACTTGCCCCTGAAGGTGCCCTCCTCGGTGGCCGTCACCTCGAACACGTTGGTGTGGCCGGGGATGACGTCCTGCTTGAAGAGGAAGGGCAGCACCCAGAAGGAGTGGATGACGTCACGCGAGGTCAGGATGAACCGGACCTTCTCGCCCTTCGGCAGCCACAGGGTCGGACCCGGGTTGCCGTTCTGCGGGTTCCGCGTGCCGGGGATGCCGTAGTCGTAGACGCCGTCGGCTCCCTGGGGGAAGTCCTTCTGGTACTTGTCCGGAATGGCGGCGAGGGACTTGTCGGTCTCGGCGGCCGTTTCCGGCTTGCCGTCGACGTTCTCGATGTAGTTGAAGCCCCAGCTCCACTGGTAGCCGACCACGTTGATGGTGTGGGTGGGCTTGTCGGAGAGGGCGAGCAGCTTCGACTCATCACGCGCGGTGAAGTAGAAGAGCACCGAGACGATGATGAGGGGGGTCACCGTGTACAGCGCCTCGATGGGCATGTTGTACCGGGTCTGCGGAGGAACCTCGACCTTGGTGCGGCTGCGCCGGTGGAAGATGACGCTCCACAGGATCAGGCCCCAGACGAGGACGCCCGTGGCGAGCGCAGCCGCCCACGAGCCCTGCCACAGGGAGAGGATCCGCGGAGCCTCCTCCGTCACCGGGGTGGGCATTCCAAGGCGGGGGAAGTCCTTGTATGTGCAACCGGTGGCGGTCGCGAGGATCAGGCCCGCAGTCAGCACCTGCGGCAGCTTCCGCCGCATCGGGCGCCGCGACGAGCGGTCGGAGCCGTTGGGACTCACGTAGCGCCTTCCCGAGAGTCTCGCCCGCGCGGTCGGCTGCGGCCGTCACGCTGGTCGGTCGCCGGCCCTGACGCGGGCAGGGGTTTGGATGTTTATGCGGACCAAACCCTACTGGACGCAATTTGGGGTCGCGCGGGGAGGGTGCCCAACGCGCCGCAGCGCACCCCGAAGGGGTGTTGAAGGCCGATGTTCCGAGGGTTCCGACCGGCCTCCCGCCGGGCCGGCGGCCCGGGGGCGGGGCCACCGGAGTTAGCGTGGCCGTGTGCCCTACTTCGATTCCGCTTCCTCCGCTCCCCTCCACCCCGTGGCCCGGCAGGCCCTCCAGGCGGCGCTCGACGAGGGGTGGGCCGATCCCGCCCGGCTGTACCGGGAGGGGCGGCGCGCCCGGCTGCTGCTGGACGCGGCGCGGGAGGCGGCCGCGGAGGCGGTGGGGTGCCGCCCCGACGAGCTGGTGTTCACTCCTTCGGGTACCCGCGCGGTGCACTCGGGGGTTGCCGGTGCGCTCGCCGGGCGGCGGCGGACGGGGCGGCACCTGGTCGTGTCGGCGGTGGAGCACTCGTCCGTGCTGCACGCGGCTGCCGCCCACGAGGCGGACGGCGGGACGGTGACCGAGGTCCCGGTGGACCGGACCGGGCGGGTGGCGCCCGAGGCGTACGCCGCCGCGCTGGGGGACGGCACGGCGCTCGCCTGCCTCCAGTCGGCCAACCACGAGGTGGGCACGGAGCAGCCGGTGGCCGAGGTGGCCGCGGCGTGCCGGGAGGCGGGGGTGCCGCTGCTGGTGGACGCCGCGCAGTCGCTGGCGTGGGGTCCGGTGGCGGGTGAGTGGTCACTGCTCACGGCAAGTGCCCACAAATGGGGCGGTCCCGCGGGCGTGGGGCTGCTGGCGGTCCGCAAGGGTGTGCGGTTCGCGCCCCAAGGCCCGGCGGACGAGCGTGAGTCGGGGCGGGCGGCCGGGTTCGAGAACATCCCGGGCATCGTGGCGGCGGCGGCCTCGCTGCGGGCGGTGCGCGCGGAGGCGGCGGAGGAGGCCGGGCGGCTGCGGGAGCTGGTGGAGCGCGTCCGGGCGCGGGTGGCGGGGTCGGTGCCGGACGTGGAGGTGGTCGGCGATCCGGTGCGGCGGCTGCCCCACCTGGTCACCTTCTCGTGTCTCTATGTCGACGGGGAGGCGCTGCTGCACGAGCTGGACCGGGCGGGCTTCTCCGTCTCCTCCGGTTCGTCGTGCACGAGTTCGACGCTGACGCCCAGCCACGTCCTGCGCGCCATGGGCGTGCTGTCGGAGGGCAACGTCCGCGTGTCGCTGCCGTTCGGCACGGCGGAGGCGGACGTGGAGCGGTTCCTCCAGGTGCTGCCGGGCACGGTGGCCCAGCTCCGCGAGCGGTTCGGCGCGCCGGCCGCGGCGCCGGCCACGGGGGGCGAGGAGTCCCTGGTGGTGGACGCGCTGGGGCGGCGGTGCCCGATCCCGGTGATCGAGCTGGCGAAGGTGTTCGGCGACGTCCCGGTCGGCGGCACCGTCACGGTGCTGTCCGACGACGAGGCGGCCCGCCTGGACATCCCGGCCTGGTGCGAGATGCGCGGCCAGGAGTACGTGGGCGAGCGCCCGGCGGACCACGGCACGGCGTACATGGTCCGCCGGACGTCCTAGGGGGTGTCTTGTCGATCAGGCCGGATCAGGGAGCGGCGTCTGGTGCGTGCGATCGCCAGGCGGAGGTGGGGGTCCCCCCGCCGAAGGCAGGGGGAGGAGCCACTGCGGTGGGGGCACCTCCCGTGCCCGTAGGGCTACGGGGGACATTGGCAACCGACGACAACGCAGCGAGCGTGCGTGCCAGGCGTCGCGAGCCCGGCAAGATCGACAAGACGGCCCCTAGGGCATTACGGCAGGTGCGCCTGGACCTCGGCGGCGGCCTCGTGGCCGTACGCCTTGGTGAAGCGGTCCATGAAGTGGACGCGGCTGAGGGTGTACTCCTGGGTGCCGAGCGTCTCGATGACCAGGGTGGCCAGCATGCAGCCGACCTGGGCGGCGCGCTCCAGGCCGACGCCCCAGGACAGACCGGACAGGAAGCCGGCCCGGAAGGCGTCGCCGACACCGGTGGGGTCGACCTTGGCCTCCTCCTCGGGGCAGCCGACCTCGATGCGGGTGCCGCCGTCGCTCTCGATGCGGACGCCCCGCGAGCCGAGGGTGGTGACCCGGTGGCCGACCCGGGCGAGGATCTCCTCGTCGGTCCAGCCGGTCTTGGACTCGATGAGCCCCTTCTCGTACTCGTTGGAGAAGAGGTACGTCGCGCCGTCGAGCAGCGTGCGGATCTCGTCGCCGTCCATGCGGGCGATCTGCTGCGAGAAGTCGGCGGCGAAGGGGATGTTCCGGGCGCGGCACTCCTCGGTGTGGCGGAGCATCGCCTCGGGGTCGTCCGCGCCGATCGACACCAGGTCCAGGCCGCCGACCCGGTCGGCCACGGCCTTCAGCTCGATCAGGCGCGCCTCGCTCATGGCGCCGGTGTAGAAGGAGCCGATCTGGTTGTGGTCGGCGTCCGTGGTGCACACGAAGCGCGCGGTGTGCAGGACTTCGGAGATCCGTACGGAGCTCGTGTCGACGCCGTGGCGGTCGAGCCAGGCCCGGTACTCGTCGAAGTCGGAGCCCGCCGCGCCGACCAGGATCGGGCGGGTGCCGAGCTGCCCCATGCCGAAGCAGATGTTCGCCGCCACCCCTCCCCTGCGGACGTCGAGGTTGTCGACCAGGAAGGAGAGGGAGACCGTGTGGAGCTGATCGGCGACGAGCTGGTCGGCGAATCGGCCGGGGAAGGTCATGAGGTGGTCGGTGGCGATGGAGCCGGTGACTGCGATACGCACGGCTGGGCGCTCCTGCTGGGAGGTGGAGTTGACAGTTCACGCTACCGGGTCGGCGGGACTCCCCCTACGCGGAAACTACCCGATAGTAGGTCTTTTTCGGTCGGCTCTCGCGTGCGTACGGTGCGTTCATGACCAAGTACAGCGTTCCGCGTGAGCAGTACGAGTCCGAGTGGAGCCTGGCCGAGCTGCGGGGGGACAGCGCGCGCATGGCTCCGCACTGGGCGGTTCCGGCGGAGGCCGCGCCCGCTCCCGTGTCGCCGTCCCTGATCCATGGCGTGGTCGTCCCGCCCGCTTCCGCCCGGCTGATCGAGGCCACCCCCGAGTACGGCGGCTGAGGGAACCGCGCGCTCCTCCGCTCCGTCCCACGGGTGTCTCCCGTATGAGGGACCACGGCGTTCGAAGGAGCATTGCGGTGAGCAGTACGGAGCCGGAGCCGGCCACGGAGCCGACACAGGACAGTCCTCGCCGGAGGCGTTCGCCGCTCGCCGTCGCCTCGGTGGCGGCAGCGGTGCTGCTGGCCGGGGGCGGTGGCGCGTACTTCGCCACGGTGGCGTCGGAGGGTGAGGACCGCGGTGGCGTCCCGGCGGCGGGCGGTACGCAGCCGCCGCCGCTCGCCCTGGACGGCCACACCGAGCGCGGCGGGCCGGGCGGCGGCCCCGGCATCGCGCCCGGTGAGCCGGACCCGGGCGGGGTGGTCTACCGGGCCTCCGGACCGCTGCCCGAGGGCCCCGATTCGGCGCACGTGTACCGGCCGGAGGGCACCGTGGGCGCCGACGAGGTGGCACGGCTGGCCAAGGCGCTGGGCGTGGCCGGTACGCCGAAGGCGGCCGGTTCGGCGTGGAAGGTGGGGCCGGACAAGGACGGCTCGGGCGCCACGCTGCACGTGGAGCGGCAGGCGCCGGGCACCTGGACGTTCGGCACGGCGCCGGCCGGCAGCGACAACTGCCTGAAGGGCAAGGAGTGCCCGTCGACCGGTGCGACGACGCCGGAGCGCCTGAGCGGGGCGCCGGTGAGCGAGGCGGCCGCGAAGAAGGCGGCGGCGCCGGTCCTGGAGGCACTGGGCCAGCGGGACGCCGAGCTGGACGCCACCCAGGTGATGGGCCCGGTCCGGGTGGTGAACGCGGACCCGGTGGTGGGCGGGCTGCCGACGTACGGCTGGTCGACCGGCATCCAGGTGGGCGCGGACGGCTCGGTCACCGGCGGCAGCGGCCGGCTGAAGGCGCCGGCGGAGAGCCACGCGTACCCGGTGATCGGCGCGGCGGAGGCGCTGAAGCTGCTGAACGGCGGGTCGGGCGGGGCCAGGCCCTCCATCGGCGGGTGCGCGACGCCCGCGCCGCTGGAGGACTCCGGGACCAAGCCGGTCGCGCCCTGCAAGACCCCCGGTGAGGGGAGCCGGGAGACGGTGACCGTCTCGGGGGCGGTCTTCGGGCTGGCGGCCCACTACACGGCGGGGCGTCCGGCGCTCGTGCCGTCGTGGCTGTTCGAGGTGGCGCCGGAGGGCGACGCCCGGCCGTTCACGGTCACCTACCCGGCGGTGGCTCCGCGGCACCTGGCGCCCGCGCCGCCCCCGGCCAAGCCCGAGCCGCCGGAGCCGTCGCCGGGCACCGGGAAGGCGCCGCGGCAGGTCGAGTCGTACGGCCTGGACGGCCGGATCCTGACGGCGCGCTTCTGGGGCGGGGTGTGCAGCAAGTACACCGTCGAGGCGGAGGAGAGCGGCACCCAGGTGAAGCTCACGGTGGTCGAGAAGCCGATCGAGCCGGGCCGGGTGTGCGTCCTGATCGCCAAGGAGCTGACCGGCACGGTCACGCTGGACCGGCCGCTGGGCGACCGGCAGGTCGTGGACGCGGCGAGCGGGGAGCGGGTGCCGAGGAAGTAGCGGGTACGACGAAGGCGGCGGCCCCGGGGATCGTCCGGGGCCGCCGCCTCGCGTGGCCGGCCGTCGGCGTCAGCTGAACGAGTCGCCGCAGGCGCAGGAGCCGGTGGCGTTGGGGTTGTCGATCGTGAAGCCCTGCTTCTCGATGGTGTCGACGAAGTCGATGGAGGCGCCGCCCAGGTAGGGGGCGCTCATGCGGTCGGTGACGACCTTGACGCCGTTGAAGTCCTTGACGACGTCGCCGTCGAGCGAGCGCTCGTCGAAGAAGAGCTGGTAACGCAGGCCGGAGCAGCCACCGGGCTGAACGGCGACGCGCAGTGCCAGGTCGTCGCGGCCTTCCTGGTCGAGCAGGGCCTTGACCTTGGCCGCGGCGGCGTCCGACAGGAGGATGCCGTCGCTGACAGTGGTCTTCTCGTCCGATACGGACATCTGCTTCTCTCCCGGGTTGTACGGAGACTGCTTGCCGACCGGTTGCAACCGGCGGGGCCGCGGATTCATTCCGGGCACAGCGCTTGTCTTTCCCCTTCATGCTCGCACACCGGGCTCCGGACAAGCACCGACCTGTGGAGGGGGGATGTGTCACATCGACACTATGGCCATCGTCAAAGTGACGTGAAGCGGTTATGATAGATAGCGTCATTTCGACGAAAAGGCTCTCCGCAGAAGTTCTCCGCAGAAAAGAAAGGGTGCGTGACGTGACCACCGCCCAGCCCCTGGACGTCCAGCCGTCGCCCCTCGCCCTGCTGCTCCTCGGCCGTGAGGCCGACCCCAGGAGCGAGCGGGGAGTGGAGTGCCCGGGCGACCTGCCCTCGCCCTCCGACCCGGACCTGGTCGAGCGCGCCCGCGCGGCCAAGGAGAAGCTCGGGAACAAGGTCTTCGTCCTGGGGCACCACTACCAGCGCGACGAGGTCATCCAGTTCGCGGACGTCACCGGCGACTCCTTCAAGCTCGCCCGGGACGCGGCGGCGCGGCCGGAGGCCGAGTACATCGTCTTCTGCGGCGTGCACTTCATGGCCGAGTCGGCCGACATCCTCACCACCGACGACCAGAAGGTCGTGCTGCCCGACCTCGCGGCCGGCTGCTCCATGGCCGACATGGCGACGGCCGAGCAGGTCGCTGAGTGCTGGGACGTGCTGACGGAGGCGGGCGTCGCCGACGTGACCGTCCCGGTCTCGTACATGAACTCCTCCGCCGACATCAAGGCCTTCACCGGCAAGCACGGCGGCACCATCTGCACCTCGTCGAACGCCAAGCGGGCCCTGGACTGGGCCTTCGAGCAGGGCGAGAAGGTGCTCTTCCTGCCGGACCAGCACCTGGGCCGCAACACCGCCGTCCGCGACATGGGCATGTCCCTGGACGACTGCGTGCTCTACAACCCGCACAAGCCGAACGGCGGCCTGACGGCCGAGGAGCTGCGCGGCGCGAAGATGATCCTGTGGCGGGGCCACTGCTCCGTGCACGGGCGCTTCTCGCTGGACTCGGTGAACGACGTGCGCGAGCGCGTCCCGGGCGTGAACGTGCTGGTGCACCCCGAGTGCAAGCACGAGGTCGTGGCGGCGGCGGACTACGTCGGCTCCACGGAGTACATCATCAAGACCCTGGAGGCGGCCCCGGCCGGCTCGAAGTGGGCGATCGGTACGGAGCTGAACCTGGTCCGCCGTCTGGCGAACCGATTCGCCAGCGAGGACAAGGAGATCGTCTTCCTCGACAAGACGGTCTGCTTCTGCTCCACCATGAACCGCATCGACCTGCCGCACCTGGTGTGGGCGCTGGAGTCGCTCGCCGAGGGCAACCTGGTCAACCAGATCCAGGTCGACCGCGAGACCGAGAGCTTCGCCAAGCTGGCGCTGGAGCGCATGCTGGCGCTGCCGTAGCCGTCCCCGTACGCCACTGAGGGGCGCCCCGCCGGTTGCGGGGCGCCCCTCGGGCGTTCGGTGCGGTGCCGGTGCCCCGGCCGGGGCGGGCGCCTGGACGGTCGCTACGCGTTGGCGGGGGCCGGGGTCTTCTCCTCGGCCGGCGCCGACTTCGCGGCGCGCTTGGCGGCGCGCTTGGCGCGGCGGCGTTCCTTGCGGAGCTCCACCATCGCGTACAGCGTCGGGACCAGCAGCAGGGTGAGGAGCGTCGACGTCACCAGACCGCCGATGACGACCACCGCGAGCGGCTGGGCGATGAAGCCGCCCTCGCCCGTGATCCCCAGGGCCATCGGCAGCAGGGCGAAGATCGTCGCCAGGGCCGTCATCAGGATCGGGCGGAGGCGGTGACGACCGCCCTCGATGACCGATTCGATGACCCCGAGCCCCTGGGCGCGGTACTGGTTGATCAGGTCGATCAGCACGATCGCGTTGGTGACCACGATGCCGATCAGCATCAGCATGCCGATCATGGCAGGGACGCCCATCGCCGTGTCCGTGGCGATCAGCAGGCCGATGGCGCCGGTGGCCGCGAACGGGATGGAGACCAGCAGGATCAGCGGCTGGACCAGCGACTTGAAGGTCGCCACCAGCAGCATGAAGACGATCGCGATGGCCGCCAGCATGGCCAGGCCCAGGTTGGCGAACGCCTCCTCCTGGTCCTCCGAGACCCCGCCGATGGAGGCCGTGGCACCCTCCGGAAGGTCCAGTGCGTTGATCTTCGACTGGAGGTCGGCGCTGACCGCGCCGGTGTTGTCACCGGTCGGCTTGGCCGTGATGGTGGCGGCGCGGGCGCCGTCGATGCGGGTCATCGCGACCGGACCGGGGACCAGCTTCACCTCGGCGATGTCGCCGAGCTTCACCGGACCGAGCGGCAGTTGCCGGAGCTGCGCCAGGGTCCTGGCGGGCGCGGCGGAGGTGATGACCACGTCCCGCTCGGTGTCGTCCAGGATCGCCGTGCCGGCCGGGGTGCCGTGCACCGCCTGGGCGACGGCCATGCCGAGCGTCGCGTCGTTGAAGCCCGCGGCGGCCGCCTTGGCGGTGGCCTTGACCGAGACGCGCGGGACGGACTGCGACAGGTCGCTCTGGACGTCGGTGACGTCGTCCAGCTCGGCGACCTCGGCCCGTACCTGCTCGGAGGCCTTCTTCAGGGTGGCGGCGTCGGCCGCCTTGACGATGACGCTCAGGTCCTGGTTGCCGAAGCCGTCGCCGGCCGCGATGGTCGTGTCGCCGATGCCGTCGAGCTTGGCCAGCTCCTCGTCGATGCTGTCGCGGGCCTGCTCGTAGGAGGCCGAGTCGGTGAGCGTGACCTGGTACGACGCCTGGTTGGCGCCCGTACCGCCGCCGAAGGCCGCCATGAAACCGGACGAGCCGACGGTGACCTGGTGGTCCTTCACCTCGTCCACGGAGGCCAGCGCCTTCTCCACCTTCCTGGCCGCGGCGTCGGCCGCCTCCAGGCTGGTACCGGCGGGCAGCTCCTGCTTGATGGACAGGACCTCCTGGTCGCCCGGGTCGAAGAAGTTGGTCTTCAGCAGCGGGGCCATGCCGAAGGTGCCCACCAGGACGACGATCGCGAGGGCGACGCTGGTGAGACGGCGGCGGGTGGCGAAGCGGAGGACCGGGACGTACATGCGCTGGAGGCGGCTGCGGTTCTCCTTCTCCTCCGCCGCGCGGCGCGCCTCCTCCGGGTCCGCGGAGGTGCCCTTGGGGGCGCGCAGGAACCAGTACGAGAGGACGGGGACGACGGTCAGGGAGACCAGGAGGGATGCGAGGAGGGCTGCCGTGACGGTGAGGCTGAAGGAGCCGAACAGCTCGCCCACCATGCCGCCGACCAGGCCGATCGGGAGGAAGACCGCCACGGTGGTGAGGGTGGAGGAGGTCACCGCGCCGGCCACCTCGCGGACCGCGGTGAGGATGGCCTCCCGGCGCTCCTCGCCGTAGCCGAGGTGCCGCTTGATGTTCTCCAGGACCACGATCGAGTCGTCGACGACCCGGCCGATCGCGATGGTCAGCGCGCCCAGCGTGAGCATGTTGAGGGACAGGTCCCGCGTCCACAGCACGATCAGGGCGAGAACCACCGAGAGCGGGATGGAGACCGCGGTGACGAGGGTGGAGCGGAGGGAGGCCAGGAAGACCAGGATGACGAGGACGGCGAAGACGAGGCCGAGCGCGCCCTCGGTGGTCAGGCCGGAGATCGACTTGGAGACCGCCGGGCCCTGGTCGGAGACGACCGTCAGCTCGGCGCCGTCGCCCAGGTCCTCACGCAGCCCGGGCAGCTTGTCCTTGACCGCCTCGGAGATGGCGACGGCGCTGCCGTCGTTGTCCATGGTGGCCATGACGGCGAGGCTCGGCCTGCCGTTCGTCCGGGTGAGCGAGACGCGCCGCGACTCCTCCTGCTTGACGGTGGCGACGTCGCCGAGCCGTACCGGCTCGCCCTTCTCGGGCTTGATCGTCAGGTCCTGGATCTGCTTCAGCGAGGTGAAGCCGCCGCCGACCTGGACCGTGCGGCTCTTGCCGTCCTCGGAGAAGGAGCCGGCCGGGACGGTGGCGCCGCCCGCCTTGAGCGCCTCGGACAGGGCCATGGTGGTCAGCCCGGCCGCGGCGAGCCCGCGGTCGTCGGGGGTGACGGAGACCTGGAGGTCCTGAACGCCGTCGATGGAGACCTGGCCGACACCGTCGATGTCCTCCAGGGCCGGGACGACGGTCCGCTCGAGCTGGTCGGCCAGCGCCTGCGGGTCCTTGCCGGAGGTGACGGCGAGGACGACGGTCGGGATGTCGTCGGTGGAACCGGCCACGACCTGCGGGTCCACGGTGTCGGGGAGCTGGAGGCGGGCGCGGTTGACGGCCTGCTGGACGTCGGCGACGAGCTGCTTGGTCGACTCGTCCCCGTAGTCGAAGGTGGCCATGATCAGGGCGTTGCCCTCGCTGGCCGTGGAGGTGACGCCCTTGATTCCGTCGACCGCTTCGAGGGAGTCCTCCAGCGGTTCGACGACCTGCTTCTCGACCACGTCGGGGGACGCGCCCTGGTACGGGGCGAGGACCGACACCATCGGCAGCTCGATGGAGGGCAGAAGCTGTTGCTTGAGCTGCGGGATGGCGATCGCCCCGAAGACGATCGCCACGATCGACATCAGCCCTATCAGGGCCCGTTGCGCGAGGCTGAATCTGGACAGCCAGGACATGGGGTCTCTCTTCTGTGGCGGATCGGCAGGTCTTCATACGATCAGCCACGGAGGCGAGGGTTCCGTCGCCCCCAGGTCCCGTTTGCTTACGCCGGGCATACACCGAACGGAGTACAGCGGCGTAGGCGCTCACTCCACCCTGGGACGTACCAGGCCCGACTCGTAGGCCGTGACGACGAGCTGGGCCCGGTCGCGGGCGCCGAGCTTCGCCATGGCCCGGTTGACGTGCGTCTTGATGGTCAGCGGACTGACCTCCAGCCGCTCGGCGATCTCGTCGTTGGAGTGGCCCCCGGCGACCAGGACCAGGACCTCCCGCTCGCGCACGGTCAGCGCCGCCAGCCGCTCCGAATACCCCTGCCCGTCACCGGCGGGCCCGTCCGCACCGCCGCTCTGCGCCAGGAATGTGGCGATCAGACCCTTGGTGGCGGCGGGCGACAGCAGCGCCTCCCCGGCCGCGGCGATCCGGATGGCGTTCAGCAGCTCCTCCGGTTCCGCGCCCTTGCCGAGGAACCCGGACGCCCCGGCCCGCAGGGCCTGCACCACGTACTCGTCCACCTCGAAGGTGGTCAGCATGACCACCCGTACGCCGGCCAGGTCGGGGTCCGCGCTGATCATGCGGGTGGCGGCGAGCCCGTCCGTACCGGGCATGCGGATGTCCATCAGCACCACGTCGGCCCGCCGCGAGCGGGCGAGCGCGACGGCCTCGGCGCCGTCCGCCGCCTCCCCCACGACCTCCATGTCCGGCTCGGAGTCCACCAGCACCTTGAACGCGCTGCGCAGCAGCGCCTGGTCGTCGGCGAGCAGCACCCTGATGGTCATGTGGCCTCCCCTGTCCGTGCCGTGACGGGAAGTATCGCCTGCACCCGGAAGCCGCCGCCGTACCGGGGGCCCGCGGTGAGGGCGCCGCCCAGGGCGGTGACGCGCTCGCGCATGCCGAGCAGGCCGTGACCTCCGCCGCCGTCCTGCGCGGGTGTCGGGACGCCGTCGTCGAGGACGGTCACCTCCAGCGTCCGGCCCACCCGCAGGACGCTCACCTCGGCCCTGGCGTCCGGGCCCGCGTGCTTGCGGACGTTGGTCAGCGCCTCCTGGACGATCCGGTACGCGGCGAGGTCGACGGCCGCGGGCAGTGCGGTGCCCTGGTCGGTGCGGGCCAGTTCCACCGGCAGGCCGGCGTTGCGGAAGGTGGCCAGCAGCTCGTCGAGGACGGCGAGCCCCGGGGCCGGCTCGGTGGGCGCCTCCGGGTCGCCGGACTGGCGGAGCAGGCCGACGGTGGCGCGCAGCTCGTTGAGGGCGGAGCGGCTGGCCTCGCGGACGTGGGCGAGGGCCTCCTTGGCCTGGTCGGGGCGCTTGTCCATGACGTGGGCGGCGACCCCGGCCTGGACGTTGACCAGCGCGATGTGGTGGGCGACCACGTCGTGGAGGTCCCGGGCGATGCGCAGCCGCTCCTCGGCGACCCGGCGGCGGGCCTCCTCCTCGCGGGTGCGCTCGGCCCGTTCGGCGCGCTCCCGTATGGCGTCGACGAAGGCGCGGCGGCTGCGTACGGCGTCCCCGGCGGCCGCGGCCATGCCGGTCCACGCGAAGACGCCCAGGTTCTCCTGGCTGTACCAGGGCGCCGAGCCGCACAGCATCGCGGCGCCGGTCAGGACCGTCATGGTCAGCAGGCCGACCCGCCAGGTGGTGGGGCGGTCGGTGCGCGAGGCGACGGTGTAGAGGGCCACCACGGCGCTCATCGCCACGGGGGCGGGCGGGTCCTCGGCGACGTGTTCGACGAGTGTGACCGCGCCGGTGACCAGCAGGACGCCCAGCGGGTTGCGGCGGCGCCAGACGAGGGCGGCGGCACCGCTCAGCATGAGCAGCACGCTGGTGGCGCCGGGGGTGCGGCCGCCGAAGTCGGGCGTGCCGTGCGGCCCGCCGTGCCGGTCGACGAACGAACCGGCGACCATGCACAGCAGCACGGCCAGGGCCAGGGCGCCGTCGAGCGCCAGGGGGTGCTCGCGCAGCCAGCCCCGCCCGCGCACGAGGCGTTCTCCAAGGGTGGTCACGGGAGGAAACGGTACGGCCTGGAAGGGCGCCGGTCAGCGCCCGTGCCCCGCCCCCGGGGCGCGGGGGCGGGGCACGGGCGGTGTGTTGGAGGTGCCGGTCAGCCGGGGATCAGGCCGTCGTCGGAGAGCATGGAACGCACTTCGTCGAGGGTCGCGTCCGGCGCCGGGAGGATCAGTTCGGAAGGTTCCAGCGCGTCGTCGGGCAGCGGCTCGCCGAGCTGGCGCACCGTCTCCAGCAGGGCGTGGAGGGTGCGGCGGAAGCCTTCCTCGTCGCCGCCCTCCATCTCGTCGAGCAGTTCGTCGTCCAGCTTGTTGAGCTCGGCGAAGTGGCTGTCGGCCACGTTCACCTGGCCCTCCCCCATGATCCTGACGATCATGACGTGCCGTCCTTGTCCTGGATGCTCGTGTCTTCGCCGTTGGCTTCCGCCGGGGCCGGTGGTGGTCCCGGGGCTTCAGCTCTTGTCGAACCGGGGCTGGGACTGCGACTGCTGCTGGGACTGGTCCTGCCCGGTACCCGTGCCGCCCTCGAGGGCCTGCTGCGAGGTGGTGCCTCCGGCCAGTTCCGCCTTCATCCGCTGGAGCTCCAGCTCGACGTCCGTACCGCCCGAGAGGCGGTCCAGCTCGGCCTGGATGTCGTCCTTCTGAAGGCCGGACTGGTCGTCCAGCGCCCCGGAGGCGAGCAGCTCGTCGATCGCGCCGGCCCGTGCCTGGAGCTGCGCGGTCTTGTCCTCGGCCCGCTGGATGGCGACGCCGACGTCGCTCATCTCCTCGGAGATGCCCGAGAACGACTCGGCGATCCGGGTCTGCGCCTGGGCCGCGGTGTACGTGGCCTTGATCGTCTCCTTCTTCGTGCGGAAGGCGTCGACCTTGGCCTGGAGGCGCTGCGCGGCCAGGGTGAGCTTCTCCTCCTCGCCCTGGAGGGTCTGGTGCTGCGTCTCCAGGTCCGTGACCTGCTGCTGGAGCGCGGCCCGGCGGGAGAGCGCCTCGCGCGCCAGGTCCTCGCGGCCCAGCGCGAGCGCCTTGCGGCCCTGGTCCTCCAGCTTGGCGGACTGGCCCTGGAGCTGGTTGAGCTGGAGCTCCAGGCGCTTGCGCGAGGTCGCCACGTCGGCGACGCCGCGGCGCACCTTCTGGAGCAGCTCGAGCTGCTTCTGGTACGAGTAATCGAGGGTCTCGCGCGGATCCTCGGCCCGGTCAAGGGCCTTGTTTGCCTTCGCGCGGAAGATCATCCCCATACGCTTCATGACACCGCTCATGGGCTTCGCGCGCCCCCTTCTGACGGACTTCGGCTCCAGCACTCCAACAGAACCCACAGTACGGGCCCTGCCTCCATTACCGCACTGTTCGGGCGCGGATGCGCTCCTCCCCAAGGACGACTGCGGACGGCGTCGATCCGGCGCAAGGAGTAGGGACCCGTCGGGGCCTCCTACGGGGTGGACGCACGCCGTTGCCGGATCGTTCCCCGCCGGGGTGGGGTCCGTGCGGTGCACCCCGTACCCTTGGGCTTTGTGTTCCGTAGCCGTTCGAAGGATGAGAAGGCCCCCACCGACAAGGTGACGGCGGACCTCTCCAAGCAGCCCCGCGACCCCGAGGCCCCCAAGGGCCGCCCGACCCCGAAGCGGAGTGAGGCCCAGACCCAGCGCCGACGTGCGCAGACCGTGCCGACCGACCGCAAGGAGGCCATGCGCCGCCAGCGCGAGGCCCGCCGCGCGGACCTGGCCAAGCAGCGCCAGGCGCTCGCCGGCGGAGACGAGCGTTACCTGCCGGCCCGCGACAAGGGCCCCGTCCGCCGCTACGTGCGCGACTTCATCGACTCCCGCTTCTGCGTCGCCGAGTTCTTCCTGCCGCTGGCGGTCGTGATCCTGATCCTGTCCAGCCTTCCGAACACGCAGGTCAAGAACATCGCCCTGCTGCTGTGGATGGCCGTGATCGCCCTGATCATCCTGGACTCGATCGGCATCTGGCTCCGGCTGAAGAAGCGGCTGGGCGAACGCTTCCCGGACGAGCCCAAGCGCGGTGCCGTGGCCTACGGCCTGATGCGCAGCCTCCAGCTTCGCCGACTGCGCCTGCCCAAGCCGCAGGTCAAGCGCGGAGAGCGGCCCTGAGCACCCTGGTCTCCGGTATCGGAGGCACATCGGGGGACTGGCTGGAGGGGCTCGGCGGACTGCGCGAAACGGTCCGCCAGGAGCTCGTCGCACGCCAGCTCGACGAGCAGATAGCCGCCCGCTATCCCGTGGGGCAGCGGCTGCGGATACTCGACGTCGGCATGGGACAGGGCGCGCAGGCGCTGCGCCTGGCCCGTGCCGGGCACACCATCACGGGCCTGGAGTCGGACGCCGCGCTGCTGAGGGCGGCCCGCGAGGCCCTGGCGTCGGAGCCCGCCGGCATCCGTGAGCGGGTGCGCCTGCTCGAGGGGGACGGCCGGGAGACCGGCGTGCACTTCCTGCCGGGCAGCTTCGACGTGGTGCTCTGCCACGGCGTGCTGATGCACGTGGAGGAGCCGGACGCCATGCTGGCCGGGCTCGCCCGGATGCTGGCGCCGGGCGGTCTGCTGTCGCTGCTCGTGCGGAACGCGGACGCGCTGGCCATGCGGCCGGGCATGGCCGGGGACTGGTCGGGGGCGCTGGCCGCGTTCGACTCGGACACCTACTCCCCCGGGCACCCGGCGTCGCCGGTGCGGGCCGACCGGCTGGAGACGCTGACGGCGACGCTCGCGGGGATCGCCGCGCCGCTCCAGGCCTGGTACGGGGTGCGGGTCTTCACCGACAACGTGCCCAACGAGGAGGGCCTGCCCGCCGCCGAGGAGCTGGAGCGGCTGCTGGCGGCCGAGGACCGGGCGGGGCGCACCGACCCCTACCGCCGGGTGGCGGCGCTGCTGCACCTGTGCGGGGTACGGGGCTGACGCCCGGGGTGCCGGTCAGGTGATCGGGGGATTCCCGCGTCTTCCACCGACGTGAGCATCACGGAAACGGACACCACACCCAAGCTGCCCGCCCGGGAGACCTGGCGGGCCCTGTACCGGCACTTCCGGCCGCACCGCTGGACCGTCGCGTGCGGCACCCTCCTCGCCCTGGTCGGCGCGGGCACCGGCATCCTCCAGCCCCTGGCGGCCAGGGCGCTGGTGGAGCGGCTCGGCCAGGACGAGCCGGTCGGCCGGATACTCCTCGTCCTCACCGCGCTGGTCGTGCTGGGGACGGCGATCGAGTCGGTCGGCGCGTACGTGCTGGAGCGCACCGCCGAGTCCGTGGTGCTCGCCGCCCGCCGCACCCTGATCGGCCGGCTGCTGCGGCTGCGGCTGCCCGAGGTGGAGCGGACCCAGCCGGGCGACCTGATGTCGCGCATCACCTCCGACACGACCCTGCTGCGGGCGGTGACGACCGACTCGATCGTCTCGGCCGTGACGGGCGGCCTCGCGTTCCTCGCCACCCTCGTGATGATGGCCGTGATGGACGTGGTGCTGCTCGGGGTGACCCTGGGCGTGATCGTGCTGATCGGGGGCGCCATGGCGCTGGTGATGCCGCAGATCTCGCGGGCGACCCGGCGCTCCCAGGAGGCGGTCGCGGAGATCTCGACCCGGCTGGAGCGGGTGTTCGGCGCGTTCCGCACGGTCAAGGCGTCGGGCGCGGAGGACCGTGAGGCGGCGGTCGTGGAGGCGGCGGCCGAGGAGGCGTGGCGGCAGGGGCTGCGGTCGGCCAAGTGGCAGGCGGTGTCGGGGTCGTCGGTGGGCCTGGCCGTCCAGGTGTCGTTCCTGGCGGTGCTGGGCATCGGTGGCGCGCGGGTGGCGTCGGGCGCGATCGGCGTGGCGGACCTGGTCGCCTTCCTGCTCTACCTCTTCTACCTGACGGAGCCGATCTCCAAGCTGGTGTCGGCGGCGACCGAGTACCAGGTCGGCTTGGCGGCCGTGGCCCGCATCGCGGAGGCGGAGCGGCTGGCGACCGAGAGCCCCGCCCCGGCCGCCGTCACGGCCCGGGGCGGCCGGCCCGCGACCGTCGCCTTCGAGGACGTCGCCTTCCGCTACCGGGACGACCTGCCGTACGTCCACCACGGCGTGTCCTTCGAGGTGCCCGGCGCCGGGATGACGGCGTTCGTCGGGCCGTCGGGGGCGGGCAAGACGACCGTGTTCGGGCTGGTCGAGCGGTTCTACGAGGCGTCCGGCGGCCGGGTCCTGGTCGACGGCAGGGACGTACGGGACTGGCCGCTGGCGGACCTGCGCGCGGCCATCGGCTACGTGGAGCAGGACGCCCCGGTCCTGGCCGGGACGCTGCGCGAGAACCTGGTCTTCGCCGCTCCCGGTGCCACGGAGGAGGAGATCCGCGACGTGCTCGTGCGGGCCCGGCTGGACGCGCTGGTGGACCGGCTGCCGGACGGGCTGGAGACCCTCGTCGGGCACCGGGGGTCCAAGCTGTCGGGCGGTGAGCGGCAGCGGGTGGCCATCGCGCGGGCGCTGCTGCGCAAGCCCCGGCTGCTGCTGCTGGACGAGGCGACGTCGCAGCTCGACGCCGTCAACGAGCTGGCGCTGCGGGACGTGGTGGCGGAGGTGGCGAAGGAGGTGACGGTCCTGGTGGTGGCGCACCGGCTGTCGACCGTGACGCTCGCGGACCGGATCGTCGTCATGGAGGCGGGCCGGGTACGGGCGGTGGGCACCCATGCGGAGCTGGTGGCGGCCGACCCGCTGTACGGGGAGCTGGCGGCGACCCAGTTCCTGACCGCCGGCGGCGCCTGACCCCCTGTTCGGGTGCGCAGCGGGCGCCGCCCCTGGGGGACGAAAGGGATACTCCGGTCATGGAAGCCCTTCGCGTGCTCGCGCCCCTGACCTCCGCGGTCTGCGCGGCCGCCCTGGTGGGCGGCTGCTCGGCCGGGCCACCGGCGGCCGGCAGACCGGCGGCGGAGCCACGGGTGGCGGGGGCGGCGCGGGCGGCCGAGCTGGAGGACGACTACCGGACCGTCATCCGCAATGTGCTGCCGTCGGTCGTGCAGATCGAGGCCCGGGCCGGCCTGGGGTCCGGTGTGGTCTACGACGACCAGGGCCACATCATCACCAACGCCCATGTCATCGGCAGGGAGCGGACCTTCCGGGTCACCGTGGCGACGGGCGAGGAGGCACTGAGCGCGAAGCTGGTCTCCAGCTACCCGGAGCAGGACCTGGCCGTGATCAAGCTGGACCGCCGCCCCGACGGGCTGAAGCCGGCGGAGTTCGGCGACTCGTCCGAGGTGGAGGTCGGCCAGATCGTGCTGGCCATGGGGTCACCGCTCGGCCTGTCCGGAAGCGTCACCCAGGGCATCGTCTCGGCGACCGGACGCACCGTCAGCGAGAGCCCCTCCGGCGGCGGGACGGGCGCGACGATCGGCAACATGGTCCAGACGTCCGCGGCCATCAACCCGGGCAACAGCGGCGGCGCGCTGGTCAACCTGGACAGCGAGGTCATCGGCATCCCCACCCTCGCGGCGGCCGACCCGGAGCTGGGCGGCAGCGCGGCACCCGGCATCGGCTTCGCCATCCCCGCCTCGATGGTCCGCACGGTCGCCGACCAGATCATCCGCACGGGCCGGGTCACCGACTCCGGCCGGGCGGCCCTGAACATCACCGGCCGCACCGTCCTGACCGACGACTACCAGCCGGGCGGGGTCGCGATCGTCGAGGTCTCGCCGGGCGGGGCGGCGGCGGACGCGGGCCTGAGGGCGGGCGACATCATCACGAAGCTGGACGACGCGCGGATCACCACGATGACCTCCCTGCTGGAGGCGCTGGCGTCGGCGAAACCGGGCGACGAGGTGACCGTGACGTACACCCGCGGCGGCCGTTCGGCGACGGCACGGGTGACGCTGGGCGAGATCTGAGGCGGCACCCCGGCCGGGCGGGCGCGACGGCCCGGCCACCGGGGCCCGTTCCGCGCGGAAGGCCCCCGCCCCTCCCGGGGCGGGGACCGGACGGCCTCGTCAGGGCGCTCTCACGCCTCCGCCGCGGCCCGCAGGCTCATCGTGTAGATCTCCGCGCCGTCCTCGAAGAGGGTCACCCGATCGGCACCGCCCTCCAGGAGGTCCTTCCAGACCTCGCCGATCCAGGACTCCGCGTCGCCCTGGGTGGTGAACTCCTCCGGCTCCACCGCCGGAGCGACCTCCGTGCCGTCGGACCCCTCGAACCGCCACGTCCATGCCATGTGGGCCTCCAGATGATCGGTTTCCTGCCCGCAGCGTAGCCGGGCGCGCAGCCCGCGCGGGGACGCGGGAGGATCGTCCCGTGGATGTGACTCTGCTCGGTACCGGTGCCCCCGAGGGCCTGCCCCGCCCCGACTGCCCCTGCGCCGCGTGCGCCACCGCCCGCGGCAGCCGGGCGCGCGCCGCGACCGCGCTGCTCGTGGACGGCGCGCTGCTGCTCGACCTGACGCCCGGGGCCGCGCTGGCCGCCGCCCGGGCCGGGCACTCGCTGAGCGGCGTACGGCAGGTGCTGCTGACGCATCCGCACGACGGGCCGGCCTTCGACCTGCCCGCCGGGCTGCCGACGGCCGGGCGGGTGCCGGACGGGCGGGAGTTGACGCTGATCAGCGGGCACCGGGTGCGGGCCGTGCCGATGGACTCGCCCGGCACCGGCTACGAGGTGACGTCACCGGAGGGCCTGCACCTGCTGTACCTGCCGCCGGGCGGTGCCCCCGCCGGGGTCACCGGGGTGCGGCGGCCGTACGACATGGTCGTCGCCGATGTGGTCGCCCGGCCCGACGGCCTGGCCCGGCTGCGGGCGGCCGGAGGGGTCGGCCCGGCCACCGACGTGGTCGCGGTGCACCTGGACCACGACGTGCCGTCCGGCCGGGAGCTGGACCGGCGCCTGGCGGCCGCGGGCGCGCGGGCCGTGCCGGACGGCACGACGCTGACCGTGGGCGAGTACCACGACGTCCCCGGCGTGCCCCGGCGCACCCTGGTCACCGGCGGGGCGCGGTCGGGCAAGTCGCTGGAGGCCGAACGGCGCCTGGAGGGCTTCCCCGGCGTGGTGTACGTCGCGACGGGCGGCACCCGGAACGGCGACACCGAGTGGGCGGCCCGGGTGACCGCCCACCGCGACCGGCGCCCGGCGTCGTGGCGTACGGAGGAGACGTGCGAACTGGCGCCGCTGCTGCGGCAGGACGGGCCGCCGCTGCTGATCGACTGCCTGTCGCTGTGGCTGACCGACGCGATGGACCGGGCCGGCGCCTGGGACGACGACACCTGGGCCAAGGCGGGTGAGCGCGAGCTGCGCGAGCGGGTGGCGGAGCTGATCGCTGCGGTGCGGGGCGCCACCCGCACGGTCGTCGCGGTGACGAACGAGGTGGGTGCCGGGATCGTGCCCGGCGACGCGGGGTCGCGGCGGTTCCGCGACGAGCTGGGACGGCTCAACGCGGCGTTCGCCGACGAGTGCGAGCACGTGCTGCTGGTGGTCGCCGGACAGGCCCTCGTCCTGCGCGGCTGAGCACCCGTCCGGCCGTGCGGCGGCGCCTGTACTGTTCCTCGAATGAGCAGGCTGAATCTCGACGACTTCTCCGATCTGATCGAGCGCCCCGACAGCGGTACGCGGCGTGACGCCGAGGAACGCCGGGAGCGCCTCGCCGTGGCGCCCGGGGCGCTCGGCCGGCTGGACGAGCTGGGCGAATGGCTGGCCGCCGCCCAGGGGGCCGTCCCGGTGCGGCCCGTCGAGCGGCCGCGCGTGGTGCTGTTCGCCGGCGACCACGGGGTGGCGGAGCTGGACGTGTCCGGCCGGCCCGCCGGCGGCACGTACGGGCTGGTGCGCGGCGTGCTGGACGGGACGAGCCCGGTGGCGGTGCTGGCACGGCGGATGAACGTTCCGGTACGGGTCGTCGACGCCGGGGTGGACTGCGACCCCGGGCTGCTGCCCGCCGACGTGGCGCGCCACCGGGTGCGGCGCGGCAGCGGTCGCATCGACGTCGAGGACGCGCTGACCCCGGAGGAGACGGAGCGGGCGGTGCGCCTCGGGATGGCCGTCGCCGACGAGGAGGCCGACTCGGGCACCGACCTGGTCGTGCTCGGCGACCTCAGCGTGGGCGGCACCACGGCCGCCGCCACGCTGATCGCCGCCCTGTGCGGCACGGACGCCTCGGTGGTCACCGGCCGGGGCGGTGCCGGGATCGACGACCTGGCCTGGATGCGCAAGTGCGCGGCCGTGCGTGACGCGCTGCGCCGCGCCCGGCCGGTCCTGGGCGACCAGCTCGAACTGCTGGGGGCGGTCGGCGGGGCGGACCTGGCGGCGACGACCGGGTTCCTGCTGCAGAGCGCGGTACGGCGGATGCCCGTGATCCTGGACGGGGTGGTGTCGGCGGCGTGCGCCCTGGTGGCACAGCGCGCCGCGTTCCGGGCGCCGGACTGGTGGCTGGCGGGCCAGGTGAGCGGCGAGCCGGCGCAGTCCAAGGCGCTGGACCGGATGGCGCTCAACCCGCTGCTCGACCACGGCGTCACCGTGGGGGAAGGCACCGGGGCGCTGCTGGCCCTCCCGCTGGTCCAGGCAGCAGCGGCGTTCGCGGCCGAGCTGCCGGAGAAGCCGGAGAAGCCGGCCCACCCCGCGCACGACAAGGCCGACCCGGCGCACGACAAGGCGGAGCCGGTGGACGACCGGGCCGACCCGGTGGACGACCGGGCCGACCCGGGGCCGGAAGAGCGCTGACACCCGCCGTTACGGCCGCCGCCCCGCACGGGCCGGCGGCCGTTCCCGTTGGACCGGCCATGTCACGTGATGCCCTTTATGCTCCCGTTGCATGGGAGATGACCGGTCCTCCGACGAAACCCCCGGCGGCACCGTCCGCTCACGGCGCGGCGCCGCGTTCGCCGTCTGGTACCTGCGGATCGCCGCGTTCCTGAACTTCCTGGGCGCCGTGTGGGTCTCCTTCGGCCAGGACCTGCGGCGGCACAACACGGACGACCACGTCACGCCGTACCTGCTCACCGCCGGCTTCGCCTCCGGCGCGTTCGCGCTCTTCCTGGCGATCACCATGCGCCGCCGCAAACGCGCCGCGTGGATCCTCAACCTCGTCCTCGCCGGACTGTTCCTGCTGCTGCTCGCCCTCGCCATGGCCGTCCCCGAGATCCGCGGGCACGCGCAGAACTGGGTCTCCCTGGTGCTGAGCGCCGGTCTCGTGCTGGCGCTGCTGCTGGGCCGCCGGGAGTTCTACGCCAAGGGCGACCGCTCCAACCCCGTGCTGGCCACCGCCGTGGCCGTCGGCGGGCTGCTGGTCACCTCGCTGATCGCCGCCCTGCTCGTCACCGCGACCGACACCTCCCCCTCCACCTTCCCGGAACGCTGGCGGTACGGCGTCCTGCGCCTGGTGACGCTCGCCACCGACACGGCCCCCGGCATCCGCACACCCACCTGGGTCGACGTGGTCATCAACATCATGGCGGCGCTCCTGCTGATCGCCGTCCTGTACGCGGCCTTCCGCTCCCGCCGGGCCGTCGACCCGCTGGACGAGCGCGACGAGCGGGAGCTGCGGGAACTGCTGGACCGGCACGGTGAGCGGGACTCGCTCGGCTACTTCGCGCTGCGCCGCGACAAGAGCGTCGTCTGGTCGCCCACCCGCAAGGCGGCGGTCGCCTACCGCGTGGTGGGCGGCGTCTCGCTCGCCTCCGGCGACCCGATCGGCGACCCGGAGGCGTGGCCGGGCGCGATCGAGCCGTGGCTGGCCGAGGCGCGCGAGCACGGCTGGGTGCCGGCCGTCATGGGCGCGAGCGAGGAGGCGGGCACCGTCTACGCCCGGCACGGCATGGACGCGCTGGAGCTGGGCGACGAGGCCATCGTCGACACGGACGAGTTCACCCTCGACGGGCGGGCGATGCGCACCGTGCGCCAGGCGTACAACCGGGTGCGGCGCGCCGGGTACCGGGTGCGCGTGCGGCGCCACGAGGACATCCCGGCCGGCGAGATGGCCGCGCTGCTGCGGCTGGCCGACGACTGGCGCGACGGCGCCACCGAGCGGGGCTTCTCGATGGCGCTGGGGCGGCTCGGCGACCCGGCCGACGGACGGTGCGTGATGCTGGAGTGCTCGGACGCCGACGGCGAGCCGCGCGCCCTGCTGTCGTTCGTGCCGTGGGGGCCCGCGGGCCTGTCGCTGGACCTGATGCGGCGTGCCCCGGACGCCGAGAACGGCCTGGTGGAGTTCATGGTCATCGAGCTCCTCCGGGGCTCCGGAGAGATCGGGATCACTCAGGTCTCACTCAACTTCGCCATGTTCAGGTCGGTCTTCGAACGTGGCGCGAAGCTCGGGGCCGGTCCCGTGCTGCGACTGTGGCGCTCCCTGCTGAGCTTCTTCTCCCGCTGGTGGCAGATCGAGTCGCTGTACCGCGCCAACGCCAAGTACCGACCGATCTGGGAGCCGCGATTCATGCTCTTCGAGAAGAGTGCCGACCTGCTGCGCATCGGCCTGGCCGCGGGCCGCGCGGAAGGCTTCCTGGAGACGCCCGGCCTGCCCCGGTGGACGCACCGGCGCCTGGAAGGCAGACGGCGTTGAGACGGTTCGCGCGCCGCGAGTGGGGGGCGCTGTACACGGCTGTGCGCACGGCCCTGGCGGACCGCGGGTGGCGGGCGGTCGCCATGACGCTGGGGGCGGTGTGCCTGACGGCCGTCTTCCAGGTCGTGCAGAACCAGCCCTGGGGGTACGGGGTGGTCCAGAACATCGGCTCCGTACGGGCCGAGGACCCGTGGTGGACGGCCCTGCTGCGCACGCCGCTGTCGCTGTTCGTCCCGGCGCTCGACCTGCCGGTGTGGGGGGCGCTGGCGCAGATCCTGCTCGTGTTCGGGATCGCGGAGATCTGCCTCGGCCGGCCCCGGACGCTGCTGATCGCGTACGCGGCGACGCTGGCCGGGACGATGTACGCGCGGCTCGGCATCGCGCTCGGCCCGGACGCCCCGCTGGGGCTGGGGCTGCCCGCCTCCGACGCACGGGTCGTGGACACCGGCCCGTCGGCGGCGGTGGTGGGGCTCGCGGTGTACGTCTGCTGGCAGCGGCGGGCGTGGGTGACGGGCGGCCTGGTGGTCGTGGCGATGGTCATCGAGGTGCTGGTGAAGTGCAACCTCGCGGGCAAGGAGCACCTGGCGGCGATCGCGGCCGTGCTGGTGGTGTGCGCGGTGGCCTCGTGGCGTCAGCGCGGGCGCTCGTCCGGCGGCCGGCCGTCGGACGGCGGCTCGGCGGACGGAAGCTCGCCGGACGGCGGGCGGTCGTCCGGGGGATGGCGCAGGGGCAGTACGCGGTCGGGGGCCCCGGCGATCAGGTCCTGAAAGCGGCGCCTGGCCCGGTCCCAGCGCCGGTCGTGGTGGAAGGCCCGCAGCCCGGCCCTGGCGCGGGCCCTCGGCCGGTTGCGGTAGAAGCGGCGGGCCCACAGGGAGCCGGGCCGGGCCAGCCGCACCGCCCCGAAGACGGCGACGGGCGTCAGGAACAGGCCGAGGATCGCCATCCGGAACTTGCCCTTGAACAGCGCGACCAGCACGAAGAGGAAGTTGCCGACCAGGCTGAGGATGAAGCTGCCCCGGCCCTGCCGCTCCTCCGGGGTGACCTCGTCGACGCCCAGCGGGGAGAACCCGCCGAGGACCAGCATGAGCAGCGCGGTGGTGAGGACCACGACCTCCACGCTCTGGCGGCCCTGCTCGGTCCAGTACACGTCGTCGAGGTGGAGGATCAGCGCGAACTCGTCGAGCACCAGCCCCGCGCCCATCCCCAGCAGCAGCGCGCAGACGATGGCCCCGGCCTCGTGCCGTCCCGCCGCCACCCCGCCGAAACCACCGATCAGGGTGAGGACGACACCGGGCACCACGTGGTGGATGTGCAACCCGCCGGGCCGGACGTTGCGGAAGGGCCCCTTGCCCGCCCGGATCAGCCGGGTGATGGTGCGGGTGATCAGGAAGGTGCACACGAAGGAGGCGAGGGCGACGAGCAGCGGGAGCTTCCCCGGCTCGACGATGTTGCGGTACCACCAGTGCCCCATGCCACCCGCTCCAGGTTCGTGCGTGCTACCGACTACCCTGCGCGCGGTGACCATTTCCCGCACCCGTACCGGCGCCCGCGCGAGCGCCGACGGCATACGTTTCGCCTTCGGCACCCTGACCGTCCTGCCCGTGCGGGTCACCCGCTGGGACCGGGAGGCGGCCCGCGCGGGCATGCTGTGGGCGCCGCTCGCCGGCCTGGTGGTGGGCCTCGCCGCGGCGGCCGCCGGGGGCCTGTTCTGGCTGCTCGGCGCGGGCCCGCTGCTCGCCGCGGTGGCCTCCGCCTCGGTACCCGCCGTGCTGACCCGGGGCCTGCACCTGGACGGGCTGGCGGACACGGCGGACGGACTGGGCAGCGGCAGGCCCGCCGAGGACGCGCTGCGGATCATGAAGCAGTCGGACATCGGCCCGTTCGGGGTCGTCACGCTGCTGTTCGCGCTGCTCGCCCAGGTGGCCGCGCTGCACGAGCTGTACGCGGCCGGGGGCTGGGCCTACGGCATGGCCGGCGCCGCCGTCACCGGCACGGTCGCCCGCCTCGCGCTCACCCTCGCCTCCCGCGCCTCCGTCCCGGCCGCCCGCCCCGAGGGGCTGGGCGCGGTGGTGGCGGGCACCGTACCGGTGCGGTGGGCGCTGGCGGTGACCGTCCTGGTCCTGGTGGCCGCGGCCGGGGCGGGCGCCGCGCTGGGCGGCCCGTACGGCGCGCTGCGGCACGCCCTGGCGGCCGGGGTGGCCCTCGCGGCGGCGCAGTGGCTGCTGGGCCGGTGCGTGCGCCGTTTCGGCGGGGTGACGGGCGACGTCTTCGGGGCGGTGGAGGAGACGGCGGCCACGGCGGCACTGGTCGTGCTGACCTTCGGCTGATGGGCGTTTGAAAAGCCCCCGGGCCCGGTAGTCGCTGGGTGAAGGAAGAAGGAGATAGATCAGCATGGCTACTGGCACCGTGAAGTGGTTCAACCCCGAGAAGGGCTTCGGGTTCATCGAGCAGGACGGCGGCGGCCCCGACGTGTTCGTGCACTACTCGGCCATCAACGCATCCGGGTACCGCGAGCTCCAGGAGGGCCAGAAGGTCCAGTTCGACGTGACGCAGGGACCGAAGGGCCCGCAGGCGGAGAACGTGAGTCCCGCCTAGGGAGCCCGTCCAGGGAGCCCGTCCAGGGAGCCTGCCCGGGGGACATCAGCAGGGGGCGCGCCAGGCGTCCAGCTCGTACCGCTTCCGTATCGAGCTCATCCGCAGCCGCTTCGCCTCCGGGCAGAACTCCCGCGTCGGGAGCTCGTACTCGACGTGGTAGACCGCCTTGCCCGCCGCGATGAACGGGCGGAGGGCGGAGCACTCGTCGTACTCCGCGCACTGCTCGTTCACCGCGAAGTCGAAGTCGTCCAGCAGCTCGGGGATCTGGTCGAGGTCGTTCTTGAGGCCCACGGCCAGGCCGCGCTCGTGCGCGAGGCGCGCGATCAGGCGGTTGTACCGGAGCTGGTCGGCCGCCGTCAGGGGGAAGCCGGTGCGGTTGGCGTAGCCGTCCATGTTGTCGGGCTCGACCGCGTCGAACCCCTTGTCGCGGCACATGTCCAGGCGGGCGGCCATCAGCGGTTCCAGGACGTCGGTACGGCGGATGTCCAGCCACCGCTCGCCCTTCCAGCCGTTGCCCCGGCCGAGCAGGGCCCTCGGGAACTTCCGGGCGTCCGGGCGCCAGTCCTCCCACGCCCCGGTGGACAGGTAGCAGATCACCCTGCGGTCCCGCCGGTGCAGGTCGGCGACGACCGACGCGGGGTGGTCGAAGCCGTCGATGTCGTACACGGGCACGTCCACGGTCGCGTCGAGGCGGCCGCTGAGCTGCCACTGCCACGCCTGCCCGGGCCGGGGCTGCCAGCGGCCCTCCCGGGGGCCGGGGTCGTCGCCGGACGGGCCCGCGCAGCCGGCCAGCAGCAGCACCAGGGCGCCGAGCAGCAGGGGCAGGCGGCGGGTCACCGGGACTCCAGGGCGTGCGGCAGGGTCCCCCACGGGTGGGCCCCGGCGCCGGGGACCGCGCACCGGACGCGGGTGGTGACCCGGGCGTCGGCCGGGGCCGCGTAGACCAGATGGCAGTAGTGGTCGGCGACCGGCAGGTCCATGGCCCGGTAGGTGTCCCAGGGGCCCTCGAAGGTGACGAGCAGCTCGGCCAGTTCGGCGTACGAGGGGTGGGGCTGGGCCCCGTGGTTGAGGACGACGGTCGCGGCCCCGGCAGCGCGGGCGGCGACGCCCAGGCGCCGATAGTGCTCGACGGCCCCCGGTTCCGTGGGCACCTGGTCGAGGAACGCGCCGTCGGCCCCGTACCAGTCGCGGTGGCGGACCAGGTCCGTGAGGACGTCGGCGTGCGGGCGGCGGCCGTAGTCGGTGTCGGTGTAGCCGAGGACGCACACCCCGGCCGCCCGCAGCCGGTCCGCCACGGTCACGAACGCCGGGTCCGGCGCCCGGCCCGCGCCGCTCGCGGGGTTGAGCACGACCCCGTACAGCAGCGGGGCCGAGGAGATGATCGCGTCCCATTCGGCGGGGCGTTGAGTGGGGTGCTCGTAGTAGGGCACCAGCAGGTCCACGTGCGCTTCCTCACTGTGTTCACGTACGGTGCGCGGTCGCCCGCCCGAGGAGGACGGCGCCCAGCACGGCCAGCACCACGGCGGCGGCCCCGGCGATCCCGGCGCCCACCAGCCGCGGGTCGCCCGCCCCCGTAGCCAGTGCCACCGTCTGCGCCGCGGTCGCCGCCCCGCACACCACCGCCGCGCTGAGCGCCGCCCCGAACGACTGCAGCAGCAGGGCCGCCCACAGCACCGTACCGATCAGGAGCAGGGACGCGAGCCGGATTCCGCCGATGTCCGGGGCGCCCGGCCACAGCAGCGTGCCGGTCACCGCGAGGGCGAGCAGCACCGCGAGGTAGACGGTCAGGCACAGCGTCAGGGTGCCGGCCGTGGCGCGGCGGAAGGCGCGCGCGCTGGTGGCGGCCCGCAGGCCCGCGAGGCTCTCGCTGCGGAACCGGTGCAGCAGCCACTCCGCGGGACCCATGGACAGGGTGAGCGCCACGGCGGTCGGCCCGGCCACCGACGCCCCGGACGCCTGCGCCCCGGCGCCCTCGGCCACGACGTCGCCGATCGCGGCGTACAGGACGAGCCCGCCGGTGCCGAGGCCGAACAGCCCGTACGGCACGGAGGCGGCGACCCGGGGCGCGGCCTTGCCCCGCTCCCCGGCGGGTTCCGCCCCGGGCAGCAGCTCCCGCCCGGCCAGGGCCACCGCCAGGGCCAGGGAGGTGCCCAGCAGGGCCGCCCGGGCCGGGTCGGGCAGCCCGAGCCAGAACGCGGCGGGCGTGCCGGCGACCAGCGGCGCGAGCGCCCCCAGCAGCGCCCGCTCCCGGTCCAGGACCAGCAGTACGGTCGCGGCCCCCAGGTACACCGCCTGGCCCGCCGCGAACACGGCGCCGCCCCACTCCCCCGGCCCGCCCGCCGCGAACGCCACCACCGTGCCGAGCAGGGCGCCCGCCGGGGCTCCGCGCCGCAGGGTGCGGGCGGCGGCCCGGCGGTCGCCCAGGCCCAGCCACGAGTAGGCGCGGTGGGACAGGGCCTGGTTCCACACCCAGCCGGTGACCGCGCCGGCGAGCAGCGGAACCGTGCCGGCGGGCAGCCCGAACACGCTGGGCGGGCCCTCCAGGAGGGGCGCGCCGAGGACGTAGGCGAGGCCGGGGAGGGCGAAGACCAGACCGCGCAGCAGGCAGCCGCCGATGCCGGTGTGCCAGGGGTCGGTGGGCGGCCCGTCCGGTTCGGGGAAACGCCGCTCCACGCGCGCGTAGAGGTCCTCGGCGAGGGCGAAGGAGTTCTCCCGGCCGTAGGTGAGCCGTATGTGGTCGTCCGTCATGCCGTCGGACTCGAGGATGGCGGCTATCTCGTCGGGGTGGACGGCCGCCGCTATCACGTCCTCCAGCCGGGTGGTCAGTTCGTCGATGGGGTCGGGCGCGGCCCAGCTCGGCCGCGGGCGGGGGATCGCGGGCAGGGTGTCGCGGCCGGCCGACCCCTCCGTCAGCCACAGGGAGCCGCTCATCAGGCCGCCTCCTCGCCGACGAGGTCGTCCTCGGTGACCAGGTCGCGCCAGGGGTCGGTGATGCGGAGCTGGAGGGTCCAGTCGTCGGCGTCGATCCGCCGGGGCTCCGGCGCCCCGGCCAGTTCCAGGTAGATGCGGCGGAAGCCGTCCACGGAGCGGTGCAGGGTGAACTGGTCGATGACCCGCTGCCGGGCCCGGCGGCCCAGTTCGGCGCGGCGCGCGTCGTCGCGCAGCAGGGACAGCACGGCCTCCGCCATGACGGCCGGTTCGCGGGGCGGCACCACGAGCCCGGTGTCGCCGACGGCCTCCCGTACCCCGCCGACGTCCGTGGACACGGTGGCCCGGCCGCACGACATGGCCTCGATCAGCGAGAAGGGGAACCCTTCGCTGATCGAGGAGAGCATGACCAGGCTGCCCGCCGCGTAGGCGCTCGCCACGTCGGAGATCCGGCCCTCGTAGCTGATGCCGTCGCCGACCCCGAGGTCGGCGGCGATCTTCTCCAGCTTGGTGCGGTAGTCCTCGTTGCCGGCGGGCACGGGGCCGAACAACCGCAGCCGCAGTGCCGGGAGTTCGGCGCGGGCGATGGCGTACGCCCGGATAAGCGTCTCCAGGTCCTTGATGGGGTCGACGCGGCCGCACCAGCTCAGGGTGGGCACGTCGGGTTCGGGGCCGGCCAGCGGGAAGGCGTGCGGGTCGACGCCGTTGTAGACGGTGCGGATGCGGTCGGTAGGGGCGCCGCCGCGCTCCTCCCAGCGGCGGTTGTACTGGTTGCAGGGGGTGATGAGGTCGGCCTTGCGGTAGCCGAGGCTGTTGAGCTCCCGGTAGAAGCCGAGCATCAGGGCCTTGACCGGCCAGCGCTGGGCCGCGCTGCGGTAGCCGAGGTAGCGCTCGCGCAGGTAGATGCCGTGTTCGGTGAGCAGGAACGGTACGCCGTCGAAGTGCTGGGCGGCGAGGGCGGGAAGGGTGGCCAGGCCGCTGGAGACGGCGTGGGCCACGCTGTCGTCGGGGACGCGGGCGGCGAGCGGACGCAGCGCGTGTTCGAGCAGGTCGGTGGCGGTCAGGGCGTCGTGGACGGTGGGGCGGGCGGCTGCCGTCGTCAGGTGCGGCATGGTCCATATCCACATCAGTGACCGCAGGACCGACTCGGAGCGGAGCGCCGCCGAGAGCCTGCCGCGCCGGGCCAGGAGGGCCAGCGCGTACAGGCCCTCGCCGAAGTCGCACCCGGCGGACGGGTCGAGGATCGACAGCAGGAAGCGCTCGTAGGTGTCGGTGAAGCGGCGCCGCTCGCGCCCGATGAGGGGCCGGCCGCGCCCCTGGGCCGGGCCCCACAGCGGGAAGGAGGTGTGCCGGTAGAGGTTGGGCGGCAGCTCCCAGGTGACCGGTTCGCGGCCGCTGCCGGTCAGCGCCAGGACGTGGAAGTCCACCTCGGGCATGCCCCGCACGAGCTGGTCGCACCAGGTGCTGACGCCGCCGTGGACGTGCGGGTAGGTGCCCTCGGTGAGCATGGTGACATGACGGCCTGTGGCAGGCATCGGATTCCCCCCGGAAGTGAGCTGGTCAGGCGGGCGGCAGCGTGAGGGTGACCGCCGACTGGAGGGCCTCCGGCGCGGTCCAGGCGGAGCGCGCTCCGGCGTACGGGGTGCCGAACGCCGTCGACCCGAGGAGCTGCTGCTTGCGTGTGCCCTCGGGAGCGGTGACGGGGGCGGTCACCCCGGCCGGCGCCTTGACGGTGACGGTGCTGCCGATGCGGTACGCGGTGACCCTGCCCTCCGCGAGGGCCTGGTCCCAGGCGGCGCGCCGGGCCAGTTCCGTGCCGGTGTCGCGCTGGCGGGGGGTGACGAGCGGGGTGTTGTCGGCGAACAGCGCCCGGTAGTCGGCGAGGACCTTGTCCAGCACCGGGTACAGCAGCCGGTCCTCGGCGAGGTTGGACTGGTGGACGTAGTGCGGCCGGGGGTCGTTGGCGATGACGTGGCCGAGGGCGATGCGGGCCTCCTGCGGCACGATGTACGAGGCGTACCCGGTGTTCACGTCGAGCGGCTCGTCGAGGCAGGTGGAGGCGGGGTCGGTCTCGCAGACGCCGCTGCCGCCGTCCTCCTTGGACGTGTAGATCCAGTTGTACTCGTCGGTCATCTCGGCGGCGGTGCCGACGTTGTAGTACACGTTCATCGGGTGGCGCGGGACGGTCCGCGCGGGGCCGACGGGGCGCTGCCGGGGCTCACGGGAGTTGTCGCTGGCGATCCAGCGCACGCCGGTGTCGGAGAGGGCGCCGGCGAGGTTGGGGTTGTCGGCGGGCTGCTGCGGGAGCGTCCTGAGGCCGGAGTGCTCGCCGGTGACCAGCTCGGTGCGGTCGACGGCGATGCCCCGGTTCACGGCCCAGGTGTGGTTGTCGCGGATCTGGGCGGCGATCTCGGCGCGGCTCATGTAACGGGTGTTGCCGTAGGCGTCCTTGGCGCAGCTCCACGGGACGGTGGAGGTGTCCTGGACGCAGCCGAGGAACGGGTGCGTGTAGGTGTGGTTGATCCAGCGGTACTGGGCGCGGTCGGCGACCAGCCGGGCGGTGAGCGGGTCGCTGCCGCCGTGCTCGGCCTTCCACTCCTCGCCGGAGCCCGCGTTGTAGACCATGTCGAGGGTGAAGCCGGCCGTGCGCTGCCACTGGGCGGCGTACTCGGCGTCGGCGGCGGTCATCCGGATGGGGCGGGTGCCCTCGCCGTCGCCGCCGACGCAGTCGAGGTCACCGGGGGTGCAGTTGCGTTCGGTGTCCCAGCGGGCGTCGGGGGCGAAGACGTCGTCGACGTGGACGGAGAAGTAGTTGCGGCTGCGGCCGAGGTGGACGCCCTGGGTGAGCCACTCCACGATGCCGCGGGCCAGCGCGCGGAACTGCCGCTGGTGCTGGTTGTAGGCGAAGGTGACGACCAGTTCGCGCCGGCCGTCGTGGGCGTACTGCCCGACGAGGCTGGCGCGCCCGCCGTCGTCGGTGGGGAGATCCAGGTAGCTGGTGTAGCCCTCGCGGGGCCGGCCGGCGTACCCGTAACTCTCGGCGATGTCCGGGGCGTTGTCCTCGAAGGTGAGCGGCCCGTCGAGGTAGCCGAAGGGGCCGGCCTTCCCGGCGGCGGTGACGTCGGTGCGCACCCCGTCCATGACGCCGGAACGCCCGCCGTCGCTGGTGTAGTCGAGGCCCACGCCCGGGTGCGCCCAGGTGTAGGCGTCGACCTGGGGGACGGCGTACTTCTGCTCGTACGCGGTGAGGGCGGCCCGCTCCGCCGCCGCCAGGCCCGAGGGCGCCTCGTCCGGGAGCACCACGCCCTGGTACTTGGCGCGGGGCCGGCCGTCCACCGTGTCGGCGAGGAACGCGGCGTCGATGACCGGGCGGGCCGGGTCGGCGAGGCGGACGGTGCGGTACGGGACGCCGGAGCCCTTCAGTTCGGAGGTGATCGCCCCGACCGCGCCGCCGCCGTCGTCGACGACCAGCACCGTCAGGTCGACGCGCGGCGCGAGTTCGGCGGCCGCGGCCGGGCCGGCCGGAACGGCCGTCGCCAGCAGGGCCGTGGCCAGCAGGGTCGCGGCGGACAGCCGCCCGGCCGTTCTGGAGCACCGCGGTCCGAATGTATGCATATGACTTCCCCCCTGATGGGTCCTCCGCGCGCGTACGGGCACCGGCAGGATCTGTGGAGATGATGCAAAGGGGTACGTTGCTCCCTTGCACGAATGCAGGGAGTGTGACGCAGCTCTCACCTGTTGACGGCGCGAACGTGGCGGAGACGCCACGGATGAGTGAATCGCCGCCGCCGTGAGCGGAACGGGACGGCACGCGTAGGCTCGTTCCCGGTCTTCCCGGGCCCGACTTACGATGCGGCAGGACCCGGTCGTCCCACCCCTCGACCGCCTCAGAACTCAATGGAAGCGAGATTTCACCACCGTGACTGCTCTCACTCTCAGCACCGCCGGCGCGGCGACACTGCGCGCCGACGCTCTCGTCGTCGGCGTCGCCAAGAGCCCGAAGGGCGGCAAGGGACTCGTCGTCGCACCGGGCGCCGAGGCCGTGGACCAGGCGTTCGACGGGAAGCTCGCCACCGTCCTGGAGACCCTCGGCGCCTCGGGCTCCGAGGGTGAGGTCACCAAGGTGCCCTCCCCCTCCGGCCTGAAGGCGCCGGTCGTCGTCGCGGTGGGACTCGGCGCGGCCCCCGAGAAGGACGAGGCGTACGACGCCGAGGCGCTGCGCCGGGCCGCCGGCGTTGCCGCCCGCGCGCTGAACGGCGTGAAGAAGGCCGCGTTCGCGCTGCCGGTCGAGGCGGTCGAGGACGCCCAGGCCGTCGCCGAGGGCGCCCTGCTGGGCGCGTACGCCTTCACCGCCTACCGCGAAAAGGGCAAGGACGCCAAGGGCCCGCTCGCCGAGGTGGCCCTGCTGGGCGTCAAGCCGCGCGACAAGGCGTACAAGGCGGCGGCCGAGCGCGCGCTCGCGCTGGCCGAGGAGATCAACCGCGCCCGCGACCTGATCAACACCCCGCCGAACGACCTCTACCCCGAGTCCTTCGCCGCCATCGCCACCGCGGCCGGCAAGGAGCACGGCATCAAGGTGCAGGTGCTCGACGAGAAGGCCCTCGTCAAGGGCGGGTACGGCGGCATCCTGGGCGTCGGCCAGGGCTCCGAGAACAGCCCGCGCCTGGTGCGGCTCGCCTACACGCACCCCAAGGCGGAGAAGACCCTCGCCCTGGTCGGCAAGGGCATCACCTACGACTCGGGCGGCATCTCCCTGAAGCCGGCCGGCCACAACGAGACGATGAAGTGCGACATGAGCGGCGCGGCCGCGGTGTTCGCCGCCGTCGTCACGGCCGCCCGCCTCGGCCTGGAGGTGAACGTCACCGGCTGGCTGGCGCTCGCCGAGAACATGCCGTCCGGTTCCGCCGTCCGCCCCGGTGACGTGCTGCGCATGTACAGCGGCAAGACCGTCGAGGTCCTGAACACCGACGCCGAGGGCCGCCTGGTCCTGGCCGACGCCCTGACCAAGGCGTCGGAGGAGAACCCCGACGCGATCGTGGACGTCGCCACCCTGACCGGCGCGATGGTGCTGGCCCTGGGCAACCGCACGTTCGGGATCATGGCGAACGACGACGCCTTCCGCACCTCGATCCACGAGATCGCGGAGGAGGTCGGCGAGCAGTCCTGGCCGATGCCGCTCCCCGCCGACCTGCGCAAGGGCATGGACTCGCCGACCGCCGACATCGCCAACATGGGCGAGCGGATGGGCGGCGGTCTGGTGGCCGGCCTGTTCCTGAAGGAGTTCGTGGGCGAGGGCATCACCTGGGCCCACCTGGACATCGCGGGCCCCGCCTACAACGAGGGCGGCCCCTTCGGCTACACCCCGAAGGGCGGCACCGGCTCGGCGGTCCGCACCCTGGTGCGGCTGGCGGAGCGCACGGCGGCGGGCGACCTCGGCTGACGCCCGTGTGAGAGCTTCCGCACAGGTGGGACGTACGGCCCCGGACGGATGATCCGGGGCCGTCGTCCTGCGGCGGAACGGCGACGGAATCCGTAGCTCCGTACGCCTGGGCGACCCGGCGGGACGGACGATCGGCCGTCTCAGAGCCTGGCCCCGCGTCCCGCGCTCCGGCAACAAGTGCGAAGATGGGTTCTCGGCAGGACAGGGCCCCCACCACAGGGCCGAAGAAACAGCGGCCGAACACCAGCCGCCGCCCGGTCATCGAGGACCGGCGACCGGCGCACATGCATGGAGGACGTGACGTGGCGAACGACGCCAGCACCGTTTTCGACCTAGTGATCCTCGGCGGTGGCAGTGGCGGGTACGCCGCGGCCCTGCGGGGTGCTCAGCTTGGCCTGGACGTCGCACTGATCGAGAAGAACAAGCTCGGCGGCACCTGCCTGCACAACGGCTGCATTCCCACCAAGGCGCTGCTCCACGCCGGTGAGATCGCGGACCAGGCCCGTGAGGCCGACCAGTTCGGTGTGCTCGCCTCCTTCGAGGGCATCGACATCAAGGCCGTCCACAAGTACAAGGACGACGTGATCGCCGGCCTGTACAAGGGCCTCCAGGGCCTGGTCGCCTCCCGCAAGGTGACCTACATCGAGGGCGAGGGCCGGCTGTCCTCCCCCACCTCCGTCGACGTGAACGGCCAGCGGGTCGAGGGCCGCCACATCCTCCTCGCCACCGGTTCCGTACCGAAGTCCCTCCCGGGCCTGGAGATCGACGGCAACCGCATCATCTCCTCGGACCACGCGCTGACCCTGGACCGGGTCCCGGAGTCCGCGATCATCCTGGGCGGCGGCGTCATCGGCGTCGAGTTCGCCTCCGCCTGGAAGTCCTTCGGCACGGACGTCACGATCATCGAGGGCCTGAAGCACCTCGTGCCGGTCGAGGACGAGAACAGCTCGAAGCTTCTTGAGCGCGCCTTCCGCAAGCGCGGCATCAAGTTCAACCTCGGTACGTTCTTCCAGAGCGCCGAGTACACCGACAACGGCGTCAAGGTCACCCTCGCGGACGGCAAGACCTTCGAGGCCGAGGTGCTGCTCGTCGCCATCGGCCGCGGCCCGGTCTCCGCCGGTCTGGGGTACGAGGAGCAGGGCGTCGCGATGGACCGCGGCTACGTCCTCGTCGACGAGTACATGCGCACGAACGTGCCGACCGTCTCGGCCGTTGGCGACCTGGTCCCCACGCTCCAGCTCGCGCACGTCGGCTTCGCCGAGGGCATCCTGGTGGCGGAGCGTCTGGCCGGTCTGAAGACCGTCCCGATCGACTACGACGGCGTGCCCCGGGTGACGTACTGCCACCCCGAGGTCGCCTCCGTCGGCATCACCGAGGCGAAGGCCAAGGAGATCTACGGCGCGGACAAGGTCGTCGCCCTGAAGTACAACCTCGCGGGCAACGGCAAGAGCAAGATCCTGAAGACCGCGGGCGAGATCAAGCTCGTCCAGGTCAAGGACGGTGCCGTGGTCGGCGTCCACATGGTCGGTGACCGCATGGGCGAGCAGGTCGGCGAAGCGCAGCTCATCTACAACTGGGAGGCGCTGCCGGCCGAGGTCGCGCAGCTCATCCACGCCCACCCGACGCAGAACGAGGCGCTCGGCGAGGCCCACCTGGCGCTGGCCGGCAAGCCCCTGCACTCCCACGACTGACGCCCTCAGTCCCGGGCGCGACGACCACTTACCGCAATTCGTTAGGAGCAACTGAAACCATGTCGGTTTCCGTAACCCTGCCGGCGCTCGGCGAGAGCGTTACCGAGGGCACTGTCACCCGCTGGCTCAAGGCCGAGGGCGAGCGCGTCGAGGCCGACGAGCCGCTGCTGGAGGTGTCGACGGACAAGGTCGACACCGAGATCCCGGCCCCCGCTTCCGGTGTTCTGGCGTCCATCAAGGTCGCCGAGGACGAGACCGTCGAGGTCGGCGCCGAGCTGGCCGTCATCGACGACGGCTCGGGCGCGCCGGCCGCCGCCCCGGCCCCCGCCGCCGAGGCCGCCGCCGCTCCGGCCCAGGAGGCCCCGGCTCCCGCCGCCGAGGCCCCCGCCGCTCCGGCGCCGGCCGCCGAGGCCCCGGCTCCGGCCGCCGCCCCGGCCGGTGGCGCCGAGGGCACCGACGTCGTCCCGCCTGCGCCGGGCGAGCCGGTCACCGAGGGCACCGTCACCCGCTGGCTCAAGGAGGTCGGCGAGGAGGTCACGGAGGACGAGCCGCTGCTCGAGGTCTCCACGGACAAGGGCGACACCGGGACCCCGGCCCCGGCCTCCGGCGTGCTGCTGGAGATCGTGGTCGGCGAGGACGAGACCGCCGAGGTCGGCGCCAAGCTGGCCGTCATCGGCGCCCCCGGTGCGGCCCCCGCCGCCGCCCCGGCCGCCGCGGCTCCCGCCCCCGCCGCCGAGGCTCCGGCCCCGGCCGCTCCGGCCGCCCCCGCGCCCGCCCCGGCCCCGGCGCAGCCGGCCGCTCCGGCTCCGGCTCCGGCGCAGCCCGCGCCCGCCGCCGCCCCGGCCCCGGCCCCGGCTCCCGTCACGCCCGCTCCCGCCCCCGCTGCCGCACAGCCGGCGGAGGACGGCGCGTACGTGACCCCGCTGGTCCGCAAGCTCGCCGCCGAGAACGGTGTCGACCTGGCGACCGTCAAGGGCACCGGCGTCGGTGGCCGCATCCGCAAGCAGGACGTCGTCGCCGCCGCCGAGGCCGCCAGGGCCGCGGCCGCCGCCCCGGCTCCGGCCGCCGCCCAGGCCGCCCCGAAGGCCCCGGCCCTCGAGGCGTCCCCGCTGCGCGGCCAGACGGTCAAGATGACCCGGATGCGCAAGGTCATCGGCGACAACATGATGAAGGCCCTGCACTCGCAGGCCCAGCTCACCACGGTCGTCGAGGTGGACATCACCAAGCTGATGAAGCTGCGCGCCCGTGCGAAGGACGCGTTCGCCGCCCGCGAGGGCGTCAAGCTGTCCCCGATGCCGTTCTTCGTGAAGGCGGCGGCCCAGGCGCTGAAGGCCCACCCGGTCATCAACGCCCGGATCAACGAGGACGAGGGCACGATCACGTACTTCGACTCGGAGAACATCGGCATCGCCGTGGACTCCGAGAAGGGTCTGATGACCCCGGTCATCAAGAACGCGGGCGACCTGAACATCGCGGGCATCTCCAAGGCCACCGCCGAGCTGGCGGGCAAGGTCCGCGGCAACAAGATCACCCCGGACGAGCTGTCCGGCGCCACCTTCACGATCAGCAACACCGGCTCGCGCGGTGCGCTGTTCGACACGGTCATCGTGCCGCCGAACCAGGTCGCCATCCTGGGCATCGGCGCCACCGTCAAGCGCCCGGTGGTCATCAACCACCCGGACCTGGGCGAGACCATCGCGGTGCGCGACATGACCTACCTGGCACTCTCCTACGACCACCGTCTGGTGGACGGCGCCGACGCCGCCCGCTACCTGACGGCCGTCAAGGCGATCCTGGAGGCCGGCGAGTTCGAGGTCGACCTCGGGCTGTGACCGCCTCTCCGCACGGCGCCCCGTCCCCGCTCTTCGGGGGCGGGGCGCCGTCGCGTGCGTAACGAAGAGTGACGGGTGTCTCGCACAGGGAGCGGCCGTACGGGGTTACCGGGCGGAATAATGGCCAGCGACCGCCGCAGCAGCGAAGGAGCCCCCATGACCCCGCCCGTCGTCCACTCGCTGCGCGAGCAGATCCGCGAGCACATCGTGGAGGGCATCGTCAGCGGCCGCTGGAAGCCGGGGGAGCGGATCGTCGAGCGGCGCATCGCCACCGAGCTGGCGGTCAGCCAGACGCCCGTGCGCGAGGCGCTGCGGGAGCTGGAGAGCCTGCGGCTGATCGAGTCGGCGCCCAACAAGGGCGTCCGGGTGCGCAACCTGACGGCGGCGGACCTGGAGGAGAGCTACCCGGTGCGCGCCGGTCTGGAGCAGATCGCCGCCGAGCTGGCGGCCGGCCGGCTCGGGGACGACTGCTCGGCGCTGGAGCCGCACGTGGCGGCGCTGTACGAGGCGGACGCCCGGGCGGACGGCACGGCCCAGGTGCGGCACACGGTGGGCTTCCACCGGGAGTTGGTGCGGGCCGCCCACAACAGCGTGCTGCTGCACACCTGGGAGGGGCTCGGCATCGAGGTCTTCACGGCACTGTCGATCCGCTGGCTCGGCACCGTACAGAAGTCGTACGCGGAGGAGCACGAGGAGCTGGTGCAGGCGTTCCGCCGCCGGGACCCCCGGATCGGCGTCCTGGTGAAGGAGCACGTCCTCGGCTGCGCCCCCCGCGCCTGAGTTCACGCCCCCGCGCACGCCCCCTGCTCATCGGACGCGACGCGCGCTCATTCGCTGCGCCCACCTGCGAAAACAAGGCACCGGGTGCCCAATTTCATGGCACCCGATGCCGACTTTGCCCCTCCGGCGAAGATTTTTCCCCGAACGCTTTGATCGATCATCGATCACGGTCGTACAGTCGTCGGCGGACTTCAACAGAGGTCCCCTCGCCCTGTCCTGCCAAGACCAAGGGCTCCACACCCCTTCGACTCCGGAAGGCGGCGACTATGACCGACCCCACCCGCATCCAGCCGAGCGAGCTCGACCAGCTTCCGGACCGCGACCCCGAGGAGACCGCCGAATGGCAGGCGTCCCTCGACGCCGTCGCCAAGGCCGCCGGGCCGCACCGTGCCGCGTACCTGATGCGCCGCACCCTGGAGCGCGCCGAGGGCGCCGGTCTCGCGCTGCCCAAGCTGCTCGAAACCGACTACGTGAACACCATCCCCACCGCCGCCGAGGCCGGCTACGGCTTCGACGGCGACGAGGCGATGGAAGCGCGGATCACCGCCTGGAACCGCTGGAACGCGGCCGCCATGGTCTCCCGCGGCTCCAAGTACGGCGTCGGCGGCCACATCGCCACCTTCGCCTCCGCCGCCTGGCTGTACGAGACGGGCTTCAACCACTTCTTCCGGGGCAAGGAGCAGGACGGCTCCGGCGACCAGCTCTACATCCAGGGCCACGCCTCGCCCGGCATCTACGCCCGCGCCTTCCTCGACGGGCGGCTGAACGAGCAGCACCTGGACAACTTCCGCCAGGAGGCCGGCGGCAACGGCCTGCCCTCCTACCCGCACCCCCGGCGCCTGCCCTGGCTGTGGGAGTTCCCGACCGTCTCCATGGGCCTCGGCCCGCTGTCGGCGATCTACCAGGCGCGGTTCAACCGCTACCTGACCAACCGCAACATCAAGGACGTCTCCAACTCCCACGTGTGGGCGTTCCTCGGCGACGGCGAGATGGACGAGCCCGAGTCGACGGCGGCCCTCGCGCTCGCCGCCCGTGAGGAGCTCGACAACCTCACCTTCGTCATCAACTGCAACCTCCAGCGCCTCGACGGCCCCGTCCGCGCCAACTTCAAGATCGTGCAGGAGCTGGAGGCCCAGTTCCGCGGCGCCGGCTGGAACGTCGTGAAGTCGCTGTGGGGCACCGCCTGGGACGAGCTGTTCCAGCTCGACACCACCGGCGCGCTGGTACGCCGGCTGCGCGAGGTGCCGGACGCGCAGATCCAGACGTACCAGACCCGCGACGCGGCCTACATCCGCGAGGACTTCTTCGGCAAGGACCCCGCCCTCGCCGAGATGGGCCGGCTGCTCTCCGACGACAAGATCATCGAGTGCTTCCAGTACTCCCGCGGCGGCCACGAGCCGCGCAAGGTCTTCGCCGCGTACAAGGCCGCGCTGGCGCACAAGGGCGCGCCGACCGTGATCCTCGCCCAGACCGTCAAGGGCTTCACCCTCGGCAAGGGCTTCGAGTCCAAGAACGCCAACCACCAGATGAAGAAGCTCTCGGTGGACGAGTTCAAGGACATGCGGGACCTGCTGGGCCTGCCGATCTCCGACAGCCGGTTCGCCGACGGCCAGGTCCCCTACGGCCACCCCGGCGCCGACTCCCCCGAGGTCCGCTACCTCCAGGAGCGCCGCGCGGCCCTCGGCGGCCCCGCCCCGGCCCGCCGCATGCACGCGCTCGACCCGCTGCCAGCCCCGGCCGACAAGGCGTTCACCGCGTTCGACAAGGGCTCCGGCCAGCAGTCGGTCGCGACGACCATGGCCTTCGTCCGGCTGATGAAGGACCTGATCCGCGACAAGCAGACCGGCAAGCGCTGGGTGCCGATCGTCCCGGACGAGGCCCGCACCTTCGGCATGGAGTCGCTGTTCCCGTCGCTCGGCATCTACTCGCCGAAGGGCCAGACGTACGAGCCGGTCGACCGCGACCAGCTCATGTACTACCGCGAGGCCAAGGACGGCCAGATCCTCAACGAGGGCATCACCGAGGCCGGCTCGATGGCCGACTTCATCGCCGCCGCCACCGCGTACTCCACGCACGGCGAGCAGATGATCCCGTTCTACATCTTCTACTCGATGTTCGGCTGGCAGCGGACGGCCGACCAGATGTGGCAGCTCGGCGACCAGCTCGGCCGTGGCTTCCTCGTCGGCGCGACGGCCGGCCGCACCACGCTGACCGGTGAGGGCCTCCAGCACGCCGACGGCCACTCCCCCGTCATCGCGGCGACCAACCCGGCCGCGCTGACCTACGACCCGGCGTTCGCCTACGAGGTCGCGGCGATCGTCAAGGACGGTCTGCGCCGGATGTACGGCGAGGCGGCCCCGGGCGAGGACCCGAACGTCTTCTACTACCTGACGGTCTACAACGAGCCGATGCCGCAGCCGGCCAAGCCCGAGGGCGTGGACGAGGGCATCATCAAGGGCCTGTACCGCTTCAAGGAGGGCACGCCGGTGACGGCGGACGCCCCGCGCCTGCAGCTCCTGTCGTCCGGCACGGCGATCCACTGGGCGCTGAAGGCCCAGGAGATGCTGGCCGCAGAGTGGGGCGTGACCGCCGACGTGTGGTCGGCCACCTCGTGGTCGGAGCTGCGGCGCGACGCGCTGGAGGCCGACGCGGCTCTGCTGCGCGGCGAGGAGCGGGTGCCGTACGTCCGCCAGGTGCTCGCGGACGCCCCCGGCCCGGTGCTGGCGGTCAGCGACTACATGCGCCAGGTCCCGGACCAGATCGCGCAGTGGGTCGAGCAGGACTACAGCTCGCTCGGCGCGGACGGCTTCGGCCTGTCGGACACCCGTGAGGCCGCCCGCCGCCACTTCGGCGTGGACGCCGAGTCGATCGTGGTCGCCGCCCTGGCCCAGCTCGCCAAGCGCGGTGAGGTCCCGGCCTCGCAGGTGAAGGACGCCCGCGAGCGCTACGGCCTGTAGGAACGGTCCCGGGAAGGCCCCCGCTTCGGCGGGGGCCTTTCTTGCATGATGTGGACATGCGTGCTGCCCGGCTGATCAAGATGGTGCTCCTGCTCCAGTCCCGGCCGTCCATGACGGCCGCCGAGCTGGCGAGCGAGCTGGAGGTCTCCGAACGCACCATCACCCGCGACGCGCTGGCCCTCTCCGAGGCCGGGGTGCCCGTCTACGCGGACCGGGGCCGCGCGGGCGGCTACCGGCTCGTCGGAGGCTACCGGACGCGCCTGACGGGGCTGGCGCGCAGCGAGGCGGAGGCGCTGTTCCTGTCCGGGGTGCCCGGCGCGCTGCGCGAGATGGGCCTGGACGACGCGGCGTCGGCGGCCCGCCTTAAGGTGTCGGCCGCGCTGATGCCGTCGCTGCGGGACGCGCCCTCCTCGGCGGCGCAGCGGTTCCACCTGGACGCCCCGGGCTGGTACCAGGAGCCCGAGACGCCCGAACTGCTGCCGGTGCTCGCGGAGGCGGTCTGGGACGACCGGCTGGTCTCGGCCCGCTATCTGCGGCGGGACGGGGAGGTGGAGCGGGAGCTGGCGCCGTACGGGCTCGTGCTGAAGGCCGGCGTCTGGTACGTCTGCGCCCGTGCCGGGGAGTCGCCGCGTGTGTACCGGGTGGACCGGTTCACCGCCGTGGCGCTCGGCGACGAGCGTTTCGTACGGGACGAGGACTTCGACCTGCCGGCGTTCTGGGAGGAGCGGGCGGCCGAGTTCGCCCGCTCCCTGCTGCGCGCCCAGGCGGTGGTGCGGCTGACCGAGGCCGGTGCGCGGGGCCTTCCGTACGTGACGGACCGGGCCGCCGCCCGTGACGCGCTGGAGGCGGCCGGCCCGCCGGACGCGGAGGGCCGGGTGACGGTGACCCTGCCGGTGGAGTCGGAGGAGGTCGCGTACACCCAGCTCCTCCCGCTCGGCCCGGAGGCGGAGGTGCTGGAACCGGCCGGCCTGCGCGCGCGGTTCGCGGACGCCGCCGGCCGGATGGCGCGTCTGTACCGCTAGCGGTAGTCGTCGGCGGTGGCGTTCTTCCCGCCGTGGACGACGTCGAGGAAGTACCCCCAGGCGTCCGGCCGCGACCCGTCGGCATCGGTGAAGCCGTACACCTTGGCGAGCTGCCCGCTGGAGAGCGACTGGCCGTTCCACCGGGCCCTGCCGGGGTCGGCGGCGAGCGCGGCGACCGCCCGGCCGACGTAGACGGGCGACTCCGCGATGGCGAAGTGCGGGTCCTTCTTCGCCCCCTCGCGCCAGTTGTCCTCGCGTACGCCGAAGGCGTCGAGCATCTCCTCGGAGCGCAGGAAGCCCGGGGTGACCGCCACGGCCGTGCCGCCCACGTCCTTGAGGTCCTCGGAGAGCGCGAACGCCATCCGGATCGGGTTGGTCTTGGCGAGGTCGTAGAAGAAGTTCTCCCGGAAGCGGGTGTTGTACTCGGCCGTCCCGTCGGTCATCTCCACGACCAGGGCGCCCGGCCGCCGGATCATCAGCGGCAGCGCGCACCTGCTGGTGATGGCGTGGCTGCGGATGCCGAGGTCCAGCATGCGCAGCCCGGCGTCCAGATCCGTGTCCCACATCTTGACGCCGAACCTCAGCAGGTGGTCGCCGCCCCAGAGGCTGTTGACGAGGACGTCGAGCCGGCCCCGCTCCCGGTCGATCCGGGCCACCAGCGCGCGGACCTCGTCCGGTACGAGGTGGTCGACCCGTACGGCGATGCCCTCGCCGCCCGCCTCGGTGACCAGCTCGGCGGTCTGCTCGATGGTCTCGCCGGGCCGCCCGACCTCGCTGACCCTGTCGCGGGTGGTGCGGCCGGTGACGTAGACGGTGGCTCCGGCGGCGCCGAGCTGTACGGCGACGGCCCGGCCCGCACCGCGTGTAGCGCCCGCGACGAGGGCGATGGTTCCGGCGAGCGGCGTGCTGTCGGTCTGCTGTGTCGTCATGGGACGACTGTGGCAGTCATATACGACATCCTCTGTCCGGTTTCATTTTGGCCGCTCCGCGTGCACTGTCACCCCTGACCCAGGATGCTTGTCCCGTGATGGACGAGACGGAGTTCTGGGAGATCATCGACACGACCCGTGAGGCCGCCGAGGGCGACCCCGAGGACCATGCCGAGCTGCTCGTGGAGCGGCTCCTCCAACTCGACCCCGACTCCGTGCTGGACTTCGCCCGGCACTTCGAGGCCCGCTACAACCGCGCCTACACCTGGGACCTGTGGGGCGCGGCCGCCGTGCTGCTGGGGGGCGCGAGCGACGACGCGTTCGACTACTTCCGCTGCTGGCTGATCGGCCAGGGCCGGGAGGTCTTCGAGGGGGCGGTGCACGAGGCGGACTCGCTCGCCGAGCTGCTGGACGACTTCGACGAGGAGATCGACGGGGACGGCGAGGAGCTCGGGTACGCGGCGGACGAGGCGTACGAGCAGCTCACCGGTGCCGTCGCCCCGGACCTGGGCATCCCGCCGCAGGCCCCGGAGCCGGAGGGCACGCCGTTCGACTTCGACGACGACGCGGCGCTGGAGGAGCGCTTCCCCCGGCTCTGGGACCGCTTCGGTGTCTAGGGCCTAGTCGCGGGGCGCCGGCAGGTTGCGGCCCATCAGGACGTCGTCGACGTACCGGCCGTCCAGGTGGAACTCCCCCGGCAGGACGCCCTCGACGACGAAGCCCTCCGAGGCGTACAGCGTGCGGGCCGGCTTGTTGTGGCCCAGGACGCGCAGGGTGATACGGGTGGCGCCCTGGCGGACGGCCTCGTCGAACGCGGCGCGCAGCAGGGCCCGGGCCAGGCCCCGGCCGCGCGCCCAGTCGGCGACGGCGAGGCCCTGGATCTGCCGCACATGCCGGTTGCAGGCGAGCCGGGTGGGGGGCACGAGGCGGATGTATCCGGCGGGGCGGCCGTCCTCCGCCTCGGCGAGGAGGAAGTCCTCGGGGCGGTGGCCGGAGTCGAAGAACGGGTCGTACGGCGGCTGGGGCCTCGGCGTCACGGCGTGCAGCGGCGACCAGGTGTCGCGGTCGATGCGGGCGAGGGCGTCGCCGTCCTCGGGGCGAGCCGGGCGTATGTGCGGGGCGGTCATGCCCGACACTGTGTCACGGGGCAGGATGACTCCATGAAACGTATCGGTATCGCTCGTATCGCGGTCACCGGCTCCTCCGGTCTGATCGGTACGGCCCTGGTCCGCTCGCTGCGGGCCGACGGGCACGAGGTGATCCGCCTGGTGCGGCGCCCCGCGCGGTCCGCCGACGAGGTGGAGTGGGACCCCAGGCGGCAGTACGTGGACGCGGCCGGGCTGGCCGGCTGCGACGCCGTGGTGCACCTGGCCGGCGCGGGCGTCGGCGAGCGCCGCTGGAACGAGGCGTACAAGAAGGAGATCCGCGACAGCAGGGTGCTCGGCACGGCGGCCGTCGCGGAGGCGGTCGCCTCCCTGGACGTCCCGCCGAAGGTCCTGCTGTGCGGCACTGCGCTCGGCTACTACGGCGACACCGGGACGCGGGCCGTGGACGAGACGGCGCCCGCCGGGGACGGTTTCCTGCCGTCGGTGTGTGTGGAGTGGGAGGAGGCCGCGGCGGCCGCCGAGGAGGCGGGCATCCGGGTCGCCTACGCCCGCACCGGGCTGGTGGTGGCCCGTGAGGGCGGCGCGTGGGGACGGCTGTTCCCGCTGTTCCGGGCAGGCCTGGGCGGCCGCCTCGGCACCGGCGAGCAGTACTGGAGCTTCATCTCCCTGCACGACGAGGTGGCCGCGCTGCGCCACATCCTCGACACCGAGTCGCTGGCCGGCCCGGTGAACCTCACCGCCCCGGACCCGGTCACCAACCGGGAGGTCACCGCCGCGATGGGGCGCGTCCTGCGCCGCCCCGCCTTCCTGCACGTCCCGGCCCCGGCGCTGCGGATCGCGCTGGGCGACTTCGCGTCCGACGTGCTGGGCAGCCAGCGCGTGGTCCCGTCCCGGCTGCTGGACTCCGGGTTCCGGTTCGCGTTCCCCACCATCGACACGGCGATCGCCTCCGCCACGTAGCCCGCCGGGGGGCGGGGGCGGTCGGGGCCCGCGGCCCGGTGGTGGGTGGGGCCGGGGGTGTGTCCGGCGGCCGGTGGTGTGTCCGGCGGCCGGTGGTGTGTCCGGCGGCCGGTGGTGTGTCCGGCGGCCGGTGGTGGGTCCGCGGCCCGGTGGTGCGCTCGCCCGGTGGCGGGGCCCGGCTGGCGGGTGGGTCCGCGGCCCGGTGGTGGGTGGGGCCGGGGGTGTGTCCGGCGGCCGGTGGTGGGTCCGGGGCCGGTGGTGGGCCCGCGGCCCGGTGGTGCGCTCGCCCGGTGGTGGGGCCCGGCTGGCGGGTGGGCCCGCGGCCCGGTGGTGGGTGCGGTCCGGTGGTGTGTCCGGCGGCCGGTGGTGGGCCCGCGGCCTGTGGTGTGTCCGGCGGCCGGTGGTGGGTCCGCGGCCCGGTGGTGGGGCCCGGCTGGTGGGTGGGCCCGGTAGCGGGTCCGCCCGGGGTGGTTCCGGCCACGGACGGGGTGGGCGGAAGCCGGTGCGTCCGGGAGCCCGGGCGGCCGGCCGTGGGCCACGGTGCGCGGGGCACGGCGGCCGGGGCGGGTTCCGGCCGTGTGCGACCCCCGTTGCTTCGGTGACCCCCCACGCGCGCGTGTGACCGGGCCCACGGCTCGCTCATACGCTCGGAGCCCGAACGCGGGTATTCCCGCGTCCTGTTAAGGGCATGAGCCCCCCACGCACCGAACCGCCACCCCGGGGAGGGACACGTGCTCAAGCACGCACGCCACGCGGACGTCGTCATCGTAGGAGCCGGAATCGCCGGACTTGCCGCGGCCCACCAGTTGACCAGTGCGGGAGTGTCCGTCAGCGTCCTGGAAGCCGCCCCCCGTATCGGCGGCCGGATGGCCACCGAGCACGTCGACGGGTTCCGGCTCGACCGGATCGGGCAGTTGCTCAGCACCTCGTACCCCGGCCTCACCGGCGCCGACCTGCGGCTGTTCCAGCCGGGTGTCCTGGTGCACAGCGAAGGCCGGCTGCACCGGACCGGGGAGGTCACCAGGAGCGCCCGGTGGGCCAGGGCGCGGGCCCTGGCGAGCGCGCCGCGCCCGCTGGACCAGGCCCGGCTGGGCGCCGCGCTCGCCCGGCTCGCCGCGACCGGGGACGCCCGGCTGCTGGCCCGCCCCGAGCGCCCGGCGCTGGACGCGCTCACGGGGCGGGGCCTGCCGGCGCGTACCGTCAGCGGGTTCGTCCGCCCGCTGCTGTCGGCGCTGCTGTGCGACCCGGACCTGACCACGTCCAGCCGCTGCGCCGACCTGGCGCTGCGGGACTTCGCGCGCGGTCGGCTGGGCGTCCCGGCGGGCGGCGCGGCGACCATCCCGGAGCGGCTGGCGGCGACGCTGCCGCCCGGCACGGTGAAGACCGGCGTGCACGTCAAGGACGCGTCCATCAGCAAGGTGGTGACCGTCGAGCACGGCGAGCTGGCCTGCCGGGCGCTGGTCGTGGCCACCGGGGCCCGCGCGGCCGCCGAGCTGCTGCCGGGGCTGCGCGTGCCGGGGTTCCACCCGGTCACGGTGGTGCACCACACCGCGCCCGCCGCGCCCCTGCCGGACGCGGCGCTCGTCCTGGACGGGGACCGCACGGGCCCGGTGTCGCACTCGGCCGTGATGAGCGCCGTCGACCCCTCGCGCGCCCCGCAGGGCCGGGTGCTGATCAGCTCGACCGTGCTGGGCGCCCCGCCGGACCGGCTCGACCAGCGGGTGCGCCGGCAGCTCGCCGCCCTGTACGGCACGGCGACCGACGACTGGGAGCTGCTGGCCGTGCACCACGACCCGGAGGCGGTCCCGGCCATGCCGCCGCCGCACGATCCGCACCGCCCGGTGCGGCTGCTGGGCGGGCTGTACGTGTGCGGCGACCACCGGGAAACGAGCACCGTGCGGGGCGCGTACCGCTCCGGCCGCCGGGCCGCCGAGGCGGTCCTGAGGGACCTGGGCGTGCCGGTGGCGCCCCCGGCGCCCGCGCTGCGGGCGGCCGCCTAGGCGGGGCCGCGGGCGCCCGTCAGCCGAGGGCGCCCACGCGGTCGCGGTAGGTGCGCACCGCGGTGGCGTCCCGGTAGGGCTCCAGGCGGCGCTCGAAGTCGCGTACGTACTCCACGGCACGCGCGGAGCGCATCTCGGAGGCCTGCTGGGCGGCCTCCGCGCCGAGCGCGCACGCCTGGTCCAGCTCGCCCAGCCCGAGCCGGGCGGTGGCGAGGACGACGCGGCAGAAGAGGCGGCTGCGGGCGAACGCCGGGGCGCGAAGCTGGAGGGAGCGTTCCGCGTGCTGCGCGGCGGCCCGGTACTGCTGGAGGTCGCGGTGGCAGTGTCCGAAGTCGTCGGCGAGCTGTGCCTCGTCGAAGAACCGCGCCCAGTGGGGCACGTCGTCGCCGGGCCGGGCGCCGTCGAGCGCCCGCTCGGCGCGTACGAGGGAGGAGGTGCACGCCCGCACCTCGCCGAGCACGGCGTGGCCGCGCGCCTCGACCGCGTGCAGCATCGCCTGGACCACGGGCGGGGCGGAGGAGCCGACGCCCTGCTGGGCGACGCGCGCGAGCTGCACGGCCTCGCGCCCGTGGCCGAGGTAGACGGCCTGGCGGCTCATGGTGATCAGGACGTAGCTGCCGTAGGCCCGGTCCCCGGCGGCCTGGGCCAGCCGCAGCGCCTGCACGAAGTACCGCTGGGCGAGGCCGTGGGCGGCGATGTCGTACGAGGTCCAGCCGGCCAGCCGGGTCAGGTCGGCGGCCGCGGCGAACAGCCGGCGCCCGACGGTCTCGCCGTACACGCCGCGCAGCATCGGCTCGGCCTCGTGCTCGAGGTACCGGACGAGCGCCTGGCGGGCGTGTCCGCCGCCGTAGGCGTGGTCCAGGGTGCGGAACAGCTCGCCCACGGACCGGAGGGCGGCGATGTCGCCGCCGGAGACGCGCTGGCCGGGGCCTCGGTCGGTGGTGCGCTGGCGCGGCACGGAGGGGACGGGGCCCGCGGTGGGGCGTCCCTGGGCGGGGACGCGGGGCTCGGGGGCGGGCGGCGGGTCGCCCCGGCCGACGCGCTCGTCGGCGCGGCCGATCAGCCAGTCGCGGCTGGGGACGACGAGGCCCGCCGGGGTGAAGGCGATCTTGCGGAGCTCGGCGTGGCTGCCGGAGTCCTTGCGCCACAGTCCGCTGACGATGTCGACGGCTTCCTCGGGCGTGGCGGCGAACTCGAGCCCGGCGTAGACCGGTGCGCACGCGTCCAGGCCCAGGTCCTGGGCGGACAGCCGGCGCCCGAGGCGGCGCGTGAAGACCTCGGCGATCAGCGCGGGCGTGGTGCCGCGGGGCTGCTGCCCGCGCAGCCAGCGGGTCACCGAGGTCTTGTCGTACCGCAGGTCCAGGCCGTGTTCGAGGCCGAGCTGGTCGACGCGTCTGGCCAGGCCGGCGTTGGAGAACCCGGCTTCGGCGATGAGGGCGGCGAGCTGGCGGTTGGGGGTGCGCTGCGGGGGGCGATCCGTCATCGGCTGTGCGGTCTCCTGCCTTGCCTTCTGGGCCGGGGTGCAGACCCCCTTGGAACGGCGCGAATTTAACTGCCCCCGACGTCCGGACTGCCACCTTCGACCCACATTCATCCGATCGTGTGAGGATTGGGGTCACCGCTGACGCGTGTCGCCGCCGTCCCCGTGGGAACGCACCTGCCCGCCCGTGGTCCCCGGCGCCGCCGTACAGTGGCATGGCGCGCGATGAATGCAGGCTGCAAGGTTCCGGCGCAGGGTTCTAGGGAGGCGTTGCCGTGAGTGAGCTGCGATTCGTCCATGTGGGCTTCGGCTCGGACGCGGTCGAGTACCAGCGGGCGTGGGACAGGCAGCGCGAGGTCCACGCCGCCCGGTTCGCGGACGAGATCCCGGACACCTGCCTGCTGCTGGAGCACACGCCGGTGTATACGGCCGGGCGGCGCACGGAGGACAGCGAGCGGCCCCTGGACGGTACGCCGGTCATCGACGTGGACCGTGGCGGCAAGATCACCTGGCACGGCCCCGGCCAGCTCGTCGGCTATCCGATCATGAAGCTCCCGCGCCCGGTGGACGTCGTGGCGCACGTGCGCCGCCTGGAGGAGGCGCTGATCCGCACGGCGGCGGACTTCGGCGTGGAGACCACCCGGATCGAGGGCCGCAGCGGCGTGTGGGTGCTCGGCGATCCGGTGGAGCAGCGCCCGTCGCTGGGCGGCCTGTCGCTGGACTTCGACCCGCGCCTGCACGACGAGGAGTTCGACGCCCGGCTGAACGGGCCGGAGTACGCCCCGTCCAACGCGGGCCAGCGCCGCGAGGACCGCAAGCTGGCGGCGATCGGCATCCGGGTGGCCAAGGGCGTCACGATGCACGGCTTCTCGCTGAACGTGAACCCGGACAACACCTGGTTCGACCGGATCGTGCCGTGCGGCATCCGGGACGCGGGCGTCACGTCGCTCTCGGAGGAGGTGGGACGGGAGGTGACGATCGCCGAGGTGCTGCCGGTGGTGGAGCGGCACCTGCGGGACGTCCTGGAGAACGCCGAGCTCAAGCCCCGTGAGATCGAGCGCGACGCGGAGCCCGCCGGCCCCGCCGCGCCCGCCGAAGCCGTCGCGACCGCCTAGGCACCGCCCGGGTACCGCATGGGAATGCGCCTGTCTGGCCAGAGGTTGGCCAGGCGTAACGACAGCCGCCGAGAAGGCCGCACTTTTATCGGGCGTACCCTGGTGTTCGCCGAGGAATCGAAGCCGTAGGAGCCAGCCGTGTCCGCAGTCGCACCCGACGGACGCAAGATGCTGCGCCTGGAGGTCCGGAACAGCCAGACCCCCATCGAGCGCAAGCCCGAGTGGATCAAGACCCGGGCGAAGATGGGCCCCGAGTACAACCAGCTCCAGAAGCTGGTGAAGAGCGAGGGACTGCACACGGTCTGCCAGGAGGCGGGCTGTCCGAACATCTTCGAGTGCTGGGAGGACCGCGAGGCGACCTTCCTCATCGGTGGTGACCAGTGCACCCGGCGCTGTGACTTCTGCCAGATCGACACGGGCAAGCCGCAGGCCCTGGACCGGGACGAGCCGCGCCGCGTGGGCGAGTCGGTCGTCACGATGGACCTGAACTACGCCACGATCACCGGCGTCGCCCGCGACGACCTGGAGGACGGCGGCGCCTGGCTGTACGCGGAGACCGTGCGCCAGATCCACGCGATGACGGCGGACCGCGAGGGCGGCCACACCAAGGTCGAGCTCCTGATCCCCGACTTCAACGCGGTGCCCGAGCAGCTCGCCGAGGTCTTCTCCTCCCGCCCCGAGGTGCTGGCGCACAACGTCGAGACGGTGCCGCGCATCTTCAAGCGCATCCGCCCCGGTTTCCGTTACGAGCGCTCGCTGGAGGTCATCACCAAGGCCCGCGAGGCCGGTCTGGTGACCAAGTCGAACCTCATCCTCGGCATGGGCGAGACCCGCGAGGAGGTCAGCGAGGCGCTCCAGCACCTGCACGACGCGGGTTGCGAGCTGATCACGATCACCCAGTACCTGCGCCCCTCGGTGCGCCACCACCCGGTGGAGCGGTGGGTCAAGCCGCAGGAGTTCGTGGAGCTGCAGGAGGAGGCGGTCGAGATCGGCTTCTCCGGTGTGATGTCCGGCCCGCTGGTCCGCTCCTCCTACCGCGCCGGCCGCCTGTTCCAGCAGGCGATGGAGCGGCGCAGCCAGGCAGCGGCGTAGGTCGAGGGTCCGCGCACTGTGTGAATCGGCGCACAAGCGGCTCCGGGCGTGCTGACGCGGCCCGTGCGTGCCCCCAGGTGAGGGGCGTGCACGGGCCGCGCCCGCGTTCGGGCCCGCGCGCCGGGGTTTCATCGGCGTTTGACCGGTCGGTCACGCCCTGGTAACACCAATCAGTGACGATGCTTGTACGCCTCGCGCACGCGCCGCCGCGTGCACGGAGCGCGCATCACTCCCCCACTCCCGCCGTACCCGCTCTCAGGGAGGACCCCCGACATGCAGTCCGCGACTCCGCAGGGACGCAAGGCAGAGCAGACGCGCCGGACGCACCCCGCCCCCGACCTCCGCGAGGTCCGGGCCCATGCCTTCCCGCGGGTCACCGACGCCCTGCGCGCCGTCGAGTCGCTGCTCCTCAGCAGCGGCCAGCGGACGGCCCGCCGCAACGCCTGGACGTCCGTCCTGGAGGACCGGCGCCGGGCCAGGGACCGGGTGGAGGCTCAGCACGTACTGGAGGCCGTGGCTGGCCGCGCTTCGCGGGCCACGTAAACTTCACAGCATGGCGAGGAAGGCAAAATCAGACAGCGGTGACGCCGCTGCGAACCCCGGGCGACTGAAGCAGATCGCTCTGACGTACAAGATGACCCGAAAGGCCGATCCGAAGGTCGGTCTTGTCGTCGCTGGCGTGGGAATCGTCGTCTTCGGCGTCCTCCTCGCCATCGGCTTCCTGGTCGGGCATCCCATCTACCTGGGCATCCTGGGCTTCCTGCTGGCCTTCCTCGCGATGGCGATCGTCTTCGGGCGCCGCGCCGAGCGGGCGGCCTTCGGGCAGATGGAGGGCCAGCCGGGCGCTGCGGCCGCCGTCCTGCAGAACGTGGGCCGCGGCTGGACGACCACTCCGGCGGTGGCGATGAACCGCAACCAGGACGTGGTGCACCGCGCGGTCGGCAAGGCCGGCATCGTCCTGGTCGCCGAGGGCAACCCGAACCGGCTCAAGACGCTGCTGGCGGCCGAGAAGAAGAAGATGGCCCGCATCGCGGTCGACGTACCGGTGCACGACATCATCGTCGGCAACGGCGAGGGCCAGGTGCCGCTGAAGAAGGTCCGCACGACCATGCTGAAGCTGCCCCGGGTGCTCTCCGGCCCGCAGGTGACGGCGGCCAACGACCGGCTGCGCGCCATGGGCGACCTGATGAGCAACATGCCGCTGCCCAAGGGCCCGATGCCGAAGGGCATGCGGATGCCGCGCGGCGGCAAGATGCGCTAGGCGTGACGCGTACGCAGAGGGGCGCCCCGCCGGTGATCCACCGGCGGGGCGCCCCTCTGCGTTCGTCCGGCTCCTAGCCGCGTACCTGGACGGCGCGCGCGAGGCGGTCGTGCAGTCCGCGCCCGTCGCGGTCCCAGATGAGCGCGGGGATGGCCAGGCACAGCAGCACGCTGCGCACCAGGACGCGGCCGAGGCCGAGCCGCTCGCCGTCGACGGAGATGACGCGCAGCCCCAGCAGCCGCTTACCCGGCGTGCTGCCGATCGTGCCCACCGTGAGGACGTTGAGCACGAGGAGGACGAGCACGGCCCAGTTGCCCGCGCTGTTCCAGTCACCCGGTGCGATCAGGCCGTATGCGATCACCATGCACAGGGTCCAGTCCAGGAACAGGGCGCCGAAGCGGCGTCCGAGGGGGGCGGCGGAACCCGGCCCCTCCTGCGGCAGGCCGAGCCGCTGACCCCGGTAGCCGAAGTCGGCGCCCATCTCCTCGGCGGCCGCGCGTGGCCCGGAGAGCCACGATCCGATTGCTTGCCTGTTGTCCACCCGACCACCGTACTGTGCCCGCTTTCGATCACTTCGACCCGGGTCTGGTCGGGCGGACCGGCGCGCGTGCCGGTTAACTTGGTCGAAACAAATGGGTCACGCTTGAGAAATCCCGCGTCCCTAGGGTCAGAACCAGCGTGTGCCACCGCACTGGCCGCACGACCGAGCTACAACCCCGCCCTCCCCCGGGTGGGAGTAGGAGGAGTTGGATGTTCCAGAACGCCGACGACGTCAAGAAGTACATCGCGGACAACGACGTCAAGATGATCGACGTCCGCTTCTGCGACCTTCCCGGCGTGATGCAGCACTTCACGATTCCGGCCACGGCGTTCGACCCGTCCGAGGAGCTGGCCTTCGACGGCTCGTCGATCCGCGGCTTCCAGGCGATCCACGAGTCCGACATGGCGCTGCGCGCGGACCTGTCGACCGCGCGCCTGGACCCGTTCCGCCGCGACAAGACGCTGAACATCAACTTCTTCATCCACGACCCGATCACGGGCGAGCAGTACAGCCGTGACCCGCGCAACATCGCCAAGAAGGCCGAGGCCTACCTCGCCTCCACCGGCATCGCGGACACCGCGTACTTCGGCCCGGAGGCGGAGTTCTACGTCTTCGACTCGGTCCGCTTCAACACCTCCGCCAACGAGGGCTTCTACCACATCGACTCCGAGGCCGGCGCCTGGAACACCGGTGCCCTCGAGGACAACCGCGGCTACAAGGTCCGCTACAAGGGCGGCTACTTCCCGGCCCCGCCGGTCGACCACTTCGCCGACCTGCGCGCCGAGATCTCCCTGGAGCTGGAGAACGTCGGCCTCCAGGTCGAGCGCCAGCACCACGAGGTCGGCACCGCCGGCCAGGCGGAGATCAACTACAAGTTCAACACGCTGCTCGCCGCGGCCGACGACCTGATGCTCTTCAAGTACATCGTGAAGAACGTCGCCTGGCGCAACGGCAAGACCGCGACCTTCATGCCCAAGCCGATCTTCGGTGACAACGGCTCCGGCATGCACGTCCACCAGTCGCTGTGGCAGGGCGGCTCCCCGCTCTTCTACGACGAGCAGGGTTACGCGGGCCTCTCGGACACCGCCCGCTACTACATCGGCGGCATCCTGAAGCACGCCCCGTCGCTGCTGGCCTTCACCAACCCGACGGTGAACTCGTACCACCGCCTGGTCCCCGGCTTCGAGGCCCCGGTCAACCTGGTCTACTCGCAGCGCAACCGCTCCGCCGCGATGCGCATCCCGATCACGGGCTCCAACCCGAAGGCCAAGCGCGTCGAGTTCCGCGCCCCGGACCCGTCCTCCAACCCGTACCTCGCCTTCTCGGCGCTGCTGCTGGCGGGCCTCGACGGCGTCAAGAACAAGATCGAGCCGGCCGAGCCGATCGACAAGGACCTCTACGAGCTCGCCCCCGAGGAGCACGCGGGCGTCCCGCAGGTCCCGACCTCCCTCCCCGCGGTCCTCGACGCCCTGGAGGAGGACAACGAGTACCTCCAGGCGGGCGGTGTCTTCACCTCCGACCTGATCGAGACCTGGATCGACTACAAGCGCACCAACGAGATCGCCCCGATCCAGCTCCGCCCGCACCCGCACGAGTTCGAGCTGTACTTCGACATCTAGGATCGCCGCGGGTCAGAGCGGGTTTCCGCTCGCCCGGGCAGTCTGTGGGCCGTCGGCCCCCGCTTTTCCCCGCCGGGGAGGAGCGGGGGCCGACGGCGTTCACCCGCACCGGTGTCAGGCGGGGGCGGGATACGTATCGGCGCGACGCAGAACCACCGTGAGGCCGCGGACACCGACGGTCAGGCCGTCGTCGTGGCGGTGTGCCGCCCCGAAGTAGGCGTACTCCTCGTCGGAGCGGGCGTTCACCATGCCGGTGTGCTCGTCGTCGACGATCAGCTCGACCGGTACCTGGTCCTTGGCACCATTGCCCCGCGCGCTCGCGATGGCCGTGGCGTCCTGACACCGGATCGCCACCCGCCGCCACCGGTCCGCCGAGTCGGGGTCGCCGCTCCAGGCCCACAGGCCGGCGGCGGCCCTGGCGAGCTGTGCCATGAATTCGGAGCCTCCGAGGTGGACGGAGCGTGAGACGTCCGCCGCGGGGGAACCGCACCACGCATGGTCACCGACCACGCCTTCCAACGCTCCGCCGTCGCGGTCGAAGAGCAGCAGGCCGGCGCCGCTCCCGGTCGGGCGCCTGACCGGTTTCAGCAGGTCCCTTCCCTTCCCTCGGGCCGCTTCGTAACCCAGCTTGTTCAGGAGGTTGACGACGCCCTCCGTGGTCGGGTCCCCGTCCGCCGCGCCGTGGAGCACATCGACGCGTACGCCCCGCGCCACGGCGCCGTGGACGGCCTCGCTCATCCGGTCGAGTCCGTCCCTCGTGACGACCGGCGAGGAGATAAGGACGTGCCTCCGCGCCGTGCTGAGCGCCTCCAGGAGAAGGTGGTCGTGCTCCTTCGCCCCGCTGACGGCAGAGAACAGCACCGCTTCGGAGGACAGCGGCGGGTACGTGTCCTCCGCCCATTCGGGACGTTCCTCGTCCAGCCACGGGAACGCCGGGATCGCGGCGGAGGGCGACGGGCGCGCCGCCGACCCGGGCGACGGCCCACCGCGCTGGGCAATGAGCAGGGGCGTTATGCGTGGCGCTCCGGCGGTGGCTCCCGCCCTGGGGGCCACGGGAGAGGCGGACGCCACCGGGCTCGGCGGGGTCCCCGGGGCACCGGGGGCCTGCTCGGCGGTGGCGGTCACGCCCCGCCCGGTGGCCACCACGGCCACCGGGCTCTTCTCCGCGACGTGCTCGAAGGTGACGCCGCCCTCATCCTCCTCCTGCCGCTGGGCCGCCACGGCGAAGATCTCCGGAGCCAGTGCCTGGTGCCAGCCCCTGGGGAGCCCCACGAGGGACTGCTCGGCGAGGTCGACGCGGACCGCGACGTACCGCCTGAACGTCACCAGCCGGGGACGGTCGATGCTGCGCACCCACGCGCCACTGGGCCTCGGCAGCAGCTTCTGGATCTGGGACTCGTCCAGTGAGGTGCGGAGGATGCGTTCAGGGGTGCAGGGGTTCAGATCGAGCCTGGCCTCCTTCTCCACGACCGTCGGCACCTCGCCCCGGCGCGCGAGCTGACCGGTCGTGCGGTCGAAGATCACCGTGCACGGGGAGGCGGCCAGCACGGTGACCGACGCGGGATCCTGGCCTGACGTACAGGCCTTCTGCCCCTCGTCGGTGAGGACGAAAGTGGCCTCCCGCCCGTTCGTGACGGCGACCCAGCCCGCCCCCACGAGGGTGACCACCGCCTCGACCATCAGGCGTTCATGCACACGGAACGTGTCGCACAGCGAGGTCAGGGTCACCCCCTCACCGGCGGCGATGGCCTCCAGGACCCGCCTCTCCAGCCGACTGTAGGGGCGGCCCTGGGCCACCTGGTAGGAGACTCTGAACATGCTGACGGGCACAAGGACGATCACGCGTTCTCCCCCATTCGCGCCTGGATGCGCACGGCCTTGCCGGTGTCGAACCAGTCACCGAGCATCGTCATGATCTTCTTCAGCGACCACAGGGGCTGCGACGTGTCCGCCAGCGACACCGACTGCACCTGGTAGGAGAAGAAGTCCCAGGACCCCACGAGCACGAGCAGCCGTTCCGCTCGGGACAGCAGGACGTTCATACGGCCGACGTCGTCGAGGAATCCGAGGCCGCTGCCGATGTCCTTCTCGTTGTTGCGTACGAGGCTGATGGCCACGACGTCGGCCTGGTTGCCCTGGAACGAGTCCACCGTGTGCGTCGGGAAGCGGTTGCCGTCGGCCGGGTCCGCCTTGAGGCCCAGTTGTACGTCCAGCCCCTCCGGAAGCCTCACCCTGCGCAACTGCTCACTCAGCAGACTTACTTGGCGGGCGTAGGGAGCCAGCACCGCGAGTTTGCCCTGGCACCCCCCGGCGGGGCCCAGGTCACGCAGGAAGGCGGCGAGGGCGCGGGCCTCCATGAGGTTGGTGTATGGCGACTGCCCGCTCTCCGGCCCCTGCTCGCGGGCCCGTGGCTCGTGGCGGCACCAGGGGACGTCGAGCCACACCACGGCACGGTCCTGGATGCCCTCGGGGGAGGAGAACCCGTGCCGGACCCGGGCGATCGGCCGGCCCTGCTCGTCCAGCGTGCGGTTGATCAGCCGGCCGCCGTAGTACGCCTCCGAGATCAGCCGGCCGATGTCCGGGTGCATGCGGTGCTGGCCGATCAACTGGCCGGCGGACGCGCCCGTCGCCTCCCTCTCCGTGACCAGCCGGTCGGCACCGGCGGCCACCGCGCAGTACTCGTACAGCCGGTGGAAGGTCTTGAGCCAGCCCTTCGCGAACTCCCTGAAATCCTCCCTCTTCGCGGGGCTCCGCTCGTCCCAGGAGTCCAGCCAGTCCTGGTCCAGCAGCCCGGCCGCCCTGGTCTTCAGACCCTTGAGGGTCCGCACGACGGGATCGAGCTTCTCGATGCCCTGCCGGTAGTCCTCGTAGCGGTAGGGGTCGAGCTGCTTGTGGTCCCCGATCAGCAGCCATCGGTGACCGGCCTGCAACGGCAGCGCCAGGTCGAAACCGTGGGCCTTGCCCGCTTCCTCGACGATGGACCAGTCGAACGCCTGCCCGGCGGCGAGGGCGACGAGGTCGCTGGAACTGGTCGTGCAGTAGGTGAGGTTGGCCCCGCGCTTCACCAGTTCCACGAAATCGGTGGACCGCCGGCTGAGTTCTCCGGCCTCCTGCATCATGTTGATCTCGCCGACCATGGCCGTCGCGTCCTCGACCCACGCCGCCTGCGCCTCGCTGAGCGACGGCATCTGGCCGAGCTGCGCGATGCTGCGCTCCAGGACCTGCTTGGCCACCCCCTCGGCTCCGTCGGTCAGCGGCGCCGTACCGGGCTTGCGCGGGCCGCGGAGCCGGATCTCCAGCGGCCGCTGGCTGTCCGGGACGTCCTTGAACGCCTCTCCGACCTTGTTGCGCAGCACGTCGACCGCGCCGTGGGCCTGGGCCGTCACCAGGACCTGGACGACCGGGTCCTCGGCGAGGATCTCGCGCAGCAGCCAGGCGACGAGCGTCGTCTTCCCTGTACCCGGAGGACCTTGCAGTGTGTAGATGGGCCGTACGCGCAGGATGTCCTCGATGCTGGCCCGCTTGGGCTCGTCCACGAGGCCGTGGTCGAGCTCCACCGGCAGGTCGGACGCCCCGGTGTCCATGCGAACGTGGCTGGGACTGGCCAGTGACCGCAGCAGGTAGCTGTGCTGGTCCAGCGCGTCGATGGCCTTCTTGCGGCGCTGGAACAGGCTGATCTGCCCCGGCATGCCCGCGCTGCGCAGGAAACCCTCCTTGTCGATGCGCACCCGCCCCTTGCTCAGCCCGGGTCGGGTGAGCGTGACCTGGTGGGTCGCCTGGTCCATGGCGACGACCTGCCAGACGTTGCCGTCCTCGTCCGCGTTGCGGTCCCGGGGAGGCAGCTTCAGCCGACTGCCGTCCTGCGGCCCGGACAGGATGACGTTGGACCGGTCGTTTCCCCGGACCTCCTTCTGGAGGAACTCGATCATGTCGACGCGGAAGGCGTCGAAGACGTCGTGCCCCTCCGGCCGCTCCCGCTCCGTCACCACGGCGAACTCCTCGCCGTTGTCCACCCAGGGACCCTGGACGAGCTGGTACGGGAAGATCTGGGAGTCCAGCAGCAGCAGTTCGATCTGATTGCTCACCCGGACGAAGTCGTGGAAGCGGGTCAGCTCCTCGGAGATCTGGCCGCTGCGGTCGATCTTCGGGAGCACGGGCTCCCACGACGTGGCGTTCTGGAAGATCGTGCGGTCGCGGTAGACCTCCTCGCGCGCGTACACGAAGACGCGTCCCGGGGGCAGTTCGCGCACGCTGTCATCGCCCTCGCTGTACAGCAGGGGCTGACCGGTGCGGCAGTCGGCGATCTGCCAGGTGTAGACGCCGTCCTTCTGCCGGTACGCGGTGATCTTCAGCGAGAGCCGGCCGCCGACGAGGATGAAGTACTTCCTGCCCGGCACCGCGTACAGCAGCGCGTTCTGGAGGTCCTGGCGGACGAATTCGCACGCCTCCTTGCGGTGGGCCGGGTCGCCGGGCACGAAGGTGCCCATGGCGCCGAGTTTGAGGTGCTCGCGCAGGCCCCGCTCCATCAGGTGGTCGATGAACTCGGGCTTGCGGAGATCGAGCGCCACGATGTACTGGACGGCCTCCTGCTCGATGCGCAGCGGGTTGGCCAGCGAACGGGCGATGTCCTGGACGCGGTTGATGATGTCGTACGGGGTGGTGAGCCGCTCCAGCGGATCCTGCGCCACCAGGTCGAGCAGCAGTTTGCGTTCGGCCTCGGTCAGTTCGTGGATGGAGGTCTCGATGGCCTTGAGGACGCGCTGGTGGCGCTGGGGCTGGGCGTTGCCTGTGTACCGCTCGAGGTCCAGCAGCAGACGGGCGCACAGGATGCCGAAGGCGAACCAGTCGTCGTCCTGGCGCCACGCGGAGAGGCCCTCAGTGGCCCGCTCGGGCGGGACGGGCCAGCCGTCCGGCGGCTGGGAGCCGACCGGTCGGCCCAGCTTGACGGACCATTCGAACCCGCCGAGGCGCAGCGACTCGGGTCCGGCGTCCTCGGCGAAGAACAGGGAGTCGACGTCCACTCCCCGGTGCAGGACCTGCCGTTCGTGCAGGAGGTGCAGCCCCGTGGCGACCCGTGCCAGTCCCAGCCACATCTGTTCCCGTGCGGCGGTGCCTCGGCTGGAGAGCCACGAGTAGCGACTGGGGCGGCGCAGGGCGTCGGCGACCCGCTCGTAACCGGGTGCTTCGAGGACCATCACGAAGCAGTGGTGCTCGCGGTCGAGGCCCGCGTCCTTGAGCACCACCAGCGCCTCGTCCGAACGCGGGCTGCTGGCGACCTTGTAGAGGGTCCGCAGTTCCTGGTCCCACAGGGCTCGTTGCACCCGGTCCGGGTGGTCCCCCTCGTAGGTCCAGGTCTTGACCATGTAGGTGTAGCCCTCGCTGAAGGCCTCCCAGATCTGGGACTCGCCTTCCCCGCGTCTCGGACCGTCCGTGAGCTCGTACCTGTTCCTTAAGAGAGAGGTTCCGACAGCGGGTGCGCTCATAGGCTCCACCTTCAGCACGAGGACATGCGGATGCCCGGCTCGCAGTCATGGGCAGGACATCGCGCGGAGTAAATGTGATCCTACTCACTCGGATTGAGCCATGGATGCCGTTCGGAATCACCCGTCCGTCACGCCGACAGTTCGCGTTCCAGGGGGGTGCGGAAGCGGGGGGTGACGCGGGTGGGGGCGAGCCAGGTGTGGAGGCGGGCGGCTTCCGTCTCGATGGCGGTGAGGGCCTCGCGGCCCGGGTCGGGGTCGAGCAGGCGCCAGACCGGTTCGCCGCCGGGGCGCTGGGCCCAGCCTCCGATGACGCGGCCGTTCCACCAGACGGTGGGGCCGATGTTGCCGCTGCGGTCGAAGAGGAGGGCGCGGTGGGCGGGCGGGAGGTACCAGTCGCGGTCGCGCCAGCCCATGGGCGTGGGGTCGAGGGCGGGCAGGAGGGCCGCCCAGGGCGCCGGGGGGTCGGTGGGGGCCGTGTCGTCGGGCAGGACGTGTCCGGTGGTGCCGTCGTCGAGGGCGACCGGCACGGCGTCGACGTCCCTGAGCGCCTGGCGCACGTCGGTGACCTTCCAGCCCGTCCACCACTTCAGGTCCGCCTCGGTCGCCGGGCCGTGGGAGGCGAGCCAGGCGCGGGTGAGCGTGGCGCGGGCCTCGGCGGGCGGGAGGTCGGGCAGGTCCGGGGCGATCGCCCAGCGGAACTGGCTGGAGGTCCAGGAGCCGAGCGGGCGGCCGCGGACGACACGGGCCTCGGTGCCGAGCAGGCGCAGCACCCGGGTGGACACGGTCTGGCGCTGCTCGTAGCCGGTGCCGGGGGCGTAGGTGAACCGCTCGCGCAGCCGGGGCTCGTCCTGGGCCAGTTCGGCGGCGGTGGCCTCGCCCCGCCGCGCCAGGGCGTCGAGGGTCGACTTCTCGACATCCGCGAGCCACGCCTCGTCGAGTGCGCTGCCCGCCTTCAACTGCTTGACGAACAGTGCCCGTTCACGGGCCGCGACGGCATGCGTGGTGGAGGACTGGACAACCGGCGCGAGGGCGGCCGGGACAACGAAGACGGTGTGGCGCATGCCGTGCATCCGGATCAGGGTGCGGTCCTCGTACAGGGCGCGTTCCATGGCGGCCACCGGTCCGGCCGGGTCCGCGAGGCGGGCCCCCGCGGCGAGGTGGACCGTGGCGGGGTCGGTGCCGTGCAGGGCGGTGAGCGAGGCCGCGACCTGCTCGACCGTGCCGGCGCGGGCCGCCGGTGCCAGGTGGTGGCGTACGCCGATGCGGCGGCGGCGTTCTTCGTCGGTCAGGGGAAGGCGGGAGCTTGCCATGGTCTAGAACTTAGCCATGGACACGGTGATGTGTGACGGGGAACGGATCGGCTTCGTGGCGCGGGAGCCCGGCGGCGCGGGCGGTGCGACCGTGGTGGTGCTGCACGGGGCGGGGAACGGCTGCGCCGAGCGGCTGGTCCCGGTGCTGGACGAGTTCGCGGGGCGGGGCTTCCGGGTGGTCGCGCCGGACTTCTCCGGTCATGGCCGAAGCAGCGGTGAGCTGGACGAGCTGAGCCTGGAGCGGCGGTTCCTCCAGGCGCGGGCGGTCATCGGCAGGGCGGTGCCGGAGGGCGACGAGCTGGTCCTGGTGGGCTTCAGCATGAGCGGCCAGACCGTGGCCGACCTGGTCGGCCACTACGGCGGCCGGGTGAGGGCGATCGGGCTGTGCGCTCCGGCCGTGTACGCCCGCGAGGCGTGGGGGGTGCGGTTCGGGCACGGGTTCACGGAGATCATCCGGCGTGAGGACGGCTGGCGGGACTCGGCCGCGCTCGAGTCGCTGCGGGGGTACGCGGGTACGGCGGTGCTGGCCGTGCCCGGCGACGACGACGTGATCCCGCCGGACGTCACCGAGGCCGTCGAGGACGCGCTCACCGCCCGGTCCCAACTGCGGCGGCTCGACTTCGAGCGGGCGGGCCACCGGCTGGGGGTGTGGTTCGTGACGGAGGCGGACGACCGGCGGCGGTTCGTGGACGCGGTGCTGGCGCCGCCGCGGACCGAGGAGTGGGTGGAGAAGTCGCTGCCGGGCGACGAGCGTGTGAGGTCGGCGCGGTGGCTGACCGGCGGCTGGACCTCGCAGATGCGGGTGCTGCGCACGGAAGGGGCGGACGGCGGCCGGGAGGTCGTGCTGCGCTCGTTCGTCAAGCCGTTCTACCGCAGGCACGCGCCGGGGCTGCTGGCGCGGGAGGCGGAGGTGCTCGGCCTGCTGGCCGGCTCGGGGATACCGGTGCCCCAGTGCCTGGCCGTGGACGCCACCGGCGAGTTCTGTGACGCGCCCTCCCTGCTGATGACCCGGCTGCCCGGGGACGTACGGGTCGACGAGGCCGACCTGGACGCGCGCGTCGAGCTGCTGGCGGAGCTGCTGGTGCGCATCCACGGCGTGAGGGTGCCGCCGGACGCGCGCCCGCGCCCGTACCAGGCGTGGACGTCGCCGGAGCGGGTGAGGGTGCCCGCGGACACCCGGCGCCCCGAGCTGTGGGCACGGGCGGTGGAGGTGATCGGCCGGGAGGCACCGGCGTACGAAGGGTGCTTCCTGCACCGGGACTTCCACCCGGGCAACGTGCTGTTCACGGGTGCCGGTGAGGGGCTGCGGCCGAGCGGCGTGGTCGACTGGGTGGAGACCTCCTGGGGGCCGGCGGACCTGGATGTGGCGCACTGCTCGACGGCGCTGGCGCTGCTGTACGGGGTGGAGCGGGGGCTGCGGTTCGCCGGGCGGTACGCCGCGCACGGCGGCGTGCTGTCCGGTGACCCGGAGGCGCGGACGTACTGGCGGCTCCTGGACGCGCTGGCCTTCGCCCCGGACGCGGAGAAGGTCGCCGGGCCCTGGCGGGAGCTGGGGCGCACGGATCTGACGCGGCAGGTGCTCCCGGCCCGGCTCGAGGCGTACGTGGGCGCGGTGCTGGACGGAGCCGGGGCGTAGAGGTCCCGTGCCCGCCGTCCCCGCGGGGCGGTGGCGGCGGGCACGGGACGGTGCTCCACGGGCGGATCAGCGGGCGCCGCGCGACAGCGGGCGCCGTGGATCAGCGGCTGCTGTGGATCAGCGCCCGGACCATCCGGCACGTGGTGTCGGACGGCGGGTGGATGCCGATGCGCTCCGCCGTGTCCCGTATCGTCTCGTCGTCGGCCTTGGACGGGTGGTAGACGCCCGAGTCGAGCAGGGCGATGGCCAGCCGCATCGCCTTCAGGCGGCGGTTGTGGGACACGTACCACTCGCGGGGCCGGCCCGCCGGCAGTGGCTTCTTCAGCAGGGGTTTCCAGGGTTCGAGGGGCAGTGTCGTGAGTGCGGCAACGGCCATCGGCGACCTCCTGGTACGCGGTGTGGGGACCCTCCCCCGGGCCCTCACGAACTCCCTCGATTTTACTGCCGCCCACTGACAATCGGCCCTGGCCAGCACCGCTTTGAGCCGCCACTGGGAGTACCGTGGCGGGCATGGAGATCTGGATCAATCCCGCGTGTTCCAAGTGCCGTGGCGCACTGAAGCTGCTCGACGAGGAGGGGGCGGAGTACACCGTCCGCCGGTACCTGGAGGACGTGCCGTCCGCCGACGAGATCCGGGACGTGCTGGCCCGCCTCGAGCTGGAACCGTGGGACATCACCCGTACCCAGGAGCAGGCGGCGAAGGAGCTGGGGCTGAAGGACTGGCCGCGCGAGGCCGGTTCACGCGAACGCTGGATCACGGCCCTGGTGGAGCACCCCAAGCTGATCCAGCGCCCCATCATCACCGCCGACGACGGTACGGCGGTGGTGGCCAGGACGGACGAGGCGGTGCGGGACGCGCTCGGCCGGTCGTGACGCGTGTGAATTCAGTTATCTCGAGGGGCAGTTGAGCGGAACCGGCTTGCTACTCGTACGTAGGGGCACACACGGAACCCATCCGGCCGTCATTCCCCCGTACGGCCGGGGACAGGAGCCCCCACGTGTCACGCAAGAGGACGCTCAGCGGTAAGAAGAAGCTGGCCCTGCTCGTCGGCGCGGCCGCGATGGTCGGCGGCACGGCGATCGTGATGACCGGCACCAGCCAGGCGTCGGTGGCCTGCGACGGTCTGGCCACGGCGCTGAGCAACAACGAGAAGTTCATCGCCGGGCAGCAGGCCAGCCCGGACGCCCAGTCCGAGGCGCGGATCGCCAACCGGCAGGCCGTGATCGAACAGATCAAGCGCCAGCAGGCAGCCGCCGGGTGCGAGGTCGGCCAGGGCAGCGCCCAGGGCGGCGCGGGCGACGCCCAGGCGGGCGGCCAGGCACCCGGCGCGGGCAACGGCCAGGGCGCGGGCCAGGGCAACGGCCAGGGTCAGGGCAACGGCAAGGGCCAGGGTCAGGCCAACGGCAACCAGGGCGCCGGGAACGGCCAGGGCGGCGCCGGCCAGGGCGAGGGTGCCGGAGAGGCCACCGCCCAGCCGCCGGCCGGGCAGGGCGGCCAGCAGGGTGGTCAGGAGGCCGGCCAGCAGGGCGGCGGCGCGGCCGGCGAGGTGGTCTGCGCCGGGTCGACCGTGACCCTCTCCGGCGAGGGCGGCGCCCCGGCCGCCTCCAGCAACCAGTTCCCGGTCGGCACCAAGCTGAAGGTGACCAACCTCGACAACAACAAGTCCACGACCGTCGAGGTCACCTCCGTCTCGGGAAGCTGCGCCCTGCTCAACAACGCGGCCTTCGAGCAGGTGCGCGAGCCCGGCAAGTTCCTCATCCGCAAGGCCCGCATCGAGCGCGTCGGCTGACGCCCGGGCCGGGCACCCCAGGGACAGGAGGCGCGGTTCAGTCGGCGAGCCGCGCCTCCGCCGCCACCCCGGCCGCCATCCCCGCCCGTTCCTCCGCCTCCGCCAGGATGCGCGTCAGGCGCAGCCCGAACCGCGCGTCGCAGGGGTGCGCCCGGCCACCGCGCACCGCCTCCAGCAGCGCGTCCACCGCCGCCCCGAACGAGCCGACCGCGTCCGCCCACGCCGGCATGACCGCCCGCCCGTGCTCGCCGTGGAGCGTGATGCCCGCCTCCGAGGCCCGTACCGGGGCGCTCAGGCTCAGCGTCACGGTGCTGCCCGCGCCGGAGGCGTGGCGCAGCACCAGGTGCCGGGCCTCCCCCGGCCCCGTGACGGCCGAGGTGACCTCCGTCACGTCTCCGAGCACCGGCAGGAGCACCGACAGCACGTGCGGGCCCACGTCCCACAGCCCGCCCCGCTCACGGCGCCAGGGCGAGGCGGCGTACGCGCTCGTCGACCCGCGCGAGAACAGCGCGCCCAGCCAGTGCGCCTGCCCCAGGTACCAGCCGCCCAGAGCCGCCTGCTCCTCGATCCACGGGGCGGTGTCCGCGGCGAACCGGAGCGTGCAGAAGACGACGGACGCGACACCCGCCTTCTCGGCGGCCTCCGCCACCTCCCGCGCACCCGCCACGCTCGTCGCGACCGGCTTGTCGAGCAGCAGGTGGCACCCGGCCGCCGCGGCGCGGGCGGCGAGCGGGGCCTGGACGTCCGGCGGCAGGGCGAACGCGACCGCGTCGCTCGCCGCCAGCAGCGCGTCCACGTCGTCGTACGCCCGGGTGCCGTGCTCGGCGGCGAGGGCGGCCGCCGCTTCCGGGCGCCTGCCCCACACCCCGCTGAAGGTGATGCCGGGGTGCGCGGCGAGCGCGGGGGCGTGGGTGCGGGAGGCCCAGGGGCCGGTGCCGAGGAGTCCGATGCGTGGCGTGCTGTTCATGCACGCCAGTCTGCCCCGGGTGCGACGATCACACCGGACGTGGCGCTGCATACCGTCCGCCCCACCGGGCCCGGACTCGCACAGCGGATGCGCGGACAACGGGAAACGCGAGTAACACGGGGTTCACAAACGGGCAACGGTCGGGAAATCCCGTATTGCGAAGCTGCGCGACATACCGCTGCACCCGCAAAGGATGAGGCCCCCGTGACCACCATCAAGGCTGAGTACATCTGGATCGACGGCACCGAGCCGACCGCCAAGCTGCGCTCGAAGACGAAGATACTGGTCGGCTCCGCCGGCACCGATGTCGCCGATCTGCCCATCTGGGGCTTCGACGGGTCCAGCACCAACCAGGCCGAGGGCCACGCCTCCGACCGGGTCCTGAAGCCGGTCTTCTCCTGTCCCGACCCCATCCGCGGCGGCGACGACATCCTCGTCCTGTGCGAGGTCCTCAACACGGACATGACGCCGCACGAGTCGAACACGCGGGCCGCGCTGGCCGAGGTCGCGGAGCGGTTCGCCGCGCAGGAGCCGATCTTCGGCATCGAGCAGGAGTACACGTTCTTCAAGGGCTCCCGCCCGCTCGGCTTCCCGGAGGGCGGCTTCCCGGCCGCGCAGGGCGGCTACTACTGCGGTGTCGGCTCGGACGAGATCTTCGGCCGTGACGTCGTCGAGGCGCACCTGGAGAACTGCCTGAAGGCGGGCCTGGGCATCTCCGGCATCAACGCCGAGGTCATGCCGGGCCAGTGGGAGTTCCAGGTCGGCCCGCTGGCGCCGCTGGAGGTCTCCGACCAGCTCTGGGTCGCGCGCTGGCTGCTCTACCGCACCGCCGAGGACTTCGACATCTCCGCCACCCTGGACCCCAAGCCGGTCAAGGGCGACTGGAACGGCGCCGGTGCGCACACCAACTTCTCCACCAAGGCGATGCGCGAGGGCTACGACGCGATCATCACCGCGTGCGAGTCGCTGGGTGAGGGTTCCAAGCCGATGGACCACGTCAAGAACTACGGCGCGGGCATCGACGACCGTCTGACCGGCCTGCACGAGACCGCCCCGTGGAACGAGTACAGCTACGGCGTCTCGGACCGCGGCGCCTCGGTCCGCATCCCGTGGCAGGTCGAGAAGGACGGCAAGGGCTACATCGAGGACCGTCGCCCGAACGCGAACGTCGACCCGTACACGGTGACCCGCCTGCTGGTGGACACCTGCTGCTCCGCGCTGGAGAAGGCCGGCCAGGTCTGATCCGCCGCCGCCGTACGGCCGGAGGGCGCTCACCGTTCGCGGTGGGCGCCCTCCGGCCGTTGGCACCGGCACCGGCACGGCCGGTGAGCGGCCACGGCTCGGGCCCGCCCCGGCGCCCCGCGCCCCGCGTCGGGGGAAGGGAGGGTACGGCGCTCCGCCATCTGATTCAATGGGGGCATGGCCAGCCTTCGGAACACCGCGACGGGTCGCAGCGACCTCCAGCCGTTCTGGCCGTCCCGTCAGCACCACGACTTCGACCGGGTGTGTTGCCGCGCGACGAACGCGCCGGCCCTCTGACGCCTCTCGGCATCTGCTCCCCCAGGCCCTCGGGCCTTCGGCCGCCGCGCACGACGTACTTCCCGTCCCTTCGCGCGAAAGAGCTGACCCCATCATGGCGAACACCCGTACCCTCTCCGCCGTTTCCCCCACCGCGACCTCCGTGAGCCACCGGCAGCGCCTGCGTGCCGTCGACGCGCGCGACGAGGCCCTCGTCCGCCTGCCCGGCGGCGTGGACGTCGCCGGCTTCCTGCCGCCGGGCGCCACCTGGGTGCCCGCGCCGCCGCACACCGTGCCCACGCTGCCGGGGCAGCCGCCCATGGTCGGCTACCTGGTGCTCGTACCCGCCGAGCAGGGCGAGGCCGGGCCGGCCGCCCCGGAGGACGAGGGGCCGGTGACGATCGACGGCACCCGGCGCACCGCCCGGGTGGACGGCCGGCCGCTGGACCTGACGTACCTGGAGTTCGAGCTGCTGGCGCATCTGGTGGCGCACCCCCACCGGGTGCACACCCGCGACCAGTTGGTCACGACCGTGTGGGGGTACGGCCACGTGGGCGACGGGCGGACCGTCGACGTCCACGTCGCCCGGCTGCGGCGCAAGCTGGGCGCCGAGCACCGCCGCACGATCCAGACCGTGCGGCGGGTCGGCTACAAGTACGCGCCCTGATCCGAACGAAGGACGTCAGGCGGCACTGCGGGCCCGGGCCACCAGGCCCAGGGCCACGTCCACGGCGAGGAACGCCAGCAGGCTGATGCCGAGCAGCGGCACGAACCAGCCCACCAGCGCCGTCGCGGCGGCCAGCGGGAGGAGCAGCGTGACGGGCACCTTGCGCCAGGCGCCGCGCGGCACGGGGCGGCCCGCGCCCAGCTTCCGCTCCTTGGTCGGCCTGCGCAGCCACCACATCCGGTAGCCCCAGACGACGAGGAGGATCAGCCCCACCATGAGGGCGGCCAGCGCGAGCTGGTTGGGCAGCCCGAACAGGACGCCCATGTGGACGTCGATGCCGAAGCGGGTCAGCTTGGCGAGCACGGGGTAGTCCGCGAACCGCAGTTCGTCGAGGACCGTGCCGTCGGCCGGGTCGAGGGCCACCGAGTCGAGGTGGACCGGGAACTGCGTGTCGGTCTCCTTGACCACGTACCCCTTGCCCTCGGCGGGGAGGGTGACGGCGATCTTCCCGGCCACGCCGGCGTCGCGGGCGGCCTCGACCGCCCGGTCGATGCCGATGTCGGGGCCCTGCGGGGCGGGGGCGGTGTGGTGGCCGGTGCCGTGGCCCTCGTGCCCGGTGCCGCCGTCGGCCGCCGCACCGCCGGGGGTGGTGGCGAGGACGGCGGAGACGGTGGGGGTGGAACCGCCGAGCTGGGCCTGTACGGCGTCGATGTTCTCGCCCGCGTACCGGGACCAGGTCAGGCCGGTGGCGGAGAGGACGACGAGGCCCGTCACCGCCCACAGGCCGACCGAACCGTGCCAGGACAGGGTGCGGCGGCGGGAGCGGGGGCCGCGCTCGGGGAGGAACAGGGCGCGCTTGGCGGTGCGCCTGCGGCCGATCCAGAGTGCGAGGCCGCCGAGGGCGACGACCCACATCCAGCTCGCGGCCGTCTCGCTGTAGATCCGGCCCGGCTCGCCGAGCCGGAGGTTGGCGTGGAACTCGGAGAGCCACGCGCGCAGCGGAAGGGCGCCCGAGCTGCCGTAGCTGGGCAGGTCCCCGCGTACCTCGGCCGTGTACGGGTCGACGAAGACGGCGAGGGACTTGCCCTCCTCGACCGCCGGGGTGGTCATCAGGACGCGGGTGGTGGCCCCGTCCTCGGAGGAGGGCCAGACGGCGGTCACGGTGCCGTCGGGGTGCGCCTCGCGGGCGGCGTCGACCTGCGCGGTGAGCGGCAGGACCCGGTCGCCCACCGGGACCTGGAGCTCGTGCCGGTAGAGCACCTTCTCCGCCGGGAAGGAGAGGGCGTACAGCAGGCCGCTGATCGCGGCGACCAGGAGCAGCGGGGCTATCAGGAGGCCCGCGTAGAAGTGGACGCGCAGGAAGAGGGGGCGCAGGGCGCTCCACGTGGATCTGGTGCCGCCGGTGCCGGAGGGCGTGCCCTCCGCGAGGGCGTCGGGGGTGTCGACGGGGTCGGCCGTCGTACGGTCGTCAATGGCCATGACTGTCCTAGGAGTCGGCGTTGATGCGTGTCTGCATGGGGAAGCGGCCCCAGGTCAGACGTGCGTCGCTCCCAGGACCGTGGCGCGGGGTACGAGGCGCGCGGGCGGGCCGCGCCGCGAGACGGTGTGCGCGAGGACGACACCGTGGTGGCGGCGGAGGTGACGGGTGCGCGGGCGCGGGGGGCGCGGCGCGTCGGGCGGGCGTACGGCGGCCAGCAGCAGCCGCAGCGGGGTGAAGGCGAGGGCGCCGATGGCGCGGGCGAGGCGGAAGAAGGCGGTCTCGCCGTGGGCCAGCCACAGGGCGCACACGGCGGCGGCGAGCAGGTGGACGGCGACCATGCCGGCCGGGGCGCCCCCGAGGAGCCCCGCGAGGGTGCCGTCCGCGCCGCCGCCCGGCCCGGTGCCGGCCGGCGGCATGACGTGACCCGGCGGCATGGGCGTGCCGGGGGGCATGCCGGCGCCGGTCGGCATGGTGGCCGCGTGGCCGGTGTGCCCGGTGTGGCCGCCGCCACCCATGAACGTCAGGTGCAGCACGCCCTGCACGGCGAGGAGTCCCGTACCGATGAAGGGGGCCCGCCGCCGGCGGCCCGCCGCCAGCCAGGCCAGGCAGCCGGTGGCGAGGAACGCGACCAGCAGCGAACCGGGCGGCACACCGTGCGCAGACATGGACGAATGCCCCATCGCAGCCAATGCCACGCACACCGCCGCGAAAAGTGCGGCTCGCAGGGCGCGCATCGGCGACCGGGCATTCGTCATGGTCGGCTCATGGTGCCATCCCGGGCGCGAGGTGGGGAGAGCGGCCGTTCTTCTGGCAGCAGAACCGCTGTTCAGCGCCGTGCCCGGGCAGGCAGAGTCGACGCATGAGGCTTCTGATGCTGGGTGGTACGCAGTTCGCCGGACGCGCCGTCGTGGAGGCGGCGCTGGCCCGTGGCTGGGAGGTGACGGTCTTTCACCGGGGGCTCCACGAGCCGCCGGCCGGTGTCGTGTCGCTGCTGGGCGACCGCACGGCGCCGGAGGGGCTCGCGGCGCTCGCCGCCGGGCGGTGGGACGTGGTCGTCGACACCTGGGCCTCGGACCCGGTGGCGGTACGGGACGCCGCGCGGCTGCTCGCCGGCCGGGCCGGCCACTACGTGTACGTCTCCAGCCGCAGCGTTTACGCCTGGCCGCCGGCGGCGGGGCTGGCCGAGGACGGCCCGCTGGTGGACGCGTCGCCGGACGCCACCGGGGTGCCGTACGCACAGGCCAAGCGGGGCGGGGAGCTGGCCGCGCTGGACGCGTTCGGCGAGGAGCGGGTGCTGCTGGGCCGTGCGGGGCTGATCATCGGCCCGTGGGAGAACGTGGGCCGGCTGCCCTGGTGGCTGAACCGGATCGCCCGGGGCGGCCCGGTGCTCGCCCCGGGCCCGCGCGACCTGGCCCTCCAGTACATCGACGTCCGCGACATGGCCGAGTGGCTGCTGGACGCGGCGCTGGCGCGGCTGTCCGGCCCGTACAACCTGGTGAGCCCGTCCGGGCACACCACCATGGGCGAGCTGCTCGACGCCTGTGTGAGGGCCACCGGTTCGGACGCCGAGCTGCGGTGGACGGACGCGGAGGCGGTGCTCGGCGCGGGCATCGAGCCCTGGTCGCAGCTCCCCGTCTGGCTGCCGCGCGGCGAGCTGTACGACGCGGTGCACGCCGGTGACGTGTCCAGGGCACTGGCGGCGGGGCTGCGGTGCCGTCCCGTGGCCGAGACGGTCGCGGACACCTGGGCGTGGCTGCGCGGGCTCAACGGGATGGCGCCGCAGCGGCCGGACCGGGCGTGGCCGGGTGTCACGCCGGAGCAGGAGGCCAAGGCGCTCGGCCTGTGACCGAAGCGGCCGGGGCGTAGGGGTTCGCCCGCTTTGCAACCGTAGGTTGCTACGAAATCGAGGGCGTGCTGAACGAGCCCGGAAGCGCGCGCGTATGGAACGGAGCGGTTCACCCCGCCCAGGATTGGAGTTCCATGCGACGCACAAGAAAACGCTCGACACTGGCCAACCGGGCGATCGCCGCCTCGGCTGCCCTGATACTGGGCGGCGGCGGGTTGATTGCGGCCAATTTCTACGCTTCCGCCGGTGAGGGCTGGTACGGCTCGTGGCAGCAACAGCAACAGCAACAGCAGCAGCCCCTGAATGCCGGGCAGCAGATGTCGACCATCGACTGTCCCGAAGTCGCCAACGGCCTTCCCGAGGTGCCCGGTCAGGCACGCGCGGAAGTGGACCGTGAACTGGCGGCGATGGACACCCAGATCACGGAGGCGTACCAGCGGTTCGCCGATCAGAAGGAGCAGATCGAGCAGGACCCGGCTTTCGCCCAGAACGCCATTCTCAATCCGCTGAAGGACAAGCGGGTCGCGGCCATCGGCCGGATCGTCATCGCCATCGACCGCAGCGCGCAGCGGCCGAGCGGTCTGGAGAACCTGGCGCCGTGCTCCTTGCGCGCGGACGACACCACGCAGGTGAAGGACCAGAACGACGGCGGCGACCAGAACGGGGACGGCCAGAACGGCGGCGACCAGAACGGCGACGGCCAGCAGGACCAGGGCGGCCAGGACCAGGGCGGACAGGACCAGGGCCAGGACCAGGGCGGACAGGACCAGGGCGGACAGGACCAGGGCCAGGACCAGGGCGGTCAGGGCCAGGGCCAGGGCCAGGCGGGCAACGGTCCCGTCGCCGGCGACTTCGTCGACATCCAGAACGTGCAGCCCAACGTCCGCAATCCGCGCAAGCTCAGCGGCGCCTCGCGCGGCAGTTTCGTCACCGATTGCGGCCGGAACGAGAACGGCAAGTTCAACCCGGACAACGTCATCGTCGCGCCCGGCGTGAGCAATGGCGCCCACCACATGCACGACTACGTGGGCAACCAGGCCAATGACGCCTTCGCCAGCGACGACGACCTGGCCCGCGGCCAGACCACCTGCCGCAATCAGGGCGACAAGTCGACGTATTTCTGGCCGGTGCTGCGCCTCCAGAACGGGCAGAACGAGAACGACGCCAACGCGGACGGCGGCGGCAACGACAAGAACGTCGGTGAGATCCTCACGCCCAGCCAGGTCACGATGAATTTCGTCGGCAGCCCCGTTTCCAAGGTCTCGGCGATGCCGAAGTTCCTGCGCATCATCACCGGTGACGCCAAGGCGTTCACCAATGGCGACGCGAATGCGAACGCGTCCTGGAGCTGCACCGGTTTCGAGGACCGGCAGCTCAAGGACAAGTACCCGATCTGCCCGCAGGGCAGCCAGGTCGTACGGACGTTCAAGTTCCAGAGCTGCTGGGACGGCCAGAACACCGACAGCGCGAACCACCGCACCCATGTGGCCTTCGCCGACCAGAACGGCCGCTGCCCCAATGGGTTCCGCGCCATTCCGCAGCTCGTCCAGCGCATCGTCTACGACATCCCGCAGGGCACCGTCTTCGCCGTGGACTCCTTCCCGGAGCAGCTCCACAAGCCGATCACGGACCACGGTGACTTCATCAACGTCTTCAACAACCGGCTGATGCAGCAGATGGTGAGCTGCATCAACGGCGGGCGGCGATGCGCCTGACCCACCGCTGATCCGTGAACGGGGAGGGGCCGGACCACCTGGTGGTCCGGCCCCTCCTCCGTGCGCTCAGCCCCCGTGGTTCCCCGTGTGACCGGAGTGGCCCGAGGCGCCCGAGTCATCCGGGTGACCCGAGTGGCCGTCCTCGCCGGCCCCCTTGCCGCCGCTGTCCCCCGAATGGTGCGACGCGCCGGTCTCCACCGCGCCGCCGAGCCGGCCGCGCAGGGCGGTCACCACCTTCTCGTCGCCGACGGCGACCCATTTGCGGCCGACCAGGTAGGTGCCGCCGTAGTCGTTCGCCTCGTTGATCCACTCGCGCTGGCCCCGGTCGGTGGCGAAGGTGGCCAGCACATAGGTGCCGTCCTCCGTCTCGCAGTTGGCCTGGCGGATCTCCTCGGCGTCCGTCTGTATGTTCGGCTTGCAGGTGGCCTTGGCCGCCAGCTCCTCCAGGGAGCCCGTCGCCGTCTTCGGTGGGGCGTCGGACTCGTCCCCGCCCCCGCCGCACGCCGTCGCGGCGGACAGAGTCAGGGCCACCAGAGTGGCCGTCACCAACGCCAAACGAGTTCGCTCCGTACGCATCTGGCCATCGTGCCGGTTCGCACCCCCGTTCCGGGGTCGAACGCCGAGTAACGTGCGACACGTGCACACCTGATGTTCCGTCAGCATCGTGGAGGAGCGCGCCGTGACCGACCTGTCGAGACGAGCCCTGCTGGGGAGTGCCGGCGCGATCGGCGTGGGCGCCACGCTCGCCGGCGCCGCCCGGCCCCCCGCCCTCGCCGAGGAGGACCGCATGGGCCCGGCCCGCGCCGCTCTGCGGAGGCTGCTGCCCGGCCACGCGGACCAGTTCGCGCTCCACCACCTCCCGGACGGGCCGGAACGGTTCCGCGTCACCGGCTCCGCCGGCCGTGTCCAGGTCGCGGCCACCGGCCCCGCCACGGCGCTCACCGGCGTCCACTGGTACCTGAAGTACGTGTGCGGCGCCCACATCTCCTGGTCCGGCAGCCAGCTCCGCCTCCCGGCCCGCCTCCCCGCCCCCCGCGCGCCCCTGGCCCGCGAGGCCACCGTCCCGCACCGGTTCGCGTTCAACGACACGCACGACGGCTACACCGCCCCGTACGCCGACTGGGCGCGCTGGGAGCGGCTGATCGACGTCCTCGCGCTGCACGGCTGCAACGAGGTGCTGGTCACCGTCGGCCAGGAGGCCGTCTACCACCGGCTCCTCCAGGACTTCGGCTACAGCGACGCCGAGGCCCGCGCGTGGCTGCCCGCGCCCTCCCACCAGCCCTGGTGGCTGCTGCAGAACATGAGCGCGTACGGCGGCCCCCTCGACCCCGCGCTGATCGCCCGCCGTGCCGGCCTGGCCCGCCGCATCGCCGACCGGCTGCGGGAGCTGGGCATGCACCCCGTCCTGCCCGGCTACTTCGGCACCGTCCCCGACGGCTTCGCCGCCCGCAACCCCGGCGCCCGCACCATCCCGCAAGGCGTGTGGGCGGGCCTGAGGCGCCCCGACTGGCTCGACCCGCGCACCGACGCCTTCGCCCGCGCGGCGGCGTCCTTCTACCGCCACCAGGGCGCCCTCTTCGGCGACGTGCGCCACTTCAAGATGGACCTCCTCCACGAGGGCGGCTCGGCCGGCGACGTGCCCGTCCCGGAGGCCGCCCGCGCGGTGCAGGCCGCCCTGCGCACGGCCCGTCCCGGCGCCACCTGGGTCGTCCTCGGCTGGCAGGGCAACCCCCGCCGGGACCTGCTGGACGCCCTCGACAGGACCGGGCTCCTCGTGGTCGACGGGCTGTCCGACCTGGAGACCGTCACCGACCGCGAGAGGGACTGGGGCGGCGCCCCCTACGCCTTCGGCACCATCCCCAACTTCGGCGGCCGGACCACCATCGGCGCCAAGACCCACCTGTGGACCGAGCGTTTCCCGGCCTGGCGCGACAAGCCCGGCTCGGCCCTCGCCGGCACGGCCTACATGCCGGAGGCCGCCGAGCGCGACCCGGCCGCCCTGGAGCTGTTCAGCGAGCTGGCCTGGCGGCGTGAGCCCGTCGACCGGGTCCGCTGGTTCGAGCGGTACGCCGACCTGCGCTACGGCGGCCGGGACGCACGCGCGCGTGAGGCGTTCGCGGTGCTGCGCGACACCGCGTACCGCATCACCAGCCGCGACGGCCGCCCCCACGACTCGGTCTTCGCCGCCCGCCCCAGCCTGGACGCCAACTCCGGCGCCCACTACGCCACGCACACCCCCGCCTTCGACTCCGCCGCCTTCGACAGGGCGTTCGCCGCGCTGCTCGGCGTACGGGAGCCACTGCGCCGCTCCGACGCCTACCGCCACGACCTCACCGACCTCGGCCGGCAGGTCCTCGCCAACCGCTCCTGGCAACTGATCGGCCAACTGAAAGCCGCGTTCACCGCCAAGGACCTCGACACCTTCCGCGCCCTGTCCCGGCTGTGGCTGCGGCTGATGCGGCTGAGCGACGACATGACGGGCTCCCACCACGCCTTCCTCCTCGGCCCCTGGCTGGCGGACGCCCGCCGCGAGGGCCTGGAACGCACCGCCCGCGTCCTCGTCACCACCTGGGCCGACCGCCCCACCGCCGACGCGGGCCGCCTCGCCAACTACGCCAACCGGGACTGGTCCGGCCTCATCGCCGACTTCCACCTCCCCCACTGGCAGGCGTACCTGGACGAACTGGAGGACGCCCTCGCGCGGGACCGCGCCCCCAAGGCGTTCGACTGGTACGCGATCGAGGAGCCCTGGACGTACGGGACGAAGCCCTACCCCCTCCGCCCGCTCCACGACCCGTACCGCACCGCGAGGCGCGTGCACGAGACCCTCGCCCGCGCCCCCTTCCAGGGCGCCGTGACCGTCACCAGCACCCCCGGGGCGCTCCGCCCTGGCACCGCCGCCGAGGTCACCGCCGCCTTCCGGAACGTCAACGGGCTGCGCGCCACCGGCCCGGTCGGCTTTACGCTCACCGGCTTCGGCGACCAGCCGCCCCTGGAGCTGCCCCCCGTCCCGGCGGCCGGCACCGGCACCGTCTCCTGGGGCGTCACCGTCCCCGCCCGCCCTCTGGCCACCCCCGTCGAACCCCTCCCCTATGAGCTGCGCGCCACCTACGGCCCCCGGGGCGAGGCGCCCGTCACCACCGTCCACCGGGGCGACCTGTACACGGCCGCCCCGCTGGACCGGGCGTGGCGCACGTACACCACCAACGGGGCCGTCTTCGGCCAGCTCCAGGACCGGTACGCCATCAACGGCGGCGGCCAGGACCTGTGGAAGGGCACCGCCGAGTTCGGCACCCTCTACCAGGAGGGGGTCCTGGCCGACGGCACCGTCCTGACCGTCCGGGTGGACGCGCAGGACGAGACGGGCGCCTGGGCGCGCGCCGGGATCGTCGTACGGAACTCCCTGGCCACGCCCGGCGCGCCGGGCTTCCTCAACCTGGCGGTGACCCCTGCCAACGGCGTGGTCCTGTCCTACGACAGCACGGGCGACGGCACCCTGGACACCTACCGGCGGATCACCGGCGTCAGGGCCCCGGTCCTGCTGCGGCTGTCCCGCGCGGCGGACGGGTTCACGGGCGCCTGTTCGGCGGACGGCGGCGCGTCGTGGCGTACGGTCGCCACGGTCCGGGTCCCGGGTGCGGCGGCGGCGCCGGACGCGGGGCTGTTCATGACCGCGATGAACGGTGGCGGCGGGGCGCGCGGGACGGTGGTGTTCAGCGGCGTGACGGGCTGGGGCCGGGCCGCCGCCAGGTGACCATCCACCCGCGCGCTCGTTCTGCTGCGTGTGAGCACCCAGGAACTCGCCACCCCTTCCCCCGTCGACGTCGAACAGGCCGAGGCGGCGCTCGTCGAGCACTACCCCCGGCTCGTCCGCATCGCCTATCTGGTGCTGCCGCCCTCCCTCGGCCGCAACCGCCGTGTGCTGACGGCGCACGCGGTCGTGCAGCGTTCGCTGCCGCGCCGCCGCACCCAGGGCGACGAGGGCGGGATGCCGGGGCAGCGGCGGCCCGACGACGCGGTCGACCCGGGGTACGCGTACGTGCGCGTCCGGGTCCTGCGCCAGGCGCTGGAGGCGGGGCTGCCGCTGAGGCGGAGGGCGTGGCCCAAGCGGTCGCAGTTGCCGCCGCTGCTGCCCCAGGTGTGGGGCCTGCGGCTGTTCCCCCGGGCGGGCGGTGCCGACGAGCTGGCCCTGGACCAGCGGCTGTCGGCACTGTCCGGGCCGGCCCGGGCGGCCCACGTGCTGCGGGGGCTGGAGCGGCAGGGCGACGCCGAGGTGCGGCGGGTGCTCGCGGCCGCCGGGGTCGCGGACCCGAAGGCGGCGCTGGCCGAGGCGGACGGGGTGGAGACGGCGCACGCGCTGCTCGAGTCGCCGGAGTTCGACCCGTGCTCGTTGCAGGCGCGCCCGACGGATCTGATGCGGCGGCGCCAGCACGGCAGGGCGGCGCTGGCGGCGCTCGCGGCCACCGTGGTGTGCGGGGCGCTGCTGGGGCTGCCGGGCGGCGGCTGGGGGCCGGACGGGGCGGCCGCCCCGTCGTACGCGCGCAATCCGGTGTCCGAGGCGGCGCTGGACCCCGCCCATCTGCGGCGCGTCGCCCCGGCCGCGTGGCAGCGGTCGGCGCGTACGGACTTCTCGGTGTGGCCGGCGCGGGGCTCCCTGGTCGACGACCGGGCCCTGCTGAGGCGGGCGCTCGCGGTGTGGGCGCGGCCGGGCGCCACGGTGCAGGCGTCGGCGACGCCGGGCACCCCGCCGGGGCCGCCGATGGGGCCGCCGCAGTTGCTGTTCGCCGGGGAGGTGGACCGGGCGCGGGTGGTGCTGTTCCACGACGGGCTGCGGGCGGTGCGGTACGCGGAGCCCACGGACGGCACGGAGGGTGCGGCGCTGGACTTCGCCCGGACGGACGGTGCGGACGCGGCGTCGGCGCTCGCGCTGGTGGTGGGGCGCAGCCACGCCAATGTGCGGTACCTGACGGCACCGTGGGTGCGGGAGGTGTCGGCGCGCGACCTGCTCCAGCCGATGGCCGGTGCGCGCCCGGTGGAGCGGGACGCGCACGGGGTGACGGGCGCGCTGCTCAGCCCGGTGGCACCGAGCCGGTGCCGGGCGTGGGACGTGCTGGAGGTGCGTGACGGCACGGCGACCCGGACGCTGTCCGACCTCGGGGAGCTGGCCCCGGCCCGGCTGACGTCGGGCCCGCCGTCGGCGCCGGCCGACCCGGCGGACGCCGGGGTGGCGGCTCGTGCGGAGTGGGCGCGGACGGCGTGCCTGCTGCCGGCGCTCCGGTCGAAGGGCGTCCGGTCGGTGAACTCCTGGCGGTTCGCCGAGCAGGAGCTGCCGGAGGGGGCCGGTACGGCCGCGTGGCTGTGCACGCGCGCGGACACCTGGCGCGGTACGGGTGGCACGGTGCTGGCGCAGTTCCAGGCGCCTCCGGCGCGGGCGGGCGCGGTGGTGGCGAAGGCGGCCGAGTCGCCGGCGTGCGGGGTGCGCGAGCCACGCGTGCTGGCGGGCGCGCTGTGGCAGGCGCCGGGCGGGCAGTGGTACATGCTGGCGGCCGGGAGCGGGCAGGTGGCGTCGCTCGCCGTGTCGGGCGGGGCGGCGGGCGGCGTGGAGGACGGCCGGCTGCTCGCGGCGAGGCTGCCGGGCAAGCCGGTCAAGCAGGTCGAACTGACCGGGCGGCTGGAGGACGGTACGGGGATCGCCTCGCTGCGGTGATCCCGGCGGGCTGAACATCGCGCCGTACGACCCCTGTTGCCAGGCGTGTACCCGTCAGTACATTGACGCCATGTCTAACAGCCAGCCGGCGGCGACGGCGTCGGAGCGGATCGGGCTCAAGGCCCGCAAGGTCTCCTTCGACTGGGAGGAGACCCCGCTCCACTGGGTGCCCGACGACCCGTTCACCGCCCACACCATCAATGTGCTGCACCTGCTCCTCCCGGCCGGGGAGCGCTGGTTCGTCCACGTCTACCGGCAGGTGCTGCCGTACATCCGGGACGACCGGCTGCGCGAGGACGTCATCGGGTTCATCGGCCAGGAGGCCGTGCACTCCCAGGCCCACGACGACGTGCTGCCGCACCTGAAGCGGCTCGGGCTCGACCCGACGCCGTACACCGCGCAGGTCGACTGGCTCTTCGAGAAGCTCCTCGGCGACCGGACGCTGCCGCCCGGCAGGGCCCGGGCATGGTGGCTGAAGGAGCGGGTCGCCCTGATCGCGGCGATCGAGCACTACACGGCGTTCCTCGGTGACTGGGTGCTGGGCGCCGAGGAGCTGGACCGGCGGGGCGCCGATCCGGTGATGCTGGACCTGCTGCGCTGGCACGGGGCGGAGGAGGTCGAGCACCGGTCGGTGGCGTTCGACCTGTTCATGCACGTCGACGGCGGTTACCGGCGGCGTGTGCGGACCTGGGCGACGGCGTTCTCGGCGCTGGTCTTCCTGTGGCAGCGCGGCACGCGGTTCTTCATGGAGAACGACCCGACGCTGCCGGCCGGAAGGGCCACGGTACGGGACTTCGTCGCCCGCGGCCGGGAGGGCGTCCTGCCGTCGACGCCGGACCTGCTGCGGTCCGTCCCCCGCTACCTCAGCCGCGCCTACCACCCGTCCCAGGAGGGCAGCACCGCCCAGGCGGTGGCCTACCTGGCCTCGTCCCCGGCCGCCAACGGAGGGCACTGACCCATGGCACGCGCGCGTACCGCCGTCCTCGCCGCCGCGGCGGCCCTGCTGGTGAAGCGGGCCGTGCGCCGCCGCATCCAGGCGGCCCCGCTGTGGCCGCTGCCCGCCCTGGAGGAGCCGGTGTCGGGGCGGGGCGGCCGGTCCTCCACGGCCCGCCGCCGCGTCTCGGTCACCGAACGGACCACGCCCGCCGAAGGGGTCGTCCGGCTGCGGCTGGAGGGCGCGGGGCTGCCGTCCTGGGAGCCGGGCGCGCACCTGGACCTGGTCCTGCCGTCGGGCCTGGTGCGCCAGTACTCGCTGTGCGGCGACCCCGCCGAGAGCGACGCGTACACCGTGGCCGCGCGGCTCGTCGAGGACGGGCGGGGCGGCTCGCGGGAGGTGCACGAGCGGCTCCACGAGGGCGCGGAGGTCGAGATCCGGGGCCCGCGCAACCGTTTCCCGCTCGTCGCGGCACCCGCGTACGTCTTCGTCGCGGGCGGCATCGGGATCACGCCCCTGCTGCCGATGCTGCGCGCCGTGCGGGCGGCGGGGGCGCCGTGGCGGCTGCTGTACTGCGGGCGCAGCCGGGCGACGATGCCGTTCCTGGACGAGCTGGAGGGGCGGGGGGACGTCACCGTGGTGGCCGAGGACGAGGCGGGGCTGCCGGACCTGGCGTTCCTCGAGGACCTGCCGGCCGGGACGGTGGTCTACTGCTGCGGCCCGGACGGCCTGATGGACGCGGTGGCCGGGCGGGTGCCGGAGGGGTGCCCCGTGCACCTGGAGCGGTTCGCGCCGGCGGCCCCGGCGCCCGGCCGCGCCTTCGAGGTGGAGCTGCACCGGTCGGGGCACACGGTCGCGGTGGCGGCCGGCGAGTCGGTGCTGGCGGCCGTGCGCGCGCGGGTGCCGTACGTCGCGTACTCGTGCGAGCAGGGCTTCTGCGGTACGTGCCAACAGCGCGTCCTGGACGGTGAGATCGACCACCGGGACGAGCTGCTGACGGACGGCGAGCGGCGGGACACGATGCTGATCTGCGTCTCCCGCTGCCGCGGCGAGCGGCTGGTGCTGGACCTGTAAGCCCCCGGGGCTACGGCAGCAGCAGCCAGTCGGCGGCGAGGGCGGCGAGCAGGCCGGTGGCGAGGAGCCAGGTGCCCAGGCGGGTGCGGCCGTTGCGGCTGAGCTCGATGACGACGCCGCACAGGATCATCGCCAGTCCGTAGACGCCGACCACGAGCACGGAGGTGCGGCTCGCCAGCCGGAGCACCAGGACGACCGCCATCGCCACCAGCAGGACGGAGGCCGCCGCGATCCGCAGGCGACGGGCCTGGCGCGGCGTGAGAGCGGTGCGTGTGGCCGGGGTTCCGGGGTCGGAGAGGCTCATGCCGGCAGCGTAGCGAACTGTGTATGGGCCACTGTTCGAAGGGCTGTCGGGGGCGGACGTTAGGCTGTTCGCATGACGACCGGGGCGCGGCGCAGGATGGGCGTCGAGGAGCGCAGGCAGCAGTTGATCGGGGTGGCGCTGGAGCTGTTCAGCCACCGCTCCCCCGACGAGGTGTCGATCGACGAGATCGCCGCCGCCGCGGGCATCTCCCGGCCGCTGGTCTACCACTACTTCCCGGGCAAGCAGAGTCTGTACGAGGCGGCACTGCGGCGTGCGGCGGACGAGTTGGCCGGGCGGTTCGTGGAGCCCCGCCAAGGCCCGCTGGGGGCGCGGCTGCTGCGGGTGATGGGGCGGTTCTTCGACTTCGTGGAGGAGCACGGTCCGGGGTTCTCGGCGCTGATGCGCGGCGGTCCGGCGGTGGGGTCGACCACGACGAACGCGATGATCGACGAGGTGCGGCAGGCCGCGTACGAGCAGATCCTGGCCCATCTCGGCGTCTCGGACCCGCCGGCCCGCCTGGAGCTGGTCGTCCGGTCGTGGGTGTCGCTCGCGGAGTCGACGGCGCTGCTGTGGCTGGACGGGCGGCGCATACCGCGCGCCGAGCTGGAGTTGCAGCTCGTGCACGACTTCGTGGCCCTGGCGGCGGTCAGCGCGGCGTACGACGAGGAGATGGCGGCGGTCCTGCTGCGCATGCTCGCCGACGAGCCGGGCGACGGGCCGTTCGGCGACCTGGTCGGCCGGCTGGGGGCCCTGCTGCCCGGGGTGCCGGCCGTGACGGCTCAGCCGGCGCGGTAGGAGGGGTCGAGGTCGCGCACCTCGGCGGAGACGTGCAGCACACGGCCCCCGGCCGGCTTCACGAATCGCGGTACGAGCCCGACGACGGCCTCCGTCAGCCGTGCCTTGGCCTCGTCGGCGCGCCCGGCCAGCAGGTCGATGCCGACGTGGACCAGGGCGTCGTCGGCCGCGCCGTCGCCGGTCACGGTGTCCTCGACCCGGCGCGTCCGGGTCTTGCAGGCGGGGAGCCGGGCGCCGACCGTCTCGACGACGAGGGGGTGCAGGGCGAGCGCGAAGCCCCGGCGGTCGAAGTCGTCGTCGAGGGAGGCGGAGTAGTCGACGGTGATCTGCGGCATGGGTATCGCTCCCAGTCGTGGACGTGTCCGGGTCACGATAGAACGGGGCGCCACGGCCCGGAACATCTGTCCGAACCGTGGCGCCCGGGGGTCCGCTACCGCTGGGTGAACACCGCCACCGTGCGGGCCGGGACCGTGAAGGTGCCGGTGGCCGCCTCGTACGAGGAGGCCTTGACCGTGCTGTCGGAGCCGTTCGCCTGGACCGGGTGCAGGGCGTAGCCCGTGCCGGACAGGCCGGCGACGGTCTGCGACTGCTTCCCGGGTGTGGCGTTGAAGACCACGACCAGGTCGCCGAGGCGCATGGTGATCACGCCCGGGGTCTCGTCCGTGCCGGAGAGCGGGAAGGACAGCGCGGACTGGACCTCGTCGGCCGTGGAGAGGCTGAACGCCTTCTCCGTCGTACGGATCTTCAGCAGCTCCTGGTACGCGGCGGTGGTGCCGGTGATCTGCGGGCAGCCGACCGTCAGGGACGGCGACGACAGCAGCGGCTTGCCGAAGGACCACTTGTCCTTGTTGTCGGCCGCCGGCGGCAGGCCCCGGCCGAAGCCGTTGCCGGCCCGGCAGTCCCAGTTGAGGACGTTGAACCAGTCGCCACTGTCGTACGAGTTGCGGTCCAGCGACTTGGAGCGCAGCAGGTCGCTGCCCGCCTGGGAGAGCGCCGGGCCCTGGGAGAGCGCGGCGGTCGCCATGGCGAGGACCTGCATCCTGGCCCGGTCGCCGGGGGACGTGGCCGCCGGGAGCTTGAAGGCGAGCGCGTCGTACAGGGTCTCGTTGTCGTGGGCGTCCGCGTAGGCGAGGGCGTCGCCGGGGGCGGCGGCGTAGCCGGCGGGGGCGCCGTTGTAGTCGACCTGGGAGCCCTTGACCTTCTTCCCCGAGGTGTCGGTGAAGGTGTAGTTGGCGAGGTTGCCGGACAGGCCGACCTTGATCAGGTCCTGATAGTGCAGGAGGCGGGCCTTCTGCTCGGCCGGCGTGCCGTTCGCCTTCGAGGTGTTGGGGTCGGTGAACAGGCCGGAGGCGAAGCCCTGGACGCCGGGGTCGGCGTCGAAGGGGCCGCCGCCGCGGACGGCGTCGCGCGCCCGGTCGGAGAAGGTCGCGATGCCGGTGCCGGCCATGTTCTGCTGGGTGGCCTGGACGAACCGGGCGTCGTTGGCGATCTCGCCGAAGTTCCAGCCCTCCCCGTACAGGATGATCTTCTTGCCGTCGACCCCGTCCTTCTCGACGGTGAGCGCGTCGAGGGCCTTCCTGACCGCGAGCATGTTGGCCTTGGGGTGGTGGCCCATCAGGTCGAAGCGGAAGCCGTCGACCTTGTACTCCTTGGCCCAGGTGACGACCGAGTCGACGACGAGCTTGCCCATCATCGTGTTCTCGGGCGCGGTGTTGGCGCAGCAGGTGGAGGTGGCGACGGTGCCGTCGGCCATCAGCCGCTGGTAGTAGCCGGGCACGATCCTGTCGAGGACCGACTTGTCGGCCTGGCCGCTGGCCACGGTGTGGTTGTAGACCACGTCCATGACCGTGCGCAGCCCGGCCTTGTTCAGGCCCTGCACCATCTGCCGGAACTCGACCGTGCGGCGGGTGCCGTCCGGGTCGGAGGCGTAGGAGCCCTCGGGGACGGTGTAGTGCAGCGGGTCGTAGCCCCAGTTGAACGCGTCCTTGGCGGCGGCCCTGGACACGCACGCCTGCTGCTCGTCGGAGTCGGGGGCGTACGCCTTCAGGTCGCAGTCGGGGGTGGCCTGGCCGGACTTCTTCTCGGGGATGGTGCCGATGTCGAAGACGGGCAGCAGGTGGACGTACGAGGTGCCGCTGCCGGCCAGCTTCCTCAGGTGCTTCATGCCGTCCGACGTGGTGTCGGTGAAGGCGAGGTAGCCGCCGGGGTGCTTCGAGGTGCGGTCGGCGACGGAGAAGTCCCGGACGTGCAGTTCCTGGATCTGGGCGTCCCGCAGCGGGGTGGCGGCGGGCTTCCTCAGCGTGCTCCAGCCCGCCGGGGCGAGCTTCGGGTCGGTGAGGTCGGTGACCAGGCTGTGGACGGAGTCGGCGGTCAGGGCGGTGGAGTAGGGGTCGGTGACCTTGTTGGTGACGACCTTCTGGACGGTGGGCGCCCAGACCTTCACCTCGTAGCGGTACGGCTTGTTCTTCCAGCTCCTGTTGCCGGTGACGGACCAGACGCCGGTGGCCGCGTCGCGCTTCATCGCCACACGCCGGCCGTCGAGTTCGAGGGCGACGTTCTGGGCGGTGGGTGCCCAGACGGAGAGGGTGGGCGTGCCCTTGCGGAAGACCGGGCCGAGCGCCCTGGCCTGCGCCTTGGTGCCGTACAGGTCGTCGAGGACGCCCGGGATCTGGACGCCGGTCGCGGCGAGCAGGGCGCCGCTGGGGGCGCGGTGGGTGGCGATGAGCTGGCCGCGCAGGGCGTCACGGACCCGGTCGCGGTCGCGCGGGTCGAGGGTGAAGGCCGGGTATGCCTCGAGGTGCGGGTACTTCGCCTTCTGGGCGTCGGTGAGGGCTGCGGGGTTCAGGCGCAGCCAGCGGCCCTCGTCGGACAGGGCGCCGCCGGGGGCGGTGATGCCGCCGTCGCGCGCGTACACGAGCTGGGTGCTGGTGCCCGGGGCGGGCTTGACCTTCCAGACGACGGTGTCGGCGTCGATCCACTGGGCCTCGGCCTTGGTGAGGTCGAGGGCGGGTGCGGCGCCCGTGGTGGGCAGCAGGTAGCCGGTGTCGCCGGTGAGGAGCCAGACCTCCTTGCCGTACGTGCCGAAGTCGAGGGACCGGTCGGCGGGGATGTCCTTCTCGTCGCCCTTGTGGACGATGTAGCTCAGGGAGGTGGCCCCGGGCGCGAGCGGGACCTCGAAGGTGAGGCCGAAGGCGTCCTTCTTCACCGGCTGGAGCGGCTTGGACCAGTCGGTGGGGGTGGCGGCGCCGGTCCAGGTGTGCAGGCCCCAGCCGTCGTAGTTCCCGTCGGGGCGGTGGTAGTGGATGACGGCCTTGCCCGGGTCCTGCGGCGGGTAGGCGCCGTCGGGGGCCTTGTTCTGCTGGCCGTCCGCACCCTGCTTGATCCAGACCTCGCCGGTGGCGGAGAGGTCCAGCGTGCGCTGCGGGCCGTCGGCGGTGCCGTTCTTCTCGACGGTGTACGGGACCGACGCCGTGCCGTCCTCCAGCTTGACCCAGGCGAAGGCGCCGTACGCGTCACGGCCGGTGAACGCGGCGGTGGTGGCGCCCGTCCGGAGCTGCCAGCCGTCGTAGTCGCCGTCGGGGCGCTGGTAGTGGACGACGGCGTAGTCGCGGTCGACGGCGCTGGGCTTGCCGGGCTCGGGCGCCTGACCGGCGGTCGTGGTGGCGAGGGCGCTCGCGGTGCGGCCGGTGCTGTCGACGACGACGGCCTTGTACCGCAGGGGCGTCCCCGCGGGGGCGGTGACGGTGTGCGTCACCTTGTAGGGGGCGTGGTCGGCGGAGCCGAGCGTCTGCCACCTGCCGTTGCCGGTCTGGGCGGCGAAGACGACGCGGTTCAGCCCGCCGCCGTCGACGTCCGCGGTGATCTCGACGGTGCCGGTGGCTCCGGCGGCCGGGGCCCTGAGCGCGATGGTGGGCGCGGTCGCCGGGGCGGGGACGGGCTTCGCCGCCTTGAGGACCACGGCGGAGAGGGCGGGGACGGTCACCTTCAGCGTGTCGCCGCTGCTGGTGACGGTGCCCGTGCCGCCGTACAGGTGGGTGAAGGCCGTGTCCGGGGAGTCGGTGGCGAGCTCCACGGTCTTCGGGGCGGTGGCGTTGTTGACGGCGACGACGTACTCGGTGCGCGCCTTGGTCTCCGTGCCGGAGAAGCGGGACAAGGCGTAGACGCCCTGGCCGGTGTCGGCGTGGCGCTCGGTCTGGACGCCGTCGCGGAGGGCCGGGTGGGCCTTGGTCAGCCGCGACAGGGCGGCGATGGAGCGGTAGAGGGGGTGGCCGGTGTCGTACGCGTCGGTGGCGTGCGTGCGGTCGGTGCCGAGCTGGTCGTCGTCGAGGTAGTCGGCGGTCTTCGAGGCGAACAGCGTCTGGCGGGCGTCCTTGTCGCCCCCGGCGCCGGTGAAGCCCTGCTCGTCGCCGTAGTAGACGACCGGGTTGCCGCGGGTGAGGAACATCAGCTCGTTGGCGAGCCGGTAGCGCTTGAGGAGTTCCTCGTCGCCGGCCTGGGCGTTGTCCTGCTTCAGGAAGGTGCCGAAGCGGCCCATGTCGTGGTTGCCGAGGAAGGGCACCGACTCGTAGGCGTTGGCCTTGTCGGTGGTGTAGCGGTAGTCCTGGGCGAACAGCTCGGAGAGCTTGCCGGCCGGGCCGCCCTGGGAGGCGTACCGGCGGGCGGCGTCCTGGAAGGGGAAGTCCAGGGTGGCGTCGAGCCGGCCCCGGGTGACGTAGGGGGCGGTGACGGCGGGGTCGGCGGAGTACACCTCGCCGAACATGAAGAAGTCGTCCCGGCCGTGCTTGGCGGCGTACGCGTCGAGTGCGGTCGCCCACTGCGTCCAGAACTCGGTGTTGACGTGCTTGACCGTGTCGATGCGGAAGCCGTCGATGTCGAAGTCGCGCACCCAGCGCTGGTAGATCTTCTCCATGCCCTCGACGACCTCGGGGCGCTCGGTCCACAGGTCGTCCAGGCCCACGAAGTCCCCGTGGGCCGAGGACTCACCGGCGAAGGTCGAGTCGCCCCGGTTGTGGTACATCGTGGGGTCGTTGAGCCAGGCGGGGACCTTGAGGTTCTTCTTGGCGTCGGGGACGACCGGGGTGCGCGGGAAGGAGTCGCGGTCGGTCTTCGGGAACGCCTTGGTGCCGTCGGCGTAGTCGGCGTCGTCGAACGGAACGCCGTCCTTCGTGAGGTACGGGAAGGCGCCCTTGGAGAGGTAGGAGTACGACTTCTCCTTGTAGTCGACGACGTCGGCGGTGTGGTTGGTGATGACGTCGAAGAAGACCTTCATGCCCTTGGCGTGGGCCTTGTCGATGAGCCTCTCCAGGTCGGCGTTGGTGCCGAAGTGGGGGTCGACCTGGGTGAAGTCGGTGATCCAGTAGCCGTGGTAGCCGGCCGACGCGTCCTTGCCCTCGCCCTGGACGGGCTGGTTCTTGAAGATCGGCGCCATCCAGATGGCGGTGGTCCCGAGGCCCTTGATGTAGTCGAGCCTCTCGGTCAGCCCCTTGAGGTCGCCGCCCTGGTAGAAGCCCTTGTCGGTGGGGTCGTAGCCGGTGGCCGAGCGGGACCCGGTCAGTCCGCCGCGGTCGTTGCCGGGGTCGCCGTTGGCGAACCGGTCCGGCAGCACGAAGTAGAACTGCTCGCGGGTGAGGTCGTGGCGGGCGGGTGCGGCCGCGAGGGCCTTGTCGGAGGGCGGGGCGGGGGGTGACGCGGCGGTCGCCGGCAGGGCCGGGACCAGTGCCGCGACGGTCGCCGCCGCGAGGGCGGCCGCGGTTCTGCGCGGCACGCGCGTGTGCGGCAGGGATCGGGGGCGTATCAAGGCCGGATCTCCTCGAAGAGGGTGCGTACGACGGGGTGCGTGCCGCCCCGCGCCCGGGAGGGGCACGGGGCGGTGGGTCGAGCGCCCGTCAGGGGCGCCAGGTGTCGTTCAGGGTGACCTTCCCGGAGGCCGGGACGGTGGCCGTGCGGTCGGCGCCGGACTCCCACGTGACGTTCCCCGCGGCGTCCTTGCGCAGGTACTTGTACTGGAAGGACGTACCGGCCGGGAGGTTCACGTCGAGCTTCCAGACGGGGTACGCGGCCGGGTCCAGCTTCAGTGCGCCGGCGGGGTTCCAGTTGCCGAGGGCGGGCTGGTTCCCGGTGACGTAGATGTTCTGGCCGGGGACGGTGGTGGCGTTGACGGCGAACGACGCGCCGGTGGTGGTGGCGGGCGGCGGGGTGGTGGACCCCGCGCCGCACGTGCGCGCCCCGGCGTGCAGCGCGACGGCGGTGCCCGCCCCGAGCGTGGCCGTGAACTGGCCGCTGCCGTTGACGGTGACCGGCCGGTTGTTCTGGACGTCGCAGTAGTCACCGGCGGGCAGGGACGTCTGGAACGTCCGGGTGAGGGCGGACGTCTCGTGGTTGATGGCCACGTACGCCTTGGTGCCGCGGCCGAAGGCGATCTGGTCGCCGCCGTTGTCCCACCAGTTCGTGACGCCCTGACCGCGGGCCACGTTCCGGAGGGCGACCATGGAGGCGATCTCGCGCCAGGCGTGCTGGCACTTCCAGCCGTCGCTGTAGCAGGCGCTCACGTTCCCGCCGCTGGGCGGGCCGGCGTCCTTGTCGGTCCACTCGTAGCCGGAGTGGACGTCCGGGGCGCCGTACGGCCAGGCCAGCATGAAGACGTTGGCGAGGGTGTAGGCGGAGCCGTTCTTGTAGTTCAGCGTGTCGCCGCCGCGCTCGGTGTCGTGGTTGTCGACGAAGACGCCGGACTTGCCGGACTCCATGTGGCCCCAGGCCTCGCCGAAGTTCTTCAGGTACGCGAGGTTCTCGCCGAGGAAGACGCGCTTGAGGTCGCGGGCGTAGCGGAACTCCTGGACGTCGCCGTTGCCGAGGTACTCGCTGGGCGAGACCGCCTCGCCGGCGCCGTGGATCGCCTCCTGCTTCCAGTAGACGCCCGGGTTGGTGAGCTTGGCCTTGATGGCGGCCAGGTCGCCGGCCGGCATGTGCTTGGCGGCGTCGATGCGGAAGCCGTCGACGCCGAGCGACAGCAGGTCGTTCATATAGCCGGCGATCTTGGTGCGGACGTACTCCTCGCCGGTGTCGAGGTCGGCGAGCCCGACGAGTTCGCAGTTCTGGACGTTGCCCCGGTCCTGGTAGTTGGTGATCTGGGCCGTGCAGTCGTCCATGTCGGGCGCGGAGTACAGGCCGGGATAGCCGTACTTGGTGTACGCCGAGCCGCCGGTGCCGGTGCCGTTGCCCGCCGCCATGTGGTTGATGACGGTGTCGGCCACGACCTTGACGCCGGCGCCGTGGCAGGTGTCGACCATGCTCTTGAAGGCCGCCCGGTCACCGAGCCGGCCGGCTATCCGGTAGCTGACGGGCTGGTACGAGGTCCACCACTGGGCGCCCTGGATGTGCTCCTGGGGCGGCGAGACCTGGACGTAGCCGTACCCGGCCGGGCCGAGGGTGTCGGTGCACGCCCTGGCCACCGAGGCGAAGGTCCACTCGAACATCACGGCCGTGACGTCCTTGTCGCCGGGCGGGGCGGCAGCGGCCGGGGTGGGGGGCGCCGTGACGGCCACAGCGGCTCCCGCCACGAGGGCGAGCGCGGCGGCCACGGTCTTTCTGGCCATGGTTCCTCCTGGGGAATGGGAGGTGCGGATTGCGACGGTGCAGCCTCGTACGGCAACGCGCCATGCCCGCAAGGCCCTGATGAAGCTTCTTGCTGCAAGACAGCAGCAACAGTTTTCGGTCGTGACCGTACGAGCCCCCAGGGGCGGGGTCAACCCTTTGGACACACGCGGTTCACGTGACGGAAACGGGACCTGTTCACGGGCTGCAAGTCCTTTCGCAAGACCTTGCAGTGGTGCTACGTTCAACGACGACTCCGGTCCGGTCGGCCGAGGGTCCCCGTACCCCGGGGCTCCACGCGCCCGGCCGGCCGGGCCGGTCACCCGACGGCGGCCGGCGCCGTCACGAGCCGGGAGGCCCGGGGCCGACGAAGACCCCGCCGCGCCCGATCACGGGCAGGCCCCGGGCCCCCTCACCCGCCACCCGCACAGGGCGGTCGCACCCACGAGACCGCGAGGCGGAAGACCACCCGCACAAAGGCGGTGGAGCCCCACCCGCGTCCGACGGTGGAACCAGCCGCCACCGCACCGCGAGCGGAACCCCACCCGGCCCCGCGCCCGCTACCTGCGCTGGGCGGTCGACCCCCGCACCACCAGCTCCGGCTGGAAGACGAACTCCGTCCTCCCCCAGCTACCGCTGGGAGGCGCCCCCAGCACCGGGTTGCCGTCGATCTCCTCCAGCAGCGCGTCCACCGCCGCCGTCGCCATCGCCTGCACCGGCTGGCGCACCGTCGTCAGCGGCGGGTCCGTGAACGCGATCAGCGGCGAGTCGTCGAAGCCGACCACCGACACGTCCCGCGGCACCTCCAGGCCCCGCGCCCGCACCGCCCGTATGGCGCCGAGCGCCATCAGGTCACTGGCGCACACGATTCCCGTGCAGCCCTGATCCAGCAGCGTCCCCGCCGCCGCGTGCCCGCCCTCGACCCCGAACAGGGTCTGCTGGACGCACGACTCCGCCTCCTCGGCTCCGACGCCGAGCAGGTCGCGCAGCGCGGCCGTGAACCCCTCGGCCTTCCGCCGCGACGGGACGTACCGGGTGGGGCCGATGGCCAGCCCGATCCGCTCGTGGCCCAGCTCGACCAGGTGCCGCACGGCCATGCGGGCGGCCGAGCGGTCGTCGGGCGAGACGAAGTGGGCGTCGATGTGTTCGTTGAAGCCGTTGATGAGGACGAACGGCACGCCCCGGGCCGCCAGCCGGACGTACCGGGACGGGTCGGCGCTGGTGTCGGCGTGCAGCCCGGACAGGAACACGATGCCGGTGACACCGCGCTCCTCGAGCTGCTCGACCAGTTCGTCCTCGGTGGCGCCGCCCGGCATCTGGGTGCACAGCACGGGCGTGTAGCCGTGCCCCGCCAGCACCTGCTCGATGACCTGGGCGAACGCCGGGAAGATGGGGTTGGTGAGCTCGGGGATGACCAGGCCCACCAGGCCCGCGCTGCGCCGCTTGAGCCGTACGGGGCGTTCGTAGCCGAGCACGTCGAGGGCGGCCAGCACCCGGGTCCTGGTGGGCCCGGCGACGCCCGCCTTGCCGTTGAGGACCCGGCTGACCGTGGCCTCGCTGACACCGGCCTGCGCCGCGATGTCCGCGAGCCGCGGGGCGCTCCCTCCTCCGTCGCCCCGCGGCTCGGTCCGCGCGTCGCCGCGCGGCGTCAGGATCGTCACACCGCCCACCAGACGGTGGTGTCGGCGGGCAACTCCGCCGTGCCGTCCACGCTGGTGCGCACCCGCTCGCTGGCGAGCAGCATCCGCCCGGGCACCGGTATCCGCACCGGCCGGCCCGTGGTGTTGGCGTGGCACACGAAGGAGCCCCGCCGGAAGGCCAGCACGCCCTCGGGCGCGTCCAGCCACTCGACCGCCTCGCCCGCGCCCAGCTCCGGCTGCTCGCGCCGCACGGCCAGCGCGCTGCGGTACAGCTCCAGGGTGGAGCCGGGGTCACCGGTCTGGGCCTCGACGCTCAGGGCGCCCCAGGCCGCCGGCTGCGGCAGCCAGCTCCCGCCGGTGCCGAAGCCGTACGAGGAGCCCTCGACCGTCCACGGGATCGGCACCCGGCAGCCGTCCCGGAAGCCGTCCTGGCCGGTCGCCCGGAAGAACGACGGGTCCTGGCGCACCTCGTCGGGCAGGTCCGTGACGTCCGGCAGGCCGAGCTCCTCGCCCTGGTAGACGTAGGCGGAGCCGGGCAGCGCCAGCATCAGCAGCGTGGCCGCCCGGGCCCGGCGCAGCCCGAGCTCCCGGTCGCCGGGCGTGCGGAGCTGGGTGCCGAGCCCGGCCGGGTTGGCGAACCGGGTGGCGTGCCGGGTGACGTCGTGGTTGGACAGCACCCAGGTGGTCGGGGCGCCGACGGGGCGCATCGCGGCGAGCGAGGCGTCGATGACCCGGCGCAGCTCGGCGGCGTCCCAGTAGGTGCCCAGGTACTGGAAGTTGAACGCCTGGTGCATCTCGTCGGGGCGGACGTAGTTCGCGGTGCGCTCGACGGTGGGGGTCCACGCCTCGGCGACCAGGACGCGCTCCCCGTCGTACTCCTCCAGGACCTTGCGCCAGCTCCGGTAGATCTCGTGGACGCCGTCCTGGTCGAAGAAGGGCATGACATCGTTTCCGAGCAGCTTGAGCTGGTCGTGGGCGCCGATGTCGGGCAGGCCGGCCGCCTTGACGAGGCCGTGGGCGACGTCGACGCGGAAGCCGTCGACGCCCATGTCGAGCCAGAAGCGCAGGATGGAGCGGAACTCGTCGCGGACGGCGGGGTGCTCCCAGTTGAAGTCGGGCTGCTCGGGGGCGAACAGGTGCAGGTACCACTCGCCGTCCTCGACGCGCGTCCACGCCGGGCCGCCGAAGATGGACTCCCAGTCGTTGGGGGGCTCGGAGCCGTCCGCGCCCTTGCCGGGGCGGAAGTGGTAGCGCTCGCGCAGCGGTGAGCCGGGGCCCTCGCGCAGCGCGCGCTGGAACCACTCGTGCTGGTCGGACGAGTGGTTGGGCACCAGGTCGACGATGACGCGCAGGCCCAGTTCGTGGGCCTCGCGGATCAGCGCGTCGGCGTCCAGCAGGCTGCCGAACATGGGGTCGATGGCGCGGTAGTCGGCGACGTCGTACCCGGCGTCGGCCTGCGGCGAGGCGTAGAAGGGGCTGAGCCAGACGGCGTCGACGCCGAGGTCCTTCAGGTACGGCAGCCGGCTGCGGACGCCTTCCAGGTCGCCCATGCCGTCGCCGTTGCCGTCGGCGAAGCTGCGCGGATAGACCTGGTAGATCACCGCGTCTCTCCACCAGCCCGTGTGCGTGCCGGTGGTGCCGGTTGCGGAGGGGGCGGGGGCAGCGAGGTGCTGGGTCATGTCTTCCCTGGAGTGGAGGAGTGGAGGCGGCGGCCTGCCCCCCGACGTGGGCGTCGGGCCGGGCCGGCGCGCCGCGGACCGGATACGGAGGTGGGCGGCCGGCGTGGGGGCCGGCCGCCGCGGGCCTCCTACGACTTGGTGGCGCCGGCCGTCAGGCCGGAGACCAGGTGGCGCTGGACGAGGCCGAAGATGACCGCGGCGGGTGCCGCGATCAGCACGGCGGCGGCGGTCAGCGAGCCCCAGTCGGCCGTGTACTGGTTGACGAAGGTCTGGAGGCCGCCCGCGAGGGTGAGGTTCTCCTCGCCGGTCATGAACGCTGAGGCGTACGCGACCTCGCCCCAGCCGGTGATGAAGGTGTAGAACGCGGTGACGGCCAGGCCCGGCTTGGCGAGCGGCATGATCAGCCGCCAGAACGTGCCGAACGGCGTGAGGCCGTCCACCCGGCCCGCCTCGTCGATCTCGGCCGGGATGCCGTCGAAGTAGCCCTTCATCATCCAGGCGCAGAACGGCACGGCGACGGTGAGGTACGTGATGACCAGGCCGACCGGCTGGTTCAGCATGCCGAGCGAGGCCAGCAGGTTGTACAGCGGCACGATGAGCACCGCGACCGGGAACATCTGGGTGATCAGCAGCAGCCACATCAGGGGCCGGAGGCCCGGGAAGCGGAAGCGGCTGACGGCGTAGCCGGTGGTGGCGGAGATGAAGACGCCGATGACGGTGGTGATGCCGACGACGACCAGCGAGTTGCCGAGCCAGGCCAGGAACTGGGTGTCGGCGATGACGTGGGTGTAGTTGCCGAGGGTGAAGTTCTTGACGACCGAGGTGTCGAACGCGTCGGTCTTCGGCTTGAACGAGGTGATCACCAGCCACAGCGGCGGGAAGACCGCGACGAGGGTGGCCACCAGCAGTGTCAGGTGCAGGCCCACGGAGGCCAGCGGGGAACGCTCGCCCCGGGCGCGGACCTTGCGGGTGGGGGTGTGGGTGCTCACCACATGTCTCCCTGCTTGCGGAGCGCGCGGCGGTAGACCACCGCGAAGAGCGACAGGAGGATCAGGATCAGGACGCCCCAGGCGGCCGATCCCGCGAAGTCGCGCGGGCTGACGACGAAGGAGAGCCGGTAGGCGTACGTCACGAGGATCTCGGTGGCGTCACCCGGCCCGCCCCTGGTGAGCAGGAAGATCACCGGGAACATGTTGAAGGTCCAGATGGAGCTGAGCAGGATCACCGTGCCGGAGACCGGCCGCAGCCCGGGCAGCGTGATGTGGCGGAACCGCTGCCATGCGGTCGCGCCGTCCATCTCGGCGGCCTCGTACAGCTCGCCGGGGATGGACTGCAGGCCGCCCAGCATGGCCACGAGCATGAAGGGCACGCCGAGCCAGACGTTGACGGCGATGACGGAGATCTTGGCCCAGGTGGGGTCGTTCAGCCAGGAGATCGCGTCGATGCCGCCGCCGGCGAGCAGCTTGTTGAACAGGCCGCTGCGCTCGTTGAACAGCAGCCGCCAGGTGAAGACGGAGACGAAGGCGGGGACGGCCCAGGGCAGGATCAGGGCCATGCGGTAGAAGGCGCGGCCCCTGATCCTGCGGTTGAGCATGTTGGCCAGGACGAGGCCGAGGGTGAAGGAGAGGGCGACACAGCTTACGGTCCAGACCACGGTCCAGCCGAGGCGGTCCCAGAAGACCTCGTCGGTGAGGACGGCCTTGTAGTTGTCGAGACCGACGAACTCGTACGTCGCGGGGATGTGGTTGACGCCGATCGTGCGCTCGACGTTGGCCTCGTTGGCGTCGGTGAGCGACAGGTAGATGCCGCGCGCCAGCGGGTAGCCGATGATCACGCCGATCACGGTCACCACCGGAGCGACCATGCTCCAGGCGTACCAGTGGGTGCTCAGCGCCCGGCGCAGCCTGCCCGGGCCCGGGGACCCCGGGGTGTTGTCAGTGCGGCGGCCGCGGCCGCGGGCGCTGTGCGCGCCCGCGGCCTTCGCCACCGACTGGCTGGTCTCGACAGCCATTGGTCGGTCAGCCCTTCCCACTGCTTACTTGTAGTCCTTGAGCATCTTGCGGTAGGCGTCGCCCGTCTCCTGGGCGGCCTTCTCCGGGGTGGTCTTGCCGCCCAGGACGTTCGCCATCTGGAGGCGGATCGGCTCGAAGAGCGCGTTGCCCTGCGGGATCCACGGCCGCTCGACGGCCTTGTCGACGGCGGGCTTGAAGAACTGGACCATCTCGTTGCTGGAGACGGTCGGCTGCGCGTAGACCGAGAGGCGGGTGGGCAGCAGGCTGAGCTTCTCGGTGGTCTGCTGCTGCACCTTGGCCGAGCTCATGTACTTGGCGAACTCGTAGGACGCGTCGAGGTTCTTGGAACCGGCGTAGACGGAGAGGTTCCAGCCGCCCTGCGGGGAGCCCTGACCGGCGCTGCCGGCCGGGACGGGCGCGATGCCCAGGTTCTTCGGGTCCTTGAACTCGGCTCCGGCGCGGGAGTCGGCGATGGCCCACGGGCCGTTGAGCATCATCGCGACCTTGCCGGACTTGAACGAGTTCTGCATGTTGTTCCAGCCGTCGGAGGCGTCGGTGATCGCCGCCTTCGAGTCGACCAGGTCCTTGATGGTCTTGTACGCCCTGACGCCGGACGCGTCGTCGATGGTGACCTTCTTGGCCTTGGCGTCGACCAGGTCGCCGCCCTCGCCGTAGAGGAAGGACAGGAACCAGTACGGGTCGTCACCGCGGAGGTACAGGCCGGTCTTGCCGGGCCACTTCTTGCTGACCTTCGCCGACGCGTCCTTCAGCGCCTCGAGGGTCGTGGGGACCTCGGCGCCGGCCTCCTTGAGCATCTTCTTGTTGTAGAAGAGCGCCATGGTGTCGATGACCTGCGGGACCGCGTAGGTCTTGTCGTCGAACTTGGTGCTCGCCGCGGCCTGCGGCAGCCAGTCGCCCTGGTTCTCGATGGCGCGGGTGCCGTCGAGCGGGGCGAGGTAGCCGAGGCTGGCGAAGTCGGCGACCCAGGCGACCTCGGTGCGCATCACGTCGGGGGCGCCGGAGTTGCCGCCCGCCGCGTTCTTGAACTTGGCGTTGGCCTCGCCGAAGGGCACGTTGACGTACTTGACCTTCACCTTGGGGTGCAGCTTGGTGAAGCCCTCCGCCAGCGACTGGTACGTCGCCTTCTCGGCCTCGTTCGAGGTGTCCCAGAAGGTGACGGTGCCGGACAGCTCGCCGGAGCTGCTGGACCCGCCCTGGTCGCCGCCGTCGCCTCCGCACGCCGCAGTCGTCAGACCGAGGGCCGCGACCAGCGCGGTGGCCGCTATGCCACGCCGCATGTGAACTCCTTCAACTGATCCCGGGAAGACGAAGGCGGATCACATGTCTGGATCTCGTGCCTCCTGCAGACCGCTCCCTCGCGGCGCGCCGGGTTGCCAGGAACGTAACAGGGATGAAAACGAGCCGAAAGAGCTTGCGGCAATTTTCTGCAAGGCGGTCCGATCGTTACATCCGCGTGTCCCTACAGTTGCCGATGGATCGCTTGACAGCAGCGGCGGGGCGGGCTTGCGCGGGCCGGGACGCACCTGCAAGCCTTTTCGTAAACCTTGCAGGACCGTTGCACGACCACGCTCACCTCGTTAGGTGTACGACGCCCCCATCCCGGCCCACCGAGAGGGACACCGCCCATGGCCCACGAGCTGACCTCGCCCGTCCGGGCGCCGGAGGACCTGCACCGTGCACGCGCGACCGGCGACCGCCCGGGATGGTGGCGGGAGGCGGTGATCTACCAGGTGTACGTGCGCTCCTTCGCCGACAGTGACGGCGACGGCGTCGGCGACCTGCGCGGGGCCCGGGAGCGGCTCCCCCACCTGGCCCGGCTGGGCGCGGACGCGGTGTGGCTGACCCCCTTCTACGCCTCGCCCCAGGCCGACGGCGGGTACGACGTGGCCGACTACCGCGCCGTGGACCCCCTCTTCGGTGACCTCGCCGACGCGGACGACCTGGTGCGCACGGCCCACGAGCTGGGGCTGCGGGTGATCGTCGACATCGTCCCGAACCACACGTCCGACCGGCACCCCTGGTTCCGCGAGGCGCTCGCCGGCTCCCGGCGCGACCGCTACCACTTCCGCCCCGGCAAGGGACCGGACGGCTCCCTGCCGCCCAACGACTGGGAGTCCGTCTTCGGCGGCCCGGCCTGGACGCGGGTGGCGGACGGGGCGTGGTACCTGCACCTTTTCGCCCCCGAGCAGCCGGACCTGAACTGGGAGAACGAGGAGGTGCGGGCCGAGTTCGAGTCGGTGATGCGGTTCTGGCTGGACCTCGGGGTCGACGGGTTCCGCGTCGACGTGGCGCACGGCATGGTCAAGGCCCCGGGCATGCCCGACATCGGGCACGGCGAGCAGGCCCGGCTCATCGGCACCCAGAAGCTGCCGTTCTTCGACCAGGACGGCGTCCACGAGATCCACCGCGCGTGGCGGCGGCTGCTCGACACCTACGGGGGCGAGCGGATCGGCGTCGCCGAGGCGTGGGCGCCGTCGGCGGAGCGCCTCGCGCTGTACGTACGCCCCGACGAGCTGCACCAGGCGTTCAACTTCCAGTTCCTGAACTGCCCCTGGGACGCGGCCGCGATGCGGCGGGTCATCGACGACTCGTTGCGGGCCACCACGTCCGTGGGCGCCCCGACCACGTGGGTGCTGTCCAACCACGACGTGGTGCGCCACACCACGCGGTACGGGGAGGGTGCCACCGGGCTGCGCCGGGCCCGGGCCGCGGCGCTGCTGATGCTGGCGCTGCCCGGCTCGGCGTACGTCTACCAGGGCGAGGAGCTGGGGCTGCCGGAGGTCACGGAGCTGCCCGACGAGGCCCGCCAGGACCCCGCCTTCCTGCGGGGCGAGGGCCAGGACGGGCTGCGGGACGGCTGCCGGGTGCCCATCCCGTGGACGGTGGACGGCCCCAGTTACGGCTTCGGCCCCGCGGGGAGCTGGCTGCCGCAGCCGCCGTCGTGGCGCGAGCTGTCGGTCCAGGCCCAGACCGGCGACCCGGACTCGACGCTGGAGCTGTACCGCGGCGCGCTCGCCCTGCGCCGCGAGCACCCGGCCCTGGGCGCGGGCGACACGGTGGAGTGGCTGCCCGCGCCGGACGGGGTGCTGGCCTTCCGCCGCCGCGCGAAGGGCGCGGGCAGCGGCCCCTGGCAGGGCGACCTGGTCTGCACGCTCAACCTCGGCGACCGGCCGGTCGCGCTGCGCGCCCCGGGCGGCCGGGTGCTCCTGGCCAGCACGCCGGCCCCCGCGCCGGAGCCCGGCGGGCAGGCCCGTGACGTCACGTCCCTCGAGGGCAAAGTCCCGCCCCCCGCACGGGAGTCGGCGGCCGGAGCGGTGCACGGCGACGAGGGGCGGACCGTCCTGCTCGCCGCCGAGTCCTGCGTTTGGTGGGCAAGCTGACGTGCGGCCGGTACAGTCGCATTCCATGACCGCGCGGCTAGCCGACATCGCAGCCCAGGCGGGGGTCAGCGAAGCCACAGTCAGCCGCGTGCTCAACGGCAAGCCCGGTGTGGCCGCGGCCACCCGCCAGTCCGTGCTGGCCGCCCTCGACGTGCTCGGCTACGAGCGTCCCGTACGGCTGCGCCAGCGCAGCGCCGGTCTGGTCGGGCTGATAACCCCCGAGCTGGACAACCCGATCTTCCCGGCCCTGGCCCAGGTCATCGGCCAGGCACTGACCCGCCAGGGCTACACGCCCGTCCTCGCCACCCAGACCCCCGGTGGCTCCACCGAGGACGAACTCACCGAAATGCTCGTCGAGCGGGGCGTCTCCGGCATCATCTTCGTCTCCGGACTGCACGCCGACACCACCGCCGACATGACGCGCTACGACCAGTTGCGCGGCCAGGGCGTGCCGTACGTCCTCATCAACGGCTTCTCCCCCAAGGTGCAGGCACCGTTCGTCTCCCCCGACGACCGGGCCGCGATGCAGCTCGCCGTCACCCACCTCGCCTCGCTCGGCCACACCCGGATCGGGCTGGCGGTCGGCCCGAAGCGGTTCGTGCCCGTCCTGCGCAAGATCGAGGGCTTCCGCCTGGGCATGCAGGCGCGGCTGGGGCTGGCGCCGGAGCAGTGCGAGGAGCTCATCCAGCACTCGCTGTACACGCTGGAGGGCGGCCAGGCGGCGGCGACCGCGCTGATCGACCGGGACTGCACCGCGGTCGTCTGCGCCAGCGACATGATGGCACTGGGTGCCATCCGTGCCGCGCGCCAGAAGGGGCTGCACGTCCCCCGGGACATCTCCGTCGTCGGGTTCGACGACTCCCCGCTCATAGCGTTCACGGACCCCCCGCTGACCACCATCCGCCAGCCCGTGCAGGCGATGGGCCAGGCGGCGGTGCGGGCCCTGCTGGAGGAGGTCGGGGGCACCCCCGCCCCCCACAGCGAGTTCGTCTTCATGCCCGAGCTGGTCGTTCGAGGTTCAACCGCCTCCGGCCCTCAGGGTCAGCGGTCCTCCGAAAGGCGTAACAATGGCGATGAGGACCCGACTGACGGATGATCGACCGAGCAGACATATCTGGCAGACTCTTGGCCCATGGGTGACACGACTGTGAGGACACTGGAAGGCCGCGAGGCCCCGGCACCACCGGTGGAATCACCCATCGATCCCGGCCCGGCCCGCGTGGCGGACAGCCGGACCCTGTGGCAGAGGATGCGCGCGCCGCGCCGCCCCCGCATCTGGTTCGAGATCCTGCTGATCGCGGTGAGCTACTGGACGTACTCACTGATCCGCAACGCCGTCCCGGAGCAGAAGACCGAGGCGCTGCGCAACGCCGACTGGATCTGGCGGGCCGAGCAGTCCCTCGGCATCGCCGTCGAGAAGACGGTCAACCACGCCGTCGACTCGGTGACGTGGCTCATCGTGGGCATGAACTACTACTACGCCACACTGCACTTCATCGTCACGATCGGTGTCCTGGTGTGGCTGTACCGGTGGCATCCCGGCCGCTACGCCGCGACCCGCCTGGTGCTGTTCTCGACCACGGGCATCGCCCTGCTCGGCTACTACCTGTACCCGCTGGCGCCGCCCCGGCTGATGACCTCCGAGAAGTTCATCGACACCGTGCTGGTCCACCAGACCTGGGGCTCCATGGCGTCGGGCGACCTGAAGAACATGTCGAACCAGTACGCCGCCATGCCGTCCATGCACATCGGGTGGTCGCTGTGGTGCGGCCTGACCATCTACGCCCTGGCCAAGGCGCCCTGGGGCCGCATCCTCGGGCTCCTCTACCCGACCGCCACCCTGGTGGTCATCGTCGCCACCGCCAACCACTTCTGGCTGGACGCGGTCGGCGGCCTGATCTGCCTGGCCTTCGGCTACACCCTGGCGTACGTCTGGTACGGCCACATGCCGCACCGACTGCCGCGCCACGTGGCCCCCGGGGCCGGCACCCCGCTCCTGTCGAGGGCGCGCCGCTGACCGGCCCGGGCGCCCGGCCGACGTCCTCGTACGACTGGCCCTCGGTCTAGCCTCCGTAGAACAGCTCCTCCACCACCGCCCGCGCACGGCGGGTGGTGCGGCGGTAGTCCTCGACCATCTCGCCGGCGTGTCCCGGCCCGTACCCCAGGTACCGGCCGACGGCGGCGAGCTCGCGGGCGTCGGAGGGGAAGGTGTCCCCGGCCCGGCCGCGCACCAGCATCACGCCGTTGCGCACCCGCGTCGCCAGCACCCACGCCTCGTCCAGCGTCCGGGCGTCCCGCTCGCCGATCAGGCCCGCGTCACGGGCGGCCGCCAGGGCGCGGCGGGTGCGGGTGGTGCGCAGCCCCGGCACCGTGTGCCCGTGCCGCATCTGGAGGAGCTGGACCGTCCACTCCACGTCCGACAGCCCGCCCCGGCCCAGTTTGGTGTGCAGGGCGGGGTCGGCGCCGCGCGGCAGCCGCTCGGTCTCCATCCGGGCCTTCAGCCGCCGGATCTCGCGTACGGCGGCCTCGTCCAGGCCCTGCTCGGGGTAGCGCAGCGGGTCGATCAGCGCGATGAACCGGCGGCCGAGGTCCTGGTCGCCGGCCATCGGCTCGGCGCGCAGCAGGGCCTGGCTCTCCCAGCCGAGCGACCAGCGGCGGTAGTAGGCCGCGTACGACTTGAGGGTGCGCACCAGGGGCCCGCTCTTGCCCTCGGGGCGCAGGTCAGCGTCGATGATCAGCGGCGGGTCGGCGGTCGGGATCTGGAGCAGCCGGCGCATCTCGGCCACCACGGCGTTCGCCGCCCGGGTGGCCTCCTGCTCGTCCACGCCCTCGCGGGGCTCGTGCACGAACAGCACATCGGCGTCCGAGCCGTACCCCAGCTCGTGCCCGCCGAAGCGGCCCATGCCGATGACGGCGAACCGCGTCGGCAGGGTGTCGCCCCACTGCTCCCGCACGGCGGCCCTCAGGGCGCCCGCGACGGTCGCCGCGTTCAGGTCGGTGACCGCCTGGCCGACGCGGTCCACCAGCGCGCCCGGGTCCGCCTCGGCGGGGCTGTCCTCGGTGCCGTACGAGCCGATGATGTCGGCGGCCGCGGTGCGGAACAGCTCCCGGCGCCGTACGCCACGGGCCACGGCGACCGCCAGTTCGGCGTCCTCCGCGCGGCCGACCGCCGCCAGGATCTCCGGCTCCAGATGGTCCCGGCCGCGCGGCCGCAGCCCCTCGGGCGCGCCCAGGATGGCCACCGCCTCGGGAGCCCGCAGCAGCAGGTCCGGGGCGAGCCGCCCGGCGGACAGCACCCGCGCCAGGTTCTCCGCCGCCGCGCCCTCGTCCCGCAGCAGCCGCAGGTACCAGGGCGTCTTGCCCAGGGCGTCGGACACCTTCCGGAAGCCCAGCAGCCCGGCGTCGGGGTCGGCCGAGTCGGCGAACCAGCCGAGCAGCACCGGCAGCAGCGTCCGCTGGATCGCCGCCTTCCGGGTCACCCCGGACGACAGGGCCTCCAGGTGCCGCAGCGCGGAGACCGGATCGGCGTACCCCAGCGCCTCCAGCCGCTGCCCGGCGGCCTTGGCGCTGAGCCGGATCTCGCCCGGTGCGAGCTGGGCGACCGCGTCCAGCAGCGGCCGGTAGAACAGCTTCTCGTGCAGCCGCCGCACCACGGCGGCGTGCCGCTTCCACTCCCGGTTCAGCTCCACGACCGGGTCGGTGCGCAGGCCCAGGGACCGTCCGAGCCGCCGCTGGTCCTCCTCGCCCTCCGGCACCAGGTGCGTCCGCCGCAGCCGGAAGAGCTGGATGCGGTGCTCCATCTCCCGCAGGAAGCGGTACGCCTCGTCCATCTGCGCGGCGTCGGCGCGGCCCACGTAGCCGCCGGCGGCGAGCGCCTTCAGCGCCTCCAGGGTGCTGCCGCTGTGCAGGGTGGCGTCGCTGCGGCCGTGCACCAGTTGCAGGAGCTGCACGGCGAACTCGACGTCCCTGAGCCCGCCGGGCCCGAGCTTCAGCTCGCGGTCCACGTGCGCGACGGGGATGTTGTCCACCACGCGGCGGCGCATCTTCTGCACGTCGGCGACGAAGTTCTCCCGCTCGGCGGCCTGCCACACCAGCGGTGAGACGGCGTCGATGTACGCGGCGCCGAGCCGCGCGTCCCCGGCCACCGGGCGGGCCTTGAGCAGGGCCTGGAACTCCCAGGTCTTGGCCCAGCGCTGGTAGTAGGCCAGGTGGCTGGAGAGGGTGCGCACCAGCGGCCCGTTCCGGCCCTCGGGGCGCAGATTGGCGTCGACGGGCCAGATGGTGCCCTCCACCGTCTGCTCGGAGCAGATGCGCATCAGGTGGGAGGCCAGCCGGGTCGCCGCCTGCATCGCCTTGCCCTCGTCGGCGCCGTCGGCGGGCTCGGCGACGAAGATGACGTCCACGTCGGAGACGTAGTTCAGCTCGTTGCCCCCGCACTTGCCCATCGCGATGACCGCGAGCCGGCACAGCGCGGCGTCCTCCGGGGCGGCCGCGCCCGCCATGGCGAGGGCCTTGCGGAGGGTGGCCGTGGCGAGGTCGGCCAGCTCGGCGGCGGTCTCGGCGACGTCGGTGGTGCCGCACACGTCCCGGGCCGCTATGGCCAGCAGGCAGCGGCGGTAGGCCACGCGCAGCGACACCGGATCGGTCGCCCCGGCCAGTCCGCGCTCGAAGTCGGCCACGCCCGGGTGGAGGTCGGTCGACTCGTACGTGACGAGCGCCTCCCAGTCGCGTGGGTGCCGGGCCAGGTGGTCGGCCAGCGCCTCGGAGGCGCCCAGCACGCCGAGCAGCCGGTCGCGCAGCGGCTTGGCGCTCAGGACGGTGCCGAGGAGTTGCCGGCCGTCGTCGCCCTGCGCCTCGGCGAGCCGGACCAGGCCGCGCAGGGCCAGGTCGGGGTCGGCGGTGGCGCCGAGCGCGTCCAGCAGGACCGGGTCGCCGCGCACGGCCGACAGCACGGGCTGGTCGAGCAGCCGCTCGGCGGCGGACGGGTCGGTGAAGCCGTGCCGCAGCAGTCGGGTGAAGGTGCTGCTCCTGCGCCCCGGCACCGGCACGGTCATCGGCGGTCTCCCCTTTTCTCCGCGGCTCGGTCCGCCTCCGGGGCGCCTGTCGCGTGCGCCGACGCCCGACCGTGCTCGGCCGCGCGTACGTCACGGCCTTCGCGCGATCCGCCTCGCGACGCCCGCGTGCCCCTTCGGCTCACTCGCCTTCCATGTCCGAGCCTATCGGCCCCGGGCGGCACCGCCCGGCGGGACCGGCCCCGCCGGGCGGGGGTGAGGCACCCCACACCGGGGCCGGTGAACCGGGTGGCGGCGAAGCCCCTCTTCCCTGCCGGTTCACACCACTCCACCCGCGTCACGGAAGCCACCGCCCATGCCTCGCCCCGCCCTGCCCTCCTTCCGCCGCGGCCTGCTCATGGCCGCGCCGATCGCCGTGCTCCTCGGCATCACGGGCGGGACGCTGGCGCTGACCACGGGGCCGTCGGACGCGTCCGACGTGCCGAGCAGGGGCGTACCGGAGGCGCAGGCCGTCAAGCCGGTCCGCACCGCCGGCGCCTCCGTCCTCCAGATCATGGCGCACCCGGACGACGACCTGTTCTTCATGAACCCGGACACCAGCCAGTCCATCGCGTCCGGGCACAGCCTCACGTCCGTCTACCTCACCGCCGGTGAGTCCGACGGCCGCAACGCCCGCCGGCAGGACCCGCGGCCGCCCGCCGACAAGGCCGCGTACGCGGAGGCCCGGCAGAACGGCATACGCGCGGCGTACGCCGAGATGGCCACCGGCAACCGCACCAGCCCCTGGGACCGCACCTCCGTGGCGACGGCCGGGGGCGGCCGGGCCGAGCTGAACACGCTGCGGGCCAAGCCGCAGATCACCCTGGTGTGGCTCCAGCTCCGCGAGGCGGGCAGCATCACGGGCGACCGGCCGCACAGCCTGCACGGCCTGTGGGACGGCCGGGTGGAGCGACTGGAGAGCATGCTCGCCGCGGGTTCCCCGGTCCGCGAGGACTTCTCGTACGGCAAGGAGCAGGTGATCGAGACGCTCACCGGCGTCCTCGGCCGCTTCCGGCCCACCTTCGTCCGGATGATGGACCCGACGCCGGGCCTCAACGACCGGACGGGGAAGCTGTCCGACCACCAGGACCACATGTACGGCGCGCGGTTCGCGCAGGCGGCGCTCGCCCGGTACGCGGACTCCCCCGGGCACCCGCCGGTCGCCGTCCAGAACTACCTCGGCTACTCCACCGGTGGTCTGCCGCACTCCCTCGACCCGAGGAGCACCGAGGCGAAGCTGCGCACGCTGAAGACGTACGCGTGGTGGGACCACACCGACTACTGCGAGGACCCGGCCGGCTGCGGCGACCGCAAGGTGGCCGCGCGGCCCGCCGGCCACGGCTGGGCGCAGTCGATACGCCACGCCCGCGGCGGCTCGGCCTCCTGGGTGCAGCGGGGCGCGGGGAAGGGCGAGCTGTACGCGTTCTCGGTGCTGGACGGCCGCCTGGCCGTGTGGCACCGCGACGGCGCCTCACCGTGGACCGGGCCGGTCCTCCAGCGGGGTGGCGGCCTGGACGCCGGGGTGACCTCGGTGCGGCTGCCGGACGGCCGGATCGCGGTGTTCGCCACGCGCACCGCACTGGACGGGGAGTACCGCCGCGAGGTGGTGACGTCCGTGCAGGCCGCGCCCGGCGGGGCGTTCGGCGCCTGGCGTTCGCTGGGGACGCCGGAGCGCGACGACGCGTCCCGGACGTCCGACATCAGCCTGCCGGCGGTGCTGGTGGACCGGGCGGGCCTGATGACGGTGTACGTGCGGGACGCCGGCCACTCCATGAGCGTGCGCGCCCGGCGGGCGGACGGCGGCTGGTCGCCGTGGCGGCCGGCCGGCGGGCGTGACCTGCGGGGCGACCCGGTGGCGGCGGTGGACGCGACGGGGCGCGGTCATGTGTTCGCGGCGACCCCGGCGACGGTGGTGGCCTGGGCGCAGGCGGCCCCGGGCGGCCCGGTGGCCGGTCCGGTGCCGACCGGGCTGCCGGCCACCACGGTGGCGCTGAGCGCCACGCCGGACGGTGCCGACGGCGTGCGGCTGTGGTTCCGCAAGCCCGCCTCCGGTGACGTCCGGACGGCCCGCTTCGCCGGCAGCGGCCACCCCGCCTCGCCGGTGCGGGACGTGCCCGGTGACGTGGCCGGGTACGGCGCGGTGGGAGCGTCGGGCGGGCACCTGGCGGTGCGCGCGGCCTCCGGCGCGGTGGCGGCGGCGCCGGTGGGCGGCGGCCGGTGGGAGACCGGGCGGTCGCTGTTCGCGGGCGCCCCGGCGGCCACCGGGGCCGGTTTCGCGACGCTGGGCCTGGACAACCGGCTGAACTGGTCCCCGTGGCGGCGATGAGGCGGCGCGCCGCGCCCGGTCCGGCTTTCATGGACGTACTCACCGATGGAGGAGAGCTTATGAACTGGACGCTGGAAGTCGTCGTGGTGCCCGTCGCCGACCTGGACCGGGCGAAGGACTTCTACGGCACGAAGTGCGGTTTCACGGTCGACCTGGACACGGAGGTGGCGCCCGGGATCCGCATCATCCAGCTCACGCCGCCCGGCTCGCGCTGCTCGATCGCCCTCCAGAGCGGTATGCCCCTGGCCCCGGGCGAGACGTCCATGGCGCCGGGCTCGCTGCAGGGCCTCCAGCTCTGCGTCACCGACATCGAGGCGGCGCGCGAGCGGCTGACGTCGCGGGGCGTGGACGTCAGCCCCGTCCAGCACGTGGGCCCGGGCGGCTGGACGGAGGGCAAGGGCGAGACGTGGAACTCGTTCGTGTTCTTCAAGGACCCGGACGGCAACGGCTGGACGGTCCAGGAGGCGCCGAGCGAGCTCTCGGAGCGCTAGAGCGTGTCCGTCACGCCGCCGCGGGGCGCTGCTTGGGCCGGGAGGCGAACGCCACCAGGACCAGGGACGCTCCGCAGGCGGCGACCAGGGCCCAGCCCGGCCGGGACGCGTGGGCGAGCCCGGCGGGCGCGGTGCCCGCGACCAGGCCGCCGGCGATGGCGATGCCGAGCGCGGCGCCGAACTGGCGCGCGGTGGACGTAATGGCGCCCGCGACGGCGGCGCGGCCGGCGGGCAGGCCGCTCACCGCGGTGTTGGTGAGCGGGGCGTTGGCGAAGCCGAACCCGATGCCGATGAGCGCGTAGGAGAGCAGGAGCAGCGGCACGCCGGTGTCCCGGCCGAGCGCGACCAGGCCGAGCCCGCCGGCCGTCATGAAGCCGCCGGCCAGCAGGAGCGGCGTACGCGGCCCGACCCGGCCGACGAGGTGGCCGGACCAGGGTGCGCACACGGTCGCGCCGATCGCCATGGGCAGGGTCGCCGTACCGGCGGCCAGCGGTGTCCAGCCCCGGCCGTCCTGGAGGTACAGGGTGGTGAGCAGCAGGGTCACGTTGAGGGCGACGAAGACGGCGACCGCGCCCAGGACCGCGCCGCTGAAGGCCCGGTGCCGGAACAGCCGGGGGTCGATCAGCGGCTCGGGGCGGCGGCACTCGACCCGTACGAACGCGGCCGCGGCCACCAGCGTGAGGGCGTACGCGCCGAGCGCCGGGGGCGAGGTCCACCCGATGTGCGGGCCCTCGATGAGGACGCCCACGGACAGGGCGATGACCGCCGTCAGCAGCGCCTGGCCGGGCAGGTCGAGCCGCTGGGCGCGGGCGGCGCGGGACTCGGGAACGAACAGCGCGGTCAGGACCAGGGCGGCGACGACGACCGGCGCGTTGATCCAGAACAGCGACCGCCAGCCGAGGGCGTCGACGAGGGCGCCGCCCACCACGGGTCCGGTCGCCATGCTGAGCCCGAACACGGCCGCCCAGACACCGATCGCCCGGGCGCGCTCCTTCGGGTCGGGCATCGCGTTCACCACGATGGCGAGGGCGACCGGGCTGAGCATCGAGGCGCCCACTCCCTGGAGGGCGCGGGCCGCGACGAGCACGCCCACCGAGGGGGCGAGGGCGCAGAGCAGGGACGCGGCGCCGAAGACGACGAGCCCGGTCCGGAACACCCGCCGGCGCCCGAAGCGGTCCGCCAGGGCGCCGGAGGTGATGAGCAGGCCGGCCAGCACGAGGGTGTACGCGTCCACGGTCCACTCGAGGCTCCGCGTGCCCACGCCCAGGGCGCGCCCGATCTCCGGCAGGCCCACGTTGACGATGGTGGTGTCCAGGCCCACCAGGAACATGCTGAGGCAGCAGACGGCCAGGACCGTCCAGCGCCCGCGGGCGTCCAAGGCGGGCCGCGGCCCGGGGAGTTGCGGTGTCGTGCTCACGGAGATGGCCTCTCGGTCCGGGGAAGCGGCTGGCCCGGCCATGCTCCGCGCGCCCGGGGGCGGCGGCCCAGCTTCTTTGCGAAGACCGCAAAATGGCTCCGTGGACGAGGAACTGAGGCAGACGATCGACGGCATCGGCCCCCGGCTGCGCGCCCTGCGCCGGGACCGCGCACTGACACTGGAGGCGCTCGCCGCGACGACCGGCATCTCGGTGAGCACCCTGTCCCGCCTGGAGTCGGGCAAACGGCGCCCGACCCTGGACCTGCTGATCCCCCTGGCCCGCGCCCACCGCGTCCCGCTCGACTCCCTCGTGGCCGCCCCGGTCACCGGCGACCCCCGCGTCCACCTCAAGCCGCTGGCCAAGGGCCCGGGCAGCGTCCTCGTCCCCCTGACCCAGTACCCGGGCCGGGTGCAGGTCTTCAAGCAGGTCCTGGCCCCGCGCGAGCCGAAACTGGTGACGCACCACGGCTACGAGTGGCTCTACGTCCTCGCCGGCGACCTGCGCCTGATCCTCGGCGAGGAGGAATGCGTCCTGCGCCCCGGCGAAGCGGCCGAGTTCGACACCCGGCAACCCCACTGGTTCGGCCCGGCCGGCACCTCCGCCGTGGAGATCCTCCACCTCTTCGGCCCCCACGGCGACCACGCCGTGGTCCGCACCCCGCCGTCCTGAACGCGCGCCACGGGGCGCCCCGTGCTGGACTGGAGAGGAGGGACCACAGCGGAGGTGCTCATGACCGGCCGCGTCGGAAAGATCCGGAACATATGGCTCGTGTGGCTCGTATGGCCACTGCTCACCCTGGGGATCTACCACTTCGTCTGGTACTTCAAGGTGAACCGCGAGGCGCGTGACTTCGACGAACGCATCGAGGTCCGGCCGGGGATGGCCGTGGTGGCCATCACCCTGGGCTGGATCCTGATCGTGCCGCCGTTCATCTCGGTGTTCAACACCGGTGAACGCATCGCGCGGATGCAGCGGGCGGCGGGGATGCAGCCGACCTGCAACCCGTGGATCGGCCTCATCCTGATGTTCGTCTTCAACCTGTACCCGCTGTACTACCAGCACGAGCTGAACCAGATCTGGGACCGCTACGCCCACCAGGAGGAAGGCGAGACCGTCCCCCTGGCCGCCTGACGGCCGGAACACCGCGCGGGTCCGGCGACCCCCGGCCGCCGGACCCGCGCGGGGCTCACAGCACCGGCAGGTTCTTGCGGAGTTCGAAGGCGGTGACCTCGGAGCGGTACTCCTCCCACTCCTGCTTCTTGTTGCGGAGGAACTTGTGCTGCATGAAGCAGCCCCCGGATGGCTCACGCCGAAGAGTCGATGACCTGCAATCGCACGGTCGTCCGTGGTCGTTGATGGGCAGTGTGGGCCGCCGTTCGACGGCCCACAGACGGCCCAGCCTCGGGCCCGTCCGCACAACTGCCGCGATCGAGGTTTGACGGAGCAGTAGAGCTGCTTCGTCGGCCTGGCGCCCTCCGGACGCGTCCTAGCCGTGCGCGTTAGCGCGGGGCTGATCCGATGGCGGCGACTCTCCCATAGGAGGGCGAGTCAGCCTCGAGAAGGACTATGAGAGGTCGAGGCGTTGCGCCCGTCACCCCACGTGTCCGCTTACGACTCGGGCAGGAAATGAGTGAGACGACCAGTTCTCAAGCCAGTTCTTAAGCAAGATAGACATCATGAAAGCATGGCGGCAGGTGGGAATGTCTGGACCGCCCAATTCCCATCGTTGACGTTGCAGCGCGCACGCACCTGACCAACACGGCCCCATGGATCTCGCACGTTCGTCGCTAGGCTGCCCAGCTTGGACGCCTCGCGCTTCACAGCGCGCGACGGCGTCGGCGATCCGGCGGCCGTGATGTACGCACGATTAGTAAGGGACAGGATGCGCGCGATATCCGTCGACTGCGGTTGGTCCATATTGCCTCTTCGGTAGGGGGCTACCAACGCAACGGGGTTGGAGGTAAGGAGGGTGTCCCACACCGGTTGGTAGTGCGAGCTGGCACCTCCATGATGGGCCACTTTGTAGAGTGATGCGGGGCTGTCCGGAGAATGAGTCGAAACCACCGTCCGCCATCCACACCCTTCTGGCCCCACGAGCAAATCAGCCCCCAAAAGCATTCGCACTGACCCCACTTCCACCCACAGGGCGATGGACGCCTCATTCGGGTCAAGTGGTGGCACTTTCCCCCTTCGGGCATTCACTTGCGGCATGTGAGCCGCCAATGCCCTGAACGCCCGCGTCGTTGCCTCCTCGGAGGGGGACAACGCTGTCACTGTCGCTGTTGGCGTGTCGGCGGTGGGAGGCAGGCGCAGGAGGCGCAGGCTTTCGCTGCCTCGGCGAAGCGGCTTAATTCCATCCTCATTTTTGCGAGATTTTGCAATCTCAAAAATTCGCCTGTACTCGCTGTATGCTACATACCGAGCAGGCTTCGGTATTTCTGCGTCGGCCAACAGGTGTGCCATGAACTCCTGGCTGGTCAGAGCTGACGACACCACAAATACAGCCCGCTCGCACGCCTCGAAGATAGTGGCAATGCCGGCAAAATGGTCGTCGTGCGCATGCGTGCCCACGATCATAACGACGTCTTCCGCCACGTTCACTCCGACGTGGCGCAGGTATTCCAGTGGGGTCACGCTCTTATTCTGCTGATCAACGCACGAATCGACGACCATCCATTTACCGGCCCCAAAGTGCACTACAATGGACTCACCTTTACCTGGGCCGAATATAGAGACCTCAATCTCGTCACTTTTCGGCGGCTCAGCCAAAGAGGTCTTCAATTTCACCCAACCGCGTCGTCGCCTGTGCCGCAATGCGGGTTACGTCGTCGTCAGTCCATACGCCAAGGCGCCGCAGCCGCAAGTGCTCGGTCTTATACGGATAGCCCCGGGCGTCACGAACGGTACGGACGGTCAAGTAGAAGACATCCCCTGGCGTTGCGATGGCTGCGTCATCGCCAAGGAGCCCCGTCTCGAAATCGGCCAGCAAGCTGGGTCCGGGGCGCCCCAGTGGCGACAGCTCGGCGGTCATCAGCTCATCATCAACTTCCAGAATCAACCCCTCCCACTTGTCCGTTCCGGTAACGCGCGTTCCGCTGAGGGGGGGCGCACTTGCGCCCACCTGATGCGCCTGAGAGACGGTTGAGGTCGACCCGCTCGCAGCGCTTGTATAGTCGGTGGCCTGCCGCGCTGCTACAGCCTCTGAACCTTGCCGAAACGGCGAGACGGGCTCAAGATCGACCGTCTGCATCGGCTTTACTGAGCGCCCAGGTAGTGCATCTGTTACCAGATAAGTCGTACTCAAGACTGACGCCCCCCACCGAGACCGGAAACAAACTTGATAGCCTTTTCAGATCGAGCCAGGAAAGAACTCCACTCGCCCGCCAATACCTCAAGAGCGACGCGACTCTTGTCGAGCGAAAAGCTTTCGCTCTCCAAAACTGCATCGACGGTTGGGGTCTCGCGTGCAGTGGGTTGGTTTTCGACCCGCCGTAGAGTAAAGTGATCATTGACCGCAATATAGACAGAATATGGGACCCTATTTGAAGGCTGGATATGTACGCGCATATATCCACCATACTTGTCCGGGCGAACGCCTTGTAGGGTCACATTTACCATGCCGGGAAGGTCGAGAATACCTTTCTGTTCCCAGGTATCCTTAGGGACCAATCGATCACCGATCGCATGCCACTCCCTCTCAGATCCCGGCGTAAAGTGAATCGTCCTGTTGAGACCGAGCGCGGCGAGCGGGGTGTGGTTGTGACCATGGAGGATTCCGAGAGCGAGATCCCTAGCTCGCTCCGTCTCAGCAAGGTCATTCGTCGAAATCTGCAAACCGTCAGGAGTCACTTGGACGCGGAATGCGCCAACGGTGAAGAGTGTGGCCGTCGGCGAGATTACTTCGACTTTAACGGTCGAAAGGTCATCGTCGCTGACGAGTTGTCGTTCGCCCAGCCATGCCGGCCTTAGAAGGACGGGTGTAAAGGCACCTCGGGCTACAATGTTGAGCTCGTCAAACGCGAAGCCGGAGCCTTCCACCTACCCTCCTCCTGATCACCTACACCTACCACTCTGCTCGCAGGGTACTGGGTGGGGGCGGATGGGGGCGAGCGCTCTGCAGGTCTGGCTGAGTCTGAACATGGGCCACAATCGCACGGCCGTGCGAGGCGGAAGGGGTGAAGGGCGCCCCTGTCGCGGCTGTACGCTCCGCGCTCCTTAACCACGATCCTCCCGAAGACTGATCGTCGTGCAGCGGCCATACCAGCCCTCCGCGCGTCCTTACCACCTCCAAGGCACCACGTCCGTGTCCTGGCTACGCCTGGCTCAAGAGGACGGCCTGGAGGTGGCCCTCAGGGGTCCCGCGTCCGGCCCCCAGGTCGCATGCTGCCACGTGCGACCCTGGCAGCAGTCATCACTGCTGGAAGGAGGTGCCGTGCCGGAGGCCAGCCCGCGCGGAACCTATTTGCTCATCGCCGATGCGCTGCGAAAGGACATCGAGAAGGGGCTCGACGGAGAAGCGCTCCCGTCCGAAGCCGCTCTCATGCGGACGCATGACGTCTCGCGCAACACCATCCGGCGCGCGCTTAAGACCTTGGAGGCGGAGAAGCTCATCGTCTCCGCTCCCGGCGTCGGCTGGCGAGTGTCCAGCAAGCCCATCAGGCCGCTCATTGACCGCATGACGGATCTGATCACGGAAGAGTCGCTGACGGTAGGCGACGCCTACCCGGCGGAGTCGAAGCTGTGCGAGCGCTTCGGCGCCTCCCGTACGGCGGTCCGTCGCGCCCTCGCTCAGATGGAGGGAACCGGCCTCCTCGCGACGGTCCACGGCAAGGGCCGCACCGTTCGCGCTCTCCCGACGAGCCTGGAGGAAACGTAGCCTTGGCATCCATGGGGCTTACCGAGTGGGCGTACTCGCTCTCTGAATCGATGTTGTCTGAACCGTTGCCGCGCCGCTGGGCACACTCCCTCGGCGTCGCCAAGCAGGCTCGTTCCCTGAGCCCGATCCTCGGCACGGACGCCGAGCTGTTGGAGGCCGCGGCCGTCCTGCATGACATCGGGTACTCCCCCTCCATCGCTACGACCGGCTTCCACCCGCTCGACGGCGCCCGGTTCCTCCGCGACCAGGAGGATGCCGACGAGCGGGTCGTGCGGCTCGTGGCCCATCACTCCTGCGCGCTCTTGGAGGCCGAGGAGCGGGGGCTACGGCAAGAACTGGCGACGGAGTTCGAGCTGGAGCGGCCGGAACTTGTGGACGCTCTCATCGTCTCCGACATGACGACGACGCCTGACGGCGAGCACACGACGCCGGCGGCCCGGCTGGAAGAGATCGTGCAGCGGTACGGGCCGGACACCATCGTGGGTCGTTTCATTCAGCGCGCGGCACCGGAGATCTACGCGGCGAACGAACGTGTAGAGCTTCGGATGGCTTCCGCCGCGGCGGCCGGCGCTCAGCCGATGTAGGGCTCCCGCCGGGTCTCGTCCAGGCCATGCGCGATGCGCAGCCGCATGGACGGGTGAATGTCTAGGCCATCAAGGTCCGCCGGGTTCATCCAGCGGACCTCCTTCGACTCGTTGCTCGTCCGGAGCGAGCCCCCGACCGGGTGGGCCCGGAAGCAGATGGAGAACTGCTGCCGCACTTCGCCATCGTCGTAGGCGAGGACGTGATCGGGGTCGGTGTAGAGCCCGACGATGTTGTCGACCTCGACGCGAATCCCGGTCTCTTCCTCGACCTCACGGACGGCTGTGTCGCCGATCCGCTCGCCGATGTCGTGGCCGCCGCCGGGGAGTGCCCAGAGGTCGTTATCCGTCTTGTGGATCAGGAGAAGGTGCCCGTGGTCGTCGCGGACCACGACCGTCACGGAGGGCACCACCGAGTTGGCTTTAGGCGCCTTCGGGTCGCGGAAGTAGTCGATCCGGCTCATGCGTCCGATCCTCGCAGCTCGGTGGGTGAGGAGATGGGGCGGGCGCTCTCCCAGACTCGTTCGACGCTCTCTGCATAGGCGTCGAATAGCTCTCCTCCGGGGACGCGCTGAAGGTGGAGGACTGGCGCCATGTAGGCGCCGACGCCGTACAGGTGCCCGTTCGCCAGCATCACGTCATCGGCACGGTAGATCGAGTTGTAGAGCGTGGTGGAGTGCAGCCGGAACTCCACCCCGGGGAGCCTGAACAGCGGCGTGTAGTTCACCAGCGCATTGCGGATCTTGCTCGCCATTGCATCGCCGATGCCCTCGTCCTTGCCGCGCACGGCGACGGCGGTCGAATCGGGGTCTCCGAGCATGAACCGGATCCGTAGGCCATCGGCCGACTTCTCCTTGACCACCTGGTGGAACGCGGCGTCCTCGGTGAGCCAGAAGCCCGAGTACACCAGAACGTCGAAGTGCCGCTTGGCGCCGGCGTAGAGCCGCGGCCAAAGCCGGTTCGGCACGACCGAGCGGTGGGGGTAGAGCTGAACCAATTCGGCGTTGCCTGCCTCAGTCACTTCTGCCGACGTCCGCTCTTCAGGCCAGAGGTAGGACACCTCCCGCCCCAGAAGGGAGGCCGTCGCGTACTTGTACCGGCGGTACGGCTGACGCTTGGGCTCATTAATCCAGCGCTCCACGGTCTTCGCCGACACCCCTAGTCGCTCCGCGATCTGATCCAGCGTCATGCCGCTCTCGACGATTGCGCCACGCAAGCGCTCATTGGCCATGCCGTGCACTCCCCCTGAGGGACGACTTGGGACGACTTCACCGTAGCGAAGACGTCCTGGAGTTGGGCAAGCGCGGAGTTCATCGTCGTGCCTGATCAAGCCACGCTTTAGGTACCTCAGCGGGGGCGGACTCGCGAAGTGGGCGAAACCGAAGGACTTGACTCCGCGAACTATCCACCCCATCCTGAGGAACAGGTATTACATGTACCTCATGCCCCGCAGGCGGGTCGACGCAATGGACACGGCTGCTGGCTTGAGAACTGAACAGTGTGATCCACCGCAGTAAGACGCCGTGACGACGCCGGCGAGGCGAGTGGAGACCAGCCGATCGAGACCGGGCCCGCGTCACAACCGGGCCCCACACCCCACATGGGGGACACGCCGTCGGCTCTAAAGAACCGCGTGGGTCGACATTGACGCCGCGACGCGCCCCGGGACCGGACCTCCCCGGGGTCAGCGGCACCACGCGAATCGGAGGTCTGAACGACCGCGCAGCACTCGCTGCGGCCGGTTGCCTCCTCCGCCCGTCCGGGCCCTTCGCGGGGTGCCGCACGGGTGGGGCCGAGGGGAGCCGGAGATTCCGACTTCAACGGCGCGCACCCCCGGAGCGGCTACTCCGGGGGTGCTGTTCGGGCCGTTTCACCTGCTAGGGAGACCACGACCCATGAACCACATCGTCACTGTTCAGGACGCTGTTACCGCGTTCGCCGACTTCATGGAGCCGACGAACGCGGAGCTGAACGCGATCGAGTGCGCGATGCCCGTCATCCTCGCGGACGTCGAGCTGCTGGACGCGCACATCGTCACCCTCGACCGCACGCCGACCGAGCTGGACGAGCGTCGCATCCGCCGGGCCCGCCGCCGCGCGCTGGCCGCCCGAGTCGCGCTGGTCAACCGCGCCGCCGGCACGAGCCTGCACGGGGGTGCCGCGTGAGCACCACCAACCGCAACCTGATCGCCGCACACGCTGAAGTGAAGGCGGAAATCGCGCGGACGGACACGAAGACGGCACTGCTGCTGGCGTTCGTCGGCGCGGTGCTCGCCGGTACCTGGTCGCTCGCCCGGGACCTGCCCCTGAACCTGCCCGCCATCGCCGCGGGCGGGCTCGGCCTGGGGCTGCTGGTGGCAGCAGCCGGGCTTCTGCTGCGCTCGACCCGCCCGAACCTGGGCGGCCGGCACGGCTTCCCCTTGTGGGCCACCCTCACCCCGGACGAGATCGGCGCCGCCGTCGCCCGGGACCTGGCCGCCGACATCGTCGGACTCTCCCGGCTGGCGGTCGCCAAGTTCACCTGCCTGCGCCGAGCAGTCGACCTCACCATGACCGCCGGCGCCCTGCTCATCCTCGCCGCGCTGCTCACCACCGGGGGTGCCCGATGACCGGAGCGAAGCTCACCCGCGTACAGATTGGGGTCCTGGCGGCTGCCTTCGTGCCGATGCTGGCCACCGGGGTGTTCGGCGGCATCGGCACCTACAGCAACATCGGCCACGCCTACGGCCAGGGCACCGCACTCGGTGCGCTCGCCGCCGGTGAGGGCGCCACGGCCGTTCTCGCCCTGGTCCTGCTCGGGCTGACCATGCTGGGGCAGTCCTCCCCGCGCATCGTCCGGCTCGGACTGTGGGCGCTGCCGGCCGCCGCCGCCGTCATGGGAGCGATGGCCGCCCCCGATCCGGGACGGACCGTGATCTACGCCTTGACGTCGATGGGCATGTCGGTCTCGGCTGAGGGCATGGCGTTCCTAGCTCGGCGGATCGTGGTGCACACCGACGGCCGGGACGCGGAGAACGAGCGCCGCACCGCCGATGTGGTGCAGGCACTCGCCTACCACCGCGCTCGGGCCACACAGCATCCGACTGGCTGGGTCAGGAAGTGGTCGGAACTCAAGTCGTGGAGGCTGGCCCGCAGGGTCGGGGTCGGGGACGCGGCGCTCGGATCGAGGCTGCTGGACGTGCAGCGCGAGCGTGTCAGCGCTGGGGCGGACGCCGCACTCGCCTCGATGTTCGGCGGCACAACCCCCGGCGCGGCTCCCTCCACGTATGTGGAGGAATCTACCCCGTCCGCCATAAAACGGTCTATGGCTGACCTCGCCGAATCGACCCCCGCCCCGCAGGTCACCCTGACCCGGCTGACGGTGCCCGCTCCGGTCGCGGTCGACCTCGGCAAGTCGACACCGCCTCTCAAACCGCTCCCGCCGACCGTGTCCGTTCCCGTGGCCTCGATCGAGCAGCGCGCGGTGGCGGCAGAGTCGACCCGGCCGCGCCGCGCCACGGGCCGTGTCCCGGCGGTGGCGAAGTCGACCCGTTCGAAGCGCACTCCGGATCAGTTGCTCGACGAAGCGCGGGCGGCGACGGCGGACTGGCCGGACGAGAAGGTGACCGGCGAAGGCATCCGCCGCGCCATCCACACCTCTCCGGCGAACGCCAGGCTCCTGCGGGACACTCTGCTCGCCGAACGCACCGCATCGGCTGAGGTCGCGTGATGGGGGCGCTACCGGTGTTCCGGTGGCGCCTGGCCCCGGACGGCTACGCCACCCGCCGCCAACTCCGCGCACAAGGCCTTCGGCCCGGCGGGCAAGACGTGGCCGCCCAGCTCGAACGCCCCCGCCGCCGAGGACCGCTGGTCGCCTACCTCTACCGCATCGACCAGGCCAAGCCCGTACGGCCGATGACCCCGGCCCGATGGGCGGCATTGGCCAAGGCGAACGCCGCCCGCCGCACCTGCCCCGAGTGCCGACGCGATGCCGGGTACGTCATCCCGTCCTCGCTCGGCATCTGCGTGCCCTGCGCCGACGCGCCCACCCCGATTGCTGCCTGAAGCCTCCACCCGCCTGAAACGGAGATCCGCCGTGACCACGCAGAACAGCCAGAGTGTCCCGCCGCAGGGCTCGCACCACTACGTCATGACCGTGGAACTGCCCGGCCGCGCCATGCAGACCCTCTCCGGGACGTGGACCCCGCCGCAGGGCGCCACCCGGCACGACGTGTTCAGCGCCATCAAGGCCGATATCGGCCGGCAGGACCCGGAGATGGGCGGCGCCAACGTCGTCTTCTTCTCCCTGGAGCCGAACCACCTCTGACCAGCCAAAGGAGAGGCACCATGACCAACCTGCCCGAGCCGGTCCGGGTCGTTCAACTCCCGGACGGCACCTACGCCTACGCCGACCACCTGCCCGCCATACAGCAGTCGGTACAGCCGCAGATCGTTCACCAGCACATCCACCAGGCCCCGCCGGACCGCACGGTGCAGCGCGTCGCGCTCGGCTCCGGGGTCGGCGCCGGCGCGGTGGCCGCCGGGGTGTACTTCGGCCCGCTGCTGGTCGGCGCGCTGACCGCCATCGCCGCGAACCTCGCGATGCTCGCGTTCCTCGCCGTCGCGATGGCGTGGGGCGTGGTCACTGTCGTCAGGAGCGTCGGCGGCGCGGGGGGCAAGGCCGCCGCCCAGTCCCTCAGCCGCTCCCGGCGAAAGGGGAAGTGACGTGTTCAACGCGGGCGACAAGGTGTTGATCGTCGCGTGTGAGGACGACCCCCGCGCGGTCGGCAAGACCGGCCGTGTGCTGGACGAGGTCCCGCCCGGCCCGCTCACGAACGGTCGCTGGACCGTCGATCGGATCGGCATCTTGATCGCTCCGGTCCTGGTCCACGCCCACGAGATCCGCAAGGTCAGCGGCTGACGGCTGCCTGTCCGCCCCGGCTCGTTCCGGGGCGGGTGGGGAGCCGGACAGACCGGCCCCAGGAAGGCACCCGCCATGGGCAAGCCCGATCCGGAACCCAAGCTCACCACCACCGAAAAGGCCAAGGTCGCCTACTACGTGGCCCGCATGTGCAAGCGCGACCTCGCGGGCGAGACCGTCCACCAGGCCGACCTGGAACGCAAGATCGAGCGCGTCATCGAGGGCGCGCGGAAGCGGGGAGACAAGCGATGACCTTCAACATCCGCATCAGGACCCGTCACGACGCCCGGGTGGGTGGCACCTACGGCGCCTTCACCTACTGGCGGTGCAGTTGCGGCGCCGAGGGCCGTACGTCCAGCGGAGAGGGGTCCGCTAAGCGGCTCGCTGACAGCCACATGCGCAAGTACCGCTAGCCACGCCCCGGGGGCGGCCGTCCCGGCCAAGGAATCAGGCCGCCCCCGGGCCCAACCCCGTCCAGCACCAGGCCAGACAGGAGAACCCCAGCATGACGGACAATGTCGTCCCCCTGCGCAAGAACACAGACCCGCCCACCGACACCGCGACCACGTTGACCGTGGTCCCCGACCCGGCGCCGCCCGCACGCTTGCCGTTGTGGGTGCGCTCGGGTCGCGCTGTCCGTCGGGCCGTCACCCATGAGCGGACCCGGTCCACGGGCCGTCTGGTGGTGCGGCACGGCTCGTATGTGCTGGGCGGTTCGCGGATCGTGGTGCGCCGGGCGTGGGACGGTCGTACGGCGGCGCGTTACGAGCGGATGATCCGGGCGGCGGAAGCCGCGGGGAACTATGAGGTGGCCGCCGAGTGGGAGGAGCGTGGCCGCGCCTTCCGGGCCGCCCGTCACGCTCGCCGTATGGACCTGCTGACCAGTCCGGAGAAGGTGGTCAAGGGCGCCGGATACGGGCTGGGCGGCATCCTCGCCGGTCTGCTGCTGCTCGGTATCGGCCTGGCCATCGCCACCGAGGACGCCTCTGATGTGGTGGTTCCGCTGATGGCGCTGGTGGAGTTGTGCCGCTGGATCGTGGTCATCGTGACGGTGGTGTGGGGGCCGCTGGTGGCGGTCGGGCCGTGGCTGGCGCTCGCCGGGGTGTGGGCCGTCGGCCGGCACCGGCAGGCCGCCCCGGCCTGGGTCCTTCCCGCCCAGGCTCGTTCGGGGGAGGGAGAGCCGATCACCCCGTCCATCGTGGTCAAGGCCCTGAAGGATCTGGGCATCTCCGCGTTGCGGAAGGCCATCGCGGAGATGGGTGACGCCGGGGCGTCCATGCTCGGGCCGATCAGGATCGCGGGGTGCGGGGTGGAGGTGGATGTCACTCTGCCGTCCGGGGTCGCGACCAACGAGGTGCAGTCACGGCGCCGCAAGCTCGCGGAGAACCTGGCGCGGCATGAGCACGAGGTGTTCATCACGATCCCGCCGGCCGCCCGCACGGTGCGGCTGTGGGTGGCGGACTCTGGGGCGCTGGACGAGCCGATCGGCCCGTCCCCGCTGACCACGGACGACACCCTGACCGCCAACTACGCCAAGGGCAAGGCGCCGTGGGGCCAGGACCTGCGTGGGGACGCAGCCACTCTCAGCCTCTACCAGCGCCACATGCTCATTACGGGTCTGTCCAACCAGGGCAAGACCGCAGCCTTGCGGGCGCTGGCGCTGTGGCTGGCGCTGGACCGCTCGGTGGAGTTCCGGGTGGCGGACCTGAAGGGCGCTGGCGACTGGGCCATGTTCGACGGGCTGGCCACGGTCCTTATCCAGGGGCCGACCGATGAGCACGTCATCGAGGCCACGGAGATGCTGGAAGGCGTGGTGCGGGAGATGGAGCGGCGCTTGACTGCCCCGCCCGGCACTGCCTTCGCACCGTTGATCGCGCTGGTGGATGAGGCGCAGGTGGCGTTTATGTGCCCGGTCAAGGACGACGACGGCCGCCCCTACGGCGGTAGTAAGGCCACGTCCCGGTACTTCATGGCGGCCCGGAAGATCCACAACCAGGGCCGGGCCGTGGACGTACTGCTCTACCAGGGCACCCAGGATCCCACCGACCAGAACCTCCCCAAGCTGGTCCGGGAAGGTGCGCACACCCGCGCCTCGCTCGCGCTGGGCACCGAGTCTCAGGCCCGTATGGCGCTGGGGGACAAGGCGGTGGATGGCGGTGCCGCGCCGAACCTGCTGCGGCCGGGGCTGGACAAGGGCACGGTCGTGGTCGCCTCCGACGGCATCGCCATTCCCGCCGGACAGGCGTCCATCACGGTGCGGACGCACTACATCGACACCGACCAGGCCACCGCGATTGCCGGCCGGGCCAAAGCCCTGCGCGACGGAGTGACCACGCTGACCGCCGCCGATCGGGGCGAGGAGCGCGACCCGCTCGCCGACGTGGCCGCCGTGGTTGGGGACGCACCCCGGGTGCTGACGCAGGAGGTGCTGAAGCGGCTCACCGCACTGGATGCCAAGGCGTATGGCGGGTGGTCGTTCGTGGACCTCAAGCGGGTCCTGGACGGCGCCGGAGCCGAGCCGCACAAGTCCGACGGCCGTATGGTCGTCAGCCGCGACCGCATCGCCCGCGCCCTGGCCAACCGCCCCGGCGACGGTTCCGCTTCTGCCTCCCAGTAGAGGGAGGCACACCCCCGCCGGGCCAGGGAGGCAGGGAGAACTCCCTACACCCCTCCCTGACCCACCTCCCTGGTCTTGGCCTGCGCAAACGGCCATCCAGGGAGGCAGGGAGGCACTCCAGGTCAGGGCCCCGAAACCCCCTGCCAGAGCCACCGGCCAGGGGGTGACTTTGCCTCCCTGCCCGCACCGAACACCCCATTCCGCTTCCGGGTGCATCCGTGCCCGGACACGCCGAAGGCGGCCCCCATCCGACCAAGAACCGGGGCCGCCCTCGTCCAGCACCATTCAGAGAACTGGAGACCCCAAGCATGACTCAACCGACCATGATCCGGCGAGTAGGCCCCGTAAGGCCGTTACTGACCACTGCACTGCGGCTTGCCGCCGCACGGGTGCCGGTCCTGCCGCTGCGGGCCGGGAAGGTCCCGTTCGGCAACTGCCCCGGCTGCCGGGACAACGCCTGCGGCGGCCGGCCGGTCATGAAGGCCGCCGGAATCTGCGCGTGTCCGCGCGTCTGCCACGGCTGGGCCGCCGCCACCACTAACCCGGCCGTCATCAGCTCGCCCGCGTGGGCGCCGGCGTGGCGTACGGCCGCCGCCGTCGCCTACCACCCGGGCGGCGCCGGACTTACTGTCGTAGACCTGGACGACGCCGACGCGATCGCCTGGGCCCGCGCCTCGCTGCCCGCCACACGGACCGTGGCGACGACGCGGGGAGAGCACTGGATCTACCGAGGCGTCATGGGCTCGTCCAACGGGGTGCGTCCCGGCATCGACATCAAGTCGAAGATGCAGTACGCCCGCTACCTCGGGCCCGGCACCGGCTGTCTGGCCGACCTGCCGGACGCCGTCCGCGCCCTGGCCGTGCGCCAGCCGCGCCCCGCCCGGACGGCGCACACCCCGATGGCGGCCGGGCTGGCCCGGGGCGGGGCGTGTCCGCACCGCACGCCCGCCTACCTGGAGCGCGGTATCGCCATGGCCGAGCAGCGCATCACCAGCGCCGCCAGCGCGGTGCACGCGACCGTCTACCGGACGTTCCTCGCGGTGCTGTCCACGCACGGCCGGTGCGGCTGCCTCACCGACGCCCACATCACGCGGCTGTTCACCGCCGCGCAGACCAAGGGCGAGAGCGCCCGGCACTGCACCGAGGCTTGGACCAACGCCCGCACCGCTATGGGGATGTGAGCACCGTGTCCGAGGACGAGAAGACCCCGGCTCGCCAGATCATCACCGACTACGCGCAAGCGCACTTCCGGTACTTCCGCACCGCCGACGGAACGGTCTACGCACAGAGGAACGGGCACCCCGTCGCCCGGCCGATCCGGTCCCAGGGCACCACGGGCAGCCACCGGCAGGAACTCATGGTCGGTCTCTTCCGCGACGGGATCGGCGTGTTCAACGGGACCGCACTCAAAGAGGCCCTGGACCTGATCGAGGCACTGGCGCTGACCGAGGAAACCCAGCCGGTCCACATCCGCGTGGCGCCCGGGTACGACGGCGCCACCTGGCTGGACCTGGGCCGCGCCGACGGGCGGTCGGTCTGCATCCACCCCACCGGGTGGGACATCACCGTTCCGGACCCGCGTGAGGTGTGCTGGCGGCGTACCCAGCTCACCGGGGAACTGCCCCTGCCGGCCAAGGACACCGGCGGCAAGGGCATCGACCTGCTGATGCGGCTGTGCAACTTCGCCAGCGCGGAAACCGAGTGCCTGGCCATCGCCTGGCTCATCGGCTGCCTGGGTCCGGACGTGCCCGTCCCCGCCCCCTTCCTCACCGGCCCGCAAGGTGCGGGCAAGTCCACCGGTGGGCGGATGCTGGTACGGATCATCGAGGGCATGACCGGGGACCTGCGCCGGGCTCCGAAGGATGAGGAAAACCTGCTCGCGGCAGTGGCGGCCGGGTGGGTCACCGCCCTGGACAACCTCTCCCACATGACCCCGGACCTGTCCGACGCCATGTGCTGCATCGTGACCGGCGCCGAGAACGTCAAGCGCGCCCTGTTCACCGACGGAGACGTCTTCCGCGTCGGCTACCGCCGCCCCCTGCTCCTGACCGGTATCGACGTCGGCGTTATCCGGCCCGACCTCGCCGAACGACTCCTGCCCCTGCGGCTGGAACGCCCCCGCGTCCGGCGCACCGAGGCGGAACTGTGGTCCGACTTCGCCGAGGTCCTGCCCGTCATCCTCGGCTCGCTCCTGGACCTGGCCGTGCAGGTACGGGCGGCGCAGGCGGACATCCCGACCGACCTGCGCATGGCCGACTTCGCGCACCTGTGCGCCCAACTCGACGCGGCCACCGGTCTGGGAGCGCTCACCGCCTACCGGGCCAGCCTGGATGACCTTAACGACGATGTCATCGAGGGTGACCTGCTCGCGCAGACGGTGCTCAAGCACGCCGCCGGCATCGAGCCGGGCACCGAGCAGCGGATGACGTCGGCCGAGTGGCTGCACTGCCTCACGGGCCTCTACACAGGTGAGGAATGCCGTCCCCTGCCCAAGGGGTGGCCGACCACGGGCAAGGTCCTTTCAGACCGCCTCAAGCGCCTCCAGCCCACCCTCGCGGCCCGGGGCGTCCTCATCGACTGGGGGCGCACCAAGACATCCCGCTACATCGAGATCGCACGGCCGGCCACCGCGCCGCCCTCGCCCGAGCAGGAAGCGGTCTTCTGACCGCGCGCCCGCGCCGTCCGGAGAAGCAAGAGGAGCACCCGGCCCCGCGTGCTCCTCTTGCTGTTCGGCGGCAGCGCCGCCCTGCAAGGTCGCGCCGCGAAGCGGCTCCTTCTTCACTCGCTGAGCCGCAGACAACAGACACCACCCCCTCTCTCTGTCCGAAGTAGAGAAGGCTGCGTCACCTGCGTCACCCACACCCCGAAAACGGCCACTGACCTGCCACAAGAGCGGTGACGCAGACGGCCGAATCCTGCGTCACCCCGCGTCACCCGCGTCACCCGCGTCACCCGCTAACGGAAGCCTGCGTCACCGATGACACACCCGCAGAGTCCTGCGTCACCCCGAAACCGCAGTTCAAAGAGACGAATGACGCAGATGACGTAGGTGACGCAGAAATCCGCACCTCGGACACACACGGACGCCCAAGCGCTCACCACCGGAGGGCACTCAGTGAAACCCGACACCGACCCCCGGGCCACGCTCCGCGCCGGGCTCCCGGACCGCTACCTCACCCCCGACGACATCGCCGAACTCTTCGAAGTGCCCAAGGAGACCGTCTACCAGTGGCGCAAGAAGCGCACTGGCCCGCCCGGCTTCCGCGTCGGCAAGCACATCCGCTACGACCCCGCCGCAGTCCACCGCTGGGCCGCCGAGCGCATGGCCGCCGACGCTGCCTGACACCTCCTGACCACTCACATCGCAAGGGCGGGCCGTTTAGCGGCCCGCCCTTCCCGCGCCCAAGAAGGGACCGCCCCTCCATGGCAGGCCACATCCAAGACCGCTGGTACAAGACCGAGACCGGCCCTGACGGCAAACCGCGACGGGTCAAAAGCGACCGCCACGGCTCCGGTATGCGCTACCGCGCCCGCTACATCGGCCCCGACGGCACGGAGAAGTCCAAGAGCTTCCCCGACCGGCAAAAGCGCCTTGCCGAGCAGTGGCTCGCTGCGATCGAGGCCGACATGTCGCGCGGCCAGTACATCGACCCGACGGCCGGCCGCGTCACCTTTCGCGAGTACGCGGAAAAGTGGCTGGCCTCTCAGACCACGGACATGACCACACGCTCTTCCGTGGTGGTGCAGATTCGCAGTCACGCGATCCCGTACCTCGGCACACGGCCGCTCGGGTCGTTTCAACCCGGGCACATCCGTGACTGGTTGAGCAAGCTGGAGGGCGCCGTGCCGGCGTCGTCGTACCGGCGCGTCATCTACAACAGCGTCTCGACCGTCCTGAACGCAGCCGTGGACGACGGCCATCTCCAGAAGAACCCGTGTCACGCACGGTCTGTCCGGCCACCGGAACCCGGCCACACGCGGGTCGTGCCGTGGTCATCGGAGCGGGTCTTCGCCGTGCGCTCGGCACTGCCGGCGCAGTACCAGGCCGCGGTCGACCTCGGAGCGGGCTGCGGTCTCCGCCAGGGCGAAATCTTCGGCCTCGCGCTCGACCAGGTCAGGTTCGACACGGGCTGGCTCCACGTCGCGTCCCAGGTGAAGGTGGCGAACGGGCACCTCGTCTTCGGCCCGCCGAAGCGCAACAAGGTCAGGGAGGTGCCACTCCCCGACTGCGTCGCGCGCGTCCTGAAGGGGCACACAGAGCGGTTCCCGCCGGTCGCGGTCACTCTGCCGTGGCTCCGCCCCGACGGGCCACTCATGACCAAGCACCTGCTGTTCACCCGAATCGATGGGGGCGGAGCCGTTCGGCGCACGGACTTCAACACGCGGGTGTGGAAGCCCGCGCTTGTGGCCGCCGGCGTCATCCCGGAGCCGTCGCCCGGGGCGCGTCACCAGGCCGCGCGCGAGCACGGGATGCATGCGCTCCGACACTTCTACGCGTCGGTTCTGCTGGACGTCGGCGAGAACGTGAAGGCGCTGAGCACGTACCTCGGACACAGCGACCCGGGGTTCACCCTGCGCGTCTATACGCACCTGATGCCGAGCAGCGACGGCCGGGCGCGGAAGGCCGTGGACACCATGTACGAGGCTACTTCTCCAACGTCCGACGGCCCACAGACGGCCCAGAGCGACTGAGACGGCTCCGGGCCGGCAGTCGGTGACCGTCGGCCCGGAGTGCCGTACAGCGGTGGAACCGGAGCTGACCTGGGGTTACAGCACCGGCAGGTTCTTCCGGAGTTCGAAGGCGGTGACCTCGCTCCGGTACTCCTCCCACTCCTGCTTCTTGTTGCGGAGGAAGAAGTCGAAGACGTGCTCGCCGAGGGTCTCGGCGACCAGTTCGCTGCGTTCCATCAGGGAGATGGCCTCGCCCAGGTTCTGGGGCAGGGGCTCGATGCCCATGGCGCGGCGTTCGGCGTCGGAGAGGGCCCAGACGTCGTCGTCGGCGCCGGCCGGGAGTTCGTAGCTCTCCTCGATGCCCTTGAGGCCCGCCGCCAGGAGGACCGCGTACGTCAGGTAGGGGTTGGCGCCCGAGTCGATGGAGCGGACCTCGACGCGGGCCGAGCCCGTCTTGCCCGGCTTGTACATGGGGACGCGGATCAGGGCGGAGCGGTTGTTGTGGCCCCAGCAGATGTAGGAGGGGGCCTCGCCGCCCGAGCCGGCGGTGCGGGCGGAGCCGCCCCAGATGCGCTTGTAGGAGTTGACCCACTGGTTGGTGACGGCCGAGATCTCCGCCGCGTGGCGCAGCAGGCCCGCGATGAAGGAGCGGCCGACCTTGGAGAGCTGGTACTCGGCGCCCGACTCGTAGAAGGCGTTGCGGTCGCCCTCGAAGAGGGAGAGGTGGGTGTGCATGCCGGAGCCGGGGTACTCCGAGAACGGCTTCGGCATGAAGGTGGCCTGGACGCCCTGCTCCAGCGCGACCTGCTTCATCACCAGGCGGAAGGTCATGATGTTGTCGGCGGTCGACAGGGCGTCGGCGTAGCGGAGGTCGATCTCCTGCTGGCCGGGCGCGCCCTCGTGGTGGCTGAACTCGACCGAGATGCCCATCGACTCCAGCATGGTGATGGCCTGGCGGCGGAAGTCCATGCCGACGTTCTGCGGGGTGTGGTCGAAGTAGCCGGAGTTGTCCGCGGGGACCGGCTTGGAGCCGTCCAGCGGCTTGTCCTTCAGCAGGAAGAACTCGATCTCCGGGTGGGTGTAGAAGGTGAACCCGAGGTCGGAGGTCTTCGCCAGGATGCGCTTGAGGACGTAGCGCGGGTCGGCGAAGGACGGCGAGCCGTCGGGCATCAGGATGTCGCAGAACATCCGGGCCGTCCCGGGGGCCTCGGCCCGCCACGGGAGGATCTGGAAGGTGCCCGGATCGGGCTTGGCGATCATGTCCGACTCGTACACCCGGGCGAAGCCCTCGATCGCCGAGCCGTCGAACCCGATCCCCTCGTCGAAGGCCTGCTCGAGCTCGGCGGGGGCCACGGCGACGGACTTCAGGAAGCCGAGCACGTCCGTGAACCACAGGCGCACGAAGCGGATGTCGCGCTCCTCGAGCGTACGGAGTACGAATTCCTGCTGCTTGTCCATTTCCACACCCATCCTCGCTGATCAGGCCAGCATGCCACCACACGGTTTCGTGCACGTTGCGAACCCATAGTGCATGGAGCTCTGTGGCGCAGGTAACGGTGGCCTCGCAGACTGGTCCCATGGACCGTGGCACACGGGAGCTGCCCGGCGCCGGCACACCGCCGGCCTGGCTGCGCCTGCTGCCGTGGCTGACGATGGTCCTGCTGGTGGTCGTCCAGCTCACCACGCCCAGGAGCGTCCAGCTCGGCTTCGCGTTCGCCGTGGTGCCGCCGCTGACGACACTCCTGTACGGGATGCTCGGCACCGCACTGGTGTCGGGCACCCTCTTCGGGCTGCTGCTGATGCCCGCCGTCCGGGCCGACGACGTCACCTATGGCGACCTGCTGGCCTTCGGGCTGATCGGGCTGGTCAGCGTCGTGCTGGCGGGGGTGCGGGTGCGGCGGGACGCCCAGTTGGTGTCGGTGCGGTCGGTCGCGGAGGCGGCCCAGCTCGCGGTGCTGCCGCCGATGCCGGAGCGGGTGGGCCCGGTGCGGTGCGGGGCGCTGTACCGGGCGGCGGAGCGGGGGACGCTGGTGGGCGGCGACCTGTACGACGTGCAGGTGGGGCCGTACGGGGTACGGGCGATCGTCGCCGATGTGCAGGGGCACGGGCTGGCGGCGGTCGGCACGGTGGCGGCGCTGCTGGGCACGTTCCGGGAGGCGGTGCTCGACGAGCCGGAGCTGGCCGGGGTGGCGGCCCGGCTGGACCGGCGGCTGGTGGTGGACGCGTCGGGGCGGGGGGACACGGAGGTGTTCGCGACGGCGGTGCTGATGGAGTTCCCGGCGGACGGCTCGGCGGTGCGGGTGCTGAGCTGCGGCCATCCCGCGCCGCTGCTGGTGGGCGGCCACGGGGCGCGGGAGGTGGAGCTGGCGCCCGGTGCGCCGCTGGGGCTCGGGCTCGCGGATTTCCGGGCGCCGCGGACGGTGTCGGTGCCGATGGGGCCCACGGACGTGCTGCTCGCGCACACCGACGGGGTGACGGAGGCGCGGGACGGGACGGGCGCGTTCTATCCGCTGGCGGCGCGGCTCGGGGCGCTGGCGCGGCCCGTCCCGCCGGTGGAGCTGGTGCGGGCGGTGTGGCGCGATCTGTCGTCGTACGCGGGTGAGGTCGGCGACGATGTGGCCCTCCTCGCGCTCAGCACACCGGACGGCCATGGCTGACCGGGGGGCGCGCCCATTAACATCAGCGCCCATGGGGGGCCAGCGGCTCATACGCATCGTGCGTCCCATGGCGACCATCGGCGCCGTGGCGACGCTCTTCGCCGCGCTCTTCATCTGCCTGGCGCCGCACGGCGGCGCCGAGGGCCGCGACCGGGCCCACGGGGTCGAGGCGGCCGGGTACACGCCCGCCGAGCGCGTCGTCACCGCGTACGCGTGTCCGTACGACGACGCCGACTGCCGCCTCTTCCCCCACCTGAACCCGGCGGTCCTCACCGCCCCGCCGCTCGACCCGCCGCCGCACACGGACGTCCTGGTGCGGGCCGCGCTGCCGCCCGCCACCGGTCCGCCCGCCGCCTCCCAGGAGCGGTCACGTGCGCCGGACCTCCATGCCCTTCAGATCCTGCGGACCTAGGCGGCCCGCCGCAGTACCGGATTCCGTATCCCCCACCCATCTTCTTCGGACTCTGAGAAGGACAACGACCATGGCTGCCAACCGATCCTCGACCGCCGACCGCCGCGCCCGGATAGAGGAGATGCGCCGCGCCGAGAAGGCCCGCGAGCGCCGCAACCGCATCATCACCATCTCCGTCAGCACGCTCGTGGTCGCCGGCCTCGTGGGCTTCGGCGGATACGTGCTCAACAAGGAGAACAAGGAGCAGGAGCAGCGGGAGGCCGCCGCCAAGGCGCCGATCACGGACGAGAAGTCCTGGGACGCCAAGAAGCTGGGCCGCAACCACGTCACCACGCCCGTGACGTACCCGATGAAGCCCCCGGTCGGCGGTGACCACGACCAGGTGTGGATGAACTGCGACCGGGACGTCTACAAGAAGCCGATCCCGGAGCGCAACGCCGTGCACTCGCTGGAGCACGGGGCGGTGTGGGTGACGTACAACGACAAGGCGCCCTCCGGCGAGGTGAAGAAGCTGGAGGAGAAGGTCAAGAAGACCTCGTACTCCTTCATGAGCCCGGTCAAGGAGCAGGCGGGCGCGATCATGCTCAGCGCCTGGGGCAAGCAGGTGACGGTCGACCGCGCCGACGACCCGCGGGTGGACGCCTTCTTCACCAAGTACGTGCAGGGCCCGCAGACGCCCGAGCCGGGCGCGGCGTGCACCAACGGGCTGGGCCAGCAGTGACGCGTACGCAGTGGGCCTCGGTGACCGCCGTGGTGCTGGCGCTGCTCTTCGCCGGGGCGGCCACGGTCGCCTCGGCGGGCCCGGAGCCCGGCCAGGTGGCGCCGGCGGCGGATTCGGCGGACGCCGGGTTCGCGCGGGACATGTCGGTGCACCACCAGCAGGCGGTGGAGATGTCGTTCATCGTGCGGGACCGCACGAAGGACGAGGAGGTGCGCCGGCTGGCGTACGACATCGCCAACACCCAGGCCAACCAGCGGGGCATGATGCTGGGCTGGCTGGACATGTGGGGCCTGCCGAAGGTGGCGCCGGGAGTTGAGCCGATGGCCTGGATGGGCATGCCGTCCCACGGCGCGATGCCGGGCATGGCGAGTCCGGAGGACCTCGACCGGCTGCGGGCGGCGAGCGGCCGGCAGGCCGAGGTGCTGTACCTGCGGCTGATGACCGAGCACCACAAGGGCGGGGTGCACATGGCGCAGGGCTGTGTGGAGCGGTGCCGGCCCGGTGCGGAGCGGGACCTGGCCCAGGGGATGGTCGACGCCCAGGAGTCGGAGATCCTGCTGATGGCCGACCTGCTGAAGGCGCGGGGCGCGAAGCCGTAGGGCTGCCGGTTCCCTCGTGCGCGGCCGCTCCGGGAGCCCCCGGGGCGGCCGTGTCGCGTACGGCGGCCATCCGGCGGCGCAGCGGTCGCGGGGTGGTGGGGGCGCGGTGAGAATGGAGGCGCTCGGGGACCGACGTACGGCGCTTTATGGCGTTTTCGGAGGCAAGGAACCCCATGACCACCGCGAAGGACATCATGCACCCCGGAGCCGAGTGGCTCCCCGCACACGAGACCCTCGACCGTGCCGCGCAGATGATGCGCGACCTCAATGTGGGCGCGCTGCCCATCGCGGACGAGAACGAACGGCTCTGCGGCATCCTCACCGACCGCGACATCGTCGTCGGCTGTGTGGCCATGGGCCACGACCCGGCCCAGGTGACGGCGGGCGACATGGCGAAGGGCACGCCGCGCTGGATCGACGCCGGCGCGGACGTGGAGGAGGTCCTGCGCGAGATGAAGGGCCACCAGATCCGCCGCCTGCCGGTGATCGAGAACAAGCGGCTGGTCGGCATGATCAGCGAGGCCGACCTGGCTCGTCACCTGTCGCAGTCGCAGGTCGCGGGCTGGGCGGAGAAGGTCTACGAGCAGGGCTGACCGGCGAACGCACCCGGGGGCGTGACGCGCGTGCCGCCTCACGCCCCCGGCGCGTGCCGCCCCGGGGCCGCTCCCTCGCCGTCCCCGTGCCGCCTCACGCCCCCGGCGCGTGCGCCCGGGGCCGGCCGCCCGCCGCCAGCACCGCGCCGGCCAGGACCCGCGGCTGGTCCAGCATCATCAGGTGGCCCGTGTCCGGCACGGCCTCGAAGCGGGCGCCCAGTTGGTCGGCGAGCGCCCGCTGGCGGGCCGTCCAGCGCGCCGACGCGGGCGCGGCGAGCACGGTGACGGGGACGCCCGGCGGGAGCGGGTGGCGCTCACGGAGGGCGAGCAGCTCGGCGGCGACGGCCCGGTAATGGGTGTTCTCCAGCAGGGCGCCGGCCAGCACCCGGGAGGTGGCGTAGCAGCGGCGTACGAGCGCGGCGGGCGCCGGGTCGGGGGCGTGGCCGGGCCGGGAGAGGCGGACCACGGCGCGGCGGACGGGCGGGCCGAGCGCGGCGGGCGCCCCGGCGGCGGACAGTGTGGCGGCCGCGGCCCGGGCGAGCGCGGTGCGCACGGCGGGGGCGGCGGGCACGCGCGCGTGCTCCTCGACGGAGGCGTCGACGAGGACGACCCCGGCGGTACGGGCGGGGTGCAGCCGGGCGAACGCCTCCGCGTGGAACCCGGCGATGGAGTGCCCGACGACGGTCGCTGGGCCGTCCAGGGCGAGCGCGTCGAGGACGCCGGCGATCCGGTGGGCCTCGCCGGCCGCGGAGGGCGCCACGGCGGCCGGGCCGCTCAGCCCGTGGCCCGGGCGGTCGAAGCGGACGACGGTGCGGTGCGGGGCCAGCAGGGGCACGACGGGGTCCCAGTCGAACCAGCTCATGGCGAGGCCGGCGCTCAGCACGCAGACCGGGCCGCTGCCCTCCACGACCACGTGGTGGGGCACTCCCCCGACCCGTACGAACCCCATCGCTCCCCCTCGTCGCCGCGTGCGCCCGGCAGCCAGCCTGCCATGCCGGTGTCCTGCCGATGCGCTGCCGGAGCCATGCCGGTGTCCGGCCGGTGTGGCGCATCCCTCCGGGACACCGCCAGGACATCGTGTCGCTCTGACGATTACACTGACCGCGTGCCTCAACTACGCCTCGCCCTGAATCAGATCGACTCGACCGTCGGTGACCTCGCCGCGAACGCCGAGGCGATCGTGCACTGGACCCGGCACTCCGCCGAGCAGGGAGCGCACCTCGTGGCGTTCCCCGAGATGGTGCTGACCGGCTACCCCGTCGAGGACCTGGCCCTGCGGTCGTCCTTCGTCGAGGCGTCCCGCAGCGCGCTGCGGGCGCTCGCCGCGCGGCTGGCCGCCGAGGGCTTCGGGGACCTCCCCGTGATCGTCGGCTACCTGGACCGCTCCGAGAAGGCCCAGCCCCGGTACGGCCAGCCGGCCGGCGCGCCGCGCAACGCCGCCGCCGTGCTGCACGGCGGCGAGGTGGTGCTGTCGTTCGCCAAGCACCACCTGCCCAACTACGGCGTCTTCGACGAGTTCCGGTACTTCGTGCCCGGCGACACCATGCCGGTGATCCGGGTGCGCGGCGTCGACGTGGCGCTCGCGATCTGCGAGGACCTGTGGCAGGACGGCGGCCGCGTCCCGGCCACCCGCAGCGCGGGCGCGGGGCTGCTGGTGTCCATCAACGCCTCGCCGTACGAGCAGAACAAGGACGACGTCCGCCTGGAGCTGGTGCGCAAGCGCGCCCAGGAGGCCGGCTGCACCCTGGCGTACCTGGCGATGATCGGCGGCCAGGACGAGCTGGTCTTCGACGGCGACTCGATCGTGGTGGACAAGGACGGCGAGGTCGTCGCGCGGGCGCCGCAGTTCTCCGAGGGCAGCGTGGTCCTGGACCTGGACCTGCCCGCCGCGTCCCCCGACGCCCCCACGGGGGTGGTGGACGACGGGCTGGCCATCGAGCGGGTCGTGCTGTCGCAGGAGCCGGTGCCCGCCTACGAGCCGGAGCTGGCCGGCGGGTACGCGGAGCGGCTCGACGACGACGAGGAGGTCTACACCGCGCTGGTGGTGGGCCTGCGCGCGTACGCCGCGAAGAACGGTTTCCGCTCGGTGCTGATCGGCCTGTCCGGCGGCATCGACTCGGCGCTGGTGGCCGCCATCGCCTGTGACGCGCTGGGCGCGCGGAACGTGTACGGCGTGTCGATGCCGTCCAAGTACAGCTCCGACCACTCCAAGGGCGACGCGGCCGAGCTGGCCCGCCGCACGGGGCTGAACTTCCGGACCGTGCCGATCGAGCCGATGTTCGACGCGTACATGGGCTCGCTGGGTCTGACGGGGCTGGCGGAGGAGAACCTCCAGTCGCGGCTGCGCGGCACCATGCTGATGGCGATCTCCAACCAGGAGGGCCACATCGTCCTCGCGCCGGGCAACAAGTCCGAGCTGGCGGTGGGCTACTCGACGCTGTACGGCGACTCCGTCGGCGCGTACGGGCCGATCAAGGACGTGTACAAGACGTCGGTCTTCCGGCTGGCGCGGTGGCGCAACCGGGCGGCCGAGGAGCGCGGGCAGACGCCGCCGATCCCGGAGAACTCGATCTCCAAGCCGCCGAGCGCCGAGCTGCGGCCGGGCCAGGTCGACACCGACTCGCTGCCGGACTACGACGTCCTGGACCGGATTCTGGAGCTGTACGTCGACCGCGACCAGGGCAAGGACGCGATCGTCGCCGCCGGGTACGACGAGGAGCTGGTGACGCGGACGCTGCGCCTGGTGGACGCGGCGGAGTACAAGCGGCGCCAGTACCCGCCGGGCACCAAGATCTCCGCCAAGGGCTTCGGCAAGGACCGGCGCCTGCCGATCACCAACCGCTGGCGCGAGACCACGACGGGCTGACCGCCCTCGCCCGGTCACGACGGCGAAGGGGCCTCCCGCGACGGCGCGGGAGGCCCCTTCGGCGTACCGGCGCGGGGCGCGAGGCGCGCCCGGCAGGCCGGTCAGAGCGTGACGCGGGCCGCGATCGGCAGGTGGTCGCTGTCCGTGGCGGGCAGCGTCCACGAGGCGACCGGCTCGACGCCCTTCACCATGATCTGGTCGATCCGCGCCATCGGGAACGCGGCCGGCCAACTGAAGCCCATGCCGTCACCGGCCGCGCCCTGCGTGGAGCGCATCTGGGACGTGACCGCGTTCAGCGACCGGTCGTTCATCGTGCCGTTCAGGTCGCCGAGCAGGATGACCTTGCCCAGGTCCTCGCGGACGATGGCCTCGCCCAGCGCGTCGGCGCTGTCGTCGCGCTGGTTGGCGGTGAACCCGGCGTTCAGCTTGACCCGCACGGACGGCAGGTGGGCGACGTAGACGGCGACCTCGCCCGAGGGCGCGGTCACGGTGGCGCGCATGGCCCGCGTCCAGCCCAGCCGGATGTCCACGGGGCGGCTGTCGCTCATCGGGTACTTGCTCCACAGGCCGACCGTGCCCTGGACGGAGTGGTACGGGTAGGTGTCGGCGAGCGCCTGCTCGTACACCGGGACCATGCCGGGCTTGAGCTCCTCCAGGGCCACGACGTCCGCGCCGGAGCCGGAGAGCTCGCGGGCGGTGCCCTGGGGGTCGGGGTTGTCGGCGTTGACGTTGTGCGTGACGACCATGAGGTCGCCCCCGGTGCCGGACTTGTCGGTGACGAGCCCGCCGAAGAGGTTGAGCCAGATCACCCCCGGCAGCAGGGCGGCCACCAGCGCGGTGGCCGAGCGGCGCATCAGGGCGGCGACCAGGATCACCGGCACGAGCACGCCCAGCCACGGCAGGAACGTCTCTGTGAGACTGCCCAGGTTGCCGATCTTGTTGGGGATCTGGGCGTGGAAGACCATCAGCAGCGCCAGCAGCACGGCGCACGCGGCGAGCAGGAGGCCCCGCCGCCAGATGCCCGGATCGTGACGCCAGCGGTCGACCACCGACCGGACCCGGGACCCGGTGCGCCGCTGCTCCCGCGCGCTGCCGTTCCCCGTCTCCGTCACGTCCACCCGCGCCATGCCGCCGTCCTCACTGCCTTGCTCGTCGTGCTCCGTCGTACGCCCGCCCCCGACCCGACCCTAGGGGATCAGGAGACGGCCGTACTGCCACGAGGACGAAGAGGCGGCGCGCCGGGTTCCGGGGGTTGCGGCCGGAACGCTGGCTGTGACAGAACGCGCACAAACAGGCCCGCTGGGGCGGCGGTGGAGATGGCCGCGGACCCACTTCCCCCCGTGCGGCACGAAGTGCCACCATGGACGTGGTCCGGGGACGCCGTCAGGGCGCCTCGAGATGACGAAGGAGCCGTTCCACATGACGCTTCAGGCTGCCTCCACGCAGTCCGCCGACAGCAGCAAGGCGCTGTACGGCGGCAAGGGCACGCGCCGCATCACCGTCCACGACATCGCCGCCGCCAAGGAGCGTGGCGAGAAGTGGCCCATGCTGACCGCCTACGACGCGATGACCGCCTCCGTGTTCGACGAGGCCGGCATCCCCGTCATGCTCGTCGGCGACTCGATGGGCAACTGCCACCTCGGCTACGAGTCCACCGTCCCGGTCACCCTCGACGAGATGGCCATCCTGTCCGCCGCCGTCGTCCGGGGCACCAGGCGGGCGCTGGTCGTGGGCGACCTGCCCTTCGGCTCGTACCAGGAGGGCCCGGTGCAGGCGCTGCGCTCCGCCACCCGGCTGGTCAAGGAGGCGGGGGTCGGCGCGGTGAAGCTGGAGGGCGGCGAGCGGTCGCTGCCCCAGACCGAGATGCTGGTCCAGGCCGGCATCCCCGTCATGTCGCACCTCGGTCTGACCCCGCAGTCCGTGAACACCATGGGCTACCGGGTGCAGGGGCGCGGCGACGAGGCGGCGCACCGGCTGCTGCGCGACGCCAAGGCCGCCCAGGACGCGGGCGCCTTCGCGCTCGTGCTGGAGCTGGTGCCGGCCGAGCTGGCCGCCGAGGTCACGCGGTCCCTGCACATCCCGACGATCGGCATCGGGGCCGGGCCCGACACCGACGCGCAGGTCCTGGTCTGGACCGACATGGCGGGCCTGACCGGCGGCAAGGTGCCGCGCTTCACCAAGCAGTACGCCAACCTCCGGCAGACGCTCGGGGACGCGGCGCGGGCGTTCGCCGACGAGGTCGTCGGCGGAGCGTTCCCGCAGGAGGAGCACACCTTCCACTAGCCACTCCCGGCACAGACGACGGCCCGCCGACTTCCCCCATCGGCGGGCTGTCGGCGTGCGGGGCCGGCGTTAGCCTGGGAAGTGGACTCGGGGGACCGCACACTGCTTCACCGGAGGCGACGCCATGGCAGGCATCGCACGCAAGAACTTCGACTCCCCGGACGAGACCCGGCCCTTCGAGGAGGGCAAGGGCAAGCTCGACCTGGTCAACTCGGACCGCGGTTCGGTCGGCCGGGCGGTCTTCGAGCCGGGCTGGCAGTGGTCCAAGCACGTGAAGCCGATCGCCGGTACCGAGAGCTGCCAGGCCGCGCACGTCGCGTACACGGTGAGCGGGCAGATGAAGATCGTCATGGACGACGGCGAGAGCATCGAGGTGGGTCCCGGCGACTTCGTCACCATCGCACCGGGCCATGACGCCTGGGTGCTCGGGGACGAGCCGTGCGTGATGCTCGACTGGGTCGGGTTCGTCGACTACGCCAAGCCCGCCTGAGCCGTCCTCCCGGCCGCGCGGGCGATCCGCCGGCGGCCCGGAGCCGGTGTCGGTGACCTGTCGGTGAGCTGTCGGTGAGCTGTCGGTGGCCCCTGGTGCGATGGGGGCATGACACGATCCGACACCAACGCCGTCGAGGTACGGGGCCTCGTCAAGCACTACGGCGCCACCAAGGCGCTGGACGGGGTCGACCTCGACGTACGCGAGGGCACCGTCCTCGGCGTGCTCGGCCCCAACGGCGCCGGCAAGACCACGCTCGTCCGCTGCCTGTCCACCCTGGTCGTCCCGGACGCCGGGACGGCCACCGTCGCCGGGTACGACGTGGTGCGCCAGCCCCGGCAACTGCGCCGCACCATCGGGCTCACCGGCCAGTACGCCTCCGTCGACGAGAAGCTGTCCGGCTGGGAGAACCTGTACATGATCGGGCGGCTGCTCGACCTGTCCCGGAAGGACGCCCGCCGGCGCGCCGACGAGATGCTGGAGCGGTTCTCCCTGACGGAGGCCGCCCGGCGCCCGGCGACCCAGTACTCCGGCGGCATGCGGCGCCGCCTCGACCTGGCCGCGTCCATGATCGGCCGCCCGGCCGTGCTGTACCTGGACGAGCCCACGACCGGCCTCGACCCGCGCACCCGCAACGAGGTGTGGGACGAGGTCCAGCGGATGGTCGCCGAGGGCGCGACCGTCCTGCTCACCACCCAGTACATGGAGGAGGCCGAGCAGCTCGCGCACGAGCTGACCGTCATCGACCGGGGGCGGGTCATCGCGCACGGCGGGGTGGACGAGCTGAAGGCCAGGGTCGGCGGCCGCACCCTCCAGGTGAGGCCCGTGGACCCCGGCCAACTGCCCGGCATGGCACGTGCGCTGAGTGACAGCGGACTGGCCGGCGTCGCGGGGGCGACGGTCGTCCCCGACGAGGGCCTGCTGTACGTGCCGATCCTCAGCGACGGTCAACTGACCGCCGTGGTGGGTCTGCTGGGTGAGCGGGGCTTCGGCATCGCCCACATCGGCACCCATCTGCCCAGCCTGGACGAGGTGTTCCTGGCCATCACCGGTGAGAAGACGTCCGCCGCGGCGTCCGGCACGATCCCCGAGGAGGTCGCCGCGTGAGCACGGTGACGACGACGGCGCCCTCGGAGGGGCGCATCGGCCTGCGGGCCAACACGCGGCACGTCGGCGCCCTGGTGCGCCGCAACGCCCTCCAGATCAAGCAGGACCCGGAGTCGATGTTCGACGCCGTGCTGATGCCGATCATCTTCATCCTGCTGTTCGTGTACGTCTTCGGCGGCGCGATCGCCGGCAAGGGCAACCAGCAGGACTACGTCAACTACGTCACGCCCGGCCTGATGGCGATGATGGGCATCAACATCGCCATGGCCGTCGGCACCGGGGTGAACGACGACGTCAAGAAGGGAGTGATGGACCGGTTCCGGACGATGCCGATCGCCCGGTCGTCGGTCCTCGTCGCCAAGATCGTGGTGGAGGTCGGCCGGATGCTGATCGCCACGACGATCCTGCTCGGCATGGGCTTCCTGCTCGGCATGGAGATCAAGACCTCCGTCGTCGACCTGCTGGCCGCGGTCGGGCTGTCGATGGTCTTCGGCGCGTCACTGATGTGGATCTTCATCCTGCTCGGGCTGAGCCTGCCGACGACGCAGGCCGTGCAGGGGGTCGCCATGCTCGTGCTCATGCCGCTGCAGTTCGGCTCGTCGATCTTCGCCCCGCCCACGTCGATGCCCGACTGGCTGAAGACGTTCACCGACTACAACCCGCTCTCCAACCTCGCGGACGCCGCCCGGAACCTGATCAACGGCGGGCCGGTCGCCCACTCGGTGTGGATGACGCTCGCCTGGGCCGTGGGCATCACGCTGGTCACCGCGCCGCTCGCGGTCGCCCGGTTCCGCAGGCGGACCTGAGGCGAGCGGACCGGGGCGCGGTCACCCGGCCTCCAGCAGGGCGGCGGCCTCCTCGGCGGTGAGGCGGCCGCCCTCGGCGTACGCGGCCTCGAAGGCGGCCTCGTCGCCAAGGGCGGCGCGCACCCGCGCCGTGGCCGTGGCCAGGCTCTCGCGCTCCATCGGTGGGGCCACGTGCCCCTCCGGCAGGAGCCCGGCGTGCGTCCCGAGCAGCACGGCCGCCGTCCGGGCCCGGTCGCGGCCGCCCAGTCCGGCGAGCGCCCACGCGGCGGTGACCAGGTGCACGGCCGGCATGTGCGGCGCGACCATCATCGACAGCGGCCTCAGCGCGTGGGCCAGGGCGCGGACCGCGTGGTCGAGGCCGTCGGCGTACCGGCCGTCCAGGTTGTCGAGCCAGGCGAGCACGCCGATCGTGAAGCCCTCGAAGAGGGACAGCGCGTCGTACGCGAACTCCTCGCGCACCAGGGCCAGTTGCTCGCGAGCCTCACCGGTGCGGCCGGTGCGGCCGAGCCACATCGCCAGGTACAGCCGGGCGGCCGGCACGGCCTCGTGCCCGGCGGCGCGGCCCCGGGCCAGGACCTCGCGCAGGGTCGCCTCGCCCTCCTCGCCCCGGCCCGTCTCGTTGAGCGTCCCGGCGTACCGGACGCGCAGCAGCGCCGTCTGGGCCTGCGCGCCGAGCCGCTCGGCGTGGCCCACCGCGGCCTCGTAGTCCTCGGCGGCGCCGGCGAACTCCCCCCGCCGCTCGCGGGCCTCGCCGCGCGCCGCCAGCGCCTCGGCCGCGCCCCAGGAGTCGCCGAGCCGCTCGAAGATCTTCAGGCTCTCGTCGGCGTCCCGGCCGGCGTCACCGGCCCAGTCGCTCCGGTTGGCCAGCACGTTGGCCCGCGTCTGGAGGACGTGGGCCAGCTCCCAGGCGTAGCCGAACTCCCGGCAGGCGTCGACGGTGGAGTCGAGCAGCTCGCGCATCTCGCCGGGGTCGCCGGTGAGCAGCACGGCGTACCACCAGAGCATGCCGGGCATGCGGCAGGTCTGCGGCAGGCCGGGGCGGTACGCGGCGCGGATGGCCCGCAGCCGTTCCATGCCCTCCGGGGAGGTCCAGGTGGACGTCTGGTGGTCCATGTTGACGAGCTGGATCAGGCGGACGCCCCGGCGGGCCTCCTGGAGCTGGTCGTCGCTCATGGGCGGCGGGGCGTCGGTGCAGCGCGCGACGAGCGGCGGTGCGGCGGCGACGGGCCGCGCGTAGGGGTCGGGGCCGAGGGCGGCGGCGGACTCGGCCCAGTGCAGGGCGTCGGTGCGCTGGTCGCGCATCTGCCAGTACCAGACGAGGGACAGCACCAGGCAGAGCGCCTCCTGCTCGTCGCGGGCGGCCACCGCGCGGCGCAGGGCGGTGCGGAGGTTCTCGTACTCGAGCTGGAAGCGGGCGAGGGCGGCGCGCTGGCGCGGGCCGCGCAGCTCCGGGTCGGTGGTGCGGGCGAGTTCGCGGTAGTGGACGAGGTGGCGGTGTTCGGCGGCGGCGCGGTCGCCGGCCTGGTCGAGGCGTTCGGCGGCGTACTCGGCGACGGTCTCCAGCAGGCGGTAGCGCATGGCGCCGCCGTCGGGGGCGGGATCGGCCACGACGAGCGACTTGTCGACGAGGGAGCCGAGCGCGTCCAGGGTGCCGGCTGCGTCGGGGCCGCCGCAGACGGCCTCGGCGGCGTCCAGGTCGCAGCCGCCGGAGAACACCGAAAGCCGCCGCAGCACCACCCGTTCGGGCGCGTCCAGCAGGTCCCAGGACCAGTCGACGACGGCGCGCAGCGTCTGCTGGCGGGGCAGGACGCCGCGGCCGCGGCTGCCGCTGGTGAGCAGCCGGAAACGGTCGTCGAGCCGGTCGGCGATCTGGCGCGGGGTGAGCATGCGCAGGCGCGCGGCGGCCAGTTCGATGGCCAGCGGCAGGCCGTCGAGGCGCCGGCAGATCTCGGCGCACGCATCGGGGTCGTCGGCGACGCCGAACCCGGGCCGCGCGGCCGCGCCGCGCTCGGCGAGCAGCCGCAGCGCCATCGGGTCGGGCAGCGGGTCGACGGGGCGCAGGGTTTCGCCGGGTACGCCGAGGGGCTCGCGGCTGGTGGCGAGGACGGTCAGCCCGGGGCACTCCTCCAGCAGCCGCTCGGCGAGCGCGGCGGCGGCGGCCACGACGTGCTCGCAGTTGTCGAGCAGGAGCAGCATGCGGCGCCGGGAGCAGTGCTCGGCGAGGCGTCCGAGCGGGTCGCCGTCGCCGTGCCGCTCGGCCGCGCGCAGTTCCTCCGCCCCGGCGCCGCGCAGCACGGTCTGGCGCGCGCCGAGGGCGGTGAGCACGGCGTCCGGTACGGCGCCGGGGTCGTCGACCGGCGCGAGCTCGGCCAGCCACACCCCGTCGGGCCACGCCTCGGCGCCGCGCTCGGCGGCCTCCTGCGACAGCCGTGTCTTGCCGGCCCCGCCGGGCCCGAGCAGCGTCACCAGCCGTGCGCCCGCGAGGTCGCCGAGGACGGTGTGGATGTCCTCCTCGCGCCCCACGAAGCTCGTGAGCCGGGCACGCAGGTTCCCGGGCCGGGGCGGAACGGAGACCTCACCGGAGCCACGCGCGGAGGCGGCACCCACCCCGTGACCGGCGGGGGCAGCGCCCACCCCCTGCCCGGCAGGGGCAGCGCCCACCCCGTGACCGGCGGGGGCAGCGCCCACTCCCTGCCCGGCAGGGGCAGCGCCCACCCCGTGACCGGCGGGGGCGGCGGCCGGGCCGGTGTCGCGCGGGCGCAGCAGTTCGGTGTGGAGGGCGCGCAGTTCGGGGCCCGGGTCGGTGCCCAGGCGGGTGGCGAGGTCCTGGCGCACCGCCTCGTACGCGGCGAGGGCCTCCGCCGGGCGGCCCGCCGCGCGCAGGGCGCGCACGCGCAGGGCCTGGAGCGGCTCGTCGAGGGGGAACGCGCCGCACAGGGCGGCCAGTTCGGGCAGCGTCTCCTGGTGGCGGCCGAGCGCGAGCAGCGCCCGCAGCCGGGCCCGGCGGGCCTCGTGGCGGCGCGCCTCCCAGCGGGCCGCCTCGGCCGTCCGGTCGGGCAGGTCCGCGAGCGCCCCGCCCCGCCACAGCGCGAGCGCCTCGTCCAGACGGGCCAGCGCCCCGGCCGGGTCGCCCGCCTCCAGCGCCCGTACGCCCGCGGCCGCCAGCCGTTCGAAACGGTGCAGGTCCACGGCGTCGGCATCGGCACCGAGCCGGTAACCGCCCGCCGCCGAGACCACCGCGTCCGGCCCGAGGGCCCGCCGCAGCCGGCCCACCAGGGCCTGGAGGGCGCCGGGCGCGTCCGCGGGCGGCTCACCGCCCCACACCTCGTCGATCAGGAGCCCGGCCGGCACGGTCCGCCCGGCGCGCAGCGCCAGGACCGTCAGCAGCGCCCGCAGCCGCGCCCCGCCGACCGGTACGGCGGTGCCGTCCGGCTCGTGGACCTGCGTGGGACCGAGGAGGGAGATGCGCACCGCCCCATTCTGCTTCCCTCGGCCCCCCGAGCCCCGTCCGGTACGGTCGACCGCGTCCGTACCACCCGTCCGAGCCCAGGAGCGCCGCCCATGGCCACCGCCACCTCCCGCCACAGCGACCGGAGGATCAGCCCCGTCTTCCTCGGGATCGCCGCCATCATGGCGGTCACCGGATGGGCGGTGTGGACGGGCTTCTCGGCCAATCTCGGCCTGGCCGTGTTCCTGTTCGTGACGTCCGGGTGGATCGTCTCGCTCTGCCTGCACGAGTACGCGCACGCCCGTACGGCGCTGCACGGCGGCGACCTGACCATCGGCGCGAAGGGCTATCTGACGCTCAACCCGCTGAAGTACACGCACGCACTGCTGAGCATCGTGCTGCCGGTGGTCTTCGTCATCATGGGCGGCATCGGCCTGCCCGGCGGGGCGGTGTTCATCGAGCGCGACCGCATCAAGGGCCGCTGGAAGCACAGCCTGATCTCCGCGGCGGGCCCGCTGACGAACGTGCTGTTCGCCGTCGTGTGCACGGCGCCGTTCTGGCTGGGGGCCCTGGAGGGCGTGCCGTTCGGTTTCCGGTTCGCGCTGGCGTTCCTGGCCCTGTTGCAGGTGACGGCGGCGATCCTGAACTTCCTGCCGGTGCCGGGGCTGGACGGGTACGGCGTGATCGAGCCGTGGCTGTCGTACAAGGTGCGCCGCCAGGTGGAGCCGTTCGCGCCCTTCGGGCTGCTCGCCGTCTTCGCGCTGCTGTTCGTGCCGGAGGTCAACCACGCCTTCTTCGGGCTGGTCGACACGGTCCTCCAGGGGCTGGGCGTGCAGGACGCCGAGACGTACTGCGGGCAGGACCTGTACCGGTTCTGGCAGGAGCAGAACGAGCTGTGCCAGGAGATCGTCAGCCAGTGACGTTCCTGGCGCGGCGGTGGTAGTACCACGCCATGTTGGAGGACACCCCGGCCAGCAGCACCCACACGATGCCCAGCCAGGTGCCCTGGACGAACGAGACCACCGCCGCGGCGACGGCGAGGACGCAGACGACGAGGGCGTACAGAGCGAGGCGGGGCATGGGGGTCGGCTCCTGTCCGGGTACGGCGTGAAACGTGCCCGTCCAGTGTCCCCCATGCCCGGCCCGCCGCCGGACGCCGGTCAGACGTCGGTGACGCGCAGCCCCGCGTGGGCCTTGTAGCGGCGGTTGACCGAGATCAGGTTCGCGACCAGCGCCTCGACCTGGTGGGCGCCCCGCAGCCGGCCGGCGAAGACGCCCCGCATGCCGGGGATGCGGGCGGCCAGGGCCTGGACGATGTCGGTGTCGGCGCGCTTCTCGCCCAGCACCATCACGTCCGTGTCGATCCGCTCGACCGACTCGTCCTGGAGCAGGACGGCCGACAGGTGGTGGAAGGCGGCCGTGACCCGCGACTCCGGCAGCAGGGCGGCGGCCTGCTCCGCGGCGCTGCCCTCCTCCGGCTTGATGGCGTAGGCGCCCTTCTTGTCGAAGCCGAGCGGGTTGACGCAGTCGACGACGAGCTTGCCGCGCAGCTCCTCGCGCAGCGCGGTGAGCGTCGCGGCGTGCCCGTCCCACGGCACGGCGATGATCACGACGTCGCTGCGCCGGGCGCACTCGGCGTTGTCGGCGCCCTCGACGCCCAGGCCCAGCTCGGCGGCCGCGGCCTCGGCGCGCTCGGCGGCCCGCGAGCCGATGATCACCTTCTGGCCGGCGCGGGCGAGGCGGAGGGCGAGGCCGCGGCCCTGGTCGCCGGTGCCGCCGAGGACACCGACGACGAGCCCGGAGACGTCGGGGAGGTCGTACGGATCAGTAGTCATGGTCCCGACACTACGCGGCACGTCCCCTTCCGGGTGACGCGGCGCCGAACGCCCGCGCGAGGGGCGTGCGGAGGGGCACGATACGGCGCCATGGATGCCGTACGTGTCGCACTGCTGCGTGAGGTCCTGGCCGGTACGGAGTGGCCTGCGGCGACCCGCCGGTTCGCCGCCGCGCTGCGGTCCTCGGTGGTGCCGCACGGCGGTGGGCTGCTGCTGGTGGGGACGGCCCGCCACGAGCCGTGGCACCTGGCGGCGCACCTGGTGGACGAGGCGGCCTGGTCGGGCCGGCCGGAGCTGGCGCCCACGCTGGTGCGGCACCGGGTGCGGCGGGGCGATCCGGCGCACCTGGCGGTGGGCCTCGGACGGCTGGAGGCGGCGGGCCGGGGGGCGACGCTGCTGGTGGTGGCGCCGGAGCGGCCGGAGGGCGGCCTGCTGGAGCGGGTACACGACGCGCGGCGGGCGGGCGCGACGGTGCTGTCGCTGGACGGCGGCGACCGGGAGGTGCGCGCCCTGGCGCACGAGGCGCTGTCGGTGACGGAGGGGGACGAGGTGGACCTCGACGTGGTCCAGCACCTGGTGAGCGCGGCGGCCGGGGAGAACATCCTGGCGGGCGCGTCGGCCGCGCGGCCGGGGCGCCGCCGGTTCCGGGACCGCCTGGCGCGGCTGGCGGACCGGGTGACCGCGCCCCCGCCGGCCCGCTGGTAGGGCGTTCGAAAACCGGTTGCCCGCGTTCGGGACGGGCACGGACCATGGGCGGTCGTGACCTCGAAGCCCTCCCCGCTCTCCGCCCTGCTGCCCGATCTGTCGCCCTGGCGTTCGTCACGGGACTTCCGCCTGCTGTGGGTGCAGGGCCTGGTCACCTACTTCGGCAGCTTCATGGCGATGGTCGCGCTGCCGTTGCAGATCAAGCACCTCACCGACTCCCCGCTCGCCGTCGGCGTGATGGGCGCCGTCGAGCTGGTGCCGCTGGTGGTGTGCGGCCTGTACGGGGGCGCGCTGGCCGACGCGGTCGACCGGCGGAAGGTCATCCTGGGCACCGAGGCGGCGCTCGGCCTGCTGGCCCTGGTCCTGCTGGTGAACGCGATGCTGCCGGAGCCGCTGCTGTGGCCGCTGTACGTCGTGGCCGCGGGCGTCTCGGCGCTGGCCGGGCTCCAGCGCCCGGCGCTGGACTCGCTGATGGCCCGCATCGTGCCGCATGACCAGCTCACGGCGGCCGCCGCGCTGAACGCCCTGCGCTGGCAGCTCGGCGCGATCGCGGGCCCGGCGCTGGCGGGTCTGGTCGTGGCGTACGCGGGTCACGCCACGGCGTACGGCACCACGGTGGCGTGCTTCGTGGTGTCCGTCCTGCTCTGCCTGCGCCTCTCCCCCGCCCCGGCCGCGCACGACGCGGAGAGGCCCTCGCTGCGGGCCATAGCGGAGGGCGCGCGTCATGCCTGGTCGCGGCCGGTGCTGCTCGGTACGTACGCGGTCGACCTGGCCGCGATGTTCTTCGCGTACCCGAACACGATCTTCCCGTTCCTCGCGGACGAGCTGGGCGCCCCGTGGTCCCTGGGGCTGATGTACGCGGCGGGGTCGGTCGGCTCGGTGCTGCTGAGCCTGACCAGCGGCTGGACGTCGCGGGTCCGGCGGCACGGCCTGCTGGTGGTGAGCGGCGCGGCCGGCTGGGGGCTGGCGGTGGCGGCGGCGGGCTGGTTCTCGAACGTGTGGCTGGTGCTGCTGTGCCTGGCCTTCGCGGGCGCGGGCGACATGCTCAGCGGCCTGGGCCGCTCCACGATCTGGAACCAGACCATCCCGGACGAGCTGAGGGGCCGCCTCGCGGGCATCGAGGTCCTGTCGTACAGCGTCGGCCCGCAGCTCGGCCAGGTCCGCGCGGGCGCGATGGCCGGCTGGACCGGTACCCGCCCCGCCGTCTGGAGCGGCGGCCTCGCCTGTCTGGCCTCGGTGGGCCTGCTGACGGCGGTGCTGCCGCGCCTGGTGACGTACGACGCGACGACGGACGAGGACGCCCTCCGCCGCCGCGCCGCCGCGGGCCGGTCCTGACACCCGGCCGCCCGGCCGGGCGGCGGCCGCCGTCTAGGGGGTGCCGCGGTCCTCGCCGCGCGGCGCGTCGTGCCACTTGGGGTCGGTCTCCCACTCGAGGTTGCGCTCCCGGGCGGTCTCCATGGCGTGGGACGCCTCCTCACGCGTCGCGTACGGGCCGAAGCGGTCCGCGGCGCGGCATTCCGGGCCCTCCTCGACCCTCTGGTGCTTCAGGCAGTAGTACCACTCGCCCGGCTTTCCTTCGGTGCGCCTCTTGAACAGGGGCATCTCGGCTCCTTCCTCTGTCGCAATGGTGCCCCGTGGGGCCTGGTTAGACTCGCTGGCATGTCTGGCCAGTCGCTGCTCGTCCCAGGGGAGCTCTCCCCCACCCGTTCCGTTCCCGGCTCCATCCGCCGCCCCGAGTACGTGGGCAAGCCGGCCCCGACGCCGTACACCGGCCCGGAGGTGCAGGATGCCGACACCATCGAGCGGATGCGCGTCGCGGGCCGCATCGCCGCGCAGGCGATGGAGGAGGCCGCCAAGCACATCGCTCCGGGCGTGACCACGGACGAGCTGGACCGGGTCGCGCACGAGTACATGTGCGACCACGGCGCCTACCCGTCGACGCTCGGCTACCGGGGTTTCCCGAAGTCCCTGTGCTCCTCGGTCAACGAGGTCATCTGCCACGGCATCCCCGACTCCACCGTCCTGCGCGACGGCGACATCGTGAACCTCGACGTGACGGCGTACATCCACGGCGTCCACGGCGACAACAACGCCACCTACCTGTGCGGTGACGTCGACGAGGAGTCGCGGCTGCTGGTCGAGCGGACCCGCGAGTCGCTCAACCGCGCCATCAAGGCGGTCAAGCCGGGCCGCCAGATCAACGTCATCGGCCGGGTCATCGAGTCGTACGCCAAGCGCTTCGGCTACGGGGTGGTGCGGGACTTCACCGGGCACGGCATCAACTCCTCGTTCCACTCGGGCCTGATCATCCCGCACTACGACTCCCCGCACGCCACCACGGTCATCCAGCCCGGCATGACGTTCACGATCGAGCCGATGCTCACGCTGGGGACGCACGAGTACGACATGTGGGACGACGGCTGGACGGTGGTGACGAAGGACCGCAGGCGGACGGCGCAGTTCGAGCACACCCTCGTCGTCACGGACACCGGCGCCGAGATCCTCACGTTGCCCTGACGCTCCGGGCGGGTACCGTTTTACCGACAGACCGTCGGGAACCCTGTTGACTTAGGTAAGCCTAAGCAGGAAGATCGGCGGTAGTGGCGGCCACGGCTGCCACCTCCCGTCCCCTCGGTTCCCCCGGAGGCCCGCCTTGGACGCAAGCGGCACCGCCACCCCGTTCTCGACGCTCATCCGCACCGCATCGCACCAGCAGCACACGGAGGCGGAGAACTCGACGTTCATGAGCGACCTGCTCGGCGGGCGGCTCGGTGTGGCGGCCTACGCCCGCTACACCGAGCAGCTCTGGTTCGTGTACCGGGCCCTGGAAGGGGCCGCCGACGCGCTGCGGGACGACCCGGTCGCGGGCCCGTTCATCCAGCCGGAGCTGTTCCGCACCGCCGAGCTGGAGCGGGACCTGGCCCACCTGCGCGGCCCGGGGTGGCGCGGCACGGCCACGCGGCTGCCCGCCACCGCCGCGTACGCCGCCCGGGTCGAGGAGTGCGCCCGGACCTGGCCCGCCGGGTACGTGGCGCACCACTACACGCGCTACCTGGGCGACCTGTCCGGCGGCCAGATCATCCGCGACAGGGCCGAGCGCACCTGGGGCCTCGCACACAAGGGCGACGGGGTGCGGTTCTACGTCTTCGAGCGGATCCCCAACCCGGCCGCGTTCAAGCGGGGTTACCGCGAGCTGCTGGACCGGGTGGACGCCGACGACCTGGAGAAGCAGCGGATCATCGACGAGTGCAGGCGCGCGTTCGCGTTCAACAGCGCGGTGTTCCGCGAGCTCGGCGAGGAGTTCCCGCTCAGCGCCTGATCTCCCGTACGCGCCCGCCCAGTTCGATCGTGCCGTCGGGGCCGGGAGCCGTGAGGAGCTGCGAGCCCCGGCCCTGCGTGATGTTCAGGGCCCGGCCCAGCCCGGCGGTGAGCAGCAGGGCGGCGGCGCCCGTCGCCTCGTCCTCGTCGATCCCGTCGCCGCGCCCGGGGAAGGCCCGCGCCCGCACCCGGCCGGCCGCCTCGTCCTCCCACGCCCAGGCGTACACCCACGCGCCGGGCGGGGGCACCTCCAGCGCGTCGACCTCGGCGGCCGAGGCGTACTGGCGCAGCGTCCGCTCCGGCGCCCACTCCGCGCGGGCGGTGATCCAGGTGAACTCGCCGTCCTGGCGCACCCACACCTCGCCCGCCGGCGGGTTCACCACCTCCAGGTCGAGCAGCCAGGCGGTGCCCACGAGGGGGTGCCCGGCGAACGGCAGGCGCACGCCGGGCGTGTAGATGTCGACGACGCCGCGCTCGGGGTCGTCGACGAACACCGTTTCGCTGAAGCCCAGTTGCTTGGCGAACGCCTGCCGGGACGCCTCGCCGGGGTGGAGCCGCCCGTCGCGCACCACACCGAGGAGGTTGCCGTGGCGGCCGTCGCCCCCGCAGAAGACGGCGAGCACGTCGTATGCACTGTTCACCCGGGCATTGAAGCACGCGGTGCGCGGCGCCCGAGGGGGGAAGCGGAGAGCCCGGCTCCCGGGCCGCCGCGGGCCCCGGTAGGGTTCGGACGGTCATATGGGGGTCGAGGAGCAGAGGCAACCGATGAGAAGGCGGGTCCCGGGGCGGGTGGCGGTGGCGCTCGCGGCGACGGCGGTGCTGGCGCTGACGGCGAGCGGGTGCGTGACGGTGCACGGCGAGCGGGAGGTCGTGCCGAACGCGACGGAGGACGAGGCCGCGCGGGCGCTGAAGGATTTCACCGAGGCGTACAACAAGGCGGACAAGGCCTATGACCCCGCCCTGGACGCGGGCCGGGTCACCGGCGCGCTCGGGGCCATCAATCAGGCCGGGCTGAAGGCCCGCAGCATCACGAGCCCCGGCGGCAACCCCGGCCACCGGCCGCTGGAGCTCACCGACGCCCGCTACGTCATACCGAAGAAGGCCGGCTGGCCGCGCTGGTTCGTCGCGGACACCGACTCCAACCGGGACGCCGACCGGGGCGCGGACGACACCCGCTGGGTGCTGGTCTTCGTCCGCAACGGCCCCGACCAGCTCTGGGAGGTCGCGTACCTCCAGATCCTCCCCGCCGGCGGGGTGCCGAAGTTCCGGACGGACCAGGACGGGTGGGCCGAGCCGGCCCAGCCGGACTCCACCGCCCTCGCGGTGGCGCCGAAGAACCTGAGCGAGGAGTACTCCACCTACCTCCAGACCGGCAAGCCGGCCCACTTCACGGCCGGGCCGCACACCTCGCTGTGGCGCGAGGAGCGGCAGCGGCTCGGCAAGCGGCCGGGCCTGGCCACCCAGTACGTGGACCAGCCGCTGGACACCGGTGACTACGCCCCGCTCGGGCTGACCACCGAGGACGGCGGCGCCCTGGTGTTCTTCGCGACGCGGTTCTACGACCGGCAGGTGGCGGCCAAGGGCTACCGGCCGAAGGTGAACGCGGACGTACGGGCGCTGATGACCGGCGAGGTCAAAAGCACCCTGACCAAGGAGTGGGTGTCCAGCCAGGCGGTGCTGGTGAAGCCGGCCGGTGCCGCGTCGGACCAGGTGACGGTGGTGAGCCGGCTCCAGGGCGTGACGTCGGCGACGGGTTCGTGACCCGGTTCAGCGGCTGAGCGGCCAGGCCACCGAGTGGTGGTCGTCGTGGTCGTACTGGTCGGCGTGGCGCGCGCACGCGTCGGTGAGCGTCTCCAGCAGGGTCAGCGGGTCCGGCAGCGGGTGCTCCGGGCCGCGCACCCACGCAACGCCCAGGTCACCGGGGAGCCGGGCGGGCGGCACCAGGACGTAGGAGCCGCGGCAGTGCCAGCGCAGTCCCGGGTGCTCGTCCATCGTCTCGGGGTGGCAGTCCAGCTCGCAGGGCCACCACTCGTCCTCGTCCTCGGGGGTGCCGCGGGTGGCGGTGAAGAACAGCATCCGGCCGTCCCCGGACTCGGCGACCGGGCCGACGTCGATCCCCTCGCCGAGCAGCCGCTCCAACGCGGCGCGACCGGCCTCCAGCGGAACGTCCAGGACGTCGTGGACCATGCCGGTCGCGGTGATGAAGTTGGCGTGCGGCTGGCCCTCGGCCCACCGCTCGATCTGGGCGCGGTCGGTGGTGGACTGGGTCTGCCAGGCGAAGGAGACGGGATGGCGGGCCGGCGTGGGGCAGCCGATGCGCTCGCACGAACATCGGTAGCCGACGGGGTACGCGGCGGGGGCGAGCGGCAGTCCCGCGGCGGCGGTGGCCCGGAGCAGGTCCTCGCGGCCCGGGGCCTCGGCGGCGGTCTTCCTCGGGCGCCGGCGCAGCCACTGCGCGAGTTTGTTCTCCGTGCCGCGGTAGCGGCCGATACCGTCGCCCATCTATCCCCTCACACCTCTGCCGAGCCCTGCGGTCCCTGCCATGGTCCCACCATCCGGCGTCTTCGGTGACCGGAGTCCGCAACCGGACAGGAGGGGAGGGCGGCGCACCGCCACCGAACAGGTCGGTTTGCGGGCGTTTGCGGTGTTCCGCACCCCGCCGGGGGCGGCCGGGCGTGAGCAGCCGCACGGCCGGGTCACCGGGGGGCGAGACCGTACAGGGCGTATTCGACGACGCTGTCCGCGTAGGCGTGGGTGAGCGGCCGGGTGCGCAGCAGCCAGCGGTGGGCCAGGGGGCCGACGAAGAGCTCCAGCGCGACGCGCGGGTCGATCCCGGGGCGGACCTGGCCGGCCTCGCGGGCGGCGTCCAGGCGCCTGACGTACAGCTCGAGCTGCGGCTCCAGCAGTTGCTCGACGAACCGGGCGCCCAGCTCGGGGTCGACCACGCCCTCGGCGGTGAGGGCCCGGGTGGGCGCGTCGTACTTGGGGTCGTTCATCTCGTCAACCGTGGCGCGCAGCACGTACTTGAGGTCGGCCTCGAGGTCGCCGCTGTCGGGGATCTCGCTGTTCCCGTCGCCGCCGAGGGCCTCGTTGGCCTGGACGCCGAGGTCGACGAAGGCCTCCAGGAGGACGGCCGCCTTGGAGGGCCACCAGCGGTAGATCGTCTGCTTGCCGACGCCCGCGCGGGCGGCGATGCCCTCGATGGTGGTCCTGGCGTAGCCGACCTCGCCGACGAGGGCGAGGGCGGCGTCGTAGATCGCCCGGCGGGAGCGTTCGCTGCGGCGCGTGGAGTCGGGTGCCCTGGTGTCAGCCATGTGCCCAATCTAGCAGCGGCACGAGGCGAGACGTTTCGTCTTGACGTTGGGGTGTCCGGTGTGCGGCACGTGGTCGGCGCCGGCGTGAACTCACCCGTACGGTCCACTGCGCGCGGGCTCCGCACGGCGCACCATGGCATCCACGCACACACCGTGCGCCTGCCGTCCGTGAGGAGCCTTCTTTGCCTCGTGACGCCACACCCCGCCGCTACCTGATGTGCCCACCCGCGCACTTCAAGGTGACCTACTCCATCAACCCCTGGATGGACCCGGCGAAACCGGTCGACCTGCCGCTCGCCCTCACCCAATGGGAAGACCTGCGCGACCGGTACGTGTCCCTCGGCCACACCGTCGAGCTGCTGGAACCCCGGACCGACCTGCCCGACATGGTGTTCGCCGCCAATGGCGCCACCGTCATCGACGGCCGGGTGCTCGGCGCCCGGTTCGCCTTCGCCGAGCGCGCCGCCGAGGCCGCGGTGCACCGCGAGTGGTTCCGGACGCACGGCTTCACCGACGTGCACGAACCCGACCACGTCAACGAGGGGGAGGGCGACTTCGCCGTCACCGCCTCGTACATCCTGGCCGGGCGGGGCTTCCGCTCCAGCCCCCTGTCGCACGACGAGGCACAGGAGTTCTTCGGGCGGCCGGTGATCGGCCTGGACCTGGTGGACCCCCGGTACTACCACCTCGACACGGCGCTGTGCGTCCTGGACGACGCCGCCGGCGAGATCATGTACTACCCCGGCGCGTTCTCCCCCGGCAGCCGGTCGGTGCTGCGCCGGCTGTTCCCGGACGCGCTGATCGCCGAGGAGGAGGACGCGGCGGCGCTCGGGCTGAACGCGGTGAGCGACGGCAGACACGTGCTGCTGCCGCAGGCCGCGGTGGGGCTGTTCCGGCCCCTGCGCGAGCGCGGGTTCGAGCCGGTCGGCATGGACCTGGGCGAGCTGCTCAAGGGCGGCGGCAGCGTGAAGTGCTGTACGCAGGAACTGCGCGAGTGACAGCGGCGGGGCCGGTCCCGGGCGGGACCGGCCCCGTGCGCGTCGGCGTCAGTCGTCCAGCTTGATCAGGAACCGGGCGCGGCCCTCGCCGAAGAAGGTGATCTCGGCCTGGCCCTCGGCGTCCGCGTACGCGCCGGTGCCGCCGGTCACGGCCGAGCGCCCGCCGTGCGGGTGGCGGCCGAAGCGGTCGATGGCGTCGCTCAGGCTGATGCTGCCGTGGTCGGTGCGCAGCACGCGGTGGCACAGCGCGACGTACCCGTGGCGGTTGCGGTCGGCGATGCTGCAGTGCGACGAGATGTCACCGATCTTCTTGCCGAGCCGGCCCTTCTTGTGGGTGTACAGGTGGCCGTGGCTGGTCCAGTCGGTGCCGACGCGCAGGTGCTCCGGCTTGCTGCTGTTCTGCCGGACCGCGAGCCAGTCGAGGACCTTCACGGAGTCCTTCGGGGCGGGCTTGGGCGCCGCCCCGGCGGTGGCCGTCAGGGCGGTGGTCGCGAGAACCACGGACACGGCGGTCAGCGCACAGGCGGTGAGCCGGCGTGAGCGGATGCGCGGCATGGGGCCTCCAGGGAGTGAGGGGAGCGCGAACGAGCCCACCTCAACTCCGGCGCGACTCCCCGGGCACTTGCCACGGGCACGAGGTCACCCGCGTGGTCGCGCGCTGTCACCCCGTCAGCGGGGCGGCCACTGGTCCCCCCAGGCGGCGTCGCGGGCCGCCTTGTAGAGGGTGCCGTGCCGCTTGGTCACCGTGTCGCGGCGCAGCCCGTCGGCCTCGGTGCACAGGTCCAGCAGGACCTGGCCCTTACGGATCTGCGGCTTGCGCGTCACCCGGGCCGGGGCGGGGACGACCGGGAACCGGGTCGCCACGACGTAGGAGAACTTCTCGTCCTCGTACGCCAGTGAGCCGCCCTTCACCTGGCGGTGGAGGGAGGAGCGGCTGACCCGGGCGGCGAAGTGGCACCAGTCGGTGCCCGGCTCGATCGGGCAGGCGCCGCTGTGGGGGCACGGCGCGGCGATCGTCATCCCGGCGGCGATCAGCAGGTCGCGGGCGGCGATGATCCGGGCGTAGCCGTCAGGGGTGCCCGGTTCGACGATCACGACCGCCCGGGCGGCCCGCGCGGCCTCGGTGACCAGGGCGGTGCGGTCCTGCTCGGTCAGCTCGTTGAGCACGTACGACACGGTGACGAGATCGGTGCTCTCGACGCGGAGCGCCGCACTGATGCGGGAGCGCCGCCAGGTGGCCCGCGCCAGCGCGTCGATCCCGGACGCGGCGGCCAGCTCGCGCCCCAGCGCCAGCGCCGGCTCGGCCCAGTCCAGCACGGTGGTGCGCGCCGTGGCGTCCCACGCCTCGGCCACCGCCCAGCTCGCCGCGCCCGTGCCGCCGCCGATGTCGGTGTGCGTCCCGGGCACCCACTCGGGCGCGGCCTCCCTGAGCGCGTCCAGCGCGGCCCGTACCGCCTCGAAGGTCGCGGGCATCCGGTACGCGGCGTAGGCGGCGACGTCGGAGCGGTCGCGCAGCACGGGCGCGTCGGTCGGGACGTGGCCCCGGTAGTGGGCGATGAGCCGGTCCACGGCCTGCGCCGCCTGTGTGGGCGGGAGCCCGTCCAGCAGCCCGGCGAGGGCGCCGCGCAGGGCTTGTGCGGTGGAGAGGGAGGCGTTCACCGATCCATGGTAGGCGGGCCCGCCGGGGCTCCCGGCACGCCCGCCGGCGGCCCCCGCCACGGGGAGGGTGAACTGCTCGGCGGAGTCGGGTGGTTGGGCGTTCGGCGGTTGCTACGCTGGCCGCCCGTCGATCCGGGTGGGGGGACCATGAGACGAGGGGTCGTGCGCCTGGCCCTGGTGGCCGGTGCGGCCGTCCTGGCCCTGCTGGTCCTGCTCACCACCTGCGCACCGGACGACGGGCGGCCCGCAACCGGGGCCGCGCGGTCCGCCCCTTCCGCGCGGGGTGCCGCCGCGCCCGTCACCCCGCTCACCGTCCCGGACGCGTACGACACCTCCCGGGGGTGGGAGATCACCGGCCCGTCCACGGAGTACGTCACCGCCCCGGCCACCGGGCTGATCGCCTACCTGGAGCGGGCCGGCACCACCCAGTACCGTCTGCGCACCCTCGACGCCCGGACCGGCCGCCACGGCTGGACGGGCGGCCCGTGGCGGCCGCTCGGCGGCCCCGGGGACGTTCCCGGCCTGCTGGCGGTGGCCAAGGCGGACCGCCAGTACTTCGTGACCTGGTCCTACGGCAGGGCCGGCGACGACCCGCTGACGGCCGCCGAGCGCTTCGTGTCCCTCGACGTGTACGACGCGGCCGCCGGCACCCGGCGGCGCGTGGAGGTGCCCTGGGCCGACGTGCCCGTCGTGACCGGCGCCGGCCGGGGCGTGCTGATCAGCGACGGCCGGGCCAGGAGCGCGGTCGTCGCCCCCGACACCGGCGAGGTGAGCGTGGTGCCGCCGCGGCGGCTCGCTCCCCCCGCGGGCTGCGCGGAGTGCCGGCGGCTGACCGCCGTGCGCGGGGTGACGGTCGGCGGCCTGCTGGTGAGCGGTGCGCGGGGCTTCTGGGTGCCGGGCGGCTGGTCCAGCTCCGACCGTGCGCCGGCCGGCGCGGACCCCGCGAGCGGGGTGCCCGCCTCGGTGACCTCCGGGCACGTCCTCGCCCGGTGGCGGGGGAAGAAGGGCGCGGCGCGGGCGGCCACGCACGACATCTGGGCGGTCCACGAGGCGCGCACCGGCAGGCCGCTGGTGAAGGCGGAGTGCCGCACCCCGGCGATCGAACCGGGCGAGTACCCGCGCGCGGTGGTGTCGCCGGGCGGCCGCTACCTGGTCTCCGGGAACCTCGCCTTCGACCTGGACGCCCGCAGGGGCCGCTGCTTCGAGGAGGCGGACGGCTCCGCGCCGCTCACGCTGGTCACGGTCACGGACGGCGGCGTCGCCTACGGCGCGAGCGGCGCCCGCGGTGCGGCGGACGCCCTGGCCGGCGGGGGCAGCCCGGTCGCGGTGGACCTGGCGACCGGGGTGCCCGAGGCGCTCGTACCGAGCGTGCGGCTGCCGGAGGCGGAGGTGGCCGGGGTGGGCGTCTTCCGCTGGACGGACGCGCGGAACCGCGTCCACCTGACCGGTTACGCGGTACGCGGCTGACGCGGCCGCCAGGGGCGGCACAGGCCCAGGAAGCAGCCGACGGCGGCCAGCCCGCACACGAGCTGGACCACGGCCATCGGCACGGCCGTCGCCTCGCCCGCGATGCCGACCAGCGGTGAGGCGATCGCGCCGACCAGGAACGAGGACGTCCCCAGCAGCGCGGAGGCGGAACCGGCGGCGTGCGGGGTGCGCATCAGCGCCTGGGCGTTGGTGTTGGGCAGCGCCAGGCCCATGGCCGACATCAGGACGAACAGCCCGGCGGCGACCGGCACGAGCCCCACCTCGCCGAAGACCCCGGCCGTCATCAGCAGCAGCGCGCCGGCCGCCAGGGTGATCACGGCGAGGCCGGTGCCCAGCACCTTGTCCATGCTGACCCGGCCCACCAGCAGCTTGCCGTTGATCTGGCCGACCGCCACGAGCCCGACCGAGTTGACGCCGAACAGCAGGCTGAAGGTCTGGGGCGAGGCCCCGTAGATCTCCTGGACCACGAACGGGCTGGCGCTGATGTAGGCGAACAGGGCGGCGAAGGCGAGCCCGCCCGCGAGCATGTAGCCGGAGAACACCCGGTCGGCGAGCAGCCCGCGCATCGTCCGCAGCGCCTCGCCGACCCCGCCGCCGTGCCGCCTCGCCGGCGGCAGCGTCTCACCGAGCCACCTCCACACGACGAGGGTGAGCAGGACGCCGACCAGGGTGAGGGCGGCGAACACCCCGCGCCAGTCCGTGACCCGCAGGATCTGGCCGCCGATGAGCGGGGCGACGATCGGGGCGACCCCGGAGATCAGCATGAGCGTGGAGAAGAACCGGGCCATCTCGACGCCGTCGTACAGGTCGCGCACCACGGCCCGGGCGATCACGATGCCGGCCGCGCCCGCGAGCCCCTGGAGGAGCCGGAACGCGATGAGCATCTCCGGGCCGGGGGCCAGGGCGCAGACGGCGGTGGCGGCGATGTAGACGAGCATGCCGGCGAGCAGCGGGCGGCGGCGCCCCCACTTGTCGCTCATCGGCCCGACGACCAACTGCCCGAGCGCCATGCCGGCGAGGCAGGCGGTGAGGGTGAGCTGGATGGTGGCGGCGGGCGCGTGCAGGGCCTGGGTGACCTCCGGCAGGGCGGGGAGGTACATGTCCATGGACAGCGGCGGCAGCGCGGTGAGCCCGCCGAGCACGAGCGTCACCAGCAGCCCGGCCCGCCGCGCGGCCACGGTCGCGGGGGCGGCAGCGGCACCCGGCGCGGCGGCCGGTGCACCGGGGCCGGTCGCGGCGGCGGTCGGTGTGCCGGGGTCGGTGCCGGTCGCGGCGGCGGTCGGTGTGCCGGGGTCGCTGCCGGTCGCGGTGACGGCCGGTGTGCCGGGGTCGGCGAGTGCCCCGGGGCCCGTGCCGGGCGGGGCGGCCCCGGCGGGCCCGGTCGCGTGGTCGTTCGGTATGTGTCCCGGCGTGCTCGCGCCGCTTTCCGGCATCTCATCTCCTGGTGTGGGGTCGGGCCCTATGCTCTCAGCCCGTCGGCAGTTGTTGAAACATCAAATGCGAGGGGCGGGGTATGGGCGGGACCGTGCGGTGGGGCGTGCTGGCGACCGGGGGCATGGCCGCGGCGTTCACGACCGACCTGATGCGGATGCCGGACGCCGAGGTGGTGGCCGTGGCGTCGCGAACGGCCGCGTCGGCGGAGGCGTTCGCCGGGCGGTTCGGGATACCGAGGGCGTACGGGAGCTGGGACGCGCTGGCCGCCGACGAGGACGTGGACGTCGTGTACGTGGCGACGCCGCACGCCGCGCACCGGGCGGCCGCCGGGCTGTGCCTGGAAGCGGGCAAGGCGGTGCTGTGCGAGAAGCCGTTCACCATGAACGCCCGGGAGGCGGAGGAGCTGGTGGCGCTCGCCCGGGAGCGCGGGCTGTTCCTGATGGAGGCCATGTGGATGTACTGCGGCCCCGTGATCCGCCGGCTGACCGAGCTCGTCGCGGGCGGGGCGGTCGGCGAGGTCCGGTCCGTCCACGCGGACTTCGGGCTGGTCGGGCCGGCCGACCCCGGTCACCGGCTGCGCGACCCGGCCGTCGGCGGCGGCGCGCTGCTGGACCTCGGGGTGTACCCGGTGTCGTTCGCGCACCTGCTGCTGGGCGAGCCCGACCGCGTGAGCGCGCACGCGCTGCTGTCGCCGGAGGGCGTCGACCTGAACACGGGGATGCTGCTGGGCTGGGACTCGGGCGCCACGGCGCTGCTGTCGTGCTCGATCGTGGCGGACACGCCGCTGACCGCGTCGGTGTCGGGGACGGAGGGCCGGATCGAGTTCTCCCACGGCTTCTACCGGCCGGAGGGGTTCACGCTGCACCGCCGGGGCCGGGAGCCGGAGGGGTTCACGGTGGCGGGGCGGCGCGACAGCCTCCAGCACGAGGCGGCGGAGGTGATGCGGTGCCTGCGGGCGGGCGAGACCGAGTCGCCGCTGGTGCCCCTGGACGGGACGCTGGCGGTGATGCGGACGCTCGACGCGGTGCGCGACCGCGTCGGCGTCCGCTATCCCGCCGACGCCGAGGGCGCCGTCACACGGGCTTGAGGCCCGGGTCGCCCGCCTCGGTCACGAAGGACGCGGCCGTGGTGACCGGTGCGCCGGGTGTCGTCACGGCCGGGACGGTCCGGAAGTCGGCCCGGGCGTGCTCGCCGGTCAGGGTGACCCTCAGGTAGCCGCGCCGCCCGTTGTAGAACCGCAGGTGCGGGTTGGCCCGGGTGAGGTTGTCCCAGTTGGCGGGCCGGTCGGCGCCGTCCTTGCCGCTCGCGATGGACGTGGCGACGAGCTCGGTGCCGACGGTGCGCGAGGCCGGGTCGTCGAAGTCGGCCTTCAGGTCGAAGGCGTACCCGACGTGCACGTCGCCGGTCAGGACGACGAGGTTCTCGATCCCGGCCGCCGCCGCACCGGCCAGGACGCGTCCGCGTGAGGCGGGGTAGCCGTCCCAGGCGTCCATGGACAGCTTGAAGTCGGGCGTGGGGACGTTGCGCCTCTGCGCGAAGGTGACCTGCTGCGGGACGACGTTCCACACCGCGCGGGAATCCCGCCAGCCGTCGAGCAGCCACCGTTCCTGCTCGGGGCCGGTCATGGTGCGCGAGGGGTCCTCGGACTCGGGTCCGGGCGTCTGCCAGCCGTCGCCGTACGCCTGGTCGGAGCGGTACTGACGGGTGTCGAGGATGTCGAACTGCGCGAGGCGCCCGAACCGCAGCCGCCGGTACAGCCGCATGTCGGGGCCGGTGGGCCGCTGGGGGGCGCGCAGCGGCTGGTTCTCCCAGTAGGCGCGGTACGCGGCGGCCCTGCGCAGCAGGAACTCCTCGGGCGGTACGTCGTTCTCGGGGGTCCCGCCCGCGTAGTTGTTCTCCGTCTCGTGGTCGTCCCAGGTGACGACGAAGGGGTGCGCGGCGTGCGCGGCCCTGAGGTCCGGGTCGGACTTGTACAGGCCGTAGCGCAGCCGGTAGTCCTCCAGGGTCACGGTCTCGCGGTTGAAGTGGGCGGGGAGCCTGCGGTCGGTGTAGGCGCGGGCTCCGCCGGTGGCGTTGACGGCGTACTCGTACAGGTAGTCGCCGAGGTGGAAAACGGCGTGGAGGTCCTCGGCGGCGAGGTGCCCGTACGCCGTGAAGTAGCCGTCGTGGTACGCCTGGCAGGAGGCGGCGGCCAGTCGCAGCTCGCCGGGCCGGGCGCCGGGGAGGGGCGCGGTGCGGGTGCGGCCGACCGGGCTGATCCAGCTTCCGGCGCGGAAGCGGTAGTGGTAGACGCGGTCCGCGCCGAGGCCGGGGACCTCGACGTGCACGCTGTGGTCGAGCTCGGGGTGGGCGGTGGCCTGTCCGCGTCTGACGACGCGGGTGAACCGGGCGTCGTGGGCGAGTTCCCACTGGACCCGGACGCGGGCCCGGGGCATGCCGCTGCCCGGCTCGTAGGGGCGGGGCGCGAGGCGCGTCCACAGCAGCACGGAGCCGGGCAGCGGGTCGCCCGAGGCCACGCCGAGCGTGAACGGGTCCTCGGTGATCCTCCGGGCGTCGGCCTCGGCGGCGTGGGCGGTGCCGGGCAGGTTCACCGAGAAGGCGAGCGCGGCCGCGGCCCCGGTGGCGGTGAGCACGCCGCGGCGGCTCAGGTGGCGGGCGGCGGCGCGGAGTTCGGGCGCGTGCCCGGCTTCCCGCCGGGCGCTGGGACGGTGTGCGGGCGTCATGGGCCCCTCCCCTGGTGGCGTGTGTCGGGGGCATCCCACCACCACCGGTTGTCGGGTACACAACATCCACATGGCGGCCATATGAGGTCCGCGTGCCGGACTCTCCCGTACGCTGCGGCCCCATGAGCGCTGTGCGGAGGATCGCGGTGGTGACGGGGGCCGGCTCGGGGATCGGCCGGAGCGTGGCCCTGGCGCTGGCCGAGGACGGCTGGGAGCTCGCCCTGGCGGGGCGCCGGGCGCGGCCGCTGGAGGAGACGGCGGCCCTCACTGGTACGGACGCCCTCTGCGTGCCCACCGACGTGACGGCGCCCGAGGCGGTGACGGCCCTGTTCGCGGCGGTCCGGGACCGGTTCGGCCGCGTGGACCTGCTGTTCAACAACGCGGGCACCTTCGCCGGGGGCGGCACTCCGGTCGAGGACCTGGATTACGAGACGTGGCGGGCGGTCGTCGACGTCAACCTGACGGGCGCTTTCCTGTGCGCGCAGGCGGCGTACCGCCACATGAAGGAGCAGTCGCCGCGGGGCGGCCGGATCATCAACAACGGCTCCATCTCGGCGCACGTGCCGAGGCCGCACTCGGTCGCGTACACGGCGACCAAGCACGCCATGACGGGCCTGACCAAGTCGCTCTCCCTGGACGGCCGCCCCTACCGCATCGCCTGCGGCCAGATCGACATCGGCAACGCGGCGACGGACATGACGCGGCGCATGGAGACCGGCATCCTCCAGGCGAACGGCGAGACGGCCGTCGAGCCGGTCATGGACGCGGCGGACGTGGCCCGGACGGTGGCCCACATGGCCGCCCTGCCGCTGGAGGCCAACGTCCAGTTCGCCACGGTGATGGCCACGGCGATGCCCTACATCGGCCGCGGCTGACCCCGCCCCGGCGCCGCGGGACGGGCCGGTCGGGCGCTACGCCTGGCCCGTCTCGAAGCGGCCGACCTTCCCGTCCTCGACGACGAACCGCCACGCCGTGCGCATCTCGCCCCAGGTGTCGTTGCGGTACCGGGCGACCAGGGCGAGGCCGTCGGCCTGCTGGGACTCCACGTCCATGTGCCCGTTGGCCGAGAAGATCTCGCGTTCGGCCCACTGCCGCAGGTCCCGGTCGGAGCCGTCGTCGGACATGGTGGCGCCGGGTGCGAGCGCGGCGTAGAACGCCCGCTGGTCACCTGCGTTGACCGCCGCGACGAAGGCGCGTACGGCCGGGTCGCTGAGCTGGTCCGCGGGGATGGTCACGGTGTCTCCTTGCGTACGGGTACGAGGCTGTCCCAGCCGTACCTCCCCGTACCCCGCTTCCCGTGGACCTTGCGCCACCCGTGGCGCGTCAGCGCGCCGTCCCGGCGGACGGGTGAACGGGCCGTGTCCCGGCCGCCGGTGGCCGTGCCCGGGGCGGACCATCGGCCGCATGAACGCCGTCAGCCAGGTCTTCGCCCTCATCGCCGCGGCGGTCCACGTCTTCGTATGGCCGCTGGAGAGCTTCCTCTACGGCCGTCCGTGGGTGCGTGTCTTCCTCACCGGGAGCACGGCGGACGCGCCCGAGGTCCGGCTGTGGCGGTTCAACGTCGGGTTCTACAACCTGTTCCTGGCGCTCGGGCTGGTCGCCGGGTTCGTCGCGCTGCGCCTGGGGCACGAGACCACCGGCCGCGCCCTGATCACGTACGTCTCGGCCTTCATGATCGGTGGCGGGATCATGCTCCTCGTCTCCGACCCCGGGCTGTGGCGCGGCTCCCTGGGGCAGGCGGGCCCGCCCCTCGTCGTCCTGCTCGCCGACCTCGCCGCGCGGGCCTAGGCGTCGCCCGGGCGCCGTTCGCACGCCGCCGCCACGTCCGCCAGGTCGCGCTCGACCGCCCTGGCCACTGCCCGGCGGCCGATGCCGCCCAGGAGCCTGGCGAGGAGGCCGCCGATGCCACCGCTCGGGGGGCGCGCGGAGAACGACGACCGCACCAGCGTCCGTCCCGGCGCGGTCTCGCGGACCGTGAACTCGGAGACGTAGTGCGTACCGCGCGAGTCGGCCTCCACGACGTAGCGGGAGGGGGCCTGGCAGGCGGTGACGTACAGCTCCTCGGTGGCCTCCTTCCCGAACATCCGGCGCGTCTCGCGCCACCGGGTGCCGGTCTGGAAGGGCCCTTCGGTGAGTACCTCCACCCGGGTGACGCCGCTCAGCGTGCCGGGCAGGCCGTGCAGGTCGGTGAGCGCCTCCCACACACGGTCGCGCGGGGCGGCGATGTGCCGTTCGGCGGTGACGGCGGTGACCTGTGGTGTGTGGTCCATGTCCGGATTGTCACCGAACCCGCGCGGTGGCGCGCGGACCGGGACCGTCCGCCCGGCGGCATGGGCGTTCCTCCCGCCCCGGGGGTCACTCGGACCATCGCACACGGGAGGAACAGTGGTGTTCCCGCGGTGGTGGGCTCTGCGATCCTCACTAGTGTCCCCGGGCGGATGCGGGCACGAGCCCGGGCCAGGAGCGGAGACCGACGTGGATACGCGTCACGAGGGTTACTGCCTGACAGACCCCTTCTTCTACGACACGCCCCACCGTGCCGACGGGACGGCCGGCCCCTTTCCGGGCGGCGGCCCCTTTCCGGGCGGCGGCCCCCTTCCGGACGGCGGCCTCCCCGGCGACACCGGCGGCGACTTCGCACAGGCCCGGTGGCCGGTGCCGGACACGTGGACGCGGTACGAGAGGGGCCCGTGGGTGGTCTGCCTGCCCGGCGGCGCCGAGCCGCCCGCGCAGGGGTGGCAGATCCACGTCTCGGCGTGCCCGGACAACGCGCGGGACGTCCTCGACGCGCTATGGGACCACTGCGTCCCCCGGCGCATCGCCTTCGCGTTCCTCCGCGGCACCGAGGCCCTGTTCGACGCCAACGGCAAGTACGCGCCGCGCGAGACGAGCGGCACGTTCGCGACGGTCCACCCGGTGGACGAGGCGGCGCTGGAGCGGGCGCTCACCGGCCTCGACCGCGTCCTGCGCGGCCGGCCCGGCCCGTACGTCCCGGGAACCCTGCGCTGGGCGTCCGGGCCGCTGTACGTCAGGTACGGCGGCTTCGCCCGGCGGTACTGCGCCTCGCCCGCGACGGGCGAGACGGTGCCGGCGATCGAGGACGGCGCCGGCCGGCTCGTACCGGACACGCGGGCGGAGCACTTCGAGGTCCCCGGCTGGGTGACGCTCCCCGCCTTCCTCGCGCCCCACGCCGCCGCCGAACGGGCCGGACGGGTCCCCGCCGGACTGCCCTACCGGACCGGGAGGGCGCTGCACCTGTCCAACGGCGGCGGCCTGTACGCCGGTCAGGACGTGCGCACCGGGGAGCGCGTCGTCCTGAAGGAGGCGTGGCCGTACGCGGGCCTCACTGCGGACGGGGCGGACGCGGTCACCAGGCTGCACCGCGAACGCGCGACCCTGGAGCGGCTGGCCGGCCTGGACTGCGTACCCGCGCTGCGCGACCACCTCGTCCTGGCGGACCGCCACGTCCTGGTGGAGGAGTTCGTCGACGGGCAGCCGCTCGCGGACGTGCTCCGCGAGCGGTACCCGCTGGCGGAGTCGGACGGCGACGACACGGCGGCCGTCGCCTACACCTCCTGGGCCGTCGACCTGGCCGGCCGCGTGGAGCGGGCGGTGGCCGCCGTGCACGCCCGGGGTGTGGTCCTCGGCGACGTCCACCCGTCCAACATCCTGGTCCGCCCCGACGGCCGGGTGGTGCTGATCGACTTCGAGGGCGCGGCGGACGCGGCGGAGGAGCGGCCGCAGTTGCTGGCCGCACCGGGGTTCGCGGCGCCGGAGGACCGCACCGGTCCCGGCGTCGACCACTACGCCCTGGCGTGCCTGCGCCTGCACATGTTCATGCCGCTGACCCCGCTGATCGGGCTGGACACGGCCAAGGCGGGGCACCTGGCGGCGGAGGCCCGCCGGGTGTTCCCGGTGCCCGCCGCCTTCCTGGAGCGGGCCGTGCGCGTCATCACGGGCGACGGCGGTGGTACGGCGGTGACGGCGAGCGGGCCACTCACGCGGCCCGGCCCCGGCGGCTGGCCGCGCATCAGGGAGTCGCTGGCCGCCGCCGTCACGGACGCCGCCACCCCGGAGCGTGACGACCGGCTCTTCCCGGGCGACATCGAGCAGTTCCGGGCGCCGGGCGGGGGCCTGGGCATCGCGTACGGCGCCGCCGGTGTGCTGTACGCGCTGGACGTGACCGGCGCCGGGCACCGCCCGGAGCACGAGGAGTGGCTGGTGCGCCACGCGCTCGGCGCGGAGCCCGGGACCCGGCCCGGCTTCTACGACGGTCTGCACGGGGTCGCCTACGTGCTCGACCGCCTCGGTCACCGCGACGAGGCCCTGCGGGTGCTCGCCCGGTGCACCGGCGAGGACCGGTGGCGGGACCTGGGCCTCGGGCTGCACGGCGGGCTGGCGGGCATCGGCCTGAACCTCCGGCACTTCGCGGCCGTCACCGGCGACGCCGCGTTCCACGACGCCGCCATGGGCGTCGCGCGGGAGGTGGCCGCCCGGCTCGGCCCGGCCGGCGGCGTGCCGGCGACCAGCGGCGGCGGGCACCCGTACGCCGGGCTGATGCACGGCTCCTCGGGGCCCGCGCTGCTGTTCGTCCACCTGTACGAGCACACCGGCGACCCGGCCTTCCTCGACCTGGCCGCCACCGCCCTCGACCAGGACCTGCGCCGCTGCGTCGTGCGCAGGAACGGCGGGCTGCACGTCAACGAGGGCTGGCGGACCGTGCCGTACCTCGCCGAGGGCAGCGCGGGCATCGGACTCGTCCTGGACGACTACCTCGCGCACCGTGCGGAGGACCGGTTCGTCACGGCGGCCGCCGAGATACGCCGGGCGGCGTCGGCGCAGTTCTCCGCCGAGTCGGGGCTCTTCCGGGGCACGGCCGGCATGATCCTCCACCTCGGCCGCGCCCACCCACCCGGCACGGCCGCCGAGCGGGACCCCGAGGTGGCCGGGCATGTGCGCCACCTGTCGCGGCAGGCCCTGACCCACCGCGGCCACCTGGTCTTCCCCGGCGAGCGGCTCCTGCGGCTCTCGCTGGACCTGGCCACCGGCAACGCCGGCGTGCTGCTCGCCCTGGGCGCCGCCTTCCACGACGCCCCCGTGCACCTGCCGTTCCTGGCCCGGCCCGCGGCGCCGTCCGCCGTCACACCCAGCCGGACTCCCGGGCGATCCTGATCGCGTCGATCCGGTTGCGCGCCTGGGCCTTCCTCGTGACCGCCGCCAGATGGTTGCGGACCGTGGCCACGGACAGGGACAGCCGCTCGGCGATCTCCCCCGTGGGCATGCCGTCGGCGGTCATGCGCAGCACCTCCACCTCGCGCGGGGTCAGCGGGTTGTCGCCCGCGTCGAGTGCGGCCAGCGCGAACTCGGGGTCGATGAACCGCTGCCCCCTGACCAGCTTGCGGACGCCGTGGACCAGGCGGTCGGCGGGGGCGTTCATGCTGAGGACCCCGGCGGCGCGCACGTCGAGCATGCGGCGCAGGCGTTCGGGGCTGGGCGAGGCCATCATCAGCAGCATCCGGCAGTCCGGCAGCCGCGCCGCCAGGCCGCCCCCGGCGGCGAACTCCTCGCCCTCCTCGCAGTCGACGTCGATCACCGCCACGTCGGGCCGGCACAGCATCGCCCGCGCGAGCAGGTCACCGTTCGCCCCGGCCGCCGCCTCGGCGACGACGTCGATGTCCTCCTCCCGCGCGAGGAGAGCGGCGAGCGCTCCCCGCACCAGGCGGGTCTTCCCTACGAGAAGCACGCGGATCACGGTCGCTCCCTGCGCCCCCGGGTGACACCTGGGCCCCCACGCGATTATCTCAAGCGGGTGCGAGGTGGGGCGAGGCAGACGAGTCGGGCTGTACGCCGGGTTCTGTACCCCGGGACCTCGCGGTCGTCGGGGTGACGGCCATCCATCTAGGACCGGCGTTGCCGCCGGCCTCGTGCGGTCTACCCGCGGACTCGGGCGGGCAGCCCTCATGCGTCCGCGCAGGAGCACCGGGGTGCTCCCTCTTGACCTTGCTCCGGGTGGGGTTTACCTAGCTGCCCAGGTCACCCTGGGCACTGGTGGTCTCTTACACCACCGTTTCACCCTTACCGAGGACCGAGGTCCCCGGCGGTCTGTTTTCTGTGGCACTGTCCCGCGGGTCACCCCGGGTGGCCGTTAGCCACCACCCTGCCCTGTGGAGCCCGGACGTTCCTCGGGAAGATCCCCGAAGGTCTCTCCACGCGGCCGTCCGCCCGGCTCGTCTGCCGTGCCGACCATGCTACCGGCCGTCCGGCGGGTGCTTGACCCTGCCGCGGCGTCAACGTTTCTACTGAGGCCATGCGGATCGGAGAGATCGCCGGCCTCGTCGGCATCACGGCGCGGGCGGTGCGCCATTACCACCACCTCGGCCTGCTGCCCGAGCCCCGGCGGCTGGCCAACGGCTACCGGGACTACTCGCTGCGCGACGCCGTGCTGCTCGCGCGGATCAGGCGGCTGACCGAGCTGGGGCTCGGCCTGGACGAGGTGCGGGACGTCCTGGCCGCCGACGCCGGCAAGGAGCTGGTCGAGGTGCTCCAGGAGCTGGACGCCGACCTGGCGCGGCAGCAGGAGGAGATCGGGGCGCGCCGTGAGCGACTGGGGCGGCTGCTGGAGCAGGCGCGGGCCGGGCGGCTGCCCGCCGAGGGGCCGGTGTCGCCGGGGCTCGCGGAGCTGTTCGCGGACCTGACCAGGGCGTCGGCGGGGCTGCCGGGGCCCGAGCCCGCGATGGCGGCGCGGGACCGGGAGATGCTCACGCTGCTGGACACGGTGATGCCGGCGCAGGAGAGTGCCCGGCTGCTGGGCGCGATGCGGCGGATGACCGAGGAGCCGGGCGCGATGGAGCGGGCCTACGACGTGTACGCCCGGCTCGACGCCCTTGGCGACGCGGACGCCGGTGACGTGCGGGTGGAGGAGGCGGCGCGGGCGCTGGCCGCGCTACTGCCGGACGAGGTGGTGGGGCACCTTCCGGACGCGGAGCCCGCTCGGGGGTCGTTCCAGGAGGCGTTCTTCGCGGACTTCTCCGCCGCGCAGGCCGAGGTGGTCCGCCGGGCCATGCGGATCGCCGCGGAGCGTGCGCGGTGAGGCGGGTGCTGCGGGGCGCCGCGTACGCCCTGCTGCCGGCCGAGGTGGTCCTCGCCGTGCTGCTGGTGGCGGGGGTGCGGGTGCCGGGCGCGGTGCTCATGGGCGCGGAGGTGGCGGTGCTCGTGCTGACTGCCGGCGGGGTGGTGGCGTACGTACACCTGCGGCGGCGGGGCCTGTCGTGGCGGGAGGCGGTGCACGAGCTGGTGCCGGAGCCGGTCGTGCGGCTGATCGGGCACGAGCTGCGGTTGATGGTGAGCCTGGTGCGGTGGGTGGCGCGCCGGCCGCACGGGGCGGGCCCGGGGCTGCGGGTGTTCGGGCACGCGCGGGACCAGGCCGCGTACATGTACGGCTTCGCCTTCGTGTGCGTGGTCGAGACGGCCGGCATGTCGTACCTGCTGGGCTCGTGGCCGGTCGTGCACGCCGTGGTGCTGGTGCTGGACGTCTACACGGTGCTGTTCGTGCTGGGGCTGCACGCGGCGTCCGTGACGCGGCCGCACGTGCTCGGGGACGGGGTGCTGCGGTTGCGGCAGGGCGGACATGTCGATCTGTCGATACCGCTGGAGCGGATCGCCGCCGTCCGGCACGAGATGCGGTTCTCGCACGAGAAGGAGGACGGGCTGCTCACGCTGGCCGTCGCGTCGCAGACCTCGGTCACCATCGAGCTGGCCGAGCCCGTGACGGCCGTGCGGCTGCTGGGCGCGCGCCACCAGGTGCGTCTGGTGCGGTGCCACGCCGATGACGCCCGCGGCCTCACGGAGGCGCTGCGGCGGGCGCTCCCGCGGGAGCGAACAGCGCCTTCTCCCGTCCCGGAGCGGCCCGCGTGAGCCGTACGAGCAGCCGCTCCCCCAGCGGCAGCGGGGCCGTGCCGCCCTCGACGCGGGCCACGACCGCCGGGTCCTCCAGGTGGACGGTGCCCACGGCCGGGTCCCGTTCGTGGACGTCGATGACGTACGCGTCGAACACCTCGCCCACCCGGTCCTGGAGGAGCGCCGCCTCCAGGAGGTCCACGCACTCCCGCTCGACCGCGCCCGCGCGGCGTGAGCCCTCCGCCATCCGGCGCGGGAGGCCGGGCAGGGCGGCCCGTACCCATTCCGGGGGCTCCTCGCCCGCGACGGCGGCGAGGCACAGCTCACCGGCGTACCGGTCGACGAGGCGCCTCAGGGGGGCGGTGCAGTGCGTGTACGCGTCGGCGACGGCGGCGTGCACGGTCAGGGCGGGCACCTCGCCGCCGGTGAAGACGGTATACCCGGCGCCGCGCAGGAGGGTGGTGCAGTCCTGGAGGAAGGCGGCGTGGCGGCTGTCGTGCGGGTCCAGCGAGCGGACGAGGGCGGCGTACGAGACGTGGTGCGGCCAGTCGATGCCGAGGGCCCGGGCGGAGCGGCGCAGCCGGGAGACGGCTCCGTCGGGGGCGGCCGGGAGGGTGCGGAGGATGCCGGTGCCGGCGGCGGTCATCAGGTCGGCGGCGGCCATGCCGGTCAGCAGGGAGATCTGGGCGTTCCAGGCGTCGGCGGGACGGGGGGCGCGGTACTCCAGCGCGTAGGCGCCGTCCCGCTCGACGATCTCCTGCTCGGGGACGGCGAGGGAGATGCCGCCGCGCTCGGCCTCCAGCCGTTCGCGCAGGGTGCCGATCTCGCGGAGGAGGGCGAGCGGTTCCTCGGCGGTGCCCGTGTCGAGCTGCCGCTGGACGCCCTCGTAGTCGAGCCGGGCGCGGCTGCGGACGAGGGCGCGGTGGACGTCGGTGGCGACGGGGCGGCCGTCCGCGTCGAGGTCGATGCGCCACAGCAGGGCGGGGGCGTCCTGTCCGGCCAGGAGGCTGGCGGCGCCCTCGGAGATGACGGCGGGGTGGAGGGGGACGCGGCCGTCGGGGAAGTACAGGGTCTGGACGCGCCGGTGGGCCTCGGTGTCGACCGCGCCGCCGGGGGTGACGAAGGCGGCGACGTCGGCGATGGCGTAGTGGACGCGGTAGCCGCCGCCGGGGCGGCGCGCGAGGTGCATGGCCTGGTCGAGGTCGGTGGAGCCGGGCGGGTCGATGGTGAAGAGGGGGATGCCGGTGGCGTCCCGCTCCGTCGGGCGGGGCGAGCGGGCGGCGGCCTCGGCCTCGGCGAGGACCGCGGCCGGGAAGGCGCCGGGGACGTCGGGCTGGGTACGCAGCGCGCGCAGGGCGTCCCGCAGGGCCGCCTCGGCCGCGCCGGTCACTCGCATCTGGCGGCGGGGCATGGGTCGAGCGTAGGGCGCGGGGCACGGCGCGGCACTTTGTACGCTGGCGCGGGGCCGCACCCCCGTTTTCGCGTACGTACCGAAGGAGAACCACCGTGCTCGTGCTGTTGCCGCCCTCGGAAGGAAAGGCCGCATCGGGGAGCGGCACGCCGCTGGAGCCGGGGTCCCTGTCGCTGCCGGGGCTCGCGGCCGCGCGGGCGGCCGTACTGGAGGAGCTGGTGGAGCTGTGCTCCGGCGACGAGGAGAAGGCGCGGGAGGTGCTGGGGCTCAGCGAGGGGCTGCGCGGCGAGGTCGCGAAGAACGCCGGGCTGCGGACGGCGGGTGCCCGGCCGGCCGGGGAGGTCTACACGGGCGTGCTGTACGACGCGCTGGGGCTGGCGACGCTGGACGCGGCGGCACGGGAGCGGGCGGGGGCGTCGCTGCTGGTCTTCTCGGGGCTGTGGGGCGCGGTGTCGGTGGACGACCGGATTCCGTCGTACCGCTGCTCGATGGGTGTGAGGCTGCCGGGGCTGGGTGCGCTGGGGGCGTACTGGCGTGCGCCGATGGCGGCCGTGCTGCCCGAGGCGGCCGGGGACGGGCTGGTGCTGGACCTGCGGTCGGCCGCCTATGCGACGGCGTGGCGGCCCAAGGGCGAGGTGGCGGCGCGGACGGCGACGGTGCGGGTGCTGCACGCGCCGACGCGCAAGGTGGTCAGCCACTTCAACAAGGCGACGAAGGGCCGGATCGTGCGCAGCCTGCTGGAGGCGGGTGCGGTGCCCGGGTCGCCGGCCGAGCTGGCGGAGGCGCTGGGGGACCTCGGGTACGTGGTGGAGACGCCGGCGGCGGGGAAGCTGGACGTGCTGGTGAACGAGATCCACTGATCGCCCGTTGCGCCATGCGCAACGTTCATTGCGGGTGATGCTCCACCCGGGCAGGATGGGCGCATGACCGCCGCCGGGTCCGTGCTGGACCACGCCCCCGTCCTGCCCGTGGTCGTCGTCGAGGACGCCGCCGACGCCGTACCGCTGGCGCGTGCGCTGGTCGCGGGCGGGCTGCCGGCGATCGAGGTGACGCTGCGGACCGCCGCGGCGCTCGACGCGATCCGGGCGGTCGCCGAGGAGGTCCCGGAGGCCGTGGTCGGCGCGGGCACGGTCGTCTCGGCGCGGGGCGTGGCCGACGCGGTGGGCGCGGGCGCGCGGTTCCTGGTGAGCCCGGGCTGGACGGGCGGGCTGCTGGACGCGATGGAGGCGTCGGGCGTGCCGTTCCTGCCCGGTGTCTCGACGGCCTCCGAGGTGGTGGCTCTGCTGGAGCGCGGGGTGCGCGACCTGAAGTTCTTCCCGGCGGAGGCGGCGGGCGGCACGGCGTACCTGAGGTCGCTGGCGGGCCCGCTGCCGCAGGCCCGGTTCTGCCCGACGGGCGGCATCACGGCGGCGTCGGCGCCGTCCTATCTCGGCCTGCCCAATGTGGGCTGCGTGGGCGGTACGTGGATGCTGCCGGGCGACGCGCTCGCGGCGCGGGACTGGGCGCGGGTGGAGTTTCTGGCGCGCGAGGCGTCGGCGCTGCGGGGCCGCACGTTCAGGTGAACGCGATGTCGACGTGGTCGGCGACGGGGCGGTAGCCGATGCGCTGGTAGAGGGCCGTGCTGGTCGGGTTGGCGACGTCGGCGAAGAGCAGCACCTGCCGGGCGCCGGCCTCCCGGGCGGCGCGGCTGACGGCGGCGGTGACGGCCCCGGCGTACCCGCGACCGCGCAATGCGGGCGGCGTGTAGACGGGCGCGACGCGGGCCTGTCCCGCGACGACCGGTGAGTGGGCGGCCATCGACACGGGTACGCCACCGGTCTCCCAGAGGTACAGCCCCCCGTACGCGACGCGCCGCTCGGCGTGGGCCGTGTGGTCGGTGGCCGGGCCGGTGCCGATGTCGGCGGCGAAGGCGTCCATCCAGGCGGCGGCCAGCGGTACGTCGGCGGCGGTGGCCCTGCGCCGGGCGCCGGGCGGCGCCGGGTGCGGGGGCGTGAGCGTGCCGAGCCGGTACAGCCGGCTGCGGCGGGTGATCGCCCACGATCCCCCGGCCGCCGTCCATGCCTCGGCGAACGCCCGCGCGGGCCCCTCGCCGCCCTTGACGCCCTCGGCCCCGGTGCCGCGCAGGGCCTCGGCGAGCTCCCGTGCGGCCAGCTCCGGCATGGGTCCCAGCAGCGGGCCCCTGGGCGGTGTCCGGACGAACACCGCCTCGACGGGCCCGTCGGCGCGGCGGCGCCAGACACCGAACCGGGCGTCGTCCGTCCCGAGCGCCCGGGGGCCGTGGCGCCGTACCGTCTCGGCGACGGTGAGCGGCACGGTGTGGCCGGCCGGGTCGGCCGCGAGGCACGGGCCCGCCTCGCGGCCGAACTCCTCGGCGTCGGACGTGAGCCGCCAGCCCGCCGGGCTCACCGCAGGTGCGAGGTGTCGTTCAGCAGGCGCACCGAGGCGTTGCCGTCCCGGTAGTACGCCACGGCCGACAGGGAGGCCGCCGACAGCTCCATGCGGAACAGCGACTCCGGCGGGGCGCCCAGCGCCAGGCGGACCAGGGTCTTGATGGGCGTGACGTGCGTGACCAGCAGGACGGTGCGGCCGGCGTGACGGGCGGTCAGCCGGTCCCGGGTCGCCGCGACCCGGCGGGCGACGGTCGCGAAGGACTCGCCACCGCCCGTGGGGGCGGCCTTCGGGGAGGCGAGCCAGGCGTCCAGGTCGTCCGGGAAGCGGTCCCGTACCTCCGCGAAGGTCAGGCCCTCCCAGGCGCCGAAGTCCGTCTCCCGCAGCCCTTCCTCGATCCGGACGTCCAGGCCGAGGCGGGCCGCGATCGCGGCGGCGGTCTGACGGCAGCGCGCCAGCGGCGACGAGACGATCTCCTGGATCGTGCCGCGCGCCGCCAGGACGGCCGCGACCGCGTCGGCCTGCCGCCGGCCGACCGGGGACAGGTCGGGGTCGCTGCCGCCGCTGCCCGAGAAACGCTTCTCCGGGGTGAGCGCGGTCTCGCCGTGCCGCAGCAGGACGAAGGTCGCCGGTGCGCCGAGGTCCGCCGCCGCCCAGCCGACGGGCGGCGCGGCGGCGGCGGTACGGCTCACGGCCGCGGCGGCCGGCACCTGCGCGGTGTCCGCCGCCACCGCGAGCGGGTCACCCCCGGCGCCCGACGGCCCGGCGCCGATGGCGGTGGGCGTCTCCAGGGGCGGCGCGCCCGGGGCGGTGGGCGTCTCCAGGGGCGGCGCGCCCGGGGCGGCGTCCGCGGCGGGGCCGCCCCGGGGGCCCCGCCCGCCGCGGGT
>NZ_SMNQ01000030.1 GCF_004353505.1 Streptomyces sp. WAC05374
CTCCGTGATGGAGACGGGGTATCAACTAATCTGGCGCTGATTTTTGGCACGCTGTTGAGTTCTCAAGGAACGGACGCTTCCTTCGTACTCACCCTCTCGGGCTTTCCTCCGGGCGCTTCCCTTCGGTGTTTCCAACCCTACCAGATTCTTTTTCCGTTCCGTTTCCGGTTTCGGATTCAGTTTCCGGTGGCCGTTGGAGGGCCTTTGCCTTTCGGCTGCTCCGACTTTATCAGAGATTCTGAGTCGGAATTTCCGGTCCTTCCCGGAAGCCCTACGAGGCACAGAGATGTGCCGGGTTCCCGATCAGGTGGAGCCGTAAACGTACTGGAGCGGGGCGCCCCGATGCAAATCGAGGCGCCCCGCTCCGCAAGCGAGCTGGTGGGGCGTCAGACCTCGACGACCACCGGGAGGATCATCGGCCGGCGGCGGTAGGTGTCCGAGACCCACTTGCCGATCGTGCGCCGGATGAGCTGCTGGAGCTGGTGCGGCTCGGCGACGCCGTCGGCGGCCGAGCGGGCCAGTGCCTCCTCGACCTTCGGGATGACCGCGTCGAACGCGGCGTCCTCGATGCCGGAGCCGCGGGCATGGATGTTCGGGCCACCGGTGATCTTGCCGGTCGTGGAGTCGACGACCACGAAGACCGAGATGATGCCCTCCTCGCCGAGGATGCGGCGGTCCTTCAGGTGCACCTCGGTGACGTCGCCGACCGAGAGGCCGTCCACGTACACGTACCCCGCCTGGACCTTGCCGACGATCTTGGCCTTGCGGTCGACGAGGTCGACCACGACGCCGTCCTCGGCGATGACGATGCGGTCCTTGGGGACGCCCGTCAGGGCGCCCAGCTCGGCGTTGGCGCGGAGGTGGCGCCATTCGCCGTGGACGGGCATCAGGTTCTTCGGCTTGCAGATGTTGTAGAAGTACAGCAGCTCGCCGGCCGAGGCGTGGCCCGAGACGTGGACCTTGGCGTTGCCCTTGTGGACGACGTTCGCGCCCCAGCGGGTGAGGCCGTTGATCACGCGGTAGACCGCGTTCTCATTGCCCGGGATCAGCGAGGACGCCAGGATCACGGTGTCGCCCTGGACGATGCGGATCTGGTGGTCCCGGTTGGCCATGCGGGACAACGCCGCCATCGGCTCGCCCTGCGAGCCGGTGCAGACGAGGACGACCTCGTGGTCCGGCAGGTCGTCCAGGGTCTTGACGTCGACGACCAGGCCGGCCGGGACGCGGAGGTAGCCCAGGTCCCGGGCGATGCCCATGTTGCGGACCATCGAACGTCCGACGAAGGCGACCCGCCTGCCGTACTCGTGGGCGGCGTCCAGGATCTGCTGGATGCGGTGGACGTGGCTGGCGAAGCTGGCCACGATGATCCGCTTCTGGGCGCTCGCGAAGACCGAGCGCATGACATTGGAGATGTCGCGCTCGTGCGGGGTGAAGCCCGGCACCTCGGCGTTGGTGGAGTCCGACAGGAGGAGGTCGATGCCCTCCTCGCTGAGGCGCGCGAAGGCGTGCAGGTCGGTGAGACGGTTGTCCAGCGGGAGCTGGTCCATCTTGAAGTCACCGGTGTGGACGACCATGCCCGCGGGGGTGCGGATGGCTACGGCCAGGGCGTCCGGGATGGAGTGGTTGACCGCCACGAACTCGCAGTCGAAGGGACCGAGCTGCTCGCGGTCGCCCTCCGAGACCTCCAGGGTGTACGGACGGATCCGGTGCTCCTGGAGCTTGGCCTCGATGAGGGCGAGCGTCAGCTTCGAACCGATGAGCGGGATGTCGGGCTTCAGCCGGAGCAGGAAGGGGACGCCACCGATGTGGTCCTCGTGGCCGTGTGTGAGCACGATGCCCTCGACGTCGTCGAGGCGGTCCTTGATGCTGGTGAAGTCCGGAAGGATCAGGTCGATGCCGGGCTGCTCCTCCTCGGGGAAGAGCACGCCGCAGTCGACGATCAGCAGGCGGCCGTCGTACTCGAACACGGTCATGTTCCGGCCGATCTCGCCGAGACCACCGAGCGGGGTGACGCGCAGGCCGCCCTTGGGCAGCTTCGGGGGCGCGCCCAGTTCAGGATGCGGATGACTCAAAAGACTCTCCTCACCACACGCGCCACGTACCAGTGAGGCACGTGGCGCGTGTGACATTCGTGCACTTGCTGTTGTCGGATGTTGCTTAGGTATTCAGTTGTGAAGTCTGTGGTTAAAGCTGTACCCCGCCGGCGGCGAGGTCGATCTTGAGCTGAGCGGTTTCCTCCGGTGAGAGCTCCACCAGCGGCAGGCGCAGGGGGCCTGCGGGGAGGCCCTGGAGGGCGAGGGCGGCCTTGGTGGTGATCACGCCCTGGGTGCGGAACATGCCGGTGAAGACCGGGAGGAGCTGCTGGTGGATCTCGGTGGCCTTCTGGACGTCGCCGGTGAGGTGGGCGTCGAGGAGGGCGCGGAGCTCCGGGGTGACGACGTGGCCGACGACGGAGACGAAGCCGCAGGCGCCGACGGAGAGCAGCGGCAGGTTGAGCATGTCGTCGCCGGAGTACCAGGCGAGGCCGCTGCGGGCGATGGCCCAGCTCGCGCGGCCGAGGTCGCCCTTGGCGTCCTTGTTGGCGACGATGCGCGGGTGGGCGGCGAGGCGGACGATCGTCTCGGTGTCGATCGGGACGCCGCTGCGGCCGGGGATGTCGTACAGCATCACGGGCAGGCCGGTGGCGTCGGCGATGGCCGTGAAGTGGCGGAAGAGGCCCTCTTGCGGGGGCTTGTTGTAGTACGGCGTGACGGCGAGCAGGCCGTGTGCGCCGGCGCGCTCGGCGGCGCGGGCGAGTTCGACCGAGTGGTGGGTGTCGTTTGTCCCGATGCCGGCGACGACGTGGGCCCGGTCGCCGACGGCCTCCAGGACCGCTCGTACGAGCTGGTCTTTCTCCGCGTCGCTGGTGGTCGGGGACTCGCCGGTGGTGCCGTTGATGACGAGGCCGTCGTTGCCTGCGTCGACCAGGTGGGCGGCGAGCCGCTGCGCGCCGTCGAGGTCGAGTGCGCCGTCCGCCGTGAAGGGCGTGACCATGGCGGTGAGGACCCGCCCGAAGGGGGTCTGCGGAGTGGAGATCGGAGCCATGGGTAACACGCTACTCGCTGCTCTGTCCGCTGGGCCCCCTCGGGGGACGGTGGGAGTGGAGCCCGGCACTGCCTGCTCGGGGGTTCAAGCAGTGCCGGGTCCGTTTGATCAGCCTAGATGAACTTCTCGAAACGCCGCAATACGGACACTTCGGGCGGATGATCCGTACATCTGTACCGCGCTCTGAGCTGCGACGACTACGGAGCGACGCGGCCGTTGGCGTTGAAGGCCGCGTACGTGAGCGGCATCAGCCGGGCCCACTCCTGCTCCATCTTCTCGCCGACCATCTCGATCTCACGCTGTGGGAAGGACGGGACCTTCGCGAGCTCGTGCTGGGTGCGCAGACCGAGGAAGTGCATCAGCGAGCGCGCGTTGCACGTGGCGTACATCGAGGAGAACAGACCGACCGGCAGCACCGAGCGGGCGACCTCGCGGGCGACGCCGGCGGCGAGCATCTCCTGGTACGCCTCGTACGCCTGGACGTAGGAGGCCTCCATCGAGCGCTCGACGAGCGCCTGCTGCTCCTCGGTGCCCTCGACGAAGACGTACTTCCCGGGGCGGCCCTCCTGGACGAGCTTGCGGGAGGCGTCCGGGACGTAGAAGACCGGCTCGAGCTCCCGGTAGCGGCCGGACTCCTCGTTGTACGACCAGCCCACGCGGTGCCGCATGAACTCGCGGAAGACGAAGATCGGGGCGCTGATGAAGAACGTCATCGAGTTGTGCTCGAAGGGGCTGCCGTGCCGGTCGCGCATCAGGTAGTTGATCAGGCCCTTGGACCGCTCGGGGTCCTTCTTCAGCTCGTCGAGGGACTGCTCGCCGGCCGTGGAGACGCGGGCCGCCCACAGGACGTCGGAGTCGGCGGCGCTGTGCTTGACCAGCTCGACGGTCACATCGCTGCGGAAGCTGGGCTTGAGGTCTTCGGCGGGGGTGTCGGTCACCGACGCGGTCCTTCCATTTGCATCGCTCGGGCGGCGACCACTCTACGGCCCGGCACTGACGGCACATGAATCCCTTGAATTCGGGCACCGAGAGGGGCACCAAACCGCTGCTTCGCGCGTCTGACCCTGTAGCAGCGTCCACCACGAGTTTCCCAGGAGGGTTCTCACATGTTCCGCCGGCGTGAGGCAGTCCCGTTCGCGTTCGTCGCCGAGGCCGACCGCTTCCGCAGTAACGTCACTCCCCCGGCTCGGCAGCGTCCCGGCATTTCCGAGATGACCGGTCGTACGCTGTTCGGGCTGACCGTCGTGGCCGGTCTGGTCGGGTCGCTGCTCTTCGGCCTTCCGGCCATGGAGTCGGGTCCCGCCACCACCGGGCACGGTCAGCAGTCCGAGGCGTCCCACGGGCGCTGACGCCGGCACCGCCCCGTACGGCCACCCTGGGGTGGCCGGTCGTCGGACCGCTGGGTAGCCTCACCCGGCACAGCCCCATCGAGCGTGCGTATGAGTGAGGATCAGCCGTGCCCCTGCCCTTTCTGACGGCCGACCGTGGTTTCGACACCGTCGAGGACGTCGCTCTGCCGTTCGACGACCACGACCAGTGGCGCCGCCCGTACCGCCCGGGGCCCTGGCGGGTGGGGGCGGCGGCGCTGGCCCTGCTGCTCGCCTCGTTCATGCTGCTGGCCACCATGATCATCGCCTTTGCCGGGGCGCTGCCGGGCGCGGCCGTGTGCCTCGGCCTGGCGGCCCTGGTGATCCTGGGTGCGCTGCGCCTGCTGCGGGTCGGGGCGTGGGTGAGCCGGCACGGTGTGCGGCGCGTCGCGTTCTTCCGCACCGAGACCGTGCCGTGGGCGCGCGTGTCGGACGTACGGACGGTGCAGCAGCCCGTGCGGCTGCTCGGGCTGCCGCGGACCGTGCAGGGGCAGGCCCTCGTCGTCGTACGCCAGGGGGGTGAGCGGCTGGCGCTGCTCACCGATCACAACGCGGACTTCCTGGCGCGGGTCGAGGCGTTCGACCGGGCGGCCGACGCCGTCGAGGCGTGGAGCGCGGAGTACGCGGTCAGTTCCTGACCGGGCCACCGGTCGCGTACCGGCCCTCGCGCAGCGCGATCGCGCGCTGCATCGCCTTGCGGGCGCGCGGGGTGTCACGGGCGTCGTGGTAGGCGACCGCGAGCCGGAACCAGCAGCGCCAGTCGTCCGGCGAGTCCTCGGTCTCCTCGCGCCGCCTGGCGAAGACGGCGTCGGCGGAGTCGCGGTCGATGCGGCCGCCGGGCGTGCGCTTCAGCTCGTCGACCGGCAGCCCGCCCTCGGCCTCCAGTTCGGCGGCCAGCCGGTTGGCCTTGGTCACGAACCGGGTGTTCTGCCACAGGAACCAGACGCCGATGACCGGCAGGACGAGCACCGCGCAGCCGAAGGCGACGGTGAGCGCGGTGCCCTGCTGGATCAGCATCACGCCACGGCTGCCGACCAGGACGAAGTAGACGACCAGGACGGCTGCCGTGACGGCGTAGGTGAGCTTCGCTCGCATGAAAGCCTCAGCCCAGGTCCAGGAAGTGTTCCAGGCCGAAGGTGAGGCCCGGCGTCGTCACCACGCGGCGCGCGCCGAGCAGGATGCCCGGCATGAAGCTGCTGTGGTGCAGCGAGTCGTGCCGGACGGTCAGGGTCTCGCCCTCGCCGCCGAGCAGCACCTCCTGGTGGGCGAGCAGGCCCCGCAGGCGTACGGCGTGGACCGGTACCCCGTCCACGTCGGCGCCGCGCGCGCCGTCCAGGGCCGTCACCGTCGCGTCGGGCTGCGGGGGGCACCCGGCCTCCGCGCGGGCGGCGGCGATGAGCTGGGCGGTGCGGGTGGCGGTGCCGGAGGGGGCGTCCACCTTGTTGGGGTGGTGCAGCTCGACGACCTCGACCGACTCGAAGTACGGCGCCGCGATCTGCGCGAACTTCATGGTGAGGACCGCGCCGATGGAGAAGTTCGGCGCGATCAGGACGCCGGTGTCCGGGGAGGCCTCCAGCCAGCCGCCGAGCTGGGTGAGGCGCTCCTCGGTCCAGCCGGTCGTGCCGACGACGGCGTGGATGCCGTGGCGTACGCAGAAGTCGAGGTTGCCCATGACGGAGGCGGGGGTGGTGAGCTCCACCGCCACCTGCGTACCGGTCTCGGCGAGCGTCTCCAGCTTGTCGCCCCGGCCGAGGGCCGCGACCAGTTCCATGTCGTCGGCGGCCTCGACGGCGCGTACGGCCTCGGAGCCGATGCGTCCCTGGGCGCCGATGACCGCGACCCGCAGCTTGCTGCTCATGCTCGTACTTCCTTCGGTTCCGTCACGGATTGACGTTACGCGACCGCTTCGTGGAGGCGGTCTGCCTGCTTGTCCTTCAGGGGGCCGATGACCGACAGCGACGGGCGCTGGCCGAGGATCTCGGCGGCCACGTCCCGTACGTCGTCGGGGGTGACGGCCGCCATGTGGGCGAGCATGTCGTCGACCGACATCTGGTCGCCCCAGCACAGCTCGCTCTTGCCGATGCGGTTCATCAGCGCGCCGGTGTCCTCCAGGCCGAGGACGGTGGAGCCCTTGAGCTGGCCGATCGCCCGCTCGATCTCGTCGTCGGTCAGGCCCTCGTGCGCGACCCGGTCGAGCTCGTCGCGGCAGATCTTCAGCACGTCGTGGACCTGGCTCGGCCGGCAGCCCGCGTACACCCCGAACAGGCCGCAGTCGGCGAAGCCGGACGTGTACGAGTAGACGCTGTAGGCCAGGCCGCGCTTCTCGCGTACCTCCTGGAAGAGGCGCGAGGACATGCCGCCGCCGAGGGCCGTGTTCAGCACGCCCAGGGCCCAGCGGCGGTCGTCGGTGCGGGCGAGGCCCGGTACGCCGAGGACCACGTGGGCCTGCTCGGTGCGGCGGCCGAGCACCTCGACGCGGCCCGCCGTCCGGATGGTGCGCCGGCCGTCGCGGGGGGCGAGGGGGACGGCGTCGGTGCGGGTGAGCGCGCCGGCCTTCTCGAAGGCGCGGCGGACCTGGCGTACCACCGTGGCGTGGTCGACGTTGCCCGCGGCGGCGACGACCAGGTGGGTGGGGTCGTAGTGCTTCTTGTAGAAGCGGCGGATGCGGTCCGCGGACAGGCCCTCGACGGTCTCGACGCTGCCGAGGACGGGGCGTCCCAGCGGGGTGTCGCCGAACATCGTCTTCGCGAACAGGTCGTGGACGACGTCGCCCGGGTCGTCCTCGGTCATCGCGATCTCTTCGAGGATCACGCCCCGCTCGGCGTCGACGTCCTCCTGGAGGATCAGCGAGCCGGTGAGCATGTCGCACACGACGTCGATGGCGAGCGGCAGGTCGGTGTCCAGCACGCGCGCGTAGTAGCAGGTGTACTCCTTCGCCGTGAAGGCGTTCATCTCGCCGCCGACCGCGTCGATGGCGGAGGAGATGTCCAGGGCGCTGCGCCGGTGCGTGCCCTTGAAGAGGAGGTGCTCCAGGTAGTGCGTGGCGCCGTTGAGGGCGGGCGTCTCGTCGCGGGAGCCGACGTGCGCCCAGATGCCGAAGGTGGCGGAGCGTACGGAGGGCAGGGTCTCGGTGACGATGCGCAGACCGCCGGGGAGGGTGGTCCGGCGGACGGTGCCGATGCCGTCCTTGCCCTTGAGAAGCGTTTGGGTACGGGCGACGGCCCGCGCCTCCGGGGAGGTGCGGGCCGTCGCCTTCGAACTACGGGACGTCACTGGTCGGTGTCGTCCTTCGTCTCGCCCTCGGCGGCGTCCTCGTCCGCGATCACGGGGATCAGGGAGAGCTTGCCGCGCTGGTCGATCTCGGCGATCTCGACCTGGACCTTGGAGCCGACCGCGAGCACGTCCTCGACGTTCTCCACGCGCTTGCCACCGGCGAGCTTGCGGATCTGCGAGATGTGCAGCAGGCCGTCCTTGCCCGGGAGCAGGGAGACGAACGCGCCGAAGGTGGTGGTCTTGACGACCGTACCCAGGTAGCGCTCGCCGACCTCCGGCATGGTCGGGTTGGCGATGCCGTTGATCGTGGCGCGGGCGGCCTCGGCGGCCGGGCCGTCGGCGGCACCGATGTAGATGGTGCCGTCGTCCTCGATCGTGATCTCGGCGCCGGTGTCCTCCTGGATCTGGTTGATCATCTTGCCCTTGGGGCCGATGACCTCACCGATCTTGTCCACGGGGATCTTGACGGTGATGATCCGCGGGGCGTTGGGGGACATCTCGTCCGGCGTGTCGATCGCTTCCATCATCACGTCGAGGATGTGGAGGCGGGCGTCGCGGGCCTGCTTGAGGGCCGCGGCCAGGACGGAGGCCGGGATGCCGTCCAGCTTGGTGTCGAGCTGCAGGGCGGTGACGAAGTCCTTCGTACCGGCGACCTTGAAGTCCATGTCGCCGAAGGCGTCCTCCGCACCGAGGATGTCGGTGAGCGCGACGTAGTGCGTCTTGCCGTCGACCTCCTCGGAGATCAGGCCCATGGCGATACCGGCGACGGGGGCCTTCAGCGGCACACCGGCGTTCAGCAGCGACATGGTGGAGGCGCAGACGGAGCCCATGGACGTCGAGCCGTTGGAGCCGAGGGCCTCGGACACCTGGCGGATCGCGTAGGGGAACTCCTCGCGCGTCGGCAGCACCGGCACGATGGCGCGCTCGGCGAGCGCGCCGTGGCCGATCTCGCGGCGCTTGGGCGAGCCCACGCGGCCGGTCTCACCGACGGAGTACGGCGGGAAGTTGTAGTTGTGCATGTAGCGCTTGCGCGTCACCGGGGAGAGGGTGTCGAGCTGCTGCTCCATGCGGAGCATGTTCAGGGTGGTGACGCCCAGGATCTGGGTCTCGCCACGCTCGAACAGGGCGGAGCCGTGCACGCGCGGGATGGCCTCGACCTCGGCGGCGAGCGTACGGATGTCCGTCAGGCCACGGCCGTCGATGCGGACCTTGTCCTTGATGACGCGCTCGCGGACCAGCTTCTTGGTCAGCGCGCGGTACGCGGCGGAGATCTCCTTCTCGCGGCCCTCGAACTGCGGGAGCAGCTTCTCGGCGGCGATCTCCTTGACGCGGTCCAGCTCGTTCTCGCGCTCCTGCTTGCCGGCGATGGTGAGCGCCTGGGCCAGCTCGGTCTTGACCGCGGCGGTCAGCGCCTCCAGGACGTCGTCCTGGTAGTCGAGGAACACCGGGAACTCGCCGACCGGCTTGGCGGCCTTGGCGGCGAGGTCCGACTGGGCCTTGCAGAGGACCTTGATGAAGGGCTTCGCGGCCTCGAGACCGGCGGCGACGACCTCCTCGGTGGGGGCCTCGGCGCCGCCCTTGACGAGCTGGATGGTCTTCTCGGTGGCCTCGGCCTCGACCATCATGATCGCGACGTCGCCGTCCTCCAGGACGCGACCGGCGACGACCATGTCGAAGACGGCGTCCTCGAGCTCGGTGTGCGTCGGGAACGCGACCCACTGGCCGTTGATCAGGGCGACACGGGTGCCGCCGATCGGGCCGGAGAAGGGCAGGCCGGCGAGCTGCGTGGAGCAGGAGGCGGCGTTGATGGCGACCACGTCGTACAGGTGGTCGGGGTTGAGCGCCATGATCGTCTCGACGATCTGGATCTCGTTGCGCAGGCCCTTCTTGAAGGAGGGGCGCAGTGGCCGGTCGATCAGGCGGCAGGTGAGGACGGCGTCCTCGGAGGGACGGCCCTCCCGGCGGAAGAAGGAGCCGGGGATCTTGCCGGCCGCGTACATCCGCTCCTCGACGTCCACCGTCAGGGGGAAGAAGTCGAGCTGGTCCTTGGGCTTCTTGGAAGCGGTGGTGGCCGACAGCACCATGGTGTCGTCGTCCAGGTACGCCACGGCGGAGCCGGCGGCCTGCTTGGCCAGGCGGCCCGTCTCGAAGCGGATGGTGCGGGTGCCGAAGGAGCCGTTGTCGATGACGGCTTCGGCGTAGTGGGTCTCGTTCTCCACTAGCGGGTTCTCCATTACTTGTCGTCTTTGGTCCCGGCGCCCGTGTGGCGGAGGGACGGGGGCGGAGAAGCGCGCCTTGTGTGCGGGCCGGTCTTCGATCGAAGCACCCGGGGTGTGTCTCCCGGGGGCCACTACCGAGGACCGGCGGCGGCGAGGGCGCCTCTCCTGTGCCTCTTATGGAATTTTCGTTATGGCGTTGTGCGACCAGCCTACAAAGGGGTGGTCACAGTCCGCACGTACAGCAAAGGGAGCGGCCCCCTGATGGTGGGAACCGCTCCCTTCACGGCGTCTTACTTGGCGCCGCCGGCCGCACCGCGGCGGATGCCGAGGCGGTCGACCAGCGTACGGAAGCGCTGGATGTCCTTCTTGGCCAGGTACTGCAGCAGGCGGCGGCGCTGGCCGACCAGGATCAGCAGACCACGACGGGAGTGGTGGTCGTGCTTGTGGGTCTTGAGGTGCTCGGTCAGGTCCGAGATGCGGCGGGAGAGCATGGCGACCTGGACCTCGGGGGAGCCGGTGTCGCCCTCCTTGGTGCCGAACTCGGCCATGATCTGCTTCTTCGTAGCGGCGTCGAGAGACACTCGGTACTCCTCTTGGTGTTCGATGCGCCCGCGAGTGCCCCTGGTCTTGGTCTCAGGGGAGCTTCCGTGACTCGGAGGCGAAGGTCCGATGAGCGCTGCTTCCAGATGCTCCGGGAGCGCGTACACAAACGGCCGTCACACAGCGTACCAGGCCGAGGCAGCGGCGCTGACGCGGTGGTGCGGGCGGGGCGGGCGTGGGTGGGGAGTGGGGGGTGACGGGTGGGGCGTGCGTGGGTCAGGGGTGGGGGGTGACGGGTGGGGCGTGCCTGTGGCCGTTCAGGACGTCATGGCGCGGATCGCGTGGTAGACGTCGAAGACGGCGAGGCACAGCGGGATGAGCGTCAGGAGGACGAAGGTCTCGGCGATCTCCAGGAAGCGCCCCCAGAAGGGGGTGACGCCCTTGCGCGGCACGATCAGGCCGATGGCGATGATCACCGCGGCGACGCCGGCGACCGCGGCGGCCAGCCACACCGTACGGATGTCCAGCGCCGTGGCGTCGCGCCACAGCCCCGCCGGCGGGTTCAGGCACAGGCCCAGGCCCAGCAGGACCAGGGCGCCGAGGCCCGCGGCCAGGGAGCAGCCGACCTGGGCGGTGTAGCGGAAGAGGTGGGCGCGCATGATCATGGCGACGCCGGTGGCCAGGGCCAGGAGCTGCCCCCACACGCCGTCGGAGAACCCGAGCACCGCGGCGGAGCCCACCGCCAGCAGCGCGCAGCCGCCGACGAGGCCGACCAGCAGCTCGTGGCCCCGCCGGACCTGGGCGGTGATGCGTTCGGCGTCCACCGGCCCCTGGGGCTCCGTGTCGTCCCCGTACCCGCCGACGGTCGTACGGGGCGGCTCGAAGCCGATGGGGAGGCGGGCGAAGCGCGTGGACAGGCCCGGGAGGAAGGCCAGCGCCCCCACGGCGAGCGGGGCGCACACGGCGGCGGTCTCGGCCGGGGTCATGGCGGTGAGGATGGCCACGAAGGTCACCAGGACGCCGGTACCGGACGCGAGGACGAACGCGACGAAGGGCCCGTCCCCGCTCGGGGCGACGAGCGTCAGGACGACGGAGACGACGAGTACGGCGGCGCAGGCGAGCAGGAACTGGAGCTTGCCGTTGCCCTGCCCGGCGGCCGGCGCCAGGAGCCCCGCACCGGCGACGGCGGCGTTCGCCATGGCGCCGACCCCCAGGGCGACGGAGGAGCCGCGGTCGTCGTACACCCGTGCCCGTACCGCCGAGAGCGCGAGCAGCAGCACACCGCCGACGGCGGCCAGGATGCCCGGCAGGCCGTGCATGTCGTGCCGCGGGGCGGCCGTCCACAGGACGAAGGCGAGCAGGACCAGCAGGACCGAGCCGCCGAAGAGGCCGGCGCCGCGCATCAGGTCGTCGGTCCACAGCGTGCGGTCACGGGCGACGGCGGAGGCCACGGCGTCGGAGACGTCGTCGAAGACCGCGGGCGGCAGCGATTCGGCGAAGGGCCGCAGCGACAGCAGCTCGCCGTCGAGGATGCGCTGCGCGGTGAGGGAGCGCGCGCCGTCGAGGACGGTGCCGTCGCGGCGTACCAGGTGATAGCCGACCGGGGCGCCGGGCGCGGGGCTCTGCCCGGACAGCCGGAGGATCTCCGGGTACAGGTCCGCGACGGGGATGTCCTCGGGCAGTGCGACGTCGACGCGGCCGTCCGGTGCGACGACGGTGACACGGCAGAAGCCGGTTCCGCCGGCGGACGGAGTCGCGGGAGCCGGGTGGCCTGTTCCGGTGGCCGCGGCTGGGGCCGTCATACTCACCTGCTGCTTCCCCTCGTGGTGTTGTCCGTGGATCGTCGGCCTGGCGCCTGGTGCCTGCACCTGCTGCTCGGTGCCGGCGCCTGGTGCATGGTGCTTGGTGCCTGCGCCTGGTGCCTGGTGCCTGCGCCTGGTGCCTGGTGCGGCCGGGAGACCCGTGGTGGCGCGCGGGTGCCGGTGCGACGCCTCGGTACGCGCCCGCAAGCCGCTGCCGCGCCGCGGAACCCGCTGCCAAGTCCCCCGACCGTTATTTGCGTTGGTTCACGCACGGGTCCGGGCCCAAGCCAGGACGTCGCGCCACCCTACCGCCCACCCGTCACCCCCTCCGCCAGTAGGATCCCCCACTGCGGATGGAGCCCGTCGCCACGGGGGCGCCGATAGGAACATTTCCGTCCGGCAAGGGAATTGGTGAGCTGTGAGTCAGATCGTCGTCAAGCGCCCACCACGGGCCCTGCCCTCCGAGGTACCGGGCGATCCGGTGCACCTGCAACCGCCGCCCGAGCTGCCCAGGGGACAGCAAGAAGGCGTTCTGATGCAGTTGTTGCCCACGCTCGGCATGGCCGGCTCGGTGGTCTTCTTCTTCATGACCCCGAACCCCGTCATGCGCATCATGGGCATGGTGATGATCGCGTCCACCGTGGCGATGGCCATCGCGATGATGGTGCGCTACCGGCGCGGGACCCAGGGGCAGCTCGCCGACCTGCGGCGCGACTACCTCAAGTACCTGACGCAGACCAGGCGCGCGGTGCTGCGTACCGCACGTCTCCAGCGTGACGCCCAGTTCTACCTCCACCCGTCCCCCGAGCAGTTGTGGGCCCTGGTCGCCGAGGGGAGCCGGGTGTGGGAACGGCGCACCGGCGACGACGACTTCGGCCAGGTACGCGTCGGCCTCGGCAGCCAGCAGCTCGCCACCCCGCTCATGGCCCCCGAAACCGCCCCCGTCGACGAGCTGGAGCCGCTGACGGCCGGGGCGATGCGCCAGTTCCTCGCGGCCCACGGCACGCTGGACGGCCTGCCCATGGCCGTGTCCCTGCGGGCGTTCTACCACCTGACCGTGAGCGGCGAGGCGGAGCCCGCCCGGTCGGCGACCCGCGCCATGGTCGGCTCGCTGGCGGCGCTGCACTCCCCGGAGGACCTGGTCATCGCCGTGGCCGCCGGGAGCGGAACGGCCGGGGAGTGGGAGTGGGCCAAGTGGCTGCCGCACGTCCAGGCGCCCGGGCCCGGTGACGGCGCGGGCAGCCGGCGCCTGATCACCACGGACGCCCGGGACCTCCAGGACATGCTCGCCGCGCGCCTCGAAGGCCGCCCCCGCTTCGGCGGGCAACCGCTCCTGGACCAGCCGCACATCGTGGTCGTCCTCGACGGCCAGTCCGTCCCGCCGATGTCGGCGCTCGCCACGCCCGAGGGCCTGCAGGGCGTGACGATCATCGAGCTCGTACCCGGGGAGCCGCAGGGGCTCCGCGGCGGCCTGTCCGTGACCGTGCACCGCGACGCCCTGCGCCTGGAGTCGAGCCACGGCCTGGTGTACGACGGCGTACCGGACCGGCTGAGCCTCGAGGCCGCCGAGGCGCTGGCCCGCCAGCTCGCGCCGCTGCGCGCCGGGTCCGGTTCGGACGACGACGAACCGCTCCTCGCGAACCTGGACTTCACCGACCTGCTGAACCTCGGCGACGCCGCGTCGGTCGACGTCAGCCGCACCTGGCGGCCGCGGTCCCAGTCGGAGCGGCTGCGGGTGCCGATCGGAGTCGGCGAGGACGGCTCCCCGGTGATGCTGGACCTGAAGGAGGCCGCGCAGGAGGGCATGGGCCCGCACGGCCTGTGCGTGGGCGCCACCGGTTCCGGCAAGTCCGAGCTGCTGCGCACGCTCGTGCTGGGTCTCGCGGTCACCCACTCCTCCGAGACCCTGAACTTCGTCCTCGCGGACTTCAAGGGCGGCGCCACCTTCGCCGGTATGTCCCAGATGCCGCACGTCGCCGCCGTGATCACCAACCTCGCGGACGACCTGACCCTCGTCGACCGCATGGGCGACTCCATCCGCGGCGAGCTGAACCGGCGCCAGGAGATGCTGCGCGACGCGGGCAACTACGCCAACATCCACGACTACGAGAAGGCGCGCGCCGCCGGGGCCCCGCTCCAGCCGATCCCCTCCCTCGTCCTGGTCATCGACGAGTTCAGCGAACTCCTCACCGCCATGCCGGACTTCATCGAGATGTTCGTGCAGATCGGCCGTATCGGCCGGTCGCTGGGCGTGCACCTGCTGCTGGCGTCCCAGCGCCTGGAGGAGGGCCGCCTGCGCGGTCTGGAGACGTACCTGTCGTACCGCATCGGTCTGCGCACCTTCTCCGCCGCCGAGTCCCGTGCGGCGATCGGTGTCCCCGACGCCTATACGCTGCCGAACGTCCCCGGCTCCGGCTACCTGAAGTTCGGTACGGACGAGATGGTGCGCTTCAAGGCCGCGTACGTCTCCGGCGTCTACCGCTCCGGCCGGCAGGACGCGCTGCCGGGCGGTCCGCTGCCGGTGGACCGCCGTCCGGTGCCGTTCACCGCCGCGCCCGTGCCCGTGCGGTACGTCGAGCCGGCCGCTCAGGCACGGGTGCCGGAGGCGCGCGCCGCCGAGGACGACGCGCTGGCCGACTCGGTGCTCGACGTGATCGTGCGGCGGCTCGAAGGGCGCGGCGCGGAGGCCCACCAGGTGTGGCTGCCGCCGCTGGACAACCCGCCGACCCTCGACGAACTGCTGCCCGGCCTCGCCGGCGTGCAGGGGCGCGGGCTGACGCAGCCCGGGTTCGAGGGCGCCGGCCGGCTCGTCGTACCGCTGGGTGTGGTGGACAAGCCGTTCGAGCAGCGCCGCGACACGCTGTACCGGGACTTCTCCGGGGCGGCGGGGCACATGCAGATCATCGGTGGCCCGCAGTCGGGCAAGTCGACGCTGCTGCGCACCCTCATCGCGGGCTTCGCACTGACCCACACACCGCAGGAGGTGCAGTTCTACGGCCTCGACTTCGGCGGTGGCGGCCTGTCGTCGGTCGCCGAGCTGCCGCACGTCGGCGGGGTGGCGTCGCGTCTCGACCCCGAGAAGGTGCGGCGTACGGTCGCCGAGGTGTACGGCATCCTGTCGCGGCGCGAGGAGTACTTCCGCAGTGCGGGGATCGACTCCATCGCCACGTACCGCAGGCTCCGCGCCCGCGGGGAGATCACCGACCAGCCGTTCGGTGACGTCTTCCTCGTCATCGACGGCTGGGGCAGCTTCCGCTCGGACTACGAGGGCCTCGAGCCGGCCGTCCTGGACATGGCGGCACGCGGTCTCGGTTACGGCATCCACGTGATCCTCACGGCGTCACGGTCGATGGAGGTGCGCTCCAACATCAAGGACCACCTGATGAACCGGCTCGAACTGCGGCTGGGCGACACCATGGACTCGGAGGTGGACCGCAAGCTCGCCGTCAACGTGCCCAGCGGAGTGCCGGGCCGTGGTCTCATCCCGGAGAAGCTCCACTTCATGGCCGCCGTGCCGCGCATCGACGGCATCAACTCCGACAGCGACCTGGCCGAGGCCACGGCCGCCATGACGCGGGAGATCGGCCGTCACTGGACCGGCCCGGCCGCCCCGAAGGTCCGTCTGCTGCCCCGCGAGCTGCCGGCGCAGAACCTGCCCGCCGGGTTCGCCGAGCCGCGGCGCGGAGTGGCGTTCGCCATCGACGAGAACAACCTGGAACCGGTCTTCGTCAACTTCGAGCGCGACCCGTTCTTCCTGGTGTTCGGCGAGAGCGAGTCGGGCAAGACCAACCTGCTGAAGCTCCTGATCAAGCAGGTGTGCGAGCGGTACGACGGGGACTCCGCCAAGTTCTTCGTGATCGACAACCGGCGCGGCCTGCTGGACGTCACCCCGGCGTCGCACCTCGCGGAGTACGTCCCGATGTCCAACAGCATGGACCACCACGTGGACGCCCTCGCGGACCTGATGCAGCGCCGCGCCCCGTCCCCGGACGTCACGGCCCAGCAACTGCGCGACCGGAGCTGGTGGCGCGGCCCGTCGGTGTACGTGGTGGTCGACGACTACGACCTGGTGTCCACATCGAGCGGCAACCCGCTGGCCAAGCTCACGGAGCATCTGCCGTTCGCGCGTGACGTGGGCGTCCGGTTCGTCATCGCCCGCAGTGCGGCGGGGGCGAGCCGGTCCTCGTACGAGCCGTTCATGCAGCGGATGATGGAGCTCGGCGCCCAGGGCGTCCTCCTCTCCGGTGACCCGCAGGAGGGTGACGTCCTCGGCGGCGTACGCATGCGCCCGATGCCGGCGGGCCGCGGTGTCTTCGTCTCGCGCCAGCGCGGCAACCCGCTGGTGCAGACGGGTCTGATGCCGGCGGAGGTGTACGGGTGAGCGCGGCGGTGGTCCGGACATGACCAGTGGCCCTTGCGAGGAATGAGAGCGCATCACCTACGTTGATGCGGAAGCGAATCGTCCAGCAGAACTCACGGGGGAAGGACCCAGCGGATGGCATGGGACGAATGGGAGCAGTTGAAGGCATCGGCGGCCGAGAAGGAGTCGGCGCGGATGCAGCTCAACCAGATACCGGCTGATCAGGGAGGCACCGGTACACCGGCCGGCGGCACGGGGCTGAAGCATTCCGCCGCACCCTGGAACCGCGCCGCCACGACGGCCAAGGAACTCGGGGTCAGTACCGGCGCCTCCAAGACGAGCCTGACGAACGGGCACGCGGGCATGGCGGGCGGTCTGGAGGGACTCGCGAGCCTCGCCGAGCTGAAGAGCGTCCTCACATCGTGGGAGACGCGGCTCAAGGCCGTGGGTGACGAGTGCGACGCATTGGACCCCGCGCTGCGGCAGGTACCGAAGACTCTGGGTGGAGTGGACACCGCGACCGGTGCGAAGGCGGACAGTGTGAAGACGCCGAACGGCGGTGAGGCGAAGTGACCTCCTCCCTGACGTGGCAGCAGCTACGCGATCTGAAGCTGACGGAACTGGACGACGCCGCCGACAGTTGGGGAGCGGCATCCCGGCACGCCGACGCGGCGCAGACCCGGGTCGACGGCGACATGGGCGGTGCCCTGTCGAAGACGCAGGAGAGCGAGTCCGCCAAGGCCGCCGTCGGCAGGTTCAAGCGTCTGAGCAGCAACTACGAGTACATCAAGACCGAGTGCGGTCTCATCCGTACGGCCGTCACCGGGCTCTCCACCGAGCTGGCCTCGCCGCAGCGGCGCCTGAAGGAGGCGCTCGCCGACGCGGCGGCCAACTCGTACACCGTCAACGAGGACGGCAGTGTCGACTACCCGGCCGGCGGCAAGAACGAGCTCACCAAGCAGCCGATTCCGGGCGGCAAGGCCATCGGCAACAACGGGATGTTCGTCCCCGGCAGCGACCGCTGGACGGGCCCCGGCAACAACGGCCTGTACGGGCCGGGCAGCCATGGTCTGATCAACCCCAATCCGCACCACGCCAAGGCGCAGGACATCGCCGACCGCATCTCCATGGCGGTGCGCGACGCCCGCGAGATGGACGGCCGCTACCAGCGGGTGCTGAGCAAGCTCAAGGCGGCGGACGGCCTCACCGTCGACAGCAAGACGTGGGCGGACGCCGCGGCGGACATGGACGCCGTGCGCGACGCGTCGCACGAGTTCATGAAGCGCGAGATCCCGCTCGACAAGTCGCCCGCCGAGCGCAAGGAATGGTGGGACAAGCTGAGCGACGAGCAGCGCCAGGAGTTCCTCGCCAGCTACCCCGACGTGCTCGGCAACCTGGACGGCATCCCGGCGGTGGTGCGGGACGAGGCCAACCGGGAGAACCTGGACCTGCTGATCGCCAAGTTCGAGGGCAAGGACGGCGAGACGGCGGAGGCCCGGCTGGGCGGCCTGAAGGAGATCCGGACGCAGCTCGAGCTCAATGCCGCGGAGCAGCTCAAGAACCCGAAGGAACCGCCGATGCTGCTGCTCAGCATCGGCGACGAGGGGACCGGCCGCGCCGCTGTGGCCTTCGGCAACCCCGACACGTCGAAGAACGTCGCGGCGTACGTCCCCGGCCTCGGTACGGCGCTGGACTCGGACTTCGCCAAGAACGACGTCAAGCGTGCCCGCGACACCGCCGTTCTTTCCAGGGAGAGCGATCCGTCCAGCGCCGCCATCGTGTGGCTCGGCTACGATCCGCCGCAGCTCGGCGGCGTGGACGCCGAGACGCTGCTGTCCAACACCGAGGTGATGTCGGCCGAGCGGGCCGAGAAGGGCGCTCCCGCCTACAACTCCTTCATGAGCGGACTGGCCGCCACCAACGACCACGACGACCCCCACATGACGGCCATCGGGCACTCCTACGGCTCACGCGTGGTCGGTGCCGCCACCCAGGAAGCGGGTGGCATCCCCGGCGCGGACGACATCGTGCTGCTCGGCAGTCCCGGAGTCGGCGTGGACAAGGCGGAGGACCTGGGGGTCGGTAAGGAGCACGTGTTCGTGGGCGCGGCCGAGAACGACCCGGTCACGATGCTTCCCTCCAAGAAGGAGGTCGCCGCGGCGGGCGCCTTCATAGGTGGTGGCCCCCTGTTGTCCTACCTGGCGGGCGACATCGCCGACCAGGGCGACGACGACATCTGGTTCGGCAAGGACCCGGCCAGCGAGGCGTTCGGCGCCAACCGCTTCAAGGTCGACGACGGTCCCCGGCCGCTCATTGACGGCGAGGGCCCGACCCCCGCGCACTCGAACTACTTCAACCCCGAAAAGGATCGCGTGTCGGCCGAGAACATCGCAGCGGTCGTCTCGGGCCATCCCGAAGACATCACCCCGGAGAAGCATCGATGAAACACCGAACTCTGGCCGTTGTCCTCGCCGTACTCACCGTGTCCGGCTGCGGCCTGATCGGCGACGACGCCGGGTCCGGCCCGAAGGGAAAGGCGCAGAACGTGAACATGCAGCAGGCAGGCGACCTGGCGGAGAAGATCCTCGACGACACCTTCACCGCGATCGTCCCCAAGGTGGAGGCACAGCGGGGACCGTCCGGCGACCCCCTGTGCACCGACTTCAAGAACGACAGCACGGGGACCGGTCAGGTCATTCGTCGTCGGCACGTCATGACCGTGATCTCCGCGGAGCGGCGCGGCAGCTTCATGGGCGTCGTCGAGCGCCACTGGAAGAAGAAGGGCTACGAGATCACCACGGTGCGCCCGAGCAAGGAGCGGCCGGCGATCTTCGCCCGTACGCAGGAGGGCTTCGAGGTCACCGTGAAGATCGGTGCCGAGGGGCAGGCCTTCTTCAGCGCCTCGTCGCCCTGCGTGACGGAATCCGAGGTCACCGAACCCCCGAGGAAGCCTCTCGACCCGAACTCTCCGGAGGCGAAGGGGCTGCCGTACATCAAGTCACCCTTCTGGTCCGCGGAGACCCCGGTGCCGTCGCCTTCCACCAATGGTGGCTGACCGGCATCCGCGTCTGACGGTTCCGGGACGGCACGTCATCAGCTTGTCGCGGATGGCCGGCGTGTAGGAGCAGTGGGGGCCGTGCGCCATCCCCGATCCAGGTGATCGGGGATGGCGTACGCCTTTTGCAGCTCCAAGGCCGGCCTTGCACCCGGTCGCGGTACGTCAATAGGTTGTTGCACTACGCAACCGTTTGCCGGTACACGGGGAGGAGCCCTGCGGATGGCTTGGGACGAGTGGGAGCAGTTAAAGGCGTCGGCGGCCGAGAAGGGGCCGGCGCGGATGCACCTGAACGGGCTGCCTCCCGAGGACAGACCCAACGCCGGCAACCCGCAAGGTGACCTCCAGGTGCACCAGAAGGACCTTGCAGCGATCGGTGACCATGCCTTCAAGCTGTACAACCGGCTGTGGAAGGAAGCACGCGTCACCACCACGGACGCCGCCGGAACGGACCTGGCCGGTCAGGGGTTCGCCCTCGGCAAGGCGCTGCAGCACGTCTCGACCCGCTGGGACAAGCAACTGGGGTCGGTCATGGATGCCTGCGCGCTGATCTCGAACCACATGGACTTCACCAAGAACGCGCACGCCGGCGACGAGGTCTTCATCGAGCGGCATGTGAGCAGCATCCACGCGCTCGACGCGGGGTTCGACGAGAACTGGGCGCAGGCGGGCAGGAAGAACGAGATCTATGGGGCGAAGGACAAGAAGGACAAGGACTGACGCCGCATGGATTTCGAAGCTCTGCACTCGGCCAACTTCACACTGCTCGACGACACGGTCAGCGACTGGACGAGCATGCTCACCAAGCTGGAGACGCTGAAGAGGGACGCTGAGGAAGGACTGTACGGCCGGGCGAAGAAGGCCGACTGGGCCGGCTACAACGCCACCGTGTCCCGTGAGTTCATCGGCAAGACCGCCGGCGAGTTCGGCGACGCCGTCATCCAGGCCACGTCGATCCGCAACATCATGCGGGACACCCGGGACGAGCTGAAGACGCAGCAGCGACTGCTCCAGGAGGCCATCGAACGCGGCCGGGGCAGGAACCTGACGGTGTCCGCGAACGGCGGTGGCTTCACCGTACGGGAGAACCCGGACAAGAAGGCGCCGGGTGGACAGAGCGACGTCGACGCCCTGCGTGATGAGCTGCAGTCCATCCTGAACAAGGCGACGGAAATCGACAACACCGCCTCGACATCACTCAAGGCCCTCGTGGACCTCGCCGACCACGGCTTCTCGGACGCCGCGTACAAGGACCGTGACACAGCGGCAAACGCGCTGAAAGAGGCCGAGCGCCTGGCCGCCCTGGCGAGGAAGAAGCCGGAGGACCTCACCGTCGAGGACTTCGACGCTCTCCACGCCGGCCTCAAGAAGTACGCGGGCGACGAGCTGTTCGCCGAACGGCTGGCCGAGCAGTTGGGTGCACGGGGCACACTCGACTTCTGGGCAGGGGTCAGTGACCCGCGCAGCGCCTACCAGGTGGGCCACAAGCGCGTCGACCAGTTCGACGACCTGCAGAAGCACCTCAGCCTGACGCTTGCCACGGCCACTCGGGCGGACACTCCGGAAATGGCGAACTGGAAGCACGAGATGACGAGTCTCGGCAGCCAGTCGCTTGCCAGGAACGGCACCACCATGGGCTTCCAGGTCATGAGCAACCTGATGCGTTGGGGTGACTACGACGACCAGTTCCTCACGTCCTACGGCACTGAGCTGATCAAGACCGAGAAGAAGCTGAGCAGTAACGGTCAGCACGTTCCCTTGGCCTGGCAGCACATGGACATGGAGCCGTACCTGAACCGGACGGGTACCGACTCCGGATCCGACCCCATGGTGGGCTTCCTGAAGGCACTGTCGAACAGTCCGGACGCCGCGACGGACTTCTTCAGTGCCCCCTTCCTTTCGAAGGACGAGGACCACGAGTTCAAGACGAAGGACAAGGACGGCAACGAAGTCAAGGACGCGCTCTCCAACTTCGACTACCTCTTCGAGGAACGTGACTGGCCGCAGGAGCGCAACAGCGAGGGCGAGGACAGCATCGAGGGTCGCAACAACCTTGCTCTTGCCCTGGAGGCCGCTACGACAGGGCACCGGGCGGGGGAGATGCCGACGCCCGACCTGGCCCCGCACTCGGAAGCGCAGGCCACGTTGATGTCGGCCATCGTCGCCTCGGTCGAGGAGGACCCCAAGCGGCTGACGGACCACGCACACATGTCCGACAGCATGGGCCAGATCGCCTCGGAGTACTTGCCTGACATCAACCGCGCGCTCGCCGACGACCCGCGCGGGAACACCGATCGGCTCTTCCCCCTGGCCGGCGCGCAGGCCAAGCTGGACCACAAGGACGTCACCGCCTTCCTGATCACCGTGGGCCAGAACCCGGACGGCTACGCGGCCGTCGAGGTGGGGCAGAAGGCGTACATGGCGAGTCTCATGGATTACCACCTCGACCCGGACCTGCCCGCGGACAAGCGCTATCCCCACTCGGCGCAGGAGACGATCGAGACCATCACGCGGCGTTCCGGAGAGGTCAGCGGATCTCTGGCCATCGGCATGCAGGAGGCTCTCCTGGGCCCGGCCGCCAAGGAGGCCAAGGAGTTCTCCGACTCGGTCGCGCAACAGAAGAACGCGTGGTCCGGAGCGATCGGGACGGGCATCGGCGTCGGCGTGAGCTTCATCGCCACACCGGTGGGAGGCGCGGTGGCCGGTGGTGTCGCCGGTACCGTCAGCGGCATGGTACTCGAGCACATCTTCCAGCAGTCGGAGACCGACGTCCTGACGGGGGCCAGCAGGAGCGCCAGCGACCTGTGGGAGAAGAGCCGGGACCTGAGCGCGGAACATGGCCAGTTGGCAGCCATCAACGCGGCGAAGAAGCATGAGCTCCCCCAGCCCGAACAGACGGCGGACTGGGCCCTGACGGGGCGCGACAACGGCTTCAGCGACGCCGCCACCAATGCGCGGGGCATGGCGGATCACCTCACCACGGAGGTGCCTGCCGCATGACACGCACCCGAATGAAAACGGGCAGCGGACGGGCCGAGGACGCCTCGCTGACGGCTCCACGCCGGCGGCGGGTACAGCGGCACCTCACCGCTGTCGCCGCGGCCGCCCAGTTGGCCCTGGCGCTCGCCGCCTGTTCGAAACCGGAGCCGGAGCGGTCCTTCACCGTGCCCTCGGACCTCTGCGGCACCCCGGTGCCCGCCGCCGCCGTCGACGCGGTCCTGCCGAGCAGCGGCAGGACGCTCAAGGCGCACGCCGCGTCACGCACCGTGGGAGCCACCCACTGCCGTGTCTCCGTCGACGGCACGACGGTGTTCAGCGCCATCTCCGAGTGGCGGGTGGACCCCTCCGTACGGAAGGCGGCCCGCATCAACCCGTACATCGACATCGACGAGCACACCAGCGCGGACGGGACGTACATGTGGTCCGGCAAGGGAGGCGTGCGCCGCGCCCCGTGCCCGGTGGCCGCCAAGGAGCACCCGGACCGCAACCAGCTCTTCGTCAGGGTCCTCTTCCACGACGAGAAGTTCTCGGACGCCGACGCGGCGAAGAACCTGCTGCTCGCCTACGCGCAGTCCGTCGCCGACTCGGCGGCCTGCAAGGGGCCGACGCCGTGAGATCGGGCCGCGGCTCTCGTCGCTGAGCGACGACGGACTCCCGGCAACCGCCACTGCGGTTCCCGGGAGTCCGTCGTCTCACCCGGCTCCGGAGCGGGTGGGTACCCCTCGCGCGTACCCACCCCGTTCATCCGTCCGTGTGCGCTGCTTACGCGAAGTAGCTGGCGGCCTTCTTGTCGCCGCCCATGTAGTCACCGCCGGCCCGTGCGACGACCTGGCCGATCTGCATCAGGGCCTGGTGGATGTCAGCGGCTTCCTTGTCCCACTTCGTCTGCTCCTGGACGTAGGCGGCGTGTGCCTCGCCCTCCCAGCCGGCGGCGACCGTGGCCATGGCCGTCTTGATCTCCCGGAGGTCCTCCTCCAGCTTCTTGGCCTGGTTGCCGAGGTTCGTCGCGGCAATGTCGAGGCCGTCGTACTTGACGACGAGCTCGTCACCGGAGTTCATGCCCATGGTTCCCTCATCTCGCGTGTTGTGGTCGTTCGGCGTGCGTCAGCGGTTCTAGAGGTTGCTGATGCTCGACTTCGGAACGGCGCTGGTGCCGACACCGAGATCCACGTTGATGCTCTGCACGGCGGCGAGGACTTCGTCCTCCGTGCCGTCCTTGATCTTCCTGGACGCGCTCAGCCCGTCGAGGAACTTCGCCAGGATGTTGCCGAGACGCACCATGGAGGTGTTGATCTCCTGCTGCTTCGAGTTGAATGCCCCGGCGCCGATACCCTTCCACTGGCCCTCAAGGCTGTCGATCGTGCCCTGAATCTGGGTGAGCTGGCCCTTGATCGAGTTGAACTTCTCGAGCAGGTGCCTTTCGAGCGCGATGACTTGGCTGTCTGAAAGCCGCTGGCCCTGTGACACGGTGACGTTCCCTTCTGAACTGCTTGTTGTGACTTGCTGGGTTGTGCTTCACCAGGTGCTGCTGGGAGGTGAAGTCCGATGCACGCGGGGTCCGGTCACGCGCTGCGGCGTCGGCGTGCGAGCGCGTAGGCCCCTCCGGCGAGGACGACGACACCGGCGGCTGCCCCGACGATGAGGCCCGCATTGCTGCCGCCTTCTGCCTTCCGGGTCTCCTCGCCCGAGCCTGCCACGACTGCGTCGGAGCCGGGCTTGCCCGTGGGAGCCTGTGACGAAGCTGGTGCAGAGGGGGCGGGTGAGCTTCCTGCGTTGCCGCCCACCTGCTTGTTGGTGAGGGGGCTGATGTTCGGGTCGCCGGGCTTGCCGAGACCCCGGTTGATGTGGGCGCCGGGGCGGACGATGCCGTGGCCGAGGTAGTTGCTGACGGTGCCGGGCTTCCAGCCCTCACCCCGGCCGGCGGACTCGAACATGACCCGCAAGACCTGGTTGGCGGTCCAGTCGGGGTGCTTGGACCAGATCAGTGCGGCGGATGCGGAGGCGAGGGCAGTGGCGGAGCTGGTGCCGCCATCGCCGTCGCAGTAGCTCGTGAAGTTCGGGTCGCACCACCCGGGAATGTCGTCGGCGGGCGCCGCGATGTCGATGGACTCCCCGTGCTGCGAGTACTCGGACACCTTGCCGTCAGGTCCCGACCCGGCCACAGCAATCGCTTCGGGGTAACTGGCAGGGTATTGGAGCTTGTTTCCCTTCGTGCCGTTGTTACCGGCACCGGCGAACAGGAGCTTCCCCTTGCTCTGCGCGTACTCAACGGCGTCGCGCACCTCAGAGCTGTAGTACTCACTACCCATCGAGACATTGATGATCTTGGCTTCACTGTCCGCAGCCGCCTTGATGGCCTGTTCGAGGTCGAAGGCATTCACCTTCTCCTTGTTCTGCAGCTCAGTGTCCGACACACGGAACGGGATGATCTTCGCTCCCGGCGCCAGCCCTTTGAGCCCTCCGCCTTTCCCAGTGCCCGCGATCAGCTCGGCCATCGAGGTTCCGTGGCCGTCGAAATCGTCCCAGGCCTCGCCCTTCACTCCGGTGAAGTCCACGCCTTTGAGAACTTGACCTTTGAGCGACGGCGTAGAGGGGTTGACGCCGCTGTCGATGACCGCGACCGTGACGCCCTCACCGGTGACCGATTTCCAGATGTCATCGGCGTTCATGGCGTCCAGGTACCACTGCTTCGACTGCGGATCGGTGATGGTCGCAGCCGTGGCGGTCCCGCCGAAGGCCACTGTCCAAGCTCCGGCCACAGCCACAGCACAGAGCGGCACCCTGCGCTTGAAGAGCTGGCTCATTACTGGCGTCATCCTGACTTCCGAATCTTCCGAGTGCCTAGCCGATCACCGGCGGTACGGCGCCTCGCCGCCTGCCGGCCCACGTCTCTTCATCCTCTGTCAGGTGACCGGGGCGTGCCGAACCGGTCTGGTCCTGTTCCTCGTCGCGGTTCTGACGCTGTCCTGCGCGGCCGGGGCTCGCCGTCGTGCCACGTGGCATCCCCACTACGCCGTTGGCGCTGGGAGTACCTCTCCCTGTGGCGCGGGTGCCACTGCCCTGGCCGGCACCGATGACACCTGAGTGGCTGGGCTTCGCCACCGGGGGGCGGCCTGTCGCCGGGCCTTCCCCACCGATGACCGTCGCCCTCGGCAGGCGTGATCCAGCAGTGCCATTCGCGCCCTGCGCGCCGCGCTGAGGCGTGCCACCGACGATCCCGTTCGAGTGACCGGCCCGCGGGGTGCTCGAGGTGTTCTGGCGACCGGGTGTCACCTGTCCGGGCACGCCGGGCCTACCGGTCACCGGCCCGTTGCCACCCGGCACACCCGCACGGCCCGTGCCGGGGCCGGTGCCCGGCGTCCCCGGACGCCCAACGGCCGGTCCGGTACCCGGCGTCCCCGGGCGGCCAACGGTCGGTCCGGTACCCGGCGTCCCCGGACGGCCAACGGGCGGGCCGGAGCGCCCCGTTGACGTGGCCGGACCGCTCGTAGGCGCGGGCCGCCCAACGGCTGGAGCATTTCGCCCCGTCGGCTGGGCGTTTCCGTACCCCGTGGTGCTGGGGCGGCCCACCGGGCCCGTCTTTCCCGCACCGGTTCGGGGCGTGCCCGGCATTCCCTGCGCGCGTGCGGGGTTGGGCCGAGAAGGGCCGAGATTCGTCAGCACCGGCGGAGGGGTGCCGGGGGTCGGCCCGGGGGTGGTCGGCTGCGAGGGAAGCGGCGGGGTGTTGGTGGGCGCGGTGGGGGCGGTCGGGGTCAGCACGCTGTCGATCTGCACCGAGGTGTGCGGACCCGCGATCTCCCCGGGCCTGCCCAAGACCTCCGCGCGCGCTGAGCCGCCACCTGTGCCGGCTTCTGATCTTCCGCCCGGTTGTGGTGAGGAGGCCTCCGAGAGGCGCGCCGGCTCGGAACCCGTACCGGATGATCGTGCGTCGAACTGCCCCAGCGGTGCCGGCACCGCCGCGTTCAGCGGCTTCGGCGGTGGTGGGGGGTCCTGGGCGGCCAGTGTGCTGTGCGAGACCGCGTAGAAGGACGCCAGGCGGTTCATCTGGTTGATGGCCTCTTGGCGGTCCTTCTCCACCGCAAGGGCCTTCTGGTACTCCTGGTTGTCCTCCGTGCGCTCCGGTAGGGCGAATTCCTCGGGGCTCTTCTGAATCAAGCGGCCGTCCCGCGGCGGCTTGGAGTTGCGCACCGAGGCCAGGCCGGTGCTGGCGACCTCCATTTGCGCGCCCACCACGTTGGCGAAGTTGCTCAGCTTGTAGGTGTAACTGACGATCTGGGCGCCGTACGACCGGAAAGCCTCGGCGCCCTCGCCCTTCCAGTCCGGTGCGGCGACAGCGGCGGCCAGATCCTTCGCCGCGTCGTTGAGGGCGTTCGTGGCCTTCTTGAGGGTCGCGGACGCGTTCTCCAGGTCGGCCGGATTGGCGCTGTCCAGGAAGTCGAGCATCGCGTTCAGCTTCGCGTTCTCGAAGCTGGTCTTGCCGAAGACGCTGTCTCCCGCCCGGCCGCCGCGGAAGAAGCCGTCCATGAGGTCGGTGGCCCGCTCCATGAAGTCCGTGGCGGCGAACTGACCATGGATGTTCTTCTGCGCCTCCTGCTGCGCCTGTTCGAAGCTCTTCGCCTGCTGCTCGGGCGTCAGCGGCTTCGGCTGCTTCTCTTCACTCATCGCTGATCACCCCAGGTCCGTCGTGCCGCTGGTGGCATCCTGGCGCTCCGGCTGGGCGCCCTTGTCCTGCGCCTTGGCCTTCGCCCGCTCCGCCTCGTCGTACTCCTTGGCCAGACGGGTGCGGATCTCGTGGAAGCGCCGCCGTGCCCCCTCGTCGACGTTGTCGTATCCGACGTCCGCCGCGTGCACGGCGATGTGCAGGAGTTCGATCTGGTCGCCGAGCGACTTGGAAAGCTGGACGAGAGCCGTGTGCACGCGGTTGTACTGGGTGAAGAAGTCGTCCGCCTCCGCGAACTGAAGGCCGACTCCCAGAGAGCCGCGGGTCACACGGTCCAGGGCGACCTGACGACTGCCGCCCGCCCCGCCTTCCAGCTCCGTCAGCAGTGTGTCGACCCGGCTCCGGAACTTCTTCAGCGCGCCCACTCCGCGCTCGAGGTCACCCGCCATGGCCGCCCCCGTAACCAACTGCCTCGAGCACGATGCTCAGACCTCCCCGTTTGCTTGAGCTGACACGCAGTGCCGGAGTCACTCTAGTCACTGGCCATGACAGCCCCAAGCGCCTTACCCGTCACGCCACTTCCCTCCCGTGCGGTTGCAACCGTGCGATGCGGCGGGTCCGGCGGCGGGAGTCGCGGAGTGCGACGGCGACTCCTGTGATCATCGCCACCAGGACGCCGCCGCCGACCACCACGTACGTCGCGAGGCGGGCGTTGCGCTGGTCGGGGGTTTCGCCGAGGTGGAGCTCGGCCGGGGTCGGGGCCTCGGCGCGGGTGACGCCCTCGTGGGCGACCGGGGCTTCGATGGGCTTGTCGTCCTCCGTCAGGGCGCGGACCGGGTCGACGACGCCCCAGCCGACGAGACGGTCGTGGCCGGCCACGGAGCGCTCGGCGGTCTGCTGGATCTGGGCGACGATCTGCTTGCGCGTCCAGTCCTTGTGCTTGGCCTTGATGAGGGCCGCGAGGCCCGCCACGTACGGGGCGGAGAAGCTGGTGCCGTTGTCCGCGCAGTGGCCGCCGCCCGGGACGGTCGAGACCATGTCCACGCCCGGTGCCGCGATGCCGACGAAGTCGCCGGACTGGGAGAAGGGGGCGCGCTCGTTGTTGCGGTCCGAGGAGGCGACGGCGAGGACGCCGTCGTACGAGGCGGGGTAGGTCTTCTTGACGTTGCCGCCGAGGCCGTCGTTGCCCGCCGAGGCGACGACCACGATCTCCTGGGCCAAGGCCTCGTCCACGGCCTGCTTCAGGGCGGGGGCCGGTTCCACCGCCTTGGCGGTGTCCTGGGAGATGTTGATGACGTCGGCGTCCTCGTCGATGGCGTGCTGGATGGCGGTCGCCAGGGTCTCGGCGGTGCCGTGGCCTTCGGCGTCGTTCTGCTGGATGGGGATGATCGTGGCGTCCGGGGCCAGGCCGACGAAGCCGGTGCCCTTGGCGGGGCGGGCGGCGATGATGCCGGCGACCTTGGTGCCGTGGCCCACGGTGTCCGTGGTGCCGTCCTCCTTGCCGCGCTCGATCTCGTTGCCGTTGTCGTCCTTGAGGTCCTTGGGGAGCAGGTTGACACCGCTGCCGGTGTCGACGGCCTTCTTGAGCTGGGGGTTCTTGACGTCGACACCGGTGTCGATGACGGCGACCCGCACGCCCTTGCCGGTGGACTGCTTCCACAGCTCGTCCAGCAGCACCCGCTGGAGGGACCAGGGGCGGCCTTCGTACATCTTGCCGGGGAAGGTGCACTGGGTGCTGTCCTCCGCCACGGCGGGGCTCGCGGGAACGGCGACAAGGGTGGTGACGGCGGCGACGGCCAGCAGGCGTCGGTACGTGGAGGTCATGTGCGCCCCGGCCCTCAGGAACCCTGCGGCTGGCGGGCCGCGCCGGTGGACAGGCGGGGGCCGGTCGGCAGGAAGGTCGACCAGGCCGCGGGGACGGGCACGGGGTCCACGTCCTTGTAGCCGAGCCGGTTCTGGGCCTGCTGTGCCTCCTGCTGCCGTGCCCGCTTCTCCTCCTTGGACCCGGAGGACCCGATGCCGGCGTCGTCGGTGGCGCTGTCGCCGTTGGACTGCATGGCGTAGCGCAGGCCGGTGTCGGTGACGAGGAAGAGGAACCCGGTGCCGGTCTCGGACCCCTTGAACTGGCGGAAGAGCTGCCCGGACCCCGGGGTGACGTAGGCGCTGCTGGAGCCGGTCGGCAGGGGGGCGGGGAAGTCGCTGCCCGCCCAGGTGCTGAGGGTGGTGGAACCGTCGTCGCCGTCCACCTTGCGCAGGACGTTGCAGACGGTGTTACGGCTGTTCTCGGCGATCGCGGCGTCGTTCACGGGCTTCGGCGCGTACTGGGGCCACTTCTTGTCCTTGCCGAACGCCTCGCCCGGCTGGAAGGCTCCGGCGCTCACGGACTTGGCCTGGCCCGCCTGTCCCAGGCCGATCAGTTCCCGGCTGTTGAGCAGGAGCTTCGCCATGAAGTCGGACACGGGGGCGACGCGCCCCTCGAGGACGACGTACTGCTGCTTCCTGGTCCCGTCCGTGGCGGTGAGGACCATGCCCACCTTGTTGTCCTCGGGCTCGAGCAGCCCGTCCACCCCGGCGGGCTCCCCCGGCTGCCCGGGCACGGTGGGGAAGGTGATGGTGTCGCCCTTGTGGAGGGTGTCCAGCCAGGCGGCGGACACGCGCTGCGCCGCACGGCCCTGACCGACGAGCTGACGCAGGAGCAGCTCGTCCTTCTCCAGCGGGTACGCCGTGCCGCCCGCGTCCACGACGTAACGGGTCTTGTCGGGACCCTCCACGTAGAGCAGTTCCCCGCCGCGCAGGCGGTCCGCGCCCTCGGTCCTGCTCTCCTCGCGTTCGGCGAGGACGAACGCCGCCTTCTGGATCGCCCGGCCTCCCTCGCCCGGCCGCTCGCAGACGGCCCAGCGCTTCGCGGCGCCGGCCTCCTTGGGGTCGGGGAGCCGGTCCGGGGCGTAGGGGATGCCGAGGGTGGCGCCGTGCGGGATCTTGCCGCTGTCGAGCACCGACTCGTCGACGTTGATGACCTTGCCCTTGTCGGGGTTGAGAAGGAGCTTCGCCGACGACATGTTCAGCACCGGGTGGAGCTGCTTCTTGTCGCCGGTCTTCAGCACCACGTAGCGGGTCGTGGACTTGCTGGCGATGATGACGTTCTCGCCCGGGGTGTCCCACTTCTGGGGCGCCACCGGCTTGAACATCCCCCAGGCACCGAAGACCGCCAGGACCACCACACCGACGATGGCTCCCGGCACCACCGCGCGGAGCGGGCGCGGCGCGCCCTCCTCGGAGCCCGTGGTGTTCGGCTGCACGAACTGCGCAATCAGCCTCCGCTTTGCGAAGGTGTAGGCGTTGAGTTCGTCCCGTCGTGATGCCATTTGTCCGCTGCCCCTCATCCCCTCTGGGCGCTCAGGTTCCCACACGCATCGGAACGCCTGCCGTCGCGCCGCCCACTACTATGCCTGCCGACGCCCGCATCTCCCCGCTCAGGTAGGGTGATCGCCCGGTCAACGCCCATGCGAATGTGGCACTTGCGGACACGAGGGGGCAACGCGGCGATGGGTACGGCGACGCGCGCGCGAAGTGGGCGGACACCCGGACGAGCCCCTGATACTTCCCGACGGCAACGCAGTAACGGCCGTACGGCTACTGCTGCTCAGGGGACCCCCACGACGACCGTCCTGCGCCCGCTCGCCCGTACCGGCCGCCTCGGCCCGTTCCAGACGCGGCAGTTGGTGCTCGTGGAGATGGCGCTGGCCCTCGCCGCGGTCGGGGTCGCGCTCGGCGGCCTCTGGCTCATCCCCACGTGCACCGTGGCATGCCTGCTGCTGCTCCTGGCCGTGATCCGGCGCCGTGGCCAGGCACTTCAGGACTGGCTTGCGACGGCACTGGCCCTGCGCGCCCGCAGGCGCGGCGCCGCACCGGCGGGTGCGGACACCGACGCGTCGCTGGCCGCCGTCGCGGAGAGCGCGCCGGGCTTCCGCCCCTTCCCGTACGTCGACCGCAACCGCCGTACCGTCGGGATGCTCGGCGACGGCACCTTCCTGACGGCGGTCGTACGGGTGGAGTCCCAGGGGACCGCCCTGCGTCCCGCCTCCGGCGCCCGCGCGCTGCCGCTGTCCGTCCTGGGCGACGCCCTCAAGGTCGACGACATCGTCCTGGAGTCGGTGCAACTGCTCCAGCAGGTACGCCCGGCCCCCGCGCCCCACCTGCCCCAGCAGGCCGTGGCGCGGCTGTCGTACGCCCCCCTGCACGAGCGGACCGGGGCGCCGGCGCTGCGTATGACGTGGGTGGCCGTGAAGCTCGATCCGGAGCTGTGCCGGGAGGCCGTCACGGCACGCGGCGGAGGTCTCGAGGGCGCGCAGCGCTGCCTGGTGCGCGCGGCGGACCACGTGGCGAGCCGGCTGACCGGTGTGGGCTTCCAGGCCGTGGTCCTGGACCAGGAGGAGCTCAACTCCACGGTGGCGACCGCCGCTTGCGCCAATCCCCGCCTGGCGGCACGGGCGGCGCAGCCCGGTGCGGCGGCGCAGCGGCGTACGGCCGAGACCTCGCGGGTCTGGCGGTGCGACGACCGCTGGCACACCACGTACGCGGTCGGACGGTGGCCCGAACTGGGCCGGGGGGCGGCCCCGCTGCCCCAGTTGGTGTCGCTGCTCACCTCCGTCCCGGCGTACGCCACGACCGTGAGCTTCACCCTGCGCCGCGGAACGCGCCAGGGAACGATGAACGTCCTCAGTCACGTCCGTATCACCGGCGGCTCCGACACCGAGCTGGTCGGCGTCCGCCGGGCCCTGGAGCAGGCCGCGCGTTCGGCGAAGGTCGGCCTGCTGAGACTCGACCGCGAGCAGTTGCCCGGCGTGCTGGCGACGCTGCCGCTGGGAGGTGCGCGGTGATGGCCGCTTCGTCCGTACGGGGCGTCCGCGGGTTGTTCGGCCCGCGTCACGCGGGCCACAGCGTGGTCACCGACCACCTGGGGGCCCTGTCCCTGCCGGTCGGGGACGACGGGGTGGTGATCGGCGACGACGCGGAGGGCCACCCCCAGCTCGTCGGGTTCCACCGCTCGACGCCGTACGACGTTCTCCTGATCGGCGGCCTGTGGACCGCGCAGGTGCTGGCGCTGCGCGCGGCGGGCACCGGGGCGCGCGTCGCGGTGGAGACGGGACGCGCGCAGGAGTGGACCACCCTGGCGCAGTCCGCCGGTGCCGGCCTGGAGTGCATCACGCTGCACGACGTCGGCCGCGTTCCGCCCATGGGCGCCACGGTGGGCAGTCCGGTCGTCGTGGTGCGCGACTGCGGCATGCGGCCGCCCCGCGGGCGTGTGGTGTCCTCGCCGTGGCAGTCCGTGCTGACCCTGCTGCCCTATCTGAGCCCGGTGGCGCCCCGGTTGATGCGGACGTCCACGCTCGTGGGCGTGCAGCGCGTCTCGCCCCAGGAGGCCCAGCAGATCGGGCGGATACTGGGGCTGCACCGCACCGAGACGGAGGCGCTGCCGACCCTGGCGGACGGCGTGACCCTCTGGTGCGCGGGAAGCGAGCGGCACTGGGTGATGACCACCCCGACGGACGCGGAGACCGGTCTCCTGGGCACGGCCCGCCGGATGGACTGACCCGGCCCCCTCACCCTCCCGGGTGAGGTACGCGGGCGGTGGAGGCGGGTACGGCCGCACAACCGCGTACCGATCCGCCCGAGCATCCGTTCCCGCCGGCCCGGGCTGGCCTAGGATGCCCGTGGCGACGTCAGAGCCACCGTCCAACTACGTGCCGTCACCGGGTGTTTGCCACATGCGTCCGGCCGGCCGTGACCGAAGGGAACCGTGATGGGGAGCGCAGAGGAGAAGGACGCGCTGTACGCGCTCGACATTTCCGACGTCGAGTGGCAGGGCGCCCCCGGTACGAGCGCGGACGAGGAGCGCGTGGAGATCGCCCACCTTCCGGGCGGTGCCGTGGCCATGCGCTCGTCCCTGGACCCGGACACCGTCCTGCGGTACACGGAGGCCGAATGGCGCGCGTTCGTGCTCGGCGCGCGTGACGGGGAGTTCGACCTGCGGTGAGGGGCCGGGCGGCCGGTTGATGCCGCGTGATGTCGAGACCCGATCGTTGAGAACCCCCACCGGAGGGCAGCGGCGCCCGACTTGCTCCTGATCGCCCCGGTTCGCACGGCCGCATTTCTCACACTCCGCCGCACCGGCGCGACCTGTGGGCGGGGCGGGAAGCGCGGGACGGCGGGAGACCACCGGGCGGGCCTGCCGGGCGAGTGGTGTTGGCGATTAGGGTGGGTGAGGGCGCGGCGCGGGTTTGCGGTCATGCCGCCACGTCCCCGGGGGAGAGCCGGGCCGATCGGAAAACGGTGGCCCCCACCCACGACGGCACAAGGGTGCTCGACCACACCAGGAGGCAAAGTGAACGGCGATCGGGACGACATCCACGGGAGCTGGAACATTCCCGTCGAGGAGTCCGACGCGGATCCCGCCGAGATGACGGGTGAGTTCACCATCGACTACACGCCGCCTGCCTGGTACACGCAGAACGCGGGCGACACGTCGTCGGGTGGCGGGGCGTCGGCCACACCGCCGGTGACGCCTCCCGTGACACCTCCCCCGCCGCCGAGCGGGGCGACCCCGGTGGCGGTGCCGCCGCCGGGCGGGTACGAGCCGGACTGGGCGCCCGGAGCGGCGCCGGCACCCGTCGTGCCTCCGGTGCCGGAGGCTCCGGCCGCTCCGGCGCCTGCTCCCGCGCCCGCTCCCGCTGAGGCGGCGCCCCCCGTGGCGGCCGAGCAGCGGGAGGACGAGGCACCGCAGCCGTTCGGGGGCGGTGATGTGGAGAGCGGCGCCACCATGCGCTTCTCCCCCGCTGCCCTGAAGCGCGAGATGGCGGAGATCGCCGAGCGGGAGGCGGCGAAGTCGGGCGAGCCGGAGGCGGAAGACGCCGGGACCGGGACCGAGGCCGCCGAGGAGACCGCTCCGGTGGACGGCCCGGCCGGGACCGCCGAAGCCGAGGCACCGGTGGCGGAGGCCGCCGCGGAGGCCCCCCGGGCCCCTGAGGCCGCCGAGGCCGCACCCCAGGACGCCGCCCCGCAGGACACCGCACCTCACGACACCGCACCTCACGACACCCCGCCCCAGGACGCCCCGCCGCACGCCGCCGCGCCGCAGGACGCCGCCGTCCCGCCCGCGCCCGAGCAGGCCCAGCCGTGGTCTCCCGTACCGGGCCAGCAGGGCGCCGGACTGCCGCCGCTGCCGCCCGCGTTCCAGCCGGCCACGCCCACGGGTGCGCCGACCGGTGCCCCGCAGTGGCCCGCGCAGTCGGCGCCGCCCCAGGAGCAGCCGGCTCCCCCCGCCCAGGCCCCCGCCCCCGCCGCGCCGCTGCCGCCGCAGGCGCCCGCGCCCCAGGGCGGGTACGGCTTCCCGCACCCCGGCCAGCCCCAGCCCCAGCCCGCGCAGCAGCCGCCCGTGCCGCAGCAGGGCGGGTACGGCTTCCCCCAGCCCGGCCAGCCCTATGCGGCACAGCCCCAGCCCGGCCAGCCCCAGCCCCAGCCCGGGCAGCCCCAGCCCCTGCAGCCGCCCGCGCCGCAGCCGCCCGCGCCGCAGCAGGGTGGGTACGGGTTCCCCCAGCAGGCCCCCGCGCCCCAGGGCGGGTACGGCTTCCCGCACCCCGGCCAGCAGCCGCAGCCCGGCCAGCAACCGCCGCAGCAGCCGCAGCCGCCCGCGCAGCAGCCGCCCGTGGACCCGCGGACCGGCCAGGCGTGGCCCACGTCCGTCACGCACGACCAGCGCGAGCGGTCCGTGCCCGGCGCGCCGCTCGGTTACACGGCGGCCGTCGAGTTGTCCTCCGACCGCCTGCTGCGCAACAACAAGCAGAAGGCCAAGTCCAGCCGCAATCCCTCCGCCGCCGCGCGGTTCAAGCTGGGCGGCAAGAAGGAGGAGGCGGAGCGGCAGCGGAAGCTGGAGCTGATCCGTACGCCGGTGCTGTCCTGCTACCGGATCGCGGTCATCTCCCTCAAGGGCGGTGTCGGCAAGACCACGACGACCACCGCGCTCGGTGCCACCCTGGCGACCGAGCGGCAGGACAAGATCCTGGCGATCGACGCCAACCCGGACGCCGGTACGCTCGGCCGGCGCGTGCGCCGCGAGACCGGGGCGACCATCCGGGACCTGGTCCAGGCGATCCCGTACCTCAACTCGTACATGGACATCCGCCGCTTCACCTCGCAGGCGCCCTCCGGTCTGGAGATCATCGCCAACGACGTGGACCCGGCCGTCTCGACGACGTTCAACGACGAGGACTACCGGCGGGCGATCGACGTCCTGGGCAAGCAGTACCCGATCATCCTCACGGACTCGGGCACGGGCCTGCTCTACAGCGCGATGCGCGGCGTGCTGGACCTCGCGGACCAGCTCATCATCATCTCCACCCCGTCCGTCGACGGTGCGTCCAGTGCGTCGACGACGCTCGACTGGCTCTCCGCGCACGGGTACGCCGACCTGGTGCAGCGGTCGATCACGGTGATCTCGGGTGTCCGCGAGACCGGCAAGATGATCAAGGTCGACGACATCGTGCAGCACTTCGAGACGCGCTGCCGCGGGGTCGTCGTGGTGCCGTTCGACGAGCACCTGGCGGCGGGCGCCGAGGTGGACCTGGACATGATGCGGCCGAAGACGCGGGAGGCGTACTTCAACCTCTCCGCGATGGTCGCCGAGGACTTCGTACGGGCGCAGCAGGCGCAGGGGCTGTGGACCGGCGACGGCCAGGGCTCCATGCCGCCCCAGATGGCCCCGCCGGTCCCCGGGCAGCCCATGCCCGGCCAGCAGCCCTACCCGCCGCAGGGCTGGCAGCCGCAACCGCAGCCGGGGCAGCCCATGCCCCCGGCGCAGCAGCCGTACCCGCCCCAGGCCCAGCCGCAGCCCCACGCCGGTCAGCCGCAGCCCACTCACCCGCACCCGGGCCGGCCCCAGCCCCACCCCGGCGCCCACCCCCACGAAGCCCAGCCGAACCCCCAGGCCCAGCCGCAGCCCCACGCCCAGAACCAGAACCACGCCCAGCCCCATCCCCAGAACCAGCCCCTCCCCCACCCCGCCCAGCCGCAGCCCCACCCCGGGTGGCCGCAGCAGCAGCCCCCGCAGGCGCCGCCAGCCCCTCAGCAGTAAGGCGGCAGAGGACTGGACCAATGAGGGCCCACACCGTGACCACGGTGCGGGCCCTCGCCGTATTTCCGCAGCACACAAGCGGTTTGACGACTCGTTGACTCGGCTACATCCCCGCTGATAGACCTTCGCTTCACCTGCTGGCGCCCCAAGATCAACGCGAGGTCAACCTCATGGTCATCATGGCTCCACACCGCTCACTCCGCCTGCTCCTCGCCTCAGTCGTCACCGTCGCCCCCCTCGCCATCGGCGGGCCCGCTCAGGCGGACGAGGCGGACGGCACGTCCGTCCTCACCGTGGCCGTCTCGCAGAGCGTGGACTCCCTGAGCCCCTTCCTCGCGCAGCGGCTGGTCTCCACCAGCATCCACCGGCTCACCTACGAGTACTTGACCAACTACGACGCCAAGGACGCGCGGACCGTCCCCGGTCTCGCCACCGCGTGGAAGTCGTCGCCGGACAAGCTGACGTGGACGTACACCATCCGGTCCGACTCGATGTGGTCGGACGGCAAGCAGGCCACCGCCGAGGACGCCGCCTGGACCTTCAACACGATGATGACGGACGAGAACGCGGCCACCGCCAACGGCAGCTTCACCGCCAACTTCGAGAAGGTCACCGCGCCCGACCCGAGGACGCTGGTCATCAGGCTGAAGAAGCCCCAGGCCACCATGACGGCCCTGGACGTGCCGATCGTGCCCAAGCACGTCTGGGAGAAGGTCGGGGACTTCTCGAAGTTCAACAACGACAAGCAGTTCCCGATCGTCGGCAACGGCCCCTTCGTGATCACCGACTACAAGGTCGACCAGTACGTGAAGCTCAAGCCGAACAAGGACTTCTGGCGCGGGGCGCCGAAGTTCGACGAGCTGGTGCTGCGCTACTACAAGGACGGTGACGCCGCCGTGGCCGCCCTCCGCAAGGGCGAGGTGTCCTTCGTACCGAACCTCACCCCCGCCCAGGCCGCGTCCCTGAAGTCCGCCGAGAACATCAAGGTCAACGACGCGCCCGGCCGCCGCTTCTTCGCCCTCGCCACCAACCCCGGCGCCCGCGCCAAGGACGGCAGGAAGTTCGGCAACGGCCACCCGGCGCTGCTCGACCCGGCGGTGCGCAAGGCGCTGTTCCACGCCGTCGACCGCAGGACGATCGTCGACAAGGTCTTCCAGGGCCACGCCGTGGAGGGCGAGGGCTACATCCCGCCCCGCTTCGACACGTACTTCTGGAAGCCGGCGACCGCGCAGAAGATCGCCTACGACCCCTCCAAGGCCGAGCAGATCCTCGAACGGGCCGGATACCGCAAGAACAGCAGCGGCAAGCGCGTCGGCAAGGACGGGAAGCCGCTCGACTTCCGCATCCTGTGCCACGCCACGGACCCCCACGACAAGGCGGTCGGCAAGTACCTCCAGGAGTGGTGGGGCGAGCTGGGCATCGGACTGAAGGTCGACTGCCTCGACAACGTCTCCGACCCATGGCTCAAGGGTGACTACGACCTCGCCTTCGACGGCTGGTCGGTCAACCCCGACCCCGACTTCGTCCTGTCCATCCACACCTGCGCGGCGCTGCCCGCCACCCCCAAGGACACGGGCGCGACCGACAACTTCATCTGCGACAAGCGGTACGACGAGCTGTACGCCAAGCAGGCGGTCGAGTACGACACCGCCCAACGCGCCGCTCTGGTGCGGCAGTTGCAGTCGCGGCTGTACGACACCGGTTACATGAACGTCATGGCGTACCCCAACGCGGTCGAGGCGTACCGCACCGACCACATCGCGTCGATCACCACCATGCCGTCCGACGGCGGCAACATCTACGGCCAGGACGGCTACTGGAGCTGGTGGTCCGCGCGGCCGGCCGCCGACGGCGGCGCCGACGACGACTCCGGCTCGCCGGCCGGCATGTGGATCGGGGTGGGCGCCGCCGCGGCCGTCCTCCTCGCCGTGGGCGTGTGGACCGCCGCACGCCGCCGCTCCACCGCCGACGACCGCGAGTAGCCATGACGACAGCCGGCACGACCGCCGGGGCGGTGGCCAAGCGCCCCGGCGGGATCACCACCACCGCGTATCCGCGCTACCTGGCGGGCAAGCTGGGCGGCGCGGCCGTCTCCCTCCTCGCCGTGCTCGTCACCAGCTTCTTCCTCTTCCGGATCATCCCCGGCGACCCGGTCAGGGCGATGACGCACGGCGTACCGACGTCCGCCGAGCAGATGGCCACGCTGCGACGCCAGTTCGGGCTGGACCAGCCGCTGTGGCAGCAGTTCACGGACTACTGCGCCAAGGCGCTGACCGGCGACCTCGGCATGTCGTACCAGTTCCGCGCGCCGGTCGGCGAGCTGATCGCCGCCAAGTTCCCCGCGACCCTGCTCCTCACCGGTGTCGCCGTCGTCGTCTACTCGGCGCTCGGGCTGTGGCTCGGGACCCGCTCGGCCTGGCGCCACGGCAGCCCCGGCGACCGGCTCAGCACCGGTATCGCGCTCACACTCTGGTCGGTGCCGTCGTTCTGGCTGGGGCTGCTGCTCATCATCGTCTTCTCGGTGGGCATCGGACCGGTCCCCGGCATGTTCCCGACGGGCGGCATGCAGTCCGGTGACGAGACGGGCCTCGCGTACGTCCTCGACGTCGCCCACCACATGGTGCTGCCCGTCCTCACGCTGGTCGCCGTCGGGTACGCGCAGACGCTGCTGGTGATGCGCGCCTCGCTGCTCGACGAGATGGGCGGCGACTACCTGACCACCGCGCGGGCGAAGGGGCTGCGGGACGACGTGGTGCGCCGCCGGCACGCCGTGCCGAACGCCCTGCTGCCGACCGTGACGATGATCTTCATCAACCTGGGGCACGTGGCCGCCGGATCGATCCTCGTCGAGACGGTGTTCTCCTGGCCCGGGCTGGGAGGCCTGTTCTACCAGGCGCTGTCCGTGCCCGATCTGCCGCTCGTCCAGGGCCTGTTCGTCGTCTTCGCGGGCGCGATGATCGTGACGAACCTGCTCGCGGACCTCCTGTACCCGCTGCTCGATCCCCGGGTGGGCCGATGACTTCTCTGACATGGGCCAGGCGACGCGCCTCGGCGGCGCGCTTCTGGAACCAGTACCGCAGGCAGCGCGCCGGGCTGTACGGGCTCGGTGCCCTCGCCCTGATCGGCCTCGCCGCGCTCACGGCGCCGTGGCTCGTCGGCGGCGACGTGCAGAGCGTGACCGGCGCGCCCGGCACGGCCCTGGAGTCGCCGAGCGCCCGGTTCCCGCTCGGTACCGATCAGTTCGGGAGGTCGCTGCTCGGTCTGCTGGTGTGGGGGGCGCGTGTCTCGCTCACGGTCGGGCTGCTCGCGGCGGCGCTGTCGGTCGCCATCGGCACGCTCGTCGGCATCGTCGCGGGCCACTTCGGCGGCTGGTTCGCCACGCTGTCCATGCGCGTCACCGACTGGTTCCTGGTGATGCCGTCACTGGTGCTGGCGATCGTGCTGGCCACGGTGATGTCACGGAGCATGTGGACGGTGGTCCTGGCCATCGGGATCGCGAGCTGGCCCACCACCGCCCGCCTCGTCCGCGCCCAGACCATCGCGGTCGAGTCCCGGCCGTACATCGAGCGCGCGCGGGCGCTCGGCGGCGGCCACGGACACATCATGGGCCGCCACGTCCTGCCCAACGTGATGCCCCTGGTGCTGGCGCAGACCACCCTGTGCATCTCCACCGCCATCCTCACCGAGGCCACGCTCGCCTTCCTCGGCCTGGGCGATCCGACGGTCGTCTCCTGGGGCGGCATGCTCCAGGACGCGCGGGAGGCGGGTGCGGTCTCGTCCGGGCACTGGTGGTACCTGGCGCCGCCCGGCATCGCCATCGCCGTCGTCGCCCTCGCCTTCACCCTGTGCGGGCGGGCGATCGAGTCGGTACTCAACCCGAAGCTGGGGGTGGGGCGTTGACCCTCCTCGCGATCAGTAACCTGCACGTCACCTACGGATCAGGACCGGACGCCGTGCCCGCCGTACGCGGGGTGGACCTGACCGTCGGGGCGGGGCAGAAGCTCGGCGTGGCGGGCGAGTCGGGGTGCGGCAAGTCGACGCTGGCGCTGGCGCTGCTGCGGCTGCTGCCCGCCTCCGCGCGGATCACCGGTGAGGTCCTGCTGGACGGCGAGGACGTCCTGACCATGCGGTGGGGCCGTCTGAGGGCCGTACGGTGGGCGGGCGCGTCGATCGTCTTCCAGGGCGCCATGCACTCGCTCAACGCCGTGCACCGGATCGGCGACCAGATCGCCGAACCCCTGCTCGTCCACCGTCGGGCCACCCCCGGGGCGGCCCGCACGCGCGTGGGCGAACTGCTGGAACACGTGGGGCTGCCGGCCGCGCGGGCCACCGCGTACCCGCACGAGCTGTCCGGCGGGCAGCGGCAGCGCGTGATGATCGCCATGGCGCTGGCGTGCGACCCCCGCCTGATCGTCGCCGACGAGCCGACGACCGCCCTCGACGTGATGATCCAGGCGCAGATCCTCCGGCTGATCGAGCGGCTGGTCGGCGAGGAGGGCATCAGCCTGGTGATGATCAGTCACGACCTGGCGGTGCTCGCCGACACGTGCGACCGGCTGGCGGTGATGTACGCGGGCCGGATCGTCGAGGAGGGCCCCGCGCGGGACGTGTACGACGCGGCCCGGCACCCCTACGGGCGCGCCCTGTCCGCCGCCTTCCCGCGCATCGGCGACCCGGCCTCCCGGCTCGCCCCGCGCGGCCTGCCCGGTGACCCGCCCGACCCTGCCGCGCTGCCGTCCGGCTGCACGTTCCACCCGCGCTGCCCGGTGGCGCTGGACTCGTGCGCCTCCGAGGACCCGCCGGTACGGGAGGCGGCGCCCGGACACCGCGCGGCCTGCGTCCTGACGAACGGGAGCCCCACGTGAACGCCCTGCTGTCCGCCACCGGCCTGCACGTCACGTTCCCCGGCCGGCGCGGTGACCCCCCGGCCCGCGCCGTGGACGGCGTCGACCTGGACATCGGCGCCGGCGAGATCGTCGCGCTCGTCGGCGAGTCCGGCTGCGGCAAGACGACACTGGCCCGCTCGCTGCTGGGCCTGGTCCGCCCCACGTCCGGCTCCGTCACGTTCGCCGGTGCGCCGCTGACGTACCGGAGCGCCGAGCTCAAGGCGTACCGGCGGCGCGTGCAGCTCGTGCTCCAGGACCCGAGCGGCTCGCTCAACCCGCGGCACACCGTGTACGACGCGGTCGCCGAGGGCCTGCGCATCCACGGTGTGCCGGGCGACGAGCGTGCCGCGGTCGCCTCCGCGCTCTCGCGTGCCGGGCTGCGGCCGCCGGAGCGGTTCTTCCTGCGCTACCCGCACGAACTGTCGGGCGGTCAGCGCCAGCGGGTCGTCATCGCGGGCGCCCTCGTCCTCGAACCCGAACTCATCGTCGCGGACGAGCCGGTCGCCTCCCTGGACGCCTCGGTACGCGGCGAGGTCCTGGCGCTCCTGCTGCGCCTGCGTACCGAACTCGGCCTGTCCGCGCTGGTCGTGACGCACGACCTGGGGCTGGCGTGGAACATCGCCGACCGGGTGGCGGTGATGTACCTGGGGCGCGTGGTGGAGACGGGCACGGTCGAAGAGGTCCTGTCGGCCCCTCGTCACCCGTACACCCGGGCGCTGCTCTCCGTCCTCCCGGAGTCCCCCACCGATCCGGTGGTCCTCGCGGGTGAACCCCCCGACCCGTCCCGGATCCCGGCCGGGTGCCGCTTCCACGCGCGGTGCCAGGTGCTGGCGTCCGGCGAGGCGGACCGGGCGGGCCTGGCGGGCGCATGCCGTACGCGGGACCTGCCGGTCCTGGCCGGACGCGGCCGCGCGGCGGCGTGCCACGTGCATGGCGGGCCGCCCTGACGCACCACCCACGACCCGCACCCGGCGTCGGCCGGGGTGGGGCCGTGCAGGGTCGCACCCGCAGAGGTCGGCGGCGAAGGCCGGGCTCCCTTTGCCGTCACCCAAAACCGCCGGCCTCGAGGAGGCGAGCCCGGAGGGGCCGCGGCCCCCACCCACCGGACAGCCGCCGCGGGGGCGCGTCGCTTCTCCGTGGGGGCGTCGCCCCCCGTTGTGGGCAGTCGTCCCGCCTGGGGGTCCCCCCAGGACGAGTCCTGGGGGGAGGGACGGGCGGGCACAACGGGACGGTGCCTGTTCCCGGTGCGCTCTGGGGCGGGGCAATGTCGCCCGGAGGGCCGGGCCTACCGGCCGGAGGTGAGGTCGCGGCAGCGCTTGACGTCCGCCGCGATCGCTTCCAGCAGCGCCTCGATCGACGCGAACTTCTCCTGGCCCCGCACGTACGCCAGGAAGTCGACCGCCACGTGCAGGCCGTACAGGTCGAGGCCGACGCGGTCGATGGCGTACGCCTCGACCGTCCGCTCCGTGCCGTTGAACTGCGGGTTCGTGCCGACGGAGATCGCCGCCGGCATCCGCTCGCCCGCCGCCGTGAGCCAGCCGGCGTAGACGCCGTCGGCCGGGACGGCGGTGTGCGGCAGGGTTTCGACGTTCGCCGTCGGGTAGCCCAGCTCGCGGCCGCGCTGGGCGCCGCGCACCACGACGCCCTCGACCCGGTGGGGCCGGCCCAGGATCTCGGCGGCGCCCGCGACGTCGCCCTCGGCGACCAGGCGCCGGGTCAGGGTGGAGGAGAACGGTTCGCCGCCGCCCGCCTCGCCCCGGACGTACAGGTCCACGACCTCGACCTCGTAGTCGTACGTCGCGCCCATCTCCCGCAGGAAGTCGACGTTCCCGGCCGCCCTGTGGCCGAAGCGGAAGTTCGGGCCCTCGATGACGGCGCGGGCGTGCAGCTTGTCGACGAGGACCTTGACGATGAAGTCGGCCGGCGAGAGCTGCGAGAATTCGGCCGTGAACGGCAGGACCAGCACGGCGTCGACGCCCAGCTCGGCCATCAGCTCGGCGCGCCGGTGGTGCGGGGCGAGCAGCGGCGGGTGGCTGCCGGGGCGGACGACCTCGGAGGGGTGCGGGTCGAAGGTGACGACGACCGCGGGGATGCCCAGTTCCCGGGCGCGGGCGACGGCACGCCCGATGATGAGCTGGTGACCGCGGTGCACCCCGTCGTAGGAGCCGATGGTGACGACGCTGCGCCCCCAGTCCTGGGGGATGTCCTCCAAGCCACGCCAGCGCTGCACTGTGACCGCTCCTCGCCCGAACCCGTGTAACCCGTGTACGTCATTGACCGCTTACGCAGGTCTAAGACTGCCATGCCCACGGCTCGCGGCCCGCATCGGCATCGGGTGGACCGGTCCGCCCAGGCGCTCGACGGTCAGGCGTGCGCTGGGCCCGACGACGAACGCCCAGTCCGTCGGCGCCTGGCGGAACCAGCCCGCGACCAGGGCCGCGAACCCCGGCAGCTCTCCGGCGAGCTCGACGAGTCGCCGGTCGAAGCAGGTGGCGCCCTCGGGCGTGCGGACGAGGAGCAGCCCGGTGCGGTGGACGAGTTCCCGGGTGCGTTCCTCGGGCCGCCGCCCGGCGCCCAGCGCGGCGGCCCGCAGCAGCGCGTCGAGAACGGCGAGGTCACGGCCGTCGTGGCTCTCGTACCGCTCGCACTCCAGGAGTACGTCGAGGAGCTCGTCGCGCAGGGGGCGCGACGCGGGCGTGCCGGGCGCGGCGAGGACGGGGGCGAGGGCGCCGCGCACCTCCACGGGGCAGCCCCGCAGCAGGCCGGTGACCAGCGGGAAGAGCACACCGCGGGCGGCCGGGCCCTGCTCCAGGCGCCGGTCGACGTACGCGGCCGCGTGGACGGCGCCCTCGGGGTGGCGGTGGACGTAGGCGCGGACCAGTTCGGCGGCGCGGCGGGCGAGCGCGGGCGTGCGCAGGCCGGCGAGGGCGTCGAGCACGGCGGCGGCGCCCGGTCCGGCGCGGCCGTCCAGGAGCCGTGCCCGGAACGCGCCGAGGACCGGCTCGGGGTGGGTGTGCAGGGCGGTGGCGAGCGCGCTCGCGGGCAGCCCGGGGGCGCCGGCCCGGAAGGCCGCGAGGGCCTGGGCCAGGTACTGGTTCCGGCTGTGCGGGTCGCGGACGAGCAGGTCGAGCGCCGGCCCGTGCAGGGCGGCGTCGTCGGGGCGGGCGAGGAGCGCGCGGGCGGCGTACCGGAGCAGCTCGCGGTCCGCGGCTTCGGTGACGTGCGCGGCGAGGAGCTGGCCGTACGCGGCGGCGGCCACGCGCCGGCCGGGCCGGGTGTCGTCGTGGGCCCAGCGGTCGACGGCCCGGCACAGCGCGGCCGCCTCGTCCTCGGCGAGGGTGGCGAGCAGTTCGTCGGCGCGGCGGTGCGCGGTGCTGACGAGCGCCTCGCACAGGTCGTCGACGGCCAGGTCGCGGTGGGCGTACAGCAGGGCCTGCGCGGCCCCGGCGACGGTGGGCCGCACCCGGGCGCCGGGCGGGACGGGCAGCGTCCGCTCGTCGGTGAACCAGCGGCACAGCAGCGGCTGTACGCCACGGGGGTCGGCGGCCAGCCGTACGGCGACGGCGTCCAGGTAGCGCGGCTCGTCCCGGGTCCCCGGCGCCGCGTCCGCGGGCACGAGGCGGCGCAGCAGGTCGACGCGGTCGTCCTCGCCGATCCGCAGCCGCTCCCAGAACCAGGGCCCGAACTCGCCGGAACCGGGGGCGGGTACGGGTCCGTGCTCCAGTGCGAGGTGGTCGGCGAGCTGCCGCAGCACGCCGAGGTACGGCCGGAGGTCCGGCAGCCGCAGCAGTGTCTCGCCGAGCAGCCGGGCGCCCCACCAGGCGGCGTCCTCGTCGCGCGCCGCGGCCGGGGCGTCGACCAGCGCCTCCAGCCGCCGGGCCAGCGCGGCCGGCCCCCGGACGCGGTCCAGCAGCAGGAGCGCCTGGACGACGGGCCCGAGCCGGTGGCGGGGCACGGGCCGGCCGGCCGCGGGGTCCTCGGCCGGGTCGCGGTGGACCAGCGCGTCCAGCGCCGCGTCGAGGTCGAGGTGGGTGCCCTGGAGCCAGTCGGCGACCTCCTCGTGGGCGAAGCGGTAGCCGGCGCCCGCCGGGACCAGCAGGCCCTCGGTCAGGACGGCCGCCGCCCAGCCGGTCGTCCAGGGGAACAGCTCCTCGAAGGACTCGCGGGCCAGTGCTCCCTGCCCGGGCCCCAGGCAGCGTCGTGCCGCCTCGTGCACGCGGCCCGCGACCCTGGCCGCGAGACGCCGGACCTCCCCCGCGGCAGGCCCGCCACCGGGTGCCGCAGGCACCGGGCCGGCCGCAGCCCCCGACCCCCCGGACACCGCACCAGGCCCCCCACCCGACCCGCCGGACACCAACCCGGCCGCGACACCGGACACCGCCCCGGACGCGACCCCGGGCACCGCCCTGGACCCACCCCCGGCCGCGCCCGGCCCCCCACCCGACCCCGCCGCGATCCGCGTGGCGGCCCGCAGGCAGACGAGGGCCAGGTGGGCGGCGAAGATCTCGTGCCGGCCGGGCCGCCCCGGCACGGTGCCGGGCACGGCGTCCCGTACTTCGGCGAGGAGCCGCAGGGCCAGCGGGTGCCGTTCGTCGTCCGGGGCGACGGCGTCGGCGGGCAGCCCGTACCGTTCCCGCGCCCGTTTGGCCTCCCGCCCGGAGAGGTCGCCGATCCGCAGCGCGTCCGGCAGCCGCCAGGCGGGCCGCCCGGGCCGGTACAGCGCTCCGGAGGGGTGGAGGGCGCCCGCGTGCTCCCAGTGCTCGGGCCGGCAGGCGACGACGAGCCGGGTGTGGTGGGCGCGCAGCCAGGCGACGGTGCCGGTGGTCCACTCGGCCAGCCGGTGGGCGAGGGCGGGCGGCATCTCCTCCGGGGCGTCGAGGAGGACGTGCAGGGGGCGTCCCCAGTCGTGGGCGAGCCGGGCGACCCGCTCGGGCGTGGCGGTGCCGAGGTCGCCGAGGCCGTCGGCGCAGGCCACGATCCGGCCGGCCTGACGGAGGGCCCGGGTGATGGCGTCGGCCAGGGACGTGTCGTCCGCGCGCAGGTCGGCGCCGCGCAGCCGGAGGGTCGGCGCGGGGGCGTCGCCGAGGGCGCGGCGGGCGGCGTGGGCGCGCAGTTCGGTGGTGCGGCCGGTTCCGGGGTCGCCGACGAGGGCGAAGACCACGGCGTCGGACGCCGCGAAGGACGCCAGCTCGCGGGTGACGGCGCGCCGCTCGACGAGGCCGGTGACCCGGCCGGGGCCGAGGGTCGTGGCGGTGAGCCGGAGCACGCCCGCGAGGTTGAGGTCGGCGCCGTAGGCGGGGACGGTGGCGGCGTTGCGCCGCAGCAGTTCGGCCAGCGGCCCGTCGGGCGCCGCGGCGGCGACCCGGGTGAGCGGCACGGCGAGCCCGGCCGCCCGGTGCCCCGCGTGGAGCGCCGTGCCGAGCACGCCCAGCACCGTGCCGGTGGCGGCGTCCACGACGGGCCCGCCCGCGGCCTCGCCGCCGCGCCGCAGGGCGTCGCGGCCCTCCGTCCCGATGGCGAGTTCGATGGCGTCGCCGAGCAGGTGGAACCGGTCGGCGGCCGTGTAGGTGACGTGGGCGGTGCCGAGCACCCGCGCCTCGCGCCAGCCGTGCGCGGCGATCCGTACGTACGTTCCCGGCTCGATCCGCCCGCGTGCGGCGACGGGCAGCGGGGCGACCCCGAGCCCCTCGGTGCGCACGAGCGCCAGGTCGGCCTCGGGCAGCGGGGTGATCGCCTCCGCCCCGGCCACGAAGGCGCGCTCGTCGCCGGGTGCGCGCACCACGACGCGTACCAGCCCGTCCACGGCTTCGTGGCTGGTCACGACCGTTCCCTCGTCGTCGGCGACGAAGCCGACCCCCCGGGTCCGGCCCGCCGGATCACCGATCCGTACCAGCTCCGCCCGATCCGCCCGATCCGCGCGTTCCATGGTTCGACGGTAGGGCGGTGTTGATCACTGCGAGAAGGACGCGTTTCGAAAGCGCCCCCGAGTGCCCCCGCCATTCACTCCGAGCGCCTGGCCAACCGGGTGAATCCCGGGTGCGGGGCGGATAGACCGTGTGGGAGGGGGATCGTGGAGCGGGCGCCCGGGCTCCGCCCGCTCCACGATGGGGGCCGTCAGCCGAAGACGGCCAGGCTCTTGGCCTTGCCGTTCTTCTCCTCGACGAGCGCCAGGAACCGCCCCTGCGGCCCGAAGACCGCCACGGGCGCCCGGTCGTACGCCGGCATGTCCAGCCGTACGCCGTTCAGCAGCAGCTTGGCCCGGCGCTCGTCCACGTCCCAGCGGGGGAACGCTGCCGCGGCGGCGTCGGCGATCGGCATGACGGTGAGGTCCTCCTGGAGCTGGTCCAGCGTCCGGGCCGCGTCCAGCTTGTACGGGCCGACGCGGGTGCGGCGCAGCGCCGTGAGGTGGCCGCCGACGCCGAGCCCGGCGCCCACGTCGCGGGCGAGGGCGCGGATGTACGTACCGGAGGAGCAGACGACCGAGACGACCAGGTCGACGACGGGCGTGCCGTCCTCGGCGACGGCGTCGCGCATGTCGTACACCTGGAACGAGGAGACGGTCACCGGCCGGGCCGGGATGTCGAACTCCTCGCCGCCCCGCACGCGGGCGTACGACCGCTTGCCGTCGATCTTGATGGCGCTGACCTTGGACGGCACCTGCATGATGTCGCCGGTGAGCTTGGCGACCTCCCCGTCGACGGCCTCGCGGGTGACCCCGGAGGCGTCGGTGGACGAGGTGATGTCGCCCTCCGCGTCGTCGGTGACGGTGTTCTGCCCGAGGCGGATGGTGCCCACGTACTCCTTCTCGGTCAGCGCGAGGTGACCGAGGAGCTTGGTGGCCTTCTCGACGCCGAGGACCAGCACGCCGGTCGCCATCGGGTCGAGCGTCCCCGCGTGTCCGACGCGGCGGGTCCTGGCGATCCCGCGCATCTTGGCGACGACGTCGTGCGAAGTGAAGCCCGACGGCTTGTCGACGATGACAAGCCCGTCGGGCGTCTTGTTGTGCTGTGTCATTACGGGGCTTCGCCCTCGTCCTCGTCCTCGGGCTTGCGGTACGGGTCGGCCTCGCCGGCGTAGGTCTTGCCGGTCGACACCTCGCGCACCTCCGCGTCCTTGGCCCGCGCCTTGTGGAGGAGGTCCTCGATGGTGCGGGCGTTGTCCGGCAGGGCGTCCGGCACGAAGGTCAGGGTGGGCGTGAAGCGGACACCGGTCTGCCGGCCCACCTCGGAGCGCAGGATGCCCTTGGCGGACTCCAGGGCCGCCGCGGACGCCGCCCGCTCCTCCTCGTCGCCGTAGACCGTGTAGAAGACCGTGGCCTCCCGCAGGTCACCGGTGACCCGGGCGTCCGTGATGGTCACGAAGCCCAGTCGCGGATCCTTGATACGCCGGTCCAGGGTCTCCGCGACCACGACCTGGATGCGATCGGCCAGCTTGCGGGCCCGCGCGTTGTCGGCCACCGGTCCTTCTCCTCTTTCGTCCTACGTTCGTCGTACCGCTGTACGGCACGTTGCCGCCGTGCGGCACGTTCAGTCTTCATCGGTGTGCATGCGCCGTCGCACCGACAGCAGCTCCACCTCGGGCCGGCCCGCGACCATGCGTTCGCACCGGTCCAGCACCTCCGTCAGGTGCCCGACGTCCCCGGACACCATCGCGAGGCCGATCTGGGCCCTGCGGTGGAGGTTCTGGGATCCGGTCTCCGCCACGCTCACCGCGAACTTGCGTTGCAGCTCCGCGATGATCGGGCGGACGACGGAGCGCTTCTCCTTCAACGACCGTACGTCGCCGAGAAGCAGGTCGAAGGAGAGAGTCCCCACATACATGTGTGCCCGGATGTCCCGCCGGTTCGGGTTCAGTGCCCCGCCAACCGCTTGGCAGGGACACCAAGAACCGTACACGGAACGGCCGGGGCCGATCGACGGAAATATCTCCGCCGACCGGCCCCGGCTGCCGTACCCGCGATCAGCCGCGCGGCTTCTCGCGCATCTCGTACGTCGCGATGACGTCGTCGATCTTGATGTCGTTGAAGTTTCCGAGGTTGATACCGCCCTCGAAGCCTTCGCGGATCTCGGTGACGTCGTCCTTGAAGCGACGCAGACCCTCGATGTTGAGGTTCTCCGCGATGACCTTGCCGTCGCGGATGAGGCGCGCCTTGGTGTTGCGCTTGACCTCGCCGGAGCGGATGAGGACACCGGCGATGTTGCCCAGCTTGGACGAGCGGAAGACCTCGCGGATCTCCGCCGTACCGAGCTCGACCTCTTCGTACTCGGGCTTGAGCATGCCCTTGAGGGCCGCCTCGATCTCCTCGATGGCCTGGTAGATCACCGAGTAGTACCGGACGTCGACGCCCTCGCGCTCCGCCATCTGCGCGGCACGGCCGGCCGCGCGGACGTTGAAGCCGATGACGATGGCGTCGGAGCCCATCGCCAGGTCGATGTCCGACTCCGTGACCGCACCGACACCGCGGTGCAGGACGCGGATGTCGACCTCTTCGCCGACGTCGAGCTGGAGCAGCGACGACTCGAGCGCCTCGACGGAACCGGAAGCGTCACCCTTGATGATGAGGTTGAGCTGCTGGATCTCGCCGGCCTTGAGCACCTTGTCCAGGTCCTCGAGGGAGACGCGGCGCACGCGCTTGGCGAACGCGGCGTTGCGCTCACGGGCGGCACGCTTCTCAGCGATCTGACGGGCCGTACGGTCCTCGTCGACCACCAGGAAGTTGTCGCCGGCGCCCGGGACGTTGGTGAGACCGAGGACGAGGACCGGGGTCGAGGGACCCGCCTCCTCCACGTTCTCGCCCTTGTCGTCGAGCATGGCGCGGACGCGGCCGTAGGCGTCGCCCGCGACCATCGTGTCGCCGACCCGCAGGGTGCCTCGCTGGACCAGGACGGTCGCGACGGCGCCGCGGCCCTTGTCCAGGTGGGCCTCGATGGCAATACCCTGCGCGTCCTGCTCCGGGTTGGCCCGGAGGTCGAGCGAGGCGTCGGCCGTGAGGATCACGGCCTCCAGCAGCTCGTCGATATGCAGGCCCTGCTTGGCGGAGATGTCGACGAACATGGTGTCGCCGCCGTACTCCTCGGCCACCAGGCCGTACTCGGTGAGCTGACCGCGCACCTTGACCGGGTCGGCACCCTCGACGTCGATCTTGTTGACCGCGACCACGATCGGCACGTCGGCCGCCTTGGCGTGGTTCAGCGCCTCGATCGTCTGGGGCATCACACCGTCATTGGCCGCGACCACGAGGATCGCGATGTCGGTGGACTTCGCACCACGGGCACGCATGGCGGTGAACGCCTCGTGACCCGGGGTGTCGATGAAGGTGATCTTGCGGTCCTCGCCGTTGACCTCGGTGGCGACCTGGTACGCACCGATGTGCTGCGTGATACCGCCGGCCTCGCCCGCGACGACGTTCGTCTTGCGGATCGCGTCCAGCAGTCGGGTCTTACCGTGGTCGACGTGACCCATGACGGTCACGACCGGCGGACGGGACTCGAGGTTCTCCTCGCCGCCCTCGTCCTCGCCCCACTCGAGGTCGAACGACTCGAGCAGCTCGCGGTCCTCCTCCTCGGGGCTGACGATCTGAACCTGGTAGTTCATCTCGTCGCCGAGGAGCTGCAGCGTCTCGTCGGAGACGGACTGCGTGGCGGTGACCATCTCGCCGAGGTTCATCATGACCGCGACGAGCGACGCCGGGTTGGCGTTGATCTTCTCCGCGAAGTCGGTGAGGGACGCACCGCGCGACAGGCGAACGGTCTCGCCGTTGCCGCGAGGCAGCATCACGCCGCCGACCGACGGGGCCTGCATGGCCTCGTACTCCTGGCGCCTCTGCCGCTTCGACTTGCGGCCACGACGGGCCGGACCGCCGGGACGGCCGAACGCGCCCTGCGTGCCACCACGGCCACCGGGGCCGCCGGGACGGCCACCGAAGCCGGGACGACCGCCGAAGCCGCCGCCACCGCCACCGGGACCACCGGGACGACCGCCGCCACCGCCGCCGCCGGGACGGCCGGCGAAGCCGCCGCCACCGCCGCCGGGACCGGCCGGACGGCCGGCGAAGCCGGGACGACCGCCACCGGCACCGCCGGGACGACCGCCGCCCGCGGGACCACGGCCACCGCCGGGGCCACCGCCGGGGCGGGGACCGGCAGCCGGACGCTGCGGCATCATGCCCGGGTTCGGGCGGTTACCGGCGGGGCCGCCGCCCGGGCGCGGGGCCTGGGGACGGGGCATGCCGCCGGGAGTGGGCCGCGGGCCACCGGGGCCGGCCTGCGGACGGGGACCGCCCTGACCGGCGCCCTGCGGACGCGGACCGCCCGGGGCACCGGGGCCACCGGGACGCGGGGCGCCGCCCGGACGGGGCGCCTGCGGGCGCGCCATGCCGGTGGAGCCGCCAGAGGTGAACGGGTTGTTGCCCGGACGCGGGCCCGCGGGACGCGGGGCACCCGGACGGGGGGCCTGACGCTCGCCGCCGGGGCGCGGGGCACCGGGACGGGCACCGCCCTGGCCGCGCTCGCCCTGACCGGGGCGGCCGGCGGGACGCGGGCCGGGAGTGGCACCGGGCCGGGGACCGGCGGCCGGGGCCGACGGGGGCGCGGTGAACTCCGGGTTCGCCGGGGCCGGCGAGGCGGGCGCCGGCTTGGGCGCCGCCGCGGGCTTCGGACCCGGGGTGGGACGCGGGCCGGGGGCCGGCGTGGCCGGCTTCTCCGCCACCGCGGGCTTCTCGGCCGCCGCGGGCTTCGGCGCGGGGGCGCCGGGCTTCGGGGCAGCGGGACGGGCCGCCTGCGCCGGGGAGGGCGCGGGGGACGGCTTGGCAGGCGCGGCCTTGCGGGGCGCGCCGGGCTTGGCTGCGGACTTGCCGGCGGTGCCGGGCCCCTGCAGCGCGTCAGTCAACTTGCGTACAACCGGCGCTTCGATCGTCGAAGACGCCGAACGGACGAATTCACCGAGTTCCTGGAGCTTGGCCATGACGACCTTGCTCTCCACACCGAACTCCTTGGCGAGTTCGTATACCCGGACCTTAGCCACTTCGCTCCTTTTAGGTCCGGGTTACCGCCGGACCGTCGCTACTTCATGGGCGTACTCATCGCGTACTCATCGAGTGCTCATCGCAATCTCGACCTACTTCCAACTCGCGAGGTACCTGACCGCACGGGGTTCCGTGCCGTACTTCTTCTTACGGTGCCGACTGCTCGACGTACTGGCGGACGCCCGCGGTGTCGAGCGGCCCCGGGACCCGGAAGGCCCTCGGGAACGCCCGGCGGCGGACCGCCAGGTCGAGACAGACCAAGGCGGGATGCACATAAGCACCCCGGCCGGGCAGCGTACCGCGTGGATCGGGGGCGCAGTCGCCCTTGATCACCACGATGCGCAGCAGATCGCGCTTGGCCGCTCGCTCCCGGCATCCCACACAGGTTCGCTCAGGGCAGGCGCGGGTGTGCGTCCGGCCAGACACGGTTAAGTCTACCTCCCCGCACCGACCTCACCCCTTTGGGGCAAGAATCGAACGGTTGTTGTCGTGATCTCGCCATAGCAGAACGTGACCATGGCGAGTTCTATTCCCCGTCGCGGGCCACGGCACCGCCTCCGGCACCGGTTTCCGCACCGTTGCGGGGCCGTCCCGGGCCGTCCCGGGCCGGACGGGGCCGCAGGGCCCCGCCCGGGCGGCCGGGCGGGCCGGCGTCAGCCCTCGCGCTCGGCGGGCTGCTGCTGCTCCGTGTCCGGACGGATGTCGATACGCCATCCGGTGAGCCGCGCGGCCAGACGGGCGTTCTGCCCCTCCTTGCCGATCGCCAGCGAGAGCTGGTAGTCCGGCACGGTGACACGGGCGGACCGGGCGGCCAGGTCGACGACCTCCACCTTGGAGACGCGGGCCGGGGACAGGGCGTTCGCCACCATCTCGGCCGGGTCGTCCGACCAGTCCACGATGTCGATCTTCTCGCCGTGCAGCTCGGCCATGACATTGCGCACACGGCTGCCCATCGGGCCGATGCAGGCGCCCTTGGCGTTCAGACCCGAACGGGTGGACCGCACCGCGATCTTGGTCCGGTGGCCGGCCTCGCGGGCGATCGCGGCGATCTCGACCGAGCCGTCGGCGATCTCCGGGACCTCCAGCGCGAAGAGCTTCTTCACCAGATTGGGGTGGGTGCGCGACAGGGTCACGGACGGACCGCGCACGCCCTTGGCCACGCGGACCACGTAGGTCCGCAGGCGCAGGCCGTGCGTGTAGTCCTCGCCCGGCACCTGCTCCTGCACCGGCAGGATCGCTTCGAGCTTGTCGTCCAGCTTGACCAGGACGTTCTTGGGGTCCTTGCCCTGCTGCACCATGCCGGCGACGATGTCGCCCTCGCGGCGGGCGTACTCGCCGAAGGTGACGTCGTTCTCGGCGTCCCGCAGCCGCTGCTGGATGACCTGGCGGGCGGTGCTCGCCGCGATGCGGCCGAAGTCCGACGGCGTGTCGTCGAACTCCTTGGGCTCCTGCCCCTCCTCCAGGTCGGCCGGGTCCTCCTTCGCCCACACCGTCACGTGGCCGGTCTGCCGGTCCAGCACGACACGGGCGTGACGACGGGCTCCCTCGGTGCGGTGGTAGGCGATGAGGAGGGCCGACTCGATCGCCTCGACCAGCAGGTCGAAGGGAATCTCCTTCTCCTGTGCCAAGCCCCTCAGGAGCTTCACGTCGATGTCCACGGCTACGCCTCCTCTTCCTTCTTGTCCTTGCGGTTGAACTCGATCTCCACGCGCGCCTTCGCGATGTCCCCGAACGTCACGCGGCGGGCGGTGGGCTTGCGCCCCTTCACGCCCGGCACCTCGAGATCGAGGCCCTCGTCGTCCACGGAGAGGATGCGGGCCACCAGGTCGCCGGCCTCGTGGAGCTGGAACTTCACCAGGCGGCCGGTGGCGCGTACGTAGTGGCGGTGCTCGGTCAGCGGGCGGTCCGCGCCCGGCGAGCTGACTTCGAGGACGTACTCCTCGTCGCCCATCGCGTCCGTCTCGTCGAGCTTGTCGGAGATGGCGCGGCTCAGCTCGGCACAGGCGTCGAGTTCCACGCCCTCGTCCGAGTCGACGATGATCCTCAGCATCCGCCGCCGGCCCGCCCGGGACACCTCGATCTCCTCGAGGTCCAGGTCCTTGGCGCTGACCAGCGGTTCCAGCAGCCCGCGCAGCCTTTCGCTCTGGGTGGTGCTCATCCGGGTGACTCCTCGGCCGCGTGTGCTGTTGTGGGATCGTCGCGTGTCAGATCAAAGGGTATCCGGTCGCGGGGGGTGTTGCCGTCCACCTCGCGACGAGCCGCGGGTACGCTCGCCTGCGGTGATCTTGGGCCGGGTGGAGGGAGTGACGCGTGGGGCGTACGGGAACGACACGCAGACGCGCGCTCCTGGCCACCGGCGCGGTGGCCGCGGCCGGTGCGCTGGGCGCGTGCACGCAGGACGGCCCGGGCGGTACGGGGGCGGTGCCGGCGGCCGAGCGCGCGGCGCGCGCCGAGGCGGCCCTGCGGCGCCGGTCGGCCGCGACGAGCGCGGCGCTGCTGGCCCGGTACGACCGGGTGCTCGCCGCGCACCCGTCGCTGACCGCCCGGCTGGCCCCCCTGCGCGCGGCGGTGGCGGCCCACGTCGCCGCCCTGGGGCCGGCGGGCGC
>NZ_SMNQ01000031.1 GCF_004353505.1 Streptomyces sp. WAC05374
TGGGGGGGCCGGGGGGGTGGGGGGGGGTGGGGGGGGGTGGGGGGGGGGGTGGGGGGGGGGGGGGGGGGGGGGGGGGCGGGGGGGGGGGGGGGGGGGGAGGTGGCTGCGGGGGTATCACGGCGTGATAGCTCCGACGAGGTGCCCGCGCCGCGGGAGGCGCCCAGTCCGCCGAAGCTCGCGGGGATCAGGATGCCCTGGCACGACGGGGACAAGGTGGCCGATCTGGTGCTGGAGAAGATGTTGCCGCAGGAGCGGGAGAAGTTGCTGCGGCGGCTCATCGCGGCGCGGGAGGGCGTCGGGTCGATGTCGTGAGCGGATGGCCGAGCGCCCCGCACAGGTTGCCTGTGCGGGGCGCTCGGCTGTGGAAGGCATGTTCGAGCCATTCTCCAGGTGGGTCGGCGACGCTCGGACGGTAGCCGAGGTGGCCGTGACACCTGGAGGAGAACTGTGAGGGACAGCCGATGAGACGGGTTGTGATCACCGGTATCGGAGTGGTCGCCCCGGGCGGGGTGGGTACCAAGGAGTTCTGGTCGGTGCTCACCGCGGGCCGTACGGCGACCCGAGGCATCACCCTGTTCGATCCGGCGCAGTTCCGTTCGCGTATCGCCGCCGAGGTGGACTTCGACCCGGGAGCGCATGGGTTGGGCGAGGCCGAGGTGGCCAGGCTCGACCGGGCCGCGCAGTTCGCCGTGGTGGGCGCTCGGGAGGCGCTGGCGGACAGTGGGCTGGCCGGGGAGCTCGATCCGGTGCGTACCGGAGTGACGCTGGGCAGTGCGGTCGGCTGCACCACCGGGCTGGACGTGGAGTACGCGAAGGTCAGCGAGAACGGGGCGAACTGGCTGGTCGACCACACGCGGGCGGTCAGCCATCTCTTCGACTACTTCGTGCCCAGTTCGCTGGCCGCCGAGGTCGCCCACACGGTCGGGGCGCAGGGGCCGGTGTCGCTGGTGTCGACGGGGTGCACGTCGGGTCTGGACTCGATCGGGCATGCGGTGGAGCTGGTCCGTGAGGGCAGCGCCGATGTGATGGTCACGGGTGCCACCGAGGCGCCGATCTCGCCGATCTCCGTCGCCTGTTTCGACGCGATCAAAGCCACCAGTCCGCGCAATGACGAGCCGGAGACGGCGTCGCGGCCCTTCGACCGGACGCGCAATGGGTTCGTGCTCGGTGAGGGTTCGGCCGTGCTGGTCATCGAGGAGCTGGAGCATGCCCGCCGGCGCGGTGCGCATGTGTACGCGGAGATCGCCGGGTTCGCCAGTAGGAGCAACGCGTACCACATGACCGGGCTGCGGGCCGACGGGGTGGAGATGGCGGAGGCGATCACCGCGGCCCTGGACGAGGCGCGGCTCAATGCTGGTGACGTGGACTACATCAACGCCCATGGCTCGGGGACCAAGCAGAACGACCGGCATGAGACGGCCGCGTTCAAGCGGAGCCTGAGGCAGCGCGCCTATGAGGTGCCGGTCAGCTCCATCAAGTCGATGATCGGGCACTCGCTCGGTGCCATCGGCTCGCTGGAGGTGGCGGCCAGTGCCCTGGCCATCGAGCACAACACGGTGCCGCCGACGGCCAATCTCCATGAGTCGGACCCCGCTTGCGATCTGGATTACACGCCGCTCGTGGCCCGGGAGCAGGTGACCGACACGGTTCTTACTGTGGGCAGTGGCTTCGGTGGTTTCCAGAGCGCCATGGTCCTGACCCGTCCGCACCTGGGAGTGAGCGCATGACCACCTGTACGTCTCCTGTCCGTACCGGCGTGGCCGTGGTCACCGGTGTCGGTGTCGCCGCCCCCAATGGGCTGGGTGCCGATGCCTGGTGGGCGGCGGTGCTGCGGGGTGAGAGCGGTATCCGGCCGGTGACGCGGTTCGACGCGTCGGGGTATCCGGCGCGGCTGGCGGGTGAGGTGCCCGGGTTCGTCGCCGAGGATCACGTACCGAGCCGGCTGCTGGCGCAGACCGACCAGGTGACGCGGCTGTCGCTGGTGGCCGCCAAGGAGGCCCTGGACGACGCCGGTGTCGATCCGGCGGGGCTGCCCGAGTACGCGGCGGGTGTGGTCACCGCGAGTTCGGCGGGTGGTTTCGAGTTCGGGCAGCGTGAGTTGCAGGCGCTGTGGAGCAAGGGCAGCCAGCATGTGAGCGCGTACCAGTCGTTCGCCTGGTTCTACGCCGTGAACACCGGGCAGATCTCGATCCGGCACGGGCTGCGTGGGGCCAGCGGGGTGCTGGTGACCGAGCAGGCGGGTGGGCTCGACGCGGTCGGGCAGGCTCGCCGGCAGGTGCGCAAGGGGTCGTCGCTGGTGGTGACCGGGGCGGTCGACTCGGGGCTGTGCCCGTGGGGGTGGACCGCGCATCTGGCCGAGGGGCGGATCAGCCTGAGTGACGACCCGGGGCGGGCTTTCGTGCCGTTCTCGGCGGACGCCCAGGGGTACGTACCCGGTGAGGGTGGCGCGCTGCTGGTGCTGGAGGACGCGGAGGCGGCGCGTGCCCGGGAGGCGCGGGTGTACGGGACGGTCGCCGGGTACGCGTCCACGTTCGATCCGGCTCCCGCGGTCGGGGGAGGGTCACGGCTGGGTGCCGCGGCCGAGCTCGCCCTGGCCGATGCGGGGGTGCGGCCGGACCAGGTCGACGTGGTCTTCGCCGACGCGGCGGGGGAGCGGGCGGCCGACCGGGCCGAGGCGCGGGTGCTGGCCGAGTTGTTCGGGGAGCGGGGTGTTCCGGTGACGGCGCCCAAGAGCATGACGGGCCGCTTGGCCGCGGGTGGTTCGTCGCTGGATCTGGCGGCGGCGCTGTTCTCGGTGCGGGATCAGGTGATTCCGCCGACGACCGGCACCGTGCGCCCGGCGGACGACTGCCCGCTGGATCTGGTGACCGGTGCGCCGCGCCGCGATGTCGAGGTGCGGACCGCGCTGGTGCTGGCGCGTGGGCGGGGTGGGTTCAATTCCGCCGCTGTGGTTCGCGCCTGAGGGCGGGGCGGGGGGTTATCACGGCGTGATAGCCCCCGGCCGCCGTGGTTCGTGAGCAGGGGGCTGGGGGTTATCACGGCGTGATAGCCCGGCTGCTGTGGTTCGCGCCTGGGAGTTATCACGGCGTGATAGCCCTCGGCGCCTTGAGAGAAGTCCGTACCGAGGAAAGAGGTATGCCGTGAAGCTGCTGGAACTGACTGATCTGACCGCTCTGTTGCGTGAGTGCGCCGGCGAGGACGAGGGCGTGGACCTGGATGGCGACATCCTGGACGTTCTGTTCATCGACCTCGGTTACGACTCTCTGGCGCTGCTCCAGACCACCGGGCGCATCGAGCGTGACTTCGATCTGGTCCTCGACGAGGAGGCCATCGACGAGGCCGACACTCCGCGTGCGTATCTGGATCTGGTCAACCGGGCGTTGTCCGAGCGTGCCGCTGTCTGAGTGTCGGTGGTGGGGCGGGTGGGTGGCAGCGGGCGGCTCCTTGGGGGCCGCCCGCTGCGGCGTGTGGGGGGTCAGTGGGTGGCCGTGCGTTCGAGCACCGAGGCGTAGAGGTTGGATTCGCTGGTGCTGAGTGTGCGCAGGGCGGTGGCGTGCGGGGCGAAGTCGGGGTGGGTGACGGCCGCGCGGAAGGATTCGGCGTTCTCCCATTCGGCGACGTTGACGTAGGAGCCGGGCTGCTCGGTGTGGCGCAGCAGCCGGTGGCTGATGAATCCGGGGCGGTCGCGGAAGAAGGCCGAGGTGTCGTCGAAGAGCCGCTCGAACTCCTCGGCGGGGCCAGTGACCGTGAAGCGGTTGATGAAGGTGACCACGTGCTCCTCCGGGCCTGTGGGTGTGCGCTGACGTCCCGACGCTTCCGCCTGCGGGTCGAGCGGGACTCGAAGGGCCGCCGAGCGGGGGTTACCACACTGCTCAGCACACGTCATCCACCCCCGGGGGAAGGACATCCATGGGACTTGAACACGCGATCGTCGCGGAGAACCTGTGCAAGCGGTACGGCGAGGCCCCGGCCCTGAGCGGGTTCGACCTGCGGGTGGCCCAGGGGACGGTGCATGGGCTGCTCGGGCCCAATGGTGCGGGCAAGACCACCGCGGTGCGCATTCTGTCGACGCTGACCCGGCTGGACGGGGGGCGTGCCGAGGTCGCCGGTTTCGATGTGGTCCGCCAGAGCGCGGAGGTGCGGACGCGGATCGGTCTGCTGGGGCAGTACGCGGCGGTCGACGAGGTGCTCAGTGGTCGGCAGAACCTGGTGATGTTCGGCCGGCTGTACCACTTGGGGAAGCGGGCGGCGCAGGAGCGTGCGGAGGAGCTGCTGGAGCAGTTCGCGCTGACCGATACGGGTACCAAGCCGGTGAAGGACTACTCGGGCGGTATGCGGCGGCGTCTGGACCTGGCGGCGAGCCTGATCGTCGCGCCGCAGGTGCTGTTCCTCGACGAGCCGACGACGGGGCTGGATCCGCGTAGCCGTAACGAGGTGTGGGCGGCGGTGCGTTCGCTGGTCGACGACGGCACGACCGTGCTGCTGACGACGCAGTACCTGGACGAGGCGGACCAGCTCGCCGACCGGATCTCGGTCATCGCGTCGCGGGGCGGCACGGGTGGGCGGGTGATCGCCGAGGGTACGCCCGACGAGCTGAAGTCGACGATCGGCGGGGACCGGATCGACATCACGGTCCGCGATGCCGCTGATTTCGCCGTCGCGACGAGGGTGCTGGCGCGGGTCACGGGCCGGGAGCCGGACACGGACGCGGAGAACTGGCGGCTGGGTGTGCCGGTTCAGGACCGGGTGGTGGCGCTGACCGAGACGGTGCGCGCGCTCGGTGAGGCGGGGGTGGTGGCCGAGGACATCGCGTTGCGCCGCCCGCCTCTGGACGAGGTGTTCCTGCACCTGACGGGGCCGGACAAGGACACGGGCAAGGACGTGGGTACGGAGGCGGCCGGGACGGTCCGCGACGAGAAGAAGGAAGAGGTGTCGGTGTGACCACCGAAGCTCCGCAGGTGACGATGGCGACGGGCGGTGTCCGCTGGGCCCTGTCGGACTCGTGGGTCCTGACCGGTCGTGCCCTGGCCCATTGGGCCCGCAATCCCGCTCCGGTCGTCCTCAGGATGCTTTTCCCGATCATGATGGTGCTGATGTTCGGGTATCTGCTCGGTGGCGCGATGCTGGTGCCGGAGGGCGGCAGTTACCGCGAGTTCATGATGCCGGGCATGTTCGCCATGACGATGGTGTTCGGTATCGAGGTGACGATGCTGGCCGTGATCGGTGACGCCAACAAGGGTGTCACCGATCGGTTCCGTGCGATGCCCACGTCCGCCGGGGCGGTGGTGACCGCCCGCAGCATCGCCGACATGCTCAACTCGGTTCTGGGCCTGTGCTTGATGCTGCTGTGCGGTCTGGCGGTCGGCTGGCGGGCGAACAGCGGGGTCGGTGCCTCTCTCGCGGCGGTCGGTCTGCTTCTGCTGCTGCGCTTCGCCCTGCTGTGGGTGGGCATCTACCTGGGTCTCGTGTTCCGGGACACGGCCGCGGTGACCGCCGCGGAGACGCTGGTGTGGCCGCTGGGGTTCCTGTCGAACGCGTTCGTCTCGCCGGACACCATGCCGGGCTGGCTCGCCGCGGTGTCCGAGTGGAATCCGCTGTCGGCGACGGTGACGGCTACGCGGAAGCTGTTCGGCAACCCGGGCTGGGACACCGGGACATGGGCGTCGGATCAGGCCATAGTCATGGCCGTGGTCTGGCCCGTGGTCATTTTTGCGATCTTCTTCCCGCTGGCCGTGCGACGCTACCAGCGGCTCGACTGCTGAAACCGGCCACGCCGGACGGAAAGGACTCCAGAGGGACATGACAGTGACGACGGGTGTGCGCGCCGGTGATCTGACGCGGTGCGCGGCGCTGTTCGAAGCGGCCGACCCGCCCCGCGCCGGCACGGTGGTGTTCTGGGACGCCGAGGGCGTTCCACCGCCGGCGGGGGAGGCCGGTGAGGCGGACGTCGTCACCGTGGAGGACGGGGTGCCCGTCACGCGTACCGTCCCGGTGGTGCGGCTGTCGGTGGCCGACGCGCTGCCGGTGCTGGCCCGCGCGGCCAGGCCGGGGGAGACGGCTCATCCGGCTGCCGCGTTCTGGGGCGCGGCGGCCGGGATCGCCCTGCACCTGGCGGCCCGTGAGCGGCTGCTGCCGGGTGTGACCCGGGGCGGCTACGACGCCTGGCGGACCGGTCCGCTGGACCTGGACGACGTGCGGCGGGTGCGGGAGCTGGCGGCGGCCGCGCCGCCCGAGGCGTACGCGGCCGCCCTGCCGGGTACGGGTGGCGCGGAGGTGCGCCTGGCCGAGCCGGAGGGGCTGGTGCGGGCGTTCCTGGACGCTGTCGCCGACACTCTGCCGCGTACTCCGGCGGCGCACGCGGCGACCGGCCGGGCGGCGTTCGCGGCTGTCGAGCCGCAGCACGTGCCGCAGTTGCGGGCGTGGGCGGAGGAGATCTCGGCGGGGCTGGACTCCGGGGTGCGGGTGTCGCTGCGGGTCGAGCTCGGGGGTGGCGGGGGAGTGGAGCCGCCGGCCGTGCGGCTCGTGCCGCGCGCCCACAGCCTGGCCGATCCGACGCTCGCGCTGGACGCGGGTGAGCTGTTCGAGAGCGCCGATCACGCGCTGGGCCCGCGGGCGCAGGCCGACACCGTGCTGGCGGTGCGCCGTGCCGCGGGTGTGTGGGCGCCGCTGGAGCGGCTGCTTCCCGTGCCGCGTGCCATGGACCTGTCCGACCGGGAGGTCACCGACCTGCTGGGGGAGGGGGCGGGCCGGCTGCGGGCCCACGGCATCGACGTGCTGTGGCCGACGGACGCCCACCGTTCGCTGACCGCCCGTGCCGTGGTCGGCGCGGATCTGCCGCCGCCCGGCGATCTGCGTTCCTTCTTCGGCGGTGGGGGCACGGTGGACCTGCGCTGGCAGCTCGACCTCGACGGCGACCCGCTCACCGAGGAGGAGATGGCGGCGGTCGGCGCGGGCCGTCCCGTCGTGCGGCTGCGCGGCGGGTGGACCCTCATCGGTGCGGGCCTGGCCCGCAAGGCGCGTGAGCGGGAGGTGGGTGCGCTCACCGCGATCGAGGCGCTGGCGGTCGCCCTGAGCGGGTACGCGCGGATCGGCACCGAGCAGGTCCCGGTCGCGCCCACCGCCTGGCTGCTGGCGCTGCGGGCCCGCCTGTCCGACCCGGACGGCGGCAGCGAACCCGTCCGGCAGCCCGCCGCGCTCACGGCGACGCTGCGCGACTACCAGTTGCGCGGTCTGCGCTGGCTGGACCGGATGACGTCGCTGGGCCTGGGGGGCTGCCTCGCCGACGACATGGGCCTGGGCAAGACGCTGCAGCTCATCTCGCTGCACCTGCTGCGGCAGGAGCACGAGGGCAGCGCCGGCCCGACGCTCGTGGTCTGCCCGGCGTCGCTGCTGGGCAACTGGCAGCGGGAGGTGGGCCGGTTCGCGCCGGGTACCGCCGTGCGCCGCTACCACGGCACCGGCCGGACCCTGGACGGTGCCGCCGACGGGTTCGTCCTGACGACGTACGGCACCATGCGGCTGGACGCGGAGAAGCTGGCCGGGCACCGCTGGGGCATGGTCGTCGCCGACGAGGCGCAGCATGTGAAGAACCCGCACTCGAGCACCGCGAAGGCGCTGCGGCTCATCCCCGCCGACGCGAAGGTGGCGCTCACCGGCACGCCCGTGGAGAACAGCCTCTCGGAGCTGTGGGCGGTTCTGGACTGGACGACGCCCGGACTGCTGGGCGGCTACGGGGAGTTCCGCCGCCGCTGGATGGCGCCGATCGAGGCGGAGCGTGCCGAGGGGGCGGGGGAGCGGGCCACGGCTCAGCGCCTGGCCGGTCTGGTGCGCCCGTTCCTGCTGCGCCGCCGCAAGTCGGACCCGGGCATCGCGCCGGAGCTGCCGCCGAAGACCGAGACGGACCGGCCGGTGGCGCTGACCGGCGAGCAGTCGGCGCTGTACCGCAAGCAGGTCGACGAGGTGATGGGCCTGATCCGCGGCAGTGAGGGCATCGCCCGCAGCGGCCTGGTGCTGAAGCTGCTGACCGGGCTGAAGCAGATCTGCAACCACCCCGCCCAGTTCCTCAAGGAGGAGGGCACGGCGCTCACCGGGCGTTCGGGCAAGCTGGAGCTGCTCGACGAGCTTCTGGGCACCATCACCGCCGAGGGTGGCGCCGCGCTGGTGTTCACGCAGTACGTGGCGATGGCGCGGCTGCTGGAGCGGCACCTGGCGGAGCGTGGTGTGCCGGCGCAGCTCCTGCACGGCGGCACTCCCGTGCCGAAGCGTGAGGAGCTGGTGCAGCGGTTCCAGGACGGGGAGGTGCCGGTGTTCCTGCTGTCGTTGAAGGCGGCGGGCACCGGGCTGAACCTGACGCGGGCCGATCACGTCGTGCACTTCGACCGCTGGTGGAACCCGGCGGTGGAGGCCCAGGCGACGGACCGTGCGTACCGGATCGGCCAGACCAGGCCGGTGCAGGTCCACCGGCTGATCGCCGAGGGCACCGTGGAGGACCGGATCGCCGCGCTGCTGGAGTCCAAGAAGGAGCTGGCGGACGCGGTGCTGGGCACGGGCGAGCAGGCGCTGACGGAGCTGACGAACGACGAGCTGGCCAACCTGGTCGAGCTGAGGAGCGAGTGATGGGCGAGGCACAGGAGAGCGGTGCACGGGGCTTTCCCGCCTTCGCGGCGCGCAAGGGCGGGCGGGCCCGCGGCCAGTCGTTCTGGGCCAGGGCGTGGACCGGGGCGGTGGAGGACACCTGGCCGGAGGAGGAGTCGCTGAAGCAGGGGCGGGCCTTCGCGCGCACCGGCCGGATCGGCCCGATCACCGTCAGCCCGGGGCGGATCTCGGCGGAGGTGTACGGGGGTGAGGCCGCGTACACGACGGTGGTGACGCTCGCGGAGCTGGACGCGGGGGAGTGGGAGCTGCTCTGGGAGAAGGCCGCCGACCGGCCGGCCGTGACGGAGGAGCTGCTGGCGGGTGAGCTGCCGGAGGATCTCCTGGAGGCGGTGGAGGACGCCCGGGTGCGGATGCTGCCCGGGTACGGCGATCTGGACGCGGACTGCGACTGCGATGCCCTGGAGCATCCGTGCGCGCACGCGACGGCGCTGTGCTACCAGGTGTCGTGGCTGCTGGACGCCGAGCCGTGGCTGCTGCCGCTGGTGCGGGGCCGGGACGCCGGCGAGGCCCTGGAGGAGCTGAAGTCCGAGCTGATGCTGCGGGCGATGACCGGCGCCGACGAGGACGGCGGGGAGGACGAGGAGGGGTACGGGGACGACGGCGGCGAGCAGGAGGCGGCCGGTCCGCCGCCGGGCGTCGACCCGGTGGCGGCCTGGGCCCGCACGGCCGTGCCGCTGCCGGCGCCGCCGCCGCTGCCGCCGCTGCCGCCGCTGCCCGCCGGGGCGGGCGAGCCGGTCACGGGCATCGAGGCCGACCCGCTGGAGCAGTTGGTCACCGGCGCGGCCGTGCGGGCGCGCGGACTGCTGGCGTACGCCCTGGGGCTGACCGCCGAGCCCGCGCCGCCGCTGGATGTGTGGCAGGACACGGTACGGATCGCCGCCACGCACCCGGACCCGAGGGTCCCGGCGCGGCTGCGCGAGAGCTGCGGCAGGCCGCCGGGGGAGCTGGACCGGGCGGCCGCGGCGTGGCGGGCCGGCGGGGTGGCGGGCCTGGAGGTGCTGGAGCGGACCTGGTCGCCGTCCGCGCAGGAGGCGGCCCGCGCCCGGGCTGCGGTCACGGCGGGCTGGGAGGCGGACGAACTGCCCGCGCCGGAGGTCCGCGACAACCACTGGACGTTCGCCGCGCGGGGCGTCCAGCTCCGCCTGGGCCGCGACGGGCGGTGGTACCCGTACCGCGAGGAGGCGGGCACCTGGTGGCCCGCCGGGGCGCCGCACAGTGATCCGGCGGACGTGCTGGCGGAGCTGACCGGCGGCTGAGAGCCGTCCCGTCACCGCCGCGGGGGCCGCGTCACCTGTCCGGTGGCGCGGCCCTCGCGTGTGCGCGGGGTGCTCCGGGCGGTGCAGCGGGGCTCCATCGATCCTCCAGACCGCGAAACCACCATCGGTACCCACAGGAGCGCGAGGCGAGCTGGGGGAGGAGCCGTGAGCGGAATCGTGGGCGCGGCACAGGGCCGTCACCGTCTGCTCGACGGCATCGTCGGGCAGGCACGGCGGACGCCGGGTGCGACGGCCCTGGTGTGGCGGGACGAGGAGATCAGTTACGGGGCGCTGCTGCACCGCGCGGCGCGCGAGCGGGCCCGTGTCGCGAGGCTGCCGGGTGACGAGCCGGTCGGGGTGCCCGCGGTGAAGTCGCCGGCCACCGTGGCGCTGGTGCTGGCCTGTCTGCTGGAGCGGCGGCCGGTCCTTCTGCCCGCGGCGACGCTGGGGCGCGAGGCCCTGGGCCAACTGCACGAGCAGGCCGGTGTACGGGAGGTGCTGCTGCCGTACGACGATCTCGACGATCTCGAAGCGGACGCGGGTGTGCCGGTGGCGCCCGCGCCGGCCACCGACCGGCCGGCGCTGCTGCTGACCACGTCCGGGTCCACCGGACTGCCGAAGATCGTTCCGTTGGGCGTGCCGGCCCTCGACGCCTTCACCAACTGGGCCGCCGACGCTTTCGGTATCGGGCCGGGCACCACGGTCCTCAACTACGCGCCGCTCAACTTCGACCTGTGCCTGCTGGACGTGTGGGCCACCCTTGCCCACGGCGGCAGGGTCGTCCTGGTCGACCCCGACCACGCCCTGGACGGGGCGCGCCTGCTCGGCCTGATGCAGCGGCACGAGGTGCATGTCGTGCAGGCCGTACCCATGTTCTTCCGGCTGGTCGCCGATGCGGCGGACGCCGCCGGGGCGGCGCTGTCCGCCGTGCGGCACGCCATGTTCACCGGGGACGCCATTCCCGGGCCGCTGCTGGAGCGGCTGCCGGGTCTGCTGCCCGGGGCCCGGCTGCACAACATCTACGGGTGCACCGAGACCAACGACAGCTTCGTGCACGAGGTCGACACCCGGGCCCCCGGCGTGCCGCCGCTGCCGATCGGCGTCCCGCTGCCCGGGGTCGACGCGCTCGTCGTCACCGCCGAGGGCACGGTGCTGGAGGGGCCCGGCACGGGTGAACTGCTCGTGTCGACACCGTTCCAGACCAGCGGCTACCTGGGCGCGGCGGCCGCCCGGCAGGTCTTCGTACCGCATCCCGTGCGGGACGACGGGCGGCGCTACTTCCGCAGCGGCGACCTGGTGCGCAGGCACCCGGACGGGTCCCTGACCCTGGAGGGCCGCACCGACCACCAGGTCAAGGTGCGCGGGGTGCGGGTCAACGCCCAGGAGGTGGAGCACGTCCTGCTGGGTCACCGCGATGTGACCGAGGCGGCCGTGCTGGCGCTGCCCGACCCGGTGGCGGGGCGCCTGCTGCACGCGGTCGTGCGGCGCTCACCGGACTCGGGGCTCAACAGCCTGACGCTGCGCGGGCATCTGGCCCGCCGGCTGCCCCGGGCGGCGGTCCCCTCGGTGCTGCGGATCACCGACGACGCGCTGCCGAGGACTTCCACCGGCAAGGTCGACCGCGACCGGGTCGCTTCGGCCCACTTCACCAAGGAGAGCTGACATGCAGTACGCCCAGGCCGTCAAGGAGTTCATCGTCGAGGAGTTCCTGCCGGACGTGGCCGCCGACGAGCTGGCCGACGACCACGACCTCCTGGAGAACGGCATCATCGACAGCCTCGGGCTGCTCAAGGTGATCGCCTGGCTGGAGGACCGCTATGGCGTCGACACCGACGCCGTCGACCTCGACCCGGAGTCCTTCACCACCGTCGCGGCCATCGCCGCGTTCCTCGCGGACGCGCCGCGCGAGCACGCGGGGGCCGCGTAGCCATGCACGAGGCCGTCGTCTCGCTCATCGGCCGGGACCGTCCGGTGGAGCTTCCGGTGTGGCGGTCGTTCTGGGAGCGGCTCCACGCGGGGGGCCTGCGCCGGGGCGAAGCCACGGCCCTGCTGGCCTCGCTGTCGACGCGGATGCCCGACCGGGTCACCCTGTGCGCCTTCCTCGACTCGCTGGCCGAGCGCCGTCCCGCCCGCCCGGCGGACGCGTTCGGCGGGGCCGTCAACATCGTCGGCACCGGCGGGGGGCCGCGTACCTTCAACATCTCCACGGCAGCCGCGTTCGTGGCCGCCGCGATGGGCGTACGGGTCGTCAAGACCGGTTCGCGCGCCTACACCAGTGGCTGCGGCTCCCTGGACCTGCTGGAGCGGTTGGGGATCGCGCCGACGACTTCGTACGAGCAGACCCAGGACGTCCTTGAGCGGTGCGGCATCGCCTTCGCCGGGTACTTCGTGTACCCGGAGGAGATCGGGCTGCTCGCCCGGGCCGTCGCGCCGCTGGACATGCGGCTGCTGGGTGCGTTCGTCAACACTCTCGGCCCGTTCCTGGCCGACATGCCGGTGGCCGCGCAGGTGACCGGGGTGTCCCGCCCCGAGGCGCTGGAGCCGCTGCGGCACGCCGCCGGGCACACCTCCCGTGCCACCGGCCGGACGGTGTGGCTGGCCGCCAACGACGCGGGCGCCGACGAGCTGCTGGCGTTCACCGCCAACCGCGTACGGGCGTACGAGGACGGCGGCGAGGACGAGTTCACGCTGATGCCCGCCGCCCTGGGCCTGGGCGCCGGTGACCTGGCCGGCCTGGCCCCGGCGGAGGGCGGGGCGCGGGGCGCGGCCGGGCTGTTCCGTGAGGTGCTGGCCGGGCGCGGCGGGCCGGCGGCGACGCAGACCGTCTGCCTCAACGCGGCCGCGCTGGCGGTCGCCGGCCGGCTGACGGGTGACTGGCACCAGGCGCTGCGTGCCGCGCACGCCACGCTGCACGACGGTTCGGCGCTCGAACTGGTCGACCGGCTGCGGACGCGGGAGGTGGCCCATGCGTGACGGTCTCCTCGCGGTCGCCCCGGTGTCGCGTCGCCGCGTGCCCGGCCCGCCGCCGCTTGCGGGGCTGGCGCCGGCCGCCGTGCCGGGGGTGGCTGCCCTGTCCCTGGCCTCGTGCCGGAGCGGGGCGGCAGGGCCGGGCGGGACGCCCGCCCCTGCCCCGCCGGACGCCGCCGGTGCGGGCCGGGGAGCCGCTGTGCGGGCGGCTTCCCGGGGCGCGGACACGGATGGCGCGGGCGGTGCGGGCGGTGGTTCGTACGGCGCCGGTGCGGCTGGTGCCTCTCGTGCCGTCGGTACGAGCGGGACCGCTGGTGCGGGCGGGGCCGGTGCCGCTTCGGGGGCCGCTGTGCGGGCGGCCTCCGGGGCGGGCGATGCCGGGGCCGGGTTCTTCGCGGGGCGGCGGCCCGGGCGGCCGGGGCTGGCCGTGTTCGTCAACGCGGGCGACCCTCCGCTCGACGTGCTGCCGGACCTCGCGGCGATGCTCGACGACAGCGACGTCGACTGCCTCGAACTGGCCGTCCCCTTCCCCGACTCCGTCACCGACGGGCCCGTCATCCGCCGGTCCGCCGACCGGGCGCTGGCCGGCGGGGTCACCCTGCCGGCGGTCCTGGACGCGGTGGCCGCGCTGCGGCCCACGCTGCGGCGGCTGCGCATCGCGCTGCTCGCCGACTGGAGCCACACCGTCAAGGGCACGGACCTGGGCGACTTCGCCCGGTCCGTCGCCGGCGCCGGCTGCGACGGACTGCTGCTGCACGGGCTGCCGCCCCGGCTGCGCGCGGCGCACTACGAGGCCGCCGACCGGGCCGGACTGCCCCTGGTGACCACCTGCTACGCCGTCTCCGGCCCCGCCACCGTCGCCGAGGCGGCCCGGCACGCCTCCGCGTACCTGTACCTGGTCGCCCACTACGGCCGCAGCGGCACCACCGCCGCACCGGACCGCGAGCGGCTCGGCACCGTCCTCGGCAGGCTGCGCGGGGCCACCCGCGCCCCGCTCGCCGTCGGCTTCGGCGTCCGTACGGGGGCCGACGTCGCCGCCCTCGAGGCGCTCGGCGCGGACGCGGCGGTCGTCGGCAGCGCGGGCGTGGCCCGGATCGAGCAGGCCCTGGAAACCGGGCGCGACCCGGTGGAGGAGTTCGCCTCCTTCGTCGCGGAGCTGCGCCGCCCCACCTCCCACCACCGTACGAACGAAGGAACCCACACATGATCGTCCGCAAGCTCGACAGCGTCCGCTGCGTCGACTGGGGCAACGGCCTCAGCCGCCGGTTCCTCACCGAGTCCGACGGCCTCGGCTACACCGTCACCGACACGATCGTGCGGGCCGGCACCAAGTCGCGGCTGGAGTACCGCCGTCACCTGGAGGCCTGCTACTGCATCGAGGGCAGCGGCGAGATCGTCGACATGGCCGGCGCCTCCCACCCCATCACGCCGGGCACCCTCTACGCCCTCGACAAGCACGACGCGCACTGGCTGATCGCCGGCCCCGACGAGGACCTGCGCCTGGTGTGCATGTTCACCCCCGCGCTGCGCGGCGACGAGGTCCACAACCTCGACTCGCCCGAGTTCTCCCAGTACTGATGATCACGTGGACCGACGACCAGCGGCGGCTGCGCGACGGCCTGGCGCCGCTGCTGGACAAGCTGAGCGCCGGGCACGTCGAGCGTGACGCCGAGGCCGCCTTCCCGCGCGAGCAGTGGGACCTGCTGCGCGCCTCGGGCATCCTTGGCCTGCCCTTCGAGGAGCGGTGGGGCGGGCTCGGACAGGACCTGCTCACCACGATGTACGTGCTGGAGGGGCTGGGCCTGGGCTGCCGTGACGCGGGGCTGAACTTCTCCGTGTGCAGTCACCTGGTGAGCACCGGCGTGCCCCTGCACCGGTTCGGTTCGCCGGAGCTGAAGGAGCGGTACCTGCCGGGGCTGTGCTCCGGCGACCTGATCGGCGCGCACGCCATCAGCGAGCCCGACAGCGGGTCGGACGCGCTGGCGATGCGCACCCGTGCCGTGCGCGACGGCGACGACTACGTCCTGACCGGCGGCAAGACGTTCGTCAGCAACGGGCCCGTCGCCGACGTGGTCACCGTCTACGCCCGTACCAGCGACCGTCCAGGCCCGCTGAGCATCACCGCGTTCCTCGTCGACCGGGACACGCCCGGCCTGACCGTCGGGCGGCCGGTCGCCAAGATGGGGCTGCGCACCTCGCCGCTGTGCGAGCTGTACTTCGACGGGTGCCGGGTGCCCGCCTCGCGGGTGGTGGGCCGGCCGGGCGGCGGCTTCCTCGTGCTGGACCACGTGATGCGCTGGGAGATCCTGTGCTCCTTCGTCATCAACGCGGGGGAGATGCGCCACCGGGTGGAGCGCTGCGCCGAGTACGCCCGTACCCGCACCCAGTTCGGGCAGCCGATCGGCTCGTACCAGGCGATCTCCCACAAGATCGTTGACATGGAGATCGGGGTGGAGACGGCCCGGCACTGGCTGTACTCCACCGCCCGCAAAGTGATGGCGGGGGAGAACGTCACCCGGGACATCGCCGTCGCCAAGCTCGTCACCAGCGAGGCCAACGTCGCCTCCGCGCTCGCCGCCGTGCAGATCTTCGGGGGCAACGGCTACATGGCCGAGTACGGCATCGAGAAGGAGCTGCGCAACTCGGTCGCCGGGACCATCTACTCCGGCACGTCCGAGATCCAGCGCAACCGCATCGCCTCGATGCTCGGCCTGTGATCACCCTACGACGGAAGCGGAACACGCCACCATGACCCTCCAGCCCGCCCTGGCAGCGACCGAGTTCATCGACCACCACAGCGACGAGGTGCGCGACTTCGTCGGCCGAGCGGTCCCGGCGACCGCCACCACCCCCACCGAGCGGGCCGTGGCCCTCTACTACGCGGTGCGCGACGGCATCCGTTACGAGGTGTACGGCGCCGACTTGTCCCGCCGGGGGCTGCGCGCCAGCCAGGTGGTGCGCACCGGCTCGGGCATGTGCCTGCACAAGTCGGTCCTGTACGCGGCCGGTCTGCGCGCGCTCGGCATCCCGGCGCGCCTGGTGCTGACCGATGTGCGCAACCACCTGGCGTCCGAGCGGCTGAAGGAGCTGCTGGGCGGGGACGTCTTCCACCAGCACGGGCTGACCTCGGTGTGGCTCGGGGGGCGGTGGGTGAAGGCGACGCCGGTGTTCAACAAGACGCTGTGCAAGCTGTACCGGATGGCGCCGCTGGACTTCGACGGCACCGCCGACAGCCTGCACCACCCCTTCGACCTGAAGGGGCGGCGGCAGATGGAGTTCCTGCGCACGCACGGCGAGTTCGACGACCTGCCCTACGCGTGGGTGATCGACGACCTGCGGGCCGCGCACCCGAGGCTGTTCGAGGGCGGGGAGGACCGGTTCGCGCGGGGTTCTCTCGTGGCCGAGGCGGCGTAGGTGCTGGTCAAGATCTGCGGCGCGACGACCGCCGCCGAGGTACGGGGCGTCGCGGACGCCGGGGCGGACCTGATCGGGCTGTGGCACGGGGTGCCCGGGGGGCGGGCCGACCTGTCCGCCGGGCGGCTGGCCGCTCTCGCGGCCGAGGCGCGGGCCACCGGGCGCCTGGAGGCGGTGCTGGTGACCTTCGGCCCGGACGCCGGGGCGCTGGCGCGTCTGGTGGGCGGGCAGGGCCCTTCCTGGGTCCAGTTGCACGGCTACCAGCCGCCCGGCATGGTCCGCGCGCTGCGGGAGCTGGTCCCCGAGGACGTGCGGATCGTCAAGGTGCTGCACGTGGAGGGCACCTCGTGCGTGGAGGCGCGGCTGATCGGCGCGTACGAGCGGGCCGGCACGGACGTCTTCCTGCTGGACGCGGTCGGCGCCGGCGGGCGGGTGGGCAGTACGGCGGTGAGCCTGGACGACTCCACGGTGACGGCGCTGGCCGACCGCATGGAGCGGCCGTTCCTGCTGGCGGGGGGCTTGCGCGCGGACAACCGGGACCGGTTCGCCGGGGCCCTCGCCCACCCCCGCTTCCTCGGCATCGACGTGGACTCGGCCGCCCGCGGGGACGACGGGCTGCTGGCCCGGGCGCGCGCGGAGGCGGTCAGCCGTGCCTGGAGGGAGGCCTCATGACGTTCACCGGTGCGCTGCTGTCGGCCGCACGTCCCGTGATCATGGAGGTGAAGCTGCGGGACGCCGACGGTGCCGACCTGCTGGGCCCGCGTTCGGTGGCGGAGGTCGTCGCCGGGTACGAGGAGGCCGGCGCGCCGTGCGTCTCGGTGGTCACCGGGCGGTGGTTCGGCGGCAGTGAGGAGCTGCTGCGCGAGGTCGCCGCGCTGACCCGGCTGCCGCTGCTGCGCAAGGACTTCGTCACCAGCAGGCGCCAGCTCGAGCGCAGCCGCGACCTGGGTGCCTCCGCGGTGCTGCTGACGGTGAAGGTGCTGCCGGCGGGCGTTCTGGAGCGGCTGGTGGAGCACGCGCTGGGCCTGGGGCTGACGCCCTTCGTGGAGGTGGCCGACGCGGCGGAGGTGGCGGCGGTACCCAGGGCGGCGGAGTGTGTGGTCGCCGTCAACAACAAGGACATCGCCACGCGTGAGCGGCTGCCGGGCGACCTGGGCCGCGGTGCCGCGCTGCTGCCGGCCGTGCGGGCCACGGGGACCCGGTGCGCGGTCAGTGCCAGCGGTATCGCCGACCCCGCCGACGCGGCGCGGCTGCTGGACGCGGGCTTCCACGGCCTGCTCGTCGGTACGGGGCTGCTGCGTGCCGGGCACCCGGCGCCCTGGTGCGCCGCGCTGGACGCTGCCCGGGCGCGGCGCGTGGCGCCCCTGGACAGCGTCCGGCCCGCCCTCCGGTCCGCTTGAACGGGCGGGCAGGGGCGGGCCGTACGGGCGGCCGGTGGCGCGGGACGCTTGTCAGGTACGGCGCGGCCGGGCGGTGGCGCGGCGGCCGCGGGCCGTACGGCCCCAGGGCTTGTACACCGAGATGACCGCCGCCGCGGTGAGGAGCACGAACAGCGCGGGCACGCTCCACACCAGGAAGTCGGCGGGCCAGCCGGGGCGCGGGGGAGCGCCGCCGGCCTCCGCCGTGTTCTCGGTGGCCTTCATGACGATGGGGTGGATGACGAACCACGCGAAGATCGTCATGAACAGGGTGATGACCCACTTGGCGATGATCCACCAGTGCAGCAGCAGGCCCCACGCGGTGCCGCAGGACAGCAGGATGCCGGAGATCGACGCGGTGACGCTGAAGACCGTGACGCTGGTGTCATCGAACACGTACATGGCGTAGTAGACGCCCTTGGCGACGGCCGCGTCGTCCGTGGTGTACCCCATGAGGGCCAGGACGGCCATGGACAGCGACAGGCCGACCCAGCCGACGGAGGTGACGACGTGGACGGCCAGGGTCAGCTTGCGGCCCCGGCGGCTGAGTTCGAATTTCTTCTTCTTCCTGGCGTCCTGATGTCCGGTCTTTCCGGGTGCGGTCGTGGGAGCGGACAAAACGCTGCCTCGCCTTCGTGTCCTGTGGGGAGTGGTGGCCGATGTGATGGTTCCCCCTTCCGCTTGAGGCGGGGTCGAGGCGGTCGACCGCCTCTCCGGGCATCCTCCAGTGCCGTTCCCGACGCTGGGCAGCACTTACTGGCCAACGAACTCGTGGAGCAGGCGTGACAGTTCTGGTGACAGGTGCAACAGGATCGGTCGGCCGTCATGTGGTGGAGCGGCTCGTGGCCGAGGGTGCCACGGTGCGGGCGCTGACCAGGAACCCGGCCACCGCCGGGCTGCCGGACGGCGTGGCCGTCTTCGAGGGCGACCTGACCGACCCCGGCACGCTGCGCGCGGCGCTGCGCGGCGTGGAGCGGCTCTACCTCTTCCCGGTGCCGGAGACGGCCCGCGAGGTCGTCGCGGCCGCCAAGGAGGCCGGGGTGAGCCGCATCGTCGTGCTGTCGTCGTCCTCCGTCCTGGACGAGTCGGGCGACAACCACAGCGGCGAGTACCACCGTGCCGTGGAGCGGGCCGTGGAGGAGTCCGGCATCGACTGGACGTTCGTGCGGCCCGACGAGTTCGCCACCAACGTCCTGTGGAAGTGGGGCCACTCGATCCGCACGGAGGGCGTGGTGCGCGCCCCGTACGGCGACGCCCCGCGCGTCCTGATCCACGAGGCGGACGTCGCCGCCGTCGCGGTGGCCGCGCTGCTCCAGGAGGGGCACGCGGGCAAGGCGTACGTGCTGACCGGCCCGGAGGCGATCACCCAGGCCGACCAGGTGCGGGCCATCTCCGGTGCGCTGGGGCGGGAGATCCGCTTCGAGGAGATCACGCCCGACCAGGCCCGTGAGCTGATGGGGCGGGCCATGCCCGCGCCGGTCGTGGAGATGGTGCTGGGCTACCTGGCCGACGCGCTGGTCAACCCGCCGGCGGTCGCGGACACCGTCGAGCGCGTCACCGGTGTGCCCGCCAGGACCTTCGCCCGGTGGGCGGCCGACCACGCCGCCGACTTCGCCCCGGCGGCCGGAGAGCTGGCCGCGTGACCCCCGGCGCCGGCTGTGGCCCAGGGCACGGCCCAAGTGCTGCCGCCGCGCCGAATCCCGTTCACCCCTACGCGAAGGAATTCACCATGTCCTCGACGCTGACCGAGCAGTCGGTCCGGTCGGTCCCCTCCGGCCTGTCCGTGCAGGAGCGCAACAAGTGGATCGCGCTCGACTGCGCCGCCGCCTGGAACCGCTGGGACCTGGACGGCATCCTCAAGTACTGGGCCCCGGACATCAAGCACTTCTCCGAGGACCGTCCCGTCGACACCCAGCAGATGATCGGCGCCATGCGGGGCGGCCTGGCCGCCTTCCCCGACCTCCACCTGGACGTCAGGAGCGCCGTCTCCGAGGGCGACCGGGTGATCCTGCGGATCACCGTGACGGCGACGCACCTGGGCGAGTTCATGGGCAAGGCGCCGACCGGCAAGAAGGTCACCTGGTTCATGCTGGAGGAGCTGCGCTTCGACGACGCCGGGCGGATCATCGAGCACTACGACGTCTTCAACTACATGCCGATGCTCAAGGAGCTGGGCTTCGTCCCCTCGGACGTGCTGTGAGCACGCCCACCGCCCTCACGGGGGAGCTGACCGAGGTCGCCGACGGGGTGTTCGCGTTCGTCCAGCCCGACGGCGGCTGGTGCCTGAACAACGCGGGCCTGGTCACGGGTGACGACGGCCGCGGTGTGCTCGTCGACACCGCGGCGACCGAGGCCCGGGCGCGGCGGCTGCGCGAGGAGGTGCTGCGCGTCGCGGGCACCCCGCCGCGCACGCTGGTCAACACGCACTTCCACGGCGACCACACGTTCGGCAACCACCTCTTCCCGGAGGCCGTGGTCGTCGCGCACGAGCGGACGCGCTCCGACATGGCGGCCGCCGGGCTGCACCTGACGTCGCTGTGGCCGGACGTGTGCTGGGGCGACATCGAGCTCGCCCTGCCCGAGGTCACCTTCCGCGACGCGCTCACCGTGCACGCGGGCGGGGTGCGGGTGGAGCTGCTGCACCTGGGGCCGGCCGCGCACACCACCAACGACACGGTGGTGTGGCTGCCGGCCCAGCGGGTCCTGTTCACCGGCGACCTGGTGATGTCGGGCGTGACACCGTTCTGCGTGATGGGGTCCGTCGGCGGTTCGCTGGACGCCCTGGAGCGGATGCGCCGGCTGGACCCGCTGGTGGTGGTGCCCGGTCACGGGCCGGTGGGCGGGCCGGAGGTGCTCGACGCCAACGAGGCGTACTTCCTGCGGCTGCGCGACCTGGCCCGGCAGGGGGTGGCGGAGGGGGTGAGCCCGCTGGAGCTGGCGCGCGCCACCGGTCCGGGGCCGTTCGCGGACCTGCTGGACGCCGAGCGGCTGGTGCCGAACCTGCACCGGGCGTACGCGGAGGAGCGCGGCGCGGCGCCGGGGGAGGCCCTGGACGTCCCGGCGCTGTTCCGGGAGATGACGGAGTACCACGGCGGGCTGCCGGTCTGCCGGGCCTGACCGGGCGGTGCGGGCATGCGGGCAGCGCGTCGGCGGCCCTTCCCCGGGTGGGGGAGGGCCGCCGACGCGTTGCGGGGGGGTGTGACGTCTCAGACGTCGATGCCCTTGAGGTAGGTCGCGAACGTCTGGAGTCCCGGGTGCGCGGCGCGCAGCGCGGGGATGTCCGCGCGGTAGCCGTGCTCCTGGAACCACTCGAACATCAGGGCGATCTCGGGGGCGTTGGGGATGTACGGGTTGCCCGCCACCGCGTCGAGCGGCAGTTCCTCGAAGCGGGCCGGCAGGCCGCTGCGGGCGGCGAACGCCTCGGCGACCTCGGTGGCCGTCAGCTCGTCGCCCGCCAGTTCCACGGCCCGGCCCAGGTACTGCTCGGGGTGGTCGAAGGCCTCGGCGGCGAAGTAGCCGATGTCGTCGACGGCGATGAACTGCACCCGGGTGTCCGGCTTGAGCGCGAGCTGCACCACCAGTGTCCCGTCGACGTTCTGCGGGCCGTGCGCGGCGAAGTTGTCCATGAAGAACGTCGGGCGCAGTACCGTCGTCGGCACGCCCAGTCCCTCGAGGTAGCGCTCGATGTGGCGCTTGGAGTCGAAGTGCGGGACACCGCTGTCGCGCTCCGCCCCGCCGACCGAGCTGTAGACCACGTGCGCGACCCCGGTGGCCTTGGCCGCCCGGGCCACGGCACGGCCCTGGCGGACCTCGCCGCCCAGCCCCTTGGGGGTCATGAAGTTCTGTACGGAGAAGACGCCGTGGACGCCCTCCATGGCCGCGCGGAGCGACGCCTCGTCGTCGAGGTCGCCGGTGACCAGCCGCACGCCGAGTGCGGCGAGCGCGCGGGCCGCCTCGGACCGCGGGTCGCGTACGAGGGCCGCCGTGTCACGGCCGCGCCGGACCAGTTCGCGGGCGGTGGCGCCGCCCTGGAGGCCGGTCGCGCCGATCACCAGGAGGGGGCCGTTCGTGCCGGTCGTCGTGTCGTTCGCCATGTCTGCTCTGTGCCTTTCCTCAGCCGAACAGCGCGGCGTTGGCCGCCGCCCAGGCACGGTACGGACGGGGGTCGCGGCCGGTGAGGTCCTTCACGGCCGTCGTGGGCGTGGCCCACGGCACCTTCGGGCTGTGCAGCGCGGCCACGTTGCTGACGGCCGCCGGGCGGTCGCCGGTGATGCCGGCGAAGACCTCGACGACCTCCTCCTGGGGCGCGACCGAGAAGGCCAGTTCGCGGCCCAGGACCTCGCCCAGGATGCGGGCCTGCTCCTCGGAGGTGAGGATTTCGCCGCCCGTGAGGACGTACGCCTTGCCGCGGTGGCCGTCCTGGGTGAGGGCGGCGACGGCCGAGGAGGCGATGTCGTACTCGTCGATCGGCGCGCCGGGGTTGTTCCCGATCCAGCAGCGCACGGCGTCGTTCTCACGGACGGTCTTGATCCACCACGAGGTGTTGGCGTGGAACGGGCCGGGGCGCAGGAACGTGGTGGCGACGCCGGACTCGGTGATCGCCTCCTCGGCGGCCCGGTGCTCGTCGGCGATGCCGTGCGGCAGCGGGTGCAGCACGCTCGCCGACGACAGGAAGACGATGTGCTCGACGTTCGCGGCGGCTGCGGCCTTGGCGATGTTGCGGGCCTCTCCGGCCACATCGCCGGACAGCACGACGAGGGCGGAGGTGACGCCCTCGAACGCGGCGGCCAGCGAGGCGGGGTCGGCCGGGCTGCCGGCGACGACCTCCACGCCCTCGGGCAGGCCCGCCTCCTGCGGCTTCCTGCTCAGCGCCCTGACCGGGCGGCCCTGTGCGGTGAGCTGCTCGACGGCCTCACGGCCGACCTTGCCCGTCGCTCCGGTGACGAGGATCATGGTCAGGCCCTCCAGCCCTGCGGCTCGGGCCACGGCGAGCCGAGCTGACGGTAGGTGCCCTGGTAGTCGGGCCAGTCGCGGTGGTCGCGGATCTTGCCGTCGACGAAGCGGATGAGGTGGATCTGCTCACCGGAGAAGCGGCGGCCGGTCGGCGCCATGCCGACGAGGTCGCCAATGTGCCGGCCGTACAGGACGAGGTTCGCGCGGACCCAGTCGCCGCGCTCCTCCAGCAGCACCTCCTCCAGGTGCGCCTCCTCGGAGAACGTCATGCGCAGCCACTTGACAGCCATCGCGAAGGAGTCGGGACCGCGCAGGTCCATGTGCTCCATCGTCGCCGGGTTGAGGTATTCCGGGTGAATGTATTCCGCGACGTCCTCGGTTTTACCGGTGTTGTACGCGTCGATCATGCGGCGCACAGCAGCTATTTGGCTACTCATCGAATTCCCCTCCACGGCGGCCTCCAAGGGCGGCGGCTACTGGCCGTATTCTGTGTGCGGACGACCGGGCCGGGCAAGGGAAGAATTCCCGACTCCCTTTGTTCTCCAGGTATATGCGCGGTGCCCGTCCACCGGTTCTCCATGAATCCTCCAGCTCCGCGCGTGGCGAGGGCCGGACCATGTGGCACATGGACACGGACACAGCGACCTACAAGACGAAAGTCACCGCCGCCTTCAACGGGGCCGCGGCGACCTACGACCGGCTCGGGGTGGAATTCTTCACGCCGATGGGCGAGCGGCTGGTGCGGTTCGCCGACCCGCGTCCCGGCCAGCGGCTCCTGGACGTGGGCTGCGGCCTGGGCGCCACCCTGCTGCCGGCGGCCCGGCTGGTGGGCCCGGACGGCAGCGCGCTCGGCATCGACATCGCCGAGGCCATGGTCGAGGAGGCCGGCCGCGAGGCGGCGCGGCAGGGCATCGGCAACGTCGAACTGCGGGTGATGGACGGCGAACACCCCGACCTGCCCGCCCGCTCCTTCGACCTGGTCGTCGGCTCCTACAGCGTGATCTTCCTGCCGGACGCCCGTGCCGCGCTCGCCCGCTACGCCGGGCTGCTGCGCGACGGCGGCCGGATCGCCTTCACCAGCCCGGTGTTCACCCGCGACACCTTCCCGTTCCTGCCGCCGCTGTTCACCGACCTGATCCCGATGTCGCTGCTGGAGCACCTGCCGCCCGCCTGGCACCCCGAGCAGCTCCACCGGCAGCTCCACTCCTGGCTGGAGGACCCGGCGGACCTCACGGCGGCGCTGCACACGGCCGGTTTCGGTGACGTCCGGGTCGTCGACGAGTCGGTGGACATGACCGCCCGCTCCGGCGAGGCGTGGGTCGACTGGTCCCACACCCAGGGCATGCGGCTGCTGTGGCAGCACCTGCCGGCCGGTGAGGCGGCCGCGCTGCGCGCCCGGCTCATCACGGCGCTCGACGCCCTGCGCGGCGACGACGGCCTGATCCACATCGACGTGCCCGTCCGCTACGTCACGGCCACGGTCGCCCGCTGACGCACCCCGTCCATGGGTGAGGCCCCCCGGGTTTCCGGGGGGCCTCACCCATGTCCGCGAGCCGTGTGTCACGTCACGGACAGCGCGCCGTCCACCGCCAGGACGGTGCCGTTGGCGTAGGCGGCCTCCGGCCGCGTGAGCTGGACGATCCACCAGGCGATGTCCTCGGGGCGGCCGACCCGGCCCGAGGGCACGCGCCCGGCCATCTCGCGCAGGAACGCCTCGTACGCCTCCGGGGGCATCCCGGCCCGCACGCCGACGCCCGTGTCGACGACGCCCGGCGCGATGCCGACCGAGCGGATACCGCGCGGGGCGAGCTCGACGGCCCAGGTGCGGGTGAGGAAGTCCAGGGCCACCTTGGCCATGCCGTACACGGAGTTCTCCGGCCACGCCCGGCGGCCCAGCGAGCCTGCCGAGCTGACGTTGACCACGACACCGCCGGTCGCCTCCAGGGCGTCCAGCGCCCGCTGGGTCAGGAAGACCGGGGCGATCAGATTGGTGCCGAGCTGCGCCCGTACGGCCGCGCGGTCCAGCCCCTCGAGGGAGGCGAATCCGGTGACGGCCGCGTTGTTGACCAGGACGTCGAGCCGGCCGAATTCACGCAGCGCGGTGGATACGATGAGTTCCGGTGCGTCGTGGTCGTGAATGTCCGCCGCGAGAACGCGAATGCGGTCGTGTCCGTCCGCGGTTTCCTTGAGCGTCGATTCACTGCGGCCGACGACGAGGACGTGGGCGCCGCTCTCCGCGAATGCCCGGGCCGTCGCCGCTCCGATTCCCGTACCGCCGCCCGTGACGATGACGGCCTTTTCCACCGTCTCGTCCGGGCCGTTGTCCGCAGCCTTTCCGGAAGAATTGGTCACCGGGACCTCACGAGCACAGGGCGATGTTGACGCCACGGATGACGGCCTGCTCGGCGTCCGGCCCGAAGTCCTTGTCGCCGATGGTGAACGAGAGCTGGACGCGGGCGCTCAGGTCGCGGGTGGTGGCCGCGAAGGTGGCGTAGCCGGGGATGCCGGCGCCGTGGCCCCACAGGTCGAGGTCGTCGTCGTTCTCGAGCTTCATGATGCCCAGGCCGTAGCCGATGCCCATCGGAAGGTTCTCGATCATCTCGGGCGGCAGCGGGGTGGTCATCTCGGTGAACTCCGGCTCGTTCAGGAGCTTGCCGCTGAACAGCGCGGAGAAGAAGCGGTCGAGGTCCGCGGTGGTGGAGATGATCTCGCCCGCGCAGCCGGCCTCGGAGGGGTTCATCAGCGTGACGTCGACCGGCTCGCCGCCGATCTGCATGTAGCCGCGGGCGTGCGGCTCGGGGATGTTCGGGTCGTCGCCGGGCAGGACGGTCTCGTTCAGCCCGAGCGGCTCCAGGACCCGCTCGCGGATCTCGTCGCGGTAGGAGCGGCCGGTGACCTTGTTGATGAGCAGGCCGACGATGAAGTAGTTCGTGTTGCAGTACGCGAACTTGGTGCCGGGCTCGAACTCCAGCGGCTTGGCGGCCGCGATGGCGATCAGGTCCTCGGGCTCGTAGTGCTTGTAGCGGTCGCGCAGGAAGCGGTCGCCCGGCTTCTGGAACGAGTCCATGTAGTTGTACAGGCCGCTGGTGTGCTGCATCAGGTTGCGGATGGTGATCTTCTCGCCGTACGGCAGCAGACCCGGCAGGTAGCTCTCGACGCTGCGGTCGAGGTCGATCCTGCCCTCCGCGACGAGCTGGAGCACCACGACGGCCACGAACGGCTTGGTGATGCAGGAGATGCGGAAGCGGCCGTCGGCGGGGACGGGACGGTCGGTACCCAGCTCCGCGATGCCGGACGTCACCACGAAGGCCTCGTCCCCCCGGGCGACCCGGAACTGCACGCCTGCCGCTCCGGCTTCGACGAGCCGGTCGGCGGCGCCCTGGACGGCCTGCTGGAGGGCCGAGACCTCCGGCCGGGCGATCGTCGTCTGCGTCATGTCGGGAAACCCCCATCGGGTGGCAGTCGGTTCTTTTGGCAGAGGCTGACCGGCCGGGGTGGAGAGGCGGCCGGGCGGTGGTGGAGCGCCGCTCAGGCGAGGTCGTCGCGGGTGACCGTACGCGCGGAGACCCGCAGCTCACCGTCCTGGCGGACCAGGACGTCCTCGCAGACGCACACGCGGTGCACCCGGGACTCGCCGCCGATCTGCGAGGCGTACACGATGGCGTAGGAGCGGACCTCGACCGCGCCGTCGGGCCGCGGGCGGACGTCGAACATGCCGATGAAGTGGCGGTGGCGCTGGCCCTCCGCGGCGAGCTCGGCCGCGGCCCGGCTGGTCGCCGCGATCAGCCCGGCGTGGCCGCGCACCGGCTCGGGGAGGGTCGGCACGGCGAAGGTCGCGTCCTCGGTGAAGGTCCGCGCCCACTGCTCGGCCTCGCCGAGGTCGAGGAGCTGCATCTGGTGGGCGTAGAACTGCTGGACCTCCGCGTGCAGGGCAGCGGACCAGGCGGCGGGGGTCGGGGCGAGCTCGGGTGCGAGCGTCATGGCGTCTCCGTTCGGTCGATTCGGCCGTCCGCCAGCCTGGCCGGGGCCGGTCGCACGCGGTTGGAACATCCCTCAAGCCCGTCCCTGGCGGCCGCCACGGCGGCAGGGGTTATCACGGCGTGATAACCCGGGCCGGTGCCACGGGGGTTGAGCCGCCTTCCGCCGCACCTCGAGCGGCACGGGACACGGTCGGAGTCACCAAGGCGCTCCTGGAAGGAAACCGATGACGACAACGACGAAGCCCGTCGCGCTGATCACCGGCGGAACGAGTGGTATCGGCCTGGCGGTGGCCCGCGAACTGGGCCGCCGGGGCCACCAGGTCTTCCTGTGCGCGAGGACCGAGCAGCAGGTCAAGCAGACCGTGGAGGACCTCCGCGAGGAGGGCATCGACGCGGACGGCGTCGCTGCCGACGTCCGGTCGCCCGAGGCGGTGACGCGGCTGGTCGCGGCCGCCGTCGAGGCGTACGGCCCGATCGGCATCCTGGTGAACAACGCCGGGCGCAGCGGTGGCGGCCCGACGGCCGACATCACCGACGAGCTGTGGTACGACGTCATCGACACCAACCTCAACAGCGTCTTCCGGCTGACCCGCGAGGTGCTCAAGAAGGGCGGCATGAGCGACGCGCCCTACGGCCGGATCATCAACATCGCCTCGACCGCCGGCAAGCAGGGCGTCCTGCTGGGCGCCCCGTACAGCGCCTCCAAGCACGGGGTGGTCGGCTTCACCAAGGCGCTCGGCAAGGAGCTGGCCCCCTCCGGCATCACGGTCAACGCCGTGTGCCCCGGCTATGTCGAGACGCCCATGGCCGAGCGTGTGCGCCAGGGCTACGCCGCCGCCTGGGACACCACGCAGGAGTACGTCCAGGAGCAGTTCGAGGCGAAGATCCCGCTCGGCCGCTACTCGACCCCCGAGGAGGTCGCCGGGCTGGTCGGCTACCTGGCCACCGAGACGGCCGCCTCCATCACCGCGCAGGCCCTCAACGTCTGCGGCGGGCTCGGCAACTTCTGAGCGGCGCTCCGCGAGCGCCTCGACCACGAGAGAAGGGTAGTGAAGGTGTCGGCTGAACAGGTTCACCGCACATCGCACGACGTGGAGATCGCCGCACCGGCGGCGGTCGTCTACGGGTTCATCGCGGACACGGAGCGGTGGCCGCTGTTCTTCCCGCCGAACGTGCACGTGGAGCGGCTGGAGTTCGACGGCACCAGCGAGCGGCTGCGCATGTGGGCGACCGCCAACGGGGCGGTCAAGTCCTGGACGTCGCGCCGGACGCTGGACCCGGCCGCGCGGCGCATCGAGTTCCGCCAGGAGATCCCGGCCGCCCCGCTCACCGGGATGGGCGGGACCTGGATCGTGGAGGACCTGGGGCAGAACTCCTCCCGGCTGACCCTGCTGCACGACTTCACGGTGGCGGACGACCGCCCCGAGGACGTCGAGTGGGTCGACCGGGCCACGGACACCAACAGCCGGGCGGAGCTCGGCCGTCTCAAGGCCCTCGCGGAGCGGTGGGGGAGGCTGGACGAGCTGGTGCTGTCGTTCGAGGACAGTGTGCGGGTCAACGGCCCGGCGGAGCTGGTGTACGACTTCCTCTACCGCGTCGGCGACTGGCCCGAGCTGGTCCCGCACGTCTCCCGCCTGGACCTCACCGAGGACACCCCCGGCGTACAGGTCATGGCCATGGACACCCGAACCGCCGACGGCAACACCCACACCACCGAGTCCATCCGCATCTGCTTCCCCCACGCCGGCCGCATCGTCTACAAACAGACCGCCACCCCCGCACTGATGGACGCCCACACCGGCGAATGGACCGTCACCCCCGACGAAACCGGCGTCACCGTCACCTCCCAGCACAGCGTCGTCCTCCGCGAAGACACCATCCAACACGTCCTCGGCCAGGGCGCCACCCTCGAACAGGCCCGGCGCTACGTACGCGAAGCCCTCGGCCGCAACTCCACCGCCACCCTCAACCTCGCCAAGCAGCATGCCGAGGCGGCCGCCGTCACCCGGTGACCCGGCGGCTCGGCGACCGGGCCCCGGGAGGCATCCGCTTCCCGGGGCCCTCGTCATGCCGGTGAGCGACCCAAGCGACTCAAGCGACTGAACCCGGGACTCCTGTCGGCGTTCTGCCGTGGTGGGGTGCAGTTCCACTGCACATCTGCTGCACAGTCGCTTGAGTCGCTTCGGTCGCTTGGGTCGCTGACCCGGTCCCGGGAGGCGTCGGTCGCTGCTCGGTCGCTGGGCCCGGAAGGGCCCCTGGGGGCACAGCGACTGAAGAAGAGCGACTGAAGCGTTTCTGGGTCGCTCGTGGGTCTCAGGAAAAAGCCCAGGTCAGAGGGGGCTTGTTGGCCGATCAGCGACTGAAGCGACCGAAGGTCCGGGTATATCAAGACATTCGCGCGTGCGCGTGTATGCGCGTGCGCGTCATATATAGAGGCCTTGAGTCGCTTCAGTCGCTGTTTTGGCTTGCACAGGGCGTCTGACGTGCTGTTTCTTGGAGCTACTCAAGGAGCTACCGAAGGAACTCCAGTCGCTGCCGGTTCGTTGCTTCAGTCGCTGGCGGTTCCCACCCCGACACGACGGGGTGTTTCTCCCCCAGAGACCCCCGGGTCACCAGAGCTTCGCTAATCTATGTTCGTCGTTGAGTCGCTTCGGTCGCTGATGGGGGATGCGCATGGCTCATGAGCTGTGGGTTTCGCGCAGCGACTCAGGGCAGTCCGACTCCTCGCCCGTCGTCGCTCCGCAGAGCCTGGCGATCGCCAGGTGGTGTGCCAGCCGTGGCTGGCCGGTCCACCCGCTGGCACCGGGGCGCAAGACCCCGGCGGCCAACTGCGAGGCGTGCCGCCGGCCCGGCCACACCCACCAGGGATGCGCCTGCCTCCAGGCTGGTCGCTGGTGCCACGGATTTCACGCGGCCACTCTGGACTTCGCCCGGATCGAGCAGTGGTGGGCCCGCAACCCCGGCCTCGGCGTCGGAGTCGCCTGCGGCCCCGCCAGCCTGGTCGTCATCGACATCGACGCGCACGAGCAGCAGCCGCCCGAGCGCGACCGCCTGCTGCCCGGCATCCCCATCCCCGCCGGCGTGGACCTGGTCGGACTGGCCAACGGCTTCCACATGCTGGGCGTCCTGGCCGCCCTGCGGGGCGCCACCAGCCCGGCGGACGACGACACCACCCTGCGGGTGCGCACGCCCTCCGGAGGCCTCCACGTGTGGTACCGCGCCCACAGCAGCCACCGGTGGCAGTGCTCCACCGGGTCGGGCGGCGGCCGCGCCCTGGCCTGGCAGGTCGACGTCCGGGCCCACGGCGGCTACATCGTCGCCCCGGGCACCACGACCCCGGCCGGCACCTACACGCCCGTCGGCCCGGTACGCGAACCCGCGCCCCTGCCCAACTGGCTGGCGCACGAACTGGACCGTACGGGGCACCTCCCGCCCGCCCACGTGCCCGCCCCGCGGCCCGTGCCGCCCCGGGCCCGCCAGGCGGTCATCGCGGCCGGAGGGGGCCGTCACGCGGCCGGCAGGGCCCTGGCGACCGTGCTGGGGGAGGTGGCCGCCTGCGCGGCCGTCCCCGAGGGCGCGGCCTTCTCCGCCAAGCTCAACCGCGCCGCCTACACCGCCGGGGGACTGGTCGCCGCCGGGCACCTGACGGCCGGTGACGCCGAACAGGCCCTGCGGCAGGCCGCCGAACAGGCCCGCCCCGGGCAGGAGCGCCGCTACGGCGCCATCATCCGCAGCGGCCTCAACGCCGGTTCGCTGCGGCCGCTCTCCCCGGGGGGCCGCGCATGACCTCCCGCAACGACAACGCCCTCTTCGACGCCCAGGCGGTCGCCGCGCAGATCCTCGCCCAGGTCCCCGCCCCGCTGCCCGCCCAGGGCGGCGAGTCCACCGTCGGCCACACGCCCCCGGCCGAGACGCCCCCCGCCGGCGAACCGGCCGGAGGTGAGGCGACCGCCGCGGGCCTGCTGCCCGACACCCTCACCGACCGGGGCAACGCCAAGCTGTTCGTGAAGCTGTACGCCAACGACTACCGGCACGTCCCCGGGCTCGGCTGGTACCGCTGGGACAGCACCCGCTGGCAGATCGACGAGGACGACACCGTCATCTGGGCCGCCGGGGACCTGGCCGAGAGCATCGCCTCCACCGACCCGCGCGGAGTGTTCACCGGCTCGGCCCTCCAGCAGCACCGCCGCCGGGCCCTGAGCACCAGCGGCATGAACGCCATGCTCACCCAGGCCAAGGCCGCCCCCGGCATGGTGCTCAACGCCGCCCGCCTCGACGCCGACCCGTACGCCCTGTGCACCCCGGCCGGGATCGTCGACCTGCGCACCGGGCTGATCCGCACGCCCGACCCCGACAAGGACTTCCACTCCCGCTCCACCAGCGCCGCGCCCCAGCCCATGCCCACGCCGCGCTGGCACCGGTTCCTCACCGACACCTTCGGCGAGGACGCCGACGGCGCGGAGATGGTCGACTTCCTGCACCTGCTGCTCGGCTACTCGATCACGGGAGACGTCGGCGGACAGGTCATGCCGTTCCTGTTCGGCTCCGGCAAGAACGGCAAGTCCGTCCTGCTGGACGTCCTGATGAAGCTGCTCGGCGACTACGCCGACGCCGCGCCGCCCGGGTTCCTGATGTCCCGCCCCTACGAGGGCCACCCCACCGACCTCGCCGAACTGCACGGCCGCCGGGTCATCGTGTGCAGCGAGGTCAAGCCGGGGGACAAGTTCGACGAGGCCCGCGTCAAGCTCCTGACCGGCGGCGACCGCATCAAGGCGCGCCGCATGCGCCAGGACTTCTTCAGCTTCCAGCCGACCCACAAGCTGTGGCTGCTGGGCAACCACCGCCCCGAGGTCGGCACCGGCGGCTTCGCCTTCTGGCGCCGTATGCGGCTCATCCCCTTCGAGCGCGTCGTCTCCGACGACCGCAAGATCGACAACCTGGCGGACATCCTGGTCACCGAGGAGGGCCCCGGCATCCTCAACTGGCTCATCGAGGGTGCCCGCCGCTACCTGGCCGGGGAGAAGGACCTCACCGGCCCCGAGCGGGTCCGCATCGCCACCACCGCGTACGCCGAGACCGAGGACCACACCGGGCGCTTCATCAGCGAATCGTGCCGAATCGACCCGGATCTGCGCGCGGAACAGGCAGCGCTCTACGCGGCGTACAAGTCCTGGTGTCACAATGAGGGGGCACCGGCCATCTCGTCCCGTGCCTTCGCGGCCAGGGTCCGTGAGGCGGTGGGGCTGGCGTCGCCGAAGGAGATGATCCTGTCCAACCAGCGGAAGTACTACCCGGGCATCGGACTGCTCGCTGACCAGGAGACGGCATGAGCGCCCTCATCGCAGAGGACGAGATCATCCACGAGGTCGACCTCGTCTGGCTCGAGGACATCGGCGACCTCGACTACGTACGACAGAGCCTCGACCGGCTGCCGACCCGCCGTGGCAAGCCCGCCTACCACCGCGACGGCCGCATGGTCGGGTACGCGCTGCTGGGGCCCGGTGCCAAGCCGTCGCGCTCGTCCGGCACGTTCCGTCGCCGGGTCTTCTGGCTGCTTCCGCACGACCGCGACAGCGAACCCGACGGTCTGTACGCCACCGGCGCCCCGGCCGAGGCGGTCGACCCGCGCACGCTCGCCCCGTGCAGCAAGGGCCGCAAGACGGCCCGCTCCGAGGGAGGTCCTCCCTCGTCGGCGATGCGGGAGCTGGGCATAACCCTGCCGCTGTGAGCGGCAGGAATCCCGGCCTGGCGGGGCCGGGTTCCCCCCGTGCCTTCCCCTCGCCCCCTGTTCAGCCCCCGTCGACCAGACGGTCGAAGTCGTCGGCGCAGGAGCTGTTGGCCACCGGTACCGAGGCGAGGTACTCGGCCGGCAGGTCGAACGCGTCGACCAGCGTCATCATGTGCGGCGCGAGCTCGGCCGTCACGGCGTCGAGCGCCGCGGGCAGAGCGCGCACGTGGTCGGCCGTCATGTGGCCGTCGGCGAGCAGGTCGCCGGTGTGCTCGGTGAGCTGGTGCAGCAGGAACAGCCGGCAGAGCTGCTCGAGGAGCGTGCGGGCGGTCGGGTCCACCGCCTGCTCGATCGCGTCGGCGAACGCGTCGGCGGCCTGGAGCGGGGCGTGGATCGACACCATCTTCAGCGCGGAGGACGAGGCGGCGTTCCAGCGCCCCAGGGAGTTGCCCGCGGGGCCCTGGCGCAGCTCCGCCCGCGCCCGGGTCTGCCACAGCGACTCCGCCTCGGCGAGCAGCCCGCGCAGGAAGCCGAGGTCGCTCAGCGACCGCGTCTCCTGGGCGCTCGGGTCCTGCCCGGACTCGGCGTGCCGCTCGGTGCGGTGCTGGAAGAGCATCTCGCCCGCGGCCTTCAGCCAGATGACGAGGTTGTCGCCCTCCGCGGTGATGGCGCCCTCGAGGTTCAGCGGGAAGTCGGCGAGCGCGTTGACGGAGAACAGTCCCTGAGCGCCGCACCGTTCACGGCACTCGATGGTGATGGCCCGCGCCTGCCAGGTGATCCAGCCCTTGGTGATGGCGACCAGGCGCTCGGTGGCGTCCCGGTCGGTGTGGTCGTGCCGCGCCCAGCGGGAGACCACGCTGCGGTGGAGGAACGTCATGGCGTACGCGGTCGCGAGGCCCTGGAGCAGCCGGCTGTAGTGGCTGCGGTGGGCGATCAGCGGTATGCGCTCGCCGGCCTTGGGGCCGCTGATGTGGCGGTGGTGGGCGTGGCGTACGGAGATGGCGAGGGCGGCCCTGGTGACGCCGATGCCCGCGGCGCTCATGCAGAGCTTTCCGGCGGTGACGCGGCCGATGGAGTGCAGGAACCGCTTGCGGCGGCTTCCCAGTGAGCTGGAGAGCACGCCCTGCTGGTCCAGGCGTCCGTGTTCGGCCTCGAGCAGCGCTTCGCGGGGCAGCCGTACCTGGTCGAACGAGGTGAGGCAGTGGTCCACGGGGCTGCCGGTGCGGGCCGGGAGGCAGCGGACCCGGATGCCGGGCAGGGTGCCGGTGGCACCGCTGAGGGGCGTGAGGAAGAGGAAGATGCCCTGGTCCTCGCCGTCCACGAGGAGCCGGGCGGCCACCAGGGCGCTCTTCGGCCCGCCGGTCAGGCTGGTGTTGGGCATGAACTTCTGGGCGCCCGGGGTCGGCGTGTGCAGGACGAACTCACCGGTCTCACGGTCGAGCGTGGCGGTGGTCCGCAGCGAGGAGGCGTCGTTGCCGTGGTCCAGCTCCGTGCAGAGAAACGTTCCTGTGCGCCGCATCGAGGAGTACTCGGACAGGTCGCGGCCGTCGGCGCCGTCGTGGTCGAGGAGGCTGCCGAGGAAGAGGTTGTAGTGGATGCCCGCCAGGGTGCCCAGTGCGCCGTCGACGACCCCGGTCCACTCGTGCAGGCTCGCCAGCAGGTGCGGGTCGCGCGCCAGGTCGGCGGCCTGGCCGACGACGCTGTTGACCTGGCGCAGACGGTTGTAGGAGAGCGCGGTGCGCTGTTCGGGTGTCAGGCCGGGCCGGTGGCGGAAGTCCTCGGTGGAGATGAGCCCGCGCCAGGTGCTGTGGACGCGGTCGCGCTCACCGCGGTCGAAGAGCAGGTAGGTGAGGTCGCCCGTGGTGGTGTCGGCCGAGCCGGCCGGGGGGCAGGCGGCGGGCACCGGTGCCACGGGGGCGAGGTCGAAAGGGGACGCGTCGACGGGTCTCGCCTTCGGGAGGGCGATGTCCGGGTGATCGAGGACCCCCGCGCGCTGGGGGGCTTGCTTCTGGAACGTCAGCAGGGTCATGGCCTCTCCGCGTACGCCGGTCCGAAAAAAACACGAAGCGCAGGGCCCTAAAGATACGTACCCACCGGTTTTGTTTCAAGAATTAGCCACGGTTGATAAGTGACCTGCGTCACAGAGAACGCGGCGACCTGGGGCGCCCCTTGCCAGGCTCCAGCCCAATTGACAGGGGTGATTCCGCTTGTCTGGCCGGTTGCGCAGGGTCATTGCGAAACCGGCCGGAAGGTTTTATTCTTGATCCGTCCACACGCGGCCCCTCGGGGGCATGGTGCGCCTGGCACATGACAACGGCGCTCTTGAGCGAACCATGGAGGTCTCCGCCGCTAAGATACGTACCCGCCGGTTTAGTTTCCGCCGCCGGCCGATAGCCGTATGGAGGTCAAACATGGCGCGCCAGGAGCGAGCCATCCGGACTCGACACGCGATCGTCGCCGCATCCGCCGAAGTGTTCGACGAGGTCGGCTACGAAGCCGCGACCATCTCGGAGATCCTCAAGAGGTCCGGAGTCACCAAGGGCGCCCTGTACTTCCACTTCACCTCCAAGGAGGAGCTGGCGCAGGAGGTACTGGCGAGCCAGCTCAGGGCGGTGCCTCAGGTGCCGACGGGCGACCTGACCCTGCAACAGGTGGTGGACGAGTCATTGTTGTTGTCGTACCTGCTCAACAGGGGGGACTCCCTGGTCCGCGGCAGCATCCGGCTCACGGTGGACCAGGGCTCACCGGCGGACGGACTCGACCGGAGGGTCCCGATGCAGGCCTGGATCGACCACGGCGTGGCGCTCTTCGGCAAGGCGAAGGCGGACGGGGAACTCCTCCCGCACGTCGACGTCGACGCCGTCGCCAAGATGTTCGTGGGCGGTTTCACCGGCATCCAGATCCTGTCGAACATCCTGACCAGGCACGCGGACATCACGGAACGCGTGGCGGATCTCCACCGGACCCTGATGACCGCCATCGCGGTCCCCGGGGTGCTCGTCCGGCTGGACTTCTCACCGGACAGGGCGGCGCGGGTGTACGAGGCGGCCATGGCGCAGCGCCGGGAGCAGGAGGCCCTGGAGGCGGCCGGCGTGGACGGCTGACGACCGCGGGCACGCGGTTTCACGGGGGGAAGGGGACGACACACGACGGTCCCCTCGTGCGCAAAGACATGGAACGTGACTGATCACGACGAACCGATCGGAGTGCACGGATGGAAACGACTGCTTGCCCGTACGCGCTGGACGCCATGGGCCGGGACCTCGCCGGTGAGGCGGCCATGCTGCGCCGGCAGGGTCCCGCGGTCCAGGTGGAGCTGCCGGGTGGCGTGATGGTCTGGGCGGTCACCGCCCACCGGTACGTCAAGCAGTTGGTCGCCGACCCGCGGGTGTCCAAGGACGCCCAGCACTGGCCCGCCTTCGTGGAGGGGCGCATCACCGAGGAGTGGCCGCTCTACTACTGGGTGGCGGCGCAGAACATGCTCTTCGCCTACGGGGAGCGGCACGCCAGACTCCGCCGCCTGGTGGCGGGCGGGTTCACCATGCGGCGCACCGAGAACCTGCGGCCCCGGATAGCCGAGGTCGTCGGCGAACTGCTCGACGACCTCGCCGCCCGGCCCGCGGGGGAGCGGACCGACCTGCGCGCCTCCTTCGCCAAGCTGCTGCCGATGAAGGTGATCTGCGCGCTGTTCGGCGTCCCGGAGAGCGACACGGACACCCTGTGCGCCGAGGTGGACACCACCTTCAACACCATGGCGACGCCCGAGGAGACGACGGCGTCCCAGATGAAGGTCTTCCAGATGCTGGGCGACCTGGTCGCCCTCAAGCGGGAGCAGCCCGGCGACGACCTGACGTCCGCCCTGATCGCGGCCCAGGACGAGGGCAAGGGGCTCACCGAGGAGGAACTGGTGGGCACCCTGAATCTCATGATCGCCGCGGGGATGGAGTCGACCGTCAACCTCATCGGCAACGCCGTCGCGGCGCTGCTGTCCCACCCCGAGCAGCTCGAGCACGTCCGCTCCGGCCGCGCGGACTGGGAGGACGTCGTCGCCGAGACGATGCGGACCCGCAACCCCGCCGCGTACCTCCCGCTCCGTTACGCCCTGGACGACATCGACCTGGACGGTGTCCTGATCGCCAAGGGCGACCCCATCCTCGTCTCCTTCGGGGCGCCCGGTCTCGACCCCGAGCAGTACGGGGACGACGCCGACGTGTTCGACCTGCTGCGCACCGACCGGCGCGAGAACCTGGGCTTCGGGCACGGTGTCCACTACTGCCTGGGGGCCCCGCTGGCCAGGCTGGAGGCCACCGTGGCCCTGGCGGCGCTCTTCGACCGTTTCCCCGGCATGGAGCTGGCGGCGCCCGTGGAGTCGCTGGAGCCGGTGCCGTCCTTCATCGTCAACGGCTACACCGCGCTCCCCGTGGTGCTGAGGCCGGAAGCACACTGAGGACGCGCCCCCACGGACCGCTCACGAGAGCTCCGCACCCCGGCCCCGGGGTGCGGAGCTCTCGTGCGTCGCGGGCCGTTCCACCGGGCCCGCCCGCCTGCCTTCGAGCGGAGTCCGAGCACTCCTTGAGCGCCGCGACCGACCGTAGCCGGAACACCGAGGAGGAACTGTGGGCGCTGTGAGAGACGCGGGTGCGGTGCTGCGCGTGGAGCGCGGGCGGCCGACCGACGAGGAGCTGGCCGCGGTCGCTCTGACGCTGATGTCGCTGCTCGGCGAGCGGGACCGGGACACGCCGCCGGAGACGGGGCGCACCACCGCCGGGTGGCGCCACGCCGCGTACCAGCCACCGCATAGCTGGCGGTGACCGTGGAGGGGTGTGTGCCGACGATGACCTCAGATAGTCGCGGCACTCTACTTATAAACCGCATGAGCGGTTTGTTATTCTGACGATCGGTGATCCGCCGCGCCTGCGCTGACGGACGGAACGGAGTGTCGTGACGATCATGATGAATCCCGTCGAGGAAGACGTGGTCCGGTCGGCGGACGCCCGTGGGCGTGTGGCCGAGCTGCACGCCCTGCGTGAGGAGGCGCTGCGTGGCCCGAGTGAGCGGGCGACCGAGGCGCAGCACGCGAAGGGCAAGCTGACCGCGCGTGAGCGGATCGAGCTGTTGC
>NZ_SMNQ01000032.1 GCF_004353505.1 Streptomyces sp. WAC05374
GGCCCGCCGCCACCCGGAGACGGCCGTGGGCCCGGCGCTGCGAGGGCCCGCCACCCTCACGCCCCCCGGCCCGCTGCCCTCCCCCTTCCTCGCGCCCCGCCCGCCCCCGGCCCGCGGCCCCGCCCCCCCCGCGCCGGGCCCCCCGCCCCCCCCCCCCCCCCGCCCGCGGCGGGGGCCCGCCCCCCCCCGGGGGGGCGGGGGGGGCGCCCCCCCGCCGCTGATCGCGCCGGCCCTTCGCCCACATCGCGACCGGCTCGGTGAACCGTGCCGCCACCGGCCCGAAGACGACCAGCAGCAGCACGTACGCCGTCGCCAGCGGCCCCAGCGCCGGCTCCACGCCCGAGGCGACCGCCAGGCCCGCGATCACGATGGAGAACTCACCGCGCGCCACCAGCGCGCCGCCCGCCCGCCACCGTCCGCGCTCGCCGATCCCGGCGCGCCTCGCCGCCCAGTACCCCGTACCGATCTTCGTCAGGGCGGTCAGCAGGGCCAGCACCAGCGCCGGCAGCAGCACGGGCGGGATCGTCGCCGGGTCCGTGCTGAGCCCGAAGAAGACGAAGAACACCGCGGCGAACAGGTCCCGCAGCGGCATCAGCAGATGGTGGGTGTTCTCCGCGACCTCCCCCGACAGCGCGATGCCGACCAGGAAGGCGCCCACCGCCGCCGACACCTGGAGCTCCTGGGCGAAGCCGGACACCAGCAGCGTCAGGCCCAGGACGACCAGCAGCAGCTTCTCCGGGTCGTCGCTGGAGATGAACCGCGAGATGTGCCGCCCGTACCGGACGGCGGCCACCAGCACCACCCCGACCGCGCTCAGCGCGATCGCCAGGGTGACCCCGCCCGCCGCCCAGCCGGCACCGGCCAGCAGCGTCGTGAGGATGGGCAGGTACACGGCCATCGCCAGGTCCTCCAGGACCAGCACGCTCAGGATGGCGGGCGTCTCCCGGTTGCCGATCCGCCCCAGGTCGCCCAGCACCTTGGCGATCACCCCGGAGGACGACACCCAGGTCACCCCGGCCAGCACCACCGCCGCCACCGGCCCCCACCCCAGCAGCAGCGCGGCGGCGGCCCCGGGCAGGGCGTTGAGCAGGAAGTCGACGACCCCGGCGGGGGCGTGGGTCCGCAGGTGGCCCACCAGGTCGCCGGCCGTGTATTCGAGGCCCAGCATCAGCAGCAGCAGGACGACCCCGATCTCGGCGCCGATCTCGATGAACTCCTCACTGCCGCCCAGCGGGACGATCCCGCCGTGCCCGAAGACCAGACCCGCCAGCAGGTACAGCGGGATGGGGGAGAAGCGGACGCGTGCGGCGAACCGGCCGAGCAGCCCGAGAGCCAGCACGACCGCGCCGAACTCGATCAGGAAGACAGCGGAATGCACGGCATCACTTCCGTTCGAGGATCGCGTGCGCCGCGTCGACGCCCTCGCGCGTGCCGATCACGATGACCGTGTCGCCCCCGCGCAGCCGGAACTCGGGCCCCGGCGAGGGGATGGGGTGTGCGCGGCGCATCACGGCGACGACCGACGCGCCGGTCGCCGTGCGCATCTTCGTCTCGCCGAGCTGCCGCCCGTTCCAGTACGAATCGCCGGTCACCGTGACCCGTTCCGCCAGCAGCCCGAAGTCGCTGGTGTGCAGCAGGTTCGGGTTGTTGTGGCTGGGCAGCAGGGCCTCGGTGAGCGTGAGCGCCTCCGCCCCGGTGAGCCGCAGGGAAAGACCGCACGAGTCCGGGTCGTCGTCGTGGTGGACGTTGAGCGTGCGGGTGCCGTCGCGGTGGGCGACGACCGACAGGGTGTCGTGCCGGCGGGTCGTCAGCTCGTACTGCACGCCGATCCCGGGCAGCGGGGTGGTCCTCAGTCGCGGTGCGGGCATGGCCTCTCCAGTCGTCGTCAGCGGTGCGGGCGGAGCCACACGGCGCCCAGCGGCGGCAGGGTGAGCTCCACGCTCGCCGGCTGCCCCTGCCAGGGCACGTCCTCGGCGCGTACGGTCGCGGCGGTGGCCGCGCCGGAGCCGCCGTACCCCGGCGCGTCGGTGTCGAGCACCACGGTCCAGTCGCCGGCCGACGGCAGGCCGACCCGGTAGGCACCGCGCACCGACGGCTGGAAGTGGAAGACGCACACCAGCGGCTCGCCCTCCTCCCCGTACCGGACGAACGCGTACACGTTGTCCTGGGCCGCGTCCGCCTCGAGCCAGGAGAAGCCCTCCGGCCGGGAGTCCAGGCGCCACAGCGCCGGGTGCGCGAGGTAGTGGCGGTTGAGGTCGCGCACCAGGTCGCGCACGCCCGCGTGCGGGGCGTGGCGGGCCAGCGCCCAGTCGGGGCCCCGGTCGTGCGACCACTCGCTGTCCTGGGCGAACTCCTGCCCCATGAACAGCAGTTGCTTGCCCGGGAAGGCCCACATCCAGGCCAGGTAGGCGCGCAGGTTGGCGAACTGCTGCCAGCGGTCGCCGGGCATCTTCCCCAGCAGCGAGCCCTTGCCGTGGACCACCTCGTCGTGGCTGATCGGCAGCAGGTAGTTCTCGGCGTACGCGTACATCGCCGCGAAGGTCATCGCGTGGTGGTGGTACTGGCGGTGCACCGGGTCGTGGGCCATGTACGACAGGGAGTCGTGCATCCAGCCCATGTTCCACTTCAGCGCGAAGCCCAGGCCGCCGCTGTCGGTGGAGCGGGTCACCCCGTCCCAGGCCGTGGACTCCTCGGCGATGGTGACGACGCCGGGGCAGCGGCGCTGCACGGTGGCGTTCATCTCCTGGAGGAACTCCACCGCGTCGAGGTTCTCCCGCCCGCCGTACGCGTTGGGCAGCCACTCGCCGTCGCGGCGCGAGTAGTCCAGGTACAGCATGGACGCGACCGCGTCGACCCGCAGCCCGTCGACGTGGAACTCCTCGCACCAGTACACGGCGTTGGCGACGAGGAAGTTGCGCACCTCCGCGCGCCCGTAGTCGAAGACGAGGGTGCCCCAGTCGGGGTGCTCGGCGCGCCGCGGGTCGGGGTGCTCGTACAGCGGTGTGCCGTCGAAGCGGGCGAGCGCCCAGTCGTCCTTGGGGAAGTGCGCGGGCACCCAGTCCACGATCACCCCGATGCCGGCCTGGTGGAGCCGGTCCACCAGGTGGCGGAAGTCGTCGGGGGAGCCCAGCGCGGCCATCGGCGCGTAGTAGGAGGACACCTGGTAGCCCCAGGAGCCGCCGAAGGGGTGCTCGGCGGGCGGCAGGAACTCCACGTGCGTGAAACCCAGGGCCTTGACGTACGCGGGCAGCTCCTCGGCCAGCTCCCGGTACGTGAGTCCGGGCCGCCAGGACGGCAGGTGCATCTCGTACACGCTCATCGGCGCCTCGGAGGCGTCCCGCGCGCCGCGCCGGCGCATCCAGTCGCCGTCGTTCCAGCGGTGGGCGGAGGCGTGGACGACCGAGGCGGTGCCGGGCGCCGGCTCGGCGGAGGAGGCCAGCGGGTCCGCCTTCTGTATCCAGCGGCCGTCGGGAGTGAGGATCTCGTACTTGTAGCGGCAGCCGGGCTCCACCCCCGGCACGAACAGCTCCCACACCCCGCTCGCCCCGAGCGACCGCATCGGGTGGGCGGCGCCGTCCCAGTGGTTGAGGTCGCCGACCAGCCGGACGGCGCGGGCGTCGGGCGCCCACACGGCGAACGCGGTGCCGCGCGCCGTGCCGTGGCCGGACTCGTGGTCGCGGACGTGTCCCCCGAGGACCCGCCACAGCTCCTCGTGCCGGCCCTCCCGGATCAGGTGCAGGTCGAGCTCGCCCAGCGTCGGCAGATAGCGGTAGGGGTCGTCGTAGGTGAAGACGTCGTCGCCGTAGCGGGCCGCGACCCGGTAGTCGGGGACGGCCGCGCCGGGCAGGGTGCCCGAGAAGACGCCCCCGCCCTCGTGGGCCAGCTCGGCGAGCGGCTCCCCGGCCGCCGAGGTGAGCGTCACGGCCCGGGCCAGCGGGCGCAGCACCCGCACGGTCACCCCGGCCGGGCCCGGGTGCGGCCCGAGGAGGGCGTGCGGGTCGCTGACCTCGCCGGTGGTGAGCCGCTTGAGGTCGGTGGCGGACAGTACGGCCGTCGCGCTCAGGTCCCTGGTCACTTCCTGTTCCCGTCCGTGAAGATGTGGGCGACCTGCCGGCGCGGGTCGAGACGTACGTAGTTGGTGCGGCCCCACGTGTAGGTGGCGCCGTCGTCGGAGAGCGCGTCATGGACCGTGAACGTCTCGCTGCGCTCCAGCCCGAGCGCGGGCAGATCCAGCGAGACGGTCGTCTCCCGGACCCCGTGCGGGTCGAGGTTGAGCACCACGAGCACCCAGTCGTCCCCGTGCCGCTTGGAGAAACAGACCACCGCGTCGTCGTCGGCGCGGTGGAAGCGCAGGTTGCGCAACTGCCTGAGGGCGGGGTGCGCGCGGCGCAGCTCGTTGAGGGTGCGCAGCAGCGGCGCCAGCGTGGTGCCCGCCGCCTGGGCGGCGGCCCAGTCGCGCGGCCGGTACTGGTACTTCTCCGAGTCCAGGTACTCCTCGCTGCCCGGCCCGGCGGCCACGTTCTCGCACAGCTCGAAGCCCGCGTAGACGCCCCACGTGGGGGAGGCCATGGCGGCCAGGACCGCCCGCACCGCGAACGCGGGACGCCCGCCGTACTGGAGGTAGGCGTGCAGGATGTCCGGGGTGTTCACGAACAGGTTGGGCCGCAGGTAGGCGGCGCTCTCCTCACCGCCGAGCCCGGCCAGCTCGGACAGGTACGACTCCACCTCGTCCTTGGAGTTGCGCCAGGTGAAGTACGTGTACGACTGGTGGAACCCGACCCGCGCCAGGGCGTGCAGCATCGCCGGGCGGGTGAACGCCTCGGCCAGGAACAGCACGTCGGGGTCGGTGACGTGGACGGCCTCGATGAGCCGCTCCCAGAACGCCACCGGCTTGGTGTGCGGGTTGTCCACGCGGAAGATCCGCACGCCGTGCGCCATCCAGTGCCGCAGGACGCGCAGGCACTCCTCGTGCAGCCCGTCGGGGTCGGTGTCGAAGTCGATCGGATAGATGTCCTGGTACTTCTTGGGCGGGTTCTCGGCGTACGCGATGGAGCCGTCGATCCGGTGCCGGAACCACTCGGGGTGCTCCTTGACCCACGGGTGGTCGGGGGAGCACTGGAGGGCGAAGTCCAGGGCCACCTCCAGGCCCAGCTCCCGGGCGCGGGCGACGAAGGCGTCGAAGTCGTCCAGCGTGCCCAGGTCGGGGTGGATCGCGTCGTGGCCGCCGAAGGCGGAGCCGATGGCCCAGGGCGAACCCGGGTCGTGGGGGCCGGGCGTCAGCGTGTTGTTGGGGCCCTTGCGGTGGGAGGTGCCGATGGGGTGCACGGGCGGCAGGTACACCACGTCGAACCCCATCGCGGCGACCGCGTCCAGCCGGTGCGCCGCCGTGCGGAACGTCCCCGACCGGGGCGGCCGCGGGTGCCCGTCCGGTCCCGGCTCCGTGGGGACGACCGCGCCCTCGGAGCGGGGGAAGAACTCGTACCAGGAGCCGTACAGGGCGCGTTCGCGGTCGACGCGCAGCGGCAGCTCGCCCGACGAGGTCACCAGCTCGCGCGGCGGCCGGGCCGCCAGCAGGCGGGTCACCACGGGGGCGAGGGCCGCGGCGTGCCGCTCCGCCGCGGGCAGGGCGGTGTCCCGGAGCCGTGCCGCCGCCTCCCTGAGCGGGGCGCCCTCGGCGGCCGGGAACGCCCCGGCGGCCCGCTCCAGGAGCACCGCGCCCTCCTCGAGGACCAGCTCCACGTCGATGCCCGCCGGGACCTTCACCTCCGCGGTGTGGCGCCAGGTCGCCACCGGGTCGGTCCACGCCTCCACCCGGTAGGTCCACTCGCCCTCCCGGTCCGCCGACACGTGCGCCGCGTACCGGTCGGTGCCGGGCGCGGTGAGCCGCATGGGCGTCCAGGGGCCGGGCTCGCCGTCCGGGCCGGTGAGCACCACGCCCGCGGCCACCGCGTCGTGCCCCTCCCGGAACACGGTCGCGCTCACCTCGAACACCTCGCCCGGCACCGCGCGGGCGGGCCGCCGGCCGCCGTCCACGCACGGCCGTACGTCCACCACCGGGATGCGCCCGACGGTGGGCGCGAACGTCCGCGGCGGAGCGGCGCGCACCGCGGGCGCCGCACCCGGTGACGCCTCCGGCCCGCCCGAGCCCGCGCCCCGTGCCGCCACGGCCGGCGCGTTCCGTCGTTCCGTCCTGCCCTGCATCGTCATGCCTCCTCGCACCGGGGTGCGGTCACTGGAAGGGGGCGCCGGTGTCACCGGCGTATCGCGGTGGTGCCGTTGCTCACGGCGGAGATGATCCGGCGGTAGCCGGCGACCAGCGGGTGGTGCGGGTAGGCCGGGCTGAAGAGCCGTTCCCCGGCCAGCGACGCCATCTCCGGGGCGTAGGGCAGCACGGCCGTGATCCCGGTGGCGTACGCGGACTCGACCTCCGCGCGCATCCGGTCGTTCACCACGCCGTCCGGCACCATGCTGAGTGCCACGCTCACCCGTACGCAGCCCAGCCGCCCGGCCAGCGCCATGGTCTCGCCGGCGCCCGCGAGGTCGAGCCGGTCCGCCCGGGTGACGATCACCAGCGCGTCGGAGCTGGCCATCGCCGTGACGGTCTCGTTGTTGAACCCGGCGTGGGTGTCGAGCAGCAGCACGTCGAGGGCGAGCAGGTCCATCAGCCGGTCGAAGCCCTCGCGCAGCAGGCCGACGTCGTAGCCGCGCCCCATGATCTCGTTGATGCCGGCCGCCCCGCTGCGGGCCGGCACCAGGAAGACGCCGTCGTGGCCCACCCCCGCCCGGCAGGGGTAGGCCGCGTCCTCGATCTCGCAGTGGCCGATCAGGTAGTCGGCCAGCGAGCGGCGTACGGCGGGCACGGTGTCGGCGAACATCAGGTCCAGGGCGGGTGTCTGGATGTCCGTGTCCACGAGCGCGACCCGGCGGCCCGCGGAGGCCAGGAGCAGCGCGAGGTTCGCGGCCGTGCTGGACTTCCCCGTACCCCCTCGGTAGGAGTGCACGGTGATGATCTGCGACATGGTCCCATCCGGTGAGTCGGGCTAATCGGTCTGGTTGTCGTCCGGCAGGCGCCAGTGGACGGCCATCATGGTGATGTCGTCCGACTGCTCGGACGGGCCGACGAACTCGCTCAGCACCCCGTCCATGTGGTCCAGCAGTTCCTCGCCGCGCACGGCCGCCCGCGCCAGCTCCGTCAGGAGCTGCTCGTCGCCGAAGAACCGCCCCGACAGGGAGCGGGCCTCGGTCACCCCGTCCGTGTAGACGAACAGGGTGTCGCCGGGGCCGATCTGCGCGTACCCCAGCGAGAAGGTGCCGTCGGGGATGACCCCGACGGCCGGGCCGGTCGGTTCGAGCAGCACCGGCTCCTTGCCCTCGCCACTGACCAGCACGGGCGGGTTGTGGCCGCCGTTGATGTAGACGAGGTTGCCGGTGAGCGGGTCCAGGACGCCGAAGAACATGGTGGCGAAGTAGCCCTGCCTGATGTGGTTCCTGGTCAGGTAGTTGTTGGTGCCGACCACGGCGTTGAGCAGCGGGGTCGCGCCGACGACCGGGATGGCGCGGCTCTGCTCCCGCCAGCCGGTCTCCTCGCCCAGCAGGTCGGCGGCGATCAGGCTCTGCAGCCCGCTCTGCTCGGCGGTGTGCCGCAGCAGGCTGCGGATGAGCGCCATGAACAGCGCGGCACCGACGCCCTTGTCGCAGACGTCGGCCACGACCAGCGCGAGCCGGCGGTTGTTGACCAGCTCGAACACGTCGTAGAAGTCGCCCGCGACGGTCCTGGCCGGCCGGAAGCGGACGTGGATCTCCCAGCCGTCGGGGTTGGGCAGCGACTCGGGAAGGAAACCCATCTGGATCTCCCGGCCGATCTCCAGCTCCCGCTCGTAGCTGAGCAGTTCGGCACGGGCGGTGACGTCCTCCATGGTGCGGGTGAAGTTGGCCCGCTCGTGGCAGTCGCGCAGCCGGGCCCGCACCAGGTCCGGATAGAACGGCGGCACCAGGTAGTCGGCGCCGGCGTGGATGTGGCTGCCGAGCAGGTGCAGGTCGTGCTCGGCGAACGCCACCACCGTCGGCCGCTGGCCCTCGTCGTCGAGGCGGCGCGCCACGGCGCGGACGGTGTGCGGCGACAGGCCCGCGTACGCCAGCAGGACCTCCGTGGCGGGGAGCTGCCCGTGCTGGACGACCAGCACGTCCGCGGGGGTCCTGATGCGTACCACCGCGCCCACGCTGTCCAGGGCCTTCAGCAGCTCCGGCGGCGCGCTGCGGTGCTCGTCCAGCAGCAGCACATTGGTCTGGAGCATGTCACCTCATCCCGTCCCGGGGCCGGTGGCGGCGGCCGTCCGGCGCATCACGAGGGTGCTGACGTTGCGGCCGGCCACCAGCTCGTACTCGAAGGAGTCGACCGCGGTGAAGGCGAGGAACACCCCGAGCCCGCCGATCTGCCGCTCCGCGAGCGGCACGTCGAGCGCCGGGGGGCGCATGCCCTGGCGCGGGTCGAACGCGGGGGCGTCGTCCTCGAAGCGCACCCACACCTGGTCCGGGTCGATGCCCCCGTCCACGGAGATCTCCCCGGCGGCGCCCCGGTAGCCGTGCATGACGATGTTGGTCGCCAGCTCGTCGGCGGCCAGCCGCAGCCGGTAGACCGAGCTCTCCGGCAGCGCGGCCCGCGCCCCGAGCCCCAGCACGAACTCGGCCACCCGGTCCAGGCACGCCAGCCGTGCCGGGATCCGCAGCGCCTCGGGCGTGCCGGAGCCGGGTCCGGCGGACGGGCCGGACGGCGTCGCGGCACCGGAGTCGAGCGCCATGTTCCTCGCCCCCTCAGGCGTCGATCAGGTCGATGCTGTGGTCGAACCCGGCCAGCCTGATGGTGTGGGCGACCGGCTCGGTGGCGCCGACGACGGCGATCTTGACGTCGTCGCCCATCTTCTGGCGGGCGAACACCAGGGACCGCAGCCCCGCGCTGGACATGTACGCCAGCTTCTCGGCCCGGATCACCAGCTCGATCGACCCGGCCGCCGCGGCCTCGTCGATCGTGTCGTGGAAGCGGCCGGCGCTGGAGGCGTCCAGTTCGCCGCTGAGCTCTATCGTCGCGACCCGCTCGTTGACCCTGAGCCTCACGTCGAACGTCACGGTGCCATCTCCTTGTCGGTGGTCGGTACGGGGCGGCCCACGAGGATCACCGCCGAGTGCGGCCCCAGGTGGTAGCGCCCGGGGTGCTCCAGCAGGGGCTCGGAGCCCAGCGGGTGCATGCCGTACGGCATCAGGGCGCCCGTGTCGGCGAACAGGTGCCACGCCTGGCCGTCCGGGAGTTGCGGGAGCTCCATGTCGTGCGGCTCCCAGTGGGCGTTGACGGCGACGTACACGTGGTCGTCGGGCACCCCGCCCTTGGCGTGCCGGCCGCACCGCATCAGGGCGACGACCCGGCAGTGGTCCGCCCAGTCGGGGTGCCAGGCGCGCACCCCGTGCCAGCTCACGTCCGGGTACCCGCTGCCCATGGAGTCGACGCCGCGCGGGTGCTCGGTGTTGCGCAGCACCGGGTGCGCGTGCCGGAAGGCGATCAGCCCGCGGGTGAACTCCAGCAGCTCGGCGTTGGCCTCGATCAGGCCCCAGTCGAACCAGGACAGCTCGTTGTCCTGGCAGTAGGTGTTGTTGTTGCCGAGCTGGGTGCGGCCGACCTCGTCACCGGCCAGGATCATGGGGACACCCTGGCTGGTCAGGAGGATGGTCAGCATGTTCTTCATCTGGCGCATCCGCAGGTCCCGCACGTGGGGGGAGGCGCTCGGCCCCTCCTCGCCGCAGTTCCAACTGTGGTTGTCGTTGGCGCCGTCGTTGTTGCCCTCGCCGTTGGCCTCGTTGTGCTTGTCGTTGTACGAGACCAGGTCGTTGAGGGTGAAGCCGTCGTGCGCGGTGACGAAGTTGATCGACGCGGCGGCGCCCCGGCCCCCGTACAGGTCGGGCGACCCGGCCATCCGGGTGGCCAGCTCACCGGCGAGGCCGGGCTCGCCCTTGACGAACCGGCGCACCGCGTCCCGGTACTTGCCGTTCCACTCCGACCAGCGCCCGTAGTTGGGGAAGTGCCCCACCTGGTACAGCCCGGCCGCGTCCCACGCCTCGGCGATCAGCTTGGTGTGCCGCAGGACCGGGTCGTACGCGAGCTGCTCCAGCAGTGGCGGGTTCGGCAGGGGCGTGCCGTCGGGGGCGCGGTCCAGGATGGCCGCCAGGTCGAAGCGGAAGCCGTCGATGTGGTACTCGGCCACCCAGTGGCGCAGGCAGCCCAGCACGAAGTCCCGGACGACCGGGTGGTTGCAGTTGACAGTGTTCCCGGTGCCGCTGAAGTTGTAGTACTGCCCGTCCGGCGTGAGCATGTAGTACGTGGCGTTGTCGAGCCCGCGGAACGAGATCGTCGGCCCGTACTCGTTGCCCTCGGCGGTGTGGTTGAACACCACGTCCAGGACGACCTCGATGCCCGCCCGGTGCAGCTCCTTGACCAGCGACTTGAACTCGTCGGCCTGCATGCCGAACCGGCCCGTGGCCGCGTAGCCGGCCTTGGGCGCGAAGAACGAGACGGTGTTGTAGCCCCAGTAGTTGTGCAGCCGCTCACCGGTGACCGGGTTGGTGCGCGGGTTGTCCAGCTCGTCGAACTCGAAGACCGGCAGCAGCTCGACGCAGTTGACGCCCAGGTCCTTCAAGTACGGGATCTTCTCCCGCAGCCCCGCGTACGTCCCCGGGGCCGTCACCCCCGAGGAGGGGTGCCGGGTGAAGCCGCGCACATGGGTCTCGTAGATGACGAGGTCCTCGGTGGGGATGCGCAGCGGGGTGTCGTCGCCCCAGTCGAAGTCGTCGTTCACCACCTGGGCGCGGTAGGGGTAGACGTCGTTCCAGTCGGGCTCGCGGCCCCACACGTCGCGGCCCGACACGAGCCGTGCGTAGGGGTCGCTGAGCACCCGGCGGGCGTCGAAGCGGTCGCCCGCCACGGGGTCGAACGGCCCGTCGGCGCGGAAGCCGTACTCGAGGTTCTCCACGTCGAGCCCGAACACCGTCATCGCGTACACGCTGCCGGTGCGGAACTCCGCCGGGAACGGCAGTTCGGCCGCCGGCTCGGGCGCGCCACGCTCGAAGAGCACCAGGCTCATCGAGGTGGCGCGGTCCGAGTAGACCGAGAAGTTGACGCCGCCCGGCACCGGGGTCGCGCCGTACGGGAAGGGCCGCCCGGCCCGTACCCGGTAGCCGGCGATCCGGTGCGTGGGGTAGGCGTCGACGCGTTCGCGCATCTGGGTCACGTCGCGGGAGCTCATCGCGCCGCCCGCTCCAGCTCGGAGTCCACGTCCTCACCGATCCGGAAGAAGTCCAGGAACCCGGTGGCGTTCATGACGAAGGTGACCTCCTCCGAGAGTCCGACGAGCGTGATCCGGGCGTCGAGCTGCTGGGCGCGGCGGTGCACGATCAGCAGCGTGCGCAGCCCGGCGCTGGAGACGTAGGACACCCCGGTGAGGTCGACGAGCACCTCGGCGCCCTGCCGGATGAACGGCAGGAGCTGCGCCTGGAGCCCACCGGAGGTGGTGCTGTTGATCTCCCCGTCGAGGGCGATGACGGTGATCTCGCCCTCGGAGCGCGCGTTCACCTTGACGGTCATCCGGTCACCTCCGTACGGGCCCGGGGAGCCAGCCGGACCTTGACCTTCACGCGGCCCGAGGTCTCGGGGAGCGTCACGGTCAGGGCGTCGGCGTCGAAGTCGGTGTGCGGCTCGCCCTCGACGTCGACGGACTCGATGCGCACCGAGCCGGGCGGCAGCAGGTCGGGCGCGACCCGCAGCAGCCGGCCCTCCAGGTCGGCCGGGTCGGGCTTGAACCAGAAGTCCATCGCCTTGCCGCCGACCAGCAGGTTGTTGTACACGGCGGCCAGGTAGCACAGCTCCGCCGAGTGGTACATGCTCATCGAGTGGCTGCCCTTGAGCCGCTCGACGCCCAGCAGGTACGGCAGGCCGTTGGCCAGGGTGTTGAAGTAGACGGCACCCTCGTCGTGGTCGAGGAAGAAGGCGTTGTAGAAGGACTGGGCGTCCCGCGCCTCGTCGCGGAAGTCCTCCCGGCCCGTGATGCCGTGCAGGATCAGGTACGCGAGGATCGCCTGCTCCTGCTGCCACCACGCCTTGCGGTCGTGCCAGGCGAAGCGGAACTGGTCCTCGCCGTCCCGCTTGATCCGCTCGACCACGTCGTACCAGCCGCCGCGCTGGCGGTCGGCGCCGACGTCGGGCATGGTCTCGCCGATGGAGGCGGCCGTCTCCAGGTACTCCGGCTTGGGGCGGAGGCTGTGCATCCGCATCAGGTTCCAGGCGATCTTCAGGTTGTGGCCGACGACCGCCCGGTTCTGCTGCCAGCCGTGGGTGGTGTCGGGAGACCAGTCCTGGTGGAACCGCTCCTGCACGAAGGGGCTGTTCTTCGGGTCGGGGAACCGCTCGACGATGGTGTCGAAGGTGTACTCCAGCATGTCGGCGTACTTCCTGTCGCCGGTCGCCAGGTACAGGTTGATCAGGTAGGCGGGCGCGTGGTCGCCGACGGAGTTCCAGTTCTTGCGGGCCTTGTTCGGGCCCAGCGACTCGTGGTGCGGGCTGAGCAGGATCGGGTCGATGTGCGAGAAGTAGCCGCCGTGCTCCGAGTCCAGGTAGAACCGGTCGAACAGCCGGATGGTGGCGTCGGCGTCGTTCCTGATCCGCGGGTCGCCGGTGACCCGGTAGGTCTGGACCGGCCCGGCCAGCGCGTAGATCTGCTCGTACGCCGGCAGCGCGTCGTAGTCGTCGGAGAACTCCGAGGTGAACAGCTTCTTCTCGATGTCGCCGTCGATGGACAGGCCGTGGTACCAGTACACGACGTTCTCGTCGGTGTCGACGAACCGCATGTGCTCGCGCAGGTACTCGGTGCCGCGCTCGGCGACCTCCAGGTACTCGTCCTCGCCGGTCAGCAGGAACGCCGACGCCATGCCGTACACCAGCCGGGAGATCGTGTCGGTCTCCTGCACGTGGCTGGCCGTCTTCTCGCCGCCCAGGCGGATCTCGGTGCGGTACTGCTCGAAGTCGACCGGACCGTCACCGAACTGGGCCTTGCGGTAGAACGCGGCGATCTCGCGGATCTGCCGTATCCACCACCCGGCCTCCTCGAAGCGGAAGTCGTCGCCCTGCCGGCCCACGAACACCAGCCGCTTGGCCTCGAAGCGCAGCCGGCCCCCGGTGGGGTAGAAGATGCCGTACGCGAGGACGAACGTGCCCTCCTGGAGCATGTCGTCGATGTGGCCCGAGGCGTCCTGGTACGGCTCGCCCAGGTTGTGCAGCAGTTCGGCGCTCGGGCCGCCGTCCAGGGATATCCGGAACTCCGTGCCGCCCGGGGTGATGACGGTGACCACCCGCGCCTCGCGGTCGAAGCCGGTCACCCGGCCCGCGATGGTGTCGGAGAACGTGAAGTTCACCGTGTCGGAAGCTGTAGCCATGACTTTCACGCCCCTCGCAGCACGAGCTCGTCGATGATGGTCCTGGCGAACAGATGGCAGTGGTCGCCCGTCCGCGCGGTGACCAGGTCCCCGTCCACCACGACGTCCTGGTCCACGTAGTTGGCGCCCATGTTGCGGACGTCGCCGATGAGGTTGTTGTGGCAGACCACCTTCCGGCCGCGCACGACGTACGGGATCGACGCGGCGAGCCACATGCCGTGGCAGATGATCCCCTTGACCACACCCGACCGGGCGAACGCCCGGCGCAGCAGGTCGGTGGCCGGCGCGAGCCGCTCGATGTCCTCGGTGTAGCGCAGCCGGTCCGCGACCATGCCCGACGGCACGATCAGCGCGCCGTACTCGCGCAGCCGCCGGTCGTCCAGGTCCTCCAGGCTGCGCGTCACGGTCAGCGGTGCCCGGTACTCGTGGCCGGTGAAGGTGATCGACTTGTTGCCCCACAGCCGGGTCAGGAAGTCGACGCGGGCGCCCTCCTCGGCGAACCGGCGCTGGTAGTAGGCGATTTCGGGCTCGTAGAAGTCGCTCTCCGCGAGGATCGCGATCCTCCGCCCGGTGAGCACACCGTCGCGTGCCGGAACGTCAGGCACGGTTTCCCCCTTCAGTGGTCCGCAGGTCGATGAGGAACGGCTTGTCGTCGGCGAGCATCCGCTTGACCGCGTACGCCACCTGCTCGTGGTCGTCGACCCGCAGCGCCTCGACGCCGAACCCCTGGGCGATCCTGGTGAACCCGAGATCGGGGTGGGACAGGTCGAACGGCGTGGGGTGGGCGTGCTCGGGGATGCCCCGCTCCCGCCAGTACTGCTCGATGTTCAGGTCGAGCAGCTTGTAGCTGCGGTTGTTGCAGATCACGAACTTGGCGCCGATGGAGTGCCGGACGGCGGTGTACAGGGCCTGGAAGGTGTACATCGAGCCGCCGTCGCCGGTGAAGCCGATCACCGTCTTGTCCGGGTGCGCCAGCTTGATGCCCAGCGCGCCGGGGATGCCGACGCCCAGCGACCCGCCGCGGGTGGAGAACCAGTGCCCCGGCAGCCGGCCCGGCAGGTACGCGTTGAGCGGCCCCGCCGCCGTCAGCGCCTCGTCGAAGACCATCAGGTCCTCGGGGGCCTGGCCGGCCAGCTCGGACAGGAAGTGGTGCAGCAGCGAACCGTCGTCCTCCGGCCCGGCCGGCTGCTCGCGGCGCCGGGACTCCAGCCGCCCGGACGCCAACGCCCGGGCCTCCGCCGACAGCCGGCCGTCCAGCTCCGTGGCGAGCGCCGCGAGCGTGGCCTTCGGGTCGGCGACCAGGCCGAGGGTGACCGGGTGGTTCTTGGCGATCTCGTACCCGTCCAGATCGATGTGGACGATCTTCGCGTCCTCCCGGAACGGGTTGTCCAGCACCGGGAACACCTCGCCGAACACATAGGTGCCGACGATCAGCACCGCGTCGGCGTCCCGCACGGCCGCCCGGCTCACCTCGCCGAACATGTGGCCGAGCTGCCCCCGGTAGAGCGGGTGCCGTGCGTCCAGGTTGACCTCGGAGAAGTCCATGCCCCACACGTCGGCGCCGAGCAGCTCGGCCACCCGCGTCAGCTCCGCCTGCCCGCCGGACGCCGAGACGCCGTCACCCACGATGACGATCGGCTTCTCGGCGCCGGCCAGCAGCCGCGCCGCCTGCTCCACCAGGGAGGGAACCGGCAGCGCCCGGGTCTCCAGGAACGTGCTGGGGACGACCGGCTCGGTGTTGACCGCGTCCAGGACGTCCATCGGAAGGGAGACGAAGACAGGGCCGCGCGGGGGCGTCATCGCCATCTTCATGGCCCGCCGCAACACCCGCAGCACGGAGCCGGGGTCGGTGACCCGGGTCGCGTACTTGGTCACGGGCTCCGCCATGGCGACCAGGTCGGCCGCCATCTGCGCGTCCATCGCGTCGTACCTGACCCCCGCCTCACCGGCGATCACGACGAGCGGCGAGTGACCGCGCTTGGCCTGGTAGAGCATGCCCACCGCGTTGCCGAGCCCCACGCCGCTGTGGAGCTGGAGCAGCGCCGGACGGCCGGTGGCCCGGGCGTACCCGTCCGCGATGCCGGCGGCGACCGTCTCCTGCAGGGTCAGGATGTACTGGAGGCCGTCGTACTCCTCCAGTGCGTCCAGGAATCCCTGCTCGACCGTCCCTGGATTGCCGAACATATAGGGAATTCCATCGGCGAGGAACTGCTCGATGATCGCCGCATTGCCCTGCCTGGCCATTGTCTTCCTTCTCTCGTTCGGGATTTTTCCGACGGTTACCAGCCGAAGCGGCGCAGCCCGTCCTCGAGAACCTCGACGACCTTTTCTCCGGTGAGGTAGGAGTCCGGCGTCGAACGCCCGGTGATGAACGGGTAGTCCACGATCACCGACGTTTCCTTGCCGAAATTGCCGTGGTAGCGGCCGTCCGGGCCCGTGGCGTCACGCAGGATGTACTCCAGCGGGTACGGCGGCGGCCCCATGACGAAATCGGTGCCGAGGAATCCGGTCCCGTCCTTGTAGTCGTACTCCTTGCAGTGACCGGTGACGTGCTTGCCCCAGATGATCGACTTGCGGTCCTCCCAGTCACGGGCGAACGCGAGCGGGGCGACGCCGTAGCACTCGGCGGCGATCGGCTTGTCGGCGCGCAGGAAGGCCAGGATGATCTGGTGCACCCGCTCGTTGTTGGCGAGGTCCACGATCGGGCCGGAGCCGCCGACGATCAGCAGCGCGTCGTACTCCTCCAGCTCCCCGGCGACCACGTCCACGGCCCGGTGGTACGCCTCCAGCCGGCGCAGGTAGTCCTCGTCGGCGGTGTACGGGCGCTCCGGCACCCAGGCGGAGATGTCGATCGGGTCGGCCAGGCGGTCCGACTCGTCGATCTGCCGGGTGAGCTTCGCGACCTCCTCGGAGGTCACCGACTTGCCCAGCGGCGGGTCGATGTAGGTGGGGTCCATGCTCGGCGGCAGCGCGTGCGGCTGTTTGCCGGTGGGGGTGGCGAACACCACCTCGTAGCCGCGCTGGTCGAAGTGGTGCAGCGGCCCGACGAGTTCCTCGCCCCAGTAGCCGTACTCCGACAGAATCACGAGGATCTTCTTGGCGTTCCTTCTGGCCACGCCTGCTCCTTCGGTAATCGGTGGGCGGATCAGCGGCGCGTCACCGGCGCGTCAGCGGGCCTCGGGGCCGATGATCCAGTTCTCCTTCACGGCGAGGGAGAACACGTACTTCGGGTCGGCGACCTCGTCGCGGGCGGCCGCGACCTGGCCGGTGAAGTACGGCGAGCGCAGCGCCTCCCGCAGCGCGGCGACGTCGTCGAACCAGAGCTGCTCGACGCTGTCGAAGCCGGCCTCGCCGAAGACGTACGCGCCGTCCACGGTGTGCGCGTGCAGGTAGCGGCGCAGGCCCGGCGTGGCGCCGACGACGGAGGCGTAGCCGCCGAGCGTCTGCTTGCGGTACTCCTCCAGGTCCAGGCCCGGCCGGCGCTTCATCAGGACGGTGAGCTTGACCCAGTCCTGGCCCTTGGCGAGCGCGGGGCCGGGGATGACCTCGTACGCGGTGGTGTCGACGACGATCGTCTGCCAGAAGGCGGCCCAGTTCGGCTCGTCCAGCCGGGCGCCCTGGAGGAACTCCTCCGTCTGGAGCGACGCGAGCTGCTCCTCGCCGTTGGCCAGCCAGATCTCGGCGATGCCCTGGTGGGGCAGGGCGGGCGTGCCAAGGTCGGCGCCGGTCTCGATCCGCGTGTCGACCATGTACTTGCGGATCTGCGGAATTTTCGCGGCGTACTTCACCGCGTGGACGTCCACCCAGTAGTCCTGGAACTCCTGGGCGGTCATTCCGGGCTTGGGTGCCGCCAGAATGAACTGATGAATCATGGGAACTCTCCTTTTCGGCCCCGGGGGACGGCCCGGCATGGAAAGGCCATATTTCCGGGAGCGTGCTCGGCCATCATTGGCGGAGTTCCAAGCGGGCGGCAAAGAACCTCCGCCGACTTCCTGAACTGAAGTTCGGTCAGTCCGCCTTGAGCTCCGGCGGGTGGAGGAAGTAATGCGCGGCGGACGCGGCCTGTGCGCCTTCGTGCACGGCGGCGGCCACCTGGTGGGAATGCAGGGACGTGACGTCGCCGGCCGCGTACACGCCGGGCACCGACGTCTTCTGCTCGGAGTCGGTCACGATGTAGCCGGCGTCGTTCAGGCGTACGCCGAGCGAGCGGGCGAGCGCGGTCTCGGGGGTGGCGCCCTGGATGGAGAACAGGGCGTCGAGCCCGAGGCGCAGCCCGCCCCGGGTGACGATGGCACGCAGCCTGCCGTCGGAGCCCTCCGCCTCCTTGATGCGGTCGTGGACCACCTCGACGCCCGCGTGGGCGAGGCGGCGGCGGAACGTTTCGCTGATGTCGTCGCGGTGGCTGTTGGTCAGCAGCCGCACCCGGTCGGTCAGGGCGTGCAACTGCATGGCCTCACCGGCGGCGGCGTCGGTGTGGCCGACGACCAGGATGGAGCGGCCGCGGTTCTCGTACCCGTCGCAGGTGATGCACCAGAACATCGAACGGCCCACGTACGAGCGCCAGCCGGGGAAGTGCGGGAAGTGGTCCAGCACCCCGGTCGCCAGCAGCACGGCACGCGCCCGCCACCGGTGGCCCTGGGAGCGCAAGCCGAAGCCGCGGTCCGCGTCGCCCTCGACGGCGGTGACCAGGTGGTGCACGATCCGCGCGTGGCCGTACCGGGCGAGCTGCTCGGCGGCCAGCCTGCGCAGGTCGACGGTGGCGATCCCGTCGGGGAAGCCGAGGTAGTTGTGGTTGACCTGGTGGTGGGTGGAGCGGCCGTGACCGGTGTCGAAGACCAGCACCCGGCGGTTGTAGCGGGCCAGGTAGATCGCCGCCGACAGCCCGGCGGGCCCGCCGCCCACGACGGCCACGTCCGCGGCGTCCGCGTGTGCCACGTCCACGCCGCTCACCCCGCCGGGCGCAGCCGGCCCGCGAGGCGGCGCACCGCGGCCATCGGGATGGACAGCCACTCGGGGCGGTTGTGGGCCTCGTACACGGCCTCGTACACCGCCTTGTCCGCCTCGAAGGCCCGCAGCAGCACCGGCTGGCTGCGCGGGTCGGCGCCGCCCGCCGCGGTGTACCCCGCGCAGAACGCCCGCCGGTTGTGCACCGCCCACGCCGAGGCCCGGCGCGCCAGGCGCGTGCCGTGCACGTTCTGCGGCGACTGCTCGCCCGGCGGTACGCCCAGGACCGCGGCGAGCGCGTGGTGCGCGGCGTAGTCGAAGGACCGCAGCATCGAGGCGATGTCCCGCAGCGCGGGCTGGAGCCGCCGCCGCTCCGCCTCCGGCTGCCCCGGCTCGCCCTCGAAGTCGATCACCACCCAGCCGTCCTCGGCGCGCAGCGTCTGCCCCAGGTGCAGGTCGCCGTGGATGCGCTGGACCACCAGCGGGGTGTTGCCGCGCTTGGCGACCTCCCCGAGGTCCTGGTGCACCGCCCGCAACTGCCGGGCGAACGGCAGCAAGGACGGCACCTGTTCCACCGCCGCCTCCAGCCGCCCGGTCAGCAGCTCCACCAGCTCGTCCACCCGTGCGGTGTCCAGCTCCCGGGTCGGGAGCTGCTCCGCGAGCGCCGCGTGCACCCGGGCGGTGGCCCGGCCGAGCCCGTGCGCCTCCTCGGCGAAGCCGCCGAGCGGCGCGACGCTCTCGCACTCGCCGACCACGCAGGCGCGGGCCTCCTCGACGGCGACCGCCCAGCCGTCGCCCCGGTTGGGCACGAACTCCTGGAGGATGCCGAGCGTGATCTCCCCGCCCGGCGCCGAGGGACGGGTCCGCACCCAGCCGAGGGGCGCCGCGCTCGGCACGTCCCCGGCGCGCCGCAGGGCGGCCAGCATCTCCACCTCGGCGTTGGGTCCGGGCACCACCCGGCGCAGCACCTTGAGCATCATCCGGCCGCCGAACGCGATGGACGTGTTGGACTGTTCGGCCGTCAGGACCGCCGCCCGCAGCCCGGCGGGGATGTCCGCGCCGGGCGTGCGGTGGAACTCCACCAGCCCGCTCGCCCCGCCCGCCGCGATCCGCGCGAGCAGCCGCCCCATCAGCTCGGGGTCGCCGGTCGCCTCGTACAGCACCGCGCCGCCGCTCGGCCCGATCACCGCGTCGCCGAGTCCGTCCGGCACCGCCGCGCGCACCCCGACCAGGAGCTGGTACCACTCGTCGTGCTCGGTGCGCACCACGACCAGCAGCAGTTGGGGGCCGTCCGCGCAGACGGTCTCCACCAGCACGGGCTCCACGTCCGGAGCCGCCCAGTCCTTGCCGCCGAACCAGCGCTGCCTCGCCAGCCAGTCGGGGAGCAGCCGGTGCAGGTCGGCGGCCATCCGGTCGGTCTCGGTCACGTCCGGGGACACGGTCATGCGGCGGTCACCTTCGCGCTACGGGGGACGGAGGACTCCGGGAGGGGGCCGCGCTCCGCCCGGGACAGCATGGTGATCGCGTGCGCGAGGGACACCATGGTCATGTGGTGGTGCCAGCCCCGGAACGAGCGCCCTTCGAAGTCGCGCAGCCCGAGCCGGTCGCTCACCTCCGCCTGGTCGCGCTCCACGCGCCGGCTGAGCATCGCGGTGCGGTAGACGGTGCCGAGCCGGGGCCGGGACAGGTTGGACAGCCAGTACTCGCTCGGCGCCCGCCGCCCCGGCTTGCCCCACGCCCCGAGGAGGACCAGGTCCTGCCGGTCCGCCCGGCCGCCGCCGGGGGCGCGCAGCCGTACCCGGGCGGAGCCGACGGAGGTGGCGCGGACCACGCCGGTGCGGTGGTCGAGCCACTCGACGGGCATGCGGTTGCGGCTCAGCGCCCCCGCGAGGCCGCCGTCGGGCTCCGCCACCGGTCCGGTGCCGGTGCCGGTGACGCGCGCCGGGCCGCGGTCGGTGGGCCGCAGCGCCTCGACGGCCGTGTGCGACTTGGCCGGATCCACCCGTACGACGAAGGGCACCTGGCGCTCGGCCAGTTCGGCGCACACGGGGTGGGGGCCGGTGTCGCGCAGGTCCATCACCACGGGGCGGGCCGGCATGTTCCACTCGTCGGTCAGCCGGGCGACCGAGCCGATGGCGCACTGCTCGGGCGGGCAGGACCCGACGTGCTCCGGAATGGAGGCGCGCCGGCGCATCTCGGGCTCGTCCGTCCAGCACTCCGGCAGCGCCAGCCACCAGTCGACGGGGCTGCTGAGCTGGTCGGACGCGAGCCACAGGCCCATGCCCTGCTGGCAGTTGACGATCCGGCCCAACTGGGCCACGAACTGCCGCTCCACGCCGACGGAGTGCTGCCCCACCTTGGTGAGCACCAGGGGTCGCACCACCCAGGCCCGGGGCTCGGCGTGCTGGTGGAGGTGGCGTGCCATTTCCCGCCGCACCGGGACGCAGTCCCACGGCGACTTCGTGATGAATTGGTACAGGCTCTGTTCGACGCCGCCGCCCGCATTGCTGGCGAGGGCCCGCATGGTCTTCTTCCCGTCGACCGAGAGAAGGCCCCGCACATACAGCTCGCCCCAGCGGCGCTGGTCGCTCCGGGGAATGGAAGCGAGTGTCCGCGTGAGGAACTCGGTGAATATCGCGGGGGAATAATCCTCGGGCATATTCAGGTCTTGTTCCACGACCGTTACCCAGCTCTCTCCACAGAAGTCTACGTTGATCCGGAGGAAATCGGCCAGCCGGTTTTTTCCATCGACTCCGGTTGGCCGTCGAGGAAATGGCGGTAAGCGGACTCCGGGGCCGGTGCGCGGGTGCGGTGGGAACGGCACTCTTCACGCGGTCACCGGCCCCGGGTCCGGCCCCGTCGCCTCGGGGGACGACGGCGACGGGGGTGGTGACGCGGGCGGGGGATGGGGCCGGCCCGCCCACGTCGGTCTCGGTGGCCCGCTCTACCGGCTGCGCTCCAGTTGCCGGTCCGCGCTGAGCCGGGCGAACAGCGGCGCCCAGTCGGTCGGCGTCTCGCCCAGCTCGTTGTACATCTCGAAGGTGCGGCCCACGGCGGCGGGCGAGTTCAGCGCCTGGACGCACGCCTCGGCGACCGCCGTGCGGGACACCCAGCCGTCGCCCCGGTCGCCCTGCTCCAGGCGCACCCGGTTGCCCGCGAAGCTCTCGTCCGTCAGCCAGCTCGGCCGGACGACCGTGTACGGCAGCCCCGACTCGCGCACGGCGTCCTCGCCGCGCAGCCGCCAGTCCAGCAGCCGCCCGTAGGCGTTCATGGGGTGCTCGCGCCGGGTCACGAAGATCTGGCTGACCAGCACGACGTGCGGCCGCTCACCGTGCTCGGTGGCCGCGGCCAGTACGTTGCGCACCCCGTCGTACATGGTCGTCTCGGGGCTGTCGGGCCCCGAGTCCGCCGTGCCCGGCTCGACGCTGAACACCACGCCCGCGCAGCCCCGCAGCGCGGTGGCCAGCGAGTCGGCGTACCGTACGTCGGCGCGGTGCTCCTCCACTCCGAGCGGCAGCCGGCCGCGTTCCGGATGCCGGCTCACCACCCGTACCCGGGTGCCCTCTTGGAGCAGGCGGCGGGTCACCAGACTCCCCAGCCGGCCCGCCCCTCCGATAACCGCAATGGGACTCCGCATGGTCCCCTCCAGGAGTGATCCGCCGCCGCTACACCCAGTTGAGGATGTCGTCGGCGCTCTTGAGTTCCGTTTCCGCGGGCACCCCGGTCATCGCGGGCACCCTGAGCCGCGGGTAGACGCTCACCCCGCAGAACCGTGACCCCGGCCAGAGCATGGCGCCGTCGCCGATGGCCGAGAAACGTTCGAGCCGTGCCGGCCGGGTCCGCTCGGAGCAGACCTCGGCCATGGGTCCTATGTAGGAGTCCTCGATCTCGGCGTACGCGCCGACGACGGCGGACTCACCGACGGCCGACCGGACCACGGCGGCGCGCTCGCGGACCTCGGCCCCGTCGCCGATGTCCGCGTGATCGAGCCGCACGCCGGGTCCGATCTCCACATCGCGGCCGATCCTGACGCCCGGTCCGATCACCACCGAGCCCTCGTCGATCTTCTGGGCGAGGGTGGTGCCGGTGACGTCGTCCTTGGTCCGCAGGCTGCTCTCGTGTATCCAGCAGCGCGGTGAGGCGACGTCGGGCAGCCTCATCAGCCGGTTCATCTGCTCGTACGCGCCGTCGAGCACGAGCCCCAGGGTGTTCAGGTAGTCCGGTACGTTGCCCAGGTCGCCGAGCCGCCCGATGGAGTGGGCGGCCACCGGCAGCCCGCGGGCCGCCAGCCACGGCAGCAGGTCCTGGCCCCAGTCGAGCCGCTGGTAGCTCTGCCGGAAGAGCTCCGGTTCCCGGGCGAGCAGCCGCAGCCGGGCGCAGTCCACCAGGTACATCCCCGCGTTGGTGGGCAGGGTGACCCCCGCGTCCACCGCCGTGCGCGGGAACAGCTCGGCGAGCCGGGCCCGGTCGGGCTTCTCGACGAAGCCCTGGACCAGGCCGCCCTCGTCGGTGCGCATGACCCCGTACTTGCCGGCGATCTCGTCCGCCGTGCGCCGTACGGCCGCCACGGTCACCAGGGCACCGCGCTCGGCGTGCGCCGCCTCCATCGCCCCCAGGTCGAAGTCGAAGAGCGAGTCGACGGGCAGGACCAGGGCGCGGCCCTGCAGGTCCCACTGCTCGAGGTTGTGCAGGGTGGCGCCGGCCGAGCCGACGTTGTACCGGTCGAAGCGGGAGCGCGAGTAGGTGATGTCGACGCCGTAGCGCTCCCCGTGGCCGAGCAGGAGCTTGATCTGCGTACGGTTCTCCAGGCCGTGGGTCACCACGTAGAAGCGGCGGACGCCCTGCTCGCGGCAGGCGTCGACCACCCACTCCACGAGGCGGCGCCCGGCGAACGGGATCAGCGCCTTGCTGCGGATGTGGTCCGGGGACTTGAGCGTGATGGGCTTGGCCCGCTCGCCCCGGCCCCCCGCGAGGAGGATGCCGACCGTTTCCCCGTTCTTGTCCGTACTCATGAAGAAGAGCCCCCTCGATTCGGGTGAATCACCGACTCCCCGAATTCATCTCCCGGAAATCTGACGCCCTGTCGGGAAACCGACGCCGCTCGGCGGGGTCAGGGACCCCATTCATCGTCTTCCGTCAACGCCACGACCTGGTTCGTGGCGGAAATGGATGCCTCGCTTCCGCCCTCCACGGCATAGGTGAAGAGCCCGAGGATCAGTGCCAAAGCCGGAAGCCCGAACAGGCGCCCGGCCTCTCTCGTGCGGTTCACAATCCCTCCCCTGGCTGAAAGGCCCCTTGGCCCTCCCGCCCTCAGAAATATGCCGCACCGCACTACAGGAAAGGGTCGTTCAGTAGCATCATGATCACGCAATGCAAGAATCGGAAGGAGTGTCAAATGTGCAGGAACTCGGACTTAGCCCCGCATTCGAACGTCGTCAGGCCCTGTGATCGCGGCCTGGAGGTCTACCGACGTGCGCTGGCTCATGGTCCGATATCGGGTGATGTGCCCGAATGTCTGCTCCGGTTGGGGCTTCTACGGCCAGTGGCCGAAACCCCCACACTGCTCGCGGCCGTCCCCCCGGACATCGCCGGCCGCGAACTCACCCGCCCCGTCGAGCGCGCCATGCTCGCGCACCAGCAGACCCTGGCCGCCATCAGTGACTCGATCGCATCGGCCGAGGACGTCTACTCCGCGACCCGCCAGGCCGTCTCCACCGCCCCCGTACGCCTGCTCCAGGGGGAGGACGTCATACGTGCCGCCCTGGAACAGGCCGCCGACAACTGCCGCGAGGAACTGCTGACCTGCCAGCCCGGCGGCCGCCGCGACCCGGCCTCGCTCGCCCGCTCGCTCTCCCGCGTCCTCGCCATGCACCGGCGCGGCGTCAAGCAGCGCACGCTCTACCAGCACACCGTGCGCGCACACGGCCCCACGCTCGCCTACATCGAACAGGCGACCGCCTCCGGTGCCCAGTTCCGCACCCTCAACGAGGTGTTCGACCGGCTGATCATCTACGACCGTACGACGGCCTTCATCCCGGACCCGCGCCACGAGCTGAGAACCGCCGCCCTGGCCATCGACCACCCAGCGATAGTCCACTACCTCGCCAAGGTCTTCGAGCACGCCTGGGCGCGCGGCGAAACCGTCAGCATCACCCAGGAGTACGTCCGCCCCCCGCTCATGACCGACGAGACCCGTCGTGCCGTGCTGCGGCTGATGGTGGAGGGCTACACCGACGCGGCCATCGCCAGCCGGCTGGGTGTCAGCCCGCGCACCGTCTCCACCCACATCAAGAAGGCCTCCGACCTCCTCGGCGGGCGCAGCCGGGCCCACCTCGCCTACCTGCTCGCCCAGTCCGACCTCCTCGACGCCGGCCACGGCTGAACCGCACCCCCACACCCCCCACTCCCACGCCCCACGGCGTCACGGGAGGCGGGCCGCCCCGACCGGACGGCCTGACCTTCCCCACCCCCCACGCACCCCCGGCCAGTGGCGCGCGCGCCGCCGGTGCCAACCGGGCCGCAGGGCGGACCGGCGGTACGGTGGGCGGGCGGACGACAGGAATGGCGGACGACACGGTGTCGATGCAGCCCATCCGGCCGGGAGATCCCGAGACCGTTTCCATGGACCTGGTGGCCGAGAACGCCGAGCGGCTCAAGGCACTGTTCCCCAGCGTCTTCACCGAGGGCCTGCTCGATGTCGGCGCCCTCGTACGCCTCCTTGCGCCGGAATGCGAAAACCCGGCGGGCGAATCCCCGGAGCCGTGCGCCGACCCGGCGGTATGCGCACATCCCGCGGTGTGCGAATCCCCGGAGAGATACGGACTCGGCTGGCCCGGAAAGAAACGTGCCCAGGAAATCGCCCGGACGCCCGGCAGCGGAACCCTTCTGCCCCGTCCCGGCGAAAGCCTCGACTGGGACACCACCGGCCATGTGATGATCGAGGGCGACAATCTCGACGTCCTCAAAATCCTCCAGCGGAGTTACGCGGGCCGCGTCAAGCTCATCTGCATCGACCCGCCCTACAACACCGGCCGGGATTTCCTCTACCCGGACAGCTTCCGGGACGGCGTGCGCGACTACCTCCGGCTCACCGGCCGGCTCGACACCGCGGGCGGGCGGCGCGGCGGCGGCGCCGAGACCTCGGGCCGCTACCACAGCGCCTGGCTGGACATGATGTACCCGCGCCTGTTCCTCGCCCGCAACCTGCTGCGACAGGACGGCGTCGCCTTCGTCTCGATCGACGACCACGAGGTCCACAACCTCCGCGCCGTCATGGACGAGATCTTCGGCCCGGAGAACTTCGTCGCCACCGTGATCTGGCAGAAGGTCTATTCCCCCAAGAACAGTGCCCGCCACTTCTCCGAGGACCACGACTACCTCCTCGTCTACGCCCGGGACGCCGATTCCTGGACGCCCGGACTTCTGCCCCGCACGGCCGGGCAGAACGCGGCGTACAAGAACCCGGACAACGACCCGCGCGGGCCCTGGAAGGCCGACAATTGCACCGCCCGCAATTACTACAGCAAGGGCACCTACGCCATCACCACGCCCGGCGGCCGGCTCATCGAGGGGCCGCCGCCCGGGACGTACTGGCGGTATTCCGAGACGACCCTGCGGGAATTGGACGCGGACAACCGCATCTGGTGGGGGAGGGACGGCAACAACACCCCCGCCGTCAAGCGCTTCCTGTCCGAGGTCAGACAGGGCCGCGTTCCGCAGACCCTCTGGCCCTACACGGAAGTGGGCCACAACCAGGACGCCAAACGCGAACTGCTGGAGCGGGTGCGGTTCGCCTCCTCGGGCAGCGTCTTCGACACCCCCAAGCCGACCGCCCTCGTCCGCCGCATCCTGACCCTCGCCACCCGGCCGCACGGCGGGGACATCGTGCTGGACTTCTTCGCCGGCTCCGGCACCACCGGCGACGCCGTCCTCCAGGCCAACGCCGAGGACGGCGGCGACCGGCGCCACATCCTGGTCCAGCTCCCCGAACCCACCGGCCACGCCGACCACCCGACGGTCGCCCACATCACCCGCGCCCGCCTGCGCGCCGCCGCGGCGGCCCTCCCTGCGGCGCCGGACCGCGGCTTCCGCTCCTTCACCCTCGCGCCCTCCGGCATCGTCCGCCGGGAAGCCCACCTCCTGGAGCAGACCGCCACCGGCCCCGACGGCCGCACCGACCAGGAGGTGCTGTTCGAACTCCTCCTGGGCCGCGGCCTGGACCTCTCCCTGCCCGTCGAGACCCGCACCTTCCAGGGCGTCACCGTCCACAGCACCGGCCACGGCCTGCTGTTCGCCTGCCTGCCGCCCGCCGGCTCCCTCGGCCGCGACCGCGCCGAGGCCGCCGCCCTCGGCATCGCCCACTGGCGCGAAGAACTCGACCCGGCGGGCGAGGTGTCCGTGTACGTCAGGGACGCCGCCTTCCAGGACGACACGGCCAGGGCCACCATGGCGGCCGTCCTCGACCGGCACGGCTTCGCCGTGGTCAAGAGCCTGTAGGCGGCCCGTCCACAGTGGCGACCGACGACCCGCCTCCTCCGCCACAGGGCGGTCCACCACAAGAGACCCGGCTGCTCCAGGCCCTAGCCCCGGCCGCGCACCATCGCCATCAGCAGCTCGTGGGTCCCGCTGTCGGCGGCGGCCACCAGCCCACGGCCCGACTCACCCAGCGGGGCACCGTCGATCCCGGTGACGACACAGCCGGCGGCCCTGCACAGGGCGATCCCGGCCGCGAAGTGCACACTGCCCGACAGGTCGCCGCCATCCGTGACATATGCGGCCCGCTTGCCGGCGGCGACCCAGGCCAGCGCCAGGCTCGTGGACACGACCCGGGGCCGGAACCGTGCGGCGAAGCCGGGGTGGGCCAGCAGGTCCACGGCCCGGAAGCCGGGCGCACTCGGGAACGGCGGGTCCAGGTTGACGTCCACCAGCCGGGTGGCGGACGACGGCGCCAGCGGTGCGTCACCGGCACCGTCACGCCGTACCCGGGCGGTCTCCCCGTCGGTGAAGAAGACCTCGCCGCCGAACGGGTCGGCCACCGCCGCCGCCCCGTCCCGCAGCGCTACGTTGACGGCCACCAGCATGGTGCCGGTGGCGTAGTTCAGCGTCCCGCACAGGGGATCGACCAACCACTGGCGCGCAGCGCCGGCGGCGCCCTGCTGCCCGCCCTCCTCGCCGAGCACCGCGTCACCGGGCCGTGCGGCACGAAGGACGCCGAGGATCGCCTTCTCGGCCTCCACGTCGGCGGTGGTGGCGAAGTCCCCGGCACCCTTGTCGATGCGTTGGAGCCGCCGGCCGTACATGCCGCGGACCACGTCCGCGCCGGCCCGCGCCCCGGCCATCGCGACCGCGGCGTCGTCGGAACCCGCGTATGAGTCGATCACACCGTGCAGACTACTGAGGCGAAACAGCTCCGCGCCGTCGAACCGTCCCGGTCGGACCACCAGCGGGGCGCGGCCCGGACCCACAGGAGAACGCGCGGTGAGCACGCCCCACACGGACCCCCTTCCCCCGCTGCCCGGCCCGCTCGTGGACCCGGACTGGCTCGCGCGGCGGCTCGGCACGCCCGGGCTCGTGGTCTTCGACGCCTCCGTGGGCGCGCACCGGGGCACCCCGAGGCGCGTCCCCGGGGCCCGGCCCTTCGACATCGACGGGGCACTGTCCGACCACACCGCTCCGCTGCCCCACACGATGCCGGACGCCGGAGCGTTCACCGACGAAATGCGCGCCCTGGGCCTCGACGACAGCGGCACGGTCGTCGTGTACGACGCCGCCGGCGTCTACTCCAGCGCCCGCGCCTGGTGGATGCTGCGGGCCATGGGCTTCGACCGGGCCGCGGTGCTCGACGGCGGGCTCCCCGCCTGGAGCGCGGCCGGCCTGCCGGTGGAGCCGGAGCCGCCCCGGTACGCCGGGCCACGCGGCGACTTCACCGCCCGGCCCCGGCCGGGGCTGCTGGTGGGCAGCGACCGTGTGACGGAGGCCCTGGCCGACCCGGACACGGCCGTCCTCGACGCCCGCACCCCGCAACGGTTCACGGGTGAGGCGCCCGAACCCCGCCCGGGGCTGCGCGGCGGCCACATGCCCGGCGCGCGGAACCTGCCCTTCGGCAACACCCAGCACCAAGGCGTCATGCGCCCGGCGGAGGAACTGCGCGCCCTCTTCTCCGAGGCGGCCGGCGACCGGCGCGCACTGGTCCTGAGCTGCGGCTCGGGCGTCACCGCCTGCGTCCTCGCCCTGGCCGCCGAACTGGCCGGGTACGAGGAGGCCGCCGTGTACGACGGTTCCTGGAGCGAGTGGGGCCTGCCCTCGGACCTCCCCGTGGTGACCGGTCCCCGCTGACGGGGCAACCGGAGCCCCGCCCGGCCCGTCCTGCTGGAGGACGACGAGTGGGGCGGCGCCGCCGCGGGCCCATCGCGGTGACGTTCCTCGGCAATCGCGCGGCACAACACGGGACGTGACGGGAAAACCCGGAACCACCACCACAGTCTGAAACGTCCAGGCATGACGTACGTTGCGTCCCATGAAGGAGAGAGCGATGGCGGGCGGATCACCCGACGCGGACAAGGCCACGGAAGAGCAGCCGGAGGCCGAGACCACCCAGGTCGTCCCCGCACCCCCGCCCGCCGCGAACGAGGTCACACGCCAACTGGTGACGCTCACCGCCGCCGCCCCCTCCTCACCGGCCCCCGCCCCGGAAACCCCACCCCCGGCCGAGCCCGCGCCCGCGTCCGAGGATGCCGACGAGGCCGCACCCACCCCGCCCGAGGCCGCGGCGGAGCCCACCCACGACGACACCCCACCCGACGAGCCGACCCCGGCGGAGCCCACCCACCCGAAGCCGGAGCAGACCTCACCGGAGCCCACCGCCCCCAAGCCCACCCCGCCCGAGCCCACCCAGGCCAAGCCGACCACGCCGGAGCCGTCCCCGCCCGAGCCCACCCACTCCGAGCCCACCCAAGCCAAGCCCACCACGCCCGAGCCGTCTCCGCCCGAGCCCACCCAAGCCAAGCCCACCACGCCCGAGCCGTCTCCGCCCGAGCCCACCCAAGCCAAGCCCGCCCACTCCAAGCCGACCGCGCCCGAGCCCCCCCCCCCCCCCCCCCCCCCCCCACCCCCCCCCCCCCCCCCCCCCCCCCCCCCCCCCCCCCCCCCCCCCCCCCCCCCCCCCCCCCCCCCCCCCCCCCCCCCCCCCCCCCCCCCCCCCCCCCCCCCCCCCCCCCCCCCCC
>NZ_SMNQ01000033.1 GCF_004353505.1 Streptomyces sp. WAC05374
CCTGGCCGACCAACGAGATCGCCGTCATGGGCGCCGAGGGCGCCGCCAACGTCATCTTCCGCCGTCAGATCGCCGACGCCGAGGACCCCGAGGCCATGCGCGCCCGCATGGTCAAGGAGTACAAGGCCGAGCTGATGCACCCCTACTACGCGGCCGAACGCGGCCTCGTCGACGACGTCATCGACCCGGCCGAAACCCGTGAGGTGCTCATCAAGTCCCTCGCGATGCTCCGCACGAAGCACGCCGACCTGCCGTCCCGCAAGCACGGCAACCCGCCCCAGTAACAGGAGCCTCACGTGACCGACTCCCACCTGCTCCGCGTCGAAAAGGGCCACGCCGACCCCGAGGAGCTGGCTGCCATCACCGCGGTCCTCCTGGCCCGCGCCTCCGCCCGCCCCGCCACCACCACGGCCCGCCGCGTCCGCTCCACGGCCGGCTGGCGCCGCCTGGAGCGCCAGGGCGGCTTCCGCGCCCCGCACTCCTGGCAGGGCTGACCCGCCTCACCCTCCGAAGGGCCCCGCACCACCCGGTGCGGGGCCCTTCGGCGTACCAGGGGCACAGGCCCGGGCGCGACGCCACGACGGAGGCGGGCCACGACGAAGGCCCGCACACGACGAAGGCCCGCACACCGCCGGGTGTGCGGGCCTTCCTTGTCTGGGGTCCTACCGGAGGCGGGCCATCAGGGCGTGTTCCACGAGCGTGATCAGGGCGCTCTTGGCGTCGGCGCGGTGGCGGGCGTCGGTGGTGATGATCGGGGTGTCGGGCCCGATCTGGAGCGCCTCGCGGACCTCGTCCGGCGTGTACGGCTGGTGGCCGTCGAAGCCGTTGAGGGCGATGACGAACGGCAGCCCGCTGTTCTCGAAGTAGTCGACCGCCGGGAAGCAGTCGGCGAGACGGCGGGTGTCGACCAGCACGACGGCGCCGATGGCGCCGCGGACCAGGTCGTCCCACATGAACCAGAAGCGGTCCTGTCCGGGCGTACCGAAGAGGTACAGGATCAGGTCCTGGTCCAGGGTGATGCGGCCGAAGTCCATGGCGACCGTGGTGGTCGTCTTGTCGCCGGTGTGGGTGAGGTCGTCGATGCCCGCGGAAGCAGACGTCATGACGGCCTCGGTACGCAGCGGGTTGATCTCCGAGACGGCGCCCACGAACGTGGTCTTGCCCACGCCGAATCCGCCCGCCACCACGATCTTCGCGCTGGTGGTTGAACGGGCCGCACCGCCGCTAGAGCTTGCGAAGTCCACTGAGCACCCTTTCGAGCAGTGTCACGTCTGGCTGGCCGCCGGCGGACTCGTCGCCGCCGGGCTGGTGGATGGCGACAAGTCCGGCCTCCGCCAGGTCGGCGACGAGGATCCGGGCAACGCCGAGGGGGATGGAGAGGAGTGCCGAGATCTCGGCGACCGACTTGATCTCGAAGCACAGCCGGCAGATCCGCTGGTGCTCGGGCAACTGCCCTTGCAGCCGCGACGGATCGGCCGTGGTCGACACCAGCGCCTCGATGGCGAGCTGGTACCGGGGCCTCGTCCGGCCGCCGGTCATGGCGTACGGACGGACCAGCGGATTGTGGTTGCCCGACGTGGGCGCCGGCTCCGGGCGCCGCCGCTGCTGCACCGGCTGGATACGCGGTGCCTGCGGCTGCACGTAGGAAGGACCGGGCTGCGGCTGCTGGTAGGGCTGCGGCTGCTGCATGCCGCCCTGACCGCTCGGTGAGGAGGGGAAGTTGAAGCGGTTCTGGGCGTTCTCACCCTGCGACTGGTGCGCACCGTCGTATGGGTGGTGTCCGCCTGGGGGTGTTGCCACTTTTCCTCCTCCGACTGCCGTTCACCGGTTCCATGTCCCTGTGGAGCCGCGCCACCGCACCCTATGGTGCGGTGGCGAGAAACGCACGGTCTGTCTGCTAGTTGAGAAGACTTCCCTGGAGTTCGGCGCGGAGGTCCGGGGTGAGGACACTGCCCGCGCGGTCCACCAGAAGGGCCATCTCGTAGCCGACCAGACCGATGTCGGCGTCCGGGTGGGCGAGGACGGCCAGCGAGGAGCCGTCCGAGATCGACATGATGAAGAGGAAGCCGCGCTCCATCTCCACCACCGTCTGGTTGACCGCGCCGCCCTCGAAGATCCGGGACGCCCCGGCCGTCAGCGACGTCAGACCCGACGCCACCGCGGCGAGCTGGTCGGCTCGGTCACGGGGGAAACCCTCGGACATCGCCAGCAGGAGTCCGTCGGCGGAGACCACCACCGTGTGGGACACCCCGGGGGTGTTGTCCACGAAGTTGGTGATCAACCAGTTCAGATTCTGCGCCGCCTGGCTCATCGGGCTCACACTAACGCTCCTGGTTGTAGGTACTACCCGGGCCGAGGCCCGATCCGTTCGTGTCCGTTCCCGCGTTGCGCCCCTGCTGGACACCGCGCCGCAGGTTGCTCAACCTGCCACGCACGTCCTCCGGGGCGCGGGAGACCTGTGGGCCGCCCTGCGGGGTCTGCTCCGCCGTTCCCTCGATCAGGTTCGCCTTGGGAACGCGCCGCGGGAGTCCGGACGGGGTGACCCCGCCGGCCTTGGGCTCGCGGAGCTTCTCGGCCCGCTGCCAGCGCTCGTCGTTGGTCGAGCGCCAGCCCTCGGAACCGCTGTCCTCGCTGCTGCTCTGCGAGACCCGCTGGACCGGCTGCGTCTGCTCCGCCTGAGGAACCTGCTGCTGCGGGGCCGGAGCCTTCTGCTGGCTGCCGCGGCGCGGCAGGCCGGCGTCGGTCAGCTCGTGACCGGTGCTCGGGGTGGGGCCCGAGGAGAAGCCTACGCGCTCCGGGCCGTTCGCGGGAGCGCCCTGGGAAGATTCCGATTCCGCGCCGTACCCGGAGGCGTAACCGCCCTCGTACGAGGCCTGATCCGTCCACTCGCCCTGGTGGGACTGGGCGTCGAACTGGCTGTCGTACTGCGGCTGCTGGGTCTCCTGAGCCGGAAAACCGGATTCCGCATAGCCGGGTTCAGCGTACTCGCCCGTCGGGTACTCGCCGGCACCGTACTGGTCGTACGCGGCCTGCTGCTGGTCGTACGCCGGCTGCTGCTGGTCGTAGCCCTCGTAGCCGTCCTGGGCGTACCCGGCCTGCTGGTCGTACTGCTCCTGCTCGTACCCGTACTGCTCCTGCTGCCCCTGCTGCTCGTACGCGGGGGCGTGCTGCTCCTGGGCCACCTCGTCGCGGAACATGGGGCGATCGGCGTCGGCGCCGCCCTGGAGCTGCGCGCCCAGCGCCGCACGGCGCTCCTCGCGCATCCGGGAGCGGTTCACCGGGTCCAGCGTGGTGCCCTCGCCCGTCTGCTGCTCGTACCGGGAGTCGTCGAAGCCCAGCTCGGCGGCCGTCCGCAGGGGAGCGGCCTCGAACGCCTGCTGCTCCGGGATGATCTGCGAGACGGTGAAGTCGTCCTGCATGGCCGGGTCGCCACCGCCACCATGGGTGATCGCGTCCGGCAGCATGACCAGCGACGTCGTGCCGGCCTGCTCGCCCGACGGGCGGAGCTGGACGCGGATGCCGTGCCGGTCGGCGAGGCGGCCGACCACGAACAGGCCCATGCGCTGCGAGATCGCGGCGTCCACGGTCGGCGGGTTGGCCAGCTTGTGGTTGATGTCGGCGAAGTCCTCGGCGGTCAGGCCGATGCCCTTGTCGTGGATCTCGATCATCACGCGGCCGTCCGGGAGACGCGTCGCGGTGACCCGGACCTTGGTCTGCGGCGAGGAGAACGTCGTGGCGTTCTCCAGCAGCTCGGCCAGCAGGTGCACGAGGTCGGTCACGGCCTGGCCGTGGATCTCCGACTCCGGCACGCCGGTGAGCTCGATGCGCTCGTACTGCTCCACCTCGGAGGAGGCGGCGCGCAGCACGTCCACCAGCGGCACCGGCTGGTTCCAGCGGCGGCCGGGCTCCTCGCCCGCGAGGATGAGGAGGTTCTCGCCGTTGCGGCGCATACGGGTGGCCAGGTGGTCCAGCCGGAAGAGGTTCTCGAGCTGGTCCGGGTCGGCCTCGTTGTTCTCCAGCTCGGTGATCAGGGTGAGCTGGCCCTCGATCAGCGACTGGTTGCGCTGCGACAGGTTGGTGAAGATCGCGTTGACGTTGCCCCGCAGCAGGGCCTGCTCGGCGGCGAGCCGGACGGCCTCGCGGTGCACCTGGTCGAAGGCGCGGGCGACCTCGCCGATCTCGTCCTGGGAGTCGATCGGGATGGGCTGCACGCGGGTGTCGACCCGGCCCGGGTCGGTGCGGGAGAGCTGGTCGACGAGCATCGGCAGGCGCTGCTCGGCGATGCCGAAGGCGGCGGAGCGCAGCCGGCTCATCGAGGTGCTCATCTGGCGGGCCATCATCCCGGCGAGGATGAACGCGGCCAGCAGGGCGACCACGACGATGGCGCCGTTGACGATGGCGTCGGTCTTGGCGTCGGCGGAGATCTCGGCGGCCTCGTCCACGGCCTTGTTCACGAGGTCGGTGCTGACCTCGCCGTAGCCGTCGAACTTGGAGGTGGAGGCGCCCAGCCAGGTCGGGGCGGCGATGCCCTTGGCCTTGAGCTCCTTGATCGCGTCCGCGTCCTCGGCGTTGCCGATCTCCTTGGCCATCGGCGCCAGGACCGAGCCGCGCTCGTCCTTCGGCAGGGTGATGCCCGCGGCCTTGAGGCGCTCGTCGCCCTCGACGGCCCGGCGCTTCATGACCGCCTCGAGCTTGGCGACGTCCTCCTCGGTACCGCCGGAGTTGAACTCGCCGAGGGCGATCTGCTCCAGGTAGTTGTACGAGTTGAACGCCCTGGTCTGGGCGGCGTACGTCGCGTCGTCCTTGCTGGGCCGGACCAGCAGGTGCGTACCGATCGAGCGCTGGAGCGAACCGGCCGCCTGGGCGAGCTGAATGGCGTAGACCATACGGCCGTAGGAGGTGACGTTGCCGGTGCCGAGGCCGAGCTCGTTGGAGAACTCCATCAGGTAGTGCTGGACCTGGACGTAGCCCTCTTCGGTCTGCACCGGGTCCAGGGCCTTGCTGTAGGCGCCCTGGCGGAGCTTGTCGAGGTCCGGCTCCTTGGCGCGGAACTGCTCCAGGCGGCGCTCCAGGCCCTGCCCCGACGGCATGTCCTGGACGGCCGCGTCGAACTTCTCCTTCGCGGCCGCGGTCGCGGCGTACGCCTTGACGACGTCCGCGTCATCGCGGCCCTTGTTGGTGAGCAGGGGTACGGCGGTGAGGTCACGCTCGTTCAGCAGCGCCTGGCCGTACTCCGAGGCGGCGCGCACGATGAGCGCCGTCTTCTCGGCGTCCTGGGCCTCCTGCCAGGTGTCGATCGACGTCTTCACCTGGAAGCCGCCCATGACCAGGCCGACGAGCACGGGGACGAGGAGGATGGCGTTCAGGCGCGTGGCCACGCGCCAGTTGCGCGGGGACAGCTTGCTGGAGCTGCCGGAGCCACCGCTGCCGCCGGAGGCGGCGGGTGGCGTTCCGGGCGTATCGGCAGGCGGCACCGCTGTGCGTGCGGGCGGGGTGAAGTTGCCCCGCGCCTGCTGCTCTGCGGCGCTTTTCGTGCTTCGCCTCACTCGACCAACAACCTCTCGGCGCCGGCACCTAGGTCGTGCCGTTTTTCTGTTCAGGGGCCGTACTACTCGGGAGTTCGTCGCATTGCAGCACGTAAAGCCGCCGCGTTCCAAACCCCCCGATCGGGTCATCACCAGTGGTTCAGACCTCAGATAAAACGGGCATAAAGAGCGAGCCCCGCCAAAAGGCGGGGCTCATGTGCGCACAGCGGCACCATACGGATGCGTCTCGTGTCCGAGCGCCCGCAATTCTCTGTCGAAACGTTATGAACACCGGGGCCGACCGTGTCAAAGGACACACCCGGCCCCAGATCGCCCGCTACGGCAACTGCCGTACGGCCGCGTCTACTTGAGGCGGGCCATCAGGGCGTGCTCCACGAGCGTGATCAGGGCGCTCTTGGCGTCGGCGCGGTGGCGGGCGTCGGTGGTGATGATCGGGGTGTCGGGTCCGATCTGGAGCGCCTCGCGCACCTCTTCCGGCGTGTACGGCTGGTGGCCCTCGAAGCCGTTGAGCGCCACGACGAACGGCAGCCCGCTGTTCTCGAAGTAGTCCACCGCCGGGAAGCAGTCGGCCAGCCTTCTCGTGTCGACGAGCACCACCGCGCCGATGGCGCCGCGGACCAGGTCGTCCCACATGAACCAGAAGCGGTCCTGTCCGGGCGTACCGAAGAGGTACAGGATCAGGTCCTGGTCCAGGGTGATGCGGCCGAAGTCCATGGCGACCGTGGTGGTCTTCTTGTCGCCGGTGTGGGTGAGGTCGTCGATCCCCGCGGATGCGGAGGTCATCACGGCCTCGGTACGCAGCGGGTTGATCTCGGAGACGGCGCCCACGAACGTGGTCTTGCCCACGCCGAACCCGCCGGCCACCACGATCTTCGCGCTGGTGGTCGACCGGGCCGCACCGCCGCTAGAGCTTGCGAAGTCCACTGAGCACCCTTTCGAGCAGTGTCACGTCCGGCGTTCCGCCGGCCTCTCCATTGCCCGGCTGGTGGATCGCCACCATGCCCGCCTCCGCCAGGTCGGCGACGAGAATCCGGGCGACGCCCAGCGGCATCGACAGCAGCGCCGAGACCTCCGCCACCGACTTCACCTCACGGCACAGGTGGCAGATCCGCTGGTGCTCGGGAAGCAGGCTTCCCAGGTGTGCCGGGTCGGCCGTGGTGCTGACCAGCGCCTCGATGGCGAGCTGGTAGCGCGGCCGGGTCCGGCCGCCGGTCATGGCGTAGGGCCGGACCAGCGGCTGATCGCCTTCATGCCCGTAACCGGTGTCCATGGAGACACCGTACGGATCGTGAGAGGCGGGGGGCGGGGTCATTGATCCTCCAGTGACAGCAGGTGGTCTGCCTGTCGTCTGACTGGGCCGGTGGGGGGCCGGAGGGGGCGGCCGACGATGAACAAGGCAAGAGGGGGGAGGGTACGGATTGGGGCGTACCGCCTCAGTGGAGCAGGCTTCCCTGCAGTTCCGCGCGCAGGTCCGGGGTGAGGACGCTGCCCGCGCGGTCGACGAGCAGTGCCATCTCGTATCCGACGAGGCCGATGTCCGCGTCCGGGTGCGCGAGCACGGCCAGGGAGGAGCCGTCCGAGATGGACATCAGGAAGAGGAAGCCACGCTCCATCTCCACCACCGTCTGGGCGACGGAGCCGCCCTCGAAGATCCGGGACGCCCCCGCGGTCAGCGAGGTCAGCCCCGATGCCACGGCCGCGAGCTGATCGGCGCGGTCGCGGGGAAAGCCTTCGGACATGGCCAGCAGGAGTCCGTCGGCGGAGACCACCACCGTGTGGGACACCCCGGGGGTGTTGTCCACGAAGTTGGTGATCAACCAATTCAGGTTCTGGGCCGCCTGGCTCATCGGTCTCAACTAACGCTCCTGCTGGTGGGTGGGGCCGACGTGGAAACTGCCCGTGGTGGAGCTGCCCGCCTGGCGCCCCTGCTGGATGCCCCGGCGGAGGTTGGTCAGGCGGCCGCGTACGTCATCGGGCGCACGCGAGACCTGCGGACCGGACTGGTGGGTGGACTCCTGCGCGGTGCCCGGTACCAGGTTGGCACGCGGGACCCGGCGGGGGAGGCCGGAGGTGGTGACGCCGCCCGCGGCGGGCTTGCGGACCCGCTCGGCCTGGCGCACCAGCTCATCATTGGGGGACGTGCGCCACGACGCGGCCGCGTCGGCGCCCTGACCGGAGACCTGGCCGGCGTTACGGCCGGAAACCTGGCCGGAACCTTGGCCGGAAACCTGGCCCCCGCCCTGGCCGTCGCGGCGGGGCGGCAGCGACGGTGCGGGTCGCTGCTGCGCCGGACGGGCCGGCTGCGCGGGCTGCTGCGGTACGGCCGGGGTCGGCACGGTCTGGTCGTGGACGGGGTACTGGCCGCCGCCGGGGCCGCGCTGGGGGCGGCCCTGCTGCGGCTGCTGCGGCTGCTGGGCCTGGCCGTTCTGGCCGTTCTGACCGTTCTGGTGGAACCAGTTGGTCTCCAGCGTGTCGTACAGGGGCGTACGGCCGTCACCGGCACCCGGCGCGGCCGGCAGCGCGTCCTGCTGCGGGCGCCCGGCGTCGTAGTCGGGACGGGCGAACTGCGCCGTGGACGCGGGGTCCTGGCGGCCGAACTGCCCGGTGGCCTCCGGCTCGTCGTGGCCGCGCGGCACGTCGGCGCCCCAGCTCGTGGTCTGCGGGCGCTGGGGCCGCTGCTGCTGCGGCTGCTGCACCGGCGGGCGCTGGGCCTGCGGCTGCTGCGGCTGCTGCGGCTGGACGGGCTGCTGCGGGACGGCGCCGGGCAGCTCGCCACGCGGGCCGCCGGAGGGCGGAAGCTGCTGGCCGGTGCGGGCACCCTGGTCGGCGGGGCCGTTCTGCCACACGTCCGAGCGCGTCGGGATGCCGTTGTCGCCCGCGCCCCGGCCGCCGGCGGCGCCACCGAAGGCGTCCGCCATTCCGGCGCCCTGGCGCTGCGGGTCCTGCTGCGGCTGCTGCTGGGGCTGGTGCGGCTGCTGCGGCCGGCCCGCCGGACCCGCCTGGCCCTGGCGCCCGGGCTGACCGCCCTGGCCCATGCCGCCCTGGCCCATGCCGCCCTGGCCCATGCCGCCCTGGCCCTGGAGCCCGCCCGGTCGCCCGGTCGCGTCGTCCCGGCCGGGCAGCGCGGCCCGGGGCGCGGAGCCCGCACCCACCTGGCCACGGGCACCACCGGCACCCGCGCCCGCGCCGAGACCCTGCCGGCCTGCGGGCGCACCGCCCGGGCCGCCCGCGCCACCGGGACCGCCGGCCAGACCGGGACGGCCGCCACCGGCGGCACCCGGGCCGCCGGTCAGCCGGCCACCACCGGGTCCCGCCGGCCCCTGCGGGACGGCGCCCTGGCCGCCCTGACCGGGCTTGCCGGGCAGCTTCTTGCCGCCCTGGGCGACGTCGACGGGGAGCATGACGAGCGCGGTCGTACCGCCCGAATCGGACGGACGGAGCTGGATGCGGATGCCGTGCCGCAGGGACAGGCGGCCGACCACGAACAGACCCATGCGCCGGGACACCGACACGTCCACGGTGGGCGGCGAGGCGAGCCGCTCGTTGATCGCGGCGAGGTCCTCCGGCGACAGACCGATACCGGTGTCGTGGATCTCGACCAGCACCCGGCCGTCGGGCAGGGCGTGACCGGTGACCCGGACCTTGGTCTGGGGCGAGGAGAACGACGTGGCGTTCTCCAGCAGCTCGGCGAGGAGGTGCACGAGGTCGTTGACCACCCGGCCCGCGACCTCGGTCGCCGGCACGGAGGCGAGTTCGATGCGCTCGTACTGCTCCACCTCGGAGGCGGCGGCACGGAGCACGTCGACGAGCGGGACGGGCCGGGTCCACCGGCGGCCCGGCTCCTCACCCGCGAGGACGAGCAGGTTCTCACCGTTACGGCGCATACGCGTGGCGAGGTGGTCCAGCTTGAACAGCGAGGAGAGCTGGTCCGGGTCGGCCTCGCGGGACTCCAGCTCGGAGATGAGCGAGAGCTGACGCTGGATGAGACCCTGCGAACGGCGCGAGAGGTTGGTGAACATCGCGTTGACGTTGCCCCGCAGCAGGGCCTGCTCGGCGGCGAGGCGGACCGCCTCGCGGTGCACGTCGTCGAAGGCCGCGGCCACCTGGCCGATCTCGTCCCGGGAGTGCACACCCACCGACTCCACGGACGTGTCGACGTCCTGCGGGTCGGCCTCCGAGAGCTGCTTGACCAGCTCGGGCAGCCGCTCCTGGGCGACCTTGGTCGCCGTGTCCTGCAGCCGCCGCAGCGACCGGATCATGGACCGGGCCACCACGAAGGCGCCGACGAGCGAGACACCGAGGACGAGGAGGATCAGCGCACCGTTGATGATCGCGTCGCGCTGCTCCTCACGGCGCAGCTCACGGGCCGTGCTGTCCATCTGGCCGAGCAGGTCGGCCTCGATGGTCTTCATGGCCGTCATCTTGGAGTCGTACGCGTCGGTCCAGTCCAGGTAACCGCGCGGCTCCTGCTGGCCCATGCCCTCGTCGCTGCGGAGCACGCGGTCCGCGTACTCGTCGGCCTTGGCGATGGAGGGGTTGTTCGGGCCGAGGGGCGCGAGCAGCTCGGTCGGGTCGCCGCCCGCCGAGGTGTAGATCCTGGTGAACGACTCGATGGCCTGCCGCTCGTTGTCCTGGGCGGCCGCGCCGTACTCACGGTCGTTGGGGTCCAGCTTGCCCTTGGACTGGTTGGTCGTGGGCAGGGCCGCCGCGATGATCGCGCGCTGGATGGAGGCGTACTCCTTGGCGGACGAGAACGCGGCCAGCGCGCGGGTCCGCTTGATCATCTCCGGGTTGCTGGTCGCCTGCGCCATGTCCTGGGAGAGGCTGAGCAGCGAGTTGATCAGACGGTTGTAGCGCTCGACCGTCTGGAAGTCCTGGGAGCCGTCCTTGTACGCGCCCTCGCGGATGTGGCCGAGGGTCACGACCTCGCTGGCGATCTGGGTGACGTTGGAGTGGATGCTCTGGAGGGCCTCGTCACCCTGCGTGTCGCCGATGGCACCGGTGGCGTCGAGGAACGCCTTCTGCGCCCGGTTCGCCTCCTCGCGCGGCTCGGTGACCTTGAAGTTCGTGGCGGGGACGTTGTTGGAGAGCGGGCCGGCCGTCAGGTCGCGCTCCTGCTGGAGCGCCTGGGCGAGGTCGGTCGCCTCCTGGGTGAGCTTGGTGAGGAGCTGCATGTGGTCGAGCTGCTCCATGTCGTTCATGGATTCGTTGATACGAATGCCGCCCAGGGTGGTCGCGGCGACCACGGGGAGGGCGAGCAGCGAGACCAGTCGCGTGCTGATGCGCCAGTTGCGCAGGGCTATTCGTGAACCGGCGTCGGTGGGGCTCTTCGCGGCCGGTTCCTTGGCGCTCTTCGCGCCCTTGGGGCCCTTGGCGGCCTTCGCCGCCGAGCCCTTGCCGGACTTGCCCTTGGCGTCGCCGCCCTGCCCGGCTCCCGAACGTCCCGCACGGTCAGCGCCGTCTCCGGCGGCGGCCGGTCCGGGGTTCTGGGTGTGCTGGGCCGAGGAGCCGCGGTCGGTCCCGCCGCGCGGCTCCTGCTCCGCCGCAGCTTCCCCTCGGCCCTGGCGGGCCTGGGGAGACCCGTTGCCATCCCTCTTGAAACGTCCCTGCACTAGCGTCGCAACCTCTGGACCAGGCGTCCCCCCGCGCGAACGGACAGGACGGTGTCGGCGTCGTGGAGCGCGAGCGCGCTCCAGTGGTGGTCGTGAGTGACCGGCGCAGACCCCCCTTCCTCACCGCCGCTCGGCGCTGTGTCGCGCCCCAGCGCGCCGGTCCGGAACCCGCGGCGGTGCGTGGAATTCCAGCACAGTGCCGGATCTCCAACAAGGCCGACGACCGGGACCCGGACAGGTGTCACGAGGCGTGAGGGGCGAGTCACCGGCCGTAGAACTCGATCAGGGAGGAATCGGGCGTTCACGTACGAGTCGCTGGTGGGTCCGGTGGGGGAGGGGGGTGTCCCAGTCGCGATGATCAGCAGCGGAATGCTGCATTCAGGTACGCAATGTCCGTTTACCGCACCCCTGAGGGCCGTCCGGTATGTCGGAATCATCCCCTCGTGCGTGAGCAAACTCACATATAGATCGTTGTCATCTACCGCCAATTGCGGGGAATCCCGTGTTTAGCCTGACGCTTTACAAATACGGAAGCTCTGCCAACCAGGCGCCCAGGCGGCGCCCGCACCCCGAGGTCGGACACCACCGATGAAGACGACGATGACCATGCGCAGCATCGCCAACCCCCGCCGCACCACCCTGATGCACCTGGCCGACGCCGGTGAGCTCGACCAGGGCGCGCGGCCGGAGCACTCGGCCGACCTCCCCGCCAGCACCGCCAACCCGCGCCGCACGACCCTGATGGACGCTCCCGTCCAGGCCTCGCGGTAACGACGGCGGGCCGCGTGCCCCTTGCGCGTTAGCCTGGAGCGTCAGACTCCAGCCAGCGGAAGTAAGGGGCACGGCATCCCGTGCGCATCGCCAGGTTCTCCATCGACGGCAACGTCGCCTTCGGCGCGGTCGAGGGCGAAGACCCCGACGGTCTCGTCCTCGACATCATCAAGGGTATTCCGTACGCCGACTTCGAACTCAGCGGGACCAAGGTCCCACTGAGCAAGGTCCGGCTGCTGCCGCCCGTGCTGCCCAACAAGGTCGTGGCCATCGGCCGCAACTACGCGGAGCACGCGGCGGAGCTCGGCAACGAGGTCCCGGACGTCCCCGTCGCCTTCTTCAAGCCCACCACCTCGGTGATCGGCTCCGGCGACGCCATCGAGTACCCCTCCTTCTCCGACGAGCTGCACCACGAGGCCGAGCTCGCCGTCGTCATCGGCCGCATGTGCCGCGAGGTCCCGCGCGAGCGCGTCAAGGACGTCGTCCTCGGCTACACCTGCGCCAACGACGTCACCGCCCGCGACGTGCAGAAGCGCGAGAAGCAGTGGGCCCGTGCCAAGGGCTTCGACACGTCCTGCCCGCTCGGCCCCTGGGTGGAGACCGACCTCGACCCCTCCGACGTCACGATCCAGTGCACGGTCAACGGAGAACAGCGCCAGCTCGGCCGTACGAGCGACATGATCCGCTCCGTCGAGGACCTGGTCGTCCACATCACCGAGGCCATGACGCTGCTCCCGGGCGACGTCATCCTCACCGGCACCCCGGCCGGAGTCGGACCGCTCAACGTCGGCGACGAGGTCGCCGTCACCATCGAAGGCATCGGCACTCTCACCAACAAGGTGATCAAGCGTGGCTAACGCGATCCGCGTACGTTTCTGTCCCTCGCCGACCGGCAACCCCCACGTGGGCCTGGTCCGCACCGCCCTGTTCAACTGGGCCTTCGCCCGGCACCACCAGGGCACCATGGTCTTCCGCATCGAGGACACCGACGCGGCCCGCGACTCGGAGGAGTCCTACCAGCAGCTCCTCGACTCGCTGCGCTGGCTCGGCCTCGACTGGGACGAGGGCCCGGAGGTCGGCGGCCCCCACGCCCCGTACCGCCAGTCGCAGCGCATGGACATCTACAAGGACGTCGCCGACAAGCTGCTCGCCGGCGGCCACGCGTACCGCTGCTACTGCACCGCCACCGAGCTCGACGAGCGCCGCGAGGCCGCCCGCGCCGCGGGCAGGCCGTCCGGGTACGACGGCAAGTGCCGCGACCTGACCGCCGAGCACAGGGCGGCGTACGAGGCCGAGGGCCGCGAGTCCATCGTGCGCTTCCGGATGCCCGACGAGCCGATCACCTTCACCGACCTGGTCCGCGGCGAGCTCACCTTCACCCCGGACAACGTCCCGGACTACGGCATCGTCCGGGCCAACGGCGCCCCCCTCTACACGCTCGTCAACCCCGTCGACGACGCGCTGATGGAGATCACCCACGTGCTGCGCGGCGAGGACCTGCTGTCCTCCACCCCGCGCCAGATCGCCCTCTACAAGGCGCTGATCGAGCTGGGCATCGCCAAGGACATCCCCGCCTTCGGCCATCTGCCGTACGTCATGGGCGAGGGCAACAAGAAGCTCTCCAAGCGCGACCCGCAGTCCTCCCTGAACCTCTACCGGGAGCGCGGCTTCCTCCCCGAGGGCCTGCTCAACTACCTGTCGCTCCTCGGCTGGTCCTTCTCGGCCGACCAGGACGTCTTCACCGTCCCCCAGATGATCGAGAAGTTCGACGTCGCGGACGTCAACGCCAACCCGGCCCGCTTCGACCTGAAGAAGGCCGAGGCGATCAACGCCGACCACATCCGCATGCTGGACGTGAAGGCGTTCACCGCCGCCTGCGAGCCCTGGCTGAGGGCCCCGCACGCCCCCTGGGCGCCGGAGGACTTCGACCAGGCGGCCTGGGAGGCCATCGCCCCGCACGCCCAGACCCGCCTGACCGTGCTGTCGGACATCACGGCCAACGTCGACTTCCTCTTCCTCAAGGAGCCGGTGGAGGACGAGGCGTCCTGGCAGAAGGCCATGAAGGAGGGCTCCGACGCCCTGCTGCGCACGGCCCGCGCCAAGCTGGAGGCCGCCGACTGGACCAGCCCCGAGTCGCTGAAGGGCGCCGTCCTCGCCGCCGGCGAGGAGCACGGCCTCAAGCTCGGCAAGGCCCAGGCGCCGGTCCGCGTCGCCGTCACCGGCCGCACGGTCGGCCTGCCGCTGTTCGAGTCCCTGGAGATCCTCGGCAAGGACCGCACCCTGGCCCGCATCGACGCCGCCCTGGCGAAGCTCGCCGCCTGACCCGCGACCCCGCCGGAGGGGGCGGCCACCGGATCTTCCGGGGCCGCCCCCTTCCGCGTGCCCCGGCGGTACGGTCGGACCATGCCGATCCGCGCCGTCCTGTGGGACATCGACGACACGATCTTCGACTACGCGAGCGCCGACCGCGCCGGCATGCTGCGCCACCTGCGGGCCGAGGGCCTGGCCGACGGGTACGACTCCGTCGACCGGGCCCTCACCCGCTGGAAGGAGCTCACCACCCTCCACTGGCGGCGCTTCGAGGCCGGAGGCGTCGGGTTCGAGGAGCAGCGGCGCGACCGGGTGCGGGACTTCCTTGAGGCGCCCCTGACCGACGCGGAGGCGGACGCCTGGTTCCAGCGGTACCTGCGGCACTACGAGGCCGCCTGGGAGCTCTTCCCCGACACCCTGCCCGCCCTGGAGCTGCTCGCGGCCGACTACCGGCACGCCGCCCTGTCGAACTCCTCCGTCCACAACCAGGAGCGCAAGCTGCGCGTCCTGGGCGTGCGCGACCGTTTCGAGGTGCTGCTCTGCGCCGCCGAGCTGGGCGTGGCCAAGCCCGACCCGGCCGCCTTCCACGCCGCCTGCGACGCCCTCGGGCTGCCCCCGGCGGACGTGGCGTACGTCGGCGACCACCCGGACATCGACGCCCGGGGCGCCGTCGAGGCCGGGCTCACCGGCATCTGGCTGGACCGTACGGGACGCGGCGGGAGACCCGAGCTCACCCGGATCACGGGCCTCGACCAGCTCCCCGCGCTGCTGCGCGGCGATACCCGTTTTGGAGCCCCGGACTCCTTCGGGTAATGTTCTTTCTGCGCCGAGGGGAGCGGGCCGAAAGGCCGGAACCCGGAAGCGTAACCCGAACAAAATCCCCACCGGGGGTTGCGTTTTGGTGGCCTATGGTGTAATTGGCAGCACGACTGATTCTGGTTCAGTTAGTCTAGGTTCGAGTCCTGGTAGGCCAGCTCGCAGAGCTTATCTGCATCGCGGATGGCATCCGCAAAGCCCCCGTTGTGTAGCGGCCTAGCACGCCGCCCTCTCAAGGCGGTAGCGCCGGTTCGAATCCGGTCGGGGGTACAGATCCTTCCCGCGTGATCATCAGGGTCGCTCCCGATGATCGCGATGCAGGATCGCTAGGGCCCCCGTTGTGTAGCGGCCTAGCACGCCGCCCTCTCAAGGCGGTAGCGCCGGTTCGAATCCGGTCGGGGGTACCAACTGGTCTAAACCACCAGTGGCCTATGGTGTAATTGGCAGCACGACTGATTCTGGTTCAGTTAGTCTAGGTTCGAGTCCTGGTAGGCCAGCGGATCACTTTTGATCTTGCCCCCGTTGTGTAGCGGCCTAGCACGCCGCCCTCTCAAGGCGGTAGCGCCGGTTCGAATCCGGTCGGGGGTACGCACAGAGGAAGCCCTCCCCAGCAGGGGAGGGCTTCCTCGCGTTCACGGGCAGGTGCGGAGAGCGGACAACTCCGGCCCACCGCTGCGGCGTTGAAGCGGTGGGCCGGGAGTCGGCAGCAGGGACGAGGGGGTCAGCCCGAGCGGCGCAGCGCGTCGGACAGGCGGGCGGCGGCGTCGATGACCGCCTGGGCGTGCATCCGGCCGGGGTGGCGGGTCAGGCGCTCGATCGGGCCCGAGACCGACACGGCGGCCACCACGCGGTTCGAGGGGCCCCGTACGGGCGCGGAGACGGACGCGACGCCCGGCTCACGCTCACCGATCGACTGGGCCCAGCCGCGCCGCCGTACGCCCGACAGGGCCGTCGCCGTGAAGCGCGCGCCCTGGAGGCCCCGGTGCAGCCGCTCGGGCTCCTCCCAGGCCATCAGGATCTGGGCCGAGGAGCCGGCCTTCATGGTGAGCGTGGAGCCGACCGGCACGGTGTCCCGCAGGCCGGACAGCCGCTCCGCCGCGGCGACGCAGATGCGCATGTCGCCCTGGCGCCGGTAGAGCTGCGCGCTCTCCCCGGTCACGTCACGCAGATGAGTCAGTACCGGTCCGGCCGTGGCCAGCAGGCGGTCCTCACCGGCCGCGGCGGCGAGCTCCGCCAGCCGCGGTCCCAGGATGAACCGGCCCTGCATGTCCCTCGCCACCATCCGGTGGTGTTCCAGTGCCACGGCGAGACGATGTGCCGTGGGTCGTGCGAGCCCTGTCGCCGCGACCAGCCCGGCGAGGGTGGCCGGACCGGACTCCAGGGCGCTCAAAACCAGAGCTGCCTTGTCGAGAACGCCGACGCCGCTAGAGTTGTCCATGCAACGATATTCACGTCTCACTCTGTGAAACGCAAGTTCAATTTCTCCAGGAACTTGCCACCCTGTATGTGCGGCCCGACGACCAACGGGTCTCGATGTCGACGTCCAGCACGTGAAACGTGGGTTTACGGGCGTGGGCCCACTGATCTCTAGAGGAGCCGGCACACCACGCCGGCCGGAGGGAAAGCGATGGGTAGGACTCTCGCGGAGAAGGTCTGGGACGACCATGTCGTCCGGCGCGCCGAAGGCGAGCCCGACCTCCTCTTCATCGATCTGCACCTGCTGCACGAGGTGACCAGCCCCCAGGCCTTCGACGGCCTGCGCAAGAGCGGCCGGCAGGTGCGGCGCCTCGACCTCACCATCGCGACCGAGGACCACAACACCCCCACCCTCGACATCGACAAGCCGATCGCCGACCCCGTCTCCCGCGCCCAGCTCGAGACGCTGCGCAAGAACTGTGCCGAGTTCGGTGTCCGCCTGCACCCGCTGGGCGACGTCGAGCAGGGCGTCGTCCACGTCGTGGGACCCCAGCTCGGCCTGACCCAGCCGGGCACCACCGTGGTCTGCGGCGACTCGCACACCTCCACGCACGGCGCGTTCGGCGCGCTCGCCTTCGGCATCGGAACCTCCCAGGTCGAGCACGTGCTGGCCACCCAGACGCTGCCCATGGCCCGGCCCAAGACCATGGCGATCACGGTCCGGGGCGAGCTGCCCGAGGACGTCACCGCCAAGGACCTGATCCTGGCGATCATCGCGAAGATCGGCACCGGCGGCGGCCAGGGCTACGTCCTGGAGTACCGCGGCTCCGCCATCGAGAAACTCTCGATGGAGGCCCGGATGACCATCTGCAACATGTCGATCGAGGCCGGCGCCCGCGCGGGCATGATCGCCCCGGACGAGACCACCTTCGCCTACCTCAAGGGCCGCGCCCACGCGCCCGAGGGCGAGGACTGGGACGCCGCGGTCGCCTACTGGAAGACGCTGCGGACGGACGAGGACGCGGTCTTCGACGCCGAGGTCGTCATCGACGCCGCCGAGCTGGCCCCCTTCGTCACCTGGGGCACCAACCCGGGCCAGGGCGCGCCGCTTTCGGCGTCCGTCCCCGACCCGGCTTCGTACGAAGACGCTTCGGAGCGCCTGGCCGCCGAAAACGCCCTGCAGTACATGGGGTTGACCGCCGGGCAGCCGCTGCGCGACATCAAGGTCGACACCGTCTTCGTAGGCTCCTGCACCAACGGCCGGATCGAGGACCTGCGCTCCGCCGCCGCCATCCTGGACGGCCGCAAAGTCGCCGACGGCGTACGGATGCTGGTCGTGCCCGGCTCGGTCCGGGTCGCCCTCCAGGCCGTGGAGGAGGGCCTGGACAAGGTCTTCAAGGAGGCCGGGGCCGAATGGCGGCACGCGGGCTGCTCGATGTGCCTGGGCATGAACCCCGACCAACTCGCGCCCGGCGAGCGTTCCGCGTCCACCTCCAACCGCAACTTCGAGGGCAGGCAGGGCAAGGGCGGCCGTACCCACCTGGTGTCGCCGCAGGTCGCCGCCGCCACCGCGGTGCTGGGCCACCTGGCCTCGCCCGCCGACCTGTCCGAAGCCCCCGCGACCGCCGGAGTCTGAGCACCATGGAAGCTTTCACCACCCACACCGGCCGGGCCGTCCCGCTGCGCCGCAGCAACGTCGACACCGACCAGATCATCCCCGCGCACTGGCTGAAGAAGGTCACCCGCGACGGCTTCGAGGACGGCCTGTTCGAGGCGTGGCGCAAGGACCCCGAGTTCGTCCTCAACCGCCCCGAGCGGCAGGGCGCCACGGTCCTGGTCGCCGGCCCCGACTTCGGCACCGGATCCTCGCGCGAGCACGCCGTCTGGGCGCTCCAGAACTACGGCTTCAAGGCCGTCATCTCCTCCCGCTTCGCCGACATCTTCCGGGGCAACTCGCTGAAGAACGGCCTGCTCACCGTGGTCCTCGACCAGAAGACCGTGGACGCGCTGTGGGAGCTGACCGAGGCCGACCCGCAGGCGGAGATCACCGTCGACCTCGAGGCGCGCGAGGTGCGCGCCGAGGGCGTCACCGCCGCCTTCGAACTGGACGAGAACGCCCGGTGGCGGCTGCTGAACGGCCTGGACGACATCAGCATCACGCTGCAGAACGAGGCGGACATCGCCGCGTACGAGGCCAAGCGCCCCTCGTACAAGCCGCGCACCCTCCAGGTCTGAGCCCCTCGGACCCCCCCCGCGCCACCCTCCGGTGCCCCCGGCCGAACCACGGACGCTGTTGGTTAATCCGGGGCCTGCGTGACGACGGCCTGTATGACCCGTTGGGGTTGTGCAGGCCGTCGTCGTGCTTCAGGGGTGGGTTCGTGTCGTTGCATGGGGTGGAGTTGGCGGAGATT
>NZ_SMNQ01000034.1 GCF_004353505.1 Streptomyces sp. WAC05374
TTGGCACGCTGTTGAGTTCTCAAGGAACGGACGCTTCCTTCGTACTCACCCTCTCGGGCTTTCCTCCGGGCGCTTCCCTTCGGTGTTTCCAACCCTACCAGATTCTTTTTCCGTTCCGTTTCCGGTTCGGATTCAGTTTCCGGTGGCCGTTGGAGGGCCTTTGCCTTTCGGCACTCCCTCACTTTAGACCATTTCCCCTGCGACTCATAATCGAGGCGCTGGATTGAATTCCGGACACGCCGGAAGCCGACCCATTCGGGAAGTCGATCTTAGGTGGTGGATGGCTGCTCCTGGGGTGCCTGGAACGGCAGGCCCAGCTCTTGCAGCTCGGTAGACGTTAGACGCTTCGTCCCTCCGAGTCAAGTCCTCTTCCGGCGGGGCGTGTGGGCCCGGTAGGGGCTCACCGTCGGGTCGTCGTCGATCCAGAAGCGCCAGGGCTGCGTGGCCCCGTCGCCGCCCACCCCGGTGCGGGGGCCGGTGCGGACCTGGTCGGCGGAGACCGGGTCGCCGGTCAGCACGGCCAGGGGCGAGTCGGGGCCGGCGCAGGCGTCGGTGCCGTCCAGGGTGCGGTCGACGTCCAGGGCGGTGGCGAGCCGGGCGGGGCCTTTGGCCAGTTCCTTGTCGTATCGGGCCGAGAGTCGACGTTTGCGGGCGAGCTCCTGGCCGACCCGGACCTCGCCGGCTCGCAGCAGGACACCACTCGCGGCGCCCTCCGGGCCGCACACCAGGTTGAGGCAGTGCCACATGCCGTAGGTGAAGTAGACGTACGCGTGACCGGGCGGGCCGAACATCACGGCGTTGCGGGCGGTGCGGCCGCGGTAGGCGTGCGAGCCTGGGTCGGCCTCGCCCGCGTACGCCTCCACCTCGGTGAGGCGGAGCTCGATGGGGCCGTCGTCGGTCAGGCGTACCAGGGTGCGGCCCAGCAGGTCGGGGGCGACCTCCAGTACGGGGCGGTCGAAGAAGGTCCGCGGCAGCGGCGTACGGTCGGAGCTCTCGATCATGTCGTACGAGCGTACTGGGGAACCGGTCGTGGCCGTTCCGCGTATGCGCGTATGTAGGGGTCAGGATCAGACGCGGTCCGATAAGGAGTGAAGATGGGGTTCAAGAAGCTGCTGGCGAGCCTGGGCGCGGGTGGCGCGTCCGTGGAGACGGTGCTCACCGAGGCGAACGTCGTGCCCGGTGGTGTGGTCCAGGGCGAGGTACGCATCCAGGGCGGCTCGGTGGATCAGCGGATCGAGGGGCTGTCGGTCGGTCTCCAGGCGCGCGTGGAGGTCGAGGGCGGTGACCAGGAGTACAAGCAGGACATCGAATTCACGAAGGTGCGACTCGGTGGGGCCTTCGAGGTGAAGGCGGGGGCGGTGCACGTGGTGCCGTTCGGCCTGGACATCCCGTGGGAGACGCCGGTCACGACCATCGCCGGGCAGCAGCTCCGGGGGATGGACATCGGTGTGTCCACCGAGCTGGAGATCGCGCGGGCCGTGGACTCCAGTGACCTGGACGCGATCAACGTGCACCCGCTGCCGGCGCAGCAGGCGATCCTGGACGCCTTCATCCAGCTCGGCTTCCGGTTCAAGAGCGCGGACATGGAGCGCGGCCACATCCGCGGGACGCGGCAGAAGCTGCCGTTCTACCAGGAGATCGAGTTCCTGCCGCCGCAGCAGTACCGGGGGCTGAACCAGGTGGAGCTGACGTTCGTCGCTGACCAGAACGAGATGGACGTCGTCCTGGAGATGGACAAGAAGCCGGGCCTGTTCAGCGAGAGCAGCGACTCGTACCGGGCGTTCAAGGTCGGCCTGAACGACTTCCGCAGCACCGACTGGGCCGCCTACCTCAACCAGTGGCTCGCCGATGTCGGTGGCCGGCGCAACTGGCTCTAGGCTCTTCGGAGCTCGTCGGAGAACAGCGAAACGGAGGTTCTGACGTGACCGTGGCCGAGGAGAAGAGGGCGCCGCTCCCCCACGACTTCCATCCGGAGGTGCCGTCGTTCACCGTGGTGAGCGACGACATCGCGCCGGGTGCCGCGCTGACGGACGCGCAGGTGTACGCGGAGGGCAACACATCCCCGCAGCTTCGGTGGGAGGGTTTCCCGGCTCAGACGAAGAGCTTCGCCGTGACCTGCTTCGATCCGGACGCGCCGACCGGGAGCGGGTTCTGGCACTGGGTGCTGTTCGACATTCCCGCGTCGGTCACCGAGTTGCCGGCGGGTGCGGGCAGCGGGGCGTTCGAGGGCCTGCCCGACGGGGCGGTGCACGTGCGCAACGACTACGGGTCGAGGGACTTCGGCGGTGCGGCTCCGCCGAAGGGCGAGGACCACCGCTATGTCTTCACCGTGTACGCGGTGGACACGGAGAAGCTCGGGCCGGACGCGGACGCGTCGCCCGCCGTGGTCGGGTTCAATCTGCGGTTCCACACGCTGGCGCGTGCTCACCTGATCGGTCACTACGCGGAGCCCGTGGAGGGCTGAGCCGGCGCAGCCGATCGTTCGTTTTCTGTTTGCCCGCTCCTGGTCTTGGAGAGATCAGGAGCGGGCATCTTTCGTTGCGCACGGATATTGCGTTGTCCAACCCGGCGTGCCCGGCCAGAGTTGATCCCAGCCCAAGGCCCGCCGAACAGGGCCGGGCCGGCACACGGGAGGTGGGCAGGATGCGGGACACGCTGGTACTCAACGCGAGCTTCGAGCCGCTGTCGACGGTGACACTCAACCGTGCGGTGGTTCTGGTCCTTCAGGACAAGGCCGTGGTCGAGCAGGAGCATCCTCGTCTGCGCATGCGGGCGGCCGCCGTGGAACTTCCGGTGCCGCGGGTGATCAGGCTCTGCCGGTACGTCAGGGTGCCGTTCCGAAGACAGGCGCCGTGGTCGAGGCGGGGTGTGCTGGTGCGGGACCAGCACAGGTGCGCGTACTGCGGGAGGCGCGCCACCACCGTGGACCATGTCGTGCCGCGGGCGCAGGGCGGCGGGGACGACTGGCTGAACACGGTGGCGTCCTGCGCGGAGGACAATCACCGCAAGGCGGACCGTACGCCGGAGCAGGCGGGGATGCCGCTGCTGCACCAGCCGTTCGTTCCGTCGCCGGCGGACGCGATGCTGCTCGCGCTGGGTGTGCGCAACCGTGCGGAGCTGCCCGATTGGCTGTCGTCCGCGGCGGCGTGAGCCGCTGCGGCCGGGTGCTGGCCCGTCTCGTCGCCGACGTGTCGTCGGCGGGGGCGGGCCTCGTCCGTTTCCGTGTGCCGGGGGTCATCCCCTGAGGGTGAGTTGGACGATCGCCGCGGTGCCGACGATGACGATCACCGCGCGCAGTGCGGCCGGTGGGAGGCGGCGGCCGACCTTGGCTCCGATCTGGCCGCCGATGGTGGAGCCGACGGCGATCAGCAGCACGGCCGTCCAGTCGAAGTGGGCGACGAAGAGGAAGAAGAGCGCGGCGATCGTGTTGACGACGGCCGCGAGGATGTTCTTCGTCGCGTTGAGGCGCTGCATGGTGTCGTGCAGCAGCATGCCCATGAGGGGGAGATAGATGATCCCCTGGGCCGCGGTGAAGTAGCCGCCGTAGACGCTGGCGAGGAGCAGGCCGGTGAGGAGCAGGGGGCCGCCGTCGGGGTTGCCGCCGCTGCCTTCGCGCTCGCGGCGGCGCTGGACCGCCCGGGAGATGCGGGGTTGCAGCAGGACCAGGACGAGGGCGAGGGCGACCAGGACGGGGACGATGGTCTCGAAGGCGGTGGAGGGCAGGAGGAGGAGCAGTATGGCTCCGCAGAGTCCTCCGGTGGCGGCGGCGGTGCTCAGGCGCAGGACGCGGCGGCGCTGGCCGGTGAGTTCGGCGCGGTAGCCGATGGCTCCGCTGATGGAGCCGGGGATGAGGCCGAGGGCGTTGGAGACGGTGGCGGTCACGGGCGGGAGGCCGGTGGCGACCAGGACGGGGAAGGTGATGAGCGTTCCCGATCCGACGATGGTGTTGATCGTGCCGGCGCCGATGCTCGCGGCGAAGACGGCGAGCATTTCCCAGATCGTCACGCTGTGCCCTTCGTGCAGGATCAGTGCTTGCGGGATCGGTGCTTGATGCACTGATCATGCACGAAGGGGTGGGTGTTTCAGTCGACCGGGGGCTCTTCGCGGCGCTGGGCCGGGGGGCGTTCCTTGCCGGTGCCGCCGGTGTTGAAGCCGGGGGCGCCGCTGCCGAGGTTGCCGAAGGCGCCGGAGAGGCCCTTGAGGGCGTCGCCGATCTCGCTGGGGACGATCCAGAGCTTGTTGGCGTCGCCCTCGGCGATCTTCGGGAGCATCTGGAGGTACTGGTACGAGAGGAGCTTCTGGTCGGGGTCGCCGGCGTGGATGGCCTCGAAGACCGTGCGGACGGCCTGGGCCTCGCCCTCGGCGCGGAGGGCGGCGGCCTTGGCCTCACCTTCGGCGCGGAGGATGGCGGACTGCTTCTCGCCCTCGGCGGTGAGGATCTGCGACTGGCGGATGCCTTCTGCGGTGAGGATGGCGGCGCGCTTGTCGCGGTCGGCGCGCATCTGCTTCTCCATCGAGTCCTGGATGGAGGTGGGCGGCTCGATGGCCTTGAGCTCCACGCGGTTGACGCGGATGCCCCACTTGCCGGTGGCTTCGTCGAGGACGCCGCGCAGGGCGGCGTTGATCTCCTCGCGGGAGGTGAGGGTGCGCTCCAGGTCCATGCCGCCGATGATGTTGCGCAGCGTGGTGACGGTGAGCTGTTCGATCGCCTGGATGTAGCTGGCGACTTCGTAGGTCGCGGCGCGGGCGTCGGTCACCTGGTAGTAGATGACGGTGTCGATGTTCACGACCAGGTTGTCCTGGGTGATCACCGGCTGGGGCGGGAAGGGGACGACCTGTTCGCGGAGGTCGATCCGGTTGCGGATCGAGTCGATGAACGGGACGACGATGTTCAGTCCCGCGTTGAGGGTGCGGGTGTAGCGGCCGAAGCGCTCGACGATGGCGGCGCTGGCCTGCGGGATGACCTGGATCGTCTTGATCAGGGCGATGAAGACGAGCACCACCAGGATGACCAGGACGATGATGACTGATGGCATCGTGTGTTCCCCGTGCCCTTCGCTGCCGGTTGTCTGCCGGTTTCGTTGCCGGTTGGTTCGATGATCGAGTTTCGCAGACGGCGGGCCCTCGCGTGCGCCGTTCGGCGGGAGTTGACCAGGTTGCCTATGTTTGACGCCTCGTCATGGCACTACATCACGACGGCGGTCGCACCGTCGATCTCGACCACGTCGACCTGCCGGCCCGGTTCGAAGACCTGGTCGGTGTCGAGGGCGCGGGCGGACCAGATCTCGCCGGCGAGTTTGATCCGGCCGCCGGTGCCGTCGACCCGTTCCAGGACGACGGCCTGTCTGCCTCTGAGGGCGTCCACGTTGGTGGCCAGTTGGGGCCGGCCGTCGCGGTGGCGGGCCGCGATGGGGCGGACCACCGCGATGAGGGCGACGGAGACGGCGGCGAAGACGACCACTTGGGCCACGATGCCGAAGCCGAGGCCCGCGGTGACGGCTCCGGCGATCGCTCCGACGGACAGCATTCCGAATTCCGGCATCGCGGTCAGGACGAGCGGGATGCCGAGTCCCACCGCGCCGATCAGCCACCAGACCCATGCGTCGATGTCCACGTGGTCATGGTAGGACCGGGGGTCGGGTCGCGGACAGGGCGCGGTGGGGCTCCCTCGGTCGGAAGGGGTGTCAGGAGAGGGGCAGACCCTGAGCGGTGTAGCGGTCGCCGACGCGCTCGACGACGAGCGGCAGGCCGAAGCAGTGCGAGAGGTTGCGGGAGGTCAGCTCCGTCTCGACCGGTCCGGCGGCGAGCACCTTGCCCTGACGGATCATCAGGACGTGGGTGAAGCCCGGGGGGATCTCCTCGACGTGGTGGGTGACCATGATCATCGAGGGGGCGTAGGCGTCGCGGGCGAGGCGGCCGAGGCGGCGCACCAGGTCCTCGCGGCCGCCGAGGTCGAGGCCGGCGGCCGGCTCGTCGAGGAGCAGCAGCTCGGGGTCGGTCATCATGGCGCGGGCGATCAGGGTGCGCTTGCGCTCGCCCTCGGAGAGGGTGCCGAAGGTGCGGTCCAGGTACTCGGTCATGCCGAGGCGGTCGAGGAAGGCGCGGGCGCGGTCCTCGTCGACGGCGTCGTAGTCCTCGTTCCAGGTGGCGGTCATGCCGTACGCGGCGGTGAGGACGGTCTGGAGGACGGTCTGCCGCTTGGGCAGCTTGTCGGCCATGGCGATGCCGGCCATGCCGATGCGGGGGCGCAGCTCGAAGACGTCGACCTTGCCGAGCCGGTCGCCCAGGATGCGGGCGGTGCCGCTGCTCGGGAAGAGGTAGCTGGACGCGACGTTGAGGAGGGTGGTCTTGCCGGCGCCGTTGGGGCCGAGGATGACCCAGCGCTCGCCCTCCTTGACCGACCAGGAGACGTCGTCCACCAGAGCACGTCCGTCGCGGACCACGGATACGTCCACCAGCTCCAGTACATCGCTCATGAGCGCGTTGTCTCCCCTATGCGGTCGAGTCTCGTCGTCGCTTGCGCCTGTGGGCGAAGCTCCCAGGGGAAAACCTACGCCACTGGTGGCGTGAGCCGGTCGTTAGGTCTCCCTAGGTCCGCTCGGGTCCGGTTCGGGAACGGTGTCCCGGTGGCAGTGCCTAGGGTGGGGGGATGCTTTCGGAACCACGTTCAGGACGGTTGGCCGCATGGGGGAACGCCCTGCTGGCCGGGTTGGTGTCGCCGGATGAGGCCGTGCTCGCGATCGTCGGCGACGACGCGGTGCACCGGGTGGAGGGGCTGCCGGGTGAGGAGGGGCAGGTCGGTCTGACGCTGGCGCTGGGCAGGCTGCGGGCGCTGGGCGTCACGGGCTGGCGGGTGGCGCTGCCGGCGCCGGGGCACCCGCTGGGGCTGAGCGGTCCGCCGGAGTTCAACGCCAGGGCGCTGCAGGCGGAGGAGGCGGTCGTCGGGTACGGGGCGGGCTTCGGTCTGGTGCCGGAGGTGTACGAGGCGGGGCCGGGCGCCGGTGACCTGCACGTGGAGGTGGTGTGGCACTGCCTGCCGGTGCGGGAGGCGCCGCCGGCGGACGTGCCGTCGCTGGGTGAGGCGGAGCGGGAGCTGGCGGAGGCGCTGCGGGAGGCGACGGTGGTGCTGACGCGGCTGGACGTGGCGGCGTCGGGTCCGGTGGCGGAGGCGGCGCTCGACGCGTACCGGGCGCGGGCGGAGGCGGGGCGTGCGGTGCTGGCGCCGGGGTATCCGCCGCGGGCGGTGCGGGTGCTGGAGCTGGCTCAGCGGGTGGGGCTGCTGGTGTCGCTGGCGTACGCGCCGGCGTACGGGACGGGGAGTGCGCACGGCGGGGCGGTGAGCGCGTCGGAGATGGCGGCCCGGGCGGAGGCGCTGCGGCCGGTGGAGCGTGTGGCCAGGCGGGCGCAGGTGGCGGCGTTCAACGCGTGGGTGGAGGAGCGCGAGCGGGGGTGAGTCCCGTGGGGGCGGTGGGCCGGGGCCGGTTCGGGCGGTGGCCGGCCCCGGCCCTCCGGGCGTGCGACGGCCCCCAGGTGGGGCTGGGGGCCGGGGCGGTCGATCAGCCGTCAGTGGTTGACGGCGGTGTTGCCGAAGGCCGGGTTCAGGAGGCCGATCACGTTGACGCTGTTGCCCGAGACGTTCACCGGGACGTGGACCGGGACCTGAACCAGGTTGCCGGAGCCGACGCCGGGCGACCCGATGGCCGCGCCGTCCGCGTGCGCACCGCTGGTGGCGGACGCGGCGCCCGCGGCGGCGGCCACGAGTCCACCGGCGACCATGGTGACGGCAGCGGCCTTCTTCAGGTTCTTCACTTCGCACATCCTCCGTTGACTCTCGCCGCGGCGATCACCGCGGCACGCCATGGAGAACGCCCGCCCGGCGCATGGGTTGCGCCGAGTGGGTGACATACACCCGACAGTATGAATCTCGTACCGCCAGGGAACCCCGGGTTGACCGGTGGACCGGTGGACCGGTTCAGCCGGTTCAGCCGGTCAGGCCGTGGCGGACCGCCCAGAGGGCGGCCTGGGTGCGGTCGGCGAGGTCCAGCTTCATCAGGATGTTCGAGACGTGCGTCTTGACGGTCTTCTCCGAGAGGACCAGCGCCCGGGCGATCTCCCGGTTGGACCGGCCGTCGGCGATCAGGCCCAGGACCTCGCGCTCCCGCTCGGTGAGGGTGCCGCCCCGGCCCGTGCCGCCGTTGGTCTCCTCCTGGGAGAGCAGCGCCACGGCCACCTCCGGCTGGAGCAGGACGTGCCCGGCGTGCACCGACCGGATGGCGCCGGCCAGGGCGTCGGGATCGACGTCCTTGTAGACGTAACCCGACGCGCCCGCCCGCAGGGCCGGGACGACCGTGCGCTGCTCGGTGAAGCTGGTGACGATCAGCACCTTGGCCGCGTTGCCCAGCTCGCGGAGCTTGCGCAGGGCCTCGATGCCGTCCATGCCGGGCATCTTGACGTCCATGAGGACGACGTCGGGGCGCAGCTCCTCGGCGCGGGCCACGCCCTCGGCGCCGTCGCCCGCCTCACCCACCACCTCGATGTCGTCCTGGACCTCCAGGAACGTGCGCAGTCCGCGGCGGACCACCTGGTGGTCGTCGACCAGCAGGACGCGGATGCCAGTCTGTGAACGGGGCACAGCCTCAGCCACCGGGGACCTCCATCTCGATCGTGGTGCCCTTACCGGGCGCGGACTGGACGGTGAGCCTGCCGCCGACGCCGCCCGCCCGGTCCCGCATCGAGACCAGGCCCAGGTGGCGGCCGGCCCGGCGGACCGACCGCGGTTCGAAGCCCTTGCCGTTGTCGGTGACGCTGAGCAGGGCGCCCTGGCCGCGGCGTACGAGGGAGACGGCCACCCGGTCGGCGCCGGAGTGCCGCAGCGCGTTGTGCAGTGCCTCCTGGGCGACCCGGAGCATGGCCTCCTCCTGGGCGGCGGGCAGGGCCCGCACCCCGGAGCTGTCGAACGTCACCCGGGCGGTGTGGGCGCGGTCCAGGACCTGGATCTGCGTACGGAGGGTGTGGACGAGGCCGTCCTCGTCGAGCGCGGCGGGGCGCAGCTCGACGACCGCGGCACGCAGCTCGTCGGCGGCCTCGGCGGCGAGCACGGCGACCTGCTGGAGCTCGCCCTTGGCCCGGGCCGGGTCGCGGTCGACCAGGGCGGCGGCGGCCTGGGCGGTGAGGCGCAGGGAGAAGAGCTTCTGGCTGACGGCGTCGTGCAGCTCGTGGGCGAGCCGGGAGCGCTCCTCGGCGATGGTGAGCTCGCGGCTGCGCTCGTACAGCCGGGCGTTGGTGAGGGCTATCGCGGCGTGCTGGGCGAGGATGCCGAGCAGGGCCTCGTCGTCCTCGGTGAAGCCGCAGCCGCCCCGCGGGGCGGTGTCCCCGGGGCAGCGCTTGTTGGCGAGGAAGAGCGCGCCGATCGTCTCGTCGCCGTCCCGGATGGGCAGGCCCAGGAAGTCCGACATGTCGGGGTGGGCGGCGGGCCAGCCCTCGAAGCGCGGGTCCTTGCGCACGTCGGCGAGGCGCTCGGTCTTCGCCTCGCGGAGCATCGCGGCGAGGATGCCGTGCTGGCGCGGGAGGGGGCCGATCGCCTTCCACTGCTCGTCGCTGACGCCGTCCACGACGAACTGGGCGAAGCCGCCGTGGTCGTCGGGGACGCCCAGCGCCGCGTACTCGGCGTCGAGCAGCTCACGGGCGGAGGCGACGATCGTCTTGAGGACGTCGCGCACCTCCAGGTGTCTGCTCATCGCGAGCAGGGCGGTGCTGACGGCGGCGAGGCCGGAGCGGGGCGGTCGATCGGTCATGCGTTCACGTTACCGGCGGGGGATGACAGTCCGTATCGGACCGGGGACGGCGGCCGCGTGGGGCCGCGGACCTAGGCCGAAGTGCCGCACGGGTCGGGGCTCGGGGCGGAGGCGGCCGCGCGGCCCCGGGTTCCAGGCTGAGGGCATCGATTTCCGACGTGAACAGGGGATGGGTGTCATGGCTGTCGCGATCATCACGGGTGCTTCCAAGGGGCTGGGGCGGGCGCTGGCCGTGGCGCTCGCCCGGGAGGGCTGGGATCTGGTGCTGGACGCCCGGACCGCGTCCGTACTGGAGGAGAGCGCGCGACGGGCGCGGGCGCACGGGACGCGGGTGGTGGCGCTGCCGGGGGACGTCGCGGACGGGTGGCACCGGGCGGCGCTGGTGGCGGCGGCGCGGGAGCTGGGTGGGCTGGACCTGCTGGTCAGCAACGCGAGCGCGCTGGGTGCCGAGCCGCTGGTGCGGCTGGACGCGCTGCCGCTGGAGGGGTTGCGGGTGGCGCTGGAGACCAATGTGGTGGCCGCCCTCGGCCTCGTACAGGAGGCTCTTCCGCTGCTGCGGGCGAGTGCGTCGGGGGCGGTGATGGCGCTCAGTTCGGACGCGGCCGTGGAGGCGTACGAGACGTGGGGCGGGTACGGGGCGTCGAAGGCGGCGCTGGACCGGCTCGCGGCGGTGCTGGCCGTGGAGGAGCCGGGGCTGCGGGTCTGGGCGGTCGACCCGGGCGACATGCGGACGGATCTGTACCGGGCGGCCGTCCCGCTGGACGACGACGCGGGGCGCCCGAGTCCGGAGTCGGTGGTTCCGGCGTTCCTGCGGCTGCTGGCGGAGCGGCCGGCGAGCGGGCGGTTCACGGCTCCCGCGCTGCTGGGGGTGGGGGCGTGAGTGTGCTCGAGGCGCTGCGGGTGCCGGAGGAGCTGTCGGCGCGGGTGCCGGCCGAGCAGCGGGGCTCGGGGCGGGACGACGTACGGCTGATGGTGTCGCGCGGGACGGATGTGACGCACCACGCGTTCCGTGAGCTGCCGGGGCTGCTGCGCGCCGGGGACGTGCTGGTGGTGAACACCTCGCCGACGCTGGCCGCCGCGGTGACCGGGCGGCTGGGCCGGGAGACGGTGGTGGTGCACTTCTCCACGTGCGGGGACGACGGGCGCTGGTCGGTGGAGGTGCGGGACCCGGACGGGCGGGGCAGTACGCGGCCCAGGCCCGGCGGGCCGGCGGGCGCGGTGGTGCGGCTGCCGGGCGGGGCGCAGCTCGTGCTGGAGGAGCCGCTGAGTCCGGGGTCGGGGCGGCTGTGGTGGGCGTCGGTCTCGGTGGGTGTGCCGGGGCTGCTGGCCGGGTACGGGCGTCCCATCCGGTACCGGTACACGGAGCGGGACCAGCCGGTGGCCGCGTACCAGACCGTGTTCGCCCGGCCGTCGCGGGACGGGGCGGGCTCCGCGGAGATGCCGAGCGCCGCGCGGCCGTTCACGGCGGGGACGGTGGCGGAGCTGGTGAGCCGGGGCGTGCAGTTCGCGCCGGTGAGGCTGCACACGGGGGTGGCGTCGGTGGAGGCGCACGAGCCGCCGTACCCGGAGCGGTTCGAGGTGCCGGCGGCGACCGCGTGGCTGGTGGGTGCGGCACGGGCGGCCGGCGGGCGGATCGTGGCCGTGGGGACGACGGCGGTGCGGGCGCTGGAGTCGGCGGCCGGGGAGGACGGCGTGGTGCGCCCGGCCTCCGGCTGGACGGACCTGGTGGTCACGCCGCGGCGCGGGGTGCGTGCCGTGGACGGGCTGCTGACCGGGCTGCACGAGCCGGAGGCGTCGCACCTGCTGATGCTGGAGGCCGTCGCCGGGCGGGAGGCGCTGGGGCGTGCGTACGCCGAGGCGCTGAGGCGGCAGTACCTGTGGCACGAGTTCGGCGACGTCCATCTCCTCCTCCCGGAGGAGGGCCCTCACTGAGCGCATTGCTCGTGCAACAGATGGTGAGACCGTTACCTGCCCGATGTGAGCCCGCACATAGGACGCAGGTCACTTACGAACCGGGCTAGTGGAGGACATAAACACCGGATGAGTGCTGGTCCAGCGGGTGCGGGGCGGGTGCGGACACGCTCTTCGGCACCCGCTGATCCACTACCCGGCTTCGTACGTCACACCTTTGCCTCCCGATTTTGCTGCCGCTAAGAATTGCAGCCGTCGCCCGCCGCAGCAGGCGTAGCGCCGCCCCGGCCACGCGACGTCCCGCTATTCGAAGAGGTACGACTGCATGTCCGCGTCCAGCACCCGCCGCCCCGGCTTCAGCCGTCTCAAGCAGAACCACAAGCTCTCCCTCGCCGGCATCGCCACGCTGAGCGCCGCCGCGCTCGCGTTCTCCGTCGTTCCTGGCAACGACGCCGCCGCCGAGACGGAGCCGCAGGCTGTCGCCGCCGCCCCCGCTGCCGCTCCGGTCGCGCTGACCAGCACGCTCTCCAACACGCAGAGCAAGCCCCTGCACCTCGGCATCACCGAGCAGCAGACGACGATCGAGCTGAAGGCGAAGGCCGACGCCGCCGCCGCGAAGGCGAAGGCCCAGGCCGCCGCTGCCGCCAAGGCCAAGGCGCAGGCCGCCGCTGCCGCCAAGGCGAAGGCCCAGGCCCAGGCCGCCGCGAAGAAGCGCGCCGCCGCCAAGGCCGCCGCCAGCCGCGCCGCCGCCCGCAAGCCGGTGTTCGCCAACAACCTCGACGGCTGGATCCGCGAGGCGCTCTTCATCATGAAGAAGCACAACATCCCGGGCACCTACGACGGCATCCACCGCAACATCATGCGGGAGTCCAGCGGTAACCCCCGGGCCATCAACAACTGGGACATCAACGCCATCAACGGCGTCCCGTCCAAGGGCCTGCTCCAGGTCATCTACCCGACCTTCAAGGCCTACCACGTGCCGGGCACCAAGTTCGACCAGTACGACCCGGTCGCCAACATCGTCGCCGCCTGCAACTACGCGGCCGACCGCTACGGCTCGATGGACAACGTGAACAGCGCCTACTGAGCCTGTCGCGACATGCCGGAGGGCGGCACCCCGTGCGGGGTGCCGCCCTCCGGCGTACGTGCGTGCGGGTTACTTCCGCATGACCTCCGGCTCGTGGCGGCGCAGCAGGCGCGCCACGATCACGCCGCAGATGGCGCCGAGCGCCAGGAGCGCGCCCATGTCGGCCATCCACATGCCCACCTCGTGGTCCCACAGCGGGTCCGTGTCGGTGGGGTCGTCCTGGTTGGGGAAGAGCTTGTTGAGCTCCACCGTCGTACCGGCGGCGGCGACGGCCCAGCGGGACGGCATCAGGTACGAGAACTCGTTGACGCCGACCTGGCCGTGCAGCGTGAACAGACAGCCCGTGAACACCACCTGGATGATCGCGAACATCACCAGCAGCGGCATCGTCTTCTCGGCGGTCTTCACCAGCGAGGAGATGATCAGGCCGAACATCATCGAGGTGAAGCCGAGCGCCATGATCGGCAGGCTGAGCTCCAGACGCACCAGGGAGGAGCCGAAGAGCAGGCCCTCGTCCGGCACGTCCCGCATGCCGAAGCCGATGCCGCCGATGATCGCGCCCTGGATGACCGTGATCAGGCCGAGGACGATCACCTTCGACATCAGATACGCCGAACGTGACAGGCCCGTAGCCCGTTCCCGTTCGTAGATGACCCGTTCCTTGATCAACTCTCGTACGGAGTTGGCGGCGCCGGCGAAGCAGGCACCCACCGCGAGAATCAGCAGGATCGTCGCCGCGCTGCCGTTCGGGCCGCGCGGGCTGGGCCGGAGGCCGTAGTTCGAGCTGATCAGCGTGGAAACCACACCGAGGACGGCCGGCAGGATCACCATCAGGGCCATGAAGCCCTTGTCGGAGGCGATCACCGAGAGGTAGCGGCGGATCAGGGTCCAGAGCTGCGCGCCCCAGCCCTGCGGCTTGGGCGGGCGCATCGCGTGCGCCGACGGCATCTCCACCGACTGCGGGGCGACCGCGTCGAGGTCCGCGGCGTACATCTGGTAGTGCTGCGAGCCCTTCCAGCGGCCCGCCCAGTCGTAGTCGCGGTAGTTCTCGAAGGCGGAGAAGACGTCCGCCCACGTGTCGTAGCCGAAGAAGTTGAGCGCCTCCTCCGGCGGGCCGAAGTAGGCCACCGAACCGCCGGGCGCCATGACCAGCAGCTTGTCGCAGAGCGCGAGCTCGGCGACGGAGTGGGTGACGACCAGGACCGTACGGCCGTCGTCGGCCAGCCCGCGCAGCAACTGCATGACGTCGCGGTCCATGCCCGGGTCGAGGCCCGAGGTCGGCTCGTCCAGGAAGATCAGGGACGGCTTCGTCAGCAGCTCCAGGGCGACCGAGACGCGCTTGCGCTGACCGCCGGAGAGGGCGGTGATCTTCTTGGTCTTGTGGATGTCGAGCTTCAGCTCGCGCAGGACCTCGTCGATCCGCGCCTCGCGCTCCTGCTCGGTGGTGTCCGCGGGGAAACGGAGCTTCGCGGCGTACTTCAGCGCCGTGCGGACGGTCAGCTCCTTGTGCAGGATGTCGTCCTGCGGGACCAGACCGATGCGCTGGCGGAGCTCGGCGAACTGCTTGTACAGGTTCCGGTTGTCGTAGAGGACGTCGCCCTGGTTGGCGGGCCGGTAGCCGGTGAGCGCCTTGAGCAGGGTCGACTTGCCGGAGCCGGACGGGCCGATGACCGCGATGAGCGACTTCTCCGGAACACCGAAGGAGACGTCCTTCAGGATCTGCTTGCCGCCGTCGACCGTGACGGTGAGGTGGCGGGCGGAGAAGGAGACCTCACCGGTGTCGACGAACTCCTCGAGCCGGTCACCGACGAGCCGGAACGTCGAGTGGCCGACGCCGACGATGTCGTTGGGGCCGATGAGCGCGGAGCCGGACTTGGCCAGCGGCTGACCGTTGACGTACGTGCCGTTGTGCGAGCCGAGGTCACGGATCTCGAACCGGCCGTCGGGCGTGGCGTGGAACTCGGCGTGGTGGCGCGAGACCTGGAGGTCGGAGACGACCAGCTCGTTCTCGAGCGCACGACCGATGCGCATGACGCGGCCCAGCGCGAACTGGTGGAAGGTGGTCGGGCTGCGCTCGGCGTGGACCGGCGAGGCCGCCGGGGCGCCGCCCTGGCCCGGGACCTTCTGCGCGTACTGCTCGGCAGGAGCGCCGGGGTGGCCGGGGTGGCCCGCGGAGCCGGGCTGCTGGTGCGGGACGTGCGGCTGGGCGGGGGCCTGGGCCTGGTGAGGCTGGGCCTGGTGGGGCTGCTGGGCCTGGGCGGGCTGCTGCGCCTGCTGGGGCCAGCCCTGCTGGTGGGGCTGCTGCGGCGCGGCGGCCTGGGCCGGCGCCTGCTGCTGCCAGGCCTGCTGCGGCGCGGCCGACGGGGCGTGCGCCTGGGCCTGCGGGGCCGCGCCCTGGGCGCTGAACGCGCCCGCGGCCGAGGCACTGTCGGTCAGGCTCAGCCGGGGGCCGTCGGTCGCGTTGCCGAGGTGCACGGCGGAGCCGGGGCCGATCTCCATCTGGTGGATCCGCTGGCCCTGCACGTACGTGCCGTTGGTGGAGCCGTGGTCCTCGATGGCCCAACTGCGGCCGTTCCAGCTCACCGTGGCATGCCGCCACGAAACCCTGGCGTCGTCGATCACCAGGTCGCCCTGCGGATCACGTCCGAGGGTGTACGACCTGGACGGATCGAGAGCCCAGGTCCTTCCGTTCAATTCCAGTACGAGTTCCGGCACTCCATGCCCCACTACTTGTCCCCCGAGTTCCCCCCGTGGCAGGGAGTCTAGGGATGGCGAACATCGGGGGGAACTATTTCAGGCCCGGCGCCCGAATCGAAAGTCGGGCGGTGTGAAGACCGCGCGCAGGGTCTCTGGCCGCCCGCATCCGTGTGCCGTTGACTGTGGAGAAATGCGCCCGGAGAGTGGTAAGCACCCATGAGTGCGTACGGATCATGCGTGAATGGGGCAACTCGGCACGGATCGCGGGTTCTTCTGGGGGGTCCTTATGTACGAGGACGGCGACGGCCGACGTACCCGGTGGGTTGATGTGATCCTGGCCTCGATCGCCGCCGTGAGCTGGTCGCTGGTCGCCATGGCGGCCGTCGCGGCGCTCGGTCTGCACCTGCTTGGGGCGGATGCGGCGGATACGGGTCATTGGGCGGGCGCGACCGGACCGGCGGGGGGGGCGGGGGGGGGGGGGGGGGGGGGGGGGGGGGGGGGGGGGGGGGGGGGTGGCGGGGGGGGGGGGGGGGGGGGGGGGGGGCGGGGGGGGGGCGGGGGGGGGGGGGGGGCGGGGGGGGGGGGGGGGGGGGGGGGGGGGGGGGGGGGGGGGGGGGGGGGGGGGGGGGGGGGGGGGGGGGGGGGGGGGGGGGGGGGGGGGGGGGGGGGGGGGGGGGGGGGGGGGGGGGGGGGGGGGGGG
>NZ_SMNQ01000035.1 GCF_004353505.1 Streptomyces sp. WAC05374
GACGAAGCGTTCCGCGGTCAGCTCCGGCCGGTTCAGGTAGCCGCGGGCCACGCCGAGGCCGCCGATCCACAGCTCGCCCAGGCTCCCGCGCGGCACCCGCCGCCCCGCCCCGTCCAGCACGTACAGCGTGGTGTTGAGCACCGCGTCGCCCAGGGACACCTCACCGGGCTCGACGTGCCAGGTCGTGGACCACACCGTGCACTCGGACGGGCCGTAGATGTTGGTCACCCCGCCGCGCACCGTCCGCAGCAGCTTCCCGGCCAGGCCCCGGTCCAGCGCCTCGCCCCCGACGATCATGCGGTCGAGCCCGCCGAGCAGCGCGCGCCCGTCGGCGTCCGCCAGCAGCAACCGCGCCAGCGACGGCGTGCACTGCAGATGCGTGGGCCGGTACGAGCGGTAGGCCGGCCAGTCGCCGACGTCGCCCTGCGCGATGACGACCCGGAACCCACGCGTCAGCGTCCAGACCAGCTCCACCATGGCGATGTCGAACGACGGGCTGGTCACCGCCAGCCAGGTGTCACCGCTGCCGCCGTCGACGCGCCGGTCCACGGCACGGCAGAAGTTGACGAACTGGCCGTGCTCGATGAGGACGCCCTTGGGCTTGCCCGTCGAGCCGGACGTGTAGATCACGTATCCCAGGTCGGCGGGGGACGGACGGACTTCCGGCTCGGGGATCGCGGCGTCGTCCGGGACGTCGGGGAGGTCGTCGATCAGCACGACCCTGGCCGTGGTGTCCACCGGCCGGTCCGAGACCAGGACGGTCAGCCCGCTGTCCTCGATGACGTGCCGCACCCGGGCCCGGGGATAGTTGGGGTCCACCGGCAGATGGGCTCCGCCGGCCAGCCACACGGCCAGCACCGCCACCACCAGGTCCGCCGAGCGGGGCAGGTGCACCCCCACCGGGACCTCGGTGCCCACGCCCTCCGCCCGCAGCCGCTCGGCGAGCAGCGCGGCACGCGCCACGGTCTGCCGGTACGTCAGCTCCCGGCCGTCCGACACCAGCGCCACCGCGTCCGGGGTGCGCCGCGCCTGCGCCAGCACGAGGTCCAGCGCGGTCGTCCCGTCCGGGCGGGACGTCTCCAGCCGGCCGCCGCGCTCCGCAAGCCAGGACAGTTCGGAAGCGCCGAGCACGTCCAGCGTCCCGATCGGGCGGGCGGGCTCGCGGACCACGGAGGCCAGCAGCGTGCCCAGGCCGTCGACCAGCCGCGCGGCCGCCGGGCGGCCCACGATCCCCGGCCGGAACTCGATCTCGCCGAGCAGCCCGGTGCGGCCCGAACCGTCGTCGCCCGGCACCAGCGTCAGGTGCAGGTCGAACTTGGCGGTGCCGGGGGCGTTGCCCGAGAACGCGTCGGACATCGGCAGCAGCCAGGCGTCGTCGCGCTCCGCGCTGTGCTTGGCCCCGCTGGTGATGCTCTCGGTCAGGTAGTTGAAGCCGACGCGGAAGAAGGGGCTTTCGCCGCCGGTGCGCTCACCGGACGCCACCCGGACGACCTCGGTGAGCGGGACGGCCTGGTGCTCCAGGGTGCCGCGCACCCGGGGCGCCATGGAGGCGATCAGCTCCTCGAAGGTCGGGTCGCCCGTCAGGTCGCAGCGCAGCGGCAGCGTGTTCGCCAGGAAGCCGACGGTGTCGGCGAGCCCCAGCTCACGGTTGGCCCAGATGGTGGCCATGCCGAAGTCGTCCTGGCCGCACGTACGGGCCAGCAGCACGGCGAAGGCGCTCACGTATACGGTGTACGGGGTGACCTTGTGCGCGTCGGCCAGCGTCTCCACGGCCTCACGCACCTCGGCGGGCACGGTGAACCGCAGCCGGTCGCCGCCCTCCGTGCCCTCGGGCACGGTGTCGGGCCCCGGCGGGAACTCCAGCCGCGGCACCCCCGCGAGCTGCTCCCGGAAGAACCGCAGCCCCTCGTCGAAGTGGCCCTCGGCGATGGCGCGCTCCTCCCACCGGGCGTAGTCGCCCAGGTGGTGCGCGATCGCGGGCGCCTCGGGCTCACCACCGGCCGTGAACGCCTCGCAGGCGGCCACCACCTCGCGGATCAGCAGCCCCGTCGACCACCCGTCGACCACCGTGTGGTGCAGCGTCACGCACAGGAGCTGCTCGCCGCCGGGCACGTCGAGCAGCAGGCACCGCGCCAGCGAGGTGGAGCCGAGGTCGAAGGGGCGCGTCTCCTCCGCGCGCACCCGCGCGTCCACCGCGTCCTGCCCCAGGGCCGACAGGTCCTCGTGCACCACGGGGATGTCGGGCCGCTCCCGCACCACCTGGACCAGGCGGCCGTCACGCGTCTCCAGCCCGGTGCGCAGCGCCTCGTGCCGGCCGCCGGCCCAGGCCAGGGCACGGGCCAGCGTCTCCCGGTCCAGCTTGCGGACGACACGGGCCCGCATCGTCACGTTGTACTGGGCGGAGCCCGGGTCGAGCCGCTCCAGGAACCACAGCCGCTTCTGGCCCTCGGTCGCCGGGTGTTCGTCGCGCCGCTCCGCACGCTCCAGCGGCAGGGTCGCACGGGCCTCGCCCGCCTCCTCCGTACCGGTCAGCACACCCGCCAGGAACTCGGCGACGGCGTACGGGGTGGGGTGCGTGAACGCCAGGTCGGTGGGCAGGACGGCGCCGACGGCCGCGGAGAGCCGGCGGCGCAGCTCGACCGCCATCAGCGAGTCCAGACCGAGGTCCTTCAGCGACTGCCGCTCGTCGACCTCGTCGCCCGCGCCCAGGCCGATGACCACGCCGATCTCGCCGCGCACCAGGTCGCTCAGGGCCCGCAGCCGCTCCGCGGCGGGCAGGGCGGTGAGCCGCTCGCGCAGCCCCGCCTCCGGTGCGGGCGCGGCCGCCGCGGCGGCCGGGCGCGGACGCGGGGTGCGCAGCAGGCCGCGCAGCAGCGCGGGCACGGTGCCCGCCTCCTCGGCGGCGCGCCGCACGCCCTGGACGTCCAGGGCGACCGGCACCACATGGGCGTACGGGCGGCACAGCGCGGCGTCCAGTGCCGCGAGCGCCCGCTCCGCGGTGAAGGCACCGAAGCCCTGCCGCTCGATCCGGGCCAGGTCCGCCCGGGTCAGCCGTGACGTCAGCCCGGTCCCGGCCTGCTCCCACATGCCCCACGAGAGGCTCGTACCGGGCAGCCCGAGGTTCCTGCGGTACGTGGCGAGGACGTCCAGCGCGTTGTTGGCGGCCGCGTACGTGCCCTGGCCGGGGGCGCCGACGACGCCCGACAGGGACGAGTACAGGGCGAACACCGCCAGGTCGAGGTCCCGCGTCAGCTCGTGCAGGTGCAGGGCGCCGTCGGCCTTCGGGGCCAGGACGCCGGCGAGCCGTTCGGCGGTCTGGGCGGCGAGCAGCCCGTCGTCCAGCACCGCCGCCAGGTGGAACACCCCGGTCCAGGGGTGCCCGTCGCGCGCCGACGCCAGCACGGCCGCCAGTTGCTCGCGGCGGGCGGCGTCGCAGGCGACGACCCGCACCTCGTCGGCTCCGGCGGCGGCCAGCTCGGCCACCAGCTCCGCCGCGCCCGGGGCCCGTTCGCCCTGGCGCGACGTCAGCACGAGGTGCCGTGCGCCGTGCTCCACGACCAGGTGCCGGGCCAGGGCACGGCCCAGTTCACCGGTGCCGCCGGTGATCAGCACGGTGCCGTCCGGGTCCAGGGCGCGTGCCGTCTCCTCGGGCGGCCCCGCCACCTGGACCAGGCGCGGCGCGAGCACCCGCCCGGCGCGCACGGCCAGTTCCGGCTCGTCGGCGACGGCGAGGGCGGCCTCGAAGGCGTCGTCGCCGGCGCCGGTCCCCGCGCCGGTGTCGATCAGGCGCAGCGTGTGGTCGGGGTGCTCGCTGCGGGCCGAGCGGACCAGGCCCCACAGCGCGGCCTGGGCCGGGTCGTCCGCGTCGTCGCCGGCCGCGCCCCGGGTGACCCAGACCAGTTCGGTGCCCGGCTCCTCGGCGAGCCGCCGCCGGAGCTCGGCCAGGCCGCGTGCGGCGACCTCGGCGACGCCGCCCGTCCAGCCCCGGGCGTCCACGACCGTGCGGTCCGCCGCCGTGCCGGGGCCGGCCGGGGACGGGACGCGCACCGGCTGGAACTCCACCCGGTACAGGTGCTCCACCGGCCGGGCGCCGCTGATCTGCTCGGGTGAGATCGCGCGGCGCCGGAGGTCGCCGGCGACCACCGGGGTGCCGTCCGGGCCGGCCGCCCACAGCCGGAGCGTGCCGTCGGCGGGGTCGAGGTCGAGCCGGACCAGCAGCTCGTCGCTGCCCCCCGCGAGCAGCCGCACGTCCGACCAGATGAACGGCACGTGCACCGGTGCGCGCGGGTCCGTCTCCGCCCGCAGGATGCCGAGGACGTGCAGGGCCGCGTCGATCAGCACGGGGTGGGCCCCGTACCCCTCGGCCGGGACGCCCTCCGGCAGCTTCACCCGCGCGTACAGCGTGTCGCCGTCCTGCCACATCTCCTTCAGGGCGCGGAAGGCCGTCCCGTACGTGACGCCGACGCCGTCCATCCGGTCGTACACGCCGTCCAGGTCCCACCGCTCGGCGCCCGGCACCGGCCACCGGCGCAGCCCGGCGAAGCCGTCGGACACGGTGGCGGCGCCCGTGGGGCCCGTGGCGAGCACGCCGACCGCGTGCCGCGCCCACGGCCCGGGCGCCCCGGACTCGAGGCTGTGCACGCTCAGCGGGCGCCGCCCGTCACCACCGGGCGGGCCCACCAGGACCTGCAGCCGCCGCTCCCCGGACTCGGGGAACAGGAGCGGTTCCAGCAGCGTCAGTTCCTCCACCCGGTCGGCGCCCACGTGGTGGGCGGCGGCCAGGGCCAGGTCGAGCAGCCCCGTGCCGGGGACGACCGCCGTGTCGAACACGATGTGGTCGGCGAGCCAGGCCTGCCGGCCGCGGGACAGCCGGCCGGTGAGCAGGGCGCCCTGGCCGTCGCCGAGTTCGGTCGCCGCGCCGAGCCACGCGTGGCCCGGCTCCTCGAGGCCGAGGGCGCCCGCGTCCACGTCGGCGGCGGGGCGCAGCCAGTAGTGCCTGCGCTGGAAGGCGTACGTGGGCAGGGCCGCGAGGGCGCCGTCGGTGCAGCGCTCCCAGTCGACGGCGTACCCGTGGACGTGGAGCAGGGCGAGGTTGCGCAGGAGCTGGGCGGCACTGCCGTGGTCGCGGGCGAGGGAGCCGACGACGATGCCGCCGTGCTCGGCGCTGCCGTCGGTGAGCGGCATGGACAGCACGGGGTGGGCGGAGATCTCGACGAAGACGGTGTGACCGTCTTCGAGCAGCCGGTTGAGGGCCTTGTCGAAGCGGACGGGCTCGCGCAGGTTGCGGCACCAGTAGCCGCCGTCCAGCTCGGGTCCCTCGGCGACCTCTCCCGTCAGCGAGGAGTAGAAGGCGATGCCGGCCGGGGCGGGGCTGAGTCCGGCGAACTTCTCCGCCAGGTCCGGAAGGCACGGGTCCACCTGGGCGCAGTGCGAGGCGTAGTCGATGTTGATCTTCCGGGCGTACACGTCGTCGGCGCGCAGGTCGGCCACGAGCCGGTCGATCGCGTCCGCGTCGCCGGAGACCACGGTGGACCCGGCGGTGTTGACGGCGCCGACCGACAGCGCGCCGCCGTAGGGCGCGAGGAGCGTTTCGACCTCCTCCACCGGCCGCTTGACCAGCGCCATGCCGCCCCGGCCCGCGTGGGCGAGGACGGCCTTTGAGCGCTGGGCGACGATCTGCGCGCCCTGCTCCAACGACAGGGCACCGCTGACGACAGCGGCGACCACCTCGCCCTGCGAATGTCCCACCACGGCGGCCGGCTCGACGCCGAGTGAACGCCACACCGCCGACAGGCCCACGCCCATGGCGAACAGGGCGGGCTGCACCACGTCGACGCGGTCGAACGGCGGGTGATCCCCCTCCTCACCGGCCAGGACCTCACGCACCGACCAGCCCGTGAACGGCCGCAGGGCCGCGTCACACGCGTCAATCATCTGCGCGAACACCTCGTTGGACGCGAGCAGTTCACGCCCCATGCCGACCCACTGCGCACCCTGACCCGGGTAGACGAAGACGACCTTCCCGCGCTCCCCGGCCTGCCCCCGTGTCACCTCCGGGTGCGGACTGCCGTCCGCGAGCGCGGTCAGCGCCCCGGCGAGCCCGGCGGCATCCTCGGCGACCACGGCGGCGCGCACCGCGAAGTGCGTACGGGTCCGCGCCGCCGTGAACGCCACATCGGCCGGCGGCACATCGGGGTGCTCGCCCAGCCACCGCGCCCACGCGCCCGCCTGCTCCCGCAGCGCCGCCTCGTCCCGGCCGGAGACCACGACGACCTGCGGGCCCTCCGGCCGGCGCGGCTCACGCTCCTCGGCGGGGGCCTCCTCCAGGATCACATGGGCGTTCGTGCCGCTGATCCCGAACGCGGAGACACCCGCGCGCCGCACGTCGCCGCCCGGCTCCCAGGGCCGCTCCTCGGTGAGCAGCTCCACCTCGCCGGCCGACCAGTCCACATGCGGTGTCGGCTCGTCCACGTGGAGCGTGCGCGGCATCACCCGGTGGCGCAGCGCCTGCACGGTCTTGATGACGCCGGCCAGCCCCGCGGCGGCCTGCGTGTGCCCGATGTTCGACTTGACCGAACCCAGCCGCACCGGGCCGCGCCCGGCGCGGTCGCGCCCGTAGGTGGCGAGCAGCGCCCGCGCCTCGATCGGGTCGCCGAGGCGGGTGGCGGTGCCGTGCGCCTCGACCAGGTCGACGTCGGCGGCCGTCAGCCCCGCGTCGGCCAGCGCCTGCCGGATCACCTTCTGCTGGGCACGCCCGCTGGGCGCGCTCAGCCCGTTGCTGGCACCGTCCTGGTTGAGGGCGGAGCCCCGCACGACCGCGAGCACCGGGTGGCCGTTGCGGCGGGCGTCCGAGAGCCGCTCCAGCACGAGCACGCCCGCGCCCTCGGAGAAGCCGGTGCCGTCCGCCGCCGCCGCGAAGGCCCGGCACCGCCCGTCGGGCGAGAGCCCGCCCTGGGCGCTGAACTCGGCGTAGGCGTCGGCCGTGGCGAGCACGGTGACACCGCCCGCCAGGGCCAGGCCGCACTCGCCGGAACGCAGCGCCCGCACCGCGTAGTGGAGGGCGGACAGGCCCGACGAGCAGGCGGTGTCCAGGGTGACCGCCGGGCCCTCCAGGCCGAAGACGTACGCCAGCCGGCCCGACAGCACACTGGTCGCCGCCCCGGTGACCAGGTGTCCCCGTACGGCCTCGACGGCACTGCCCGCGTGCGGCCCGTACCCGCCGGACGTGGCGCCGACGAACACGCCGGTCGTGCTGGAGCGCAGGGCGGCGGGACGGATGCCCGCCCGCTCCAGCGCCTCCCAGGCCGACTCGAGCAGCAGCCGCTGCTGCGGGTCCATCGCCAGCGCCTCGCGCGGCGTGATGCCGAAGAACGAGGCGTCGAACTCGGCGGCGTCGTACAGGAAGCCACCGGTCGGCGCGAGCTCACCCGTGCCCTGCCAGCCACGGTCGGACGGGTACTCCCCGACCGCGTCCCGGCCCTCGGCGACGAGGTCCCACAGCAGCTCGGGGGAGTGGGCCCCGCCCGGGAAGCGGCAGCCCATGCCCACGATGGCGACCGGCTCGACGGGCGCCGGAGCGGCCGCCGTGGCCTCCTGGAGCTTGAGGCGCGTGGTGTGGAGCTCGGCCGTCACCCGCTTGAGATAGCCGAGCAGCTTGTCCTGGTCCAGCGAGGTGTCGGTCATCAGCCCATTCCCAGCTCGTTGTCGATGAAGTCGAAGATCTCGTCGGCGGTCGCGGACCGGAACTGCTCCTCGGCGGCCGTGCCGGCGCCGCCCGCCGGGGCGGCCTCCCCGGGCCCGCTCCACGTCAGGAGCAGCTCGGTCAGACGCCTGGTGACGTCCGCCCGGGTGTCCTCGTCGGGCGCCGGGCCCGAGGCCAGCGCGGCACAGGCGGCCTCCAGCCGGTCCAGCTCGGCCCGTACGGCTCCGCCGGGCGGCGCGGCCGGGGCGGCGGGAGCGTCGGGCGCCGTCACCGGTGCCAGCTCCTCGGCGAGGAACTCGGCCATGGCACGGGGGGTCGGCTGGTCGAAGACCAGCGTCGGCGGCAGCCGCAGCCCGGTCTCCTTGTTCAGCCGGTTGCGCAGCTCCACCGCGACCAGCGAGTCGAAGCCCAGGTCCTTGAACGCGGTGTCCGGGTCGAGCCCGGCCCCGTCCGTGCCGCCGAGCACCCCCGCCGCCTGGCCGCGGACGAAGTCCAGCAGGATGGCGTCCCGTTCGCCGGCGTCCGCCGCGTCCAGGCGCCGCACCAGCGGCGGGCCCGCCGCCGCGTCCCGCGGGCGTACCACCCGCCGCGCGGTGCGGGCGGCCGGCGCGGCCAGCGCCCGCAGCGGCGCCGGGACCTCGTCGTGCCGCAGTACCGAGGTGTCCAGGCGGGCCGGCAGCAGCACCGCGTCCGGACGGGCGAGCGCCGCGTCCAGCAGCGCCATGCCCTCCGCGGCCGGCAACGGCGTGATCCCGGACCGCGCCAGCCGCGCCAGGTCGGTCTCGCCGACGTCGCGCGACATGGCGCTGCGGTCCGCCCACAGGCTCCAGGCCAGCGACTGGGCCGGCAGCCCCCGCTCGCGGCGGTGACGCACCAGCGCGTCCAGGAACGCGTTGGCCGTGGCGTAGTTGGCCTGACCGATCGAGCCGAGCGTGCCCGCCACGGAGGAGAACAGCACGAATGCCGACAGGTCCAGCTCCGCGGTCAGCTCGTGCAGGTTCCAGGCGCCGTGCGCCTTGGGACGCAGCACCTCCTCGGCCCGCTCGGCCGTCATCGACTCGATCACCGTGTCGTCGAGGACGCCCGCCAGGTGGAACACACCGGTCAGCGGGTGCTCCCGGGGGACGTCCGCCAGCAGCGCGGCGAGCGCGTCACGGTCGGCGGCGTCGCAGGCCGCGACGGTCACGTCGGCGCCCAGGGCGGCCAGTTCGGCCCGCAGCGCCGCCGCGTCCGGCCCGGCCGGGCCCCGCCTGCTGGTGAGCAGCAGGCGGCGCACCCCGTGCGCGGCCACCAGGTGCCGGGCGACATGGGCGCCCAGGGTGCCCGTACCGCCGGTGATCAGCACGGTGCCGTCCCGGTCCAGGGGCCGCGGCACGGTCAGCACGACCTTGCCGGTGTGCCGGGCCTGGCTCATGAAGCGGAACGCCTCGGGGGCCTGCCTGATGTCCCAGGCCCGCAGCGGGTGCGGGCGCAGGGCACCGCGCTCCAGCAGGCCCACGACGTCGGTGAGCATCTCCCGGATGCGCCCCGGGTCCGCCTGCATCAGGTCGAACACGCTGTAGGCGATGTCGTGTTCGGCGGCCAGCCCGGCCGCGTCCCGCAGGTCCCGCTTGCCCATCTCCACGAACCGGCCGCCGCGCGGAAGCAGCCGCAGCGACGCGTCGACGAAGTCGTCGGTCAGCGAGTTCAGCACCACGTCCACGCCCCGCCCGCCGGTGGCGGCCAGGAAACGCTCCTCGAACTCGAGCGTCCGCGACGAGGCGAGGTGTACGTCGTCCACGCCGAGCGCCCGCACGGCGTCCCACTTGCCGGGTGAGGCCGTCGCGAACACCTCCAGCCCGAAGTGCCGGGCGAGCTGCACCCCCGCCATGCCCACTCCGCCGGCCGCCGCGTGGACCAGCACGGCCTCGCCCGGCCGGGCCCCGGCCAGGTCCACCAGCGCGTAGTACGCGGTGAGCCAGGCCGTCGGCACGGACGCGGCGGCGGCGAACGACCAGCCCGCCGGCATCCGCACCAGCAGCCGGTGGTCGGTGACCGCCAGCGAGCCGAACGAGCCGCCCGAGAACAGGCCCGTCACCCGGTCGCCCGGCGCCAGGTCGTCCACCTCGGGGCCCGTCTCGACGACCACACCGGCCGCCTCGCTGCCGATCACCCCGTCGCCGGGGACCATGCCCAGGGCGACCAGCACGTCACGGAAGTTCAGCCCGGCGGCCCGTACCGCGACCCGCACCTCCCGCGCGCCCAGCGGGGCCGCGCGGTCCGGAGCGGGCGCCAGCGCCAGGTCCTCCAGGGTGTCGCCCGTGAACGCGTCCAGATGCCAGGCCGGCACGCCCGCCGGCGGCACCAGCGCGGCGCCGCCCTCCGCGCGGGCCAGGCGCGGCACGTACACCCCGCCGCCCCGCAGGGCCAGTTCCGGCTCGTCCGCGAACGGCAGGCCCGCCACCGGCTCCCACGGCTCCGCGCCGTCCGGCTCCAGGTCCAGCAGACCGAAGCGGCCCGGGTGCTCCGCCTGCGCGGAGCGGATCAGGCCCCACACCGACGCGCTCGCCGGATCGGCGGCCGGGTCGTCCGGCAGCGCGGCGACCGCGCCCCGGGTGACCAGCACCAGGCGGGACCGCTCGTGGCGCGCGTCGGCCAGCCAGGCCTGCGCGAGAGCGAGCACCTCCCGGGCGACCGGGCCCGCCGGCCCCGCCGCGTCCTCGTGCCCCGCCCCGTCCGGGCAGCGTACGAAGACCGTGTCCGGCACGGCCCCGGCCGCCGTCAGCGACCCCAGGTCCCAGAAGCCCGCACCCGGGCCGCCCACCACCACCGCCCGGTCCGCCGCGGCGGACTCGGCGGGGCGGTCGGCGAGCCGTGTCCAGTCCAGATGGAAGAGGTCCGCGTCCTCGCCGGCGCTCCGCAGGTGCGCCGGGGACACCGGCCGCAGCGCCAGCGCCTCGACCGCGGCCACCGGCACACCGCCGCTGTCGGCGATCCGCAGCGCCACCGTGCCGTCGGTGCCCGTGGGGGAGACCCGCACCCGCAGGGCGGCCGCGCCCTCCCCGTACAGGCTGAACCCGCTCCAGGAGAAGGGGAGCCGGACCTGCCCGTCGTCGGGCACCAGCGACCCCAGCGCCACCGCGTGCAGGGCCGCGTCCAGCAGCGCGGGGTGCAGCCCGTACGCGGCGGCCGACCCGGCCGGCCCCTCGGGCAGCACCACCTCGGCGAAGACCTCCGGCCCCGCCTGCCAGGCGGCACGCAGCCCCTGGAACGCCGGGCCGTAGCCGTAACCCGCCCCGGCCAGCCGCTCGTACAGCGCCGGGGCGTCCAGCGGCTGTGCGCCCGGCGGCGGCCACGCCGTCAGGTCGAAGTCCGGCGCGGGCGCCACCGGGGCCAGCGTCGCCGTGGCGTGCCGCGTCCACGCGCGGTCCTCGCCGGCGTCCTCCGCCCGGGAGTGGACGGTGACGGCCCGGCGGCCGTCCTCGCCGGCACCGGAGACCACCATCCGGAGCTGCACGCCGCCGCTCTCGGGGAGGATCAGCGGCGCCTGGAGGGTCAGCTCCTCGACGTGCTCGCAGCCGACCTGCTCACCGGCCCTGACCAGCAGCTCCACGAAAGCGGTCCCGGGCAGCAGCACGGTGCCCGTCACCGCGTGGTCCGCGAGCCACGGCTCGGTGCGCAGCGACAGCAGCGACGTGAGGAGACGGCCGCCCGTCTCGGGCAGCTCCACCGCCGCGCCCAGCAGCGGGTGCGCCTCGGGGCGCAGGCCCGCCGCCGCCACGTCCGCCGCCGGGCCGGCCGCGTCCCGCGTGTCCAGCCAGTACCGCTGCCGCTGGAACGCGTACGTCGGCAGGGTCGTCCGGCGGGCACCGGTGCCGGCGAAGACCGGCTCCCAGTCGACCGCCGCGCCGTGGGCGTACGCCTCGGCGAGCGAGGACACCCAGCGGGCGAGCCCGCCCTCCTCCCGGCGCAGGGTCCCGACGGCCGCCAGGGGCGCGCCGACGCTGTCGGCGGTCTCCTGGAGGCCGAACGCCAGCACCGGGTGCGTCGACACCTCGACGAACAGCCCGAACCCGTCGGCCAGGAGCGCCTTCGTGGCTTCGTCGAAGCGGACGGTGTCGCGGAGGTTGCGGTACCAGTAGGCGGGGTCGAGGGGTTGGTGGTGGGGTTGGCCGGTGACGGTGGAGTAGAGGGGGATGCGGGGGGTGCGGGGGCGGATGCCTTCCAGTTGGGTGGTGAGGTGGTCGTGGAGGGTGTCGACCTGGGCGGAGTGTCCGGCGCAGTCGGAGGGGATGGTGCGGGCGCGGATGCCTTCGGCGAGGCATTGTTCGAGGAGTTGGTCGATGGCGTCGGGGTCGCCGGAGACGACGGCGGAGGTGGGGCCGTTGACGGCGGCGATGGACAGGCGTCCGTTCCAGGGTGTGATGCGTTGGGTGATGTGGTGGGTGGGCAGGGGGAGGGAGAGCATGGCGCCGTGGCCGGCGATGTGGGTGAGGGCCTTGCTGCGGGCGCTGACGATGTGTGCGGCGTCTTGGAGGGTGAGGGCGCCGGCGATGTGTGCGGCGGCGACTTCGCCTTGTGAGTGGCCGACGACGGCGTCGGGGTGGATGCCTGCGGAGCGCCAGAGTGCGGCGAGGGAGACCATGATGGCGAAGGTGACGGGTTGGAGGACGTCGATGCGGTCGAGTCCGGGTGCGCCGGGTTCTTGGCGGACGACGGCGGTGAGGGACCAGTCGACGTGGGGGGCGAGGGCGTCTTCGCAGGCGGTCATGTGCTCGGCGAAGAGGGGTGAGGCGTCGAGGAGTTCGCGGCCCATGCCGGCCCACTGCGCACCCTGACCCGGGAACACGAACACGGTACGGCCGGCCACCGCCGACCCGGTGACCGTGCCCGCCGCGGGCTCTCCCGCCGCGAGCGCGTCCAGCCCGGCCAGCAGCTCGGCCCGGTCGGCACCGGTCACCACCGCACGGTGCTCGAACGAGGTCCTGGTCGCCGCCAGCGAATACCCCACGTCCAGGACGTCCGGCGCCGCGTCGGCCCGGACGTGGTCCGCCAGCCGGCGCGCCTGGTCGCGCAGCGCCTCCTCCGAACGCGCCGACACCGTCCACGGGACGACCGGCAGCGTGGCCGAGGCCGTCTCCGGCTCCGGCCGTTGCGGCGCCTGCTCCAGGACGACATGGGCGTTGGTACCGCCGATGCCGAAGGAGGAGACGCCCGCCCGGCGCGGCCCGTCGCCGTCCCACTGCTTGGTCTCGGTGTTGACGTAGAACAGGTCGGGGTCCAGGCCCATCTCGGGGTTGGGGTGCTCGTAGTTGAGGCTGGGCACCAGTTCGCCGTGGTGGATGGCGAGGGTCGCCTTGATGAGCCCTGCCACACCCGCGGTGGCATCGGTGTGGCCGATGTTGGTCTTCACCGAGCCGATGGCGCACGGTTCGGTCCGCCCACTGGTGGCGAACACCTGCTGGAGGGCGCGCATCTCGATGGGGTCGCCGAGGGTGGTGCCGGTGCCGTGGGCCTCGATGAGGCCGATGGTGGAGGGGTCGACGCCCGCGTCGGCCTGGGCCTGGGCGATGACGCGTGCCTGGCCCTCGATGCTGGGCGCGGTGAAGCCGACCTTGGCGGAACCGTCGTTGTTGATGGCGCTGCCGCGCAGCACGGCGTAAATGGTGTCACCGGCCGCGATCGCGTCCGACAGCCGCCGCAGCACCACCACGGCGACGCCATTGGCGAACACGGTCCCCGCGCCCTTCTCGTCGAAGGCCCGGCACTTGCCGTCCGGGGAGACCATCAGCCCTTCCTGGTACCGGTAGCCGTGCTCCAGCGGATACGTCACCGACGACCCGCCGACCAGCGCGACGTCCGACTCGCCGCGCAGCAGGCTCTCGCGGGCCAGGTGCGTGGCGACCAGACCGGTGGAACAGGCGGTCTGGACGGTGAGGGCCGGGCCGCGCAGGTTGAGCTTGTGCGCGACACGGGTGGCCAGGTAGTCGCTCTTGTTGGCCGTCATGGTGCGGTAGAACGACGGCAGGTCGTCACCGTCGTAGCTGCCGTAGCCGTACTCGCCCACGCCCGACCCGGCGAAGACGCCGACGCTGCCGTCGACGCTCCCCGGCACGATGCCGGAGTGTTCCAGGGCCTGCCAGGCGGTCTCCAGGAACAGCCGGTGCTGCGGCCCCATCAGCTCCGCCTCGGACGGCATGTAGTCGAAGAAGGCGGCGTCGAAGAGGTCGGCCCCTT
>NZ_SMNQ01000036.1 GCF_004353505.1 Streptomyces sp. WAC05374
TCAGGACCAGCCCGCTCCGCGGGCGGCTGGCAGCGGAGATGGGTGCGTGCTCTGGTCGGCTCCGGGCCTAGGGTTCCCGGGGCTGGCTGGGAGGAGGCTGAACAACATGCGGCTTACCCGTGATGTGGCGGATGACGAAGCTTGCTGTCAGCCGGGGGCCGAGCAGTCTTGAAGCATGCGAGAGATGAACCCGACCCCCGGGGTTGCTTCATTCTTAGTTTCAGATTGTCTCTGGAAGGGATGGGTTGCATCACTGGCGGCTCGCTGTGCGCGCGTCGATCAGTGAAACTGCACGGCGTTTGGCGGATATGAGCAGGCGACGGGTCCATGGCGTTGCGCTGTCTTGCTACTGGGACAGGTCCGAGAGGTGTGCCTCGGTGACCTCCTCCCCCGCCGGACCGAGCCCGGCAAGTCACCGACCCACCCATCGCCCGGCCGGGAGACGGTCTCGCTCCAGTGCCTCGCGCAGTGGTGTGCGGGCCGGGGGGCCATGGTCGACGACGGTCGGGCGGCTGCTCATGAGCATGGTCTTGGACCACAGCACCATGGCCTCGTGCTTGGCGGGCAGCGTTTCGTAGTCGCGCACCAGGCGGCGCGAGCGCATCAGCCAGCTCAGCGTTCTCTCCACCACCCACCTGCGCGGCAGCACCACGAACCCGCTGGTGTCGTCGGTGCGTTTGACGACCTCATGCCGAGGCAGTCCACCACCAGGTGCCGCTCGCGGCCGCCGCCCACCTTCTTCCCGCCATCCCACCCGGACGTCGAGCGCGGGATGTTCGCTGCTGCGCGCAGTGACCGAGAGGCCACGATGGCAGCCGTCGGGTCCGGCGAACGGCCTGCCTTCTGGCGGACCTTGTCGTGCAGCCGGTCGTGGAGTACGGCAAGCAGGCCCGTCACCTGCCAGCGTCGGGCGAACGCGTGAACTCGCCGGTACGGCGGGAAATCACCGGGCAGGGTGACCCGCTTGCCGCCGTTGTCGACGACGGAGCGGCCCCCCTCCCGCCCCCCGCGGGGGCCATAGCCCCCCCGCCGGCCCCCCCCCCCCCCCCCCCCCCCCCAACCCAGCCGGGGCCCGCGGGCGCGGCCCGGGCGGCCCCCCCCCCCCCCCGGACCGCCCCGGCCCCGGCCCCCCCGCCGCGCAG
>NZ_SMNQ01000037.1 GCF_004353505.1 Streptomyces sp. WAC05374
CGGGGCGGGCGGAAAATCCCGGGGAGGGTTCCCCCGCTTGCCGCCGTTGTCGACGCCGTAGCGGCCCGCGCCCAGCCGGACGCGGTGGCAATAGCCCCCCGGCCGGCCCCCCCGCCCCGCCCCGCTCCTGAAGCCAAGCGGGGACCGGCGGCAGCGGCCGGATGACCTGCCATCCGGCCGAGATCGATCCGGCCTCGGGCTACTGCGCGGAAGGCGCCGTCGTCGGCCGTGCGGTCGATGCGCCACATCTCCTGGTCGGGCCGGCGCACCGACTGCGGCGCGTACGCGCCCCGGCGAGCGTGAGCAGGCCGAAGATGATACCGCCGTACTTCGTGGCGGTCACGTGGCAAGGATGACCCGGCCTCGTCGTGACGAACGCTGCTCATGAGCTCCTCGGCGTCATGGGCAATGCCGACTATTCCCTACGGTCGATCTCCGTCAGGTTGGCCTCATAGACCTCCTCTCCGGCCAGGTCCCCGCGCTGCCGGCACTCGCGCAGGGCCTTGCGGGTCCATGCCCGAGCCTCGTCGTGGTCGCCCAGATGGAAGTGGTTCAAGCCCATCAGGCCGCAGAGCTTGCCGAGGAAGCGGTGGGCGGACGATTCCTCGGGGTATGTGTCCAGCTCGTCGAGGAGCCGCAACAGTGCCCGGTTGCTCTCCGCGAACATGGCCCGGTCGCTCATCTGCTGCGCACGCGTCAAGGCCGCACGGCAGGCGCCCAGTCGGCGTCCGTCGGGCGTGCCGCGCCGCAGCTCGCGGGCCGTGAGCAGGTCGTCGAGGAAATCAGCGGCTCCCGCGGTGCCGGGTTTCCGCCTACGGCGTGTCAGTTCGTACGCACGGCGGGCGTGCTCGACAGCCGTGTCGAGGTCGTTCCGCATGGCCGCGTGCATGGCCAGGCGGCTGTGGATGGACGCCACCCAGGCGTCGTCGGCCAGCCCCTCGCCGAGCTCTTCGCGGAGCAGTGCTTCGGCAGCCTCGAACTCCCCGTCCTCGGCGAGGATCTCCGCCTCGTGGAGCTTCTCCATCGGGTTGCCCGGCTTGTCGGCTCCCGACAGCTGGCGCAGCGCGGCGGGACGGCCCAACCCGTCCAGCTCGCGCGCGATCCGCTGGGCGGTCAGCATGAAGGGCCGCATGCCGTCCATGTTGCTGCGGAAGCTCTCCCGCAGCTCCCGGGGCACGCTCAGCCATGCCTCCCGGTCGGCGTCGAGCTCGGCGGCGTGCTGTCGGCACAGTGCGCGGAAACCGGCGTGGTCCCCATCCCGGTCGGCCGCGCTGAGGGCGCGAAGCACCCGTCCCAGCTCCCCTTCGACGAACTCCCCCAGATGAGGAACCTTCACCGGACCGAAGCCCCCCATTGCAGCAGATGGCAATACAAGTGCATGTACAGCAGCCCGGACGGGTGCTCGTACCCGTCGCCCCATCCGGACAGCAGGCCGCTGTGCGGTGCGCCGGGCGCCACGTCGCCGACGACCTGTTTCACGTTCTCCTTGGTGTGGTCCAGGGACACGGTGATGGCCGGCAGGCGTGCCTCGTACACCACACGGCACAGGGCCTGGCCCACGTCGTTCATGACCAGCCCGGACTTTCCCACCACCACCCACACGTCGGCGCGGACGGGCTGCGCCCGCAGCCGCCCGTGCGGCAGATGCCCCACTGGGACGGGGTCCACCGCGGTCCAGCTCCCCGAGACGATCGTGAGCCGCAGCTGCTTCTCCAGCTCCGTGCGATGCCGTCGCACCCAGGACGAGATGAGCACGGCTTCCCCTTCGCACTCGGCGACGACCGCGACGTGGCACGTCTGCCTGGTGCCGGTGGCGTCCAGGTCGGGAAAGCTCCAGTACGGCGTCACGTCGGGCGGCCCTGCGGCCTGTCGTTCCTCGATGTAGCCCCGGAGGTTCAGGCCGCCCCACCCGTCGAGGGTGCCGATCACACGGACCGGCCGCCCGCCGTCGGCCGGCTGTGACCCCGAGTAGTCGGGCATCGGGATCAGGATCTTGCCCTCCCCCATGTCCGGCAGCGGGACCACACCCGTGACCAGTGCCTGCCTGCTCATCCGGCCGTTCGGCACCGCGAAGGACAGCATGCGGTCGTAGAGGTAGGGGAGGTCGCCCGGCTCCGCCATGGACAGTCCGAGCCGGCGCACGCACTCCTCGCGCGACTGCAGCCGGAACACTTCGGTGTCCAGCAGCCCGCGCCAGATGACGAGCTGGCGGTCGTTCACCAGGCTGCGCAACGACTCCGCGTCCGTCGCGGGGCCCGAGGGCCGCGCCGGTCCGCCGGTGTGCAGGATGTCCGGGCGCCCGCCCGCCGTGGCGGCCAGCGCGGTCGCTGCCTCCAGGCTGCACCAGGCCCGGCCCAGGTAGTCGGCCACGTCGTCCAGCAGCACGAGGGTGCGCCCGGCGAACTGCAGCAGGAACAGCGATTCGAGGGTCTTGCGGAAGATCTCCTGTTCCTCGGGGGTGCGGGGAGCCTGTGGCACGCAGGTGTAGTCGTACCAGATATGGATGTGCTCCAGCAGCGGCCGCAGTGCGGGCAGGGTGTCGAGCAGGGCGCTCAGGCGCTCCAGGCCGATGTCCTCGGACGCCTCGGACGCGCCGAGCTCGACCGCGTCCACGCCGACCTGCTCCAGCTCCTGGGCCACCGGCAACAGTGATGTCTCGTCCAGCACTTCGCGCAGGACCCCGACCAGCAGGCACTCCGCCAGGTCCGATCCGGCCACTCCGACCGGCATGTGCATCGCGGCGGGAGCCACGTGGCGGGGGGTGTGCAGTCCACGCCGGTGGGCGACCCGGACCGCCTCGCACATCGAGGCGACCAGATGCCACGCGACCAGGCGCGCCTGTGCGCCGTCCGGGTCGGGCTGTTCGACGTTCAGCCAGCGGTGCGAGACGAACACATGGTGCCGACCGGGGAAGACACCGTGCACCAGCCGGGACGCCGCCTCGCGCATCCGGGGAAAGCGGGCGTACCCGATGAGTTCGTCCAGGGGTAACCAACGTGACTCGGTCAGGTGTGGCCAGACCGACATGGTGGGCTGGGGACGCACGTCCTGCGGCTTGGTGAGCCCGTCCAGCGCGCGGTGGCGGACCGCCAGGGGAATCCTGCCGACGATCTCGCCCCCGGGTTCGGCCATGGCGTACAGCAGCCCCCGCTCGATGCCGACCCGAAACTGCCCGTCCGGGAAGGCGAGGCGCCGGTGGACCAGGAAGTCGCGCTGCCCGGCGAGCCGGGCCAGGTCGGCGGGCAGTCCCGCTCGCTGCCGCCGCCGATCCCGCTCCGCGCGGCCCGCCAGGGTCTCGACACCGACAAACGGAACCTGTGGGCAGGCGCACAGATAGCGGTACGCGAGATCGTCGTACGTCCGCTTGCCCCCGCCTCCGCCCCGGGAATATGCCAGCGCCTTAGCCGCTGCCTCGCTCGCGCGCCGGGCGTACAGCAGCCGGGGGTGCCTGCGTAACTTCTGCGGCGGGATCGTCAGCATGGCCTCGACGTCGTCGGCCGGCGGTTCGCTCCGAGACAAGCAACTCACCTTCGTTCAAAGGGCTTTATGCCCGGCCAAGCGATCAAAGCACATATCTTTTCAGCACGGTTGGCGAGCGTGACGACCACCACGGGGAGACACCGCCATGGCTGAAATCAGTGACTCAGTATGGAACGACGGAATCGGCGCGGAGGACTATCGAGACGCGAAGGCCACGTATCACGCCGCGATCTTCGAGCAATACCGGCTGTGCGTGGAGATGGCCGACCGGGTCAGCGCCCGGCGCAACCTCGCCAACACCTTCTTCCTGACCCTCCACACCGCCCTGCTCGCCTTCCTCGGGGCCTGGCTGTCCCAGGAACCCCACCGCGATGTGCCGGTCGTCCTCGCCCTCGCGGCCTTGCTGGTCCTGCTGGGCATGTGTGTCACCTGGTGGTTCACCATCCGCTCCTACCACCATCTGAACAGGGGCAAGTTCGAGGTGATCGGTGCGCTGGAGGAGCGGCTGCCGGCCCGCACCTTCGTTTCCGCCGAGTGGCGTGCTCTCGGCGAGGGTCGGGACTGGCGCGTCTATCTGCCGTTGAGCCGGGTCGAGCGGTGGATCCCCCTCCTCTTCGCCGGGGCCTACATGCTGGGATTCGCCGCCGCCATGGCTCTGTGAGGCGGGCAGATGTCCGCACCGCTCGATCGGCTCGACCGGTGACCGCCACCGGATAGAGTGACGGTCACATCACCCGGGCTGGAAGGGGATTGCCGCGTGGTCACGGTCGCCGTCACCGGTCACATGGACCTGGCCGACGAGGCAGCCGAGGCGGTGCGCACGGCCCTGCGTGACCTGCTGGCCGGCCTGCGGGGCGACTCACTCGTGGGACGTTCCTGCCTGGCCCGCGGCGCCGACACCCTTTTCGCCGAGGAAATCCTGTCCCTCGGCGGTCGGCTGTCGGTGATCATCCCGTCCAGGGACTACCGGGACGCGGTAGTGACCCCGGCAGACCTCACCAGGTTCGACGCGCTGTGCGAGGCCGCCGACGAGGTGGTGATCATGCCGTACGAGCACGCGGGGCGCGCGGCCTACGAAGCGGCCAACCTCCGCCTTCTCCAAGGCGCGGACCGTGTGGTGGCCGTCTGGGACGGCAGCGCGCCCACCGGCGGTGGTGGCACGGCTGACACCGTGGCCGCCGCCCGCTCGGCTGGGCTGGCCGTCGACGTTGTATGGCCTCCTGGTGCGCGCAGGTCCGGCGCCTGACACCCATGCTCGATTCCGGCCTCGCCTCCGCAGCCTCCTGGGAGGAGGCGATGACCCTCCGCCGGGAAAGAGGGCGTGCGAGTGGACTCGCAGAGGCAGCAGCCGACAGGACAGCACGGAGCAGACCATGCACAGCGACCAAGATGGACCCGTGGCAGCATCTGGTCCTGTATGCCCTGACCGACGCCCTCGCCCACAGCCACCTCGCGGTCGGCCCCGTCGCCGCCTACCTCCGGCTCCAGGAGCTCGACGCCGACCCGCTGCCCCGCTACCTGCAGTCCCGGACTCCGACCGCTGCATCACCCGCGAGGCCGTCCAGCACCTCGACGGCCCCACCGGCGCAGTGCCCGAGGAAGCGGCCGAGCCGGTCTGGACCGCCGTCGGCCGCGGATCGCCCGCGATGGCGGCTGACGAACCACGCCGGCTCGCCTCCGCGCGTGGTGCTCGACGGCGTCGGTGTCGCACTCGCATGTCTGCGAACCGTGGCGGTCGAGATCCAGGCCGGGCGATGAGCCGGCCGGCGGCTGTGCGGCGCTCAGCGCAGCCAGGCCGAGTACGTGGACCGGCTCCACCGCCCAACGCCGAGGGGCGGTGGCGGCGATGGTCGCTCCACCGGGACGGTCCGCGGTGGGCTGTGTGGCGTACGGCTGCGAGTCAGCAGCGAGTCACTTCCCGGCATCGGTGCCCTTTGCCTGGCAGTGCCACCCAGCGTGTGGCGCCAGCGCGGTCCCGAGGTCGCGCCTTCGCAGTATCCTCCCCGTTCGTCCTGTGTGGCCTCAGGCTTGGTAGGGCAGCCCAGGGACCGACTACTTGAGGGACACACCCACTGCGCCTGCGCCGAGCACAGCCATGGATGAATCCACCGTCGACCGCCGGGCCAGCGCAGCCGCCTTCGCCCCTAGGGGGTGTCTTTCCGATCATGTGTCGAGCCAGATGAGGGTGCTGGCGAGGACGATGGCGGCGAGGTAGCGGTCGGGACGCTTGTCGTAGCCGGTGGCGATGCCGCGCCATTGCTTGAGCCGGTGGAAGCAGCGTTCGACGACGTTGCGACGTCGGTAGGCGGCCTTGTCGAAGCTGCAGGGCCGTTCCCGGCGCCGCTGCCGGCCGGCGAGCTGGTCGACACGTTCGGGGATCGTGGCCTTGATCCCGCTCTGACGCAGGTAGGCCCGGAAGCTGCGGGCCGAGTAGCCCTTGTCCGCGACGATGGGGTCGGGCCGGGTTCGGGGTCTTCCCGGGCTCGGCCGGGCCACGCGGATGCGGCCGATGACGGTGGCCGCCTGGGTGCAGTCGTTGGGGTTGCCCGCGGTGACCACGAAGGCCAGAGGCCGGCCCCGTCCGTCGCAGGCGAGGTGGAGTTTGCTGGTCAGCCCGCCGCGGGAACGTCCGAGGCCGCGTTCTTCGAGCCCCCTTTGGCAGCCGCGTGCTGGTGGGCCCGCACGATCGTGGAGTCGATCGCGACCAGCCAGTCCACCTCCGCCCGGGACTGAGCGGCGGCCAGCAGGCGGTCGAAGGTGCCGTCCGCAGCCCAGCGGGCGAAGCGTCCATGGACTGTCTGCGAGGGACCGAACCGCTCGGGCAGGTCCCTCCAGGGCAGACCGGTGCGGAATTTGAACACGATGCCCTCAAGCACTTGCCGGTGATCCCGCCACCGCCCCCGGGCCCGGCCCACGGACGGCAGCCGCGCCGCAGAACAGGGCTTCAGGCGGCGAACGGGTTGGTGTGGCCGGGCAACTGCTGTCCCGGGCGCAGGAAACGCTGGCCGCCCTGTTCGTCGCGCACTGCGAGGAACCCGGCGTCCGTCAGCCGCTGTGCGATCTTCCCGCGGCGGATCGCGCCCACCTTGAACGCCACGGTGAAGAGCAGCGCGACCACCCCGCCTGAGGCGACCGCTTCGACCGGCGACCTGTCGATGAGCAGAAGGACCGTCAGGACCGCGCAAGCGAGGTAGCATTTCACCTTTTGACTCCGGTCGGCTACGTACATGGCCATGACGTCGAAGGTGATGAGGTCCTTCAGCACGGCCACGGCACCGACCGCTTCAGGAAGCGGCTTCAGCGAGCCCCGTTCCAGCCCCGGCACTGACCCACCGTTGCCCGCCTGCGGATGGGCGGTGATGGTGGCCGCCTCACGGGCGCGCGCGTCGGGCTGCCGGTCCCGGTGCATCCGGACCTGGACCAACGAGTTCCTGAACCCGGTCCTGTACGCCATGCCGTACGTGTAGCCGTACTGCTCTGCCACGTGCGCCAGGGCGGCCGCCTTCGCAGTGGAACCCTGAGGGGCGATCTCAACGATGTCCTGCTGACGGGCGATCTGCTGGAGCATCCCCGCTACATGACGTTCTACGGACATCCTGTTCCCACCCCCCTGGGACCCCCCGCCTGGACCCCACCACGCACAGCCTAGGGGGCGCGCCGTCCCAGCTCCCCGCCGGCCCAGCAGAGGTTACGGCTGCAGCAAATCCCGTGGGTGTCAGGCTCCGCCATGGCGTAGTGCGCCCCTGGCAGGAGCGGTGGCAGGCTGCGCTCAAGGCTCTGGAGGACCTAGAACGGACCTACTCGGGCTGGTCAGACGGGCCAGGCGACAGCAAGGGCTGGAAGATCCCCATCGACTTCTGCAACGTCTGCTTCCACCTGATGGACTGGATCAACAAAGATCCGGCCGTGTCGCCGACAGTCCAGAGCGCGGTCCTGAAGATCAGGGATCAGCACGCAGCGATCAAGCTCACGGGGCCGACCGTGATGCACGTCATGAGCCGGCCCTGACCCGGCGGTCGGGCCCTGACCCGGCGGATGCCCCTCGTCCGCCCACCGGAACGGAGGCCCCGCCGCCCGGGCGCACTGGGGGCAAAGGGCGTGCGACGCGGTCGCCCTGCGGACAGCGCCGCACGCCGGGCGGGCCATCAGCGGGCGGCGGGCCTCGTGAAGTCCGTGCCGGAGATGATGATCGGGCGCGAGATCAGCTTCAGCCGGTACTCCATGCTCACGTCGTCGATGAGGAACGGCATCCGGTTCCTGTTGTCCTCGATCACCATGAACGTGAGGGTGACCTTCTGCGGCGACGTGCTGTAGAACGCGTCGGGCAGGGTGAGCGAAACCTTCTCGTAGGCGCCTGTGGTGCCGCCCTTGTTCATGCGGCTGTGCAGCTCGTGACTCTGCCCGTTCTCGGCGGTGGCCTCGACGACCAGCTGGCGGAAGCCGAAGTCCGGCGAGTCCGCGCGGACCACGTCGCTGCGAAGCCAGAACGTCAGCACCGGCACCTTGTACGCCGGCACGGTGATCTGCTGGGAGACGCGGCTGATGCCGGTGTAGCCCGTTCCGCCGAGTTCGGCCTTGCCGACGCCGGAATGGGCGGGCCAGGCCGAGGAGGTGTTGACGGGGTGCCCGCCGAAGGGTGTCACGTACTCGCTCCAGGACGCGTTGCCGCTCTCGAAGCCGGGGTTCGCGATCTCGGACGTGCCGGCGCTGGCGCTCGGTGCGGCGATGAAGGCCGCTGTCGCTGCGAGGACGGTGGAGGCGGCGAGTATGCCGGCTCTCCGTGCTTTCTTTCTCATGGTTCTCCTGGCTGTTTCCTGATTCCGGTAACAGAGCCCGCCCGCAACAGCCCCAACGGTCGGCCCACGCGCCTCCGACGGCTCGTCAGGAGGTGGTACGGCCGGGCCGTGCCCGCGGACACGGTGGTCACCCGTGTCGAACCGCGCGGCACACTGTAGCGTCCGCGCCGCAGTGCGACACGAACGGTGTCACACGGTGCCTGAGGAGCGTCCAAGTGCCTGTCCGCACGGGGTAATTCTCCCGAACGGCACTCAAGGACCTTAACGCCCGGCTCTGCTCGACGCCGACCACTGAGCCCACCGGGCACTCAACCTCGGCGACCAGTACCCCAGTGCCCTCTACGAGCCGACCACCGGCCCCAGTCCGTTTCCCCGATGCCGCGCTCTGTGAAGCCGTCGATGCCAGCCCGAGACGGTAGGTCACCGACCTGCGCAGTCCGCCGCATGCTGAAGCAACTGATCTACGCAGACCCCTGCCCACTGTGCTCGCGACCGATGGAACCGAGTTCCGCAGCGTCCGCCGCTCCGCGCAACAGGACCACCCCGCTCGCACCGACTTCCACCGGTACCACTGCGCCGGCTGCGAGGCCGCCCGCCCCCAGGAGTTCCACGACGCGATGCGCGCCCTCTACGAGAGCTGACTGCGGGCCGTGCGAATACTGCGCCGCAACCACCTGCCTCCGGACGTTCATCGCGTGCTGACGCGGGCCTCGGCGCATGCCGGGGTCCGCTGTTGAAGGTCTTCGCCGTGTCGCTGGGGTGGGCTACTTCGGCTCGGAGGTGTGGAAGTGGCCCCGGGTGAGGGCAGTGAAGCAGGTGAGGGCGAGGGCTGCGGCGAGGGCCTGGATGAGAGCCATGAGAACGGCGCTGTCGGTGAGGCCGGCCAGGGGGGAAACGAGCGCGCCGACGAGGAAGCTGGAGGAGCCCAGGAGGGCGGAGGCGGCTCCGGCGGCGTGGGCGGTGCGGTTCATGGCAAGGGCGTTGGCTTGCCGATGAGCAGGCCGAGGCTGGAGACGAGGACGAAGAGCACCGCGCAGAGGGCCGGGAGGCCGACGTGTCCGAGCAGGCCGGTGGCGAGGGCGAGCATGGCCAGGCTCGCCAGTAGCAGGAGGCCGAGCCCGGCGGTGACGATGGTGTGTACGGGGAAGCGGCGGATCAGGTAGCGGCCGTTGAGCTGGCCGGTGGCGACCATCCCCGCGGCATTGAGACCGAACAGCAGGGCGTAGGTCTGGGGGCTGGCGCCGTAAAGGTCCTGCAGGACGAAGGGAGATGCTGCGAGATATGCGAAGAAGGCGCCGAACGCACCGGCGGCGGCGATCAGGCAGCCGGTGAAGACACGGTCGGTCAGCAGGCTCCGCATCTGTGCCAGGCCCACGCCCCGGGTGCGGCGCATGGCGGCGGGAAGGGTCTCGGGCAGGCCGAGCGTGATGGCGGCGACGACCACCAGGCCCAGGATCGCGAGGGCCGCAAAGATGCCACGCCAGTCGGTGACGTGCAGCAACTGGGCCCCGAAGAGCGGGGCGATGACCGGGGCAACCCCTGAGATGAGCATCAGGGTGGAGAAGACCTGGGCGATCTTCACGCCCTCGTAGAGATCGCGGATGATCGCCCGGGCGATCACGATGCCGGCGGCCCCGGCCACGCCCTGGATAAACCGCAGTCCGATCAGCGCGCCGACGGTGGGGGCGAGCGCGCAGGCGAGGGAGGCGGCGGTGTAGAGGAGCATGCCCCCGAGGAGGGGGCGGCGGCGGCCGAGGCGGTCGGAGAGGGGGCCGACGGCGAGCTGGCCGAGGGCCATGCCGATCAGGCAGGAAGTGAGGGTGAGCTGGACGACGACCGCAGTGGTGGTGAAGGTGTTGGCGACGTCGGGGAGGGCCGGCAGGTAGACGTCGGAGGACAGCGACGGCAGAGCGGTCAGGGCGGCCAGGACCAGGAAGATCAACGGGCGCCGTGAGGGCGTATCGGAAGTGCTGTCGGTGGCGGTAACAGCCGCATTCTGCGCAGGGCTGGACAAGGATCACTCCTTGATGGAAGGGGGTGGTGGCGGCGTCGAAGCTAGTGCTGTTTGCCCAGCTCAGGCGCCCTACAGGGTGTCTGCGCAAGTCTTCTGTGGCGCCCTGAAGCCATCGGCCGCCCAAGGCCTACGGAGACCCCTGACCGGCGGACGAGAAGGCGCCAGGGGACCTGCAAGCGGCCCAGACGGGCACCCCGAGTGACTCGCCGACCTCACTTTCTCGCCCTCACGGAACCAGAAAGCCGAGAAGCTCTGAGCGGGCACCTAAGAGCTTATCGATCCATCAGAGTAGGGGGGATGGGCCTTTCGTGACCCAGAGCACCAGAAGGGCCTTCAAGGCCGCCTGGCTCCACTACACAAACGCATCGATGCCGCACTGAGCTAGAGCCACTCTCCGAGAGCGGCGATCAGAACAGTTGCTTCGTAGCGGACTGCTAGCTTGTCGTAGCGCGTGGCGACGCTGCGGTTCCTCTTGAGCCGGTCGATGCCGCACTCGACTGCGTGACGCTGACGGTAGTCGACCGGGTCGAAGCTCGGTGGCCGACCGCCCCGCGCACCTCGCTTCCGACGGTTGCGGACCTGGTCGGCCTTGTCGGGAATGGTGCAGCGAATACCGCGGCGGCGTCGGTAGGCGCGATGTCTGTTGGAGGCGTGCCTTGTCCGCGCGCACCTGGTCAGGACGGACGCGTGGTCGGCCCGGTCCGAGCCGGGGCACCCGGACCTTTCTCAGCACCGGTGCGAATGGCGGTGAGTCCCCGCGCTGACCGGCCGTGACCACGATCGCCATAGGCTTCTGCCCCTGCTCGACAGCCAGGTGCAGCTTGGTGCTGAACCCACCGCGCGAGCGACCCAGCCCATGAGCATCAGGTTCGGAAAGAATGCCGCCTGGTGGCTCCTTCTGCAGGTCACCCCGCTGCGGGCCCCGGCCGCGTGATGGGCGCGGCAGACTGTGGAGTCGATGCTCAAATCCCACGTGATCGCACCCCGAGCGTCCGCCATGGACTGCAGCCGGGTGAAGATCCGGTGCCAAGTACCGTCCCTCTGCCACCTGCGGAACAGGTCGTAGACCCGGGCCCAGGGACCGTACTCGACCGGGACGTCCCGCCACGGAACTCCGGTACGGGCCCGGAACCGTATACCGTCGATCAACCGTCGCCGCGACCAGACAGGCGGCCGCCCCGCTCTGCTGCCCTTCGGTAGCAATGGCTCCAGCCCTACCCACTGCTCGTCTGTGAGATCTCCCCGCCCCATGGCCTGTGATCATTCACAGATCAAGATCCACTTTCGATACAGGCCCTAAAGGGTGTTGCAGAAGGCTTGGTGGCGGGCATTTTGCCTGTGTGGGTGAGGTGTTGAGGGCTGAGCCGGTGTGGGTGGAGACGTTCACCGGGTTGCCGATGGGGCGCTTCGAGAAGCTGCTTCGCGCGGTGCGGGAACGGGGCGGCAACGGTCCCGGTGGTGGCCGGCCGTGGTGCCTTCCGCTGGCCGAACGGGTGCTGCTGGTGGCCGTGTACTACCGCACGAACCTTACGATGC
>NZ_SMNQ01000039.1 GCF_004353505.1 Streptomyces sp. WAC05374
TGGTGTCGGGCACGCTGTTGGGTGTCTGAGGGTGCGAGCGTTGCTCGCCCTTCTGCGATGCCGGCCCCAGTGCACTGAGTCTTCGGGTTCAGGTGATGGGTGGCTGGTCGTTGCTTGAGAACTGCACAGTGGACGCGAGCATCTGTGGCCAAGTTTTTAAGGGCGCACGGTGGATGCCTTGGCACCAGGAACCGATGAAGGACGTGGGAGGCCACGATAGTCCCCGGGGAGCCGTCAACCAGGCTTTGATCCGGGGGTTTCCGAATGGGGAAACCCGGCAGTCGTCATGGGCTGTCACCCATGCCTGAACACATAGGGCATGTGGAGGGAACGAGGGGAAGTGAAACATCTCAGTACCCTCAGGAAGAGAAAACAACCGTGATTCCGGGAGTAGTGGCGAGCGAAACCGGATGAGGCCAAACCGTATGCGTGTGATACCCGGCAGGGGTTGCGCATGCGGGGTTGTGGGATCTCTCTTTCACAGTCTGCCGGCTGTGAGGCGAGTCAGAAACCGTTGATGTAGGCGAAGGACATGCGAAAGGTCCGGCGTAGAGGGTAAGACCCCCGTAGCTGAAACATTGACGGCTCGTTTGAGAGACACCCAAGTAGCACGGGGCCCGAGAAATCCCGTGTGAATCTGGCGGGACCACCCGCTAAGCCTAAATATTCCCTGGTGACCGATAGCGGATAGTACCGTGAGGGAATGGTGAAAAGTACCGCGGGAGCGGAGTGAAATAGTACCTGAAACCGTGTGCCTACAAGCCGTGGGAGCGTCGGGGTGGAGCTTGCTCCATCCTCGTGACTGCGTGCCTTTTGAAGAATGAGCCTGCGAGTTTGCGGTGTGTTGCGAGGTTAACCCGTGTGGGGAAGCCGTAGCGAAAGCGAGTCCGAACAGGGCGATTCAGTAGCGCGCTCAAGACCCGAAGCGGAGTGATCTAGCCATGGGCAGGTTGAAGCGGAGGTAAGACTTCGTGGAGGACCGAACCCACCAGGGTTGAAAACCTGGGGGATGACCTGTGGTTAGGGGTGAAAGGCCAATCAAACTCCGTGATAGCTGGTTCTCCCCGAAATGCATTTAGGTGCAGCGTCGTGTGTTTCTTGCCGGAGGTAGAGCACTGGATAGGCGATGGGCCCTACCGGGTTACTGACCTTAGCCAAACTCCGAATGCCGGTAAGTGAGAGCGCGGCAGTGAGACTGTGGGGGATAAGCTCCATGGTCGAGAGGGAAACAGCCCAGAGCATCGACTAAGGCCCCTAAGCGTACGCTAAGTGGGAAAGGATGTGGAGTCGCAGAGACAACCAGGAGGTTGGCTTAGAAGCAGCCACCCTTGAAAGAGTGCGTAATAGCTCACTGGTCAAGTGATTCCGCGCCGACAATGTAGCGGGGCTCAAGCGTACCGCCGAAGTCGTGTCATTGCAGTACATACCCCCAACGGGGACTGTGATGGGTAGGGGAGCGTCGTGTGCCGGGTGAAGCAGCCGCGGAAGCGAGTTGTGGACGGTTCACGAGTGAGAATGCAGGCATGAGTAGCGATACACACGTGAGAAACGTGTGCGCCGATTGACTAAGGGTTCCTGGGTCAAGCTGATCTGCCCAGGGTAAGTCGGGACCTAAGGCGAGGCCGACAGGCGTAGTCGATGGACAACCGGTTGATATTCCGGTACCCGCTTTGAAACGCCCAATATCGAACCAGGCGATGCTAAGTCCGTGAAGCCGCCCTGAGCTCTTCGGAGCGTAGGGGAGTGGTGGAGCCGACGGACCAGACCTGTAGTAGGTAAGCGATGGGGTGACGCAGGAAGGTAGTCCAGCCCGGGCGGTGGTTGTCCCGGGGTAAGGGTGTAGGACGCAAGGTAGGCAAATCCGCCTTGCACATAGTCTGAGACCTGATGCCGAGCCGATTGTGGTGAAGTGGATGATCCTATGCTGTCGAGAAAAGCCTCTAGCGAGTTTCATGGCGGCCCGTACCCTAAACCGACTCAGGTGGTCAGGTAGAGAATACCGAGGCGTTCGGGTGAACTATGGTTAAGGAACTCGGCAAAATGCCCCCGTAACTTCGGGAGAAGGGGGGCCATCACTGGTGAGGGAACTTGCTTCCTGAGCTGGGGGTGGCCGCAGAGACCAGCGAGAAGCGACTGTTTACTAAAAACACAGGTCCGTGCGAAGCCGTAAGGCGATGTATACGGACTGACGCCTGCCCGGTGCTGGAACGTTAAGGGGACCGGTTAGCTCCATTTCGGTGGGGCGAAGCTGAGAACTTAAGCGCCAGTAAACGGCGGTGGTAACTATAACCATCCTAAGGTAGCGAAATTCCTTGTCGGGTAAGTTCCGACCTGCACGAATGGCGTAACGACTTCTCGACTGTCTCAACCATAGGCCCGGTGAAATTGCACTACGAGTAAAGATGCTCGTTTCGCGCAGCAGGACGGAAAGACCCCGGGACCTTTACTACAGTTTGATATTGGTGTTCGGTTCGGCTTGTGTAGGATAGGTGGGAGACTGTGAAGCTTGGACGCCAGTTCAGGTGGAGTCGTCGTTGAAATACCACTCTGGTCGTGCTGGATGTCTAACCTGGGTCCGTGATCCGGATCAGGGACAGTGTCTGATGGGTAGTTTAACTGGGGCGGTTGCCTCCTAAAGGGTAACGGAGGCGCCCAAAGGTTCCCTCAGCCTGGTTGGCAATCAGGTGTTGAGTGTAAGTGCACAAGGGAGCTTGACTGTGAGACCGACGGGTCGAGCAGGGACGAAAGTCGGGACTAGTGATCCGGCGGTGGCTTGTGGAAGCGCCGTCGCTCAACGGATAAAAGGTACCCCGGGGATAACAGGCTGATCTTCCCCAAGAGTCCATATCGACGGGATGGTTTGGCACCTCGATGTCGGCTCGTCGCATCCTGGGGCTGGAGTCGGTCCCAAGGGTTGGGCTGTTCGCCCATTAAAGCGGTACGCGAGCTGGGTTTAGAACGTCGTGAGACAGTTCGGTCCCTATCCGCTGTGCGCGTAGGAATATTGAGAAGGGCTGTCCCTAGTACGAGAGGACCGGGACGGACGAACCTCTGGTGTGCCAGTTGTTCTGCCAAGGGCATGGCTGGTTGGCTACGTTCGGGAGGGATAACCGCTGAAAGCATCTAAGCGGGAAGCCTGCTTCGAGATGAGTATTCCCACCTCCTTGAGAGGGTAAGGCTCCCAGTAGACGACTGGGTTGATAGGCCGGATATGGAAGCCCAGTAATGGGTGGAGTTGACCGGTACTAATAGGCCGAGGGCTTGTCCTCAGTTGCTCGCGTCCACTGTGT
>NZ_SMNQ01000040.1 GCF_004353505.1 Streptomyces sp. WAC05374
ATTGGCGTACTCCTGAAGCTCTCCCCAACTCTGGAAGAGCACAAGCTCGGGGTGGGTGGTGCGGCGGCCGGCTTTGAGGTCGGCCGCGGCGCGGGCGAGTTCGTCGAGGGTTCTGCCGCCGCCGTTGAGCGCGACACGCTTGTTCTCGGCGAGCAGTTTCAGGATCTCGATGACTGTTCCGGCGTTGGTGCGGCACAGCACGGCAGCCGGATGCGGCAGGGGACCGATTGTGGTCTCGATGGACGGCGTTCCCTGGAGCCGGAGGGGTGAGCGCACGATCGACAGCCAGCGGTTGGCCTCCGTGGCGAGAGCGGGACCGAACCGGAACGACTGAGAGAGGGTGAGCTGTCTGCCGTCGAACGTGGACATCACATCTCTGGCTCCCCTCCAGCCGTAGATGGCTTGGGCGGAGTCCCCTACCAGTACCAACTGTGCGTGCGAACGCTGGGCCGTGAACACCTTCTCCAGTACAGGATTGGTGTCTTGGGCCTCGTCGAGCAGAACGTAGTCGGCCCGGATCTGCGGCTCCTTGAGCGCCCAGATCTTGAGGTAGTGGTCGTGCTCGAACTTCACGACGCCGGTATGGGGGTTCTGCAGGTCTTCCCAGGCACGCCGGGCGTATGGAAGGACGACTTCGACCAGAACGGCGTGCAGGGTGTCCGTCTCCAGGCCTCGGAGGCGTGGCACGTGGTGCGCCTCGATCTCCGTGTCTGCGGAGTAACAGAACCGCTTGACGGTACGGAAGACGGTGTAGGAAAGGGCCTTGTTGGTGACCACCCTGTCGCCCATGCGGATGCGCAGGTGGGGGGCGATACCGATACGTAGGCCGACCTTCCAGCCCGGCTCACGGGGAGTGCTCAGGCGGTCGGCGTACTGATGCCCCACTTCGCGGAGGGCGAGCGAGTGGCCCGTATGGCAGGCCACGTGCGAGGGAAATCCTCGTGCGGCGTCGTCGACGATGGACCTGTTGTAGGCAAGGTAGACCGCGCGCCGTAAGTCGCTGGCGGCGAGCATCCTCAGCGTGGTCGTCTTGCCGGTGCCGGCACCTGCTTGCAGGACCAGGTGGTCTCCGGAGCGTTTGGCATCGACCGCATGTTGCTGCTCGTGGGTGGGAGTGGGAGTGGGAGTGGGGGTGGGGGTAGTCGGTTGCGCGGGATTGGGAGCGCCGCTCTGCGGGTGATTGGCCTTGAGTCGGACGATCCACTCCTCGGCTGCCACGATGGCTTGCTGGACGACTTCGGCAGGCGTTGTGGGCCGAGTGACCGCGTCAACCCGCTGGTTGAGGCGGCGAATGACGGCGAGGCGCTGTAGGCCCGTCATAGCGGCGAGCGATGACACCAACTCGCTCAACGTCCGCTCAGCTTCCATGTCACACACCCCCGTTGCTGTCCCACACGTGCCGCGACAGTAACGGAAAGATCACGCATGGTGGGAAGCTGTGGACAAGTAGCCCCAGGCAGGCGCGAATGCCCACCGACCCCCGGTGCTTGCCGACGCGCAGAGCCTGGGCCACGACGATACGGATGCGCGTCGGCGAGTGCCGGGGCCAGCGGGGTCCAGGGGCCGGCGAAGGCCCCTGGTACCACCGGGCTGTTGACCCACGTTCCCGGCGGGTGGGGAAGGAATGGCGTGAGCTCCCTCTGTAGTTAAGAGGGGAGCTGCCGAATGAGGCCTCTGAGCTGGGGCTTTATGAAAGCAAATGTCGGTGGCCACCGACATTCAGGGGCGGTGAATGTCGGTGGGCGCCCACATTCGCACGCGAAAGTTGCGTCTGTTCGCAAGATTGTGGCGAGAGTTGCGGATGGTGGCATGTTTCGTTGGTGGGGGTGTGGCTGGTGAAGCTCGGGTGGTCTGGCTGCTTGGCTGGTGATGTCGGCGGGCGTCGACACAAACATGCGACTGGAAGCAAGGCTTCCGGCGCGTACATGCGGATGGACGCAACTTTTGCCGTAAGGTGCTCGGCACCTGTACGCGAAAGGATCATGAAATGGCACCAGCAGCCCAGTCGGCACGACGCCTGAGTCGGGCCCCAACGCAGGGCGGGCGGCCCGTGCTTCAGCCGGCCGGGGCGGACAACAACGCCGACCTCGCTCGGGTGATCGCGGAGCAGTTCGGCAACGGCCCGGTGCACGAGGTGAAAACGGTCGTCTACCGGCGGGCGCCACACGATTTCCTGGGTGAGGAGGGATACTCCCTCGTCAGCAACTACTTCCTGCGCCGCGTCCTGCCGTACTGCCTGACGCACCACATCATCAGCCCGCTGCAGGGGGCCATCCTGTCGAACATGATCGGCAGGCAGCGGAAGGGGAAGATCCAGACCACCCACGCGGAGATCGCCGAGGACCTGGGCGTACAGCGGACGAGCATCGGCCAGCCGCTCGACCGGCTGTGCGAGATGAACCTGCTTCGTAAACTGAAGCGCAGCACGTATGAGCTGAATCCACGCGTCGCGTTCAACGGCAACGGCAACGAGCAGGCAGACTTCCTGGCCAAACTGCGTGCCTTGCAGCTCGAGAGCAACTTTCCCGACGAGCTCGGGGAAGGCTTGACGTTGTTCTCCAGGACCGAAATCGGCTGACAGAAGGACTTGCCATGCTGATGACCACGACAGGACTGATCGGCATGCTCCACAAGCTGGAGCTCACGCCGACCGCCATCAACGTGCTTTCCGTGATGTTCGAGCGCTCGGAGCCCGGTGGTGTCGTCGACATGAACCAGGCCGACATCGACGCCGTGCTCGGGGTCGGCCAGGCCTCCATGAGCCGGGCGATGAGCCTCCTTGTGGACCGGGGGCTGGTGCTGCGGTCCGGCAACGGACGCGGGCACCGGTACGCGCTCAACCCGGCCATCGCGGGCTACTCCTCCGAAGCGGAGATGCAGAAGGAGATGACACAGCAGCTCGCCACGGGTGGGCCCCCGCCGATCCTGGTGCCGGAGTACCAGAAGCGGCCTCCGAAGGCCGGCTCGGGCGGGCTGCACGCCGTGGCGTAGGTCTGGGGAGAGGGAGGGGGGAGGGAGGGAGGAAAAGGGCAGACAGAGAGGGGAGAAAGGAAAGAGGAAAGGGGGAGGGAGGAAAAGAGGGGGGCCCCGCCCGGGAACCCTGCCGGGAGCCCTGCTGTGAGCCTTGCTGGAAACGCTGCGCATGGCGAATGTCCTG
>NZ_SMNQ01000041.1 GCF_004353505.1 Streptomyces sp. WAC05374
CTGATTGACCGACCCCGTCACCACGTAGGCGGCGCCGAGTGCGAACGCCGCGGCCACCGCCGCTGGGTCCCCCAGCCCACCAGCCGCCCCCACGCGCACCGGCGGGGCCACCGGGCGCCGTGCCGCCAGGCGTTCCCGCAGGGCGAGGACCGCGGGCAGTACCGCCAGCAGAGGGCGCCCGTCGGTGTGACCGCCGCTGTCCCCCTCCACGGTGACGTCCTCGGCGACCGGCACATGCGCCGCCAAGGCCTCCTCCTCCTCGGTGAGCCGGCCCGCCTCCACCAGGTGCCGCAGCAGCACGGCAGGGGCCGGCAGCATGAACCGCTCCGCCGTCTCCAGGCGGCTCACCTTGGCGAAAACCGCCCGTCGGCGAACGATCCGGCCCTCGCGGTCACGGCGCAGCCCGCTGGCTGCGCAACGCACCACCGCGGGCGTCAGCTCCAGATGCGCGGAGGCTGAGACCATGGGCACGTCGGCCCGCAGGAGCACATCGGCGATCCGGTCCTCCAGTGCGGTGTCGACGGGGGTGTGCAGGAGATTCACCCCCCAGTTCCGCCGCGGCCCCACGTGCGTGCGCACCTCGTGCACCGCACGCTCCACCTCGTCCGGCAGGAGGCCACCGGCGCCGAAGAAGGCCAGCATCTCCGCCTCGGCCATCCGTGCCACCAGCGCCGTGCCAGAGATGCCACGCGCCATCTCCCCGGCGACATAGGGGAATCGCACACCATGAACGCGGCCGAAGGACCGGTCGCCCAGCCACTCCGGATACAGCGCGGGCAGGACGCCCACCACCGCGACCTCCCCGTCGGGGGCCGGCGCCATCACGCCCCCGGCGGCCAGCCCCATCCGCCCGTCACGCCGTGCGACCACGCGGACGGGTTCCGTTATGCGCTGCGCCAGTTCCAGCATGCCGTGACCGTCGAACACCGGGGCGCCTTCACCACCTGGCCACGCGGTGGGTACATGAGTGTTCATCGTCCGGGTGGTTCGCTCAGTACGGGCCGAAGAACCAATTCCCCGGCGCTTCGGGGTCCTCGCTCACCACGAACTCCGTGGCAAGCTTGAGGAATTCCGCGTAGGTCAGCCTGCCCGTCCCGGCCGTGTCAAGCCGCTGCCAGGCCATCGCCGCCTCTTCGGGCGTCAGGCCCATGGCCTCCTCTGCCAACCGGATCGCAGGTCCCCTGCGGAGTTCCCCGTCGACGTCCAGATCCGCCACGGCGAACACCACGTTGGTGATCAGCCCGATCATGCGGATGACCCGGTCCGGGTTCTCCCGCAGGTCGCGGACGACCTCAAGGGCGAACCTGTCCCGATCGCACGGGGGAGGCTCCCCGTCCTGCTCGTACTCCGTCCACAGCCGCCGGATCATCTCTCCCAACTGGGCTTTGCGCTCCTCGCTCTGCCCCGCGCCGGCCAGCTCCACGTACCTGTCGCGGAGGCGCTCGGCCGCTGCAGCGTCGATCTGCCCGGTACGATCCGCGTCGAGAACGTCGAACAGCCGGTTCAGTTTGCGACGCCGGAGGTCGGACATTCCCTCCAGGGTCGCCTGCGTGTCTTCCACTACTACCCCTCCATCGTGCGCGAGCCGGAAACACACCCGGTCACCCATGGACATGCCCGAAGCGGCAACACGCCACGTACATATGGCGAGTTCACGCCGCTTTTCGGTCAGCATGGCCAGTTGTCACCCAGTCGGGGTAGTGGACCCTTCGGTGAGCCTCACCATCACGGATGTGGCAACGAACAACACACCGGAGGTGAATCGGGATGCCCGATGCCGGAGCGAGGGACACGGTCCACGTGTCCGACATCCGCCGCCGCAAGTACCAGCGGCTCTTCGACGTACTCGACGTAGACGGAGCAGGCGTCCTCACCGAGGAGGGCTGCGTCCGGATCGCGGGCGTCTTCGCCCGGGCCTCGGGACACAGCACCCATGGGCGGGACCCGGAGGAGCTGGAGGGCACCATCCAGGAGATCTGGCGTGCCTACGTCCGGGACGGCCGCCCTGGCCACGGTGCCAGACTGACCCGCGAGGACGTGCCGCAGGAGATCGCCTACGACCTGGCACACAACCCCGACAAAGTGATCCGTCTGATCGGATCGCTCAGCAACGTCATCTTCGGCATGGCCGACGCCGACCACGACGGCAGGGTCCGCAAGGAAGACGCCATCCGGCTGGGCCATGCGGCGCTCACCATCTCCCACGAGGAAGCGACCAAGGCGTGGCAACGGCTTGATCCCCACGGAACAGGACATCTCGATTACGAGACCTGCCTCAAGGCGGTGACGGAATTCATCGTGAGCGAGGACCCGAACGCCCCCGGAAACTGGATCTTCGGCCGCTACTGATGCGCAGGACGATCCTGCTGACCGGTGCATCGGGCGTCGTCGGGTCCGCCGTGCTCCGCGCCCTCGACGGCACCCCGGTCATCGCCCTCACCCACCGCCGACCGGTCACCGGGAAGGCCCTACACGGCGATGTCACCAGACCCTGGCTCGGCATGTCGCCCGCCGACTACCGGGAACTGGCCACGACCGTGGACGTGGTGATCCATTGCGCGGCCCTGGTCAACTTCGGCGCGTCAGCACACAGCCTCCACCGCGTCAACGTGAACGGGGTCGGCCAGATCCTCCGCTTCGTCGAGGACGCCGGAGCCCGCCTGGTGCACGGCTCGACCGCCTTCGTCGCACGAGCCGGAGCGGATACCGCCCTGACCGCCGATGCCCGGTCGACGGCAGCGGGAGGAACACATGGCACGCAACCCGCCTCACCGCCGGCCATCCCCGCGAGCTCCTCGGGCAGCGGCGA
>NZ_SMNQ01000003.1 GCF_004353505.1 Streptomyces sp. WAC05374
GGGCCGTGTCTCAGTCCCAGTGTGGCCGGTCGCCCTCTCAGGCCGGCTACCCGTCGTCGCCTTGGTAGGCCATTACCCCACCAACAAGCTGATAGGCCGCGGGCTCATCCTTCACCGCCGGAGCTTTCCACCACCGAGGATGCCCTCAGTGGTCGTATCCGGTATTAGACCCCGTTTCCAGGGCTTGTCCCAGAGTGAAGGGCAGATTGCCCACGTGTTACTCACCCGTTCGCCACTAATCCCCCACCGAAGTGGGTTCATCGTTCGACTTGCATGTGTTAAGCACGCCGCCAGCGTTCGTCCTGAGCCAGGATCAAACTCTCCGTGAATGTTTACCCGTGATCGGGTTGACACTCGCGTTGAGCGGAACCGGAGGGGAGGAATAGTCCCCTCGGTTCACAGCGTCCTCGCTGTGTTTTCTACAAAGGAACCTCATCTCCGTGATGGAGACGGGGTATCAACTAATCTGGCGTTGATTTTTGGCACGCTGTTGAGTTCTCAAGGAACGGACGCTTCCTTCGTACTCACCCTCTCGGGCTTTCCTCCGGGCGCTTCCCTTCGTTGTTTCCAACCTTACCAGATTCTTTTTCCGTTCCGTTTCCGGTTCGGATTCAGTTTCCGGTGGCCGTTGGAGGGCCTTTGCCTTTCGGCCGGTCCGACTTTATCAGAATCATTTCGGCCGACCTAATCGGCGTTTGTGATTCGGATGAGAATCGGATTGGCTCCGTGGAAATCAATTCCGACCGGAGCGAGAGAGACTCTAGTTGATCGCTCTCGAACTTGTCCAGTCCGAGGCAACCGTTCAAAGCTACCTCCCCACGCCACCCGTGTCAACGGGTTTTGTGGGCGAAGAGGAGACTAGCAGCTCAGGAGGGCCCCACGCACATCAGGCGGCCGTGGGGAGCTCGGCGCTGCGGTCGGGGGCCTCGACGTCCCCGGTTTCGCCGGCCCGGGCCGCGCGGCCGCCGAGGACGTACACGTACGCGAGAAAGGCCAGCTCGGCGGCGATGCCGATGGCGATGCGGGCCCAGGTCGGGAGGCCGGAAGGGGTCACGAAGCCTTCGATCACGCCGGAGACGAAGAGGACCAGCGCGAGGCCGATGGCCATGCCGAGGGCGGCGCGGCCCTGCTGGGCCAGGGCCGTGCGGCGGGAGAGGGGACCGGGGTCGATGAGGGTCCAGCCGAGCCGGAGACCGGTGCCGGCGGCGACGAAGACGGCGGTCAGTTCCAGCAGGCCGTGAGGGAGGACGAGGCCGAGGAAGGTGTCGAGGCGGCCCGCGGAGGACATCAGGCCGATGCCGACGCCCAGGTTCAGCATGTTCAGGAAGAGGACCCACAGGACCGGGACGCAGAGGAAGGCGCCGAGGACGAGGCACATGGCGGCGGCCTGGGCGTTGTTCGTCCAGACCTGGGCGGCGAAGGAGGCTGCCGGGTGGCTGGAGTAGTAGGTCTCGTACTCCCCGCCGGGGCGGGTCATGCGGCGGAGATCCTCGGGTGCCGCGATGGATGCCTGGACCTCGGGGTGGGTGCCGATCCACCAGCCGATGAGCGCGGCGAGGAGTGTCGAGAGGACGGCCGTCGGAATCCACCAGTGGCGTGAGCGGTAGACGGCCGCGGGAAACCCGGCCGTGAGGAAGCGTGCGGCGTCGCGCCAGGAGGCGCGGCGGGTGCCGGTGACCGTGGCGCGGGCGCGGGCCACCAACTGGGTGAGCCGTGCCGTGAGCATGGGGTCGAGGGCACTCGACTGGATCAGCGAGAGGTGGGTGGCCGTGCGCTGGTAGAGGGCGACCAGTTCGTCGGCCTCGGCTCCGGTGAGGTGCTTGCCGCGGCGCAGGAGGTGGTCCAGACGGTCCCACTCGGCGCGGTGGGCGGTGACGTAGACGTCGAGGTCCATGATCGGCTGCTGCTCCAGGCACTGGTGCGTACGGTTCGTACTACTGCGGCGCGCTGGTGGTCAGCTTGGCAGACTGGCGTTCGGAGGGTTCGGGAAGGCCGAGGAAGGGTGGGCTCCGTGAGCGGGGTTGTGACGGGGGACGCGGTCGTACTCGGCCTGCAGCCCGCGAGGCTGCCGAGCCGGGCGCTGGCCCTTGTCATCGACCTCGTCGTGGTCTGGGCCGCGTACCTGCTCATATCCATCGGTCTGGCGGTGGCCACCGCCTCGCTGGACGAGGCGGCCGTCATGGCGGTGTCGGTCGCGTCGTTCCTGCTCGTGCTGGTCGGTGGGCCCATAGCGGTGGAGACGCTCAGTCATGGGCGTTCGCTCGGGAAGCTGGCGTGCGGGCTGCGGGTGGTGCGGGACGACGGCGGGCCGATCCGCTTCCGGCACGCGCTGGTGCGCGGGGCGATGGGGGTCGTGGAGATCCTGCTGACCTTCGGTGTCGTGGCGTGCATCGCTTCGCTGGTGTCGGCCCGGGGGCGGCGGATCGGTGACGTGTTCGCGGGGACGCTGGTCGTGCGGGAGCGGGTTCCGGCGGCTCGGGCGACGGCCGTGCCGCCTCCGCCGCCGTGGCTGGTGGGGCGCTTCGCGCAGTTGGACCTCTCGGCGGTGCCGGACGGTCTGTGGTCGGCGATACGCCAGTACCTGACGCGGATGGGGCAACTGGACGGTGAGGTGGGGCGGGCGCTGGCGGAGCGGCTGGCCGACGAGCTGGTGGCCCGGACCGGTACGCCTCCGCCGCCGGGGGTGCCCGCGGCGGCGTACCTGGCGGCCGTGGTGAGCGAGCGGCAGGCGCGGGATGCGCGGCGCGCGTTCGCGCCGGGGGGTGATGGGGCGGCGCGGGTGGTGGGGGCTGCGGGGGTGAGCGCTCCCGCGGTGGGTGCACCCGCGGTGGGTGTTTCAGCGGTGGGGGCTGCGGGGGTGAGCGCTCCCGCGGTGGGTGCACCCGCGGTGGGGGCTGGTGCGGTGGGTGCACCCGCGGTGGGTGCTCCGCTGCCGGAGGCTGATGCCGGTGGGTCGGCTGGGGCGGATGGCGCTGGTGCGTCCGTCGGTGCCGGTCGGGGCTCGGGGGGTGCGGCCGGGCCGTCGGGGGCGGCAGGTGACGGCGGGGTCGCGCCGCCCGCGACGGGGTTCGCTCCGCCCGCGTAGGGCGGGGAGGGGTCAGGGGAAGACGGACGGCGGGGTCTGGAGGTCCTCGAGCTCGATGCCGGGGGCCGCGAGGACCACGTCGCCGGCGATGTGGACCGTGTGCTGTTCGCCCGTGTCGAGGGCGTTGACCTGGTATTCGTCCACGGTCAGGGGGCCGTTGTCAGTGGCGTGCGCTTCACTTCTGATCAGGGCCCACGACTGGTCGACGGTGAGCGGTGCGAGGACCGGGTCCGTGAAGGCGACGAGGCGGACACGGGTGGGGGGAGAACCGGGGGTGAGGCGCAGCAGGCGGGACGTGGCGACGAGGAACGCCGGGGAGGTGCCGGTGAAGGCGTGGGCGCGCACATTGCCTTCCGTGGCATGTGATCCGGTGGGGTCCGTGCGGACCCAGGTGACGCCGTCGAGGGCGGCGCCGCGGACCTGCCAGCTCGCGGCGTGCAGTTCGAGGCGGATGGGGCGGCCGAGGTCGTCGAGGGTGAGGTCGACGGAGCCGGCGTGATCGCCGGAGGGGGTGGTGATCTGGGAGACGTAGCGCCAGCCGGAGGGGCCGGGTGCGCAGTTGAAGTGCTCTTCACCGAGGGGGGTGTGATCGTGCGGATCATGGAGCGAATAGCGGCCGCGGGGCATGGGTCCTCGGGTCCTCGGGATCGGCGGTAGGGGTACGCCCGGTAGGTACGGGGCAGGCCCCCGGCACGGGGGTGCGGGGGCCTGCCTGGTACCTGCTGCCGGTCACCGGCTGCTGCGGACGTGCGTCAGTGCACGGGCGCCGTCAGTAGCGGTAGTGGTCGGGCTTGTAGGGGCCCTCGACCTGCACGCCGATGTAGTCGGCCTGCTCGGGGCGGAGGGTCGTCAGCTTCACGCCGAGCGCGTCCAGGTGGAGGCGGGCGACCTTCTCGTCGAGGTGCTTGGGCAGCACGTAGACGTCGGTCGGGTACTCCTCGGGCTTGGTGAACAGCTCGATCTGGGCCAGGGTCTGGTCCGCGAAGCTGTTGGACATCACGAACGAGGGGTGGCCAGTGGCGTTGCCCAGGTTGAGCAGGCGGCCCTCCGACAGCACGATGATCTTCTTGCCGTCGGGGAAGGTCCAGGTGTGGACCTGCGGCTTGACCTCGTCCTTGACGATGCCGGGGATCTTCGCCAGGCCGGCCATGTCGATCTCGTTGTCGAAGTGGCCGATGTTGCCCACGATCGCCTGGTGCTTCATCCTGGCCATGTCCGAGGCCATGATGATGTCCTTGTTGCCGGTGGTGGTGATGAAGATGTCTGCCTGGCCGACGACCTCGTCGAGGGTGGTGACCTGGTAGCCGTCCATCGCCGCCTGGAGCGCGCAGATCGGGTCGATCTCGGTGACGATCACCCGGGCGCCCTGGCCGCGCAGCGACTCGGCACAGCCCTTGCCGACGTCGCCGTAGCCGCAGACCACGGCGACCTTGCCGCCGATGAGGACGTCGGTGGCACGGTTGATGCCGTCGACCAGCGAGTGGCGGCAGCCGTACTTGTTGTCGAACTTCGACTTGGTGACGGCGTCGTTGACGTTGATGGCCGGGAACAGCAGCGTGCCGTCACGGTGCATCTCGTAGAGGCGGTGGACACCGGTGGTGGTCTCCTCCGTGACGCCACGGATCTCGGAGGCGAGAAGGGTCCACTTCTGCGGGTTCTCGGTCAGGGTGCGGTTGAGGAGGCGGAGGATGTGGCCGTACTCCTCGCTGTCCGCGGTGGAGGGGTCCGGGGCCTCGCCGGCCTTCTCGAACTCGACGCCCTTGTGGACGAGGAGGGTGGCGTCACCACCGTCGTCGAGAATCATGTTCGGGCCGCCGGTGGGCGTGTTCGGCCAGGTCAGGGCCTGCTCGGTGCACCACCAGTACTCCTCCAGCGTCTCGCCCTTCCAGGCGAAGACGGGGACGCCCTGGGGGTTGTCCGGGGTGCCGTTCGGGCCGACCGCGATGGCGGCGGCGGCATGGTCCTGGGTGGAGAAGATGTTGCAGGACGCCCACCGGACCTGGGCGCCGAGGGCGACCAGCGTCTCGATCAGGACGGCCGTCTGCACCGTCATGTGCAGGGAGCCGGTGATACGGGCGCCCGCCAGCGGCTGGGTCTCGGCGTACTCCTTGCGGATCGCCATCAGGCCCGGCATCTCGTGCTCGGCGAGGGTGATCTCCTTGCGGCCGAACTCGGCCAGGGAGAGATCGGCGACCTTGAAGTCCTGTCGGTTGGCGACAGTCGTCATTTCGAGCTGCTCCTCGTGTTGGGTCGAGGGTGGGTACGGCTGGCTCTGCGAGGTGGCCGGACACAAGGATGCCCGGTACTCGCAGTGCAGTCGTCGGAGGCCCTCTCTCCCTCGGCCGGTCCGTCGCGGACCGCCCGACCGCCATCAGCAGCGACGTCTGGCTCTGTCACGAATCTACACCGATCGCTCCGGCGACCCACAGTCCGCCCGGGCCGGGTTCCGGCCGACGTGGCGCGCGGTGGCGCGGGGCCGGGTGGCCGGCGGGGCGCGGGCCCCGGGGCGGCGGGCGGTCGGGAGCGGTGCCGGGCGGGGCGGTGGCCCAGGGGTCGGGGACCGGGGGCGGGCATGGGGAAGGCCCCCGCCCGGTGGTGCCGGGGGCGGGGGCCTGGTGCCGTCAGGAGGCGGGGGTGGGCTTGGTGTCCCGGAAGATGTCGGGCTCCAGGTAGATCACCCGGGCGATCGGCACGGCGGTGCGGATGCGGGCCTCGGCGGCGTCGATCGCGGTGGCGATGTCGGTGGCGGTGTCCTCGTGCCGGACGGCGATCTTCGCGGCGACCAGCAGCTCCTCGGGGCCGAGGTGGAGCGTGCGCATGTGGATGATGCCGGTGACGGTGTCGTTGTCGACGAGCGCCGCTTCGATCTTCTTGACCTCGTCGGTGCCCGCGGCCTCACCGAGCAGGAGCGACTTGGTCTCGGCGGCCAGGATGATCGCGATCGCGATGAGCAGGACGCCGATGCAGAGGGTGCCGATGCCGTCCCAGACGCCGTTGCCCGTGGCCAGCGCCAGGCTGACGCCGACGAGCGCGAGGATCAGGCCGACGAGGGCCCCGAGGTCCTCGAGGAGGACGACCGGGAGCTCGGGCGCCTTGGCACGGCGTACGAACTCCTTCCAGGACAGCTTGCCGCGGACCTCGTTGGACTCCTTGATGGCCGTCCGGAAGGAGAAGGTCTCGGCGATGATCGCGAAGACGAGGACGCCGACGGGCCAGTACCAGGCCTCGATCTCGTGCGGGTGCTTGATCTTCTCGTAGCCCTCGTAGATGGCGAACATGCCACCGACGGAGAAGAGGACGATCGAGACGAGGAAGGCATAGATGTACCGCTCGCGGCCGTAACCGAAGGGGTGCTGGGGCGTGGCCTCGCGCTGGGCCTTCTTGCCGCCGAGGAGCAGCAGGCCCTGGTTTCCGGAGTCGGCGAGCGAGTGCACGCTCTCGGCGAGCATCGAGGACGAACCACTGAAGAGGAACGCCACGAATTTGGCCACCGCGATAGCGAGGTTCGCGGCGAGCGCCGCCACGATCGCCTTGGTTCCGCCTGACGCGCTCATGCGTGCGGGTGTCCTTCCTGATGCTGCCGGCTGCTGGGTACTGGGGGGTGGTTCGTACGGCGGCACATTGTTGCAGCAGCCGGGGCGGGCGGTGCGTCAGGCCACCACTGTGGCCCGGAAGAGGGTGCCGGTACCGGACAGTTCGGCTTTTTCGCCCGCGGGGACGAAGACGGACTGGCCGGGCGTCAGGGTCAGGTCGTTCACCCGGGGGGTCCCGGAGGTGGCGAGGACGATCTGGGGGGTGGCGGCGGTGATGTCGACGGGGCCGGCGCCTTCGGCCCGTACGTACCGCGAGAGGCGGAACTCGTCGACGGGGGTTTCGTACACCTCTTCACCGGAGGGTGAGGCTTCGGGGCGCAGGATGCCGGGGTCGTTGGCCTCGAAGCGGACGACGCGGAGGAGTTCGGGGACGTCGACGTGCTTGGGGGTCAGTCCGCAGCGCAGGACGTTGTCGGAGTTCGCCATGATCTCCACGCCGAGGCCGCCGAGGTACGCGTGCGGGACGCCGGCGCCGAGGTAGAGCGCCTCGCCGGGCTGCAGGCGCACGTGGTTGAGCAGCATGGCGGCGAGGACGCCCGGGTCGCCGGGGAAGTGGTGCGCGAGGACGGCGTACGGGGCGTGGGCGCCGCCGAGCCGGTCACAGGCGGCGGCGGTCTCGGTGACGGTGGCCGCCATGTCGGCGGGGTCGGCGGACAGGACGGCCGTCAGGACCTCGCGGAGCGCGGCGTCCTCGGGATGGGCGTGGAGGAGGTCGACGTACGGCTTGAGGGAGTCGACGTCGAGCGCGGCGAGGAGGTCGGCGGTCCTGTCGGGGGCGCGGAAGCCGCAGAAGCCTTCGAAGGTGGTGAGGGCGCAGATCAGCTCGGGCTTGTGGTTGGCGTCCTTGTAGTTGCGGTGGGGCGCGTCGATGGGGATGCCCGCGCGCTCCTCGGCGGCGTGTCCTTCCCTGGCCTGGGTCAGGTCCGGGTGGACCTGGAGGGAGAGGGGGGCGGCGGCCGCGAGGATCTTGAGGAGGAAGGGCAGGCGGGGGCCGAACCTGGCGACGGCGGCGGGCCCGAGTTCGCGTGCGGGGTCGGCCTCGATGAGGGCGGAGAGCGGTTGCTCCGGCTGTCCGGCGCGGGTGACACGGGAGGGGGCGCCGGGGTGGGCGCCCATCCACATCTCGGCCTGCGGCTCGCCGGTGGGGGCGACGCCGAGCAGTTCCGGGATGGCCGTCGTGGAGCCCCAGGCGTACGGGCGGACGGTGTTGGAGAGGCGGTCCATGCGGCGTCTTTCCTTGCGTCGTGGGTGGCGGCCGGGGGTGGGCGGTGTCCTTGTGGTCAGCCGGCGTTGCGGCGGGACGCCAGCGCCAGGTAGACGGCCGCGAAGTCCGTCACCGCCAGCAGTTCCGCGAGCGCTTCCAGGTCGGCCGTGGCGCCGTCGTCGGCCGCGCCGTTCTCGGGTTCCAGCTCGCTGATGGTGGTGTCGTGGCTGAGCGCGAGTTCGCGGGCGGCCGGTGCGGCGGTGAGGCCGCCGACCGGGCGGTCACGCAGCAGGACGACCCGCGCGTGGAGGGCCTGTGCCTCCTCGACGCGGTCCCGGAAGAAGTCGTCGGGATCGGCGCCGGCCGCGAAGTCGCCCGCCAGGAGGGTCCGGTGGGCCTCGAGGGCCTCGGGGAGTTCCGCCGCGAAGGCCGGGCGGCCGGCCAGCTCCGCCAGCACGGTGGCGAACCGGCGGCCGATGGGGGCCGTGGTGACGCCCTCGGTCCAGATGAGCGGGAGGGTGTCGGCGAGTTCGGCGGCGAGGGTCTTGGCCGGGTTGCCGTACGTGGCGACGGCCGGGCCGCAGCGTTCGGCCGTGCGGTCGAGGCGGTCGGCGACCTTCTGGAGGGCGTCGGCCGGGGCGGTGACGAGACCGACGCGGTCGAGCAGCGAGAGGAGCGGGGTGAACAGGGCCCACAGCGCGGCGGGGCTCGCGGCCTGTGACTCCTCGTCGGTCAGCTCGTGGGGCGCGGTCGCCATCGGGACGACGAGGCCGTGCGTGTCGCCGACGGCCTCGGCGAGCGGGGAGCGCTGGGGGGCGACGGCGACGACGGTGACGCCTCGGCGGTACGCCTGCTCGGCGAGGAGGGAGAGGCCGGGTTCGCTGCCGTCCGTGGTGGTGATCAGGAGCAGGTCCACCGAGCCGGTCCAGCCGGGGAGCGTCCAGCGCAGCGCGCCCGGGGCGGCCGCCACGCCGGTGGAGTGCAGGCGCGCGACGGGCGCGGACGCCCCGGCCAGTACGGCCACCAGGTCGGCGACGCCGGCGGCGGCGGTGCCGGGGCCGGCGATGAGGATGGCGCGGGGGCGGCCTTCGGGGTTCAGCTCGGTGACGCCCGCTTCGGCGGCGTGGCGGGCGGCCGTGCGTACGCGGGCGCCGGCTTCGGCGGCCCCGCGCAGGAGACCGCGGCGGTCGACTCGGGCCAGGGCGTCCGGGTCGTCGAGCAGCGTCTCGTCGAGCATGAGGTGGGGCCTCCGATCGCCGTGCTGGGTGGTGTGCGGTGCGGCGCGGCGCCGGGGTGTGCGGCGCCCTCGCGGGTGCGCCGTCAGGCGGGGCGGCGGGCCTCGTCCACGAGGAGGACCGGGATGCCGTCCCGTACGGGGTAGGCCAGGCCGCAGTCCTCGCCGGTGCAGATCAGCTCCGGGGTCTCGGCCGCCGTGCGGTCGTTGAGCGGGGCGTGGCAGGCCGGGCAGGCGAGGATCTCCAGGAGGCCGGCTTCGAGCGGCATGGGGTCGGTCCCTTCGGGGTGTGGGTGGTGGGTCCGGTGGCCGGTGGCGCGCCGCTGGGTGGTACGCATCGGGCCACGTCAGCCTACCGCCGGGGGGCGGGGGATGTGGGGTTGGCGGGGGTCGGGTCCCGCGCCCCGGGCGGTGGGGTGCGGGGCGCGGCGCGTGGCCTTGGCGGGCCGTGGGGCACCGGGGCCGGGGGCGCCGGGGCCGGGGCGTGGGTCGGAGGCCGGGGGCCGGCCGGCACCGGGCGGGCGGGGGGGGCACGTCCGGGGCGGCCGGCCGGGTGGCCGGGTGGGTGCGTGTCAGGCGGTGCGGACGAGGGCGAGGACCTCGTCGCGCAGGGCGGCCATCGTCGGTTCGTCGCGGGCCTCGACGTTCAGGCGCAGCAGCGGTTCCGTGTTGGAGGGGCGGAGGTTGAACCACCAGTCGGCGCCCGTGACCGTCAGGCCGTCCAGGTCGTCGGTCGTGACGCCGTCGCGGGAGGCGAACGCCTCGCGTACCGCCGCCGTACGGCCGGGCTGGTCGGCGACCGTGGAGTTGATCTCGCCCGACCCGGAGTAGCGGTCGTACGAGGCGACCAGCTCGGACAGCGGTCCGGTCTGCCCGCCCAGGGCCGCGAGGACGTGGAGGGCGGCCAGCATGCCGGTGTCGGCGTTCCAGAAGTCGCGGAAGTAGTAGTGCGCGGAGTGCTCGCCGCCGAAGATGGCACCGGTACGGGCCATCTCCTCCTTGATGAAGGAGTGGCCGACCCGGGTGCGCACCGGCGTCCCGCCGTGCTCGCGGACGACCTCGGGGACGGACCACGACGTGATCAGGTTGTGGATGATCGTCCCCGTGCCGCCGTTCCTGGCGAGCTCGCGCGCCGCGACCAGCGCGGTGACCGCCGACGGGGACACCGGGTCCCCCTTCTCGTCCACCACGAAGCAGCGGTCGGCGTCGCCGTCGAAGGCCAGGCCCAGGTCGGCGCCCTCCTCCCGCACCCGCTTCTGGAGGTCCACCAGGTTGGCCGGGTCCAGGGGGTTGGCCTCGTGGTTGGGGAACGTGCCGTCCAGCTCGAAGTACAGGGGCACCAGGTCCAGCGGCAGGCCCGCGAAGACGGTGGGGACCGTGTGGCCGCCCATGCCGTTGCCGGCGTCCACGACGACCTTCAGCGGCCGGATGGCGGCGAGGTCCACCAGGGTCTTCAGATGGGCGGCGTAGTCGCCGAGGGTGTCCCGCTCGGTCAGTACGCCGGGAGCGGCGGCGGCCTCGGGCGCGCCGGTCTCCAGCCACTTCTCGACGAGCGCGCGGATGTCCGCGAGGCCGGTGTCCTGCCCGACGGGCGCGGCGCCCGCGCGGCACATCTTGATGCCGTTGTACTGGGCCGGGTTGTGCGACGCCGTGAACATCGCGCCCGGCAGCCCGAAGCGCCCCGACGCGAAGTACAACTGGTCCGTGGAGCACAGGCCGATCAGCGTGACGTCCGCGCCGCGCCGGGCCGCGCCCCGGGCGAACGCACCGGACAGGCCGGGCGACGAGGGGCGCATGTCGTGGCCGACCACGATCGCCTCGGCGCGCGTGACCTCGACGAACGCCGCGCCGAAGAGCTCCGCCAGCGGCTCGTCCCACTGATCCGGCACCACTCCGCGGACGTCGTACGCCTTGACGATCCCCGACAGATCACGAGACAGATGAGCTGTCACTTCCCCGCACCCTCCTGCAAGCCCTGTGTGGTCCACCCGAGGGTGGAGGACACAAACTACCCGGTAGGGGGCGGGGGCTCAGGAGTCGGGAGAGCGCAGCACCCGCAGGTGCCCGCGGCGCCCGACCTCCACCGGGTCGCCGCCACGGCCGCCGGGCTTGCCGCCGGCCTGCGCGGCGCGCTCCTGGGGGCGGGCCGCTTCCCGTACGGCGTTGGCGAGCGCCTCGAGGTCGTCGCCGCTGGGGCGGCTGGGCGCGGAGCCGTCGGAGAGCCGCACGACCTCCCAGCCGCGCGGCGCGGTCAGGCGCTCGCTGTGCTCGGCGCACAGGTCGTAACAGTGGGGCTCGGCGTAGGTGGCGAGCGGGCCGAGGACCGCAGTCGAGTCGGCATAGACGTACGTCAGTGTCGCGACGGCAGGGCGGCCGCACGCGGTGCGCGAACAGCGACGTACAGGGCTCACGACGTTGGACGGTACCGCACTCTTGAGCGGGCCGCGACGACTCTCCACCAGGTCACTCGCCCGTGTCGCGGTGTGACCTCCCGCACAGGGGCTCCGGGGGAGGCTCGACTGACCTGCGGGGAAGGTCCGATCCGGGGATGCCGGCGGCCGACGGACCGAACGCCACCCCGAACGAATCCGGTCATTCAAGGCGATCCGACCGGTTCATTCTCAGTACTGGATCGAGCCCATTCGTGGCTGAAATGCTCAATCAACGACACGCCCTTGGCATGGCGCGCGACACGATCGCCGTACGCCGGGGAGAGCTACCCTGCCTCAGTGATGGACAGTTCCGTACCGCCCCGACCGGCCGAGCCCCGGCCGCGCCGCCGCGACCGGCACGGCCGCGGCATGCGCGGGCCCGTGGCCCCGCCCCAGGTACCGCTCTCCGCCACCCGCGCGGACACCTTCCGCGATCTGGTGCAGGACTCGGTGGAGCGCCTCGAGCGGCGCTGGCCGCAGCTCGCCGACGTCGACTTCCTCGTGCTCGAGGTCCCGGTGGCGCCCGAGGAGTCCGTGCCGCTCGGCGTCTCGGTCCCGGCCGGCCGCGACCGGCCCGCGCGGGTCATCGTCTACCGGCGGCCGGTCGAGCTGCGCGCCAAGAACCGCGACGAGCGTGCCCTGCTGGTCCACGAGGTCGTGGTCGAGCAGGTGGCGGAGCTGCTCGGGCTGTCGCCGGAGTCGGTCGACCCCCGGTACGGGCAGGACTGACCGCCCCACCGGCAGGGGCGGGGCCGGCCCGGCCCGTTCGGTGGGGCGGGACCGGCCCGGCCGTCGGGACCCGTCCGCGAGTACCCGGCCGACAGGACCTGTCCGGCTGTCAGGGAGCCGTCACGGCCGGCCCGTCACGACCCGTCCGTCAGCACCGACAGGTCCTGCCGGGCCGCCGGGACCTCCACCGTGCCGCGGTCGTCGCCGAGGGTCTGCACCGTGAACATCGGGATGCCGTCGTCCGGCTCGGCCAGCGTGCGCGCCGCGTGCACCGGGCCGCCCGAGAGCGTCTCGACCGTCAGCGCGTACGAGCCCTTCAGCCCGGCCGGCACCGGCGGCGTGACCGCCAGGGTCGTGCCGCTCCTGACCGTGTACGTCTTGGTCGCCGGCGTCCCTCCCCCGGTGCCCGCCGACGCGGTGACCCTGACCTCCGCGGTCGCGCCCGGCGCGGTCAGCGACAGGGTGGTGCCCTCGGCCCGGTTGTCCGCGGCGGTCGCCCGCTCCCCCACCGGCCCGGTCGCCGGGATGAACGCCACCTCCTGGTCGTCGCCCTTGCCGCGGACGACCCGCAGCGCGGCGACCACCGGTGTGGCGCGGCCCTTCTGGGCCGGGGACAGCAGCAGTGACGCGGCCTCGCCGCGCGTGACGTCCTTGAGGTCGACGGCCGCGGTCATCCCCGACTTCACGTGCAGGCCCTCGGCCGCGGCCGGGGTGATCGTGCCGGTCGGGCTCGCGAGCTGGATCTTCAGGTCGGCGTCGTCCTCGCCGGGCGCGTACGCCACCAGCCGTACGGACGTGGCGTCCGCCGGGATGCCGGGCAGGACCAGCGTGCCGGCCGGGTCGACGGAGGCGGGGAGCCAGTCGCTGCCGAGCGTCTCGTCGGCGGAGCGCACCACCGCGCCCACCCGGCCGCTGCGGGTGGTGACGTGGACCGTGACGTCATCGGCGGCCGGGTCGGTGGTCAGGGTGGACAGCAGGACCGGCACGCTGGACCGGGCCGGGACCGTGATGCCCTCGGTGAGCTGGGACTTCAGCGTGCCCTCGGGCCCGTGCAGCTCGATGTCGACGACGGTGGCCGTGTCGTCGGGGTTGGTCAGATGGACGTAGTCCGCGCGCTGCTTGGCGGTCGAGGCACCGGGGAACCAGAAGTCGGTGTCGGGCGCCGTGCAGCTCACGCCCAGCAGGCCGTGCCCGCCGCCCGCCGGGACCTTCGTCGTCTGCTGGGTGGTCCAGCCGGGGGCGAGCCGTCCGGAGGCCGAGCCGATCAGGGCCGGGGCGTCGCCGCCGTCCGCCTCGGCGGTGGCCGGCCTGCCGGGCTGGGTGAGGCTGAGGGCGGGCTTGTCGGCGGCCGGGGCCTTCTTGGTGGTGCCGGCCTTCCTGGGGGTCGCGGTCGTCTCGTCCGCCGTGGCGGTGGACGGCTTCAGCTCCGCCCGGCCCGCGGAGGCCGCGCCGGTGCCGGACGCCTTCCCGGCCGGGGTGAACGACGTGTACACCGTCTCGGCGACCTCGGAGTTGCTCGGCGCGGGGCACAGCAGGCTGGAGCGCTCGACCGGGAGCCGGACCGGGGCCGGGGCGGCCGTCGGCGTACCGGCGCCGCCGTCCGGGGAGGTCAGGGCGGCGAGACCGGTGACCGCGGCGAGGGCGGTGACGGCGGCGGCGAGGGAGAGGGTGGTCCGGTTCACTGGTTGCTGCTCCCGTCGGGACGCTGCTCGTTGTCGTACTCGTAGCCGTACTGCTGCTGCTCGTACTGCCCCTGCGGGTACTGCTGGTACTGCTGCTGGTACTGCCCCTGCGCGTCGTAGGGGCCCTGCTCGTAGCCGGTCTGTTCGTATCCCGTCGGGGGCTGCTGGTACTGCTCGTAGGACTGCGGGTACTGCTGGTACGGATCGGCCTGGTACTGCTGCTGCCCGGCCGGGTGACCGGCGTACGTGTGGCCGCCGTCCCACTCGCCGTAGGCGGGCTGGCGCGGCACCTCGGGGTGCGCGTACGGGTCGGCGTCCGGTACGGGTACGGAGGCGGGGGCCGCCTCCGGTGCAGTGTCGGCGCCCTGACCGGCTTCCGCCGCCCCGGCGGCGTCCGCGGCCGCCGCCCGCAGCCGGCGTGCCCGGCGGCCGTCGCCCGCCAGGTCCTCGGCGGTCACGGCGGGCTCCTCCTCCGGCAGGTCGTCGTCCACGTCGCGGCGCCGCCCCGGCAGGGCCAGGACGAGGAGGACGACGGCCAGGAATGCCTGCGTCCAGACCCAGGCGGTGTGCCCGAAGGAGTCCTCGTACGTCAGGTCCAGGCGCCCGCCCTCGGCGGGCAGCTCGAAGCCCTGCGCCCAGCCGTCCACGACCGTCTTCTCCAGCGGCCGCCCGTCGATGGTGGCCCGCCAGCCGTCGTCCGCCCGGTCCGCGATGCGCAGCACGCGGCCGGAGGCGCCCGAGGGGATGTCGGTGTGCGCCTCGACCGGGCCGGCGGCGACCGCCAGCCGCTCGCCCTTGCCGTCGCCGCCCGGGACGATGGTGGCCCGCGCGACCTGCCGGTCCACCCGCCACAGGGCGCTGCCGTCGAGCTGGCTGAGCCGGGTGAGCCCCGGCGTGGCGTCCAGGACGCGGCCCATCTGGCGCGGCGCGCCGTCCCGTACCAGGACGTACCGGATCGCGAAGCCGCTGAGCTGGTCCGTCTGGTCCGCGCCGGAGCCCGCGACCAGGTTGGCCACGACCTTGTCGAGGCGGGCGTCGCCGCCGCCCGCCGCGGCCAGTTCGGCGTCCCCGAGGCGGGCGCCCGAGCCGCGCAGCAGGGTGTAGGGCACCTCGGCCGTGGAGGTGCCGCCCAGCACCAGGGTGCGCGGCTGGTCCCGGGTGTCGCTCTCCTCGGCGACGAACGCGGGCACCTGCACCGGGTCGCGCCGCTCGAGGGGGCCGGCCGCGCCGCCGAGCATCCAGCCCGCCGCGGAGACGACCGGTCCGGCGGCGGCGGCCAGCGCGATCAGCACGGCCACCGGCTGGCGCCAGCCGAAGCTCTGGGAGGCGACGCGCGTACGGCCGCCCTCCGCGCCGAGCATGCCGGCGGCCAGCAGCGCGATGCCGTACACGAGGGTGGCGGGGCCGGCCCAGCCGGAGCCGTTGGTCAGCACCGCGAACACGAGGGCGACGACTGCGGCCACCCAGGCCGTGCGGACGGCGAACTGCCGCTCCGCGCGCAGCAGGGCCGCCAGCGCCGCGAGGACCAGGCCGATCAGCACCAGCCCGCCGACGGTCCGGGGGCCGCCCGGGGAGACGCCGAGCAGGTCGAGGGGCGACGCCGAGCCCGCGGTGTACTCCGTACCGGCCTCCCTCAGGAAGGCGGACGGGTCGCTCAGCAGGGTCAGCGACCAGGGTGCGAGCAGCAGCAGCGGGGTGCCGGCGACCGCCAGGAAGCGCAGCCCGTACGCGACGGCGTCCCCGCGCCGCAGCACCAGCACCGCGAGGCCGAGGACGACCGCGAGCGGCCAGACGACCGGGGTGAACGCCATGGTGAAGGTGAGCAGGAAGGCGTACGCCCAGGTGGCGCGCCAGCTTCCGCGTCCCTCACCGCGCAGCCCGTGCGCCGCGACGGCGGCCCGGGCGATCAGCGGCAGCAGGACGGCCAGGACGGCCGTGCCCAGCCGCCCGGTCGCCAGCGCCCCGGTGGCGGCGGGCAGGAAGGCGTACGCGACGGCTCCCCAGGCGCGCAGCAGCCGCGACTCGACCAGGGGACGGGAGGCGAAGTACGCGGTGAAGCCGGCCAGCGGCACCGAGCAGACCAGCAGCACGGTGAGCGCGAGGCCGGTGGAGCCGAGGAACACGGCGGACAGGGCGGCGAGGATCGCCAGGTACGGAGGGGCGGTCTGGGTGCCGCCGGTGCCCAGCGGGTGCCAGGCGTCCGCGTACCGGGCCCACAGGTCCCCGACCCCGTCGGGGACGGGCAGCAGCGCGCCGCCCGCGAGGGAACCGCCACCGAACAGGCCGCGGCAGGCCACCACCGACACGAGCAGCAGCAGCGCGAAGAGGACCGGGCCCGGCTTGCGGGCGATCTTCTTGAGCCGGGCGAACTGCTCGATCTCGAGGTAGTCGGCGTCGTCCCCGCCGGGGCCCGACTCCACCGCGCCGTGGCGCGAGCCGCCCGAATCGGCGTCCGTGCCGCCGACGTTGGACATGACCTGTTCGACGGTGGCGCGGACGGTGGCGCCGGGCGGCGGGAACAGCGGGCGCAGCTCGGACGCCTCGACGGCCCTGTGGCTCCGCTTCCGGCGGGCCGCGATGATCCGCTCGGGCCGCAGCAACGTGCCGAACAGACCCATGACTTCGTCGACGGCCTGGCCGGGCGCCTTGCCGACGAGGTAGGCCAGGGTGCGCAGGAGGGTGCCGACGACGAGGCGGAGGAGGACCCAGGGGAAGGCGGCGCCGCGCGCGTTGGCCAGCAGCGTGTAGACGGCTCCCGCCTTGTCGACGCGGTGCGGGCTGGCGACGGAGCGGCCCGCGCAGTCGACGGTGCGCCGCTCGCGGGCGGACGCCTCCGCGTGGCGGAGGACGGCGTCGGGGGCGACGAGGACGCGGTGGCCGGCGGCGTGCGCGCGCCAGCACAGGTCGACGTCGTCACGCATCAGGGGCAGACGCCGGTCGAAGCCGCCGAGCTCCTCGAAGACGTCCCGGCGAACGAGCATGCCGGCGCTGGAGACGGCGAGTACGGGGCGGACCTGGTCGTGCTGGCCCTGGTCCTGCTCGCGCCGGTCCAGGCCGGTCCAGCGGCGGCCACTGTTGGCGATGGACACGCCCACTTCGAGGAGCTGCTTGCGGTCGTACCAGCCGCGCAGCTTGGGCCCGACGATCGCCGCGTACGCGTCACTGTCCGCGACGCGGAGCAGCTCGGCGAGGGCGTCGGGCTCGGGCGCGGCGTCGTCGTGGAGCAGCCAGAGCCACTGGACGGGCTCGCCGTGCGGCAGGTCCGGCATGTCGTAGGCGTCGTCGTTCCACGTCCGGCTGACGGGATCCCAGCCGCTGGGCCGCTTCAGGTACGGCAGCTCCTCGGGGCCGAGCACGGGCGCCGTGCGCGCGGCCTCCTCGACGGCGGCGCCGAAGCCCGTGCGCCGCGCGAGGTGCAGCACCCGGTCGTCGCCGATGGCCTCGGTGACCAGCCGCGCGGAGTCGTCGGCGCTGCCGGTGTCGGCGGCGACGACGTTCTGTACGGGGCGTTCCTGGCCGAGCAGCCCGGCGAGGACGTCCGGCAGCCACCGGGCGCCGTCGTGGGAGACGAGCACGGCGGTGACGACGTGCCGCGGGAATTCGGGCTGCTGCGCGGTGGCGGACATCGGGTTACGGGCCCTCCGGCCGGGGGTCGCCCGCGGGGGGCGTGGGAGCGTCTCGGACGGAGGCCCACACTAATGGCTGGCAGGACGGCGGTCGGCCGCCTGTGGACAGAGCACGGCCGGCGGCTCGTTCTTGCCGTTCTTTACGTACACGTGTGCACGCTTTGGCCGGTCGGCGTGCGTGGATGACCGGCGCGGTGGCTTGCGCGCAGGCGGGGCAGGCGGGGCTGCCGGGGGCTCGGTGGCGGTCCGGCGGGCCGGGGGCCCGCGCGCGGCCCGCCCCGGGCGGCGCCTGGGGAGCGGGTGGGGGCGTGGCCCCTCCGGGCTCGACTCCTCGAGGCCGGCGGCCTCGGGTAACGCCGTCGGGAGCCCACCCCTCGCCGCCAACCTCTGCGGGGACGACCCTGCACGGCCCCGCCCGCGCCGGATGGCGGGTGCGGCATACGGATGCGGCGGCTGGGAATCAGCGCGCCCGTGCCGGTGTCGCGCCGGGCGGCCGGCCTGTGTGGCGCCCCGGCCGGTGGTCGGTCAGACCGCGGCTTTCTTCAGGCGGCGGCGCTCGCGCTCCGACAGGCCGCCCCAGATTCCGAATCTTTCGTCATTCGCGAGCGCGTACTCAAGGCATTCCGAACGGACTTCGCAGGCGAGGCAGACCTTCTTGGCCTCGCGTGTGGATCCGCCCTTCTCGGGGAAGAACGACTCCGGATCCGTCTGGGCGCACAACGCGCGCTCCTGCCAGCCGAGTTCCTCATCCGCGTCCTCGACCAGCAGTTCCTGGAACAACTCGGTCATGTGCGCCCCTCGTCGGTCTTTGCGTCCCCGTGATGTGGCCGTTTGTCGAATTTTTCGGCCGAACGACACGAGTGAAATTACAAGTGTGGTGCTCCGGGCCAGTCAAGCCGGGATCTGCTATTGGGCCCGGTATTCACTCTGCGGAACCAAGGCTATGCGGAAAGTGTTCAAATCAGCAAAAATGAGACACATGCCGTCACCCAGCCCGCACCCTCCCTTTCACCACCTCTCCCAGGGAGGACGTCCGCCGCTTCGATCTTGTTGCGGTCGAGCCGGCGAAGCGACCCGGATCACAGTCAGGTCACGAGAGCGCGACGACGTTTGCGCGGGTGGTTGCTGCGCCATGTGTCCGGGCCCCCCTCAGCACAAACCTTTCTCCGGACGGAGTAACCGGATGAGGTGAAACATTGCCGCCAAATCGGTCATTGGGTTGACAGACGTAATCGAGCCGGTCACCTTTGATGGCATGCCAGCGACCACAGCGCTCCTCGCGACCCACGACCGTGGGTCCCGCAGCGCTGCCCCGGCTCTTCAGCCGCTCTGTCGCTGTCGCTGTCGTTGTTCCTGCTGTTGATGCCGTAGCGCTCCAGCTCTCCTCCCCCGCGTCTGTTTCCCGCCTCCGGTTTCCGGACGTTCCGGACCCGTTTCTCCCCAGGAACCCCCGCAGCCCATGAACAGCGACAGCGACCTCCAGATCGCCGGCGACATCCTCGCCGTCCAGCACCTCCTCCAGCCCGCCAAGGCCCACCCGTCCACCGTGGCCGAGTTCGCCGGTCTCGCCCGTTCCATCGCCGCCGACCGGGCGCAGTGGGCGCACCTCGTCGACTACGACGCCACCACTCGCTGGTACCACCGGCTGCGCACCGGTCCCGGTTACGAGGTGTGGCTCCTGTCCTGGGTGCCCGGTCAGGGCACGGGTATGCATGGTCACGGCGACTCCTCCGGCGTACTGACCGTTCTCGAAGGGGAACTGACGGAACGTACGGACAAGGGCGCGCGGCTGCTCAACGCCGGCGCGCAGCGCGTCTTCGCGCCGGGGTACGCGCACGACGTGGTGAACGACTCGCTCGAACCCGCCGTCAGCCTGCACGTCTACTACCCGGGGCTGACCGAGATGCCGATGCACGGCACGGCCTGCTCCGCCCCTCGGGCCCGGGATGCCGTGACCGCCTGACACACTGCTGCGCATGCGCATTGTGGTTCTGGCCGGAGGCATCGGCGGTGCCCGTTTCCTGCGCGGCCTCAAGCAGGCCGCGCCGGACGCGGACATCACGGTCATCGGCAACACCGGTGACGACATCCATCTGTTCGGGCTGAAGGTCTGCCCCGACCTCGACACGGTGATGTACACCCTGGGCGGAGGCATCGACGAGGAGCAGGGCTGGGGGCGCGCCGACGAGACCTTCCGGGTCAAGGACGAGCTGGCCGCGTACGGCGTGGGGCCCGACTGGTTCGGGCTCGGCGACCGCGACTTCGCCACCCACATCGTCCGTACGCAGATGATGGCCGCCGGCTACCCGCTGAGCGCCGTCACCGAGGCACTGTGCGCCCGGTGGAAACCGGGCGTGCGGCTGCTGCCGATGTCCGACGACCGGGTCGAGACGCACGTCGCCATCGAGGTCGGGGGCGAGCGCAAGGCCGTCCACTTCCAGGAGTACTGGGTCAGGCTGCGCGCCTCCGTGGACGCGCACGCCGTGGTGCCGGTCGGCGCCGAGCAGGCCGGCCCCGCGCCCGGCGTGCTGGAGGCCATCGGCGAGGCCGACGTCGTGCTCTTCCCGCCGTCCAACCCGGTGGTGAGCATCGGCACCATCCTCGCCGTGCCCGGCATCCGCGAGGCGATCGCCGAGGCGGGCGTCCCGGTCGTCGGCCTGTCCCCCATCGTCGGCGGCGCGCCGGTGCGCGGCATGGCCGACAAGGTGCTGGCGGCCGTGGGCGTCGAGTCCACGGCCTCGGCGGTCGCGCGGCACTACGGCTCCGGGCTGCTCGACGGCTGGCTCGTCGATACGGCCGACGCCGGCACGGTCGGCGAGGTGGAGGCGGCCGGCATCCGGTGCCGGGCGGTGCCGCTGATGATGACGGACGTCGACGCCACGGCGGCCATGGCGCACGAGGCGCTCGCCCTCGCCGAGGAGGTACGCGCGTGACGGCTCCCTCCTACCGGGTGTGGGCGCTGCCCGGGCTGCCCGAGGTGCGGCCCGGGGACGATCTCGCCAAGCTGATCGCGGCCACGGAACCCGGGCTCGCCGACGGTGACGTGCTGCTCGTCACGTCGAAGATCGTCAGCAAGGCGGAGGGGCGGGTCGTCGCGGCGGACGACCGCGAGGCCGCGATCGACGCCGAGACGGTCCGGGTGGTGGCCCGGCGCGGCACCCTGCGCATCGTGCAGAACCGGCAGGGCCTGGTGATGGCCGCGGCCGGGGTCGACGCGTCGAACACCCCGGCGGGGACGGTGCTGTTGCTGCCGGAGGACCCCGACGCGTCGGCGCGCGCCCTCCGCGAGGGGCTGCGGGACGTGCTCGGCGTGGACGTCGGTGTCATCGTCACGGACACCTTCGGGCGGCCGTGGCGCAGCGGGGTCACCGATGTGGCGATCGGCGCGGCGGGCGTCCGGGTGCTGGACGACCTGCGCGGCGGCACGGACGTGTACGGCAATCCGCTCGTCGCCACGGTCGTCGCCGGAGCGGACGAGCTGGCCGCCGCCGGGGACCTGGTGAAGGGCAAGGCGGCGGGGCTGCCGGTCGCGGTGGTGCGGGGCCTGGCGCACCTGGTGGTGCCGGACGCGGGCGAGGGTGCCCATGCGCTCGTGCGGGACGCGGCGGACGACATGTTCCGGCTCGGCACGTCCGAGGCGGTGCGCGAGGCGGTCACGCTGCGGCGGACGGTACGGGAGTTCACGGACGACCCCGTGGACCCGGGCGCGGTCCGCAGGGCGGTGGCCGCCGCCCTGACGGCGCCCGCGCCGCACCACACCACACCGTGGCGGTTCGTGCTGCTGGAGTCGGAGGAGTCGCGGGTGCGGCTGCTGGACGCCATGCGGGACGCGTGGGTCGCCGACCTGCGCGCGGACGGTCTCGGCGAGGATGCCGTCGCGCGGCGGGTGCGCCGCGGGGACGTCCTGCGGCGTGCGCCCTACCTGGTGGTGCCGTGCCTGGTGGCGGACGGCGCGCACCACTACGGGGACGCGCGGCGGGACGGGGCGGAGCGCGAGATGTTCGTGGCCGCGGCCGGGGCGGGCGTACAGAACTTCCTCGTGGCGCTGGCCGGTGAGCGGCTGGGGTCGGCGTGGGTGTCGTCCACGATGTTCTGCCGGGACGTCGTGCGGGAGGTGCTGGGGCTGCCGGGCGACTGGGACCCGATGGGCGCGGTGGCGGTCGGGCGCCCGGCCGGCGTACCGGGGCCGCGGGCGCCACGGGACGTGGAGACGTTCGTCGAGGTGCGGTGAGCCGCCGGGGCACCCTGGATCGTCACCGTGCGGTGAGGCCCCGGGGCGTCCCTGCGGCTCCTACAGCGCGGCGATGTTGCCGGGGGTGAAGCGGGGGCCGCGGCGGGGCGGGGTGTGGCCGCTGAGGAGGATGAGGCGGGCGGCGCGGTGGCGCTGACCGGCGTAGGGGGCCAGCAGCTCCAGCATCTCCTCGTCGTCCGCGTCCCGGCGCCCCGCCAGGGCGTACCCCACGATGCCCGGCAGGTGGTAGTCGCCGGTGGTGACCGCGTCGGGGGCGCCGTTGCTGCGCTGCACGGTCTCGGCGGACGTCCAGGGGCCGACGCCGGGCACCAGTTCCAGGCGCTGCCGGGCCTGCTCGGGTTCCATCGCGGCGGCCTCCTCCAGGCGGCGGGCCACCCGCACCGCCCGGATGACCGTGCCGGAGCGCTTGGCGTCGACACCGGCGCGGTGCCACTCCCAGGACGGGATCAGCGCCCAGGTGCGCGGCTCCGGCATGACGTACAGCCGGTCGTTCGGGCCCGGTGCGGGCTCGCCGAACCCGCGCACGAGCAGGCGCCACGCCCGGTACGCCTCGTCCGTCGTGACCTTCTGCTCCAGGATCGAGGGGATCAGCGACTCCATGACCAGCCCGGTCCGGGTCAGCCGCAGCCCCGGGCGGCGCCGCTCCGTCACGGCCAGCAGCCGGTGGCGGGGGGTGAACGCCGACGGGTCGTCCTCCGCGCCGAGGAGCGCCGGGAGGCGGTCCAGGAGCCAGGGCGCGCCCGCGCCCCACGCCTCGGCCTCGACGGTCCCGCCGCGCGCCGTGACCCGCAGTGTCCCGGGGCCGTCCGGGGTGCGGGTGGCGCGCCAGACGGAGCCGTCGGGTGCCGTGCGGAACGTGGGGTCGCCCGGGCCGCGGCGCAGCGGCCCGAGGGCGAGCCCCAGGTCCAGCGGGAACGGCGGTGACCAGGTGCGGGTGCGCGGCGCGGCGGCCGGGGCCCTGGGTGAGCGGGCCGCGGGTATGGCGACCTGTCCGCCGCGCACGGTGGTGCGGGTCGGGCGCGGTGCGTATCGGCCTGCCACGTCGCTACGGTCCTCGGGGTTCGGGTGCCCGGCGGGGTCCGTCCGGGGTCCCTATGAGGGTAGACCCCCGCTCCGTCACTGGTCCGACGAGAACCGCACCGCCCCGTCCGGCAGCCGTGCGCCGCACCACACCCGGACCCCGTCGCGCAGCTCGTTGTCGGCGCCGACCTGCGCACGGTCGCCGATGACCGCGCCGTGCAGGATCGTCCGCGCGCCCACCCGGGCGCCCTCGCCGATCAGTGAGTCGGTGATCACCGCGCCGGCCTCGACGACCGCGCCGTCCAGCACGGTGCTGCCGGCCACGCGGGCGCCCTCGCCGACGGTCGCGCCGGCGCCGATGACCGTACCGCCCGTGAGCTTGGCGTCCGGGGCGACGGCGGCGCCCTCCAGGACGAGCCGGTCGCCGCGCCGGCCGGGCACGGCCGGGGACGGGGCGCGGCCCAGCACGAGGTCGGCGGAGCCGCGCACGAAGGCCTGCGGGGTGCCGAGGTCCAGCCAGTAGGTGGAGTCGACCATGCCCTGGAGGTGGGCGCCGGTGGCGAGCAGGTCGGGGAACGTCTCGCGTTCGACCGAGACGGGGCGCCCGGCCGGGATGGTGTCGATGACGGAGCGGCGGAAGACGTAGGCGCCCGCGTTGATCTGGTCGGTGACGATCTCCTCGGGCGTCTGCGGCTTCTCCAGGAAGGCCGTGACCCGTCCGGTGGCGTCGGTCGGGACGAGCCCGAACGCGCGCGGGTCCTCGACGCGGGTGAGGTGGAGCGAGACGTCGGCGCCGGACGTCTCGTGGGTCTCCACCAGGGCCCGGATGTCCAGGCCGGTCAGGATGTCCCCGTTGAAGATGAGGACCGGTTCGTCCGGTCCCGAGTGCAGGCGCGAGGCGACGTTGCGTATGGCGCCGCCCGTGCCCAGGGGCTCCTTCTCGGTGACGTACTCGATGTGCAGGCCGAGCGAGGACCCGTCGCCGAAGTACGGCTCGAACACCTCGGCGAGGTACGAGGTCGCCAGCACGATGTGCTCGACGCCCGCCGCCCGGGCGCGGGCCAGTTGGTGCGTGAGGAACGGGACGCCCGCCGCCGGAACCATGGGCTTGGGCGTGTTGACCGTCATCGGACGCAGCCGGGTGCCCTTGCCACCGACCAGGAGGATCGCTTCTGTCACCTGTCGTCTCTGCTTCCTGCTGGGTCCGGTCGATGGGCCACATCGGTCATATGACCGATACGACCGGACAGTGTATGCAGACCGTTCGGTACAGCCGCCCCGGTCGTCCTCACCGGCCCTGGTACTTGGCCGACGCGCTCCGGGCCGAGCCGAGCTTGCCGTAGAGCCGTGTGCCTGGGCAGTCGGTCAAGAAGCCGTCCCGGTGGCCGGAGATGACGTTCAGTTTGACCTTCGCGCCCTTCTTGTACCGGTTTCCTCCACCCGAGGTGAGGGTGGTCTTCGCCCGTGGGTCCTTTCCGTACAGGCCGAGCTTCCACGCCGTCAGCCGCGCGACGGCGGTCACCGCCGCGGCGGGCGGGGAGGACTGACTGTACGTGCCGAGGACGGCGATGCCCATGCTGTTGGTGTTGAAGCCCCGGGTGTGCGCCCCCAGCACCGCCTTGGCCACGCCTCCCGCCCGGCCTTCGTAGATGTTTCCGCACTTGTCGACGGCGAAGTTGTAGCCGAAGTCGCGCCAGCCGCTGCTCTTGACGTGGTAGCGGTAGATACTGCGCAGAACGGATGGGGCCTGCTTGCAGTTGTAGTTGTTGCCGGTGGCGCTGTGGTGGAGGAAGGCCGCCTGGACGGACTTCGTGTAGACGAAATTGCGTTCCCGCAGCCTCTCGTCGGCGCCCCAGCCCTTGCGGGTGATGATGCGCGGGCGGGGACCGATGTGCGGCTTGGCGGCCATGGCCTCGTCGCCGAACTGGTCGGCGTACGCCGCCTCCGTCTCGGCCTTGGACAGTTCGGGGATCTCGGTGGCGCCGAGCGGCACGAGTTCGGCGTTGACGGCGGAGGCGGCCGACTCCTCGGGCGTGAGGACCGGCGCGGGGGCGGGCACCTGGCCGGTGGTGGTCCCGGTGTCGTTGCCCTCGGGGATCTCGGGGCCCTGGGCGGTGTCCTCGCTGGCGGGCTCGGCGGGGGCGGCCTCGCTGCTGGGCTCGTCGCCGGGGTCGACGAGCTCGATGCGCATACCGCGCGGCAGGGCCGCCGGGGTGCCGCCCGAGCGCGGGGCCTCGGCCCGTACGCGCACCTCCACCCCGTCGGAGGCGCCGACCCAGAGCGGGGCGGTGGAGCCGCGGACGGTGCCCGAGTCGCGTTCGGGGGTGCCGGGGTCGGCGGCGTGGTCGTGGTTGTGGGTCTCGACGGACTGCCAGCCGGACCACGTGTGGCCCCCGGTGGCGCGGGTACGGACCTGGACCGATCCGTGCAGTTCGGCGTCCGGGTCGTCCCAGACCACGCCGACCAGCGAGAACGGCCGGACGTCCCGTCGGGTCAGCCCCTGCCGCGCGGCACCGGTGGCCCGCTCGGAGGGGAGGGCCGCCAGCGGCAGCGACTGGGTGGAGCCGGGGACCGCCGCCTCACCGGCGGGGGCGGCGGAGGTACCGGAGACGGCGGGGGCCGCGGGGGCGGCGCTCGCGGGGAGCGCGAGCGGCAGGGGAAGGACGAGGGCCGCGGCGCACGCGACGCCGATCGAGGATGCAAGGTAGGCACGCATGAGGCGATCCTGGACAAGCCGGACGCCCCACGCCCGCCGGGAATCTGACGCCCCATCGGTCCGACCGGTGGACGCCGTCACCGGTACGGCGGACCGCGCCCGCCCGGCGCGCGTACCCTGGCGCGCGTGAATGCCAGCGACCGCACCCCCGCCGACCTGCTCGTATCCGCGCTCAAGGCGGACCCGTCACGTCCCTTGGTCACCTACTACGACGACGCAACCGGTGAACGCGTCGAATTGTCGGTGGCCACCTTCGCCAATTGGGTGGCCAAGACGGCCAACCTCCTCCAGGACGCCCTGTCCGCCGAGCCCGGTGAGCGGGTCGCCCTGCTGCTGCCGGCGCACTGGCAGACCGCCGTCTGGCTGGTCGCCTGCTCCTCGGTGGGCGTCGTCGCCGACGTCGGCGGCGACCCCGCCGGCGCGGACCACGTGGTCGCCGGGCCGGACCGGCTCGAGGAGGGCCTCGCCTGCACGGGCAGCCGCTTCGCGCTGTCCCTGGCACCGCTGGGGCGCCGCTTCCCCACGCCGCCGCCCGGGTACGACGACTACGCCGTGGAGGTGCCCTCGATGGGCGACCACTTCGTGCCGTACGCCCCCGTGGACCCGGCCGCCCCGGCGCTGGCCGTGGGCGGGACGGAACTGAGCGGCACCGGGATCGTGGAGCGCGCGGCGGCCGACGCGCGGAAGCTGGGGCTCGCGGGCGGGGCGCGGCTGCTGTCGGGGCTGGCGTACGACTCGTGGGAGGGGCTGTCGGCGGGCCTGTACGCGCCGCTGGCGTCGGGCGCGTCCGTCGTCCTGTGCCGGAACCTGGACCGGCTGTCCCCGGAGGGGCTCGCGAAGCGGGTCGAGAGCGAGCGGATCACCGGCACCGCGGTGTGACCGGCGGCGGAAGTCCACCCGTCCGGCGCACGGCGTGCCGAGTCCCTCGGGGTTCAGGGCCGTCCGCGATGGATGATCGGCACACACCCGTGTGCAGGCCCCTCGTGCGAAGGACGGACGGACGACGTGACGGACAGCGCTGGTACGCCCCCGGAACCGGACCCCCCGGCAGGGGTGTCCGGTCCGGGCACCCCAGCCGGTGACGGCCCGTCGAAGCGTGGGGCGTCCGGCAAGGGCCGCCCGTCCGGGAGTGGCGGCAGGAGCGGCAAGGGCGGCAGGAAGCGCCGGAAGCGTCCGGCGCGCCCCGCCGGGCCCGTGCTCCCGCCGGTGGCCGCGCCCGCGGGGCCGGCCGGGCCCGCCGGACGGCGCCCCGCCCGCTTCCGGCCGCGCGGCCTGCGGGTCCTCGCCTTCGTGGGCGCGCTCGTCGTGCTCGTGGCGGCCGGGGTCGGGTGGTGGCTGTACAAGAAGCTGGACGAGAACATCACCACCGACCTCTCGGCCGCCGCCGAGCTGGAGCGGTACGAGCGGGAGCGGCCCAGCTCCCTGGTGCGCGGCGCGCGGAACATCCTGCTGATCGGCTCCGACACGCGCGCCGGGAGCGGGAACGCCCAGTACGGCCGGGACAAGGGCACCCAGCGCTCCGACACGACGATCCTGCTGCACCTGGCTGCCCACGGGCGCGGTGTGACGGCGGTGTCCGTGCCGCGTGACCTCATGGTGTGGATCCCGAGCTGCCGCACGCGGGGCGGCAGCCGGACCACGCCGCAGTTCGCCCAGTTCAACTGGGCCTTCGAGCGCGGCGGCACGGCCTGCACGGTGCGGACGCTGGAGAAGCTGACCGGCATCCGCGTGGACCACCACGTGGTGATCGACTTCCGGGGCTTCAAGAAGATGGTGGACGCGGTCGGCGGCGTACGGGTGTGCGTGCGCAAGCCCGTCAACGACCCCGACGCACGGGTCAACCTGAAGGCGGGCGCCCGGACGCTCGACGGCGAGCAGGCCCTGGGTTACGTACGGGCCCGCAAGTCCCTCGGCAACGGCAGCGACACCGAACGCATGGACCGCCAGCAGCAGTTCCTCGGCGCGCTCGTCAACAAGGTGCAGAGCAACGGGGTGCTGCTCAACCCGGCGCGTCTCTACCCGGTGCTGGACGCGGCGACCAGGTCCGTGACGACCGACCCGGGCCTGGACTCCCTGAAGGACTTGTACGACTTGTCCCGGGCGATGCGCAGCGTACCCACGGAAAAGGTGCAGTTCCTGACCATTCCGCGCCGCCCCTACCGGGACAACCCGAACCGTGACGAACTCGTACAGCCGCGCGCGAACAGCCTGTTCAAGCGCCTGCGTGACGACGAACCGGTCGTCGTCGTTCCCGGTGACGGGCAGAACGAGACCGGCAGCGGCGAATCGAGCAGGCGCAAGAGGCGGACGAGCCCTTCCTCGACACCGACGTTCACGGGCACGAACGCCGCCGTCGGCACATGCTCGTGATGGCTGTGAGTAAAGCGATGCCCAAAGAGGAAGCGGAACTCCATGCGGATTGGGCGGATTGCCCGCTTGTAAGGTGCGTGGAATTTGTCACGGACGTCGCCCCACGCTGAACTGGGCGGATAGTGTGACGCGATCCGGTGCTCCCGGCCGTCAGGTCGCGCACTCGAGATCGTGGAACCGAGCGCCTGACGGGGGAGGCGCCTCGCGTGGCACCGACGGAGGACTCAGGCAACCGTGGACGCGCACAGCCGTGGACGGGCGGACGACATCGACCCCGCCGACCAGTGGGTACTCAACCCGCAGACCGGTAATTACGAACTGCGACTGGATCATTCCACTGAGCAGTCGGCGCCCCCGGCGCAGTCCACCCGCCCCGCCTCCCGCCGCGCCGCGAACACCTCCAGAACGGCCCCGCCGGCGGCCTCGGGCGGCAGCAGAACGGCCGGCGTCCCCGGCCAGCGCAGGCGCCGCGCCCCCGGCACTCCGGAGGGTCCCGGCCGCGGCGGCGCCACGCCCCCGGGGGCGGCGGGCCGCCGCAAGCGCAAGCCGCAGAAGTCCCGCAAGAAGAAGGCCCTGATGTGGACGAGCGGGGTGACGGCCGGCCTGGTCGTCGCCCTCGCCATCACCGGGTACGCCTATTACGAGCACCTCAACTCCAACATCAGCACCGTGGACATCGCGGGTGCGGGCAGCGGCGGCTTCAAGAAGGACCAGGCCATCAACATCCTGGTCATCGGCACGGACAAGCGGACCGGCGACGGCAACGAGGGCTACGGCGACAAGAACAGCGCCGGCCACGCCGACACCACGATCCTCTTCCACGTCTCCAAGGACCGGACGAACGCCACCGCGATGTCCATCCCGCGGGACCTGATGACCGACATCCCGGACTGCGAGACGAGGACGGCCGACGGCACGAAGGTGATCCCGGGCGAGCAGAACGTCCGGTTCAACACCAGCCTGGGCCAGGCCGAACGCGACCCCGGCTGCACCATGCGCACGGTCAAGGAGATCACCGGGCTGACCGTCGACCACTTCATGATGGCCGACTTCAACGCGGTGAAGACGCTGACGACGGCGATCGGCGGCGTCGAGGTGTGCGTGAACAAGGACGTCGACGACAAGCAGTCGAAGCTGAAGCTCACCAAGGGCAAGCACGTCATCCAGGGCGAGAACGCCCTCGCGTTCGTCCGCACCCGGCACGCCTTCGGCAACGAGAGCGACCTGGACCGGATCAAGACGCAGCAGCAGTTCCTGAGCTCGATGATCCGCAAGATGAAGTCGAGCGAGACGCTCACCAGTCCGTCCAAGCTCCTGGACCTCGCGGAGGCCGCCACCGAGGCGCTCACCGTCGACACCGGGATAGGGAGCATCAAGAAGCTCCAGGACCTCGGCTCGGAGCTCGCCAAGGTCAACCCCAAGAACATCACCTTCACCACCCTTCCCGTCGTCGACAACCCGGCCGAGACGGTGAAGGCCACGGTCGTGGTCGACGAGGCGAAGGCGCAGCCGCTGTTCTCGATGATGCAGAACGACGTCTCCCTCACCGAGGTGAAGAAGAAGGAGAAGGACGCCAAGGACGCCCAGGCCGCGCTGCTGAAGGGTGCGCGGGCCGAGGCGTCCGAGGTCCGCGTCGACGTGTACAACGGCAGCGGCAAGACGGGTGCGGCGCAGGGGACCCTGGTCTGGCTCCAGAACGACGCGGGCGTCCTGAAGTCCTCGAACAAGAGCAACGCCCCGCGGGAGATCCCGAAGACGACGCTGGAATTCGCGCCGAACCAGGCCGACCAGGCCCGCAAGCTCGCGGACCTGATGGGCCTGCCCGCCACGGCGCTGAAGCAGGGGACGGCGGACGCCGGGGAGACGGAGCCGATGAAGCTCACGCTCGGCGGGGACTTCAAGGGCGCGGGGGTGCCCATCACCGGTCCGGCGAAGACGCCGGAGGGTGTGCAGAAGGTAGTGGCAGACAAGCAGGTGTGCGCGGAATGACGCATGCCTGAATGACAGGGGGACCTGGGGTGGGACAGAGCAGCGTGCGTGGGGAGGGGACGCGGGAAGGCGTTCCGCACGCCCGTGAACTGGGCTGGGACGAGGGTCTGTACGACGACTCGGCGTCCGGCGACACGGACGATCCGGCGAAACCGGAGCGGGAGACCGGGCCGGGGCGGGCGAGACCGGCTGAGGCGGCGGCCGCCGCCGAGGGCGGCGGGGGTCACCGCCGTGGCGGCGGCGCCGGCGGCCGCCGCCGTGCCGGGAAGGGCGCCGGGCCCGGCCGGAAGGGCAAGCGGCGGGTGCTGCGGTGGAGCGCCTCGGTGCTGTCGCTGCTGATACTGGGCACGGCCGGCGCCGGTTACCTCTACTACGAGCACCTCAACGGCAAGATCAAGAAGGACGACCTGACGCTCGGCAAGAACAAGATGCCCGAGCACCGGGCGAACGCGGCGGGTCAGACACCGCTGAACATCCTGCTGATCGGTTCGGACGCGCGGAACTCCAAGGAGAACCAGGACCTCGGCGGCGGCCGGGACACCTTCGACGGTCCCCCGCTCGCCGACGTGCAGATGCTGTTGCACCTCTCGGCCGACCGCAGCAACGTCTCCGTGGTGAGCATGCCGCGCGACACCATGCTGAAGATCCCCGAGTGCCAGGACCCGGACACCGGCAAGGTGTACCGGGAAAGCCTGTTCGCCCAGACCAACGAGTCGCTGAACCGCGGTGGTCCGGGCTGCACGGTGGCGACCTGGGTCGAGCTGACCGGCATCCCCATCGACCACTTCATGATGATCGACTTCGCCGGTGTGGTGTCCATGGCCGACGCCATCGGCGGCGTACCCGTCTGCGTCGACAAGAACATCGAGTCCCGCACCAGCGACGGCAAGGGATCGGGCCTGAAGCTGCCCGCGGGCACGCACCCCATCAAGGGCGAGCAGGCACTCCAGTGGCTGCGCACCCGGTACGGCTGGGTGGGCGGCACCGACCTGGAGCGGGCCAAGGCGCAGCACATGTACATGAACTCGATGGTGCGCGAGCTGCGCAAGAACGCGAAGCTCACCGACCCCAACAAGCTGCGCAAGCTCGCCGAGGCGGCCATCGAGGCGCTCACCGTCGACAAGGACCTCGACACCATCGGCAAGCTGTACGACGTGGCCGACCAGCTCAGGAGCGTCCCGACCGGGCGCATCACCATGACGACGCTGCCCAACTTCTACTCGACGCGCCGGGCCGGCAAGGTCGAGCTGAAGGCGGACGAGGCCGAGGAGCTGTTCCGGATGATCCGCGAGGACATCCCGCTCGACGGCAGGCCGTCCAAGCGCGCCACGCCCACGGCCACCAAGGACGAGGCGGCACCGCCCGCCGAGACGGAGGTGACCGTCCGAAACGGCACCTACACCGACCAGTTGGGGTCGGCGCGGGGGCGGGCGACCACGGTCGCCGGGCTGCTGGCCGCCAAGGGCTACACCCTGGCCGAGGCCGACACGCTCACCCCGCGCCAGGCCAAGACGGTGGTCCAGTTCCCGAGCGCGGACCTGGAGGGCGACGCGCAGGCCGTCGCCAAGGCCCTGGGCATCCCGGCCGGTTCGGTGAAGAAGTCCGACCAGGTCCAGGGCATCACCCTGATCGTGGGCGCCGACTGGCGCGAGGGCGACACCTACCCGAAGGCGAAGGCCACGGGGAAGGCGCCCGGGTCCAACACCAGCAGGGCCGACCAGACCGGCTGCATGACGGTGGACCCCAACTTCACCTGGTGACCAGGCGCTACGCCGCCGTCCGGACGACCGCCGGGCGGCGGCTGGCGATGACCTTGCGGGCCAGCGAGCGCGGGCTCGTGAGGAATCCGTACCCCCACGACATGTGCATCGTCGCCAGCGCCACCGGGATCTGGAGCCGTGCCTTCAGCGGCAGGCCCTTGCCGGCCGGGACGGACCCGGCGACGATCGCCGCGAGGTAGCCGCCCGGGATCACGAAGCCGAACGGGGTGAGCGTCGCGCCCACCACGACACCCGCGGCGATGGCGCACACGGCGGTCGGCGGCGCCAGGTAGCGCAGGTTGATGGAGCCCTGGTGGTAGCGGGCGACGACGTGGCGCCACCGGCCGTAGTCCTTGTACTGCTTCGCCAGCGCCCGCACGCTCGGGCGCGGGCGGTACTGGACCCGCAGCTCGGGCGAGAACCAGATCAGGCCGCCCGCCTCGCGGATGCGGAAGTTCAGCTCCCAGTCCTGGGCGCGGATGAACTCCTCGTTGTAGCCGCCCTGCTGCTCCAGCGCCTCGCGCCGGAACACGCCCAGGTAGACGGTCTCGGCCGGGCCGGCCTCGCCACCGGTGTGGAAGGCCGCGTTGCCGACGCCGATCCTCGACGTCATCGCGGCGGCGACGGCGTGCTCCCAGTCGTTCTCGCCCTCGGCGTGCATGATGCCGCCGACGTTCTGCGCGCCGGTCTCCTCGAGCAGGCGGACCGCGGTCGCGATGTAGTTGGGCGAGAGCATGCCGTGCCCGTCCACCCGCACCACGATCGGGTGACGTGACGCCTTGATCGCGGCGTTGAGGGCCGCGGGAGTGCGCCCGGTGGGGTTCGGCACCGTGTGGACGCGCGGGTCCTCCCGCACGAGCTCGGCGGCGATCTCGTCCGTACGGTCCGTGGACGGGCCGAGGGCGATCACCACCTCCATCTCGCCGTCGTACTCCTGCTCGAGGATGTGACGGACCGAGGCGCGCAGATGCCGCTCCTCATTGAGGACCGGCATGATCACGGAAACCGGGGGGGACGTCATGGCGTTCATCGCCTGTCACGTTACCGCGAACGGGGGACGCTGGTGCGCGCCGCCCGGGTGGTGCGGGCGGTCACTGATCGTATGGGCCTACTGTGCTCACTATTCCCCCAGCCGCCCGCGGAGGTGTCCTTCGTGCCCACGCCGCCCCGCCGCCCCGCCGCTCCCCGGCCCCCCGCCCCGGGGCGGCCGAGACGGGCCCCGGCGCCGGCACCGGCGGTGCGGCGGCCCCGGCCCCGGTGGCGGACGCGGCTGGCGACGGCCGTGTCGGTGCTGGTCCTGGCGGCGGGCGGGATCGGCCACGCGATCGTCACCAGCTTCGACACCCAGATCAGCCGGGTCGACCCGTTCAAGGACATGAAGAACCGCCCCGCCCCGGGCCACGGCACCAACATCCTGGTCGTCGGCACCGACGGCCGCGACAGGATCACCCCGCGTGAGAAGGAGAAGTACCGCCTCGGCGGCGCCCCCTGCCGCTGCACCGACACGATCATGCTGGTGCACATCTCCGCCGACCGTAAGCGGGCGAGCATGGTGTCGCTGCCGCGCGACTCGTACGCCGAGATCCCCCCGCACACCGACGCCACCACCGGCAAGCGGCACCAGCGGCACCCGCTGAAGCTGAACGCCGCGTACGCCGAGGGCGGGCCGAACCTCACCGTGCGGACCGTCGAGCACATGACCGGGGTCAAGATCGACCACTACCTGGAGCTGGACTTCACCAGCTTCATGCGGACCGTCGACGCCATCGGCGGGGTGGAGGTCTGCACCGCCAAGCCGATGAAGGACGCGTACACCGGGCTCGACCTGCCGGCCGGCACCCACAAGCTGGACGGCGGGGCCGCCCTGCAGTACGTGCGCTCCCGCCATGTCGACGGGGCGTCCGACCTGGGCCGCATGCAGCGGCAGCAGCGGTTCGTGGCGGCCCTGATCGACCAGGCGACCAGCAACGGCACCCTGCTCAACCCGGTGAGGTTCCAGCAGGTGTCCACCGCGATGCTCAGCTCGGTGCGGGCGGACGAGGGCTTCGGCGCGCAGCAGATGCTGGCCCTCGCCAAGGCGATGCGCGGCTTCACGGCGGCGTCGTCCGAGTTCACCTCCGTACCGGTCGCCAGCACCAGCTTCCCGGTGAAGGGCATCGGCTCGACGGTGAAGTGGGACCCGGTGAAGGCCGGGCGGCTGTTCGCCGCGGTACGCGCGGACAAGCCGCTGGCCCCGTACGCGGCCCGCGGCACGGTCCGCAAGAAGCTGGTGGAGGTCTCGCCGCAGCAGATCCGCGTGCAGGTCTACAACGGCACCCTGGTGCACGGCCTGGGCGCCCGGATCGACACGGCGCTGCGGGCGACCGGTTTCAGGACGAGCGCGACGGCCCTGAACTGGCCGCGGCGTGACGTACGCCGCACGATCGTCTGGTTCGACCCCCGCTGGGACCGCTCCGCCCGCTCCCTGGCCACGGCGCTGCCGGGCTGCGAGCTGCGGCCGGTGTGGGGTCAGGGCGCGACGTTCAAGGTCACGGCCGGTGCCAACTTCGCGGGCGTCCTGCCGGTGCGGGCGGAGAACGCCTTCCAGGGCGAGTTCGGCGTGGTCACCGGCGACCAGGTGATCTGCGCCTGACCCCACGGGGGCGCGGTGGGCGCGGTCAGTCCTCCATGCCCTCCGCGGCCCGCTTCTCGCGCAGCTCCTTGATGGCGCGGCGGCGGGCGAGGCGGTGGGTGCGGCGGATCTGCGCCTCCTGGTAGCGGCGCTTGTCGCGCTCGGTCTCCGGGATCACCGGCGGTACGGGCCGGGGCTTGCCGTCCGCGTCGACGGCGGCGAAGACCAGGTAGGCCGAGCCGACCTGGGTGGCGGGCGTGGACTCGTTCCACCGCTCGGCCAGGACCCGGACGCCCACCTCCATGGAGGACCGGCCGGTCCAGTTGACCTGGGCCTTCACATGGACCAGGTCGCCCACGCGGACCGGCTCCAGGAACACCATCTCGTCCATCGACGCCGTCACGGCCGGTCCGCCGGAGTGGCGGCCCGCGACGGCACCCGCCGCGTCGTCCACCAACTTCATGATCACGCCGCCGTGCACGGTGCCGAGGAGGTTGGTGTCACTGCCGGTCATGATGTGGCTGAGGGTGGTGCGGGACGCCGCGGTGGGCTTTCCTCGCAGCTCGGAGGCCTGATCTGTCATGCCCTCCACCCTATGCCCGAGTCCGTCCCGCCCCTCATTGCATCAGGTTCGCTACAGCCGCGGTCCGATTCGCCACCCACCCTGTCGGCCCGCGGGGAGCGGCCTGCACACTGGTGCGCATGAACGACTGGCCCGAAGGATGGACCGACGACCGCAACGCGCGTTACGGCCGTGGCAGCGCCGATGCCCAGCCCGAGGGCGCCCGCAGGATGCGCCAGGTGCGGCGCCCCGCCGCGCCGCCGCAGCACCCGCCGGCCCCGCCGGTCCCCCAGCAGCAGTCGCGGGGGTACGACGACGCCTACGACAGCGGCTACAACACCGGGCAGGTCTACGGCAGCCCGCAGGGCGGCGGCCGTGGCGGCGGCCCCCGCGTCCCCGACCGCGGCGCGGTCCGGGCCCCCGGTCCGGCGCCCGACTGGCGCCGCCGCATCAAGATCGGGTCGATCGTTGTCCTGGTCGCCGTGCTCGGCACGACGATCGGCACGTACTTCTGGGCCGACGGCAAGATGCGCCGCGAGGTCGACCTCGCCAAGGTCATCGACCGCCCCAAGGAGGGCGACTGCACGACGTACCTGATCGTCGGCTCCGACAGCCGTGAGGGCATGACGGCCGAGGAGAAGAAGAAGCTGCACACGGGCTCCGCCGAGGGCAAGCGCACCGACTCGATGATGATCCTGGCGGCCTGCGGCAGCGGGAACACCATGATCTCGCTGCCCCGCGACTCGGACGTGGAGATCCCCTCCTTCGTGGGCTCCGAGTCCGGCAAGACCTTCCCGGCCCAGGGCCGCCGGGTGAAGCTGAACGCCGCGTACGCCGAGGACGGCCCCGAGCTGCTGGTGCGCACGGTGGAGCACAACACCGGGCTGCGCATCGACCACTACGCCGAGATCGGCTTCGCCGGCTTCGCGAACATCGTCGACGCCCTCGGCGGTGTCGAGATGAACATCGAGAAGGGCTTCAAGGACAAGAAGTCCGGTGCCGACTTCCAGGCCGGCAAGCAGACCCTCAACGGCGAGCAGGCCCTGGCCTTCGTCCGCACCCGGTACGCCTTCGCCGAGTCGGACCTGGCGCGGACGAAGAACCAGCAGAAGTTCCTGTCGGCACTGGCGAGCCAGGCGGCGACGCCGGGCACGATCCTCAACCCGTTCAAGCTCTACCCGACGATGGGCGCGGGCCTGGACACCCTGATCGTCGACAAGGACATGTCGCTGTTCGACCTGGGCGAGATGTTCTTCGCGATGAAGGGGATCAGCGGCGGCGACGGCACGTCGATGAACATGCCGATCAACGGCACCCGCGGCGGCAACCTGGTCTGGGACAAGGCGAAGGTGCAGCAACTGGTGCAGCAGATCCAGAACGACGAGAAGGTGACCGTCACGGGCAACTGACGGTGCCGCGTCCGGGGGCCGGAGGTCAGCTCCCGGACGCGTACGTCACGAAGGCGGCCCAGGCGTCGGGCGTGAAGCCGAGCCGGGGGCCGGGCACGTTCTTGGAGTCGCGGACGTGGACGGTGTCGGGCGCGGCGGCGACCTCGACGCATTCCGGGCCGTCGTTGGTGCTGTAGCTGCTCTTGACCCAGGCCGGCTCCACGTCAGCTCCGTGACGCGTACGTCACGAAGGCCGCCCAGGCGTCCGGTGCGAAGCCGAGCTGCGGGCCGGGCACGTTCTTGGAGTCGCGGACGTGGACGGTGTCGGGCGCGGCGGCGACCTCGACGCAGTCGGGGCCGTCCGCTGTGCTGTAGCTGCTCTTGACCCAGGTCAACTCGGCGTTCATGTCTCTCCCAGCAGTTTCTCGATGAAGGTCCGCGATGACCGAGGCGTCAGCGCCTGCGCCCTGATCATGCCGTACCGCATTTCCAGGATCTGGACCACCTTGGGGTCACTGACCAAGCGGCTGGTGAGCGGCGCCTCGATGTGCCCCACAGCCGTCCCATCGCTCAGCTTGAGCACCCGGTGTGAGCCGTTCAGTCCCGCATGCTCCTCCGTCTCCGTCGGCATGACCTGGATCTCGACGTGCCTCAACACGCTTAGTTCCAGCAGGTGTTCGAGCTGGCGGCGCAGCACCATTGTGCCCCCGGTCGGCCGCCTCAGCGTCGCCTCTTCTTGGACAAAGGTCAGGAGAGGTGCGGGTTGCCGCTCGAAGACTGCTTGCCGGGCCATCCGCGCTGCTAAGAAGTGCTCAACCTGGTCCTCGGAGAAGGCGGGGCGCCGCTCCCCGTACAGCGCGCGGGCGTACTCCTCGGTCTGGAGCAGCCCGTGCACCACGCCCGCGGCATAGGCCCCCATCTCGACCGCGTCGGCCTCCAGCTTGGCCAGGTCCCGGACCTTCTTCGGGTACCTGGCCTCCGCCACGTCCTTCTTCATCGCGGCGAGCTTGCCACCCGCGCCCAGGGCCTCGTCCGCCCTGTCCAGGAACTCCGGCTTGGGGATGCGCTTGCCGGCCTCCACCTTGTAGACCTGGTTCTCGCCGTACCCGATGGCCGCGCCCAGGTCCGCCGCGCGCATGCTCGCGGCCTCGCGCCACAGCCTGACCTGGCGTCCGACCGCCGCGATCACCGCTCCGGAGTCGTCCTCCAGGTCGACGTCCTGTTCCGGTTCGTCCGTCATACGACACCCGCCTCCGCCCGTGTCCGTGCGCGACGGCGTACCCGATGGACAGGGCCGTGCACCGGCTGGACAGTCACTGTCCGTACACGCGTCGCTCTGGTCAGCGTAAGCACGGGACGGCAACGCTGAGTCACGTGAACCTGGAAATCACCCGAACCGAACCTTCCGCTCCCGTGCGGCAGTTCACCGTGCTGCTCTCCCCCACCCGCCGTGGCGCCCGCCTCGCCCGCCTGCTGACGACCGCCCAACTGGCCGACTGGGGGCTGCCGTCGGCGTCGGCCGCCCAGATCGTCGCCGAGCTGGCCGCCAACGCCGCCTCCCACGGGCGCGTTCCGGGCCGGGACTTCCGCCTCGATCTCGTCGTCGAGGGCGCGGGCGAGCGGCTACGGATGGCGGTCACGGACACGCGTGGCGACCGGCTGCCGCCCAGTGCCGCCATCCCACCCGCCCTCGACTCCGAGTGCGGGCGCGGCCTGCTGATCGTCGAGGCGCTCGCCGACCGGTGGGGCGTCACGGCCGGGCCCGTGCCCCGCAAGACCGTCTGGGCCGAGCTCGACCTCGTACCGTGACCGGTCGCACCGGGTCGCGGGTTTCCGCGACCCGGTGGTCCGCGACGTGGTGGCCCACGATGCAAAAGATCAAAGAACGTCTGTGAGGAACGGGAAAACCACCCCACCCACCCCACCGCCTTCGGTCACTCTCCCGGGTGACCTTGCCCAATTGGGCTGGATTTAGGTCGGGTTGGCGGGCATATGCTCGCGGCGACAACCACAGACAGACGTCGGCCCCCGGCCGGGACTGGCATCCCGATCGAGGGCCTGACCATCAAGGAAGTACGGAGCTTCCCGATGGATACCCAGCAGGTTAGCGCGCCCTCGCGCGCCCCGTCCCGGCTTCGCGGCCGCGTCACCGGTTCCGGTGTCCGCCACGTGAGGGCACGCCACACCGACCGCTTCACGGTCGTCGGCAACCACCTCGCCCAGCACGCCGAGCTGTCACTGACCGCGATCGGGCTCGCCGTGCACATCCAGTCGCTGCCCGACGGGGCGAAGGTCGGCATCAAGGTGCTGACCGACCGGTTCCCGGAGAGCGAGGGCCGCATCGCCGCCGCGCTGCGGGAGCTGGAGGAGCACCGCTACCTGGAGCGCACGCTGGTCCGCCTCCCGGGCGGCGAGCTGGTCACCCGCACGGTGGCGTACGACCACCCGGGCGCCGCCCCGGCGACACTTCCGCCCGCGCCCCCGCCGCCGGAACCAGAACCAGAACCAGAACCAGAACCCGCACCCGCACCCGCACCCGCACCCGTACCGCAGCGGGCGCCCGCGCCGCCCCGCCCGCCGCTGCCCCAGCCGCAGGCCCCCGACCTGGAGCGCCACCGCCTGGCCGCCGGCATCCTCGCCGGGCTGCGCCGCGACGATGCCCGACTGCTGCTGGGCGAGCAGGACATCCGCCGCCTGGCGCCCGCCGTGGCCGCCTGGCTGGAGCGCGACGCGCATCCCGACGCCGTACGCCACGCCCTGACGGCCGACCTGCCCGACCGGCTGAGACAGCCCGCCGGGCTCCTCGCGCACCGGCTCACCGCACTCCTGCCACCACCCCTGCCGACAGCCCCGCCGAAGTCCACGAGAGACCCGTTCCAGACCTGCGACTCCTGCGAGCGCGCCTTCCGGGCACCGGAGCCGGGCCGCTGCCGGGACTGCCGATCCGATCTCCCGGAGGCCGCCTAGGCCTGTCCGCCGGGTCGTGTGCCCGGGGCGGCAGTCGCATCGTTCCGGCCGGTGTGGGGCGGGGTGATCTGTCGGATCAGGAGTGGGCTCGGCGTGAGCCACACGTGCCGGACGACGTGCGACATGGCGGTCGTCGCAAGGGCGATCGCGGGGCTGTCCATGGCATTCTCGCCGGCAGCGGGACCGGTGTTCCGTGGCGTGCTCCGCCGGCGCGGTGGCCGTGGCCGCTCTTCGCCCGTGGCGTCGCTCTTGCACCACCGGACGGCCCCCAGGGGTGTCCGGCGGGGGACGCCCGCTAGGCGAACACCGCCTTGACCAGCGTCTGCTTCACCTTCTCGAACCTCCCGGTCATGGTGGGCAGGTCCATTTCGGCGTCCCCGGCGGTCAGCGAGCCGGTCAGGGTCTTGGTGCCGTCGGGCGTGCTGTACATCAGCGCACCCCAGCCCCAGAACCCTCCGTTGTGGTGGAGGACCGTGCCGCCTCCCTCCAGTTCCTCCACGAACACCCCGAGGCCGTAACCCATCGTGGGGTCCGGGACGCGCATCTCGGCCAGCAGCTCGGACGGGATGAGCCTGCCGCCGTTCAGTGCGGAGAAGAACGTGTGGAGGTCCCGGGTGGTCGAGATCATGTCGCCGGCGGCGGACGCCCAGGAAGGGTTGAAGCGGGTGGTGTCGACCACCTTCCACTGGCCGGCGTCGTCGTAGCCGAAGTAGCCGTGGGCGTGCGGCTCGGGGATGTCCTCCCGGGTCTCCGGCAGCACGGTGCCGGTCAGCCCGAGCGGGCCCAGGATCAGCCGGTGCGTCTCCTCGGGCAGCGGGCGGCCGGTGACCTTCTCGATCAGCAGCCTGGCCAGGACGTAGTTGGTGTTGGAGTAGCTCCAGGCCGTCCCCGGCTCGAACCGCGCCGGCTTCGCCAGCGCTCCCCGCACCAACTCCTCCGGCCGGTACGTCACGAACCGGTGGTCCGCCCACTCCTTGCCGAAGCCGGCGACCACACCGGGCTCGACCGTCCCGTCGGCGGCGAACTCGCCGGTGAAGTTGAACAGCCCGCTGGTGTGCTGCAGCATCATCCGTACCGTGATCCGCCGGTCGAGCCCGAGCTCGGGCAGGTGGTCGGCCACCAGGTCCTCAAGGCCGAGCCTGCCCTCGTCCACGAGCAGCAGGACGACGGTCGCGACGAAGGTCTTGGTGACACTGCCGACCCGGAAGTGCCCGTCGGTCGGCGGCTTCGCGGTCATGCCCAGCTCGCTCACGCCGGCGCTTCCGATCCACTCGCCGAGCTCGTCGTTCACGCGCAACTGCACCCCGGCGAAACCGGCGTCGACGATCTCCTGCATGGCCCGTCGCAGCTCGGGGCGGTCCTGCGCGGCGGCGGTGTTCTGCTCACTCATGGTGCTTCCTCATCTCGTGTCAGCGGGTGCGAGATGAGGCTGGACCCTGACCCAAGGTCAAGGTCAAGGCGACCGAGGGGCGTTACTCTCGCCCCATGACAGAGGGGCTCACGATCGGTCAGGCGGCGGCGTTCGTCGGGATCACTGTCAAGACGGTGCGGCACTACCACCGGCTCGGCCTGGTCGCCGAACCGGAACGGGACCATTCCGGCTACCGGCGCTACGGGTCGGCCGACCTGCTGCGGCTCGTCCAGGTCAGGGCCCTCGCCGGGGCGGGCGTGCCGCTGGCCGAGATCGGCGAGCTGCTCGACGCTGCCCCCGAGCGGTTCGCCACCGCTCTGGACGACGTCCGCCGCCGGCTCACCGAACAGATCGAGGAGCTGACCGCCCGCCGCGACACCCTGCACCGGCTCGCCCACGGCGACCGCGCCCTGCTGCCCGACCGGGCCTGCGCGGTCCTGGAGCGGCTCGCCGAGCTCGACTTCAACCCCGACTACGTCACCACCCAGCGGGAGGCCCTGGTGCTGTCGCGGGCGCTGGCTCCCGAGCTCTTCGACCTCTTCCTGGCCAACCTCGAACACCGACTCGGCGACCCCGAGTTCATCGAGCTGACCAAGCGCGGCTGGGAGGCGAGGTCCTGGCATCCCGACGACCCGCGCATCGAGGAGCTGGCCTCCGCGGTGGCAGCCAACCTGCTGGCCGACCGCGCGCTGCTGACCATGCCGACCGCGCAACGGCACCGGCCCGACGCGGTCTCTCGGTACGGAGTGGTCAACCACCACCGGGAGGACGAGGCGCCGTCCATCGCCCGGTTGAACACGCTGGTCGAGGGGCACCTGCGCGCGGCGGGCATCGAGGTCCCGCGTCAGTGACGGCCTGCCCCTGTGGGGGCCGCCCCCGGGGACGCCGACGCCTGTCCGCTCCGGCCGTCAGGCCGCGAAGGGGTTCGCGTGGCCGGGGAGCTGCTGGCCGGGGCGGAGGAAGCGCCGGCGTCCCGTCTCGTCCTGGACGGGGGTGAAGCCCGCCTCCTGGAGGCGCTGGGCGAGGCGCTGCCGGCGGACCTCGCTGATCTTGACGCCTCCCACGAGGAGCCCGGCCAGGGCGGCACCGCCCGCGAGGGCGGCGACGTACATCTGGCAGATCAGCAGCGTCACCACCAGGCCCGCCACGCAGAACCAGGCGAAGCCCATCTTCCGCGCCCCGGCCATCTGCGTCATGACGTCGAACCCGATGCGGGCCTTCGTCAGGGCGACCGCCTCCGCCGCCTCGGCGGTCGGCTTCAGGGTCCCGGGCTGAAGGCCGGGCACCGTACCGCCCATGCCCGCCTGCGGGTGCGCGGCGATGGTCGCCGCCTCACGGGCGCGGGCCTCGGGCGCGGGGTCGCGGTACAGGTAGACGGCGAGGGTCCGGCTGTCGTGGCCCTCGCGCCGGGCCTCGGCGTACTCGAAGCCGTAGTGCTCGACGACGTGGGCGAGGGTGGCGGCCCGCCCGGCGTGGGAGAACTCGTTGGTGACGACCACGACGTCCTGGGTCGCTATCTGCTTGAGCAGTGCGGAGATCTGTCGATCCACACTCATGGGGACTCCCACCTGGTGCTGTGCTGGTTGTGCGGCAGCGCAGCCTAACCGCAACGGCCCCCGGCGGATCGCCGGGGGCCGTCCTGTGCGGTCGCGGGAGGGGCGCGGTGGTGTTACGGCAGGTTGCGGGCCATGACGATCCGCTGGACCTGGTTGGTGCCCTCGTAGATCTGGGTGATCTTGGCGTCGCGCATCATGCGCTCGACCGGGTAGTCACGGGTGTAGCCGTAGCCGCCGAGGAGCTGGACGGCGTCCGTCGTGGCCTCCATGGCGATGTCGGAGGCGAAGCACTTCGCCGCCGCGCCCAGGTAGGTCAGGTCGGCGTCGCCGCGCTCGGAGGCGGCGGCGGCCTGGTAGGTGAGCGCGCGGGCGGCGGAGATCTTCATCGCCATGTCCGCGAGCATGAACTGCACGCCCTGGAAGTCGGCGATCGGCTTGCCGAACTGCTTGCGCTCCTGCACGTACCCCTTGGCGTAGTCCAGGGCGCCCTGGGCGATGCCGAGGGCCTGGGCCGCGATGGTGATGCGGGTGTGGTCCAGGGTCTTCATCGCGGTGGCGAACCCGGTGCCCTCCTCGCCGATCATGCGGTCGGCGGGGATGCGGACGTTGTCGAGGTAGACCTCGCGGGTCGGGGAGCCCTTGATGCCGAGCTTCTTCTCCGGCGCGCCGAAGGAGACGCCCTCGTCGCCCTTCTCCACCACGAAGGCGCTGATGCCCTTGGAGCGCTTGGTCGGGTCGGTGACCGCCATGACCGTGTAGAACTCGGAGACGCCCGCGTTGGTGATCCAGCGCTTGACGCCGTTGAGGACGTAGTGGTCTCCGTCACGGACGGCCTTGGTCTTCATGCCGGCCGCGTCCGAGCCCGCGTCGGGCTCGGAGAGGCAGTACGAGAACATCGCGTCGCCCTTGGCGAGCGGGGTCATGTACTTCTTCTTCAGCTCCTCGGAGCCGGAGAGGATCACGGGCAGCGAGCCGAGCTTGTTCACGGCCGGGATCAGGGAGGAGCTGGCGCAGACGCGGGCGACCTCCTCGATCACGATGACGGTCGCGAGGGCGTCGGCGCCCGCGCCCCCGTAGTTCTCGGGGACGTGCACCGCGTGCAGGTCGGAGGAGACGAGCGCGTCCAGCGCCTCCTGCGGGAAGCGGGCCTCCTCGTCCACCGCGGCGGCGAACGGGGCGATCTTGGCCTCGGCGAGCGAGCGGACGGTGTCCCGGAGCATGTCGTGCTCCTCGGACGGGCGGTACAGATCGAAGTCAGGCGTTCCCGCCACTTTCTCTCACTCCCCTGGGCTGCTGCTAACTACCGTTAAGTAACCCGAATTTTAGTGGGCCGTGCGGAGCCAGGCATACGTGAGTTTGACGACAGCCCCGGTCCCGCAGGAACGGTGCCCGCCGCCGGGCCCGACTATGCTCGGGCCCGCACTTCCTCCCGTACGTCAATGGAGCACCGTATGGCCCTCAAGATCACCGTGATCGGCACCGGATACCTGGGTGCCACCCATGCGGCGGCCATGGCGGAGCTGGGCTTCGAGGTGCTCGGGCTCGACGTCGTCCCCGAGAAGATCGAGATGCTCTCGGCCGGACGCGTGCCGATGTACGAACCGGGCCTGGAGGACCTGCTGCGCAAGCACGTCGCCGGGATCGAGGGCTCCACCGGGCGGCTGCGCTTCACCACCTCCTGGGAGGAGGTCGGCGAATTCGGCGACGTCCACTTCGTGTGCGTGAACACGCCACAGAAGCACGGCGAGTACGCGTGCGACATGCGGTACGTCGACGCCGCCTTCGGCTCGCTCGCCCCCCACCTGAAGCGGCCCACGCTGGTCGTCGGCAAGTCGACCGTGCCGGTCGGCAGCGCCGAGCGGCTCGCCCGGCTGCTCGCCGACCGGGCGCCGGTGGGCGCGGACGCCGAGCTGGCATGGAACCCGGAGTTCCTGCGTGAGGGCTTCGCCGTGCAGGACACCCTGCACCCCGACCGGATCGTGGTCGGCGTGGAGACCGCGGCGGCGGAGAAGCTGCTGCGTGAGGTGTACGCCACTCCCATGGAGGAGGGGTCGCCCTTCGTGGTGACCGACTTCCCCACCGCGGAACTGGTGAAGACCGCCGCGAACTCCTTCCTCGCGACCAAGATCTCCTTCATCAACGCCATGGCGGAGGTCTGCGAGGCCGCGGGCGGCGACGTGGTCAGGCTCGCCGAGGCCATCGGGTACGACGACCGGATCGGCGCGAAGTTCCTGCGGGCGGGGATCGGGTTCGGCGGCGGCTGCCTGCCCAAGGACATCCGGGCGTTCATGGCGCGCGCCGGTGAGCTGGGCGCGGACCAGGCCCTGACCTTCCTGCGGGAGATCGACTCCATCAACATGCGCCGCCGCGGACAGATGGTGGGCATGGCCCGGGAGGCCCTGGGCGACGGCACGTTCCTCGGCAAGCGGGTGGCCGTGCTGGGCGCGGCGTTCAAGCCCGACTCCGACGACGTGCGCGACTCCCCCGCGCTGAACGTCGCCGGTCAGATCCACCTCCAGGGCGGCCAGGTCACCGTCTACGACCCGAAGGGCATGGACAACGCCCGGCGGCTCTTCCCGACGCTGGCGTACGCGGACAGCGCGCTGGACGCGGTGCGGGGCGCGGACGTGGTGCTGCACCTCACGGAGTGGCGCGAGTTCCGCGAGCTGGACCCGGCGGAGCTGGGCGAGGTCGCGGCGAACCGGCTCATCCTGGACGGCCGCAACGCGCTGGACCCGGAGCGCTGGCGCGAGGCGGGCTGGACGTACCGCGCGATGGGCCGCCCCCGCGCCTGATGCGTGCATGACGCCGGTGTCCCGGGGCACCCGGCCGCCATGGGTTTCGCGACGCTCACTCTGACCGCGATCGACTGTCCCGAGCCGCGCCGGCTCGCCGAGTTCTACGCGGCCGTCCTCGGCGGCGAGGTGAAGGGCGGCCCCGGCGACGGTCCCGGCGACGGGGACTGGATCAATCTGTACCTCCCCGACGGGCAGCGGCTCGCCTTCCAGCGGGCGCCGGACCTGCGGCCGCCCGAGTGGCCACGGGCCGACCGGAACGCCCAGCAGCTCCACCTCGACCTGACCGTCGAGGACCTCGACGCCGCGCAGGAGCGGGTGCTGGCACTGGGCGCCCGGCCACTCGACGTGGACGACGACGGGGGCAAGCGGGACTTCCGCGTGTACGCCGATCCGGCGGGGCACCCGTTCTGCCTGTGCCGGGCGTAGCGCGGCAGTTCTAACCCGGCTGCGCGGCCTGGGCCGCCTCACGCACGACGCGCGCCGCGTTGCCCCATGTCAGGGCCGCGATATGGGCCTCGGACCAGTCGCGGTGCAGCAGCTCGGCGATCAGGTTCGGGTAACAGGACGCGTCCTCCAGGCCGATGGTGTGCGGGGCGTCGGTGGCCATGCCGTACGAACCCGACAGCCCGACGCACTCCGGCCCGGCGACCTCGCGGACGTGCTCCACGTGGTCGGCCACGTCCCACAGGGTGGCCGGCTGGTCGCCGTGGCGGCCGACCTGGTCGGGGGCGAAGCTCACCATGCAGACGCCCGCGTTGGTGTGCAGCCGGCGGAGTACGTCGTCGGTGACGTTGTCCGCGTGCGGGGTCAGGGCGTGCGCCGCCGAGTGGGAGAGGATCACCGGCGCCTTGGAGACGTCGAGGACCCGGTCCATGGTGGCCTCGGAGGCGCCCGAGAGGTCCACGAGGACCCCGAGGCGGTTCATCTCCCGCACCGCCTCCTCCCCGAACGGGGTCAGCCCGGCGGGGTCGGCGGTCCAGCGCGTACCGGCGACGCTCAGGCTGCGGACGCCGAGCGCGTGATAGGCCCGCAGCGTGCCCAGCGAGTCGCCCAGGGCGGTACCGGAGACGGGGCCGAGGAGGGAGGCGATCCGGCCGCAGTCGCGGGCCCGCACCATGTCGGCGGCGGTCAGGGCGAGCCGCAGCGCCTCGGGGCAGGACTCGATGAGGGTCCGTACCGCGTCGATGCGGTCCAGCGTGTCCTGGACGGCGGCGGGGCCGGGCGCCACGCACAGCGACCAGAACTGCGCGCCGACGCCGCCGGCGCGGATGCGCGGGAAGTCGGTGTCGAGGAGGGCCGAGCCGTGCTGGAGGTCGTGCCAGTGCGTGCGGTCGAGCTCCTGGGCGAGGGTGTTGTGGCCGTCGACGACGAGCTGCGCGGCGAGCAGTACGCGGGCCCGCTCGACGTCGACCTCTGCCGGGGTGGGCGCCTCGGCGGCGCCGTCGGGCGTGTCGTCGAACTCACCTATCGCGGAGGGTGCTGCGTACGGGTGGTCCTGCAGGTCTGCCATGGGGAGCTCCGCTCCGGGACGGGCGACGAGCCACTGTTCGTTACGGCCACGGTGGCACGGGCCCCGGTGGCGGTCGCGGCGACGTACTGCGTCCGGGTGACTGCGGGGTGCTGTGCGGTGCGGTGTGCCGTGCGGCGCGGTGTGGGTGACCGGGCGGTCGGTTGCGGCCGGTGGGTCCGGGTCGGGGCCCCTCCGGGCTCGCCTCCTCGCCGTTGGCGGGGTGCCGAGCCGGTCTCGTGACCGTATCTCGCCGCCAATCGTCCCCCTACGCCCGGAGGGCGTGGGGGGACCCCCAGCGGGGGCGACCCTGCACGGCCCCTCCTCGCCGTCCCCACACACCCACCGGCCCGCGGTCGGCGTACGGCCGGGGGCTCGCCGTCTTTCACACCCACCGGCCCGCAGTCGGCGTCCCACCCGGGGTGGGGCCGTGCAGGGTCGCCCCCGCAGAGGTTGGCGGCGACGGAAGGGCTCCCTTTACGTGAGACCCAAGGCCGCCGGCCTCGAGGAGGCGAGCCCGGAGGGGCCACGCCCCACCACCACCCGGCGTTGGCCGGGGGCAGCCGCCCGTGGGGCGTGGACCGACCGGGAGGCCGCACCACCCACCGGCACCGGCCGGGCGGGTGGGCGGTCAGGCGTCCAGGGACGTGAGCGTGGCCGTGGACGGTGGGCGGGCGGACAGGGAACGGGAGACGGCTTCCGCGTCGCCGAGCACCCGCACCGCGTTCTGCCAGGTGAGCATCGCGAGGTCGGTACGGGACCACTTGCGGGCGAGGAGTTCCGCGATCAGGTTCGGGTACGCCGAGACGTCCGACAGGTCCGAGGGCGTGAACGCCGTGCCGTCGAAGTCGCCGCCGATGCCGATGTGGGCGATGCCCGCGACCTCCCGCATGTGGTCCAGGTGGTCCGCGACCGTGGCGGCGGTGGCGACCGGGCGGGGGTCGGCCTCCTCGAAGGCCGCGTGGACGCGCATCGCCTCCGGGGTGGTGTCCAGGTGGTGGAAGCCGTGCGCCCGCATGTTCTCATCAGCCCGCCGGGTCCAGTCGACGGCGGCGGGCAGGACGAACTTGGGCACGAAGGTCACCATGGCGACGCCCCCGTTGCCGGGCAGGCGGGAGAGGACGTCGTCGGGGATGTTGCGCGGGTGGTCGCACACCGCACGGGCGGAGGAGTGCGAGAAGATCACCGGCGCCTCGGAGGTGTCGAGGGCGTCGCGCATCGTGGTGGCGGCCACGTGGGAGAGGTCGACCAGCATGCCGAGCCGGTTCATCTCGCGGACGACCTCGCGGCCGAACGGCGACAGGCCGCCGACGCCCGGCTCGTCCGTGGCGGAGTCGGCCCACGGCACGTTGTCGTTGTGGGTGAGCGTCATGTAGCGGACGCCCAGCGCGTACTGGGCGCGCAGGGTGGCCATCGAGCAGTTGATGGAGTGGCCGCCCTCGGCGCCCTTGAGCGAGGCGATCCGGCCGGAGGCGCGGGCGGCCTCCATGTCGTCGGCCGTCAGCGCGGGCGCCAGGTCGGCCGGGTACCGGGCCAGGAGCCGGTCGACGCAGTCGATCTGCTCCAGCGTCGCGCTGACCGCGTCGTCGCCCGCCATGCCGGTGCGCACGTACACCGACCAGAACTGGGCCCCGACCCCGCCCGCCCGCAGTCGGGCGAGGTCGGTGTGGAGCCGGCCCGTCTGGTCGGCCGCGATGTCGAGCCGGTCCAGGTCGTACCCGGCGTGCTCGCGCAGCGCCCACGGCAGGTCGTTGTGGCCGTCGACCACGGGGAACGAGGCGAGCAGCTCGCGCGCCTCGTCCACGAGCCCCGTCACTTGGCGAAGCCGAACGAGGCCGAGCCCTCGACCTTCGCCCGCAGCCGCTTGCCCTTCTCCGTGGCCTGGTCGTTCAGCTCCTGCTGGAAGTCGGCCATGCGGGAGAGGAGGTCCGGGTCGGAGGACGCGAGGATGCGCGCCGCCAGCAGGCCCGCGTTGCGCGCGCCGCCCACGGAGACGGTGGCCACCGGGACGCCCGCCGGCATCTGCACGATGGAGAGCAGGGAGTCCATGCCGTCCAGGTACTTCAGCGGGACGGGCACGCCGATCACGGGCAGGGGCGTGACGGAGGCCAGCATGCCGGGCAGGTGGGCGGCGCCCCCGGCTCCGGCGATGATCGCCTTCAGGCCCCGGTCGGCCGCCTGCTCGCCGTACGCGACCATCTCGCGCGGCATCCGGTGCGCGGAGACGACGTCGACCTCGTAGGGGATCTCGAACTCGTCGAGTGCCTGCGCCGCGGCCTCCATGACGGGCCAGTCGGAGTCGGAGCCCATGACGATGCCAATGAGGGGGGTGCTCATTCGGTGATCGTTCCTCGCAGGTAGCCGGCGGCGTGACGCGCGCGGTCCAGCACGTCGTCGAGGTCGTCGCCGTAGGTGTTGACGTGGCCCACCTTGCGGCCGGGCTTCACGTCCTTGCCGTACATGTGGATCTTGAGCTGGGGATCACGGGCCATGCAGTGCAGGTACGCCTGGTACATGTCGGGGTAGTCACCGCCCAGGACGTTCGCCATGACGGTCCACGTCGCACGCGGGCGGGGGTCGCCGAGCGGCAGGTCGAGCACCGCGCGGACGTGGTTGGCGAACTGCGAGGTGACCGCGCCGTCCTGGGTCCAGTGGCCCGAGTTGTGGGGGCGCATCGCCAGTTCGTTGACGAGGATGCGGCCGTCGCGGGTCTCGAAGAGCTCGACCGCGAGGTGGCCCACGACGCCCAGTTCCTTGGCGATGCGCAGGGCCAGCTCCTGGGCCTGGCCGGCCAGCTCGGGCGACAGGTCGGGAGCGGGGGCGATCACGGTGTCGCAGACGCCGTCGACCTGCCGTGACTCGACCACGGGGTACGCCACGGCCTGGCCGTGCGGGGAGCGGACGATGTTCGCCGCCAGCTCGCGGACGAAGTCGACCTTCTCCTCCGCGAGGACCGGCACGCCCGCCAGGAACGGGTCGCGGGCCTCGTCCTCGGAGCGGACGAACCACACGCCCTTGCCGTCGTACCCGCCGCGCACCGTCTTGAGGATGATCGGGAAGCCTCCCGTCTCCGCGGCGAAGGCCGCCGCGTCCGCGGGGTCGGCCACGATCCGGTGCCGTGGGGAGGGCGCGCCGATCTCGTCGAGCCGGGCGCGCATCACGCCCTTGTCCTGGGCGTGCACCAACGCGTCGGGCCCCGGCCGGACGGGAATGCCGTCCGCCTCCAGGGCCCGCAGGTGCTCGGTGGGTACGTGCTCGTGATCGAACGTGATCACATCGCAGCCGCGTGCGAACTCACGCAGCGTGTCCAGGTCGCGATAGTCGCCGATGACGACCTCGCTCACCACCTGGGCCGCCGAGTCCTGGGGGCTGTCGCTGAGGAGCTTGAACTTGATGCCGAGGGGGATGCCCGCCTCGTGGGTCATGCGGGCCAGCTGACCGCCGCCGACCATGCCTACTACCGGGAACGTCACCCTCTTAGGGTATCCGGCCCCGGCGGGAGGGCCTCAGCCGTTCCCGCGCGGCCTGGTGGGCCGGTGGTTAGCATGGCTTGGTTGACCCACTCGACCGGACGGGGCTGAAAGATCACCATGAGTGAACGGGGCGCACTGCGGGTGCGGCTGGACCAGCTCGTCCGCGAGATCGCCAAATTCGGTCTCGTCGGCGGCCTCGGGCTGCTCGTGAACATGGCGGTCTTCAACCTGGTGCGGGCCACCACGGAGATCCCGGTCGTCCGGGCCAGCCTGATCGCCACGGTCGTGGCCATCGCCTTCAACTACGTGGGCTTCCGCTACTTCACCTACCGGGACCGGGACAAGAGCCGCCGGACGCGGGAGCTGTCACTGTTCCTGCTGTTCAGCCTGGCCGGCCTGGTCATCGAGAACGGTGTGCTGTACGCCGCGACGTACGGCTTCGGGTGGGACACCCCGCTGCAGAACAACTTCTTCAAGTTCTTCGGCATCGCTGTGGCGACCCTGTTCCGTTTCTGGTCCTACCGCACCTGGGTCTTCCGCGCACTGCCGGGCCACCAGGCCGGGCAGGACGCCGCCGAATCGTTCCTGGAGGAGCAGCGGCGCGAGGCCGAGGCCGCCGCCCGGCGCCGCCAGCGGATCGGTCACTGACCGGCGGGGCGGCCGGCTAGCGGATCGTCGGGGGTTCGTTCTTCTCCTTGCGGCTGCGCGCCTCACGGCTGAGGAACAGCGCGAAGACCGGTGGCTGCTGCTGGAGCAGCTCCAGGCGCCCGCCGTCGGCCTCCGCGAGGTCGCGGGCCACGGCGAGGCCGATGCCGGTGGAATTGCGGCCGCTGATGGTCCGCTCGAAGATCCGCGCCCCCAGGTCCGGCGGGACACCCGGCCCCTCGTCCGTGACCTCGACGACGGCCTGGTTGCCGGTGACCCGGGTGCGCAGGGCCACCGTGCCGCCGCCGTGCATCAGCGAGTTCTCGATCAGCGCGGCCAGTACCTGGGCGACCGCCCCCGGGGTGCCCACCGCCCGCATGCCGACCTTGCCGGAGCGCACGACGGCCCGCCCGGCGCTGCGGTAGGCCGGCCGCCACTCCTCGATCTGCTGCTTGACCACCTCGTCGAGGTCGAAGGCGATCGCCGAGCCGGTGCGCGGGTCGCGCGAGTTCGTCAGCAGCCGCTGAACGACGTCGGTGAGCCGCTCCACCTGGGTGAGCGCGATGTGCGCCTCCTCCTTGACGGTGGCCGGGTCGTCGGTCTCGGAGATCTCCTCCAGCCGCATGGACAGCGCGGTCAGCGGCGTCCGGAGCTGGTGCGAGGCGTCGGCCGCGAGGCGCCGCTCGGCGGTGAGCATCCGGGCGATCCGCTCGGCCGAGGCGTCCAGGACGTCGGCCACGCGGTCCAGCTCGGGCACGCCGTACCGCTTGTGGCGGGGCCGGGGGTCGCCCGAGCCGAGCCGCTCGGCGGTCTCGGCCAGGTCGGTGAGCGGGGACGCGAGGCGGTTGGCCTGGCGTACGGCGAGGAGGACGGCGGCGATCACGGCGAGCAGCGCCACGGCGCCGATGATCAGCAGGGTGCGGCCGACCTCGCGGGTGACGGTGGAGCGGGACTCCTCGACGGTGACCGTCACGCCCCGGTCCCCCTGCGCGACGCCCCGGATGACGCTGTCCTCGGGGCGCTCGCCGATCTCGATGGGGGCGCGGCCGGGGATGTCGATCAGGGCGTACCGGCGGGCGCCGCTCTGCTCGGCGAGGATGTCGGGGTTGACCGGCTCGCCGCCGATGAGCCGGCTGTCGACGATGCTGACCAGGCTGACCGCCTCGGAGTCCACGCTCTCCTGGGCGCTGCTGCTGATGGTCCGCGTCTCGACGATGACGAGGGAGACCCCGAAGACGGCGATGACGACGAGGACCACGGCGAGCGTGGAGTTGATCAGTCGGCGGCGCACGGTGCCTGCTTTCGTGCCTGGCTCAGGTGCCTAGCTCTTCTCGAAGCGGAAGCCCACGCCGCGCACGGTGGCGATGTACCGGGGGTTCGCGGCGTCGTCACCGAGCTTCTTGCGCAGCCAGGAGATGTGCATGTCGAGGGTCTTGGTGGACGACCACCAGGTGGTGTCCCAGACCTCGCGCATGAGCTGGTCGCGGGTGACGACCCGGCCGGCGTCCCGGACGAGGACGCGCAGCAGGTCGAACTCCTTGGCGGTGAGCTGGAGCTCCTCTTCGCCCATCCAGGCGCGGTGCGACTCGACGTCGATGCGCACACCGTGGGTGGCCGGGGCCGGGGCGGGCTCGCTGGCGCCGCGCCGCAGCAGGGCCCGTACCCGGGCGAGCAGCTCGGCGAGGCGGAACGGCTTGGTGACGTAGTCGTCGGCGCCCGCGTCGAGCCCGACAACGGTGTCGACCTCGTCGGCGCGGGCCGTCAGCACCAGGATCGGCACCGTGAGCCCCTCGGAGCGCAGCCGCCGGGCCACCTCCAGGCCGTCCATCCCGGGCAGGCCCAGGTCCAGCACGACCAGGTCGACGTGGCCCTTCAGTCCGGTGCTCAGCGCGCCGGGCCCGTCCTCCTTCACCTCGACCTCGTACCCCTCCCGCCGCAGGGCACGGGCCAGCGGTTCGGAGATGGATGCGTCGTCCTCGGCGAGCAGTACACGGGTCATGGGGTGATGGTAGTCCGCGCCGTACCAGCCCCGCCGGGGGATCGCACGATGATCAACACGACCTTCGTCTGTGCGAGATCATCCTGGCTAACACCTTCAAATATGCTTCACCGGTTCCACAGACACCTGTGATCCATCTCTCAAGTCCTTCCATATGCCGCAGTGTCGTGTCGTATGGTGGCGAGACGCCTGATGCACTACTCCAGGACCTTTGGGCTGTTAACCACGCCAAAGGCCCCTTTTCTGCGCAAGGCCGGTTCCGCCAGTCTTACGACAGTGAATGACCTGTGGGCCGGGCTCCGTGACGTGACGACACGCGCGGGGCGTGGATCCCGGTGCGTCCGATCCTCTCGCCTCCGTGCCCCCGCACGGGGGCGGACCCCTGTCCGGGCGTAGGGGCGGATCGGAACCCGCGCCGGTGCCGGCCGCCCCCCACCGGGCGCGTGACCGCTCACGAAGCGCAGCGCGTCCCGAGCAAGCAAGGATCGACCATGGCGTCAAGCCTGACGAAGGACTCGGCCAGTACCGCTGGCGGCGAGAAGACCTTCTTCGGCCACCCCCGCGGCCTGGCCACTCTCTTCCTGACGGAGATGTGGGAGCGCTTCAGCTACTACGGCATGCGCGCCCTCCTCGTGTACTACCTGGTCTCGGGCGGCGCCGACGCCGCCACGGGCAGCCAGGGCGGCGGCCTCGCGATGACGGCGGCCACGGCCACGGCCATCTACTCCGTCTACGTGTCGATGGTCTACCTGATGGCCATGCCGGGCGGCTGGTTCGGTGACCGCGTCTGGGGCGCCCGCAAGACGGTCGCCATCGCCGGTGGCGTGATCATGGTCGGCCACCTGTCGCTGGCCCTGCCGGGCCAGGCGATGTTCTTCGTCGGCCTGATCCTGGTCGCCGCCGGTTCGGGTCTGCTGAAGGCCAACATCTCCACGATGGTCGGCCACCTCTACGACGGTCCCGAGGACCCGCGCCGCGACGGTGGCTTCACGCTCTTCTACATCGGCATCAACCTTGGTGCCTTCGTCGCCCCGTTCGTCATCGGCACGGTCGGCAAGGAGCACAACTGGCACTTCGGCTTCGCGCTCGCCGCGGCGGGCATGGGCCTGGGCCTGCTCCAGTTCCTGCTCGGCACGCGCCACCTGAGCCCGAAGAGCAACATCGTCCCGAACCCGCTGAGCCCGGAGGAGCGCCGCGCGGTGCTGCTCAAGGTCACGGGCGCGGTGCTGGCCATCGCCGTCTTCTACGGCGTCGTCGTCGCCCTCGGCGCGTACACCCTGAACTGGGCGCTGGTCCCGCTGACCCTCGCCGGCCTGGTCATCCCGGTCGCCGTCCTCGTCCGCATCAAGCGGGACAAGGACCTGTCGGCGACCGAGCAGTCCAAGATGAACGGCTACATCTGGTTCTTCGTGGCCGCCGCCATCTTCTGGATGATCTACGACCAGGGCGGCTCCACGCTGTCGCTGTTCGCCGACTCCAAGACCGCCGACTCCGTGTTCGGCTTCGCCTTCTCGGCCACCTGGTACCAGTCGCTGAACCCGCTGTTCGTCATGGCGCTGGCCCCGGTCTTCGCCTGGCTGTGGCTGTGGCTGGCCCGCAAGAACCAGGAGCCCAACACCATCGTGAAGTTCGCGATGGGCCTGGTCCTGGTCGGCGCGTCCTTCTTCGTCTTCATCGTCCCGATGGGCATGGCGGGCGACGGCACCAAGGTCTCGCCCATGTGGCTGGTCTCGATCTACATGATCCAGACCATCGGTGAGCTGTGCCTCTCCCCGGTCGGCCTGTCGGTGACGACCAAGATGGCGCCGCAGAAGTACGCCTCGCAGATGATGGGTGTCTGGTTCCTCGCGGTCACCGCGGGCGACTGCACCACGGGCCTGCTGTCCCTCGCGGGCGTCGACCTCAACGGCACGGGGATCATCGCCATGGAGGCCTCGCTCGCGGCCGCCGCCGGTCTGGCGGTCTACATGTACCGCAAGAAGGTCCAGACGCTGATGGGCAACGTGCACTGACGCGTACGTCCCCGAGGACGCCCCCGCCAAGGGCCGCCGCGCCGGTTTTCCCGGTACGGCGGCCCTTCGCCGTGTCAGCGGCGCAGCCGCCGCCACGGGGTGAACGTGAACACCGCGCCGCCCAGCAGGATCACCGTGCCGGCGACCAGCGCCAGGGCGCGCAGGGCGCCCGCGTCCTCGGCGCCCGTGTCGGCGAGGCCGCCGCCGCTCGTGCCGGTGCTCCCGCCCTGTGCGGAGCCGCCGCCGGTGCTCGTGCCGCCCGACGTGGAGGTACCGCCGGAGGCGCCGCCCGGCTGGGCGGAGGTGTCCAGCTCCAGCGAGAACGCGACGTTCGCGGGCGGGGTGCACGTCGTGGTCGTGCCGAGCGCCTTGACGGTGAGGACACCGGGGCTGAGCGTCGCCCGCCCCGTGGCACCGGGCTTGTAGGTGCCGGTGAGGTCGGGGACCGCGATCGGGTCGCCCGCCTTGATCGGCTCCTTGTTGGCGGGGCCCTCGACGGGGACGAAGCCCTTGTCCGCGCCGCCCAGCCGGACCTCCATGGACGGCTTGACCGAGTTGGCGGGGATGTCGGCCGGGCTGTCCATCACGGACTTCGCGAACTTCACGGTGAGGCCGAAGGACCCGCCGTCGCGCCTGGCGTTGATCCGCACCGGCGAGGTGGCGTTCTTGTCGCCGATGGGCGTCTTGCAGGCATACGCGACGGAGACCTCCTTGCCCTCGAAGTCCGTCGGGCCGCCACCGCCGCCGCTCGTACCGCCGGACGCCGTGCCGCCGGAGCCGCTGCTGCCGCCGGAGCCGCTGCTGCCGCCGGAGGCCGTGCCGCCACCGGTCGTCGTCGTGCCGCCGGAGTCGGTCCCGCCGGTCGTCGTCGTGCCGCCGGAGTCGTTTCCCCCGGAGGTCGTCGTGCCGCCGGTGGTCGTACCGCCGGTGGTGCCGCCGCCCGCCTCCGTGACCTTGATCGTGTGGGCCGGCCGGACCGTCTCCTTCGGGGTGCACCTGGTGTCCGTCGACAGCGGCTTGGAGACGTTGATGGTGTACGCGCCCGGGGTCAGCGTGATCTCCCCGGGGGCCGTCAGCTTCAGCGTGCCCTTCATGTCCGGCAGCACCATCGGGCTGTTCTTGGGGATCGGCGGGTTCTGCCGCGGGCCCTCCACCGCCAGGCCGGCGGTCTGTGCGCCCGCCACCGTGATCGTGCCGGACGGCTTGACCGTGTCCTTGTCCAGGTCCAGGATGTCCGGGTTCCTGGAGGCGGCCTCGACCGTCTTCCACACCACCTCCACCTCGTCGCCCACCTTCGCCTCCGCGGGCGCGGAGATCAGCACCTTGGTCGTGCCCCGCACCGGTGGCAGACCGGAGATGGGCGGCGGGACGCACTCGGTGGCGTAGGCCACCTCGGCCGCCCGTGCGGGTCCCGCGGCCAGCACGATCCCCGCGCCGCCGAGCATCAGCGCGACTCCGGCCGCGCTCATCCTCCGTTGCGTGCTCACGAGTGTCCCTTCGTCGTCGGTCGGTTCTCTGACGGTGCGGAGTCCGGGGCGAACCAGGGCAGGCCGGCCGTGCGGGCCTGCTCCGGTCCGGTGGCGGGTGCGGCGCGGTGGCGCGCCGGACCGCGGCGGGCGGGGCGGGGACGTGGGGGCCGGCCGGTACGGCCGGGGTCCCAAGGGCGTACGTGGTCCACCACCGCCATCGCGGCGCGGTACAGCCCGGCCGGGACGACCACGGCGAGCAGCACCCAGAAGAGCGTCACGCCCCAGGGCCGCCCCACCCGCCACGGCTGCTCGGCCAGGACCTTGCCGCCGTACCTCACCGACACCTGGTAGTCGCCGTGCGCGCCCGCCGGGAGCTGGACCGGCAGCTCCACCAGCGCCTTGCGGCCCGGCGGGACGGTGCCGCGCCACTGCCGCTCCTCCCACTGCGGGGCGTACACGCCGTGGGCGGTGCCGACCTGGAAGACGGGGTCCCTGACCGGTGCGGTACCGAGGTTGCCGACGGTGAGGACCACCCGGCGGCGGGCCGGGGCGCCGAAGGTGACGAGGACGCCGTCGGCCCCCTCCAGCCGGGGGGCGGCCAGCACGGCGAGCCGTCCGTCGCCGGACGGTTCGGGCAGCGGGGCGACCGGGTGGCCGGTGATCCGCAGCGGGGCGTCGACCGTGGCCGGGCCGCCGGTGACGGTCGCCACGTGCACCACGCAGGGGCACGGCCGGGGCGGCGCGGCGACCGGGAGCGCGCGGGTGAAGGCGCCGTCCGCGCCGGTGGTGACGGCCCGCCCGTGGGCGTTGGCGCAGGTGTTGGTGCCGCCCCGCATGTTCTGGCCGCACACCAGCAGCGTCAGCAGCGTCCGGGGGCGCCACCCGGTGCCGGTGACCGTGATCGCGGCGCCCTCGGCCGCCTCGGGGCGGGAGAGCGCCACGGCGGGGCCGGCCTCCCGTTGCGCCACGGCGGGGCCGGCCTCCCGTTGCGCGACGGCGGCGGCCGGCGCGGCCGGCACGAGGAGCACGCAGGCCGCCAGTACGGCCGCCGCCCACCGGTACGCCCTCACCCGTCCGCTCCCCTCGCCCCGCGTCCCCGGCGCCGTGTCCGCCACGTCACCGCGCCCGCCGCCGCCACGGCGGCCGCCGACGCCCCGCCCGCCCACCGGGTGCCGAAGGTGCCGGTCGCCTCCGCCCCCGCCCGCGTGCCGTCCCCGGCGGTGGCGTCCAGCCGGACGGTGACCCGGTCCAGGGCCGGGCGGTCCCGGCCCGCCCACGGTTCGCTCAGCCCCACCCGCCGGCCCGGCCGCAGTTCCAGCCGCAGCGGGCGCTCCGGGCGGTGCAGCACCTCACCTAACAGTCCCTCCGCCCGTACCGCCAGCCGTGGTTCGAGAACGGTGTTGCCGCGGTTGACCAGCGTGTAGTGGATGGCCTCGCCCGTGATCCGGACGTCCTCGACGGTGAGCGCCGCCAGTCGCGGCCCGCCCACCCGCAGCCGCACCGGCACGGTCACGTCGCCCCCGGTCCCGCCCTTGGCGAGCAGGGCGCCCGTGTGGTCGCCGGGCGGGGTGTCGGGCGGGACGGTGACGGAGAACGGCACGTCGGCGCGGGTGCGGGGCGGCACGGTCACCGGGTTGGCCGCGAAGGCGACCCAGGGTGCGGTGGCGCGCAGCCGCAGCGTGAGCGGCCGGCGGCCGGGGTTGGTGAGGGAGAGGGTGTCCTGGAGCACGGTGCCGGGCGGCCCCTCCAGGTAGAGGTACGGCCGGCCCTCGGCCGCCACGGGCTCGGCGGAAGCGGCGGGCGCGGCGGGCGTCGCCGGGACCAGTACGGCGGTGAGGGCGGCGGCCACGGCGCGGGCGCGCACGCGATCACACCCGGCGGGTCCGGCGGGTCAGCCACAGCGCCCCGGCCGCGCCGGTGAGCAGCACCGTGCCGCCGAGCGTGCCGAGCGCGACCGCGGAGTCGAGCGGCCCGGTCCGGGGCAACTGCCCGGTCCCGGACGGCGCGGTGGCCGCTCCCGGCGCCGTGACGTCCAGCTCCAGTGACGGCTTGGGGTCGTTCTTGGGCGTGCACGTGGTGGTCGTACCGAGTGCCTTGATGGTCAGCACCCCGGCGGTGAAGGTGACCTTGCCGCTCTTGCGGGGGGTGTACGTACCCGTCAGGTCACTGATTTTGATGGGGGTGTTGGCGGGGATGGCCTCGGCGTTGGGCGGTCCGGTGACGGTGAGCGTCCCGCTGTCCGCGCCGCCGATCCGGATGACCGCGCTCGGGCTCATGGCCCCCTTGCCGAGTTCGACCGGGCTGGAGGAGACGCCCTTGCGGAAGGTCATGGTGAGCTTGTGTCCGCTGCCGCTCCGCACGCTCGTGATGTCGATGGGCGACACCGCCCCCTTGGGCCCGATCGGCGTCCGGCACGCGTAGTCCACGTCCACGACGGTGGCGTGGGCCGCGGGAGCGGCGAGCAGCACCAACGCACCCGTGAGCGCCGCCGCCAGCGCCGGAGTCGTCCGCTTCTGGTATGACACCTCGAGATCACCCCAATGTCTGACGGCTCATCAGATTGGCGCTCAAGGTACGCCGGTGACGTTGGGGAGGGAAGAGAAAGAGCACGGCGTATCGCCGTGCTCCATGAGTACCGCCGGACAACCGCCCGCCGGTGTCAGGCGGGTGCCGCGAGCTCCGCCCAGACCGTCTTGCCCGGCATGCCGGTGGACCGGACGACGCCCCAGTCGAGGCAGAGGCGCTGGACGATGAACATGCCGTGCCCGCCGGGCCGGCCGGCCCGGTGCGGCTGACGCGGTGCCGGCTGACCGGCGCCCCGGTCCTCGACCTCCAGCCGCAGCACCTTGGCGTCGAGCGAGACGCGCAGCTCCTCGGGGCCCTCGGCGTGCAGGCACGCGTTGGTGACGAGCTCGGAGACGACGAGCAGGACGTCCTCCGCGGCGGCCCGCCGGTCGGCGGTGGCCGCCGGGAGCCAGCCCCAGTCGTAGAGCGCCTGCCTCGTGAAGTCCCGGGCGAGCGGAACGATCCCGCTGGCACTGCCCAGCGAGAGCCGCCGTGTCCGGCGTCCCGCGGGAGGCGCCCCGGACGCCGCACCTGACATGTCGGACCTCACCTCCGGCGTGGTGGACGCGGCGGAGGCAGCCGGGAGCGCGGCACCGGCAGCGAGGCCGGAGCCCTCCGCCTGGGGGCCGAGATCGCTCGGCGGATGCTGCTGGGTGGTACCCATCAGCGCTTCACCTCACCGAATTCACCAAGTCGCCATTACGTCGTCACAGAGCAGCCACAGGGCAGTCACAGAGAGTGTGAAGCCCCTCCGTACAGTCGCCGCGGGGTTCTTCTGCCCGTCCGCTCCGGGACAACACCCGCTTTGTCGCATCAGTCGGCAAGCGCCGCTTCCAGCGAGTCGTGGACGGTGAATACCGCCTCCGCACCCGTGATCTCGAACACCCTGGCCACGACGGGCTGCATCCCGACGAGATGCACCCCTCCACCCGCGGCCTCCGCCTTCAGGCGGGCCCCGAGCAGCACGTTCAGCCCGGTGGAGTCGCAGAAAGCGAGCTGCGAGCAGTCGATCACCAGGCGTGTGCGGCCCTGTTCGAGTGCGGCGTCCAGCGGGTCGCGCAGCAGCTCGGCGGTGTGGTGATCGAGCTCACCCGCCGGCGTCAGTACTTCGCTGCGGCCTTCCGTCCGGACCCCGACCTTGAGTCGGCCCTGATTCGCGCTGCCGACCGTCCCGCGGTCCATGCCGTCCCTCTTCGCCGATGCCGTTGAGTCGGTAGAACCCTACGCCTTCTGTCGGGCAGCCGGTAGTCGAGACTTAACCACAAACCGGGCATGTGGGACAATTGACACTTGCAACGATCCGTGCGAAGCGGGTAGGGCTAGTAGGGACACAACCAACACGGCCGGCTTTGGAGGCGCCGCACACCGCAGCCACATTCTTTCGGCATCGGCGGCCATATGCCGAGAACGATGGAGGAGACCATGTCACCCCGGCTCGACGAAACGCGTACCCCCCACGCGCCGTCGGCAACTCCGCCCCACCAGATCGACACCTACGAGCAGCTCGGGACCGACGAGCTCGGACTGCCCGACATCCCCCCGTACGACGAGGTCGAACCGCTCGACGCGCGGGCCCTGTCCAAGACGCTCTTCGCGCGCCTCGACACCCTCGAGGAAGGGACGCACGAGTACGCGTACGTCCGCAACACGCTGGTCGAACTGAACCTCGCACTCGTCAAGTTCGCCGCCTCCCGGTTCCGCTCCCGCAGTGAGCCGATGGAGGACATCATCCAGGTCGGCACCATCGGTCTCATCAAGGCCATCGACCGCTTCGAACTCAGCCGAGGGGTCGAGTTCCCCACTTTCGCGATGCCAACCATCGTGGGAGAGATCAAGCGGTTCTTCCGCGACACCTCCTGGTCCGTACGCGTCCCGCGCCGGCTCCAGGAACTCCGCCTCGACCTGGCCAAGGCCGGGGACGAACTGTCCCAGCAGCTCGACCGCTCGCCCACCGTGGGCGAACTGGCCGAGAAGCTCGGGATCACCAAGGACGAGGTCCTCGAGGGCATGGCGGCGAGCAACGCCTACACGGCCAGCTCGCTCGACGCGCAGCCCGAGGAGGACGACACCGAGGGCGCGCTGGCGGACCGCATCGGCTACGAGGACCACGGACTCGAGGGCATCGAGTACATCGAGTCCCTCAAGCCGCTGATCGCCTCCCTCCCGGCGCGCGACCGGAAGATCCTCTCCCTGCGCTTCGTCGCCGGACTCACGCAGTCGGAGATCGGCGAGGAGCTCAACATCTCGCAGATGCACGTCTCCCGCCTGCTCTCCCGCACCCTGGGCAAGCTCCGCAAGGGTCTCACCCTGGACGAGTGACCGCCCCGGCAGGCCCGTCGGAAGGGCCCGTTCCGTCAAGGGACGGGCCCTTCCGCCTGTCCTGCCGCCTTCTTGACGGGGTCGTCCCGATTGGGCGACATTGGCCCGGGGTTCAGGGGGGGAATCACATGGTGTACGCCGCTCTCGAACGGTCGATGCGCGCCCGCCTCGGCAGGGAGTGCCTGTACGTGCCGTCCTGCCGGCTCGGCCTGTACGTGGCGCTGCGCCACTTCTGCCCGCCCGGCGGCCGGGTGCTCATGTCCCCCGTCAACGACGACGTCATCTTCTTCGTCGTGCTCGCCGCCGGCCTCCGTCCCGTACAGGCCCCGCTGCGACCGCACGACGCCACCATCGACGCCGCCGCCGTCCCCGAGGACGTCTGGCGCGGGCTGTCCGCCGTCCTGACCACCAACCTGTACGGAAACCCCGACCCGGCCCCGCAACTGGCCGCCCGGTGCGCCGAGTCGGGCATCGCGCTGCTGGAGGACGCGGCACACGCGATCGGCAGCGAGATCGGCGGCAGGCCCGTGGGCACGTACGGGGACGCGTCCGTCTTCAGCCTCTCCAAGCACACCGGCGCCAAGGCCGGCGGCTTCCTGGCGGTACGGGACCCGGCCCTCCGTGCCGGCCTGGAGCGGGCCCGCGACGCGCTGCTGCGCCCGGCCCGCGCGGGCGCCGAACTCGCCTACGCGCTGCGCCCCTCCGCCGAGGCCGCCGTGCGAGGGCTGCGCCTGGCCGGGGCCGCCCGCGCCGCGATGCGGCTGCTCGGCGCGGTGGAACGCCAGGAGATCCGGATGCCGCTGCGCCCGGGCGGGCTGAAAGCCGCGACGGCCCGGGCCCCCGCCCTCGGGCCCTTCCACCCCTGGGTGCGGGTCGACATGCACGACTACCGCCTCACGCCCGGACGCGTCCGGCTGCGGCGCACCGAACGGCTCCTCGGCCGCCTCGGCACCACCCTCGCGGCCCACCGCGCCGGCACCGAGAAGCTGCTCGCGACGCCCTGGGCCCTGGCGACGGGCCCGGTCCAGCCGCTGTTCCGCGTCCCGCTGCTGGTCGCCGACCGGGACGCGGCCATCGCCGCCCTCGCCCGCGCCCGCGTCACCACCGGCTACCTGTACGACCCGCCGCTGGACGACTACGCGGGCGCGCCCTTCACCGACGTGTCGCCCGCGCCGGAGGCCGCCCGCTGGTTCGCCCGCCACGCCCTGCCCGCCGACCCGCTGCGGGCGGACGTGACCCTCGGCGTCCTGCGCGCCTCGGGCGCCCGGCCCGCACCGCCGTACGGTGACTGACACGGCGGTCCGGCCCGCCACCGCCGCGCGGCCCAGCGGCGACTCGATGTTCCGCAACGCCTACGCCCTGATGCTCTCCACCGGTGTCTCCGCCGCGCTCGGCCTCGGCTTCTGGCTGGTCGCCGCGCGCTACTACACCGAGGAGGCCGTCGGGCAGGGCTCCGCCGCCATCGCCGCCATGCGGCTGCTCTCCTCGGTCACCGCCACGACCATGATCGGCGCGGTCGTGCGGTACGTGCCCCGGGCCGGGCGGGCGACCGGGCCGCTGGTGTGGCGGGCGTACGCGGTCAGCTCGCTGGTGGTGGCCGTGGCCTGCGTCGCGTTCCTGGCCACCCTGGACCTGTGGGGGCCGTCGTACGCGCCGCTGCGGGGGCCGGCCGCCGGGGTGTTCTTCACCGTGGCGTGCGTGGCGTGGGCGCTGCTGACGCTCCAGGACGGTGTGCTGACCGGGCTGCGCAAGGCGGTGTGGGTGCCGGTCGGGAACGCGGTCTTCTCCACCGGGAAGCTGCTGCTGCTGGTCGCGTTCGCGGGCGCGCTGCCGGTCCTGGGCGTCTTCGTCTCGTGGGCCGCCGCCATCGCGCTGTCCGTCCTGCCGCTGGGCTGGCTGGTGTTCCGCCGGCTCATCCCGCGCCAGGCCGCCGCCGACCGGCACCGCGAGCCGCCCACGCCGCGGGAGATGGGCCGGTTCCTCGCCGGGGACTCGGTGGGCGCGCTGTTCAGCCTGGCGATGATCAACCTGCTGCCGGTGATGGTCGCGGTCCGCTTCGACTCCGCGCACAACGGCTACTTCTACACCGCGTACACGGTCGGCGGGACCATGGAGTTCATGGCCATCAACATGGCCTCGTCGCTCACCGCGCACGCCTCGCACAGCCCCGGCAGCCTCGCGGAGGGCGTGCGCGGCGCGCTGCGCCGGATGGCACTGCTGCTGGTGCCGGTGGTGCTGGTACTGGTGGTCTTCGCGCCGCAGATCCTCACGCCGTTCGGGCCCGCGTACGCCGAGCACGGCACGCTCGTGCTGCGGCTGCTGGCCGCCGCCGCCCTGCCGCGCGTCGCGGTGGAGCTCTACATCGGGGTCCTGCGGGTGCAGGGCCGCACCGGCGTGCTCGCCGCGGTGCAGGGCGCGATGTGCGTGCTGGTCCTGGGCAGCGCGGCCGTGCTGATGGGCCCGGCCGGGATCGCCGGCGCGGGGCTCGCGATGCTGCTGTCCATGGTGGTGGTCGCGCTGCCGGCCGTGCCGGGGCTGCGCGGGGCGCTGCTGGGGCGCGAGCCCGGGCGCCCGGGGCGGCGGCGCGGGCGGACGCGTCCGCCGGAGTTCGGCACCGACTGGGCGCGGCGGGCGGCAGAGCGGGACCGGGCACGCGGCGGGTACCCCGGGGGCGCGCCGCTGGGCGGCGGGCACGACACGGCGACGCCCGCGTTCGGGCTGCCCGTGTACGTCCGGGAGGCCGGGCCCGCCGCGGGCGGGGGTGAGCGGTGGCTCGCCGGGTGGCTGTGGCTGCTGCTGGCCCTGGCCGCCGGGCTGTTCTGGGTGCCGCTCGCGGGGGCCCGGGACGCGGGGCGGAGCCGCCTGACGGGCGCCGAGCTGCTCCAGGTGCTGCCGCCGGTCACGGTCACGGCCGGGATTCTGCTGGTCGTCGTGTACTGCGCGGCCGTCTCGCTGGAGCGGCCGCGTCGCCTCCTGACCGGTGCGGCGCTGCTGGTGACCGTCGCGGCCCTGCACTCGGCGCCGATGCTGGTGGGCATCCGGCCGGAGGCGGCGGGCGGGCCGGGGGCGGGGGTGCTGGCGCGACTGGGCGCGGGGGTGGCCGGGCTGCCGGGAGTGGCCGGGCCGGAGGCGGTGCTGCGCGGGCTGCCGTTCGTGCTCCAGGTGCTGTGCCTGGGCCTGGCGGCGGTGGCGCTGTGGGCCCTCGGGGTGGACGGGCGGGTCGTGGCGGGCGTGGTGTGGGTGCTGGCCGTGGCGGGGTGGGCGGCGCAGGACGCGTTCGCGGCGGCCGCGCTGCCGGTGTTCCTGGGCGTGGCCGCGGCGGCACTGGTGGCCCTGGTGGCTCCGGTGGCGGGCCGCCGCCGGGGGCGGTCTACCGGGGCGGGACGGGCTGCTTGAAGTACGGGTCCTGGCCGGCCAGGCGGTAACCCTCCAGCGCGGGGCCCTCGTTGACGGTCAGGTCGCACCCCTCGCCGGGCACCGGCCGGTTCCAGTGGACCAGTGCCCTGACCCGGGGCAGGGTGGGCGCGACCTCGGGGATCCGCGCGTACCAGTCGCGCTGGCGCTGCGGCCGGCTCGGGTCGGGCGCGGTGGCGAACTCGGCCAGCATCAGGGGCTTGCCGGCGGAGACGTGGGCGCGCAGCCAGTCGGCGGACGGGCGCTGGCTGCGCTCGAAGTCGAGCCAGTTCGCCGACGTGTGGCAGAGGTAGTAGTTGTACTGGTCCATGCCGATCCAGTCGACGTAGTCGTCGCCCGGGTAGAGCCGCTTCATCTGCTCGGCGTGGCCCAGGTACCCGGACACGGTCCACACCCACACCACGTTGTCCACGCCCAGTTCCTCGAACCGGTCGTGGAGGTGGCGCCAGGCGGCGACGAACTCGGCCGGGGTGCCGGCGCCCTCCTTGATGCGGAAGTCGGTCTCCTGGTCGAAGGAGAGGAAGACGCGCTTGCCGTAGGCCTTGATGCGGCGGGCCTGCGGGTCGATGATCTCCTCGTCGTACGCGCCGGAGGCGATGTTCTTCCAGCCGAGCTGCCGCTCGGTCCAGTTGGCGTGGTGGGGTTCGGTCCAGACGGTGGACTCCCACGCCAGCATCAGCAGCCGGTCGCGGCCCAGTTCCTGCTCGTCGGGCGTGAGGAGCTGTCCGTCGAGCGGGGTGTCCGACATGTCGTGGTAGTTGTAGACGAGGTCCAGCCTGCGGCCGATCCGCTCCTCGAACGACAGCACCGCGTCCTTGAGGGAGCCGTTCGCCGCGTACGGCACATAGGCGCCCCACCAGGCCCCGCACGGGGGCTCCAGCGAGGCGGTCGGCGCGCACGGCCCCCGGGGCACGTCACCGGAGGCGGCGTCGCGCGGCAGACCGTCCGCGGTGCCGTCCGGCCGGGCGGCCGCCCACACGCCGAGTCCGACGAGCAGCGCCCCGACGACGGCCAGCACCAGCGCGGTGTACGTGCCGGCCCGGGACCCGCGGGCGCCCCGCCCGGTCATCGGTCCGGCCCGTCGGGTCGCGCCCGTCCGGCCGCGCCACGTGTCGCCGCGGGCAGCGGTACGCCGGGGAGGGCGGCGGCCACCGTCGCGAAGGCGGCCAGCGCCACCAGGAACGCCGTGGTGGAGTACCCCTCCACCAGGAACAGCCCGGTCGCGGTGACCGTGGCCAGCGACAGGCTGACCGGCGCGGCCAGCGCCAGGGCCTCCAGCCGGGCACCCGGCCGCAGCCGGGCGGGCCGCGGATGGAGCAGGGCGAGCCCCGGCCCGAGGCCGACGAAGAGCAGGACGGGGACCCAGCGCAGCGGCGAGCCGCCCGGCAGCGCGGTGGCGCCGAGGGCGAGCCAGCCGGAGGCCGCGAGCCCCGCTCTGGGCCATGTGCTGCCGAGCCGGACACGATGCGGCTGCATGGCGACCTCCCTGTCACCGTGGGACGTGTTGCAGGACGAGCCCGTGCTCGCTCCGCTCCACCACGCGGAAGAGCGGCGAGCCCATGAGGCCGGCCGTCAGGCGGTCGAAGCCGCCGGGCGGCAGGTAGCCCTCCCCGATGACGGCCTTCTCCTGGGTCGGGGTGAGGATCACGTACGCCCGGCGCCCCTCGGGGATGCCGCGCGCCAGGTACCCGGCCGGGTCCTTGAGCATGGTGAGGTTCTCCGGCACTTCCTGCTCGGTGAAGAACCAGCGCTCGTACTGGTCGTAGCGGGTGTACGCGCCGGGGAACGACCCCGTCGTGGCCAGGATCAGCGAGCCCGCCGGAGCCCGGTCGTACGCCCTTTTCACCAGCGCCACCTCGGCGGGCGGCGCGTAGTGCATGCCCTCCTTGCCGTAGTACGAGGGCAGGAACCCGGCGGGCAGGGCGATCAGTGCCACCGGCAGGGCGACGGCGGCGGCCCGCCGGGCGGTGCGCGCGGAGCGGCCGGTGGCGCCGGCCGCCGGGACGAGCGCGGCGGCGGCGAAGAACGCCGTACCAGGCAGCCCGAACAGGTAGACGCGGAAGAGCATTTCGCCGCCGTAGTCGTTGACGGCGAACATCGGCAGGGGCGCGGCGGCGGCCAGCAGCAGCGGCAGGGCGCTGCGGACCAGCTTGCGGCGCAGCACCACCGCCGTGCCGGCGAGGGCGGCGAGCACCAGCACCATCAGGATGTTGGCCGTGCCGACGAGCTCCGGGCCGGGCCCGGTGGGCTCACCGGCGTACCCCGCGCGGGAGTTGCCCAGCAGGTCTCCGGCCGAGTCGCGCAGCGTGCTCAGGGTCTCCAGGAAGAGCACACGGCCCATCGTCAGATCCCAGACGAGCATGAGGACGCCGGCGACGGCGAGCAGCCCGATGTTGCGGTAGCGGCGCGTGAGGCACAGGACGAACAGCGTGGCGCACAGCATCACGGGTGTGAGCTGGTGGGACGCGTTGATGGCCGCGAGGAGCGGGAGGAGGAAGAGCACGCAGACCGCGCGCTGCCGCCTCCCGGTCGGCGGCGGGACCGTCGCCGCCGCCGGGTCGAGCCGCGCCCGGTCGCGCAGCGGCCCGGCCGAGCCCGGCCGTACGAAGTGGCGTACGACGACGGCGAGGACGGTCAGGTGGAGCAGGTAGGAGAAGCCCTGCGGGGAGAGGTAGTCCTGGCCCACCCAGTTGGCGAGCTGGAAGATCCACACCCCGGTCCACACCAGCCGCCAGTCGTCGCTGAAGGTGCGGTAGATCAGCACCAGCACGGGCAGCGTCAGCAGGCCGAGGGCGACCGGCGCCCAGTTGATGTAGGAGGCGGCGGCCTCCACGCCGAAGGCCCGTACGAGCGCGGCGTTCAGCGAGAAGAACCCGGGCCACTGGTCGTAGGCCGCCATGCCGCCCGACAGCTCGGTGTACGGGTGGACCGTGCCCTGGGCCAGCAGCCGGGTGATCACCTCGTCGTGCTTGGCCGCCCACGCGTACCGGACGCCGTCGTACAGCACCGCGGGCGGCGCCTTGAGCGCCACCAGCATCGCCACGCAGTACGCCGCCGGCCACCGTGGCGCCGTCCCCGCGCGGCGCAGCGTGACCACGAACCCGGCCGTCAGGGCGGCGAGCGCGGCGTAGTAGGCCGGCGGGAACCGGTCGAGCAGCCCGTAGTCCCCGATGTCGCGGAAGCCGGTGCGCGGCAGGGCGTACGCCCAGCAAGCGGCGGCCAGGAGCAGCGGCAGCCAGCTCAGGACGGTCTGCCAGGGCAGGTGGCGGCGGCTGTGCTCGGGCGGGGGCGCGCCGGAGCGGGCGTCCGTCCGCTCCTCACCGGCCGGCCCGTCCGCGACCGGCACGGGCGCGCGTTGCTGCTGCTGCACGGTGCCACTCCCCCCACGAATGTGGCCGCTTCAGCGAAGTATAGGAATGTCCTTCGCATCTGGGCGGCTATTGGCGGTTCTTGTGGATAAACCCAGGACGCCCGCCCTGACGGGTCGTCGCGCGGACTCGGCGCGCGGACTCAGCCCGCGAACTCGGCCCTCCCCCGGACCAGCGCCCTGGTCCGGCGGTACAGCCGCCAGCCGACCGTCGCCGGGGAGTCCGGGTACGGCGCGGTCCTCGCGCCCCGCCCGGCCATCCACCCCTCGACGTCGGCGACGGTGTGGGTGCGGCGCACGATCAGCCGGGCGATGCGGTACGCGTCGTCCGCATCCGAGCTGAGCGCGTGCCGCACCGCGACGGCGGAGGCGTACCCGGTGTCGCGCGCCGCCCGGCGCACCGCCGGGCTGTTGTACCCGTGCGGATAGGCGAGGTGCGCCACCTCGTGGTTGAGGACGTCCTCCAGGACCGCCTTGCAGTCGCGCAGTTCGCGCCGGAGCTCGCGGGGGTTCAGCGTGTCGAGCTGCGGGTGGGTGACCGTGTGGGCGCCGACCTCCATCCCGTACTGCTCCAGCAGCGGCGCCTCGGCCAGGTCCATCATCGGCGCGGGCGGCAGGAGGCTGGCGCGGCCCGGCGTGATCGCCCCGGTGGTCAGGTAGGCGGTGGCGGGCAGGTCGCGGGCGGCGAGCGCCTCGGCGGTGGGGCCGGGCAGGTCGGCGAAGCCGTCGTCGAAGGTCAGCACCACGGGCCGGGGCGGCAGGCCGCCCTTCCCCGCCAGGTGGCGGGCGAGCGCGGAGAGGGGAACGGCCGTGCGGCCGCTCGCCACGACCGCGTCGAGCTGCCGCGCGAACTCCCTCGGCGTGACGGTGAACTCGGCGATCCACGGCGGTGGGTCGTCCATCACGGCGTGGTACAGCAGGACCGGTATCCGGGGTCTCATCTCGCCTCCAGTCGTCCGGTGCGCAGCCGGGCCCGGGCGTACCCGAGCGGCCCGTAGAGCATTCCGCGCCGTTCCAGTCGCGAGAGGCTGCGCGGCCAGGGGTGGCCCTGGCCGCCGTGCTCGCCGGGTGCGGCGGTGGTGGTGGTGCCGCCCCGTGCGGCGGTCATCGCCCGGGCGTGGGCGAGCCCGCGCGGCAGACGGGCCAGGAGCGCCGGCAGCAGCGCGGGGCGGCGGACGGCGAGGGCGGTGAGGTACGCGGTGAGGCCGGCGCCGTAGCCGTACGCCTGGTCGCGCAGGTCCTGCCAGGTCTCGCGGTGGTGGTGCCGGACGAGGGCGTCGGGCGTGTAGTGCAGGCGGTGCCCGGCGGCGAGGACGGCGACGAAGGCGTACAGGTCGTCGCCGCCCCTGGCGGGCGTGCCGGTGCCGGTGGCCGGGTCGAAGCCACCCACGCCCTTGAGGGCGGTGGCGCGGAACGCCATGTTGGCGCCGGAGCCGAAGCTGCCGGCGGTGAAGGGGAACAGCGGCTGGTCGGCGGGCGGGCGGGCCGGGTCATAGGTGCGGGCGGTGAAGCCCTTGGCGAAGCCGCCGTGGCTCTCCAGCAGGATCTGGGCGGGGGTGCGCAGTTGGGCGGGCAGGATCAGCCCGGTGACGCAGCCGATGCGCGGGTCGTCGGCGAACGGCCCGGTGAGGGCGGTGAGCCAGTGCGGGTCGGCGACCACGTCGTCGTCGGTGAAGGCGAGGACGGCGCCGTCGGCGGCGGCGACGCCCGTGTTGTGGGCGGCGGCGAGGCCGGGCACGTCCTCGCGGACGTACCGCACGGCCGGGTACGCGCGCCGGACGAGCTCCCTGGTGGCGCCCGTGCGGGGCGCGTTGTCGACGACGACGATCCCGTAGTCGGGGTGGTCCTGGGCGAGCAGCGAGTCCAGGGCGCGGGCGAGCTGCCCGGCGCGTTCGCGGGTGGCGACGACGACGGTGGTGCGCGGCAGGTCGCGGTAGGTCTCGGGCGGTGGCTCGGGGTGGTCCGCGAGCCGCCGGCGGGCGAGCGCGGCGACGGTGCGGGCCGGGTCGGCGCCGGGCGGGACGTGGCCGAGGACGGTGCCCAGGGGGCGGCCCCGGAGCCGTACGAGGGCGTGGACCGGGCCGTGCGGGTCGTCCGCGCACCGGAAGGACAGGACGTCCCCGTCCAGCCCGTCCAGGTCGATGTCGGCGACGGCGATGGGCATGAGGGCCTCCTTCAGCGGCGGCGGAGCCGGCCGGCCCGGGTGAGCGTCCGCCGGGCGAGCCGTGCGAGCCGGGGCCGGTCGCGGACGTAGTGGTGGGCGCGGCGGGCGGGCTCGCGGCTCAGCCAGTGGAGCCCGGCCCGCACTCCCGGCCGGACGGAGGCGCCCTCGTACACCCGCAGTTCGCCCGTCTTGAGGGCGTCCTTGTACTCGGCCGCGCCCCGGCCGAGGTCGAGCGTCCCGATGCCCGCCGCCGCGGCCGCCTCGGCCATGCGCAGGTGCAGGACCAGGCCCGGCGAGTAGGTGGCGTACGCGGGGTCGTACGCCGGGAACCAGCAGGACAGCACGGTGCGGGAGCGCAGCCCGAAGTGCGCGGCGACGGGGCGACCGGCGGCGTACAGGACGGACAGGACGCCGGAGCAGCCCGGCGCGCGGGTGGTGTGCAGGTCCCGCACCAGCGCGCTGATCCACTCCTGGGCGAACCGGTCGCGGCGGCCCGTGCGGCGGTACTGGTCCGACTTCCACGCCATGAGCGTGCGCAGCGCCCCGGGGTCCCGCTCGTCGAACACGAACCGCACGTCGCCCGCGCGGCGGCCGAGGCGCCGCTCCTTGGCGAGGGTGGTCCTGAGAAACTTCGGCGACCGGACGCGCAGGCGTGCCTCGTACGCGGCGTACCCCTCGCCCACGTCGATCACGGGCGAGGCGGACTCCCCGGCGGCGCCGGCGGTGAACAGCGTCTGCCCGGCCTCGAGGTTGTCGAACTCCCAGACGGTCAGCCCGCAGCCGCGCAGCAGGTCCCGGGCGGTGAGCCCGAGTCCCGGGCGCAGCACCGCCCCCTGGCAGTCGGACACGCCGAGCCCGATGGCCCGGCCGTGCCCCAGGGGCCCCTCCTCGTACGGGAGGAACCCCGCGGTCCCGTCGCCCTCCCGGAGCACGGCCACCCGCGCCCGTGGCCGTACGCGCCCCACGGCGAGGGTGAACTCGGGCTCCATGAACGGGTTCGCGGGGGCGCCGGACTTGGCGCGCAGTTCGCGCCAGACGTCGCGCTGCTCCTGGTCCAGCTCCCCCGGCTTCACGACATGCGTGCGTACAGCACTCACCTGCGCCCCCCGGCCCCCGGTCTCCCCCTGTGTCGTGCCGGTAAAGGACGGTACCGGGCGAAAACCCGCCGTGACAGGGCTAGTCGCCCATCTTGTGACCGATCCGTGAAGGAGTGGGAAGTGTGGTGATCACGTGACCAAAGGGGCGATCGGTGCGCCGAGTGCGGCCGTCCGCCGCCGTCACGGGGCGAGTGCGGCCGTCCGCCGCCGTCACGGCGCGAGGCGGCCGTCCGCCGCCGTCACGGGGCGAGTGCGGCCGTGACGGCGGCCTCGGCGTGCAGGCGGGTCGTCGGGAAGACCGGCACCGGGCTGTGCTCCTGCCCGATCAGCAGCTCGATCTCCGTGCAGCCCAGCACGACGCCCTCCGCGCCGTCCGCGACGAGCTGGTCGATGACCCGCTGGTACGCGGCGCGGGAGGCGTCCTTCACGAGGCCCAGGCACAGCTCCTCGTAGATGATCCGGTGCACCTCCGCCCGCCCCTCCGCCTCGGGGACCAGCACGGTCAGCCCGTGCTCGGCGAGCCGGTCGCGGTAGAAGGTCTGCTCCATGGTGAACGCCGTGCCCAGCAGCCCCACCGTCCTCAGCCCCGCCGCCCGTACCGCTTCGGCGGTGGCGTCCCCGAGGTGCAGCAGCGGCACGGGCACGGCGCTCTCCACCTGCCCGGCCACCTTGTGCATCGTGTTCGTACAGATCAGCAACAGGTCCGCGCCCGCCGCCGCCAGCCCCCGGGCGGCCTCGGCGAGCACCTCCCCGGCCTGTTCCCACTCACCGGAGACCTGGAGGCGCTCGATCTCCGCGAAGTCGACGGAGTGCAGGATGCACCGCGCGGAGTGCAGCCCGCCGAGGCGCTCGCGCACCAGCTCGTTGAGCAGCCGGTAGTACTCGGCGCTGGATTCCCAGCTCATGCCGCCGATCAGTCCGATGGTTCTCATCGGGCCAGGTTGCCATGATCGTCTCACTCCATGGCGACCAGCTCGGCGTAGTCGGCGCTCCACAGGTCCTCGTCACCGTCGGGGAGCAGCAGCACCCGCTCCGGGCGCAGCGCCTCCACGGCACCGGCGTCGTGGGTGACCATCACGAGGGCACCCGGGTAGGCGGAGACGGCCGCGAGGACCTCGTCGCGGGAGGCGGGGTCGAGGTTGTTGGTCGGCTCGTCCAGGAGGAGGACGTTGGCGCCCGAGTGGACCAGGCGGGCGAGGGCGAGGCGGGTCCTCTCGCCGCCCGAGAGGACCCCGGCCGGCTTGTCCGCGTCGTCGCCGCCGAACAGGAAGGCGCCGAGCACCCGGCGCACCTCACCGTCCGTCAGGTGCGGTGCGGCGGACGCCAGGTTGTCGCGGACCGAGCGGGCGGCGTCCAGGGTGCCGTGCTCCTGGTCGAAGTAGCCGAGGCGCAGCCCGTGGCCGCGCACCACCCGGCCCGCGTCGGGCTCCTCCCGGCCCGCGAGGATCTTCATGAGCGTGGACTTGCCCGCGCCGTTGTGGCCGAGGACCACCAGGCGGCTGCCCCGGTCGACGGCCAGGTCCACCCCGGTGAGGACCTGGTGGGAGCCGTACGCCTTGGTCAGGGACACCGCGCCGAGCGGCATCCGGCCGCAGGGCGCCGGCTCGGGCAGCCGGATGCGGGCCACCTTGCCGGTGCGCCGGGCGGGCTCCAGGCCGGCCAGCATCCTGTCGGCCCGGCGCGCCATGTTCTTGGCGGCGGTGGCGGTGGCGACGTGGGCGCGCATCCGGTCGGCCTGCGTGCGCAGGGCGGCCGCCTTCCGCTCGGCGTTGGCCCGCTCGCGGGCGCGGCGGCGCTCGTCGGCGGCGCGCTGGTCGAGGTAGGCCCGCCAGTCGGTGTTGTGCACGTCGAGGGTGGCGCGGTGGGGGTCGAGGTGGAAGACCCGGTTGACGGTGGCGGCGAGCAGGTCGGTGTCGTGGCTGATCAGGACGAGCCCGCCGGGGTGACCGGTGAGGAAGTCGCGCAGCCAGCCGACGGAGTCGGCGTCGAGGTGGTTCGTCGGCTCGTCGAGCAGCAGGGTGTCGTGGCGGGAGAACAGGATGCGGGCCAGCTCCACCCTGCGCCGCTGGCCGCCGGACAGCTCGCCGACCGGCTGGTCCAGCACCCGGCCGGGCAGCCCGAGCCCGGCGGCGACCCGGGCGGCCTCGGCCTCGGCGGCGTACCCGCCGCGCGCCTGGAACTCCGCCTCGGCGCGGGCGTAGGCCGCCATGGCACGGTCCAGGCCCTTGGCCGGGGCCTGGGCCAGGGCGGCTTCGGCGGCACGCAGGTCCCGCACCGCCCGGTCCAGCCCCCGGGCGGACAGGATGCGGTCGGTGACGGTCGTGGCGGGGTCGGCGGCGCGCGGGTCCTGGGCGAGGTGGCCGACCGAGCCGGTGACGACCACGTCCCCGGCGGCCGGGCGCTCCCGGCCCGCCAGGACCTTCATGAGGGTGGACTTGCCGGCGCCGTTGCGGCCGACCAGGCCGATACGGTCGCCGGGCGCGATGTGGAAGGAGATGCCGGCCAGCAGCAGCCGGGCGCCGACGCGCACGTCGGCACCACGAACGGTAAGCATGAGTTGACGCTCCGGATCAGCAGAAGGACACACGGGTGGCGTGGGGCGTGTGTCCTGAGCTAGGAGATCCGGGGCATAGACATGCCGACGAGGGTACGACGAGCCCGCCGCCGGCCGCATCTCAATAAGCGCTCCGCACCTGCCGGGCGAGCTCGGCCAGGTGGCTGAGGGAGGCGTCCGTGGAGGGGTCGGGCATGGCGACGATGACGTGGTCGATGCCCTGCCCGGCGAGTTCCCCGCAGCGCTGGACGCTCTCCCCCACGGACTGCCCTTCGGGCACCCGCATGTGGAGCGTCTTCTCGATCGCCTCGTAGGGCCGCCCCTCCGCCTCGCAGTGCGCCCGGAGCACCCCCAGCTTGCGGGTGACGTCGGCACCGAGGAAGAGGTTGCAGGCGTCGCCGTAGCGGGCGACCAGCCGCAGCGTCTTCTTCTCGCCGCTGCCGCCGATGAGGATGGGCGGGTGCGGCCGGGAGAGGGCCTGGGGGGAGTTGAGGGTACGGGCCAGACGGTAGTGCCGCCCCTCGTACGGGGTGTCCTCGGCGGTCCACATCCGCTTGGCGATCCTGAGCGTCTCCTCCAGCCGCTCGAACCGCTCGGCGACCGGCGGCAGCCGGAACCCGAGCCCCCGGTGCTCCTCCTCGTGGAACTCGGCCCCGATCCCGAGCACCGCCCGCCCGCCGGACAGCACGTCCAGGGTGGTCACCTGCTTCAGCAGCAGCCCGGGCTGACGGTACGTGACACACGTGACGAGCGTTCCCAGAGTGACGCGACGGGTGAGGGCGGCCGCGTAGGACAGGGCGCTGTACGCCTCCAGCATGGGGTCCTCGGCGGCACCGAAGTTCGGTATCTGGAAGAGGTGGTCCATCACCCAGAAACTGTCCAGCCCGGCCTCCTCCGCGCCGCGCGCGACGTCCGCGAACCGCGCCGCGATGGCGGCGTCGCCGCCGGGCCAGACGAACCGGGGGCAGGTGAGACCGAGCTTCATGAACGCCTCCAGGGCAGACGAAAACAGCCTGCCGGGGGCCGGCAGGCTGTGCGTGTGTGGGGATCAGCGGGATTTTACGACGAGGGTGCCGTCGGGATCGAGGCCGACACGCGCGCCGAAGCCCCGGCTGACGCGGTCCAGGGTGGCCCGCAGCCACTCGCCGTCCTCGCGGGACGCGTGGCGCAGGCTCATGCGCCAAGCCTGGAGGGGGACGATCCGCACGGCGGGCGGCCGGTCGGAGCCGGGCTCCACCGTCACCAGGTACAGCGGCCGGAGGTCGTCCCGGAACTGCTCGTAGCCGGTGATGCCCTCGTAGTCGTCGATGAAGTCGCCGCAGCCGTAGAGCACCAGCCCGCCCCGGTACGGCTCCAGGGGGCGGGGGTGGTGCGAGGAGTGCCCGTGCACGACGTCCACGCCGCCGTCGACCAGCGCGTGCGCGAACCGGACCTGCTCGCGCCCCACGGCGTACCCCCAGTTGGAGCCCCAGTGGACGCTGGCGACCACCACGTCGCCGGGCCGCACGGCCTCCCGTACCCGGCCGGTGATGGCGGCCGCCGCCTCGTACGTGGGCTCCGGCACGAAGGCGACACCGGGCCGGTCCCGGGTGGCGGCCCAGTCGGGCGGGATGCCGCTGGACTCCGTCCCGAAGGCGACGACCACGACCCGGTGGCGGCCGTCCACGTCGACCACCGCGGGCCGCCACGCCTCCTCCGCGTCCCGCCCCGCGCCGGCAACCCGCAGCCCGGCGCCGGCGAGGACGTCGAGCGTGTCCTCCAGCCCGCGGCGGCCGAAGTCCAGCACGTGGTTGTTGGCCAGCACGCACACATCGGGCCGGGCGGCGGCCAGACACGGCACGTTCCCGGGGTGCATCCGGTAGTGCACCTCCTTCCCGGGCGCGAACTCCCCGTCTCCGGTGACGCTCGTCTCCAGGTTCACCACCCGCACGTCCACAGCCGCCCCGTCCAGCACCCGCAGGGCGTCCCCCCACGGCCACGCGGGCGGGACGGGCCACGGAACCGGCCCGTTCGCCGCCTCGGCGAGCTCGACGTACGCCCGGGCATCCCGGATGTAGGACTCCTTGAGGGCGGGCGCCCCGGGCCGGGGCAGGATCTGGTCCACCCCGCGGCCGAGCATCACGTCACCGCAGAGGAACAGCGTCACCGCACCGGCGGTCATGGTTCCAGGTTAGGCCGGGACTGGCGCGATTGCTGATTGCACCCGTGACGACGGACTTGATAGTCATGTCGCACACATGATCCATTCGTCCGTCTCGGGGGAACGACGAGTTGAGCAGCGACGCACCGGTCGACCCGGCGGAAGTCCCGGTCTTCACCGGCGACGAGGCGGAACTCGCCGCCAAGGTGAAGGCCCTGTCCGGCGCGGGCACCGGAATCTCCACGGCCGCCGGGGACGTCCACACCTCCTTCGGCGGACTGCGGGCCTTCTACAGGGCGCCGGAGGCGGAGCACCTCTTCGCCACGACCAAACCGGTCCAGGACAAGGCCCTTGAGGTCGGCTCCGACCTGTGCGTCATCGCGGGCGCCCTCGGCACGTACGCCGACGACATCCGTCCCCTGGTGGCCGCACTGGACGAACTGCGGCTCGACGCCGCGAACTTCCGTGACCGGATCGCCGGTGACGACACCTGGCGCGAGGACGGCGACCTGATCGAGGAGAACCTCGACCGCCGGAACCGGATCGCCGAGGTCTGGACCCGGTTCCAGGCCGCGGAAAGGGCCTGCTACAACACGATCGTCGCCCTGGTCGACGGCAGCACTCCTCTCGCCACCGACGACGGCTCCCACCAGCCGGGCATGTACGGCTACGACGCCGAGACGCTCAAACAGGCCGAGAGCCTGCCGTGGGGCGACGCGGTGGCCGAATCCACCCCGGGGTGGCAGGTGTGGGAACACGCCGGCGACTTCTTCGAGGGCTTCTTCGTCGACGGCGTGTGGGCCACGGTCAGCAGCCTCGGCACCCTCGTCGGCGTCCACGGCTGGGACGAGGCGGGACAGGCGTGGAAGGGCCTGGGCATGGTCGCCACGGGTGTGGCGATCAGCGTGACCCCGGTCGCGGGCTCCCTGTACGCCTCGGTGCCGGACGAGGAACTCCCGGCCTGGCTGCGGGACTCGCGTACGGCGATGAAGGAGGCGGGCAAGGCGTTCGTGGCCTGGGACCAGTGGGGCGAGAACCCCGCCCGGGCGGGCGGCGCGGTCACCTTCAACGCGCTCAGCACCGTCTTCACGGCCGGTGCCGGAGGCGCGGTGTCGGGCGCGGGCAGGGCGGGCACGGCCGCCAAGGCCCTTTCCCTCGCCGGCAGGGCGGGGCGGGCACTCGACCCGGCGACGTACCTCTTCAAGGGCGCCGCCGCGAGCCTGTCCAGGATCGGCGATGTCATGGGGGGCCTGCGAGGCATGGGCCACGTCGATGTCAGCCTCCCGCCCGGCATGGTCGAGCTGCCCACCGGCGCCTCGCTCCTGCCCGACGGCACCCTGCGCCTCCCCGACGGCGCGGCGCTCCCGCCGGGTGTCGTCGAGCTCCCCCGTGACACGGTCCGTCTCCCGGACGGCACCCCGGTCCCGCCGGGCTCCATCGACTTCGGCGACGGCATGGTCCGCCTCCCCGCCGGCACCCCGGCCCCACCCGGCGCGACCCCCGTCCCGGAGGGCACCCTCAAGGTCACCGACGGCACCATCGCGCTGCCCGAAGGCACGGTCAAACACACCGACGCGGCCGGCGACACCGTCTACCTCGACCCCGGGGGCAACCTGTACGACGCGGACGGCACGCTGCTCCAGCACGCCAAGGACGCGACGCCGGAACACCCCCCGGCCGCCGCCGCGGACACCCGCCGCGTCGGCACCCCTGCCCGCCAACCCGCCCTGGTCACCGCGGGCGCCACAGCCCCGGACGACACACCCCGGCCGGGCCACACCCCGGACGGCACGCCCGGGGACGTGGGCCGCGCCGGGGACGACGTGCGGGGGGCTCACCGGGAGGCACCGCAGGGCCACACGGCTCGGGCGGGTAGCGACCTGCCAGGTGGCGGCGCGGGGGGCCGGATGCCGGCGAACAGTCTGGACGGCACGTCGGGGGGTGGTGACCGCCCTCATGGCAACGCCGCGGGCTCGGGCAACGCCCCGTCCGGCGGACAGCTTGGCGGCGGCGCCGCCCCCGGCCGCTCGGAAGCCTCTGGAGCGGGCCGGGGCAGCGACCAGACCCCACTCAGAGGCCACACGACTGGGAACGGACTGCCCGGCGGCGCTGTCGATGATGCCCTCGCCACCCACCCTGACATTCCGGATCTGGGCGACCTCGACGAGGCGGCACGGAGTGCGGCGGACGCCGCACACGCCGGTGACGCCCCGCCCTCGCCGGGCAGGGCCGCTGACGGATCAGACGGCCCCCCTGTACCCGCGTACAAAGAAGACGCGCGCAAGTACTCCGATGCCGAACGTCTGGCCATCAAGGACTACCAGGTGTGGCGGGCGAACAACGACCTGGTCTACCGAAGAGAGCACTACCGGATCAACGGTTATCGCCTCCGGGTTCTTCCAGACGAATCCGGCCTGGTTCCACCGCAGCTCATCCGGCTCCCCGACCATACGTACGTTGCAAAGTCGGAGCTTGCGCCGCCGCTTCCTCCCGACTACCTCGATCCGAAGCCCATTGAGGTGGAGCCCAAGTTGGTTCCACCGCGCGCTCTGGCTGAACTCCATGAATTGGCCGATGCACGCCATAAGGCCATCGCTGATGACAAGCCGTACCACGATGCACATGGTGAGGCCCGAAAGGCATACAAGACCAACCCGACGGATGAGCTGAAGACCGCGCTCGACGAAGCCGCCGCCGAGCACAGAGGCCCGCATGCCCGATACACGGAAGCGAGTGAGGCCTATGGTGAGGCTGTTGCACGCAAGCACATGGTCCCCGACACCTATCCAGGTGCGATCGAACTCGATCTCCATGGCCCGGCAAACGGTAAGGACCAGTTCGATCAAGTATGGCGACATGGAAACCGATACGTCGTCATAGAGGCGAAGAGTCATGTCAAGACACCGCTCGGGGACAGAACAATCAACGGTGTACGACACTCGCAGGGCTCGCGTCCCTACTTCCTCGACATCATCGAGCAGATGAAGATCAGAGGTCGCGACGTGCGATACAGGAGTGACGCAGACCTTGCCGAGCAGCTTGAGACAGCCCTCAGCGAGGGGCGGCTCGACTATGTATGCGTCAGGGGACAGGACAACACCGGTACGTACACTGGGTACACGAAGCAGAAATTTGACATCAGGGAGCCCGAGTGACCGTTTCAGTCCCCCGCCATGGCACTGCCGGGTCTGACGACGAGGGCTACGCGGAGTATCTGGGGACCAAGGCGATCGAGAAAATCGAGTCGCTGGAGTCCTCGCCGCACATGATCGACGCTTTGTGGAACTCCGTCAGGTTGAGCGTGGCCGCTCGCGCGGCCGTTGACCCGCGGGGATCGGGCATTGACACCTGGGAAGCCGTGGTCGACACGATGCAGGTCGGCTCGGCCATATTCCGGGTCACCGGCGTGTCCGAAGGCGTGCTGGAATGCCGGATCCACCATGAGATGCGGCGTCTTCCGGCCATGGGGCCACGGAAGTTCGCCAACGCGCCCAACTGGCTCGAAGCTTTCTGGTACGCCGTCATCTGCCGTGACCAGCAGCGGATGACCGAGTTGTGCGATGTTCCCCTGGAACGCCTCCGGGCGTCAGGAACGGAGCACGACGAGTATCTCCACCACTGGGTGGCAACTTTGCAGGCGTACTGGTCGCACCGGCAGGGGGACATGGTGGAGGCGCTCACCCTGGCGTTCCGGCAGTCCCTCCCGGATGCCGTACGGATCGCACCGCGTGACTGGTTGCAGCAGATCTCCTATCCGCCGATCAACCTCTTCTACCGCTTCGTGAAGCGGGATCACGATGGGTTCAACGCCGCTCTGGTGGAGACCCTTGAGCTGCACCGGGCGTATTGGAGTGCGACAGAGGACCGCACCCATGACGTCAGAGGTCTGTGGGCGATTGGGCCGCTCGCAATGACGTGCCTCGCATACGACGGCGGCTTCCCCATCGACGTTTCCTCGGATTACCTCCCCGTGCATCTCCTGAACCGAGACTGGGTCGGGGAGTTCGCCACCTGAACGAGCACCGCTCGGAAGTGACAGGGGAGGCCGCCCCACCGCGAGCGGTCGCGGAAGGTGTGAGCCCGGGACACCGAGATCCAGGGCAGTTGGCGCAGGTGACACGCCGAAGCCCCCGGGCCCGCCCCGGGGGCTTCGCGTGGCACCGGAAGTGTCAGAGCACCCGCTCGCCGCGGCGCCAGACGCCCGTCACCAGGGGAACGCCCGGGCGGTAGGCGAGGTGGACGTGGGAGGGGGCGTCCAGGAGGGTGAGGTCGGCGCGGGCGCCGGGGGTGAGGCGGCCGATGTCGGTGCGGCGCAGGGCGGCCGCGCCGCCGGCCGTGGCGGACCAGAGGGCCTCGTCGGGGGTCATCCCCATGTCGCGTACGGCGAGCGCGATGCAGAACGGCACGGAGGACGTGAACGACGAGCCGGGGTTGCAGTCCGTGGAGAGGGCCACCGTGACGCCCGCGTCGAGCAGGCGGCGGGCGTCCGGCCATTCGGCGCGGGTGGAGAACTCGGCGCCCGGCAGGAGCGTGGCGACCGTGTCGCCGCTCGCCAGGGCGTCCACGTCGGCCTGCGTCAGGTGCGTGCAGTGGTCGGCGGACGCGGCGTCGAGTTCGACCGCGAGCTGGACGCCGGGGCCGTACGAGAGCTGGTTGGCGTGGATGCGCGGGTGCAGGCCCCGGGCCTTGCCGGCGGTGAGGATCGCGCGCGCCTGGTCGCCGTCGAAGGCGCCCTTCTCGCAGAACACGTCGATCCAGCGGGCGTACGGCGCGCAGGCGTCCAGCATCGGGCCGGTGACGAGGTCGACGTAACCGGCCGGGTCGTCGGCGTGGTCGGGGGAGACGATGTGCGCGCCGAGGTAGGTGACCTCGTCGGTGTGGCGTGAGGCGATCCGCAGCGCGCGGGCCTCGTCCTCGACGGTGAGGCCGTAGCCGGACTTGGTCTCGAAGGTGGTCGTGCCCTGGCGGAGCGCCTCGCCCAGGTAGCGGGTGAGGTTGGCCTCGAGCGCCTCGTCGGTGGCGGCGCGGGTCGCGGCGACGGTGGTGCGGATGCCGCCGGCGGCGTACGGCTGCCCGGACATGCGGGCGTTGAACTCGGCGGTGCGGTCGCCCGCGAAGACCAGGTGGGAGTGGGAGTCGACGAATCCGGGGATCACGGCCCGGCCGCCCGCGTCGACACGATTGTCAGTGGCGGGTGCTTTGCTTGATTCACCGATCCAGACCACGCGGTCGCCGTCGATGACGACTGCCGCGTCCTGGATCAGTCCGAGGGGGGATCCATCACCGAGGGAGGGGTCGTTGGTGACCAGGCTGGCGATGTTGGTGATGACGGTGGCCGTCGCCGCGACGGTGTTGTTCGCCGTCGCGGGGGCGGCCGTCGCCGGAGGGGTGTTCGTCGTCTCGTTGCCGCTGTTCATGGTGCGCGATCTCTCCTTCAGCCGTGCAGCGCGGCGATCGACTCCGCGAGGGCTCGGGGTACGTCGGGAATCAGGGAGTGGGCCGCGTCCCGTACGACATGGCGGCCTCCCACGACCGTATGGCGCACATCCGCTGCCGACGCGGCGAATACCGCTGTCTCAGCTCCCAGACGCGGCAGCGGTCCCGCTGTCCTGACCGTGTCGAGGGCGATCGTCGTGAAGTCGGCGAGCGCCCCGGCCTCCAGGCGCCCGGCGCCGGGCCAGCCCAGGGCCGCGTGACCGTCGGCGGTGGCGGCGCGCAGGAGCGCGGCGGCCGTCCAGTGGCCCCGGGTGCGGGAGCGGAGGCGCTCGTCGAGCTCCATCGCCCGCGCCTCCTCCAGCAGGTCGATCACCGCGTGGCTGTCGCTGCCCAGCGACAGGGGCGAGCCGGCGCGCTGGAGGGCGGCGGCCGGGCCGATGCCGTCGGCGAGGTCCCGTTCGGTCGTCGGGCACATGCAGGTGCCGGTGCCGGTACCGCCGAGCAGGGCGATGTCCTCGTCGGTGAGGTGGGTGTTGTGCACCCCCGTGGTGCGCGGGCCCAGCACGCCGTGGTCGGCGAGCAGCCGGGTGGGGGTGCAGCCGTGGGCGGCCAGGCAGGCGTCGTTCTCGGCCGTCTGCTCGGAGAGGTGGACGTGCAGGGGCGCCTGGCGGCCGGTGGCCCACTGGGCGACCGTGGAGAGCTGCTCGGCGGGGACGGCGCGCACGGAGTGGACGGCCGCGCCGACGCGTACGCCCTCGCGCTCCTTGAGGAGGGAGGCGCGCTCGGCCCACGCCTCGGCGGTGCCGTCGGAGAACCTGCGCTGGTGCTCGTTGGGCGGCTCGCCGAAGCCGGAGGACAGGTACGCCGTGTCGAGCAGCGTGATGCGGATGCCCGCCTCGCCTGCCGCCGCGATGAGCGCCTCGCCCATGGCGTTGGGGTCGGCGTACGGGGTGCCGCCGGGCGCGTGGTGCAGGTAGTGGAACTCGCCGACGGCCGTGATGCCCGCGAGCGCCATCTCCGCGTACACGGCCCGGGCGAGCGCGAAGTAGCTGTCGGGGGTCAGGCGGGAGGCGACCTGGTACATGACCTCGCGCCAGGTCCAGAAGGTGCCGGAGCCGACCTGGACGGTGGAGCGCAGGGCCCGGTGGAAGGCGTGGCTGTGCGCGTTGGCCAGGCCGGGGAGGGTCAGGCCGCGCAGGGTGACGGCGCCGCGCGGCGGGGTGAGGACGCCGGTGCGTACGGCGGTGATGCGGCCGTCGGAGACGTCGAGCGCCACGCCGGGCTCGACGGGGGTCCCCCCTGCTCCAGCGGAGCCGAGAGTTTGGGGGAGGGTGCCGAGCCAGGCGTGTTCGGCCCAGTAGGTCAGTGGCACGCCAGGCCCTCCAGTACGTCGGCGAGGGCATGGACGCCGGCCGCGCAGTCGTCCTCGGCCGCGTACTCGGCCGGGGAGTGGGAGACGCCCGTGGGGTTGCGGACGAACAGCATGGCGGTGGGGACGGAGGCCGACAGGATGCCCGCGTCGTGTCCGGCGCCGGTGCCGAGGACCGGTACCTGGCCGCCGAGGATCTTGGCCAGCTCGTCCCGCAGGGCGTGCTCGAACTCGACGACGGGGGTGAAGGATTCCCGGACGACGGTGAGGTCGATGCCCTGGCGGTCGGCCGCTTCCCGGGCGGCCGCCTCGATACCCGACACGACGGTGTCGAGCGTCGCCTGGTCGGCGGCCCGGGAGTCGAGCCAGCCGCGTACGAGGGAGGGGATGGCGTTGACGCCGTTGGGCTCGACCGCGATCTTGCCGAAGGTGGCGACGGCGCCCGCGAGTTCCGCCTCGCGGCGGGCCGCCAGGACGGTCTCGGCGTACGTGAGCATCGGGTCGCGCCGGTCGGCCAGCCGGGTGGTGCCGGCGTGGTTGGCCTCGCCGTGGAAGTCGTACCGCCAGCGGCCGTGCGGCCAGATGGCCGAGGCGATGCCGACGGCGTCGCCGGTCAGGTCCAGGGCGCGGCCCTGCTCGACGTGCAGTTCGACGAACGCGCCGATCCGGGCCAGGCGCTCGGGGTCCGGGCCGATGGCCTCCGGGTCGTACCCGGCCGCCTCCATGGCCTGCGGGAGGGTGATGCCGTCGGCGTCGCGCAGTGCGTACGCGGCCGTCTTCGTGAGCTGCCCGGCCGTGAGGCGGGAGCCGACGCAGGCGAGGCCGAAGCGGGCGCCCTCCTCGTCGCCGAAGTTGGTGATGGCCAGCGGCCGGCTCAACCGGGCGCCCCGGCGGCGGAGTTCATCGAGGGCGGCGAAGGAGGAGACGACGCCGAGCGGGCCGTCGAAGGCGCCGCCGTCCGGGACGGAGTCCAGGTGGGAGCCGGTGACGACGGCGTCGGAGCCGAGGGGGTCGCCGAGCCAGGCCCACTGGTTGCCGTTGCGGTCGGTCTCGTAGGTGAGCCCGCGCGCCTCGGCCTGCTCCTGGAACCAGGTGCGGCAGTCCGCGTCGGCGCCGGTCCAGGCGTAGCGGCGGTAGCCACCGCTCCCGGTGTGGCGGCCGATGGGGGCGAGCTCGGCCCACATCTCGTGGAAGGAGGGCGGGTGTGCGCCGGTGGGCGGGTGTGCGCCCGTGGTGCCGGTCACGCTTCGTCACCCTCCCGCATCGGGACGCGGACGCCGCGCTCGTCGGCGACCGACTCGGCGCGGTCGTAGCCGGCGTCGACGTGCCGGATGACGCCCATGCCGGGGTCGTTGGTGAGGACGCGGCGGATCTTCTCGCCCGCGAGCGGGGTGCCGTCGGCGACCGTGACCTGCCCGGCGTGGATGGAGCGGCCCATGCCGACGCCGCCGCCGTGGTGGAGGGAGACCCAGGAGGCGCCGGAGGCGACGTTCACCATGGCGTTGAGGAGCGGCCAGTCGGCGATGGCGTCGGAGCCGTCCAGCATGGCCTCGGTCTCGCGGTAGGGGGAGGCGACGGAGCCGCAGTCGAGGTGGTCGCGGCCGATGGCGAGGGGGGCGGACAGCTCGCCGGAGGCGACCATGTCGTTGAAGCGTTCGCCGGCGCGGTCGCGCTCGCCGTAGCCGAGCCAGCAGATGCGGGCGGGCAGGCCCTGGAAGTGGACGCGTTCGCCGGCCATCTTGATCCAGCGGGCGAGCGACTCGTTCTCGGGGAAGAGGTCGAGGATCGCCTTGTCGGTCCTGTGGATGTCGGCGGCGTCGCCGGACAGGGCGGCCCAGCGGAAGGGGCCCTTGCCCTCGCAGAACAGGGGGCGGATGTACGCGGGGACGAAGCCGGGGAAGGCGAACGCCCGGTCGTAGCCGGCGAGCTGCGCCTCGCCCCGGATGGAGTTGCCGTAGTCGAAGACCTCGGCGCCCGCGTCCATGAAGCCGACCATGGCCTCGACGTGCCGGGCCATCGACTCCCGGGCGCGGGTGGTGAAGCCCGCCGGGTCCTTGGCCGCGTACGACGCCATGTCGTCGAAGTCGACGCCGACGGGGAGGTAGGAGAGCGGGTCGTGGGCGGAGGTCTGGTCGGTGACGATGTCGATGGGCGCGCCCTCGGCCAGCATGCGCGGCAGCAGCTCGGCGGCGTTGCCGAGGAGGCCGATGGAGAGCGGGCGGCGGGCGTCGCGGGCCTCGACCGCGAGCTGGAGGGCGTGCTCCAGGGAGTCGGCCCTGACGTCCAGGTACCGGTGCTCGATGCGGCGCTCGATGGCGCGCGGGTCGCAGTCGACGCAGATGGCGACGCCGTCGTTCATGGTCACGGCGAGCGGCTGGGCGCCGCCCATGCCGCCGAGGCCGGCGGTGAGGGTGATCGTCCCGGCGAGGGTGCCGTCGAACTTCTTGGCGGCGACGGCGGCGAACGTCTCGTACGTGCCCTGGAGGATGCCCTGGGTGCCGATGTAGATCCAGGAGCCGGCCGTCATCTGGCCGTACATGGTCAGGCCGAGGTGCTCCAGGCGGCGGAACTCCTCCCAGTTCGCCCAGTCGCCGACCAGGTTGGAGTTGGCGATCAGGACGCGGGGCGCCCACTCGTGGGTCTGCATGACGCCGACGGGGCGGCCGGACTGGACGAGCATCGTCTCGTCCTGCTTGAGGGTCCTCAGGGTGCGGACCATGGCGTCGAAGGAGCGCCAGTCGCGGGCGGCCTTGCCGGTGCCGCCGTAGACCACGAGCTTGTCGGGGTGCTCGGCGACCTCGGGGTCGAGGTTGTTCTGGAGCATCCGCAGGGCGGCTTCCTGCTGCCATCCCAGGGCGCTCAGTTCCGTACCGCGCGGGGCCCGTACGGGGCGGGGTCCTGACATGGGGGATGCCTCCTCGGATGGGTGCGGATCGGGTGACCGATCGCGGGCGGGTCGCGGGGCGGGCGGGGTGTCCGTCCGGACCAGCGACTGCAGAGTAGATATTCACATACTGGCGTGCTGAATAGATGTAGTCAACGGCTGCGGCGCCCGGCGCCGGATGATTGGCTGGAGGACATGGCTTCAGACCGTCGCGACCAGGCCGTCCGAGCAGCAGTCGACCAAGCCCTCCTGACCGGGACCGAACCCGTCGCCGCCCTCCTCGACATCACCGGCGTCCGCGCCTCCGCGGCCGCCCTCCGCGCCGCCTTCGCCGATGTCACCGACGCGCCCGTCCTCCATGCCTTCGCCGTCAAGGCCTCCCCGCTCGTCCCCGTGCTGCGGCTGCTGTACGAGGAGGGTCTCGGCGCCGAGGTCGCCAGCCCGGGCGAGCTGGCCCTGGCCCGGGCCGCCGGCGTCGCTGCCGACCGGATCGTGCTGGACTCCCCCGCCAAGACCCCCGCCGAGCTGCGCGAGGCCCTCGCCCTCGGGATCGCCGTGAACGCCGACAACCCGCAGGAGCTGGCCCGCCTCGACGCCCTGTTGCACGAGACGCCCAGCCGTTCCCCGATCGGCCTGCGCGTCAACCCCCAGATCGGCGGCGGCACCATCGACGCCCTGTCCACGGCCACCGCCACCTCCAAGTTCGGCGTCGCCCTGCGCGACGAGGGCGCCCGCGCCCGCGTCGTCCGCGCGTACCTGGACCGGCCCTGGCTCACCCGCCTGCACACCCACTCCGGCTCGCAGGGCCTGCCGCTGTCCCTGCTGGTCACCGGCATCAGGGAGGTGTACGAGCTGGCCGAGGAGATCAACGCGGCCGCCGGGCGCCGCCAGGTCGACACCCTCGACATCGGCGGCGGCCTGCCGGTGAACTTCGCCTCCGACGAGGAGACGCCCACGTACGCGGAGTACGCCCGGCTCCTGGCCGCCGAGGTCCCGGGGCTGTTCGACGGGCGGTACGGCCTGGTCACCGAGTTCGGCCGGTCGCTGCTGGCCAAGCACGGCACCGTCCTGGCCCGCGTCGAGTACACCAAGACGTCCGGCTCGCGGCCCATCGCCGTCACGCACGCGGGCGTCCAGGTCGCCACCCGCACGGTGTACGACCCCGTCTCCTGGCCGCTGCGGATCGCCGCGTACGACGCCACGGGGATGCCCAAGGCGGGTGGCCCGCTCGTCGACCAGGACGTGGCCGGGCCGGCCTGCTTCGCCGGCGACCTGCTGGCCGTCCGGCGCCCGCTGCCGCTGCTCGCACCGGGCGACATCGTGGCCGCCCTGGACACCGGGGCGTACTACTTCGCGCACCACTACGCGTACAACTCCCTCGCCCGGCCGGGGGTGTACGGGTTCGTGGCCCGCGAGGACGGCTCCGTCCGCTTCGCGACCGTGCGCCCGCCGCAGACCGTCGCGGAGATCGTCGCGGAGGCGGGCGGCGGAGACCCGGACGTGCTGCTCCGGGACTGATCGGGCATCACCCGGGACCGCAGGGGCAGAACCACCCCATGACCACCACCGAACAGCCCCCGGGGGCCCAGGAGGAGCCGGCGCTCAAGCGGGTCATCGGGCCGCGGCTCCTCATCCTCTTCGTCATCGGCGACATCCTGGGCACCGGCATCTACGCCACCACCGGCAAGGTGGCCGGAAAGGTGGGGGGCGCGCTCTGGCTGCCCTTCGTGATCGGGTTCGTCGTCGCGATCCTGACGGCGGCGTCGTACGTCGAACTCGTCGGCAAGTACCCGAAGGCGGCCGGCGCCGCGCTCTACACCCAGAAGGCGTTCAAGGTCCCCTTCCTGACCTTCATCGTCGCCTTCATGGTGATGTGCTCGGGCCTGTCGTCCGCGAGCGCCGCCGCCCGCGCGTTCAGCGGCGACTACCTCGCCGAGTTCACCGACGCGGTCCCGCCCACACTGGTCGCGATCCTCTTCATCCTCGCCCTGGCCGCGCTGAACCTGCGGGGCGTGTCGGAGTCCGTGAAGACGAACGTCGTCCTCACCCTGGTCGAGCTGACCGGCCTCGCGATCATCCTCGCCATCGGCGCGTGGGCGGTGCTGACCGGGGGCGGCGAACCGTCGCGGCTGGGCGAGTTCCAGGCGACCGGCACCGGGTACGCGCTGATCACCAGCGTGCTGGGCGCCACGGCGCTCGGCTTCTTCGCGTTCGTCGGCTTCGAGGACTCCGTCAACATGGCGGAGGAGACCCGGGACCCTGTCCGCACCTTCCCCCGGGCGATCTTCCTGGGCGTCGCGGTCACCGGCACTCTCTACGTGCTGGTGGCGCTGGTCTCGTCGCTCCTGGTGGACCACCGCACACTGGAGAGGTCCAGCGGCCCGCTGCTGGAGGTCGTCAAGGCCGGCGGACTGGACTTCCCGCCCAAGGCGTTCGCGCTCATCGCGCTGTTCGCCGTCACCAACTCGGCGCTCATCAACATCATGATGGCCTCGCGCCTCTGCTACGGCATGGCCAACGAACGCATCCTGCCGCGCGCCATGGGCCGCGTCCTGCCCGTGCGCCGCACCCCCGTGGTCGGGATCGTCTTCGTCTCGCTGCTCGCCATCGGCCTGGTCTCCACGGGCGAGATCGAGGGCCTGGGCGACACCACGGCCTTCCTGCTGCTGTGCGTCTTCGCGGTGGTCAACATCGCGGTACTGGTACTGCGCCGTGACCGGGTCGCGCACGACCACTTCCGTACGCCGACGGTACTGCCGGTCCTGGGGGCGATCACCTCGCTGATCCTGGCCAGCCCACTGGCCGACCGGGACGCGGACGTCTACATCCGGGCGGGCGTGCTGGTGGCGATCGGCGTGGCGCTGTGGGCCGTCAACAAGCTCGTGATGAGGACCCGCGGAGAGGCGTAACCGGCGACCTTATCCGGTCGGGGGCACGTTCCTGCGGAAAATGCCAGAACTCCCACCAGGTGTGCGAACGTTGCGTAGCGTCGTGGTCACAGCCTAGAGCGACGCAACGGCGAACTGGGAGGGGAGCCCGCGTGCCCGGAATCGACGAGTGCCTGCGCGAAGTGATGAGCCTGCCGGGCGCGCTGGGGGCGGCACTCGTCGACTGGACCAGCGGCCTCGCCCTCGGTACGGCCGGCCACTCGCCCGTGGGCGACCACGAGACGACGGCGGCGGAGACGGCGGAGCTGGCCCGGGCGGCGGCGGAGTACGAGTCGTTCGCCCCCGACGCCTTACCGGCACGGGACGCCGGCGCGCCGTCCGCGGGGGCCGGCCACGGCGCGACCCCGGCGCTGCCGGCGGGGACGGCCCCGGGCGCGGCGGAGACGCGGGGGGAGAACCGGACGGAGACGCGGTTGGAGACGCGGGCGGCGGGCGCCGCTGCGGGACTTCCGGCGCTCCCGGCGCTCCCGTCCGTGCCGGGTGGCGGCCTGCCCGCCGTGCCGGGTGGCGTCCCCGCCCTCCTCCCGGCCCTGCCCGGCGGCATCCCCGGCGGCGTCCCGGGCGGCGTCCCCGGCGGCGTGGACGCGAAGGCCCCGCCCGTCGAGGACGTCATCGTCACCACCCGTACCGCCTACCACGTGCTGCGGTTCGTCGAGACGACCTTCGACAGCAGCGTCTTCCTCCACCTGTGGCTGGACCGCTCCACCGGCAACCTGGCCCTGGCCCGCCTCCGCCTGCGGGAGTTGGCCGAGCGGCTGGTACTGGTATGAGCGCACAGGCCACCAGAGCGGTGGTGTCACCGATGCTGCTGCGGCTCGCCCACGAGCGGGCGACCGGGGCGATGGTGCGCGACCACGGGACGCTGTACCTCGTCGACGGACGGGTCGTGCACGCCGAGAGCCCCGTGGCGCCCGGGCCGGACGTTCTGCTGACGGCGGGCGGGCGGCGGCCCCGGCACGACCGGATAGCCGCCGGTGAGCTGGAGATATGCCACCTGGGCGCCCTGTTCGACGCCGCGTTCTTCGCCCTCGCGCCCGGCCGGGGCCCGGCCCGCTTCCAGTACGGCGTCGCCCATGGCTCGCACGCCGTACGACCCGTACGCCCGGTGTCGGCGGCCAGTGTGGAACGCGAGACGCTGCGGCGCCGGGAGCTGCTCGACAGCGTGTGGCCCTACCCCTCGGTCGACACCGCGCCCGTCGTCCCGCGCACGGCCGCGCCCGGCCAGACGGTGACCGCCCGTCAGCGCGTGCTGCTGGCTTACGCGGACGGCGCCCGCACCCCCGCGCAGCTCGCGTGGGCGCTGGGGCGGCCGGCGTTCCACACCCTGCTGGAGATCCGGCGGCTGGCGGCGGCCGGCCTCGTGGACACCCCGCACGAACCGGCCCCGCACATGTCGTTCCCCCTCGAACCACCACCCCCGCACGACACCGCGCCCGACGACACCGCACCGCACCTCCTGCCCGGGCACGAGACCGCCCCGCCCCACGTCCTGCCCGGGCACGACACCGCCCCACACCGTGTCGCCCCGCACGAGACCGCCCCGCACCCTGTCGCCCCGCACGAGGCCGCCCCGCACGAAGCTGCGCCGTCCCACGCCGCCACGCACCGCCTGCCCACGCGCGAGCCGCACCTGTACGAGCCCCACCCGCGTGAGCCCCACCCACGCGAACCCGCCCCGTACGCGCCCGAGCTCGCCCCGTACGACCCCGCACACTTCCCGTCCGACCCGGACATCGCCCTGCTCCGCCGGCTCCGTGACGCCCTGGAGGCCCATCTGTGACCACCCGTACGCCCCGTACCCGCTCATGAGGCGCGCCTTGCGCCAACGCGCCGAGAGGAGCGAGAGGAGACAGCTCATGACGGCGGCCGAAGCCGAAGTGCTCGCCGAGCTCAGGCGTCTGCGTGCCCGCGTCCCCCAGGTGACCGGGGCGCTGGCGGCCAGCGCCGACGGCCTGGTCCTGGCCCGCGACACGGCGGACGCGGACGCCGCGGAGGGCGTCGCCGCGCTCACCGCCGCCGCGCTCGGCGTGGCGCTGCGGCTCACCGAGGCCACCGGACAGGGCGGATTCCGCGAGCTGCTGGTCCGTGGCGAGCACGGTTACGTCGCTACGTACGCGGCCGGCGCCTCCGCCGTACTGACCCTGCTCGCCGAACCCCGCATCAATGTGGGCCGGCTCCACCTGGAGGCCCGGCGCTCCAGCGCCCGCGTCGGCGAGCTGGTCGACGGCGCCCTGCACCGGCGTACGGCCCCGAGCGACCCCCTCCGGGAGGCCCGTCCAGCCATTCCACCCCTCCCTGCCCACAGACCGTCCCACAAACCGAAGGAAGCGTGAGAAGACCCATGGCGAACACCGAAGCGACCCTCAAGGAAGCCACCACCGTCATCGACGGTGCCATCGGCGCGGCTCTCGTCGACTACACCAGCGGCATGGCCCTCGGCACGATCGGCGGTGGCAAGGACCTCGACCTGACGGTCGCCGCCGCCGGCAACACCGACGTCGTGCGCGCCAAGGTGCGCACCATGGAGATGCTCGGTCTGAACGAGGAGATCGAGGACATCCTGATCACGCTCGGCACGCAGTACCACCTGATCCGGCTCCTCAAGGGCCGCGGTACCAACGGCCTGTTCCTCTACCTGGCGCTGGCGAAGGACAGGGCCAACCTGGCGATGGCCCGCCACCAGCTCCGGCAGATCGAGGCCCAACTGGAGGTCTGATACGGCCGTGCGCTCAGCGGCGCCGTGCCCCGCCGGGCGCGGCGTCGCCCGCCGCGATACCCGTCGTCCGGTACGCCGTGACGGGCTTGCCGGCCGGTCCCCTGCCGAGCCGGTCGGTGCGTACCCACCACAGGCGGTCCTCGGTACGTTCCCGGTGGCCGATCCACAGGGCCTTGAGCCACAGCCCGGCGCCCGCCCCCGCCAGCCACAGCCCGCCCGCACCGGGCAGCGCGAACGACGAGGCGACGGCGGCGGCGAACGCGCCCAGCAGCCACCAGCGGTGGGCGCGCCGCCAGGCCCTCAGCGTCACGGCGCGGTCCTGGAGGAAGTCCGCCCGCGCGGCCCGGGTGGCGTCCGCGGCCAGCCGGGTGTGGCGCTCGCGCCGCGCCAGGGCCACGGCCGCGGCCGTCACCAGGAAGAGCGCGGCCCCGGCGAGCAGCCCGATGCGCCGCCCGGTGAGCCCGGGCAGCAGCGCCCCGGCCCCGGCGGCCGTCAGCCCCGCCCACCACAGGGGCGCGGCCCCCGCCCGTACGACCACGGCCACTCTCGCCAGTGCCTGCCCTCCGCGAGCCACGTCCGCCTCCCTGTTCACGGCCTCTACGGTGCGGCGGGAGAGTAGCGCCCGATCCTTAAGGTCCGCTGAGAAACGGCCCCTTGCCCGCGCGGGCACCAGGGGAAGCCCGGCGGGGCGCCCCCTGGTGCCCGTGGAGGCAAGGCCGGACGTCACTCCACGGACCAGCACCCGTGGAGACCCGGCCGGACGTCACTCCACGAACAGGCCGCGCGCGGAGGCGGCCGTGTCGAACTCCTCCAGCCGTGCCTGGGCGTCCGGCAGCCCGTCGCACATGGCCTCCAGCAGCACCCGCCCCAGCAGCATCGGCGCGCACGCCGTGTCGAAGGCGAGCCCGGTGCCGACCGCCGCCGGGAGCAGCAGGTCGCTGTGCTTGGCGACCGGGGCGAACGCGGAGTCGGCGACGGTCACGACGGTCAGCCCGGCGTCGCGGGCGTACGCGAGGGCGTCCACGACCTCGCGGGGGTGCCGGGGCAGCGCGAAGCACAGCAGCACGGTGGCGCCCGCCCGCACGGCGGCGTCGATCCGGTCGGTGAGCATCGTGCCGCCCTCGTCGAGCAGCCGTACGTCCGGGTGGACCTTGGCCGCGAAGTACGCGAAGCCGCGCGCCTGGGAGGAGGCGGCACGCAGGCCCAGCACCGGCAGCGGGCGCGAGGAGGCGAGCAGCCGCCCGGCGCGCTCCACCGGCTCGGGGTCGGCGAGGAGCCCGGCGAGGTGCTTCAGGTTCTCGATCTCGCCCAGCACGGCCTGCTGGTACTCGTTGTACGCGGACTCGCCCGCCGCTCCAGCGGCCCGCTCGGTGGGGGCCACCTCGCGCAGGTGCTTGCGCAGCGCCGGGTAGCCGTCGAACCCGAGCGCCACCGCGAAGCGGGTGACGGACGGCTGGCTGACGCCGGCCAGCTCGGCCAGCTCCACGCTGGACAGGAACGGTACGTCGCCGGCGCGCCGCACCATCGAGTGGGCGATCCGGCGCTGCGTGGGCGTCAGCCGGTGCCCCTCGAAGAGCGCCTGCAACCGTGCGGCAGGGCTGTCGCTCATGCCGTCCCCCTGTTCCCGAGCCACCTATTCAGTCACGGATGACTCTGCATGACGATATGCAGCCGAGCAAGCGGCAGGGGGAACCCAGGGGGACGAAGAGGGGGGCTAGCCCCAGCGACACGGCGGTCGCGGCTCCGTACCGTGGCACGCATGGAAACCCGCGACACGGAGCTCGAGAAGGAGCTCGAGAAAGAGCTCGACGCCACCCTTCAGGCCCGGCGCGAGCTGGGGACGGAGTACGAGTCGGCCCTCGTCGAGTCGTTCCTGGAGAAGGTGGAGCACCGCCTGGACGCCACGGTCGACCGCCGGGTCCGCCGCCAGGTCGCCGAGCAGCAGATGATCGTGGCCCGGGGCGCCCGCCCCGGCGGCGGCCCGCCGGTCGGGGAGAACTTCGGCGAGCGCTTCGGCTTCGCCATCGTCTCTCTGATCCTGGCGGTCCCGCTCACGGCGATCGGCGCGGTGAACGCCGGGCTGAAGGGCCTGCTCGTCACCTGGGCCGGCATAGTCGGCGTCAATGTGGCGCACTCGCTGCGGGGGGTGTCCCGGCGGCACCGCCGGGACGCGGACGCGTGACGGAGACGCGTGACGGAGACGCGTAACGGGAGACGCGTAACGGGGACGCGTAGTGGGAGACACCCCACGGAAGACGCGTAACGGGAGGCACCCGACGGGGGACGCCCAACGGGAGACCCGTGACGGGAGGTGTGGCGCGGGGACCGCCGCACCCCCGTTGCCGGGGGGCGGGACGACGGCGGTCCCCGCGTGGGACACGGGCCCGGGTCAGGGCCGGTCTCCGCGTCCGTGGCGTTCGTGGAGGTCCGGGAGCCGCTCCGGAAGTCCGTGACGCCGTTGGGTATTACAGTGCACGACGCGTGTTAAGCGGGTGCTGCCGCAACATGTCGCGCTCGTACCGATCGTGCGAAGCCCTGCCCCGTTGTGGCTACTTGCCGTCCTTGGCGAGGAAGGTGAGCAGGTCCTGACGGCTCACCACACCGGTGGGCTTGCCCTCGACCAGCACGATCGCCGCGTCGGCCGTGCCCAGGACGGACATCAGGTCGGCGACCGGCTCGCCCGAGCCGACCTGGGGCAGCGGCGGGCTCATGTGCTTGTCGAGCGGGTCGTCGAGGGAGGCGCGCTTGGTGAACAGGGCGTCCAGCAGCTCGCGTTCGACGACGGAGCCGACGACCTCGGCGGCCATGACGTCGGGGTGGCCGGCGCCCGGCTTGACGATGGGCATCTGCGAGACGCCGTACTCGCGCAGGACGTCGATGGCCTCGCCGACCGTCTCCTCGGGGTGCATGTGGACGAGCTTGGGGATGTCGCCCTCCTTGTGGCGCAGGACGTCCCCGACGCTCGCGGACGGGCCGGAGTCCTCCAGGAAGCCGTAATCGGCCATCCACTCGTCGTTGAAGATCTTGGAAAGGTAGCCCTTGCCGCTGTCGGGAAGGAGGACGACCACGACGTCGTCGGGGCCGAGCCCCTCGGCGACGCGCAGCGCCGCGACGACCGCCATGCCGCAGGAGCCGCCCACGAGGAGGCCCTCCTCCTTGGCGAGGCGGCGGGTCATCTGGAAGGAGTCCTTGTCCGACACGGCGACGATCTCGTCGGTGACGGTCCGGTCGTAGGCGGTGGGCCAGAAGTCCTCACCGACGCCCTCGACGAGGTACGGCCGCCCGGAGCCGCCGGAGTAGACGGAGCCCTCGGGGTCGGCGCCGACGATGCGGACCTTGCCGTCGCTGATCTCCTTGAGGTACCGGCCGGTGCCGGAGATGGTGCCGCCGGTGCCGACGCCGGCGACGAAGTGGGTGATCTTCCCGTCCGTCTGGTCCCACAGTTCGGGACCGGTGGTCTCGTAGTGCGAACGGGGGTTGTTCGGGTTGGAGTACTGGTCCGGCTTCCAGGCGCCCGGCGTCTCACGGACCAGGCGGTCGGAGACGTTGTAGTACGAGTCCGGGTGCTCCGGGTCCACGGCGGTGGGGCAGACGACGACCTCGGCGCCGTACGCCCGCAGCACGTTGATCTTGTCGGTCGACACCTTGTCGGGGCAGACGAAGATGCACTTGTAGCCCTTCTGCTGGGCCACGATGGCGAGGCCGACGCCCGTGTTGCCGGACGTGGGCTCGACGATCGTGCCGCCGGGCTTCAGGGCGCCGCTCTCCTCGGCCGCCTCGATCATGCGCAGGGCGATGCGGTCCTTGACCGAACCGCCCGGGTTGAAGTACTCGACCTTGGCCAGGACGGTGGCCTCAAGGCCCTCGGTCACACTGTTGAGCTTCACCAGCGGGGTGTTGCCGACGAGGCTGATCATCGAGTCGTGGTATTGCACCGTAGTCTCCGGGGTCTCCGTAATGGTCCAGCCAGCGTATGCGTAGTCGGAGGCGGTTACGGGGCACTTAGCTCTTGTACGGCAACAAGGAGGTGGCTGCCCCTATGTCGAGGGCGAGGGTGGCACGGCGGATCGCCGCCGGCGCGGCGTACGGGGGCGGCGGTATCGGGCTGCTGGGGGCGGCCGCGGTCGGGGTGCTGCTGGCCGAGGTGCAGCTCGCGAAACGATCCGTGGGCGGCGGTGTGGCACCGCTGCCACCGTGCGCGGACGGGCTGTACGGCCGGGGCTACACGGGCGGTCCGGAGCCCCTGCGACTCGCCCTCCTGGGTGATTCCACGGCGGCGGGGCAGGGGGTGCGGCGGGCGGGGCAGACGCCGGGCGCGCTGCTGGCCTCCGGGCTCGCGGCGGTCGCGGAGCGCCCGGTGGAGCTGCGCAACGTCGCCCTGCCGGGGGCCAGGTCCGACGACCTGGAGCGGCAGGTGGCGCTGCTGCTGGCCCATCCGGGCCGGGTGCCCGACGTGTGCGTGATCATGATCGGGGCGAATGACGTGACGCACCGGATGCCCCCGACGGAGTCGGTGCGGTACCTCGCGACGGCCGTGCGGCGGCTGCGTACGGCGGGGGCGGAGGTGGTGGTCGGCACCTGTCCCGACCTGGGCACGATCGAGCCGGTGTACCAACCGTTGCGGTGGCTGGCGCGGCGGGCGTCGCGCCAGTTGGCGGCCGCCCAGACGATCGTGGTCGTGGAACAGGGCGGCCGCACCGTGTCGCTGGGTGACCTGCTGGGGCCGGAGTTCGCGGCGAACCCGCGCGAGATGTTCGGCGCGGACAACTACCACCCCTCGGCCGAGGGGTACGCCACGGCGGCGATGGCGGTGCTGCCGACCCTGTGCGCGGTGCTGGGCGTGTGGCCCGAGACGGACCGGCTGGAGGCGGACCGCCGGGAGGGCATGCTGCCGGTCGCGAAGGCCGCGGCGGAGGCTGCGGAGGAGGCCGGTACGGAGGTCACCGGTGCCCGCGCGCCCTGGGCGCTGCTCAAGCACCGGCGCCGGCGCCGTCTGCCGTCCGTCCAGGACCCGGCGCCCCTCCGCGACGCCCGCCCCTGACGGGCCACGGCCCGCTGGGCGTGCCGCCCACGGCCGCCCGGGCCGCCCCGGTCGGCCCCACGCCCCGGGCGCCCCATGCTCGGCCGGTCGCGCCCTCCGGCGGGCCCGCCCCCGCCCCCCCGGGGTGGATCCGCCGTGCGGGGGAAGGCGCAGGGTGGCGGGGTACGGCCCCGGGAACTGAGCGAGCGCTTAGAAATGCGGTCCGCATCACACGCCCACCCCGGTGACCCGAGCGGTACGTACAGGTAACTTCCCTCTCAGTCCTGCCCCTCGCCCCTCTGGAGCCGTGATGCCCGAAGCCGTGATCGTCTCAGCCGCCCGCTCCCCCATCGGCCGGGCCTTCAAGGGCTCGCTGAAGGACCTGCGGCCGGACGACCTGACCGCCACGATCATCCAGGCCGCGCTCGCCAAGGTGCCCGAGCTCGACCCGCGTGACATCGACGACCTGATGCTCGGCTGTGGCCTGCCCGGCGGCGAGCAGGGGCACAACCTGGGCCGTATCGTCGCCGTGCAGATGGGCATGGACCACCTGCCCGGCTGCACCATCACCCGGTACTGCTCCTCCTCGCTGCAGACGTCCCGCATGGCCCTGCACGCCATCAAGGCGGGCGAGGGCGACGTCTTCATCTCCGCCGGTGTGGAGATGGTCTCCCGCTCCGTGAAGGGCACCAGCGACGGCCTGCCCGACACGCACAACCCGCTGTTCGCCGAGGCGGAGGCCCGCACCGCCGCCCGCGCCGAGCAGGAGGGCACCGACTGGCACGACCCGCGCGAGGACGGCCTGATTCCCGACGCGTACATCGCGATGGGCCAGACCGCCGAGAACCTGGCGCGCCTGAAGGGCGTGACCCGCCAGGACATGGACGAGTTCGGCGTCCGCTCGCAGAACCTCGCCGAGGAAGCGATCAAGAACGGCTTCTGGGAGCGGGAGATCACCCCCGTCACCACCCCCGACGGCACCGTCGTCAGCAAGGACGACGGCCCGCGCGCCGGCGTGACCATGGAGGGCGTGCAGGGCCTGAAGCCGGTCTTCCGTCCCGACGGACTGGTGACCGCCGCCAACTGCTGCCCGCTCAACGACGGCGCCGCCGCGCTGGTCATCATGAGCGACACCAAGGCGCGGGAGCTGGGCCTGACCCCGCTCGCGCGGATCGTGTCCACGGGCGTCTCGGGCCTGTCGCCCGAGATCATGGGCTACGGCCCCGTGGAGGCGAGCAAGCAGGCGCTGAAGCGCGCCGGGCTCACCATCGGCGACATCGACCTGGTGGAGATCAACGAGGCGTTCGCCGCCCAGGTCATCCCGTCGTACCGCGACCTGGACATCCCGCTGGAGAAGCTGAACGTCAACGGCGGCGCCATCGCCGTCGGCCACCCCTTCGGCATGACCGGCGCCCGGATCACCGGCACGCTGATCAACAGCCTCCAGTTCCACGACAAGCAGTTCGGCCTGGAGACCATGTGCGTCGGCGGCGGCCAGGGCATGGCCATGGTCATCGAGCGGCTGAGCTGAGCTGAGCCGTAGCGGAGGGTAGGGGCCGTCCTCGTTCCTCGGACGGCCCCTGCCCGCAGCGGTGGCGAAGCGGAACGCGACCACAAGCAGCGCGCGGCTGAGGGCCCGGCCGGGGAAATCGCCTCGCGCCCCGGCCAACCCTGCCGCGTCCCAGCCGTGACCGAATCTCCCCCAGGATGTGACCTATCTCCCGGGGGAGATTTGTTTGTGCAGGTCAGGGCAGCTATCCGGGAAATCCACGAGGCAAAAGACCTGTCCAATTCGTGACGTAATGCACTGACAGGGGGCGCGGGGGCACGACAAGCTGATGTAGGAAGTGCGGGGGATCGATTGAAACCGGGAGTAAGTCAGTGAGCGCCATGTCTCTCGCCCTGCTGCTGACCACGGCCACCGCCACGGCCGTGGGTGCCGCTGCCCTGCACGCCGCCCACGGGCTGCGCAAGCAGGTCACCGCGCTGCGCACGGAGCTCGCCGCCGCGAACACGACCGGCCGGACCCCCACCGTGCCCCACGCCCGCACCACCGAGGACATACGCGCGGCCGTCGCCGAGGCCCTCGCGGAGGAGCGGGAGCGTGAGCTGGCCGAGGCGCGTGCCTTCTGGGCCGCCCAGGAGGCGCGGGACGCCGCCGACGGCCCCGCCACCCTCCTCGGCCCGCTGGGCGGCGGCACGGCGGCCGGGACGGGCGAGGACGGCCCGTTCTTCGTGCCGCGCCAGGCGGACTTCGCGGGTCTGGACGCCATGGACGCCACCGACTTCGGTCCGGACTACGCCGAGTACGCCGACGGTCTCGACGACCTGGACGCCCTGGCGGAGCTGCCGGACTTCCCCGGCATCACCGACAACCAGTTCCCCGAGGACTCCCCCGAGCTGGCCGCGGCCCGTCGCCGCCACCCCTCCCACCCGGACTTCGTGCCGGTCCAGACGCCCGTGGTCACCGACCACGAGCGCACCGTGGCCCGCCTGGAGGAGCTCGCCGAGAGCCGCACGGCGCTCACCGACGTGCGGCCCGGGCCGCTGGGCACCCTGGACGTGTACGTCTTCGCCGACGGCACCACCCTGTGCATGACGCCCGGGCACCGGGAGACCGCCGAGCGCCTCGCGGACGCGCTGCGCAGCGGCGAGACGCCGGTGCTGCTGGGCGGGTCGGGGGTGTCGGGCGCGTACGCCCTGACCTTCTCGTGCGGCAGCGGCGCCGACGCGGAGAGCGTCTACGTCCTGGCGGACCGCGTCATAGCGTCGCTGTAGCCGCCGTCCGCCGCACCGCCGCCACGGCCTCGTCCAGCTCCCGCCGCAGCGCCTCCCGCCGGGGCGGGGAGCCGGCCGGGGCCGTTCGCAGAATTTCCGCCAAATCGTTGCAGGCCACCACAAGCTGGTCCGCGACCGCGAACAGCCCGGCGTCCGGCATGGTCCGCGGGGGTGTGCGGGGGTTCTCCAGCCGCTGCGCCCGGAACGCCAAGTCCCTGGCCAGAGCCAGCCCGTCGGCCGCCGCGCCCCGCTGGAGACGGCTCTGCGGCGCGGCCCGCAGCCGGTCGGCGAGGCGTTCGACGGCGGCGGTCAGTTCTGTCGTATCGAGCACGCCGCGACCCTACGCGCCGCGACGGGACTGTTGCCAACGGGCGAACGCTCAGGCACGGTGACGTGAAGGAGCACACGCGCACAGCGTCCGGAGGCGCCGATGTCCCATGTCTTCTCCGAAGAGACCCACCGAAATCTGCTCTCCCGCATTCCCCACTGCACGGGCCGGCAAGTGTCCGAGTGGCTGCGCACCGTCGAGGAAGGCCCCTCCCTCGTCCGTTTCGAGGAGAAGGTGAGCTGGCTCCGGGGCGAGCACGACCTCAGTTACGGACACGCCAAGGCGATCATCCACGAGTACGACCTGAGGCGGGCCGCCCGCAAGCTGCTCTGACGGGCGGGGCTCATCATGGCGAAGGGCCCGCCCGGCGCGATGCCGGACGGGCCCTTCGCTGTGATCAGTGGCGTCAGTCGTCGCCCTGGAGGATCGACAGGAGCCGCAGGAACTCCAGGTAGATCCAGACCAGCGTCATGGTGAGGCCGAAGGCCGCCAGCCACGCCTCCTCGCGCGGAGCGCCGTAGGTGATGCCGTCCTCGACCTGCTTGAAGTCCAGGGCCAGGAAGCACGCACCGAGGATGATGCCGATGACACCGAACAGGATGCCGAGGCCGCCGCTGCGGAAGCCGAGGCCGTCACCGCCGCCGAACACGGCGAACAGCATGTTCACCGCCATCAGCAGGACAAAGCCGATGGCGGCCGCCATCACGAAGCCGTAGAAGCGGCGGGTGACGCGGATCCAGCGCATCTTGTAGGCGATGAGCACACCGGCGAAGACGGCCATGGTGCCCAGCACCGCCTGCGGGACGACGCCCGGCGAGAGGTACGTCGAGACGGCGTTGGAGATCACGCCGAGGAAGACGCCCTCGAAGGCCGCGTACAGCAGGATCAGCGCCGGGGACGCCTTGCGCTTGAAGGACTGGATCATCGCGAAGACGAAGGCCACGAGGGCCGCGCCGATCGCGATGCCGTACGACTTGTTGAGGTTCTCGGGGTCGACCGGCAGCAGGAACCAGGCGAGCGCGGCGGTGACGAAGACCGTACCGAGCGTCATCGCGGTGCGGGACACCACGTCGTCGATCGTCATCGCGCCCGGGCGCGCCGGGGCCTGGGCGGGGGCGCCGAGCTGGGCGTCCTGCGCGTAGGGGTTGGTCGCGTACGGGTTCGTCGCGTACGGGTTGGTTCCAGCGGCGGGGCCCCCGGCCTGCGGCTGCTGCGCGTTGAAGCCCGCATAGCCGTTGTCGCGGCTGAACCCCCGTCGCGAGAAGACCGGGTTGCTGCTCCTCATCTCACTCCTCCATGGCCGCCGTGCGCGGCCTTAGGACAAGAGTAATGGGCAAGCAAAAGAAACACCCTAGTGCTCGGGGAGGATCTTTCACTCCCGTCACATGCGCCGGTGGCTGAATCCTGCCGGTCGTCCGGTTTCTTTGTGGGACCGCTCCCGTGGGAGGACGGGAGTGCCCGGAACCGGACTCGAACCGGTACGGCCCGAAGGCCAGCGAGGTTTAAGCTCGCCGTGTCTGCATTCCACCATCCGGGCGTTACCCCGCGGCTCCGCGTTGGCACATGAGCCTATCGGGGCGCGTCCCCCGAACAGCGGAACGATGACCCGATGTTGTCTTATTTTATTGACGTCTGAGGGTGCGTCAGTGCTGGTGGACGCGGTTTCGAGCCAGGCTCAAGGGGCTCGCGGGCGCAAAGACGTACGCAAAGGAATGACGGAAAGTCGCCGCCCGGTGTCACCCGGTCGGGGACCCGCCCGGTCCGCCCCCGACGCCGGGCGGCGTCTCAGGGGTGCCGTCATACCTCAGGAGGAGGGGCGGGCCCCCCGGTCCGACTCCAGGCTGCCCCGGATACGGGCATGCGGACGGACGCCCGGCGGGGTGAGCGGCGATGACGATGGACGGGTCCCCGAAGAACAGTCCCGACAGGAGCCCCCACGTGACCACCACCTCCACCGCGTACCGCGCCACCGCGGTAGCCGCCCGCGCCACGGATCTGTCCAAGGTCTACGGACAGGGCGAGACCCAGGTGGTCGCCCTGGACCGGGTCACCGTGGACTTCCACCAGGGCGAGTTCACCGCGATCATGGGCCCCTCGGGCTCCGGCAAGTCGACGCTGATGCACTGCGTGGCCGGACTCGACACGTTCAGCAGCGGTTCGGTCCGCATCGGTGACACGGAGCTGGGCTCCCTCAAGGACAAGCAGCTCACCCAGTTGCGCCGCGACAAGATCGGCTTCATCTTCCAGGCGTTCAACCTGCTGCCGACGCTGACCGCCCAGGAGAACATCACGCTCCCCATGGACATCGCCGGCCGGAAGCCCGACAAGGAGTGGGTGCGCAAGGTCATCGACATGGTGGGCCTGTCCGGGCGCCTCGGCCACCGGCCCGCGCAGCTCTCCGGCGGCCAGCAGCAGCGCGTCGCCGTGGCGCGCGCGCTCGCATCCCGCCCCGAGATCATCTTCGGTGACGAGCCGACCGGAAACCTCGACTCCCGCTCCGGCGCCGAGGTGCTGGGCTTCCTGCGCAACTCGGTCCGCGAGCTGGGGCAGACCGTCGTGATGGTCACCCACGACCCGGTGGCCGCCTCCTACGCGGACCGCGTGATCTTCCTCGCCGACGGCCGCATCGTCGACGAGATGCTGCGCCCCACGGCGGACGGCGTGCTCGACCGCATGAAGGAGTTCGACGCCAAGGGCCGCACGAGCTGACGCCCGCCGGGGCGCGCCGCCCCGCGCCCGCCCCGGACCCCCGCCGTTCCCCCTTCACCCCAGGACTCACACCTCATGTTCCGTACCGCCTTGCGCAACGTGCTCGCGCACAAGGCCAGGCTGCTGATGACCGTGCTCGCCGTGATGCTCGGCGTGGCGTTCGTCTCCGGCACCCTGGTCTTCACCGACACCCTGTCCAACGCCTTCCGCAACCAGTCGGCCAAGAGCTACGACGACGTCGCCGTCGCCGTCACCTCGTACGCCGACGCGAACGACGCCAAGCAGGAGCCCGGCCTCTCCCAGGCGACCGTCGACAGGATCGGCAAGCTGGAGGGGGTCGCCTCCGTCACCGGACGCGTGGACGGCTTCGCCGGGGTCGCCGACCCCGACGGCAAGCTGATCGGCGTCGGCTGGTCCAACAAGGGCGCCAACTTCGCCCCCGGCAAGGGCGGCAAGGACTCCGCCTACGACTTCACCGAGGGCTCCGGCCCGGTGAAGGACGACCAGATCGCCCTCGACAAGGACACCGCCGCCAAGGGCGCGTACCAGGTCGGCGACACGGTCCGCGTCGCCACGAACGGGCCGGTCAAGGAGTACACCCTCGCCGGTGTCTTCACCACCGACGACGGCGCCGTCAACGCGGGCGGCAGCCTGGTCCTCTTCGACACCTCCGTCGCCCAGAAGCTGTACCTGAAGCCCGGCTACTTCACCAGCCTGACCGTCACCGCCGCGCCCGGCGCCGACGACAGCCGCATCCTGGACGCGGTGGAGCCGCTCCTCCCGGAGAACGCCGAGGCCCAGACGGGCGCCGCGCTCGCCGACGAGCAGGCGAAGTCGATCGAGGAGGGGCTGAGCGGCCTCAACCAGATGCTGCTGGGCTTCGCCGGCATCGCGCTCTTCGTCGGCGTCTTCCTGATCTCCAACACCTTCACCATGCTGGTCGCGCAGCGCACCAAGGAACTCGCGCTGATGCGTGCCGTCGGTGCCTCCCGCAAGCAGATCACCCGCTCGGTGCTCGCCGAGGCCGGTGTGGTCGGCCTGGTCGCCTCCGTGGTCGGTTTCGCCCTCGGTATCGGCCTGGCTGCCGGCCTGCGCTCCGGGATGGCCGCCTTCGGGATGAAGGTGCCCGACGGGCCGCTCGTCATCGGTACGACGCCGCTGCTGTCCGCGCTGGGGGTCGGCGTCCTGATCACGATGCTCGCCGCGTGGCTGCCCGGGCGCCGGGCGGCGAAGATCCCGCCGGTCGCCGCGATGAGCAGCGTCCACGCGGTGGCGACCACCAAGTCCCTGGTCGTGCGCAACTCCATCGGCGGCTTCCTCACCGCCGCCGGCGCCGCCCTGATCGTGGCGGGTGCCGCGGCCGGCTCCGACGGCCGGTGGACGATCGCCGGTGGCGCGTTCCTGGCGCTGGTCGGTGTGATCGTGCTGATCCCGCTGCTGTCCCGCCCGGTCATCGCCCTCGTACGCCCGCTGCTGATCAGCGCCTTCGGGGTGTCCGGGAAGCTGGCGAGCCAGAACGCCGTGCGCAACCCGCGCCGCACCGGCGCCACCGCCTCCGCGCTGGCCATCGGCCTGACGCTGGTGACCGGACTGTCGGTGCTGGGCGTCACGGTCGGCACGGCGCTGGACAAGATGACCACGGACCAGATCAAGGCCGACTACATGGTCGTGATGGCCAGCGGCGGCGACCTGGACCAGTCCGCGCTGGCCGCGCTGGAGAAGGCGCCGGGCGTCGCGGCGGTCTCGCCGCAGCAGTCCGCGTACTTCGAGATCAAGGACGAGTTCGTCTCCGCGTCGGCCATCACGCCGGGCGACATCGAGCGGGTCCTCAAGGTCGAGGTGGTCAACGGCTCGCTGGACTCCCTCGGCGACGGGCGGATCGCGGTCGCCGAGAAGACGGCCGCCAAGCAGGGCTGGAAGGTCGGCGACACGCTGCCGGTCACGTTCAACGACGACAAGAAGGGCTCGCTGAAGGTCGGCGCGGTCTACAAGGACAGCGAGTTCCTCTCGCCCGTGCTGGTGGACACCAAGGTCGTCGCCCCGCACGAGACCAAGCCGTACATCCCGCAGATCTTCGTGACCATGGACGGCGGTCAGACCGCGGCGAACGAGAAGGCCCTGGTCAACGCGCTCGGTGACAACCCGGCGATCAACGTGATGGACAAGCAGGACATCCGCGACCAGTTCGGCGGCATGATCAACATGATGCTGAACATCATGTACGGCCTGCTGGCGATGGCGCTGATCATCGCGGTGCTGGGCGTCGTCAACACCCTGGCCATGTCCGTCTTCGAGCGCCAGCAGGAGATCGGCATGCTGCGGGCGATCGGTCTGGACCGGCGCCGGGTGAAGCGGATGGTGCGGCTGGAGGCCGTGGTCATCTCGGTCTTCGGTGCGGTCGTCGGCATCGGCCTGGGCTCGTTCCTGGGCTGGGCGATCGGCCAGACCATCAAGTCGGACCTGCCGGGCTACGCGCTGGTCATCCCGTGGGACCGGATCGGGATCTTCCTGGTGCTCGCCGCGCTGGTGGGCGTCCTGGCCGCGATGTGGCCGGCCCGCAGCGCCGCGAGGCTCAACATGCTCAACGCCATCAAGGCCGAGTAGCCCCCGGGAAGGGGCACAGGGCCGGGTTCCCGTCACGGGGCCCGGCCCTCGGCGTACCGGCGGCTCAGCCGCCCGGGCGCTCGTCCCACGTGCGCGGCCGCAGCGGCAGCCCCGAGGCCCCGTCCCCGGGCGTCCGTACGGCGAGGATCTGGTTGACGCCGATGCGGTTGCGTTCGAAGGAGACGGCGGAGGCCGCCATGTACAGGCGCCAGACCCGGGCCCGGCCGGGGGAGGTGAGCCGCGCGGCCTCGGCCCAGCGGTCCTCCAGATTGGTCACCCACTGCCGCAGGGTGAGGGCGTAGTGCTCCCGGATGGCCTCGACGTCGCGGACCTCGAACCCGGCCTCCTCCAGCGCGGAGGTGGTGCGGCCGACGGGCGCGAGCTCCCCGTCGGGGAAGACGTACCGGTCGATGAAGGCGTCGACGTGGTAGGCGGCCTCGTCCTTCTCCGGGCGGCGCGAGATCTGGTGGTTGAGGAGCCTGCCGCCCGGCCTGAGCAGCGCGTACAGGTCGTCGGCGTACTCGCGGTAGCGGATGCGGCCGACGTGCTCGGCCATCCCGACGGAGGAGATCGCGTCGTACGGGCCGTCCCCTACGTCCCGGTAGTCCTGGACGCGGATCTCGACCCGGTCGGTCAGCCCCTCGTCGGCGATGCGCTTGCGGGCGTAGGCGGCCTGCTCGGTGGAGAGGGTGACGCCGACGACCCGGGCGCCGTACTCGCGGGCGGCGTGGATGGCCATCGAGCCCCAGCCGCAGCCCACGTCGAGCAGCCGGTCGCCCTCCTTCAGGGCGAGCTTGCGGCAGATCAGGTCGAGCTTGGCGGCCTGCGCCTCCTCGAGGGTGCCGACCTCGGTCCAGTAGGCGCACGAGTAGACCATGGACGGGCCGAGGACCAGCGCGTAGAAGTCGTTGCCGACGTCGTAGTGGTGGCTGATGGCCGCCCTGTCGCGCCGCCTGGTGTGCAGGGGCCCGGTGCGCGGGCGGACCTCCTCGGCGGGCGGCGGGGGCGGCGGGAAGGGCCCGGCGATGTGGAGCAGGCCACGGGCGGCGGCACGGAATCTGGGGTCGCGCAGGGCGTGCACGGCGTCCTTGGCGTCGGCGCCGCGTTCCCAGATCAGCCCCGCGAGCCGGTCGAGGGCCTCGTACAGGTCGCCCTCCACGTCGAGCTCCCCGGCGACCCAGGCGCGGGCGAGCCCCAGCTCCCCCGGCTTCCACAACAGCCGCCGCAGCGCCCGGCGGTGACGTACGACCAGGACGGGCGCATCCGGCGGCCCCGCCTCACTGCCGTCCCAGGCGCGGATCGCGAGCGGGAGCGGAACACCCAGCAGGTCCTCGGCGAGCGCGGTGAGCCGCGACGCGGCGTCGGCCATGGAGCACACCTCCGTGATGAGGGATCCCAGAAATGCTCAACACCACGAAAACACCCGGGGCGTGCGGACACAGTCCCGAAACGGGGCAATGCGACGGCAAAAAGCGAGCCGTTCACCCCGGCCGCGCGCCCTGACACCCCCTCAGCCCACCGGAGCCCCCGGCCCGCGTCTCCGCACCGGCCACGAGCTCCGCACCCGGCCACCGGAGCCCCCGTCCGGGAACGCCGAAGAGGCCGCCCGCACCACGGATGGCGGGCGGCCTCTCACGGAGGTGACCAGGGGGGAGCGGTCAGGAAGCCTTGGCCTTCTCCGGCTTCGACGCGCTCGCCGCGGCCGGAGCCGGCTTGGCGGCCTCGTAGAACTCCTCGCGCGGCGACTCGATCGCGCCGAGCGAGACGACCTCGCGCTTGAGGAACATCGCGAGCGTCCAGTCCGCGAAGACGCGGATCTTCCGGTTCCAGGTCGGCATCGCCATGCCGTGGTAGCCGCGGTGCATGTACCAGGCGAGACGGCCCTTGAGCTTGATCTTCATCTTGCCCATGACGATCATCGCGACGCCCTTGTGCAGGCCGAGACCGGCGACCGCACCCTTGTTGGCGTGGCTGTACTCCTTCTGCGGGAAGCCCCGCATGCCGGAGATCACGTTGTCGCCGAGGACCCGGGCCTGGCGCAGCGCGTGCTGGGCGTTCGGCGGGCACCAGGCGTTCTCGTTGCCGGCCTTGCGGCCGACGAGGTCCGGGACCTGCGCGTTGTCGCCGGCGGCCCAGATGTAGTCCGTGCCCTGCACCTGGAGCGTGGCCGCGCAGTCCACGTGGCCGCGCGGGCCCAGCGGGAGGCCGAAGCGGGCGAGCGCCGGGTTCGGCTTGACGCCGGCGGTCCACACGATGGTGTTGGAGTCGACCTCGAGGCCGTTCTTCAGCACCACGTGGCCGTCGACGCAGGAGTCCATGGACGTGGAGAGGTAGACCTCGACCCCACGGCCCTCCAGGTGCTCCTTGCCGTACGCGCCGAGCTTGGGACCGACCTCGGGGAGGATCTTGTCCGCGGCGTCGACCAGGATGAAGCGCATGTCCTCGCGCTTCACGTTCTTGTAGTACTTCGCGGCGTCGCGGGCCAGGTCCTCGACCTCGCCGATGGTCTCCGCGCCGGCGAAGCCGCCGCCCACGAAGACGAAGGTCAGCGCCTTGCGGCGGACCTCCTCGTCGGTGGTCGAGTCGGCCTTGTCGAGCTGCTCGAGGACGTGGTTGCGCAGGCCGATGGCCTCCTCGATGCCCTTCATGCCGATGCCCTGCTCGGCGAGGCCGGGGATCGGGAAGGTGCGGGAGATCGCGCCCATCGCGATGACCAGGTAGTCGAAGGGCAGCTCGTACGCCTCGCCGACGAGCGGCGCGATCGTGGCGACCTTGCGGTCCTGGTCGATGGTGGTGACCCGGCCGGTGAGTACCTCGGCCTTGGGCAGCACGCGTCGCAGCGGGACGACGACGTGCCGCGGCGAGATGCTGCCGGCGGCGGCTTCGGGCAGGAAGGGCTGGTAGGTCATGTACGACCGGGGGTCGACGACCGTGACGGTCGCCTCGCCGTAGCGCATCTTCTTGAGGATGCGCCGAGCTGCGTACAGGCCTACGTACCCACCGCCTACTACGAGGATCCTGGGACGCTCCGTGGTGCTCATGCCATCGAGTATCCACCCGCTGGAGGGGGGTCGCTCGTGCGCCCCTTCACAAGGTTCTGGGAGACCTCTGCTACACTGCGCGGCCCGCGTGACCGAGGTCATGGCGCCCGAGGGGAACCACGGTGTAACGGAAGACGTTGTTCACCCCCGTTGAACTGCGGCGGCGAGCACCTTTTAACCGTGGACCACCACTGGAGTTCACACCTACGAAACACAGCCGAGGGTGGCGTACGCGCCTGTGAAAGGGCCCCGAAGGGGGCTCCGGAGGCCGTTGGAAGGCTCCCTGGCCCCCCTCAGGGCCCTTTTCCTTGTGAAGAACTTCACGAACTTTTCCGACGCGCTGTCCGGCGACGCGTGGATCGGGCGCCGGCGCGGCCCGGATCAGACGAGCGAGAGGGCGATTCCGTCCAGAATGTCGTGTTCGGAGACGACCACCTCGCGCGCCCCGGTCCGCTCCATGACGGCCAGCAGGACCAGCGCGCCGGAGACGATCACGTCCACCCGGCCCGGGTGCATCACCGGGATCGCGGACCGCTCGTCGTGCGTGGCCGCCAGGAGCCGTGCCGTGACCTCGGCGACCCGCTCGTACGGGATGCGCGAGCGGTGGATGGCCGCCGAGTCGTACTCCGCCAGCCCCAGCGCGATCGCCGCGACGGTCGTGACCGAACCGGCCAGCCCGACGAGCGTCTCCGCGTCCCGCAGCGGAACGGTCTGCTCCGCCAGGTCCAGGGCCGCCTCGACGTCCGCCCGGATCGCCGCCACCTCCGCCTCCGACGGCGGGTCGCTGCGCACATGACGCTCGGTCAGGCGTACGCAGCCGATGTCGACCGACCGGGCGGCACGCGCGTGCGTGCGGCCGACCACGAACTCGGTGGAGCCGCCGCCGATGTCGACGACCAGGTACTCCCCCGAGCCGGAGTCCGCCAGCTCCTTGGTCGCCCCGGTGAAGGAGAACTCCGCCTCCTGGTCACCGGTGACGACCTCCGGCTCCACGCCCAGGATGTCCTTGACGCCCCGGACGAAGTCGTCGCGGTTCTCGGCGTCGCGCGAGGCCGAGGTCGCCACGAAACGCAGCCTCTCGGCGCCGTACTCCTTGATGACGGCGGCGTACTCGCGGCAGGCCGCGAAGGTCCGCTCCAGCGCCTCGGGCGCGAGCCGGCCGGTCCGGTCGACGCCCTGCCCGAGCCGGACGATCGTCATCCGCCGGTCCAGGTCGGTGACTTCACCGCTCACGGGGTCGACGTCGGCGACGAGCAGGCGGATGGAGTTCGTCCCGCAGTCGATGGCGGCGACGCGGGTCATGCGCCGGCCTCCTCGTCCCGGTGGGCGGTGACGCAGGGCCCCTTGGCCCACCACTCGGGCAGCATCGCGATGGCCTCGTCGCCCAGCGGGTTCACGCCCGGCCCGGCGGCCAGCGAGTGGCCGACGAGCACGTGCAGGCACTTCACCCGGTCCGGCATGCCGCCCGCGCTCGGGAAGCCCTCCAGGACCTCGATGGCGTCACGGCGCGCGATGTAGTCCTCGTGCGCCGCGCGGTAGGCGGCGGCGAGCTCCGGGTCGCTCTGGAGCCGCTCGGTCATCTCCTTCATGACGCCGTTCGCCTCCAGCGTGCCGATCGCGGAGGCCGCGCGCGGGCAGGTGAGGTAGTACGTCGTCGGGAACGGCGTGCCGTCCGGGAGCCGGGGCGCGGTCTCGACCACGTCCGGGTTGCCGCACGGGCAGCGGTGCGCGATGGCGCGCAGGCCGCGCGGCGGGCGGCCGAGCTGTTCCTCGAACGCCGCGATGTCCGCCTCGGTGGGCTCGGTGCGTTCGGTCTGCGGAGGGGGCGTTTCCATGCCTGCCTTGGGTTCTACTTGCGGTCGGTGCGGTCGGCGGTGTCCACGCCGTCCCAGAGGTTGGAGTACCAGGGGCGGTCGGCCGCGCCCTGGTCGGTGCGGCGCTGGCGCACCGCGTCGGGGTCGATGACCGTGTAGCCGGTCTCCCCGGGGAGTACATAGTGCAGGTGCTCGCGGGCGAGGCGCCTGATGTACGCGTCGTCCTGGAGCCGTGCCTTCTCGTCGCGCAGCCGTTCGACGCGCTCGCCCGCCTCGGCGGCCAGCCGCTCCTGTTCGGCGATCTCGGCGCGCTGGGACACCCATTGGCGCATCGGGTAGGCCAGGGCGACCACCATGGAGCAGACGACCAGGGCCAGGAAGGCCGCGCGTCCGGTCAGCCGGGAGCGGCGGGCCTGCCGGCGGGTCTGGGAGCGGTAGACGCGGGCGGCGGTCTGCTCGCCGAGCAGCCGCAGCCTGGTCGCGGTGGAGAACCGGTCCCGGGCCATGTGCTGTACCCGCCTCCCCTTGCCCGTTACGTACGTACGTCCCCGGACACGGTACGGGACCGTGGCCGGGGACGTACGGAGGCTGCTACGGAAGATCAGCCCTTGAAGCGCGGGAAGGCGCTGCGGCCCGCGTACACGGCGGCGTCGTCGAGGATCTCCTCGATGCGCAGGAGCTGGTTGTACTTGGCGACGCGCTCGGAGCGGGCCGGGGCACCGGTCTTGATCTGGCCGCAGTTGGTGGCGACGGCCAGGTCGGCGATGGTGACGTCCTCGGTCTCGCCGGAGCGGTGCGACATCATGCACTTGAAGCCGTTGCGCTGGGCCATCTCGACGGCGTCCAGGGTCTCGGTCAGCGAACCGATCTGGTTGACCTTGACGAGCAGGGCGTTGGCGGCGCCCTCCTCGATGCCGCGCGCCAGGCGCTCGGGGTTGGTGACGAACAGGTCGTCGCCGACGAGCTGGACCTTGGAGCCCAGCTTCTCGGTGATGACCTTCCAGCCCTCCCAGTCGTCCTCGAACAGCGGGTCCTCGATGGAGACCAGCGGGTACGCCTCGACGAGCTCGGCGTAGTAGTCCGTCATCTCGGCGGCCGAGCGGGACTTGCCCTCGAACTCGTAGGAGCCGTCCTTGTAGAACTCGGACGCGGCGACGTCGAGCGCCAGGGCGATGTCCTTGCCCGGGGCGTAGCCGGCCTGCTTGATGGCCTCGAGGATGAGGTCGAGGGCGGCGCGGTTGGAGTCCAGGTTCGGGGCGAAGCCGCCCTCGTCGCCCAGGCCGGTCGACAGGCCCTTGTCCTTCAGCACCTTCTTGAGGGTGTGGTACACCTCGGCACCCCAGCGCAGCGCCTCGGAGAAGGACTCCGCGCCGATCGGGGCGATCATGAACTCCTGGATGTCCACGTTGGAGTCGGCGTGCGAGCCGCCGTTGAGGATGTTCATCATCGGAACGGGCAGCAGGTGCGCGTTCGGGCCGCCGAGGTAGCGGAAGAGCGGCAGGTCGGACGCCTCGGAGGCGGCGTGCGCGACGGCCAGGGAGACGCCGAGGATGGCGTTGGCGCCGAGCGACGACTTGTCCGGCGTGGCGTCCAGGTCGAACATCGCCTGGTCGATCAGCCGCTGCTCGGTGGCGTCGTAGCCGACGAGCTCCGGGCCGATCTGCTCGATGACGGCGAGGACGGCCTTCTCGACACCCTTGCCGAGGTAGCGGTCCTTGTCACCGTCGCGGAGCTCGAGGGCCTCGAACGCACCGGTGGAGGCACCGGACGGGACGGCAGCACGGCCGGTGCTGCCGTCGTCGAGGCCGACCTCGACCTCGACCGTGGGGTTGCCTCGGGAGTCCAGGATTTCCCGGGCTACGACGACGTCGATGGACGGCACGAGCATCTCCTTCTGGGATGTGACGCAAGATGTGACGCGTGGTGGTGCAGGGTCTCTTTGGCCTTGCGGCAAGAGCCTAACCGGCCGGGGGGCCGTGACCAGCCGACGCCCGCCTCCTGGGACGAAAAAGGGCTCACGAGGCTGCATTGCGGGCGAAACGCCATGAAACTTACCGGCCGGTAACGCTGGGGAAGACGAGAACCCCGGCCCGGCGCGCACGGGGGAAGGGCACGCCGGGCCGGGGTGGCCCTGGGTGGGGTCAGCTCAGGTGGAGCTGCTGGCCCGGGTAGATCAGGTCGGCGTCGTCGACGATGTCCTTGTTCAGCTCGAAGAGCTTCTCCCAGCCGCCGGCCACCTTCTTCGCGGTGGCGATGGTGCTGAGCGTGTCGCCGGCCTTCACCTTGTACTCGCCGTCGCCCTTCTCGACCTTCTTGCCGGTCGGGGTGGTGACGGTCTTCGGCGCGGCCTTCTTCTCGGCCTTCGGGGCGGTGCGCTGCTCGCTGCGGGTGGTGGGCTGCTCGGCCGCACGCTCCTGCTGCGGCTGCGGCTGGGCCTGCTCGCCGCCGCCCTGGTACGCGGCGCTCGACAGGCCGACGCCGCAGTGCGGCCAGGCACCCTTGCCCTGGCCGGCGAGGACCTTCTCGGCGATCTCGATCTGCTGCGACTTGGACGCCTGGTCGGCGGTCGCGGCGTACGCGGTGCCGCCGTACGCGGCCCAGGTGGAGGCCGAGAACTGGAGCCCGCCGTAGTAGCCGTTGCCGGTGTTGATGGACCAGTTGCCGCCGGACTCGCACTGGGCGACCTTCTCCCACTCGGCGGCGGTGGCGGCCGAGGCGGACGTGGCGCCCAGCAGCGGGGCGGCGACGGCGGCACCGGTGATGCCGGCGAACGCGGCGAACCGGGCGGCCTTGGAGGGGCGACGGTGCTTGGACTTGCCGGAGAACAGCATGGGGACATCTCCTCACCGACGCCTGCGAGGTGAGCTGTCGGGTTCGGACGTGAGCTGCCCGGCCGCGCGGCACCGTGCGGTGCGCGCGGCTTCACCCCAAGCCGGTCCGCGCCATGTCTCCATGGCCGGGCCCGGCACTTACCTTGGGTCCCCCGCTCCTGCCTTCGGCGCGTGAAGCGACGACTGTTCCCGTCGACCGGCGGCAGGATTCGGCGTTCCGGTCGTAGGGGCCCGCGGTGGCGAGCGGTCACGACCGTAGACAGAGACGTCTCCGAAGTTCAAAGACGGACATTGGGTCCAATCCGCCCCTATCGCCCCGCCCTTGACGGGCGTTTACGCAGGTGAAGGGCGGATTGTGCGGTTCGGACGACCCTGCCCCGTCCATGAGGCCGAAGAGATTCATGTCTCACTTACACAGAAGTGGACATACGTCTCATTCCTTCCGCTGATCCGCCGTCAGTTCAAGGCTCTGACCGGGACGGATGAGGTCCGGGTCGGCCCCCACGGTGTCCTGGTTGGCCTCGTAGAGCGCGGGCCAGCCGCCGGGGACCTCCTGCTGCTCGGCGATGACCGAGAGGTTGTCGCCCGGCTGGACCGTGTACGCGCCGGGGCTGACGCTGCCCGGGTCACGTGTCGCCCCGTCACCGCGCGAGGGATGTGCGCCCTTTTCGCGGTCTGTGCCCGTATTGCCCGCCTCTGCCGGGTCCGTGGGCTCGAGGGTGCCTTCGCCCTGCGGGGCGCCGGGGACGGCCGGTGCCGTGGGGTCGGCGGGGGCGGCCGGAGCGGTCGGGTCCGCGGGGGCGACCGGTTCCGTCACCGGCGCCTCCTCCTTGGCGGGCTCGCCCCGGTGCTTGCCGGTGCCGGGCGCGGGCGTCTGCGGCGCACCGGGCGCCTCCGGCGCGGGCTCGGTGGGGAGCAGCGGGTCGGCCGGCCGGGAGGCCTCGGGCGCGTCCGGGTCCTCGAGCGTCTCGGCCGGGTCCGTCGTCCCGGGCGCGGCCGGGGCCGTGGCGGTGGGGTCGGCGTCCGGAGCGGTGGTGCCGCCGAGGCCCGCGATGGGGGCGCAGGTCTCCCAGGACTTCACGCCCGTGGCGGCGTAGACCTTCTCGGCGACGGCTATCTGCTCGGCGCGGCTGGCGAGGTCGGGGCGCGCGGCGTGGGCCAGGCCCCCGTACGACTCCCAGGTCTCCTGCGACATCTGGAGACCGCCGTAGAAGCCGTTGCCGAGGTCGGCGCTCCACAGGCCGCCGGACTCGCATTCGGCCACGCGGTCCCACGTGGCGGCGTCGGCCGCCGACGCGGAGCCCGCGCCGAGCAGCGGGAGCGCGATGGCGGATCCGGTCACCCCTGCCGCGACAACGATGGCGGGGGCTTGACGGGGTCGTCGGTGCCGGCCGTTCCCGGAGCGCATGCGGTGCTGCCTTTCGCGTGACTGCTGAGGTGACGGTGAACGTAGCGGCATCCGAACGTCAGTCACAAGTCGATGCACCGGAGATTACGCGAAGATCACAGAAGTGACGGACCGTCAGTCAGCGGTGCTCGCAAAAGGGGTGAACTCGACCGGGAGCGTACGCAGTCCCCGCATAATGAGCCCGCCACGCCAGCGCAAATCCGCCGGATCCACCGCAAGCCTCAGGTCGGGCAGCCGGGTCAGCAGGGTCGCCAGCGCGGTCTGCCCCTCCAGCCGGGCGAGCGGCGCGCCCAGGCAGTAGTGGATGCCGTGCCCGTACCCCAGGTGCTGGTTGTCCCGCCGCGCCAGGTCGAGCGTGTCCGGCTCGTCGAACCGCCCGGGGTCGCGGTCGGCGGCGGCGAGGACGACGAGGACGGGGTCGCCGGCCGCGATCCGCTCGCCGCCGAGGGTGAGCGGCTCGGTCGCGAACCGCCACGTCGCCAGCTCCACCGGCCCGTCGTAGCGCAGGAGTTCCTCGACCCCGGTCTCCAGCAGCCCGCGCTCGCCGGCGGCGAGGGAGGCCTGGAGGCGTTCACGCTGGCCGGGGTTGCGCAGCAGTGCGTAGACGCCGTTGCCGATGAGGTTGACCGTCGTCTCGAAGCCCGCGAAGAGGAGGATGAACGCCATCGCGGCGGCCTCGTTCTCGGTGAGGTGCTCGCCGTGGTCGGAGGCCTTGATGAGCCCCGAGATCAGATCGTCGCCGGGCGCCTCCCGCTTGCGGTGGATCAGCTCCGCGAGGTACCCGCGCATCTTCTTCACCGACCGGGCCACCCCGCCGCGCGGCCCCCCGCCGTGGCGGATCATCATCCCGGCCCAGTCGCGGAAGTCGTCCTGGTCCTCGCGCGGCACGCCCAGCATGTCGCAAATGGCATAAATGGGCAGCGGGAAGGCGAACTCGTGGATGAGGTCGGCGCTCCCCTTTGTAGCGAAGTTGTCGATGAGGCGGTCCGTGAGCTCCTGCACACGCGGCGCGAACTCGGCCACGCGGCGGGGCGTGAACGCCTTCGACACCAGCCGGCGCAGCCGGGTGTGGTCCGGCGGGTCGATGTTGAGCAGGTGCGTCATCAACTCGGCCTTGCGCTCGCCCGGAATGCCGGTCTTGCCCTTGGCGTGCGCGGGCTCGTCATGATGGGCGGGGTTCTTGCTCAGCCGCTGGTCGGCCAGCGCCTGCCGGGCGTCCCCGTACCGCGTCACCAGCCATGCCTCGACCCCGCTGGGCAGCGTGGTCCGGTGCACGGGCGCGTGCTCGCGGAGCCAGGCGTAGGCGGGGTACGGGTCGGTGGCGAACTCCCAGGTGAAGAGTTCGGGCGCGGCGTTCGGGTCGTTCACGCCCCCGACGTTAACCCGTCGCCCCCCGGCCCTCCGCCGCCCGGATCGCGTCGCGGTAGGCACGGCCGGCCGCCCGCAGGGCGGCCTCCGGGTCCACGCCCGCCGCCTCCGCCCGTACCGCCAGGGCCAGCAGCTCGTAGCCGATGCCGTCCCCGGACGGCGGGGTGACGTCCAGCCCCGCGGTGCGCACCCGGCTCGCCAGCTTCGCGGCCAGGGCCAGGCCGGGCTGGCCGAGCGGGACGCCGTCGGTCACGGACGCGCGCCGCTTCTCGACGGCCTTGGTCCGCAGCCAGTGCTCCTTGACCTCCTCCGGCGTCTCGGCGCGCTCGTCGCCGAAGACGTGGGGGTGGCGGTGGATGAGCTTCTCCACGATCGTGCCCGCCACGTCGTCGACGGAGAACGGCTCCTCCTCGTGCTCCTCGGCGATCCGGGCGTGGAAGACCACCTGGAGCAGGACGTCCCCGAGTTCCTCGCGCAGCTCGTCGCGGTCGCCGTCCTCGATGGCCTCGACCAGCTCGTACGCCTCCTCGATGCCGTACTTGGCCAGGCCCTGGTGCGTCTGCCGCGACGACCAGGGGCATTCGCGGCGGATGCGGTCCATGACCTCGACGAGGTCCAGCAGCCGGGCGCCCGGCAGGTCGTACGAACCGGGCAGCAGCTCCAGGTCCGGCATCGCCACCCGGCCGGAGCCCGCCATCCGGGCCAGCCCGTCCGTCAGGGCGCGGTCGCCCTCGCCGGTCGCGAGGACCACCACCGTGCGGCCGGGCGCGCAGGCGGCGACCAGTTCCTCGGCGGCCGGCGCGGCGATCTCCACCGTGACGCCCGCCTCGCGCAGGTACGGGAGCTGGGGGTGCCCGGCGTCGGCGCACAGCACCCGGTCCGCGGCGTGCAGCGTCCGCCACGCGGGCCAGGACAGCAGCCCGGGCGCGACGCGGTGGCTGGCGGTGAGCAGGACGACACGGCCGGGGGCGGCGGGCGTGCCGTCGTGCGCGGCCCCGGCGTGCGGGGTGCCGGAGCGGGGGGTGTCGGCGCGGGGGGTGTCGGCGCGAGGGGTGTCGGCGTCTGGCGTGTCGGCGTTCACCCCTCGAACCTACATCTGCTGCTGCCCGCCGAGCTGCCGCAGCCAGGGTGCCCGGTACTCACCGAGCTGGATCTTGTCGTTGTCCCAGGTGCCGTACCGGGGGTTCACGTCGATGTCGAGCCCCTTGGAGGCGGTGGCGAACACCTCGGTGAGCTTCTGCTGCCCCTCCGGGGTGTTCCCGGCGCCCAGCTTCGCGGCGATCTTGTTCATCAGGACGTTGCGCCGCACGACGTCGTCGATCTCGTCGGGGGCCACGCCCTGCTGCTGGAGCAGCATCGCGGCGAGCTGCTCCTCGCCGCCGCTCTGCGCCGCGGCGGCCCGCCGGGTCTCCTGGACCTCCTTGCGGCTGGCGGTGATGCCATGGTCGGCGGCGACCTTCTCCACCACCCGGTCGAAGATCATCCCGTTGAGCTTCTCGCGGTTGAGGTCACCGGTGGCCTCGATGAGCTGCTTCGCCTGCGGGGACGCCTGCTGGGCGGTGCGTACGTCCCTGACCTGGGCCTGGAGCGCGGCCACCTCGATCCGGTCCCCGTCGACGACGGCCGCCGCGCCGGGGTGGGCGTCGCTCCCGCAGGCGGTCAGGAGCGGGGCCGCGGCGAGGAGCGCGGCGGAGACGGAGAGCACGGTGCGACGGCGGCGATGCAGGCGGTGCAAAGGAGCCTCCTGGCGTGGGTCGTGCGTCAGTGGGAACGACCTTGCGGTGATCGATGGTAGGCAGTCGCAGTGGCGCAGGCCACTACTTCGAGGCCACTGCTTGCGCGGCTTCGGCCGCTTCGGTCAACGAGTCACGCGCCCGGGCGGTCTCGGGGCGCAGCATGATCGTCCGGGAGACGACGAAGGTGACCGGGATGGCCGCGGCCGCGGCGACCAGCGGCGCGTACCGGCTGGAGAAGCCCGCCAGGTCCACCAGCAGCCACACACCGCACGTCGTGATCACGAAGTTCGCGGCGTTGGTCAGCGGGAAGAGCAGGAACTTCCGCCACGTGGGACGGGTCCGGTAGGTGATGTGGCAGTTCAGGAAGAACGACCCGGTCATGGAGAGGAGGAAGGCGACGACGTGGGCGGCCACATAGGGCAGGCCCAGGGCCAGGAACAGCAGGTAGAAGGCGTAGTAGGTGGCGGTGTTCACCACGCCCACCAGCGCGAACCTGACGAGCTGACCACGGACGGTCATCGGCGTACGAGCTCCCCACGGGACGGTCGGTGCGGTACGGGGGTGTTGGTCGCCTTCACCAGGAAGTGCGGGCGCCGCTTCACCTCGTAATAGATACGGCCCACATACTCCCCGACCAGTCCCAGCATCACCATCTGGACCCCGGCGAGTGCCGTGACCGTCACGAGCAGGGTGACATAACCGGGGGTGTCGACACCGTTCACCAGGGCGACACCGACGATCCAGGCGGCATAAGCACCGGCGAGGGAAACCAGCAGCAGACCGAGATAGAGCGCGGCCCTGAGCGGTTTGTCATTGAAGGAGATCAGCCCGTCCAGGCCGTAGTTGAGCAGCTTGCCGAAGGTCCATTTCGACCGGCCCTGCCCACGCCGCGCGTTTTCGTACTCGAAGGTCGTGGTGCGGAATCCGACCCAGGCGAAGAGGCCCTTGGAGAAACGGTTGTACTCGGTGAGTTCCAGGACCGCGTCGACGGTCCGGCGCGACAGCAGCCGGAAGTCGCCGACACCGTCGACGAGCTCGACGTCGACGAACCGGTTGATCAGCCGGTAATAGGCGCGGGCGGCCACGGTACGGGTGACCCGGTCGCCCGTGCGCGTGCGCCGGGCCACGACCTGGTCGAAGCCCTCGTCGTACAGCCGCAGCATGCGGCCCACCAGCTCCGGCGGGTGCTGGAGGTCGGCGTCCATGATCACGACGGCGTCCCCGCCGGCGTGCTGGAGGCCGGCCAGCATCGCCGCCTCCTTGCCGAAATTGCGACTGAAGGAGACGTAACGGGTACGGGGGTCCGCCGCCGCGATCCCCTCGAGGAGGCTGAGCGTACGGTCATGGCTTCCGTCGTCCACGTAGACCAGCTCGAATTCCGCGGAGAATTCCACCGCGAGGGATTCCAGCTCCGTGGCCACGTGATCGTGGAAGCGGCCGATGATCTCCTCTTCGTTGAAACACGGCACGACTATTGAGATCAGCACGGAAGAACGACAACCGATGCGCGTGTCGGCGGCGGTCGCTCCACATGGCGGGCAGACGACCATTGCGTGAACTGGTCCAGGGGGCCGCTGATTTCACGGCCGGGCGCTGGCATATTCGGCCGCACCATGCAGAGAAACGTCCTCCGTGCCGGTGCCGTCGCCGGACTGCTCACCGCGCTCGCGGTCTGCGCCGGTGACGCCGCCGCCCGGACCTTCCCGTTCGGACCGCGCACCCGCAGCGTCAACGACCTGGGCAACCAGTTCGTGCCGTTCCACGCCCACCTGTGGGACCTGCTGCACGGGCGGGCGGACGGCGGGCTGCTGCTCAACTGGTCCTCCGGCTGGGGCACGAGCTTCCTGCCGGACCTCGGCACCTACCTGACCAGCCCGTTCGCCCTGCTCGTCGGCCTCTTCCCGCGCGAGGACACCGACCTCGCGGTGTACGTGATCACGGTGCTGAAGATGGCCGCCGCGGCCGCCGCCATGAGCGGGCTGCTCCTCGGGCAGCGCCCCGGCCCGTGGTGGGGCGCGGCGGTGCTCGGGGCGTCGTACGCGCTGTGCGGCTGGGCCGTCGTCGAGGCGTCGTACAACCCGATGTGGCTGGACGGCCTGATCGCCTTCCCGCTGCTGTGCCTGGCCGGCGAGTGGGTGCGCACGGGCCGGCACCCGGTGCTGGGGCCGGTGGTCGTCGCGGTGGCGTGGACCGCCAACTTCTACACCGCCTGGATGGCGACACTCGGTGCCGCGCTGGTGCTGCTCGCCCGGGGGGTGCGCGGCCGGCGGGTGCTGCTGCGGGCGGTGTGGACCGTGCTCCTGGGCATCGGCCTCGCGGCGCCGGTCCTGGTGCCCGTCTTCCTCGGGTCACGGCACGCGTACCCCGGCTGGACCCGGGAGTTCGCGCCCGCCGGGTGGGGGGAGCTGGCCGCGCGGGTGCTCCCCGCGACGTACGGCTTCTTCACCCCGGCGCTCTTCCTCGGCACGGGCGCGCTGCTGCTGGCGGCGGCGCTCCCCTTCCACCGGGGCGTGCCCGCGCGGGAGCGCTGGACGTGGACGGGACTCGTGGCGGCCGTGGTGCTGTCGGTGCAGTGGGAGCCGACGCACCTGGTCTGGCACGTGTTCGCCACACCCAACGGCAGCCCCTACCGGCAGACGTTCGTCCTGGCCGGGCTGGCCGTGCTCGCCGCCTGGACCGCCGTGGCGCACGGCTGGCCGGGGTGGCGGGCACTCACCGGCGGGTCGCTGGTCCTCGGGGCGATCGCGGCCGGGGCCGCCTCCGGGGACCTGGCGACACCGTGGTCGTACGGGCTGTTCGGCGCGGGCCTCGCGGCCGCCGCCGGCGCGCTGGCCCTGCTGCGCCTCCGGGCGCGGCGGTACGGGCTCGCCGGCGCCGTGCTGCTGGCCGGCGCCCTGGTCGGCCAGGCCGCGGCCACCACCGCCCACGCCGACCGTGAGCGGCCCGCGCGGCTGGACGACTACCCGGCCTGGGGAGCGGACCACGCGGCACGGGCGGCGGCGGTGGCCCGGGCCGACGGGTGGCCGCGTCACCGCACCGACCCCGGGCGCCCGCAGCTCACCGGCAACGACCCGCTGCTGGTGGGCGGGCAGGGCGCCGCGTACTACAGCAGCCATACGCCGGCGGTGCTCACCCGGACGCTGGCGGCGCTGGGCGGCGGGTGGACCTCGAACGGGCGCAACCTCCAGTCCCTGGACAACCCCGTGACCGACGCGCTGTTCGCGGTGGGCGCCCGGTGGCGCGGGACGGAGGTGGTGCGGAACACCGGCGTGCCACCCCTGGTGACGGTCCGTCCGCCCGGCGGGGAACTCCGGTACGGGGCCTCGCCGTTCCGCAACCAGGAGCTGCTGCTCGGGTCACGCGTCTACGACCTGCCCGCCGACGGCGCGTGCCCGGTCGGCAGCGACGTCCACCTGTGGGCGCCCGACTTCACCGGGACGGCGCGCCTCGGGGCGGGCGCGCCGGTGGAGCTGCGCGGCGGCCTGCCCAGGCGGCGCGCCCCCATGACCCCGCTGGGCGTCCAGCGGGTGGCGGGCGCGACGGTGACGCTGGACGGCGAGGGTTCCGTGCCGCCCGGGAGCGTGGGGTGCCTGGACCGGGCGCGGCTGGAGGCGGCCGTGGCGCGGCTGAAGGCCACCGGCGCGGTCGCGGTGCACGTCACCGCCGACGGCGTCCGCGCCGAACTGCCCCCGGGCACCCGGGGCACGGCCGTGCTGGCGGCGCCCCGCATCGCGGGCTGGCGCTGCGACGGCCGCCCCGCCGGGTCGTACGGCGGGCTGGTCGCGGTCCCGGTGACGGGCGGGCGCACCACGGTGAGCTGCGTCTTCCGGCCGCCCGGGCTGCGCGGCGGGGTGGTTGTGGGGGTGGTGGCGCTGCTCGCCCTGGCGGCGCCCGGCCAGGTGCGTCGCCTGCGCGCCACCAAGACTTCACCCCCGCACCACCGTGCCGTGACCCCTCCGGCCGTCCCGGCGGCGTAGCTTGCCCCGCATGCCCTCTCTTCTGAGCAACCGGCTGGCGAAGCGGGTCCTGCGCCCCGCGTTCGCCCTGGTCGAGCAGCGCATGGAGCGCGCCACCACGGCGCTCCAGTCCGATCTCGACGCCCTGCACCACGCGGTGGCCGACCTCCGCCGCCAGAGCTACGGCCTCGGGCTGCTGCTCGACCAGGCGGGACGCGACGGGCACCGGATGCCCACGGCGACCCAGGTGGACACCCTGGTCCGCGAAGTGCGCGCCGTCACCGGCGACGGCGGCGAGCGGGCCCGCCACGACATCACCGTCGCCTACCGCCACTTGGTGGCGCTGGAGGCCCTCGGCGCCGGCGACCTGGCCGGCACCGTCTCCGACGTGTGCGGGCGCCTGACGACCGTCCCGCTGCTCGCCCCGCCCAACGGCGACGTCCTGGAGATCGGCACCCGGCACGGGCTGTTCGCGGCGGCGCTGCAACGGATGCTGCGGCGCGACGGCATCGAGGCGCGGCTGACGATCGTCGACCCGCTGGACGGCTCGCCCACCCGTGAGGACGTCGTGCGCGGCAACCTGGTGCTGGGCGGCGGGTCCGGTGCGGCGGAGGCGGCCCGGCTGGTACGGGGCGGCTTCGGTGACACGGCCGTGCGGGAGCGGGTCGCCGACCGCCGCTACGGCGTGATCGTGGTGAACGGTGAGCACGACCTGGCGGCGGTGCGGGAGCTGGCGGCGCCCGATGCGGTCGTCGTCCTGGGCGACCAGCCCCGCCCGGCGGGCCTCACCGGACTGGGGCGGGTGGCGGAATCGGTGTACTGCCGGGCCGCCTGACGGCGCTGGAGCGGTGCGGCGCGGGGCCGCCTGACGGCTCGTGGAGCGGTGCGGCGGCGGGGCGGCCCGGCGGCTCGTGGAGCGGTGCGGCGGCGGGCGGTCACATTCCGCGCATCCGCTGCTGGCGCTCCAGGGCCCGGCGCAGCTCCGCCGGGAGCGGGTGGTACGGCCCGTACACCCGCTCCGTGTCGTAGAGCAGGTTCTGCAACTGCTGGTGGGCCGCGGTGTGGTCCCCCATCGCCAGCAGCAGGTGGCCCATGCGGTGCCGGATGTCGAAGGAGCGGCCCTGGTCGGCCCCGGCCGACTGGCTGCTCGTGTAGTACGGCAGGACCGCCCGGTACTCGGCGAGCGCGGCGGCCGTCTCGCCGAGCTGTTCCAGGCACAGCGCCGCCTCGTAGCGGAACTGGAGCGTCTGCGGGTCCGCCGGGCCCGCCTCGGCCTCCCGGTCGTCGGCGAGGCGCCGCAGCTCGGGCAGGGCGCGCCGGTACTGGCCGTCGTCCATCAGGGTCGTCGCGTACTGCTTGCGCAGGATGCGGACGACCGGGGAGTGCTCGCCGTGCTCGGCGGCGGCGGCCGGGAGGATGTTGCCGAGGATGTCGACGGCCTGCGTGATGCTGCCCTCGCCGAGCAGCCGCTTGACCTCGTCGACGGCGGCCGCCACATCGGGGCGGGTCGCGGCGGGGGCCACGGGCGGCTGGGGCACCGGGGCGGGCGTGGTGGACCGGTCGGGCCAGGGGGCGTGCGGGCGGAGGAAGGGGCGCGTCGGGTCGAGCGGGCCGGCCGGGACGCCCCGCGCGGGCAGCAGCGGGGCGAGCGTCTCGTACACCTCCTGCGCTCCGGACGGGCGGGCCTGCGGGTCCTTGGCGAGCAGCCGCAGGACGAGCGCCTCGAGGGCCTCGGGGATCTCGGGGCGCAACTGCCGGACGGGCAGCGGCGGCTCGTACAGGTGGCGGTGGAGGACGCCGAGGGCGGTGGAGCCCGCGAAGGGCACGTTCCCGCTGAGGAGTTCGTGCAGGAGCGCGCCCAGCGCGTACAGGTCGGTGTACGGGCCGACGGCGCCGCCCATGGCCTGCTCGGGAGCCATGTAGGCGGGGCTGCCGATGGGCGAGCCGGTGTGGGTGAGGCGGGTGGTGTCGGTGTCGATGACGGAGGCGACGCCCAGGTCGAGGACGGTGACCGTGCCGTCGGGCTTCACCATGACGTTGCGCGGCTTGAGGTCGCGGTGGACGATCGGCACGGCGTGCACGGCGGCGAGTACGGCGCAGAGCTGGGCGGCGACGGACACCGCCCACTGCCAGGGGTAGGGGTCGTGCTCGGCGAGGTGGTCGGCGAGGTCGGCGCCCTCGACGTACTGCATGACGAGGAACAGGTCGTCGCCGTCGCTGCCCGCGTCGTGCACGGTGACCAGGCCGGGGTGGGAGACCTGGGCGGTGACCCGGCACTCGCGGACGAAGCGGCGGCGCATCTCGTCGGCGGCGGTGGCGGCGGCCATGTGGTCGGGGCGCAGCAGCTTGACGGCGACGCGGCGGTCGAGCCGCCCGTCGTAGGCGGTCCAGACCTGGCCCATGCCGCCCTGGCCTATGACGGTGGACAGCTCGTAGCGCCCGGCGATGACCCGCCCGTTCACCGGTCCCCGTCCCGGGGGTCCCGCGGTTCGTTGCGCAGGAGGTCGCTGAGCTCGTCGAGCTCGGCGCGCACCTGGTCGATGCGCTGGGACGTCGGCTTCACCGGCGGCTGCTGGGGCGGCTGCGGCGGCTGCGGCTGCTGCTGCTGCGGCGGCGGACCGGCCGGGGCGGTCACCGCGGGCGGCTGCGGCTGCGTCGGGTACGTCTGGCGCGCGGACAACTGGGCGGCCGGCGGGTAGCCGTACCCGGTGTGCGTGGTGCCGTAGCCGGGCGGCGGGGCCGCGGCCAGCCGGTTGAAGTGGTTGATCTCGGCCGTCAGGTAGTACGCGATGACGCCGATGATCACGGCCAGCATCCAGACCACCATGATGGCGGCGTCCCCGTCGCTGATCTCCGCGTTCTCGCCCTCCGGGGTCACGGCGACCAGGAACACCAGCAGGCCGATGTTGAGCAGCAGGACCGCGCAGAACAGGAACCAGTCCAGGGTCCGGCGCGTGACGACCGCGAGCCTCAGCATGGGCGCCCAGCCGAGGAAGCCGCAACTGAGGAACGTCATCGCCGAGAACAGCACGCGCAGCGCGATCAGCGTGCCGTCGGCCGGACGCTGTGACGGTGGCGGTGCATAGCCGTGGCCGTGCATTCCTGCTCCTGACGAAAACGTACGAGTCTGACAAGAGGTCGAGCGTATACACCGACACCGACAACGACCTCGGGGTTGTGCGGAACCGTTGTTGAACTGATCACCGGCCCGCCGCGCCGGGCCCCGCCGCACGGGCCCGGGCCCCTGCCGCGCGGTCCGCGGGCCGTCGTAAGCGCCGGGCGCTCAGGGCTCCACCGTGCCGTCCGTGAGCCCGTCGTACATGCCCTGCACCAGCCGCTCGCCCAGCCGCCCCGCGAGGCGCAGCGCCCCCTCGAACTCGGCGAGCGCCCGGAAGCGTTCGCCGTAGCGCTGCTGGTCGGCCAGCGGCAGGCGGGGCAGTTGCAGGCGCCGCACGTCCAGCCGGGTCGCGGTGGAGGCGTAGCTGCTGGCCTGCCGGTTGTTGGCGGTGCCGCGCAGGAAGCCGGCGAGGAACCAGGGGTCGAGCGCCGCGGGGTCGGGGCGCAGGAGCTGGAGGTTGCGCCCGAGGGCCGCGCCCGCGGTGGCCTCGTCGACGACGCGGGCGACCGAGCCGCCGCCGAGGACGGGGACGACGACGTCACCGGCGCGTACGAGCACGGGTTCCTCGCCGGTGCCCTCGGGGAGGGTGCCGGAGGGGGCCTGGCCGGCCAGGACGTCCTGCTCGGTGAGGACGCGGTGGGGCGTCGGCGCGGCTCCCGTGCCGCCCGCGCGCAGCTCCAGGGCGCCGGTGCGGGCGAGTTCGCCGACGGTCACGCCGGGGAGGCGGGCGGGCTCCGGCTCGCCGGGGGTGCGGGCGGGGGGCGGGGTCAGTTCGGCGGTGCGGCGCAGCACGGTGGTGAGGCGGTCGTGCACCCCGGCCAGTTCCTCGGCGCCGCCGGCGGCGGCCGGGGGCGGCAGGTGGCGGGCGGGGGCGAGGTCGACGTCGTCGTCGAGGAGTGCGATGACCGGCACCGACCGGTGGGCGCCGGGCCGCTCGGCGACGGTGCCGTGCCGGTCGAAGGGCGCCCACGCGTCGAGCACGGCGGTGTGGACGGCCTGCCAGTCGAGCTTGTCGCGCCCGGTGTCGGTGTGCTCGGCGGTGTCGACGAGCAGCAGTTCCGGTGAGACGGACGCTCCGGCGACCGGCTTGCGCAGCACCCACAGGTGGAGCGGGATGCCGTACGGCGGTGCCGCGCCGGCCGGGAGGGCGACGACCGCCCGCAGCGCGCCGCGCCGCAGGAGGTCGGCGCGGATGCGGCGGCCGGAGCGGCGGGAGGCGGCGGCGGGGGGCATCAGCAGGACGGCGGTGCCGCCGGGGCGCAGCCGGGCCAGGGCGTGCTGGACCCAGGCCAGTTCGGATTCGGTGCGGGCGGGGAAGCCGTACTCCCAGCGCGGGTCGTAGGCCAGTTCGTCGTGGCCCCAGTTGCGTTCGTTGAACGGCGGGTGGCAGAGCACCGCGTCGGCGGTGAGCCGGGGGAAGGCGTCGGCGCGCAGGGTGTCGCCGGTGCGGGCGCTGACCTCGGCGCCGGAGTGCAGGGCCAGCCGGAGGGCGGTGAGGGCGGCCAGGTCCGGATCGGTCTCCTGGGCGTACAGGGCGGTGGCCCCGGCGACGGCGCGCAGCAGGGCACCGGTGCCGCAGGCGGGGTCGAGCACGGTGCCGGCCGGTCCGGCGAGTTCCGCCATGAGGGCGGCGGGGCCGGGCGGGGTGAGGGTGTACTGGCGCGGGTTGGCGTCCAGGTGGCGGCCGAGGAGGAACTCGAAGGCCTGGCGGGCGCCGGTCTCGGCGGCGAGGTCGGTGACGGCGCGCAGCAGCGGGACGGAGGGCGCGAGGTCGGCCCGGTGCGGGGTGGGTACGGCCCGCTCGACGCCGAGGCGGAGCGTCAGCACCTCTTCCAGGGCGGTGGGCAGCAGGGCGGTCATGCGCTCGTCCGACACGGCGGTCAGTTCCAGCCAGCCGCTGGACCGGTCCCGTACGAGGAGGAGGGCGCAGCCCGCGTGGACGAGGGCGGTGACCGCTCCGGCCGGGTGTCCGGCGACCTGCTGCCAGACGCGTTCCCGCAGCGGGACCTCGGCGAGCTTGCCCTGGGCGCGCAGCCACCGTTCGACGTCGGCGAGGGCGAAGGACGGGCTGGTCTCGGTGCCGCCGACGGGCTTGGGGAAGTCGGCGTGCCGGCGCCGCCAGTTGCTGACGGCGGCGCGTCCCACCCCGGCGAGGCGGGCGATCCCGGCCGCGGTCACCTCTGCTGCGTTGTCCGGCACCTGGCTGACTCCCTTCCATCTGCTGCTGTGGCGCCGATCCTACAGCCGTGCACAAGAGCACCCCATTCACAGCGTGAGCGTATCGGTTTTCCGTGAACCGTGTTGACTCGGTTCACAGGCTCTGGTCTTATTGACCCGTCGCAAGACGGGGCAGCCCCACCGCCCCGAACACAGACCTATGTCACCGTCCGGGAGGGCACCCATGTCCGACTACTCGCAGCAGGCCCAGTACGGCACCCAGCAGCCCTATCCGGGCTCCGGCCCCTACGGCGGCGCCCCCGCGCCCCAGCCGCAGGCACCGCTCCGCAACGGACTGGGCACCGCCGCGCTGGTGCTCGGCATCATCGGCGCGCTGTCGGGCCTGATCCCGCTCCTGTTCTGGCTCGCCGGCATCCTCGGCCTCATCGCCCTGATCCTGGGCCTGGCCGGGCGCGGCCGGGTCAAGCGCGGTGAGGCCGGCAACAAGGGCGTCACCACGACCGGCGCGGTCCTCGGCCTGGTGTCGCTGATCCTCTCGGTGGTCGGAGCGGTGATCACGTTCAAGGCCGTGGACGACGCGGTGGACGAGATCAACAAGGAGCTGAGCAACACCGCGACGAAGGACCCGGCCACCGCCAAGAGCGGCGCCCCGGCCGGAACGGGCGGCGGCACGGCGGACGGTGGCGGCAAGGGCGACGCCGCCGGCAAGGCCCTGGCCGCCGGTGACACCTCCGTGTACGACGACGACGTCCAGGTGACCGTGTCCGAGGCCACGTCCGTCAAGCCGGGCGAGTTCGCCATCGGCCACACCGAGGGCAACAAGGTCTACGCGCTGACGATCACCGTCGAGAACGCCGGCAAGGAGAAGCTCTCCACCGACTCCCTCACCGTCAGCGCCCGCGCCGGGGCCGACGGCGTGACCGCCGAGGAGATCTTCGACGGCGACACGTACGGCAAGGGCTTCACCGGCACCGTCCTGCCCGGCAAGAAGGCCACGGTCCAGTACGCCTTCGACGCCCCCGCCGACCCCCGGCGGCTCCCCCCGGGCCGCCTCACCTGCCCCGCTCACCCCGCTCCCGTCGCCCCGCCCCCGTCATCCCCCCCCCCTGTTTCCTCCCCCTCTTTCCCCCCCCCGCCCACCCCCCCCCCGCCACACTCCCCCCTCTTCACTCCCCCTTCTTCACTCCCCCCGTTCACTTCACCACCCCCGGAGATACACCCCCATGTCTTCCACCGCCCTCCGCACCCTCAAGCGCCCCGTTCTGGCCGCCCTCTGCGCCGTCACCGCGCTCGGCCTGACGGCCTGTGGCCCCTCCGGCTCCGGTTCCGGTGAGGCCAAGAAGGCCGAGCCGTTCGCCGGCCTGTCGGGCTCGCAGATCGCCAACAAGGCCATCAAGGCCACCAAGACGGCCGACTCCCTCACCCTCGACGCGAACCTCAAGACCACCGAGGGCCCCATGAAGGCGTTCATGGCCCTGGACACCAAGGGACAGTGCGCGGGCACCATCACCATGGGCCCCACCGGCACCATGGAGGTCATCAAGGCGGGCAAGGAGGCCTACATACGCTTCGACGAGGCCTTCCTGCGCGAGCAGAACGAGGGCGGCTCGCCGGAGGAGACGGAGGCGGCGCTGAAGATGCTCAAGGGCCGCTGGCTGAAGACGGACGCCAACGACCCGGAGGCCAAGGAGGGCCTCGAGATGTGCGACCTCGGCGCGATGCTCGGCGAGTTCGAGACGGGCGCCGGCTCCGCCGAGCGGGGCGAGGAGACCACGGTCAACGGCAAGAAGGCGCTCACGCTCACCGAGAAGGACGGCGACACGACGTACAAGATCTACGTCGCCACGGAGGGCGAGCCGTACCTGCTGAAGATCGACCAGAAGGGCGGCGAGGACCCGGGGACCCTGTCCTTCACCGACTACAACAAGCCGGTCCCGGCGAAGAAGCCGGCCGCCAAGGACATCCTCGATCTCGACAAGCTCGGGGCCGAGTAGGCACCGCCGCACCGGAAAGCCACCGGTGCATCAGGACCACGGGGCGCGGGGTGAGCACCGGGCCCCGGGGAACACGGGGAGAGCCGGACAGACCGTCGGAGGGGGCGGCCTGTCCGGCTCCGCCGTGTCCGCACGCCCTACAACGGGTGGCGCACCCACACGTTGGGCTCGACGTACACGGCGTACCCGCTCGACGCCTCGCACCGCACCGGCACCAGCGCGCCGTCCACCTCCACCGGCCCGTCCGTGTCGAACGGCAGCCCGGTCCACTCCCGCCACCGTTCCACCGAGTGCGCGATCGTCATGGACGCGGGCGCCACCGCCTCCACGACCCCGCCGGCGCGGACGTGGACGCGCAGCCACGGGTCGTGCGGCAGCCCGTCCTCCTCCCGGGTGCGGAAGGCGTACTCGCCCATCGGCACGCCCGGCTCCCGGTGCTTGCCGCTGGGCCGCACGGGCGCGACGACCTCGCGGAAGCCCAGCCGCCGCGCGTTGTCCCGCATGGCCGCCAGCATCCGGGCCGACAGCCCCTTGCCCTGGACGCGGGCGTCGACGGCGACCTCGATGGCGCTCACCGTGTCGGGGATGCGCCCGTGCCGCCGGTCCGAGAACGCCCACAGCAGCACCTGGTCCCAGCCCGTGGCGGGCAGTTCACCGCGCCCCTCCGCCCGCAACTGGAACGGGACGCTGAACGCCCGGGCCACCACCGCCCCTTCGGCGTCGGTGGCCACCTGCACGTACTCGGGCAGCTCCGCGACGATCCGCCCCATGTTCGCCCAGCCGACGGGGTCGTGGAGCATGAACTCGGGCCACAGGTCCTGTATCTCCCACAGCGCGCCCTGGAGTTCGGGCCGCTCGGCCAGCGTCGTTATGCACAGATCCATCCGGGCAGGCTAGACAACCCCGACACCCGGCCCAACCCATTTCCCGTACGTCTCAGCCGCCGCACTGGCGCAGCATGGCTCCCTTGTCCGCCCGGGTCACGGGCAGTTCGTACTTCACCGCCACCTGGGCGAACCGCACCGCGTAGGCGCAGCGGACCGCCTTGTGGGGCGGCAGCCAGGACGCCGGGCCGGAGTCGCCCTTGGCGGAGTTGGCCGGGCCGTCGACGGGCAGGAGGTTCAGCGGGTCGTTCGCGAGCCGTTCGCGCTTGTCCTCCGGCCAGCGGGCGGCGCCCATCTGCCAGCCGTAGGACAGCGGGACGACGTGGTCGATCTGCATCTCGGCGGCCTTCGCCTTCTTCCAGGTGATGTCCTCGCCGGTGTACGGGTCGTCCAGGGTCATCGCCACGACGACGCAGTCCGAACCGGCGCGGAAGCGCAGGTCCCGGCCGTCGCGGCGCAGCAGGTCGTTGCGGGTGTCGCAGCCGTTGCGCGCCAGCGGTACGCCGTCGGCGGTGTCCATCCAGGCGTAGCCGAACTCGTCCCGGTCGTAACCGGTCCTCGGCCCGCGGCCCTTGACGGTGAGCCGTTCGATGAGCCGCCGGGCCTCGGCCCGGTCGGCGTCGGAGGTGACGGGCGCGAGGCCCCGCTTCGTACCGTCCGGGTTGTCCAGCGGGCCGGCCGCGCCCGTGGAGGCGCCGCCCGGTGCGGGTGCCGGGTCTCCGGCGCCGACGGCGTCGCAGCCGGCGGCCAGGGACGCGGTGACGGCGAGGAGCGCGGCGGGCAGGGCTGTCCGGGGCGTAGGCATGCAGGCATCGTAGGTGTCAGACCTTGCCCACCCCCAGGGTGTTCTCGCGCGGCAGCAGCCCGCTTCCCAGAACCGCGAGCCACACACCGCCCAGCAGCTCCGAGAGCCGGGCGGTGTCGTGCTCGCCGAGCACCGCCCACGGTCCGGCGGCCAGTTCGTCCGTACGCCGCTCGACCTCGGCCCGCAGCGCCCGCCCGGCGTCGGTCGCGCCGCCGTCGGCCGCCACCAGCCCGCGCGCGGCGAGCCGTTCACGGGCGGCGGCCCACTCGTCCGCGCTCCAGCCGCGGCTCGCGAAGGTCTCCGTGGACGCGGCCCCGACGGCGGCGAACGAGACGAGCGCCTCGACCGGGTCGAGCCCGGCCGCGAGCAGCGCGGCCAGGTGGCCGTCGCCGCGGTGCTCGCGCAGCACCGTCGCGGCCTGCCACAGCACCAGGTGCGGCGCGTCGGGCCACGGGAGGGCCGCATTGGCGGCGGCGAGGGGTCGCCCGGCGTGCACGGCAGCCTCGGCGGCGCGCCGGGCCAGGTCGGCGGCCTCCTTCAGCGCGTCCACGTCCGCCCCCGGCAGCCGCCGGTAGAACCGGTCCATCGCCCGCAGCCGCGCGGCCAGGACGTCCCCGGGCGCGGCGACCCGCCAGGCCTCCGGCACGTGCCGCTCCACCATCGCCGGGCTGAAGCTGTAGAACGCGGACGCCACCTGTCCGGCGCCCACGGGGCCCAGGGGCGCCGCGCGCCACGCGAAGTAGGACGGCCAGCGCTCGTCGGTCGCGTACCCGAGTGCGGCGGCCTCCTCGAAGGTCTCCGGCGCGTAGTAGAGCACCGCGTGCAGCGGCTCCAGCAGGTGCCACATCTGGCGTACGCGTGCGACGTCCATGACCACTCCCCGATCTAGACAGTGACTAGATTGCGTACCCCCAGCGTGCTCCCGGCCGCCGAACTTGTCAATGCCTAGATTCCGCGTACGGTGGCCTCATGACCACCCAGCGCGCCTACCACCACGGCGACCTGCGACGGGCCGTCCTCACCGCCGCCCTCGACGTCATCCGCACCGACGGCCCGGCCGCCCTCAGCCTGCGCGACCTGGCCCGCCGCGCGGGCGTCTCGCACGCCGCCCCCGCCCACCACTTCAAGGACCGCGCCGGCCTGCTGACGGCCGTCGCGGCCGAGGGCTTCGACCTCCTGGCGGCGGCCCTCACGGAAGCCGCCGACCTGCGCGACGCGGGCGTCCGGTACGTACGTTTCGCCATGGACCACCCCGCGCACTTCCAGGTCATGTTCCAGCCCGACCTCCATCACCCCGACGACCCGGGCCTGCTCGCCGCCCGCACCCGGGCGGGCGACCGCCTCCGCGAGGCCGTGGCCGGGGCCGTCGACACGGACGACCCCCGTCTCGCGGGCGTCGCGGCCTGGTCCCTGGCCCACGGCTTCGCGACGCTGCTCCTGACCCACAACCTCACCGGCCCGGTGGGCGACCGCGCCCCGGAGGACGTCTTCCGCTCGCTGGCCGGGATGCTGTTCACGGCGGACTGAACGGCGGCCGATGAGTTTCGGGGACGCCGCCGGTCTGAACGTCACCCACTGAAGGAGAGCACCCCATGCGCAGGTTCAAGCTCCAGGTCCAGATGAGCGTCGACGGCTACATGGCCGGCCCGAACGGCGAGATGGACTGGCTGACGTGCCCCTGGACCGACGACATCAACGCCTACCTCGACGCGCTCACCGAACCCGTCGACCGCATCGTGCTGGGCCGCAAGCTCGCCGAGGGCTTCATCCCCGCCTGGGCGGCCGGCCCCGAGGGCGAGGACCAGGCGTCCATCGACAAGATGAACAACACGCCCAAGGTCGTCATCTCCGACAGCCTGGCGGAGTCGCCCTGGGAGAACGCCACGGTCATGGGCGGAGACCTCACCAAGATCGTGGCCGAGCTGACGTCCGGCCCGGGCGGCGACCTCATCACCTACGGCGGCGCCACGCTCGCCCAGCGCCTGATCGCCGCGAACCTCCTCGACGAGCTCCACCTGCTCGTCAACCCCGTGGCACTCGGCTCCGGCCTGCCCGTCTTCGCCGACACCGGCGCCCACCAGAAGCTCCACCTGGTCGCCGCCCGCCAGTTCGACTGCGGGATCACGGCCCTGCACCTGGAGCCGAAGCGCCCCTGAGGGGCGGCGCGGCAGGCGGTGCGCCGGCGGAACCGGCGTCCACCGGCTCGGCGGCCGCCTCCCGCTCGTACGCCGCAGATACGGCCGCACCAACGCGGTCACGCCTCCGTCGAGGGGCTCGTACCAGCCCCGCACGGTCACCGACCGGTAGGTCGGGCGAGCCCGCGCACCACCATGCACCACCATGCGTGCGCCCAAGGGCGGCCCCGCAGCGGAGGCCGCCCCCGAGGGGCCCTACGAGCCCAGGATCGTCGTGAGGAACTCGCCCGTCCACGCCAGCAGTTCGCGTCCGACCACCGGCTTGCCGCCGATCTTGCCCGTGGTGGGGCGGGGCACCAGGATCTGGTGCGTGGGCGCCTTGATCACCGTACGGGGGTAGAGGCGCTTCAGGCGCAGCTCCTGCGACTCGCGCAGCTCCACCGGGGCGAAGCGGATGTTCGGGCCCTGGAGGACGATCTCCCCGACGCCGCACGCGCGGGCCAGCATGCGCAGACCCGCCACCAGCAGCAGGTTCTCCACCGGCTCGGGCAGCTTGCCGTAGCGGTCGGTGAGCTCCTCGCGGACCGCCTTGATGTCCTCCTCCGAGTTGGCGGAGGCGATCGCCCGGTACGCCTGGAGGCGCAGCCGCTCGCCCGGCGCGTAGTCGTGCGGGACGTGCGCGTCGACCGGAAGCTCGATCTTGACCTCCAGCGGCGGCTCCTCCTCCACGCCGCCTTCGAGGGACGCGCGGTAGTCCGCGACCGCCTCGCCCACCATGCGGACGTACAGGTCGAAGCCGACGCCCGCGATGTGGCCGGACTGCTCGCCGCCGAGCAGGTTGCCCGCGCCCCGGATCTCCAGGTCCTTCATCGCCACGTACATGCCGGCGCCCATCTCGGTGTGCTGGGCGATCGTCGCCAGGCGCTCGTGGGCGGTCTCCGTCAGCGGCTTCTCCGGCGGGTAGAGGAAGTACGCGTAACCCCGCTCGCGGCCACGGCCGACGCGGCCGCGCAACTGGTGGAGCTGGGAGAGGCCGAAATTGTCACCGCGCTCGACGATGAGGGTGTTGGCGTTGGAGATGTCGATGCCCGACTCGACGATCGTGGTGGACACCAGGACGTCGAACTTCTTCTCCCAGAAGTCCACCACCACCTGCTCCAGGGCCGATTCGGACATCTGGCCGTGCGCGGTGGCGATCCGCGCCTCGGGCACGATGTCGCGGAGGCGGGCGGCCGCGCGGTCGATCGACTCGACCCGGTTGTGGATGTAGAAGACCTGGCCCTCGCGCAGCAGCTCACGGCGGATGGCCGCGCCGATCTGCTTCTCCTCGTACGGGCCGACGAAGGTGAGGACCGGGTGCCGCTCCTCCGGGGGCGTCGTGATGGTCGACATCTCGCGGATACCCGTGACCGCCATCTCCAGCGTGCGGGGGATGGGGGTGGCGGACATGGTGAGCACGTCGACATTGGCCCGCAGCTTCTTGAGCTGCTCCTTGTGCTCGACGCCGAAACGCTGCTCCTCGTCGACGATGACCAGGCCCAGGTCCTTGAACTTCGTCTCGGACGAGAACAGCCGGTGCGTGCCGATGACGATGTCGACCGCACCGTCCTTCAGACCCTCCAGCGTCGCCTTCGCCTCCGCGTCCGTCTGGAAGCGGGACAGGGCCCGCACCACGACCGGGAACTGGGAGTACCGCTCGGAGAACGTGCCGAAGTGCTGCTGCACCAGCAGCGTCGTCGGCACCAGCACGGCGACCTGCTTGCCGTCCTGCACCGCCTTGAACGCGGCGCGCACGGCGATCTCCGTCTTGCCGTACCCCACGTCACCACAGATCAGGCGGTCCATCGGGACCGTCTTCTCCATGTCCTCCTTCACCTCGGCGATGGTGGAGAGCTGATCGGGGGTCTCCGCGTACGGGAAGGCGTCCTCCAGCTCCCGCTGCCAGGGGGTGTCCGGGCCGAACGCGTGACCCGGAGCGGCCATACGGGCGCTGTACAGCTTGATCAGGTCGGCGGCGATCTCCTTGACCGCCTTCTTGGCGCGCTGCTTGGTCTTCGTCCAGTCCGCGCCGCCGAGCCGGTGCAGCGTCGGGGCCTCGCCGCCGACGTACTTGGTGACCTGCTCGAGCTGGTCGGTGGGGATGTAGAGGCGGTCACCGGGCTGGCCGCGCTTGGCGGGCGCGTACTCGACGAGGAGGTACTCGCGGGTGGCGCCCTGGACGGTGCGCTGCACCATCTCGATGTAGCGGCCCACGCCGTGCTGCTCGTGGACGATGTAGTCGCCGGTCTCCAGGGTCAGCGGGTCGATCGTCTTGCGGCGGCGCGTCGGCATCCGCTGGCCGTCCTTGCCGGCCGCCTTCTGGCCGGACAGGTCGGTCTCGGTGAGGACGGCGAGCTTGAGCGCCGGGTCGACGAAGCCGTACTCGATCGAACCGCACGCCACGTGCACGAGCGACGGCGAGATGTCGGTGAGGTCGGCGTCCAGACGGGCCGCGATGCCCTCGCCGCCCAGCACCTCCACCGTGCGGGCCGCCGGGCCGTGCGCCTCGGTGACGAAGACCGTGCGCCAGCCGTCCGCCAGCCAGCCCTTGGTGTCGGCGAGCGCGCGGGCGGTGTCGCCCCGGTAGGACTCCGGCGCGTGCATGCCCAGCTTGAGCGTGTCCGCGTCGAGCTCCTCGTCGGCGGCGAACGGCGACACCGACCACCACATCATCCCCAGCTCGCGCGCCCGGTCCCGGACGTCCGCGATGCCCCACAGGGACGCCGCGCCCACGTCGATCGGCGCCTCGCCGCCCCCGGCCGTCGCCGCCCACGAGGCGTGCAGGAACTCCTGCGAGGTGGCCACCAGGTCGGCCGCCCGGGTGCGCACGCGCTCCGGGTCGCACACCACCGCCATGGAGCCCTTCGGCAGCACGTCGAGCAGCAGCTCCATGTCGTCGACCAGGACCGGGGCGAGGGACTCCATGCCCTCCACGGCGATCCCCTCGGCGATCTTGCCGAGCAGCTCGCCCAGCTCCGGGTGCTCCTCCGCCAGCGCCGCCGCCCGGGCCTTCACCGACTCCGTCAGCAGCAGCTCACGGCACGGCGGCGCCCACAGGCCGTGGTCCGCGACCTCCAGCGACCGCTGGTCGGCGACCTTGAAGTACCGGATCTCCTCGACGTCGTCGCCCCAGAACTCGATGCGCAGCGGGTGCTCCTCCGTCGGCGGGAACACATCCAGGATCCCGCCGCGCACCGCGAACTCACCGCGCTTCTCGACCAGCTCCACGCGCGCGTACGCGGCCGCCGCGAGGCCGTCCACCACGTCGTTCAGGTCGGCCTGCTGACCGGTGCGCAGCGACACCGGCTCCAGGTCGCCCAGCCCCTTGACCTGCGGCTGGAGCACGGAACGCACGGGCGCGACGACCACCGAGACCGGGCCGGTCGCCGGGTCGTCCGCCGACGGGTGGGCCAGGCGCCGCAGCACGGCCAGCCGGCGGCCCACGGTGTCGGAGCGGGGCGAGAGGCGCTCGTGCGGCAGCGTCTCCCAGGACGGGTACTCGACGACGCCGTCCGGGTCCAGCAGGCTGCGCAGGGCGGCCGCCAGGTCCTCCGCCTCCCGGCCGGTCGCCGTCACGGCGAGCACCGGGCGGCCGGCGTCCCGGGCCAGCGCGGCCAGCGCGAAGGGGCGCGCCGCGGGCGGGCCGACCAGGTCGACGTGGGCCCGGTGACCATCGGCGGCGGCCTTCACCGCTTCGGTGAGGGCGGGGTCCTTGGCGACGGCGTCGAGCAGACCGTGCAAGCTCATGAAGGCGTCCATCCGGAGGGTGTGGGCAACGCGAACCGCCCGACACGTCGCACGGGCCGGGGGTTCCCAGCGTACGACGTCGGTCCGACAGCCGCCCCCGAAACCTCTCCCGCCCCACGAAGCGTCCGAAAATACGTGCGGTGGGATGTCAACCGGAACCGTCGCCCCGGACGTATACGCCATGAGACCCTGTCCGACCGCTGGGAGCCGCATTGACCGAAGAGGAGTTCCAGGAGCTCTACGCCCACTCCGTCACGCGGCTCGTCGGACAGCTCTACCTGATGACGGGCGACCTCCACGAGGCCCAGGACGTGGTCCAGGAGGCTTTCGTCCGCGCCTGGGGGCGCCGCTCCCGTCTGTCCCGCGACGCCGGGCCCGAGGCGTGGGTGCGCACCGTCGCCTGGCGGCTCGCCGTCAGCCGGTGGCGGCGCCGGGGGCGGGCCGCCGAGGCATGGCGCCGGCACGCGGGCGGCCGCCCGGACACGGTGCCCGCGCCGGGCCCCGGGACGGTCGCCCTGGTCTCGGCGCTGCGCCGGCTGCCCGACCGGCAGCGGCGGGCCGCCGTCCTGCACTACGTGTGCGACCTGACCGTGGAGCAGGTCGCGGCCGAGACCGGCACCTCCGCCGGGACGGTCAAGACGCACCTGTCGCGGGCCAGGAACGCCCTCGCCCCCCACCTCGAGGAAGCCCAGGAGCAGCACGGTGACCGATCCGCGTGACGAAGCCCTCGACGGGGCCCTCGCCGCCGCCCTCAAGGCCGCCGCCGCGACCGGGGCGCGGGCCGCCGTGCCCGAACCGGCCGCACAGGTGACGGCACGGGGCATGCGCCGCCGGCGCCGTACGGTGGCCGCCGCGGCCGCCTCCGCCGTGTGCGTCCTGGCCACGGCGGCCGCCCTGGGCGTGGTCGGCCCGCGCCCGGAGGCCCCGCCCCCTCCCGCCGCCCCGCCCTCCCCCACCGCCCCCTCCCCGTCCCCGTCCCCACCTTCGTCTCCCCCGCCCACCTCCCCCACGCCCACGTCCCCGGCTCCCCCCACACCCACGTCCTCCGCGTCCCCGTCCGCCACCCCCACGGGCACCGCCTTCCCGTCGTCATCCCCCGCCCCATAGGCCCCGCAAGCCACACAATCCCCACCCACCCCGCAGTCACCACCCACCCCGCAGCCCCCACGAACCCAGCCAGGGCCCCGCCCAGCCCCTCAAGTCCCGCCCAGCCCCACCAGCCCCGTTACTCCCACACCCCAAGAGTCAGCCCAGCCCAGCCATGGGGCCCCGCCCAGCCCCGGCCCCACCAGCCCCCGTACCCCCCGCCCCCCACGACCGCCGCCCCACCAGCGCCGCCCGCGACCGGGAGCGCCACCGCCCGTGGCGCCCGGGAGCGACCCGAGAGTGACCCAAGGAGCCCCTCACCCATGCGTGGAGCCGTCCTCGCCCAGCCCGCCGACGACACCGGACCGATACCGATACCCGGACCGCGCCGTGCCTCCGTGCCCGCGGTCCGGCAGCGGACCTGGACGGACCGCGCCCCCCACCTCCTCGCCCTCGCGCTGTTCGCCGCGTACACGACCCTCTCCGTCATGCGGTACCGCCGCATGGAGACCCGCTCCTGGGACCTGGGCATCTTCGAGCAGGCCGTCCGCGCCTACGCCCATTTCCAGCCCCCGGTCGCCGACCTCAAGGGCCCCGGCGCCAACATCCTCGGCGACCACTTCAGCCCCGTCACCGCCCTGCTCGCCCCCGCCTACCGGCTCTTCCCCACCCCCGTCACGCTCCTCGTCGCCCAGGCCGCGCTCTTCGCCCTCGCCGCCGTGCCCGTCACCCGGGCCGCCACCCGCCTGCTGGGCCGGGCCTCCGGCCTGTGCATCGGCATCGCCTACGGGCTGTCGTGGGGCATCCAGCAGGCGGCCGACTTCGACTTCCACGAGATCTGCTTCGCCGTCCCGCTGATCGCCTTCTCGCTCGAAGCCCTCCTGGGCCGGCGGTGGCGCGCCGCCCTCCTGTGGGCCGCACCACTGGTCCTGGTCAAGGAGGACCTGGGCATCACCCTCACCGCGATCGCCCTGGCCGTCGCCTGGCGGGCCCGCCACGACCCGTCCCGCGCCCCCCTGTACGCGCTCGGCGTCGCCGTCCTCGGCGCGGCCGCCACCCTCCTCACCCTCACCGCCGTCATCCCGGCCTTCAACACCACTGGCGGCTACGACTACTGGTCCAAGGTCGACGGCGGCCCCTCGCCCTTCGCCGGCGCGGAGACCAAGCTGCGCACCCTCGCCTGGCTGCTGCTGCCCACCACCGGCCTGCTGGCCCTCCGCTCCCCCCTCCTGCTGGCCGCCGCGCCCACCGTCGGCTGGCGATTCCTGTCCGGCGACGACCACTACTGGTCGACCGACTGGCACTACAGCGCGGTCCTGATGCCCGTCCTGTTCCTCGCCCTCGCCGACGCCGCCGACATCTCCCGCCGCAGCCCGCGCCCCTGGCTGCGCACGTACGCGGACCGGCTTCCGGCCTGCGCCGCCGCGGCCGCGCTCGCCCTGACCACCTCGCTCCCCCTCGCGACGCTCACCGAGGCCGCCACCTACCGCACGCCGCCGCGGGTCGTCGCGGCCGAGGAGCTCCTCGACCGCATCCCGGACGGCGCGACGGTCGAGGCCAACGTCGGGCCGATCAGCCGCCTGACCGGCCGCTGCCGCGTCATGTGGGTGGGCGACACCCGGGGCGTGACGCCCGACTGGATCGCGCTCAACAACTCCTCCGGGTGGGTGCGCGACCCGCACACCTACGCCCGGCAGCTCCACCCGGACGCCCGCTACCGCGTGGCAGGCGAAGCGGGCGGCTACCTGCTGCTGGAACGGCGCACCGGCCAGAAGTGAGCCGGCGGGCCGGGCGCGAGACCCCGGCCCGGCAGCGGCACGGCGGCCCCGGTGCTCACCGGGACCGCCGCCGATCGCGGGGCCGCTGAACCGGCCCCCGGCTACCCGGTCACTCGGTGGCGATGGCGTTCAGCACGTTCATCCGGCCCGCCCGGAACGCCGGCACCAGCGCCGCGAACAGCCCCACGAACGCCGACCCGACGAACACCGTCAGAATCGTCGGCCACGGTATCTCCAGCACTTCCAGCCCCTCCAGGGCCAGCAGCTTCTGCGCCGCCGTGCCCCAGCCCATGCCGAGCCCCAGCCCGAGCAGGGCACCGAAGAGGGCGATGACCACCGACTCCAGGCGGATCATCCGGCGAAGCTGACGGCGCGACAGGCCGATGGCCCGCATCAGACCTATCTCCCGGGTCCGCTCGACCACCGACAGGGCCAGGGTGTTGACCACCCCGAGCACCGCCACGATGATCGCCAGCGCCAGCAGCCCGTACACGATGTTCAGCAACTGCCCGACCTGGTCCTTCAGGTCCTGCTTGAAGTCGGTCTGGTTCTGCACCTTGTACTGCGGATAGGCGGCCAGCGACTCCTTCAGCGCGGCGTACGCCTCGCTCTCCTTGCCCTCCTCCGCCTTCGCGAACATGATCATGCTCTTGGGCATCCTGTCGGCCGGCAGGTACTTCTCGGCCGTCGTGATGTTCGTGTACATGGCGCCCTTGTCGACGTTGGTGTCGTCGGAGGTGATCGCCGCGACCTTCAGCCTCGCGGTCTCACCGCCCTTGAAGGCCACCGCGATGGTGTCGCCGACCTTCACCCCGTGCCGGCCGGCGTAGTCACTGCCGACGGACATCGCGCCCTCGCCGTACGCGGCCGCCAGGTCTCCCCCGACGGTCTCGCGGCGCAGGTCGTCGGCGTACGTGGGGTCGGCGGCGACGACGCCCTCGTCCTCCGCCTTCCCGTCCGGGGACGTCAGCCGCGCGGACACCAGCCTGTACTCCGTCACGTGCGCGATGCCCGGTGCCTTCTCCACGGCCGCCTGGGCCTGCGGCACGATCGGCCGGCCGTCGGCGCTCGCGCTCTGGACGATGAAGTCGGCGCCGACCGACTTGTCCAGCTCCTCCGTCGCGGAGGCGACCATCGAGGAGCCGACCACCGCCAGGCAGGCGACCAGGGCGAGCCCGATCATCAGGGCCGCGCCGGTGGCGCCCGTCCGGCGCGGGTTGCGCAGCGCGTTGCGCTCCGCCATCCGCCCCACCGGACCGAACACCCGCAGCAGGACGGCGCTGATGACCTTCACCACGCCGCCCGCCAGCAGCGGGCCGACCACGACGAAGCCGATCAGGCTCAGGATCACACCGGCCCCGAGGAACAGCGACCCCTCGCCCGCCTTGTCCGCCGCGGTCGCCAGGTACAGCGCCGCGCCGCCCGCACCGGTCAGCACCAGGCCCACGACGCCGCGCACGACACCGGCCTTGCCGTCCGCCGGAGTGCCCGCGTCCCGCAGGGCGGCCATGGGGGACACCTTGCCGGCCCGGCGGGCCGGTATGTACGCGGCCAGGACGGTGACGACGATGCCGAGGAACAGCCCGATGGCCGGGGTCGTCCACCTGATCGTGAGGTCCTGCGTCGACAACTGCATGCCCACCGACGACATCAGTTCCATCAGGCCGATCGCCAGGCCCACACCGGCACCCACACCCAGCACCGAGCCGATGACCCCGAGGAGCACCGCCTCGATGAGGACCGACCGGTTGACCTGGGTACGGCTGGACCCGATGGCGCGCATCAGGCCGATCTCGCGCGTGCGCTGGGTGACCAGCATGGAGAAGGTGTTGACGATCAGGAAGATCCCGACGAGGAAGGCGATCCCGGCGAAGCCGAGCATCGCGTACTTCATCACGTCGAGGAATCCCGCGACGTCCTCCCGTCCCGCGTCGGCCGCTTCCGCCTGCGTCTGGAGCCGGTACGGCCCTTCCAGGACGGACGCCACGTTCTTCTTGAGCTGCTCGTGGCCGACACCGGAGTCGGCGGTCACCCACACGTGGGTGAACAGGCCCTCCTTGCCGACCAGTTCACGCTGGGCCGTGGCGGTGTCGAAGTAGACGACGGCCGCGCCGGGGTTGGTGACCTTGAAGGAGGCGATGCCGGAGATCTTCGCCGTGAAGTCACCGGTGACGGCGATCGTGCGCAGCTCGTCGCCGAGCTTCAGGCCGTGCTTCTCGGCGGTGTCGGCGTCGACCATCACCTCGGTCGGCCCGCGCGGCGCGTGCCCGGAGGTGACCTCCATCGACCGCAGGTCGTTGCGCGTCCAGTTGCCCGCGATGGTGGGGGCGCCGTTGGTGGAGCCCATGTTCTTGTTGTCGGCGTCGACGACGGTCACGCTCGTCGAGACGACCGCGCCCTCGGCGGAGCGGACGCCCTCCGCCGCCTCGACCCGCCCCACGACGGACGCGGGCAGCGCCTCGGGCCGGCCGGTCTGCGGCATCTCGTCGTCGGTCGCGGCCGACTTCGGGCTGACGGTGACATCGGCGGCGGACACCGCGAACAGCTTGTCGAACGTCGTGTTCATGGTGTCCGTGAACACCAGCGTGCCACTCACGAACGCCACCGACAGCAGCACGGCGACCGCCGACAGCGCCATGCGGCCCTTGTGCGCGAAGAAGTTGCGCAGGGAAGTTCTGACGACGGTCACGATGTCCGCCCCCGCGCGTCGAAGTCCTTCATCCTGTCCAGGACGGCCTCGGCGGTCGGCCGGAACATCTCGTCGACGATGCGCCCGTCCGCCAGGTACAGCACGCGGTCCGCGTAGCTCGCGGCCACCGGGTCGTGCGTCACCATCACGATGGTCTGACCCAGCTCGTCGACGGACCGGCGCAGGAAGCCCAGCACCTCCGCGCCCGCCCGGGAGTCCAGGTTGCCGGTCGGCTCGTCACCGAAGATGATCTCGGGCCGGGCCGCCAGCGCGCGGGCCACCGCCACGCGCTGCTGCTGGCCGCCGGAGAGCTGCGAGGGCCGGTGCTTGAGCCGCTCGGCCAGCCCCACGGTCTCCACCACCCGGGTGAGCCAGGCCGCGTCGGGCTTACGGCCGGCGATGTCCATGGGCAGCGTGATGTTCTCGATCGCGTTGAGCGTCGGCAGCAGGTTGAACGCCTGGAATATGAAACCGATCCGGTCCCGGCGGAGCTGCGTCAGCTTCTTGTCCTTGAGCCTGGTGATCTCCGTCTCGTCGAGGAGGATCTCCCCGCTCGTCACGGTGTCCAGGCCGGCCAGGCAGTGCATCAGGGTCGACTTGCCGGAACCGGAAGGCCCCATGATCGCGGTGAACTGCCCGCGTGCGATGTCCACGTCGACGTGGTCCAGTGCGACGACGCGGGTCTCGCCCGCCCCGTACGCCTTGACGACCTGGCGCGCCCGCGCCGCGACGGCCGTACGCCCTCCAGTACCCCCGTGCCTGGGGATGGTCACAGCCGTTGTCACCGTAAGTCTCCTATATCGGGTATCACTGAATATCGGTGTGCCGCAGTCCCGGACGCCGGAGCACCGGAACCCGGTCACAGCCGGGGTACCGGAACGCCGGAACGCCGGAACGCCGACCGGGACGCCGGAACGCCGGAACGCCGGAACGCCGCTGGACGATCGCTGGGCGGTCGCCGGACGGGCGGTCCACGTGCCGTGGGCATCGAGCCCCCGCTCACGCACACCAGTCTTCCGCCGCCCCGTACCCGAGCGCACTGGTGCCCAGCGCAGTCTTCGCCCTGGGGTTTTCCCCACCCCCACCGCCGTCGCGGCGGCTCGGCGCCCTTAAGAACAAGCTAAGGAACGACCCCGTACCCGCACGTCCTCCGGCGGGACGAACACCCCCTGGGCAGATGTAGGGAGGTGCCCCTAGGGGTTCTCCACCCGTGGAGGGAGTGAGAGGCTGTCGCGACGAAATACGTGCATAGGGAAGGGACTTTCGGTGTCCGAAGCCGACGCGACAGCGCCCGGCCGCACGGCCGACACGGCGCCCCCGACGCCCGCCGGTCCTGCGGCCGCCCCCGCCGACCGCACGGCGACGCCGGGCGGCCCCCCGGCCACCCCCGAGGACCCCACGGCCACCCCCGCCGAGGCGCCCGTGCCCGGTGCCGCCGCCGCGGGCCGCCGCCGTGGGCCGGTGGTCGCGGCGCTCATGCTGGGCATGGCCCTGGCCGCGCTCGACGGGACGATCGTCTCCACCGCCGTACCGCAGATCGTCGGCGACCTGGGCGGGCTGTCCGTGTTCTCCTGGCTCTTCTCCGGCTACCTGCTCGCCGTGACCGTCACCCTCCCCGTCTACGGGAAGCTGTCCGACACCTTCGGCCGCAAGCCCGTCCTCATCACCGGCATCGTGCTGTTCCTGATCGGCTCACTGCTGTGCGCCGCCGCATGGAGCATGGCGTCCCTCATCGCCTTCCGCATCGTCCAGGGGCTGGGCGGCGGCGCCCTGCAAGGCACCGTGCAGACCATCGCCGCCGACCTGTACCCGCTCAAGGAACGCCCCAGGATCCAGGCCCGGCTGTCCACGGTGTGGGCGACCTCCTCGGTGGCCGGCCCGGCGCTCGGCGGACTGCTCGCCGGTTACGCGGACTGGCGCCTGATCTTCCTGGTCAACCTGCCCGTCGGCGCCCTCACGCTCTGGCTGGTCGCCCGCCACCTGACCGAACCCGCCCGCGCCGAGGACCGGACCGGCGACGGAAGCGGCGTCCGCACCGACGAACGGAACGATGCCCGGACCGGCGACGGAAGCGGCGTCCGCAGGAAGGTCCGCGTCGACTGGCCGGGAGCTCTGGCGATCTTCACCACCGGTACGTTGCTGCTCACGGCCCTCGTCCAGGGCGGCGTGGCCTGGCCCTGGCTCTCCCCGCCGTCCCTGGCGCTGTTCGCGGGCGCGGCGGTCCTGATGGCCGTCACCGTCCTGATCGAACGCCGCGCCGCCGAACCGATCATCCCCGGCTGGGTCTGGCGCCGCCGCACCATAGCGGCGGTCAACCTCTCCCTCGGCGCGCTGGGCCTGCTGATGGTCGCCCCGACCGCCTTCCTCCCCACGTACGCCCAGTCCGTGCTGGGCCTCGGCCCCATCGCCGCGGGGTTCGTCCTGTCGGCGATGACCCTGTCCTGGCCGATCAGCGCGGCGTTCTCCAACCGCGTCTACGCCCGCATCGGCTTCCGGCTCACGGCCGTCCTCGGCGTGAGCCTCGCCGTGCTCGTCCTGCTGGCCTTCCCGCTCCTGCCCTACCCGGGCGAGCCATGGCAACCGGCCCTGCTCATGCTGCTGCTGGGCGCCGCCCTCGGCCTCGTGCAGCTCCCGCTCATCGTCGGCGTCCAGTCCACCGTCCCGTGGTCCGAGCGCGGCACCACCACCGCGTCCGTCCTCTTCTGCCGCCAGGTCGGACAGAGCCTGGGCGCGGCGCTCTTCGGGGCGATCGCCAACGCCGTCCTCTCCACCCGGCTCACCGAGGGCGGCCTGGACGACCCCGGCGCGCTCACGCCCACGGCGGTGGACGCGGCGGTGGAGTACGTGTACGTCGGCGCCGCGGCGGCCGGCGCCCTGGCGCTGGTGGTCCTCCTGACCCTCGCCCCGCGCCGCTTCCCGGTCCTCACCGAGGACGACCGGCCCGCCTGAACCGGGTCCACCCGCCGCCCCGCTCCATAAACCCCCGGACCCGCCCCGCGTCCGGAACCGCCCCTCACCCCGCGTCCGGAACCGCCCGTCGCCCCACGTCCTCACCCCGCCTCCGGAACCGTCCGTCACCCCGCGTCCGTACGCCCCGTCAGCGCCGCCAGGCTGCTGCGTACATGCGCCATGTGCGCCCGCACCTCGTCGCGTGCCGTCTCGTGCTCCCGCAGCACGCGGGCCGTCTCCCGCTCCACCCGCTCGGCCCGCAGTCGTGCCTCCGCCAGCAGGGCACCCGCCCGGGCGTCGGCCTCCTCCTGGCCGTGCCACGCCTGTTCGGCGGCCTCGGCCAGGGCGCGCTCCGCCTCCGCGAGACGCGCCTCGGCCGCCCCGGTCAGCTCCTCGTGCCGCGCCGCCAGTTCGGCCTCCCGCGCCGCCACCTCACGCTCCAGCGCCTCCCGCCGCTCGGTGTGCCGGGCCTCCTGCGCGGCCACCAGCCGCTCCGCGCGCCCGCGCGCCTCCCGCAGGGCGGCCAGCCCCTCGCCCCGCCGCTCCTCCGCCTCGGCGAGCGCCTCCGCCCGGGTGTGCCCGGCCGTGCGCCGCGCCTCCGCGACGGTCTCCTCCGCCCGCGCCCCGGCCCGGCCCCGTACCGCGTCCGCCGCCTCCCGCGCCGCGTCCCGCACCGACCGGGCATCCGCCTCCGCCTCGTCGGCCAGGCGCCGCGCCTCGTCGAGCGCGTCCGCCCGCAGCGCGTCGGCCTCCTCCTCCGCGAGGGCGAGGATCTCCTGCGCGCGGCGGCTCAGCGTCTCGTACCGCTGCGGCGGCAGCTCCGCCACGAACTCCCGCAGCCGCGCCGCCTCGGCCGCCAGTTCCCCGACCCGTACGGCGAGCTCGTCCGCCCGCCGCCCGGCGGCCTCCCGCTCCGCCTCCAGGCCGGCGACGGCCCGGTCCACCTGCTCGGTCCGGTAGCCGCGTCCCCACACGACAGCAAACCCGCTCATGACTGACGCCCCTTTCCCCGTCCAGGATGCAACAACCCGAACGGACGGAAAGGGGCGCCTTTACGCCATGTACGGCTACGACAGGCCGGTCATGACCGGTCTACAGCAGTCCGTCCCACATCTGCTCCAGCAGCACCGACCACCAGCTCTCCGGCGACGACAGCGCCGCCGGGTCCAGCATCGCCAACTGTGCCTGGAAGTCGACCGTCCAGCGGCCCGCCTGCTCCGGCGTCAGCCCGAACCGCAGCCGCCACATCCGTCCCAGCAGTGCCAGGCAGCGGGTGAACTCCGGCAGCCCGCTGTTGACGAACTGCGGCGCCGCCGGCCGCCCGTCCGGACCGGCCTCCACGGGTACGGCGACGATGTGCGCCGTCCCGTACTGCACGCACAGGGCCCGCCCGAAGTCGGAGCCGATCACCAGGTACGAACCCGCGTCGGACGCGGGCTGCACCTGCCGCTGCGCGGCCAGTTCGGCGAGCGTCGGCACCACCGGCTGGGCCGGCTGCGCCCAGAAGAACGGCCCGAAGTCCGCCGGCAGGCCCGCCCACACCAGCGTGCGCGCCACCAGCTCCGGCACACCCTGGCGCGACACGGCCCGCTGGTCGAACCGGCAGATGCCCTGCGGCCCGAACGCCCCCGCCAGCTCCTGCGCGATGCCCTCCGGCGGAACCGGCGGCGCGGGCTGCACCGGCGGCAGCGGCACCCGCAACGGCGCCGGACGTGCCGGACCGTCGGCGACCTGGTGCAGCTCGCCCTGGTGGGCGATCAGTTGCCGCATGCCCTGCTGGCGGCTCGCGTGGTCCCGCCCGTACGGGGCGATCGACGTGATCCGCGCCTGCGGCCACGTCTCCCGGATCATCCGGGCGCAGTAACCGCCGGGCAGCTCGCAGGACTCCAGCTCGGTGTGCAGCTCCAGCACCTGCTGCGGCGGCACGTTCATGGCGCGCAGCTCGTGCAGGATCTGCCACTCGGGGTGCGGCGTACCGGGCGCCGAGCGGCGGATGAGCTGCGCCTCGGAGCCGTCGGGCGCGCGGTAGCGCAGCACGGCCTGGTAGCCGGGGCCGACGGTCGGCATACCGGTGGGCGGCGCCTGCGGGTACCCGTACGCGGGCGGCGCCGGTGCGGGAGCCGGAGGCGGCACCGGACCGCCCGGGCCCGGCTGGGCCAGCATCGTCGCCGCATGGTGCACCCCGCCGCCGGGGACGCCGGGGGGCGCCGGAGGCGGCGGCGTACCGGGCGCACCAGGAGCACCGGGCGCACCGGGCGCACCAGGGGCCCCGGGAGGTCCGGGCGGGGGCGGCGCGCCGGGCCCGCCCTGGCCGGGATGGGCCAGCATCGTCGCGGCATGGTGCACCCCACCGCCCGGAGGCGGCGTGGCACCCGGGGGCGCGGGCGGCGCGGGCGGCGGCGGAGCACCGGGCCCGCCCGGCCCGCCCGGACCGGGGTGCGCCAGCATCGTCGCCGCGTGGTGCACCCCACCGCCCGGAGGCGGCGTGGCACCTGGAGGGGGTGTGGCACCCGGGGGCGGGGTGGCGCCCGGGGGCGGCGGAGGAGCGGGCACACCGGGCGGCGGTGTGCCGTCGGGCGGCAACTGCGACACGAGCTGCGTCGGTACGTACCCGCCGGCCGGCGCCCCGGGCGCGCCCGGGCCCGACGCGGGCGGCCGCGCACCAGGGGTGCCGGGCGCGCCGGGCGGCGGCGGAGTCGTCGGACCGGTGCCCCGCGAGGGGCGGGCGCCGCGCGGCGGCAGGGCGGCCTTGCTGGTCGCGGCGTCCGCGATGTCGCCCGCCGCGAGCTGCGGGTCCAGCGCGGGCGCGATGGCGGTGCGCGGGAGCTGACTGCCGCCCGGCAGCAGCGCGGTCGGGGCGTCGGCCCCCACCGCGGGCGGCGGCGTGTCGTCGTCGTCCGACCCCGACAGCGGCGGCGCGAAGACGGTCGCGGGCAGCGGTACGGAGGCGTCGTCACCGTCGCCTCCGGGCGCGTTGACGTCGCTCCAGGGCGCCGAGGCGGGCACGCCGTCGGGCGTGGTGGGCTCGTGGTCCCCGGGGGCGGCCGGCCAGGCGGTGCCCTCGACGTGAGACCCGTGCCCGGTCGTCCCCGAGCCGCCGGGCCCGGCCGGCACGGCGTCCACCGGCACGGCATCCATCGGCACGGCATCCGCAGGGGCGGCGTCGGCGGGCACGGACAGCAGGGAATCCCCACGATCCCTGCCCGCCACACCGACGCCGGCAGTACCGGAGCCACCGGAAGTACCCGAGGCGCCACCAAGAGCACCATCGGCACCACCACCACCGAAGGAACCGGCACCGCCGGCACCCACACCACCAGAGGTGCCCGCACCCGGGGCAGCCGCGGAAGCGCCCCCACCGGACGTCTCCGCACCCCCCGAACGCCGGTCCGGAATGCCCAACTTGTCCGCAGCGTCCTGGAGCCACTCCGGCGGGCTCAACAGGAACGACGTCTGGTTCAGATCGATCCGCTCCGGCGGCTCCGCGGCCGGAACCGGCGCCGCCGCCGGCGCCCCGTACTCCTCCTCGTACCGGCGGATCACCTCACCCACCGGCAACCCCGGCCACAAGGTCGCCTCACCACTGTCCCGGGCGATCACCAGCCGCTGACGCCCGCCGTCCGACGTCGGCCCGTTCTCCCGGTCCTCCGCCCACACCACGAACCCCAGCTCGAACTCCCGCACCCGCACCTCACGATGCTGGTACGCGGGCACGTCACCGTTGACCCACTCTTCCGCCCGCTCCTGCGCCTGCGCGAACGTCACCATCGAAAGCTCACACCCCCACCGGAACGGCCCGCGCGAAGCCGCCGTCCACCATCAGGTTCGCCACCGTCTCCAGCTCCGGCGGATTGCCAGCCAACCGCTGGAGGAACTCGTCGAAATCCGCCCCGCACGGCAACAGCAGCCGGTCCACCCGGTCCTGCACCGTCAGGCCGTCCTGGTCACGAGCGTCGTCGTACGCACAGAACCACACCGAGCCGACGTCACCGCCGCCCCGCACCTTCACCGCCAGCAGACCACCCTGCACGAACGCCACACCCAGGTAGTCCTTCGTCAGATGATCACGCAGACACTTGTTGACGTACACCAGATCATTGACCGCCGCCTCGTCCCGCACCGTGAAGAACGGCTGGTCCACCAGCAGCCCCAGCTCCGGATCGAGCGCCGCGCCCACCGGCGCACACCCGCCCGCCGCCTTCAAGAACGAGCGGTACGCCCCCGGAAGCCGGTACCCCAGGTCCTCCTCCACACCCTGCAACTGCGCCTCGGACACCGACAGCGCCCCCTTCGGCAGCCCGAAGTGCGCCGGCCGCGTCTCCTGCAACGGACGCGTACCGCGCTTGCCATGGTCCACGGCAGCCGTCGCCAGCCCCCCGTGGTGCCGCAGCAGCGCCTTCACCTCCACCGGAACGAGCTCCATCCGGCGCGTACCCGCCACGTGGTGCCAGGTCCAGCCGTGCGGCGTCGCCACCGCCGGAACCGTGTCCCACAACTCGTGCCCCGACGCGGCCAGCGCGGCGTTCGCGGACACGTAGTCCGTCAGCCGCAGCTCGTCCACACCGAACCCCTCCGGCGGCTCGGCGATCTCCGCCGCCGCCCGCGCGTACGGCGAGAAGTCCGGACGGCCGTCCCCGTCCATACGCACCCCACCGGGATGCCGGGCGGCCCGGACCGGGTCCGGGAAATGCACGACCTGCCCGGCGTAGGCCGCGTTCGGTGGCGCGGCACTCTGCTGCCCGAGCCGACCTGTCGTCATGGCGGATGCCCCCTGCTGCTGCTGGCTGGTCCGCACAGCCTATGCGGTGGGGCAACAGGGGGAACCCGGCCTCCGCTTCGGTGACCAACCGTCACACCCAGGTGACCCACCGACGATCACACGACACACCGATCACACGATTCAGCGCCCCCGCTTCCCCATCAGCTCACCCATTTGGCAGGCTGTTCCCCGCAACTCGGGGGATTGCAGAGGGGACGACACGCACCATGCACGCAGCGCGACCAGGCACAACGCCCACCACGGGTGACCCACGCCTTAGCTGGAGCAACAACAGCCCCAACCTCACCCCGATACTGCGCCACCGACGCGACGGCATCCTGCCCACCGTCGGAGCGGCACTCTCCGTACGCGGCGAAACCCTCACCTGCACCGCCGGCCGAGGCGACCGGCCCCCCACCCTCCACCCCCTCGTACAGGATTTCCTCGACACCCTCACCAGCGGCCAGCGCGAACGCTTCACCGGCCGCTGCCCCGAAGCCATCCTGCTCTCCCGCCACCTCACCGCCACCGAAGCCGGCCGCTCCAAACGCGCCCAGCGCAAACCCCTCAGCCAAGGCGAAGCCCGCCGCTCCCTCAAACACGCCAAAATCACCACACGCCGCATCCGCGAGGACGGCGACCCCCTCCACGGCAGCTACGCCGCCCCCTGCCGCTCCTGCGCCGCACTCCTCGCCCACTTCGGCGTACGCCCCGTCGACCCCACCACCGCCCAGAACGGCTGACCGCACACACATGCCCGACCTCAACACCACCCGCTTCCCCGTCGCCGTCGACGCCACACTCCGGGAAGCGGGCTGGCAGCCCGGCCGCTGGGACATCAAACAAGCCGAACAATGGGCCGACACCCTCCGCGCCTACGTCTCCCCCGCCGGCCACCGCCACAGCGTCTTCCCCGCCGCCGTCGAAGCCTGGGCCGAATTCGGCGGCCTCCACATCCACGCACCCGGACCCGGCCGACAGATCGCCCCCACACCCGTCCACCTCGACCCACTCGCCGGACTCCACCACGCCCGCAGCCTCGCCGACCTCGGCCGCGCACTCGAAACCGACATGGCCCCCCTCGGCGAAGAAGCCGACAACCGCGCCGTCCTCGCCATCGACGCCCAAGGACGCGTCTACAGCCTCGACCACGCCGGCGACTGGTACCTCGGCCCCGACATCGACCACGCCCTCGCCCTCCTCATCACCGGCGCCCAACCCGCCCGGCTCAGCTCCCCCTGACCTCCACCGGCAACACCGCCGACACCTTGAAACCACCCTCATCCGTCGGCCCCGACACGAACACCCCACCCAGCGCCACCACCCGCTCCCGCATCCCCACCAGACCGTTCCCCCCACTCGGCAGCCCCGCATCCGCCACCCCGCCGTCCGACGGCCCGTTCTCCACCTGCATCGCCACCTCACCGTCCCGGTGCGCCAACCGCACCACCACCCGCGCACCCGGCGCATGCTTGTGGACGTTCGTCAAACCCTCCTGCACCACCCGGTACGCCGTCCGCTCCACCGCCGCCCCACACGGCCGCGCCTCCCCCATCACCCGCAGCTCCACCGCCATCCCCGCCTGCCGCGACTGCTCCACCAACTCCTCCACCGCGTCCAGACACGGCCCCTCCTCCACGGCACCCACCTCACGCCCCGCCGCGGCCGCCGCCGCCCGCCCCACCGCCTCGAGCGGCACCGACCCCCGCGCCGGAACCCCATCCCCCGCCCGCAGAACCCCCAACATCTCCCGCAACTCCGTCAACGCCTGCCGCCCCATGTCCCCCACCAGCGCCGCGTTCCTCACCGCCTTCTGCGGATCCTTCAACGCCACCGCCTGAAGCGCCGCCGCATGCACCACCATCAGACTCACCCGGTGCGCCACCACATCGTGCATCTCCCGCGCGATACGCGTCCGCTCCTCCGTACGCGCCATCTGCGCCCGCTGCTCCGCACGATCAGCCAGCAGCGACAACTCCTGCTCCAAGCTGTCCGCCCGCTCCCGCAAGCTCTCCATCAACCGCCGCCGCGCCCCTATGTACAGCCCGAACAGCACGGGCGGCGCGTTCAGACCCAGCGACATGAACACCGCCATCAGCGGCACGTACCACGGCCCCGGATCGAAATCGGCCGACGCGATGTCCTGCCGCACCCGCACGAACGTCACGATCAGCACCGCGACCAGCGACATCCCCGCCAGCGCGGCGATGATCCGCCGCGGCACCTCCGAGGCGGCGAGCGTGTACAGCCCGACGATCCCCATCAGGTAACCCATCTCGGCCGGCGTGATCGCGATCGACACCAGCACCACGGCGACCGGCCACCGCCGCCGCACCACCAGCACCGCCCCGGCCACCAGCCCGAACAACACCCCGACCGGCACCGGCAACCCGGCGTTCTCCGCGAACCCGACACCCTCCGCCGCACACTCCAGGGCCGACACGGCCCCCAGCGTCACATCCAGCACGGCGCTGCGCCGCCGCCCCCACCACCACCAGCCCCGGGCGGTCGCGCCCGCAGCATCCTGGTGTGCCCCCGTTGTGGTCATGTCTTCCAGCCTACGGGCGGGCGCGACCCATTTTCCGGCGACCGCGGCACCACAAACCGCGCCGATCCGCACGCGCAACGCGCGTTGATCCCTCGAACACGTGAATCGACCGCGCATTCGACCCGGACGTCCACATTCCGGACGAACCTGTCCACGTGACCACCACCATCGGCAAGTACGCCGACTTCGAGGGCCTGCGCGAACAGGCCGTCGCCCTGCGCAGGCAGGGCCTCAGCCGCCGCCAGATCCGCGACCGACTGCACGTCGACAACAACGACATCCTGAATCGCCTGCTCGAAGGCGAGCCCGCGCCGGAGTGGACGAAACGTCCCAACGCCAAGGACGACCTCCGGGCTAAGGCCCGGGAGCTGCGCCTCCAGGGCATGACCTACGACCAGATCCAGGTCGAGCTGGGCTGCTCGAAGAGCTCGATCTCGCTGTGGGTGAGGGATCTGCCGAAGCCGGAGCGGAAGCGCACCCGCGAGGAGGCGTCAGCGATCGCCAGACGGGGGTGGGAGGCCACCCTTCAGCGACGTGACGCCGAACGGGAACAGACCAAGACGGCAGCCGCGAACGCGGTCGGCGATCTCTCCGAACGCGAGCTGTTCCTGGCGGGCGTGGGCCTCTACTGGGCGGAGGGCACCAAATCCAAAGCGCACCGCCCACAGGAACGGGTCACCTTCATCAATAGCGACCCCGGCATGATCGAGGTTTTCCTGTCCTGGCTGACCCTGCTCGGCGTAAAGAGGGAGCAACTGCGCTATCACGTGCACGTTCACGAGTCGGCCGACGTCGGGGAAGCGGAGCGCTTCTGGGCGGAGGTCGTGGGCGAAGACGTGCGCATGCTGGGCAGGACGACACTCAAGAGGCACAACCCGAAGACCAACCGGAAGAACACCTCGCAGGGCTACCACGGCTGCCTTGCCATCCGCGTCCTTCAGAGTGCCGATCTCTACCGTCGCATTGAAGGGTCTTGGTACGGCATAGTAGGGGCTGCGTCCGCACCCCTTCGAGGAAATCGGACATAACGCCCATCCCGGGTCGTCTAAGGGCAAGACGGGAGATTTTGGTTCTCCATATGGGGGTTCGAGTCCTCCCCCGGGAGCCCCCCAGGTTCGGGTCCTGACCTCACCGTCAGGACCCGCCCTCATTTCCGCCCTGAAACCCCCCGGTATCCTGCGGGTGTCCACCACCCGAAGCCGAAGGGCATTCCCGTGAGCGCCAACCGCCCGGCAGCCGTCGTCGTCCTCGCAGCGGGTGAGGGCACCCGCATGAAGTCGAAGACCCCCAAGGTCCTGCATCAGATCTGCGGGCGTTCGCTCGTCGGACACGTCGTCTCGGCGGCACGCGAGCTGGACCCCGCGCACCTCTGTGTCGTCGTCGGGCATGCCCGCGAGCAGGTGACCGCGCACCTGGACGAGTTCTACGCCGGTACCCGTACCGCCGTGCAGTACGAGCAGAACGGCACCGGGCACGCGGTGCGGATGGCCCTGGAGGAGCTGGGGGCCGAGGCGCTGGACGGGACCGTGGTCGTGGTGTGCGGTGACACGCCCCTGCTGTCCGGTGAGACGCTGACCGCGCTGGCGGCGACGCACGCGGCCGACGGCAACGCCGTGACCGTGCTGACGGCCGAGGTGCCGGACTCGACCGGGTACGGGCGGATCATCCGTGACCCGGAGACGGACGCCGTGACGGCGATCGTGGAGCACAAGGACGCGACGGACGCGCAGCGCGCGATCCGGGAGATCAACTCCGGGGTGTTCGCGTTCGACGGGAAGCTGCTGGCGGACGCGCTGGGCAAGGTGCGGACGGACAACAGTCAGGGTGAGGAGTACCTCACGGATGTGCTGGGCATCCTGCGCGAGGCCGGGCACCGGGTCGGTGCGTCGGTGGCGGGGGATCACCGGGAGATCCTGGGGATCAACAACCGGGTGCAGTTGGCGGAGGCGCGGCGGCTGCTGAACGACCGGCTGCTGGAGCGGGCCATGATGGCCGGTGTGACGGTGGTGGACCCGGCGTCGGTGTTCGTGGATGTGACGGTGACGTTCGAACGGGACGTGGTGGTGCATCCGAACACGGTGCTGCTGGGGTCGACGCATCTGGCGGAGGACGCCGAGGTGGGGCCGAACAGCCGGCTGAAGGACACCAGGGTGGGTGTGGGTGCCCGGGTGGACAACACGGTGGCGGACCGGGCGGACGTGGGTGAGGGCGCGACGGTGGGTCCGTACGCGTATCTGCGTCCGGGGACGCTGCTGGGTGCGAAGTCGAAGGCCGGCACGTATGTGGAGATGAAGAACGCGCGGGTGGGCGAGGGGTCGAAGGTGCCTCACCTGTCGTATGTCGGGGACGCGACGATCGGCGAGTACTCGAACATCGGTGCGGCGAGTGTGTTCGTGAACTACGACGGTGAGAGCAAGCACCACACGACGATCGGGTCGCACTGCCGTACTGGCTCGGACAACATGTTTGTGGCTCCTGTCACGGTCGGGGACGGCGCGTACACCGCTGCCGGCTCGGTGATCACCAAGGACGTACCGCCCGGTTCGCTCGCTGTCGCCCGTGGCCAGCAGCGGAATATCGAGGGTTGGGTCGCGCGGAAGCGGCCCGGCAGTGCTGCCGCGCAGGCGGCCACCGCGGCCTCCGAGCAGGCTTCTGACGAGGGCTGACCGGAAACAGGTGCGTCGAACTCGGCGTACCGTGATACGTGCACACAAATTCGGCTGGTTCGCGCGGAACGTGGTCGCGGCCAGAGAACACGTCTGAGGAGACAGTGCTGTGACCGGGATCAAGACGACCGGCGAGAAGAAGCTGATGCTCTTCTCCGGCCGCGCCCACCCCGAGCTGGCCGAGGAGGTCGCGCACCAGCTTGGTGTCGGCCTCGTGCCGACGAAGGCTTTCGACTTCGCCAATGGTGAGATCTACGTCCGGTTCCAGGAGTCGGCGCGTGGTGCGGACTGCTTCCTGATGCAGAGCCACACGGCTCCCATCAATAAGTGGATCATGGAGCAGCTCATCATGATCGATGCTCTGAAGCGGGCTTCCGCGCGGAGCATCACGGTGATCATTCCGTCGTACGGCTATGCCCGGCAGGACAAGAAGCACCGCGGGCGTGAGCCGATCTCGGCCCGTCTGGTCGCGGATCTGCTGAAGTGCTCGGGCGCGGACCGCATCCTCACGGTCGACCTGCACACGGACCAGATCCAGGGCTTCTTCGACGGTCCGGTGGACCATCTGTCGGCGCTGCCGGTGCTGGCGGACTACGTGGGTGCGAAGGTGGACCGGTCGAAGCTGACGGTGGTCTCGCCGGACGCGGGCCGTGTGCGGGTGGCGGACCGCTGGTGCGACCGTCTGGACGCGCCGCTGGCGATCGTCCACAAGCGTCGTGACAAGGACGTCGCCAACCAGGTGACGGTGCACGAGGTCGTGGGTGAGGTCGAGGGCCGGGTCTGTGTGCTGGTCGACGACATGATCGACACGGGTGGCACGATCTGCGCCGCTGCCGAGGCGCTGTTCGCGCACGGTGCGGAGGACGTCATCGTGACGGCGACGCACGGCATCCTGTCGGGTCCGGCGGCGGACCGTCTGAAGAACTCGAAGGTGAGCGAGTTCGTGCTGACGAACACGCTGCCGACGCCGGGTGAGCTGGAGCTGGACAAGATCACGGTGCTGTCGATCGCGCCGACGATCGCCCGTGCGGTGCGTGAGGTCTTCGAGGACGGCTCGGTGACCAGCCTGTTCGAGGAGCAGGGCTGATCATCGCCTGAGTGAAGGGGCCGCCTCGACCGCACCGGTCGGGGCGGCCTTTCGCTTTCGGTTAGACTGGTGTAGTTGCTCGGCGAGGGAGGCCGTACCGGTCAGGTGCGGCGGTCCGTTATCGACGCGCTCTTCGTAGCAGGCCAAGTCCAGTCGTGGCCGGGTGACCACGACCGTTGATCCGTCTGTCACTTACGAGGAGTGCACATGTCCGAGGTGAAGCTCACCGCTCAGACCCGTACCGAGTTCGGCAAGGGCGCTGCCCGCCGCATCCGCCGCGCGAACCAGGTTCCGGGTGTTCTCTACGGTCACGGCACGCAGCCGGTGCACCTGACGCTGCCGGGCCACGACCTGCTGCTGGCGCTGCGTACGCCGAACGTCCTGATCGCCCTGGACATCGACGGCAAGACCAACGAGCTGGCGATCCCGAAGTCCGTGCAGCGTGACCCGCTGAAGGGCTTCCTGGAGCACGTCGACCTGCTGCTGGTCAAGCGTGGCGAGAAGGTCACCGTCGAGGTTCCGGTCGTCGCCGAGGGCGAGCTGGCGCCGGGCGGCAACCTGCTCGAGCACGTGCTGAACGCGCTGCCGGTCGAGGCCGAGGCCACGCACATCCCCGAGTCCTTCACCGTGTCGGTCGAGGGCCTGGAGGCCGGTGCGTCGGTGCTGGCGAAGGACGTGACGCTGCCGAACGGCGTGTCGCTGGCCGTCGAGGAGGACGCTGTCGTCCTGCAGGTTCTGGCCGCGCAGGCCGAGGAGCCGGCGGGCGAGGAGGCCGAGGGCGAAGAGGCCGCCGAGGCCTGAGCCGTCCTGGGCTCTGCTTGACGGGGTGGTGGGCTGCGGCCCGCCACCCCGTTTCCCTGTGGGTACGCGAGGAGACGCGAGGACATGACGACGGACGCCAGTGCCCCTTGGCTGATCGTGGGTTTGGGCAACCCGGGGCCGGAGTATGCCGGTAATCGACACAATGTCGGTTTCATGGTGGCCGATCTTCTCGCGGAGCGGATCGGCGGGAAGTTCAAGCGGGCGGGCAAGGCGCAGGCGCAGGTGGTGGAGGGCCGGATCGGGCCTCCGGGGCCGGCGAACCGGCGGGTGGTGCTGGCGAAGCCGATGTCGTACATGAACCTGTCGGGTGGTCCGGTCACGGCGTTGCGGGACTTCTACAAGGTGCCGACGGCGCATGTGGTGGCGGTCCATGACGAGCTGGACATCGATTACGGGGTGCTGCGGCTGAAGCTGGGTGGTGGCGACAACGGCCACAACGGGCTGAAGTCGATGACGAAGGCGATGGGTGCGGATTACCACCGGCTGCGGTTCGGGATCGGGCGTCCGCCGGGCCGGATGCAGGTGGCGGATTTCGTGCTGAAGGACTTTTCGTCGGCGGAGCGCAAGGAGCTGGACTATTTCGTGGACCGGGCGGCCGATGCGGTGGAGTGCCTGGTGACGGAGGGTCTGGAGCGGGCGCAGTCGGCGTACAACGCGTAGCCGGTCCTGGCCGGGATTGACCGGGCATGGTCATGTGCCAGAGGATCGCGCCCCATGAGCAAGAAGCGGACTTCAGCCCTCCCGTATGCCCGTAGTGCCGCCATGGCGCTGGTGGCGCTGCTGCTGGTGGTGGCGGGGGCGTGGGCGTCGTGGGGTTCGGCGCAGCACGTTCTGCTGTCGAAGGGCCGTGAGCACGGCACGCTGACGGTCACGGGGTGTTCGACGGACGTCTGTACGGGGCGGTTCGATCCGGAGGGGCCGGCGGGGGCGCGTACGGGCATGACGATCGAGCATTCGGTGGCGGTGGAGAAGGGTGGCCGTTATCCGGTGGTGGTGAAGCCGGACACGACGGAGCTGGTGCGTACGGGGTGGCCGGGCGGGTTGCACGCGTGGTTGCCGTTGGGTGGGGCGTTGTTGCTGGCGGCGCTGGTGATCGGTGGGGGGATGCGGTTGCCGCGGCTGGCGTGGGTGTCGGCGTCGGCGGGTGGGGCGCTGCTGGTGGGGACGTTTCTGGCGCTGTGAGCGTGGGGCGGCGGGGGTGAGGGCGTCGCGGGGGGGGGCTGGGGCGCCTGGGCGTGGGGGCGTCGCGGGGGGCTTGCGATGCCTGGCCGGTGGGGGCGTTGTCGGGAACCTGCGCAACCTGGCGGTGGGGGCGTCGCGGGAGCGTCCGGCCGTAGCGGAATGGGTCATTCACCCAATCGTTATGGGGGTGCCGGTGGATGTGGTGCCGGGTGTCTTGACGTGTTCCGGCGGCCACACGAGGCTTCAGCCGCCCCCCACGGCCCCCCTTACTCGTTGGACTGCCCATGCGCACTCTTTCTCTCTCCGGCGTGCTGGTGGCGGCTGCGGCCTGCTCACTGGTGTTCGCCCCTTCGGCTCTCGCCACGAACGGCGACAACGGCACCGTCAAGATCCATGACGCCTCGACCGGCGAGGAGCTCCGCCGGAACGAGCCGCACGTCTGCACCTTCTACCTGGACGCCTTCGGTTTCGACGCCGGTCAGCAGGTCGACTGGCACATCGAGGCGTGGGCCCCGAAGGCGGGGGCGAAGGGCGAGACGGTGGAGTCCGGCTCGCTGACGCTCGACGGGTCGGGGCACGGCCGTACGGGTGACCTGACGCTGCCGGACGGGCACTACAAGTTGTTCTGGACGTTCGAGGGCGAGCACGGCCGGGCGAAGCACAAGGTGTTCTGGTCGGCGTGCGACACGGAGCCGGGCGGCGGCCACGAGCCGGGCGGTTCCGGGCCGGGGTCGTCCGGGCCTGGCGGTTCCGAGCCGGGCGAGCGGCCCTCCGGCGGGCCGTCCGACACCGCGCCCTCCGCCCCGTCGGCGCCGGGCGCCCCCGCCGCGTCGGACACCGCGCCCTCCGCCCCGTCGGCCCCGGGCGCCCCCGCCGCGTCCGCCCCGGGCGGCTCCGGGGGCGACCTCGCGGAGACCGGCAGCTCCGCCCCGGTCGGCGTCCTCGCCGGCATCGCGGGGGCGCTCGTCGTGGGTGGCGGCTACCTCGTGTCCCGCCTGGGCAGGGCCAAGAAGCAGCCCTGACGGGCGTAGGAGACGCTCAGGACGCTCACAGCGCACGAAGGGGGCGCCCGGTACCATCGGGCGCCCCCTTCCCGCTTCCCGCGGGGAAGCCGTACGCGTCAGCCGGTGTTGCGCAGGCCGGCCGCCACGCCGTTGACCGTGAGCAGCAGGGCGCGGGCGAGCAGCGGGTCGGGGTCCTCGCCGCGCTCGGCGGCGGCCCGCTGTCGGGCGAGCAGCGCGACCTGGAGGTAGGAGATCGGGTCCAGGTAGGCGTCGCGGATGGCGAAGGTCTGCTGGAGGACGGGGTTGGAGTCGAGGAGTTCCTTGCCGCCCGTGACGCGCAGTACCTCGCTGACCGTGAGGGCGTGCTCGGCCTCGATGTCGTCGAAGACGTGCCGGAGGTTTTCGGGCACGAGGGTCTCGACGTAGTGGCGGGCGATCCGCAGGTCCGTCTTGGCGAGGGTCATCTCGACGTTGGACAGGAAGTTGCGGAAGAAGTGCCACTGCTCGTACATCTCGTCGAGTACGGCGTCGAGGCCGGCCTCACGCAGGGCCTTGAGGCCGGAGCCGACTCCGTACCAGCCGGGGACGATCTGCCGCGACTGGGTCCAGCCGAAGACCCACGGGATGGCGCGCAGTCCGTCGAGGGAGACGCCGGAGCCGGGGCGGCGGGAGGGCCGCGAGCCCAGGTGCAGGTCGGCGAGCTGGTCGACGGGTGTGGAGGCCAGGAAGTACGTCGGCAGGTCGGGGTCCTCGACGAGCTTGCGGTACGCGGTGTGGGCGGCGTCGGAGACGGTGTCCATGGCCGCGTCCCAGCGGGCGAGGGCCTCGTCGGACTGGCGGGGGGCGGTGTGCAGGGCGGACGCCTGGAGGGTGGCGGCGACCGTGAGCTCCAGGTTCTCCCGGGCGAGGGAGGGGATGAGGTACTTGTCGGAGATGACCTCGCCCTGCTCGGTGACCTTGATCTCGCCCTCGAGGGTGCCCCAGGGCTGGGCGAGGATGGCGTCGTGGGAGGGGCCGCCGCCGCGGCCGACGGTGCCGCCGCGGCCGTGGAAGAGGCGCAGGCGGACGCCGTAGCGGTGGGCGACGTCGCGCAGGCGCCGCTGGGCGCGGTGGATCTCCCACTGGCTGGTGGTGATGCCGCCGAACTTGGAGGAGTCGGAGTAGCCGAGCATGACCTCCTGGACGTCGCCGCGCAGGGAGACGAGCCTGCGGTAGGAGGGGTCGGCGAGCATGTCGTTGAGGATGACGTCGGCGGCCTTGAGCTCGTCGGTGGTCTCCAGCAGCGGCACGATGCCGATCTTGGCCCAGCCGGCGTGGAGGTCGATGAGTCCGGCCTCGCGGGCGAGGACGGCGGCGGCGAAGACGTCGTCGGCGCCCTGGCACATCGAGATGATGTAGGACTCGATGACCTCGGGGCCGAAGCGTTCGAAGGCTTCCTTGACGGTGTGGAAGACGCCGAGGGTCTTGGTGCCGGCCGCGTCGAGGGGGGCGGGGGTGGGGGCGAGGGGGCGGCGGGAGCGCAGTTCCTTGGCGAGCAGCTTCTGCCGGTAGTCGCGGGGCATGTCCGCGTACCGCCAGGACTCCTCGCCGAGGCGGTCGAAGAGCTGGCCGAGGGTGTGGTGGTGGGCGTCGGCGTGTTCGCGGACGTCCATGGTGGCGAGCTGGAGGCCGAAGGCGGCCAGGGTGCGGATGGTGCGGTCCATGCGGCCGTCGGCGAAGAGGCCGCCGCGGTGCTCGCGCAGGGACGTCTGGATCAGGGTGAGGTCGGCGAGCAGCTCGGCGGTGCCGAGGTAGTCGCGGCCTTCCTGGTGGGCGGTGCCCTTGGCGAGGCGCTCGCGGGTGTTGACGAGCTTCTGGCGGATGCAGGTGGCCTTGAGCCGGTAGGGCTCCTCGGCGTTGAGGCGCTTGTACCGGGGGCTGATCTCGGGGAGCCGCTCCAGGTCCTGCTGGAGGGAGTCGAGGAGTTCCTGGGTGGCGCCCGCGTACCGGATGGAGTTGGAGAGCTGGCTGCGCAGGTGGTCGATCAGCTCGATGGCGTCGGTGATGCCGTGCTCGTGCTGGAGGATGAGGACGTCCCAGGTCACGGCGGGGGTGACGTTGGGGTTGCCGTCGCGGTCGCCGCCGATCCAGGTGCCGAAGGTGAGGGGGCGGGTGCCGGCGGGCAGCTCGACGCCGACGCGCTCCAGCTCGGCGGCGAGGTCCTCCAGGACGTCGCCGACGGCGTTGGCGTGGAGTTCGTCGAGGTAGTAGATGGCGTTGCGGGCCTCGTCGGTCGGCTCGGGGCGGGCGACGCGGAGTTCGTCGGTCTGCCAGATGAGGTCGATGGACTCGGCCAGGCGCAGGTCGTGGCGGCGCCGGTCGGAGGCGATGACGGGGGTCTCGAGGAGCTCGGCGACGCGGCGGAGCTTGTTGAGCACGGAGCGTCGCGCGGCCTCGGTGGGGTGCGCGGTGAAGACGGGGCGGACGTTGAGGTTCTTGACCGTCTCGCGTACGTGCTCGGGGTCGCCGTCCTTGAGCATGTCGGCGGTGCGGGCGAGGAGACCGCCCTCGGCGGCGCGCTTCTCGCGCAGCTCGCGGCCGCGGTGGACCTGCTCGGTGACGTTGGCCAGGTGGAAGTACGTGGAGAAGGCGCGCACCAGGCGGGCGGCGGTCTCCAGGTCGGTGTCGCCGAGGAGTGCCGCGGCTGCCTCGCCGTTCTCGCGGGTGAGGCGGCGGACCTTCTCGACGAGCTCGAGGAGCTCGGGTCCTTCCTGGCGGACGAGCGTCTCGCCCAGCAGATCGCCCAGTCGGCGGATGTCGGCGCGCAGCTCGGCGCTGGCGGTGGGGGTCTGGTCGGCACTGCTCACAGGTGCGGCTCCTTGCAGTGTTTGAGCACGTCTGGAGGGGTACTGGAGGCTGCGGACCGCGCTGTCCGACGACACCCAGGATAGGTGTCCCGTCCGGCGGCGCCGCTCCCAGCCCTCTTGCCCCGTGCCCAACCGCTGCCATACTTACGTCGCCGTAGGTTACGGGACCGTAGCCACGGCTTCCTTTTGCATCCCTCACCCCCCAGGGGACCCCATGACCACTAGCCCCGACGTGCTCGGGACTTCGGACCCGTCCGTTTCCCCCTCCCCCGGCCTGCCCTCCGCCACACTCGGCGGGGACAGCAAGCGTTCGATCGAGCAGATCACGCTGCTGCTGTTCATCACGGTGCCCTTCCTGGCGCTGCTCGCGGCGGTGCCGCTGGCGTGGGGCTGGGGGGTGAGCTGGCTGGATCTGGGGCTACTGGTGGCGATGTACTACATCGGTTGTCACGGCATCACGATCGGCTTCCACCGGTACTTCACGCATGGTGCGTTCAAGGCGAAGCGGCCGCTGCGGATCGCGCTGGCGGTCATGGGGTCGCTGGCGGTGGAGGGGCCGCTGGTGCGGTGGGTGGCGGACCATCGCAAGCACCACAAGTTCTCGGACGCGGAGGGTGACCCGCATTCTCCGTGGCGGTTCGGGGAGTCGGTGCCGGCGCTGATGAAGGGCCTGTGGTGGGCGCACATCGGCTGGATGTTCGACGAGGAGCAGACGCCGCAGCACAAGTACGCGCCGGATCTGATCAAGGACCCGGCGATCCGGGCGATCTCGCGCCAGTTCGTGTTCTGGACGGTTCTGTCGCTGGCGATCCCGCCGCTGGTGGGCGGTCTGGTGACGATGTCGTGGTGGGGTGCCTTCACGGCGTTCTTCTGGGGCTCGCTGGTGCGGGTGGCGCTGCTGCACCATGTGACGTGGTCGATCAACTCGATCTGTCACGCGGTGGGCAAGCGTCCGTTCAAGTCGCGGGACCGGAGCGGGAACGTGTGGTGGCTGGCGGTGCTGTCGTGCGGTGAGTCGTGGCACAACCTGCACCACGCCGACCCGACGTGCGCACGTCATGGGGTGATGCGGGGGCAGCTCGACTCCAGCGCCCGTCTGATCCGCTGGTTCGAGATGCTGGGCTGGGCCTACGACGTGCGCTGGCCGACCGCGTCCCGGATCGAAGCCCGACGCCAGGACCGCGCCGCGAACGCGGCATGATGGACGGTGTGGCGATCGACGGCAGTGGCAGCAGTGGTACGGACAAACCCAGGCGGGGGCGCCGGGTCCGGATGACGGGCGCCGAGCGGCGGCAGCAACTGCTCGACATCGGCCGCACGCTCTTCGCGGAGCGCGGTTTCGAGGGCACGTCGGTGGAGGAGATCGCCGCGAAGGCGGGCGTCTCCAAGCCGGTGGTGTACGAGCACTTCGGCGGCAAGGAGGGGCTGTACGCGGTCGTGGTGGACCGTGAGATGCGCCAGCTCCTGGACATGGTGACCGGGGCGCTGACGGCCGGGCATCCGCGTGAGCTGCTGGAGCAGGCGGCGTTCGCGCTGCTGGACTACATCGAGACGTACACGGACGGTTTCCGCATCCTGGTGCGGGATTCGCCGGTGGCGCAGTCGACGGGTACGTTCGCGTCGCTGATCTCGGACATCGCCACGCAGGTGGAGGACATCCTGGGCCTGGAGTTCAAGGCGCGGGGGTTCGATCCGAAGCTGGCCCCGCTGTACGCGCAGGCGCTGGTGGGGATGGTGGCCCTGACGGGGCAGTGGTGGCTGGACGCCCGCAAGCCGAAGAAGGCCGAGGTGGCGGCGCATCTGGTGAACCTGGCCTGGCACGGGCTGGACGGCCTGGAGCCGAAGCCCCGGCTGATAGGTCACCGCAAGAGCTGAGCGGTCCGCGTGGTGCGGGCGGACCTGTGCCGGGGCGCGGCGCGGCTGTGTGGCGCGCCCCGGCACGGGTGTGGGGCGGGGGTGGGGCGTAAGTGGGGCGTCACCCCGTCGGCTCCTGGCCGCGGGTGGCGACCGCGAAGATGCGGCGGAAGGGGAAGACCGTGCCGTGCGGGCCTGGCGGGTATGCCTTGCGCAGCAGGTCGCGGTATTGGGCGAGGAAGTCGGTGACCGCTTCGTGGTCGCCGTCCAGGGCGGTGAGGACCGGGCGCAGTGCGGTGCCCTTCACCCAGTCGAGGACGGGGTCGTCGCCCTGGAGGAGCTGGGAGTAGACGGTTTCCCAGACGTCGACGGTCAGGCCGAGGTCGGCGAGGCGGGTGAGGTAGTCGGCGGCGTCGAGGATGTGGACGAAGCGGCGGCCGTGGCCGGTGAGGCGGGCCCGCCACTGCGGGGTCTCGCACAGTTCGCCGAGCAGTGCGTGGCTGGGTGAGGTGAAGTTGGCGGGTACCTGGAAGGCGAGTGTGCCGCCGGGGACGAGCCCTTCGGTCCAGACGGGGAAGGACTCGGGGTGGTTGGGCACCCACTGGAGGGCGGCGTTGGAGATGATCAGGTCGTAGGGTTCGTCCGGTGTCCAGTGGGCGGCGTCGGCGGGGCGGAAGTCGAGCCAGCCGCCGCCGTCGGTGGTGCCGGCGTAGGTCTTCTTCGCCTGTTCCAGCATCTCGGGCGAGAGGTCGAAGCCGGTGATGCGCGCGCCGGGCCAGCGGTCGGCGAGCAGCGCGGTCACATTGCCGGGGCCGCATCCGAGGTCGGCGATCCTGGGGGGCCGGCCTTCCCTGTCGGCGGGGAGTTCCGGTATGCGGGCGAGCAGGTCGAGGAACGGTCGGGTGCGGTGGGAGGAGTGGCGCAGGTACTGCTGTGGATCCCAGGTTGGTGCGGAATACATGTTCGAGCCCCCTTGCTGGAACGTAGTACCGAAGCGGAACAGAGTCCCGGCCCCGTCATGCCCAATGGTCCAGCGGAATATTTCTTGACGTCAAGAGACTTCACGTCGACAGATCCCCTACACTGATCGCCATGGAGGACGAGGTCGACCGACTGGTCGCTGCATGGCGCCGCGAGCGCCCCGACCTCGACGTGGAACCGCTCGAGGTGCTCAGCCGCGTCTCCAGGCTGGCCCGCCACCTCGACCGCGCCCGCCGGCTCGCCTTCTCCGAGCACAACCTGGAGCCCTGGGAGTTCGACGTCCTGACGTCGCTGCGCCGCGCCGGCGCACCCTACCAGCTCTCGCCCGGCCAGTTGCTCACGCAGACGCTGGTCACCTCCGGCACCATGACCAACCGCATCGACCGGCTCGCCAAGAAGGGCCTCGTCGAGCGCCTGCCCGACCCCAGTGACCGGCGCGGCGTCCTCGTCCGCCTCACCCCCGAGGGGCGTGACCGGGCCGACCAGGCCCTCGCCGGGCTCCTCGCCCAGGAGCGCGCCATCCTCGCGGAGCTCTCCCGCGCCCAGCGCGCCGAACTGGCCGCGCTGCTACGCCAACTGACCGCCCCGTTCGACAACATCCCCGGCTAGACCGGCGGCGGTCTCGGCCGGTCCCACGCCCGCCCGGCGGGCCAGCGCCACCGCCGCCAGCGTGGAGTGCACGCCGAGCTTCCCCAGCACGTTCTGCATGTGCGTACGCACCGTGTGCGGGGAGAGGAACAGCCGCTCGGCGACCGCCTTGCGGCCCAGGCCCGCCACCATGCAGCGCAGCACCTCCCGCTCGCGCGGGGTCAGCGACTCCACCAGTCGCTCGCTCTCGGTGCGGTGCTTGCGCGCGGCCGTCAGCTCCCGCAGCACCCCGGTCAGCAGCGCCGGCGGCAGGTGCGTCTCGTCGCGCAGCACTCCTCGTATCACGGTCAGCAGCCGCTGGAGGGAGCAGTCCTTGGCGACCCAGCCCGAGGCTCCCGACTGGAGCGCGAGCGCGGCCCGGCGCGGGTCGTCCTTCTCCGCCAGCACGACCGTACGCACCTCGGGCCGGCCCTCACGGACCCCGGAGACCAGCGAGATGCCGTCCACGACCCCCTCGCCGTTGTCCGGCACGGCGCGGGCGACCGCCGGCGCGGCAGCGGCGCCCAGGTCGGCGTCGACCAGCAGCACGTCGAACATGCGGCCCTCGGCCGCCGCCCGGTCCAGGCAGCGCATCGCCGCGGGGCCGCTGCCGGCCGCCGCGACGTCCACGTCGGGCTCGGCCGCCAGAGCGGCGGCGAGCGACTCGGCGAAGATGCGGTGGTCGTCCACCACCAGAACCCGGATACGGACCACTGACACCCCCATGTGTCGAGGAAACAGAGCAGCTACGGGTACGGCGCCCGGAGCCCGAGGTACCCAGTGGTCGCACGGCCGCCGCCGTGCGGTGACTGTTACCCCCGCCCAGGGCGTCGTACCCGGCTGTCTCGCCCCCTGATCAGCACCGGCCCCCACCGGTGCTGTGCATCAGAGTACGGCGGGGCGGCCACGGGGGAAGGGGACTTGACCAAACTCACCGGCCCGGCCGCCACCCCCGGCCCCGGCCGCGCACGCGCTCACCGCAGACGGCGCGCCCCCGCCGACGGCACCGCGGGGAACACCCGGGGAGCCGGGTGCCCGGCCGCCGCGAACGCCTCCCCGACCGCCTTGGTCACCGCGTCCGCGTCCGCCGCCTCGGCCAGCACGACCGCCGAACCGCCGAAGCCGCCGCCCGTCATCCGGGCGCCGAGCGCCCCGGCGGCGGTCGTGGCCGACACGACGAGGTCCAGCTCCGGGCAGGACACCCGGAGGTCGTCGCGGAGGGAGGCGTGCCCCTCGGTGAGGACCGGCCCCACCGCGCGCACGTCCCCCGCGTCCAGCAGCTCGACCGTCCGCCGCACCCGGTGGTTGTCGGTCACGACGTGACGGACGTACGAGCGAACCGTTTCGTCACCCAACCGCCGCAGGGCATCGGGCAGTTGCACGTACGGGACCTCGCGCAGCGTGCGCACGCCCAGCGCCCGCGCACCCGCCTCGCACCCGGCGCGCCGCTCGGCGTACGCGCCGTCGCCGAGCGCGTGCTTCACCCGGGTGTCGACCACCAGCAGCGTCAGGCCCTCGGCGGCGAGGTCGAACGGCACGTGCCGCACCGCCAGGTCACGGGTGTCCAGGTACAGGGCGTGGCCCGGGACGCACGCCGCCGACGCCATCTGGTCCATCACGCCGCACGGGACGCCCACGAACGCGTTCTCGGCGCGCTGGGCGAGGAGCGCGAGCCGCCAGGCGGTCAGCCCGAGCCCGTACAGGTCGTTCAGCGCGAGGGCGGTGACCACCTCCAGGGCGGCCGACGAGGAGAGCCCGGCGCCCGTGGGGACGGTGGAGGCGAGGTGGACGTCGGCGCCCGTGACCCGGTGGCCCGCCTCGCGCAGCGCCCACACCACCCCGGCCGGGTAGGCGGCCCACCCGGTGGCGGCGCGCGGCTCCAGGGCGTCGGCACGGAGCTGGACGACGCCCTGGTCCGTGTCGGCCGAGTGGACGCGCAGCCGCCCGTCGGTGCGGCGCGACACGGCGGCGACCGCGGTGTGCGGGAGGGCCAGCGGCATGACGAGGCCGTCGTTGACGTCGGTGTACTCGCCGATCAGGTTGACCCGGCCGGGCGCCGCCCACACGCCCTCCGGCTCGGCCCCGTACAGCGCGCGGAACGCGCGGGCGACGCGCTCGGCCGCCCCGCTCCGCTCGCCGGCCGTCATGCCCCGGCCGCCCGCGCCCGGGCGAACTCCCAGGCGTCCGCGACGATGCCCGCCAGGTCCGGCCGGGACGGCTTCCAGCCGAGCCGGTCGCGCGCGGTGGCGGCCGAGGCGACCAGCACCGCCGGGTCACCGGCCCGGCGTCCCGCGGTCACCGCGGGCACCGGGTGACCGGTGACCTCCCGGACGGTCTCGACGACCTCGCGCACCGAGAAGCCCTCGCCGTTGCCGAGGTTGCAGATCAGGTGCTCGCCCGGCGCGACCGCCTCCATGGCGAGCAGGTGCGCCTCGGCGAGGTCGGCGACGTGGATGTAGTCGCGCACACAGGTGCCGTCGGGCGTCGGGTAGTCGTCGCCGTACACGGAGATCGACTCCCGCCCGCCGAGGGCGACCTGGAGCACGAGCGGGATCAGGTGCGACTCGGGGTCGTGGCGCTCGCCGTACTTCCCGTACGCCCCGGCGACGTTGAAGTACCGCAGCGAGGCGGCGGCCAGGCCGTGCGCGGCGGCCTCACCGGCGAGCATGTGGTCGACGGCCAGCTTGGAGGCGCCGTAGGGGCTGGTGGGGGCGGTGGGGTCGGTCTCGGTGAGGGGCGTGGAGGCCGGCTCCCCGTACGTGGCGGCCGTGGAGGAGAAGACCAGCCGGCGCACGCCCGCGTCGCGCATCGCGGCCAGCAGCGCGAGAGTGCCGCCGACGTTGTTCACCCAGTACTTCTCCGGGTCGGCGACCGACTCGCCGACCTGGCTGAACGCGGCGAAGTGCAGGACGCCGTCGTAGGAGCCGTCCAGGTACCGGGCGGCGTCCTGGACACGGCCCTCGATGAAGTGCGCGCCCGCCGGGACGCCCTCGGGGAAGCCGGTCGACAGGTCGTCCAGGACGGTCACCTCGTGCCCCGCCTCCAGCAGGTGCGCGGCGGTCACCCCGCCGACGTACCCGGCTCCACCCGTGACGAGATATCTCATGCGCTCGCTACCTCTCGCAGTCGGCGGGCCGCGGCCTCCGGCGGCACGTCGTTGATGAACACGCTCATGCCGGATTCGGAGCCCGCGAGGAACTTCAGCTTGCCGGAAGTGCGTCGGATGGTGAAAAGCTCGAGATGCAGGGCGAAGTCGTCGCGTTCCGGGTCGGCGAAGGGCGCCTGGTGCCAGGCGGCGATGTACGGCGTCGGCGGCTCGCCCTCGCCGAAGATCCGGTCGAAGCGCCTGAGCAGCTCCAGGTAGACCGGGGGGAACCCGGCCCGCGCGGCGTCGTCGAGCGCCCTGAGATCGGGCACGCGCCGCCGGGGGTAGAGGTGCACCTCGTACGGCCAGTGCGCCGCGTAGGGCACGAAGGCGACCCACTCGTCGGTCTCGAGGACCACCCGTTCGGCGGCGGCGCGCTCGCGCTCGACGAGGTCGTCGAAGAGGTTGCGGCCGGTGGCGGCGCGGTGGGCGGCGGCGGAGTTCCGCATCAGCGCCGTGCGGGGGGTGGTGAAGGGGTACGCGTAGATCTGCCCGTGCGGGTGGCCGAGGGTGACGCCGATCTCGGCCCCCCGGTTCTCGAAGCAGAACACCTGCTGGACGCCGGGGAGTGCGGCGAGTTCGACGGTGCGGTCGGTCCACGCCTCCAGCACGAGCGCGGCCCGGTCCTCGGTGAGGTCGGCGAACGAGGCGTCGTGGTCGGGGGTGAAGCAGACCACCTCGCAGCGGCCGGCGTCACCGGCCAGGGAGGGGAAGCGGTTCTCGAAGACGACCACGTCGTAGTCGGCGTCCGGGATCTCGGTGCGCCGGCCGTCGCGGGAGGGGCACAGGGGGCATTCGCCGGCGGGCGGGTGGTAGGTGCGGCCCTGGCGGTGCGAGGCGATGGCCACCGCGTCGCCGAGCAGCGGGTCGCGGCGGATCTCCGCGGTGGTGGCGACCGGGTCCAGGGGCCGCCGGTCGGCGGCGTCGCGGACGACGTCGTCCCGGGAGTCGTAGTAGACCAGCTCGCGGCCGTCGGCCAGCCGGGTCGACGTCTTCTTCACTCGGGCACCCCTCGGAAACCTGCACACCCAACAGAAGCAAACATAACCAATCACGGCTCAACAAGGCTCGTCAATGAGCCCCGGCTGCCGTCGGCGGTCGAGCGCTTGCCCGCGACGAGGGGGCGAGTGGTGCCGGACACGGAGAAGGCGCCGCCCGAGAAGGACGACGCCTGGTACAGCGCCCGGCGGATGACCGGGGCCCGGCCTCACAGGGGAAGCGGCCCCGAAGGCGACGCACCCCCGCCGGCGGACGCCGCACGGTCCAGCAGCCCCGTCCGGGCGGCCAGCGCCGCGGCCTCCAGCCGCGATCCGACACCGAGCTTCATCAGCACCCGCTGCACATGCGTACGGGCCGTGCTGGGCGCGATGCGCATGCCCGCCGCGATCAGCCGGGTGTCCTCGCCCTCCGCGACCCGCACCAGCACCTCCACCTCGCGCGGGGTGAGCAGCCGCAGCAGGCGTTGGCCCTCGTCGTCCGGCTGGGCGGCCGGGTTGAGCAGCTCGGTGAACGCGCCCTGGAGGAGCTGCGGCGCCACCGCCGCCTCGCCCGCCCTGGCCTTCATCATGGCGCGCTCCACGCCCTCGATGCGCTCGTCGTGGCGGACGTAACCGGAGGCGCCGGCCGCGAACGCCGCCGCGATGCCGCGCGGGGACGGGACCGGGCCGAGGACCACCACGGCGACCTGGGGACGCTCCCGTTTGATCGTCACGATCGGGTCGAACGCGCCGGGTTCGGCGGGTGCCGCCGTGCCCAGCAGGCAGACCTCGGGAGCCCGGCTCACCACCAGTTCGGCCGCGCCGGCCGTGGGCGCGGCGGCCGCCAGGACCCGGTGCCCGCGCAGTTTGAGCGCCGAGGCGAGCGCCTCCGCGAGCAGTCGGTGGTCGTCGACCACCATGAGCCGCACGCCCATCGAGCTTCCCCCCATCCACCTGGGACCGGCCCCCCGCCGACCCCAGCACTGTTGACCCGGCAAGCTACACGCTTGTTCGACGTCGCGCGCCTGTTACTTGTCAGAAGCCCCCCAGAATGTCGAATTCTTCGTCAAACAGGGCTACGTGCGGAACACCACGTGGACGGCCCGGCACATCGGGTCTGCCGATGTGCCGGGCCGTCACCCGGTGCGCCGCCGCTCAGTGCGTGGTGAACCCGATCGCCAGGTACTCCTTGTGGTCGGTGGACGAGTCGCTCGGCTTGTCGAACAGGTCGTCGGCGATGAACAGCCTGCCGTCGCTGTAGCGGATCTCCGCCGAGTCCAGCACGAAGGACTGCTCCGCGGACCGTACGGACTTGTCGGAGGGGTTCTCCAGCAGGACCGTCTGCTTGAAGGTGCCGCCGTCGATGCTCACGACCTGGCCGCCCTTGTCGTAGGGCGCCTTCTTGTACGCGATGATGTTGCCGCCGTCCATCCGCAGCGGGAACATCGAGTACCGGTCGCCCGCGTCAGCCTTGTCGGTGGTGGGCTTGCCGGTGGTGAGGTCGAACGACACGATCTCGTTGGTGTCCCCGTACTCGCCGCCGCCCTCGTGGTCCTCGGTGGGCAGGTAGAGCCGGTTGTTGCCGACGACCGCCCGGTGGCAGACCTCCACGCCGGACGAGTCGCACTCGGCGGCGTACCGCTCGGCGTCCGCCGCGATCTTCACCTTGAGCTTGCCGGTCTTCTCGTCGATGGAGAAGAAGTCCGAGATGCCGGAGCCGTCACCGGCGGTGTCGCCGACGTCGGCGGCGACCACCAGCGGCTTGGTGGAGACGATGCCCGCGTCCTCGACACCGGCCGGCATCTTGAACGACGACAGGGGCGCGCCGGTCTTCGGGTCGAGGTTCTGGATGAGCAGGTAGGCGCTGTCGTACGGGCCGCAGAGGCGGGCCGCGACCAGGGCCTCGCCGCCGCCGTAGCCGCGGTCCTCGCACTCCTCGGCGTTGACCTGCGGCTTCCACAGCTCCTTGCCGGTGGTCAGGTCCCAGGCGGCGCCGCCGTCGAGGCCGCCGGCGGCGACGGTGGTGGCGCCGATGGTGACCTCGTCGAACGAGACCTTGTCGTCACCGGCGTCGGCGCCCGTGACGGACTTGCGCCAGAGCAGTTTGCCGGTGGTCAGGTCGATGACGCCGACCTCGGTGCACGGCTGGAAGTTCTTCGGCGGGACGCGCTTGGCGGCCTCGAAGACGATGGCGGTCTTGTTGTCCTTGACGTGGCGCGACGCGGCGCAGACCTGGCCGGGCAGCGGCGTGGTCCACAGCGGGGTGCCCTTGTCGAGGTCGTAGCCGACGACCGACTCGACGCCGGACTTGACGTACGCCTTGTCGGTGACCCAGGAGCCGTTGACGTCCGTGAGGTCGGTGACCTCGGGCAGCGGCACCTGGAAGGCGACCTTCGCCTTGGTGTTGCCGGACGCCTTCTCCTGGCCGGGGCCGTCCGGGCCGCCCTTGCCGCCGCCCTCGGCGCTTCCGGTGGTGCCGGAGGAACCCTTGGCGTTGTCCGTGGGGGCGTCCTCGCCGCCGGAACTGGCGTACCAGACGCCGCCGACGACGATCAGGGCGACGGCGACGGCCGCGGCGATGATGATCTGCATCTGCGCGGACAGTTTCTTGCCGCCGCCGGTCCCGCCCTGGACGGGCTGCTGCATCGGCGCGGTGGGGTAGCCGTACCCGGGCTGCTGCGGGTATCCGCCCGGCTGCGTCGGCGGCTGGCCCGGCGCCTGCGGGTAGCCGTAGCCCGGCGGCTGCGCGGGGGGCGGCGTCTGGGGGTAGCCGTAACCGGGGTTCTGCGGCGGCGGGGTGGGCGCGCCGAAGCCCTGCGCGGGAGGGTCGTGCGGGGCGCCGAATCCGCCGGAGGGCGGCTGGTTCGGGGGCTGGCCGGGCGGCTGGTTCGGGGGCGGTGGCGGCTGCGTCATGGTGTGCGTACCTCGGGAAGGGAAGGGTGTTGGTTCGGGGCGTGGGGGATCGAGGACGCGGTCACGGTCCGAAGGCCATGAGCATGTCGCTGGTCCTCTCATGGGTGTCGTCGCCGACGAGGTTGGCGGACACCAGGAAGTAGCGGCCGTCCTCGTACACGGCGTTCGGCTCGTCCAGCCGCTGGTGGGTTCTGGCGCTGGACTCCGGCAGGCGCAGCAGCGGCCGGAACGTCGTCGCGTCCGGTCCGGCGGACGCGACCGCGCCCGCCCGCGCGGTGCCGGTGAAGGCGGGCAGGACCTCGACCAGCAGGTCGGGGCCGGACATCCGCAGCGGCATGACGAGCCGCCCGGGCGGGGCGGCGATGCGGCGGACGACGGTACCGGTGTCCAGGTCGAAGCCCACCACCTGGTTGGTGGCGCCGGGCCCGGAGCCGCTCGCCCGGGTCGCCATGTAGAAGACGCGGCCGTCGGTGACGGTCCGGCAGTTCTGGAGGCTGTTGGTGTCGCTGGCGTGCGCCGTGCACCCCGGGGCGTACTGGTCCGGGCCGGCGAGCGCGGACCGCCGGGCGCCCTTGTCGGTGAGCGCGAGGACGGCCCGCTTGTCGTTGGCCCGGTCGTACAGGGAGACCACCAGCGGGCGGACCGAGTAGACGTGGTCGATGTGGTAGCCGCGCTTGATGTCGTACGTCCACCGGGCCCGGCCGGTGACCGGGTCGACCTCCTGGACCTGCTCGTGCGGTACGTCGGCCGTGCCGTCCTGGCAGGACAGGGAGGCGATCAGGGCGGGCCCGCCGGCGAAGGCCTGGGCCGTGCACCGTCCGGGTGTCTGGCGGAAGAGCCGCGTGCCGTCACTGAGCCGGTAGGCGGTGGAGAAGCTGACCCGGCCGGCGGTGACCGTGTCGCCGGTGATCGCCAGGGAGTAGTCGGTGAAGGCGTCCCACTGACCCTCCTGGGCGATCGTCCTCTGCCAGCCCTGCTTGCCGGTGCGCAGGTCGATCATCCGCAGGGAGCGGCACTCGCTCTTCGGCCCCGGGTCCAGCCGGGTCACCACGGCGATCCTGCCCTCGACGGAGACCGTGGGGGTGGCCCGGCACAGGTCGCGGTCCAGGGGCAGGCTCCACCGGAGCCGGCCGTCGCTCACCGAGTACGCCGACACCGTGCGGTGGGCGGCCGTGACGATCGTGTCGCCGACCGTCCACGGGCCGAGGACCTCGACCAGCCTGTTGGGCAGGTCGGTGTCGTTCTTCCGTATCCACAGCGCCCTGGCGTCGCCGGGCTTGCGGCCGGCGTTGATGCTCGCGGCCCCGGCGGTGTCGGGGCCGGCCGGCGGTGTGGCCACCGGACCAGCCGGGGAGGCCGGGGCGCTGTGCGCGGGGGCGGCGGACGGCTTGCCGTCGTGACCGCCGCTGTCCCGGGTGGCGTACCAGGTGCCGCCGCCGAGGACGGCAAGCGCCGCCGCGGCGGCGATCAGGACTCTGCCCCTGCGGCGGGGCGGGCCGGGGGGCGGACCGGGCCGGCCCTGTGCGCCCCCGTGCGGGTTGAGCGTGCCGTACGGCCCGGCCGGACCGGGCGACGGCGGGGTGTGCTGAGTCATCGAAGGTGCCCTGCCGTCATGCGCCGAAAGCCATCATGGTCGCCGTCTCCCGCTCCTCGTCGTCGCCGGAGCCGCCGACCCTGCCGCTGACGAGCAGGTAGCGCCCGTCGGCGTACAGCGGCCGGGGACCGGACAGCCGCCCCTCCTCCTGGGCGCGGCCGACCGGGGCGCGCATCAGGACCCGGGGCGCGGTGGCGCCCGGGGCGACGGACCCGACCAGGTGCGGGCCGTCGTCCAGCGGCGCGGCGTCGAACAGCAGGTCCCGGCCGGACATGCCCAGCGGGCGGGCGAGCGCCTTCGCGGGCGTGGCGACGCGGCGTACCGTTTTCCCGGTCGCGAGGTCGACGGCGACGATCGTGTTGCCCTCGCCGCCGTCCGCGCCGGGTGCCGTGGCCACGTAGAGCGTGTCGTCGTCCACCGCGGTCCGGCAGCTCAGCAGTTCGCTGTCGCCGGGGTCGCCGCAGTGCGCGTCGAACCCGGCCGCGCCGGCGAGCGCCGACCGCCGGGCGCCGCCGTCGGTGAGGGCGAACACGCCGGTCGTCGCGCCCGTGTCGTCGCCCACGGCCACGACCAGCGGGGCGACCGAGTAGACGCCCTGGACGCGGGAGCCGGGCGCGAGGGGGTGCCGCCAGCGCACCGCGCCGGTGACCGGGTCGAGTTCCTGGACCTCCTCCCGTCCCCCGCCGCCGGGCCGGAGGCAGGAGGCCGCCGCGATCAGCTTCGGACCGCCGGCGAACGCGTAGGGCACGCACCCGGTGACCGGCGGCGAGCCGAACAGCCGCTTGCCGTCGGTGAGGCGGTACGCGCTGGAGGCGCCGAGCCGCCCGACGGCCACCGTGCCGCCGGTGAACGCCAGCGAGTACGTCTCGCTGACGTCCGACCCGTTCTCCTTGGCGATCCGCGTCTCCCAGCCCGCCCGGCCGGTGTTCAGGTCGATCACGCGGAGCCGGCGGCAGTCGCCCTTCGCGCCGGGGCCGTCCTTGGTGACGACGGCGATGCGCCGGTCGGCGGTCGTACGGGTCGAGGCGGAACAGAGGTCGCCGTCGAGCGCCAAGCGCCACTTCTCCCGCCCGTCGGCGGCCGAATGGGCCGTGACCGTGCGGTGCATGGCGGTGACGACGGTGTCGCCGGCCTGCCAGGGGCCGTGGACGGCGACGCCGGATGCGGCGACGTCCACGGTGTTCCTGCGCAGGTACAGCAGCTTCGCCTCGTCCGCCGCGCGGGCGGCGTTGACGCGGTCGGCCACCGCCGGGTCAAGGTGGGGCGGGGTCGACCCGCTGGGGCCGGGGTGCGCCTGGCCGGGCGGTGGGGCGGAGCCGCCGCTCGCGGGGCTCTTGCCGTCTCCGTCGCCGGTGCCGGCGTACCACCAGGCCCCGCCGCCGCCGAGGACGACCAGGGCCGCCACGGCGGCGAGCAGGGCGCGGCCGCCGCGCCGGCGGGGCGGGGGCGGCGGCTGGGCGCCGCCCCCGTGCGGGTTGAGCGAGCCGTACGGCCCCGGCGGGCCGTACGCGCCATGGATCGGCTGACTCATCGGACGGGCCCCGTGCTCACTTGCCGAAGGCCATCATCGTCTTCGTCTGCTTCTCCTCGGTGTCGTTGCGGGCGCTGACGCGGCCGCTGGCGATGAAGAAGCGTCCGTCGGCGTAGGCGTACTTCGGCGAGTAGAAGTCGCTCTCGATCTCGGCCGTCGACGCCGGGTGCTGGAGCAGCACCTTGGGGCTGCCGCCCGTGGGGGCGAGGGTGGCGACGGCGCCGCCGCGGTCCCAGGAGCCCTCCATGTACATGAGGACGTCGCCGCCCTCCATGCGCAGCGGGGTCATGGTCCGCTGCGGTCCGGCGGCGGCGCGCCACTTGGGCTTGCCGGTGTTCAGGTCGAAGGCCACCACGTCGTTGGTGCCGTTGGTGAGCTGGGTGGGCTCGGTCGACATGTAGAAGGTGTTCGCGTCGGCGGCGACACCGGTGCAGCCCTGGAGGTTCTCGCCGAAGACGACGAAGGAGCCGCCGCACTTGGGGTTGAACTTGTCCTTGCCGCCGTCGAGGGTCGAGCGGAGCTTGCCGGCGTCCGTGAGCGCGACGATGCTCCACTTCTTGCTGTCGGGCTCCTCGGTGGAGACGACCAGCGGGCTGACCGAGAAGACCTTGGTGACCTCCCAGTTGGCGGGGAGCTTGTACGTCCACTTCGGCTTGCCGGTCGCCGGGTCGACCTCGCTGACCTCGTGCTGGGTCTTCTTGTAGTCACCGGTGCGGCAGCTCGATGCGGCGATCAGCTTCGGTCCGCCCGCGTAGGCGAACGGCTTGCAGTCGGCGTCCGGCGTGCCGAACAGGTGCTTGCCGTCGGCGAGGGAGAAGCCGTGGGCGTTGCCGGTGCCGGCGGCCGTCACGGTGGTGCCGCTGATGGCGAGCGTCATGTCGGACAGGGCGTTGAAGCCGGTGCCCTGGGGAACGGGCTTCTTCCAGCCCGCCTTGCCGGTCTTGAGGTCGACCTGCTGGAGCACGGTGCAGTCGGCCTTCTCGCCGGCCTTGTCGTTGACGCCGATGACGATCGTGCCGTTGTCGGCAGGCGCGACGGGGGCGGTGCACACCTCGGTGGTGAACGGCACCTCCCACTTCTTCTTGCCGTCGGTCACCGAGTAGCCCACGAGGCTCTTGTACATGGCCTTGACGACGGTGTCGCCGACGACCCAGGGGCCGTACACGTCCGCGCCGTTGCGCGGCAGGTCCACGTCGTTGGTCATCAGCCACTCGACCTTGGCCTCGCCCGGCTTGCGCCCGGCGTTCAGGTCGTCGTTGGCCTCGCGGCCGCCGCCGCTGCCGTCGCCCTGGTCGACCTCACCGGTGCCGGTGGGGGCGGGCGCGGCGCTGGAGCCCTTGGCGTCGGACTTCTCGTTCTCGGTGCCGGAGTCGCCGCTGAGGGCGAGGTACGTGCCGCCGCCGATGACGAGGAGGGCGGCGACGGCCGCGCCGATGATGACGGCGGGCTTGCCCTTGAAGGGGTTGCCGCGGCCGGCCGGCGGCGGCGTGGGCGTACCGGGGTACTGCGGCTGGCCGGGGTGGCCGCCGTAGGGGTTGGGCTGCTGGCCGTAGGGTCCGGGCTGCGCGGTGTACGGGCCGGGCTGGGCGTAGGGCCCGGGCTGCTGCGGGTAGCCGTAGCCGGGCGCGGCGGCGGGCGGCTGGCCCGGCATCTGCGGCGGTACCGGCGGCTGGGCGGTCGGCTGGGCCGGGGCGCCCTGCGGGGCGCCGTACGCCGGTGCGCCGGCCGGGGCCTGGCCGGGGGCCTGCGGCGGGACCGGCGGCTGGGCGGGCGGTGCCTGCGGTGGCTGAGGGGGCTGCTGGTGCGGGTCCTGCGGAGACCCGAAGCCCCCCTGCGGCGGTTGCTGGCTGGGCGGCTGAGTCATCAGCGCTTCCCCCTTCGTGCGGTCCGCTGCCCGACCGGCCTCCCCCGCGATTCCGGCGCGCACGCATCGCCGGAATGGAGCGAATCGGACATGGATTCCGCAGTGTTACGTGAGTCGAGCGGGGCTTCTTTCTATCACTCGGCACCGTCACGAAAGGGGCCGGTCCGCCCCTGTTCCCAAGGGAGGACCGGCCTGTGATGCCCTCGTTATCCGCTCTCCACGCCTTCGCCACGTACCCCGGGGGTCAGGCGTCTTCGGCGAGTTCCAGCCAGCGCATCTCCAAGTCCTCGCGCTGTGCGGACAGTTCCCGCAGCTCGGCGTCGAGTTTCGCCACCTTCTCGAAGTCGGTGGCGTTGTCGGCGATCTGGGTGTGCAGCTTGGCCTCCTTCTCGGAGACCTTGTCGAGCTGCCGCTCGATCTTCTGGAGCTCCTTCTTCGCGGCACGGGCGTCGCCGGCCGACTTCTCCTTGGCGGGCGCGGAGGCGGCGGCCGGTGCGGGGGCGGCCGTCTCGATCATCCGCTGGCGCCGCTCCAGGTACTCGTCGATGCCGCGCGGCAGCATGCGCAGTGTGGCGTCGCCGAGGAGCGCGTACGTCTTGTCGGTCGTCCGCTCGATGAAGAACCGGTCGTGGGAGATGACGACCATCGAGCCGGGCCAGCCGTCGAGGAGGTCCTCGAGCTGGGTGAGGGTCTCGATGTCGAGGTCGTTGGTCGGCTCGTCGAGGAACAGGACGTTCGGCTCGTCCATCAGCAGCCGCAGGAGCTGGAGCCGCCGGCGCTCACCGCCGGACAGGTCGCCGACCGGCGTCCACTGCTTCTCCTTGGTGAAGCCGAACTGCTCGCAGAGCTGGCCGGCCGTCATCTCCCGGCCCTTGCCGAGGTCGACCCGGTCGCGCACCTGCTGGACGGCCTCCAGCACCCGCAGCGTGGCCGGGAGTTCGGCGACGTCCTGCGACAGGTAGGCGAGGCGCACGGTCTTGCCGACGATGATCCGCCCGCCCGCCGGCTGCTTCTCGCCCTGGGTGGTGGCGGCGTCGGCGAGGGCGCGCAGCAGCGAGGTCTTGCCGGCGCCGTTGACGCCGACCAGGCCGATCCGGTCGCCGGGGCCGAGCTGCCAGGTCAGGTGCTTGAGCAGCATCTTGGGCCCGGCGTTGACGGTCACGTCCTCCAGGTCGAAGACGGTCCTGCCGAGGCGGGCGTTGGCGAACTTCATCAGCTCGCTGGTGTCGCGCGGCGGCGGCACGTCGGCGATCAGCGCGTTCGCCGCCTCGATGCGGAAGCGCGGCTTGGAGGTACGGGCGGGGGCTCCGCGCCGCAGCCAGGCGAGCTCCTTGCGCATCAGGTTCTGGCGCTTGACCTCCTCCGTGGCGGCGATGCGCTCCCGCTCGGCGCGGGCGAAGACGTAGTCGGAGTAGCCGCCCTCGTACTCGTGCACCGTGCCCCGCTGGACGTCCCACATGCGGGTGCAGACCTGGTCGAGGAACCAGCGGTCGTGCGTGACGCAGACCAGCGCGGAGCGCCGCGCCCGCAGGTGCCCGGCCAGCCAGGCGATGCCCTCCACGTCGAGGTGGTTGGTCGGCTCGTCCAGGACGATCAGGTCCTGCTCGGCGATCAGCAGCTTCGCCAGCGCGATCCGGCGCCGCTCGCCGCCGGAGAGCGGACCGATGACGGTGTCGAGGCCCTGCGGGAACCCCGGCAGGTCCAGCCCGCCGAACAGCCCGGTGAGCACGTCGCGGATCTTGGCGCTGCCGGCCCACTCGTGGTCGGCGAGGTCCCCGATGACCTCGTGCCGGACGGTGGCGGCCGGGTCGAGCGAGTCGTGCTGGGTGAGCACCCCGATACGCAGGCCACCGCTGTGCGTGACCCGCCCGGAGTCGGCCTCCTCCAGCTTGGCGATCATCCGGATGAGGGTGGTCTTGCCGTCTCCGTTGCGGCCGACGACACCGATCCGGTCCCCTTCGGAGACGCCGAGGGAGACGCCGTCGAGCAGGGCACGGGTGCCGTACACCTTGCTGACTGCCTCGACATTGACCAGGTTGACGGCCATTTCACTCCTGTGCAGGGGGACGGGTCGACCTACCAGGGTAGCCGCCGCGTCCGGTGCGGTAGCGTGCGGCGGTCGCACAGGGCGGGCGATGGCCGGTCGGGCTCAGGGGTGGGGTTGTCGTGGGGCGGTACGGGATGCTGCGGGGCGCCGCGGTGGCGGTGGTGGCGGGGGCGGTCCTGGCGGGGTGCTCGGCACAGGTGCCCGAGGCGGAGCCCTCGGCCAAGGCGCCCGGGGCCACCGCGGCGACGGACGCCGCCGCCGAGCCGGTCAAGGGCACCGTGATCGGGGGCAAGGGGACGCCGTGCGTGCTGCCCGTGTCGTTCGAGACGGCGCCCGGGTGGACGGCGGAGAAGGTGACGGTCGCCGACGACCCCGACTTCGCCGAGCTGGCGAAGCAGGGCCCGGTCACCGTCGTCTGCGAGGTGGACGCCAAGCCCGCCGGGAACATCGGCTTCATCCGCGTCTGGGCGGGCGGCGACGCCGGGGCCGCGACGCCGCGTGCGGTGCTGGAGGCGTTCGTGCGCGCCGACAAGAACGCCTCGAAGGCCGTGTACGCGCAGACGAAGGCGGGCGCCCTGCCGGCCACCGAGGTGACGTACACGGTCAGCGGCGAGTTCACCGACGGGCCCAAGCCGGAGCGGGCCTTCGCCGTCGCCACGCCCGCCGGCCCGGTGGTGGTGCATCTGGGCGGCCTGGACGCCGAGGAGCACAAGGCGATGCTCCCCGCCTACGAGCGGGCCAAGCGGACCGTCGCGCTCACCGGCTGATCAGGCGCGCCCCGCCCGCTCCACCAGGAGCCAGCCCGCCAGGGCCATGCCGACCGCCGCCGGGGCGGTGACGGGCACCGCGACCAGGAGCGCCGAGCGGCCCTCCAGCAGGCCGCCGAAGCCGACCATCGACAGGCCCAGCACGCCGAACAGGCACAGCGTGATGCCGAGCGCCGCCATCGGCGACGAACCCGGCGCGCCGGCCGGGCGCGGCCCCGGCCGCTCGGCCGCCCGGAACACGGCGACCAGCAGGGCCGTCACCGCCGCCGCGGCCGCCAGCCGCACCGGCACCTGCGCCCACCAGGCGGCGGACGCCGGCTCCGGGAGCGGCACGTCCAGCGCGAGCATCGCGCCGTACACACCGAGCATCGCGGTCAGGTGCCACAAGAACGCCGTCATGGCGATGCCGTTCGCGGCGATGACCGCCCGCCACACGGCGGGGCGCCGCGCCAGCCGGGCGCCGGGGCCCCGCAGCAGTTCCACCGCGCCGACCAGCCACAGGCCGTGGCAGAGCAGCGCCAGTGTCGGCGGGGCCATGTTGGAGACCTTCTCGCCCGGCATGCCGACCATGGACAGCGGGTACGGGCCGAACGCCACCAGGGCGGCCGCCCCCGCCAGACCGCACACCGCCAGGGCGGCGGGCATCCGGATGCGGTCGTCCGCCCGCAGGAAGCCGAGCTGGTGCACGGCCAGCCACACGAAGGCGAAGTTCAGGAACTCGACGTACGGCACCCCGGCCGCGAACCGCGCCACGTCCACCAGGACCGCGCCCGCCACCAGGGCGGCGAACGCTCCCCACCCGTACCGCTCGTGCAGCCTCAGCAGCGGCGGGGTGAACGCCACCATCGCCAGGTAGATGCCGATGAACCACAGCGGCTGGGCCACCAGGCGCAGCGCCACGCCCGTCAGCCCGCCGTCGCCGCCCAGCACCTGCACGGCGAGCGCGGCGGCCGTCCACACCGCGATGAACACCATCGTGGGGCGCAGCAGGCGCTGGAGCCGGGAGCGCAGGAAGCCCGCGTAGCCGGGGCGCGAGCGGTAGGACAGGGCGTGCGAGAAGCCGCCGACGAAGAAGAACACCGGCATGATCTGCAGTCCCCAGGTGAGGACCTGCAGCTCGGGCACGACGGCCAGGAGGTTGCCGATGGAGCCGTCGGCGGTGACGGCGGCCATCAGCCAGTGCCCGAGCACCACGGTCGCCAGGGACGCGACCCGCAGCAGGTCGATGTACCGGTCGCGGGTGTCGGGGGTGCGGGCGGCGAGCTCCGAGACGGTGGTTGCCATGCCGGTACGGTCCCGGACGGGGCCGCACCGGCATCAGCGCTCTCGTACTCAGGTGCGGATCTGAGTAGCTCCCGGCGCCGGGGAGGTGGCCACGCGGGCGGTGCGGCAGGTGCCGGAGGCGAGCAGGGCGCCGGCGACCGTGCGGGCCGCGTCCTCGTCCTTGACCAGGAACGCGGTCGTGGGCCCCGAGCCGGAGACCAGGCCCGCCAGGGCGCCCGCCTCCGTGCCGGCCGCCAGCGTGGCGGCGAGCGACGGGCGCAGGGAGAGGGCGGCGGGCTGGAGGTCGTTGGCGAGGGCGCCCGCCAGCGCGGCGGCGTCGCCGGTGCGCAGCGCGTCCAGCAGGGCGGGCGAGGCGGCCGGGGCGGGGACGTCCGTGCCGGCCGCGAGCCGGTCGAACTCCCCGTACACCGCCGGAGTCGACAGCCCGCCGTCGGCGACCGCGAACACCCAGTGGAAGGTGCCGCCCACCTCCAGCGGCTCCAGCCGCTCACCGCGCCCGGTGCCGAGCGCCGCGCCGCCGACGAGGCTGAACGGCACGTCGCTGCCGAGCTCGGCGCAGATGTCGAGGAGTTCGTCGCGGGTCGCGCCCGTGCCCCACAGGGCGTCGCACGCCAGCAGCGCGCCGGCGCCGTCCGCGCTGCCGCCCGCCATGCCGCCGGCGACGGGGATGTCCTTGGCGATGTGGAGGTGGACGTCCGGTGCGATGCCGTGCCGGGCGGCGAGGGCGATCGCCGCGCGGGCGGCCAGGTTGGTGGCGTCCAGCGGCACCTGGCCGGCGTCCGGGCCGGAGCAGGTGATCCGCAGCTCGTCGGCGGGGGTCGCCGTCACCTCGTCGTACAGCGAGACGGCGAGGAAGACGTTGGCCAGGTCGTGGAAGCCGTCCGGGCGGGCCGCGCCGACCGCGAGCTGGACGTTGACCTTCGCCGGGACTCGTACGGTGATGCTCACGCTGACTTGGCCTCCGCGATGCGTGCGAACTCTTCCACGGTGAGGGCCTCGCCCCGCGCCTGCGGGGAGATCCCGGCGGCGACCAGTGCCGCCTCGGCGGCCGCGGGGGAACCGGCCCAGCCCGCCAGCGCGGCGCGCAGCGTCTTGCGGCGCTGGGCGAACGCCGCGTCGACGACGGCGAAGACCTCTGCCTTGGTGGCGGTGGTCCTCAACGGCTCGGCGCGCCGCACCAGCGACACCAGGCCCGAGTCGACGTTCGGGGCGGGCCAGAAGACGTTGCGCCCGATGGCTCCGGCGCGCTTGACCTCCGCGTACCAGTTGGCCTTGACCGAGGGCACGCCGTAGACCTTGTTGCCGGGCCGGGCGGCGAGCCGGTCGGCGACCTCCGCCTGGACCATGACGAGGGTGCGCTCGATGGTGGGGAAGCGGTCCAGCATGTGCAGCAGCACGGGCACCGCGACGTTGTACGGCAGGTTCGCCACGAGCGCGGTCGGCGGCGGGCCGGGCAGCTCCTGGACGTGCATCGCGTCGGAGTGGACGAGCGCGAACCGGTCCTTCTTCGCCGGCATGCGGGCGGCGATCGTGGTGGGCAGGGCGCCCGCGAGCACGTCGTCGATCTCGACGGCGACCACCCGGTCCGCCGCCTCCAGCAGGGCCAGGGTCAGCGACCCGAGCCCGGGCCCGACCTCCACGACGACGTCGTCGGGGCGAACCTCCGCGGTGCGGACGATGCGCCGGACGGTGTTGGCGTCGATGACGAAGTTCTGGCCGCGCTGCTTGGTGGGGCGTACGCCCAGCGCTGCGGCCAGTTCACGGATGTCGGCGGGGCCGAGGAGTGCGTCGGGCTCAGTGGTGCTCACCGATACAGCCTACGGCCGCAGTGCGGCCACGGGCTCGACCCCCGCTGCACGTAGAGCTTCTTCGCCCGGTATGTCTGTTCGGCCGCGGGGGCGTCCTGCGGGACGCCGCTGCCGCCGAGGGAACGCCAGGTGCCGGGATCGAACTGGTACAGCCCGCCGTACGTGCCGGAGGAGTCCACGGCGTCCGGCCGTCCGCCGGACTCGCACTGGGCGAGGGCGTCCCAGTCGAGGTGGTCGGCCCCGGCGACGGAGGACGGCATGGGCTTGGTGCCGACCAGCACCCGCCGGTCGACCGGCTCCCGTACGACCTCCTCGGCGATCCTGCGGGGCCTCTGCTTGACGCCGTTGACCGTGCGCACGGCGTACGTGACCCGGCGCGAGCCCTGCCGCCCCTGGCGTTCGACGACCTCGGTGCCGGCGTACAGCGTCGGGTCCTCGACCTTCTCCACCTCGTACGGGATGGGCTCCTCGCGGACCTCCTTGCCCGCGGTGATCCGCATGACGGTGATCGTCTGCCCGTCGCGCGGGAAGCTGCCGAGCGGTACGGAGGTGGTGTCCTGGCCGCCGAGGACGATCCCCGCCTGGTCGACCGCCTCGCGGACGGTGGCGGCGTTGGTGCGGATGGTGCGCTCGCGGCCGTCGGCCATGAAGGTCACGGTGCGCTCGGTGCGCACGTCGAGCGCGAGGCCGCGCCGGGAGATGGCGGCGGAGCGGGACACGGAGAGGTAGGCGCCCTCGGCGCGGACGCCGAGCCCGCGCAGCGCCTCGCCGACCGTCCGCGCGGTGGTCCAGATGCGGCGGCGCTGCCCGTCCAGGGTGAGGGTGACGGGGCGGCCGTAGCGCAGGACGACCTCGTCGCCGGCGGCGAGCGCCTCGTGCGGCGCGGGCGCCACGAGGTCGTGCTCGCCGACGTCGAGGCCCTCGTCGGCGAGGAGCTCGGAGACGTCGTCGGCGAAGGTGTGCATGGTGCGTGGTACGCCGTCGACGCTGAGCCGCACGGCCTTGTCGTCGGCGACGAACGCGCTGGTGCCGCCGGCGAGGAACGCCACGACGAGGGCCTGCGGGACGAGCCGCCGCAGCCCCTCGGGCCCGCCCGCCCCGGCGGCCCTGCGGCGGCGGGCGGCGCGGCGGGCCTCCGCGCGCCCACCGGTGGCCACCGCCGGCAGGGTCGGCGCCCCGGGGTCGACACCGGGTCGTGCGGTGGTGGAGGTGGGGGTGCGGGGGTAGGTGGTACGGGGGGTGGGTGCGGGGGTACGGGCGCCGGGGGCGGGGGTGGGTGCGGGGGCGGTGCCGTGCATGGGGCCGGGCGCCATGGAGGTGGGTGTGGGGCCGGGCGCCATGGGGCTCTGCGCCGTAGGGCCGGGCGGCGTGTGGCCCGCCGCCATGGGGCCCTGCGCCATGTGGCCCTGGGCCATGGGGCCCGCCTCCGCAGGGCCCGCCGCCGTGGGGCCCGCCCATGTCGCGGTCGCCCCGGCCACCCCGGCCGTCCCCGCCCGGGTGGCGGACCTGGCTCGGGCGCGCGCCCCGGGGGTCTGGCGGGGCATCGCCCGGTACACGGCGACGGGCGCCGGTGCGGGGCCGGGCGGGGGCGCCGCCTCCTGGGCGGGCGCCGCGGGCGGGGCCGCCCCGGGCCCGTCCGGCGCCGGCGGCACGTCCCACGCCGCGTACCCGGCCGGCTCGTACGCCGCCCGCTCGTACCCCGCCGGGGCGTACGCCGCCTGGTCGTACCCGGCCTGCCCGGACCCGGCGGGCCCGTAGCCGTACCCCTCGTACCCGACCCCGTACCCGACCCCGTGCTCGACCCCGAACCCGGCCCCGTACGCGGGCGCGTGCTCGACCGCCTCGTACCCCGCCACCGGCCCTCCGGCCGGGGCCGGAGCGGCGTGGTGACTGCCCTGGGAGTTGCTCACGAGGCCGGGACCCTAGCGGAGGGGTGGTCACCCTCCAAAGCGATTCGACTACGCTGTGTCGCGCCGCTACTCTGGAAGGCCCCCTGCCCGTTATCGCTCAGTAATCAAATGCTCGCGCCGTGTTGACGGCGATCGCGGTCGACATGGCCTCCTCGTCGATCCCCCGCACCGCCGCCATCGCCCGGACCGTGATCGGAACGAGATACGGCGCGTTGGGCCGTCCGCGGTACGGCACGGGCGTCAGGAACGGCGCGTCCGTCTCCACGAGCACGAGGTCCAGCGGGGCCACCGCGAGCGCGTCGCGCAGCGGCTGGGCGTTCTTGAAGGTGACGTTGCCGGCGAAGGACATGTAGTAGCCCGCCTCCGCGCAGATCCGGGCCATGTCGGCGTCGCCGGAGTAGCAGTGGAAGACCGTCCGCTCCGGCGCGCCCTCCTCGGCGAGGATGCGCAGCACGTCGTCGTGGGCCTCGCGGTCGTGGATGACCAGCGCCTTGCCGTGCCGCTTGGCGATCTCGATGTGGGCGCGGAAGGACCGCTCCTGGGCGGCCATGCCCTCAGGACCGGTGCGGAAGTGATCGAGGCCGGTCTCGCCGACCGCCTTGACCTCCGGCAGGGCGGCCAGCCGGTCGATCTCGGCGAGGGCGTCGTCCAGCGCCGCGTCGCCCCCCGCTTCCCGGGCGCCCTGACGGGACCAGCCGTCGGGGTCCCCGAGCACGATCCTCGGGGCCTCGTTAGGGTGCAGGGCGACGGCGGCGTGGACGTTGGCGTACGCGGCGGCCGTCTCCGCCGCCCAGCGGGAGCCCTTGAGGTCGCAGCCCACCTGGACCACCGTGTCGACGCCGACGGCGGCGGCCTTGGCGAGGGCCTCCTCGACGGTGCCGGACTGCATGTCCAGGTGGGTGTGGGAATCGGCGACCGGCACCCCGAGGGGCTCGGGCAGCGGCGGCGGGGCGTCCTTGGAACTCATGCCCCGATCGTACGGAAGGGCGTACGGAAGGGGCCGGGGCCTACTTCCGGTGGAAGGCGTGGAGCAGGTCGGACAGGTGCCAGTGGTGCGGCTCCTTGGCCGGCGGCTCCCCGGCCGGTGCCTCCGCCGCGGGTTCCGCCTCCCCGGCCGGTGTCTCCGCCGTGCGTTCCGGGGCCGCGCGTTCCTGGCCGAGGCTCGGCCCGGCGGACCCGACGGAGCCCTTCGCCGGCTCGGCCTGGTGCTGGGCGAGCAGTTCGAGCACCGAGGAGACCTGGCCGGAGCGCATGATCCGGACGCGGTGCCGTCCGCAGTTCAGGCAGGTGGGGTTGGAGAGCGGTGACGGCACCCGGTGGCCGCCCGCCTTGTACACGACGAACTCATGGCCACTGATGTCGGTGTGGTGCTCGATGTCGTACGCCTGCTCCCAGCCGTACCCGCAGTTCATGCAGGCGAAGGCATATGCCTCGTGGCCGACCGGGGTGCTTGTGGTCTCGCTCATGCCAGCTCCTTTCCACCGCACCAGTGGACGCCCTCACGGGCGGGAGTGCGCAGGCACCTGTCGAACAATGGACCGGTCTTGGGACGTCCCATGCCAAAAGGCCTGCCGCACGGTCCGGTCTTTGCCTTTTACGATAGTCCTTTACCGCTCGCGGAGCCTTCGGCAGCGGCGTTCTTTGCCGCGACGACGGCGTCGAACACCTCCCGCTTGGGCAGCCCCGCCTCGGCCGCGACGGCGGCGATGGCCTCCTTGCGGCGCTCCCCCGCCTCCTCGCGCACGCGCACCCGGCGCACGAGCTCGACGGCGTCCAGCTCGCCGGGGCCGGCCTCCGGCGCGCCCTCCACCACGACGGTGATCTCGCCGCGTACGCCCTCGGCCGCCCAGCGGGCGAGCTCGCCGAGGCCGCCCCGCTTGACCTCCTCGTAGGTCTTGGTCAGCTCGCGGCAGACCGCGGCCCGCCGCTCCTCGCCGAACACCTCCGCCATGGCGGCGAGGGTGTCGTCCAGCCGGTGCGGGGCCTCGAAGTAGACGAGGGTGCGCCGTTCGCCGGCGGACTCGCGGAGCCGGGAGAGCCGCTCGCCCGCCTTGCGCGGCAGGAAGCCCTCGAAGCAGAACCGGTCGACGGGCAGCCCCGACAGCGCCAGCGCGGTCAGCACGGCGGACGGCCCGGGCACGGCGGTGACCCTGATGTCCCGCTCGACGGCGGCGGCGACCAGGCGGTAGCCCGGGTCGGACACGGACGGCATGCCCGCGTCGGTGACGAGCAGGACGCGCGCGCCGCCCGCGAGGGCCTCGACCAGCTCGGGCGTACGCGCGGACTCGTTGCCCTCGAAGTACGACACGACCCGGCCGGTCGTGTGCACACCGAGCGCCTGGGTCAGCCGGCGCAGCCGCCGGGTGTCCTCCGCGGCGACGATGTCGGCGGTCTCCAGCTCGGCGGCGAGGCGGGGCGGGGCGTCCGCGACATCTCCGATCGGGGTCCCTGCGAGTACGAGCGTTCCGGTCACCGTTCCTGTCACAGGTGCCATCCTCGCAGCCCGGACGGGCGACTCGCACAGGCGCGTTCCCTACGATGGCGCGGTGACCAGTACTGCTCCTGAGGCCCTGCACGGACGGGACGCCGGGAAAGAGCCGCCCTCCTGGCAGCGGCGCCTGCGCCGTTTCGGCTACGTGCCGCGGCCGGTGACCGGCCTGCGCGAGCGCCTGGTGCCCCCGTACGCCCGCCCCTCGGACCGGGTCTGGACGGTGCTCGGCGCGCCGCCCGCGGTGGCCGCCCGACTGTGGCGGCTGGCGGCGTGGGGCGGGCCGCTGCTGGTGGCGCTGGTGGCGGGGCTGCTGCGGTTCTGGAACCTGGGCTCGCCGCACGCGGTGATATTCGACGAGACGTACTACGCCAAGGACGCCTGGGCGCTGGTCAACCAGGGCTACGAGGGGTCGTGGCCCAAGGACGTCGACGCGTCGATCCTGAAGAATCCGGACGCGGTGGCCGTCCCGGTGGACCCCGGGTACGTGGTGCACCCGCCGGTGGGCAAGTGGGTCATCGGGCTGGGTGAGCAGCTCTTCGGGTTCACCCCGTTCGGCTGGCGCTTCATGGTGGCGGTGCTGGGCACGCTGTCGGTGCTGATGCTGTGCCGGATCGGTCGGCGGCTGTTCCGCTCGACGTTCCTGGGCTGCCTGGCGGGCGCGCTGCTGGCGGTGGACGGGCTCCACTTCGTGATGAGCCGTACGGCACTGCTGGACCAGGTGCTGATGTTCTTCGTCCTGGCGGCGTTCGGGTGCCTGCTGATCGACCGGGACCGGACGCGGGCCCGGCTGGCGGCGGCGCTTCCGGTGGACCGGGACGGGGTGCTGCGGCCCGACGCGGAGGTCGCGGAAACGCTGCGCCTGGGGTGGCGGCCGTGGCGGATCGCGGCCGGTCTGACGCTGGGGCTGGCGGCGGCCACGAAGTGGAACGGGCTGTACATCCTGGCCGCGTTCGGGGTGCTGACGGTGCTGTGGGACGTGGGCGCCCGCCGCACGGCCGGGGCCTTCCGGCCGTACGCGAGCGTGCTGCGGCGGGACCTGGTGCCCGCGTTCGTCTCGACGGTGCCGGTGGCGATCGCGACGTACCTGGTGTCGTGGTCGGGCTGGATCGTCACGGGCAAGGGGTACTTCCGCAACTGGGCGGCCACGGACGGCCGGGACAGTGCGTGGTCGTGGCTGTTCCCGGACTGGTGGCGCAGCCTGTGGCACTACGAGGCCGAGGTCTACAGCTTCCACGTCAACCTGACGTCCGGGCACACCTACCAGTCCAACCCGTGGAGCTGGCCGGTGCTGGGGCGGCCGGTCTCCTACTTCTACGAGGACCCGCCGGCCGGCCGGGACGGCTGCCCGGCGGACGCCACGGAGAAGTGCGCGCGCGAGGTGCTGGCGATCGGTACGCCACTCCTGTGGTGGGCGGCGTGCTTCGCGCTGCTGTACGTGCTGTGGCGCTGGTTCTTCCGCCGCGACTGGCGGGCGGGCGCGATCGCGTGCGCGGTGGCGGCCGGCTGGGTGCCGTGGTTCTTCTACCAGGAGCGCACGATCTTCCTGTTCTACGCGGTGGTGTTCGTGCCGTTCCTGTGCCTGGCGGTCGCGATGATGGCGGGCGCCATGCTCGGCCCCCCGGGCCAGGACGCGGCCGCCGAACGCCGCCGCACCATCGGCGCGGTCGGCGTGGGCGTCCTGGTGCTGCTCATCGTCTGGAACTTCATCTACTTCTGGCCCCTGTACACCGGCCAGTCCATCCCGATGGACGACTGGCGCGACCGGATGTGGCTGGACACCTGGGTGTAGCTGGGCGGACGCACCACGAGGGCGCGGCGGCCGGCCGCGCCCTCGTGGTCGTTGTCATTCCCTGCCGGCTCACCGGAGGACCGCTCCTCAATGGCGTCTGGGCTTGTCCTGCAGGCCATCTGAGCAGCCTTCTCCCCAGCCGTCTTGTGGAAGCTCTCCGTCACTGATGTAGGCGGTAGAGGCACGTTCATCGCACCTACGCTGCGCCTCCCGGTCGTCAGCACTGTAGAGGCCCATTCGACGCATCTCCTGACCATCCACATAGCCCTGCTCATAGCCGGGCGGACCGGGAGATGCGGAGTCGCTGCCCGACTGGAACACACCCCCTCCGATTATCACCAAGAGGGCGACGAGCGCGGCGGCCGCCAAGATGCGGCCGGCAGTGCGATCGCGGAGGGACGGCGGCAGGACGCGCTGCCATCTGTAGTGGGGGAGCGTCATCGGCAAACCTCCGGCACCCTGGCTGGCGACGATCACACCCTAGAAGGGCTCAGATGGTGCCGTCCACGGCCCAGCGGCGGCCCAGGAGGGCCCACTTGAGCTGTTCGCACCACAAGGGCGACAGGCCAGGAAGCGCGTCTGCGTCCGGCCCAATACGCGGGCGAGGCCGTCCCGATGGACGACGGGAACGACCGGATGTGACTGGACACCTGGGTGCAGTTGGTCCGGCGGGGCGTCATGGTCGGTCGGCGGGTACGGGAGGTGCGGGAGGGGGAGGCGTCAGAGACGCTGCGCGGGCGCGGCAGCTTCCGTTCGCCCGTGCTGCCGGCCTCGCCGATCGCGCCGGCTCCGCACCGTGTGCCCCATGAGAGCCACGGCGACGACGCATGCCGCGACACGAGTGACGTTCCAGGTCGTGGTGAAAACCGGACCCTGCGATTCGGCCTCCACGTGCAATCGCTGCGTCGCCTCGACGAAGGCGACCAGCGGAACGAGCAGACGGAACAAAAGGCCACCGATTCCGGGCGTTCGCGCGAGGTTCCCCACGAGACCGAGGGGCGCGCCGAACACGAAAGCCGCTGTTCCCCACACGAGGATTTTGCCCCCGCTGGAGGCGCCGGATTCCATTCCAGCCGGAACGGGAGCGGCGGATTCCACTCCTGCGGGAATGGTGGGATACATGTCCTTGAAGACGTAGTACGTCACTACACCGATGGCCAGCCCCACAGATGCCAGCAACATCGACTCGATTCTTGACGGGCGGAAGCAACCCATCAGGAATGCATAGCAGGCCCACGGCCAACCGCTGGAGAATACAATGCCCACGGCGACACACGCGGGGTTGTCCCACTTCCCGGCGACCGGTCCCACCAGGCCGAGCAGCAGGGCCGTCGCGAGAGACACGGCGACCGGCACTACGCGAGCACGCGTGAAACGCATGATGTCTTTTCCCCGTTCCGTGGGCGAGTCCGAGCCGGAGGTGGCACGCGCCGGGGGCTGTCCGGGCGCCCGGACAGCCCCCGGCGCGGCTCGCTCACCTGCAACGCCTCCCCGAGGGGTCATGCTCGGTTCGGCGGTCGGAACCTAGTCGACGCTGTAGTACGTGGAGCAGGTGTAGGCGAGGCCCGCAGTGAGGTTGGCGTTGGACGTGCCGCCGGCCGGAGCCCAGGCGCGACGCGTGCTGCCCGCGAGCTTCACCGTGGAGGAGTGCCCCTTGGTGTGGTGATAGTAGTTCGAGTAGCAGTACTTGTTGACGACTCCGGGACTGACCTCTCGCGCGTACCAGCCGAAGCACCAGTTGCCGCCGCTGGACGGGCTGATACAGGTCCGCGACCGCGGGCTGACAGCGCGCTTCGGAGCGTCCAGCTTGAGCATCACCACGCCCCATTCGGAGGGGTTGCCCAGTTCGGCGGGCGGCTTCGTACCGTCCCCGCGGTGATGGACGGTGATGGCGGCTCCGGATGTACCGACGGCCGCGGACGCGTCCGCGGTGGCCGGCGTCGCGATACCCACAGCCGCAATGGCCGCGCCCGCGATGGCGAAAGCGATGGATCTAGCGGTCTTCATGTCATTCCCTCCCCGTGATTTCCCCCTGTTGGGAACGGGAGAGATCTTTCACGGGCACCCGCCCACCGGCAAAGCAATATCCGATGTTGGCCAGAAACCGCCCCGGTCGCCCCGCCTGTCACCTTTCAGACATGTCCCTCTTTATCACTGCCCGTTTTGCGGCGATCAGCCCGACGAGCGAGCTTCGGCCGTCCGTCGCCGTCGCCGCTCATCCGGTGGCCGGTACCGGACGTTCGGGGCATCAGGAGCCGGTGACGCGGACACCGCACGCCAGCGGCTCCACGCCCCGGGCGAGGCGCAGCCGGGCGTCGCGGAGGCCGAGGGGCCGACAACGGGTGCCGCCCCGTTGTCAGTTGGGCTGTGTAGTCTGTTTTACAGCCGGGGGGAACGGGCCTTGAGGGGCGCGTGTGGCCGTGTGTACGCATGGGCCTGCGCGTCGCTCGTGGGGTCCTCGTTGGGGTCGCCGTTTCCCCCGTGACCAGACGCATCAACGGGGATACGGGGAATGACCATGAGACGGAGCACACGTGTGCTCGCGGCGCTCGGCGCCGCCGTCGGTTCGCTGATACTCGTCACGCAGCCGGCCTCGGCCAACTCCTTCGGGCCGAGGTTCGCGGACAACTCGGCGCACAGCTTCTTCTTCGACGACGACCTGTCGTCGGGGCAGCGCGGCGGCATGGACTGGGCGCGGAAGAACTCGCTGGCGCCCACGGACATGACGACCAGCCTGGACAGCCGGTACAACAACAAGGTCGACGTGTGGGCGTACTCCACGTGGAACCCCACGGGTGACCAGAGGGAATGGTACGCCTGGACCACCTGCGTGAAGATGGTGAGCGGCAGCTCGTCCAAGTGCGACCAGTTCACCATCGTGTTCAACAACAAGGTGCCGCACTCCAACTACAAGTCGCTGTCGTGCCACGAGATCGGCCACAGCGTGGGGCTGGGCCACGCCTCCGGCGAGAACCGCAACTACACCTCGGCGAACCGTTCCTGCATGCGGGGCGGGCCCGACCACAACTACTACGCCAAGCACGACAAGAACCACATCAACGGCCGTTACTGAGCAGGACCGAGAGAGCAGAGGAGAATGAGCGACCGATGAAGCGCGCACACATCACGCGGGCGGCCGCCGGTGCCGCCACCCTCGCCGTCCTGCTGGGCACGGCGGCGTGCTCGTCCGGCACGCAGCCGGCCGACAAGGAGCGGGGCACGTCCGGCGCCACCAAGGCGTCCGGCGGTTTCTGGGGCGCGCACGCGGGCGCGGCGGCCTCCGAGGCCAACCCGCCGGCGAGCGTCCCGGACCTGGCGAGCCGCTCGGACCTGGTGGTCCTCGGCACCATCACGGGCGCCGAGGAGGGCAAGGAGTACGCCGACCCGGGCAAGCCGGTCAACCGCACGTCGAACGTGCGGATCAAGGTGGCGAAGTCCAGCAAGCCGGGCGTGACCGACGCGGTCGTGGAGTTCACCCGCGACCCGGGGCACGACCTGAAGGACATCACCGGCAGCGTGCCCCAGGGGAGTTACGTCTTCTACCTCAGGTCCTGGTACGAGGGCCCCGACGGCCCGGTCTATAGCTGCGCCTCCACGGCCTCGTGCGTGGTCGCCGCCAAGGACGGCGCCCTCCAGACGCCCCGGGACCCCGAGGCGGCCCAGGAACTGACCGAGGGCACCCGGAGCGCGGCTCCGGCCGCGGCCGGGAAGACGGCCCAGTCGGCCCCCTCCGGGCCGCAGCGGCTGAACAGCGCCGAGGACGTCTTCGCGCTCAGCACCACCCGCTGAGCGGTGGGCGACGCGGGTCCCGGGCACCGGCGACGGTGTCCGGGGCCCGGACGTTCCGGTCGGATAACAGTCACCCGGGCTCTCACTACTGTCCCGTAGGGTGACTCCCGTTACGCGATTGAACGCGTTCAACGGGGCTCCTGGGGAGGGGACTGCACGATGCGCAGTGGAGCGAAGGTCGCCATCGTCGGCGGGGTGTTCACCGTCGTGGCGGGTGGCGTGGGGTACGGGGCGTACAACCTGTGGAACGGCATCACCGGCGGGGCGGAGGGGACCACCACCACGTCCGCCGCGGCCCCGCGCACGGCGGGCAGCGGACCGGTCACCGCCGAGGAGGTCGAGCGGACGGCCAGGGACTTCCTCGCCGCATGGGCGGCGGGTGACGACGCGGCGGCCGGTGAGCTGACCGACAACGCCGACACCGCCGCTCCGGCCGTCCAGAACTTCCGGGAGGTCGCGCACGTCTCCAAGGCGGTCATCACGCCCGGCAAGCCCGTGGGCACCAAGGTGCCGTTCACGGTCGACGCGACGGTGACGTACGAGGGGAAGTCCAAGCGCCTGACGTACGCCTCCGAGCTGACCGTCGTGCGCGGTGTCACCACCGGCAGGCCGCTCGTCGACTGGAAGCCGGCGGTGATCCACCCCCAGCTCACCGGCGAGGCGGTGCTGCGCACCGGGGAGGCGCCCAACCCGCCGGTCAAGGCGGTCGACCACCGGGGCGTGGAGCTGACGCCGGAGAAGTACCCCTCCCTGAAGCCGGTCCTGGCCGAACTGCGCGAGAAGTACGGCTCCGAGGCGGGCGGCAGGCCCGGCATCGAGACGTGGATCGACGACGCGGCCGGGGGCGCGCCCGACCGGACGCTGCTGACGCTCGCCGAGGGCAGGCCCGGCGAGCTGCGCACGACGCTGGACGCGGGCGTCCAGGCGGCGGCGGAGCGGGCGGTGAAGCGGTACGGGGAGTCGTCGGTGGTGGCGATCAAGCCGTCCACGGGCGAGATACGGGCGGTGGCCAACAACCGCAAGGACGCCTTCAACGCGGCGTTCGAGGGCAAGCAGGCGCCCGGCTCGACGCTGAAGATGGTCACGGCGGCGCTGCTGCTGGAGAAGGGCCTGGCGGCCAAGGACCGGCCGGCCGAGTGCCCGAAGAGCGTCATGTACGAGGGCCGCACCTTCCACAACCTGCGGCACTTCGCCCTGGCGGACGGCAGCACCTTCGAGGAGAGCTTCAAGCGGTCGTGCAACACCGCCTTCATCAAGCTGATCGACGACGTCGGTGACGACTCGGCGCTCGGCACGGAGGCCCGTGACGTCTTCGGCATCGGCCTGAACTGGCAGACCGGTGTGCGCACCTGGGACGGCTCCGTACCCGCCGAGACGGGTGGCGAGGCGGCGGCCCAGTACATCGGGCAGGGCACCGTCCAGATGAACGTCCTCAACGTCGCGTCCATCACCGCCACCGCGAAGAACGGTTCCTTCAAGCAGCCGGTCATCGTGCCCCGCGACCTGGACGACCGGCCGATCGCCAGTGCGGCGCGCCCCCTGGAGGGGTCGGCGGCCCGGCAGTTGCGCGACATGATGCGGGCCACGGCGACCAGCGGCACGGGTGCGGCGGCGATGGCCGGGGTCGGCGGCGACAAGGGCGCCAAGACGGGGTCGGCGGAGGTCGGCGGGCAGGCCGACTCCAACAGTTGGTTCGCCGGGTTCGCCGACGACCTGGCCGCCGCGGCGGTCGTCCAGGCGGGCGGTCACGGCGGGGACGCGGCGGGCCCGCTGGTCGCCGCGGTGCTCAACGCCCGGTAACCCACTCGCGTGGCCCGTACAAGCACCGCTAGCGTGCGGGCCATGAGCGCATCACTCGCCCACCCGCGTTTCGCCGAGGCCCTGCGCGCACTCGGCCTGCACGACGTCGAGGTCCGCCGGTTCCCCGACGCCACCCGCACCGCCGCCCAGGCCGCCGCCGCGATCGGCTGCGACCCGTCCGAGATCGTCAAGTCGCTGGTCTTCGCGGCCGACGGGGTGCCGGTCCTGGTCCTCATGGACGGCTCGTCGCGGGTGGACGTCGAGCGGGTACGGCGGGAGCTGGGCGCGGGCGCGGTGACGCGGGCGGACGCGGACCTGGTCCGCCGCACCACGGGGTACGCGATCGGCGGCGTACCGCCGTTCGGCCATGCGACGGCGACCCGGGTGCTGGCCGACCGGGGCCTGCTCGACCACGAGGTGGTGTGGGCGGCCGCGGGGACGCCGCACACGGTCTTCCCGCTCGACCCCGAGACGCTGATCGCCCACGCGGGCGGCACCCTGGCCGACGTGCGCGAGCGGACGGCGTGACGCCGCTGGTCGCCGCCGCGGTGCTGCTGGCCGCGGTGACGCACGCCGGCTGGAACGCGATCGCCCACCACATCAAGGACCAGTTGCTGTCCTTCACGCTCATATCCGGCGGCGGTGCGCTGATCGGCGCGGTGGCGGCCTGCTTCGTCCCGCTGCCGGCGGCGGCCGCCTGGCCGTACCTGCTGCTGTCGGCCGCCCTGCACCTCGGCTACATGGCTCTGCTGATGCGGTCGTTCAGTCTTGGCGACTTCGGCCAGACGTACCCGATCGCGCGGGGCACGGCCCCGCTGGCCGTCACCGTCCTCGCGGCCGTCTTCGTCCACGAGCTGCCCGACGGCCGGCAGCTCACCGGTGTCGCGGTCGCCAGCGCGGGACTGATGGGCCTCGCCCTGTGGGGCATCCGGGGCTCCAGGAGCCGTACGCACGGGCCGGCCATCGTGGCCGCCCTCGCCACGGGCCTGGCGATCGCCGCCTACACGGTCGTCGACGGCGTCGGGGTCCGCGCCTCGGGCACCCCGCTCGGCTACATCGCGTGGCTGATGCTGCTCCAGGGCCTCGCGATACCGGCGTACACCTTCCACCGCCGCCGCACCGCGCTCGCCGCCCAGCTCCGCCCGTACGCGGCCCGCGGCCTGCTCGGCGCGGCGCTCTCCATCTCGGCCTACGCGCTGGTCCTCTGGGCCCAGACCCGCGCGCCCCTCGCGCCGATCGCCGCCCTGCGCGAGTCGTCCGTCATCGTCGGCGCCGCCATCGGCGCCCTGTTCTTCAAGGAACGCTTCGGCGCCCCGCGCATCGCGGCGGCGGGCGTGATGGTCGTGGGCATCGGACTGATGCTGCACGTGGGGTGAGCCTCCCCGGACCGGGCCGGAGCCACTAGGGTCCGGGTACGAGGCGACGAAGGGGGGCCGTGATGGCCAAGGTGGACATCAGTCTGGACGCCGAACTGGTGGTGGAGGTGATGGTGCTGGCCGGGGTCGGGTCGCCGCAGGACGCCGTGGAGTTGGTCGTACGGGACTACATCGCGCGCGGCCACCGCACCGAGGCCCGTACCGAGCTGACGGACCGGGCGCTGCGGGAGGCCGACGTACGGCCGCAGGAGCCGCGGGGCTGACGGGGGTCGGGCGCGCACGGAGCGGCTGGGTATTCTGCGGTGCCCCCAGAAGCGGGGGCACCCATTCCATATCCAGCGGAGGGCCCATGGCCATCAAGAAGGCGACCATTCAGCAGCAGGTGGCGGAGGCCCTCGCCCAGGCCAATCCGGCCGACCGGCCGATCGTGACCATCCAGGCCGTCGCCGGACCCAGCGTGTGGCTGATGAGCATGCTGGGGCTGATCGGGCAGGCGTTCCTGACGTACTACTTCATCACCCTCACCGAGCAGAGCGTCGTCATCCACAAGGCGAGCCGGATGAGCAACCGCCCCCAGGAGATCGTGTACGCCCTGCCGCCCGCCCAGGTGGGCGCCATGATCGGCGACGTGCGGCGCAACACCATATGGAGCGCGTTCCACGTGCTGCTGCCCGGGCAGCCGAAGCCGACCCGGATGAACGTGCACCGCATCTGGCGCGGCGAGATGGACCACCTGCTCGGCCTGCTCACCGGCGCGCAGACGCCCGCGCACTGACCGGCCCGACCCGTTGGCGGACGCCTACGCGACGGCCGACCTGACCGCCCGGACCAGTGCCTGGGCGCGGGGGTCGGCCGTGACGCCCTTGCGCATGCCGTTGGTGACGTAGCCGAGCGCGATGCCCGACTCGGGGTCGGCGAAGCCGAGCGAGCCGCCGCGGCCCGGGTGGCCGAAGGAGCCGGGGGCGAGCAGCGGCGACGCCGGGCCGTGCAGCATGTAGCCGAGGCCGAAGCGGGTGGAGACCACCAGCACCCGGTCGGGGCCGGCGGACTCCTCGGTGCGGGCCATGGCGAGGGTCGCCGGGGCGAACAGGCGGTGGCCGTCCACGGGACCGAGCGTCGCCGCGTAGAAGCGGGCCAGGGCGCGGGCGGTGGAGACGCCCGCGGACGCGGGGAGTTCGGCGGCGCGGTACGCCGGGTCGTTCTCGTCCGGCGTGGGGTCGATGGCGCCGAAGGCGCGGCGGGTGAGCGAGGCGGGGTCGGCGTAGGCGTCGGCGACCGAGCGCTTGGGGCGGAGTTTGAGCGCGCCGCCGGCCGCGGGCTCCTCGACGGGTCCGACGCGGCCCACCCGGTGCGCCTCGTCCGCCGGGAGGCCGATCCACAGGTCCAGGCCGAGCGGGCGGGCGATCTCCTCGGCGACCCAGCGGCCCAGGGTGCGGCCGGTGACCCGCTGGACGAGGCCGCTGAGCAGGAAGCCGTACGTGTGCGGGTGGTAGCCGTGGTCGGTTCCCGGCTCCCAGGCGGGGGCCTGGGCGGCGACGGCGTCCGACGCCACGGCGAGGTCGGTGGCCTCGGCCAGGGTCAGCGGCCGGTCGAGGACGGGGACGCCCGCCTGGTGCGACAGCAGGTGGCGCACCAGCGCCCGCTCCTTGCCCGCCGCCTTGAACTCGGGCCAGTACGTGCCGACCGGCGCGTCCAGGTCGAGCTGCCCGCGCTGGTGCAGCAGCAGGGGTACGGCGGCGGCGACGCCCTTGGTGGCCGAGCGGACGACCTGGGCGGTGTCCACGGCCCACGGTGCCGTGCCGTCGGCGTCCCTGACGCCCGCCCACAGGTCGACGACCTTGCGGCCGTCCCGGTAGACGGCGACGGCCGCGCCCCGCTCGCCGCGCTGCTGGAAGTTGCGCAGGAACGCGTCCCTGACCGGCTCGAAGCCCGCCTGCACCGTGCCCTGGATGTCCTGGACGTCCACGCCCCCACGCTCCTCTCCCGCGATCGTTCACCCCATGGTGCAACGCGCTAGTGGGGCGCCGGCTTCCGGGTCGGCCTTGCGGTCGGGTCGAAGCCGAAGGGCAGCTCCAGGCGGTGCCGGCGCATCAGCTCCTCGTCGGCGAGCAGGTCGCCGGTGGGGCCGTCCGCCGCGATCACGCCCTCGCTGAGCACCACCGAGCGGGGGCACAGTTCGAGGGCGTAGGGAAGGTCGTGGGTGACCATCAGGACGGTGACGTCCAACGAGCGGAGGATGTCGGCGAGTTCGCGGCGGGAGGCGGGGTCGAGGTTGGACGACGGCTCGTCGAGGACGAGGATCTCGGGCTCCATCGCGAGGACGGTCGCCACGGCGACGCGCCGCCGCTGGCCGAAGGACAGGTGGTGCGGGGGGCGGTCGGCGTACTCCGCCATGCCGACCCGGGTCAGGGCCTTCACCACGACCGCCTCCAGTTCGGGGCCGCGCAGCCCGGCGGCCGCCGGGCCGAAGGCGACGTCCTCGCGGACGGTGGGCATGAAGAGCTGGTCGTCCGGGTCCTGGAAGACGATGCCGACCTTGCGGCGGATGCGGGCGAGGTTGGCCTTCTCGACGGGCAGCCCGGCGACGGTCACCGTCCCGACGCCCCCGCTCAGGATGCCGTTGAGGTGGAGCACCAGGGTGGTCTTGCCGGCGCCGTTGGGGCCGAGCAGGGCGACCCGCTCGCCGCGCTCGACGGTCAGGTCGACGCCGAACAGCGCCTGGTGGCCGTCGGGGTAGGCGTACGCGAGGCCGCGGACGTCGAGCGACGGCACGAAACTGAGACTCATAGCGTCCATCCCAGCAGACAGATGACGAGGGCGGTGAGGGGGAGGGCGGCGGCCGCGTACCACTGCCCGGGGCGGGCGGTGACCTCGTCGATCACCGGCATGGTGCCCGTGTAGCCGCGGCTGACCATCGCCAGGTGGACGCGCTCGCCGCGCTCGTAGGAGCGGATGAACAGCGCACCCGCCGACTTCGCGAGGACGCCCCAGTGCCGTACGCCCTTCGCCTCGAAGCCGCGTGAGCGCCGGGCGACGGACATGCGCCGCATCTCGTCGGTGATGACGTCGCCGTACCGGATCATGAAGGAGGCGATCTGGACGAGGAGGGGCGGCAGCCTCAGCCGTTGCAGGCCCAGCAGCAGGGCGCGCAGCTCGGTGGTGGCGGCGAGCAGTACGGAGGCGGCGACGCCCAGGGTGCCCTTGGCGAGGACGTTCCAGGCGTCCCACAGGCCGGGCTCCGAGACGGAGAGGCCGAGCAGCCGGATCTGCTCGCCGGGCACGACGAACGGCATGAGGAACGCGAACGCGACGAACGGCACCTCGATCACCAGGCGCCGCAGCACGAACCCCGCCGGTACGCGGGCCGCCGCCGCGACCGCCGCCAGTAGCACGGCGTACGCGGCGAAGGCCCAGACCGCCTCGCGGGGCGTGGAGACGACGACCAGGACGAAGCAGAAGACGGCCGCGAGCTTGCAGTGCGGCGGCAGCCGGTGCACGGGCGAGTGGCCGTGCCGGTAGAGCCGGTGGGCGTGTCCGGCGCCCACGTCAGACGGTTTCCCGGGTGCGGTCGTCGCGGCGGCGGCGTACCGCCCGGAACACGCCCGTGCCGACCAGGACGGTCCCGGCGACGCCGATGGTGCCCGCCAGCCCCCCGGACAGGCGGGCGTCCGTGAGGCCGCTGACGCCGTAGTCGGCGAGCGGCGAACCGGCGGCGGCGTGCTCCTCCGCCCCCTTGTCGAAGCCCTGGTCGGCGGCGACCTTCTCCAGGCCGTCGGGGCTGGCGGAGGCGTAGAAGGAGACGAATCCGGCCAGGACGAGGGAGGCGGCCAGGCCGGTGATCCACACCTTCCCGGTGGAGCGGGCGGCCACCGGTTCCACGGGCGCGGGTGCCACGTCGACCAGCTCGCCGCCCACCCGCAGCTTCAGCGGCGCGGTCAGGCCGCGCGCCCCGTACACCAGGTCGGGCCGTACGGCCAGGACGGCGCCGACGGTCGCGGTGGTGATCAGCGCCTCGCCGACGCCGATCAGGGTGTGCACGCCGACCATGGCGGTGAGGACCTTGCCGACGGGTACGTCGGTGGTGCCGCCGACGGCGTAGAGGGCCGTGAAACCGGCCGCCGAGGCGGGCACCGACATCAGCGAGGCGACGAACGTCGCGGCGGTCACCGACCGGCGGGTGCGCGGCAGGACCCGCACCAGGCCGCGGAAGATCCCGTACGCGACGAGCACGGTGACCGTGCCCATCACGGTGATGTTGACGCCGAGCGCGGTGAGGCCGCCGTCCGCGAACAGGACGCCCTGCATCAGCAGGACCACCGCGAGGCACAGCACCCCCGTGTGGGGCCCGACGAGTATCGCGGCCAGCGCACCGCCCAGCAGGTGCCCGCTGGTTCCGGCCGCGACGGGGAAGTTCAGCATCTGCACGGCGAAGATGAAGGCGGCGACCAGCCCGGCGAGCGGCGCGGTCCTCTCCTGGAGCTCCTGGCGGGCCCCGCGCAGGCCGACCGCGACGGCGCCGGCGGCGACGAGACCGGCGGCCGCGGAGACCGGCGCGTTGATGAATCCGTCGGGGACATGCATGCGGGGACCGCTTTCGGACAGGCGGACAGGAACGGGTTCGATGATGGGTCCTCTTGCGAACGACTTGCAAGAGCGTCCACATCACGAAAAGGGGGGCGGGCACACCCCGCGGAATGGTGGGACATTAGAGACAAATGAGGCGAGTGTGAGGAGCCGGCCGATGTACCCCGCTGAGGAAGGCGTCGTAGTCCACACCAAGGCCCTGATCGTGACCGACGGCCCGCTCTCCCGCCCCGTCCCCGTCGCGATCCGCCACGACCCGGCCGATTCCGGGCCCCTCGTGCGGCTGTGCTTCCCGGGCGGCACCGAGTGGAGCTTCCCGCGCTCGCTGCTGGAGAAGGGCCTGCGCGTCCCCGCCCGGGACGGCGACATCGGCGTGTGGCCGTGCGGCCGCGTGCAGACGATCGTGGAGTTCCACGCGCCGGAGGGCGTGGCGGTGGTGCAGTTCGACTCCTCGGCGCTGCTGCGCTTCCTCCGCCGCACGTACACCGCCACCACGGTCACGGGGTGACGGCCGCGCCGGGCGCGCGGGGTGCGCGACCGGCGCGGCCGTGACGTGCGGGCGCCCGGGCCGCCGTCCCCACCGCGGTCCCGGGCGCGCCGGGCCGGTGCCCGGCCCGGCCGGGGCGGCCGCTCCGCTCGGACGGCCGCCCCGGGGTTCGTCTCAGACGCGTACGAGCTCCCGCTCGCCGTCCTCGGGCGCCTCGGCGCCCAGGTCCTTGCGCAGGCCCTCGCCCTCGACGTCCACGTTGGGCAGGGCGCGGTCCAGCCAGCGCGGCAGCCACCAGGCCTTGCGGCCCAGCAGGGCGAGCACCGCCGGGACGATCGCCATGCGGACCACGAAGGCGTCGAAGACGACGGCGACCGCGAGGCCGAAGCCGATCATCTTGACCATCTGCTCGCTGGAGCCGATGAAGCCCGCGAAGACCGCGATCATGATGACGGCGGCGGCCGTGACGACCCGCGCCCCGTGCCGGAAGCCGGTCACGATCGCCTCGCCGGGCCGTTCCCCGTGGACGTACGCCTCACGCATCCGGGTGACGAGGAAGACCTCGTAGTCCATCGCCAGGCCGAAGACGACGCCCACCATGAAGATCGGCATCATGCTCATGATCGGGCCGGTCTGCTCGACGCCGAAGAGCGAGCCCAGCCAGCCCCACTGGAAGACGGCCACGACCGCGCCGAGGGCGGCGACCACCGACAGCAGGAAGCCGAGCGCGGCCTTCAGCGGCACCAGCACCGACCGGAAGACGACCATCAGCAGCAGGAAGGCGAGGCCGACGACGAGCGCCAGGTAGGGCAGCAGCGCGTCGTTCATCTTCTGCGAGAAGTCGATGTTCATCGCGGTGGCGCCGGTGACCAGCACGTCGTCACCGGTGGTGTCCCGGATCGAGTGGACCAGGTTCTCCGTCTCCACGGAGGAGGGCCGGTCCTTCGGCACGACGGTGATGATCGAGGTGTCGCCGGCCTTGTTGGGCGTGGCCGGGGTGACGGCCGCGACCCCGTCGAGGCCCTTGATCTCGGTGACGGTACGGTCCGCGGCGGCCTTGTCGCCGTCGACGACGACCATCAGCGGGCCGTTGGAGCCGGGCCCGAAGCCGTCCGAGAGCAGGTCGTAGGCGCGGCGCTGGGTGGTGGAGGTGGGCTGGGCGCCGTCGTCGGGCAGGCCCATCTCCAGCGACGCGGCCGGTACGGCGACGGCGCCGAGGCCGATGACGCCGACGAGCAGCACGGCGACGGGGCGGCGCAGCACGAAGCGGGCCCAGCGGGTGCCCATGTTGGGCTTGGCGTCCGCGGCCGCCGGCTCCGGGTTCTTGCGGGCCTTGCGGCCGACGACGCGCCCGCCCGCGTAACCGAGCAGCGCGGGGATGAGCGTGAGGGCGATGAGGACGGCGATCAGCACCGTGCCGGCCGCCGCGAAGCCCATCTTGGACAGCATCGGGATGTTGACCACGGCGAGGCCGACCAGGGCGATGACCACGGTGAGCCCGGCGAAGACAACGGCGGAACCGGCCGTGCCGACGGCCCGTCCGGCCGCTTCCTCCCGCTCGCGGCCCTCGGCCAGCTCGGCGCGGTAGCGGGAGACGATGAACAGCGCGTAGTCGATGCCGACCGCGAGGCCGATCATCATCGCCAGGGTGGAGGTGGTGGACCCGAGGTCGAGGGCGGAGGCCAGCGCGGTGATGGTGGAGACGCCGATGCCGACACCGATGATCGCGGTGAGCAGCGGCAGCCCGGCCGCCACCAGGGACCCGAAGGTGATGACGAGGACGATCCCCGCGACGATCACACCGATGATCTCGCCGGCCCCGGTCTCGGGGACGGTCTGGAGCGCGTCGCCGCCGATCTCGACGGTGAGCCCGCCGGCCCGGGCCTCCTGGCCGGTCTCCTTCAGCGCCTCGCGCGTCGCGTCGGTCAGCTCCATGCCGCTGACCTTGTAGGACACCTGTATGTAGGCGGTGGAGCCGTCCCGAGAGACCGCCTGGACGGTGTACGGGTCGGTGACGTTCACGACCTGGTCGGAGCCGCTCCTGAGCTCGCCGACCGCCTTGCCGACCGTGGCCCGGTGGGCCGGGTCGGTCATCTTCTGCCCGTCGGGGGCCTTGAAGACGACGCGGGCGGTGGCGCCGTCGGCACCGGCGGCCGGGAAGCGCTCTTCGAGCAGGTCGAAGGCCTTCTGGGCCTCCGTACCCGGCATCGAGAAGGAACTGGAGGTCGCGGCGGGCGCCGAGGCGGCGCCGAAGCCGGCGAGCGCGAGCAGCGCGATCCATATGAGGGCGACGGCATGGCGGCGCCGGAAGGCTGACCTGCCGAGTCGGTAGAGGAACGTGGCCACGGGGGCGTCTCCCGGTGATGGGTGGACAACAGGACATGGGGAGCCGGCCCGACAGCGTGAGCGGTACGTGTCAGGTGGTGCGGGTGGTGCGTGGGTGCGTCAGACGCCCAGGGCGGGGAGGACCACGGCGTCGACGTAGGCGGTGAGGAAGGACTGGTCGACCGGCCGGTCCTCGACGAGGGGCCGGGCGACGAAGGCGCCGATGAACATGTGCGGGACGAGCTTGAGCGCCGGATTGTCCACGGCGACCTCGCCGCGCCGCACGGCACGGCCCAGCACCTCGTCGAGCCCGGTCATCTCGGGCTCGACGAGCAGGTCGCGCAGCGCCTGGAGCAGGTCGGGGTTGTCGTGGACGGCGTGGACGAGACCCCGCATCAGCGCGGAGTCCTTCTCCATCTGGCAGTCGTCGGAACGCGCCAGCATCTCGTGGAAGTCGCCGCGCAGCGAGCCGGTGTCGATCTCGGCGATGTTGACCGGCTTGTTGTGCCGCAGGGCGTGGGCCACCAGCTCGGGCTTGCTCCCCCACTGGCGGTAGAGGGTGGCCTTGCTGGAGTGGGTGCGGGCGGCGACGGCGTCCATGGTGAGGGCGTCATAGCCGACGTCGCGCAGCAGGTCGAGGACGGCCTCGTACAGCTCCGCCTCGCGCTCCGGGGTGAGCCTTCCGCGTGCCATGTCGTCGACCTCCCATCGAGACGAAACCGTTTCGTACACCCCGAGGGTACGGCAGGGCCTCAACGAAACGAAACGGTTTCGTACGTGGGCTGGGTCACGTGTACGGGTTGCCGGGCCCCCTGAGCGCGGAAAGCATGGCTGTGTGAGCAGCGACGGCGCATACCTCCGCTTCCCCCATCTCCACGACGACCTGCTGTGCTTCGTGGCCGAGGACGACCTGTGGGTCGCGCCCCTGGCCGCGGACGGTGAACCGCCCGGCCGGGCCTGGCGGGTGACGGTCGACCGGACGCGGGTGGGGCACCCCCGCTTCTCGCCGGACGGGCGGCACATCGCGTACACGAACTGGCGCAGCCTGGACCCGGAGATCCACCTCGCGCCGGTCGACGGCGGGCCCGCGCGCCGGCTGACCTACTGGGGGTCGCTCGACACCCGTGTGTGCGGGTGGACCCCCGACGGGGAGGTCCTGGCCGTCGCCTCGCACGGGCAGCCGTTCTCGCACTTCTCGTGGGCGTACAAGGTCCCGGTGGACGGCTCGCCCGGCGGCCGGCTGCCGTGGGGGCCGGTGGCCGACATCGCGGTCGCGGACGTCGGCGGGCGCCACCTCACCCTGCTGCTGACGGGCAAGCCCCCGCACGAGCCGGCCGCGTGGAAGCGGTACCGGGGCGGGGCGACCGGGCGGCTGTGGCTGCACGGGGAACGGCTGCTGGACGGCCTCGAAGGGCACCTGGACTGCCCGATGTTCGTGGACGGCAGGATCGCGTTCCTCTCCGACCACGAGGGCGTCGGCAACCTGTACTCCTGCCTCCCGGACGGCACCGACCTGCGGCGGCACACCGACCACGACGCCTTCTACGCCCGCCACGCCTCCTCCGACGGGCGCCGCGTGGTCTACCAGTGCGGGGGCGACCTGTGGATGGTGGACGCCCTGACCGCCGACTCGGAGCCCCGCCGGCTGGCCGTCCGGCTCGGCGGCCCCCGCGCGGGGCGCCGCACGTACCAGGTGCCCGCGGCCAGCCACGTGGAAGCCGTGTCGGTGGACGAGACGGGCCGGGCCAGCGCCGTCTCCGTACGCGGCAGCCTGTACTGGCTCACCCACCGCGACGGCCCCGCCCGGACCATCGTGGACACCCCGGGCGTCCGGGTGCGGCTGCCCGAGATGCTCGGCAGCAGCGGGCGCATCGCGTACGTCACCGACGCGGCGGGCGAGGAGGCCGTCGAGGTGGCCCACCTGCCCCGGGCGAGCGGCGACCGTGCGCCCGAGCGCCTCGCGGCGGGCGAACTGGGCCACGTGACCGAGATGGTGGCCGACCCGGAGGGCGACCGGCTGGCCATCGCGTCCAACGACGGGCGGCTGCTGCTGCTGGACGTGTCGGAGGAGTCCGCCGGCGAGCTGACCGAGCTGACCCGTTCGATCAACGGCACCGTGCGGGACATGGCGTTCTCGCCCGACGGCGCCTGGCTGACCTGGTCCCACCCGGGCATCGGCCGGTCGCTGCGCCAGATCAAGATCGCCCGGATCGCGGACCGGACGATCGTGGACGTCACCGACGGCCGCTTCGAGGACGAGAGCCCCGTCTTCACCCGGGACGGCCGCTACCTCGCCTTCCTGTCCTGGCGGGGCTTCGACCCGGTGTACGACGTGCACACCGGGGACCTGTCCTTCCCGCTCGGCTGCCGCCCCCACCTGGTGCCGCTCGCCTCCACGACGCCCTCCCCGTTCGCGCTGTCGCCCGAGGGGCGGCCCGCGGCGGGCGGGCTCGACCTCACCGAGGGGGCGGCCGAGGGCGACGGGACGGTGGTCGTCGAGTTCGAGGGGCTGGAGAACCGGGTGACGCCCTTCCCCGTAGCCGCCTCCAAGTACTCGTCCCTGCACCCCGTGAGCGGCGGCGGCCTGGTGTGGCTGCGGTGGCCCATCTCGGGCGCCCTGGGCGAGACGTTCGTCAACCCGGCCGACACCTCCGGGCGGCCCACCCTCGAGCACTTCAACCTCACCAAGGCCCGCAAGACCGAGCTGGTCGAGCACCTGGACTGGTACGCGGTCAGCGGCGACGGCACGCGGCTCGTCGTGGTGGACGAGGGCGACCTGCGGGCCGTCCCGGCGACCGAGCCCGGCGACAGCGACTCCACCGTGTACGTCGACTCGCGCCGCATCCTGCACGAGGTGGACCCCGGCGCGGAGTGGCGCCAGGCGTACGACGAGGCGGGCCGGATCATCCGCGCCTACTTCTGGGACCCGGGCATGAGCGGCATCGACTGGGACGCCGTCCTCGACCAGTACCGCCCGCTGGTCGACCGGGTCGCCTCGCCCGACGAGTTCGCCGACCTCCTGCGGGAGGTGCTCGGCGAGCTGGGCACCTCGCACGCGTACGTCACGCCCGCGCGCCGCAACGAGGGCCCGCCGCACTACCAGCGCGCCCAGGGGCTGCTGGGCGCCAACTTCGTCTGCCGCGACGGGCACTGGACGGTCAAGCGCATCCTCCCGGGCGAGTCCTCCGACTCCAAGGCGCGCTCGCCCCTGGCCGGTACGGGCATCCGCGAGGGCGCGGTCCTCACGCACGTGGACGGCCGGCCGGTGGACCCGGTGGCGGGGCCGTACCCGCTGCTGGCCGGGGCGGGCGGAACGACCGTCGAGCTGACGTTCCGCCCCGACGGGGGCGAGGGGCCCGCGCGGCGCGTCGCGGTCGTCCCGCTGGTCGACGAACGGCCCCTGCGCTACCAGGACTGGGTCGCCAAGCGCCGGGAGGTGGTGCGGGAGCTGAGCGGCGGCATGTGCGGGTACCTGCACATCCCGGACATGGGCGGCTCGGGCTGGGCGCAGTTCAACCGGGACCTGCGCATGGAGATGGCACGGCCCGCCCTGATCGTGGACGTCCGGGGCAACGCGGGCGGGCACATCAGCGAGCTGGTCGTCGAGAAGCTCACCCGCAAGATCCTGGGCTGGGACCTCACGCGGGGCGCCCAGCCCGTCTCGTACGCCTCCAACGCCCCGCGCGGCCCGGTCGTCGCCCTCGCCGACGAGGCCACCGCGTCGGACGGCGACATGATCACGGCCGCCTTCAGGCTCCTGAAGCTCGGCCCCGTGGTCGGCCAGCGCACCTGGGGCGGCGTCGTCGGCATGACCGGACGCCACCGCCTGGGGGACGGCACGGTGATCACGGTGCCGATGAACGCGGCCTGGTTCGACGAGTACGGCTGGTCCGTCGAGAACCACGGCGTGGCCCCGGACATCGAGATCCTGCGCACCCCGCTGGACTGGGCGGAGGGCCGCCACCGGCAGCTCTCGGACGCGGTGGAGGTGGCGCTGGAGCTGCTGTCCGCCCACCCCGCCTCACGTCCCCCGGACTACTCGCAGGTCCCCTCCCTGACCCGCCCCAAGCTCCCCCCGAGGCCCGGCGCCTGACACCCTCTCCCGCCGCCGCGTCCCGGGACCCGGCGGCGGGAGGAGTACACCGTGCCCCGGGGCGGTACGGGGGCCCCCTCCCCCATCAGGGGGACCCGGCCCCCATCGGGGGCACCCGGCACCGCCCCCGGGACGCGCGAGGGCGCACCCGGCGTCCCGGGTGCGCCCTGCTACCTACCGCCGAGGCGTCAGACGTCGAGGTCCTGGCCCGGCCGGCGCGACATCATGTCGTCCTGGACGCCCTGCCGCCGCTCGTCGCGCGGCTGACGGCCCTTCTGCTGGCCCTTCTGCGTACGCTCCTGCGCCTCGCGCTTCGCGTCCTGGGCCCGGCGCTTGGCCTGGTCCTTCATGTCCTGCGCCTTGTCGTTGAACTGGTCTGCGATACCCATCGAGGTTTCTCCTGAAAGGGTGTGGGGGACTCCGGGGTCCGTGATCGGTACCCCGGCCTCGACCAGCCTGGCACGCCCCGACATACCGCGCATTTCGATCAAGCCGTAGCCGATCGGTCACGCTCCGTGCGCGCCTGTTCGTCCGCCGCGCCCCCCGCCCCGACCAGTCCCCTGCGCACGCCCGACAGGCGCGGCTCGAAGCGCCGCATCTCCCGCTGCCCCACCGTCGCGATGATCCCAGGCAGGTAGCCGCGCACCGACTGCATGCCCCGCAGCCACCACTGCGCGTACACGTGCGCGGAGCGCCGCTCGATCCCGGCGACGATCCGGTCGACCGCCGGGCCCAGCGGGTACGTCCGGTTCGACGGCCACGGCAGCCGCTGCCTCAACTCCCGCATCACGTCGTCCTCGTCGGCGCCGCGCACCATGTCGGTGTCGGTCCACGACAGGTACCCGACGCCCACGCGCACGCCCTGGTGGCCGACCTCCGCGCGCAGGCTGTGCGCGAACGCCTCCACTCCCGACTTGGAGGCGCAGTACGCGGTCATCATCGGCGCCGGGGTGATCGCCGCCAGGGACGCGATCTGGAGGAAGTACCCCCGGCTCTCCCTCAGCACGGGCAGGAACGCCCGGCCCGTCACCGCGCCGCCGATCAGGTTGACCTCGATGACCCGCCGCCAGGCGTCCGGGTCGGAGTCCGCGAAGGGACCGCCCGCCGCGACGCCCGCGTTGGCGACGACGATGTCGACCTTGCCGAAGCGTTCCTTGACCTCGCCGGCGACCTGCGCCATGGCCTCGTGGTCGGTGACGTCGACGTGCCACCAGTCGCTCTCGGTGTGCAGCCGCCCGGACACCTCCTTGAGCAGCTCCGGTTCGAGGCCCAGCAGCGCGACCCTGGCGCCCCGCGCGGACAGCTTGCGCGCCAGCAGTTCACCGACGCCCCGCGCCCCGCCCGTGACGACGGCGACCTGTCCCTCCAGGCTCACCTTGCTCATGCCGCTTCCTCCCTCTCCCGCAGGTACGTCGTCACCAGGGCGCGTATCCGGGCCGTCACGGCCTCCGGCGCCTCGACCGGCGTCATGTGCCCGACGCCCGCCAGTTCCTCCAGCCCCGCGCAGGCGGGCAGGGCGGCGGCCAGCGCCCGGGCGTGGACGGGCGGGGTGAGCCGGTCGGCCGTCCCGGCCAGCACCGCCGTGGGCACCGTCAGCTCCCGTACGCCCGCCTCCAGGTCCAGCTCGGCGAGCACGTGCGACCACGCCACCCGCACCCGGCGCGGGCAGGCGTGCACGATCCGGGCGCACTCCGCCACCCGTTCGGGCGCCGAACCGGGGCCCATCGTGGCGTACTTGAGCACGGCCTTCGAGGCGGCGGTGACCGGTCCGAGGGGCGCCCTGGCGCCCAGCACGGCACGGGTCAGCCGGGTCCGCAGCCGTCCGGCCCGCAGCGGCAGCACCAGTGATTCGGCGACCAGCCGCGAGGGGCCCGTGCTGCACAGCAGGACCGCCGCCGCGTGCGCGCGCAGCCGGGGCCGCCCGGCCGCCGCCATCAGCGTCATGCCGCCCATGGAGTGGCCCACGAGCACGGCCTTCTCGCCCGGCGCCAGCGTGGCGGCGAGCACGGCCTCCAGGTCGTCGGCGAGGGCACCGGTCGAGTACCCGCCCGGTCCCGCCGCAGGCGAACGGCCGTGGCCGCGCTGGTCGTAGACCACCACCCGGTGGTCCACGGACAGGTCCCGCACCTGGGCGGCCCAGAACTGCGTCGAGCAGGTCCAGCCGTGGGCCAGGACCACCGCGGGCGCGCCCTCGGGCCCGTACACCTCGGCGTGCAGCGCCGATCCGTCGGCGGAGACGACCCTCATCGGACGGCCTCCGCCCTGCGGGCGCGGACGACCTCGTACTCGGAGAGGTCCACCGCCCTGGTCGCGCGCCGGAACTCGGACGTGGTGCCCGGCCAGAGCGTGGTGTTGCGCCCGTTGGCGTCGAGGTACCAACTGTCGCAGCCGCCTGCCTTCCACACCGTGCGCTCCATCCGGGCCTGGACGCGCCGGTTCCACGCGGCGACAGCCGAGGGCCGGGCGGCGAGCGCGGCACGCTCGCCGAGCAGGCCGAGCTGGCGCATGTAGTCGGCCAGGTAGTTGAGCTGGGACTCGATCATGAGGATCATGGAGGAGTTCCCCAGGCCGGTGTTCGGCCCGATGATGGTCATCCAGTTGGGGAACCCGGCGGCGGTCGCGCCGCGCAGCGACTCCATGCCGTCCTTCCACGCCTCGGCGAGCGTGATCCCGTCGGCGCCGACCACCCGCTCGGCGATCGGCATGTCGGTGACGTGGAACCCGGTGCCGAAGATGATCGCGTCGACCTCGGCCTCGGTCCCGTCGGCGGCGACGGCGGTGGAGCCGCGCACCTCGGTGAGCCCCGAGGCGACGACGTCCACGTTGGGCCGCGCCAGCGCCGGGTAGTACTCGCTGGACAGCAGGATGCGCTTGCAGCCGATGCGGTACGAGGGGGTCAGCTTGGCCCGCAGCGCCGGGTCCTTGATGGCCCGGGCCATGTTGGCCTTGGCGATCGACTCGACCAGCCGCAGTTCGTTCGGCCGCTTGGTGAACGCGCTGACCTGCAACTCCCGGATGCCCCAGAGCAGTCCGCGCCGCGCGGTCCCGGTGAACGGCAACTGCCGGTGCAGCCACCGCTCGGCGCCGCTGATGGCGCGGTCCATCCGGGGCATGACCCACGGCGGGGTGCGCTGGAAGAGCGTCACCTTCCCGGCCTTCGGCTGGATCGCCGGCACGATCTGGATGGCCGAGGCACCGGTACCGATCATCGCGACGCGCTTGCCGGTCAGGTCGTAGTCGTGGTCCCAGCGGGCGGAGTGGAAGACCTTGCCGCCCGCCTCCTCGAAGGCGGCGAGCCCCGGGATGTCCGGGATCCTGGGGTCGGACAGGGGGCCGGTCGCCGAGACGACGACGTCGGCGGTGAGCGTCCCGCGCGAGGTCTCGATCTCCCACCGCAGCTCGTCGTTGTCCCAGCGCATCATCAGCACCTCGTGGCTGAGCCGGAGGTGCGGGCGCAGCCGGAAGGTGTCGGTGACGTGCTCCAGGTACGCGCGGATGTGCCGCTGCCCGGAGAAGGTGCGCGGCCAGTCGGGGTTGGGCGCGAACGAGAACGAGTACAGGTGGGACGGTACGTCGCAGGCGCAGCCGGGGTAGCTGTTGTCGCGCCAGGTGCCACCGACGGAGTCGGCCCGCTCCAGGACGACGAAATCGGTGATCCCTTCGCGGCGCAGCCGGACGGCGGCGCCGAGGCCGCCGAATCCGGATCCGATCACCGCCACTCGTACGTGCTCGTGCTGGCTCATGCCGCCTCCGCATCGGAAATCCGAGATCCGCAAAACCCTGCCAGCAATCACTGGCACGGTAGTGGGGAGAGTAGAGCAGGTCCTTACCGAGCGGTAGGGGTCGGGCCGCAGAAGTTACCGGCGGTACGACATAGGGTTGCCGATGTGACGAACCAGCGGACGGACGGGCGCAGGGGCGGCCCGAGGAGCGGACGGGTGGACGAGCCGGCGGGCGCGGGGCCGGAGCCCTCGCGCGAGTACCGCATGGAGGAGCTGGCCGAGGCGGCCGGCATCACGGCGCGCACGCTGCGGTTCTACCGCGAGCGCGGGCTGATCCCGCCGCCCCGCCGCGAGGGCCGCATCGCCTGGTACGGACCGCACCACCTGTCCCGGCTGCGGACCATCGCCGCCCTGCTGGAGCGCGGCCACACCCTCAACGGCATCGCCGACCTGGCCGCCGCCTTCGAGAGCGGCCGGGACGTCGGCGAGGTGCTCGGGCTGGGCGAGCCGACCGAGGAGGAGCCGGTCCGGCTCACCCCCGAGGAGCTGGCCGACCACTTCGGCGACCAGGTCACCCCCGAGAACCTCGCCGCCGCCCTGGACCTGGGCTACCTGGCCACGGACGGGCAGGAGATCGTGCACGTCAGCCGCCGGCTGCTCGACGTCTCGGCCGCGCTGGTCGAGGAGGGCGTCCCGCTCGCGGCCGTCCTCGCCGCGGCCGGCCGGGTCCGCGAGCACGCGGACGCCCTGGCCCGCCTCTTCACCGACCTGCTGCACGACCACGCGGGCGGCGAGGCCGACCTCGTACGGCTGCGGCCGCTCGCCAAGAGCGTGGTGGAGGCGGAGGTCTCGATGGCCCTCGACCGCCGCCTGCGCGCTCTCAACTCCTAGGCCGTGCCCGCGAAGTCCCGTCTGGCGACGCCTGGCACGGGCGCCACCCAACGCCCACCGGGCAGGGGCACACGGGGTATGGCCCTCACGGCAGCCACCAGCGCGCCTTGTAGATCCCGCCATGGGCCAGGCGGTACGTCCCGGCCGGCCGGTGCACCGCGACCGTGCGCGTCCACCACGTCTCCGCCAGGCCCCGCTCCGGCACGGTCGACACCACCTGGCCGGTCACCGGGTCGTCGCCCACCGCCTTGACCCGCGCCCGGCTGATCACCGCCGCGTCCGGGAAGCCCCGCACGAACGCCCCGGTGCTCTTCACGTACTGGTACACGGCCGAGCCGCTGCTCACCCACAGCCGGTCGGGGTCGCCCGCCACCTGCCCCAGGTCGTGCCCGTGCGGGGTCGGCAGCCGCGCCTCGAACACCGCGTCCAGGGCGGGCGCACCCGCCGTGCCGCCCGCCCGCAGCGCCACCAGCCGGTCCCCGCCCAGCGCCCACAGCACCCGCCGCCCCGGGTCCCACTGGAGCCCGTGCGCGTCCTTGAGCGGATAGGTCGCGTACGGCACGTCCGCCCGCCCGCGCGGGGCCGCGTAGAGCCGTACGAGACCGCCGGTGCTGCCCGCGACGGCCACCCTGCCGTCCGGCAGCAGCTCGATGCTGTGCGGGTTGTCCCGGATGGTGCCGGGCGAGAGCGCGGCGCCCCAGTACCGCCCGCCCGACGGGTACGCGACCACCGCCGCGAAGCCGTGGGAGGCGACGGTCAGCACATACGTCCGCCCGCGCCAGGTGCGCACCTTGGCCTCGCTCGGGTGCACCCAGCTCACGCCGGGGTCCAGGTCCGCGTACCGGGCGTCCCCGACCGGCGAGAACGCCCACTTCACGGCGTCCGGATCAGTGCCCGGGTCCCAGTCGCGCCGCCCGCCGTCGAGGAGCAGGACGCGTCTGGAGGCCTGATCGGTGAGAAGGACGTCGGGCGTCCCGGCGGGGATCTCGTAAGCGGGAACCGGGACGGTGGCCGACGTCGGTACGGTGGCGGCGAACAGCAGTCCGAACGTGACCGCCGCGACCAGAGCGGACCTCAGCGGCGTACGAACGGCGGTGATGCGCACACCGCCTTACCCTGCCAGAAGGGATTCCCCGAACCGGGCCCCGCCACACAAGTGGTGACACTCCCTCACTTCCGGATCACCCTCCGCCGCTTTCCCGCGCGCCGGGCCTACAGGTCGTACGCCGCCGTCACCGGGGCGTGGTCGCTCCACCGCTCGCCGTGCGTCGCCGCCCGCTCCACCCACGCCTTGACCGCGCGGGCCGCGAGGCCCGGCGTGGCGACCTGGAGGTCGATGCGCCAGCCGGAGTCGTTGTCGAAGGCGCGGCCGCGGTAGGACCACCACGAGTACGGCCCCTCCTGGTCCGGGTGCAGGGCGCGGACGACGTCCACGTACGCCGCGTCCTCGAAGACGCGGGTGAGCCACTCCCGCTCCTCGGGGAGGAAGCCGGAGTTCTTCCGGTTGGCCTTCCAGTTCTTCAGGTCGGCCTCGCGGTGGGCGATGTTCCAGTCGCCGCAGACGACGACCTCGCGGCCGTCGGCGGCCGCGCGCTCCCTGAGCTCCTTCAGGTACGGCAGGAACTCGCCCATGAAGCGGATCTTCTCGTCCTGCCGCTCGGTGCCGACCTCGCCGGAGGGCAGGTAGAGGCTGGCGACCGTGACGCCCGGCAGGTCGGCCTCCACGTACCGCCCGCTGCCGTCGAACTCGCTGGACCCGAAGCCGATCCGCACGGCGTCGGGCTCCCGCCGCGTGTAGAGGGCGACGCCCGCGCGGCCCTTGGCGGCGGCCGGGGCGTGGACGGTGTGCCAGCCCTCGGGCGCGCGGACCGCCTCGGGGAGCTGGGACTCCTCGGCCCGCACCTCCTGGAGGCACACGACATCGGCCTCGGTGGCGGCCAGCCACTCCACGAACCCCTTCTTGGCGGCGGCGCGCAGACCGTTTACGTTCACGGACGTCACAATGAGCATCCCGGCACCCTACCGACAACGCCCGGAAGATCACCTCGCATGAATGTACGATACTCCGCATGATTATCCGCCCGACGCCGTTCGACCACCCGGACGCCCGCAAGCTCAACGACATGGTGCAGCTCGAGTACGTCGAGCGGTACGGCGACGGGGGCGACCTCACCCCGCTCGACCCGGTGATGTTCCGCCCGCCGTCCGGCCTGTACCTCCTCGCGTACGACCCGCACGAGCGGCCCGTCGCCACGGGCGGCTGGCGCACCCAGGACCGCAACGACGAGGGGTACTCCGACGGCGACGCCGAGCTCAAGCGGATGTACGTGATCCCCGAGGCACGGGGCCTGGGCCTGGCCCGGCGCATCCTCGCCGCCCTGGAGGACGACGCCCGGGCCGCCGGGCGCACCCGCATGGTGCTGGAGACGGGCGACGCACAGCCGGAGGCCATCGCGCTCTACACCTCCAGCGGGTACGAGCCGTGCGCCAAGTTCGGCTACTACCGCGAGTACGACAGCAGCCGCTGCTTCGCCAAGCCGCTGGCCTGAGGGGCCCGCGCGGCCGCCGGCCCGGGCAACCACGCGCGACCGCCGTCCTCGAGGGCCGCGCGGAGCCGCCGGCCCGAAGCACTTCGTGACGCGCCCCTGACAAATTGTGGCCGTCCGTGGCACCCTGCCTCACGCACGTCGATCCGCACCGCTCTTCGTTCCCCCACCCTGCCCGGCCGCGCCGACCGCGCCCCGGGCACGGCAGAAGGAGACATGCGTGAGAGGCCATCGCACCGCCATGGGCGTCCTGCTGACCGTCGGAGCCCTGCTCACCGGCGCCCTGTCGACCACCACCGCCACCGCGGCCCCGTCGTCACCCGCCCCGTCGCCCGCCCCGGCCGCACGGGCCGTTTCCGCCGACGAACAGCGGTCGGCCCGGACGTTCTGGACCGCCGAGCGCATGCGCGGCGCCACCCCGCTCGACCTGGTGCTCACCCCGCGGGCGCTGAAGAAGCTCAGGGCCCCCGAGCCGGGCGGCACCCCGACGACCGTCGCCCCCACGGCCTTCCCGCAGGCGGGCGGCCCCTGGACCGGCGGCGGCGCGGTCGTAAGGACGTCCGGCCGGGTCTTCTTCACCTTCCAGGGCCGCACGGCCTCCTGCTCCGGCAACGCCGTGACGAGCCAGAACGCCAGCACGGTGATCACCGCCGGGCACTGCGTGAAGTACCAGGGAAGCTGGCACACCAACTGGGTCTTCGTCCCGGCGTACGACAACGGTCAGGCGCCGTACGGCCAGTGGACCGCCACCAGGACGCTGACCACCCCGCAGTGGGAGGCGAGCGAGGACATCAACCAGGACATCGGCGCGGCCGTCGTCGCGCCCCTGAACGGCCGGCGGCTCACGTCCGTCACCGGCGCCCAGGGCCTCCAGTTCAACGGCGGCTACAACAAGCCGATGTACGCCTTCGGCTTCCCGGCCGCGTCCCCCTACGACGGCTCCAAGCTGATCCATTGCAGCGGGAACTCCTCCAAGGACTTCCTCTTCTCCCAGGACCACAGCCTGGGCTGCAACATGACCGGCGGCTCCAGCGGCGGCCCCTGGTTCACCGGCTTCAGCGAGGCGACCGGCACCGGCCTCCAGGTCTCGGTGAACAGCTTCGGGTACACCTTCCTGCCGAACCGCATGTTCGGCCCGTACTTCGGCAACGAGGCCAAGGCCCTGTACGACCGGGCCCAGGTCGCCTGACCTGGCCTTCGCCCACGCCCGGCGGGCCCGCCCGCCGGGCGCTACCCGACTCCGGCCGCGACGCCCGGGAGCCGCACGGCGACCAGGGGCGCGGTGTCCGCCTCGGGTGTGTGCCCGGGCACGGGCGGCGCCGCGTCCGGTCCGGGTGCCGGGTCGTTCACGCTGCGCACGCCGTGTCGGTCACCGGGGGCGGCCCCGTCCGGGGCGCCGTCCCCGCTGCCGCCTTCCGGGCCTCCGCGGTCCTCGGCCGGGCCGGCGGGGCCGGCGGCCGGCGGGCGGGCCGGCGACGCCTGGTGCGCGCCCGTCCCGGACCGTGCCGTCCCGACGTCCCCGGAGGCCCCCGTGTCCGCGGCGGCCCGGCGCGGCGCGGGGGTGCCGACAGCGTTGTCGGTCAGCCAGCGCTGGGACCGCGACCCGTCGCGGACCTTCACCACCACGGTCGTCCCCGGCTGCTCGGCGGCCGGCACCAGGCCCAGCCCCGCGTGCCACCGGGGCACGACGTGGCCCTGGATGCTCAGGTCGTACCGGACGGTCATCGCGGCCTGGGTCGCGCACAGCCGCAGGACGGCCGCCCCCGACGGCTCCTGCGAGTTCGGGCACAGGACCGGGGCCGCGGCGCTGCGCAGCAGCCCGTCCGGCTCGTACCGCCACGTCTGGGTCGGGTGGCCCGAGCACGGCGCGAGGGTGAGCTCGGCGCCCACCCGGGGCAGTCCGTCCCGGATGTCGAGGCACAGCCCGGTGGCGGCGTTGCGCAACCGGGTGGTGAGCCCGGCGCCCCCGCCCGGTCCGGTGCCGTGCCCGGCGGAGGTGGGCGGCTGCGGCGCGGCGGTGGTGGGCCGGGACCCCGGTGCCGGGGCGGCGGCGCCGTCGGGACCGCCCGGGGCCGTCGCGCCGGCGCTGTGCCCGCCGGCCCGGCCGTCGGCGCCGCCGTCATCCCCCCAGAGGCCGGAGAGGGCCGCCACCCCCAGGACGCCCGCCGTGACGAGCCCGAGCCCCGCCAGGAACGCTCCCCCGCCCGGTACGGCCCCGGCGAGGCGCCGCGCGGCTCCCGCCGGCACGGCCCGCGAGTGCCGGCCCGCCCGCCGGGCCTCCCCCGGCGCACCGGTACGGGCCCGGGAGCGGCCCGGCCGTGACTCGACGTACGCCCCGGCGCCCTCCCCGAGCACGCCCTCGGCCAGCAGCAGCGGCAGCCGCCCGTCGGCGTGGCGCAACTGGTCCGCCGCGTACCGGCAGTGCCGGCACTTCGACAAATGCCGCTGAATGTCGGGGATCAGGGCGCCACCGCGCCGCAGGGATATGTCGAGCAACCGGTTGTAGTGGCGGCATTCCGGGTCGGCGGCCAGTTCGGAATGGGCGCGCAGACAACCGGCGCGGAACAGTTCCCGGGCCTCTTCCAGTTGTGCGGTCGCCGTACGCGGGTCGATGGCCAGCAATGCGGCGGGAATGGATATGCCCTCCGCCTCGACCTCCCGGTGCCACAGCAGCACCTGCGCCGGTCCGGGCAGTGCCGCGAACGCGCGGGCGACGAGCTGCCGGTCGGGTCCGGGCCCTGCGGGCCGCCGCAGGCCGGTCAGCAGGGCCGCGAGCCGCGGGTCGCCCGCCCACTCCGCGACGGTGCGGCGCGCCGCCACCAGCAGCCGTGGCCGCACCGCCCCCTCCCCGGCGCCCGCGTCCTGGCGCAGTTCCTCCAGCACACGGGCGAAGGCGGCCGAGACGGCCATCGAGGCGTAGGTGCGCGAGGCGGTGAGCAGCGCCGCGTAGTCGCTGACCGCTCCGCAGTGCCGGGCCATCAGCACGGTGGCGGGATAGGCGTCCGCCGCGCCCCCGCCGCCGGGGGCCGTGCCCAGCATGCCGGCGAGGGCCGCGTCGGCGCCGCCCGAGGTGGGCGCGTAGGGAGGAGGCGGCGGAACGGAGTGATCGGGACGACGGGATGAGGGCATGGGTGTATTTCCATTCAGGGCATTGCGATGGGGGGCTGGAGGGAACGCCGCCTGATTGGTACATACCTGGTCGGTGCCGAATCCCTTTTGAGGTGCCACCGCCGAGAAATTCGAACTGCCGCTCAAATACGCCTTGTTGGGCTCGCGGAGCTGCACAGCCTTCCATAACCCGCCGCCGAGGAACAAGAGTTCCGGCACGCGGTGCCTGCGGGTAATTCGGCACGCCTCCCGCGCTCGGCACGAGCGCGCCCGTCCGGCCTCCCGGGGCCACCCCGGAGGGGGACAACGACAAGATCCCGCCCGATCGGAACGATCGGACGGGATCTTGTGTGTGCGTGGACCTGAGGGGATTTGAACCCCTGACCCCCTCGATGCGAACGAGGTGCGCTACCAGTCTGCGCCACAGGCCCTTGCGACGTGTGAAACATTAGCATCCCGATCGGGGTGCTTGGAAATCCGTTCCTCGCCGGCGGCCGAGAGGCCCCTCACACGGCGCCCTACTCGTTGGCCGCGCGGGGCCGGTCCTCGTCCGCGTACTGGTCGAAGAGCGGTGTCCGGCCGTGGTCGTGGGACCGGCGCGGCGGGTGCGGGCTCGGGTGGGGGTTCTGGCGCGTCGGCGGGGGCGGGGTGGGTTCCGCCGGGGAGGAGCGGGCCGCGCTCCACGTCTCGGGGTCGGTGACGTCGACGCCGCCCGTCGCCCGCGGGGCCACCGGGGCGGTGACGTAGGTGGGCAGCGGCACCGGGACCGGATCCCAGCTATCGCCGCGGGTGGGGCCGTGGTCGCGCTGCTGGTCCACCCACTCGGCGTGGTCCGTCTGTTCGACCAGCGCGCGGCGCCCGGCCTCCTGCGGGGTGAGCGCGGGGGCGGGTTCCGGGTCGGGCTGCGGGTTGCGGGCCTCGGGCACGTCCCCCTGCTCGGGGGCGGTGCGGCCGCGCGGGCGGCTCTCGCGCAGGCGCTGCGCGGCGGCCTCGGCGCGGCGCCGGTCCATCACGTAGACGAAGCGGCGGCGCTCCTGGGCACGCAGGTGCACGATGTACGCGCTCAGCAGCACGGCCGGGACGCCCGGGGCCCACAGGAACGCCAGGCCGCCGACCGCCGCGACGATCGCGCCGAGAGTGAAGGCGAGGAAGAGGATCACGGTGGTCCGCCGGCGCCTGGCGAGGACCTTGGAGCGCCGGGCGCGCTCGGCGGCCGCACCGGCCGGTCGTGGACGCCGGGCGGGGCGCGGCCTCGCGGGCGGCACCTCCGGGACCTCCAGGCGCGCCTCCGTACGGTCCGGGGGCGCGGCGAAGGCCCGGACGTCGACCGAGCTCAGGTGCTCGGTCTCGGCGTCCGGGTCGACGTCGGGCGACGCCGCCTGCTCGGCGGTGCGCTCACGCAGCTCCTTGGCGTACCGGCGCTCCATCCCCGCCCGTCCGGACAGGAGCCGGATGGCGGTGCTGAAGCGTTCCGTCGGACGTGCTTCGTTCAGCTCGTCCTGCCTGCGGAGCCACATCGGCACCAGGTAGGCGGCCCAGGCCCCGACGATGACTGCGTAGATGAGGCCGCTGCTGCTCACGCCTCACACCGTAGAGGGGTTCGCATCCGGCCATCGGCCAATTGGGCCGGTGTGTCGCACGATCTGGCTGATATCACTGAATTTTTTTGTGATTGGTCCGACCGGTTACGACAGAACGGCGACCAAATTCGAACGTATATCTTATTAATGGTTCGATCAGCGGGGTGTTCCCCGGCTGACCCGGTGCCAACGGCGCAACAGCCCCTCCGGGACCTCCTCCGCGGTGAGCGCGAACACGAGGTGGTCGCGCCAGGCGCCGTCGATGTGGAGGTAACGGGGACGCAGTCCTTCCTCGCGGAATCCCAGTTTCTCGACGACCCGGCGGCTCGGGGTGTTCTCCGGCCGGATGCAGACCTCGATCCGGTGCAGGCCCACCGTGCGGAAGCAGTGGTCGACGGCGAGCGCCACGGACGTCGGCATGACGCCCCGGCCCGCCACCTCGCGGTCCACCCAGTACCCGACGTGGCCCGAGCACATCGAGCCCCAGGTGATCCCCGCGACGGTGAGCTGGCCGACCAGCCGGCCCTCGTACTCGACCACGAACGGCAGCATCCGCCCCGCGTTCGCCTCGGTGCGCAGATGGCGGACCATCTGACGGTAGGTGGGGCGCTGGGTGAGGGGGATGCCCGGCGCGGGCGGCGGGATCGTCGCCTCCCAGGGGCGCAGCCAGTCCCGGTTGCGGCGGTTGACCTCGCGCCAGTCCCGCTGGTCGCGCAGCTTTATCGGCCGCAGGACGACGGCGCCGTCCGCCAGCGTCACGGGCCAGGCCGGGTTCATGACGGTCTGGGGTGGTCGCCGCCGCGGAGCTGGTCGACCGCGTGGACCAGGAGGCGCTCCAGGACGGCGAGCCCGTCGCGGACGCCACCTGTGGAGCCGGGCAGGTTGACGATCAGGGTGCGGCCGGCGACCCCGGCCAGGCCCCGGGACAGCGCCGCGGTGGGCACCTTCTCGCGGCCGTACGCGCGGATGGCCTCCGGGATGCCGGGGACCTCGTGGTCCAGGACCCGGCGGGTGACGTCGGGGGTGCGGTCGGTGGGCGAGATGCCGGTGCCGCCGGTGGTCAGGATGACGTCGTACGCGGCCTCCACCCCGGCGCGCAGCGCCGCCTCGACCGGGTCGCCGTCCGGGACGACCTGGGGCCCGTCGACGGCGAAGCCCAGGCGGGCCAGCCCGTCGGCGAGGACGGGGCCGCCCTTGTCCTCGTACACCCCGGCCGAGGCCCGGTTGGAGGCGGTGACGACGAGCGCGCGGTACGGGCGGTCAGCGGCGGGCGCCTGATGCGCGCCGGGGGCGTGCGCGGAGGGGGCGTCCTCCGGCTCCGGGGCGTGCGGCGTGGCGGCGCGCTCCGGTTCATGAGCGTGCGCGCCGGTGACGTTCCCGGCCCGGGGCGTCACACCCGCTCCCCTTCCGCCTCGGTGCGCCGGTAGTGACCGGACTTCCCGCCGGTCTTCTCCTCCACCCGTACGTCGGTGATGACGGCCGCCTTGTCGACGGCCTTGATCATGTCGACGACCGTGAGCGCGGCCACCGACACGGCCGTGAGGGCCTCCATCTCGACCCCCGTGCGGTCGGTGGTCTTCACCGTGGCGGCGATCTCGACCGCGTCGTCCGCGACCGACAGGTCGAGCTTCACGCCGGAGACGGCGAGCGGGTGGCACAGCGGAATGAGGTCGGGGGTGCGCTTGGCGCCCATGATGCCGGCGATCCGGGCGGTGGCGAGGGCGTCGCCCTTGGGCACGCCCTCGCCGCGCAGCAGCTCGATCACCCGGGGCGAGACGAGGACCCGGCCGGTGGCGCGGGCGGTGCGGGCGGTGACGTCCTTCTCGGAGACGTCGACCATGCGGGCCGCCCCCGACTCGTCGATGTGCGTCAGGCTGCCTTGCGTACTCACTGCTGAACTCCGCCTCGCGTGTTCCGGCGCCGATTGCCCCGCACGGCCATTGTCGCGCCGCCGGGGGCCGGGGGTGGTCCCCCGGGAAGGCACAGCGGCAGACACGGTACCGCCACGGCCCCCCGCTCAGCCGATGAGGACCACGTCCAGTTCGCCGCCCGGCTCCACCGCGGTGGTGTCCTCGGGGACGACGAGCAGGGCGTCCGCGTGCGCCAGGGCGGCGATCAGGTGGGACCCCGCACCGCCCACGGGGGTGACCGTCCCGGCCTCCGCGTCGTACCTGCCGCGCAGGAACTGGCGCTTGCCGGCCGGCGAGGACAGCGGCTTGTCGGCGGCCAGGACGGCACGCACGCGGGGCCGCTGGGTGTCCGGAACGTCCTTCAGGCCCATCAGGGCGCGGATCGCCGGCCGGACGAACAGCTCGAAGGAGACGTAGGAGGAAACCGGGTTGCCGGGGAGGGCCAGCAGCGGGGTGTGGTCGGGGCCGATGGAGCCGAAGCCCTGCGGCTTGCCCGGCTGCATGGCGAGCTTGCGGAAGTCGATGCCGCTGCCCGGCTCGTCCTCGTCGCCCACCGAGGACAGGGCCTCCTTGACGACGTCGTACGCCCCGACGCTCACCCCGCCGGTGGTGACCAGCAGGTCGGCGCGGATGAGCTGGTCCTCGATGGCGGCGCGCAGCGTGGTGGCGTCGTCGGTGACGGCGCCGACGCGGTAGGCGATGGCCCCCGCGTCCCGCGCCGCGGCGGCCAGCGCGAAGCTGTTGGAGTCGTAGATCCGCCCGGCGCCCAGGTCCTCGCCGGGCTGGACCAGCTCGCTGCCGGTGGAGATCACGACCACGCGCGGGCGGGGACGCACCCGCACGGTGCCGCGTCCGATGGCGGCGAGCAGTCCGATCTGCGGCGGGCCGAGGACGGTGCCGGCCTCCAGGGCCAGGTCGCCGGCCTGGACGTCGCTGCCACGCGCGCGTACGTGGGCGCGGGCCTCGGCCGGGCGGTGGACGCGGACCTCGCCGGTGGCGCCCTCGGGCGCGGCGCTCGCGGCCCGCATCCCGGTGGCGGGCGCGCCGCCGGTGCCGCCGTCGGTCCACTCGACCGGAACGACGGCCTCGGCGCCGGGCGGCAGCGGAGCGCCGGTCATGATGCGGGCGGCCTGGCCGGGGCCGACGGTGGGCAGCCCCTCGCTGCCCGCCGCCACGTCGCCGATGACCGTGAGCACCGCCGGGAATTCCTCGGTGGCGCCGGTGACGTCGGCGACCCGTACCGCGTACCCGTCCATGGAGCTGTTGTCGAAGGGCGGCAGGGCGACGGGCACCATGACGTCCTCGACCAGGACACAGCCCTGGGCGTCGGGCAGCGGCAGCTCGATCGGGTCGAGCGGGTGGACAGCCTGGAGGATGTCCTCCAGGTGCTCGTCCACCGACCAGGTCGTCCTCACAGTGCTTGCATCTCCTCGGTGACGTAACCGCGCAGCCAGGTCCGGAAGTCCGGTCCCAGATCCTCACGTTCGCACGCGAGTCTGACAATGGCCCGCAGGTAGTCGCCGCGGTCGCCGGTGTCATAGCGGCGGCCCTTGAAGACGACGCCGTGCACCGGGCCGCCCGCCGACTCGTCGGCGGCGAGCTTCTGGAGGGCGTCGGTGAGCTGGATCTCGCCGCCGCGGCCCGGCTCGGTCTGCCGCAGTATCCCGAAGACGGCGGGGTCGAGGACGTACCGGCCGATGATGGCGTAGTTGCTGGGCGCCTCGGACGCGTCGGGCTTCTCGACCAGGTTGGTCACCTTGACGACGTCGGCGTCCCCGGTGGGCTCGACCGCCGCGCAGCCGTAGAGGTGGATCTGGGACGGCTCGACCTCCATCAGCGCGACGACGCTGCCGCCCTCGCGCTCCTGGATCTCGACCATGCGGGACAGCAGGGGGTCGCGCGGGTCGATCAGGTCGTCGCCGAGGAGGACGGCGAAGGGCTCGTCGCCCACGTGCGGGGCGGCGCACAGGACGGCGTGGCCGAGGCCGCGCGGGTCGCCCTGGCGGACGTAGTGCATGGTGGCCAGGTCGCTGGACTCCTGGACCTTGGCGAGGCGTTCCTGGTCGCCCTTCTTGATGAGGGCCTCTTCGAGCTCGTAGTTGCGGTCGAAGTGGTCCTCGAGCGGCCGCTTGTTGCGGCCTGTGATCATCAGCACGTCGGAGAGCCCGGCCCCCACGGCCTCCTCGACCACGTACTGGATGGCGGGCTTGTCGACCACAGGCAGCATCTCTTTGGGAGTGGCTTTCGTGGCCGGCAGGAACCTGGTGCCGAGGCCGGCGGCGGGGATGACAGCCTTGCTGATCCTGGGGTGCGACTGAGTCATGCGGAGCACCATATCTGTTCGGTAAGGGACGGAAGATTAGCTTCCGTTTAACTTCGTTCGCCTATAGCCACATACGAGAGGTTTGCGAGGCCATCTTGATCGGCGACATGTCCGAAAAGGCCGTTCTGCGGCGCCAACTGCTCGCCGCTCGTGCCCTTCTGAGCAAGGAGGACGTCCAGAACGCCGCCGCGGTTCTCGCGGAGGGCGCCCTGAATCTTCCCGAGCTCCGGCGGGCCCGGACGGTCGCCGCCTACGTCTCGGTCGGCAGCGAGCCCGGCACCCGCGCCCTGCTCGACGCGCTGCGCGAGCGGGGCGTGCGCGTCCTGCTGCCGGTCCTGCTGGAGGACAACGACCTGGACTGGGCGGCCTACGAGGGCGCCGAGCGGCTCGTACGGGCCCGGCGCGGCCTTCTGGAGCCCGCGGGGCCCCGGCTGGGCCCCGAGGCCGTCCTGGAGGCCGGCACGGTCCTCCTGCCCGGCCTGGCGGTGGACGCGCGGGGGATGCGCCTGGGACGGGGAGGCGGCTCGTACGACCGCGTCCTCGCCCGGATCGCCCGGGGCGGCCACGACCCCGCCCTGGTGGTGCTGCTCTACGCGAACGAGGTGGTCGAGCGGGTCCCGGAGGAACCGCACGACCACCCCGTGCACGCGGTGGTGACCCCGGAGGTCACCCTCCGCTTCAGGGCCTGAGGGCCGTCACGCCCCGTCCCGCACGCCGTGTCCCTACGGCGTGAGGACGAGCGTGTCCTCGGTCCTGGCGTCGACCGCCTGCTTGCCGTACGCCCAGTCGATCAGCTCGCCCTTGGCCCACTTGTCCGTTTGGTCGGTGTAGTGCGAGCTGTAGGCGTGCCCCGAGGCGCCGGTCAGGTTGATCCAGCGGGACTTGTCCCAGTCGCCCACGTTCACCACCATCCGCATCGAGGGCACCCAGACGACGCCGTACCCGCCGGCCGCGTTCCAGCCGGTGGCGTTGACCGCCGCCTCGCCGCCGGACAGGTTCCACGGGCCCCGGTTGAGCAGGAACTGGACGGCGCCCGGCCCCTCGGTACCGAGGGTCTGGTTCTTCAGGGTGAGCTGGTGCAGCCGGCCCCAGCTCCAGCTATTGACGTCCTTGCCGAGCTTGGCGGTCAGCTCCCAGCGGGCGTCCACCATGGCGCGCTTGAGCAGCTCGTCCCGGGTGTCCGTGCCGGCGCGGTACGTGCGGTTGGGGGCGGACGCCCACCACTCGTTCTTCTCGTCCTTCAGGATGCGGCGGACCACCTCGTACCAGCGGTCGCCGCCGTCCGGCTGGGCCGACTCCGCGTCCCGCTGCCCGCACTCCCGGACCAGCCGGTTCTGCTCGTCCACGGGTCCGGTGGAGTCGGCCGGGCGGACGTTGAGGCACTCGCCCTTGACCCGCAGCTCCTTGGGCAGCTTGTTGCCGAAGGCCAGCTTGAGGACGTGCCGCCACACGCCGTTGAAGTAGGCGGCCGCCCCGGAGTCCGCGTCCTGGGTGTAGTCCCAGCCCTCGAGGAGCTTCTGCGCCTCACGGACGTGCGGGTCCGAGATGTCGATCTTCAGCAGGTAGGGCGTCAGCAGCTTGGCGATCTCGCTGCTGTTGTCCATCTGCATGGTGCGCATGTCCTCGGTCGAGACCTTGGCCCCGTCCTTGGTCTTGGACTCGATGAGGTCGTTGATGCGCTGGCTGCGCGAGCCGTAGCCCCAGTCCTCGGTCAGGGCGTAGGGGTACTTCTCCGCGTCGATGACGGCCTGGTTCGCGGTCACGATGTAGCCGCGCTCCGGGTTCTCCTCGTAGGGCAGCTCGTCGAACGGGACGAACTTCTTCTTCCAGGTGTACTTCGGGTCCCAGCCCGGCGCCGGCATGGTGCCGTCGTGGCCCTTCTGGCGGACCGGGATCTTGCCGGGGGCCTGGTAGCCGATGGTGCCCTCGGCGCCCTTGGCGTCGGCGTAGATCAGGTTCTGGGAGGGCACCTCGAAGTCGCGGGCGGCCTCACGGAACTGCTTGAAGTCGGTGGCGCGGTTCAGCTTGAACACGGCGTCCATGGACTTGCCCGGGTCCAGGGCGGTCCAGCGCAGCGCCACCGCGTAGCCGTCGCCGCGGTCCGGCGCCAGGTTGTCGACGGGAGCCTCGTCGCCGACCTTCTCCAGCTCGTTGCTGCGGTCGGAGACCAGGGGGCCGTTGTTCGTCGTGCGGACGGTGATTTTCCTGGGCTCGCCGCCGGCGATCTTGATGATCTCTTCGCGGGTGACGAAGGGCCGCTCCTTGCCGGCGAACAGGTAGCCGCTGTCGGTGACCTTCTCCAGGTACAGGTCGCTGACGTCCGCGCCCAGGTTGGTGAAGCCCCAGGCGATGTCCTGGTTGTGCCCGATTATCACGCCGGGCATCCCGGCGAAGGTGTAGCCGGCCACGTCGTAACGGCACTTGTCCGACACCGAGCGGCAGTGCAGGCCCATCTGGTACCAGAGCGAGGGGAGCTGGGGCGCCAGGTGCGGGTCGTTGGCGAGCAGCGGCTTGCCGGTGGTCGTGTACTTGCCCGAGACGACCCATGAGTTGGAGCCGATGCCGTTGCCGTTGGGGCCGAGCAGGGCGGGGATCTTCTCCAGGGAGGCGGACAGCGCGGAGAGCTGGGACTGGAGGCCCTGCGTGGCGCCCTGAGGGCTGCCCTGGGCGCCGTCCGAGCCGCCCGTGCCGGTGCCGGTACCCGTCCCCGAGCCCGTGTCCGTACCCGCGTCCAGGCCGCTGCCCGTCCCGGCGTCCTCGCTGCCGCCCTCGGCGGAGGGGTCGAACTTCCCGGTGGCCCCGTCGACGCCGCCCTTGTCGACGATCGGGCGGTGCAGGTCGTACGGGTACGGCGGGTAGAGGTCCTGGATCTGCTTCTCGCTGAGCCTGGTGGTCATCAGCGAACGGTCGATCTCCTCCTGCATGTTGCCGCGCAGGTCCCAGGCCATGGCCTTGAGCCAGGCCACCGAGTCGACCGGCGTCCACGGCTCGATGGAGTAGTCGTTGCTGAAGGCCAGGGCGGCGTACTCGACCGAGATGTCACGCCCCTCCTTGCCCTTCAGGTAGGCGTTGACGCCGTCCGCGTACGCCTGGAGGTTCTTCTTGGTGTCGGGCGACAGGAGCTTGTCGTACTCCTCCTGTGCCACCCGGTGCCAGCCCAGGGTGCGCAGGAACGCGTCCGTGTCGACCTGTTCCCGGCCGAACATCTCCGACAGCCGCCCGGCCGTCATGTGGCGGCGGACGTCCATCTCCCAGAACCGGTCCTGGGCCTGGACGTAGCCCTGGGCGCGGAACAGGTCCTCCTCGGTGGAGGCGTAGATCTGCGGGACGCCGTAGTCGTCCCGTTTGACGTCGACCGGGCCGGACAGCCCGTCGAGCTTCAAGGTGCCGGTGGTCTGCGGGAACGGGGCGCGCACGGTGCTGACGGTCCAGTAGGCGCCGTAACCGAGGCCCGCGACCAGCGCCAGCACCAGGGCGATCACGAGCAGACGGGCGCGTCGCCCCTTCTTCTTGGTGGAAGCGGCGGTGGTGTTGGCGGGCATCGCTGTCCTTCGAGGCGCAGGCTGGTCCTGGAGTGCTGGAGCAACCATAGGCGCAGCGCCCGCCCGGCCCGGACGCGGTGTCAGTAAGGAGGGCTTTCCCGGGGACCCGGCAGGGGCGCCGCCCACCCCGGCCTGGCGTCAAGGACGCGTTAATGATTAGGTAAAGTAACGAAGTACCGCAGCTCGGAACGATGCGTCACGCATGCGAGGAAAGGGTCGGCCCACTGACTGTCCACCAGCTCAACGAACTCCTGCTCGTCTGCTCGCTCGTCCTGCTCGTCGCCGTCGCGGCGGTGCGGATCTCCTCGCGCAGCGGGCTCCCCAGCCTGCTCCTCTACCTGGGGATCGGCGTCGCCATCGGCCAGGACGGGATCGGCAACGTCCAGTTCGACAACGCCGAACTGACCCAAGTGATCGGCTATGCCGCGCTTGTGGTGATCCTGGCCGAGGGCGGCCTGGGAACGAAGTGGAAGGAGATCAAACCCGCGTTGCCCATGGCGGCCGTCCTGTCGACCGCCGGCGTCGCGGTGAGCGTGGGCATCACGGCCGCGGCCGCGCACTACTGGGTGGGCCTGGAGTGGCGGCAGGCACTGATCATCGGCGCGGTCGTCTCCTCCACGGACGCCGCCGCCGTCTTCTCCGTCCTGCGCAAGGTGCCCCTGCCGTCCCGGGTGACCGGCACCCTGGAGGCCGAGTCCGGCTTCAACGACGCCCCCGTCGTGATCCTGGTGGTGGCCTTCTCCACGGCCGGCCCGGTCGAGAGCTGGTACATGCTGCTGGGCACCATCGCCCTGGAGCTGGCCATCGGCGCGGCCATCGGACTGGCGGTGGGCTTCCTCGGCGCCTTCGGGCTGCGCCACGTCGCCCTGCCCGCCTCCGGCCTCTACCCGATCGCCGTGATGGCCATCGCGGTGGTCGCCTACGCGGCCGGCGCCATGGCGCACGGCAGCGGCTTCCTCGCGGTCTACCTGGCCTCCGTGGTGCTCGGCAACGCCAAGCTGCCGCACGCGCCCGCCAACCGGGGCTTCGCGGAGGGCCTGGGCTGGCTCGCCCAGATCGGCATGTTCGTCCTGCTCGGCCTGCTGGTGACCCCGCACGAGCTGGTCGACGACTTCTGGCCGGCGGTCCTGGTCGGGCTGGTGCTGACGGCGGTCGCGCGGCCGCTGTCCGTCTTCATGAGCCTGCTGCCCTTCCGCGTCCCGTGGCAGGAGCAGGCCCTGATGTCCTGGGCCGGCCTGCGCGGCGCGGTGCCCATCATCCTGGCGACCATCCCCATGGTCTCGGGAATCGAGGGCAGCGAGAAGGTCTTCAACATCGTCTTCGTGCTGGTCGTGGTCTACACCCTGGTACAGGGCCCGACCCTGCCCTGGCTGGCCAGGGCGCTGCGGCTGGGAGACCAGGCCGAGGCCGCCGACCTGGGCGTCGAATCGGCCCCCCTGGAGCGGCTGCGCGGGCACCTGCTGTCGGTGGCCGTCCCGCAGAAGTCCCGGATGCACGGCGTGGAGGTCGCGGAGCTGCGGCTGCCCCCGGGCGCGGCCGTCACCCTCGTCGTACGGGACGGCAAGAGCTTCGTACCGTCGCCGACGACCGTGCTGCGGCACGGCGACGAGCTGCTGGTGGTCGCCACGGACCCGGTCCGGGACGCCGCCGAGCGGCGGCTGCGGGCCGTGGCCCAGGGCGGCAAGCTGGCCGACTGGCTCGGTACGGGAGGCACCCGCGGCGGCACCTAGGGGCGGGGCCCGGCGGGACAGCCCTCGGTTCCAGGGTGAACATTCGGTTGATCGGAGGTGCCACCTTGCCCGTATCGGCAATTTCACAGGCGCCACGGGCGCTCGCCCCTGTACCATGAAGGCACACTGATCGACCAACTCTGCCTGACGCAGAGCTGGCGCGACCGTATGGCGGCCGTGACACCCCGGTTCAGGGGTCCGGTATCTACCGCAGTTCCGCGCAAGAGGACAGCTCTCGGCGGCTCCCGACACCCAGGGGAGCGCTACCAGGCGGCAGAAAGGCCAAGGGCCGTGCCCTCCGCTGTCAACACAGCCACGGTCGCCACCTCTGACGCTGCCAAGCGTCCTGGATACGGGCAGCTCCTGCGCACCCCGGGAGCATGGACGTTCCTGCTGCCCGGATTCGCGGCGCGGCAGCCCTTCGCGATGCTGACCATCGGCATCGTCCTGCTGGTGCAGCACACCACCGGTTCGTACGGCAGCGCCGGCGCCGTCGCCGCGTTCACCGGCGTCTCGATGGCTCTCTTCGCACCGCAGAGCGGCAAGCTCGCCGACCGCTTCGGCCAGCGCGCCGTGCTGATCCCCGGCGTCCTCGTGCACACCGTGTCGGTGTCGGCCCTGACGGCGCTGGCGCTGGCGGACGCCCCCCTGTGGGCGCTGTTCGTGGCGGCGGTGCCGACCGGCGCCTCCGTGCCACAGGTCGGCCCCATGGTGCGCTCCCGCTGGGCGGCCAAGCTGGAAGGCTCCCCGCTGATGTCGACGGCGGCGGCCTTCGAGTCCGTCACGGACGAGTTCACCTTCGTCGTGGGCCCCGTCCTCGCCACCGCGCTGTGCACCGGCGTCCACCCCGCCGCCGGTCTGATCGCCGAGGCGGCGCTCACCCTGGCCGGCGGCCTGCTCTTCGCCGCCCAGCGCCGTACGCAGCCCGCCCACGGCCTGGCGTCCGCCCACGCGCGCGTGGAGCACACCTCCGCCCTGTCCGTGCCGGGCGTCCGGGTCCTGGCCGTGGCCTTCCTGGGCATCGGCTCCGTCTTCGGCGGCATGCAGGTCTCGCTGACCGCGTTCACCGAGTCGATCGGGCAGCCGGGCATGAACGGCGTGCTGTACGGGCTCTTCGCCGCGGGCAACATGCTGGCCGGTATCGCGGTCGGCGCCATCGCCTGGAAGACCGGCCCCCGGCGCCGCCTGATCCTCGGGTACGCCGGCCTGACCGTGGCCGCCTCGCTGCTGTGGTCCGCGCACTCCGTGGTGCTGCTCGGCGCGCTCGGCCTGATCGTGGGCCTGTGCATCGCCCCCGCGCTGATCACCGGCTACACGCTGGTCGAGACCCTGGTGCCGGCGTCCGCCCGCACCGAGGCCTTCACCTGGCTGACCGGCGCCGTGGCCCTGGGCCAGGCGGCCGCCGTGACGGTGGCCGGACGGCTCGCGGACGGGTACGGCCCGAGCGCCGGTTTCCTGGTCCCGCTGGGCGGTACGGCCCTGGCGCTGGCCACCCTGCTGGCGCTCCGGTCCCGCCTCCTGCCCCGTCCGGCGACCCGGACCGTGGCACGTGGCGTCGGTCACCGCGTGCCGGTGACGGTGGACTGATCCCGCGGAATACGTCAGTATGGACTGTCGTTAGCACTCATCGAGTGAGAGTGCCAGGAGGAAGACAAGTGCCGACCTACCAGTACCAGTGCACCGAGTGCGGCGAGGGCCTCGAGGCGGTGCAGAAGTTCACCGATGACGCTCTGACCGAGTGCCCGAGCTGCCAGGGACGCCTGAAGAAGGTGTTCTCGGCCGTCGGCATTGTCTTCAAGGGCTCGGGCTTCTACCGCAACGACAGCCGTGGCGCGTCGTCGAGCAGCTCCCCGGCCGCGAAGTCGTCCGGCTCGACCGGTTCGACCGGGTCGTCGTCGAGCTCCTCGTCCTCCGGCTCCTCGGACTCCAAGCCCGCCGCGTCGAGCACGGCCAAGAGCTCCAGCTCCGCCGCCTGACGCGCATCCGGTTCTCCCCAGGACCCCGCTGTTCCCACGGCGGGGTCCTGGGCGCATCCGGGCCCCGCTGCTCCCACGGCGGGGTCCTGGGCGCATCCGGGCCCGGCTAGGGTGAGCCGCATGGGGAACGCAGCGAACGCAGCGCAGGCGGGCAACGGCGGCGGCGACACCGGGGTCACGACCGGGCCGGTGGCGGGAGCCGAGGCCGTGGCGGGAGCCGAGGCCGTGGCGGGAGCCGGGGCCGTGGCGGGAGCCGGGGGCGGCCAGCGCGCGGAGATCGGCGTCATCGGCGGTTCCGGCTTCTATTCGTTCCTGAAGGACGTGACGGAGGTCCGGGTGACCACGCCGTACGGCAGCCCGAGCGACTCGCTGTTCTTCGGCGAGCTGGCCGGGCGCCGGGTCGCCTTCCTGCCGCGGCACGGGCGCGGCCACCACCTGCCGCCGCACCGCATCAACTACCGGGCCAACCTGTGGGCGCTGCGCTCGGTCGGCGTACGCCAGGCCCTCGGGCCGTGCGCGGTGGGCGGACTGCGCCCCGAGTACGGGCCGGGCACGCTGCTGGTGCCGGACCAGCTCGTGGACCGGACGAAGACCCGTACGCAGACGTACTTCGACGGGGAGCCGCTGCCGGACGGAACGGTGCCGAACGTCGTGCACACCTCCTTCGCCGACCCCTACTGCCCCGACGGGCGCAAGGTGGCCCTCGCCGCCGCGCACGGGCGCGGCTGGGAGGCGGTCGACGGCGGCACCATGGTCGTCATAGAGGGCCCGCGCTTCTCGACCCGCGCCGAATCGCGGTTCCACGCCGCGATGGGCTGGTCGGTCGTCGGCATGACCGGGCACCCGGAGGCGTACCTCGCCCGGGAGCTGGGACTCTGCTACACGTCCATGGCACTGGTGACCGACCTGGACGCGGGCGCCGAGACCGGTGACGGCGTCTCGCACACCGAGGTGCTGCGGGTGTTCGGCGAGAACGTGGGCCGGCTGCGCGAGGTGCTGTTCGACGCGGTCGCCGCGCTGCCGGAGAACGGCAGCCGCTCCTGCCTGTGCACCCACGCGCACGACGGCTGGGACCTGGGCATCGAACTGCCGTGATCATGGCGGGCGGTCACGCTCGCGGGTGACGGGGTTGTCCACACCGCGGAGGCTGTCCACAGGCGCGAGCGGGATCGGCCGGAACGCGTCACCGTGAGGGGCGTCGGCGGAAAGCCGGCGGAGCGGATGCCCGCTCCCGGTCCCTCACGGCAGGCGGTGGTCGCCATGACGTCTTCTTCGTACCTCTCCGTTCCTCCCGGTCCGCGTCCGGCCGCGCACGTGCCCGCGGTGCCGGAGACGTGTGGGGTGCCTCAGTTCGCGCCCCTGCGGGTGCGCGGCGGGCGGCACCGGCTGCGGCGGGCCGTGCGGCGAAGGCGGCGCGCGATGGCGGCCGGGCTCGCCATGACGGCGGCCGCGCTGGCCGCTTCGGCCTCCGGGTCCCGTGGACCCGGTGAAGCGCAACCGCCGCGGCCCGCCGCCGCGCCGGAACGGGAGCCGCGAGCGGCCGAGCTGGTGTCCGCCCCGGTGCGGATCGCGGACGGCGCGACCGTCCGGCTGCTGCGGCCCGGTGACCTCGTCGACGTGATCGCGTCTCCGGGCTCGCCGTCGGCGGACGGTGACGACGAGGCCCGCGTGGTGGCCAGGGGCGCTCGCGTGGAGAAGGTGCCGCAGTCGGGCGACGAGCCCGCGGACGGGGGCGCGCTCGTGGTGCTCTCCGTCCCGCGCGCCACCGCCACGGCGCTGGCCGGTGCGGGGACGACGTCCCGGCTGGCGGTGACGCTGTGCTGACCCGCCCGGCGCCCGCACGTCGCACGGATTCCCCGCCGGTTCACCTGTCCGTGTGTACGGATTGGACGGTTATGCACGGTGCCGGGCGTAATGGCTGCGCCAACTGCACATGCGACGAAAGGCACCGTGGTGAGCCAGGACAACAATCAGAGTCTGCTGGAGGGCTTCAAGGCCTTCCTCCTGCGCGGCAACGTGATCGACCTGGCGGTCGCGGTGGTGATCGGCGCCGCGTTCACCAACATCGTCAACGCGGTCGTGCGGGGCGTGATCAGCCCGGTCGTCGGTGCCTTTGGTACCAAGAACCTGGAGAGCTACCAGTCCTGCCTGAAGGGCCCGTGCCAGGTGAACGACAACGGGGAGGTCGTCCAGGGCGTCGCGATCCTGTGGGGTTCGGTGCTCAGTGCGACGCTCAGCTTCCTGATCACCGCCGCCGTCGTCTACTTCCTGATGGTGCTGCCCATGGCCAGGTACCTGGCGCGGCGGGCGGCCCTCGAGAAGGAGAAGAAGGGCGTGGAGGAGACCCTGGAGGTCACCGAGCTGGAGGTCCTCAAGGACATCCGCGACGCGCTCGTCGCCCAGCGCGGCGCCCGATAGGTCCGCCGTCTCAGAGGTGGTGCGGCGGCTTCTCGTCGAGGAAGCGCGCGAGGTCCGAGGCGCTGTCGCCGGCCGGAGGCCGCTCGCCCCACCCACGGTCCGTATCGTCCGCCGACTGCTGTGCGAGCGGATCGTCGAAGATCAGCGCCGGTGTCCTCTTCTTGGGACCGGCCGGACCGACAGCCGCGCTCCGTGGGCTGTCCGCGCTGTCCGGACTCTTCGTGTCACTCGGATTCTGCGGGTTGTTCTCTTCCTCCGGCGCCGATTGGCTCTTCGCATCGCGCGGTCCGGGGGTGGGGGCGGTCCTCATACCCCCAGCGTACGCCGCACGCCACGGCCCGGCGGTGGCAGTGGGGACCCACTGGAGGCAGGGCTGATGGCCGCGGGCGGGTGCCGGGTGCCGGGTGCTGGGGGAGGCAGCGGGGCGGGAGGCTCGAAGGCGGCCGACGGTTTCGGTGGGCGGGGCGTCAATTGGGCGCCGGCCGGGGGTTCGGTGGGCGCCGGTCGGGGGTTCGGCGAGCGCGGGGTCATCGGTCGGGGCGGGCGGCTCGGTCGGGGCCGGGGGCCCGGGCGGGGGCGGGGGGGCCGGGGGGGGGGGGGGGGGGGGGGGGGGGGGGGGGCGGGGCGGGGGCGGGGGGGGCGGGGGGGGGGGGGGGGGGGGGGGGGGGGGGGCGGGGGGGGGGGGTGGGGGGGGGGGGGGGTGGGGGGGGGGGGGGGGGGGGGGGGGGGGGGGGGGGGGCGGGGGGGGGGGCGGGGGGGTCGGTCGGACCAGGGTCGCCGGTCGGGGCCGGAAGCTCGTCGGGGCCGGGGTCACCCGTGGGGGCGGGCGGCTCGGTGGGCGCCGGGGGTTCGGTCGGAGCCGGGTCGCCGGTCGGGGCGGGCGGCTCGGTGGGCTCGGGGTCACCTGTGGGGGCGGGCGGCTCGGTGGGCTCGGGGTCACCTGTGGGGGCGGGCGGCTCGGTCGGGGCCGGGTCACCGGTCGGGGCCGGGGGCTCGTCGGGGCCGGGGTCGCCCGTGGGGGCGGGGGGCTGGGTCACGCGGTCACCGTAGGGGGACGCGAGACGATTCGCCCGTTGTGGGGACTTCCGGGGTGACGGCGTCCCGCGAAGGGCGTCCGGCCGGGGCGCCTCTGCTGTCCTGGGGGGATGACCTCCCCTCCCCGTACGCCCCTGCGGCCCCTGGTCTCTCGCAGCCGGGACGAGGCGCACCGTGCCGCCACGCCCCTGGAGCTCTTCTTCGACCTGTGCTTCGTCGTGGCGGTGGCCCAGGCGGGCGTCCAGCTCGTGCACGCCGTCGCGGAGGGGCACGCCGGGGAAGGCATCGCCCGGTACGCGATGGTGTTCTTCGCCATCTGGTGGGCCTGGATGAACTTCTCCTGGTTCGCCTCGGCGTACGACAACGACGACGTCCTGTACCGGGTCGTGACGCTCGTGCAGATCGCGGGGGTCCTGGTCCTGGCCGCCGGGGTGTCCCGGGCGTTCGAGGAGCAGGAGTTCCTCCTGGTGTGGCTCGGCTACCTGGTGATGCGGCTCGGGCTCGCCTCGCAGTGGCTGCGCGCCGCACGGGCCGCGTCCGGCGCGGAGCGCACCATGGCGCTGCGGTACGCGGCCGGCGTGACGCTGTGCCAGGCGGGCTGGACGGCGCTGCTGTTCGTGCCCGAGGAGGCCCTGCCGTACGTGTTCCTGGTGCTGGTGGTCGCCGAGATGGCCGTACCGCCGCTCGCGGAGCGGGACTTCTCCTCGAGCTGGCACGCACAGCACATCGCCGAGCGGTACGGGCTGTTCACCATCATCGTGCTCGGCGAGACGATCGCGGCGGCGACCGTCGCCGTGAAGACGGGCGTGGAGGAGAACGACGCGCTGGACGAGCTGCTGCCGATCGCGGGCGGCGGGCTGCTGCTGATCTTCGCCGCGTGGTGGATCTACTTCATCGTCCCCGTCCACCGCCGGCTGCTGTCCAACCGGCAGGCGTTCCTGTGGGGATACGGCCATTACGTGATCCAGGCGTCGGCGGCGGCGATCGGCGCGGGGATCGAGGTCGCGGTCGAGCAGGCGGTCGGCAAGGCGCACCTGTCGGCGACGGCGGCGGCGGCCGCGGTGACCCTGCCGGCGGCACTGTTCCTGCTGGTGGTGTGGGGCTTGCACTCGCGGTACTTCAAGTCGGGCATCGCCCAGCAACTGGTGCTGCCGTGCGCGGCGCTCGCCATCCTGGTGTGCACCTTCGCGGGGCGGTGGGGCGTCCTGGCGGCGGGGCTGGTCGCGGCGGCGGCCGTCGCGGTCGGAGTCACCCTCACGGCCCGTATGGAGCGTGGTACGCAAGGAGGATGAATGACGCACTGACGGACGTGGCGGGTCTGCGGGTCGGCCACGCGCGCGTACCGGGGGACAAGGCACTCAGCGGCACGACGGTGGTCCTGGCGCCCGAGGGCGGGGCGGTCGCGGCCGTGGACGTGCGGGGCGGGGGCCCCGGCACGCGGGAGACGGACGCGCTGGACCCGCGCAACCTGGTCCAGCGCATCGAGGCGGTGGTCCTGACGGGCGGCAGCGCCTACGGGCTGGAGGCGGCGGCGGGGGTGATGGCCTGGCTGGAGGAGCGGGGGCGGGGCGTGCGCGTCGGGCCCGACCCGTCGCAGGTGGTGCCGGTCGTTCCGGCGGCGTGCGTGTTCGACCTGGGCCGGGGCGGCGACTGGAAGGCGCGCCCGGACGCCTCGACGGGGCGTGCGGCGGTGGAGGCGGCGGACGCCACGGTCCTGGGCGCCCCCGTGGAGTGCGGGTCGGTCGGAGCCGGGACCGGGGCGGTGATCGGCGGGATGAAGGGTGGGGTCGGCACGGCCGCCACGGTTCTGGCGTCCGGGATCACCGTCGGCGCGCTCGTCGTGGCCAACGCGGTCGGTTCGGCGGTCGATCCGCTGACGGGGGTGCTGTACGGGGCGTACGGCGACGGTCCGGTGACCCAGCCCGGGGCCGAGACGCACGCGGCGGCGGCGCGGCAACTGGCCGAGGCGCTGGAGCGCAACGACTGGCCGCCGCTGAACACCACGCTCGCCGTCGTCGGCACGGACGCGGACCTGACCCGGGCCCAGGCGCAGAAGCTCGCGGGGACGGCGCACGACGGCATCGCGCGCGCCGTGCGGCCGGTGCACCTCCTCAACGACGGCGACACGGTCTTCGCCCTCGCCACGGGCGGGCGCCCCCTGCCCGACACGCATGGCCCGCTGGCGCTGAACGAGGTGCTGGCGGCCGGTGCCACCGTGGTGACCAGGGCGATCGTGCGGGCCGTGCTGGCCGCCGGTTCGGTGTCGGGGCCGGGCGGCGACTTCCCGTCGTACCGCGATCTGTACCGCCTCGACCGAGGCGTCCGGGACCGGAGTTGAGGGGGGCGCGCGGGAACTCGGCTTGCGCGCCCCTCGTTTTGTGGAAGCCGACCGCGTTGTCAGACCCAGGCACTACCTTAAGCAAGCATCGAGTGACACACGGCGACGGCCTGGAGACCCCTCTTGAACGTTCCGAACGACGACGAGACGACCGAGATGCACGTCGAGCGCCTCCTGGGGCGGGCGCTCAACTCCTTCGACCTGCCCGACGCGCTGGTCACGCGGCTGGACTCGGCGCTGGCCCACGCCAGTTCGCTGCACTCGTCGCACCACAGCGCGGCGCTCCACCGGACGACGTACCGGCATACGTACCTGCTGGCGGACGGCTCCTCGCTGACGCTGTGGGAGCTGGTGCACAACACCGGGCGGGACGGCCACGAGCAGCACGAGCTGTACGTGGACGAGACCGACGTACGGCTCGCCGCGTCCCGCCTGCCGGCCGGCTTCACCGAGCCGGAGGACGACCCGGCCGTGGACCTCGACGCGGACCTGGAGTGGCTGGGCACGCTGCTGGCCCGGCCGCCCGTCCCGGCCTCGCCGATGTACGTGCCGGACGACTCGGCGGACCACGCCCGCCGGGTGCTGCGCCGCGCGGAGAACGAGGACCGGCCGGGCGAGGCGGTGGCGGCGCGGCTGAGGGGCGCGTTCGCGCACCACATCAAGCAGGTCTTCGGCCGGCAGTGCAGCGTGGCGGGGAAGGACGCCGGGTTCACGCTGTACGAGCACGCGTTCCTGCTGCTGGACGGCAGTGAGATGAGCGTCTGGGAGGTGGAGCACACGGCGACGCCGGACGGCCGGCACATGTGCGAGGTGTACGAGGACGAGCACACCGCGCGCGACGCCATGGAGCGCCGCGCGCGGGTGCGGGGCCGGGTGCGCTGACGGGTTCCGGTTCCCGGGGCTCAGGCGGCGACGGTGACCTTCTCGTGGGTCTCCCCCGGCTCGTCCGCCACCGCCGCGGGGCCGGACGCCTTGCGGGCGTGGCCCTTGAGAAGGACGACGAGCGTGGCACTCACCAGGGTGCCGAGGGCGATCGCGACCAGGTAGAGGGCCGGGTTGCCGATCAGGGGCACCACGAAGACGCCACCGTGCGGGGCGCGCAGGGTGCACTCGAAGAGCATGGACAGGGCGCCGGTGACCGCGCCGCCCACCATCGCCGACGGGATGACGCGCAGCGGGTCGGCGGCGGCGAAGGGGATCGCGCCCTCGGTGATGAACGAGGCGCCGAGCACCCAGGCGGCCTTGCCGTTCTCCCGCTCGGCCCGGGTGAACAGCTTGCCGCGCACCACCGTGGCCAGGGCCATCGCCAGCGGCGGCACCATGCCGGCGGCCATCACGGCGGCCATCACCTTCAGCGAGCCCTCGTTGGGGCTGGCGAGGCCGCCGATCGCGAACGCGTAGGCGACCTTGTTGAGCGGGCCGCCCAGGTCGAAGCACATCATCAGGCCGAGGATCATGCCCAGGACGACCGCGTTGGCGCCGGAGAGGCCGGACAGCCAGTCGGTCAGCGCGCTCTGGAGCGACGCGATGGGCTTGCCGATCACCAGGAACATCAGGAAGCCGACGATCAGCGACGAGACGAGGGGGATGACGACCACGGGCATGATGCCGCGCAGCACGCCGGGCACCCTGACCCGCTGGATCACCCGCACCACCCCGCCCGCGACCAGACCGGCGGCCAGCCCTCCGAGGAACCCGGCGTCGATGGTGAGCGCGACGGCGCCGCCGACGAAGCCGGGGACCAGCCCGGGGCGGTCGGCCATGCCGTACGCGATGTATCCGGCGAGGACCGGGATCAGGAAGCTGAACGCCAGGCCGCCGATCTGGAACAGCAGCGCGGCCCAACTGTCGGCCTGGCCCCAGGCGAAGTGCTCGGCGACGGACGGGGCCTTGTCGATGGTGTAGCCGCCGATGGCGAAGCCGAGGGCGATGAGGAGACCGCCGGCGGCGACGAAGGGCACCATGTAACTGACGCCCGACATCAGCCACTTGCGGAGCTTGGTGCCGTACCCCTCGCCGGGCTCGCCCGCGCTCTCCACGGGCGTGGCACGATCGGTCCCCGCCGCCGCCGGGGCGGTGACCTCGCCCCGCTCGGCCTTGGCGCGGACGTCGGCGATCAGTTCGGCGGCCCGGTTGATGCCCGCTTTGACGCCGACGTCGACGGTGGGCTTGCCGGCGAAGCGTTCCTTCTCCCGGACGGGGACGTCGTGCGCGAGGATCACGCCGTCGGCGGCGGCGATCACGGCCGGGTCGAGCCGGGTGAACCCCGCGGAGCCCTGCGTCTCGACGGCCACCTCGACCCCGGCGTCCCGCCCGGCGCTCTCCAGGGACTCGGCGGCCATGTAGGTGTGCGCGATCCCGGTGGGGCACGACGTCACGGCCACGACACGGAACGGCGCCGGCGCGTTCACCCCGCCGGTGGCTTCGCCCGCTCCCCCGATGGACGGCCCCGCACCGCCTCCGCCGGTGGTGACCCGCGCCTCCGGCGGCTCCCCACCGGAGGGGGTGTCCGCCTCCGCGGCGCCGGCCGGGGCCTCCGCCTGGGCGGCCGCCTCGGCGGCCGGGGGCGGGGCGTCGCCCCGGACGAGGGCCGCCGCCCCCGCCGCGGAGGCCGTCGTGCGCAGCGCCGAGGTGAAGTCGGGGTCCATCAGGCGGCGGGCCAGGGACGACAGGATCGTCAGGTGGGCGTCGTCCGCGCCCGCCGGTGCGGCGATCAGGAAGATCAGGTCCGCCGGCCCGTCCGGGGCGCCGAAGTCGATGCCGGGGCCCGAGCGGCCGAAGGCGAGCGTGGGTTCGGTGACGTGCGCGCTGCGGCAGTGCGGGATGCCGATGCCGCCGTCCAGGCCGGTCGGCATCTGCGCCTCGCGAGCCGCGACGTCGGCGAGGAAGCCGTCCAGGTCGGTGACCCGGCCCAGCCGCACCATCCGCTCGGCGAGCGAACGGGCCGCCGCTTCCTTCGTGTGCGCGGCCAGGTCGAGATCGACCAGGTCCGCGGTGATCATGTCGCTCATCGCGGGCTCCCTTGCTCGCTCAGCTCTCGGTCGAGGGGTACGTCGGCGGTCACCGTGACCGCCGAGGGGTCCAGGTCGGACGGTGTCGGCATCACGCTGCCCGGCAGCCGCACGGCCGCCGCGCCGTGCGCCACCGCCGCCGCGAGCGCCTCCGGCCCTTCGCCGCCCGCGGCGAGGAAGCCCGCCAGGGAGGCGTCGCCCGCACCGACGTTGCTGCGTACGGCGTCGACGGCGGCGTACCCGTAGAAGGCGCCGGCGTCGGAGACGAGCAGTTGTCCGTCGGCGCCGAGGCTGGCCAGCACGGCACCGGCGCCCGCCTCGCGCAGCTCCTCCGCCGCCTTGGCGGCGTCGCCCACCGTGGCCAGGGGGCGGCCGACCGCTTCGGCGAGCTCCTCGGCGTTGGGCTTGATCACGTCGGGGCGGGCGCGCAGCGCGGCCAGCAGCGAGGGGCCGGAGGTGTCCAGGGCGATGCGGGAGCCGTAGCCGTGTGCGCGGGTGACGAGGTCGGCGTACCACTCCGGGCCGAGGCCGGGCGGCAGGCTGCCGCAGCAGGCGACCCAGTCGGCGGCGGGCGAGAACGCGCCGACCGCCGCGAGGATCGCCTCGGACTCGCCGGGGGTCAGCCGGGGCCCCGGGGCGTTGATCTTGGTGAGCGTGCCGTCCGGTTCGGCGACCGCGATGTTGGACCGGGTGTGGCCCTTCAGCGGGACGGGCGCGACCTCGATGCCCTCGTCGGCCAGCAGTTCGGCGACGAGCGCGCCGGGCGCGCCGCCCAGCGGCACGACGGCGACGGTGCGGCGCCCGGCGGCGGCCACGGCGCGGGAGACGTTGACGCCCTTGCCGCCCGGGTCCACGCGCTCGCCGGTGGCGCGCAGCACCTCGCCGCGCTCCAGGGCGGGGACTTCGTAGGTCCGGTCCAGGGACGGGTTGGGGGTGACGGTGAGGATCATGCGCGTACGACGTCCGTTCCGGCCGCCTCGATGGCCGCCGCGTCTTCGGGTGCGAGCCCGGTGTCCGTGATGAGCAGGTCCACGTCGGTGAGGTCGCCGAAGCGGGCGAAGTGATCGGCGCCGTGCTTGGCCGAGTCGGCGAGCAGCACGACCCGGCGGGCGGCGGCGACCATGGCGCGCTTCACGGCGGCCTCGGCGAGGTCGGGGGTGGTGAGTCCGTGGGCGGCGGAGAACCCGTTCGCGCCGAGCAGGAGGACGTCGGCGCGGACCTGTCCGTACGCCTCCAGCGCCCATGCGTCGACCGCCGCGCGGGTACGGTGCCGGACGCGGCCGCCGACCAGGTGGAGGGCGATGCCGGGGTGGTCGGCCAGCCGGAAGGCGGCGGGCAGGGCGTGGGTGACGACCGTGAGGGTGCACTCCTGGGGCAGTCCGGCGGCCACCCGGGCCACGGTGGAGCCGGCGTCGAGGATGACGCTGCCGTCCTCGGGCAGTTCGGCGAGGGCGGCGCGCGCGATGCGGTCCTTCTCGTCCGCGGCGGTGGACTCGCGCTCGGCCAGGTCGGGTTCGAAGTCGAGCCGGCCGGCCGGGATGGCGCCGCCGTGCACCCGGCGGACGAGCCCGGCGCGGTCCAGCGCCTTGAGGTCACGCCGGATCGTCTCGGCCGTCACCTGGAACTGCTCGGCGAGGGAGAGCACGTCGACCCGGCCGCCCTCGCGGGCGAGGCGCAGGATCAGTTGGTGGCGCTCCGGTGCGTACATGTGGATTTACGTCCGATCGATGCCCGACTTTGTGGTTTCACCAGCAGCGTACGTCCGCTTTTCGGCGAAGTAAACACATCCGGGCAAACGGAAGGCCCGACTCCAGGGATCGCCCACCGATCCCGGAGCCGGGCCGCACGCCCTCCGTCAGGCCGCGCCTCAGCGCGTGAGCACCGTTCGGCGCCTCAGCGCGTGAGCGCCGGGTCCGACGCCTTGGAAGACGCCTGCGAAGGCACCTCGGAAGACGTCTCGGAGGACGTCTCGGAAGACGTCTCGGAAGACGTCTCGGAAGACGTCTCGGAAGACGTCTCGGAAGACGTCTCGGAAGACACCTCGGCAGGCATCCCCGCAGGCACGGCCTCGCCCGGCGCCTCCGCCGACGCCCCGCCGGCCGCGCCGGCACCCTCCAGGTGCTGCTTGGGGCGCCCCGGCAGCGCGAACATCACGGCGAAGATGACCGCGAGCACCGCCACGACCCACCACAGCGCTCCCTGGAACGCCTCCGCGAAGGCGGAGCCGACCTCGGCGGGCGCGAGGCGCTCCTCGTCGATCGCCCCGAAGAAGACGACCGAGACCAGGCCGAGGCCCAGCGCGGTGCCCATCTGCCCCGTCGTGTTGATCAGCCCGGACGCCGAACCGGCGTGCTCGCGCGGTACGTCCGAGAGCACCGCGTCCGTCAGCGGCGCCACGATCAGGCCCATGCCGAGGCCCATCACGATCAGCGGCGCGGCCATCTGCCAGGGCGCGATCCCGGTCCCGTACCGCCCGGCCTCCCAGATGTAGAACAGCACCCCGGCGGCCATGGTCAGCGCACCGGCCTGGAGCACCTTCCGCCCGAAGCGCGGCACCAGCTTCTGCACGGACACCCCGGCCGCGACGGACACGGCGAGCGAGAACGGCACACCGGTCAGACCGGCCTTCAGCGGGCTCCAGCCCAGCCCGATCTGCATGTACAGCGTCCAGACCAGGAAGAAGACGCCCATGACGACGCCGAAGGTGAGCTGGACCGCGATGCCGGCCGCGAAGCTCTTGACCCGGAACAGCGACAGCTCGACCAGCGGGGAGCCGTCCTTGCGCGCCTTGTGCCTCTCGTACGCCACGAAGGCGGCGAACACCAGCAGGCTTCCCGCCATGCAGAGGTGGCCCCACAGCGGCCAGCCCAGCTCACGCCCGCGCGTCAGCGGGTAGATCAGCATGAGCAGCGCGAGTGTGACCAGCGCGACGCCGACCAGGTCCAGCCGCAGCGCCCTCTCGGCACGCGACTCGGTGATGAACTTCCGGCCCAGGATCAGCCCGGCGATGCCGACCGGCAGGTTGATCAGGAAGATCGGCCGCCACTCCAGCCCGAACAGGTTCCACTGGGTCAGCAGCGCGCCCAGCAGCGGCCCCGACACGGCCCCCAGCCCCACGACCGCACCGAACATCCCGAAGACCTTCCCGCGCTCGTGCGGCGGGAACGTGACATGGACGATCGCCAGCACCTGCGGCACCATCATCGCGGCCATCGCGCCCTGCAGCAGCCGGGAGGCGACCAGCATTTCGGGGCTCGCGGCGAAACCGCACAGGGCCGAGGCCACGGTGAAGCCGGCCATGCCGACGAGGAAGAGCCGCTTGCGGCCGTAGATGTCGCCCAGGCGGCCGCCGGTGATCAGACCGGCCGCGAACGCCAGCGCGTAGCCGGCGGTGATCCACTGGATCGCGCCGAACGACGCCGACAGGTCCCGCTCGATGCTCGGGATCGCGATGTTGACGATGGTGACGTCGACGAGGTCCATGAAGGCGGCCGTCATGACGATGGCGAGGGCCAGCCATCGCCGCCGGTCGGCCGCTGGTGCGGTGGTGGGCACGGTGGGAGTAGGGGTGGAGGAGGTCATGCCGCACAGCTCATCAGGCATATAGGCCAGCTTGTGTCCTACTGGGCGAGCATCCTGGAGGGCATGACGGACACTCCGGCACGACTGTTGAATCTGCTGTCGCTGCTCCAGACGCCGCGCGAGTGGCCGGGCAGCGAGCTGGCCGAACGGCTCCGCGTCAGTCCCCGTACGATCCGCCGCGACATCGACCGGCTGCGCGACCTGGGGTACCCGGTCGAGGCCTCCCGGGGCGCGATCGGCGGGTACCGGCTGGTCGCGGGCGCCGCGATGCCGCCGCTGCTGCTGGACGACGAGGAGGCGGTCGCGATCGCCGTCGGGCTGCGCGCCGGGGCGGGGCACGCCATCGAGGGCGTGGAGGAGGCGGCCGTACGGGCGCTGGCCAAGCTGGAGCAGGTGCTGCCGTCGCGGCTGCGGCATCGGGTGGCCACCCTCCAGAACGCGACCATTCCGCTCACGCGCGGCGACGGGGCGACGGTCACGCCCGCGACCCTGACGACCCTCGCGGCCGCGGTCACCGCCCACGAGCGCCTGCGGTTCGGCTACCGCGCGGGGGACGGTACGCAGACGAAGCGGCAGGTGGAGCCGTACCGCCTGGTGTCGACGGGCCACCGCTGGTACCTGGTGGCGTACGACCTCACGCGCGAGGACTGGCGCACCTTCCGGGTCGACCGCGTCGCCGACCCCTTCGCCACGGGCGCCCGTTTCACGCCGCGCGAACTGCCGCCGGGGGGCGCGGCGCGGCTGCTGTCGCACTCCACGTCCGGGAGGCAGGCGGAACTGGACGTGGACGTCACCTTCGAGGCTCCGGCGGAGTTCGTCACCGCCCGCCTGCCCGCGCACCTCGTGCCGTCGCCCACGGGCCCGGACACCTGCCGGCTGAGCGCCCGGTCGGCGGACTCGGTGGAGTGGCTGGCGCTGCGGCTGGCGCTGGTGGACTGCGAGTTCACCGTCCATGGCCCGGACGCACTGGCGTCGTACGTGTCCGCCCTGGCCGCCCGCCTGACACGCGCGGCGCCGGCCCAGGGGTGAGGCGCGGCCGGGCGCGCATGGCCCGCCGCGGCAGGAGGCCCGGAAGCCGGGCGCCCCGAACCGGGGCGGGGCACGGCGGGAAACCTAAGCGGCTGTGCACCGCCCGACGCCGTGCACCGCCCGGGGCCGGGCGGCCCCGGCGCGGATCAGGCCGCCGCGTCGAAGCCCGTGTCGCGGGCCATGCGCTTCAGCTCCAGCAGCGCGTGCTTCTCGATCTGGCGGATGCGCTCGCGCGTCAGGCCGTGCTCCTTGCCGACCTCCGTCAGCGTCCGCTCGCGGCCGTCCTCGATGCCGTACCGCATGCGGATGATCGACGCCGTGCGGTTGTCCAGCTTGCCGATCAGGTCGTCCAGTTCCTCGCTGCGCAGCAGCGTCAGCACCGACTGCTCGGGCGACACGGCCGAGGTGTCCTCCAGGAGGTCGCCGAACTGGGTCTCGCCCGCGTCGTCCACCGACATGTTCAGCGAGACCGGGTCGCGCGCCCAGTCCAGGACGTCGATGACCCGGTCCGCGTTGGAGCCGAGCTCGGCGGCGACCTCGGCGGGCTCCGGGTCGCGGCCGTGCTCGCGGTTGAACTCCCGCTGCACGCGCCGGATGCGGCCCAGCTCCTCCACCAGGTGCACGGGGAGGCGGATGGTGCGCGACTGGTCGGCGATCGACCGCGTGATGGCCTGCCGGATCCACCAGGTCGCGTACGTGGAGAACTTGAAGCCCTTGGTGTAGTCGAACTTCTCCACCGCCCGTACCAGGCCCGCGTTGCCCTCCTGGATCAGGTCGAGCAGGGGCAGCCCGCTGCGCGGGTATCGCCGGGCCACCGCGACGACCAGCCGGAGGTTCGACCGGATGAAGACGTCCTTGGCACGCTCGCCCTCGGCGACCAGGCGCTCCAGCTCCTCGGGGGACGCGCCCGCGGCGGCGCCGCCCTTCTCGGGCTCGGTCTCGCCGTCCAGGATCTGCTGGGCGTACACACCCGCCTCGATGGTCTGGGACAGCTCGACCTCCTTGGCGGCGTCGAGCAGGGGCGTGCGCGCGATCTCGTCGAGGTACATGCCGACCAGGTCGCGGTCGGCGATCTCCCCGCCCACGGCGCGAACGCTGCTTGCCCGGTCGGTGGTCCCACCGGAGGCGGACTGACGACGGGCGACGGCACGGGTTGCCATGCGAGCTCCCTTGCTGAGTAGGTCGCGACACCCTCCCGGGTGCCCTGCATCCGACGGAAACAACGACTGGAATCCGGACAGAATTCCCATGAGGCCCGTCGATTTGCGCGATCTTGCAGTACCCTGTCCCGCCCCGGAGGGAGGGCCGAATGCCACAGGACGACGCAGAGGTGCAGGTCAGGCCGGGCGTGGAGGGTGACCTCGGGGCGCTCACCGACATCTACAACCACTACGTCCGTGAGACGGCGATCACATTCGACACCACCCCGTTCGCCCCCGAGGAGCGCCGCCCCTGGCTGCTCTCCCACCCTGAAGACGGCCCCCACCGCCTGCTGGTTGCGCACGGCCCCGGAAGCGGCGGAAGGGGCGCGCGGGGCGGAGGGGACGGAAGCGGCGCGCGGGGCGGAGGGGTCCTGGGCTACGCCACGTCCAGCGCCTTCCGGCCGAAGGCCGCGTACGCGACCTCGGTGGAGGTGACCGTCTACCTCGCCCCGGACGCGGGCGGGCGGGGCATCGGGACGCTGCTCTACGAGCGGCTCTTCGAGGCCCTGGCGAAGGAGGACGTGCACCGGGCGTACGCCGGGATCGCGCTGCCCAACGAGGCGTCGGTGCGCCTGCACGCCCGCTTCGGCTTCCGGCACACCGGCACGTTCGCGGAGGTGGGGCGGAAGTTCGGGCGGTACTGGGACGTGGCCTGGTACGAGAAGGACCTCTAGAGCCCCTGCCCGAACTGCACGGACCGCTTCGCCAGGCCCATCCAGAACCCGTCGATGACGCTGCGCCCGCCGTCCAGGTCGCCCGCGGCGTCGGCGGCGCCCAGCGTGACGAACAGGGGCGCGAAGTGCTCGGTACGGGGATGGGCGAGCGCGCCGGCCGGTGAGGCGTGCGCGAAGTCCAGCAGCGCGTCCACGTCCCGGGCCTCCAGGGCCCGCCGCCCCCAGTCGTCGAACTCGGCCGACCAGCCGGGGACGCCCTGGTGCCGCAGGGCCGCCAGGTTGTGGGTGAAGAACCCGCTGCCCACGATCAGCACGCCCTCGTCGCGCAGCGGTGCCAGCCTACGCCCGATGTCCATGAGCCGGGCCGGGTCGAGCGTGGGCAGGGACATCTGGAGGACCGGCACGTCCGCGTCCGGGTACATCTCGACCAGCGGGACGTACGCCCCGTGGTCCAGCCCCCGGTCGGGCAGGTCCTGCACGGGGGTTCCGGGACCGCGCAGCAGTTGGCGCACGGATTCGGCCAGCGCGGGCGCGCCGGGGGCGGCGTACCGGACGCGGTAGTAGTGCTCCGGGAAGCCCCAGAAGTCGTACACCAGCGGTACGGGCTCGGTGGCGCCGAGCGCCAGCGGAGCCTCCTCCCAGTGGGCGGAGACCATCAGGATCGCGGCGGGCCGGGGCAGCCCGGCGGCCCAGGCGGCGAGCTGGCCGGGCCACACGGGGTCGTCGGCGAGCGGCGGCGCGCCGTGGGAGAGGTACAGGGCGGGCATCCGCCCGGCGGGCGCGGGCTCCACGGAGGCGGTCATGACGGTGACTCCTGACGTACTCTTCCATCCTACTTACTTGAAACTTCAATCAAGCTCGATGGCGAGCTTACCGACCATTTGTTCAAGTTTCAAGAAGCCTTACAGTGGGATACATGGACACGGCAACGAACGGCGGGAGCGGGGAGCCGCGCTGGCTCAGCGACGACGAGCAGCGCGTGTGGCGCGCGTACCTGCACGCGACCACGCTCCTGGAGGACCACCTCGACCGCCAGCTCCAGCGCGACGCCGGAATGCCGCACATCTACTACGGGCTGCTCGTCCAGCTCTCGCAGGCCCCGCGCCGCCGGATGCGGATGACCGAGCTGGCCAAGGACGCCAAGATCACCCGGTCCAGGCTGTCGCACGCCGTGGCACGGCTGGAGAGGAACGGCTGGGTACGCCGCGAGGACTGCCCCTCCGACAAGCGCGGCCAGAACGCCTACCTGACGGACGAGGGGTACGAGGTGCTCAGGCGCAGCGCCCCCGGCCATGTCACCGCCGTCCGCCAGGCGATCTTCGACCGGCTCAGCCCGGAGCAGATCGACCAGCTCGGCGAGATCATGAAGGTCATGGCCGAGGGCCTCCAGCCGTCCGGCCGGGACGCCGACCTGCCCTGGCTGCGCTAGGGAGTGTCCGCGGGGGCGCCGCGGGCCAGGCGAGACTTTGCGGACACGACCCAGGGAGCGGCACGCCCCCGGACGGCACGCCGGCGACGGACACGGACCCGCCGCGTCAGGTCGTCAGCAGGACCCCCGCGTACGACGCCGCCGCCACGATCACCCACGCCGTCAGGCCCAGCAGCGCGACCCGCGCCCCGGTCCGCGACAGCGTCGGCAGGTGCACCGCGCTGCCCAGCCCGAACAGGGCGGCGGCCAGCAGCAGTTCCTGGGCCGTTCCCGCACCGGCCAGCACGGGCGCGGGCAGCACCCCGGTGGTGCGCAGCGCCACCATCGCGAGGAACCCGGCCACGAACAGCGGCACCAGCGGCGGCCGTCCGCCCTCGGGCGCCCCGCGCCCCCGCCGCCGGGCCGTCAGCACCAGCGCCGCGACCAGCGGCGCCAGCAGAGCCACCCGCATCAGCTTGACCAGCACGGCCTCGCCCAGCGCGGCCGGCCCGGCGGTCTGGGCGGCGGCGACCACCTGCCCCACGTCGTGCACGCCCGCGCCCACCCAGCGCCCGAACTGCGCGTCGCTCAGCCCCAGCGGGCCGTGCAGCAGGGGCAGTACGGCGATGGCGAGCGTGCCGCACAGGGTCACCAGGGCGACCGACGTGGCGGCGTCGTCCTCGTCGCTGTCCCGTACCGCTCCGACCGCCCCGATCGCCGACGCGCCGCAGATCGCGTACCCCGTGGCGATGAGCACCGGCTGGTCCCCCGGCAGGCCCATGCGCCGCCCCAGCCACCACGTGCCGCCCAGGGTGGCGGCCACCACGGCGAGCACCATGGCGACCGTGCTCCAGCCGAGCCCCAGCACGTCCGAGAGGCTCAGCTTCAGCCCGAGCAGGACGACCCCGACGCGCATCAGGCGCTTGGCCGCCAGGGTCAGCCCCGGCCGGCAGCCGCCCCGGACGCGGGCGCGCAGCCAGGGGGTGTGGGCGGCGGCGACACCCAGGACGACGGCGGCGGTGAGCATGGGCACCGCCGGTACGGCCAGGTGCACCAGCAGGGCGACGCCGACCCCGGCCGCGGCGAGCGCCAGCCCGGGCAGGGGGCCCGGCGGTACCCGGGTGCCGGCCGCGACCGGTCTGAGGCGTGGGCCGACGAGCGCCATCAGCGGTCCGCGGGCAGCCGGTACAGGCGCCGGACGCTGGTGCCCAGGCGGGTGATGTCGGCACCGTAGACGTGCAGCGAGAGGGCGGTGCGGTCACCGGCGTTGCGTACGGAGTGGATGTCACCGGGCGGGGCGAAGGCGGCGACCTCCCCGGGGCCGTTCACGACGTCCTGGGTGGCGAGCAGCCGGGCGGAGGTGCCGTCCGGGACGAGCTGGTAGCGGCGTTCGTGCTCCTCGCCCTGGTGGACGCCGGCCACGCACCAGGCGACGTGGTCGTGGACGGGGGTGCCCTGGCCGGGCAGCCAGACGATGGCGACGACGGAGAACCCACCGTCCGGTTCGGCGTGCAGCACGTGCTGGCGGTAGTGCTCGGGGTCACCCTCGCACTGCGCCGGCGTGAGCAGGTCCGGGGCGCCCAGGTGCGGGGCGAGGCGCTCCCCCACGAGACGGGCGGTCGGTTCGGGCGGGAGACCCCGGTCCACGGCCGCGCGTATCTCGGCGACGAGGCCACGCAGGCGTCCGGTCGTCGTCCCGGCGGCCGCCGAGGCGGCGCCGATGGAGGTCGTCGTCATGGCGGCAGCGTCGGCCCGGCCGACCCATTACGTCCAAGGACGGTTCATTGCCGGGTACCCAAGGAACGCTTATGAATGATCACGGGTCAGCGGCCCCTCGCGGACCAGGGCCGGCCCCGGCGGGCCCCGGCGAGCGGCTTTCGTGAGGGTGAGTCAGCAGCCCACTCTGGACTCGGCGACGGTGACCAGCTCCTCCAGCATGAGGGCGGTGGCCGGAATCCTGAGGTGGTCGCGGAGGACGTACGCGTACACCTGGCGGCGCGTGTGCGGCTCGACGATCCGCCCGGTCACCTTGTCGTGGCAGAGGAAGGACAGGACGAGCGCGGGGACCATCGCGATGCCCACGCCCGCCGCCACCAGGCTCTGCATCACCAGGTTGTCGTCCGTGGTGCACGCGATGTCGGGGGTGAACCCCGCCTCGGCGCAGGCGTGCAGGAAATTGGCGTTGCAGCGCGCGCAGCCGGCGATCCACCGCTCGTGCGCCAGATCGGCCAGGTGCACGGCCCTGCGGCGGGCCAGCGGGTGGCCGGTGGGAAGGAGCACCGTCAGCGGGTCCTCCAGCAGCCGGAACTCGTCCAGTTCCTCGGGGACGTCGACCCGCAGGCCGGGATAGCTGAAGGCCAGGGTGATGTCGCACTCGCCGCGGGCGACCATCCGCAGCGACTCGGGCGGCTCGCTCTCCACCAGTTCGACCCTGATGCCGGGGTGTCCGGCCGCCATGCGGGCCATCGCCTCGGGCAGGATCGTCGCCCCCGCGCTGGGGAAGGCGCACACCCGCACCCGGCCGGAACGCAACCGCGCTATGGCGTCTATCTGCTCCTGCGCGGCGGCCAGGCTGTCGAGGATGGTGCCGGTGTGCCGGGTGAGGGCCTGACCGGCCTCGGTGAGCCGGAGCCCGCGCCCCACCCGGGTGAACAGCGGGGTTCCGACGTCCCGTTCGAGCGCCTTCATCTGCTGGCTGACGGCCGGCTGCGTGTAGCCCAGGGTACGGGCGGCCGCCGTATAGGAACCGGTCCTGACCACCTCGTGGAAGGTCTTGATGTACCGGGAGTCGAACACGCCGAAAGCATAAGCGGAAGTTGGGGTGCGCGAAGGGGCGCTTCCCCGCCACACCCGCGGCGGAGAAACGCCCCTTCCGGCGTACGCGTCGTCAGTGCGCGACGACCGGCACGAGCACCTCGTCGTCGGCCCCGCCGGAGGCCGCCGGCTGCGAACCGGCACCCGGACGGCCCGTGTTGATGAAGGTGAACGCGATCGTGGCGGACACCAGCAGGATGCCGACCGCCCACCAGATGGCGGCGGAGTACCCCTCCACCATGCCCTGCAGCTCCAGCAGCGCGCGTGCCTGCGGCGAGGTCGCGGCGGCCGCGTGGTCGGCGATGTACGCGGTGGTCGCCGACGCGGCGATGGTGTTGAGCAGCGCCGTACCGATCGCGCCGCCGACCTGCTGCGAGGTGTTCACCATCGCGGAGGCCACACCGGCGTCCCGCGCCTCGACGCCGTGCGTCGACAGCGACATGGCCGGCATGAACGCCGTACCCATGCCGAGGCCCAGCAGCAACTGCGCCGGAAGGATCAGCCCGGTGTACGAGGAGTCCACCTCGAGCCCCGTCAGCAGCAGCATGCCGGTGGCGGCCACGAGGAAGCCGGGGCCCATCAGCAGCCGGGGCGCGACCCGGGTCATCAGCCGGGCGCCGATCTGCGTGGAGCCCGTGATCATGCCGGCGATCATCGGCAGGAAGGCGAAACCGGTCTTGACGGGCGAGTACCCCTTCACGACCTGGAGGTAGTACGTGAGGAAGAGGAACAGCCCGAACATCGCGATGATGGCGAGCCCCAGGGCCAGGTACGCGCCGCCCCGGTTGCGCTCGGTCATCACCCGCAGCGGCAGCAGCGGCGACTTCACCCGTGCCTCGACGGCGACGAACGAGGCGAGCAGCACGGCCGAGGCGACGAACAGGCCGATCGTGCTCGCGTCGGACCAGCCGTCGGACTCGGCGCGGGTGAATCCGTACACGAGCGAGACCAGGCCGAGCGTGGAGAGGATGACGCCCGGGATGTCCAGCGGGGCACGGTTGCGCCCGCCGGCCGGCTCGCGGATCACGAAGTAGGCGCCGGCCGCGGCGACCACGGCGAAGGGGATGTTGACGAAGAACGTCCAGCGCCAGTTCAGGTACTCGGTGAGGACGCCGCCGAGGATCAGGCCCACGGCACCGCCGCCGCCGGCGATCGCACCGTAGATGCCGAACGCCTTGGCGCGCTCCTTGCCGTCGGTGAACATCACCGCCAGCAGGGACAGCGCGGCCGGCGCGAGCAGTGCGCCGAAGGCGCCCTGGAGGGCGCGCGAGCCGAGCATCATCGCCTCACCGGTGGCCGCGCCGCCCAGCGCGGAGGCGGCGGCGAAGCCGAGCAGGCCCACGACGAAGGTGCGCTTGCGGCCCCACAGGTCGGCGATGCGGCCGCCGAACAGCAGCAGACCGCCGAAGGCGAGGGCGTACGCGGTGATGACCCACTGCCGGTTGCCGTTCGAGATGCCCAGGTCCTGCTGGGCGGAGGGCAGCGCGATGTTCACGATCGTCGCGTCGAGCACGACCATGAGCTGGGCCAGGGCTATGAAGACCAGCGCCTTCCAGCGGCTGGGATCGGGGACGGTGCCCGTGGAAGCGGGGCCGGAGGGTGTTTTTGGCATGGGAGCAGCCACCTAAGGACTCGAAAGGTGAGAAAAGGGCGTAAGGGGCGGGTGTTCAGGTGACCGCCCGGGCGGGTCAGGACTGGCGGCGCAGGTCCTCCAGGGTGGCCGCGGCGCCGGGGAGTTTGGAGCGGGCGGGTGCCTCCAGGCCGTCCAGGAAGAGCTGGAGGTGGCGGTGGACGAAACGGTCGAAGTGCGGGCACGCGGAGCCCGGCAGGGGCCGGGTGAGCTGGGAGAGCGCGATCATCAGGTCGCCGACCGCGACATCGGTGCGCAGCCGGCCGGCCGCCTGCGCCCGGTCGAACAGCTCCTGGACGGCCTCTTCCAGTTGGGCGCGCCCGGCGAGCAGGTCGGGGTGGTCATGGTCGAAGGCGCCGGAGAGGATCGGGCACAGGGCGCCGATGCGCTCGTCGGCGGCGGCGTGGGAGAAGCGGCGCAGCGCCTGGAAGGCGTCGGCCTCCTCGGCGGCCGCCTCCCGGGCCCGCTCGGTGGTGCGGGACACGACGGACAGGACGACCTCGTGGACGAGGGAGGGCCGGTCCGGGAAGTGCCGGTACAGCGTGGCGTTGCCGACCCCGGCCCGGCGGGCGACCTCGTCGAACGGCACGTCGGGGCCGGACTCGACGAACATCTCCCGGGCCGCCGCCACGATCCGCTCCCGGTTCCGCACGGCATCCGCCCGCGGCCGCGCCCCCCGCCGCACGGCGGGGGTGGCGGTGGCGTTCGCGCCCGGGGCGCCGGCGGCCGCGGCGGCGTGGGCAGCGCCGCCGGTCGCGTCGGCGGCGATGGCGGGCTCGGCGGCGGCACCGGTCGTGGGGCCGGCGGCAGCCGCCCCGGCCGCGGTGGCGGCACCGGCAGCCGTGTCGACGGCGCCGTCGGCGGTCGCGGCGGTGCTGATCACGGTCACTCCTTCACTGGCGCCATAAGCGGGGACGGCTTCCCCGGTTGTCGGCGACACAGGGATAAACGGGGAGCCCGTCCCCGGAATTTCCCCTTCCCCGGTGACCTGCGTCACTCCCCTCCCGGCGAGAAACCCACGATCGGCCGCGCCCGGCGGGCGCCGGACCGCCACGGCGCGGAGGCTGATCGGACGGAGAGCAGCCCGGACCCGGCCGGCTGCCGCCGACCGAAGGCGATCAGCACGCATGGAGCAGACCCGCCGGCGGATACGCAGACCGGTCGCCCTCGGCGCGGCCGCCACCCTCGCCCTGGCCGGCCTGGCCACGGCGAGCTCGACCCTCCCGGACCCCTCACGCGCCTCCGCCGGGCCCATCGCCGCCCGCTCCGCCGCCGACGAGCCGGGGCTCGCCGCGTGCCGGATCTCCAGCGCCCTGGGGGTCCAGCTCTCGGAGGGCATACCCACGGGCCCGGGCTACGCCCGCTCGACGGGCGAGGTCCGTGCCCTGACCCTGATGGTCGACTTCCCCGACGCCCCCGGCGAGGGCCCGGCCATGAGCCGGTTCGCCGAGTTCTTCCCCCGGACCACCGACTGGTTCCGCGTCAGCTCCTACGGGCGGCTCCGGTACCGCCCCGAGGCACCGCTGCGCGACTGGCTGCGGATGCCGGTGCCGTTCGACTCGTACGGGATCGAGCGCGGCTCACCGTACGAACCGGGCTACCGCCAGCTCGTCCAGGACATCGTGACGGCCGCCGACCCCAAGGTCGACTTCGGCGACTACGACCTGGTCAACGTCCTGGTCACGCCGAACGCGGGTCCCTCCGCCCTGGACACCGTCCTGTCCGTCACCTTCTCCGGCAACGGCGAGGCCCCGCACGCGGACGGCGCGCCGCTCGCCAACACCTCGTTCGTCTACAGCCGCCAGGACGACGGCTCGGGCTCGTACCACGAGACGGGGTTCCGGGTCCTGCCCCACGAGAACGGCCACGTCTTCGGCCTGCCCGACCTCTACACCGCCGAGGGCGGCGGCGCCGTCGGGCACTGGGACATCATGTCCGAGGACTGGGGGGCCAACAACGACCTGCTGGGCTGGCACAAGTGGAAGCTCGGCTGGCTCGACAACGACCAGGTGCGCTGCGCCTCCACCCCCGGCACCCGCGAGTACACGCTCACGCCCCTGGCCACCAAGGGCGGGCCGAAGCTCGCCTTCGTCCCGCTGACGCCGGAGTCCGGGTACGCGGTGGAGGTCCGCACCCGGGAGGGCAACGACGAGGCCGTGTGCGAGCCCGGGGTGCTGATCTACCACGTGCAGTCGGACGTGGACACCGGGCAGGGCCCGGTCACCGTCGTCGACAGCGACCGCGACAGCGGCGGCTGCACGCGCCGCCCCAATGTGCACGCCGAGCTGTCGGACGCCCCGTACCGGCCCGGTGAGACCTTCACCGACCGCGAGAGCGGCGTGCAGGTCACAGTGCTGTCCGAGGACGCCGGGACGGGCACCTACCGCGTCCGCGTCACCCGCGTGTGACCGCCCCGGCACCCGCCGCCCCACGTCCCCGTCAGCCGCGCGCGACCCCTCCCGCACCCGCCGCACCGCCCCGCGTGCGTACGCGTGCCTCGACGTCCTGGCGCAGGTCCCGCTTGAGCACCTTGCCCGTGGCGTTGCGCGGCAGCGGGGCGTCCTGGACGAGGACGTGCGCGGGCACCTTGAAGGCCGCCAGGCTCCGCGCCACATGGGCGCGCAGCTCCTCGGCCCCGGCCGTGGCGCCCCGCCGCAGCCGCACCACTGCTGCGACCTCCTCGCCCAGCACCGGGTGGGGAACCCCGAGCACGGCCGCGTCCTCCACGTCGGGGTGGCCGGACAGCGCGGCCTCGACCTCCACGCAGTACACGTTCTCGCCGCCCCGGATCACCATGTCCTTCAGCCGGTCGACCACGCTGACCCGCCCGTCGCGCACGGTGGCGAGGTCACCCGTGCGGAACCAGCCGTCCGGTGTGAACGCGGCCGCGGTCGCCTCCGGGTCCTCCCAGTAGCCGCGCACCAGCGACTGGCCGCGCAGCCACAGCTCGCCCACCTCGCCGTCCGGCAGCGCCCGCCCGTCCGGGGCGGCGATCCGCACCTCGGTGACGGGCGTGGGCCGCCCCACGCTGCCGGGGAAGCGCCGGTAGGAGTCCCCGAAGTTGGCCATGACGCCCCCGCAGGTCTCCGTCAGCCCGTAACCGTTGCGGGGCTCGACGCCCTCCGGGCAGCGGGCCGCCAGGCCCGGCGGTGCGGCGGCTCCGCCGGTGTTGAGGTGGACGAGCGTCCCGAGCCCGTCGTCACCGGCCGCGTCCAGGAGCTGGACGGCGGTGGTCGGCACCCCGGCGTAGTGGGTCACGCGGTGCTCGCGGATGAGCTCCAGGGCCTTCGCGGCGTCCCACTTGCGCATCAGCACGAGCGTGCCGCCCGCCGCCATCACCGCGTAGAACGAGGTGAACGCGGCGACGTGGAAGAACGGGAACGTCGTCAGCGACACGGGCGCCGGGCCCTGGCCGGGCACCTCGCCGCGTTCCAGCGCGGCGACGGCGGCGTGGAAGCGGGGGTTCATCGCGGCGCCCGCCTGCGCGAGGTGGGTGGCCACCGCGCCCTTGGGCCGCCCGGTGGTGCCGGACGTGTAGATGATGGTGGCGTCGTCCCCGGGGCGGACGTCCACGTCCGGCGGGCCGAGGGCGGGGTCCGCGGGAGGCAGGTCCTCGTACCGCTCGAACCCCGCCCCGGGCTCCCCGTGGAACACCAGCCCCGGCACGCCGTGGCGGCGCGCCCACGCCCGTACGCGGTCCACCCGCTCACCGTCGACCAGCAGCACCCGCGGCCGGCAGTCGTCCAGGGCGTACGTGAACTCCTCCTCGGTCCACCACGCGTTGAGGGGCACGGCGACGAGGCCGGCCAACTGGGCCGCCCAGAAGGCGATCTGCCACTCCGGGTGGTTCCGCATCGCCACCACGGCCCGGTCGCCCGGCCGCAGCCCGTACACGTCGGTGAACCGGCGGGCCAGCGCGCAGGCGGCGGCGAAGAACTCCCCGTAGGTGTACGTCCGGCTCTCCGCGACCAGGAACGGCCGCTCGCCGTACGCCCAGGTGACCTCCGCGAACTCGCGCAGGGTGCGCGGCCCGCCGGCGTACACGGCGCGCCCGTGCCCGTCCGGGGTGACGGCGAACGGGGCTCCGGGCGCGGTGAGGACCGCCGGGTGGCGTGCGGACGGATCGGTGTGCGGCACGATCGCCTCTCCCTAAGCGCTTGCTCAGCTCCTCGGGTGACGCTATGCGCCCCGGCCGCACGCCGTCAAGGTAGATGTACGGGGCACTTACTCTGGGCGCCGGTCCCGGGCAGAGCACCCTCACCCAGGATGGAGCTCACGGACCCCCATCGCCCGTACGTCGCCCACACGGAGGTCGCCGCTCGGCTCCAGCGCCGGCCGGACGGCGTGCCACATCCGGGCCAGCCACTCCTGGGCCGTCTCGCGCGGCGCGGACGGCCCCTCGCCGAAGGCGGCGCCGACCGGGGTGCGGGCCATGGTCTCGGCGCCCACGACCACCGCCATGACGAGCGCCACGGCGGACCGGGCGTCCACGCCGGCCTCGGCCGCCCCGTCGGCCTCGGCCCGCCGCAGGGCCCGGAACAGGTTGCCGAGCCAGTTGACATGGCAGTGCAGCGAGGAGTCCTCCGGCGTTTCCAGCTCGCGCGTGAGCCGCACCCCGGCCCGGGTGACGACATCACCCTCGAGCAGTCCGACGAGGGTGTACGTCATGTCGACGACGGCCTGGAACGACGCCCCCTGACGCTCGGCGCAGACCGCCAGCGCGGCGTCCGAGACGGCGCACGCCTCGGCCTGCACGGCACGGGCGAGATCCGACTTGGCGGCGAAGTGGAACGACAGCGCACCCTTGGTCACCTGCGCCAGGTCGCTGATCACCGCGAGGGTGGCGCGCTCGTACCCCACCTGATCGAACACGGCGGCGGCAGCCCGGACGAGATTCGCCCGGGTCCTCTCGGCCCGCTCCTGCTTCGCCACAGCCCAAACCCCTCTCGCCTGGGCATGACAGTAGAAACCAACCTCTTGGTTTGTCAAAGGGGCGCAAATGAGCCACTCTCACCACCCAGAAGGGGCTCGAGCTGCCAAATCACCCGCCCCATGAGAGTAAACAAACCGTTCGAGCGGTTTATTTAATCACCGTGCGGGTTGGCCGCCGCTCCCTCGGTGCTGAGCAGCACGAGAGTGGAGGAGGCGCCGACGCCGAGCGCGGTGCGGCGCCGCCGGGCGCCCGCACCGGTCAGGGCGGCCCGGACGCCGGCCAGCGACGCGGCGCCGCAGGGGCCGGAGGACACACCGAGGGCGGCGAGGTCGCGCGCCGCCCGGGTGCTGTCGGCGTCGGTGACGGCCACGGCGGCGTCCAGGCCGTGCCGGAGGTGGGGCCAGGCGATGCTGGACGGGGTGCCGCAGTTCAGGCCCGCCATGGCCGTCTCGCCCGTGGCCACGGTGACCGGCTCGCCGCGCACCAGGCCGGCCAGGACACAGGCCGCGGCCTCGGGCTCCACGGACAGCAGCGCGGGTCCGGCGGCGGCCGGGCGGCTGCGGTAGTGCGTGACGGCCGCCTGCGCGAGCGACCCGACCCCGACGGGCACGGCCACCAGGGCGGGCGGGGAAGGGGGCGGGCCGCCGAGCTGGGCGTCGATCTCGGCGAACAGGGTGGAGTACCCCTCCACGATCCAGGCCGGTATCCGCTCGTACCCGGGCCACGCGGTGTCCTGGACGAGCACCGCGCCGGGCGCCCGCGCCGCCCCGGCCGCCCGGCGCACCGCCTCGTCGTAGGGTCCGGCCACCGGCGTGACCTCCGCGCCCTCCGCGGCGATGGCGCTCGCGGCGGCCGGATGCACGCCCCGGGGCACGAAGACCCGGGCGCGCTGCCCGAGCAGGCGGGCCGTGCGCGCCACCGCCCTGCCGTGGTTGCCGTCCGTGGCGGTGACGAGCGTGAGGGGCGCCCCCTCCCCGTACCGCCGGCGCCGCTCGGCGAGCACCCGGTGCACCGCCCAGGAGGCGCCGAGCGCCTTGAACGCCGGCAGCCCCAGGCGGGACGACTCGTCCTTCACGTACACCCGCCCGACGCCCAGCTCGGCGGCGAGCGGGGGCAGTTCGGCCAGCGGTGTGGGGGCGTATCCGTCCAGCGAGGCGTGGAAGCCCCGCACACCGTCGGGGGCTGGCGGGCAGGTCCAGTCGCCCCGGCCGCCGGGGCGCGCGTACCACCACGAGGGATCGGTCACCGGACCACGGTCCGCGGGCGCGGGGCGGGCGTCCGGTGGCGGCGTCCGCCCGCCCCGGGCCGGGCCGGACGGCGGCTCACGCGGCCCTGGCCCCGGACCGCCCGACGCCCCGCGCCACACCGGCTCCGACGCCATGGTCGACGCCGTGGTCGACGCCATGGTCGACGGCTCGTGCGCCGGACCGTTCGGCGGCGCGCGTGTCCGGCCGTACGTCGGACCGTACGTCCGGCCGAGCGGCACAGGCGCTCAGCGCCCGGTGGGCGTACGCGGCGGAGACGAGGCTCATATGACGGTGCCAGCCCGGGTAGGACCGCCCCTCGAAGTCCCGCATCCCGCAGTCGTCCAGGCCCTCCAGCGCGGCCGGGTGCACGACCCGGCGGGCGAACAGCGCGGCCGCCTCCGCGAGGCGCTCGCCGTGCAGGGTGGTGAGCCAGACCCGCTCCGGCTCGCGCTTGCCCGGCGCCCAGGACGCGACCAGCCGCAGGGGCCGTCCCGTGTGCGGCGCGGACACCTGGACGGGCAGGACGCGCGGCGCGTGCGGGACCCCGGCGACGGCCGGTCCGGTGCCCAGTCCGCGCGCCTGGTCCCGCAGTTGGGCGGCGAGTCCGCCGGCGGTCACGACCGAGCGTGCGGGGCGCGGGGCGGCGGCCTGGAGCCCGGCGTGGACCGGGGTCGTCGCGGGGAGGGAGACGACCCAGTCCAGCCCGAGGGCGCCGAACCCCTCGATCAGCTCGGTGGCCTCCGCGACCGTCTCGGCCTCGGCCACCACCGGTGCCCCCGGTCCGGCGCTCGTCGCGGCCAGGTCCACCATCAGGCCGCCGGGCGATCCGGGGCGCACCGCGTCCGGTATGCGCGCGCGGCGCCGCAGCGACGCGTCGTCGAGCCACTCGTTGGGCAGGTACAGCCGCCAGTCCACGGGGACGGCGGCGCCGGAGCGGGTGAGCAGGAAGAGCCCGAGGCCGAGCTGACAGCCGACCGTGCGGCCCGCGGTGGCGTCGAAGCGGCGGTGCACGCCCGCGGAGTAGTGGCCCCGCTTGGGCATCAGCACCCGCTCCAGCGCCCAGCCCCGCACCTCCGTCCGCTCGTGGCACCAGGCGGTCAGCTCCCCGCGGACGTCGGTCCACGACCAGGTGCTCTCGTTGACCACCTGGTGCAGGGACTGCGAGGCGGTGTACGAGGCGCACACCGACCACCCCATGTTGCGTACGGACTTCTTGCCGGGCGTGGTCAGCAGCCCCGCCACGTACGCCCCGGCCCAGCGCCGCTGGTCGGCCCGGGGGAGGGCGTGGAAGAGACGGCGCGTGAGCTCTTCGGCGTTCCGGCGGTCACTCATGCGCGAAAATATAACGAACTCTTTCTATGTTTTTGAAGGGGTCTCCGGCGGACAGTCGGCGATGTTGCATGGACTTGCCAAGGACGTCATGGGGGAAGCGCCGAATCCACTCCCGCACGCCCCGGCCCAGTAGCGTGCGAGAGGCGTAGCGGGACGAGAAGAGCACGGAAAAAGAAGGTGACGTCGTGGTCAAGCAGGAGCGGGCCCTGCTGACCCGTGAACGCCTGGTCCGGGCCGCGGCTGACGCGTTCGCCCGGGACGGCTACACGGGCAGCTCACTCCAGGACATCTGCCGGCGCGCCGGAATCTCCATGGGCGCGCTCACCTTCCACTTCGCGAAGAAGGTCCACCTGGCGAGAGCGGTGAAGGAGGCGGGCATCGCGGTCACCCGCCACGAGGTGGACCGCATCCGGCACGCCGCCCCGGACCCGCTGGCCGCCGTCGTCGCGGTGACGTGCGGGCTCGTCGACCTGCTGGCCCGCGACACCCGTGTGCGGGCGGCCCAGTCCCTGACCAACACCCCGCCCGTGTGGGACGAGGCATGGGTCCCCGAGGTGCGGCGGCTGCTGGGCGAGGCGGAACGGCGGGACCTGCTGACGCCCACCGTCCACGCCGAGACGCTGGTGCTGCTGTCGACCCACCTGGTGCACGGCGCGGCGACCGCGCCCCGCACCGGCGGGCGCCCGGCGGCGAACCTGTCGGGCGAGTTCGCCCTGCTCTGGGACGCGGTGCTGGAGGGCGTGACGGCGCGGAGCCACTCGTACTGACGCGTACGGGAGCGACCGGACGGACCCGCGCCCTCCGCCCCCGTACGCCCGGCGGCCTCCGCTAGATCGCGCTCCATCCGCCGTCGACGGGCATGGCGGCGCCGGTGAGGAAGGAGGAGCGGTCGCTGCACAGCCACGCGGCCGCCTGGGCCACCTCCCGCGGCGAGGCCATCCGCTTCTGGATGGCACGGGCGGTGAAACTGGCCTCCAGCTCCGGTACGTCCGCCAGGAGTTCGTCCATCAGCTCCGTGCGCGTACTGCCGACGACCAGGGCGTTGACCCGGATGCCGGACTCCCCGTACTCCATGGCGGCGGCCTTGGTGAGGCCGAGCACCGCGTGCTTCGCGGCGACGTACGGCGCGACGGCCCCGGTGGCCACGATGCCGGCGGTGCTGGAGGTGTTGACGATGGAACCCCCCGTGCCGCTCTTGAGCATCACGGGTATCTGCCGGCGCAGGCAGTTCCAGACGCCGCGCACGTTGAGGTCCATGACGCGGTCGTACATGTCCTCGTCCAGCTCGTGCAGCGGCGTCCCGCCGGTGCCCCAACCGGCGTTGTTGAAGGCCCCGTCCAGGGAGCCGAAGGTGTCGACCGCCATGGCGACGGCCCGTTCCACGTCGGCCGGCCGGGTCACGTCACCGGCCGCGATCGCCACGCGGGCGCCCGCCTCGGTGAGCGGCGCGGCCACGTCCGCGAGCACGTCGGCCCGCCGTGCCATCAGGACGAGGGCGGCGCCCTCCTCCGCGAACAGTCGCGCCGCGGCCGCTCCGATACCACTGGAAGCGCCAGTGATCATGATGGTGCGGCCGCTCAGCATCCCCCGGTCATTGATCATGCCCGTCATTCAACTCCACTGGCGGGCCTGTGAGAAGGGCCTTCGAACACCTCCGCGTGCGCCCGCGCCCAGTCCACGAAACCCCGCGGGGCGTGCCCGGTGGCCTCCCGTACGCCGTCGGCCACCGCCTCCTTGGCCCCGTCCCGCTGGCGCCGGGCGCCCTCCAGCAGGGCCCGCACCATGGGCTCGGGCCACCGGGCACGCCACCGCTCCAGTGCCTGTTCCTCCGTCAGCTCCACGAACGTGAGCGGCCGCCCCAGCACCGCGCCCAGCGTCTCCGTCTGCTCCCGCGCGGACAGCGGCTCCGGACCGGTCAGGGCGTAACTCCGCCCGGTGGCGGCCGGGTCGAGGAGCGCCCGCACCGCCGCGTCGGCCACGTCACGCGGGTCGACACAGGCGTTGCGCCCGGAGCCGTACAGGCCCCGGACGACGCCCTCCTCCCGTACGGAGGCGGCCCAGCCGAGGGCGTTGGACATGAACGCCCGGGGCCGCAGCAGCGTCCACGCGAGCCCGGAGGCGCGCAACCGCTCCTCGTTGTCCCGCTGCCAGCGGGTGAGCACGTCCTGGGCGCCCGGGTCGAGCACGGCGAGGGCGGAGAGCTTGACGACGCGGCGCACCCCGGCGGTACGGGCGGCGGCGAGGACGTTCTCGTCGTGGTCGGGGCGCGCCGGGTCGGTCGTGACGACGAAGAGGCTGTCCGCCCCGTCCAACGCGGCCGTGAGGCGGTCCACGTGACCGAAGTCGGCGCGGACGGCCCGCCCGGGCAGCCCCGCGCGCCGCGCCTTGTCCGGATCGCGCACGAGGAGCCGTACGTCCACGGCCGCGCCGTCCCCGTCCGCGTCCCCTCCCGCGGCGAGCCCGTGGGCGACGAGCCGGCCGATCGTCCCGGTGGCGCCGGTGAGGGCCACCACGGGGCGGGTGTCGCCGTCCCCCCGTATCACTCCTCGTCCCCGCCCTTCCGGCTGAGCCGCTCACCGCGCTCGACGCTCGCGTCGACGTCCTGGGCGGCGCCGGGGGCGGCGATCCCGGGGAGCAGGCAGCCCCACATCTCCTGGACGCGCTGCGGCAGGCAGCGGCGGCCGTCCACCTGCCGCGAGTAGAGCTGTACGCCGGTGCACGCCCCCACCACGAACCGGGCGATCGCCTCCGGGTCGGCGTCCTCGCGCAACTGGCCCATCTCCCGCGCCTCGCGCAGGTACCCGGCCATCAGCTCGCGCCACCCCTCGAACGGCGTGCCCTCCGCGAGGCCCCCCTGATCGATGGAGAGTTGCACGCCCGCCCGCAACAGCGGGTCCGCCAGCAGCCGGTGGGACCACACCAGCGTGATGTCCACCAGGCGCTGGAGCCCCCGTGACTCCAGCAGCGGCTCGATGGCGTCCTGCTGGGCGTTCATGACGGCCTTGGCGAGCCCCTCCTTGGAGCCGAAGTGGAAGTAGAGGGCGCCCGCGGTGAGGTTCGCACGCTTGAGGATCTTGTTGATGCCGGCTCCGGCGTAGCCGCACTCGTCGAAGACCTCGGCAGCCGCCCGCATGAGCGCCAAACGGGTCTGCACGGCCCGTTCCTGCTTGAGCTGCACCATGCGTTCGCCCTCTATTTCCTCGACACAAAAAAGAACGCCCTCTATATTACGGGCTACCGGCCGCGCACCCAGGGGGAACTGTCATGTCCAGGCCCGCAAGCTCCCATACGGACCTCTCCTTAGTACCGCAGAACCGCGTCCACAAGGATGACCCCGACCAGGTCCTCCTGTCGCGCTGCGAACAGACCTCGGAACGGACCTTCGACATCACGGCCGACTGGTCCCGCGCCCACTCCCTCTTCCCCGTCCGTGACCGCCACGACGATCCCATGCTTCTGGTGGAGACCGTCCGGCAGACCTTCCCGCTGCTGTGCCACGACGCCTTCGAGGTGCCGCTCGGCCACCACCTGCTGTGGGAGGACTTCCGGTACTCGGCCCGCACCCCGGCGCTGCTGGCCGACCCGGACCACCCCACGGCGGTGGACCTCAAGGTCACCTGCAAGGACGTCGTACGCCGTGGCCGGCGCGCGGCCGCCCTGGCCCTGAGCATCGTCGTCCGCCGCGCCGGCGTCCACCTCGGCACCGCGCACACCCGCTTCACCATCCAGGCCCCGGCCGTCTACCAGCGGCTCCGCCAGGGCCGCGGCGACGCCCGCGCCATGATGGCCGACGCCCTCCCGCTCGCCCCACCGGCCGCCCCCCAGGACGTCGGCCTGGACACCTTCCACAACGTGGTCCTCTCCCCCACCGACATACCCCGCCGCTGGCAGTTGCGCGTCGACGTCCACCACCCGCTCTTCTTCGACCACCCGGTCGACCACGCCCCGGGCATGCTCCTCATGGAGGCCGCCCGCCAGACGGCCCAGGCCGTCTCCCACCCCCACCGGGTGCTCCCCGCCGCCATGGAAGTCACCTTCCACCGCTACGTCGAACTCGACACCCCCTGCCTCATAGAGGCCCACCCCGCCCCGAACGACCCCCACGGCCGCGCCCGCGTCCTCGTGATAATGCGCCAGGACGACGACGAACGCTTCAACGCCCTGGTCACCCTCGACCGAGCGGCCTGACCCCACCGGGCGCACCCTCACCCGCTACACTGACGCCGGTGCCTACACGGCACCCCCCGCCTCCGTAGCTCAGGGGATAGAGCACCGCTCTCCTAAAGCGGGTGTCGCAGGTTCGAATCCTGCCGGGGGCACAGGCAGAAGGGCCAGCTCAGGAGGGGTTTCCTCCCAGGCTGGCCCTTCGTCGTGTTCGAGGCCGTGCCACACGCGTGCCACTACTGCCACGTGGATGCCACATCCCCTAACCGGGGACCCCTCCCCCACCGTCCCGGATCATGGCCCCGAGCCGGTCCGCGATGGCCCGGTCCCGGTCGCTGGTCATGTGCTGGTAGATCAGCGCGGCGCGCGAGCTGCTGTGGCCCATGCGCGTCATCAGCTCCCGTGTGCTGGCCCCGGCCGTCGAGGCCAGCGTGTTGCCCGTGTGCCGCAGGTCGTGGAAGTGCAGCTCGTCCGTGACGCCCGCGGCCTTCCGGGCCTTGATCCAGTCGTCCCGGAAGTTGCTCCGGCGCAGTTGCCCGCCCTGCGGCCCGACGAAGACGTGTCCGTCGCGGCCGGGAGCGGCGAAGTGCTCCAGGTGGTGCGTGACCGCGTCGAGCAGCTCGGCCGGGAAGGAGACGGAGCGCAGCCCGGCCGCGGACTTCGGCGCCTTGTCGAAGAGCCGGCCGTCCTGCAGCTCGGCTTGAGCCCGGCGCACGGTGACGGTCAGCCCCTCCAGGTCGACATCCCGGCGCCGCAGGGCCGCCAGCTCCCCGAACCGCAGGGTGGTGAAGGCCGCCAGGAGCACGAGCAGCCGGTAGCGCGGCGCGATGGAGTCGGCGACGGCGAAGACCTCCGCCACCGTGAGGACCGGCCGCTCAGGCACGTCGTAGCGGTCCGCGCCCTTGACGCGGCACGGGTTGCGCCGGATCAGCTCGTCGTCGACGGCTGTGTTCATCAGGGCCCGCAGCAGCTGGTACGCCTTGACCACCGTTGGCTCACCGACGCCACACCGACGAGGGAGGGGGAAGCGCGGCTACTCGGTCACCGGGCGACCGGTGTGCGGGACAGCGGCGGGAGAGGCCGGCCCGGCGGGCTCGATGGCGACCACGGGCCGGAAGGGGGCGAGCCGGGGCAGCTCCGGTGCCAGGGCGGAGGTGTCGCGGCAGACGGCCGCCGCGTCGTCGAGGGTGAGATGGGGCGAGCGGACGCGGGACCAGCCGCCGGAGGAGTCGCCGACGACGGCGACGCCGGGCCGTTCGGCCGGGATGGAGGTGGCGGCCAGTACCGCTTCCGGTGCGATGTCGCCGAGCGCCATCGTGGCGGACGTCTCGTCGTTGACGCGGTGGCAGACCCGGCCGGTGAGCTGGGCGCGCAGCATGGTGGCGCCCTTGCCGAGTTCGGAGCCGAAGCGCTGCCCGCACACCTCCAGGTAGATGCCGGCCGCGCGGCCGAGCTGGGCGAGGCGGATGAGCTTGGTGACCATGGCGTCCCGCCGCTTCTCGTCGTCCTTGTTCGCGGCGAGGAAGAGTTCCGCGACCTCGTCGACGACGAGCACGACCGGCACCGGCCGTACCGCTTCCGGTAGCCCCCAGACGTCCGAGGTGAGTACGGCGTCCGGGCCGGCCCCGCTCGAAAGGCCGATCAGCCGGAACCGCTCCTCCATTTCCTCCAGCAGGGCGTCGAGCAGTTCGCCCGCCCGGTCCGGGGTGTCGGCGAGCGTGGACAGCCGGGGTGTGAACGGCGCCAGTTCGACACCCCACTTGCAGTCGATGCCGACGAGGACGACCGGTTGCCGGGCCAGCCCGCACAGCAGGTTGCGCAGGTAGACGGACTTGCCGGACTGCGTGGCGCCGAGGATCAGTTCGTGCGGCACGGTGCGGAAGTCCCGTACGTGCCACTCGCCGTCCTCCGGCAGCGCCAGCGGCAGGCGGAGCGGACCGGCCGCCAGCCGACGCCGGGGAGGCCGCACCTCGGCGAGCACGTCCCAGCCGACCAACCGCAGTTCGAGCCAGCCCGGCTTGGTGGGGCGGACGTGTACGGCGTGGGCGCCCCAGGCATGCCGCAGCCGGTCGGCCGAGGCGGTGAAGTCCTCGGGCGCCTGCCCGGCCGCCATGCGCAGCCGCATCACGAGGCCGGACCCGGTCGGCCGCGGCAGCGACCGGCGGGGCGGTACGGGAGCCGCCTCCCGTCCCACCATCCGGGCCGTGGCCCGGGCGGACGGCCGAGGCCGGAACCGTCAGGCCGCAGGCGTCCATCGTCGCCCGGTACGAGGCCAACACCCGCAGCGCGACGAGCGGGTACCCGACCAGCCACCAGAACAGGACCGGCGACCGGCGGCGTACCGCCAGCAGCGCGACCAGGACCAGCAGAGCCGGTAACAGCACCCGGACGATGTCGGGCATGGCCGTCAGCCCTGCACCGGGGCCGGGGCGTTGACCATGACCGCGTCGGCCCGGTAGGCGATGCCGTGCCGGCTGCGTCCGCCGAACTCGCTCTCCCAGGGCCGGGCCACCAGGCCGGACAGGATGACCGGCGCACCCATGATCAGACCCTCGCCGATGCCCTGCTCGGGAACGGTCACCTTGATCATGTCCGAGCCGCCGGATGCGATGAATACCAGCTCCAACACCATCAGCCGCTGGCCGGTCACCGGGTCCACGGCGACCTCACCAGTCTGCCGGTCCTTCACCTTGACCTCGGGCAGCTTGGTGACGAGGAGCGTCGCGGCCGAGGCGTCCACGGGGATGACACGCATTCTCTGAACCTCACAGGGTCGGCGGCGCCCGTTCTGCGGCACCGCACTGCTTGGATACCCCCCTAGACAGCAGAGGAGTGGCCGCCCTAACTGTCTAGGGGGGTTGACGGCTACCGTAACCCGACGCTCCATCAACTGTCTAGGGGGGTATACGAACGTGCCTCAGCGGGCATGCGGGCACCCTAAGAGAGCGCCCAGTGAAGGACCGTCGCATCGTCGCGCGCCTTGCCGCGAGGCCAGCGCCGACCGTCGAGGTCACTGCCCTCCACCTCCCGCACCCGGCGGAGCAGCCCATCCGGGCCGGTGGAGTCCAAGGCGGCCAGCAGCTCCCGCCAGTCGGCGAGCGCGAACTTGTCGACGAGGCGCGTCGCTCCGTCGCTCAGCAGCGTCACGGACGCCAGCGAGTCCAACGGGACTGTCCCCGCAAGGGCGTGTTCGGCGGCCCTCGGATCGGGGCCGACGATCCAGAACCCGCCCGGCCGGTTGCGGAGGCCGGTGAGGGCCTCCCGGTACTCGGCGAGCGCGGCGGCGTGTTCGGGTGAGCCGGTGGGCAGCGCGTCGACCGGTCTGCGCAGCCGCTTGCCGACCTCGTCCAAGCGTCGGTCGGTGACGGCGGTCGCCTCCCCCTCCCCGCTCACGAGGAGGAGGGTGGAGTCACCCAGTACGAGGTATTCCAGAGCGTCGGCGCCGGCCCGGACAGCGACGACCGTACTGGTCGGACTGGCCCGGTAGGCCAGGTCACACGTGTCTTCGTGCAGCGACCGGACGCCGCGGATCGCGTCGGCGAGACAGCCGGCGAGCGGCTGGGCGGGATGCGCCGTGATGCCGCCCAGCAGCAGCCCGCCCAGCGTCGAGGAGAACCACGCGACGCCGTGGATGCAGCCGGTCTCCGCCCCGGCCACTCCGGCACCGTCGAGGAGGACGGCCGCGCCGGGAGCGACGGCCGCGAAGTCCTCGTTCTCCTGGTCCGGTTCGGCGGGCAGAGAGGCGAGGGCGACGTTCACGCCGCCGTCTCCTCGTCGTGCAGGTAGATGGGGCAGAGCAGTTCGGCCGACTGCGGTTCCTCGGTCTCCGGGTCGTACTCGACGCTCACCAGGGTGGAGAAGTGGCGTTCTCCCACCTGCCCCCACAGCGTGCTCAGGCCCGAGGCGAGCAGGTGGACGACACCGAGGGAGCCCGCCGTGTGGATTCCGGCGATGGCGAGCACCGAGCCGTTGCCGTCCGGGCGGGGCAGCCTGCCGAGGTACCCGACATCATGCGGGCGGCGCGGTTCGACGTCCGCCCCGGCGTTGTACGTCGTGCCGGTGCGCCGGTCCACCAGCGCCCACGGCTCGCCCTCCGGATGCTCCCAGCCGAGGACCGGGTCCTGGGCGTACAGGTCGCGCATCGCCTGGGACATGCCCGGTCCGCAGACGACGACCAAGCCGTCGCGGTTGAGGTCGACGTCACCGTTCACGAGGACGTGACCGGAGCCGACGTCGAGCCCGTACGACTTCGCCAGCTCCTCCAGCCGCTTCCCGGAGTTCATGTCGGCCATGGCGACGACCGGGCGCTTCTTCCCGTCGTCCCACCGCAGCGGGGTCACGACCGTGACGGCACCCTTCCCGAGGAAGGCCCCCTCGGGCGCCGGTCCGGTGTGCCGGATCTGATGGATCCGCCCGCGGCTCAGGCCGGCCTTCTCGGCGATCTGCGCGTAGGACAGCCCTTGCGCGTGGAGGTCCTGGACCACGCGGCGGCGGAGCCGGGCGAGTTCGGTCACCTCCTGCTGCGCTTCGGCCAACCTCGTCGTGACCTCGCGCAGGAGCAGGTACGGATCATCGATTGCCGTGATCCGCTGCAGCTCGTCCGACATGACCACACCTCCTAGCAGTACCCAGGAGTCTAGGGCCCTAGACGGAACAGGCGGCAGGCGCCGTCCCGTACGCACGCCGACCACGAAGAACCGGGACCGCCGCCGAGGCACACCCCGAGGACTCACCCGCCACCGCCCGCAGAGCCACCGCCGTCCGCCGTCGAGCGGGCCGCGATCACGCACCCTCCCACGCCAGATCGGCCCATACGGAACGTCCGTCGGGCCAGTTCTTCACACCCCAGTCCTTGGCGCAGGAGGCGATCAGCAGCAGCCCGCGTCCGCCCTCTTCCTGGCTGGTCGCATCGCACAGGTGCGGCACGCGTTCGCCACCCTGGTCGACCACCTCGATACGTACGAGGCCGTCGCCGAAGCCGACGATCACGAAGAACCAGCCGCCGGTCGAACCGCTCAACGTGTGCCGTACGGCATTGGCCGCCAGCTCGCTGACGATCAGGACGGCATCGTCGACCGGCCCCCTCTCGGCGATCAAAGCTGCGACGAAGTGACGGGCGTGGGTTACTTGCTCGGCCAGGCCAGGGAAGGCGCGGCACCACTTGGTACGCATGACGAACTTCCTCTCTGCGCGTCTAGGGGACTAGACAGCCCAGCGGCAGGGTATTCCCACACGTAACCAAGAGACTAGGCATACTGAGGAATTATTCCTCTAAGGGGTGACGGTGTCTCCCAGGTCCCGGAACTCCTTCATCACCCGCAACAGCAGGTCCCGCACTTCATCGCCGAAGACGGCAGCCCGCTCGAATCGACTGAACGTCGCCTCGTACGCGGCCAGTTCGGCGGGGTCGACCGACACCTGCTCACCGGCGAACGCCTCGACCACGACCGCCCGCCGGTCGCACAACGTGAACCCGTGACGAGGCAGAAGCGGCACCGGTCGGCGCCACGGCACGACCCCGAGCCGCACAGTGCTCAGGCTCTCGACCGCCAGCAACCGGTCAAGCTGGGCCAGCATCAGCGCCGGAGTCCCCGGCCAGGTCCTCAACACGGCCTCCGTCAGCACGAACACCGACTCACGCCCCGGTTCGTACAGCACGCTCTGCCGCTCCACACGAGCAGCGACAGCCCGACCAACCGCCTCGGGAGTCGAGTTCGGCGCGCTCTCGAAGACGTGCCGGGCGTACTCCGCACTCTGGAGCATCGCCGGCAGGACAACGCACTGGAACGACCGCACCAGCCGAGCAGACCGCACCGCTTCATCAAGGACGGCCCCAGCGGGAGCATCCTCGCCAGATACCGGACCCGCGTCCGCGGCAGCCTCCACGGCGGCCAGGAGGTCACGCACCTCGCGTGCGGTCGACTCGTCAAGGTCGAGAGCCTGCGAGAGCCGGTCGAGCACATCAGTACTCGGAACCATGCGCCCCGTCTCCACCTTGGACACGGTCGGCTGCCCCACACCAGCCCGTTGTGCCAGCACGGCACCCGTCAGACCAGCCTCAGTACGCAGCCCCCGAAGACGCATCCCCAGCGCCCTCATCCGCTCCCGCCGCTCACTCCCCATACCCAGGGTTCTACACCACGGGACGGCAAGGTCCGGGTGCCCGAGTCCTAGCGAGCATCAGGAAGGTAGGCGTGATTCAAACTTTCTCTACGGGTTCAAGGCGGCTCGCTCCGCTCCCCGCGCGCGGCCCGGCCCCCGGTCGGGCCTGCGCTCCTGCCTCCGTCCCGCTCCAGCCCGGCCGGTGCCCGGACCGCGGCCCATGGCAAGCAGTGGCGTTATACCAGAGAAAAAGGTACGTCGTGGCTGGGGTCGGTCGGCTCCACGACTTTAGGCATTCCGACTCGCGCCCACATTTTTAGGAGGTTACTACCTCACGCCCGAGTGGGATGTAACGCGCCATTCTCGTTTCGGTACTCAGCCCAGTGGCGAACCCGCCTGCCATCTCTGGACGAGACCAAAATTCCTCGACTACGCGAAGTAGATCAACCTTGAAAGGAATATCATTCGCCATACAATAACCGATACCCATTCCGAAGACCTCGAACGAGGTGTTAAGGAACGAGCCAGCAAAAACTTTCTTCTTGGTGTCGAACTTTCGAAAGACATTTTCCCCTCCACCCGCCAAAATGGCTCGAAAAGTCCGTGTAAAAACATCCTCGAGCTCTTCCTTGTTGCCAGGAAAGGCTCTCGCCAAATCAACCGACTCGTCGTCAAGGACTTGCGTAAAATTCCTTAGATCAGCCATTCTCAGCTTAGCGCGGTTATGCAGCACAAGAAAACGGAGCACGAGCTCAACATCGTACTGTTCCCTAATTAGCCGCTCGCTGAGTCCAACGCAATCTGAAAATAGAGCGCTTGAAGCCAGGGATTCAATCCAGGCCAAGAAGGCGGGATTTACCGCAACCAGAAGGCAGCTACGTAGTTCCTGCGGCGTCAATTGAGAACCATAACTGTTCAACCGCTGGAAGAGATCATACTTCGCATCGGAGGATGACTGTCGCTGGATGATTTGCACATCGATGCGTGCACGCCGAACATCCAACTTCTGTGCTTTCGTCAGCGTGAACGCATCGTCCTGTGACTCCCAGACACGCCCCTCAAGAGCAGGCAGATATTTCGTTCCTTGCAGCACCAAGGGTTTACGCAGTCTACCCTTTTCGTCTCTCAGTAGACCCTGGAGCTGCAGCAACGTACTGACACGCTGCAAGCCGTCGACAAGGTCCCACCCGCCCTGATCGGTTTGTGCAACAAAGATCGGCGGCAGGGGGATCCCCAGAAGGATACTTTCAATGAGCCGAGACTTTTGGGAGTCATCCCAACGAAAAAAACGCTGGAACTCCGGGTGGACTGTCAGCTCTCCTTCCGTGTAAAGGTTGCACAACTCTCCGATCGACATGCTATAGCGTTCTGTCGAAATCTCCCTCCGCCGATCCGCGATCTGCATTTCCAGGGTTTCAACAGCTTTGGTCTCGCTCATTAGATCGGCCATCCTTCCGTCCGGTCCAACTCTGTCGCCAATCCAATGAGATCAGGATAAATCATCGACTCGGTATAGCCTAGTTTCGACAGGTCACCCACGAACCGAACCCTGTCTCCTACGCAAACCAACTTGGTGAGACACTTCTCAAGGTTAGGGTTATCGGAACAGAAGGCTTCAAAGGGGCGCCAATCTTCCCCGGCCAACGTGAAAGTACCCCGCTGAGCCACGATCCTGGCCGAATTGTGAGTGCCATAAATCGCAACCGGCATCTTGGCTCTTTTCCTCAAGCGTTCGCCACTTGATGTCTGCGGTTGCCACCGTGAAATTTCCTCGTCCACGGTGGTGAGAATTCCGATTCCCGTGTCCGCGAGCTGCGGCACCTCAGAGTTCCAGGCATATGCATCGAGTACCCAGATGGCCGGCTTGCAGGGCTCCCCTCCATGCGATGCGAGATGTCCGGGGTCTTGGGACGGAGATGAGTTAGCCGCGAAGAAAGCAGAAACGAAAAAGTTTTCACTCCAGTCGAGCAGCCTGGTCGAGATACCATGATGCTGCATGGCGAACAAGTGCTCCCAGTCAGTTTGAGGGTACCCGGCACCCCAAAACGGAAGGCTTCTTTCCCTAAAGCGTGCCAGCAGTCGAGCTTCCCTCTCAAATACCTCGGCCATAGGGCGCTCAGCACCACGCATGATCTTTGGGAACAACGGGTATCGATCGCACGAGATTCCTCGATACCAGAGGGGGCGCCCCTCTGTTTCCGTGTTGATCTCGGCGAGAATAATTCTTGCCGCGTCATCCAGACGTTCAAAGCTGAACTCCTGCACAGTACGGTCGGCCCCCCCTGGGAGAAACTATGCCTTCGGCAGGATTGTAGTCGTATCGGGAGCGCAAAGTAACGCTCTCCTACCATCCTGTTGCCGATGATCTTGAGCTGTCTTGACGTAGGCATGCCATGAGACTGATCGCAGCCTCCCTCCTCTGCTGAAGCACGACGCAGACGTGGCCGTTCGATGGGGCGCTGATCCAGTCCCTGCGAGCCTCGTGATGGGCGTGGTTGCTCCAACACCGCTCCGTGGCAAACCGGTTGCAATATGATCTAGCCCAGGCGGAAGCGTCGTTGCGCGAGTACGCCAGCCGTGCTGGCCAAGGGGGGCGCCACCAATGAGTCCGCTGCACCTATCTGTCACCGCTGTCCTGCTTGTTGCGGGGATCCTGCTACAGATTTGGGCGTCTGCTCCCGATCGGGCTGATCGCCAACATGCCCTACACCTTCCGGTAATTCTCCTGTACTCACTTTCGGCGGCGCTTTTTTTGTTCTCGGTGTTTCCCGACTCTCTAACCGAGGGGAAGGCATTGGGGTTTGGCCTCGGAGGGGCTGCGGGGTTCGCCGCATTCTTTATGCTGGCTTCCTTTACGTGGCTCTCCAGGACGCGTCAACGTGACGAGCTGGCGGCGCAGTTGCAAAGGGTGAGTCGAGAGAACGACGCTCTGCGTAACGAGCTAGCAGGCAACAGTCTTATCGAAGGCAAGCCACGGCCTCTAACTCAGTGTATCCGGTATGAACTCCCCTTAAGCGGTCAGCGGCGCCATCGAATCGGGATGATCACCGGGAACTTGGCTAACGTTCTAGGGATCGACGTGTGGGTCAATCCAGAGAACACCCGGATGGAAATGTCTCGGGTCGATGAGCCCACGATCTCTGCGACAATCCGTTACCACGGCGGCCGTAGGGATTCTGGTGGGCAGCTGACTCACGACACGATCGCTCTTGAGCTAGCCGAATGCATGGCTGGCCGTACGCACGTTTCGGCGGGGCAAGTCTTTCTGACTGGGTCCGGGGAGTTGAACGAAAGCAACCAAGTTCGCCGTATCGCACACGTAGCTGCAGTCGAAGGAGAACCGGGGGCAGGTTATCGCCAAGTCGTGGATTTGGAACGATGCGTTCGAAATGTCCTTATCGAAACAGATCGGCTCGCCGCTGCAGGCGAGGAGCTGCGAACGGTTGTCTTGCCGCTGCTTGGAACCGGAGGAGGAAATAGTGATTTGCAAAAGACAGTGGAAACCCTACTGGCAGCGACAGTGGAATATTTCCGGTTGCGCCCTAACTCACGCATTCGCGTGGTCTATCTTCTGGCTTACACAGACGCACAATCCGCCGTGTGTAAAGCAGCGCTGGATACCTATCGCGAGGGCCAATCGGAACGCTAGGTTATGACAGGGTAGGTCGGGTAACCATACTTGAGATCTCCTGTGCTGCCCCGAGGGCCGACCGAGCCGCACCAGACGCATGCCGGATCTGCCGGGAAATAATGGGGAATACCAGCACTCACACCGCGGCCACCTGGACCGGCGACTCTCCGCCGCAGGTCAGCCGCAAAGCGGGCCCTAGATCACCCCGGCTTCCCAAGCTCATAGCTCACGCTCCGTCGTGACGGAGCCGGCCGTCGCGGGTTGCTCTGGTTGACGGAGCAAGCCAGTAGCGTGGCTGGGGCCGGTGGGGGTGCAGCGGGCATACGCGCGCCTGGTCGGTCAGCGCACCCGCCATCGTGGCTGACTGTCGTCGGCTGGGGTTCGTGCCACAACCGTGCCAGATGCAGGGGTCAGCCACAGTCAACACCAGTGACCCGCGGGCGAGTAGCCGCCCGCTTCCTCGGCCGGCGAAGCCGCAGCTCAGCCCGCAGATCACCCAGCCTCTCTCCTAAAGCGGGTGTCGCAGGTTCGAATCCTGCCGGGGGCACCAGCCAAAAGGCCCCGGACCGATCATGGTCCGGGGCCTTCACCGTCCGGCCGGGCCACCCCGGAGGCGGCCGGCCCGTGCGGGCTTTCGACCGCAGCGGGCGTTTGCGCCCCGAGCCATGCCGGGCGCACATACGCGGGCGCCGTCGACCAGGCTCCGCCCCTCTTCATCGGGTCCCGCGTGGCAGTGCCACGATGAGACCAGTGCCCCCAGATGACGGAGCGAGTCGCACGTGACCGAGCAGCAGCAGGGACCCGGGCCGGAAGGGCCGGAGGAGGCGCGACGGCGGCGGGCCGGGGTCGCGGCGTTCGTCGTGGGGATGGTCGGCACGCTCGCCTTCTTCGCGTTCTTTCCGGGGCTGCCGCACGTCATCGACTGGGGCGCCATCCTCGTGGCCCTCGTCGTGGGTGGGCTGGCTCGGTGGGGGTGTCGGGTGTGGGTCACGCGCGGCAGGTGAGGCGGAGTTGGGCCGCGGCGTGGTGGGCGCCGGTGAGGGTGGAGGTGCCCCAGTCGAGGCCGCGGTCGGTGAGGTGGACCGTGAAGGTGGGGGACTTGACCGGGTAGGTGCCGACCTGGACCAGGGTGCCGCGGTGGACGGGCTGGCGGACGCCGAAGGCGGCGTAGGTGGACGTGGGGTCGTCCGGGTCGGCGAGCACGCGGTAGACGGTCGGGTTTCCGGCGACATCGATGTCGCGGGGGCCCTTCGGGACGAAGACCGCCAGCGCGCACCGCTCGTAGTCGTCGCCGACCGGCCAGGTCCACGTCGCCGTGCCCGTACCGTCCCGGTCCCGGCTGCCCGACATGGGCAGGGCGGTGAACCGGCCGTCGCAGCCGCCGCCCCGGAAGCCGCCGGAGGGCACCGTGTACCAGGCGGCGTCGCCGTTCTCGACCCGGCCCTGTTCCCGGTATGTCGTGTCGGTCTCGCACCCGGGGCCCGCCCAGACGGTGTACGTGGACGGGCGCGTCGGGGCGATGAGGGACGGAAGGTTCCGTTCCGGTAGCCGCTCGTCCGGGGTCCGGCCCGGACCCGGGTCCGGGTGTGCCTCGCCGCCCAGGAGGCTCACCGCCGCGAACAGGCAGCCTCCGGCCACGACGAAGCCCGCTGCCAGCACAGTTCGTACGCTCGCCATGCCGGACCACTATGCAGCGCGACTCCCGGTAACCGTGAGGGTCAGCGCAGTTCCTCCGGGCACGCGGTGCCGCGCGGGAAGATCTTGTACGGTGCGGCCAGCCGGTACACCCCCGGTTTCGGCGCGAGCAGCTCGGTCCACTCGTCGCCCTCCCGGTCCTCCTCCGCCTTCAGCAGGCAGCCGTGCAGGTTGAGATAGGTCCTGGGGCCCTCCTCCCGCTCCTGCGACTCCCGCGTCTCCTGCGGCGGCTCCACCTTCTTGCCGTCCTCGTCGAGGAGCGCCAGCCAGGGCGAGTACGGTACGCGGATCAGCACCCGGCCCGCCGTGCGCACCCTGATCGTCACCTCGCCGGCGCCCGCCCGGTCCACCGTCGCCGGCGGATCGGCCAGCGGGGTCGGGTCCTCCACCGCGAACAGCCGCCAGTTGGCGTCGGACCACACCGGCCGCAGGTACGGCTGGCCGTCCTTGACGAGCTCCGCCTCCTGCTCGGCGCCGGTGTCCGGGTCGCCCTTGGGGAGCACCACGTAGTGGACCGCCCAGCGGTGCAGCCAGTCGCGGTAGGTGGCGGAGTTGAGGGTGTCGTCGTAGAAGACCGGGTTGCGCTCCATGTCCGCCTGGCGGTTCCAGCCGCGCGCCAGGTTGATGTACGGCGCCAGCGCCGACGCCTCCCGGTGGCTGCGCGCGGGAACCACCTCCACCCGCGCCTTCTCCGCGCCGAGCTGCTGCAACTGGTTGATCAGCGGCGCCGCCTCGCGCGCCCACGCCGCGTCGGGCGCGGTACGGACGATGTCGTCGGCGCTCTTGAACCCGATCCACCCGTTGAGGACGGTGAAGGCGACGACCAGGGCGTACCACCTGCGGGTGCGGCGCGCGGTGTACGGCAGGGCCGCCAGCAGCACGACGCCCGCGAACAGCATCGGCAGCCGGGACACGTTCGACCCGATCTGCGAGTCGATCAGCCAGGTGAGCAGCGTGCCGAGCGCGTACACCGCCGCGCCGGTGCGCACCGTGCGCCACTCCCGCGGCACGAGGACGAAGACGAGCACCCCGAAGCCGAACGGCAGCATCGTCGACGCGAACGACATCGGCTGCGTACCCGAGAAGGGGAACAGCCACGACGACAGGGCCACCACCGCGACCGGCGCGAGACCGAGCGCGTACGCCCCGGGGCGCCGCTTGTTGAGGAACAGCGCCGCCGCCGCGACCCCCAGGAACAGCCCGGCCACCGGACTCGCCGCCGTCGCCAGCCCGGCCAGCGGCGCCGCGACGACCGCCTTGGCCCACCGTTTCCGCCGCCACCGGTACGGCCAGCAGAACACCGCCGCCACCGCGCCCAGCGCGAACGTCATGCCGAGCCCGAACGTCACCCGGCCGGACAGCGCGTTGCACAGGAACGCGAACACCCCGGCGAGCGCGCACGCCGTCGGATTGCGCACGGCCCGCACCCTGACCAGGATCAGCGCGGTCAGCGCGGCGGACGCCGTACCGGCGATCATCATCGTCGTACGCACGCCGAGCAGCGACATCAGGTACGGCGACACGACGCTGTACGACACCGGGTGCATCCCGCCGTACCACGCCAGGTTGTACGCGGAGTCCGGGTGCCGTCCCACGAACTCCGCCCACGCGTCCTGCGCGGCGAGGTCGCCCCCGCTGTTCGCGAAGACGAAGAACCACACGACGTGCGTGAGCGCGGCGAGCCCGGTGGCGACGGTGACGGGGTGGCGGAGGAACGAGGGGTCCCGCGGAGCGGTCCCCGCCGCGCCGGGGGCGTCGGGCGCGTCCCGCTCCCCCACCTGTCGCCTTATTCGCGCCCGCGAAGCGGCGGCGCCTTCCGCGCGGACCGGCTCGGCGCCGGCCGGGTCCGTCCGGACCGGCTCGCTGCTGATCGGCTCGACGCGGACCGGGTCCGCCCGGGGCGGCTCCGTACTGATCGGATCTACGCGGGCCGGCTCGGCGCTCGTCGGCTCAGTGGTCGTCACTGTGGCTCTCTGCTCTCTGCGTCGTCCCCCACACCCTTGCCACGTGCTGTCCGCGAAGACGTCGTCCCGGCGCTTCACGTTGCCCGGACGTGTCCGGACGCTAACACGGGGGCGCCCCGGAAATCCGGGGCGCCCAGGGCGGTTTCAGCCGAGACGGGTCAGCTTGTCACCGAGGCCCGGTTCGACCAGGGCGCTCCGCAGAGCCACCGGTACCCGTACCTGGCTGGCGCCCTCGCCCACGGTGAGGACACCGACCTGCGTGCCGGCGGGCGCCGAGTGCGGCAGTGCGCGGCCGTTGTTGCTGAGCTCCAGCTTCACCGTCAGCCCCGACCAGCCGACGACCGTCACGTCCTTGGCCGCGACCACCGGGGTCCGGCCGCCGAGACCGTCGTCGACGTGGCCGACCACGTCGCCCTTCTTGACGACCGTCTGGTTCTCCAGCAGCTCCTGCGTGGCGAGCATCGCTTCCTTGCTGGCCGCGATCGCGCTGCCGAGGATCGGCGTCTTGTACTGGGCCAGGACGGCTCCGACGATGAGCTGGTCCGTGTCGCCGACCTGCTTGTGCGCGGCGAACAGCAGGTTGCCGCCCGCCTTGGTGGTGCTGCCGGTCTTGATGCCGAGCGCGCCGTCGTACGGGACGAGATCGTTGTAGTTGCGCCACTTCTTGCCGGACGGGTCGGTCCACTGCGGCATCTTGGTGATCTCCAGCAGGGCGGGGATCTCCACCAGTTTCTCGCCCAGCTTCACCTGGTCCTCGGCGGAGCTGACCGTGGTGTGGTTCAGGCCCGAGGGGTCGGTGTAGGTGGTGTTCTTCATCCCCAGTTCCTTGGCCGTGTCGTTCATCTTCTTGACGAACGCGGCCTCGGAGCCGGCGTCCCAGCGCGCGAGCAGCCGGGCGATGTTGTTGGCGGACGGGATCATGATGGCGGCGAGCGCGTCGAACTCCGAGATCTTGTCGCCGGCCTTCACCGTGTTGAGCGTCGACTCGTTCTGCGCGTCGTAGCCGCCCTCCTTCTCGGCCAGGGCGTCGATCTCGATCATCTCGCCCTTCTCCCCCTTCTTCAGGGGGTGCTCCTTGAGGATCACGTACGCGGTCATCGCCTTCGCCACGGACCCGATCGGCACGGGCTTCTGCTCGCCGAACGAGTCGACGGTGCCGAGGCCCGTCGCCGACATGTAGCCCTGGCCCTCGCCCGGCCACGGCAGGGACGGCTTACCGCCCTTGAAGGAGAAGGACGGCGTGGCCGTCATCGCCAGGGTGGGCGCCGGCAGCGGCCGTACGAACTGCACGATCGCAAAGATGATCGCGAGGAGGACGACCAGCGGCGTCCAGATCTTGATGCGCCGGACCACCGTGCGCACCGGGGTCTCCGGCGGGGGCGGCGTGTTCGTCAGCTCGGCGAGCATGTCGAGCGGAGGCCGGGGCGGCAGCGGCTGCTGCCTGGTGCGCTCGGGCTCGGTCAGCGAGGCGGGCTGCGCGGGCTCGTCCGCCCGCGCGGCCGGGCCGCTCTGGGCGGGAGCGGCCTGGGCGGGAGCGGCGGCGGGCGTGTTGGGCGGGGTGGGCGCGGGGGCCGGGGCGGGCACGGCCGCCGGGCCCTTCGGCTCGGGCTTCTTCGCGGCCGGGCGTACGTCGTCGGTGCGCAGCGGAACGAACTTGCTCGTCCGCTCGGCGGCGGACTCCGGCGCGGCGCCCCCGTCCGGCTTCGGGGTGGGCGTGATCGCCTTCAGGGCGGTCGTCGGCTGGTCCACCGGCTTGCGCTGCACGGCCCGGAACACGGCGGTCGGCTGGTCCACCGCCGGCCCGTCGGCCTTGCGGGGCGTGTCCTCGGACGCGGGGGCGGGGGCGGGGGCGGGGGTCGGCTTGTCCTTGGGCGCGGGTCCGGGCGCGGATTTGGCCTCGGGCTTGGGCTTGGGCTCGCCCTCCGGCTCGGGCGCGGGCGCGGGGGTCTCGGCGTCGGGCTCGGCTTCCGCCTCGGCCTCGGGCGCCTCGGCTTCGGCTCCGGACCCGGGCGCGTCGGACTCGGGCGCCTCGGCTTCGGCTCCGGCTTCCGCCTCGGTCGCGCTCGGCTTGGCCGGGGACGGGGCCTCGGCCGCGACGGGGGTGCCCTCCTCGGGCTCGCCCGGGCTCGCCTCCTCCGTCTCCGCGTCCCGCGACGGCTCCTCCGCCCCGCCGGCCGGCTCCGTGCCCCCGGTGGCCGCCTCCGGCTGCTCGCCCTCCCCGGCGGGGTCGTTTCCGCCCGTTCCGGCGGCGCGGGGCGTGACCCAGGCAGCGACGGCGTCGCGCAGGCGGGCGTCGTTGTCGTCCGGCTCGGTGGCCCGGGGTACCGCCTTGAAGACCGCCGTCGGCTGGTCGACCGGCGACTCGGTGTCACCGCGAACGGCGAGCCGCGGATCGCGATCGTCCGATGCCGTCTCCCCCGGCGTTTTCTGCTGCTCCGACTTGTCGGGGGACTCGCCCGCCACCGTGCCTCCTTCAATCAACGCGTTGCCGAAACATGTACCAGTGTCCTGTGTGAGCGCTTGGCACCGGTGCAAGACGAGAACGACATACCTACCGGTTCCCGTACGAAGCACCCAGGCGCTCTCGACAGATGAATGTGAGAGGGGTCACCCTGTCATTCATCCACGCGGGGAGGCATGGATGGGCAGGAGCCGCAGAACACTTCCGGAGGAGCTTCTGCTGCTCGCTCTGGACCCGGCCACGGGTACCACAGCGCAGCCGCAGTCGCTCGACCTCGGCCTGGCCGGAGCACAGCTAGTGGAGCTGGCTCTGGCGGGACGGATAGCCCCTGACGGGGATCGTATCGCCGTGGTGATGCCACGGCCGACCGGAGATCCGACACTGGACTCCGCGCTCGAGCTGCTGCGCAGGCGCGGCAGTCCGGTGCGCGCGGTCCACTGGATCGGCGGGCCCCGGCTGGGGCTGCGCCAGACGTATCTCTCGCATCTGGAGCGCTGCGGCATGGTCCATGCCGTCGAGGGCCAGATGTGCGGGGTGCTGCCGACGACGCGCTACCAGGCGACGGAGACGGCGATCAGCCGGGAGATCAGGGCCCGGCTGGACAGTGCGATCCGCACCGGTGTACCGCCGGACCCGCGGACCGCGGCGCTCGCCGCACTGGCCCACGCGGTCGGACTCGGCAAGCACCTCTACCCCGGGAACGAGGGGCGCTCGTCGCGCTCGCGGCTCCGGGACCTGATCAGACACGATCCGATGGGCGGTCTCGTGGCGCACGCCGTGATGGACGTCCAGAACGGCGTGGGCGCGCAGCCGCGCCGCAGCCCCGGCTCGGGAGGGGGTGGCCGCCCGGCCACGGCCCTGCCGATCCAGCCGCAGTCACGCAGCGGGTCGATGGCCCGCGCCGTGGCGCACTGAGCACCGACGCTCGACGCCGCACCACGTACCACGCACCAGGCGCACACCCCCAGGGCCCGGTCCGGGAGCCGCAGGAGCGCGCGGGGCAGCCGTCAACGGCCGCCCCGCGCACTCACGTGTCCCCGCACGTACGTACGCACAGGGGCTCGTGTGGCCATTTTCCAGCGCGCACAGCCCATTGGTGGCAGTCTGCTGAGCAGTAGATACGCAGAGCTACGCCAGCTACCGCAGCCAAGCAGCCGGAGGTGCAGTTTCCCGTGGCGTCCAACGTCAACCCCACCGTCAGGCGACGCAGATTGGGCCAGGAGTTGCGCCGGCTGCGTGAGCTCAAGGGCATGACGGCGGAGGAGGTGGCGGAGCGCCTGCTCGTCTCGCAGTCGAAGATCAGCCGCCTCGAGAACGGCCGCCGCTCCATCAGTCAGCGCGATGTGCGTGACCTGTGCGGGGTGTACGAGGTCGAGGACCACCGCATCGTCGATTCGCTGATGCAGATGGCGAAGGACTCACGCCAGCAGGGCTGGTGGCACGCATTCGGCGACATCCCGTACAGCGTCTACATCGGACTGGAGACGGACGCGGCCTCGCTGCGGGTGTACGAGCCGCAGGTGGTGCCCGGGCTGCTGCAGACCCGGCAGTACGCGGAGGCGCTGATCACCGGGGCGCTGCCGGAGTCGTCGGCGGCCGACATCGAGAAACGGGTCAACGTCCGGGCGCGCCGCCAGGAGCGGGTCAGGGAGGCGGAGACGCCGCTGCGCCTGTGGGCGGTGATCGACGAGGCGGCGCTGCGCCGGGTGGTCGGGGACAAGCAGCTCATGATCGAGCAGCTCGAGCACCTGCTCGACCAGTCGCACCTGCCCCACGTCACCGTGCAGGTGCTGCCGTTCGAGATGGGCGCGCATCCGGGGATCACCGGTCATTACGCGATCCTGGAGTTCCCGGACGCGTCCGACTCCTCGGTCGTCTACATCGAGGGCGTCACCAGTGACCTGTATCTGGAGAAGGCGAACGACGTGCAGCGCTACAGCGTGATGTACGAGCACCTGCGGGCCCAGGCGCTGAACGTGGAGCAGACGCGCCACTTCATCGGTGAGGTCATCAAGGACTACACGCAAGCGATGGGCTGAGTTCGTACGCTCCCACGCCGGACGTCCGATTTGCCAAGTCCGGCCTGATTGCCGGGGATTCACCCGGCCCGCCGGGGAAGAAGCCGGTACGGTACACCGCGACCGGCTTCCAGCGGAAGACCCGCATGGAATATGCCATCCGGTCGAGTGAACGCCCGCCCCGCGCACAGATCTCGACGAGTAGCGTCGATCACGCCAGCCTGCAGGTCAGGCCGGTGCGAGTCACTGCTGTCACTGTCGAGAACCGGAGCGGAGAAGATGGCAATCATTCAGGGCGCCACGGACACCTGGACCAAGTCCTCGTATTCCGGCGGGAACGGCGCGTGCGTCGAGGTCAAGTCACCCGTCGTGGCGTCGATCGCGGTACGGGACTCCAAGGTCCCCGCCGGTCCGTCGATCACGTTCGTCCCCGAGTCGTGGAACGCGTTCGTGCGTGAAGTGAGCACGGGAGCTCTCTGAGCCTTTCGGCGCGTCACCGATGAGCCCTCTCGACTGGTCCGCCGTCCCGGCCGAGGGGGCTCGGTCATGCGCTATCGCAATTGATCGACGTACCGGTCCGTCCCCGGCACCGTGGGGATGAAGGGGGCGACGAGTTCGACCCGGCCGGGTGCGGGGGCGTCGAGGGTGGCGAAGTGGTCGGCCCAGCAGGTGCGGGGGTCCTGTTCGAGGAACCAGAGCAGGGTGAGGCGGGTGTCGACGGCCTCGACCTGCTTGACGTAGGTCATCCGGTCGCCCGGCAGGGGCGTCGGCCGGAAGAGGGTGACCATCGCGGCCGGTGAGCCGGCCAGGCGGCGGGGCAGGTGGTGGGTGCGCAGGCGCTCCAGCAGCTCGGCACGTTCCCGGGGGCCCTCGGTGTCGATCACCTGGAGGATCAGGCCGGCGTACGGGTGGTCCAGCGCGTGGTGGTCGCGGGGGCCGGCGGCGCCGTCCCGGTAGACGGTCGCGGCGTGGTCCTGGAACGCGGTGAAGACGTGCGTACGGGCCTGGTGGACGCGGCCGTCGCGGTTGAGGCGCTTGTTGATGGCCACGGTCCACTTCATGTGGTCGTCGTAGCGGCCCTCGGTGATCCAGTACGTGGACAGGTAGCAGCCGGCCGTGACGGGTGCGGCCACGGCGGACTTCTCGGGGTGGCGCAGCAGTTGCAGGTCGCGGGTGGCCACCCAGCGGCGGCCGGCGTAGATCCAGGGCATGGCCATGGCGCCCGCGTAGTAGTGGTCGTCCTCGTACCAGCGGTTGTACGCGTACTCGTGGCCCGGGTGCGGCTCGACCATGGTGATCAGCGCGTGTCCGGGGCGCACCCCGTAGGGGCCCACGGCCGCGAGCCGCGCGTACTCCTCGCTCCGCGTGTCATTGTCGTCGTCGCTCATGCGCCCTACTCTGACGGTCCGTCAGATTGCTCGTCCAGAGCCGGGGAGGCACCGGATGCCGCTGCGCGACAGGACCGTGATCGTTTCCGGCGTGGGCCCCGGGCTGGGGCACCAGGTCGCCGCCGCCGTCGTGCGGGACGGGGGCAATGTGGTGCTGGGGGCGCGCACGGAGGCGCACCTCACCTCGTGCGCCGGGCGGATCGACCCGGAGGGGCGGCGCAGCGCGTGGCTCGCCACGGACATCACGGACGAGGGCCGGTGCGGGGCGCTGGCGGCGCTCGCCGTCGCGCGGTTCGGCGGGATCGACGCGGTGGTGCACGTCGCGGCGTACGACAGCCACTTCGGCGGCCTGGAGGACGCGGACTTCGGGGCCTGGCGTGACGTCCTGGACGTGAATCTTCTGGGTACGCTGCGGATGACGCGGGCCTGCCTGCCGGCGCTGAAGAAGCGCGGGGGATCGGTGGTCCTCATCGGTACGCAGTCGGCGGTGGCCGCCCCGTCCCAGGTGCGGCAGGCGGCGTACGCGGCGTCCAAGGGCGCGCTGACGTCGGCGATGTACTCGCTGGCGCGCGAGCTGGGGGCGTACCGCATCCGGGTCAACACCGTGCTGCCCGGCTGGATGTGGGGGCCGCCCGTGCAGGCGTACGTCCGGTTCACGGCCGGCGCCGAGGGCGTGCCCGAGAGCGAGGTGCTGGGCCGGCTGGCCGAGCGGATGGCGCTGCCGGAACTGGCGACGGACGCGGACGTGGCCCAGGCCGTGGTCTTCCTCGCCTCCGACCGCGCACGGGCGATCACGGGCCAGTCGCTGCTGGTCAACGCGGGCGAGCTGATGCGGTAGGCGGCCTCCTGGGTGTCACGGACCGCACGGGACCCGCATCCCGTGCGGTCGTTCCGCCATGTGTACGGACCTGACGAAGCGCCCGATCATCGTCCGGCCGCCGTCGCGGGCCTGACAACGGCCAGGTAGGTCAAGAAAAGGCAAAGGAGTTCCTCTTTCTGACCTGTGTTCATATCTGTGACCACTGAAACCCTTGACCGGCCGCGCGCGCCGACGGTTCAATCCCCGAAGTCCCCGCTCCCGCACGGGGGCACCGCTGACCGGACGTACTGACGAAGTGCTTCGACGTTCACAAGGCGGACCCCTGGAGGGGGACATGAACAGTCTCGACTGGGCCGTGCTCATCGGCTACTTCGGTGTGATGGTGGCGATCGGCGTCTGGTCGCACAAACGCGTCGACGACGTCGGCGACTTCTTCACGGCGGGCGGCCGGATGCCGTGGTGGCTGTCGGGCATCTCGCACCACATGTCGGGCTACAGCGCGGTGATGTTCACCGGGTACGCGGGCATCGCCTACACCTACGGCGTCACCTCGTACGTCACCTGGTCCTTCCCCATCGCCATCGGCATCGCGATCGGCGCCCACCTCTTCGCGCCCCGGCTCAACCGGCTGCGGTCGCGCCTCCACGTGGCCTCACCGCTGGAGTACCTGAAGAACCGTTACAACCTGCCCACCCAGCAGGCGCTCGCCTGGTCCGGCGTGCTGCTGAAGATCGTGGACGTGGGCGCCAAGTGGGCCGCCATCGCCACCCTGCTGTCCGTCTTCACCGGCATCTCGCTCAACCAGGGCATCCTCATCACCGGCGTCGTCACCGGCATCTACTGCACGGTCGGCGGGCTGTGGGCCGACGCCCTGACCGAACTCGGCCAGTTCGTCATCCAGTTCTTCGCCGGCATCGCCATGCTCGTCGCCGTCCTCGCGGAGCTGGGCGGCGTGAGCGCGCTGTGGACCGTGTGGGACCGCCCCGAGATGCAGGGGCACACCGCGCCGACCGCCGGCCCGTACACCCTGACCTTCCTGCTCGCGTACCTCTTCATCAAGACCTTCGAGTACAGCGGCGGCATGTGGAACCAGGCCCAGCGCTACATGGCCACGCCCACCGCCCGCGAGGCCACCCGCTCCGGGCGGCTGTCGGCGGCCCTGTGGTTCGTCTGGCCGCTCGTCCTCTTCTTCCCGATGTGGTGCGCGCCGCTGCTGGTGAAGCCCGAGAAGCCGGACGCCTCCGACGCCTACGCCCTGATGACCGAACAGCTCCTGCCGCACGGCCTGCTGGGCCTGGTCATCGTCGGGTTCTTCTCCCACACCATGGCCATGTGCTCCTCCGACGCCAACGCCATCGCGGCGGTCTTCACCCGGGACATCGCCCCGGCCATGAGCAAGGCGGCGCGCGGCTGGTCGCACCGGGCCGGGCTGCTCGCCGCCCGCTGGTCGACCGTCGCCTTCCTCGCCCTGTCGATGGCGATCGCGACGCAGGTCAACTCCCCCACCTTCAAGGACATCATCACCGTCGTCATCAAGTGGGTGGCGGGTCTGATGGGGCCGATCGCGATCCCGTTCATGCTCGGGCTGCTGCGCTCCTTCCGCAGGTCCGGGCCGACGGCGGCGCTGGTCTCCTGGGCGGCCGGCCTGTTCGTGTTCTGGCTGACGAACTACGGGCTCGACGGCGTCGAGCTCCAGATCCAGATCGTCTCGCCGCTCGCCACCTCCCTGGTGCTGTACGTGCTCATCGGCCTCGTCAAGCCGGAGGACACCCCCGAGCGGGACGCCGTGCTCGACAAGCTCCACTCCGACGACGGCAGCCCCGCCCGGGCGGCCACGAAACATCAGCCCCTCGGGTAGCGGGCCAGCCAGCCCGGCGCCGAGGCGGCCGGGCCGTGCAGGGCCGGGCCCTGCGTCATCTCCATGGAGAAGTCGTCCGCGATCTGGAGGAGCGTCGGCCGCCCTTCCAGCTCGGCCAGCCAGGCCGGCGGGAGGGCGGTCTCGCCGTGCAGGGCGCCCAGCAGCGCGCCGGTGAGGGCGCCGGTGATGTGCGAGGGGCCGTCGTGGTTGACGGCGAGGCGCAGCCCGTGGCGGACGTCCTCGGCGACGAGCGCGCAGTAGACCGCGATGGCCAGGGCGTCCTCGGCGTGCTCGCCGTCGGTGTCACCCAGCGAGGAGATCCTGGCCGGGCCGGGGATGCCCTGGCGTACGGCGCCCAGCGCGTGCTTCAGCGCCTCGCTGACCGGCTCGTGGCCGGGGCGGGGCGCGAGCTGCGCCAGCGCCCGCTGGACGGAGCCGTCGACGCTCTCGCCCCGGGCCAGGCCGTGCACGACGACGGCGAACGCCCCGGCCGACAGGGCGGCGGCGGGGTGGCCGTGGGTCTGCACGGCGCACTCGACGGCGAGCTGGCACACCAGTTGCGGCTCCCACCCCACGAGCAGCCCGTACGGCGCGGAGCGCACGAGGGCGCCGGCGTCGCGGGCGGCGGGGTTCTTGGGCTTGTCGAGCGTGCCGAGTATGTCGTCGCCCAGTCCGGTGAGGGTGGCGGGCGCGGGGTCGCGGCGAACGTACAGCCACTCCTCGCACGCCAGCCAGCCGTTGTCCTTGCGGCGCTCGTCGGGACCCCAGTCCCGCTGGGTGGCCGCCCAGCGCAGATGGGCGCGGTGGACGTCGGTGGGCGGGTGCCAGGCGCCGGTGTCGCGGCGTACCTGGGCGCGTATCAGACCGTCCACGGTGAACAGCGTGAGCTGGGTCGCGGACGTCACGGCACCGCGCCGCCCGTACGCGGGCGCCAGGTCGGCGAGCCCGTCGGGCCCGTGGGCCGCGCGGATCGCCTCGACCGACAGCCCGGCGACGCCCGCCCCGAGGGCGTCGCCGATGGCGGCACCCAGGAGGCACCCCCGCACCCGGGCGCGGAAGTCCTGCTGCTCGGCCCGGCCCCAGACAGCCGCGGCTGCTGCGCTCACCTCGCGTCCCCCCTCCCGTCGCCCCTCCGCCAACGTCCGGCGCGCAGCACTGTAATCGAAGGGAACCGGGGGGTCAGGGCCTGGAGGGTTATGGGTACGGAAGCCCGTCAGGTGGGGTTTTGCTCGCTGTTCGGCACCGGTTCCGGGTTGTTCCCGGTGAGGCGTTCGCGCTGCGCGGCGGCCCAGGCGTACTCCGGGTCCAGGGCCAGCGCCCGCTCCAGGTCGGCCAGCGCCGCCCCGGTGTCGCCCAGCGCCTCGTGCGCCAGGGCGCGGCTGCCGAGCGCCCAGGCGTAACCCGGGTCGAGCTCCAGCGCCCTGGTGTACGCGGCCACCGCGTCCGCGTGGCGGTCCGCCGCCCGCAGGGCCTCGCCGCGCTCGCCGAGGACCCAGGGGTCCCCGGGGGCCACCGCCTCCGCGCGGTCCAGGTCGCGCAGGGCGCCCGGGACGTCGCCCAGCGCGCGGCGGACCTGGGCGCGGCGCACCAGGCTCCAGCGGTGGTCGGGGTCGATGCTCAGCGCGACGTCCAGGTCGGCCAGCGCCTCGGCCGGCCGGCCCAGGGCGTGCTTCACCTGGGCGCGGCTCGCCCGGGGCCACACCCAGGCCGGGTCGAGCTCGACCACGCGGTCGAAGTCCGCGAGCGCCTCGTCGTGGCGGCCCATCCTCCGGTAGGTCTCCCCGCGGTGGGCCAGGGGTCGCGTCCCGCGCGTGGCCACCGCGAGGGCCCGGTCGTGGTCCTCCAGGGCCGCGTCGAAGGCGCCCCGCGCGCGGTGGACCAGGGCCCGCCCGGTGTACGCCCTGGGGACGCCCGGCCGGAGCTCGACGGACCGGTCGAAGTCGGCGAGCGCCTCGTCGTACCGCTTCGCGTCGTACAGGGCCCGGCCCCGCGATTGCAGGGCGTAGGCGCGGTCCTCGGGGCCGGCCCGGGCGACCAGCAGGTCCAGGGCGCCGACCACCGACCGGGCCGGGTCGTCCAGCGCCTCCAGGCAGGCGGTGCCGAGACGCCGTACGGCCTCGTCGTCCGTGTCCTCGCCCGCCTCGGCCAGAACCCGCGCCCAGCGGCGGGCCTGCACCGGTCCCTCGGCGCACGCCCCGATCCCGTCGTGCAGCGTGCCCGCCAGTGCCGTGCGCGGCCCGGCGCACAGCCGGTGGTACAGCTCCTCCAGCCGCAGCGCGCGCCAGTGCTCGTGCTCCCACCGCTCGTAGGGGAGGATGTCGTGCCCGGCCGTGTCCGCCCACGCGGCGTAGGCGTCCGCCAGCCTGGTGTGGGCCTCGCGCCAGCGCTGCGGGGAGCCGGTCCGCTGGAGGCGCAGCATGGAGGCGCGGACGACGTCGTGGTACTGGGCGTGGTCGTCGCGCTCGCCGACGAACGGCAGGGCGCGCAGCCATCCGTACAGCTCCGCCGAGCCCGTGCCGTCGGCGAGGGCCACCGCGAACACGTCCTCGTTCAGCCGGCGCGGCAGCGCGCACGCCAGGGCGGTGGCGCGGCGGGCGGGGTCGTCCTCCCACTTGAGGAACCGGTCGACGGCCGTGGCGCCCGCGGTGTTCGGCTCACCCGGGTGCTGCGCCAGGGTCGAGACGAGGACGGGGAGCCCGCCGGAGAGGCGCAGCACGTCCTGGACGACCGGCTCGTCCACGATGCCCCGCACCGACAGCAGGCGCCGTGTCTCGGGCTCGGTGAACGGCTCCAGCGGCAGGTCCTGGACGGCGTGGGACAGCCCCGACCAGCGGACGGGGTCCAGGCGTGAGCGTCCGGCCAGGGTGAGGACGACGTTGCCGGGCAGGGGTCCGTACCGCGTCCCCGCGAGCAGGTCGCGCAGCCAGGTGTCGAGGAACGGCCCGGTGCGTTCGTAGGTGTCGAAGAAGAGCGCGATCCAGGGGACGTGCGCGGCGACCCGGTCCAGTTCGGCCACCAGGAGCGGGCTCAGCACGGTGACGGGGTCACGCGCGAGCCGTGCGTCGTCGGCGTCCCGGGCGCGGGCTCCGAGCCTCTCGCGCAGCCGGTCGGCGCCCCTGGCCACTTGCGCCGGGTCGACCGCTCCGGCGAAGGCGCCGACGACCGGCAGCATGCCCGCGCCGATCAGCCCCGCCTGTGCCGCGGCCAGGCCGCCCGGCGAAGGGGCGGTGCCGGAAGGCCCGCGCGGTCCCTCCTCCGCGCCGACCGCGGCGGCCATCTCGGCCTCGTGGCGGTACCGGTGGTACGCGGCGAGCTGCCGGTCCAGGGCTTTGAGCGGGTGGCCCTGCCGGTCCAGGCAGTCGCTGATCGCCGCCATCGTTTCGGGGACGCTGTTCACGCCCTCGTCGACGTACCCGGTCAGCGCGCCGTGCTCGCGGGCGACGTCCTCCAGTTCCCGCAGCAGCGTGGTCTTGCCGACGCCCGCCATGCCCCGCACATGGAAGACGAACCGGTGCCGTGCGTCGTCCGGTGCGGTCTCCAAGTTCCGCCCGAACAGGTCCAGTTCTCGCCGGCGGCCGATGAACCCGGCACGCTTGTGCTGCGTGAGCAGTTCCGGCATCGACGGTCTGGATCTGGAGGTCCTGGCCATGCGGCCAGTCTCGCAAAAGTCACTCCAGCACGGGCAGCAGTTCCGGGAGGTGCCCGTCGGACGCCTCCGCCGCCCTCCGGCGTTCCTCCGGGACCTCCCCGTACAGGGTCGTACGGGGGCGGGCGGGACGGCCGGCCGCTTCGGCGATGGCGACGAGGTCCTGGACGGACTTGTAGGAGCCGTAGGAGGAGCCCGCCATGCGGGAGATGGTCTCCTCCATGAGCGTGCCGCCGAGGTCGTTCGCGCCGGAGCGGAGCATCTCGGCGGCCCCGTCGGCGCCGAGTTTGACCCAGCTCGTCTGGATGTGGGGGATGTACGGGTGGAGCAGGACCCGCGCCATGGCGGTGACGGCCCGGTTGTCGCGGGTGGTGGGGCCGGGGCGGGCGATGCCGGCGAGGTAGACGGGGGCGTTGGTGTGGATGAAGGGGAGGGTGACGAACTCGGTGAACCCCCCGGTCTGCTGCTGGATGCGGGCCAGGGTGCGGAAGTGGCCCAGCCAGTGGCGGGGCTGGTCGACGTGCCCGTACATCATCGTGGAGCTCGACCGGATGCCGAGTTCGTGCGCGGTGGTGACGACCTCGATCCAGGTGGCCGCCGGGAGCTTGCCCTTGGTGAGGACCCAGCGCACCTCGTCGTCGAGGATCTCGGCGGCCGTGCCGGGGATGGAGTCCAGCCCGGCTTCCTTGGCCGCCGTGAGCCATTCGCGGATCGACATGCCCGTCCGGGTGGCGCCGTTGACGACCTCCATGGGCGAGAAGGCGTGGACGTGCATGCCGGGGACGCGCTGCTTCACGGCGCGGGCGATGTCGAAGTACGCCGTGCCCGGCAGGTCCGGGTGGATGCCGCCCTGCATGCACACCTCGACCGCGCCCACGTCCCACGCCTGCTGGGCGCGGTCGGCGACCTGGTCCAGGGACAGGGTGTACGCGTCGGCGTCCGTGCGGCGCTGGGCGAAGGCGCAGAAACGGCAGCCGGTGTAGCAGACGTTGGTGAAGTTGATGTTGCGGGTGACGATGTAGGTGACGTCGTCGCCGACCGCGTCACGGCGGATGTCGTCGGCGGTGCGGCACAGCGCGTCCAGGGCCGGGCCGTCCGCGTGGAGCAGGGCGAGGGCCTGGTCGTCGGTGAGGCGCGTGGGGTCGTCGGCGGCGACGGCGAGGGCCTCGCGTATGTCGGTGTCGATGCGCTGCGGCGCCATGCCGGGTGCCGCCGCCTCGCGCAGCGCCTCCCAGTCGCCGTACACCTCGTCGAAGTCGTCGCGCCGGTCGGCGGTGCGGCCGGTGGTGTCGATGGTGCGGTGCAGGTCGGTGCGGCCCGTGGCGGTGAAGCCCTCGTCGGGCTCCTGCCAGGGCAGGCCGCGCACCTCCGCGTCCGGGTTCGCGAGCCCCGTCTCCGGGTCGGCGAGCGCGCGGACGTGCGGCAGCAGGCGCGGGTCGAGCCAGGGCTCGCCGCGGGTGACGAACTCGGGGTACACGCAGAGGCGTTCGCGCAGCGAGAAGCCCTCGGCCGCCGACTTCTCGGTGAGCGCGTCGATCCGCGGCCAGGGGCGCTCGGGGTTGACGTGGTCGATGGTGACCGGCGACACCCCGCCCCAGTCGTCGATGCCCGCCCGGATGAGCCGCCCGTACTCCCCGTCCACGAGGTTGGGCGGGGCCTGCAGGCAGGCCGAGGGGCCCATGATGTGCCGGGCGACGGCGACGGTGGCGACCAGCTCGTCCAGCTCGGCGTCCGGCATGCCGCGCATCGCCGTGTCCGGCTTGGCGCGGAAGTTCTGGATGATCAGTTCCTGGATGCCGTGGTACGCCCGCGCCACGCGCCGCAGCGCGAACAGCGACTCCGCCCGTTCCTCGTACGTCTCGCCGATGCCGATGAGCAGCCCGCTGGTGAACGGCACGGACGAGCGGCCCGCGTCCTCCAGCACGCGCAGCCGGACGGCCGGTTCCTTGTCGGGGGAGCCGTGGTGCGGGCCGCCGGGCTCGGACCACAGCCGGGTCGCCGTGGTCTCCAGCATCATGCCCATGGACGGCGCCACCGGCTTCAGGCGCTGGAAGTCGGTCCACGACATGACACCCGGGTTGAGGTGCGGCAGCAGTCCGGTCTCCTCCAGGATGCGGATGGCCATGGCGCGTACGTAGGCGATGGTGTCGTCGTAGCCGTGCGCGTCCAGCCACTCGCGCGCCTCGGGCCAGCGGTCCTCGGGCTTGTCGCCGAGCGTGATCAGCGCTTCCTTGCAGCCCAGTTCGGCACCCTTGCGGGCGATGCCGAGCACCTCGTCGGGCGACATGTACATCCCGTGCCCGGCCCGCCGCAGCTTGCCGGGCACGGTCGCGAACGTGCAGTAGTGGCACTTGTCGCGGCACAGCCGGGTGAGGGGGACGAACACGCTCTTGGAGTACGTGATGATCCCGGCCCGCCCCGCCGCCGCGAGCCCGGCGTCGCGCACCCGGGCCGCCGACGCGGCCAGGTCCTCCAGGTCGGCGCCGCGTGCCCGCAGCAGGACGGCGGCCTCCGTGACGTCCAGCGCCACACCGTCCCTGGCCCGCTTCAGGGCACGTCGCATGGCGTTGGGGGTGGGGCGTCCGGCCTGGTCATCCGTCATGGACCCGAGCATACGAGTGCCGTATCCCTACACGTACCGCGCGTACGCGTCGAGCGTGCGCAGCACCTCGGCCTCGTCGCCCGGCGGCAGTTGCACGACGGTCTCGGTGATGCCCAGGCCGGCGAAGCGGGCGAGCTTGCCCTCGGTCGGGTGGACGGCGTAGGGCACGACCTGGAGGGTCGCGGGGTCGCGGCCCGCCTTCTCCCACGTCTCGCGCAGGACGGGGAGCGTCTCGGTGAGGCCCCGGCCGCCGATGGGCAGCCAGCCGTCGGCGTACTCGGCGATGTGGGCGAACAGGCGTGGGCCGGCCGCGCCGCCGATCAGCGTGCGGGGGGCGCCGCCCGCGGGCTTGGGGAAGGCGTGGGAGGCGCGCACGGAGGCCGTGGCGCCCTGGTACGCGGTGGGTTCGGCGGCCCACAGGGCGCGCATCAGGGCCATCCGGTCGCGGGTGCGTTCGCGGCGGCTGCGCCAGTCGACGCCGTGGTCCTCCGCCTCCTCCCGGTTCCAGCCGTAGCCGACGCCGAGGGTGAACCGGCCGCCCGAGAGGTGGTCGAGGGTGGCGACCTGCTTGGCCAGGTCGATCGGGTCGTGCTGGGCGACGAGCGTGATGCCGGTGCCGAGTTCCAGCCGTTCGGTGACGGCGGCGGCCTGGCCGAGGGCGACGAAGGGGTCGAGGATCCGGCCGTACTCGGGCGGCAGGTCGCCGCCCGCCGGGTAGGGGCTGGTGCGTTCGACGGGGATGTGGGTGTGCTCCGGCAGGTAGAGGCCCGCGAAGCCGCGCTGCTCCAGCTCGCGGGCGAGGCGTACCGGGGAGATCGTCTGGTCCGTGAGGAAAATCGTCGTCGCGATGCGCATGACGGCCCAACGTATGGCGCTTCGCGCCGGATTCCGAGACCGTCGCCTCGGGTTGGCGGGAAATTCACCGGCCGCGAGGAGGGTGGTGCCCATGATGGGCAGACGAGGATTCGTGACGGGCGCGGCGGGGATCTTCGCGGCGCCGGGCCTGAGCTTCGGCCCCGGGCAGACCGAGCGGGTGCTGCGCGGCACCCTGCCGCCCGGTGCGCCCGACTACGTGTACGTCCCGGTCGAGGTGCCGCGCGGGGTGCGGGAGCTCCGGGTGTCGTACGCGTACGAGCGGCCCCCCGTGCCGCCCGGGACGCAGGGCAACGCCCTGGACATCGGCATCTTCGACGAGCGCGGCACCGAGCCGGGCGGGCGCGGCTTCCGGGGCTGGTCGGGGGGCGCCCGCAGCGAGTTCTTCCTCCGTGCCGACGACGCCACCCCCGGCTACCTGCCGGGGCCGGTCCGCGCGGGCACCTGGCACATCGCGCTGGGCCCGTACACGGTGGCCCCGCAGGGTTTGGCGTACACGGTGACGGTCCGCCTCGCGTACGGGCCGTCCGGCCGTACGCCCAGGCCGGTGTACCCGCCGGAGCGGGCCGCGGGGCGGGGCCGTGCCTGGTACCGGGGCGACTGCCACGTGCACTCGGTGTACTCCGACGGGCGGCGCACCCCCGCCGAGGTGGCGGCCGCGGCTCGCGAGGCCGGACTGGACTTCCTCAACACCTCCGAGCACAACACGCACGCCGCGCACCGGGCCTGGGAGGGCCTGTGGGGCGACGACCTGCTGATCCTCACGGGCGAGGAGGTCACCACCCGCAACGGTCACGTCGTCGCGGTCGGCGTGGACCCCGGCACCTTCGTGGACTGGCGCTACCGGGCGCGGGACAACCGGTTCGGGCACGTCGCCCGCGCGGTGCGCCGGGCCGGCGGTCTGGTCGTCCCGGCGCACCCGCACGCCACGTGCATCGGCTGCAACTGGAAGTTCGGCTTCGCCGACGCGGACGTGGTGGAGGTGTGGAACGGCCCGTACACCCCGGACGACGAGGTCACGCTGGCCGACTGGGACAGCACGCTGGCCACCGGGCGCCGCTGGGTTCCGGCCATGGGCGCCAGCGACGCGCACCGGGAGCCGCAGAAGGTGGGCGAGCCGCAGACGGTGGTCCTCGCCGACGACCTGAGCCGGGAGGCGATCCTGGCGGGGCTGCGTGCGGGCCGCAGTTACGTGGCCGAGTCGGCGGCCGTGTCGCTGGCGTTCTCCGCGGCCGGGGGGCGCGGCGCCCACGCGGGCATCGGGGAACGGCTCGCCGTCCCGTCCGGCACGCCGGTGACGGTGCGGCTCGAGGTCACGGGCGCGCCCGGCTGCGCGGTCCGGTTCGTCACGGACCAGGGCGTCCTGCACACCGCCGGCCTCCCCGCGTCGGGCGCGGGCACGGTCGAGTGGACGACGACCCCCGCGTACGCCGCGTACGTCCGTGCGGAGGTCCGCCACCCGGCGACGGTCCCGGGTCTGCCGGGGGCGCTGGCGGCGTTCACGAACCCGGTGTTCCTGGGGGACGGCACGTAGGCTCGTCCGCATGAGCAGCACGACCCCCGGCCCGCAGTCCGTCGAGCGTGCCCTGGAGATCCTTGATCTCGTGGCGGACGCGGGCGGGCCGGTCGGGGCGAAGGCGATGGCGCGGCGGCTGGGGTGCTCGCTGTCGACGGTGTACCACCTGCTCGGGCCCCTGACGGCGCGCGGGCACCTGGTGCGGGCGCGGGGCGGGGGGTATGCGCCCGGGCCCCGGGTGGCGGCACTGCACCGGTCGTTCCAGCGGCACGTGGGGGCCGGGCCGGGGGTGGGTGAGGTGCTGGCGAAGCTGCGGCGGGCGAGCGGGGCCGAGGCGTACTTCACGGCGTACCGGGACGGGCGGATCACGGTGGTCGACAGCACGGCGCCCGTCACGGACCCGGACCACCCGTTCGTGCCGGGGCCGGAGGTGCGGGCGCACGCCACCGCACACGGCAAGGTGCTGCTGGCGGGGGTGGAGCGGGGGGTGCGGCGGCGGTATCTGGCCGAGCACGGGATGGCTCGGTTCACCGACCGGACGATCACCACGGCGGAGCGGTTCGAGGCGGAGCTGGCGCGGGTGCGGGGGCAGGGGTTCGCCGTGTCGGTGGGGGAGGCGGACCCGGCGTACACCTGTGTGGCGATGGTGGTGCCCGGTGGTGGTGAGGGGGTGCTGCACGCCCTGTCGGTGTCGCTGCCCACGGCGGAGTTCCGGCGCCGGCACGCGAGGGTGCGGGCGGCGGTGGCGGAGTGTGTGCGCGGGTTTTCCGGCGGTGCCGGAAACACGGGCGCGTGAGCTGGACGGCGGGCCGGGCGCGGAGCACCGTGGCGGCATGATCTTCATCGCTGTCAGGTTCACCGTCCGCCCCGAGTACAGCGACCGGTGGCTCACGCTGGTCGACGACTTCACCCGTGCCACGCGCGCGGAGCCCGGCAACCTGTTCTACGACTGGTCGCGTGACGTCGACGACCCGGACCGCTTCGTCCTGCTGGAGGCCTTCGCGGACGCGGAGGCGGGCGCCGCGCACGTGGGCTCCGACCACTTCAGGGCCGGTCTGGAGGCGATGGCCGGCGCGATCGCCACCACGCCGGAGATCATCAACGTGGACCTGCCGGACCGCCGCGGCTGGGACGCCATGGCGGAGCTGACTCCCCGCGCCTGAGTCCGCTCAGTCGTTGACGGCGGTGAGCAGGACGGCCGCGTCCGTCACCGCCGTCACCCCGTGCCGCTCGGGCGGCAGCAGGTAGAGGGCGCCCATGGTCAGCTCCGTGTCGCCGGACTGGGCCGTCACCTTCACCACGCCCCGCAGCACCTGGAGGGAGGCGGCGGGCGGGGTGTTGTGCTCGTCGAGCGAGGTGCCGGCGGTGAGCGCGATGACGCTCTGCCGCAGCGGCGGGTCCCGCAGGATCAGGTTGGCGCTGCGGCCGTGCTCGTCGGCGTGGGCGGCGACGAGGTGTTCCTCTGCGATGGCGTTGAGGTCATACATACCGTCCACCTTGCCCCGCTGCCGGAACGTACGCATACGGAAGGGCGGGCGCCGTGCCGTCCCACGGTGCCCGCCCTTCCGGCTCAGGTGTTGCGCTGTGTCAGTCGGCCACGACCAGCGAGGGGGTCTCCTTCTTCAGTACCTCGCCCCGGAAGAAGGCGGGGCTGCGGAACCGCATCACCAGCATGATCACCACGCCGAGGAGCAGCAGGCCGACGCCGATCACGAAGACGGAGCCCATGCCCAGGACGGAGGAGCCGGAGCCGTAGGCGGGGTCCCACATGTCGTACAGCGTCTTGGCGAAGACGGCGGTGAGCATCAGGCCGCCGAGGGCCGGGAGGACACCCTTGAAGAGCGCGTCCTTGACGGAGTCCGTCAGCTCCTTGCGGAAGAACCACACGCAGGCGAAGGCGGTCAGCGCGTAGTAGAAGCAGATCATCAGGCCGAGCGCGTAGATCGTGTCGACCAGGACGTTCTCGCTGACCAGGGTCATCACCGCGTAGAAGACACCGGTGGCGACACCGGCGACGACCGTGGCCAGGCCCGGCGTCTTGAACTTCGGGTGGACCTTGGTGAAGGAGTGCGGCAGGGCCTCGTACGTCGACATCGCGAGGACCGTGCGCGCCACCGGGATGAAGGTGGTCTGGAGGCTCGCGGTGGCGGAGGCGAAGACGGCGACGAAGAGGGTGACGCCGAGGACGCCGCCCATGACCGGCCCGGCGAGGGCGGCGAAGACGTTGTCCGAGGTGTCGGGGTTGGCCAGGCCGAGGCCCTGGTCGCCGGAGCCGACGATCATCTGGGCGGCGATGCCGGTGGCGAGGTAGGAGCCGATGAGGACGATCATCGTGATGAGCGCGGCACGGCCCGGGGTCTTGGCGGACCCGGTGGTCTCCTCGTTGGTCGCCATGCAGGCGTCCCAGCCCCAGTAGATGAAGATCGCCAGGGAGAGGCCGGCGGTGAAGGCGGAGAAGGACTCGACGGCGAAGGGGTTCAGCCAGTTCCAGGAGAAGCCGGTGCCGGTGGGGAACTCGGCGCTGCCGACCTTGGAGAAGGCCATGACCACGAAGACGGCGAGGACGACGAGCTGGAGGCCGACGAGCGTGTACTGGACGCTCTTGGTCGCGGTCATGCCGCGGTAGCTGATGGCGGTCGCGATGGCGATGAGGATCAGGGTGGTGAGGATGTGGACGCCCTTGTTGTCGTCCAGGGCGGCGATGTCCGGGTTGCCGCTGATCTCACCGGCGAGGAGCCAGAAGTAGGAGGTCGCGACGCCCGCCAGGTTGGACAGGACGATGATCGTCGCGATGACGAGGCCCCAGCCGCACATCCAGCCCACCTTGGGGCCGAAGGCCTTCACCGTCCAGGTGAAGGAGGTGCCGCAGTCGGGCATCGCCCGGTTGAGCTCGCGGTAGGCGAAGGCCACCAGGAGCATGGGCAGGAATCCGGCCAGGAAGACGGCCGGCATCTGGAGTCCGACCTCGCCGGCGGTGGAGCCGAGCGTCGAGGTCAGACAGTAGACGGGGGCGACGGTCGAGATGCCGATGACGGCACTGCCCATCAGCCCGACGGAGTTCCCGCCGAGCCCCTTGCTGCGTACGTCAGCGGTGCCACCCGACATGGTGACGCCCCTTACCGTGTCTCCGGCCTGGGGCCGCGCATCTACCTGAGTCATGCAGAGGACGTTAGGTGCTGCGGTTTCCACATCCGGAAGAAGGCGCTCCGCGATCTTTGCCTTGCATTACCAGGAGCAGAACGCCACCTCGGCAAGGAAAACAAGATCGCTCCCACCCGCCACAGACCGATTGGTAGGTGAAAACTGCACCGTTCGATATGCGGGAACCGCAGGCGTGACCGAATTGCCCGATTCCAAATTTTCCCGCGCTGTTTTCAGCCGGGCCACACGACCGCTTGCGTCTCGCTGTACGCGTGCAGGGCCCAGGACCCGCAATCCCGCCCCACACCGCTCTGCTTGAACCCGCCGAACGGCGCCTCCATGTTGCGTCCGATCGTGTTCACGCCGACCCCGCCGGCCCGCAGCCTGCCCGCCACGCGGAAGGCGCGGGCCACGTCGCCGGACCAGACGTAGTCGATCAGCCCGTAGTCCGTGTCGTTGGCCAGCGCGACGCCCTCCTCCTCGTCGTCGAAGGGCACCACCACCACGACCGGCCCGAAGATCTCCTCCCGGACCACCCGCATCCGGCTGGTGCAGTCGGCCAGCAGGGCCGGGGCCACGTAGAAGCCCCGGTCGAGGGCGGGCCGCTCACCGCCCACCACCACCCGGGCCCCCTCCTCGCGCCCCAGCTCCACGTACCCCTCCACCCGGTCGCGGTGGGCGGCCGAGACGACCGGCCCCACCACCGTCCCCGGGTCGGCAGGGTCCCCCACCGTCAGCCGCCGCGCGTACCCGGCCAGCCCCTCCACCAGCCGCTCGTACACCCCGCGCTGCGCCAGGACCCGCGTCGGAGCCGTACAGATCTGGCCGCTGTAGAAGGAGAAGGTGGTGCCGACGCCCCGGACGGCCGCCCCCAGGTCGGCGTCGTCGAACACCAGCGCCGCCCCCTTGCCGCCCAGCTCCATGAGCTGCCGCTTCAGCTCGCGCCCGCACACCTCGCCGATGCGCCGCCCCACCGCCGTGGACCCGGTGAAGCTGACCATGTCGACGTCCGGCGAGTCGACCGCCGCCTCCCCCGCCTCCGCCCCCGACCCGGAGACGACGTTCACCACTCCCGGCGGCACCCCCGCCTCCTGGAGCGCCCGCGCCATCGCGTACACCGACAGCGGGTCCTGCGGCGCGGGCTTCACCACCACGGTGTTGCCCATGGCGAGCGCCGGCGCGATCTTCCCGGCCGGGTTGGCCCACGGGTTGTTGTACGAGGTGACGCACGTGACCACGCCGACCGGGCGGCGCACCGCGACCGCCCCCAGCACGGAGGCCGGCCCCATCGGGCCCGCCCCGCTGATCTGCGGCGGCAGCGGCCGCTCCACCGGTTCCAGGGCGCCCCTGGCGTACCGGCGGAACCGCGCGATCCCGACCCCGACCTGCATGGCGCGTGCCGTGGCGGCCGTCGCGCCGCTCTCCGCCCGCGCCAGTCGGGCGTGCGCCTCCGCGTCCCGGGCCATGATGCCCGCGGCCCGGTCCAGCACGGCCGCCCGCTCCTCCGGGCGGGTGGCCGACCAGCCCGCGAAGGCCGCCCTCGCCGCGGCGGCCGCCTCGTGCACCTGGCGCCGGCTCGCCTCGGGCGCGAGGCCCACGACCTCCTCCGTGGCCGGGTCGACCACCTCGTAGTGCCCGCCCTCGGGCTCGGCCCACTCGCCCCCGATGAACAGCCTCACCGCGTCGGCACCGTGCTCGTGTCGCGCCCCGAACGCAGCACCCTGCCCGGCACCGCGCCCGTCACCCGGTCGTCCCGCACGGTCTCCACGCCGTTGACCCGCACCGACACGATCCCCACCGCCCGCGAGTCCAGCCGCGGACTGTCCCCCGGCAGGTCGTGCACCAGCGTCGCCGGACCGGCGTCGATCCGCTCCGGGTCGAACAGCACCAGGTCCGCGTGGTGGCCCTCCACCACCCGCCCCCGCTCCCGCAGCCCGAAGAGCCGGGCCGGATCGTCGCTGAGCATCCGCACCGCCCGCTCCAGCCCCACGAGCCGGCGCCCCCGCAGGCAGTCGCCGAGGAACCGCGTGGTGTACGGGGCCCCGCACATCCGGTCCAGGTGCGCCCCCGCGTCCGAGCCGCCGAGCAGCACGTCCTCGTGCTCCCACGTCTCGCGGCGCAGCGCCCAGGAGGCCGGGTCGTTGTCGGGCGGCATGGGCCACAGCACCGTACGCAGCCCGTCGTGCGCGCAGATCTCCACCAGGCACGCGAACGGGTCCTGCCCCCGCTCCCGCGCGATGTCGCGCACGACCCGCCCGGTCAGGCCCTCGTTGCGCGGGCTGTACGTGTCGCCGATGACGTACCGCCCGAAGTCGGCGAGCCGGCGGAAGACGCCGGCCTCCTTGGAGTCGGCGCGCCGCAGCATCTCCGCCCGCACGGCCGGGTCGCGCAGCCGGGCGATCCGCTCCTGGACGGGCAGCCCCAGCACCTCGCCCCAGCCGGGGATGAGGTTGAGCGCGCAGAACGTCCCCAGCGACATGTTCATCGGCGTCAGTATCGGCATGGTCAGCGCCACGATCCTGCCGCCCGCCTTCCGGGCCCGCTCGCTCGCCAGCAGTTGCCGGGGCACCCGCTCGGGCACGGCCGCGTCGACCGTCAGCACGTTCCAGTTCAGCGGCCGGCCGGCGGCGACGCTCATGTCCACCAGCAGCTCGATCTCCGCGTCCGCGAACTGGTCCAGGCACCCGGCGACGATGGCCTCGATCTGCGTGCCCTCGTGCTCCCCGACCGCCCTGGACAGCGCGAGCAGTTCCCCGGGCCCGGCGTGCCGGGACGCCACGGGGTTCCCGTCGCCGTCGGAGTGGGTGGACGACTGCGTGGTCGACAGCCCCCAGGCGCCCGCGTCCATGGCCTCGTGCAGCAGCCGCACCATCCGGGCGAGCTGCTCCTCCGTCGGCCGCCCCCCGATGGCGTCCGCCCCCATCACGTACCGCCGCAGGGCGCAGTGCCCCACCATGAACCCGGCGTTCACGGCGGTGCGCCCCTCGAGGGCGTCGAGGTACTCGCCGAAGCCCTGCCAGCCCCAGTCGACACCCTCCTCCAGGGCGGCCAGCGCCATCCCCTCCACCTTGGACATCATGCGCCGCGTGTAGTCGGCGTCCTCGGGCCGCAGCGGGGCCAGCGTGAACCCGCAGTTCCCGCCGACCACGGTGGTGACCCCGTGGTTCATGGAGGGCGTGGCATACGGGTCCCAGAACAACTGGGCGTCGTAGTGGGTGTGCGGATCGACGAACCCGGGTGCCAGGACCAGCCCGTCGGCGTCCTCGGTGCTCCGGGCCGCCCCCGTGACGGTCCCGGCCGCCGCGACGACCGCGATGCGCCCGTCCCGTATCCCGACGTCGGCCTTGCGGGCGGGCGCCCCGGTGCCGTCGACGAGGTCGGCGCCCTTGATCAGGTGATCGAGCATGACGTCCCCTTCTCGCTGCGTCGCGTGTGCGCCCCGGGCCGGGCCGCCGTGGCCGGCCGCGGCCACGGTGCCCCGCCCGGGGCGGTACGGGGCCGGCGGCCCGGGATGCCACCGCCCCGCGTCCACGGGGGCGCCGCCCCCGAGCCCGCTTCCCCGGGCCGTCAGCCCGACGCCTCGCGCAGGCGGGTCGTGCGGTGCACCGGGTCCGTGTCGATCGCGGGGATCACGTGCTCCCCGATCAGCCGGATCGTCGTCATCGTGTCCTCGTACGACACCCCGATCGGCAGCCCGAACGAGAGCTGGTCCGCGCCCGCCCGCTCCCAGCGCCGGCACTGGCGCAGCACCTCGTCCGGGTCGCCGCAGATCATCAGCTCCTCGGCGATCAGGAGCTCGACGATCTCCTCGGTGTACTCGGGCAGCAGCTCCGGCCACTCGGGTATCCCCTCCGGCCGGGGGAAGGTGTCGTGGTACCGGAAGAGCAGCGACTGCAGGTAGTTCAGCCCTCCGCCCACCGCGATCGCGACCGCCTCCGCGTGGGTCTCGGCGCAGATGGCCGTCGACGTCACCATCACGTTGTCGTTGACGAACGCCCCGACGGGCTCGGCGTCCTTCACGGCCGTCTTGTACGCGTCGACGACCCACTCCATGTCGGAGACCTTCTGGACGCTGAAGCCGAGCACGCCCAGGCCCTTCTTCCCCGCCATGGCGTAGGAGGACGGTGATCCGGCCGCGTACCACATGGCCGGGTGGGCCCTGCCGTACGGCTTGGGCAGGACCTTGCGCGGCGGCAGGGACCAGTGCTTGCCCCGGAAGCCCTCGTACTCGTCCTGGAGCCACATCCTGGGGAACTCCGCGATGGTCTCCTCCCAGATCTCCTTGGTGTGGTTCATGTCGGTGATGCCCGGCAGGAACCCGAGGATCTCGTGGGACCCGGCGCCGCGTCCGGAGCCGAACTCGAAGCGGCCGCGCGAGAGGTGGTCGAGCATGGCGACCTTCTCGGCGACCTTGACCGGGTGGTTGACGGGGGCGAGCGGGTTGAAGATCCCGGAGCCGAGGTGGATGCGCTCGGTGGCGTGCGCCAGGTAGCCGAGGAACACGTCGTTGGCCGACAGGTGCGAGTACTCCTCCAGGAAGTGGTGCTCGGAGGCCCAGGCGTACTTGAACCCGGACCTGTCCGCCTGGATGACGTACTCGGTCTCCTCCATCAGCGCCTTGTGCTCGGCCTCGGGGTCGGCCTGTGCCCGCTTGGCCGGAACGTATCCCTGTACGAAGATCCCGAATTCCAAGGGGGTTCACCGTCCCAACGTTATTTCTGACGTACCGTCAGTTCCGAGCCCGACTGTTCCACCGCCCACCCGCACCGTCAATACCTGACGGTCCATCAGAAAACGTTGACCCCCGCCAGCCATCCCCCGTCGATGACGAAGGGCTGCCCCGTGATGTACGCGGAGTCCGCGCCGGTCAGGAAGAGGGCCAGCGCGGCCACCTCCTCCGGCCGCCCCACCCGTCCCAGCGGCACGAGCTTGCGGTACATCTCGTCCAGCGCGGCCGGGTCGGCGCCCCGGGGGTTGGACATGGGGGTGTCCACGGCCCCCGGACACACGGCGTTGACCCGGATGCCCCGGCCGCCCAGCTCCACCGCCGCGACCCGGGTGAGCCCGAGGACGGCGTGCTTGGTGGCCGCGTAGGCGCCGACGTACGCCATGCCCGTCAGGGCGGTGTACGAGGCGGTGTTGACGATCGTGCCGCCCCCGGCGGCCTCGATCTCCGGCGCGAGCGTCCGCATCCCCAGGAAGCACCCCACCTGGTTGACCCGGACCACCTCCATGAACTCCTCCAGCGGCGTGGCGGTGAGCTCGTTGAAGCGCAGCACACCCGCGTTGTTGACCAGCCCGTCGATGGCGCCGAACGCCTCCTTCCCGGCGGCGACCGCCCGGACCCAGTCGTCCTCGCACCCCACGTCGAGGTGGACGTACCGCGCCCGCTCCTCCCCCAGCTCCTCGGCGAGCGCGGCCCCGGGCCCGTCGAGCACGTCCGCGAGGACGACCCTCGCCCCCTCCGCCGCGAAGAGCCGGGCCTCCTGCTCGCCCTGGCCGCGCGCCGCGCCCGTGATGAGCACGACCCGCCCGTCCAGCTTGCCCATACCGGCCTCCTCAGCCCAGATGCGGTGCCACCCCGGCGGCGAAGGCCGCCATCTGGTCGGTGAGTTCCGTACGGCTCCGGGATCGGAACCGCACCTGTATCTGGTCCACGCCCATCGCCCCGTACGCGCGCAGCGACTCGGCGAGCGCGTCCGGCCCGCCGCTGAGGGTGCGCCGCCCGACGTCCCAGGTGGCACCGCCGACGTACAGCGCCTCGGTGATCGCCCCGATGACGGCCGGCTCCTCGATCCCGGCCTCCTCGCGCAGCCCGCGCAGCCGGCCGATCTGCGCGGGCAGCCGGTCGCGGGGGTCGCCCTGGGGCAGCCAGCCGTCGCCCCTGAGCGCGGCGCGGCGCACGGCGGCGGGCGACGACCCGCCGACCCAGAGCGGCACCCGGGCCTGGGCGGGCCGGGGACGCTGCCCGAGGTCCGCGAAGGAGAAGAACTCACCCCGGAAGGAGGGGTACTCGTCCCGCCCCAGCGCCGCCCTCAGCGCGTCGATCACCTCGTCCAGCAGGGCGCCGCGCCGCCGGAAGTCGGCCCCCAGGGCGTCGAACTCCTCGCGCACGTGACCGGCACCGACGCCGAGGATCAGCCGCCCGCCGCTGAGGTGGTCGAGGGTGGCGTACGCCTTGGCCGTGATCAGGGGGTGCCGCAGCCCGACGACGGCCACATGGCTCAGCAGCCGTACGCGCCGGGTGACGGCGGCGAGGTGGGCGAGGGTGGCGACCGGGTCGTACCAGACGGTGCTCATCGCCCCGGCGAGCCTGCGCGGGATCGCCACGTGGTCGCAGACCGCGATGTAGGCGAACCCGCCGCGGTCGGCGGTGCGGGCGATCTCGACGAGGTCCTCCACACCGGCGGCCGCCTCCCACGGCTCGGCGTAGAGGGCGCTCTGCGACTGGACCGGCAACTGCATCCCGTACGAGACCACGCCCGCACCCCCAGATCTGACGACACGTCAGCAACGACCGGTCCCCAGTCGTACCTGACGCTCCATCAGACGACAAGACTGCCGCTCACCCCAGCAGCGCGTACACCGTGGAGGCCCGGGCCGCCGGCTCCGCCTCCCCCTCGGCGGTCATCGTGATGTCGGCGAACGCCATCCGCCTGCCCAGCTTGGTGATCCGCGCGTCCACCAGGACGTCGGCGCCGGTCACCGCGCGCATGAAGCTGGTGGACTGCTGCACCGTGGTCATGGGGACGAAGGCCCCGCGGGCGGAGGAGACCGCGATCACGGTGGCCGTGTCGGCGGCCGCCATCAGCGCCTGGCCCGACAGCCCGCCGCCCTCCCGGGCGAGGCGCCCGTCCCACGGCAACCGCAGGACGGCGTGCGCCTCACCCGCCTCCACGACGGACAGGCCGAGCTCCAGCACCCAGGGCGCGAAGTTGTCGGCGAGGATCTTGTCGGCCTCGGCGAGTGTGAGAGTCATGCCCGGATGCTCCCGCCGCGCCGGTGCGGCGAAACCCGCCCGGCCGGCCCCGGGGTGTCAGGAGGACAGGAAGCGCCCCACGCCCGTCCGGACGTCGTCGCCGTTCATCACGGGGATCAGCGTGATCCTGGCGTTGAGCTCCATGAACAGCGGCTCGCAGATCACCGGCACCTGGGCGGGGTCCTCCATGTCGAAGACGACGAAGGCGGTGCGCATCCCGTCCATCGCCCCGAAGTACGCGGCCTCCGGCCGGACACGGTCCATGAGGGACCGGAGGATGGCGTCGAGCCGGTCGCCGTTGATCGCCTCGTTCGTCTTCTCCGTGTCCATCTGGCACATCATCATCGTGCGCATGAGCCGCCCTCTTCCCGGTCGCCGTCGCCCCCTTCGGGGCCAGTGTTCACGGGGCGGACCGGGCGCCGCATCCGAGCGGGCCCATCCGGGTGGCGGCGCCCGGCGGCCGCGTCAGGCGCCGGCCCCCGGCCACAGGCCCTCGTCCGTCAGCCCGAGCAGGTCGATGGCGTTGCCGCGGACGATCCGCTCGACCACCTCCGGGTCCAGGTGGGCCATCTGCGCCTCGCCGACCTCGCGCGACTTCGGCCACGTCGAGTCGGAGTGCGGGTAGTCCGTCTCGTACAGGACGTTCCCGACGCCGATCGCGTCCAGGTTCCTGAGCCCGAAGGCGTCGTCGAAGAAGCAGCCGTACACGTGCTCGGCGAAGACCTCCGAGGGCGGCCGGCGGACCTTGTCGGCCACGCCGCCCCAGCCGCGGTTCTCCTCCCACACCACGTCCGCCCGCTCCAGGATGTACGGAATCCAGCCGATCTGCCCCTCCGCGTACATGATCCGCACGCCCGGGAACCGCTCCAGCTTGCCGCTCATCAGCCAGTCGGTCATCGAGAAGCAGCAGTTGGCGAAGGTGATGGTGGAGCCGACCGCCGGCGGGGCGTCCGCCGAGGTCGACGGCATCCGCGAGGACGAGCCGATGTGCATGGCGATGACCGTGCCCGTCTCGTCGCAGGCCGCGAGGAAGGGGTCCCAGGCGTCGGTGTGGATGGAGGGCAGCCCCAGGTGCGGCGGGATCTCGGAGAAGGCGACGGCCCGCACCCCCCGGGCGGCGTTGCGGCGCACCTCGGCGGCGGCGAGCCCGGCGTCCCAGAGCGGGATCAGGGTCAGCGGGATGAGACGGCCGTGCGCCTCCGGGCCGCACCACTCCTCCACCATCCAGTCGTTGTACGCCCGGATGCCCAGCAGCCCCAGCTCGCGGTCGGCGGCCTCGGTGAAGGTCTGGCCGCAGAAGCGCGGGAAGGTGGGGAAGCAGAGCGCGGACTGGACGTGGTTGACGTCCATGTCGGCGAGGCGGTCGGGGACGCTGTACGAGCCGGGGCGCATCTGCTCGTACGTGATCACTTCGAGCCGTATCTCGTCGCGGTCGCAGCCGACGGCGGTGTCGAGCCGGGTGAGGGGGCGGTGGAGGTCCTCGTACACCCACCAGTCCCCGACGGGGCCGTCGTCGCCCTTCTCGCCCATCACGGGGGCGAACCTCCCGCCCAGGAAGGTCATGTCCTTCAGGGGTGCCCGGACGATGCGCGGGCCGGTGTCGCGGTACTTCGCCGGGAGGCGGTCCCGCCAGACGTGGGGCGGCTCCACCGTGTGGTCGTCCACCGAGATGATCTTGGGGAAGGTCTCCATGCTTCAGCACGGTAGCGCTGAACTGACGACCCGTCAGCTAATCGGTGGGGGGAGCTTGTGCAGAGCGTCACCCACTGCTGACGCAAACGCCATCGACAAGGCAGACTGTCGGGGGCGAAACCAGCGGTACGGGCAGGGGGAGCTATGGACCGTGAAGACGGGCCGCGAGTGCCGGAGCAGCGCGCTCCGCAGCCGGGTCCTGCCGGGGACGGCGGCGACCTGCGCTTCGGCGTGCTCGGCCCGGTACGCGCCTGGCGCGACGGCGAGGCCCTGCCGTCCGGCTCGCCGCAGCAGCGCGCCCTGCTCGCCGCACTGCTGCTGCGCGACGGGCGCACGGCGACGGCCGCCGAGCTGATCGACGCGATCTGGGGCGACGAGCCGCCCTCGCAGGCCCTGGCGGCGGTACGGACGTACGCCTCCCGGCTGCGCAAGGTCCTCCCGGCGGGCGTGGTGGTCAGCGAGTCGGGCGGGTACGCGATCCGGGGCCGCGCCGACGCCCTCGACCTGAACGTGGCGCAGGAGCTGGCCGCCGGGGCGGAGAAGGCCCGCGCGGGCGGCGACCGCAACCAGGCCCGGGCGCTGATCGACAAGTCGCTGGGCCTGTGGGACGGCGAGCCCCTCGCGGGCGTGCCCGGCCCCTACGCCGAGACCCAGCGCGCCCGCCTGGAGGAGTGGCGGCTGACCCTGCTGGAGACCCGGCTGGACCTGGACCTGGAGTGCGGGCACCACGCGGAGGCCGTGTCGGAGCTGACCGCGCTGACCGCCGCGCACCCGCTGCGCGAGCGGCTGCGGGAACTGCTGATGCTGGCGCTGTACCGCAGCGGCCGGCAGGCGGAGGCGCTCGCGGTGTACGCCGACACGCGCCGGCTCCTCGCCGACGAGCTGGGCGTCGACCCGCGCCCCGAGCTGGCCCGGCTCCAGCAGCGCATCCTCCGGGCGGACGCGGAGCTGGCCCGCCCGGTGGAGGAGCCGTCCCGCGCCCCGGCCGTCTCCCGCCCGGCGCAGTTGCCGGCCACGGTGCCGGACTTCACCGGCCGGGCGGCGTTCGTGCGGGAGCTGGGCGACCAACTGGCGACCGCCGACGGCTCGGTGATGGCCGTGTCGGCCCTCGCGGGCATCGGCGGGGTGGGCAAGACGACGCTCGCCGTGCACGTGGCGCACGCCGCGCGCCCGCACTTCCCGGACGGGCAGCTCTATGTGGACCTCCAGGGCGCGGGGGCGCGGGCGGCCGAGCCGGAGACGGTGCTCGGGGCCTTCCTGCGGGCGCTGGGCGCCCCGGACTCCGCCATCCCCGACACCCTCGACGAGCGCGCCGCGCTCTACCGGTCGACGCTCGCCGGGCGGCGGGTGCTGGTCCTGCTGGACAACGCCCGGGACGCCGCCCAGGTGCGGCCGCTGCTGCCGGGCACGGAGGGGTGCGCCGCCCTGGTCACCAGCCGGGTGCGGATGGTCGACCTGGCCGGTGCGCACCTGGTGGACCTGGACGTGATGTCGCCGGAGGAGGCGCTCCAGCTCTTCACCAGGATCGTGGGCGCCGAGCGGGTGCAGTCGGAGCGCGAGGCGGCCCTGGACGTGGTGGCCGCGTGCGGCTTCCTGCCCCTGGCGATCCGTGTCGCCGCCTCCCGCCTGGCGGCGCGCCGCACCTGGACGGTGTCGGTCCTCGCGGCCAAGCTGGCCGACGAGCGGCGCCGTCTGGACGAGCTCCAGGCGGGCGACCTCGCCGTGAAGGCCACCTTCGAACTCGGCTACGGCCAGCTCGAGCCCGCCCAGGCCCGGGCGTTCCGCCTGCTGGGCCTGGCCGACGGCCCGGACATCTCCCTGGCGGCCGCGGCGGCGGTCCTGGACCTCCCCCTCCATGACGCGGAGGACCTGCTGGAGTCCCTGGTCGACACCTCACTGCTGGAATCCGCCGCCCCCGGCCGCTACCGCTTCCACGACCTGGTCCGGCTCTACGCGCGTGCGTGCGCCGACCGCGACGAACAGCCCCCGGCCGAGCGCGAGCTGGCCCTCTCCCGCCTGCTGGACTTCTACCTGGCGACCGCCGCCCGCGTCTTCGCCATGGAGCGGCCGGGCGACCGCCTGGTGGCCCACCTGGCGCCGACGGCGTACGAGGGGCTCGACTTCGCCGACCGCCGGGCGGCGCTGGACTGGCTGTACACGGAGGCGAACTGCCTGCTGGCGTGCGCCCGGCAGGCGGCGAAGGGGCCGCGGCTGCGCACGGCGGTGGACCTGCTGTGGGCCGCCCAGGACCTGGCGGAGTCCGGCGCGAACTCCAAGCTGTACGAGGCGGCCGCGCTGTCCGCCCTCGAGGCGGCCCGTGCCTCGGGCGACGCCCGCATCGAGGGGCGGGCGCGGACGTCCATGACCAATGTCCACCTGGTCGCCGGCCGGTACGGGGAGGCGGACCGCGAGGCCGAGCAGGCGTCGCGGCTGGCGACGGCGGCCGGGGACCCCGCACCGGTCTACTGGGCGGACAACGACCGGGGCATCATCGCCTTCAACCAGGGCCGGTACGCGGACGCCGAGCGGTACCTCTTCAAGGCCATGGAGGGCTCGCACGCCGACGACAACCGGCCGGGCGAGGCGAGCGCCCTGTGCAACCTGTCGCGCATCCACCTGTCCATGGGGCGGGTGGCGCAGGCCATCTCGCTCGCCGAGCAGGGCGTGGAGCTGTACGAGCGCATAGGGCACACCCTGCGCCTGGCCAACGCGCAGTACGCGCTGGGCGTCGCCCTCACCCATGCCCGCCGCCACGCCGAGGCGCTGGAACAACTGGCCCAGGCGCTGCACCGGTTCGAGACGAACCGGCAGCGGCTGTGGGCCGGTACGACGCACTTCCGCATCGCGCAGACGCACCTGTCCGCCCAGCACCCCGCCCGGGCCGCCCAGCACGCCGAACAGGCGCTGGCCATAGGCTGCATCGGGGGTGACCGCATCCGGGGCAATGTGCTGATCACGCTGGGCAAGGCGCTGGACCGCCTCGGGCAGTCGGGCCGTGCGCGGGCCTGCTGGCGCGAGGCGCTGGCCCTGCACGAGGAGTCGGGTGCGACGGCGGAGGCGGAGGAGGCCCGGGGGCTGCTGTCGCCGCTGACGGCGGCCTGACGCCCCCGGAACAGGGCGTTCATCGATTGTTTATGCCCACCCGGCATGCTCCATAGCAGTCGATCCGCCGCGTCGGGGGGCACGCGGGTCCACTAGCCTTCTGCCCGGCGACCCTCGGGGGAGCCGCCGGTCAGAAGGCACTCAACACCACAACAGCACCTCACGGGGGACAGATTCATGAGCGAGTCGACGAAGAAGCTCGACAACGTCACCACCCTGGGCGACCACCACACGCCCGCACCGCCCGCCCAGGACCTCATCACCATGGGCGACCACCACACGCCCGCACCGCCCGCCCAGGACACCATCACCACGATGGGCGACCACCACACGCCCGCGCCTCCCGCCCAGGACACCATCACCACGATGGGCGACCACCACACGCCCGCACCGCCGGCCCAGGACACCGTCACCACCCTGGGCGACCACCACACGCCGGCTCCGCCGGCGAGCTGACCGGAACGTCCTTCACCACGGGGTGCGGCCGCGGCGGCGCGGAGGGGGAGCCGCCGCGGCCGCGGCACTCCACGGTCGGTGCATCCCGCCGTCCACCACGCGGAGCCCCACCCTTCGCGCACGGACGGCACGGCCCCACGAAGGGGGCGGACCTGAGCCGGTCCGCCCCCTTCGCCGTGCGCGCCGCGCTCAGCCCGCGGACCGCGCCCGCAGCTCGCCCTTCAGCACCTTGCCGCTCGCGTTCCTCGGCAGCTCCGGGACGAACTCCACGTGGCGGGGCACCTTGTAGTTGGCCATCTCGCGGCGCGCCCAGGCGATCAGGTCGTCGGCCGTGAGGGTGGAGCCGGGGCGGCGGACCGCGAAGGCCCCGGCGACCTCGCCGAGGCGGCTGTCGGGGACACCGACGACGGCGACGTCGGTCAGCTCGGGGTGGGCGGCGAGGAGCTGCTCGATCTCGGCGGGGTAGGCGTTGAAGCCGCCGACGATGAACATGTCCTTGATCCGGTCGGTGATGCGCAGGTTGCCCTCCGCGTCCAGGACGCCCACGTCCCCGGTGCGCAGCCAGCCGTCGGCGTCCAGGACCTCCGCGGTCGCGGCCGGGTCGTCGTCGTAGCCGCTCATCACGTTGTGGCCGCGCACCAGCACCTCGCCCGAGGGGTCGAGGCGGACCTCCGTGCCGGGGATGGGGCGGCCCGAGGTGGTGGCGATCGTCTCGGGCGGGTCGCCCCGGCGGCACATGGTGACGATGCCGCTCGCCTCGGACAGCCCGTACGCCGTGAGGACGGTGCCCACCCCCAGCTCGGTGCGCAGCCGTTCCACCAGGCGCAGCGGCACCACCGCCGCGCCGGTCACCACCAGCCGCAGCGAGGACAGGTCGTGCGCCGCGCGGGCGGGGTGGTCCAGCAGGGACTGCAGGAGCGTGGGCGGGCCGGGCAGGACGGTGACGCGTTCCGCCGCGACGTTGGCGAGCACCGTGTCGACGCCGGACACGGGCTGCGGCACCATCACCGCCCCGCGGGTCAGGCAGGCGATGATCCCCGCCTTGTAGCCGAAGGTGTGGAAGAAGGGGTTCACGATCAGGTAGCGGTCGCCCTCGGCCAGCCCCGCCAGGTCCGCCCACGTCTCGTAGCAGCGCAGGGTCTGCGCGTGGCTGATCACCGCGCCCTTGGGGCGGCCCGTCGTGCCGGAGGTGAAGATGATGTCGGAGGGGTCGGTCGGGGCGATGGCGTCGGCGCGGGCGCGGACCTCCCGGGCGGGTGTCGCGTCACCGCCCGCGAGGAACTCCTTCCAGGTGCGGAAGTCCTCGGGCGCGCTGTCCGCCAGGACCACGACCTGCTCCAGGTGCGGCAGCACGGCGCCGGCCCGCCGCAGCGACGCCACGTAGGACGTGCCCAGGAACGTCCCGGTGACGAACAGCAGCTTGCTGCGGCTGCGCTCCAGGACGTACGCGGCCTCGGCGCCCTTGAAGCGGGTGTTCAGCGGCACCAGCACCGCGCCCGCCGTCACGGCGCCGAGGGCGGAGACGATCCAGTCGAGGGTGTTGGGCGCCCACACCGCGACCCGGTCGCCCGGTTCCACGCCCGCCGCCAGGCACGCGGCGGCCGCGCGTTCGACGCGCTCGCCCAGCTCGGCGTAGGTGACCCGGTGCCGGCCCTCCACGACCGCCTCCCGGGGCCCGTACCCCTCGGCCGCCGACCGCACCAGTTGGGGGATCGAGCCCCATTCCAGGTCGCCGCGTCGTCCGCGCATCTCCCGCCCTCCCTCTAGCTGACTGTCCGTCAGATTAGCGCTACGGTGGCGGCCATGACAGATGCGCTGAAGGACGCGACGGCCATCGTCGGGATCGGGGAGACGCGCTTCGCCAGGCGACTGGCCGAGCCGGAGAAGACGCTGGCGTGCCGCGCCGTCCTGGCCGCCCTCGCCGACGCGGGCATCGCCCCCGCCGAGGTCGACGCCTTCGCCTCGTACACCATGGAGGAGACCGATGAGGTCGAGCTCGCCAAGGCCATCGGGGCGGGGGACGCCACCTTCTTCTCCAGGGTGGGGTACGGCGGCGGCGGATCGTGCGCCACCGTCGCCCACCTCGCCGCCGCCATAGCCACCGGCCAGGCCACCGTCGGCGTCGCCTGGCGGTCCAGGAAGCGCGGCTCCGGCCCCCGGCCCTGGACCAGCACGGCCGTCCAGCTCCCCACGCCCGCGCAGTGGACCCGCCCGTACGGGCTGCTGCGCCCCGCCGACGAGATCGGCATGCTCGCCCGCCGCTACATGCACGAGTACGGCGCCACCCGCGACCACTTCTTCAACGTCGCCCTGGCCTGCCGGAACAGGGCCAACCAGAACCCGGCCGCGATCATGTACGAGCGCCCCCTGACGCGCGAGATGTACATGACCTCCCGCTGGATCAGCGAGCCGCTCTGCCTGTTCGACAACTGCCTGGAGACCGACGGCGCCCTCGCCTGCGTGATCGTGGGCGCCGAGCGCGCCCGCGACTGCCGCCGCCCGCCCGTCTACGTCCACTCCACCGCCCAGGGGCTGCCCGCCCAGCACCACGGGATGGTCAACTACTGGAACGACGACCCGCTCACCGGTCCCGCCTGGACCGCCGCCCGGCACCTGTGGAAGCGGGCCGACTTCGGCCCCGAGGACGTCGACGTGGCGCAGATCTACGACGCGTTCACCCCGCTCGTCCCCCTCTCCCTGGAGGGGTACGGCTTCTGCGGGCGGGGGGAGGGCGGCGCCTTCACCGAGGGCGGCGCCCTGGAGATCGGCGGACGGCTGCCCGTCAACACCGGCGGCGGCGGGCTCAGCGAGGCGTACGTCCACGGCTTCAACCTCATCACCGAGGGCGTGAAGCAGCTCCGCGGCACCAGCACCGCCCAGGTGCCCGGGGCCGCGACCTGCCTGGTCACCGCCGGCGAAGGGGTCCCCACGTCCGCGCTGCTGCTGAGGAGCTGAGAGATGCCCGAACCCACCGGGGCGATGCTCGCACCCGTCACCGACGAGGACGGCGCCCCCTTCTGGGAGTACGCCGCCCGGGGCGAACTGCGTGTGCAGGGCTGCGCCCGCTGCGGCGAACTGCGCTTCCCGCCCCGCCCCTGCTGTCCGCACTGCCGGTCCTTCGACAGCGAGTGGCGCCCGATGAGCGGACGCGGCCGCCTCTGGTCGTACGTCGTCCCCCATCCGCCCCTCCTGCCCGCGTACGCCGCCCTCGCCCCGCGCTACAACGTCGCCGTCGTCGAGCTCGCCGACGCCCCGCGCATCCGGCTCGTCGGCAACGTGGTCGCCGCGCCGGGCGCGCCGCTCGACTCGGTGGAGCCGGCCAGGCTGCGCATCGGGGCGGCCGTGCGGGTGGCGTTCGACGGCGGGCTCCCGCGCTGGGTGCTGGAGCGGCCGTGACCGTACGCGTCGAGAGGGCGGGGGGCGTCGCGGTCGTCACCCTCGACCGGCCCGCCCGGCACAACGCTATCGACCTCGGCACGGCCGCCCGGCTGGCCGCCGTGTGGCGGGAGTTGCGGTACCACGACGGCGTCCGCGCGGCTGTCCTCACCGGGGCGGGCGGGAAGGCGTTCAGCACCGGCATCGACCGGGCGGTGGACGTCCCGCAGCCGGCCTCCCCGTACAGCGCCGACGACCCGCTCCTGGCCATCGGCCCCAAGGCCAACGACCTGTGGAAACCCGTGATCGCGGCCGTGGAGGGGATGGCCTGCGGCGGGGCGTTCTACCTGCTCGGCGAGTGCGAGTTCGTGGTGGCGTCGCGAGAGGCGAGCTTCTTCGACCCCCACACGACGTACGGCATGGTCAGCGCGTACGAGGCCGTCCTCATGGCGCAGCGCATGCCGTACGGGGAGGTCGCCCGGATGTCCCTGATGGGCACGGCCGAACGGGTGTCGGCGCGGCGGGCGTACGAGACGGGCCTGGTGTCGGAGCTGACGGAGCCGGGCGGCGCGCTGGCCGCGGCACGCGAGGCGGCGGACGTCATCGCCGCCCACCCGACCGAGGCCGTGCAGGGCACGGTCCGCGCGGTGTGGGCGGCCCGGGAGGCGGCCAGGACCCACGCGCTCGCCCAGGCCCCGCACCTGATCGCGCTGGGCAACCTGCCGCCGGAGCGGCAGGCCGCGCTGTTCGAGGGGCGGGGCCGGGGCGGGTACCGCCTGCGGTGAGCGGCCCGGGGCGTCGGAGGGTCGTCAGAGGGCCGTCTTCGTCGCCGTGTCGACGACGCACTCCTTGTACTCGCTGCCGGTGCCGGTACCGGTGTACGCGGTCGTGGCCTCGGCCTGCCGGGACTCGCCGCCCTTGACGGTCAGCCCGGTCACGTTGGCCCGCACGGTGGTCGCGCCGGAGCCGGCGTCACCGCGGAATTTCATCGTGATGTTGTACGTCTGGTCCAGCGAACCGTCGTTGGTGACCGTGATCCGGGCGACGAGGTTCTTGCCCGCGTCGTCCATCCGGCACTCGTCGATCCTGATGTCGCGGGCGGCCTTGTCGCCGCCGCCGGAGCCGCCGGGGACGGAGACGCCGCCCGAGCCGCTGCTGGAGCTGTCGCTGCCGCCGGTGGTGCTGTCACCGGTGGTGCTCCCGCCGGTGGTACCGCTGTCGGAGCTGTGGCTGCTGCTGTTGCTGCCGCTGTTGCTGCTGCAGCCGCCCCCGGAGCCACGGGCTCCGGTGAGTGCGACGAGCGCGACGCCGAAGACGGCGATGGCACGGACATGGCGGAGCTTCACGTTCAACCCCCGTTGAAAGTGCGAGTGAGTGGAGCCCGATCTTGACGGGCACACGTCACCCTAGCAGCGCGGCGGGCGCCTCCCCGCCGCCGTGTGGCGCCCCGCCCGCGGGCGGCGTAGCGTCGTGATCGAGAGCCGACCCAGGGAGGCCGAGGATGGTCCGTAACGTCATCGGCTCGATCCTTGCTCTCGCCGGAGCGACGGCCGCCGTCTGGAGCCCCTTCCGTGCCTGGTACGACGGCCGTCCCGGACGCGACATCCGCGTCGCCGACCTCTTCGGCGGCATCAGCGCGACGCGCGCCGACCTGTGGACCTCGCTCCTGCTGCCGTTCGTTTTCGCGGCGGTGCTGACGCTGGTGGGCGTGGTGCTGCGGTCCCGGCTGCTGGTCGCCCTCGCCGGACTGGTCGTGCTGGCCTTCGCGGTCCTGTGGATGGTCCGCCAGGGACAGGCCGCCGGCAGCCTGAGCGTCGAGTCGGACGGCTCGGGCCTCGGCCCGGGGGTCGCCCTGGCGGCGGGCGGCGGACTGCTCCTGCTGCTCGGTGCCGCGGTGATGAGCGGACGGGCACGGGCGCGCGAGGCGCACGAGCCGGCCGCGCACGGCGGCTGGGGACGCGGGCACGGGCACCACCGGCGCGGGCACACCGAGCCCTACCAGGACCCGTACGCCGAGCCCTACGACGAGCCCTACGCCGAGCCGCGACGGCAGCCGTACGCGGGCGACGCGCCCACCGCCGAGTACCCCCGGCAGGACGGCCGGTACGACGACCGGTACGGCGACCGGCCCGCCGGCCGCCCGGACGAGGGCTACGGACCCGGCGAACCGGGCCCCGGCCCGGACGAGCCGTACCGGCCCGGTCCCCCGCACCGCGGCTGACCCCGGGCGGCGCGCGCCGTCAGCGCCCGCCGCTCCTGCCGGTGGCCGTGCCCTTCACCGCGTCCAGCGCGTACACGCACCGGTCCTTGCTGCACGCGTAGACCACGCCCGCGCGTGCGACCAGCGAGCCGGTGATCTCCCCGCCCGTGGTGAGCTTCCAGCGGAGCTGCCCGCCGCTCGCGTCCAGCGTGTACAGCACGTGGTCGGCCGAGCCGAAGTGCAGACGGCCGTCCGCCACGACCGGGGCGCCGATGATCGGGCCGCCGGCCGGGAAGCGCCACTTCGGGGTGCCGGTCACCGCGTCCAGGGTGTAGACCGCGCTGCCGCTGCCCACGTGGATGTTGCCGTCGGCGACCAGCACGGGCTCGCTGGAGTGGCGGGACTCGGTGGCGATGCGCCAGCGGTCCTTGCCGGTGGTGGCGTCGAGCGCGTACACCGTGCCGAGGTAGTCCGCGAGGTACACCCCGCCGCCCGTGACGGCCGGGCCGGGCGCGAAGGCGGGCGGCGAGAGGAAGACCGCCGGGGCCTCGAAGTGCCACCGGACGTGGCCGGACATGATGTCGACGGAGAGCACGCGGGTTCCGGCGGCGACGTACACATGGCCGTCCTCCGCCGGGGCGACGCGCACGGGTACACCGCCGCAGGAGGCGGCGTCGCCGATCGGGTACGACCAGCGTTCCGTGCCGGTACGCGCGTCCAGGGCCTGGAGCCGGGCGTTCCGCCAGACGTAGACGGTGTCGCCGAACAGCGCGGGTCCGGCGTCCGGGGTCTCGAAGTCGGTCTGGGCCCCGGTGATCTCCCACAGCTTCTCGCCGTTGGACGCCTCCCAGCCCTGGACGCCGCCGCCGCGCGTGCCGGTGACCACGGTGCCGCGGTCGACCTTGAGCGAGTACGCCCAGGCGTCCGTCTGGAGCCGCCACCGCTCGCTGCCGTCGAGCGCGTCGAGCGCGTACAGCGAGGGGCCGTCGGAGGCGTGGATACGGCCCCCCGACACGGCCATGGTCCAGGCGACGTCCCGGGTCTTGAACTGGCGCCGGCCGGTGCCGACGTCCAGCGCGTGCACCTCGAAGGACGTGACGTAGAGCAGGTCGCCCGAGACGACCGGGGTGCCCCAGACGTCGTTGGACATCCGGAACCGCCACGGCCGCCAGTGCCCGGGGCCCGCCGGTTCCGGCGCGGCCGGGGGCCCGGCGGCCGGCGGGGATGCGGGGTGCGGCGGGTGCGCCGGGGCGGGCGCCGGGGCGGACGGGGACGGGTCGGCGCCGTGCGGGCCCCCGGCGGGGCGGCGGATCCACCCGGTGGCGGGCCCGGCGTCCACCGCCAGGGCGGCGCGCGTGTCGGCGACGCGCGGCCCCGGGCCGATGGGCAGGGGGGCGCCGGGCAGCCGGACCGGGGCGGCGGGTGCCGCGTGCCCCGTGCGGGGGTCACCGGTGCCGCCGGGCCGGGGCGGGTTCCACTCGGCGCCGTGTCCGGGGCCGGGCACCGGGGCGGGGGCGGACGGGGGCGCGGGCGGGGGCGGCGGGGTGGGGCGGCCGCCCCGGCGGGCCTCGATCATCGCGGTGGCCCGGGACGGCAGCCAGGCCGAGGCCGTACCGCTGTCGTCGCTCCCGGAGAACAGGTGCGGGGCGAGCTGCGCCTGGAGGTCGGCCGGCGAGGGCCGCAGCCCGGCCTCCATCTGCATGCAGGACTCGATCAGCGGCCGCAGCTCGTCGGGCAGCCCCTCCAGGTCGGGGCCCTCGCGCAGCAGCATGAAGACGGTCTCCACCGGGTTGGCCCCGTGGTAGGGGGCGTGCCCGGTGGCGGCGAAGACCAGCGTGGAGCCGAGCGAGAAGACGTCGCTCGCGCCGGTCACGCTGCGGGAGTCCTTCGCCTGTTCGGGTGACATGTAGGCGGGGGTGCCCACGGCGACGTTGGTCATCGTCAGCCGGGTGTTGGAGACGCCGGACGCGATGCCGAAGTCGATGACGCGCGGCCCGTCCTCCACGACGAGGACGTTGGACGGCTTGAGGTCGCGGTGGACCAGTCCGGCGCCGTGGATGGACTGGAGCGCCTCGGCGATCCCGGCGGCGAGCCAGCGCACCGCCTGGGCCGGCAGGGGCCCGCACTCATTCACTATCTCCTCGAGGGAGGGCGCCGGGACGTACGCGGTCGCCAGCCACGGCACCGCGGCCCGCGGGTCGGCGTCCACCACGGCCGCCGTGTAGAAGCCGGACACCGCCCGTGCGGCCTCCACCTCGCGCGTGAAGCGGACGCGGAACAACTGGTCCTCGGCGAGCTCGGTCCGTACGGTCTTGATCGCCACGCGCCGCCCCGAGGCCGACCGCGCGAGATAGACCAGGCCCATGCCTCCGGCACCGAGCCGGCCCAGCACCTCGAAGGGGCCGATCCGTCTCGGGTCGTGCTGCGTGAGCTGTTCCACTTGCCTGCCACCTCCCCGTAGGGGCCATGAAAGTACGGCCCCAGTCGCCCCCTGATTGTTCCTGTCCGGGGCGGTGGTTGCGAACCCGGGGGCGGATCGGGGTGTCTCACCCCGATCCGGACACCCTCACGGGGGTTCTCAGGCGGCTTTCGGCTCCGCCAGCACGGCGAAGACGGCACCCTGGTTGTCGGCGATGAGGGCGATCCTGCCGTACGGCGTGTCGAACGGCTCCTCGGTGACGCGCCCGCCGAGGCGGGTGGCGACGGCGGCGGTGTCGTCGCAGTCCTCGACGGCGAAGTAGATGAGGAAGTGGGCGGGCATGGCGGCCGGAAAGGCGTCGGTGATCACGCTGCGGCCGCCGATGGCGGTATCGTCGCCGGCCTGCGTCCCGGCGGGCGACCAGACCCGGAAGTCGATCGAGGCGTCGTCGAGGTCGCGCACCTGGAAGCCGAAGACGGTCTCGTAGAAGGCGTCCACGGCGTCCTTGTCCCTGGTGTAGACCTCGGTCCAGCAGAAGGAGCACGGCTCGCCCTGCTTCTCGAAGCCGGTGTGCTCACCGGCCTCCCACAGCCCGAAGACCGCGCCGCCCGGGTCGGCGGCCTGGGCCATGGTGCCGAAGGAGCCGACCGGCATGGGGTCCATCACCATCTGGCCGCCCGCCTCGCGGATGCGGCGGGTGGTGGCGACGGCGTCGGGGGTGGAGAAGTAGACGCCCCAGACGGTGGGCATCCGGCCGTCCCGCTTGGGCGCGAGGCCGGCGACGCGCTTCCCCTCGCTGAAGGCGTTGGTGTAGTTGCCGTACGCCTCGTCGCCCTCGTCGAACGTCCAGCCGAAGAGCTCACCGTAGAACCGCTTGCCGGCTTCGAGGTCGGGGAGCATCGCATCCGCCCAGCACGGCGTGCCCTCTGTGAATGCGGCCATGGACCTGATCCCTTTCCGTGTACGGGCCGGGAGTGTGGCGCCCGTCACGGTCACGCTAATGGCGCCGGGCGTCCGCCGCAGGGGAAGAAATCGAACATAGGTGCAATTGTGGCGATACGAGGGCCGCGCGGCCCGGTGTCCGCACGGGTTGTCCACCAAAGTTGTCCACAGGCTGTTGATAATCCTATCGGGGCAGTGCGGGGCTTCGAGGTGGCCGAAAACCGTGGTGCCGGACAGGGCCGCCCCGGGCGTCCCGGCCCAGCGGGGAGGCCCCGGCGGGGGCCGTGACGGAGGGGTGTGACCCCATTTGCAGTCGGCCGAATCGCGCGCAGATCACCCCTCGGTAAGCTGACGGCATGACAGGACAAGTACGCACCGTCGACGGCCGCGTGGCCGGTCGACGCGGACAGGCGACGCGGCAGAAGCTGCTCGACTGCCTCAGCGAGATGCTCAGCTCCTCGCCGTACCGGGACGTCAAAGTCATCGACGTGGCCCGGAAGGCGGGCACTTCCCCGGCGACGTTCTACCAGTACTTCCCGGACGTCGAGGGCGCGGTCCTCGAGATCGCGGAAGAAATGGCCAAGGAGGGCGCCGGGTTGACCGAACTGGTCTCCGGCCGCACCTGGGTGGGCAAGTCCGCCTGGCAGGCCGCGGAGGAACTGGTCGAGGGCTTCCTCGACTTCTGGCGCAAGAACGACGCCATCCTCCGCGTGGTCGACCTGGGTGCCGCCGAGGGCGACAAGCGGTTCTACAAGATCCGCATGAAGATTCTGAACTCGGTCACCAACTCCCTGACGGACGCGGTCAAGGAGCTCCAGGCCAAGAACAAGGTCGACAAGGACGTCAACCCGGCCGCCATGGCGGGTTCCCTGGTCGCGATGCTGGCGGCGGTCGCCTCGCACCAGAAGGGCTTCACCACCTGGGGCGTCAAGCAGGCCGAACTGAAGCCGAACCTGGCGCTGTTGGTCCACCTCGGCATCACGGGCAAGAAGCCGACGAAGTAACACCCCACCCTCACACGTCCTGTCACGCCGATGGCGGTCCTTCACCCGACCGCCATCGGCGTTCCCGTATCCCCTCCCCGCGCCGGGTCAGGCGGAAGAGGCGGATCTCGCGATCGACCCTCGCCTGGTACGCGGCGTACGGCGGCCACAGCCGCAGCGCCTTCTCCCACGCCACCTGCCGGTCCTCGCCCTTCAGCAGCCGGGCGCGCACGGGGACGGTCCGGCCGCGCCAGTGCACCTCCGCGTCCGGGTGGGCCAGCAGGTTCGCCGTCCAGGCGGGGTGCGCGGGGCGGCCGAAGTTGGAGCCGACCAGCACCCAGGTGGTCGCCGCCGGGTCCTCCGGCACACACGCCAGGGGCGTGCGGCGCTCCAGGCCGGAGCGGGCGCCGCGCGTGACGAGCACCAGCCCCGGCAGCATCCGGGCACTGGGCAGCACCCTCCCCCCGGTGAGCCGGTGGACCGCGCGGTCGAAGGCGGGGACCACGTGCGGGGCGATCCTCGCGAACGTACGGGTCGAGGAGACCCTCCGGACCAGCCGCAGCGCCGGTGACGGCCCGCTCACCGGGCGAGCACCCCCGCCGTCTCGGCCGCGTGGGAGCGCAGCCGGTGGACGGGGCCGAAGAGCAGTTCGTCGGCGGTCGCCCGCTTCACGTACAGGTGGGCCTCGTGCTCCCAGGTGAACCCGATGCCGCCGTGCAACTGGACGCCCTCGGCTGCGGCGGCGCCCAGCGCCTCCAGGCCCTGGGCGAGCGCCAGTCCCCCCGCCGACGGGTCCCAGGCCGCGTAGTACGCCGCCGACCGTGCTGCCTGCACCCGCACGTACAGGTCGGCCAGCCGGTGCTTGACCGCCTGGAACGAGCCGATCGCCCGCCCGAACTGCTCCCGTGCCCGCGCGTACTCCACCGTCCCCTCCAGGACCCGGGCCGCCGCCCCGGCCGCCTCCGCCGCGAGCACGGCCGCCGCGTCCCGCCCGGTGGCGGCGAGGGCCCCCGGCACGTCCGCCCCGTCCTCGCCGAGCAACTCCCCCGTCACCTCACGCAGTTGCACGCGCGCCAGGGGTCGTGTCCCGTCCAGCGACGGCAGGCGTACGCGGGCGAGGCCGGCCGCCTCCGCGCGGACGAGGAAGAGCAGCGTCCGTGCCGCGGGGTAGCCGCCCGTGTGCGCGGCCACCACCAGCAGGCCGGCACTGTGCCCGTCCAGGACCTGCCCCACCTCCCCGTACAGCTTCCACGTCCCGTCGGCGGCCACCCGCGCCTGCACGCCGCCGGCCCGGCCGCCCCCGGCCCACTCACCGGCCCGGTTGTCGCCGGTCAGGGCGAGGGCGCGGGCCAGGGGCGCGGCGGCGAGCGCGGCGGTCAGCGAGCCGTCCGCGAGGCGCGGCAGCAGCGCCGCCCGCTGCGCCCCGGTGCCGAGCCGGGCGATCAGCGGGGCGGCGAGCACGGCGGTGCCGAGGAGCGGCGAGGGCGCCAGGGCGCGGCCGGTCTCCTCACAGGCGAGGGCGAGTTCGGTGAGGGAGCAGCCGACGCCTCCGTACACCTCGGGCAGCGCCAGCCCCGGCAGCCCGAGCCGCCGGGCGAGCAGGGCCCACAGGTGCGGGTCGTGCCCGGTGTCCGTACCGGCGGCGGCGCGGACCTGTGCGGGGCCGCAGTGCGTGGCGAGCAGGTCACGCAGGGTGCGGCGGATCTCGTCCTGCTCGGCGGTGAAGGCGGTGTCCATGAGGGCCCCCTTTTCTGACGGGCCGTCATGCTAGGGCGAACGGTGAAGGATGCCCAGAGCCGTTCGGCGCGGGATGCCGGAGCCGTGCGGCGCCGGATGCCCGGAGCCGATCCGCAGGGGGGCCCTGAGCCGATCCGCGGGGGATGCTGCGGAGCGCACCGGTGGATGCCCGGAGCGCACCCGGGGGACGCCCGGAGCCGTTCGGCGGTGAATGCCCGGAGCGCACCTGGGGACGCCCGGAGCCGTGCCACGGGGGTGCCCGGAGCCCGCATCTGATGTACCGTCAGAAACATGCGTCGTCCCGTCGCCATCGTGGGTGTGGCCCTCTCGGACTGCGGACGCGTCGACACGGCCACCCCCTACGCGCTGCACGCCCAGGCCGCCCGGCGGGCGCTCGCCGACTCCGGGCTCGACCGGTCCGTCGTGGACGGGCTCGCCTCCGCCGGGCTGGGCACCCTCGCCCCGGTCGAGGTGGCCGAGTACCTGGGGCTGCGGCCCCGGTGGGTGGACTCCACCTCCGTGGGCGGGGCCACCTGGGAGGTCATGGCCGCGCACGCGGCGGACGCCATCGCCGCCGGGCACGCCGAGGCCGTCCTGCTCGTCTACGGCTCCACCGCCCGCGCCGACATCAGGGCCGGGCGCCGCACGGCGAACCTCGCCTTCGGCGCCCGTGGCCCGCTCCAGTTCGAGGTTCCGTACGGGCACACGCTGGTCGCCAAGTACGCGATGGCCGCCCGCCGCCACATGCACCAGTACGGCACCACGCCCGAGCAACTGGCGACGGTGGCCGTCCGGGCGCGGGAGAACGCCGCCCTCAACCCGGAGGCCATGTTCCGCGACCCGATCACGGTGGACGACGTGCTGTCTGGCCCGCTGATCGCCGACCCCTTCACCAAACTGCACTGCTGCCTCCGCAGCGACGGCGGCTGCGCGGTCCTGCTGGCGGCGCGGGAGTACGTCCCCGACACCGCCAAGGCCCCGGTGTGGGTGCTGGGCACCGGCGAGCACGTCTCGCACACCACCATGTCGGAGTGGGACGACTTCACCGTCTCCCCGGCGGCGGTCAGCGGCCGGCTCGCCTTCCGGCGGGCGGGCCTCACTCCGGCCGACATGGACTTCGCCCAGGTCTACGACGCCTTCACCTACATGACGCTGGTGACCCTGGAGGACCTCGGCTTCTGCGCCAAGGGCGAGGGCGGCCCCTACGTCGAGCAGGGCACCCTGCCGGTCAACACCGACGGCGGCGGCCTGTCCGCCTGCCACCCCGGCATGCGCGGCCTGTTCCTGCTGGTGGAGGCGGTCCGCCAGCTCCGCGGCGAGGCGCCCGGCCGCCAGGTCGAGGGCGCCCGGCTCGGGGTGGTGTCGGGGACGGGCGGCTGGTTCTGCTCGTCGGGGACGGTGGTCCTGGGGCGCGCATGATGTCCCCATGACCGACTTCCACGACACCCTCCGGTCCCTGCGCGTCTGGGACACCGAGTTGCCCGCCTTCGACCCGGACTCCGCGCCCGCCGCTCCCCTGCCGCTCTTCCATCAGTGGCTCGTGGCGGCGGCACGGGCCGGGCAGGCCGAGCCGCACACCATGGCGCTGGCCACCGTCGACGCGGAGGGACGCCCCGACGTGCGGACGGTGATGCTGCACGACGCCGACGCGCGCGGCTGGCACTTCGCCTCGCACGCCACCAGCGCGAAGGGGCGTCAACTGGCCGCCGCTCCGCACGCGGCCCTCGGCTTCTACTGGCCGGTGCAGGGCCGCCAGGTCCGGGTGCGGGGCCAGGTCGTGACCGGCACGCCGCAGGAGGCGTACGACGACCTGCACGCCCGCTCGACGGGCGCCCTGGCCGCCGCCCTGGTGGGCCGGCAGAGCGAGGTCCTCGGCTCGACGGCCGAGCTGGCACGGGCCGGCGAGGCGGCCTGGGAACGCGCCGAGGCGGAACCGGACGCGGACGTGGAGACCTGGACGCTCTACATCCTCGAACCGTACGAGGTGGAGTTCTTCCAGGGCGACGCCCGCCGCCGCCACCTCCGGCTCCGCTACCGCCGCACCCCCGCGGGCGACTGGGAGCGCGGCCTGCTGTGGCCGTGAGGACCACCCCTACCGGGTGGCGTACGGGCGGTCGCGGCGGGCGTCCCGGAGGACCGAGCCCCACCAGTCGAGTTCGTCGAGCATCACCGTCGCGGCGGTCGCGTGCTCGTCGGGGTCCTTCAGGTTCCCCTCCTCGTCGAACAGCAGGTAGTAGCGCGGGAAGCTGACGTAGTCGCGGACGGTGTGGGCGTGCAGCTCGCCGAAGACCTGCTTGAGCTGCTCGATGGCGAGCAGCCCCCCGCTGGCGCCGCTGTAGCCGACGAAGCCGACGGGCTTGGCCTGCCATTCCGTGTAGTGCCAGTCGATGGCGGCCTTGAGGGAGGCGGGGAAGCTGCGGTTGTAGTCGGGCGTGACGACCACCACGGCGTCCGCCTCCCCGAGCCGGCGGGTCAGGCCGGCCATGCCGGCGGGGCGCGGCATGCCGGGGTCCATGGCCGGGGGGACGGGAGGAAGGGCGAGCGGCAGATCGGCGTCGGCCAGGTCGATGACGTCGACGTCGAACCGGCCGTGCGCCCGGGCCTGTTCGGCGAACCAGCCGGTGACGACCGGGCCGAAGCGGCTCTCCCGGACGCTGCCGATGACGACCGCGAGGCGGAGGGGCTGGGAAGACATGGCGGGGCTCCTCGGAAGGTTCGGTGGGGTGACCGGCGCGGTCACGTCCTCCAACCTGCCGGGGCGGGCGGGTACCAGGAAGGCCGGGCCGAGACTGGTAGTGACGGGGCCACGATCCGCGGCCGCGCCCGCTGCTAGCGTCGGCCGGGTGAGCGACAACGAACTGGGGCTGTTCCTGCGTACGCGCCGCGAGGCGGTCACGCCCGCCGAGGTGGGCCTGCCGGCCGGGTCGCGCCGCCGCACCCCGGGACTGCGCCGGGCGGAGCTGGCCACCCTGGCCGGGGTGAGCGTCGAGTACGTGACCCGTCTGGAACAGGGCCGCGACCGGCACCCGTCGCCACAGGTCGTGGCCGCGCTGGCGGAGGCGCTGCGGCTGACGGCGAGCGAGCGGATACACCTGCACCGGCTGACCAAGAACCAGGGCGGAGGGCTCTGCACGGGCGGGGCGGCACCGGCGCTGACGGTGCGGCCGACCGTACGGGCCCTGCTGGACCGCCTGGAGCCGGCCCCGGCGGTGCTGGTGAACCGGATCGGCGACCTGCTGGCCTGGACGGACGGGTACGACCGGCTCGCCCGGCCCGTGGGGCTGCTGGACGGCACCCCGCCGAATCTCGCCCGGTTCGTCTTCGGCGACGAGCGGGCGCGTGCCACCTTCCCCGACTGGGACCGGGTCGCCGACGAGCAGGTCGCCGCGCTGAAGCAGGGCCCGTTCCGGGTTGACCCGCATGTGGCGGCGCTGGCGGACGAGTTGACCGTGACGGCCGGTGCGGAGTTCACCGGCCGGGTGGAGCGGCTGCCGGGGCTCCCGGCGGCGACGGGCATCACCCGGTTCGCGCACCCGGAGGCGGGGGCGCTGCGGCTGGCGTACGAGACGCTGGAGCTGCCCGCCGACGACGACCAGCGGCTGATCGTCCACCTGCCCGCCGACGATGCCACCGCCTCGGCCCTGGACGGGCTGACCGGGCGCCGCCCGGGCGCCCTGCGCGCGGTGTCGGGCTGACCGGGCGGAACCCCGCGGGCCGTCCGCGCGTCGACAGGTATGACCGCACACCGAGCAGGGGGAGAAGGCATGACCGTCACGCTGGCCGAGGACATCGCACTGCTGTCGCTGGACGACGAGTCGGGCGCCGCGAAGGAACGGCAGTCGGCCGGCTGGGCGGTGGCGGGCGGCATCCTGCTGGAGCTGGCCATGGCGGGGCGGGTGACCGTGGCCGACGGCCGCCTGGAGGTGACCGACACGACGCCCACCGGCACCGCCCTGCTGGACGGCCGCCTCGAGCGGCTCGAGGAGTGGACGCGGCGCAAGAGCCGGCGCAAGGTGGCCGACTGGCTGACCAAGGACCAGTCCAAGGCGGTCGCCGCGACGGTGGAGAGCCTGTGCGCGCGGGGCCTCGTCACGGAGGAGCGCGGCAAGGTGCTCGGGCTCTTCCCGGTGCGCCGCTACCCCGAGGCGGACGGTTCGGTGGAGCGCGAGCTGCGGGCCCGGCTGACGTCGGTGGTCGTGCACGGCATGGAGCCGGACGACCGCACCTCCGGGCTGGTCGCCCTGCTGCACGCCGCCAAGCTGTACCGGCTGGCATTCCCGGACGTTCCCCGCAAACTGGTCGCGCCCCGCATGGCGAAGATCGCCGACGGCCAGTGGGCGGGTGACGGCGTGCGCGAGGCCATCCGGAACATGCAGGCCGCGATGGTGGCGGTCACGGTGGCCACCACCGTCACGGTGCTCTGAGCCGCCTCGTACGCTTCAGCCATGTCCGTCAACATCACTTTTACGCTCGCCGTCACCGGCTTGAAGGACGAGGCACAGGCGCGGGAGGTGGTGCGGTCCCTGGACGAGGTCATGGAGGACGAGCGCGTCCAGGACCAGGTGAACCTCGGCGTCGCCTGGGACGAGGACGGGACGGCCTTCGTGTCGGGCGAGACCGACTTCCCGCTGAGCATCACCCGCTTCCATCTCTGGCAGCCGCAATTCGAGAGCTATGTGAAGTTCGCGGTCGACGAGGTCGCACCCGAGGCGAAGCTCACCCTCGACTGGGGATACCCGGACCTCGAACGCTGACCGGCCATGGGATAGCTTGAACGCGTTCAATTGAACGCGTTCAAGCCAGGAGGGTTCCCATGGGGCCAGTGAGTACGCGCGTGCACGGGCTCCGGCGCGCGCTCGCGGCGGGCGCGGTGATCGCCACCCTGCCGGGTCTTCTGCTGACGCTGACCAGCTACGTCTTCCCGCTGCACATCCTGACGGCCCTGTCCGTGATGGTCCCCCTGTTCCTGCCGCGCCGCCCCACGGCCTTCACCCGCGCCTGCGCGATCACGGGACTGTTCCTCCTGGCGTGGGGACTTCTGGGCTTCCTGGCCGGCATGTTCGTCTTCTGGCCGTCCGCCCTGCTCCTGCTCCTGGCCGCCTTCGCCGATCCGCGCAGACGGCCGGTCACCGCGAAGGTCCTGGGCACGGCGGGCGGGCTGGTGATGGCGGGGCTCCTCACCGCCACCGGCCTGTTCGTCTGGCGCATCCACGCCGCCCCCGCCATGGCGGAACCCCACACCTACCGGGCGGTGACCGATCCCGACGCGTTCTACGACGAGCTCGGGAACCACGACGCACACCTGAAGCGGTACGGGGCGACCAGCGTGACGGGCACCGCGCACGAGGACGAGCACTACCTGGACGTCCGCTTCCCCGACGGCCTCCCCGAGGAGCGGCGGGCGGCCCTGAAGCGGGAGATCGAGAGCCTCCCGGGCGTCACCCGCGTCGACCTCTGCCCGGTCCGCGACTGCGGCTGACGCCGCCGGTTCAGTGGTGGGCGAGTTCGTCGACCCGGTGCCGCTGCACGAGGTGGTCATGGCGCAGTCGTGCGTGGCGCGCGGGGGATGAAGACCGGCACGATGACCTCGCCGTCCGGCTCCGCGCGGAAGGCGACCGTGAGGGCCATGCCGATGCGCAGGTCCGCCTCCGGGCAGTCGACGACCTCGGTCATCATGCGCGGGCCCTCGGCGAGGTCGACGACGGCCGCCGTGTAGGGCGTACGCCCGGCGAAGGGGGCCAGGTCGTTGCGGTGGACGACCGACCAGGTGTAGAGCGTGGCGCGGCCGCTCGCACGCTCCCAGGTGACGTCGTCGCTCCAGCAGTGCGGGCAGAATTCGCGCGGGTAGTGGTGGGGCCGTCCGCAGGCGCCGCACCGCCGGATCAGGAGCCGGCCCTCGGCCGCGGCGTCCCAGTAGGGGCGGGTGAAGGCGTCGATGTCGGGCCGGGCGGGGTTCATGCGCCCAGCCAGCCGATGGCGTGGTCGAGGGACCAGGTCTGCCACGCCACCGCGAACAGGGCGACGAGCGAGATCAGGGCCATCATCGCGTTCTGCCCCTGCTCGGCCCAGTCGTGGATCATGAGCGTGAGGTACAGGAGGTTGAGGACGAGTCCGCCGATCAGGGCGACCGGGGTGAGGAAGCCGGTGACCAGCCCGAGACCGAGGGCGAGTTCGGCGTACACGACGACGTGGGCCATCAGCCGGGGCCGGGGTGCGACGACCCTGTCGAAGCCGGTGCGCACCACCGCCCAGCGGTGCTTGCCGGCGACGTCGGCCGCCCAGGCGATGCCCGTGCCGCGCTCGAACCAGCCCTTCCTGTCCTTGTGGCGCCAGCTCTCCAGCCACCACAGGCCGAGGCCGATGCGCAGGACGGCGAGCCATTCGGCGCCGCTGAGCCAGACGGTCTGCATTCGGGACCCCTCCCGCGAGTATCTGACGGTACGTCAGTTCAGCGGTTCCGTGGACGGTGCGCAAGGGGGCCCGGCATCGTGCTCCTGGACCGGCACGTACGCGACACAGGGGGATGGATGGCTTTCTGGGATCAGGCCCCGGCTCTGATCGGCGTGGTCGTGGGAGCCGTCGGCTCCTATGTGGCCGCGAGCCTCACGGAGCGCAGCCGCTGGCGGCGGGCGCGGGCGGAACGCTGGGACGCGCAGAGGTTCCAGACGTACGCGAGCTACGCGAACACCCTGAAGGCGCAGATACGCATCGCGCAGCGCATCGGCGCCGACCGGGGCTTCGAGCACGTCACGGACCCGCTGCCGCCCGAGGAGGGGCTGCCCCAGCTCGCGGAGGCGGAGTCGCGGCGGGCGGCGGAGTGGGAGTCGGTCCTGCTGGTCGGGGACGCCGAGACCATCGGCGCGGCCCGCACCTGGCACGAGGCCGTGTGGAACGTGGAGCTGTACGCGCGCGGGCTGAAGGACGACCCCGAGGGCTGGGCGGAGGCCGTGCAGCGGGTGAGCCGGGCGCGCGACGCCTTCTACGCCCGCGCGCGGCGGGACCTCGGCATCGCGGGGCCCCCGCCGCCGCCGGGCAACTGGCCGCGGGCCTGGGAGCGGGCCGAGGTGGATTGAGCACCGTTCGGGCCGTTCCTGACCGGGCGCCGGTTCGCTAATCTGACAGTGCGTCAGATCACAGCCCCCACGGAGCAGGAGCGGCGGAACGATGCTTGGATCGACCCACGGCACCCTCACCACCGATCTCCGCGCCCGCGTGGTGGCCTGCGGGCCGGCCACCGGCGGCGCCGTCCACGGCAGCGCCGCCGTCGAGGGCGACGTGGACGTCAGCGGCCGCCCCCTGCACGCCCCCGTGCCGGACCTGGACCGGCTCTTCCGGCCCGAGTCCGTCGCCGTCGTCGGGGCGTCGGACACCGAAGGCCGCCCCAACGCCGGGATCACCCGGCAGCTCCTGCGCTGGTCCCAGCGGGTCGGCGCCCACCTGTACCCGGTGCACCCCGGCCGCCGGACGGTCTTCGGGCTGCCCTGCGTGCCCTCCGTGGCCGACCTGCCCGAACCGGTCGACGTCGCCGTGCTCCTGGTCGCCGACCCGCTGCCGGTCGTCGAGCGGCTCGGCGCCGCCAAGGCGCGGTTCGCCGTGGCCTTCGCCTCCGGTTTCGCCGAGACCGGCACGGCGGGCGCCGCCGCCCAGGACCGGCTCGCGGCCGCCGCCGAGCGCGCCGGGGTACGGCTGCTGGGGCCCAACACCAACCTGAACGCCTTCGAGGAGTTCCGCGAGGACCTCGAGGGGCCCGCGATCGCCCTGATCACCCAGTCCGGCCACCAGGGCCGCCCGCTGTACGCCCTCCAGGAGCTGGGCGTACGCCTCTCCCACTGGGCGCCCACCGGCAACGAGGCCGACCTGGAGGCCGCCGACTTCCTCTCCTACTTCGCCGAGCGCCCCGAAGTGGGCGCCGTCGCCTGCTACCTGGAGGGCATCAGGGACGGGCGCGCCTTCCTGCTCGCCGCCGACCGGGCAGCCCGGCGCGGGGTGCCCGTCGTCGCCGTCAAGGTCGGCCGCACCGCTGCCGGCGCCCGGTCGGCCGCCTCCCACACGGGCAAGCTGACCGGGTCGGACCGGGTGGTGGACGCGGCCCTGCGGCAGTCCGGCGTGATCAGGGTCGACGCCCTCGATGAACTCCAGGACACCGCCACCCTCCTCGCGCGGGCCCGCCCGCCGGTCACCGACGGCGTGGTGGTGTACGCGATCTCCGGCGGCACGGGCGCCCACTTCGCGGACCTCGCCACGGCGGCCGGGCTCCGGCTGCCACGGCTGTCGCAGGCCCGGCAGGACGAGCTGCACCAGTGGATACCCGGCGACCTGAACGTCTCCAACCCGGTCGACAACGGCGGCCACCCGGTCGGCGACGCACGCGGCCGGAAGATCATCGACGCCCTGCTCGCCGACCCGGACGTCGGCGTCCTGATCTGCCCGATCACCGGCCCCTTCCCGCCCATGAGCGACAGGCTGGCGCGGGACCTGGTGGACGCGGCCGAGGAGACGGACAAGCTGGTGTGCGTGGTGTGGGGCTCGCCCGTCGGCACCGAGTCCGCCTACCGCGACACGCTCCTCGGCTCCTCCCGGGTCGCCACCTTCCGCACCTTCGGCAACTGCGTCACCGCCGTCCGGGCCTACCTGGACCACCACCGTTTCACCCGGGCCTACCGCTCGCCCTTCGACGAGGCGCCGCGCACCCCCTCCCCCTCGTACCGCAAGGCGCAGGCGCTGCTGCGCCCCGGCCACCGCCTGAGCGAGCACGCGGCCAAGCAGCTCCTGCGGGCGTACGGCATCCGCGTCCCGCGCGAGCAGCTCGTGACCAGCGCGGCGGCGGCCGTACGGGCGGCGAGCCTGGTGGGGTACCCGGTGGTGATGAAGGCGTCCGCCCCCCAGCTCGCCCACAAGACCGAACTGGGCCTGGTCAGGCTCGGGCTGACGTCCGCGAGCCAGGTCCGCGACACCTACCGCGAGCTGACCGACATCGCCCGCTGCGAAGGCGCCGAGCTGGACGGCGTCCTGGTCTGCCAGCTCGTCGACCCGGGCGTCGAGATGATGGTGGGGGTGACGCACGACGAGGTGTTCGGCCCGACCGTCACCGTGGGACTGGGCGGTGTGCTGGTGGAGGTGCTGGGGGACACCGCCGTGCGCGTACCGCCCTTCGGCGAGGACCAGGCACGGGCCATGCTCGGGGAACTGCGCGGGCGGGCCCTGCTGGACGGGGTGCGGGGGGCGCCGCCGAGGGACGTGGACGCGCTCGTGGAAGTGGTGCTGCGGGTGCAGCGGATGGCGCTGGAACTGGGCGGTGCGCTGGCGGAGCTGGACATCAACCCGCTGGTGGTGCTGGAGCGGGGACAGGGCGCGGTGGCGCTGGACGCCCTGGCGGTGTGCCGGTGACCGGGCCGGTGCTCCACACCGTGGGCGGCGGGGTCTCGTGGATCACGCTCAACCGGCCCGAGGCGCTGAACGCGCTCACGCCGGACCAGCGGGACCGGCTCGTCGCGCTGCTCGACGGGGCGTCCGCCGACCCCGGCGTACGGGCCGTGGTCCTCACCGCCACCGGGAAGGGCTTCTGCGCCGGTGCCGACCTGCGGGCCGCCGCGGCCACGGGCGCCGAGCGGGTCGCGGGGGACGTGGCGAGGACCGTCCGGCTGGGGGCGCAGCGCCTGATCGCCGCCGTGCTCGACTGCGAGAAGCCGGTGATCGCGGCGGTGAACGGCACGGCCGCCGGGATCGGCGCGCATCTGGCGTTCGCGTGCGACCTGGTGCTGGCGGCCGAATCCGCGCGGTTCATCGAGGTGTTCGTCCGCCGGGGCCTGGTCCCGGACGGCGGGGGCGCGTATCTGCTGCCGCGCCTGGTCGGGCCGCAGCGGGCGAAGGAGCTGATGTTCTTCGGCGACGCGGTGCCGGCGCGGGACGCCGAGCGGATGGGGCTGGTGAACCGGGTCGTGCCCGACGACGAGCTGGAGAAGACCGCCCGCGCCTGGGCGGAACGTCTCGCCACCGGCCCGACCCGCGCCCTCGCCCTCACCAAGCAGCTCGTCAACGCCTCGCTGGACACCGACCGGGCCACCGCGTTCGCCGCCGAGGCGGCCGCACAGGAGATCACCATGACCACGCACGACGCCAACGAGGGCGTGGCGGGCTTCGTGGCCCGCCGCACGCCCCGCTTCAGGGGGAACTGACGTGATGGGTCACGCCGGGATGGCCGCCACCGCCGTCCGCTACCTCCGTTCGGCCGGGGCGCCCACCGCGGGGACGGCACCGCCGCTGCTGCGGGCGGTGCGCGACGACGAGCGGCGGTCCGTCGACCCGGCCGAGTTCCGCCGCGTCCTCGGGCACTTCGCGTCCGGGGTCACCGTGGTCGCGGCGCACGACGGCGAGGGCCCCACGGGCTTCGCCTGCCAGTCCTTCGCCTCCCTGTCGCTCGACCCGCCCCTGGTCGCCTTCATGGTGGGGCGTACGTCGTCGACCTGGCCCCGCATCGCGCGGGCCGGCGCGTTCTGCGTGAACGTCCTGGGCGCCGGCCAGGCGGACCTGTGCCGGGGGTTCGCGGTCAGCGGGGCGACGGGGGCGGACAAGTTCGCCGGTGTCGCGTACGAGGCGGCACCGGCGACCGGTTCGCCGCGCCTGGTGGGCGTCCCGGCGTGGGTGGACTGCGCCGTCCACGCGGTGCACACGGGCGGCGACCACCTGATCGTGGTGGGCCGGGTCCGGGCGCTGGGCGCCTCGGACGAGGTCGCGCCGCTGCTGTTCCACCGGGGCAGGTTCGGCCGGTTCACGGAATGAGCGACGTGACGGGCCGGCGCCTCCTGATCACCAGGGCCATCAGGGCGGCGGCCGCGCACAGGGCGCCCGAGGCGTACCAGACGACGTCGTAGGAGCCGAAGGCGTCCCGGGCCACGCCGCCCGCGAAGGCGACCACGGCCGCGCCCACCTGGTGGGAGGCGAGCACCCAGCCGAAGACGATCGCCGAGTCGTCCCCGTAGTGCTCGCGGCACAGGGCGATCGTCGGGGGCACGGTGGCGACCCAGTCGAGCCCGTAGAAGACGATGAAGAAGATCATCGGCGGGTGCACCGACGGCGCCAGCAGCATCGGCAGGAAGAGCAGCGAGACGCCGCGCAGCGCGTAGTACACGGCGAGCAGCCGCCGGGCCTCGAAGCGGTCGGTGAACCAGCCGGAGGCGATGGTGCCGACGACGTCGAAGACCCCGATCACCGCGAGGAGCGACGCGGCGGCCGTCATGGGCATCCCGTGGTCGTGGGCGGCGGGCACGAAGTGGGTCTTGACCAGGCCGTTGGTGGAGGCGCCGCAGATGGCGAAGGTGCCGGCGAGCAGCCAGAAGGGCCCGGTGCGGGCGGCGGAGAGCAGCACGGTGACCGCGCGGCGCGCGGCGCCCGGCGCGGGCGCGGGCCTGGGGACGAAGTCGGTGGCACCGTACGGCTTCAGCCCCACGTCGGCGGGGTGGTCGCGCAGCAGGAGCCAGACGAACGGGACGACGGCGAGCGCGGACAGGGCGACCGTGACGGCGGCCGGGCGCCAGCCGTGGTGCGTGACGAGCCAGGACAGCAGCGGCAGGAAGACGAGCTGCCCGGAGGCGCCCGCGGCGGTGAGGATGCCGGTCACCAGCCCGCGCCGGGCGCTGAACCACCGGTTGGTGACCGTCGCCGCGAAGGCCAGCGCCATGGAGCCGCCGCCGAGCCCGACGAGGACGCCCCAGTACAGGACGAGCTGCCAGGCCGCCGTCATCCACACGGTGAGCAGCGAGCCGGTCGCGATGACCGTCAGCGCCAGCGCCACGACCCGCCGGATGCCGAACCGGTCCATCAGGGCGGCGGCGAACGGCGCCGTCAGTCCGTACAGGGCGAGGTTGACCGAGACGGCGAAGCCGATGGTGCCGCGCGACCAGTCGAACTCCCGGTGCAACGGCTCGATCAGCAGCCCCGGCAGGGAGACGAAGGCGGCCGCGCCGATGATCGTCACGAACGTGACGGCGGCGACGTACCAGGCGCGGTGGACACGGGGCGTGCGGGCGGGCGGCGTGCCGGGGGCCGGCGCGGCCGGGACGGGGGCGGGGCTCGTCTGGGTCACGTCCGACAGCATCGCGAGCGGCCCGGCACCGTACCAGTGGCCCGGATGACACCGTTCGCTAGGATCGGGCCATGGACCAGCCTGTCCCGCACCGCGTCGTCGTTCTCGCCCTCGACGGGCTCCTCCCCTTTGAGCTGGGCATACCGCACCGCATCTTCGGCCGGGCCAAGGACTCCGAGGGGCACCCGCTGTACGAGATCGTGACCTGTGGCGTGGCCGCGGGACCGGTCGCAACCGACGCGGACTTCCTCATCTCCGTCGACCACGGCCCCGAGGCCCTCGCCACCGCCGACACGGTCGTCGTGCCCGCCTCGTACGAGCTCGGCCCGGTGTACGCGGAGGGCAGGCTCACCGACGAGCTGGCCGCCGCGCTCGACCACGTCCGGCCCGGCACCCGGCTGGTGTCCATCTGCACCGGCGGGTACGTCCTGGCCGCCGCCGGTTTCCTCGACGGGCGCCCGGCGACGACCCACTGGTCCTCCGCCGAGCACTTCCAGCGGCTGTTCCCGTCCATCAGGGTCGACGCGGACGTCCTGTTCATCGACGACGGCGACGTGCTCACCTCCGCCGGGGTCGCCGCCGGCATCGACCTGTGCCTGCACATCGTGCGCCGCGACCACGGGGCGGCCGTCGCCAACGAGGTCGCGCGCCGCACCGTCGTACCGCCGTACCGGGACGGCGGCCAGGCCCAGTACGTCCACCGCCCCGTCCCGGACCCCCAGTTCGCGACCACCACCACGGCTCGCGCCTGGGCGCTGGAGCGCCTCCACGAGCCGATCCAGCTCCGGGACATGGCGCGCAGGGAGGCGATGAGCGTGCGGACGTTCACGCGCCGGTTCCGCGAGGAGGTGGGCATCAGCCCCGGCCAGTGGCTCACCCAGCAGCGGGTGGAGCGCGCCCGGCACCTGCTGGAGTCCACGGACCTGCCGGTCGACCAGGTGGCCCGGGACGCCGGGTTCGGCACCGCCCAGTCGATGCGCCAGCACCTGCAGGCCACCCTGGGCGTGCCGCCCACCGTCTACCGCCGCACCTTCCGCACCGCCGCGCGGAACGGGACGGGCTGAGCCCCGCCGGCCTGCCCGAAGATGAGCACCGCCCGCGCCACCCGCCCGTGGTGGGCGTCGTCCGCCGCCCCGGCGAAGTCCTCCAGCGGGTACGTCCGTGTCACCAGCTCGTCGAGCAGCAGCGCGCCCCGTTCGTACAGCCCCGCGTACAGGGGGATGTCGTGCTGGGGCCGGGAACTGCCGTACCGGCAGCCGAGGACCGCTTTGTCGAGGAACATCGCGGCGGGCGGGAAGGAGGCCTCGTCGGTGGGGGCGGTCATGCCGAGGAGGACGGCCTGCCCGTGCCGGTCGAGGAGGCCGATCGCCTCGCGGACGAGCCCGGGGTGGCCGACGCACTCGAAGACGTGGTCGGCGCCGCCGGGCAGCACCCCGCGCACGGTGTGCACGTCGTCCAGGAAGTGGGTGGCCCCGAACCTCCGCGCCACCGCTTCCTTGTCGGCCCGCACGTCGACCGCCACGATCACGGCGGCGCCCGCGAGCCGCGCGCCCTGGAGCACGTTGAGGCCGATCCCGCCGGTGCCGATGACGACGACGCTCTCGCCGCGCCCGACCCGGGCACGGTTCAGCACGGCCCCGACACCGGTGAGCACCGCGCAACCGAGGAGCGCGGCGGAGCCGAGCGGCACGTCCTTCGGTATCCGTACCGCCTGCACGGCCTTGACCACGGTCCGCTCCGCGAAGACCGAGGCGGACGCGAACTGGTACACCGGCCGCCCGCGCCGTGCGAACGGTGTCCCCGGCCGGCCGATCGCCATTCGGCACATCGTCGGCCTCCCCCGGTCGCAGTCGGCGCACGCCCCGCAGTTCGCCAGCGTCGACAGGGCCACGTGGTCGCCCGGCGCCACATGCGTCACGCCCGCCCCCACGGCCTCCACGACGCCCGCGCCCTCGTGCCCGAGGACCACCGGCGCCGGGAAGGGGATCGTCCCGTCGATCACCGACAGGTCGCTGTGGCACAGCCCGGCCGCCGCGATCGCCACCAGCACCTCGCCCGGCCCGGGGTCGCGCACGGTCAGGTCGTCGACGACCCGCGCCCGCTCACCGTCGAACACGACACCCTTCACATCGGCTCCTTGGGCAGGCCGAGCACCCGCTCGGCGATGATGGTGCGCTGGATCTCGTCCGAGCCGCCGTAGATGGTGTCGGCCCGGCTGAACAGGAACATGCGCTGGAGGTCGTCGAGGGCGTACGCGCCCGGCGACCACTCCCCCGGCCCGGTCGCGCCCGCCGCGCCCCGCACGGCCATCGCCAGCTCGCCCAGCCGCTGGTGCCAGCGGCCCCACAGCAGCTTGGCCACGCTGGGCGCGCCCGCGTCACCGGCGTCCCCCAGCGTCCGCAGCGCGTTCCACCGCATGACGCGCAGCTCCGCCCACTGCCGCACCAGGGCGTCCCTCAGTACGGGATCGGTGACCGCCCCGCTCTCCACGGCCAGCCGCAGCACCCGCCCCAGCTCCGCCTCGAAACCGATCTGCTGCACCAGCGTGGACACGCCCCGCTCCACGGCCAGCAGCCCCATGGCGACCCGCCAGCCGTTCCCCTCCCCGCCCACGACGTGGGGGGCCTTCGCCCCGTCGAAGAAGACCTCGTTGAACTCGCTGGTCCCGGTCATCTGGCGGATGGGCCGCACCTCGATCCGGCCCGGCTGGTCCATCGGCACCAGCAGGAAGGACAGCCCGTGGTGGCGCCGTGTGCCCGCCTCCGTCCTGGCCAGCACGAAGCACCAGTCGGCCTCGTGCGCGAGGGAGGTCCAGATCTTGTGGCCGCTGACCCGGTGGCCGCGCCCGTCCCGCTCGGCACGGGTGCGCAGCGCCGCCAGGTCCGACCCGGCGCCCGGCTCGCTGTAGCCCTGGCACCACAGTTCCTCGCCCCGGGCGACGGCGGGCAGGAACCGGTCCTTCTGCTCCTCGTCCCCGTACGCCAGCAGGGTGGGCGCGAGGAGCTTCTCCCCGATGTGCCCGGTCCGGCCGGGCGCCCCCGCGCGGGCGTACTCCTCGGCCCACACGACCTGCTGGGTGAGCGTGGCCGTCCGGTTGCCGTACCCGCCGGACCCCCACCCGAGCCCGATCCAGCCGTCCGCGCCCAGCTTGCGTTCCCAGGCCCGGCCGCCCTCCCCGGCGGGATGCGCCTCCAGCCACCGCCGGGCCTCGGCCCGGAAGTCCTCGTCCTCCGCCCCGAACGCGAAGTCCATGTCCGGCCCTACGCGTTCGGGCGGGCGCCCGCGGCCGCCGCCCTGGCCATCTGCTCCAGTCGCTCCAGCAGCGGCATGGGGTCGGTGCCGACCGTCCCGGGCAGGACGTCGGCGATCCGCTCGGGCGTCCACGGCTCGTGGGCGTACGCCGCCCTCAGCTCGCGCGGCTGCGCCCACACCGCGATCTTGGGCCCGGCGACCGTGTAGACCTGCCCGGTGATCCGCTCGGCGCGGGCCCGGTCGGAGAGCAGGTAGACGACGAGCGCGGCGACGTCCTCGGGGTCACCGATCTCCTTGAGCTCCATGGGCACGCCCGCCGACATGCGGGTCCGGGCGACGGGGGCGACGGCGTTGGCCGTGACGCCGTACTTGTGCAGGCCGAGGGCGGCGCTGCGGACCAGCGAGATGATCCCGCCCTTGGCGGCGGAGTAGTTGGCCTGGGACACCGAGCCCTGGTGGTTGCCGCTGGTGAACCCGATCAGGGTGCCCCCGCCCTGCTTGCGCATCACCGCGGAGGCGGCGCGGAAGACGGTGAACGTGCCCTTGAGGTGGGTGGCGAGGACGGGGTCCCACTCGTCCTCGGACATGTTGAACAGCATCCGTTCGCGCAGGATGCCGGCGACGCACACGGCCCCGTCGATCCGGCCGTACTCGGCGAGCGCGGTGTCCACGACGCGCTGCCCGCCCGCCATGGTGGAGATGTCGTCGGCGACGGCGACGGCCTCGCCGCCCGCGGCGACGATTTCCTCGACGACGTCCGCCGCGACCCGCGAGGTGGGCTCCGCGCCCTCGACGGACACGCCGTAGTCGTTGACGACGACCCGTGCCCCCTCGGCGGCGCAGGCCAGGGCGACGGCCCGGCCGATGCCCCGCCCGGCGCCGGTCACGGCGACGACCTTGCCTGCCACGAAGTTCCCCATGCCCGGCTCCCCTTCGGCGCCCACCACTTCCGCCATATCTGACGGGTCGTTAGATTTTATGGTCCGTCAGACACGCGAGCACAAGACCCGGGAGGCCCCCATGTCACTGCCGGCCGCGTTCCACGAGATCGCCGCGCGCGTCAACAACTGGGGCCGCTGGGGCGGGGACGACGAGCGGGGCACGCTCAACCTGATCACCGACGAGGCCGTACGGGAGGCCGCCCGGACCGTGCGCACCGGGCGGCGCGTGCCGCTGGCGCTGGAGCTGCGCCAGGACGGGGTCCAGACGGGCCTGATACCGGGCCGGGTCAACCCGCTGCACGCCATGACGCAGATCAACCAGGAGCTGTTCGGCCCCGGTACGGTCGCGACCAGCGACGACGTGGTGACGCTCGGGCTCCAGGCGGGCACCCACTGGGACGCGCTCACCCACGTCTCGCACTCGGGCGTGCTCTACAACGGCCGGCCCGCCTCCTCGGTCACCCCGCACGGGGGCAGCGCGTTCAGCGGCATCGGCACGGCACGGCACGTCGTCTCGCGCGGGGTCCTGCTGGACGTGGCCCGCGCCAAGGGCGCCGAGCGGCTGCCGGGCGGCCACGCCGTGACGCCGGAGGACCTGGACGAGGCGGCGGAGTTCGGCGGGGTGGACGTCCGGGCGGGAGACATCGTGCTCGTCCGGACGGGGCAGGTCCAGGTGTACCTGGCGGGCGACCGGCAGGCGTACGGGCACCCGTCACCGGGACTGTCGGTGCGTACGCCGGAGTGGTTCCACGCCCACGACGTGGCGGCCGTCGCCAACGACACGCTCACCTTCGAGGTCTTCCCGCCCGAGCACGGGGACCTGTGGCTGCCGGTGCACGCGCTGCACCTGGTGGAGATGGGCATGCTCCAGGGTCAGAACTGGAACCTGGAGGAACTGTCCACAGCCTGTGCACAGGAACGGAGGTACGCGTTCCTGCTGTCCGCGACACCCGAGCCCTTCGTGGGCGCCACGGGAGCCCCGGTGGCTCCGGTGGCGGTGCTGTGACGGTCACGGTCGGGCGCGCTGCGGCGTCTTCTCCGGGTGGCGGCGCACGCATGCGCACCCCGAGCACGGCACGGCGGCCGCCACCCGGCTCCGGCGCGATCACCCCGAGTGCCCTGATCAGGAGCCGTCGCCGAGCCGCGACCCGCACTCGCCGAGGGCGTCAAGCCCTCGGCGTCCCCTCGCCACGAATCGCTGCTCCAAGGGTGATCAGACGGATACGAGCCGTCAACACCTATTCAGGGATAGGCCCGTTATGCCCGATTTGTGACAGCGCACGACGGCGCATATGCTCCCGGCTCACGCACCACCCCTGTCACCACCGGTGCGCCCCTGTCCACCTCGCACCAGATGCTCTTGCCGGCCCCCTCCCGCTGCCAGCCCCACCGGTCGGCGAGCCCGTCGACCAGCTCCAGGCCGCGGCCGTTGGTGTCGTCACCGTCGGCGTGACGAGGGCGCGGCGGGCGGGCACTGGCGTCGGCGACCTCCACCCGCACCGTTCCCGCCTCGGCCGCGCCCGCGCCGAAGAGCATCCGCAGCACGGCCGGACACCCGGTGTGCACCACGGCGTTGGTGACGAGCTCCGAGATGAGCAGCACCAGCGTCTCGGCCAGTGGCTCGTCATCCCCTATCCCGGAACCGGCGAGCCGTGATCGCGCCCATCTCCTGGCCCGACCGACCTCTGCTGGGTCGGGGCCGATCTCCAACTGCACCTGAAGCACCTGCACCGCTCACACCATCCGAACCGGCGGACACATCGCCTCGCGCCTCACAGTGACCACAGCAGTAACAGTCGTCACTGAACGTGATTTCCTTGTGGGACAGCATGGTTGACGTACAGTCACCGCAACAAGCGCTTCGGGCATATTCCAGCGCGAAGGAGTACGCGTGCTGCATACTGTGCGACGCACACTGCGGGTAGTCGAACAGGGGGGCGCACCGCGCCACCGAGGGGTACGAGCGGCGGGCATTCCCGGGCGCGGGGCTGCCGCACGGGCAACACCGGGACGCCCCAGCCTCTGAACCACTCGCATCCCACGGAGCGTACCGGAGCCACGCGCCGACTCCAGGCCGTGACGAGTACTCGCAAGGCAACAACCCGATATCAACGCTGCGTGACCGCTTCACCCTTGAGGGAACGCCTCACCCTCCGTGGCAAGCGCCGCCGCGCACACCTCCTCCGCCTCCGCCGTCCCCATCCACCGCCGCTCCCGCACCCACGCCCGCTTCAGGTGCAGGTGCACCTCGGCCTCCCAGGTGAAGCCCATCCCGCCGTACACCTGGAGGCAGTCCCGGGCGCCGCGCACCGCCGCCTCGTCGGCCAGCAGCTTGGCGGCGGCGACGTCCACCGGGTCACGGGTGACGGCGGCCGCGTACACCGCCACGCGCGCCAGCTCCGTGCGCTCCAGCATGCCCGCGCACAGGTGGGCCACCGCCTGGAAGGCGCCGATGGGCCGGCCGAACTGTTCGCGCTCCCGCGCGTACCGGGCCGCCATCTCCGTCGTGCGCCCGGCGCTCCCGAGCTGCTCGGCGGCCGTGAGCAGGACCGCCTCCGGGCCGGCCGCCACCGCCCCGCCCCCCGGCACCCGGTGCAGCGGCGTGAGCGGGTCGAGAGACCTCACCGGCCGGGCACCCTCCGCGCCGCCGCCCCGCACGGTGTCGGCCGCGTCCAGCCACTCCACCAGCGTCCCGTCCACGGCGGTGACGACCACGTCCCCCTCCGCCGCCCCCTCGACGTGCCCCGCCGCCAGGTGGGTGGTGACCAGCGGCCCGGGCAGCAGCGCCCGCCCGGCCTCCTCGAACGCCAGCACCGCCTCCGGCAGCCCCAGCCCCGCCCCGCCGTCCTCCTCCGGCAGCCGCAGCGCGAAGAACCCGGCCGCGCCCAGCTCCCGCCACAGCGCCCGGTCCAGCGTGCCCGTGTCCACGGCCTCGCGCAGGGCGTCCCGCCCGAACCGCCCCCGCAGCAGTTCCCGCACGCCCCGCCGCAGCGCCCGCCGGTCGTCGTCGAGCCGGAAAGCCATCCTCATCGCCCCTTCGGCAGGCCGAGGACGCGCTCGGCGACGATGCCGCGCTGGATCTGCGAGGTCCCGGCGGCGATGGTGTACGAGAGCGACGACAGCCGGTCGTGGGTCCACCGCCGGTCCAGGTCCAGTGCGTCCGGGCCGAGCACCTCGGCGGCGGCGTCGTACAGCTCCTGGCGCGCGTGCGAGTACCGCAGCTTGAACACCGACCCGCCCGTCCCGGGCGCCGAGCCGGTCGCCTCCGCCTCGCTCACGTTCCAGCGCACCAGCCGCCACAGGGCGCGGAACTCGGCGCCCAGCCGCCCCAGGCGGCGCCGGAGCACGGGGTCGTCCCAGCGGCCGCTCCGGCGGGCCTCGCGCGCCAGCTCGCCGAGCACCCGGCGGCAGGCCACCACCTCGCCGGCGAACGCCGTGCCGCGCTCGTACGACAGGGTGACCATGGTGACCCGCCAGCCGTCGTTCTCCTCCCCCACCCGGTTGGCGACGGGCACGGGGACCTCGTCCAGGAACAGTTCGGCGAACTCCGCCGTCCCGGTCAGGGTCCGCAGCGGCCGTACGGTGACGCCTGGGGCGTCCATGGGCATGGCCAGCCAGGTCAGGCCCCGGTGCCTGGGGGCCTTCGGGTCGGTGCGCACCAGCAGTTCGCACCAGTCGGCGACCTCGGCGTGGGAGGTCCAGATCTTCTGGCCGGTGACCAGGTAGCGGTCGCCGTCCCGGACCGCCCGGGTGCGCAGGGAGGCCAGGTCGGAGCCCGCGTCCGGCTCGCTGAAGCCCTGGCACCACACCTCCTCGCCCCTCAGGATCGGCTCCAGCCACCGCTCGCGCTGCCCGGGGGTGCCCTCGGCGGCGACGGTGGGGCCCGCGTGCAGCAGGCCGACGAAGTTGGCGCCCACATAGGGCGCGCCGGCCAGTTCGGTCTCCTCCAGGAAGACCAGCCGCCGGGTGGGCGAGGTGGCCCAGGGCGGGTCGCCGTACCCGGCGTCGTACAGCGTGCGCTGCCAGGCCGTGTCGTAGGCCCGGCGGCCCGGCCAGTCGGCGGGGTGGGGCGGGGGCGGCAGGCCGGGCAGCACGGCGGCGAGCCAGGTGCGCAGCCGGGCGCGGAAGTCCTCGTCCTCCTCGCTGGTGTCCAGGTCCATCAGACCAGGTCCAGGCCGAGCATCCGGATGGCGTTGCCGCGCATCAGCTTGTACGTCGTCTCGTCGTCCAGGCCCTTGACGTGGTCGAGGGCGACCTCTTTGGTGTGCGGGAAGGTGGAGTCGACGTGCGGGTAGTCGGTCTCGAAGGTGGCGTTGTCGCGGCCGACCACGTCGAGCGAGGCGATGCCGTGCTTGTCGCGGAAGAAGCAGCAGAAGACCTGCCGGTAGTAGTACGTGGACGGGGGCTCGGGGATCAGGTCGCGGACCCCGCCCCAGGCGCGGTGCTCCTCCCACACGTCGTCGGCCCGCTCCAGCGCGTAGGGGATCCAGCCCATCTGGCCCTCGCTGTAGGCGAGCTTCAGGGCGGGGAAGCGCACCAGGACGCCGGAGAAGAGGAAGTCCATGAGGGACGCCATCGCGTTGTTGAAGGACAGCGAGGCCTGGACGGCGGGCGGGGCGTCGGGGGAGGCGGCCGGCATCTGCGAGGACGACCCGATGTGCATGTTGACGACCGTCCCGGTCTCCTGGCAGACCGCGAAGAAGGGGTCCCAGTAGCCGGAGTGGATCGACGGCAGGCCGAGGTACGTGGGGATCTCGCTGAAGGTGACCGCCCGCACGCCCCGGGCCGCGTTGCGCCGGATCTCGGCGACGGCGAGGCCGATGTCCCACAGCGGGATCAGGCACAGCGGGATCAGCCGTCCGCCGCTGTCGCCGCACCACTCCTCCACCATCCAGTCGTTGTAGGCGCGGACGCAGGCCAGGGCCACCTCCTTGTCCCTGGCCTCGGCGAAGGTCTGCCCGCAGAAGCGGGGGAAGGTGGGGAAGCACAGGGACGCCTCGACGTGGTTGAGGTCCATGTCCTTGAGCCGTTCGGCGGGGTCCCAGCAGCCGGGCCGCATCTCCGCCCGGGTGATGCCCTCGAGGGTCATGTCGTCACGGTCGAAGCCGACGGCGGCGATGTTGCGCTTGTACGGGAACCTGAGGTCCTCGTAGATCCACCAGTCGGCCGGCGGCCCGTCGGGGTCCATCGTGATCCGGTACTTCCCGCCCACGTACTCCAGCTCGCCGATCCCGCAGGTCAGCGGCTTGGGCCCCCGGTCGCGGTAGGCGGCCGGGAGCCAGGTCTCGAAGAGGTGCGCCGGTTCGATCACATGGTCGTCGACGCTGATGATCCGAGGCAGTTCCGTCATGACGCCTCCCACTTTTCTGACACTCCGTCAGCTCCTGTCCGGCAGGCTAGCCCCGCACCCCTGGACCGACAAGGCGCACCGCCCTACGCTCACCGCACGATCTGACTGTCCGTCAGCAAACGAGGAGCGCACCGTGCCGGACACCGACACCGCACACGCCCTGGGCGCCTCCCGCACCCTGTGGGAGCTCGTGGAACGCCGCGCCCGCCTCACCCCGGACCGCCCCGCCCTCCTCCAGGACGACCGGCGCCTCACCTTCGGCGCCCTGTGCGACCGCGCCGAGCGCACGGCGGCCGGACTGGCGGCCATGGGCGTACGGCCCGGCTCGGTCGTCGCCTGGCAACTGCCCACCCGCGTCGAGACCGTCGTCCTGAGCGTCGCCCTCGCCCGCCTCGGCGCCGTGCAGTCCCCCGTCATCCCCTTCTACCGGGAGCGCGAGGTGGGCTTCGCGCTGCGCGAGTCCAGGGCCGGCTTCTTCGCCGTCCCGGGCACCTGGCGCGGCTTCGACCACACCGCCCTGGCGCACCGCCTCGGGGCGCGCGGCGTGTTCGAGGCGTACGACGGCCTCCCCGACGCCGACCCGGCCACCCTGCCGCCCCCGCCCGCCTCCGGCACGGACGTGCGATGGATCTACTGGACGTCCGGCACGACGTCCGACCCCAAGGGCGTCCTGCACACCGACCGTTCTCTGATCGCGGGCGGGGCCTGCCTCGCCCACGCGCTGCGCCTGACGCCCGGCGACGTCGGGTCGATCGCCTTCCCCTTCGCGCACATCGGCGGCCTCGACTACCTCGTCATGCTGCTGCTGTACGGGTTCCCGGCCGTCCTGTTCGAGACGTTCGCCCTGCCGGAGGCGCTGGAGACCTACCGGGCGCACGGGGTGACCACGGCCGGAGGCTCCACCGCCTTCTACGCGATGTTCCTCGCCGAACAGCGCAAACAGCCGGGCGAGAAGCTCGTCCCCACCCTCCGGCTGCTCGCGGGCGGCGGCGCCCCCAAGCCGCCGGAGCTGTACCACGCGGTCGTCCGGGAGATGGGCTGCCGCCTCACCCACGGCTACGGCATGACCGAGGTGCCGATGATCACCATGGGGTCCCCGGACGACACCGACGAGAACCTCGCCGGCACCGAGGGCAGGCCGCCGGAGGGCATGGAGATACGCGTCGTCGACGGCGAGGTGCGGCTGCGCGGCGAGGCGGTGTGCCGGGGCTACCTGGACCCCGCGCAGACCGCCGGGGCGTTCGACGAGGACGGCTTCCTGCGGACCGGGGACCTCGGGTACCTCACGGACTCCGGCCACCTGGTGCTCACCGGACGTGTCAAGGACGTCATCATCCGGAAGGGCGAGAACATTTCGGCCAAAGAGGTCGAGGACCTGCTGCACCGGCACCCCGCGGTCCGGGACGCGGCCGTCATCGGCCTGCCCGACCCAGAACGCGGGGAACGGGTCTGCGCGGTCGTCGAGGCCACCGCGGCGCTGACGCTCGGCAACGTGACCGCGTTCCTCCGCGACGAGGGCCTGGCCGTGCACAAACTGCCCGAGCGGCTGGAGGTCGTGGACGCCCTGCCGCGCAACGACACCCTGCGCAAGGTGCTCAAGTACAAGCTGCGCGAGCGCTACTCGGCCTGAGGCTCCTGGGTCATGAAGTACCGGGCGAAGGCCGTGACGGCCTCCTCCTCGTCGACCAGCCCGCTGCGGTCCAGGTCCATCGACTCGGCCGCGAGCGCCGCCGCGTGCGGGTCGACGCCCAGCACCCGCAGGGCGCGCTCCAGCTCCGCCGTGCCGGCCTTCCCGTCACCGTCCCGGTCGGCGACGGCGAGCAGGGCGCGGACGAAGGGGCGGGCGATCTCGGCGAACCGGTCGGGGTTGTCGCGCAGCCGCTTCACCGCGCCGCTCACGAACTCCCCCCGGGTCACCCGCTGGTCGCCGTCCACGTCCGCGATGCCGGCCAGGCCCTGCCAGAAGGCCTCCGCGCCACCGGCCAGCGCCTGGCCCTTGTCCGAACGGAACGACGTGCCGAACTCCTCCAGCAGCCGGCCGGCCGCCGTGGTGAAGTCCTCACGGGAGATATAGCCGTTGCCGTCCTGGTCGAAGGCGGCGAACCGCGAGGCGATCCGGCGCTGGTACAACTCCTCTGCGTCCATGCCGGGAGGGTACGACGCGAAGGGTGCGCCGTCACGCGGAGAGCTGTTCGTCCTCCTCGCCGGTGGCGGCCGCGACGTCCGCGTACACCGAGAACAGGCGCCGTACGCCGAGGGCCGCCAGGACCCGGTTGACGTGCGAGCCCTCGACGGCCCCCCGGGCCGGCAGGATCAGCCGCAGCCTGCCCCGGCAGGAGTGCAGCAGCCGACGCGAGGCGATCAGCACGCCGACGCCGCTGGAGTCGCAGAACTGCACCCCGGACAGGTCCAGGACGAGGTCCCGCCTGCCCTCGGCGACCGCGTCGTGCACGCGCCTGCGGACGACGGGTGAGGAGACCAGGTCCAGTTCGCCCTGGACGCTGAGCACGGTCCATGCCCCGTGCCCGGCTTCGTCCACCGTGAGCGTCACGCGCCTACCCTCCGCCGATACCACCGGGAAATGAACCGGAAGCCGAGCTTCCTTTGGGCCCCTGCTGCCCCGTCCTCCCCTCATGAAACACGATCCACCGATGGTGACGGTTTCCTTACCATCCCGGAACGGCGCGCGAGGCACTTGCCACAAAGAGGGGGCGCATTGTCGGCGCGGGCCGTTACATTCGGGAGGAGTCGGGTCTGGAGGGCTCCCCCATGGCGAAGGACACACCCCCGCGCTGGGACCGCAAGATGCAGCAGCGGCTGGCGCGCGGCGAGGCCGCCGCGCTCGGTGAGCTCTACGACCGGTTCGCCTCCCTGGTGCACAACACGGCGCACCGCGTCCTCGACGACGAGTCGGCGGCCGACCAGGTCACGCGCGAGGTGTTCGGGTACGTGTGGGAGAACCCGGACGCGTACGACCCCAGGCGCGAGGGGTCCATGCGCTCCTGGATAGCGAAGCTGACCCGCCGCCAGGCCGTGCACCGGCTGCGCCAGGCCGAGGCGAAGGCGTACGCGGAGCGCGGCGGCGGTTCCACGGAGGAACTGGAGCAGAAGGTGCGCCGCGCGGCGGTGTCGGCCCGCGCGGACTTCATCGTCCAGTCCATGCCCGCGCCGCTGCGCGCCGCACTGGAGTTGGCCTATTTCCAGCGCCGGGACTACCGCCAGACCGCCGCCGACCTCGGGGTGACCGAGGACGAGGCGCGGCGCCGGCTGCGGCTCGGGCTCCAGTTGCTGTCCACCGCGAACAGCCGGCCCCTGGACGGACGGACGCCATGACGGGACCGCTGGACGGCGGTGGCCACGACGACGGCCGGGAGGAGGTGGGCGGCGTGCCGCGCATACCGTCCCCCAGGCGGGCCGCCGACAACTACGAGGCGCTGCCCGCCCCGCCCGCACCGCCCCTGCCGCACAAGGTCCTCCAGTCGCTGCTCGGCGCGTGGGCGCTCTCGGCCTGCTCGGCCGAGGAGACGACCGCCGTCGAGGAGCACCTGACCGAGTGCGCCCCGTGCGCGGAGGAGGCCCTGCGGCTGCGTGACGCGGTCGGCCTGCTGCACCACGAGCGGGACCTCGACCTGGACCCGCTGCTGCGCTCCCGGGTGCTGGAGAACTGCCTGGGCCGCCGCCCCGCGCGCATCCCGCTGCCCGACTGGGCCGGGCCGTACGACGCGGAGACCGCCCGGCTCGACGCACTGCTGCGGGACATCGGCGACTCCGAGTGGCACGCGCCGGTGCGGCTCAAGTGGTTCGAGCGCGACCGGCCGGTCAGCCGCCGGACCACCGTCGCGGGGGTGATCGGCCACCTCCAGGCGGTCGACGGCCTCGTGGCGACGGCGATCGGCCTGGACGACTCCCTCGCGGCGAAGACCCCGGCCGAGCGCACCGAGGCGTTCTGGCGGGGTGCCCACCACCCGCCCACCAGATCCGTCCGCGAGCCCTGGCGCGACCAGGCGCACACCCTGATCCGCACGGTCTCCTTCGCGGGCCGCGGTGTGGCCGAACTGTCGGTGTCGTACGGCGACTTCTCCCTGCCGCTGCGCGACGCGCTGCTGGACCGGGCCTTCGAGTGCTGGGTGCACGCGGACGACATCGCGACGGCGGTCGACTACCCGTACGAGCCGCCCGGCGCCGCCCACCTGCACGACATGATCGACCTGGCCGCCCGGTTGCTGCCGGCCGCCCTCGCCGAGCGCCGCCGCGCGGGGCTCGCCGCCCCGGCCCGGCACCTCGTCACGGCCGGCGCGCCCGGCCGCTCGCTCCACCTGGAGGTCGAGGGATCGGGCGGCGGCGACTGGTACATCGCCCTGGACTCCCCGGCGGCGATCGCCTCCCCGGACCGCAAGGTCGCGCAAGTGGCGCTGGACGGCGTGGAGTTCTGCCAGTTGGTGGCGGGCCACATCGCGCCGGAGGAAGCGGCGGCCGGCCAGGACGGCGACCGCGAGGCCATCCGTGACGTCCTCTTCGCCGCCGCCTCCCTGAGCCGCCTGTAGCCCGGCTCGGGGAGCGGCGGGAGGCAGCCTGGGGCGTCGTCCCCGGCGGGCGCGCCCCGGCAAGGGGTCCTACGCGAAGACGACCGTGCGGCGGCCGTTCAGCAGGATGCGGCGCTCCGCGTGCCACTTGACCGCCCGCGCCAGCGCCTGGCACTCCACGTCCCGCCCGATCGCGACGAGCTGCTCCGGCGTGACGTCGTGGCCGACCCGCTCGACCTCCTGCTCGATGATCGGGCCCTCGTCGAGGTCGGCCGTCACGTAGTGGGCCGTCGCGCCGATCAGCTTCACGCCGCGCGCGTGCGCCTGGTGGTACGGCTTGGCGCCCTTGAAGCTCGGCAGGAACGAGTGGTGGATGTTGATGATCCGGCCGCTCAGTTCCTTGCACAGGTCGTCCGACAGGACCTGCATGTACCGGGCCAGGACCACCAGCTCGACGTTCTCCGCGCGCACCAGCTCCAGCAGCTCGGCCTCCGCCTGCGACTTGGTGTCCTTGGTGACCGGAATGTGGTGGAACGGAATGTCGTACGAGGCGACGAGCTCGGCGAAGTCGGTGTGGTTGGACACCACCGCCACGATCTCCACCGGCAGTGCGCCGATCCGCGAGCGGAACAGCAGGTCGTTCAGGCAGTGGCCGAACTTCGACACCATGAGCACGACCCGCATGCGCTCGTCGGCACGGTGGATCTGCCAGTCCATCGCGAAGGAGTCACCGACCGCCGCGAAGCTCGCGCGCAGCTTGTCCACCGTCACCGGCGCCTCGGCCGAGAAGTGGACCCGCATGAAGAACAGGCCGGTGTCCCGGTCTCCGAACTGCTGACTGTCCTCGATGTTGCAGCCGGTGATGAAGAGGTAACTCGAAACGGCGTGCACGATGCCCTGCTTGTCCGGGCAGGAGAGCGTGAGGACGTACTGGTCGGTCATCCTGGCAGGATGCCACATCCGGGAGGGGCGGCCGGACCGCGGTCCGTCACGCGGACCTCGTCATGATCCGCAGCACGTCCAGCGACCGCGGCGGCGCGTCCGGGTCCTCACCGTCGTTGACGGCCAGCCGCACGTGCGCGTCCCGGGCCGCCCGCACCGCCTCCGGCCAGCCGTGGTGCCCCATGTAGGCGGAGACGGGGGCGTCCGGGCCGACCTGGTGCATGATCCGCAGCACCCGCAGCACCGCGACGTCGACCAGCGCGGCCTCGCCCGAGTCGCGGAAGATCGTGCCGACGTACTTCTCGGCCGACCAGTTGTCCAGCCACGTGTCCTCGACCAGCCGGTACACGGCGTCGGTGACGTCCCCGTACCCCTCCAGGCCCGCCAGCCAGCACTCCTGGTGGAAGACGGGGTCCGAGAGCATGTGCAGCGCCGAGCGCACGTTCGCGCGCCAGCGCCACCACGGCATGTCGTTGAGCGGCATGCCGCCCATGGTGGAGGAGCGACGGCCGCGACGGGAAGAGTTCACGGAAGCTGACACGTTTCGATCGTACGTTCCCCCGCACACCGGATGGACCGGCCCCCGCAATTCACCTCGATGTCACCATGCGTTGAACGGGCCTCACTCCCGCGTTACCCATGGGGCGGAATTGTGCATGCCCATGACCGGTAACGGCAGGCGACGCTCTTCGACCACCCTCTCCCTCGCCCGGACCGCGGCGGCAATCGGCTCGGCGTGCCTCCTGGCCGGGTGTGGAGTGATCCCTGGCGCCACGGGGGGCGCCGGGGACACCCTCACCGTCATGACCTGGGCGCCCGAGAACACCCGCGCGACCAATATGCCGGGTATGCCCGCCATGGGGCAGGCGTTCGCCCGCTGGGTCAACGCCCGCGGCGGCATCAACGGCCGCGAACTGCGCGTCCTGACCTGCAACGCGGGCAACGAGCCCGCGACCGCCGCCGCCTGCGCCCGGCGCGCCGTCCAGGAGGGCGTGGCCGCCGTCGTCGGCTCGTACAGCCACGAGGGCCGCGCCTTCATGCCGCCGCTGGAGGCCGCCGGCATCCCGTACATCGGCGGTTACGGGCTCACGGACGACGAGTTCCGCAGCCCCGTCTCCTACCCGGTCAACGGCGGCCAGGCCGCGCTGCTGGCCGGCAACGGCATACAGCTCGCCGACTCGTGCGACCGCGTCTCCCTGGTACGGCCCGACTCCCTCACCGGCGCCGACCTGCCCTACATCCTCAACTCGGGCCTCGCGCAGGGCCACCACCGCACGGCCGCCGACATCCCGGCCGCCGACGACGCCGGCGAGTACACCGAGGAGGCCCGGCAGTCCCGCAAGCGGGTCGGTGAGGAGGGCGGCTGCGTCACCGCCGCGCTCGGCGAGCACACGGCGACCTTCTTCGACTCCTTCCGCCGCCTCCCGTCCGACGGCCGGGACATCAAGGTGTCCTCGGTCCTCGGCAGCGTCGACCAGCCGCTCGTCGACCGCACCGGCGGCGCGAACGGCCCCTTCGAGGGCGCCTACATCACCGGCTGGTACCCGGAGGCGGGCGACGAGCGCTGGGCCCCGATGAAGCAGGTGATCCGCGAGCACGCCTTCGGCGACAACCGGATCGACCCGGCCGACGCCGGCGTCCAGACCACCTGGATCGCCTACACGGTGCTGGCCAGGGTGGTCGAGGCCCTCGGCGACGAGGAGGTGACCCCCGGCCGCATCGGCCAGGCGCTCGACCGCGGGGTCGAGGTCGACACCGGCGGGCTGACACCGCCGCTGCGCTGGCGCTACGAGGACATGCTCGGCACGCCGGACCTGCCGCGGATAGTGAATCACCAGGTCACGTTCCAAGTCGTCCGCGAGGGACGGCTGGTGGCCCAGAAGGACGGGTTCGTGGACGTCGGCCCCACGCTCCGCAAGGCCGCCGCCCTCTAGGCCACGTCCCGGCGGGTCAGAGCTGGGCCGGCTGGCGCGGGGTCAGACCGTAGGTTCCCGCGATGCCGTTCCACAGCTCGGACGCCTTGCGCTTGGCGGTCGTCGCCTCACCGCTGGCCCGGTTGCCCTGGGCGAAGTGCGTGGTGCTGCGCGCCGTGCCGCCCTTGCAGCCCTTCTTGCCCTTCACCTCGCCGGCCCAGGCCGCGTAGTGGTCGTCGGCCGAGGCGGACGCCTGCCACGCCTGGGTCAGCGCGGTGGTGAGCGCCCCGTGGTTCGGCAGCTTGTCGACGGCCAGGCCCTGGAGCCGGGTCACGAGCTGCCGGCGCTGCCCGGCGGCGGCCTGGAGGTCGGTGGCGGCCTGGTCGAGGTTCTGGCACTTCTTGATGTTCTCGACGGAACGGATCACCGAGTCACGGCTGTTGTTGCTGTCCGCGAGAAGCTTGTCGAGCGCCTCGGCCTGCGTACGGGCCGGGTCGGGCGCGGCCTCGGAGGCGGTGGCGCCCGGGGTGGGCGAGCTGGCGGCGGCGACCCCGGTGTTGTCGGGCGTGCCCTTCTTCTGGTCGTCGCCACCGCTGAGCAGCGCGCCGGCGCCGAGCCCGAGGACGGTGCAGCCGACGACGACGGCGGCGATCAGCGGCAGCTTCGACGAGCGGCGGCGCTCGGGCTCCCGGTGGGCGTCCTCGTACGGCGGAGCGGGCTGTGCGGCCTGCGGGGCCCGGTACGGCTGCTGGGGCTGCCGGTGCGGGGCCGCCTGGGCCCCGGCGCCGTAGGCGGGTATGTGCTGGGTGGCGGCCGCGTCGTCACGGAAGAGGCTGTCGAACTCGGCCGGGGGCTGCCGGTCGCCGGGCGCCCCGGGCCGGATGCCGTAGGGCGCGCCGGACGGCTGGGGCGGGACGGGCGGCAGGTACTGGGTGGCGTCCGCGTCGGCGGGGGCCGCCGGGCGGGTGCCGAGGAACTGCGTCGACTCGGCGGGGCTCTCCGCGGGCAGGGGCATCGGCCCGGGCACGGCTCCGGCGCCATGGGCGGCGACCGGAGGGAGGTACTGGGTCGCGTCCGCGTCGCCCGCGCCCGCCGGAACCTCGGGCGGCAGCGGCTGGGCGACCGTCCCGTAGGCGTCCTGGTGCTGGGGCTGATGGGGCGGCTGCTGGTGGGGCGGCTGGTGCTGCTGGTGCGCCTGGTGCTGCTGGTGGGGTGCCTGGTGCTGCTGGGGCGCCTGGTGCTGCTGGGGTGGCTGAGGCTGCTGGTGGGGTGCCTGGTGCTGCTGGTGCGCCTGCGGGTGCTGGGGTTGCGGGTACTGCTGGTACGCCCCGGCCTGCTGGCCGTACGCACCGGGCTGCGGCGCGTGCGGCTGCTGGGGCGGCAGGGGCTGCTGCTGCCCGTCCGGCGGTCCCCACTGGCCGCCCCACGGCTGCCCTCCGGCCGGCCCGGCGCCGGCCGCGCCGCCCCAGGTCTCACTGCCCTCGGCGGGCAGCACGACACCTTCGTGCGCGGGCCGCGCCGCGGGAAGGTGCGGCTCCTGACCCTGTCCGCTCTGCGTCACCGGGACTCCTACGTGTAAACCTGTAAACCTACGGAAGCGTCGGCTCACGCTACCGGGTGACACGGAGCCCGCGCACACGTGTGTGGCGCCAGTAACACATCCCTCCCCGAAGACGCTGTTACGCGGAGCCGCGGACGCCTCAGGCGGCCTGGAGCTCGAGGCGCGCGCCGAATTCCCGGACGGCCGGCTCGTCCGCGTACGGCTCCAGGCGCTGCCGCAGGTCGTCCAGGTACTCCGCACCCCTCGACGAGCGCAGCGTGCCGAGCAGTTCCGCCGCCCGCGCGCCGGTGTGGCAGGCCTCCTCCACCTCGCGCTGCTGGACCTGCGCCGTGGCCAGCAGGACGAGGCCGATCGCCCGGCGCCGCGCCCGGGTCTCGGGGTGGCCGTCCAGCGACTCGGCGGCCGCCCGCGCCGCCTCGTCGGGCCGCCCCAGATCCCGGTAGCAGTGGGCCAGTTCGTCGGCCAGGTACGCCTGGTCGAAGTGGGCGATCCACGCCGGGTCGTCGCCCGACCCGGGGTCCGCCCGGTCCATCGCGGCCACCGCCCGGGCCGCCACCTCCTGGCACACGTGCGCGTCACCCAGCAGGGCGTGCCCCCGCGCCTCGGCCGCCAGGAACATCGCCTCCGCCCTCGGCGGCACGTGGCCCCGCGCCCCTTCCTGCGCGGCCCGCGCCAACTGGGCGATCTCGCGCGGGTTTCCGAGCTGCGCCGCCAAGTGGCTCATGGACGCGGCCAGGACGTACCCGCCGTACCCGCGGTCCCCGGCCGCCTGGGCCAGCCGCAGGGCCTGGATGTAGTACCGCTGCGCCAGCCCCGGCTGCCCCGTGTCCACCGCCATGTACCCGGCCAGCTCCGTCAGGCGCGCGACGGCGGCGAAGAGTTGACGGCCCACGGTGTCCCGGTACGACCCCGACAGCAGCCCGGAGACGACGCTGTTCAGGTAGTGCACCACCACGGGCCGCACATGGCCGCTGCCGAACCGGTGGTCCAGGTCGACCAGCGCGGCCGTCATCGCCCGTACCGCCTCGACGTCCGCCATCCCCACCCGGGCCCCGGCCTGCCGCGCCACCTGCGGGTCGGCGGCCGTGATCAGCCAGTCCCGGCTGGGCTCGACGAGCGCGGACGCGGCCACCGTCGAACCGGACAGGAAGTCCCGCCGCCCCACGTCGCTGCGCCACAGCTCGCAGACCTGCTCGATGGCCCCGAGCACGGTCGGGGAGAACTGGAGCCCCACCCCGGAGGCCAGGTTCTTGCCGTTGGCCATGCCGATCTCGTCGATGGTGACCGTGCGCCCCAGCTTGCGGCCGAGTGCCTCGGCGATGATCCCCGGGGCCCGCCCGCGCGGCTGCTGGCCGCGCAGCCAGCGGGCCACGGAGGTCTTGTCGTAGCGGAGATCGAGCCCGCGCTCCTGCCCGACCATGTTGACGCGGCGGGCGAGCCCGGCGTTGGAGCACCCTGCTTCCTGGATGAGAGCCTGCAACCGTTCGTTCGGCTGACGGGCGACGAGCGGCCTCGCTGCCATGACTACCCCCTGTTGCCGCGGTGATCAGTCCCGCTGATCACTGCCCGGCTGATATACGGAGAATGCAGAAGTTGACCTGCGAATACTGACGAAACCGAGGAAGAGCGCAGAAGGGCACGGACAGTTACGGAAGAGCGGGAAGAGCGTGTCGTGCATCAAGGGCCGATGAAGGCTGATACGTCATGCGATATCGGTAGACCGGTCACCTCCCCGACAGTGGCTACCCGGCCACCGCTCCCGGTCCCCATGCGCGCCCCCGTCCGTGCATCCATGCGCCCCGGATGCCGAATCGATGCGCCTCGGCCTCCCTTCCCGCGCCCCGTAACCCCCGGTGGGGCCGGTAGTTGAGCTGACCGTGGAAGAGACCATCGGAGTCACGGAAGCCGCACCGATCCCCAAGCAGCGAGGCGAGCAGTTGCTGGACAGCGCCGTGCGGTACGCGGAAGAGCGGCACTGGGACGTGTTCCCCGGCACCTGGCTGGAGGCGGTCGACGGCATGGAGCGGTGCTCGTGCGGCGACACCGCCTGCCCCGCGGCGGGTGCGCACCCCGCCCGGCCGGACTGGGCGACCCAGGCGACGGGCAGCGCGGTGGTGGCGCGCCGGCTGTGGGGGAAGCAGCCGAAGGCGTCGATCCTGCTGCCGACGGGCCGCACCTTCGACGCGCTGGACGTGCCCGAGGCGGCGGGCTTCCTGGCGCTGGCGCGGATGGAGCGGATGGACCTGACCCTCGGCCCGGTCACCTGCACCCCCGACCGCCGGATGATGTTCTTCGTCCTGCCCGGCGCCGCCGCCAAGGTGCCGGACCTGGTGCGCAAGCTGGGCTGGTCGCCGACCGGCATCGACCTGGTGGCTCGCGGCGAGGGCCACTACGTCGCGGCGCCCCCGACCCGGGTGGGCGGGCACGGGGCGGTGCAGTGGGCGCGCCGCCCCACGCCGGCGAACCGGTGGCTGCCGGACGTCGAGGAACTGATCTGCCCGCTGGCGTACGCGTGCGCCCGCGAGGCGGCGACGGCCAGGGAGGCCGCCGCTGCCCGCGCCCGGCAGGGCTGACCGGCCCGGGCTGCCGGTCGGCGCCCCTGCGGGCGTCCCGGCCCGTCCGTAGGGTGGTTCCCGTATCGACGGGGACGCGGAGGGCAGTGACCATGCCGGACGGGACGGTTGAGGACGTGGCGGGTGGAGTGCCGGGGACGGCGCCGCCCGCCGTTCGTGTCGAGGGGCTGTGGAAGCGGTTCGGCGAGCAGGTCGCCGTCGCCGGGATCGACCTGGCGCTGCCCGCGGGCCGGTTCATCGGCCTCGTGGGTCCCAACGGGGCGGGCAAGACGACGACGCTTTCGATGGTGACCGGGCTGCTGCGGCCCGACCGGGGGCGGGTCGAGGTCGTGGGCCACGACGTGTGGCGCGACCCGGCCGGGGTGAAGGCTCGGATCGGGGTCCTGCCGGAGGGGCTGCGGCTGTTCGAGCGGCTGTCGGGGCGGGAGCTCCTCGCGTACACCGGGCGGCTGCGGGGGCTGCCCGGCACCGAGGTCGACAAGCGGGCCACCCAGCTCCTGGAGGTGCTCGACCTGGCGGGTGCCCAGCACAAGCTGGTCGTCGACTACTCGACGGGCATGCGCAAGAAGATCGGGCTGGCCGCCGCCCTGCTCCACAACCCCGAAGTGCTGTTCCTGGACGAGCCGTTCGAGGGCGTGGACCCGGTGTCGGCCCAGACGATCCGGGGCGTTCTGGAGCGGTACACCGGCTCGGGCGCCACAGTGGTCTTCTCCAGCCATGTGATGGAGCTGGTGGAGTCGCTGTGCGACTGGGTCGCGGTGATGGCGGCGGGGCGCATCCGGGCGCACGGCACGCTGGCGGAGGTGCGCGGCGGTGCGCCGTCGTTGCAGGCGGCGTTCCTGGAACTGGTGGGCGCGCGGGGGCGGGACGACGCGGGCGAGTCGCTGGACTGGCTGGGCGGTGCGCGGTGACGCTCACGGGGGTGTTCGTACGGCTCAAGCTGTCCCTGGTGCGCAATGGGCTGCGCCAGTCGGCGGGGCGTACGGCGGCGTACGTCACTTCCGCCGTGCTGGCGCTGCTGTTCGCGGCGGGGCAGTTGCTGGGGCTGGTGCTGCTGCGGGGCAGTGAGCACGCGGGCACGGTGGTGATGTTGCTGACGGGGCTGCTGGCGCTGGGGTGGGCGGTGATGCCGCTGTTCTTCCCGAGCGGTGACGAGACGCTCGATCCGACGCGGCTGGTGATGCTGCCGCTGCGGCCGGGGCCCCTGGTGCGGGCGTTGCTGGTCTCGTCGCTGGTGGGCATCGGGCCGTTGTTCACGCTGTGCCTGGCGGTCGGGTCGGCGGTGGCGCTGGCGCGCGGGGCGTTCGCGGTGGCGGTGGCGGTGGTCGCCGTGCCGCTGGTGCTGCTGGTGTGCGTGGCGCTGGCGCGGGCGGTCGCGGCGGCGAACGTCCGGCTGCTGACGTCCCGCCGGGGCAGGGACCTGGCGGTGCTGAGCGGTCTGGTGATCGCGGTGGGCATCCAGTTCGTCAACTTCGGCGCCCAGCGGCTCGGTCGGGCGGGCGGGCTGTCGGCGCTGGACCCGGCGGCGGAGGTGGTGCGGTGGGTGCCGCCCGCGTCGGCGCTGGCCGCCGTGGAGTCGGCGGGTGAGGGGGCGTACGGTCGGGCGGTGGCGGGGCTGGCGCTGTCGGGGGCCGCGCTGGCGGCGCTGCTGTACGCGTGGCGGCGCAGCCTGGGGCGGCTGATGACCGCTCCGGACGGTTCGACCCTGGCGGCGGCGTCGCGGCCCTCGCGCCGCGTGTCGGCGTCCTCCGCCGGTCTCGTCGGCCGGCTGTGGCCCGAGGGCCGTGCGGGCACGGTGATGGGCCGGAGTCTGCGGTACGTGGCGCGGGACCCGAAGACGAAGGCGGCGTGGGTGACGTCCCTGGCGATCGGTCTGATCGTGCCGCTGTTCAACGCCGTGCAGGGCACGGGGTCGGTGTACCTCGCGAGCTTCGCGGCCGGGATGCTCGGTGTGCAGATGTACAACCAGTTCGGCCAGGACACCTCGGCCTTCTGGATGGTCGCGATGACGATCTCCTCGGCCCGGGACGCCTACGAGGAGCTGCGGGCGCGGGCGCTGGCGCTGCTGCTGATCACCCTTCCGTACGTGACCGCGGTGACCGCCCTGACGGCGGGGGTGCTGGGTGACTGGGAGACGTTCCCGGCGGCGCTGGGCCTGGCGTTCGGGGTGCTGGGCGCGATGCTGGGGACGGGCGCGGTGGCGTCGGCCCGCTTCCCGTACTCGATCCCGCAGGACGGCGCGTTCAAGAACGCGGCGCCGGGTCAGGCGGGGCTGGCGTGGATCTCCATCCTGGGCGGCATGGTGACGGCGGCTCTGCTGTGCGCCCCGCTGATCGCCCTGACGGTCCGGCTGGACGGGTCCGGCACGGCCGCGGGGCTGTTCCTGCTCACCCTGGGCTCGGGGTGGGGCGCGCTGCTGGCCTGGGCGGGCCTGCGGCCGGCCGCCGCGCGCACGGCGGACCGGCTGCCGGAGATCCTGACGGCGGTCAGCAAGGGCTGACGTCCTCCAGGAAGGGTGTGACGGCCGCGCGCCAGGCGTCCGGCTGGTCGTGGTGGACGAGGTGGCCGGCGTCGGGCACCTCGGCGTACCGGCCGTGCGGGAGGACGCGGACCATCTCCTGGGCCTCCGCCCGGCCCAGCTCGCCGTCGAGGCCGCGGACGACGAGCGTGGGGCAGCGGACCTGCGCCAGGGAGTCCCAGTGGGCGTCGTAGACCCACGTCTCGCGGGAGGTGAGCATCTGGCGCCGGGAGAAGACGGGGCGCCAGCCGTCGGGGCCCTCGGACATAACCTCGGCGAAGAACTCACCGCGCGCGGGGCTGGGCCGCTCCACCCGGGGGTCGTCCTCGCCGAACCACTTGCGGACGTCGGCGAGCGTGGCGAAGGGCAGCGGCCAGGAGCGGAACCATTCTTCCCACTCGCGCTGGGACGCGGCGCCCAGTGCGGAGGCCCGCATGTCGCAGATGACGAGCGCCCGCACCAGGTCGGGGCGCTCGGCGGCGAGCTGCCAGGCGGTCAGCGCGCCCATGGAGTGGCCGATGAGGATCGCGGGGCCGATGCCGAGCTGCTCGACCGCGGCGGCGGCGTCGGCCACGTACGCCTCGCGGGTGAAGGGGCCCTCGGCGGGCTTGTCGCTGCGCCCGTGCCCGCGCTGGTCGAGCGCGACCGCCCGGTGCCGCTCGGCGAGCCAGCGGGCGGTGGGGGCCCAGTGCGCGGCGCGGCCCATCAGCCCGTGCAGGAGGAGCACCCCGGGCACCTCGTCACCGGTCGCCCGGCCCTTGGGCGGCTCGGCGAACTCCCAGGCGGCGAGGCGTAAGCCATCGGCTCCGGTCAGGTCGATGCGTCGCACCATGTGTCCTGACACCCCCTTCTGTCACGTGCGCAGCCAGACTATCGAACTTGCATTCGAAAACGGGGCTCTCGCTCGCAACACCGCTCGTTCGAGTGACCCGACTCAAGGATTGACGGCCGCCGCCGAGGGGAGATCTTCATCGGGAGGCGGGCCGCTCGGGGAAAACGGTCCGAGGGGGACGACCCTGAGAGCTCGGGGCTCCGGGTCGACACAGGGGAGGTGAGGCCCCGGCGCCGATGGGCGCCGGGGCTCTCCATGTATGACGGCCGCGTCAAGCCGGCTCCCTCCCCGCGCGCTCAGGTCATATGCCCCGAGCCCAAGACTGGCACGCGCCGCGCGCGGGCGCTGCCGTTCCGGCCACTTCCCGCGCGGCCCCGGAGGGGCGGCCCCTCAGCGCTTGGCGACGAACACGTGCGCGGCGACGTCCGCGCCCAGCTCCGCGGCCTCGCCGCTGCTGCCGACCAGCACGCCGCCCGCCGAGTCGGTCACGCTGACCACCGAGCCGGGCTGCACACCGGCGCGGCGCAGCGTGTACATGAGCTGGGCGTCCGTCTGGATCGGCTCGCCGATCCGGCGCACCACCACGGTCTTGCCCTCGGTGCCCGGGTCCAGCTCGGCCAGCGACACCATGCCCTCGTCGAGGAACGCCTCGGTCTCCGCCTTCTCGCCCAGCTCCTCCAGGCCCGGGATCGGGTTGCCGTACGGAGACTCGGTCGGGTGGCGCAGCAGCTCCAGCACGCGGCGCTCCACCGCCTCGCTCATCACGTGCTCCCAGCGGCACGCCTCGGCGTGGACCTGCTCCCACTCCAGGCCGATCACGTCGACCAGCAGGCACTCGGCGAGCCGGTGCTTGCGCATCACGCGGGTGGCCAGGCGGCGGCCCTCGTCGGTCAGCTCCAGGTGCCGGTCGCCCGCGACGGTCACCAGACCGTCCCGCTCCATCCGCGCGACCGTCTGGCTGACGGTCGGCCCGCTCTGGTCCAGCCGCTCGGCGATGCGGGCGCGCATGGGCACCACACCTTCCTCTTCGAGCTCGAGGATGGTGCGGAGATACATCTCCGTGGTGTCGATCAGTCCGGACATACGTGCCCCTCGAAAGATTCGTGCGCTGGCCCTGACTCAATTCTTGCGCATCACGCCGACAACCGTGCCGCCCCGGGGACAAGCCCGGTATTGACAGAGCAATGGTCCAGACCGCAACGTGATCCGCGACACGGAGAGAAGGGGCCCGACGATGCCTGACGCCATCGGCGAGAGCAAGCTGGCCGGTCGATTCTTCGACGCCGCGATCGGCCTGCTCCAGCGGGTGCGGGACGAGGAGGCGGAGAACATCGCCGCCGCGGGCGCGGCCGTGGCCACCGCGGTCGCCGGAGGCGGGCGGCTGTTCGCCTTCGGCGCGGGCCACTCCTCGCTCGCCGCCCAGGACGTGGTCTACCGGGCGGGCGGCCTGGCGCTGGTGAACCTGCTCGCCGTACCGGGCGCCGTCGGCGTCGACGTCATGCCCGCGACGCTCGGCTCCGCCCTGGAGCGGGTGGACGGCCTGGCCGGCGCGGTCCTCGACTCCTCGCCCGCCCGGGCCGGGGACCTCCTGTTCATCGTCTCGCTCTCCGGCCGCAACGCGCTGCCCGTCGAGATGGCCATGAACGCCCGCGCCCTCGGCCTGAAGGTGATCGGGGTGACCTCGGTGGCCTACGCGACGGAGACGAAGTCCCGCCACGTGTCGGGCACCTTCCTCAAGGACCACTGCGACATCGTGCTGGACTCCAAGATCGCCGTGGGGGACGCGGAGCTCACCCACGAGGGGGTCGACGCCCCGTTCGCGCCGGCGTCCACGGTCGTCACCAGCGCCCTGATGCAGGCCGTGATGGCGGCCGCGACCGAGGCCATGGTGGCGCGCGGCGTCGAACCGCCCCTGCTGCGCTCCGGCAACGTCGACGGCGGCCACGAGTGGAACGGCCGTGTGATGAGCGAGTACGCGGACCGGATCTTCTTCCGCCACTGAGGACCGTACGGACGGGCCGTCACCCCTCCAGCGTCGCCGCCAGGTCCACCGCGGAGGCGACGCGGACGGCGACGCTCTCCGCGTACACCGCGTCCGGGCGCTCGAACGCCGGGCGGGTGCCCGAGCGCAGGAAGGTGACCACACCCAGCGTCCGGCCCCGGCTGCGCAGCACCGCGCACAGCGCGTGCACCGCGTCCCGGGGCCACTGCCGCTCCCCCGCCCACCGCTCGTCGGCGGGTCCGGCACTCGCCCGCACCGGCCCCGTCCGGTCCACCGCCTGCAACGCCGGGTGCCCCGCCTCGTACCGCACCGGGATGCCCGCGCCCGTGAGGCGGGCGACCGGGCCGGGCGCCCCCACCGGGGACGCGGCGGCCCGCACCAGCCGGTCGCCCTGGAACAGGTCCACCAGCGCGTGGTCCGCGAAGCCCGCCAGCGCGAAGTCCAGGTAGGTGACCGCCGCCTCCATCGGGTCCTCGCACTCGGCGGCCGCGCCGCCCGCCCGGTGGAGCTGGCTGCACCGGAACCGCAGCCGGTCGGCCTCCTGCTCCGCCAGCCTCGCCTCCGTCACGTCCTGGAACAGCCAGCCGACGCCCAGCGGCACCGGCTCCTCCGCGAGCGGCGACGCCAGCCGCAGGAAGCCGCTGCGCCAGCAGCGCCGCCGCTCCCCCTCCGGCGTCCGCAGCGTCACCCACAGCTCGACCGGCGCCCGGGGCGGGCCCTCCGCCAGGACGTGGTGCAGCGCGCCCTCCAGCTCCTCCACGCCCTGCACGACCACCTCGCCCAGCGGGCGGCCGAGCAGCGTCGTCCGTCCGGCGCCCAGCGCCCGCGCCGCGTGGGCGTTCACCACGGTGGGGCGCAGGTCCACGTCGACCAGGACCACGCCCCAGGAGGCGTCGTCGAACAGCGCCTCGCTCAGGGCGATGGAGCGCTCCAGGTCGATCTGGGCGTGCACCTCGCTGAAGGCGCAGTAGACCCCGGCGGGCCGGCCGTCCGCGCCCCGCACCCCGGCCGACTGCGTCCGCACGAGCACCCGCCCGCCGTCCTTGCGCAGCAGGGCGAACTCGTGGACCTGGCGGCCGGGCGCCTCCATGACCGACATCAGCCGCCGGTGGACGTCGTCGGCGTCCGCGCTGCGCACGGCCCACCCGGCGAACCCGGGCCGTCCGACGGCCTCCTCGGCGCTCCACCCGAGGATCCGTTCGGCCTCACGGTTCCAGTGGGTGAGCACCCCGTCGGCGTCGAACGCGCACAGCGCGGCGTCCATCCCGTCGAGCAGCGCGGCGAGCAGATCCGCCCCGGTCGCGGCTCGCCCCTGGATCTCGCTCCTGGACGCACTCATCCCGGCACCCCCTGCAGGACGTGTACTCGCGTGCACGTGCACGCCCGGTCATTCAACTGGAACGTGACTCAGAACACAGCCGGTTCCCGGAAATCACCCGGCGCGAAAAAACCGGTTGTGGTGCGCCGGGGCGGTTCCTAGGGTGTGGAGCACACGAAGAAAGGAGGTGATCCGGAAGTGGTTTCTTTTCGGATGCGTGAGGTGACTGCGGGCTGAGGCCTGTTGTCGCACTCTGTGCAATGTCGGCAGGCCTCCTGCCGCAATCCCAAGCAGTCACCGACCCGCGGGCTCGCCGGCACATCCGGCCGGCCTCTCCGTCAGGAGAGCCAGAGCCCGCGGGTTTCTGCTTGCCACCGGCTGAGTAGCCGCGACGCGCGCCTCTGAGTACCCGCCCCGATGCCCGGCCCGCGGCCCGGCACGCAGGATGGCGGGCATGAACACCACCGACTCACAGGCCCCCGCCGCGCGGGACGGCTCCGCCCGGGACCCCTTCGCGCCGGACGTCCGGGCCGTACGCGTTTTCGCCGGGATCGGGCTGCTGGTGCTCGCGGTCACGTGCGTCGGCACCCTCGTCGTCCTGCTGCGCCAGGCCTACGCCGGCGACGGCGTCCCCGGCCCGCTGGCCGACCTCGCCCTGTGGTCGCTGGGCCTGTCCGGGCTGGTCGGCCTGTGGGCGCTGGGCATACCCCGTGACGCGGTCGGCCACCGGGTGCGGTGCGGGGCGGTCCTGGCGCAGTACGCGCTGGCCGTGGCCGCGCCGCTGCTGGCGGCGGTCGACCTCGCGTAGAGCGGGCGCGTCAGGGCGACAGCCGCTCCACCCGCCAGCCCTCGCCCTCCCGGACGTACCGCAGCCGGTCGTGCAGCCGGTTCTCGTGGCCCTGCCAGAACTCGACCGCCTCGGGTTCGATCCGGAAGCCGCCCCAGTGCGGCGGCACGGGCACCTGCTCGCCCTCCGGGTAGCGGGCCGCCAGCTCCTCGTACCGGGCCAGCAGCTCGGCCCGCGAGGCGATCACCGAGGACTGCTCGCTCGCCCAGGCACCGAGCTGCGAGCCGTGCGGGCGGGTGCGGAAGTAGGCGGCCGTCTCGTCGCGCCCGACGCGGCACGCCGTGCCCGTCACGAGCACCTGGCGGGCGACCGGGTGCCAGGGGAACAGGAGCGAGACGTACGGATTGGTGTCCAGCTCCAGGCCCTTGCGGGAGCCGTAGTTGGTGAAGAAGACGAAGCCCCGGGCGTCGAAGTGCTTCAGGAGCACCGTCCGGGACGAGGGCCGCCCGTCGGGCGTGGCCGTCGAGAGCACCATGGCGTTGGGCTCGACGACGGCGTCGCTGTCGACGGCCTGCGCGAACCAGCGGGCGAACTGGTCCATCGGCCCGTCCGCGAGGTCCGCCTCCAGGAATGCGGCGGTGCGGTACTGCTCGCGCATGTCGGCGGGATCGAGAGCTGCTGGGTCGAGAGCGTCTGTCACAAGGGCCATCCTGCCGTAGCGACCCAGTCTGCCCGGCACCGCGTGCCACTAATCCTCCCTGACCGGTTCGGCGGAGTGTGCCGGATGTCACGCTTCCCCGCATCGGAGGAACCCGACAGACTCATGCGCTGGGTCACTGTCCCCTCCCTACGACGGTGCCGGATGACCACCGGCCGTACGGGGCATCACCGCACCACTGGAAAGACTCACCTGACGAGGAGCCGCCTGATGTCCGACTTCGTACCCGGACTCGAAGGAGTCGTCGCGTTCGAGACGGAGATCGCCGAACCGGACAAGGAGGGCGGCGCGCTCCGGTACCGCGGCGTCGACATCGAGGACCTGGTCGGCCACGTCTCCTTCGGCAACGTCTGGGGCCTGCTGGTCGACGGGGCGTTCAACCCCGGCCTGCCGCCCGCCGAGCCGTTCCCGATCCCCGTGCACTCCGGCGACATCCGCGTGGACGTGCAGTCGGCGCTGGCCATGCTGGCGCCGGTGTGGGGCCTGCGTCCGCTGCTCGACATCGACGAGGAGCAGGCCCGTGACGACCTGGCGCGGGCCGCGGTCATGGCGCTGTCGTACGTCGCCCAGTCGGCGCGCGGCCAGGGCCTGCCGATGGTCCCGCAGAGCGAGATCGACAAGGCGCAGTCGGTCGTCGAGCGGTTCATGATCCGCTGGCGCGGCGAGCCGGACCCCAAGCACGTCAAGGCCGTGGACGCCTACTGGACGTCCGCCGCCGAGCACGGCATGAACGCCTCCACCTTCACCGCCCGCGTCATCGCCTCCACGGGCGCGGACGTCGCCGCGGCCCTGTCGGGTGCCGTCGGCGCCATGTCCGGCCCGCTGCACGGCGGGGCGCCCTCCCGCGTGCTGGGCATGATCGAGGAGATCGAGCGCACCGGTGACGCCGGCGCCTACGTCCGCCAGGCCCTCGACAAGGGCGAGCGCCTGATGGGCTTCGGCCACCGCGTCTACCGCGCCGAGGACCCGCGCGCCCGCGTGCTGCGCCGCACCGCCAGGGAGCTGGGCGCGCCGCGGTTCGAGGTCGCGGAGGCGCTGGAGAAGGCCGCCCTGGAGGAGCTGCACAACCGTCGCCCGGACCGGGTCCTGGCGACGAACGTGGAGTTCTGGGCGGCGATCGTGCTGGACTTCGCGGAGGTCCCGGCGCACATGTTCACGTCCATGTTCACCTGTGCCCGCACGGCCGGCTGGTCGGCGCACATCCTGGAGCAGAAGCGCACCGGGCGCCTGGTCCGCCCCTCGGCGCGCTACGTGGGCCCCGGCCCGCGCAGCCCGCGCGAGATCGGCGGTTACGAGGACATCACCGGCTGACGCACGCACCACCGCGACGGCGCCGCCCCGCACCGGGGCGGCGCCGTTCGCGTGCCGCGCTCAGCCCAGGACGTCGTCCAGCAGCGCCGCCCACTGGGCCACCACGCGCTCGCGGCGGGCCGTGTCGTCCGTGAGCAGGTTCGCCAGGCCCAGGCCGCGGGCCATGTCCAGCAGGCCCTGCACCGTCTCGCGCACACCGGGCCGGGACTCGTCGGCGCCCAGCAGCTCGACCGCGATGCGGTGGGTCTCGCGGCCGACCCGCGCCTCCAGCTCCGTGACCCGGGGCCGGAGCTGCTCCTCGTTGGAGGCGGCCACCCACAGGTGCAGGGCCGCCCGGAACAGCGGGCCGGTGTAGAGGGCGACCAGGGCGGCGACGACCGAGGCGCGGTCCTGCACGGGCAGGGCGCGCAGTGCCTGGGAGCGTTCCTCGGCGACGTACTCGACCGCCGCCGTGAACAGGTCCTCCCGGGTGGGGAAGTGGTGCTGCGCCGCGCCCCGCGAGACCCCGGCCCGTTCGGCGACGACGGAGACCGTCGAGCCCGCCCAGCCGTGCTCCGCGAGGCACGCCACGGCCGCCGCCAGGAGCCGCTGCCGGGTGGCCCGGCTGCGGTCCTGCTTCGGCGCCTTCGGAGCGGAGGTGGTCGTCACCACACCCATGCGGGGTCCCGTCGTTCGAGGAAGGCCGTCATTCCCTCGCGTGCCTCCGCCGAGGCGAAGAGCGAGGCCGAGCGCTGGACGAAGTCCTCCGCGTCGCGCTCGAACATCTCCAGCACCCTAGCCGTGACCAGCCTCTTGGCCTCAGCCAGCCCCTGGGGCGACGCCCGGCGCAGCCCGTCCAGCACGGGGGCGAGCACCGCGTCCACGTCGTCCCCGACCACCGTCGCCAGGCCGATCCGGGCCGCCTCGGCGGCGTCGAACCCCTCACCGGTGAGGTAGTAGCGGGCGGCCGCCCGCGGGTCGAGGCGGGGCAGCAGCGACAGGGAGATCACCGACGGGGCCACCCCGATCCGCACCTCCGTCAGCGCGAAGTCCGAGCCCGTCTGCACCGCCACGATGTCGCACGCGCCCAGCAGCCCCAGTCCGCCGGCCCGGACGTGCCCGTGGACCCGGGCCACCACCGGCTTGGGCAGCTCCACGATCGACCGCAGCAGCGCCACGAAGGTGTACGGGCTGGGCGGCGCCTTCAGGTCGGCGCCGGCGCTGAACGTGGACCCGGCGTGGGTGAGGACCACCGCCCGTACCGCCGGGTCCTTGCCGCAGCTCTCCAGCGCCGCCGCCAGCTCGCCGACGAGCCGCGCCGACAGGGCGTTGCGGTTGTCGGGGGAATCCAGCGTCAGGGTGGTGATGCCCCGCTCGTGCGCGGTGGTGACGAGACTCGTCATGCGCCTTCTCGCTCCCTCAGTTCGCGCCGGAGGATTTTCCCCGACGCCGCCCTCGGCACGCCGTCGACGAACTCGACGCGCCGGACCTTCTTGTACGGGGCGACCTTCCCTGCCACGAAGGCGATGATGTCGTCGCCCGTCAACCCGGTCGCGTGCGGCTGCCGGACGACGTACGCCTTGGGGACCTCGTTGCCGTCCTCGTCGTACACGCCGATCACCGCCGCGTCCGCGACGCCCTCGTGGGTCAGCAGCAGCGCCTCCAGCTCGGCCGGGGCGACCTGGAAGCCCTTGTACTTGATCAGTTCCTTGACCCGGTCGACCACGAACAGCCAGCCGTCCGCGTCGACCCTGCCGATGTCCCCGGTGTGCACCCAGCCGTCGGGGTCGATCATCGCGGCGGTGGCGTCGGGGCGGCCCAGGTAGCCCTTCATCACCTGCGGTCCCCGCACGGCGATCTCGCCGTCCTCGCCGGGGGCGGCGTCCTCGGCCGGGTCGTCCAGGGACAGCAGCCGCATCTCGGTGCCCGGCAGGAGCTTGCCGACCGCGCCCGGCGGCGGGTTGGGCGCGGACAGCGGCACGGCGTGCGTGGCGGGCGACAGCTCCGTCATCCCGTACGCCTGCCGCACCGGCGGCAGCCCGAGGCGGGCCGAGCACGCCTCGGCGAGCCGCGCGTCGAGCGGGGCGGCGGCGCTGACCACGTACTCCAGGCTGGACAGGTCGTAGCGGGTGACGGCCGGGTGCTTGGCGAGGGCCAGCACGATCGGCGGGGCGACGTACAGGGCGTTGATGCGGTGCTTCTCGATCGCCGCGAGGAAGGTGTCCAGGTCGAAGCGGGGCAGGACGACGACGGTGGCGCCCTGCCGCAGGGGGGCGTTCATCAGGGCGGTGAGCCCGTATATGTGGAAGAACGGCAGGACGGCCAGGACGCGGTCGCCCCGGCGCATCGGTATCAGCGGCTCGAGCTGGGCCAGGTTGGTGGCGATGGAGCGGTGCGTGAGCATGACGCCTTTGGGGACGCCGGTGGTGCCGGAGGAGTACGGCAGGGCTGCGAGGTCCTCGGCCGGGTCGATGGCGACGGCCGGTTCGGGGTCGGTCGAGGCCACCATGTCGAGGATCGAGCGGTGCCCCTCGGCCGCGTCGCAGACGAGGATCTCGGCCACGCCGCCGGCCAGTTCGGCCGCCCGGCGCGCGGTGGCGAGCAGCGGGGAGACGGTGACGATCCAGCGGGCGGAGGAGTCGCGGAGCTGCTTGGCGAACTCCTCCGCCGTGGACAGGGGGTGGACGGTGGTGACGGCCGCCCCGGCGCGCGTGGCGCCGTAGAAGACGACCGGGTAGGCGACCGTGTTGGGGCTGTGCAGCGCCAGGACGTCCCCCTTGCGCAGCCCCGCGCCGGCCAGCGCGGCGGCCACCCGCCGGTGGTAGGTGTCGATCTGGCCGTACGTGAGGCTCAGGTCGCCCGCCCCGTCGACGAGGGCGACCTCGTCGGCGTACGCGGCGGCCGACCGGGCCAGTACCGCGTCGTGGATGGGGAGGGAGACGGTGGGGACGTCCGCGTACTCGCTGTGGAACACCATCACGGCTCCTGTCGGTGCGGCTGTCCGTACTGGAGTCAGTACGACTTGGGCAGGCCCAGGGTCTGGTGGGACACGTAGTTCAGAATCATTTCCCGGCTTACCGGAGCGATGCGTGCCACTCGTGAGGCGGTGATGAGCGAGGCGAGCCCGAACTCGTGGGTGAGTCCGTTGCCGCCGAGGGTGTGCACGGACTGGTCGACGGCCTTCACGCACGCCTCGGCGGCGGCGTACTTGGCCATGTTGGCGGCCTCTCCGGCGCCGAGGTCGTCGCCCGCGTCGTAGAGGTGGGCGGCCTTCCGGGTCATCAGGCGGGCCAGTTCCAGCTCGATGTGGGCCTGCGCGAGGGGGTGGGCGATGGCCTGGTGGGCGCCGATGGGGGCCTTCCACACCTGCCGGTCCCGTGCGTACGCGACCGCCTTCGCCAGCGCGTAGCGGCCCATGCCGAGGGCGAACGCGGCGGTCATGATGCGCTCGGGGTTGAGCCCGGCGAAGAGCTGGAGCAGCCCGGCGTCCTCTCCCCCTCGGCCCTCGGCCTGGGAGGTACCCCCACCCACCAGCGCGTCGGCCGGGAGGCGTACGTCGTCGAGGGTCAGCTCGAACTGCTTCTCGTGGGCGTGCAGTTCCATGTCGATGCGCCGCCGCCCGAAGCCGGGCGCGTCGCGGGGGACGACGAACAGGCAGGGCTTGAGCTTCCCGGTCCGGGCGTCCTCGGTCCGTCCCACGATGAGGGTCGCGTCGGCGATGTCGACGCCGGAGATGAACACCTTGCGGCCGGTCAGCACCCAGTCGTCGCCGTCCCGGCGGGCGGTCGTGGTGATCCGGTGGGAGTTGGAGCCCGCGTCGGGCTCGGTGATGCCGAACGCCATGGTGCGCGTGCCGTCCGCCAGGCCCGGCAGCCAGTGGCGCTTCTGCTCGTCGGTGCCGAAGCGGGCGATGACCGTGCCGCAGATGGCGGGCGAGACGACCATCATCAGCAGCGGGCAGCCCGCGGCGCCCAGTTCCTCCAGGACGATGGAGAGTTCGGCCATGCCGCCGCCTCCGCCGCCGTACTCCTCGGGCAGGTTGACGCCGAGGTAGCCGAGCTTGCCCGCTTCCGCCCACAGGGCCGCGCGGTCGTGTTCGCGTCCGTGGCGGCGGCCGAGGGCGGCGACGGCGTCACGGAGGGCGGTGTGCTCCTCGGTCTCGATGACGGTGCTCATTGCTCTGTCTCCTCTTCGTACGACTCTTCCACGACGGCGAGCAGGGCACCGACCTCGACCTGGCGGCCGGGGACGGCGTGGAGCGCGGTGAGCGTGCCGGAGGCGGGAGCGGTGACGCGGTGCTCCATCTTCATGGCCTCCAGCCAGACGAGCGGCGCTCCCGCCTCGACGCGGGCACCCGCCGCGACGTCGGCGACCCGGACGACGGTGCCGGGCATGGGCGCGAGCAGCGAGCCGGGCGCGGTGCGCTCGGCGGGGTCGGTGAACCGGGGGTGGACGGCCAGCCGGTGGCCGTTCACATGGACGACGCCGTCGCCGTGGTCGGCCACCTCCCAGCGCCGTACGACGCCGTCCACGTCGAGGCGTACGCAGGTGGGCGTGGCGTCCACCACGCGCGCGTGCGGGTGGGACTCGACGGTGAACCCGCCGTCCCGGGTGGGCCGGTAGCGCACCTCGTGGTCGCCGTAGCGGGCTGTCTGCGGCGGTGACGGTACGGTGCGGAAGGCGCCGAACCGGCCGGAGCGGCGGACGGCGGCCGCGAGGGCGGCGGCGACGGCCGCGTACTCCTCGCCCGGCGCGGGCGCGGTGAGCCCGGCGAGGTTCCGCTCGTAGAAACCGGTGTCGAGGCGCCCGGCCGTGAAGTCCGGGTGCCGCAGCGACCGGGCGAGCAGGTCCCGGTTGGTGACCGGCCCGTGCACCCGGGCGCGCTCCAGGGCGTGGGCGAGCACGCGGACGGCCTCGTCCCGGGTCGGGGCGTGGGCGATCACCTTGGCGAGCATGGCGTCGTAGTGGACGCCCACGGTGTCCCCGGCGGCGTATCCGGCGTCGACGCGCAGCCCGGGGCCGGCGGGGAGGTCCAGGGCGTGCAGGACGCCCGACTGCGGCGCCCAGTCCCGGGCGGGGTCCTCCGCGTACAGCCGGGCCTCCACGGCGTGGCCGGTGGCGGCCGGGGGTTCGGGCGGCAGCGGTGCGCCCTCGGCGACGCGGAGCTGGAGGGCGACCAGGTCGAGGCCGAAGACGGCTTCCGTGACCGGGTGCTCGACCTGGAGGCGGGTGTTCATCTCCAGGAAGTACGCCTCGTCACCGGCGACCAGGAACTCGACCGTCCCGGCGCCGACGTACCCCACCGCCTTCGCGGCGGCCACGGCCGCGCCGTGGAGGGTCTCGCGCAGGGCAGGGCCCAGGCCGGGTGCCGGGGCCTCCTCGATGACCTTCTGGTGCCGCCGCTGGAGCGAGCAGTCCCGGGTGCCGAGCGCCCACACCGTGCCGTGCGCGTCGGCGAGGACCTGGACCTCGACGTGCCGGCCGCGCTCGACGTACGGCTCGGCGAACACCTCGCCGTCCCCGAACGCCGACCGTGCCTCGGCGGTGGCCGCCGCCAGTTCGCCCGGCAGGGCGGCGAGGTCCCGGACGACGCGCATGCCCCGGCCGCCGCCGCCCGCCGCCGCCTTGAGCAGCAGCGGCAGGTCGGCGTGCGTGGCGGTGGCGGGGTCGACCGGGGCGAGCAGCGGCACGCCCGCCGCCGCCATCAGCTCCTTGGCCCGCGTCTTGGACGCCATGGTCTCGATCGCCCCGGGCGGCGGGCCGATCCACGTCAGGCCCGCGTCGGTCACCGCCCGCGCGAAGCCGGCGTTCTCGGACAGGAACCCGTACCCCGGGTGCACCGCGTCGGCGCCCGCCGCCAGCGCGGCCTTCACGATCAGGTCCCCGCGCAGGTACGTCTCCGAGGGCGCCGCCCCCGGCAGGCGTACCGCCGCGTCGGCCTCCCGCACGTGCAGCGCCGTGGCGTCCGGGTCGGCGTACACCGCGACCGTGCCGATGCCGAGCGAGCGGCACGTACGGAAGACGCGGCAGGCGATCTCGGCCCGGTTGGCGACGAGGACGGAAGAGATCATCACTGTGGCCTCACATCCGGAAGACGCCGAAGCCGCCGCGGGCGCCTTCGACCGGGGCGTTGTGGATCGCCGACAGGCACAGGCCGAGGACGGTACGGGTGTCGCGCGGGTCGATGACCCCGTCGTCGTACAACCGCCCCGACAGGAACATCGGCAGGGACTCGGACTCGATCTGCTGCTCCACCATGGCGCGCAGCGCGGCGTCGCCCTCGTCGTCGTACGGCTGCCCCTTGGCGGCGGCGGACGCGCGGGCGACGATCGACAGGACGCCGGCGAGCTGCTGCGGGCCCATGACGGCGGACTTGGCGCTGGGCCAGGCGAACAGGAAGCGGGGGTCGTAGGCGCGGCCGCACATGCCGTAGTGCCCGGCGCCGTACGAGGCGCCCATGAGCACGGACAGGTGCGGGACGCGGGAGTTGCTCACCGCGTTGATCATCATCGCGCCGTGCTTGATGATGCCGCCCTGCTCGTACTCCTTGCCGACCATGTATCCGGTGGTGTTGTGGAGGAACACCAGCGGGATGTCGCGCTGGTTGGCGAGCTGGATGAACTGGGCCGCCTTCTGCGACTCGGCGGAGAACAGCACGCCCTGGGCGTTGGCGAGGATGCCGACCGGGTAGCCGTGCAGACTCGCCCAGCCCGTCACGAGGGAGGGCCCGTACAGCGGCTTGAAGGCGTCGAAGTCCGAGCCGTCGACGATCCGGGCGATGACCTCGTGCGGGTCGAAGGGGGTCTTGAGGTCGCCCGGCACGATCCCGAGCAGTTCCTCCGGGTCGTACGTCGGCGGTGCGGCGGCCGGTGGATCGGGGTGCGCCTTGCGGTGGTTGAGGCGGGCGACGATCCGGCGGGCCTGGCGGATGGCGTCGGTCTCGTCGACGGCGTAGTGGTCGGCGAGCCCGGACACGCGCGCGTGCATCTCGGCGCCGCCGAGGGACTCGTCGTCGCTCTCCTCGCCGGTGGCCATCTTGACCAGGGGCGGACCGCCGAGGAAGACCTTCGACCGCTCCTTGATCATCACGGTGTGGTCGGACATGCCGGGAACGTAGGCCCCGCCCGCCGTCGAGTTGCCGAAGACGACGGCGATGGTGGGGATACGGGCGGCGGACAGCCGGGTGATGTCCCGGAAGAGCGCCCCGCCGGGTATGAAGATCTCCTTCTGGGAGGGCAGGTCCGCGCCGCCGGACTCGACGAGGGCGATGCAGGGCAGGCGGTTGGCGTACGCGATCTCGTTGGCCCGCAGCGCCTTCTTCAGCGTCCAGGGGTTGGACGCGCCGCCGCGTACGGTCGGGTCGTTGGCGGTGATCAGGCACTCGACGCCCTCGACGACACCGATGCCGGTGACGATCGACGCGCCGACGGGGTAGTCGCTGCCCCAGGCCGCCAGCGGGGAGAGTTCGAGGAACGGGGAGTCGGGGTCGACGAGCAGCTCGATCCGTTCGCGGGCCAACAGCTTGCCGCGCCCCCGGTGGCGGGCGGTGTACTTCTCTCCCCCGCCGGCCAGGGCCTTTTCGTGCTCGGCCGCCAGTTCGGCGAGCTTGGCGAGCATGGCCTCGCGGTGGGCGGCGTAGTCGGGGCCGGCCGTGTCGAGGGCGGTGGCCAGGACGGTCACAGGAGGGCCTCCGGGATGTCGAGGTGGCGGGCGCGCAGCCATTCGCCGAGCGCCTTGGCCTGCGGGTCGAACCGGGCCTGGGCGGCGACGCCCTCGCCGAGCAGGCCGGTGACGGTGAAGTTCAGGGCGCGGAGGTTCGGCAGGACGTGCCGGACCACCTCCAGGGGCGCGGCCTCCGGGAGCAGTGCGCGCAGCCGGTCGGCGGTGAGGGCGTGGGCGAGCCACCGCCACGCCTCGTCCGTGGGCACCCACACGCCGATGTTGGCGTCGCCGCCCTTGTCGCCGCTCCTCGCCCCGGCGACCCGCCCGAGCGGGGCGCGCCGGACGGGGCCGTCCGGGAGCGGTTCGGGCAGGGGCGGCGGCGGCACGGGCTCCAGCGTCCGGGTGCGCGCCGGGGGCGGGACCACCTCGCGCCGCCCGTCCGGGAGCACGGCGGTGTGGGTGACGGTTCCGGGGTCGGCGTACACCGCCTCGAACACCCCGTAGGGCGCGCCCTTGCCGGGCGGGGCGGTCAGGTGGAAGCCGGGGTAGCTGGACAGGGCGAGTTCGACCGCCGCGCCGCTCACGGCCCGGCCCACCGTGTCCGGGTCGGCGTCCCGGACGACCAGCCGCAGCAGGGCGCTGGCGGTCTCCTCGGTGGAAGCGTCCGGCCGGTCGGTGCGGGCCAGCTCCCACCGCACCTCGGCGGGCTTCACGGCGAGGGCGTCCTCCAGTTGCCCGCGCACCAGCCGCGCCTTGGCCTCGATGTCGAGGCCCGTCAGCACGAAGACGACCTCGTTGCGCCAGCCGCCGAGCCGGTTCAGCCCGGCCTTCAGCGCCGGGGGCGGTGCCTCGCCCCGCACGCCGGTGATCCGCACCCGGTCGGGGCCGTCGGGCTCGAGGCGCACGGTGTCGAGCCGGGCGGTGACGTCGGGGCCCGCGTACCGGGCGCCCGCCGTCTCGTACAGGAGCTGCGCGGTGACCGTGCCGGTGTCCACGACGCCGCCCGTGCCGTCCTGCTTGGTGATGACGGACGTGCCGTCCTCGTGCAGTTCGGCGACCGGGAAGCCGGGGCGGCGCACGTCGTGCCCGGTGAAGAAGGCGTAGTTGCCGCCCGTGGCCTGGGTGCCGCACTCCAGGACGTGCCCGGCGACCACGGCTCCGGCGAGCCGGTCGTACTCGTCGGGGCCCCACCCGAACCACCAGGCCGCCGGCCCGCTGACCAGCGCCGCGTCCGTGACCCGCCCGGTCACCACCACGTCGGCCCCGCCGCGCAGGCACGCCGTGATGCCGCCGCCGCCCAGGTAGGCGTTGGCCGTCAGGGCGCCCTCCGGCACGGGGAGCTGGTCGCCCTCGACGTGGGCGACGCGCACCTGTGGCAGCCCGAGGCGGTCCGCGAGGGCGCGCAGCGCGTCGGCGAGACCGGCCGGGTTGAGGCCCCCGGCGTTGGTCACGATCCGCACGCCCCGGTCGTGGGCGAGCCCGAGGCCCTCCTCCATCTGGCGCAGGAAGGTCCTGGCGTAGCCGAGGCGCGGGTCCTTCAGGCGGTCGCGGCCGAGGATGAGCATGGTCAGCTCGGCGAGGTAGTCCCCGGTCAGGACGTCCAGTTCACCGCCGGTGAGCATCTCGCGCACGGCGTCGAAGCGGTCGCCGTAGAAGCCGGAGGCGTTGCCGATCCGCAGGGCCCTCGTCATGACGCCGCCGTGGCCGCGTTCCCGGGGCCGGCCGTGGCCGCGTCCCCGGGACCGGCCGTGGCCGCGCGACCGGGACCCGCCGTGGCCGCGTTCCCGGGACCGGCCTTGGGCGGGCGGCCGGGACCGGCCTTGGGCGGGCGGCCGGGGCCGGCCGGTCCGGCGAAGGCCTGGGCGATGTCGAGCCACCGGTCGGCGTCGGCGCCCTCGGCGCGTACGGCCAGGTCGGCGCGGTGGGCGCGCTGGGTGACCAGCAGGCAGAAGTCCAGGGCGAGGCCGGTGATCCTCTGGGGGGCGTCCTCGGGGCCGTAGGCCCACAGGGTGCCGTCCGGCGCGGTCAGCTCGACGCGGAAGGGCTGGGCGGGCGGGGTGAGTCCGCGTACCGCGTAGGCGTAGTCGCGGGCCCGTACACCGATCCAGGCGACGTGCCGCAGCCGGGCGGTCGGCGGGCGTACGGCGCCGAGGGCGTCGGCGACGTCCTGGCCGTGCGCCCAGGTCTCCATCAGGCGGGCCGTGGCCATGGAGGCGACGCTCATGGGCGGCCCGTACCAGGGGAAGCGGGCGCCGGCGGGGGCGGCGCGGAGGGCGTCGAGGAGCCGGGCGCGGCCGTCGCGCCAGCGGGCGAGAAGTCGGTGCGGGGGCACGGTGGCGCCCTGGGCCGCCCCGTCGTCGACGAAGGTGGCGGGTGCGTCGAGCGCCTCCCGGACGTGGGCCGCGAAGGCGTCCGCGTCCGTGACGGCGAGCAGGGCCGCGTCGTCGGTCCAGGCCAGGTGGGCGATCTGGTGGGCGACGGTCCAGCGGGGCGCGGGGGTGGGGGTGGCCCAGCCGTCCGCTCTCAGGCCCGCGACCAGGTGGTCGAGCTCCTCGCTCTCGTCGCGCAGATCAGCCAGCAGGGCATCGGACACGGTGCGCTCCCTCCGGGACACGGCAGTGCGTGCCCCGGAGCATGGCAGCGCCCCAGGAAACAAGCAAGCATGCTTGCTTTACTTCTCGGCCGTCCGCTTCGGCATCTGCGACCGCACCGCGCCCATGCTCGCCGCGATGACCAGCGCGATCGCCAACGCGTCGGTGACGGACAGGGCTTGACTCAGCACGAGGAAACCGGCCGTCGCCGCGATCGCGGGCTCCAGGCTCATGAGGATCGCGAAGGTCGGGGCGGGCAGGCGGCGCAGCGCGAGCAGTTCGAGGGTGTACGGGAGGACCGACGACATCAGCGCGACGGCCAGGCCCAGCCCGACGGTGGAGGGCACCAGCAGCCTGGACCCCGCCTCGGCGACGCCCAGCGGCACGGTGAGCACCGCGCCGACCGCCATCGCCAGCGCCAGCCCGTCAGCCTGCGGGAAGCGCCGTCCGGTGCGGGCACTGAAGACGATGTACGCCGCCCACATCACGCCCGCCGCCAGCGCGAACGCCGCGCCCACCGGGTCGAGCCGGTCGAACCCGCCGCCGCTCAGCAGCACCACCCCCGCCAGGGCGAGCCCGGCCCACACCAGGTTGACCAGCCGCCGCGAGGCGATCACCGACAGTGCGAGCGGCCCGAGCACCTCCAGGGTGACGGCGGCGCCCAGCGGGATGCGGTCGGCGGCCTGGTAGAACAGCACGTTCATGCCCGCCATGGCGGCACCGAAGGCGACCACCGTCCCCCAGTCGGCCCGCGTGTAGCCGCGCACCCTGGGCCGGCACAGGGCCAGCAGCACGACGGCGGCGAGGACCAGCCGGAGGGTGACGACCCCGAGGGCCCCGGCACGCGGCATGAGCAGCACGGCGACGGCCGACCCGAACTGCACGGACAGCCCGCCGGCCACCACCAGCGCGACCGGCCCGAGCGCGGCGCGCCGCCGGTGCGGCCCATCGGGACGGGCGGCCGCCGCCTCGGGCAGCGCGACGGCGGCGGCGTCCGCGGTACGCGCGGCGACATCCGTACGGGCGGCGTCGTTCACACCGGGACCCTCACGACTTTCTCTTCAGCGAAGTGCTGTGCACTGGACTCACGGTTCAATGTACTGCACCAACGACCCGGAGCCCACCCCTCCACCGTAAGGGGCGTCTCTCAGCCCTCCAGCCCCTCCGCCAGCACCTCCGCCAGGTGCCTGGCCCGCCGGCCCGCGAGCTGGTCGAGCTGGGTGCGGCAGGAGAAGCCGTCCGCCAGCAGCTCGGCGTCCGGGGCGGCGGCGCGCACGGCGGGGAGGAGCCGGTCCTCGGCGCAGGCGACCGAGACGCCGTAGTGGCCGCGCTCGAAGCCGAAGTTCCCGGCCAGGCCGCAGCAGCCGCCGCTCAGCTCGCCCGTGAGGCCCGCGCGGGCCAGCAGGCGGCGCTCGGCGGCGTCGCCGAGGACCGCGTGCTGGTGGCAGTGGATCTGGCCGGCGACCGGGCGGTCCAGGCGGGGCGGCCGCCAGTCGGGGGCGTGCTCCTCCAGTGCCTGGGCGAAGGTGCGGACCGACGCGGCCAGGCGGTGGGCGCGCGGGTCGTCGGGGAGCAGCTCGGGCAGGTCGGTGCGCAGGGCGGCGGCGCAGCTCGGTTCGAGGACCACCACGGGGCTCCCCAGGACCGGGGCCATGGTGTCGAGGGTGCGGCGCATGACCCGGCGGGCGTGGTCGAGCTGGCCGGTCGAGACGTACGTCAGGCCGCAGCACACCCGGCCGGGCGGCAGCGCCGGGCGCAGGCCCGCCGCCTGAAGGACCGTGACGGCGGCGCGGCCCACCGAGGGCGCCAGGTGGTCGGTGAACGTGTCCGGCCACAGCAGCAGGTCGCCCGCCTCCGCGCCCCGGCGGGCGAACCAGGCGCGGAAGGTCTCGGGCGCCAGTGACGGGAGGTCCCGCTCCGGCGCGATGCCGGCCACCCGCTTGGCCAGGGCCGCGAGCGGGCGCACGCCCAGCAGGGCGTTCAGCGGCCGGGCAAGGGGCGCGGCGAGCCGCAGCCAGTACGGCAGGCGGCCCATGGCGTAGTGGGCGGCCGGGCGCGGCCGCCCGGCGTAGTGGTGGTGCAGGAACTCCGCCTTGTACGTGGCCATGTCGACCCCGACCGGGCAGTCGCTGCGGCAGCCCTTGCAGGACAGGCACAGGTCCAGCGCGTCCCGCACCTCCGGCGACCGCCAGCCGTCGGTCACCACCTCGCCCGCCAGCATCTCGTGCAGCAGCCGGGCGCGGCCGCGTGTGGAGTGCCGCTCCTCCCCCGTCGCCCGGAAGGAGGGGCACATCACGCCGGGGCCCTGTTCCGGCCCTTCCACCCGGCACTTGGCGACGCCCACGCAGCGCCGCACGGCGGTGGTGAAGTCGCCGCCGTCGTGCGGGTAGCCGAACGCCACGTCCACCCGCTCGCGCGGCAGGACGGCGAAGCGGAGGTTCTCGTCGAGGCGGGCGGGCCGGGCGAGCATGCCGGGGTTCATGCCGCCGGCCGGGTCCCACAGGTCCTTGAACCGGCCGAAGAGGGCGACCAGCTCGTCCCCGTACATCCTGGGCAGCAGCTCGGCGCGCGCCTGCCCGTCGCCGTGTTCGCCGGAGAGCGAGCCGCCGTGGGCGACGACGAGTCCGGCGACGTCCTCCGAGAACCGCCGGAAGCGCCCCACTCCCGCGTCCGACACGAGGTCGAAGTCGATGCGGACGTGGATGCAGCCGTCCCCGAAGTGGCCGTAGGGCGCGCCGGTCAGCCCGTGTTCGGCGAGCAGGGCGCGGAAGTCGCGGAGGTACGCGCCCAGGCGGGCCGGCGGGACCGCGCAGTCCTCCCAGCCGGGCCATGCCTCGGTGCCCCCGGCGGTGCGCGTGGCCGTCCCGGCGGCGTCCTCGCGGACCCGCCACAGCGCGCGCCGGCCGGCCGGGTCGGTGACGACGGTGCCGTCCAGGGCGCCGGCCGCGCGCAGGATCCGGGCCGCGTGGGCGGCGGCCTCGGCGGGCGTGGCACCACCGGTCTCGGCGAACAGCCAGGCGCCGCCCCGGGGCAGGGCGGCGCGGGCGGCCGGGTCGCGGACCAGGTCCTCGGCCATGCCCTCCACGGTGAGGGGGCGCAGCGGCAGCAGGCCGGGTGCCGCGTCGGCGGCCGCGCCCTCGTCGGCGTACCCGAGGACGGCGAGGGCGCGGGCGGGCGGCGACTCGACGAGCCGTACGGTCGCCTCGGTCAGCACGGCGAGGGTGCCCTCGCTGCCGCAGAAGGCGCGGGCGACGTCGGTGCCGCGCTCGGGGAGCAGGGCGTCCAGGGCGTAGCCGGAGATGCGGCGGGGAAGGCCGGGCGGGAAGCCGGTGCGCAGGGCGGCGAGGTGGCGCCCGACCAGGTCCGTGAGCCCCTCCGGTGCGCCCTGCCCGCCGCGCCCCAGGGACAGTTCGGTGCCCCCGTACGTCACGACCGAGAGCCGCTCGACGTTGTCGGCGGTCGTGCCCCACGCCACCGAGTGGGACCCGCACGCGTTGTTGCCGATCATCCCGCCGAGCGTGCAGCGGCTGTGCGTGGACGGGTCGGGCCCGAAGGTCAGCCCGTGCCGGCGCACCTCCTCGCGCAGTCGGTCGAGCACCACACCCGGCTGGACGACGGCCCTCCGCGCCTCGGGGTCCACCGAGACGATGCCGCGCAGGTGGCGGGTGAAGTCCAGCACGACGCCGGTCCCGGTCGCCTGCCCGGCGATCGAGGTTCCGGCCCCGCGCGGCACGACCGGCACGCCGTGCTCCCGGCACACCTCCAGGGCGGCCGCCACGTCCGCCGCGTCGCGCGGGGCCACGACCCCGACGGGGACGCGACGGTAGTTGGACGCGTCCATGGTGTGCAGCGCCCGGGCCGCCGCGCCGAAGTCGACCTCGCCACGCACGGCGGCGCGCAGGGCCCGTGCGATCTCCGTCCGACGCTGATCACCCATACGGCCAGCATGCCCCCGGCCGGGCCGGTGGCCGCCCGTCCCTCGCCGAGGCGTCCGTAAGAAAGCGCACAAGAACTTCCCAAAGTGATCGTCAAGTCTCTTATAGTGACCCGGAATTGTTAGGGAATTGACGGCTCCAGATGCCCCCCACGACGCCCAGAGGACTGACGATTTGCGCCCCTTCCTCCGGCCCCTCCGGCCGGTCGCGCCGACCCTGCTGATCTCGGCGGCCGTCACCGGCCTCCTGTCCGCGGGGGCCGTGGCCGTCGCTCCCGGCTCCGTGCGGACCCCGCTGGCGTGGGGTTCGGCCACCGCCGCCGTCCTGCTGACCGCCGCCGTCACCACCGCCGCGTACGCGCTCGCCGCCGCCCGCAGAGCCGCCCGCGCGAGGACGGAGGCGGAACGCGCCGCCACCGAGGCCCGCGCCGAGGCCGACCGTGCCGTCGCCGGGGCCCGCGCCGAGGCCGACCGCGCCCGCGCCACCGCCGGCCGTGCCGTCGCCGAGGCCCGCGCCGAGGCGGACCGGGCCGTCGCGGCGGCCCGCGCCGAGGCCGACCGTGCCATCGCCGGGGCCCGCGCCGAGGCGGACCGCGCCCGCGCCGAAGCCGCCCGCAGCGAGACCGGCCGCGCCGCCGCCGTGGCCGCCTGCGCCAACGCCGCCGGCCGCATGCAGGCCCTGGCGACCAGCATGCTGGCCGACCTCCGCGAGATGGAGCACCGGCACACGGACGAGGACGTCCTGACCGACCTGCTCCACCTCGACCACCGCACCGCCCAGGCCGGCCGCCTCGCCGACTCCATCGCCGTGCTCACCGGCGCCCGCTCGGGCCGCCGCTGGGCGAAGCCGATCGTGATGGAGTCCATCCTGCGCGGCGCCATGAGCCGCATCGGCGGCTACCAGCGCGTACGGCTCCACACCACCAGCGACGCGGCCATCGCCGGCCACGCCGCCGAGGGCGTGATGCACGCCCTGGCCGAACTGCTCGACAACGCCGCGAACTTCTCGCCGCCCACCGCCGAGGTCCATGTGTACGTCGAGGAGGTCCCGGCCGGGCTCGTCGTCACCGTGGAGGACAGCGGCCTGGTCATGAGCGACGTCCAGCTCCGCCGCGCGGAGCGGGCCGTCACCGCCGAAGGGGCCGACCTGACCGGTCTGTCCGGCACCCGTCTCGGCCTCGCCGTCGTCGGCCGCCTGGCCCGCAAGCACGGCCTGACGGTGTCCTTCCGCCCCTCGGCCCGGGGCGGCACCGGGGCGCTCATGATGATCCCGCACGAGCTGATCACCCGCGTCCGCCCCGGCACCCGCCCCCGCGCGCAGGCCGCCACCGCCACCACCCCCGGCACCGCCGACCGCGCCCCCGCCACCACCCCCGGCACCACGGCCCACACGCCCGGCGCCACCCCACGCACCACCCCCGGCCCCACCACCCCCGGTGCCGCCGAGGAGCGCCCCTCCTCCCCCTTCGCCGGCGCCGACACCCCCGCACCCGCCCGGCTTCCCAAGCGCCGCAGGGGCCAGACCCTCGCCGCCGCCCACCCCGAAGGCACCCCCCCCACCCCCCCCAGCCCCGCCGAGCCCACCGAACCCGCCTCCCGGACCCGGTCGGCGGCCCGATTCAGCAGCTTCCGCCAAGCGGTACGCACCACCACGGAAGGCACCCCCCGATGACCACCGGCACCACGACCGACGACAAGCTCAACTGGCTCCTGGAGAGCCTGCTCCAGCGCACGCCCGGCGCCCGCCACGCGCTCGTGCTGTCCCGGGACGGCCTCAAGCTGTGCCGTACTCCCGAGCTCTCCGTCGACCAGGCCGACCAGCTCGCCGCCATAGCGGCCGGCATCCAGAGCCTGTCGCACGGCGCGTCCATGGAGTTCGGCGACGGGACCGGCGGTGTGCGGTCGGCGATGGCCGAGTTCTACGGCGGCGTCCTGCTCATCGTCGAGGCCGGGGAGGGCGCCCACCTCGCGGTCGTCGCCGCCGAGGACTCCGACGTCGGCCTGATCGGGCACAACATGAGCGAGCTCGTCGAGCAGCTCGGCGAGCACCTGCACGCCGAGCCCCGCACCCCGTGAGCCCCGGCAGCCACCGGGACGAGTCACCGGACCGGCTGTACACCCTCACCGGTGGCCGCACCCGGTCCGCCCCGGACACGCCGTTCGACCTGGTGACCCTGGTGGTGGCCGAGTCCGAGCCGGTGCCCGGCATGCAGTCCGAGCACGCCGCGATCCTGCGCATGTGCCGGCGCCCCACGGCGGTCGTCGAGGTGGCGGCCGAACTCGCCCTGCCGGTGGGCATCGTGCGCATCCTGCTGGCCGACCTGCTCGGCACGGGCCGGATCAGCGCCCGTCACCCGCGCAGCGCCGGCCACGGCTCCGCGTACCACCTTCCCGACCCCGACATCCTGGAGCAGGTGCTCGTTGGACTCCGCAACCTCTGAACGGACACCGCTCACCAGCACCGCCGACAACGGTCTCAAGATCGTGATCGTGGGCGGCTTCGGTGTCGGCAAGACCACCCTCGTGCGCTCGGTCAGCGAGATCCGCCCCCTCAACACCGAGGAGACGATGACCCGCGCGGGCGAGGCCGTCGACGACGTCGCCCAGGTGGGCACCAAGACGTCCACCACCGTCGCCTTCGACTTCGGCCGGATCACGCTGGACGCGCACAACGTCCTGTACCTCTTCGGCGCCCCGGGGCAGGAACGTTTCTGGTTCCTGTGGGACCGGCTGTTCTCCGGCACCCTCGGCGCGGTCGTCCTCGTCGACACCCGCCGCCTCGCCGACTCCTGGTACGCGATCGACCGCCTGGAGCACCACGGCATGCCCTTCATCGTCGCCTGCAACGACTTCGGCGGCCCCGCCCACACCGAGCGGGAGATCCGCGAGGCGCTCGACCTGGCCGACGACGTGCCGCTGGTGGAGTGCGACGCCCGCGACCGGTCGTCCAGCAAATACGTACTGATCACGCTCGTCACCCACCTCCAACGCCTGCACGCCCAACGGGAGACCAGAACATGACCGCCCCCGTGCCCCTGTCCGGCCCCCGGTTCCAGGCCGAACCCGCCGAGCTGTACCGGGAGATGCGGCGCGAGCACGGAGCCGTCGCCCCCGTCGTGCTCGACGGGGACGTCCCCGCCTGGCTGGTGCTCGACTACCGCGAGCTCCACCAGGTCACCAGCGACCCGGTGCTCTTCAGCCGCGACTCCGAGCTGTGGAACCAGTGGGACCGCATCCCCGGTGACTGGCCGCTGCTGCCGATGATCGGCCGCAAGCAGCCGTCGATCCTCTACACGGTCGGCGAGCGGCACCGCGAGCGCGCCGCGATGATCGGCGACGCGCTGGAGTCCGTCGACCCCTTCACCCTGCGCCGGTACGCCGAGGGGTACGCGGACGGGCTCATCGACGCGTTCTGCGGCGCGGGCGAGGCGGAGCTGATCGCCCAGTACGCCATGCTGCTGCCGGTCCGCGTGCTGGTGAAGATCTACGGCGTGCCCGACGAGCAGGGCCCCGGGCTCGTCACCGCGCTCAACGACATGATCGACGGCCGGGAGCGGGCCCTGGACGGGCAGCGCCACCTGGCCGAGGCGATATTCGGCCTGCTCACCGCCAAGCGGGCCGACCCGGGTGAGGACGTGGCCTCCCGCATGCTGGCCGACGCCTCCGGCTTCACGGTCGAGGAGATGGCGCAGGACCTGATGGTGATGATGGCGGCCGGGCACCAGCCGACGGCCGACTGGATCGGCAACTCGCTGCGCCTGATGCTGACCGACGACCGGTTCGCCGCGTCCCTGTCCGGCGGCCGGCACTCCGTCGCCGAGGCGATGAACGAGGTGCTGTGGGCCGACACCCCGACCCAGAACGTGGCCGGCCGGTGGGCCTCGCGCGACACGCGCCTGGGCGGGCGGCACATCAGGGCCGGTGACCTGATCCTGCTGGGCCTGGCCGCCGCCAACGCCGACCCGCAGGTCCACATCGACAACGCCGCCCTCACCGGCGGCAACAGCGCCCACTTCTCCTTCGGGCACGGCGAGCACCGCTGTCCGTTCCCCGCCCAGGAGATCGCCGAGGTCATCGCGCGCACCGGGATCGAGGTGCTGCTGGACCGGCTGCCGGACCTGGATCTGGCCGTCCCGGCCGACGCGCTCACCCGGCGCCCTTCGCCCTGGCTGCGCGGCCTGACGGACCTGCCCGTGACGTTCACCCCGACCCCCGCCCTGGGAGGCACCCCGTGATTCCCGTAGAGGAACCCATCCCCCTCGACCCGTTCGTCACCGACCTCGACGGGGAGAGCGCGGCGCTGCGCGCGGCCGGGCCGCTGGCCCGGGTCGTCCTGCCGGGCGGGGTGCCGGTGTGGGCGGTGACGCACCACGCGGAGGCGCGCGAGCTGCTCACCGACCGGCGGCTCGTCAAGGACATCAACGTGTGGGGTGCCTGGCGGCGCGGCGAGATACCCCCGGACTGGCCGCTGATCGGCCTGGCCAATCCGGGCCGGTCCATGTTGACCGTGGACGGTGAGGACCACCGCCGGATGCGGGCGCTGGTGGCGCAGGCGCTCACCCCGCGCCGGGTGGAGCGGATGCGGGCGCGGATCACCGAGCTGACCGACGGCCTGCTGGACGGCCTGGTGGCGTACGAGCCGGGCGCGGTCGTCGACCTCAAGGCCGCCTTCGCCCACCCCCTGCCCATGTTCGTGATCAGCGACCTGATGGGTGTGGACCCGGCGGACCACCCGCGCCTGAAGGTGCTGTTCGACAAGTTCTTCTCCACCCAGACGCCGCCCGAGGAGGTCGTGGCGACCCTCGGCGAGCTGGCGGAGATGATGGCGAAGGTGGTGGCCGCGCGGCGCGCGGAGCCGGGCGACGACCTGACGAGCGCGCTGATCGCCGCCTCCGAGGGCGGCGACCACCTCACCGACGAGGAGATCGTCTCCACCCTCCAGCTCATGGTGGCGGCGGGCCACGAGACGACGATCTCGCTGATCGTCAACGCCGTGGTGAACCTGTCCAACCACCCCGAGCAGCTCGCCCTGGTCCGCTCCGGCGAGGCCAACTGGGACGCGGTGGTCGAGGAGACCCTCCGCTTCTCCACGCCCACCTCCCACGTGCTGATCCGGTTCGCGACCGAGGACGTCCGGGTCGGCGACCGCACGCTGCCGGCGGGCGAGGCGCTGATCGTGTCGTACGGGGCGATCGGCCGGGACGAGAAGCAGCACGGCCCGAGCGCCGGCGTCTTCGACATCACCCGCTCGCCCAACCGGCACATCTCCTTCGGCCACGGCCCGCACGTCTGCCCCGGCGCCGCGCTGTCCCGGCTGGAGGCGGGGGTGGCCCTGCCCGCGCTGTACGCCCGCTTCCCCGGGCTCACCCTCGCCGTGCCCGCGACGGAGCTCCGCAACAAGCCGGTCGTCACGCAGAACGATCTTTTCGAACTCCCCGTACGGCTGCGCTGACCGGCGCTGACGTCTCATTTTCTCGTCTCATCCGACGGACACGGCCCTCGGCCGTGTCCCCGAACGGCTAGGCTCCGATGCGTGGCTGAGATCCGGATTCCCGCTGACATCAAGCCCGCCGACGGCCGTTTCGGCGCGGGCCCCTCCAAGGTGCGTACGGAGGCGCTGGACGCCCTGGCCGCCACCGGCACCTCCCTCCTCGGTACGTCCCACCGCCAGGCCCCGGTCAAGAACCTGGTCGGCGAGGTCCGCGCGGGCGTACGCGACCTGTTCTCCCTGCCCGAGGGCTATGAGGTGATCCTCGGCAACGGCGGATCGACCGCCTTCTGGGACATCGCGACCCACGGGCTGATCGAGAACAAGTCGCAGCACCTGTCCTTCGGCGAGTTCTCCTCCAAGTTCGCCAAGGCCGCCAAGCTGGCGCCGTGGCTGGCGGAGCCGACCGTCGTCTCCTCCGACCCGGGCACGCACCCCGAGCCGCACGCCGAGGCGGGCGTGGACGTGTACGCGCTCACGCACAACGAGACCTCCACCGGTGTCGCCGCGCCCGTCCGGCGCGTCGAGGGCGCCGACGAGGGCGCGCTGGTCCTGGTGGACGCGACCTCCGGCGCGGGCGGCCTGCCGGTCGACATCGCCGAGTCGGACGTCTACTACTTCGCCCCGCAGAAGTCGTTCGCCGCCGACGGCGGCCTGTGGATCGCGGTGTTCTCGCCCGCCGCGCTCGAGCGCGCCCGGCGCGTCCACGCCTCGGGCCGCCACGTCCCCGAGTTCTTCTCGCTGCCGACCGCGATCGACAACTCGCTGAAGAACCAGACGTACAACACCCCGGCGCTGGCGACCCTCTTCCTGCTCAACGAGCAGCTCAAGTGGATCAACGGCCAGGGCGGCCTGGACTGGTCGGTGCGCCGCACCGCGACCTCGGCGCGCACGCTGTACGGCTGGGCGGAGGACTCCAAGTACGCGTCGCCGTTCGTGACCGACCCCGCGAAGCGGTCGCAGGTCATCGGCACGATCGACTTCTCGGACGAGGTCGACGCCGCGGCGGTCGCCAAGGTGCTGCGCGCCAACGGCATCGTCGACACCGAGCCGTACCGCAAGCTGGGCCGCAACCAGCTCCGGATCGCGATGTTCCCGGCGATCGACCCGGCGGACGTCGAGGCGCTGACGGCCTGCGTCGACCACGTGATCGAGAAGCTGTAGCCGGCGGTACGCACACACGGACAGGGCCCCGACCCATGGCGGTCGGGGCCCTTTCGTATGCGGCCGATTACCGCCCTACCCAGCCGCACCACCAGTCCCTAGCATCCGAAGCACTCCGGGGCGCACCCGTCGGAGTGGTTGACATGTACACGACATTCACGGTTGGACCCCCCACTCCCACCGGCCACCGATCGGAGTTCCATGTCCACAAGACCCCGCACGCTGCTCGCCGGCACGACCGTCGCGGCGGCCCTCGCGTCCACCGTGCTCGCGCCGACCCCCGCGTCGGCGGGCATCGTCGCCCCGCCCGACAAGATCGTCATCGAGATCGCGACCGTCAACGGCTCGGGCTGCCCCCAGGGCACGGCCGCCGTCGCCGTGGCCCCGGACAACACCGCCTTCACGGTGACGTACAGCGACTACCTCGCCCAGGTGGGTGTGGGCTCCAAGCCGACCGACTTCCGCAAGAACTGCCAGCTCAACCTGATCGTCCACGTCCCGGGCGGCTTCACCTACGCCGTGGCCAGTGCCGACTACCGCGGCTACGCCAAGCTGGAGCCCGGCGCCACCGCCGTGCAGAAGGCGTCCTACTACTTCCAGGGCTCGCCCGACACGGCGCAGAAGAGCCACCCGTACAAGGGCCCGTACGACAACAACTGGCAGGCGACCGACCAGACCGACTGGGGCCAGCTCGTGTGGGCGCCGTGCGGGGTGAAGCGGAACTTCAACATCAACACCGAGCTGCGGGTCTCCGCGGGCACCTCGGACCCGACGAAGACCAACAGCTTCATCGCCATGGACTCCACGGACGGCGACATCAGGACCGTCTACCGGCTGGCCTGGAAGGAATGCCCGCCGAAGTGAGCCCTTCCCGGTGACCGGGTGGGCCCGCGCCCCCTCCGCGGGCCCACCCCCCGCCCCACCGGCTGCCGGCTACCGGCTACCGGCTCAGCCGCTGGAAGCGCCGTACCGCGAGCGGCAGGAACACCGCCGTGACCACCAGCGGCCACACCACCGCCATCAGCACCGCGTGCTGCTCCACCCAGTTGCCGCCGCCCGCGCCGGGGTTGCCGAAGAGCTCCCGGGTCGCCGCCGCGGTGGAGGAGATCGGGTTCCAGGCGGCGATGGTGCCGAGCCAGCCCGGCATCGTGTCCGGCTGGACGAACACGCTGGAGATCATGGTCAGCGGGAACGCCACCGCGAACAGCCCGCCCGCCGCCTCCGGGTTGGGCACCAGCAGCCCGAGCCAGATCCCCACCCACGTCAGGCAGTAGCGCAGCAGGAGCAGCAGGGCGAAGGCCGCCGCGGTGGCGAGGAGGCCGCCGTCCGAGCGCCAGCCCATCACGAACGCCGTCGTCGCCAGGATGGTCAGCTCGGCGCAGGCGACGACCGTGTCGGTGACTCCGCGCCCGGTGACCACCGCGGAGGGGGCCATGGGCATGGAGCGGAACCGGTCGATGACGCCCTTGTTGGCGTCGGTGACCACGGCCGTGGCGGTGTTGATGAACCCGAAGGCCATCGTCATCACGAACATGCCCGGCATCAGGAAGTCCCGGTAGTCCGCCGCCCCGCCGCCGCCCGGCGGCTTCATCGCGCCGCCGAAGACGTACCCGTACAGCAGGACCGACAGGATGGGGAAGCCGAGCTGCCAGGCGATGTAGACGGGCTTGCGCCGGTAGTGCGTCAGCGTGCGGCGGACGACGTTCCAGCAGTCGGCGAGGGCCCAATAGGCCCGTCCGCGCCCGGCGATCGGTTCCACGGTGGCACTCATGCCGCGACCCCCTGTCCGGTCAGGCGCAGGAACACGTCGTCGAGGCTCGGCCTGCGCAGCCCGATGTCCTCGACCGGTACGCCCTCGTCCTGGAGGGTCCGGGCCACCTCGGTCAGCGCCGTGACCCGGTCGGCGACGGGCGCGTGGACCCGCCGCCCGGTGTCGTCGAGGTGCGGCTCGCCCAGGCAGACGCGGGCGACGGTCTTGGCGACGCGCGGCAGGTCGGCCGCGTCGGCGGCCACCACCTCGATCCGGTCGCCGCCGACGCGGTTCTTCAGCGCCTCGGGGGTGTCGTCGGCGATGGCCCGGCCCCGGTCGATGACGGTGACGCGGGCGGCCAGCTTGTCGGCCTCCTCCAGGTACTGGGTGGTCAGCAGGACGGTGGTGCCGGCCGCGACCAGGGCCCGCACCGCGTCCCAGACCTCGCCCCGGCCGCGCGGGTCCAGCCCGGTCGTCGGCTCGTCCAGGAACAGCACGCGGGGCGCGAGGATCATGGAGGCGGCCAGGTCCAGGCGGCGCCGCATGCCGCCGCTGTAGCCCTCGACGCCGGTGTCGGCCGCCTCGCTCAGGCCGAACCGCTCCAGCAGCTCGGCGGCGCGGGAGCGGGCCCGCCGGCCGCCGAGGTGGAAGAGCCGGCCGAACATCTCCAGGTTCTGCCGGCCGGTCAGGATCTCGTCCACGGCCGCGTACTGGCCGGTGAGCCCGATCAGGGCGCGGACGCGGCGGGGGTCGCGCGCCACGTCCACCCCGGCGACCTCGGCGCGGCCGCCGTCGAAGCGCCGCAGCGTGGCCAGCACGCGGACGGCGGTGGTCTTGCCCGCCCCGTTGGGCCCGAGCAGCCCGTGGACGGTGCCCGGGCGCACCGCGAGGTCGAACCCGTCCAGCGCGCGCTTCTCCCCGTACCGCTTCTCCAGGCCCTCGGCCCGTACCGCCCAGTCCTCCATGCGCCCTCCCCATCACGACACCGCGCACCCGACGCCGGGCACCCGGAAACTGAGTACACCGTACCCAAGTGAGCGTACAGCGTACTCAGTTTTTGGCCAGTGATTTACGCTGACGCCATGAGCAGCAGCGACAGGGGACCCGCCGGACCGACGGCGACGAGCGGCAGCGGCGACCTCAACCGCAGCCTGGAACTGCTCTGGGGCACCGGCGAGGCCGGCAGCCGGGGGCCCAAGCGCGGCCTGAGTCTGGACCGGATCGTCACCGCCGCCGTCGAGGTCGCCGACGCTGAGGGCCTGGACGCCGTCTCGATGCGGCGGCTCTCCGCGGACCTGGGCGTCGGCACGATGTCGCTGTACCGGTACGTCCCCGGCAAGGCCGAGCTGCTCGACCTGATGCTCGACCGGGTACGGGGCCTGATGCTCGACGGCCGGCCGGCCGAGCCGTGCGACTGGCGCGCCGCCGTCGACGCCCTGGCCCGCGCCGAACTCGCCCTCTACCGCCGCCACCCCTGGCTGCTCAAGGTGAACCAGGCCCGTACCGTCCTCGGCCCGAGCGCCCTGAAGGGCCTCGAACTCGCCCTGCTGGGGCTGAAGGGCATGGGCCTGACGGACCCGGAGACCATTTCGGTGATCATCGCCGTGCAGAGCTTCGTCACGGGCATCGTGCGCATGGAGGCCGAGACGGCCTGGGCGGCCAAGGAGACCGGCGTCAGCGACGAGGAGTTCTGGAAACGGCAGGAGCCCTTCCTGGACCGCGCCATGCACACCGGCGCGTACCCCATGCTGGCGGCGCTCTCCCCGGACGCCTTCTCGGCCGACGTCGACCACTTCGCCTTCGGCCTGCGGGCCCTGATGGACGGCTTCGAGGCGATGGTGGCCGGGGCCGCCCGGCGCGGGGACGAGGACGCCGCCCGGCGCGGGGACGAGGACGCCGCCCGGCGCGGGAACTAGGCGCCCGGCAGCCGCAGCGCCAGGCCGTCGAGGACGACGTCCAGGCCGTAGCGGAACTTGCTGTCGCGGATCTCCACGGGGTCGATGCCCTGCGCGGCGGTGTACGGCCCGGCGAGGTGGTCGTACTCCGCCGCGGCCTGTGCGGCGGCGGGCATCAGGCGGGCGATGAAGTCGGCCTCGGTCTCGCCGGACCGGCCGACCGTGGTGAGCCAGGCGGCCTCCGTGGTGCTCACGCCGATGACGTACGACAGGACGGTCTCGATCGCCCGCTCCGGCTCGGGGAACCCGGCGGCCACGAACAGGGCGGCGATCCGCTCCGAGTAGGCCATGAGGTTGGGCCCGAGGTAGGCGAGGCCCGCCTGGCCCAGCACCGAGGCAAGCCAGGGGTGGCGCAGAGCCGTCGCGCGGAACGACTCGGCGGCCCCGGTGACGGCGGTCCGCCAGTCGGCGCCCCCCGCGTCCGGGACGACGATCTCGGAGAAGGCCTCGTCCACCGCCAGTTCCATCAGCTCGTCCTTGGTGGCGACGTGCCGGTAGAGGGACGTGGCGCCGGCGTTCAGCCGGGCGCCGAGCTTGCGCATGCTGAGCGCCTCGATCCCGTCGGCGTCCAGCATCACGATCGCCTCCCGCACGATCGCGGCCCTGCTCAGCGCGGGCTGGTCCGGCTCACGGCGCTGCCGCGCCCACACGGACGGAATCGGGTTCTCCTTGGCGGCCATGGCTCTCCTCGGGAGGGCGGCAGAGGGGGCGTACATCGTTCGCATCCAGCGTACAGCGCATGCCGCTTGCGCACACTGTTCCGTCATGCGTACAGTGTTCGCAACGGAGCGAACAGTGTGCGCAGCCGAAAGGAAACCCATGGAAACCCGCAATCCACGCCGCTGGTGGATCCTCGTCGTGCTGTGCCTCAGCTCGCTGGTGCTGGTGGTGGACAGCATGGCGCTGACCGTCGCCGTCCCCGCGCTGACCGAGGACCTCGGGGCGAGCGCCCAGGACACCCAGTGGATCCTGGACTCGTACATCCTGGTCTTCGCCGGTCTGCTGCTCACCTCCGGAAGCCTCGGCGACCGCTTCGGCCGCCGGAAGGTGATGCTGATCGGCCTCCTGCTCTTCGGGGCGGCGTCACTGGCCGCCACCTTCTGCGCCGGCCCGGGTGACGTCATCGCCGTGCGCGTCGCGATGGGTGTCGGCGGTGCGCTGATCATGCCGTCGACGCTGTCGATCCTCATCACCGTCTTCGACGAGGACGAGCGCGGCAAGGCGATGGCGGCCTGGGGCTCGGTGACGATGCTCGGCCTGGTCGGCAGCCCGGTGCTCGGCGGCGTCCTGATCGACCACTTCACCTGGCAGGCGATCTTCCTGATCAACGTCCCGGTCGTCGCCCTCGCGATCGTCGCCGCCCTCACCCTCATGCCCGAGTCCAAGGGCCCCTGGCAGAAGCCCGACCCGCTCGGCGCGGTGCTGTCCGCGGCCGGCATGACCGCCCTGATCTGGTGGATCATCGAGATTCCGCAGCACGGCGCCTTCGAGGGCCGCTCGGTGATCACGCTGATCGTCGCCGTCGTCTCGCTCGTCGGGTTCGTCGTCTGGGAGAACGTCACCCCCTCCCCGATGGTCCCGCTGGTCCTGTTCAAGCACCGCAACTTCAGCGGCGGTTCCCTGTCCCTGACCCTGGTTCAGGTCGGCAACGGCGGCCTGCTGCTGGTGCTCACCCAATACCTCCAGTTCGTGCTCGGCTACTCGGCGATCGAGGCGGGTCTCGCCTTCGTGCCGCTCGCCGTCGCCGCCCTCATCGGCAACGGCCTGGGCGGCGGGCTCGCCGCCAGGACCGGCAACCGCCCGCTGATCGCCGCCGGCATGGTCCTGATGGCCGCCTCCTTCGGCCTGCTGGCCACCGTCTCCGCCGACACCGGCTTCGCCGTCCCGGCCACCGCCCTCGGACTCCTCGGCCTCGGCGCGGGCCTCGCGATGCCGGCCGCCGTGGGCGCCCTGATGAGCACCATCCCCGAGGAGAAGGCGGGCGTCGGCTCCGCCCTGAACGACACCATCCAGCAGGCCGGTACCGCGCTCGGCATCGCGATCCTCGGCTCGCTCCTCGCCAACGGGTTCGCCCGGCAGATGCCCGCCGACGCACCCGAGGCCGCGAAGCACTCCATCGGTGGCGCGCTGGCCGCGGCCCAGGGCGACGCCGGGCTGGTGCGGGCCGCCCGGGAGGCCTTCACCACCTCGATGTCGACCACCTTCACCATCAGCGCGATCGGCGTCCTGGCCGCCGCCCTCCTGGCCACCCTGGTGATGCGCGACACCAAGCCCGCCGCCGCACCGGCGACGGGCGAGGTGAAGGAGCCCGAGCTCGCCGCCTGAGGCTCGCCCCTGGCGAAGGCCGGTACCCCACCACGGGGCACCGGCCTTCCGCCGCGCTCAGCCCCGGGGCCGCCGCAGGCGCCGCCACACCAGGGCGGCGACGGCGATCCCCGCCAGGACCAGCGCGCCGAGCGTGGCGTTGCCGTCGCCGCCGTCGCCCGCGCCCGTGCCCGTCCCGGGCGAACCGGTCCCCGGCGCACCGCTCCCGGGCGAACCACCGGGCGCGGGCGTCCCCGACGGCTCCCCGGCCTCCCGCTCCACCGGCACCCGCACCACCGTGCTGTTCACGCCCTCCGAGCCGAACATCAGCGCCGAGCCGTCCACGGTGTACGTCACCGACTCCGACTGCCGCTGGAGCGGCGCGCTCAGCCGCTTCTCGGCCCCGAGCCGACCGTCCTTCCAGGCGTACGCCCGCGCGCTGAAGTAGCCGCGCAGCACAAGCTCCCTCCCGTCCGGCGAGAACGCCCCGTCGGTGACCCACGGCACCTCGCCGATCCGCCGGAAGACGTTCGGGCCGCCGGCCGACAGTTGCGCGGGACCCTCGTACAGGCCGCCGCCGTCCTCGTTCTTGGACGCGATGTAGACCCGCCCGGTCACGGGGTGGACCATCAACGCCTCGGCGTTGCGGGCTCCGTCGGCGTACCGCACCGTGTACTGGGTGGCCTCCACGGTCTGGTCGCCCAGCCGCTCCGGCTCCGGGAAGCGGTAGATCCAGACGTGGTCCCAGGAGCCGTCGAGGTTGTCCCCGATGTCGCCGACGTACACCGCGCCGTCCGCCCCGACCGAGACGGCCTCCATGTCCCGGGGCGTGCCCACGCCCCGCAGGGTGACGGTGGCGACGGTCTTCCCCGTCCTGGAGTCCACGGCGAACACCCGTGGTCCGTCCTGGTCGTTGTGCGTCCAGTAGACGCCCGGGTGCGCACGGCTGGCGGCCAGGCCGCTGGACTCGGTGATCCGCGGGTCCTTCATGGTGAAGTCGCCGTCCTCGGCCACGGCCGGGCCGGCGGAGAGCGCCACCACGGCGAGGGCCGCCCCCAGGGTCGTACGCAACGAACGCATGATCCCAGTGTCCATGCTCACATCGCACTTCCGGGACGGGGTCGGAGATGATGGCCCGCATGCGTTTCATGTTCGTCGGCGACAGCCAAACCATCGGAAGCGCCGGCGACCACACCTGGCGCTACCGCATGTGGCAGCACCTCGAGGCGACCCTCGGCGGGGCGTACGCGATCGTCGGCCCGCGCACGGAGCTGTACGAGGCGACCGCCGGCGCCGCCGTCTCGCACGCGTACGCCGACCCCGCCTTCCCCGCCGACGCACGCCGGCACCTGGCCGGCTGGGGCGAGGGCTGGCTGCACATGGCGCCGGTGATCGGCGAGGCGGTCACCGCGGCCCGGGCGGACGTCCTGCTGGTCGCCCTGGGCCTGATCGACCTCGGCTTCTACACCAACAGCGACCAGACGTCCGAGAACGTCCGTGCCTTCATCCGCGCCGCCCGCGCCGCCAACCCCCGCGTCCGGACGGTCGTCCTCCCGGTCATCCCCAACGTCCGGGCCGAGGAGGAGCCGCCGTTCGCCGCCGAGTGCGCCCGCTTCAACGAGCTGCTCGCCAAGACCGTCGCCGACCTCGACGAGCCGGGCTCACCGCTGCTGCTGGCGTCACCGCCGAAGGCGTACGACCTCCGTACCGACACCTACGACGGCACCCACCCCGGCCCGTCGGGCGAGCACAAGCTGGCGGCGGCCTTCGCGACGGCGCTGCACCAGGCCTGGGGCCTCGGCGGCCCCTACACACCGGCCCCATGATCTTCACCACACCCGCTTGATTCACAGAAAACTCACATTTAACGTTCATTCGTCCTTCCCCCACACGAATGTGCGTTCGCACGGCTTCGACGTCTCAGGCAGCCCCCCACCTCCGAGCGAGCGGCGTAAGCAAGCGCCGCCCCCGCCCCCGGAGGTCCTGCCCCGATGTCGCCGACATCCCCCATGTCCCGCCGCACCGCCCTGGGGGTGCTCGGCCTCGGAGCCGCGGGCGTCGCCGGCCTCACCGGGTGCGCGGACACCACGCCGCCCGTCCGCAAGAAGGCCGCCAGCGGCAACAACCCCGTCACCGCCGAGAACTCCCTGACCGGCTCCGGCGGCTGGCACGTCCCCCCGGACGGCAGGCACACCGCCAAGGACCGGCTCGGCCAGATCCAGGGCTACGCCTCCGCCACCTCCGTCGGCCGGGGCGAGACGATCGCCTTCCACGTCTCCCTGCGCAAGGCCCAGCCCTTCACCGTCACCGTCCACCGGATCGGCCACTACGGCGGCACCGGCGGCCGCTCCATGGTCACCAGCCCTGAGCTGCCCGGCGCCCCGCGCCCCACCCCGAAGCCCGACCCGGACAACGGCGCCATCGTCTGCGACTGGCCGGTCTCCTGGACCCTGACCGTGCCGGACGACTGGACCTCCGGCGCCTACGTCGCCGTGTTCACCGCCGAGGACGGCCACCGCAGCCTCACCCCCTTCGTGGTCCGCGAGCCCGCCCGCCCCTCCGACCTGCTGGTCGTCCTGCCGTTCGCCACCTACCAGGCGTACAACCAGTGGCCGCTGGACGGCCGCACCGGGAAGAACCTCTACAAGGGGTACGCCCGCCCCGGCGTCGTCGGCGACAACAAGCACCGCGCCTTCCGCGTCTCCTTCGACCGCCCCTACTCCGACCACGGCCTGCCCCGCTGGGCCGAGCTGGACCTCGCGTTCATCCGCTGGGTGGAGCGGCACGGGTACGACGCCACCTACGCCACCAGCACCGACCTGCACGAGGGCCGCGTCGACCCGGCCCAGTACACGGCCATGGTCTTCCCCGGCCACGACGAGTACTGGTCCAAGCCCATGCGGGACGTCGTGGAGAGCGCCGTGGACCAGGGCACCCACGTCGCCTTCCTCGCCGCCAACAACATCTACTTCCACGTCCGCCTGGCCGACGACGCCCACGGCACCCCCTGCCGCGCGGTCGTCTGCCACAAGCAGGACCACGACCCGCACGCCGACGAGAACGGCCCCACCACCCGCTGGCGCGACCTCCCCGGCGAACACGGCGAGAAGCACGGCCGGGCCGAACAGGGCCTGCTGGGCGTCCAGTACAACGGCATCCTCGCCGAGCCCGCGCCCCTGGTCGTCCGCGAACCGGCCCACTGGTTCTGGTCGGGCACCGGCCTGCGCGACGGCGAGGAGATCGCCGGGCTGGTCGGCGTCGAGGCGGACGGCCACAACCCGAAGATGCCCAGCCCCCGGGGCGCCTCCCGCACCCTGCTGTCGGAGTCCCCCTACGGCGACACCTGGGGCAAGGGAGGCGGCAGGGGCCGCCGCGTCCAGAACACGAGCCTGACCGAACACGCCGACGGCACCCTGGTCTTCGTCGCCGGCACCTTCCACTGGAGCCTCGCCCTGGGCGACCCCGCCCACGCGGAACCCCGCGTCCAGCGGGCGACGAAGAACCTCCTGGACCGCATGCTCACGCCCCGCACCTGACGGCGGCGGCTCAGGCCGGCGGCAGCCGGCCCGCCGCTCTCCCCCGGGGTGGCGGGGCTCGGCCGTTCGGACGACTGCCGGTGGCCCGGGGGGCTGGCCCCACCTCTGATCAACCGGGCAGCCGGATGGCCGGGACGACGCCCTATCGGCGACCGTGGGACTGTCCCGAGCAAGTCGCCTACAGAGAAGGCCAGATCGTGCGCATTGTCACGGCCACCGCCGTCGCACTGACCCTCGCCGCTGGAGCCGCGCCGGCAGCCACCGCCCAGCAGCCGAGCACCGATGGAACGTGGCGCATGGACGGCTACGGCACCGTGCTGTCCATCCGGAACGGAACGTTGCAGGAGTACCAGACCACCGCCGTGAGCTGCCTCAAGGGCGACTCCGCGCGGCGAACCGGTCCCGGCACCTACACCACGCCTGACGGCACTGTCCTCACCGTGCGCACCCGAGGAGGCGGCGACCTCGGGTCCATACGGGCGGACGGCTCCGTCGGCGATCGGAACCTGCGCCGGATGAAGGAGCTGCCCGACGCCTGCACGCGTCCGGCCCCCACGGGGCCGCTCGCCGTCTTTGACGTCTTCTGGCAGTCCTTCGAGGAGAACTACCCCTTCTTCTCCGCCAAGGGCGTCGACTGGCACGCCGTACGCGACCAATACCGGCCCAGGGTCCACACGAAGACGACCAAGGACGAGCTCTTCGCCCTCTTCAGCGAGATGGTGCGGCCGCTGCACGACTCCCATGTCGCCGTTCAGGACGGTGACCGCGTCTTCGCGCAGGTTCGCCCCGGCACCGTTCCGCCCACCGAGGAGCTGGACACCAAGGTCAAGGAGTTCGTCCTGGAGCGTGACCTCAAGGGCGCCCGGAACCTCAGCGACTTCGCCAACGGGCGGATCACATACGCCGACCTGCCCGGCGGGCAGGGCTATCTGCGGATCTCCGGCTTCGGCGGATACGCGGGCCAGGGCGCCCCCTACGCCGCCCAGCTCGCCGAGCTCGACAGGGCACTGGGCACGGTCCTCAGCCAGGAGCGCGTCCAGCGCCTGAAGGGTCTGATCGTCGACCTCCGGATCAATGGCGGCGGCTCCGACGCCCTGGGAATCCACATCGCCGAGCGCCTCACCGACATCCCCTACGTCGCCTACTCCAAGCGGGCCCGCAACGACCCCGCCGACCCCACCCGGCACACCCGCCCCCAGCCCGTGCACGTCACGCCCGCCCAGAGCCCGCGGTACACCGGGCCGGTCGCCGTGCTGACCGGCGGCTCGACCGTCAGCGCGGGGGAGACCTTCGCCCAGGCCCTCATGGACCGGCCCGGCAGGACGGTCCGGATCGGGCAGCCCACACAGGGCGTCTTCTCGGACGTCATGCAGCGCAAGCTCCCCAACGGCATGTCGGCCTGGCTGCCGAACGAGGAGTTCCTGACCCGGTCGGGCAGGACCTTCGACGGCACCGGCATTCCACCGCACCTCACCGAGCCGGTCTTCACGAAGGAGGAGTTCGACAAGAAGAAGGACTCGGCCTTCGACAGGGCTCTGCACGTCCTGCGGAACGACGGCGCCGCGAACTGACGACGGCGACGGCTATGCCGACACCGACACCTGCTCGGCGAGTGTCCGCCAGGAACCGGTGCGCGGGGTCGGGGGTGGGGAGGCGGCGGCTGCCTGGCGGCAGGGGCCGCAGTGGGTCTCGTCGCCGACCGGGCGGAAGACGTGATCGTCGCCCGGGCCCTCACAGACGACGAGGGGCCGTGCGGCGGGGCGGGGCTCCAGCGGTACGGGGAGCTTCTCGACGAGCCGGTGGCGGAGGAAGCCCACCACCGAGCGCACACCGCCCGGTGGCAGACCGGTCGTCAGCGCGTGGTGCAGGTCCGCCGTCGAGAAGCCGCGCCTCAGCCACTCCGCCGCCGCGTCGGCCAGGCCCCGGGCCTCCCGCACTCCCAGCCACAGGTCCCGGTTCGTGTGCCGCAGCGACAGCAACACACGCTCGGCCCGCACCACTTCGGGTGGGGGGTGGGGAGTGTTCTTCTCCCGGTCTTCTTCTTCCGGAGGAGAGCCGACGACCACCGGGGGCCCCGGATCACCGACCGTCGGTTTCGGGGCACTCGGAGGCGGCGGAGGCGGGGGCGAGGCAGGCGGGGCGGGCGGCTCGGGTGCCACCCCGTCACGCACACGGCTCGCCTCCTCGCCCGTGAGGGTGACGTTGGACAGCAACTGGTCGGTGATCCACAGACCCCGGCCGCTCTGCCACCGCCAGTGGTGGAAGAACCCGTTCGCGAGCAGCTCTTCCTTTGCCCGCTGAAACGCCCGGGGCTTCATGCCCAGCGCGTCGGCGTGCTCGCCGAGCGGCTTGGCGGCCTCGGATTCGGGAAGCCCCTGCACGTAGATGACCAGCAGTTTCGCGTCGCTGCCGAGGCGACGGTGCCGTACGAGATCGTGCGAGACCTTGGTGAAGCGCCGAGTGGGCGCGATAGCATGCCGAAGCATTTCTGGTGGACCTCTAGCTCCACTGGTGGTGAAGGTCCTCGGACGGTGTTGGCGCACCGCCGGGGACCGCTCCATGTGTGCACACGGAGCGTGATGACGCGGTCACCGTACCGCATGTTCGACCATTTCGTGCAACAAGTCCGGTTCCACGAACGGGACTTCGTCCGTGGGCCGCGACCTCCAGTCCAGCGGCCACGTCAGCCCGTCGAGCGCCGGGATGCCCACGAACGCGGCACTGCGCGCGTCCCGGCTCAGCGCCCGCGCCCCCGCCGGCCACGCGAACCCCGCCGCCGTCCGGGGTGGCACCAGGAAGTACAGGTTCTGCTCCCCGGCCAGCTCCCGGACGATCGGACCGGCCTGGAAGTCCGTGAACTCCATGAGCCGGTAGGCCACTTCCTCACCGAGCACCCCTCTGACGCGTACCGCGTCGAAGTGGATACCGGCGTGCCGGAGGGCATGGCCGGACGCGGGAATCCAGGACGGAACCCTGTCAAGTGAAAAGCGCGGATTCATGCGGCCAGCTTTGCGGCCCGGCTCTACTGTGACCAGCGCCACAAGCTGTTTGTGCCGCGTTGTGCACCTGGGGAGGACGGGCGTGAACATCGGAAACAACGGCACTCCGGGCGCCGCCAAGGCGTTCGGCAGGCTGCTGCGGTTCCACCGCGAGAGGGCCAGGGTGTCCCAGGAGGCCCTGGGCCGGGAGACCGGATACTCCAAGTCCCAAGTGGCCATGATCGAGCGCGGCGAGCGCAGGCCGAGGGGCAACTTCGTGGAGGTCGCTGATTCTCTGCTGGGTGCACAGGGTGCACTGGTGGAGGTCGCGGAGGAGGTGAGGGCGAGCGGTGTGGCGGCGTGGTTCGAGGACTACCTCGTGGAGGAGGCGAAGGCGGCGGGCATCCACATGTACGAGAACCACCTGATTCCTGGCCTGTTGCAGACGGAGGGCTACGTCCGAGCCGTATATGCCTGCGCCTGCCCGCCATGGGACGAGGAAGAGCTTGAGGCATCAATCACGGCTCGACTCGCCCGCCAGAAGCTCTTCAACAGGAAGCCCACGCCACTCGTCAGCTTCGTCTTGGAAAAGGTCGCCCTGAACCGGCCGATCGGCGGGCCAGCCGTACTCAAGGCGAATCTGCTGCACATTCTGGACGTCTCCCGCTTGCTCAACGTGGAGGTGCAGGTCATGCCGGAAGACCGACAGACCCATGCCGGGCTGAGCGGATCGTTCACCCTGATCGAGACGGCCAAGCGTCGCGGGCAACTCGTCTACGTCGAGGGGCAGAGTGGTCGCTACTTTCTCAGTGAGCAGCCGGAGTTGGGAGACGTGTTCGCCCGTTATGGCATTCTGCGAGCACAGGCCCTCAGCCCGGACGATTCCGCGAAGTACATCGAAGAGGTGGCACGAGAGCTATGAGTACCGGCCTCGATTGGTTCAAGAGCAGTTACAGCAGTGACCAGCAGGGCAACTGCGTCGAGGTCGCCTTCGCCTGGACCAAGTCGTCCTACAGCGGCAGCCAACAGGGCGAGTGCGTCGAGGTCGCCCTCCACCCCCGCACCATCCACGTCCGGGACTCCAAGGACATCACCCGCCCCGCCCTGGCCCTCTCCCCCGCCGCCTGGGCGGTGTTCCTGGGGGACCTCCGGTAGGACCGGAGATCCCCTCAGGGCGCTAGCGCCGCAGCGTGTCGGCCGCCGCCGTAGCGAGCGGCGCCGCCACGGTCCCGGCCGTCCGGGCAGCGGGCCGCGCGTCGGTCGGGGTGCCGCCGAGGGCGAGCGTCATGTGCCGGAGCATCGCCGCGTCGATGGGGTGGGGCTTCATCTGGCCCTGGTCGTCGAAGCGCTGGTACTTCATGAGGTTCCAGGCAAGCACGACCTGACGGCGGCCGTCCTCGGTGGACAGCGCCCAGGTTCCGGCGCCGAAGACGCCTCCGTCGTGGCCCCAGTACCAGCGGCCGTCGGGCATCTTCAGCGTGTAGAGGCCGAGCCCATACCGGAACGTCACCTCCTGGCCGGGCTGCGGATCGTGCGCGGGCACCGTGGTCTTCATGGCGCTCAGTTCGGCGGGGCCGAGCAGCTTGCCGCTGAGGAGCTGCCGGTAGAAGGAGTTGAGGTCCTCGGTGGTCGACACCAGGGACCCGGCCGGGCCGCACCAGGACATGTCGTAGACGCTGTAGTCGCGGGCGGGCTCGATCAGCCCGTACATCGACTCGTACATCTTGGCGTGCGGGCCGGTCATGTAGGGCGTGCGCGGAAAGTAGGTGTGGCGCAGCCCGGCCTTGCGGATGACGTTGCGGGCGATGTACTGCTCGGGCTCCTGGCCCGTGACCTTGCGCAGCAGCAGCCCGGCGATCACGTAGTTGGTGTTGGAGTACGCGTGCTTGCCGCGCGGTGCCGGTGCCGGGGCGGCGAGTCCGAGGCGTACGAGTTCCTCGGGGTCGAAGCGGTGAAACTGGCGGGCGTCGAGAGCCTTGCCCGGGTCCTCCAGGAGGCCGGGGAAGGCGCCCAGTATGTGGTCGCCGAGGCCACTGGTGTGGTTGAGGAGCATGCGGACGGTGATGGCCTGTCCGCGCTCGCCCGGTATCAGCTCGGGCAGGTAGCGGGCGATGGGCGCGTCGAGGTCGATGCGGCCCTTGGCGACCTGTTGGAGGACGGCGACGGCGGTGAAGGTCTTGGTGATGGAGCCGACGCGGTGCTCGTAGTCGGCCCGTACCGGGCGCTTGGTGGCGAGGTCGGCGGTCCCGGCGGCGCCCCGCCACGTGGACGAGCCGTCCCGTACGGCGGAGAAGGTGCCGTACATGCCGGCCTGCTGGATCGCTTCGAGCGACGCGTGCAGGGCCTTGCGGTCGAGACGCTGGCCGTGGTGCCCGCTGGACGCGGTGACCGCCGTGGTGCCCGTGGGTGCCGTGGGTGCGGCGTGGGCCGGGAGCGTACCGGCGGCCAGGGCGAGCAGGGCGGCGCTGGAGGCGAGCGCGGCGCGGTGGAGGGTGTGGCGGAGCGGGGAGGGAGCACGGCGAGTGGTGGGGTCCATGGGCCTTCCTGCACGGTCGACGGCGCACCGGTGTGTGCGCCGTCGACCATCCTCATCGACCCGGCTCGTCAACTGCCTCATGCCTGGGGGCGATTGATGTCACAGGAACGTATGACATTTGTCAGGCCGGCCGGTGTCAGCCCGTCGCGTGGAAGACCACCTCCGGGTGCTGGGGGGAGGGGCCGTCCAGCAGTTTCCGGTCCACGCCCTTGAGGTGCAGGTCGAAGAAGGCGGTCATGTAGGCGCGGGTGATCTCCTGCGACCGCTTGCCCGACAGCTCCTCCTCCGGGGGCAGCAGGCCCAGTTGGTCGGCGAGGACCGGGGTGTCGGTGAAGGTGAAGTGGTCCGATCCCTTGACGTTGAGCCAGCGCTTCCAGCCGTCCAGGAGGGGCCAGTCGCGTACCCAGGAGCGGTCGTCGTCGCCGGTGCCGAGCATCATGAAGGGGCGTCCGCCCAGGCCCTCGGCGGGTACCGGTTCCATGAAGGAGCCGTCCATGTTGGCCCCGGCCAGGACCCGCCGGTCGCGCACCATGGTGGACATGGCCGAGGCGCCGCCGATGGAGTGGCCCGCCATGCCGATCCGGGTCTCGTCGATCATGCGGGCGTGCCGCCAGGCGGGGCGGTGGTCGGCGAGGAGCCGGTCGAGGAGGAAGGACACGTCCTTGGCCCGGCCCTGGGGCACCACGCCGTACCCGCCCGGCTGGATCTTCTCGCAGGCGACGCAGGTGAGGAGCCGGCCGCCGGGGAAGGCGGTGCCGACCGTTTCGTAGGCGTGGTCGACCGCGGCGACGACGTACCCCTGGCTCGCCAGTTCCTCGGCGAGCAGGGTCAAGGTGGAACGGTTGACGGTGAAGCCGGGCGACAGCACCACGAGCGGATGCTTCCCGCGCACGGGCGCGGCGCCGGGGCGGGCGTTGGTGCGGGTGCCGCTGAGGGTCTGGGCGGGCACCTTGTCGGTCAGTTCACGGTCGTCGATGAAGGCCTGGGCCTCCGCCCTGGTCATGTAGGGGGCCGTGCGGCCGCCCCCGGGCCGGGCCGGGTAGTACATCGACACCATCAGCTCCCGTGGCCCGGCTTCGGGCACCCAGGGGTCGGGGCGGCTGGTGTCGACGAGGTGCAGGGTGTCGCGTCCCACGGCGTACGCCCCGGTGGGCGCGGGCAGTTCGAGGCGTACGCGGGCGGTCTCGGAGGCGGGTGCCACCGGGGCGGCGGGGGCCGCGTGGGCGACGCCCGTGCCGAGCAGAGCGAGGGACAGGCCGAGTAAGGCGGCGGCGGTGCCGCGAGGAAGACGATGCATGCCGCCGAGGCTAGGCAGCGGGATCACGGCTCGGCGTCCACCCACGGCCTGAACCGCGTGGCACCCCAGAGGTACGGCGGTCTCCGACCGTGGACCGATCACTCCCCCGGGAACTCCTTACTCAATGATCTCCGAGGTGGTTGGATCAAGCCAGGACGCGGGCCGCACCTCGGGATGCCGGCCTGGCCGAAGGGCCACGGAACAGGAGATTCACGACGTGCGTGTGTTGTTGTCGACGTATGGGTCGCGCGGGGATGTCGAACCCCTGGTGGGGCTCGCGGTGCGGTTGCGGGAACTCGGCGCGGAGGTGCGGGTGTGCGCGCCGCCGGACGAGGACTTCGCGGCACGGCTGGCTGGGGTCGGCGTGTCGATGGTGGGCGTCGGACAGTCGGCGCGCGCGCTGACGACCGGGGCGCCGCCGCCGTCCAAGGGCAATCTGCCGCAGCGTGCGGCCGACTTGATAACCAGCCAGTTCCAGGTGATGCCCGCGGCGGCCGAGGGGTGCGACGTGCTGGTGGCGACGGGCGCGATGCCGGCCATCGCCGGGGCGCGGTCGGTGGCCGAGAAGCTGGGCATCGGCTACGTGTCCGCGGTCTTCCAGCAGCTCACCCTGCCCTCGCCGCACCGTCCGCCGCTGGCGTACCCGGGGCGGCCGTTCCCGCCGGAGGTGACCGACAACCGGGCATTGTGGGACCAGGACGCCCAGAGCATCGACGCGCTGTTCGGTGAGGCGCTCAACTCCAGCCGGGCATCGATCGGCCTGCCCCCGGTGGACAACGTCCGCGACTACGCCTTCGGCGACCGGCCGTGGCTGGCGACGGACCCGGCGCTGGACCCGTGGCTGGAGACGCCCGACCTCGACGTCGTGCAGACCGGCGCATGGGTACTGCCCGACGAGCGACCGCTCCCGGCGGAGCTGGTGGCCTTCCTGGACGCCGACGCACCGCCCGTGTACGTGGGCTTCGGCAGCATGGCGGTGCGCGGCGGGGAGGATGCGGCCCGGGTGGCCATCGAGGCGGTTCGCGCGCAGGGCCGCCGGGTGCTCGTCGGGCGGGGCTGGGCGGACATGGGCCCGATCGACGACAGGGACGACTGCTTCGCCGTCGGCGAGGCCAACCACCAGCAGTTGTTCGGACGGGTGGCTGCCGTCGTGCACCACGGTGGCGCGGGTACGACGACGACGGCCGCCGGGGCCGGTGCTCCCCAGGTGGTGGTGCCCCAGTTGGCGGACCAGCCGTACTGGGCCGGCCGGGTGGCCGAGCTGGGCATCGGCGCGGCCCACGACGGTCCGGTTCCGACGGTCGAGTCCCTGTCGGCCGCGCTCAGGACGGCCCTGGACCCCGGAACCGGCGCCCGGGCGAAGGCCGTGGCGGGCACGGTCCGCACCGACGGGGCGATGGTGGCCGCGAGACTGCTGCTCGACGCCGTCGGCTGATCCCAAAGGCGTTGACCTCAAGCACGGTTGAGGTCCTACGGTCGTCCGCATGACGACGACAACGACCTCCCCCGCCCCCGCCGACCCCGCCGCCGCCGACGAGGACCTCGCCTCCCAGCCCATCGGCTACTGGAGCGGTGTCGTGCACCGGGCGGTCATCACCCACATCCGCGACGCCATGGCCCGCGTGGACGTCACCCAGCCGCAGTGGTGGACGCTCAACCGGGTCGACGCCGGCGGCGACGTCACCCGCGAGGTCATCGCCGCCGGGCTGGCGGACGTCGCGGACACCCCGCACGACGCCTCCCGCGCCGTCGACCACCTGCTCCACCGGGGCTGGCTGCGTCAGGACGACGACCGGCACCTGCACCTCACCGAGGAGGGCCGCGCGGCCAAGGCCCGCATCAAGGAGCTGGTGACCCGCATCCGCGCGGAGATCCACGACGGCATCGGCGACGACGAGTACGTCGCCGCGCTGAAGGTGCTGCGCCGGATGGCCGCCAACGTGGCGGCGCTCAAGGAGGTGTCCTAGGACGCGGTCGCGATGTGCTCGACGATGACGAGCGTGCCCCGACTGCCGGGGCGGACGGCATGCTCCACGCCCGCCTCGACGACGTACATCTCCCCCGCGCGCACGTCGACCTCGGTCCCGTCGGCCACCAGCCGCAGTGTCCCGTCGATCACCAGCAGCGCTTCGGCCGTGTCATGGGATTCCGGCGCCAGGGGATGTCCGTCCATCCGCAGCACCTTCACCCCGGTGCGGCCGACCTGCGCCAGCAGCAGCGAACTCCAGGCGTCCGGCAGTTCCGTGGCCGTGTTCCGTATGTCGACGAGGTTCATGGCATGCCTCCTGACGGGTCGCCTCGGCCGACGGCTGAAGGAGCCGCCGGAGACGTCCGTGCTCGTGATCAAGGGATGCTGCGACGCTACGACACGGCGGCGCGCCGCTGGTCGACCGTTGGGTAAAACCTCTCCGCCGCGGTCTCGAGCATTCCTCAGGCCCCTATGTCCTCGGCGATCAGGTCGAGGATCGCGCTCAGGAAGGAGCCGGCCGCCCAGACGGCCAAGGCGCTGATCATGGCCGTCCACCAGGCCATGTCCAGCGCCGCGAAGAAGAGCCCGAAGGCGATCGCGCCGAGCAGGATGCCGTTGATGAGGACCTGCCCCACGTTCTTCCACCCGTCGTCCAGGAGGAACGCGGACGCACTGCCGGCGCCGATGGCCATGCCCACTGCCTCACCGGCGCCGGACAGTGCGTCGGCCCACCACGGTTGGTCGGTCTGGGAGGCCATGAGCCAGATGCAGCCGCCGAGGACGATGAGGAACACGGCCAACGACGCGACCACGACGCCGTCCTCCACGCCGGCCGTGCGGAAGCGACCGGTGCGGAACCTGCGGGGATAGATCTGGAAGCGGCGGACGACGAGTTCGGCTCCATACGCGAGCCCCGCGGCGCTCACCCCGCACAGGGCGGAGAGAACGAAGGACAGGTCCGTCGTGGTGAACACCAGACCCGTGGTGCCTGCCCAGGTGAGGAGCACGGTGCCGATCGTCTCGGCGATTTCCCGCCTCTTGACCCGGGCCTGCTGCCGTCGGGCCTCCCTTTCCCGTTCACGCGCCCGCTCCCGCACCCGCGCCCCCGGCTTCGGGGCCATCGGCCGGGCCGGACGGGCCCGCGGGACGGGGACGAGGCCGTCGGCCGCCGAGTACAGGCGCGTGGGCGCCGCGGGCTGCGGCCGTGGCGCGGCAGGGCGGGGCTTCGGCTCCGGCTCCGGGTCCGGCTCCGGCGGGTAGAGCGCGTCCCACCATTCCGACTCCTTGTCGGCCACCGGTTCGCCCTCGGGGTCGTACGGGTCCGTCGGTTCGGGCTCGCGGTCGTACCAGATCACCGGCTCGAGCACGGGAGGCCCGGGTAACACCGGCGCCGGTGCGTCCGGTTGCCGCATCAGCGCCGTCCCCAGGAGCCGCCTCACCTCACCCGCGGTCTGCGGCCGTGCGGCGGGGTCCTCCTTCAGCAGGCGAAGGATCAAACGGTCGAGCCCGGCGGGCAGTCCGGGGCGCAGGCTCCCGGGCGCGGGTGCCACCACGCCCTCCCCGCGTGCCGGGGGCCAACCGGTCACCAGCGCGTACAGCAGGCATCCGAGCGAGTAGAGGTCGGACCGCCGGCCGGCCGATCCCCGTTCCTGTTCGGGGGCCATGTACGCCGGGGTGCCGAGGACCGTCCCCGGCCGCGTCTGGCCGCTCTCCTCCAGCAGCTTCGCGATGCCGAAGTCCAGCACCCGGACGGCACCGCGCTGCGTCACCATCACGTTGGACGGTTTGATGTCGCGGTGCACGATGCCGCTCGCGTGCGCGGTCTCCAGTACCTCGCAGATCCGGTCCGCCCACTCGACGACCTTGTCGAGCTCGGGGAGGGCCGCGTCGAGCGGCTTCCCGTCCGCCCGCTCCCGCCGCGCCCTGTCCAACAGCGCCTGGAGCGTATGCCCGTCCAGCAGCTCCATCGTGATGTAGAAGTCGCCGCCCGCGCCGCCCCAGTCGTACACGGTGACGGCGTGCTCGTGGCCCACGAGGGCGAGCGCGCGTGCCTCCGCGCCCAGCCGCTTCACCGCACGGCTGGCGTGGTCGGCCTCCTGGGGCATGAAGAGGAGCTTGATGGCGACCGACCGGCCGAGCTTGAGGTCCGCCGCCGACCAGACCTCACCCATGCCGCCGCGTCCGAGGCCACGTATCAGCTCGTAGCGCCCGTCGATCGTCTCCCCCGGTTGATGCATGCACAGCCTCCCCGCCCGCGAGTCCGTCATCACCCGGGTGCAGTATGGAGGCGCCGTGGCCATTCCCGGAACGGAACGCACAGAGGCGGACACGTAGTGCCCTCCGGCCACCGTTTCCGCAGGTGCGGAGGTCGCACGCCTGTCCGCGTGCAGGGGATGCGTGCGTGTCGCCGACGCCGTGGAGGCGGCTACGCGCGCGTGAGCCGGTTGGCGAACGTCGACATCGTGTACGTACCGATGCCCATGACCACCTCCAGGGCGTTGCGTTCGGTGTAGCCGTGGGACAGGAAGGCGGCCAGGTCCTCGTCGGACACCTCGCCCGTCGTGGCGTACACGGCGTCGACGAACCGCCGTACCGCTTCGAGGCGTTCGTCGGGCAGCGGGGTGCCGTCGCGGAGGGCGGCGATCACGGCGGTACCGGCGCCCAGGGCACGGAGCTTGCGGGTGTGCAGGTCGACGCAGACCTGGCAGCCGTTGCGGGTGGCGACGGCCATGATGACCGTTTCGCGGGCGACCGGTTCCAGGGTGGTGCGGTCGAACATGGCGGTGAGGGTCATGAACCCCTCCAGCAGCTCCGGTGAGGCCGCCATGCGGGCGACGGCGGGCGGCAGGTGGCCGCCCATGCGGTGGGCGACGGCCTCCATCACGGGGCGGGAGGCGACCGGGGCGGACTCCAGGGTGTGGTCGACGAACAAGGCCGCTCCTAAGATGGACAACATGGTTGACGAAAAGAAGGTAAACCAGGTTGTCGATTCTGGCAAGGGTTATGAGCTGCCCCTGCTGCTCTTCGCGGGTTTCCGCACCCTCATCGACCGCCTCCACGCCGAACTCGCCCGCCAGGGACACCCCGACGTGCGCCCCGCGCACGGGTTCGCCATGCAGGCCATCGGGCCCGGCGGCGCTACCGCCAGCGAGGTGGGGCGGCGGCTGGGCGTGTCCAAGCAGGCGGCCGGCAAGACCGTCGACCGGCTCGTCGCCCTCGGGTACGCCGAGCGCGCCGACGACCCCGCCGACGCCCGCCGCAAGCTGGTCCGCCTCACCCCGCACGGCCTGGACGCCCTCGCCCGCTCGGCGGCGATCTTCGACGAGCTGCGCGCGGACTGGGCGCACACCCTGGGGGCGGATCGCGTCCGTGACCTGGAGGCCGCCCTGCGGACGGTCGTCCCGGCGGACGCCTTCCGGCTCGACGCGGCCGGGTGGCTGGGCGGGGCGTGACGCCCACCCGTGTGGCAGTTCTCGCCGTCGTCATGACCCTGGCCGCCGTGCGTATCGTTGTCCTGCGCGGCTGCACGCGATCACGCGGCAGCGGACGCCCCTCGGCCCCCTTGCTTCGAGCGCGCTCCAAGGCGTTGGCTGTACGACCATGAAGTACACGCAGCTCGGACGCACCGGACTCAAGGTCAGCCGACTCGTCCTCGGCACGATGAACTTCGGGCCCCAGACCGACGAGGCCGGCAGTCACGCGATCATGAACGCCGCCATCGAGGCGGGCATCAACTTCTTCGACACCGCCAATGTGTACGGCTGGGGCGAGAACAAGGGCCGTACGGAGGAGATCATCGGCTCCTGGTTCGCCCGTGGCGGCGACCGGGACAAGGTCGTGCTCGCCACCAAGGTGTACGGGAACATGGAGGCCGACGGGCGCGTCTGGCCCAACCACGACCGGCTGTCGGCCGTGAACATCCGGCGGGCCGTCGAGGCCAGTCTCAAGCGCCTCAACACCGACTACATCGATCTGTACCAGTTCCACCACATCGACCGCCGCACTCCCTTCGAGGAGATCTGGCAGGCCATCGACGTCCTGATCCAGCAGGGCAAGATCCTGTACGCGGGGTCGTCCAACTTCCCCGGCTACAAGATCGCCCAGGCCAACGAGCTGGCCGCCCGGCGGGGCATGCTCGGGCTCGTCAGTGAGCAGTGCCTGTACAACCTGGCCGAGCGCCGCGCCGAGATGGAGGTCATCCCGGCCGCCCAGGACTACGGCGTCGGGATCATCCCCTGGTCGCCGCTGCACGGCGGACTGCTCGGCGGAGTGATCAGGAAGGAGACCGAAGGGGCGCGCCGCACCAGCGGCCGGTCGGCCGACGCGCTGGCCAACACCGACGTACGCCTCCAGGTCCAGGCGTACGAGGACCTCCTGGACAAGCACGGGCTCAAGCCGGGCGAGGTGGCCCTGGCCTGGCTGCTGTCCCGGCCGGGGGTGACGGGGCCGATCGTCGGTCCGCGCACCGCCGAGCAGCTCGACTCCGCGCTGCGGGCCGTCGAGCTGGAGCTGTCGGACGAGGTCCTGACGGAGCTGGACGCGATCTTCCCGGGCCCGGGGCCGTCGCCGGAGGCCTTCGCCTGGTGACGGGCGCCGTCGGGCGGCCGCGGCTCGGTCAGCCGAGCGCGGCCGCCACGGCGATGATCACGAACATCAGCACGAGCACACCGGCCATGATCCGGTTACGGGTCTTCGGGTCCACCCTTCGAGACTAGCTGGCCCTCCCCAGCGGCCAGGACCCGACCGTCTCGTAGCGCGGCCCCCGGCCCGCCTCACCGCCCCCGGGCAGGTTGCTGCGGACGAGGGCCAGCTCGGCCACCTCCCAGCGGGTGCCCTCGAACTCCTGGAGCCGCTCGACGAACGGCCGCAGGTCGGCGGCGTCCGTGCGGCCGCGGGCGATCGTCAGGTGGGCCTGGTAGCGGCGGTGCTCCTCCATCGGGACGCCGGAGCGCCGGGCGGCCGCGTCCGCGCGTTCGGCCAGCAGCCGCATCTCGTCCAGCCCGCCGGCCGCCCCCGTCCACAGCACGCGCCGGCCGAACCGCCCGCCCCCGTGGAGCCGCAGCGGGAACGGCTCGGTGCGGTGGGCGGCCCGGGCGAGCCGGGTGCGCAGCTCCGGCACCAGCTCGTCGTCCACCTCCCCCATGAACGCCAGCGTGAAGTGCCAGCCCTCACGTCCGGTCCAGCGCAGGGCGCCGGCGCCCGGAAGGGAGCGCAACAGGTCGACCTCGGCGGCGAGTTCATCGACGGCCGCCCGGGCGGGCAGCACGGCAGCGAAAAGCCTCATGACGCGAGTCTGGCATGATCGGCGAGCCGTATCCTCGGCCGATGGACAAGGTGGAGATCCGTAAGGGCGGGGCGGACGACGTCCCCGTGATACTCGGCATGCTGGACAGCGCCGTGGTCTGGCTGAACGCGCGGGGGATCACCGACCAGTGGGGCACCGAGCCCTGGTCGGCCAGGCCCCGGGCCGTGCGGCGCGTGCGCGCGACCGTCACGGACGGCATGCCGTGGATCGCGGAGGTGGACGGCGTACCGGCCGGGTCGCTGACGCTGACGCCGTACCCGGGGCCGGACGTGGCGCCCGCCGGCGAGCCGGAGCTGTACGTGCGCTTCCTGGTCACCGACGCCCGCTTCCACGGGCGGGGGGTGGGCAGCGCCCTGCTGGCGCACGCGGTCGGGGAGGCGAGGCGGCAGGGTGTCCCGCTGCTGCGGGTGGACTGTTTCGCGGGCAGCGGCGGGCGTCTCGTGGACTACTACGCGCGCAACGGCTTCACGCCCACGGAGACCTACGAGGTCGACGGCTGGAAGGGGCAGGTGCTGGCCATGCGGGTGTGACCCGCCCCCCTCCGCGCCGTCACGCGGCCGTCGTGAGCCGCTCGCGCGGGACGAACCGCACGTGGGGGTGGCCCCGGCGCAGGTCGACCTTGAGCCGCAGGCCGCCCACCCGGGCCAGCACCAGGCCGATCACCACGGCGGCCGCCAGCGAGACGGCACCGCCCGTGGCGAAGCCGACGCGGGCGCCGTACGTGTCGGTGATCCACCCCAGCAGGGGCGCCCCCAGCGGCGTACCGCCGACGAAGACCATCATGTAGAGGCTCATCACCCGGCCCCGCATCATGGGGTCGGTCGCCATCTGGACCGAGGAGTTGGCGGTGACGTTCACCGTCAGGCCGAGCATCCCGATCGGGACCAGCAGCAGCGCGAAGAGCCAGAACGCCGGGGAGAACGCGGCGGCGACCTCCAGGGCGCCGAAGGCCATCGCCGCGCCGATCAGCAGCCGCAGCCGCGAGGTGCCGCGCCGGGCCGAGAGCAGGGCCCCGACGAGGGAGCCGACGGCCATCAGGGTGTTGAGGAAGCCGTACGTACCCGGTCCGACGTGGAACACGCCGTCGGCGAAGGCGGTCAGCCAGATGGGGAAGTTGAAGCCGAACGTGCCGATGAAGCCCACGAGCGCGATCGGCCAGATCAGCTCGGGGCGCCCGGCCACGTACCGCAGGCCCTCGCGCAACTGGCCCTTGCCGCGCGGGGCGCGCTCCACCCTGTGCAGCTCGCCGGTGCGCATCAGCAGCAGGGCGGTCAGCGGGGCGAGGAAGGACAGGCCGTTGACGAGGAAGGCCCAGCCGCTGCCGATGGAGGCGATCAGGCCGCCCGCGACGGCGGGGCCGACGAGCCGCGCCGACTGGAAGTTGGCGGAGTTCAGGCTGACGGCGTTGCGGAGCTGGGCCGGTCCGACCAGCTCGGAGACGAAGGACTGGCGGGCCGGGGTGTCGACGACGGTGACCATGCCGAGCAGGGACGCGATCAGGTACACGTGCCAGACCTGGACGTGCCCGGACAGGGTCAGCACGGCGAGGGCCAGGCCGCACAGGCCGAGGGCGCCCTGGCTGAGCAGCAGCAGGCGCCGCTTGGGGTAGCGGTCGGCGATGACACCGCCGTACAGGCCGAAGAGCAGCATCGGCAGGAACTGGAGCGCGGTGGTGATGCCGACGGCGGCGGCGGAACCGGTGAGGCTGAGGACCAGCCAGTCCTGGGTGATGCGGGCCATCCAGGTGCCGGTGTTGGAGACGATGGCCCCGGTGAAGAAGAGCCGGTAATTGCGGACCTTGAGGGAGGAGAAGGTCCCGGTGCGGGTGATGGTGTCGTCGGGCTTGTGTGCGGGTGCGGAGTCTGCTCCGTGTCCCGTACTCAAAAGGGTTCGCCTCCTCGTGTCGTACGTCCTACAGGTGCGCGAGCTTCTCCAGCACGGGAGCCGCGTCGCGCAGCTTCGCCCACTCGTCCTCGTCCAGGCCCTCGGCGAGCGTCGCCAGCCAGGCGTTCCGCTTGCGGCGGGACTCCTCGAGCATGGTCTCGGCCGTCTCGGTCTGGGTGACGACCTTCTGGCGGCGGTCGTCGGGGTGCGGCTCCAGCCGGACCAGTCCCTTGGCCTCGAGCAGCGCCACGATGCGGGTCATCGAGGGCGGCTGGACGTGCTCCTTGCGGGCCAGCTCACCGGGGGTGGCGGAACCGCAGCGGGCGAGGGTGCCGAGCACCGACATCTCGGTGGGGCTCAGCGACTCGTCGACGCGCTGGTGCTTCAGGCGTCTGCCCAGCCGCATGACGGCGGAGCGCAGGGCGTTCACGGCGGCTGCGTCAGCGGGGTCACCGTGGGAAAGGTCAGGCATGTATTTAGCGTAACTCATTACCCTGGCTAAATACCACCCGGGAAGGGTGCGGTGAGAGGCGTCACCCGTATGAGTGAGAGGAGGCCGAAAAGTGACGCGGGGGGAGCGGCGGGGCGGCGACTCTGTGCGGCATGGGATCGACAGTGCTCAGCCTGCGGATAGACGGAGAGCTGCTCGACCGGGTCCGGCGCCACGCCGCCCGCAGCGGCATGAGCGTCCAGGACTACGTGGTCCGGACGCTGGTCCGGGACGACTTCGACGAACGTTTCGAGGCGGCGGTCGACGAGACGAACCGCTTCTACGACACGCGCGGCGCCTGACGGGCGGTGCGCCACGGCGGTGAGCACCCGGGGGTGTCCCCCGGCGGCACGCGAAAGCCGCCGGGAGGTCCCCCGGCGGCACGCGAAGGCCACCGGGGCGGTGTGCCCGCGCCCGGTGGCCACCTGGGACGGCGCCTCTTACGTGAGGCCCAGCGACGGCATCGCGTAGTAGAAGGCGAAGACCGCCGAGACCGCGTACATCGCGACCGGCACCTCGCGGCCGCGTCCCGCGGCGAGGCGGAGCACCGTGAAGGCGATGAAGCCGATGCCGATGCCGTTGGTGATCGAGTACGTGAACGGCATCATCACCATCGCCAGGAAGGCCGGCACCGCGATGGTGAAGTCGCTCCAGTCGATGTCCTTGACCGAGCCCGCCAGGATGAGGAAGCCGACCGCCAGCAGGGCGGGGGTGGCCGCCTGCGAGGGGACCATCGTGGCGAGCGGGGTGAGGAAGAGGGCCACCGAGAACAGGCCGCCCGTGACGACGGACGCCAGACCGGTGCGCGCGCCCTCGCCGACGCCCGCCGTGGACTCCACGAAGCAGGTGGTGGCCGACGAGGAGGTCGCGCCGCCGGAGGCGACGGCCAGGCCGTCCACCAGGAGCACCTTGTTGATGCCCGGGAAGTTGCCGTCCTTGTCGATCAGCTTCGCCTCGTCGCCGACGCCGAGGATCGTGCCCATCGCGTCGAAGAAGCAGGACAGCAGGACCGTGAAGACGAAGAGGCACCCGGTGAGCAGGCCGACCTTCTCGAAGCCGCCGAACAGGCTCACCTCGCCCACGAGCCCGAAGTCGGGCGTGGCGACCGGGTTGCCCGGCCACGTCGGGGTCGTCAGGCCCCAGGACGGGACGGTCGCGACCGCGTTGATGACCATCGCGAGGATCGTCATGACCACGATCGAGATGAGGATCGCGCCCGGCACCTTGCGGATGATCAGCGCCAGGGTGAGCAGCGTGCCCAGGACGAAGACCAGGACGGGCCAGCCCGTGAGGTGACCGCCCGCGCCGAGCTGGAGCGGGACGGTGGTGTGGGCGGCGTCCGGGATGCGCGAGACGAACCCGGAGTCGACCAGGCCGATCAGCATGATGAACAGGCCGATGCCGATGGCGATGCCCTTGCGCAGGCCGAGCGGTACGGCGTTCATCACCCGTTCCCGCAGCCCGGTGGCGACCAGCAGCATCACCACGAAGCCGGCCAGCACGACCATGCCCATGGCGTCCGCCCAGGACATGCGGGGCGCGAGCTGGAGGGCGACGACCGTGTTGACGCCGAGACCGGCCGCCAGGGCGATCGGCACATTGCCGATGACGCCCATGAGCAGCGTCGAGAAGGCGGCGGTCAGCACGGTGGCGGTGACGAGCTGGCCACCGTCGAGCTGGTGCCCGTACATGTCCTTGGCGCTGCCGAGGATGATCGGGTTCAGCACGATGATGTAGGCCATCGCGAAGAAGGTCGCGAATCCGCCGCGTACCTCTCGGGCGACCGTGGAGCCACGCTCCGAGATCTTGAAGAAGCGGTCCAGGCGGCCGCTGGTCGGCTGCTGGGGGGACGGCGGCTGGGCGCCGGCGTCCGTCAGCGTGGTGGCCGAGGAGGGCATGCGAAACCTCATGGTGCGGGGGCGGGGGAACCGGTCAGGACCGGTCGCGTTTGGTCATTCACACGAAAGAAACCGGTCAGACACAAGACGTTTCAGTATGAACGCATCAGTCGAAGATCGGTATCTCCGCGCGTAGAGCGGGCGCGCGCAAGGGCCCCCGAGGGCCGCCGGACCGCTCCGGGCCCCGCACCTACACTGTGCGCATGGCGAAGTGGACCCCCAAGCACGAGGCACCCGAACCCCTGGAGGGTCCGGTCGTCGCCACGATCACCGGCGGCACGATCATCTGGTTCGTCCTCTTCCTGGCGCAGGTCCCCTTCTACGGCTGGTTCGCCGACCGCGACCTCACCTGGTGGGTGTGGACCTGCCTCGCGGGCGGCGGGCTCGGACTGCTCGGCATCTGGTACGTGCGCCGGCGGGACGCGGCGCTCAAGCGGGCGGCCGCCGAGGCCGCCGACGAGGACTGACGTACCGCCACGGGACCATTCCCGTCGTACCGGGGGCGGATCTTCCCGCCGCTCGCGGTGTGCGGGCGCGAGGACGGTCGTACCGTCGGAACCATGACGCAGCGGGCGAAGATCGAGACCGACGGCTCCGAACCCGGCTCCGGCGGCACCGGCGTGGGCGGGCGCACCATCGACGCGGGGGCGGAACTCGACCCCGTGCACCCGGTCACCCCGCCCGTCCTGCACCGGCCCCGCGGGCTGACCGCCGCCGAGGTGGCCGAGCGGGTCGCCCGCGGCGAGGTCAACGACGTACCCGTCCGCAGCTCCCGCTCCACCGTCGACATCGTCCGCGGCAACGTCTTCACCCGCTTCAACGCGATCATCGGCGTGCTGTGGGTGATCATGCTGATCGTCGCCCCGATCCAGGACAGCCTGTTCGGGTTCGTCATCCTCGCCAACACCGGCATCGGCATCGTCCAGGAGCTGCGCGCCAAGAAGACCCTCGACTCCCTCGCCCTGATCGGCGAGGTCAGGCCGACCGTCCGGCGCGACGGCGAGTCGGCCGAGGTGCCCACGTCGGAGATCGTCCTCGGGGACTGCATCGAACTCGGACCGGGCGACAAGGTGGTCGTCGACGGCGAGGTCGCCGAGGCGGACGGCCTGGAGATCGACGAGTCGCTCCTCACCGGCGAGGCCGACGCCGTCCTGAAGAAACGCGGCGACCAGGTCATGTCCGGCAGCTTCGTCGTCGCGGGCGGCGGGGCGTTCACCGCCACCAAGGTGGGACGCGACGCCTACGCGGCGCAGCTCGCCGAGGAGGCGTCCCGCTTCACGCTCGTCAACTCCGAGCTGCGCAACGGCATCTCCACGATCCTCAAGTACGTGACCTGGATGATGGTCCCGACCGCGATCGGGCTCATCATCAGCCAGCTCGTCGTCAAGGACACCGACTTCAAGGAGTCGGTCGCCCGGACGGTCGGCGGCATCGTGCCGATGATCCCCGAGGGGCTCGTCCTGCTCACCTCCGTCGCCTTCGCCATCGGCGTGATCCGGCTCGGCCGCAAGCAGTGCCTCGTCCAGGAGCTGCCCGCCATCGAGGGCCTCGCCCGGGTCGACGTGGTGTGCCTCGACAAGACCGGCACCCTCACCGAGGGCGGCATGGACGTCACCGAGCTGCGCACCCTGGGCGGGACGGACGAGGCGTACGTACGCAAGGTCCTCGGCGCGCTCGGCGAGTCCGACCCCCGCCCGAACGCCTCCCTCCAGGCGATCATCGACACCTACCCCGACAGCGACGACTGGCGGTGCACCCAGGCGCTGCCGTTCTCGTCGGCCCGCAAGTACAGCGGCGCGGCCTTCAGCGAGGGCGACGGACAGAGCAGCACCTGGCTGCTGGGCGCGCCCGACGTGCTGCTGCCCGACGGCGACCCGGTGCTGGACGAGATCGAGGACCTCAACCAGCAGGGGCTGCGCGTCCTGCTGCTCGCCCGGGCGGGCGGCGAACTGGACGACCCCGGCGTGGCCGGCACCGCCGAGGCGGCCGCGCTCGTCGTCCTGGAGCAGCGGCTGCGGCCCGACGCCGCCGACACCCTCGCCTACTTCGCCGACCAGAACGTCGACGCCAAGGTCCTCTCCGGCGACAACGCCGTCTCCGTCGGCGCGGTCGCCGGAAAGCTCGGCCTGCCGGGCGCCGAGCGGACCGTCGACGCCCGCCGCCTGCCCGCCGAGCGGGACGAGATGGCGAGCGCCCTGGGCGAGGGCGCGGTCTTCGGGCGCGTCACCCCGCAGCAGAAGCGCGACATGGTCGGCGCGCTCCAGTCGCACGGGCACACGGTCGCGATGACCGGCGACGGCGTCAACGACGTCCTCGCCCTGAAGGACGCCGACATCGGCGTCTCCATGGGCTCCGGCTCGGAGGCGACCAAGGCCGTCGCCCAGATCGTGCTGCTGAACAACAGCTTCGCCACGCTGCCGTCGGTCGTCGCGGAGGGACGGCGGGTCATCGGCAACATCACCCGCGTCGCCACGCTCTTCCTCACCAAGACCGTCTACTCGGTGCTGCTGGCGATCCTGGTGGTGTGCTTCCAGGTGGAGTACCCCTTCCTGCCCCGGCACCTGACGCTGCTGTCCACGCTGACCATCGGCGTGCCGGCCTTCTTCCTGGCGCTCGCGCCGAACAAGGAGCGCGCCAAGCCGCACTTCGTCCGCCGCGTCATGCGGTACGCCGTCCCGGCCGGCCTCACCGCCGCCACCACGACCTTCGCCACCTACCTGCTGGCCCGCACCCACTACAGCGGGGCGGGGGCGCTCTCGGCCGAGACCAGCGCGGCGACGCTCACCCTGTTCCTGGTGTCGCTGTGGGTGCTGGCCATCATCGCCCGGCCGTACACCTGGTGGCGGATCGGGCTGGTCGCGACGATGGGCGCGGGCTTCCTGCTGGTCCTCGTGGTGCCCTGGCTGCAGGACTTCTTCGCCCTGCGACTGGTCGGGACCACCCTGCCGTGGGCGGCGGCGGCCGTCGCGGCGCTGGGCGGGGTGGTCCTGGAGCTCGCGTGGCGCTGGGTGGGCCGGCGCTTCCCGGCGGACGGCCGGGAGGAGCGACAGGACGGACCCGCGCCGGACGGGCCCGGGACCGACGGCACGGCGGCGGACGGGCCCCGGACCGACGGGACGGCCCCGGACCGGACCCGGACCCGGACCCGGACCGACGGGACCGCGCCGGACGGGCCCGGGACCGGCCGGGGCTAGTCGAACCAGCGGTCGCGGGCCAGCTCCGCCGTGCGGGAGGGGTCCTCCAGCAGCGCCGCCACCTCGAAGCGCCGCGGCCACTGGCCCGCCGCCCAGGCGAGGCCCGCCGCGACGCCCTCCAGGGTGGCGGCGTGCAGGACACCGTCCGCGGTGCGCCGCCAGTCCAGCTCGACACCGCCGGCCCGCAACTCCTCGTGCTCGACGTACGTCGCGGGCGTGCCCGGCCCGAGCAGGGCGTGCACCGACTCGGGTACGTCGTGCTCCTCGCCCTCCGTCGAGACCTCCGCCTCGACCTCCTCGCTCAGCCGCCGCACCTGGAACAGCTCCGCCAGGTCCGCGACCCGCCCCGGGGCGACCGGCAGCAGCGGGCGGCCCGCCGAGAGCGGCAGCAGGTCGGGCGCGTCGGCGACCAGCGCGTCGGCCGCGTCCACCACCCGTACCTCGCCGTCCACCACGGCGCGCAGGTGGTCGGGGAGGGTGACCTCCTCGGGGTCGAGGTCGGCGAGCAGGGTGTAGAGCCCGTGCAACTGGGCGGCGCCCACCGCACGCTCCGGATCGGCCAGCCGCGCCAGCAGCTCCGCCGCGCCGCCCGGCTCGTCCAGCAGGGCGGCGACGGTGGTCCGGACGCCCAGGGCGTGCAGCACCTGCGGGTCGCTGAACCCGGTCGCGATGTCGACGGCGTCGTACAGCCCCTCCAGCAGCGGGTCCGCCCCGGCGGCGCGCAGCCCGGCCGGCCGGCGCCCGTCCAGCACGGGGTGGTCGCGCAGCCACCAGGCGGTGTACGGGCGGACCGTCTCGGTCGTGCCGTCCGGCAGCAGCACCCGCACCAACTGGGTCAGCGCGTCGCGCAGCGGCGGCCGGGCCAGCAGCGCCAGCGCCTCGGGCCAGGCGTCGTCGTCCACCAGGTCCAGGTCCCGGACGGCGACGATCTCGGTCGCCACCGGCGGGACGGGAGTCTCCGGCAGCCGGTCCAGCACGTCCTCGCACCACACGTCGACCGCGTCCAGCAGCCCGGCGTCGTCGGGCTCGGCGAAGTCGCCGTCGCGGGGCTCCAGTTCGTCCGGGTCCAGGACCACGTCGGTGGCCCGCACCAGCGCGAAGTTCGCCAGCACCCCGCACGCCGCGAGCGGCTGCTCGCCCCACCGCTCGGCCAGTTCGGCGTCCACCAGCGCGAGTTCGTCCTCCCGCATCACGGAGGCGAACGGGCTGCCGGGCAGCACCAGTTCACCGGCGGGGGCGAGCTCGCCCTCCTCGTCGGGCAGCGCCAGCGCGCCCAGCCACGGCTCGTCGCCCGGCTCCAGACCGGCGTCGCGCACGAGGGTGAGGACCGTCTCGGCCAGTTCCTCCGGGTCCGGGGCCTCCTCGTCCCAGACGTCCGCACCGTCGAGGGAGGCGGCCACGGCGGCCCGCACCTGCGGCGTGGTGAGCACGGCGCGCGGGGTGGCGGGCAGGGCGCCCAGCTTCTCCAGGATGGGGTGGGCGGCGTCCGGGTGGGCGACCTTCAGGCCCAGCCGGGTCAGGTCGGTGGGCGTGTCCGGAAGCGGCAGCAGCACGTGCCGGGGGCCGGTCGCGGTACGGCCGCCGACCAGCGGCACGGGCAGGCCGGTGAGCCGGTCGGGGTCGACGCCCGCGAGCGACTCGTACAGCCGGTGCCACCACTCGGGGGTGCGCTCGGTGCCCGCCAGCCGGTCGATGGCGTCGCCGAGGGGCAGCCGGGCCACGCCGAGGGCGCGCAGTTCGGTACGGCGTTCCAGGCCGGCGGGCAGCAGCGTCGGCAGGACCTCCGCCAGGACGCGTACGGTGTCGGCGCCCGCGCCCTCGACGACCTCCGCCTCGAACGGGCGCAGCGCGTGCAGCTCCTCCGACGGGGCGGCGGGCGCGAGGAACGCCACGCGGGGCAGCAGTTCCAGGACGGCGCCCCGGATCGCCCCGTCCAGCACGCCCTTGCCGAGCGGTCCGGGCACGAGGTCGATCGTGCCGGTCGACACGGGCCGCCAGTCGGCCAGCAGCTCGGCGTACGCGTCGGCGGCCCGGCGCACCAGGAAGTCGGTGAGCGGACCGGGCGCCGGGTGGCGGCGGGTGGTGTCCAGCGGGAACGTCGCGATCAGCAGGGCGGGGATGCCGAGCGGCTCGTCGGTGGGCGTCGGGGCGTGCACGACGGGGGCGGTACGGGGGCGGGCGGGCGCGCCCTCGTCGTCCACGGGCACGGCCCAGGTGACCGCCCAGTGCGGGCGCAGCCGCTCCTCGACGGGCCGGTCCTTCAGCAGCTCGGCGTCGATGGCGCCCTGGTGGCTGACGGTCCGCCAGCGGCGCGTGCCGCCGTCGGTGTCGTCGACGTGGACGTACCCCTCGTGCTCCCGGCGCGTGAGGGTCCGCGTCCCGGCCGGGGTCTCCACGACGACCTCGGTGAGCCCCGGCAGGGTCAGCAGCAGGGCGTCGTCGACCCCGGCGAGCAGCCGCTCGGCCAGGTCCACGGCGGCGGCGTCCCGCAGCGGCAGGATCACCACCGTGTCGTAGCCGTCCGGGGCGGTGCCCTCGGCGGGCAGCGGGAGCCGCAGCAGCGGTACGTGGCCGTCGCGGCGGCGCAGTTCGTCGCCCAGGCCGGGGCTGGCCTGCGCGGCCCCGGCGGCCAGCTCGCGGGCCTCGCGCAGCGACCACCGCACGCCCCCGTGGCGGCCCACGACCGCCGGCTCGTCGCTCACCGCCAGCACCGCGGCGAACCCGACGCCGAAGCGGCCGACCGCGCCCTCGTGCCCCTCCCGCTTGGCGGACGCGCGCAGGGTGCTGAGCGACTCGACCCCGGTCGCGTCCAGGGGCGCGCCCGTGTTGGCGGCCGCGAGCACGGCGGGGCCGTCCGCCCCGCCGGGGTGCAGCGTGAGCCGGAGCCGTCCGGGCACCTTGGCCCGGGCGGCGGCGTCGGCGGCGTTCTGCGCCAGCTCCACCACCAGCCGGTCCCGGTACCCGCCGAGCGCCAGGTCCTCCTCGGCGTTGGCGTCCTCCCGGAACCGCGCGGGCCCCGCGCCCCACGCGTCGAGCACCCCGCGTCGCAGCCGCGCGGTCCCGAACGGGTCGGCCCCCTCGGTCGCCGTCGCCCTCACGCTCACGTGTCGCTCCGCTCTCTCGCCCTGCGCGTCGTTACGGGGCCCGAAGGTACCGCGTCGACGGGACGCCGGGTCCGGGGCCCGCCCCGCGAGGGGACGCGCCCGGCGGGAGGGCTAGCTGTGGCCCAGGTCCTCGGAGGCGGCGTCCGGGGAGACCGGGGGGACCGAGCCGCTGTCGCGGGCCGGGCGGAGGGGGAACGCGTCGGCGCCCATCGAGTCCAGGACCGGCGGCGCCGGGCGCGGGGGCTTGGGCATGACGGCCGCCTCGGAGTGCCCGCCGCAGCCGTACGTCAGCGACACGACGTGCCCGTCGGCGGGCGAGAACTCGTTGGCGCACACGCCGAACGCCTGCTTCAGGGAGCCGCCCAGCGGCATCAGGAACCCGCACGACACGCACGCCGCCGGGGCGGCCTGCGCCATCGGGGTCTTCGCCCCGAAGTTCTCCTCCCACCGGTCGGCCGCGACGTGCAGCCCGTACCGCGACAGGACCCGCGCCCGCCGCATGCCCAGCTCCTCCGCGACGGCCGCGATGGTGCCGCGCGAGGGCGTACGGGTGACGAGGTCGGCGTCCTCGGAGTCGACCAGCTCGGCCATCTCCTCCGACACCGGGGAGTTCGGCGGCGGCACGTCCTCGCCGGTGTAGCCGGGCTCCAGGCGGAGGTCGTCCTGCTCGGTGGGCAGCAGGTCCCCGGGGCCGAGGTCGCCGGGGCGCAGCCGCTCGCTCCAGGGCACCCACTCCGGTGCCAGGAGGGCGTCGGGTCCCGGCAGCAGGACCGTCTCGTCGAGGGTGACGACCTTGGCGCGGGACGCCCGGGCGACCGTCACGGCCCAGCGCCAGCCCCGGTAGCCGGGCTCACGGCACTCGAAGAAGTGCGTGACGACCCGGTCGCCCTCCGCGACGACACCGGTGTGCTCGCCCACCTCCCCCGGCGCGGCCACCTCCGCGGCCGCCTCCCTGGCCAGGTCCACCGCCTCGGCGCACAGGCGGTCGGGGGCGGGGGTACGCGCAGTACGGCTTCGCGTCGTCGCAGCACTCACAGGTCTCGCTCATCTCCTACGCCGTCTCACAGGTGCGCCGGCCGATTCGCGAAGTACGGGCGGCGGGCGGAGCGGACCAGGGGGCCGCATCGACGTCCGCGCCCGACGTGTCTCGGGCACACCTATCGTCATCCATTCTGCGGGATGCCGAAGAGGCGCGCGGCCGAGAACTTCCGCCGGTGGCGCGCTACGCACGCTACCCCCTCCGCAGCCCGCCGCCCACCTGCCCGCCCCAAGTAGCCCTCATCACGGTTCACTGAAGAGGCTGCTGGGGCACTATGACGAGGTGGCAGCCGTGAGGTCGTCCGACGAGGCCGGGCCGCTCCGGAGGGCGGGCCGGCGGGTGGGCCGTGCCCTGCACCTGCCGTTCACCGGCACGGCGCGCGGTATCCGGAAAGCGACCCACGCCCACGGCGCGGGTGAATCCGGTCTCGGCAAACTGATCGAGCTGCACGCCGTGAACGGCGCCGGGGACGTCATGATCACCGTCGCGCTCGCCTCCACCGTCTTCTTCTCCGTCCCGACCGACGAGGCCCGTGGCCGGGTGGCGCTGTACCTGGCCGTGACGATGGCCCCGTTCACGCTCCTCGCCCCGGTGATCGGCCCGCTGCTGGACCGGCTGCCGCACGGCCGGCGCGCGGCGATGGCGGGCGCGATGGCCGCCCGGGTGGTGCTCGCGATCGCCCTGTCGGGCGCGGTCGTCACCGGCGATCTGGAGCTGTATCCGGCGGCGCTCGGCGTCCTCGTCGCGTCCAAGGCGTACGGCGTGGTGCGCAGTGCCGTCGTCCCGAGACTCCTGCCGCACGGCTTCTCGCTGGTGAAGGCGAACTCGCGGGTGACCCTCGCCGGTCTGCTGGCGACGGGCATCGCCGCGCCCGTCGGGGTGGGGCTGCAGCAGATCGGGCCGCAGTGGCCGCTGTACGGGGCGTGCGTGCTGTTCACCGGAGGAACGTTCCTGGCGCTGTCGATGCCCCACAAGGTCGACTCGGCGAAGGGCGAGCGCAAGGCCCACATGCTGACCCACGGGGAGCGCAAGCCCAGCCTCCGCACGGTCGGCCCCTCCGTCCTGCACGGCCTCCAGGCGAACGCCGCGCACCGGGTGCTCTCCGGATTCCTGATCTTCTTCCTCGCCTTCCTGCTGCGCGAGCACCCGCTGTCGGGACAGAGCGCGGCGGTGTCGCTCGGCATCGTCGGCGTGGCGGCGGGCGTGGGCAACGCCTGCGGTACGGCGCTCGGCGCACTGCTGCGCTCCCGGGCGCCGGAGCTGATCGTGGCCGCGATGGTGACGCTCGCGATGTCGGCGGCGATCGTGGCGGCGGTGTTCTTCAGCGGGGTGGCCGTGGCGGCGCTGGGCGCGGTGGCGGGGCTGTCGCAGGCGCTGTCGAAGCTGTCGCTGGACGCGATGATCCAGCGGGACGTACCGGAGGTGGTGCGGACGTCCGCGTTCGCCCGCTCCGAGACGCTGCTCCAGATGTCGTGGGTGGTCGGCGGGGCGATCGGCATCGCCCTGCCGCTGAACGGGCCCCTCGGCATGTCGGTCGCGGCGGCGATCCTGGCACTGGGTGTGGCGGTCACGGTCCGGGGGCTGCTGTCGGCGGCGCGCCGCGGCACGCCGCACCCCCGCGTGGCGTGATGCGGGGCGGCGTATAGCCTTCGAGCCATGACCGTTGCGTTCTTTTCCGGTAAGGCCCGCCGGGCCGGCGTCGCTCTGGGTGCCGTCTCCGCCGGACTCCTCGTACTCTCCGCCTGCGACAAGCCGACGCCGCTCGCGACCGTGACGGTCGGGTCCGACTCGGTCAACGCCGAAGCGACCTGCTACAACGACGGGAAGGCGATCAAGGAGTCGCAGATCCAGTCGTGCCTGAACAAGAAGGCGGAGAAGACCATCACGGTCTCGGCCGACGACCGCGTCCGCTTCGGCGTCGACCCGGAGATCGCCGAGAACGGCTGGACGCTGTTCATCGGTGGCCAGCAGGCCGAGCAGGAGCCCTACAAGAAGACGTACCGGTCGATCCCGGCCAGCGCGTTCCTCTCCAGCCAGACCGGTGAGACGTCCAACACGGCGCAGATCAGCATCGTCGAGACGAGCGGCAAGAAGCTGACCGGCATCTGGCACTTCGAGCTGAAGAAGGAATCCTGACGCTCCGCGTCCTGGTCGTGACGGCGGTGGCGGCGGAGTCGGACTCCGTCGTCACGGGCCTCCACGGCTACGAGGCGGCCGCCCCGCGCGTCCTGCCGTCGGGCCACACCGTGACGTGCCTGGCCGCGCCGGGCGGCCCCGTCGTGGACGTGGTCGCCGGGGGCGTGGGCCCCGCCGCGGCGGCCGTCGCGGCCACCGGCGCCCTCGCGGCCGCCCCGTACGCGTACGACCTCGTCGTCTCGGCCGGCATCGGCGGCGGCTTCCCGCCGCACGCGCCCCTCGGGGCGGTCGTCGTGTCCGACGCCGTCGTCGCGGCCGACCTGGGGGCCGACACGCCCGACGGTTACGTCGCCGTCGAGGAGCTGGGCTTCGGCCGTTCCGTCCACCTGCCGCCGCCCGGCCTGCCCGCCCGGATCGCCCGGGCCCTGCACGAGGGCGGCCGGCCGCACGTCGTCGCGCCGGTCCTGACCGTGTCCACGGTCACCGGAACCGCCGCCCGCACCGCCGAGCTGATCGCCCGTCACCCCCGGGCCGGCGCGGAGGCCATGGAGGGGTTCGGCGTCGCCGAGGCGGCCACCGCCCACGGCGTCCCCGTCGTCGAGATCCGCGCCGTCTCCAACACCGTCGGCCCGCGCGACCGCGCCGCCTGGCGCATCGGCCAGGCCCTGGACTCGCTGCGGCACGCCTGCGGGCTGCTCGGCGCCACCGTCTTCCTGGAGGACCTGTGAGGATCGCGTACTCCCCGTGCCCGAACGACACGTTCGTCTTCCACGCCTGGGCGCACGGCCTCGTCCCCGGCGCGCCCCCGCTCGACGTGACGTTCGCGGACATCGACGTCACCAACGGGATGGCCGAGCGCGGCGAGCTGGACGTGCTGAAGGTGTCGTACGCCGCCCTGCCCTGGGTGCTGGACGACTACGCCCTGCTGCCCTGCGGCGGCGCCCTGGGCCGGGGCTGCGGCCCGCTGGTGCTCACCCGGGAGCCGGGCCATGGGGGTATCTCCCTGCTCGGGGGACTTGCGGGGCGCACGGTCGCCGTGCCGAGCGAGCGCTCCACCGCCTACCTGCTGTTCCGGCTGTGGGCGGCGGACGTCGTCCCCGGCGGGGTGGGCGAGGTCGTGGTGATGCCGTTCCACGAGATCATGCCGGCGGTGCGGGACGGGAAGGTCGACGCGGGCCTGGTCATCCACGAGGCGCGCTTCACCTACGGGCAGTACGGACTGCACCGGCTCGCCGACTTGGGCGAGCACTGGGAGGCCACCACGGGCCTGCCGATCCCGCTGGGCGCGATCATCGCCAGGCGGTCGCTGGGCGCGGACACGCTGAAGCTGCTCGCCGAGTCGGCGCGCGCGTCGGTCCGGATGGCCTGGGACGACCCCGGGGCGTCGCGCGCCTACGTACGCGCCCACGCCCAGGAGATGGACCCGGCCGTGGCCGACCGGCACATCGGGCTGTACGTCAACGACTTCACCGCCGACCTCGGCGAGGACGGCTACGCCGCGGTGCGGGCGCTCCTCACCCGCGCGGCGGCCGAGGGGCTGGTGCCGCCCCTCGGCCCGGACGCGCTGTCGTTCCCGTAGTCGGTGGGGCTAGACGTCGAGCTGGTCCGCCACCGCGCGCAGCAGGCCCGCGATCTTCTTGCCGTGGGCCTTGTCGGGGTAGCGGCCGCGCTCCAGCATGGGGGTGATGTTCTCCAGCAGCGTCGTCAGGTCCTGGACGATCGATGCCAGTTCGTCCGGCTTGCGCCGCTGTGCCGCCGCGACCGACGGCGTCGGGTCGAGGACCGTCACCGAAAGCGCCTGGTCACCGCGCTGGCCCGCGACCACGCCGAACTCGACGCGCTGGCCGGGCTTGAGGGCGTCGACCCCGGCAGGGAGCACCGACGAGTGCACGAAGACGTCGCCGCCGTCGTCGCGGGAGAGAAAGCCGAAGCCCTTCTCGCTGTTGAACCACTTGACCTTGCCGGTAGGCACGTCTGTCCTCGTCCTCGTACTCGATAAAAAAACTGGCTCTGGATAGCACTACAGCGGGCCGCTCGGGCAGCCCGCCATGACCAAGGCTAATGGTCCAGGGGCCGGTGACAAGACGTCGCCGGTCTGTTCCTCCGGCCAGGGAACTACCCTGGCCGAATGCATAGTGAAACCCCTGCGGGCGGCAGCGCCCCCGGTGACGGTCTCGTCCGGGCGGGTGGGATCGTCTTCATCGTCGGCGCGGTGGCGACCCTGATCACCGTGGCGCCGCTGTTCCTCGGCACCGATCCGTTCCCGCCGGTCGCGTACGCGGTGTGCATGCTGATGGGCGTCGGTTTCCTGATCGCCGGCGCCGGGGTGCTGCGGTCGATCGCCGCCCAGCGCCGTCAGGCCAGGTCGGCGGCCAAGCCCGCACTGTAGGCGTCCCACCAGGCCGGAAAGGCCGTCAGGTCGGGCAGGACCACGTCCGCGCCGGCCGCCCGCAGTTCGTCCGCGCCGCACGGCCCGGTCGGGAGGGACACGGCGAGTGCGCCGGCCGCGCGGGCGCCGCGCACGTCGCCGGTGTGGTCGCCGACGTACACGCTCGCGCCCTGTTCGCGCAGCGCCACCGCCTTCGCCTCGGCCCACAGCCAGCCGATCACCGCGTCCGGTTCGATCCCCAGGTGGTCGAGGTGGAGCTTGGCGTTCGGCTCGTGTTTGGCGGTGACGACGACCGCCCGGCCGCCCGCCGCGCGAACGGCTTGAATCGCACCCTTCGCCCCCGGCATCGCGAGCGTCGGTTCGATGGCGTACGCCGGGTATATCGCGCGGTAGCGGTCGGCGGCCTCCGCGATCCGGTCGGCCGGGAACCAGTGCGCGAGCTCCTGTTCGAGGGGTGGTCCCAGGCGCGTGACGGCCAGGTCGGCATCGATCCGGACACCCGTCTCGGCGGAGAGCGCCCGATAGGTGGCGTGGATGCCGGGGCGCGAGTCGATCAGGGTCATGTCGAGGTCGAAGCCGACCGTCACCGTGGGGACCATGGGGGCATTGTTGCCGACGGAGCCGGGCGTCAGGCGCGGCGGGCGCGCCACAGGAGGTAGAGGGCCGAGGCCAGGGCGGCCGTGCGCAGCGTCCAGGGCCAGGTGGCGCCGAGGGCGGTGGCCAGGGCGTCGCCGCCCGGAGGGATCGGGTCGCCCCAGCGGCCGTCGAGGCGGCCCCACAGCCACACCGCGGCGCCCGCCGCGACGGCGCCCGGCAGGCCGAACACCGCGAGCTTCGCCTCCGTGCGGCTCAGGCGGCGCGAGGCGTACGCGAGGAGCCAGCCGCCGAGCAGCGGGAGCCACGCGCCGAGCACGACGCCGACGACGAGCAGCACGGCGGCGGCCACCAGCATCGGGTGTCCGAGCCGGAGTGCGGGCAGGGCCGGCCGGCGGCGGGCCGGTGCCGCGGACGGGGGCGCGGCCGGAACCTCCGCCGGGGGCTCGGCGGTCTGGGCACCGGCGCCCTCCCGCTCCGCCTCCCCCGGCTTCGGCGGCGGTTTCAGCATGTCGGGAATCTCCACCCCGCCACGGAAGCCGGGCGGCAGGGCGTCGTCCTCGACGCGCCACCACTCGGGCCGGCCGTCCGCCGCGCCCAGGTCGTCCATCCCGGCCAGGTGCGGGCTCTGCGCCGCCAGGACGTCGGGGGCGCCCTCCTCCTCCCGGGGCTCCGGGCGGCGGCGGAACCGCGTGCGCGGCGTGCGCTGCACCGGTACGGCGGGATGCGCGGGAGCCGCCGGGGGCGCCGGGGCCGCGGGGCCGGAGGGGCCCTCACGCGTCCCGCCGTCGCCCGCCGCCGCGCCGACCACCTCGTCGGGCGTGCCGAGGGCGCTGAGAATGCCGCGTACCGCCGCCGGGCTGTCGTCCTTGCCGCGCCGGCTGTCGATCTCGCTGCGCAGCGACGACACGAGCCGCATCCGCGTCTGCGAGGACAGGTGCCGTTGCTGGGCCAGGTCACCGACCCGGCTCAGATAGTCGAAGACAAGCTGGTCGCTCTCGATCCCCACCGTCACGACGTTAGCGCCTGCGCAGGGGCTAACGTGGTCCGGATGGGGACCGGTGAGCTCGATCGGGAGGCGCACGTGGCCGCAGGAACCGAAGGCAATGGCGGTACGGCGGCTCCGCGCACCCTCGCGGAGGCCCTGCGGGCCCGCGGCGACGAGGGCCTGGCCGCACTGCTGCGCGCCCGCCCCGACCTGCTGGTTCCCGTGCCGAGCGACCTCACCCAGCTCGCGACCCGCGCCGGGACCCGCGCCTCCGTCGTCCGCGCCCTGGAGCGGCTCGACCGGTTCGCGCTCCAGACCGCCGAGGCGCTCGCGGTGGCGCCGGACCCGGCCCCGTATCCGGTGCTGCTCGGGCTGATGGCCGGTGACGAGGGCGACGCGGACGTCGAGGCGGCGCTGCCCCGGGCGGTCGGCGCCCTGCGCGAGCAGGCCCTGGTGTGGGGCGACGACGACCGGCTGCGGCTCGTGCGGACCGCCCGCGAACTGCTGGCCCCCTCGCCGCAGCACCCCTCCCCCACCGGGCTCGGCCCCACGGTCGCGGAGGCGACGGCGGGCATGTCGCCCACCCGGCTCCAGGAGATCATCGCGGCGGCCGGGCTGGCCACGACACACGATCCGGTGTCGGCGGTGGCCGCGCTGACGGACCTGTTCACCGACCGTGACCGGATGGGCGCGCTGCTGGACACGGCGCCCGTGGAGGCGCTGGGGGTGCTGGACCGGCTGGTGTGGGGGCCGCCGTACGGGGAGGTGACGCCCGACCCGGCGCCGCCGGTGCGCTGGCTGCGCGACCGGGGCCTGCTGCTCCCGGCGACGGCGCGCACGGTGGTGCTGCCGCGCGAGGTGGCGCTGCACCTGCGCGCCGGGCGTGCGCACCGGGCGCCCGAGCCGGTGCCGCCCGCCGTGGTGGCAGCCCACGAGTACCGTCCACAGGTTGTGGACAGTACGGCGGCGGGCCAGGCGTACACCGCGCTCGCGACCGTGGAGGAGCTGGCCAAGGAGTGGAACGAGGGCGGCCCGGCGGTGCTGCGCGCGGGCGGGCTGTCCGTGCGCGACCTGAAGCGGACGGCCGTGGCGCTGGAGGTGCCCGAGCAGGTCGCGGCGTTCTGGCTGGAGCTGGCGTACGGGGCGGGGCTGATCGCGTCGGACGGGGAGGCGGACGAGCGGTACGCGCCGACGCCCGCGTACGACGAGTGGATCGGCCTGCCGGCCGCCGAGCGGTGGGCGGTGCTGGCCGGGACGTGGCTGGCGGGGACCAGGACGCCGGGCCTGGCCGGCACCCAGGACACCAAGGGGCGCACCCTCGCCGTGCTCGGGCCCGGCCTGGACCGGGGCGCCGCGCCGGAGGTGCGTCACCGGGTGCTGGCGCTGCTGGCGGGGCTCCCGGCCGGGGCGGCCCCGGACCCGGAGACGCTGCTGGCGCGGCTGCGCTGGGAGCGCCCGCTGCGGGGCACCGCGAAGGAGCAGGGCGCCGACCTGCGGGCCAGGCTGGCGAGCTGGACGCTGACGGAGGCGGAGCTGCTGGGCGTGACGGGGCGCGGCGCCCTGGCGGCCCACGGCCGGGCGCTGCTGCCCGGCGCGCCCGCGCCCGGCACCGACCACCCGGTCCCGGCGGACGGGCACACCGCGCACGTCCGCACCGCGCACGGGCAGGACCGGCACGGTCACGACCCGCACGGCGCCGCCCCGCACGGCACGGACCCGCACGGCGCGGACCTGCACGGCGCGGCGGGGCACGGCGCGCCCCGCCCGGAGCCGGCCCACGCCCCCGGCGCCGTCCCGGACGCCGACGCGTTCAACGGGCGCCGCCCGGCCCACGCCGCCGTCGCCGCCCACGGGGGCGCCGCCGCGCTCCTCGCGCCGCTGCTGCCCGAGCCGGTCGACCACGTGCTGCTCCAGGCGGACCTCACGGCCGTCGCCCCCGGCCCCCTCCAGCGGCCGCTCGCCGACACGCTGGCCGTGCTGGCGGACGTCGAGTCCAAGGGCGGCGCCACCGTGTACCGCTTCACGCCCGCCTCGGTGCGCCGCGCCCTGGACGCCGGGCAGGCGGCGGCGGACCTGCACGCCTTCCTGGCGGCCCACTCCCGCACGCCCGTTCCGCAGCCGCTCGCGTACCTCATCGACGACGTCGCCCGGAAGCACGGCCACCTCCGGGTGGGCGCCGCCTCCGCCTACGTACGCTGCGACGACGACTCCGTGCTGGGCGAGATCCTCGCCGACAAGCGGTCGGCCGCCCTGCGGCTGCGCCGCCTCGCGCCCACCGTGCTGGCCGCCCAGGCGGACCCGGCCGCGCTGCTGGAGGGCCTGCGGTCCATGGGCTTCGCCCCGGCGGCCGAGTCGGCGGAGGGGGACGTACTGATCACCAGGGCGCACGCCTACCGCACCCCGGCGCGCACGGCGCCCGCGCCGGTGCCGGAGGGCCCGCCCGAGCCGGACGCCACCCTGCTGGGCGCCGCCGTGAAGGCGATCCGCGCCGGGGACCTGGCCTCCACGGTCGTCCGCAAGGAGGAGCCGGCCGGGGGCGCGCCCGACGGCGCGCCGCCCCGCACCTCCGCCGCCGAGACCCTCGCCACCGTCCAGGCCGCAGCCATGACCGGCTCGGTCCTGTGGATCGGCTACGTCAACGCCGAGGGCACCGCCAGCCAGCGCGTCATCGCGCCGGTCCGGGTGGAGGGCGGCTTCGTCACGGCGTACGACCACACGGCGGACGAGGTCCGCACCTACCCGCTGCACCGCATCACGGGCGTCGCGGAACTGGCGGACGACCCGACCTGACCCGTTCCGGGGCCGATCATGCGTACGGGCGGCGGATTTCCCGCCGGTGAGTGACCACAACCCCACCCCCGGGGGACCTTCCGCATTCCCCCGGCGTGGCGCGGGCAGCCACGAGGCGTCCCGAACGGCACCACACGAAAGGTCGTCCCATGCGCCGAGTCGCCACCGTCCTCCTCACCACCGCCGCGGTCCTGTCCGCCCTCACCACACAAGCGGCCGCCGTCGGCATCGACCTCGCGAGCGCCATCGCCTTCTGACCGCCCGCACCGTCCGTGACGGGGCCCGCACCGCCACGGACGGTGCGGGCCCGTCCCGCCCCGCCGCACGCGAGAGGAACCGAGATGAGCCGACGTATCGCCCTGCTGCTGACCGGCGCCACCCTGCTGTTCACCGCTCTCGCCACCCCGGCCGCGGCCTCCGTGCTGCCGCCGATCGGCCCGGTCAGCGGGCCGCTGACCGACATCCAGGTCGAGGGCCCGATGTTCACCAGCCCCCTGATCTGAGCGGGTCGGCCGCTCCTGACCTCACCGGTCACGCACGGACGTGGCCGGTGAGCACCATCACGATCGCCACGGCCCACGTCACCGCCGTCAGCAGTCGCTCGTAGAGCAGGATCAGCAGGCAGGCCGCCGCGCCCATGGCGACGCGCCTCCCCCGCCCGCTGTGCCGCCGGTCGGCGAACCAGCTCCGGGCGAGAATCGCGAGCGGCGCGAGGTATCCGGCCAGCCACACCGGCGGCACCCCCGCCTCGCGCAGCGGGGCGGAGCAGACCACCAGCAGGACCAGCCCCAGCGCCGTCGCGACGAGCGGCGGCACCCACCAGCGCTCGTCGTACGGGGAGGGCGGCGACGGCACCGGCGGACGGGCAGGCAGCAGGTGCGGCGGGAACGGGTCCGGCCGGTTCCGCTTGCCGCCGTTCCGCAGGGCGCCGCCCCGCAGGGCGCTGTTCCGGGTGCCGCTCTGCCGCGTGCCGCTGCGCCGCGTGGTGCTGTTCCGCATGCCCCCACTCCACCGCTCCGCCCCCTCCCGGCCCCACTGTGCTGCTACTCATTCGCCGCGGCCCGGCTACTTACTCCGCCGATGCGCGACACTGGATGTTTGGCCACAGTCCCAGGCCGCCAGGAAAGGGTGAGGCGTGAACGGACCGCTGATCGTCCAGAGCGACAAGACACTCCTGCTCGAAGTCGACCACGAGCAGGCCGACGCCTGCCGGCGCGCCATCGCTCCCTTCGCGGAGCTGGAGCGCGCGCCCGAGCACATCCACACCTACCGGGTGACCCCGCTGGGCCTGTGGAACGCCCGGGCGGCCGGGCACGACGCCGAGCAGGTGGTCGACGCGCTCGTCGAGTTCTCCCGCTACCCGGTGCCGCACGCGCTGCTGGTGGACGTCGCCGAGACGATGGCCCGCTACGGGCGGCTCACGCTCAGCAAGCACCCCGCGCACGGGCTGGTCCTGACGACCACCGACCGGCCCGTCCTGGAGGAGGTCCTCCGCTCCAAGAAGGTGCAGCCGCTCGTCGGGGCCCGCGTGGACCCCGACACGGTCGTCGTGCACCCCTCCGAGCGCGGCCAGATCAAGCAGACGCTGCTCAAGCTGGGCTGGCCGGCCGAGGACCTCGCCGGGTACGTCGACGGCGAGGCCCACCGGATCGACCTGGCCGAGGACGGCTGGGCGCTGCGCCCGTACCAGAAGCAGGCCGTCGAGGGCTTCTGGCACGGCGGTTCGGGCGTCGTCGTGCTGCCCTGCGGCGCGGGCAAGACGCTCGTCGGGGCCGGGGCCATGGCGCAGGCCAAGGCGACCACGCTGATCCTGGTCACCAACACCGTCTCGGCCCGCCAGTGGAAGCACGAGCTGGTGAAGCGGACGTCCCTCACCGAGGACGAGATCGGCGAGTACAGCGGGACGAAGAAGGAGATCCGCCCGGTCACCATCGCCACGTACCAGGTGCTGACGACCAAGCGGAAGGGCGTCTATCCGCACCTGGAGCTGTTCGACTCCCGCGACTGGGGGCTGATCGTCTACGACGAGGTGCACCTGCTGCCGGCGCCCGTGTTCAAGTTCACCGCCGACCTCCAGGCCCGGCGGCGCCTGGGCCTGACCGCGACGCTGGTGCGCGAGGACGGCCGCGAGTCGGACGTCTTCTCGCTGATCGGGCCGAAGCGGTGCGACGCGCCGTGGAAGGAGATCGAGGCGCAGGGCTACATCGCGCCCGCCGACTGCGTCGAGGTGCGCGTCAATCTGACCGAGTCCGAGCGGCTCGCGTACGCGACCGCCGAGACCGAGGAGAAGTACCGCTTCTGCGCGACGACCGCGACCAAGCAGAAGGTCGCCGAGGCCCTGGTACGGAAGTTCGCCGGCCAGCAGATCCTGGTGATCGGGCAGTACATCGACCAGCTCGACGAGCTGGGCGAGCACCTGGACGCGCCGGTGATCAAGGGTGAGACGCCCAACGCGCAGCGGGAGAAGCTCTTCGACGCCTTCCGCAACGGGGAGATCAGCGTCCTCGTCGTCTCCAAGGTGGCGAACTTCTCCATCGACCTGCCCGAGGCGACGGTCGCCATCCAGGTGTCCGGCACCTTCGGCTCGCGGCAGGAGGAGGCCCAGCGCCTCGGCCGGGTCCTGCGCCCGAAGGCGGACGGGCACCAGGCGCACTTCTACTCGGTGGTCGCCCGGGACACGATCGACCAGGACTTCGCGGCGCACCGCCAGCGGTTCCTGGCCGAGCAGGGGTACGCGTACCGGATCGTCGACGCGGACGAGCTGCTCTCGTCCAGGGACGCCGACCCGGACCTCAGCGGCGCCTGACGCCGGCTTCCTCCCCGTACTCGCCGAGGACGGCCACGCCGAACGCCGCTTCGGCGAACACCTTGATCGCCCTGAGGGCGTTGCCGAGGCGGTGGGCGGGGTGCCGGGTCGTCCCGAGGGCGGTGGCGCCCGAGGGGTTGTGGAGGGTGGCTGTGGTCATGTCTCCATGATGGATCGGCGTATGTGGGCGGTACATCGGTCCGCAGACCGAACCCCGGTGCCGTCCGCGTACGACTCCAGGCATACGGCGTCCCCTACGGGTCGGATATTCGGTGGCCCTGCCGGAGACGCCCTGGCTAGAATCGCCCGCCTTGCCCGCCTCCCGTCGTGGAGCGCCGCCCTCCGGTCGGTAACCGGTCGGCCCCGCCGTCACTCCCGTACGACCCACGGAGGCTTCGCCGTGCCCGATCCGCTCTCGTCCGAGCGCGCCCACCTCGCCGCCTCGCGCGCCGCGCTGCGCGCCATGCGCGAGGACGTCCAGGCCCTCGACATCCGCGACGTCACCGCGAACTGGGTCAACGCGGCCGTGCTGTCGTCGCAGATCGAGGAGCGCATCAAGGCGCTCGCCGACCTCTCCCACACGCCGCTGTTCTTCGGGCGGCTGGATTACCTGCACACCACGCAGGAGGGGCAGAGCTTCTACATCGGGCGGCGCCACGTCCACGACGCGGACGGCGACCCCATGGTCGTCGACTGGCGCGCCCCCGTCTCGCAGCCGTTCTACCGGGCGTCGAAGAAGGACCCCCAGGACGTCGCCCTGCGGCGCCGGTTCGGGTACACGGGCGGCGAGCTCACGGCGTACGAGGACGAGCACCTGTCCGACCCGGCGGAGGCGGAGAAGGCGTCCAGGCTGCTCCAGGCGGAGATCGAACGGCCCCGTGTCGGCCCGATGCGGGACATCGTGGCGACGATCCAGCCCGAGCAGGACGAGATCGTCCGCAGCGGCCTGTCCGGCTCGGTGTGCGTGCAGGGCGGCCCGGGCACCGGCAAGACGGCGGTGGGCCTGCACCGGGTGGCGTACCTCCTGTACGCGCACCGGGAGCGGCTGGCCCGCACCGGGACGCTGGTCATCGGGCCGAACCGGTCCTTCCTCCACTACATCGAGCAGGTGCTGCCCGCGCTGGGCGAGCTGGAGGTGAAGCAGGCGACGGTCGACGACCTGGTCGCGCACGTCGAGGTGCGGGGCACCGACGACGCGGCGGCGGCCGTGGTCAAGGGCGACGCCCGGATGGCCGAGGTGCTGCGGCGGGCGGTGCGGTCCCACGTGACGCCGCCGACGGAGCCGCTGATGGTGGTGCGCGGGTCGCGGCGCTGGCGGGTGCCCGCGTACGAACTCGAGGAGATCGTCGCCGAGTTGCTCGACCGGGACATCCGGTACGGCGCGGCGCGCGAGGCCCTGCCGCAGCGGATCGCGCACGCGGTGCTGGTCCGCATGGAGCAGGCGGGTGAGGCGCCGGACGACCGGGTGCAGGACGCGGTGGCCCGCAACGCGGCGGTCAAGGCGGTGGTCAGGGCGGTGTGGCCGGCCGTCGACCCGGCGAAGCTGGTGCTGCGGCTGCTGTCGGACGCGGACTTCCTGGCGGAGCACGCGCGGGGGCTGCTCGACGAGGACGAGCGGAAGGCGATCCTGTGGACCAGGCCGCCGCGCTCGGTGAGGTCGGCGAAGTGGTCGGCGGCGGACGCGGTGCTGATCGACGAGGCGGCCGACCTGGTGGAGCGCACGCCGTCGCTGGGCCATGTGGTCCTGGACGAGGCGCAGGACCTGTCGCCCATGCAGTACCGGGCGGTGGGGCGGCGCTGCTCGACGGGTTCGGCGACCGTGCTGGGCGACCTGGCGCAGGGCACCACCCCGTGGGCGACGGCGAGCTGGGCGGAGGCGCTGGCGCACCTGGGCAAGCCGGACGCGGTGGTGGAGGAGCTGACGGCCGGTTTCCGCGTGCCGCGCGAGGTGATCGCGTACGCGTCCCGGCTGCTGCCGCACATGTCGCCGGGGCTGGCGGAGGTGCGCTCGGTGCGGGAGTCGCCGGGCTCGCTGGAGATCGTGGCGTGCCCGGCGAAGGAGCTGGCCGCGTCGGTGGTGGCGGCGTGCCGCGCCTCGCTGCGGCACGAGGGCTCGATCGGCCTGATCGCGGCGGACGCGCGCATCGCCGTCCTGGAGGAGGCGCTGCGGGAGGCGGGCCTGCCCTGGCTGTCGCCGGGCGAGGAGACGACGGCCGCCTCCCGCCTGACCCTGGTGCCCGCCTCGCTGGCGAAGGGCCTGGAGTACGACTACGTGGTGCTGGACGAGCCGGCGGCCGTCGTGGACGGCGAACCCGACGAGCGCACCGGCCTGCGGCGGCTGTACGTGGCCCTGACGAGGGCGGTGTCGGGCCTGACGGTCGTGCACGCGGCGCCGCTGCCGCGCCAGTTGACCTGACCTCATGGGTCCGGCATGAGCGGGATCACGGCGGGCGGCGGGTCCGCGCCGGGCAACCCGAGCGCCAGTCCCCCGACGTGCATCAGACGGTCGCGGTACGGGGCGAGGAACGGGGCGCTCAGTGAGGCGTCGACGGCCCCCACCGGGCAGGCGGCCAGCCCAAGGTCGGTGGCGGTCAGGCACAGCGTCTGCAGGAGGCATCCGGTGTCGCGGTAGATCAGTGCGAGCACCAGGCGGGAGTACTTCCAGGCGGTGCGCTCCGCGCACGAGGTGAGGTAGAGGCTGATGGGCGGCGGCGCGTCCATCCCGGTGGGCGCGACGACGAACCGTTGCTGAAGCGCGGTCAGGCCGTCGTCCCAGGGCGCCAGTCGGTCGAGTACGTGGCCGAAGGGGTCGTAGTGGTAGGCGCCCGGTTCGAGGCCGTCCACGTCCCGGGCCAGGACGTGGATCTCCAGGCTGTGGCGTGCGCCGCCCGACGGGGTGGGTCGCTGGGTCTGCTGGTACGCGAGCGGCGGCAGGTGGCCGCGGACCCGGGCGGCGCGTTCGAGGAACGCGGCCAGGCTGCTGAGGGGTACGGGGTGTGGGGCGTAACCGCGGATGGTGCGGCGCTCGGCGAGCACGGTGGCCAGGGGGCGGCTGTCCGCGCCACCGGCTCCCGGCAGCGGAATGGTGGCGGTGGCCTCGCCGTGACGGAGGCGAGCGGGCGGTGAGGCGCCGAGGTCCCGCCCGGTGAGGCCGGCGCTGCCCGCCTGCCGGTGGACGGCCAGTTCGTACGGGCTCCACCCGTCGGCGGCCTCGTCCTTGTCGTCGGGCGGGCAGTGCCGGACGATGCCGGCGTCGGCCAGCTTCTCCAGCAGCGCGGCCACGGGGCCGGGGCCGGGTGACTCGTCCCAGAGGCCGTGCAGGTCCTCGGCCGTGCGGGGCCGGTCGAGGAGGGCGAGGAGGGCGAGGAGGCTCGGCCGGGCGCTGAAGACCCGCCACTGGCGGCAGTCGCGCAGGACCATGCCGGAGTCGGCTCCCCATTCGGGGATCAGATCCGGATTGCGGCGGTAGTACCGGCGATCGCTCATGGGCGGGCTCCTCAGAGAAAGGGGTGCGGCATGGTGTTGAGCTCCTCCTCCGAGAGCGGGGTGGTGCGCGCCCCCATCGCGACGGGCGCCTGGAAGACACGGGGGCCGCCGCGCCGGTGGAAGTCCCGGCGCAGCGTGATGGGGCACAGGCCCGGCACGATCGTCCGCACGACCGACACCCCGCATTCGTGCACGTCGATGGGGGTGATGTCGACGGTGATGGCCTCGTGGCCGGCGGCGGTCAACCGCTCGACGGCTTCGGTGAGGTCGGCATGTGCGGGCCGTCCGCCGGCCCTGGGCGTGGGCAGTGGGCGCAGGGGGCCGTCCTCCATGAACCGCAGATGGTCCAGGCGTTCGGGGGCGCAGTAGTAGCGGCCGAAGTCCATGACGGTACGCAGGTCCTGGTCCCATTCGGGAACGCCCTCCGTCTGGAGCATCGTCTCGACCGAGTCCAGGCACAGACACGCCTCTTCCAGGGCGCCCTGAACGGCTTCGTGCGGGTCGAGGGCGGCGCGGGCCGCGTGGGTGACGACCGGCCGGGCAGTGGTGCCCGTGATCACCTGCACCCCGACCACGGGAATGCCCAGGTCGGTGGTGAGGTCTTTGCACAGGACGCGGGCGCCGGTGGCGGTCAGCCGCCCGGCCATCTCGCGGGCCGGGCCGTCGGGAAGGAGGGACAGGTCCAGAGTGGGGAGGGTGAGCCGGTTGGACCAGAAGATGACGGCCGCGTCCCGTTCCACCAGTTCCAGCAGTGCGCCCAGGGCGGCGTGGGCGGCGTCGCGTCCGGCGGCCAGGCCGTTGGAGATGGCGTCGTACCAGGGCTTGTGGCCGCGTGGGAAGCGGTAGGGCAGATAGACGGCGCAGGCGGGTACGTAGCGCGGGCGCCCGGTCGTCAGCGAGACGCCCCGGACCCAGTCGATCTCGGCGTCCGGTTCGAACGGGCCGTAGCGGGGCAGGCGCGCGTACTCCGCGGCCGAACCGAGGGGCAGAGTCCGGGGGTCGACGGCATCCCCACCGAGCGCGGCTAGGGTGGAGCGCACCAGCCGCGCCGGGTCGTAGACCCCGGCGGCGTAGCGCTCCATGGTCTCCCCCAGGGCGCACACCCGGGCGGTGTCGGGGTCCCACTTGTTCGCGGCGCCCTGCGGTTCGGCCTTGACGGGAGAGAACCAGGTCGTCGTCGGCATTCCGGTCGTGTACGCGCTCGTGGTGGCGCCCGCCCGGTCGGCCTCACGCACGAGCATCCCGGCCACCAGCCCGGTCAGCGGGTCGACGGCATGGCGCATGCGCTCCCAGTCGGTGCCGCTGTCGCGCTCGGGCGCGGCTTCGGGGCGTGCGTCGCCGCGGGGCGCGGGGCGGACACCGGCGGGGCAGCCGGGGCAGTGGGGCGTGTGCAGCAGCCGGTGCCGCGTACGCTCCAGCGACGCGTGGTCCAGCTCCACCAGGCACGGGGGGTCCTGAGCGGAGGGGCCGGACAGGGCCCTGAGGACTTCGTGGGCGAGCGTGCCGGCGGCGACGGCCGTGGTGGGCCAGGTGTCGCTGTCCGCCGCGCCGAGGAGGACGTCCAGCGGCAGGTCGGCGATCGCCTGCCAGGTGTGGTTGGCGCGAAGGCGCCGCACCAGGCACACGGGGCACGCGGTGGCCGGGGGCTCCAGCCTGGCGAGCAACAGCCGGGCGGGGGTGCTGAGATACACCACCACCGGGCTGCCGGTCTCGCTCGACCAGTGGGCCCAGCCCGCGAGCTCGGCCTCGTCGGACGACAGCGGCACCAGTGCGGCATGCGCGGCGGTGGCGCCGCAGACCGTGCCGTCCTGCGCCTGCACCCCTGCGGCCACGAGCAGCGCACGGACGGCATCCCGCACAGGGCCGTGCCCGGCGAGCAGCACGGTGCCGTCGGCCACTCCGTACAGCGGATGGGCCGGCGTAGGGCCGCGCTCGGAGAGCAACCCGCGCCGCCGCAGCCCCGTCACGGCCCCTTCAGGCAGGGCTTCCAGGTCCACGGGGCCGCCCGCACCGACGATTTGGCCCGGGGAGGTCCCGCGCAGCCGCAGAGTGCCGGTGCTGGCACAGACGTACAACAGGCCCGATCGCGCGAGGAGGCGGACGTCGGGCCTGGGGGCGAGGGGAGGAGCGGCGGAGCCGGACGACGTCTGGCTCGACTGGGCGTTCATGGCGGCTCACCTTCGGCAGGGTGGGACGGCGAGTGGCACGTGCCCCGCCCCCGGGGGGCGGGGCACCTGTCGATCGACTAGTCGGTCTTCTCTTCCCCGTCCGGCACCGCCGGGTGACTGCAGGTGCAGTGACATGCGAGAGCGACCTCGGGCTCCGGGACGGCCATTTCCTCGAACATGTCCTTGATGTCTTCCATCGCCATGCCTCCTTCGTGGAAGGTTGTGCACGCCGGGCCTCGGAGCCCGGGACGCGCATCCGCCGGACAGACGATTCCCCCCGCCCAGCACCTGAATACGGCGTGGCGTGGTTACGCCATTCGGGGGACCTCATTCTGCTTTTCGGTGGCCCCCGAAAGCGTGCGCAAAAACGCCTCCCGGAACCGAGGATCGTCCTGCACCGCCCGAAGTCCGGCCATGACCTGCTCGGACTCGGCCAGCCGTGCGTGCAGCAGGTTCTCCTCGTAGGGGGCGGCGAACCGGCTCTCCAGCGCGGCGGCGTACCGCCCCAGCGCCGCCGCCGACCGCTCCCGGTCCCCCAGGGCGTCACCGAGGCACGTGCCGAGAAGTGCCGCCTGCTCGAAGGAGTCGGCGATCCCCTGCGCGCCCATGGGGTCCTTGTGGAGCACGGCGTCACCGACCAGCGCCCAGCCCTCTCCGTACGGTCTGCGGAAGAAGTTGGGCAGGTCCCCGCAGCAGTAGAGGCGGTCCTCCCGCCGCGCACCGGCGGCCACCGCGTCGCGGAGCTCCGGTGAAGCCCGTGCGAGCAGGTCCAGGTACAGCCGGTCCCGCTCCGCGCGCTCCCCGGTCGGGTGGCCGACGGGCAACTGCACGTTGATCAGCGTCAGTCCGTCGTGCGTCGGAATCGCGGCCCCGCCGAGGCCCGCGCCGAGGAACAGCCTCAGCGACGCGCCCTCCACGCCGCTCCAGTACGTGTACCAGGCCCGCGTGAGTCTGCCGTCCCACCGCGTGTAGGGGGCTCCGACCAGGCGCGCCACCGTCGAATGGCGCCCGTCCGCGCCGATGACCAGGCGGGCCCGCTCGACGGTCATGCGCCCGCCGGCTGCCCGGCAGGTCACGCCGGCGACCGCGCCGTCCTCCCGGTGGAGCCCGGTGACGGAGACGCCCGGGCGGAATTCTGCACCGGCCCGGACCGCGGCCCGGGCCAGAACCTCGTCCAGTGCGTACCGCCGCGGTGCGCAGACCATCCGCGCGTCCCCTTCGGCCGGGACGGACCCTTCCACCCGTATCCCGGGAGCCGAGAACGACAGCTCCGTCAGCGGCGGGCAGCCGGTGGCCAGGACGTCCTTCAGCAGGCCCCACCGCGCCAGCAATTCCATGCCACGCAGATGAATGAGCAACGTGGACAATGTGTCACGAGGGAATTCGGCCCGTTCCAGCATGAGTACGCGATATCCGTGCCGTGCCAGCAGCATGGCTGTGGTGGCTCCTGCGCACCGGGCACCCACGATCGCCACATCGAACATGTCCACCCCGAAAAGGAAGAACGGCAAGGCAAGAGGGTGGGCCGGGCGATTTCGCGTGCAGTGCCGCCCCCTCTTGCCTTATGCGTCGTCCGACCGGCGCGGAATCCGCCGTCGTCACGGCTGGCAATGATTCGCCAGCCGCCGGGCCGCCTACGCCGCCGGCTTGAAGCCGCGCAGGCGCAGGCTGTTGCCGACCACGAAGACCGACGAGAACGCCATCGCGGCGCCCGCGATCATCGGGTTGAGCAGACCGGCCGCGGCGAGCGGCAGGGCGGCGACGTTGTAGGCGAAGGCCCAGAAGAGGTTGCCCTTGATGGTGGCCAGGGTGCGGCGCGAGAGGCGGATGGCGTCGGCGGCGGCCCGCAGGTCACCGCGTACGAGCGTCAGGTCGCCCGCCTCGATGGCGGCGTCCGTGCCGGTGCCCATGGCCAGGCCGAGGTCGGCCTGGGCGAGCGCGGCGGCGTCGTTGACGCCGTCGCCGACCATGGCGACCGAGCGGCCCTCGGCCTGGAGGCGCTTGACGACGTCGACCTTGTCCTCGGGCATGACCTCCGCGAACACCTGGTCGATGCCGACCTCGGCGGCGACGGCGTCGGCGACGGCGCGGTTGTCGCCGGTCAGCAGGATCGGCGTGAGGCCCAGGGCACGCAGGCGCCGGATCGCCTCGGCGCTGGTGTCCTTGACCGCGTCGGCGACCTCCAGGACCGCGCGGGCCTCGCCGTCCCAGGCGACGGTGATGGCGGTGCGGCCCGCCGCCTCCGCCTCGTGCTTGGCGCGCTCCAGACCGGCCGGCAGCGCGATGGCCCAGTCGGCCAGCAGCTTCTCGCGGCCGACCAGTACCGCGTGGCCCTCGACGACGCCCTGGACGCCGAGGCCCGTGACGTTGGCGAAGTCCTCGGGGGTGGGCAGGGCGCCGAGCTTCTCCATGGCGCCGGTGGCGACCGCCCGGGCGATGGGGTGCTCGGAGGCGTGCTCCAGGGCGCCCGCCAGGCGCAGCACCTCGGCCTCGTCGGTGCCGTCGGCGGTGTGGACGCCGAGCAGGGTCATCCTGCCGGTGGTGACGGTGCCGGTCTTGTCGAGGACGATGGTGTCGGCCCTGCGGGTGTTCTCCAGGACCTCGGGGCCCTTGATGAGGATGCCGAGCTGCGCCCCGCGTCCGGTGCCGACCATGAGGGCGGTCGGGGTGGCGAGGCCCAGGGCGCACGGGCAGGCGATGATCAGTACGGCGACGGCGGCGGTGAACGCGGCGGTGAGGCCGGAACCGTTGCCGAGCCAGAAGCCGAGCGTGGCGAGGGCCAGGCCGATGACGACGGGGACGAAGACGGCGGAGATCCGGTCGGCCAGGCGCTGCGCGGCGGCCTTGCCGTTCTGCGCGTCCTCCACGAGCCTGGCCATCCGGGCCAGTTGGGTGTCGGCGCCGACACGGGTGGCCTCGACGACCAGCCGGCCGCCGGCGTTGAGGGTGGCACCCGTGACGGGGTCGCCGACGCCCACCTCGACCGGCACGGACTCGCCCGTGAGCATGGAGGCGTCCACGGCGGACGAGCCTTCGACGACCGTGCCGTCGGTGGCGATCTTCTCGCCCGGCCGGACCAGGAAGCGGTCGCCGGCACGCAGGTCCGCCACGGGGACGGAGGTCTCCCGGCCGTCGCGCAGGACGGTGACGTCCTTCGCGCCCAGTTCCAGCAGGGCCCTCAGGGCCGCGCCCGCCTTGCGCTTGGAGCGGGCCTCGAAGTAGCGCCCGGCGAGGATGAACGCGGTGACGCCGGCGGCGGCCTCCAGGTAGATGTTCCCGGCGCCGTCGCTGCGGGCGATGGTCAGCTCGAAGGGGTGGGTCATGCCGGGCTCGCCGGCCGAGCCGAAGAACAGCGCCCACAGCGACCACAGGAACGCGGCCGACGTGCCGATCGAGATGAGCGTGTCCATCGTCGCGGCGCCGTGCCGCGCGTTGGTCCAGGCGGCGCGGTGGAAGGGCCAGGCGGCGTAGGTGACGACCGGCGCGGCGAGGGTGAGGGAGAGCCACTGCCAGTACTCGATCTGGAGCGCCGGGACCATGGCCATGGCGACAACGGGTACGGAGAGGACGACGGCGGTGATCAGGCGCTGCCGCAGCGGCCGCAGCTCGTCGGTCCGCTCCTCCTCGTCGGGGGCCTCGGGGGCGGGGGGCTCCGGCTCCCGGGCCGTGTAGCCGGTCGCTTCGACGGTGGCGATGAGGTCGGCCACGGCCACGCCGCCGGCGTACGCCACCTTCGCCTTCTCGGTGGCGTAGTTGACGGTCGCGGTGACGCCGTCCATGCGGTTGAGCTTCTTCTCGATCCGGGCCGCGCACGAGGCGCAGGTCATGCCGCCGATGGCGAGCTCGACCTCGGCGGTGGGGCCGGGTGTCGTCGTCGTGGGGGTGCTCATGCGTACTGCTCCTCGCCGATTGATACCCCGACAGGGTATGCCCTTCCGATGGGGTCATGTATACCCCCCAGGGGTATCGCGAGGCAAGCGATCACCCCTCTTGACTTGATACCCCCCGGGGGTATGGTGAACGCACATCGGACACGCCTTGCCAGGGAGCCGCCATGAACACCGGCATGAACACCGGCCTGAAGATCACCGCTTTCGCCGCCGCCCTCGCGGCTACCTTCGGCACGGCGTACGGGGTGGGCCGGGGCGTCGGCCCCGTCGTCGCGGCGCAGGAGCGCCCGGCCCCGGCCCACGGCGACCACCGCGACCGGGCCGCACCGGCCGCCCCCGGCGCCTCCACCGTGCCCGGGGGGCTCCAGGTCTCCGCGGGCGGCCACACCCTCGCCCTCCGGCCGTCGGCCCTCACGGCGGGACGGCCCGGCCTGCTGCGGTTCACCGTCACGGACGCGCACGGCCGCGCCGTCACGGCGTACGAGCGGGAGCACGGCAAGGAGCTGCACCTCGTCCTCGCCTCGCGCGACCTGACCGTGTACCGGCACCTGCACCCCGTGCGGGGGACCGACGGCACCTGGTCCACGCCGGTCGAGCTGCCAGCGGCCGGTGACTACCGGGCGTTCGCCGGCTTCACGCCCGCGGGCGGGCAGGCCCTGACGCTCGGGGCGGACCTCGCCGTGGCGGGGGCGTACCGCCCGGCCGCCCTGCCCGCGCCGAGCCGGGTCGCGGAGGTGGACGGCTACCGCGTCGAGCTCGCCGGGACACCCGAACCGGGGCGGGCGGGCGCGCTGACGGTCCGTATCAGCCGGAACGGCAGGCCGGTCACCGACCTGGAGCCGTACCTCGGGGCGTACGGCCACCTCGTGGCGCTGCGCGCCGGCGACCTCGCCCACCTGCACGTCCACCCGCACGAGGGCCCGGCCGGGCCGGAGGTGTCGTTCACCGCGACGGCGCCGAGCGCGGGCGCGTACCGGCTGTTCCTGGACTTCCGGCACGAGGGGAAGGTGCGTACGGCTGCCTTCACCGTGCACGCGCACTAGGCTGGCCAATGGACTAGACCTGTAGCGAATGGAGCCGTCAGTGAGCAACCGTGCAGTGCTGGAGGTGATCGCCCTCGACGCGGAGGACGCGATCGCCGCGCAGGCCGGAGGAGCGGACCGCCTGGAACTGGTCACGGACATGGCCGCGGACGGGCTGACCCCGTCCCGCGAGACCTACGGCCGCGTCCGCGCCGCCGTGGACATCCCGCTGCGCGTGATGCTGCGCCTGGCGGACGGCTTCGCGGCGGGCGACGTCGACGCTCTGGTGCGGACGGCGCGGGAGCTGCGCGAGGAGGGCGCCGACGAGTTCGTCCTCGGCTTCCTCGACGCGGAGGGCCACGTGGACCTGGTGGCCGTCGAGCGGCTGGTCGCCGAGCTGGAGGGCTGCCGCTGGACGTTCCACCGGGCGCTCGACCGGGCGGCCGACCGCGACGCGGCACGCAAGCAGCTCGCCGACCTGCCCGGCCTGGACACCTACCTGACGGCCGGGTCGGCGGCCGGCGTGGACGAGGGCCTGCCCACCCTGCTGGACGAGGCCGCCGCCGCCCGGCGCGGCGAGCCGGGCTACGAACCGCGGCTCCTGGTCGGCGGCGGCCTGAGGCTGGACCACGTCCCCCGGCTCCTCGCGGGCGGCGTCACCGCCTTCCACATCGGAGGCGCAGCCCGCCCCGCCGGCTGGACCGCCCCGGTGTCCCCCACGGCGGTCCGCGCCTGGCGCACGGCGATCGACGCCCCCGCGTAACCGACGGCGAGGGGCGCCCCCACCACCGGCCCGGCGGCAGCGCGGCGACCGCGAGGGCGCCCGCCGCCGACCGAGCATGGCGACCCGCGAGGGGCGCCCGCGCCCGCCCGCCGACGGGGTGGCGACGGGGTGGCGACGGTGAGAGACGCGCCCGGCACAATGACTCCATGGCGCCCCTCCCGTCCCACCCCGCGCACGCCGACCTCCGCCGCCGCTGGGCGACGACCGTGATCCAGGCCCTCGACACGGACGACTGCGTGATCGCGCCCGACCGGTACGCCCACGAGCTCCTCGCCCGCTGGGCCGAACCGCAGCGCCGCTACCACACCACCGACCACCTCGTCGCCGTCCTGGACCGCGTCGACGAGCTCGCCGGCCACGCCGACGACCCCGCCGCCGTACGCCTCGCCGCCTGGTTCCACGACGCCGTCTACCTCCCCGAGCGCTCCACCAACGAGGAGCGCAGCGCCCGGCTCGCCGAGCGCGCCCTGCCGGAGCTGGGCATCGACGGGGCCCGTACCGCGGAGGTCGCCCGCCTGGTCCGCCTCACCGTCACCCACGACCCGGCCGACGGCGACCGCAACGGCGAGGTGCTGTGCGACGCGGACCTGGCGATCCTGGCCGCCGCGCCCGACGCGTACGCCGCCTACGCGGCAGCCGTACGGGAGGAGTACGGGTTCGTCCCGGACGACGCGTTCCGGGAGGGCCGCGCGGCGGTGCTGCGGCAGCTCCTGGGCCTGCCGTGCCTGTTCCGCACCCCGCACGGCGCCCGCGCGTGGGAGGAGCGGGCCCGCCAGAACCTGACCGTGGAACTGAAGCTGCTCACCACAGGCGGCGGCCCGGGAATGTAAGCGATCAACCCGGCGTTGACCCCTGGCATGCCCCGAACCGCCGAACGTGATCGCACCCGCATGCCCCTGGCCGTCTACATCCTCGGCCTGTCCGTCTTCGCGCTCGGTACGAGCGAATTCATGCTGTCCGGTCTGCTCCCGCCGATCGCCGACGACATGAACGTCTCCATCCCGCGGGCCGGACTGCTGATATCCGCCTTCGCGGTCGGCATGGTCATCGGCGCCCCGCTCCTCGCGGTCGCCACCCTGCGGCTGCCGCGCAAGACGACACTCACCGTGCTGATCAGCACGTTCGGCCTCGGCCAGCTCGCGGGCGCGCTGGCACCGTCGTACGGAATCCTCTTCGCCTCCCGTGTGGTCAGCGCCCTCGCGTGCGCCGGGTTCTGGGCGGTCGGGGCGGCCGTCGCCATCGCCATGGTGCCGGTCGGCGCCCGGGCCCGGGCGATGGCCGTCATGATCGGCGGGCTGTCGATCGCGAACGTCCTCGGCGTCCCGGCCGGCGCGTTCCTCGGCGAGCACCTGGGCTGGCGCTCCGCCTTCTGGGCGGTCGGCGCCGCGTCGGCGATCGCCCTGGTGGGCGTGGTGACCCTGATACCCCGCATTCCGCTGCCGGACGAGAAGCCCCGGCTGCGGCGGGAGCTGACGATCTACCGCGACCGGCAGGTCTGGCTCGCCGTCGCGGTCACCGCGCTCGCGGCGGGCGGCGTCTTCTGTGCCTTCTCGTACCTGGCGCCGCTGCTCACCGACGTCTCGGGCCTCGACGCCAACTGGGTGCCGACCGTGCTGGCCCTCTTCGGCATCGGCGCGCTGATCGGGACCACGATCGGCGGCCGGGTCGCGGACGCGCACCTGTTCGGGGTGCTGCTGAGCGGCATCACGGCGTCGACGGTGTTCCTGGTGGCCCTCGCGCTCCTGGCCCACAGCCCGGTCGCCACGGTGATCCTCTCCTTCCTGCTCGGCGTCTCCGCCTTCTACACCGCCCCGGCCCTGAACGCCCGCATGTTCAACGTCGCCGGTGCGGCCCCCACCCTGGCGGGCGCCACGACGACGGCCGCGTTCAACCTGGGCAACACCGGCGGGCCGTGGCTCGGTGGCACGGTCATCGACGCGGGCCTCGGCTTCCCCTCCACGGCCTGGGCCGGCGCGGCCATGACGGTGCTCGGCCTGGTGGCCGCCGCCGTGGCCCTGCGTCTGCACCGCTCGCCGTCCCGGGTGGTGAGCCGGTCCGCCGCCCCTGCGGACCACGAGCCCTCCCACGTCTGACTCACCCCCGCCCCCGCAGCCCGGCCACCACGGCCACCGCCGCGAGCCCGCCGCCCAGCCACAGCGCGCCCCGCACCCCCCAGTTGTCCGCCGCGCGCCCGCCCAGCAGGGCGCCCAGCGCGATGGCCCCGTTGAAGACGCCCGCGTAGAGCGAGGAGCCCGCCTCCCGCTCCCCGGGCGCGGCGGCCATCACCCACGACTGGGCGGTGACGGACACGCCCCCGTACGCCAGCCCCCACACCACCAGCAGCGCGGCGCCCAGCGACGGCAGCAGCAGCACCGCCGCCGCCAGCACCGCGCTCAGTACCAGCAGGGTGGCGCGGGCCGACCGCCCCGCCGCCCGGCCCGCCACGAAGTTCCCGGCCACCCCGGCCACGCCGTACGCCAGCAGCAGCGCGCCGACCGGCCCCGGGCCGGCGCCCGGCACCTGCTCCAGCACGGGCCGGACGTAGGTGTACGCGGCGAAGTGCCCGGTCACCAGGAAGGCCACGACGAGCAGCGCGGAGCGCAGCGCGGGGTTGCCCCACAGCCGCAGCACCCCGCCCGGGCGCACCGCCCGCTCGGCCGGCAGCGGCGGCAGCAGCGCGCCGAGCACCACCGCCACCAGCGCGGCCAGCACCGCCCCGGCGGCGAACGCGGCCCGCCAGCCCGCCAGTTCGCCCAGCCACGCCCCGGCCGGGACCCCGAGCAGCGACGCCACCGCGATGCCGCTGAAGATCGTCGCCGTCGCACCGGGCACCGCGACGGGCGCCACGAACCGCACGGCCAGTCCGGCCGCCACGGTCCACACCCCGCCCATGCCGATCCCGACCAGCACCCGTCCGGCGGCCATCACCGCGAAGCCGGCCGCCCCCGCGCACAGCAGGTTCCCCACCGCGAGGACGCCCATCAGGCCGACCAGCGCCCGCCGCCTGTCCAGCCCCCGCAGGCCCGGCGCGACCAGCGGCGCCGCCAGGGCGGCCACCAGCCCGGTGACGGCCAGCGTCAGCCCGGCGGTGCCCTCGGTGACGGCGAGCGTGCCGCCGATGGGCGTGAGCAGACCGACGGGCAGCATCTCGGAGGTGACGACGGTGAAGGTGGCGAGCGCGACGGCGAGGACGGCAGCGCGCCCCCCGCGTGCGGGAGTGGCATCGAGCGGTCCGGTCATGCCCTCCAGGCAACTCCCGCCCGGAGCCGCGAACAACGGCCGTTACCCCCGCTTCGGGCCGTCCCCCGCTTCGGGCCGTCACGTGCTTCCGGCCGTCCCGTGCTTCCGGCCGCCCCCCGCCTCCGGCCGGGAACCCGCCTCAGCCGGCCGGGCGCCGCTTCGGGCGCCGGAGGCCCGCCTCGGTGAGCCGGCGGACCAGTTCCTTGGAGCCGACCTCCACCGCACCGGCCGCCACCGCGTCCGCGTACCGCTCGGAGGGAACGTCGTAGTGGTCGCCGTCGAAGGCGCGGGGCGGGGCACCGATCAGGGCGGCGAAGGCGTGGAGCTCGTCGTAGGACGTGTCGCTCACCATGTGGGACCACATGCGGCCGTGGCCCGGCCAGTTGGGCGGGTCGATGTAGACCGTCACGTAAGGCCGCCGACCCGCGCCACGACCACGCCCGCCTTGCCGCACACCCAGTGCGGGTCGGGGCCGAGCTCCGGCTCCACGTCCAGCGCGTGCGGGTCGCCGGAGGGGCACACCGGGCACAGCGGCCAGCGGCCGTACCGCTCCAGCAGCGCGTCCTGGACGTCCTGCGCGACGAGCCCGGCGACGTACTCGATGCCTTCCGGCCACTGCTCGACCCACCAGCGGCGGTGCGTCACCGCGTCCTCCACGAGCGAGACCACCTCGGCCTCCGCGACGTTCCGCGCCATGAGGTCGGCGAGAACCAGGGCACGGGCGGCGTGCAGGGCCTGCTCGAGGGGGTCGACGGAGTCCATGGAGCCATTGTCGCCCCAGGTCCGGGAGGGGTTGACGACCCCTGGGGCTGAAAATACCTTTCAGGTGTGACCAATGACGTGAAGGAAATTTTCAGCACCGGCGGCGGCAACAGCACCGGCAGACCCGGCGGGGAAGCCGCCCCCGCCAACCCCGCCAACTCTCCCGCACCCGCCACGGCCGCCCCCGCGCCCGCCGCCCTCGCCGCCAAGGTGCGCACCCTCGCCCCCTCCATGACCCGCTCCATGCAGCGCGTCGCGGAAGCCGTCGCCGCCGACCCCGCCGGCTGCGCCGCCCTCACGGTCACCGGTCTCGCCGAACTGACCGGCACCAGCGAGGCGACCGTCGTCCGCACCGCCCGCCTGCTCGGCTACCCCGGCTATCGCGACCTGCGGCTCGCCCTCGCCGGGCTCGCCGCCCAGCAGCAGTCCGGCCGGGCGCCCTCCGTCACCGCCGACATCGCGGTCGACGACCCGCTCGCGGACGTCGTCGCCAAGCTCGCCCACGACGAGCAGCAGACCCTCGCCGACACCGCCGCCGGACTCGACACCGTCCAGCTCGGCGCCGCCGTCACCGCGCTGGCCACCGCCCGCCGCACCGACATCTACGGCGTCGGCGCCTCCGGACTCGTCGCCCAGGACCTCGCCCAGAAGCTGCTGCGCATCGGGCTGATCGCCCACGCCCACAGCGACCCGCACCTCGCCGTCACCAACGCCGTGCAGCTCCGCTCCGGCGACGTCGCCATCGCCATCACCCACTCGGGCTCCACCGGCGACGTCATAGAACCCCTCCGCGTGGCCTTCGACCACGGTGCGACCACCGTCGCCATCACCGGCCGCCCCGACGGCCCCGTCTCGCAGTACGCCGACCACATACTGACCACCTCCACGGCCCGCGAGAGCGACCTGCGGCCCGCCGCCATGTCCTCCCGCACCAGCCAACTCCTCGTCGTCGACTGCCTGTTCACCGGTGTCACCCAGCGCACGTACGAGACGGCCGCCCCCGCGCTCTCCGCGTCGTACGAGGCCCTCGCGCACCGACACTCACCCCGCACCCGCTGACCGGCCGAAAGAGCACGCCCGCATGAACCCCTCCGAACTGTCCGCCCTGACCACGGAAGCGTTCCGCCCCGAGCTCGCGGACATCGACCGCCTCCCCACCGCCGAGATCGCCCGCCTCATGAACGCCGAGGACCAGTCCGTCCCCGTCGCCGTGGCCGGCCAGCTTCCCCGGATCGCCGCCGCGATCGACGCCACCGCCGACCGGATGGCACGCGGCGGGCGCCTCGTCTACGCGGGCGCGGGCACGGCCGGGCGGCTCGGCGTCCTGGACGCCAGCGAGTGCCCGCCCACCTTCAACACCACCCCCGGCCAGGTCGTCGGCCTCATCGCGGGCGGCCCCACGGCGCTGCTGGAGGCGGTCGAGGGCGCCGAGGACTCCCGGGACATGGCGGCCGCCGACCTGGACGCCCTGTCCCTCACGCCCGACGACACCGTCGTCGGCGTCTCCGCCTCCGGCCGTACCCCCTACGCCCTCGGCGCGGTCGAACACGCCCGCGCGCGGGGCGCCCTGACGATCGGCCTGGCCTGCAACGCGGGCAGCGCCCTCGCGGCCGCCGCCGAGCACGGCATCGAGGTCGTCGTCGGCCCCGAGCTGATCACCGGCTCCACCCGGCTCAAGGCCGGCACCGCCCAGAAGCTGGTCCTCAACATGATCTCGACGATCACCATGATCCGGCTGGGCAAGACGTACGGGAACCTCATGGTCGACGTCCGCGCCTCCAACGACAAGCTCCGCGCCCGCTCCCACCGGATCGTCGCCCTCGCCACGGGCGCCTCCGACGCCGCCGTCGGGGCCGCCCTCACCGCCACGGACGGCGAGGTGAAGCCGGCGATCCTCACCCTGCTGGCGGACGTGGACCCCGACACGGCCACGGCTCTCCTGGCGAAGACGAACGGCCATCTGCGGGCGGCACTGGACCAATAGACGGGGCACGGCCCGCCCACCGGCGCGCGGCCCCCGCACGGCGCCCGCCCCCTGGCACCATCCGCGCCATGACCGCACCCGCACCCGACGCGCACCACGAGACCGCCACCGCCCTCCTCCCCCTGGTCGGCGGCGCGGCGAACGTCACCTCCGTCGCCCACTGCATGACCCGCCTCCGCCTCGGCCTGCGCGACCGCGCCCTCGTCCAGGACGAGGCGCTGCGGGCGCACCCCGCCGTCCTCGGGGTCGTCGAGGACGACACGACGTACCAGATCGTCCTCGGCCCCGGCACCGTCGCCCGCGTCACGCCCGCGTTCGAGGCCCTCCTGACGAGCGCCGGAGAGCCGGGTACCGGAGACCCGAGCGACCTGAGCCCGGGGGACCTGAGCCCGCACGACCTCAGCGCGCGGGGCGAAGCCATCAAGGCGGCCCGCAAGGAGCGGAACGCCACCCCCGGCAAGCTGCTCCTGCGCCGCCTCGCGAACATCTTCGTCCCCCTCATCCCCGCCCTCATCGGCTGCGGCGTCATCGCGGGACTCAACGGACTGCTGGTCAACCTCCACTGGCTCCCCGCCCTCACCCCCGCCCTCACCGCCATCGCGTCCGGCTTCATGGCGCTGATCGCCGTGTTCGTCGGCCTCAACACGGCCAAGGAGTTCGGCGGTACGCCGATCCTCGGCGGCGCGGTCGCCGCGATCGTCGTGTACGCGGGCGTCGCCAAGGTCGAGGCGTTCGGCCAGCAGCTCTCCCCCGGCCAGGGCGGCGTCCTCGGCGCCCTGGCCGCCGCCGTGCTCGCCGTCCACGTGGAGAAGTGGTGCCGCCGCCACGTCCCCGAGGCCCTCGACGTCCTGCTCACGCCCACCGTGACCGTGCTCGTCGCCGGCCTGGTCACCGTCTACGGCCTGATGTACGCCGCCGGCGAGGTGTCCGGCGCCATCGGCACGGCCGCCGACTGGCTCCTCGTACACGCCGGAGCCGTCGCCGGGTTCGTCCTGGGCGGGCTCTTCCTGCCGCTCGTCATGCTGGGCCTGCACCAGGCCCTGATCCCGATCCACACCACCCTGATCGAGCAGCAGGGCCACACCGTCCTGCTGCCCATCCTCGCCATGGCCGGAGCGGGCCAGGTCGGCGCGGCCGCCGCCGTGTACGTACGCCTCCGCCACCACACCGGCCTCCGGCGCACCATCAAGTCCGCGCTGCCCGCCGGGCTGCTCGGCGTGGGCGAGCCGCTGATCTACGGCGTGTCGCTGCCGCTCGGCCGGCCGTTCGTCACCGCGTGCGTGGGCGGGGCGTTCGGCGGCGGGTTCGTCGGGCTGTTCCACATGCTCGGCGTCACGGTCGGCTCGACGGCGATCGGCCCCTCCGGCTGGGCCCTGTTCCCGCTGCTCGACGGGGAGCAGGGCCTCGCCGTCACCACCGTCGCCGTCTACGCGGGCGGGCTGCTGACCGGGTACGCGGCCGGTTTCGCCGCCACGTACCTGTTCGGTCTCGACGAGGCCACCCTCACCGCGGCGCCTGCTCCTTGATCGTCACCCGGCCCTTGCGTATCACCGCGAGCCGGGGAGCCCGCCGGGCCAGGGAGGTGTCGTGGGTGACCATGACGAACGTCAGCCCGTTCTCCTCCCACAGCCCTTCCAGCAGGTCCATGATCTCGTCGCGCGTGGACTCGTCCAGGTTGCCCGTCGGCTCGTCGGCGAGCAGCACCGCCGGCCGCTTCACCAGCGCCCGCGCGATCGCCACCCGCTGCTGCTGCCCGCCCGACAACTCGCCGGGCAGATGGCCCCGCCGCTCCCCCAGGCCCACCGACACCAGCGCCTCACCCGCCCGCTCGCGCCGCTCCGCCGCCCGCAGCCCCAGCGGTACGAGGGCGGTCTCGACGTTCTCCTGGGCGGTGAGCGTCGGCACCAGGTTGAACCCCTGGAACACGAACCCGATCTTCTCCGCCCGTACGCGCGTGAGCCGCGCCTCCGGCAGCGTGGCCAGGTTGGTGCCGTCCAGGAGCACGCTCCCCTCCGACGGCCGGTCCAGGCCGCCGAGCATCTGGAGGAGCGTCGACTTGCCGCCACCGGTCGGGCCCTGGATGACCAGCCGCCCGCCGTCCTCGATGATCAGGTCCACACCGTCCAGGGCCCGCACGGTGTCCTTGCCGCGCCGGTAGCGCTTGGTCACGCCACTGAGCTGGTACATCTGCTGTCAACTCCAGTCGTACGAAGAAGGATTACGCGACGCGGCGCAGTGCGTCCGCCGGGCGCAGCCGCGCCGCGCGCCAGCCGCCGAACCCGCCGGCGACCAGGCCGCCCGCGACGGCGAGGCCCACGGCGAGCGCGATGGTGGTGAGCGAGACGGGCGCGGTGAGCGAGACGTCCAGCGCGCGGCCCGCCGCCTCCCGCACCGGCCCGCCGCCACCGCCCGGACCGGCGACCCGCCCGCCCCCGCCGCCCAGTTCGGCGGTGAGCGTCGGGCCGAACGCCGTCACGGCCCACGCCCCGGCCAGGCCCACGCCGATCCCCAGCGCCCCGCCGATCAGCCCGTGCACCAGCGCCTCACCGGCCACCTGCCGGGTGACGCGCCCGCTCTTCCACCCCAGCGCCTTGAGCGTGCCGAACTCCCGCACCCGCCGGCTCACCGCGGACGACGTCAGCAGCCCCGCCACCAGGAACGCCGCGCCCAGCACGACGACCGACAGCCACTTCCCGACGCCCGACGCCAGGCCGGAGGCGGTCGACAGGGAGCCGGAGACGGTCTTAGCGAGGTCGGCGGAGGTGGTGACGTTCGTCCCCGGCACGTTCTTCTGGACGGCGCCCTTGACCTCGTCGATCCGCTGCGAGTCGGTAGCCCGCACATAGACCGTGGTCACCTTGCCCTTGGCGTCGGCGAGGGTCTGCGCCTCGGCGAGCGGCAGGTAGACGTCGGCGGCGGCGTCGCCGCTGTCGGCGGTCGCGATGCCGATGACGCGGTACGCCGTGCCGGAGACGGTGAGCTTCTCGCCGACCGTCAGGCCCTGTTCCTTGGCGTGGGCACTGTCGACGACGGCCACCTTGGCGGTGGTCTCCCGGGCCGTGAACGTACGCCCGGCGGTGATCTTCGAGGAGGTCAGCGGCCCCAGCCCCTGATGGGCGACGTCGGTCCCGTACACGGTGTACGAGTCGACGCCGAAGTCCGCGCCGCCGCCGCGCACCGTCCCGCCGCCCCCGCCCTGGCCGCCCTCGCCGGGCCGCGCGGGCTCCGCGGGCTGCACCTGGCCGCGCTCGAACGTCCCGTCGACCTTCATCACCCGGGCGTTCAGCCCGCCGACGGCCTCGGCGACACCGTCCTGCGCGGCGACCTTGCCGACGGTCGACGCGGCGAGCGTCTCGAACCCCTGGACCATCACGATGTCCTGGCTCTGCTCGCCGCCGCCCTCCCGGGCGTCGAACTGGAACCTCGGCCGCCGCACGGTGGTCCCCTCCCCGGGCGGCGAGGCGGCCTTGGTGACCGTCATGTCGGTCCCCAGCCCGTACAGCGACTCCAGGACCTTGCTCTGCGCGTCTTTCATCCCGGCCGTGACCGAGGTGACGACGATGACCAGCGCGATTCCGAGGGCAAGCCCCGAGGCGACGACGAACGCCGCCTTCCGCCGTCGGCGCAACTCGCGCCGGAGATAGGTGAAGAACATGCCGCGAAAGCTATGGACGCGGCGTGATGGGGGGTTAAGGCGCCGGTGAGAGTCGCATGAGAAGCGACCCGGACGTCACGTCCCGGCCGCCTCGCCCCCCGGGAACGCCGCCGTGTCCAGCGCGACCCCGAACGGCTCGGGCAGGGTCAGCACCTTCCCGAACGGCACATGTTCGGAGTGCTTGTAGGTGCCGTCCTGCGGCTCCGTGAACAGGGTGACCATCGCGCCACGGGTGTCGTACCGGTCGATGAGCAGGTACATCGGGACCAGGGCACGCGCGTAGGCGTGGTACTTCCTGGTCCGGTCGTCGGTGGCGTTGTTCTTGGAGGTGATCTCCACGATCAGCAGGGCCTCGGACGCGTCGACGGGGTCGTAGGTGTCCGGGTCGGCGGCGACGATCCACTCGGTCGGCATCACGACCAAGTCGGGAACGTACAGTTTGTCGAGCGGCGCGATGTGCACCCCGAGAGTCTGGTAGATGCCCAGTTCGTCGGGCAGCCCCCTGTAAAGGCGGCGCTGCACGACCTCGGCGATGCCGTTGTGGTGCGCGTGCGGCGGCGGGACCAAGAAAATCTTCCCCTTGTCGATCTCGGCGCGCCAGCCCTCGGGCACATCCAGCTCGCGCCATGCGTCCAGCATGAATTCCCACGTCGGGGGGGTCTCGGGGGCCGGGTCGTTCTCGACCGTCGCGGCTGTCATCGCGGGTCCCTTCTCCCGTGGCCTGAGGAACGCGAATGTAGATCGACGGGGCGCTGGGGAAGCGTCCCTTTCCTCAGCGTCCCACGATCGTGTGAGCGGTGCACGGACCAGGCAGGTCAAGGCAGGCGAGCTTGTCTGTTCAACTCTCGAACACGCGCTCGCAGCACCTCACCGGGCGGTGCCGGGGTCAGCGCCTCGGGCGGGCAGTCCCACTCCCGCCCGCCGCCCAGCGGACGCAGTTGCACGTAGCCGCCGACCTGACCCATGACCTCACCGATCCGCCCGTCCCGGGCGTCGATCATGTACTGGGGCGCGCTCATCGGCCGGCCCCGCGCAGCACGGCGACCAGCCGCATGGCCGTGTCCAGGTTGCACCGGCCGAGCTCCACCAGCGAGTACGGCACGTCGTTCGCGGCCGACACCGGGTCGACCCGCAGGGACGGCAGGACCACACCCACCCTCCGGAGCTCGTCCCGCAGTTGCGCCACCACTTGCTCGGCCGACAGCATCCCCATGACCAGGCACCTCCACGCTGAGTGTTCGGGTTCTGTACACAGCGTGGTCGATTGGCGGCTAGTCTGAACACAAAGGCGGCCCAACAACCCCATCTGTGCTAACGGGAGTTGACACATGCCCGGTCCAAAGGATCTCGACCCGTCTTCCTCACCCAGGGCACTTCTTGGCGCCGAACTGCGCCATGCCCGCGAAAACGCCCGTCTCAGCCAGGACGCGCTGGGTGAGAGGCTCTTCGTGAGCGGCTCGTTCATCGGCCAATTGGAGTCGGGAACACGACGGATGCAGCCCGAGATCGCGGCCAAGATCGACGACATACTGGGCACGAACGGCTTCTTCCAGCGCAATTGCACGGCCGCCAACAAGTCGAGGTACCCGGATCACTTCGCCGAGGCGGCGGAGGCGGAAGCGGTCGCCACGGCGATCAAGGAGTACGCGCCCCTGCTGATCCCGGGCGTGCTGCAGACGGAGCGGTATGCGCGGGAGGTGTTCCGCGCGTACCAGCCCACGGCGACGGAGGACGTCATCGACGGGCTGGTCGAGGCGAGGCTGGCCCGCGCCCAGATCCTCGCTGATCCAACGAAGCCGCTGTTGTGGGCAGTCCTGGACGAAGCCGTACTACGACGCAAGGTCGGCGGACCGGCGGTGATGGCGGAGGCGTTGCGGCACATCGCGGGATTGGGCCGACGCCACCGGCTGATCGTGCAGGTGCTGCCGTTCTCGGTGGGGGCGCACACATCCATGGGTGGCGCGCTCAAGCTCATGGCCTTCGACGACGCACCGACACTGGCCTACTTCGAGGGCCCAGGTACAGGGCAGTTGGAGGACGACCCCGCCACCGTCAAACACTACGACTTGTCCTACGATCTGCTCGGGGCCAGCGCACTGTCACCCCAAGAATCCCTGGCCCTGATCGAATCAGTGGCGGAGGATTACGCCCATGAAGATCGAGATCATTGAGTGGCGCAAGTCGAGTTATAGCGGCGGCGACGGCGGCAACTGCCTCGAAGTGGCCACGTGGCGCAAGTCCAGCTACAGCGACGGCAGTGGCGGCAACTGCCTCGAAGTGGCCGACGGCCACGCCGACCTCGTCCCCGTCCGTGACTCCAAGAACCCCACCGGCCCGAAGCTCGTGTTCCGGGCCGCCGCCTGGTCCGCGTTCGTGGCGGACCTGAAGCGATAGGCGCAGCCGCGTACGGCCCCGGAGCTCGAGCCTCACGCCCCGGGGCCGTACCGCGTCTCCAGCAGGTGCCGCAGCATGGCGAGGTCCTTGCGGTTGGCGCGGCGCATGGCGGCGGCCAGGACGCGGCCGCCCCCACCGCCCCGGTTCCGCAGCGTCATGCGTGTGTGGTCGCCCTCGGGGCCGTAGGGCTCCCAGGTGTAGGTGGTCTCCATGGGGAAGGGCCCCTGGTCGGCCCGCATGACCAGGCGGCGCCCCGGCTCGTACGCGACGATCTCGTACGTGTAGACGAGCCGCCGGCCCAGGAAGCGGGCGACGAAGGCGGCCCGGGCGCCGACCCGGACCTCCGACTCGGTCTCCCACTCCACCGAGACGATGTTGACGTACCACTCGGGCGCGTTCGACGGATCGGCGACGTACGCGGCGACGATGTCGCACGGGGCGCCGATCACCGTCTCTGTCAGGACGTCGACGGCCATATCCCCAGCGTAGGCCCGAAACTCAAGTGCCGATCGCCGAGCCTTCTTAACAGTGATGGGCACTTCTGGGTCAGGTATCAACCCGCCCGCCCACCCGGCGAGTTGTCGCCGGTATGACTATGCGCAGTGAATTTGCCACGTACGGTGATGAGGCTCTAGCGTCCCGATAAACGAAACGGCCCCCGCCGGTGCGGGAACACCTGCGGGGGCCTCACCAACCAGATCGAAACGGACTCGATCCATGGCTGACGAACAGCTTAGTCCCGCTCCGCACCCCCTCGCCAAGCCCGGCTACGGCAAGCGCTCCGCTCCCGGCCAGCGGCCGCCCTCCGCCAGTGACTTCGTCCAACTGCCGCCCCGCGAGCGGAGTATCGCGGGCTACATCGACAGGTTGACGGACGGCTCGGACATCTCCTACAAGACGCTGGCCGAGGTCCTCCCGCTGTACGGCCAGCGCGCGGTCAGCACGGCGCTGAACAACCTCGTGCGGGCCGGCCACTTGCGGCGGGGGCGGGAGCAGTTGGTCTCGGCGTCCGGCACCGAGCACTGGGTGACCCGCACCTGGTGGTCGCGGACCGCGCGGGACGACGACTGGTGGGCCGCCTTCCAGCGGGGCGACGTGCCCGAGGACACGCCCCCGCGCCGCCAAACCCGCTCGCGGGCGTTCATCCTGCTGGCCGCCCTCGGGCGCGAGGCGCCCATGATGGCGCTGTCCGACGCCGAGTGCGCCGCGCTCGCCCCGCTGGTCACCGAGTGGTTCGACCGGGGCGCCGACGAGCGGCATCTGATGCACGCGCTGACGGCGGGCCTCCCGTCCAGGGTCCACCGCCCGTTCGCGCTGGCCCGGACCCGCCTGACCGGCAAGATCCCGCCCGTACCGATCAGGACGGACCCCCCGCCCCGGCGCGTCCTGGAGTGTGCCAGGTGCGGCGGCCCGGCCCGTCCGGAAACCCTCGTGGCGGGCGAGTGCGCCGCCTGCCGGGGCCAGGCACCCCCGCCGCCCCGCACGGCCCTCCCGCCCGCCCAGGTCCATGCTCGCGCCGCCCAGGCCAGGGCGGCGGCGACCCGAGGACTCGAAGGGAGTCACGTATGACCACGCACGCCCGGAGCAGGGCACGATGTCGGGGAGGAGGCACTCACATGACCCCTGGCAGCGAAGGGCCCGCGCAGATGCCCGTCGAGGACTTCGAGGAGCTCGCCCGCACCGCCCCGGAAACCGTCACGCTCGAATTCATCAACGGAAAGCTGAAGGTCAAGCCCGTGCCCGACGGCGACCACGGAGAGATCGTCATGTGGCTGCTCCGGCACTGCATGCAGCAGCGTCCGGAGCTGAACCTCTATCCCGAGCAGGGCCTGCTGGTCGAGGGCTACCGCAAGGGGCGGGCCAAGCCGGACGGCGCGCTCGCGCCCGTGGGATATTTCGCGGGCCACGGCGACTGGGCGGACCCGGCGGGCGTCCTCATGACCGTGGAGGTCACGTCCTTCGACTCCGACACCGACAGCCGGGACCGCAAGGAGAAGGGCACCGGTTACGCCCAGGCGGGCATCCCGGTCTTCCTGCTCATCGACCGCGGCTCCGACACCGTCACCGTCCACAGCGAACCGTCACACGGGACGTACCAGAAGAACGTCTCGTACAACTACGGCGACACCGTCACGCTCCCCGACCCCGTTGGCATCACCCTCGACACCGAGAAGCTCAAGGACTTCGCCCACTGAAGTGCCGCTCAGGCGCGCCCCTTCTCGTAGGTGACCAGGCCCCGCGTGAGCCCCAGCGGGACGCCGATCAGCTCCACCAGCAGGGCCTTCCAGGCGTAGAAGACGTTCACCATCTTGTTCATGTACACGAACGGGAAGTTGCACAGGATGCGCAGCCAGGACAGGTGGCGCCGTCTTATCGCGTAGATCAGCGGCAGCCACATCAGCACCATCTCGAAGCCCAGCCACCACATGAGCGTCGTTCCGACGTCCTGGTGGAGGACGAAGATCAGGAAGAAGGGCATCACGTACCAGAGCGGTGCGGTGACGATGTCCCAGCAGGCGACGAGCACCCACAGCATCAGCAGCGGCTTGTGGAGGGCCATCTCCTTGCTGTGGAGGCGCACGTTCTGGAAGAAGCCGGCCATCCAGCGCCACACCTGCTTGCGCAGGTAGGTGATGTCGGAGGGGTCGGCGGCCCAGGCGACGGCGTCACCGACGTAGACCGCGCGGCGCCCCTCGACCTGCTTGCTCCAGGTGTAGTCCATGTCCTCGACGATGGTGCGCTCGGGGAAGCCCCCGAAGCGGCGGAGCTCGTCGGTGCGGAAGGCGGAGCAGCAGCCGGAGCAGACGACCGGGCTGTTGGCGGCGTTCTGGATCGGGCGCTGGAAGTGGAAGCCGAAGAGGTACTCGATGCAGCGGCCCCGCTCGGTCGCGGTCTGGTCGAACCGGGTCTGGACGCAGCCGGCGGCGACCGCCACGTCCTCGTTGTGGAAGGGCTCCTTGACCAGCTCGACGTAGTCGGGGGCGAGGAGGGTGTCGGCGTCCACGGGCAGGACGAGGTCGGTGCGCACGTGCGGAAGCCCGTAGTTCTGGGCCTTCGCCTTGCTGCCCCGGTTGCGCTCGGGCCTGACGACGGTGACCCCGTAGGAGCGGGCGACGTCACCGGTGCGGTCGGTGGAGCAGTCGTCGACGACGATGATCTCGTCGAACGGGTCGGTCTGCCGGAGGAGGGACTCCAGCGTGTCGCCGAGTCCCTCCTCCTCGTTGTGCGCCGGGACCAGGGCGGTGACGGACAGGCGGTCCGCCGGGGGCCGGTGTTCGGGGGCCGCCGTGAGGTCCTTGGGCGTGACGGTGGCCGTGGGGCCCATCACTTGCCCCTGAACCAGTACAGCAGCTTGCCGGTGACGGCGGCGATGATGCCGACGATGGCGTAGAGGGGCCAGGAGATGCCGGTGTGCGCGAGTGAGCCATACATGACGGTGCCGGGTTTCCGTGAAGGCGGTGCAGAGAGAGGGGGCGCGCTCTGAGGGCGCCCGCGGGGCCGTCCGCTCACCGAAGGTGCCAGATGCGGACTGACCCACCGATGTATGTTTACGCCGTATGCGTATAGTGTCCGACTTGTCCTGTCGTCTCGTCAAGCCCTACTCGCGCGTACGCGTACAGGGAACGGATACGCGGGTCATTTACGGCGTACACGTGCGGCGTACAGACCTCCCCGGCGTACCGGGCATACCTGTCCGGGGGCCGACCACGGAACGGAAGCGGTGAGCACGGTGCCTGCTGGGGACGCGACGGGGCGACGCGCGAGCGACAAGGGCCGTTACGGGAGGCTGACGCGGGAGCGCGTCCTGACCGTCGCCCTCGGCGTGGTCGACGCCGAGGGGCTGTCCGCCCTGAGCATGCGGCGCCTCGGCTCCGAACTGGGCGTGGAGGCGATGTCGCTGTACCGGTACCTGCCGGGCAAGGGCGCCCTGCTCGACGGCCTGGTGGAGGCCCTGCACCAGGAGGTGGAGGAGCGCCTGCTCCCCGTGGCGGAGACCCTGCCGTACCCGGGCCCGGCCTGGCGTGCCGGCCTCCAGCGGCTCGCCCACGCCACCTACGCCGTCGGACTGCGCCATCCCGAGGTGGTGCCGCTGCTCGCGACCCGGATGCTGAGCGTGCCCCTGGCCCGCCGGCCCGCCGCGGTGCTGCGCGTGGACGAGCGGATTCTGCGGCTGCTGCACGAGGGGGGCCTCGACGGGCCGGCCGCGGCGGCCGCGCACCGCGCCGTCACGGCCTGGCTGCTCGGGTACCTGCTGGTGGACCTGCGGGCCATGGTCGACGCGCCCGAGGAGCCCGATCCGGCGTTCCGCCTGGGCCTGCACCGCCTGCCCGCCCAGGACTTCCCCCGGCTGCGGGCGGGTGCCGTGTCCCTCGCCGGACAGGGCGGCCTCGCCGAGCTGTCCGCCGGACTCGACGCACTGCTGGACCGCGTGACCGCGTGACCGCGTAGGCACGGATCGGGTCGACGGGGTCCGGGAACGCCCGAGGGCGGCACCCCCCTGGGAGAAGGGGTACCGCCCTCGGAACGGAAGGACGTGTCCGATCCGCGAGGATCAGAAGTCCATGTCACCGCCCGGCATGCCGCCCGGAGCACCGGCCGCGGCCTTCTCCGGCTTGTCGGCGATGACGGCCTCGGTGGTGAGGAACAGCGCCGCGATGGAGGACGCGTTCTGCAGCGCGGAGCGCGTCACCTTGGCGGGGTCGATGATGCCCTCGGCGATCATGTCGACGTACTCACCGGTCGCGGCGTTCAGGCCGTGGCCGACGGGCAGGTTGCGCACCTTCTCGACGATGACGCCGCCCTCGAGACCACCGTTGACGGCGATCTGCTTCAGCGGGGCCTCGAGCGCCAGCTTGACGATGTTGGCGCCGGTCGCCTCGTCACCGTCCAGCTCGAGCTTCTCGAAGACCGAGGAGGCCTGGAGCAGGGCCACGCCACCACCGGCGACGATGCCCTCCTCGACGGCGGCCTTGGCGTTGCGCACCGCGTCCTCGATGCGGTGCTTGCGCTCCTTGAGCTCGACCTCGGTGGCGGCACCGGCCTTGATGACGGCCACGCCGCCGGCCAGCTTCGCCAGACGCTCCTGGAGCTTCTCGCGGTCGTAGTCCGAGTCGGAGTTCTCGATCTCGGCACGGATCTGGTTGACGCGGCCCGCGACCTGGTCGCTGTCACCGGCACCGTCGACGATCGTGGTCTCGTCCTTGGTGATGACGACCTTGCGGGCGCGGCCCAGCAGGTCCAGGCCGGCGTTCTCGAGCTTGAGGCCGACCTCCTCGGAGATGACCTGGCCACCGGTGAGGATGGCGATGTCGTTCAGCATGGCCTTGCGGCGGTCGCCGAAGCCCGGGGCCTTGACGGCGACGGACTTGAAGGTGCCGCGGATCTTGTTGACGACCAGGGTCGACAGGGCCTCGCCCTCGACGTCCTCGGCGATGATCAGCAGCGGCTTGCCGGACTGCATGACCTTCTCCAGCAGCGGGAGCAGGTCCTTCACCGCGGAGATCTTCGAGTTGACGATCAGGATGTACGGGTCGTCGAGCGACGCCTCCATACGCTCCATGTCGGTGGCGAAGTACGCCGAGATGTAGCCCTTGTCGAAGCGCATACCCTCGGTGAGCTCCAGCTCCAGACCGAAGGTCTGGGACTCCTCGACGGTGATGACGCCTTCCTTGCCGACCTTGTCCATGGCCTCGGCGATGAGCTCACCGATCTGGGTGTCGGCGGCGGAGATGGAGGCCGTGGAAGCGATCTGCTCCTTGGTCTCGACATCCTTCGCCTGCTCGAGCAGCGCGCCGGAGACGGCCTCGACGGCGGTCTCGATGCCGCGCTTCAGCGCCATCGGGTTGGCACCCGCGGCGACGTTGCGCAGACCCTCGCGGACGAGCGCCTGGGCGAGGACGGTCGCGGTGGTCGTACCGTCACCGGCGACGTCGTCCGTCTTCTTGGCGACCTCCTTGACCAGCTCGGCGCCGATCTTCTCGTACGGGTCCTCGAGCTCGATCTCCTTGGCGATGGAGACACCATCGTTGGTGATCGTGGGGGCGCCCCACTTCTTCTCGAGGACGACGTTGCGACCCTTGGGGCCCAGGGTCACCTTGACGGCGTCGGCGAGCTGGTTCATGCCGCGCTCGAGGCCGCGCCGTGCCTCCTCGTCGAACGCGATGATCTTGGCCATGTGAAGTGGTCCTCCCGGACTGGGGTGGATGCTCCGGACCGCGCTGGCGCCCGCGACGGACGGCCTGCATGCCCCTGTGGTTCCTTGCCCCACCGGCCTGCGGACCTCACCGACCCGGTCCTTCGTTGTCACTCTCACCTTCAGAGTGCTAACGCCAATGATTAGCACTCGACCCCTGCGAGTGCAAGCGCCTCTCGCATACAGGGCACGGGTCCGGACATGCGGGAGGGGCCCGCATCCCCCTGGGACGCGGACCCCTCGGCGCTCGTGATGTCGACAGTCGATGGTCGGTCGATCGCGACGCGGCTCTCAGCCGGCGGCGAGCTTGACCATGTCCGCCTGCGGACCCTTCTGGCCCTGCGAGATCTCGAACTCGACTCGCTGACCTTCTTCAAGGGTGCGGTACCCGTCCATCTGGATCGCGCTGTAGTGGACGAAAACATCCGCACCACCGTCGACCGCGATGAAGCCGTACCCCTTCTCCGCGTTGAACCACTTGACGGTGCCCTGAGCCATGCCTAACTCCCCTATTACTGGCCCTTGCACAGGACCGCACTTCGCGGACCCGGGTCAGACCTCACCCGCTGACAGGTGCGGGCGTGCGCCGGAACGCGTCGACCGCCGCTGAATGTATCTGCCCAACTGCCGTCTGCAACAGGTCAATCGGACGAGAATTCCGAGCACGCGTGAACGGAAAATATGGCTGAATTGGCCAGAATCCCGGGCAAGTCGGGCCCGGCAAAGTGCGCAAATGGCGCAACTCTCGAGCTCACATTGACTGCATCTTGTCGCCGCCTCGCCCCATTCTCATATGCGGGCGGCACAGGCAGCGGCGGGGACTTCCCCAACTCTACCGCGCTCAACCATGCAGAATTGCCCCCTCCGCTTCTCTCGCGGAGGGGGCAATGGCGGTGACGCTGCGTACGTCAACAGCCGCCCGCGACGGCCGGGATGATGGACACGCCGGCGCCGTTCGGGGTGGCGGTCTCCAGGCCCTGCTCGAAGCGGACGTCGTCGTCGTTGACGTACACGTTCACGAAGCGGCGGAGCTTGCCCTGGTCGTCCAGGACGCGGGCGGCGATCCCCGGGTGGTTCTTCTCCAGCGACGCGATGACCTCGGAGAGGGTCGCGCCCTCCGCCGAGACCTCGGCCTGACCGCCCGTGTAGGTGCGGAGGATGGTGGGGATGCGGACGTTGACGCTCATGTCGTGGTGCCTTTCGGGGTCGGGTCAGGCCAGGCCGGCGTCGCGGAACGCGTCCAGGCTCGGGCGGATCGTCGCGGTCGGGCCCGTCGTCGGGGCCACCGCGTCGAGGGTCTTCAGGCCGTCACCCGTGTTGAGCACGACCGTGGTCAGCGAGGGGTCCAGGACACCCGCCTCGATCAGCTTCTTCGTCACGCCCACGGTCACCCCGCCCGCCGTCTCGGCGAAGATGCCCTCCGTCCGGGCCAGCAGCTTGATCGCCTCGACGACCTGCTCGTCGTCGACGTCCTCCACCGCGCCGCCCGTCCGGCGCGCGATGTCCAGGACGTAGGGGCCGTCGGCCGGGTTGCCGATCGCCAGCGACTTGGCGATGGTGTTCGGCTTCTGCGGCCGTACGACGTCGTGACCGGCCTTGAAGGCCGCCGACACCGGCGAGCAGCCCTCCGCCTGGGCGCCGAAGATCTTGTACGGCTTGTCCTCGACCAGGCCCAGCTTGATCAGCTCCTGAAGCCCCTTGTCGATCTTCGTGAGCTGCGAGCCGGACGCGATCGGGATGACGAGCTGATCGGGCAGCTTCCAGCCGAGCTGCTCGCAGATCTCGTACGCCAGCGTCTTGGAGCCCTCGGCGTAGTACGGCCGCAGGTTGACGTTGACGAAGCCCCAGCCCTCGCCCAGCGGGTCGCCGATCAGCTCCGAGCAGAAACGGTTCACGTCGTCGTAGGTGCCCTCGATGCCGACGAGGTCACCGCCGTAGACCGCGGCCATGACGACCTTGCCCTGCTCCAGGTCGTGCGGGATGAACACGCACGAGCGGAAACCGGCCCGCGCCGCCGCGGCGCCCACCGCACCCGCCAGGTTGCCCGTCGAGGAGCAGGACAGGGTGGTGAAGCCGAAGGCGCGGGCGGCCTCCAGGGCCTGGGCGACGACCCGGTCCTTGAACGAGTGCGTCGGGTTGCCGGAGTCGTCCTTGACGAACAGCTTGCCCGGCTCGACGCCCAGCTCACGGCCCAGGTTGTCGGCCTGGACGAGCTTGGTCCAGCCCGGGTTCAGGTTCGGCTTCTCCGTCACGTCCGCCGGGACGGGGAGCAGCGGCGCGTACCGCCAGATGTTCGCGGGACCGGCCTCGATCCGCTTGCGCAGCCCCTCGGGATCGCCCGTCGGCAGGTCGTACGCGATCTCCAGGGGCCCGAAACACAGCTCACAGGCGAAAATGGGACCGAGGTCGAAGCGCTCGCCGCATTCGCGGCAGGAGAGGGCGGCAGCAGGCCCGAGATCGACGTTCTTGGCGGTGGCGACAGTCTGTACAGCCATGGAGGCGAGGCCCTTTCTCCTCATCTTCCTCATGGCGCACTTCGCCATGAGACGGATTTGGCACCTTCCCTAGCCGGGGCCTCGCGCGAGATCTGCGAGTGCCGGCTGGAGGGTTGCCGGGGCTTCAACGGGCCGTGTCCCTCTGCCCCTCTGGATGAGCGGTATGTGATTGTCCGCGCGGGGGACCCGACATGCGATGGTCATCCGCGTTGTTCAAGACTGTAACCGAACCCCCGGACGCTTGAGATGGTCGTCCGAAACGCGAGATGGAGATCACGTGCTGGAAGAGGTGGAGCGCTGGCTCGAACGGCGGTCCTGGTCCGTGGCCGACCGCCCGCTCGACCGGCTGCTCGCGGCCAAGCACGGTACGACCGTCAGTGTCGTCCTGCCCGCGCTGAACGAGGAGGCGACGGTCGGCGACATCGTCACCACCATCCGCCGCGACCTCATGTCACCCGCCGCCCCGCTCGTCGACGAACTCGTGGTGATCGACTCGGGCTCAACGGACCGCACCTCCGAGGTGGCCGCCGCGGCCGGTGCGCGCGTGGTGCACCGGGACGCCGTACTCCCCCGGATACCCGCCCTGCCCGGCAAGGGCGAGGTGCTGTGGCGCTCCCTCCTCGCCACCAGCGGCGACATCGTCTGCTTCGTCGACGCCGACCTGCGCGACTTCTCGGCCGACTTCGTCACCGGCATCGTCGGCCCGCTCCTGACCGACCCGTCCGTCCACTTCGTCAAGGCCATGTACGACCGGCCCCTCGCGGGCGTCGCCGGCCACGGCGGGCGGGTGACCGAGCTGGTGGCACGGCCGCTGCTGAACCTGCACTGGCCGCAGCTCGCCGGGTTCGTCCAGCCGCTGGGCGGCGAGTACGCGGCCCGCCGCTCGCTCCTGGAACGGCTGCCCTTCCCCGTCGGGTACGGGGTGGAGCTGGGCCTCCTCGTGGACGCCCTGCACACCGTGGGCCTCGACGCCCTCGCCCAGGTGGACGTGGGCGTGCGCAAGCACCGGCACCAGGACGAGCGGGCACTGGGCCGGATGGCGGCGGCGATCTACCGGACGGCCCAGCTCCGGCTGTCGCGCGGGCACCTGGTGCGGCCCCGGCTGACCCAGTTCGACCGGGGCGACGACGGCTTCGTGCCGCGCACGCACGAGGTCGACACCGAGGAGCGGCCGCCGATGATCGAGGTGGCCGAGTACGCACGGCGCCGCCGGGTGGCCTGACGGCCGCACGTTTGAGCGTTTCCGCTACGGGCTAGGTTCGTCTCCATGGCAGCCCAGATTCTCGTCGCCTCCAACCGCGGTCCGGTCAGCTACGTCCCCCGCGAGGACGGCACGTTCGACACCCGGCGCGGCGGGGGCGGCCTGGTCTCGGGGCTCTCCGCGATCGGGCCGGACGCGGGCGCGCTGTGGGTGTGCGCCGCCCTGAGCGACGGCGACCGGCAGGCGGTGCGGCAGGGGGCCGTGGCCGAGCCGGGCGTGAAGATGCTGGACATCGACGCACGCGTGCACGCGGACGCGTACAACGGCATCGCGAACTCGGTGCTGTGGTTCGTGAACCACATGCTGTACCAGACCCCGCTGGAGCCGGTCTTCGACGCCGAGTTCCGCCGCCAGTGGGTCGCCTACCGCCTCTACAACAAGGCGTTCGCCCAGGCCCTCGCCGAGGAGGCCGCCGACGGCGCGGCCGTCCTGGTGCAGGACTACCACCTGGCCCTCGTCCCCGGCATGCTCCGCGAGCTGCGCCCGGACCTGCGGATCGGGCACTTCTCGCACACCCCGTGGGCGCCGCCGGAGTACTTCTCGATGCTCCCCGGCGACATCGCCGAGGAGCTCCTCCTCGGCATGCTCGGCGCGGACCGGCTCGGCTTCCTGACCTGGCGCTGGCTGAAGGCGTTCCAGTCCTGCTGCGCGACCTCGCTGCGGGACATGGACGTCCGCACCACCTGGGCCAAGGACCTCCCGCCGACCGTCGAGGTCTCCACGCACGGCCGCCCCCGCCACACCGAGCTGGGCGTGCACGGCCTCGGCGCCGACGCCGACTTCCTGCGCGAGCGCTCCCGGCGCCCGGACGTGGACGACCGGATGGCGATGCTCCGCGACCAGATCGGCCCCGACCGCCGCACGATCGTGCGGGTCGACCGCACGGAGCTGTCCAAGAACATCGTGCGCGGCCTGCTCGCCTACCGGCATCTGCTCGCCGAGCGCCCGGAGTGGCGCGAACGGGTGGTGCACCTCGCCTTCGCGTACCCCTCCCGCCAGGACCTGGCGGTCTACCGCGAGTACACGGCGCGGGTCTCCGAGCTCGCGGACGAGATCAACGCGGAGTACGGCGCCGACGGCTGGACGCCCGTCATCCTCCACGTCGAGGACGACTTCGCCCGCTCCCTGGCCGCGTACCGCCTGGCGGACGTCGCCCTGGTCAACCCCATCCGCGACGGCATGAACCTCGTCGCCAAGGAGGTCCCGGTGGTCTCCGACGCGGGCTGCGCCCTCGTGCTGTCCCGGGAGGCCGGCGCGCACGAGGAGCTGCGCGAGGACGCGATCACGGTGAACCCGTACGACGTGGTCGGCACGGCGGACGCGCTGCACGAGGCGCTGTCCATGCCCGCCGCCGAGCGCGCCGAACGCACCAAGCGCCTCGCGGCGGCGGCGACGTCGCTGCCGCCCACGCGCTGGTTCCTGGACCAACTGAACGCCCTGCGTCCCTGACGGCCGGCCGGGGCCGTGCGCACCACCCGCCACCCGCAGACGGCCCCCGGCCCGGGCGGGGCCGTGCAGGGTCGCCCCCGCAGAGGCCCAGGCCCGTGACCCGAGGCCGCCGGCCTCGAGGAGGCGAGCCCGGAGGGGCCACGCCCCCACCCACCGGACAGGCACCGCCCCCGGACGCGACCAGCAATGAGCACCGCCCCAGCCCGTTGTGCCCACCCGTCCCCCCCCTAGGACTTTGTCCTGGGGGGGACCCCCAGCGGGACGACTGCCCACAACGGGGACGGGACGTCTGCCCACAACGGGTGGGCGACCCGCGGACGGGGCGCGTCAGGTGGTCGCGGCCGCCAGGGCGGAGAGCAGGGTGACCACGCCGTGGGGGCCCGGGACCTGGAGGTCGGCGCGCTGGGCGACCTCCGCGACCTCGTCGCTGCCGCTGCACACCAGCAGCCCCGGCACCCCGTCCGACCGGAGCTTCTCCACCGCCGCGAACGCCGGCAGGTCGCCCAGGTCGTCGCCCGCGTACACGACCACCTCCGCGCCGGTCTCCCGGACGTAGTCCATGAGCGCCACGCCCTTGTCGACGCCCGGGGGCCGCAGCTCCAGGACCATGCGGCCGGGTTCCAGGACGAGCCCGTGCCGGGTGGCGAGGTCGGCGAGCGGGGCCCGCAGGGCGTCGAAGGCACCCTGCGGGTCCTCGGCGCGCCGGGTGTGGACGGCCACCGCGCGGCCCTTCTCCTCGATCCAGGTGCCGGGCCACGCCCCGGCCCGGTCCAGGAACCCGGGCAGTTCGGCGCGGACCGACGCGACGCCCGGGTGCTCGGGCGCGGCCCGGACCGTGCCGGTGACGGCGTCCCACCGTTCGGCACCGTAGTGGCCGAGGACCACCAGGTGTTCGAGGCCGGGGACGCCGGCGAAGCCGCCGTACCGTACGGCCACGCCGGCCGGGCGGCCGGTGATGACCGCGACGGACGCGACGCGCGGGGCGAGCGCGGCGATGGCGGGGACGGCGCCGGGGTGGGCCCGGGCCTGCTCGGGGTCGTCGACGATGTCGGCGAGGGTGCCGTCGAAGTCGAGGGCGACGACCGCCCGCGCGGGGCGGTCCAGGAAGGCTGCGAGGCCCTCGCGGCCGGCGGCCGTGGCCGGGCGCGGCAAGGAGTGCGGCATGGAATCCGGTGGGGTGCCCATGCAACGGAACCTATCCAGGGCCCCGCCCGCGCACACCTCAGCGCCGCGCCTCCCGTGACGCCCGTACGCGCCGCAGGCGGTTGACGGTGACGGGGTCGTGCCGGAGGGCCCTCGGGTCGTCGAGGAGCGCGTTGAGAAGCTGGTAGTAGCGGGTGGGCGACAGCCCCAGTTGCTCGCGTATCGCGCGTTCCTTGGCGCCGGGGCCGGGCCAGGAGCGCCCTTCCATGGCGAGGACGGCCCGGTCCCGGTCGGTGAGTGGCTCGGCGGTCATATGAGCAACATAGTTACTCGGCCGCTTCGGCGTCCTCGGCGTCCCGCTGTATGCCGGACAGCACGGTGTCCGGGTCGCCTCCGGGGGCGACGGCCTTGCCGATGTTCTGCTTGACGCTCTCGCTCACCTTGGCCCAGGAGGTCTGGCCCACGGGGTACAGCTCGGAGGTGGGCAGCTCCTCGAGGAACGGCCACAGGTCCTTGTGCCGGGCGTCGGCGCGCATGGCGGTGCTGGCGGTGGTGGTGACGGGGAGGATGTCGTACTGGTCGGAGAAGGCCAGCACGTTCTTGTCCTCGTACACGTAGGTGAGGAACGCGCCGATCTCCTTGCGGTGCTCGTTCTGCTTGAACGCCATCATCCAGTCGGCCACGCCCATCGCGGGCCTGGATTCGCCGTCCGGGCTGGGCAGCGGCACCATGCCGACCTCGACGCCGGCCTTCTCGGCGGCCTCCATCAGGGTGGGGTGGCCGTTGAGCATGCCGACGTCGCCGCGGACGAAGGCGTCGAAGGCTTCCTGGCGGTCGAGCTCGCCGGGGGCGACGGGGCCGGTCAGCCCGCGCCCGACCAGGTTGTTCTTCAGCCAGGTGAAGGTGGTGACGTTGGCGTTGGAGTTGATGTCGTACGAGATGTCGCTGGTGTCGCGGTAGCCGCCGCCTCCGGCGAGCATCCACATCATGGTCTCGGCCTGGGACTCCTCGGAGCCGAGCGGCAGTGCGAAGGGGTACGGGACGCCTTCGCCCTTGAGCTTCTCGGCGGCGGCGCGGATGTCGTCCCAGGTCTTGGGCGGCTTGGCGCCGGCCTTCTCGAACAGGCCCTTGTTGTAGAAGAGGAGCCGGGTGCTGGCGGCGAACGGCATGCCGTACTGGGCGCGGTCGACCTGGCCGGCCCGGCTGAGCAGGGGCAGGAAGTTGGCCTGCGTGGGGATGGGGAGGAGTTCGTCGACCTGGTAGAGCTGGCCGGCGGCGGCGTAGTCCGCGTACGCGCCGATCTGCGCGAGGTCCGGTGCCTGGCCGTTCTTGACCATGTCGGCGACCTCGCGGTCCACGTCCTTCCAGGACTTGACGTCGACGTCGACCTTGATGCCGGGGTGCTTCTGCTCGAACGAGCGGGCGACGCCGTCCCAGTACTTCTGGGAGCTGTTGTTCTGGTTGCTGCCGTAGTCGGCGGCGACCAGCTTGAGGGTCACGTCGTCGCCGCTGTCACCGGCACCGCAGCCTGACAACGTTGCCGCCATGCCCAGTGCGGCCACGGCCGCGATCAGTCCCGTACGGCGGCCCGTGTAGCGGCGCTGCACAACTCTTCCCCACCTTTGATTCCTGTGTGAACCGTGATTTTCCCACAGCGGGGATGAGGTCTACACCACCTGGGTATCGCTTGGCCAACACACCTTCTCCGCAGCAGTAGGAGCACACGGCCCATGTCACGTACCGCAGCAGAGATCGCCACCCAGCCCGCGAGCTGGCGCCGGGCCGCCGAGGCGGCGGGGTCGTTCGGGGAGGGGCTGCCCCGCCCGGGCGAGCGGGTCGCCGTGACGGGGTGCGGGACGTCGTGGTTCATGGCCATCGCGTACGCGGCGCTGCGGGAGGCGGCGGGACAGGGCGAGACGGACGCGTTCGCGTCCTCGGAGTTCCCGTCGTCGCGTGCGTACGACCGGGTCGTGGCGATCACCCGGTCGGGTACGACGACGGAGGTGTTGGACCTCTTGGCGCGACTGCGCGGGAAGGTGCCCGCGCTGGCGCTGACGGCGGACCCGAAGACGCCGGTGATGGACGCGGCGGACGCGGTGGCGGTGCTGGACTGGGCGGACGAGGAGTCGGTCGTGCAGACCCGGTTCGCGACGACGGCGCTGGCGTTCCTGCGGGCCGCGCTGGGTGACGTCCGGGGCGTGGCGGGGGTGAAGACGGTCGCCGAGGCGGCCGCCGACGCGGAGGCGGCGGTGGCGGACCCGCTGCCGGAGGCGGTGCGGGGCGCCGAGCAGTGGACGTTCCTGGGCCGGGGCTGGGGTTACGGCCTGGCGCTGGAGGCGGCGCTGAAGATGCGGGAGGCGGCGGGGGCCTGGACGGAGGCGTACCCGGCGATGGAGTACCGGCACGGCCCGATCGCGATCACCGGCCCGGGGCGGGTGGCGTGGGTCTTCGGCGCGGTGCCCGAGGGGCTGGCGGGCGAGGTGGAGCGGGTCGGCGGCACGCTCCACGCCCACCCGGGCGCCGACCCGATGGCGGACCTGGTCCGGGCGCAGCGGCTGGCGGTGGCGGTCGCCGAGGCGAAGGGGTACGACCCGGACCGGCCGCGCAACCTCACGCGCAGCGTGATCCTGGCCCCGTAGCCCCAGCGTGTGGCCTCGTGCCCCGTAGCCCCGTAGCCCATTTGTATGCAGCGGCAACAATCCACGGAAGTGGACTAGACCTTTCACGGGTTCACGAGCGACACTGTCTCCCGTGAGACACGTCATCGCCCTCGATGTGGGCGGCACCGGGATGAAGGCCGCCCTGGTCGGAACCGACGGGGCCCTGCTGTACGAGGCGCGCCGCCCGACCGGCCGGGAGCGCGGCCCCGACGCGGTCGTGGAGTCCATCCTCGGCTTCGCCGCCGAGCTGTACGCGCACGGCCGCGAGCGGTACGGCACGGGTGCCGTCGCCGCCGGTGTCGCCGTGCCCGGGATCGTCGACCCGGAGCGGGGCCTCGCCGTGTACGCGGCCAACCTCGGCTGGCGGGACGTCCCGCTGCGCGCCCTGCTCGGCGAGCGGCTCGGCGGCCTGCCGGTCGCCCTCGGGCACGACGTCCGCACCGGCGGGCTGGCCGAGGGCCGGGTGGGGGCCGGGCGCGGCGCCGACCGGTTCCTCTTCGTGCCGCTGGGCACCGGCATCGCGGGCGCCATCGGCATCGGCGGCGCCATCGAGGCGGGCGCGCACGGGTACGCGGGCGAGATCGGCCACATCGTGGTGCGCCCCGGCGGGCCGGCCTGCGGCTGCGGGCAGCGCGGCTGCCTGGAGACGCTCGCCTCGGCCTCGGCCGTGTCGCGGGCCTGGGCGGCGGCCAGCGGTGACGCCGGGGCGGACGCGGCGGACTGCGCCAAGGCCGTCGAGTCGGGCGACGAACGGGCCGTGGGGGTGTGGCGGGAGGCGGTGGACGCGCTCGCCGACGGGCTGGTCACGGCGCTCACCCTGCTGGACCCGCGCACGCTCATCATCGGTGGCGGCCTCGCGGAGGCGGGGGAAACGTTGTTCACACCCCTTCGGGCGGCCGTCGAGGAGCGCGTGACGTTCCAGAAGCTGCCCGCCATCGTGCCGGCGGCCCTCGGGGACACCGCCGGATGCCTGGGCGCGGGCCTCCTCGCCTGGGACCTACTCGCCAGTTCGGAGGTATCCGCCTGATGGCCGATCGCAAGGTTCTCGCCGGCGCCCGCGTGGTGCTGCCGACCGGGATCGTGGACGACGGGCGGGTGATCGTCGAAGGCGGCCGGATCACCGGGGTGACCCCGGCCGGGCCCGCCGCACCGGCCGGTACCGCGCCGGGCGGCGCGGGCCACGCCCCGGCGGGCGACGCCTCCGGGCCGGCCGTCGACCTGACCGGCCACTGGGTGGTGCCCGGGTTCGTCGACATGCACAACCACGGCGGCGGGGGCGCCTCGTTCACCTCCGGCACGGTCGGGGAGGTCCTCAAGGGCGTCCACACCCACCGCCTGCACGGCACGACCACGATCGTCGCCTCCACCGTCACCGGCGAGATGGACTTCCTCGCGCACCGCGCCGGGGAGCTCTCGGAGCTCGCCGAGCAGGGCGACATCGCGGGCATCCACTTCGAGGGCCCGTTCATCTCGCCGTGCCGCAAGGGCGCCCACAGCGAGGCGCTGCTGCGCGACCCGGACCCGGCCGAGGTGCGCAAGCTGATCGACGCGGCGCGCGGCCACGCCAGGATGGTCACCCTCGCCACCGAACTGCCCGGCGGCATCGACTCCGTACGCCTGCTGGCCGAGCACGGCGTCATCGCCGCGATCGGGCACACGGACGCCACGTACGAGCAGACCGTCGAGGCGATCGACGCGGGCGCCACCGTCGCCACGCACCTCTACAACGCGATGCCCGCCCTCGGCCACCGCGCGCCCGGCCCGATCGCCGCGCTGCTGGAGGACGAGCGGGTCACCGTCGAGCTCATCAACGACGGCACCCATCTGCACCCCGCCGCCCTGGAACTGGCGTTCCATCACGCGGGCCCGGAGCGCGTCGCGTTCATCACGGACGCCATGGACGCCGCGGGCTTCGGCGACGGTGTCTACCACCTGGGCCCGCTGGAGGTGGAGGTCCGCGAGGGCGTCGCCCGGCTGGTGGAGGGCGGCTCGATCGCGGGGTCCACGCTCACCCTCGACACCGCGTTCAAGCGGGCCGCGACCATCGACGGGCTGCCCGTCGAGTCGATCGTGCGCGCGGTCTCCGCCAACCCGGCGAAACTGCTCGGCGTGGACGACCGGGTCGGCTCTCTCGAACCCGGCAAGGACGCCGATCTGGTGATCCTCGACGACACGTTCACCCTGGTGGGTGTCATGCGTAAGGGCGAATGGGTGATTGAGCCCCAACTGCGCTGATTTTTGATCGAATTACTGCAAGGCGGTTGGGCCGGGGGACTGGGCCAACCGCCTTCGGTTTGGCATGATCAGGGCCCGGAAGCGGAAGCGGACGCGCACGTCTCGGGGGTGTTACGGGTGATCCTGACGGTCACGCTCAACACCGCGCTCGACATCACCTACAAGGTCGACGCCCTCACCCCGCACGCCTCCCACCGCGTCACCGACGTCGCCGAACGCCCCGGCGGGAAGGGCGTCAACGTCGCCCGCGTCCTCGCCGCCCTCGGCCACGACACCGTGGTCACCGGCTTCGCGGGCGGCCCCACCGGCGACGTCCTGCGCACCCTGCTAGCGCCCCTGCCCGTGCGCGACGCGCTCGTCCCCGTCGCCGGCACCACCCGCCGCACCGTCGCGGTCGTGGACGCGTCGACCGGCGACACCACGCAGCTCAACGAGCCCGGCCCGACGCTCGACCCCGCCGAGTGGTCCGCCTTCGTCACCGTGTACGAGGAGCTGGTACGGCAGGCCGACGCCGTCGCCCTGTGCGGCAGCCTGCCGCCCGGCATCCACGTCGGGGCGTACGCGGAGCTGGTGCGCCGCGCCCGCGCCGCGTCCGTGCCGGTCCTGCTGGACACCAGCGGCGAGCCGCTGCGCCGGGGCATCGCCGCCCGGCCCGACCTGGTCAAGCCCAACGCCGACGAACTGGCCCGGCTCACCGGCGCCCGCGAACCGCTGCGCGCGACACGCGACGCCCGCCGCCGGGGCGCGCACGCCGTGGTCGCCTCGCTCGGGCCGGAGGGGCTGCTCGCGGTCACCCCGGACGGCACCTGGCGGGCGGCCCCGCCGGCGGCGGTGAAGGGCAATCCGACCGGCGCGGGCGACTCAGCGGTGGCGGGCCTGCTGGCCGGCCTGGTGGAGGGCGCGCCGTGGCCGGAGCGGCTGGCACGGGCGGTGGCGCTGTCCACGGCGACGGTGCTGGCACCGGCGGCGGGCGAGTTCGACATGACGACGTACCGGGAAACCCTCTCCCGCGTCACGGTGACGGAGCACGCCACGGCCGCTTGATGGAGGTACCGCACATGCCCCTCGTCCCCACCGGCGAACTGATCGCCCGGGCCCGGTCCGCGGGCGGCGCCGTCGCCGCGTTCAACGTCATCACGCTGGAGCACGCGGAGGCCATCGCGGCGGGGGCCGAACGGGTGGGGCGGCCCGCGATCCTCCAGATCTCCGAGAACGCGGTGAAGTTCCACGGCGGCGACCTGTCCGCGATCGCGGCCGCGGCGGCCGCCGTCGCCCGCGGGTCCACCGCGCCGCTCGGCCTGCACCTGGACCACGTGGTCTCCCCCGACCTGCTGCGCGCCGCGCACAGCGAGGGCTTCAGCTCCGTGATGTTCGACGCCTCGAAGCTCTCCTACGGGGACAACGTCAAGGCCACGGCCGAGGCGGTGCGCTGGGGCCACGAACGCGGCGTCTGGGTGGAGGCCGAGCTGGGCAGGGTCGGCGGCAAGGACGGCGAACCACCCCTCGACGCCCACACCCCGGGCGTCCGCACGGACCCGGCCGAGGCCGCCGCGTACGTCGCGGACACGGGCGTGGACGCGCTGGCCGTCGCGGTCGGCTCCACCCACGCGATGACCCGCCGCACGGCGACCCTGGACCACACCCTGATCGCCTCCCTCCGCGCCGCCGTCCCCGTCCCCCTGGTCCTGCACGGCTCCTCGGGTGTCCCGGACCCCGAACTGCGCGCGGCCGTCGCGGCCGGCATGACCAAGATCAACATCGGCACGGCCCTGAACACGGCCTTCACCACCACGGTCCGCGACCACCTGGCCGCCCACCCCACGGTGGTCGACCCCCGCACCTACCTCACCACCGCCCGCGAGGCGATGACCTCGACGGTGGCGCACTTCCTCGCGGTGATCGCCTCCTGAGCCGCCTCCGGCGCGTCAGTCGGCCCGGACCTCCAGCCAGTCGAGCAGGGCGTCGCACTGGTTGCCCTGCTCGCAGGAGATCTTGAGCTCGTTCTCGCCCTTCTGGAGGGTGACCGGCGCCCAGGTGGTCTGCCAGTTCTTCTCCAGGTTCGGGTCCGTGGAGTGGATGAAGTTCTTCAGACCGAGCGGATTGGAGTTGGCCTTGCCGTTGACGGTCAGGGTCGCGTTGGCGTCCTTCGCCGGGATGGCGTACCGCACGTACAGCTTGTAGTCGCCCTTCTCCGGGACGTCCGCCTTCCACGTGACGGAGGCGCCCACGGCGTTGAAGCCCGTCACGTAGGCGCCGTCGGTGCCTTCGGCGCCCTTCACGTCCTTGGCGAGCATCGCGGGCGCACCGAGCTGGAGCGTCGCCGCGTCCTGCTTGGGGAGTTCGACGGGCTGGTCGGCGGAGTCGGAGGGCTTGGGGGTGGGGGACTCCTTGACCGCCGTGGGCGCGGGGGACTGGCCGCCCGCGTTGGTCTTCTTGTCGTCCGAGCCCGTGTTCGTCAGTACGGCGACCGTGATTCCGGTCACCACGACCGCGACCACCGCGAGCGCGCCGATCAGCAGGCCCTTGGTGTTCGGGCCGCCGCCGCGGCCGCCGCCGCGCGGGGGCTGGGCCGGGGGCGCCGGCCGGGCGCGGTCGGCGCCCGGGTAGGTCTCGGGGGCCGCGTACTGGGGGCTCGGCTGGGCGTACTGCTGCTGCGGCACCTGGCCGTACTGGCGCTCGCCGACCGCCCTGACCTGGTTGTACGACCTTCTGGGCACACCCGGCTGAGCGGCCGGACCCGGATAGCCGTAGCCGCCGCCCTGCGGCGCCTGCGCGCCCGCCGCCTGCCCGTCCGCGTACAGGTAGCCGAACGGATCGTCGTCCTCGGGCGTGCCCGCGCCGTTGCCGTTATTACCGGCAGCCATCCCTGGTCACTCCTCATCGCTGCTAGCCAGCGGTCACCGACCCGGGCGAGCCTACCCCGAACGGTCTACCCCGCCCGGCGGTGAACCTTCGCACGGGAGCGCTTCTCGATGTACATGCGCTGGTCAGCGGAGTTCAGCACCTCTTCGACGGACATGCCGCATTCCGCCCAGCCGATGCCGAAACTGGCCCCCACGCGCACCGCGCGGCCGTCCACCCGGATCGGGGGGATGATCGCGTTGCGGAGGCGGACCGCCAGGTCGGCGGCGTCGGCGGCACCGAGCCCGTCGGCGAGGACGACGAACTCGTCACCGCCCAGCCGGGCCACCGTGTCGCCGTCCCGCACCCCGGCGGTCAGCCGGCGCGCCACCTCGATCAGCACCGCGTCACCGGTGTGGTGCCCGAACCGGTCGTTGATCGACTTGAAGCCGTCCAGGTCGCAGAAGAGGACGGCGAGGCCCTTCGTCCCGTCGTCGACCTCGCTGTCCGGCGCGACGGCGTGCACATGGTGGTCGTACGCGCCACCGTCCGCGGCCGCGTCGAAGTCGAACCCGTCACCCCGGTAGGCGTGCTCGCCGTACTCGTACTCACCGCTGTCGTAGCTGTCGGCGTAGCCGTCGGCGCCGTGCGGCCCGGCGGCCGTCGAGCGCACCGCGTGCGGGCGGGAGCACAGCCGCGAGCTGAGCCGGGCGCGCAGCTCGGCGCTGTTGGGCAAACCGGTGAGCGCGTCGTGCGAGGCGCGGTGCGCGAGCTGGAGCTCGTGGCGCTTGCGCTCCTCGATGTCCTCGACGTGCGTGAGCAGGAAACGCGGCCCGTCGGCGGTGTCGGCCACCACCGAGTTCCGCAGGGACACCCACACGTAGGTGCCGTCGCGGCGGGCCAGGCGCAGCTCGGCGCGGCCGCCCTCGGCGGAGGTGCGCAGCAGGGTGCCGATGTCCTCGGGGTGGACCAGGTCGGCGAAGGAGTACCGGCGCATCACGGAGGAGGGGCGGCCGAGCAGCCGGCACAGCGCGTCGTTGGCGCGCAGCAGCCGGCCGTGCTGGTCGCCGCCCATCTCGGCGATGGCCATCCCGGAGGGCGCGTACTCGAACGCCTGCCGGAACGACTCCTCGCTGGCTCTCAGCGCCTGCTGCTCGCGCTCCAGGCGGACCAGGGCGCGCTGCATGTTGGCCCGCAGCCGGGCGTTGCTGATCGCGATGGCGGCCTGCGAGGCGTACATCTGGAGCGCCTCCTGGCCCCAGGGGCCGGGGCGGCGGCCGTTGCGGGGCCGGTCCACGGAGATCACGCCCAGCAGCTCGCGCCCGCTCCCGGAGGCGTACATGGGGGCGTAGAGGCGGTCGCGCGGGTGCCACTCGTCCTCGAAGCGCGGCTCGGGCCCGTCGGTGTGCCACTGGGGCACGTCGTCCTCTATCAGGACCCAGCCCTCGGTGTGCGGGATGAACCGGAGCTCGCCCCACGCCTCGCCCATGCTCAGGCGGCGTTCCCAGGAGGCGCGGGAGCCGACCCGGCCGGTGATGAGGGCCTCGGCGGCGGGGCTGCCGGAGAACGCGGCGACGACCAGGTCACCGTCGGGGCGCACCAGGTTCACACAGGCCAGCTCGTAGCCGAGCCCGGCCGTGACGCCGTCGGCGACGGTCTGCAGCGTGTCGGCCAGGCTTCGGGCCGTGTTGAGGTTGGCGACGACCTGGTGTAGTTGCCGCAGGGTCGCAAGACGGACGTACGGCTCCGACTCGGTCTCCATTGTTCGCTCTCCCCGAGACCTCGACAGCAACTCCAGGGTTCTCATCGGCGCTCGTGTTGCACTGTCCACGCCACTGAATCACAGCGAGCTGTGCCCCAGGTACACAGGGTCAACAAAACCTGCGCTCTGTGACTCAAGTCACAAAAGGATGATGTTGCTCCCGCGGCCGTACGAACCACGGGTAACCCGTCGGCCCGGCCGGGGGTCCTAGGACCAGCGGCTGGTCCTCCGGCCCGATGCGGGCGCGGTGGGGGCGAGGTTAGCGTTCCGGGTGTGTTGCCGACCACCCAGCCTCCCGCCCCCGCCGTCCCTCATGCTGAGGGGGTGAGCAACGACGAGTTCCGTGCCGCGATGTCCCGGCTGGCCGCCGGCGTGGTGCTGGTGACGGCCCACGACCCCGACGAGGGCCCCAGGGGCGAGGACGTCGGCATGACGGCCACGTCCTTCCTGTCGGTGTCGCTGGACCCACCCCTGGTGCTGGTGAGCCTGCGCGAGGGCTCCCGCATGGACGACCTGCTCGCGGAGCAGCCGCTGTGGGGCGTGTCGATCCTCGCGGAGGGCCAGCGTCAGGTCGCGGGCCGGTTCGCCATGAAGGGCCGGGTCAGCGACCGGCTGCTCTTCGCCGACCTGCCCACGACGCGGGGCGGGGCGTCCGGCGCGCTGCTGGTCGACGGGGCGCTGGCGACGCTGGAGTGCCGCACGGAACAGCGCGTCGCGGCGGGCGACCACACCCTGGTCGTCGCCCGGGTGCTGTCCGTCGCCTTCCCCCACGCGGACGCCGCCGGGCCCCTCACCTACTTCCGCGGCAACTACCGGCACCTGTCCTGACGCCTGCCGCTCAGCCCCAGTCGCGGGCGGAACGGCCGCGCTTGGTCTCGGACCGCTGCTTCTTCTCGCGCAGCCGGCGCTCATTGATGCCGCGCGGGATCTTCGTCGGGCGGCGCGGCTTGGGCGGCGGGGCCGTCGCCTCGGCCAGCAGCGACGCGAGCCGCACCGCCGCCGTCTCGCGGTTGCGCCACTGCGAGCGGTGCTCGGAGGCGCGGACGGTGAGCACCCCGCCGACCAGGCGCGGGCCCAGCCGCTCCAGCGCGCGTTCCTTCCACACCGGTGGCAGCGCCTCGGTGCGCGCCAGGTCGAAACGCAGCTCCACCTGGGAGTCGCTGGTGTTCACGTGCTGCCCGCCCGGCCCGGACGACCGGGAGAAACGCCACATGAGCTCGGCCTCCGGCAGGCAGACCGAACCGCGGATGACATGGGGACCGGACATGCCCCCATGGTCCCCGGCCCGACGCGGTCACGTCACCCCGTTTTCCGATCGTGGAACCAGGCCGCCGCCCGGCGCGTTATCCCCAACGACGTACGGACGACGAAAGGGACTCTTCCAATGGCTGTAAGCCTGTCCAAGGGCGGCAACGTCTCGCTGACCAAGGAGGCGCCGGGTCTGACCGCCGTCACTGTGGGCCTCGGCTGGGACGTCCGTACCACCACCGGCACCGACTTCGACCTGGACGCCTCCGCCATCGGCGTGGACGGCGCGGGCAAGGTCGCGTCCGACGCGCACTTCGTCTTCTTCAACAACAAGTCCACCCCGGACCAGACCATCGTCCACACCGGTGACAACCGCACCGGCGAGGGCGGCGGCGACGACGAGCAGATCAACGTGAACCTGTCGGCCCTGCCGGCCAACGTCGAGAAGATCGTCTTCCCGGTCTCCATCTACGACGCGGTCAGCCGCTCGCAGAACTTCGGCCAGGTCCGCAACGCCTACATCCGCATCGTCAACCAGGCCGGCGGCGCCGAGATCGCCCGCTACGACCTGAGCGAGGACGCCGCCACCGAGACCGCCATGGTCTTCGGCGAGCTGTACCGCCACGGCGCCGAGTGGAAGTTCCGCGCCGTCGGCCAGGGCTACGCCTCCGGCCTCGAGGGCATCGCCCGCGACTTCGGCGTCAACATCTGACGTCCGCGCACCCGTGGTGGCCCCGGCGGCGCACAGCCCGCCGGGGCCCTACTGTTTCCGCATGATCGTCGAACCGCTGGAAGTCGGCGCGGGCGGCGCCCTGCCCGGCCCGCTCCTCACCGAGCTCACCGAGCTGTACGCGTCCAACCGGGAGTTCCACCAGCTCAGCGGGGACTTCCCGGACCCCGACGACATCCGGCCGGAGCAGGTCGCCGCCTCGCTCGCCGAGGAGCTGTCCCACCCGGACACCGAGGTGCTGCTGGCCCGTTCGGCCGGGCACGTCATCGGCGTCTCGGTGACCCGCGCCCACCACCCCGACCCCGACGACCCCGACCCGTGGATCGGGCTGCTCATGGTGCACGCCCGCGACCACCGCGTCGGCTTCGGCCGCGAGCTGGCGGACATCGTCGAGAAGCGCTTCCGCGAGAAGGGCAGACGGGGCGTCAAGCTCGCCGTCCTGGCCGACAACCCCAGCGCCATCGCCTTCTGGGCGGCCCTCGGCTACGAGGAGGTCGACCGCCGCCCGGACCGGCAGCGCGGCCGCGACTGCGTCGTCATGCGCAAGGCCCTGTAGGCCGGCCGTCACCCGCCCGGCCCCGCGGGGCGGCCCCGGCCGTACAGCCAGGTGTCCCACACCTCCGTCAGGTCCCGGCCCGCCGTCTCCTCCACGTACCGCACGAAGTCGTCCGTCGAGGCGTTGCCGTGCCGGTGCGCGGCGGGCCAGCCCCGCAGGACGCGGAAGAACGCCTTGTCGCCGACGGCCAGGCGGACGCGGTGCAGCACCATCGCGCCCCGGCCGTACACGGGCGGGCCGGAGATGTCGGCGGCCGTGGGCGGGTCGGCGGGCGGGAACGCCCAGTTCTCCTCCTCCGCGAACGCCTCGTCGAAGCTCTCCTGGACCGGCTTGTCCCCGAAGTCCTCGGCGTACAGCCACTCGGCGTACGTCGCGAAGCTCTCGTTCAGCCACATGTCCCGCCACGACGCGGGCGACACCGAGTTGCCGTACCACTGGTGGGCGATCTCGTGGACGAGCGTGGAGGCGTCGAACGTGCCGGTGCCGAAGAACGGCCTGTTCTGCGTCTCCAGCGCGTACCCGGCGTCCAGCCCCGGGTCCACGATCGCCCCGGCGGACGAGAAGGGGTAGGGGCCGAACATCTCCGCCTCCCACTCCAGCAGCTCGGGGATGCGGGCGAGGAGCGCCGGGTTGCCCCGCGCGGCGGTGTGGACGGGGATGCCGGAGTCGGTACGGGCCGTCCTCGTCTCGTACCGGCCGATGGCGAGCGTCGCCAGGTAGCTCGCCATCGGCTCGGCCGAGCGCCAGGTGAAGGTGGTGCGGCCGCCGCCGGTCCGCCGGTTCACCGGTTCGCCGTTGGACACGGCCTCAAGGCCCTCGGGCACGGTGACGGTGACGCGGTAGGTGGCCTTGTCGGACGGGTGGTGGTTGCCCGGGAACCAGGCCGTCGAGCCAGTCGGCTCGCCGAGCGCGACCGCCCCGTCGGCGGTCCGCAGCCACCCTTCCCGGGCGCCCTCCTCGTCGGTGATCGTGGCGGGCGTGCCGGAGTAGCGGACGACGGTGCGGAAGGTGGCGCCGTGCCGCACGTCGCCCTTCGGCCGCAGCGTGACCTCGGCGCCCTCGCGGTGGACGGCGGCGGGCTCACCGTCGACGGTGGCGCCGTGGACGGTGAGCCCGGTGAGGTCGAGGTTGAAGGCGCTGAGCGCCTGGGTGGCGCGGGCCGTGATGTCGGCCGTGCCGGTGAGGCGGCCGGTGCGCGGCTCGTAGGCGAGCGTCAGGGCGTAGTGGCGTACGTCGTAGCCGCCGTTGCCGAGCTGCGGGAAGTACGGGTCGCGCAGCCCGGCCGCCCCCGGCTCACCGCCCCCGTCGCGGCCGCCGTCACCGGTGCAGCCGGTCAGGGCGGCGGCGAGCAGCACGGCGACGGCGGCGAGGGCCCGGGGGCGGCGGAGGTCCACTCCGTGATCGTACGGAGGGATCAGCGGCTGAGCGCGGCCACACCCGCCTGCGCGAACTTCTCGTCCAGGGCGCCGCTCGGCGCACCGGCCACGCCGATGCCGGCGATCGGCGCGCCCTTGGCGGTGACGGGGGCGCCGCCCGCCAGGAACAGGGTGCCGGGGATGTCCTTGAGGTTCGGGGCGCTCTCCAGCCGCTTGGCCAGCTCGGACGTGGGCGCGTTCCAGGACACGGCGGTGAACGCCTTGCGCTCGGCCGACTCGTAGGACTGCGGGCCGGCGCCGTCGCCGCGCAGGGTGACGACGGTGCTGCCGTTGCGGTCGACCACGGCGACCGTGACGCGCTGGTTCTCCGCCTCGGCGGCGTCCAGGGCGGCCTGGGCGGCCCGGGTGGCGGCGTCGATCGTCAGGTGCGTGGACTGCGTCAGGTCCCGGGGGTGGGCGGTGGTGCCGGCGGCGGCCGCGGCGGGTGCCTGGGCGGGCTCGGCGGCGTTCGCGGACAGGGCGCCGAAGGTGCCGGCGCCCAGCGCGGCGGCGGCGACCGTGCCGGTCAGGAGGCGGGCGCGCAGCGACATCGACTTCTTGGTGTGCTTCGTCATGCCTTCGATCCTGGGGGCGGGACCGGGGGCACGGGGTCAGCCGATCGGTTGATGCCGGGGCGGGCCGCGCGGGTGAGGATGGGACCGGAAAATCCGGTACGAGGAGTGGTGGACGTGGAGCAGGACCCCGACGCCCGCTGGCTGGCCCGGGTGATGCACGCCGCGTTCTTCGCGCTGCTGGGCGCCTCCCTGGCGCGGTTCCTGCTGCGGCACCCGTGGCTGGACCTGGGGCCGTGGGTGGTGGCGCTGTCGGCGGCGCTGGCGGTGCTGTACGTGCTGCCGGTGCCGCGCAGGCTGGTCTGGCTGTGCGTGGTCGTCGCCGTGTGGATGGTGCTGGTGGTGCTGGCGCCGAGCTTCGCGTGGTGCGCGGTCCCCCTCTTCTACACGGGGCTGCGGACGCTGCCGCCGCGCGCCGCGCTGGTGCTGGTCGCCCTGCTGACGGTGTTCGTGGTGGCGGCGCAGCTCCAGCTCGCGGACGGCGCGCTCGACCCGAACCTGCTGGTCGCCCCGCCCGCCGTGGCGGCCATCGCCACCGCCGTGTTCGTGCACGCCCAGCGGCAGGCCGAGCGGCTGGCCGCCACCGAGCGGCGCGAGGGCGTCCTCGCCGAACGGCAGCGCCTGTCGATGGAGATCCACGACAGCCTGACCCAGGGCCTGTCCAGCCAGCGGATGCTGCTCCAGGCCGCCGACCGCACCTGGGAGGCCGACCCGGCGGCCGCCCGCCGCCACGTCCGTACGGCCGCCTCGATCGCCGAGCACAGCCTGACCGAGGCCCGCCGGTTCGTGCACGACCTGGCGCCCGCCGACCTCGCCGGGGGCGGCGGCCTCGCGGAGGCGCTGCGCACACTGGCCGCCCGCGCGTCGGCGGACCTCCCCGTCGGCGTCCGGGTGGACGGCCCGCCCGTGCCGCTGCCGGACCGGGTGGGGTCGGCCCTGCTGCGGATCGCGCAGGGCGCCCTCGCCAACGTACGGGAGCACGCCGGTGCCACGTCCGCCGCGCTGACCCTCACCTACCTGGACGACCAGGTCGTCCTGGACGTCGCCGACGACGGGCGCGGGTTCAGCCCCGGGGCCGTGCCGCAGCCCGACGCCCGCGGACACGGCCTGCCCGCCATCCGGGCCCGCGCCGAGCAGCTCGGCGGCACCCTGACCGTCGAGTCCGCGCCCGGCGAGGGCACGGTCCTGTCCGTGTCGATCCCCCTGGGGGCCCCATGACCGAGGTACGCATCCTGCTGTGCGACGACCACGCCGTCGTACGCGCCGGACTGCTCGCGCTCCTGGGCAGCGCGCCCGGCATCGAGGTGGTGGGCGAGGCGGGCAGCGGCGAGGAGGCCGTGGCGACGGCCGCCAAGCTGCGGCCGGACGTCGTCCTGATGGACCTCCAGCTCGGCCCCGGCATCGACGGCGTGGAGGCCACGCGCCGCATCACCACCACGCTGCCCGGGGTCCGGGTGCTGGTCCTCACCACGTACGACACGGACGCCGACGTCACCCGGGCCATCGGCGCGGGCGCCACCGGCTACCTGCTGAAGGCCGAGCGCCCCGAGGAGCTGTTCGCCGCCATCCACGCGGCGGCGGAGGGCCGCCGGGCCCTGAGCCGCGTCGTCCCGCGTGACCGCGCCCCGGCCCTGACCCACCGCGAGCTGGACATCCTGGGCCAGCTCGCCCGGGGACTGAGCAACCGGGAGATCGCACGGGCCCTGTTCATCAGCGAGGCCACGGTCAAGACCCACCTCGGCCGTGTCTACGCGAAGCTGGGCGTCGACACCCGGGCGGGCGCGGTGGCGAAGGCCAAGGAGCAGCGGCTGCTGCCGTGAGGGGTCAGAACGCGCTGGTGTCGATCTCGAAGCCGAGGGGCTCGGGAAGGGGGACCATCTGCGAAAACGTGTACTTGTCCTGGCGCGTGTACGTGTCGCCCTCGGGCTTGGAGTACACGACGATCGCTCCGCCCTCCACCTGCCGGTCGATGAGCAGGTGGACCGGGATTCCGGCGCGGGCGTAGCCGAGGATCTTCGTGGCAGGGTCGTTGGCGGCGGTGGAGCGGGAGGTGACTTCGCAGACGAGCAGCACCCGGGAGGGGTCGTGGTAGTACGCCTCGGGGGCGAAGCTGCCCCTCGGCGCGATCGCGAGGTCCGGTTCGACGTGTCCGGTCATGGAGGCGCCGGGGACGTTGAGACCGATTCCCGTATAGGTCCGTAGCCGCTTGTCGGGCAGCCTGGGCATCACCTGGTGGCTCACCTCGGCCAGAATCTCCTCATGCTCGCCATTGGGCGGAGGCGTCACGTGAATATCCCCTTCGATCAATTCCACGCGCCACCCCTCCGGGGCGACCGCATTGAACACGTCGAAGGCCTTTCCCACGTCCAGGCACGGCAGCCGGCCGCTGAGTGCCCTCAGCGGGACCCAGTAGTCGGAGTCGTCGTCCTCGGCGTGGTACAGCTCGGGCCCGGGCTCCGGCTCATCCACCAGACGGGCCCTTCGCCTGTTCTTCTCGTGGTCGTACTCGTACTGCTCGCAGTCGTACTCGTACTCCGGAACGGGCAGCGCCACCGTGGCCTCCTTCGCTCAACGCGACACTGTCAGCGTGTGCCCACCGCCACTCCGGGATTCCCGAGCCCATTCATCCGAACGTGCGAGCGGTGACGTTTCCGCAGGTGGCGTGACACCATCGACCCCGTGCTCGACATCGGCTACTCCCTCTCCCGCCGCTTCCCCGACCCGCCGCAGACGGACTACCGCCACGCGGACGTCCACGCACTGCGGCACGACCTGTTCTGCGGCGACGTGTACCTCGCGGACACCAAGGCCGACCGCGAGATCTCCACGGCCTGGGGATGGGTGCCGGTGCTCGACTTCGCGTGGGCGCTGTGCGACATCGTCGAGCGGCTCGACCGCGACCCTCGCGGCAGCCGGTCCGCCCGGCCGCAGTACGCCGAACTGGACTTCACCGAGTCCACCGACCGGATGCTCTTCGAGCGCCGGTTCGGCTGGGTGGACATCGAGGCCGACTGGATGCCGGCCGAGGAACCGCCGCTCACCTTCAGCCACACCCTGCTGCGCCGGGAAGCCCGCGACTTCCTGCACGACCTGATCGCCGACCTCACCGACATGCACGAGGGCCTGGCGGACAACCCGGCGATCTGGACCCTCCAGTCCCGCTTCCCCCGCGTGCCCTGAGCACCGACCGCGCCGGCCCCCTGCCGCGCGCCCTGCCCGGCGGCTTCCGTGTTCCGGCACCCGCCCCACGACCGGCCGCCGCCCCTGACCCGGCGCCCCCGCCCCATGACCGGCCGCCGCCCCCGCTCCCGCGCACCGGCCCACGACCCGCCGCCGCCCCCGACCCGCCGCCGCCCCCGATCCGGCGCACCGGCCCTGCCCCCCTCCCCCCGCCCCACCCGTCGTGTCACACATCGGGCACCCCCGTCCGTCCCCCTGGCAGAGCACCACACACGCACTCCAGGGAGAGAACGCCATGAGCGACCGCATCACCGTCATCGGCGGCGGCTTCGCCGGCCTCACCGCCGCCATCACCGCCGCCGAAGCCGGGGCCGGGGTCACCCTCCACGAGGCCCACCGCACCCTCGGCGGACGGGCCCGCACCGCCGAGGGCCCGTACCGCACCAACGAAGGCCCCCACGCCCTCTACCACCGCGGCCCGCACTGGGCATGGCTCCGGCAGCGCGGCCTGCTCGGCCCCATGGCCGCCGTCCCGCCGCTGGAAGCCGCCCGCTTCCGCTTCCATCTGGACGGCGAACTGCGCCGCACCCCGCCCCTGAGCCTGCTCCGGCAGGCGCGCCGCAGGGCGCAGGACGCCCCGGTGGACGGCGACTTCGCCAACTGGTCCACCTCCCGCGCCGCCACGAACTACGCGAGCGTGGCACTGTTCCACCACGACCCCGGCTCGCTGTCCGCCCGGTTCGTGCAGGAGCGGCTCCGCCGGGCCACCAGCCTGCCGCCCGAGGCCCACTACCCGCTCGGCGGCTGGGGCCAGGTCATCGAGCGGATGGCCGCCCACGCCCGGAACCTGGGCGTACGCGTCGAGACCTCCGCCCGCGTGGACGCCCTGCCCGACCGCGACGGTCCCGTCATCGTCGCCACCTCCCTCGAGGCCGCCCGCCGCCTGCTGGACGACCCGGGCCTCACCTGGCCCAGCGGCCGCACCGTCCTGGTCGACCTCGCGCTCCGCACCCGCCGGGGCGACCCGTTCATCATCTCCGACCTGGACGCCCCGGGCTGGCTGGAACGGTTCACCGCCCAGGACCCGTCGCTCGCCCCGGCCGGCCAGTCCCTGCTCCAGGGGCAGTTCCCGATCGCCCCGCACCAGTCCAAGGCGGACGGCGTCGCCCACGCGGAACGGCTGCTCGACCAGGGCTTCCCGGGCTGGCGCGACCGCACCCTGTGGCGCCGCGAGGCCCTCGCCAACGGCCGTACGGGAGCGGTCGACCTGCCCGGCACGACCTGGCGCGACCGCCCCGCCGTCGACCGGGGCGACGGCGTCTACCTGGCGGGCGATCAGGTGGCGGCGCCCGGCGTGCTGTCCGAGGTGTCCTTCACCAGCGCCATCGGCGCGGCCTCCCTGGCCCTGCAGAACCTGAAGAACGTGGCGAACCGGCCCCGGCGGGGCACGGACACACCGCTTGACCTCAAGCATGCTTGAGGCTGAAGGCTCTCCTCACCAGCCCCGAGCAGAGGAGAGCCCCCCATGCGTGCCATCCGCCTCCACGCCTTCGGCCCCGCCGAGAACCTCATCCACGAGGAGGTCCCCGACCCCACCCCCGCCCCCGGCCAGGTCCGCATCGCCGTCACGGCGGCCGGTGTACACCTCCTGGACACCGCACTGCGCCAGGGCGCGCCCGGCCCGTTCCCCGCCCCCACCGAACTGCCCACCGTCCCCGGCCGCGAAGTCGCCGGCACGGTGGACGCGCTCGGCGAGGGCACCGACCCCCACTGGCTCGGCAAGCGCGTCGTCGCCCACCTCGGCATGGTCCCCGGGGGCTACGCCGAACTGGCCGTCACCGACGCCGCCCGGCTCCACGAGATCCCGCCCACGCTCGACGACGCCGAGGCCGTCGCCATGATCGGCACCGGCCGCACCACCATGGGCATCGTCCAGTTCGCCGAACTCGGCACGGCCGACGCCGTCCTGGTCACCGCGGCGGCCGGCGGCATCGGCACGCTCCTCGTCCAGTACGCCAAGAACGCCGGCGCCACCGTCGTCGGCCTCGCCGGCGGCCCCGAGAAGGTGGCCCGCGTCCGGGCCAACGGCGCCGACCTCGCCGTCGACTACACCCGCCCCGACTGGGCGGACCACGTCCGCGCCCACCTCGGGGACGCCGCGGCCACCGTGGTCTTCGACTCCGTCGGCGGCGCCACCGGCCGGGCCGCCGTCGACCTCCTCGGCAAGGGCGGACACCACCTGGTGTACGGCTGGGCCGGCCGGGGTCCGCACGACGGCGAACCCCTCACCTTCACCGACGAGGAACTCACCGAACGGGCCATCACCTCCCGCTCCGTACTCGGCCCCGTGATGCTGGAGAAGGCCGGCGGAGACATCCGCACCCTGGAGCTGCGCGCCCTCGCCGAAGCCGCCGCCGGCCGCCTCCGCCCCGCCGTCCAGCGCTTCCCGCTCGCCGAGGCCGCAACCGCCCACCACGCCCTGGAGACCCGGGCCACCATGGGCAAGGTGGTCCTGGTCCCATGACCCCGCCGGGTGAACCCGCGTAACGGAACCGGCGCAGTCCCCGGCGTGGAGCGGGACCGGGCGGCACCCCGCTCCCGCACCATCCAAACCCCACGGGCCCACCCCACTGGAGGCGAAGGATGATGCCCGCACGGCCACGCGCCGACAAACCCCCCACCGCCCTGTACGCACTGAGCGCCCTGTCGCTGCTCCTGCTGTGGACCGTCACCACGGCCCACGCCACCCCACCCGACACCCCACCCGACACCCCACCCGGCACCCCGCCCGCCGCCGCACCGGCCGCCCCACCGGCCACCGGCCCCATCACCCACTGCGCCCCCGGCGGCACCCTGCGCGGCCCGCACGGCCAGTACGCCGACATCGCCCTGTGCGCCACCCACACCGGCGCCACCATGACCGTGACGGCCGCCGCCACCTGCCGCCGGGCCACCACCGGGGGCCGCCCCGCCTGCCGCACCTCCGGCACCTGGACCGCCCACCGCCACGGCGACCCCGCCACCGGCCCCACCGCCACCGGGACCCTCGCCGGCCGCGCCGACTACCCCGGCCCCGGCACGTACGACATCGGCGCCACCGTCCACGTACGCTCCGACCCGCCCGGCACCGACCTCCACGGCGAGGTGCGCGCCACCCTCACCCTCACCGAACCACGGCCGGCCCCCAGCCACCGCGTCGACGTCACCCCGCACCACAGCACCCTGAAACCCGGCGCCAGCACCACACTCACCTACACCGTCGCCCGCGTCGCCGACCACGGCGACGGCAGCGCCCGCCTCGGCCTCATCGGCGAGGAGTCCACCGGCATCACGCTCACCTCAGCCGACACCCGGTGCGTCAACCCGCTCCCCGGCCGCTATCCCTCCACCACCCGCGGCATGTACGCACTGGACTGCGCCCTCACCGACCTCCAGCCCGGCCGGCCCACCACGGTCACCGTCCGCGCGACCCTCAAGGCCGCCTGCTCCACCATCGTGTCCAAGCTCGGCTACTGGACGCCCAAGGGCCAGGAGAGCACCGGCGGAATGCTCACCGGCCCCACCGTCACCTGCGCCCCCGGGTGATCAGGAGCCCAGCTCGGCGAGCGCCCCGCCGGTCAGCCGGTACACCGTCCACTCGTCCCGCGGCCGCGCGCCAGCGACTCGTATGCATGCCCGCGGCCCAGGACCTGCCGGTCACGCCCGGACCGCGGGGCCCGACACGACCCGCCGTACCCCCGGGGCACTACCGCCCCAGCAGCATCCGCCCCACCCTCACCCGCTCGCCCTCCAGCACACTCTCCCCGTCCTCCACCTCCCACAGGCAGTCCTGGAGCACCCGCCCCAGCGTCCACGCCCGCGCCCGCTCCCGGTCCAGCCCCAGCACCTCCGTCAGCAGGTCGAACCGCCACCGCACCTCCGCCGCGTCGAACCGGTTGCACAGCGACGGCAGCAGCTCGAAGCCCGGGTCCCCCGCCAGCGGCTTCGGGTCGATCGCCAGCCACGGCTCCCGCCCCGCCGCCAGGACGTTGCCGAAGTGCAGGTCCCAGTGGAGCAGCCGGTCCCCCGGCTCCCCCACCACCTCCCGCACCGCCGCCGCGCAGTCCCGCAGCAGCCGCCGGTCCTCCTCCCTCTCCAGCTCCCGGACGGCGGCCGGCACGTCGTCGAGCATCCGTGCCGCGATGCCGCCCAGGGTCCGCATCCCGGCCGGTGCCGCCACGGCCACCAGCCGCGCCAGCAGCTCCGCCAGGACCCGCGTCGCCTCCCGCGCGTCCGCCACGTCCTCCAGCGACCGCCGGTGATCCAGCCACTCCAGCAGCAGCGTCCCCGTCCCGGCGTCCTCCCGCAGCAGCCGCACCGCCCCGGCGTCGTCCCACGCCCGCAGCGCGGCACCCTCCCCCGCGCTCTCCTCGTCCAAGAACCCCAGCTTCAGCGCCGCCCGCGTACCGTCCTCCGCCACCACCGGGAGCACCAGCGACGACCACCCGTGCATCACCGGCCCCGTCCGGCGCAGCCCCCACTCCCGCAGGAAACGCTCCGCCCGCCCGGGCAGCCCCGCCACGAACGCCCGGCCCTCCTCCCCGTTGGCCTCGCTCTGCACCCGCACCAGCTCCGCGGGGACCTCGATCACTCCACACCCCATCCGCTAACGTCCACACCCACCCACTGGCGTTGGACCCAAGGAACCACATGAGCACCGTCAACGGCGGCATATCGTTCTGGTACGCGCAGGAGGGCACACCCCCTCCCCGGGAGCCCCTCCCCGGCGACACCACGGCCGACGTGTGCGTCGTCGGCGGCGGCTATACCGGCCTGTGGACCGCGTACTACCTGAAGAAGGCCGTCCCCTTCCTCAACATCGTCGTCCTGGAGGGCAAGTTCTGCGGCTACGGCGCCTCCGGCCGCAACGGCGGCTGGCTCTACAACGGCATCGCCGGCCGCGACCGCTACGCCAGGGCACACGGCCACGAGGCCGCCGTACGCCTCCAGCAGGCGATGAACGACACCGTCACCGAGGTCGTCAGGACCGCGGCCGACGAGAACATCGACGCCGACATCCACCAGGGCGGCGTCCTCGAAGTCGCTTACACGCCCGCCCAATTGGCCCGGCTCAAGGCGTTCCACTCCGTCGAGGTCGCCTTCGGCGAACGGGACCGCGAACTGTACGGCGCCCGCGAGACCGCCGACCGTGTCCGCGTCACCGGCGCCGTCGGCTCGAGCTGGACCCCGCACGGCGCCCGCATCCACCCGGTCAAACTCGTCACCGGCCTGGCCGCCGCCGTGGAGGCCCTCGGGGTCACCATCCACGAAGCGACACCCGTCACCGAGATCAAGCCGAAGCACGCCATCACCCCGTACGGCACGGTCCGCGCCCCCTACGTCCTCCGCTGCACCGAGGGGTTCACCCCGACCATCAAGGGCCACAAGCGCACCTGGCTCCCCATGAACTCCTCCATGATCGCCACCGAACCGCTCCCGCCCGAGATCTGGGACGAGATCGGCTGGGCCGGCCGCGAGACCCTCGGCGACATGGCCCACGCCTACATGTACGCCCAGCGCACCGCCGACGACCGCATCGCCCTCGGCGGCCGCGGCATCCCCTACCGCTACGGCTCGCGCACCGACAACGACGGCCGCACCCAGGCGGCCACCATCGACGCCCTCCGCGAGATCCTCGTCCGCTTCTTCCCCCGGCTCGCCGGAGTGCCCATCGCCCACGCCTGGTCCGGCGTCCTCGGCGTCCCCCGCGACTGGTGCGCCACCGTCACCCTCGACCGCTCCACCGGCCTCGGCTGGGCCGGCGGCTACGTCGGCTCCGGCGTCGCCACCGCCAACCTCGCCGCCCGCACCCTCCGCGACCTGATCCAGCAGGACTCGGGCCAGTCCGGCCCCACCGACCTGACCACCCTTCCCTGGGTCGGCCACAAGGTCCGCCGCTGGGAACCCGAACCCCTCCGCTGGCTCGGCGTCCACACCCTCTACGCCGCCTACCGCACCGCAGACCACCGCGAGGCGTCCACCCACACCCCCACCACGGACCCCATCGCCACCCTCGCCGACCGCATCTCCGGCCGCCACTGACCCACACAAAAGGCCCCGGACATCCACTGTCCGGGGCCTTGCGCTGGAGCCCCCTGTCGGGTTCGAACCGACGACCCCCGCTTTACAAGAGCGGTGCTCTGGCCAACTGAGCTAAGGAGGCACTGCGCACGAGTGTAACCGGACACCACCTGCCTCCGGTCGAGAATTTCGTCGCCCGCCATCTACTGACAGACCCCATTTCGCCAGGTAGCGTCACCCCAGGTTCACTCGCGTGGACCAGACCATCTCTCCCTCTACTCGGATCGTCCGGCACGTTCCTGCCGGTGAAGGGACTGCATCACCATGGCTTCTGTCACCTTTGACAAGGCGACCCGGATCTACCCGGGTGGTACCAAGCCCGCCGTCGACCAGCTCGAGATCGAGATCGCGGACGGCGAGTTCCTCGTCCTCGTCGGCCCGTCCGGCTGTGGCAAGTCGACCTCCCTGCGCATGCTCGCCGGCCTGGAGGACGTCAACGGCGGTGCCATCCGGATCGGTGACCGTGACGTCACGCACCTGCCGCCGAAGGACCGGGACATCGCCATGGTGTTCCAGAACTACGCGCTGTACCCGCACATGACCGTCGCCGACAACATGGGCTTCGCGCTCAAGATCGCCGGCGTGAACAAGGCGGAGATCCGCAAGAAGGTCGAGGAGGCCGCGAAGATCCTCGACCTGACCGAGTACCTGGACCGCAAGCCGAAGGCGCTCTCCGGCGGTCAGCGGCAGCGTGTGGCGATGGGCCGTGCCATCGTGCGCGAGCCGCAGGTGTTCCTCATGGACGAGCCGCTGTCGAACCTCGACGCCAAGCTCCGCGTCTCCACCCGTACGCAGATCGCCAGCCTCCAGCGGCGGCTCGGCATCACCACCGTGTACGTCACGCACGACCAGGTCGAGGCCCTCACCATGGGCGACCGGGTCGCGGTCCTCAAGGACGGCCTGCTCCAGCAGGTGGACACGCCGCGCAACATGTACGACCGCCCGGCCAACCTCTTCGTCGCCGGCTTCATCGGCTCCCCCGCCATGAACCTGGTCGAGGTCCCGATCACCGACGGTGGCGTCAAGTTCGGCAACAGCGTCGTGCCGGTGTCGCGCGAGGCGCTGTCCGCCGCGGCCGACAAGGGCGACCGGACCGTGACGGTGGGCGTCCGCCCCGAGCACTTCGACGTCGCGGGTGCCGAGAGCGACCAGGGCGTGGCCGTGTCGGTCAACGTCGTCGAGGAGCTGGGCGCCGACGGGTACGTCTACGGCTCCGCCCGGGTCGGCGGCGAGGACAAGGACCTGGTGGTCCGCGTGGGCGGCCGCTCCATCCCGGAGAAGGGCTCCGTGCTGCACGTCGTGCCGCGTCCGGACGAGATCCACGTGTTCTCGACCTCGACCGGTGAGCGCCTCAGCGACTGACCTCGGCAAGACGCGTACGCGGCCCCGTACTTCGGTGCGGGGCCGTCCCGCGTGGGGCGCCGGGATGTCGACAAATACCCCGGCACACGGGTCAATTCGGACCCTGTTCGTCAACACCTGATTCGAAAAGGAGCATCGAACCATCCCCCGTGGGGGTGACTAAATGTCTCCAAATCATCACTGGCCGCTACGCTCACGTCCGTGACCCACACCGCACGCCGAATCGGCCGCTCTCTCGCCCTCGTCCTGCCCGTCGTCCTGGTGCTCTCCGGAACTCTCGCGGTCACCAGCGTCCCGTGGGCGGGCAGCAGCTCCCAGACCCAGATGCTCACCGCGTCCTCGGAGAACGTCTCGGTACGGGCCAAGCCCCGTGCCCCTCAGGATATTCTCCGCGACAAGCTCCTGGCGGAACTTCAGGAGAAGGACCCGGGCGTCGCCCTCACGCACCTCCAGCGTGCCGTGGAGGAGCGCCCGTCGCTCGCCAGGCACTGCATGTCCATCGCCCGCGCGCTCGGCCGCGCCGCCGTCCAGCACTACGGCCCCGTGAAGGCCCAGACGTACTCCCGCCCCGTGTGCGACACGTCCTACGCCACCGGCGTCGCCCACGAGAGCTGAGGCGTATCACCAGCACCGAGGTGGGCCTATCGTGCGCGGTATGCACACCTCTCCGACGCAGGCCGTGGTCCTGGCGGGCGGCCAGGGTTCACGACTGCGCCCGTACACCGACGACCGCCCCAAGCCGATGGTCGAGATCCCGGGAACCGGGACCCCGATCATCGGCCATCAGCTTTCCTGGCTGGCCGCCGAGGGCGTGACCGACGCCGTCGTCTCCTGCGGCCACCTCGCCGAAGTGCTCCAGCAGTGGCTGGAGACCGCCGAACTGCCCCTGCGGGTGACCACCGTTGTGGAGCCCGAGCCCCTGGGCCGCGGCGGCGGCCTGAAGTACGCGGCCGCGCGACTGCCGCTCCCCGACGAGCCGTGGTACGCCACGAACGGTGACATCTGGACCCGTTTCTCGCTGCGCGAGATGGCCGCCTTCCACGCCGAGCGCGACGCCACCGCGACACTCGCCCTGGCCCGTCCCCGTATCCCCTGGGGGGCCGTCGAGACGGACACCTTCGGGCACATCACCGACTTCGTCGAGTCACCGCCGTCGCCGTACCTGATCAACGCCGGCGTGTACGTCTTCTCCCCGGAGTTCACCCGCCTCCTCCCGGACGTCGGGGACCACGAGCGCACCACCTTCCCCCGGCTCGCCCGTGCGCGGCGTCTGGCGGGCTTCCCGCTGCCCCACGGGGCGTACTGGAGGGCCATCGACACCGCGAAGGACCTCCAGGAGGCGGCGAAGGAGCTGGCGCGCTCCTGAGCGGCCGAGGCGGGCATGACGGAGGGGCGGTCACCGTGGACACGGTGACCGCCCCTCACGCCGTCCGGGCCGTCCGTCAGCCGAGCAGGCCGCCGATCGGGTTGCGGTTGCCGCCGGTGGACGAGCCGCCGTCGTTGCCGCCGGAACCGCCCGAGCCGCTGTCGTCGCCGCCGTCCCCGCCGCCGGTGCCACCACCGCTGCCGCTGCCGCCCGTGGAGGTCGGGCCGGCGCTGGAGGACGGCGGGGGAACGGGCTCGGACTGCTCCGGGGGCTGCTGCCCGGTGCCCTGGGAGGCCGTGGGCCGCTCCTCCTCGATCCGCTCCTCCTCGCCGGTGCCGGCCGTCTCGGCCGGGGAGGAGGCCTGTTCCTCGGCCGTCGGTCCGGCCGACGCGGACACCGAGGGCTCGGGGCTGCTGGAGGTCTCGCCGGCCGACGGGGACTGCTCGCCCGGCTCCTCGGGGAGCGGCCGGCCGGGCAGGTGGTTGGTCGGGTCGTCGTTGGGGCCGGGGACGGTGACCATCTCCGTGGACCGTACGGCGCCGCCGAGGAGCGAGCCGATGAGCAGGGTCAGGCCGACCACGACGGTGGCCACGACGACGCCGCGGCGCAGCACCCGGCGGCGCAGGTCCCACAGGGCCGAGCGGGGCCCGAGGGTGCGCCAGGCCTCGCCGGCGAGGCGGCCGTCGATGGAGTAGACGGGCGCGCCCGCGATGATCAGCGGCGACCAGGCGGCGAGGTAGATGATGTCGGGCGCGTCGTAGACGGGAACGGTCTTCCAGCTCACGGTCAGGATCAGCGCGGCGGACAGCATCGCGCCGAAGACGGCGGCGACCCGCTGCCACAGGCCCAGGACGGTGAGGACGCCCACGACGACCTGGGCGAAGGCGACGGTCAGGCCGGCGCCCACGGGGTGGGCGAGGGCGAAGTCGCGCAGCGGCTCGGCGAGCGGCCAGGGGTGCAGGGAGGTGAGCCACTTGACCATGGAGCCGCGTTCGCCGCCGTCGAAGTAGACGGGGTCGCAGAGCTTGCCCATGCCGGCGTAGATGGAGATGAAGCCGAGGAACACGCGCAGCGGGAGCAGGACGACGCCGAGGTTCATGCGGCGGCCGGGGTAGTACGCGTGCCGGTGGGCGGGGCCGGTGTACGCGCCGGCCGCCTCGCGGTCGCCGTGGTCGTCGGCGCGGGTGTCGTCGGGGTCGCCCCGGTAGGTGTCGGCGTATCCGCCGGGCTGCTCGTCGTAGGCGCCGACGGCGCGGCGCATGGGCGGCAGGAGGGGTGGTGCGTCGGGGCCGCGCTGGGCGCCCACGACGGGGGTCGGCATGGTGTCGTCGGAGAGGTCGACGCGGGGGATGACCTGGGTGGCGCCGGCGTCGAGCGTGCCGACGGCGGTCGATTCGCGCACGGCCTGGAGCAGCCCGGTCGCGCCGGGGTCGCCGGGCGAGGACTTCCCGCTCCACACGACGGGGGCGCGCCGCCGGGCCGTGCCGCCGGCGCCGCTCATGGCGGGCACGCGGGTGGTGTCCGGCCGGGGCTTGTTCACCGGGGCGAGCTGCACACGGAAACTGGCGTGGTTCACGATGACCTGCGCGGGATCGCAATCCACCTTGACCATGCTCAGCGCAGGCTGATCGTCGAAACCGGGCCGGGGCGTTCTGGTGTCCACACTCATCTAACCGAGTGACGTGGGTTTAGGACACTGCCTTGACGGGTGGGAAATGTCCGAGACCCGTCAAGATCATGACGGGTCCCGGGGAGCGCGTGCGGTCAGGCGCGGCGGCGGGCCGCCTCGTACAGCACCACACCGGCGGCGACGCCGGCGTTGAGCGACTCGGCGCCGCCCGGCATGGGGATGCGCACCAGGTGGTCGCAGGTCTCGCCGACGAGGCGGGACAGGCCCTTGCCCTCGCTGCCGACGACGATGACGACCGGCCCGCCGAGGGCCTCCAGCTCGCCGACCTCCATGTCGCCGTCGGCAGCGAGGCCGACGACCGTGATGCCGGCCTTCTGGTACGCCTCCAAGGCGCGGGTGAGGTTGGTGGCGCGGGCGACCGGGGTGCGGGCGGCGGTGCCCGCGGCGGTCTTCCAGGCGCCGGCGGTCATCCCGGCCGCGCGGCGCTCGGGCACGACGACGCCGTGGCCGCCGAAGGCGGAGACGGAGCGGACGACGGCGCCGAGGTTGCGCGGGTCGGTGACGCCGTCGAGGGCGACGATCAGCGGGTCCTCGCCGTCGTCGAAGGCGGCGGCCGCGAGGTCCTCGGGGTGGGCGTACTCGTAGGGCGGGACCTGGAGGACGAGGCCCTGGTGGTTGAGGCCGTTCGTCATGCGGTCGAGCTCGGCGCGCGGGGCCTCCATGAGGTTGATGCCGCCGCGGTCGGCCGCGAGCTTGAGCGCGTCGCGGACCCGCTCGTCGTTGTCGATGAACTGCTGGACGTACAGCGTCGACGCCGGGACGCCGTCGCGCAGCGCCTCGAAGACGGGGTTGCGGCCGACGACCATCTCGGAGGAGCCCTTGCCGCCGCGCCGGGCGACCTGGCGGCGCTGCGCCTGCTTGGCCTTGGCGTTGGCGACGCGGTTCTTCACATGGCCCTTGCGGGCGGACGCGGGCGGCGTGGGGCCCTTGCCCTCCAGGCCCCGGCGCCGCTGGCCACCGCTGCCGACCGTCGCGCCCTTCTTGTTGGACGTGCGGCGGTTCCTGCGCTGGCTGTTCCCGGCCATGACTTACCTGCTCTGTCGATGCGTGTCGTACGTACGTGTATATGAAGTGTGCCAGCGTGGTGCTCAGCGCGCGCCGAGCGTCCACCTCGGCCCTTCGGGGCCGTCCTCGATGGCGAGCCCGGACTGGCCGAGCTGGTCGCGGATCGCGTCCGCGGTCGCCCAGTCCTTGCGCGACCGCGCCGCCTCCCGCTGGTCGAGGACCATGCGGACGAGGCTGTCGACGACGCCGTGGAGGTCCTCGCCGCGGTCGGTCTCGCCCGCCCAGTGCGGGTCGAGCGGGTCCAGGCCGAGGACGCCGAGCATGGCGCGGACCTCGGCGAGGCGCGCGACGGCGGCTTCCTTGTCGTCGGCGGCGAGCGCGCTGTTGCCCTGCCGGACGGTGGTGTGGATGATCGCCAGCGCCTGCGGGACGCCCATGTCGTCGTCCATGGCGTCGGCGAAGGCCGGCGGCACCTCGGCGGCGGGCTCGACGGCGCCCGCCTTCTCGACGACCCGCTGGATGAACCCCTCGATGCGGGCGAAGGCCGACTCGGCCTCGCGCAGGGCCTCCTCGCTGTACTCGATCATCGACCGGTAGTGCGGGGTGCCGAGGTAGTAGCGCAGCACGATGGGGCGCCACTGCTTGACCATCTCGGAGACGAGGACCGAGTTGCCGAGCGACTTGGACATCTTCTCGCCGCTCATGGTGACCCAGGCGTTGTGCACCCAGTAGCGGGCGAACTCGTCGCCGTACGCCTTGGCCTGGGCGATCTCGTTCTCGTGGTGCGGGAAGATCAGGTCGATCCCGCCGCCGTGGATGTCGAAGGCGGAGCCCAGGTACTTGTGCGCCATGGCGGAGCACTCCAGGTGCCAGCCGGGGCGGCCGCGGCCCCACGGCGTCTCCCAGTCGGGCTCGCCGGGCTTGGTCGCCTTCCACATGGCGAAGTCGCGGGGGTCACGCTTGCCCGCGACGCCCTCGTCGGGCTGGCGGAGGTCGTCGATGTCCTGGTTGGACAGCGCCAGGTACGCGGGGAAGGAGCGGACGTCGAAGTAGACGCTGCCGTCGGCGACGTAGGCGTGGCCGCGCTCGATGAGGCCGCGCATCATCTCGATCATCTCGGGCACGTGGCCGGTGGCGCGGGGCTCGTAGGTGGGCGGGAGGCAGCCGAGGGCCTGGTACCCGTCGTTGAACGCGCGCTCGTTCTCGTAGCCGATCGACCACCAGGGGCGGCCCTGGTCGGCGGACTTGGCGATGATCTTGTCGTCGATGTCCGTGACGTTGCGCACGAACGTGACGTCGTAACCGCGGTACGCGAACCAGCGGCGCATGATGTCGAAGTTCAGCCCCGACCGGATGTGCCCGATGTGGGGGGCCGCCTGCACGGTGGCGCCACACAGGTAGATCGAGACACAGCCCGGCGTGATCGGGGTGAAGTCGCGGATCTGCCGGGCGCTGGTGTCGTACAGACGAATAGTCACCACTCCAGGGTAGTGGGCCGGTACCAGTGCCCCGTGCCCGTACGGAAGAACCGGTGTCTCAGCCGTGACGGACGAGCAGGGCGGTGGCGATGGCGGCGAGGCCTTCGGCGCGGCCGGTCAGCCCGAGGCCGTCGGTCGTCGTGCCGGAGACGGACACGGGCGCGCCGGCCGCCGCCGACAGGGCCTTCTGCGCCTCCTCGCGCCGCTTGCCGATCTTCGGGCGTACGCCGATGACCTGGACGGCGATGTTGCCGATCTCGAAGCCCTCGGCGCGCACGATCCGGGCGGCCTCGGCGAGCAGGGTCACCCCGGAGGCGCCGGACCACTCGGGGCGGGAGGTCCCGAAGTGGGCGCCGAGGTCGCCGACGCCGGCGGCGGAGAACAGCGCGTCGCAGGCGGCGTGGGCGGCGACGTCACCGTCGGAGTGGCCGGCGAGCCCGTACCCGTCGCTGTCGGGGCCTTCCCACAACAGGCCCGCGCACCACAGCTCGCGGCCCTTCTCGAAGGCGTGGACGTCGGTGCCGATGCCGACGCTCGGCAGGTCAGAAGCCATCGTTGGCCCTCCTGCGGGCGAGGACGGCCTCGGCGAGCACGAGGTCGAGCGGGCGGGTCACCTTGAACGCCTCCTCGTGGCCGGGCACGACCACGACCGGCTCGCCGAGCTGCTCGACCATGCTCGCGTCGTCGGTGACGTTGTCGGTGACGGTGGCGTGGGCGCGGACCAGGGTGTCGCGGGCGAAGCCCTGGGGGGTCTGCACGGCGCGCAGGGTGGCGCGGTCGGGCGTGGTGACGACCGGCTCGGGCTCGCCCTTCTCGCGCGGCTCGACCTGCTTGACGGTGTCGGCGAGCGGTACGGCCGGGACGACGGCGACGGCGCCGTCGCGGACGGCCTCGATGACCGCGTCGACGGTGTCGACGGGAACGAGCGGGCGGGCCGCGTCGTGGACGAGGACGGTGGTGATGCCGTCGGGCAGCGCCTCCAGGCCGAGGCGGACGGATTCCTGGCGGGTCTCGCCGCCCGGGACGACGAGGTAGTCGGTCCTCTCGGGCAGGGCGTGGGCGTCGAGGAGGTTCTTGACCTCGCCGGCGCCGTCGGGCGGGGCGACGACCACGACCAGGGAGACCGCGCGGGAGGCCGCCATGGCGCGGACCGCGTGGATGAGGATGGGCGTGCCGTTCAGCGCGCGGAGCGCCTTGGGGGCGCCCGGGCCGAGCCGTACACCCCGGCCGGCCGCGGGGATCACCGCGGCGGTGCGGGCAGGGGCTGCTGCGTCAGACATCGGATTGCACTCCGGCAGGTTTGTTGACTCGGCCGACATGGGTATGGCCTCAGCGGGGCGGGCGTACGCCTTGACCGGACCCTTCCGTGACCACTGGTTGAGCGAACTGCGCCGGCTCCCCGGGCGCAGCGTATGCGTACTGGAGCCGGACATGCCGCAGCGCCCGGCGACGAAGCTGTCTGTCACAGCATGTCAGCGGGCACCGCGGCATCGCTTCACATCAGCTACGCGCTCTGTGTGAGACGCGTCGTGCGACACGTCAGGACGCGAGGACCTCGTCCAGCAGGGCCTCGGCCTTGTCCTCGTTGGTGTTCTCCGCGAGGGCGAGCTCGCTCACCAGGATCTGCCGCGCCTTGGCGAGCATGCGCTTCTCACCGGCGGACAGTCCACGCTCGCGCTCGCGGCGCCACAGGTCGCGCACCACTTCGGCGACCTTGATGACGTCGCCGGAGGCGAGCTTCTCGAGATTTGCCTTGTAGCGACGCGACCAGTTCGTCGGCTCCTCGGCGTACGGTGCGCGCAGCACCTCGAAGACCCGGTCCAGCCCGTCCTGACCGACCACATCGCGCACGCCGACGAACTCCGCATTGTCCGCTGGCACACGAACCGTCAAGTCGCCCTGGGCGACCTTGAGCACCAAGTAGGTCTTGTCCACGCCTTTGATCTGGCGAGTTTCGATGGCCTCGATCAGCGCGGCCCCGTGATGGGGATAGACCACGGTGTCGCCAACCTTGAACGTCATGTGACAGGTACCCCTTCCGTGGCTATCCAGGGTAACACGGATACAGCTTCTTCTGAATGGCGTTTTCGCAGGTCAGGGCATATCTCGGGGCTTGACAACAGCGACACGAACGTGCTGCGGAGGGGTTCCGGAAGGGGGTATTCGCAGGTCGGAGCGGCTGCGCGGGCGGCCTGAAACCGGTACGTCACACCCGTCTCCGGGTGGTTCGAAGAGGCTGATCGTCCCGGTTTGTCGGGTTCCAGCAGGTGAACTTCCCGTACTCCGTTCGGCGGCCGCTCACTCGTACGGACGGCCGCCCCGGACCATTGTCGAAATTGACCGAGTGCGGGTCGCTCGGTGATCACGGAGCTTCATCGAGCAGGGCTTTTCCGGCGGAATGCGGGACCGTCCCGGAATTGATCAAGAGCGGTTATGTGAACACGGAACGAAGCGCCGGGATCGCTCGGCGTACGCCCGGGGTGCCGGGACCCCGACACCGCCCGTGGGGCGGGTCGGGTGCGGGGCGGGGTTGCGGGGTCGGTAACCTGAGCGCGCCGACTGATCCCCGGGCCCCCCGGGGGAGGCCGGAACAGCCAGTACCACCCACCGTGCCCGTCCCTCCGTCCGTACGTCCTAGGAGTTGCCGCCGCCGTGAGCCGCAGCCTTCGACGCGGCGCCCTCGCCGCCACCGCCATCGTGTTCTCGATCGCCTCGCTCTCCGCCTGCGGTGCGGGCAACGACGCGCAGACGCTCGGCGTCAAGCCGGACAACGCCGCCACCGCCGTCGGCAACATCAAGATCCAGAACGCCGTGGTGGTCACGCAGCCGAAGCCCGACGCGGAGGGCCCCGCCGTCGTCTCGGCGATGCTCTTCAACAACGGCGCCAAGGCGGAGACGCTGGAGGCCATCGAGCTGCCCGGCTCCGACGCCCCGGTCAAGCTCACCGCCGCCGGCGGCTCCGGCCCGATCACCGTCCCGGCGGGCGGCTCGGTCCTCCTCGGCGGCAAGGGCAACGCCTCCGCGGTGATCGACAAGGGTCGCGAGGCCGCGAAGGACGGCAGCGCCCAGGAAGTCGTCTTCAAGCTCAGCGAGACCGGCGACGTGCGGATGAAGGCGTTCGTCGTCCCGGCGACCAGCTACTTCGCGGGCTACGGCCCCGAGGAGGTCCCGCAGAAGCCGGGCGAGCAGACCCCGACGTCGCTCCCGCCCGCGCCGCCGTCGGGCGAGCCGACCAACAGCGCCACGGCCTCCCCGGCCGACTCCCCCGCCGCTCCGGCGGGCGGCGGCGACGCCTCGGCGTCCCCCTCCGACTCCGCCTCGGCCTCGCACGACGCGGGTCACTGACACACGCGTATGCGAAGGGGCGCCCCGCACTGCGTGGGGCGCCCCTTCGCTGCGACCGCCGCGGTCCGCGCCGCGGCCTACGGCTCGAACTTGTAGCCCAGCCCACGGACCGTGACCAGGTACCGGGGAGCGCCGGGGTCGGGCTCGATCTTGGCGCGCAGGCGCTTGACGTGGACGTCGAGGGTCTTGGTGTCGCCGACGTAGTCCGCGCCCCACACCCGGTCGATGAGCTGCATCCGGGTCAGCACCCGGCCCGCGTTGCGCAGCAGCATCTCCAGCAGGTCGAACTCCTTCAGCGGCAGGTCGACCTTGCCGCCCGCCACGGTCACCACGTGACGGTCCACGTCCATCCGGACCGGCCCGGCCTCCAGGGCGGCCGGGGTGACCTCCTCCGGCTCTCCGCGGCGGCGCAGCACCGCGCGGATGCGCGCGACCAGCTCGCGGGACGAGAAGGGCTTCGTGACGTAGTCGTCCGCTCCTATCTCCAGCCCGACGACCTTGTCGATCTCACTGTCCTTGGCGGTCACCATGATGACCGGGACGTTCGACCGGCCGCGGAGCTGGCGGCAGACCTCGGTGCCGGGCAGGCCGGGCAGCATGAGGTCCAGCAGGACGAGGTCGGCGCCGTTGCGCTCGAACTCATCCAGCCCCTCGGGCCCGGTGGTCGCCACGGCGACCTCGAAGCCTTCCTTGCGGAGCATGTAGGACAGGGCGTCGCTGAAGGATTCCTCGTCCTCGACGACGAGCACTCGGGTCACGGAAGGACCTCCGGGGCTGTGAGCGGTTCGATGGTGGTGTGGTCGTGGTGGGCCCGGGAAGAGCGGCCCCGTGCGGCGCCGGCCTCGGGAAGCCGGAGGGTGAAGGTGGAGCCCTGGCCCTCGGTGCTCCAGACGGTGACCTCTCCGCCGTGGGAGGCGGCCACGTGCTTGACGATGGCCAGGCCGAGCCCCGTGCCGCCGGTGGCGCGGGAGCGGGCGGGGTCGACGCGGTAGAAGCGCTCGAAGATGCGCTCCTTGTCCTTGTCGGGGATGCCTATGCCCTGGTCGGTGACCGCGATCTCTATGAGGTCGCCACCGGGCGCGGTGACGCGGCGGGCGGCGATGCCGACGCGGGTGTGGGCCGGGGAGTAGTTCACGGCGTTCTCGACGAGGTTGCCGAGGGCGGCGGCGAGCTGGCCGCGGTGGCCCCACACATGCAGGTCGGCGGTGCCGCCGGCGGCCATGGTGATCTGCTTGGTGGAGGCGGTGTGCCGGGAGCGGTCGACGGCCTCGGCGACGAGCTCGTCGACCCGGACGGGCTCGGCGTCGTCCAGCGGGTCGTCGTTCTGCACCCGGGAGAGGTCGATGAGCTCCTGGACGAGGTTGGTGAGCCGGGTGGCCTCTATCTGCATGCGCCCGGCGAAGCGCATGACCGCCTCGGGGTCGTCGGAGGCGTCCATGACCGCCTCGGAGAGCAGCGACAGGGCACCGACCGGGGTCTTGAGCTCATGGCTGACGTTGGCGACGAAGTCGCGGCGTACCGCCTCTATCCGGCGGGCCTCGGTGAGGTCCTCGACCAGCAGCAGCACCAGGCGGGAGCCGAGGGGGGCGACCCGGGCGGAGACGGCGAGGGCCTCGCCGCGGCCGGTGCCGCGCCGGGGCAGGTCCAGCTCGACCTGCCGTATCTCGCCGTCGCGGCGGGTGTCGCGGGCCATGTGGAGCATGGGTTCGACGGCGAGCTTCCCGCCGCGGACGAGTCCGAGCGCGTACGCCGCCGAGCTGGCCTTGACGACCGAGTCGCTCTCGTCGAGGACCACGGCCGAGGAGCGCAGGACCGACAGGACCGTGTCCACGCCGGGCGGCAGTACCGCGTCCGTGTGGAGGGAGGTCCGGGTGGGTCTGGCCTGGTCGCGCTCGCTCCAGCGGAACGCCAGCATGGCGATGACACCGGTGCACGCTCCGGCGATCGCGGCCAAGGCGGCGACCGCCGCGTTCACGTCCATGCATCCAGGTTATGCGGGTGCTCGGACACTCTCCCAGCCATCGGGGGCCGTGCTCGAACAGTCGTCGCCCAGAGTTCACCGAGGGGAAAGTGACGGTTCACTTGTGAGGGAGGCCCCGGACTTTTTGGACTCGGACCGTGGGAGCGTAGGGGGCCGAGCCCACCCGGACCCCTGAGGTTCGCACTGAGAGAGGGACATCCATGCGGGACGCGTACCACGAGGAACTGGACTCGATCGGCGAAAGTCTGGTCGAGATGGCCAGGCTGGTCGGGTCGGCGGTCGGGCGCGCCACGACCGCGATGCTCGACGCGGATCTGAAGCTGGCGGAGGCCGTGATCGCGGGCGACCAGAAGGTCGACGACCTCCAGCACGAGCTGGAGGCCCGGGCGATAGCCCTGCTGGCGCGGCAGCAGCCGGTCGCGACGGATCTGCGGATCGTGGTGACCTCGCTGCGGATGAGCGCCGACCTGGAGCGTTCCGGCGACCTGGCCCAGCACGTCGCCAAGCTGGCGCGGCTGCGCTTCCCGGACACGGCGGTGCCGCGCGACCTGCACGCCACGATCCTGGAGATGGGCCAGCTCGCGCAGCGCCTGATGGCGAAGGCGGCGGAGGTCATCATCACCAAGGACGTCGACCTGGCGCTCCAGCTCGAACACGACGACGACGAGATGGACCGCCTGCACCGGACGCTGTTCCAGCACCTGATGGACGACCGCTGGAAGCACGGCATCGAGACGGCCGTCGACGTGACCCTGCTGGGCCGCTACTACGAGCGTTTCGCCGACCACGCGGTGTCGGTGGCCAAGCGCGTGGTGTACCTGGTCACGGGCGAGCACGCCGACGAGCTCCAGCAGGCGGAGGCCCCGGTCGAGGGCGCGTGACCCGCTCGGGGCCGGGCGCCCGCACATCTGTGCGCCGTTGATGCGCCCTGTCGGCTGGGCATGCAATGGGAGAGGCGACGTACGCCTTGGAACGTACGCCTTCGAGGAGGGACCCATGGCAGATACGCCCATGACCGACCGCGAGCAGGAAGTACCCGTCGAAGTGCTCCGCCTGCCCGTGCTGGGCGCCTGCGGCTGCGGCTCGGGCTGCGGCTGCGGGTGCCAGTCGGGCGCGCCGTGTCAGTGCGGCGGCTGCTGCGGCTGACCCGCCGGGCGTTCGCACAAGGGCCCCGTCCATGTCCTGGACGGGGCCCTTCGGCGCTCCGCGGCCACCCCGGCGCCGCTACCGCCCGGTTCATGAGAAATGCCCATTTTGTAGTTACCGATGGGGAGCTGTTGACAGGGCCGCGGGGCCGGGGAAGCGTGAGCGTCGGACGCCGCATCGTCCGTCCCACATGAAGACGGAACGAGGAGGCTGAGCGTCATATGACCTCGACCAGAAAGCGCGTGGGCGCGGCGATCGCCACGGTCGCGGCGTCGTTCGCCCTTGGGCTCGGCGGCGCGAGCATCGCCGAGGCGAAGATCCAGCAGGTGGACATCTCCTGTGAGAACCGTGGCGGCCAGGAGCCCGGCGGCCAGCAGCCGTCCTGCAAGGGCGGCGGCCTGGTGCAGGAGAGCGAGAACCGCAACCCGTCGGGCCACGCACCGCCCGGCCACAACTGACCGGTGCGACCCGCCATAAGTCGCGAAATCGCGAATCGCCAAGTCGCAAAGGAGAACGAGCCCCCGGCGGCGCCCGCCGCGCCAGGGGGCTCGGCCCGTGCCACGGCCCGGACGCGAACGGCTCCCTCGCCCCGCCCGGGCCGGGCGGGTGAGGGAGCCCGATCACAGGGGAAGTCGGCCCCGGGCTACTTCTTGCCCTGGTTCTTGACCGCCTCGATGGCCGCCTTGGCCGCCTCGGGGTCCAGGTAGGTGCCGCCCGGCTTGACCGGCTTGAAGTCGGCGTCCAGCTCGTAGACCAGCGGGATGCCCGTCGGGATGTTCAGGCCCGCGATGTCGGCGTCGGAGATGCCGTCCAGGTGCTTGACCAGGGCGCGCAGGCTGTTGCCGTGGGCGGCGACCAGGACCGTGCGGCCGGCCAGGAGGTCGGGGACGATGCCGTCGTACCAGTACGGCAGCATGCGGACGACGACGTCCTTGAGGCACTCGGTGCGCGGGCGCAGCTCCGGCGGGATCGTGGCGTACCGGGCGTCGCCCGCCTGGGAGAACTCGTTGTCGTCGGCGAGGACCGGCGGCGGGGTGTCGTAGGAGCGGCGCCACAGCATGAACTGCTCCTCACCGAACTCGGCGAGCGTCTGCGCCTTGTCCTTGCCCTGGAGCGCGCCGTAGTGCCGCTCGTTCAGGCGCCAGGAACGGTGGACCGGGATCCAGTGGCGGTCGGCGGCCTCCAGGGCGAGCTGCGCGGTGCGGATGGCGCGCTTCTGGAGCGAGGTGTGCAGCACGTCGGGCAGCAGACCGGCGTCCTTGAGGAGCTCACCGCCGCGGACGGCCTCCTTCTCGCCCTTCTCGGTGAGGTTGACGTCCACCCAGCCGGTGAACAGGTTCTTCGCGTTCCATTCGCTCTCGCCGTGGCGGAGGAGGATCAGCTTGTACGGTGCGTCGGCCATGCGTACGAGATTAATGGACGCCGATGACACTTGACGGCTCCCGTCAATTCAGTGGCCCCCCGCCTCGGCAGCCCGTAATTTTCGATCACCGGGTCAGCCGCTTACGGGGGGTCACGCATGTCCATCACCACGCTCAAACGGGCGGCGAGGGAGAGCGTCTCGGGGCTTCCCCGGGCGTTCTGGTGGCTGTGGGCCAGCACCCTGATCAACCGGCTCGGCGCCTTCGTCGCGACCTTCATGGCCCTGTACCTGACCCTGGACCGCGGCTATTCGGCCTCGTACGCGGGGCTCGTCGCCTCCCTGCACGGGCTGGGCGGCGTCATATCGTCGGTCGCCGGCGGGGTGATGACCGACCGGCTCGGCCGCCGCCCCACGCTGCTGATCGCCCAGGTGTCGACGGCCGTCTCGGTCGCCGTCCTCGGCTTCATGCAGCACCCGGCCGCCATCGCGGCCGTCGCCTTCCTCGTCGGCGCCGCGTCCAACGCCTCGCGGCCCGCCGTGCAGGCGATGATGGCGGACATCGTCCGGCCCGAGGACCGCATGCGGGCGTTCTCGCTCAACTACTGGGCGATCAACCTCGGCTTCGCCATCTCCGCCGCGGGCGCCGGGTTCATCGCCGAGTACAGCTACCTCGCGGGATTCCTCGGCGAGGCGGTGCTGACCCTGACCTGCGCGGTCCTGATCTACGCCAAGCTGCCCGAGTCGCGGCCCTCCCAGGCCCCGTCCGCTCCCGGGAAGGCCGTGGAGCCGGAGGTCGGGATGGGGACGGTCCTGCGCGACGGGCGGTTCATGGGTGTGGTGGGGCTGTCGTTCCTCATCTCGCTGATCTTCCAGCAGGGGTACGTGGGCCTGCCGGTCGCCATGGGCGCGGACGGGTTCAGCGCGGCCGACTTCGGGCTGGCGATGGCGGTGAACGGCGTGCTGATCGTGGCACTCCAGCTCCCGGTCACCCGGTACATCGAGCACCGTGACCCGCGCCGGCTGCTGATCCTCTCGTCGCTGCTGGCCGGGTACGGCTTCGGGCTCACCGCCTTCGCCGGGTCGGTCGCCGTCTACGCGCTGACCGTCTGCGTCTGGACGCTCGCCGAGATCGTCAACGCCCCGACCCAGACGGGCCTGGTGGTGCGGCTCTCGCCGGTCCACGGGCGGGGCCGCTACCAGGGCGTGTACACCATGTCGTGGTCGGCCGCCGCGCTGATCGCCCCGCTGATGTCCGGCTGGGTGATCGACCGGTTCGGCGCGGAGTGGCTGTGGGGCGCGTGCGCGGTCCTCGGGACGGTGGCCGGGCTCGGCTACTGGCTGCTGATGCGGACCCTGCCGGAGGAGCGGGAGGCGACCGGGGCCGCCGCGCCGGCGCCGGACCGGGAGGCGGTCACCGCCTGACGAGGGCGCGCTGGGCCTCGTACAGATTCTGGGGGCGTACGGACACGGGGGTGCCGTACGCCCCCAGCCGTGTGTGGAGCGGGCCGGCGAAGTCCGGGACGTCGATCTGGCCGAACTCCCGGCGGCGGCCGGGGTGGTTACTTCTCCGGGCGGGTCAGGTGGCTGAACGCGTCCAGGTTGCGCGTGGACTCCCCACGTGCGACGCGCCAGGCGTACTCCTTGCGGATCGCCGTGGCGAACCCCAGCTCCAGCAGCGTGTTGAACGCCCCGTCCGCCGCCTCCAGGACCGAGCCGAGCACCCGGTCCAGCTCCTCCGGGGTGACCGCCGACAGCGGCAGCTTGCCGGTCAGGTAGATGTCGCCGAGGCTGTCGACCGCGTACGCCACCCCGTACAGCCGCAGGTTCCGCTCCAGCAGCCAGCGGTGGACCCCCGCCTGGTTCTCGTCGGGGTGCCGGATCACGAACGCGTTCAGCGACAGCGAGTGGCGGCCCAGGCGCAGCGACAGCGTGGTGGACAGCTTGCGCGTACCGGGGAGGGTGACGACGTACGAGCCGGGCTCCGGGGACTCCCAGGTCAGCTCGGCGTCGGTCAGCGCGGACTCGATGATCTTCCGGGCGTCAGCCATGACGCGAGCGTACGGCACGGCGATGTTCGTGCATCGCCGCGGTGTACACGTCCGCCGTCCCCGACGCCGCCGTGTCCCAGCCGAACGACTCGGCGTGCCGCGCCGCCGCCGCGCCCAGGCGGGCGGTCAGCGACGGGTCGGCGACGAACCGGCGCAGCGCGTCCGCGTAGTCCGCCGGATCGTGCCCATCCACCAGGAAGCCGGTCGAGCCGTCCCGCACCGCGACCGGCAGCCCGCCCACCGACGCGGCGACGACCGGGGTGCCCGCCGCCTGCGCCTCGATGGCGACCAGCCCGAACGACTCGCTGTACGAGGGCATGACCAGCACCGACGCCGCCCGGAACCAGTCGGCGAGCGCGTCCTGGCGCACCGGCGGGTGGAAGCGCACCACGTCCGCGATGCCCAGCTTCGCGGCGAGCTTCTGGAGCCCCTCCGGCTTGGCGAGGCCGCTGCCGCTGGGCCCGCCGACGACGGGCACGAGCATCCGGGACCGCAGCGAGGGGTCCCGCTCCAGCAGCAGGGCGGCGGCGCGCAGCAGGATGTCGGGGGCCTTCAGGGGCTGTATGCGCCCCGCGAAGACGGGGATGAACGCGTCGGCGGGCAGCCCGAGCCGGGCGCGGGCGGCGGCCCGCCCGTCCGCCGGCCGGAACCGGTCGAGGTTCACGCCCGGGTGCACGACCGCGACCTTCGACGGCTCGGCCTCGTAGAAGCGGACCAGCTCGTCCGCCTCCTCGGCGGTGTTGGCGATCAGCCGGTCGGCCGCGCGCACGATCTGGGTCTCGCCGATCACCCGCGCGGCCGGCTCGGGGGTGTCGCCCTCCGCGAGCGCCGCGTTCTTGACCTTGGCCATGGTGTGCATGGCGTGCACCAGCGGCACGCCCCACCGCTCGGCGGCGAGCCAGCCGACGTGGCCGGAGAGCCAGTAGTGCGAGTGGACCAGGTCGTAGTGGCCGGGCCGGTGCCCCGCCCAGGCCCGCATGACGCCGTGCGTGAAGGCGCAGAGCTGGGCGGGCAGCTCCTCCTTGGCGAGCCCCTCGTAGGGTCCGGCGTCCACGTGCCGGACGAGGACGCCCGGCGCCAGTTCCACCGCCGGGGGCAGCCCCCCGGCCGTGGCCCGCGTGAAGATCTCGACCTCGATGTTGATCGCGGCGAGGCGCTTGGCCAGCTCGACGATGTAGACGTTCATGCCGCCCGCGTCGCCCGTGCCCGGCTGGTGCAGCGGCGAGGTGTGGACGCTGAGCATGGCGACCCGGCGCGGCACACGGGCCCGCCCGGGCAGGCGGAGGCGGTGCGGCGGGCCGAGCCGGTGCGGCGTCGCCAGACTGCCGGCGAACCGGGACACGTACTGGCTCACGTCGGCGTCCTTCCGCTGTGCGGGCATGGCAAGCGGAGGACACGCGCGCGCCAGTGCGTACGGCCCTCCTGTCAGCGACAACAGCGGGCCGGCCCTGCGCATTTCCGCTTTGCCAATTCATTACGCGCACGGGGCCGGGCGCGTGACCGCGTAAGAGGCGGACCCGGACGCGCACGGGGCGGGCGCGTGACGCGCGGGGGGGGGACCCGGACGCGCTGCGGGGCGGGCGCTGACGCGCGGGGGCCCCGGACGCGCACGGGGCCGGGCGCGTGACGCGCGGGGGGGACCCGGACGCGCGTTGGGGCGGGTTCATGACACGTACGGGTGCGGCCCGCGGACCGCTTACCCTCGTCCCCATGGCCCCGCGCACCACCCGCCCGACCGGGACCCGCCCCGTCGGCACACCGACCCGCGGGACCACCAACCCCAACCGCCTGCGCCGCATGGACCGCTGGATCGCCGCCGTCCACGGCGCGCAGCTCCGCCGCGCCCGCACGGCGCCGGTCGCCGTCGACCTGGGGTACGGGGCGGCTCCCTGGACCGCCGTGGAACTGCTGCACCGGCTGCGCGCCGACGCCGATCCCCGCACCCGGGTGGTGGGCGTCGAGATCGAACCGGACCGGGTGGCGGCGGCCCTGCCGTACGCCCGGGACGGCCTGACCTTCGTGCACGGCGGCTTCGAGGTCCCGGTGGACGGCTCCCCGGCGCTGATCCGGGCGGCGAACGTGCTGCGGCAGTACGACGAGGACGAGGTCGCGGCGGTGTGGGCGCGGCTGTGCGCACGGCTCGCGCCGGGCGGGCTGCTGGTGGAGGGGACGTGCGACGAGATCGGGCGCCGGCACGTGTGGGTGGCCCTGGGCCCGGAGGGCCCGCGCACGGTGACCTTCGCGACGCGGCTCGGGTCGCTGGAGCGCCCCTCCGACCTGGCGGAGCGCCTGCCGAAGGCGCTGATCCACCGGAACGTGCCGGGTGAGCCGGTGCACGCCTTCCTGCGGGACTTCGACCGCGCGTGGGCGGCGGCGGCCCCGTACGCCTCGCTGGGCGCCCGGCAGCGGTGGATCAGGACGGCGCGGGACCTGGCGGCCGACTGGCCGCTGGTGGACGCCCGACGCCGGTGGCGGCAGGGCGAGGTGACGGTCCGGTGGGCGGCGCTGGCACCGGGCGCGTACTGAGCGGACCGGCAAGGGGCGCGGAGGCGGTGCCCGTCGCGTGGAACGGCGCTCCGCGATCTTTCGTCCCCCATGGGTGGGTGTGACTCTGTCGTTTTCGCGGGCCTCATGGCACCATCTCGATCGACACCCGAAGTTACTGACGGTAAATCAGATGGGGAGATGGGGGAGTCCGTGAACCGACGCCGCTGCGCCACCGCCGCGATCACCGTGGTCTGCGCCCTGACCGTGCTGGCGTCACCGGTCCAGGCGGCGTACGCGGCGCCCGTCCCGCCCCCGCCCGCCACCGCGCCGCCCGCGTCGGCACCGCCCGCCCCGGACCGGAGCCTGGAGGAGGTGCGCCGGGAGATCGACGCCCTCTACCGCCAGGCCGCCTCCGCCACCGACGCGTACAACCTCGCCGACGAGCGGGCCAAGAAGCAGTCGGCCGAGATCGTCAGACTGGCCCGGGCCATCGTGGAGGGCCAGGCCCGCATCGCGGACCTGAAGAACCGGGCCGGCGCCGCCGCCCGCGCCCAGTACCGCAACGGCGGCATACCCGACGAGGCCAAACTCGTCCTCACCGACGACCCGCAGCTCTTCCTCAGCGGCGTCGGCCGCCTCCGGCAGGGCCAGAAGGCGACCAAGGACCTCCTCGCCGAACTGGCGCAGCGGCAGGCCGACTTGGAGACGTACACCAAGGACGCGGGCGCCCACTGGAACCGGCTGGAGGCCAACCGCGTCCAGCAGGCCAGGACCAAGAAGCAGATCGAGACCAAGATCGCTGCCGCCGAGAAGCTGGAGTCGCGGCTGGAGGCCGCCGAGCGCGAGCGGCTGCTCCAACTGGAGCGGGACGAGCAGGCCAGGGCCCAGACGGCCTGGCTCGGCTCCGGCGCCCTCGACGGGATCGGCGGCAGCGCGAGCCCGCAGGGCAAGAAGGCGATCGCGTACGCCACGGCCCAGCTCGGCAAGCCGTACGTGTGGGGCGCGGAGGGCCCGGGGTCGTTCGACTGCTCGGGGCTGACGTCACAGGCGTGGGCGTCGGCCGGTACGGGCATCCCGCGCACCTCGCAGGAGCAGTGGCGGCTGCTGCCCCGGGTCGACGTCAAGGACATGCGGCCGGGCGACCTGATCATCTACCACGCGGACGCCAGCCACGTCGGCCTGTACATCGGCGACGGGGCGATCATCCACGCCCCCCGGCCGGGACGGAACGTCACGGTGGCGGGCGCGGGCTCCATGGCGATCCTCGGAGTCGTCCGCCCGGACAAGTGAGCGGTGCGGCCGGTCCGGGTGGGCCGTACACCCGGTCCGCGTCCGTCCGCGCGGACGCGTGAGCCGTCGGCCCGGACGCGTGAGCCGTACACCCGGTGATGTGAGCCACTGCCGTTACTGGCGGTTACGTCCCGGGATGTGACCGGCCCAACACACAGCGCGTGACGTTCGTCATGACGCGGTGCCCAACTACCTCCCGCTGCGCGGCATATGCCATCGGCTCTTCGCTGATCGCCATTCCGTTCGGACACCGCGGACCGCTATGGTCCCCGTCGGTGGTCTCTCGCCCGAGAGGCCGCCGTGCCCTCGGGGGGAGGGAAGGAAACCGAACCGATGCCCGTACCCGTACCGCGCCAGAGGGTGAACACGCCGAGCCAGACCGCGGTCGCCGCGACCGCAGCCGTCGGCACGGACCTCACCCTCCTGGTGATCGAGGACGACCCGGCGGGCACCTTCACCGTTCCGGAGCTGGTCGACGCGTCCGGCGGCCGGGTCCGCATCCGTACCGCCCGCAACCTCACCGAGGCCGAGCGGCTCCTCACCGACGACGTGCACTGCGTGCTCGTCGACCTCGCCCTCGCCCCCGGCAAGCCGGGCGACGACCGGCTGGCGCCCCTGCACCACGTACTGCGCCTGGCGCCGCGCCACGCCGTCCTGGCCCTGACCACGTCCGGCGACGCCGAACTGGCGGCGGCCGCGGTGAGCGCCGGGGCCCAGGACCACCTGTGCCGCGAGGAGCTGGACGGACCGCTGCTCAGCCGCGCCATCCGGTACGCCGTGGAGCGCAAGCGGGCCGACTCGGTGCAGGTCAAGCTGGCCGAGTCCCGGCTGCGGGCGCAGGAGAACGCCCGCCTGGAGCGGGGCCTGCTGCCCACGCCGCTGCTCCAGGGCTCCGACCTGCGCTTCGCCGCCCGCTACCGGCCGGGGCGCTCGCGCGCACTGCTGGGCGGTGACTTCTACGACACCGTGCGGACGCCGGACGGGACCGTGCACGCCATGATCGGCGACGTGTGCGGGCACGGTCCGGACGAGGCGGCGCTCGGCGTGGAGCTGCGCATCGCGTGGCGGGCGCTGACGCTGGCGGGGCTGTGCGGCGACGAACTGCTCTCGACGCTTCAGCAGGTGCTGGAGCACGAGCGGGACAACGAGGAGATCTTCGCGACCCTGTGCACGGTCGACATCGCGCCGGACGGGCGCCGGGCCGGGCTGTGCCTGGCGGGGCACCCCTCGCCCCTGATCGCCCGGCACGGTCGGGCGGCGCAGCTCCTGCCGTACGAGGACGGCGGCCCCGCCCTGGGGCTGCTGCCGCGCGCCCGCTGGCCGCGCCGCCAGGTGGAGCTGGGCGGTGCGTGGAGCCTGATGATGTACACGGACGGCCTGATCGAGGGCCGGTCGGCGGGGCCGGACTCGCCCCGGCTGGGCCAGGACGGCATGGTCGAGATGATCAACCGCCAGCTCGCCTCGGGGCTGGGCGGCGAGGAGCTGCTGGAGGCGGCGGTGGCCGAGGTGCGGGAGCTGAACGGCGGCGAGCTGACGGACGACGTGGCCGTGCTGCTGCTCGCGCGTGAGCGCACGGCCGGGGACCCCACGGCCGGGCGCCCGTCCCGGAGCCGCCGCGGGCAGCGCCGCTAGCGGCGGCGGGCCGCCCGGCCGGGCCGCCGTGCGGCGGGGCCCGCCATGGCGGGGCCGCCGTCAGCGGCCGCCGTTGTAGGGGCCGTACGGACCGTCGCTGCTGGACCCGCCGCGCCGGCCGCCGCGGCCGCCCCCGGACACCTGCTGGAGGGCCGGCCGGACGTCGACCATGAAGACGATCGAGGCGACGAGACCGGCGATCTGGAGGAACAACATCGGCACCAGCAGGTTCACCGCGACCGTGACGCCCAGGATGATCAGCCAGAACATCTTGGTCTGCTTGTCGGCGGCGCGGTAGGCGTCCTCGCGTGCCGTCACCGCGATGAACAGGGCGACCACGGCGATCAGGAGCATGGCGAGGTTGAGCAGAAAGAGGAACGTGCTGAATCCTGCGAGCAACATGCTGAGCACCGCCTAGTCAGTGAGTGAAGCGCCTCGCGGCCAAGGTACCCGTACAACGCCCCGGCACCCCCGAACGTGCCCACGGCCCGCACGCCGATCACCTACGCCCGACCCCGCCCCGTGCCCGCCCGCCCCGCACCGGGCGGCCGGGGCGGTCACGGGCACAGACGGTCGGCCACCCGGCCGGTCGGCGCGGGCACGGGGACCCAGCCGGCAGGAGCACGAAGGGCACCCGGCCGGCCAGGCGCGGGGACGGCCGGTCGGGGACCCGCCGGTCAGGCGTCCGGCGAGGCGGTCTTCTTCGCGGCCGGCTTGCGCGGCGCGGGCGCCTTCTTCGCCGGGGCGGCCTTCTTGGCGGCCGGCGCGGCCGCTGCGGGAGCGGTCGCGGCGGGAGCGGTCTTCGGCTCCGGGTCCGGCTCGACGGCGATGGCGATCTCGTTGATCTCCTCGGCGGCCTCGCCGCGCCACTGCTTCACGGCCTGCTCACCGTGCTCGGCGACCTTCTCGTACGTCTCCCGCGCCCTGACCGCGTACTCGGCGGCCACGCCGACGCTCCGCAGCGCCAGGTGCTGCGCGTTCTCGCCCAGCTTCTTCAGGTCCGTGTCCAGGGAGCCGAGCACCTCGGTGACCTTGGCCTGCACGGTGGCCTGGGCCTCCTTGGCCTGGGCGCTCACCTTCTCCTGCACGGCCTTGGGGTCGGTGTTGCGCACCGCGTCGATGCGGGCGGGCGCCTCGGCGGCGAGCTGCTCGATCAGGCCGGGGACCTTCTTCGCCTGCTGCACGGCGAGGTCCGCCGTACCGGCGGCGAAGTAGAGGGGCGTGCGGAGTTCTTCGATGATGGCCACGACTGTGGTCCTCCCGGATCGCAGAGTCAGAGTTCGGGTGAGATGCCGTCCTCAGTGGTGTGATCGGCATCCTTCGGCTCCGTATCGAGTCCGTTCTCCTTGCGGAACGAGTCGTAGATCTGGAGCAGCACCTGCTTCTGCCGCTCGTTGATCGACGGGTCCGCGAGGATGACGGCGCGCGTCTCCAGCTCCTCGCGCTCGCGCTCGTCCAGGATTCCGGCCCGCACGTACAGCGTCTCGGCGGAGATGCGCAGCGCCTTGGCGACCTGCTGGAGCACCTCCGCGCTCGGCTTGCGCAGCCCGCGCTCGATCTGGCTCAGATACGGATTGGACACCCCGGCGGCTTCGGCGAGCTGACGCAGCGACAGTTGCGCGGTGCGCCGCTGCTCGCGCAGGTACTCCCCGAGATTGCCGACGTTGAGTGATGCCATGCCTCGATGGTGCACGCACTTGCTAACTTTTGCAAGCAGGCGCTTGCAAAAGTGTTACGCCCTGGCCCGGGCCACGCCCCCGGTGGGAGACTGGGGAGCGGGGCGACTCGCGCGAGGAGTGGCCATGGGTGCGCTCACCGAAGCCACGAGAGTGGACGAAGCGGCCTACCGGGAGCTGGCCGGTTCCTTCGCCGGCGCGCTCGTCCGGCGGGGCGAGGCCGGCTAGGACGAGGCACGGCGGATCTGGAACGGGTCGATCGACAAGTACCCGGCCCTCATCGCGTACTGCACCGGCGTCACGGACGTCGTCGCGGCACTGCGGTGGGCGAGGAACACCGGGCTGCCGGTCGCCGTGCGCAGCGGGGGCCACAGCTTCCCCGGGCAGTCGCTGTGCGAGGACGGGCTCGTCATCGACCTGTCGGCGATGAACGGCATCCGCGTGGACCCGGAGAACCGCACGGTCAGGGCCCAGGCCGGGGTGCGGCTCGGGGCGCTGGACCGGGAGACCCAGCACTTCGGCATGGCCGTCCCCGCCGGGATCGTCACGCACACGGGCATCGCGGGGCTGACCCTGGGCGGTGGCATCGGCTGGCTGATGCGCAAGTACGGGCTCACGGTCGACCAGCTCCTGTCGGTGGACCTCGTCACGGCCGACGGCACCTTCCTCACGGCGAGCGCGGACCGCGAACCCGAGCTCTTCTGGGCGGTGCGCGGGGCCGGGAGCAACTTCGGCGTCGTCACGGAGTTCGAGTTCCGGCTGAACCCGGTGGGGCCGACCGTGCTCGCCGGGCCCCTGCTGTGGCCCATGGAGGACGCGCCCGAGGTGCTGCGCTTCTACCGGGACTGGATCACCGCCGTACCGGACGAGCTGACGACCGTGGTCGTCCTCCGCAAGGCGCCGCCGCTGCCCGCCATCCCGCCGGAGCTGCACGGCCGCCGCGTCGTCACGGTGATCGGCTGCTACGCCGGGGACGTCGAGACCGGCCAGGAGGTGGTGCGGCCGATGCGGGAGTTCGGCAGGCCGCTGCTGGACCTGTGCGTGCCCAAGCCGTTCGTACGGCACCAGGCGATGTTCGACCCGTCGTTCCCGTCCGGCTGGTGGTACTACTTCCGGGCCTGCGACGTCGGCCGGCTCGGTGACGAGGTCGTCGACATCACCGCCGAGCACGCGCTGCGGATCGCCTCACCGCTGTCCACGTGCGGGATCTTCCACCTCGGCGGAGCCGTCGCCCGTGTCGGCGACGACGAGACCGCGTTCAGCGGGCGGGGGGCGGGCCACACGTACAACATCAACGGCAACCGCACGTCCGCCGACGGCTTCGACGAGGAACGCGCGTGGGTGCGCGGCACCTGGTCGGCGCTGGAGCCGTACCACACCGGCGTCTACGTGAACTTCCTCATGGAGGAGGGCGCCGGGCGCGTCGGGCAGGCGTACGGCGAGGACAAGCTGCGCCGCCTGCGGGCCCTGAAGCGGCACTACGACCCCGCCAACGTCCTCCGCTCCAACCAGAACATCGCTCCGGCCGCCTGAGCCCCGCCCCTGCACCCTGCTCTGAGCCCCTCCCCCTCCGAATGTCCCCTTTCGGATAATCCAGTACGGACCCAATGGCTACGCTGGGGGGCATGACCGCCATGTCGCCCACGCGCACCGAGCCCGACCTCTCCTTCCTTCTCGACCACACCAGCCACGTCCTGCGGACCCGGATGTCGGCCGCGCTCGCGGAGATCGGACTCACGGCACGCATGCACTGCGTCCTCGTCCACGCCCTGGAGGAGGAGCGCACCCAGATCCAGCTCGCCGAGATCGGCGACATGGACAAGACCACCATGGTGGTCACGGTGGACGCCCTGGAGCAGGCCGGGCTCGCCGAGCGCCGCCCCTCCAGCACCGACCGGCGCGCACGGATCATCGCCGTCACCGAGGAGGGCGCGCGGGTGGCCCGGCGCAGCCAGGAGGTCGTCGACCGGGTCCACGCGGAGGCGCTGGCCGGCCTCCCCAAGGGTGACCGCGAGGCGCTGCTGCGCGCGCTCAACCGTCTGGCCGAAGGGCATCTGGCCACCCCGGTCGAGGGGCCGCGGCCGGCCCGGCGGGCCCGCCAGCGCGAGAAGTGACCGCCACGAACCACCACCCCGCCCCCGATAAAGGTCTGCGACAGATCGTCTGCAACAAAACTATCTGCTACGGTCTCTCCTGTCGGCGCACCCTCGCGTCCCCTGACAGGAGAGACCGCCATGTCCCTCGCACCACGCACTCTCGCCCTCGGTGTCATCGCCACCGGCATGCTGATGACCGTGCTCGACGGCAGCATCGTCACCGTCGCCCTGCCGGCCATCCAGAACGACCTCGGCTTCTCCCCCGCCGCGCTGAGCTGGGTCGTCAACGCCTACCTGATCGCCTTCGGCAGCCTGCTCCTCCTGGCCGGACGGCTCGGCGACCTGATCGGCCGCAAGCGGATGTTCCTCGCCGGCACGGGCCTGTTCACCGCCGCCTCGCTGCTGGCCGGGGTGGCGGGCTCGCCCGCCGTACTGATCGCCGCCCGCTTCCTCCAGGGCGCCGGCAGCGCGATGGCCTCCGCGGTCAGCCTCGGCATCCTCATCACGCTGTACACCGAACCCCGTGAACGGGCGAGGGCCATCGCCGTGTTCAGCTTCACCGGCGCGGCCGGGGCGTCGCTCGGGCAGGTGCTCGGCGGAGTCCTGACCGACGCCCTGGACTGGCACTGGATCTTCTTCATCAACCTGCCGATCGGGCTGGCCGCCCTCGCCGTCGCGGTGCCCGTGCTCCCCGCCGACCGCGGCCGGGGGCTCGCCGCCGGCGCCGACGTCATCGGCGCCGCGCTGGTCACCGGCGGGCTGATGACCGGCATCTACACGGTGGTGGAGGTCGAGACGTACGGCTGGACCTCGCCGCACACGCTGGGCCTCGGCACCCTCGCCCTCGCCCTGCTCGCCGCCTTCGCCGTGCGCCAGGCCACCGCCGCCACCCCCCTGATGCCGCTGCGCGTCCTGCGCTCGCGCAGCGTCGCCGGGGCCAATGTGGTCCAAGTGCTCATGGTGGCCGCACTGTTCTCGTTCCAGGTCCTCGTCGCGCTCTACCTCCAGAAGGTGCTCGGGTACGGCGCCGCCGCCACCGGCCTCGCCATGCTCCCGGCCGCCGCCGTGATCGGCGCCGTCTCCCTGGGCGTCTCCGCCCGCCTCATCGGCCGGTTCGGCGAGCGCGCCGTCCTGCTGACCGGGCTGGTGCTGCTGACCGGCGTCCTCGGACTGCTCACCCGCCTTCCCGTCCAGGCGAACTACGCCGTCGACCTGCTGCCCGTGATGCTGCTCGCCGCCGGGTTCGGACTCGCCCTGCCCGCCCTCACCACGCTCGGCATGTCGGACGCGGGCGAGGACGACGCCGGGCTGGCGTCCGGGCTGTTCAACACCACCCAGCAGGTCGGCATGGCGCTCGGCGTCGCCGTCCTGTCCACCCTGGCCGCCGCCCGCACGGACGCCCTGCTGGCGGGCGGCAGCGGCCGGGCCGAGGCGCTGACCGGCGGCTACCGACTGGCCTTCGCCGTCGGTACGGGACTCCTCGCCGCCGCCCTCGCCGTCGCCGCCACCGTGCTGCGCCGCACCCCCGCGCCCCGGCCCGCGCCCCGCGAGACGGTCAGCCCCGCCGCAGCGGTCCGGGCAGCGGACGGGCGTGCAGGACGTCCAGCCGCGACACCGCGCGGGTGAGGACCACGTACAGCCGGTTCAGCCCGCGCGGTTCGGCCGCCACGATGTCGGCGGGCTCGGCCACCACGACGTGGTCGTACTCCAGGCCCTTGGCGAGCGCGGCGGGCAGCACCGTCACCCGGTGCCCGGCCAGGCCCGCCGCCTCCAGCGCGGCGCGCAGCCCGGGCACCGCCCGCGCCGCGGCGATCACGCCGATGGAGCCCTCGCGGGCGAGCGCAGCCCGCACGGCACCGCACACGGCCTCACGGACGTCCCGCACCTCACGGACCGTCACCTCGCCGTCCCGGCGCAGCGACCGGCCGGGCGGCACGTCCACGTCCAGCGCGGCGAGCAGTCGGTTGGCGAGCGCGACGACACCCGCCGGGGCGCGGTACCCGGTCGTCAGGGCGACCACGGGCACCGATGTCCGCCCCAGGTGGGCGAGGTGCTCGGACCAGTCGCGGGCGGCCCAGGGGGTGGTTCCCTGCGCCAGGTCCCCGAGCACGGTCAGGGAGCCGGAGCCGGCGCGCCGGGCGATGGCGCGGCACTGCATCGGGGAGAGGTCCTGCGCCTCGTCCACCACGATGTGCCCGTAGCCGGGGGGCCGTTCGACGAGCCCGGCCAGTTCGTCGAGCAGGACCAGGTCGGCCGCGCTCCACCGGGCGGAGCGGTACGAACGCGGCGGCCTCGCCCACCGGATCGCGTCCCGTTCCGCCGCGGTGAGCGCCGGGTCGCACGGGTCGGCCAGCACCCCGGCGAGGACCTCCTCGGGCGTGACCCTGGGCCAGCACGCGTCCAGCAGCGCCGCCACCGCCCTCGACCGCCCGGTCCGCTGCTCCCACGCCCCGCTCCTGGGCCCGGCCCGCCGCTCCGCCCGCAGCCGTACCGCCCGCACCACCCGGCTGCGCACCCGCTCGCGCCCCACCGCGTAGGGCGGCGCCTCCGCCCGTACGTCCGCGACGATCCCGGCGAGTTCGTCCGCCGGAACCCGCCACCGGTACGAGCCGTCGGGCACCTCCAGCGGCCCGGTGGGCAGGGCGGTCCGGGCGTACAGGGCGCGGTGCAGGACGCCGGCCATGCGGGCGTCGTGCTTGACCGCCTCGGCCGCGGGAGCGTCCTCGGCCCGTACCGGGTGGCCCCGGTCGATCTCGTCCTCGAGGGTGCACTGCCGCACGTCCGACTCGCCGAGCGCGGGCAGGACTTCGGCGATGTAGGACAGGAAGGTGCGGTTCGGCCCGAGGATCAGCAGCCCGCCCCGCCGGATGCGCTGCGGGTGGGTGTAGAGCAGGTACGCGGCCCGGTGCAGGCCGACGGCGGTCTTCCCGGTGCCCGGGGCGCCCTGGACGCAGAGGGACTCGGTGAGCCCGGCGCGCACGAGGTCGTCCTGCTCGGGCCGGATAGTGGCCGCGATGTCCCGCATCGGCCCCACGCGGGGGCGTTCGATCTCGCCGGTGAGGAGCGCGCCGGGTCCGCCGCCCTCCCCGGCGGTCAGGTGCTCGTCCTCCAGCCCCGTCAGGTCGGCCGAGTCGCCGTCGGACAGCGGCGCCCAGCCGAACCGCCGCCGCACCCGCACGCCCAGCGGGTCGCGGGCGCTCGCCTGGTAGAAGGGCCGGGCGACGGGGGCGCGCCAGTCGACGACGAGGGGCGGGGCGGCCGGGTGTTCGCCGATGCGGCGGCGCCCGATGTGGTGGCGGTGGCCGTCCTCGAGGTCGAGGCGGCCGAAGAACAGCGGGCCGCGCGGCTCCTCGCGCATCTCCTTGGCGTGGCTGCGGAGGTGGTACCCGAGGGCTTCGGCGTCGGCGCCCGACGCGGAGACGTCCTCCCCGGTGACGACGTGGTGGGCGGCGCCGTCGACCATGCGGTCGAGGGCGGCGCGGCAGGTGTCGTGGTGGGCCCGTTCCTTGCTGAGTTCATGGTCGAGTGACGTCATTCCACCCAGAATAACGTAACCGAGTAACGTTTTTTGCCCAAGCTCAATATGAACGGTTGGTTACACGGACCGTACTTCTGCGTGTACGCAACGGAAACGCTCGGACTCTCGTTGACACTCTCCGTGGCCGGAAGCTAACTTTTCGCCGTCGTCGCCACACCAGGAGCACGAGGCTCCTCCGGGACTAGCGACGCGAAGGACTCCTCCCAGTTGACGACTGAGACCGTCTTCGAGATCCAGCCCTTCACCCCTCCCGACCCGGCCGCCGCACTGTTCACCCTCCGGCCCTACACCGCCCACTGCCAGGTGATCTGCGCCGAGGGCGCCCACGCCGTGATCGGCGTGTCACCCGGCAACAGCTACTTCTCCGCCCAGCGCGTCACCGACCTGGCCCGCTGGGGCACGGCCCACTTCGACCAGGTGGACTTCGTCTATACCGACCTCCACGTGGCCGAGATGTACGAGGCGTCCGGCTACACCGCCGACGACGCCCGCCGCAAGGCGGTGAAGAACCTGCGCGGCGTACGGGCCAAGGTCACCAACGCCGTCGCGGCCGTCGACCCCGACGGGCGGCGCCTGCGCGCCCACCCGATGTCGGCGTTCCAGGACAACCCCGCGTACCGGGCCCTCCACGACCACCTCCTCCGCCGACTGGATGTGGACGCCGAGTTCCGGGCGACGTGCGAGGCGCTGATCGACGCCTTCCTGTCCTCCAAGGTGCTGGGCGGCCGGGCCGCCACCGAGCGGCAGCGCGCGGTGTGCCTGGAGTACGTGTGCGCCGAGGCCCCGCTGTTCCTGGACACCCCGGCCATCCTGGGCGTTCCCTCCTCCCTCAACTGCTACCACCAGCTCCTGCCGATGGCCGAGCTGCTCTACTCGCGCGGCTCAGGACTGCGCGCGTCCCGCAACCAGGGCCACGCGATCGTGACCCCCGCCCAGCCCGCGCAGCACGCCGCCGAAGGAGACACCACCCATGTCCGTTGAGACGCCGCCCGCACCGTCCGCACCGTCCGGCGAGCTCCCCGGCTTCCCGTTCTCCTGGCGGGGCGACCAACTGCCCGCCGAGATCGGCATGCTGCGCGAGGAGCCGGTCAAGCGGGTGCGGACCATCGCCGGTGACGAGGCGTGGCTGGTGTCCTCCCACGCCCTGTGCAAGCAGGTCCTGGAGGACCAGCGGTTCAGCCTCAAGGACACCTCGGCGCCGGGCGTGCCGCGGCAGTACGCGCTGACGATCCCGCCCGAGGTCGTCAACAACATGGGCAACATCACCGGGGCCGGACTGCGCAAGGCGGTGCTCAAGGCGCTCAACCCGAAGGCGCCCGGCCTCGCCGAGTGGATGCGGGCGAACGCCGCCGAGCTGGTCGACGCGCTGATGGCCGAGGGCGCCCCGGCCGACCTGCGCGGCTCCTTCGCCGACCCGTACTCCGCCGCCATGCACTGCCACATCCTCGGCATCCCGCAGGCGGACGCGCCCCGGCTGATGCGCAGCCTGGACATCGCGTTCATGAACTCGGCCTGCCCCGTCGCGGGCGCCAGGCTCAACTGGGACCGCGACATCGCCTACATGGTGGAGCGCCTGGACGACCCGGCCACCACGGGGCTGATGGCGGAGCTGGCGGCGCTGCGCGAGGACGCCGAGTACGGCCACCTCACGGACGAGATGCTGGCGACGGTCGGCGTGACCATGTTCGGCGCCGGGGTCATCTCCACCGCCGGCTTCCTGACCATGGCCCTCGTCTCCCTCATCCAGCACCCGGAGCTCACGGCCGAACTCCTCGCCGACCGTACGAAGATCCCGGCGGCCGTCGACGAGCTGCTGCGGATCAACCTCTCCATCGGTGACGGCCTGCCGCGCCTGGCCATGGAGGACGTGACGCTCGGCGACGTGGAGGTGAGGAAGGGCGAACTGGTCCTGGTACTGGTCGAGGGCGCCAACTTCGACCCCGAGGTGTTCACCGACCCGCACACCGTGGACCTCACGCGGGAGAACAACACGGCTCACCTCTCCTTCGGCGGCGGCCGGCACTACTGCCCGGCGACCGCGCTGGGCAAGAAGCACGCGGAGATCGCCCTGGAGACCCTGCTCGACCGGATGCCCGGCTTCCAGCTCGCGGTCCCGATCGAGCAACTGGTGTGGCGCACCGGATTCATGAAGCGGATTCCGGAGCGGCTGCCCGTCATGTGGTGACCGGGCGCCCGGAATACCGGACCGCCGCTCTCCGGAGGAGGGGGCGGCGGTCCGCCACCGCCGGTGCCCTCAGAGCGGCAGCCCCTCCGCGAGCTGCCGGAAGGCCAGGTCCGCGGCGGCCACCGCGTCCGGCTCCACCGCGCCGGCGCTCTCGCCCGCCTCGATGCGCCGCCAGTTCTCCTCCGCCAGGACGCGCTGTACGGCGATGATCTGACCCGCCGCCAGGCGCTCGCGGACACCGCCGCCCAGCGCGTCGGCCAGCGCCCGCTCGGACGCGCCCTGGTACGCGTACAGCCGCGCGACCAGGCTGGGCGTGCCGTACAGCAGGCGCTGGAAGGCGAGCACCTCCGGGTCGTCGTTCAGCCCGGTCACCGGGTCGCGGCGGGCGAGGCCGCCGGTGAAGTGGCGGTGCAGCGCCGCCAGCGGCCCGGTGCCGTCCGGCCGCGCCAGGACCACGCGGGCCGCCTCCTCGCGGTGGTCGGCGAACCGGTGCAGGACCAGGTCCTCCTTGGCCGGGAAGTAGCGGAAGAGCGTCGGCTTGGAGACCTCCGCCGCGGCGGCGACCTCGGCGACCGGGACGCGGTCGAAGCCCTTCTCCAGGAAGAGGGCGATCGCCGCCTCCGAGATCGCCTCGTACGTCTGCCGCTTCTTGCGTTCGCGCAACCCGCTCATGCCGACGAGCCTACGCACCGCTTGACCTCGAGCGAACTTGAGGTTCGAGACTCGTCCGAGCGGGCCCGGGCGGACCGGAACCTGCCCGCGTGACGGGAGGGGTGTGAGCGCGATGCGCGTGACTCAGGTGAGGGTGTTCGGCGGACCGGAGGTCCTGGTACCGGCCGAGGCCCCGGAGCCGGTGGCGGGGCGGGGCCAGGTGCTCGTGGACGTCGCGGCGGTGGACACGATCTTCCTGGACACCCAGCTCCGGGCGGGCCGGGCCGGCCAGTGGTTCCCGCTCCAGCCGCCGTTCGTCCCCGGCGGGGGCATCGCCGGGACGGTACGGGCCGTGGGCCCCGGGGTGGACGCGGCGCGGTGGCTGGGCCGCCGCGTGGTCGCCTCCCTGGGCCTGACCGGCGGGTACGCGGAGCGGGCCGTGGCCGGCGTGGCCTCGCTGGTGCCGGTCCCGGACGGGCTGGCGTTCACGGACGCCGCCGCGCTGGTCCACGACGGTGTCACGGCCACCGCGCTGCTGGACGCCACGGAGCTCAAGCCCGGTGAGTCGGTGCTGATCGTCGGGGCGTCGGGCGGCATGGGCACCGTGCTGGTGCAGCTCGCGAGGGCGGCGGGCGCCCGGGTGGTGGGCACCGTGCGCGGGGCGCGCAAGGCGGCGCTCGTACGCGAGTTGGGCGCCGACGCGGTGGTCGACACGGCCGCCCCCGACTGGGTCGGGCGCGCCCGCGAGGCCCTCGGCCCCGCCGGGGCGGACGTCGTCCTGGACGGGGTGGGCGGTCAGGTGGGCCTGGCGGCGTTCGCGCTCGTGGCGGACGGCGGGCGGTTCTCCGCGCACGGCGCGCCGACCGGCGACTTCGCGCGGGTCGACACGGCGGAGGCGGAGCGGCGGGGCGTACGGGTGCTGGGCATCGGCGACGTCCAGCTCTCGGAGGCGGACCACGCCCGGCTCGCGGGCCGGGCGCTGGACGCGGCGGCCGCGGGGCTGGTGCGCCCGGTGGTCGGCGGGACCTTCCCCCTGGAGCGGGCGGCGCAGGCCCATGCGGCGATCGAGGACCGGAGCCTGCTGGGCAAGGTGGTCGTCACGGTCTGACCCGGTCCACCAGTGCCTGGACGCCGTCGAGCACGCGGTCCAGGCCGAAGCGGAACTCGGCGTCGGGGTCGTCCGGCTGGTCGATCACCCCGGCGGCGAGCATCCGCGCGACGGCCGGGTAACGGGCGGGGTCGGCCAGCCGCTGGAGGGTGCGGGCGTAGCGGGACATGACCTCCTGGGGGGTGCCGCCGGTCGCGCGGATCGCCGCGTCGATGTCGGCCATGAGCCCGGCCTCGTTGCGCACGTACCCGCTGACCAGCAGGATCACCGAGATCTTGGTGCCCTCGTCGAGCCCGGTGCCCTCGAGGGCGACCAGCCCCCATTCCCACCACGCCACCGAATTGGGCGTGACGGGCGGCCCGGAGATCGGTACGCGCAGCGCCCACAGGTTCCGCTGGAGGGCCGCCCGCTGCTCCCAGGCCCAGGTGGCGAGCGCCTCGCGCCAGCCGGTGCCGGGGGCGGGCAGCGGCGGCGGGGCGCCGAGCGACCGGTCCACCATCAGCACGTACAGCTCGTCCTTGGCGCCGACGTACCGGTACAGGGACATCGTCGAGACGCCCAGTTCCTTGGCGATGCGGCCCATGGAGACGGCCGCCAGGCCCTCGGTCGCGGCGAGGCCGGCCGCCGCGTCGACGATCCGCTCCAGGCTGAGTCCCGGCTTCGGGCCCTTGGCGGGACGTTCCCGCAGGCCCCAGGCGGCCTCGATGCTCGCGGGCAGCCCCGTGCCGTCACTGTCGCTCATCCGCCGGCCTCCCTCTGGTTGACGCCCATCCTAGTAATGCGTAACCCTTACACAGTGACGCGTATGCCATACGCAGAAGGGGGAGCGCCATGACACCGCCACCGGCCATCGAGGCCACCGGCCTCCGCAAGTCCTACGGGGACGTCCCCGTGCTCGACGGCATCGACCTGCGGGTGGAGCGCGGCACCGTGCACGCCCTGCTCGGCCCCAACGGCGCCGGCAAGACCACCACCGTCCGCATCCTCGCCACCCTCAGCCGCGCCGACGCCGGACACGCCCGCGTCGCCGGGTACGACGTGGTCACCGACCGCCCCCGGGTGCGCCGCGCCATCAGCCTGACCGGCCAGTTCGCGGCGGTCGACGCCATGCAGACCGGCGAGGAGAACCTGCGCATGATGGCCCGCCTGACCGGCCTGTCCCGCGCCGCCGCCGCCCGCCGCGCCGGCGAACTGCTCGAACGCTTCCGGCTCACCGACGCCCGGCGCCGCCTCGCCGGCACCTACTCCGGCGGCATGCGGCGCCGCCTCGACCTCGCCGCCGGCCTGGTCGGCGAACCCGAGGTGGTCTTCCTCGACGAGCCCACGACCGGGCTCGACCCCCGCAGCCGGCGGGAGCTGTGGCAGGTGGTCACCGAAGTGGCGGCACGCGGCACCACGGTCCTGCTCACCACCCAGTACCTGGAGGAGGCCGACCGGCTGGCCGACCGCATCGGCGTGCTGAACGCCGGACAACTGGTCGCCGAAGGCACCGCCGAGCAGCTCAAGACGCGCGTCCGGGGCCACCGCCTCGACGTCGTCCTCCACCACGAGACCGCCTACCGGCGTCTGGCCGCCCGCGCCGTGCACCACGCCCCCGAGACGCTCACGCTCGGCATCCCCACGGACGGCACCGCCGCCCAGGTGCGCGCCCTGCTCGACGAGCTCGACCCCGGCCGCACCGACATCGCCCGCTTCAGCCTGCACAGCGCCACGCTCGACGACGTCTTCCTCGCCCTGACCGCCAAGGAGCGGGCCCATGCCTGACACCCTCACCCACGCCCTGACGCTGACCGGCCGCGGCATCCGCCTCAGCCGTCGCAACGTCGACGCCGTCATCACCGCGCTGGCGCTGCCGGTCATGCTGATGCTGATCTTCGTCTACTTCTTCGGCGGCGCCATCGACACCGGGACCCGGTACGTCACCTACGTCGTCCCCGGCGTCCTGCTGCTCTGCGCCGGCTTCGGCTCGTCGGCCACCGCCGTGCGCGTGAGCGAGGACATGAAGGAGGGCATCGTCGACCGCTTCCGCTCCCTCGACGTCGGCGCGACCCCGATCCTCGCCTCCCACGTCGCCGCCAGCACCGCCCGCAACCTGCTGTCGACCGCGCTCGTCCTCGGCGCCGCCTTCCTGATCGGCTTCCGCCCCTCCGCCTCCGCGGCCGGCTGGCTCGCCGCACTCGGCATCCTGCTCGCCTTCGTCGTGGCGATCTCCTGGCTCTCGGCGGCCGTCGGACTGCTGGCCCGCACCCCCGAGGCGGCGAGCGGCTTCACCTTCCTGATGATGTTTCTGCCCTACCCGAGCAGCGCCTTCGTCCCCATCGAGACGATGCCCACCTGGCTCCACGGCTTCGCCGACCACCAGCCGGTCACCCCGGTGATCGAATCCCTCCGGGGCCTCCTGCTGGACCAGCCGGTCGGCACCGCGCCCGCCGTCGCCCTCGCCTGGTGCGCCGGACTCCTCGCGGTCGCGGTGGGTCTGTCAGGCGCGCTGTTCCGTGTGCGTACGCGCTGAGCGGTGAGCGGCCTCGCGTACGGCGGCCAGCACCGGCTCCAGGGACGGCACCACCCGGTCCGCCCCCGCCGCGCGCAGCAGCTCGGCGGTCCGCTCGGCCCGGCCGTAGCCCAGGAACGGCACGCCCGCCTCCCGGGCGGCGGCCAGGTCGGCGGGCGTGGCACCGATCATCAGGCACGTGGCGGGCGCCGCGTCCAGCGACGCCAGGGCGTCCCCCGCACCGGCGTGGACGTGCGGGCCGAAACAGCCCGACAGGCCCCGGGCGGCCAGGTAGCGGGCCACCACCTCCCGCGGGGTGCCGGTGACCACGACGAGCCCCGTGCCGACCGCAGCCAGGGTGCGCACCAGCGGGTCGGCGTAGGGCGTGGGCCAGGCGGTCGCACCCGCGCGCAGCAGGGTGCCCTCGAAGCCGAACAGCACGTGCTCGGTACCGCCGAGGACATCGATGAGGTCGTCGTCGCACACAGTCGCCACCAGGGGGCCGGGGCCAGGGGTACGACGAGGGTGCCAGACCGGGGACGGCCCGCACAGGGGCCGGAAGGGCCCGGGTCTAGAAGATGTCCGGGCACCACGGCCGGCGCGCGGTGCGCAGGAGTACGTCGGCCACCGCCGCCGCGCCCGGCGCCGCCTCCTCCACCCGCCCCAGCTCCACCAGCCGCGACACCGACTCGTCACCCAGGTACAGCGTCCCCAACTCCGCCACGTCCATGGCCAGGTCCGGCGACGCGGTGGTCGGCGCGCACGACGCGCCCTCGGGCGAGGCGTCCAGCCGGAACCGGCCGCCCGCCAGGCCCGCCGCGTCGCGCAGCTCCAGCACCAGACGGCCGCTGCCGGCATACGTACGCGCCTCCAGGGCCCGTACGGCGTCGACGATCCGCACCCACAGGAAGTCGGCGTGCGTGGTCACGAGCGCCGCCCGGGGGTCGGGCAGCAGCAGCGGCAGCAGGTCGTCGGGGGCGCGCAGACCGGTCGTGACCGTGGTCATCCAGTCCACGGAGCAGACGAAGCGCCACAGCGCCCGCTCGGCGGCCGGGGTCAGGGCGAGCAGTTCACGCACGGTGCCCCGGCACTCGGGCCGCTTGGCCTCCCAGGTGTCGTCCGCGGCGTAGCAGACGTACCCCTCCAGCTCCCCCGCCGCCGAGCGGTACGTGGCGTAGAACGGCTCCGACCAGGGCTGGTCGGGCAAGCGCGCGGCGCCCGTGGCGACGTCCCACACCCGCTGGTCGCGGCTGACCACACCGTGCCGGACGGCCCGCAGCCGGTCGTGGACGTCGGGGCCGAGCTTGCGGATCTCCTCGCCGTCCACCAGGTCGACGCGGCCGCCGTCGCCCGGGCCCGACCAGCGCGGGTCGAGCCCGGCGCGCCGCACGTCGACCGTCCACTCGGTGGTCCAGGTGGCCGGGCCGTACCCGTACCGCCCGTAGATCGGGTACTCGGCCGCGATCAGGGTCGAGACGGCCTCCCCGCGCTCCTTGGCCGCCGCGAGGTCCGCCGCCATCATGCGGCTGAGCAGCCCGCGCCGCCGGTGCGTCGGCGAGACGGTCACATTGGACACCGCGCTGGCGACGAGCCGGGCACCGCCGGGGACGGTCAACTCCTGCGCGAACGAACGGAAGGTGGCGACGCAGCGGCCGTTGTCGAACGCCCCCTGGGTGCGGCCGAGGTCGACGTACGGCAGTCTCTGCCGCACCTCGTCGTCCGGCACCACGGGCGGCTGCATGAACCCGGTGCGCCGGGCGCGCAGCCAGTCGGGGAACTCGGACGCGGTGACCGTGCGGACGTCGACGCTCATGGGCGCCACGCTAGGCGGCGCCCCCCGGCGCCCGCACCCGGTTTTCCGCCCCGCAGCCCGGGCCGCCCACGCGGACCGCGCCACCGCCGCCCGCCCGCCCGACCGCCCGCGCGCGGGTCAGAACGCCGCCCGGACCTCGCCCACCCGCTCCCCGCCGCCCAGCAGCGGTGCGTCCGCGATGCGGCCGACCACCGGCCCGTCGACGCCCAGCATCCCCAGCGCCCGCGCCAGCACCGGGCCCACGGCCCGCGAGGAACCGTCGTCGATCTTGAAGGCGAGCGCCCGGCCGTCCGCGAGGGCGACCGCCTGCACCGCCTCCGCGCCCACCTTCGCCAGCGCCCCCGGCACCTCCCGCATCAGCCAGGTGTCCGAGCGCCGGGTGCCCGCCACGTACTCGGGGTGCGCCCGCATCGCGTCGGCGACCAGCCGCTGCGGCGTCCCCTGCTCGGCCAGCACGTACGAGCGGAACGCCCGGGCCAGCCCCACCAGGCTGATCGCCGTCAGCGGCGTACCGCACCCGTCCGTGCCGACCACCGCCACGCTCTCGCCGGACGCGGCCTCCACCTCCTCGAGGACCAGCCGCTGGAGCGGGTGCCGCCGGTCCGGGTAGGAGCGCGGGTCCCAGCCGTTGACCGCGCAGGCCCCCAGCATCGCCGCGTGCTTGCCGGAACAGTTCATGGCGATCCGGTCCCGGACCCTGCCGGCGGCCAGGTACGCCTCGGCCTCCACCGGGTCCAGCGGCAGGCCGGGCGGCGTGGCGAGGTCGGCCTCGGTGAACCCGTGGTCGGCGAGCATCTTGCGGGCGAGGTCGAGGTGGAACGGCTCGCCCGAGTGGCTCGACGTGGCCAGCGCCAGCCGCTCCCCCGACAGCTCCAGGCCCGCGCGCAGCACGGCGGCGGCCTGGAGGGGCTTGAGGGACGAGCGGGGGAAGACCGGCGCCGCCGGGTCACCGGCCGACACCTCGACGGTGCCGTCCGGGGCCAGCACGACCAGTGACCCCCGGTGGTGACCCTCGACGAAGCCGGAACGGACCACCTCGGCGAGGACCGGGGGAATGACGGTGGTGGCGGAGGTTGCAATGACGCCCACCTTCCGGGACGGGACCCGCCCGCAGGCGTGCTCAGCGGAGCAGATCGTCTACTTGGGCTTCACCCTCACGGTACCTGCGGGCGATCTCGGCGCTACAGTCGTCGGCCGTCCGCTGGAGCTGCTGGCGACGCCGGGAGACCTGCTGTTCGTAGCGTGCGAGCCGTCCCATCGCGGCGTGCAGCTCTTCGTCCGTTCGGGCGGTGAGGTCCGACAGCTCGACCTCCGCGAGCATCTCGGCGGCCAGCCTCCGGTACTCCTCGCCGCGCGGCGTCGACACGGTCACGTGACGGGCCGAGGAGCGGTGGCGCGACGGGGTGTCGGCGAGGATCTCCGAGAGCCGGTCCACGACCGGGACCTGCGTCCCGCCCCGCCGCGCCAGCTCGGCGCGGAGGATGTCGATGCGGCCCTGGAGGAGTCTGCGGATGTAGCTCAGGTCCGCCTCGTCGCCGTGCGAGTCCCGGCGCAGCGCGCGCAGCTCCGGCAGCCGCATGGCCGTCAGGTCGTGCGGCCGCGCCTCCGGCAGGACGGCGTCGCCGGTCCGCTGGGCCGGTGGCCGCAGCGGCCCTCTGCCACCGGCACATGTCATCGGTACGGGATGTGGCGTCTGCCCGGCGCCAGGTGTACTCATAGGAATCCGTCCCCTCGACCGGTGCGGAAAGCACCGCCTGAGAGGCATGGTGCCATTTGTGCCACTGCCGATGCAGGCGCCTGCACCCGTTCGGACGCGGATAGGTTGGTCTGTATGCGTGCAGTGGTACAGAGGGTCGACGGGGCCAAGGTCGTCGTCGCGGGAGAGACCGTCGGGGAAATCGTCGGCGAGGGCCTGTGCGTGCTCGTGGGGGTGACCCACGAGGACACGGCCGAGCAGGCCGCCCAGCTCGCCCGGAAGCTGTGGTCGGTGCGGATCCTGGAGGGCGAGAAGTCCTGCTCGGACGTGAACGCACCCTTGCTGGTGATCTCGCAGTTCACCCTCTACGGGGACGCCCGCAAGGGCCGCCGCCCGACCTGGAACGCGGCGGCGCCCGGCGAGGTGGCCGAGCCGCTGGTGGACGAGGTGGTGGCCCGCCTGCGGGAGCTGGGGGCGACGGTGGCGACGGGCCGGTTCGGCGCGGACATGCGGGTCTCGCTCACCAACCACGGCCCGTTCACCATCGTCGTGGACGTCTGAGTCGGCCGGCGCACGCGCCTACGGCTCGACCACGACCTCCTGGGCGGCGGCCGTGCCACCGGCCATCAGCTCCGCGTCCACCGGAACGTTGCGCTTGACCAGCGCGAGCGCGATGGGGCCGAGCTCGTGGTGGCGTACCGAGGTGGTGACGAAGCCGAGCTGCCGCCCCTCGTCCCCGTCGGCCTTCAGCCGGACCGGCGTGCCGTGCGGGGGCAGGTGGACCTCACTGCCGTCGAGGTGCAGGAAGACCATCCGGCGCGGCGGCTTCCCCAGGTTGTGGACGCGCGCCACGGTCTCCTGGCCCCGGTAGCAGCCCTTCTGGAGGTGGACGGCGCTGCCGATCAGGCCGATCTCGTGCGGGATGGTGCGGTGGTCGGTCTCGAAGCCGAGCCGGGGGCGGTGCGCCTCCACGCGCAGCGCCTCGTACGCCCAGATCCCGGCGAGCGGCCCGTGGTCCGCCGCGTAGGCCTCCAGGTCGCCGCGCGGCAGGAACAGGTCCCGGCCGTGCGGGGTCTCGCGCACGACGACGCCCTCCGGCACCTCGGCGATGGAGCCGGCCGGGAGGTGGACGACGGCGATGTCGCCGGTCCGGTCGGCGACCTCGACGCGGTAGAAGAACTTCATCGACTCCAGGTAGCCGATCAGCGCCTCCTGCGTGCCGGGCTCGACGTGCGCCCAGACCGTCTCGCCGTCGTCGACGAGGTACAGGGCGTGCTCGATGTGCCCGTTGGCGGAGAGGATCAGCGCGTCGGTGGCGTGCCCGGTCGGCAGGTCGCTGACGGCCTGCGTCAGCAGCAGGTGCAGCCAGCTCAGCCGGTCGTCGCCGCTGACGGTGACGACACCGCGGTGGCTCAGGTCGACCAGGCCGGTGCCGGCGGCGAGGGCGCGCTGCTCGCGGAACAGGTCGCCGTAATGGGCGGCGACACCTTCGTCGTGCCCCTCGGCGGGCACGGCGCCGGGCAGGGACAGCAGAGGGCTCTTCATGGCAGCAAGCCTACGACCCGTTAGTCGTACCTTTCGCTGTGCAGTCCTCGCACCGGCCGAAGATCGCGAAGTGCTTCAGGTCGGTGTCGAAGCCGAAGGTCTCGCGCAGCTTGCCGGTGAACTCGGCGGCCACCGACACGTCGGCCTCGATGACGTTCGTGCAGTCGCGGCACACCAGGTGCAGGTGGTGGTGCCGGTCCGCGAGGTGGTACGTCGGCGCGCCGTGGCCCAGATGGGCGTGGCTGACGAGGCCGAGCTCCTCCAGGAGCTCCAGCGTCCGGTAGACGGTGGAGATGTTCACTCCCGAGGCCGTCTTGCGGACCTCGGTGAGGATGTCGTCGGGCGTCGCGTGCTCCAGCACGTCCACCGCTTCCAGGACAAGCTGGCGCTGGGGAGTCAGCCGGTAGCCGCGCTGCCGCAGATCGCTCTTCCAGTCGGTGCTCACCACGCCGTCCAGTGTAGGAGCACCGACCCTCGATCCCCCGGCCTACTTGAAGAAGGCGATGCCGTCGTCGGGCAGGTCGCCCAGATCCTTGGCCCACGCCTCGACCTGCTCGGGCGTGACGACCTTCTTCAGGTGGGCCGACATGTACGGACGCAGCGGCACCTCGGGCGTCGACTTCTCGCCGACCCACATCAGGTCGCCCTTCACATAGCCGTACAGCCGCTTGCCGCCGCTGTAGGGGCCGGAGGCGGCGGTGCGCGCGACGGCGTCCGTGACGAGGTCGATCTGCGGCTTCTGGTCGGCGAGCTCGCCGTACCAGACCTCGACGATGCCCTGGTCGCGCACCATCACGATCTCGACCTTGCGCTCCTTGTCGATGCGCCAGTAGCCGCTCTCGGACTCCAGGGGCTTGACCTTGTTGCCCTCGGCGTCCAGGACCCAGGTGCGGGAGGTGTACTCGATGAAGTCCCGGCCGTCGTGGCTGAAGGTCACGGACTGGCCGAAGTTGCACTTCTCGGCGCCGGGGAAGTCGGAGACACCCGCGCCCTCCCACGTACCGAGGAGGAACGCGAGGGGGACGAGGTCGGGGTTCAGGTCGGACGGAATCTCGATCATGAGCAGCTCTGTCGATCTGTAGGAGTGGTCAGCGCTGGCCCTGGTACAGCTTCTTCACGGTCAGCACGGCGAAGCCGAGCACGCCGACGCAGACCAGGACCAGCAGGGCGGAGAAGAAAGCCTCAAGCACAGGGTGCTCCTCGGTGAGCGGTGTGGGCGAAGAAAAGGGGCCGGGTCCCAGCGTAATGGGTGGCGACCGGCCCCTCCGTGTGAGGTTCGGCCCACGGGCGCGCACTACAGTTCCGGGCATGGCGAAGAAGCTCGTGATCAAGGTGACCGCAGGGGCCGACGCCCCCGAGCGCTGCTCGCAGGCATTCACGGTGGCGGCGGTCGCCGTGGCCAGTGGGGTGGAGGTGTCGCTCTGGCTGACCGGCGAGTCGTCGTGGTTCGCGCTGCCGGGGCGGGCGGCGCAGTTCGAGCTGCCGCACGCGGCGCCGCTGCCGGACCTGATCGACTCGATCCTGGCGGGCGGCCGGATCACGCTGTGCACCCAGTGCGCGGCCCGGCGGGAGATCACGGAGAAGGACGTGCTGGAGGGCGTGCGGATCGCGGGGGCGCAGGTCTTCGTCAGCGAGTCGATGGCCGACGGCACGCAGGCGCTCGTCTACTGACGGCGGCGCTTCCTGCCGTCGAGCTCGTCCCACCACTCGTCGGACTGCGGGTCGCCGCTGGGGTCGTCCCACCAGCGGTCCTCCGGCCCCCGCCGGTTCGCGACCATCGCGGCGACCGGCGGGATGACCATGGCGACGAAGCACATCGCGACGGCGGCGGGCGTGGACCACAGCCGTACGACGGCCCAGGCGCCCACGAAGAGCACCAGGCAGGCCGTCATCATCCCGAAGTAGATGTGCCGACGCCGGGCGTACATGTCTTCAGCGTACGACCGAAGGGCCGCACCTCGGTCCCGGTAAGCGTCCAACCCCCAGGAGGTGCGGCCCTTCGGCCGGTATGCGCGCCGTGACGTCAGACGGCGATGGCGACCTCGGCCAGGCCGCCCTGCTGGGCGACGACCGTGCGGTCGGCCGTGCCGCCCGGGACGAGGGCGCGGACGGTCCACGTGCCCTCGGCCGCGTAGAAGCGGAACTGGCCGGTCGCGGAGGTCGGGACCTCGGCGGTGAACTCGCCGGTCGAGTCCAGCAGGCGCACGTAACCGACGACGGGCTCGCCGTCCTTGGTCACCTGGCCCTGGATCGTGGTCTCACCGGGCTTGATCGTCGAAGCGTCCGGGCCGCCGGCCTGTGCTCCACACATGGGTACTCCTGAGGGGTCTTCGGGGGAGGGGAGGGACGGGAGGTCCGGGACTACTTGTTGGCGCCGAGCTCGATCGGCACGCCGACGAGGGAGCCGTACTCGGTCCACGAGCCGTCGTAGTTCTTGACGTTCTCCTGGCCGAGCAGCTCGTGCAGGACGAACCAGGTCAGGGCCGAACGCTCACCGATGCGGCAGTAGGCGATGGTGTCCTTGGACAGGTCGACCTGCTCCTCGGCGTAGAGGGCCTTGAGCTCCTCGTCCGACTTGAAGGTGCCGTCGTCGTTGGCGTTCTTCGACCACGGGATGTTGCGGGCGCTCGGCACGTGGCCGGGGCGCTGCGACTGCTCCTGCGGGAGGTGCGCCGGGGCGAGCAGCTTGCCGCTGAACTCGTCGGGGGAGCGCACGTCGACCAGGTTCAGGCTGCCGATGGCGGCCACGACGTCGTCGCGGAAGGCGCGGATCGAGGTGTCCTGGGCCTTGGCCTTGTACTCGGTGGCCGGGCGGCTCGGGACCTCGGAGCCGTCGACCAGGTCGCGGGAGTCGAGCTCCCACTTCTTGCGGCCGCCGTCGAGGAGCTTGACGCTCTCGTGGCCGTACAGCTTGAAGTACCAGTAGGCGTAGGACGCGAACCAGTTGTTGTTGCCGCCGTAGAGGACGACGGTGTCGTCGTTGGCGATGCCCTTCGCGGAGAGGAGCTTCTCGAAGCCCTCCTGGTCGACGAAGTCGCGGCGGACCGGGTCCTGGAGGTCCTTCTTCCAGTCGATCCGGACGGCGTTCTTGATGTGGTTCTTGTCGTACGCCGACGTGTCCTCGTCGACCTCGACGATGACGACCTTCGGGTCGTCGATGTGGGCCTCGACCCAGTCGGCGTCTACCAGGACGTCGCTGCGGCTCATGCTGTTTCTCCTCCGGGGCAGTCTGCGGCGGGGTGTGGCGGGGTGGTGCCGGATGCGCTTCGCGTCGTCGCGTACGGGGGTACGGGTCTCACGGGGATGCGGCACGGGTGCGGGCCTCGAGGGAAGACGGGCCCTGGGATACGGGAGGTCGGGCTCCCGCTCAGACGGAGCGACAGAGCATGGCGGCGACGCGGCACAGGTCTACTGCCCGCCGCTTCGTGAGATCCGCCTGTCGCTTCATGCAGCCGATCGTAGGGACGGACGGGCGGCCGTGTCACCGGCGTGTCGCATGATGAGACGCGATCGTCCGCGATACGAGATGGAAGATCGCCCGGAAGAGGGTCGGACCCCCGCCGGGACGGGCTTCGCCGCTCGCCATCTGCGGAGCGGACGGCCCCGTCTCACGATGTGACCGAACGGGGCCCGGCAGGGCCGTACGGGGGTTTCGGCGTACGGGGGCTTCAGCCCGCCAGTACGACGTTCGTGCCGGTGACGGTGATCGCGAGGCCCTCGGGCGTCGCCTCCACCTTGCTCAGCTTCAGGCCGGCCGGCAGCCCGCCGACCTGCCGGTCGAAGTCGGTGCGCTCCCGGATGCGCTCCTCCAGCCCGGGGATGCCCTCGCCGGGCACCTTGTCGGCGCGTACCCGGATGGTGTCGCCGCCCACCAGGCTGACCGAGGACAGGACGCTGCGGGTGACCTTGCCCAGGACCGGGACCTCGACGCTGCCGGTGACCTTGACCTTGCCGTTGCCGCCGTAGCCGAGGGTGACCTCCTCACGGGAGGCCTGCGCGAGATCGGCGTAGGAGATCCGCGCCGTGCCGGAGGCGGAGGCGGCCACGGCGGTGGAGAAGTTGTTCTCCAGCCGGACGTCCTTCAGGGCCGCCGTCATCTCGGCGACGCGGACCTTGCGGCCGCCGGCCGACGCCTCCACGCCGGTGAGGGTGACGTCGACCTGCTCCAGTTCCTTGCCCATGACCTGGGTCAGGAAGGGAAAGCCCTTGATCGAGACGTCCGGGGTGCCGGCCAGGCCCTGGTTGGCCCGTATGCGCTCGGCCGCCTCGGACTCCGCGTAGTTCACCGCCAGGCGGTCCGCGATGGTGAACAGACCACCGAGGATCACAGCGGTGACCAGCAGTATTCGCAGTGCTCGCATTGCTCGGTGTTCCCCCACCCTGTTCGCGACCGGCCCCCGTCACGTCATGATCGACGTCCGAAGCCACTCGTTGGTTCCCCCCACGTCACCCGCGTCACTCAGGCCAGCGCCCGCCCCAGCACGTAGACGGCGGGCGCGGCGACCGCGAGCGGCAGGGCCACCCCGGCCGTCATGTGGACGAAACGGGACGGGTAGTCGTAGCTCGCCACCCGGTGCCCGACCAGGGCACACACCCCGGCGCCCAGCCCGAGCAGCGCACCCCGCGCCCCCATGCCGGTCATCCCGCCGGCGGCGACACCCGCCCCGGCGGCCGCGAGCAGCGCCACCACGAGCGTCACGGCGCCGGGCAGCGGCAGCGCGCGGGCCACCACGGTGACGGCGACCGCGAGGCCCCCCACGACGACCGCGTCCGGCACGGCGGCCAGGTGCCCGGCCGCGAGCACGGCGAGCGCGGACGAGGCCACCGTGGCCATCAGGCCGTACTGCCGCTCGTCGGAGCCGGCGTGACTGCGGAGCTGGAGCACCAGGACCAGCAGCACCCACACCCCGAGCGTGCCGAGGATGGCGGCCGGCGCGTGCTCCCGGCCGGCGGCCAGCAGTGCGACGTCCGCCGTCAGGCCGCCCGCGAAGGCGAGCGCGATGCCCTGGCGGGCGGGCCACATGCCGTTGAGCCGGAACCAGCCGGCGGCGGTGACGGCCTGGAGCAGGACCAGCGGGACCAGCAGTCCGTACGGCCCGAGGGCGGCACCCGCCGCGAGCAGGCCGCCGAGGGCGGCGGTCAGCACGGCCGGCTGCATGCCCGGCTCGATGATCGGCGAACGGCCCTCGGCCCGGGCCCGCTGGGCGTCGGTCAGCCGCACGTGCCCGGACGTGGTGGGAGCGCCGTACCCCGGCTGGGCCGGCGCGGGGGCCGGCGCGGCGGGCGCGGGGTCCGGGGTGACCGCCCGCAGATGGGTGGTCGGGGTGTCGTACGGGACCTCGGGCGGCAGCGGGTACGCGCCCGAAGCGCCCTGCGCGGGCAGGTGGGCGGTGTCGGCGGCGGCCACCGGCGGGGCCGGCTGCTGGGCGGGCTGCACGGCCGGCTGGTACTGGGTGTCCCAGGTCTGGCCCTCCCACGTCTGCGCGACGTTCGGGTCCTGGTACGGGTACCCGTTCCCGTACGGGTACTGCTGATCGCTGCTCATGCTGTGCGGTTCACCCTCCTGCGAACGGCGGGAGCACCTCGACCGTGCCGCCCTCGGCAAGGCGTACGGTCTCATGGCTCCGGGTCCCGACGGGATCACCGTCGACCAGGAACGAACACCGCCGGAGCACCGCGGTCAGCTCCCCCGGGTGCCGCTCGCGCACGGCGTCCAGCGCCTCGGCCAGGTTCTCCGCGCTGTACGGCTCCTCGGCGGTCCCGGCCGCGGCCTTGGCCGCGGCCCAGTAGCGGATGGTCCCCGCTGCCATGGCGGCTCTCCTTTCGTCGGCCTCGTCGGCATCCATCATGGGCTATGGCGCCGACAGCCAGTCCGCGATGCGGGCGAGCAGGGCGTCGCCGGCCGCGTTCTCGGCGTGCCCCATGCCCTCCTCCAGCCACAGTTCGGCCGGCCCGGCCGCCGCCAGCATCCGCGGGTGGTCCACCGGGAAGTACGGGTCGCGGTCGCCGTGCACGACCAGCAGCGGCACCGGGGCGATCAGCGGCACCGCCTCGACCGGCGACATCGGCACCGGGTCCCAGGCGCGGTCGTGGATGCGGGTGCGCAGCCCGTAGCGCCCCACCAGCCGCCCGGCGGGCCGGGTCACCACCCAGTGCAGCCGCCGCATCGGCGCCGTACCCCGGTAGTACCAGCGCGCGGGGGCACTCACCGCGACCACCGCGTCCGTGCGCGCCTCCCCCACGTCCCGGTACAGCGCCGCGTGCCGCAGCACCACCGAGCCGCCCATGGAGAACCCGACCGTCGCCACGCGCGCGTACCCCAGCTCACGCGCCCAGCGCACCGCCGCCGCCAGGTCCAGCACCTCCCGGTCGCCGACCGTGGAACGGCCGCCCGACCTGCCGTGCCCGCGGAAGGAGAAGGTCACCACCCCGGCCCGGCGCGCGAACACCCGCGCCGCACGCCGCACCGCGGGCCGGTCCACCGAGCCCGTGAACCCGTGGGCGACAACGACGGCCGTGTCCGGGACACTGTCCGTATGCGGTGCAGCCCGCGGAGAATGAACCGCCTCGATACGCACACCGTCCGGTGTACGGAGGGTGGCGCGCAGGGGGCCGCGCGTGACCGCGGAAGCGTCCACGATGTGACGTACGCCCTCTGCCTCGGCACTCATGTGGGCTATTCTGCTCGGCGAAGGACCTGGGCGACGCAGCCCCCGGGTCCTTTTGTGTTTCCCGCCCGTTGTTACAGGCAGGTGAACAAAGGCTCTCAGGGCGCGGGGAGCCTCGTACGAAGCAGTGCCGCAACGTCCTCGCAGGGACCGAGGAGGAACCGACGTTATGGGCCAGCGAACCGTGCACGACCATAGGACGACCACCCGGGCAGGGGGAGCGCGATGAGCTCTCTGCTCCTCCTGACCAACGCCCTCCAGCCGTCGACGGAGGTGCTCCCCGCCCTCGGACTGCTGCTGCACAACGTGCGCGTGGCCCCCGCCGAGGGCCCGGCCCTCGTGGACACCCCCGGCGCGGACGTGATCCTCGTCGACGGCCGCCGCGACCTGCCGCAGGTGCGGTCGCTGTGCCAGCTCCTGCGCTCCACCGGGCCCGGCTGCCCGCTGGTCCTGGTCGTCACCGAGGGCGGTCTCGCCGCCGTCACCGCCGACTGGGGCATCGACGACGTCCTGCTGGACACGGCCGGCCCGGCCGAGGTCGAGGCACGGCTGCGGCTCGCGATGGGCCGCCAGCAGATCACCGCCGACGACTCCCCCATGGAGATCCGCAACGGCGACCTGTCGGTCGACGAGGCGACGTACAGCGCCAAGCTCAAGGGCCGGGTCCTGGACCTGACCTTCAAGGAGTTCGAGCTGCTGAAGTACCTCGCCCAGCACCCGGGCCGGGTCTTCACCCGCGCCCAGCTCCTCCAGGAGGTGTGGGGGTACGACTACTTCGGCGGTACGCGCACGGTCGACGTCCACGTGCGGCGGCTGCGCGCCAAGCTGGGCCCCGAGCACGAGTCGCTGATCGGCACCGTGCGCAACGTCGGCTACCGCTTCGTGACCCCGGAGAAGGTCGAGCGGGCGGCCGAGGAAGCCCGGACGAAAGAGGCCGAAAAGGCCGCACCGGCGCGCGCCGGCCGCACCGAAGAGGCGGAGGAAGCCGCCGTACGACCTGCCCAGAGGTAGGTCACCCCGCGTAGACTGCCGCGCGTGGCCAAGGTGACGCGGGACGATGTGGCGCGACTGGCGGGTACTTCTACCGCGGTCGTGAGCTACGTCATCAACAACGGACCCCGGCCGGTCGCCCCGGCCACGCGCGAGCGCGTACTCGCCGCGATCAAGACGCTGGGATACCGGCCCGACCGCGTCGCGCAGGCCATGGCCTCGCGGCGGACGGACCTCATAGGCATGATCGTCCCCGATGCCCGGCAGCCGTTCTTCGCCGAGATGGCGCACGCGGTCGAGAGGGCCGCCGCCGACCGCGGGAAGATGGTCCTGGTCGGCAACTCCGACTACCGCGACGAGCGGGAGATCCACTACCTGCGGGCCTTCCTCGGGATGCGGGTCGCCGGGCTGATCCTCGTCAGCCAGGGCATGAGCGAGCGGGCCGCCCAGGAGATCGAGGCGTGGGACGCCCGGGTGGTCCTCCTCCACGAGCGGCCCGAGGCCCTCGACGACGTCGCCGTGGTCACGGACGACATCGGTGGCGCCCAGCTCGCCACCCGCCACCTCCTCGAGCACGGCCACGAGTACGTCGCCTGCCTCGGCGGTGTCGAGAACACCCCCGCCGTCGGCGACCCGGTCGCCGACCACGAGGAGGGCTGGCGCCGGGCGATGCTGGAGTCCGGCCGCTCGGTGGAGGGCCGGCTGTTCCAGGCCCCGTACAACCGCTACGACGCCTACCAGGTGGCCCTGAAGATCCTCGCGGGCCCCGACCGGCCGCCGGCGATCTTCTGCTCCACCGACGACCAGGCGATCGGCGTCCTGCGCGCGGCGCGCGAGCTGCGCCTGGACGTGCCGGGCGACCTGGCGGTCGCGGGCTTCGACGACGTGAAGGAAGCCGCGCTGACGGACCCGCCGCTGACGACGGTCTCCTCCGACCGCCCGGCGATGGCCCGCGCGGCGGTGGACCTGGTCCTGGACGACGGACTGCGGGTGGCGGGATCGCGCCGGGAGCGGGTCAGGCAGTTCCCGTCCGCGCTGATAGTGCGCCGGTCCTGCGGCTGCGACGGCCAGTAGTCCCGGTTCCCCCGGGGGCCCGCCGGCCACCGCGGCCCACGAGGCCTGCCCCCGCCCACCCCGAGCCCGGAAAGTCGGGCACACGAACTCTGCCCGGACTCTCAGGACGTCCTCAGGCGGCTCTCATGTACGGCCGTGAGAGTCGTACCCATGACGGACTACTCCCACGGTGACCCGCAGCAGACGTTCGGCCACCCCCCGCCCCCGGCGCATCCGCCCACGGCGCACCGCCGCACCGGGCGGCCGGTGGCCCTGGTCGCCGCGGTCGCCCTCGTCGCGGCCCTGGTGGGCGGCGGTGCCTCCGCCCTGGTCCAGGAGCTCACCCGCGACGGCGCGGGGACCGGCACCGGCACCGGAGCCGTGACCGGCACCCAGGTGTCGCGGTCCAGCAAGGGCACCGTCGCCGGGGTCGCCCAGGCGGTCTCACCGAGCATCGTCGAGATCAACGCCACGGCCGGCTCGGGCGCGTCGACCGGGTCGGGTGTGATCATCACCGGTGACGGCGAGATCGTCACCAACAACCACGTCATCGCGGGCGCCTCCGAGATCAAGGTCCGGCTCAGCGACGGCAGGACGTACACCGCCGAGGTCACCGGCACCGACCCCGGCAAGGACCTGGCCCTGATCAAGCTCCGGGGCGCGTCCGGGCTGAAGGCCGCCACGCTCGGCGACTCCTCCACGGTCGAGGTCGGCGACCAGGTCGTCGCCATCGGGTCGCCGGAGGGCCTGACCGGCACCGTCACCAGCGGCATCGTCTCCGCGCTCGACCGGGACGTGACGGTCGCCAAGGACGAGGGGCGGCAGCAGCGGCCCGACCCGGGCCAGGGCTGGCCCTTCGAGTTCGGTGGGCAGGAGTTCAACGGCGACACGGGCGACTCGAAGACCACGTACAAGGCCATCCAGACCGACGCCTCGCTCAACCCCGGCAACTCCGGCGGCGCGCTGATCGACATGGACGGCGAGATCATCGGCATCAACTCCGCCATGTACGCGCCGAACGCCGCCACCGGCTCCACGGCCGGCAGCGTGGGCCTGGGCTTCGCCATCCCGATCGACACGGTCAAGGCGGACCTGGACGCTCTGCGGTCCGGGTCGGGATCGTGACGCGTGCGACGCTGGCCCCATGAACACTGACGCCGACCGCATCCTGATCGTCGACGACGAGCCCGCCGTCCGCGAGGCGCTCCGGCGCAGCCTCGCCTTCGAGGGGTACGGGACGGACGTCGCCGTCGACGGCGTGGACGCGCTGGCGAAGATGGAGGCGTACGCTCCCGACCTCGTCGTCCTCGACGTCCAGATGCCCCGCATGGACGGCCTGACCGCCGCCCGGCGCGTCCGCGCCACCGGTTCGACCGTCCCGATCCTGATGCTCACCGCCCGCGACACGGTCGGCGACCGCGTGACCGGGCTGGACGCGGGCGCGGACGACTACCTGGTGAAGCCGTTCGAGCTGGACGAGCTGTTCGCCCGCATCCGGGCCCTGCTGCGGCGCAGCTCCTACGCGCGCACGCTCGGCGAGCAGCCGGAGGCGGACGCGCTGACGTTCGCGGACCTCAGGATGGACCTGGCGACCCGTGAGGTGACGCGGGGCGGGCGGCCGGTGGAGCTGACCCGTACGGAGTTCACGCTGCTGGAGATGTTCCTGTCGCACCCCCGGCAGGTGCTCACCCGGGAGCAGATCCTCAAGTCGGTCTGGGGCTTCGACTTCGAACCGAGCTCCAACTCCCTGGACGTGTACGTGATGTACCTGCGCCGCAAGACGGAGGCGGGCGGAGAGCCCCGCCTGGTGCACACGGTGCGGGGCGTGGGGTACGTGCTGCGCGGCGGGGGTGAGGGATGAGCGGACCGGTCGCCCGCTTCCGCGCGCTGCCGCTGCGCTCGCGCCTCGCCCTGCTGACGGCCACGGCCGTGGCGGTGGCGGTGGCCGCGGTGTCGGTGGCGTGCTGGCTGCTGACCCGGGCGCAGCTCCGGGACGAGCTGGACGCCTCGCTGCACGGCCTGTCGGTGCAGGACGACTACCAGCGGCTGCTCGCCTTCGCCTGCCGGCCGTCCGGCGGCCCCGCCCAGGGCAACACGGCGCCGGGCACGGCGTACGTGCAGATCGTGCGGCCCGACGGCAGCCGCTGCGTGGGGGCCGGCACCCCGCCCGTGGTCGTCGAGCGGTCCGACGCCGAGGTCGCGGCGGGGCTGCGGGCCGAGTCGCTGCACGACGGCGTCACCACCGGCGGGCAGCCCGTGCGGGTGCTCACCCGCACCGACGCCGAGACCCGGTACACGGTGTCCATCTCCCGGCCGCTGACGGAGGTGGACGGCGCGCTGAACCAGCTCGCGCTGGTGCTCGCCGTGCTGGCCGGCATCGGGGTCGTCGGGGCCGGGGCGGCCGGTCTGTGGGTGGCCCGCACCGGGCTGAAGCCGGTGGACCGGCTGACCGGGGCGGTGGAGCACGTGGCGCGGACGGAGGACCTGACCGTGCGCATCCCCGTGGAGGGCGAGGACGAGATCGCCCGCCTGTCGCGGTCGTTCAACGCGATGACGGCCGCCCTGGCGTCCTCCCGGGACCGGCAGGCCCAGCTCATCGCCGACGCGGGCCACGAGCTGCGCACGCCGCTGACGTCGCTGCGGACGAACGTGGAGCTGCTGGCGCGCAGCGAGGAGACGGGCCGGGCGATCCCGCCGGAGGACCGGCGGGCCCTGATGGCGTCGGTGAAGGCGCAGATGACGGAACTGGCGGCGCTGATCGGTGACTTGCAGGAGCTGGCCCGGCCGGACGCGGCGGCCCCCGGGAAGCTGGAGGTGGTCGCGCTGCACGACCTGCTCGGCACGGCGCTGGCGCGGGCGCGGTTGCGGGGCCCCGAGCTGACGGTCTCGGCGGTGGACGTGCGGCCCTGGTACGTACGGGCGGAGCCCGCCGGGCTGGAGCGCGCACTGGTGAACGTCCTGGACAACGCGGTGAAGTTCTCCTCCCCGGGCGGCACGGTCGAGGTGGCGCTGGTGGACGGCGAGGTGACCGTGCGGGACCACGGGCCGGGCATCGCGCCCGAGGAGCTGCCGCACGTGTTCGAGCGGTTCTGGCGGTCGCCGTCGGCGCGCAGTCTGCCCGGTTCGGGACTGGGCCTGTCGATCGTGGCGCGCACGGTGCGGCAGGCGGGCGGTGAGGTGGCGCTGACGGCCGCGGAGGGCGGCGGTACCCGGGCGGTGATCCGGCTGCCGGGCGCGCCGACGCCGCCGCCGGCCGCCCCGGGAGGGTGAGGTGCCCGGCCGGGGCCGGTTCCCCCCCGGCCCCGGCCGGGCGTGTGCGTTCATAGCTATCCGGCCGTGATCCCGTGGCGCAAACCGAAATGGCCGGTCCTCGCCATGACGTTTTTCACCGGTGGCCGAGGGAACCCAGGGGCGGAAAATCTCATGCGTTGTGGCGGACGAGGGACTCGACGAGCCCGGCCCGGACGTTGGGGAAGTCCATGGGAACGATGCCGAGTCCCTTCCAGTCGCTCGCCTCGCCGTCGAGGAAGCCGTGGACGCGCGGGTTGAGCCGCTCGGCGTTCCAGCGGGGCGGCAGCAGCGCGGCGGTGGAGACGTGGTTGACGTATAGCTTCCCGGGCTGGGCGGCGGCCTTGCGGAAGTGGGCCTCGATCTTGGGGTACTTGGCGGAGGGCTCGGCCATGTAGTCGTCCTGGACGTCGAACAGCGCGCCGTCCCCGTACCGCACGCCGGGCAGTCCGCCGTTGTCGGCGAGGAGGACCACCTTGCCGCGTGCCTCGCCGAGCGCGGGCAGGCCGTCGCCGATGCGGAACAGGGGGCGCCAGCCCTTGGCGTCCAGGTAGAGGTCGAAGATCCGCCGGAAGGTGGCGTCGGAGTCCTCGGAGTACTCCTGCTTGACCCGCATCAGCACGGTCTCGGAGGGGTGCGCGGCGAGGAAGTCGCGGCAGGCGACGAGGACGTCGCCGAACATCTGGTTCTGGTAGTACGCCCCGTGGTGGATGGCGAAGGAGTCGCCGGTCACCCGGCAGCGGACGTCCAGGTAGCGGATGCCGCTGTTCAGTTGCTGGGCGACGGTGGTGTTCTGGCAGGCGACCCACAGCCCTCCGGCGGGTGCGGCGGAGTTGTGGGTGCCGGGGATGGTCAGGGCCCGCAGCGGGGTGTCGCCGGGGAAGCGGGCCATCCAGTCCTGGGTGCCGAGCACCCGGGTGCGGGCGCGGGCGGGGGTGCCCAGCAGGGCGGTGGTGGACAGGGCGGCGGTGGCCGCGAGGAAGCCGCGTCGGCTCAGGTCCGGGTTCATGCGCCGGAGTATGACGCGTACACGACATCGTTGCCAGGGATGCGCGGGGAGTGGCGGGGCACCGCGGCGGAACGGACGCGGGGCGGACGCGGACGGACGCGGGGCGGCGAACCGTTTCACCGGTCCACCGCCCCGCGCAGCGCCCCCTTCAGGGCTCGGTTCACCTCCGGGGCGCCTCAGCGGGCCCCGACGGTCGATCGTGCTCGGGTCGCTCGTTCCTCACGACCCTCCGCGCGCTCTCCCTCTCGGCACCCACGCGCCCCTTCGGCTCACTCGCCTTCCGTTACTTGATGACGGTGATCCGCTCGGCCTTCGGCGGCGTGATCGGCGCGGTCGCCGAGGAGTTGGCCGCCAGGTAGGCGTTGAAGACGTCCAGGTCGGACGCGCCGACGAGCTTGTTCTTGCCCTGCGCCAGGGCCGGGAAGCCGTCGCCGCCGCCCGCGAGGAACTCGTTCATCGCGACGCGGTAGGTCTTCGCCGGGTCGATCGGCTCACCGTTCAGCTTCACCGAGTCCACCACGACCCGGGCCGCGCCCGTCTTCGTCATGTCCAGGGTGTACGTGAAGCCCTTGGAGACCTGGAGGATCTTCGGCGACGCCTCGTTCGAGCCGCTGACCTGCTGCTGGAGACCCGCGATGAGCTGGGCGCCGGTCAGGTCGACCACGTTCATCATGTTGGTGAACGGCTGCACGGTGAACGCCTCGCCGTAGGTCACCACCCCGTCGCCCTCGGCGCCTGACGCCTTGTACACCAGGTCCGAGCGGATGCCGCCCGGGTTCATCAGCGCGATCTGCGCGCCGCCCTTGTCGGCGGGGGCGAGCCCGGCGAGCTGCGCGTCGGTGATCAGGTCGCCGAGCGGCTTCTCGTAGTCCGTGGAACCACGGCCGTTGATGTCGGCGGAGATGTAGCCCTGCGGCCGGTTGGCGATAGGCGCGGCGAGCTTGTTCCACCGCTCGATCAGCGAGGTCATGTCGGCGGCCTTCGGCACGTCGCGCGAGACCACGCGGTTCGCCGACTCCACCGACGTCCGGACGATGTCCTTGGTCCGGCGGTCGTACGTCAGGGTCGTGTCGGTGTAGAGCTTGCCGTACGAGGACGCCGAGGTGACCATGCGCGGCTTGCCGGCCGGGTCCGGGATCGTGCACACGTAGGCCTGGTGGGTGTGGCCCGTCACCAGCGCGTCGACCTGCGGGCTCAGCTTCTTCGCGATGTCGACGACCGGACCGGAGATCCCGTCGCCCGCGCCCGGGCTGTCGCAGTCGTAGTTGTACGACGACGAGGCCGGCGCCCCGCCCTCGTGGATCAGGGCGACGACCGACTTGACGCCCTTGCGCTCCAGGACCTTGGTGTACTTGTTGATCGTCTCGACCTCGTCACCGAACTTCAGGCCCTTGACGCCCTCGGCCGTGACGATGTTCGGCGTGCCCTCCAGGGTCACCCCGATGAAACCGATCTTGACGCCCTTGCGCTCCCAGATGAAGTACGGGTCCAGGATCGGCTTGCCCGTCTTCTCGTCCGTCACGTTCGCCGCGAGGTACGGGAAGGCGGCACCGGGGAAGGTCTTGCCCTCCTCGTAGCAGCCGCCGGTCGGGTGGCAGCCGCCGTCCTGCATGCGGGCCAGTTCCTTGGCGCCCTCGTCGAACTCGTGGTTGCCCACGGACGAGACGTCCAGCTTCAGCTTGTTCAGCGCCTCGATGGTCGGCTCGTCGTGGAAGAGCCCGGACATCAGCGGCGAGGCGCCGATCATGTCGCCCGCGGCGGCGGTGATGGAGTACGGGTTGCCCTGGCGCGCGGTGCGCAGGTGCGTGGCGAGGTACTCGACGCCACCCGCCTTGATCTTCTCGACCGAGCCGTCCGCGTGCGTGTGGGCGACCTCACCGGACGAGCCGGCCGGCGGCTCCAGGTTGCCGTGCAGGTCGTTGAAGGAGAGGAGCTGCACGTCGACGGTGCGGCCCGGGTGGTACCCCGTGGTCGTGGTCCGCTCGCCGGCGCCGGCGGGAAGGGCGGCGACCATCGCGCCGACGGTGGCCAGGCCGGCGGCGGTGGCGAGTATGCGCCGCCCCGCCCGGTTCTTCTTGGGTGTGGCTGACATCTGTCCCCTCGTTTGGTCAACAAGTTCTGTACGGCCCAGCGCAGCCTAGGGTCAACGCGCGTAGCGCAACAGGGGGTGGAGGGTTACAAGCCGGTTGCCATCCCCCGCCGTAGGCTCGTACGCATGACGACTGACGCCCCCGGACCGGCCCTTGAGCCCGGCCGCCGTATCGAGACCTTCGACGAGCTCACCCACGAGCAGGCCCAGGACGTCCTCGCCCTCCTCGCCGAAGCCGCCCGCGTGGACGGGATGCAGGCCGTCTCCGAACAGGGACGGCTCCAGTTGCGCGGCGGGCGGCGCGAAGGCGTGTCCCACCTGCTGCTCACCGTGCGCGGCGACCTCGTCGGCTACGCCCAGCTCGAGGACACCGACCCCGTGGAGGCCCCGGCCGCCGAGCTGGTCGTCCACCCCGCGCAGCGCGGCCGGGGCCACGGCCGGGCGCTCGGCTCCGCGCTGCTGGCCGCGTCCGGCAAGCGGCTGCGCGTGTGGGCGCACGGCGGCAAGTCGGCCGCCCGCCACCTGTCCCAGGTGCTCGGGCTGACCCTGTTCCGCGAGCTGCGGCAGATGCGCCGGCCGCTCACCGACCTGGCGGACATCCCCGAACCGGTGCTGCCGCCCGGCATCACCGTCCGCACGTTCGTGCCCGGCCAGGACGACGCGGCCTGGCTGGCCGTCAACGCCGCCGCCTTCGCGCACCACCCGGAGCAGGGCTCGCTGACCCAGCGGGACCTGGACGACCGCAAGGCCGAGCCGTGGTTCGACCCGAAGGGCTTCTTCCTCGCCGTACGGGAGCCGGACGGCGAGATCGTGGGCTTCCACTGGACCAAGGTGCACGCCGAGGAGCAGCTCGGCGAGGTGTACGTGGTCGGGGTCGGCCCCGAGGCGCAGGGCGGCGGCCTCGGCAAGGCGCTGACCGCCATCGGGCTGCGGCACCTGGCGGCGGAGGGCCTGCCGACGGCGATGCTGTACGTGGACGCCGACAACACGGCGGCGGTGCGGGTGTACGAGGGGATGGGCTTCACCACGCACGAGGTGGACCTGATGTACCGCTCGGAGACCTGAGCCGCGACGACCGAGGAGGGCGGGGTGTTGACACCCCGCCCTCTTCTGCACCACCCTTTCACTACTTGATTAGTGAAAGGGTGGTGCAGGGACGTGGTCGCGTACCGCATCGACCGGCGCAGCGGCGTCGCCACCTACCTCCAGATCGTCCAGCAGACCAAACAGGCCCTCCGCCTGGGCCTGCTGGAACCCGGAGACAGGCTGCCGACGGCCCGCGAGGTCGTCGAAGCCACCGCCATCAACCCGAACACGGTGCTCAAGGCCTACCGCGAGCTGGAACGGGAGGGCCTCGTCGAGGCCCGCCGGGGCCTCGGCACCTTCGTACGGAAGACCCTGGGCAGCGCCCCCGCCGACTCCCCCCTGCGCGGCGAACTCGCCGACTGGGCCGCCCGCGCCCGCGCGGCCGGACTGGAGCGGGACGACGTGACGGCGCTGTTCACCTCCGTACTGGACCAGCTCTACGAGGGGGACGACTCATGACCAGCGCGCTGGAGGCCCGGGGCCTCACCCAACGCTACGGACGGCGGAAGACCGCGCTCCAGGACTGCGCCTTCCGGCTCCCCGAGGGGCGGATCTGCGCCCTCGTCGGCCCCAACGGAGCCGGCAAGTCCACGCTCCTCGCCCTGGCCGCCGGCCTCCTGCGGCCCACCGCCGGCACGCTCGGGGTCCTCGGCACCGACCCGGCCTCCGCCCGCGATCGCGTGGCGTACGTCGCCCAGGACAAGCCGCTGTACACCCAGCTCACCGTCGCCGAAACCCTCCGCATGGGCGCAGAGCTCAACCCCGGCCGCTGGGACGCCGGGACCGCCGACCGGATCGCCGGCCCCCTGGACCGCGCCGCCCGCGTCCGCACCCTCTCCGGCGGCCAGCGCACCCGCGTCGCGCTCGCCCTCGCGCTCGGCAAGCGGCCCGAACTGCTCCTGCTCGACGAGCCGATGGCCGACCTCGACCCGCTCGCCCGCCACCAGCTCATGGGCGCGCTCATGGCGGACGCGGCCGAACGCGGCACCACCGTCGTGATGTCGTCGCACATCCTCACCGAGCTGGAGGGCGCCTGCGACCACCTGCTCCTGGTCGCCGGCGGCCGGATCCGCCTCGGCGGCGACATCGACGACCTCCTCGCCGCCCACACCCTGCTCACCGGCCCGGCCGGCGACCTCGGCCCGCACACGGTCGTGGAGTCCCGCGTCACCGGCCGCCAGCTCACCGCGCTGGTCCGCCACGACGGCCCGGTCGACACCCGCGCCTGGCACCCCACGCAGCCGTCCCTGGAGGACCTCTTGCTCGCCCACCTCCGCTCCCCCGACGCCCCGCCGCTCCTCATCCCGAGCGCGTCCACCGACACGGACGGGACGGTGGCGGCGTGAGCGCGAACCTTCTGGCGGGGCCGCGCTGGGTCGCGGTGCGCCAGCACCGGCGGCCGCTGTGGACCGCACTGGGCCTGCTCCTCGTCGCCGTCGGGATGATGCTCGGCTCCCGCCTCTGGGCGGACGCCGCGGTGGAGGCTCTGCGGACCACGGGCTGCGCCGTCGACTCCCCGGGCCCGCGCTGCTTCCAGGCGGCCCGCGAGTACACCGACTCGATCTGGGCGGCCCGCCACCTCATCGAGTACACCGCGCTCGGCATGATCGCGCTGCCCGTCGTCGTCGGGGCCTTCATGGCCGGGCCGATGATCGCCAGGGAGATGGAGACCGGCACGTACCTGGTGGCGTGGAGCCAGTCCGTGTCCCCGGCCCGCTGGCTGGCGGCCAAGCTCTCCGTCCCTCTGGTGGCCGTCGTCGCGGGCACGGTGCTGCTGGCCCAGCTCTTCCGCTGGGCGTGGTCGACGGGCCCCGCCCACGCCTTTCCCACGTACTGGTACGAGCCCACGATGTACGCCTCCATCGGAGCCGTACCGACGGCCTCCGCCGTGATGGGCGTCGCGGTGGGCACGCTCATCGGCCTGCTGGTGCGCCGGACCGTCGTCGCCATGGGCGTCACCGCCCTGGTCACCGGCACGGTCCTCGCCGTCCTGGCCCAGACACGCGCCCACCTCTGGCCGGTCCGCACCCTCACCGGCCACGACCTCCCGGAACTCCCGATCTCGCGGGTGTGGCGGGTGGACGCCGGCGTCATCGGACCGTCCGGCGAGCGCGTGTCCACGGCGGACTGCTACGGCGACATCTCCCAGATGCCCGCGCTGTGCGGCGTCAGGGGCGGCAAGGTGACCCACTACCTCGACCACCACCCCGGCGACCACTTCTGGCCCATCCAGCTCGTCGAGACCGGCATCGTCCTCGCCCTCGCCGCACTGGCCACAGTGCTGGCCTTCCGGGTGCTGCGCCGCCACCACGCGTAACCGGCGCCCGGGGGCGGACGGCCCGGACGGGGGTCCGGCCGTCCGCCCCCAGCACGTCACGTAACCGTTACCGACCATTCAGACACGCTTGCGACGCTCGCTCAATGAAGCCCGCCGTGTCCGCGGCCCGCTCCGACGCGCTTGACCAGCCCATCGCGCGGAAGAATGGTGCCATGAGCCAGCAGCCCGCCGAGGTCCAGGTCCCGCAGTCCCAGCCGTCCGTCGGCTCCATAGCCGCGCACCGGCCGCACACCGTGGCACACGTGCCCGTGTCCGACCTGGCGCGGGATCTCGACGCCGATCTCGACTCGTACGAGGACGACGGCACCGGCGCCGAGCTGCCGGCCGGCCGGTTCCTGGACCGGGAGCGCAGTTGGCTGGCGTTCAACGAGCGGGTGCTGGAGCTCGCCGAGGACCCGGCGACCCCGCTCCTCGAACGGGCGAACTTCCTCGCGATCTTCGCCTCCAACCTGGACGAGTTCTTCATGGTCCGGGTCGCCGGCCTCAAGCGCCGGATCGCCACCGGCGTGGCCACCCGCTCCGCCTCCGGGCTCCAGCCCCGCGAAGTCCTCGACCTGATCTGGACCCGGTCCCGGGAGCTCATGGCCCGCCACGCGGCCTGCTTCCAGCAGGACATCGCCCCCGCCCTGGCCGACGAGGGCATCCACCTCATCCGCTGGCCCGACCTGACCGAGAAGGAGCAGGCGCGGCTGTTCACCCTGTTCCGCCAGCAGATCTTCCCGGTCCTCACCCCGCTCGCCGTCGACCCCGCGCACCCCTTCCCGTACATCTCCGGCCTCTCCCTCAACCTGGCCGTCGTCGTCCGCAACCCCGTCAGCGGCCACCGCCACTTCGCACGCGTGAAGGTCCCGCCGCTGCTCTCGCGCTTCCTCGAAGCCTCCCCGCAGCGGTACGTCCCGCTCGAGGACGTCATCGCCGCGCACCTGGAGGAGCTGTTCCCCGGCATGGAGGTGCTGGCGCACCACATGTTCCGGGTGACCCGCAACGAGGACCTGGAGGTCGAGGAGGACGACGCCGAGAACCTCCTCCAGGCCCTGGAGAAGGAGCTCATGCGGCGCCGCTTCGGCCCGCCCGTGCGCCTGGAGGTCGAGGAGTCGATCGACCCGTACGTCCTCGACCTCCTCGTGCGCGAGCTGAAGGTCTCCGACGCCGAGGTCTACCCGCTGCCCGGCCCGCTCGACCTGACCGGCCTGTTCGGCATCTCCGCCCTCGACCGGCCGGAGCTGAAGTACCCCAAGTTCGTCGCCGGCACCCACCGCGACCTCGCCGAGGTCGAGTCGGCGTCCGCGCCCGACATCTTCGCGGCGCTGCGCGAACGGGACGTGCTGCTGCACCACCCGTACGACTCCTTCTCCACCTCCGTACAGGCCTTCCTGGAGCAGGCGGCGGGCGACCCCGACGTCCTGGCGATCAAGCAGACCCTGTACCGGACCTCCGGCGACTCCCCCATAGTCGACGCCCTCATCGACGCGGCCGAGTCCGGCAAGCAGGTCCTCGTCCTCGTCGAGATCAAGGCCCGCTTCGACGAGCAGGCCAACATCAAGTGGGCGCGCAAGCTGGAGGAGGCGGGCTGCCACGTCGTCTACGGGCTGGTCGGCCTGAAGACCCACTGCAAGCTGTCGCTCGTCGTCCGCCAGGAGGGCGAGACGCTGCGCCGCTACAGCCACGTCGGCACCGGCAACTACCACCCCAAGACCGCCCGGCTGTACGAGGACCTGGGCCTGCTCACCGCCGACCCGCAGGTCGGCGCGGACCTGTCCGACCTGTTCAACCGGCTGTCGGGCTACTCGCGCCGGGAGACGTACCGCCGCCTGCTCGTCGCGCCCAAGTCGCTGCGCGACGGCCTGGTCTCACGGATCAACAAGGAGGTCGTCCACCACCGTGCCGGGCGGCCCGCCCACGTCCGCATCAAGGTCAACTCGATGGTCGACGAGGCCGTCATCGACGCCTGCTACCGCGCCTCGCAGGCCGGCGTGCCGGTGGACATCTGGGTGCGCGGCATCTGCGCCGTCCGGCCGGGCGTCGCGGGCCTGTCGGAGAACATCCGGGTCCGCTCGATCCTCGGCCGCTTCCTCGAACACTCCCGCATCTTCGCCTTCGGGAACGGCGGCGAGCCCGAAGTCTGGTTCGGCAGCGCGGACATGATGCACCGCAACCTCGACCGGCGCATAGAGGCACTGGTACGGGTCTCCGACCCCGCCCACCGCGCCGCACTCAACCGGCTGCTGGACACCGGCATGGCCGACACCACCTCCTCCTGGCACCTCGGCCCGGACGGGGACTGGACGCGCCACGCCCACGACCACGACGGCCAGCCGCTGCGGCACGTCCAGGAGATGCTGATCGACGCGCGGAGGCGCCGACGTGCTCAAACCTGACCAGGCGACCGCCGGCGAGGTCCTGTCGCCCTACCTCCACGCCCGGGCGGCGGACTTCCTCCGCGCCCTCCGGCTCCACACCGACCCCGGCCCGAACGCGGCGGGAGCCGAGGCGGCCGCCCGGGCCCTGCGCGCCGCCGCCCGCCGCATCGGCGGCACGCTGCACACCTACCGGCCACTGCTGGACACCGCCTGGGCGGACCAGCTCCGCGCCGAGCTGGCCTGGCTGTCGGGCACCCTGGCCGCCGAGCACGCCTGTACGTCACGGCTCGTCCGGCTCGTCGACGCGCTGTCCCGGCTGTCCGGCGGCACGGCGACCGTCCCGGCGCCCCGGCGCGGCGGAGCGGACGGCTCCGCCGGCTCCGGGGCGGAAGCCCTGGCCGTGGGCGCCGCGCGGGCGGGCGCGCTGCTGGAGCGCCAGCTCACCCTGGCCCGTACCCGCGCCCACTCGGCCGCGCTCCAGGCGATGGGCTCCTCCCGGTTCCACGCGGTCGCCGACGCCGTGGCGCTGCTCGCCTCGGAGGTACCGCTGGGCCCCGCCGCCGCAGCGCCGGCCTCCGAGGTGCTCGGCCCGCCCGCGGAGGTCGTCGAGCGGCGCCTGCTGGACGCCGTGGCCGCCCTGCCCATGGCCCCCGCGGTGGGCGGCGAGCAGCTCGACGGGCCGTGGCACCAGGTGCGGCTGCTGCTGCGGCTGCACCGGTACGCGGGCGAGGTGCGGGACGCGGAGCCGCCTCTGTACGAGGCGGGGCGGGCGCTGGACCGCCACCGGGACGCCGCCGAGGCGGCCGCCGCCGCCGCGACCGCCGCGCGGACGCCGCGCATCGCGCCCGCGACGGCGTACGCGCTCGGGGTGCTCCACGCCGACCAGCGGCACGACGTGGAGGCGGCACGGCACGCCTTCCACCGCGCCTGGCAGCGCACGGCGGTGACCACGTGATCCGCGCGGCGGGCTGCGTGCTGTGGCGCCGCGCGCCCGGCGGCGACGGGGTCGAACTGGCCGTGATCCACCGCCCCAAGCACGGGGACTGGTCCCTGCCCAAGGGCAAGCTCGAGCCCGGCGAGGACTCACGGCACGCGGCGGTACGCGAGGTGCTGGAGGAGACCGGCATGACGTGCACCCTGGGCGCCCCGCTCCCCACCGCCCGCTACAAGGCCGGCGGCCGCCTCAAGGAGGTCGTCTACTGGGCGGCCGAGGCCACGGGCGGGGCCTTCGTCCGCAACAAGGAGGTGGACGAACTGCTCTGGCTGCCCCCCGCGGCCGCGCGGGCACGCCTCTCGTACGACCAGGACAAGGAACTCGTCACGGCGTTCCTGGCCACCCGCCCGGCCCACTGACGCCCCTGGTGTCACCCCCGGGTGGTGGTAGGGCGTGGCCCCCTTCTGTCTTGCCCGCCGGCCGGTCGGTGGTGCGGCCGGAGCCGGTGGGTGGGGGGCGTGGCCCCTCCGGGCTCGCCTCCTCGAGGCCGGCGGCCTTGGCTCTCACACAAGGGAGCCCTTCCGTTGCCGCCAACCTCTGCGGGGGCGACCCTGCACGGCCCCACCCCGGCCGTACGCCGTCCGCGGGCCGGTGGGTGTGTGGGGACGGCGGTCCTCCTGTCGTACGCCGACGGCGGCCGGCAAGTGTGAAGAGACGGCGAGGAGGGGCCGTGCAGGGTCGCCCCCGCAGCCGATTGGCGGCGTGAAACGGCTACGAGACTGGCTCGGCACCCCGCCAACGGCGAGGAGGCGAGCCCGGAGGGGCCCCGACCCTTGCCCACCGGCATCAGCCGACCCACCGGTGACCGCGCCGCACGGCACCCGCCCCGACCCTTGCCCACCGGCATCAGCCGACCCACCGGTGACCGCGCCGCACGGCACCCCGCAGGGGCCACGCGTCCGCGTCACACGCCCGGGTTACTCCCCGGCCACCGGCTCGCCCCCCGTGCGGGTGGTCCAGGCTTCGCCCCGTGTGCCGCACGCACCGGCGTACGCCCCGCGCCCGGTGCGACGCGGCGCCCCACGGGCCGGGCAGCACACCGCTCCGCCCCGCACAAGGTGCACCGCTCCCACGCGCGGCGCCGCAGGACAATGAGCCGCACGGTGGCTCACCACGGCTTCCGTCACGGTTCACCTGCCGTTCACTCTCCCCCGTCGGCCATGTCACCTGTCCTGCCTAATTTCGGCCGTACAAGGTGACCGGCTCCGCGCCGCGCGCCCCACCATCCAACCGACACACGCCGCCACCAGAAAACCGGCAGACAGACACCGCGGCGGCTCCTGGAAGGAACACCCGAAAGTGAAGCTTCAGCGCAAGAACGGGCTTCGCGCCACCGCGCTCGGCGCCCTCGCCGTCTCCGGCGCCCTGGTCCTCACGGCGTGTGGTTCGGACGACAACACCGGCGCCACCGACGGCGGCAAGAAGACCGGGGCAGCGTCGAACATCGCGTGCGCCGAGGCCAAGGGCCAGCTCCTGGCCTCCGGCTCCTCCGCACAGAAGAACGCCATGGACCTGTGGGTCAAGAACTACATGGCCGCCTGCCCGGGCGTGGAGATCAACTACAAGTCCTCCTCCTCCGGTGAGGGCATCGTCGCGTTCAACCAGGGCACGGTCGGCTTCGCCGGCTCCGACTCCGCGCTGAAGCCGGACGAGGTCGCCGAGTCCAAGAAGATCTGCAAGACCGGCCAGGGCATCAACCTCCCGATGGTCGGCGGCCCGATCGCCATCGGCTACAACGTGCCCGGCGTGAAGGACCTGGTCCTCGACGCGCCCACGATCGCCAAGATCTTCAACGACAAGATCAAGAAGTGGGACGACCCGGCGATCGCCAAGCTCAACCCGGGCGCCAAGCTCCCGAGCACCGCCATCCAGGCGTTCCACCGCTCCGAGGACTCCGGCACCACCCAGAACCTCGGCAAGTACCTCGGCAAGGCCGCCAAGGCGGACTGGCCCTACGAGGCCGAGAAGAAGTGGCCCGCCCCCGGCGGCCAGGCCGCGTCCGGCTCCTCCGGTGTCGCCGCCCAGGTGAAGCAGTCCGAGGGCGCGATCGGCTACTTCGAGCTCAGCTACGCCACCTCGCAGAACATCCCGACGGTCCAGATCAACACCGGCGCCTCCGCCCCCGTCGCGGCCACCTCGGAGAACGCCTCCAAGGCCATCGCCGCCGCCAAGGTCAAGGGCACCGGCAAGGACCTGGCGCTCGAGCTGGACTACGCCACCAAGGCCGAGGGCGCGTACCCGATCGTCCTGGTGACCTACGAGGTCGTCTGCGACAGCGGCAACAAGGCCGAGACCCTCGGCACGGTCAAGTCCTTCCTGGCCTACACCTCCTCCGAGGAGGGCCAGAAGGTCCTGTCCGAGGCGGGCTACGCCCCGATCCCGGCCGAGATCAACGCCAAGGTCCGCGAGACCGTCAAGGGCCTGTCCTAAGCGCACACCAGGCCGGCCCGGCCACTGGCCGGGCCGGCCTCCACCCCATCCGGTGCACCGCCGCCAGGGGAGCCGCCGACCGCGGACTTCCCCCACACAGACCGGAAAGACCATGGCTATAACGACTGACAACGCACCGGCTCCGCCGGTCGCCGGGAAGCCGGGCGCCACCTCCACGGGTCGCGCGGGCGACAAGATCTTCCTCGGCCTCTCCCGGGGCTCGGGCATCCTGCTCCTGGTGATCATGGCGTCGATCGCCGTGTTCCTCACCTACCGGGCCACGCTCGCCCTCTCCGTGAACGAGGGCAACTTCCTCACCACCTTCGACTGGAACCCGGCCGGCGACCCGCCCGTCTTCGGCATCGCGGTCCTGCTCTTCGGCACGATCGTGAGCTCGATCATCGCGATGGTGATCGCGGTCCCGATCGCCGTCGGCATCGCGCTGTTCATCTCGCACTACGCGCCCCGCAGGCTGGCCGCGCCCCTCGCGTACGTGGTCGACCTGCTGGCCGCCGTGCCGTCGATCATCTACGGCATCTGGGGCGCCCTCTTCCTCGTCCCGTACCTCGAGGGCCTGAACCTCTGGCTGGACCAGTTCCTCGGCTGGACGTACATCTTCGAGAAGACCGAGGTCGGCGTCGCCCGCTCGCTGTTCACCGTCGGCATCCTGCTGGCGATCATGATCCTGCCGATCGTGACCAGCGTCAGCCGTGAGGTCTTCCTCCAGGTGCCGCGCATGAACGAGGAGGCCGCCCTGGCCCTCGGCGCCACCCGCTGGGAGGTCATCCGCCTCTCCGTGCTGCCCTTCGGCCGCTCCGGCGTCATCTCCGCCTCGATGCTGGGCCTCGGCCGCGCGCTCGGCGAGACGATGGCCGTCGCCACGGTCCTCTCCCCGAGCTTCGTGATCTCGCTGCACCTGCTCAACCCGGGCGGCGGCACGTTCGCCCAGAACATCGCCGCGAAGTTCGACGAGGCCAACGAGCTCGGGCGCGACGCCCTGATCGCCTCCGGCCTGGTGCTCTTCGTCCTCACCCTGCTGGTCAACGGCGCGGCCCGCCTGATCATCGCGCGCCGCAAGGAGTACTCGGGGGCGAACGCCTGATGAGCAACATGATCCAGGACGCCACGCCCGTCCGTTCCCACTCCCTGCCCTCGGCAGGCCTGAGCGCGCGCCGCCTGCCGCGCTGGGCGCCGGCCGGCGTCGCCGCCGTGTCCCTCGCCCTCGGCATCGGCATCGGCGTGGCCGCCGGCCTGGACAGCCGCATCCAGTGGGGCCTGATCGCGGCCGCCCTGTTCGTCGTCATCTCCTACACGGCCACCACGGTCGTCGAGAACCGGCGCCAGGCCAAGGACCGGCTCGCCACCAGCGTCGTCTGGGTGTGCTTCGTCCTCGCCGTCGTACCGCTGCTGTCCCTGATCTGGACGACGGTCAGCCGGGGCATCAAGGTCCTCGACGCGTACTTCCTCACCCACTCGATGGCCGGTGTCCCCGGCTTCGAGGCCGGCGGCGGTGTCTACCACGCGCTGGTCGGCACGCTCCAGCAGGTCGGCCTCGCCACCCTGGTCTCCGCGCCGATCGGCCTGCTGACCGCCGTCTACCTCGTCGAGTACGGCAAGGGCGCCCTCGCCAAGGCCGTGACCTTCTTCGTCGACGTCATGACGGGCATCCCGTCGATCGTCGCCGGTCTGTTCATCCTCTCGATCATGCTGATCGCCGGCCTGGCCCCGTCCGGCCTGATGGGCGCCCTGGCGCTGGCGATCCTGATGATCCCGGTGGTGGTCCGCTCCACGGAGGAGATGCTCAAGCTCGTTCCGAACGAGCTGCGCGAGGCCGCGCTGGCCCTCGGCGTACCGAAGTGGCGCGTCATCCTGAAGGTGGTCATCCCGACCGCGATCGGGGGTATCACGACAGGTGTGATGCTCGCGATCGCCCGCATCGCCGGTGAGACCGCCCCGATCATGCTGCTGGTCTTCGGCAGCCAGTTGATCAACACCAACCCGTTCGAAGGTGCCCAGTCCTCGCTCCCCTTCTACATCTGGGAGCAGTACAAGGTCGGCAGTGAGGCGTCGTACGACCGCGCCTGGGCCGCCGCCCTCGTCCTGATCGCCTTCGTCATGATCCTCAACCTGGTCGCCCGCGGCATCGCCCGCTGGAAGGCCCCGAAGACCGGCCGCTGAGGCCACCTGGAAGTGATTGAAATGGCCAAGCGAATCGACGTCAGCGGCCTGACCGCCTACTACGGCGCCCACAAGGCGATCGACGACATCTCCATGACCGTCGAGCCCCGCTCCGTGACGGCCTTCATCGGCCCGTCCGGCTGCGGCAAGTCCACCTTCCTGCGCACCCTGAACCGCATGCACGAGGTCACCCCCGGTGGCCGCGTCGAGGGCAAGGTGATGCTGGACGACGAGAACCTGTACGGCTCGAACGTCGACCCCGTCGCCGTGCGCCGCACGGTCGGCATGGTCTTCCAGCGCCCGAACCCCTTCCCCACGATGTCCATCTTCGACAACGTGGCGGCGGGCCTGCGCCTCAACGGCACGTACAAGAAGAACCAGCTCGCCGAGGTCGTCGAGCGCTCCCTCAAGGGCGCGAACCTCTGGAACGAGGTCAAGGACCGCCTCAACAAGCCGGGCTCCGGCCTCTCCGGCGGTCAGCAGCAGCGCCTGTGCATCGCCCGCGCGATCGCGGTCGAGCCGGACGTGCTGCTGATGGACGAGCCCTGCTCGGCGCTCGACCCGATCTCCACGCTCGCCATCGAGGACCTGATCAGCGAGCTGAAGGAACGGTTCACGATCGTCATCGTCACGCACAACATGCAGCAGGCCGCCCGCGTCTCCGACCGCACGGCCTTCTTCAACCTGGCGGCCGTCGGCCAGCCCGGCAAGCTGGTCGAGATCGACGACACGGAGCGCATCTTCTCCAACCCGTCGGTCCAGGCGACGGAGGACTACATCTCCGGCCGCTTCGGCTAGTCGCCACCCGGAACTCCTTGCGGTGCTGCATGGCGGTGCCACCGCAAGGCCAAAGGGCCCGCCCCCTCTCCCAGGGGGCGGGCCCTTCCGTATGTCCGGGGCGTTCCCGCCTATCCGAAGATCAACCGCACCACGAAGAAGCTCGCCGCCGCGACCAGCGCGGCCGCCGGCATGGTGATACCGCATCCCCCGGGGGATAACCCCCGGACCCCCAGCACAGCCGTGCGGCGTTCCCGCCTATCCGAAGATCAACCGCACCACGAAGAAGCTCGCCGCCGCGACCAGCGCGGCCGCCGGCATGGTGATGAACCAGCCGAGGATGATGTTCTTCGCGACGCCCCACCGCACCGCGTTCACCCGCTTCGTCGCGCCGACGCCCATGATCGCCGACGTGATGACGTGCGTGGTCGAGATCGGCGCGTGGAACAGGAACGCCGAACCGAACATGATCGACGCGCCCGTCGTCTCCGCGGCGAACCCCTGCGGCGGGTCCAGCTCGATGATCTTGCGGCCCAGGGTGCGCATGATGCGCCAGCCGCCCGCGTACGTACCCAGCGAGAGCATCACCGCGCAGGCGACCTTCACCCACACCGGGATCGGGTCACCGGCCTGCTCGACGTCCGCGATGACCAGGGCCATGACCACGATGCCCATCGTCTTCTGGGCGTCCTGGAGACCGTGACCGAGCGCCATGCCCGCCGCCGACACCGTCTGCGCGATACGGAAGCCCCGCTTGGCCTTGTGCGGGTTCGCCTTGCGGAAGAGCCACATGATCCCGCACATCACCAGGTAGCCGACCAGCAGGCCGACCACCGGCGACACGAACATCGGGATGACGATCTTGTCGACGACACCGGACCAGATGACCTGCGTACCGCCCGCCAGCGCCGCGCCCACCATGCCGCCGAACAGCGCGTGCGAGGACGACGACGGCAGGCCGAAGTACCAGGTGACCAGGTTCCAGACGATCGCGCCGACCAGCGCCGCGAAGAGGATGCCCATGCCCCGGGAACCCTCGGGCGTGGCGATCAGGCCCTCGCTGACGGTCTTGGCGACGCCGCTGCCGAGGAAGGCACCGGCGAGGTTCATGACCGCCGCCATGGCGAGCGCCGCACGCGGGGTCAGCGCGCGGGTGGAGACGGACGTGGCGATGGCGTTCGCCGAGTCGTGGAAGCCGTTGGTATACGTGAAACCGAGCGCGACACCGATGGTCACGACCAGTGCGAAGGTGTCCACGAAGCTCAGGACTCCTTGACCGCGATGGTCTCCACCGTGTTGGCCACGTGCTCGAACGCGTCGGCGGCCTCTTCCAGCACGTCCACGATCTGCTTCAGCTTGAGCACCTCGATGGCGTCGTACTTGCCGTTGAAGAGGTGGGCGAGCAGCTTGCGGTGGATCTGGTCCGCCTGGTTCTCCAGCCGGTTGACCTCGATCCAGTACTCGGTGAGGTTCTCCATCGTGCGCAGGTGCGGCATCGCCTCGGCGGTCAGCTCGGCAGCCCGCGCCAGCACCTCGATCTGCTGCTCGACACCCTTCGGCAGCTCCTCCACGTTGTAGAGGACGACGAGGTCGACGGCCTCCTCCATGAAGTCCATGATGTCGTCGAGCGACGACGCGAGGGAGTAGATGTCCTCACGGTCGAACGGCGTGATGAAAGAGGAGTTGAGCTGGTGGAAGATCGCGTGGGTCGCGTCGTCGCCCGCGTGCTCCGCTGCCCGCATCCGCTCCGCGATCTCGGCCCGGGCGGAAGGCTCCGCTCCGAGCAGTTCCATCAGGAGCTTGGAGCCCGTGACGATGTTGTCCGCGGAAGCGGAGAACATGTCGTAGAAGCTCGTCTCCCTGGGGGTCAGACGAAAGCGCACGTGGGGTCCTCTAGGTGCATGGGTTCGGTCAGGCTGATGCTAGGCGCATCATCCGGCCACGGCTAACCGGCGTCATTCAGTGTCGCCCATCAGGCACAGTGAACAGAACCGGGCCCCGCCACCTTCGGCACAGGATCGGTACCCTATACCCACGAGGGGTATAGCAGCCCTTACGGACAACGGGAGGACGCGATGACGACCACCGAGGCGGCCGGCCTTCCGGTCACGGAGGACGGCACCGGGCCGGCGACGGACCACGACCACGGTGTGCACGGGTACCACAAGCAGAAGAGCGAGCACCTCAAGCGCCTGCGCCGCATCGAGGGCCAGATCCGCGGCCTCCAGCGGATGGTCGACGAGGACGTCTACTGCATCGACATACTCACCCAGGTCTCCGCGTCCACGAAGGCCCTCCAGTCCTTCGCCCTCCAGCTCCTGGAGGAGCACCTCCGGCACTGCGTCGCCGACGCCGCGGTCAAGGGCGGTGACGAGATCGACGCGAAGGTCGAGGAGGCGACGAAGGCCATCGCCCGCATGATGCGGACCTGACGGCCGTCCCGCGCGTCACCGGGGCGCGGCCGGCCCGCCGCGCCCCTCGGGTATCACGTTCAGCACCTCGTCGATGAGGTCCGCGCTGAGCCGCTCCCCGTCCGCGGCGGACGCCGCGATCATCAACTCACCGCACAGCTCGATCTCGGCGAGGGCCACGTGGTCCTGGACTGTCGTCGGAGTGGGCGGGGCCACGCGCATCACCTCTTCCTGCCGGTGTCGGCTTCCTAGCGTAGGGAGCGCGACACGTACCGCGCATGGCACGTCCGGACCATTCTTCCGATGGTCAGGTCTTGACCTTCCCCGCGTAGATGTCCTCGCGCGGCGGCAGCTCGACGACGACCGGGACGCCGAACCCGAACAGCAGGGTCGTGGAGGCGACGGCCACCGTACGGCCCTGATTGGCGACGCTGAACTGGTGGCGCACCTTGCGCAGCCGCCCCTCCCGGTCCAGGTAGGCGTCGAACGGGACGGCGTCCTTGGCGAACCCTTTCGCCGCCGCCGCGAGCGCCCCGCGCACCTGCGGGGAGGCCGCCCGCGCCGCCCGGCCCAGGTCGCTGACCCCCCGGTAGTGGACGACCGGCACGCCCGCGAGCTCCTCCTCGCCGACGTAGGTCACGTCCCGTGCGCCGCGCAGCAGCTCGGCGGCGGCCGCCGGGTCGGTCGCCCCGCCCGTGACGAGGTTGCCGTCCTCCAGGGTGGTGGTGTCGACGCGGACCCACTTGTCGGCGGGGACACCGGCGCCCCTGTTCTTCATGTAGAGCGCGCCGGGCGCGAGGAGCTCGGTGATCGGGCGGTGTCCGTCCGCCCCGGACGGGTCGGCGGGAAGGACGACTTTCAGCCGCCCGTGCCGCCTGACGAAGTCGTACGCGCCCTCGCCCCGGATGGTGACCCGCGTCCCGCCGGTCGCCATCTCCATGGACGTCCGCGCCTTGGACGTGCCCGCCCGGGTCAGCGCGTCGGGGGCACCGCGCACCGCGGCACCCGGGTCGACACCGGGGGAGGCGTCGGCCGCCGCGGAACAACCGGTGACCACCGCACCCACCACGGCGGCCGCAACGGCGAACGCGCCGCTCCTGCGCCAATGCTGCTGCACCACCATCGCCTGCCAACCCCCAACACTGTGCGGCTGCCCGAGACCCCCACCCGCCTCGCATAACGACCACACCGGCGCACCGTCACGCCGGTACCGTGGAGCTGTGCACGCGCATCACCAGACGCCCGCCGTCCCGGGCGTGGGAGACCACCACAACGCCACGACCACCGAGCGGGGTTCGTTCGCCGTCGCCCGCTGCACCTGCGGCTGGGCGGGACCCGCCAGACGGTCCCGGGACCGGGCGCGGCTGGACGCGGCGGCACACATGGCCGCCCCGCCGGAGAGGCCCTAGGCGGCCAGGTCGTTCTCGTCCGTGCCGGACGCGGAGCCGGAGCCGAGCTGGGACTCGGGGATGTCGAGCGTCTCGTGCCGCTCCCTCGCGGGCGCCCTGCGCGACCGTACGAGCCGGCCGGCCCGCCCGGAGCGGGCCACCGCGGACACCAGCGGCGTCAGGAGCGCGAGCGCGACCGGGGCGAGGAGCAGCGCGACCGCCGTACCGAGGGCGAAGCCGCCGACGACGTCGGTCGGGTAGTGCACGCCCATGTAGACGCGGCAGAAGCCCTCGAGGAGGGCGAGGCCGATGGCGGCGAGGCCGAACCGGCGGTTGGCGACGAAGACCCCGACGCCGATGGCCATCGCCATGGTGGCGTGGTCGCTGACGAAGGAGAAGTCCGTCTTCCCGTCCACCAGCACTTCCAGTCCCTGGTGGTCGTAGAACGGGCGGGGCCGCTCCACGAAGCCCCGGATGGGGATGTTGACGAGCAGGGCGACACCGGCGGCCAGCGGCGCCCACACCAGGCCCGCGACGGCCGCGACCGAGTCCTCGGCCGAGCCGCGCCGGCGCACGCTCCACCAGCACCAGAGCACGACGAGCACCATCGCGAGCATGATCCCGTACTCGCCGGTGAACTCCATGACACGGTCGAACCACGAAGGGGCGTCCTTCGCCAGGCCGTTGATGTCGTAGAGCAGGCCGACATCGGGGTTCGAACCGTCCGATGCGAGTCCAGCCATCTGCTGCGGCCCCTTGCCTTGTGTCACCAGGTCAGTGTCGTCATCGTCAGTCCAGGGAACGACCCGCAGGAGGGGTACGTTCCACTCTCCACGGAACGATCACCATGACGTTATCGAAGAGTGATCCGTACGCGCAGCTCAGGGCCGCGCCGCGGGGAGTGCTTTCGCGCCATCCTCGGTGACGCGCGTGGCCCCGAAGTAGTCCGGCGTATCGATCTTGTCGAACCGGATGACGGCCCCGGTGTACGGGGCGTTGATCATGTACCCGCCACCGACGTAGAGCCCCACGTGCCGGATGGCACGTGAATTGTTCAAGTCGTCCGAGAAGAAAACGAGATCGCCCGGCAGCAGCTCGTCGCGCGAGGGGTGCGGACCGGCGTTGTACTGGTCGTTGGCCACGCGCGGCAGCTCGATCCCCACCGTCCGGTACGCGGCCTGCGTCAGCCCCGAGCAGTCGAACCGGCCCTGCTGCTCGGGCGTGCCGTTCCCGCCCCACAGGTAGGGCGTGCCGAGCTTCTTCTGCGCGAAGTAGATCGCCCCGGCCGCCTGCCGCGACGGCTCCACCCGGCCGACGGGCCGCGCGAAGCTCTTCTCCAGGGTGCGGATGATCCGGACGTAGTTCTGCGTCTCCTTGAACCCGGGCACCCCGCCGGCCTTTATCACCCGGTAGGCACCGGCGTTGTAGGCGGCGAGCATGTTGTTCGTCCGGTCGCCGGGGACGTTCTTGACGTACCCCGCCAACTCGCAGTCGTACGAGGCGGCCGACGGGATGGCGTCCGCCGGGTCCCAGATGTCCCGGTCCCCGTCCTTGTCCCCGTCGATGCCGTGCGTGGCCCACGTCCCGGGGATGAACTGGGCGATGCCCCGCGCGTCGGCGGGGCTGACGGCTCTCGGGTTCCAGCCGCTCTCCTGGTAGAGCTGCGCGGCGAGCAGGGCGGGGTTGATGGCCGGGCACAGGTTGCCCCACTTCTGCACGAGCGGCTGGTACGCCGCGGGCACGGCGCCCTTCGCCAGCCCGACCACCCCGTGGACGGCGCTCCCCGCGCCGCCGAGCAGCCCGGCGGCGGCGGAGTACGTCCCGACGACGAGCAGCGCGACGAAGCTCAGGCACGCCCCGACGGACACCCCCGCGACCAGCCACGCCTTACGCACCGTCAACCACCCCTCACGACATGGCAGTCCACCGAGCGACAGTGTAGGTGCCGGGGTGCCCTTCCCAGGGCCGATCCGGCGGCTACGGCTTGCGGCCGACGCCCGCGTACATGGCGACGTCGGGCGCCGGCGCGTCCGGGCGCCACCGGGAGCAGGGGACCACGCCGGGCGCGAGGAGCTCCAGGCCGTCGAAGTAGCGGGTGATGGCCTCCGGGGTGCGCTGGGTGAGCCTGGGGGTGCCGTGCTCGTTCCAGAAGGCCACCGCCGCGTCGACCTCCGGCATGGAGGGGTGGACGACGGTGTGGGAGAGCACGAGGTGGCTGCCGGGCGCGAGGGCGTCCATGAGGCGGCGGACGACGGCGTACGACTCGGCGTCGTCCTCGACGAAGATGACGACGCCGAGCAGCATCAGCGCCACCGGCCGGTCCAGGTCGAGGGTCTTGCCGGCCGCCGCCAGGATCGTGTCGACGTCCCTCAGGTCGGCGTCCAGGTAGTCGGTGCGGCCCTCGGGGGTGCCGACGAGGAGGGCGCGGGCGTGGGCGAGGACGAGCGGGTCGTTGTCGACGTACACCACGCGGGCGTCCGGGGAGACGCGCTGGGCGACCTCGTGCGTGTTGTCGGCGCTGGGCAGACCGGTGCCGATGTCCAGGAACTGGCGGATGCCCTCCTCCTCCGCCAGGTGCCGCACGGCCCGCCCCAGGAAGAGCCGGTCCTCACGGGCGTACTCGCCGATCCCGGGGTGGAGCTGCCGGATCCGGTCCCCGGCCTCCCGGTCGACGGGGTAGTTGTCCTTGCCGCCGGTCCAGTAGTTCCAGATGCGGGCCGTGTGCGGCCGGCTGGTGTCGATCCTCGATTCGATGTCGGTCACGGCACCACCGTAGGACCGGAATCCTTACGAGGAGGGCCGCTTGAGGATCTCCACCAGGCTGGACGAGCTGTCGGCACCGTGGCCGGCGGCGACGCCGCGCCGGAAGATGTCGAGGACGGCGGCGGGCAGGGCACTGTCCACGCCCGCGTCCACGACGGTGTGCAGGACGTGCTCGACGCTGGCCACGCCCATGGCGAGCCGGTCGACGTCACCGGCGTGGTCACCGGCGTCGATGCGGGGTGTGTAGAACTCCAGGAACTGCGTCAGATTGAGGGCGTCGCGCGCGAAGGGCAGGACGTCGGCGGCCTTGAGACCGTGGGCGTTCGCCACGGCGACGGCCTGCCAATAGCTCGTCAGGGCGGTCCAGAACATCGTCATGTTGAGCTGATAGAGCAGCGCCGCCGTGCCCGGGTTCTCGCCCCGGTAGTCGGTGCCGGTCAGGACGCCCAGCGTCGCGCGGTGGGCCTCGAAGGCCGCGAGCGGGCCGCTGTAGAAGGTGGACGTGGTGGCGGGGTCGCCGATCCCGGCGGGTGGCGTGAGGACGCCGCCGGTGAGCTGCGTGGCGCCGCGCTCGGCGGCCCAGGCCGCTCCCGCGCGCGCCTTGTCGGGGGTGTCGGAGCTGAGGTTGACCAGCACGCGGCCGGAGAAGGCGGCGGGGTCGGTGCCGCCCAGCAGGGCGTACATCGCGTCGTAGTCGGTCAGGCTCAGCACCACCAGCTCGGACGCCGTCAGGGCCTCCTCGGCGGTGGCGGCCAGGTGCGCCCCGCGGGCGACGAGGCCGTCGGCCCGGGAGGGGGTGCGGTTGAAGACGGTGACGCGATGGCCGTGCTCGAGGTAGGCCCCTGCCATGGCGAGCCCCATGGGGCCCAGGCCGATGACGGTGACGGGGGCGGGGGTGGTGCTGGGCATGGAGATCTCCTGCGGTCTAGAACGAACGCTCTATCCAGAGCACGGCACGACCGTAGCACAGCTCTAGAACGAACGCTCTACCCAATGGATCGGTAGAATCGGCCTCATGCAGACCAGCACCCGCGACCGGATCGTCGTCGCCGCCGCCCGCCTCGTGCAGCGGCAGGGATACGTCGGTACGGGCATCAAGCAGATCGCCAAGGAGGCGGAGGCCACCCTCGGCTCCGTCTACCACTTCTTCCCGGGCGGGAAGGAGGCCGTCGCCGTCGCCGCCATCCGGCACAGCGACGAGGAGTTCGCGGCGATCCTGCGCGAGGCACTGGACAGCGAGGACGACCCCGCCGCCGCCGTCGACGCCTGCGCACGGCTGCTCGCCACGGCGCTGCGCGAGTCCGGCTGGGTCGACGGCTGCCCCGTCACGGCCACCGCCCTGGAGACGCTCGGCACCGACTCCGAGATCCAGCGGGCCTGCGCCGCCGCACTGCGCGGCTGGCAGGACCTGGTGGCCACCAGGCTGATGGCGGCCGGCCTCGCCGCCGACGACGCCCGCGAACTGGGCGGCACGGTGATCAGCACCCTGGAGGGCGCCGAGGTGACCGCCCAGGTCACCCGCAGCGAGGAGCCCCTGCTCCAGGCGGGCCGCCAGCTCGCCCGCCTGGTGCGCACGTACCGCTGACGGCGTGTCCGTTCCGCCCCAAGAGTGCACCAACGACAGTCATTGCCCGGAGTCACCCCCCGTGATACACAGAGTGACGATGCGCGCACTCGCCTACACCCGATCCGCCGCCTGCGCAGGTCAGGGCGCCCGGACCGGTCAAAGGTGCGGGGATCGGGTAAAGAGACCAGCCAAGTCGGCGCACACGAGCGGTTTCATCAGCGAAGATAGTGCGGTGACCCGTGCCAAGGGGCAGGGGTGTCGAACTACCCAACAGGGGCGGTGAGTTACATGTACCTGGCGGCCGAAAAAGGCGACATCACCACCATCATTGGCGGAATCGCCCCCAACTGGGGGCCCTTCGGGAGCCTGGGGAACGAGGCCCGCGTGATGATCGAGGTGGTGATGGCCGTGGCCATCCTGCTGTGCCTCGGCATCGCGATCTGGGGAGCGGCCAAACAGCGCATCGGCGCCACCGCACTCCGGGACACCTTCAGCGCCGAGCAGGGCAAGGGGCTGATCGTGGCGGGCCTGACCGGCGTCTTCATCATCGGATCACTGGGAACGCTGTTCACCATCGTCTACGGGATGGCCGTTTAACCCGCCGTCAGCGCTCCACCCCGGCTCTCCCATGAGGCGCGTCACCTGATGTCCAGTCACCATACAGATCAGCAACCGGTTGAGGGGGCGTACCCGTCATGAGCCTCGGCGACGAGCACGACGGCGCCAGCGCGGGAGGCGGCGGTACGGGTCAGACCCGTACCCGCCTGCCCGACAGCGGCACCGGCGACGTCTACGGCGTCTACGGCGGCGCCCGCCGCCCGGCCCGCAACTCGCGGTCGCTGATCACCGTGGTGGGCGTGGTGGTCCTGCTGATCGCCGCCATCGCCTTCGCGAACAGAAGCGGCGACGGCGACGGCTCGTCCTCGGACGCCCCCGCGGGCCGCGACGCCGCCGCCCCCACCGCCGCGACGGGCGTCAAGCCGGTGGCCGGCAAGAACGGCACGATCCCCTCCGGCTACGCCCACGACGAGCAGGGCGCGCAGAGCGCGGCGGCGAATTACGCGGTGGCGCTGGGGTCTGACGGGATGTTCAACACCGAGCGCCGACATCAGATCGTCCAGTCCATCGCGGACGCCAGCACGCGGGACAAACTCCAGTCCGGGTTCGACGCCGACTACTCCGAGGCGTTCCTCACCCAGATCGGCCTCAAGGCGGACGGGAGCGCGCCGGCCGGCTCGACCTTCGTGAACCGGACACTACCGGCCGGGACGAAGGTCAAGAACTACGCGGCAGACACCGCTGACGTCGACGTCTGGTGCACCGGTCTGTTCGGCCTGACCGGCGAGACGTCCACCAAGCCCGTGACCAGCGGCTGGTTCACGGTGACTCTCAAGCTGAAATGGAACGGCTCCGACTGGAAGGTCCTGGAGACGTCCCAGAAGACAGGGCCGACACCGGTAACCGGCGACAATCCCGTCTCGGGGTCCGACGAGATCGCCGGAGCGGTCAACGAATACGGAGGGTTCACGTATGCCCGTTAACCCTCGTTCCCGTGGACGCTCCGTCCTCGTGGCGCTGGCGGCCGTCCAGACCGCCGCGTTCTGGTTCGCGTCCCGGGCCGCAGCGGCCCCCACCCCCACACCGTCGCCCCGCCCGAGCGACAACGGCTGTGAGCTCATCGCCGGCCCCGCACGCGATCTGTGCGAGTCGGGAGACGCACCCGCCCGCTCCAACCCCGCCAACCCCGCCGACCCCACCTCCGCGCTCGATCCGCTCGCCTCGCTGGCGCGCGGCTGCGCGGACGCGGCCGCGTGGATCGTGAACAAGCTCAGCGAGGCCGTGAAGAGCACCGCCGAGGTGGACTTCACCAACGCCACGTTCCTCCAGCAGTACGCCGTCGTCTTCGCCGCCTCCACCGTCCTGACCCTCGTCCTGTGGCTGCTGGCCGTCGCCAAGAGGGCCATCCGGGGCGTACCGCTGGCGACGGCGATCTCCGAGGCCATCGGGTTCCTGTGGCTCACCGTGCTCGCGTCCGCGTTCACGCCGCTCATCCTCTACACCGTCGTCTCGGCCACCGACGGCATCACCGAGGTGATCGCCACCGGCAGCGGCGGGCAGACGGACGCGTTCTTCGGGACGTTCGCCGAGGCGCTCAAGAAGGGCGACGGCATCGGCGGCGGGCCGATCATGCTGATCGTCGTGTCCCTCGTGTCGATCCTCGCCGCCGGCATCCTGTGGCTGGAGCTCGTCATCCGGGCCGCCCTGCTCTACGTCGGCGCGCTGCTCGGCACCGTCGTCTACGCCGGGCTCGTCGACAAGAACATGTGGGGCCACGTCCGCCGCTGGGCCGGGATCATGATCGCCGTGATCCTGGTGAAGCCGGTCATCGTCATCGTCCTCGGCCTGGCCGGGGCACTGTCCTCGGAGGAGGGGCCCGACGCCTTCTCGGCGGTCGTCTCCGGCCTCGCCATCATCCTGCTGGCCATCTTCGCCTCCGCGATGATCTACCGCTTCGTCCCCGGCTTCGGCGACGAGATCGCCTCCGCCCGCACGAACCGCAAGCAGGCGACCGACGGCGCCCAGGCCGCCGCCGTCATCTCCTCGCCCGCCGCGCTCGTCTCCCAGGGCATCAAGACCCACAGCAGCCGCAGCCACCAGCGGGGCGGCGGCGGCAACGCCCAGCCCGCGAACGCCGTGTCCGGCGGCGTCGCCGCCCACAGCTCCCGCAGCCAGCCCACCGGAGGCGGAACCGCGGGCGGGGGCGTGGCCGGCGGCGGATCCGTCCCCTCCGCCGCACCCCCGCCCCGCAGCCCCGGCACCAGCGGCACGCCGCACACCCACCGTAAGAGCAACACCGGCACAGGCAGCAGCACAGGAAACACAGGAGGTGGAGGGCGTTGACGACCCAGTCCCAACCGATCACGCCCCGCCGCACGTATCTCATCGGCCGGGCCCGGCCGAACGCGATCGTCGGCAAGAACCGCGAGACCGGCGAGATCGCGCTGATCATCGCCGGCGCGTTCCTCGGCATGATGAGCGGGCTGCTGGTCCCCGTCCTGTCCCTGCGGATCGTGACGCTCATGGGCTTCCCCATGCTCGCGCTGGCCGCCGTGTACGTCCCGTACAAGGGGCGCACCTTCTACAAGTGGTTCGAGATCAACCGCACCTACAAGCGCACGCTGCGCCGGGGCACCACCTACCGCTCCAGCGCCATGGAGGCCGGCACCAAGCTCGACGGCCGTGAGATCGAGGTGGGCCCGCCGCCCGGCATCGGCCGCATCAGTTGGCTCGCCGCGCCCTTCGGCCCAGACGAGATCGCCGTCCTCCTCCACGCCGACCGCCGCACCGTCACCGCCGCCATCGAGATCGAGGGACCCGGCGTCGGCCTGCGCGACAGCGAGGACCAGGAAGCCCTGGTGGACCGTTTCGGCACCCTCCTCAAGCACGTGGCCAACGGCGACGGCTTCGTCACCCGCCTCCAGATGCTCGCCCGCACCCTCCCCGCCGACCCCGACGCCCACGCCAAGGACGTCGCCCAGCGCGGCGACCCGAACGCCCCCGTCTGGCTCCGCGACTCCTACGAGCAGCTCCAGTCCATGGTGTCGACGTCCAGCGAGCAGCACCGCGCCTACCTCGTCGCCTGCATGCACTACACCCGCGAACTGGCCGCCGAGGCCCACGCCATGGCCCGCGCCGCCCGCCAGGCCACCGGCGGCCGCAAGCTCGACAAGGACGCCGGCCTCGCGGTCGTCATGGCCCGCGAGCTCACCGACATCTGCGCCCGCCTCGCCGAGGCCGACATCCGCGTACGCCAGCCGCTCGGCCAGTCGCGCCTCGCGTCCCTCGTGCACTCCATGTACGACCCGGACCACCCCATCGACCACATCCAGGCGATGACGAAACGAAACGCTTGGCCCGCCGAGCTGGACGCCGTCGAGCCCACGTACCTCCAGGCGAAGACCCGCGAGTCCTCCACCCGCGCGCCCTGGTGCCACGCCACCGCGTGGGTCAAGGAGTGGCCGATGACCCCCGTCGGGGTCAACTTCCTCGCGCCCCTCCTCGTCCACACCCCCGACGTCATCCGCACCGTCGCCGTCTGCATGGACCTCGAACCCACCGAGGTCGCCATCGAGCGCATGCTGACCGAGAAGACCAACGACGAGGCGGAGGCCAGCCGCGCCGCCAAGATGAACCGCACCGTCGACCCGCGCGACATCGCCGCCCACGGCCGGCTCGACCAGCGGGGTGAAGATCTCGCCAGCGGCGCGGCAGGAGTCAACCTCGTCGGGTACATCACAGTGTCGTCTCGTACGCCCGAAGCCCTGGCCAGGGACAAGCGGACGATCAGGGCCTCGGCCGGCAAGTCGTATCTGAAGCTGGAGTGGTGCGACCGCGAGCATCACCGGGCCTTTGTGAACACGTTGCCGTTCGCGACCGGCATCCGCCGATAGGGGCCTGATTCCGATGCGTGATCCGCTGTCAGCCCTCACCGAGGCGTTCACCTCCTTCCTCTTCGGGAAGGTCGAGACGACCCGGCTTCCCGTCCGTACGTCGACGGGCCAGGCCCAGGCCGTCTACCTGCCGACCGCCGCGCCCGGCCTCGGCGACTCCGGCGTGATCATCGGGCGCGAGGTCTACAGCGGCAAGGGGTACGTCTACGACCCCTTCCAGTTGTACGGCCAGCAGCTCCCCGCCCCCCACTGGCTGGTCCTCGGCGAGTCCGGCAACGGCAAGTCGGCGCTGGAGAAGACCTACGTCCTGCGCCAACTCCGCTTCCGCGACCGCCAGGTCGTCGTCCTCGACGCCCAGGGCGAGGACGGGGTCGGCGAGTGGAACCTCATCGCCCAGGAGCTGGGAATAACTCCCATCCGCCTCGACCCGATGGCCGCCCTCGACGACGGCATCCGGCTCAACCCGCTCGACCCGTCGATCACCACGACCGGTCAGCTCGCGCTGCTCCGGACGATCATCGAGGTCGCCATGGGCCACGGCCTGGACGAGCGGTCCGGCTTCGCGCTGAAGGTCGCGCACGCGTACGTCAACGCGACCATCACCGACCGCCAGCCCGTCCTCACCGACATCGTCGAGCAGCTCCGCCACCCGGAGGCGGAGTCGGCGGCCGCGATGAACGTCGACATAGACGACGTACGGGCCTGGGGCCTGGACGTCGCGCTCGTGCTCGACCGGCTCGTCGACGGTGACCTGCGGGGCATGTTCGACGGACCGACGACGGTCGGCATCGACCTCGACGCCCCGCTGATCGTCTTCGACCTCTCCCACATCGACCGCAACTCGATCGCCATGCCCATCCTGATGGCGATCGTCGGGGTGTGGCTGGAGCACACCTGGATCAGGCCGGACCGCAAGAAGCGCATCTTCCTGGTGGAGGAGGCGTGGCACATCATCAACAGCCCGTTCGTCGCGCAGCTCTTCCAGCGGCTGCTGAAGTTCGGCCGGCGGCTCGGCCTGTCGTTCGTGGCGGTGGTGCACCACCTCTCCGACGTCGTGGACGGAGCGGCGGCACGCGAGGCAGCGGCGATCCTCAAGATGGCCTCCACACGGACGATCTACGCCCAGAAGGCCGACGAGGCACGGGCGACCGGCCGGGTGCTCGGCCTGCCGCGCTGGGCGGTGGAGATCATCCCCACCCTCACGCCCGGCATCGCGGTCTGGGACGTCAACGGCAATGTGCAGGTGGTCAAACACCTCGTCACGGAGGCGGAACGCCCGCTGGTCTACACGGACCGGGCGATGACGGAGTCCTCCGTACCGGAGGACATCCAGGCCGCGGAATGGGAGGCGGAGCAGCGCGCGGCCCTCATCGAGCAGCAGATGAACGCGTCCTCACAGTCGACGGTGGCCTGACATGAACCGCGGGACCCCGGACCGGGGACGTGAGGAGCGGGGCATCCCCGACGGGCTGCTGGTGGGCCTGCTGCTGTTCCTGCTCGGCGCGACGCTGCTGGTGTGGAGCGCGACCGGGCTGGCGGGGCTGTTCGCGCACGGGGCGTGGCCCGACGGGGTGACGTTCCGCCAGGCCCCGCTGGCGATCCGGAGCCTGGTCGCGCAGCCCCAGGACCTGGCCGGGGCGTGGCCCGCCACACCGGCGGGCCAGCTTTCCGGTTACGGGCTGTTCTGGGGCCTGTTCATCGGTGAGCTCCTGGTGCTGGTGGTGCTGGGGATCTTCGTGGTGGGGACGCTGGCCCGCTGGCGTGCGGTACGCGCGGCGGGGAAGGCGCGGGGCGCGGTCTCGGGCGCGGCGGCGGTACGGAGGGACCGGGAGCCGCCGGTGCAGGTGCCGGTCCAGACCAAGGGTCCGGCCGAGGGTCCGGCGCAGGGCCACGGCCCGGGTCCGGCTCAAGGTCAGGGCCAGGCGCAGGGCCAGGGTCCGGCTGCCGCGCCCGCCCCTGCGCCTGCACCGCACCGCACCCCCGAACCAGCCACCGGCCCCACCTCCGCCACGAGGCCTCACGCCGTCCCCGCGGCAGCGACCGCCGCCACCCCCCCCCCCCCCCCCCGCCCCCCCCCCCCCCCCCCCCCCCCCCCCCCCACCCCCCCCCCCGCCCCCCCCCCCCCCCCCGCCCCCCCCGCCCCCCCCGCCCCCGCCCCCGCCCCCCCCCCCGCCACAGCCACCGGCCTCGCCCCCGACATCACCCCCACCCCCGCCCCCCGCGTCCTCTACGGCGCCGCCGCCGCCCGCCGCCCCGTCGCCCGCCGGGCCATCGAGGAGGCCGACGGCCCCGCCCTGGTCGTCACGTCCGACCCGGGCCTGTGGGCCGACACCAAGGATGCCCGCGCCAAGCTCGGCCCCGTCCTCGTCTACGACCCCGGCCACCTGTGCGACACGCCCGCGCGGCTCCACTGGTCCCCCACCCACGGCTGCGAGGACACCGGGACGGCCGCCGCCCGTGCCGCCGCGCTCCTCGCCCCGGTACGCCCCCGGGCACGGGTGGACGCCGCCGTCGCCGACACCGCCGAAACGCTCCTCCGCTGCTGGCTGCACGCGGCCGCCGTGGACGGGCGCCCCTTCAAGCAGGTGCAGCGCTGGGCGCAGAACAACGGCGCCCACGAGCCCGTACGCGTCCTCCGGACGCATCCCAAGGCCACGAACAGCCACGCCGGCCTGCTCGAGTCCGCCCTCACGGCCTACCCGGAACGGCGCGAGGTCGCCCAGGAGTTGACCGTACGGGCGCTGTCGTCGCTGTCGTCGGTCCACATCCGTGAGGCATGCACACCCCATCGAACTGATTCGCTGGCTCTGGAATCATTCATCGCCGAAGGGGGCACCCTTTATGTGGTGGGTGAACCGATCGAGGACCCGAGGACCCACCCGGGCGCGATGCCTCTGCTGACCGCGCTCGCCTCAGACGTGGTCGAGCACGGCCGCCGCATGGCCGCACGGTCATCCGACGGTCGGCTCGACCCACCACTGACGCTCGTCCTCGACGACGTCGCCGCCGTGGCCCCCCTGCCCGGCCTGCCCGGGCTGCTGACGTCCGGTCAGGACATCGGCCTGCCGGCCCACGCCCTGCTCCGCTCCGCCGAACAGGGCCGCGCCCGCTGGCCGGACCACGCCCTCACCTGAGCGCGCGCCCCGCCGGCCCCGCACCCCCGGGCACCCACCTGACGGTCGCCCTCACCTGAGCGTGCGCCCCGCCGGCCCCGCACCCCCGAACCACGCCCCCCCCGAACGCCCCTCACACTCCGGCAGGCCGCCGCACCTCGTACTCCACCTCGCGCGCCCCGCTGGCGTCCCCCTCCAGCGGCAGGCTGTCACCGGTCGGCACGAACCCGGCCTTGCGGTAGAAGGACTCGGCCCGCCCGTTCCGCTCGTGCACGTAGAGCCGCACCCGCCGGACGGGCCCGGCCAGCGACCACGACCACTCCACCGCCGCCCGGAACAGCGCGTCCGCCAGCCCGGCACCCCGCGCACCGGGGCGTACGTACACGCCGACCACGTGCGTCTGGTCCACCTCCGGCGCCGTGCCGAACCGGGTGTCCTCCCCGGCCCGCTCCACCAGCACGGTCACCGTGCCGTCCCACGACCCGTCCGGCGCCTCGGCCACGAACTGGTGGGCGCCGTCGCTGTCCTCCGCCGCCCCCGCGGTCCGCTCCTGCCAGTAGGCGTCGGGCCGTTCGACAGCCGCCTCGTACGTGTCGAGGAAGGCGAGGGGAGCGGCCGGGTCCTGGAGAGCGGCGAGCCGGATCTCGCGGGCCTCGCGCCACTCGTCGGCGCGCACGGGACGTATCACATGTTCCATGACCTGATCCTGGCCCCGCCCCGCGCTCCCCGGCAACGCGGTTTCGCGGCGGGGAGAACCCTCAGGGGCCCCGTCCTACCCCGGTACTACGCCCCTCGCCCACCTCCCGCCCCCGGTCGGACGCCCGCCCGCGCCCCGCTCCGTAGCGTCGACGACATGATCCGCGCCCATGAACTGACCAAGCGTTACGGCGGCAGAACCGTCGTCCGGGACCTGAGCTTCACCGTCCGCCCCGGCACCGTCACCGGCTTCCTCGGACCGAACGGCGCAGGCAAGTCCACCACCATGCGCATGCTGCTCGGGCTGGACGCCCCCACCCGCGGCCGCGCCACCATCGGCGGCCGCGCGTACGCCACCCACCCCGCGCCCCTCACCGAAGTCGGCGCGCTGCTGGAGGCCCGCTCCATCCACCCGGGCCGCACGGCCCACAACCACCTGATGGCGCTGGCGCACACCCACGGCATCCCACGCTCCCGCGTCACCGAGGTACTCACCCTGACGGGCCTGTCGGAGGTCGCCCACAAGCGCGTCAAGAACTTCAGCCTCGGCATGGGCCAGCGCCTCGGCATCGCGTCCGCCCTCCTCGGCGACCCCGCCACCGTCATCCTCGACGAGCCGGTCAACGGCCTCGACCCGGACGGCGTCCTGTGGATCCGCACCCTCCTCAAGTCGCTCGCCGCCGACGGCCGTACCGTCCTCGTCTCCTCCCACCTGATGAGCGAGATGGCCCTGACCGCCGACCACCTCGTCGTCATTGGACGCGGCCGGCTCCTCGCCGACACGACCGTCGCCGACCTCGTACGGGAGAAGGGCGCGGCGAGCGTCAGGGTCGTCACCCCACGGGCCGGCGAACTGCGCGCCGCCCTCCTCGCCGCGTCACCGGACGCCACGGCCGTCCCCGACGGCCCGGACAGCCTGGACGTCCACGGCATGGACGCCCCGGACATCGGCGCGGTCGCCGCCGCCCGCGCCATCCCCCTCCACGAACTGACCCCGCGCACCGCTTCCCTGGAGCAGGCGTTCATGGACCTCACCCACGAGGCGGTCGAGTACACGGGAGCCGCGGCATGACGACCCACGCCCACCAGGTGACCCCGGCCCGGGTGCTGCGCTCCGAGTGGCACAAGCTGTGGACCCTGCGCTCGACATGGATCACCGCCCTCTCCGCGAGCGCGGTCACCCTCGGCATCGGCCTCGTCATGGGCGTCACGTACACGTCCGGCGGGAACGACGCCGACATCGACACCGTGGTCCTCGTCCTCTACGGCACGATGCTCTCCCAGATCGTCCTCGCGGTCCTGGGCGTCCTCGTCACGGCGGGCGAGTACGCGACCGGCATGATCCGCGCCTCCCTCACCGCCGTACCGCGCCGCACACCCGTTCTGTGGGCCAAGGCGGCCGTCTTCGCTGCGACGGTGTACGCGCTCAGCCTCCTCACCGCCCTGGCCACCTTCCTCGGCGCCCAGTTGTTCCTCGCCGACACGGACCAGGCGGCCTCCCTCACCGACCCGGGCGTCCTGCGCGCCATCGCCGGCAACTCCGCCGGCCTCACCCTCGTCGGCCTCCTCGCCCTGGGCCTCGGCGCCCTGCTCCGCTCGGTACCCGGCGCCCTCGGCGCCTTCGTCGGCGGGGTCGTGATCCTCCCGGAGATCCTGACGATGCTCCCGTACGAGGCCGTCGACACCGCCGTCGCCCACTTCCCCACCCAGGCGTTCGGCGCGCTCGGTTCCGCCACTCCCCTGCCCGGAGCGGCCGGCCCGGGCGCGGCGCTCCTCGCCCTGTGCCTGTGGGCGGGCGCGTCCCTCGGCGCGGCGGCGCTGCTCATGAAACGCCGGGACGTATGAGCCCTTCCGTACGAGGATGATCGGATGACCGCCCGCCCCCGACCCCGCTCCCGAACCCGCCCCCGACTCCGTCCCCGGCCCAAAACCGGGACCGGGACCGGGACCGGGAGCCGGCTCCGGCCTCCACTCCCCGCGCCCCGCCCTCCGCACCAGCAGCCGCTCACCGCGCTCGTCCAGGGCGCGGTGCAGCGCGTCCGGGACGTCGACCGCCGCCACCCGTCGGCCTGGGACCTGCTGCTGACCGGCTTCTTCGTGGTGGCCGCGCTCGTCGACGCGGGCGGCGGCTGGCGCAACATCGCCCGGAACACGGACGTGCCGCAGTGGCTCGTCGTCACCATGAGCCTCGGCTTCACCGTCCCCCTGCTGTGGCGGCGCACGCACCCGGTGCGCGTCCTCGTGGCCATGGCGCCGGTCATCCTGGTCAGCGGCTGGACGGGCGCGATGCTCCAGGCCGGGCTCATCGTGCACGTCGTCGTCTTCAACGTCGCCCTGCGGCTGCCGCCGAAGACCCTGTGGTGGGCGGCGGCCCTGGTGACCGTCCCGAACCTGCTGGCGGCGATCCGTTACCCCAGCGGAAGCTGGGACCAGCAGATCGTGCCGTCCTTGTGGACGTTCGCCCTCGTCTCCCTGCTCGGGATCGTCGTCCGTACGCGCCAGGAGTACACCGCGTCCCTCGTCGAGCGCGCCCACCGCCTCGAGATCGAACGCGACCAGCAGGCCCGGCTCGCCGCCGCCGCCGAACGGACCCGGATCGCCCGCGAGATGCACGACATCATCGGCCACAACCTGTCCGTCATCACGGGCCTCGCGGACGGCGGCGCCTACGCGGCCGCCAAGTCCCCGGAGCGGGCCGCCGAGGCCCTCGGCGCCATCGCCACGACCAGCCGGCAGGCCCTCACGGAGCTGCGCCGCCTCCTGGACGTGCTGCGCGACGAACCGCCGGGCACCGCCGCCGACCGGTCCCCGCAGCCGGCCCTCACGGACCTGGACCGTCTGCTCGACGGTGTCCGGGCCGCCGGCCTCCCGGTCCGCCTCACCACTCACGGCACCCCGGAGGCCCTCCCCGCCGGCCGGCAGCTCACCGTCTACCGCGTCGTCCAGGAAGCCCTCACCAACACCCTCAAGCACGCCGGCCCGACCGCCACGGCCACGGTCGACCTCACGTACGGGGACGGCATCACCGTCACGGTGACGGACACCGGCCACGGCGAGCCCGGAACGGGCCACGGTCGCGGCCTCACCGGCATGCGCGAACGCGCCGCCCTGTACAACGGCACACTCGACGCCGGCCCCCTGCCCCAGCCGCCCGGCGGCTGGCGCGTCCACCTGCACCTACCGAAGGACAGCTCCCCGTGACCACCGTGCTCCTCGTCGACGACCAGCCACTGCAACGCCTCGGCTTCCGCATGCTCCTGGAGAGCCAGGACGACATGAGCGTCGTCGGCGAGGCCGCCAACGGCACCGAGGCGATACGCATGGCCGCGCACCTGCATCCGGACGTCGCCCTCATGGACATCCGCATGCCGGGCATGGACGGCATCGACGCCACCCGCCGCATCGTCGCCGCCGGCGACCGCACCAGGGTCCTGATCCTCACGACCTTCGACCTGGACGAGTACGCGTACGAGGGCCTCCGCGCCGGAGCCAGCGGCTTCCTCGTCAAGGACGCCCTGCCCGAGGAACTCCTCGCGGGCATCCGCGCGGTGGCGAGCGGGGACGCGGTCGTCGCCCCCGGCCTCACGCGCCGGCTCCTTGACGCCTACGTCCACCACCTGCCGCCCACCCCCGGCGCCCCCGCCGCCCCGGACCCGCGCCTGGCACGGCTGACGGACCGGGAACGCGAGATCCTCACGGTCATCGGCCAGGGCTGGACGAACACGGAAATCGCCGAGCGGTTCCACCTCGCCGAATCGACGGTGAAGACCCATGTGGGCCGGATTCTCGCCAAGACCGGCGCGCGGGACCGCGTCCAAGCGGTCATCCTGGCCTACGACACCAGGCTGGTCAGCCCCTCGTAAAAGGCCCGGAACGCGAAAAAGCCCCGCACCAGAGGTGCGGGGCTTTCCCACAAAATTTGTTCGGCGGCGTCCTACTCTCCCACAGGGTCCCCCCTGCAGTACCATCGGCGCTGAAAGGCTTAGCTTCCGGGTTCGGAATGTAACCGGGCGTTTCCCTAACGCTATGACCACCGAAACACTATGAA
>NZ_SMNQ01000042.1 GCF_004353505.1 Streptomyces sp. WAC05374
CGTGATAGGCCGAGCGGGTTTCCGTGGAAGCTAACTAACGTGTCGGGGGCTCAGATGATCTCCGACGTTAGTAGAGTGACTTCTATGACGTCACCAGACACCAGGAACGACCGGGAGAAGGTCGTCTCCAAGCTGCCTTCCCGGCTCCGGCAGGAGCTGAAAGTTCGTGCCGCGCAGTTCGGCATCGACATCCAGGACGCCGTGGACGCCGAGATCACCACCTGGCGGGGCCTCGGGTCCAACCTCTCCCCCATCGACACCGCGGGTGCCGAGTCCTTCGCCACCTTCCTGCCGCCCGAGCAGTGGGCCGGGTTCCGGGCCGACTGCAAGGACCGGGGGGTGTCCCTGATCCAGGGGCTCGCGCAGTCCGTGCAGTTGTGGCTCGACAGCAACCCGTCGCCGGCGGTCAGGCGGCCGGCGATCACTCGTCGGATCGTCGTCTGCAACCAGAAGGGCGGGGTCGGCAAGACCGCCATCACGGCGGGGGCCGGTGAAGCCCTGGCCGAGGACCCCTCCGTGCTCGTACCGGTGCGGGTGTCGAAGCACTTCGCCGCCCTGCTGGAGGAGGACGGCGAGGGCAACGTTCCGCTGGCGCTGGAGGATCTGCCCGGGCTCGGGCAGCGGGTGCTGCTGGTGGACTTCGACCCCCAGGGGCACCTGACCAAGCAGCTCGGCCACGAGCCGCTGCCCATGGGGGGTGACTCGCTGACCAACCACATGGCCGGTGACGGGAAGGGCGAGCTGCGGGACGTCATCGTCACCATTGACGAGGACCGCTTCGGGGGGCGGCTGCACCTGCTGCCGGCGTGCACGGACGCGTTCCTGCTCGATGTGCGGCTGGCTTCCGTCCGCGCCCGTGAGGCGGCACTGGAGCGTGCGCTCGCTCCTCTCGAGGGCGACTACGACGTCGTCCTCGTCGACTGTCCGCCCAGCCTCGGGCTGAGCATGGACGCCGCCTCGTACTACGGGCGCAGGCGGCCGGAGGAAGTGGCGGGCAACTCCGGTGTCCTGATCGTGGTCCAGGCCGAGGACAGCAGCGCCGACGCCTACGACCTGCTCACCTCGCAGATCGAGGACATGCGCAGCGACCTGGCGTTGGACCTGGACTACCTCGGCATCGTGGTCAACCACTACGACGCCCGCCGTGGGTACATCGCCACCTCGTCCCTCCAGTCCTGGATGGACATAAAGGATCCGCGTGTCGTCGGTGTCATCGGCGACCTCAAGGAACAGAAGGAGGCCGTGCGGGTGAAGCGTCCGCTCCTCGCCTACGCCCCCCGCTGTGAGCAGTCCGTCGCCCTGCGCGCCCTCGCCCGGGAGATCAGCAAGTGAGCAAAGCGAAGAACCTCGGGCCCGGAGCCTCTTTCGGGCAGGCCCGTCCCGTCAGTGCCCGCCGCGCCGCGATCGGCGCCGTCGCCGCCGCGCCCACGGCTGGGGTGCCCGATCCGACGGAGCTGCCCCTCGGGGTCATCAGCCAGAACCCGGACAACCCGCGGGAGGAACTGCGGGACCTGGAGGGGCTGGCGGAGAGCATCCGCGAGATCGGCCTCATCAACGCCATCACTGTCGCGACTGTCGACGCCTATCTGCGCGAGCGGCCGGAGCGTGCCTCGGAGATCGAGGAGGGGGCCCGGTACATCGTCGTCGATGGACACCGTCGGCTTGCCGCGGCTCGGCTGGCGGGTGCGCGGACCATCAAGGTCTCCGTCGACAACGACCTCGTCTCGACGGACGAGTCCCTTCTGGAAGCGGCGTTCGTCGCCAACGTCCATCGGGACGACATGAACCCGATCGAGCAGGCGCAGGCGTTGCGCAAGCTCGTCGAGTTCTACGGGTCGCAGAACAAGGCCGCCAAGAGGCTGGGTATCGCGCAGTCCACCATCTCGTCGAAGCTCTCCATCCTCGACCTCGACCCGCAGTTGCAGGCCGACCTCGTGGCGGGGCATCGGAAGATCGAGCACGTGCGGAATCTGTCCAAGCTCTCCCCCGCCGAGCAGGTACGGGAGGCCGATGCGCGGGCCGCCGCTGCGAGTGAGCGCCGGCGGGGTGGGGGAGCGGACCTATCACGCCGTGATAACTCGCCGTCGTCGGGGGGGGGGGGGGGGGGGGGGGGGGGGGGGGGGGGGGGGGGGGGGGGGGGGGGGGGGGGGGGGGGGGGGGGGGGGGGGGGGGGGGGGGGGGGGGGGGTGGGGGGGGGGGGGGGGGGGGGGGGGGGGGGGGGGGGGGGGGGGGGGGGGGGGGGGGGGGGGGGGGGGGGGGGGGGGGGGGGGGGGGGGGGGGGGGGGGGGGGGGGGGGGGGGGGGGGGGGGGGGGGG
>NZ_SMNQ01000043.1 GCF_004353505.1 Streptomyces sp. WAC05374
GGTGGCGGCGTTGCGTGCGGCGGTGGCGTCGGCGTAGGCCTGGTTGGCCGCGGTGCGGGCCTGCTTGGCGTCGGCCTGGGCTTGTGCGTCGGCCTGGTTGGCGCGGGCGGCCGCGGCGCGGGCCTTGGCGCCGTCCTCGGCTGCCTGGGCGGCGGACTTCATCGCCGCCGCGGAGGAGCGGGCGGCGTTGGCGGAGGAACGCGCGGCTGCCGCGGCTGCCTTGAAGGCGGGGGCGACCTGGGCGTTGGCGCGTGTGGCGGCGGCTTCGGCCGCTTCTGCGGCCTTGACGGCTTCGGCCGCGCGGGTTTCCGCCTTGGTCACCTCTGTCTGGCCCAGGGCCTGGGCGGCTTTGGCGACTTCGGTGGCGAAGTCGGCGTCGATGTCGGTGCCGGTGAACGGCGCGGTCAGGGTGATGGCGGTGTTGGCCGGGTCGGCGATGCCGGCGGCGGTGGTGCGGGCGGAGGTGGCGGCCTGGACGGCGATGGTGGCCTGCAGGCGTGCCATGCCCGCTTCGCGGGTGGCGCCTTCGGCTTCGTCCTTGGTGCGGTTGGCTGCCTGCAGGGCGTGGTTGGCGTGGAGGGCGGCAAGGCCGGCCAGCCGGGACGCCTCATGGGCGGCGATACCCGCGCGGGCCTCCTGCGCGGTGGCCTCGGCGGCCTTGGCGTTCGCCCGCTGGGCGGCGGCCCGGGTCAGGGCGGCCTCGGCCTCGGCCTTGTTGGCTGCGGCGTTGGCGGCGAAGGCGGCGGCTTCGGCCTTGTTGGCGGCGGCGTTGGCGCGTGCGGCGTGGGCGGTGGCCTCGGCGGCCGCTGCCCGGGCCCGGGCGGCAGCGCCGGCGGCCTCGATGGCCGCCGAACGCGAGCGGACGGCTGCGGCGGAGGCCTGATCGGCGGCGCCTCGGGCCGATCCGGCGGCGGTGCCGGCGGCGGTGGCGGCGGAGCGGGCCTCGGTGGCCGCCGCCCGCGCGGTCTCGGCGTGCTCGGTGCCCTTGGCCTTGGCGGCCAGTGCCTCACTGGCCCTTGCGCGGGCGTCTTCGGCCTTGTGGGCGCGTTCGGCCTCGACCGCCTTGTTGCGGGCGGTGCGGGCCTTTGCCTCCTCACCGCGGGCCAGTTCGTCGGCCTTGGCGGCGATCCCTTCCTGTGCCTGGGCGGTGGCCCGCTTCTCGGCCGCCACAGCCGCGGCCGCCTGCGCGTCGGCGCGGCGGGCGGCAGCGGTGCGGGCCTCTGCCTCGGCACGGGCACGCGCCGCGGCGGCGATGTCCCGCTCCCGCTCGGCCCGCACCCGGGCGGCAGCGGCAAGATCCCGCTCACGCTCGGCGATCGCCCGCTGCTCGGCGGCGATCTTCGCCTGCCGCTCGGCCTCGATGCGCGCGTCGCGGGTCTTCCTGGCGTGCTCCCACGCCTGCTTCTCCGCCTGCTCGGCCGCGAGCCTGGCCTCGCGGGCCTTGCCGGCGGCATCCGCGGCGATCTTCGCCTGCTTGGCGGCCGCCTCGGCCAGCCTGGCCGCGGCCTTGGCGTGCTCCTCGGCGTTCGCCCGCCACTTCGCCGCCTGCGCGGCGTGCAGCTCGGCCTGGTTCTTGGAGTTCAGCCCCGCCGCATCGGCGGCGGTGGCATCGATGGCGTGCCGCGCGGTCGCCGCCGCCGTCGCCGCGGCGTCAGCGGCACCCGCGATACCGGAAGCCACCTCCGACCACTGCACCCCATGCGTCAGCCCGGTGCCAACCAGCACGTCGGCCTGCACCTTGGCCTGCCCGGCCGCCACCTGCGCGGCCTTCGCGGCACCTTCGGCGATGCCGACCTGGCGCGACGCCTCGGCCTTGACGGGGGCGTAGTCCGACAGGCGCTTGCCGGCCTTGTCGGCGGCCAGCATCCGGTCGGCCTCACGCGACTGCGCGGCCGCCGCGCTCATCGCGTTCGACGCGGTCTTCAGCGCCCTGACCGCATCCCC
>NZ_SMNQ01000044.1 GCF_004353505.1 Streptomyces sp. WAC05374
ATCAGGAGGTCCTGGCCCGCAGGCAGCACATCCCTGCCCTGCCGAAAGTGGACCTGGACCTGCTGCGACCACGCCTGATCGACCCCGACGTGCACGACGGCGTGGTCAGCAGCGTACTGGAGTCCGGCACCGGCAGCTCGGCGAGCATCACCCGCCACCTCACCGGGCTCATGGCCATCTACAACGGCTGGGAGCCCTTCCCCACGTCGTTGGGGACCATGAAGGACGGCCCTCCCGCCCTCACCGAGGCATCCGCCCGGCGCGCTCTCCGCGCGACGCTCCACCGACTGGTGCGGATGCCTGCTGAGACATGGGACATCACCCGGTGACCGAGCACCTGACGTCGTCGCGGCGGCCCCGCGCCGGGCCCCGCCTCCGGTCACGGTACGACGAGTCGGCGCACCGCGCCCGCCCGAACACACCTGGAACGACGTACCGTCCGGCAGGGGCGGAGCAGGCACCGGCTGGGCTGGACGGTGGCGTTTTGGTCGCTTGCTGCTCGCCCGGCTGTCCGGCAGTATCCTCGTCCCCAGCCGCTTGGAGGCGGTGCGCGGATATGACGCCTCCAGCGACGAGCAGCGGTGGCATTACGTGCCACCGGACGCTCGGTTGTGGTTGTCACCGGGGACGGCGCTTGCGCCTCGGCCAAGGCCAAGCCCTGCTCCGCCCACCGTCGCCATCGACAAAGGCCGCGAGCTCTGGCGGCCTGCCACTCCGCCAAAAATCCTAGTGACCACGGGGTTCCAGTCCTTCAGTGTGTCCGCTGGCGGTGGCATCGCCGTGAGAATGACGACCTGCACGCCGTGGAGGTGCGTACCGGGAAGTTCCGATGGCAGACCCACTGGTGAGGATCGAATCGTGCAGGCAGACCAGCGGCAGGTGTGGGTGCTCACCAAGCCCGGACACGGCGAGGTGAAGAAGCTACTGGAGCCGACGGGCATACGAGTCTCGGCGCTTCGCGAGGAGATGTGAGTGGGTGGGGTGATGGGGTTGGGCGTCAGCGGGTGTGTGTGGGGGCCTTGTGTAGCTGGGAGTTTTCTTGGCATTGGTCGTCTTGGGCTGGTGATCTTGGCTGCCATTGAGTGACCAAGCGGCTGCCATGTGGTGGCTAGCACGGCTATGGATGGCTGTCATGGGTTTGCCTATTCCAGTGTTCGGTGCCGTGGTCGCCGGGGGTGCTGGGGGTATGGGTGAGGGCGGCCGGTTGGCGCGTGGTGTGGTGGTGCGTCGGTTGTTGGCGGTGGATCAGGGACCGGGGTCGGTGTCGTCGCTGCATGTCCGGGTGATGGCCGAGGCCGCGGGTGTGACGATCCGGACGGTGTGGAAGTGGCTGGCGGAGGCGCGCGAGGGCCGTCTGGAGCCGGTGGGGCGGCAGGACGGGTTCACTCTGGATGACGAGCAGTGGGCGGTCCTGACAGAGGTGGGCGGGAACGTCGCGGCGCTGTACCGGCGGCCGACGGTTCACCCTCGCCCGGAAGTGTGCCGTCCCTAGGGACGTTGCATCGTGTGGTGCGCCGGGATCTGCAGGCGGGACGGGTGTTGGAGGGGGCTCGGCCGTCTCGGAACCGGGTCGAGGTCAGCCGCTATGTCCGGGTCCTGGCCGAGTTGAAGCTTGAGCGGGCGGGTGAGGGGCTGCCGGTAGTCGACGCGGACCGGGCTGCCCTGTCAGAGCTCGGGACGGGCGAGGACGGCGAGGGGGGGAGGGCGCCGGCGAGGGGGGGGGTGCGGTTGTTCGTGCCGGGGGCGCGTGGGGTGTCGAGCGCCGGGGCGGCTGCGCTGGGGGGGGCGGGGGGGCAGTCGGGGGCGGCGCGGGGGGTCTGGGGGGGGGTCGGCGGGGCGGGGGGGGG
>NZ_SMNQ01000045.1 GCF_004353505.1 Streptomyces sp. WAC05374
CGGACGCTGTTGGTTAATCCGGGGCCTGCGTGACGACGGCCTGTATGACCCGTTGGGGTTGTGCAGGCCGTCGTCGTGCTTCAGGGGTGGGTTCGTGTCGTTGCATGGGGTGGAGTTGGCGGAGATTCCGGAGGAGACCGCGCGGGTGGCTCGCGCGGTATTCCCGAAGGGCTGTCTGGCGATGCGGGTGCGGGACACGCTGGGTCCGGTCTTCGCCGATGCCGATTTCGCGGGGCTTTTTCCGGTGCGGGGACGGCCGGTGGTGTCGCCGGCCCGGCTGGCGCTGGTGTCGGTGTTGCAGTTCACGGAGGGGCTGACCGACCGGCAGGCCGCGCACGCGGTCCGATCGCGTCTGGACTGGAAGTACGCCCTGTCGCTTGAGCTGACCGATACCGGCTTCGACTTCTCCGTGCTCAGCGAGTTCCGTGCCCGGCTGGCCGCGGACGATGCGGGCAGGGGCGTGTTCGACGCGGTGCTGGCCGCCGCCGGGCAAGCCGGGCTGGTCAAGTCGGGCAAGCGGCAGCGCACGGACGCCACCCATGTACTGGCCGCGACGAGGGACCTGAACCGGCTGGAGTTCGTGGTCGAGACACTGCGCACGGCACTGAACCAGCTCGCCGAAGCAGCCGGCGACTGGCTGGCGGGGGTGGCGGCGCCCGAGTGGTTCGACCGTTACTCCGCCCGGCCGGAGGACACCCGTTTCCCGTCCCGGTGGGCCGCGCGGGTCGAGCACGGCGATCAGTGCGGGGCCGACGGCATGGTGCTGCTTCAGGCCGTCTGGTCGGCGTCGGCACCGCCCGGCCTTCGGTATCTGCCCGCGGTGGAGCTCCTGCGCCGGACGTGGGTGCAGCAGTTCCACCACGCCGACGGCGTGGTGCGCTGGCGCGAGACAAAGGACCTTCCACCCGGTCTGATCCGCTTACGCACCCCGCACGAGATCGAGGCGCGGACCGGTGCGAAGCGGGATCTGGGCTGGTCCGGCTACAAGGTCCACCTCAGCGAGACCTGTGAGCCTGACGCCCCGCATCTGATCACGCACGTCCACACCACCGCGGCACCGGTCACCGACATGGCCGTCCTGGAAGACATCCACACCGCTCTGGCCGAGCGTGGCCTCCTGCCGGACGAGCACCTGGTCGACGCCGGCTACGTCGATGCTGAACAGATCCACCATGCCCAGCGCGATCATCGAGTCAGTCTCATGGGCCCGCTCGCGCGGGACACCAACAGGCAAAAGGCCCAGGCGGCGGGCTTCGACAACACCCGCTTCACCGTGGACTGGGAGAACAGACAGGTCGTATGTCCCGAGGGCCGCACCACCACGAGCTGGCGGGAGACGACCAGCCACCGAGGGACGCCGGTGGTTCGGGCGACGTTCGCGAGACGTGACTGCAGCCCCTGTCCGGCCCGCCAGGAATGCACGAGTTCACCAAAGGGTCGCTACATCACCCTGCGGCCCCGGCCCGAACACGAAATCCTGCAGCAGATCCGGCCTGAGCAGGACAGTGATCAGTGGCGCAAGCGCTACGGACACCGCGCCGGCGTCGAGGGCACCATCTCCCAGGCCGTCCAGGCTTTCGGCCTGCGCAGATCCCGCTACCGCGGTCTCGCCAAGACCCGCCTGCAACACCACCTCACCGGCGCCGCCATCAACCTCACCCGCATCGACGCCTGGCTCACCGGCAGACCCCTCGCCCGCACCCGGACCTCACCCTTTGCAGCACTCCGCCCCGCTGGATGAAGCCCAGCGGGGCGGAATTAACCAACAGCGTCC
>NZ_SMNQ01000046.1 GCF_004353505.1 Streptomyces sp. WAC05374
GTGGCGATCGACTCGATCGACGACATGCGGGTGCTGTTCGGCGGGATCCCGCTGGACAAGGTGTCCACCTCGATGACGATCAACGCGCCGGCCGCTCTGCTGCTCCTGCTGTACCAACTGGTGGGTGAGGAGCAGGGCGTGCCGGCGGACAGGCTGACCGGCACGATCCAGAACGACGTGCTCAAGGAGTACATCGCCCGCGGCACCTACATCTTCCCGCCCAAGCCGTCGCTGCGGCTGATCGCGGACATCTTCAAGTACTGCAAGGCCGAGATCCCGAAGTGGAACACCATCTCGATCTCCGGCTACCACATGGCGGAGGCGGGTGCCTCGCCGGCGCAGGAGATCGCCTTCACCCTCGCCGACGGTATCGAGTACGTCCGTACCGCGGTCGCGGCCGGGATGGACGTGGACGACTTCGCGCCGCGTCTGTCGTTCTTCTTCGTCGCGCGCACCACCATCCTGGAGGAGGTGGCGAAGTTCCGGGCGGCGCGCAGGATCTGGGCGCGGGTGATGCGTGAGGAGTTCGGGGCGAAGAACCCCAAGTCGATGATGCTGCGTTTCCACACCCAGACCGCCGGGGTGCAGCTCACCGCGCAGCAGCCGGAGGTCAACCTGGTGCGGGTGGCGGTGCAGGGCCTGGCGGCGGTGCTGGGCGGGACGCAGTCGCTGCACACCAACTCCTTCGACGAGGCCATCGCGCTGCCGACCGACAAGTCCGCCCGCCTGGCGCTGCGCACCCAGCAGGTCCTGGCCTACGAGACGGACGTGACCGCCACCGTCGACCCCTTCGCCGGGTCCTACGTCATAGAGAAGATGACCGACGAGGTCGAGGCCGCCGCCCTCGAACTCATGACGAAGGTCGAGGACCTGGGCGGCGCGGTCAACGCCATCGAGCGGGGATTCCAGAAGAACGAGATCGAGCGGTCCGCCTACCGCATCGCGCAGGAGACCGACTCCGGCGAACGCGTCGTGGTCGGCGTCAACCGCTACACCCTCGACGCCGAGGAACCCTACGAACCGCTGCGCGTCGACCCCGCCATCGAGGCCCAGCAGGCCGAACGCCTGGCCGCGCTGCGCGCCGGGCGCGACCAGACGGCCGTCGACGCGGCCCTCGCGGAACTGAAGAAGGCCGCCGAAGGCACCGACAACGTCCTCTACCCGATGAAGGACGCCCTCAAGGCCCGCGCCACCGTCGGCGAGGTCTGCAACGCCCTGCGCGAGGTGTGGGGCACCTACGTCCCCACCGACGCCTTCTGA
>NZ_SMNQ01000047.1 GCF_004353505.1 Streptomyces sp. WAC05374
GCTGTACGTGCTGGACGGGGCGGGGCGGCGGGTGCCGCGCGGGAGCCTGGGCGAGCTGTGGATCGGCGGCCTCGGCGTGGCCCGCGGCTACCTGAACCGGCCGGAGCTGACCGCGGAACGCTTCGTCGACGACCCGTTCACCCCCGGCGGGCGCATGTACCGCACGGGCGACGTGGTCCGTTACCGCGAGGACGGCTCGCTGGAGTACCGGGGCCGTACCGATTTCCAGGTCAAGCTGCACGGCCACCGCATCGAGCTCGGCGAGATCGAGGCGGTCGCCGCCGAACACCCGGCCGTCGTCGAATGCGCGGCCGTCGTGCGCGAGGAGCGCCTCACCCTGTACTGGACCGGCCACTCCGCCGAGGAGGCCGATCTGCTGGCCCATCTGGCCGAGCGCCTGCCCACGTACATGGTTCCCACCCGGGTGGTCCGTCTCGACGAACTGCCCCACACCCCGAACAAGAAGGTCGACCGCAACGCCCTGCTGAGCCTTCCGCAGGACGCTCCGGGTCTGCCCGCCCCGGCGGCGGACGGCGACCTCGAAACGCTCGTGGCCGGGGCGTGGCGGACCGTGCTCGGTGTGCCGCACATCGACCCCGACCGGGGCTTCTTCGAGATCGGCGGCAGCTCCATGACCGCCCTGGAGGCCCACAAGCTCATCACCAGTGAACTGGGCCGCCCCTTCCCGCTGTCCGCCCTGTTCCAGTACCCCACCGTGCGCAAGCTCGCCGCCCACCTGGGCGGCACGGGTGCCGTCACCACCCGGGCCGAGCGGCGCCGCCCGGCGGACCGTTCCGCCGGGGACGAGGCGGTCGCCGTCGTCGGCATGGCGTGCAGGCTGCCGGGCGCGCCGGACATCGACACCTTCTGGCGCAACCTGCGCGACGGCGTCGAGTCGATCCGCCACTTCACCCTGGACGAACTGCGCGCCGCGGGACTGCCCGAGGAGCTGATCACCGACCCCGACTACGTCCCCGCCAAGGGATACGTCGAAGGGGCCGACCTCTTCGACGCCGCCTTCTTCGACTACATGCCGTCCGAGGCGGAGCTGATGGGGCCGCAGCACCGGCTGTTCCTGGAGACCGCCTGGCAGGCCCTGGAACACTCCGGCATCGTGCC
>NZ_SMNQ01000048.1 GCF_004353505.1 Streptomyces sp. WAC05374
GCCTTGTACTCCTTGACCATGCGGGCGCGCATGGCCTCGGGGTCCTCGGCGTCGGCGATCTGACGGCGGAAGATGACGTTGGCGGCGCCCTCGGCGCCCATGACGGCGATCTCGTTGGTCGGCCAGGCGTAGGTGAGGTCGGCGCCGATGGACTGGGAGTCCATGACGATGTAGGCGCCGCCGTAGGCCTTGCGCAGGATCAGGCTGATGCGCGGCACGGTGGCGTTGCAGTACGCGTACAGCAGCTTGGCGCCGTGGCGGATGATGCCGCCGTGCTCCTGGTCGACGCCGGGCAGGAAGCCGGGCACGTCCAGCAGGGTGATGATCGGGATGTTGAACGCGTCGCACATCTGGACGAAGCGGGCGGCCTTCTCGGACGCCTCGATGTCCAGCACGCCGGCCAGCGTCTGCGGCTGGTTGGCCACGATGCCCACGACCTGGCCGTCCAGGCGGGCCAGGGCGCAGATGATGTTGCGCGCCCAGCGCTCGTGGATCTCCAGGTAGTCGCCGTCGTCGACGAGCTCCTCGATCACCTTCGCCATGTCGTAGGGCCGGTTGCCGTCGACCGGGACCAGGTCCAGGAGCGCGTCGCAGCGCCGGTCCGCGGCGTCCTGGCCCCGCACCACCGGAGGGTTCTCACGGTTGTTCTGCGGCAGCATCGACAACAGGTAGCGGACCTCGGCGATGCAGGTCTCCTCGTCGTCGTACGCGAAGTGCGCCACACCGCTGGTCTCGGCGTGCACGTCCGCGCCACCCAGGCCGTTCTGGGTGATCTCCTCACCCGTCACGGCCTTGACCACGTCCGGGCCGGTGATGAACATCTGCGAGGTGTCACGGACCATGAACACGAAGTCCGTCAGGGCGGGGCTGTAGGCCGCGCCGCCCGCGCACGGGCCGAGCATCACGCTGATCTGCGGGATGACACCCGAGGCACGCGTGTTGCGCTGGAAGATCCCGCCGTACCCCGCCAGGGCGCTGACGCCCTCCTGGATACGGGCCCCCGCACCGTCGTTCAG
>NZ_SMNQ01000049.1 GCF_004353505.1 Streptomyces sp. WAC05374
CCCACGGCACCGGCACCACCCTCGGCGACCCCATCGAGATGCGCGCCCTCCAGCAGGTGTTCGCCACCAGTGGGCGGACCGAACCGTGCGCCATCGGCTCGGTGAAGACCAACATCGGCCACACCGACACGACCGCGGGTGTGGCAGGGCTGATCAAGGCGACCCTCGCCATCCACCACGGCGAACTGGTGCCCAGCCTCAACTACGAGCACCCCAACCCCGAGATGGGCCTGGACCCCGACCTGTTCTACGTCAACACCGAGACCAAGCAGTGGAAGGAGGAGGGGCCCCGCCGCGCCGGCGTGTCCGCCTTCGGCCTGGGCGGCACCAACGCCCACGTGGTGCTGGAGCAGGCGCCACAACGGCCGGAGCCGCAGAGGCCCGCGTCCGGTGCGCTGCCCGTGGTGCTGTCCGCCCGCGACGAGAAGGCCCTGCGTGAGCAGGCCGCCCGCTGGGCGGACTGGCTGGCCGGCCGCGGTGACGTGTGCCTGGCCGACGTGGCGGTGACGGCGGCCCGGCACCGTACCCACTTCGAGCACCGGGCGAGCGTCCTCGCGGGCGGCACCGCGGAGCTGGTCGAGGGGCTGCGTGCCCTGGCCGACGGCAGGTCGCACGAGGCGGTGTCCGAGGGTGTGGCCAAGCCGCGCGGCAAGACGGTGTTCGTGTTCCCGGGTCAGGGTGCGCAGTGGGCCGGCATGGGCCGTGAACTGCTCGACGCCTCACCCCTCTTCGCCGAGCACATGACCGCCTGCGAAGACGCCCTCGCCCCCCACGTCGACTGGTCCCTCACCGCCGTCGTCCGCCAAGAACCCGGCGCACCCGGACTCGACCGCATCG
>NZ_SMNQ01000050.1 GCF_004353505.1 Streptomyces sp. WAC05374
AAGGGGCCGACCTCTTCGACGCCGCCTTCTTCGACTACATGCCGTCCGAGGCGGAGCTGATGGGGCCGCAGCACCGGCTGTTCCTGGAGACCGCCTGGCAGGCCCTGGAACACTCCGGCATCGTGCCCGCGACCTTCGACGGCAACGTCGGCGTCTTCGCGGGGGCCGGTGTCGGCGGCTACGAGGCCGAGTCGGCCGGCGGCGACCTGGCGTCGTTCTACCGCACGATGATCGGGGGGAGGAACGACTTCCTGTCGACGCGGGTGGCGCACCGGCTGAACCTGCGCGGTCCCGCCCTGACGGTGCAGACCGCCTGTTCCACCGGTCTGGTCGCCACGCACCTGGCCCGCGAGAGCCTGCTGCGCGGCGAGTCCGACATCGCCCTCGCGGGCGGCGCGTCGGTGACCGTCCCGCTGGTCCGGGGCTACCCGTACCAGAAGGGCATGGTCGTCTCGCCGGACGGCAAGTGCCGGGCCTTCGACGAGAAGGGCGCGGGCACGGTCGGCGGCGACGGGGTCGGCGTGGTGGTGCTGCGGCGGCTGTCGGACGCGATCGCGGCCGGTGACACCATTTACGCCGTGCTGCGCGGCAGCGCCATCAACAACGACGGTTCCGCCAAGGTCGGCTTCACCGCGCCCAGCATCGAG
>NZ_SMNQ01000051.1 GCF_004353505.1 Streptomyces sp. WAC05374
CCCGAAGCCGGTGGCCCAACCCCTTGTGGGAGGGAGCTGTCGAAGGTGGGACTGGCGATTGGGACGAAGTCGTAACAAGGTAGCCGTACCGGAAGGTGCGGCTGGATCACCTCCTTTCTAAGGAGCACTTCTTACCGGTTTCGGCCGGTCAGAGGCCAGAACATCAGCGAACGTCTGATGCTGGTTGCTCATGGGTGGAACGTTGATTATTCGGCACGATTCGTGAGGATCATTAGTACTGCTTCGGCGTGGAACGTGAATCTGATCTGGTCGTGTCGGGCACGCTGTTGGGTGTCTGAGGGTGCGAGCGTTGCTCGCCCTTCTGCGATGCCGGCCCCAGTGCACTGAGTCTTCGGGTTCAGGTGATGGGTGGCTGGTCGTTGCTTGAGAACTGCACAG
>NZ_SMNQ01000004.1 GCF_004353505.1 Streptomyces sp. WAC05374
CGGGGGCGTAGTCCGACAGGCGCTTGCCGGCCTTGTCGGCGGCCAGCATCCGGTCGGCCTCACGCGACTGCGCGGCCGCCGCGCTCATCGCGTTCGACGCGGTCTTCAGCGCCCTGACCGCATCCCCGTGCGCCGCGATCAGCTTGGTGCGGGCCTCGGCGGCGGTGGCCGCCTTCTGCGCCAGCTCGCGCAGCTTCTCGGCCGCCTCGGCCGCCTCCTTCTGCGCCTTTTCGTGCGCCGCCCGGTCCTCGGCGTCCTTCTGCGCCGCCAGCAGATAGCCCTTTTCCAAAAACTCCGCGATCACCTTGGCATCGCCCGTGGCCAAGGCGGCCTGCGCGGCCCGCTGGACCTCCGGCCCGCCCACCGCGGCGAGCATCTCCACCCGCTTGCGGTTCTCCGCCGCGCGTTCCTGCTCGTTCTGCTCGCTCGCCTTGTCCCGCTGCCGGGCGATGTCCGCGCCGAAGGCCAGGAAATCGGCCCGGTCCCGGGCCGTGCCCTTCAAAACCCGCTCGACCTCAGCATTGAAGAACGGGCCACCGGTGCCGCGCAGCGCCTCGATCGTGCGCCGGTTGGCCACATCGGCCGCATCCCGCTTGTCCTTCGCACGCTGCCGCGCCTCGGCCTCACCCCGCTCCAAAAACTCCCGGACCGCGTTCGGATCGGAACTCGCCAGCGCCGCCCTGGCGGCCTCGCGGACCTCTTCCTCCTCGTCGAACTCCGCGAAGTCCTCCACCAACTGCCGGTCACGCTCATCACTGATCCGGTCCAACGCCGAACCCGCCGGCGGCGGAACGGGCGCTTCCTCGGACAGTTCGGCCAGCACCCGGCTGAGGACGACCCTGCCGTCCTGCTTCGCCGGGGCGACCGCACCGGCCTCCCCCGCCGTGCCACCCAGCACGGCCAGGGCCATGACGGTGGAAACCGCCCGGCCCATCACACCCGGCCCACGGCCGCGCATCGTTCCGGCCCTGGGCCGGAATCTTCCCCTCACGGGAAACCCCTTCAATAAGTCAATGAGTCAATGAATCGATCGGTCAAAGGCCAATCGGCGACGAAAAAGCCCCCTGCCCTCGTGTGCGCGGGCAGGGGGTCAGGTCATGGCCGCGGCGCGTCAACCCGTGGCGTCAGCCCTTGACGCGGTTCTCGCCCTCGAGGGCCCGGTCGGCCATGGCCTGCCAGAAGGCGGCCGTCTCAGCGGCCTCCGTCCCCTCCTTGGCCCAGTCGTCCTGCCGGGCCCCGGCGGGCAGGCTGATCCTCGCCCAGATGCCGTCCGCGCCCTCCTGGGACAGCCGGGCGATGTTCTGCCAGGTCTCCGCCTGCGCCCTGGCCGCCTCCTGCTCGGCCAGCCACGCCTTCCGCCCGCCGTCCGCGTGTCCGGCGACCGCCTGCCAGGCCGCCTGGGCCTCGGCACGCGCCTTCGCCGCGTCCGCCGCCGACGTCAGCGCCGCCTCGGCTGCCACCGCCCTGGCGATCAGCAGCGACAGCACGTGATGACGCCGCACCTCCGCGTCGGCGGCCCGCAGCCGGTACGCCTCCAGGTCCAGTGCCGCACCCGTCGCCCAGCCGTAGCCGAAGAACTCCACGACGTCCGCGTCCGTGGCACCGGCCCGCAGCGCCCACTGCGCCGCCACCCGCACCTGTTCACCGGGATCGTTCTCGGCGAGCACCCGTACGAAGGCACGGTCGCCCTCGGACACCTCGATGCGGTGCTGCTCGTCGGCCTGGCGCTTCGTGCGGTCCCGCTGCTGCGCCTCGGCGTAGCCGGTCTTCACGAAGACGGCGCGATCGGCGTCCGTACCCTTCAGCGCCCGCTCCGCCGCCGACCGCACCTCCGGGGAGAACCCGGCCGGATGCGTGGCCACCACCCGCTCGCAGAACGCCCGGTTGCGCGACCGCGCGTCCCGCAGGCGCTGCTTGGCCTGGTCGTAACCGCCCCCGGGCGCCAGCCAGTCGGCGATCGCCGCGTCGCCCCGCGTACTGCGCAGCGCGTTCCACGCCGACGCGCGGATCTCCGCCGGCAGCCCCGACTTGGCCAGCCGCGCGACACGCGCGCGTGCCTCGTCGGCCGCGGCGGCCACCACCGGCGACGGCTGCCCGGCCACCCCCGGCGACGACTGCCCGGCGGATTCCACGGCCACCGCCGTCTGCGCGCGGGCCGGTGTCGCGTCCGTGAGCGTGCCGCCGACGGCCAGTACGGCGACGGCCAGTCCCGGTGCGACCCATCGGTGACGTCTCACGCCGCGTCCTGTCTCGTCTGCCACCATTTCCGTCACTCCTGCTCCTTGGCGGATCGTGTGCACCATCGGTTGCCGGCCGGCGTCAGGGCGCCAGCGGTGTGCTGATGCGCCAGCCCGCGATGCGGACCTTCTTGGCCTCGCCCTCGACGCCGCCGGGCAGGGGGAACGTGAAGGTGGTGCGGGCGTAGACGTCCTTCGTCGTGGGCGCGAGCCAGTTCGTGTCACTGCCGGCGGTCTGCGTGAAGGACTTGACGCCGAGCTTGGTGGGCGTCAGCGGGGTCGTGCGGGTGCACCAGGTGGCGCTCTTCCTGAACGCGGTGCTCCGGTCGTCGGCCGCGATCTCCACGCGCAGGCCGTTCTTCTCGGCCTTGCCGCTGCGGAGGTAGTAGCCGCGCTTGCGTGCGGACTCGAAGGAGTAGCAGCCCGGCTGGCTCGCCAGGGAGGGCACGATCACCCAGGTGGCGTCCTCGCGGTCGGCCAGGGGGCTGGTGGACTTCAGCGTGTCGTCGAGGAGGACCTTCCCGCCGTCCGCGCTGGACTGGCGGGCGTACTCGGCCTCGCCCCACGCCCTGAGGGACTGGCGCTTGAGCCGGTACTGGGTGTCCGGCTTGAGGAACTGCGCGACGTCGTCGTCGCTGCCGGCCAGGGCCTTCTTGGCGGCGGCGACCAGGTGGGGGTTGACTCCGCCGTTCTCCGCCGCCGCCTGGATCTGGAGGGCGAGCTTGCGGTTGGCCTCCGCGAGCTTCTTGCGCCGGTTCTCGTCGTCGCGCTTGTACGCGGCGTCGGCGCCGCGGTGGATGTAGTCCTTCCACACGGCCGGGTCGGGGCTGAGGGTGGCGCGCTGCGCCTCGGTGTAGAGGTCGGTGCCGTGCAGGTCGGCGGCGGCCAGGCGCAGGAGCTCGCGGATGAAGTTGTCGTCGCTCAGGGCGAGCATGGCCTCGGAGGGCGTGACGCGGAAGAGGGCCGCGGTGTTCTTGCGGGCGGCCAGCTCCTTGCGGCGCTCGGCCTCCTGGCGGTCCTTCTCGGCCAGCTCCTCCAGCTCCTTGGCGACGTCGCGCTGGTGGGCGGCGCGGGCACCGTTGACGATGAACTCGTGCCAGTCCGCCGGTTCGCCGGCCAGCGCCTGGAGCGCCGCGGCCCGTACTTCGGGGCCGGACGCGGCGTGCCGGGCGACGGCGCGGATGAAGTTGTCGTCGGTGAGGGCGAGCAGCTCCGGGGTGCCGGGGATGCCGATGGTGAGCAGCACCTGGGACTTGGCCTGCCGGGCGGCGCGCTCGGCCTCGGCCTTCTCGCGCTCGCGCTGCTGGTCGAGCTTGTACGCCTCGTGGATGCCGCCCACGATGAACCGCACGTGGTCCTCGGTGACCGTGCTGGCCATGGCCTGTTCGGCGGCGGTGCGCACGGCGTCCAGGTGCTCGCCCGCGTCCCGGGCCTTCTGCCACAGCGCGTGGATGAAGTCGTAGTCGCTGAGCAGGAGTACGTCGGCGGTCGGGTCGAGGCGGACCACGGCCGCGGCCTCCACGCGCTGGCCGTCGGTCGTGCCGATGCCGGCCGCACGGGTCGCGACGTCCGACGTCCCGGGGGCCTCATCGGCGACGGCCACGGGGGCGACGGTGCCGGTGACGGCCGCGAGGGCGGTGGCGGTCACGAGGCCGCGCGTCATGATCCGCCGCATCCGCGCGGAAGCGATGTGCTGGGTGTGCATGGTGATGCGAAGACTCCCTCTGCCGCCTGGTCACGGCGGCTCTACGTGGGTGGGGGGCGGCGACGGCCGGCGCTCTGTGGGCAGGCGTCAGGCGCGCGGGGCGGTCGCCGGACGGGGCGGCGGCCGCGCGGTCGACGCGGTGCCGCCCTCGTGCGCCGGCCCGACGTGGTCAGCGGCGGGCCGGGGCGCGGTGTCGTTCGGGCCGCGTGCACCGCACGCGGGTCACGGCCCGGGTGAACGGACGGGAACCAATGAGCCGGGGAACGCCGAAGCGGCGTCAACCGGAAAAGGTGAAGGCATTGCTCAAGGACTGATGGAGCCGTGCGTCGGCACAGCGGCACAGATGTCCGCCATGACGGCGGCAGGCATGGGCGTACGCCCCACAATTCCCCCTGCTTTGCACAAGAAACACTCCGGGGTGTCCGGTCCGTCGAAGCACGATCGCCTCGTCGGTCCCCTCCGGCACTCCGCCCCGGTCACGCTGGTCACCAGGACCCTAACCCCGTGTGCGCCGGGCTCGCAATGATCTGCCTGCCACAGTGATGGGCCTCGCATTCGATAGACGTAATTCCGCTTGAACGGCGGTGATTGGCCCCGGGCAATACGGGAAACGGCATCGGCGTTTCGGCCATCATCGACCACGAAAAAGGGACGCGTCCCCCTGGTGACCGGTCATCGCATTCGACCTCTGGCCGAAAACACACGGGAACGATTTCCCGGTGTACGCGCCCCCTCGCGGCCCGGAAAGGGCATGGGCGCGACGGAAAAGCAGAAGGCCGTTCCGGATTGCTCCGAAACGGCCTTCGACCTGCTTTCGCATGTCGGGACGACAGGATTTGAACCTGCGACCCCTTGACCCCCAGTCAAGTGCGCTACCAAGCTGCGCCACGTCCCGATGCGCGTGTCCCGCGGCTTTCGCCGTGGTGAGCGCGCAAGAGAAGATTACCTCACTCCGGGGCCGGGTTCGTGTCGCGGGTCATCAGGGCGTGGTCGGCGGCGGCGCGGGCGGCCAGACTCTCGGCGCCGCAGGCGGTGGCCAGGGCGGCGGCGTGGGCGAGCCGGGCCGGGGAGCGGAGGGCCAGGGCGTACTCGTGGCGGGCGCGTGCGTGTTCGTACGCCGAGGGGGACGCCTCCAGGTGGCGGACCGCCTGGGCGAGGAGATGGACGGCTTCGTCCGGGCGGGCGAACAGGGCGGCGCAGCGGAGGGCTTCGCCAATGGCGGTGTCGGTGCCGAAGCGTTCGGCCTGCACGCGGGCGCGGGTGGCGAGCCGGGCGGCGCGGGTGGGGTCCTCGGTGGCCAGGGCGCGGGCGAGGTCGCACGCCCAGGGCGCCCACAGGCCGTTGTGGCGGTCGCGGGCCTCGAAGGCGCGGCCGGCGGCTTCCAGTTCGGCGACGCCTTCCTTCGTACGGCCTTCGGCGAGGAGCAGGCGGGCGTGGACGCACGGGCCGTCCGGCATCAGCATGGCGCCCGGCCAGGGCGGGCCGAAGCGGTAGCGGGTGGCGACGTCGCGGGCCTCGGTGACCCGGCCGCGGGCGAGCAGGGTGTCGATGAGCAGGCAGGCGGCGTCCCACTGCACGGGCAGTCCGCTGCCGACGCGGTCGGCGAGGCGCAGCCCTTCGCGCAGGAAGCTCTCGGCCACGGCGAGGGCGCCGCGGCGGCGGTGGGCGAGGCCCACGAGGGTGTGCGCGAAGGCGAGGTGGGCGCCGCTCCAGCCGGAGATCTCGAAGGCCCGTACCGCTTCCTCGAACAGGTCCAGGGCGCGGCCGGGCCGGTCCGTGAAGGCGTAGGTGATGCCGACCAGGGCGGGCGTCTCGAAGCCCCACTCGGTGTCGGTCCAGCTCAGGCCGCGGGCCGGGCGGCCGTGGACGAGGGCGCGGTCGCACAGGTCCAGGACGTGTTCGGCGTCCTCCCCGCGCAGCATGGCGTCGAAGGCCCGCAGGGACAGCAGGGCGCGTTCGGCGTTGTCGGTGCCGGGGAGGTGGTCGGCGAGCCCGGCGAGGCGGCGGGAGCGGCCCGGCCCGTCCTCCTCGGTGGCCCGGAACGCCTCGTACATGAAGTGGGCCGCCCGGAGGCGGGTGCGGGCGGGGCCGGGCGGGGTGCGGGCGGCCTCGGTGGCGACAGAGCGTGCGGCCTCCCCGAGCCGGTCGCTGTGGGCGAGTGCCTGGGCGAGGCGGCAGGTGGCGTCGGTGCGGAGGTCTCCGTCGAGGCCGGGCAGGGCGAGGGCGGAGCGCAGGTGGCGCACGGTGGCCGGGGGCGAGGTGAGGAGGGCGGCGCAGCCGAGTTCGTAGAGGACCTCGGCGTACGCGTGGGGCGGCGGGGGTTCCTGGAGGGCCCGTTCCAGGCAGCGGCGGGCGGCCTCGGGTGCGCCGACGGCGAGGTGCTCGCGGGCGGCCCGGCGCAGTTGGGCGACGACTTCCTCGTCGTCGTCCGGGTGGATCTCCAGCAGGTGGCGGGAGGCGGCCGCGGCGCCGAGGCCCGCGTGGGCGACGGCCCAGGCGGCCCGGCCGTGCAGGGCGGTGCGGGTGGCGGGCGGGATGGAGCGGTATATGGCGGTGGCGATCAGCGGGTGGGCGAACTCCATCGGGTCGGTGGCGGTGACGATCCGCGCCTCGCGGAGCCGTTCGGTGCAGCCGGCCGCCTCGGCGGGGGTCATCCCGGCCAGGGTGGCCGCGAGGCCGCGCGGGATGCCGGCGCCCAGCACGGCGGCGGCCCAGGCGAGGCGGGTGGGTCCGGTGCCCAGCTTTTCCAGTCGGGCGACGAGTCCGCTGCCGCGCGCGGAGGCGCCGAGGTCGCGCAGCCGGGGCACCGACCGCTCCACGGGGTCGAGGAACCGGTCCTGGACCCTGGCGAGGAGTTCCACCGTTTCGTACGGGTTGCCGCCGGTCACCGCCCATACCTCGCGGCAGAACGGGTCGTCCGCCCGGTCGCCGAGCGTGGCACGGGCCAGTTCGGCGGTCGCGCCGGGGCTGAAGGGGTGCAGGGTGAGGCGCAGCCGGGCGGCGGCGCCGAGCCGGCCGAGCAGGGCGGCGGCGGACCCGGACACCGGCTCGGCGCGGTGGGCGAGGACGACCAGCAGGGGCAGGGCGGGCAGGCTCGCGGACAGGGCGGCGAGCCAGGTCAGGGATTCGGTGTCCGCCCCGTGCGCATCGTCGACGAGCAGGACGAGGGGCCGGGAGCGGTGGCGCTCGGCGAGCCGGGCGACGACCCGGTCCAGGCCGTCCCGGACGCCCTGGGGGTCGGCGGCGGGCCCGCTGGGGGCCGCGAGGCCGAGGGCGGGGGCGGCGACGTCGTACCCGTCGCCGAGCAGCGGCCGGGCCGGGTCCTCGCCGAGTCCGGCGAGCGCGGGCCGCAGCAACTGCCGTACGACGTGGAAGGGCACGGAGGCGACCGTCTCGCCGCCCTGGGCGCCGTGGACGGTGCACCGGTCCCGGGCGAGCCGGCGGACGGCGGCGAGCAGGGCGGTCTTGCCGATGCCGGCCTCGCCCCGGTAGATCAGCAGGCCGCCCGAGGCGGCGGGGCCGCACAGCGCGTCCACCGCACGCGCCGCGGCGGCGAGCTCGGGTTCGCGCTCCAACAGCGGTACGGCCGACCGGTGTTCCGGCCGGGACGGCAGCATCGCCTTGCCTCCCCCACGAGTACCCGACGAGTCCCCACACATCGTGGCAAGCCGAGCGTAGCCCCGTGCCCCGGTCGGCGGACATGGTTGGGACGGTGCCCGCCGGACGGGTGACAATTGGGGCGTGAACAGGACGGGAAGGGATCGTGACGAGGAAGGGCGGGCGCGCAGCGCGCGGCCGAGGGACGGGCTGGGGCGGCCCCTGCCGTACGGCGAGGCGGGGGTGGAGCGGCAGCCCGAGGGGGTGGTGCGCACCCCGGCCGTGACCGTGCGGGAGGCGCAGCGGCTGCTGGACTCCGGGATGCCGTTCCACGCCCACGAGGTCCTCGAGGACGCCTGGAAGTCGTGCCCGGAGCAGCGGGCGGGCGAGCGGGAGCTGTGGCGGGGTCTGGCGCAGCTCGCGGTGGGGCTGACCCATGCCGCCCGGGGCAACGCGGCGGGCGGGTCGCGGCTGCTGCTGCGGGGCGCCGACCGGGTCGCGGCGTTCGGCGGCCGTCCGTACGGGATCGACACGCCCGGTCTGGTGGCGTGGGCGCGGGAGCTGGCGGGGCGGCTGGAGGGGCGTGGGGAGGCGGCCGTCGATCCGGCGGCGGAGGCGCCACGGCTGCTGGGCTGAGGGCACGGCTCACGGGCGCCACGCCTGCCGGGGCGAGGGCACGGCTCACGGGCGCCACGCCTGCCGGGGCGAGGGCACGGCTCACGGGCGCCACGCCTGCCGGGGCGAGGGCACGGCTCACGGGCGCCACGCCGGCTCCCACGTGAGGTGGAGCTCCTGGGGCGAGCGGTGGATGAGCGTCGGCCTCATCACGACGTCGTGGCCTTCGGCGAGGCGCAGCCCGGGCAGGCGGCGGGCGAACAGCTCGACGGTGAGGCGGAGTTGGGCGCGGGCGAGCTGGGAGCCGGGGCAGCCGTGGGCGCCGTGGCCGAAGGCCAGGTGGCGGACGTGGGGCCGGGTGAGGGACCGGGTGATGTCGAAGGCGTCGGCGCGCTCGTAGCGGGTCTCGTCGCGGTTGGCGGAGCCGTATGCCACGAACACGGTGGCCCCGGCGGGCAGTCGTGTGCCGGCGAGGGTGACGGGGCGGGTGGTGGTGCGGCGGAAGCCCTGCACGGCGGTGTCGTAGCGGGCTGCCTCCTCCACGGCGGCGGGTATGAGTTCCGGTTTGTCGCACAGGAGGTCCCACTGTCCGGGGTTGCGCAGGAGGTGGAGCAGGGTGGTGCCGATCAGGGCGGTGGTGGTCAGGTGGCCCGCGATGAGGAAGTTCTGGAGGGTGGCGACCAGTTCGTGGCGCTGGTCCATGGTGAGTTCCCCGGTGCCGGGCGCGAGGGCGGCGACGAGGGAGGAGCACAGGTCGTCGCGCGGGTGGGCGCGCCGGTCGCGTATGTAGCCGTCCAGGAGGTGCTGGAGGGCGACGACCTCCTCGGCGGCGGCGACCTGTTCGGTCTCGCTCATGGGCCGGAACAGCAACTGTTCGGCGCGGTGGCCGCCGTGGACGGCGGCCGGGACGTCGGCGGGGTCCAGGCCGAGCAGCCGCCCGACGACGGCGCCGGGGAGCTTTCCGGCGTACGAGGCCATGAGCTCGGTCCGGCCGTCGTCGGCGAAGCCGTCGACGAGGTCGTCGGCGACCTCGGCCGCGTACGGGAGCAGCGCGGCGACGCGTGCGGCGGACAGGCCGCTGTTGAGGGGCGCGCGGTGGCGCCGGTGGGCGGCGCCGTCGGTGGAGACGACGGTGGGCCGGTTCCCGAGGCCCTGCCCGAGGACGGCGAGCGCGGCGGGCGAGGGCATCACGTCGGGGCGCAGTGACTGGGCGGAGGAGAAGTCGTCGGGCCGCAGCAGCACTTCGCGGACGTCGGCGTCCCGGGCGACGAGCCAGGCGTCGAGTTCGGGTACGTGGAGGAGGCCCTCGGCGCGCCGGGCCTGTGCGTACAGCGGATACGGGTCCCGCTGCACCGCGTCCAGGGCGGCGGTGGGTCCGGCGGGGGCGGGCGGGTGTCCCCTGTCGGGTCCGGCGGGGGCGGGGGGGGGGGGCCCGGGGGGGGCGGGGGGGGGGGGGGGGGGGGCCCGGGGGGGGGGCGGGGGGGGGGGGGGGGGCGCCCGGTGGCGCGGGGGGGGGGGGCGGGCGGGGTGGCGGGGTCCATGCGGCGGCGCTCCTGGGGCGGGGTGCGGGCGCGGTGCGGTCCGGCCATGGTGCACGAGCGGGCGTGCGCCGGGAAGACGGCGGGCCGTCGCGTCAGGCGCCGGTGGCGCCGAGGCCCAGAGCCGGGAGGACCACCGCCTCGACGTACGCGGGCAGGGCGTCCTCCTCGCCGAAGCGGTCCTCGAAGAGCCGCTCGATGCGCAGGACGCCCAGGAAGCCGGGCGCGACGAACGCGATGGCCGGGTTGTCGGCGGCGATCTCGCCCCGCTCGACACCGCGCCGCAGCATCGCGTCGAGCGCGGCGACCTCCGGGTTGATGACCGTTTCGCGCAGCGCCAGGCGCAGGTCGGGGTGGTGGAGGTACGCCTGCCCGACGGCCTCCATCAGTTCGGTGTCCCGGCCCCGGCGCCCGGCCGCGGCGACGGCGGCCGCCCGCAGGTCGCCCGCGAGGGAGCCGGTGTCGATACCGGTGAACAGGCTGCACCGGCTCTTGTCGAGCGCGGCCGTGACGAGCTGGGACTTGGTCTTCCACTGGCGGTAGAGGGTGGCCTTGCCGCATTTGGTGCGGGCGGCGACGCCCTCCATGGTCACGGCGTCGTAGCCGCCCTCTCGCAGCAGGTCCAGCACCGCCCCGTACAGCTCCTGCTCGCGCTCCGGCGAGATCTTGCTGCGGCGCGCGGCGGCCGTGGCGGCCTGCGTGGACATCGGTTCCTCCGCGGGTGCGTGGGCGGGGCGTCGTGCACGGACGAGAGTAGGCGGCGCTCAATCGAGACGCAAGCGTATCGAGACGTTTGCGTCTCGATAAAAACGGATCTACGCTTCCTCCGTTTTGTTTCTGATGTGAACCTTCTGAGGGGCCGAGCATGGCTGCCGGGATACCGCCGGACGCGACCGCCGGGCCGCGGCCGCCCCTGGTGCGCGAGCTGCTTCTGGTGACCGCGCTGTTCGTCGTCTACAAGCTGGGCCGGCTCGTGGCCAACGGGCACGAGGGCCTGGCCTTCGGCAACGCGGACCGGGTGTGGCACCTGGAACGGGCCGTCCACCTGCCCGGCGAGGGCCGCGTCCAGGACCTGCTGCTGGGCAGCGGCACCGTGGTGCACGCCGCCAACGCGTACTACGCCTGGGTCCACTTCCCCGCCACGGTCGCCTTCCTGGTGTGGCTGTACTGGCGCCGGCCGGAGCGGTACGTGTGGGCGCGCCGCGTCCTCGCGCTGCTGACCGCCGCCGCGCTCGCCCTGCACCTGCTCGTCCCGCTCGCGCCGCCGCGCATGCTGGCCGAGGCGGGGCTCGTCGACACCGCACGGCTCTACGGGCCCTCCGTGTACGGCGCGACCCCCGCGGCGGACACCCTGGCCAACCAGTTCGCGGCGATGCCGTCGCTGCACTTCGGGTGGGCGCTGATGGTGGCCCTCGGGCTGATCGCGGCCACCCGCGGGCGGTGGCGCGCGCTGTGGCTGCTCCACCCGTTCGTCACCCTGCTGGTGATCGTCGGGACGGCGAACCACTACTGGGTGGACGCGCTGGTGGCCACGGTGCTGCTGGGGGCCTGTCTGGTCCTGGTACGGGTGGCGCCGGTACGCGTGGAGGTGGCGCCCCGATGAGGGCCACGCTCCTCGCCGTGCTGCTGTCGCTCGCGTCGGCGGCCGGGTACGCGCTGGCGGCGGTCGCCCAGTCGCGGCTGGCGGCGGCCCCCGGGGGCGCCCGGGCGCTGCTCGCCCGGCCACTGTGGTGGTGGGCGGTCGGGCTGAACGCGGCGGGCGCGCTCACCCATGTCGCGGCGCTGCACCACGGGCCGCTCACCCTGGTGCAGCCGCTGGGCGCCCTGACCCTGGTGGCCGCGCTGCCGGTCGGGGCGTACTACGAGCGGCGGCGGGTGTCGCGGGCGGAGTGGCGCGGCGCGCTGTGGACGGTGGGCGGGCTGCTCGGCCTGGTCGCGGTGGTGGGCCCGGCGGCGCCGGGTGACGCGCTGTCGTTCCCGGAGGCGCTGGCGGTGGCGGCCGTGACGGCGGTGGCGATCGCCGCGCTGGTACGGCGCGGGGGCCTCGGCGGGCGTGGGGGGCTGGGCCTGGCGACGGCGTCGGGCGTGGCCGCCGGGGTGGCGTCGGCGCTCACCCAGACGGTCATGGCCTCCGTGGCGCGGGAGCTGCCCGGCGGCCCGGCGCCCTGGTGGCGGACGGCGCTGCTGGTCGGGCTGGTGTCGGTGTTCGCCACGGGCGGGCTGCTGCTGTCGCAGGCAGCGTTCCGGGGCGGGCTCGCGGCGCCGCTCGCGGTGGTGAACCTCGCGAACCCGGCGGCGGCGGCCGTCATCGGGGTCGCCCTGCTCGGTGAGACGTTCCGGCTGGGCCCGGTCGGATGGCTGGTCGCGGCGGCGGCCGGCGCGGTGGCGGCGCACGGGGTGGTCCTCCTGACCACCGGCAGGCCGGCGCCCCTGCCCGTGCCCGCGCCCCGTGGGCCGGAGCCCGATCCGGGCCCGGTCACCCCGTGAGCAGCTCCACCAGCACGGCCGCGTGGCTGTGCTCGGGGTCCTTGGAGGCGGTGAGCAGCGTGAGCGGCCCCTTCCGGGCCAGCTCGCGCAGCCGGTCGAGGGCCTCGGCCGCCTCCGGGGCGGCGAGCTCGGCCTCGTACCGCTGCCGGAACTCCTCGTACGCGTCGCCCTCCGCCGCGTGGTACCAGCGCCGCAGCTCGGTGGACGGGGTGAGCGACTTGGGCCACTCGTCGACGTGCGCGTCCGCCTTGGCCAGGCCGCGCGGCCAGAGCCGGTCCACGAGGACCCGCACCCCGTCGCCGGGCCCGGCCGGCTCGTAGATGCGGCGGATCGTGGGGCGGGAGGCTCGCGTCATGTCTCAAGGCTAGATCGCGGGCGCCGGGCGGGCCGCCCGGGCGGGGCCGCGTACGGGCCCGCCGGGGACGCCCCGGCCGTGGTCCTCATGCCGCGGTGTCCTCGTGGGCGGCCGGACGGACGTGGATGACACCGTCGGTGACGACCACCTGGTGGGTGCGGACGGGGCGGCGGGCGGGCAGGCACGTCGGCTGCCCGGTGCGGAGGTCGAACGAGGCGCCGTGCAGCGGGCATTCCACCAGACAGTCCTCCACCCAGCCCTCGGACAGGGAGGCGTCCTGGTGGCTGCACGTGTCGTCGATGGCGTACAGCTCACCGCCGGCGTGGAACACCGCGATCGGCGGGGTGGTACCGACACGGACGGATTCACCCTCGGGGAGGTCCTCGAGGCGGCATACGGGAATCACGGGTCCCCCTCTTGGTCCAGGTTTGTAGGACCTCTGGGTAACATGACGATCCACAGTGATGTTTCGCATGGCGCACGACGGCGCGCTGTGCGCAACAGAATCCGGTCGGGGTGCCCGCCGCGTCAAGGGCTTCCCCGGGGACGCGGCCCGAACCGGCCGCACGGCGGTGGGAGTTGAACCATGACCCGCAAGCGGGCAGCGGCTGACCGGACCGGCGCGGCGCGGGAGCGGACGTCCAGGGGCGCGGCGGGGGTCATCCAGTCGGTGGACCGCGCGGTGAGCGTGCTGGAGATCCTCGCCCGGCACGGCGAGGCGGGGGTCACCGACATCGCCGACGAGCTGGACGTGCACAAGTCGACGGCCTTCCGGCTGCTCGGCGCGCTGGAGAACCGGGGGCTGGTCGGCCAGGCGCAGGACCGCGGCAAGTACTTCCTGGGGGCGGGCGTCCTGCGGCTGGCGGGGGCGGCGGCGGTGCGGCTGGACATCTCCCAGGAGGGCGCCCCGGTCTGCCGGGAACTCGCCGACGAGCTGGGCGAGACGGTCAACATCGCGGTGCTGGACGACGACGCCGCCGTCAACATCATGCAGGCGCGCGGGCCGGCGTCCGTCACGGCGCAGAACTGGCTGGGCAGGCGCACGCCGCTGCACGCCACCTCCAGCGGCAAGGTGCTGCTCGCCCATCTGCCGGTGACGTTGCGGGAGGGGCTGCTGGCGCGGGCGCTGCCGAGGTTCACCGAGCACACGGTGACCAGCGCCGGGATGCTGCGGGGCGAGCTGGAGTCGGTGGCCGCGCAGGGGTTCGCGCTGGCGGTGGAGGAGCTGGAGCCGGGGCTGAACGCGGTGGCGGCTCCGGTGCGCGCGCACGACGGCAGGGTCATCGGCGCGCTGAGCGTGTCGGGCCCGGCGTACCGGCTGGTGCGCGAGCGGCTGCCGGAGCTGGCGCGGCGCACGGCCACGGCCGCCGACGAGCTGTCGCGGCGCATGGGACACGGGATCTGACACCCTCACACGTGCGCGGGCCGAGGGCCGCGCACCGGCTCCGGTGACGGTTTCCGGGCGTTGGCGCCCCACCTCTTGACGTCAACTCCCCGGCGTTCCCAGTATGTTCCCCGTCACGCAACCCTTAGCGCAGTGCGCAACAGCCAAGGAGCCCGTCGTGGCCCATGAGGTTCGTGCCGCCGTCGTCGTGAAGGCGCCCCCGACAGGTCATGACGCTCGCGGGTGACCGCCGTCGGCACCGGCGGCGGCCCGCGACGGCACGCGGCCGCCCGCCCCGGCCCCCGGCCGCCGCCGACACCCCCAACACCTAGGAGGGGCATGTCCAGCACGTCCCCCGCCCGTCCCCGCGTCGTCGTCATCGGCGCCGGAATCGTCGGCTGCTCCCTCGCCGACGAGCTGACCGCCCGCGGCTGGACCGACGTCACCGTCCTCGAACAGGGCCCGCTGCCCGCCCCCGGCGGCTCCACCTCGCACGCGCCCGGGCTCGTCTTCCGGACCAATCCGTCCCGGACGCTCACCGCGTTCGCCGCGTACACCGTCGAGAAGTTCAGCGCCCTGGAGGCCGACGGACAGTCCTGCTTCCATCCCGTCGGCGGGCTGGAGCTGGCCACCACCGAGGAGCGCCTCGCCGACCTGCGCCGCAGGGCCGGGTACGCCGCCTCCTGGGGCGTGGACGGCGAGGTGGTCCCGCCGTCCCGCTGCAAGGAGTTGTGGCCGCTGCTCGACGGGACCAAGGTCCTCGGGGGCTTCCACACCCCCGGCGACGGGCTCGCCCGCGCGGTCCTCGCCTGCCGCGCCCAGACGGCGCGTGCCCAGGCGCGCGGCGCCCGCTTCCTGGAGCGGCACACCGTCACCGGCATCGAGCGGGCGCGCGGCCGGGTGACCGGGGTGGTCACGGACCGGGGCACGTTCCCGGCCGACCACGTCGTGTCGGCCGCCGGTTTCTGGGGCCCGGTCGTCGGCCGCATGGCCGGCGTGGACGTCCCGCTGCTGCCCCTCGCCCACCAGTACGTCAGGACCGGGCCGCTCCCGGAGCTGGCCGGGGCGACCGCCGAGGCGTCCCGCCCCATCCTCCGCTTCCAGGACCGGGACCTGTACGTCCGCGAGCACACCGACCGGCTCGGCATCGGCAGTTACGCGCACCGGCCGCTGCCCGTCGACCCGTTCACGGTCCCGGCGTACGACGAGGCGCCCGTGATGCCCTCCTCGTACCCCTTCACACCGGAGGACTTCGCCCCCGCCTGGAAGGACTGCGCCTGGCTGCTGCCCGCACTGGCCAAGGCCCGGGTGCGGGAGGGGTTCAACGGGGTCTTCTCCTTCACGCCCGACGGGATGCCGCTCCTCGGCGAGTCCCGCGCCCTGCGCGGCTTCTGGCTCGCCGAGGCGGTCTGGGTCACGCACGCGGCGGGCGCCGCCAGGGCCGTCGCCGAGTGGATGACCGACGGGCGGCCGGCGCTCGACGTCCACGAGTGCGACCTGACCCGCTTCGAGGACGCCCAGCGCTCCCCCGCGTACGTCCGCGACCGCGGCGCGCAGCAGTTCATCGAGGTGTACGACGTCATCCACCCCCTCCAGCCGCCGGAGCGGCCGCGTCCGCTGCGGGTCAGCCCCTTCCACGCCCGCCAGCGCGAGCTGGGCGCGTACTTCCTGGAGGGCGGCGGCTGGGAGCGGCCCCACTGGTACGAGGCGAACGCCCCGCTCGCCGAGGGCCTCGAACTGCCCCGGCGGGACGCCTGGTCGGCCCGCCACTGGTCGCCGGTCGCGGCCGCCGAGGCCAGGGCGACCCGCGAGAGGGTCGCCCTGTACGACATGACACCGCTGCGCCGGCTGGAGGTCACGGGGCCCGGCGCCCTCGCCTTCCTCCAGCGCATGACCACCAACGACCTGGCCAGGAAGCCGGGCACGGTGACGTACACGCTGCTCCTGGACGAGACGGGCGGCATCCGCTCCGACCTCACCGTGGCGCGGCTCGCCGAGGACCGGTTCCAGATCGGCGCCAACAGCCGGGCCGACGAGGACTGGCTGCTGCGGCACGCGCCGGACGGCGTCCACGTCCGTGACATCACCTCCGGCACCTGCTGCGTCGGCGTGTGGGGACCGCTCGCCCGCGAGCTCGTCCAGCCGCTGGCCCCCGACGACTTCTCGCACCGGGCCTTCGGCTACTTCCGGGCGAGGGAGACGTACATCGGGCACGTGCCGGTGACCGCGATGCGCCTGAGTTACGTGGGCGAACTGGGCTGGGAGCTGTACACCGGCGCCGACCTCGGGCTGCGGCTGTGGGACACGCTGTGGGAGGCGGGCCGCAAGCTGGGCGCCGTCGCCGCCGGGCGGTCCGCCTTCAACAGCCTGCGCCTGGAGAAGGGCTACCGGGCCTGGGGCCACGACATGACCGACGAGCACACCCCGTACGAGGCGGGTCTCGGCTTCGCGGTCCGCCTCGACAAGGGCGACTTCGTGGGGCGCGAGGCCCTGTGCCGCGCCGGTGCGCCCCGCCGGAGGCTCACCGCGCTGCTGCTGGACGACCCCGCCGACGTCGTGCTCGGCAAGGAGCCGGTGTCCCTGGACGGCACCACGGCCGGATACGTGACGAGTGCGGCGTACGGCTGCGCGCTGGGCCGCTGCGTCGCGTACGCCTGGCTGCCGCCGCTGGCCGCGGGCACGGCCGTGCACGTTGAGTACTTCGGCCGCGCGCTGCCGGCGACGGTCGCCGACGAGCCGCTGTTCGACCCGGAGATGAGCCGTATCCGTTGCTGAGGAGGCCCCACGGATGTCACCCACCTACGACGTGATCGTGGTCGGCCTGGGCGGTATGGGCAGCGCCGCCGCCCATCACCTGTCGGCGCGCGGCGCCCGCGTACTGGGCCTGGAGAGGTTCGGCCCCGTCCACGGCCGGGGCTCCAGCCACGGCGGTTCGCGCATCACCCGCCAGTCGTACTTCGAGGACCCCGCCTACGTCCCGCTGCTGCTGCGCGCGTACGAGCTGTACGAGCGGCTGGAGCGGGACACCGGGCGCGACATCGCCACCCTGTGCGGCGGGCTGATGCTGGGCCGCCCCGCATCCCGTACCGTCGCCGGTTCGCTGCTGTCGGCCGAGCGGTGGGGCCTGCCGCACGAGGTGCTCGACGCGAAGGAGATCCGGCGCCGCTTCCCGACCCTGACCCCGGCCGACGACGAGGTGGCCCTGTACGAGGCGCGGGCGGGGCTGCTGCGCCCGGAGAACACCGTCGCGGCCCACCTCCAGCTCGCCACCCGGGCGGGCGCGGACCTGCACTTCGAGGAGCCGCTGCTGCGCTGGGAGCCCTGCCGCGACGGCGTACGCGTCCTCACCGCCGAGAACGGCTACACGGCCGCCCATCTGGTGGTCTGCCCCGGCGCCTGGGCGCCCGGGCTGCTCGCCGACCTGGGCGTGCCGTTCACCGTCGAGCGGCAGGTCATGTACTGGTTCCAGCCGGAGGGCGGCACCGGGCCGTTCGTACCGGCGCGCCACCCGGTCTACATCTGGGAGGACGCGGACGGCGTCCAGGTCTACGGGTTCCCCGCGATCGACGGCCCGGCCCGGGGCGCCAAGGTGGCGTTCTTCCGCAAGGGCACCGTCTGCACCCCGGAGACCATCGAGCGGACCGTGCGCGACGACGAGGTCACGGCGATGGCGGAGCAGGCCGCCCGGCTGCTCCCCGCGCTGCCGGGCCGGTTCCTGAAGGCCACGACCTGCATGTACTCCAACACGCCCGACGAGCACTTCGTGATCGCCCGCCACCCCCGGCACCCGGAGTCCGTGACGGTCGCCTGCGGGTTCTCCGGGCACGGCTTCAAGTTCGTGCCGGTGGTCGGCGAGATCGTCGCCGACCTGGCGCTGACGGGCACCACCGCGCATCCGATCGAGCTGTTCGACCCCCGCCGCCCCACCGCCGCGCCCGCCGAGGAGCCCTCGTGACGACCACACCCCTGCCCCCCAGCCTGCGGGCGACGCTCCCCGGCCGCTACTACACCGACCCCGGCGTCTTCCGGCAGGAGCAGGAGCGGCTGTTCGAGTCCCTGTGGATGTGCGCGGTGCGCGGCGCGGACCTCGGGGAGCCCGGCGCCTTCCGTACCGTACGGGTCGGGCGCGAGAGCGTCGTCGTCGTCCGCGACCGGGCCGGCGGGCTGCGCGCGTTCCTCAACGTCTGCCGCCACCGGGGCGCCCGCCTGTGCGAGGAGGAGTCCGGCCGGGTGCGCCGCACGCTCCGGTGCCCGTACCACGCCTGGACCTACGACCTGGACGGCAGGCTCGTCGCGGCGCCGAACCTGGCGACGATGCCGGACCTGGACCGCACCGCGTACGGCCTGGTCACCGTCCACCTGCGGGAGTGGCTGGGCTACGCCTGGGTGTGCCTGGCCGACGAGCCGCCGTCGTTCGAGGAGACGGTGGTGGGCGCGGCGGTGGAGCGGCTCGGCGACGTGGCCTCCCTCGAGCGCTACCGCACCGAGGAGCTGGCGCTCGGGCGCCGGATCAGCTACGACGTGAGCGCGAACTGGAAGCTGCTCGTGGAGAACTTCATGGAGTGCTACCACTGCGCGACGATCCACCCCGAACTGACCGAGGTGCTGCCGGAGTTCGCCGAGGGGTACGCGGCGCAGTACTACGTCGGCCACGGCGCCGCGTTCGGCGAGGACGTCCAGGGCTTCACGGTCGACGGCGGCGCGGGCTTCGCCAGACTGCCCGAGGTCACGGCCGGCCAGGACCGGCGCTACTACGCGATCACGGTGAAACCGACGGTCTTCATCAATCTTGTGCCCGATCACGTGATCCTGCACCGGATGTTCCCGCTGGCCGAGGACCGGACCGTCGTGGAGTGCGACTGGCTGTACGCGCCCGAGGTCGTCGCGTCGGGCGCGGACGTGTCCCGGTCGGTGGAGCTGTTCCACCGGGTCAACGTGCAGGACTTCGACGCGTGCGAGCGCACCCAGCCCGCGATGGCGTCGCGCGCCTACCGCCGTGGTGGCGTCCTCGTGCCGTCCGAGCACCACATCGGGCTCTTCCACTCCTGGCTGACCGAGCGGCTGGCCGCACGGCCCGCCGGGGAACCGGGAGGCCCGGGTGCCTGACCCCTCCCCCACCAGGAGCCGCTCATGACGTCCGCCCCGCCACGACACGACCACGACCACGACCACGACCACGAGCACGACGACAACGCGGAGCTGGCCGAGTTCGGCTACCGCCCGGAGCTCAAGCGCACGCTCGGCACCTTCCACACCTTCGCCGCCGGCATCTCGTACATCTCCATCCTCACCGGCACCTTCCAGCTCTTCTACTTCGGCTATGCCAGTGGCGGCCCCGCCTACTGGTGGTCCTGGCCCATGGTGTTCGCCGGGCAGTTCATGGTCGCGCTGTGCTTCGCGGAGCTGGCGGCCCGCCATCCGGTGGCGGGCAGCGTCTACAACTGGTCCAAGCGGCTGGGCAATCCGCACGTCGGGTGGCTGGCGGGCTGGATGATGCTGATCGCCTCGATCGTGTCGATCGCCGCGGTGGCCCTCGCCTACCAGCTCACGCTGCCGCGGATATCGCCGGTCTTCCAGTTCGTCGGGGACGGCACCGGGACGCACGACGTCGCGACCAACGCGGTCGTGCTGGCGGCCGGTCTGATCCTGTTCACCACCCTGGTCAGCGCCTTCGGTGTCAGGCTGATGGCCCGGATCAACACCGCCGGTGTCTTCGTCGAACTGATCGCCACCGTCGTGCTGATCGTGCTGCTCGCGGTCAACGTGGTGCGCGGCCCGCAGGTCGTCACGGACACGGCGGGCACCGGCTCCGGCCAGCCGCTCGGCTACCTGGGCGCGTTCCTGATCGCGTCGCTGGCCTCGGCGTACGTCATGTACGGCTTCGACACGGCGGCCTCACTCGGCGAGGAGTCCCTGGACCCGTCGCGCAACGCGCCGCGCGCCATCGTCCGGGCGATCGTCGCCTCCTTCGTGCTGGGCGGGCTGGTGCTGCTGCTGGCGCTGATGAGCGTGTCGAGTCTGCGGGGCGAGCGACTGTCGACGGAGGGGCTGCAGTACGTGGTGCTCGACGTCCTCGGGCCGACGGCCGGCAAGGCGATGCTGTGGTGCGTGCTGATCGCCGTCACGGTGTGCGCGCTGGCCGTCCACACGGCGGCGGTCCGGCTGGCGTTCGCCATGGCCCGGGACAACAGCCTGCCGGCGTCCTCGCGGCTGGCGAGGGTGAGCCCGCGGTTCGGCACGCCGGTCCTGCCGACGGTGGTCATCGGGGTGCTGGCGCTGGCGATCCTGGTGGTCAACATCCGCCAGCCGCAGATCTTCACGGTGGTCACCAGTATCGGCATCGTCATGATCTACCTGGCCTACCTGCTGGTCACGGTGCCGATGCTGGTGGCGCGGCTGCGCGGCCGGTGGCGGCCGGCCGAGGGCAGGTTCTCGCTGGGCCGCTGGGGTCTGCCGGTGAACGTCCTCGCCGTGCTGTGGGGCGCGGCCATGACCCTGAACCTCATCTGGCCGCGCGCCGCCGTCTACAACGCCGCCCCGCCGTACCACTGGTACCTGCGCTGGGGCGCCGTCCTGTTCGTCGGGGCCATCGCGGTGGGCGGGTTCGCCTACTACTGGTTCGTGCGGCGGCACCGTACGGGTGTGCTGCCCGAGCACGCGGCGCCGCCCGCCGGTCCGGTGCCCGCGAGGGAGGCGACGCGCTCATGACCGAGGAGTTCGACTACGTGGGAGGCCCGGCAGCCCATGCCCACCGCGTCGAGCCAGTGGTGGGAGGCGGGCGTCTTCTACGACACCGAGCCGGGCCTGGACCGGCAGGACCTGATGTTCCCCTACGGATCGGTGCCGTTCGACCTGCACACCGTCCGGCACGGCTTCCCCGCCTCCGAGAACGCCTTCGGGCCAGGTCGCGTGGCACCGTGCGGCTGAGGAACCGGGACCACCGGGACAGGCCGAGGGTCCCCCCCCCGACCTGCTGGCGGAGGACCGCCGGGGCCGTGCGCCGGGGGGTCCGGGCCGGTGACCGGCCCGGACCCCGGCACGCCGCGTACCGTCAGACCCGCTGCCACAGGCCCGGGGCGCCCGGGGGGCGCCGGCCGGGCTGGGCCTGGTGCGGCTGGAGACACCGGTAGGAGGCCCCGTCGTAGGTGACCTGGTCGCCGACGCGGTAGACCTTGCCCGCGCCCCAGGTGCCGCCCGCCTTCCCCGTGTCGCCCGGGTCGGCGGCATTCGTCTTCAGCGTCAGCCCGTACTCCTGGAGCACCGGGTTGACCGGCTGGTGGAAGGTGGTGCCGCCGTCCTTGCAGTTGCCCGAGCCGCCGGAGGTGACGCCCTGGGCCTGGGTGCCGGAGATGTACGGGCCGCCCGAGTCGCCCGGCTCGGCGCAGACCGTGGTGCGGGTCAGCCCCTTCACCGTTCCCTGGAGGTAGGACACGCTCGTGTCGTGCTGCTCGATGGTGCCGCAGTGCCAGCCCGTGGTGGAGCCGGAACGGCAGATCGACGCGCCCACGATGGCCTCGGTCGACCCGGCGACCTCGACGTTCTGGTCGCCCTGCCCCTTGATGTGGGCGGTCGCCGTCCAGTCGCCGTTGGCGGCCACCCAGGCCATGTCCTTGCCGGGGAAGGTGGAGGCCTTGAAGGCGCCCTGGGCGACCTTGTTGTGCCCCATGGTCGCGGCGCCCGTCTGGCCGCAGTGGCCCGCGGTGGCGAAGCCCTGCTGCGTGCCGGAGGTGACGGCGAAGCCCACGGAGCAGCGGGCGGTGCCGATGTAGTAGGCGTCGCCGCCGCGGATGTCGTGCGCCAGCGGGTGGGGCCGCTCGGTCGTCGCCTTGACCTGGACGAGGGCCCGGTCGACACCGGTGGCGGTGAGGAAGACGTCGGCGGCGGACGTCTTGGCCGCCTCCAGCGTCACGGTGTTGTTGCGGAGGTCGACGTACCAGACCGGCGCGTCGGTGGTCTTGGTGCGGACGGAGCCCTGGTCCAGCCTGGCCTTGGCGGTCTCCAGTCGCTTGAGGCTGTGGCGGACCACCTTGGCCTCGGCGCCGCCCGCCTTGATGGCGGCCGTGTCGGCGGCGTCGGTGGTGGCGACGGTGAGGGTGGCGGACACCGGCCCGCTCACCCACGCCCCGGCGAACCGGTCGCCGAGGGCGTTCTGGAGCCGCCCCGCCCGGGCTCCCGCCTCGGCCTCGTTCTTCAGCCGCGTCTCGGCCTGCTCGCGGGTCAGGCCGAGGTCGCGCTGCATGGCGTCGAGCAGCGCGGGTGACGCTTTGTCGGCGCCCGGGGTGCCGGTCGCCGCGGGGGTGGACGGTGGTGCGGGTGCCTCGGCGGCGACCACGCCGGGCGAGCCGGCCAGCACGAGCGCGCCGACGGCGGTGAGGGTGGCGCACGCGGCTGTGGCGTGTCTGTGGAGCATCGGGTGTCACCTCTGTTCGGGGTCTGTTCGGGGGAAAGACGTGCCGAACCGTAGGTGTTTCCACCCGTACATCACACAATGTCGGTTTGTCGGTTCTTCGGCTTTATGGGAGACATGGGCGCCCGCCATGCGGCGTAACGCCACCCGTACGGGCGCCCCCTCCCCGCCCCGCGCCCGCCCCGCTGTCAGCCGACCGCCGCCGCGACCTCCGCCACCAGCCGGGTGGCGACCGGCACCGGGACCGCGTGCCGTTCGGCGGCGCGCAGCAGGGCCCCGCCGATCGCGTCCAGTTCGAGCGGGCGCCCCGCCTCGGCGTCACGCTGCATGGAGGACTTGGTGCCGTACGGGAAGGCGTCGTACCGCGCCATGACCGCCGCCGGGTCGGCCGGCGCCCCACAGGCACGGCTCACCGCCGCGGCCTCCTCGACGAGCGCGGCCAGCTCGTCACGGTGCCCGGTGCGCACGTCGCCGACGGGAAGGCCGTACCGCGTGGTGAGCAGCGCGAAGGGCGCCAGCAGGACGAACTTGCCCCAGAGCGCCGCCGCCTCCTCCTCGCGGACCCGGACGCTCACCCCCGCCGCCTCCAGCACCCCGGCCAGGCCGGCGAGCCGCTCGGCCGGCCCTGCCAGGTCGATCTCGGTGAACGGGGTGCCGTGTTCGACGACCCCCGGCGCCACCCGCGTCGACTCGGCGCGGATGACCCCCGGGACGACACGCTCGCTCCCGTAGCGCTCGCGCAGGGCGTCGGCGTGCTCGACGCCGTTGAGCAGCGGCACCACCAGGGCGCGGTCGCCCAGCACACCGGGCGGCACGCGGTCGAGCGCCGGGCCGAGGGTGGTGTGCTTGACCGCGACCAGGCACAGGTCGACCGGCTCGCGCAGCTCCGTGGTGGCCTCCACCGTGGCGGTGAAGTCGCCGAACTGCCCGCTGCGCAGGTGGATGCCGTCCCGGGAGAGGGTGCTCGCGGTGTCCTGACCCGCCACACAGATCACCCGGTGGCCCGCCCGGGACAGCAGGGCGGCCAGCAGTCCGCCGATCCCTCCGGGGCCGAGTACGGCGACGGTCCATGGTGTGGGCATCCTGGCGCGTTCCTTCCGGTCACATGGTGGTGGGTCGGCACCCGTCCATGCCCTCCGCCGGGGCCCGTTGGGATGCGGAGGGGTGGACGGGTTGCCGCCCGGCGGGCCCTGCGATGATCTTCCGGCGCCCCAACCACCAAGTCAATCCTAGGAATTACTCCTCGGATCCAAGCGCTACCTTGGAGCGGTGACCCTCGATGATCTCCGCGTCTTCGTCGCCGTCTGCCACGCGGGCAGCCTCAGCGCCGTCGCCCGTGACCTCGGGTGTACGCAGTCGGCGGTGAGCCAGCACGTCAAGCGCCTGGAACGGGAGACCGGCGTCGCCCTCCTGGAGCGCCACACCCGCGGTGTCGTGCCCACCCGGGCGGGCCGGGTGCTCAAGGCGGCGGCCGCCCACGGCATAGCGGGCCTGGACCTGGCGGTGCGGAGCATCCAGGAGTCGGCGCGCGGCGACGTCGGCTCGGTGCGCGTGACCACCGGCGCCACCTCGCTGCGGCACTTCATGTCCGAGGCCGTGGTGGCCTTCCGGCGGCAGTACCCCCGGGCCAGCCTGGAGTTCCAGACGGCGAGCTCCAGCCGCGGGTGCTTCGACGCGCTCGCCGGCGACGGCCCGGACCTCGCCTGGGTCACGATCGGCGAGCGGGTGCCCGGCATCGAGCAGCACCCGGTCGTCGACCTCCCCTGGGTGCTGGCCGTCCGCGCCGACGACCCGCTCGCGGCGCGTCCCCGGATCGAGGCGGACGACCTCGCGGACATCCGGCACATCCGGCTGCCGGCGAGGTCCACGTCCCGGGCCCACCTGGACGCGGCCTTCGCCGGACTGGGCATCCGCGACCGGTCCGACACGAGCGTCGCCGACTGGGACACGGCGATCCTCCTGGCCGGGCTGGGCCTCGGCCACGCCGTCGTACCCGCGCTGCCCGGCCGCTTCACCGACGGCGGCGACGCGCTCCGGTTCGTCCCCGTCCCGGTGCTGCCACCGCTGTCGGTGGGGTGGGCCGTCCGCGACTGGGACGCCCTCACCCCGCTGGCCCGCGCCTTCGCCGACACGGTACGCCGGACCTGCGGCCGCACCGGTACGCGGGACGCGTCGCCCTGACGGCTACCGGGCCCGCCGTTCGTACCCCACCAGCCGGACGCAGACCGCGAGTCCCTCGATCGCCTGCTCCAGCTCGGCGAGCCCCGGGTAGCTGGGCGCGATCCGGATGACCGCGTCGTCGGGGTCGTCGCCGTACGGGTGCGTGGCGCCGGCCGGGGTCAGCACGATGCCCGCCGCGGCGGCACGGCGTACGACCTCCTTGGCGCAGCCGTCCGGCACCCGGAGGGTCACGAAGTAGCCGCCCTTGGGCGCGGTCCAGGTCGCCAGCCCCGTGCCGCCGAGCTCGGCGTCCAGGATGCGGGCCACCGCGTCGAACTTGGGCCGCAGCAGGGCGCGCTGGCGCTCCATGTGGGCCGCCACGCCGTCGGCGTCGCGCAGGAACAGCACGTGGCGGAGCTGGTTGACCTTGTCGGGGCCGATCGACCGCTTGGCGTTGTTGCCGAGCAGCCACTGGAGGTTCGCGGGGGACGAGCCGAAGAAGGCGACGCCCGCCCCGGCCGCGGTGATCTTCGAGGTCGAGCCGAACACGAACGCGCGGTCCGGGTTGCCGGCCCCGGCACAGGCGGCGAGCAGGTCGGCGATCCCGACGGGCTCGTCGGTCAGGTGGTGGGCGGCGTAGGCGTTGTCCCAGAAGATACGGAAGTCGGGTGCCGCGGTGGTCATCGAGGCGAGCCGGGCCACGGTCGCGTCGCTGTAGCAGACACCGTCCGGGTTGCTGTACTTCGGTACGCACCAGATGCCCTTGACGGCCGGGTCCTCGGCCACCAGCCGCTCCACGGCGTCCATGTCGGGGCCCTCGTCGGTCATCGGCACCGGGATCATGTCGATACCGAACCGCTCGCAGAGCGCGAAGTGCCGGTCGTAGCCGGGCACCGGGCACAGGAACGCGATCCGCTCCTGCTCCACCCAGCGCGACTGAGCACCCGGCAGGACGCTCAGCAGGGCGTGCACCAGGCAGTCGTGCATCAGTTCCAGGCTGGAGTTGCCCGCCGCGAGCAACTGGGCGGCGGGCACCTGGAGCACCCCGGCGAAGATCTCCCGCAGCTCGGGGAGGCCCTGGAGCCCGCCGTAGTTGCGCACGTCCGTGCCGTCCGCGGAGGTGTGCCGGCCGCCGGGCAGGCTGAGCAGTTCCTCGGAGAGGTCGAGCTGCTCGGGCGCCGGCTTGCCACGGGTGAGGTCGAGCGCGAGCCCGCGTCCCACGAGGTCCTCATAGTCCCGGCGAGCGCGTTCGAGGAGCCCGCTCAGGCCGGCGGGGCTCAGCTCGGTGGTCATGGTGTGTCCTCTCGCAGGTACCGCATCGGTCGTGTCGCGCCTGGCGAGGATACAAACCCGCTTTGCTACTTCTGAGTCACCCGTACGGTCATGTAGCGTCCGGAACCGCTTGATCCGTTTCGCCGTTCCGCCCGCTGCCCACCGCCACGAGGACTCATGATCGCCACGTTCGACGCTCCGGTCACCGCGTTCCGCGGCACCCTCCGCGCGCCCGGCGGGGGGCCGTCCCGCATATCGGACGGCGGAGCGCTGGTCCCGTGAGGTTCCGGCGCCCCCGCCCGGGCCGCACGGCCGCGCCCGACCCCGCGCCGCTCCCGGCGGCGCACCCGGACGCGGACGCGCCCCCGGCGGCCGAGGAACCCCTGACCGCCCGCGAGAGGGACCTGATACGCGCCTCCGCCTCGGCGGTCGCCCCCCACGCGGCGGACATGACGGTCTATTTCTACGCGATTCTCTTCACCCGCCACCCCGAGGTGCGTGAGCTCTTCCCCCCGGGGCTGGACGCCCAGCGCGGCCGCCTGCTGCGCGCCCTGTTGCGCATCGTGGACCTGGTCGACGACTCGGAGAACCTGGTCCGCTTCTGCGGACATCTCGGCCGTGACCACCGCAAGTACGGCACCGTCGCCGCGCACTTCCCGGCCGTGGGCGAGTGTCTCCTCGCCTCCCTGAGCCGCTATGCCGGACCGGCGTGGACGGCGGACACCGCCGCCGCCTGGACCAAGGCGTACGGTGTCGTCGCCGACGTCATGATCAGTGCCGCCGAGGAGGACGCGGCGCTGCGTCCCGCCGTGTGGCCCGCCACCGTGGTGCACCGCGTCGCACGCGGACACGGCATCGCGGAGCTCACCGTACGCCCGCACACGCCGTACACGTACGCGGCCGGGCAGTACGTCACCGTGGAGACGCCCTGGTGGCCCAGGCAGTGGCGCCCCTACTCCCCCGCCAACGCCCCGCGCGAGGACGGCACCCTCACCTTCCATGTGCGCGCGGTGCCCGGCGGCGCCGTGAGCAACGCGCTGGTGCACCGGTGCGCGGTGGGCGACGTGCTGCAGCTCGGCCCCGCGGCGGGGGACATGGTGCTGGACGCCGCCGCGTTCCCGGACCTGCTCTGCGTGGCCGGCGGCACGGGCCTCGCCCCGGTCCGCGCGCTGGTCGAGGAGGTCGCCCGCCGGGGCGGACGCCACCAGGTGGACCTGTTCCTCGGGGCCCGGACCGGCGCGGAGCTGTACGGGGTCGACGACATGCTCCGCATGGCCCAGCGCCACCACTGGCTGACCATCCGGGGAGCGGTCTCGCACGAGGAGACCCCCGGCATCCGGGGATCGCTGCCGGAGGTCCTGGCCGAGTACGGCCCGTGGTACCACCACGACGTCTTTCTCAGCGGTCCGGCCCCGATGATCGTCTCCGCCCGTCAGACTCTGACCGACAACGGCACCGCCCCCGAGCGCATCCACCACGATCCGCTCGGGACACCCGTCCCGTCCATGCCCTGAGCCCCGCGCTCGGCCGTCCCCCCGGGAGACCGCCCCCGTGACCCTGCCTCCGCCGCCCTTCGGTTCCCCAGGTGAGCACCGGCTCCAGCAGCACCTGGGCACCACCGAGCGCGCCGCCCGCTTCTACGACCAGCAGGTGCGTGACCGCCTCACGCCCGAGATGCGGGAGTTCATCGGCCGCCAGGCCATGGTCTTCCTGGCCACCGCCGACGCGCGCGGCGAGTGCGACGCCAGCTTCCGCGCCGGGCCGCCCGGCTTCGTCCACGTACTGGACGACCGGACGCTCGCGTACCCCGAGTTCCGCGGGAACGGCGTGCTGGCCAGCGCCGGCAACATGACGGAGAACCCCCACCTCGGCATGCTGTTCGTGGACTTCACCCACCACCACGTGGGCCTGCACGTCAACGGCACGGCCCGGCTCCACGGCGACGCCGAGCTGCGCGCCCTGCACCCCTCGCTGCCCACGGGCATCGCACCCGGGCGCGACCCCGAGATGTGGGTCCACCTGAGCGTGGAGGAGGCGTACATCCACTGCTCCAAGTACATACCCCACCTGGAGCCGGCCCCCCGTCCCGCCGGCCAGGACGCCACACGCCCCAAGGACGCCCAGTACTTCACCGCCTCCGACCCGTCACCCACCCGCCGCGCGGCCGTCACCCATGGCCACGCCTCGTAGTGGACTGTGCACACGCACCCCGGCGCCGTGCCCGTGCCCGGCGCTACCGCGATACGGCGCCGGCGCGGTCACCGGAGCAGGGGTCGGGCCGCTCCGGCCGCCCGTCCCGCGCCAGTTCGGCGTTGAACTGCGCGCCCGCCAGCAGCACGACATGGGAGACCCACAGCCACACCAGGAACGCCACCACACCCGCCAGCGAGCCGTAGAGACGGTTGTACGTCGCGATGTGCGCCGCGTAGAAGGCGAAGCCCGCCGACGCCAGCAGCCAGAGCAGCACCGCCAGTGTTCCGCCGGGCAGCGTCCGCCGCACCCCGCGGGTCTCCGGCGGCCCGGACCAGAAGAGAAGCAGTACCAGGGCGACGGCCACCGTGAACAGCAGCGGCCACTTCAAGCCCGCCCAGACCAGGGCGGCCTGATGGTCCGTACCCGTCCCCCGGCCGATGGCCCGGGCGACCCGCTCGGCGGCCGTGAGCGTCAGCACCCCGGTGACCAGCAGTGCGAGCACGGTCAGCGCCCTGAGCAGGATGGCGGGGAACGTCCGCCACGCCGGACGGCAGTCGGGAACAGCAGCCAGTGGACCGACGGGCCCTCCTGCGGGCCGCTCAGGGCCTGGGCGAGGACCGGACGGGCCGTCTTCGGCACGAAGGCGGCCAGTTGCGCGACGACCTCCTGGGGGGTGCCCGTGCCGAGCAGGGCGATGGAGAAGACCATCACCAGCAGGGCCGGGAAGACGGCCAGCACCGCGTAGTACGTCAGCGCCGCCGCCCAGTCGGTGAGGTCGTCCTCCCAGACGGCGACCGGTGTACGGGCCATGGCGCGCGCGTACGCCCCGTGCTCGCGCCGGCCGGGCGCCGGGCCGCTCGCGGGGACACCGATCGTCATGACACCACCGCTCCGTTCGGGACCTGCCGTCACCCGGCCGCCACGACCCCGGGCGGGCGACGGCGGGTTGCGTGTCTGGTGCCCCGTCAGGGCGGCGTACACGCCAGGAAGCCCCGCCGTGTCACCGCGCGTGCCTGCCCTTCGCCGGCTTCTGCTTCCCCTGCCGCGCCCCGGTCTCATCGGGAGCCTGGCCGGCCGCTCCGGGACCGGCCGCACGGCCACGCTGCCGCTCCCGGCCGCCGGGGGCCGACGGCGTGCCGCTGTCCCTCGCCGCCTCCTCGGCGCCGGTGACCCGTCGGCTCCCGGCGTACGAGGGGGACCGCGGCGCGGACGCGGAAACGGCGGCGGCTCCGGCCGGCGGAGCGGACGGGGAGGAGGGGGCGGACGCGTTCGACCGGTTGGCGTCCGGGGAGGCCGGCTCGGTCGTGGCGGGGCGGGGCGGACCGGACGCGGCGTTCTCCGCCTCGGCGGACGGCCCGCCCACCGAACCGGCCAGTCCGACGCCCAGGACGGTCAGGGCCGCTCCGGCGGTCAGCAGTATCCGGCCGGCCCTGCGTGGGGCGGGCTGGCCGGACGAGGATCGTGCGGGCACCGGCCCGGCGTGGGCGGGAACGGCGGTTCCCGGCGCGGCACCCGCCCCGCGCGACCTCAGCGTGTCCGGGCTCCGCTCGCCGGCGCCGTCCCCGCCGCTCACGGGCGGGGCACCGAGCACGGAGGATCCCGCGGCCGCGTCGGCCGCTCCCGCGAGAACCTCCGGCGCCAGCGCGGCCAGGGCGCGCTCACAGGCCCGGGCGTCCGGCCGGCGGCTCTCGTCCGTGTCGGTCATGGCTTCCAGCAGTCCGACGAGCGCCGCCGGTATGTCCGGCGGAATGACCGGGGGCCGGTGCAGGCGGGCGATGGCGGCCTCCAGCGGCGCCCCGTCGTACTCCAGTTCACCCTTGATGGACTCGATGAGCACCAGTCCCAGGCTGTAGACGTCCGCCGCCGGCCCGGCGCCCCGGCCCAGCACCTGCTCCGGGGCCATGTAGGCGGCGGTCCCCACCAGGGCGCCCGGGTCGGTCTGGGTCGCGGTGCCGAGCAGCCTGGAGATGCCGAAGTCCGCCAGGTGGGGGGCGCCCGCCTCGTCCAGCAGGATGTTCGCGGGCTTGACGTCGCGGTGGACGACTCCCGCCTCGTGCACATGGGCCAGTGCCGAGGCCAGCGCGGCTCCGATCCGGCACGCCTCGGCGGGCGTGAGCGGCGCCGCGGCGATCCGCCGGCGCAGCGTCGTCCCTTTGACCAGCTCCATCACCAGGTAGGGCGTTCCGTCGTCCCGGCCGCAGTCGTACACGGTGATCAGGCCGGAGTGCTGCAACTGGGCCAGCAGCCGCCCCTCGCTGTCGAACCGCTCCTCCGTGTCGGCGGCACCGTCCGGGCGGAAGACCTTCACCGCGACCGGCCGCCGCAGGCGCAGGTCCACGCCCTCGTACACATCGGCCGCGCCACCGCGCCCCAGCAGGTCGTCGAGACGGTAGCGCCCGGCCACCACGTGGGCGGTGAGCCTCTGGTCCGGTCGGATCGGCCACGAGCGGACTTTCATCACTGCGCTCCCTGCGTCCTGTTGTCACCTGCCGTCGTCCGCCCGCCCACGTCTGTGCCGCCGATGGCATGCCCGGCCGCGCGGGTGCGAGCACCGTGAGCACGTGTGCCCCCTCATCCGCCGGACATCCCCCGCCTCGCCCCCGACCTCGTAAAGGGAGGGTTCGGCACCGCCTCGGCACGATGAGTCACGCGGACTCGACCGCCGGCCCCCACCGGCCCCCACCGGCCCCCACCGGCCCCCGAAAACGATCAAGGGGCCGTTTCAGATTCCTCTGAAACGACCCCTGACCTGTGACTCTCACGAGTCGGGACGACAGGATTTGAACCTGCGACCCCTTGACCCCCAGTCAAGTGCGCTACCAAGCTGCGCCACGTCCCGGTGCCCGTCTGACCTGGGGTTTCCCCCGGCCCGGCGTGCATGAGAACAATACCGCACTCCTGCCGGTGATCACGAACCGCTTTGCGCGACCCCGTGCGCTTGACCTCAAGTGCGGTTGACGTCGCACCGTCGGTGGCATGACGAACACGGCTGAGACATCCCCGCCGCGCGGCGCCCGGGCGGACGTGCGCGAGCTGAACCGGCTGATGGCCCTGATGACCGGCGACGAGAAGCACGGACCCGCCGCCACCTCCACCCTGGACGCGCTGTGGGTGCTGTACGACCGGGTGCTGCGTGTGTCGCCCGGGACCGCCGGCGCGCCCGAGCGGGACAGGTTCCTGCTGTCCAAGGGGCACGGGCCGATGGCGTACTACGCCGTTCTCGCCGCCAAGGGGTTCTTCCCCGAGGAGCTGCTGCCCGGCTTCGGGGCGTACGACTCGCCGCTCGGCCATCACCCGGACCGGATGCTGGTGCCGGGGGCGGAGATCGGCAGCGGGTCGCTGGGGCACGGGCTGCCGCTGGCGGTGGGGAGCGTGCTGGGGCTGCGGGCCCAGGGGCTCACCGATCCCCGGGTGTGGGTGCTGGTCGGGGACGCCGAGCTGGACGAGGGCAGCAACCACGAGGCCATCGCGTACGCCGGGCCGGCCGGTCTGGAGCAGTTGCACACGCTGGTGATCGACAACGCGTCGGCGAGCTTCGGCCGGCCCGGCGGGATCGTCGCCCGGTTCGAGGCGGCCGGCTGGTCGGCGGAGACGGTCGACGGGCGGGACCACGAGGCGCTGTACGCCGCCTTCACCCGCCCCCACCCGGGGCGGCCGCGTGCCGTGGTGGCCCGGGTCGAGCCGAAGAACGCGTAGGGACGGAGGGGGAGAACCCATGGACACGATGCGTGACCGTTTCATCTCGACGACCGGCCGGCTGCTGGACGAGGACCCGCGTGTGGCGCTGGTCCTCGCCGAGATCAGCCGCGACGGCTTCCGGCAGGCGGAGCGGAAGCACCCGGACCGGGTGATCAACGTCGGGATCAGGGAGCAGCTCATGGTCGGGGTGGGCGGCGGGCTCGCGCTCACGGGGCTGCGACCGGTGCTGCACACCTTCGCGAGTTTCCTGGTCGAGCGGCCGTTCGAGCAGGTCAAGCTGGACTTCGGGCACCAGGGCGTGGGCGGGGTGCTGGTGAGCGCCGGCGCGTCCTACGACTGGCCGGCCGGCGGCTTCACCCACATGTCACCGGGCGACGTGGCGCTGCTGGACACGCTCGAGGGCTGGACCGTCCACGTGCCCGGGCACCCGGACGAGGCGGAGGCGCTGCTGCGGCACGCCGTGGCGGGGGACGACCGGGTGTACGTGCGGCTGTCGCTCCAGTCCAACGAGCGGGCCCGGGCCGTCACCGGTGAGGGCTTCCTCACCGTGCGCGAGGGGGCCGGGGGCGTGGTCGTGGCGGTGGGGCCGATGCTCGACAACGTGCTGGCCGCGACGGAGGGTGTGGATGTGACGGTGCTGTACGCGACGACGGTGCGCCCCTTCGACGGCGCCACGGTGCGGCGCGCGGTGGGCGGAGGGGCGGCGGCGGACGTCGTGATCGTCGAGCCGTACCTGGCCGGTACCTCGACGGCCGCCGCGAACGACGCGCTCGCGGACGTCCCGCACCGGGTGCTGGGCCTGGGCGTCGCCCGGCGGGAGCTGCGCCGCTACGGCCGGATGGACGAGCACCTCGCCGCCCACGGCCTCGACCCCCGGGGCGTGCGGGAGCGGATCACGGCGTTCCTGTCCCGATAGGACCCTCCCGCCCCTCCGGCCCGGCGCCCAGTTCCGGGTGGGCGGCGAGGAGGCGGCGGGGAGCGGCCTGGCGCCAGGAGTCGACGAGGATCGCGTACAGCTCGTCGGTGCCGTCCAGGGCGGCGAGCCGCACCCGGAGCCAGGCATGGGCCTCGTCGTGGCCCTCCCGGAGGAAGAACTTCGCGGGCTCCGCCGCGATCAGCTCCTCCCGGTCCTCCTTGGGGCACTTGACGCCCATGGTCCGGTCGTCGTCGTCCAGCGAGGCGAAGATCTTCCCGCCGATCCCGCCGGCGCGGAACGTCGGCATGCCCCAGGAGAGCTTCTCCGCCGCTCCCGGAAGGGAGAGCGCGATGCTGCGTACCTCGTCGGCGGTGACCATGGGACGACCGTACGCCCCGCCACCGACAGGCGCGGGCCGTACCGCCGGGCCCGGGGGTGGCGGGCCCGGCGGCGCGGGCGTCACCAGTCGGTCACGCCCGCCGGCTGCTTCACCGTGACGTTGATCCGGTTGAAGAAGTTGGTCGTGGCGATCCACAGGACGATCGAGGCGAGCTGCTTCTCGTCGAAGTGGTCGGCGGCCTCGTTCCAGACGTCGTCCGGCACCGGGTCCGACCGGTCGGCGAGCCGGGTGGCGGCCTCGGCCAGGGCGAGTGCGGCGCGCTCGGCGTCGCTGAAGTACGGCGTCTCGCGCCAGGCGGCGACGGCGTGCAGCTTCTCGTCGCTCACGCCCGAGGTCCTCGCCTGGCGGGCGCCGAGGTCCACGCAGAAGCCGCAGCCGTTGATCTGGCTGGCCCGCAGGTGCACCAGCTCGAGGACGGTCTCCGGCACGCCCCCCTTCTTCGCCGCCTTGATCAGATTCTGGATGGCGGTCATCGAGTCGGGCAGGACGGCGGCGGGGTTCGTCATCCGGGCGTTCATGGGTGCTCTCCTTCGTTCCGTACCGTCTCGGTCACCTGTCCGACGGAACGGGGGTACGGGGATGTGACACGCTCCAGGGACGAGCCCGCGAATGTGACGCGCTTCACGTCTCGGTCTGGCCCCGCTCGAAGTACGCCGCCAGGCCGGCGTCCGGTGCCGGCACCCGGCGGGGTGTGCCGCCGTCCCGGAGCGAGGCGGTGGCCAGGCACCCCGTGGCGACGGCCATCCGGGCGGCGACCGGTGAGGTGTCCGTCGGCCCGCCGTCCCGGACGAACCGGACGAACTCCTCGACCAGCAGCGGATCGGCGCCGCCGTGCCCCGCGTCCGCGCCCGGTCCGCCGCCGGGTGCCAGGAGGGGGTACGTACCGTCGGCGTCCGGCCGGTATCCGGAGCGCCGGGTGTTCCACACCTTCACGCACCCGCCCGGCCCGTCGCCGAAGTTCTCCAGCCGTCCCTCGTCCCCGATGACGGTGTAGTTGCGCCAGTAGTCGGGCGTGAAGTGGCACTGCTGGTAGGCGGCGAGCACGCCGTTGTCGAGGCGCATGTTCACCAGGGACACGTCCTCCACGTCGATCACGGGGTTGAGGGCGCGCTGGGTGTGCGGCGGCCAGCGGCCGTCCTCGGTGTACCAGTCGTCGGCCTTGGGTTCGCCGGGCGCGCGGCGGTGCGGGTTGTCGCCGTACACCATCAGGTCGCCCAGCGCCTGGACGTCGCGGGTCCATCCGCCGGCGAGCCAGTGCAGGACGTCGATGTCGTGCGCGGCCTTCTGGAGCAGCAGGCCGGTGGTGCGGCGGCGTTCGGCGTGCCAGTCCTTGAAGTACCAGTCGCCGCCGTGGCCGACGAAGTGCCGGACCCACACGGTCCTGACCCGTCCGACCGCCCCGCGGGCGATCAGGTCGCGCATGGTGCGCACGACCGGCATGTGGCGCATGTTGTGGCCCACGTAGAGGCGGGTCCCGGTCTCCCGGGCGGTGCGCAGGAGGCGGTCGCACCGTTCGACGGTGATGTCGAGCGGTTTCTCCACGAACACCGGCTTGTCCGCGCGCAGCAGGCGGCAGGCGAGGGCGGCATGGGTGTCGTCGGGGGTGAGGACGAGCACGGCGTCGACATCGGGGGCGTCGGTCACGTCCTGGTGGCCGGTGTGGAGGCGTACGCCGGGGAGGGCGGCGGCCGCCGCGGCCCGGGCGCGCGGGTCCGGGTCGGCGAGGGCGACGACCCGGGAGCCGGCTCCGGGGCGGTGGGCGGTGCGGGCGAGGCTGCCGCGCAGCCCGTATCCGAGGACGCCGAGACGGAGGTCGGTCGTGGTGGCCATGTGCGGTACCTCGTTCCTGGGGGGGGAGGCGGTCTCGTGTCCCTCCCCCGGCAGGCGGCCGGTGACCCGGGGGCCGCGCCCGGGGTGGTGGCGCGCTCCCGAGCGTGCGCCGTTGCCCGCGGCGGTGCGCGGCTCACTCCGGCCGGCGCTCCGACGCGCCGCTCCGCCGGTGCGCGACCGTGGGTCCACGGCGCACAGGGGCCTGCACGACGGCGCAATTCCCGCTCACGTACGGAACTGTTTCGGTCGACATGCACGCTGAATCGATCCGGCAGATGCATACCGGTGGGACACCTGCGCATCCATGAGGCACCGGCCGGAGTCCGGCGCCCCCTGCCCGGGAAAGCTTTGCCCTTGGCATGTGGCAGAAAGATGCGCTGGGGGAATGCCCTTCGGATAGGACCGGACAGGCCACTACCATGCGACACATATTTCCCACGGAACGTCAACACGCCGCATTTGAGCCAGAGTTGGCGACCGCGTTGAACCGTTCCGGAATGATCAACACCATGAGGTGGTCGGCCTGTTCGGGACGGGACCACTGCCGATGCACCATCTGCTCGAACAACCGCGCGAGCAGGCGTTTCGCAGAGGAGGGCTCGCATGGACGGGTACTTCGCCAGTCGACTGCATCATCAGCTACGGGGGCACGTCCGGCACTTCGCGGAGAGCGAGGTGCGGCCGCTGGTACCGGCCATGGAGGCGGCACGGTCGGTCCACCGCGACCTCTCCCGGCGCATAGCCCGGCAGGGCTGGCTGGGCGCGACCATCAGCAGGGACCACGGCGGGATGGGCGTGGGCCACCTCGGAAAGACGATCATCATCGAGGAGCTCTCCCGGGTCAGCGGCGCCATGGGAGCCATGGTCCAGGCCTCGCAGCTCGGCGCCGCCAAGATCGTCCACTTCGGCACCGACGAGCAGAAGAAGACCTGGCTCCCGGCGATCGCCGCGGGCGAGTGCCTGCCGACCATCGCGGTCACCGAACCGGAATCGGGCGGCCATGTCCTGGGCATGAGCGCCACCGCGGTGCGCGACGGGGACGACTACCTCCTGAACGGCCGGAAGGTGTACGTCGGCAACAGCCACGTCGGCGACCTGCACGGCGTCGTCGTGCGGACCGGGCCCGGCTCCAAGGGGCTCACGGCCTTCCTCGTGGAGGCCGACCGGCCGGGTTTCCGGGTGGGTGACCAGAAACCCACCATGGGCCTGCACGGGTTCAGCTTCGGCGAGCTGTTCTTCGACAACTGCCGTGTCCCGGCGTCCCACCGGCTCGGTGACGAGGGCGACGGGCTCGCCGTCGCGTACTCGTCGAGCGTGCTCTACGGGCGGGCCAACCTCACCGCCGTCTCCCTGGGGCTCCACCGGGCGATCCTGGAGGAGACCACCCGGTTCTGCGAGGAGCGCCACCGCTACGGCAGGCCGCTGCACGAACTTCCCTCGGTGAAGCTCAAGCTGGGCCAGATCCAGTCCCGGCTGATGACCGCCCGGCTCGCCGCGTACCACGCCGTGCACCTGCTGGACACGGGGCTGCCCTGCGACGCGGAGCTGATGAACGCCAAGCTGGTCAACGTCGAGTCGGCGCTGGACTCGGCCCGCAACGCCATGGAGATCCACGCGGCGGCCGGGCTCTTCACCGACCGGCCCATCGAGCGCTACCTGCGCGACGCGCACCACATCTTCGCCCCGGCCGGCACCTCCGACATCCAGTTGCTGCGGCTCGCCGAGGTCGCCCTGGGCACGGCCAAGGGACAGTGGTCCGAGCGGCTCGCCGATGTCGTCCGCATGGAACCCGCCCTGTAGCGCGCCCGGCGCCCCGGGGGAGCGCGTACGGCACTCCCCCGGCGGGCCGCGCCTCCGCCTTCCGGGGGCGGCAGGGCGTACCCCGCCCGCCGCCCCCGGCCGCCCTCAGAGCCGGCGGCTGTCCTCCCGCAGATGGATCTGCTCCACCAGCTCGGCGGCGAGGGACTTGATCGTCTCCAGCCCGGGCCGCCCCCAGGGCCGGGGCTCGGTGTCGACGACGCAGATCGTGCCGAGTGCCGTTCCCGTACGGTCGATCAGGGGCGCGCCCAGATAGGACCGGATGCCGATCTCGTCCACCACCGGGTTCCCGGCGAACCGCGGATAGTCGCAGACGTCCTCCAGCACCAGCGCCTTGCGCCGTACCACCACGTGCGGGCAGTAGCCGTGGTCGCGTGCCATGTACCGGCTGACGCCGCCGCCCGCGGCCGCCGTGGCGTTGAGCTGCTCGGCGCTCTGGGTGCCGTTCGGGGTGTGCAGGCCCGCGAAGAACTGCTGGTTCTCGTCGATGAAGTTGACCATCGAGTACGGTGCGCCGGTCACCTGCGCGAGCTTGTCCGCGAACGCGTCGAAGTCGGGGTCCGGCCGCTCCCCGATGCCGAGCTGGCGCAGCCGCTGGACGCGCAGCGGGGCCTCCCGGTCGACAGGGGTCAGCAGCAGGTGGCCGGTCGGGTCATACGTCATGTCGGTGCTCCGTAGCTCGGCGCCGGTGCCGGGGCCGGGTTGGTGTCCAGCAGGTGCTGGACGAGGGTGACCAGGGTCTGGATCCCGGAGCTCGCGATCCGGGCGTCGCACAGGACGACCGGCACCTCCGGCTTGAGGTCGATCGCCGCCCGTACCTCCTCCGGTTCGTAGCGGTAGCAGCCGTCGAACTCGTTCACGGCCACCAGGAACCGGATGCCGCGCCGTTCGAAGAAGTCCACCGCCGAGAAGGACGCCTGGAGGCGCCGGGTGTCGGCGAGGACGACCGCCCCGAGTGCTCCCTCGGACAGCTCGTCCCACATGAACCAGAAGCGTTCCTGGCCGGGCGTGCCGAAGAGGTAGAGCACGTGCCGGTCGTCGAGGGTGATGCGGCCGAAGTCCATGGCGACCGTGGTGGTCGTCTTGCGTTCCACGCCCTCGAGGCTGTCGGTCGCGGCGCTCACGGTGGTGAGCAGTTCCTCCGTGCTCAGCGGTTCGATCTCGCTGACCGCGCCCACGAACGTCGTCTTGCCGACCCCGAACCCGCCCGCGACGAGGATCTTCAGGGCGGTGGGGAACACGTCACCGGCCCCCGGTCGGTCCACGGGTCGGTCCTCAGAGCCGTCGTCGTAGGCCATCGAGCACTGCCTCCAGCAAGGAACGGTCGGTGGGGGTGTCGTGGAAGCGGGGCGCCCGCGCGGTCAGCGCCCCGCAGTCCACGAGGTCCGAGAGCAGCACTTTGGTGACCACGGCGGGCAGCCGTAAGTGCGCCGCGATCTCGGCCACCGAGGTCGGCCCGTCGCACAGTTGGAGGGCCGTCGCGTGCTCGGGGCCGAGGTGCGCCTGCGGCGCCGTCCCGGTGGCCATCACCAGGGAGAGCAGGTCCAGCGCCGCCGTCGGACGGGTGCGCCCGCCGCTCACCGTGTACGGACGGATGAGCCGGCCGGCCGCGTCGTCGAGCCAGGGCCCGTCCTGTCGCCTCGGCACGGCTCAGCGTCCCGTGCCGCCCGGCGCGGCCACCGCCTGTCTGGCCGGCGTGACCAGATACGGCCGCACGCTCTTGACCAGCATCGTCATCTCGTACCCGAGGACCGCCGCGTCCGTCTCCCGGCCGGCGAGCACCGCCAGGCAGGTGCCCGATCCGGCGGTGGAGACGAACAGCAGGGTGGAGTCGAGTTCGACGACCACCTGGCGGACCTCCCCGTCGTCGCCGAAGCGCGAACCGGCGCTGCGGCCGAGGGAGTACAGGCCCGAGGCCAGGGCGGCCATGTGGTCGGCGCTGTCGGCGTCGAGGCCGTGCACCGCCTTCACCAGGCCGTCCGAGGAGAGCAGAACCGCGCTGCGGGTGTAGGGCACCCGCTGGACCAGGCCGCTGAGCAGCCAGTCGAGATCCGAGGAATGGCCGGTCGGCACATCGCTCGCCATGGTGCATCTACTCCTTGTGCGCTTCGTCGGGTCGGTGCGGTTCCAGGTGGTGCGGATGTCCCGGGTGCGGGTGGTCGGGGTGGTGCGGCCCCCGCGAGGCCGGGGGCATGGACTCGGCCAGGCCGATACCGCGCCGGAAGGCCGCCATCAGGCCCGGGTCGTGCAGGGCGTCGTCGTCCTTGCGCGGGGCGGGTGCGTCCCTGAGCTGCGGAACGAGGTGCTCCTGGGCGCGGCGTTTGGGCAACTGGGGGCGGCCCGGGGTTCCCTGCGTGCCGGACGCGGGGTTCGGCCGGTCGGGCCGTTCACCGCGTACGGGAAGGGGCGCGCTGCCACCGTGCTGGTGCGGGAGCACCGGCGGGGCGGTGGCCGCGTGGACCGGCTTGCGGTGCACGGGCTCGGGGGCCGTGACCTCTGCGGGGACCCCCGGCTCGCCGGCCCGGTGTGCCGCCTCGTGGGCGGGGGCGGGGGCGGGAATGGGGGGGGGGGTGGGGGTGGCGCCGTGGGCGGGCTCGCGGGCGAGTTCGTGGGCGAGTTCGTGGGCGGCGTCGTGACCCGTCCGGAGCCCGGCCTGGCGTTCGGCCGGGGTGAGCCCGTCGGGGTCGGCGCCGAGCAGGCCCTGGGGAAGGACCAGCACGGCCTGGACGCCGCCGTAGATGTTGGACTGGAGGCGTACGGCGATGCCGTGCCGGCGGGCGAGCGCCGAGACGACGAACAGTCCGATGCGGCCGTCCTGGAGCAGGTGCGCCACGTTCACCTGGTCGGGGTCGGTGAGCAGGGCGTTCATCTTGTTCTGCTCGGTGACGGACATGCCCAGGCCCCGGTCCTCGACCTCGACGGCGAGCCCGGCCGTGACGTACTGGGCCCGCAGCAGCACCGGGGTGTGCGGCGCGGAGAACAGCGTCGCGTTCTCGACGAGTTCGGCGAGGAGGTGGATGACGTCGGCGACCGCGTGGCCGCGCAGGGTGCCGTCGATCGGCGGCACCAGCTTGACCCGCGGGTAGTGCTCGACCTCCGCGATGGAGGAGCGCAGGACCTCCGTCATGGTGACCGGGTTGGACCACTGGCGGCGCGAGATGGCCCCGCCCAGGACGGCCAGGTTCTCGGCGTGCCGGCGGATGCGGGTGGCCAGGTGGTCGATGTGGAACAGGCCCTTGAGCAGCTCCGGGTCCTCGACCTCGTTCTCCAGCTCGTCGAGCAACTGGATCTCGCGGTGGACGAGGGACTGCAGGCGACGGGCGAGGTTGACGAAGACCTCGACCTTCTGTTCGTTTCCGACGCTGCTGGACAGCCGCGACGCCTGGACGACGGTGGCGACCGCCACCTCGTGGGCCCGGCCCAGCTCCTCCGTCAGCAGGGCGAACTCGTCACCGCCCAGGGACGGCAGCGGCGCGCCCTGGCGGGCGGGCGGGCGTTCCCCGCGGCGGAGCTGCTCGACCAGGGCGCGCAGTTCGTTCTGGCCGCGCGCGCTGCGCCGCCGCAGGTCCTCGCACCGGTCGAGTACGGCCGTGGCGGCACGGTTCGCGCCCAGCGCGGCCGCCGTGACGGCGGCGACGGCGAGCGCGGTGGAGGCGGTGAGCGCGGCCCACAGGGCGGGCGACGGACGGGCACCGGTGGAGCGGATCGTGAAGAGCACGGCGGCCGTCCCGCCGAGAGCGACGACGACGGCGGGCAGTACGGCCGCGCGCAGGAGTTGGGGTCGTATGCGGACTTCGGCAGAGGGCGACGACGAGCGCGACCTCTTGGTGTGCGTCAGGGAACGGGCGCCTGGCCGGCCGTGCCGCCCGCCTTCACGGCGGTCCGGCCGCGCGGCGGGTGCGCGAAGTTGAGACATCAGCGTCCTTGGTACGTGGGGCCCCAGGAACAGGATTCGGCGTACTAAACGGATGGTCTGCTTCGGCGTCACGGTGGGCGCGTCATGTGTCGAATTGAGCCCGCCGTTGATCACCGGCAACACACGGTAGTCGTCAACGCGGCAAGTGCGGTGCGCAGTTGACAAACTTGCCCGCCGAGCGTCCTGCTCTGGTATGAGGCCTCGCACGGCCGCCCGATATCCCGCCCTGGCCGACACGCCGCGCCCCGTGGCCGGGCCCGGTGTGCGGCGCCGGGCCCGGCGCCCCGGCTCCGGACCGTGCGCTCGCCCCCGCCACCCCCGCCGCGCCCGGCGCCAGGGCGGCCGGTGCCCCCCGCCCGCGGTCACCGCGTGTGCCGGGGGCTCGTCACCGTACGGTCGCGGACGATGTCCTGGACACGGTCCTTGACAACCGCCCGCGTCACCCGTCCGGCCCAGGCGGCGACACCCCCGTGCCCGCCGCCGCACGGACCAGGGCCGCGTGCAGTGCGGGCACATGACCGTACGAGCTGTGAATAGGGACATGGATTCGAAGGGGACACCGACGTGACGCCCGGCGGGCGTCACCGGTTGAACCGGGCATGAAGAAGCGCAGCATGCTCGCCGTCGCGTCCCTCGTCGCCGGTACGGCGATCGCCGCCCTGAGCCCCGCCCCGCCCGCGGCACAGGCGGCCACCCCCGACGGTACGTCGAGCAGCGCGGACGTGACGGACTCCGCGGAGACCCTGGAGTCCGGGGGCGGGGAAGCCGCCGCGGACGCGTAGGCGGAGCCCCCGCCCCGCCCCCTCGCGCCGCGTGTTCTGGACGGTTGGGGGCTCGGGCCGGCATCGGCGATCAGCACCTGGCAGCCGGGATTGTCAGTGCCGGCTGGCAGCATGACTGCATGAGCCACAACATCGCCTACGCCACGGCCGACAAGGCCGACGTCCTGGCCTACCTGGGCGCCAAAGGCGACCTGACGGAAAACCAGCAGCGTCGCCTCGACGGCATGCGCCGGAACGCCCAGGTCCATCAGGACCGACTCGACCGTGAGGGCATCGACTGGGGCCTGTCCGTGCCCGACGCCCTCGACCACCTCATCGAGGGGCGCGCGGACGCGGACTCCGGCTGCGCGGGCAACGCGTACCACACGGCACTGCAGATCATCATCGACTACAACGCGTCCGACCCCGGCCACCTGGGCACCTACTCCATGCCCAGCACGTTCTTCGGCCTGGTCGACGAGGAGATGCGCCGCCTGGGCGTGCCCGCCGACCTCCTGCCCCACGGGTACCTGTACGGCGGGCTGCCCGACGACTTCCCCGACATACCGTGGGCGATGGACGGCTATCCGGCCATCGGCCACCTGCCGCTGGCCAAGGCCAAGCCGGCCGCCGACGCCTACCGCGCCGTGCTGGACCGCATGGACGAGAACCTCCGGTACGACGTCCGGGAGCTGATCGACAAGCTCGACGCGGAACACGAATCGTGGGAGTACGCCACGGAGAAGCTCGACTGGTACACCCAGGACACCCTCTTCTTCAAGCTCACCTGAGCGGCGGGGCGCGTCGGGAACCAGCCGATCGAGCCATCCTTGCCCGCTGGGTGCGGAGATGTCGCGTGTACGGCTCACTGGCGCCCCGTGTGCGGAATCATGGGCTCCGTGTCGGTTTCGCCAGTCCGGGCGGCCACGACCGGGCGGAGCCGGCTTCCTTGAGCGGGAGGACTGTTGAACCCCAGCGGGACGGGCCAGGCACGCGGTACGGCCACCGGAGCGACGGACGGGGCGGACGGGGTGGGCACGGTGGACGCGGCGGATGTGGCTGTTCCGGCGGACGGGGCGGGCGCGGCAGACACGGCGGACGGGGTTGATCCGGCCGATGCGGTGGTTCCGGCAGACGGGGCGGACGTGGTGGCTCCGGCAGACGGGGCGGGCGCCACGGGCACGGCCGGTACGGAAGGGCCGGCGGACCGGTCGGCAGCCCTGCCGGCGCTCTCCCGTCGCCGGTTCCTCGCGGGCGCCGGCACCGCCGCCGGAACCGCGTTGCTGTCCCCGGCGGCGGCCGCCACCGCCGCGGCCCGGGACCAGGTCGTCTCCCTGCGCTTCACGGCGGCCACCAACGGGGCGGCCGACATCGCGCCGTCCGGTGACCGGCTGATCGCCGAAGTGCAGCACGTCCTGTGGTCGTTGCCGCGCACCGGCGGCACCGCCGTACCGCTCACCCCGGCCGCGCTGGAACCCAGCCGTCCGGTCCACTCCCCCGACGGGTCCCTGATCGCCTTCTGCGCGTACCGGGACGGGGTGTTCCACGTGTGGACCATGCGGCCCGACGGCTCGGAGATCCGCAGGCGCACCGACGGGCCGTGGGACGACCGGGGCCCCGCCTGGTCCCCCGACGGGACCCGGATCGCCTTCGCCTCCGAGCGCGGCGGCGACCCCGTGACCGGCGCCCCGTACCGCATTTGGGTGCTCGACCTGCGGACCGGGCGGCTCACCGCCGTCAGCGGTCTGCCGGGGCAGGCCGGTCCGCTCCAGGACGGCCGCTGGGAGGACTTCGACCCGGTGTGGACGCCGGACGGTGCGCGCATCCTGTGCGTACGGGCGGCCGTGGTGACCACCGCGTCGGGGACGTCGTTGGAGGCCCGTACCGTCGTCTCGCTGCCGGCCGACGGCGGCGGGGGGCCGGTGACCGTCGTGCACACCGAGAGCACGGCCGCCCAGGTCCTGACCCCCGCCCTGTCCCCGGACGGGAAACGGCTCGCCCACCTGCGCACCACGCCCGCGCCCCACGGCTCGTGCACGCTCGTGGTGGACGGCGAGCCGGTGGCCGTCCCCGGGGACGTCGCACCGGTGCCACCGCGGTGGACCGCCGGGGGCGAGCTGCTGCTCACCGTGGACGGCCGGTTCTGCCTCGTGCGCCCCGAGGCACCACGGGCCCTGGAGCCGATTCCCTTCCGGGCCACGCTGCCGGTCCACCGGCCGCGCTACCGGGCCAAGACGCACTCCTTCGAGGGCGGCCGCACGCGCCCGGTGCGCGGCATCCACCTGCCCGCGCTGGCACCCGACGGACGCCGGATCGCCTTCGCCGCGCTGAACTCGCTGTGGCTGGCCGGCACGGCGGGCGGCCGTCCACCGCGCCGGCTGGTGCGCGCGGACACCACGAGCTACCTGCTCGGACCGGCGTGGGCGCCCGACGGCGAGTCCCTGGTGTACGCCGACGACAGCGACGGCCTGCTGGCGGTGTACCGGCACGACCTCGCCACGGGTGCGCGCACGGCACTGGCCACCGGCGGGCGGGTCCACCCGGCGCTCTCCCCCGACGGCGGCCGGCTGGCGTGCCTCGACCTGACCGGCCGCCTCGTCGTCATGGACCTGGCCACCGGCACGGAACGGGTGCTGGCCGCGCCCCTGGGCGGCGGCGGCCTGCCCGGGAGGCCCAGTTGGTCACCGGACGGCCGGTTCCTCGCGCTGTGCGACCGCAACCGGCTGAACATGCGCTTCCGCGAGGGGTACAACCTCATCCGGGTGGTGGACACCGCGACCGGTGCCGCCCGGTTGCACGCCGTCGCGCCGCACACCTCGATCTCCGACCGTTACGGCTCCGGTCCCGTCTGGTCGCCCGACGGCCGCTGGATGGCCGTGATCGTCGAGTCCGCCCTGTGCCTGCTGCCGGTGACGGCGGACGGCCGGCCGGCGGGGCCCCTGCGCACCCTCTCCTCCGAACCGGCCGACCACCCCTCCTGGTCCGCCGACTCCCGGACCCTCCTCCACCTCTCAGGCACCCGGCTGCGGCTGACGGACATCGACGGCGGCGAGCCGCGCACCGTGCGCGTGCCGCTGGACTACCGGCGGCCCGCCCCGGCCGACACCGTCGTGCGCGCCGGCCGGCTCTGGGACGGCACGGGCGGCGACTCGTCGGTGCGCGAGGACGTCGACGTCGTCGTACGCGCGGGGCGTGTCGCCGCCGTGGAGCCGCACCGGCCGCCGCGCGCCAGGCCCGCGGCGCGGCGGGTCGACGCCTCGGACCACACCGTGCTCCCCGGGCTGTGGGACGCGCACAGCCACCCCTGGCCGTACACCTATGGCGGGCGGCAGACCGCCTGCCAGCTCGCGTACGGCATGACGACCGCCGTGTCGCTCGGTGGGTTCGCCCATGAGCAGGCCCGTATCCGGGAGGCGGTCGAGGCCGGGCAGATGGCCGGTCCCCGGCTGCTGAGCTGCGGCGAGCTGCTGGACGGCTCCCGGGTCGCGTACAGCATGGGCAGGGCGCACCGTACGCGGGAGGGGCTGCGCCGGTCGCTGGAGCGGGGTGTGGCGCTGGACTGGGACGTGGTCAAGACGTATGTGCGGGCGCCGGGCTGGGTGATGGAGGAGGCGGCGCGGTTCGCCCACGAGCGGCTCGGGGTGCGCGTGGGCAGTCACTTCTGCTCGCCCGGAGTGCAGACGGGCCAGGACTTGACGAGCCACCTCCAGGCGACGCAGCGCGGTGAGGCCGGTCACGCGGTGACCGCCGCCGGCCGGGCGTACCAGGACGTGAGCGAGCTGTACAGCGCGCGGGGCGCCGGCTTCACCCTGATCGCGACACCGTTCACGGCGCGTGTGCTGGCGGGCGCCGACCCGGCGCTCGCGGAGGACGAGCGGGTCACCGCCCTCATGCCGCCCTGGGACGCCGCGCTCGTCCGGCAGATGGCCGCCCAGCCGCCGAGCGAGGCGCAACTGGACACGCTGCGCACGGAGATCGAGGTGTACCGGCGGGTGCTCGCGGCCGGGGGCCTGGTGGCGCTCGGCACCGACGCGCCCATCGTCCCGGTGGGCCTGTCCCTGCACCTGAACCTGCGGGCGCTGCACCTGGGCGGCCTCTCGCCCGCCGAGGCCCTGCGGACGGCGACCCTGCTGCCGGCGCGGGCGTTCGCCCTGGACCGGGACCTGGGCACGGTGGAGGTGGGCAAGGTCGCGGACCTGACGGTGGTGGACGGCGATCCGTTCCGGGACTTCGCCACACTGGTGCGCACGGTCTCGGTGCTCAAGGGCGGCGTACCGCACGAGAGGGCCGCCCTCGTCGGGGCGTTCCGCTCCCCGGGCGCCCGGCGGGCCCAGGAGGAGCCCCGGCTGGGCGCACGGGACTGGCTGGAGGTGGGCTGCGTGATGCGACGGGACGGCTGCTGTTCACCGGACACGGCGCACGGCTGACGGGCGGTCGGGGCGCGGGGGTGTACGTGGGCGGGTTCCGGGCCGCCCCGGCGACAAGTGCCCGCACGTCCCGGAACGGGTAACCGCCAGAGGGTCCCCGGTCTAGGCGGGGCTTGACGGGCCGGTGTGGAGAGCGTGTCGCGCTTCCATGGAACCGTCCGGATGCTCCTGGCGGGGCTGAGCAGCCGCCTCGCCCGCGACGTGGGCCGCCCAGTCCAGGATCTGCACGGCCGCCCCCGCTGCCTCCAGTCCCCTGCACTGGGCATGGTGCCGACGAGCGATGCCGTCGAGGTCGAGGTGCCGGCCGAAGGCGGGGTGGGCGGCCAGTCGCCGTGCATAGGCCCACAGGTGCGGATGGTCGGCCATGCGATGCACCGCCCCGGCGTCCAGGTGAAGGCGGTGCACGGTGTCGAGCCGGACCAGGGTCACCCACAACCACACGTCGGCGGCGGTGATGTCGGCGCCCAACAGGTGTTCCTGGTGGGCGAGCCGCCGTTCGAGCGAGCCCAGCGCCCGGAGCAGGGAGTCGAGGGCGGACCGGCGCACCGACGCGTCGGGGCCGGCCTCGCCGGCTTGCTGCGCGGCCTCGTTGATGCGGTACTCGCAGAGGTGCTCGACGGCCTCGATCTCCGCCTCCGCCCCGTGCGCGTACGGCGCGGTCCGGCCGGAGGCGTCGCCGGCGAAACGTCGGGCCAGGTCGCTCAGAATGTCCGGGGTGTGTGTGCTGACGATCCGCCCCGTCCAGGTGTCGCTCAGCACCGGTGCGGTGGCCGGTCCCTGATACCGGTGTGAACCGGCCTCGTACAGCGGGCGCAGAGCGGAATGGCCGCCGTCGGGTCCGTCGGGCACGGCCGGGAGCAGGACCACCGGGAGGATCTCTTCCAGGCCGAGCAGGCTGTGGGTGATCGCGATCCGCAGACAGTGGGGGCAGGACGGCGTGAGGTGCAGGCGGTAACGGCGGGGCACGGCGTAGTAGCCGCTGCTCGCGTCACCGCCGATCCTGCCCCGGAACGACGGCAGGGAGGGGAGGGAGGGGACGGACGGCACGGGGGGCAGGGGTGCGGCGGGCATGTGTCTCCCTGGGAATGCAGGTCCGGCTTTTGGTTCGCGGAGGTGCGGCGGACGGCGCACCTCGGGTGACGGGCGCGCGGAGGTGTCGGCGCGTTCCCGTGACGTGGCGGGGATGCGGTGCCGGCGGATGCCGGCGGTTCAGCGCCGAGGACTCGCCGCGCTGCACACACGCAGGAGATCGATGTGGCGGCGGCAGGTCAGCAGAAGCGGCGAGCGACACGCGTGCGCGCCGCGGTCGGCGGGCGGCTCCGGACGCTCCATCATTTCCCACCCGTCCACTAGGGATTCTGTACTGGAGTGTCGGGCGCCTTTCGGAGGGCGTCAAGTGGGCGTGCCCGCGGAAGCCGGGCCGGAAGGCGACAGGTGGCCGGTGCTCGGCGGCCCATCACCTCCGGTCGGCTCGTCGTCGGCGGCGGTCACGCTCAGGCGGCTTGTCCGGCGACCGCCGGCAGGGGCGTACGGCTGACAAGGGCGTCGGAGAACTGGTCGACGACCTGGGCGAGGGCCTCGGCGGCGCCCGGTGCGACGGTCAGTGTGCCGTCGTCGCCCACCTCGATGTCCTTGTCGAGCGTGAACCAGCCCTGGACGATGTGCGCGGCGCCCATGGAGCTGAGCACGGGGCGCAAGGCATAGTCGATGGCCAGGATGTGCGCGGTCGTCCCGCCGGTCGCCAGCGGGAGGACGGTCTTGCCGACCAGGCCGTACTGCGGCAGCAGATCGAGCAGGGACTTGAGCAGCCCCGAGTAGGCCGCCTTGTAGACGGGTGTGCCGATCACAACTCCGTCGGCGCGGGCGAACAGCTCGCTCGCCCGGACGATCGCCGGGTGACGGAAGTCGGCGCCGAGGAGGGCCTCGGCGGGGATGGTGCGGACGTCGAGCGGGACCACCTCGTGTCCCTGGGCCGTGAGTCGCCGGTCCAGGTGGCGCAGCAGCCGGGCGGTGCGGGAGGTGGCGGAGGGGCTTCCGGAGACGGACAGGACGGTGGCCATGGTGGACCCTTCGTGGAGAGCGATGGCGTGATGACGCCAGGGCGGGGGAACGCGGGAGGCGGCAGCGCGGGGCAGGTCCCGCAGGACCGTCCGTACGCGGACTCGACGCGTATCGGGCACTCGCGAATGACGCCACGAGGAAAAGAATTCGGCCTGCGACAGGGTCACCGAGAAAGGGAAGGGCCGGTCAGACGGCCCACTGCCGCGTCAGGCGCAACACGCCGCGGACCACACCCGACCGAAGTCGATGTGGTCACGGGTGACCAGGCGCTGATCGGCTTTCATGGGACCAATTGAGCAGGACATCGTGGTGCTCGTCAACCACGACCCGTATGCCGGACCGGCGCGTGCTGACAGCTCCGGCGTCCGTTTCGAGCGTCAGCGGGGCGGATGATGAACGGCACACTTCAGGCGCGTGTCGAGACGTTCCGAACATGAGACGGCGCGGTTTCTCGCGTTGACGTGGCTGATTCCCGCTGCCAGCCTCGTTTGCGTGAGCCAGTCAGCGAACTTCAGCACGCGGCTGCACGTCGATCTCCGGCGGCATGCCAGCGCCCTCTGTGTGTTCTGTCGCTACTGACCGGACGACTGACCGGCGGGCACGTCACAGGCCGCCGCACCGGGTGTCCCCGCACGTGTGTGGCGTGTTCACCGGTTCCCTCGCACCGCGCCTTCCTTGATTCCTGACTCCCCTCGGGGTGCCGCGGCACCGTCTCCGCCGCGTTGCCGTTGCCGTTGCCGTTGCCGTTGCCGTTGTCATCGCATTCCTCCAGGCCGCTCGGCGCCGTTTTCCTGCCCGCCTTCGAAGCCACCCCCCGCCCCTCGCCCCTCCCTCTGAACAGGACGTTCCGATGAGCACGTTGACCCCGACGAACCGACGCCAGTTCCTCGCCCTCCTCGGCCTCTCGGCCGTCGCGGTCGGCTGCGGCACGGCCGCGGGCAGCGGCGGCTCCGCCAAGGGCGGCACCAAGACACTCCGCTACCAGGGCTGGGCCGGCCAGGTCACCCCCGCCGAACTCGCCCAGGACCTCGGCTACCTGGAGGACGTGCAACTGGAGTGGGTCGGCAACACCATCAGCGGCCCGCAGGACATCCAGTCGGCGGCCACCGGCCAGACCGACTTCGGCGGCGCGTTCAACGGAGCGGTGGTCAAGCTGGCCGCGAGCGGCGCCCCGATCAAGGCCGTCATCAGCTACTACGGCTCCGACAAGGACTCCTACAGCGGCTATTACGTCCTCGCCGACAGCCCCCTTCGCTCCGCCCCCGACCTCATCGGCAAGAAGGTCGGCATGAACACCCTCGGCGCACACTCCGAGGCCATGCTCGACATCTACCTCCGGCGCGGGGGGCTGTCCTCGGCGGACGCCGACAAGGTCGAGCCCCTCGTCGTACCTCCCGTCAACACCGAACAGTCCCTGCGCCAGAAGCAGATCGACGTCGCCGTACTCAGCGGGGTGCTGCGGGACAAGGCCCTGGCCGGGGGAGGGCTGCGGCCGTTGTTCACCGACCACCAGCTCCTGGGCTCCTTCAGTGCCGGCACGTACGTGCTGACCGAGCGCTTCATCCAGCGGAACCCGGAGACGGTACGGACCTTCGTCACCGCCGTGGGCCGGGCACTCGACTGGTCGCGCGCCACCCCGCGCGACGAGGTCGTCGCCCGCATGACGGAGATCGTCCGCAAGCGGAAGCGGAACGAGGACGCCGACGCCCTGCGCTACTGGAGGTCGTACGGCGTGGCCGAGCCCGGCGGGCGCATCACGGGCAAGGAGCTCCAGCTCTGGATCGACTGGCTGGCCGAGCGCGGAGACGTCGACCGCGGCCGTGTCCGCCTCGGCGACCTCTACACCAACGACTACAACCGCAACGGAAGGTGACCTCGTGACCGCCGCGCATACGGCAAAGATTGTCCTCGACGGGGTGCGCAAGGAGTTCCCCGTCAAAGGCAGGGACGGCGCACGCTCGGTCGTCACCGCGCTCGACGGTGTCGATCTGAGCGTGGGCGCCGGTGAGTTCCTCGTCGTGGTGGGGCCCAGTGGCTGCGGCAAGTCGTCCCTGCTCGACCTCCTCGGCGGCCTGTCCCGGCCCACCTCGGGCCGCATCCTCCTCGACGGCTCCCCCGTGACCGGGCCGGGCCTCGACAGGGGCATCGTGTTCCAGCAGTACGCGCTGCTGCCCTGGCGCACCGCCCAGGGCAACGTCGAGTTCGGGCTCGAGGCCATCGGCGTCCCCCGGCGCCAACGGGCGGCCCGAGCACTGGAGTTCCTGGCCCTGGTCGGTCTGAGCGGGTTCGAGGGCCGGCATCCGCACGAGCTGTCGGGCGGGATGCGGCAGCGAGTCGCCATCGCGCGCAGCCTGGCGTACGACCCGGACGTGCTGCTGATGGACGAACCGTTCGCGGCACTGGACGCCCAGACCCGGGAGTCGCTCCAGGACGAGCTGCTGCGCATCTGGCGGGCCACCGGCAAGACGATCGTGTTCATCACCCACGGCATCGACGAGGCCGTGCACCTGGGGCAGCGGGTGGCCGTGATGACCTCGCGGCCCGGCCGGATCAAGGAGGTCGTACCGATCGGCCTGCCCGTCCCGGAGGACGGCGACGACCCGCGCTCCAGCCCCGAGTTCGCCCGCCACCGCCATCACATCTGGTCCCTGCTCCGCGACGAGGTGTCCAGGGCCCAGCAGGAGGAAAGGGAAGGAGTCGCCGTATGAGTACCGTGACCACCGAGGCCGGTACCGGCCTCGCCACCCGTCCCGAGGCGTCCCCGAAGACGACCGCACCTGCCCCGGCGCGCCCCCGTCGGTTCCGGTGGGCAGGGCGCCGGCTTGTGTACGGGCTCGTCAGGGCCGGCACCAGGTCGGCCGCCGTCGTGGCACTGCTCCTGCTGTGGGAGACCGCGCCCCGGCTCGGCCTCGTCGACCGGACGTTCCTTCCCCCCTTCAGCGAGGTCGCCCTGGCGTGGTGGCAGCTCGCCGCCGACGGGCAGCTCGCCGACAACGCGCGGGCCAGCCTCACCCGTTCCCTCAGCGGCTTCGGGATCGCGGTGTCGCTCGCCGTACCCCTCGGTCTGCTGATCGGCTGGTACCGGCCGGTGGCCGACCTCCTCGGGCCGCTGCTCGAAGTCTTCCGGAACACCGCCGCCCTCGCCCTGCTGCCGGTGTTCGTGCTGCTGCTCGGCATCGGCGAGACGTCCAAGATCTCGATCGTCGTGTACGCCTGCACCTGGCCCGTGCTGCTCAGCACCATCAGTGCCGTACGGTCCGTGGACCCGACCCTGCTCCGGCTGGCCCGGTCGCTCGACCTCCCCGCGATACGGCTGTTCCAGAAGGTGATCCTCCCGGCGTCGGTGCCGGCGGTGTTCACGGGCGTCCGGCTCGCGGGTGCCGTCTCCATCCTGGTCCTGGTGGCCGCCGAGATGATCGGCGCAAAGGCGGGGCTCGGCTATCTGATCAATGCCTCGCAGTACAACTTCGCCATCCCGCAGATGTACGCCGGGATCATCACGATCTCCGCGATCGGCGTGGTCTTCAACCAGCTCCTCGTGGCCCTGGAGCGGCGGCTCAGCTCCTGGCGGGTCCCAGCGAACGGCTGAACCGACACCCCTGCCCCTCCCCGTACTCGCCCACCCACACAGCCCACCTAGGACATCGCCATGGCCGCATCACCGCCCCGCCGTCACCTGCACCTCAACGCCTTCCTGATGAACGCCGGCCATCACGACGCCGCCTGGCGGCACCCGCGGACCACGCCGGAGCGCGTCACCGATCTCACCTACTTCCAGGAGCTGGCCCGGACCGCCGAGCGCGGGCTGTTCGACTCGGTGTTCCTCGCCGACGGGCTCGCCCTGTGGGGCAACGTCCGGTACAACGCGCTGGGCGGCTTCGAGCCGCTCACCCTCCTGTCCGCGCTGGCCGGCGCCACCGAGCGCATCGGACTCATCGCCACCGTCTCGACCACGTACAACGAACCCTTCACCACGGCCCGCGCGTTCGCCTCGCTCGACCACCTCAGCGGCGGCCGGGCCGGCTGGAACATCGTGACGTCCGGAAACGTCGACGAGGCGCGCAACTTCGGCCGCGACGAACACCTGGAGCACGGCCTGCGCTACGAGCGGGCCCGCGAGTTCGTCGACGTCGCCGTCAAGCTCTGGGAGAGCTGGGCCGACGACGCCATCGTCCTCGACCGCGCGGCCGGCGTCTACGCGGACACCGGCAAGGTCCGGCCCATCGACCACCGCGGGAAGCACTTCCGGGTGCGCGGCCCCCTGAACGTGCCCCGCTCCCCACAGGGGCACCCGCTGCTGGTGCAGGCGGGATCGTCCGAGGACGGCAAGGAGTTCGCGGCCCGGTACGCGGAGGCGGTGTTCACCGCGCAGCAGACCCTGGCCGACGCCCAGGCGTTCTTCAAGGACCTCAAGAGCAGGGTGGCCCGCCGGGGCCGCGCGGAGGACGACGTGAAGGTCCTGCCCGGCATCTGCCCCGTCATCGGCTCGACGGAGGCGGAGGCCCGCGCCCTGGAGCAGGAACTCACCGACCTCCAGATTCCGGAGTACGGCCTCGCCCAGCTCTCCGGGATGCTCGGCACCGACCTGACCGGCCTGCCGCTGGACGGCCCGCTGCCCGAGCTGCCGTCCGAGCGCGACATCAACGGCAACAAGAGCCGTTTCACGCTCGTCGCCGAACTCGCCCGGCGGGACGGGCTCACCCTGCGCGAGCTGATCGCGCGGCTCGGCGGCGGACGCGGCCACCGGGTCGTCGCCGGTACCGCCGAGCAGATCGCCGACCAGCTCCAGGAGTGGTTCACCCAGGGCGCGGCCGACGGGTTCAACATCATGCCGCCTTACCTTCCCGGTGGGCTCGACCACTTCGTCGACCAGGTGGTCCCGATCCTCCAGGCCCGTGGCCTGTTCCGTACGGAGTACACGGGCCGCACACTGCGCGAGCACTACGGGCTGCCGCGGCCGACGGCCTCCCGCGCCACCGCGCCCGAAGCGGCCGCCCGTGCCGGAGCGACGGCATGACCGGCGACACGCTCGACCTCGCCACCGGTCTCCTCGGCACCCACATCCCCACCGCCCACGTCCTCGCCGTCGGGCCGCCGCCGGCCGTCCCCGGCGACCACGACCACCCCCTGCCCCTCACCTCCTGAAAGGACCAGCCCCGCATGACCACCACACCCACCGCCCCCACCACGCCCACCACACCGACCACATCGGCCGGTTTCGGGGTCCGCCGGATCGGCGGCCGCATCGGCGCCGAGATCCATGGCCTGGACCTGTCGGGCGACCTCACCCCGGAGACCGTCGCGGCGCTCAATGACGCCCTGCTGGAGCACAAGGCCCTCGTCTTCCGCGACCAGCACCTCGACGACGACGGGCAGCTCCGCTTCGCCTCCCTCTTCGGCGAGCTGACGAACGCCCACCCCACCGTGCCGGCCGTCGACGGGCGACCGCAGATCCTGCCGGTCGACGGTGACGAGGGCATCCGAGCCAACCACTGGCACACCGACGTCACCTTCGTCCGCACCCCGCCCAAGGCGTCCACCCTGCGGGCCCTGGTCGTCCCGCCGTACGGCGGCAACACCCTGATCGCCAACGCGGCCGCCGCCTACCAGGACCTGCCGGAGCCGCTCCGTGAGCTCGCCGACCGGCTGTGGGCGGTGCACACCAACGCGTACGACTACGCCGAGCCGAAGAACGAGAAGGCCGCCGAGCACCGCCGGCAGTTCATCTCGCGGCGCTACCGCACCGCCCACCCGGTCGTGCGCGTCCACCCCGAGAGCGGTGAACGGGGCCTGTTCATCGGCGGGTTCGCGCAGAGCCTGGTCGGATTCGGCCCGGCCGAGTCGCGGGTCCTGCTGGGGCTGCTCCAGTCGTACGTCACCCGGCCCGAGAACCTGGTGCGGATCTCCTGGAACCCCGGGGACCTGGTGCTGTTCGACAACCGCATCACCCAGCACTACGCCCCCGACGACTACGGCGACCAGCCGAGGCTGCTGCACCGCGTCACGGTCGCCGGGGACGTCCCCACCGGGGCCGACGGCACGCCCAGTTACGTCGTCGAGGGCGACGAGGCCGCCCACTACACGCCCGTGGCGGCCTGACCGGCCCGGGCACGGCAGCCGGGGTCACGGCACATCGGCTCGGTCCGGGTGCTCGACCCCCACGAAAGCGGCGGCCCGCCGTGTGGGACGGGCCGCCGCGCTCGTTGTGGTGGGGCATGACGGTGCGGTCGGCCGGGACGTTGGGGGCCCTGGCCGTGTCCGCCGCTATGCGCCTTGGGGCACGTACTTGTAGCCGACCCGGCGCACCGTGATGATGCGGTCCCGGTGGGCCGCGCCGAGCTTGCGGCGCACGCGGGCGACGTGGACGTCGACGGTGCGGCCGTCGCCGATGTGTCCGTAGCCCCAGATGTCCGAGATCAGGGCTTCCCGCGTGTGGACCGTGTGGGGATGGGCGACGAGGTGGGCGAGCAGGCCGAACTCCAGGTACGTGAGGTCCAGTTCCTGCCCGTCGACCTCGATCCGCCGGGTGACCTGGTCGACGCGGATGCCGCCGTCGGCGTACACGGGCTCGGGGACGGCCGCCGGTTCCGGCTCGGGGGCCGGCGGGGCGGCCCGGCGCGGGGCGAGGGGGTGGATCTCCGGATGCACACCGTGCGCGGCCAGCAGGGCGAGGGGGTCGACGTGCGCCGGCAGGTACATCAGGTACCCGACTCGGTCACCGGGGACGGTGACGGCCGCGTCGGTGGCGGTGGGCCCGGGGAGGAGGTCCCCGACGAGCCGGAGGCGCGGGGAGGGAGAGCGGCGGGTGGCGGATGCGGGCAGTGCGGTGGTCACGATGAGCCCCTTCGGCTGGTCTCGGGGTGGGTGGTACGCGCCGACTCCGCGGCAACGGCTGGGGCAGGGGAAGCGCCGGTGACGGAACCGACCGGGTGGCGTCATCGTCGTCGCACGCCGGGCGGCTCCGTACGGCCCCGCAGTGCCGGATCGGGTCGCGAAGAGAGGAGATGAAGAAGGACGCGCGAGGACGAGCGGCCGCGATGCCGCTGTGCGCGTCGGAAGAGAGCGGTCCCTGGGGAGGGGAGGAAACCCTAGACGAGTCGGCAGGCGGCGCTGGCGACGCGAAGGAGATCGACGTGCCTGCGGCGTACGAGCGACGGCTGCGACGGGGACATGCTGACATCGTGGGGCTCACTCAGTGCCACGTCAATACTTCCCTACCGATGCTGTAGGGAAAGTCGGCCGACTCCCCGGCTTGTCCACTCCCTGACACAGGGTCCGGCCGCCAGGACCAATCCCTGAGACGGCTCGCGAGGCTCCGCGGCTCCCTTTGCGAGGCACTCACCCGGCGCTATGCGCACGCCTGGAGCGCTCACCTGCGCACCATCGCGGACCACTGCCTCCATAGCCACCGCCGGAGACACCGCGGGCAGGACCCCCTCACTGAGCTGCTTGTTCTCGTATAGCGAGACGAGATCGTCCATTATCCGAAACGCCCCTTGGGGTGGAAACCAGCCTCTGCCACTATGCCTACCAGCCAGGTAGGGAAACTAGGGATTACGAGAGGTGGTGGCCGTGCGCACGCTGAAGCAGACAGGCAACCCACTTCCCTTTCTCACCTCCCGTCGGCACATCGACCTCGGCCGCACGTCCAGCGCCATCTGTCAGCCTTTCTGAGGCCGTTGAGCGAACCCGGCTCCCCGCCGGGCCCGCAGAAGACCGCCGCCACCGCCCTACGCATCCGGGCCCGTAAGCGCGCGTCGACCGTTCGAGGCGCGGCCCGGCCATGCACCTCGTTCCCGCATCCGTCCCTCGGCATCCGTCCCTCGGCGTCCTTCGCCGGCCATCCCCCGGACCGTCCAGCGGGCTGGTTGCCGAGGGCTGCGCGTCGCACATCTCCGCACCTTCCTCACACCCACCGTGAAAGGACACCCCCGTGTCTGCCGCAAGACCGCTCACCACCCTGCGTACCGTCGCCGCCGTAGCGGCGCTCCCCTTCCTGCTCACCGCCTGCGGCTACGGCTCCCAGGCGACCGAGGACGCCGAGCAGCCCAAGGTCGCGGCCGACGCCAAGAAGCTCTCCGCCGGTGAGGTGAGGATCGGCTACTTCCCGAACCTGACACACGCCACCGCCCTCGTGGGCGTCGAGGAGGGCCTGCTCCAGAAGGAGCTCGGCGGCACCGCGATCAAGCCCTCGACCTTCAACGCCGGCCCGTCCGAGATCGAGGCGCTGAACGCGGGCTCCATAGACATCGGCTTCATCGGCCCCTCCCCCGCCATCAACGGCTACACCAAGTCCAAGGGCAAGAACCTGCGGATCATCTCCGGTTCCGCGTCGGGCGGCGTGAAGCTGGTGGTCAACCCGGAGAAGATCAAGACGCTGGACGACGTCAGGGGCAAGCGGATCGCCACCCCGCAGCTAGGCAACACCCAGGACGTGGCGTTCCTGCACTGGGTCTCCGAGAAGGGCTGGAAGGTCGACTCGCAGTCCGGCAAGGGCGACGTCTCCGTGGTCCGTACGGACAACAAGGTGACCCCGGACGCCTACAAGTCCGGGTCCATCGACGGGGCGTGGGTGCCGGAGCCGACCGCGTCGAAGCTGGTGAGTGAGGGCGCGAAGGTCCTGCTCGACGAGTCCGACCTCTGGCCGGACAAGAAGTTCGTCATCACCAACATCATCGTGCGGCAGGAGTTCCTCAAGGAGCACCCGGACGTCGTCGAGGCCGTGCTGCGCGGCACGGTGAAGACCAACGCGTGGATCACCGCCAACCCTGCCAAGGCCAAGGAATCGGTGAACGCGGCGCTGAAGAAGGAGACCGGCAAGCCGCTGTCGGCGAAGGTCATCGACGCGGCCTGGCCGTCCATCACCCTCACCGACGACCCGCTCGCCGCCACCCTCCAGGCGCAGGCGGACCACGCGGTGGACGCCGGACTGCTGAAGAAGCCGGAGCTGGCGGGCATCTACGACCTCACGCTCCTCAACAAGGTGCTCAAGGCCGCGGGCAAGCCGGTGGTGCCCGACGCCGGGCTCGGCGCCAAGTAAGCCCGAAGCAGCCCGAACTCCCAGGAGGTGACGACCATGGCCACCACGATCGCCAAGGCCGAGGACCGTGCGGCCCTCTCCACGCACGCCGCCCGTCTCGAGCACGTCTCGAAGTCCTTCGCCACCCCGGCCGGGCGGCAGCTCGTGCTCGACGACATCTCGCTCGATGTCGCACCGGGCGAGTTCGTCACCCTCCTGGGTGCGTCGGGCTGCGGCAAGTCCACGCTGCTCAACCTCGTCGCCGGACTCGACCGGCCGACCGCGGGATCCATCGACACCCCGGGCGGCCGGCCGGCCCTGATGTTCCAGGAACACGCCCTGTTCCCCTGGCTGACCGCCGGCAAGAACATCGAGCTGGCACTGCGGCTGCGCGGCGTGCCGAAGAACGAGCGGCGCGGGGAGGCGGAGCGGCTGCTGGAACTGGTCCGGCTGAACGGCTCCTACGGCAAGCGGGTGCACGAGCTGTCCGGCGGCATGCGCCAGCGCGTGGCGCTGGCCCGCGCGCTGGCCCAGGACAGTGACCTGCTGCTGATGGACGAGCCCTTCGCGGCACTGGACGCCATCACCCGCGACGTGCTGCACGACGAGCTGACCCGCATCTGGCGCGAGACGCGCCTGTCGGTCCTGTTCGTCACGCACAACGTGCGCGAGGCCGTGCGGCTGGCCCAGCGTGTGGTCCTGCTGTCGTCCCGGCCGGGCCGGATCGCCCGCCAGTGGGAGATCGGCATCCCGCAGCCGCGCCGCATCGAGGACGCCGCGGTGGCGGAGCTGTCCGTCGAGATCACCGAAGAACTGCGTGGGGAGATCCGCCGTCATGGCCAGCACTGACACGACCACCACCCAAAAGACCGACGACCTCGCCGGTCTGGAGGCGGGCCTCGACGCCCTCGACACCGTACAGGTGACCCGGACGCCGCTGCGGGAGGTCCTCCTGACGAAGGTCCTCCCGCCGGTCGTCGCCGTCACGCTCGTGGTGGCGGCGTGGCAACTGCTGGTGACCCTGAAGGTCACCGACGAGGCCAAGCTGCCCGCTCCGTCCGCAGTCTGGGACAGTCTGGCCACCATGTGGATGGAGGGCACGCTCCTCGGCATCCTGTGGACCAGCGTCTCCCGGGCCCTGCTCGGCTTCCTCCTCGCCCTGGCGATCGGCACCCCGCTCGGCCTGCTGGTCGCCCGGGTGAGCGTGGTGCGCACCGCGATCGGCCCGATCCTGTCCGGGCTCCAGTCGCTGCCGTCGGTGGCGTGGGTGGCACCGGCCGTGCTCTGGCTGGGCCTGAACGACTCGATGATGTACGCGGTGATCCTGCTGGGCGCGGTGCCCTCCATCGCCAACGGCCTGGTGGCGGGTGTGGACCAGGTCCCACCGCTGTTCCTGCGCGCCGGACGGACGCTGGGCGCCACCGGGCTGCGGGGCGCCTGGCACATCGTGATGCCGGCCGCACTTCCCGGTTACCTGGCCGGCCTGAAGCAGGGCTGGGCGTTCTCCTGGCGCTCCCTCATGGCCGCCGAGATCATCGCCTCCTCGCCCGATCTCGGCCTGGGGCTGGGGCAGTTGCTGGAGAACGGGCGCAACAACTTCGACATGCCGGGTATCTTCCTCGCGATCATCCTGATCCTGCTCGTCGGTGTCGCCATCGACCTGCTGATCTTCAGCCCCCTGGAACGCGCGGTGCTCCGCCGCCGCGGCCTGCTGGTGAAGGACTGAGTCTCCCTCGGCGAGCGTTGCTGCGGCGCGGTGCCCACCATGGTCTGACGCGGCGATGCCGGCGCACCGCACGGAGCGACCCGCGCCGCCGTCGTCACACCGTCGTCGTGTGCGCGTGCGGCTCCGCCGGGGCGCTCGGGCGGCTGCGCCATCGAGGGCCGGCACCGAGCGCCGCGGTGGCCAGGGCGTGGATGGTGACCAGGCACAGCAGTGTGCGGTAGGCGGTCTGCTGGAGCGGCACCAGCCACAGGTGCCGCAGGCTTTCGCCGTCCCGGTGGAGGGCGTGGGCCGCCAGGGCGAGTTGGGCGAGGCAGAAGGCGGTCCAGGCGAGGACCGTGGCTGAGGCCGTCCCGGTGGCGAGGCCGTAGAGGGCGACAGCGTCCATGAGGGGCGCGGCCACCGGGAGCGCGAGCTGGAACAGCACCAGGTAGGGAAGGGTGCGGCGGCCCAGGCGGCCCGCGACTCCGTTCTCCTTGACGGCGCGGCGGTGCTTCCAGAGGGACTGCAAGGTGCCGTAGGCCCAGCGGTGGCGTTGGTGCCACAGGGCACGGACGGTGGTCGGGACGTGGGTGAGGGCGTGGGCGTCGCCGCGGTAGACGACGCGCCGGCCGGCCCGGCACAGGGCCATGGCGATGTCGGTGTCCTCGGCGAGGGTGTCGGCGCTGATGCCGCCGCAGGAGGCCAACGCCGATCGGCGGAAGGCCCCGATGGCTCCGGGGACGGTCGGGCTGGCTCCGATCAGGTCGAACAGGCGGCGCTCCAGGCCGAAGCTCATGACGTATTCGAGGTGCTGCCACAGCGCGAGCAGGCCCTTGCGGTTGGCGACCTTGGTGTTGCCGGCCACTGCTCCCACCGAGGGGTCGGCGAAGGCGGACGCGAGGCGTGCCGCCGCGCCGGGGGCGATAACCGTGTCCGCGTCGACCATGAGGATGATGTCGTGGGCGGCGTGGGCGATGCCAACGTTCAGCGCGGCCGGCTTGCCCCGGTTGGGCTGGGTCACCACGCGCACCCGCGGGTCCGCCACGGCGCGGGCGGCCGCTGCCGTGCCGTCGGTGGAGCCGTCGTCGACGACGACGACGTCGATGTCGGGGCAGCCGCCGTCCAGCAGGGCGCGCACGCATGCGGCGATGGTCGCCTCCTCGTTGTGGGCCGGGACGACGGCGGAGACCGGTGGTGGCGGCGCCTGGGCCGGCAGGGCGCGGCGGGCGGTGCGGCGCCGGTGCGCGGCCGCGGCCGCGGCGAGCAGGAGCAGCCGGGCGGCGGTGAGCAGGGCCACTCCGGCCAGCAGCCGGTCGACGACCGGGGGAACGGCGGCCGCCGTCTGGACGAGGGCGATCAGCGCGGACCCGTACCAGCGGTCGAAGGCGGTCGCCGGGGAGGTCTGCGGCGGCAGGCCCACCGCCTGGGAGACGGTGGTGAAGCGGTAGCCGCGGGCCTTGAGGGTGTCGATGATCCCGCCGAGGGCCGCGACGGTACGGGAGCGGTCGCCGCCGCCGTCGTGCAGCAGCACGACGGCCCCCTCGCCGTGTTCCGGCAGGGCGCCGCGCACGATCTCCTCGGCGTCGTGGGCCTGCCAGTCGAGCCCGTCGTGCGTGGACAGGACGGTGAGGTAGCCGAGTTCCCCGGTCGTCACCACGGCCCGCCAGTCGCGGTTGCCGACGGCGTCCGGCATGGAGGAATAGGGCGGGCGCAGGAGGGTGGTACTGGTACCGGTGGCCCCGGCGAGGGCTGCGCGGCTGGCGGCGAGTTCCAGGCGCGTGCGCCAGTCGGGGGTGGTCGCGAGGTCGGTGTGGGTGAAGGTGTGCAGGCCCACCTCGTGCCCGGCGGCGGTCTGTTCACGCACCAGTTCGGGGTGTTCGGCCACGCGAGCGCCGGTCACGAAGAACGTCGCGGGGACCCGCTCGGCTGCCAGGACCTGGAGGATCTGCCGTGTCCAGGTGGGGTCCGGGCCGTCGTCGAAGGTCAGCGCGACCGTGCCGGACGGGACGTCGAGGCTGACGGGGGTGGCCGTGCGTGCGTCGAGGACGGGTCCGCCCTCGGCGGCGGACGCCGGTACGCGATCGTCCGGTCCCCGGTCGTGCGCGGTGTCCCGGTCGCCGCCGCCGCGCAGGACCGAGGTCGCGACGAACAGGGCCGCCAGGAGGGCGGCGAGGACGCAGGCCAGGACCCACCAGTGCCCGCGGGGCGCGGTCCGCCTCATCGTGCCGTGTTCACGGCGACGGCGCCCGACGGTTCCGGCGCGTGGGGATCGACGTACAGGATGCCTGCCACCGCGGTGAGGGCGAGCAGGCATCCGGCACACACCAGGAATCCCACGGCGGTCAGGGCCCGGCGGCGCCGTCCCCGGGGATCGTCGAAGACGGGAGGGCGGGCCGTACGGGGTGAGTGGTCGAAGATCACGTCGGGAGAACGAGCATCATCCAAGCAGGTCACAGGGCATGCGGTGAACGGGGCAACGCCGGTTGACGCGCCTGTGTGCCGACGGCCGGCAGGCCGAGGCTCGTACACCTACGGACGTCGTCACACCCGGATGTACCAGCCACGCGCCATGAGCAGCCGGGCGATCGGTACGTAGAACAGCAGCAGCCATAGCAACGCCCACACCATGCTCGCCAGCGGCCCGGGCATCCACGAGGCGAGCCCGAGCTCGGCGCCCACGGTCCACAGCGACTCCTCCCCGCCGTGGTACCGGACGGGGATGTGGTTCAGCGTGATGATGACGAGTTCGGACAGGACGTAGAAGAAGAGCGGGTTGCGGCCGAGGGCCACCAGCGTGTCGCCGACGGGCCCGAAACCCCGGCGGACGGCACGGCTCAGCCGACCGGCACTGGCACCGCCGACACCGGCCGGTTCGTCCGCCTTCGGCCACAGCTCGCCGTCGAACACAAGGAGAACCAGGCCGAAGCCGACGGTCATGATCCCGACCGTCACCAGTGCGTACGACGGGGTCCACAAGTGCTTGCCGATCGGGATGACCAGGCCCAGCGCGAGCCCGGCCACCGCGCACCCCGTACCGCAGGCGATCAGCAGGGCCACGCGCCGGCGGACGCCACCGGTCGTGCGGTAGCGCGCCCTGTTCCGGACGACGTCCATACCGACGACCAGCCCCGCCCAGCAGTTGACCACCGCCACCCACGTCGACATGACCCCTTCGGGGTCGAACCGCGCGCCGTCGAAATTGTGCTCGACACCCCACAGGCTCGTGTCGACGTACGCCTCCAGCGAGCACTCCGCCACCAGTCCGCGGACACCGACGCACTCGGGCCACGGGTTGTGGAAGGTGTACGTCGACACGACCCAGAAAGCCATGCACAGCAGGGGGAATCCGCCCAGCAGGAACGTCCGGGCGAGGAGCCGACCGCCACGCCCGCGCGTGCCGCCGGCCGGCAGCAGCGACCACGCGCACGTGACGTACAGCAGCGACACCACCAGGTACACGATGCCCAGTCGCTGCAGCACCCCCGTGAACCGCAGGTGCTCCAGGGCCTCCGGCAGGAACGGGTACGCGCCCAGGAACGCGCCGATCACGTACAGGAGACCGGCTCGGCGCACGATGCGCAGCAGATGAGCGTGCCTGTCCGGCCGTTCGCCTGCATCGTGCGAGGCCGGTGACCGGAGGAAGACCGACATGGAGACCGGAATCGCCAGGCCCATGATGAACAGGAACCCCGGGAAGACCAGGTCGGCGACCGTCAGCCCGAAGCCCTCCGCGTGCAGCATGACCGAAGACGCCAGCCCCCACACCTGGCTGCCCACGAGGATGCGCAGGACCACGAGGCAGCCGCGGAACGCGTCCAGCCCAGCAATACGACGACGGGCAGGCGGGGCCTTGGTCGCCTCCGCGGCCGGTTGCGCCGTCGAAACGCGAGTGATCACGGGCCCGTTCATCCATCCCATACGGCGTCCAACGACCGGGCAGCGTCCCGGACACCAGTGCCGAACACCGGGCCGGGTCGTCACCCGGACGCCGCAGCGTGCGTCTCTACTGCCCCGGCCCGCTGCCGGAGAGGGCGAAGGCCAGCAGTGCGGTCGATGTGAAGTCGACGGCGGGCTCGACAGTCTGCCACGCGCCGACGCGATCGACGTAGCGGGCGCCGTGGCCGTCGAAGTCGCTCCACGGCCGGCCGGGGTGGGCCTCGCAGGGCCGCATGCCTCGCATGAAGCCGTCCTCCTTGAACTTGTCCGCGCCGTTGGGGCCGTTGACGACTGCGCCGCGCAGAATCGCACCGGTGCCGTCGAGACTGCCGGCCAGGTTGGCCACGGGGTGCTCAGGGCAGTGCGGGTAGACCTCGCCGACGCCGATGACGAAGCTGCTGCCCCACGGGTTCGCGCCCAAAGCCCAGCCGCGCTGCCGGGCGGTGAAGGCGTCGTACTGGTGCTCGCCGGTGAGCCGGGCGTACAGCAGGGCCGTGGTGACCAGCCCGAAGGTACGCGGGACGGCGTCGAAGTCCGTGTAGACGGCCCCGGCCCGGAACGGGTCGCTCCGGGCATGGTCGGTGGCGTCGGCGAGCTGGCGACGCAGATCGGCCTTGAGCTCGTCCGCCAGCGGGCCGCCGTGGTCGGGTGAGCCCAGGAGTTCGGCGTGGGCGAGCGCGCTGACGTCCCAGACGGCCAGGCCGTCCTTCGCGTCGGAGGCCAGGTAAGCGCGGGCCCAGGCCCGGGCCTGGCGCTGCCACTCGGCTGCCTGTGCCGTGTCGCCCAGTGTCCGGGCCGCCCGGGCGAGTTCGGCGGCGCCGAGCTCCAGGTCGTCCTGCCATGACTCCTCTGAGTAGAACGCGGCCGGATGAGCGGCGACCAGCGGACCCTTGGGCGCGGTGTCGGCCCGGGCATAGACCGCGGCGGCCTTGTCGAGCCAGCGACGAGCGGACGCGGGGTCGGACTCCGCCTGGGCAGCGAGCGCGAAGGCCGCCGCGACCCGCCCGGCCAGGTTGGGACTGATCGGCCCGCCGGGCTCGTTGGCGCGGAAGACCGGGCGGTGTCTGATCAGGTGATCCGGTTCGCCGGGCGCGGTGTCCAGTGCGTCGTCGGCCTCGGGCAACCGCCACAGGTCGTGGTCGTTGGCGACGGCCTTGTTGCCCGCGCCAAGGCCGACCTGCGCGTAGAGCGTGCCCGAGGTTCCGTTCCACATCCGCTCCAGCCAGCGCACCCCGTGTTCCACCTCCGCCGACAGGCCCCGGGCGGCAGGCATCTCCCGTTCGGCCAGGAACAACTGGACCACCGCGTACGAGGTCGTGTGCGTGAACTTCAGGAAGTCCCCGGCGTCGAACCACCCTCCCGACACGTCCACGGGGCCGCCAGCCGGGGTCAGCCGACGGTCCTCCAGCCGCCTGCCGTCGGCGCTGAACCTGGGCGTGGCGTAGACAGTCGCCTGCCGGTCGGTCAGGTGCGAGGGCTTGCGCCGCAGCACATCGGCGACGACCTCCCTACCGTCGCGCTGTGCCTGGAAGAACCGGACGTTCTGCTCGACGAGAGAGGTCATCAACTGCCGGGCCGGCGCCACCCGGAAGCGGGGCGACGTGCCGGCCGCGGTGCCAGTGAGGGCCAGCCGGTAGGTGCCGGGTGAGGTGAGCGCGGACAGGTCCACCATGTGCACGGAAGGGAAGTTCTGGTTCCAACTTCCCGTACGGGGCCCCACCCGCCCCGCCAGAACGGGGCGGTCCCGGCTGTCGAGCACCTCGAAGCCCGCGTCGGCGAGCGCGTCGCCGGGCCCCATCACCACGGCGCTCTTGGGCGCGTCCGTGAGGTAGCCGGCCTGGTCGACCCGGACGACCGCCTCGCTCACCCCGGGCCCCCTGGTGAGAGCGGTCACGTCCCAGTTGACGACGGCGGCCACGGCAAGCACGGCGGTGGCGGACAGGGCCGCCACACGTCCACGACGAATGAGCACGTGGCCAACCCTGGCAGGCGCCCGAGCAGAAGATCGCCCGGTGTCACCCGTTCAGCCGACACGTTCCCTCAGCCGTGGAAGACCACGGGTGGGGCCACCGAACAGGCGACCTACCAGCGGCCTGTCGGCGGGCCGGGGCGACGCCCGGCCACGCCGACCGTCTCTCCGAGCCCGTCCCCGACCGACGTCAGCGCTCACTGCTCACCGCTCACCGCTCACCGCTCGCCCGCGAGGTTCAGATCACCCCTGCTCGCCGGCACCGCGCTCACGGCGCCGGGGGGACGCCGCCAGGAGTGGGCGATCGGGTGGGACACGGCGCGCCACCAGGGGTCGGCGGGCAGGTCGGCGGCCGGTTCGAAGGGCTCGCCGGGGCGCGGGCAGGCGACCGGCTGGCCGGCCTCGTCCGCCGCGTCCTTGGTCCACTCCGCCGGTTCGGCCCAGGCGTGCGGGGCGAGGTTGAACGTGCCCCAGTGGATCGGCAGCAGCACGCCGTGCGGCGTGCCGCCCTGGAGGTCGAGGTGGGCGCGCAGGCCTTCCTCGGGGGTCATGTGGATGTCGGGCCAGTACTCGCTGTACGCGCCGATCTGGATCATCGTGGCGTCGAAGGGGCCGTGCTCGGCGCCGATGTCCTTGAAGCCCTCGAAGTATCCGGTGTCACCGCTGTGGTAGACGCGGTGCCGGGGCCCGGCGACGACCCAGGACGCCCACAGGGTGTGTTGCTGGTTGCGCAGGCCGCGGCCGCAGAAGTGCCGGGCCGGGGTGGCGGTCAGCCGCAGGCCGCCGACCGTCGTGGACTCGTTCCAGTCCAGCTCCCGCACCCGCGACGCGGGCACCCCCCAGTGCTCCAGGTGCGCCCCGATGCCCAGCGGTACGGCGAAGACCGTGTCCGTGGTGGCGAGGGCGCGGATGGAGGGGAGGTCGAGGTGGTCGTAGTGGTCGTGGGAGATGACGACGACGTCGACCGGTCCGAGCGCGGCGAGCGGCAGCGGGTTGCGGTGCAGCCGCCTGGGTCCGGCGAAGGGGAACGGTGAGCAGCGCTCGCCCCACACGGGGTCGAAGAGGACCCGTACGCCGTCGACCTCGGCGAGCACACTGGAGTGCCCCATCCAGGTCAGCCGCAGCCCGGTGGCCGGAGGCCGCGCCAGGTCGGCGACGGTGGTGGCGTGCACGGGTATCGGGCCGGCCGGGGCACGCCGGACCCGCGACTCCTTCTGGAAGTAGACCTTGGCGAACTCCATGGTGGAGCCCGAAGGTCTGTGCCGGGTCCCCACCGGGTTGCGGAACACGCCGTCCGCGAAGTTCGGCGAGCGGCGGATGCGCTCCATGCGCTCTCCGGTGGGATCCGCGCCGAAGGCGGCGGGCCGCAGGGAGAGCAGGCGGGAGCGCAGGGGGTGCGGGGAGCCGGCGCCGGTCACGGAACCTCCAGGGGTGAGGGGTCCCCCCATTATGGGCGGGGGGCGGGACAGAGCGGGTCGGAGCCTGCTCGAGGACCGGCGCTGGAGCCCATGCGCTCGCGCGTGAACGCCGCGCCGGGGCTGTCCGGCCGGGGCCTCAAGGACCAGTGCGAGCCGCGGCCGCTCACGCCCCGGGGCGTGTCTTTTGGATCGGGCCGGATCAGGGAGCGGGGTCTGGTGCGTGTGGATGCAAGGCGGAGGTGGGGGTCCCCCCGCCGAAGGCAGGGGGAGCGCGTGCCAGGGCACGCGCTCCCGGCAAGATCCGAAGGACACGCCCTAGTGTGGCGGCGTGGGCAGAGTGCGGTTGAGTGTGGCGGAGCGGCGGGAGGAGCTGCTGCGGGCCGCCGTCGAGCAGATCGAGGCGCGGGGCGTGGCCGCGGTGCGGATCGCCGATGTGGCGTCCGCGCTGGGGGTGAGCAACGCGCTGGTCCTGTACCACTTCTCGACCAAGGAGAAGCTGGTCGCCGCCGCGTTCGCGTACGCCGCCGAGGGCGACCTCGCGCATCTGCGGCGGCTGCTGGGCCGCCGCACGACGGCGGTCCGGCGGCTGCGGGCGGCGGTGCACTGGTACGCGCCGACCGGCCGGGCCAAGGGCTGGCGCCTGTGGATCGAGGGCTGGGCGGCGGCGCTGCGCGAGCCCGCGCTGCGGGAGGTCGCCCAGGACCTGGACCGGCAGTGGAAGGCCGCGCTGGCCGGGGTGATCGCGGAGGGGGCGGCGGCGGGCGAGTTCCGCTGCGCGGACCCGGCGGCGGCCGCGTGGCGGCTGACCGCGTTCCTGGACGGTCTGGCCGTGCAGATGACGGCGTACGCGGCCACCTACCCCCGCGCCACCCTGCTGTCCTGGGCGGACGAGGCACTCGCCCGTGAGCTCGGCCAGCCGGACGGCATGCCCGGCACCCCGCCACCCGGCACCCCGCCGCCCGGCGCCGCCGGGGCCTGAAGGCGCCGGCGCCGCGGGGCTACAGGGGCAGCAGGTCCGGGCGCTTGGCGGTGACGTGGTCGCCGGAGGACTCGCCGCGCAGACGGCGGCCGATCCACGGGACGAGGTACTCGCGGGCCCAGTTGATGTCGTCGCGGCGCACTTCGAGCGTCCCGCGCGGCGGCAGCGGCGGCCAGGGCTGGTCGGGGTCGGCGGGGACCTCCACGCCGAGGACCTGCCCGGCGCGCAGGGCGACGCGGGTGTGGCCCTCGGGCGACAGGTGCAGCCGGTCGTCGTCCCAGGCGCGCCTGTCCTGCACGGTCTTGAGGGACCACAGGTCCAGCACCGGGCAGCCGTAGCGGTCGGCGATGGCCCGCACGTGCCCGTTGTACGTGGCGATCTTGCCGCGCAGCCGGCGGAGCACCGGCACGGTCCTGGTGTCGAACCCGGTCGTCACCACGACCTTGCCGACCGCGGAGGTCAGGTCGGCGACGGCGCGCTCGAAGCGCTCGGCGACGTCGTCGGGGTCGCTGCCGGGCCGGATGATGTCGTTGCCGCCCGCGCAGAACGTCACCAGGTCCGGGGCGAGTTCCTTCGCCCGCGGGACCTGCTCCTCCACGATCTGGTCCAGCAGGCGCCCCCGTACGGCGAGGTTGGCGTACCGGAACTCGTCGGGGTCCGGCAGCCGGTCGGCGAGGAGCACCGCGAGGCGGTCCGCCCAGCCGACGAACGTTCCGTCGGGCCCGGGGTCTCCGACGCCCTCGGTGAAGCTGTCACCGATCGCCGCGTACGACCCGAATACGTCACTGTCTCTGAATCTCGAATCGTCTGCCACGGGAGCACATCTTTCACCCCGGGATGTGACCTACGCGACCGTAAGGAGGGGTTGACGGGGGGTGATCTTTGCCACCGGTCAAGATTCGCCCAAGCCCGGAATACGGCCGCGCCCGGCACCGGGGGGCGGTGCCGGGCGCGGCCGGGGGTACGGCGGTCGCGTCAGATCGAGACGCCGTGCTGGCGGAGGTAGGCCAGCGGGTCGATGTCCGAGCCGTAGCCGGGGCCGGTCCGGACCTCGAAGTGCAGGTGCGGGCCGCTGGAGTTGCCGGTGGAGCCGGACAGGCCGATCTCCTGGCCGCCGCTCACGCTCTGGCCGGAGGAGACGGCGAGCGAGGAGAGGTGGGCGTACTGCGAGTAGGTGCCGTCGGTGTGCTGGATGACGACCTCGTTGCCGTACGCGCCGCTCCAGCCGGCCGAGACGACGGTGCCCTGGCCGATGGCCTTGACGCTGGTGCCGGAGGAGGCCGCGAAGTCGACACCGGTGTGGTAGCCGGAGGACCACATGGAGCCGGAGGCGCGGTACGGCGTGGTGACGCCGGCGGCGACCGGGGCGGTGAAGCCGGAGGCGGCCGGGGCCTCGGTCTTGGCGGCGGAGCGGGAGGCGCGGCTCTCGGTGCGGGTGTCGTCGGCCTTGGGCTTGGCCGGGGCGGCCTTCTTCGCCGGGGCGGCCGTGGACTTGGCGCCGAGCGTGAGCTTCATGCCCGGGAGGATGAGGGAGGGGTCCTCGCCGATGACCTGGCGGTTGTCCTGGTACAGCTTCTGCCAGCCGCCCTTGACGTTCTTGTTGCGGGCGATCTTGGAGAGGTAGTCGCCGGTGACGACGGTGTACGTGCGCGGCGCGGCCTTCTTCGCCGGGGCGGCGGCCTCGGGGGCGGCCTGGGCGGCGGTGGCGGCCTGCTGCGGAGCGGCGGCGGCCGGGGCGGCGGCGTGTGCGCCGGTGGCGCCGAGCAGCGGCAGGGCGATGGCCGCGCCACCGGTGCCGGCGGCGACGAAACCACGCGCGATGGTGCGGGACTTGGGACGGCGGTGCTTACCCTTCGCGGGCATGGCGATTTCCTCTCCGGCGCCTGCGAGGTGAGCTGTCGGGTTCGGACTGGAGTTGTCCGGCCGCGCCATGGACGCGACTTCACCCCGAGCCGGTCCCGGAATTCCGGGGTCGGCGTACTACCTGGGTCCCCCGCTCCTGCCACGCGTGGGTGGGTGCGAATTCCGACCGGTGGCAGGATTCGGCGGTCCGGCCGGATTGCCGTGACCGTAAGCGAGCCGGGTCGGCGCGAACAAGCCGCCGCATTCTTTCCGGCTTTCCGCGGGATGTGTCCGCCATGGAATTCCGGTCACCCTCCGTGGATTACGGATCATGAATTCCCTTTGTGGGCACGGAGTTTATGGGCGGCATCCCGCCACGGACGGTCACGGTTATGACGCTGCTCACGTGGCACCGCCCATCTCCCGCGCGACCAGGGCACGTTATATCCAATGCCTCAATACGGACAGAAGTCCCATTCATTGACTATCACGACGAGAGCCGCCCATCCCTCCACAGGGGCGCACTCTCCTCGAAAAGCTCCGGACGCCCGGCCGGCCGCCATCCGGCGCCCCCGCCACCCCCGGCACGCCCGGCTCCCGTCGCCGTCCGGCTCCCGCCGGCACCCCCCGCCACCCGCGGGCACCGAGTGTGACGGGGGGCAACGGATGTGCGACCTGCACGGACGTTGATTGCCCGACGCACCGATGTCGTATCGTCGGACAGCGACATCGTCGGCGGCCGACGCCGACCGCAGACACGTCAGGAGCCCCCGTGACGCAGCCGCTGCCGCAGGTCCCCTCGATCGAGCCCGAGCTGACGGGGGTGCGCAACTTCCGGGACGTCGGCGGGCTCCCGACCGTGGACGGCCGGCGGGTGCGGCACGGCAGGCTCTACCGCAGCGGCCACCTCGCGCACGCCACGGGCGAGGACGCCGCCTTCCTCGCGGGGCTGGGCCTGCACACGATCTTCGACTTCCGCAACTCCGCCGACCAGAAGCTGGAAGGCCCGGACGTCGACCTGCCCGGCGTACGGAACGTGAACATCCCCCTCTCCGACCCGGCCGACGGCGCCGAGTTCTGGACCATGGTCCGCGACGGCGACCTGGACCAGCTCCGGTCGATCCTGGCGGACGGCAAGGCGGCGGCCCGGATGACGGCCTCGTACCGCACGATCATCAAGGAGCGGACCGCCGAGCACAGCCGGGTACTCCACGCGCTCGCCGAGGACAGCGTCCCGGCCCTGATGCACTGCGCGGCCGGCAAGGACCGGGCGGGGCTGTCCATAGCGGTGTCCCTGCTGGCGGTCGGCGTCGAGCGCGAGGCGATCGAGGAGGACTACCTCAAGTCCAACGACCCCCACCGCCGGTACAAGGTGCGCCGCAGCGACAGCTCGTCCGCCGGGATGTCGCCCGAGGTCATGGAGCTGCTCAGCCCGCTCTTCGAGGCGCGCCTGGACTACCTGTCGGCGGCCTTCGAGACGATCGAGGAGACCTGGGGGTCGACCGAGCGGTACCTGACCGAGGGACTGAAGCTGAGCGACGAGACGCGCCGGCGGCTGCGCGAGCGCCTGGTCGACGAGGGCTGAGCCCTACTTGGCCCCCAGCGCGAACAGCAGGTAGAGGAAGGCCGCGAAGAGGTGGCCCGCCACCAGGTAGGCGAAGAGCCGGACGGCGAGGCCGCGGGGGAACGACCGTTCCTGGGACATGGTGATCTCTCCGATCGGGATCAGCGGCGGTGGGCGTCCGCGCCGAGGCACAGGTCGGCCGCGGCGCTCTGCATGAGGGTGTGGACGAACAGCAGCTCGGCCCCGCCACGCGTGGCCGCGCCGATGCGGTGCGGGGTGAGCGAATCGAAGTGCGCGCCGTCCCCGGGGTCGAGGACGTGCACGGCCTCGCCCAGGGTGAGGCGCACCCGGCCGTTCAGGACGTACAGCCACTCCTCCCCCGGGTGGACGCGCACCAGGTCGCCCTGGGTGGCGTACGGGACCCGGACACGCAGGGCCTGCATGGCCCGCCCGGGGGCGCCGGCCTGGTGGTAGATCCAGCCGTCCGCCCCGGTGGGCTCGGCCCGGCCGCCGCGGATCACCGGGTCGCGCTCCGGCGGGACCTCGCCCAGCAGCTCGGAGACCGTCGTACCGTAGACGCGGGCGAGGCCCAGCAGCATGGGAAGCGACGGCTGGCGGCGGCCGGTCTCCAGCCGTGACAGGTGGGCCGGCGAGAGCCCGGCGCGCTGGGCGGCGGCCTCCAGGGTCAGTCCCCGGCGCCGGCGCAGCGACCGCAACTGCGGGGCGACGTCCGGCAGCGCGGCGGGAGGTACGTCGTCGGGCCCCGGGCCCGAGGGCCCGGGACCTGCCGGTTTCCCGGCGGAGGTGCTCATGCCTCCATTGCGCCAGGATCTTTCCTCCGGGGCAAATTTCTTGCCCGAGAGGCAAAAGCGCGGATCAGCGGTTCGCCACGGCCTGCTTCACCAGCGTCCGGCCGAAGTCCCAGATCAGGCCGCCGCCGCTGTGGGCCTCGTCCATGACCGCGGTGAACGCGTCGACGAACCGGTCGACCTCCCGCTCCCCGATGATCAGTGGCGGGATCAGCTTGATGACCTCCAGGCGGTCGCCGGAGACCTGGGTGAGGATGCGGTGCCGCTGGAGCAGCGGGACCACGACCATCTGGGCGAACAGTCCCTTGCGGGCCGCCTGGAGCATCGTCCACCGGCTGCGCAGCCCGAGAGACGACGGGCGGCCGAACTCCAGGCCGATCATCAGCCCCCGGCCGCGGACCTCGTGCAGCATCTCGTAGCGGTCGACGAGCGCGGTGAGCCGTGACGTCAGCAGCTCGCCGGTCCGCCGGGCGTTCGCGACCAGCTCCTCGTCGTCCAGGACGGCCAGCACGGCGAGCCCCGCGGCCATGGCCTGGGCGTTCGCCCCGAAGCTGGCCGAGTGGACGAGCACCCGGTCCATCGACGAGTACACCTTCTTGAAGATCGCGTCCGTGCCGAGCGTGGCGCCGACCGGTACGTAGCCGCCGGAGAGCGCCTTGGCGACGCACACGAGGTCGGGCTCCACGCCGTCCTCGTGCTGGTAGCCGTAGAAGGTGCCGGTGCGGCCGAGGCCGGTCTGGACCTCGTCGGCGATCAGCAGCGCCTTGTGCCGGTGCAGCAGGTCCTGGGCGGCGCGCAGGAAGCCGGGCGGGCACGCGTGGACGCCCTTGCCCTGGATGGGCTCCACGATGAGGGCGGCGACGTCGCCGCGCTTGAGCTCCCGCTCCAGGGCAGCCAGGTCACCGAGGCCGATGGCGGTGTCGGGCAGCAGCGGGTCGAAGCCGTCGCGGAAGCAGCTCTCCCCGTTGACGGAGAGCGAGCCGGCGGTCAGCCCGTGGAAGGCGTGGGCGCAGTACAGGACGCGGGGCCTGCCGGTGGCGTAGCGGGCGAACTTCAGGGCGGTCTCCACCGCCTCCGTACCGCTGTTGGAGAAGAACACCCGGTCCAGGTGCGGCGAGTACGTCAGCAGCTTCTCGGCGAGCAGTCCCGGCAGGGGCGGGCAGTCGAAGCGGGTGAGGTCGGCCAGTTCCGCGTCGAGGACGTCGTGGAGGGCCTTGCGTACGACGGGGTGGTGCCGGCCCAGGCCCATGACGCCGAAGCCCGCGAGCATGTCGAGGTAGTCCTGGCCGTCGGCGTCCCAGAAGTAGGCGCCCTCGGCCCGCTCGTAGACCTTGTCGAAGCCGATCGTGCGGAGCATGCGCGGCAACTGCGGATTGAGGTGGCGCCCGTGCAGGTCGTACCCCTCGCCGCGCCGGTCGGCGAGCAGGGCCGCCAGGTCGAACTTCTTGGTCATGCGTCGTTCTCCTTGCCTGCCAGCGCATGGCTGATGCGTCCCGCGATCTCCACCGGGGTGAGCCCGATGTCGGCCAGCACCTCGCCGCGCTTGGCGTGTGCCAGGAACTGCTCCGGGATGCCGAAGGTCCGCAGCGGTACGTCGGTCCCGGCGTCGCGCAGGGCCTGCCCGACCGCCCAGCCGACGCCGCCGCTGCGGCTGTTGTCCTCCACGACGGCGACCAGCCGGTGGCAGTCCGCCAGCGGGGCGAGCTGCTCGTCGACGGGCTTGACCCAGCGCGGGTCGACGACCGTGCAGCGGATGCCGCGCTCCGCCAGCAGCCCGGCCGCGCCCAGGCAGACGGGCGCCATGACGCCGACGGCCACGAGCAGCACGTCCGGGTCGCCGTCCGGGCGGTGCAGGACGTCCATGCCGCCGATCCGCCCCACGGCGGGCAGGGCGGGGCCCACCGGCTCCTTCGGGAAGCGCAGCACCGTCGGCGCGTCCCGCACGTCCACCGCCTCGCGCAACTGGGCGCGCAGTTGCCCGGCGTCGCGCGGCGCGGCGATCCGCAGCCCGGGCACGACCTGGAGCACGGACAGGTCCCACATGCCGTTGTGCGACGGGCCGTCCACGCCGGTGACGCCCGCCCGGTCCAGGACGAAGGTGACACCGCACCGGTGCAGGGCCACGTCCATCAGGAGCTGGTCGAAGGCGCGGTTGAGGAAGGTGGCGTAGACGGCGACGACCGGGTGGAGGCCGCCGGTGGCGAGCCCGGCGGCGCAGACGGCGGCGTGCTGCTCGGCGATGCCGACGTCCCACACCCGGTCGGGGAACCGTTCGGCGAACCTGGTCAGGCCGACCGGGTGGAGCATCGCCGCCGTGAGGGCGACGACGTCGGGGCGCTCGGCGCCGATCTCGGCCATGGCGTCGCCGAACACGGACGTCCAGGACGGGCCGGCGGCGGGCGTGAGCGGCACACAGGTCAGCGGGTCCATGGCGCCGACGGCGTGGAACCGGTCGGCCTCGTCCTCCAGGGCGGGCCCGTAGCCGTGGCCCTTCTGGGTCAGGCAGTGGACGAGGACGGGGCCGTGGAACCGTTTCGCCCGGCGCAGCGCGGACTCGACGGCCGCGATGTCGTGGCCGTCGATCGGGCCGACGTACTTCAGGCCGAGGTCCTCGAACAGGCCCTGGGGGGCGACGAGGTCCTTGAAGCCCTTCTTGGCGCCGTGCAGCGACCCGTACAGCGGCGGTCCGATGAAGGGCGTGTGCCGCAGGACGTCCTTGCCCCAGGCGAGGAACCGTTCGTAGCCGTCGGTGGTGCGCAGGGTGGCGAGGTGTCCGGCGAGGCCGCCGATGGTCGGGGCGTAGGAGCGCTCGTTGTCGTTGACGACGACGATCAGGGGCCGGTCCTTGGCGGCGGCGATGTTGTTGAGCGCCTCCCACGCCATGCCGCCGGTGAGCGCGCCGTCGCCGATGACGGCGACCACGTGCTCGGTGCCGCCGCGCAGGTCGCGGGCCTTGGCCAGGCCGTCGGCCCAGCCCAGGGCGGTGGAGGCGTGGGAGTTCTCGATGACGTCGTGCTCGGACTCCTCGCGGGAGGGGTAGCCGGACAGGCCGCCCTTGCCGCGCAGCTTGGAGAAGTCCTGCCGGCCGGTGAGCAGCTTGTGCACATAGCTCTGGTGGCCGGTGTCCCACAGGACGCGGTCGACGGGTGAGTCGAAGACCCGGTGCAGGGCGATGGTGAGCTCCACGACGCCCAGGTTGGGGCCGAGGTGGCCGCCGGTCCGCGCCACGGCGTGGACCAGGAAGTCACGGATCTCCTCGGCCAGTTCACCGAGGTGTGCGCCGTCGAGCGCCTTGAGGTCGCGCGGCCCCCGGATGGTCTCGAGAATCGTCACGCTCGGGCCCCTCTCTGCTGCGGTCGGCTGACGGTGACGGCGGGGCCGGGCGGCATGCCGCCGTCCTCCTCCTCTTCTGCGGCGGTGTCACCCCCTGCTTCCGGAGACGGTCTCGCGCGCCGCGCGCAGGGACTCCTTGAGCGAGCCCATGGTGGCGAGGACGGCGGTCGGCTCGTAGCCGCAGTGCGCCATGCAGTTGGCGCAGCGCTCGTCCTTGCCACGGCCGTACGCGTCCCAGTCGGTCTCCTCGATGAGCTGCCTGTACGTCGGGACGTAGCCGTCGGCCATCAGGTAGCAGGGCCGCTGCCAGCCGAAGAGGGAGTAGTTGGGGATGGCCCACGCGGTGCACGGGAAGTCGGCCTTGCCCTCCAGGAAGTCCAGGAAGAGCGGGGAGTGGTTCAGCCGCCAGCGCCGCCGGTTGCCGCCGGCGAAGGCCTTGCGGAACAGCTCCCGGGTCTGTTCCACGCCCAGGAAGTGCTCCTGGTCGGGCGCCTTCTCGTAGGCGTACGCGGGCGAGATCATCATCTCGTCGACCGCGAGGTCGTCGTTGAGGAAGTTGAGGACCTCGATGACGGTCTGGGGGGTGTCGGTATTGAAGAAGGTGGAGTTGGTGGTGACCCGGAAGCCGCGCCGCTTGGCCTCCTTGATGGCCGCCACCGCCTCGTCGAACACCCCTTCCTTGGCGACGGATTCGTCGTGCCGTTCGCGCAGGCCGTCGATGTGCACGGCGAAGGCGAAGTACGGCGACGGAGTGAACTTGTCGATCTTCTTGCGCAGCAGCAGGGCGTTGGTGCAGAGGAAGACGTACTTCCTCTTGGCCACGAGCTGGCGGACGATCTCGTCGATCTGCGGGTGCATCAGCGGCTCGCCGCCCGCGATGGACACCATCGGCGCGCCGGACTCGAGGACCGCCCCGACCGCCTGGGCGACCGGCATGCGCTGCTTCAGGACGCCGGCCGGGTGCTGGATCTTGCCGCAGCCCTCGCAGGCGAGGTTGCAGGCGTAGAGCGGCTCCAGTTCGACGATGAGCGGGAACTTCTGTCGCTTGCGCAGCTTCTGTTCGAAGAGATACGTCCCTACCCGGATGGTCTGGCGAAGCGGCATGGCCATCTGGCTCACCTCCTGGGGAGCAGCAAAGAACGGTGCCATTCAAAGAAAGCGGGCAATACCGAACGAAGAACACGGAAGGCAGATATTCCCCCGCGTACCGTGCCAATCCGGACGAGCTCGTGCTCCGGGGCGTCCACGACCACCCGTACGGCCGCAACCGGCCGGGACCGGACGCCCGTGCTGAGCGCGCTGCGGAGGGTGGCCGCGGACTCCATGTCGACCGCGATCGCCCCGGTGCCCCGGAGCTGGGCCCGCTCCTGGCCCCGTACGACGTGGTCGGAACCGGTCAGCGGGCCGGTGTGGACGGTCCGGCCGGGAAGGGCCCGCACCAGCGCCTTCACCAACAGCTCCGTGTCCGTGCACGGCGTGGACCCGCCGGGCCCCCGGGTCTCGTCGGCCACCACCAGGTCCCCCGGGTGCATGCCCGGCTCCAGACCGGCGCAGAACCCGGAGGCGACGACCGCGGCGCCCCGCAGGTCGCCGCCCTCCAGGGCCCGCGTGACGGCCCGCTGGGCGTTCGCCGGCCCCATGCCGGTACGCAGCACGGTGACCGGTCCGGGTGACGCGCCACCGTGCCGGCGGCGGCCGCTGCGCAGCGCGAGCTGCTCGATGCCGAGCGCGCAGGCGATGAGCATCGGCGCCGCCACCGTCTGCGGCGGCGGGGTGGAACCGGCCGGCTCCGGTTCTGCCGCCATCAGGCCCCCTTGCCGAGCCGGCCGATCGCCGGTTCGCCGTGCAGGTACCGGCCGAGCGCGGTCAGCGGGAAGACCTGCCGGTACAGGTGGTAGTTGATGGAGAAGTCCCAGGGGAAGCCGGTGCCGGTGAAGTACGGCTCGTCCCAGGAGCCGTCCTCCCGCTGGGTCTCGGCGAGCCACCGCACGCCCCGCTCCACGGCCCCGGACTCCCGCTCGCCGCCCGCCAGCAGGGCCAGCAGCGCCCACGCCGTCTGCGAGGCGGTGGAGGCACCGTGCCCGATCCACTCCTGCTCCCGGTACGAGCGCAGGTCCTCGCCCCAGCCCCCGTCGTCGTTCTGGACCGACTCCAGCCAGGCGACGGCGCGCCGGATGGCGGGGTGCGAGGGGGGCAGCCCGGCCGCGGTGAGGGCGGGCACCACCGAGCCGGTGCCGTAGACGTAGTTGACGCCCCAGCGCCCGAACCAGGCTCCGCTCGCCTCCTGTTCGGCCAGCAGCCAGGCGATGCCCCGCCGGGTGCGCGGGTGGTGTGCCTTGCCCTCGTGCGCCAGCATCTCCACCACGTGCGCGGTGACGTCGGCGGACGGCGGGTCGATGACCTCGCCGAAGTCGCAGAACGGCAGCCGGTTGGGGAAGGGGCTGGTGTTGTCGGCGTCGAAGGCGGCCCACGCCCCGTCGCGCGACTGCATGCCGGCGGTCCAGGTGGCGCCGCGCCGGACGGCCGCCTCGATCTGCTCCGGGTGGGGGTGCCTGACGCGGCGCAGCGCGAGGATCACCTCGGCGGTGTCGTCGATGTCGGGGTAGTTGTCGTTGTGGAACTCGAACGCCCAGCCGCCGGGCGTGAGGCCGGGCCGGCGGACGGCCCAGTCGCCGGGGCGGACGATCTCCTCGCCGAGCATCCAGTCGGCGGCCTTGACGAGGGCCGGGTGGTCGGGGCGCAGCCCCGCGTCGGCGAGGGCGATGGTGGCCAGGCAGGTGTCCCAGACGGGTGACTGGCACGCCTCGATCATGCGGGCGCCGTCGTCGCGCCACACGGCGAACCGGTCGAGCGACTCCAGGCCCGCGCGCATCACCGGGTGCTCCAGGTCGTAGCCGAGCAGGTGGAGCGCGATGAGCGAGTAGACGGCGGGCGGCTGGATGCCGCCCCAGCAGCCGTCGTTCTCCTGCCGTTCGACGATCCAGCGGGCGGCGGTGTTCATCGCGGCCGCGCGCAGCCGGCGGGGGGCGATCCGGTGGTAGGCGTGCAGGGCCCTGTCGAGCCGCTGGAAGGCGCCCTCCCAGCTTCCGGCCGGGGCCAGGGCCCTGGGCGGGTTGGGGACGGACGGGTCGGTGTGCAGCTCGTCGAGGGGGAAGGGGGCGGGGCGGACGGGCCGTTTGGCGGAGACGACGGTCAGCGGCACGATCGTCTGCCGGGCCCAGCAGCCGAAGTCGTAGATGTTGAGCGGGAACCACTTCGGCAGGAAGATCAGCTCGGGCGGCATCTGCGGCAGGTCCTCCCACCGCCACCAGCCGAACAGCGCCAGCCAGATGCGGGTGAAGACGCGGGCGGCGGCGATGCCGCCCCGGTCGCGGATCCAGGCGGCGGCGCGGGCCATGTGCGGCGCGTCGGGCCGGTCGCCGGCCAGGCGCAGCGCCACGTACGCCTCGACGGTGGCGGACAGCTCGCCGGGCCCGCCGTAGAAGGTGGCCCAGGTGCCGTCCTCGCGCTGGCGGCCGCGGATGTGCAGGGCGGCGGCGCGGGTGACGGCCTCGTCCTGGATGCCGAGGAACTGCCGCAGCAGGAGGTCCTCGGCGTCCATGGTGACGTTGGTCTCCAGGTCGCCCTTCCACCAGCCCTCGTCGTCCTGTTGGGCGAGGAGGTGGTCGATGGAGCGCCGGGCGGCCCGCTCGGCGACCTCCCGCAGGTCGCCCGGGGCGGTGGTGGTGGTCGTGGTGGCCGAGGGGGCGCGGGGCTCCAGGGCCCCGGTGCTTCCGTCGGTCGTCGCTGTCATGGCTTCCCCTTCGTGCAGTTGGCGTGCTGCGGCTGCGGGTGGGCCGTCGGCCGGTGACACCGTGTGCACCGGCCGGCGACTAGCGATTCATATGGTGCGGGGCCTGCTCCCGGTGGCGGTCATCGCTGGCGTACGACGACGAAGTCCGCGAGCGCGGTGAGCTGGGCGCGGACCCGTTCGGGCATGTCGACCCGGTGCAGCGCGTCGATGGCGACGGCGTGCTGCCGGCGGGCCTCGTCGGAGGTCCAGGCGCGGCCGCCGGCCTCCTCGATGAGGGCCGCGCGCATGGCGAACTCCTCCTCGGAGAAGCTGTCGAGGTCGGGGTTCTTGGCGTCGGCGGCGAGCAGCTCGCCGAGGCGCTCGGAGGCCGGGCCGCCCGCGGCGAGCGCGGCGACGACCGGCAGGGACTTCTTGCGCTGGCGCAGGTCGCTCCAGGTCTGCTTGCCCGTGGACTCGGGGTCGCCCCAGATGCCGAGCAGGTCGTCGACGGCCTGGAAGGCGAGGCCCAGGTGGTAGCCGTAGGCCTCCAGGGTGTCGGCGGTGCGGTCGTCGGCGCCGCCGAGGACGGCGCCGATGGAGCAGGCGCAGGCGAGCAGGGCCCCGGTCTTGTTGCCCTCCATCATCAGGCACTCCTCGACGGTGACCCGCTCGCGGTGCTCGTAGGAGATGTCCTGGGCCTGGCCGTCGATGAGCTTGCGGGTGGCGGTGGTGAGCCGGCGGGTGGCGCGGCCGGCCTCCACGGTGCCGAGCTCCAGCAGCAGCTCGTTGGCGAGGGCGAAGAGCGCGTCGCCGACGAGGATGGCCTGCGCCGGGCCGTGCACCTTCCACACGGTGTCGCGGTGCCGGCGCTGCTCGTCGCCGTCCATCAGGTCGTCGTGCAGCAGGGAGAAGTTGTGCACGAGCTCCACGGCGACCGCGCCGGGGACGCCGACCTCGGGCGCCACCCCGGCCGCCTCGGCGGACAGCAGGGCCAGGGCGGGGCGTACGGCCTTGCCGCTGTCGCCGTCGGCGGGCAGGCCGTGGGCGTCGATCCAGCCGAAGTGGTAGGCGGCGACGGTGTCCATGGGCGGCGCGAGCCGCTTCACCGCCTCGCGCAGGACGGGCGTGGACAGGGTCCGGCCCCGCTCCAGCAGTGCGGTGACGTCCGCGGTGTCGACGGCCGGGTTCACCGGGGGCACAGTCGGCACGGTCTCTCCTCTGGTTCCAGTACTCAGGCTCATGCCGCCTCCTCGAGCGGATGTACATGGGGGCGGCCGAGGGCCGTGAGGGCGGCGCCCGCGGCGGTGAAGCCGCTGCGCACGGCGCCCTCCATGGTCGCGGGCCAGCCGGTGGCGGTCCACGCGCCGGCCAGGTGCAGGCCCGGTGCGTTGGTGCGGGCGCCGGGCCGCAGCCGGCCGACGCCGGGGGCGGGGGCGAACGTCGCTGTCCGCTCCCGGGTGACGAAGAAGTCCCGCACCTTGGCGCCGCGTGCCGCGGGCAGCAGCCGCTCGAGCTCGGGCAGGTAGCGCTCGCGGAGTACGGAGACGGGCTCGTCGATCTCGTCCCCGGCGGCCGACTGGGACAGGGCCAGGTACTGGCCGTCGGTGTATCCGGAGGCGTCGGTGCGGTCGAAGACCCACTGGACCGGGGAGCCGAGCGCGGCGAAGAACGGGCGGCGCAGCACCGTGCGGTCGTACAGGACGTGGACGTTGAGGATCGGCGCGGTGCCGATGTCCAGCAGGCGGCCCGGGTCGTCCAGCGCGCCGTGCGGCAGCAGGTCGTGCGCCTCGCGCTGCGGTACGGCGAGGACGACGGTGTCGGCCTCCAGCCGGTCGCCGGGCACGTCGACGGACCAGCGGCCGCGCCCTCCGGGCAGGACGGCGCTGACCTTGGTGCGCAGTTCGGTGCGTACGCCGGCGGCGTCGAGCGCCGCGCGGGCGCGGGTGTCGTGCAGGTCGCCCAGCGGGACGTGCGCCCAGCCGATGTCGGCGGCGGAGGGGTCGGACAGCAGGGCGGTCTTGAAGACCATCGCGGCCAGGCCCATGGAGGCGTGCGGGGCGACGGCGTTGAGGGTGGCGACGCCGATCAGGTCCCACAGGGCTTCGACGGCGCGCCGGGACTGGCCCTGGCGGGTGAGCCAGGTGGCGAAGTCGATGCCGTCGAGGGCGGGGTCCTGCGGGTCGAGCCGCTTCAGGGCGAGCGCCGCCCGGCCCACGCTCGCGCGTTCGGCGAGCGAGAGGTGCGGATAGGTGGCGAGGCTCGCGGCGAGGTGGAGCGGCACGGGCAGGGCGGTGCGGCGCAGCCGGCCGAGGCGGGGGCCGCGCGGGTGGGCGACGTCGAGGACGGGGACGTCGAGGCGGTCCTGGAGGGGCGCGAGGTGGGCTCCGCCGACGCGGTCGAGGAACCAGCGGTAGGCGGTGCAGCAGCGGAGGTAGACGTGCTGGCCGTTGTCGACGGTGAGGTCGCCGCGCTTGAAGGAGAAGGCGAGGCCGCCGAGGCGGGGGCGGCCTTCGAGGAGGGTGACGCGCAGTCCGGACTCGGCCAGGCGCAGGGCGGCGGTGATGCCGGCGAGGCCGCCGCCGACGACGACGGCGTGCCGGGGCGAGGCGGGGCCCGGTGTCAGGTCGTCGGCGCTCATGCGGTCTCCCGTCGGGTCGTCCCGGTCCGGGACGCGAGGTGGTGGCGGAAAGTTGCCGAGCGCCGATTGTGCCGGTTCCCCGGCCGGGTCGCGGGCATCGTGACCATCTAGGCGCGCCTCCTGACATGCCGGCGGGATACGGTGCGGGCGTCGAGTCCGGACAAACCGCGCACGGCGACGTACGCCTTCTCGTGGCCGGGGAGGGTGACCCGGCCGCGCAGGACGGCCGCGGGGTCGCGCTCGATGCGGTCGAGGAGCCTGCGGTAGATGCCCGCCATGGCGGCGACGCAGGCGCCGCTGCGCCGGTCGAGCATGGGCAGCAGGCGGTATCCCTCGGCGAACAGGGCCCGGGCGCGCCGGACTTCGTAGTGGACGAGGCCGGTGAAGTCGGCGCCGGCGGGCGGCGTGGCGGTGCGGAATCCTTCGGAGCAGCCGAACTTGGCGAGGTCGTCGGCGGGCAGGTAGGTGCGTCCGGTGCCGGCGTCCTCGCGAAGGTCGCGCAGAATGTTGGTCAGTTGGAGGGCGAGACCGAGGGTATCGGCGTACTCGGGGGCGCGTGCCGCGCCGCGTGCGCCGGGCGTGGTGCCGAAGATGGCGAGCGAGAGCCTGCCGATGGCACCGGCGACGCAGCGGCAGTACACCTTGAGGTCGTCCCAGGTCTCGTACGTGTCGCCGCGCACGTCCATCAGGACGCCGTCGATGAGCTCGTCGAGGCCGCCGAGCGGGAGCGGGAAGCGGGCGGCGGCGTCGGCGAGCGCGACGGCCACGGGGTCGGTGTCGTCCTCGTCGACGGCGCCGTCGCGGATGCGGGCGAGCAGTGCGCGGGTGGCCTCGAGCCGGTCCGCCTTGGTCCCGGGGGCGAGGGTGCCGTCGCCGATGTCGTCGACCCTGCGGGAGAACGCGTACAGCGCCGACATGGCCTGCCGCTTCCCGGTCGGCAGGAGCCGGATGCCGTAGGCGAAATTGCGGGCCTGCTGCCCGGTGACGGCCTCGCAGTAGCGGTAGGCGGCCGCCACCGGCGCGGACATCTCGGTGTGTCCCTCCATGGTCCCGCTCACCCCTCTCCGCGCGCTCTGCGCAACACGGTGCCCACGGCGCGCAGCAGGCCGGCCGTGCCGGCCCTGGGCGGACCGGGGAGTACGTCGTGGCCGGCGGCGGTGATCGCGTCGAGGGCGGCGTGCCCGCCACCGACGAAGCCGGCGAGGAGGAGGCGGAGCCGGCCGTGGACGCTGCCCACGAGGGGGGTGCCGTCGTTCAGCAGCCGGCGGGCGCGTTCGGCCTCGTACGCGACGAGGGCGCGGACCGGCGCGCCGGCGGTGGGGCGGGCCAGGTCGGCCTCGGTGACGCCGAACCGCTTCATGTCCTCGGCCGGGAGGTAGATCCGGTCACGGGCGAGGTCCTCGGCCACGTCCTGGAGGTGTTCGACGATCTGGAGTGCGGTGCAGATGGCGTCGGAGTGGCGCAGGCGTTCGGGGCTGGTGGTGCCGGTGATGTCCAGGACGAGGCGGCCGACGGGGTTGGCGGAGAGCTCGCAGTAGGCGGCGAGGCCGTCGTACGTCTCGTAGCGCCGCACGAGCTGGTCCTGGCGGTTGGCCTCGATCAGGCCGAGGAACGGCTCGGGGGTGAGCGCGTGGCGCCGCACGGCCGGCCGCAGGGCGCGCAGCAGCGGGTGGGCCGGGGTGCCGTCGAAGACGCGCCGCAGGTCGGCCTCGAAGGCGTCGAGGAGGGCGAGCCGGTCCGTCTCGCCCTCGGCGCCCAGGTGGCGGGCGTCGGCGCCGCCGGGGGCCAGGTCGCCGTCGCCGATGTCGTCGACCAGCCGGGCGTAGCCGTAGACGGCCATCAGGTCGTCGCGCCAGGCGCGGGGCAGGAAGAAGGGGGCCACGGGGAAGTTCTCGCGCGCGGCCTTGTCGAGGGTGGCGCGCGTGGAGGCGTCGGGGCGCACCTGCCGGGTACCTGTCACTGGGGACTGCCCGGCGCGGGGACGGCGGGACCCTTACGGAGGCGGGGCTGGGGATTCACCGTCATTGCCGTCACGTCTCCCGTTCTACACTGCCGACCCAATACATCTCATTTCGGACACGCCGCCGGTCCCGCCGAGTGGGGCACCACCCCCGCCCCCGGCGGGGAGACCGGGGAATATGCCCCACTTGCCACGAATCGACACCGGTACAGCTTACGTTGTACAACGTCCGGGCTCGCGTTGGGGTGACCCACGCACGGAGACGCCCGGGGCCGTGCCGTCAACCACCCGGTGGGACACGGGACTTGACCGAAACATGGCATCCCCGTGGCGGGCGGCGGGGCGCGCGTTCCCGCCCCCGGCCGGCGTGCCGCTCACCGGAAGGGCCCCCGCCGCGCGCTCCGGCAGGGGCCCTCACCGGCCTCGTGCGACCGGCCGGAAACCGCCCGGACTACCTGCCGGTCTCCTTCTCGTACGCCCTGAGGACCTCGGCGGTGGGCCCGTCCATCAGCAGCTCGCCCTTCTCCAGCCACAGGACGCGGTCGCAGGTGTCCCTGATCGACTTGTTGCTGTGGCTGACCAGGAAGACCGTGCCGGCCTCCTTGCGCAGTTCCCGGATGCGCTCCTCGGAGCGGATCTGGAACTTGCGGTCACCCGTGGCCAGCGCCTCGTCGATCATCAGCACGTCGTGGTTCTTCGCGGCGGCGATGGCGAACCGCAGCCGGGCGCCCATGCCGGAGGAGTACGTCCGCATCGGGAGGGTGATGAAGTCGCCCTTCTCGTTGATGCCGGAGAAGTCGACGATGTCCTGGTACCGCTCCTTGATCTCCTCGCGCGACATGCCCATGGCCAGGCCGCCGAGGATCACGTTGCGCTCGCCGGTCAGGTCGCCCATCAGGGCCGCGTTCACGCCCAGCAGCGACGGCTGGCCGTCGGTGTAGACCCTGCCCCGCTCGCACGGGAGCAGGCCGGCGATGGCCCGCAGCAGGGTCGACTTGCCGGAGCCGTTGGTGCCGATCAGGCCGATCGCCTCGCCCCGGTACGCGGTGAAGGACACCCCGCGCACGGCGTGCACCTTGCGCACGCCCCGGGACTCGCCCTTGTCGCGGCGGATCATCCGGCTCAGCGCGGCGGTGGCGCTGCCCTTGCCCCCGCCGCCGCCGTTGACCCGGTACACGATGTGCACGTCGTCGGCGATGACCGTGGGGATGCGCGCGCCGTCGGCGCCGGTCGCGGTCACGTCGTCGGTGTGGTCAGCCACGGCCGTACCGCTCCTCTGCCTTCCAGAAGTACACGAACCCGGCCACGCCGACCAGGACCGCCCACAGCAGGGCCGCGAACCAGACGTGCGAGGGCAGGTTCTCCGAGCCGTACCCGTCGATCAGGGCGAACCGGATGAGATCCATGTAGATCGCCGCCGGGTTGTACATCAGGACGTCGGCGATCCAGGCCGGCTTGTCCTGGAGCATGATCGGGATCGAGAACATGACGCCCGAGCCGTACATCCAGGTGCGCATCACGAACGGCATGAGCTGCGCCAGGTCGGGGGTCTTGCTGCCGAGCCGGGCCATGATCAGCGACAGGCCGACGTTGAAGAGGAACTGCAGCGCCAGCGCCGGGAGGATCAGCAGCCAGCTCAGCGACGGGTAGCTGCCGAACGCGGCCGCGATCACGAACAGCACGATCATCGAGAACATGAGCTGCTGGAGCTGCTGAAGGGCGAACGAGACCGGCAGGGAGGCGCGCGGGAAGTGCAGCGCCCGCACCAGGCCCAGGTTGCCCGAGATCGCCCGCACCCCGGACATGACGGACGTCTGCGTGAACATGAACACGAAGACGCCGGTCACCAGGAACGGGATGTAGACGTCCTTCTCCATGCCGCGCCCGGCGTTCAGGATCAGGCCGAAGATGAGGAAGTAGACCGCCGCGTTCAGCAGCGGGGTCGCCACCTGCCAGAGCTGGCCGAGCTTGGCCTGGCTGTACTGGGCCGTGAGCTTCGCCTGGGAGAAGGCCAGGATGAAGTGGCGGCGCCCCCAGAGCTGCCGGACGTACTCGGCCAGGCCCGGCCGGGCACCGCTGACCGACAGGCCGTACTTGGCGGCCAGCTCCGCCGGGGACAGGCCCGCGTCCGGCGATGGCGGGGCGGTCACGGCGATCGCTCCGCCATGGGTTGTCTCACTCACAAGTGGAAAACTTTCGTGTTCACGATGCGCGGCAGGAAGGGGCGGGCGGGTCGGGTGGCGGCCAGGCCCCGGGGTGCCCCGTACTTGTCGGTGACGAGCTTGTCAGATGACGGGCGGGCGGCCCAGTCGGGTGAGGCGCCACACCGTACGCCACTTCATGGGACGGCGCGGCCCGCACGGCGTGGCCCAGCCCTCCTTGAACCCGCCGAACCACGCCTTGAGCGCCGGCGCCGAGGGGCGCCGGGCCAGCGTGAGCAGCAGCCAGACGCCGAGATAGACCGGCACCAGGGGTGCGGGCAGGTTGCGGCGGGCCAGCCAGACGCGGTTGCGGGCGATCATGCGGTGGTAGACGGCGTGCCGGGAGGGCGCGGTCGTCGGGTGGTGCAGGACCATGTCCGCGCGGTAGTCGATCATCCAGCCGGCGTCCAGGGCCCGCCAGGCGAGGTCGGTCTCCTCGTGCGCGTAGAAGAACTCGTCCGGCAGCCCGCCCACCTCGGCCAGCACCGCGGTGCGCACGGCGTTGGCGCCGCCGAGGAAGGTCGTCACGCGCGAGGAGCGCATCGGGTCGGAGGCGCGCAGCCGGGGGACGTGGCGGCGCTGGGTGACACCGGTGTCCGGGTCGGCGATCCGGAAGCTGATGATGCCCAGCTTTGGGTCCTCGGTGAACGCCCGGCGCACCAGCTCGGCGGTGTCCGTGTTCGGCAGCAGGCCGTCGTCGTCCAGGAAGAGCAGGGCGTCCACCTCGGTCCCCCCGGGGCCGAACGCCTCGATGCCCACGTTGCGGCCACCGGGGATGCCCAGGTTCTCCGGGAGGTCGATGGTGCGCACGCCCTCGGGTACGCCGGTGACGGGCGCGCCGTTGCCGACGACGACGACCTCGACCGGGTCGCCGTCCTGCTTGCGTACGGATTCGATGAGGGCGCGGAGGTCGTCGGGGCGGTTGCCCATGGTGATGATGACGGCACCCAGCTTCATCGGCGTGGTCACGGGCACCTCACTCACTTCAGCCTGCTGGAGGCGAGGATCGACACCAGGTGCAGCACCGTCTGGAGCAGCGCGATGCCGGCCAGGACGGCGACGCCCAGGCGGGAGAAGTACAGGTCGCCGCGGACGGTGTCCAGGACCGCCAGGACCACGATGAGCAGCGACGCCTCGATGCCGAGGACGAGCCGGTGGAACTTCAGCGCCGCGGCGGCCCTGCGGGCCAGCGCCATGCCGGAGGAGCGCGGCACGGCGGCCGAGTCCTGGACCGGCGGCAGGCCGCCCTGGTGGCGGGCGACGCCGACCAGGTCGGTCTCGGCCTTGATCAGGATGGCGCCGAGCGCGGCGAGGGTGCCCAGGAAGGCCCACAGCCAGTCGATCCGGCCGCCGCCCCACAGGTCGGCGGCGCGCAGGCCGAAACCGGTCAGCACGGCCGCGTCGCACAGGTAGGCGCCCACGCGGTCCAGGTACACCCCGCCCAGCGAGAACTGCTTCTTCCAGCGGGCCACCTCGCCGTCGACGCAGTCGAGCAGCAGGTAGAGCTGGACCATCAGCGCGCCCAGGAGCGCCCCGGGGATGCCCGGGATCAGCAGCGCCGGGGCCGCGAGGACACCCGCCAGGGTCATCACGTACGTGAGCTGGTTCGGGGTGACCTTGGTGGTGACCAGGAGGCGCGTGATGCGCAGGGAGATCTCGCGCATGTAGAGGCGGCCGCCCCAGTGCTCGCCGCTTCGACGGTCCTTCACTCCCGCCGGGTGAACGACCGGGCGGAGTTCAGCTACGGATGGTCTTGGCATAGTCGGCGTACGCGTCCCTGATCTGGTCGGTGGACAGGTCGAGGTGCTCGAGGATGGTGAAGCGTCCGGGGCGGGTCTGCGGCGCGTACTCCACGGCGCGGACGAACTCGTCCGGGGAGAACCCGATCTCTTCGGGCAGCACGGGCAGGCCGTGCCGGCGCAGCACCTCGGCGAAGAGCCCCGACTCCTCGTGGGCGCCGCGCAGGTGCATCGCGAAGGCGGCGCCCAGTCCGACCTGCTCGCCGTGGAGCGCGGAGCGCGCCGGGTACAGCAGGTCGAAGGCGTGGGAGATCTCGTGGCAGGCACCCGAGGCGGGCCGGGTGTCGCCGCTGATCGACATGGCGATGCCGGTGAGGACGAGGGCCTCCGCCAGCACGATGAGGAACTCGTCGTCCGCGACGGTGGCGGGGTGGCGCAGCACAGACTCCCCCGCCGTGCGGGCCATGGCGGCGGCCAGGCCGTCGACCTGCTCGCCCGTGTGCCGGTGGGACAGCTCCCAGTCGGCGATGGCGGAGATGTTGGAGATCGCGTCGCCGATGCCGGAGCGGACGAACCGGGAGGGCGCCTCCCGGATCACGTCGAGATCGATGACCATGGCGATCGGCGAGGGGACGCCGTAGGAGCCGCGGCCGTTGTCGTTGTCGAGCGTGGAGACCGGGGAGCAGATCCCGTCGTGCGAGAGGTTGGTGGCGACGGCCACCATGGGGACGCCGACCCGCGCCGCGGCGTACTTCGCCACGTCGATGATCTTCCCGCCGCCGAGGCCGACCACGGCGTCGTACCGCTTGCCCTTGATGGCGTCGGCGAGGCGGACGGCGGAGTCGATGCTGCCGTCCTCGACGCAGTACCAGTCGGCGTCCGGCAGGAGCGGCGCGAGCTTCTCGCGCAGCGCCTGGCCGGAGCCGTTGCTGATGGCCATGGCGAGTTTGCCGGATGCGGAGATCCGCTGGTCGGCCAGGAGGCCGGCCAGGTCGTCCATCGCGCCCCGGTGGATGTCGACGACGACCGGGGACGGGATGAGCCGGGTCAGTACAGGCACGCGATCTCACGGCCCTTCGCGAGGTCGTCGTGGTTGTCGATCTCTACCCAGCGGACGTCGCCGATGGACTCCACGTCGATCTGGAAGCCGCGGTCGACCAGCTCCTGGTAGCCGTCCTCGTAGTAGAGGTCCGGGTCGCGCTCGAAGGTGGCCTTCAGCGCGTCCGCGAGGTCCTCGGCGGCCTCGGGCTCGATGAGGGTGACACCGATGTACTCGCCGGTGGCGGTCGCGGGGTCCATCAGCTTGGTGATGCGGCGCACGCCCCGGCCGTCGACGATGACCTTCATCTCCTCGTCGGCGAGGTTCTTCACCGTGTCCAGGGCGAGGATGATGCGCTGCCCGTCGCCCCGGGCGGCGAGGAGGTTCTGCTCGACGGAGACCGGGTGCACGGTGTCGCCGTTGGCGAGGATGACGCCCTCCTTCAGGACGTCACGGGCGCACCACAGGGAGTAGGCGTTGTTCCACTCCTCGGCCTTGTCGTTGTCGATGAGCGTGAGCTCCAGGCCGTAACGGGCCTCCAGCTCGGCCTTGCGCGCGTAGACGGCTTCCTTGCGGTAGCCGACGACGACGGCGGCCTCGGTGAGGCCCACGGCGGCGAAGTTGGCGAGGGTCATGTCGAGGACCGTCCTCTCGCCGTCGACCGGCACGAGGGCCTTCGGGAGCGTGTCGGTGTAGGGGCGCAGACGCCGTCCGGCACCGGCTGCGAGTACGAGGCCGATCATGCGGGTTCTCCTTCGTCATGTACTGCGGGTGCTCCGGAGGACACCCAGAAGCGGATGGACTCCACGAGCACGACCAGCGCGACGGCCACCGCCAGGGCGGTCAGCGCGAGGGTGAAGCGGTCGCCCGCCGTCAGGGTCGCGGCGAGGACCACCACGACGAGCGTGCGGACCTCGTGCCCGCCGATCGTCCGCACCAGCCACGCGGGCGGCGCGCCGGTGCCGCCGCGGATGCGGTACACCGTGTCGTAGTGATGGTAGGCGACGGCCGCGACCAGCCCGAATGCGGCGGGAAGGGCCCCGGGGGCGTCCGAGCGGGCGGCGAGGACGAGGACGGTTCCGTACTCGGCGGCCCGGAAGAGGGGCGGGACGAGCCAGTCGAGGGGGCCCGTGAGGGGCTGGGAGACGGCGAGGCCCGCGAGGAGGGCATAGACGACGGCCGGGGCGACGACGCCCGCGGCGCTGTCCGCCGTCGCGAGGGCGGCACCGAGGACGGCGGTGGCGGCGAGCGCCGCGGCGAGGGGGATCGCCGGGTGGGTGCGGGAGGCGCGGGCGCGCGTCTTCGCGACCAGTTCGGCGAGGGGGCCGGAGTCGGCGAGGTCGGCGAGGGCCCGGGCGGCGCGGTCGGTGCGCGCGGCCTTGCGGGTCAGGGAGCGCAGGAGCCGGCCGGCGGTGGTGTAGCAGGCGGCGAAGGAGCAGCCGACGAGCAGGGCGTAGAAGACGATGCGGGGCGTGGTGACCGCGGTGAGGACGGCGATCATCGCCCATCGCTCACCGATCGGCAGGACTATCATCCGGCGCGCCCAGACCGTCCAGCCGCGGGCGTCGAGCTTGTCGGAGAGCGCGGCGGTGGGGCTCGTGTTGGCGGTGGCGTCGTGGTTGGCCTCGTTGAAGGAGAAGTCCACGACGTGGCGGCAGGTCTGGAGGACCATCGCGCCGAGGGCCAGCGCCCACACGTCGTCCCCGCCGCGTGCGGCGCCGAGGGCGAGCCCCGCGTAGTAGGCGTACTCCTTGGCCCGGTCGAAGGTCGCGTCGAGCCAGGCGCCCATCGTCGAGTACTGGAGCGAGTAGCGGGCGAGCTGCCCGTCGGTGCAGTCCAGGACGAAGGAGACGAGGAGCAGCACGCCGGCCGCGACGTAACCGCCGCGCGTGCCGGTCGCCGCGCACCCCGCCGCGACGAGCGCGGTGAGGAGGGAGGCGGTGGTGACCTGGTTGGGGGTGAGTCCCCGGCGGGCGCACCAGCGGGCGATGTAGCGCGAGTACGGGCTGATGAAGAAGGTGGTGAAGAAGCCGTCGCGGGCCTTCACGGCGGAGCGGAGGCGTACGGCCTCGTCGTCGACCGCCTCGACGGCGTCCCGGGTCTCCTTGCGGCTCTGCGGGTCGGCGGGCACGGCCGCGACCAGCGACCCCAGCTCGGGCCGGTGCACGGCCACCCCGTCGGCGGCGAGGGCCTCGGCGAGCCGGTCGGGCAGGGGGCCCGCGGGACGCGGTGCGGTGGCGGTGCCCGAGGGGGCGGTCGCGGCGGAGCCGGGCGTCGCGCCGCCGGGAACCTCCGCGGCGTCGACGGCGGCGGCCGGGGAGGCCGTGCCGGGGGCCGACAGGGCACGGGCCAGGGCCGGGCGGGCCTCGGGCCGGGCCGTGAGCGCGCCGGGGGCGGCGGCGGCCGGGAAGCGGGGGTCCGTCAGCGCGAGGCGCAGCGCGTGGACGTGGCCCACGAAGCGCGGGTCGACGACCGCGACGCGCTCGGCCGCCGGGACGGCGGCCAGCAGTGCGGCGGTGTCCCGCTCGTCGGCGGCGACCCGGACGTCGAAGCCCAGCGACCGCAGATCGCCCTCGAGCGGCGATCCGGGTACCGGAGGACCGGTGAGGATGGCGGTCGACAGACGAACTCACTCCTTGGAGCTGAACAGGGCTGGTGCACGGCGGCTCGGCCCGGTCGCGGGCGGCGGCACGTCGGCAGAGGCTATCGGATGAACGGAAGCCGGAGTTCACTGAGGTTTCCCGGCATCCGGCGGCCGTCCGCCAGGACGCGATCATCATCGTCGATGGGCACTCGCCCCACAAACCGCGGGTGGGGCGACCGCATAGGGTGGCCGGCATGACGTGGTTGATCACAGGCGGTACGGGATATATCGGCGCCCATGTGGCCAGGGCCATGGCAGAGGCGGGGGAACGCGTCGTCGTCCTCGACGACGTCTCGTCGGGGGTGCCCGAGCGGCTGCCCGCGGACGTCCCGCTGGTGCGCGGCTCGCTGGGCGACCGGGAGCTGGTGGACCGGACACTGGCCGGGCACGAGGTGACCGGTGTGGTGCATCTCGCGGCGAAGAAGCAGGTCGGGGAGTCGGTCGAGCAGCCGCTGCGCTACTACCGGGAGAACGTGCACGGGCTGACCGTGCTGCTGGAGGCCGTGGTCGCCGCCGGGATCGGCCGCTTCCTGTTCTCCTCGTCGGCCGCCGTCTACGGCGTACCCGAGGTGGAGCTGATCGACGAGGACACCCCGGCGGTGCCGATCAATCCGTACGGGGAGACGAAGCTGGCCGGCGAATGGCTGGTCCGGGCGACGGGCCGGGCGCACGGCATGGCGACGGCCTGCCTCCGCTACTTCAACGTGGCCGGAGCCGTCCGCCCCGAGCTGGCGGACACCGGCGTGTTCAACATCATCCCGATGTTCTTCGACCGGATCACGCGCGGTGAGGCCCCGCGCATCTTCGGTGACGACTACCCGACCCCGGACGGCACCTGCGTCCGGGACTACGTGCATGTCGCCGACATCGCGGACGCGCACCTCGCGGTCGCCCGCCACCTCGACGGCAGGCCGGGGGACCTGACCCTGAACATCGGCCGGGGCGAGGGCGTCTCGGTGCGGGAGCTCGCCGATCTCGTGGCGGAGGTCACCGGCAGCCGGCACGAGCCCGTGGTGGAGGGCCGGCGGCCGGGCGATGCGGCGCGGGCGGTCGCGTCGGTGGACCGCATCACCCGCGAGCTCGGCTGGACGGCCTCGCTCGGCGTTCGAGAGATGGTCGAGTCGGCGTGGGAAGGGTGGTGCCTGCGGCACCCGGAGGCGCGCGCCAAGGCCCGTTCGCACTGATCGTCGCGGTGCTCTGACCTGCGGGCATAACCGCAGGTCAGAGCATATGACAACGGTGTTCAGTGCCGGGTTGCGTATACCCCCCACCCGTAGTTCACTGGCCCGTGTCGTCGATCAGTGGGAGGCAGTTCATGGGGGCTGGGCACGATCACGGGCACGGGCACGGCGGGCCACCGCCGACGGGAACCGCGGCCGCCGCGTACAAGGGGCGGCTGCGCATCGCGCTCACGATCACGCTCGCGGTCATGGTGGCCGAGGTCGTCGGCGGTGTCGTCGCCGACTCGCTCGCGCTGATCGCCGACGCCGCGCACATGGCGACCGACGCGGTCGGGCTGGCCATGGCGCTGCTGGCCATCCACTTCGCGGGGCGGCCGGCGGACCAGCGGCGGACGTTCGGGTTCGCGCGGGCCGAGATCCTGGCCGCGCTGGCGAACTGTGTGCTGCTGCTGGGCGTGGGCGGGTTCCTGCTGTTCGAGGCGGTGCAGCGGTTCATCACCCCGGCGGAGACCAAGGGCGGGGTGGCGATCGCGTTCGCCCTGTTCGGCCTCGTCGCCAACATGGTCTCGCTCTCGCTCCTGGTCCGGGGCCAGAAGGAGAGCCTCAATGTGCGCGGTGCCTATCTTGAGGTCCTCGCGGACGCGCTGGGGTCGGTGACGGTGCTGGTGTCGGCCGGAATCATCCTGGCCACCGGCTGGCAGGCGGCGGACCCGATCGCGTCCCTGGTGATCGGCCTGATGATCGTCCCGCGCACGCTGAAACTGCTGCGGGAGACGCTCGACGTGCTGCTGGAGGCGGCCCCCAAGGGCGTGGACATGGCGGAGGTGCGGGCCCACATACTGGACCTGCCGGGCGTCGAGGACGTCCACGACCTGCACGCGTGGACCATCACGTCCGGGATGCCGGTGCTGTCCGCGCACGTGGTGGTGCACCAGGAGGCGCTCGACTCGGTGGGGCACGAGAAGCTGCTGCACGAGCTCCAGGGCTGCCTGGGCGACCACTTCGACGTCGAGCACTGCACGTTCCAGCTCGAGCCGAGCGGTCATGCCGCGCACGAGGCGCGGCTCTGTCACTGACCGCTGCTAGGGTTTTCCCGTTGGTCGTACCTGTGAGAGGAGCTGAGGTCGATGACCGTCGCGGTGACGGCTGCCCCGTGCAGCACCCGGTTCAGCATCGCCTCCGGCTTCCGGGTTCTCGGCTGACCTGATCCCGTACGTCTCCTTCGACACGTACACGTCGGCCGGGGCCCGCTCACATCAAAGGGTTTCCCACGTTGTCCGACAACGCTCTGTACGACGCTTTCTTCGCCCTGCACCACGGTCTGCCGCGGCAGGGCCCCGGTTCCGACGACACCACCCGCCGGCTGCTCGCGCCGGCGTCCCTCGCCGGTCCGCTCCCCGAGCGGCCGCGCGTCCTCGACCTCGGCTGCGGTCCCGGCCGCTCCGCGCTGCTGCTGGCCGCCGAGGCAGGGGCGGGCGGCGGGCGGGTCACCGCCGTCGACCTGCACGAACCGTTCCTGGACGAGCTGCGCCGGGCGGCCCGGGAGCGCGGGCTCGCGGACGCGGTCCGCACCGTCCGGGCCGACATGGCCGAGCTGCCGTATCCGGACGGGTCGTTCGACCTCGTCTGGGCGGAGAGCTCGGCGTACTCGATCGGCTTCGACCGCGCGCTGGCCTCCTGGCGCCGGCTCCTGGCCCCCGGCGGGACGCTGGTGGTCACCGAGTGCGAGTGGACGGCTGACGACCCGAGCCCGGCGGCGCGGGCCTTCTGGGACCGGCACTACCCACTGCGCACGACCGCCGCCAACACCGCGGCGGCCGTCGCGGCGGGCTACCACGTGATCGGGACGTACCGCCAGCCCGAGAGCGACTGGGAGGAGTACTACGGGCCGCTCGCCGAGCGGGCCGCCGCGGCCGACCCCGCAGCACCGGGCATGGGCGAGGCGCTCGCCGCCACCCGCGCGGAGATCGCTCTGCGCCGCGAGCACGGCACGGAGTACGGCTACACCGGCTACGTGCTGCGGCCGGCCGACCCCCGCTGGCGTACGCGGCCGGAGACGGACGCGGACACCGGTGCCGTACGGGCGCTCAACACCGCCGCGTTCGGCACGGACGCGGAGGCGCGGCTGGTCGACGAGCTGCGGCGGGACCGCTCGGCCTGGCTGCCGGGGCTGTCGTACGTCGCCGAGGCTCCGGACGGCACGGTCGCCGCGTACGCGCTGGTGACCCGGTGCCGGGTCGGCGACGAGCCCGCCGCCGCCCTGGCCCCGGTCGCGGTGGCACCCGCCCACCAGCGGCAGGGCGCCGGGCGGGCGGTGGTCCGCGCGGTGCTGGACGCGGCACGGCTGGCCGGGGAGCGGCTGGTGCTGGTGCTCGGTCATCCGGAGTACTACCCGGCATTCGGTTTCGCGCCGGCGTCCCGGTACGGGATCCGGCCGGCGTTCGACGTGCCGGACGAGGCCATGATGGCGCTCGACCTGGACGGTTGCGGGCAGGTGCCGACGGGCACGATCCACTATCCACCGGCCTTCGGCGTCTGATCCGACATGACGGGTGCGGGCCGTCGTGTGCCGACAAGCGGCTTTTGTACGGCAGACTGAGGCGTGCCCCACAGGGCCGAGAACCGAAGCGAAGGATGGTTATGCCGACCACACCAGCCACCGCGGCGAACACCTCGTCGAACGGGACCGCGCCGTCGATCATGCTCGAACTGGTCGACGAGAACGGCACCACCATCGGCACCGCGGAGAAGCTGGCCGCCCACCAGGCGCCCGGGCAACTGCACCGGGCGTTCTCGGTGTTCCTCTTCGACGAGGAGGGGCGGCTGCTGTTGCAGCGGCGGGCGCTGGGGAAGTACCACTCCCCTGGTGTCTGGTCGAACACGTGCTGCGGGCACCCCTATCCGGGTGAGGCGCCGTTCGCGGCGGCCGCCCGGCGCGTCCACGAGGAGCTGGGGGTGTCCCCGTCCCTGCTCGCCGAGGCGGGGACGGTCCGCTACAACCACCCGGACCCCGCGTCGGGTCTGGTCGAGCAGGAGTACAACCACCTCTTCGTGGGGATGGTGCAGGCTCCGCTGCGGCCGGACCCGGCGGAGGTGGAGGAGACCGCGTTCGTGACGGCGCGTGAGCTGACCGATCGGCACGCGGTCGATCCGTTCTCCGCCTGGTTCATGACCGTGCTGGACGCGGCGCGTCCGGCGGTCAAGGAGCTGACAGGGGAGACCGGGGGCTGGTGACGGCCGCCCCGTCCGGTCCCCCGGGTGCCGGGGGACCGGACGGCACCGGCGGCAGGGGTGCCGGCGGTACGGGCGGCGGTACGGCGGTGACGGGCGCGCCCGGCGCCGGTGCCGGCAGGCCGGAGGGCACGGGCGTGCCGACCGGTGGTACCGGCGCCGGCAGGCCGGACGGTACCGGCGTGCCGACCGGTGGCGCGGGTCGCGCGGAGGGCGGGGGTCCCGGTGGGACCGAGGGTCTCAGCGGCAGGGCGGCCCAGATGATCTTGCCGCCGCGCGCGGTGTGCTCGACGTCGCACTCCCCGCCCGCCTCCCGGGTGATCTCGCGCACGAGCAGCAGTCCGCGCCCGCCCGTGCGGCCGTAGTCGGCCTCCAGTGCCTTGGGCCGGTACGGGTGGTCGTCCTCCACCGACACCCGGATCCACTCCGTCCCGATCGCCACCTCCACCGCCAGCTCGGGTGAGAGCAGGGCCGCGTGCCGTACGGCGTTGGTGACCAGCTCCGAGACGATCAGCAGCAGGGCGTGGCCGACGTCGTCGTGGACCGGCACGCCTTGACGTTTCAGCAGATCCCGTACGGCACGCCTGGCGTGCGGTACGGAGACATCGACCGCGGGAGCGGTGAATCGCCAGACCCCTTCGTACGAGGGGGGCCGGGCCGGGACACTCCCGCGGCTCTCCATGGTCCGGTTTGCACCCTCGTGCTCCATTGTCGCCACGTCTCGAGTGTTGGGACCCCATGGCGCCCGCCCGGCCTACTGACCAGAAGTCAGCAGCTATTCGACGGTTTCCGACCGGACGCGCACCAGGAAGTCACGTGTTCGACCGTTCCGGATCGGCTATGGATAGCATCCGGCACATGGAGCAGCCGCAGGTAGAGCATTCCGTCACGGACGGTGTCGCCACCGTCGTCATCAGCAATCCCGCCAAGCGCAACGCCATGACGGCCGGCATGTGGCGCGCGCTGCCGGAGCTGCTCGCCTCACTGGCCGCCGACCGGGGCGTCCGGGCGCTGGTGCTGACCGGCGCGGGGTCCTCGTTCTGCGCCGGGGCGGACATCTCGGCGCTGCGCGAACCGGGTGACGAGCAGCAGTCACTGGCCGTGGAGGCCGAGGAGGCGCTGGCCCGCTTCCCCAAGCCGACCCTCGCCGCCGTGCGCGGGCACTGCGTGGGCGGCGGCAGTCAGCTCGCGGCCGCGTGCGACCTGCGGTTCGCCGAGGAGGGCGCGCTGTTCGGCATCACCCCGGCGAAGCTCGGCATCGTCTACCCCTCGTCCTCCACCCGGCGGCTGGTGTCGCTGGTGGGCCCCTCGGCCGCCAAGTACCTGCTGTTCTCGGGCGAGTTGATCGACACCGACCGCGCGCTGCGCACCGGGCTGGTGGACGAGGTGCTCCCGGCGGGCGGTCTGGACAAGCGGGTGGCGGAGTTCACCCGCGTGCTGGTCACCCGCTCCGCGCTGACGCAGGCGGCGGCGAAGGAGTTCGCCGCCGGGCGGACCGACCGGGACGCGTACTGGGCGGAGCAGGCGCGCGGCAGCGGCGAGCGGGAGGAGGGCGTCGCCGCCTTCCTGGAGCGGCGGGCCCCCCGCTTCACCTACGAGGTGTAGTCCGCTCAGGCGCCCTGGCCGCGCCAGTGGGCGACGATCCTGGCGGGCGCCTTGGCCGGCGACCCGGCGTCGTACGGGGGCTGCGGGTCGTACTCGGTGAGCAACTGCACGGTCTGGGCGACCTCGTCGCCGGCGATCCGGCCGAGCAGGTGCAGGGCCATGTCGATGCCGGAGGAGACGCCGGCGGCGGTGACGTACTTGCCGTCGAAGACGACGCGCTCGTCCGTGGGTTCGGCGCCCAGGGCCCGCAGCTCGTCCATGGCCAGCCAGTGGGTGGTGGCGCGCCGGCCCTTCAGGAGGCCCGCCGCCGCCAGGAACAGCGAGCCGGTGCACACGGAGGTGGTCCAGGTGCTGGTGGCGTCGGCGGCGCGGAGCCACTCCAGCAGCTCCTGGTCCTTCACGGCCTCCCGCGTCTCGGGGCCGCCGGGGACGAGGAGGATGTCCGGGCTGGGCACCTCGGCGAGCGTACGGTCGGCGACGAGGGCCAGGTTGCCCTGGTCGTTGCGGACGGGCCCGGTCTCCTTGGCGACGAAGACGGTCTCGGCTCCGGGGAGGTGGCTGATCAGCTCGAAGGGGCCGACGGCGTCGAGCGTGGTGAAGCCGGGGTAGAGGACGAAGGCGATCTGCATGAGTGCGGGTTCCTTTCGCTGGACGGGTCTTTTGGCGCGGGGCCGCCGGGGGCCGCCCTCGGGGCGCCCGCGGCGTGTCCGGGACGGCCCCGGGAGCCGGCCGGCCGGCGGCTCGGCGCCGGGGGCCGTCCCGGGGATGGTGGGCCGGCGGCTCGGCGCCGGGCGCCGTCCCGGGGATGGTGGGTCAGCGGCTCGGCGCCGGGGCGTGGAAGCGGCGCCGGTACTCGGCGGGCGGGGTGCCGAGCACCTTGAGGAAGGCGCGGCGCATCGCCTCGGGCGTGCCGTAGCCGGACGCGCGGGCGACCTCGTGGACGCCCCGGCCGGTGTCCTCCAGGAGGCGGCGGGCGTGTTCGAGGCGGACGCGCTCGACGTACCGCCCCGGTGTCGTGCCGGTCTCCGCCTGGAAGGCGCGGGCGAAGTGGCGCGGCGAGAGGCGGGCGCGCCCGGCCAGGGCGTCGACCGACAGGTCGGCGGACGGGTGCTCGGTGATGAACTGCTGGACCTCGCGCAGGGGTTCGCGGCGGGCGGTCTGCGCGGCGAGCTGGGCGCTGAACTGGGCCTGGTTGCCGGGGCGCCGGAGGAAGACCACCAGGTGGCGGGCGATGGTGAGCGCCGCGTCCCGGCCGAGGTCCTCCTCGACGAGGGCGAGGGCGAGGTCGATGCCCGCGGTGACCCCGGCGGAGGTGGCGAGGTTCCCGTCCCGTACGAAGATCGGGTCCGGGTCGACGTCCACCTCCGGGTGGGTGCGGGCGAGGTGGTCGCAGAACGCCCAGTGCGTGGTGGCGCGCCGGCCGTCGAGCAGGCCCGCCTCCGCGAGGAGGACGGCGCCTGTGCAGACCGAGACCAGGCGCTCGGCGCGCGGGGCGTGGACGCGCAGCCAGTCGACCAGGCGCGGGTCGGGGTCCAGGCTGCCCTCTCCGCCGGGGACCAGGAGGGTGTGCGGTGGCGGCGCGTCGGCCAGTGCGCCGTCGGCGGCCAGACGCAGGCCGCTCCGGGCGCGGACGGGCGCTCCGTCGAGCGAGGCGGTGCGGATCGGGTACGGGTCGCCGCCGGAGGTGAGGTGGGAGGCGCCGGCGAACACCTCCACCGGTCCGGTCACGTCCAGGCTCTGGACGCCGTCGAAGAGGACGACGAGTACGGGGCGCTGCGTCATGCCCTTCATCCTTCGGGGCGGGCCGGACGGCCGCAATGACGAAGACCCCACCTTTCCTGCCATGGCGGGCCCGGCCCCTGGCGACGTACCAACCAGTCGGTAACCTGTGCCCCATGACGACTCTGCCGCCGCGCGCCGGACGCCGCTGCCACAACGCCATCAATCCGCTGCACTCGACGGTGTACTTCTCGCCGGACTACGCCCGGGAGCTCGCGGCGCTCGGTGTCACGGACTCCAACGCCGCGTACTTCGCCGGACGCGCCGCCGCCATGGGCGCGGTCGGGCCGGGGGTCGTCACGGCGTCCTTCTACAACTTCAACCACGAGCTCGTCGCCCGCCACCTGCCGGCCGTCTGGGACACCGCCGCCCCCGGGGCGGTGCTCGCGGCGCGGCTGCGCGCGGCCGACGCCACCCTGCGCCGGCTGCTCGGTGACGAGGCGGCCGGGTCGGAGGAGATGGCCGAGGCCGCCCGGCTCGCGCTGCGGGCCACCGAGGCGTGCACCCGGCACGCCCGCCCCCTGTACGCCGCGCACGCCGACCTCCCGGTGCCCGAGGAGCCGCACCTGGCGTACTGGCACGCGGCGACACTGCTGCGCGAGCACCGGGGCGACGCCCACCTGGCCGCGCTGCTCGCCGCCGGGCTGGACCCGCTGGAGGCGCTGGTCAGCCACACGGCGACCGGCAAGGGCATGGCGCCCCGGTGGATCCTCGCCACGCGCGGCTGGCGGCGCGCCGACTGGGACGCGGCGGCCGGGCGGCTGCGCGGGCGCGGTCTGCTGGACGAGCGGGGCGAACTGACAGAGGCGGGCGCCGCCCTCCGGTCGGAGCTGGAGGAGCACACCGACCGCATGGACGCCGCGCCGTACGAGCACCTCGGCGAGGCCGGCGTCGAGCGGCTCACCGAGCTGGCACGCGGCTTCCTCGGCGCGGCCGTGGCGGCGGGCGCGTTCCCGCAGGACCTGGCCGGCAAGGGCTGACGTCCGGCGCGGGACGTTCCGGCGCGGACGGCCCACGGTCCGGTGCGGACGTTTCGGCGCGGGGGCGGCGGCAACCCGCAGGGGGCAACCAGAGAGCACGTGGAGGTGCCCCTTGCGTACGATCGCAGATTTCTTCCGCATGATCGGCTCGGCCGTCGCCACCGTCGTCACCCTGCCGTTCCGGCTGCTGGCACGGCTCTTCGGCGGGGCCTCGCGGGGCGGGGGCAGGGCGCGCCGCGCCTGACGACGGGGCACGCGACACGTCGCACGGTGACCCGGCAGAATGCAACGGCAAGCTGGAGGCACGAGAAGGCGAGTCGGGACACCGTGACGACGTCCATCGAAGGCAGGATCGCCGAGGAGCTCGGCGTACGCGAGCGGCAGGTGAAGGCGGCCGTCGAGCTGCTCGACGGCGGGTCGACCGTGCCGTTCATCGCGCGCTACCGCAAGGAAGCGACCGAGATGCTCGACGACGCGCAGTTGCGCACGCTCGAGGAGCGGCTGCGCTACCTGCGGGAGCTGGAGGACCGGCGGGCCGCCGTCCTCGACTCCGTGCGCGAGCAGGGCAAGCTCACCGAGGAGCTGGAGGCGAGCATCCGGGCGGCCGAGACCAAGGCGCGCCTGGAGGACATCTACCTGCCGTTCAAGCCGAAGCGGCGCACCAAGGCGCAGATGGCGCGCGAGGCAGGGCTGGAGCCGCTGGCCGACGGGCTGCTCGGCGACCCGTCGGTGGAGCCGCTCGCCGCCGCCGCCGCGTTCGTCGACGCCGGCAAGGGCGTCGCGGACCCCGCCGCCGCGCTGGAGGGCGCCCGCGCCATCCTCGCCGAGCGGTTCTCGGAGGACGCCGACCTGATCGGCGAGCTGCGCGAGCGGATGTGGACGCGCGGGCGGCTGGCCGCCAGGGTGCGGGAGGGCAAGGAGGAGGCCGGCGCCAAGTTCGCCGACTACTTCGACTTCTCGGAGCCGTTCACCGAACTCCCCTCGCACCGGGTGCTGGCGATGCTGCGCGGCGAGAAGGAGGAGGTCCTCGACCTGGTCCTGGAGCCCGAGGAGCCGGTCGAGGGGCCGTCCTCGTACGAGGGGATCATCGCCTCCCGGTTCGGGATCTCGCAGCAGGGCCGGCCGGGCGACAAGTGGCTCGGCGAAACCGTCCGCTGGGCGTGGCGCACCCGCGTGCTGGTCCACCTCGGCATCGACCTGCGGCTGCGGCTGCGCACAGCGGCGGAGGACGAGGCCGTACGCGTCTTCGCCGCGAACCTGCGCGACCTGCTGCTCGCCGCGCCCGCCGGTACGCGGGCGACGCTGGGCCTGGACCCCGGTTTCCGTACCGGCGTGAAGGTCGCCGTCGTGGACGCGACCGGCAAGGTCGTCGCCACCGACACGATCCATCCGCACGTGCCGGCCAACAAGTGGGACCAGTCGCTCTCGGCCCTGGCGCGGCTGGCGAAGGAGCACGCGGTCGAGCTGGTCGCCATCGGCAACGGCACCGCGTCGCGTGAGACCGACAAGCTCGCCGGTGAACTGATCGCCCGGCACCCGGAGCTGAACCTCACCAAGGTGATGGTGTCGGAGGCGGGCGCGTCCGTGTACTCGGCGTCCGCGTTCGCCTCGCAGGAGCTGCCGGACCTCGACGTGTCGCTGCGCGGCGCCGTCTCGATCGCGCGCCGGCTCCAGGACCCGCTCGCCGAGCTGGTGAAGATCGACCCGAAGTCGATCGGCGTCGGCCAGTACCAGCACGACCTGTCCGAGGTGAAGCTGTCCCGGTCGCTGGACGCGGTGGTCGAGGACTGCGTGAACGGCGTCGGCGTCGACGTCAACACCGCGTCCGCCCCGCTCCTTTCGCGCGTTTCGGGCATCGGGGCGGGCCTCGCCGAGAACATCGTGGCCCACCGGGACGCCAACGGCCCCTTCCGGTCGCGCAAGGCGCTCAAGAACGTGCCGCGGCTCGGCCCGAAGGCGTACGAGCAGTGCGCGGGCTTCCTCCGCATCCGGGGCGGCGACGACCCGCTGGACGCGTCCAGCGTGCACCCCGAGGCGTATCCGGTGGTGCGGCGGATGGTGAAGACGACGGGCGGCGAGGTGGCCTCGCTGATCGGCAACACCTCGGTGCTGCGGTCGCTGCGGCCGGACGACTTCGTCGACGAGACGTTCGGTCTGCCGACGGTCACGGACATCCTGCGCGAGCTGGAGAAGCCGGGGCGCGACCCGAGGCCCGCGTTCAGGACGGCCACCTTCAAGGAGGGCGTCGAGAAGATCGGCGACCTGGAGCCGGGGATGGTGCTGGAGGGCGTCGTCACCAACGTGGCCGCCTTCGGCGCGTTCGTGGACGTCGGCGTGCACCAGGACGGGCTCGTCCACGTGTCGGCGATGTCCCGGAACTTCGTCAAGGACCCGCGCGAGGTGGTCAAGCCGGGCGACGTGGTGAAGGTGAAGGTGCTGGACGTCGACATCCCGCGCAAGCGGATCTCGCTGACGCTGCGGCTGGACGACCAGCGGTCCGGTACGGACGGGGCGTCGCCCAAGCGCGAACGCGGCGGCCGGCCGCCCCAGCAGCGCCAGGGCAGCGGTGGCGGAAACGGCGGCGACCGGCGCGGCGGTGGCGGTGGCGGCGGTGACCGTCGCGGTGGCGGCGGTGGCGGCGGTTCCCGGGGCGGCGGGCGTCCCGCACAGGCCCCCGCGCCGGCCAACAGCGCCATGGCGGACGCCCTGCGCAAGGCGGGCCTGCTCGGCGGAGGCGGCGGCGGGAAGGGCCGCCGGTGAACTGACGCGAGGGTCCGGCCCCGGGACTTCCGGGGCCGGCCGTCAGTACTCGGTGACCTTGCCGTCGGCGACCTCGATGCGGCGGGTGGTGTGCACCGCGTCGAGCATGCGCCGGTCGTGGGTGACCAGCAGCAGGGTTCCCGGGTACGCGTCGAGGGCCGACTCGAGCTGTTCGATGGCCGGCAGGTCCAGGTGGTTGGTCGGCTCGTCCAGGACCAGCAGGTTCACGCCGCGGCCCTGGAGCAGGGCGAGGGCGGCACGGGTGCGTTCGCCCGGTGAGAGGGACGTCGCCGGGCGCGTGACGTGGTGGGCCTTGAGGCCGAACTTGGCGAGCAGGGTGCGCACGTCGGCCGGCTCCGTGCCGGGGACGGCCGCACAGAACGCCTCCAGCAGGGACTCCTGCCCGTGGAAGAGCCGCCTGGCCTGGTCGACCTCCCCGACCACGACGCCCGCGCCGAGCGAGGCGTGCCCGGCGTCCAGCGGGAGGCGGCCGAGGAGCGCGGCGAGCAGGGTCGACTTGCCCGCGCCGTTGGCGCCGGTGATGGCGACCCGGTCGGCCCAGTCGATCCGGAGCGACACCGGGCCGAGGCGGAAGTCGCCCCGGACGGCCTCGGCCTCGCGCAGGGTGGCCACGACCGCGCCGGAGCGCGGGGCGGCGGCGATCTCCATCCGCAGCTCCCACTCCTTGCGGGGCTCCTCGACGACGTCCAGCCGCTCGATCATGCGCTGGGTCTGCCGCGCCTTGGCGGCCTGCTTCTCGCTCGCCTCGCTGCGGAACTTGCGGCCGATCTTGTCGTTGTCGCCGCCGGCCTTGCGGCGGGCGTTCTTGACGCCCTTGTCCATCCAGGACCGCTGCATCTGGGCGCGGCCCTCCAGGGCGGCCTTCTTGTCGGCGTACTCCTCGTAGTCCTCGCGGGCGTGCCGGCGGGCGGTCTCGCGCTCCTCCAGGTACGCCTCGTATCCGCCCCCGTACAGCCGGATCTGCTGCTGCGCCAGGTCCAGTTCGAGCACCTTCGTCACGGTACGGGCGAGGAACTCACGGTCGTGGCTGATGACGACCGTTCCCGCGCGCAGCCCCTGGACGAAGCGCTCCAGCCGTTCCAGGCCGTCCAGGTCCAGGTCGTTGGTCGGCTCGTCGAGCAGGAACACGTCGTAACGGGACAGGAGCAGGGAGGCGAGGCCCGCGCGGGCCGCCTGGCCGCCGGAGAGGGACGTCATCGGCCGGTCGAGCCCTACGGTCAGGCCGAGGGAGCCGGCGACCTCCTCGGCGCGTTCGTCGAGGTCGGCGCCGCCGAGGCCGAGCCAGCGCTCCAGGGCGGCGGCGTAGGCGTCGTCGGCGCCGGGCGTGCCGTCGACGAGGCCCTGGGTGGCCTCGTCCATCGCCGCCTGGGCGGCGGCGACGCCGGTGCGGCGGGCGAGGAAGCCGCGCACGGTCTCCCCCGGCCGGCGGTCCGGCTCCTGCGGGAGGTGGCCGACCGTCGCGGTGGGCGGCGACAGGCGCAGCTCGCCGTGCTCGGGCGTGTCGAGCCCGGCGAGGAGGCGCAGCAGGGTCGACTTGCCGGCGCCGTTCACGCCGACGAGGCCGATCACGTCGCCGGGTGCGACGACGAGGTCGAGGCCGGAGAAGAGGGATCGTTCGCCGTGGCCGGCGGCGAGGTCCTTGGCGACGAGGGTGGCAGTCATCAGGGGGTCGATCCTAGGCCAGCGGGCTCCTGGCCCGCGCCGCCCGGGTCACCGGCGCGACCAGCACGGCGCCCATGGTGCGCGCCACGAGGAAGGACCGCCCCCGGACCGTCCGCGCGTCCAGCGGGAACCGGTGTGCGCCCGGCTCCAGCAAGCCGTCGCACAGCTCGTGGGTACGGGTGCGGTGGAGCCGGTCCAGCCGGTACGCCACGAGCCGGACGCGGCAGGTGGAGGTGACCTCCACGGTCGCCTCGCCGCCGGTGACGGTCAGGCCGGTGAGGCGTCTGCGGTCCGGTGGCGTGCGGTCCAGGGCCTGTTCGATCTGTGCGACGAGCACGGGGACGACGGGCGCGAGCCCGTCCACGTACGCGACCTCCGCGCCCGCCCGCCCGAACGCCTCCCTCACCGCCGTACGCCGTTCCTCCCCCACCGCGCGGCCGAACGCCACCGCGCCGTACGCCCGCAGTTCCTCGGGCGGCACGGCGACGGCGTCCTCGGCGATGTCGGCCCCGACCCCGATGGTCCGCAGCGCGGCGGCGAGCCTGGCGAGGACGGCGACCCGGGCGCCGATCAGCAGGACGCGACGGCGGGCCGGAGCGTTCGGGAGCAGGCGCTCCAGCTCGGTGCGGTACTGGTCGCCGCGGAAGCGGAAGGGGCCTATGCCGTGGTAGCCGTTGAGCTCCAGGTCGGCGGCGTCGTCCGTCTGCCAGGCGAAGTCGCGCCACACGACGTCGCCGTCGTCGTCCCGCTCGATCACCGCCGTGACGGCTCCGCACTCGAGGCTCTCGCACTCGGGGCAGCCGTAGATGACGTACCGGCCGCCGGGCAGCGGCGCCTCCGCCTCCAGCAGCAGGCGGCGCACGTGGTCGGTGAAGATGGCGGGCGGCACGTCGGACGCGAGCGGCGACACGGCGTCGAGGTCGGAGAGCTGGTGCAGGAGCGGGCGGCCGTCGACGACGAAGTCGAGGAAGTCGCGGTGCACTTGGTAGGCGCCGCCCGGGAGGACGCCGCCGGCCCGGACGGCGGGCGCGAGGGCGAAGGAGGCGTGGGTGTGGTCGCGCGCCGGTCCGCGCGCTGCGTCGTGCTCGTGGTCGGGCTGCATGCCGGGTGTATTCCCGCCCGGTGGCCGTCCGCTACCGTCCCGGCATGACGGGCGACGTGATCGTGGTGGGTGGCGGGGTCATCGGGCTGACGACGGCCCTCACCCTGGCGGAGCGCGGCCTGCGCGTGCGGGTGTGGACGCGGGACGCGCCGGGCGACACCACCTCGGCGGTGGCGGGCGCGCTGTGGTGGCCGTACCGCATCGAGCCGGCGGAGCGGGTCGACGCGTGGGCGCCGGCGTCGCTGCGCGTGTACGAGCGGCTCGCCGGCGATCCGGGGGCGACGGGCGTGCGGATGGTGGCGGGGGTCCACGCGGACATGGAGCTCGGCGCGCTGGGGCCGTGGGCGGACCGGGTGGCGGGGCTGCGGCAGTTGCCGTCGGGCGCCCTGGCCGCCCGGGTGCCGCTGGTCGACATGCCGGTCCACCTCGCGTGGCTGCGGGCGCGGCTGGAGGCGGCGGGCGGGGTCGTCGAGACGCGGGTGGTGACGTCGTTCGCACAGGCGCCGGCCCCGGTCGTGGTCAACTGCGCGGGGCTGGGGGCGCGGGACCTCGTACCGGACGCCGGGGTGCGGCCGGTGCGCGGCCAGCTCGTCCTGGTGGAGAACCCGGGCGTGGAGGAGTGGTTCGTCGCGGCGGACGCCTCGGCGAGCACGGCCACGTACTTCTTCCCCCAGCCGGGCCGCCTCGTCCTGGGCGGCACGGCGGAGGAGGACGACTGGCGGACGGAGCCGGACCCGGAGGCGGCCGCCGCGATCGTGGCGCGGTGCGCCCGGATCCGCCCCGAGATCGGCCGCGCCCGTGTCCTGGGGCACCGCGTCGGGCTCCGCCCGGTGCGCCCGGCGGGCGTCCGGCTCGGTGCGGAGCCCCTGGCGGGCGGCGGCGTACTGGTGCACAACTACGGTCACGGAGGCGCGGGCGTGACCGTCGCGTGGGGGTGTGCGAGGGAGGCGGCGCGGCTGGTCACCGGTTGATCGCGGCCTCCCGGCTCACCCCTGGTACTCGGTGAGGTCGATGGCGTGGACGTGCAGCGGAACGCCCAGCACCGGGTGGGTCGTCTCCCGCTCCGGCGCCATGCCGAGCTTGCGCATGACGTTCTCGGCGGCGCTGTTCCCCAGCCGGGCGACGCCCACGACCCGCTCCAGGCCACGGTCCTGGAGCGCGAACTCCAGCACGGCGTGGGCGGCCTCGGAGGCGTACCCCTGGCCCCAGAACGGGCGGCCGAGACGGAAGACGATCTCGGCGGCGGGCAGCACCTCGGGCAGGTACCCGGGTACGGACAGCCCCGCGAAGCCGATCAGCTCGCCCGAGGCGAGGAGCTCGACGGCGAAGAGCCCGAAGCCCTCCTCGTCCCACTCCTCCTCCCACCGCTCGATGTCCTCGGCCGTCTCCTCCAGGTCGCGCACCGAGCCGTCGCCGATCCAGCGCATGACCTCGGGGTCCGCGTCTATGTCGGCCATGGGGACGAGGTCGTCGTCGTGCCAGCGGCGCAGGAGGAGGCGGGGCGTGAGGATCTCGGTCATGACGCCATCCTCGCCGATGGACGGCTCACGACGTGAATCGGCCACGGGTCGGGGGTCCGGCTCGGTGGCGTCACTCCGGCGCGTCGCGGCCCCGGTCCCTGTCGCGGTCCGTGTCCCGTGTGTCGTCGTGGGCCGGGCCGATGCGGATCTCGAACTCACCCGCGTACTTCTCGTGGCCCGCGATGACGGCCTCCTCCACGGCCTCCTCGGCCAGTTCGCCCCGGACGATCAGCGGGTCCCGGCGCAGGTCGCGCATGAGGGACCAGCACATGCCGATCATGACCAGGACGAAGGGCGCCGCGACCAGGATCGTCAGGTGCTGCAGGCCCGCCAGGGCGTCGCCCTTGCCCTCGCCGACGAGCAGCATCACCGCCGCCACGCCACCGGTCACCACGCCCCAGAAGACGACGACGAACCGGGCGGGTTCGAAGGTGCCCCGCTGGGAGAGGGTGCCCATCACGATGGAGGCGGCGTCGGCGCCCGAGATGAAGAAGATGCCGACCAGGATCATCACGAGCAGGCTCATCACGCCGGCGATCGGGAACTCCTGGAGCACGCCGAAGAGCTGGGCCTCCGGCGTGGTCGCGTCCCCGAGGTCGCCGCGCTCCTGGAGGTGCATGGAGGTGCCGCCGAAGATGGCGAACCAGATCAGGCTCACGGTGCTCGGTACGAGGATGACGCCGCCCACGAACTGGCGGATGGTCCGCCCGCGGCTGATGCGGGCGATGAACATGCCGACGAACGGGGTCCAGGAGATCCACCACGCCCAGTAGAAGACCGTCCAACTGCTGAGCCATTCGGCGACGTCCCCGCCGCCGGTGGCCGCCTCGGTGCGGCCGGCCAGTTGCCACAGCTCGTCGAAGTAGGAGGCGAGGGAGGTGGGGATCAGGTCGAGGACGAGGATGGTGGGGCCGGCGACGAAGACGAAGAGGGCGAGGACGACGGCCAGCACCATGTTGGTGTTGGAGAGCCACTGGATGCCCCGCTCCACACCGGAGACGGCCGAGAAGACGAAGCACACCGTCAGGACGGCGATGATGCTGACGAGCAGTCCGGTCCCGGCCTTTTCCAGCCAGCCGACCTCTTTCATGCCGCTGCCGATCTGGAGCGCGCCGAGCCCCAGGGAGGTGGCGGAGCCGAAGAGCGTCGCGAAGATCGCCAGGATGTCGATGACCCTGCCGACCGCGCCCTCGGCGTGCTTCTTGCCGATGAGCGGGACGAACACGGCGCTGATGGTCTGCCGCCTGCGCCGCCGGAAAGTGCTGTACGCGATGGCCAGGCCGACCACCGCGTAGATGGCCCAGGGGTGCAGGGTCCAGTGGAAGAGCGTGGTGGCGAGCGCGGTCTGCATCCGGTCCGCCGAGTCGGCGGGGTCGGTGCCGGGCGGCGGCGTGGTGTAGTGCGCGAGGGGCTCGCTGACGCCGTAGAACATCAGGCCGATGCCCATGCCCGCGCTGAACATCATGGCGACCCAGGAGACGGTGCTGAACTCGGGCCCCTCGTGCTCCTGGCCCAGCTCGATGCGCCCGTACCGGCTGATGGCGAGCCAGAGCGCGAAGACCACGAAGCCCGAGGCGGCCAGGACGAAGGCCCAGCCGCCGTTGTGCATCAGGCCGTTCAGCATGGAGTCGGAGATGTTCTCCAGCGTGGTGGTGGCGGTGGCGCCCCAGACCACGAAGGCCAGGGTGAGCACGGCCGTCACGCCGAAGACGACCCGGTCGGTGACCGGCGGCTGGTCCTCGTGCGGGTGACGGCCGGGCAGTGCCGCCTTCACCGGCAGCCGCAACCGTTGCCCCGGTTTTCTTTGCTCCTGAGACACGGGCGGCACCTTTCGCGATCATGGCCTGATTTGGCTCCCCCTACCCCCTACCACGCCATGCACACCTATCCCGGGATCAACAGACGTCGACCGGCTCCCCTTCTGTCAGGTGATAGGCCGCCCGTGTGTCGAGGAGCAGCGGTACCAGGGCGCGCAGGGGCTGCCGCAGGGGTACGAAGGCCCCGTCGCCGTCCCGGCGGACGGCCACGCCGTGCAGCGCCAGTTCGTCCCTGACCCCGTCGTACTGGGCGGGGCTCAGGCGGTAGCCGCAGGGCGGGTCCTGGAGGGTTTCGGCGGGTTCGGGCGGATCGTTGTCGGCGCCGCCCAGATGCACCGGGCCCCGGTCGCGCAGTCCGGCCAGCCGGGCGGTCGTGGTGGCCGCCCCGATGGCGCCGCGCCGCTCGCCGGCGTACGCGAAGAGCCCGTCCAGGGCGGCGAGCTGGCTGTCCACGCGGCGCCGGTTGTTGAGGGCCGGGTCCTTCCTCTCCTCGTCGGTCAGGGCGTCGACCCGGGTTTCGACGAGGAGGCCGACGGAGTGCTTGATGCCCGCCGTGTTGCGCAGGATGCGTTCCTGGCCGTCGCCCGCGACCTGTTTGACGGGCTCTCCGGTGACGGGGTCGGTCCAGATGCCGTAGACGCCGCTGTCGAAGCCGGCCCGCTCGGCGGTGGGGCGGACGTACCTCTCGGAGAGGGTGTGCGCCTCGTCGTGCACCTGGGTGCCGGTGTTGGGGTTGCGCGGCCAGAGGGAGAGCAGGTCCTTGTCGTAGTAGGGCGGGGTGGCGCCGTACTCGTGCAGGTCGTACACGACGTCGGGCCGGTGGTCGCGGAGCACGGCCGCCAGGGCGCGGCCCTCAGCGGTCCTGAGGGCGATGTGGTCGCGGTTGATGTCGACGCCGTCGGCGTTGCCCCGGGTGTCGGCGGCGCGGCCGTCGGGGTTGGCGGTGGGGACGACGAGGACGGTGGTACGGGCGAGGAAGCGCCGGGTTTCGCGGTCCTGGGCGTACGCGAGGTCGCGGACGGTGGACAGGCAGGCCTCGCGGCCGGAGGGTTCGTCGCCGTGCTGGCTGCAGATGAGGAGCAGGGTGTGCGGCGTGGGGGCGGTCGAGATCCGGACGAGCCGGAGGGGGCGGCCCTGCCGGGTGGTGCCGACGCGGGTCGTGGACACATGGGGGTGGGCGCGGTCCACGGCGGCGAGGAATCGTTCCTCCTCGGCCTCGCCGGTCCAGCGGGCGCCGTTGCTGGTCTCGAAGCCGGTGCGGGGCGGCGGCGTGGGCGCGGCCTGGGCCGGGGCGGTGATCAGCGGGAGGGCGAGGGCGGCGGCGGTGACGGTCACCGCGAGGGCGCGGAAGCGGGCGGTGCGCGGGGTCATCGGGTGCTGCCTCCGGGGATCGGCGGGACGGGACGCGGGGCGGTGACGCCGGCGGCCGGGGCGGTGCGCGGGGCAGCCGGGTGCACGGTACCGCTGGTGGCACGGAGGAACGCGGGGGCGCCGCCGACGAGGGGCAGCGAGGCCCGGGTACGGGTCAGGTCGAGGGTGAGGGTGGGCCGGGACGCGGGCGGGTCGATGAGGTACCGGTCGGTGCCGCCGACGATGAGGGCGAGCCGGTGGCCGGCCGGCACGACGTGGTCGGTGGCGGCGAGGTCCAGGGTGATGGTGTGGGGCTTGCCGGGGGTGAGGGGGCGGCCCTGGCGGGCGTCGGCCCAGTTGCCGAGGTCGGCCCAGCCCCGGCTGAAGACGGTGAAGCCGACGTCGGCCGTCCTGGCCTCGGTCTCCTTGTAGCAGGCGCTGTCGCCGGCGGTGCTCGCGCCCCAGCAGGTGCGCTCGGTCAGGGTGGTGATGCCTTCGCCGGCGGCGCCGTAGTCGCGGATGGTGTCGGGGCCCAGGTCGACGAGGACCGCCGACAGGTGCGCGCTGGTGGTGTCCGGGGTGGCGGTGACGGTGACGGTGGAGGAGCCGGAGAGCCTCAGGTCGCGGGTGAGGGGGCGGGAGATGAAGCCCGCCTTGGCCGGGGTCGGCGCGTCGGCGTGCGCCGCCCAGTCGAGCTCGTCCAGCGCCGGGTCGTCGGTGAACGTCTCCGTCGCGCCGGGCCGGGGCGGGGTGAGACGGAGGGTGCCGACGCCGGGAGCCGCGCCCGTGCCGGGGCGCAGCGTGGTGCGGGCGGTGGTGCGGGGCGGCCAGACGCGGTCGGTGGACCACTGGTCGGGGGCGCGCTCGATGTCGGCCATCGGTTCGCGGTCGATGCCGTTGTCGTAGCCGAGCAGGTGGTGGTCGAACCAGCGGTGCAGGGTGCGCACCCAGTCGGCGCGGCGGAAGTCGAAGGGGTCGACGTGGCCGGTCTGCGAGAGCCAGATCTTGCGCTCGACGCCGTTCTCCGCGAGGGCGTCCCACCACTGGCCGAAGTGCTTGGCGCGGACGTTGAGGTCCTGCTGCCCGTGGACGACGAAGACGCTGGCCGTCACCTTGTGCGCGTCCTTGACGTGGTCGCGCTCGTCCCACAGCGGCGTCCAGTCGCCGGTGCGCGGGGCGCCGTCGACGAGGCGCTGCTGGACGTGGGCGCAGCGGGCGCGGGCGTCGGGGCTGTTGACGTAGCGGGAGAGCCAGTCGGGGCCGGAGTCGTAGAGCGGTGCGCCCTCGGCGAAGTAGTAGTCGTACCAGGAGGAGATGGCGCCGATCGGGACGACGGTCTTCAGGCCCTCGACACCGGTGGCGGCGACCCCGTTGGCGACGGTGCCGTCCCAGCTCTTGCCGATCATGCCGGTGTCGCCGGTGGACCAGTCGGTCGCGTGGGCGCGTTCGGCGCCGGTGCGGGTCGTGTAGCCGCGGCCCCGGCCGTTCAGCCAGTCGACGACGGCCTTGGCACTGCGGACGTCGGAGGGGCCGCCGACGTCGCTGCACCCGTCCGAGCGACTGGTTCCGGCCAAGTCGACGGCGACGAAGGCGTATCCGCGCGGCACGAAGTAGTTGTCGTAGTACAGCGGGAACCCGACCGGGTCGCCGTCCGCGTCGTACGTCTTCCTCTGGCTCTCGTTGCCGCGCCCGCAGCAGGCGTAGTAGGGGCTGGCGTCCATGATCACGGGAACCTTGCGGCCGCGGTCCGCCGCCTCGCGCGGCCGGACGATGTCGACGGCGACACGGTCGCCGCGTCCGTCGCGGTCACCGTCGAGGCCGGTGTCGACCCAGACGGACTCGCGGACGGCCCTGTCGTACGAGTAGATCGGACGGGACTCGCGGGCGGGGGCGCTGGTCGCGCTCGCCTGCGGCACCAGGGCGGACATCAGGGCGGCGGTGGCCGCTCCCACGAGGATTCTGCTCCGCGCACGTATCGGCATGGGAGCGGAAGGTACACCGGTCAACTCCCGTGCGACAGAGGGCGTCGGGCGGGCAGGAGCGGCCGGTGGGGCGGAGGGGACGGCGTCCGTTCATGGCGGCTGAATGGCGATCATGTGACAGGTGGGGCCATGGACATGACTGTGGCGGGAGCGGCTGAATAGCCTTCAAGAGATCTTCCGTCCACACGACTTGGAGAGCTTGACGTGCACCGCAGACTGATCGTCCCGAGCGCACTCGCGGCCTCGCTGCTGCTGGCGATCCCGGCATCGGCGGCCGACTACGCCCCGGGCGCACCGGGCATCGGCGACCCCTACTACCCGGCCAGCGGCAACGGCGGGTACGACGTGTCCCACTACGACCTGCGCCTGAAGTACCAGCCGGAGACCGACCTGCTGGAGGGTACGGCGACGATCATCGCCACCACCACGCAGAACCTGTCCCGGTTCAACCTCGACCTCGGCCTGAAGGCCACCGAGGTGCGGGTGAACGGCAAGAAGGCGCGCTTCACGGCCACCGGGGACCACGAGCTGGAGGTCACCCCGGCGGCGCCGCTGGCGAAGAACCGGGCGGTGTCGGTCGTCGTACGGTACGCGGGCAAGCCGTCCGAGCTGAAGATAGGCGGCTGGACCGCCTGGCACCGCACGCCCGACGGCGGTGTCGCGGCGCAGGAGCCGGACTCGGCCGTGTGGTGGTTCCCTTCCAACGACCACCCCCTGGACAAGGCGACGTTCGACATATCGGTCTCCGTCCCGGACGGGACCCAGGCCATCAGCAACGGCGTCCTGACGTCGCAGTCGTCGCGGCTGGGCTGGACGCGCTTCAACTGGCGCTCCGACAAGCCCCAGGCGACGTACCTCGCCACGCTCGCCGTCGGCAAGTTCGACATCACGACGGACAAGACCGACAAGGGGCTGCCCGTCCTCAACGCGTACAGCAAGGACCTCGGCGGCAACGCGGGCGCGGCACGGGCCAGCATCGAGCGCACGGCCGAGGTAGCCGAGTGGCTGGAGGAGGTCTTCGGGCCGTACCCCTTCAACGCGCTGGGTGGTTACGTCCCCAACGTGACCAGCGGCTACGCGCTGGAGACGCAGACGCGGCCGTTCTACAGCCCGCGCCAGTTCGCCAACGGCGCGAACGTCTCGGTGGTCGTGCACGAGCTGGCGCACCAGTGGTACGGCGACAGCGTGTCGGTGGACCGCTGGAAGGACATCTGGATCAACGAGGGCTTCGCCCGCTACAGCCAGTGGCTGTGGTCGGAGAAGGAGGGCGAGGGCACGGCACAGGAGCTGGCGGACTACGTGTACGCCACGCGGGCGGCCGACGACCCGTTCTGGACGGTCAAGCCGGGCGACCCGGGCCCGGACAAGCAGTTCGACATCGCCGTCTACGACCGGGGCGCCCTGGCGCTCCAGGCGCTGCGCAACGAGATCGGCGACGAGGACTTCTTCGCCCTCCTCAAGGGCTGGCCGGCCGAGCACGCGTACGGCAACGCGAAGGTGTCCGACTTCGTGAAGTACGCCGAGCGCGTCTCGGGCAAGCCCCTCGCGGCCCTCTTCGACACCTGGCTGTACCAGCCCTCGAAGCCCGCCGCCCCGGCGGCCGCCGGGGCCCGTATCGCCCGCTCGCAGCCGGTCCAGCCGGTCCAGCCGAAGTCGTGGAAGAAGATCGCCGCGACGAACACGGTCCACGACCACGATCAGCACGGTGACGGCCACGGCCACTGACCGTGGGCGCCGCCGCCCCGGGCCGCCGGGGCGGCGGTGTTCTCCGATGGCTTGAGAGAGCGCTCTCAGAAGATCGGCCGACCGGCTACGCTGCTCCTGTACACAGGTTTCGCCGCCGCCGAGGAGCTCCCTTGTCCCCCATGCCCGATCCGGCCCCCGGCTCCCGCCCCACCCTGGAGGCCGTCGCGGCCCGTGCCGGGGTCTCGCGGGCGACGGCCTCGCGCGTCGTCAACGGCGGCGCGGGGGTCCGCCAGCCGCTGGTGGACAAGGTGCGCCGGGCGGTGGAGGAGCTCGGCTACGTCCCGAACCACGCGGCCCGCACGCTGGTGACGCGGCGCAACGGCGCGGTGGCGGTGATCATCGCGGAGCCGGAGTTCCGGGTGTTCTCCGACCCGTTCTTCGAGCAGCAGGTGCGGGGCATCAGCCGTGAGCTGACGGCGCACGACTCGCAGCTCGTGCTGTTGTGGGTGGAGGGGCCGGGCGAGTACGACCGGATCGGCAGGTACCTGGGCGGCGGCCACGTCGACGGGGCGCTCGCCTTCTCCGTGCACAACGACGACGAGCTGCCCTCCATCATCCGGCGGGCGCAGGTGCCCGCGGTGTTCGGCGGGCGGCCCGGCTGGCCGGGCGCGACGACCGGGCTCACCGTGCCGTACGTCGACTGCGACAACCGGGGCGGCGCCCGGGAGGCGGTGCGGCACCTGCTGGCGCTGGGGCGCGAGCGCGTCGCGCACATCGCCGGGCCGCCCGACCAGACGTCCGCGATGGACCGCATCGACGGCTACCGGGACGTCCTGCTGGACGCCGGCCCCGGGCTGATCGCGCAGGGCGACTTCACCGAGGAGAGCGGCGCCCGCGCGATGGCCGAGCTGCTTCAGCAGCGGCCGGACCTGGACGCCGTGTTCGCCGCCAACGACCTGATGGCGTCGGGTGCCCTGCGCGTGCTGCGCGAGCGGGGGCTGCGGGTGCCGCAGGACGTGGCGCTCGTCGGCTTCGACGACATGCGGTCCATCGCGGAGGCCACCGACCCGCCGCTGACGACGGTCCGCCAGGACATCGAGGGGATGGGCCGGCTGATGGTCCGGCTGCTGATGCGGGTCCTGAACGCGCAGGAGGGCGAGCCCGGGGCGGGCGGCGCCCCGGGCTCGGTGATCACTCCTACGGAACTGGTGCGGCGGGCGTCGGCCTGAGGCCGGGAATGCTCAGCCGTACGGGATGACGAGCACGGACCGGTCGGTACCGGTCTGGAGCCTCGCCGTGCCGTTGCCGATGGCGTGCCAGACCTCCAGGCGCACGGTGCCGCCCCTGAGGTCGCCCAGCGTGCCGGTCGCCGCCTTCAGCCCGCGCCCCTGGGTGTACTCCTCCCACCCGGCCACCGGGTCGGTCGCGTAGTAGTGGTACGTCTCCGTCCGGTCGAACGTCCCGTCGCCGGTCAGGTCGTAGCTCACCCGGGCCTGCTGGCCCAGGCCCACCGTGGTCCCCGCGTCGACCTGGAGCCGGAAGGCGGTGGCGCCGCCCGCCTTCAGGGTGCCGTTGACGCCCCTGGCCTCGTAGACCAGCGGCTGGTACGGGGTGCCGTCGTGGTTGGCGCCGCCCGCCGAGGCGATGGTGTCGCTGCCGGCCGCCGCGCCCGTGGCGGTGGTGAGGGTGCCTCCGGTGCGGAGCTGGAAGGTGTCGCCGGTGGAGGGCCCCGGGTCGCCGGGGTCGCCCGGGTCGCCGCCGGTGCCGGTGCCCGTGGCGGTCGAGCGCGCCGGGACGGTGAGCTTCGCGCCGTCGGAGAACGTCACCGTGCGGGCGGTGGAGCCGTGGTTGTGGGCGGCGTACGTCCGTACCGTGCCCTTGGTGAAGACGGCCGAGGTGGGGATGTCACCGGTGACGGTCGCGTCGGGCGCCCCGAGGGCGTCCAGCGTGCCGATCCAGTGGTAGGTGTGCGCCTTCGACTCGCCGGCCTCCGGGGTGTAGGAGGCGTGGCCCGCGTCCCACTTCGCCTTGGCGGCCGCGGGGTCGGCGAGCGACTGGAACTCCCAGAGGATGTCGCGCCACTCGACGGCCGGGCCGCCGTTCTCGCGCTCCATCTCGGTGATGTTGCGGCGGATGGCCGCCTTCTCGCCGCCCAGGTGCAGCGACCCACCGGTCACCGGCAGGACGTTGATGCCGTGGATCTCCTCGGGGTTGGCGGTCCACCAGGTGGCGTACGCGGCGCCGCTCCCCCACACCATGCCGGCCGTGTCGTGCCCGAAGGAGGCCGGGAAGACCTGCTGGTCGGCGTCGAACCAGTACTGGGCGATCGCCTCCGCCTCGGTCGTCAGCAGGTACACGCCCAGGTCGCGCAGGGCGGTGTCACCGGTGGCCGAGCCCCACAGGACCAGTCCCGCGCTGAGGTTGGTGGACTCCGACGACGACTCCTGGTTGTTGCCGGCCGCGAAGCCCTGGTGGCCGGAGGCCCAGCTATGGCCCGCGTACACGTCGAAGCCCCGCAGGAACGGGAAGGCCGTGTCGGTGCGGCTGGGGTTGGCGGCGTCGCGCACCAGCGTCTTCACCATGCCGCCCCAGGCCGAGTCGGCGGCCCAGGCCGGGTCGTACTGGGCGACGATCGCGGCGGCGTAGACGTAGTACGAGTAGTGGAAGTGGTGGTCGTTGAGCTCGGTGTCGCTGCCGTACGAGGCCGGGTAGCCCGTCAGCGTCTTCCAGGCGCGGTCGTAGGAGAACTCGTTCGCCCCGCCCGCCGTGAACCAGTCCTGGAGCCGTCCCTTCATCAGGCCGAGCAGCCTGTCACGCGTGGCCGTCTCGCCGATCTGGTCGGCCAGGGGCACGAGCTGCGCCAGGCGGCCGAGGGCCTTGCCGGTCCAGTACGTGTCGGTGGCGCCGGAGAACGGGTCGGGGGCGTTCACCACCTCGTTCAGGTAGCCGCGCAGCCGGGCGGGGTCGGCGCCGGAGGACTTCGGCAGCCCGGGCAGGACGGCGGCGGCCTTCTGGCTGGTGGTGAAGGTGGTGGACGCGCGGACCTTCATGGTGCCGCGCGGTGAGACGTAGGTGTACGCGGTGAGCGGGTCCGTGGTGTGCAGCCACTGGTGCCGGTAGAGCGCCTGGAGGGTGCCGGTCTGGCTGCCCTCCTGGGGCTGGGTGGTCAGGGTGTAGGTGGCCCTGACCGTGCCTCCGGTGGAGCTCCAGGTGACCTTGGAGCCGGTGACGAAGCTGTAGGCGTACGTCCGGTACGTGGCGAGCGCGTCCGGCGAGGGCAGGACGGCGACGGAGAAGTAGTCCTTGCCGCCGAGCCCGGCCGTCAGCGTGGAGCCGGAGACCGTCCAGTCGGTGCCGGTGGGGGCGAACAGGGCGTAGTGGTGGCCCGCGACGGTGATGCCGAGGACGTTGCCCTGGTCGGCGAAGACGGTGGGGGCGCTCGCCGTGGTGATCCGGGCGTCGCCGCCCGTGCCCTTGGCGTACACGAACGGCGACCCGTGGCCGATGGTCGTCCGGAGCGTACGGGCGCCGTCCGACCAGTAGGGGGTGACGGTCCAGTCGGACCAGGCGTCGGCCTTGGTGTCGGGCGAGTTCAGCCCGGTGAGCCCGAGGGTGAGGTCGCGTTTGTGGGCGTACTCGTACTGTCTGCCGTCGCCGACGACGGCGGGCGTGGTCGGGTAGCCGATGTCCAGGCCGGCGGCGGTGGCCTGGTAGGTGAGCGGGTGGCCGTACATGGGGGTGGACCAGGGGTTGTCGCCGTACCGCTGGAACGCGAGCGAGGACCACCAGTCGTTGGTGGGCACCGGCTTGCCCTGGGCGGCGGGGGTGAGCTTGGGGGTGACGGGGGTGCCGGTGTTGGTGGTGGGGCCGGAGGTTCCGGGGGGACGGGTGTCGGAGTAGCTGCCGGTCCCGACGGGGACGGTGGCCGCCGCGGCGGGGGACGCGGTGGTGGCGGTGAGGCCGAGGGCGGCCAGGGCGGTGACGAGGAGCACGGCGGCTGGTCCGGCGTGTGGGGGTGGTCCGGTGCGGGGGGATGGCATGTCGGCACCTCGGATCGGTGTGGAGGAGTGGGGCGGGGATGGCGGGAGAGCGATTCGAGAGCGCTCTCAGGTGCCTGGAACGTAAAACTCCTGAAACAGGACTGTCAATACAGGTGACACAGACGGGAGTTGATGGCCCCGGCAGCCGTTATGTGTTCGAGTCTTGACGGGGCAGGGGTGCGGGAGGCACGCTCCTGAGCATCTTCTTGAGAGCGCTCTCAGCACGCTGGACCCGCCGCACCGCCGCCCCCGAAGCCAAGGAGCCTTCCCATGCCCATCGCCCGAGCCACCAGCGCCAGAAGGGCCGCCGTCCGACTCGGTGCGCTCGCGCTCACCGGGGCCCTGCTCGCCGCCTGCGGGTCCGGCGCCTCCGACGAGGCGTCCGACGGCACGGTCACGCTGACCGTGGACCTCTTCGGCTCCTTCGGCTACAAGGAGGCGGGACTCTACGCCGAGTACGAGAAGCTGCACCCCGGGATCAAGATCAAGCAGACGGACACGGAGGACGAACAGGACTACTGGAAGTCCCTCCAGACCCGCCTCGCCGGCGGGGGCGGACTCGCCGACGTACAGGCGATCGAGGTCGGCCGCATCGCCTCCGTCACACAGGCGCAGGCGGACAGGTTCGAGGACCTGACGAAGTACGGCGCGGACAAGCTGAAGGGCGAGTTCGCCGAGGCGAAGTGGTCGGCGGCCACGACCAAGGACGGCAAGGTGCTGGGGCTCGGCACCGACGTCGGCCCCGAGGCCATGTGCTACCGCACGGACCTCTTCCAGCAGGCCGGCCTGCCGACGGACCGCACCGAGCTGGCGAAGAAGTGGGCCACCTGGGACGGCTACCTGGAGCTCGGCAAGCAGTACAAGGCCAAGGCGCCCGCCAAGAGCGCCTGGCTGGACAGCGTGGGCAGCCTGTTCACCATCATGATCGGGCAGGAGGAGGAGCGGTACTACGACGCCTCCGGCAAGCTGATCTACGAGTCGAACCCCGCCGTCAAGACCGCCTGGGACACCGCCGCGCAGGCCGCGGAGGACGGGCTGAGCGCCAAGCTGGACCAGTGGTCCCCGCAGTGGAACCAGGCGTTCGCCGCCGGGTCGTTCGCCACCATCCCCTGCCCCGCCTGGATGCTCGGGTACATCAAGGGCCAGGCCGGTGAGGCCGGCAAGGACAAGTGGGACATCGCCAAGCTGCCGGGCGGCGCGGGCAACTGGGGCGGCTCGTACCTGAGCATCCCCCGGGCGGCCAAGCACAAGAAGGAGGCGTACGAGCTGATCCAGTGGCTCACGGCGCCGGAACAGCAGGCCAGGCTCTTCGAGAAGCAGGGCAACTTCCCCTCCTCCACGGGCGCCATCGCCAAGGTCGCCGGCGCCCAGGACCCGTACTTCTCGGGCGCCCCGATCGGCCGGATCTTCGGTGACGCCGCCAAGGCGGCCCCGGTCCAGGTGCTCGGCGTCCACGACAAGAGCGTCGCGGACCAGATCACCAACGCCCTGAGCGAGGTGGAGCGGAAGGGGACGTCACCGGACAAGGCGTGGTCCAACGCCAGGAAGGGCGTCGAGAACGTCACGGGCTGACGCCCCCGCCACCACCGTGCTCCCCCTCCCGCGGGCGGCCCACCCGCGGGAGGTGGGCCGCAGGGGACCGGCCCGCCCGGGCCGCCGCACCACGTCCACGTCCGCACCGACCTTCGAAGGGCCGCACCGTGACCCTCACCGCTCCGCAAGGAACGGCAGCCGCTGGGCGGCGGCTCCCGCCGGCGGGCCCGCCACGCCGGGCGCACCGCGTGTGGCGGGCCGTCTCGCCGTACGCGTACCTCGCCCCGTTCTTCACCCTCTTCGCCGCCTTCGGCCTCTTCCCGCTGATCTACACGGCGTTCGTGTCGCTCTACCGCGTCGAGCTCCAGACCCCCGGCGACATGGAGTGGCGGGGCCTCGGCAACTACGCCGCCGTGTTCACCGACGAGTTCTTCTGGATCTCGCTGCGCAACACGTTCACCATCGGGATCATCTCCACGGTCCCCCAGCTCGTGATGGCCCTGGGCCTGGCCCACCTGCTCAACTACAAGCTGCGCGGGCGGACGTTCTTCCGCACGGCGATGCTGCTGCCGTACGCCACGTCCGTCGCCGCCGCGACACTGGTCTTCGCGCAGCTCTTCGGCCGGGACTTCGGGCTCGTCAACTACGTGCTGGGGCTGGTCGGGATCGGCCCGGTGGACTGGCAGACCAACACGCTCGCCTCCCAGATCGCCGTGTCGACGATCGTCGTCTGGCGCTGGACCGGCTACAACGCGCTGATCTACCTCGCGGGCATGCAGTCCATCCCGAGCGAGCTGTACGAGGCGGCGGAGATGGACGGGGCATCGCGGTGGCGGCAGTTCTTCCACGTCACCCTGCCGGGCCTGCGTCCGACCATCGTGTTCACGGCCGTCGTCTCGACGATCGGCGCCACCCAGCTCTTCGGGGAGCCGCTGCTGTTCGAGGGATCGGTCTCGGGCGGCATCTCGCACCAGTACCAGACGCTCGGGCTCTACCTGTACGAGCAGGGCTGGGGCTTCTTCCACCTGGGCCGGGCCGCGGCCATCGCCTGGGTGATGTTCCTGCTGATCCTGGTGCTGGTGGGGGTCAACGCCCTGATCGCGCGCCGTCGTTCCCGTAAGGAGGCCGGCCGATGAGTACGCGCCGCGCCGGGCGCACCCTGCACGGCGGCAGGGTGGCGTACGCGATCCTCGTCGTCGCCGTGCTGGTCTCCGCCTTCCCGTTCTACTGGACGATCGTGGCCGCCAGCCGCTCCAACGCCGACCTGGCGAAGGTGCCCCCGTCCCTGCTCCCCGGCCCCAACCTGATGCGGAACTTCGAGGCCGTGATGGAGGAGGCCGACATCGGCACGGCCCTGGTCAACTCCCTGATCGTCTCGGGGTCCATCACGGTCGGCACGGTGCTGTGCTGCACCCTGGCCGGGTTCGCCTTCGCCAAGCTGCGCTTCCGCGGCCGGGGCGCGCTGCTGGCGGTCACCGTGGGCACGATGATGATCCCGCCGCAGTTGGGCGTGATCCCGCTGTTCATGGTGATCGCGGAGCTGGAGTGGGTGAACCGGCTCCAGTCGGTGATCCTGCCCGGTCTGGTGTCGGCCTTCGGCGTCTTCTTCATGCGGCAGTTCCTGGTGCAGGCGCTGCCGGACGAGCTGATCGAGGCGGCGCGGGTGGACGGGGCCTCCTCCGCGAGGATCTTCTGGTCGATCGTCGTGCCGATCGCCCGGCCGGGCATGGCGGTCCTGGGACTGCTGACCTTCATGGCGGCCTGGAACGACTTCTTCTGGCCGGTCGTCGCGCTGTCCTCGCAGAACCCGACCGTGCAGGTCGCGCTGCGCCAGCTCGGCGGCGGTTACGTGAACGACCAGTCCGTGATCATGGCGGGCACCCTGCTGGGCACGCTCCCCGTGCTGCTGGTCTTCGGGCTGCTGGGCCGGCAGATCGTCGGCGGCATCATGCAGGGCGCCGTCAAGGGCTGACGCCCGCGCTCCACCCCCCTTCCTTCCACCCTCCTTCGTTGGGAGTCTCATGACCGAGCTCGCCTTTCCGGCCGCGTTCCGCTGGGGCACGGCCACGGCCGCGTACCAGATCGAGGGCGCCGCCGACGAGGACGGCCGCACGCCGTCCATCTGGGACACCTTCAGCCGCACGCCGGGCAGGGTCCGCAACGGCGACACCGGTGACATCGCGGCCGACCACTACCACCGGATGACCGAGGACGTCGCCCTGATGAAGGACCTGGGCGTGACGGACTACCGGTTCTCCGTGGCGTGGCCGCGCGTGCAGCCGACGGGGCGGGGCCCGGCGGTCCAGAAGGGCCTGGACTTCTACCGCCGGCTCGTCGACGAGCTGCTGGCCGCCGACATCCGGCCGGTCGCCACCCTCTACCACTGGGACCTGCCGCAGGAGCTGGAGGACGCGGGCGGCTGGCCGCAGCGCGAGACGGCGGAGCGGTTCGCCGCGTACGCGGAGCTCGTGGCCGGCGCGCTGGGCGACCGGGTGGCCACGTGGACGACGCTGAACGAACCGTGGTGCGCCGCGTTCCTCGGGTACGCGTCGGGCGAGCACGCCCCGGGCCGTACGGAGCCGGCCGCCGCACTGCGCGCCGCGCACCACCTGAACCTGGCGCACGGGCGGGCCGTCCAGGTGCTGCGGGCCGCCCTGCCGCCGTCCGCCGAGGTCTCGCTGACGCTCAACCTGCACGCGGTGCGCGCCCTCTCGGACGCGGAGGAGGACCGGGACGCGGCGCGGCGGGTGGACGCGCTGGGCAACCGGATCTTCCTGGACCCGGTCTTCCACGGGCGCCTGCCGGAGGACCTGGTCCGGGACACGGCGGCCCTGACGGACTGGTCCTTCGTGCGCGACGGGGACCTGGAGGTGACCTCCGCGCCGGTCGACTCGCTGGGCATCAACTACTACTCCCCCACGGTGGTCGCGGCGGGCGCGTCCGGGGCGCCGTCCCCGTGGCCGGGCGCCGAGCCCCATGTCCGGTTCGTGCCGGCGCCGGGGCCCCGGACGGCGATGGACTGGCCGGTGGACGCGGAGGGGCTGTACGAGCTGCTGAGCCGGCTGCGGGACGAGCTGCCCGGGGTGCCGCTGATGGTGACGGAGAACGGGGCGGCGTACGACGACTACGCCGACCCCTCGGGCGAGGTGCACGACCCGGAGCGGGTCGCCTACCTCCACGCGCACCTGGCGGCGGTGCACCGCGCCCTCGCGGACGGGGTGGACGTGCGGGGCTACTTCCTGTGGTCGCTGCTGGACAACTTCGAGTGGGCGTACGGCTACGGCAAGCGGTTCGGCATCGTGCACGTGGACTTCGCGTCGCAGCGGCGTACGCCGAAGGACAGCGCGCGCTGGTACGCGGACGTCATCGCCCGGGGCGGGCTGCGCGGGCCCCTCGGCCCCGCTGGGTGAGCCGGTGGCGCCGCCGGGCCTCACGGGCGAGCGGGAGGTAGCGCAGCCGCTCGGGGAGCGCGGGGACGACGACCCGGACGACCCCTCCGAAGCGGCGCAGCCTGCGCTCCTGCTGGTCGGTCCACTCCAGGCCGATCGCCTCCCGCGCGTCCGGCGGCATCAGGCCAATGGTCAGGAAGCGGCGGAAGCGCGCGAACGGCGGGAGCAGGACCGGCCAGAAGGCGCGCATCAGGAGCCGCAGCGGCAGCGGTCCGCGGTCGAAGGGGGGCAACGGGACGTCGGCGGAGACGAGTTCGCGGGCGACGGCGGTGGCCTCGATCTCCTCGTCGAGGACCTTGCGGTAGTAGGGCCAGAACTCCTCGATCGTCGGGGGCATGTCGCGGTCGTGGATGCCGAGGACACGGCCGACCTGGAGCCACTCGGCGTAGAGCCGGCGCTCCTGCTCCTCGCTCAGGGGCCGGATCAGGTAGCGGATGGCGTGGTGGTAGACGGGGAAGCCGGTGGCGTGGACCCAGGCGTAGTTCGCGGGGGTGAGCGCGTGGTACGGGCGGCCCCGGGTGTCGGTGCCCTGGATGGTCGCGTGGAGCCTGCGCAGCCGGCGCCCTTCCTCGGCGGCGGCCTCGCCTCCGTACACCCATAGCTGGACCGAGCGCAGGGAGCGCTCACCGCGGCCCCACGGGTCGGTGCGGAAGACGGAGTGCTCGTCGACGCCGGCGCCGACGGCGGGGTGGGCGACCTGGAGGGTGAAGGCGGCGGGGAGCATCAGCAGGCCCCGGATGTCGCCCGCGAGGCTCCAGAGGACTCCGCCGGGCGGGGGCGGTACAGGGTCGGGCGGGGCGGAGGACGTGCTCATGGTCCCAGTATCCGCCGCGGACATGTTCGTGTGGTCGACCGAGGTCCGCAAGATTCCCTGCACGCGATGGCTACCCGAAAGTAACCGTGGCTGATTTGATGTGCCGCGCGATGTCCAACCCCCCGCCTCCCTCTGGAGTTTCCGTGCCGCGATCCCCGAAGCGCACCGGCCTGTCCACCGCGCTGTCCGCCGCCCTCTCCACCGTGCTCGCCGCCGCGGCCGTCGCCGCCACGGCCCCGGCCGCCCCGGCCGCCGAGGCCGGCGCCGCGAGCGCGGCCGGAACGCCGGCGCTGAAGGTGCTCTCGTACAACGCGTTCCTGTTCAGCAAGACGCTGTACCCGAACTGGGGGCAGGACCACCGGGCGAAGGAGATACCGGCGGCGGCGTTCTTCCGGGGGCAGGACGTGGTGGTGCTCCAGGAGGCCTTCGACAACGGCGCCTCCGACGCGCTCATGCGCAACGCCGCCTCCCAGTACCCGTACCAGACGCCGGTGATGGGGCGCGGCAAGACGGGGTGGGACGCCACGAGCGGCGCGTACTCCGCCACGACGCCGGAGGACGGCGGGGTCACCGTGCTCAGCAAGTGGCCGATCATCCGCAAGGAGCAGTACGTCTACAAGGACGCCTGCGGGGCCGACTGGTACTCCAACAAGGGCTTCGTCTACGCGGTGCTCGACGTGAACGGCTCCCGCGTCCACGTGGTCGGTACGCACGCCCAGTCGACCGACCCGGGGTGCGACAGCGGCGAGGCGGCTCAGATGCGCAGCCGCCAGTTCAAGGCGATGGACGCCTTCCTGGACGCCAAGAACATCCCCGCGTCCGAGCAGGTGCTGGTGGCGGGCGACTTCAACGTGGACTCCCACAGCGCCGAGTACGCCACGATGCTCGCCGACGCGGGGCTGGCGGGTGCGGACGCCCGGACGGGCCACCCGTACTCCTTCGACACCCGGGACAACTCGATCGCCGCCGAGCGCTACCCGAACGACCCCCGGGAGGACCTCGACTACGTCCTGCACCGGGCCGGTCATGTGAAGCCGGCGGGCTGGACGAACGAGGTGATCAAGGAGCAGAGCGCGCCCTGGACGGTCTCGAGCTGGGGCACGCAGTACACGTACACCAACCTCTCGGACCACTACCCGGTGGTCGCCTCCAGCCGGTAGCCGTGCGGTAGGGGGTGCGCGCCGGGGATGCGGCGGGCGTCCGCTTCCGGCGGGCGTCCGCATCCCGCGGGCGTCCGCTTCCGGCGGCGGCTGAGGGCTCGTGGTGGCGGTTCGGGCTCGTGGTGGCGGTTCAGGGCTCGTACACGTACGGGGTCGTCGTCGACAGCGGTGTGAAACCGAGCCGCCGGAGGATGGGGCGGCTCATGCCGGAGGCGTCGACCTGGAGGTAGCGGTGACCGCGCTCGGCCGCGAGGCGGGCGCGGTGGGCGACCAGGGCACGATAGATGCCCCTGCCGCGCCACTCCGGCACGGTGCCGCCTCCCCACAGGCCGGCGAACACGGTGCCGGGCGGCAGCTCCAGGCGCGCGGAGCCCACCGGCCGGTCCCCGGCCAGGGCGACGACGGCGACCACGGTCTGCGGCCGCGCGGCGAGCTGGTCGAGGAGGCGGCGCCCCAGGTGCGTGGCGTCGGTGCCGAAGGCCCGCTCATGGACCTCCGTGACCAGGGCGACGCCCGCCTCGTCCGTCACCGCCCGCAGCTCGACGCCTTCGGGCGGCGGGGAGCCGGTGGCGCCCGGGCCGGCGGCCTCGGCGACCATCACGGCCTCCTCCGGCCCGGCGACGAAGCCGGCCGCCCGCAGCCGTTCGCCGAGGCCGGCCGGGCGGTCGTGCGCGTAGAGCTTCCATTCGAAGGCCCGGCCGAGCGCGGTGAAGTGGCGCACCTGCTCGGCGATCGCGCCGTCGGCCCGCGCCGCGTCGAGGTCCGACCACAGGACCCCGTTCCACCCGTGGGCCGGGCCGGTCTGCCGCACCACGTCCCCCACCCGCTGCACCGTGGAGTCCGGCGCGTCGGGGCGTGCGTCGCGCCGTGTCTGCCGGTCGAACAGGGCCAGGAGCGTGTCGTGATCCATGCGGGCACCTCAGCAGCCCCCGCCCGGGCGCGGCAACCGGTTTTCGCGGCCGTGCGGCGCGGTGCGCGGGCGCGCCGGCGGGTCAGTCGCCGTGGTCGTAGACCGTCACCGGTATGCCCCGGGCGAGCAGCCGTGCGGCTATGAGCGGCTCCACGCGGGACCACTTCCCGCCCGCGAGGCCGCAGCCGATGCGTGGCATGTGGACGGAGGCGCCCAGCTCGGCGGCCTTGCCGGCGACCCGGGCCAGCGCGGCGTCGATCGCCTCGTACCGCACGGGCACCCCTTTGCTGCCCGTCCGCGTGCCCCGCTGGCCCACCATGTTGGCCACCCACAGGTAGGGCCCCACCTGGACGAACTGGACGGCGCCCAGGCCGAAGTCGTTGCCCGCGCGCTCCCGGTGCCAGCGGCGGTACGCGGCCTCGGGCTCCGGCCAGCGGCGGGAGAGGGCGAGGACGAACCCCTTGCCCCAGCCGCCCAGGTCGTTGCAGACATGCGCGATGATCCTGACGCCCTTGCCGGCCGGCGTGGTGGCGTCCCCCCGTACGTACGCGATCCCCGTCATACGAACTACCGTACGGGCGACCACTGACAATCACCCCTGACTTTCACAGTGATGGTGAGACAGCAATACTGTTGTACTGACGCAGCGCACCAGCCGGAAGTGAGGCCCCGCATGGCGACCGAGGCGACCGAGACCCAGGACCGGCAGCAGACGCTGACCGTCGACGAGCTGGCCGCCCGGGCGGGCGTCACCGTGCGGACCATCCGGTTCTACGGCACCCGCGGTCTGCTGCCGCCGCCGGTGATCGGGCCGCGCCGGGTCGGCCACTACGGGCCGGAGCACCTGTCCCGGCTGGCGCTCATCGAGGAGCTCCAGCACCAGGGCATGACGCTCGCCGCCATCGAACGGTACCTGGAACAGCTCCCGCCCGACCTGAGCGCCGACGACCTGGCCATCCACCGGGCCCTGGTGGCGACATGGGCGCCCGACACGCCGGAGGAGATGCCGCGGGCCGAGCTGGAGCGGCGCGCCGGGCGGGCGCTCGGCGAGGAGGACCTGGACCGGCTCGCCGCGATGGACGTCCTGGCCCGCACGGAGGCGGGCGACACCTTCCGGGTCGACCCGGGCCTGCTGCGGCTGGGCGTGCGGCTGCTGGACGTGCCGATCGCGCACGAGACGATCCTGGCGTCCCGCACGGTCCTGGTGGAGCACACCCGGTCGGCCGCGCAGGAGCTGACGCGGCTGTTCCGGGACGAGGTCTGGGGGCCGTACCGGGAGCGCGAGGCGGACCCCGAGCACGTGGCGGCGATGAAGTCGCTCTCCGCCCACATGCAGCCGCTGGTGGTCCAGGCACTGGTCACCGCGTTCCAGCGGTCCTTGAAGGAGGAGCTGCGCGCCGCGTTCCGCGCGGAATGAGCCGGCGGATGGCACGATGCGGGCCATGGCCATCCTGCTGGAGCACCAGGGGCGCACCCCCACCGTCGACCCGACCGCCTATGTCGCGCCCACTGCCACGCTCTGCGGCGACGTGCGGGTGGGGCCGGACTGCCGGGTGCTGTTCGGCGCGGTCCTGACGGCCGAGGGCGGGCCGGTGGAGCTGGGTGAGGGCTGCATCGTGATGGAGAACGCGGTGCTGCGCGGCACGCGCCAAGACCCGCTGCGGCTCGGCCGCCATGTGCTGGTCGGCCCCGGCGCCTCGCTGGTGGGCTGCGAGGCCGCCGACGACGTCTTCCTCGCCACCGGTGCGCGGGTGTTCAACGGCGCGCGTCTCGGCGCCCGCTGCGAGGTCCGCGTCAACGGCGTCGTGCACCTGCGGACGGTGCTGCCGGAGGAGACGACCGTACCGATCGGTTGGGTCGCCGTGGGCGATCCCGGGCAGCTCTTCCCGCCGGACGACCACGGTGAGATCTGGGCGGTGCAGCGGGAGCTCGACTTCCCCGGGTACGTGTTCGGGCTCGACCGGCCGGCGCGGGGGGCCTCCCTGATGCCGGAGGTCTCGCGCCGGTACGGCCGGGCCCTGGGGCGGCACCGGGACGACCGTCCGGTGGACCCGGACGGCCGCCCCGGCGGGGAGGTCAGTCGCTGAACGTCTCGCCCCGCCCGGCCTTCTCCACCAGCAGCGCGGGCGGCGCGAACCGCTCCCCGTACCGCTCGGCCAGCTCCCGCGCCCGCGCGACGAAGCCCGGCAGGCCGCCCTCGTAGCCGTTGATGTACTGGAGCACACCGCCGGTCCACGCGGGGAAGCCGATGCCCATGATGGAGCCGATGTTGGCGTCGGCGACGGACGTCAGCACGCCCTCCTCCAGGCAGCGGACGGTGTCCAGCGCCTCCGAGAAGAGCATCCGCTCCTTCATGTCCTCGAAGGGCACGGCCGCGGCCGTGCCGGAGGTGCCGAAGTGCTCGCGCAGGCCCGGCCACAGGCCCTGCCGCTTGCCCTCCTCGTCGTAGTCGTAGAAGCCCGCGCCGCCGCTGCGGCCGGTGCGGCCGAACTCGTCGACCATGCGGTCGATCACCGCGTCGGCCGGGTGCTCCGGCCAGGTGCCGCCCGCCTCCTCGATGGCGCGCCGGGTCTCGTTGCGGATCTTGCGGGGCAGGGTGAGGGTCAGCTCGTCCATCAGGGACAGCACCTTCGCCGGGTAGCCGGCCTGTGCCGCCGCCTGTTCGACGGAGGCGGGCTCCACACCCTCGCCGACCATGGCGACGCCCTCGTTGATGAACTGGCCGATGACGCGGGAGGTGAAGAAGCCGCGCGAGTCGTTGACGACGATCGGCGTCTTCCTGATCTGCCGGACGAGGTCGAAGGCGCGGGCGAGGGCCTCGTCGCCGGTGCGCTCGCCCTTGATGATCTCGACGAGCGGCATCTTGTCGACGGGCGAGAAGAAGTGCAGGCCGATGAAGTCCGCCGGGCGCTCGACACCCTCGGCGAGGAGGGTGATCGGCAGGGTGGAGGTGTTGGAGCACAGCAGCGCGTCGGGCGCGACGATCTCCTGGATCTCCTGAAACACCTTGTGCTTGAGCGCCGTGTCCTCGAAGACCGCCTCGATGACGGCGTCGCAGCCCGCCAGGTCCGCCGGGTCGGCGGTCGGGGTGATGCGGGCGAGCAGCTCGTCCCGCTGGGTTTCGGTCGTGCGGCCCCGGGACAGCGCCTTGTCGAGGAGCTTGACGGAGTACGCCTTGCCCTTCTCGGCGGCCTCGGCCGACACGTCCTTCAGGACGACGTCGATGCCCGCCTTGGCGCAGGAGTACGCGATGCCCGCGCCCATCATGCCGGCGCCGAGGACGGCGACCTTGCGGACCGGGCGGGGCTCGGTGCCCTGCGGGCGGCTGCGGCCGGCGTTGACGGCCTGGAGGTCGAAGAAGAACGCCTGGATCATGTTCTTGGCGGTCTGCCCGGTGACCAGTTCGGTGAAGTACCGCGACTCGATGGTCAGCGCGGTCTCGAAGTCGACCTGGGAGCCCTCGACGGCGGCCGCGAGGATGTTGCGGGGGGCCGGGTAGGGCGCGCCGTTGAGCTGCTTCCTGAGGTTCGCCGGGAAGGCGGGCAGGTTGGCGGCGAACTTGGGGTGGGCCGGGGTGCCGCCGGGGATCTTGTAGCCGGGGGTGTCCCAGGGCTGGCGCGACTCGGGGTGCGCGTCGATGAACGCCCGGGCCTTGGCGAGCATCTCCTCCTCGGTGGCGGCCACTTCGTGGACCAGGCCGTTGTCCAGGGCGCGCCGCGGCGCGTACTGGGTGCCCTGGAGGAGCACCTTCAGCAGGGCGTCGGCGATGCCCATGAGGCGTACGGTGCGGGTGACACCGCCGCCTCCGGGCAGGAGGCCGAGGGTGACCTCGGGCAGGCCGATCTTGGAACCGGGCGCGTCGAGGGCGATCCGGTGGTGGGAGGCGAGGGCGATCTCGTAACCGCCGCCGAGGGCCGCCCCGTTGATGGCGGCGACGACCGGCTTGCCGAGGGTCTCGATGCGGCGCAAAGCGCGCTTCATCTCCATGGCGGCGTCGAAGATCTGCCGGGCGTCGCCGGGCCCGGCCTTCATCATGTCCTTGAGGTCGCCGCCCGCGAAGAAGGTCTTCTTGGCGGAGGTGTAGATGATGCCCCGGATGGAGTCCTTCTCGGCCTCGGCGCGGTCGGCGACGGCCGCGATGGAGGTCCTGAAGGCCTGGTTCATGGTGTTGGCGGACTGGTCGGGGTCGTCGAGCACGAGGGTGACGACGCCGGTCTCGTCCTGTTCCCAGCGGATGGTGGTGGACTGGCTCATGGTGGTGGCTGCTCCGTAAGGCCGTACGGGAAAGGACGGGGTCAGACGCGCTCGACGACGGTGGCGATGCCCATGCCGCCGCCGACGCAGAGCGTGGCGAGGCCGTAGCGCTTGTCCTGGCGCTCCAGTTCGTCGACGAGGGTGCCGAGGATCATCGCGCCGGTGGCGCCGAGGGGGTGGCCCATGGCGATGGCGCCGCCGTTGACGTTGACCTTGTCCAGAGACAGGCCCATGTCCTTCACGAAGCGCAGCACGACCGCCGCGAACGCCTCGTTGATCTCGACCAGGTCGATGTCGTCGATGGTGAGCCCGGCCTTGGCGAGGGCCTTCCTGGAGGCGGGCGCGGGGCCGGTGAGCATGATGGTGGGCTCGGAGCCGGAGACGGCCACGGAGACGATCCGGGCGCGGGGCGTCAGCCCGTACCGCTCGCCGACCTCCTTGTTCCCGATGGCGACGAGCGCGGCGCCGTCGACGATGCCGGAGGAGTTGCCCGCGTGGTGGACGTGGTCGATCCTCTCGACCCAGTGGTACTTCTGGAGGGCCACGGCGTCGAAGCCGCCCATCTCGCCGATGGCCGCGAAGGAGGGCTTGAGCGAGGCGAGCGAGTCGGCGGTGGTGCCGGGGCGCATGTGCTCGTCGTGGTCGAGGACGACCAGGCCGGCGCGATCCTTGACGGGGACGACGGACCGGTCGAAGCGGCCGTCTTTCCAGGCGGTGGCGGCGCGCTCCTGGGAGAGGGCGGCGTACTCGTCCACGTCGCGCCGCGCGTAGCCCTCGATGGTGGCGATCAGGTCGGCGCCGATGCCCTGCGGGACGAAGTTGGTGTCCCAGTTGGTCATGGGGTCGTTGAACCAGGCACCGCCGTCGGAGGCCATGGGGACGCGCGACATCGACTCGACGCCGCCCGCGAGGACCAGGTCCTCCCAGCCGGAACGCACCTTCATCGCGGCCATGTTGACGGCTTCGAGGCCGGAGGCACAGAAGCGGTTCTCCTGTACGCCGGCGACGGTGTCGGGCAGTCCGGCGGCGATGGCGGCGATGCGGGCGATGTCGGAGCCCTGGTCGCCGACGGGGCCGACGACGCCCAGCACGATGTCGTCGATCGCGGCGGGGTCCAGTCCGGGGAACCGGCCGCGCAGTTCGTGGATGAGGCCGACCACCAGGTCGACCGGCTTGGTGCCGTGCAGGGCGCCATTGGCCTTCCCGCGCCCGCGCGGGGTGCGGATCGCGTCGTACACGTACGCTTCGGTGCTCACTGGTCAAGCCTTTCGGGGAGGGGTCAGCCGAGCAGGGAACGGCCGATGATTTCCTTCATGATTTCGGTCGTTCCGCCGTAAATGGTCTGGATCCGGCCATCGGTGAACGCTCTGGCGACCGGGTATTCGGCCATGTAGCCGTAGCCGCCGTGCAACTGCAGGCAGCGGTCGGCGACCCGCTTCTGGAGTTCGGTCGCCCACCACTTGGCCATGGAGGCGTGGACGGCGTCCAGCTCCCCGTTCGAGTGATCGACGACGCAGCGGTCCAGGAACGCGCGCGTGACGGCGCATTCGGTGGCCATCTCGGCGATCTCGAAGCGGATGTGCTGGAGCCTGGCGAGCGGCCGGCCGAACGCCTCGCGCTCCTTGACGTACTCCGTGGTGATCTCCAGCAGGTGCTCGGCGGCGGCGATCCCGGCGACGGCGATGTTGAGCCGCTCCTGCGCGAGGTTCGTCATCAGGTGGACGAACGCGCCGTTCAGCTCGCCGAGCAGGTTCTCCTTGGGGACGCGGACGTCGTGGAAGAAGAGCTCGGCGGTGTCCTGCGCCTTCTGGCCGATCTTGTCGAGGTTGCGGCCGCGCTCGAAGCCTTCCGCGCCGCGCTCGACGACCAGGAGGGACAGTCCGTGAGCGCCGCCCTCGGGGGTGGTCCTGGCGACGACGATCACCAGGTCGGCGAGGATGCCGTTGGAGATGAAGGTCTTGGAGCCGTTGAGGAGCCAGTGGTCGCCCTTGTCCTCGGCGGCGGTGCGGATGCCCTGGAGGTCGGACCCGGCGCCCGGCTCGGTCATGGCGATGGCGGTGATGAGCTCGCCGGAGCAGAAGCCGGGCAGCCAGCGCCGCTTCTGCTCCTCGGTGCCGAGCGAGGTGAGGTAGGGGCCGATGATGTCGTTGTGGAGACCGAGGGCGAGGCCCGGGGCGCCGGCGCGGGTGAACTCCTCGGACAGGACGGCGCTGTAGCGGAAGTCGGGGTTGCCGCCGCCGCCGTACTCCTCGGGGACGGCGATGCCGAGGAGCCCCTGGCGGCCGGCCGCGAGCCAGGCGTCGCGCGAGACGATGCCGTCCTTCTCCCACTGCTCGTAGTGCGGGAGGACCTCCTTGGCGAGGAAGGTGCGGACGGTTTCGCGGAAGGCGTCGTGCTCGGCGCTGAAGATCTGGCGTTTCACCCGGTCCCCCTGGTGTCGTCGGTACGGATGCTCGGTACGTCCCAGTCGCGGGCGACCTCGTCGGTGCCGGCGCCCGGCATGGCGGGCGGCCGGGTCACGGAGCCGGGCGTGACGGAGAAGCGCGGTGCGGGGGCGGGCTGGGTGATCCCGCCGTGGTCGGTGAAGGTGGAGCGGGCGGCGAGGTGCGGGTGGCCGGGCGCCTCGCGCAGGGACAGCACGGGCGCGACGCAGGCGTCGGAGCCCTCGAAGACGGCCGTCCACTCGGCGCGGGTCCGCTCCTTGAAGCGCCGGGCGACGGCGTCGCGCAGCTCGCCCCAGCGGGTGAGGTCCGCGCGGGCGGCGGCCGTGTCCCCGAGGCCGAGCAGGCCGGTGAACTCGTCGTAGAACCGCTGCTCCAGGGCGCCCACCGCCATGTACTGCCCGTCGGCGGTCTCATAGGTGCCGTAGAAGGGGCAGCCGCCGTCCAGGAGGTTGGTGCCGCGCCGGTCCTGCCAGCCGCCGGCGGCCATCATGCCGTGGATCATCGTGGCCAGGTGGGCGGCTCCGTCGGTGATCGCCGCGTCGACGACCTGGCCGCCGCCGCCCTCCTCGCGCGCGTGGTGCAGCGCGGCGAGGATGCCGACGACGAGGTAGAGCGAACCGCCCGCGTAGTCCCCGACGAGGTTGGCGGGCACGGTCGGCGGCTCGCCGGCCTTGCCGATCATGGACAGGGTGCCGGTGACGGCGATGTACGCGATGTCGTGGCCGGCGCGCTGGGCGAGCGGGCCCTCCTGGCCCCAGCCGGTCATCCGCCCGTAGACCAGCTTCGGGTTGCGCGCCAGGCACGGTCCGGGCCCGACGCCGAGCCGTTCGGCGACGCCGGGGCGGTATCCCTCGATGAGGACGTCGGCGCGCTCGACCAGGTCCAGGACGCGGTCGGCGCCGCCGTCGGCCTTGAGGTCGACGAGCACCGACCGCTTGTTGCGGTTGGTGAGGTCGTACGCCGGATCGATCGCGAGCCCCGCGCCGCCGGGCCGATCGACCCGGACGACGTCGGCGCCCAGATCGCCCAGGAGCATGGCGGCGAACGGGCCGGGCCCGATGCCGGCCAGCTCGACCACCCGCACTCCGGCGAGCGGGCCGCTGCCTGTCGCTGCCATCACACCCCCAGGACTGTGACACAACTGCTGTAACAGCAATGATGCTAAGAACGTGTTCCACTCCGCACAAGCCCTGTGGACAACCGGGTCGAAGGAGGGGACCCGCGCGATCACTCCTCATCCCGCACGCTAGCCTCTGCCTCCGACAACGGCGCGGACGGCGGAGGGCTGGATGGACAAGCGGCACGGCACGGAACGGGCTTTTGACGTCGTGCTCTTCGGAGCGACCGGATTCGTCGGGGAGCTGACCGCCCGCTACCTCGCCGCCCACGCGCCCGCGACCTGCCGGTGGGCGCTCGCCGGGCGCAGCATGGACAGGCTGGAACGGCTGCGCGACAAGCTGGCCGCCGAGCACCCGCACTGCGCCGGGCTGCCGCTGCTGACGGCCGACGCCGCCGACGCCGGCTCGGTGCGCGCGCTCGCCGAGTCGGCCCGGGTGGTGGCGACCACGGTCGGACCGTACGTCTGGTACGGGGAGCCGCTGGTGGCCGCGTGCGCGGAGGCGGGCACGGACTATGTGGACCTGACCGGTGAGCCGGAGTTCGTGGACCTGATGTATGTGCGCCATGACGCCCGGGCCCGGGAGACGGGGGCGCGGATCGTGCACGCCTGCGGCTTCGACTCGGTCCCGCACGACCTGGGCGTGTACTTCACGGTGTCGCGGCTGCCCAGGGAGGTGCCGCTGACCGTGGACGGGTTCGTGCGTTCCAACGCCTTCTTCTCGGGCGGCACCTTCGCCTCGGCGATCACCGCCATGGGGCGGGGCCGGCAGATGCGGGACGCGGCCCGGGAGCGGCGGCTGCACGAGCCGCGCCTGGTGGGGCGGCGGGCGCGGGCACCGCTCGGGGCGCCGCGCTTCAGCCGGGAGACCGGGGCGTGGGCGCTGCCGCTGCCGACCCTGGACGCCGGGGTCGTGGCGCGTTCGGCGGCGGCCCTGCCGCGGTACGGGCCGGACTTCCGCTACCGCCACTACGCGGCGGTGAAGGCCCTGCCCATGGCCCTCGGCGGGACCGCGGCCATGGGGGCGCTGTTCGGGCTGGCCCAGGTGCCTCCCGCCAGGCGGTGGCTGATGGACCGTTACGAGGCGGGCCAGGGGCCCGACGCGGAGCGCCGGGCACGGAGCTGGTTCACGGTCCGGTTCGTCGGCGAGGGCGGCGGGCGGCGCGTGTTCACCGAGGTGTCGGGCGGCGACCCGGGGTACGACGAGACGGCGAAGATGCTGGCCGAGTCGGCGCTGTGCCTGGCCTTCGACACGCTGCCCCCGACCGCCGGGCAGGTGACCACGGCGGTCGCGATGGGCGACGCGCTGCTGGAACGCCTGCGCGGCGCGGGCATCCGTTTCCGGGTGGCCGATTCTCGCTGACCCGGTGGCCGGGTCAGCGGCGTACGAGGCGGAAGGGGTGCCCCGCCGGGCCGGCGCAGACGTGCCGGCCGCGGGCGGGGTCGCCGTGGAGGGCCCCGATCACGCCGCCGCCTCCTTCAGGGCGCGCCGGCACAGGGCGTCCGCGTGCCGGGTGGTCTCGGGGATGCGGAAGCGGGGCGTCAGGTGCAGGGTGTGGGCGCAGGCGTTGGCGAGGGTGACGCGGTGGCCGGCGGAGACGAAGACCGGTTTGACGGCCGTCCGGGTGCGCAGTGCCCGGCCGACCTCCTCGCCGTCCGCGACCAGGGGCGTGGACGCCCCGCGCTCGTCGGCGGGCTGCTCGTAAGTGAAGGTGAAGGGGTTCTTGGCGACACCGATCACCGGCAGTCCGGTGAGGACGCCGAGGTGGCTGGCGAGGCCGAAGCGACGCGGGTGGGCCTGTCCGTAGCCGTCGCACACGACCAGTCCGGGGCCGTGGCGCAGCGTTTCGAGCGCGGCCAGCACGGTCGGTATCTCGCGGAAGGCGAGGAGTCCGGGGACGTACGGGAAGGAGACCCGCCCGACCGCGGTGGCCTCCTCGACGACGGTGAGCGTACCGGCGTCCAGGACGACGGCCGCGGCGGCGACGAGGTCGCGCTCGTCGTCGTAGGCCACGTCGACGCCGGTCACCAGTCCGGTGCCGGGCGGCGGGCCGGGCTCGTCCAGGACCACGCGGCCGCGCAGTTCGTCCTGGACGGCCAGGGCCTCGGCCTCGTCGGACGGCCAGCCGGCGGGCTTTTCGATGATCGTCATAGTGACGGCCACTTTAGGCGCGGTGGGACTGTCGGTGCGGCCCGGTAGGGTCGCGATCATGTTCGTACTGGAATTGACCTACACCGGGCCCCTCGAGCGGGTCGACGAGCTCCTCGCGGACCATGTCGCCTGGCTCGACACCCATTACGCGTCAGGGCTGTTCCTCGCCTCCGGCCGCAAGAACCCCCGGGACGGCGGCATCATCCTGGCCACCGGCGCCGACCGCGCGCTGATCGACGAGATCACGGCGTCCGACCCCCTGGTCACCGGGGGCGTCTGCGCGTACCGCGTCACGGAGTTCATAGCCACCAGGACGGCCCCCGCACTGGCCGCCCACCGCCAGGAGCTGCCGCCCGAGGCGCGCTGATCCGCGGGGTCCGCTCCCTGGACGGGCCTTCGTGCGGCGGGAGTTCAGCCCGTCGGGCCGACCCGGCGCAACGGGCAGTCGGTGCCCACGCGCGCCTCCAGGTCCGCCCGCAGGGCGGCGAGCTCCGCCATGCGGGTGTCGATGAGCCGGATCTTCTCCTCCAGCAGCGCCGACAACACCTCCGCGTCGTCCGGCGCCCCACCGATGTCCCTGCCGTGCCGCGCGATCTCCCCGAGCGAGAACCCCAGGGCCTGCGCGGTACGGACGTGGGTCAGCCAGGTCACGGTCTCGGGCGGGAAGTCCCGGTAGCCGTTGGCGAGCCGTCGCCCGGCGACCAGGCCGATCTTCTCGTAGAAACGAATGGTGTCCCTGCTCACGCCGGTCCTCGCGGCGAGCTCCCCGATGCGCACGACGCCCCATCCCCCATCGACTTGACCTTGGACAGTACTCCACGGTCGAGCATGAGGCGTCGCTGACCGACGGACCAGCAGGAGCCTTGCCGTGACCGTGTTCTCCGCCGCCCCTTCCCACCCCTCGTACCTCCGTGTCGTGCGCGCCAGCGCCTGGTACGACCTCGTCGTGACGGCGGGGTTCGCGACCCCGTGGACCTATGCGCTGGTGCACGGCGGGCTGTCGTCGCTGGGCCGGGCGTCCGGGCTGGGCGTCCTTCCCGCCCTGGAGCCGATGCAGATCCTGTACGCCAACCTCATGGGTTCGGTCGTAGTGGTCTGGGCGCTCCTGCGGGTGGCCCGGCCACTGCCCGCGCACGGACTGTTCGACGGCGCCGCCCGCGTCCTGTTCGCCGCCTGGCAGGCGTACGCGCTGGCACACGGCGCCCCCGGGGTGCTGTGGCCGTTCCTCGCCGTGGAGGTGGCGCTCGGGCTGGCTCAGCTCGTGCCGTGGCTCGGCGCCGTCCGTGCCGGCGACGAGCCGGGCCCCGCGTCGGCGTGACCGGACGGGCCGGGTCCGTGCCCCCCGGGTTCCAGGCGGGCGACCCGGCCCTTCTCGCCGGAGGCCCAGCAGCCGGCGTCGCGGGCGCAGTCGACGGTGTCGTACGAGCCGGTGTCGACGGTCCGCCAGGTGCGGCCGCCGTCCAGGGTCAGGTCCGTACCGGTGGGGCCGACGGCGAGGGCGGCGGACCGGGTGTGCGGCAGCCATGTCACGCCCGAGCGGTAGGCGGGCGGCGGGGTGTGCGCCTGCCGCCAGGTGCGCCCGCCGTCCCGGCTGACGGCGCCCGCACGGGGCGAGGCCTGGCCCGTCCGGTAGTCGCCGCCCACGGCGAGGCCGTGCGTGCGGTCGCGGAAGGCCAGGGCGAAGACGCCGCGCGCCGGGTCGCCGGCCGGGATCGTCGACTCGGCGGCCGTCCAGGTCAGGCCCCGGTCGGCGGAGTGCAGCACGCGCGCGGTGGCGCCGCCTCCGGTGGCGAGCCACACGTCCCGGGGCCCGGAGCTGACCAGGCACTGGCCGCTCGCCGCGAAGCCCGCCTCCCCCGGCAGCGCGGCGGGCATGCCGCTGTCGGGCAGCACCGTCCAGGTGCGGCCGCCGTCACCGGTCGACAGGATGCGGTACTTGCCGTCGACCGGGTCGCTCATGGCGAGGCCGTGCCGGCTGTCGAAGAAGGTGACGCAGTCGTAGAAGGCCCGGGCGTCGGTGTTGCGGAACGACTCGGTCCAGCTCGCGCCGCCGTCGTCGGTGCGGTAGATCCGGGACGCCTCCCCCTCCCCGATGGCCAGCACCACCGCGCGGCGCCCGTCGAACGCCTCGACGTCCCGGAACTCCAGCGCCTCCGCGCCCGGCGGTGACACGTTCCGCCAGCTCCGGCCCCCGTCCAGGGTCCGCAGCACCGTGCCCTTGGAGCCGGCCACCCAGGCGGTGGAGCGGCTGACGGCCGCCAGGCCCCGGAAGCGCACCTCCGTGCCGGTCGGCTTCACCTCCCACACAGCGCCGGCCGGGGCCGCTTCGGCGGGGGCGGTCAGTGCCGCCGCCAGCGCCGCCCCGCACAGCCCCGCCGACACCGCTCGTCTCGTCTTCCCCATGGACGTCATGGCGCGGGAACGTAGCCCACCCCGTCCGGCCCGTCCAGGGCGCCTGGGTGACACAGGTCACATCGCCCGGGAATGCACGCGCCGACGGAATTCGTCGTCCTCCCTGGCGTAAGGAGTCGTACCACCGCAGCCGCGTGTGAGGGAGCTGGCCTTGTCCACCGTCATCGAGCAGGCCGTACAGGTCCGCCTGGTCGCGTCCGCACCCCGCATGGAATCCGTCCCGGCGACACTCCGCTACGACCGCGGCAACCCGTTCGCCGTGCAGATGGCCTTCCCCGCCCGGGCCACCCTCGAAGGCACCGACGTGGCCTGGGAGTTCTCGCGGGAGCTGCTCGCGGCCGGCGTGGAGGAACCGGCCGGCCTCGGCGACGTACGCGTACGGCCCTTCGGCTACGACCGTACGGTGGTGGAGTTCCACGCCCCCGAGGGCGTCGCGATGGTACACGTGCGCACCTCGGAGGTGCGCCGGTTCCTCAGGCGCACCCAGAACCTGGTGCCGGCGGGGTGCGAGCACCGGTTCCTGGACCTCGACCAGGACCTGGCCGAACTGCTGCGGGACGCCTGCTGACGGCCCCATTCCCGTGCGGAATTAATTCCGTTGCCGCCCCGGGCGGACCGGCGTAGCGTCGTCCCCGTCGTTGTCGTCGTCGAACGGAGCAGGACGTTGCTCGTCTGAGGTCTTGAGACACCGTGTCGCACAGCCGCGCCTGACGCTGTGCGCCGATGTGTGCGACCTCGGCCCGCGAGCCGTCCCGGTGTCTCACCCGTTGCCCCCTTTTTCCTCACGCAACCGGGAGACCCGTATGTCTACCTTCCCCACCTCCATCACCTGCACCGGCCTGTCCTTCTCGTGGCCCGACGGCACCGAGGTCCTGGACGGCTTCCAGCTCGCCGTCGGTCCCGGCAGGACGGGCCTGATCGGCGTCAACGGCTCCGGCAAGTCGACCCTGCTGAAGCTGATCGCGGGTGAACTGACCCCCGCCGACGGCACGGTCCGCATCGCCGGGGAGGTCGGTTACCTGCCGCAGAACGCCACGCTCGACACGGCGCTCCGGGTCGACCAGGCCCTGGGGATCGCCGCGACGCGCGCCGCCCTGCACGCCATCGAGGGCGGTGACGCGAGCGAGGAGCACTTCACCGCGGTCGGCGACGACTGGGACGTGGAGGAGCGGGCGCTGGCCACCCTGGACCAGCTCGGTCTGGGCCGCATCGGGCTGGACCGCACCATCGGCGAGGTGTCGGGCGGCGAGTGCGTCCTGCTGCGGCTGGCCGCCCTGCTGCTCGCCCGGCCGGACGTGCTCCTGCTCGACGAGCCGACCAACAACCTGGACCTGCACGCCCGCCGCCGCCTGTACGGGGCCGTCGAGGCGTGGTCCGGCGTGCTGGTCGTGGTGAGCCACGACCGTGAACTGCTGGAGCTGGTCGACCAGATCGCCGACCTCCGCGACGGGGAGGTGTCCTGGTACGGCGGCGGCTACTCGGCGTACGAGGAGGCGCTCGCGGCCGAACAGGAGGCCGCCGAGCGGATGGTGCGCGTCGCCGAGGCCGACGTACAGCGGCAGAAGCGCGAACTGGCCGACGCACAGGTGAAGCTGGCGCGGCGCAAGCGGTACGGACAGAAGATGTACGACAGCAAGCGCGAGCCGAAGATCGTCATGAACGCGCGCAAGCGTGCGGCGCAGGAGTCGGCCGGCAAGCACCGGATCATGCACACCCAGAAGCTGGCCGAGGCCAAGGAGCGGCTCGACGAGGCGGTGGAGGCGGTACGGGACGACGACGAGATCCGTGTCGAGCTGCCGTACACCACGGTGCCGCCCGGCCGGGGCGTGCTCGTGATGCGCGACCTGGAGCTGCGCTACGGGGCGCGGGTCGACGGCGAGTGGGAGCTGCGCGGGCCGGAGCGGATCGCGCTCGTGGGGCCCAACGGCGCCGGGAAGACGACGCTGCTGCGCACGATCGCCGGTGAACTGCGGCCGGTGGCGGGCGAGGTGGTGACCCACGTCCCGCTGCGGTTCCTGCCGCAGCGGCTCGATGTGCTCGACGACGCGCTGAGCGTGGTGGAGAACGTGGCGCGGTTCGCGCCCGAGGCGACCAACAACCGGATTCGCGCCCGGCTGGCCCGCTTCCTGTTCCGGGGTGCGCGGGCGGACCAGCCGGCCGGGACGCTGTCGGGCGGCGAGCGGTTCAGGGCGGCGCTGGCCGCGCTGCTGCTGGCGGAACCGGCGCCCCAACTGCTGATGCTCGACGAGCCGACGAACAACCTCGACATGGCGAGCGTCCGCAAACTGACGGCGGCGCTCGACGCGTACGAGGGGGCGCTGATCGTGGCGAGCCACGACGTACCGTTCCTGGAGTCGATCGGGATCACGCGCTGGCTGCTGCTGGAGGACGGCACGCTGCGGCCGACGACGGCGGACGAGGTGCTGTCCGCCCGCTGAGCGCCGTCGGGCGAAGACGGGGCCGTATACCCGACAGAAGGTGTCGGGTATACGGCCTAGCTTCGGCGGCATGGCTTCGGACATCGTGATTTCGGGCGCCCGTGAGAACAACCTCCGGGACGTCTCCCTCTCCCTGCCCAAGAACCGCATCACCGTCTTCACCGGGGTGTCCGGCTCCGGGAAGTCGTCGGTCGTCTTCGACACCATCGCGGTCGAGTCGCAGCGGCAGCTCAACGAGACCTTCACCTGGTTCATCAGGAACCGGCTGCCGAAGTACGAGCGGCCGCACGTGGACGCGATCGACGACCTGTCGGTGGCGATCGTCGTCGACCAGAAGCCCGTCGGCGGCAACGTCCGCTCGACCGTGGGCACGATGACCGACATCTTCTCGGTGATCCGGGTGCTCTTCTCCCGGTACGGCACGCCCAGTGCCGGGCCGGCGACGGCGTACTCCTTCAACGACCCGTCCGGCATGTGCCCGGTCTGTGACGGGGTGGGGCGCACGGTCCGGCTCGACCTGGACAAGGCGGTCGACTGGACGAGGTCGCTGAACGGCGGCGCGCTGCTGCTGCCGGGCTCCTCCGTGGGGAGCTGGCAGTGGAAGCTGTACGCCGACTCGGGTCTCTTCGACCCGGACAAACCGCTCGCCGACTACACCGAACCGGAGCGCCGGGCGCTGCTGCACGGGACGGGTGACGGCCCGGACATGAAGGTGCGGCTGGAGATGAAGTCCGGCGCGGCGGACGTGCGGTTCGAGGGGCTGGTGGACCGGTTCGAGCGGCTGTACCTGAAGCGCGACACGGCGGGGCTCTCCGAGGCGTACCGGGACACGGTGCGGAACGTCACCACGCAGGGGCTGTGCGAGGCGTGCGGCGGCGCCCGGCTGAACGAGGCCGCGCTGGCCACCCGTATCGACGGGCTGAACATCGCGGACTACGCGCGGATGGAGGTCGCCGACCTGGTCGAGGTCCTGGCGGGGATCGACGACCCGGTCGCCACGCCGATCGCGGCGGCCGCGCGGGAGCGGCTGGAACGCCTGGTGGCCATCGGGCTCGGCTATCTGAGCCTGGACCGGGAGACCACCACCCTGTCCGGCGGCGAGGGGCAGCGGCTGAAGATGGTGCGCCACCTGGGCAGTTCGCTGACGGGTCTGACGTTCATCTTCGACGAGCCCAGCGTCGGGCTGCACCCGCGGGACGTGGGGCGGCTGAACGACCTGCTGGTGCGCCTGCGCGACAAGGGCAACACGGTGCTGGTGGTGGAGCACGACCCGGACGTGATGGCGGTCGCCGACCACATCGTCGACATGGGGCCGCGCGCCGGCACGGACGGCGGTGAGGTGGTGTACGCGGGGCCGTTCGCCGGGCTGCGCGACGCGGACACGCTCACGGGGCGGTGCCTTCGCCGGCGTACACCGCTGAAGGAGACGTTCCGCTCCCCCACCGGGGCGCTGCCGGTGACGGGGGCGGAGCTGCACAACCTCAAGGGCATCGACGTCCGTTTCCCGGCGGGGGTGCTGACGGTGGTGACGGGCGTGGCCGGTTCGGGCAAGTCCACGCTCGTGTCGGAGGTGTTCACGGCCGCGTACCCGGAGGCGGTCGTCATCGACCAGGGCGCCATCACGGCGTCGGTGCGGTCGACCCCGGCGTCGTACCTGGGGATCATGGACTCGGTACGGAAGGTGTTCGCGAAGGAGAACGGCGTCCCGGCGTCGCTGTTCAGCTTCAACTCGGCGGGGGCGTGCGGGACGTGTTCCGGACGCGGGGTGATCTACACGGATCTGGCGTTCATGGACCCGGTCACCACGACGTGCGGGGCGTGCGAGGGGCGCCGGTTCCACGACGAGGTGCTGGAGCACCGGGTGCGGGGAAGGTCGATCGTGGACGTCCTGGAGATGACGGCGGCGGACGCGGTGCCGTTCTTCGCCGACGACCCGGCGCTGGTCCGCAGGCTGCGGGCGCTCGACGACGTGGGCCTGACGTATCTCACCCTGGGGCAGCCGCTCAGCTCGCTGTCGGGCGGTGAGCGCCAGCGCATCAAGCTGGCGACGCAGTTGCACCGCACGGGCAGCGTGTACGTGCTGGACGAGCCGACGACCGGACTGCACATGGCGGACGTGCGGACGCTGGTGGCGCTGCTGGACCGACTGGTCGACGCGGGCAACACGGTCGTCTGCGTGGAGCACAACCTGGATGTCGTGAAGCGGGCGGACTGGGTGATCGACCTGGGCCCGGACGGCGGCAAGCACGGGGGTGAGCTGGTCTTCGAGGGCACTCCGGCGGAGCTGCTGGAGCACCCGAAGTCGTTCACGGCCACCCACCTGCGCCGTGACCTGGGCCTCGGGTAGCCCGGTCGGGTACGGGGTAGGGGTGGGCGGTCAGCGACTGCCGGAGGCCCGCATGCCCAGCAGGAAAGCCCTGGTCCGCCGCCCGAGCCCGCGCCTCGCCGAGGGGCTGGTCACCCATGCCGAACGCAGTCCCGTCGACCCGGGCCTGGCCCTCGGCCAGTGGGAGCGGTACGCCGCCGCCCTGGCCGCGCACGGCTGGGAGCCCGTGGAGGTGGAACCGGCCGACGGCTGCCCGGACGGCGTGTTCGTCGAGGACACGGTGGTGGTGTTCCACGAGGTGGCGCTGGTCGCCCGCTCGGGTGCCCCCTCGCGGCGCGCGGAGACCGCGGCGGTCGAGGCGGCGGTGGCCCGCCTGGGCTGCTCGGTGCAGCGGGTGCGGGAGCCGGGCACGCTCGACGGGGGCGATGTGCTCAAGATCGGCGACACGGTGTACGTGGGTGTGGGCGGCAGGACGAACGCGGCGGGCGTGGCGCAGCTCCGGGCGGCGTTCGAGCCGCTGGGCGCGCGGGTGGCCGAGGTGCCGGTGAGCCGGGTGCTGCACCTGAAGTCGGCCGTCACCGCGCTGCCGGACGGCACGGTCATCGGGTACGAGCCGCTCGTGGAGGCTCCCTCGCTGTTCCCCCGCTTCCTGCCGGTGCCCGAGGAGGCGGGCGCGCACGTGGTGCTGCTGGGCGGGGGAAAGCTGCTGATGGCGGCGAGCGCCCCGAAGACGGCGGATCTCTTCGCGGATCTCGGGTATGAGCCCGTCGTCGTCGACATCGGTGAGTTCGAAAAGCTCGAAGGGTGCGTGACGTGTCTCTCCGTGCGGCTGCGTGACCTCCGCCCATAACGGAACGTAAGCGTCCATCCCCGGACCCGGGCTTGGCTGAGGCTTACCGCCCCCTTAACCTACGGTCTCGTAACCTACGAGCCCGTAGGTAATTCTCCCGTCCCCAGGAGCACCCGCATGACCCTCACCTCTCCCCACCTCGGCAGTTCGGACGTGTGGACCGACGCCCGGCTGCTGTACGCCCTGGAGGAGGTGGTCGAGAAGGAGCTCAACCGCCACCTTCAGGTCGTCAAGGACTGGATGCCCCACGAGTACGTCCCGTGGTCGGACGGCCGGAATTTCCCCGGCTTCTTCGAGGACGGCGAAGCGTGGGAGCCGCAGCAGTCCAAGGTCACCGACATCGGCCGGATCGCGCTCGTCGTCAACCTGCTGACCGAGGACAACCTGCCCAGCTACCACCACGAGATCGCCACCCTCTTCGGGCGCGACGGCGCGTGGGGCACCTGGGTGCACCGCTGGACCGCCGAGGAGGGCCGTCACGGCATCGTGATGCGCGACTACCTGCTCGCCTCGCGGGCCGTGGACCCGGACAAGCTGGAGCAGTTCCGGATGGCCCACATGAGTGAGGGCTTCGAGTCGGACAACCGCCACTCGATGCTCCACTCGGTCGCGTACGTCGCCTTCCAGGAGCTGGCCACCCGCATCTCGCACCGCAACACCGGCCACCAGTCGGGTGACCCGGTCTGCGACCGGATGCTGGCGCGCATCGCGACCGACGAGAACCTGCACATGGTCTTCTACCGGAACCTGCTGCGCGCGGCCTTCGAGCTCGCCCCGGACCTGACCATGCAGGCGGTCCGCGACGTGGTCGTGAACTTCCGGATGCCCGGGCACGGCATGCCGGGCTTCGAGCGGGCGGCCGCGCAGATGGCCATCGGCGAGATCTACAACCTGCGCATCCACCACGACGACGTCCTCCAGCCCGTGCTGCGGTTCCTGAAGGTGCTGGAGATCGACGGGCTGGGCCCGGAGGGGCTGAAGGCGCAGGAGGAGCTGGGCCTGTACATGGACGGCCTCGACTCGGAGGCCAGCAAGTTCGACGAGAAGCTCGCGGCCCGCAAGGCCCGGATGGCCGCCCGCGGCCGCTGACCCTCCGGGCGGGGCCCTCGCCGGCACGGCCGGTGCGGCCCCGCCCCGGCCGCGCGACGGCCCCCGCGGCGCCCCCAGGGCGTCCGCTCCCGGGCCGCGCGGGTGGGTGCGGGTGCGGGGCGCGGCCCAGGCGGGCGGGGGTGGAGCGACCGGTTCCGTTCGCGCCGGATGAGCCCCGTGCACAGGCCCCTCACAGGGTCGGCCGGACCGCGTCGTACGCTGTGGCGCGTGAAGCCTGTGACCCGCTTTTTCCTGATCGGCGCCCCGATAGCCGTCGCCGCTGCCCTCGTCTTCGGCGGAGGCGACGGTTCCGTACGGCCCGCCGACGCCGCCGGCGACGGCACCGTCCCGCAGGCGCCCACGACCACGGGGGCACCGAACCCGCTGAAGGCGGGCACCGCGGACGAGCAGAAGGCGCTGGAGGCGCGCATCGCCAAGATGCCTGCCGGCCTGGCCGCCCCCGGCAAGAAGGAGCTCGCCGCGCAGTTGGTGGCCAGCGCCGACAACTCGACGCTCGACTGGCGCGGCGCGTACGACGACATCGAGGACATCGGCGACGGCAACGGCTACACCGCCGGTGTCATCGGCTTCTGCTCCGGCACCAACGACATGCTCCAGCTCGTCGAGTACTACACGAAGCAGCACCCCGGCAACCCGCTGGCGCCCTACCTCCCGGCGCTGCGCCAGGTCGACGGCACGGACTCGCACGAGGGCCTGGACCCGGGCTTCACCGACGCCTGGAAGAAGGCGGCCGAGGACCCGGCCTTCCGCGAGGCGCAGGACGTGATGCGGGACCGCATCTACTTCGACCCGGCCGTACGGCTGGCCAAGATGGACGGCCTGTCCACGCTCGGCCAGTTCATCTACTACGACGCGATGGTCCTGCACGGGCCGGGCGTGGGCCCCAACGCCTTCTACGGCATCCGCGAGGCGGCGATGAAGAAGGCCAGGACCGCCGCCGAGGGCGGCGACGAGAAGGCGTACCTCAACGCCTTCCTGGACGCCGGACGGGCCGTGATGAAGACGCAGAGGACCGAGCGGGAGCGGGACACCTCCCGGATCGACACCGCCCAGCGGGTCTTCCTCCGGGAGGGCAACATGGACCTGAAGGTGCCGCTGACGTGGCAGACCTACGGGGAGACGTTCCGGATCACCACGCAGCCGGCCGGTAGTCCTTGAGGAACACCCCGCTCACCGGCGTGCCCGCCTCCCCCCGCACGATCGGGTCGTAGACCCGGGCCGCGCCGTCCACCACGTCCAGCGGCGTACGGGTGCCGGCGGCGGCGATGCGGGCCTTGCGGGGCGCCGGGTTCTCGTCGGTGATCCATCCGGTGTCGACGCTGCACATGTGCACGCCCTGGGCGGCGAGGTCCTCGGCGCTGGTGCGGGTGAGCATGTTGAGGGCGGCCTTGGCCATGTTGGTGTGCGGGTGCCCGGCCGTCTTGTTCCGTACGGCGAACCGCCCCTCCACCGCGCTGACGTTGACGACGTAGCGGCGGGGGTGCGGGGACTTCAGCAGCAGCGGCAGCAGACGGTCGCACAGCAGCACGGGCGCGAGGGCGTTGACGAGCTGGGTCTCCAGCAGCTCCGCGGGGTCGAGCTCACCGAGCCGCACGGACCAGGAGTTGTGCGGTGCGGGGTCGGGCAGGAGGCCGGCCTCGTCCGTCCCGGCCACGTCCAGACCCTGGAGACCGGCGAGTACGCCGCCGAGGGCGCCGCCGCCGGTGGCCGGGAGGGCGGGGGCGTAGCCGGGGGCCGTGATGACGCCGCCCGGGAGTTCGCCCCGCTCCCCCGCGTGCAGCGCGGCGTACGACTCGGGCGGGCGGCGGATGGTCTGGGCGGCGTTGTTGACGAGGATGTCGAGGGGCCGGCCGTCGTCCAGGAGCCGCTCGCACAGGCCGAGGACCTGGCGCGGGTCGCGCAGGTCGATGGCGACGACCGTGAGCCGCTCCAGCCACCGCTCGCTGCCCTCGGCGGCGCGGAAGCGGCGCAGGGTGTCCTGCGGGAAGCGGCTGGTGACGAGCAGCTCGGCGCCGTCGCGGAGCATCATCAGGGCGAGCTGGAACCCGATCTTCACCCGGCCGCCGGTGAGCAGCGCGCGGCGCCCGGTGAGGTCGGTGGCCAGGGCGCGGCGGGTGGTGTTGTCGGCGGCGCACGCGGGGCAGAGCCGGTGGTAGAACGCGTCGGCCTGCCGGTAGAGCGCTTTGCAGACATAGCAGTGGCGGGGCTTGAGGAACTCCCCCACCGTGCCGCGCCGGGTCGCCAGCGGGGCGTCCTCCCGCCGGTCGAGCGCACCGGTGGCGGTGGCGGCGGTGAGCAGGGCGTCGGCCTCGGACCGTGTCCGGCGGCCGGCCTTGCGGCGCTTGTTGCGGCTCTCGCGGGCGAAGGAGGCGGCGAGCGCCTCGGCCCGCATGCGTATCGGGTCGTCCAGGGGCAGGGCGCGTAGCCGCCCCACCGTACGGCCGAACGCGGCCAGCTCGTCGTCCGTCACTGCGCTGTGCTGCTGCTCCATGCGCATGTGATCTTAAGGCCGGGCGACCCGGACGGACATCCGGTTGTCCCCCCGGGCCCTTCTGCGGTCAACGCCCCTGCCGCCGGAGCGCGTACCGCTCCTTCTCCGACAGCCCGCCCCACACGCCGAAGCGTTCGTCGTGGGTGAGGGCGTACTCGAGGCACGCTTCGCGGCCTTCGCAGGCGGCGCAGAGGCGCTTGGCCTCGCGGGTGGAGGAGCCCGGGTCCGGGAAGAAGAACTCCGGTCCCGTCTGGGCGCACAGGGCGGTTTCCTGCCAGGACAGTTCGTGGTCGTCGCGCGTGGTGCGGTTGATCGGCATGCCGGACACGCTGCCCCGCCGCGATAAACGGCTCGTCAATGAACGATCAACGGCACCAGGGCCACCGGCCGTGCTGGTTCGCTCCGTAAGCATGGGCCTCCGGCGCGTGATCGGGCAAGGGGTTGCGCCGGGGTGTCGGCGGGGGAGGGAACCGAACCCGGAAGGCATGCGCCGAGCCCCCACCGAACCTGACGGGCCGTCACGAACGCCTCCGTACACTGGCGGTCATGGCATGCCGCATCAGCGAACTGGTCATCGACGCCGCCGACCCCGAGCGGCTCGCCGCGTTCTGGAGCGAGGTGCTCGGCTACGTGGAGATCGAGCGGGAGGACGACGGAAGCATCGCGATCGGGCCGCCCGGGGCCGGATTCGGCGGACCGCAGCCCGTCCTCGTCATCGGCCCCACCAGTGAACCCCGGGCCGGGAAGCTCCGGCTGCACATCGACGTCAGCGCCACCGACCGCGACCAGGAGGCCGAGTTGGCGCGGCTGCTCGCCCTCGGCGCCGAGCCCGCCGACGTCGGCCAGAGCGGCACCGAGAGCTGGCACGTCCTGGCCGACCCGGAGGGCAACGAATTCTGCCTCCTGCGCTCCCGCGTCCGGCCCCTGTGACCGCCCATCGGGGCGGCCGGACCCCGGACACGGGCCTCAGGGCTGCGCGGGGGTACTCGTGATCACCGCGAACCGGGCGCCGTAAGGGTCGGTCAGTTTGGCGAAGCGCCCGACCCCGCCCGTCTCGGTCGGGGCCAGCCGTACGGTGCCGCCGAACTCCCGGGCCCGGGCGGCCGTCGTGTCGGTGTCGGGCACCTCGAAGTAGGGCTCCCAGCAGGGGCCGTCCGCGGCCTCGACCGGGTCGGACCCGAGCGGGACCACGCCGCCGAAGGAGGAGTCGTCGTCGCCGCCGGGCGGGGTGAGGAGCAGGTACGAGCCGGTGCCGTCGGGCCAGGGCACGGAGGACGACTCGATGCCGAGCACCGCTCCGTAGAAGGCCATGGCGGCGGCCGGATCGCGGGTGTACAGCTCCGTCCAGGAGAGGCTGTACGGCTCGTTGACCACGTCCAGGCCCGAGTGGGGGCCGGGCTCCCAGACGGCGAAGCCGACGCCCGCCGGGTCGGCGAAGACCGCCGTGCGGCCGAGGCCGGCGACGTCCGTGGGTTCGATCAGCACGGTCCCGCCGCCGTCGCGCACGGCGGCGGCCGTGACGTCGGCGTCGGGCGTCCGGAAGGAGAGCGTCCACCCGGGCGGGGCCTGGCCCGGCGGGACGGTCGTGGCGCCGGCGACGGTCCTGCCGTCCTGCAACCGGAAGGTGCCGTGTCCACCGGCCTCGGGACCGGCCGGCCCGAAGCGCCAGCCGAACAGGGCGCCATAGAAGGACTCCGCGCCCTTGAGGTCGGGGGTCGCCAGGTCGAGCCGGTCCGGGGAGCCGGTGGTGCCACGGGTGGTCAGCATGGTGCCGAGTCTGGGACCGTCGCCGGGCCACCGCACCAGAAGGGCGCCCGCACGTATGAGCGGCCCCATGACGGCCGGAAAGGCCCATGGCGCGCGGGGCAGCCGTCCCCGCCCCTCGGCGAACGCGCCGCCGGCCCTCCCCAGACGCGTCCGAGCGCCGTGCTGCCCCGCCACGCGCGCGTGGTCGCGCTGGTCGACGGCGGGTTCGGCATCACCGGATGACCGCACGACCGTGCGTTCAGTACGCTGGGCGGATGACGGACGGACGTGACGGACGGGTCGAGCGCGGCAACCAGACCCGGCGGCTGATCCTGGGGCGCACGGTGGACATCGCCTCGGTGGAGGGGCTGGAGGGCCTCTCCCTGGGGCGTATCGCCACGGAGCTGAAGCTCAGCAAGAGCGGGGTCTTCGCCCTGTTCGGCTCCAAGGAGGAGCTGCAACTGGCGACGGTACGGGCGGCGGTCGCCGTGTACGTGGAGCAGGTGATCACGCCCGTACGGGACCTGCCGCCCGGGCCGGGGCGGGTGTGGGCGCTGTGCGACAACTGGCTGCGGTACTCCCGGGAGCGGGTGTTCGCGGGCGGGTGCTTCTTCTACGGCGTGTCGGCGGAGTACGACGCCCGTACCGGGCCGGTGCGGGACGCGATCGCCAAGGCCCGCCGCGACTGGGTGACGTATGTGGAGCGGACCCTGGACAAGGCCCGCGCGGCGGGCGGCTTCGTCCCCGGCCTGGACGTGGGCCAGGTGGCCTTCGAGATCATCGCGCTGATGGAGGCGGCGAACGCCCAGTCGGTGCTGCACGGCGACGACGCGGCGTACGGCATGGCCGCGAAGGGAATCCTGAACCGGCTGCGCGCCGAGGCGACCGACCCCGGGTCCCTGCCCCACCGCCCGTAGACGGGCCGCCGGAACCGGCGCCCGCCGGGCCCCGGGGCTGCTCGCCGCACGACGGCGGAGAAGATCTTGGGGCCGGGGCCGGACACGCCGTACCCCGGGGCGCCGGCGTCTCAGGGCCGGGCGCCGGCCGTGACGACGAAGTCCACCGCCCGGGCGACCACGTCCGGGTCGGCGAGGATGCGGCGGTGGCCGAGGCCCTTGGTGAGGACCAGACGAGCACGGTCGCCGAGGGCGGCGGCGGCGAGGCGGGACTGGGCGACGGGCGTCATGTCGTCGTCCTCGTCGTGGAGGAGCAGGACGGGCGCGGGCAGGCGGGCCGGTAGGTGGCCGTCAGGCGCTCCCATATCGCCGGCTCGCCGGGGAACAGGACGCGTTCCACATGGCCGCGGATGTCGCGCTCCACCCGCTCGTGGAGGCCCAGGCGCGTACGGAAGGCGTCCAGGAGGTGATCGAACTCGGCGACGCCGCCGATGCCGACGAACCGGTGGGCCACGACACCGTCGTGCAGCGCCACGAAGGAGGCCAGCACCCCGAAGGAGTGTGCGACGACGGCCTCGAAGTCACCGTGCTCGGCGTGCAGCCGCCCGATGATCTCGCGGTAGTCGCGGAGGTTGCTCGCGCGCCCCTCCGAGTCGCCGTGCCCGGGCGCGTCGAAGGTGACCGGGCTGTAGCCCTGGTCGCACAGGGCCGTGATGAACGCGCTGAACCGGGAGCTCCGTGACGACCAGCCGTGGACCAGGAGCACCGGACGGGCGCCGTCGCCCCAGGTGTACGTGACGACGTTCCTGCCCCTCACCGGCAGGGCGCCGAGCCGTGCCCGGTCCAGCAGCGCGCGCTCGGCCGGGCGGACGCGGCTGCGCCCGAGGGGCCGGACGAAAGCGGCGAAGGCGAGCCTGCCGGACAGGCGGGGCGCGATGCGGGAGGTCGTGTTGAGGACGGTGCGAAGGAGTGGAGCCAGGGGATGCATGCCGGTTCTCCTCGGTCGGCCGGGCGAGGAAAAAATGCTAGCACGATCGTTCGTTTAGTTTTCTTGCGACGAAAGGCCCGCTGGTTTTCTGGTGCGACGAAAGGCCCGCCCCGGCGCTGCGGGACGGGCCGATGTCATGGCGCACCGGCGGCCGGTGGCCGCCGCGGCTCAGTGCGCGTGGGTGGCGCCCCCGGACGCCGCCGGGTGGTGGGGGTCGTGGCCGGGGACGGTGCCGTCCGGCTTGGCCACCAGGAAGAGCCCGGCCATGCCCATGTCCGAGTGGCTCTGCACGTGGCAGTGGTACATCCAGGCACCGGCGCCCACGTGCTCGCCCGCGATGATCTGGAAGCCGAAGGAGTCGGCGGGGCCGGTGATCTTGTTGTCGATGACGGGGCTGGGGTCGTCCGGGCCGGTCAGCATGCCGGTGCGGTTGTCGGCCCAGCGGTGACCGTGCATGTGGAAGGTGTGGTAGTACTCGCCGTGGGTGATCATGATGATCTCGACGCGGTCACCCACCGTCGCCCGGAAGTCGGGGCTCTGGTGCCCGGGCCTGTTGTTGATCGTCATGTCGTTGAAGACGATCGTGAACTGCTTGTCCGGCAGGATGTCGCCCTTGCGCCGCACCACGACCGGCCCGTACAGCCCCTTGCGGATGCCGCCCGTACCGTGGTCCGTACCCACGACGTGGTCGTGGTAGTGCCAGTACCCCGCGCTGCCGGCGCGCCACGTGCCGTCCTTGCGGCGGCCGGGGGCATGAGTGCGCCAGGTGTAGGTGCGGGTGCCGCCGGGCTCGACGTGGCTGCGGTTCATCCTCGTGCCGTCGTTCGCCACGTCGTAGTCGACGCCGTGCACATGCAGGCTGACGGGGACGTCCATGGTGTTCTCGAACTCGATGTGGAGGGTGTCCCCTTCGTTCAGCTCGATCAGCGGGCCGGGGATGGTCGCCCTGCCCCTCTCCAGGCCGTAGCCCATCTGACCGTCCGCCAGTTTTTCGGCGTACAGCTTGAGATGGCGCACCTGTCCGCCCGCCGGGGCCGTGGGCGGCGGCGTCTCGGCCGCCACCGCGTCGGGCGCGGACGCCTGGGACAACGATGTCACCCCGGCCGCGGCCACCGCTCCTCCCGCCAGCAGGCGCCTGTTGAAGCTCCGTCTGTCCATGCCGAACTCCCCGGTGCGGTGTGGAGGCTGACGGGGCGGACCGCCCCCGGAACGGGCACACCGTAGCGGGGCGGGCCCGGGTTTATCCACAGCCAGGACAAAGTTCGCGGGATTGATGCCAAGCTATTGGCGTGCCACGGAAAGAGGTCTAGCTTCATCGTCGTTTGCTGTGACCACAGAGGGGTGGGTGAACACATGCACCGTGCACCACATCACCGGTCAAGAACCCGCCGCCGAGCGGAAGTCGCCGTCGCCTCCGGCGCCCTGGCGGCCTTACTGCTCAGCGGGACGGCAGCCACCGCCGGGCCGAATCCCGGCGAGCCGGCTCCCATTCGGACAACGTTGTCGATCCCGTCACCGCCCGGCGGGGCGCATGTACGCGTGCTGGTGTTCCACGCCTCGGCGACGGCCGAGTCCCCGACCGTCGACGCCGGCATCGCGGCGATCGAGTCGATCGGCCGGTCCGGTCCGGCCGCCCAGCAGTTCCGCACCGAGGCGACGGACGACGCCGCGGTGTTCACCGACGCCCGCAGGCTCGGCCGGTACAACGCGGTGGTGTTCCTCACCGGCGGCGGCGATGTGCTCGACCCCGAGCAGGAGGCGGGCCTCGAAACGTACATGGAGGCCGGCGGCGGCTTCCTCGGCATCCATGACGCGGCGCGCACCGAGCCGTACTCGGACTGGTTCACCGGGCTGGTCGGCGCCCGGCCCGCGGCCCAGAGCCCGGCCACCGTCCAGCGGGCGACCGTCGAGGCAGGCGACCGCCGGCATCCGGCCACGCGGCAGCTCCCGTTGAACTGGAAGCGCCCGGACAAGTGGCTCAACTGGTCGGTGAACCCGTCGGGCAGCGTGCACACGGTGGCGCGGGTCAAGGAGAGCACCTACCAGCCGGGGCCGGGTGCCAACGGGTGGGACCACCCCATCTCCTGGTGCCGTGACTACGACGGCGGCCGGTCCTTCTACACGGGCATGGGCGGTACGGCCGCCTCGTTCGCCGAGACGGACTTCCGCGACCACCTGCGCGGCGCCCTGCTGTGGACGACCCGCCTCTCCCGTGCCGACTGCAAGGCCACCATCGACGCCAATTACACCGCCGAGCGCGTCACACGGCCCAACCAGCCGGGCCGCAACGACCAGATCGGGGAGCCGCACGGCCTGGTCGCCGCCCCGGACGGGCGCATCCTCTACATCGGGCGCGGCGGCGCCGACTCCTCCAAGCCCGTGGTGACCGACTGGAACAATCCGGACATCGGCAAGGGCAAGGGCGAGATCCACGTCTACGACCCCAGGACGAAGACGGTTCGGCTCGCGGGCGAGCTGACGGTCTTCGGCAACAAGGGCGGCGGCGACGAGCTGACGAAGAACGAGGAGGGTCTCCTCGGCATCGAGCTCGACCCGGACTTCCTCACCAACGGCTGGGTGTACCTGCACTACACACCGCACGCGAGGATCAACCGCGACACGCACATGGCGGAGCGGTACGTCTCCCGCTTCACTCTCGATCCGGCCACCAGCACGCTGGACCTCGCGAGCGAGAAGGTGCTGCTGAAGTGGCCGGTGCAGATCCACAGTTGCTGCCACGCGGGCGGCGGGATGGCCTGGGACTCCAAGGAGAACCTGTACATCGCCACCGGTGACAACAACTCCAGCGGCTTCAGCGGGGGGTACGCGGGCAACAACCCGGAGCCGGACTTCAAGGGCGTCTCCTTCGCCGACGCGCGCCGCACCTCCGGCAACACCAACAACCTCAACGGCAAGATCCTCCGCATCCACCCCGAGGACGACGGCACGTACACGCTCCCCGAGGGCAATCTCTTCACCGGGCAGGAGCCGGACGAGGGCGGCGGCAAGACACGGGGCGAGATCTATGTGATGGGCGTACGCAACCCGGCCCGGATCTTCGTCGACAAGCGGACCGACATCCTGTACGCGGGGTGGGTCGGCCCCGACGCCGGTGCGCCGTCCACCACATGGGGCCCGGCGAAGTACGACACGTTCGCCGCGATCACCAGGGCGGGCAACCACGGCTGGCCGTACTGCATGGGCAACAACCAGCCCTACCGGGACCGCAACCTGCCCGATCCGGGCAAGCCGCTCGGCTGGTACGACTGCGCCAGGCCGAAGAACGAGTCGCCGAACAACGACGGCCTGGTGAACCTGCCGCCGGTCACCCCGAACACCATCTGGTACTCGCCCCAGGGCGGCGGCGTGGACTACCCACGTGACGCGAGCGGTGTGCCCAGCTACCGGACCGAGGAGCAGAAGCTGCTGCTGCCGTGGCTCAAGGGCGGCGGCCAGGCCACCATGAACGGGCCGGTGTACCGGTACGACGCCGCGTCGGACAGCACCGTCAAGTGGCCGGCGTACTGGGACGGCAAGTGGTTCGTCGGGGACTTCTACGACGGTGACCAGCCGCGGCACGCGGTGCTGACCGATCCGAGAACGGTCGGCAAGGGCGGCCTGCCGGTGCACGCCGAGTCCCTGAAGAAGATCATCCCGGTCGGGCCGGGCGGTATCCGCAACCTGATGGACTGGAAGTTCGCCCCGGACGGCTCGCTGTACGTCCTGGACTACGGGCGCGGTTTCTTCACCTCCGACGCCCAGTCCGCCCTGTGGCGCGTGACCTACAAGGGCGGCGAGCCGACGCCCGCCGCGGACTTTCTGGCGAGGAAGGAGGCGGCACAGTGAGGCACCGCACCCCACGGCTGTGGACCGCCCTGCTCGGGTCGCTGCTGATGGTCCTCGGCCTCACGTCGACCGCCGCGTACGGGCGGCCGGACAACGGACCGGCGGCCGCGGCGGAACAGGTGCTCACCTGGACCGCCGGTGACCCCGTCGACCGATACCTGACCTTCCCGGCCACCGCGGTGGCGGGTCCCACGACGATCGTGTTCGAAAACAGCACGGCGACCGGGAACACCACCGGAATGCCGCACACGCTGACGTTCGACGTCTCGGACCCGGAGTACAACAACGACGTCCCGCTCAACATCCTGGCCAACCCCAACGACGACCGGGGCGGCAAGCACACCGCCCAGGTCACCCTGACGCCCGGCCGGTACCGCTTCTTCTGCACGATCCCGGGCCACGGCGCGATGCAGGGCATCCTCACCGTGACCGAAGGCGGCGGCGAGGACACCACGGCGCCCGAGACCGCCGCGAAGGTCGAGGGTGAGCGGAACGCCGACGGCGCGTACGTCGGCCACGCCAACGTCACGGTGTCGGCCACCGACACCGGCGGCTCGGGCGTCGACCGCATCGAGTACGCGGTCGGGGCGGACGGAGCCTGGCAGGCGTACACCGCTCCGGTGATGGTCCACCAGGTCGGCACGCACACCGTCCGCTACCGGGCCACCGACAAGGCGGGCAACACCTCCGCCGTGAAGGCGGTCGACTTCACCGTGGTCGCCCCGCCGACGGACGACAGGACCCCGCCGGAGACGTCCGCGACCGTCAGCGGCGAGAGGAACGACCAGGGCCAGTACCTGGACATGGCGACGGTCACGGTCACCGCGTCCGACACCGGCTCGGGCGTCAACACCATCGCGTACGCGCTCGGAGCCGGCGGCGCCTGGCAGGCGTACACCGCCCCGGTCATGGTCCACCAGGTGGGCACGCACACCGTCCGCTACCGGGCCACGGACCGGGCCGGGAACGTGGCGGCGGAGAAGTCGGTGCAGTTCACGGTCGTCGCCCCGCCCGCCCAGGACACCACCCCGCCCCGGACGACGGCCACGGTGACCGGCAGCAAGAACTCCGACGGAGCGTTCATCACCAGCGCCACCGTGACGGTCACGGCGACCGACACCGGCGGCTCGGGCGTGGACAAGGTCGAGTACTCCCTGGACGGCGGGCCGTACCTGGCGTACACGGCGCCGGTCGTCGTGGACCGGGTCGGCCACCACACGGTGCTGCACCGGGCCACCGACAAGGCCGGCAACACCTCGGCCGCCACGCGGGTGGGCTTCGACATCGCGGAGGGCGGCGGCGTACCGGCGCCCCACTGCCCCGAGTACGACGAGCGGCTCACCGTCATCGTCGGCACCGTCGACTCCGGAGTGCCCAACCGCATGACGCGCGGCCGGTGCACCATCAACGAACTGATCGAGGACGAGAAGGACTGGTCGTCGCACGCGCTGTTCCTCAAGCACGTGGACACGGTCCTCGACCGGCTGCTCGCCGACGGGGTCATCGACGCCCGGGAGCACCGGACCATCCACCGCGCGGCCAGGGAGTCCGGCATCGGCAAGCCGGGCGGGACCAGCGGCTACCGCACGCTGTTCGACGGCTCGGCGGAGACCTTCGCGAAATGGCAGCACGTCGGGGGCGGGAAGTTCACCCTCAACGGCGACGGCTCGATGACCAGCAGCACGACGGTTCCGGGCATGGGCATGCTGTGGTTCCCGCAGCGGCAGTACGGGGACTTCTCGCTGAGGCTCCAGTGGCGCGACGACGCCCCGGGCACGGGCAACGCCAACTCCGGTGTGTTCGTCCGCTTCCCGCACGTCCACGACCACCCCGAGGAGCCGCGGCCGGAGTGGGTCGCCATCACGTTCGGGCACGAGGTCCAGGTCCTGGACCGGCCGGACGGCGACATGTACAAGACCGGCTCTATATACGGGTTCGACCGGGTGGGCCTGGGCGGGGCGGGCGTCACGCCCAAGGGCACCTGGAACGACTACGAGATCCGGGTGGAGGGCCAGCACTACACGGTCTTCCGCAACGGTGTGCTGATCAACGAGTTCGACAACACCGGGGGGCAGGAGTTCTCCCCGCCGCGCCACGGCGACCCGGGCACGGACGGCCGGCGGTACGCCACCGGTTACGTGGGGCTCCAGGTCCACGGCACGACGGACGTGATCTCCTACCGCGACATCCGGATCAAGGAGCTGTGACCGGCCGGCCGGTCTGAGCGGCTAGGGCGTGTCTTTTGGATCAGGCCGGATCAGGGAGCGGGGTCTGGTGCGTGTGGATGCAAGGCGGAGGTGGGGGTCCCCCCGCCGCAGGCAGGGGGAGGAGCCACTGCGGTGGGGGCACCTCCCGTGCCCGTAGGGCTACGGGGGCCATTGGCGACCGATGACAACGCCGCTGGGGGTCCCCCCGCCGCAGGCAGGGGGAGCGCGTGCCAGGGCCCGCGAGCCCGGCAAGATCCGAAAGACACGCCCTAGTCGGTCTTCTTGGCGCGGCTCGGCTGTACCCGCTTGGGCTCACCCGGCATCTTCGGGTAGTCCGGCGGGTACGGCAGGTCGGCCAGGCCGTGGTCGCGCTCGTCCTTGGCGGCCAGCTCCAGCAGGCTGTCCAGCGAGAAGGCGTGGTCGTCCATGTCCGCGTGGATGTCGCCGTGATCGGCGTACCGCACGGGCATGGTCGCCAGGTCGAAGTCACGGGGGTCGACGTCGTCGAGCTCGTCCCAGCGCAGGGGGGCGGACACCGGGGCGTGGGGCTTGGGACGGATCGAGTAGGCGGAGGCGATCGTCCGGTCGCGGGCCGTCTGGTTGTAGTCGACGAAGATCTTCTCGCCGCGCTCCTCCTTCCACCAGGCGGTGGTGACCCGGCCGGGCATCCGCCGCTCCAGCTCGCGGCCGACCGCGATGGCCGCGCGGCGGACACGGGTGAAGTCCCAGCGCGGCTCGATCGGTACGTAGACGTGGATGCCGCGCCCGCCGGAGGTCTTCGGCCAGCCGCGCAGTCCGTGCTCGTCCAGCAGGGCGTGCAGCTCGTGCGCGGCGGCCACCGCGTCCGCGAAGCCGGTGCCGGGCTGGGGGTCGAGGTCGATGCGCAGCTCGTCGGGGTGGTCGGTGTGGTCGCCACGGACGGGCCAGGGGTGGAAGGTGAGCGTGCCGAGGTTCGCGGCCCAGATCACGGCGGCGATCTCGGTGGGCCGGATCTCGTCGGCGAAGCGACCGCTGGGGAACGTGATGTGGGCGGTGGGAATCCAGTCGGGGAGGTTCTTGGGCGCGCGCTTCTGGAAGAACGACTCGCCCTCCACTCCGTCGACGAAGCGCTCCAGGGTGGTGGGCCGGTCGCGCAGGGCGCGCGTGATGCCCTCGCGCACGGCGAGGAAGTAGCGCGCCACGTCCAGCTTCGTGAAGCCGCGCTCGGGGAAGTAGACCTTGTCAGGGTTGGACAGGCGTACGGTCCGCCCGCCGGCCTCCAGCTCCACCGCGTTTCCCATGGCTGCCACAGTAGGACGCCCACCTGAGGTGTGCATATCGGGCATATCAATTGGCTCTCGGGCAGAATCGAGCCATGGACCTGCCGGTGATGCCGCCCGTGAAACCGATGCTGGCCAAGTCCGTGAAGAAGATCCCGCCCGGCATGCAGTACGAGGCCAAGTGGGACGGCTTCCGCGCCATCGTCCACCGGGACGGACCCGAGCTGGTCATCGGCAGCCGCACCGGGAAGCCGCTCACCCGGTACTTCCCCGAGCTGGTCACCGCCCTGCCGCCCCGGCTCCCCGAGCGCTGCGTCATCGACGGCGAGATCGTGATCGCCCACGAGGGCCGGCTGGACTTCGACCGGCTCACCGAGCGCATCCACCCGGCCGCCTCCCGCGTGAAGACGCTCTCCGAACGCACGCCCGCCCGTTTCATCGCCTTCGACATCCTCGCCCTCGGCGACGAGTCGCTCATGGACACCGTGCTCGTCGAGCGCCGGGCCGCGCTGGAGGAAGCCCTGCGCGGCGCCGACGCCCCCGTCCACCTGGCACCGTCCACGACCGACATCGAGGTGGCGCGCGGCTGGTTCGACCAGTACGAGGGTGCCGGACTCGACGGTGTGATCGCCAAGCCGCTCGACCTGCTCTACCGGCCCGACGCACGGCTCATGTACAAGATCAAGCACGAGCGGACCGCCGATGTCGTCGTGGCCGGCTACCGCTTCCACAAGAGCGGCCCCGTCGTCGGCTCCCTCCTGCTCGGCCTGTACGACGACCGCGGCACCCTCCAGCATGTCGGGGTCTGCGCCGCGTTCACCGGGAAGCGCCGCGCGGAACTGATCGACGAGCTGGAACCCCTCCGCATGGACCCGCCCGGCGGGCACCCGTGGGCGGCCTGGGCCGACGAGGCCGCGCACGAGGCCGCACGGCTGCCCGGCGCGCCGAGTCGCTGGTCCGGCAAGAAGGACCTGTCCTGGGTGGCGCTCAGGCCCGAGCGGGTGTGCGAGGTCGGCTACGACCACATGGAGGGCAGCCGGTTCCGGCACACGGCCCAGTTCCGCCGCTGGCGGCCGGACCGTACGCCGGAGAGCTGCGGGTACGGGCAGCTCGAGGAGCCCGTGTCGTACGACCTCGACCAGGTGCTGTCAGGGGGCGGCGGCTGAGGAGGGGGCCGAACAGGGCGTGGGGGTGGGCGCGGGTGTGGGTGTGGGAGTCGGGATGGGGGCGGGGGTGTCGGTCGGGGCGGGCTGCGGGGGCGGGCAGGTGGGGCCCGGGGACGGGTCGGTGGGCGAGGGGGTGGGGGTCGGGGTCGGGGTCGGCGTCGGGGTCGGGGTCGGCGTCGGCGTCGGTGTGGGGGTTGGGGTCGGTCGCGTGGGGGGCGGTGGGGTGGGTTTCGGGGGCGGTGCCGGTCGCGGGGAGGTGCCCGGCGTGGGGGCCGTGCCCGGGTGCGTCGGCGTGTCCGGCCGCGGCGCGCCCGTGGGGCGGGGCGGGCGCGGGGAGGGCTGCGGAACCATGGGGCGGACGGGGGCACTGCCCGGGCCGGGGCTCACGGGGAGCACGCCCGTGCGGTCCGGCACGGGATGCGCGCCGCGCTGGTAGAAGGCCAGCCAGGACAGGACCGTCCGCAGATAGGGGACGGAGTGGTTGTAGCTGAGCACCGCCCGTTCCAGGTCGGCCCCGACCGTGAGCCTCCGCTCCCCCGCGCACAGGTAGTGGCCGGCGGCCAGGGCGGCGTCATGGACGTTGCCGGGGTCCTTCCGGCCGTCTCCGTTGCCGTCCGCGCCCCAGCGCGACCACGTGGACGGGATGAACTGCATGGGGCCGACGGCCCGGTCGTACACCCCGTCCCCGTCGTACGCCCCACCGTCCGTGTCCGTGATCCGGGCGAAGCCGATCCCGTTGAGGACCGGCCCGAGAATCGGCTCCAGCGTGGTGCCGTGCGCGTCCACGCGGCCGCCGCGCGCCTGGCCCGACTCCACCCTGCCGATCGCGGCGAGCAACTGCCACGGCAGCCGGCAGCCCGGGTCGGTGCGGGCGACGGCGGCCTCGGCGCGCCGGTAGGCGGCCAGGACGGTGGCGGGTATCCCGGCGTGGGCGGTGATCGGCCCCGCCTGGGGGCCGCCGCCGGGGCGGGGCGGGCGCAACACGGACGGCGCCGGTGACGTGAGCGGGGGCAGCTCGGTGTGGTAGGCGTCGTCGCTCGGCGGCAGCGGCGCGCGCTGCGGGCGGTTCCCCGCCAGGGGCCGTTCGGCGGCCGGCTCGGGCGGGCGTACGAGGCCGGGGGCCTGCGACGCCGTGAGGGCGGCCATCGCGGCGACCGCCGCCGCCGTCCCGGTGAGCCTCCGCCGCACCCGCCGCCTCATGAGCCCGCGCCCAGGGTGTCGATGGCGGCGATGCGCCAGGCGCCGTCCTTCCGTACCGCCTCGACCGCGAACATGGCGGCGCCGTACGTGGTCGCGTCCTTCTTGGCCGCCGTGCGGGTGTTGCTCTGGTCCGCGTAGATCAGCACCCGCGCGCGGTCGCCGTCGATCAGCTCCACGCCGCTCTGCGTCACGGTGGTGGTGAGGACGAGCTTCTGCCGCGCCGCCTGCTGCCGCACCGGGGCGAGCATGGTGCGGTGCTGGCCGACCGCCTTACCGGTGAGGTGGGCGCGCACGGCCCGGTCGGCGGCTGCGGTCGCCGTGTAGTCGTACGAGAACAGCTCGTTCACCGCCTTGGTGACCTGGCCCTTGACCTCGCTGGTGCGGGCGGCGTCGGTGAGGGCGGCGTTGCGGGCGGCGGGTGTGTCGCGCAGGGCGGCCGCCTGCCCGGTGGCCCAGGTGGCGAAACCGCCCAGGAGGACGGTGAGGACGCCCAGGGCGACGGGCAACCGGTGGCTCCGGAGCCGTCCGCGATCGTCGGCATGGCGCGACCCGGACGCGGACGCGGACGGGGATGTGGACGCGGACGCCGGTGCGGGGACGGTCCGCGCCCCGGACCCTGTCCGCGTCTTCCCGGTCGCGGGTGCGGTCCGGGAGGCGGGGGTGGCCGTGCGGCTCGCCTGGACGGTCGCCAGGCGGCGTTGCCGGTTGATGAGGTGACGGGTCGTCGGCATGGGGCGGCTCCTGTCAGTCGGCGGCGGTCGCGGGCCCGGACGTGGTGCCGACCGGTGCCTGGCCCAGGGAGCTGAGCTTCCAGCCCCCGGCGGTCCGGGTGAGCTCGCCGAGCATCCGGCTCTCCTTGGCGGCGGGCTTGCCCTTGGGCGGGGTGACGGTGATCCGGAGGGCGACCATCACGCTCGCCCGCCCGGCCCGGGTGTCGAGTTCGGTCACCGCGCCGGACAGCACCTTGGCGCTGGTCACCGTTCTGGCCTGCTGGATCTGCCGCTCGAACTGCGGGCGGCCGTCCCTGAGCTGGGCCAGCAGGTCGCCGGTGGCCGACGCCTGCCAGGTGTCCAGTCCGCGGCGCAGGTCGCGGTGGTCGAGCGTGTTCATGTTCTGCACGGCCTGTTCCCCCGCGGCGAGCACCTCGTCGCGCGTGACGGCGTCCGCGGTGGACTCGTCGTGCGCCGCCGTGTACCAGGACCAGCCGCCCCAGCTTGCGCCGCCGGCCGCGAGCAGGGCGAGTGCCGCCGCTGCCGTCAGGAGCGGATTGCCTCTCTTGGTGTGGGCCATCGGTGCGGGTGCCCCCTATCGCGATCGGATGTCGACGATCCGCCAGCGCCCGTCGTGCAGTTCAGCGGTGACGGAGAGCTGTGCGGCGACCGTGGTGGGCGGTGCGCCGGCGCGCCGCGCGACCTGGTCGAGGAAGAACAGGAGGTGTGCGCGGTCGTCGTCGAGCCGGGCAACTCCGGCGCGTACGACCCGGGTGGTGAGCGTCAGCCGCTGCCGGGCCGCCTGCTGCTCGACCTGGCCGAACAGCGTGTCGTACTGGCGGGCCGCCTTGCCCGCGAGGTGCCGGCGCGCCGCCTGCCGGGTGGTGGCGGTGGCGCCGGGGCCGTACGAGAACACCCGGGTGAGCGCCCCGCCGACCTCCCGCACGGCCCGGGAGGTGGCCGCGGTGTCGGTGAACGCCCGGTTCCCGGCCGCGGGCGTGCCGCTCAACTGCTGGGCACGGACGAGGAGTGCGGCCGCGCCCAGCAGCAGCACCAGCACAACGGCGGCGCGCGCCGCCCGCCTCGCCGCCGTGCCACCCACAGGCCCACGCGCCGCCCGGCTCGCCGCCGGGCCGCCCACAGGCCCACGCGCCGCCCGGCTCATGGCCGTGCCACCGGGACGTCGGTGAGCGTGGTGACCTTCCAGCCGTCGCCGCGGCGCGCGAGGGTGGCTTCCACGCGCCTGCGGTCGGCGCCGCCGGGCGCGCTCCGAACCCGTACCGTCGCGATGAGGCGCGCCGTACCCGCCCGGTCGTCGAGCGCCGTGAGCGCCACGTCCGTGACGGTGGCCGGGCCCGGCGCCCCGGAGGCGTCCACGCCGCCGAGCCGGGCCACGTGGGCGCGCCCCGCCGCCAGGGCGGCGTCCCGTGCCTCGGCGTGCGCCCGGGTGCCGTCGCCCGCCGCCCGGGCGTACGAGCAGGCGGCGAGGACGCACAGCAGCGCCGCCGCGGCGACGGCGGCCCGCCAGCCGTGGACGCGCACCGCCCCCCTCACCGGCCGCCGCCGGGTGCGTGGGCGGAGCCGCGGACGTTGGTGCCGCTCGATGGCGGGGCCGTGCACCGGGCCTGCGTGTTGAACTCCGGTGCGGGCGACAGGTCGAGGCCGTTGCGGTACGTCGTACCGCCGTACCCCGCCGTGCAGGGCAGCGGCTCGAAGAAGGTGACCGACATGCCGAGGCGGAGGCCGTCGGGGGTGACGGCGGTCGACCCGGCGGCCACGAGGGCGGGCACGGTCACCAGGAACTCCGCCATGCCGCGCTGGCGGGTGACCGCCACTTCGGAGGTGGTCAGCAGGTTGGCCAGGACGACGCCGAAGGCGGGGTCGAGGTCCCGCAGCAGGGCGCTGACCTGGCCGGCGGCCTCCGGGGCCGCGGCGATCAGGGCCCGCAGGTCGGCGTCGGAGTCCTTGAGCCGCGCGGCGAGCTCCTTGGCACCGGAGGCGAAGGAGGTGATCGCCCCGGCCTCCTCGGCCTGGGTCCGCAGGACGGTCTCGGCGTCGGTGATCAGCCGGGTGGTGGACGGCAGCGCCTCGTCGGCGGCGCGGACGAAGGCGTCGCCACTGTCCAGCAGCGCCTGGAGGTCGTCGCCGCGCCCGTTGAGCGCGGTGCCGAGTTCGTCCACGACCGTGCGCAGTGCCTCCGGGTCGACGGAGGAGGCCAGTGCGCCGACCCCGCTCAGCACACGGGTGACGGGTGCGGGGGTCCGTGTGTCGGCGCGGGCGATGACCGCGCCCTCACGCAGGTACGGTCCGCCGTCGGAGACGGGGCGGAGGTCGATGTACTGCTCGCCGACGGCGGAGAGGTTGGCGACGACGGCGTCGAGGTCGGCCGGGATGGCGGGGGCCGACTTCCTGATGCGCAGCTCGGCCTCGACCCCGTCGTCGGTGAGGTGGAGGGGGCCGACGCGGCCGACGGGCACGCCGCGGTAAGTGACGTTCGAGTGGGTGAAGAGCCCGCCCGTGGTCGCCAGTTGTACGCGCACGGTGTAGTGGTCGCGCAGGCCGACGAGGTGGCCGACGTCCGCGTACCGCACTCCGACGAAGCCGAGGACGAGGGTGCCGATGAGGAGGAAGGCGAGGTTCTTCAGCCGGATGGCGGTGGTCGGCATCAGTTCCTCCCGGTCGGCGGCAGGGGCAGGGGCGGGCCGGACGGCGTGGCGGGGGCGGGGTCGGCGGGGGGTGTGAGCGCCGGGATGATCCGGGTGCCGGGGGCGGCGGTCACGTCCAGGTAGACGTTGAGGTAGTCGCCCTTGACGCCGCGGAGCACCTCGTCCGTGAACGGGTAGGTGAGCAGCACCTGGAGGGAGTCGGGCAGGGCCTTGCCGGAGTCGGCGAGCGCCTGGAGGGTGGGTCCGAGGGCCTTGAGGTCGGCGATCAGGTCGGCCTTGCTCCGGTTGACGGTGTCGACGGCGACGCCGGAGAGGGTGTCGAGTGCGCCGAGCATGGTGAGGAGCGAGGCGCGCTGCCTCTGGAGGACCTTCAGGCCGGGGCTGAGGCCGGTGAGGACGGTGCCGACGTCGCGTTCGCGTCCGGCGAGGGTGGCGGTCAGCCGGTTGACCTGGTCGAGTGCGGCGGTGATGTCGCTCTTGTTGCCGTCCAGGGTGGTGACGAGGGTGTCGAGCCGTCGCAGCAGGGAGCGGATCTCGGTCTCGTTGCCGCGCAGGGCCGTGCCCAGTTCGCTGGTGATGGTCCGGATCTGCTGGATGCCGCCGCCGTTGAGGAGCATCGACAGGGCTCCGAAGACCTCTTCGACCTCGGGGTTGCGGTTGGTGCGGCTCATGGGGATGCGGTCGCCGTCGCCGAGGGTGCCCCGGGGCGTGGCGGCGCGCTTGGGGGGTGCGGTGAGCTGGATGTACTTCTCGCCGAGGAGGCTGGACTGTTCGAGGTGGGCGTACGCGTCGGCGGGGAGCGTCACGTCGCCGTTGACGCGCATGGTGACGGTGGCGGACCAGTCGGTGCGGTCGAGGGTGATGCGGGTGACGCGGCCGACGGCGACGTCGTTGACCTTGACCGCGGACTGCGGGACGAGGCTGAGGACGTCGGCGAACTCGGCGGTGATCTCGTACGGGTGGTCGCCGAGGTCGGCGCCCCCGGGCAGCGGCAACTGCTCGAGGCCGGACAGCTCCGGGACGGCCGGCGCGTCGCAGCTCACGACGGTCACGGAGAGGCCGACGGCCAGGGCGAGGACGGCGGCGACGCCGGTGGTGGTGGTACGGCGACGACGGCCGGAGGGGCGGGAGGGGACGGTAGGGCGAGGGAGCGGCGGGAGACGGAAGCGGCCGGAGGGGCGGTTCACCGTGAGGCCCCCTTCTCGGGTGTCCCGTAGAGGGTGCCGACCACGGGCAGCGGCAGGGCGGGCAGGGCCTGGCGGCGGGCGGGGGTGACGGGGACGAGGCCGTTCGGCAGGCCGGGGGCGCCGGTGACGCGGCCGGTGCCGAGGCTGAGCTCGTTGATGTCGGCGCGGCCGTTGAGGGTGCGGTGGACGGGGTCGTACGCCTTGAGGGCGTTGCCGGCGGCGAGCGGCGCGGTGTCCAGGGCCTCGGCGAGGGAGGCGCGCTGGTCGACGAGGGTCCGGGTGAGGGGGACGAGAAGGTCGACGTTCTTCTTGAGGCTGCCGCGGTTGTCCTCGATGAAGGTCTTCACCCGGGCGAGGGCGGTGCCCAGTTCCTTCAGCGCCGCGCCCAGGTTCTCCTTGTCCTGGGCGAGGAAGCCGGTGACGGTGGCGAGCCGCTCCTGGGCCGTGCGGACGTCGCCGTCGTTGTTCTTGAGCATGGTGGTGAAGGACTGGAGGTGGGTGAGCGTCTCGAAGAGGTCGCCGCTGCTCGCGTCGAGGGTCTTGGCGGCCTTGCCGAACTGCTCGATGGAGTCGCCGATGGCCTTGCCGTTGCCCTTGAGGTTGGCGGCTCCTGTGCCGACGAGGCCGGCGAGGGCTCCGTCGGCGTTGGCGCCGTTCGGCCCGAGGGCCTCGGTGAGTTCGGTGAGGGACGCGTACAGTTCGTCGACCTCCAGGGGCGTCGCGTTGCGGGCGGCGGGCAGCACGGCGCCGTCCCGGATCTCGGGTCCGCCGGTGTAGGCGGGGGCGAGCTGCACGTAGCGGTCGGCGACGACGCTGGGCGTCACGATGACGGCGTGGGCGCCGGCCGGGACGCGGACGCCCTCGTCGATCAGCAGGGTGACCTCGACTTCGTCGCCCCGGGGGCGTACGGAGCCGACGGTGCCGGCCCTGACACCGAGGATGCGGAGGTCGGAGCCCTCGTACACGCCGGTGGCGCGGTCGAAGCGGGCGGTGACGCGGGTGGTGCGGGACTCGTCGAGGGCCGTGACGCCGGACGCTCCGGCGACGGCCACGAGGGCGAGCCCGGCGGTGATGCCGAGGGCGCGTCGGAGGTTCACCTGGTACCGCCTCCCGCGGGTCTGGGCGGCATGCATCCGGTGGCGGGGGGCGTGCCGGGGTCGAGGTAGGTGCGGGGGACGAGACCGCAGACGTACGTATCGAACCAGCGCCCGTTGCCGAGGGTGTTGCCGACGAGCCGGTAGTACGGGCCGGCCAGGGCGAGGGTGCGGTCGAGGTTCTCGCGGTTCTTCACCAGGACGCCGGTGACCCGGCCGAGTGCGGCGAGGGTGGGGCCGAGCTGCCGGTCGTTGTCCCGCACCAGGCCGGCGAGCTGGGTGCCGAGGTCGCGGGCGCCGGTGAGGAGGAGGTGGATGGCGTCGCGGCGGGCCTGGAGTTCGCCGAGGAGCAGGCCCCCGTCCTCCAGGAGCGTCTCGACGCTGCTCTTCTTCCCCTCCAGGGTCTTCGTCAGCCGCGCGCTGCCCTTGAGGAGTTCGGCGAGTTGCGCGTCGCGCGAGGAGACCGACGCGGACAGCGCGGACAGGCCGGTGGCGGCGCTGCGCACATGGGGCGGGGAGTCGGCGAATGTGGCGGAGATGGCTTCGAAGCTCTGGGCGAGCCGGCGGGTGTCGAGCGCGTCGATGGTGTCGCCGAGGCCGGTGAGGGCCTGGGTGACGTCGTAGGGCGAGGTGGTGCGGGCCAGGGGGATGCGGTCGCCGGGGTCCTGGGCGCTGGTGCCGAGGGGGTCGACGGCCAGGTACTTCTCGCCGAGCAGGGTCTTGATGGCGATGGCGGCGGTGCTGGAGTCTCCGATCCAGGTCTCGTCGTCGACCTCGAAGCCCACCTTCACCTTGGCGCCGTCCAGGGCGACCTCCGTGACCGCGCCGACCTTGACGCCGGCGACGCGCACCTCGTCGCCCTCGTCGAGTCCGGCCGCCTCGGTGAAGTCGGCGGTGTAGGCGGTGGTGCCGCCCGTCAGGGCGTCGATCCGGTACGTGCCGAGGGCGAGGAGGGCGAGGAGGAGCAGGCCGACGGCGCCGACGGTGACGGGGTTGCGTTCCCGTACGGGTGTGCGGCGTCTCATGCGCGGCACCTCGGTTCCGTGATCGCGATGCCGGTGGGCGGCCGGGTGCCGTCGTCGGTGGTGACGCCGGTGACCGTGGCCTCGCAGAGGTAGAGGTTGAGCCACGATCCGTAGGAGGCGAGGCGTCCGACGGCCTGCATCTTGGCGGGTGTGGTGCGCAGGAAGGATTCGATCCGGTCGGTGCTGTCGGCCAGTTGTCCGGACAGACGGCCGAGCTGGCGGATGTCGTTCTTGAGGGGGGCGCGGCCGTCCTCGAGGAGTCCGGCGGTGACGGTGGTGAGCGACCCCATGGCGGCGATGGCCTCGCCGAGGGGTTCGCGGTCCCCCGCGAAGCCGCTGACGAGCTGCTGGAGGGTGACGACCAGGTCGTTGAAGCCCTCCTCGCGGTCGTTGACCGTTTTCAGCACCGTGTTGAGGTTGGTGATCACTTCCCCGATGACCTTGTCCTTGCCGGCGACGGTGGTGGTGAGCGAGCCGATGTGCTCCAGCAGGGAGTCGACGGTTCCGCCGTCGCCCTGGAGGACCCGCACGATGGAGCCGGCCAGGCTGTTGATCTCGTCCGGCGACAGGCCCCGGAACAGCGGCTGGAAGCCGTTGAAGAGCTGGGTGAGGTCGAGTGCGGGGGTGGTGCGGGTGAGGGGGATGACCGCCCCGGCGGGCAGGGACCGGCCGACGGGGCCGGTGCCCCGGTCGAGGTCGACGTACCGCTGGCCGACCATGTTGAGGTACTTGATCGACGCGGTCGCCGACGCGGGCAGCGCCCGGCCCTTCTGGACGGTGAAGCCGACTTCGGCGATCCGCCGGTCGGCGATCCGGACGGACTCGACCTGGCCGACCTTCACCCCGGCGATGCGGACGCTGTCGCCCTCGACGAGGCCGGTGACGTCGGTGAACCGGGCCTTGTACGCGACGGTGTCGCCGACGCCCTCGTTGGCGACGGAGAACGCCAGGACGGTGGTGGCCAGGACGGTCACGACGATGAAGGCGAGCGACTTGGTGAGCGGTCCGGCGAGGGAACGGCGCTTCACTGGAGGGTCACCTCCGCTCCGCGGAAGAGGGGGCCCGTCAGGACGGTGCTCCAGTCGGGCAGGGACTGGGGCGCGGCCCGGAGGCCCGGGGCGATCAGTTCGGTGACGAGCTGGTTCTCCTGCGGCGAGTTGGGCAGGCCGAGACGCTGGCCGGCGGCCCTCGGGTCCGCCAGGGGCTTGCCGGTGTACGGGACGGCGTAGCAGTGCGGGCCGCCGGTCGCCTCGTAGACGGGCCGGTCCTTGCCGGGGAGGTACGCGCCGCGGGAGGGGACGGTACGGACGCTGACGTGGAGGCCGGGCCGGCCGGTGCCCTTGCCGAGCGCCTTGTCCATGGCCGGGACGAAGCCGGCGAGGGTGCGCAGGGTGCAGGGGAAGGAGGAGGAGTGGCGGGCGAGGAGTTCGAGGGTGGGGCGGGAGGTGGCGGAGAGGCGGATGAGGTGGGCGCGGTGGGCGCGGAGGAAGGCCGTGAGGTCCTGGGCGGACACGGTGGTCGTGCCGTAGAGGCGGGCGAGCCGGTCCTGCTCGGCGGCGAGGGTGCCGCTGGTGGTGGTGAAGTCGGTGAGGGCGTCCAGGATGTCGGGGGCGGCGTCGCCGTACGCGCGGCCGACCTCGACGAGGTGGGTGATGTCGCGGTTGAGGGCGGGCAGGTGGGGGTTGAGCCGTTTCAGGTGCGCTTCGAGGGTGACGAGGGTGTCGCCGAGCTGCTCGCCGCGCCCTTCGAGTGCCTGGGCGACGGCGGTGAGGGTGGCGGACAGCTTCTCCGGCTTGACGGCGGTGAGCAGCGGGAGCACCTGGTCGAGGACCTGTTCCAGCTCGACGGCGTTGGCGGAGCGGTCCTGCGGGATGGTGGCGCCGGCGGTGAGCGCGCGCGGGGAGGGGTCGCGGGCGGGCGGTACGAGGGCGACGAACCGTTCGCCGAACAGGGTGGTGGGCAGCATCTGCGCGGTGACGTCGGCCGGGACGCGTCCGAGGTGGCGGGGGTCGATGGCGAGGGTGAGGCGGGCGCCGGTGCCGTCGGCGCGGATGTCGCGCACGTCGCCGATGACGACGCCGCGCAGCTTCACCTCCGCGCCGCGGTGCATCTCGTTGCCGGCGCTGCCGGTCAGGACGGTGACGGTGGCGTCGCGGCTGAACTCCTTGTCGTACACCGCCACCGCCAGCCGGGCCAGGAGGACGGGGACGAGCAGGAACACGACTCCGGCGAGCCGTCTGCGGAGCGTCGTCGTGTTCATCCGGCCACCTTCACGGTCGTGGTCGCTCCCCAGATCGCGAGGGACAGGAAGAAGTCGGTGACGCTGATCAGGACGATGGCGCCGCGCACCGACCGGCCGACGGCGACGCCGACCCCCGCGGGCCCGCCGGTGGCGCGGAAGCCGTAGGAGCAGTGGGCGAGGATCACCAGCACGCTGAAGATGAGGACCTTGAGGATGGAGAGCAGGACGTCGTCGGGTGAGAGGAACAGCGTGAAGTAGTGGTCGTACGTGCCCGCCGACTGGCCGTTGAACAGGACGGTGACCGTGCGGGAGGCCACGTAGGAGGAGAGCAGCCCGATCGCGTAGAGCGGGACGATGGCGACGACGCCCGCGATGATGCGGGTGGTGACGAGGTAGGGCAGGGAGCGCACGCCCATGGCCTCGAGCGCGTCGACCTCCTCGTTGATGCGCATCGCGCCGAGCTGCGCCGTGAATCCGGCGCCGACGGTGGCGGAGAGGGCGAGGCCGGCGACCAGCGGGGCGATCTCGCGGGTGTTGAAGTAGGCGGAGACGAAGCCGGTGAAGGCGGACGTGCCGATCTGGTTGAGCGCGGCGTAGCCCTGGAGGCCGACGACGGTGCCGGTGAACAGGGTCATGGCGATCATCACGCCGATGGTGCCGCCGATGACGCCGAGGCCGCCGCTGCCGAAGGCGACCTCGGCGAGCAGGCGCTGCACCTCCCTGAAGTAGCGGTGCAGGGTGCGGGGTATCCACACCAGCGCCTTGACGTAGAAGACGAGCTGGTCGCCGGAGCGGTCGAGCCAGGCGAGCGGGGAGGCCATCGTCACGCCCCCTTCGCGGGGACGATCTGGAGGTAGATCGCGGTGAGGACCATGTTGACGAAGAAGAGGAGGAGGAAGGTGATGACGACGGACTGGTTGACGGCGTCGCCCACGCCCTTCGGGCCGCCGCGCGGGTTGAGTCCCCGGTGGGCGGCGACGATGCCGGCGAGGAAGCCGAAGATCAGCGCCTTGATCTCGCTGATCCAGAGGTCGGGAAGCTGGGCGAGGGCGGAGAAGCTGGCGAGGTAGGCGCCGGGGGTGCCGTTCTGGAGGACGACGTTGAAGAAGTAGCCGCCGAGGGTGCCGACGACGGAGACCATGCCGTTGAGGAGCACGGCGACGAGCATGGTGGCGAGGACCCGGGGCACGACCAGGCGCTGGACGGGCGAGACGCCCATGACTTCCATGGCGTCCAGTTCCTCGCGGATCTTCCGCGACCCGAGGTCGGCGCAGATGGCGGAGCCGCCCGCGCCGGCGATCAGCAGGGCCACGATCAGCGGGCTGGCCTGCTGCACGACGGCCAGGACACTGGCCCCGCCGGTGAACGACTGGGCACCGAGCTGCTGGGTGAGCGACCCGACCTGGAGCGCGATGACCGCGCCGAACGGGATGGACACCAGGGCGGCGGGCAGGATGGTCACGCCGGCGACGAACCAGAACTGCTCGACGAACTCCCGGAACTGGAACGGCCGCCGGAAGATGTCGCGGGCGACGGTGGCGGCGAGCGCGAACAGCCTGCCGGTCTCGCGCAGCGGCGCGAGCAGCCGCGAGGCGGCCGGTAACCGCACGGACGGCCGGGGTGTGGGGGGTTCGGGGGCGGGGGCTTCGGGCGCCAACGGGGCTCGGGCGGGGGGCTGGTGGACCGACGGCCGGCGTGTGGGGGCTTCGGGGGCGGGGGGTGGGGGGGGGGGGGGGGGGGGGGGGCGGGGCGGGGGGGGGCGGGGGGGGGGGGGGGGGGGGGGGGGGGGGGGGGGGGGGGGGGGGGGGGGGGGGGGGGGGGGGGGGGGGGGGGGGGGGGGGGGGGGGGGGAGGTCCGGGGTCATGAGGCGGTGCCGCCGATCGGGCCGGCGGGGGCGTAGCTCTGCAGGATCGCGGCCCTGGCGGCCTCCGGCAGGCGGGGCAGCATGCCGAGGACGCGCTCGCGGCGGCGCTGGACCGCCGCCCGGGGCGGCAGGCCCGGGGACGGTTCCAGTTGGGGCGCCGGTGTCCGGGGCGCGTACGCCGGAGCGGTGCGCTGCTCACGGGCCAGCGTCGCCGCGTCCTTCTCCTCCGACATGCCGATGGGCCCCTCGCGCCGCCCGCTGAGGAATTGCGCCACCACCGGCTCGTCGCTGGTGAGCAGCACCTCCCGCGGTCCGAACGTGACGAGGCGGCGCCGGAACAGCATTCCCATGTTGTCCGGAACCGTCGCCGCGATGTCGAGGTTGTGCGTGACGATCAGCATCGTGGCGTCGATCTGCGCATTGAGGTCGATGAGGAGTTGCGACAGATAGGCGGTGCGGACGGGATCGAGTCCGGAATCGGGCTCGTCGCACAGGATGATCTGGGGGTCGAGTACGAGTGCCCGGGCCAGTCCGGCGCGTTTGCGCATTCCGCCGGATATCTCGCCGGGCAGTTTTTGTTCGGCGCCGACGAGTCCCACCATGTCCATCCGCTCCATGACGATGCGGCGGATCTCGGATTCCTTCTTGCGGGTGTGTTCGCGCAGCGGAAAGGCGACGTTGTCGAAGAGCGACATCGACCCGAAGAGCGCACCGTCCTGGAACATCAGCCCGAACAGCTTGCGCGTCTCGTAGATCTCGCGTTCAGGGCTGTTCACCATGTCGACGCCGTTGATGAGGACGCGCCCGCGCTCGGGCTTGAGGAGCCCGATGACGGACTTCAGGAACACGGTCTTGCCGGTGCCGGAGGGGCCGAGCATCACGCTGACCTCACCGGCGGGCAGGGTGAGGCTGACGTCCTGCCAGATGTTCTGCGTGCCGAAGGACATGGTGAGCCCCTCGACGACCACTTCTGTTCCCACCACGACTCCTCGGTTCACGTTCACTTCTGGGGCTTGGGCCTGGGGGGATCGGGACAGAACGTCGCGTCCTGTTCGGTGCACAGCGGCCCCTGCGTCATCCGGGTGAAGTTGTCCCTGCCGGAGACGGACGCGGTGAACAGCGGGTCCAGGTCCTCCTTCGCCCCGCATCCGCGGAACTCGGGGATCTCGGCGGTACCCGTCAGGGGGCCGCCCCGGTCGACGGTGTAGCCGAACGCCTGGTTGGCGAAGTCGTGGTAGCCGCGGCCGGTCAGCACGAGCCGCATGGGGCGGGCCGTGCGGCAGGCGGGACCGACGTCGAGCGGGGTGCCGTTGACCTCGACGTCGTACAGCCGGACCCACAGCCGGGCCGTCGCGGTCGACACCTCCGGCAGCCTGCCCTGCTCCAGGTCGATCGGGTAGGCGTCCGTGGCGATCTCGATCGGTCCGTCCAGGGTCAGTTCGGCGGTCGCGGTCGTCGGCATGAAGCCGAAGGTGAGGAACGTGGCGCGGACCGGGGGGAAGCGCGGCTTGCCGCGGTGGTCGAGCGTGGCGTCGCTGTACAGGGTGGCGAAGGGGCCGTTCGGCGAGGGGCAGCGGATCTGCACCATCTTGTTCATGTTGACCCGCAGCAGCCCCGGGTCCTTCAGGAACATGGCGCCACCGAGCTTGGCGACGTTGGCGTATCCGGCGAGGTACCCATGGCCCTTGACCGGCACGGACGGGACGGGCGGCGGCTCCTCGCAGTCGTCCGACGCGGTGGGCCCGCCCGTCTCCCCGCCTCCGGGGCGCGGCGGTCGCACGGGAGCCGTGCCGGGTCCGGGCGCGGGGGCCGGCGCCCCGGTGGCGGACGGAGGAGCGGACGGCTCGCGGCCCGGCACCGGTACCGGTACCGGTGCCCGGCGTACGGTGACGCGGGCGAACACCGGGTCGGCGCCCGGCTCGGGCGTGCAGGCGAAGGACAGGTTCGGCGGCGTGGTGGGCGTGCCGTCCGCGCGGCGCGGCAGCAGGTCCAGCCCGAGCGCGCCCGCCGAGAAGGTGAGGTCGCCCCCGGGGCCGGCGGTCACCGGCGGTACGGCTCCGCGGGCCTCGACCGTGTACGGCTCCCCGGCGGGCCCCGCCGGCAGGCCGGTGTCCGGGACGGCGAGCTGGGACCAGGGCACCCCGGACGGCTCGCCGCCCGGCCGGGTCACGGTCGTGGTGAGGCTCACCGCGCCGCCCGCCGACGCCGCGCCGTGCTCCGTCAGGGCGGCGACCGCCTCGGGGGGCAGGGTGACCCGTACGGCGACGTCCTCGGCCTGGACGGGGCGCCCGGCCAGGACCTGGCGGGGCACGACCGCCGAGACGCGGACCGTGGCCTTCCCGGCCGCCCGCCCGCCGTCCGGCACCACGTCCGTACCCTCCGGCGCCGGGGTCTCACCCTCCCGTGACGAACCCCCGTCCGTGCCGGCCCGCGCCGGCGTCTCGCCCGCCGGCACCGGACCGCCGCCCTGCCGCGCCGGCGTCTCGCCCGCCCTGACGCACCGGTAGGCCAGCTCGGCGTCCACGGTCTGCTCGCCCTCGTCCAGGGCGACGCCCGTTCCGGGGATCATCCCGGCCACCAGGACGGCGACGCCCACCGCCGCCGCGCGTGTCCTTCTCATGTCGCTGCCCTCCCATCGACCGCGCCCGGCCGGGCGGCCGGGCGCGGTTGGCGTCCCTTCCCTTACGGGCTGGTCACCGTGATGACCGGCGTGACCTTGTACTTGGCGGTGTACCTGGCCTTGTCGCCGTTGTTGAGCAGGCCGGCGCAGTTGCCCGTGACGCCGGAGATGGTGAGGGCGGGCGTGGCATCGGCCTGGACGTCGAGGACACCGGTGCCGTTGGTGTAGCTGCCGGTGTTGGCCGAGCCCGTCACCTTCGCCGTGCAGGAGCCCAGCAGGCTGCTGCCGGTGAGGGTGATGTCGATGCCGGTGATGTTGCCCTTGGAGACGCCTGCGCTGTACGAGGTTCCGTTCAGCGACATGGGGGCGTTGTTCCTCGCCGTCCACCGCGACCCGAGCGGGCCGGTGCACGGGGAGGCGGACGTGCCGAAGGTGGTGCTCTGGATGATCGCGAGGCCGGCGCCGCTCGCGCGGACGCCGTCCGCCGCGGTGCCGGAGGCGGCGTACGTGGTGCAGACGAGCTGTGCACCGGTGTTGACGTTGCTGAGGACGGCCGTCACGCCGGCGACGGGCGCGGCGGTGAACTTGTCGTCGGCGGCGGGGTTGGTGACGGTCCACTGGGCCTGAGGGGCGGCCGAGGCGGTCGTCGCGGTCACTCCGCCGGCGACGGCGAGTAATGCGGCGGCACAAAGCGCGGAGGTTCTGGTAATGCGTCGCACGGGCTGTTCCCTCCTGGGGGGATGGGGCGTACCTGATGACCGCTCTTCCGGGGAACGCGTATGCGGCTCGTACGCGGCGTGGAAAAGCGGTGGCGGCTCACTTCACGGAACGCGGGGCCTATTTCGGACGGCCACCAGGTGGAGCACCTTGCGCGAATGACGCTACGAGTGAGTAACCGGCCGCGCAATACTCGCCCGTGAGTTTTCCCCGGCGCTCTTACCGCCGGGTATTTTCTTGTCTCCGGGGCAACAGATCGCGAGATTTTCTTGTACGGAAGTGAGTAAGCGCGCCCCCGCGGCCCGGCTCCGGCCCGCGCGGGGCCGTGCCGACGGTCGGGCTTCGGCCAGATCCGCGTGCGGCGTCCCCGGCCGTGTCCGAACTGATGCGCGGGAATGGGCTTCTGGTCTATGTTCAGCACCCACGAAGTGCTCAATCCCGTCCCCACGTGGGAGCGCTTCCCCCCACGCGCCCCCGCACCGCCGCCTCCCGAGGGGCCACCCGCCATGCCGAGATCCGCCACCCAGCCGTCGGACGCGGGCGAGCCACTGGGGCCGCTCCCCCAGGAGTTCGCCGCCCTCATCCGGCCCGAACTGCCCAGCCTCATCCAGGAGATAGGCATCGAGGTCACCCGTGCCTACCCCGAGTACGCCCGCCTCCTCAACGGCCCCTACGGGCAGGCGATCCGCCGGGGCGTCGAGCAGAACATCTCCGCCTTCGTCGACCAGGTCGCCTCACCCTCGGCCCCGACCACCCTGCGCGACGAGATGTGCCGGAGGTTCGGCCGGTTCGAGGCGTACGAGGGGCGCAGCCTGGAGACCCTCCAAGGGGCCTACCGCCTCGGTGCCCGGGTCGCGCTGCGCCGCGCCAAGAAGGTCGGCCGGCGCTACCACCTGTCCCCCACCCTGATGCTCAGCTTCGCCGACGCGCTGTTCGCCTACATCGACGAGCTGGAGGCACTCACCCGCGAGGGCTATCTGCAAGTGCGGGCGGAGGCGGTCGAACAGCCCGACGCGTTACGCAGGCGGCTGCTGCACCTGATCCTCGCCGCGCCGCCCGCCCCGCGCACCGCCGTGACCGAACTCGCCGAGCAGACCGGCTGGCCGCTGCCGGACCGGGTCACGCTCGTCGCCCTCCGCTCCCCCGCCGGTGCCCCCCGCGCCAAGGTGGACAACGATGTCCTGCTCGACCCGGCCGACCCCCAGCCGCACCTGCTGTTTCCCGGTGAGGTGGACGACGCCCGAAGACGGATGCTGGAAGCCGCCTTCCCCGCCGCCCGCGCGGCCGTCGGGCTCACCGTGCCCACCGCCTCGGCCGCCGACTCGCTGCGCTGGGCCCGGCGCGTCCTGGAGCTGATCGACACCGGCGTCATCGAGGACGCGCCGCTCACCTTCTGCGCCGACCACCTGCTCACCCTCTGGCTGCTGGCCGACCCCGGGCTCGTCGACCAGCTCGCCGAGCGTCAGCTCGCCCCGCTCGCCGGGCTCACCCCCACCCGGCGGAACCGGCTCGTCGAGACCCTGCGCACCTGGCTGGAGACGCGCGGCACCGCCGCGCAGATGGGCGAGCTGCTCGATGTGCACCCCCAGACGGTGCGCTACCGGATGCGCACCCTGGAGGCGCGCTTCGGCGGGCGGCTGACCGCCCCGCGGACCCGGTTCGCCACGGAGGCGGTGCTGCGGGCGCTGGACCTGCGCGCGGAGGCCGGCCGGCGGGGCGAGCGGTGAGGGGCGGGCGGTAGCGCCCGCCCCTCACCGGTACGCGCACCGTGCTCCCCGTAACGGAAAATCAGCGGCCTTGGGGCAAACGGTTGCAGCACAGATACAAACCTTGGGGGTAAACGTGAACCTGATGCTGTACCCATGGAGGGAGCACAGCAAACGACGGCTGCCACAAGCAGCGCCCAGCAGTGAAGGACTCCACGTGACCGCGTCGCCCCTCGTCCCCGTCCCGATCCCCGACCGGGTGGCCGCCCTCATCGGCTCGTGCATGCCGATCGGCATCCTCCAGGCGGAGGTCGACGCCGAGTGCGCGGCGCGCGAGGTGTATCGGTTCCGCGCCCCGCTGTGCGCGGACGACCAGGCCGACCGCGAGCACGCGCTGGCGGCGCTGGCCCGGGCGAACAAGGTGCTCGGCGCCTACAACCCGGGCCTGATCCTGCGGCCCCGTGCCCAGTGGCGCTGACCCGGACGGCCGTCCCGCGGGGCGTCGTGCGAGGGTGATGCCATGATCAGTGTCGACAGGCTGGAGGCGTCCGACCGGGACGCCTGGGAAGCGCTCTTCCGCGCGTACATCGACTTCTACGAGAGGGTCGAGCCGCCGGAGATGTACGAGCGGTCGTGGCGGGAGTTCCGGGCGGACACCCGGATGCACGCGCTGGGGGCACGGCTGGACGGCCGGCTCGTCGGGATCACCCACTTCTTCGTGCACGCCAACACCTCCGGGCCGGATGTCTGCTACCTCCAGGACCTGTTCACCGCGCCGGACGTGCGCGGCCGGGGTGTCGCCCGGGCGCTGATCGAGGCGGTGACGGCGTGGGCGCGCGAGCGGGACTGCGTACGCGTGTACTGGAACACCCACGAGTCCAACGCGACGGCACGGCGGCTGTACGACCAGGTGGCGGAGAACCGGGGCTTCATCCGGTACCAGATCGAGCTCTGACGCCCCCGGTCACCGGTCCGGACCGTGCCCGCATGCAGGGGCGGTCCGCCGGTGTGAGGGTGCAAGCGTGACGACCACCGGCACCCGGCCCCAGGCGCCGCCCGTGCTGGACGCCCGGCAGCGGAACGTCGTCTTCGTGACGATCATGCTGGGTGTCCTGCTGGCGGCCCTGGACCAGACGATCGTGGGCACGGCCCTGCCGACGATCGTGGCGGACCTGGGCGGCGCGGCGCACATGTCGTGGGTGGTCACCGCGTACCTGCTCGCGGAGACCGTCGCCACCGTGCTGGTCGGCCGGTTCGGTGACCTCTTCGGCCGCAAGGTGGTCTTCCAGGTCTCGGCGGTCGTCTTCATCACCGGGTCCTTCCTGTGCGGTCTCGCGGCCAGCATGCCGCTGCTGATCGTGTGGCGCGGGCTGCAGGGCATCGGCGCGGGCGGGCTGATGGTGACGGCCATGGCGCTGATCGCGGACGTCATCCCGCTGCGGGAACGCGGCAAGTACCAGGGGGCCATCGGCGCGGTCTTCGGTGTCTCCACGGTGATCGGGCCGCTGCTGGGCGGGCTGTTCACCGACCACGCCTCCTGGCGCTGGGCCTTCTACGTCAACGTCCCGATCGCCGTCCTCGTGGTGATCGCCGCCGCCCGCACCCTCCCCTCCGTCCGCTCGCCGAGCCGTCCGGTGATCGACTACCCGGGCATCGCGCTGGTCACGGTGGGGGCGAGCGCGCTGATCCTGGCGACGAGCTGGGGCGGCAACGAGTACGCGTGGGGGTCACCGGTCATCCTGGGGCTGTTCGCGGGCGGCCTGGTGGCGCTCGCGCTGTTCTGCGTGGCCGAGACCCGGGCGGCCGAGCCGATGCTGCCGATGCGGCTGTTCCGCAATCCCGTCTTCGGCGTCTGCTCGGCCCTGAGCTTCATCGTGGGCTTCGCCATGCTCGGCGCGATGATCTTCCTCCCGTCGTACCTCCAGTACGTCGACGGGGACTCGGCGACGCTCTCCGGGGTGCGGACCCTGCCCCTGGTCGTGGGCCTGCTGATCGCCTCGGTCTACAGCGGCAACGTCGTCAGCAGGACCGGCCGGTACCGGATCTTCCCCATCGCCGGCTCGCTGGTGATGGGCGCCGGACTGTTCCTGCTGTCCCTGATGGGCCCCGGGACGGGAACCGCCGTCGAGTCGCTGTACATGCTCGTGCTCGGCACCGGGATCGGGCTGTGCATGCAGGTCCTGACGATCGCGGTGCAGAACACCGTGGAGTACGCCGACCTCGGCACGGCCACGTCGGGCGTGACCTTCTTCCGCACCCTGGGCATGTCCTTCGGCACGGCCGTCTTCGGCACGATCTACGCCAACGCGCTGGGCCCCAACCTGGCCGGCGGCCTGCGTGAGGCGGCCTCGGTCGCCGGGGCGCCTGACGCGGCGGTGCTCGCCCGGGCGGCGCAGAGCCCGGCGGGGGTGCACGCGCTGCCGCCCGCCCAGGCCGCGCCGGTGATCGAGGCGTACGCGGACACGCTGCACACCGTGTTCCTGTGGACGGTGCCGGTGGCGGCCGCCGGTTTCGTGGTGGCGCTGTTCCTCAAGCAGGTTCCGCTGCGCGACACGGCACGGGCGACGGCGCCGGACATGGGCGAGGGCTTCTCCTCGCCGGTCGCGACCGCCGACTCGGCCAAGCTGCTGGAACTGTCGGTGGGCAGGCTGCTGCGCCGGACGGACCTGAACACGGTGCGGCAGGTGGTCGCCGCGTCGGACACCCGGCTCGACCCGGCGGGCGCGTGGGCGGTGATGCAGGTGGAGCTGCTGACCCGGCTGGTGGGGCACGCGAGCCTGGGCCTGATCGCGGCGCGCCGGCGGCTGCCGCCGGAGGTGCTGGTACCGGTGTTCGACCGGATGGTCGAGGAGGGGTACCTGACGCGGGACGGTCACCTGTTCTCGCACACGGAGGCGGGGGCGCGCGAGGCGCGGGTGATCAGCGACGCGTGGGGGCGGTGGCTGGCCGGGCGGGTCGAGCGGGAGAGCGGCCGCCCGAGCGGGCCGGAGCTGCGGGCGGCGGTGGACGCCATCGCGAAACGGCTGCTCGCGGAGGACCTGGCGTCGGCCATGCCCGGCCGGTGACGGTGCCGCCCGCGCCCGGCGGCCGCCCGCGCCGGGCGGCGGTCATGACTGGTCGGTGAAGGTGCCGTCCACGTACACCCAGGCGCCGTCGGTCTTCTCGAAGCGGCTGTGCTCGCTGAGCGCGCCGGGCTCGCCCCGGTGGGTGTAGCGGGCGACGAAGGTGACCGTGCCGGTGGTGTGGAACACCGAGCCGTCGGTGGTGCCGGTGATCTCCAGGCCGGTCCAGCGCATGTCCGGGTCGAAGTCCACGCTCCGGGGGCGGGTGGCCGGTGCCCAGGTGCGCAGCAGGTACGGCTCGTCGTGGACGACGAAGGCGCTGTAGCGGGAACGCATCAGCAGTTCGGGCGTCGGAGCGAGGGCTTCACCGGTGTGAAACCGGCCACAACAGGCCGCGTAGGGGGCCGGCAGTCCGCAGGGGCAGGGGGTCTCGGCGCGGACCTCGGCAGCGGGCCGCGGGCGCCCTGCCGGGCGGGCGTTACGGGAGGTGGGGCGGGGTGTGGCGCGGCGGCCGCCGGTGCGTCGGGACATGGGTCCATTGTGCCGGTCGGCGGCGGCCGTCCCGGGGGGTGTCCGGATTGCAGCGGAGAGTAGTGAGATCCCCGCACATGGGCCGCGTACCGTCACTTGTACCGAAGTTGACGAAGTGATGGAGGGGATCATGCAGCCGTTCGCGTGCACCTACGCGCGTCCGCAGAAGGCTTCGGAGGACGTCACCGCTCTCTACGCGTACGACCCGGCGCTCCAGCTCAACGTCCTGCCGGACGGGCGGCCCGCGATCAGCGACCGTGCGCTGCTCCTGGCGGCCGGCACGACGACGTCCACCGCCGGCTCCCAGACGCACTTCGACGACTGAGCGGCCCGCCGGCGCGCGCTGATGACCGTACTGATCCTGACGAGCCCTCAGGACGTCACGGCCGACATGGTGGTGGCCGAGCTGCACGAGCGGGGGGTGCCGCTGGTGCGTCTCGACCCCGCCGACCTGCCCGGTGGGGCCGACCTGTCGGCCGAGTACGTCCGGGGGGACTTCCACTGCTACCTGTCCACCCAGGGGCGCATGGTCAGCTCCCGGGCGCTGCGCTCCGTGTGGGTGCGCAGGCCCGGTGAGCCGGCGGCGCACGCGCCCGGGGCCTCGGCGTGGCTGACCGCCGAGACCGCCCAGGCGCTGTACGGGATGCTCTACTCCACGACGGCGCGCTGGATGAACCATCCCCGGCAGGCGGCGCAGGCCCGGTTCAAGCCGTGGCAACTGCGGGTGGCGCACCACAGCGGCTTCGCCGTGCCGCCGACGCTCGTGACGACGTTCCCCCGGGTGGCGGAGGAGTTCGCGGCCCGGCACGGGCGGGTGGTGGTCAAGACGCTGTCGGGCCCGCCGCGCGGCGGCCCGCCGGTGGCGCTGCCGACCACGCTGGTGGAGCCGGGCACCGACTTCGGCGGGGTCGCGGCCGGGCCGACGCTGTTCCAGAAGTACGTGGCCAAGCGGGCCGACGTCCGGCTCACCTGTGTCGGCGGGCGGATGTTCGCCGCGCGCAAGGTCGCCGCCGAGGGGCAGGTCGACGGACGGTACGGCGACACGGGGCAGAGCTGGGAGCCGGTCGAGGTGCCGGAGCGGATCGCCCGGCCGGTCCGCGAGTTCATGGACCTGGCCGGCCTCGCGTACGCCGCGTTCGACTTCGCCGAGGACGCCGAGGGGCTGTGGTGGTTCCTGGAGTGCAACCAGGGCGGGCAGTTCGGCTTCGTGGAGCTCGAGACGGGCCAGCCGATCGCCGCGGCGGTCGCCGCCTGGCTGTCGGGGGACCCTCACCTGTAGGGAGTGTCCGCAAAGTATCGGCGTCCGCCCGAAGGGCGGGGGTCGCGGTGTCCGGTGCGTGCGATCGCAAGGCGGAGGAGAGCGGACACGACCTGGGGCCGGGGAACCGGGTGGCGTGATCCGGCCATTGTCCCGGCCTCGGCGCACGGATGGGGCGCACGGTGGTTCCGGGTCCGGCGGGGCGGCCCTATGCTCCTGCGACCGACGCGACCGTTACCGCGGGTAAGGGGTGGGGCATGCACCGTAGGGGTACGACACGACGCACCTTCATGGCGGGCGCCACCGCCGTCACCGGCGCGGTCGGGGTGGGCGCCCTGCCCGCGCCCTCCGCCTCGGCGGCCACGCCGCGCCCGGCCGTCGCGGTGTTCGGCGGCGGGGTGGCCGGGCTGACCGCCGCGCACGAGCTGGCCGAGCGCGGCTTCGGGGTCACCGTCTACGAACGGCGCGCGCTCGGCGGGAAGGCCCGCAGCATGGACGTGCCCGGCAGCGCCAGGGGCGGGCGCAGACCGCTGCCCGCCGAGCACGGCTTCCGTTTCATCCCGGGCATCTACCACAACCTGCCCGACACGATGCGCCGCATCCCCTTCCCCGGCAACGCGCGCGGCGTCTTCGACAATCTGGTCGCGCCGCGCGAGATGATGTTCGCCCGCACGGGCCGCGAGGACCTGCGGATGCCCATCCCGTGGCCCGGCCACCAGCCGGAGCGGCTCACCCTCGACGAGATCCGCCGCGCCCTGACGGCCCTGGTGGAGACGGCCACCGGACTGCCCCTCCACGAGGCCGCGTACTTCGTCAACCGGGCGCTCGTCTTCCTGACGAGCTGCGACGAGCGGCGCGACGAGGTGTGGGAGCGCACGCCCTGGTGGGAGTTCACCCGGGCCGCGCGGATGTCGGAGACGTACCAGCGCATCCTGGCCATCGGCGTCACCCGCAACATCGTCGCCACCAAGGCGGAGGAGGCCAGCACCCGCACGGTCGGCACGCTGGGCGAGGCGTTCGTCTTCAACGCCCTCGGCCGGGGCGCGGACGGCCCGCCGGACCGGATCCTCAACGCGCCCACCAATGAGGCGTGGATCGACCCGTGGGAGGCCCATCTGCGCTCCCTGGGCGTGGAGTTCAGGATCGGGTGGACCCTGCGCGAGGTGCTGTACGGGGGCGGCCGGGTCGCCGGCGCGCTGGTCGAGGAGCCCGGCGGGGCGCGCACCACGGTGACGGCCGACCACTACGTCTGCGCGCTTCCGGTCGAGCACGCCCGGCGCACCTGGGGCGCGGCGCTGCGGGCCGCCGACCCCGCGCTGGCACGGTGCGACCGGCTCCGGACGGACTGGATGACGGGCATCCAGTTCTATCTGACCGAGCGCCCGCCGATGGTCCGCGGCCACGTCAACTGCATCGACTCGCCCTGGTCGCTGACGGCCATCGCCCAGGCCGGGCACTGGCCGCACCACGACTTCGCCGCCGACTTCGGCGACGGCGCCGCCGTGGACTGCCTGTCGGTGGACATCTCGGAGTGGGACAAGCCGGGCGTGCTGTACGGGAGGACGGCCAAGCAGTGCACGCGCGAGCAGGTGGCCCGCGAGGTGTGGGCCCAGCTCAAGGCGGCCCTGAACGACACGGGCCGAACCGTGCTCAAGGACGGAGCCCTGCACTCCTGGTTCCTGGACCCGGGCGTGGACGGTCTGGGCACGCCGCACCCCACCAACGAGGACGAGCTGCTCATCCACCCCGTGGGCACGTTCCACCACCGCCCGCCGGCCGGCACGGCGGTCCCGAACTTCTTCCTGGCGGGCGACTACGTCGCCGTCGACATCGACCTGGCGACGATGGAGGGCGCCAACGCCGCCGCCCGGCAGGCGGTCAACGCCCTGCTGGACCGCACCGGTTCGGACGCGGCCCGGTGCACCGTGAAGCCCCTGTTCCGCGCCCCGGAGATCGAGGCGCTGAAGCGGCACGACCGCACCCGTTACCACCTGGGGCTGCGCAACGCGCTCGATCTGGGCTGACGGAGGCTCAGGACCCGGTGGTGTGCGCCAGGATCGCCCCGGCGAGCGGGGCGAGGACCTGGCGGGGCAGCGCGTGCCCCATCCCGGGAACCTCGGCGAGCGTGGCGCCCCCGCCGGTCACCTGCGCCAGGTGCTGGGGGTGGGGCGGCGGAGCCAGGGGGTCGGCGGGGGCCGCGACGACGAGCACCGGCACCCGGGTCGCCGCGAGGGCCCGGGTCCGGTCCATGCCGGACTGGTCGGCGCGGGCGTGGGCGCCGGAGGAGTCGTACCGCCCCGTGTGAGCGACGACGCGCCGTTCCAGCTCGCGGAAGTACGCGCGGTCGAACGGGACCGCCTCCCCGTTGAGCAGCCGCCAGTGCCGCACCCGGCGGTCGAGTTCGGCCTCGAGTCCGTGGTCCTCGACGGGCCGGGCCCACTCGGCGAGGACCCGCGGGTCGATGCCCGGCAGCTCCTCCACCGGGGTACGGGTCCCGTCGGGGCGGACGAACGGCGCCGTGCTGAGCGCGGTCGTCCCGAACAGGGTCGCGCTGAGCACCCTGCCGGGGTGGTCGCAGAGGACCAGTTGGGCCAGCATGCCGCCGAGGGACATGCCGACGAGGTGGGCGCGGTCGATGCCGAGGCCGTCGAGCACGGCGACCACGTCGTCGGCGAGGTCCGTGAGCCGGTAGGGCTCCTTCTCGTACGACCAGGTCGAGCGGCCCGTGTCGCGGTGGTCGTAGCGGATGACGTGGTGGCGGGCGGCGAGCGCGTCGCACAGCTCCTCGGGCCAGCCGAGGCCGGACGCCTGGGCGCCCATGACCAGGAGCAGGGCGGGCGCGTCCGGCTCGCCCCGGCGCTCGGTCCACAGGCGCACACCGGGGGCGGTCTCCACGTACTGGACGTGTGGCTGGGGCACGGGGTCTCCCTCGGACGCGGATCGACGACAGCCGGACGCCGCCATCTAGACGATACGTATCGTCTCGCACACTCCGGTCGGGGTCAACCCGCCCCGGCCGGGCCCCTCCGGCCCGGTAGCGTGGCCGCCATGAAGCTCACGATTCTGGGCGGCGGCGGGTTCCGGGTGCCGCTGGTGTACCGGGCGCTGCTGGGCGACCACGCCGAGGGCCGGGTCACCGGGGTGACGCTGTACGACGTGGACGCGGACCGGCTCCGGGCGATCGGCGGAGTGCTGGCCGAACAGGCCCGGGGCGTGCCGGACGCTCCGGCCGTGCGGGTGACCACCGACCTCGACGAGGCGCTGCGGGGCGCGGACTTCGTGTTCTCGGCCATCCGCGTCGGGGGCCTGGCCGGGCGGGCGGCCGACGAGCGGGTGGCGCTGGCCGAGGGCGTGCTGGGGCAGGAGACGGTGGGCGCGGGCGGCATCGCGTACGGGCTGCGCACGGTTCCGGTGGCGGTGGCGGTCGCCCGCCGGGTCGCCGAACTCGCCCCCGACGCCTGGGTCATCAACTTCACCAACCCGGCCGGGCTGGTGACGGAGGCCATGTCGCGCGTCCTGGGCGACCGGGTGATCGGCATCTGCGACTCCCCCGTGGGCCTGGGGCGGCGCGTGGCGCGGCTGCTGGGCGCCGACCCGGACGAGGCGTGGTTCGACTACGTGGGGCTCAACCACCTCGGCTGGCTGCGCGGGGTACGGGTGGCGGGGCGCGACGAGCTGCCCCGGCTGCTGGCGGACCCGGAGGCGCTGGGCTCCTTCGAGGAGGGCAGGCTGTTCGGCGCCGACTGGCTGCGCTCGCTGGGCGCGATCCCCAACGAGTACCTGCACTACTACTACTTCAACCGCGAGGCGGTACGCGCCTACCGAGGCGCCGGCCGGACGCGCGGGGCGTACCTCCACGAGCAGCAGGCCGCGTTCTACGGCGCGCCCTCCCTGGAGAGCTGGTACGCCACCCTGGCCGACCGGGAGGCCACCTACATGGCGGCCAACCGGGAGGCGGCCGGGGCCGGGGACCGGGCCGAGGAGGACCTGGAGTCCGGCGGCTACGAGAAGGTGGCCCTGGCGCTGATGCGGGCCATCGCCCGCAACGAGCGCGCCACGCTGATCCTGAACGTCCGCAACCGCACCACCCTGTCGGTGCTGGACGCCGACGCGGTGGTCGAGGTGCCCTGCTTCGTCGACGGCAACGGCGCCCACCCCGCCCCGGTGACGCCGCTGCCGTACCACGCGGTGGGCCTGGTGACGGCGGTCAAGGCGGCGGAGCGCGAGGTGATGGCGGCGGCGGAGAGCGGCTCGCGGGAGGCCGCCGTGCGGGCGTTCGCGCTGCACCCGCTGGTCGACTCCGTCGCGGTGGCGCGGCGGCTCCTGGACGCGTACGTGACGGAGCACCCGGGGCTGGGCTATCTGGCGTAACGGCGTCACCGGTGGCCAACACGGCTGTCTTTACGGCCTGTTGGCCACACCGTACGCTCCGGCCCCATGGTTGCCTCACGCCCCGGACGGGCCGCCGCGCTGATCGGCGCGGCCTCGCTCCTCACCACCGCGCTGGTGGGCGCCGGACCGGCCACCGCCGGCGAACGCGCCCCTGTCACCGAGACCGCCACCGTCGTCCCCGTACAGACCACGGGCCCCGCCGACAAGCGGTTCAACCTGATCCTCATGGGGGACGGCTACACCGCCGAACAGCTCCCCGAGTTCCGGGCGGACGTCGACAAGCACCTCAACGTCCTGTGGAGCATCGAGCCGTTCGCGTCGTACCGCTCCTACGTCAACGTCTGGGCCGTCGAGGTGCCCTCCGCCGAGTCCGGGGTCGACTGCGACCCGGGCCTGGACGCCCCGCGCCGCGACACGCCCCTCGGGATGGGGTTCTGGAACGGCTGCGACGCGGGCAGCGTGCAGCGGCTGCTGACCGTGGACAGCGGCGCCGCGAACGCGCTCGCCGGCCTGGTGCCCGGTGCGACGAGCGCCAACCGGCAGATCGTCGCCCTCGCCAACAGCGACACCTACGGCGGCGCCGGCGGCACCTACGCCACCGCGTCCGGCGGAAACGCCCTCTCCTCGCTGATCACTCCGCACGAGATCGGCCACTCGCTGGGCGGGCTCCAGGACGAGTACGACTACTACGGGCGGGGCGTGCCGGGCGGCACGCACCAGGGCGGCGAGCCGTCGTCGGCGCACCACACGGTCCTCACCGAGGAGCAGATGCGCGACCGGCGGGCCAAGTGGTGGCGCTGGCTGGGCGAGGAGAGCGAGTCCGGCGGCGTCATCGGACGGTACGAGGGCGGCCTGTACAGCACCAAGGGCGTGTGGCGGCCCAGCCGGCATTCGCTCATGAAGACGCTCGGGTACGCCTTCGACCAGGTCGGCCGTGAGGTGATGGTGCGGGCGATCTCCTCGAAGGTGAACCTGGTGCAGGGGCACACGCCCGACGCCGCGCCGATCGGGGCCGACCGGACGGTGTGGGTGGACACCCTGCACCCGCTGGGCGGCGAACTGGACGTCGTGTGGAGGCTGGACGGGCGGCCCGTGCGGTCGGCGGCCGGTGCCCGCACGCTGGACCTGCGGCGGCTGGACGTGCCGCGCGGCAGGCACACGCTGACGGCGACGGTGACGGACCCGACGCCGTTCGTGCGGGACCCGGCGGTGCGCGGCTCGGCGGCCCTGACCCGTACGGTCACCTGGACGGTGGACACGTCGGTGGTGACCGAACCGGTGCCCGTGGCGCCCGGGTTCACCGGGCACACGGCCACCGGCGCGCCCGTGGGGGCCTGGTCGGTGGTGTACGCCGACACCACGCACCCGGTGGACCGGACGCTCGCCGTCCAGTGGCGGCTGGACGGCCGGCCCGTGGCGAACCCGGGCAATGACCGGGACCTGGACCTGTCCGCGCTGCGGCTGCGTCCGGGCACCACGCACACGCTGACCGCCCGGATCGCGGGCGTCACGGGCGCGGACCGGGAGCTGCGCTGGACGGTCGACGGGACGGCGGCCTCGGCCTCGTACACGCTGTCGAAGCCGCTGCGCACGGTGCACCGTCCGGGGCGGCCGGTGGAGTACGTGTACGACGGCCCGTTCACCATGCGGCTGACCGCCCGTGACGACCAGGACGGCTACGTCGTGAGCCAGTTCCGGGTGGACGGCGACGGCTGGTACACGTATTACGGCTGGCCGACGGACGCGGACGCGCCGTTCCGGTTCACCCCGGGCGGCACGGAGATCGACGGCCTGGTGTACGGCAAACTCGGCACCGCGCGCGTGGTGCCGTGGGACGACGCGACCCCCGAGTACGGCACGCACACCGTGGAGTACCGCACGATCGACTCGGCCGGGAACACCGGCCCGGCGAGGACCTTCCTCGTCACGCTGGTGCCCCGGCCCGCGGTCAGGTGAGCAGGAAGTCGGCCTGGCCCGACTTGGCACCCTGGATGAACGCGGCGATCTCCTTGTGGCTGTAGATGAGCGCGGGCCCGTCGGGGTCGGCGGACTGGCGGACGGCGACACGGCCGTCCGCCAGCTTCATCGCCTCGATGCAGTTGCCGCCGTTGCCACCGCTCCACGGCTTGTGCCACCCGTCCGCCCCGAGCTCGGCGGCGGGCATGCCGTTGTATATGCGCTTCGCGCTATCCATTCACAGCTCCTTGCGGAAATCCCTGAGGATTTCCTTCGTACGTTGCGCGGTGGCGGCCTGCGCCGCCATGCGGTCCATGACCTCGAGGTGCGAGGCGACCTCGGGGCGCGCGTCGAGGTAGACCGCGCCGGTCAGGTACTCGCTGTAGACCATGTCCGGGAGTTCGGGCACGGCGAAGCGGAAGAGGACGAACGGCCCGTAGGTGCCCGGGTGGTGGCCGGTGGCGAACTCGGCGACCTGGAGGGTGACGTTGGGCAGCTCGGCGGCCTCCAGCAGCCGGTCGATCTGCGCCCGCATGACGGCCGGACCGCCGCCCACGGGACGGCGCAGCACCGTCTCGTCCATGATCACCCAGAACTTCGGGGCGTCGGGGCGGGTGAGCAGCGACTGCCGTTCCATCCTCAGGGCCACATGGCGTTCGATGTCGTCGTGCCGGACCTGGCCGACGGCGCCGCCGCGCAGGATGGCCCGGGCGTAGTCCTCGGTCTGGAGGAGGCCGGGCACGAACTGCGGTTCGTAGGCCCGGATGACGCTCGCGGCGCCCTCCAGGCTGACGTACATGCTGAACCAGCCCGGCAGGACGTCGTGGAACCGCTGCCACCAGCCGGGCCTGTTGGCGTCCTCGGCCAGCCGGACGAAAGCGTCCGCCTCATCGGCGGGCACCCCGTACGCCTGGAGCAGGAGCTGTACGTAGGGGATCTTCAGCGCGACTTCCGCCGTCTCCATCCTGCGGATGGTGGCCGGGGCCACCCGGAGCACCTTGGCGGCCTCTTCCCGCTTCAGGCCGGCCCGTTCCCGCAGGTCCTGGAGACGCTTGCCGAGTACGACCTGTCCCACGGTGGGGGCGGACCGCGGCTCGCTCACTGATGACCTCCCCACGCGCTTTTTGGATGAGTGTGCCATGCGGCGGGCAGAGAGAACACCACACTCTGCAATTTTCAGAGTGCCACTTGCCAAGTGTCCGCGTCGGGAGGAAAGTATTCCGGTGAACGACTTGGTGAACCAGTTCACGCGGCTGCCGCGCTCCGCCACGGGAGAGGCGACGTACGGCGCCGCTCCCCCACGTTAGGAATCGGTCGTGGCTCCTGGTAATGCGCTCACCCCCCGGCTCATCGCCCCACGACCGCCGATCACCGCCGATGTCCGCCGCTTCTCCTTCGAGCTTCCCGCGCGCGCGGAGTCGGTCGCCAGAGCCAGACACCTCGTCGAGGAACGGCTGGTGCTGTGGGAGGTGGACGGCACGGTGTGCGAGGCGGTGACGCTGGTCGTCTCCGAGCTCGTCACCAACGCCGTGGTGCACACGGCGAGCCGCCGGGTGGTCTGCGAACTGCGGGACTGCGGCGAGCGGTTGCGCGTGGCCGTCCAGGACGAGGGCTCCCCCGCCGCCGGTCCGCGGCTGCGGCGGACAGCCCCCGAGGAGGGCGGCCGGGGCCTGCTGCTCGTCGACGCGGTCAGCAGCGCGTGGGGCGCCCATGACGCGCGCCACGGGGCCGGGCGTGTCGTCTGGGCGGAGCTGGCGCACGCCGGCGGCCTGGCGGAGCCGTGCTGAGGACGATGGCCACGCTGCTGTCGGCGCGTGGCGGGCGGGGGCCTGTCCGGCACGGCGACCCCGACGGCGAGGTACGGCTGGCCCTGCCGCCGTCCCTGCCGGCGACGCTGGGCTGTGACGCGGTGGGGGTACCGGCGCGGTACGGCTTCCGGCTGATGTCGCGGCTGCCCGGTGACGGGTGCGTGTTCGCCGACTCGGACTGGTGGTGGTGGATCGTCCCGGCCGGCTCGGACGCCGATCTGCGCTGGCCGCTGCCGTCCTGCTACGCGGTGGACGCCCGCGTCCCCGACCGGCGGCCCCGGCTGATCCAGCGGCCCGGCACGACGTCGCCGTACACCCCGCCCATCCCGCTGTACCTCATGATCTGCCAGCTCACCGGCGTGGCCCCGGCCTGGACGCTCCCGGGCGTCGGGAGCCGCCTCTGACCCACCTGCCCGCCGTGGCCCGTCCACGGCGGCCGGCTCGCGCGGCCCCGGCTGGGGGGCAGGGCCGCGCGAGCCGCGGGACTTTTCCGGTACGGACGCCCCGCCGGCACGGCCACGGGGCGGCCGCGCCGCTTGTCGGCATAGCACCGACCGGGTGGGGCCGGGTCCGGAGCCCCCGCCCGGCGCGGCCCCGGGCTCACCCACCGCCGCCACACCGCCCTGGGCGCCCCTGCCAGAGCGGCCTCGGGCGCGTACGAGCCACTCCCCCGGCCCGCCCCGGGGGCCTGCCACCCGCCACCGCCGGCCCGGCTCGGGCTCACCACCGGCCCGGCGCACGCCCACCGGCCCACCGGCCGCCCGGTGCCGCGCCACCCTCGGCCGCCCCGCGCCCCCGACCACGCCTCACCGGCCGGGCAAGGCCACCCCGCCCCACCGCCTTTCCCCCGCCCCCCCACAGGGCCCCGTCACGGCCCGGTGCGGCGGCGCGTGGGGCCCTCCCCCTGCCCCGCCCTTGCCCCTCGCGGGGGTGACAAGGGTTTTCCCCGTATCGGCTTCATCCCGGGTTTCCCTACTGTCTGCCGCACCGGAGGTTCTCAGCCACCTGGCTGTCAGGTGCATGTAAGCCCTGAGTTCCGCCGGTGACGGCCCCGCCCCAGGGGCTGTCGCGTCGGCGGCGGCGCAGTGGGCGTACCCGGCCCGGGGACCACGGCGTGCCACCCCCACGGCACGCCCGCGGTCCCCACGCGCCCGCCGCCCGTCGCGCCCTGCACCGTCAGCCGCTCCGGGAGTCGCCGGAGCTGCCCTGAAAGGGAACACCTTGAACGGTTCCAGGCGGAGACTCATATCCGTCGTGGCGGCGAGCGCCACGATCCTCGGCGTGACCGCCACCTCCACGGTGGCCCTCGCCGCAGAGGCCACCCCCACCCCGAAGCCGGCTGCCCCGGCTTCGCAGGCCATGACCCCGGCCGCGCTGCCCAGCGCGCCCGTGGACAAGGTCATCGTCACCTACAAGTCCCGTACCGCCGAGGCCACGTCGAACGCCGCCGCCAAGAGCGACGCCGCGGCGAAGGCCACCGAGACGGGCGAGAAGCTGAGCTTCGAGCGGCGCCTGGCCGGCGGCGCCGCGCTGGTCGACCTCGGCGCGGACGCCACCAAGCAGGACGTCACGGAGGTCATGGACGCCTTCCGTGCCGACCCGCAGGTCGCCTCCGTGGAGGCCGACATCCGCGCCTACGCGATGGCCGTCACCCCCAACGACACCGAGTACGCCAAGCAGTGGGACCTCTTCGAGGCCACCGGCGGCATGAACGTGCCCGGCGCCTGGGACAAGACCACCGGCAGCGGCGTCACCGTCGCCGTCATCGACACCGGCTACGCGGCGCACAGCGACCTGAGCGGGAACACCGTCTCGGGCTACGACTTCATCTCCAGCTCCGCCGACGCCCGCGACGGCAACGGCCGCGACGCCAACCCGGCGGACGAGGGCGACTGGAACGCCACCGACGGCGAGTGCGGCACCGGCTCCCGGGCGAGCAACTCCTCCTGGCACGGCACGCACGTCGCGGGCACCATCGCGGCGACCACCCACAACGCCAAGGGCGTCGCGGGCATCGCGTACGGGGCCAAGGTCCAGCACGTGCGCGTGCTCGGCAAGTGCGGCGGCTCGTCCTCGGACATCGCCGACGCGATCACATGGGCGTCCGGCGGCACCGTCCCGGGCGTCCCGGCGAACCCGAACCCGGCCAAGGTCATCAACATGAGCCTCGGCGGCGCCAGCTCGACCTGCCCGACCGTGTACAAGAACGCCATCGACGGGGCGGTCGCGCGGGGGGCGACCGTCGTCGTCGCGGCGGGCAACAGCAACGCCAACGCGTCCGGTTTCACGCCCGCCAACTGCGCGAACGTCATCAACGTGGCGTCCACCAGCCGTGAGGGCAACCGTTCGTACTACTCGAACTACGGCTCCATCATCGACGTCTCGGCCCCGGGCGGTGAGACCCGCCGCGCCACCGACACGCCCGGCACCGTCACCACCCCCGAGAACGGCATCCTCTCCACGCTGAACTCCGGCACCACGACCCCGTCGCTGGAGAACTACAAGCCCTACCAGGGCACTTCGATGGCCGCCCCGCACATCGCCGGGCTCGCCGCGCTGCTGAAGTCCGCCAAGTCGACGCTGACCCCGGCGGAGATCGAGGCCGCGATCAAGGCCAACGCCCGCCCGCTGCCCGGCACCTGCACCGGCGGCTGCGGCTCCGGCATCGCGGACGCCACCAAGACCGTGAACGCCGTGACCGGTACCACCACCCCCGGTACCGGAGCGGTGTTCACCAACGCCACAAACGTGACGATCTCGGACAACGCCACCGTGTCGTCGTCCCTCGCCGTCACCGGCCGCACCGGCAACGCCCCCGCCGCCCTCAAGGTCGACGTGGACATCAAGCACACCTGGCGCGGCGACCTGGTCATCGACCTGGTCGCCCCGGACGGCAGCCTCTACCGGCTGAAGAACTCCAGCAGCAACGACTCGGCCGACAACGTCCTGGCCACCTACACGGTCGACGCCTCCGCCGAGGTCGCGAACGGCACCTGGAAGCTCCAGGTCCGGGACGTGGCGTCGGGTGACACCGGCTACATCGACTCCTGGGGCCTGACCTTCCCGTAAGGCGGCCGGATCAGCATCATCGCAGGTCAGGGCGTGTTCGCGGCACTTCGCCGCGGGCACGCCCGCTTGTGTGTTCGTCCACATACCGGACAGGACACCTGGACTCCCGTGGCCGAGTTCGTATGCTGCGCTCGCGAGACAGATCACGGGCAGGGGGTCCGTGGACAGGGGGTCCGCGCGCCGGAGGGTGGTGGTCGCAGGTGAGATCGGCTCCGTACGCCGCCACGCCGGGCGCCCCCGCGCCCTACGGCCCGCCGGCCTACGGCCCCGGCCAGAGCGACCGGGCCGCCCCGGTCGGGCGGGCCGAGCTGCTGGCCCGCCTCGAGCGCGTCCTGCACGCCCGCGGGCGCGCCCTGCTCACCGGGCCGCCCGGGGTCGGCAAGACGGAGGTCGCCCACGCCGCCGCCGAGCAGGCGTCGGCGCGCGGGGAGACGGTCGTGTGGCTCGCGCCGCAGCCCGCCGACCGCGACATGCCCGGGGCGGCGGCGGCCGCGCTCGTCGCCTCCGTGCCCGCCTTCGCGCTCGACGGCCTGCCGGGCCCGCAGCGGGACGCCGTCTCGGTGCTGTGCCGCGAGTCCGCCGCGCCGGCCGTCGGCTGGGACCCCATCGCCCTGCGGCTCGCCATCGCCGGCATCCTGCGCACCCTGGCCGAACGGACCCCGGTCCTCCTCGTCGTCGACGACGCCCAGCGGATCGACGCCGACAGCGCGGACCTGCTGCGCTTCGCCCTCCACCTGGCGCCGCCCGCGCTGCGGGTCGTCGCCGTGGAGACCCCGGCGCCGTACACCGGCGGCGGGGCCGACAGCGGGGGCGCGCCCATGCCGCTGTGGGTGGCGTCCGAGGCGGACGTGCTGCTGGTGCCGCCGCTCCAGGCCGACGAGATGGCCGAGTTGCTCGTCCACCACCGGCTGCCGTCCAGACTCGCGGGCCGCATCCACCGCGCCAGCGGCGGCAACCCGCGCCTCGCGCTGGCCGTCGGCCGGTCCCTGGCCGACTCCCGGACGCCGGTGCACCACGCCGAGGCGCTGCCCCTGTCGGGGCGGGCCCGGGACGTGGCCCGCCGGATGCTGGCGCCGGCCTCCGCCCCCGTACGGGCGACGCTGCTGCTCGCGGCGCTGGCGCTGCGCCCGACCACCGCGCTGCTGCGCCGGGCGGGCCGGCCCACGGCCGAGGCGGAGCTGGCCGCGGCGGAGCGGGCGGGGCTGATATCGCTGACCGAGGACGGGACGGTCGCGTTCGCGGCCGGGCTGCTGCCGTCCACGCTGGTCCACGACACCTGCTGGACCGAGCGCAGCAAGGGCCACGCCGCGCTCGCCGAGGTCGCGGACGACCCGGTGGAGGTGGTGCGGCACCGGGCGCTGGCCAACGACGTCCCGGACGAGGACCTGGCGGCGGAGGTCGCCGAGGCGGCCGACACGGCGCGCCGGCGCGGCAACAGCGCGCTCGCCGCCGAACTGGCGCTGCTCGCCGCCGAGACCACGCCCGCGAGCCTGGGGCGCCGCCGGCTGGAGCGGCTGGTGGACGCCGCCGAGGAGGCCGCGCGGGCGGCCCGCGCCGATCTCGCGATGCGCGCCGCGGCCGATCTGCTCGCCCGGGACGCCACGCCCGCCGACCGGGTGCGGGCGCGGCTGGCCGTGCTGGACACGGCGGGGCAGGGGCTGACCGACCTGGACGAGATCTATGTGCACGCCATGGAGGACTCCGAGGGCGAGCCCGCGCTGCGGGCCGCCGTCCAGCTCAGGCTGGGGGTGAAGTACGTCCTCGCGGACGGCGATCCGGTGCGCTCCCGGGCCGCCGCGGTCGAGTCCGCCGCCCTCGCCATGTCGGTGGGCGACCGGCACACCGCCGCGCGGGCGCTGACCCAGCAGGCCAGGATGGACCGGGTGCTCGGGTCGCCGGACGCCGAGCGCACGCTGGCGGAGGCGCGTGCCCTGGAGATGACCGACCGGCCGCTGGGCGTCCACAACGCCGCCCAGATCCTGACGATCCGTCATGCCCTGTTCGACGACCGGCTCGCCGAGGCCCGTGACCAGCTCTACGCCCTGCTGCCGCTGGTCGAACGGCGCGGCCCGGTCGAGGACGCGATCGAGCTGTTCCGCACCCTCGCGGAGGTCGAGGCCCGGCGCGGCCAGTGCGGGGCGGCCCTGGCGCACGCCGGGCGGTCGCTCGCCCTGACGCTGGAGGCGGGCCTGTCTCCGGGGCCCGCGTGGTACGCGCTGGCGCTGGCCGAGACGGCGGGCGGCAGCTTCGCCCGGGCGGCCGGGTACGCGCGGCGCAGCGTGCGGGCGTCGGAGGAGGAGGGCGACCACGTCTTCCTCTCGCGCAGCCTGTACGCGCTCGGCCGGGTGCAGCTCGTCACGGGGGACGTGGCGGGCGCGCTGGAGACGCTGCGGCGGGTGCGGGACGGGGAGAGCGCCCAGTGCACGGTCGACCCGTCCATGCTGCGCTGGCACGAGGAGCTGGCCGAGGCCCTGCTGGCGAGTGACGCCGTGGACGAGGCGCAGGCGCTGCTCGCCGATGTGGGGCCGGTGGCGGAGCGGCTGGGCCGCGGCACGGTGCTGCTGGGGTGCGACCGGGTGTACGCGCTGTGCCTGGCGGCGGGCGGGAAGACCGATGAGGCGGTCGATCTGCTCGTCGGGACGGCCGACCGGTTCGCCGCGCACGGGCTGGTCCTGGAGCAGGGGCGCTGCCTGATCGCCCTGGCGCGGGTGGAGCGGCGGCGGCGCAGGCGGTCGGCCGCGCAGGCGGCGATGCAGGCGGCCGCGGCCGTCTTCGAGCGGGCGGGCGCGGTGCCCTGGCTGGGGCTGACCGCCGAGAGCCCGTCCCCCGCCGATTCCGCCCCGGCCCCGGCGGCGGGAAGCGCCCTGTCCCGGCTGACGGAGGCCGAGCTGAGGCTGGCCAGGCTCGTCGGGGAGGGCGCGAGCAACCAGGAGGCGGCCGCGAAGCTGTACCTGAGCGTGAAGACGGTCGAGGCCCGGCTGACCCGGATCTACCAGAAGCTCGACGTCCGCTCCCGCGCCCAGCTCGCCACGGCCCTGAACGGACCGGCCACGCCCTCCCGGTGATCCCCCGCGCCGGGTCCGGCTGTGCGTCATACGCTGAAAACGGCGCAGTCGTTCCCCTATGCCGGGAGGAATCATGACATTCGTCCAGATCATCGACTGCAAGACCGACCGGGTCGACGAGATGAACCGGTTGCTCGACAACTGGGCCGAGGCGACTCAGGGCAAGCGGACGGCCACGCACGCGTTGATGGGCCGGGACCGTTCGGACTCCACGCACGTGCTGGAGATCGTGGAATTCCCCTCGTACGAGGAGGCGATGGAGAACTCGAAGCTCCCCGAGACCAACCGGATCTTCCGGGAGATGGTGGAGCTCTGCGACGGTGAACCCACCTTCACGGACCTGGACGTCGTCCGGGACGAGCAGCTCAACAAGCTCGTCGTCCAGAGGTTCGTGGACGAGGTGATCAACCAGGGGAACGTCGACGCCGCCGACACGATGTGCACCGGCGACTACCGGGAGCACGACCCCTCGCTCACGTCGTACGACGTGGACCTGGAGACCGCCAAGGCGGAGAACCGGGAGATCATGCAGGCGTTCCGGCCGACGTGCACCATCGAGGGGCTCGTCGCCGAGGGCGACCTGGTGTGCCTGCGCATGTCCTTCAAGGGCCGCCACGTGGGCACGTACAAGGGCATCGAGGCCACCGACCGGGATGTGTCCGGCACCGGTCACGCGACCTTCCGCTGCAAGGGCGGCAAGATCGCGGAGAGTTGGTGGAACGTGGACGACCTCGGGCTGATGCGGCAGCTCGGCGTCGTGGAGGGCTAGTCCGCGCCCTTCACCCGGTAGCCTTCGCGGGTGATCGATGAAGTTACTCTCTGGTATCGCTTCGCGGCCCTGTTGCCGGAGCCGGCGGCGACCCGGGTCAGGGACTGCTGGAACACCGGGGAACAGGAGGCCGGTCTCGACGCGCTCGTGTCCGGTCTCCAGACCCACCGGGTGGTGATCAGCGAGACGACGCTGGCCGAGATCGCGGTGCTGGTGCAGGCCTGGGGCATGGGCGACGAGCTGACGCACCGGCTGCTGTGCTGCGCCGCGGTCGCTTCGGGCGACGGTGACGGCGCCCGGTTGCGGCTGATCGAGCACCCGGACGCCCGGCCGCTGCCCTCGCCGGGCGCGGACCACGTCCTCGTGCCATGGATCGGCTGCGGCCGCTGCGGCGCGGTGCTGGCGCGGGCGCACACGGTGGAGCCGTGGGGCGGCCTGTCCTATCTGCCGGTCCACTATGCGGTCATGGGACCCGGCTCCGTGCCGGCCCGCGTGTTCCCCCCGCGCAGCCCCTGGCCGGCGCTGGCGGCGCTCCGGGACGAGTGCGCGGCGGCCCGTGCGTACGCCCCGGGCGTGGTGCCGTAGACCTGGGTGAACCACCGGGTGAGGTGGCGCACCGGTACGGCCCCGGGGGCAGCGCCAGGCCGGGGCGGGGCCGCTCGCCGGTCGCGGGCGGCCCGGGCCGGCGCGTGTCAGGCGGTGAGCAGGGAGTCGTCCTCCGGCCGGGCACCGGGCAGCCTGTGCTGGGCGGCCACGAGGGCCACCTCCACGTCCGCGGTGCCCGTGGCGACGCACAGCGTGCGGGCCAGCTCCTCCATGCGCTCCCGGACCTCGGGCGCGCCCTCCTCGGCGTGCAGGAGCCGCAGGGTCTCGTACTGCTCGACCAGGTTGTTCAGGACGGCGGGGTGAGCCATCAGCACGGTGGTTCTCCTTCGTGACGACAAGCGCCGGTTGTCCGCGTGGGAGCGCTGCTACCCGGTGATTCGTTCCGCATGCCCGGACGCGGTGGACTAGCTTCGCCCCCATGACCAGCGCCGCAGCCCCCGCCTTCACCGAGGCGCTCACCACCTCGGCCGCTCCCCTCGTCCTCGACGGCGGGCTGTCCAACCAGTTGGAGGCCGCCGGGCACGACCTGGGCGACGAGCTGTGGTCGGCGCGGCTGCTGGCGGACCGGCCCGAGGCCCTCGTCGCGGCGCACCTCGCCTACTACGAGGCCGGTGCGAGCGTCGCGACCACGTCGAGCTACCAGGCCACCTTCGAGGGGTTCGCCCGCCGGGGCGTCGGGCACGACCGGGCGGCCGAACTCCTGGCGCTCAGCGTGGAGCTGGGGCGGGAGGCGGCCCGGCGGGCGGAGGCGAAGGCGCCCGGGCGGCCGCTGTGGGTGGCCGCGTCCGCCGGGCCGTACGGCGCGATGCTGGCCGACGGGTCGGAGTACCGGGGCCGCTACGGGCTGGGCGTGGACGAGCTGGAGCGGTTCCACCGGCCCCGGCTGGAGGTGCTGGCCGCCGCGCGACCGGACGTCCTGGCGCTGGAGACCGTGCCGGACGCGGACGAGGCGCGGGCCCTGGTGCGCGCGGTGCGCGGGCTGGGCGTGCCGGCGTGGCTGTCGTACACCGTCGCCGGTGACCGCACACGCGCCGGCCAGCCGCTGGAGGAGGCGTTCGCGGTGGCGGCCGCGTCGGACGAGATCGTCGCCGTCGGGGTGAACTGCTGTACGCCCGGCGACGCGGACCGCGCGGTCCCGGTCGCGGCCCGTGTCACGGGCAAGCCGGTGGTGGTGTACCCGAACAGCGGCGAGGAGTGGGACGCGGCGGCCCGTGCCTGGCGCGGCCGTCCGGCGTTCAGGGCGGGGCGGGCGCGCACCTGGCGGCAGGCCGGGGCGCGGCTGATCGGCGGCTGCTGCCGGGTCGGCCCGGACGCGATCGCCGAGCTGGCGGCGAAGCTCCGCTGATCGTTTGATCGTTTGACCGGACGGGCGCGCGTCGATCACCATGCGGGGGTCGGCGCCGCGCCGACGACCGGGAGGGATGCGATGCCGCCCGCGCACGTCCACCAGCCGCCGCCCGCCCCCGGGTTCGTCCGTCCCGTACGACGCGGGAGGCGGGTGCACCCGGCATGAGCGGTGACCTCCGGCTGCCGCCCGAGGACCGGGGGCTGAGTCCGTACACCGGCTTCACCCGCGCCCACTGGGAGGCGACGGCCGACGGCCTGGTGCGGGCCGCCTGGCGGTGGGCCACGCCCGGCGGGGCGCTGCTGGACCTGCCGGGACGGCCGTCGCGCTCCGGGGTGCGCTCCGACGGCCTGGAGGGGTACGCGCGGACGTTCCTGGCCGCCGCCTTCCGGGTCGCGGGCGCTGCCGGCGAGGACCCGTACGGGCTGCTCGGCCGGTACGCGGACGGGCTGGCCGCCGGGACGCGCACGCCCGGCCGCGACGACGCCGAGTCGTGGCCGCCGGTCCGCGACCACCCCGTGGGCGGCCAGCCGATGGTGGAGTCGGCGTCCGTGGCGCTGGGCCTGCGGCTGACCCGCCCGTGGCTGTGGGACCGCCTCGACGACGGCGTGCGGGACCGGGCCGAGCGGTGGCTGCGGGGCGCGCTGCGGCACACGCCCGCGCCCAACAACTGGTACCTCTTCCCGCTCACCGTCGCCGGGTTCCTGGAGTCGGTGGGGCGCGGTGACCGTCACACGGCCCGGGCGGTCGAGCGGGGCCTGGAGCTGCTGGAGGGCTGGTACCGGGGCGACGGCTGGTACGCGGACGGGGACGGCAGGGCGTTCGATCACTACAACGGCTGGGCACTGCACCTCTATCCGCTGCTGCACGCCCGTCTGGCGGGCGACCGGGCGCTGCTGGAGGTGTACGGGCCGCGGCTGCGCGAGCACCTGGAGGGGTTCTCGCTGCTGTTCGGCGGTGATGGGGCGCCGGTGCACTTCGGGCGGTCGCTGACGTACCGGTTCGCGGCGGGGGCGGCGGTGGGGGTGGGCGCGCTGACGGGGTACACCCCGCTGGCGCCCGGCGTCTCGCGGCGGCTGCTGAGCGGGTGCCTGCGGTACTTCCTGGACCGGGGCGCGGTGGACGCCCGCGACGGGCTGCTGACGCCCGGCTGGCACGGGCCGCACGAGGCGACGCTCCAGTCGTACTCGGGCCCCGCGTCGCCGTACTGGGCGTCCAAGGCGTTCGTGGCGCTGCTGGTCCCGCCGGAAGATCCGCTGTGGACGGCCCGGGAGGAGGCGGCGCCCGCCGAGCGCGGCGACCGGGTGCTGGCGCTGCCCGCGCCGGGGCTGCTGGTCCAGGTCACCGGCGCGGACGGGGTGGCGCGGCTGCACAACCACGGCAGCGACGCGGTGCACCCGGCCGGCGGCGACTCGCCGGACGCGCGGGACGTGCTGTACGGGCGGTTCGCCTACTCGACCCGGACGGGGCCGACGTCCGCCGCGAACGCGCCCGACAACCACGTGTCCGTGGAGGTGGGCGCGGTGGCGTCGGAGCGCTGCCGGATCCGGCCGCTGGGCGCGGGGCACGGTGACGGCTGGGGGTGGGCGGCCTCCTGGCACCGGCCGGTGTTCCCGGGCGGGGCGCCGGTGGTGCCGGGGCTGCGGGCGGAGAGCGTCACGGTGGCGCGGGGCCGCCACGAGCTGCGCGCGCACCGGCTGGTGGGTCTGGTGCCCGGGGCGCGGGTGCGCCTGTCGGGGTGGGCGACGGGGCCGGAGGAGCCGTTGGTCTCGCGGCTGCACGGCCTGTACGGGTGGGAGGGGCCCGCCGAGGAGGTGCGCGCCCCGCAGGGCACGGCGTTCACGCGCTGGGCGGTGCTGCCCCGGCTGAGCGTCACCGTGCCGGAGGGCGGCACGGTGGTGCTGGTGGCGCTGGCGTCCCTGACGGGCGCGGGGGACGCCGGCCCCCTGGCGGGGGTGGCGGTGGTGGAGCGCGTCCGCGCGGAGGCGGTGGAGGTGCGGTGGGCGGGTGACGGGGCGCTCACCCGGATCACGTTCGCCCCCGGGGTGACGGTCACGCACGCGCCCGGGTGAGGTCGCGCCCGGCGGCCTGGAAGGTGCGCCGGTACGCCAGCGGGGAGACGCCGATCGCGGCGTGCAGGTGCTGGCGCAGGGAGGTGGCGGTCGCGAAGCCGACCTCGCTCGCGACGCGGTCCACCGACAGGTCGGTGGACTCCAGCAAGTGCCGGGCGCGGGCGACCCGTTGCTGGATGAGCCACCGTCCCGGGCTCATGCCCACCTCGTCGCCGAAGCGGCGGGCGAAGGTGCGCGCGCTCATCCGGGCGTGGTCCGCGAGGTCGGCGAGCGTCAGCGGCAGGTGCAGGTTCCCGAGGGCCCACTGCCGGGTGGCGCCCGTCCCGTTCGCCGACGTCTCCGGCACCGGCTGCTCGATGTACTGGGCCTGGCCGCCGTCCCGCCAGGGCGGCACCACGCACAGCCTGGCCACCTGGTTGGCGACCTCGGTGCCGTGGTCCTCGCGCACGATGTGCAGGCAGACGTCCACGCCGGAGCCGGCGCCCGCCGAGGTGAGGACGGTCCCGTCGTCGACGAAGAGCACGTCGGGGTCGAGGGTCACGTGCGGGAACAGCCTCCGGAAGAGCGGGACCAGCGCCCAGTGCGTGGTGGCGGTCCTGCCCTCGAGCAGCCCGGCCGCCGCGAGCAGGAAGGCGCCGGTGCAGATGGAGACGATCCGGGTGCCCGGCCTGATCAGTGCCAGCGCGCCGGCGACCGGCCCGGGCAGCTCGGCGGCGGCCGCCTTCATGTCGTAGGGCGGGATGACCACGGTGTCGGCGGTGGCCAGCGCCTCCGGGCCGTGCTCGACGGTGATCGAGAAGTCGGAGCCGGTGCGCACCGGGCGCCCGTCGGCGGAGCAGGTGAGCACCTCGTAGCGGCCGTCCGCCGAGCCGAAGACGCGGTTGGGGATGCCGAGTTCGAAGGGATACACGCCGTCGAGGGCGAGGACGACCACACGCTGCATGGCACGATCCTATCGGATAATGGCAATCTGGCCATTTTTCCCGGGCCCCCGCCCCGGCAGGGTGGAGCGCATGACAACGACGACGAGCACGACGACCACCATGCGCGCGATCAGCCAGGACACCTTCGGCGGGCCCGAGGTGCTGAAGGAGGTGGAGCTCCCCCGCCCGGAGCCGGGCCCCAGCCAGGTGCTGGTCCGGGTCCGCGCCGCCGGGGTGAACCCCACGGACTGGAAGCACCGCGCCGCCCCGCTCTTCCTGGGCGAGCCGCCCTACGTCCTCGGATGGGACGTCTCCGGCGTGGTGGAGGCCGTCGGCATGGGCGTCACGCTCTTCAGGCCCGGCGACGAGGTCTTCGGGATGCTGCCCTACCCGTACGGCGCCGGCTCCCACGCCGAGTACGTCACCGGCCCCGCCCGCGCCTTCGCCCGCAAGCCGCCCGCCATCGACCACGTCCAGGCGGGCGCCCTGCCGCTGGCCGCGCTGACCGCCTGGCAGGCCCTGGTCGACACCGCCCGCGTGGAGGCCGGGCAGCGGGTGCTGATCCACGCGGCGGCCGGTGGCGTGGGGCACCTGGCCGTGCAGATCGCCAAGGCCCGCGGGGCGTACGTGATCGGCACGGCCAGCGCGGGCAAGCACGCGTTCCTCCGGGACCTGGGCGCCGACGAGGTGATCGACTACCGGGAGACGGACTTCGCCGAAGCGGTCAGCGGGGTCGACGTCGTCCTGGACACCATCGGCGACGACGACTACCGCGCCCGTTCGCTGCGCACGCTGCGCCGGGGCGGCCTGCTGGTGTCCATCCTGCCGGCGGGCGGCCGGGAACTGGCCGAGCGGGCACAGCGGTTCGGTGTCCGTACGGAGCTGCTGCTCGTCGAGGCCGACCACGCGGGCATGAACGCGATCGCCCGGCTCGCCGAGGAGGGCAGGCTGCGCGCGGCGATCGCGGGGACGTTCCCGCTGGCGGACGCGGCCAGGGCGCACGAGCTGGGGGACACGGGCCGGACGGCCGGCAAGCTGGTGCTCACCGTCGAGTGACGGGTGCCCGGGCGGCGCCGGCGGCACCGGGGGCACGGCCGGGCGTGACACCTGCTCCGCCCGTGCGTTGTCCGGGGCATGGACCGGAGACACGGTGAGGCAGGACAGGCTCCGACCGTGGGCGTGGTGATCGCCCGCACGGGCCGGCTGGCACGACTGGGCGACCCGCTGGCGTACGCCATGGACCGGGCGGCGGCGGCACTGGGCGGGCGGCTGCGGCTGGTGGGCCGCGACAGCCGCTCCGACGCGGCGGGCGCGCGGCGGGCGGTACGGGAGCTGGTGGAGGTGGAGCGGGCGCGGATCGTGCTCACCCTGGCGGGTACGCGGGTGCTGCCGGCGGTGGCCGACGCCTGCGAGGAGGCGGGGGTGCCGTGCCTGTCGAGCACCTTCCCGTGGCAGGTGTACCACCACGGGGGTGGTCCGCGGCGCTGGGCGTACCACTTCTGCTGGGGGCTCGACGACATCGCCGAGACCTTCGCCGACCTGTGGGAGGCGGCGGGCGGTACGGGCCGCGGGGTGGGGTGCCTGTGGAACGACGGCCCGCAGGGCACCTGGTCCCGCCACCCCGTGCACGGGTTCCTTCCCGCGGCACGCGCGCGTGGGCACCGCCTCGTGGACCCGGGCGGGTACCGGGAGCCGGCCACCGCGCCGGCCGGGCACGTGGCGGCGTTCCGCGAGGCGGGCGTGGACGTGGTGACGAGCGCCGCGACGGGGGCGGACCTCGGCCTGTTCCGCCGGGAGGCCGCCCGGCAGGGCCTGCGCCTGCGCCTGCTCACCTGCTCGCGATGGCTGGCCTATCCGCCCGCCACCACCGCGCCCGGCGGGGAGGTGCCGCAGGCGAACGTGGCGACGCTCGTCTACTGGACCCCGTCCCATCCCTACCGCTCCTCCCTGGACGGCACGACCGCCGCCGAACTGGCCGAGGGCTACGAGCGGGTGACGGGCAACCAGTGGCTCCAGCCGCTGGGGCTGGCGTACGCCCTGTTCGAGGTGGCCGCGCACGCCCTGGCCACCGCCGGGGACCCCGCGGCACCCGCATCGGTCGCCGCCGCGCTCGGGGCGACCCGGCTGGACACCGTCGCCGGCCCGCTCGACTGGACGTCCGGCCCCGCGCCCCGCATCGCCACGGTGCGGCTCTCGGGCGGCCAGTGGCAGCGCGGCCGCAGGCACCCCCACGAGCTGGTGGTCGTCGACAACCGGCGGGTGGAGGGCCTGCCGGTCGGCGGCGAGCTGCTGCCCCTGGACGCGGTTCCGTAGGGGGACCGACGGGGTGTCAACTCGCGGTTGACGCACCCGCCTTGTCAACCTACGGTTGACACATGACGCAACCAGTCGGCATGACGCACCCCGTCCGCCTCGACGACCTGATCGAAGCGATCAAGAAGACGCACACCGACACCCTCGACCAGCTCTCCGGCGCCGTGATCGCCGCCGACCACCTGGGAGAGCTGGCGGATCACCTGATAGGCCACTTCGTCGACCAGGCCAGGCGCTCGGGCGCCTCCTGGACGGACATCGGCCGGAGCATGGGCGTGACCCGGCAGGCCGCGCAGAAGCGTTTCGTGCCCAAGGCCGGCGAGCCGTCGGACCTGGACCCCTCCCAGGGCTTCAGCCGCTTCACCCCGCGCGCCCGCAACGTCGTGATGGCCGCGCAGAACGAGGCCCACGCGGCACAGAACGACGAGATCCGCACCGAGCACCTGGTGCTCGGGCTGCTGCACGAGCCCGACGGCCTCGCCGCCCGGGCCGTCACCGCGCAGGGGGTGCTGCTGGACACCGTCCGGCGGGAGGCGGCCGCCGCCCTGCCGCCGACGGCGGACGCCGTGCCCGACCTCGTCCCCTTCGACGCCCGGGCCAAGAAGGTCCTGGAGCTCACCTTCCGCGAGGCCCTGCGGCTGGGGCACCACCACGTCGGCACCGAGCACATCCTGCTCGCCCTGCTGGAGTTCGAGGACGGTGACGGGCTCCTCACCCGCCTCGGCATCGACAAGCCGGCCGCCGAGACGTTCGTGGCCACCGCCGTGGCCGAGGCCGCCCGGGCGGTGCGGGACTCGTCGCCGTCGTAGCGCCGCGGGCCGGCGGGCGGGGGCGGTTCACCGGCGTTCCAGGGCACGGTCGGTGAGCCGCGCCGCCGCGCCGGTGTAGCGGGCGGGGTCGGTCAGCCCGGGCGGTACGCCGAGGACACCGGCGAGGGGCGTGCCGGTGGCGCGGACCTCCTCGGCCGCCCTCGCCAGGTGCTCCCGCGGGAAGCGGGCCCGCAGGCGCTCGGAGACGATCAGCCCGCCGGTGAGGTCCAGGCCGGCGCGCATGCGGTCCGGGTGGACGCGCAGCCCCCGGGCGAGGCGGGCGGCGTGGTGCGCGGCGCCGCCGGTGAGCCGCAGCGGGTCCCGCAGCGGCTCCCGCTCGGCGTGCCAGGCCCCCGGAGGCCGATCGTCCCCGGCGGCGACCGAGCCGTACAGGACGGCCGCGTGGGCCGGGGCGCGGCGGGCGGCGGCCGAGGGGGGCGGGATGCCGGTCGCGCCGGTGGGCGTACCGGCCGGAGGCGTTGGCCTGCCACACCTCGACGAGCTGGCCGCGTACCGGGCGGCCGGCGCGGTCCAGGACGCGCCCGGTGATGGTGATGCGCTCGCCGAGCGGCTCGCCCGGGTGCTGCCGGGTCAGGTCGTTGTCGAGTTCCGTGACGTCGGTGGGGCCGAAGGCGGGCGCGGCCAGTTCGACGGCCTCCGGGTCGCGGGCGGTGGCGACGGCGACGAGCGGCAGCCAGGGGGGGCGCAGCAGGGTGGAACGGTACGGCGGGTAGTCGCGCGCCGGGTGGTGGGCGCGCCGGGCACCGTCGGCGACGGTCTTCTCGTGCGCGTCGCGCTGCCGGACGATGCGGACGTCCACTTGGGCCTGACTGGCGGCGGCCGGGACGGTGGCGGAGGGGTCGGCGCCGGTGGGGGCCATGCCGGTGAACTCCACGTGGCTCAGGGGGCCGTGCGGACGGGTGCGGCGGTCGCGCGGCGGATGTCGCCGGCGGTCACGCCGGGGGCGGTCTCGACGAGGACGAGGCCGTCGGGGGTGACGTCCAGGACGCCCAGGTCGGTGATGATCCGGTGGACGCAGGCGCGGCCGGTGAGCGGAAGGGTGCACCGCTCCACGATCTTCGGGCTGCCGTCCTTGGCGGTGTGGGTCATGGTGACGAGGACGCGCCGGGCGCCGTGCACCAGGTCCATGGCACCGCCGATGCCGGTGACGAGCCTGCCGGGGACGGCCCAGTTGGCGAGGTCTCCGGTGGCGGAGACCTGCATGGCGCCGAGGACGGCGATGTCGATGTGGCCGCCGCGGATCATGGCGAAGGAGAGCGCGGAGTCGAAGAAGGAGGCGCCGGGCAGGACGGTGACGGTCTCCTTGCCGGCGTTGATGAGGTCGGGGTCGACCTCGTCCTCGTCGGGGTAGGGGCCGGTGCCGAGGACGCCGTTCTCGGAGGCGAGGACGACGTGGACGCCGTCGGGGAGATGGCCGGGGATGAGGGTGGGCAGGCCGATGCCGAGGTTGACGTACGCGCCGTCGTGCAGCTCGGCGGCCGCGCGGGCGGCCATCCCGTCGCGTGTCCAGGCCATCAGCGGTGTTCCTCACCGGTGGGGCCGGGCGTACGGCGACGGGTCGTGCGGTGCTCGATCCTTTTGTCGGCGGCCTGCTCCGGGGTGAGGGCGACGACCCGCTGCACGAAGACGCCGGGCAGGTGGACGTGGTCGGGGTCGATCTCGCCGGGCTCGACCAGTTCCTCGACCTCGGCGACGGTGATCCGTCCCGCCATGGCGGCGAGCGGGTTGAAGTTGCGGGCGGACTTGGCGAAGACCAGGTTGCCGTGGCGGTCGCCCCGGGCGGCGCGCACCAGGGCGAAGTCGGTGCGGATGCCGCGTTCGAGGACGTACGGCACGCCGTCGAACTCGCGGACCTCCTTGGGCGGTGAGGCGAGCGCGACGCCGCCGTGGCCGTCGTACCGCCGGGGCAGGCCGCCGTCGGCGACCTGGGTGCCGACGCCGGCCGGGGTGTAGAAGGCGGGGATGCCCGCGCCGCCCGCCCGCAGCCGTTCGGCGAGGGTGCCCTGGGGGATCAGCTCCACCTCCAGCTCGCCCGCGAGGTACTGGCGGGCGAACTCCTTGTTGGAGCCGATGTACGAGCCGGTGACGCGGGCGAGGCGCCCGGCGGCGAGCAGGACCGCGAGCCCGTGGTCCAGGGCGCCGCAGTTGTTGGAGACCACCCGGAGGCCGCCGGCCCCGGTCGCGTGCACGGCCCGGATCAGCGTGTCGGGCACGCCGCTGAGGCCGAAGCCGCCGACCGCCAGCGAGGCTCCGTCGTGCACGTCGGCCACGGCGTCGCCCGCCGTGGCCACCACCTTGTCCATCGGTCGCCTTCCTTCCCGAAGAACGCCCCGGTGGGCCGCCGAAAAGCTCAGTGCACTGAGCATCGGTGCGTGAACCGGCAGCGTGGCACCGTCGCACCGGGCGGTCAAGGCCCTCAGGGCACGGAGGGCCCGTGAGACACTGGCCGGCACTCGCATCAGGGACCACCCGGGGAGAGGGGACAAACCGTGCCCGCACTCGACCTCGAGCGCCATCCCGGCCATCTGGCCCGGCGCTTCCGGCAGGCGCACACCCTGCTGTGGAACACGGTCGTCTCCGAAGAGGTCACCTCCCCGCAGTTCGCCGTCCTCAACACCCTCGTCGGTGAGGGCGGTTTGGACCAGCGCACCGTCGGCGACCGTGTCGGCCTCGACCGCTCCACCGTCGCCGAGGTGGTCCGCCGGCTGGCCGGCCGCGGCCTGGTCGACAAGGTCCGCGACCCGGGCGACGGGCGGCGCTCGGTGCTGCGCGCCACCGACGAGGGCGTACGCGTCCACACGAGGCTGGCGGCGCGCACGGCACGGATGAACCACATCCTCCTGGCCCCGCTGGAAGAGGCGGAGCGGGCCGTCTTCCTGGACCTGCTGCGCCGGGTGTCGGACGCCGCCGAGGGTCTGCGCCACCCCACCGCTCCCCCGGCGGCGGCCGTCGGCGCGTGAGCCGGCCGGCTCAGCCGAGGAACGCCGCGGTGGTCTCCACGAACCGGCCGGCGTCGTCGAGCCACGGGAAGTGCCCGGCTCCCTTCTGCACCACGAGCCGGGCGTCCGGGAACACCCCGGCGACCTCCGCCATCGCGGGAGGGGGTGAATTCAGGTCGGTCTCCCCCGCGAGGACCAGCACCGGCCGCCGGAACGACGCGAGCGCCGCGCGCGTGGTGGCCGGGTCGAAGGCGCCCTCGCCGCCGAAGACGGCGGCGGCCTCGTCGTTGCGCTGCCCGTCCTCGGCGTCCCGGTGGGCCCGGGCGGCATCGTCCCAGCGGCCGTAGGCGAAGGGGGCGATGGCCCGCCACGCCTCGGCGCTCGCCCGGCCGGCGACGATGGCCTCCAGGGCCGCGTACGCCTCCGGGAACCACGGCTCGTCCCGGCGCAGCTCGGCCGTCTCGCGCCGCAGGTCCCCGGTGACGGTGACGCCGACGGCCATGACGCTGGGCGTGATCAGCGCGAGCCTGCCGACGCGTCCGGGGTGCCGCTCGGCGTAGCGGGCGGCCAGGTTGGCGCCGGCGGAGTGCGCGAGCAGGTCCATGCGCTCCAGGCCCAGGTGCGCGCGGAGTGCCTCCACGTCGTCGACGAGCCGGTCGCAGCGGTAGGAGGCGGGGTCGTCCGGTACCGCCGAGCGGCCGGTGCCCCGGAGGTCCGGCATGACCAGCCGCCGGTGCGCGGACAGACCGCCGAGGTTGCCGAGGTACGCGGCGGCCTGCATCGGCCCGCCCGGGAGGCAGATCAGTGGAGGGCCCTCACCCCGGAGGCGGTAGGCGAGCGTGGTCCCGTCGGGTGCAGAGAAGGTGGGCATGGGCCGAGACCCTGCCAGCGGCTCGGCGGGCGGGCAACGGGTTTCCGGGCGCCGGGCCGGGTAGCAGGCCCGGTGCTCACACCGGGCCCTATCCTCGTCCGGGTAAGGAAGGAGCCGCGATGCGCGTCGCGCTGTTCGTCACCTGCGTCAACGACGCGCTGTACCCCGCGACCGGGATCGCCACCGTGCGGCTCCTGAGACGCCTCGGCGTCGAGGTGGACTTCCCGGAGGCCCAGACGTGCTGCGGCCAGCCCCAGTTCAACACCGGCTACCCCCGCGAGGCGGAACGCCTGGCGCGCCGCACGGCACGGGCCTTCGAGGGGTACGCGTACGTCGTCGCCCCGTCGGGTTCGTGCGCGGCCATGGTGCGCGACCACTACCCGGGGCTGGGCGAACCGGGGCTCGGGCCCCGGACGTACGAGCTGACGGAGTTCCTGGTCGACGTGCTGGGCGTGACGGACGTGGGCGCGTACTACCCCCACCGGGTGACGTACCACCCGTCCTGCCACGGGCTGCGGCTGCTGGGTCTCGGCGACCGGCCCCGCCGGCTGCTGGCGGCGGTCCGGGGCCTGGAGCTGGTGGAACTGCCCGGGGCGGAGGAGTGCTGCGGTTTCGGCGGGACGTTCGCGGTGAAGAACCCGGCCGTGTCGGTGGCGATGGGCCGCGACAAGGTGCGCGGCGCCGTCGGTACGGGCGCGGAGGTGCTGTGCGGCGCGGACAACTCGTGCCTGATGCACCTCGATGGCGTCCTGCGACGGGAGGGCGAGCGGATGCGGACGGTGCACATCGCCGAGATCCTGGCCGGTACGGAAGGGGAGCCGCCGCGGTGAGCGGGACGTTCCTGGGCATGCCGGCCTTCCCGGAGGCGGCCGCGGAGGCGGTGGCCGATCCGGTGCTGCGGGCCAACCTGCGGCACGCCACGCACACCATCCGCGACAAGCGGGCCCGGGCGGTCGCCGAGCTGGACGACTGGGCGCTGCTGAGGGAGGCCGGCAAGCGGATCAAGGACCGCACGCTGCGCCATCTGGACACCTACCTCGTGGAGTTGGAGGCGGCCGTCACGGCGGCCGGGGGCACGGTCCACTGGGCGGCGGACGCCGGCGAGGCGAACCGGATCGTGACGGACCTGGTGAAGGCGACCGGTGAACGGGAGGTCGTGAAGGTCAAGTCGATGGCGACGCAGGAGATCGGCCTGAACGAGGCCCTCGCGGCCGAGGGCATCGCCGCGTACGAGACGGATCTGGCCGAGCTGATCGTGCAGTTGGGCGAGGACCGCCCCTCGCACATCCTGGTTCCGGCGATCCACCGCAACCGCGGGGAGATCCGCGACATCTTCCGTGACCGGATGGCCCGCTGGGGGCGGCCGGCGCCCGAGGACCTGACCGACGCGCCGGCCGACCTGGCGGAGGCGGCCCGCCTGCACCTGAGGGAGAAGTTCCTCTCGGCGAAGGTGGGCATCTCCGGGGCGAACTTCATGGTCGCCGAGACGGGCACGCTGGTCGTGGTCGAGTCCGAGGGCAACGGCCGCATGTGCCTGACCCTGCCGGAGACATTGATCTCGGTCGTCGGGATCGAGAAGGTGGTGCCGACGTGGCGGGACCTGGAGGTCTTCCTCCAGACGCTGCCGCGGTCGTCGACGGCCGAGCGGATGAATCCGTACACCAGCATGTGGACGGGCACGACGGACGCGGACGGCCCGGCCGCCTTCCACCTGGTCCTGCTGGACAACGGCCGGACCGCCGCGCTCGCCGACGAGGTCGGCCGCCAGGCGTTGCGCTGCATCCGCTGCTCGGCGTGCCTCAACGTCTGCCCGGTGTACGAGCGGGCGGGCGGGCACGCGTACGGGTCGGTCTACCCGGGCCCGATCGGGGCGATCCTCACCCCGCAACTGCGGGGCACGGCCAGTGACATCGACGCCTCGCTGCCGTACGCCTCGTCGCTGTGCGGCGCGTGCTACGAGGTGTGTCCGGTCGCCATCGACATCCCCGAGGTGCTCGTCCACCTGCGCGGGAAGGTCGCCGGACAGGGCGGGAAGGGGCACCGACTGGAGCGGGCCGCCGTCAGGGCGGCCACCTGGCTGCTGGACCACCCCACCGCCCTGGCGGCGGGCGAACGGCTGGCGTCCGCGACCCGGAAGGCGCACCCGGCCAGGCCGCCGGGCGCCGGGGCGTGGACCGACGGCCGGGACCTGCCCGAACTGCCGGAACGGTCGTTCCGCGACTGGTGGCGGAAGAACCGCGCATGAGCAGCCGTGACGAGATCCTCGCCCGCGTCCGCGCGGCCACCGCCGGAGCGCCGGACGCCCCGGAGCCGGTCCGCGACTACCGCGCGAGCCACTCCCCCGACGACCCGGCCGCCCTGCTGGACCTGCTCCACCACAACCTGGCCGACTACCGGGCCCACGTCCACCGCGCGGTGGACGACGAACTGCCCGCGCTGATCGCCCGGTTGCTCGCCGCGCGCGGGGCGGCGTCGGTCGCCGTCCCGCCCGGCCTGCCCGCGGAGTGGCTGGCCGCCACGGAGGCCGAGCGGCGCCACGACACGGCCGGGCGCCCGCTCACCGCGTACGAACTGGACGCCACCGACGCCGTGGTCACCACCTGTGCCCTGGCCGTCGCCGAGACGGGCACCCTCGTGCTGGACGCCACCGAGGGCCAGGGACGGCGCGCCCTGACGCTCGTCCCCGACCTGCACATCTGCGTCGTCCGGGCGCCGGAGCAGGTCGTCGCCTCGCTGCCACGGGCGCTGCCACGGCTCGACCCGGCGCGTCCGCTGACGTGGATCTCCGGGCCGTCGGCCACCAGCGACATCGAACTGGACCGGGTGGAAGGCGTGCACGGTCCGCGCACGCTCGACGTGGTGCTGCTGACCACGGGCTAGGCCGTTCGGGCGGGTACGCCGGGGTCGTCGCGGGACGGCGCGATCCGGCGGCGGGCCGGCGGGGTGCCGGAGCGGGTCCGGCGCGGACGACAGGCGGGCTGAACGTTTCACCATGCGGGCCACGGCCCCCGTGCGCCCCCTCCCGGTACGGCGCGACACGCGCACGCGCGCGCCAATCCCCCATCACTGTCCGTCACACCTATTCACTACCCGTAATGACCCTGGAAACGGGCCCGGTTGTCCGACCCCCGCCCACCAGGTGCATCACCATACGAAAGGGAAAGCAGCCCATGGCAGTCGAAACGCGCCCGGCCCCCACCAAGCCGCAGATCCAGACCCAGGAGCACATCCAGCTCAGCCTCAGCACGCGGGCGGCGCGCAACCTCGCGACCACCACCAAGTCGCAACCGCAGATGCAGGAGATCAGCTCGCGCTGGCTGCTGCGGAAGCTTCCGTGGGTCCACGTGCCCGGCGGCACCTACCGGGTCAACCGGCGGCTGTCGTACGCCGTCGGCGACGGCCGCGTGACCTTCGTACAGACCGGCTCCAAGGTGCAGGTCGTGCCGGCCGAGCTGTGCGAGCTGCCGCTGCTGCGCGGGTTCACCGACCCGACGGCGCTCGCCGCGCTGGCCGACAAGTTCACGCAGAAGGAGTTCGAGCCCGGCCAGCTCCTCGCGGAGCGGGGCCGCAAGGCCGACCAGGTCTTCCTGATCGCGCACGGCAAGGTCGAGAAGCTCGGCAAGGCCAAGTACGACGACGGCGAGACCCGGCTCGGCATGCTGGCCGACGGTGACTCGTTCGGCGGCCGGATGCTGGCGGGCGACGCCGGCGCCAAGTGGGAGTTCACCGTCCGCGCCACCACCAAGACCACCGTGCTCGTCCTCTCGCAGGCGGCGTACAAGCAGGTCGCGGGCCAGTACGAGACGCTGCGCGAGCACATCCAGTCGGTGACCTCCAACGGGCACAAGCCGACGAACAAGTACGGCGAGGTCGAGATCCGCTTCCTGTCGGGCCACGACGGCGAGCCGGCCCTGCCCACCACCTTCGTCGACTACGAACTCGACCCGCGCGAGTACGAGTTGAGCGTCGCCCAGACGGTGCTGAAGGTCCACAGCCGCGTCGCGGACCTCTACAACCAGCCGATGAACCAGACCGAGCAGCAGCTCAAGCTCACCATCCAGGCGCTGCGCGAGCGCCAGGAGTACGAGCTGGTCAACAACCCCGACTTCGGACTGCTGAACAACACGGACTACGACCAGCGCATCCAGGCCCACGCCGGCGCGCCCACGCCGGACGACCTCGACGACCTGATCAGCATGCGGCGCAACACGCAGTACCTGTTCGCCCACCCGCGCACCATCGCGGCGTTCGGCAAGGAGTGCAACAAGCGCGGCCTGTACATCGGCAGCGTGGACGTCGGCGGCCACCAGATCCCGGCCTGGCGCGGCATCCCGATCCTGCCGTGCGGCAAGATCCCGATCACCGAGCACCACACGTCCTCGATCATCGCCATGCGTACCGGCGAGGACAACGAGGGCGTCATCGGCCTGTTCCAGACCGGCCTGCCCGACGAGTACGAGCCCGGCCTCAACGTCCGCTTCATGGGCATCGACGAGAAGGCGATCATCTCGTACCTCGTCAGCACCTACTACTCGGCCGCGATCCTCGTCCCGGACGCGATCGGCATCCTCGAGAACGTCGAAGTGCGCCCGCGCGCCGAGTAGGGACTCCGACGGCACGACCCGGTCGCGTCCCACCCCCCACACGCAGATCGCAAGGAGTCCCTCAGCATGACCATGACCACCTCCTCCGACGAGGTGCTGCGCACCGACTTCCAGAGGTCCGTCGCCGCGTACTGGAACACCAACCAGCAGGACCCGGTCAACCTGCGGCTCGGCGAGGTCGACGGCCTCTACCACCACCACTACGGGATCGGCGACTACGACCCCTCCGTCCTCCAGGGCCCCGAGGACACCCGCCAGGAACGGATCACCAGGGAGCTGCACCGCCTGGAGACCGCGCAGGCGGAGGTCCTGCTGGACCACCTCGGCCCCGTCACCGCCCAGGACCGGCTGCTCGACGCCGGCTCCGGCCGCGGCGGCACCAGCTTCATGGCCAACCAGCGCTTCGGCTGCCACGTCGACGGGGTGTCGATCTCGGAGTACCAGGTCGGGTTCGCCAACACCCAGGCCGAGGAGCGCGGCGTCTCGGACCGCGTGCGGTTCCACTTCCGCAACATGCTGGACACCGGTCTGGAGACCGGCTCCCGCCGGGCGGCCTGGACCAACGAGACGACCATGTACGTGGACCTCTTCGAGCTGTACGCGGAGATGTCCCGGGTCCTGCGGCACGGCGGCCGCTACGTCTGCGTCACCGGCTGTTACAACGACCTCACCGGTGGTCGCTCCAGGGCGGTCAGCCGCATCGACGAGCACTACACCTGCAACATCCACCCCCGCAGCGAGTACTTCAAGGCCATGGCGGCCAACGGCCTGGTGCCGATCAACGTCGTGGACCTGACCGCCGCCACCATCCCGTACTGGGAGCTGCGCGCCAGGTCCGCCCTGGCCACGGGCATCGAGGACCCCTTCCTCACCGCCTACAAGGAGGGCAGTTTCCACTACCTGCTGATCGCGGCGGACCGGGTCTGACGGGGCCGGAAGGTCCGCACGGGTGTGGGAGCGCACCGAGGCGTACCGTGGGCTGGTAGGCAGCCTGCCGTCGCGCACCCGGAAGGGACGGTGCCTCCCATGCCCGACAAATCGCTGTTGGCGGAACCAGGCGGGGGTACGCACGCCCACGGGTCCTGCCGGGGGGACATCGGCCGGCGCGTGGCGGCGCGCCGGCAGCAGCTCGGACTGAGCCGCGAGGAGGTGGCCGTAAGGGCCGGGTCCGCGCCCGGGTACATCCAGTACCTGGAGGAGCAGCCCGCGACCCCCGGGATCGGCTTCCTGCTGCGGCTGGCGGACGCGCTGGAGACCAGCGTGGTGGAGCTGACCGGGGGCACCGCCGACCTGCCGCCGGGGACCGGGCACGCCCCGCTCCACCCTGAGCTCGTGGACCTCGGCCTCGACGAGTGCCGCACCCTGCTGGGCACGCACGGCGTGGGGCACGTGGCCGTGACGACGCGGGAGGGCCCGGCCATCCTGCCGGTGAGCTACCTGGTCGAGGACGGGGAGGTCGCGTTCCGCGTCGCGCCGGAGGCGCTGGCGCCACTCACGGGAGGCGGCCGGATGGCGTTCGAGGTCGACCACATCGACGACGCGCTGTGCCGGGGCTGGAGCGTCCTGGTCGTCGGCACGCCGCACACCGTGACGGACCCCGAGGACGTGCACCGGCTGGACGACCAGGCGTACGGCACGCCGTGGGGCGAGGGCGACCGGGCGTGCTGGGTGGCCCTCACGCCGGACCGGGTGAGCGGCCGGCGGATCGACGTACCGTACGCGCACGCGTGACGCCCGGGACCGCCCGCGGCTCTCAGCCGAGGAGCGGCAGCTCGCGGATCTCCCCCGGGTCGAGCTGGACCGCCACGCCGTCGGGCAGCTCGAGCCCCATCGGTTCTCCTCCGGAGCCGGGCACGGCGATGTGCAGGTGCCCCGGCGTCATGCGCAGCCGTACACCCCAGTGGCCCCGGTAGCGGAGGGTGAAGTCGTACTGGGACAGCTCGGGCAGCGGGACCGGGTCGAGCCGCAGCACGCCGCCGCGCGTCTCCAGGCCGGTCAGACCGCGCTGCACCAGGTCCAGGGTGCCGGCCATCGCGCCCAGGTGGATGCCCTCGCCGGTGGTGCCGCCCTGGACGTCGGCGATGTCCCCGTCGAGCGCCTCCTGGCAGAACTGCCACGCCTCGGAGCGCCGCACCCGGGCCAGCACCCAGCCGTGCACCAGGCCGCTCAGCGTCGAGCCGTGGCTGGTGCGGTACAGGTAGTAGTCCACGGTCCGCCGCCAGGTCGCGTCGTCCAGGGAGTAGCCGAGGCGGCTCATCAGCGCCGCCAGCTCGGGGGGCGAGAAGAGGTAGCCGAGCATCAGCACGTCGGCCTGCTTGGACGCCTGGTAGTGGTTGACCGAGTCGCCCTCGGCCTCCAGGATGCGGTCGAGCCGGCGGATGTCGCCGAAGCGCCGGCGCCAGCCCTCCCAGTCGAGTTCGGCGAGGTCGCCGAAGCCCTCGAACTGGCTGATGACCCCTTTGTGGAACGGCACGTGCAGTCCGCGTGAGACGTCCTCCCACAGCTCCAGCTCGCCGTGGTCGAGCTCGGTGCGCTCGGCCAGTTCCCGCCGGCGCGGTTCGGGCAGGTCGCGCAGGAGCTGCAGGGTGCGGGTGAGCACCCAGGCGGCCGTGACGTTGGTGTACGCGTTGTCGTCGAGGCCCGGGGTGACGGCGTCCGGGTAGGCGTCGTGGTACTCGTCGGGACCGAGGACACCCCGGATGCGGTAGCGGCCCAGATCGCCGTCCCAGGTGGCACGGCAGGCCCAGAACCGGGCGATCTGCAGCAGCATCTCCGCGCCCTTGGTGTGCAGGAACTCGGTGTCGCCGCTGGCCTCGCAGTACTGCCACACGTTGTACGCGATGGCCGAGCCCACGTGCTGCTGGAGGTGGGAGTGGTCGGGCAGCCAGCGCCCCGAGCGCGGGTTGAGGTGGAGCCGCTGCGTCTCCTCCCTCCCGTCGCTGCCGCTCTGCCAGGGGTACATGGCGCCGGTGCAGCCCGCGTCCCGGGCGGTGAGGCGGGCGCGTTCCAGCCGCCGGTGGCGGTAGGTGAGCAGGGCTCGGGAGACCTCGGGGAAATGCAGGTTCAGATACGGCAGGACGAACAGCTCGTCCCAGAAGATGTGCCCGCGGTACGCCTCGCCGTGCAGGCCCCGGGCGGGGACGCCGACGTCCAGGTCGGCGGTGTGCGGGGAGAGGGTCTGCAGGACGTGGAACAGGTGCAGCCGCAGGACGCGGCCCGCGTGGTCCGGCACCTCCAGCGCGGCCCGCCGCCAGAGCTGGCGCCAGGCGGTGCGGTGGGAGACCAGCAGCGCCTCGAAGGCCGGTGCGCGGCGCACCCGGTCGGTGGCGGCGTGCAGGGGGTCGCTGATCGCCGCGTCGCGGGAGGTGTGCAGGGCGACGGTCTTGTCGACGACGACCGGGCTGCCCGGCCGGACGGTGAACCGGAAGCGCTGGGCGGCGTGCCGGGGGGTGTGGTGGACGGTGAGCGCGGTGTCCTCGGCGCCGGTGGTCGTGGTCCGGGCGGCCATGCCGACGCGGATGTCGGAGGTACGGGTGCGGCAGCGCAGCCAGACGGTGTCGGCGGCGGCGTCCCCGGTGTGCACATGGGTGAGGTGGCGGGAGGCGAGCTGCCGGTAGCGGGCCACCCCGCCGTTGATGACGTCGCCGTCGAGGGCTGCCTCGACGTCCAGCGTTCCGGCCCAGTTCTCGGCCGTGAACTCGGTGCGCAACGCGGCGAGGTGCGGGTCGGCCATGTGCACGAGGCGGGTCTGGCGCACGGCGAGCCGCCGGCCGTCGTCGTCCTCGTAGCGGGTCAGGCGCTCCAGGGTGCCCGCGCGCAGGTCCAGGGTCTGGCGGTGGTCGATCAGCTCCTCGCTGTCGGGGCCCAGCCAGGCGGCGGGCGTCTCGGCCTCGCTGTCGTCGACGCGGTAGCGCAGCGGCAGCCAGTTGGGCAGGTTGACCAGGTCCTCGTTCTCGACCGTACGGCCTGCCACGTCGGAGGTGAGACGGTTGTAGCAGCCCGCTGCGTACGTCCCCGGGTAGTGGACGTCGTCGGCGGAGCACTCGGTGGCGGCGCCGCGGGTGGCGAAGTAGCCGTTGCCGAGGGTGCACAGGGACTCGCGGAGGCTCTCCTTGGCGGGGGTGTACCCCTCGTAGTCCCAGGTCCAGTCCGTCACGACGGCACTCCTTCACAGGGAGCCGGGAGCAGCTCCGCGAGGTCGTGTACGACGATGCCGGCGCCGGCGCGGCGGAGCGCGTCGCCCGTCCCGGGGCCGGGTGCGCGGTCCACGCCGACGACCAGCCCGAAGCCGCCGCGCCGGCCCGCCTCGACCCCGGCCCGGGCGTCCTCGACGAGCGCGCAGTGGGCGGGCGGCACGGAGAGCCGGCGGGCGGCCTCCAGGAAGAGGGCGGGTTCGGGTTTGCCGGGCAGCCGGAGGCGGGCCGCCTCGACGCCGTCGACCAGCGCGTCGAAGAGGTCCAGGAGCCGCGCGGAGGAGAGGACCTCACGGGCGTGGCGGGAGGCGGAGGCGGCGGCGACGGGGGTGCCGGCGCGGCGCAGGGCGCGCAGCAGCCGCACGGCGTCCGGGAAGGCGTCGACGCCCCGCTCCCGCAGCCGTTCGGTGAACAGCCGTTCCTTCTCGGCGGCGACCGCCTGCACGGTGGCGGGGGAAGGGCGCGGCCCCCGGGAGGCGAGGAAGGCGGCGGCTCCGTCGAGACGGGACCTTCCGTCGACGTACCTCAGGTAGTCCTCGGTGGCGTCGAAGGGCCGGCGCTGGTCCGGGTCCTCGGGCGGGTGGGCGGCCAGCCGGGCGTCGAAGGCCGCCTTCCAGGCGGCGGCGTGGGCGCGGGCCGAGTCGGTGAGCACGCCGTCGGTGTCGAACACGACGGCGCGCACCTCCCGCAGCAGCCGGTGGGCGGGGGCCTGTGCGGTCATGGGCGGGCCTCCTGGGTCGTCCTCCTGACCTCGGCGGGTTCCCGGCTACGGCCCGCGTACGCCGGGAACCGTCACTCTCCGCCCCTCCTTCACCCGAAAGTGGAACCTGTCCGCTCTCTTGATCCTCTTCCTTCCCGAAGCGCGCGCAGTCAGCTTGGGAGACGAGTCAGAAGGGGGGCGCCGCGTGACGGCACGGACGGCCCCCGGGGCCGTGACGGCCCCGGTGCCGGCGTGCGGCCTGCGGCCGCCCCTCCGGGAAAGGCACTCATGTTCAGCAAGGCTCTCGCGCCGGAGTACCAGGGCGCGCTCAGCGCCCTGTCGGTCAACGCGTCCCTCACCGACGTGCTCGAGGCGGCGACCGGCCAGATGACCGCCGCACAGCGTGCGGGGGACGCCCACGAGGCGGCACGTGCCGGCCTCGCGGTGGCGGAGGCGCACCGGCGGCTCGGCCACGTGGAGGCCGCGGACCGGGCCTGGAAGTCGAGCTACCGCACCGCCCGGTCGGCCGGTGACCTGCCGGCCATGGCGTGGGCGCTGTGGAGCGGTGGCACGCTGGCCCGCCAGCGCGGCGCCCTGGCGCTCGCCTTCCGGCTCCTGCGGTACGCGGCCGACCTGGGCAAACGCGGGGGCGACGTGGTCGCCCACGGCTACTCGCTGGCCGGGCTCGCGGAGACGGGCCGCATCCAGGGCGACTACGAGGCGGTCGGCGCCCTGCACGACGAGCTGCTCGCGGAGGCACGCGCGCGTGGCGAGGCGCGGCACACGGTGTGGGCGCTGGAGGGCATCGCCCAGATGCACCGCAACAGTGGCCGGTACGACACGGCGTACGCGCTGTTCGAGGAGGCCGCCGCGATCGCGGCCGCCGCCGACGACCGGCGCGGTCACGCCTGGGCGCTGCGCGGGCTGGCCGACATCGTCTCCGTCCGCGACGGCGACGCCGCCCGTGCGCTGGAGCTGCTCGGCCGGGCGGAGGAGGGCTGCCGCGAGATGAACCTGTCGAGCGCGCTGGCGTACAACCACAAGATGCGCGGCAATGTGCTGTACCGGGCGGGGCGGTACGCGGAGGCGCTGGAGACGTACGAGCTGGCGCTGTCCGAGTTCCGCGCGATGGACGAGCCGCGGGGCGAGGCCCTGTCCCGGCTGGGGTCCGTCAAGGCGCGTGCCCGCCTCGGGGCGGACCCCGCGCGCACCGCGGCGGAGCTGGCCGACCTGCGCGGTGTCCTGGACCGCATGGGCCTGCGCCACGCGCGCGCCATGGTCGACAAGGCCCACGCCGAGCTGGGCCTGCCCGTCGCGCCCGTAGAGGAGCCCCGCCGATGACGCCGTCGTCCGTCTCGTCCTCCCACGTCCCGGCCACGGCTCCCCCGGCCGCGGCTGCCCCAGGAGCGGCTCCCCCGGCCGCGGCTCCCCCGGCCGCGAACGGCGCCTCCGTGGACGGCGCCCTCGTGAGCGGCGCCTCCGTGGACGGCGCCTCCGTGAGCGGCGCCTCCGTGAGCGGCGCCTCCGTAAGCGGTGCCTCCGTGGACGGCGCCTCCGTGGACGGTTCCCGCGTGCCCGCGGCGGGGGCGGCCGGCCCGGTGGGCGGGCCCGGCACCGCGCCGGCCGTGCTGGCGCGGTGCCGGGACATGGTGGAGCCGGAGCTGCGGGCCCGGGTCGGGGGGATGCACGCGTGGCCGGCCGAGATGGCCGGGTACGCCTTCGGGTGGTGGGAGCGCGGGGGCGCGCCCCGTACCGGGTCGTCCGGGAAGGGGGTGCGCCAGGCGCTGGCGGTGCTGTGCGCCGAGGCGGCCGGGGCGCCGGTGCGGACGGCCGTGGCGGGCGCCGTGGCCGTGGAGCTGATCCACACGTTCTCGCTGCTCCACGACGACATCATGGACGGCGACGAGACCCGCAGGCAGCGCCCGGCCGCGTGGAAGGCGTACGGGACGGGGCCCGCCGTGCTGGCCGGTGACGCGCTGTTCGCGCTGGCCTTCGAGGTGCTGGCCGGCGCGCCGGGCCCGCACGGCGGCGCCGCGGTGCGGCGGCTGTCCCGGGACCTGGCCGACCTGGTGGGCGGGCAGGCGGAGGACCTGCTGTTCGAGGAGCGGCCGTGGACGGGGCCCGGTGCCGTGCCGGTGGACGCGTATCTGCGCATGGCCGAGCACAAGACGGGGGCGCTGCTGGGCTGCGCGGCCGCGCTGGGCGCCCTGCTGGCGGGTGCGCCGGCGGCGACGGTGGACGCCCTGTCGACGGCGGGGCGGGAGCTGGGCGTGGCCTTTCAGGCGGTCGACGACGTGCTGGGCCTGTGGGGCGACCCGGCGACGACGGGTAAGCCGGTCCACGGTGACCTGCGGCGCCGCAAGAAGACGCTGCCGGTGCTGGCCGCCCTGGCGGCGGGCGTGCCCGCGTCCGGCCGGCTGGCGGCTCTGCTGGCGGCTCCCGGGCCGCTGGACGAGGCCGGGCTGCGGCGGGCGGCCGGGCTGGTCGAGGAAGCGGGTGGCCGGGAGGCCGCCCTGGCGGAGGCGCGGCGGCGCCTGGACCGGGCGCGGGGCTGCCTGCTGGGCGTGCCGCTGGCCCCGGGGCCGGCCGGCGAGCTGCTGGGGCTGCTGCCCTACGTGGTGGGTCGCGCCGTGTGAGGCGGGCGCGGCGGACAGCTCCGGCGAAGTCGGCCGACGCCGGGAAAACGTCCCATTCCCCATCTGGCGGGCACATCCGTTATGACGTACTGCCAGGGAATCTGCACACCGAATGTACAGGCGTCACACCGCCTCCCACAGGCGGTCATGAACGCGGCCCGGGGGCTCCGCCCCCGCGGCCGGAATGTCCCGTTCCGAAACACCCGGAGGGCAGCCTTCCGAAAGGCGCCGAGCGACCGTGTGAAGAACCCGGCACCATGCCATGGAGGTACCTGCACACAGGCGTTGTCCCATGGTGGGCAAGAACTCCCCAGGCCCTTCCCCGGATTGGCTGAACAACGCGCCCCCGTGCTTTGATCCTTCGCACTGCGGCGGTCGCACAAAGGCTCGCTCCGTAGTCATTTCGAGTAATTCGCGCGAAGGGAACAGCATGAACCCCCAGATCCAGACCCAGGAGATCTCCGACGCCGACCTGGACGCCGTGTCCGGTGGCCTGCACAGCGCCGTCGCCAGCGGTGTCGTCGGCAGCGCGACCGCCACCCTCGACTCGGTCGCCCCGGTCTCCACCGTCGCCACCTCGGGCGTCGCCGCCGTCGAGTCCTTCGCGGGCCTGAACTCCTCGGCCCTCACCGGCTTCGTCGCCGGCCTCTGAGACAGCAGGAGTGAGCCCCGGAACGTTGCCTGTTCCGGGGCTCACCTCGCTGTCCGCCCACTGAACCGGACACGTGCGGTCGAGGTAAGAGTTACGTGCAGTTCCGCCAAAAGGCCCTTTCCAAGCTGCAATCCCCGGAGGAAATCGACCTGCCCGTGCGTTTCGCCCGGCCGCAGGGCCTTCTCGTCCTGACCGTCACGGTCCTCGCCATGGCGGCCGCGACCGTCTGGGCCGTCACCGGATCGGTCTCCTCCACCCTTGCGGCGCCCGGAATCCTCACCCACGGCAAGGGCAGTTACCTTCTGCAGAGTCCCGTCGCCGGGCAGGTCACCGGCGTGCGCGCCGAGGAGGGCGACCACCTGCCCTCCGGTGCCCCGCTCCTCGACGTCCGCACCGCCCGGGGCGACGTCGTCGTCAGGACCCTCGCCGCCGGCCGGGTCACCGCCCTGGTCGCGACGATCGGCTCCGTGGTCACCACCGGCGCCGACGTGGCCGCCGTCGAGCGCGTCGGCACCGAGGACGCGCCCCTGACGGCGACGCTCTACGTGCCCGCCGACCGCGGCGCGACCGTCCCCGTCGGCGCATCCGTCGACCTCACCGTCCCGTCCGTGCCCACGCAGCGGTACGGCGTCCTGCGCGGCCGGGTGAAGGCCGTCGGCCGCACCGTGCAGACACGCCGTCACATCACCGCCTTCCTCGGCAACGGCCAGCTCGGCGACCAGTTCTCGCGCGCCGGCCAGCCGGTCGCGGTCCTGGTGGAGCTGGAGCGGTCGACCGCGACGAAAAGCGGCTACGCCTGGTCCACGTCCGACGGCCCGGCGTACGCGCTGGACTCCATGACCCCGGTGAGCGCCTCCGTGCACCTGGCCACCCAGCGCCCCGTCGACTGGCTGCTGCCGTGAGCGCGCCGGGCGGCCGCCGCCGCGCCCCCGCGCGATCCGCGCCCAAGAGGCTCAAGGGGAAGCACCCCAGGCCCGTGCGCACCCCCACCGTGCTCCAGATGGAGGCCGTCGAGTGCGGTGCCGCCTGCCTCGCCATGGTGCTCGCCCACCACGGGCGCCATGTGCCACTGGAGGAGCTGCGCATCGCGTGCGGTGTCTCCCGCGACGGCTCCCGCGCCAGCAACGTCCTCAAGGCCGCCCGCAATTACGGCCTCGTGGCCAAGGGCATGCAGATGGAGCCGGAGGCGCTCGCCGAGGTGCGGGCCCCGGCCATCCTGTTCTGGGAGTTCAACCACTACGTCGTCTACGACGGGACGGGGCGCCGCTTCGGCCGGCGGGGCGTGTACGTCAACGACCCCGGCAAGGGCCGCCGTTTCGTCACGCCCGAGGAGTTCGACACCAGCTTCACCGGGGTGGCCCTGGTCTTCGAACCCGGCCCGGACTTCCGCCCCGGGGGCCGCAGACCCGGCGTGCTGAGCGCCGTGCCCGCACGGCTGCGCGGGACCACGGGCACCCTTCTGGCGGCGCTGCTGGCGAGCCTGCTGCTCGTCGCGGTGGGCGCGACGCTGCCCGCGCTGAGCCGTACGTACATCGACATGTTCCTGATCGGGAACCAGACGTCGGTGCTGGGCCCGCTGTTCGCGGCGATGGCGGTGATGGTCGCCCTGACCGCCGTCCTGACCGGACTGCAGCAGGCCAACCTGCTGCGGGGGCGGATCATCTCCTCCACCCTCAGCAGCGCCCGCTTCCTGCGCCACCTGATGCGGCTCCCGGTCACCTTCTTCGCCCAGCGCAGCCCGGCCGACCTGGTGCAACGGCTCCAGTCCAACGACGCGGTCGCCGAGACACTGGCGCGCGACCTGGCCGCCGCCGGAGTCGACGGCATCGTCGTCGTCCTCTACGCGCTGCTGCTGTGGACCTACGACCCGCAACTGACCGTGGTGGGCGTGCTGATGGCGCTCCTCAACGTCGTCGCCATGCGGATGGTGATCCGGTTGCGGGCGACCCACACACAGAAGCTGCGCGCCGACAGCGCCCGGCTGACGAACACCTCGTACACCGGCCTCCAGCTCATCGAGACCATGAAGGCCACGGGCGGCGAGAACGGCTACTTCCGCCGCTGGGCCGGGCAGCACGCGACGACCCTGGAGGTGCAGCAGCGCCTCGGGGTGCCGAGCGCGGCCCTGGCCGTCGTCGCGCCCACCCTGGCGACCCTCAACAGCGCCCTGATCCTGTGGATCGGCGGACTGCGGGCGGTGGAGGGGCACATCTCCATCGGCCTGCTCGTCGCCTTCCAGGCCCTGGTGACCCGCTTCACGGCGCCCATCACCCGGCTGAACGGGGTGGCGGGCCGCATCCAGGACTTCGCCGCCGACGTGGCCCGGCTCAAGGACGTCGAGAGCTTCCCCGCCGACGCCCTCTACGCGCGCGTGGAGCCGGAGGCGAGCACCCGGCGCCTCAAGGGACACGTGGAGCTGGAGAACATCACCTTCGGCTACAGCCCGCTGGACGCACCGCTGCTCAGCGGGTTCTCGCTGACCGTCGGCCCGGGGCAGCAGGTGGCGCTGGTCGGCGGCTCTGGCAGCGGCAAATCGACCGTCTCGCGGCTCATCTCCGGCCTGTACGCCCCGTGGGAGGGCACCATCCGCATCGACGGGCAGCGGCTGGAGGACATCCCGCGCGGCGCGCTGGCCGCCTCCGTGTCGTTCGTCGACCAGGACGTGTTCCTGTTCGAAGGGACGGTCCGCGACAACGTGGCCCTGTGGGACCCCTCCATCCCCGACGAGGCCGTCGTCGCCGCGCTGAAGGACGCCGCCGTGTACGACGACGTCGTCGCGCGCCGCCCGGGCGGCATCCACAGCCGCGTCGAACAGGACGGGCGGAACTTCTCGGGCGGGCAGCGCCAGCGCCTGGAGATCGCCCGCGCACTGGTGCGGCGGCCGAGCGTCCTCGTGCTGGACGAGGTGACGAGCGCGCTGGACGCCCGGACCGAGCGGGTCATCATCGACAACCTGCGGCGGCGCGGCTGCGCGTGCGTGGTCATCGCCCACCGGCTGTCCACGGTCCGCGACAGCGACGAGATCGTGGTCCTGGACCACGGCACGGTCGTGGAGCGGGGCCGTCACGAGGAACTGCTCGCCGCCCGGGGCGCCTACGCCGAGCTGGTCGAGGAGCGCTGACATGTCCGTCCACCCGGAGGCCCGCACACAGGCCCACCCCGCGCCGGCCGCCACCGACCCGGTGGTCCACGCCCTGGGCGCCCTGGGCGCCCCCGTCCCCTGCGCGGGGCTGCGCAACGTCCCGCTGGAAGGGCCGCACGTGCTGTGGCTGGTGGTGGCGGGCGGGCTGGACCTGTTCGCGGTCGACGCCGCCGAGGACGGCCACTGGCACTTCCTGGGCCGCCTGGAGGCGGGCAGCCTGCTCCTCGGCCCCGTCGAAGGCCCGCGCCACACCCTGGTGGGCCGCCCCACGCAGGACTGCGCGCTGCGCCGCATCGCGCTGCGCGAGCTGTACGCCGACCCGTACCACTCCTACGCCGCCGGGCCGACGCCCCTGGAGCACGCCGTCGCCCTGGGCACGGCCCGCAGCCTGGGCGTCCTGTTCGAGGCGCCGCTCGACGGGCGGCCCGCGGACGAGACGGCGGCGGACGAGCACGTGGCCGACGACGACATGCTCTGGATGCCGGTCCCGCCCGGCAGCGTCCACTACGGCGCCGCGGAGGCGGCCGCCGACCTGCTGGTCGACGGCGCGCTGTGGCAGCGGATGGTCAACCAGCAGTACCGGCTGCTGTCCGCCGTCGACCGCTGGATCGAGCGGCTGGAACGCGCCCACGAGGACCGCGCGGCGGCCGGCATCAGGGCCGGCGAGGCCGTCCGCGCGCGGGCGGACCAGGCACTGCTGGCGTCCATCGGCCGGGCCGACCGCACGGGCCGCAAGAAGAGGTCGGCGGCGGACGACGACGCCACGTACGCGGTGTGCCGGCAGGTCGCCCGGGCGGCCGGGATCACGCTCGCCGAGCCGTCGGCGGGCGGCGTGGCCGACGAGCGGACCGGGGCGGTGGAGCGCATCGCCGTCGCCTCGCGCGTACGCACCCGGGCGGTGCGGCTGGAGGGGCGCTGGTGGCGCACGGACCTGGGGCCCCTGGTGGGGCACTGGGCGAAGTCCGGCGCCCCGGTGGCGCTGCTGTGGCGGCGCGGCCGGTACGAGGCGGTCAACCCGGCCTCGGGGCTGCGGATGCGGATCGGCGAGGAGAAGGCCGCCGAACTGGAGCCGCGCGCGGTGATGTTCTACCGTCCGCTGCCGGACCGCCCCCTGACCCCGCTGCGGCTGCTGCGCTTCAGCCTCCGCGGCGCCGGGGGCGACGTGCGGAACCTGGCCCTGGCCGGGCTGGTGACGGTCGCCCTGGGCGCGCTGGTGCCGCTCGCCACCGGCCGCATCCTCGGCGTGTACGTACCGACCGCGCAGACGGACCTGATCACGCAGGTGGCCGTGGCCGTGATGATCGCGGGCGTGGTGTCGGCGGCGTTCATGCTGATGCAGAACCTCACGGTGCTGCGGATGGAGGGGCGCATCGAGAGCGTCCTCCAGCCGGCCGTGTGGGACCGGCTGCTGCGGCTGCCGACGACGTTCTTCGCCGAGCGCTCCACCGGGGAGCTGGCGAGCGCGGCCATGGGGATCAGCGCGATCCGCCGCGTCCTGACCGGCGTCGGCCCGGTGGCCGTGCAGGCGAGCACCGTCGGGGCGGTGAACCTGGTGCTGCTGCTGTGCTACAGCGTGCCGCTGGCGCTGGCGGCGATGGCCATGCTCCTGGTTATCGCGCTCGTGTTCCTCGGGCTCGGCCTGTGGCAGGTGCGCTGGCAGCGGCGGCTGGTGGAGCTGGGCAACAAGCTCAACAACCAGGCCTTCCAGACGCTGCGCGGGCTGCCCAAGCTGCGCGTCGCGGCGGCGGAGAGCTTCGCGTACGCGGCCTGGGCGCGGGAGTTCGCCCGCTCGCGGGAGCTCCAGCAGCGGGCGGGCCGCATCCGCAACGTGACGACCGTCCTGGACGCGGTCTACCTCCCGCTCTGCTCGCTGATCATGTTCATGCTTCTGGCGGGTCCGGCGCGCGGGAGCATGACGGCGGGCGAGTTCCTCACCTTCAGTACGTCGGTGACGATGCTGCTGACGTCGGTCACCCAGGTCACCGGCGCACTGGTCTCGGCCGCCGCCGCGCTGCCGATGTACGAACAGATCAGGCCGGTCCTGGACGAGGCCCCCGAGGTCCGGGGCTCCACCACCCGGCCGGGGGTCCTGTCGGGTGCCATCGAGGCCCGCAACCTGTCCTTCCGCTACTCCGACGACGCGCCCCTCGTCCTGGACGACGTGTCGCTCGAGATCCGGCCGGGCGAGTTCGTGGCGGTGGTGGGCCCCAGCGGCTGCGGCAAGTCGACACTGCTGCGCCTGCTCATCGGCTTCGACCGGCCGCTCGGCGGCAGTGTCCTGTACGACGGCCAGGACCTGACCGCCCTCGACCAGGCGGCGGTGCGGCGGCAGTGCGGCGTCGTGCTGCAGAACGCCCAGCCCCTCACCGGCTCGATCCTGGACTGCATCAGCGGCGCCGAGTCGTTCTCCCAGGAGGAGGTGTGGGCGGCGGCGGAGATGGCGGGACTGGCGGAGGACATCCGGCGCATGCCGATGGGCCTGCACACGATGATCGCCGGCGGCGGGGCCGTCTCCGGCGGCCAGCGCCAGCGCCTGATGATCGCCCAGGCCCTGATCCGCCGCCCCCGCATCCTGTTCCTCGACGAGGCCACGAGCGCGCTGGACAACGAGGCCCAGCGGACCGTCATCGACTCCACGCGCCGTCTGAACGCCTCCCGGCTGGTGATCGCCCACCGCCTGTCGACGGTGATGGACGCCGACCGGGTGATCGTCATGGAGGCGGGCCGCGTCGTGGAGCAGGGCCCTCCGGCCGCGCTCCTCGCCGACCCGAACGGCCACCTGTACGACCTGGTACGCCGCCAAATGCGCTGACCGGGCACCCCTCGAAAGGGTGGGATCGACCCCCAGGGGCGCGCCGATCCCCGCGAACCCGGGAACCTCTCCCTCCGAACCCCGCCCGGACGGACCGGGCGGCGCGTCCACGGAGGAACACATGCTCAGGAAGGCTTTCGCCTGCACGGCCCTCGTCGCCGCCGCCATGGCGGTCGGCACCGTCCCCGCCGCCGCCCACGGGGGCGACGACAAGGACGACCACGGCAGCTTCCACGCCGCCGAGTGGCACAAGGGCAAGTTCGCCGCGCTGGAGTCGGCGGGCGGCGCGAAGATCGCCGCAGGCGGTTTCCACCAGGGCGGGGCGATCCACGCCGAGTGGTAACCGGCCGGTCCGGTCGCACGGCGGCCGCCGGGACGACGTCGCGTCGTCCCGGCGGCCGCCGTCGCATCGCCTCCGGCGCCGTACAACGCGAAATGCCGGCCGGGATCAATCCCGACCAGCATTCGGTGGTGTCCGAGGGGGGACTTGAACCCCCACGCCCGATAAAGGGCACTAGCACCTCAAGCTAGCGCGTCTGCCATTCCGCCACCCGGACAAGGTGTCTGCCGCTCGGCGGGGTGTTCCCCGCGGCGACATGGATAACTCTACCAGGGGTTTGAGGCGCCCTTCACCCACATATCCCGTGGTCAGGGGGCCGGGGCAGGTGATGGGCCGGGATGCCTCGGCGTCCTGCACGCAGCGTTCCGGCGGGTGCACGGAGTGTGCCGGGGCGGGTGACCGCGGTGGTGGCCGCTGGGCCCGCCGGGCGGACGCTCGCCCGGCGGGCCCTGGGTGACGGCCCCGACCGGCAGGGAGCCGCGTGAGAACGGCTGCGGCCGTTCTCATCGGTCAGCAACAGGCGCTGTGGCCGATGACGTGATCACCAGCAGGTGAGCGACGGAATTCGGCACCTGGTGCGGACCGGCGTTCAGCGGCGTGACGGGAGCGGGAAACGGCTACGCGTCGTAGTTCGTGGTGAAGCAGCCCTTGACCTGGCCCTCGTGGATCTCGTAGCCGCTGGGCACCTTCTCACGGGCGTCCGGGTCGCACGACAACGTGCGCAGGCCGTTCCGATTCAGGGTCGCGCCGAAGTTCTCGCTCTCGCCGGCCAGAGCGAAGTTCTGGCCGACCGTGAAGCTGCCGCCGTCCTTGGCCAAGGACTCCTGGAACTTGGCCATGTCACCTATGAGCAGCACAGTGACGGGACTGCCCCCCTTGTCGGAGCAGACGGCACGCTCCTTGATGCCCCAGGCGGGGTCCTCGGCCTCGTCCTCCATGTAGGACTGGCCCTCGCGGCTCTTCTCGAGCGGGCTGCAGTCCTCTCCGCGCTCCGTGATGGCCTTCTGAACGTCGGCCATGGTGTTCGCCGCCGGCAGGCCCCCCAGCGGACCGTCGGGGGCGGCCTCGCTGTCGCCCCCGCAGCCCGTCAGCGTGACGAGCGCGCTCAGCACGACGGCACCGGTGGCGAGGGTCCTGGTCAGACGCATGGTTCTCCTTCGGTCGTTCGGGTGGCTCGGATCGCGGTGACATCCCGTGCGACGCTGTGGGTCAATGCACTTGGCGTGAGCCGAGAAATCCTATCGCCCGCCGGGTCAACAGCTCGGCGGCGTCCGGGGCTTAGGACGGCGGCGAGTTGTCCCTGCCACAACGCCCGTTCCTGACAGGCAGGAACGGCCGCAGCCATTGCCACTCGGCATGACTGAGATCACCCCGCCCCACGCCCACATCAACGGCTGGGGCACGCCGGCCGTCACATGGCCGACCCGACGCATGCAATCCCGTCCCCGAGGTCGGCGAAAATGCCGAAGGGAAGCACCTTCTCCACCGTCCCGCGCGATTCCCGGCCCACCCGCGGCCGGCGAAAGCCTGGAGGGGGTCGGGCTCCAGTGCCCTCAAGTGTCGAACTGCACGAACTCGCACGAGACACGCTGACCCACCTGGACGACCTCGGTGGGAGCATCGATGTGCCGCCAGGACGGTTCGGGAACAACGATGAACCCGACACTGGCCTTGTTCGCGAGAACGGGAGGCGCCCCGCGAAGATCGGGCTTGCTCGTTCGAACGGGGTCAGGACAGATGCCGCCCGGTAGGGGCTACCAGCCGTGCCCGGGCCGCAGCTCTCACCTCGGTCGTCTCCATCGGATCATCACGCAGCACGGCGATCCGTCCCCGGGTCTCCGGGCTCGTGGGTGCCGAGGTGATCCCCAGCAGCCGCGTTTTTCCTCGCAGTCCCAGAGAGACTCGGCGTACACGTGGTCCAGGTCCGGCTCGATGGCTGCCAGTGCCTGCAGGTACGCGGCCCGCTCGTACGAGTGCGGGGTGTGCAGCCAGAAGCGCCGCAGGTAAGGCACCGCCCCGGCGGCGTCATGCCACGAACCGGGCCAGGCGCCTGGCCGTCCGGTCGGGCCCGCACCAGGCCCGCGCCGTCCACTGTTCGGCGAGTTCGTTCACCAGTCCCGGCAAAACCTCGGGGCCGGCATGGTCGGCCAGGACGTCCGCACTCATCTGAGCCAGCCAGGGGCGGTCGTCCCGTGCCCAGCCGTGCGCCGCCGGTACGGCGAGGGCACCCAGGCGCTCAACGGCCTGCCTGAGCAGGGTCAGGGGTCGACAGCCGTCCGACGTGCCCAACAAGGGGACCAGCGGGATCAGCCCCTCAGCAGCAGGCTCTCGGCCGTTGAGCGCACGCAGTGCCTCGATCTTCGTGGCGTCTTCCGTGCGGGCATCGGCAAGCAGAGCGAGAAGCTCCGCGGTGCTGAGCCCAGCCAGTGACGGCCGCGGAACGAACGGACGGCTCTGCACCTCGATCCCCAACCGCGTCCACGGCTCAGAAAGCCATGGAAGCTCCGCCCCTGCACCGACCCGAGCACGTGCGACGTCACCAAGGTCCTCCCACCACTCCAGCGGCCAGGCTGCTGATACCGACTCCAGTACGCCCACCCAGTGCTCGCCTCTCCGGACATACGCTCGCACCTCGCAGGCCGCACGACTCCTCGTCCCCCGCCAGGTTGTCCACGATCGGCGCGGGGACAACTCCAGATCCTGGACCAGCCGCGCCAGGTACAGAGAGTGTTCGTCGGTCTGGTCCCACCGCCCGTCACGGCGGATCCCGTCGTACACGAACACGGCAGATCCCCGCTGCGGGTCCTGGAGCGCTCGCACCGCGCCCAGGCCGCGCCCCCGTTGCAGCAGGCCCTCGACAGAGTCGGAGCGGGCGTATGTCTCGTACTCATCGGGCATCACCCGCCCCCCTGCCCGCCCCGGGCACCGACCCGCCAGGCAATATCCGTGGCCTCATGCCTCCCGAATCAGTGACGAAGCGCTGTCCATTGTCAGGCTCTGGCACAACTTCTGTGAAGCTGCCACGCTGAGTGATCGACGGATGCCTGGGGCGCTACGTGCTCCTGAGTCAGAACGGTGGATCTTCGGAGTAGCCGCCTGTTCCGTCGGCCGCCCACCAGGAATCACGTTCCGCCTTGAGACGGGCGTAACGCTTGCGGGCTGCGATGTCGTCCGCGTTCTCCAAGGCGCTGGTGTCGTGACCCCATGCCTTCATGGCGTCCAAGACGCGGTCTCGATTGTGGCGGTCGGTGCTGGTGGCCAGCAGACAACGGACGTGGTCGACCAGCTCGGGCCGGTGTGCGGTGAGGGCGGGGTGCTCTGCTAGGGGGATCGCAGCGACGAGGGCCGCGTCGTGTACGTCCGCGTTGTCGTGGCTGAGAAGGGGATAGACAGCGGAGAAGATGGCCGGGCGCAGGTCTCGGAACGCGCGCATCTCCCTGTCCTCCTGGAGGAACCCCTTGCTGACATGGCGTTCGCTGATGGCGGCGCACTCGTCGTCGGCGTCGTAGGCGGTGTCGCTGAGCCACTCAAGTAGTCTCACGAGGGTCGGGTGTTGTGGTGGCGCGTCGGCATCGTGGCCGAAGTCGTCTATCGCGATGGCCGGGTGGTTGAGGATGGCCGCGACGAAGAGCGCCACGGGCACGGTGGCTTCGTAGATGGTGTTCTGGTGGGTCACTTCCCTGAGCGCGTTGTCGGTGGCGGCCGCCCTGACGGCCGGGTCGGGGTTGAGGATGCTTGCCAGCGCCGTCGGCAGGGCTTCGCCCGTCCCACATGCGGTGGCGAGCGACGCCCAGTCCGTACCGTCCAGGAGCGCTTGATAGTGAGGTAGCTCGTGGGGGCGGGGATTCTTGGTCCGACTGCGGCGATAGGTCACAGGCGGGAGGCTATAGCGTCGTCGAGCCGGCGTGACGCGGGGTGTCACGTGTAGAGGTGTCACGTGTAGAGCAGGGTGCGCTTCCGCAGGAGGTTGAATCCGGCGCGCCCGAACATCTGGCGTTTGAGCATCTTGATCCGGTTGACATGCCCTTCGACCGCGCCCGAGCTCCAGGGCAGGGTCAATCCGGCGATAACGGCTTCGAGGTCGCGGTTGATGCCGGCGGCGAGGGTGTGGAGGCTGGGCAGGTCGTCCTGCCGGACGGCGTCGAGCCAGGCTGGCAGGTTTTCACCTTGGCGCTGCGTGAGCATGATCGCGAAGGAGCGGACATGCCGGGTGAGGGCGTCGAGCTCGGGACAGTGCGTGCAAAGAGTCTTGAGCTGGAGTTGTTCGTGCTCGGTGAGGGTTTCCGGGCGGCTGAGGATCCATCCAGAGACCGTTCGGGGTGAGGGCGGCCTGGCGGTCACAGGTCGTGGTGAGGTGCGCTTCTTGTGCAGGTAGGCGCGAACGCGCTGGTAACTGCCCTTGTAGCCGAGCGGCACGATCTCCTCCCACAGCTTCCACGCGTTGGTAAGGCCCTCGTTCCAGCGGTCGTCCAGGTAGGGCTTGTAGTCGTCGAGGACCGAGGGCCGGTTCTGCCACTGGCCGGTGAACAGGTCCTCTGGCCTCTCGGCGTCGGCGAACCGTTTGACGGTGTGCCAGGCCATGCCGAGCTGCCGTTGGACCGAACGCAGGCTGTGTCCTGCCTCCAGGAGTGCGTGGACGGAAGCGTGCCGGGACCTGGTGCGGTCGGCGAACCGGTGTCCGGTCGGCCAGGGCGAGCCGGACGGTTCTTCTTCCAGAGCGGGTTCCAGCTCGGGTTCGGGGGTGGCCGGGACAAGGGCACTCAGGCAGCGGCGGTGCTGGGCGACGGCCCGCTCGGCGGCCTCGCTCAGGTTGTGCCAGAGGTGCCACCGGTCCGCGACCTGGATGGCCTGCGGGGCGCCGGCGGAGGCGCCTTCGGCGAAGAACGGTGCCCGGTCTCGGCAGATGACCTCGATGCCCGGCCGGTCGGCGAGCCAGGCCGCCAGGCTGGACGCCTCCCGGTTCGGCAACAGGTCGACGGGGCGGCGGGTCTCGATGTCGACGAGGACGGTGCCGTAGTGGCGGCCCTTGCGGGTGGCGTACTCGTCGACGCCGACCACCCGCGGAGCGGGGATCTCAGGTTCGGGAAGAGCGTCTACCAGCCGGAGCACCGTGCTTCGGCTGACGGACACCCCGAGAACGCGGGCGATACGTGCCCCGGCCCGGCCCGCGAGGGCCAGGCCGACTGCGGCCAGGGTGGAGCGCAACCGCTCGGTTCGCTGACCGTGCCGACGTGTCAGGCCGGGTATCTGCTCGACGAAGGTACGGCGTGCGCAGCCGGAGTTCCCGCAGGTGAACCGGCGGACCCTCAGCTGGAGAACAACGCTTCGGCCACCGCTCGGCACATCAGCGGGAAACCGCAGGTAGGAACCATGAACCCGGTTCGACCAGACTCCGCAGACCGGACACAGGGCGCCGTTCGCGACACATTGCGCATCAACCCGCACTATCTCGATGTCCACGTCCACCGACAGCACCACGACGTCCGCTATCGACGGGAACAGTAACTCCTTGAGCCGGAGCACGACCTCTTCCACGGCCCCGAACTGTCAGCCCAGCCGCCGGGCCGACGGGCCATTTTCGGGCGACTTCGCGTACGACTCGAAGAGGTCCGGCTGTCACTCAGGGTGACCGGGTCACAGAAGTTGTGCCAGAGCCCATTGTCATGGACAGAGCCGCGACACCGGGGAAGAGAGGACGGGCAGGCGCGTCGTCCAGAGCCACGAAGGCCGCGAACCGCTCGATCGCAGCGACGGTGCCGGACAGAACGTCGCCGCAGTGCGGGGGCTCAAGGAACGCCCGGGCTCGGGCTCTCAGACGGCCAACTCATGCCGCCACCCTGGCACACGACATCGCGGGCCGACCATGCCATCGACGAGCTGCAGCCCCCGCCACGCCGCAGCAGCCGAGACCATGATCGGCCGGACAGCTCCTAGCAGTCCTTCTCGCGGAGTGAGTGAAGGTGGGTGCTCGCCTTGCGGGCGAAGGTGAAGGACTCGACCGGGTTGTCGTGCTCGGCCTGCCAGTGGTGGTCGCGCCGGCCGCCGTGGGTGCGGGTGACCGCCGAGATGAAGCGCTGGTAGTCGATGTCTCCGTCCCCGACGTCCACCATCCGGTAGCCGTCGCGGGCGGAGTCGTCGCGCTCGCCGTCCTTGACGTGGAACAGCGGGTAGCGGTCCGGCTGCCGCAGTACGTAGGCGAGCGGGTCGAACGGCGCGGGCGTGCCGTCGGCGCGGCGGCTGAAGCGGAACCGGCCCGCGTACGCCCAGTAGATGTCCATCTCCAGGAAGACGAGGTCGGGGTCGGTCTCGGCGAGGAGGACGTCGTACAGGCGGACGTCCGGCCGGTCGGTGGCGAAGGAGAACTCCTCCGCGTGGTTGTGCTGGTAGAACTTCATGCCGCGCTTCCTCGCCTCGGCGCCGTAGTGGTTGAACTCCTCGGCGCAGCGCTTCCAGCCGTCGACGGTGGCGCCGTAGCGCCAGGGTCCGGAGGCGGTACCGATGTGCTTCAGGCCGAGGGCCTGGGCGTCGTCGAGGACCTTGGTGAGGTTCTGGGCGAAGGTGTAGGCCTGGGGGTCGGCGGAGTAGTAGCCGACGTGGCTGCCGATGGCGCGCAGGCCGTTGTCCCGGGTGAGCCGCCTGAGCTGGGAGAGGGTGATGGGGCCGGCGGAGCCCTGGGTGTAGCCGGCGTACTCGACCTCGTCGTAGCCGAAGCGCCGCAGTTCCTCGAAGACCCTGGCGAAGCCGAGGGCGGAGACCTTGTCGCGCAGGGAGTAGAGCTGGATGCCGAGGCGGCCGGGCGGGAGGACGGGGCGGCCGTGGCCGCGGCCCGGGCCGGTCTCGGCGGCCACGGCGGTGGTCGCGCCGCCGAGCAGGGCGGCGGCGGTGGCGCCGGCGGCGACACCGAGCATGTTCCGTCGCGTGAGCTTGTGCGCGAGCTCGGGGTCGGTGGTCCTGGTCGTGCGTGGCATGGGGATGACTCCTCGTTGTCAGTGGCGTCTGCTTCACTGAGGTCGGGTCAGTGGAGACCGGCGAGCCGGAGCAGCAGGGACTTCACATCGGTGGCCGCGACGCGGCCCGATACGGCGCGGGGGGTGGAGCACAGGATGAGTGGCCCGGTGTCACTGTCGTCGCTGTCGGGGAGGCGGCCGTGGCTGCCGCGAATAGGTGAGGGGTCGAGGGGCACGACCGCCAGGCGGTAGCGCATGCCCAGCTTCTTGCGGGCGATCGCCGTGGCCGCCTTGAGCCGTACGTAGGGGTCGAGGGGGTCCATGAACAGCTCGACGGGGTCGTAGCCGGGTTTGCGGTGGATCTCGACGAGCTGGGCGAAGTCGGGCGCGCGTGCGTCGTCGAGCCAGTAGTAGTAGGTGAACCAGGCGTCGGGCTCGGCGACGGCAACGAGTTCGCCGGAGCGCGGGTGGTCCAGTCCGTGGGCCTTCTTGCCCTCGTCGTCGAGGAGCGTCTCGATGCCGGGGAGGCCGGTGAGGGCGTCCCGGGTGGCGTCGAGATCCTCGGGGCGGCGGACGTAGACGTGGGCGATCTGATGGTCGGCGACGGCGAACGCCCGGGAGGCCATGGGGTCGAGGTACTCCATGCCGTCCTGGGTGTGGACCTCCAGCAGCCCGGCGCGGCGCAGGGCGCGGTTGATGTCGACGTGCCGGGTGACCCGGGTGATGCCGTATTCGGAGAGGGCGACGACGGTGCGGCCTTCGGCGCGCGCGTCGTCGAGGAGGGGGGCCATGACCGTGTCGAGCTCGGTGGCGGCGCGGTGGGAGCGCGGGTCGTCGGGGCCGTAGCGCTGGAGGTCGTAGTCCAGGTGCGGGAGGTAGCACAGGGCGAGGTCGGGGTTGCGGGTGCGGATGATGTGCCGGGTGGCCTCGGTGATCCACCGGCTGGAGACGATGTCGGCGCCGGGGCCCCAGAAGTGGAAGAGCGGGAAGGTGCCCAATGCGTCGGTGAGTTCGTCGTGCAGGGCGGGGGGCCGGGTGTAGCAGTCGGGTTCCTTGCGGCCGTCGGCGTAGTAGACGGGGCGGGGGGTGACGGTGATGTCGGTGTCGGCGCCCATGGCGTACCACCAGCAGATGTTGGCGACGGTGTAGCCGGGGTGGGCGCGGCGGGCCGCGTCCCAGAGCTTGTCGCCGGAGACGAGGCCGTTGTGCTGGCGCCACAGCAGGACGTCGCCGAGTTCGCGGAAGTACCAGCCGTTGCCGACGATGCCGTGTTCGGCGGGGAGGGTGCCGGTGAGGAAGGTGGACTGGGCGGCGCAGGTGACGGCGGGCAGGACGGTGCCGAGCGGGGCCTGGGAGCCGGACCGGGCGAGCCGCTGGAGGTGGGGCATGTGGTCGAGGAGCTGGGGGGTGAGGCCGACGACGTCCAGGACCAGGAGGGGGGTGGGCCGGTTCATGGGAGTTCCTTGAGGCCGAGGTCGGTGAGGAGGTCGCGGGCGAGGCCGAGTTCGGCGGCGATGCCGTCGGCGAGCCGGCTCCTGGTGCGGGGGCGCAGGTCGGGTGGCAGGGCCTGCCAGGTGTAGGTCTCGACCTCGAGGTGGCGTGTGTGCGGGACGGGGCCGCCGACGAGGTGGGCGAGGGCGTCGCGGAGTACGGGCAGGGTGGAGGTGAGGGGCGCGGCCGGGGGGCGGTGCAGGGGGACATGGAAGTGGGCGCGCCAGGGGGTGCCGTCGGGGAGCGTCCGGCCGTCGAGTGCCTCGGCGAGGTCGTCGGTGCCGCGCAGGCCGGCGGCGGTGCTGGTGCGGGTCTGGTGCAGGAAGCGTGGTTCGGCGAAGGCGGCGAGCGCTTCGCGGACCTCGGGGAGGTGGGGGTTGTCGGCGTGGAGGGCCGCCGAGAGCTGGGCCTTGGGGATGGGGACGCCGGCCGCGAGGAGGGCGTCCAGGGCGGTGTGCGGGTCTTCGAAGGAGGTGGCGAGGTGGCAGGTGTCGACACAGATGCCGATGCGCGGGCTCGACAGGGCGGTGAGCGGGCCGATCGCGTCCGCGGTGGTCTCGATGACGCAGCCGGGCTCGGGTTCGAGACCGATGCGGACGGACTTGCCGGTGAGCTCTTCGAGGGCGTCCAGGCGCTCGGCGAGGGTGGCCAGCGCGGTACGGGCCGTGCCGGCCGCGGCGCTGCCGAAGGAGGTGCGCCAGGCGAGGGGAAGGGTGGAGACGGACCCTTCGGTGACGTCGTCCGGCAGCAGTGCGGCGAGGAGGCGGGCCAGGTCGGTGGTGTGGGCCAGGCGCGCGGGCCGGGTCCAGTCCGGCTGGTAGACGCGGTACTTGACCTCTTCGGCGCCGAACCCCTGGTAGGGGAAACCGTTGAGGGTGACGACCTCCAGGCCGCGGCGGTCGAGTTCGGCGCGCAGGCCGCGCAGGGCGGACGGGTCGGTGGTGAGGGCGTGTGCCGCGTCCTTGGCGAGCCACAGGCCGATGCCGAGGCGGTCGCGTCCGAGGCGCCTGCGGACCGGTTCGCAGTGGTCGCGCAACTGGGCGAGGACTCCGTCGAGGGTCTCGGCGGGGTGGACGTTGGTGCAGTAGGCGAGGTGGACGGTGGAGCCGTCGGGGTGGCGGAAGCGCATGGCCGGGCTGCCTCACTCCCCGCCGCGGAGGATGGAGTTGCCCTCGTGGAGGGGGCCGGGGGAAGGGAGGTCGAGCTGGAGGCGGCCGCTGAGGCCGTAGAAGGCCACGGGGTTGCGCCACAGGACCTGGTCGACGTCGTCGTCGGTGAATCCGGCCGCGAGCATGGCGTCGCCGACCTTGCGGGTCTTGAGCGGGTCGCTCCTGCCCCAGTCGGCGGCCGAGTTCACAAGGACGCGCTCTGTCCCGTACTCCTCGAGGACGGCGACCATGCGGTCCTCGTCCATCTTGGTGTCGGGGTAGATGGAGAAGCCGAGCCAGGCGCCACTGTCAGTGGCCTCCTTTACGGTGGTCTCGTTGAGGTGGTCGAGCAGGACCCGCTCCGGGGGGAGGTGGGACTCGCGGACGACGTCCAGGGTGCGGCGCAGTCCGGCGAGCTTGTCGCGGTGCGGGGTGTGGACGAGGGCGGGCAGGCCGTGATCGGCGGCGAGCTGGAGCTGGGCGGCCAGCGCGGTGTCCTCGGCGGGGGTCATGGAGTCGTAGCCGATCTCGCCGACGGCGACGACGGAGTCCTTGACCAGATAGCGGGGCAGGGCGTCGAGCACGGGGGTGCAGCGGGGGTCGTTGGCCTCCTTGGGGTTGAGGGCGAGGGTGCAGTGGTGGGCGATGCCGTACTGGGCGGCGCGGAAGGGTTCCCAGCCGAGGAGGGAGTCGAAGTAGTCGAAGAAGCTGGCGGGCGAGGTGCGGGGCTGCCCCAGCCAGAAGGAGGGTTCGACGACGGCGCGGACCCCGGCGTCGTACATCGCCCGGTAGTCGTCCGTGGTGCGGGAGGTCATGTGGATGTGCGGGTCGAAGATGCGCATCAGGACTCCTCCGGGGGGACGGTCAGGGCGAGGACGCGGTGGAGGCCGGCGGGGACGGGGCGGCCGGCGGCGGTGCGTTCGGCGGCGTAGTCGGCGAGCATCCGGGCAAGTTCGGCGTCGCCCCGGGCCCGCCCGGGCAGATCGGCGACGGCGTCGACGGGGACGTCCGTGAAGAGGCACTTGAGGACGGCGTGCCGCCAGGCGTGGGGGTCGAGGTGGGCGGCGGCGTAGGGGCCGACGGCGGCGGCGACCAGCCGGGTGTCGTGGGTGCGCAGGGCGTCCTCGATCAGGGGCAGGGCCTCGGGGCCCGGGACGAGCGGGGGGAGGGCGAGCAGGACGGCGCGGCGCTCGGCGGCTGCGCCGTGCCGGTAGAGCCGGGTCAGGGTGTCGGCGTCGGCGCGGGCCGCGTGGAGGAGGAGGACGCGTACGGCGTCGGCGTGTTCCTGGCCGCAGTGGCGGCCCGCGGAGGCGAACCGCAGCTCCCAGGAGGCGGACACGTAGGGGCCGGGCGTCTCGCGTGGGCGGTCGGCGGCGTGGGCGGCCTCGGCGAGGGCCTCGGCCAGCCAGGCGCGGGCGGCGCCGGAGAGCCGGCCGTCCAGGTCCTCGCGCGATCGCTCGCGCGGTTGCGGGCGGGGGGTCGTCATGGCGTCGGTTCTCCCTTCTTCCCGGTCCGGCTGCGGAGGAACGCGAGGGAGGTGCGGGCGAGTTCGGGGCCGGCGTGGGAGTGGCGGGGCAGTTCGACGACCGTCAGGCCCTGGTAACCGGTGGCGGCGAGGGCGTCCAGGACGGGAGGGAAGTCGATCTCTCCGTCGCCGAACGGCAGGTGTTCGTGGACTCCGCGCCGCATGTCCTCGATCTGGACGTGGCGCAGCCAGGGTGCGGCGTCGCGGACGCAGTCGGCCGGTGACGCCGGTTCGAGGCACTGGCAGTGACCGATGTCGAGGGTGAGGCCGAGGAGGTGGGGGCCGGGGTCGCCGAGGAGGCGGCGGAAGTGGTGGAAGTCGGCGAGGGTGGCGAGGAGGTGGCCGGGTTCGGGTTCGACGGCGAGCGGGACGCGGGCGGTGGCCGCGGCGTCCAGGACGGGGGTGAGTGCCTCTTCGAGGCGCTTCCAGGCGGTGGCGGCGTCGGTGGAAGGGGAGAGGTCGTCCGGTGCGGTGCCGCTGAAACAGTGCACGGCGTGCGCGCCGAGGTCGGCGGCCACCTGGACGGCGCGGACGAGGAGGCGGGTGCGGGCGGCCCGCCCGTCGGGGTCGGGGTCGAGGAGGGAGGGGCCGTGTTTGCGGCGCGGGTCGAGCACATAGCGGGCGCCGGTCTCGACGGTGACGCCCAGCCCGAGTTCGCCCAGGCGGCGGGCGACCCGGCCGGTGCGGGCGGCCAGGCCGGGGGCGAGGGGGTCGAGGTGCATGTGGTCCAGCGTCAGGCCGACGCCGTCGTAGCCGAGGTCGGCGAGGAGGGCGAGGGCGTCGTCGAGACGGAGGTCGGTGAGACCGTTGGTGCCGTAGCCGAAGCGGAGGTCGGGCGTGTGGGCGGGCGTGCGGGCGGGGGCGCTCATGTGGGGCTCACCTTCCGTGCGAGGGCGCGGGCGAGGGGGACGAGCCCCAGCAGGGCGAGCCCGGTGCCGGTGGCTCCGCCCCGGACGGCGAGTGCGGCCTGGAGCGGGATCATGGCGCGGATGCCGCCGCCGACGGCGCGCTGGGTGAGGGGTGGGGAGGGGTTGAGCGCGGCGTGCAGGTAGGGAATGGCGGCGGTGCGCAGGTAGGCGGCCGCGGTCAGGGCCGTGGCGGGGTAGGCCCTCGCCCTCCGCCGGTGGCGGGCCGCCGCGGCGCCGAGCAGGGCGGTGGTGGCGAGGGCGGCGAGCGGGGCGGCCGTCGAACCGCCTCGCGTCTCGTGGCGGGACACGGCGGTCACCGCGTAGGTGTGCGCCCCGAGCAGGGCGGCGGACGGGAGGGCGGCGGACGGGATGCCGCGGGGCGCGGCGCGGGTTGGGCGGGGCGGGTGGGACCTGTGGGGTGGGCGGGGCGAGTGGGCCGGTGTTCCGGTGCGGGGCGAGTGGGCCGGTGTTCCGGTGCGGGGCGAGTGGGCCGGTGTTCCGGTGCGGGGCGAGCGTGCTGGGTGGGCCGGGCGCCCGGAGCGCCCCTGCCGTGCCGGGGCGGGCGTGCCGGCGGGGGGTGCGGTGGCCGTGGCGCCGAGGAGGAGGTCCAGGGCGCGGGCGGTGGCCATGGCGGCGGGGGCCGCGCGGGTGTGCTTCAGGCGCAGGTCGTACGCCCATACCGTGGCCGCGAGGGCGGTCGCCACGGCCAGGGGCGCCCGGCCCGCTCGGGTGGCGAGGGCGAGGCCCGTGGCCGTCAGGGCGGCCGCGGCGGCGAGGGCGGCGGGCGGGGCGACACGGCCGGAGGGAATGGGGCGGTGCGGGCGGTCGACGGCGTCCTCGTCACGGTCCGCCCAGTCGTTGAGCGCCATGCCCGCCTCGTACAGGCACAGGGAGGACCCGATGGCCAGCGCGGTGCCCCGGTTGGGGCGCGCGCCCACGGCCGCGGCGCCCGCGAGGGCGTCCCCGGGTACGGAGAACAGGGCGGACACGCGCAGCAGCTCCGCCCAGGCCCGTCGCCGTACCCCCCGGGCCCGCTCCCCGGACGCCGCCGAGGCCGCCGGCGCCGCCGGGTCCGCCGGGGGGTTCATCGGGCGGCCCCGAGGCGCTGGGCGAGGGAGAGGAGGGCGGCGTACTGGTCGGAGAGGGCCGCGGGGCCGCCGTCGGGGTCCTTGAAGTAGAAGCCGAGTTCCGGCAGGGGCCCCGAGAGGCCGGCCTCGTGGGCGCGGGCCACCAGGCGGGCGAGGTCCAGGACGAGAGGGGCGGCGAGCGCCGAGTCGCACCCCTGCCAGATGGTCTGGAGGACCATCCGGGAGCCGAGGAATCCGTCGAAGGCGATGTGGTCCCAGGCGGTCTTCCAGTCCCCGAGGGCCGGTACGTCGTCGATGTGGACCTCGCCCTCCGGGGCGGCGCCGAGCACATCGGCGAGGACGCGTTCCTTGCCGGCGTTCTTGGCGGCCGCCGCGGCCGGGTCGGCGAGTGCCGCCCCGTCGCCGCCGCCCAGGAGGTTGGTGCCGGACCAGGCCCGTACCGACAGGGCGCGCTGCACGAACATCGGGGCGAGCACGGCGCGGAGCAGGGTCTGGCCCGTCTTGCCGTCGCGGCCCGCGTGGGGCAGGCCGCTGGTGGCGGCGGTGGTGGCGAGGGCGGCGGTGCGCAGCCCGGTGGAGGGGGTGAAGTTCACGTAGGGGCAGCCGGCGCGGAGGGCGGCGGCCGCGTAGAGGGAGCTGGGTGCGAGGCGCGGGTCGTCCGGTCCGGGTGCCGGTTCTGTGGAGGCGACGTTGACGACGACTGTTCGGGTGAGGTGGTGGCGGCGGGTGAAGGCGGTGATGTCGGCGGCGAAGGCGGCGATCAGTTCGTCGTCGGTGCGGGTGTCGCCGGGGGCGGGGCCGCCGGGGCGGATCTCGGCGTCCGCGGCGGCGAGTTCACCGTGCACGGCGGCGGCCAGGCCGTACGGCAGGACGCCCGCCGTCGTCAGTTCCTCGGCCCGTTTGGGCAGGGGGCAGGCCGCCGTGTCGTGCCCGCCGAACACCAGGGAGGAGAGGGAGGGGAGGCCGCTGGCGGTGAAGGGGGCGGTTTCCGTGACCATGCCCGTGGGCGGGTGCAGCCCGGCGGCGACGGCGGCGCATCCGGCGACGGCGGTGGTGGCGACGGAGCCGCGCGCCCCGACGAGCCAGACGCCGACCGTGCCGTCGCTCCCGGTGCGCCCGGCGTCCCCGGCGGCCTCGGCGTCCCCGGCGGCCTCGGCGTCCCTGGCGTCACTGTTGGCCTCGGGATCTTCGGCGGCCTCGGCGTCTTCGGCGGCTTGGGTGTTTCCGGCGGCCCCTGTGGTCCCGTCGTCTCCGGCACGGCGTGCATCGAACATGGCCAGCCTCCCTGGGTGTGGTGCGTTGGAGACGGCGGGCGGGGGGTACGGCGCCTCCCCGCCCGCCGCCGGCTTGAACGGGAGCGCCCCGCTAGGTGGACGAGGGCAGCTCCTTGAGCTGGATGTTCCGGAAGGACACCTGATCGTCGGCGCCGTGGTTCTGGATGCCGATGTAGCCGTCCTTCAGGCTGCGGACAGGATCGGTGTTGGTGAAGTCGTTGATCTTCACGCCGTTGAGGAAGACCTGGAGGCGCTCCCCCTGGACCTTGATCTCGTAGCTGTTCCACTGGCCGGGCGGGCGGAGGACCTGGTCGCGGGCCTTGAGGTTGGCCGACTTGAAGCCGTAGACGGCCCCGGTGGTGCGGTCGGGGGCGTCGGTGGCGTCGATCTGGATCTCGTAGCCGTTGTTCACGGCCGACCAGGGGTCGTCGGAGGCCGGGAAGCCGACGAAGACACCGGAGTTGTCGTCGCCCGCCATCTTCCAGTCCAGCTTCAGCGAGTACGACGAGAGCTCCTTGGCCTGGTACCAGAGCATCCCCATGCCGCCCTCGGTGCGCAGCTCACCGTCCACGACGGTGAACCTCCCCGGTCCGGCCTGCTTCCAGCCCTCCAGGGTGTGGCCGTTGAACAGGGGCCGGTATCCGGTGCGCGGGGTGCAGTCGGCCTTCACCTGCCCGGTGGCGTAGCGGAGGCCGCCCAGCAGGTGCTGCCGGAAGGCGGGTTCGGCGTAGGACGCGGCCGTGTGACCGCCTCCGGTGTAGAAGGCGCGCCCGCCCCGGTAGCTCTGGCACCAGGCGATCGGGTGGTCGCCCTTCATGGTGCCGCCCTGGTAGGTGGTCTCGTCGAGGGTGGCGAGGACACGGGCCTGGCCGCGCGGGTTGGTGCGGTAGTTGTACCACTCGTCGGTGCGTTCCCAGGCGGCCGGGACGTCCTTCGTCGCCGGGTGCGCGTGGTCCTCGACGCGGACGGTGGCGGGCTGGATGTGCGGGTGGGAGGCGAAGTGGGCGCCGACGAGTCCGCCGTAGAACTCCCAGTCGTACTCGGTGTCGGCGGCGGCGTGGACACCGACGTACCCGCCGCCGGTGGCGACGTAGTTCTCGAACGCCTTCTGCTGCTCGGCGTTCAGGACGTCGCCGGTGGTCGAGAGGAACACGACGGCGTCGTACCGGGCCAGGTTGCTGGTGGTGAACTGCGCGGCGGTCTCCGTGGCGTCGACCGTGATGTTGCCGGCGGCGCCCAGCTCCTTCAGGGCCGCGATGCCGGCCGGGATGGAGTCGTGCCGGAACCCGGCGGTTCTGGAGAAGACCAGGACCCGCTTGGCGGTCCGGTCGACGGGCGTGTTCGACAGCTCGAAGTCGTCGACGTCGTACAGGGCACCGGCGCCGCCCTTGAAGACCAGGAAGAGCTGGGTGGTCCGCTTCGGTACGGCCCGCAGCGGGACGTCGATGTCCTGGAAGGTCTCCCAGCCGCCGGTCACCGGTACCGGGGCGGAGCCCAGCAGGGTGCCGGTGGCCGATCCGGTGCGTACCTCCAGGAAGCCGCCGGCGCCGCCGGACGAGACGCGGGCGGTGAGCTTGGTGGAGCCGGTGAGGTTGTAGGGGGTGAAGGAGATCCAGTCGCCGTCGTCGATGTCGCCGACGGTCCTGCCGCCGTGCGCGGTGGCCTTGTCGTACGTGCGGATGCCGGACTGCGCCGAGAAGTGCTCGGCCTGCCGGTGGCGCGGCTGGAGCTGTGCCTGGTCGTGGCCGGTCAGCGCGGCCTGTCCGCCGCCTCCGCCGTCGGTGTACTCGGCGTCGAAGACGCCGAAGATGTTGGCGTTGGGGTCGTGGCCGCCGTCCGCCGACGTCTTGATGGTGCCGGAGCAGCCGTTCGAGGAGGTCACCGGGTGGCCGTGGCTGTCGTGGCCGAGGATGTAGGTGACCTTGACCTTGGCACAGTCGATCGTGCCGTCCTCCGGGTCGGTGACGGTCACCTTGAAGGGGATCTCGTCGCCGAAGCCGAACAGCGCGCCCTCGGCGGGCAGGTCGAGCGTCACCTTGGGCGCGGTGTTGCCGACCACCACCTGGACGCTGGCGGAGCCGGTGCGGCCGGAGGCGTCGCGCGCGGTGACGGTGGCGGTGTAGGTGCCGTTCTTGCGGTAGGTGTACGTGGGGTTCGCGGCGGTCGACGTGCCGGTGCCGTCGCCGAAGTCCCAGTGGTAGGTCAGGGCGTCCCCGTCGGCGTCCGTCGTTCCGGCCGAGGAGAAGGCGACCCGCAGCGGGGCCTTGCCGGAGGTCCTGTTCGCCGATGCCTCGGCGACCGGCGAGAAGCCGCCGGTGGCGTTCTCGATCCGGTAGAGGCCGGAGTTCTCGTCGCCGCCGAACCAGGCGGTGCCGTAGTCGAGGACGTACAGCGCCCCGTCGGGGCCGAACGCCATGTCCATCACCTGTGTGCCGGTCCACGGCACCGGGTTGATGGACCGCACCGCACCGTCGGCACCGTGTTCGATGCGCTTGATCCAGCGGCGCCCGAACTCACCGGCGAAGAAGTCGCCGTCGTACGCCTCGGGGAACTTCACGGGCGACGGGTTCGCGGCGTCGTACCGGTAGACCGGCCCGCCCATGGGCGACTCGGACCCGGAGCCGAACTCGGGCACGGACCCGCCGTCGTACGGTATCCAGGCGGGCTCGGCCGGCGGCAGGTCGACCAGGCCCGTGTTGTGCGGCGAGTCGTTCTTCGGCGCCGCGCAGTCGAAGGGGGCGCCGGAGGTCCTGGTGGCGAAGTCGTAGTCGACGTACGGCTCGTTGTCGCCGGTGCAGAACGGCCAGCCGAAGTTTCCGGGCTTGGTGACCCGGGCGAACTCGACCTGTCCGGCCGGGCCCCGCTGGGGGTCGGCGGCGCCCGCGTCGGGGCCGTAGTCGCCGACGTACAGGACGCCCGTCTTCTTGTCGACGCTGAAGCGGAACGGGTTGCGGAAGCCCATCGCGTAGATCTCGGGCCGTGTCCTGGCGGTGCCGGGTGCGAAGAGGTTGCCCTCGGGGACGGTGTACGAGCCGTCGTCGGCGACCTTGATGCGGAGGATCTTGCCGCGCAGGTCGTTGGTGTTGCCCGAGGTGCGGCGGGCGTCGTACGCGGGGTTGCGGGTGGGCCGCTCGTCGATGGGGGTGAAGCCGTCGGAGGCGAACGGGTTGGAGTCGTCGCCCGTCGACAGGTAGAGGTTGCCCTGGGCGTCGAAGTCGATGTCACCGCCGACGTGGCAGCAGATGCCGCGTGTCGCGGGGATGTCGATGACCTTCTTCTCGCTGGCGTTGTCGAGCGTGCCGTCCGCCCTGAGAGTGAAGCGCGAGAGGCGGTTGACGCCGTCGTACCTGGCGAAGTCCGCGGCCGTGCCGTCGTTGGGCGCGTCTCCGGCGGGGGTGTCGAGCGGGGGCGCGTAGTAGAGGAAGACGGCCCGGTTCCGCTCGAAGTCCGGGTCGAGGGCGACGCCTTGGAGGCCCTCCTCGTCGTGGGAGTAGACCGGGACGGTGCCGATGACCCTGGTGTTGCCGGCGGCGTCGGTGCGCCGCAGCTCGCCGCCGCGCGAGGTGTGCAGCACGCTGCGGTCGGGCATGACGGCGAGCGACATCGGTTCGCCGACCTCTTCGCCGCCCTTGGCGAGGGTGACCTGCTGGAACTGCTCCTCGGCCGCCGCCGGTGCGGGCGCGCCGGCCGCCACGACGGGCGGGGCGCCGAGGGTGAACGACGTCACGGCGAGCAGGCCGCCGGTGAGGAGTGCGAGCGCGTTGCGCGCTCCGAGCCGTTTTCTGTGCACGAATGTCCTCCGGAGAAGGCCGGATGCGGGCTGTTGCCTCGGTGGGGCGGCTCCCCAGGGGTACTTGCCGGGGGTGCCGCGCCGGGTTGTCCGGGGACCGGCGTGCGCCGTCACGCTGGTCGGGGTCCATGGCCTGAACGGTGTCGTGGGGCCGGGGTGGTGGAGCCGGGTGCCTCAGGCGGGTGGCTGCCGGGCCGGTGTCGTGAAACCGGCTGCCCGAGACGGGTGTTGCCAGGGCGGTGCCGTGGAGCCGATGTCTCGACGCGGGTGTCCTGCCGGTGTCGCGTACACCTCAGGGCCGTACACGGAAGGGACGTTAGCCGGGTTGCTCCTGTGCCGAAAGCCCTTGTGCGGGACTTGGCCCGGACTTTTTCCCGGCGCTGGACAAAGCCGTGGGCGGGCAGGCCGGACCGCCCGGTGGCGGCACCCGCCACCGGGCCGGTGACCTGCGGCCCCGCCCTAGCCGTCGCCGCCGAACGCGGCGTCGAAGGAGGCGGCCGGCGGGTCGAAGTCGTACCGCTTCAGCGTGGCAAGCGCTTCCGGCGCACCGGTCAGCCGGTCCATCCCGGCGTCCTCCCACTCCACCGACACCGGCCCCGCGTACCCGATCGAGCGCAGCATCCGGAAGACGTCCTCCCACGGCACGTCCCCGTGCCCTGCCGACACGAAGTCCCAGCCGCGCCGCGGATCGCCCCACGGCAGGTGGGAGCCGAGCCGGCCGTTGCGGCCGTCGAGCCGCCGCCGCGCCTCCTTGCAGTCCACGTGGTAGATCCGGTCCCGGAAGTCGTACAGGAACCCGACCGGGTCCAGGTCCTGCCACACGAAGTGGCTCGGGTCGAAGTTCAGCCCGAAGGCCGGGCGCCGGTCCACCGCCTCCAGGGCCCGCTGCGTGGTCCAGTAGTCGTAGGCGATCTCGCTCGGATGGACCTCGTGGGCGAACCGCACGCCCTCCGCGTCGAAGACGTCCAGGACCGGGTTCCACCGCTCGGCGAAGTCCTCGTACCCGCGCTCGATCATCCGCTCCGGCACCGGCGGGAACATCGCCACCAGGTGCCAGATCGACGACCCGGTGAAACCGACGACCGTACGCACCCCGAAGGCCGCGGCCGCCCGGGCGGTGTCGGCCAGCTCGCGCGCCGCCCGCCGCCGCACGCCCTCGGGGTCGCCGTCGCCCCAGACCCGCCCCGGCACGATGGCCCGGTGCCGCTCGTCGATGGGGTGGTCGCAGACGGCCTGGCCCACCAGGTGGTTGGAGATCGCCCAGCACTTCAGTCCGTACTTGTCGAGCAGCGCCCGCCGCCCGTCCAGGTAGGCGGGGTCGGCCAGCGCCTTGTCGACCTCGAAGTGATCGCCCCAGCAGGCGAGTTCGAGACCGTCGTAGCCGAAGTCACGCGCGAGGCGGCAGACCTCCTCCAGCGGAAGGTCGGCCCACTGGCCGGTGAAGAGGGTGAAGGGACGTGGCACCACATGCCTCCTAGGCCGGTACGGGGGTGTAGACGGCGTTCTTCTCGGCGCTCTCCTCCACCGCCGCCAGCACGCGCTGCACCCGCAGCCCGTCCGCGAAGGACGGCGCCGGCTCGGTGCCCGAGGCGATGGCGTGGAGGAGGTCGCGCGCCTGGTGGACGAAGGTGTGCTCGTAGCCGAGGGCGTGACCGGGCGGCCACCACGCCTCCAGGTACGGGTGGTCCGGCTCGGTGACGAGGATGCGCCGGAAGCCGGCCGACGGGGCCGGGTCGCCTCCGTCGTAGAACGACAGCTCGTTCAGCCGTTCCAGGTCGAAGGCGAGCGACCCCCGCTCCCCGTTGACCTCCAGCCGCAGCGCGTTCTTGCGGCCCGCCGCCATCCGGGTCGCCTCGAACGACACCAGCGCCCCCGACGCCAGCCGCCCCGTGAACACGGCCGCGTCGTCCACGGTGACGGCCCCGCGCTCGGCGCCCCCCGACGCCGAGAGCCCGGCCGACGCCCCGGCGAGCAGCGGCCGCTCGCGCACGAAGGTCTCGGTGAGCGCCGACACCCCCACGAGCGGTTCCCCCGCCAGGAACTGCGCGAGGTCCACGATGTGCGCGCCCAGGTCCCCGAGCGCCCCGGACCCTGCGTGCTCCCGCTCCAGCCGCCAGGTGAGCGGGAAGTCCGGGTCGACCAGCCAGTCCTGGAGGTAGGTCACCCGTACGTGACGCAGCGCGCCCAGGCGGCCGGCGGCGATCAGGTCCCGGGCGTATGTCATGGCGGGCACGCGGCGGTAGTTGAAGCCGACCATGGCGACCCGGCCGCGCGCCCGGGCCCGCTCGGCGGCCGCCACCATGGCCTCGGCCTCGGCCACGGTGTTGGCCAGCGGCTTCTCGCACAGGACGTGCTTGCCCGCCTCCAGGGCGGCGATGGCGATCCGGGCGTGGCTGTCCCCGGGGGTGCAGATGTCCACCACGTCGACGTCGTCGCGTGCGACGAGGTCCCGCCAGTCGGTCTCGGCCGCGGCCCAGCCGTGCCGGTCGGCGGCCGCCCGGACGGCCGCGGCGTCCCGGCCGCAGACCGCGGCGAGCACCGGCCGCAGCGGCAGGTCGAAGACGCGGCCCACGGTGCGCCAGCCCTGTGAGTGGGCGGCGCCCATGAACGCGTACCCGACCATGCCGATGCCGATCGTCCGTTCCTGCCGCGCCGTGCGTTCCTGCTGCGCCATACGGGTTCCTCCTCGTCGGTTGCTCGGTGGGGGCGGGCAGAGCCGGGTCAGTTGAAGCCCGTCGGCAGGTACTCGTCGACGTTCTCCTTGGTGACCACGGCCGAGTAGAGGGTGATCGACGCGGGGATCTCCAGCTCCGACATGCCGCCGACGCCCTTCTTCTGGCCCAGCGCCCGTGCCAGGTCGATGGCGGAGGCGGCCATGGTGGGCGGGTAGAGGACGGTCGCCTTGAGCACGCCGTCGCCGGCCTTGATGGCGTCCATCGCCGACTTGGCGCCCGCTCCGCCGACCATCAGGAAGTCGTCCCGGCCGGCCTGCTGGATGGCGCGCAGCGCGCCCACGCCCTGGTCGTCGTCGTGGTTCCACAGCGCGTCGAACTGCTGCTGCGCCTGCAGGAGCTGGGCCATTTTGGCCTGGCCGGACTCGACGGTGAACTCGGCGGCCTGCCGCGCCACCTTCCTGATGTTGGGATAGTTCTTCAGGGCGTCGTCGAAGCCCTGGGTGCGCTGCTTGGTCAGTTCCAGGTTGTCCAGCCCGGCCAGTTCGACGACCTTGGCGTCGGGCTTGTCCTTGAGCTGTTCGCCGATGTACCGGCCGGCGTTGAGGCCCATGCCGTAGTTGTCGCCGCCGATCCAGCAGCGGTAGGCCTGCGGGGAGGCGAAGATCCGGTCGAGGTTGATCACCGGGATGCCGGCCTTCATGGCCTGGAGGCCGACCTGGGTGAGCGCCTTGCCGTCGGCCGGCAGGATGACCAGGACGTCGACCTTCTTGTTGATGAGGGTCTGGATCTGGCCGATCTGGGTGGCGGTGTCGTTGGAGCCCTCGGTGATCTCCAGGGTCACCTCGGAGTATTTCTCGGCCCGCTGCTTGGCGTTGACGTTGATGGCGTTGAGCCAGCCGTGGTCGGCCTGCGGGCCGGCGAACCCGATGGTCACGGGCGCGCCGGGCTTGTCGTCGGCGGCCGGGGCGTTGTTGGCGGGGGCCGGGTTCTTGGGTTCGTTGCTGGTGCAGGCGGTCAGCAGGGCGCCGGCGGATACGGCGGCGGTGCCGAACAGCAGTCCTCTGCGGCTGGTTTCTGGCATGGCGGTGGGACCCTTCCGGTAGGGGCGCACAAAGGGGAGCGGTGAAAGGGGGGTGAGAGGCTGGTGATGGGGGCCGGGGGGTGTCAGGACTCGGCGGTGTCGCGTGCGGTGCGGCGCTGGACGAGGACGGCGGCGACGATGATGGCGCCCTTGGCGATCTGCTGGACGTCGCTCTGGAGGTTGTTCAGGGCGAAGATGTTGGTGATGGTGGTGAAGACGAGGACGCCGAGCACGGAGCCGGCGATGGTGCCGCGTCCACCGCTGAGCAGGGTGCCGCCGATGATCGCGGCCGCGATCGCGTCGAGTTCGTACAGGTTGCCGTTGGTGTTCTGGCCCGAGCCCGCCAGGACGATCAGCAGGAAGGCCGCGATGCCGCAGCACAGCCCCGACAGGAGGTAGAGGTACAGGCGCTGGCGGCGTACGTCGATGCCGGCGAGCCGGGCCGCCTCCGCGTTGCCGCCGACCGCGACCGTGCGCCGTCCGAACGTCGTCCGGTTCAGCACCAGCCAGCCGATGACGGTGACGGCGGCGAAGACCAGCACCAGCGGCGGTATACCGAGGACGTAGGCGTCCGGGACGCCGAGGTCGAGGACCGACGGGACGGTGACGATCTGGGTCTTGCCGTCGGTGATCTGGAGCGCGAGTCCGCGCGCCGAGGCGAGCATGGCGAGCGTGGCGATGAAGGGCACCATCCCGCCGTACGCGATGAGCACGCCGTTCACGAGGCCGCAGCCGAGGCCCACCACGACCGCCGTGAAGAGGATGCCGGCGAAACCGTACTCCTGGGTGGCGACGGTGGTCGCCCACACGGACGCCAGCGCGACGATCGCGCCGACCGACAGGTCGATGCCGCCGCTGGTGATGACGAACGTCATGCCGACGGTGACGACGCCGATGACGGACGCCTGGGTGAGCACCAGTTGGAGGTTGGAGGTGTCGAGGAACTGGTCGGGCCGGGTGATGCCGCCGATCGCGATCAGTACGGCGAGGACACCGAGCAGGGAGAGGTTGCGGACGTCGGCCCGCAGCCCCAGGGGCGGTCGTCCACCGGCTTTGCCGGCGGGTTCCCGGGGTTCGGCGGTCGTGACCGGCGCGGGCTGCGTCATGGCGTCGGGCTCCCTTCCATCACAAGGTCGAGTACGCGGTGTTCGTCGAGCTCCCGGGCGGGCGCCGTGTGCACGACGCGGCCCTCCCGCAGCACCAGCACCCGGTCGGCGAGGCCCAGCACTTCGGGGATCTCGCTGGAGACGAGCAGGACGGCGAGCCCGTCGTCGGCGAGGCGGCGGATCACGGCGTACAGCTCGGCACGGGCTCCGACGTCGACGCCGCGGGTCGGTTCGTCGAGGAGGAGGACACGGCAGCCGCGCAGCAGCCAGCGGGCGAGGACGGCCTTCTGCTGGTTGCCGCCGGAGAGGGTGCGGACGCGGGCGTCGGGGTTGTCGGGGCGCAGGGACAGGTCGCGGGTGGCGGCGCGGGCGGCGGCGCGTTCGGCCGTGCGGTCGATCCAGCCGGCACGGGAGAAGCGGGCCAGGGACGACACGGAGACGTTGCGCGTGACGGATTCGAGCATCAGCAGGCCCTGCGCCTTGCGTTCCTCGGGCGCGAGGCCGAGTCCGGCGCGGACGGCGGCGCGTACGCTCCCGGGGCGCAGCGGGCGGCCGTCGACCAGGACGCGTCCGGCGGTGGGGCGCCGGGCGCCGTAGACGGTCTCCAGGATCTCGGAGCGTCCGGAGCCGACGAGCCCGGCGAGGCCGACGATCTCGCCGGGCCGCAGTTCCAGGTCGACCGGCGCGAACTCCCCCTCCCGGGCGAGGCCCTCGGCCCTCAGCAGCGGGGCTCCCGCGGGCCCCGGCGCGGTCGGGCGGCGCTCGGGGAAGACGTACTCGACGTTCCGGCCGGTCATCATGGCAACGATGTCGCGTGTCGGGGTGTCCTCGGCGGACAGGCCCCCGGCGACGGCTCGGCCGTCCTTGAGGACGGTCACGCGGTCGCCGATGCGGCGGATCTCCTCCAGGCGATGGGAGATGTACACGACGGCGACCCCGTCGGCGGTGAGGTCGGCGACGATCCGGAAGAGGTTGGCGGTCTCGTCGGGGTCGAGGGCGGCGGACGGCTCGTCCATGACGATGAGGCGTACGTCGTGGGAGAGCGCGCGGGCCATGGAGACGATCTGCCGCTGGGCGGCGGACAGGTCGCCCACGGCCCGGGCCGGGTCGATCTCCGGGTGGCCGAGACGGCGCAGCAGGGCGGTGGCGGCGGTGCGGGCGGTGCGGCCGCGCACGACGAACCCGGCGGTGGTGGGTTCGTGGCCGAGGAAGACGTTCTCGGCGACGGACAGGCCCTCCACCAGGTCGAGTTCCTGGTAGATGGTGGCGATGCCGAGGCGCATGGCGGCGACGGGCGACTTCAGCTCCACCGGCCGGCCCCGCCACGCGATGGTGCCGCCGTCGGGCTGGTGGGCCCCGGCCAGGACCTTGATGAGGGTGGACTTGCCGGCGCCGTTCTGGCCGAGGAGGCAGTGGACTTCGCCGGCCCTGACCTCCAGGTCGACGCCGTCGAGGGCGCGTACCCCGGGGAACGACTTGGTGATGCCGGACATGGTGAGCAGGGGTGGTTCCGGTGTTGCCATGACGAATCCCCTCGGCGGGGGGGGGGGGGGGGGGGGGGGGCCGGGGGGGGGGGGGGGGGGGTGGGGGGGGGGGGGGGGGGGGCGGGGGGGGGGGGGGGTGGGGGCCGGGGTGGGGCCGGTGGTGCGGTGCGCGGGGTGTTGCGGCCGGTGCGGGTGGTGCCGGTGAGGCTGGTGGGGCCCGGACGGGTACGGGTGCGGCCTGCTGGGCCGAGGAGGGCGCGGTCGGGCCGGTACGGGTCAGGCGGGTGAGAACAGGTGGTCGCTGATGAGCCGGGCGGCGCCGGTGACTCCGGCGGCGGGGCCGAGCTCGCCCAGCACGATGGGGAGGTTGCCGGTGGCCAGGGGCAGGGACGTGCGGTAGACCTGGGTGCGGACGGCGGCGAGCAGGTTGTGGCCGAGGCCGGTCACCCCGCCGCCGATCACCACCAGGCCCGGGTTGAAGAAGCTGACGAGCCCGGCGATGACCTGGCCCACGCGGTTGCCGCCCTCGCGGATCAGCGCGAGTGAGGTGGCGTCACCCGCGGCCGCGCCGGCGGCGACGTCCACGGCGGTGAGCCGCCCGGTGGCCTCCAGGCGCCGCGCCAGCTCCTCCGACCGGCCGGCGCGTGCCGCGTCCTCGGCGTCACGGGCGAGCGCGGCGCCGCTGAAGTGGGCCTCGAGGCACCCGCGGTTGCCGCACGCGCAGGCGCGGCCCTCCGGCACGACCTGGATGTGACCGATGTCGCCGGCGCTGCCGGTCGTCCCGCGGTACACCTCCCCGCCGACGACGATGCCGCACCCGATGCCCGTACCGATCTTGACGCAGAGGAAGTCGCCGACCGAACGGGCGACGCCCGCGTGCTGCTCCCCCATCGCCATCAGGTTCACGTCGTTGTCCACCATGACCGGACAGCCGAGCTCCTGGCTGAGCGCCTCCCGGACGGGGAACCCGTCCCAGCCGGGCATGATCGGCGGCGCGACCGGTACGCCCTCGGGGAAGCGGACCGGGCCGGGTACGCCGATCCCGGCACCGTCGAAGCCCTCGGCGAGGCCGGACGCCCGGAGCTTGGCGGCCATGGTGAGGACCTGCTCGAACACGGCGACCGGGCCGTCGCGCACGTCCATGGGGTGGTTGAGGTGGCCCAGCACCTCCAGCTCCGCGTTGGTGACGGCGACATCGATGGAGGTGGCGCCGATGTCGACGCCCAGGAAGCGCAGTCCGGGCGCGAGGCGGATGTTGTGCGACCGCCGCCCGCCGCGTGACGCGGCGAGCCCGTCCGCCACCACGAGCCCGGTCTCCAGGAGCCGGTCCACCTCGACGGCCAGCTTGGAGCGTGACAGGTCGACCTGGTCGCCAAGCTGGGCGCGGGAGTTGGGGCCGCCGTCGCGCAGCAGCCGCAGAAGTCGCGCCTGGTGCGCGTTGGCGGGTCGAGCCGTCATACGTCTCACGCGCCCCTCCCCGCCGTCGTGTCCGGCCTTGGTGTGCTGCTTTCGAGGGGGAACGTAGCAGCGCTTTGCCTCAGGGGGAAGAAGTTGCGCGGCAATCCATGCCAACTTTCTCCACAGCCAGGACAAAGGCTCGCCACGGCCCAACTCGCGTACGGTGGACGGCGGATCGAGCGGCTGGGAAGGCCGGCGGGGCGACCGAGCGGGAAGGGGACCGGGGTGAGCAGGGCACTGCGCGCCTTCACGGTGGGCACCCTGGTGGTCGGCTGCGCCGGCTACGCGGCCACCGAGTACCTCGCCAGCACCACCGGCACGGCCACGCCGCCCAGCCCCTACGCGTCCGAACCCGCGCCGCCGGACTGCGCGGCGCGGGAGCGGCACCCGGCCGGCTGCCCGCCCCCGGGCGGCGAGTCCCCCGGCGACCACTGCGGGCCCGCCTTCCGCGCGGAGGCACGGTCCTCCGCCCCGCCGCCCGGCCCCGGCCTGCCGGTCGCCCTGCCCACCGGCGATCCCGGGACCGACCGCTTGTGCTCCTTGGTCGTCGTCACACGCGACAAGGAGTGACCGGCGCCGGGCAAGGGAAACGATGACCGGCGGCACGCGCGCTCCGCCGTCAGGGCACCCGGACGACCTGGCCCGCGTACGACAGGTTGCCGCCGAAGCCGAAGAGCAGGGCGGGCGCGCCGGAGGCGACCTCGCCGCGCTCGACCAGCTTGCTGAGCGCCATGGGGATGGAGGCGGCCGAAGTGTTGCCGGACTCGGTGACGTCGCGGGCGATCACCGCGTTGACCGCGCCGATCCGCCGGGCGACCGGTTCGATGATGCGCAGGTTCGCCTGGTGCAGCACGACCGCGGCCAGTTCCTCGGGCGTGACGCCCGCCCGCTCGCACACCCGGCGGGCGATGGGCGGGAGCTGCGTGGTGGCCCAGCGGTAGACCGCCTGGCCCTCCTGGGCGAACCGCGGCGGGGTGCCCTCGATGCGGACGGCGTGGCCCATCTCGGGGACGGAGCCCCACAGCACCGGTCCGATGCCGGCCTCGCCGGGCGCCGCCTCGACGACCGCCGCGCCCGCGCCGTCGCCGACCAGGACGCAGGTCGTCCGGTCGGTCCAGTCGGTGATCTCGGTCATCTTGTCGGCACCGATCACCAGCGCGCGGGTCGCCGAGCCCGCCCGTACGGCGTGGTCGGCGGTGGCCAGCGCGTGGGTGAAGCCGGCGCACACCACGTTGAGGTCCATGGTGGCGGGCGACCCCATACCCAGCCGGGCGGCGACCCGGGCCGCGGTGTTCGGGGAGCGGTCGATGGCCGTGGAGGTGGCGACCAGCACCAGGTCGACGTCCGCCGGGCCGAGTCCGGCGGCGGCCAGCGCCTTGGCGCCCGCGTGGGCGGCCATCTCGTCGACGGGCTCGTCGGGGCCGGCGACATGGCGGGTCCTGATGCCGACCCGGCTGGTGATCCATTCGTCGCTGGTGTCGACGAGCGCGGCCAGGTCGGCGTTGGTCAGGATCTTGGCGGGCTGGTAGTGCCCGAGCGCGGCGATACGAGTGCCCGTCATGCCCGGGACCCCCTTGGTGTGCGAAAGGTTTCATGCGGGTGCAGGAACCACCCAGTTTCGCCAGCGACTGATGAGTAACCGGTCAAGCGATCCGACAGGATTCACGCCCGCCTCTTGGAGAGTCCGCAACATCCGCGGTCCCGCCCGCCCCGGAAGGGAAACCCGCGCGCGCGTCCCGCGGCCCCGGTCCGGCACGCGGGCGGCGGGCGGGTGGGACGAGTCGGACGGCGGACGGCGCACGGCGCACGACGCGCGGCGGGCGGGGACGGCCACGGCCACGACGACGGCCACGGCCACGGCGACGGCGACGACGACGGCCACGACGACGGCCACGGCCACGGCCACGGCGACGGGCGAGGGGCGACGGGCGACGGGCGACGGGCGACGGGCGACGGGCGACGGTCCGCGCGTACCGCGGAGTCGGCCGCCACCCGACTCCGTACGTGCAGGACAATGTGATCGTCGGGGTCACCTCGCCGCACGACGGCACGGTGACCACGGCAACCTCCGCGTCAAGGGCCGTTTCGGCTGCCACCACGTTCAGAACCGGGACTGATCAGCATGGGACGGGTCACCGAGCGCCGCCGCGTCATCCGCATCCGGGACGGAGCCGTCTCGACCCGCCCGGACACCCTGGTCGCCGAGGAGCCTCTGGAGATCCGGCTCAACGGCAAGCCGCTCGCCATCACCATGCGCACCCCGGGCGACGACTTCGCCCTGGCGGCCGGCTTCCTCGTCAGCGAGGGCGTGCTGGGCTCGGCGGCGGACGTACGGAACATCGTGTACTGCGCCGGCGCCCAGGACGACGGGACCAACACCTACAACGTGGTGGACGTCAGGCTCGCGCCCGGCGTGACCGTTCCGGACATCACGCTGGAGCGGAACGTCTACACGACGTCCTCGTGCGGCCTGTGCGGCAAGGCCAGCCTGGACGCGGTGCGCACCACGGCGCGCTTCCCGATCGCCGACACTCCCCCGCTCCTGGTGGAGCCCGGGCTGCTCGCCGCGCTCCCCGACAGGCTGCGGGAGGCACAGCGGGTCTTCGACCGGACCGGTGGGCTGCACGCGGCGGCGCTGTTCTCCGAGACGGGCGAGCTGCTCGACGTGCGGGAGGACGTGGGCCGGCACAACGCGGTGGACAAGCTGGTCGGCCACGCCCTGCGGGAGGACCGGCTGCCGCTGGACCGGGCGATCCTGCTGGTGTCGGGGCGTGCGTCGTTCGAGCTGGCGCAGAAGGCGGTGATGGCGGGCATCCCGGTGCTGGCGGCGGTGTCGGCGCCGTCGTCGCTCGCCGTCGACCTGGCCGCGGAGACGGGACTCACGCTGGTCGGTTTCCTGCGCGGCCGGAACATGAACGTGTACGCGGGTGAGGGCCGGATCGCCCTGGAGGCAGCGGCCCCCCGCGGCTGACCCGGCTCCGGGAGGCCGGCCGCACGGGCCGGTGCGGTGGCCGGCCGGCACGGGGTGCGCCCCCGTGCCGGCCGGTTCCGCGTCCCTACCTGCGGGGCGGGTCGATCATCTGGAGCGTGAGCGTGTCCGGGGGTGCCGCGACGCCCGGCCCGCCCGCCTCGACCCAGGCGAGGATGTCGTCCAGGCAGTCGTCGTCGAGCGCCCAGCCGATCCAGGCGGCGCGGGCGCCCTTGCGGCGGCCCTCGGTGGAGGGCTGGACGACCACCACATTGGCCTGGCCGCACGGACCCAGGCAGTCACTGGTGCGGACGGCGAGCCGGCCGCCGGAGGCCGCGGCGGCCGCGCGGAGCCGGTCGAGCTGGCCGGCGTGGTCGGTGCCGGGGCGCTTGCGGGCGTCGCCGCAGCAGCAGCCGCGGCAGACGACCAGGGAGCAGGGGCGGGTGGCGCCGGGGCGTATCCAGGTGCGGTTCACCGGGCCGTGTCCGGGGCGTCGAATGAGGGCATGGCCTCACGGTATCCGCCTGCGTGATCATCACCGGGCGGTGGGGTGGGCGATCCGTTCCAGGAGGGCGGCGAACCGGTCGCGGTCGGTGGGCGTACGGCCCCGGCGGCGGCACGGTGGACGTCCTCGTCCCGTGACGGCGGCCGTCAGCGGTGGACCGGCTCCGCACGGCCCGGGTCCGCCGCCGACAACTGGGGCGCCGGGTCGTTCGCGCGGCGTTTCGCGACGACCGCGCACACCATGAGCTGCATCTGGTGGAAGAGCATCAGCGGCAGGACGGCGAGCGAGGCGTGCGCGCCGAACAGGACGCTCGCCATCGGCAGGCCCGCCGCGAGGCTCTTCTTCGACCCCGCGAACTGGATCGCGATCCGGTCCTCCCGGCCGAACCCGAGCCGTCCGGCCCCGTACCAGGTCAGCGCCAGCATCACGGCGAGGAGCACCGCCTCGACGCCCAGCAGGGCCGCCAGCCGGGCGGGGGTGACCTGGTGCCAGACGCCCTGGACCATGCCCGCGCTGAACGCCGTGTAGACGACGAGCAGGATCGAGCCGCGGTCGACGTACCCGAGCACCTTCTTGTGCCGGGTGAGGAAGCCGGCCACCCAGCGGCGCAGCGCCTGGCCCGCCAGGAACGGCAGCAGCAACTGGGCGACGATGCGCAGCAGTGAACCGGCCGAGAACCCGCCGGCGGAACCGCCCAGCAGCAGGGCCGCCAGCAGGGGCGTGAGGACGATCCCGGCCAGCGAGGAGAAGGAGCCCGCGCAGATCGCGGCGGGCACGTTGCCGCGCGCCATGGAGGTGAAGGCGATCGACGACTGGATCGTGGAGGGCACCAGGCACAGGAACAGCAGCCCGCCGTACAGGGCGGGCGTCAGCACCGCCGGGACCAGGCCCTCCGCGGCCAGCCCCAGCAGCGGGAAGACCACGAACGTCGCCGCCAGCACGGTCACGTGCAGCCGCCAGTGGCGCAGGCCGTCCAGCGCCTCCCGGGTGGACAGCCGTGCCCCGTACAGGAAGAACAGCAGCGCGACGGCGCCGGTCGAGACCCCGCCGACGGCGTCGGCGGCCGCACCCGAGGCGGGGAGCAGCGCCGCGAGGGCCACCGTCCCCACCAGCGCCAGGAGGTACGGGTCGATCGGCGGCCAGGACAGGGGTCGGCGGCTCATGTGCTCCACGTGCTCTCGGGTTCGGGTCGTACCCCGCCCATCGTCCACCTGATCGAGCCGATCGGGAATCCGGTACACCGCTCTGACTGTCATCACGTTCCGCGATGACCGGCGCTAGCCTGGCGGTGTGTACGAGCCGACGCAGTTGCGCACGTTCCTGGCCGTGGCGCAGACCCTGAGCTTCACCCAGGCCGCCCGCCGTCTCGGGCTGCGCCAGTCGACGGTCAGCCAGCACGTACGGCGGCTGGAGGAGGCGGCGGGGCGTGCGCTGTTCACCCGGGACACGCACAGCGTGGAGCTGACCGAGGACGGGGAGGCGATGCTCGGCTTCGCCCGGACGATCCTGGCGGCGCACGAGCGGGCGGCGGCGTTCTTCACGGGGACGCGGCTGCGGGGGCGGCTGCGGTTCGGGGTGTCGGAGGACTTCGTGCTGACCCGGCTGCCCGAGATCCTGGAGTCGTTCCGGCGCGAGCACCCCGAGGTGGACCTGGAGCTGACGGTGGGCCTGTCGGGCACGCTGCACGAGAAGCTGGCGGCGGGCCGGCTGGACCTGGTCCTCGCCAAGCGGCGCGGCGGGGACACCCACGGCCGTCTGGTCTGGCAGTCCACCCTGACGTGGATCGGCGCGCCGGCGCTGCGCCTGGACCCGGATCGCCCGGTTCCGCTCATCGTCTTCCCGCCGCCGGGCATCACCCGGGCGCGTGCGCTGGAGGCGCTGGAGGCGCACGGCCGCTCCTGGCGGATCGTCTGCACGAGCGCGAGCCTGAGCGGGCTGATCGCGGCCGCCCGGGCGGGCCTGGGCGTGATGGCCCACACCCGTGGCCTGGTCCCGCCGGGTCTGGCTCCCGTCCCCGCCCGGGCCGGCCTGCCGGAGCTGGGCGGGGTGGACTTCGTCCTCCTCCACGGCCGGCCCCGGGGCGGTGCCCAGGAGGCGGCGGACGCCCTGGCGGCGGCGATCCTGGCGGGCGGCGACCGGCTGCACCGGTAGCGGGGCAGGTAACGGTGCGTGAGCGGGTCGTACAGATTCCGTGGAGATTACGGTACCCGCTACTTACCCGGCGGTCAGTAGTGGACGCATGGCAACCGCCGTGGCCGGGCACTTAGCTTCTGACCTGTGGCGATGTCGTACGGGCGGGGTTCGCGAAGGCCCTCCCGCGCAGGTCCGGCGTGGGGTACCGTCACCCTCCGCCGTGCGGAGCACCCCCCAAGGAGCAGGCCATTGCGCGAGTTCACCGTCCCACCCGTGGCTGCGGCTCCCCTGGTTGGCGGACTGGCTGACTCCGTTTTCGAGCACGCGCTGGACGACCCGGACCGGGTCGTCCTCGGCCGCAAGGGGACGGACGGCCGCTGGGCCGATGTCACGGCCGCTCGGTTCCGGGACGAGGTGCTGGCGCTCGCCAAGGGCCTGCTCGCCGAGGGCGTCCGGTTCGGGGACCGGGTCGCCATCATGGCGCGGACGCGCTACGAGTGGACGCTGTTCGACTTCGCGCTGTGGACCGTCGGGGCCCAGTCGGTGCCCATCTACCCCACCTCCTCGGCCGACCAGGTCCACTGGATGCTGCACGACGCCGAGGTGACCGCGTGCGTGGTGGAGCACGAGGACCACGCCATGACCATCGGCTCGGTGATCGACCGGCTGCCCCGGCTGAAGCGGCTGTGGCAGCTCGACGCTGGGGCCGTCGGCGAGCTGACGGAGGCGGGCTCCCGCATCGACGAGGACGTGGTCCACCGGCACCGGCGCGCGGTGACGCCCGAGTCGGTCGCCACGGTGATCTACACCTCCGGGACGACGGGCCGCCCCAAGGGGTGCGTGCTGACCCACGCGAACTTCATGTTCGAGGCGGACACGCTGGTCGGCCGCTGGGAGCAGGTCTTCCACTCCAAGCCCGGCGACGAGGCGTCGACGCTGCTGTTCCTGCCCCTCGCCCATGTCTTCGGGCGGATGGTGGAGGTCGCGGCGGTCCGCAAGCGGGTGAAGTTCGGCCACCAGCCGCAGCTCGCGGCCGGGCCGCTGCTGGCCGACCTGGCCGCGTTCCGGCCGACGTTCGTGCTGGCCGTCCCGTACATCTTCGAGAAGGTGTACCAGGCGGCACGGCGCCGGGCGGAGGCGGACGGGAGGCTGGGCCCCTTCGACAAGGCCGTCGAGGTGGCGGTGCGGTACGCGGAGGCGCTGGAGAACAAGGCGTTCGGGCTGGGGCCCGGCCCGTCGGCCGCGCTGCGGGTGCAGCACCAGTTCTTCGACAAGGTGGTGTACGGCAAGGTCCGCGAGGCGCTCGGCGGCCGGGTGCGGCACGCCATGTCCGGCGGTTCGGGGATGGCGCGGCGGCTCGGGCTGTTCTTCGAGGGCGCGGGCGTGACCGTGTACGAGGGCTACGGCCTGACGGAGTCGGCGGCGGCGGCCACGGCCAACCCGCCCGAGCGGACGAAGTACGGCACGGTCGGCCCGCCCATCCCGGGCACGACGGTGCACATCGCGGACGACGGGGAGGTGTGGCTGCGCGGGCCGCACGTCTTCTCCGGCTATCTGGGCGACCCGGCCGCGACCGCCGCCGTGCTCCACGACGGCTGGCTGGCGACCGGTGACCTGGGGTCGCTCGACGAGGACGGCTATCTGACCATCACGGGGCGGAAGAAGGAGATCCTGGTGACCTCCGGCGGCAAGAGCGTGTCGCCGGCCGCCCTGGAGGAGCGGGTGCGGTCCCACCCCCTGGTGGCGCAGTGCATCGTGGTCGGCAACGACCGCCCGTACGTGGCCGCCCTGGTGACCATCGACCAGGAGGCCGTCGAGCACTGGCTCGCCATGCAGAACCGCGTGCCCCTGCCGCCCGCCGAGCTGGTGCGGGACCCGTCACTGGAGACGGAGATACGGCGGGCGGTGGTGGCGGCCAACACCCTGGTGTCACAGGCGGAGTCGATCCGGACCTTCCGCATCCTGGCCCACCCGTTCTCGGAGGAGCACGGGCTGCTGACGCCGTCGCTCAAGCTGAAACGGAAGGCCATCGAGGCGGCCTACGCGGCGGAGGTCGACGCCCTGTACCGGTGAGCCGTCCCCGGGCGCGGGTTCAGATGGCCGTACCGCGTTCAGTGACGTGCGCGGGAGGGGGGGCATGGACCGGACCCGGTCGGGGGAACGGTTCCGGTACGGGGCGGGAACACGTTCCAGGATGTGGTCGTTGTCCCTGGGAGTAGCAGACCGACGACGTAAGGATCGACCGCTCGTGAGCAAGGTCCCCTCCATCACCCTCAACAACGGCGTGTCCATGCCGCAGCTCGGTTTCGGTGTCTGGCAGGTGCCCGACGACGAGGCGGCCAGGACGGTGGGCACGGCCCTCGAGGCCGGGTACCGCAGCATCGACACCGCAGCGATCTACGGGAACGAGAAGGGCACCGGCGAGGCCATCGCCGCCTCCGGCATCGCCCGCGACGAGATCTTCGTCACCACCAAGCTCTGGAACAGCGAGCAGGGCCACGACTCGACCCTGCGGGCGTTCGACGACTCGCTGGCCAGGCTGGGGCTCGATTACGTCGACCTGTACCTGATCCACTGGCCGGTGCCGTCGCGGGACGCGTACGTCGACACGTACAAGGCGTTCGAGAAGATCCTCGCGGACGGCCGCGCCCGGGCGATCGGTGTCTCGAACTTCCTGCCCGAGCACCTGGAGCGCCTGATGGACGAGACCTCCGTCGTCCCGGTGCTCAACCAGATCGAGCTGCACCCCCAGCTCCAGCAGGCGCAGTCGCGGGAGTTCCACGCCCGCCACGGCATCCGGACCGAGGCATGGTCGCCGCTGGGCCAGGGCCGGGGCCTGCTGGAGGCCCCGACGGTCGTGGCGGTCGCCCGGAAGCACGAGCGCACGCCCGCCCAGGTGGTGCTGCGCTGGCACCTCCAGCTCGGCAACGTCGTGATCCCGAAGTCCTCGACCCCCTCCCGCATCCGGGAGAACATCGACGTCTTCGGCTTCGAGCTGGACGCCGACGACCTGGCGGCCTTCGCCGCCCTCGACGAGGGCAGGCGGCTGGGCCCGGACCCGGCCACGTTCGGCGACGACTGAGCCACGGCGCCGTCCGCCGGCGCGGTGGCCCGGGGGCGGCCGCGCCGGTCGTGGTGCGGGGCCGGCCGGTGGGTCAGGTGGTCAGCAGGCGGTTGAAGAACGACCGGTACCGGCGCAGCGCCCTGCGCAGGTCCTCGGTGTCGACCTCCTCGCCGCGGTTCCACTGACCCTCCAGGTCCTTCTTGTGCTCGGCGAAGGTCGAGGCCAGTTGCCGCATGACGTCGGTGACGAGGGCGTCGGCCTGGTGCACGGCATCGCGCGGATCGTCGACGAACCGGGTCTGGATCTCCTGCCAGCGGTCCCGGAAGCCCTCCTCGTCGCCCCCGGCCAGGAGCTGTGGCGTCTCGTCCTCATCGCTCGGCACGGCCACTTCGGGGGCCGTGGGCGGCTTTGGACCGGCCGGCTCCGCCGCGCTCCGGAGGGGATGGGCCGGGGCGTCCGGCCGCCCCTCCAGGCCACCGCCCGCACTGCCCGGCCGGGCGATGTCCTCGGTGGACAGCTCGGTGGCCGGCCCGCTCTCGCCGGGCCCGGGTATGTCCTGGCGTCGCATCTCTCCTCCTCCACCGCGACAGGCGCCCGCGGTACGCGCCGGTCCGGGCGCGCGGGCGCGACTCTCCGCTTCCGGGTTCAGGCCGGGGCCCGGCGGGACTGGCCCCCGTCGGCCAGCAGTTCGTCGAAGAGGGCGCGGTAATGCACCATCGCCCCGCGCAACTGCTCGGTCGTGGCCTGGTGCTTCATGCTCAGCCTGTTGACCTCGTGCGCGGCCCGGTAGTGCTCGATCGTGCGGCCGTGCTCGACCGAGAGGTCCCTCAGCCGCTGGTCGAGGCCCTCCGTCGGGTAGCCGCGCTCCCTCATCAGGGAGGTCACCAGGAGGTCCGCGTCCTGCACGGCCTCCTCCGGGCGGTCCACGAACTCGCCCTGCACCTCGGTCCAGTTCCGCGTGTAGCGGTCCCGGACCTCGCCCGGCAGAGGCTTGATGTCCAGCTCGTCGTGGCGTTTCTCGCGTGCGCTCAGGTCGCGCTCGGCCGCGCGCCGGCTTCCGGCGTCCTCGACCGTCCGGTCGTACTCCGGCCCGAACCGCTCGCGCAGGCGCCGGCTGCGGAAGCCCAGGAAGGCGATCACGGCCAGTGCGGCGAGGATCAGCGCGACGGGAATGACGATCGCCAGGAGCGTGCCTGTCGACATGGGACCAACCCCCTCAGGAGTGCCCGTTATGCCCCTTTCAGGGTATCGCTCACCCTTGTCCGCGAGGAGCGGTCGATCCGTAGGGTGAAATGATTGTCATTCGCCGCTGCGGCTAGGGTGTGGCTCCATGAACCGAGCCGCCCCCGTGCGCGAGCGCCCGCCGGGCGCGATACCGTCGTCCGTCGCCGTCACCGGAGCCGTGTCGCTGCTGCTGATCGGCGCGCTGGCGCTCCCCGTGCTGAACCACCCCGGGTTCCGGGCCTGGCAGACCGTCTGCGTGGCGCTCACGGTGCAGGCGCTGCCCTTCCTGCTCCTCGGCACCATCGTCTCGGGGGCCGTCAACGCCTTCGTCCCCGCACGGGTCTTCAGCCGGGCGCTGCCCCGCAACCCCGCGCTCGCGGTGCCGGTCGCCGGGGCCGCGGGCGTGGTGCTGCCCGGCTGCGAGTGCGCCTCCGTGCCGGTCGCGGGGAGCCTGATCCGGCGCGGGGTCACCCCGGCCGCGGCGTTCGCGTTCCTGCTCTCCGCGCCCGCGGTCAACCCCGTGGTCCTGGTGTCGACCGCCGTCGCCTTCCCCGGGCAGCCGGGCATGGTCGCCGCCCGGCTCGTCGCCTCCCTCGTGACGGCGGCCACCATGGGCTGGCTGTGGCTGAAGTGGGGCCGTGCCGAGTGGCTGTCGATGCCCGCGCGGCACACGGGCCACCGGGCCGGGCACAGCCGCTGGGAGGAGTTCCGGCTCGGCTTCCAGCACGACTTCCTGCACGCGGGCGGCTTCCTGGTCGTCGGCGCGATGGCGGCGGCCACCTTCAACGTGCTCGTACCGCGCTCCGTCCTGGACGCCTTCGCCGGCTCCCCCTGGCTGTCGGTGCTGTTCCTCGCCGCGCTCGCCATCGTGCTCGCCGTCTGCTCGGAGGCCGACGCCTTCGTCGCCGCGTCGCTCACCGGCTTCTCCCCCACCGCACGGCTGACCTTCATGGTGGTGGGCCCCATGGTCGACGTGAAGCTGATCGCCCTCCAGGCCGGGACCTTCGGCCGGGCCTTCGCCGTGCGCTTCTCGGCCGCGACCGCCGTGGTGGCCGTGGCGTGCGCCTGTCTGACCGGGTGGTGGCTGCTGTGAGACGGCACATCCAGGCGGCGCTGCTGCTGCTCACCGGCTCGGCCGTGCTGCACATCTCGCTGCTGAGCCAGGTCTACCTGCGGTACGTGAAGGAGGGGCTGCGGCCCTTCCTGATCGCCTCCGCCGTGCTGCTGCTGGTGCTGGGCGTCGTGAGCGCCGTACGGGACGGGCTGCCGTTCGCGCCCCGGCGGCCGGAGCACCGGGAACGGGCGGACGACCAGGGACCGGTGGACGACGGGCACGGGCATGGACACGGGCACGGGCACGACGGCGGGCCGCGGGTCGCCTGGGTGCTCTTCCTGCCCGTCCTGGCCCTGCTGCTGTACGCCCCGCCCGCGCTCGGCTCGTACACCGCGGCGCGCGAGACCGACAACGCGGTCGCCCGGGTGTCGGAGTTCGACCCCCTGCCGGACGCCGACCCCGCGCCGCTCGCCCTGTCCGGGTTCATCGCGCGGGTCCAGCAGGACCGGGAGCGGAGCCTGGCCGGCCGTACGGTGCTGATGACCGGGTTCGTCACGCCCGCGAAGGACGGCTCCGCCAAGGACGGCTCCTGGTACCTCACCCGGCTCGTCGTGAGCTGCTGCGCGGCCGACTCCCGGTCGCTGCGCGTCCGCGTCCACGGCAGGCCCGCGCCCCCCGCCGACACCTGGGTGACCGTGACGGGCACGTGGCACCCCGGTGGCGGCGGCGAACTGGGCACGGCGACCGCCCAGGTGGCGCTCGACGCCCGGAGCGTGGAGCGGGTGCCCGAGCCGGTCAACCCCTACCAGGACACCACGCCCCTGCTGCCGTGACGGACCGGCGGCTCAGCCCCGGCGGGCCGTGTGCACCGTGCGGGCGGTCAGGACGAACAGGTCCGGCCGCCGGTGCAGGCCCTGGGGCTCCTCGGGGTCGAGCAGCCGGTCCAGGGCGGCCCGGTCCTCGGGCGTGAGCCGCTCACCGAGCCCGTCGCGCGACCGCGCGAACGTGGCCACGACCTGCTCCCGCACCGCGTCGGTGACCGGGGCGGGCACGTCGTGGAGGAACGAGCGGGTGCCGCTCGGCACGAGCCCCGCGTCCGCGAGCAGCGCCCGCCAGTCGTCGACCTCCTCCTTGGCGCCCGGCAGCGCCGCCCGCATCTCGGCGAACCACTCCGCGTGCACCGCGTCGATCCTCGCCTCCAGGCCCGGGCGCCCGATGCCCGGGTTCCTCGGCAGGCGCCGCGTCGGCAGCCCGCCCTCGACGACCGCCAGCAGCCCGCCGGGGCGCAGCAGTCCGGCCAGTCCGGCGACGGCCCCGCGCTGGTCGCCCAGGTGGTGCAGGGAGTCGGCCGCCCAGATCAGGTCGGCGTCGCCCAGGTCGGCGATGCCGCCGGGGAGGTCGGCGTTCAGGGTGGTGATCCGCCCGTCGAGCGACGCGGCGCGGGCCCGCTCCCGGGTGCGCTCCAGCAGCTCGGGCGTGCCGTCGACGGCGACGACCTCCGCGTACGGGAACGCCTCGGCGAGCAGGCAGGACAGCACGCCCGGGCCGCTGCCGACGTCGAGGACGCGGCGCACGCCGGCCGCCGGCGCCAGCTCGCCGAGCCAGGCCACGGCCTGCCGGTACAGCGGGCTCTGGAGCTCCGCGCCCTGCTCCAGCAGCGGCAGCAGCTCGGTCCAGTCCATGTGGGTGTCGTCGTGGTGGTGGTGTGCGTGACCGTGGTGGCCCTGGTGGTGTGCGCTCATGCGGAACAGCGTGGCCCCGGGGCGCGGTCAGGGCGAACTTTGTTGCGACTCCGGCAAAATTACGGGGCGTGCGGGAGGCTCGGCGGCGTACCGCTCGGCGAGCAGCCGGGCCGTCGCGGCGAGCCGGGCGCGCAGCTCGGGCGGGGCGAGGACCTCCACGTCGGCGCCGAGGGCCAGGAACCGGTCGTGGGCGTCGTCCGCCGACTCGACGGGCACCACGGTGCGCGTCCAGCCGTCCGGCTCGACGGTGCCGCTCCCGGCGGCGGCCCGGGCGGCGCCGGTCAGCCGGGACACCCCGCGCGGGGAGAGCCGGACGAGCGCCTCGCCCCGGTGGAGCCGGGCGTGGAAGTCGCGCTGGTACTCCCGCCAGTACGCCGCCAGGTCGAACCCGTCCGGCACGGCGCACTCCTCGTCCGTCACCGTGAGGCGCAGGATCTGGTCGACCCGGTAGGTGCGCGGGCCGGACCCGCCGGGCCGGGCCGCCACGACGTACCAGCGGCCCGCCTTGAGGACCAGGCCGTACGGCTCCAGGCGCCGCTCGACGTCGGTCGGTGCCGTCCAGCGGCGGTAGTGGACGTCGAGGACCCGGCCGCGCCACACCGCGTCGGCGACGGCGGGCAGGAACGGCACGTCGTCGTCCCGCGCGTACCAGCCGGGCGCGTCGAGGTGGAACCTGCGGCTCATGCGGTCGGCCTGCTCCCGCAGCGCGGGCGGCAGGGCGGCGCGCAGCTTGAGCCGGGCGCCCGCGACGGCGGGGCCGAGACCCAGCTCGGCGGCCGGGCCGGGCAGGGCGGTGAGGAACAGCGCCTCGGCCTCGCCGGCGGACAGGCCGGTCAGCCGGGTGCGGTAGCCGGCGAGCAGCTCGTAGCCGCCGCGGTGCCCGGCGTCCCCGTAGAGCGGGACGCCCGCCGTGTGCAGGGCCTCGACGTCCCGGTAGACGGTGCGGACCGAGACCTCCAGCTCGGCGGCGAGCTGGGCGGCGGTCATGCGGCCCCTGGTCTGGAGGAGGAGCAGGATGGACAGGAGCCGGCTGGACTTCACTGACACAGGGTGTCAGTGGACCGCTCGTACCGTCCAGCCATGTCTTTCGCAGAGAAACTCCTGTTCACGGCGGTCCCGGTGGAGGTGGCCGGCCGTCGCGTCAAGCGCTACGAGGTCACCGCCGACCCGGCGGGGATCGCCCCGGACGTGGCGGAGGCGGCGTACGCGCTCCTGCCCGGCCTGCTCCCGGAGCCGGACGCGACCACTCCCCCGGCGTCGTTCACCGTCCTGCACCGGGGCGGTGACGACGGCGCCTACCTCAACGCCTACACGTGGGTGTGGGACAACGTCCTGCACTGCGCCGTCGCGGTGGCCGGACAGCCGACGCTGGGCTGCCCGGACCGCGATCCGACGCACTTCGTGCCCCTTCGCAGACCGTGGATCGGCTGCGTGTGGGAGCTGCCGCCCCTGGCGCACGAACGCGACGCGTGGGTACGGCACATGCTCGCGCCGGACCGCCCGGATCTCGACGCGTACGTGGCCGACGTGCTGCGTTCGCCCCGGACGGGAGGCACGCGCGCGTGACGGACTTCGACTTCCTCGACGGCCGCTGGAACGTCCGCAACCGCCGGCTCGCCGACTTCCTCGACCCCAACAGCGGGTGGGAGGAGTTCGACGGCCACACCACGGGGCACCTCTTCTGGGACGGCGCCGCGCACGTGGACGAGATCGTCTTCCCCTCGAAGGGCTTTCGCGGCCTGACCACGCGCCTGTACGAGCCGGAGACCGGGGAGTGGACGCTGAACTGGGCCAACAGCCGTACGGGCCGCCTGGAGCCGCCCGTACGCGGCCGCTTCGGCGCAGACGGTACGGGGCGGTTCCACGGCGACGACCACCACGCGGGCCGGGCCGTGCGGGTCCGCTTCCTGTGGTCGGACATCACGGCGGCCGGCGCGCGGTGGGAACAGGCCTTCTCGGTGGACGGCGGGGAGACCTGGGTGACGAACTGGGTGATGACCTTCACGCGCGCGTAGCGCGTCAGTCCGCGCCGTGGGAGGGCGCGATCTCCTCGACCCGGGCGGCCAGGGAGAAGTCCTTCTCCGTGATGGCGCCGCCCGCGTCGTGGGTGTTCACGGTGACGTTGACGGTGTTGTAGCCGAGGGTGAGGTCGGAGTGGTGGTTCAGCTCCTCCTGGATGCGGGCGACGTGGACGACCATCGCGGCCGCCGCGAAGTGCGTGCCCAGGCGGTAGGTGCGGGCGATCCGGTCGCCCTCCTGGGACCAGCCGGGAAGTTCCCGCAGCCGGTCCTCGATCTCCTTCTGCGACAGCGGCTCCGTGGGCATGTCCGGGCTCCCTCCGGGTCGGTGCGGACGATGTCGGCGTGACCGTGACCTTACGGTCCGGCGGCGGCCCGCCGCGGTCAACACGTGGGTTACGGTCTGCGGTATGACAACTGTCGCGTCCGGTACCGGAGTAGGGCCGCTGCTGCGCGGCTGGCGTGAGCGGCGGCGGCTGAGCCAGCTCGAGCTCGCCCTGCGCGCCGACTCGTCGGCGCGTCATGTGTCGTTCATCGAGACGGGCCGGTCCCGTCCGAGCGAGGAGATGATCCTGCGCCTCGCCGAGCACCTGGACGTGCCGGTGCGGGAGCGCAACGCCCTGCTGCTGGCGGCGGGTTACGCCCCGCGGTACGCCGAGACGTCCCTGGACGACCCGTCGCTGGACACGCTGCGGGCGGGCATCGATCAGCTCCTCGCCGGGTACGACCCGTATCCGGCGCTCGTGGTGGACGGCTCGTACACGGTGGTGGCCGCCAACCAGGGCATCGCGCGGCTGCTGGACGGGCTGCCCGAGCACCTGCTGACGCCGCCGCTGAACGCCATGCGGATCACCCTGCACCCGGAGGGCCTGGCGCCGCGCATCCACAACCTGCGCGAGTGGCGCGGCCACCTGCTGGCCCAGATGGAGCGCCAGATCGCGCTGGCGCGCTCGGAGCCGCTGCGCAGGCTGTACGAGGAGGTCGCGGCGTATCCGCTGCCGGAGCCGGCGGACGCCCGTCCGGAGGACCGGGAGGACCCCCATCCGTACCCGTACTTCGCGCTGCCGCTGCGGATCGAGCACGACGGGCACCTGCTGTCGTTCGTGTCGTCGATCTCGACGTTCAACACGCCGATGGACGTGACGGTCGCCGAGCTGGCCATCGAGACGCTCCTCCCGGCCGACCCGGCGACGGTCAAGTACCTGCGGTCGCTCTAGGGCGTGTCTTTCGGATCAGGCCGGATCAGGGAGCGGGGTCTGGTGCGTGTGGATGCAAGGCGGAGGAGGGAGCCACTGCGGTGGGGGCACCTCCCGTGCCCGTAGGGCTACGGGGGACATTGGCGACCGACGACAACGCCGCTGGGGGTCCCCCCGCCGAAGGCAGGGGGAGCGCGTGCCAGGGCACGCGAGCCCGGCAAGGTCCGAAAGACACGCCCTAGCGTCCCACCGCCCGCAGGGCGGAGAACTGGAGGACGGCGAACCCCGCGACGGTCGCGGCCTGCGCCGGGATCCACACCGCGCCGGCGGTCGTGGGCGACAGCCAGGCGACGAGCGCCACGATGCTCAGGGCCGCCCACAGGGCGTTGGCGTCCACGACCAGCTTGACGGCCGTGGCGGGCGGCTGCGGGCGGGAGGCGAGGTAGCCGACGCCGGCGGCGAACGCGGTGAGGAACAGGCCGAGTCCGAGCAGGAGCGTGGCGTCGGTGCCGAGGAGCCGCCCGAGGGGCGCGGGGGCGAGGGCGTACGCCAGCCCGTTGGCCCCGGTGACGGCGGCGTCGAGGGCGAGGAAGCGGCGCAGCATGGTCTGCGGCTCGGTGGTGCGGGAGATGCCGGCGAGCAGGGCCTGGGACATGGCGGTCAGCCTCCGTCGAGGTCGTAGGGGCCCGGAGCCCGGCCGGAGTGCGAGACCGTCCGGGTTCCGGTACCGAGAACGATGCCGGTCGGCGGGGAGGGGGTCGATTACCGCCGGGGTAATGCGGGGGCCTGTGGGCGGTCCGTGATGGCCGGGGTGCGGAACCGGCCCGCTCTCCTGGGCGTCCCCCCAGTCACCACGTCTCAGCGAGCGTCTCAGGAGCGGGAAGTGAATCCGGACAGCGTTGCCGCATGGTCGGGGCTCGCCGGAAACGTCATCGCCGTGGCGGTGGCCGTTCTGAGCCTGCGCAAGGCCGAGCGTGCCCTGGCCCAGTCCGAACGCCAGTCGGCACTTGGCCTCCAGAGGGCGGACGCGGCCCTGACACAGGCCCAGGTGATCGCGGAACGCACGCTGGACGCGCACTACCGGATCGACGGGGCCCAGTCGGCCATCGCCTGGCGCGATCAGGTCATCGCGCTGCACGACCGGGGCCTGACACCTGCCCAGATCCGGCACATCATGCTGCTGGAGGACGGAGGCGCGGGGTACGAAGCCAGCAATGGCCGGATCGACGACATCGTGCGGAACCTGCCGCGGGCCTGACCGGGGTCCGGCCGGAGGCCGGCGGTGACTACGGTCAGCTCGCGATCAGCTCCTTGATCCGCCGCTCGGTCCAGTGGCCCGCCGCACCCGGGCAGGCGGCGAGGTAGGCGGCGACGGTGTCCGCGTCCCAGGCGCCCGCCGCGAGCAGGCCGGCGGCGAGGAAGCGGAGGTAGTCGGCGGAGGGGGCGTTCCAGGCGACGTCGGCGAGGTGCCAGGGGGCGGTGAAGGTGAGCAGGGGCAGCCCGTCGAGGGTGCCGGGGTGCACGAGCGTCTCGTAGCGGCCCTCGCCGAGGACCGCCCGGCCGTCGCGGAGGACCTCCGTCAGGTCGAGGGCGGTGTCCGGGCCTGGCTCGCGGTACATCTCCTGGGCGGCGATGGCCGCGAACTGCCCGGCGGTGACGCGGTGCGCCCGGGCGAGGACGCGGCCCTCGGCGTCCGGGTCGTAGAAGGCCCGGCCGCCGGTCCACACCGGGGACTCGGTGGCGAAGTACAGGGCGCCGTTCAGCTCCACCGGGACGGAGGCGGTGGGCAGGCGGCGGTCGCGGCAGCCGGGGTAGGTGCGCAGGGCGCCCGGGGGTGTGCCGCCGACGATGTAGTGGGCCAGGCGGTCGACGTGGGTGTTGGAGCCGTAGGACGTGTACCAGACCTCGGTCGTCATGCGTCGAACGTAGCGGGGCGTGGCGCGTGAAGCTGCGCTGTTGACCCGCTTAAGAAAACCTCGATGGACGCGGCGGGCGCGGGTCGGCAGGGTGGTGCGCGTTCACGATCTCCGTCCGGACCCTCTCGCCTGGAGCCGCACCCATGAAGGCACTCGTCAAGCACAAGGCCGAGCCGGGCCTCTGGCTCATGGACGTCCCGGAGCCCGAGACGGGGTCCGGTGACGTGCTGATCCGGGTGCTGCGCACCGGTATCTGCGGGACGGACCTGCACATCCGCTCCTGGGACGGCTGGGCCCGGCAGGCGGTGTCGGCGCCGCTGGTGCTGGGGCACGAGTTCGTCGGCGAGGTGGCGCACGTCGGCTCCGACGTCACCGACATCGCGGTGGGCGACCTGGTCAGCGGCGAGGGGCACCTGGTGTGCGGGAAGTGCCGCAACTGCCTGGCGGGCCGCCGGCACCTGTGCCGGGCCACGGTCGGGCTGGGTGTGGGGCGGGACGGCGCGTTCGCCGAGTACGTGGCGCTGCCCGCGTCCAATGTGTGGGTGCACCGGACGAAGGTGGACCTGGACGTCGCCGCGATCTTCGACCCGTTCGGGAACGCCGTGCACACGGCGCTGTCCTTCCCGCTGGTCGGCGAGGACGTGCTGATCACCGGTGCGGGCCCGATCGGGATCATGGCGGCGGCGGTGGCCCGGCACGCGGGTGCGCGCAATGTGGTGATCACCGATGTGAGCGAGTCGCGGCTGGAGCTGGCCCGCAAGGTGGGCGCGACGCTCGCCGTGAACGTCGCGGAGTCGTCGATCGGTGAGGCGCAGCGGCAGCTCGGCCTGCGTGAGGGCTTCGACATCGGCCTGGAGATGTCCGGGCGGCCCGAGGCGATGCGGGACATGGTCGCCAACATGACGCACGGCGGCCGGATCGCGATGCTGGGCCTGCCGGCCGAGGAGTTCGCCGTCGACTGGTCGAAGATCGTCACCTCCATGATCACGGTCAAGGGCATCTACGGCCGGGAGATGTTCGAGACGTGGTACGCGATGACCGTCCTGCTGGAGGGCGGTCTCGACCTCAGCCCGGTGATCACCGGCAGCTACGGCTACCAGGACTTCGACGCCGCCTTCGACGAGGCGGCCACCGCCCGCAGCGGCAAGATCATCCTCGACTGGACCGTCTGACCTTCCCTTAGGAGACTCCCACCCATGTACGCGTCCGTCCGCGACGAGCTGCGCGCCACCCTCGACGAGATCCGCGACGCGGGTCTGTTCAAGCCGGAGCGGGTGATCGGCACCCCGCAGAGCGCCACCGTGTCCGTCCCCTCCGGTGAGGTGCTGAACTTCTGCGCCAACAACTACCTGGGTCTGGCCGACCACCCCGAGGTGATCGCCGCCGCCAAGGAGGCGCTGGACCGCTGGGGCTACGGCATGGCGTCCGTGCGCTTCATCTGCGGCACGCAGGACGTCCACAAGGAGCTGGAGCGGCGGCTGTCCGCGTTCCTCGGCCAGGAGGACACGATCCTGTACTCCTCCTGCTTCGACGCCAACGGCGGTGTCTTCGAGACGCTGCTCGGGCCCGAGGACGCGGTGATCTCCGACGCCCTGAACCACGCCTCCATCATCGACGGCATCCGGCTGTCGAAGGCGCGCCGCCACCGGTACGCCAACCGGGACATGGCCGACCTGGAGAAGCAGCTCAAGGAGACCCAGGACGCGCGGCGGCGCCTGATCGTCACCGACGGCGTGTTCTCGATGGACGGCTACGTGGCGCCGCTGCCGGAGATCTGCGACCTCGCCGACCGGTACGACGCCATGGTGATGGTCGACGACTCGCACGCGGTCGGGTTCGTCGGCCCCGGCGGTCGCGGTACGCCCGAGCTGCACGGCGTGATGGACCGGGTCGACATCATCACCGGCACTCTCGGCAAGGCGCTCGGCGGCGCCTCCGGCGGCTATGTGGCGGCCCGCGCGGAGATCGTCGCGCTGCTGCGCCAGCGGTCGCGCCCGTACCTCTTCTCCAACTCGCTCGCCCCGGTGATCGCGGCGGCGTCGCTGAAGGTGCTGGACCTGCTGGAGTCGGCCGGTGACCTGCGGGAGAAGCTGCAGGCCAACACCAAGCTGTTCCGTACGCGGATGACGGAGGCGGGCTTCGAGATCCTGCCCGGCGACCACGCGATCGCCCCGGTGATGATCGGGGACGCGGCACAGGCGGGCCGGATGGCCGAGCTGCTGCTGGAGCGGGGCGTGTACGTGATCGGCTTCTCCTACCCGGTGGTGCCCATGGGGCAGGCCCGCATCCGCGTGCAGCTCTCGGCCGCGCACTCGACGGCGGACGTGGAGCGGGCCGTGGCGGCGTTCACCGACGCCAGGGCGGCGATGGCCGGCTGACAACTGGGGGACAATGGCTGGGTGATCGACCCCCGGCGACTGCGTGTCCTGCGGGCCGCGGCGGACCACCGTACGGTGACCGCCGCGGCCGCGGCGCTGTACCTGACCCCGTCCGCCGTCTCGCAGCAGCTCGCCGCGCTGGAGCAGGAGACGGGGCACGTGCTGCTGACCCGCAGCGGCAAGGGCGTGCGGCTCACGGCGGCCGGCGAGATCCTGCTGGGGCACGCCAACGAGGTGCTGGCGCAGCTCGAGCGGGCCGAGGCGGAGCTCGCGGCGTACGCGGGCGGCGCGGCGGGCGAGGTGACGGTCGCCGCGTTCGCGACCGGGATCGGCGAGGTGCTGGCGCCCGCGATCGGGCGGCTGGCCGGGACGCACCCCGGCATCCGGGTGCGGGTGCGGGACGCGGAGGGCGACGAGTCGCTGCCGCTGGTCCTGGACGGCGAGGCGGACGTGGCGGTGGCGGTGGAGTACCGGGGCGCGCCGCGCGAGGGCGACCGGCGGCTGGCGCGCGTCCCGCTGTACGCGGAGCCGTTCGACGCGGTGCTGCGCGCGGGGCATCCGCTGGGGCAGGAGCCGGAGGTGGCGCTGGCCTCGCTGGCGGACGCCGACTGGATCGCGCCGTACCCGGGGAACCCCTGCCACGACATGGTGCTCCTGGCGTGCGAGCTGGCCGGGTTCGATCCGCGGCTGGTGCACTCCTCGGACGACTTCCGCGCGGTCGTCGCCCTGGCGGGCGCGGGGGCGGGGGTGGCCCTGGTGCCGCGCTCGGCGCTGCGGGGCATCGAGCTGAAGGACGTGGTGGTCCGCCCGGTCGCGGGCCCGGCGGCGTTCCGGCGCGTCTTCGCGGCGGTGCGCCGGGGTGCGGAGGAGCACCCCCTGATCCGTCCGGTGCTGGACGCGCTGGCGGGGTCGGCGCGGGGGCTGTCGGCCCTGGGCTGAGCCGGCGGGCGGGGGCGGCGCCCCCGGCCCTTGCGTGGTGCCGGTTACTTCTCGTCCTCCTCGGGCGGCTGGGGTGCGGTGTCCGCGTCGGTGGCGGTCGGGGCGTCCGGGGCGGTGGCGCGGGTGGCTTCGGCGCGGATGAGGGCGTTGAGGGCGGCGAAGGGGTCGATGGGCATGGCGGGGCCTCCTGCTGGGTGACGTGGCTGGTCGGTGCTGCGGGGGGCGGGCGGGCCGCTCAGCAGCGCAGGACCACGCACGTGAGGGGGCGGACCGTCGGGTGGGCCGGAAGCGGGAGTGGACCGGCGGCCGGTGGCCGGCCGGGGCGGCGGGGACGGGGCGCCCGGGGGCGTACGGCGCGCCGGGGGCGGCGGTCCGTGCGGTGCGGGGCGGCCGCCTCCGCCTCCGTGAGGTCGGGCTCGGGCGCGGCGGAGGCGGCCGGGCGTGGTTCGGCGCCCGGGGCGGGAGCGGCGCCGGCGGTGACGCCCAGCAGGGCGGCCAGCGCCAGGAGGGTGACCAGCACGGCGCGGCGTGCGGCGACGATGAGCCCGGTCGTGCTGGTCATGGGCGTTCCTTTGCCCGTGACCGGACGGCTTGTGCCCGTCCGGGGCCACAACCGCCCGTTCAGCGGAGCCGGAACACCGGGCCCCGCGCGGTGAACGGCAGCCTCGCGCCGTCCGGGACGAGGAAGGCGTGCTCGCGGCGGACGCGGAGCACGTCGCAGTGGCCGTCCGTGATGATCAGGACGGGCGCCGTGGCGGGGAAGTCGCGGGCGCGCAGCAGGAGGTCCAGCCCCGGCTGGAGGACCGTGCCGCCGCGGCCCCGGACGCGTACCCGTCCGGCGATCTCGCCGGGCGGCAGGTAGCCCGCGTCGTACGGGGCGGCGTCGCAGAACACCACGCGCGCCGCGGGGACGTCACGGGCCTCGGCGTACGAGGCGATGGCGCCGAGCGCCTTGCCGAGCAGCCGCCGGTCCATGGAACCGGAGGTGTCCAGGACGACGCCGAAGGTGCAGCGGGCGACCTCCTCGGGCGGGAAGTACCGCCCGGCGCGCGGGATGTCGGGGGTGGACGCCTGGCGGCGGGCCGGCCGGGCGTAGCTGCGCACCGGCTCGGGGCGGGGCACGAACGCGTCGAACCAGCGGGCGAGCCGCGCGTCCCACGGCACCGGGGGGTGCGCCAGCGCCCGGATCTCCTCGACCAGTCCGGCGGGCAGCAGGCCGCGCTCCCCGCTCAGGTGCAGGTCCAGGCCCTGTGCGAGGCCGCGCCGGTAGAACTCGTCGAGGTCCACGTACGCGTGGGGGCGCCCGCCGAGCGGGGCGCCGAGGATGTCGCCGGCGCCCTTGCCGCGCAGGGTGGCCAGGCGCCGCACGCGCCGGGCGTCGGTGACGATCCGGTCGTACACCTCCTCCGCCGACAGGCCGCCGAGGCCCGGGTCGTACAGCAGCCCCTCGGGCATGGTGCCGACGCCCATCTCGACGAGCCAGCCGTTGACGACGTAGTCGGCGGCGACGTTGAACAGGTACGGGTCGCGGGCGCCGCGCCGGTCGCCGTGGCGCAGCGCGGCGTGCAGCATCTCGTGGGCGAGGACGAAGCGCCATTCCTCGTCCTCGTACCGGCGCAGCGGGTTGAGGTAGATCTCGCCGAGGGTGGCGTCGACGGCGGCGACGGAGATGCCGTGCTCCCGGGCGAGTGCGGCGTCGGCGACGAGCTTCATGCCGGACGCGATGCCGCCGAGGAGCGGGTACGAGGAGATGAACCAGCCGAGCGCGCGGTCCCAGGGCTGCTGCGGCCGGATCTCGCCGGTGAGGGAGTCGCGCCGGCCGCCGGCGACGTCCATGGCGGCGGAGACGGTACGGGTGAGGGCGTGCGCGAACGCGAGCTGCCAGTCGGGCGGGGTGTGCCAGGTCGACCAGGGCACGAGGATCTGGTCGGGTGCGTCGCCCGCCGTCCCGCAGTGGGTGAAGGCGGCGGGAACGCCGGTCTTCCGCCAGCGCGCGGCGAGCTGTTCCTCCTCGCCGTCGGGGTAGGCGGCGGGCAGGTCCTCGGGTGCGCGGCCGACGCGGAGGGTGAGCAGGAAGCGGTTGACCACGGCGCAGCGGGCGGCGAGCTCGTAACGGTCGGGCTGCTCGCGGCGCCGGTCCCGGTGGGCGGGTACGTGCCCGAAGCCGAGGTGGATGAGGCAGTGGGCGAGTGCCCAGGCCCATTCGGCGGGTTCGGCGCGGCGGTCGGGGTGGACGTGGATGCGGCCGTTGGAGTCGACGGCGGCCGCCCCGTGACGCGGGGAGTGCGCGCAGTCGCGGCTGCGGCAGATGTCGGCCTCCAGGGCGGCGAGGGCCGGGTGGCGTTTGACGAGGGCGAGTCCGGCGAGGAACGCCTCGGCTGCGGGGTCGGGCCGGCGGGCCTTCTTGGCGGGCCGTGCAGGCGTCACCGGCGGGCCTCGACCAGGCGCGGCAGGTCGCGTGCGGCCTCGATCAGGAACCAGGCGGGCAGGACGGGCTGTCCGTCGGCGTCGTCGGCGATGACGGTCTGGGCGACCTCGACGGAGATCTCGGCGAGCTGCACGAGCAGCGACTTCGCGCGGTGGGCGGCCTCCCGCACGGCGGGCGGGACGCGGTCCTTGGTGGCGGGCAGTTCCTTGATGAGCCGGCCGCGGAAGGCGTCGGCGAGGTAGTAGAGCAGGTCGCGGTCCTCGACGCGGTGCGGCCAGGAGGCGTCGCCCTTGATGATGGCGTCGATGCCGTAGGCGTGGCGCACGATCTTGGCGTACCCGCAGAAGGAGACGGCGTGGGAGGGCGTCAGCGTGCCGTGGGCGACGATCTTGAGGGTCTCCTCGTCGAGCGTGGGCCCGAAGGAGTGCAGCGCGTCGGAGAGCATGTGCCAGGAGCGGGGCGTGGAGAAGGGCTCCTCCGTCTTGGGCGGCTGCGACCAGAGGTGGTCGGGCCGGTCGGTGAGGTAGTCGGTGACCCACGGGTGGATGCCGTTCTCCCCGGCCCACACCAGCCAGTCGTTGGCGCTGGCGCGCAGGTGGACGTGGGTGAGGCGGTTGATCAGCGCGGAGGACACGGGGCGTGCGAGGGCGTTGTCGGTGGCGCGGTTGCCGGCGCCGATGACGATGGACCCTGCGGGCAGTTCGTAGCTGCCGATGCGGCGGTCGAGGATGAGGGAGTAGAACGCCTTCTGCACGTCGGGGGTGGCGGCGTTCAGTTCGTCGAGGAAGAGGCAGTACGGCTCGTCGCGGGCGATGGCCTCGGGCGGGCAGAAGACGGATTTGCCGTCCCTGATCCGGGGGACGCCGATGAGGTCCTCGGGGGCGAGCTGGGTGCCGAGCAGGCTGACGCACTCGAGCCCGAGGGACCGCGCGAAGTCCCTGACGAGCGACGACTTCCCGATGCCGGGCGCGCCCCACAGGAAGACGGGGCGCACGGTGGCGAGGCCGAGCAGCAGCTCGGGAATCCGGGCGGGCGTGACGGTGACGGCGGCCTGCAAGCGGGCTCACTCCTGGGGTGCGCGAAGTCCGGGGCCCCGGACGGGGGTTCGACGCCCGTACGGACGGCGGGCCCGCCCAGTGTGGGCACGGCACGCGGTGCGGCGCAGCCGATTTTCCGGGGCGGCCCGTTCGCGCGGGACGGCGCCGTCCCGGGGCGTGCGCCCGGGGCGGCGCCGCCCCGGGACTCAGGCCTGCTTGCGGGCCGCCATCCAGGCGTAGACCAGCACGCCCGCGAAGAGGAACAGCACGCCCTGGTAGACCGCCGCGTAGCCGGAGCCGGCGACGAGCCACATGGAGAACGCGAAGGCGATCAGGGAGAGGGCCGCGTCGCGGACGAGGCGGGGGCGGTGGACGCGCTCGGAGCGGCCGGAGGCGAGGAAGTAGATCTGCGCGGCGGTCGACAGGAGGTAGGGCACCGTGGCGGTGAAGGTGGTGACCAGCACGAGGATCTCGAAGACGCCCTCGGGGCCGGCCGTGTAGTTGTAGACGGTCAGCAGGGAGGCGAGGACGACGGTGACGAGGACGCCGTACGTGGGCACGCCGCGCCGCTTGTGGGTGAACGCCTTGGGGAAGAGGCCGTCCTTGGCCGCGGCGTACGGGGTCTGGGCGCTGAGCAGGGTCCAGCCGTTGAGGGCGCCGACCATGGAGACCAGGGCCATGCAGGCGACGGCGGTGCCGCCCCAGGTGCCGCCGAACATGGCGTTGACGGCGTCGGAGAAGGGCGCGCCGGAGTCGACGAGCCGGTCGTGCGCGACGAGGCCGAAGACGGAGAGGGTGCCCAGCAGGTAGATGGCGGCGGCGCCGAGCGTGCCGAGGATGGTGGCGCGGCCGACGTTGCGCTGCGGGTCGCGCACCTCGCCGGCACTGACGGCGGCGGACTCCACGCCCAGGTAGCTGAAGAGCAGGATCGCGGCGGAGGCGGAGACGGCGCCGACGGCGCTGGAGTCGCCGGCCTGGAAGGGGCCGAGGTTGGCGGAGTCGAAGAAGAACAGGCCCCCGACGGCCACGAGGAGGAGCGGGACGAACTTCAGGACGGTGGCGACGAGTTGCACCGCGCCGACGTACCGGGTGCCGGCGAGGTTGGCGAGGGCGGGCAGCCACTGGAGGGTCAGGGCGGCGGCGATCGTGGCGGCCGTGGAGTCGTGCACCGGGACGAGGACGTTCAGGTAGCCGACGGCGGCGACGGCGAGCGCCGCGTTGGACACCCAGGTGGTGATCCAGTACGACCACGCGGCGAGGAAGCCGGCGAAGTCGCCGAACGCCTCGCGGGCGTAGATGTAGGGGCCGCCGGTGAGGGGGTGGCGCTGCGCGAGGCGGCCGAAGACGAGCGCGAGGGCGATGGCACCGGCGGTGAGGACGGCGAAGGCGACGAGGCTGATGGTGCCGTAGGGGGCGACGGAGGCGGGGAGGAGGAAGATCCCGCCGCCGATGATGTTGCCCATGACCAGGGCGGTGGCGATGGGCAGTCCGAAGCTGCGGGCGTGCTTGGACCGCTCGTCGGGGGTGGGGTCGGTGATCAGGGGGGTGGTGCTCGCGGGGGTGGTGCTCATGGGGGGTGGTGCGCCTTTCGCCGTACAAACCTGAACATGGTCGGGTACGGCGAACGCCGCACCAAATCACCCGTGTTTGTCCGGCGCGACGCGGTCGGGAACCGGAAATACTTCTTCCGGTTGCGGGCGGGACGGGGATTGTTGCAGCGGTACCTGCGGGCCCTGGCCCTCCCGCAGCCAGCGGCGCAGCACCCGGTGCACCGCCTCGGCGCCCACCAGCCGGCCGCCGTCCGCGACCGGCGCGGACAGGGTGCGCGGCCAGAGCAGGAACGCCTCCGACTGCTCGCCGCCCAGACCGCCGTGGGAGCCGATCTGCTCCTCGAAGGCGTGCACGGTGCCGGTCCGCGGGTCGTACATGGAGTTGACCATGATGTCGGCGACGTGCGGGAAGGTGTCGGTGCGCCGGACGGCGTCGGCGGCGCCGGGGCCGTACGGGGCGAGCGGGCCGTCGTCGGTGAAGTCGGCGACCGGGACCTCGGCCCCGCCGGGGCCGAGCACCACCGAGCCGTGCTCCTCGCTGCGCACCAGCAGGAAGCCGATGCCGGGGTGGTCGGCCAGGGTCCGCAGCAGCGCCGGGTGACGGCGGTCGATCTCCTCGCGGGACATCCGGTGGGGCACGTCCGGGAAGGAGATCAGGCCCAGGTTGCCGGAGGCCAGCACGATCGGGCCGGAGGTGGGGGCCGGGCGTTCCTCCCGGCCCTCCTCCACCGGCAGGTGCACCGCGCTGCGCAGCGCGTCGCGCGCCTCGGCGCCGCTCGGGGTGTGCTGGGCGCGGCGCGGCACGGGCAGCCCGCAGCCCGCCCGGACCAGGTCGCGCAGGGTCAGGCCGTACGCCGACTCGAACGTCTCGCCCGGGCTCTGGCCGTGGTCGGAGAGGAGCACGATCCGGTAGGGGCGGGGGGCGTGCTCGGCGACCTTGGCGATCAGGGCGACGGACCGGTCCAGGCGCTCCAGCACCTTCTGGGCGTCGCGGCTGTGCGGGCCGGAGTGGTGGGCCACCTCGTCGTAGGCGACGAGGTCGGCGTACACGGCGGTGCGGCCGGCGAGCAGGTCGCCGATGACGGCGGCGACGACCACGTCCCGTTCGACGACCGTGGCGAAGGCCCGGATGACGGGGTACAGCCCGCCGCGGCCGACCCGGGGGGTCTCCTTCCTGATCCGCGACCGGGTCGACTGGCCGATCTCCCGGCACACCTCGGCGACGGCGGACATGGCGGTGCGCACGGCGTTGGCGGGGTCGCGGAAGTAGGCGACGTACCCGGCGCGGGAGCGGTTGCGGCGGCCCCGGCGGGCGGAGACCGAGAGCACCAGGGCGAGCTGTTCGGCGCCGCCGCTGAAGAGGTTGCCGCGGCCGGCGCCGTCCAGGGTGAGGAGGCCGCCGTCGCCGGTGCGCTCGATGGCGCGGCGCTGGAGCTCGACGGCGCTGGCGGGCCGGTTGCTGACCATGAGCCGGCCGGTGTCCTTCTCGTACCAGCGGAAGGCGGGTACGTCGTGGTTGGTGCCGTGCAGGATGGCGAGCTGGCTGGCGCCGGTCTGGCTGGACCAGTCGGTGCGCCAGGGCGTGAGGCGGTGGGTGGAGCCGAGCCAGGCGGCGACCGTCGGCATGAGCCCGTCGGCGACGGCGTCGCGCAGCACCCGGTGGCCGACGCCGTCGAGCTGGAGGAACAGCGTGCCGGGCGGGCTGCCGGGGCCCAGCGCCGGGTGCCCGGACCGCCGCCGCCCCGCGAGCCGGTGCAGACGCCGCCGGTAGGCGTTGTCGTCGCGGACGGCGAGGGCGGTGGACGTGGCGGACGCGACGGCCGACATGACGGCGGCCACCACGACGGCGTTCTCCGGGGCGGCCTCGCCGCGCCCGTCGGGGATGAGCCAGAGGGCGAGCAGCAGCAGTGAGCCGTTGAGGAAGAAGGCGAGGAGCCCGAGGACCAGGGCGGGCACGAGCAGCAGGGCGCGGACGACCAGCGGCCACACCAGGGCGCTCAGCAGGCCGAAGGCGCCGGCGCCCCAGGCGGCGGTGACGGCGGTGCGGGTGATGCTGTCGCCGTCGTCGGACTGGAGCCGGAAGTCGGGCAGGAGCCCGGCGAGCGCGAGCAGGGTGAGGGTCGACACCGCCCACACCACGACGACGCGCAGCAGGGCACCTCCCGCCGTACGCCAGCGTCCGGGGAACACGCCGCCAACTCCTCGATCCGGCTCAGCAGCCGTCGTAGCCCGCTGTCGGCATCGAGAGCCGGCGGTGCACATGGGCCTTCATCGCCGCGTCGTACGCCGGTTCGTCGAGCCCGGCCGTCTCCAGCCGCACGCCCCGGCGCTCGCACTCGGCCGTGAAGTCCCGCGCGGACGTCAGGGCGCGGTGCAGGACGCGCTCGTTGGGCACCACGAACAGGTCGACCGCGCCCGCCTCCACGTCGGCCCAGAGCATCCGGTGGTCGGGCCGCATCCCGTAGAACAGGAGCTGCCGGCTGACGACGTAGCCCTTGTCGGCCGCCCACCGCTCGCACATGGCGTGCTGGCTGCGGGTGTCGACCAGGAAGGGGTCGCTGTCGAGCTCTTCGAGCGGCGTCAGGCTGGCGATCGCCGCCACGCGTACGTCGTCCATGCCGCCGACCCTACTCCGATCGGCTCCGGGCGAGGAGGAGCGCATTTACGCTCGTAAGAGCTCGGACGGGCGACACGGGAGCGAGGAGGGCGGGCGTGCCGGTGGAGGTCACCTGGTGGGGTCATGCCACCTGTACGGTCCAGGACTCGGGGGTGCGGGTGCTCACCGACCCGCTGTTCGTGCGCCGGCTGGCCCATCTGCGGCGGCGGCGCGGCGCGGTGCCGCCCCCGGCCGCGGCGCGGGCGGAGGTGGTGCTGGTGTCGCACCTCCACTCCGACCACCTGCACCTGCCGTCGCTGGCCCGGCTCGCGCCGGGTACGCGGCTGATCGTGCCGACGGGCGCGCTCCGTGCGGTGCCGGGGCTGCGCAGGCTCGTGGGCGCGCGCGGCCTGCGGATCACCGAGGTGGCCACCGGTGACGAGGTGAAGGTGGCGGGCGTCGTCGTCCGGGCGGTGCCGGCGCGCCACGACGGGCGGCGGCTGCCGGTGGGGCCGCACCTCTCCCCCGCGCTCGGGTACGTGATCAGTGGCGCGGCGCGCACCTACTTCGCCGGGGACACCGGGCTGTTCGACGGGATGGCGGCGGCCGTGGGCGAGGTGGACGTGGCGCTGCTGCCGGTGGGCGGGTGGGGGCCGTTCCTGGGGCACGGGCACCTGGACGCGACCCGGGCGGCCGAGGCGCTGGCGGCGCTGGCGCCCCGGGCGGCGGTTCCGGTGCACTACGGCACGTACTGGCCGATCGGGCTGGACGGGGTGCGGCCGCACGAGTTCCACGCGCCGGGCGACGAGTTCGTGCGGCACGCGGCGCGCCTGGCGCCGGGCGTGGCGGTGCACCTGCTGCGGCACGGCGAGAGCGTGCGGCCGGAGGTGTCCGGGTGATCGCGGCGGTGGCCCAGTTGCCGCCGGAGTCGACCCAGCAGGCGCTCGGCTACCCGGCGCTGTTCCTTCTGGTGGCGCTGGGGGCGCTGGTGCCGGTGATCCCCACGGGGGCGATCGTCAGCTCGGCCGCCGTGGTGGCGTTCCACCAGACGTCGCCGGTGTCGCTGCTGGTGGTGTTCCTGCTGGCGGCGGGCGCGGCGTTCGTGGGGGACGTGGCGCTGTACTGGCTGGGCCGGCGGGGGGTGCGGTCGAGGAACGGCTCGCGGTGGCTGGAGGCGCTGCGGGGGCGGGCGGCGCCGGACAAGCTGGAGCAGGCCCGGAGCAGGCTGGCGGAGCACCGGGTGTCGGTGCTGGTGCTGTCCCGGCTGGTCCCGGCGGGCCGGATACCGGTGATGCTGGCGTGCCTGCTCGCCGAGATGCCGCTGCGCCGCTTCGTGCGCGGCAATCTGCCGGCGTGCCTGGCGTGGGCGGCGACGTACCAGTTGATCGGCGTCCTGGGCGGTTCGCTCTTCGCGAGCCCCTGGCAGGGCGTGCTGGCGGCGATCGCCCTCACGGTCGTGGTGGGCGCGGTGCCGTCGCTGTGGCGGCGGGTGCGTCACTCCTGAGCGGGCGGATCGGCGAGTGAGCCGAAGGGGCGCGACTGTGTCGAGAGGGAGAACGCGCGGAGGTCGTGAGGAACGAGCGACCGAGCACGATCGGCCGTCGGCACAGGCTGAAGCGCCCCGGAGGAGATGCGAGCCCTAATCAGGCAGCACCCGTGAGGCGCCCACGGGCAGGTCCCAGAGGCGGTCGCGGGGCAGTCCCGCCTTCTCCCAGGCGGCGCGGACGCGGGTGAGGGGCTCCATGACCGGCTCGGAGGAGAGGACGAACGTGGCCCAGTGCATGGGCGCCATGATCCGGGCGCCGAGGTCCTGGAAGGCCTGGACGGCCTCCTCCGGGTCGGTGTGGACGTCGCGCAGCCACCAGCGGGGGTCGTAGGCGCCGATGGGGAGGAGGGCGAGGTCGATGCCCGGGTGGCGGCGGCCGATCTCCTCGAACCAGTGGCCGTAGCCGGTGTCGCCGGCGAAGTGGACGCGGTGGCCGTGGGTGTCGCCGAGCACCCAGCCGCCCCACAGGGTGCGGCAGGTGTCGGTGAGGGTGCGCTTGGACCAGTGGTGGGACGGTACGAAGTCGAAGCGGACGCCGCGCAGTTCGGCCGCCTCCCACCAGTCGAGTTCGGTGACGTGGGTGAAGCGGCGGCGGCGGAACCAGCGGCCGAGCCCGGCGGGGACGAAGACGGGGGTGTCGCGGGGCAGCCTGCGGACGGTGGGGGCGTCGAGGTGGTCGTAGTGGTTGTGGCTGATGACGACGGCGTCGACGGGCGGGAGGTCCTCCCACCGCACGCCGACGGGCGTGATGCGGGCGGGTGTGCCGAGGATGCGGCGGGACCAGACGGGGTCGGTGAGGACGGTGAGCCCGCCGATCCGGATGATCCAGCTCGCGTGGCCGGCCCAGGTGACGGCGACGGAGCCGGGCTCCGCGGTGGGCAGGGGTTCGGGCGCGAACGGCAGGTGCGGGATGTCGCGGAGCCCTTCGGCGCTGGGGCGCACCGCTCCCTCGCGGGCGAGTCTGGCCATGGCGCGCACCCCGGGCAGGGGGGCGGTGAGCCGGTCGGTGAAGGATCTCGGCCAGGTGCGGATCTGGCCGAGGGGGCGTGGGGGGCCGCCCCGGGGGTGCCCGGCCGGGGCGCGGCCCGACGGGGGGTGCTCGCTGGGTGCCGTCTGTTCCGTCATCCGCCAGCTCCGTTCACCGTGGTTCTCCCAGTTCGTGGAAAGCAGAACCGAACCTGTCCAACGCCTCCGTCACATGGGGCGATTCCAGCGGCTCCGCCGCCGTGAGGGACTCCGTGCGCTCCTCGGGGGTTGCTCCGAGCAGGGACCAGGTCGCCAGCCGCACCCGGAGCGCGCCGAGCTCGTCGCCGAAGCGGTGGCCGCCGGGTACGGGCACGCCCAGGCGGTCCGTCAGGTAGTCCTCCAGTTCCATGGAGTCGGTCACGCCGCGTTCGGCGAGGCGGCCGCGCAGGGGGCCGAGGTCCGCGTACAGGTGCCGTCCGGCCCGGGGCGGGAGGGCGAGCGCCCCGGCGTCGAGGAGGGTGCGGTGCGCGGCGGCGGCCACGCGCGCGTGGAGGGCGGCGGTGGCGGCGGCGCGGGTGGTGACCGGTGCGGGTTCGCCGAGCGCGTGGGCGGCGGCCGCGGCGACGGGGGCGGCCACCTGGGCGCCGAGGGCGGTGAGCCGGTCCAGGGTGCGGGCGCGGCGGGCCGGTCCCCGTCCGGTGTGCGGGAAGCGGGCGACGGCGGCGGGCCAGGCGCCGGGGGTGAGCGCCCCGGACAGGTCGCACAGGACGGTGACGTCGTCGGGGCACATCTCGGCGGGGCTGACGAGCACGGTGTCGTGCGGGTCGTGCAGGGTGTCGCGCCAGGTCTCGTCGCTGATGATGTGCAGGCCCTCGTCGACGGCCGCCTCGCACGCCTCGCGCACCACCTCGGGCGGGGCGACGGTGGCCGTGGGGTCGTCGGCCACGGACAGCAGCAGGACGGCCGGCCGGCCACCCTCGGCGCGCACGCGCCGTACGGTTTCCAGCAGCGCGAACGGGTCGGGCACGCCCCCGCACTCGGCGGGCGTGGGCACGTGGTAGGCGGGCCGCCCCAGGAGCCTGGCCTGCGGGGTCCACCAGGCGGGGCAGGGCCGGGGCATCAGGACGTCGCCCCCGTGGGCGGCCACGAGGGCCGACAGCAGCGGCTGGGCGCCCGGCGCTGCGGCGAGGTCCTCGGGGTGGCAGCGCAGCCCTCGGCGCCACCAGTAGCCGCAGGCCGCGTCGCGCAGGACGGCGCCGCCTCCGGGTGGTTCGGGTTCGGTGCGGCCGGCGGCGGCCGCGAGGACGGCCGCCAGCTCGGGCAGCACGGGCAGCCCGGACTCGGGCGCGTGCGGCCCGTAGCGGACGGGGCCGCGCCCTCGCGTGTCCGGCTGCCCCATGCCCTCACCTCCGCCGCTGGGTCCGAGCCGCTGGTGGTCCGGGGACATGTGCCCAGCCCCATAGCCCTTTATACGGAGGTTCTTCGCATATCGCCGCTCCGCGGGGTCCGGCCCCCGGTCACCGGCGCGGGGTGCCCGGTGCCAGGCGGACCAGTTCCTTCTCCAGGCCGCGGCCCCGGGTGCGGACGACGCCCTGGGCGACGTCCGCGAGTTTGCGGTTGGTGAGCTGCGAGACGTGCCGCAGCACCCGGTACGCCTCGTCGGCGTCGCAGCCGAGGACGTGCATGACGATGCCGCCGGCCTGGTCGATCACGGGCCGGGAGCGCAGTGCCGTGGTGAGCTGGCCGAGCTCGGTGAGGGCCGCGCGGTAGCGCCGGTCCCGGGCGAGGCCGGCCGTGATCTCCTCGCCGAGGATGGCGGCGAAGCCGTACGCGGCGTGCGCCAGCGCCCCGGGCCGGAAGCCGTAGAGGTTGAGCGTGATGTCCATGCCGGCCCGGTGGAAGGGCAGGGTGACGCTGCTCCGTACGCCGGAGCCGAGCGCCGTCGCCCGGTAGTCGGGCCAGCGTTCGTCCGTCAGGAGGTCCTCGGCGCCGACGGGTTCGCCGCTGTCGAGTGCGGTCCGTATGGGGCCGTCGCCGGAGTCGAGCTGGAGGGAGACGAGGGCCGCGAGGTCGGGGTGGGTGGCGCTGCTGCGGCGTTCGCCGCCGCCGTCGCTGAGGGTGGCGACGGCTCCGCAGCAGGCGGGGACGGAGCGTGCGCCGTGTTCGGCGAGTCGCTGGAGTTTCCGTGCGGTGGATGCCGGTTCCGGGCCTTCGTACTCCTGCTCGGGAAGCATGCGGCGCTCTCCTCTCAGGCTCCGGCTGCCCCGTGCCCGCGGCGTGAAACGGCCGTACCCGCCGTCTTCCGCGTCCGGTTACGGTGCTCTCATGACGCAGACGGACGAGTTCGGCGAGGACCTCGCGGATTTCGTGCGACGGGTCGGGGAGCTGCGCTCCGCCCGCGCTCTTCCGCCGGGCGAACAGCGGGGCGTCCTGGACGCCGCGCTCTTCGAACTCCAGCATGCGGCCGAGTCGCTCTGGCCGCGCTACGAGCGGCTCGCGGCCCGCGCCCCGGACGGCACGCCGGCCGACCGGCAGGAGCGGCAGTTGCTGAAGACGCTGTTCCAGCGGCTTCCACTGCCCGTGGCGCTGGTCGACCGGGACACGGTGGTGCGCCGGATGAACGCCGCCGCGACGGGCCTGACCGGGATGCGCGCGGGGTACGCCACGGGCCGTCCCCTGGCCGGTCTGCTGGTCTCAGGCGACCGGGGGCCGCTGCGGACGCAGGCGGCGGCCACGGCGCGCGGCGAGGGCGCCCGCAGCCTGACCGTACGCCTCCAGCAGCGGCCGGACGAGCCGGTGCGGGCGTCGCTGGTCGCCCTGCCGCTGCCGGGCGAGCCGCAGCCCACGGTGCTGGTGGTGCTCCAGCCGGGCGTGTCGGGTCCGGCGGCGCCGGCGGCCGGCGGGGTGGCGGGGCGGCGGCTGCCGCCGCCGGACCTGGCGGAGGCCACGCAGCGTGCCGGGATGCTGGATCTGGTGGACGCGATGGCGTGCGCGCTGCTGGCGTGCCCGCCGGGGGACGCGGAGGCGGTGCTGCGGGCGGCCTCACGGGTGCTGCACGGGCGGTTCGCGGACTGGGTGGTCGCCGACACGGCCGGGGCGCGGTCGTTGCGCCGGGCCGTGGTGCTGGGCCCGGCCGACGCGGTGCGGGCGCCGCTGGTGGAGGAGGTCGCGCGGCAGGACCCGGCCGGCTGCCCGCTGGTGGTGGAGGCGGCGCGGGGCGGCTCCGCCTCGTTGCAGGTGCGGCCCGAGGACGTCCTCGCGTTCGGCGAGGACGCCTCGGGCGCGCCGGTGCTGGTGCGGGCCGAGGTGAGCTCGCTGTTGTGCCTGCCGCTGCCCCTGGAGGGCGGCGGGGTGGCGGGGGTGCTGACCCTGCTGCGTACGGGTGCCGGACGGGCGTTCTCGATGGCCGAGGGGCAGGCCGCCGATGTGATGTCCCGCCACATCGCGCTGGCTATGCGGCGACGTCCCGCATGATGTCCTCCCGCATCTGGGTGCAGCAGCGGCTGATCAGCCGGGAGACGTGCATCTGGGAGATGCCGAGGTCCTCGGCGATGCGGCTCTGCGTCATGTCGCGGAAGAACCGCATGTAGAGGATCTTCTGTTCGCGTTCGGGCAGGCTGCGCAGGCGCGGCTTGACCGATTCGCGGTCGATGACGACGTCGAGAGCCGGGTCGGGGCCGCCGAGCGCGTCGACGAGGGTGTAGCCGTCCTCGGTGCCGGGCAGCTCAGCGTCCAGCGAGAGGGCGGTGAAGCTGTCCAGGGCCTCGAGCCCGGCGACGGCCTCCTCCTCGGTCATGCCCGCCTTCTTGGCGATCTCGGACACGGTGGGAGCGCGGCCTCCGACCGAGTGCGAGAGTTCCTGGTAGGCGGCGCGGACCCGGCCCCGCAGGTCCTGGACGCGGCGGGGGACGTGGAGGGTCCACATGTGGTCGCGGAAGTGGCGCTTGATCTCGCCCGTGATGGTGGGGACGGCGAAACTCTCGAAGGCCGCGCCGCGTTCGGGGTCGTACCGGTCCACGGCCTTGACCAGGCCGAGGGCGGCGACCTGCTTGAGGTCCTCCAGCGACTCGCCGCGATTGCGGAAGCGGCCGGCGAGCCGGTCCGCCATGGGCAGCCAGGCACGGACGATGTCCTGCCGTACGGCTTCCCGCTCCTCACCCTCGGGCAGGGTGGCCAGGCGCTGGAACGCCTCGGCGGTGTCGGGGGCGTCGTCGTGCGGATGCTTCGTGTGAGCGAGGGTAGGCATGATGCGTTTCAGCTCCCTGAACGGTGCTGACGGTTGGCTGTCACCCCGAGGAGAGCTCCTTTCTCCGGGCAGCCGACACGCCCGGAGCGGATGGCCGCTCCCACGGACGTGCCTCCGGTCCGAAGCACGAGTTGCGCATGCCCGGGGCGGACCCCGGCAAACTCCTCATTCCATGCTGGCCGCACTCGGGCGTTTCCGCTCTTCGGGGCCCGGTACCCGGGCCTGTGCTGCCGGAACGCAGCGGCTGTTACCGACGGGTAGGAAACGGCACCGATTCCAGGAGGACCGCAGATGAGCATGGATGTCGCCGACCGGATTCTCGCGCGGCTGCGCGACTGGGACGTCGAGTACGTGTTCGGCTATCCGGGTGACGGGATCAACGGACTGATCGCCGCCTGGGGCCGCGCCGAGAACCAGCCCCGCTTCATCCAGGCCCGGCACGAGGAGATGGCCGCCTTCCAGGCCGTCGGGTACGCCAAGTTCGGGCACCGGCTCGGCGTGTGCGTGGCCACCTCGGGACCGGGCGCGATCCACCTGCTGAACGGGCTGTACGACGCCAAGCTCGACCACGTGCCGGTGGTGGCGATCGTGGGCCAGACGGCCCGCAGCGCCATGGGCGGCTCGTACCAGCAGGAGGTCGACCTCCACTCACTGTTCAAGGACGTCGCCTCCGACTTCATCGCCACGGTGAACGTCCCCGAGCAGCTCCCCAACGTCCTGGACCGGGCGATCCGCACGGCGTACGCGCGCCGCTGCCCCACCGTCGTGATCGTGCCGGGGGACGTGCAGGAGCTCGAATACACCCCGCCCACCCACGAATTCAAGATGGTGCCCTCCAGCCTGGACCGCAGCGCCTGGACGGCCGTGCCCGCCGACGACGCCCTGGAGCGGGCCGCCGAGGTGCTGAACGCCGGCGAGAAGCCGGCCCTGCTGATCGGCCAGGGCGCCGCGGCGGCCCGCGCGGAGGTCGCGGAGGTCGCCGAACTGCTGGGCGCGGGCGTCGCCAAGGCGCTGCTCGGCAAGGACGCCCTGTCCGACGAACTGCCCTACGTCACCGGGTCGATCGGCCTGCTGGGCACCCGGCCCTCCTGGGAGCTGATGCAGGGCTGCGACACCCTGCTGACGATCGGCTCCAGCTTCCCCTACAGCCAGTTCCTGCCGGAGTACGGGCAGGCGCGGGCGGTGCAGATCGACCTCGACCCCCACATGGCCGGGATGCGCTACCCGTACGAGGTGAACCTCATCGGCGACGCACGCGCGACGCTGCGCCGCCTGATCCCCCTGCTGCGGCGGAACCGGAAGCGCGGCTGGCGGGAGAAGATCGAGAAGTCGGTGCGCCGGTGGGAGGAGGTCATGGAACGCCGCGCGGGGGTGAGCGCCGCTCTTGTGAACCCCGAGCACGTGGCACGGGCGCTGTCCCCCCTGCTGCCCGACCGTACGCTGCTGACGTCCGACTCCGGGTCGGTCGCCAACTGGTACGCCCGTCACATCACCATGCGCGGTGACATGCGCGGCTCGTTGTCGGGGACCCTGGCCACGATGGGGTGCGGGGTGCCGTACGCGATCGGCGCCAAGTTCGCCCACCCGGACCGGCCGGTGGTGGCGCTGGTGGGCGACGGGGCGATGCAGATGAACGGGCTGGCCGAGCTGATCACGGCGGCCAAGTACCGTCACCAGTGGGACGATCCGCGCCTGGTGATCGGTGTGTGGAACAACCGGGACCTCAACCAGGTGACCTGGGAGCTGCGCGCCATGGGCAACGCGCCGTCGTTCCTGCCGTCCCAGGAGCTGCCGGACGTCCCGTACGCGCTGTTCGCGGAGTCGATCGGGCTGACGGGGCTGCGGGTGGAGAAGCCGGACGAGGTGGAGAGCGCCTGGCGGATGGCGCTGGCGGCGGACGGTGCGGCGGTGGTCGAGTTCGTCACCGACCCGTCCGTACCGCCGATCCCGCCGCATGCGACCTGGCAGCAACTGGAGTCGACCGCCGCCGCCCTCGTGAAGGGCGACGCCGAGCGTGGCGCCGTCGTGAAACAGGGGCTGAAGGCGAAGGTGCAGGAGTTCCTGCCGGGCGGGAAGCCGTGACACCGGCGGCCCCCTCCCGGGGCTCCGGGGCCTCGGCCTCCGGCCCGGTGAGCATGAGCTCCTCGTAGCGTCCCATCGCCACGACGACGCCGAGCATCGCGGGCGGCAGCAGGAGGGGAACCAGTACGGATAGCAGTCCCATTGACCCGGTCCTTCCGTCGGGGGCCGGGTCTCCCGCGTGAGGGAGGACAAACCCGCCGTGACCGAGCGGCCCGCCACAGCGCGGGCCCGGACAGGACGCTCCCCCGACGCGCTCCGGCCACCGGCCGCGGACGACCCGGAGGTCCGCCGCCCGGCTCCGGGCATGCCTTCGGGCGCGGACCGCCGCCCGCGCCCGAGACCATTTCTTCCCTGTCACCCCTTGGCCGCTCGGCCGCACCCGCGAGTCCCCCGCTCCCCCGTGCCCAAACCCGGGTTTGCCCGCGCCGGGCCGGGTACCCGCCCGGCGACCGCACACGGAAGATCGTGGAGGGCGCCATGCAGCGAGGCAGCGACCGGCTCAGCCGCCGCCAGGACGATGAGATGAAACACCAGCTCAAGGGGCTGCTCCGGTCCGGGCATCCGACCAGGACCGAGGAGTGGCACGACCCGGAGCCGGTCGCCGAGGACGACCCGGAACTGGCACCGCCCCGGGTGCACACCGACCCGTTCGAGGCGCTGCGCCTGGAGCTGGGCCGGCATCTGGCGCGTACACCGTTCCCGGCGCACCGCGGCGACCTCCTGCGCATCCTGCGGGAGCGCCACGCGCCCGATCCGCTCACGGAGCGGGTGGAGGCGCTGCCCGGGGACCGCACCTACCGCAGCGTGCAGGAGGTGGCCGTGGCACTGGTACGGCCGCCGCACCCCGCGTAACGGGGCACCGGTACCGAGACCGGATGAGAGACAGAAAGGAACCACTGTGCAGATCGCGTTTCTCGTGGCGCCCGAAGGCGTCGAACAGGTGGAGCTCACCGACCCCTGGCAGGCGGTGAAGGACGCCGGGAACACGCCCGTCCTCGTCTCGACCGAGCCGGGCGAGATCCAGGCGTTCCAGCACCTCGACAAGGCGGACACCTTCCCCGTCGACCGGACCGTCGGCGACGTCTCGGCCGGGGACTTCGGCGGCCTGGTGCTGCCGGGCGGCGTCGCCAACCCGGACTTCCTGCGGATGGACGACCGGGCGGTCTCCTTCGTCCGGGGCTTCTTCGAGGCGGGCAAGCCGGTCGCGGCGATCTGCCACGCTCCCTGGACGCTGGTGGAGGCCGATGTGGTGCGCGGCCGGACGCTCACGTCGTGGCCGAGCCTGCGGACCGACATCCGCAACGCCGGCGGTGAGTGGGTCGACGAGCGGGTGCAGGTGTGCGGGGCGAAGCCCGCCACGCTGATCACCAGCCGCAAGCCGGACGACCTCAAGGCGTTCTGCGAGGCCTTCACGGAGGAATTCGCCAAGGCGGCCAGGACCATGCAGACGGCCTAGGGAGTGTCCGCGAAGTAGCGTCGTCCGCCCGCAGGGCGGGCCTGGCGGCGTCTGGTGCGTGCGATTCGCAAGGCGGAGGAAGGAGCCACTGCGGTGGGGGCACCTCCCGTGCCCGCAGGGCTACGGGGGACATTGGCGACTGACGACAACGCGGCGAGCGCGCGTGCCAGGCGTCGCCAGGCAGACGGGACTTCGCGGACACGACCCGGGGCCTCGCCGGGGCGGTATCCGTACCGCACCCCAGGCCGGCTCCTCGTCCCGCGCGGCGGACGAGGAGCCTCGTCGTGCGCCGCGCCGGCCGCCGCCACGGCCCAGGCCCGCCGCCCCGGCCCTGCCCGTACCGCACGCGTCCCCGTCCCGGTCGCGCACGGAGCCGTGCCGGGGAAGAGTGGACCGGGTGACGTCAGCGGCTCACACGGAGGTGACCCGGATGCCCAATCCCCATGTGCCCGGCACGCTCCTCGCCCGGCACGGCGAGGCCCTCGACCTGTTCGGCGCACGCGTGCACGCCGTCCGCCCGGACCAGTGGGACGCGCCGACGCCCTGCACCGACTGGACGGTCCGCGACCTGGTCAACCACCTGACCGCCGAGCAGTTGTGGGTGGTGCCGCTGGTGCGGGAGCGGCGCGCCATCGCCGAGCTCGGTGACGCCTTCGAGGGCGACGTGCTGGGCGACGACCCGGTCGCCGCGTGGGACCGGGCGGCGGCGGAGTCGCGCGAGGCGTTCCTGGAGCCGGGCGCCATGGAGCGTACGGTCCAGCTCTCCTCCGGCCCGACGCCCGCGACCGCGTACTGCTCGCAGATGACCTCGGACCTGGTGATCCACGCCTGGGACCTGTCCCGGGGGATCGGCGCGGACGAGCGGCTGCCGGGCGACCTGGTCGGCTTCACCGTGGACGCGGTGTCCCCGTACGCGGACAGCCTGGCCGAAAGCGGCCTGTTCGCCCCCCGGCTGGAGCCGCCGCCGGACGCCGACGAGCAGACGAGGCTGCTGGCGATGGTCGGACGCGCGGTGTGACCCGTGTGGCCCGTGGTCGGTCGGGTACCCGGTGCGGACGCACACTCCGGCCTCCGGGAGGGAGCCATGCAACTCGCTTTTCTCACCCCCCTCTTCGACCGCCCCGGGCCCTGGGCCAGCGTGTATCTGGACACGTCCCGGGTCGACGAGTCCACGCGGGAGCGGCGGGAACTGCAAGCCAGGGAAGCCTGCCGGGCGCTCACCGCCCAAGGGTGTGATCCGGCCACCGAGCGCGCCGTGTACGAGGCGCTGACGAGCGGGACCCGCCCACCGGGCGAGGCCGGACGCGCGGTGTTCGCGGCCCATGGCGAGGTGGTCCTCGACCCGCCGCTGACGCGCCGCCCCCTCGCCCCCGCCGACGTGACCTGGGCCGCGCTGCCCCGGCTGGCCCCGCTGCTGGACCTGGCGGCGCGGGAGCCGGTCTGCCTGGTCGCCTACATCGACCGCACCGGCGCCGACCTGGAGCTGCGCAGCCCCCTGGGCGGCCGCCCCGCCGGCCACGTGGAGGGCCGTGACTGGCCCATCCACCGCACCGGCTCGGCCGACTGGTCCGAGCGCCACTTCCAGCTCAGCGTGGAGAACACCTGGGAGGAGAACGCGGCGCGGATCGCCGAGGCCGTCGCCGAGTGCGAGGAGGAGACCGGCGCCGATCTGATCGTGCTGGCCGGTGACGTCCGCGAACGGCACTCCGTGCACGAGCGGCTGCCCGCCGAGTTCCGCCCGCTGGCCGTGGAGAGCGAGCACGGGAGCCGCGCGCCGGGCGCGGGCGCGAGCGTGCGGCTGCTGGACGAGGACGTGGAGGCGGCCCGCCAGGACCACCTGCGGCGGACGGCCGAGCAGGAGCTGGACCGCTTCCGGGCCGCGCGCTCCACCGGTGGCGGCCGCCCGGCCGCGGCCGAGGGCGTGCCCGCGCTGATCGAGGCGGCCCGCGAGCACCGGATCGCCGAGCTGCTCATCCGCCCGGAGGGTCCGGACGCGCACCGCGAGGTGTGGGTCGGCGCCGAGCCGGACCAGATCGCCGTGCGCCGCAGCGAGACGCACTACCTGGGCGAACGGGACCCGCTCCCCGCCCGCGCGGACGACGCCCTGCTCCGCTCGGCGGTCATGACGGGCGCGGACGTCCTGCGGGTGAGCCCCGAGATCGACGACGAGGTCCCGGTGGGCGGCCTCGGCGCGCTGCTGCGCTGGCCGTACGCGGAGAAGGAGCGCGACCGCCGGGCGGAGCCGGCCTGAGGCCCCGCGCACCATGACCGGGCACGAGCCCGCCGGCCGTTCACGGCCCCCGGTGACGGGGGTGCGCGTGGGCGGGCGGCGGGCGGGGTACGCGCGGGACATGTCCGCTTCCCACGGCATCCATGCTGCCGAGACCGTACGGGGCCGGGTGACCGCCCGGCTCAGCGCCTGGGACCGCGAGGTCTTCCACCGCGTCGCCACCCGCCACTGGCCGGGCGGCGACCGGGTGCTGCCCCGGCTCAGCCACGCCGCCGACCACGGGGTGCTGTGGCTGGGCGCGGCGGCCGGTATCGCACTGCTCGGGCGCGGCGGGCCGTCGCGCCGGGCCGCCGTGCGCGGGGTGGCGTCCCTGGCGCTGGCCTCGGCGGCCATCAACACGGTCGCCAAGCGCTCCGTACGCCGCGCCCGGCCGGTGCTGGACGCGGTGCCGCTGGTGCGGCAGCTCAAGAAGCAGCCGTTCACCACGTCGTTCCCGTCCGGGCACTCCGCCTCCGCCGCCGCGTTCACCACGGGCGTCCTGCTGGAGTCCGGGGGCTGGGGCGCGGCCGTGGCGCCGGTGGCCGCCGCCGTGGCCCTCTCCCGCGTCTACACGGGCGTCCACTACCCGAGCGACGTGCTCGTCGGCGCGGCGCTCGGCGTGGGCGCCGCCTACGCCGTGCGCGGGATCGTGCCGACCCGGTCGCAGCTCCCCGCGCCGGGCCGCCCGCACGCGACCGCGCCCGCGCTGCCGGCCGGCGAGGGTCTGGTGGTCGTCGCCAACACCGGTGCGGGGTCCGGGGACACGACCGCCCTCGTGCGGAACGCGCTGCCGCGCGCCGAGGTGCTGGAGTGCGCGCCGGACGACGTGCCGCGGGCGCTGGAGAAGGCGGCGGCGTCGGGCCGCTGCGCTGCCCTGGGTGTCCTGGGCGGCGACGGCACCATCAACCGGGCCGCGGCGGTGGCCGCCGAGCACGGTCTGCCGCTCGCGGTGTTCCCGGGCGGCACCCTGAACCACTTCGCCTACGACCTGGGCGTCGAGTCGGTCCACGACACGTGCCGCGCGCTCACCTCGGGCGACGCGGTCCGCGTGGACCTGGGCCGGTTCACCCCGGGCCCGGACGGGGCGCCGCACGGGTACTTCCTCAACACCTTCAGCCTGGGCGTGTATCCGGAGCTGGTGCGGCTGCGGGAACGGTGGGCGCCCCGGGTCGGGGGCTGGCCGGCGGGTGTCCTGGCGGCGTGGCGGGTGCTGCGCGGTGAGCATCCGCTGGAGGCGGACGTGCACGGCCGGCGGCGGCCGCTGTGGCTGCTGTTCGCGGGGAACTGCGTGTACCGGCGCATGGGCCCCACGCCGGGGCGCCGTCACGACCTCGCCGACGGTCTGCTGGACGTCCGGGTGGTGCACGGCGGCAGGCTGCCGGGGCTGCGGCTGCTGGCGGCGGCGCTCGCGGGTCCGCTCAGCAAGTCGCCGGTGCACGCGGCGGAGCAGCTCCGCAGGGTACGGGTCTCGGGGCTGGCGCCGGGGACGCCGCTGGCGTACGACGGCGAGGTCACCGAGGCGCCGCCCGAGCTGTTCGTGGACAAGGCCGACGAGGCGCTGACGGTCTACCGCCCCCGGGCGGGTGCCTGACCCGGCGGGCGCGCGGCGCCCCCCATGACGGCCCTCTCACCGGCCGAGCGTGCCCGCGTCACCATGACGGCCCTCTCACCGGCCGAGCGTGCCCGCGTCACCCATCACGATCACCGGCTTCTTCGCCGGGTCCAGGGCGAGCAGCAGTTGCCGCATGTCGTCCCGCTGGAGGGAGATGCACGCGCGCGTGGGGCCCCCGTGGTCGACGTGGATCCAGACGCCGCCGCCCTTGCCGGGTCCGAGGGGGCGGACCTTGTTGAGGGGCGACGTACCGGGGACGCGGTTGTAGTCGATGGCCACGACGTGGTCGAAGGAGCCCTCCAGCGGTTCCCCGAGGAAGCCCGTACCGGGCATGTTGAACTCCTCGCTCTGGTCGTAGGGCAGCAGCGTGCCCGGGTCGGGCAGGCGTCCTCCGGAGTCCCCCAGGGCGAACACGCCGATGGGTGTGCGCAGGTCCCCGGCGCGGTGGTCGGCCGTCCAGCCGCGCAGCGCGTTGTGCGCGGGCCACGGCTGGCTGACGGCCTTCCAGCCGGTCGCCCGGTCGCGCTCGTACAGCACGGCGGTCGACTGGTGGGAGTGCGGCCCGTCGCCCTTGACGACGAGCGCCTGGGTGCTGGTGGCGGGGATGTGGGAGCGGGTGGCGGGGCCGAGGCCGGGGATCTCGGCGGGCGCGGGCCGCGCGGGCGCTCCGGCCACGGGCGGCGCCGCCGTCGCGGCCGCCGCGCCGCGGGGGCTCCGGGCGGCGGGTGGCTCCTCGGCGCATCCCGTGAGCAGCCCGGCGCACACCGCGGCGGTGAGCACGAGACGTCCTGCGCTGTTGACGACGGGCATGTCGGAGCCTTTCCCTCATCGCCGGCCGCTCATCGCCGGCGGCCGTGCGGCACGGACCTCGACCACGGGATGATGATCTGCTGATCCGGCTGCCCGTACCCGGTGGCGAGGGGGCGACGCGCGTGAAGTTCCCCCGGTCCACGTAGCGCCGCGCCCCGCCGCGCCACCGGCGGTGGCGCGGCGGGGCGCGGGAGGTCTACAGGAGGGGGCCGAGCGGTCCGAGATCGATGTTGAGGTCCTCCGGTTCGAGCCCGAAGCGCGTCCGCAGGAGCTCCATACGGTCCTCCAGCAGCATCAGCGTCAGCCCGATCCGCTCCTCCTGCTCCTCGGTGAGGTCGCCGCTCTCCACGCGCCGCAGCGCCTGGCGCTCCATGAGCTGCCGCAGCAGCTCGACGACCGTCAGCACGAGCGAGGCGAGGTCCCGTTCGACGGTGTCCGGGTCGAGCTCCACCGTGCGGCGCGAGGCGCTCATGGGCGCACCTCCTCCATGAGCGGCTCCCAGGGCGAGGGGACGTCCTGGCTCACCGAGCTGATGAGCGCCTTCAGGTCGACCCGTACGAGGTCGACGTCGGCGATCCGGAGGGTCAGGTCGCCCGTCAGCACCACGCCGCCCGCGAGCAGCCGGTCCAGCAGGTCGACGAGGGCGATGCGCCGCTCGGCCAGGGGCTCCACCGTGCTCATCGGCCGGCCCCCCGTGCCTCGCGCGCCTCGTGGGCCTCGTCGTCCGCGATGCCGGCGAAGGAGTAGGGCGCCCACGGCCCCGTCAGCTCGACGCGCACGCCCGGCTCGGACGCCGCGTCGACCAGCTCGACGAACCGCTCGCTGCGCGCCCGGTCCACCAGGTAGGCGGCGTTGAGCACGTTGACCCCCGGGGCGCCGGAGAGCCGGCCGTCCTGGGGGCGGTGGACGGTGCCGGCCTCGGCGTACCGGGACAGCTCGGCGTGCAGCCGCCGGCACAGCTCGTCGGCGCGCCGCCAGTCGCCCTCGCGGCTGCGGCGGGCGTGCAGGCGCCGCCGCAGGTACTCCCGGCCGGACGCCTGCCGTCCGGACGCCGCGGAGCCGGTGGACGCCCCGGAGCCGGCGGGCGGTGCCGGTTCCGGCTCGGCGGTCGTCTGTGCGGCGCCCGGTTCCGCGTAGACCTTGACGCCCCACTCGACCCGGCCGTCGAGCCGCGCGAGCGCCCGTACGAACCGGTCGTGCCCCTCCTCCAGGAGGCGCCGCACGCCGCTGTCGTCGCGGCAGACGGTCGCCAGCCGCAGCGGGAGCGGGCAGGTGACGGTCGACAGGGCGGATATCACCGCGTCATGGGCGCGCGCCGTGCCGGCCAGCCAGTCGAGGTCCTCCAGGCGGGCGCGCAGCGGTGCCTCGTCGAACTCGTCGGCCGGGACGGTGCCGGTGACGGCGACCAGGTCCCCGTGGCGCAGCAGCCGGGGCGGTTCGCCGTCGATGCCGCGGGCCCCCTCGGGCAGGACACCGTCGAAGGGGCGCGTCACGGCGTACACGTAACGCAGCCGGTCGGTGCTCATGCGGTGCGCTCCTCCAGTTCGGCGATGCGGCGCTGCAACTCGGCGTTCTCGCGGGCGAGTTCGCCGTGCCGGGCGCGGGAGGAGAGGGCGGGGTCGCTCTCCCACCAGTCGATGCCCATCTCCTTGGCCCGTTCGACGGAGGCGACGACGAGGCGCAGCTTGATGGTCAGCAGCTCGATGTCGAGCAGATTGATCTTGATGTCGCCGGCGATGACGACGCCCTTGTCGAGGACGCGTTCCAGGATGTCGGCGAGGTTGGCGCTGCTGCCTTCCGAGGCGTACGGGCTGGGCAGGCTGCCGGTGGGTGCGGGGCGTGGGGTGGTCATGTCTGTCTCGGGCCCTTCTCCAGGCGGTCGAGGAGTTCGTCCTCGCGGCGGTCGAATTCCGCCTCGTCGATCTCGCCCGCCTCGAGCAGTTCGTTGAGGCGGGCGAGTTCGCGCTGCACGGCGGCGGGGTCGTAGTACTGCCGCTCGGCCTCGGCCACCACCTGGCGCAGCACCCAGGCGGTGCCGCGCAAGGGGGCGGCCGGCAGGAGCAGCAGTTCTCCCAGCAGGCCCATGCTCGGGTCGGTCCTCTCACTCCACGAAGCTGTACGGCGGCAGCGGGCCGTTCACCTGGAGGACCAGGTGCTGGTGGGTCCGCCGGAGCTCGTCGATGGCGCTGATGAGCGCGTCGGCGCGGTCCCGTTCCACCAGGAACGAGATGTTCGCCAGCCAGCCACCGCTCTCCGGGCCGGGGCGGACGTCCGAGGCCAGGCCCTCCAGGGTCTGCTGGACGTGTACGGCGTCGTTCGCCTCGCGCTGCTGGACGGCGGCCGCGACCCGCTCGCCGAGCGCCAGCTTCTGTTCGTAGCTGCCGCCGCCGGCCGCGCGGTTGGCCTCGCTGAGCTCGCGCAGCTCGGGGTTGTCGGCGAGCACCCGGTGCAGGACGGCCTCTTCGTCGTGGCTGGCCTTCACGTTGTACTCGACCTTGTCGTCGAGGGCGCGCAGCCGTTCCAGGTAGTGCTCCTCGCGCTCGCCGAGCACGGCGAGGACCGCGTCGTCGTCGGGCGAGACGCCGCCGAACCGCATGGGCAGCACCGCGCCGCCCGCGCCCGCCTCGGCCAGCACGTTCTGGTGCGCGAGCAGGTCGCGCCGCTTGGGCCTGAGGTCGTCGGGCGCGTCGCTGACGAGCGCGGCGAGGGCGCCGCGGGTGAGGACGCGGACGGGCTGGGCCGGTTCGCCGATGCCGCCCATCTTCTCGGGGAGGCTCGGGTGTGAGCTGCGCGCGATCCCGTAGACGTACGTGCTCACTCCTGCTCCTCCTTCTTACGGGTCGAACGGCTGGACGGGCCCTTCAGGGCGTCGGAGATGGTCTCGGCGGCGCCGGAGAGCGCCCCCTTGGACTTGCCGCGGGCGCCTGCCTCGGTCATCTCGCCGACCAGGTCGGGCAGTCCGGGGTCCTTGCGGGGACCCGCCTCCAGGTCGAGACGGTTGCACGCCTCGGCGAAGCGGAGGTAGGTGTCGACGCTGGCGACGACGACCCGTACGTCGATCTTGAGGATCTCGATGCCGACCAGGGACACACGGACGAACGCGTCGATGACGAGTCCGCGGTCCAGGACGAGTTCGAGGACGTCGTACAGGCCGCTGGTGCCGCGGGCACCGCCTCCGCCCTGCTGTGCCGGGACAACGGTCATGGTGGGTGCCTCCCTCCCTAGGAACGGTCGGCCCTGCCGCGTTCATAGCGGCGGACGCGCCGGTAGCCACTGAGCTCGCCGTTGGCGTCGAGCGTGAGGTCGTACGAGGCGAGCAGGCTCATCGTGTCGGGGACACGGGCCAGTTCGAGGACCTCGACGGTCAGGCTCCAGCCGTCCTCGGTGCGTTCGAACGACGACACCGACTCGGCTTCCATGCCGGTCAGTTCGGCGAGCTGGGCGCATGCGCCGCGCAGCACCTGCATGGGGCCGGGCGACTGTTCCCGGGGCTGTTGTTGTGCCCGGGCGCTTTTCGCCCGGGCGCTCGTCGTGCTTGTGGTCTTGCGTGCGGTGGTCTTCTTGTCAGTGTTTTCGGGGGTATTCGCCATAACTGCCTCGCTCTTCGGGTTGCCGTGACTCGGTTCCGCAAACCCTTGGCCTGATGTCGGCGTCGTCTCAGCGCAGTGCGTCGAGGCGCCGGCGGGCCGGGCCGAGGGCGCGGGGGCGCAGCTTGGAGCCGTCCCAGGGGGTGCTGCGGGCCTGGTCCGCCACGGTGGTGACGGTCCATCGGCGGGCGTGCGTGGCCGGGTCGTCGAGCTGGTCCCAGCGCAGGGGCGTGGCGACGGGGGCGCCGGGCCGGGCCCGCACGGAGTAGGGCGCGACGGCCGTCTGCGCGTAGCCGTTGCGCTGGATGTCCAGGTAGAGCCGGTCGCCGCGGGCCTGCTTGCGCGCGGCGGTGGTGAGTTCGTCCGGGTGGGCGGCGGCGAGCGTGTCGGCGACGTCGCGGGCGAAGGCGCGGACGTCGTCGAACGTGCTGTGCCCGTCGAGCGGGACGATGACGTGCAGGCCGCGGGAGCCGGTGGTCATGAGGGCGGAGGGCAGCCCGAGCGCGTCGAGGAGTTCGCCGAGGTGGTGCGCCGCGCGGCGCACGGCGGCGAAGTCGTCGGCGGGGGGATCGAGGTCGAAGACCATGCGGTCGGGGTGGTCGGGCCGGCCGGCCCTGGACTGCCACCGGTGCAGCGTGACGCACGCCTGGTCGGCGAGGTGGAGCAGCGTGGCGGTGTCGTCGCACACGGTGTGGGTGACGGTGCCGCCCTCCTTGGGAACCGTCACGCGGTGCACCCAGTCCGGGTAGCCGGCGGGTGTGTCCTTCTGCATGAAGCGGGGGCCGTCGATGCCGTCGGGGTGCCGTTCGAGCATCAGGGGGCGGCCGCGGAGCTGGGGCAGCATGAAGGGCGCGATGGAGTGGTAGTAGCCGGCGAGGTCGGCCTTGGTGATGCCGTCACCGGGGAAGAGGACCTTGTCGGGGCGGTGGATGTCGACGGTTCGGCGGCCGGCGCGTACGGCCCTGGTGCTGCTCGTACTCATCGTGTCCGCTTACCCGGGCGCTCACCCGCCACACGCCGGAAACCGTTTGCGGGGCGGCGGTGCGCGGGCACAGCATCCGGACCATGGATGTGTTCCTCAAGACGCCGCGGCTGGTGCTGCGTACGGTCACCGCCGCCGATCTGGACGACGTGGTGGCGCTCGACAACGACCCCGAGGTCATGCGGTACCTCAACGGCGGGCGGCCCGTCACCCGCGAGGAGGTGCGGGAAGGGGCGCTGGAGCGGCTGATGGGCCCGGGCTTCTGGGCCGCGCGGGAGCGGGGCACGGGCGCGTGGCTGGGCTGGTTCCAGCTCGAGCCGACGGCCCGGGAGGGGGAGGCCGAGCTGGGATACCGGCTGCGCCGGGCGGCGTGGGGCGCGGGGTACGCGACCGAGGGCGCCCGCGCGCTGATCGACCGGGGGTTCGGGGAGCTGGGTGTGCGGCGGGTGGTGGCGCGGACGATGACGGTCAACACGGGGTCGCGGCGCGTGCTGGAGAAGTGCGGGCTGCGGTACGTGCGGACGTTCTTCGAGGAGTGGCCCGAGGTGATCGAGGGGTCCGAGCACGGCGATGTGGAGTACGCCCTGACCGTGGACCGGTGGCGGGCGGCCCGGGCCTGAACGCGCGGCCCGGGCCTGAACGGCGCCGTGTGCCGTCCGGGCCCGGGCCGTCCGCCCCGACCGGTCAGGGCGCCACGACGCGCTCCACCAGCAGTCGTACGGCGGCCGCGATCGACTCCGCGTCGATGCCCGCCTTGTGGAGCTGCTCCTCCGGAGTCGCCGAGGCCGGCATGTCCCGTACCGCGAGGCGTGCCATGCGCGGCGCGGGCCGGCCGTCGGCGAAGGCCTCCGCGACGGCGTCACCGAGGCCGCCCTCCGGGTGGTGGTCCTCCACGGTGAGGATGCATCCCGTGGCCGCGGCCGCGTCGTTCAGCGTGTCGGTGTCGACCGGCTTGACCGAGTACAGGTCGACGACCCGTACCGGGATGCCGTACTCCTCCAGCAGGTCGGCGGCCTTGAGCGCCTCGTGGACCGTGATCCCGGCGGCGACCACGGTCGCCCGGTCCTCGTCGCCGTGGCCGCGCAGCACCTTGGAACCGCCGACCGGGAAGGTCTCGTCCGGCCCGTACAGGACGGGGGTGTCGCCGCGCGAGGTGCGCAGGTAGCGCACGCCCTTGAGGTCGGCCATCGTGGCCACCAGCCTGGCCGTCTGGTTGGCGTCGCACGGGTACAGCACTGTGCTGCCGTGCACCGAGCGGAACATGGCCAGGTCCTCCAGGCCCATCTGGGACGGCCCGTCCTGGCCGATGGCGACGCCCGCGTGGGAGCCGATGAGGTTGATCCCGGCGCGGCTGACGGCCGCCATGCGGATGAAGTCGTGGGCGCGCGTGAGGAAGGCCGCGAACGTCGACGCGTACGGCAGGTAGCCGCGGGTCTGGAGACCGACGGCCGCGGCGACGAGCTGCTGTTCGGCGATGTAGCACTCGAAGTACCGCTCGGGGTGGGCCTTGGCGAAGAACTCCGTGCGCGTGGAGTCGCTGACCTCCGCGTCGAGGGCGACGACGTCGGCGCGGGCCGAGCCGAGGGCCTCCAGGGCGTGCCCGTAGGCGGTGCGGGTGGCGACCGAGTCGCCGACGTCGAAGCGCGGCAGCTCGGGCTCGGGCGGCTCGCTCTCGCCGTGGGGCGTGGTCTTCCGCCCGGTGTCCTCCGTGGGCTTCTGGACGGCGACGTGGAGGGAGCGGGGGCCGCCCAGCTCCGCGACGGCGCCTTCGGCGTCCTTGATGGGCTTGCCGTGGAAGCCCTCCAGGTCCTCGACGGCGGCGACGCCCCGGCCCTTGTGGGTGGCGGCGAGGATCGCGGTCGGCTGCCGGATGGTGGAACGGGCCTCGGCGAACGCCCGGTCGACCGCTTCCACGTCGTGGCCGTCGACCTCGATGGTGTGCCAGCCGAAGGCGTGCAGCCGCCGCTCGTAGGCGGCCAGGTCGTGCTCGTGCCGCGTCGGGCCGCGCTGTCCCAGCCGGTTGACGTCGACGACGAGGGTGAGGTTGTCGAGGTGGTTGTACGCGGCGTGCTCGACCGCCTCCCACACCGACCCCTCCGCCATCTCGCTGTCGCCGGACAGCACGTAGACGCGGTACGGGATCTCGTCGAGGCGCTTGCCGGCCAGCGCGATGCCGACGCCCACGGGCAGGCCCTGCCCGAGCGAGCCGGTGGCGACGTCCACCCACGGCAGCCGCGGGGTGGGGTGCCCTTCGAGGCGGCTGCCGAGCTCGCGGAAGGTGAGCAGTTCGTCGTCGCCGACCGCCCCGGCGGCCTTGTACATGGCGTACAGCAGCGGTGAGGCGTGCCCCTTGGAGAGCACGAACCGGTCGTTGCCGGGGTGTTCGGGGTGGTCGAAGTCGAACCGCAGGTGGTGGGCGAGCAGGACGGCGGCGATGTCGGCCGCAGACATGGACGAGGTGGGGTGCCCCGAGCCGGCGGCGTCGGCGGCCCGTACCGCGTCGACGCGCAACTGCTGCCCCAGGGACGCCAGTTCTTCGTGGTGCATGTCACTCCTTGCCGGGTCCGCCGGGGATCCGGGCCAGTTCGGGCGAGGCGGTGTCGAGGGGCACCTGCCAGGAGCGGAGCAGGCCGAGCTGGACGGCCTGGCGCGGCAGGGCGGCGTCGAGCAGCCAGTCGGCGGCGACCCTCACCCGGTTGCCGGGCATGGCGGCCAGGTGGTAGCCGCGGGTCACGGCGCCGGCGACCGGGCCGGACAGCTTCACGCCCATCGGGTTGGCGGCCGCCTTCACCCCGCCCAGGTCCACGGCGAACCCGAGGTCGTTGTGCTTGTACGCGACGGCCTCGCCGAACCCGAGGGACGCGGCCACGTTGCGGGCTGCGACCTTGCCCTGCCGGGAGGCGTGCTGGGCCGTCATGGGGGTGAACTCGCCGGGCCGGGCGAGGTCCGGTACGGCGGCGGCGTCGCCGCACGCGAAGACGTCCGGGTGGCCGGGGACGCCGAGCTGCGGGCTGACGACGAGACGGCCGCGTTCGACGGGCAGGCCCAGCTCCGAGACGAGCGGGTCGGGGCGTACGCCGACGCACCAGATCAGCGACCGGGTCTCCACGAACTCGCCGTCGTCCAGCAGCACCCCGTCGGGCCTGGACTCCTTGACCGACGTCCTGGTCCGGACGTCGACGCCCCGGGCGCGCAGCACCTCGTCGGCGGTGCGGGAGAGCTTCTCGTCGAGGCCCGGCAGGACGCGGTCGGCGACGTCGAGGAGCATCCACCGGGGCCGTACGCCGGACGGCCAGGCGGGCTGCCGGCGGACGAGGGCGTCGGTGAACATCTTCCCGTGCGCGGCCAGTTCGGTGCCGGTGTACCCGGCGCCGACGACCACGAAGGTGCAGCGGGAGGTGCATTCGGCGGGGTTGCCGGCGGCCGAGGCGAGTTCTATCTGCCGGGTGATGTGGTCGCGCAGGTACAGGGCCTCGGGCAGGCCGCGGAAGCCGGTGGCGTTCTCGGCGACGCCCGGGATGGGCAGCAGCTTGCTGACGCTGCCGACGGCGAGCACGAGCCGGTCGTAGGTGAGGGTGCCCTCGGTGCCTTCCGGGTCGGTGTAGTGGACCGCGCGGCCGTCGAGGTCGACGTGGTCGGCCTGGCCGAGCACCAGCCGTACGTGGCGGAGGGTGCCGGGCAGGGAGACGGTGATCCGGCGCGGCTCCAGGACGCCCGCGGTGACCTGGGGCAGCAGCGGCAGGTACAGGAAGTAGTCGGTGGGGTTGAGCAGCACGATCTCCGCGCGGCCGCGCAGGCTGCGGGAGAGGTTCCGGGCGGTCTGGTATCCGGCGAAGCCGGCTCCCACGATCACGACGCGCGGCAGGGCGCGGGCGCGGGAGCCGCCGGGGTGGCCGGACGGGCTGACGGACGGGGTCACAGGGCCTCCAGCGTCATGTCTGCGTGCACGGCCGCGTGAAGCGGACGGACCTTCCCGGTGCCCCGGAGCCTGCCTCCCAAACGCGGCATTACGGTCACCGGACCGGTCCGGCACCGGGTTACGGCCGGTCCGGCACCGGGTTACGGCCGGGTCCCGGCACCGGTTCCCCAGGCGGGACGGGGCCCTCGCCGCGGCTCTGCCGCAGGGGCCGCCCACGTGACGGGCGTACCAATATGCGAGATCGACGTATCATCATGCGACACGGCGGCGTACCGTGACCGTACCAACGACCCCGTCACCAGAGGGAGTACGGCGATGGCCGACGCTGTCTACACGCACGGGCACCACGAATCGGTCCTGCGCTCGCACCGGTGGCGGACGGCCGCCAACTCGGCGGCGTACCTGCTCGGCGAGGTGCGGCCCGGGCTGCACGTGCTGGACGTGGGCTGCGGCCCCGGCACCATCACGGCGGACCTGGCCGCGCTCGTGTCACCGGGCGGCAGCGTGACGGCGGTCGACGCGGCGGGGGACGTCCTGGAGCAGGCCCGCGCCACGGTGGCCGAACGCGGCCTGGACAACGTGGAGTTCGCGGTGGGGGACGTCCAGGCGCTGGACTTCCCCGACGGCTCCTTCGACGTGGTCCACGCCCACCAGGTGCTCCAGCACGTGGGCGACCCCGTCCTGGCGCTGCGCGAGATGCGGCGGGTGTGCCGGCCCGGGGGTGTCGTCGCGGCGCGCGACAGCGACTACGGGGCCTTCACCTGGTTCCCCGGCTCCCCGGTGCTGGACGAGTGGCGGGAGCTGTACCGGCGGGTCGCCCGGGCCAACGGGGGCGAGCCCGACGCGGGCCGCCGGCTGCTGTCGTGGGCCCGGCGGGCCGGGTTCACCGACATCACCGCCGGCGCCGGCACCTGGTGCTACGCCACGCCCGGGGAACGCGCCTGGTGGAGCGGGCTGTGGGCGGACCGCACCACCGCGTCGGTGTACGCGAGGCTCGCCGTCGACGGCGGGCACGCCACCGCCTCGCGGCTGGCCGCCATCGCCGAGGGCTGGCGCACGTGGGGGCGCCACGACGACGGCTGGTTCCTGGTGCCGCACGGCGAGGTGCTGTGCCGGGCGTGAGCCCGAACGGATCTCACTCCCCCACCGCGTCAACTACCCTCGCCCGTATGGAGATCCTCGGTACCACGCTGCGCGTCTGCGTCGACGACCTGGAGACCTCGGTGGTCTTCTACGAACGGCTCACCGGCGGCCGGGCACTCCGGTTCGAGCGCGGCGGCGTGTCCGTCGCGGCCATCGGCTGCTTCCTGCTGATGAGCGGTCCGGAGTCCGAGCTGGAGATCCTGCGCAAGGTGGCGGCCACGATCGCGGTCGAGGACGTGGACGCGGCCCACGACACGCTCACCCAGGCGGGCGCGAAGGTGGTGGCGGGCCCGGTGGCGACGCCGGTGGGGCGCAACCTGATCGCGGTCCATCCCGACGGTTCGGTCTTCGAGTACGTCGACCAGCGCCGCTGACTCCTCGGTGCGGTACGGAGGACGAGGGGCACCCACCCCTCGTCCTATATGCTTAATTCGATGGCTTGTGACGCCTATGTCCGTTACGGCAGTAGGTGAGAGACGACGATGCCTTCGGAACGGCACAGCGACGAGCCGCGGCGCGAGCGCCGCGGTGACCGCGGGGACGCCCGTCCCCGCCGGGTGTCGGCGCCGAAGGCCATGCGCTCCGCCGCCGAGCAGCTCCGGGAGCTGCTGGGCAGGCCCCCGGAGTCCGTTTCGGCACTCCGGCCCACCGAGGACGGGTGGGAGGCCGAGGTGGAAGTGCTGGAGCTGGAGCGCATCCCCGAGACGACCAGTGTGCTGGCGAGCTACCGGGTGACGCTCGACACCGAGGGTGAGCTCATGGCGTACGAACGGATCCGCCGCTACACGCGGGGGCAGATCGACCGGCGCACCTGAGCGCCGGCCCGGACCGTGCGAGCGGGCGGTCCGTGAGAGGAGGCACCATGACGGTGGTGCCACAAGGAGGCGGAGGTCCTGTCGCCCGGGGCGGGGGCGGCGGCGGGACCGGATCGCTGTACGACGTCCTGGAACTGATCCTGGACCGGGGACTGGTCATCGACGTCTTCGTCCGGGTGTCCCTGGTGGGCATCGAGATCCTCAAGGTCGACGCCCGCATCGTGGTGGCCAGTGTGGACACCTACCTGCGCTTCGCCGAGGCCTGCAACCGGCTCGACCTCGAAAGCGGGCGCAAGGCCCCCACACAGCTCCCCGAGCTGGTGGGCGAGATGACCGAGGGCGGGGCACGGGGGAAGAGCAAGGGAGCGCTCACGGGAGCGGTGGAGGCCATCTCCGACTCCTTCACCGACTCGTTCCGCAAGGGACAGGACGAGCGCGAGGAAGAACCCGAACCGGTAGAGGAGCGGGAGAGGTCACGGCCGCGCCGTCCTCCCCGGCGCCGGGAAGAGTGAGCCATGGCGGTCTACGTGTACGCGATCACGCCGGCGACCCATCCCCTGCGTCTGGACGGGATCACGGGTGTCGGCGAGCCGGCGGAGGAGCTGCGGGTGGTGACGGAGGGCGACCTCGCCGCCGTCGTCAGTGACGCACCGGACGGCCTGCGGGCCAAGCGCCGTGACGTCATCGCGCACCAGACGGTCCTCCAGGAACTCCTCGGACAGGCGGGGGTGCTGCCGCTGCGCTTCGGCGCCCTGGCGCCCGACGACGACGCGGTGCGCGACGCCCTGAAGGAACGCGCCGACAACTACCGCGACCGGCTGGCGGCCCTGCACGGCTGCACGGAGTTCCACCTGAAGGCGTCCTGCGACGAGGACGTCCTGCTGCGGGACGTCCTGCGCCAGTCGGACGAGGCGCGCCGCATGAACGAGGAGATCCGCAGCGGGCAGGGCGGCCAGGACCTGAAGGTCTCCCTCGGTGAGCTGGTCGCGGCCGGCGTCGACGCCCGCCGGGAGTCCCTGGCGGCCGGGGTCGTCGAGGCGCTGAGGCCGATGGCGCGCGAGATCCGGGAGGCGGACGCTTCCGGCGACGACTTCGTGAGCGTGTCCTTCCTCGTCGAGCGGGAGCGCCAGAACGCCTTCCTGGAGCGGGAGGCGGACCTCGCCGAGCAGTTCGGCGACGAGTTCTCCTTCCGGCTGCACGGGCCGCTGCCGCCCTACAGCTTCGTCTAGGGGGCGCATGGCTCATGGGCCTCTTCACCCAGCTCGTCACCCTCCCACTGGCCCCGGTCCGGGGGGTCGGGTGGGTCGTACAGCGAGTCACCGAAGCCGCCGAGCAGGAGTACTACGACGCCCGGCCGGTGGTGCAGGCGCTCGCCGAGCTGGAGCAGGAACTGACGTCCGGACGGATCGACCAGGAGACCTTCGACCGGCGCGAGGACGAGCTGCTGGACCGGCTCGAGGAGATCCAGCGCTTCTGGGAAGGCCGCGAACCATGACGTGCGAGGAGGATCTCCCGCGATGAACAACGCGACGACCGGCGCTGCGCTGCTGAGCGGCTACGTGCTGGGACGGACCAAGAAGGGCAAGCTCGCCATCGCGATGGCGACGTGGATGCTCCGCAAGAAGATCAACGCCAAGGACATCACCTCGGCGGTCGCCGGGTCGCCGGCCATCGACGCCCTCGGCAAACAGATCCGCGAGGACCTCATGACGGCCGGCAAGCAGGCCGCGACGACGGCCGTCGCCGCCCGGGCGGACCGGCTGGCCGACACGCTGCACTCACGCACCGCCGACCTGCGGGAGGGCCTGCCCTCCGGAAAGGGCGGGAAGGCCGCGGAGGAGGCGGACAGCGAGGACGGAAACGAGGAGAAGAACCAAGAGGACCGGGACAAGGACGGGGACAAGGGCCGGAAGAAGAGCCGCGCGAAGGACCGGGACGACGAGGGCCTCGAGGACGAGAGCGAGGGCGAGGACCAGGGGCAGGACACGGGGGAGGACGCGGGCGGGGCCGCCGGTGAGGACCGGCGTCCGAAGCCGCGCAAGCGGTCGGCGAAGGCCGGGTCCGACGGGCCGCGCCGCAGGTCCTCGGACAAGGAGGCCGGCGCGCGTGAGAAGGACACGACCGGCACGGCGAGGAGGTCACGGGCATGACCGGCGGCAAGGGCACGGACATGGCGGCCGGTGCGACGGACCGGCTCAAGGAAGAGCTGCGGGGATACCTGGAGGCCCGGGCCGAGCGGGCGGTCGGCACGCTCGGTGAGCGCCTCGGCGAGGCCACCAGGCAACTGGGCGACCCGGGCCAGTCCCTGGGCGGCGCCCTCGGCACCCTCGCCAAGGGCGGCGAGGCCCTGTCGAAGGGCAAGTCCCCGGGCGGCGCGGTGGCGTCCATGGCGATGTCGCACGTCACCGGCGGGGTGAAGGACAAGGTCAAGGGGCTGGTCGGCAAGATCACCGGCAAGGGCGGCAAGGGGGAGACCCGGGGCAAGAGCGTCGTCATCATCGAGGACGTCGACGTGGGCGTCCCCGTACGCCAGGCGTACGACCAGTGGACGCAGTTCCAGGAGTTCTCACGCTTCGCCAAGGGCGTGGTCAACGTCGAGAAGTCCGACGACATCACGAGTTCCTGGCAGACGAAGGTCGCCAAGTCCAACCGGAGCTGGAAGGCGACCACCGTCGAGCAGCTCCCCGACGAGCGCATCGCCTGGACGTCCGAGGGCGCCAAGGGCACCACGAAGGGTGTGGTGACCTTCCACCCCCTGGGCGACAACCTCACCAAGGTGCTGCTGGTCCTGGAGTACTTCCCCAAGGGGCTCTTCGAGAAGACCGGGAACATCTGGCGCGCGCAGGGCAGGCGGGCGCGCCTGGACCTCAAGCTCTTCCGCAAGTTCGTCACCATGCAGGGCGAACCCGCCGAGGGCTGGCGCGGCGAGATCCGCGACGGCGAAGTGGTGCGCGACCACGACGAGGCGGTCAAGGACGAGCAGGAGCGGGAGGACCAGGAGGACCAGGAGGACCAGGAGGGGCAGGAGGCCCGCGAGGACGAGGAGGAGTACGGGGACGAGGTGGAAGAGGAGGACGAGGACCGGGGTGCGCCGAGGGGCGGCGGCCGTCGCGGCCGGTACGAGGACGACGACGAGGCGTACGAGCGGGACATGGAGGACGAGGCCGACGAGGACGACTGGGACGAGGAGGACCGGCCGGGTCAGGACGACGAGGACGAGGGCTGGGACGACGCCGAGGACGAAGGAACCTACGAAGAGGACCGCCCACGCCGCCGGGCCGGAACCCGGGGCTGACCGACGCCGAATCGAGGTCGACCGGCCGTGAATGAACCCGTCTCCAACAGGCTCGGCTCCTTCCCGTCCCGGGCGGCGCCCCCGTACGGACAGGGCTCGTCGGCGAACCTGGCCGACATCCTGGAACGGGTGCTCGACAAGGGGATCGTGATCGCGGGTGACATCCAGATCAACCTCCTCGACATCGAGCTCCTGACCATCAAGCTGCGGCTGCTGGTGGCTTCGGTGGACAAGGCCAAGGAGATGGGCATCGACTGGTGGGAGCACGACCCCTCGCTGTCGTCACGGGCCGGTGACCGTGGGCTCGCCAAGGAGAACCGGCGGGAGCTCGCGGAGGAGAACCGGCGGCTGCGTGCGGAGATCGACGCCCTGCGCGAGGAGCGGGCGCTCGAAGCGGCCGGGCCCGCCGACGAGGCCGCGGAACGCCGCCGGCCCGCCCGCCGGGCGCGCGAAGCGGATGAAGGAACGCGGCGTACGTCGTCCCGTACCGGGAGCGGGACCGGGAGCGGGACCGGCCGGCGGCGGTCGGCGGAGGACGGCCGATGAGCGGGAGCGTCACCTACCTGTACGGGGTCGCGGAGGCCCTGCCCGCGCTGGGGGACGTGGTGGCGGGCCTCACGGGCGTGGCCGGGGCGCCGGTGCGCGTGGTGGCGGAGGAGGACCTGGCGGGCGTGGTGAGCGCCGTGCCCGCCGCGGACTTCGAGGAGCGGCCGCTGGCGGCCCACCTGGAGGACCTGGAGTGGCTGGAGGCCGTCGCCCGGGCCCACCACGGGGTCGTCGACGCGGTGGCGGGCCGCGCCACCGTGCTTCCGCTGCGGCTGGCCACCATCTACCGCGACGACGAGCGCGTGCGCGACCTTCTGCGGACGGGCCGTGCCGCGTTCCGCTCCCGCCTGTCCCGGCTGGCCGGTCACGTGGAGTGGGGCGTGAAGGTGTACGCCGACCCTTCGGCGGCGGCGCCCGCGCCCACCGGCTCCGCGGGCTCCCGGGGCTCCGAGCGCTCCGAGGGCGGTGGGCCCGGGGGTGAGGAGCTGAGTCCGGGGCGGGCGTATCTGCTCGGACGCCGTCGGGAGCGTACGGCCAGGGACGACGCCCACCGGGCGGCCGCGGAGGCCGCCGGGCGCATCCATGAGGCGGCCCGGGCCCACGCCGTCGAGCACGTGCGCCACCGGGTCCAGCACGGTCCGCTGGTGCGGGAGCGCGGCGAGAACATCGGCAATGACGCGTACCTGGTCCCCGTGGACGCCTCCGAGGCGTTCCTCGCGGCGGTCCGGGAGGCGGCCGGGAGCGACGCCGCCGTGCGGGCCGAGGTCACCGGACCGTGGGCGCCCTACTCCTTCGCCGCCGACGCGGCGGTGGAACCGGAGGAGGAGGCGACCCCGGGATGACCCTGGACGCCCGGTCCGGCACGTCGGGCCCTTCCGGCCCCGACGCCCTGCCACAGCGGCAGGTCGCCCTGATCGACCTGCTGGACCGGCTGCTGACCGGTGGGGTGGTCGTCACGGGCGACGTCGTCCTGTCGATCGCCGACATCGACCTCGTACGGGTCTCGTTGCGCGCGCTGATCGTGTCCATCAGCGAGGAGAACCCCTCCCCCTGGGGCCGTGCCGCCACCGCCGCCCCTCGTGATCCCCATGCCGCCCGATCCTGACCCGGCCCGCTACCGGGAGGTCGCCGACGCGGCCACCCGTGCGTTCCGGCTGCTCCCGGCGGCCCCGGGCGAGCTGCCCCGGCCCGGCAGGGCGGACTCGGCGCCGCACCCCGCCCGCCGGATCAACACCGACCCGGACAGCGTGGAGCGCGACCTGATGAAGCTGGTGCTGACCCTCGTGGAACTCCTCCGGCAGCTCATGGAGCGGCAGGCCCTGCACCGGGTGGACGCCGGTGACCTCACGGAGGAGGAGGAAGAGCGCCTGGGAGCGACGCTGATGGTGCTGCACGACCGGATGACCGGGCTGTGCGCGCGGTACGGCCTCACCATGGAGGACCTGAACCTGGATCTCGGCCCTCTGGGAACGCTGCTTCCGCCCCCCGAGGAGTACTAGTCGTACATATCTCCAATATGGCTATTTGCCCGCTTGGCACTGCGGACGGCGGGTAAGCGCGCTCTGTGGGGCGTGTTCCGCACGGCGCCCGCCGGTGCTGGTGACCGCCCAGGAGGTGACACAGATGGCCACGGGCAAGAAGGCCAAGAATGTGGCGCGGACCGCCAAGGGCAAGGCCAAGGAAGCCACCGGAAGGGCGGTCGGCAACGAGAGTCTCGAGGCGAAGGGACGGCTCGAGCAGATGAAGGGCGACGCCAAGCAGACGGTGGAAAAGGGCAAGGACACGCTCAAGCACTGACGTCGGTCCTCCCGGCCGGCGGGTGGCACGGCCACCCGCCGGCCGGGGCCCGTCAGGACGGGCCGGGCGCCGGGTCGTCTGCGGTGATCGCCCAGCGTTCGTGGTCGCGCCAGGCGCCGTCGACGAAGAGGAACGCCGGGGAGAAGCCTTCCCGCCGGAAACCGGCACGGCGTACGAGGGCGATCGACGCCTCGTTCTGCGGCTGGATGTTGGCCTCCAGCCGGTGCAGGCGCAGCGGCCCGAAGGCGTACCGGACGACCAGGGCGAGACCCTCGCCCATCAGCCCCCGGCCGGCCGCGTGGGCGAAGGCGCCGTAGCCGAGGGCGCCGCTGAGGAAGGCGCCCCGGACGATGTTGTTGATGTTGATGAATCCGGCGATCGCCCCGCCGGCGTCGCGTTCGCACACCAGCAGCGGCTCGGTGTCCGGGCTCTCGATGCGGGCGCGCGCGTACCGGGCGTACGCCTCGGGGGTGTCGGGCGGGAAGAGCCACGGCCGGTGCAGCTCCCGGCTCTCGCGGGCCCGTGCGGTGAACTCGTCGGCGTCCTCGTCGGTGAAGTGCCGGATGCCGACGCGGGGCCCGTGGGCCAGGTACGGGGTGTGGGGGCCGTTCGCAGACATCCCGTCAGAGTACGACGGTGTCAGCGGGGGCGCTTGGGGCGGGCCGCCGCGCTCGTCGCCGGGCACTTCTCGCCCTTCTTCATCACGTCGACGGAGAGGGTGCGGCCGTCCAGGTCCGTGCCGGGGGCGGGGTGCTGGGAGCAGACCTTCCAGTTGACCGGCCACAGGACCGTGCGGCCGTAGCCGCTGGCGTCCCGCACGTCGACCCTGGTGCGGTGGTCCATGGTGGTGAAGACGGTCATGAGTCCCTTGCCGGTGAAGTCCGGCAGCGGGGGGCCGGCGGCGGCCGCCGGTGCCGCGCCCGCACCCGTCAGGGCGAGCGCCATCGCCGCCGTCACCGTCGCCGCACGCTTCACTGTCGCCTCCCGGATGCGCCCGTGCCGCCGCCCCGGCAACCAGGATGGGTCGATCCTGGCCGGCGGGGGCGGTGGAGCGGGCCGTACGGGTGATCAGTGGTGGCTGACGACGAGCCGCGGCTCCTCGGCCTCGGCGGTCTCGGCCGGGTCGGGGCGCTGGATGAGCAGCGCGGTGACGACGCCGATGCCGAGCAGGGCGAGCGCGGCGTACATGGCGTGCTGGTAGCCGGCCTCGGTGACGCCCCGGGCGTCGCTGCCCGCGCTGATCATGGCGGAGGCGAGGGCGATGCCGAGCGAGGCGCCGATGCCGAAACAGGCACCGTTGAGACCGGAGAGGGAGCCGGGCTTGTCCTTGGGGGCGGTGGTGACGGCGAGACCGTTGAGGCCGGTGAGCATGAAGCCGCCGTAGGTGACGCCGAGCGCGGCGAGGGCCGCGACCAGAATCCACTCGCTGTGCAGGAACAGCGTGGCGAAGACGAAGATCACGAAGTTGGCGACGGCTCCGGTGACCACGATGGTGCGCCAGCCGATCTTCGGGCCGAGGCGGCCGGTCAGGGGGGCGGAGATGACGCCGATGAGCTGGATGGGCGTGAGGAAGAGGACCGCGGCGGTGACGGCGCTCAGGCCGAGCCCGACGCGGGCGTCCTGGGAGAAGAGGGGGATCGTCAGCGCGATCGCGCCGAACGCGCCGCCGAGGGTGCAGACCGTGGTGAGCAGCAGCGGCCAGGCGCGGCGGGAGGCGAGGACGTCGAGGTCGATGACCGGGTTCGGGGCGCTCTTCTGCGAGACGACGAAGAAGACCAGCGAGGCGAGGCCGCCGAGCAGGAAGCCGAGGGTGAGCACGGACGTCCAGCCCCAGGCGCCGCCCTGGGCGAGGCCGACGAGGACGCCGGTGAGGCCGAGGGCGAGGGCGGCGATGCCGCGCGAGTCGAAGCGGGCGTCGGCGTCGATGGTGGGCGGGACGTCGGGGACGTAGCGGCGTACGCCGATCAGACCGGCCACGGCGATCAGGGTGGAGCAGACGAAGATGCCGCGGAATCCGATGGTGTCGGCGATCTGGCCGCCGGCGATGGCGTCGACACCGGCGAGGCCGCCGTTGACGGCGGTGATGATGCCCGCCGCCTTGCCGAAGCCGGCCGGGGTGAGGAGCTGGTTCAGGGTGAGGAAGGCGAGGGTGAACATCGCGGCGGAGATGCCCTGGAGGACGCGGCCGGCGATGAAGACCTCGATGTTCGGCGCGAAGACGCAGAGCAGGTTGCCGATGATCAGGACGAACGCGCAGACGATCATCATCGGCTTGCGGCCGCGCTGGTCGCTGAGGCGGGCGAGCGTGACCTGGCCGATGGCGGCCATCAGGAAGAAGAGGGTCTGCGACAGGCCGGCGGCGGCCGTGGTGGTACCGAGGCGCTCGATCACGTCGGGGAGCGCGGGGCTGAGCATGGTGGCGTTGATCTGGTAGCCGAGTACGGCCATGACCATCGCCAGCAGCATGGGGCCGCGGCCCGCCAGGTCGGATTCGGCCCCGGAACGCGTCCGGCCGAGCGAGATGGACATGTCGGCCCCTTTGCCTCGGATGTCATGTCGGGTTCGTGCGGTGGTCGTGCGGCGGCACAGCGACGTCATGGACGACACGGCGACGTCATGGACGACCTTGTCAGACAAGTACCGCTGAGCCAGATTGGAATCTACGCGCGTAAACGTCAATACCCTTCGGCCAACTTTTCCGATTGATCTCGATCACCCCAGCTCAGCACGGATGAATCGAGACCTCACGGCCGTTGCCCGGCCCGCCGGGGTGGGCATAACTTGCAGACAAGTGAACCGAGGAGGAGCCGTGGTGGTCAGCAGCGCCGAGCAGCGCCGGCCGGTGGTCGTGCTGTACGAGCGGATCGTGGACGCCATCCACGCCGGCACCTACCCACCCGGCTCCACCCTGCCCTCCGAGCCCAAGCTCGCCGCCGAACTGGGGGTGAGCCGGCCCGCCCTGCGCGAGGCGCTGCTGCTGCTCCAGGAGGACGGGCTGCTGTCGGTGCGCCGCGGCGTCGGCCGCACCGTGGCGGACCGGCCGCCGCGACGCGGCTTCGAGCACATCCAGCCGCTGGAGGAGCTGATCGGCGCGGGCGCCCCCGTCCGCGTACGCGCGCTGCTGCGGGCGGTGGAGGAGCCGACCGACTTCACCGCCCAGCACCTGCTCGCGGCAGCCCGCGCCCGGCTGCTGTTCTGGGAGTCGCTGCTGGCCGCGGACGGCGCGGCGGCGGCGCTCAGCCAGGAGTGGGCGGCCGCCGAGGACGTCCTGGACGCCGCCCACCCGGCGTTCGCCCGGGCACTGGAAGCCGTCGCGGACGGGCCTGACGCCGGGCGTACGTCGATGCTGGCCGTCCTTGCCGGGGCCTCGCGCGGTGTGCCGCTGAGCGCCCACAGCAGCGTGACGGCCACGCTGGTGGGCCAGCGGCGCGGCGAGCAGCTCGGCCGGCCGGCCGACACCCCGGCCGTGCTGATCACCCAGGTGGTCCGTGCCGGGGACACGCCGGTCCTGGCGGCCAAGCACATGCTGCCCACCGGCGCGGCCGCCCTGCCGGTCCTCCAGTCGAACTGACCGGCCGGCCACCGGGCTGGGCCGGCCACCGGTGCCGCCGCCACCGGGCGGGCACCGGCCCGTCGGGCGGGCCGGCCGGGTCGTCGACCGCGCCCCCGATCGGGCCGGACGCCACCGGTCTCCTTCGGCCGTACCGACCCCGCCACCGCCCCAGCCGGAGCAGCCGCACCACCGCGCCCGCGCGGCCCGCCCGCTGCCCCCGTCCCGGCCTGTCGGCTGCGTCACGGCGCCCGTCCCGGGCGTGCCGTACACTCCGGCTCCATGCACTTGTCTGACAACGTCCCCGCCGACGCTCCCGCCACCGCCGACTGGATCCGCCGCGCCCCCAAGGCGGTCCTCCACGACCACCTGGACGGCGGCCTGCGGCCCGCCACGATCATCGAGCTGGCCCGCGCGTGCGGTTACACCGGCCTGCCGAGCGAGGACCCGGCCGAGCTCGCGGTCTGGTTCCGCGACGCCGCCGACTCGGGCTCGCTGGAGCGGTACCTGGAGACCTTCGCCCACACCTGTGCGGTGATGCAGACCCGCGAGGCGCTGTTCCGCATCGCGGCCGAGTGCGCCGAGGACCTGGCGGCGGACGGGGTCGTCTACGCCGAGGTGCGGTACGCCCCCGAGCAGCACCTGGCGGGCGGCCTGACCCTGGACGAGGTCGTCGAGGCCGTGAACGACGGCTTCCGTGAGGGTGAGCGCCGCACCGGCGGGCGGATCACCGTGGGCACGCTGCTGACCGGCATGCGCCACACGGACCGTTCGCTGGAGATAGCCGAGCTGACCGTCGCCCACCGCGAGCGGGGCGTGGCCGGGTTCGACATCGCGGGCGGCGAGATCGGCAACCCGCCGGCCCGTCACCTGCCGGCCTTCCAGCACCTGAAGCGGCACAACTGCCACTTCACCATCCACGCGGGCGAGGCCGTCGGCGCGGAGTCGATCCACGAGGCGGTGCAGGTCTGCGGCGCCGAGCGGATCGGCCACGGCGTGCGGATCACCGACGACATCCAGGTGCACGAGGACGGCACGGCCACGCTGGGCCACCTTGCCGCCTACGTCCGCGACAACCGCATCGCGCTGGAGGTCTGCCCGACCTCCAACCTCCAGACGGGCGCCGCCAAGGACTACGCCACGCACCCGATCGACCAGCTCCGCCGCCTCGGCTTCCGCGTCACGCTGAACACCGACAACCGCCTGGTCTCCGGCACCACGATGAGCCAGGAGTTCCAGCACATGGTGGACGCCTTCGGGTACGGCCCCGAGGTCTTCGAGGAGTTCACGGTCGCCGCCGTCGAGGCCGCCTTCCTGCCGCTGCCGGAGCGCCGCCGCATCATCGACGAGGTCGTCCGCCCGGGTTACGCCGCCCTCTAGGCGACACCTCCGCCGCGCAGCGGGCCGCCGCGCCGGGCCGGGGCCCCGGCGCCGCGCCACGGCCCGCGCCGCGCCGGAGCACGGCGCGCGCCCGACGGGGCCGGAAGCACGGTGGCCGCACCACCGCCGCCCCGTACCGCCGGCACCGCCGCACCGCCGTGGCCGGCCCGCGCGCGGCCGTACGGGGCTGGTGGGGCGCCCGGGTGGGCGAACGTGGGGCCCGGGGGCGCGGCGCGTCGGGGGCGCGGTGGTACCTGCATGGGCATGGAGCCCCAGGTGTCCCCGTTCCTCCGTACGGCAGCGGCCCGCGCGTGGCGCCTGCTCGTCGTCGGTGCCGCCGTGTACGCCGTCTTCGCGCTGCTGGGCCGGTTCCACGAGATCGGGGTGGCCCTCTTCCTGGGGCTGGTCGTCACCGCGCTGCTGCGCCCGCTCGCCGACCTGGTGGCCCGGGTACTGCCCCGCGGGGTCGCGGTGGCCGTCACGCTGATCAGCGGGATCGCGCTGGTGTTCGGGGTGCTGGCGCTGGTCGGGGAGGCCGTGGCGGGCGAGTCCACGACGCTGGTGCGGGAGTTCCGGGACGGTGTCGACCGCATCGAGAGGTGGCTGGAGAAGCCGCCGTTCCGGCTGAACCCGGACGTCCTGTCCGACCTGCACCACCGGGTGACCCAGTTCCTCTCCAGCCACCGCTCGACGCTGCTGAGCAAGGCGGTCAGCGGCGCGAGCGAAGCGGTGCACGTGCTGACAGCGGTCGCCCTCGGCCTGTTCGCCTCGGTGTTCTTCCTGCACGCGGGCGACCGGCAGTGGGCGTGGTTCTGCGCGCAGTTGCCGGAACGGTCGCGGCCCCGCTGGGCCCTCGCGGGGCAGGCGGCCTGGCGCACGTTCACCGGTTACACGCGCGGGATCGTGCTCGTCGCCGCGACCAACGCCATCCTCGTCGGCGTGGCGCTCTACTTCCTCGGGGTGCCGCTGGCCGTACCGCTGGCGCTGCTGGAGTTCTTCGCCGCGTTCGTGCCGCTGATCGGCTCACCGGTCGCGCTGGCGGTGGCGGCGGTGGTCGCCCTGGCGGCGAAGGGCCCGCTGACGGCGGCCATCGTGGTCGCCCTGATCGTGATCATCGGTCAGATCGAGGGGCACCTGCTGCATCCGCTGGTGATGAGCTGGGCGGTCCGGCTCCACCCCTTGGTGGTGGCCATCTCGGTGGTAGGGGGAGCCATCGCGGCGGGTGTGGTGGGGGCGGTGGTCGCGGTGCCGCTGGTGTCGGTGGGGTGGGCGGTGTACACGACGCTGCGCGAGGCGCACCGGTCACCGGCCGCGGGCGTCCCCTGAGGGCGTGCGCCCCGGAATACAGGCCCCGGTTGAGGCGGGAAGCCGTAGCAGGACTCGCTCATTGGTGTCCGGCGGCCGACCGGACAGCCGGGGAGCGGAGTGGTACTGATGCTGGGAGTGGCGAACCTGCCCACCCATGCGCTGGGTACTCCGCTCAGTTCAGCCGTCGCAGGCGTTTGTCCGCCGGGCTCACCACGGGCGCCGGTGTCGTGTTCTTCGGTTTCGCGGCGAAACTCGCCACCGTCGGCGGTTGAGTGCGACGGCGCAGAGGGGGGCTGCCCGTCAGCGCAGTGCGGGCTCGTCCAGCGTGAGCGTGCCGGCCTCCGCGTCCAGAGTGGCGGGCACGCCCAGCGGGATGGTCAGGGTGGTCGGGCCGTGGCCGAAGCCGAGTTGCTCCACGACCGGCACGCCGAGCCCGCCCAGGCGGTCCGCCAGCGTGGCCCGGACCTCCGGGTAGGGCCCGCACTCCTCCCACGAACCGAGCGCGACGCCGTGGACGCCCTCCAGCCAGCCTGCGCGCAGGAGCTGAGTGAGGATGCGGTCTAGCCGGTACGGCTCCTCGCCGATGTCCTCCAGCAGCAGCAGTCCGCCGCGCGCCGAGGGGCGGCCGTGCGGGGTCGCGAGGTCGGCGGCGAGCAGGGCGAGGCAGCCGCCCAGGGTGACGCCCCGGGCCCGGCCGGGCACCATCGGACGGGCGCCCTCCAGCCCCAGGACGCGCACCGATTCGGGCTCGAACAGCGTGGCCCGCAGCGATTCCCGGGTGACGGGGTCCTTGAGGAACGTCAGCACCCCGGCCATCGGACCGTGCAGCGTGGCCAGCCCCATCCGTACGGCGAACGCCTCGTGCAGCGCCGTCACATCGCTGTAGCCGACGAACACCTTGGGCCCCGCGGCCCGGATCGCGGTCCAGTCCAGCAGGTCGGCCATGCGCTGCGCGCCGTATCCGCCGCGAGCGCAGATCACCGCGGCCACCGAGGGGTCGCACCACGCCCGTGTCAGGTCGCGGGCGCGGTCCTCGTCCGTGCCCGCGAGGTACGGCAGTTCAGGGTGGACGTCCAGGACGTGCGGCATGACCACGGGGTCGAGTCCCCAGCCGCGCAGGACGTCGAGGCCCGCCCGCAGGCGGTCCTCCGGCACGGGGCCGCTGGCCGCCACGACGGCGACCCGGTCGCCCGGCCGCAGACGCGACGGCCGCTCCAGCGGCACGACCGTCACTTCCGCAGCTCCAGCGGCGGCACGTCGGACCGGTCGATCCCGAACACCTGCACATACAGCGACAGTTCCGCCTCCAGGGCCCGGACGACGGAGTCGGCCCGCCGGAAGCCGTGCCCCTCCCCCTCGAAGGCGATGTACGCGTGCGGTATGCCGCGGCCCGCCATCGCCGCCAGGAACCGCTCGCTCTGCACGGGCGGGCAGATCACGTCGTCGAGCCCCTGGAGCAGCAGGAACGGCGAGGAGATCCGCTCCACCTGGGAGATCGGCGCGCGCTCCCGGTAGCGGCCCGGGACGTCGGTGGGCGACCCGATGAGCGACTCCAGGTAGCGGGACTCGAAGTCGTGGGTCTCCTCCGCCCACCCGGACAGGTCGAGCACCGGGTAGAGCAGTGTGCCGCAGGCGTAGACGTCGGTGGCGGCCAGTGACGCCGCCGTGGTCCAGCCGCCCGCGCTGCCGCCCCGGATCGCGAGCCGGTCCGGGTCGGCGGTGCCCTCGGCGGCCAGCGCCTCCGCGACGGCGGCGCAGTCCTCGACGTCGACGACGCCCCACTGCTCCCGCAGCCGGTCCCGGTAGGGGCGGCCGTACCCGGTGGAGCCGCCGTAGTTGACCTCGGCGACGCCGATCCCGCGCGAGGTGAAGTACGCGATCGCGAGGTCCAGCACGAGCGGGGCGTGCCCGGTGGGCCCGCCGTGCGCCCACACCACGTAGGGCGGCAGCTCGTCGTCGGGGGCGATCCGGTCGGGGTTGTGCGGCGGGTAGATGTGGGCGTGGATCTCGCGGTTGTCGGGTCCGGTGAAGGTGCGGATCTGCGGCTCCGGGTAGTACGCCGGGTCGACGGAGTCGTCGTGCGCGGAGCCGATGACGCGGGTGCGGCCGGTGCTGGTGTCCAGCTCCACGACCTCGTAGCCGCTGCGCGGGCTGGCCGCCACGCCGATGACGCGCGACCCGTGGCCGGCGAGTGTGGAGGCCCACTCCGTCCACGGCCCGGGGGCGTCGACCACCTCGCCGGTCTCGGGATCGAGTATGCCCAGGCCGGTGGCGCCCCTGCCGTGGATGACGGCGATCGTCCCGTCGGCCAGCGGCTGGAACCACTTCAGCCCGATCTTCCACAGCGGGCCGCCGAACTCCTCCGCCCGCCCGGTGCACAGGCCCGCCGCCTCGGCGTCGCCCGGCCTCATCCGCCGCAGCTCCCACCAGCCGCACGCGTCCGAGACGAACAGCAGCGAGCCGTCCGGGGCCCAGTCGACCTGGCAGACCGACTCCTCCGTGCCCCCGGCGACGGCCCGCACACCGGTGAACGGTCCGCCGTCCGTGACGTCACCGGTCATCACGACCGTGCCGTCCCACGGCATCCTCGGGTGGTCCCAGGCGAGCCACGCGGCCCGCCGGCCGTCCGGTGAGAGCCGCGGGCCGGTGACGAACCGGTGCCGGTCGTCGGTCAGTTCCCGTACGGCGCCCCGGTCCCCGGCCGCCGACCCGTCGAGCGGTACGGCGGCGATGACCCGCCGGACGTCACCGGACCCGGGTCCGGTGAACTCCTCCAGGACGCACCAGACTTCGCCCCGGTCCAGGTGGACGACGGGGTCCACCCAGCGCAGTCCGTGCCCCACGCCGGACACCGGGGTGAGCGGCTCGGGGTCGCCGCCGCCGTCCGGCGCGTACACGTACAGCCGCTGGTCGGGGAAGTGGCTGAAGACCACCAGTGGTCCGGCGCCGTCCTCGCGCACCGCCCCGGCCCATGGCTGCCCGCCGTACTCGACGACCCGGCTGCGCACGTTCCACGGGGCGGGCAGCACCGGTGCCTCGGTGCCGTCCGGGTGCCTGCGCACCAGGGCTCGTCTGCCGCCCTCGGCGGGCCTCGGCTCGGTCCACCACACCTCGTCGCCGACCACACCGACGTACTCGGGACGCCCGTCGTGCGCGGCGGCGAGGCGGGCGTCGATCGGTGACGGCCACGTTCCGTAAGCCCCCGTGGGTACCATGCCGGATGCTCCCCCTCTTATGCGGTCTGGAGATAGTGGTCGAGGACGCGGATGCCGAAGTGCAGCGCCTGGATGGGGACGCGCTCGTCGACACCGTGGAACAGCGCCTGGTAGTCGAAGCCGACGGGCAGCCGCAGGGGCGCGAAGCCGTAGCCGACGATGCCGAGCCGGGCGAAGTGCTTGGCGTCGGTGCCGCCGGACATGCAGAACGGCACCACGTGCGCGTCCGGCTCGAAGTGCTCCAGGGCGGCGCGGAGTTTGGCGTACGTCGGCGAGTCGACCGGCGCCTGGAGGGGGATCTCCTGGTGCTGGAACTCCCACTCGACGTCCGGCCCGGTGAGCATGTCCATCGTCTCGGCGAACTCCAGGTCCCCGCCCGGCAGTACGCGTCCGTCGATGTGGGCGGTGGCCGTCCCCGGGATCACGTTGACCTTGTAACCGGCGTGCAGCATGGTCGGGTTGGAGCTGTTGCGGATGGTCGGCTCGACCAGTGCGGCGGCATGGCCGAGCTTGGCCAGCAGCACGTCCGCGTCGAAGTCGTCGGCGTCGAGGTCGGGATCGAGGCCGTGCAGCGCGCACAGCTCCGTCAGGGCGGCGCGCACCGTCGGCGTGAGGCGCACCGGCCACTGGTGGTTGCCGATGCGGGCGACGGCCTCGGCGAGCCTGCTGACCGCGTTGGACCGGTTGACCTTCGAGCCGTGTCCCGCCCTGCCCTCCGCGGTGAGCTTGAGCCAGGCGGTGCCGCGCTCCCCCGCCCCGATCGGATAGATCTCCAGGTCGGGCCCGGCGTGGAAGGTGTACGCGCCGGACTCGCCGATGCCTTCGGTGCAGCCCTCGAACAGATCCCGGTGGCGGCGTACGAGGTAGGCGGCGCCGTCGGCGGCGCTGGCCTCCTCGTCGGCGGTGTAGGCGATGACGATGTCGCGGCGCGGCCGGATGCCGTGGCGGGCCCATTCGCGGACCACCGCCAGCATCATCGCGTCCATGTTCTTCATGTCGACGGCGCCCCGGCCCCACACCAGCCCGTCGCGGACCTCCCCGGAGAAGGGGTGTACGTCCCAGTCCTGGGGATCGGCCGGCACCACGTCCAGGTGGCCGTGGACGAGGAGGGCCTCGGCGGACGGGTCCGTGCCCTCGATCCTCGCCACCACGTTGCTGCGGCCGGGTGTGCGCTCCAGCAGGGCCGGTTCGAGCCCGGCCTCGGCGAGCTTCTCGGCGACGTACTCGGCGGCGGGCCGCTCCCGGCAGTCGCCGTTGCCGCGGTTGGTGGTGTCGATCCGGATGAGCTCGGAGGTGAAGGTCACCACCTCGTCGAGAGCCTGGGAATCCGTGTCGAAGGGCGTCACGTCAGCCATACTGCTCCTCCACTGCGGCCGAGACGATCGTGGTGACCGCCTTGAAGGCACGAATGGCCTCGTACATCGTCTCGCTGGTGTACGCCACGCGCCGTTCCCCGCTGACCGCCACACCCGGCACGACGGTGGCGGCCGCCGCGAGATGCGCCGCGTCGAACTCCAGCTCCACGGTGAACGGCCCGCCGCGCACCGGTTCGTACCGTACGGCGAGAGAGGTCGCGTCCTTGGCTGCGGCGCGGATGTCGGCGGCCGTCCGGGTGGGGGTGCGGCACACCGCCGCGTACCGCGAGACGTGGTCCTTGACGGCGACCTTGCGGGCCTCCGGCGCGTATGCGAGGGCGTCCTCGCAGGTCAGGTCGTCGCCGGTGACGAGGATGACGGGCACGCCGTACTCCGCGACGACGTGGGCGTTCAGCAGGCCCTCGCTGGCCCGGACGCCGTTGAGCCAGACGCCGGTGATGGTGTTGGCCAGATAGGTGTGGGCGAGGACCCCCTCGGCGCCCGCGCCGGTGTGGTACCCGACGAAGGCGATGCCGTCCACGTCCCCGTGCTGCACCCCTTCCACCATGGACAGGGACTTGTGCCGGCCGGTGAGCATCTCGGCCCGCTCGTCCAGTCTTTCGAGCAGCAGATTGCGCATGCTCCAGTGCGCTTCATTGATGAGGACCTCATCGGCGCCACCGTCGAAGAACCCCAGCACGGCCGCGTTGACGTCGGACGTGAACAGGGACCGGCACCGCTCCCACTGGGGCGTGCCGGGCAGCACGTCGGCCGGCCAGGTCACACCGGTGGCGCCTTCCATGTCGGCGCTGACAAGGATCTTCATGCCTCGAAACCGTACGCGGTCCCGCCCCGCCTGCCCAGGGCTGTGGATAACTGTCGGCCGGGTGGACGGCCGCCCGCCGGGGCATGTGCCGGCCGGGCGCCGTGCCGGGTGCCGGCCGGGCGCCGGATGCGGAGTCGGGCGCCTCACCGGAACATGGACCCATGGACGACGTGGTCAATGACCGGGCCGTGGCGCACACCGCCCCGGTCGCCGACGCCCGTGAGGCCCTGCTGTCGACGGGTGCGTACGTGATGCCACCGGCGGCCGTCTCGGAGTGCCTCGGCACCGACGCGCACGGGTGGGCGTGCTTCGCCGCCCACTGGGAGGACCTGGCCCCGGACGCCTACGCGGCCGAGCGGGGAACGCGCCGGCTGCGCCGCTACGGGCACTTCCTCCTCTCCCGCACCGGGGACCTGGCCCTCCAGCCGCACATCGCCTTCGTACAGCCGGAGGACACCAACCCGCTCTACGTCGACGTGGACCGGCACTTCGAGCCGCTGACCGACGCGTTCCTGTCCGATCCGCTCCTGACACCGCTGCTGAGGATGCTGGGCGACGTGGCGTCCTGCCTGGACGACGCCGCCGAGTGGAGCGTGAAGGTCCACCCCTTCCGGGTCGTCGCCTCGGCCGACAGTCAGGGCGCGCCCACCCCGGAGGGCAGGCACCGCGACGGGGTGACGCTGGTGACGTCACTACTGGTCGGCAGGGACAACGTCACCGGCGGCGAGAGCACGGTGTACGACCCGGGCGGCGGGGAAGTGCTGACCACCACGCTCACCGAGCCTGGGACGCTGCTCCTGAGCGACGACCGCGCCACCCTCCACGGCGTGTCGCCCGTCCGGCCGCTCGACACGGCGAGGCCCGCGCACCGGGACGTCCTGGTCATCACGCTCACGGCACGCTGACGCAGTCGGTCGCGCGCACCAGCGCGTCCACCACCCCGGCCGGCCCCGCGCCGTCCCGGGCCCAGGCGCGCTGCCGTTCGGCACCGGTCCCCCGGGCCGCGAGCCGCCGCAGGAACGCCGACACCTCGCCCATGTCCCCGTACGCCTCCAGAACCGGACGCACATGCCGGACGAGGCGCTCCGCCTGCTCGGGGGCGGGCAGGACGCGCCCGCTCAGGGCGTCCACACCGCTGCCCGGCCAGCCGTCCCGGGCCGCCCGCCAGTACGCGGCGCGCAGCAGCTCGGCGCCGACACGCGGGCCGGGGTCGCCGCGTACCACCCGGTCGGCCGCCGTCACCACCAGCGCCCGGATCAGCACCGTCAGGGCGACCGTGTCGTCGATGTCGGCGAGGACGTCCATGGAGCGGACCTCCAGCGTCGGCAGGCGCGGGTTGGGCCGCACGTCCCAGAACGGCATGCCGGGCTCCAGCATCGCCTCGGACTCGGCCATGGCGGTGGCCAGCCGCTCGTGGTGGTCGAGCGACTCGGCGTACGGCGGCGGCCCCAGGCACGGGAAGCGGCCCCTGATCACGGCCCGCCAGCTCGCGTAGCCGGTGTCGAGGCCCTCGTGGAAGGGGGAATTCGCGCTCAGCGCCACCAGCAGCGGGAGCCACGGGCGGAGGTGGTTGCCCACGAGGACGGCGAGCTCCCGCTCGGGCAGGTGCACATGGACGTGGAAGGCGCTGACGGCGAAGTCGTCGAGCATGGCCCGGTACTGGTCGGATCCGGCCCGGTAGCGGGGGTGGTCACCGATGTCCTCCCGGCGGGAGGCGCCCAGGACCGGTGTACCGGACGCGCACAGGCCCAGGCCCTCCGCCCGGGTGGCCGTCACGGCCGCCGCCCGCACCCGGCGCAGTTCCTCGCGCAGCTCCTCGGTGCCCTGGCACGGCACGGTCCTGCCCTCGACCTGGTACTGGGTGAACTCGCCCGTGACGGCCTCACCGGCCGTCGCGGCGGCCCGGGCGACCACCCGCGCGCCGGCGGGCTCCAGGCCGCGCGTGCCGGGGTGGACGAGGAAGTACTCCTCCTCGACCCCGAGCGTGGGCGCGTCGCCGTTCCACACGTGGTTCTCCCGCTTCTCCTGACCGTCCACCGCTTCAGCATCACGCGCCGCGGCGGCCGTGTCGCGGGGAGCGGCAAGAGAGGCGGCACGTCCGGAGGCGCCCAGGCCGCGAGGCGGGAGTGGAGCCGGTGCGGCGCCTCAGGCCGCGAGGCGGGAGTGGAGCCGGTGCGGCGCCTCAGGCCGCGAGGCGGAGGAGGAGCTGGTCGCGGTGCAGCGCCGCTATGGGGGCCAGCAGGTCGGGGTGGCGCAGCAGCGGCGCGGCCCGGCGGTCGCGCTCGTCGGGGTCGACCAGCCGCCGGAACTCCACCGGTGCCCCCTCCAGGTGCGGGGACCCGGCGAGGGCCTCCATGGCGGCCGCCGCCAGCCCGGGCGTGCTGAGCAGGGACGCGGCCCAGCTCGCGACGACCTCGTCCACCCAGGTGCGCCACGGGTCGGGCTCCCCGGCCGCGGCCTCGGTGCCGTCGGCGCCGGTGACCCGGTCGAGCCCGGACGAGCCGCCCGGCCCCGCCACGGCGACCAGCGCGGCGTCCATCGCGGTCGGGTACCGCAGCCATGCCGCGACGGTGACGGCCTGCCGGGCCTGCGCCTCGGCCAGGGCGTGGTCGAGCGCACCGCCGCCGGGCGGGTAGGCGCGCGTCAGCCACTGCGCGGTCGCCGCGATGAGCGGGGAGAGCGAGAAATCTGCGGGCACGGCTGATCCATCCGAATGCGGGAGGGGGCGGATTGGACCGAAACGGTACCGCCGGAATTCCGGGGAGGAAATGACGCACCTCACGTGGCACGACACGCTGAGCCCGTGGCAATACGCGGGGGACGGGCGCGGCGGCGTTTCATGGGGAATCCGGCGATTCGGCGAGACCCGCGCGAAGGAGCGACGGCATGGCACACGGTGGAGACGTCATCACGGAATTGACCAATGACCATGAGGAGGTGGAGGAGCTCTTCACCACCATCGAGGAACTGCCGCCCGGCGACGACCGGCGCAAGGAGTACGCCGACCAGGTCACCATGGAGCTGGTCCGCCACTCCGTCGCGGAGGAGGCCTACCTGTACCCGGCGGTGCGCGAGCACGTGCCCGGCGGTGAGGCCCTGGCCGAGAAGGAGCTGGCCGATCACGCGGCCGCCGAGCGCCTCATGAAGGAGCTGGAGGGGTGCGACGCGGGACACCCGCAATTCGACGTCCTGGTGAACCGGCTGATGACGGAGATCCGGTCGCACATCACGGACGAGGAGAACAACCTCTTCCCGCGCCTGCTGGACGCCTGCTCCCCCGACATGCTCGACGACCTCGGCGACAAGGTGCGGCAGGCCAAGCGGACGGCTCCGACCCGGCCCCATCCCGCCGCCCCGGACAAGCCCCCGGCGAACAAGCTCCTCGCCCCCGGCGTCGGCATGGTCGACCGCCTGCGCGACGCGATGACGGGCCGCGGCACGACCTCCTGAGGCCGGCGGGCCCCGCCCCGGCCACTCGTGGGCGGGCGGTCAGGCGTCGCGGCCCGCCACCAGCCAGAGCGAGGGCAGGTCGACGCGCGTGCCGTCCGGGGCGTGCTCCGTCGTCGCCAGGGGCATCGCGCCGGAGGCCAGGACGCCCAGACCGGCCGTGCGGAAGTACTCCGGTATGTCGGCGTCCACCACCCCGGCCGGGGCGATGCCGTGCCGCAGCACGGGCTCGAGCTTCGGGGGCGGACCGGCGGGACTCCCGGCCAGGCCGCGCAGGGCCGTTCCGGCGGCCTCGGCCAGCTCCACGACGAACGCCCGACCCCGCTCCCCCACCAGGGCCGCTATGGCATCGGCCAGGGCCTGCCGGTCCCGGGGCTCGGCCTGGTGCAGCACGCCCCGCATGTAGACGTTGGCGTCGCCCAGCTCGGCGTGCAGGTCCCGCACGGCCGCCGTGTCCACGGCGTCGAGCACCCGGAACCGGGCGGCGGCGCCGGCCCGGCCGTCCCTCCGGCGGGCGTGCCCGATCGCCGCGGCCGCCACGTCGACGCCCACCACGCGCGCGTACCGCCCGGCCAGGAACAGTGTCTGGGTGCCGTTGCCGCAGCCGAGGTCGACCAGTGGCAGGCCGGGTGCCGTCAGATGGGGCGCGAAGAGCTCCAGGTGGCGGCCGGCGGTCAGCGACGGGGCGGCGTCCCAGATGACGGCCCCCTCCTCAGGGGGCGCTTCCTCCCAGAAGGCCTCCCAGGCGTCCCGGTAGCGTCGGGTCACACTCATGGCGTGGTCCTCTCCCTCGGCGATGGATCACCCTCACGGCCCGCCGCTCTCCTCGGCAACGGGTCGCGCTCCCCACCCGGCCCGGTCGCACTCCCCACCCGGCCCGGTCGCGCTCCCCACCCGGCCCGGTCGCGGTCACGGCCCGGCCTTCTCCCCCGGCAGTGGCAGTTCGAACCACACGGACGTCCCCCGGCCCGCCCGGCTCACGCCCCACTCGCCCGCCAGGGCGCTCACCACGCGCAGTCCCCGCCCGTACTCGTCGGCGGGCATCGGCTCGAGCAGCGTGGGCAGGGTGTGCCCGTCGTCGGTGACCTCGCACAGGAGCGCGTCCGCCCGGACCAGGCGCACCTCGATCCGGCGTGCGCCGTCCGCGTGCCGTACGGCGTTGGTGACGAGTTCGCTGACGAGCAGCCGCGCGGTCTCCGCGTGCTCGTCCAGTCCCCATCCGGCCAGCCGTTCCCGGACCAGCCGGCGTGCCCGTCCGACTTCCGCAGGGCGCGGGGCCAGCTCCCAGCGGGCGACGTCCTCGGCGGCGATGCCGTTCAGCCGCGCCATCAGCAGGGCCACGTCGTCCCTGCCCCCGCCCCGGGCCCCCAGGGCCTTGATGATGGCGTCGCAGGCGTCGTCCATGGAGGCGGCGGGGTGGGCGGCCGACTCGCACAGGGCGGCGAGGCCCGCGCCGAGGTCCTCGCCGCGCACCTCGACCAGCCCGTCGGTGCACATCACCAGCCGGTCGCCGGGCGCGACCGGCACGCGCACGGTCTCGAACGGCACCCCTCCGACGCCGATCGGGGCTCCCGTCGGCAGGTCGAGGACGTCGCCGCACCCGTCCTCCGCGCGGATGATCACCGGCGGCACATGGCCGGCGTTCGCCATCAGCAGCTCACCGGCGACGGGGTCGTACACGGCGTACAGGCAGGTGGCCAGGTAGTGCTCGCCGAGCCGCTGTGCCAGGTCGTCGAGGTTGCGCAGCAGTTGGGCGGGCGGCAGGTCGAGCCCGGCCATGGTCTGGACGGCCGTCCGCAACTGGCCCATCATGGCGGCCGAGTTCAGGCCGTGCCCCATGACGTCGCCGACGACGAGGGCGGTCCGGGAGCCGGGGAGCTTGACGGCGTCGAACCAGTCGCCGCCGACGCGGCCCAGCAGGGTGCCGGGCAGGTAGCGCGTGGCGGTGTCGCAGCCCGCCAGGCGCGGGGTGACCTGGGGCAGCATCGAGTCCTGGAGCAGCTCGGCGACGCTCTCCTGGTACGCGTACATGCGGGCGTTGTCGAGGACGAGCCCGGCCCGGGCGGCGAGTTCCGCGCCCGTCACGCGGTCCATGTCGTTGAACACGGCCCGGCCGGGGTGGCGCAGCAGGATCATGAACCCCAGCACCACGTCCCGGGCCTTGAGGGGGACGACCAGCATGGACCGCCCGATGACCAGCGGACGGATGTCGCGTTTGTCGAACTGCGAGGCGATGGCGGTACCCGCCTCCTCGCCGATCGTCGGTACGAGGACGGGCTCGCCGGTCGTCATGCACTGGAAGAACGGGGTGTGGGCGGGGACCTGCATGGGCTCGCCGACCGGTACGACGTCGTCCCACCGGCCGGGCGGGTCGACGTGCTCGACGGCGACCCGGTGCCACCAGGTGGTCGCGTCCGGGGTGCCGTCGGGGAAGCCCTCGCCCGCGACGACCTGCTCCCGCAGGTAGGTGCCGGCGAAGTCGGCGAAGCGGGGCACGACGGCCTCGCTGACCTCCTGGACCGTACGGGGAAGGTCCAGGGAGGAGCCGATGCGGCCGCTGACCTCGTTGAGGAACTCCAGCCGCTCGCGCACGGCGGCGTGCTCGATGTCCCGGTCCGGCGAGCTGCCCGTACCGGCGTCCGCGCCGTCCCGGGGCGCCTCCGCGCCTGCCGCACCGGTGTCCTGGGCGTCGCCACGCGCGCGTGCGGCCCGCTCCGCGCGACGCGGCACGCCCCAGTCGGGGGTGACGGGTACGCGGGCGTGGTGGCTGAATTCCAGGACCGGATAGCCCAGTTCGAGAACCTGGGAGACGATCCGGGCGGACTGGCGGACGCTCATGTTCGGCAGGATCTCGGGGAGCCGGCGGGCCAGTTCGTCGGAGCCGGGGAAGTCGGTGTGCAGGGCGAAGCCGGGTGCGATGCGCTCGAAGCGTTCCTGTCCGGCCGTGTCGGCGTGCAGCCGTGCCGCGTCCGCCGCCAGGACGAGCAGCCGTTCGGGGCCGGGGCCGACGAGCGGGTAGGCCCACCACAGGACGTCGGTGCGCTCCGGTCCGTGCCGGGAGATCCGGGCCCGGCCGGCCGCGGGGTACGAGGTGAGCCCGCCGACGGAGTCGTCCAGGGCCGGTCCCGGGCCGTCGTCCGTGTCGAACGGACGGTCCTGTTCCAGGGCGCCGGAGACGGGGAGGATTTCCGTGGCGGGCTCCCCCAGCGCGGTCTCCTTGGTGTGGCCGAACAGTCCGCGCGCGCCGGTCGACCAGTGCGACACGAGGCCGTCGCCGTCCACGACGACCACGGCAAGCGGAATCCTGCCGACTGCGCCTGCCGCGTCCGTCGCGGCCCTCGGCCGCGGAACGCCACTGTCCATGGTTGGAAGGCTCCTTCCCCGTGCGCCGCGGATGTCCCCCGCGCGCTGCGGACCCCCCGGCCGTGTTCCACCGTACGGCGCGTGCGCCGTTGTGCGCCGGGCATCGAGGGAACTGGCCCGGCGCCGACGCGGCGTCAGTCCTCGTGCCCCAGGCGCAGGTCGCGCTCGGTGCGCCCGCCGCCCGCCATGTGCAGCACGGTGGCGACCGGCGGGTAGCCGGCCGCGATCACGGTGTACTGGCCGGACGAGAGGTCCAGGAAGCGGAATGTGCCGTCGGGGCCCGTGGTGAGTGTGTCGACGACGTTCCCGGCGGCGTCGAGCAGCGTCACGCGCGCGTCCTCCACGGGCCGCCCGCCGGGCGCCCGTACCGTGCCGCGCAGCACGGCCCCGCCGGCGAGTTCGACGTCCTGCCGGGTCTCGCGGGCCGCCTGGACGCTCACCGGCAGGGCGACGGGCCGGAACGCGGGGGCGCTCGCCGCCAGCGTGTACTCGCCCGCCACGAGCGCGGTGAGGACGTACGCGCCGTCGCGTCCGGTGCGGGTGCTGGCGACGACCTCGCCGCGTACGTCGGTGAGGGTGACCGTGGCGTCGCGCACCGGCGTCCCGTCGGCGGTGCGGACGGTTCCGGCGAGCCGGCCGGCGCCGCCGAGGACCACGTCGATCTCGACCGGCCGGTCACCGACGGTGACGGGCACGGCCTGGGGCTGGTGGCCCCCGGCCGCCGCGATCATCACGTAGGAGCCCGTGCCCGGCACGCTGAGCGCGTAGCGACCGTCCTCGCCGGTGGCGCCGCGTCCGACCTGCTGTCCGTGCACGTCGATGAGGGTGAGGGCGGCGCGCGGCACACACGTCCCGTCGTGGTGCTGGACGGTGCCGCAGACCGGCACGCCCGCGTGGGGCGCCGGCTCGGTGCGGGGCGCGGGCAGGGCGGCGGTGGAGGCGTTCTGGGTCACCAGCGGTTTCTCCTTGAGGAAGAAGGCGATGAGCAGGCCGAGGCCGAGGACCGGCACCAGGTGGAGGAAGGTCCGCGGCATCGTCTCCGCGTAGGCCCCGAGGTACGCGTCGCGGAGGGCGGGCGGCACGGCCCGGACGGCGTGGGGGGCGTCCCACCACGGGCCGGGCAGGCCGGTGCCGGCGGGGAGCCGGTCGGCGAGGGCGAGGTCGAGGCGGTGGGCGGCGTGGGCGCCGAGGGCGGCGGCTCCGGCGCAGCAGCCGATCCAGCGGACGAGGGTGTGGGCGCCGGTGACGGTGCCGAGGGCGGCGGGTGGCGCGGCGTTCTGGACGGCGAGGACGAGGGCGGGAAGGACGAGGCCGATACCGGCGCCCAGGACGGCCTGCCAGACGCTGTGCGTGAGGCGCGGGGTGTCCGGTTCGAGCCGGGACAGCAGCCACATGCCGACGACCGAGACGGCGCCGCCCAGGACGGGGTGGACCGTGTAGCGGCCGGTCCGGCTGATGACGTGTCCGGACAGGAGGGAGGCACAGACGATGCCGCCCGCCAGGGGCAGGGTCAGCAGGGCGGCTTCGGCGGTGTCCGCGCCACCGGTCAGCCGGAAGTAGAAGGGCAGGCAGCCGGCGACCCCGAAGAGGGCGACACCGGTGAGGGTGCCGACGAGTCCGCCGACCACGAAGGTGGGGTCGCGCAGGAGGGGGAGCGGGAGGATCGGTTCCGGCGCGTAGTTCTCCACGACGACGAACAGCAGCAGGCTGCCCGCCGCGCCGCAGGCGAGCCCCAGCACGACCCGGGAGTCCCACGGGTGGTCCCTGCCGCCCCAACTGACCAGCAGCACCAGGAAGGTGGAGGCGGCGGCGAGCAGGAGGGCACCGAGGACGTCCAGGCGGCCCCGGGCGGTGGGCCGGAGCGGCGGGAGCGCCGTGCCGGCGAGGAGCAGGGCGACCAGGCCCAGGCAGGCGGCGGACCAGAAGCACCAGCGCCAGGACACCTGCTCGGTGACGAGCCCGCCGACCGACGGACCGGCCAGTACGGCGAGCCCGAGAACGGCGCCGGTCAGGCCCAGGAACCGGCCGCGCCGGCGGGCCGGGACGAGGTCCGCGGCGATGGCGTGCGCGCCGGCCAGCAGGCCGCCCGCACCGGCGCCCTGGAGGGCCCGGCAGGCGATGAGCTGGTCCATGGTGCGCGACCAGCCCGCCAGGGCCGAGCCGGCGACGAAGACGACCAGGGCGTACCGGAACAGGCGCCTGCGCCCGTGGAGGTCGCCGAGCTTGGCGTGGACGGGCAGGGTGACCAGGGCGGCGAGCAGGTAGGCGGTGGCCACCCCCAGGGCCCTTCCCGGCGCGGTGTCCGGGCCCGGCAGGTCGCTGCGGATCGCCGGGAGGGCGGTGAGGGTGACGAGCTGTTGCAGCAGGGCCGGCAGCAGGGCGAGTACGAGGCCGAGGAAGGCGACGCGCACGCGGCGCGGCGCGAGGGGCTCGGCCACCGGGCCGGGCGCGCCCGCGCCGGGGGCCCCGCCGTCCGGGGCGGCCGGCTCATCGGACCGGTTCGTGCTGCCTGTTCCCCGCCCCGGGGCCTCCGGTGCGGCGGTGCGGGTTTCCGGTGGCGCGGTCTCGGTGGCCGTCTCCCAGGGTGCCGTCCCGGCGCCCCGCCATGGGTCGTCCGGCGGCTCGGTACCGGCGGCGGCCGCGTCCCAGGGCTCCTGATCGCCGGCCGGGGCACCGGCCGGAACCCGGTCGCCACCCGGAACCCGCTCGCCGCCCGGAACCCGGTCCCAGGGCCCCCGGCCGCCCGGCACGTGATCCCACGGCTCGGGAACGAGCCCGGGGACGGGTTCGGCGGGGAGGCCGGGGCCGGGCGTGGCGGGGAGGCCGGAACCGGGGCCGGGCGTGGCGGGGAGGCCGGAACCGGGGCCGGGGGTGGCGGGGAGGCCGGGGCCGGAGGTCGCGGAGAGACCCGGGCCAGGGGCGGCGGGGAGGCCGGAACCCGGGCCGGGGGTGGCCGGGAGGCCGGGGCCGGAACCGGAGACGGCGGGGAAATCCGGTGCCATGGAGGGGGGGTGTGGACCCGGCCCATGGGAGGGGGGCCGGACACCCGGCCCCTGCGCCGCCGGTCCGGACCGGCGGCGGGCGGGCGGTGTGGTGTGGCCGTCGTCCGCCAGCGTGCTCCCACCCACGAACCTGCTCCCCTCGGTCGCGCCTACGCGGCGCGCCATTCTTCGCATTGGGCGCCGAGGGGGAGCAAGCGGGGCATTACGGGGTCACGGGCCCGGTCCGGCGCCGGGCGGAGGGAGTGCCCCGGCGCTCATCAGGCGCTTTCCCGAGGGCTCCCCGCGCGCCGGGCCGTGCGGGCACGCCGGGAAGCCGACGGGAAGACCACCCGAACCGGTGACCAGCGGGTGTTACTTCTCGACCTCGGCGGCGAGCTTGTCGAGCACCTGGTCGTAGATGCGGCCGAGGCCCTTGGGGGCGAAGGTCCGCTCGAAGAAGCCGCCGATGCCGCCCGCGCCGTTCCAGACGGTGGTGACGACGACCTTCGACCGGCCCTCGCCGGCCGGGGTGACGGTCCAGGTGGTGACCATCGAGGAGTTGCGGTCCTTCTCGACGAGGCGGCCGTCGCTGGGCTCGGTCACCTCCAGCAGGCAGTCACGGATGCGCTTGCTGGTGGCCTGGAGCTTCCAGTGGACGAGGGTGCCCTCGCCGTCGCCACCCTCGCGCACCTCGTACTCGCTGAAGTGCTCGGGCAGCATCTTCCCGCGGGTCTCCTTGTAGTCGGCCAGCGCGTCGAACACCGTCTCCGCGTCCGCCGCGATGACCCGTTCCGTCGTGGCCTCGACCTGCGCCATGCCATGTCCTCCAGCACTCGTTCCTAAGGGGAGGCACAAGCCAACCACCTGTGTCGTGGCCGCCCAAATCCGGGACGGCCCGGCGGAGGCGATCATGGGAACAGGTGTTCTATTGTGTGGTCCAGTGCTACCGAGGAGGCGTCCATGCGCTGGGACAACCTGAACGACCGCCCCGCCGCACCCGGGGGCGACACCGCGCTGTTCGGCACGGACGCCGTGACCACGCGTACGTTCGACACCCCGGAGTTCAGCGGGATCACCTTCCACGAGGTGCGCGCGCGTTCGATCCTGAACCGGGTGCCGGGCGCCTCCCGCATGCCGTTCGAGTGGACCGTCAACCCCTACCGCGGCTGCACGCACGCGTGCGTGTACTGCTTCGCCCGCAAGACGCACAGCTATCTGGACCTCGACACCGGCATCGGCTTCGACTCGCAGATCGTGGTGAAGATCAACGCGCCGGAGCTGCTGCGCAAGCAGCTCGCGTCGCCGCGCTGGCAGGGCGCGCACATCGCCATGGGGACGAACGTCGACTGCTACCAGCGCGCCGAGGGCCGCTACCGGCTGATGCCGGGCATCATCTCCGCGCTGCGCGACCACGCGAACCCCTTCTCCATCCTCACCAAGGGCACCCTGCTGCTGCGCGACCTGGACCTGCTGGTCCAGGCCGCCGAGGTGACCGAGGTGGGGATCTCCGTCTCCGTCGGCTTCACGGACCACGAGCTGTGGCGGACCGTCGAGCCCGGCACCCCCGCCCCGGAGCGCCGCCTCGACGTCGTCCGCACGCTGACCGACCACGGGATCGGCTGCGGGGTGCTGATGGCCCCGGTGATCCCGTTCCTCGGCGACCACCCCGACCAGCTCCGCGCCACCGTGCGCGCGATCGCGGCCTCCGGGGCGACGTCGGTGACCCCGCTCGTGCTGCACCTGCGGCCGGGGGCGCGCGAGTGGTTCATGGCGTGGCTGCACCGGCACCACCCGCACCTGGTGCGGCGCTACGAGCGGCTGTACGCGGACGGCGCCTACGCCCCGACGTGGTACCAGCGCCGGATCACCCGTCAGGTGCACGAACTGGCCCACGAGTTCGGCATGGGCCCGGGGCGCAGGGGCGCGAACCGGCGGGGCACGCCGCCGCCCGCGCTCCCGGAGCGGCGGGTCGCGGAGCCCGGGCCCACCCAGCTCACCCTCCTCTGATCGGGTCAAGTCTGCCCGCGCCGTGCCCGTCCGGGCCGGAATGAGGGGACGATCCGCCGAGGGGGCGGTACGCCCTCGCAGCCCATCGTTCCGCTCGCTCGGGAGGCCGTATGCAGAAACGCGCAGGAGTGCTGATCGCCGCCGGGGCGCTGCTGGCGGGCGCGGTCACCGCCGTACCGTCGGCGGCCGAGCCGTCCGCCGGGGAGCCGTCCGCACCGCTCGCGTGGAAGGGGTGCGCCACCAAGCAGTACCCCCGGCTCCAGTGCGCGACCGTGCGGGTGCCGCTGGACCACGACGACCCCGGCGGGCAGCGGATCACCCTGGCCCTGTCCCGCGTCCCGCACACCGCGAAGACCTTCCAGGGACCGCTGCTGGTCAATCCGGGCGGCCCGGGGGCCAGCGGGCGCTCGATGGCCGGGTTCGTGGCGGCCTCGCTGCCGGAGCGGGTCGCGGCGCAGTACGACGTGGTCGGCTTCGACCCGCGGGGCGTGGGCGCGAGCCGGCCCGCGCTGGACTGCAAGCCGGGCTACTTCACGCCCGTGCGGCCCGACTCGGTGCCGCGCGACCAGCGGGACGAGCGGGTGAACCTGGCCAGGGCCGCGTCCTTCGCCCGGGCGTGCGGCGACAAGTACGGCGACCTGCTGCGGCACATGAGCACCGTCAGCACGGCCCGGGACCTCGACCTCGTCCGGCAGGCCCTGGGCGCGGAGCGGATCAGCTACTTCGGGTACTCCTACGGCACGTACCTCGGCACCGTGTACGCCAAGCTGTTCCCGCACCGGGTACGGCGGGCCGTCCTGGACTCCGTGGTCGATCCGCACGCGGTCTGGTACCGCCTCAACCTCGCGCAGGACCGGGCCTTCGACGCCCGGCACAAGGCGTTCATGGCCTGGGTGGCCAAGCACGACCGGACGTACCGGCTGGGCACCGACCCGGCGAAGGTGGAGGCGCGCTGGTACGCGATGCGGGAGGCACTGCGCAAGAAGCCGGCGGGCCGGAAGATCGGCCCGGCCGAGCTGGAGGACACCTACCTGCCGGGCGGGTACTTCAACGGCTTCTGGCCCACGCTCGCGGAGGCCTTCTCGGCGTACGTGAACGACAAGGACCCCGACCCCCTGGTGGCGGCGCACCGGACCCTGTCCTCGCCCGACGCCGCGAGCGACAACAGCTACTCCGTCTACGCGGCCGTCCAGTGCCGGGACGCCCGGTGGCCGCAGGACTGGGGCGTCTGGCACCGGGACAACTGGGACGTGTACGGCAAGGCCCCCTTCTCCACCTGGAACAACGCCTGGTACAACGCGCCCTGCGCCTTCTGGCCCGTGGAGTCGCTGTCGGCACCGGAGCCGGCGAACGACGCGCTGCCGCCGGTGCTGCTGTTCCAGGCGACGGAGGACGCCGCCACGCCGTACGAGGGCGGCGTGGCCGTCCACCGCGAACTGCGCGGCTCCAGCCTGGTCGTCGAGCAGGGCGGCGGGAACCACGCGGTCACGCTGGGCGGCAACGCCTGCCTGGACCGGTACCTCGTGCGCTACCTGGAGACGGGCGCGGTGCCCCGGGGCGGCGGCCGGGGGGCGGCGGACGCGGTGTGCGCGGCGGTGCCCGACCCGCGGCCGGCGAAGGCGGCACGGGACGCGGCTCCGGCGGGCCGGACCGGCGCCGCGGCGCTGCACGGGCTGCTGGGCCACGGGGGCTGACCGGCCGATTGTCAGTGGCGTGCGCGAGGATGAGGCGCATGAGCGATCACCTCACCCATGTGCACGCCCCTGACGGGGTCGCCCCCGGTTCCGGCTACAGCCATGTCGTCTGGGGCAGCGGCCGGTTCATCGCGATATCCGGGCAGTGCGCCTTGGACGCGGACGGCCGGGTGGTGGGCGAGGGAGACCCGGGTGCCCAGGCCCGCCAGGTCTTCGGCAACCTGCGGCGGTGCCTGGCCGCGGCGGGCGCCGGGTTCGACGACGTGGTCAAGCTGACGTACTTCGTCACGGACGTGGCCCACCTGCCGGCGGTACGGGCGGCCCGCGACGAGGTGATCGACACGACCCGTCCGCCGGCCAGCTCGGCGGTCCAGGTGTCGGCACTGTTCCGGCCCGAACTGCTGGTGGAGATCGAGGCGTTCGCGGTCCTCCCCGAGGGGCCCCGGCCGTGACGGACGCCGTCCGGGTGCGGGACATGGTGGTGGCCGACTGCGAGGCCGTCGCCGAGGTCCGGGTGCACGGCTGGCGGTTCGCCTACGAGGGGCTGATACCGGCGTGGTACCTGGCGGCGATGACCGTCGAGGCGGACGCGGAGACCCGCCGCAAGCATTTCGCCCAGGACAGCACCCGTGCGGTCAACCTGGTCGCCGAGCGCGGCGGTTCGGTGGTCGGCTGGGCCTGCTACGGGCCCTGCCGGGACGGGCAGGCCCCGACCGGGGCGGCCGAGCTGTACGCGCTGTACGCACGGCCGGACCAGCTCTCCACGGGCGTGGGGCGGGCGCTGATGGCCGAGGCGGTGAGCCGTGCCACCGCCGAGGGGTACGGGGCGATGCGGTTGTGGGTGCTGAAGGACAACGCCCGTGCCCGGCGCTTCTACGAGAGGGCCGGCTTCGCGCCGGACGGGGCGGAGGAGCCCTGGCACGTGGCGGGGACCACGGTGCCGGAGGTCCGCTGCACCCGCCGCCTCACCCCCTGACCGCTGACCGCCCCGGCGGACCGGCCCCGCCGACGGGACGACGCGGCCCGGCGGCACGCCCCCAGGACCCAGCGCCCCGGCGCCCCGGCGCCGCCGACGGGACCGCGCGGCCCGGCCGCCCCGTGCCCGGCACGCCCCGGGGCCCCGCCCCCGCGCCCGCCCGTCAGGCCGGGGCCGGCAGGCGGCGCAGGGCTTCGGCGGCCGCGGCGGCCAGGCGGGGGTGGGCCAGGGCGGCTTCGAGGACCGGGCGTGCGCGGGGGTCGCCCAGGGCGCCCAGCCCCTCCGCGCAGGCGACGCCCACCCGCCAGTACGGGTCACCGGCCGGGAGGCGGCGCTCCAGGACGGTGATCAGGGCCGGTACGGACTCCGGTGCGCGCAGGCACGCGAGCAGCCGGACCGGCAGCAGGGCGTAGGCGACGCGCAGCTCGTTGGTGGCGAGGGCGGCCGCGGCCCTCGGGGTGCGCGGGTCGCCCAGCCGGGTCAGGGCGTGGGCGGCGGAGACGCAGCGCTCGGGGTCCCGGTGGTTGAGGAGCAGGACCAGTGCCTCGAAGGCGCGCCGGTCACCCGCGAGGCCGAGCCGGAAGGCGGCGAGCTCCCGGGCCCACAGCGGCTGCGCCGGCCCGGTGAGGACGGCGGCCAGCTCGTCGGGGTCCCGGGCGCTGAGCAGCCGCTCGTACGCGGGTGACCCGCCGGCCTCGTCGCGCAGCCGGTGCGCGAGCGACCTGAACTCCTCGTCCGTACCGTCCGTACCGTCGGCGTCCATGGCTGTCAGTATCCAGCGCCACCGCGATCCAGATCACACGTTCCGGCCACTTCCCAGGACTGGCGCGCTCGTTACCCGCCAGTTAATCTCAGGTGAGCGGGTACCCCCCGCACCCCTCACGGCGGCCTGGTGACGCAGCCGCCGCGAGTGCCTTGTCGGTTCGGCACCTTGTACGACGTGACTCCGGGACAGAGTCCGTCGGTCCTCCTCACCGCGACAGCACGCCCTGCGCGCGACGCGCCCGCACCCGTGTACCCGCCTCCCGGACGTACGCCCGTGCATCTGTGCGCGCACCCTCATCAGTCGTCACTCATCCCTGGAGTCCCGTGATGGACACCCCTCTCTCCACCATCGCCGTCGTCGGTCTCGGCACGATGGGCACCGGTATCGCCGAGGTCCTGACCCGGGCCGGCCGTGAGGTCATCGGCATCGACATCAGTGAGGCCGCCGCCGCCCGCGCGATCACGACCCTGGAGGCCGCCACCGCCCGCTCCGTGGCGCGCGAGCGGATCACCGAGGAGGAGCGGCGCGACATCCTCGCCCGCTTCCGCACCTTCTCCGACCTCCAGGCGGCGGCCGACGCCGACCTGGTCATCGAGGTCGTGCCCGAGTCGTACGAGGTCAAGCAGCAGGTCTTCCGGGCGCTGGACGGCATCGTCCGCCCCGGCGCGATCCTCGCCACCGGCACGAACGCCCTGTCCGTGACCCGGCTGGCGGCCGACTCCGCGCACCCGGAGCGCGTGCTCGGCCTGCACTTCTTCAACCCCGCGCCGGCGATGAAGCTCGTCGAGGTGGTCTCCTCGGTGCTGACCGCCCCGCAGGCCGTCGCCGCCGTCACCGACCTGGCCCACCAGCTCGGCAAGGAGCCCGTCGCGGTGGGCGACCGGCCCGGATTCGTGGCGGACGGGCTGCTCTTCGGCTACCTGAACCAGGCCGCGGCGATGTACGAGGCCAAGTACGCCTCCCGCGAGGACATCGACGCCGCCATGAAGCTGGGCTGCGGCCTGCCGATGGGGCCGCTGGCCCTGCTGGACCTGATCGGCATCGACACCGCCCGTACCGTGCTCGACGCCATGTACGCCGAGTCCCACGACCGGCTGCACGCGCCCGCGCCGATCCTGAAGCAGCTCAGCGAGGCCGGTCTGACCGGCCGCAAGTCGGGGCGTGGCTTCTACACGTACGAGGCGCCGGGCAGCGGCGTGGTGGTGCGCGACGCGCTGACCCCGCTGGACGCGGCCGGTACGGGCGCGGCGGCCCGCGAGGTCCGCTCGGTGGGCGTCGCCGGGTCCGGCACCATGGCGAGCGGCATCGCGGAGGTGTTCGCCAAGGCCGGTTACGACGTGGTGCTCGCGGCCCGTTCCCTGGAGAAGGCGGAGACGGCCGCGGCGCGGATCGCCAAGTCCCTGGCCCGCTCCGTCGACAAGGGGCGGATGACGGCCGAGGCGCGGGACGAGACCCTGGCCCGCATCACCCCGGCCGGCTCGCTGGACGCCTTCGCCGAGGTCGATCTGGCGGTCGAGGCGGTCGCCGAGGACCTGGAGATCAAGCAGCAGCTCTTCGCGACCCTGGACAAGGTCTGCAAGCCGGGCGCGGTGCTGGCCACCACGACCTCCTCCCTGCCCGTCGTCGCCTGCGCCCGCGCCACCTCGCGCCCGCAGGACGTGATCGGGATGCACTTCTTCAACCCGGCCCCGGCCATGAAGCTGGTCGAGGTGGTGCGTACGGTCCTGACCGGCGACGACGTCCACGCCACCGTCCGCGAGGTCACGGCCAGGATCCGCAAGCACCCGGTGGACTGCGGCGACCGTGCCGGTTTCATCGTGAACGCGCTGCTCTTCCCGTACCTGAACAACGCGATCAAGATGGTCGAGCAGCACTACGCCTCGCTCGACGACATCGACGCCGCGATGAAGCTCGGCGGCGGGTACCCGATGGGACCCTTCGAGCTGCTGGACGTGGTCGGGCTGGACGTGTCGCTGGCCATCGAGCGGGTCCTGCACCGCGAGTTCCGCGATCCGGGGCTGGCCCCGGCGCCGCTCCTGGAGCACCTGGTGGCGGCGGGCTGCCTCGGGCGCAAGACGGGGCGCGGCTTCCGCGAATATGCCCGGCGCTGAGCCGTACGGGGAGTGGGGCGGGCTGCTCGACGGTGCGGGCGGCCCGGCCTCCCGGTCGGCCCCACAGGCGCGGTCTCCTGCACGGATGCAGTACGTTCAGGTCATGTCCCAGCCCGCTGACTCCGCCCGCCGGCCCTCCCGTGCCACCGCCTCGTCCGATGCCCCCGAGAGCGCCGCGGGCAGCCGTGCCGCCGCCCAGCGGCTCAAGATGCGCCGCGAACTGGCCGCCGCCGCCATGGAACTGTTCGCGACGAAGGGGTACGAGGCGACGACGGTCGACGAGATCGCCGCCGCGGCCGGAGTCGCCCGGCGCACCTTCTTCCGCCACTTCCGCTCCAAGGAAGAGGCGATCTTCCCCGATCACGACGACACCCTGGTGCGGGCGGAGGCGGTCCTGAACGCCGCACCGGCCCACGAGCACCCGCTCGACACGGTGTGCCGGGGGATCAAGGAAGTCATGAAGATGTACGCGGCGTCCCCCGCGGTGTCGGTGGAGCGGTACCGCCTCACCCGGGAGGTGCCCACCCTCCGGGAGCGCGAGATCGCCTCGGTGGCCCGCTACGAGCGGCTGTTCACGCGGTATCTGCTGGGCCATTTCGACGAGCGGGACCACCACGACGGCAATGACGACCCGCTGCTGGCGGAGGTGGCGGCGTCCGCGGTGGTGACGGCGCACAACCACGTGCTGCGCCGCTGGCTGAGGGCCGGTGGCCAGGGGGACGTGGAGGCACAGCTCGACCACGCCTTCGCGATCGTGCGGGACACGTTCGGCACGGGCATAGGCGCGGGGCGCGCCGCCGGCGCGACGGCCCCTTCGAAGCCCCCCGCCGCGACGGCGAGCACCACCGGCGACGTGCTGGTCACCGTGGCCCGCACGGACGCGCCGCTGGACGAGATCATGCGGACCATCGAGCAGACCCTCAAGGCCCGCTGAGCCGCCCCGGCGGCCCCCTGTCGACGCCCGCTCCTCCCGACGCTGTCCGCCGGGAGGAGCGGGCGTTCTGTTGCTCTTCGGCCCGTTTTCCTCCCCCCGGTCGATCGATCATCGCTCATCTGTGAACGGCGGATGACATCTGAGGAAAATTGTTGGCACTCAGTGTCTTGCGGCCTGGCACGCGGTGTCATACGTTGATGTTGTCCGGGCGGCCGGCGTGCAGAGATCTCTCGTACGCCGGCTGTCCCCGCAAGGCCATCGCGCCTCGCGCGCCCGGACGCCTGCGTCACAGGCACCCCCGCGCACCACCCAGCGCTGCCAGCACCACCCCGGCCGAACCGACGGCACACCTCCACAGCAGTACTTCCCCGACGTTCCCCTCAACGTCTGTCCTCAAGACGTTTCTCGCCGGAGGCAACACCGTGAAGGAAATCCTGGACGCGATTCAGTCGTCGGACACCACGTCCGCGGACTTCGCCGCCCTGCCCCTCCCCGAGTCCTACCGCGCGGTGACCGTGCACAAGGACGAGGTCGAGATGTTCGCCGGTCTCACCACCCGGGAGAAGGACCCGCGCAAGTCGCTGCACGTCGACACCGTGCCCCTGCCCGAGCTCGGCCCGGGCGAGGCCCTGGTGGCCGTGATGGCGTCCTCGGTCAACTACAACTCCGTGTGGACGTCGATCTTCGAGCCGGTCTCGACCTTCTCCTTCCTGGAGCGGTACGGCAAGCTCTCCGAGCTCACCAAGCGCCACGACCTGCCGTACCACATCATCGGCTCCGACCTGGCGGGCGTCGTCCTGCGCACGGGTCCCGGCGTCAACGCCTGGCAGCCCGGCGACGAGGTCGTCGCGCACTGCCTGTCCGTCGAGCTCGAGTCGAGCGACGGCCACAACGACACGATGCTCGACCCCGAGCAGCGCATCTGGGGCTTCGAGACCAACTTCGGCGGCCTGGCCGAGATCGCCCTGGTCAAGTCCAACCAGCTCATGCCCAAGCCGGACCACCTGAGCTGGGAGGAGGCCGCGGCACCGGGCCTGGTGAACTCCACCGCCTACCGCCAGCTCGTCTCCCGCAACGGCGCCGGCATGAAGCAGGGCGACAACGTCCTCATCTGGGGCGCCTCCGGCGGCCTCGGCTCCTACGCGACGCAGTTCGCACTGGCCGGCGGCGCCAACCCGATCTGTGTCGTCTCCAGCGAGCAGAAGGCGGACATCTGCCGGTCCATGGGCGCCGAGGCGATCATCGACCGCAGCGCCGAGGGCTACAAGTTCTGGAAGGACGAGCGCACCCAGGACCCCAAGGAGTGGAAGCGCTTCGGAAAGCGCATCCGCGAGTTCACCGGCGGCGAGGACATCGACATCGTCTTCGAGCACCCCGGCCGGGAGACCTTCGGCGCCTCGGTCTACGTCACCCGCAAGGGCGGCACCATCACCACCTGCGCCTCCACCTCGGGCTACATGCACGAGTACGACAACCGCTACCTGTGGATGTCGCTCAAGCGCATCATCGGCTCCCACTTCGCCAACTACCGCGAGGCCTGGGAGGCCAACCGCCTGATCGCCAAGGGCAAGATCCACCCCACCCTGTCCAAGGTGTACTCGCTGGACGACACCGGCCAGGCCGCGTACGACGTCCACCGCAACCTCCACCAGGGCAAGGTCGGCGTGTTGTGCCTGGCCCCCGGGGAGGGCCTGGGCGTGAAGAACCAGGAGATGCGCGACAAGCACATCGACGCCATCAACCGCTTCCGGAACATCTGATGACGGAACGTCCGACGGCGGAACGTCCGGCCGTGGAGCGTCCGGCGGCCGAGCGGAAGAAGGACCGCCCCTGGCTCATGCGGACGTACGCCGGCCACTCCACGGCCGAGGCGTCCAACGAGCTGTACCGCCGCAACCTCGCCAAGGGCCAGACCGGCCTGTCGGTCGCGTTCGACCTCCCGACGCAGACCGGCTACGACCCCGACCACATCCTCGCCCGCGGCGAGGTCGGCCGGGTCGGGGTCCCGGTCTCCCACCTCGGTGACATGCGCCGACTGTTCCAGGACATCCCCCTGGAGCAGATGAACACGTCCATGACCATCAACGCCACCGCCATGTGGCTGCTGGCGCTGTACCAGGTCGTGGCCGAGGAGCAGGGCGCGGACATCGGCAAGCTCCAGGGGACGACGCAGAACGACATCGTCAAGGAGTACCTGTCGCGCGGGACGCACGTCTTCCCGCCCGGTCCGTCGCTGCGGCTGACCACCGACATGATCACCTACACGGTGAACCACATCCCCAAGTGGAACCCGATCAACATCTGCAGCTACCACCTGCAGGAGGCGGGTGCCACCCCGGTCCAGGAGATCTCGTACGCCATGTCCACGGCCATCGCCGTCCTGGACGCGGTGTTCGACTCCGGCCAGGTCCCGGCGGACCGCCGGGGGGATGTGGTCGCCCGGATCTCCTTCTTCGTGAACGCGGGCGTCCGCTTCGTCGAGGAGATGTGCAAGATGCGCGCCTTCGGCCGCATCTGGGACAAGATCACTCGGGAGCGGTACGGGATCGAGGACCCCAAGCACCGCCGCTTCCGCTACGGCGTGCAGGTCAACTCCCTCGGCCTGACCGAGGCGCAGCCGGAGAACAACGTCCAGCGCATCGTGCTGGAGATGCTGGCCGTGACGCTGTCGAAGGACGCACGCGCGCGTGCCGTCCAGCTCCCGGCCTGGAACGAGGCGCTGGGCCTGCCCCGGCCCTGGGACCAGCAGTGGAGCCTGCGCATCCAGCAGGTCCTGGCGCACGAGAGCGACCTGCTGGAGTACGAGGACATCTTCGCGGGCTCGCACGTCATCGAGGCCAAGGTGGACGCCCTGGTCGAGGAGTGCCTGGCGGAGATCGACCGCATCCAGGAGATGGGCGGCGCGATGGCGGCCGTCGAGTCCGGCTACCTCAAGTCGCAGCTCGTGTCCTCGCACGCCGAGCGGCGGGCCCGGATCGAGGCCGGCGAGGAGAAGATCGTCGGCGTCAACTGCTTCGAGTCGACCGAGCCCAACCCGCTGACCGCGGACCTGGACACCGCGATCATGACGGTGGACCCGGCCAACGAGGCACGGGTGGTCGCGGGGCTCCACGAGTGGCGCGACAACCGTGACGAGACCCGCGCCCAGGAGGCGCTGGCCCGCCTCAAGGCCACCGCCGCCGGGGACGCCAACCTGTTCGAGGCCACCCTGGAGTGCGCCCGGGCGGGCGTCACCACCGGCGAGTGGTCGTGGGCGCTGCGGGACGTGTTCGGCGAGTTCCGGGCGCCGACGGGTGTGTCGTCCGCACCGGTGGCGATCGCCGCCGAGGCGGGCACCCCACTGGCCGCCGTGCGCGAGAAGGTGGCGCGGACGGCCGACGAGCTGGGCGCCGGGCGGCTGCGGCTGCTGGTCGGCAAGCCGGGCCTGGACGGTCACTCCAACGGCGCCGAGCAGATCGCCGTACGCGCGCGTGACGCTGGTTTCGAGGTGGTCTACCAGGGCATCCGGCTGACCCCCGAGCAGATCGTGAACGCCGCGCTCGCGGAGGACGTGCACTGCGTGGGGCTGTCGATCCTGTCGGGGTCGCACGCCGAGCTGGTGCCGGACGTGCTGGCCCGGCTGCGCGCGGCCGGCGCCGCCGACATTCCGGTCATCGTCGGCGGAATCATCCCGAGCGCCGACGCCGCCGAACTGAAGCGGGCCGGAGTGGCCGCCGTCTTCACGCCGAAGGACTTCGGCATCACGGAGATCATCGGCCGTATCGTCGACGAGATCCGTACAGCCAACAAGCTCAACCACCTCGAAAGCACGGAGGTCCCCGCATGACGACCGTCAACCGTCTCCGCCCGCGCCGTTCCTGCCTGGCGGTCCCCGGCTCCAACCCGCGGTTCCTGGAGAAGGCCCAGGGCCTGCCCGCGGACCAGGTCTTCCTCGACCTGGAGGACGCGTGCGCGCCGCTGGCCAAGCCGGAGGCCCGGCACACCATCGTCAAGTTCCTCAACGAGGGTGACTGGACGGGCAAGACCAGGGTCGTGCGGGTCAACGACTGGACGACGGAGTGGACCTACCGCGACGTCGTCACCGTCGTCGAGGGCGCGGGTCCGAACCTGGACTGCATCATGCTGCCGAAGGTCCAGAACGCCGAGCAGGTCGTGGCGCTGGACCTGCTGCTGACGCAGATCGAGAAGACGATGGGCTTCGAGGTCGGCCGCATCGGCATCGAGGCGCAGATCGAGAACGCCCAGGGCCTCAACAACGTCAACGCGATCGCCCAGGCCTCGCCGCGCATCGAGACGATCATCTTCGGCCCGGCGGACTTCATGGCCTCCATCAACATGAAGTCGCTGGTCGTCGGCGAGCAGCCGCCCGGCTACCCGGCCGACGCGTACCACTACATCCTGATGAAGATCCTCATGGCGGCGCGCGCCAACGACCTCCAGGCGATCGACGGCCCGTACCTCCAGATCAAGAACGTGGACGGCTTCCGCGCGGTGGCCGGCCGCGCGGCCGCGCTCGGCTTCGACGGCAAGTGGGTGCTGCACCCGGGCCAGGTCGACGCCGCCAACGAGGTCTTCTCGCCCTCGCAGGAGGACTTCGACCACGCCGAGCTGATCCTGGACGCGTACGAGTACTACACGTCCGAGGCGGGCGGCAAGAAGGGCTCGGCGATGCTCGGCGACGAGATGATCGACGAGGCCAGCCGCAAGATGGCCCTGGTCATCTCCGGCAAGGGCCGCGCCGCCGGCATGACCCGTACCTCGAAGTTCGAAGCCCCGGAGGCCTGAGCACCATGCAGTTCGGACGCACCTATGAGGAGTTCGAGGTCGGCGCGGTCTACAAGCACTGGCCCGGGAAGACGGTCACCGAGTACGACGACCACCTCTTCTGTCTGCTCACCATGAACCACCACCCCCTCCACATGGACACCAACTATGCGGAGAAGACGACGGACTTCGGGAAGAACGTCGTCGTGGGCAACTACATCTACTCGCTGCTGCTGGGCATGTCCGTGCCGGACGTCTCCGGCAAGGCGATCGCCAACCTGGAGATCGAGTCGCTGCGGCACGTGGCGCCGACCTTCCACGGCGACACCATCTACGGCGAGACCACCGTCCTCGACAAGACTCCGTCGAAGTCGAAGAGCGACCGCGGGATCGTGTACGTCGAGACCAAGGGCTACAAGCAGGACGGCACCCTGGTCTGCGTGTTCCGCCGCAAGGTGATGGTCCCCACCGAGACGTACATCAAGGAGCGCGGCGGCGAGCAGCCCGGCCGCCCGGAACTGAAGGCGCAGGAGAAGTAGCCATGGCCCGACTCGCGCAGACCCACGGTCTGACCGACGTCCAGCAGGAGATCCTGTCCACGGTCCGGGACTTCGTGGACAAGGAGATCATTCCGGTCGCGACGGAGCTGGAGCACCGTGACGAGTACCCGCAGGAGATCGTCGACGGGCTCAAGGAGCTGGGTGTCTTCGGGCTGATGATCCCGGAGGAGTACGGGGGTCTGGGCGAGTCCCTCCTCACGTACGCGCTGTGCGTGGAGGAGATCGCGCGCGGCTGGATGTCGGTCTCCGGCATCATCAACACCCACTTCATCGTCGCGTACATGCTCAAGCAGCACGGCACGCAGGAGCAGAAGGACACCTTCCTGCCCCGGATGGCGGCCGGCGAGGTGCGCGGCGCGTTCTCGATGTCGGAGCCGGCCCTCGGGTCGGATGTGTCGGCCATCACGTCCAAGGCGGTCAAGGACGGCGACGAGTACGTCCTGAACGGCCAGAAGATGTGGCTGACGAACGGCGGCACGTCAACGCTCGTCGCCGTTCTCGTCCGAAGTGACGAAGGACACCCCGAGGGCAGCGCGCCCCACAAGTCGATGACGACCTTCCTGGTCGAGAAGGAGCCCGGCTTCGGAGAGGTCCGGCCCGGCCTGACCATCCCCGGGAAGATCGACAAGATGGGTTACAAGGGGGTCGACACCACCGAACTCATCATGGACGGACTGCGCATTCCGGCCAATCGTGTCCTCGGCGGGGTCACCGGCCGAGGGTTTTACCAAATGATGGACGGCGTCGAGGTCGGCCGCGTGAACGTAGCGGCACGTGGTTGCGGCGTGGCACAGCGTGCGTTCGAGCTGGGCATCTCGTATGCCCAGCAACGCCACACTTTCGGCAAGCCGATCGCCCAGCACCAGGCGATCCAGTTCAAGCTGGCCGAAATGGCTACCAAGGTCGAGGCCGCTCATGCCATGATGGTGAACGCAGCACGCAAAAAGGACTCCGGGGAGCGAAACGACCTCGAAGCAGGGATGGCGAAGTACCTCGCGTCCGAATACTGCAAGGAGGTCGTCGAGGACGCCTTCCGTATCCATGGCGGCTACGGGTTCTCGAAGGAGTACGAGATCGAGCGTCTCTACCGGGAGGCACCCATGCTGCTCATCGGCGAAGGTACCGCCGAGATCCAGAAAATGATCATTGGGCGTCGGTTGCTCGAGGAGTACCGATTCCAGGGGTGATTGTCGCTTTTGAGTCGGTTCGGCCGCGAAGAAGATCACACCCTGTCATCGTCTTCCGGCCGCCGACTCGGCTTCTGGCTTGCCCAGTTGCCGCCCGCAACCGATAGCATCGCCGAAAAGCCGCCGTCCCCCGCATCCGCGCGGCATCATCCGCTACGAAGGTCATCCATGCCCCACAGCCAAACCTCTGCACCTCGCGACAGCCTCCTTGGCGTACGTATCGCTCGCGGAGCATCGCCGTGGCTTCTGCCGACCGTCGCCACCGCCGCACTCAGTCTTGCCCGCTCGCGCCGTTCCAAGCGCGCAGCGGCCATCGCTGTGCCCACCACCGCTCTGGCGGCGGGCATGCTGTGGTTCTTCCGCGACCCCGAGCGCGAGATCGCGCAGGGCAGGGTCATCTCGCCCGCCGACGGTGTGGTGCAGAGCATCATGCCGTGGAAGGACGGTCGCACCCGGGTCGCCATCTTCATGAGCCCGCTGAACGTCCACGTCAACCGCGCCCCGCTCGCGGGCACGGTGACGTCCGTCGAGCACGTGCCGGGCGGTTTCGTGCCGGCGTTCAACAAGGAGAGCGAGAACAACGAGCGCGTTGTCTGGCACTTCGACACCGAGCTCGGCGACATCGAGATGGTGCAGATCGCGGGTGCGGTCGCCCGCCGCATCGTGCCGTACATCCCCCAGGGGACCAAGGTCGAGCAGGGCGAGCGCATCGGTCTGATCCGCTTCGGATCGCGCGTTGACATCTACCTTCCGGAAGGTGTCGACGTCGCTGTCGAGGTCGGTCAGACCACGACCGCGGGGGTGACTCGAATTGACCGTGATTGATCCCGACACACGGGCCGCCGACTGGGTCGCCGACGCCGAGGCGGACATCGCCGAGGAAGCCGAGGAGATGCCGCTGTCGCTGCGTCTCTCAATAGCGGACACCCTCACGCTGGGCAACGCCACCTGCGGCTTCATGGCGGTGTACTTCACCACCACCGGCATCCTGATCCCGCACCTCACGGGGAGTGACGAGACCGGCATGGCGCGGCACTCCGCCGCGACCGCCGTGATCCTGATGCTCTGCGCGGCCGTGTTCGACCTCTTCGACGGGCTCGTGGCGCGCAAGCTGCGCAGCTCGCCGATGGGAGCCGAGCTCGACAACCTGTCGGACCTGATCAGCTTCGGTCTGGCCCCGGCCTACTTCGTGCTCGTGTACGGGATGGTCGCGGACGACGCGCACCAGCGGGTCTCCGCGGTGGCGGCGATCGTGGTGCTGCTGGCGGTGGTGCTGCGGCTGGCCAGATTCAGTTGCGTGACCATGAAGGACGGCATGTTCCAGGGCATGCCGTCCCCCTTCGGCGCGCTGACGGTCGTCTCGATCGTGCTGCTGGAGCTGCCGTTCATCCCGACGCTGCTGGCGATCATCGGTACGGCGTGGCTGATGGTGAGCCGGGTCGAGTACCCCAAGCCGCGGGGTGTCCTCGCGGTGGCGATGCTGAGCTGGATCGTCGGCGCGATGGGGCTGCTGGCGGCCTGGGCGTTCGACGCCCCGGGCGGCCAGCTCCTGCTCCAGACGGGCTGCGCGCTCCAGGTGGTGCTGGGCGCCGTGATCCCCCTCTTCGCGACGGCCCGGCGCGTGAACACCTTCCGTGACAACCGGCGCGAGAGCCGGGAGGCGCGGGCGGCACAGCTCCCGTAGCCGCACGGCAGGGACATGGATGAGGTAAGGGCCCGGGTGCTTCGGGGAAGCGCCCGGGCCCTTCCGCGTCCTCAGCCCCGGGTCAGCCGCTTGTAGTAGTACGTCGTCGGGTGCGGGGTGCCGGACGGGTCGAGGGCGTAGTCCGGGATCGTCCCGGCGCGCGTCCAGCCCGCCTTGCGGTACAGGCCCTCCGCGGCGCTGCCGGTCTCGGTGTCCAGCACCAGCAGCGTGAGGCCCTCCTCCCTCGCCCCCGCCTCGGCCGCCGCGAGCAGCCGGGAGCCCAGCCCCCGGCCGCGGGCGTCGCGGTGGACCAGCAGCTTGGCGATGTCGCCGCGGTGCGGCTGGTTCGGCATGCTCGCGCGGACGAGGGTGATCACGCCCGAGAGGGCTCCGCCGGGCCCGTACGCCGCCCAGACGCTCCGCACGCCCTCGGTGGCCTGCCGGGCCACGCCGCGCCACCAGGCGGCCGCCTCGGCGTGGCCGAGCGGGGCCAGGAAGCCGACGGAGGCACCGCCGTCGACGGCGTCCCGCAGCAACAGGGCGAGCCCCTCGGCCGCCCGGTCGTGGACCTGCTGGGCGGTGAGGGGCTCGATCCGGTACTCGGTGCGAAGGTCGTCGCTCATGATCAGAGCTTCACACGGCGGCGTTTCGCCGGTATGACGGGGTCATCCCTTCCGCTCAGCCACCCGGTGTGAAGGTCTCGGCCGCGTCGGAGACCTGCGGGCCGCGCGCCACCCGGGCGCCCCCGGGGACGGACTTGTCGGGCCGGATGATGGCGCTCTGCCGGGAGGAGGGCGCCTGGGGGTCGGAGAAGTCGTGCGTCATGCCGAAGCCCGCGTCGTGGGAGTCCAGCGTCAGCAGCGCCCTGCCGACGCCCTCGCGGGTCAGGTCCTTGGCCGCGCACGCCTTCTTCAGGGCCTCGCCGAAGACCTGGGCGGCCGACCAGCCGGCGACGACGCCGTTGTCGAGGGCGTCCTCGGGGTAGGCCGCCCGGTAGTCGGCGACCAGCTTCCTGGCGACCGGGGTGTCGGCGCCGATCGGCAGGCTGGGCGTGGCCACGTGGTACATGCGCTCCAGCGCCGGCCCCGCCTGGGTGGCCAGCAGTTGCGGGGCGAAGGCCGAGTTGTTGCCGATCACCGGGACGGTAAGCTTCACCGCGGCGGCCACGCCGACGAGCGAGGCGGCCTGGCGCGGACCGGCGCTGATGACGATCGCCTTCACCCCGGCCTGCTTGAGGGCGGCGACCTGCGCCGACATGTCGTTGTCGGTCGGCTTGATCTTCTGCTCGACGACCGTGAGCCCCGCCTTCCCCGCCGCGTACTTCGAGCCCTTGAGCGCGTTCTCGCCGTAGTCGCCCTCGAAGTAGACGTGGCCGAGCCTGTCGCCCTTCTTCAGCCCCTTCTCCTTCAGCAGGAAGTCCACCGCGTTGATCGTCTCGATGTCGTACGTCGAGCCGATCACCCGGATGTGCTCGCTGCCCAGCAGGGAGGCCGACCAGGCCTGGGGCAGGACGAGACCCTTGTCCTGCCCGTCGACGCGCTGTTTGACGGCCGCGACGAACGGCGAGCCGATGAACTGGGGGAAGCCCAGCACCTCGGGCTCCAGTTCGGTGTAGGCGGCGAGCGCCTTCTGCGGGTCGTAGCCGTGGTCGCGGACGGTCAGCTCCACCGTGCGCCCGCACACGCCGCCCGCGGCGTTCATCTGCTTCACGTAGAGCTGCTGGGCCTGGGTGACGCTCTTGCCGAGGGTGGCGTACACCCCGGTCATGTCGGTGAGGACGCCGAGCCGGATCGTCCTGGCGTCGACGCCCTTGCCGGCCCTCACCCCGTCGGCGCCCTGCCCGCCGGAGTCGTCGCCGGTCTTCGCCTTGGAGCTGCATCCGGCCGCCGCCGTCAGTGCGACGAGCGCGGTGAGGGCGGCGGCGAGCCGCCGGTGTCTGCGCATGGTCATCGTTCCTCCGCTGTGGTGCCTGAGGGTGGTGCGGGACGCCTGGAGGCCGGCCGGACCAGGCCCCCGGGCAGGAAGAGCACGACGGCCACCACGGCGGCGCCGTACAGGTAGCGCGACGCCTCGCCGGGTGCGATCCCGCCCGTTCCGGGGGCGGACACCAGGGGCAGCGCGTCGCTGTAGCGGTTGAGGAGCTGCGGCAGCAGGGAGACGAAGACGCCCCCGACGACCGCGCCCGCCACCGAGCCCAGGCCGCCGATGACGATCATGGCGAGGTACTCGAGGGAGAGCAGCATGCCGAAGTACTCCGGCACGGTCCGCTGGAACACCAGGGCCAGCAGGACGCCGGCGAGCCCGGCGTACATGGACGACAGCACGAACGCGGCGGCGCGGTAGCGGGCGACGGGGATGCCGAGGACGCCGGCCGCCACGCGGTGGTCGCGGACGGCGTTCAGGGCCCGTCCCGGCCGGCCGCGCAGCACGCCGCGGGCGAACAGGGCGGAGCCGGTGAGCAGCGCGAGGCCGAGGTACCAGAGCTTCTCGGCGGCACCGAAGGGCACCCGGGCGACCAGCAGTTCGCTCTCGTCGAAGGTGATGCCGAACAGGCTCAGCGGCGGGACGGCGCGGCCGTTGTAGCCGCCGGTCAGGTCGTGGGCGTTGAACAGCACGTGCTGGCCGATGAAGATCAGTGCCAGGGTGGCGATGCCGAGGTACGCGCCGCGCAGCCGGCCCGCGATCGGGCTGAACAGGCCGCCCGCCACGCCCGCCAGGGCGACCGCGCCCACCGCGGCGAGCCAGCCGGGCAGGCCGAGGCCGCTCAGTCCGTCGCTCCCGTCGCCGGCGAACGCGCAGTAGCCGTACGCGCCGGCGGCGAGGAAGAAGGCGTGCCCCATGGACAACTGGCCGGTGGCGCCGGTCAGCAGGTTGATGCCGATCGCGCCGATGGCGGCGGCCATCGCGAACAGCCCGGCCTGGAGCCAGAAGCGTTCGAGGTAGAAGGGCAGGGCGAGGAGGAGGACGGCGCCGAGCGCCCACAGGAGCGTACGGGGCCGGGTGAGCCTCTTCGAGAAGGTCTCAGACACGGGCGAGCTCCTTGGTGCCGAAGAGTCCGGCGGGGCGGATCAGCAGGACCGCGACCATGACGAGGTAGGGCGCCAGGTCGCCGATGCCGCGGCCGAGGAAGGTCAGGTCGCCCTGGTAGCCGGTGGCGAGGGACTCGGTGATGCCGACGAGCAGTCCGCCGACGAGCGCCCCGGTGGTGGAGTCGAGTCCGCCGAGGATGGCGGCGGGGAAGGCCTTGAGGGCGGCGAGGGAGGTGGAGCGCTCCAGCCCGGGTGTCGGGAAGACGGTGAGGAAGAGCGCCGCGACGGCGGCGAGCCCGCCCGCGACGGCCCACGCGCCGAGCGAGACCCGGCCGAGCCGGACGCCCATCAGGGCGGCCGTCGGGGGGCTTTCCGCCGCGGCGCGCATGGCGACGCCCCAGGAGGTGAACCGGAAGGCCAGCAGGAACGCGGTGATCAGCAGCGCGGCGGCGAGGAACGCGGCGATCCGCGTCTGGGCGACGGTGACGGACCCGATGGTGACGACCGCGTCCCCCCAGGGGTCGCCGAGGGAGAGCACGTCCGTGCCGATGCGGCGGGTGAGTTCGGTGGTCAGCAGGATGTCGACGCCGATCGTGACGATGGCCAGCACGCTGTGGTCCCGCCCCCGGTAGCGGCGTATCACCAGGAACTCGACGGCGGCGCCGACGAGCGCGGCGCCCGCGACGCCGGCGGCGAGCGCCGGCCAGAAGCCGAGACGCTCGTGGAGGACGGCGGTGACGTACCCGCCCGCGAGGAGCAGGGAGGCGTGCGCGAAGTTGACGACCTCGGTGGCGCGGAAGATGATCACGAAGCCGAGGGCGATGAGGGCGTAGACGGACCCGAGGGCCACTCCGCCCAGGAGGAGTTCGGCGAAGGTGGTCACTCGGCGGTCTCCTGTCCGAGGTAGGCGCGGACGACGGCCGGGTCGCTCTGTACGTCGGCGGGGGCGCCGTCCGCGATGCGGCGGCCGAAGTCGAGGACGGTCACGTGGTCGGCGAGGCGCATCACCACGCCCATGTCGTGCTCGACGAGGACGACGGAGATGCCGAGGCTGTCGCGGACGCCCGCGATGACGGCCGCGGTGCGGCGGCGTTCGTCGCCGGTCATGCCGGCGACCGGTTCGTCGAGCAGGAGGAGCCTGGGCTCCATGCACAGGGCGCGGGCCAGTTCGGCGAGCTTCTGCTGGCCGTACGGGAGGGAGGCCGCCGGGTGGTCCAGCTTGTCGGCGAGGCCCACGAAGTCGGCGATCTCGCGCACGCGGGCGCGGTGGCGGGCCTCCTCGCGGGCGGCGGACGGCAGCCGCAGTCCGGTGGCGAGGAAGCCCGCGCGGGTGAGGCGGTGGCGGCCCAGCATCAGCGCCTCGGCGACGGTGGCGTACGGAGGCAGGGCGAGGTTCTGGAAGATCCGGGCGACGCCGAGGGCGGCGATGCGGTGCGGGGGCAGTCCGGTCAGCTCGTGGCCGTCGAACCGGACGCTGCCGGAGGTGGCGCGGTAGACGCCGGACAGCACGTTGAAGGTGGTGGACTTGCCGGCGCCGTTGGGGCCGATGACGGCGTGGACGGTGCCCGGCTCGACGGTGAAGCCCACCTGGTCGAGTGCGGTGAGGCCGGCGAAGCGGACGGTGAGGCCGCGGACGTCGAGGGTCGTCATGCGTCCTCCCAGCGGGCAAGGTGGGGGACCCGGGCGGGTGCGGAGTCGGCGGCGGCCTGTTCGTCGACGACGCCGAGGTAGCGGCGGCGCACCTCGTCGGAGGCGGCCAGTTCCGCCGCGGGTCCCTCGGCCGCGACCTCGCCCACCTCCAGGACGTACGCGTGGGAGGCGAGGCGCAGCGCGAGGGCGGCGTTCTGCTCGACGAGCAGGACGGAGGTGCCCTGGGCGTTGATCTCGCGGACGGTGTCGGCGATCCGGGCGGCCATCAGCGGGGCGAGGCCGAGGGACGGCTCGTCGAGCAGCAGCAGGCGCGGGGAGGCCATCAGGGCGCGGCCGACGGCGAGCATCTGCTGTTCACCGCCGGACAGCAGGCCGGCGCGCTGGCGGGCGCGGTCGGCGAGGACGGGGAACAGTTCGTGGACGCGGGCCAGGGCGGCGGCCCGTCCGCTGCGGGCGGCGGTGAGCGCGCCGGCGCGGAGGTTGTCCTCGACCGTCATGCGGGCGAACACCTGGCGTCCTTCGGGGACGTGGCACAGCCCGGCGACGACGATCCGGTCGGGCGGCAGGCCGTGCAGCGGGCGGCCGGCGAAGGTGACGGTGCCCGCGCGGGCCGCGCCGCCGTGGAACGCGAGCGTGCGCGACAGGGCGCGCAGCAGCGTGGACTTGCCGGCACCGTTGCCGCCGAGGACGGCGACGCAGGCGCCCTCCGGTACGTCCAGCGAAACGTCACGCAGGGCGGTCACCGGACCGTACCCGGCTGTCAGCCCCCGCACGTGCAGGGCGGCAGCGCTCATGGATTTCCCCTCGTCTGTCTGTTCGGTGGCGCTCACCCCAGCACCGGGCCCGGCCGCACGTCCACGTTCGCGGCGGGAATCGCTGCCGGTGCCCAGCGGGCGTGGCGGCGGGTTGTGCACGCGCACAAGACCGCGTGTCAGGGGCGTGCCGGACCGGGGGCGAAGGTGGCATCCTCCGGGCCATGGGAGCCCGTGGACCGCGTAGCGGAGACGACTGGAAGCTGCTCGGCCGGGCGTGTACGGCGCTGCTCGAGCGGCTGCCGGAACTGGTGGACGAGCACGTGCGGGAGCTGCACGCGTACTCCCCCGCCTACGGGCGGGTCATCGGCTACGACCAGCACTGGCAGGAGGCGCGGGACGCGATGCGGATCGGCATCGAGATGATCTCGGCGCCGAGGGCGGCACCGCGCCGCGACCTGGAGCACGCGGAGTGGCTGGGGCGGCGGCGGGCGGAACAGGGGCTGCCGCTGGAGCTGGTGGTGCACGCCTACCGGCTGGCCGGGCACCTGGTGTGGGACACGCTGCTGGAGGACGCCGGGGCCGACGCGCGGCGGCTCGCGGCGCTGATGCAGGCGGCGACGATGGTGTGGTCGGCGGTGGACACCCAGGCGGACACGGCCTCGGAGGCGTACCGGGTGACGGAGCTGGAGCTGCGGCGCCGTACCGACGAGCAGCTCCAGGCGCTGCTCGACGCGCTGCTGGAGGGCGGCCGGTCGGCGGAGGTGGCGGCGCGGGCGGCGGCGGGGCTGGACCTGCCGGAGCGGGGGCGCTACGCGGTGGTGGTGCTGCGCACCGCCAGGCGGGACCTGACGCACCGGCGGCTGGCGGCGGAGGGGCTGCGGTTCGTGTGGCGCATGCGGACCGACTGCGAGGTCGGCGTGGTGTCGCTGGACGAGGGCACGGGGCTCGACGCGCTGGCGGAGCTGATGGCGGGCCGGTGCCCGGGGCCGGGCGGGATCAGCCCGGTGGTGGTGGGCCTGACGGAGCTCGGCCGGGCGCGCCGCCTGGCCGAACTGGCCCTGCGTACGTGCCCGGCCGAGGCGCCCGCGATCGTCCGGCTGGACCGCCGGATGCCCGGCGCGCTGGTGGTGAGCCAGCCGGAGCTGTCGTCCCTGCTGGTCGCGGAGGTGCTGGGCGCTCTGCTGGAGCTGGACCCGGCGGACCGGGCGGTGCTGATGGAGACGCTGGACGTGTGGCTCGACTGCGAGGGCTCGGCGGGCAGGGCGGCGGCCCGCCTGTACTGCCACCGGAACACGGTGTTCAACCGCCTCCGCCGCCTGGAGCAGCTCACGTCCCGGTCGCTCTCCCGGCCGCGGGACCTGACGGAGATGACGCTGGCTCTGGACGCCTTCCGGCTGACGGCGGGGCACTCGGGCCCGTGAGCGGCAGCCGGCGGGCCGGGGCCGGGCCGAGGGCGGCGACACCGGCCAGGCTCACCGGGGGCCGCTGGAAACGACGGGATCCCCCCGCACCCGTCGGTGCGGGGGGATCCGGAAGCGGGTCGCGACGCTCCTACGACAGGAAGTCGCGGGCGATGTTCGCCGCCTGGCGCTCCAGCAGCGGGCCGGCCTCGGCCATGGACCTGGCCGGGTCCGGCTCCAGCTCGGTCAGGGCGTAGGCGCGGCGGATGCCGGCCCTGCCCAGGGCCTCGGGCGGCAGGGCGAGGCGGCCGCAGACCGCGACGACCTCGATGCCCGCCGCGCGGGCCGCCGCCGCGACGCCGGCCGGTGCCTTGCCGTGCAGGGTCTGCTCGTCGAGGGAACCCTCGCCGGTGATGACCAGCGTGGCGCGGGACAGGGCCGGGGCGAAGCCCAGGACGTCCAGCATGACCTCGATGCCGGGGCGGAAGCTCGCGCCCAGGGCGACGAGCGCCCCGTACCCGATGCCGCCCGCCGCGCCGGCGCCCGGCGACTCGGCCAGCTCGGTGGCCCTGGGGCCGATCGCGCCGGCGAGGACGGCCGCGAAGTGGGCCAGGGCGGCGTCCAGCTCCGCCACGTCCTCCGGCGAGGCGCCCTTCTGCGGCCCGTACACCGCGGGCGCGCCCTTCGGGCCGGTCAGCGGGTTGTCCACGTCGCTGGCGAGGACGAGGTCCACGTCCGCGAAGCGGGTGTCGAGGCCCGACAGGTCGGCGGTCGCGAGGTCCCGCAGGCCCCCGCCGCCCGGCCCGACGGGCTCGCCGTCCTTGTCCAGGAACCGGGCGCCCAGCGCGGCCAGCATGCCGGCGCCGCCGTCCGTGGTCGCGCTGCCGCCCACGCCGAAGACGATGGTGCGGGCGCCCGCGTCCAGCGCGGCGCGCAGCAGCTCGCCGGAGCCGTACGTGGTGGACGTGAGCGGTGCGAAGACGCCCTCCGGGAGGAGCTGGAGACCCGAGGCCTCGGCCATCTCCACCACGGCCGTCCCGTCGCGCAGTGCGTACGCGGCGGTCACCGGCGCGCCGAGCGGGCCGGTGACCCGTACCTCACGCCGTTCGAACCCGGCGGCCACCGCGGCGGCGACCGTGCCGTCACCGCCGTCGGCCACGGGCAGGGTCTCCACCTCGAGCCCGGGGACGACGTGCCGGAGCCCGGCCGTCACCCGCTCCGCGACCTGTACGGCCGTGAGCGAACCTTTGAACTTGTCAGCCGCGACGAGCACGCGCGCGGCCTCAGTTACTGCTCCGTCCGTCACCCTTGCATCCCTTGCTTTCGAACAGGCAGTCGCGCCGAGCCGACCCTATCCGGAGGGTGAGACGCTGTGCCACCCCTGTCCGGCGTACGGACCCGCTGGTCAGGCCGCCGCCGACCACGGCCAGTGGGCGCTTCGCCCCGCTTCCAGCAGCGGTACCATCCGGAACGCCGTGTCCGTCAGTCCGCCGAAGGTGTGCCTGCCGGCGTTGCCGGAGGGGGCGTGGCCAGGGCGGTAGCCCGCCAGGTTCCACGTGTAGACCGGCACGTGCGGCGGGACCTGCCGCACGGGGTTGCCGTAGTGGCTGAAGGAGGCCTGCTCGTCGGTGACGATCAGCACCCGGTCGTGGCCGCGGTAGTGGGCGCGTACCGCCTCGGTCGTGTTGGTGCCGCCCAACTGGTGGAAGCGGCCCAGCACCGTGAGGACGGACTCGCCCGCCCGGTGGGGCACGGGGGCGCTGCTCGTGCCGAACTCCACCAGGTCGGCGTCGGCGGCGCGCATGGCCACCGCCGTGCCGAAGACGGCGGCCGCGTCGGCGCGGTTCAGCCGGGAGCGCTGCGACAGCGGCGCCCACATGGAGCCGGAGCGGTCCACCAGGACCAGGGTGCGGCCGGGGAGCTCCGGGACGTTGGCCAGCGAGTGGCCGAGGGCCCGCTCCAGGGGGTACGACCAGCGCAGCGAGGGCGCGTGCTGGTACGCGGCCAAATAGCGGAACGGGAACTGGCGCGACGCGGCGACGGTCCCCGGGTCGGAGAGCTTCGCCGCGACGCGCGCCGCGACCTCGTCGCTCACGCCCGCCTCGTCGAAGTTCCGCAGGTTGCGCAGGAGCGCCATGACGCCCATGGAGGGGATGACGGCCTCCCAGGCGGCCGCGTCCAGCGGGCCCTGGAGCCAGCCGGCCAGGGCCTCCCAGGTCATGCCGGCCTCCGCCAGCCGCGCCGCGCCGTCCGGGCCGGTGACCACGGCTCGCCGCTCGGCGACCGGCAGCTCCATCAGCGCCCGGTGGGCGGTGAGCATCCGGCTGGAGGCGGGCGTGAGCGCGGTCTCGGGGTGGTGGCGGCGGTCCAGGGCGTACCGGAACAGCTCGCCCTGCCACGGCTGCTTCGCCGGGTCGGGCGAGGCGTGCACCAGGTTGAGGATGTCGCCGAAGCGGTAGTCCTTGCCGGCCGTGTCGTACTTGAGCAGCGACCGGGCGGTGTACAGGCGCCGGACGGCGTCCGCGACGCCCCGCTTGACGGGCTTGGGCACGTTGCGCCCGTACCGGGAGGTCCAGTAGCCCAGCAGCTCACCGGGCTCGTCCGCGCGCTGGAGGACGGAGGCGACGACCTGGCGGCCCGTGGGCCCGTCACCGGCGCCGGCCTCCAGGCGTGCCTTGACGTACTCGGCGGCGCCGACGATCGAGGCGGTCCGCATGTTGCCCTCACCGCGCAGCCAGCGCAGCAGGCCGGCGGTCCACTCGGGGTCCTCGACGGCGAGCTCGCGGACGAGCGCGCTGAACCGGTCGTCGCGGGCGCCGCCGGACTCGTAGAAGGTCGTCTGGGTGACGAAGTTGGCGACGGCGAGCAGGAACAGCTCGGAACGCGGGTCGCGCAGCACACCGGCGCCGCCCTGGTGGGTGGTGGTGGGCGCGGTCGACCGGACGGGCGAGACCGCGCGGCCGGCGGCCGTCGCGGCCCGGCGGATGTTGAAACGTGCCATGTGAATCCCCCCGAATTCGGTGGGGACGCGCGGTGGAGGGAGGGCCCGGGGTCGACAAGCCGGCGACGGTCGTCACAACGGCCGCTCTCACCGCTGAGCCACACCGGCGTGCGCCGGAGGCGGGATTCGACCCGCGACCTGCTGTCCCCTCGAAGTTCCCGTCGCCCGCGCACCGGGCCCCCGTCCACCACGCCTCCCGAGATCAAGGTGGCCGCGGCGTCGTTTCAGGGAAAGAAGGAGCCGTGGCCCGCGCACCGGGAGGTGCGTGGTGTACAGGTGTCCAGAGTTCAGGGCCGGCGGAACCGACAAAGGTGCTCTACCTGCTGAGCTACACCGGCCCGAAGCCGATGACGGGACTCGAACCCGCGGCCGCCCCATGATGAGTGGAAGTAGGTCCTGCCTTCGCACCTGGACGTCCACGACTCTAGGCAGGCACGTGTTCGAGCGCCACGGATTTTCGAAGCGCCTGCCGCCCGAGTCGCGGGCATGGGCCATTCGTGTGACGCTGCCATCATGACGTGGGCATCGTGGACGACGACCGATGTGTACACGGGGCGTGGCGGGGTTCGGACCGACGAGCTCGGAATCGTCACGGGAAATGTCACCGTGCACACCACATTCGCGGGCGGCGAGGCACAGATCGCCGTCCAGTACAGCGGGGCGTCCGACTGGTTCACCATGACGGGCAGCCCCGTGCCGTGCGGTTCGGAGAAGGACAGCAGGGATCTGCACGAGGCCGTGGTGGAGGCCGTACGGGCGGGTGGCGGGGCCGTCGTGCCCTCCCCCTCCTTGCCGTCTCCCTGAGCGCGGCCGTGACCGTACGGGCGGAGACCGCCTCCGGACGGGCGCGGCCGGACGCGCGGGACCGGGTCCTGGGCGGCTGGTCGGGCCGGATCGCCGGGAACATGCTCGGCAAGCCCGTCGAGCGCGGCGACTACTGGACCCGTGACCGGATCGACCGCTACCTGCGGGCGACCGGCGCCCTCCCGCTGGCCGACTACCTGCCCGGCCCTCCGGCCGGCGGAGGCGGTTTCGAGCTGCGGCCCGAGTGGCGGGAGTGCGTCCGCGGCCGCGTCCACGGCAGTTGCCGGGACGACGACGTCGACTACGCGATTCTCGCCCTGCACCTGCTGGAGACGTACGGCTTCGCCTTCACGACCGGGCAGGTCGGCGAAGTGTGGCTGCTGCGCCTGCCCTACCTCCAGACGTTCACCGCCGAGCGGGCCGCCTACCGCAATCTCGCCAACGGCCTCGTACCCCCGGCCACCGCCACCCACGAAAACCCCCACCAGGAGTGGATCGGCGCCCTCATCCGCGCCGACGTGTTCGGCTGGACCTCCCCCGGCGACCCCGGCCGCGCCGCCTCCCTGGCCCGCCGTGACGCCGTGCTGTCCCACACCGGCAACGGCGTGTACGCCGCGATGTGGGCGGCCGCGCTGGTCGCGGCGGCCTTCACCGCGCCCGGCCCGCGCGCCGCCGTGGAGACGGCGCTGGAGCAGGTCCCCGCGGGCTGCCGCCTGGCCCGCACGGTCCGGCACATGGTGGCGCTGCACGACGCGGGCGTGACCTGGTCCGACGCGCTGGCCGAGGCGGAACGCGAGACGGCCGGGCTGCACTGGATCCACGCCGTGCCGAACGCCGCGGTCATTACGGCGGGCCTGCTGTACGGGGGCGGCGACTTCACCCGCACGATCACCCTGACGGTCCGCGGCGGCCTGGACACCGACTCCAACGGCGCGACGGCCGGGTCGGTCGCGGGCGTGCTGTGCGGGGCGTCCGGCATCCCCCGCCACTGGACGGACCCGCTCGAGGACCGGGTGCGCAGCGCGGTGTTCGGCTTCGACGGCGCCCGGATCGGTGATCTGGCCGAGCGGACTCTCGCACTAAGCTGACAGCGTGACCACGAACGATTACGCGTCGTACATCGCCGGGCTCCCCCGGGTGCTGGCCGGAGCGGCAGCGCTCTTCCGCGACGGCGAGGGCCGTGTCCTGCTGGTCGAGCCCAACTACCGGGAGGGCTGGGCGCTGCCCGGCGGCACCATCGAGTCGGCCACCGGCGAGACCCCGCGGCAGGCCGCGCGGCGGGAGACGCTGGAGGAGATCGGTCTGGACGTGGAGCCCGGCCGGCTGCTGGCGGTGGACTGGGTGCACGGGACGGGCCGTCCGCCGATCGTGGCGTACGTGTACGACGGCGGCGTGCTGAGCGGGGAGCAGTTCCGGGCGATCCGGGTCCAGGAGGAGGAGCTGATCTCCTGGAAGCTGGTGGAGCCCGAGGAGCTGGCGACGTATCTGCTCGGTTCGCTGGCGTTCCGGGTGGCGGCCTCGCTGGACGCCCTCGCGACCGGCCGGGGCGCGCTGGAACTGGAGAACGGCCGCCCCGTGGGGTGAGCGACGGGGCCCGCTCAATTCGTTCGCGGGGGCGGGGACACGCTGCGTAACCTCGGCGGCATGACTCTCGTCGCGATCCTCAGCGGTGCCGGTATCTCCACCGACTCGGGCATTCCCGACTACCGGGGTCCGGCCGGGCTGTGGCGGCGCGACCCGGAGGCCGAGAAGCTGGTCACCTACGACTTCTACATGGCCGACCCGGAGATCCGGCGCCGGGCCTGGCTGATGCGGCGCGACACCCCGGCGCTGCGGGCCGAGCCGAACGCGGCGCACCGGGCGGTCGCTGAGCTGGAGCGGACGCCGGGGTTCGCGGTGCGCGTGCTCACGCAGAACGTGGACGGGCTGCACCAGCTCGCCGGGATGCCCCCGCGCAAGGTCCTCGAACTGCACGGCACCGCACGGGCGGTGGTGTGCACGGGGTGTCACGCGCGCTCGTCGATGGAGGAGGCGCTGGCCCGGGTCGACGCGGGCGAACAGGACCCGGCGTGCGAGGCGTGCGGCGGCATCCTGAAGCCGGCGACGGTGATGTTCGGCCAGCGGCTGGACCCGGTGGTGCTGGGTGAGGCGATGGGCATCGCCAAGGCCGCCGAGGTGTTCGTCGCGGTCGGCTCGTCGCTCCAGGTGCAGCCCGCCGCGTCCCTCGCCGGGATGGCGGCGGAGCACGGGGCGCGGCTGATCGTCGTGAACGCCGAACCGACGCCGTACGACGAGCTGGCGGACGAGGTCGTGCGCGAGCCCATCGGGACGGCGCTGCCGGCGCTGCTGAAGCGGCTCTGAGCCGCTTGTCGTGCTCTGAGCCGGTTGCCGTTCAGCGTCCGGAAGCGTCCCTCTCCGGGGCCGGCTCCGACTGCGTGGGCCGCTCACCGTGAGCCGGCCCTGTTCACCGCGGAACCGTGCGCGGCTCCTCGGCGCCCCTTCGACCCGTCAGTTCCGCGGAACGGGCTCCCCCGGTGTGTAGAAGCTGAGATTGAGGCGGGCTCCGGGTGCTGTGACGGGTTCGGCGAGGCAGGTCGTCAGCCGGCCGGGTCCGTGCACGGCGTGGCGGACGGGAAGCTCCGAGCCGTCGAAATAGGGAATCGGGGCCACGGCGTGTTCTCGATAGAGCGGTCCGGCCACGGGGTCGTGGAGGACGTCGTGCGCGAGACGGCCGAGCGCGGGGTTCTCCGGACGCAGCTCCACGCTGTGCTTCAGGTGGGGCATCATGGCCGGAACCCAGTGGGTCTCCCAATGCATCAGGACGTCGGTGCGGGCCTCGGGGTCCAGGAGCATCCAGCGCATGATGTTGGCGGGGGTGTCTCCGCGAGGGAAGAGCCGCCGGAAGTCCTCGTTGTGGACGACGACGTTCCATTCGGCGTCGTTGACGAACGCCAACGCACCGTGGATGTGGTCGGCGACCCGTTGCCACGCTCCGGCTATGGACGTCCCGGAGCTGCCGTGCAGGGCATGGGGCGGGCTCGCCCGGCGGGTGATCAGCCACAGGAACGCCCACTCCTGCTCGTCCAGTTGCAGCGTCCTGGCGACGGCGGTGAGGAGATCGGCGCCGGGGCCGGCGATCTGACCGTTCTCGAACCGGTTGTAGGTGCCCGGGGTGCGCGTGAGCAGCACGTCCATCTGTTCCTGGGTCAGACCGGAAGCCCGCCGACCGGGACCGGGCCTGCGCTCGGGGAACCCCAGCCTCACAGGGTCGATCGCGGCTCGGCGTGCCTGAAGGAGCGCCTTGAGGCGGCCCCGATCACTGGCCGACAGCTTCATCCGGCACCTTTCACTCGGGCTGCGCCCGGGCGGTGGCCGAGGCGGCCCCCATTATCTGCACCGACAGACCCTGGAAAAGTTGATCACACAGGGCAAGACTCGTTCCGGGTCCGCCCGCTGCCCACGCCGTGGGGTGCCCTGCCCGGCACAGCGCTCCGGGCCGCCCGGACCCGGCAGCGCCCGAAGACCGGGCCGGCGCGGGATGTCCGCTCCGCCGGCGTCCGGACCCGGAACACGTCCCACCCGTCCCCAGGCGCCCGTTCCGCCACTGGCACGGGTCAAGGGCCGACGGACCAATCCCGTGGAGATCACCTTCATGTACCCGAGACCACGCCGACGACGCGTGCTCGCCGCCGTATCCGTCCTGTCGCTCGGCGCGCTCCTGTCCCCGGCGGCGACCGCGAGCGCCTCCCCGGGGGCACCCGCGACACCCGAGGCACCCGAGCCCGCCCGGATCAACCTGGTTCTGGACCTGTCCGGTTCGATGAACGAGAACGACGCCGGCGGCCGGACCCGCCTCGCCGCCGCCAAGCAGGCGGTCACCCGGATCATCGACAGCGCCCCCGAACAGGCCCCGCTGGGACTGCGCGTCTACGGCGCCACGTATCCCGGGCGGGACAAGAAGCAGGGCTGCGCCGACACACAGCAGGTCCTGCCGGTCACTCCGATGGACCGGGCCGCGCGCGCCGATGCCAAGGAGCGGGTCGCGGGCTTCAAGGCGGTCGGCTTCACACCGATCGGCGTCTCGCTGCGCGAAGCCGCCAAGGACCTCGGCGCGACGGGCGAGCGCCGCATCATCCTGGTCTCGGACGGTGACGACACCTGTGCGCCGCCACCTCCCTGTGAGGTGGCCCGCGAGCTCAAGGCGCAGGGCGTCGACCTCGCCGTGGACGTGGTCGGGTTCCGGGCGCCCTCCTCGGCACGGGCGCAACTGAAGTGCATCGCCGACGTGACCGACGGGTCGTACGCGGACGCCGACGACGCCGACTCGCTCACCGCCGACCTGGGCGCCCTGTTCCGCAAGGGGTGGCGGACCTACCACGCCACCGGAAAGCCGGTCGAAGGCTCCAGGGAGGGCTGCCAGGGGGCTCCGCTGGTCACACCCGGCCAGTACCTGGACACGTTCACCGGCGGACGCGACCTCTACTACCGGGTCAAGAAGCGGCCGGACCAGCGGCTCCAGGTGAGCGCCACCGCCGTCGCCGAGCAGGGCTACCCGCGCGGTTCGATCATCACGGTCGCGGCCGGCCCCGCGGGTGACGGCGAACCCCGGGACTGGCTGCGCGAGTTCGACCAGTCGATGGGGTGGGCGAACATCATCACCACCGGGGGGCGCAGCAGGCCCGGAGCGGGCAACGAGAAGCCCGCGCCGGACGACATCGGATGCATCAGGGTCGAGAACGACGTGACCGGGTCCGGCGACAGGCCGATGCCCGTCGAGCTTCTGGTCGGCATCGCCGACAAGGCGACCCAGGAGGCCGGCGCGCGGGCTCCGGAACCCCGCACCGGAGCCGACGCCGAGGGCGGGTTCTCCTTCAACAGCGCCACCCCCATCGGGCCGGGCACGCACCGGCAGTCCATCGCCGTCGGTGAGGCCCCCTTCTGGCGGGTGGAGCTGAAGCCGGGCCAGAAACTGACGGTCAAGGGCAGTGTGGACATCCCGGACGGCTTCCCGGACTCCGGGACCACCGGATGGGGCGTCACCCTCTACAACGCCCAGCGCCAGGAGACGCAGTGCAATGACAACGGCGTGACCGAGCTGTTCGCGGGCAGGACCGGCCGCATCGAGCGGGTCTGCGGGCCCTGGGAGATCACCGAGCGGGACGACGCGGGGAACGCCGACCCCAAGGGATACGACGTGCCGGGCACGTACTACATCCAGGCGCAGGTCGCCGAGCCGGACGACGAGGCGAAGGGCGTCGTCGTACCGATGTCGCTGACCGTGGACGTCTCCGGCACGCCGCGCTCCGAGAAGGGCCCGGTGTTCTTCTTCGGTGACGACACCGCCCGGGGCCCCTCGCCGTCCGGTGCGAACGGAACCGGCGAACAGGCCGGGACCGGCGGCACACCGTCTGCCGCGAAGGACGACGACTCTCCTGTGGGTACGCTCGCGCTGTCGGCCGGTGCCGGCGCCGGGGTCCTCCTGCTCGGCGGCATCACCGTCTACGCCCTCAGGCGCCGCGGGGCGGCCTGACCCGGAGCCCGGGCAGGTGCGGCGACCGGGCCGTACGTGCGAGAGGCCGGGGCCCGGTCCCGAGCGGGGTTGCTGCGTGCGGGTGTCGGCTCCGAAGCGGCTCTAGAAGAGCGCGTCACCGGCGGGGACACCGCTGCCGAGGGCGCCTTCGAACACGAGCAGGCTCCGTTTGCGGTCCAGGCCGCCGCCGTATCCCGTGAGGCCGCCGCCGGTACCGATGACCCGGTGGCACGGAACGATGATCCCGATCGGGTTCTTCCCGTTGGCGAGGCCGACGGCACGGGACGCCGCGGGCTTGCCGAGGGCCTCGGCGAGTTCGCCGTACGAGCGGGTCTCGCCGTACGGGATGGTGCGCAGCAGCTCCCAGACGCCGCGCTGGAACGGCGTACCGGCGAGGTGCAGCGGCAGGTCGAACTCGGTGAGTTCGCCGGCGTGGTAGGCGTCGAGCTGGCGGATCACCTCGCCGAAGGGGCGGGGGTCGGGGTCGCCGAAGGTCTCCTCGGGCGGGCGGTGGCGCTGGCCGGTCATGTAGAGCCCGCTGAGGACGCCGTCGGTGGCGACGAGGGTGAGCGGGCCGTAGGGACTGTCGGTGACGGTGTGCCGGCGGTTCATGGGCGGGCTTCCTTGACGGGGTTACGCGGGCAGGTGGTTGATGGGGTGGCTGTCGGTCGCCCACAGGTACTGGACGGCGTACGCGCGCCAGGGCCGCCAGGCGGCCGCGCGGGCCGTCAGGGCGGCGGGGGTGGCGGGCAGGCCGAGACCGGCGGCCGCGCGCCGGACGCCGAGGTCGGTGGGGAGGAAGGCGTCGGGATCGCCGAGGGCGCGCATGGCGATCACCTCGACCGTCCAGGGGCCGAAGCCGGGCAGTGCGGCGAGCTGGGCGCGGGCCCGGTCCCAGTCGCTGTCGGGGCCGAGCCGGAGCGAGCCGTCGGCGAGGGCGCCGACCAGCGTGGTGAGCGTGGTGCGGCGGCTGCGCGGCAGGGCGAGCGCCTCCGGGTCGAGCGCGGCGAGCGCCTCGGGTCCGGGGAAGAGGTGGGTGAGCCCGCCGCCGGGGTCGTCGACCGGGGTGCCGTGCGCGGTGACCAGGCGGGCCGCGTGGGTGCGGGCGGCGGCGGTGGACACCTGCTGGCCGAGGACGGCGCGTACGGCGAACTCGGCGGCGTCCACGGTGCGCGGGACGCGCCGGCCGGGCGCCTTGTCGACCAGGGGCGCGAGCAGCGGGTCGGTGCGGAGCTGGTCGTCGACGGCGACGGGGTCGGCGTCCAGGTCGAGCATCCAGCGGCAGCGGCTGATGGCGAGGGTCAGGTCGCGGGGGTCGGTGAGCGAGAGGCGGCAGGCGATGTGGTCGGGGTGCGGGGTGAGCGCGACGGTGCCGTGGCCGTGCGGGAGGGACAGGGTGCGCCGGTAGGCGCCGTCGCGCCACTCCTCCACGCCGGGGACGGCGGTCGCGGCCAGGTGGCCGAAGAGGTTGTCGGGGTTGAGCGGCGCCCGGTACGGGAGGCGGAGCGCGATGACGCCGGGGGTCCGGGGCGCGGCCGAGGCGGGCCGGGCGGCGCGGGTGCGCAACTCGCCCGGTGTGAGGGCGAAGACCTCGCGGACGGTGTCGTTGAAGGTGCGTACGGAGGCGAATCCGGCGGCGAACGCCACGTCCGCCATCGGCAGGTCCGTCGTCTCGATGAGGACGCGTGCGGTCTGGGCGCGCTGGGCGCGGGCCAGGGCGAGCGGTCCGGCGCCGAGTTCGGCGAGGAGCTGGCGCTCGATCTGCCGGGTGGAGTAGCCGAGCCGTGCGGCGAGACCGGGCACGCCCTCGCGGTCGACGACGCCGTCGCGGATGAGGCGCATGGCGCGGGCGACGGTGTCGGCGCGGGCGTTCCACTCCGGCGAGCCGGGGCTGGTGTCGGGCCGGCACCGCTTGCAGGCGCGGAACCCGGCCTGCTGGCAGGCTGCGGCGCTCGGGTAGAACACCATGTTCTCGGGCTTCGGCGGCACGACCGGGCAACTGGGCCGGCAGTAGATGCGGGTGGTCAGGACGGCGGTGAAGAACCATCCGTCGAATCGGGCGTCCTTGGACCGGACGGCCCGCACGCAGCGCTCGGTGTCGGTGTGCATGGGTCCAGCATCGGGGACGGCGAGGGGCGGGCGCTGGCGGGAAAACGACATCAACGTCCCGCTGCCAGCGGTGCGCCGTTTCACCTCACGATCCCCGGGTCGGCGCCGGTCACGGCGTGGGATCATCCCGTCACGGCACGTCGCGATCCACGACACCCCAGGGGATGCATGATGACCGAGCGGACGACCGAACGGGTCCTCCTCGACCCCCGCACCACGGACCACCGGGCGCAGGCGGAGGAGCTGCGGCGGGGCGGGCCGGTGGCTCCGGCCGAGTGGCCGGGCGGGGTCCACTGCTGGGCGGTCACCGGCCACGCCGAGCTGGAGACCGTGCTGACCGATCCGCGGTTCGCCCGCTCCCCCGCGCACTGGCGGGCGCTGCGGGACGGTGAGGTGGCGCGGGACTGGCCGATGCTGGCGCACCTGACCCGGCGGTGGATGCTGACCGCCGACGGCGCGGACCACCGGCGGCTGCGGCGCGCGGTGTCGGCGGCGTTCACCCCGCGCCGCGTCGAGGGGCTCACGCCCGCGATCACCGGGACCGTCGACGCGCTGCTGGCCGGCCTGGAGCCGGCCCTGGCGGACGGCCGCCCGGCGGACCTCCGCTCGGCGTACGCGCTGCCGCTTCCGCTGCGTACGCTCTGCGCCCTGTTCGGCATCCCGGCCGAGGAGCAGCCGGACGTCGTGGCGCTGGTCGGCCGGGCGTTCGCGCGCTCGACGCTGAGCGCGGAGGAGTCGGCGCGGCTGACGGGCGACATCAACGCGTACCTGGCGGACCTGGTCGGGCGCCGGTCGGCGGCACCCGGCGACGACCTCGTCAGCGACCTGCTGCGCGGCGGCCCCGACGGTCTGTCCGAAACCGAACTCCTCGACATGCTGTGGCTGTTCCTGGGCGCCGGGTTCGAGACGACGGCCGGGGCGCTGGTGAACACGGCCCACGCCCTGCTCACCCACCCCGGGGAGCTGCGCCGGGTGCTGAGCGGCGAGGCCGGCTGGGACGCGGTGGTGGAGGAGGGCCTCCGCCACGACTCGAGCGTGTACGCCCTGCCCTTCGCCTTTCCCACCGAGGACGTGGAGCTGGGCGGCAGGCCGCTGCGCGCGGGGGACGCGCTGCTGCTGTGCTTCGCGGCGGCCAACCGGGACCCGCGTCTCGGCCCGGGCGGGTTCGACACCGGCCGGGACGGTGAGCGCGCACGGCACCTGGGCTTCGGGCACGGGCCGCACTTCTGTGTGGGCGCCCCGCTGGCCCGACTGCAACTGCGCGTCGCGCTGCGGGCGTTGTTCGAGCGGTTCCCGCGCCTGCGTCTCGCGGGGCCGCCCGGTCCGCCGGTGCCGTCGCTCATCGCCAGCACGCCCAGCGCGCTGTACGTGACCGGGTAGCGCGGCGCCGCTCAGCGCACGTGCGCGGCGAACGCCTCGTAGGCGCGCTCGTCGAAGAGGACGAACCGGACCTCCTCCACGGAGGTCTCGGCCTCCCGTACGGCTCGTACGGCGATCCGGGCGGCGTCGTCGACCGGCCAGCGGTAGACGCCGGTCGAGATGGCGGGGAACGCGACCGTGCGGGCGCCGAGTTCGTCGGCGACGCGGAGGGCTGCGCGGTGGCAGGAGGCGAGGAGCGCGGAGCGGTCCTCGTCCGGGGAGTGGACGGGCCCGACGGTGTGGATCACCCAGCGGGCGTCGAGGCGGCCGGCGGTGGTGGCGACGGCCTGACCGGTGGGCAGACCGCGGCCGTAGTGGGATGCGCGCAGGGCGCGGCACGCGGCGAGGATGTCGGGGCCGCCCTTGCGGTGGATGGCGCCGTCGACGCCTCCGCCGCCCAGCAGCGAGGAGTTGGCGGCGTTGACGATGGCGTCGGCGTGCTGCTCGGTGATGTCGCCGCGTACGAGGGTGATGTTCACCGTCGGGCCTTTCGCAGGTGGCGCCAGACCGCCTTGGCCGCGTTGTGCCCGGACATGCCGTGCACGCCGGGGCCGGGCGGGGTCGCGGAGGAGCAGAGGAAGACGGCCGGGTGGGGGGTGTGGTACGGGAAGAGGGAGATCCGGGGGCGCAGCAGGAGCTGGAGGCCGCTCGCGGCGCCGCAGGCGATGTCGCCGCCGACGTAGTTGGCGTTGCGCGCGGCGAGTTGGGGCGGGCCGGCGGTGGCGCGGGCGAGGATCAGGTCGCGGAAGCCGGGGGCGAACCGCTCGATCTGCCGCTCGATCGCCTCGGTGAGGTCGCCCTCCCAGGCGTGCGGGACGTGGCCGTAGGCCCAGAAGACGTGCTTGCCCCCGGGGGCCCGGGAGGGGTCGACGAGGCTGGGCTGAGCGGTGATCAGGAACGGTGTGCGCGGCGGCGTGCCGACGGAGACCTGGTGCAGGGCGGCACCGATCTCGCGGCTGCCGGGGCCGATCTGCACGGTGCCGGCGCGGCGGGGTTCGGCGGCGGTCCAGGGCACGGGGCCGTCCAGCGCGTAGTCGATCTTGTAGACCGAGGCGCCGTAGCGGTACCGGTCGTAGAACCGGCCGAAACCGGCGATGCGGGCCAGTGCGGTCGGCGAGGTGTCGAAGACGTAGGCGCGGGCGGGTGGCAGGTCGTCCAGGCGCTTGACCTCGTAGGAGGTGTGGATGGTGCCGCCGAGGTCCTTCACGTACGCGGCGAGGGCGTCGGAGATCGCCTGGGAGCCGCCGCGCGGGAGCGGCCAGCCGCCCGTGTGCGCGGCGAGCGCGAAGACGAGCCCGATGGCGCCGGTGGCGAGTCCGCCGAGCGGGGCGATGACGTGGGCGACGAGCCCGGCGAACAGCGCGCGGGCCCGGTCGTCGCGGAACCGGCGCATCAGCCAGGTGGAGGGCGGCAGGCCGTCGACGCCGAAGCGGGCGAGGGTGACCGGGTCCCGTGGAAGCGCGGTCAGGGGCAGGGACATGAAGTCGCGGACGAGGGTGTCCCAGGTGCCGAGGTAGGGCGCGACGAGGCGGCGGTACGCGCCGGCGTCCCGGGGCCCGAAGGAGGCCGCCGTCTCGGAGACGGACCGGGACAGCACGGCGGCCGTGCCGTCGTCGAAGGGGTGCGCCATCGGCAGCTCGGCGTGCAGCCACTCGAGGCCGTACCGGTCGAGCGGCATGTCCTTGAAGGCGGGCGAGCCGACGCCCAGCGGGTGCACGGCGGAGCACGGGTCGTGCCGGAAGCCGGGCAGCGTCAGCTCCTCGGTCCTGGCCCCGCCGCCGACCGTGTCGAGGGCCTCGAACACGGCGACGGAGAACCCCCGGCGCGCCAGCTCGGCGGCAGCGGTCAGTCCGTTGGGCCCCGCCCCCACGACGACGGCATCCAGCATCGACGGCACCTTGGGACTCCTTCGTCAGCCGATCGCCACGTCGTCTCAGGATATTGGGCCGGTGGGCGCCTGTGCCTACCGGGCGGCCAGCAGCGTCCGTATCCGGTCGGCGGTGGCCCGGTCGCGGGCGGCGGTGAACGGCAGCGCGTTGGCACCCGTGACGCGGAACGGGGCGCCCGTCAGGGTGGCGTGGGCGCCGCCCGCCTCCTCGACCAGGAGCAGGCCCGCCGCGTGGTCCCAGGCGTACTCCCACGAGAACGCGACGGCGTCCAGCTCGCCCCGGGCGACCGCCAGGTACTCCAGCCCGGCCGATCCGCACGGGCGGGCGTGGACGCCCTCGGTGTCCAGGCCCAGGAGCGCGGCCTTCTGGTCGGCGGTGGTGTAGTCGGGGTGGGACGTGGCGACCCGGAGCGCCGCGCCGGGCTCGGGCGACCCGGACCGTATCGACGCGCCGTTGAGCCGCGCGCCGCGCCCGCGCACCGCCACGGCCATCTCCTCGCGCGCCGGGGCGTACGTCCACGACGCCAGCAGTTCGCCGCGCACCGCCAGCGCGACGAGCGTGCAGAACCCGGGGTCGCCGTGCGCGAAGTGCCAGGTGCCGTCGACCGGGTCGACGATCCACACCGGCGCGTCGCCCTTCAGCGCCTCGTACACCTCCGGGTCGGCGTGGACGGACTCCTCGCCGACCACCACGGAGCCGGGCAGCAGCGCGGTGAGCGAGGCGGTCAGGTGCGCCTCGGCGGCCCGGTCGGCGACCGTCACGAGGTCGTGCGGGCCGCTCTTCTCGACGATCTCGTGCGTGGCGAGCTGCCGCCAGCGCGGCACGATCTCGGCGGCGGCCGCCTTGCGCACCGCCTCCTCGACCGCGGCGGACGCCGCATCGGACTGGGACCCGGAACCGTCGAGAAGTTCATCGATCATGCGTCCAGCTAAGCACGGCCCACTGACATCGCGGAAAGGGACCGGGGAACCGGGGAGGTCACCGGCCGACCGCGTACCCCTGCATGCCGCGCGGGTTGGCCGCCGCCGAGAGGATGCCGGTGCGCGGGTCCCTGGCGACGGCGCACAGCCGTCCTTCGGTCCACGGGCCGCCGACCGTGACGTCGTGGCCCCGGCGGCGCAGCTCCTCGACGACGGCCGGGTCCATGCGGGACTCGACGGTGAGCCCGCCGGGCCGCATGCCGCGCGGGTGGAAGGAGCCGGGGAAGCTTTCGTTGTGCCAGTTGGGCGCGTCGATCGCGGCCTGGAGGTCCAGTCCGCCGTGGGTGAGCGCGAGGAAGAAGTGGAGCTGCCACTGGTCCTGCTGGTCACCGCCCGGTGTGCCGAACGCCATGACCGGCACCCCGTCGCGCAGCGCCAGGGTCGGGGTGAGCGTGGTGCGCGGACGGCGGCCGGGCGTCAGGGAGTTGGGCAGGCCCGGGTCCAGCCAGGCCATCTGGAGCCGGGTGCCGAGCGGGAAGCCGAGTTCGGGCACCACGGGGTTGGACTGGAGCCAGCCGCCGCTGGGCGTGGCCGCGACCATGTTGCCCCACCGGTCGACGACGTCCACGTGGCAGGTGTCGCCCCGGGTGGTGCCGTCGCGGCCGACGGCGGGCCCGCCGGTGCCCGGGACGTCACCGGCGACGGTCGGCTCACCGGCCCCGGCGGCGACCGCGACGGCCGGGGCGCCGGGGCCCGGCCGCCCGGCGGCGACGGCGGCGGCGTGGGCGCTCAGGCGCGGCGTACGGCCGTCGGGGCTGCCGGGGCGCAGCTCGTGGGAGGCCCGGTCGCCGACGAGGGCGCGGCGCCCGGCGTTGTACGCGGCCGACAGCAGCGTGTCGAGCGGGACGTCGGCGGCGTCGCCGTACCACGCCTCGCGGTCGGCCATGGCGAGCTTGCAGCCCTCGACGAGCACGTGCACGTAGTCGGCGGAGCCGTACGGGGGCAGGCGGGCCGGCAGGAGGGCCAGTTGCTGGAGGAACACGGGGCCCTGGCTCCACCCGCCGGCCTTGCAGAGGGTCCAGCCGTTCCAGTCGTGGGTGACGGGGTTCTCGTACGTCGCGGACCAGCCCGCCAGGTCGGCGGCGGTGAGCGTGCCGGTGTGGTGGCCGCCGCTGGTGTCCATGGTGGGCCGCGCGGACTGCCGCAGCAGGGCCTCGGCGATGAAGCCCGCGCGCCAGATCCGGCGGGCCTCCTCGATCTGGCCGGTCCGGTCGTCGCCGGCGGCGGCGGTCGCCTCGTCGACGAGTCGGCGCCAGGTGCGGGCGAGCGCGGGGTTGCGGAAGAGCCGCCCCGGGGCGGGGGGCTGGCCGTCCGGGAGGTAGAGGTCGGCGGAGGAGGTCCACTCGTTGACGAACAGGGCCCGTACGGTCTCCACGGTCTCGCCGACCCGCCGCACGGGCGCGTGCCCGGCCTCCGCGTACTCGATGGCGTACCGCAGCACCTGGGCGAGCGGCTTGGTGCCGTGGTCGCGCAGCAGGAGCATCCACGCGTCGAAGGCGCCGGGCACGGCGGCGGCGAGCGGGCCGGTGCCGGGTACCAGGCCGAGCCCGAGCGACCGGTAGTGGTCGATGGTCGCCCCGGCGGGGGCGGGGCCCTGTCCGCACAGCACCCGCACCTCGCCGCCGGCCGGTGCGAGGAGGACCGGCACCTCACCGGCCGGTCCGTTGAGGTGCGGCTCGACGACGTGCAGGACGAACCCGGCGGCGACGGCGGCGTCGAAGGCGTTGCCGCCGTCCTCCAGGACGGCCATGGCCGACTGCGAGGCCAGCCAGTGGGTGGAGGACACCATCCCGAAGGTGCCCTGGAGGGTCGGTCGGGTGGTGAACATTACGGCCCGTCACCTCGCTGTGTCGACGCGGTGGTTCGCGTGGCCCCCGGGGGCTGGGTCCGGTGGGTCTCGTGGCGGGCAGGCTATCGGCCGGGCGGAGCCGTCCGGGGCGGCGGGGGCGGCGGTGGCGCCCGCCGTACGGAGCTGCCCGTGCCCCTCGGTTGCGACTTCCTGCCCTCCGGGAGTCGGGCATAGGCTGACATGACGGTCGGTTCTGGGACGGGAGACGCGGACGTGCACGGCGAATACAAGGTTCCGGGCGGCAAGCTCGTGGTCGTCGACCTCGACACGGAGGACGGCGTACTGCGCCGTGTGCGGGTCGGCGGGGACTTCTTCCTGGAGCCCGACGAGGCTCTGCTCGCCATCGACCGGGCGCTGGAGGGCGCGCCCGCCGACACCGACGCGTCGGGGCTGGCGGCGCGGATCGACGCGGCGCTGCCGCCCGGGACGCAGATGTTCGGGCTCACCACCGAGGGGATCGGGGTCGCCGTGCGGCGGGCCCTGGCGCACGCCACCGACTGGACCGACTACGACTGGCAGCTCGTCCACGAGGGGGCCCAGCCGCCCGCGCTGCACATGGCGCTCGACGAGGTGCTCACGGCCGAGGTGGCCGCCGGGCGCCGCCCGCCGACGCTGCGGGTGTGGGAGTGGGGCGCGCCCGCCGTGGTGATCGGCAGCTTCCAGTCGCTGCGCAACGAGGTGGACGCGGAGGCGGCCGAGCGGCACGGCATCACGGTCGTACGGCGGATCAGCGGGGGCGGCGCCATGTTCATCGAGCCGGGCAACACCATCACGTACTCGCTCTCCGTGCCGGACGCCCTGGTGCAGGGGCTGTCGTTCACGGACAGCTACGCGTATCTCGACGACTGGGTGCTGGGCGCGCTCGGCGACATGGGCATCAAGGCCTGGTACCAGCCGCTCAACGACATCGCCACCGACGCGGGCAAGATCGCCGGGGCGGCGCAGAAGCGGCTGGCCGGCGGGGAGGGGGCCGTGCTGCACCACGTGACGATGGCGTACGACATCGACGCCGACAAGATGACGGAGGTGCTGCGGATCGGCCGCGAGAAGCTCTCCGACAAGGGCACGAAGAGCGCCAAGAAGCGCGTGGACCCGTTGCGCCGCCAGACCGGTCTGCCGCGCGGGACGGTGATCGAGCGGATGATCGGCTCGTTCCGTGAGCGGTACGGCCTGTCGGAGGGCGGGGTCACGGACGAGGAGATGGCACGCGCGCGTGAGCTGGCGCGGGTGAAGTTCGGCTCGCCGGAGTGGACCGCTCGGGTGCCGTGACGCCCCTGTGGCACGGTCCGGTCACCGCGCGGCACGGGATCGCTCCCACGGCTCCGGAAGGGAGGCCCGCGGTGCGATCGGGCGTGTCGTAGCGGGGTACAAGGGTCAGTGGGGACGCCCGGTGCGCGGCCGGGCGGCCGACCCACCCCCACAGGAGCGCGCATGAACCCCCGAGCCCTCTCGGCGGCCGTTCTCGCCGTGGCCGCCCTGCTGGCGGCACTGCTCGTGTCCGCCCCGGGCGGTACGACCCCCGCCGCCGCGCCCACCGCCCCGGACGGGTTCCGCGTCAGCGACAGCGGCCGCCTCGTCGAGTCCGACGACAGCGACTTCGTCATGCGGGGCGTCAACCTGGCCCACGCCTGGTACCCGGGCCGGACGGGTGCGTCCATGGCGGACGTCAAGTCGCTGGGCGCCAACACGGTACGGGTGGTGCTCGGGACGGGTGACCGGTGGACGCGCAGCGATGCGGCCGATGTCGCGGCCGTCGTGGAGCGGTGCCGGGCGAACCGGCTCATCTGCGTGCTGGACGTCCACGACACCACCGGGTACGGGGAGGAGAGCGGCGCCGTCCCGCTCTCCCGCGCGGTGGACTACTGGATCGGGGTCAGGAGCGCGCTGACGGGCCAGGAGCGGTACGTCATCATCAACGTCGCCAACGAGCCGTACGGCAGGACCGGCGCGAGCGGCTGGACCGCCGACACCAAGGCCGCCGTCCAGAAGCTGCGCGCGGCCGGGTTCACCCACACCCTGATGGTGGACGCGCCGGACTGGGGCCAGGATTGGACCTTCACCATGCGGGACAACGCGGCGTCCGTCCTGGCGGCCGACCCGGAGCGCAACACCGTCTTCTCCGTCCACATGTACGGCGTCTTCGACACGGCCGCCGAGGTGAGGGCCTATCTGAGCCATTTCGTCGCGGCCCGGCTCCCGGTGGTCGTGGGCGAGTTCGGCCACGAGCACACCGACGGCGACCCCGACGAGGAGGCCGTGCTGGCCACCGCCGAGGATCTGGGCGTGGGCTACCTGGGCTGGTCGTGGAGCGGCAACACCGACGGCGTCGAGTACCTCGACATGGCCGCCGGCTTCGACCCGGCCGCGCTGACCACGTGGGGCCGGCGCATCTTCCACGGCGCGAACGGCATCGCGGCCACCGCGAAGGAGGCGTCCGTCTACGCGGACACCGGTGCGGGCGCCGCGGACCGGCCGCCGCCCGCCGCGTCGCGCCCCCTGCCGTGAACGGGCCGCCCCGCCGAGGCGCGCGCGTGCTCAGCGACCGGCGGCCGGAGGCGTCCGCTCGTACCACTTGCGGTCGGCCTCGAGCTGGGCGGCCAGGGAGATCAGCCGCTCCTCGCTGCCCGCCGGCCCCAGGAGCTGGGCACCGGCCGGCAGGCCGTCCGGGGTGAACCCGGCGGGGACGTTGACGCCCGGCCAGCCCAGGACGTTCCAGGGCCAGGCGTAGGGGCAGGCGGCGGCCATGGTGAGGTCGGTGCGCCAGGCGGGGAGGGCGTCGAAGGCGCCGATCCGGGGCGGGGGCGCCGCCGTCGTGGGGGCGAGGAGGACGTCGTACGTGGCGAACAGGGCGCCGATCCGGCGGTGCTGGTGGGCCTCGCGGGCCCGGGCGGCCCGCAGCAGGCGGCCCCCGAGGCGGCGGCCGGTGCGGGTCGCGCTGCGGGTGCGGGGGTCCAGCAGGGAGGGGTCGGGGTGCCGGTCGGCGTAGGCGGCGATCCCGGCGGTGGCGCGGGGCAGGAAGCTCAGGCCGATGAGGCCGTAGCGGGGGCGGGCCTCCTCGACCGTGTGCCCGAGGCGGGCCAGGGCCTCGGCCAGCTCGGTGACGGCCCGGCGTATACCGGGGTGCAGCGGGTTGTGCGTGGCGGTGAACGGGGAGCGCCAGGCCAGGGCGATGCGCAGTCGGCCCGGCTCGCGGCGGGCGGCGGCCGAGGCGTCGATGGGCGCGGGGCCCTGCGACTCGGACCGGTGCGGTCCGGCGGCCGCGTCGAGGAGGAGGGCCGCGTCGGCGACCGTGCGGGCGAGCGGGCCGTTGACCGTGAGCCCCTCGAAGCAGTCGGTGTACGGGTGGACGGAGACCCGGCCGCGCTGCGGCTTGATGCCGACCAGGTGGGTCCAGGCGGCGGGGATGCGGATGGAGCCCGCGCCGTCGGAGCCGAGGGCGGCGGGCACGAGCCCGGCGGCGACGGCGGCGGCCGAGCCGCCGGAGGAGCCGCCCGGGGTGTGGCCGTGGTTCCAGGGGTTGCGGGTGGCGCCGAAGGCGGGGCCCTCGGTGAACGGCCACTGGCCCAGCTCGCAGGAGTTGGTCTTGCCGACGACGACGGCCCCGGCGGCACGCAGCCGGCGCACAGCCTCGCCGTCCGACGCGGCGGGCGGTATGTCGCCGGCGCAGCCGAAGCGGGTGGGCAGCCCCGCCACGTCGGTGTCGTCCTTGACGGCGACCGGCACGCCCAGGAGGGGCAGCGTCTCCCCCGCCGCGATGCGCCGGTCGGCGTCCTCGGCCTCCGCGAGGGCGGCTTCGGCGCGGACGCAGCGGAAGGCGTTCAGCGTGCTCTGGGTGGCCTCGATCCGTTCGAGCGAGTCGAGCACGAGGGAGGCCGAGGTGACCTGACCCGCCGTCAGGGCAGCGCGCATGGACGTGATTCCGTCGAAGGACATGGCAGGCAGGCTACTGGAGAGTAAGTACGCTGTCAGGGGGTTGTCCGCCGCACCTTCGGCACCATCAGCACCACGTACAGCAGCAGTGACGCCGCCAGCCCGACCGCCCACCCGTAGTCCGCGAGCGGCCTCAGCGGCGGGATGAGCCCGTCCCGCGGGAAGGGGCCCTTGCCCGGCGCCGAGTGCGACCCGCCCACCGCCAGCACGCCCCCGACGACGAACGCCGCCACCGCCGCCGGGTTCCAGCCGCCCGCGTACCAGTAGCGGCCGCCGCGCCGGTACAGGTCGGGGAGGTCCAGGACGGTGCGGCGCACGTGCCAGTAGTCGGCGATCAGGATGCCCGCCACCGTCCCCAGCATGCCGCCCACCAGCCCCAGCCAGGTGAAGATGTACAGCTCGGGCGTCTCGGTCAGCTTCCACGGCATGATCAGCACCCCGACCACCCCCGTGATCAGCGCGCCCGTACGGAAGTCGATCAGCCTGGGGGCGAGGTTGGCCAGGTCGTACGCGGGCGAGACGACGTTCGCCGCGATGTTCACCGAGATGGTGGCGACCAGCACGGTCACCAGCGCGAACAGCAGCCCGAAGACGCTGTCCGTGCGGGAGGCGAGCGCCACCGGGTCCCAGACGGCCGCCCCGTACACCACCTGCGAGCCGGAGGTGACGAGGACGGACAGCAGCGCGAACAGCGTCATGGTCGTGGGCAGTCCGAGGGCCTGTCCGCGCACCTGGGCGCGCTGTCCGGCGCCGAAGCGGGTGAAGTCCGGGATGTTCAGGGACAGGGTCGCCCAGAAGGCGATCATGCCCATGAGGGAGGGGAAGAAGACCGGCCAGAAGTCCGCTCCCCAGCCGAGCGCCGACGGCTGGTCCAGCAGCGGGCCGAACCCGCCGGCCTTCACCGTGATCCACACCAGCAGCACCAGCGCGCCGACGATGACGAAGGGCGCCGCCCAGTTCTCGAACCGGCGCAGCGCCTCCATGCCCCGCAGGATGATGGCGAGTTCGAGCGCCCAGAAGAGCAGGAAGCACAGCCAGAGCGTCCACGGCTGGCCGCCGATCCGCGCCGCCTCCGCCCAGCCGTCGCCGCCGACGAGCTTGCCGACCAGCACGAAGACGCCCTGACCGCCGATCCACGTCTGGATGCCGAACCAGGCGCACGCCACCCCGGCCCGGATCAGCGCCGGCAGGTTGGCACCGCGCAGCCCGAACGACGCCCGGGCCAGGACCGGGAAGGGAATGCCGTACTTGGGGCCGGCGTGGCCGGTGAGCAGCATCGGTACGAGGACGATGACGTTGGCCAGCGCGATGGTGAGAACGGCCTGCTTCCAGTCCATGCCCAGGGCCACCAGCCCCGAGGCGAGCATCCACGACGGGATGTTGTGGGCCATGCCGACCCAGAGGGCCGCGAAGTTGTACGTGGTCCAGCGGCGCCGCTCCACCGGCACGGGCAGCAGGTCCTCGTTCACGAACGGGCTGTCGGCGGGGATGTCGTGGGAGGCGAGGCCGACGCGTATCGGAGCGGTTTCGGTCATGACGGCGGAACCCTTCGCTCGGGGACGGAACGAGGCCGTGCGGGGCGTGGGGGGGGGTTCGTGTCCGGTGCGCGTCCAGGCGGTCGGCGCGGGGATGATCTCGGAGCCGTACGCGTCTACGCGTCTACGCGGTCAGCGCGGGGATGATCTCGGAGCCGTACGCGTCGATCGTCGCCTCCTTGGCGTCGTGCATGTCGTACACCGCGAACTGGTCGACGCCCAGGGCCCGGAGCGCCTTGAGCCTGGCGATGTGGGCGGCCGGCGGGCCCAGCAGGCAGAAGCGGTCGACGATCTCGTCGGGGACGAAGTCGGTGGAGGGGTTCCCGGCGCGGCCGTGGTGGCTGTAGTCGTAGCCCTGCCGGGCCTTGATGTAGTCGGTGAGGGCCTCGGGCACCAGCCCGGAGTGCTCGCCGTACCGGCCCACCAGGTCCGCCACGTGGTTGCCGACCATGCCGCCGAACCAGCGGCACTGGTCGCGGGCGTGCTCCAGGTCGTCGCCGACGTACGCGGGGGCGGCGACGCAGATGGTGAGGGAGGCCGGGTCGCGGCCGGCCTCCTCGGCCGCCTTGCGCACCGCCTTGATCATCCACTCGGTGAGGAACGGGTCGGCGAGCTGGAGGATGAAGCCGTCGGCCTTCTGTCCGGCCAGGGCGAGGGCCTTCGGGCCGTACGCGGCCATCCAGACGGGGAGCCGGCCCTCCTTCACCCAGGGGATGCGGACCGGGTTGCCGTCGACGAGCGCCTCGCGGCCCTCGGCGAGGTCGCGGATGACCTCGATGGCCTCGCCGAGCCGGGCCAGCGTGTTGGGCTTGCGGCCCGCGACGCGCATCGCGGAGTCGCCGCGCCCGATGCCGCACACGGTGCGGTTGCCGTACATGTCGTTGAGGGTGGCGAAGGTGGAGGCGGTGACCTCCCACGTCCGGGTCCCCGGGTTGGTGACCATCGGACCGACGATCAGTCTGCTCGTGTGTTCCAGGATGCGGCTGTAGATGACGAACGGCTCCTGCCACAGCACGGCGGAGTCGAAGGTCCAGCCGTAGCGGAAGCCGTTGCGTTCCGCGCGCCGCATCAGGCCGACGACGGCGGAGCCGGGAGGGTCGGTCTGGAGAACGAGTCCGAAGTCCACTTCGTCGCCTCCTAGTCGAGGTACTGGCAGGTGGAGCGGGGGGTGTAGATGCCGTGACCGGGCCGGCCGGTGTAGGTGCGCCGGTCGATGACGACATGGCCGCGCGAGAGGACGGTCTCCACCTGCCCGGTGACGGTCTTCCCCTCGTAGGCGGAGTAGTCCACGTTCATGTGGTGGGTGGCGGCGGAGATGGTCTGCTCGGTGTGCGGGTCGTAGATGACCACGTCGGCGTCGGAGCCGGGCGCCAGGGTGCCCTTCTTCGGGTAGAGGCCGAACATGCGGGCCGGGGTCGCGCAGGCGATCTCGATCCAGCGGCGGCGGCTGATGTGGCCGTCGAGGACGGCCTGGTGGAGGAGGTCCATGCGGTTCTCCACCCCGGGCAGGCCGTTGGGGATCTTGGAGAAGTCGCCCCGGCCCAGCTCCTTCTGACCGGTGAAGCAGAAGGGGCAGTGGTCGGTGGAGACGACCTGGAGGTCGTTGGTGCGCAGGCCCCGCCACAGCGCCGCCTGGTGCTCGCGCGGTCGCAGCGGCGTGCTGCACACGTACTTGGCGCCCTCGAAGCCGGGCTCGGCCAGGTTGTCGGTGGACAGGAAGAGGTACTGGGGGCAGGTCTCGCCGAAGACGTCGAGGCCCTTGTCCCGGGCGGCGGCGATCTCGGCGACGGCCTCCTCGGCGGAGACGTGCACCACGTACAGCGGGGCGCCGCCGGCGACCCGCGCGAGCTGGATGGCGCGGTGGGTGGCCTCCGCCTCCAGCAGGACCTTGCGGACCTCTCCGTGGTACCGGGGGTCGGTCTCGCCCCGGGCGAGGGCCTGTTCGACGAGGACGTCGATCGCGATGCCGTTCTCCGCGTGCATCATGACCAGTCCGCCGTTGACGGACGCGCGCTGCATGGCGCGCAGGATGCGCCCGTCGTCGCTGTAGAAGACGCCGGGGTAGGCCATGAAGAGCTTGAAGGACGTGACGCCCTCCTCCACGAGCAGGTCCATCTCCTTCAGGGAGGACTCGTCGACGTCGGAGAGGATCATGTGGAAGCCGTAGTCGATGGCGCACTTGCCGTCGGCCTTGGCGTGCCAGGCGTCCAGCCCGTCGCGGAGCGCGTGGCCGATGGACTGGACGGCGAAGTCCACGATGGTGGTCGTGCCGCCCCACGCGGCGGCGCGGGTGCCGGTCTCGAAGTCGTCGGAGGCGAAGGTCCCGCCGAAGGGCAGTTCCATGTGGGTGTGGGCGTCGACGCCGCCCGGGATGACGTACTTGCCGGTGGCGTCGATGACCCGCTCGGCGGTCCACGACGCGGAGACGGTGGAGCCGTGGGCGGCGAGTGCGGCGATGCGGCCGTCCTCGATCAGTATGTCCGCGTGGGTCTCGTCGGTGGCGGTGATGACGAGACCGCCCCGGACGAGGGTGCGGGTGGTGCTCATGGGTGGGTCGCCCCCTTCGGCTGGATGGAGCGCAGGGCCCGGTCGAGGATCGCCGCGCCCTCCTCGGCCTCGGCGACGGTCAGGGAGAGGGGCGGGGCGATGCGCAGGGCGCTGGTGTTGTGGCCGCCGCCCTTGCCGAGGAGCAGGCCGCCCTCGCGGGCCGCTTCGAGGACGGCGGCGGCCGCCTCCGGGTTGGCCTCGTCCGAACCGGGTTTCACCAGTTCCATGCCGACCATCAGGCCGCGGCCGCGCACCTCGCGCACGAGGTCGCTGCTCGCCCCGATGGCGCGCAGCCGCTCCAACAGGAGGCCCCCGACGCGCCGGGCGTTGCCCTGGAGGTCGTGTTCGAGGAGGTAGGAGAGGTTGGCGAGGCCGGCGGCCATGGTGATGGGCGAGCCGCCGAACGTGGAGATGGAGTTGGCGGTCAGGCAGTTCATGACCTCGGCGCGGGCGACGACGCCGCCGATGGACATGCCGTTGCCGATGCCCTTGGCGAAGGTGAGGATGTCGGGCGGGCCGCTCGCGGCGTGCGCCTGCCAGCCCCAGAAGTGCTCGCCGGTGCGTCCCCAGCCGGTCTGCACCTCGTCGCTGATCCAGAGGATGCCGCGCGGGGCGAGGACGTCACGGAAGGCGGCGTACAGCCCGTCGGGCGGCGAGGTGAAGCCGCCGACGCCCTGGATCGGCTCGGCGATCAGCGCGGCGACGTCACCGGTGTGCCCGAGCAGGTCCTCGAGGTCGGCGACGCACGCCTCGATGAACCCGGCGTCGGTCAGGTGCGCGTACGGGCCGCGGCCCCGGACGCCTCCGTGCACGTACAGCGTCTGCAGCGGGGAGAGGGTGGTCGGCGACCAGGAGCGGTTGCCGGTGACCGAGACGGCCGAGAACGACCGGCCGTGGTAGCTGTTGCGCATCGCCAGGATCTGGTTGGTGCGGCGGTGCGCGGTGGCCAGCAGCAGGGCGGTGTCGTTCGCCTCCGTGCCCGAGGTGGTGAAGAAGACCCGGGCGTCGGGGATGCCGGAGAGGTGCGCGATGCGCTCGGCGAGCTCCACCATGGGGCGGTTGAGGTAGAGGGTGGAGGAGTGGATGATCCGCCCGGCCTGTTCGCTGATCGCCTTGGTGACCTCGGGGAGGGCGTGGGCGGTCATGGTGGTGAGGATGCCGCCGAAGAAGTCGAGGTACCGCTTGCCGCCTGCGTCCCAGACGTACCGCCCCTCGCCGTGGGTGATCTCGATCGGGTCCCGGTAGTAGAGGGAGACCCAGTCGGGGATGACGGCCTTGTGGCGTGCGTACAGGTCGGTGGTGTGGAGGTCGGCCATCAGGGCTTCACCAGCCCTTCGTACGCGTCGGGGCGCCGGTCGCGGTAGAACGCCCAGGTCTGCCGTACGTCGTCGATCAGCCGGAAGTCGAGGTCCCGGACGAGCAGTTCCTCCTCCTTGTCGGAGGCGGGGTCGCCGACGAACTGGCCGCGCGGGTCGACGAAGTAGCTGGTGCCGTAGAAGTCGTTGTCCCCGTACTCCTCGCGGCCGACGCGGTTGATGGCGGCGACGAAGTACTCGTTGGCGACGGCGGCGGCGGGCTGCTCGAGCTGCCAGAGGTGGGAGGACAGGCCCCGGTGGGTGGCGGAGGGGTTGTAGACGAGCTGGGCGCCGTTCAGACCGAGTTGGCGCCATCCCTCCGGGAAGTGGCGGTCGTAGCAGATGTAGACGCCGACGCGGCCCACGGCGGTGTCGAACACCGGCCAGCCGAGGTTGCCGGGCCGGAAGTAGAACTTCTCCCAGAAGCCCCTGACCTGCGGGATGTGGTGCTTGCGGTACTTGCCGAGGTAGGTGCCGTCGGCGTCGATCACGGCGGCGGTGTTGTAGTAGAAGCCCGGGGTGTCGATCTCGAAGACCGGGACGACGATCACCATGCCGGTCTCGCGGGCGAGGTCCCGCATGCGCCGGACGGTCGGGCCGTCGGGTACCGACTCGGCCCAGCGGTAGTGCTCCGGCTCCTGGACCTGGCAGAAGTACGGAGCGTTGAAGACCTCTTGGAAACCGATGACCTTGGCGCCCTGCCGGGCCGCCTCCCGGGCGTGCTCCTCATGCTTGGCGATCATGGATTCGGTGTCGCCCGTCCAGGTCGCCTGGACGAGGGCGGCGCGCACGATGTGGGACATGAGCTGCTCCTTCGGCACGGCGTCAGAGAGCCTCTACGCACGTAGACCAGGTGCGTAGAAAGCGAACGTAAGCCTCGTCACACCCCTGGGCAAGACCGCCGCCGTCAACCGTCGGAGTCGATCATGTTTCGTACCCGACTGGTCCACAGGCGCAAGCTTCCGGGCCGACTCGGACGGTCACGCACGGGGTGGCGTGTGGGGCGGTCACGCGCGCGGTGGGCGGGGGCTTCACGGGGTGGTCAGGTACGCGGCGGGCGGGGAGCCTCGTGATCGGTTGTGCCGTCGGCGGGCGGGGGCCTCATGGCGCGGTCAGGCCGGCGACGCGCAGGGCGTGCACGAGGTCCCGCTCGTGCGACGGCGAGGTGGCGGCCGCCTCCCGGGCGGCTGCCAGCAGGTGCGGCACCAGACGGTGGGGGGCGTACGCGGCGAGGCGGGCGGCGTCCTCGGCGGTACGGCTCCGGACGAACGCGGCGATCAGCACCCGGGCCTCCTCGGTGCGGCCGCTCTCGTCGAGCGCCAGCACGGCGGCCGCCGTCTCGGCCGTGGGCCGGGCCACGCCCTGGTGCAGCAGTTGCCGGGCGTCCAGGTCCCTGCCGTCGGCGCTCAGCGCCCCGACGAGGTCGACGAGCCGCTCGGGCGGGAGCGCTGCGGCGGCCTCCCACAGGAGGGTGGCCCAGTCGGGGCCCAGCCCGGCCCGGTCGAGTGCCGCGGCGAGTTCGGGCAGCCGGGCGGCGGGCCAGGTGGCGGCCTCGCAGAGCAGGGCGTGCGCCTCACCGCTCCGGCCTTCGGCCCGGAGGCGCAGCAGCGCGGTGACGGTGTCGTGGGGCGTGGGGGTGGCGGGGGTGGGGTGATCGGCGTGGTGGGGGGTGGTGTGGGGCGTGGGGTGATCGGTGGGGTGCGGGGTTTCGTGGGCTGCGGCGCCGCCTCCGAAGCGGGCGCCGCGCGGGGCGGGGGCGGTCGCGGGCAGGTCGGGCACGGGCTCGGGAGCGGGGACGGGGTCGGGGGCGTCCGTGCCCGCGTCGTCCTCGTCGTCGAGCCAGGCGTACCGGGCGCCCCGGGGGCGTCGGCGGGCGGGCCGGGCCGGAGCGGGGGCGGGCGGGGGCGGGGGCGGCGCGGGCGGTTCGGGGAGGGCCGCCAGGCGGGCGCCCAGCTCTTCGACCCGCGCCGTCGCCCTCGCATGGTCGTCGCGCACCCAGGCAAGGTCGTGGGCCAGGCGGTCCGCCTCCGGCGACCCCTCCGGCACCGTCGCCAGCAGGGCGACCAGCTCCTGGCCGCGCCGGGCGGCGCCGGCCTGTTCGCGCTCCATCAGGGCCAGCCTCCGGTGCAGGGCCGCCCGCCCGCCGGGGCGCCGGTCGTACGCGGCGACCGCGGCGGCGTGCAGTTCCCGGACGCGTACCGTCTCGGCAGGTACCGTTCCCGCGCCGGCCGTCCGTTCCCGGGCCGCCGCGAGGTCCTGGAGCAGCGCCTCGACGACGTCCCAGGGCGGCACCTCCGTGCCGTCGAGGCAGGCCCGCATGCCGTCGGGGTCGCGCTGCCGGAAGACGCCGTACCATCCGGCACCCTCGTCCAGCTCCGCGACCAGCCCGCCGAGGCGGCGCGCGAACGCCGCAACCTCCTCCGGGAGGTGATGCACCGTCATGTACGCCCCTGCCCCACAGCCGACGGGAATCCTCCGGTCCGGAGGCATTCGACCGCAGCCGTGTTACGGCCGGGCTACGGGAGCTTTTCGGGCGCGAACTTCACGGCGATGCCCACGTGCGGCCGCTTCCCCAGCCGCACCAGCGCCGCCGGCAGGTCGACCAGCCAGAACTGCACGCCGTACTTGCGGGACAGCAGCTTCCGTACGCCCTTGAGGTCGTCCAGCAGCCGCGCCGTGCCCTCGGCGCGGGCGGCACCCTCCGCGACCCGGCCCCGCACGTCGCACGCGGTGACGACGACCCGGCTGTCCCGGCGCAGCCGCTTCACCTTCCAGGAGTCGGCGCGCGTCCAGACGTACATCTCGTCGCCGTCGACGGCGTACCAGACCGGTGTGGCGACCCCCGTGCCGTCCTTGCGGAACGTGGTCAGGCTGACATAGCGGCCGTGCCGCAACCCTTCAGGTATCACGGCCGCGACCCTACGCCCCCGACCCGGTCCCGCGCGCCCCCAGGCCCCGAACGCGCGTATTGCCGTAACGGCAACAGCGGTTGGCGCGCCGGGGCGCGTGTCGCAGCCTGGTTCCCGTCGCACCGGGGAGGAACCGGGCCGACGAGACCGGGCCGACGAGAAACGGGAGGGCAACGATGACCGCGTACGAGAACTCCGGGACCGCTCGGGGCACGGATGGGGGCACACCGCCGAACGACCGGGTCCACCACGTCCGGTCCGGCGACCAGGACGGCCACGCCGCCATCAGCGGCGGCACGACCGGCTCGAGCAGGCTCTGGATGGGCCTGGTGGAGAACCCCCCGTCGAGCAGGACGGACAACCACCACCACGGTGATTCGGAGGCCGGGATCTACGTGGTGAGCGGGCACCCGGTGTTCGTGTACCACGACGGCACCCAGGAGGTGCGGCTCGCCGGCGGGCCGGGGGACTTCTTCCTCGTCCCCCCGTTCGTCCCGCACCGCGAGGAGAACCCCGACCCGGACGAGCCCGTGGTCGTCGTGATCGCCCGCACCACCCGGGAGCCGGTCAAGGTCTCGGTGCCGGAGCTGTACCGGCGCTCCTGAGACCTCCGCGGACCTCCGCTCAGGAGGGCACCGGCGCGCACCGGGTGACGAGGTCGTCCATCGACAGGCCGAGCACCCCGGCCAGCGCGGCGACCGTGAAGAAGGCGGGGGTCGGGGCGCGGCCGGTCTCGATCTTGCGGAGCGTCTCCGCCGAGAGCCCGGCCGCCGCCGCGATCTCGACCATGCTGCGCGGGCCGCGCGCCTCGCGCAGCAACCGCCCCAGGCGCTCGCCGCGTTCGCGCTCTTCGGGGGTGAGGGGGGTTCGGACCATGACCCCACACTAATACCGGTATAGTAATTGGCATGGTGGAGATCAAGACCGACGCCTCCCTGGAGGCCATGCGCGCCTCCGGCCGGGTCGTCGCGGAGGCGCTGGCCGCGGTACGGGCGGCCGCGGCGCCCGGTGTCACGCTGACCGCACTGGACCGGACCGCACGCGAGGTGCTGCGCGGGGCGGGCGCCGGGTCGCCCTTCCTCGGCTACCGCCCGGAGTGGGCGCCGGTGCCGTTCCCGGCGGTGATCTGCACGTCGGTGAACGACGCCGTCGTGCACGGCATACCGGACGGCTACCGGCTGCGGGACGGCGACCTGGTGAGCGTCGACTGCGGCGCGGTCCTGGACGGCTGGGCCGGCGACGCGGCGATCAGCTTCACGGTGGGGCGGGCCCGCCCGGCGGACACGCGGCTGATCGGCACGGCGTACGAGGCGCTGGACGCGGGCATCGCCGCGGCGGTCGTCGGGAACCGTGTCGGGGACATCGCGCACGCGATCGGCCGCGTCTGCCGTGCCGCCGGGTACGGCATCCCGGACGGGTTCGGCGGCCATGGGATCGGCCGCCGGATGCACGAGGACCCGGGCGTGCCCAACGAGGGGCGCCCGGGGCGGGGAATGCCGCTGCGGCACGGCATGGTGCTGGCCATCGAGCCGATGCTGGTGGCCGGTGGCGGCGACGACCACGTCACGGCCGAGGACGGCTGGACGGTCCGCACCGGGGACGGCAGCCGCGCGGCGCACGTGGAGCACACGGTCGCCATCACGGAGGACGGGCCGCGCGTGCTGACGGCACGGTAGCGGTGACGGGCCGCACGTGCTGGCGGCACGGTAGCGCGGACGGCCCGCATGTGCGGGCGGCACGGTAGCGGTGACGGGCCGCACGTGCGGGCGGCGCCGGCAGCGCGGACGGCCCGTGCGCCCCGACGGCACGGCGACCGCCGGCGCCGGTCAGTACAGGATGGACGGCAGGTACGCGCCGGCGGGCTCGCTGTAGAGGCCGATCGTCATCAGGCTCATGAGCTGCCGCACCTTGAGCCCGTTGCCGAGGCACCACTGCAACAGGGCGCTGTCGCGCGCCGGTACGAGGATGCCGGGGCCGCCGAAGGAGGGTGCCGCGGCGATGAGCGCCCGGACGTCGTCGGTGCTCTCGCCGACCGCGTGGGCGAAGAAGGACAGGTCCGTCGCGTATCCGGTGATCCGCCCGTCGTGCTCGGTCACCCGGGCGGTGCCCGCCTTGAGCGCGTCGGCGAGCTCCCCGCCGCGGTCCGCCCCGTGGACCCGCCGGCACAGGTCGTTGCAGGCCGCCAGGTCCGCGTCCGTGGCCGCCCGCACCTCGCGGCCGGGCACCGCCCCGCCGATGGGCGGGCCCTGGAGGCAGGCGACCGTCTCGCGGAACTCGAAGCCGAGCCCGGCGTAGAGCGCGAACGACCGGCAGTGGTACCCGCTCTGCAACAGCCGGATGCCGGGCGCCCCGCGCTCGGCCGTCCGCCGCATGACGTCCAGCATGAGCCGGCGTCCGATGCCCCCGTTCTGTACGGCCGGGTCGACGGTGATCGGTCCGACGCCGGCGACGGGTGACCGCTCGTCCAGGCAGTTGCTGCCCACGATCCGCCCGTCCTGCTCGGCCACGACGACGTAGAAGCCCGGGTGGTCCAGCACCATCCGGAACATCTGCGCGGCCGGTTCGGCACCGGGCATGTCCGACGCATACCCGTGTGCGCGGGCGATGCCGTCGAACGCCTCGAAACAGATCCTGCCGCACTCCTGGGCGTCGTCCGGCCTTCCTGGGCGCAGTACGAGAACCACGGTCGCCTCTCCTTCCGGCCAACGGGCCGCTCGGGCCTCCCTTTCCATCAAACGTGGCCCCCATGCCCCCGGCAATCGGGCCGCCCGTTCGCGGGACCGGAGCCGTACCGATCCCTTGACGCGCCCCGCCCGCCCTCACATACTGGCGGCCAAATCGATTTGGCCCCTGCGATTCCGCCCCCGTCTCGGGTGGAGCGCGGCCAAAACCGGAGCGAGCCGAACGGAGCTCGAACGTGTCCAGTCCCCGCCCCACGCCCCGCGTCCCCTCCCCACCGGGGTCCGCCGACCACGCCGCCCCGGCGTCCGCCCCCCGCTCCCCCGAAGCCCCCGAAGCCCCCGAAGCCCCCGAAGCCCCCGACGCCCTGGAATCCCCCGACACCCCCGCCCAACCCCCGGGCCCGCCGTCCACCGGCGACCGCTCCACGTCCACCGGCGACCGCCCCCCGTCCGCCGGGGACCGTTCCACGTCCACCGGGGACGCGGCGCCCCATCCCGTGGACGAGTCCCGGCCGCTCGGGCGCATCCTGCTCTTCGGGCTCCAGCACGTGCTGGTCATGGCCGCCACACCCATCTCGGCGATCTTCCTGATGAGCGCCACGCTCCGGCTCGACCCGGGGCTGACGGTCGACCTGCTCTCGGCCGCGTTCGTCCTGTCCGGGATCGGCTCCCTGATCCAGTCGTTCGGGCCGTGGAAGTTCGGGCCGAAGCTGCCGTTCGTCATGCTGCCGGGGGGCGCGCCGCTCATCCTGTTCCTGGCCATCGCCGAGCAGCACGGGCTGCCCACCGCCACCGGGGCGGTGATCCTCACCGCCGCGTTCTACTTCGTGGTCCTGCCGGTGTTCTCCCGGCTTCTGGCGTTCTTCCCCGCCCTGGTCATCGGCACGATGATCGTGATCGTCGGCGTCAACCTGGTGAAGGTCGGGGCCGTGCTCGTCACCGGCCGCCCCGGTACGCCCGGGTTCGCCGACCCCGTCAACCTGCTCCTCGGCATGGCGACGATCGGTTTCACCGTCGCGTTCTACTGGCTGTTCACCGGTGTGCTGCGCCAGCTCGCCGTGATGCTCGGCCTGATCGCCGGTACGGTCCTCGCCTTCCTCCTCGGCGGCGTCGACTTCGGCACGGCCACCGAGGGCGGACTGCTGAACCTGCCCCGTGCCCTGCCGTTCGGGTCACCCGAGTTCAACCTGCTCGCCGCCCTGCCCCTGATGCTGTACAGCCTCGCCTCCATGGCGGAGGCGACCGGCCAGACGGTGATCAACGCGGAGGCGGTGGGCAAGGAGATCGACAAGAAGGCCGACGTGCCGAAGACCATCCGGGGCGACGCGGTCACCTCCCTCTTCGGTGGCTTCTTCGGCCTGCCGCTGATGGTGACCAGCGGCGAGAACATCGGCATCGTCCGCGTGACCGGCGTACGCAGCCGGTACGTCACCGCCGCCGCCGGGGCCGTCCTGATCGTCATCGGCTTCCTGGCCCCCGTCACCCGGGCGATCAGCGTCATCCCGTCGGCCGTCGTGGGCGGCACGGCCATGGTCGTCTTCGCCGTCATCACGGTGCTCGGCGTGCAGATGCTCGGGCGGGCCGGCGAGCTGGACCGGCACACCAACACCTTCATCTGCGCCGTCGCCCTCGCCCTGGGGCTGCTGCCGATCCTGATCCCCGGTGTCTACGGCGGCTTCCCGCCCAACGCCCGCATCCTCCTGGAGAGCGGCGTCGCCGTCGGCGCCGTCACGGCCGCCGTCCTGAACGTCCTCTTCCACCACGTCCGTCTCCCCCGCCCCCGTACCCACACCCGTACCCGTACCGAAAGCGACCGATGAACGAGCTCACCCCCGACCGTCTGCGCGCCGGCGGCAACGGACTCCTGCTGGCCCCCGACGCGGTGCTCACGCCCGACGGGCTGAAGGACCACTACGCGGCCGTCGTCGCCGGTGACACCTTCCGCGCGGTCGGACCGGCCGGGCAACTGGCGCGGGAGCACCCGGGCCTCACGCCCGTCCGGCTGCCCGGGCACGTCCTGATGCCGGGCTTCGTCGACGCCCACCACCACCTCACGCAGAGCTTCGGCGCCGCGCTCGCCTTCGGGGAGCCGTCGGAGATCTTCCGCCGGGTGTGGGTGCCGCTCGAGGGCGCCCTGGACGAGGAGGCGGTGTACGTGGCGGCGAAGCTGGCCGCCCTCGAGTCGCTGCGCGGCGGGTTCACCACGGTCGCCGAGGCGGGCACCCGCGCCTCCGTGGACGTGGAGCTGGTGGCCGCCGCCGCGCGGGACGCCGGCGTCCGGTGCGTCCTCGGCCTGGTCTGCAACGACGTGGACGGGGACACCGGCACGGTCCTGGCGAACGCCGAGAAGCACCTCGCCCGGTACGGCACCGAGGAGCTGATCCACCCGTCCCTCGCCGTCTCCGTCCCGGAGGCCGCGACCGCCCGCACCCTGCGCCACACCGCCCGCCTGGCGGCCGAAGCGGGCGCGGTCGTCCAGATCCACGTCAACGAGCACCTCGCCGCCGTGGAACGCTCCCTGGTGGAACACGGGCTGCGGCCCCTGGAGTACCTGCACGAAGTGGGCGCTCTCGGGCCGCAGTTGCTGGCCGCGCACGCCACGCTGGTCACGCCCCGGGAGGTGAGCCTGCTGGCCGGCAGCGGTGCCGCCGTCAGCTACAACCCGGTGGCCAGTGCTTGGAAGGGCAACGCCGTCGCCCCGGCGACGACCATGGCCGAGCGCGGCATCCGGTTCGGGCTGGGGACGGACGGCACGCGGGGTGACGGGTTCCGGCTGGCCGACGCCGCCGAGTTCGCGCAGCGCCTTGCGTACGGGCTCGCCACCGGCGACTCCTCGTGCGGCGCCGGCTGGACCTGGCTGGACCGGGCCGCCCGGGGCGGTGCCGACGCGGTCGGGCTCGGCCGCCGTACCGGGCGGATCGTGGCGGGCGCCGCCGCGGACTTCCTGCTCGTCGACGTGTCGGCGCCGGAGACTGCGCTGTCCTGGGACCTGCCCTGGGAGCTGGTGCGGCGCGGCAACCGCGATCAGATCAGCGCCGTGTTCGTGGCCGGCCGGCTGCGGCTGTGGCGCGGGTGGCCGACCGGCTGGGACGGTCCCGCGCTGGTGCGCCGGGCGGGCGAACTGGCCCGGGAGGTGGTGCTCCGGGCGCCGGTGACCCGGGTCCACCCCACGTCGGGCGACGCCTGGGCGGCCTGCTCGTGAGTGCGGAGACGGTGGCCGTCCTCGCCGTCACGGTCGCCCTCGCGGCGTTCGTGCAGGGCGCGAGCGGTCTGGGCTTCGCCCTGATCGTCGCGCCCGTGGCGGGGCTGCTGGACGCGGGCCTGGTGCCCGTGTTCGTCCTGGCGTCGATGGTCCCGCTCAACCTGTACGTCGCCTGGCGCGAGCGGGCCGCGCTGGACCTGCGGGGCGCCGGGTGGATCACCGCGGCGCGCCTGGCGGCCACCCCGGGCGGCCTGGTGCTGCTGTGGGTGATCCCCGACCGGCGGCTGGGGCTGTTCGTGGGCGTGGCGACCGTGCTGGCGGCGGTGGTGAGCCTCGCGGCACCCGCGTTCATCCCCGGACGGGGGGCGTACGTGGGCGCGGGGGTGGTCACCGGGCTGACGGAGACGGCGACGGGGGTGGGCGGCCCGCCGCTGGCGCTGGTGTACCAGCACCGGCCGCCGGCGGAGCTGCGGGCCACGGTCGCCGTGTGCTTCCTCGTCGGCGAAGTGGCCTCGCTGGCCCTGCTGTTCGCCACCGGCCGGGGCAGCGCGGCCCAGCTCGGCTGGGCGGTCGCGCTGCTGCCGGCCCTGGCCGCCGGGGCGTGGCTGAGCCGGCTGGTGCACCAGCGGCTCGACGCGCGCCGGATGCGGTTGTTCGTGCTGGTCTTCGCGCTCGTCTCGGGTACGGGGCTGATGCTCGGGCTGTGACGGGCCCGGTGGGCTCACATCTGGGCCGTGTCCCGGTGCGAGGCGGCCCGCAGCGACGAGGCGCGGGGGACGACGCGCGGTTCGGGCGCCGTGGCCGTCGCCGCCGGGACGTCGCCGCGCAGTTGGGCGAGGAGCAGTTCGACGGCGTCGCCGGCGGCCCGGTCCAGGTGCAGGTCCACGGCGGTGAGCGGCGGCTCGCAGGTCCGGGCGCGCAGCCCGTCGTACCGGGTCACGACCAGGATGTCGTCGGGGATGCGCCGCCCGCTGTCGTGGATCGCCCGGACGGCGCCGACCGCGAAGGCGTCGACGAGCGCGCAGACGGCGTCGGTGTCGGGGTGCTCGGCGAGCAGGGCGGCGCAGGCGTCGTACCCGGCCTGTTCGCCGCCCTGTTCGGGCGCCGTGGCGACGACCGGTGGCCGGCCGTCCTCGGCGGCGGCCCGCAGGTATGCGGCGCGGGCGTCGACGGCGGAGTGCCGGGAGCCCGCGCCGATGAGCAGCGCCGGGCGCCGGGCGCCCTGTTCGCGCAGGTGGGCGAGGAGCAGGTCGACGACCTGGCCGCCGCGCAGGTCGACGTACGGGGCGTCGTCCCCCTCCGCCGTGGGGCGCCCGAGCGCCACGTACGGCAGGCCCCGTTCGCGCAGTTGCGCCACGGCCATGTCGTCCCGGTCGGGTTCGACGACGATGGCGCCGTCGATGTCCACCGAGTACAGCGCCGTCCCGTCCTGCACGGGCGGTACGAGCACGAGGGCGTACCCGTGCAGCAGCGCCCGCTCGGCGGCAGCGGCGGCGACCTCCATGTAGAACCCGAGCCGGGACGGCCCGCCGGCCACCGCGAAGGGCATGGAGGAGGCCAGCGCGATGGCTTTCGCCTCCCCGCGCCGCAGCCGCTGCGCCCGCAGGTTGGGCCGGTAGCCGAGCTCGGCGGCGACCTGCTTGATGCGCTCGCGCGTCCGGGGGTCGACCTTGCCGATCCCGTTCAGGGCGTGCGACACCGTCGTCCGTGACACCGACGCGGCGCGGGCCACGTCGGCGATCGTGGGCGGCCGTGCTCCGGAACCGGAAGTGGCCATCTGCGTGGACGCTCCTCGCTGCTCGTACTGCCGCCGTGTTGCTGACAGCCTCAATCTTCGCCGACCGGTCCGGGCGTCCGGAAGGCGCACCCGCCCCGGCCGGGCCGTCCGCCCCGTGCGAGGATCCCGTGCCTGTGAACAGACGTGTGAACGAGCGGGGACCGTGGCCGGTGCGGTGGAGTGAGCGGCCGCCCGTGGCCCCGCACGCCGTGTGGAGCACCAGGCCGATCCTCGTCTCGACGCTGGCCGTGCTGCTGATGGCTCCGTCGGCCATCGAGATCGCGGGCTTCGTGGAGATGGCCCACGAGTCTCCGATGCGCGCTGACGGCCCGGGCATGTCCTTGCCGGCCCTTCCCTTCCTGTTCTGCGGCGGGGGGCCGGTGGCGCTGGCCTGCACGGTGTTCGCGGTCCTGCCGGCGTTGTCGGCCGCGCGGTGGGCGGGGCGCAGGTACACCGGCCGGCACGCCTGGTGGTGGGTGCCGGTGGTGGCCGGGTGCGGGGCGGCCGTGGTGGCGCCGTGGCCCGCGGTGGCCGGAGGCGGCCCGGCGGTCTGGTGGTGGACGTGGCTGGGCGGGACGGTGGCGCTGTCGGCGGTGGCGTTGCTGACGCGCTGGGCCCTCACCCGTGAGCGTCCGTACCGGACCGTCGTCGGGGCCGGTGCCCTGTCGGCCGCCGGCGTGGTCGCCCTGGGCGCCCTGGTGTACGGCACCGGGCTGGTGGACGAGTACGCCCCGCCCCGGGTGCGGGGCTCGGACCTGGCCGGTACGTGGAGCGACGGCCGGGGCGGCACCCTGCGGCTGGGGGCGGACGGCCGCGCGGTCGCCGTGGGCACCTGGGGCGACCGTGCCGGGGAGCCGGAGGGCCGGTGCGCGGGCTCCGGCACCTGGCGCTTCACGCCGGACGACAGCACCTGGCTCCAGGCTGTCGACATCGCCGTCGGCGACTGCTGGCCCGGCCGCTGGACCCTGGGCGGGACGGCCGCCGACCCGAAGCTGAACTACGAGTACGGCGACCCTGATTCACCCGACTGGTACGTACTGACCCGGTGAACCGGCCGCGCGGCCGTGACCGGCGCCCTACGGCCGCCCGGCCGGGTGGACGACCATGGCGGAGCCACCGCCGCGGCGGGTCTTCTCGGCGGCGGCGAGCCAGCGGCCGTCCGGGAGGCGCTGGACGCCGGTCGCGGCGCCGATCTCGGGGTTCTGGCGGAAGGCGTGGCCCAGGGCCTCCAGCTCGGTGCGCAACGGGCTGTTGTAGAGGGCCGGTTCGAGCTCCGTGGTGGTCTGGTTGCGCTGGCTGGCGCGCGGGGCGGCGATCGCCTCGACGAGCGGGAGGTCGCGGTCCACGACGCCGGTCAGGGTCTGGAGCACGGTCGTGATGATGGTCGCGCCGCCCGGGGAGCCGAGGGCGAGCACCGGGCGGGCGCGGTCGTCCAGGACGATGGTGGGCGACATGGAGGAGCGGGGACGCTTGCCGGGGCCGGGCAGGTTCGGGTCGTGGACGGCCGGGTTGGCGGGGGCGAAGGAGAAGTCGGTCAGCTCGTTGTTGAGCAGGAAGCCCCGTCCGGGCACGGTGATGCCGCTGCCGCCCGTCGATTCGATGGTCAGCGTGTACGCGACGACGTTGCCCCACTTGTCGGACGCCGTGAGGTGGGTGGTGTTCTCCCCCTCGTACGTCGTCGGCGCCGCCGTCCCGCCACTGGCGCACGGCCGCGGCCGGCGCGGGTCGCCCGGGGCGAGCGGGCTGGTGAGCACCGCGTCGTCGCGGATCAGGCAGGCGCGCGAGTCGGCGAACCGCTGCGACAGCAGGCCCTTGACGGGTACGTCCTCGAAGGCCGGGTCGCCGACCCAGCGCCCCCGGTCGGCGAAGGCGATGCGGCTCGCCTCGATGAACCGGTGCAGGTACCGGGCCTTCGGCAGGGACGACAGGTCGGTGCGCTCCAGGATGTTGAGGGCCTCGCCGACGGTGGTGCCGCCCGACGACGAGGGTGCCATGCCGTAGACGTCCAGGCCCCGGTACGACATCTTCGTGGGCCGCTGCCGCTTCGTCTCGTAGCGGGCCAGGTCGCGTTCCGTCAGGTCCCCGGCGCGTACGTTGCGGGTGGCGCCCTCCCGGACGGGCGGGTCCTGCACCGTACGGACGATGTCGCGGGCCAGTTCGCCCCGGTACAGGGCCCCGGCGCCCTGGCGGCCGAGCTTCTCGTACGTGCGGGCGAGGTCGGGGTTGGTGATGACCGACCCGACGACGGGCAGCCGCCCGCCGGGCAGGAACAGCTCCGTGGAGGCCGGGAAGTCCCGGAACCGGGCTTCGTTGGCGGCGGTCTGCGCGCGGAAGGTTGCGTCGACGGTGAAGCCGTCCCGTGCGAGGCGCTCGGCCGGCTTCAGCAGGTCCCGCAGCGACTTGCTGCCCCAGGCGCCGAGCGCGGCCTCCCAGGTGGCGGGCGTGCCGGGGGTGCCGACGCTCAGCCCGCTGGTCATGGCCTCCTCGAAGGGCAGGGGCTTGCCGTCCTCGCCGAGGAACAGCGACGCGTCCGCCGACATCGGCGCCGTCTCGCGGCCGTCGATGGTGTGGACCTTGCGGGTCCTGGCGTCGTAGTAGACGAAGTAGCCACCGCCGCCGATGCCCGCCGAGTACGGCTCGGTGACGCCGAGCGCCGCGGCCGTGGCGACCGCCGCGTCCACGGCGTTGCCGCCCCGCCGCAGCACCTCGATCCCGGCGGCGGAGGCGTCGGCGTCCACGCTCGCGACGGCGCCGCCGTACCCCACCGCCACCGGTTCCTTGACGGGCGTCGTACGTTCCGTGGGCGGCGCGGCGGCGCCGACGGAGAGGACCGTGGCGGCGACAGCGGCGAGCGAGACGTTACGTACGTGGGACCGACGCATCCGTACCTCCAGTCAACGACCGTCCGCGCAGCCTAACTTCGCGGGCAGCCCCCCGCCAGGACCGCCTCTGGCCACGTTTCGCTCCCCCGCTACCATGCGCGCCCATGTATGAAGACCTGCTCAACATCGTGCTCGGTGTCATCGCCACCGGAGTCAGCGCGTCGCTCGGCTGGCTGGCCCGCACCGCCCTGTGGCGCCGCGGGCTCCGCCGCAAGCAGGCGTTCTTCGGGCTGCCGGGGAACGCCGAATGCGTGCTGGTGGTCAACCGCGACGCGGGCAGCGACGGCGCGGTGCGCCGCTACGACGTCTTCGCGCTCCTCGAACTGGCGGCCCTCATCAAGGACTGCGGCTCGCACGCGCGGATCGTGCCGCACGACGCCACCCAGCAGGGCTTCGGCGAGCGAACCGAGTTCTGCCTCGGTGGACCGTATTCCAACCGGCGGACGGCCGCGCATCTGGCCACCCTGCTGCCGGGCGTCGACGTCAACGTGGACGTGGAGCCGGGCCCCGACCGCGGCGCGTTCACGATCGGCGCCGAGCGCTACCGGGAGGACGGGGGATCGTCCGAGTACGTCATACTCGCCAGGCTCACCGCCGGTGAGGGCGCGCGGCCCGTGTTCCTCTTCTGCGGCCAGCGCGCGATCACCAACCAGGCGGCCACCCGCTACCTGGTCCGGCACCACGAGAAGCTGGCCCGGAAGTACGGGACCGACGGCTCGTTCGTGCTGCTGCTGAAGGTGGTGAACTCGCAGGCGTACGGCCCCGACGTCGTGGAGCTGGTCGCGGACGTGACCCGGGCCGCACTGTCACCGGCGCCACAGGCCGAGGCGCGGACCGATCCGGCACAGCCGGAAATTTCCGGCGCCCCCTAGGCAACCCGCACCCTCCGACGCCCCTCTCACCTGGGGACGAAAGAACGCATCGGAGGTTTCCAGTTGAGCCGCACACGCCCGCGCAGCCCCTTCCGCACCGCCGCCCTGGCCGGCACCGCGGTCCTCGCCGCGGCCGCCCTGACCGCGTGCTCGGGCGGTTCGGGCCCCGCGAAGGCCGACGAGAAGGGCACCAAGCCGGACACCCGGATCTCGGTGAACCTCACCGGCAAGCAGGCGAAGGCCGGTGAGCCGGTGAAGGTGACCCTCGCCGAGGGCAAACTCCAGCAGGTCACCGTGACCGACTCCAAGGGCGCCACGCTCGACGGCACGGTCTCCGGCGACGGCCTGACCTGGACCTCCGCCCGCAAGGCCGCCCCCGGCACGGGCTACACCGTCGAGGCGCGCACCACGGACGGCGGCACCGCCACGGCGGACTTCGCCACGGCCGCGCCCGAGAAGGTGAACAAGCTCACGCTGGCCCCCGGCAAGAACAGCACGGTCGGCATCGCCCACCCGCTGTCGATCGTCTTCGACCACCCGGTCAAGAACAAGGCCGAGGTGGAGAAGCACCTCAAGGTGACGACGTCGAACAACACGGTCGGCTCGTGGGGCTGGATGCAGGACTGGTCGGGCAAGGACCGGGTCGACTGGCGGCCGGAGAAGTACTGGAAGCCCGGCACCAAGGTCACCCTCCGGGCCGAGCTGAACGGCGTCGACTCGGGCGAGGCCGGCGGCTGGTTCGTACGGGACTACACGACCGACGTGACCATAGGGAAGAACCAGGTGGTCAAGGCCGACCTGGACAACCACCGGCTGAAGCTGCTGCAGGACGGCCAGGAGATCAAGGACATCCCCATGTCGGGCGGCACGCCGGGCGGCGACAAGGCGTCGTGGCGCGGCAAGACCGTGCTGATGTCGAAGGAGGGCACGATCAACATGCGCTCCGAGACGGTCGGCCTGGGTGACGCGTACGACAAGATGGTCGACTACTCGATGCGGCTGACCTGGTCCGGGATGTACGCGCACGCCGCGCCCTGGAACGCCCGGTACATGGGCAGCGCCAACAAGAGCTCCGGCTGCATCGGCATGGACACCCCGGACGCCCGGTGGGTGTACGACCAGGTGCAGGTGGGCGACCCCTTCGAGGTGGAGGGCGCCGACGCCAAGGGCACGCAGGCGCTGAACAACGGGTACGGCGAGTGGAACCTGTCGTGGGCGGAGTGGCAGGCGAAGAGCGCCCTGCGCTGACGCCTGGGCACGAGGCTCGTTGACACGACGTCCAACAATCGTTACCGGCACGTAACTTACTGATGGGTTACCTCCGGTAAGGCCCCCATGGTTTCCTTCGGTTCACCTTTCAAGCGTGACCGGCGAATGGGGGAACGAACCGTGGGAAAGCCGCGCACAGCCCTGCGTACGACGACGACCGGTGCCGTCTCGGCCGCCCTGCTGGCCGGGACGGCCCTGGGCTTCGCCCCGCCCGCCGCCGCCACCGGCACGGACACGGTCATGACCGGCGGTATACGGTTCGTCGACATCACCGGCGACGGCGGCACCGTCCTGAAGGCCAACGTCGTCACCCCGGCGGACTCCGACGGCACCCGCCGCTACCCCGTGATCGTGCTGCCGACGAGCTGGTCCATGCCGCAGGTCGAGTACCTCGCCCAGGCCCGGAAGCTCGCCGACTCCGGCTACGTGGTCGTCAGCTACAACTCGCGCGGCTTCTGGCAGTCCGGCGGCCACATCGAGGTCGCCGGCCCGGCGGACGTCGCCGACGCCTCCAAGGTCATCGACTGGGCCCTGGCCCACACCCCCGCCGACCCCCAGCGGGTCGGCATGGCGGGCGTCAGCTACGGCGCGGGCATCAGCCTGCTCGCCGCCGGTCACGACAAGCGCGTCCGGGCCGTCGTCGCGATGAGCGGCTGGGCCGACCTCATCGACTCCATCTACAGCGGCCGCACCCAGCACCTCCAGGCGGCCGCGATGCTCGGCGGCACCGGCTACCTCACCGGCCGCCCGAGCCCCGAACTCCAGCAGACCCTGAAGGACTTCCTCGCCTCCAACCTGGACAAGGAGGAGGAGATGATCGCGTGGGGCGCCAAGCGCTCCCCCGCCTTCGCGCTCGACCGGATCAACGCGGGCGGCGCCGCCATCATGCTCGGCAACGCCTGGGGCGACACCATCTTCCCGCCCAACCAGTACGCCTCCTTCTACGAGAAGCTCACCGGCCCCAAGCGCCTGGAACTGCGGCCCGGCGACCACGCCACCGCCGAGGCGACCGGCCTGCTCGGCCTGCCCAACGACACCTGGACCAACGCCCACCGCTGGTTCGACCACCACCTCAAGGGCGCGGACAACGGCATCGACCGCGAGCAGCCGGTCCAGCTCGCGTCCCGCTCCTCCAGCGGCTACGAGGGCTACCCCGACTGGAAGTCGGTCGGCGCCACCCAGCGGAAGATCGCCCTCGCCGACGAGCGGAAGGTGTACGCGAACGTCGACTCGGGCGCCAACGGCGGCATCGTGATGCTCTCCAACACCCTCGACCAGTTCCTGAAGCTGCCGCCCATGGCCTCCATCCCCCTGCTCCCCCGCTCCTTCGCGGCCGTCTGGCAGTCCGAGCGGTACGGCTCCCCGCAGCGCGTGCGGGGCACGGCGAAGCTGCACACCACGGTCACCAGCACCGCGTCGAGCGGCACCCTCGTCGCGTACCTCTACGACGTGGGCCCGCTCGGCGTCGGCAAGCTGGTCAGCAACGCCCCGTACACCTTCCACGGCAAGACGCCGGGGCGGCCGTTCAGCGTGGACCTGGAGCTGTTCTCCACCGCCTACGACGTCCCGGCCGGCCACCGGCTCGCCCTGGTCGTCGACACCGTCGACCCGCTGTACATCGAGCACAACCCGTCCGGCGCGCGGCTGACCTTCTCCTCGCCGTCGTCCGACCCGTCGTACGTGTCGGTGCCGCTGCGCGAGGAGTGATCTCCGGCCGCCGCCGGTCGGGCCTGGCTCATCGGGTCCGCCGGCACCCGTCCCGGAGCGGCGTCACGCGGCTCGATCAACGGATCGACGGCCATACGCTGCCCTGCCCCCTTCTCAGCCGTGACGAGGTCAGCGCAAACTATCCAGCCCGGAAAGGGACTTCAGCTCCCCGACACGCATAAAGGGGGCATAAGCCGTATTTACCACCTGGAGCGGCTACCCCTCGGCGGCTTCCGCGTACACCTGGGAGAGCTCGGGGGAGCCGCTGATCGCCCAGTCCAGTCCGGCCTCGACGACGTGGATCTCCCGGCCCGAGACCAGCCGGACGACCGGGTGACCGCCCGGTGTCAGGTGCCAGTGCGCGCCGGGCACCGTCCGTACGATGACCGTACCGAGGTACAGACCCGCGTCGTTGCCCAGCCAGGGCAGCTCCTCGGGGTCGTCCCGCCAGCGGGGCGGGAGCTGGTCGATCGCCTCCAAGGACCGCGGCGTGTCGTCCAGTTGCACCCCGTACTCCTGGACCCGGGCGCGCAGCAGGTCGCACTCGGCGAGCATGTCCGCCACGCCCTCCGGGTCGCTCTCGGCGGCGGCGCGCGGGACCGCGGACCGCCCGTCACCGTGCCGCTTGCGCCAGGCGTCCAGGAAAGGGATGTTCATACCGCCCAGCGTCGCACCGAACCCACCGGACGCACTACAGGGCGCGCGCTAGACGTCCAGGTCGACGACGACCGGGGCGTGGTCGGAGGCGCCCTTGCCCTTGCGCTCCTCGCGGTCGACGTAGGCGTCCGTGACCGCGCCGGCGAACGGCTTGTTGCCGTACACCAGGTCGATGCGCATGCCCCGGTTCTTGGGGAAGCAGAGCTGGCGGTAGTCCCAGTAGGTGAACGGGTGGTCGTACTTCAGCGGGCGCGGCACCACGTCGGACAGCCCGGCGTCGCGCAGCCCCGCGAGCGCTGCGCGCTCGGGCTCGGTGACGTGCGTCGAGCCCTCGAACAGGGCGCGGTCGAAGACGTCGTCGTCGGTCGGCGCGATGTTGAAGTCGCCGAGCACCGCGAAGGGGCGGGTGCCCGCCGCGTCCTCGGCGACCGCGTCCTTGAGCGCCTCCAGCCAGCGCAGCTTGTAGGCGTAGTGCTCGTGCGCCACCTCACGGCCGTTCGGCACGTACACCGACCAGACACGGGCCGGGCCGCAGGTCGCGGAGATGGCCCGCGGTTCGGCGACGCCGTCGTACTCCGGGCCGCCCGGCAGGCCGTGGACGACGTCCTCCAGGCCGACGCGGGAGACCAGGGCCACGCCGTTCCACCGGCCGGTGGCGTGCACCGACGACTGGTACCCCAGCTCGCGCAGCTCGTCGGTGGGGAACTGCTCCGCGGTGCACTTGGTCTCCTGGATGCACAGCACGTCCGTGCCGCTGCTCTCCAGCCAGGCCAGCAGCCGGGGCAGCCGGGCGGTGATCGAATTGACGTTCCAGGTGGCGATGCGCATGCCCCACAGCCTAATGGGGCCCTGTGACAGTCAGACCTCCGTCGCGTCGCCGGGCGTCAGCCGTCCGTGGTCCGTGCCGCCCAGGGCGCCGATCTGGCGGTCGTAGATGGGCCGGGCCAGGTCGGTGAGGAGCGCGTCGTGGATGTCGATGGCCCGCCGCGGGCCGACCTCTCGCACGTAGTCGATGACTTCGGAGATCTTGCTCCAGGGGGCCATCACCGGGAGCATCAGGGTGTCCACGGGCTGGTCGGGGACGGTGAGCGCGTCGCCGGGGTGGAAGACGGCCCCGTCGACGAGGAAGCCGATGTTGGTGATCCGGGGGATGTCCGGGTGGATCACGGCGTGCAGTTCCCCGTGCGCCTGGACGTCGAAGCCGGCCGCGGTGAAGGTGTCGCCGTGGCCGACCGTGCGGACCCGGCCGGGGAAGGCCGCCGAGATCTTCTCCGCGACGCTGCGCAGCGTCCAGATCTCGGCGCCCGGGTCGGCCTCCAGGGCGGCCCGCAGCCGCCCCTCGTCGAAGTGGTCGGGGTGCTCGTGGGTGACGAGGATCGCGTCGGCGCCGAGCGCGGCGTCCGGCTCGCTGAATCCGCCGGGGTCGACGACGAGCGTGCGCCCGTCCTTCTCCAGCCGCACGCACGCGTGGGACTTCTTGATCAGCTTCATGGAGGCATCCTCCCCCGGTCGGGTCACACTTCCGGTGTGGTCTCCTCCAGGATGACCTTCCGGGCGACCCGGAACGCCGAGTTGGCGGCCGGGACGCCGCAGTAGATGGCCGTCTGGAGGAGCACTTCCCGGATCTCGGCGGGCGAGAGGCCGTTGCGGAGGGCGGCGCGGGTGTGGAAGGCGAGCTCGTCCAGGTGGCCGCCGGCGACCAGGGCGGTCAGGGTGACGGCGCTGCGGGTGCGGCGGTCCAGGCCGTCGCGGGTCCAGACCTCGCCCCAGGCATACCGGGTGATCAGCTCCTGGAAGTCGCCGGTGAAGTCGTCGGCGCCGGCCATGGCCCGGTCGACGTGGGCGTCGCCCAGCACCTCGCGGCGCACCTTCATGCCCGCGTCGTACGGGTCGGGCCGGCCGGCCGGTTCGGCGGCGGGCGCGGGGGCGGGAGCGACGGGCCCGGCGACGTGGGCCGCGACGGACGGGACGGCACCGGGCGGCACGGCACCGGGCGGGACGATGCCGGGCGGGACGATGCCGGGCGGGACGATGCCGGGCGGGACGGCGCCGGGCACGGGGGCGGCGGTGTCGGGGGCCGGCGCGGGCGGGACGGCGACCTGCGGGGCGACGGGGGCGGCGATGGCGGGCACCACGGGCGGCGCGGCGAGGGCGGTCATCCCGGTCGAGGAGTCGGACACCGCCTGCCAGCTCGTGGAGAAGTGCCGTACGAGCAGGTCGGTCACCGCGGCCGGCTGCTCCACGGGCGCGAGGTGGGACGCGCCGGGCACGACGGCGAGGCGGGCGTCGGGGATGCCGGCCACCAGGTGGCGCGCCTCGGCGGGGCCGGTGACGCGGTCCTCGGAGCCGACCAGGACGAGGGTGGGGACGCCCACGCGGCCGAGGTCGGCGCGGACGTCGAAGGCGGCGAGCGCCTCGCAGGCGGCGACGTAGCAGCCGGCGTCGGTCGTACGGACCATCTGCACGGCCCACTCGACGATCGCGGGCTGGGCGGCGGCGAAGCCGGGCGTGAACCAGCGCTCGGGCGCGGTGCGGGCCATCGGGTCGAGGCCGTTGGTGCGGACGATCACCCCGCGCTGGCGGAACTCGTCCGCGGTGCCGAAGCGGGGCGAGGAGGCGATCAGGGCCAGCGAGGCGAGCCGGTGGGGCGCGCGCAGCGCCAGGTCGGTGCCGACGGCCCCGCCGATGGAACAGCCGGCGTACCCGAAGCGCTGGACGCCCAGCTCGTCGAGGGTGGCGAGCAGCCGGTCGGTGAGCTCGCCGACGGAGGTGGCGGGGTGCGCCGGGGCCCCGCCGTGACCGGGCAGGTCGAACCGGATGACCCGCCACTGACGCACCAGCTCGGGTATCTGCCGGTCCCACATGTGCCAGGTGGTGCCCAGTGAGGGCCCCAGGATCAGGACGGGGGCGTCCTCGGGGCCGTCGGACCGGTACTGGAGGGTCATGGGCGCTGCGGGCTGCGGTTCGGTCGTCTGCGTCTGGCTCACTCGCTCCAGGGTAGCGAGCGGAACCGGCCCCGCCCGGTCAGGGGGTGGCGGTGGAGACGACGTAGACGCGTGGGGCGGCGGGGTCGCTGAGGTCGACGGTGATGTCGCGGGTGGGGCGGGGGTCCTTCTGGCGGTGGGTGGTGGCCGACCAGTCGCGGTCGGCCGGGAAGGTCCAGCCGACGGTGCGGGCGTCGCGTTCGCCGATGGTGACGTCCTGGGCGTCGAGGGCGGCGCGGCTGGTTCCGACGTCGTTGAGGAAGTCGTCCAGCCCGGTGCCGGTGGTGGTGAACTCGACGTACAGCCTGCTGGTCTTCCAGTTGCTCGTCTCGAAGTAGGCGACCTCGGTGGAGCCGGACGGGATCGGCACCTCGAAGACGCGGCGCTTCATCTTGGAGGGCCAACTGTCCTGGAGGCCGGTGACGGAGGACTCGGCCTCCTTGTCGCGGCCGCTGGCGCGGGACTGCTGGGCGGAGATGACCAGGTAGCCGGCCGGGATGCCGATGAGCAGCACGATGACGACGGCGGTCAGGAATCGGCGGCGGATCATGCGCCGCCGCTCCTCCGGGGAGGCGGGCTGGTTCAGCACGGAGATCGCTGACATGACTACGGTTCCTGGGTGGTGGTCGTACGGCCGTTGCGGATGGCCTGGGCGTACCGCTCGTAGCGCTCGTAGCGCTCCAGGCGGCGGCGGTTGGCGCGGCGGAAGCGGCGGGCGACGAGCCGGGCCAGGTCGGCGGCGCCGACCATGCCGGCCTCGGGCCCGAGCTGGGCCTTGGCGATCCGGGCCTCGGGGCGGTAGCCGCGGCCGGTGAGGTGGCGCCGGAAGGCGTCCCGGGCGGGGCCGATGAGCAGGTCGTCGGCGGCGCTGACGCCGCCGCCGATGACGAAGCAGGACGGGTCGAGGGCAGCGGCCAGGTTGGCGATGCCGACGCCGAGCCACTGGCCGATGTCCTGGAACAGCTCGACGCACATCGCGTCGCCCTCGCGGGCGAGCTCGGTGATCAGCGGGCCGGTGATGTCGGGGACGGAGCCCTTGACGCGCTCGATGATGTTGTACGCGACCGGCGAGTCGGCCGCCGCCAGCTCGCGGGCCTCGCGGACGAGGGCGTTGCCGGAGCTGTACTGCTCCCAGCAGCCGCGGTTGCCGCACGGGCAGCGGTGGCCGCCGGGCACGACCTGCATGTGGCCGAACTCGCCGGCGACGCCGTACCGGCCCCGCTTGACCTGCCCGTCCTCCAGGATCGCGCCGCCGATGCCGGTGCCGAGCGTGATCATGACGAGGTGGTCCTCGCCGCGGCCGGCGCCGAAGCGCCACTCCGCCCAGGCGGCGGTGTTGGCGTCGTTGTCGACCATGACGGGGACGGCGAGCCGGGCCTGGAGGGAGTCGCGCAGCGGCTCGTTGCGCCAGGCCAGGTGGGGGGCGAACAGGACGCGGCTGCGGTCGGCGTCGACCCAGCCGGCCGCGCCGATGCCGACGGCGTGCACGTCGTGCCGGTCGGAGAGGTCGAGGACCAGCTCGGTGATGGTGTCCTCGACGACCTTGGCGCTCTTGGACTTGTCCGGCGTCTCGGTCTTGATCTGCTCCAGGATCTGCCCGTCGGCGTCGACGACGCCCGCCATCACCTTCGTCCCGCCGATGTCGATGCCGACGGTGGGGACGCGGGGCGCCGTCAGGTGCGAGCGGCGCTCGCGGGCCGAGACGGTGCGCAGGACGGTGGCGCGTGCGGCGCCGCCGGAGGTCCCCGCCGCGCGAGCCGTGAGAGCTCGGGGGAGGGCGAAGTCGCGGTACGTGCTCACGAGGCCTGTCGTCCCTGGTCGTGGGGGGCCGGGCGGTGGGGGGTCCGGCGGCGGACGGCGCCCGCCGCCCCCGATTCTGCCAGTTGCGGCGCCGGGGGCGGGGGCGCGCCGTGGTCAGGGCGCCGGGGCGGGCGGGACGTCGTGGCCGCCGACGCGGGCCGGGGCGGGGGCCCTTTCCAGCTCGTGGCGGAGGTCCTCGAGCTCGCTGCCGCCCGCCATCTGGCGGGTGAGTTCGTCGAGCGTGACGGAGTCCTTGGTGTGGCTCGCGGCCATCGCGCCGCGCTTCAGCAGCACGAACCGGTCACCGACCAGATACGCGTGGTGCGGGTTGTGGGTGATCAACACCACGCCGAGCCCGGCGTCGCGGGCGGCCGCCACGTACTTGAGCACCACGCCGGACTGCTTGACGCCCAGCGCGGCCGTCGGCTCGTCGAGCACGAGGACCTTGGCGCCGAAGTGGACGGCGCGGGCGATGGCCACGCACTGGCGCTCACCGCCGGACAGGGTGCCGATGGGCTGGTCGACGTCCCGCAGGTCGATGCCCATGCGGGCCAGCTCGGCGCGGGTCGTCTCGCGCATGTACGCGACGTCGAGGCGCTTGAAGGGGCCGGCGCCCCTGGTGGGCTCGGAGCCGAGGAAGAAGTTCCGCCAGACGGGCATGAGCGGGACGACGGCCAGGTCCTGGTAGACGGTGGCGATGCCCCGGTCGAGGGCGTCGCGCGGGGAGGAGAGGGTGGTCTCCTCGCCCTCGATGCGCAGGGTGCCGGCGTCGTGGCCGTGCAGCCCGGCGATGATCTTGATGAGGGTGGACTTGCCGGCGCCGTTGTCGCCCAGCACGCAGGAGATCTGCCCGGCGTGGACCTCCAGGGAGACCCCTTCGAGGGCGCGGATGTTGCCGTAGTACTTGCTGACGTGGTCGAGCTCCACCAGTGCCGTCACTTGGTCGCCTCCGCGCGCTTGCGGACCCAGGCGTTGAGCAGGGTCGCGAGTAGGAGCATCGCCCCGAGGAAGAACTTGAACCAGTCCGGGTTCCACTCGGCGTAGACGATGCCCTTGCTGGTCATGCCGAAGATGAACGCGCCGACCGCCGAGCCGATGGCGGAGCCGTACCCGCCGGTGATCAGGCAGCCGCCGATCACGGCGGCGATGATGTAGATCAGCTCGTTGCCGACACCCTCGCCGGACTGGACGACGTCGAACGAGAACAGCAGGTGCTGGCCCGACACCCAGGCGCAGAAGGCCACGCCCATGTAGAGGCCGGTCTTCGTGGCGCGCACCGGGACGCCCACCGCGCGGGCCGCGTCGGCGCCGCCGCCCACCGCGAAGATCCAGTTGCCGAACCGGGTGCGCAGCAGGACCCAGGTGGCGAGGGCCACCAGGGCGAACCACCACAGGATGGTGACCTTGACGTCGACGCCGCCCAGGGAGAACTGGGAGGCGAACAGGGCGCGGGCGGAGGCGAAGCCCTCCATGTCGGCGATGGTCTTCGTCGACACCGTGCCGCTGATCAGCTTGGTCAGGCCCAGGTTCAGGCCGGTCAGCATCAGGAACGTACCGAGCGTGATGATGAAGCTCGGCAGCCTCGTACGGGTCAGCATGACGCCGTTGAAGGCGCCGACGGCGAGCGTGACCAGGAGCGACACGCCGACGCCGACCCAGACGTTGGCCGTCATCTGGTAGCTGAACATCGAGGAGATCAGCGCGGAGCTGGTCACCAGCACACCGGCCGACAGGTCGAACTCGCCGCCGATCATCAGCAGCGCGACGGGGACGGCCATGATGCCGATCGTCGAGGCGGCGTAGAGGACCGTGCCGAAGCTGGAGGCGCGCAGGAAGCTGTCGGCGACGAGGGAGAAGAAGAGGAAGACGGCGACGGCGCCGACGACGGAGCCGAGCTCGGGGCGGCCGAGGAGCGTGCGCAGCGGTGAGGTGCGCAGCAGGCGCTCGTCGGCGGGGGCGCCGTCCTTCACGGGTGGTGCGGTCGCGGTCATCGGGTTCCTCGCTCCGTGAATTCCGTCAGCTTGGCGGCGTCCTTCTCGGTGATGATCTGCGGCCCGGTGAGCACGGGCCTGCCGCCGCCCAGGACGTCGGCGTTGTAGCGGTACAGCCACAGCAGGTCGACCGCCTCGTACCCCTGGAGGTAGGGCTGCTGGTCGACGGCGAAGCCGAGCTGCTTGCTCCGCAGCCCGGCGGCCACCTTGGCGTTGAGGTCGAAGGTGTCGATCTCGGCGCCGGACCCGGCGGTCCTCTTCGCCTGGACGGCGGCGTCGGCGAACGGCGCGCCGAGGGTGACGACGGCGTCGATGGACCGGTCGGTCTGGAGCTTCGCCTCGATGGACGCCTGGACGTCGGGCATGTTGGTGCCGTCGACGTACAGGTTCTGGACGTCGCCGCCGAAGGTCCTGGCCACTCCGGCGCAGCGCTGCTCGTGGCCGACGTTGCCCTGCTCGTGCAGGACGCACAGGGCCTTCTTGCGGCCCCGCTCGTCGAGCTCGTCGCCGACGGCCTCGCCGGCGATGGTCTCGTCCTGGCCGATGTGGGCGAGGGCGCCGAAGGCCTTGGACTGCTGTGAGCCGCTGTTGACGGTGATGACGGGGATGCCCGCCTTGACGGCCCGGGCGACGGACGCCTTCATGGCGTCGGGCTTGGCGAGGGTGACGATCAGGCCGTCGACCTTCTTGTCGATGTAGGAGTCGACGAGCTGCGCCTGCTGCTGGCCCTCGTCGCTGTGGGCGTAGAGGAAGTTGATGTTGTCCTTGGCGGCGGCCTGCTTGGCGCCGTTCTGGACGATGTCCCAGAAGGTGTCGCCGTCTCCGGAGTGGGTGACCATGGCGATGGTCCACCTCGGGGTGTTCACGGCGGCCCGGCCCTCGGCGGCGGCCGCCTTGCGGGCGTCCTCGGCGCGCTTGCCGCCGGTGGCGCTGCACCCGGCCACCGTCCCCGCGAGGCAGACCCCGAGCACCGTCGCCAGCACCGCGCGCAGCGCGCGTACCCCTGTCCGAACCCTTGCCACGACGCCGTGCCCTTCTTGCCGTCCTGCTCGCTGTACCGGCCAAGTATCGGTCATGGTGATGTGCCCGGATTTCATCGGGTACCGCGGGCGGTCAGTTCCTCGAGGACGGGTACGTCCTTCCCGGTGACGAGGGCGGGGCCGGTGAGGACCTGCTTGCCGCCGCCGAGGACGTTGAGGTTGTCCTTGTGGAGCCACAGCAGGTCGACCGCCTCGTACCCCTGGAGGTAGGGCTGCTGGTCGACGGCGAAGCCGATCTGCCCGGCCTTGAGCTGGGCGACGACGGCGGCGTTGAGGTCGAAGGTGTCGATCTCGGCGTCGGAGCCGGCGCTCTGCCGGGCCTTGACCGAGGCGGCGGCGAACGGGGCGCCGAGGGTGACGACGGCGTCGATGTCCTTGGCGCTCTGGAGCTTGGCCTCGATGGAGGAGGTCGCGGCGGGCATGTTGGTGCCCTCGACGTTGAGGTTCTCGACGGTGCCCTTGAAGGTCTTCCTGACCCCGGCGCAGCGCTCCTCGAGGGAAACGTTTCCCTGCTCGTGGATCACGCAGAGCGCCTTCTTCTTCCCGCGTGCGGTCAGCTCCTCGCCGACGGCCTCGCCGGCCACGGCCTCGTCCTGGCCGATGTGGCTGAGCGCCCCGAAGGCCCTGGAGTGCTGCCCGCCGGAGTTGATCGTCACGACCGGGATGCCCGCGGCCACCGCCTTGGCGACGGACGCCTTGACGGCCTCGGGCTTGGCGAGGGTGACGATCAGGCCGTCGACCTTCTTCGCGACGTACGAGTCGATGAGGGCGGCCTGCTCCTTGCCCTCCTTGTGGGCGGCGTAGAGGAACTCGACGTTGTCCTTGGCGGCGGCGGTCTTGGCGCCGCTCTGGACGATGTCCCAGAAGGTGTCTCCCTCGCCGGAGTGGGTGACCATCGCGACGGTCATACGGGCGGTGGCGGCGGGTTTGCCGCCGCCGGACGCGCCCGGGGGCCTGTCCTCGGAGTCCTTGCCGCCCGAGCTGCTGCATCCGGCGGCGGTGACGGTGAGTGCGACTGCGGTCAGCAGGGCCGCTGCCGCCGTACGGGTGGTACGCATCGTGGTCCGCCTTGTCTCCCCGGCGCCGCCCGATTGCGGCTGGGTGAGTTTCTACGGGGGCGGGGCGGACCCGTCAATACTTTGTCCGAACATTCTTACGCGGCGCGGCGGGGCATCAGGGCCGCACCAGGAGCTGGAACTCGAAGGCGTACCGCGACGCCCGGTAGATGTGCGAGCCGAACTCCACCGCCCGGCCGGTGTCGTCGAAGGTGGTCCGCTCCATCGTCAGCAGCGGGGCGCCCGCCTCCTCGGTGAGCAGCTCCGCCTCCGGGCCCGTCGCCGCCCGCGCCCCGACCGACTGGCGGGCACTGTGCAGGGTGATGCCCGCGCCCCGCATCATCCGGTACAGACCGGTGCCCTCCAGCAGCTCGGTGTCCAGGTCCAGCAGGCCGGGCGGCAGGTGGTTGCGCAGCCGGGCCATGGGCTCCCCGTGCGCGAACCGCAGCCGCTCCACGAACCGGACGTCGGCACCCTCCGGCACGCCCAGGGCGGCGGCGACCTCGGCGGACGCCGGCTCCACGCGGTTGGCCAGGACGGTGGTGGCGGGACGCTGGCCGGCCGCCTCCAGGTCGTCGTACAGGCTGCTGAGCTCCAGCGGGCGCTTGACCTGGCTGTGCACCACCTGGGTGCCGACGCCCCGGCGGCGCACCAGCAGCCCCTTGTCGACGAGGGACTGGATGGCCTGGCGGACGGTCGGCCGGGACAGGCCGAGCCGGCCGGCCAGCTCGATCTCGTTGCCGAGGAGGCTGCCCGGGGTGAGCGTCCCGCGCTCGATGGCCGCCTCGAGCTGCTGGGAGAGCTGGAAGTAGAGCGGGACCGGGCTGGTGCGGTCCACGCTCAGCGGGAGCCGCACGACGGGGTCGGTCTCTTCTCTGGCTGCTCGGGTCTGCTTGGGCACGCGCCGAGCCTATCCAGAGGAAATGATGACGGGAAGTTGTGAAGTCATGTTGTCAGGACAAACGCTTGACAGGGCGACGGCGGCGGCACCACCTTGGGGGCCATGCGCATCGGACTCATCGGAACGGGACGTATCGGGAGCTTCCACGCGGGCGTGCTCAGCCGCCACCCGGAGGTGGGGGCTCTCGTGGTCGCCGACGCCGACCCCGGCCGGGCGGCCCAGGTCGCCGAACTCACCGGCGGCACGGCCGCGCCGACCGTCGACGACGTCTTCGCCTGGGGCGTGGACGCCGTGGTCATCGCCTCGGCGACCTCCTCCCACGCCGAGCTGATCGCCCGCGCCGCCCGCGCGGGCCTGCCCACCTTCTGCGAGAAACCCATCGCCCTCGACCTGGCCGGCACCCTCGGCGCGCTCCGCGAGGTCGCGGCCGCCGGCAACCAGCTCCAGCTCGGCTTCATGCGCCGCTTCGACGCCGGCTACCGGGCCGCCCGCGACGCCGTCCGCTCCGGGCGCGTGGGCCGGCTGCACACCGTCCGGGCCATCACCTCCGACCCGGCCCCGCCGCCCGCGGCCTACCTCCCGCTCTCCGGCGGCCTCTACCGCGACTGCCTGGTCCACGACTTCGACATCCTGCGCTGGGTCACCGGCCGCGAGGTCACCGAGGTGTACGCGGCCGGCTCGGACGGCGGCCCCGCCATGTTCCGCGAGGCGGGCGACGTGGACACGGCGGCGGCCCTGCTCACCCTCGACGACGGCACCCTCGCCACGGCGACGGCCACCCGCTGCAACGGCGCCGGGTACGACGTACGGATGGAGCTGGCGGGCGAGCTCGACCAGATCGCGGTGGGCCTGGACGACCGCACGCCGATCACGTCCACCGAACCGCTCGGCCCTCCCCCGGCGGACAAGCCGTGGCCGGGCTTCCTGGAGCGGTTCGCCCCGGCGTACGAGGCCGAGCTCGACGCCTTCGTCCACCTGGCGCGCGGCGAGCTGGCCAACCCCTGCGACGGCCGCGAGGCCCTCCAGGCCCTGCGGGTGGCCGAGGCGTGCGAGCTGTCGCGCCGGGAGCGCCGCCCGGTGCGGCTGGACGAGGTGCCGTCAGCCCTCTGACGCCCCGGGTGCCGGCGAGCCGGCTGAAGGGCCGGCCGCCGGGGACTGGCGGGCGAGGTGCGTACAGGAGCCGCTCACCGCCCGGCGGTCACCACCGGACGGGAAGGCGGCGGGTGCCCCGTATGAGGAGGCCGGGCAGCCAGTCCGGCGGACCTGCGTCGGGGTCGAGGGACAGCGTGGGGAAGCGTTCCAGCAGGGCGCGCACCGCGATCCGGCCCTCCAGGCGGGCCAGCGGGGCGCCGAGGCAGTAGTGGATGCCGTGGCCGAAGGCCAGGTGCCCGGCGGTGTCGCGGCGGATGTCGAAGCGGTCCGGGTCCGGGAACCTGGCCGGGTCCCGGTCGCCCGCGCCGAGGCCGACCAGGACGGTGGCACCGCGCGGGATCACCACGTCCGCGACGGGGACCGGTTCGCGGGCGAACCGGACCGTGGCCGTCTCGACCGGGCCGTCGTAGCGCAGCATCTCCTCCACCGCCCCGTCCAGCAGGCCCATGTCGGCGCGCAGGGCGGCGAGCTGGTCCGGGTGACCGAGCAGCGCCCGGACGCCGTTGGCGATGAGGTTGACCGTGGTCTCGTGCCCGGCGATGAGCAACAGGTACGCCATGGCGCGCAGTTCGGCGGCCGACAGCTTGTCGCCGTCCTCCGCGCTGGTGCGCAGCAGCGCCGAGAGCAGGTCGTCGGCGGGGCCTGCGCACCGCTTGTCCTCGATCAGCTCGTCCAGGTACCGCGCCAGGGCGTGCACGGCCTCGCTCTCCGCCTCGGCGCTCGTCGGCGCCACGACCTCGGTGGACCAGGCGCGGAAGGAGTCCCGGTCGCCGGCGGGCACACCGAGCAGTTCGCAGATCACGGTGATGGGCAGCGGGAAGGCGAGCGCGGCCACCAGGTCGGCCCGGCCGTGCGGTGCCATGGCGTCGATCAGCTCGTCCGTGATGCGCTGGACGCGCGGGCGCAGGGCCTCCACGCGCCGCCCGGTGAACTCGCCGGCGACCAGCTTGCGCAGCCGGGTGTGGTCGGGCGGGTCGAGGACCAGCAGGTTGGGGCCGATGACCTGTTCGTCGAGCATCTGGAACCCGGCCGTGGCGGGCGACTTGGACAGCCGGGGGTCGGCGAGCGCGGCGCGCGCCTCCCCGTGGCCGACGATCAGCCAGGCCTCGCTGTCCTTGGTCGTGCGCACATGGTGGACGGGTCCGTTCTCGCGGAGTTTCGCGTAGTACGGGTAGGGGTCGGCGGTGAACTCCTCGCCGTACGCGCTCAGATCAACCGTGGCCATCGGTCCACCCTATGTGGCGTCCTCCCCGTCGAGCAGCCCGGAGTCGTGGACCAGCAGCGCTATTTGGACACGGTTGTTGAAGCCGAGTCTGGCGAGGACGCGGGAGACGTGGGTCTTGACGGTCGGGACGCTCATGTAGAGGCGGGCGGCGATCTCGGCGTTGGAGTGGCCCCGGCCGATGGCGAGGGCCACCTCCCGCTCACGTTCGGCGAGCGTGTCCAGGCGTGCGGCGGCCGTGGCGCGGCGGGTGGTGGCCGCGCGGTCGGGGTGCCCGGCCACATGGGTCATGAGCTGGCGGGTGACGGCCGGGGAGAGGACCGGGTCGCCGGCCGCCACCCGCCGTACGGCGTCGACGATCCGGGCGGGCGGGGTGTCCTTCAGGACGAACCCGGCGGCGCCGGCCCGCAGGGCGCGCAGCACCTGCTCGTCGGCGTGGAACGTGGTGAGGACGACGACGTCGGGGGCGCCGGGGCGGGCGCGGAGCCGTTCGGTGGCGGTGAGGCCGTCCACGTGCGGCATGCGGATGTCCATGAGGACGACGTCGGGCGCGGCCCGGTCCACGAGCGCGGGGACGTCGGCGCCGTCGGCCGCCTCCCCGACGATCTCGATGTCGTCGGCGCCGCCGAGCATGAAGGTGAGTCCCGCGCGCACGAGGGGGTCGTCGTCGACGATGAGCAGCCGGATGGTCATGAGGGCCACGGTAGCCAGGCCCGGAGGGCGAACCCGCCGTCGGGCGCGGGCCCGTGGGTGAGGCGGCCGCCGGCGAGGGTGGCGCGTTCGGTCAGCCCGATGAGCCCCTGGCCCGATCCCGGGACGTGCGGGACGGGGCCGGTGGGGGCGGGGTTGTGGACGCCGACGGTGAGCCCGTCGCCCCGGTGGCCCCGCACGGTGACGGTGACCTCGGCGCCGGGGGCGTGTTTGCGGGCGTTGGTCAGGCCCTCCTGGGCGATGCGGTAGACGGTGCGGCCGGTGGCGGCGGGAACGCCGGCCGGGTCGGCGATGCCGTGGTCGAGGGTGACCTTCATGCCGGCCCGGCGGGACTCGGCGATCAGCGTGTCGAGGGTGGCGAGGGTGGGCTGCGGGCGGTCGCCGTCCTCGCGGTCGCCGGGGGCGCGCAGGACGCCGATGATCTCGCGCAGGTCCTGGAGGGCCTCGTGGGCGCTGTCCCGGATGACACCGGCGGCGCGGGCGACCTCGGGCGGGGGCGCGCCGGGCCGGAACTCGAGTGCGCCGGCGTGGACGCTGAGCAGCGTGAGGCGGTGGGCGAGGACGTCGTGCATCTCGCGGGCGATGGCCTCCCGGGCGGCGCGCTGGGCCTGTTCGGCCCGCAGTTCGGCCTCGGACTCGGCGCGGCGGGCGCGTTCGCGCAGGGCGGCGACGAGCCGGCGGCGGGCGCGGACGAGCATGCCCCAGCCGGTGACCAGGAGGACCAGGAGGACGCTGACGGCGATCGACGCCAGGCGGTGCAGGGTCGGGTCGGGGCGGACGAACGCCTGGACGGCGCCGCACACGAGCACGAGCCCGCCGACCTGGGCGAGTCGCCGAAACGGCACGCGTACGGCGACGCCGAAGAGGGCCACCAGGAGGGCCCCGCCGGCGGCCGGTGCGATGGTGCTGAGTACGGACAGGGTGACGGTCAGGCCGACGGGCCACCGGCGGCGCAGCCAGAGCGCGCAGCAGGCGGCGGCGCCGAGGAGCTGGTCGGCGACGACGACGGCCTCGGAGTTGCCGAGCCGGCTGCTCGCGTCGACCGCGAGGAGGCCGACGACCGAGGCGAGGACGAAGGCGGTCGTGTCGACGATCCAGTCGCGCACGGTACGGCGGCGCCGCCGCGCACGGCGGCCTTCCGGGTCGCCGGAGCCGCCCGGGTCGGCCGGGTCGGCCAGGTCCGAGGGCAGCAGCCAGGGGTACTCCGCACGCGTCATGCCGACCAAGCTATGCGGGCTTTTGGTGCGGTGCGGTCCGCGAGCGGCGGTCCGCTACCGAAGTCGCGCGGGCTCATACTTCCGGACCCGGCCCGCATGCCGACGTCGGACGCGGTGGCCCCGCGGCCGGGCCGACGATGGTCGTCATGAAGAAGATCCTCGAAGTCATCGGCAGCCTGGTCCTGATCGTCGGCGTGTGCGGGGTGCTGCGCGAGCTGACGGGATGGTTCCCCTTCATGGGCGTCACCCGCTTCCTGACGGAGAACGTGGGCTTCCTGCACGGGCGGGAGCTGTTCGCCAACATCGTGATCGCGGTGGTCGGGTTCGCGGTCCTGATGACCTCGGACCGGATGCGCACGGCGTAGGGCGGCCGGCGCCCCTCAGGCGAGCAGGGCCAGGAAGAGCAGCGGCACCACCTGGAAGAGGGCGGCTCCGCGCGCCCGCGCCGGCCACAGCGCCACACCGATGCCGGTGGTCAGGCCCGCGCACACCAGCAGTTCGGCGACCGGGGGCTCGGGGGCCTCTCCGTTCTTCCCGGCCGCCCAGCCCTCCATGCCCACGGCGAGGAAGGCGTACCCCGCGATCAGCGCGTTCAGGGGCAGCAGGGCGAGGATCAGGCCGGCGTTGCGGAGGACGGGCCGGGAGGGCGGGTCGGTCATGCACCCAATGTGGCCGCGGAGCGGGGGGCGCGGATGAGTATCCGTACCCATCCGCTCCTGGGTATCCGCGCGGGTCTCACTCGTCGAGGGCGAAGGTGCCGAACTGCGCGGGGCCGGTGGGCCGGTAGGTCTGGATGGTGACGCCGGTGGACGTGGTGCGGTGGCCGGTGAGCGCGAAGGCGGTGGGGGCGCCGCCGTCGGGGAAGAGGCGGCGGCCCTTGCCGAGGAAGACCGGGAACACCAGCAGATTCAGCTCGTCGACCAGGCCGAGGGCGATGAGGCTCTGAGCGAGCCGGGCGCTGCCGTGGACCTGGACCTCCCGGCCGGACCGCTCCTTGAGGCGGTTGACCTCCTCGGTCAGGTCCCCGCCGATGACGGTGGAGTTGTTCCAGTCCGCCTTCTCGAGGGTCCGGGAGACCACGTACTTGGGCAGGGCGTTGAGACGGCTCGCGATCGGGTCGTTCTCGTCGGTGACCTTCGGCCAGTACGAGGCGAAGATCTCGTACGTCCGGCGGCCGAGCAGGAAGGCGTCCACCCGCCCGAACACCTCGTCCATGAAGCTGCCGAAGTCCTCGTCCGCGAACGGCACGCTCCAGCCGCCGTACACGAAGCCGTCGGTGCGGTCCTCCTCGGGACCGCCCGGGGCCTGCATCACGCCGTCGAGCGTCATGAAGGTGGTGAGGGTGAGCGTGGCCATGGCGGGTGCCTTTCTTCCGGGTCTTCTCCATCGTGGGTCACCAGTCCTGACCGCGCCTGCGCACGGAACTCATCGGTCGGCGGGCACCGGGTTCGGCGTCCGATTCCCGCCAGCGCCACGACCGCCCCTCCGGTGTGATTGATCCGTCAACCACTTCTGTACGTGGCCATGAGGCAACGAGGCACGGAGGAACACCATGAACGGCAGGACGGCTCTGGTCACCGGCGGCGGCCGCGGCATCGGCGCGGCCACCGCGCTGCGGCTGGCGCGGCGGGGCGCGGACGTCGCGATCACCTACGTCCGGGACGAGGCGGCGGCCCGGAAGGTCGTCGCCGGCATCGAGGCGACCGGGCGCCGGGGGGTCGCGCTGCGCGCCGACGCGGCGGACCCGGCGGCCCAGGCGGACGCCGTGGCGCGCGCCGCCGGGGCGCTGGGCGGACAACTGGACGTGCTGGTGAACAACGCGGGGGTCGGGGTGCTCGGCCCGCTGGAGAGCCTGACGCTCGCCGACGTCGACCGGGTGCTGGCGGTGAACGTGCGGGGCGTGTTCCTCGCCTCCCAGGCGGCCGCGGCGCGCATGGGGCGGGGCGGGCGGATCGTCACCATCGGCACGTGCATGACCCAGCGGGTGCCGGGCCCGGGCGGCACGCTCTACGCGATGAGCAAGTCGGCGCTGACCGGCCTGAACAAGGCGCTCGCCCGGGAGCTGGGCGCCCGGGGCATCACGGCCAACATCGTCCACCCGGGGCCGGTCGACACCGACATGAACCCGGCGGACGGCCCGTACGCGGAGGGGCAGAGCGCGATGACGGCGCTCGGCCGCTTCGGCACGCCGGACGACGTGGCGTCGATGGTCGCCTACCTGGCCGGTGACGAGGCCGCGTACGTGACGGGCGCGGAGTTCGCGGTGGACGGCGGCCACGCCGCGTAGGGCGGGGCCCGGAAAGGAGCGAGGGCGCACCGGTGCTGTCGGGTCGGTGCGCCCTCGCTGTGCGGGCGGGTGTCGTGGCCGCCCGGGTCTACGTCAGCTCAGCTCCTCGTGACGGGCCGCCAGGCGCTTGGCGCCCTCGTCCGTGAGCGAGCCGAACAGCCGGAGGCGGGAGATGCCGCCGTCGGGGTAGATGTCGATGCGGACGTGGGTGCCCACGACCGGCTCCGGCAGGACGAACCGGTGGTTGGTGTCCGGCTGGAGGCGGGTGCGGGGCATGAACTCGGTCCACTCGCCGGTCTCGCCGTCACGTGACGACAGGGCGGCCCAGCCGGCGCTGTTGCCCTTGAGGTAGGCGGTGTCGATCTCGACGGCGCGAATCGCGGACTGCTCGACGAGCTGGTAGCGGATCCAGTCGTTGCCCTTGTCGCGGCGGCGGCGGGTCTCCCAGCCGTCGTCCATCTTGCGCGAGCGGCCCGGCTGGATGGTGTTGGTGGCCGGGGAGTAGAAGCGGTCCGAGGCGTCCTCGACGCGGCCGCCGTTCTCCAGCGCGACGACGTCGAAGGTGCCGAGCACGCCGAGCCACTCGGGGTCGGGGGCGACCTCGCCGTACACGCGCAGGCGGGCGATGCCGCCGTCCGGGTGCTGCTTGACGCGCAGGTGCGTGAAGCGCCGCTCCACGTCCACGCTGAAGCCGTTCGCCGCGTGGCCGCCGATGGCGGTGCGCGGGACGAGGGTCGTCCACTCGACGTCGTCGGCCAGCAGCCGCTCGGGCGACGGCGAGCCGGCCACGGAGGTGGCCTCGACGGAGACGGCCTGCGGGTAGTTGCCGCGGAAGTGGGCGGTGTCGACGACGATGCCGCGGACGACGCCGGGCGCGCCGAGGCGTACGAGCGCCCAGTCGTGGTCCTCGTCCGTGGGGTGGGGCTCGGTGGCGGAGGCACCGCGGCGGCGGCGCGTCTCCCAGCCGTCCATGATCTTGCCCTTGTGGCCGAAGTGCTCCGGGTCGAACTCGGCCGGCTCGGGCTTGAGCATGTTCTCGCGCTCGGCGAAGAACTCGTCGTTGGCGGCGATGACACCGGCGCCCAGGCGGCGGTCGGCGAGGTCGGCGAGGCCGCTGAAGGGGAAGTCGGCGGTGCGGTAGTCCGCGTACGGGTCACCGCCGCCGTACGGGCTGGCGTCGCCGGTGAAGGAGGGTATGACGGTCACGGGTGTCACTTGTTCCTTTCGAGCAGCCGACCGGTCGGCTCGGCCACGGTGCCGTTGTCGGCGATGCGTACGCCGCGCAGCCAGGTGGACTTGACCACGCCGTGCAGGGTCTTGCCCGCGTAGGCGGTGACCTGGTTGCGGTGGTGCAGTTCGGCCGGGTCGACGGTGAAGGTCTCGTCCGGGGCGAGGACGGCGAAGTCGGCGTCGCGGCCGGGTTCGATGGCGCCCTTGCGGTCCAGGCCGGCGAGGCGGGCCGGGGCGGTGGACATCCAGCGGACGACGTCCTCAAGGGCGCGGCCGCGGCGGCGGGCCTCGGTCCAGATGGCGGGCAGGCCGAGCTGGAGGGAGGAGATGCCGCCCCAGGCGGTGGAGAAGTCGGGGGTCTTGAGGTCGGCGGTGGAGGGCGAGTGGTCGGAGACGATGCAGTCGATCGTCCCGTCGGCCAGGCCCTGCCAGAGCGCGTCCTGGTTGGACGCCTCGCGGATGGGCGGGCAGCACTTGAACTCGGTGGCTCCGTCGGGGACTTCCTCGGCGGTGAGGGTGAGGAAGTGGGGGCAGGTCTCGACGGTGATGCGGACGCCCTCGGCGCGGGCGGCGGCGATCATCGGCAGGGCGTCGCTGGAGGAGAGGTGGAGCACGTGCACGCGTGCGTCGAGGCGCCTGGCCTGGTTGATCAGGTTCTCGATGGCGGTGTTCTCGGCGTCGCGCGGCCGGGAGGCGAGGAAGTCGGCGTACTTGGGCGAGCTCTTCTGCGGGGCGGCGGCGAGGTGGTGCGGGTCCTCGGCGTGCACGATCATCAGGCCGCCGAAGCCGGCGATCTCGGCGAGGGAGGCGGCGAGCTGCTCCTGGTCGAGCTGCGGGAACTCGTCCACGCCGGAGGGCGACAGGAAGCACTTGAAGCCGTAGACGCCGGCGTCGTGCAGCGGACGGAGGTCCTTGACGTTGTCCGGCAGGGCGCCGCCCCAGAAGCCGACGTCGATGTGGGCCTTGGAGCGGGCCACGTCCTGCTTGACGCGCAGGTTGTCGACCGTCGTCGTCGGGGGCAGGGAGTTGAGCGGCATGTCGACGAGGGTGGTGATGCCGCCCGCCGCGGCCGCGCGGGTGGCGGTCCAGAAGCCCTCCCACTCGGTGCGGCCCGGGTCGTTCACATGGACGTGGGTGTCGACCAGGCCGGGGAGGACGACGTGGTCGCCGACGTCCTCGAGCCGGGCGCCCGCGGGCACCTCGGCGTCGTGGGGCAGCACCGCCGCGATCGTGCCGCCGGCGACGGCGACCGAGGCAGGGCGGGTGCCCTCGGGGGTGATGACGCGCGTCGAGCGCAGGACGAGCGTCACGTTGGCGTCCACGTCCGGACCCTGTTCCACGTTGCCGTTCAGCTCCACGTTCCCGTCCACATCGCCTTCCACATCGCCGGTCGGACCATCATTCTTCAACGAACTGTTGAAGGAGTCTTCACTCCGGATACGGCCCCGTCAAGAGTCCCTCCACCCACCGCCGGGTGGCGAGCGGACGACTTGGATGTTTCCATGAAGTGGAAAGCGAATTTCACCAGGGAGAACGTAGCTCCCCACATGCCGAGCACCAGCAGACCTGTGCGGAAGCCCGGGGACACCCGGACAAACAGCGCCTGACCGGCGAAGACGCCCCACTGCGGGCGATGTGCCCGACGGAAGACCCCGGTAGGCTGCTGACTTGCCCATCCGCCTCGAAAGGACCGTTGACGTGCCGACGTCCAGCGCCAGCACCACCGACGCCGCCAAGCCCGCCGCCGCGACCGGCGGTGTCCAGTCCCTGGAGCGTGCCTTCGACCTCCTGGAGCGGATGGCCGACGCGGGGGGCGAGGTCGGGCTGAGCGAGCTCTCCTCCAGCAGCGGGCTGCCGCTGCCCACCATCCACCGCCTGATGCGCACGCTGGTCGCCTGCGGGTACGTACGCCAGCAGCCCAACCGCCGGTACGCGCTCGGCCCCCGGCTGATCCGCCTCGGCGAGTCCGCCGCCCGCCTCCTCGGCACCTGGGCCCGGCCCTACCTCGCCCGGCTGGTCGAGGAGACCGGCGAGACCGCGAACATGGCGCTGCTCGACGGCGACGAGATCGTGTACGTCGCCCAGGTGCCGTCCAAGCACTCGATGCGGATGTTCACCGAGGTCGGCCGGCGCGTGCTGCCGCACTCCACCGGCGTGGGCAAGGCGCTGCTGGCGCACACCCCGCCGGAGGAGGTACGCGCGCTGCTCGCCCGCACCGGCATGCCGGCCGCGACCGAGAAGACCATCACCACCCCCGAGGGCTTCCTCGACGCCCTGGAGCTGGTCCGCTCGGCCGGGTACGCCGTGGACGACAGCGAGCAGGAGATCGGCGTGCGCTGCATCGCGGTCTCGGTGCCCGACTCCCCCACCGCCGCCGCCATCTCCATCTCGGGCCCCGCGGGCCGGGTCACCGAGGCGGCGACGGAACGGATCGTCCCGATCCTCCAGGGCATCGCCAAGGAGCTGTCCACGGCCCTGGCCAACCCCGCCAACGGCCAGTCCTGACACCGCGGCGCCCGGCAGGGGGAACAGCCGGGCGCACGGGGCCGCCGGGCGGCTTCAGGCGGCCGTCAGCCGGCCGTCCCGGACGGTGACCGTACGGTCCGCCCGGTGCAGGTGGGCGCGATCGTGGGTGACCACCACCGTGGCCGTGCCGCGCCGGCGGGTCAGGGTGACCAGCAGGTCCAGGACCGCCGCGCCGCGCTCGTGGTCCAGGGCGCTCGTCGGCTCGTCGACCAGCAGCACGGCGGGGTCGTTCATCAGCGCCCGCGCGATGTTGACGCGCTGGCGCTGCCCGCCCGAGAGCTGGTGCGGGCGCCGCTCCGCGCAGTCCGCGAGGCCCACCGCGCCGAGCAGGTCCCGGGCCCGCCGGTCCCCGTGCCGACGGCCCGACAGGTGCGCCATCACCCGGAGCTGCTCGGCGGCCGTCAGCGACGGCAGGAGGTTCGGCTGCTGGAAGACGATCCCCACGTGCTCGCGCCGCAGCGCCGCCCTGCCGGCCCGGTCCAGCGTGCCGGTGTCGGTCCCGGCCACGACCACCCGGCCCCGGTCCGGCGTCACCAGCGTCGCCGCGACCGCGAGGAGGCTGGACTTGCCGGAACCGGACGGTCCGACGACCGCCGTGAGGGTGCCCGCCGGGACGTCCAGGCCGACCGCGTCCAGTGCGGTCAGCCGCCCGTCGCCGTCGGGGTAGGTCAGGGTCACATCGTCGAGGTGCAGGCTCATCGGGCGCTCCCGAGCGCGGTGAGGGGGTCGGCGGCGGTGATCCGCCGGAGGGACAGGGCCGCGCCGAGCAGGCCGAGCACGGTCATCACGGCGGCCGGGCCGAGGAGCGTGGACGGCTCCAGGACGAAGGGCACGTCGGCCCGGCCCACGAGCGCGCCGGCGCCCGCCGCGAGCCCGGTGCCCAGCAGCGTGCCGGCGCCCAGCACGACCACCGCCTGCCCCAGGGCGTCCTTGAGGAGGTACGGCGTGGACGCCCCGAGCGCCTTCAGCACCGCCACGTCGCCGCTGCGCTGGATCGTCCACACCGTGAAGAACGCCCCGACGACCAGCGCCGAGATCACGAACAGGAAGCCGCGCATCAGTCCCAGCGAGCCGCTCTCGGCCCGGTGGGAGCCGATGGCATCGAGCGCCTCCTCGACGGTCGTGCTGCGCGTGCCCGCGGCCGCGTCGCCCGCCGCCAGGCCCGCGCCCGCCCCCCTGAGCGCGACGACGGTCGCCCCGCCCCGGCCGCCGAGGCGCCGCCAGTCCTCCAGGGACGTCCACACCACCGGCGTATGGCTGTACGAGGCGTCGCCCGCGACCGCCGCGACCGTGGCGGCCAGCGGCCCGATCCGCAGCCCGTCGCCCGCCCGGGCCCCCAGCTCCTCGGCGGCCGGCGCCGACAGCACCACCCGGCCGGGGCCGAGACGCGCGCTGTCCGGCGCGATCCCCGCGCCCGGCCGCGTACCGAACGCGGAGACCGCCGCCGTGCGGTCACCGGCGGCCGCGTCGAGCGTGGTGATGCCGACCGGTTCGGCCGCGGTGACGCCCGGCTGCCGCTGCCACGCCCGCCAGGCCCCGTCCGGCACCGCCGAGTCGGTGAACGACACCGGGCGGCCGGGCGGCGGGGCCGCGAAGGCGAGCCGGTCGGCGGGCAGCCCGGTGATCGCCGAGACGTTCTCCCGCGCGAGCCCGGCCGTCAGCCCGGACAGCAGCCCGACGAGCAGGGTGATCAGCACGATCACGGTGCCCATCAGGGCGAATCGCCCCTTGGCGAAGCGTAGGTCTCTCCATGCCACGAACATGCGGGCCAGCCTCCCGCCGGGCGGCCCGCGCGGGCATCGTGCGCCGGACGGCCCCCTGATCAAACTTTCGGTTGAGGGCGTGCGCGCCGGGCCCGCCTACCCTGGACGGGTCATGGATCCCCGTACGCTCACCCCCGCCCTGCGCGTCCTGCGCGTCTGCCTGCACCTGCTCGTGGCGGGGCTGCTGGTGCTGGCCGCCCTCCGGGACGGCACGGCGGCCGCCGTCGCCGCCGCCGCCGTGACGGGCGCGGTGTACGCGGTGGGCTCGGCCCTGCGCGCCGTGCGGGAGTCCCGGTCCGCCGCCGCCCTGTGGCTGGGCGCCCTGTCGGCGGCCTGGCTCGTGCTGCTGGCCGTGACGCCCGACGGGCTGTGGCTGGCCTTCCCGCTGTACTTCCTGCACCTGCACCTGCTGCCCGCGCGCTGGTCGCTGCCGGCCGTCGCCGGGACGGCGGGCGCGGCGATCATGTCGTACGTACGCCATGGCGCACCGCTCAACCCGGGCGCGGTCATCGGTCCGCTGCTGGGCGCCGCTGTCGCCGTGGCGACCGTCCTCGGGTACCAGGCGCTGTACCGGGAGAGCGAGCGGCACCGGCGGCTGGTGGAGGAGCTGACGTCCACGCGGGCGGAGCTGGCCGCGGCCGAGCGGCACGCGGGCACGCTGGCCGAGCGGGAGCGCCTGGCGCGGGAGATCCACGACACGCTGGCGCAGGGCCTGTCGTCGATCCAGCTCCTGCTGCGGGCCGCCGAGCGCGCCCTGCCGGACGGCTCCCCGGAGGCGGCCGGGCACATCGAGCGGGCCCGGCGGACGGCCCAGGACAACCTGGCGGAGGCGCGGCGTTTCGTCCGGGCGCTGACGCCGGCCGATCTGGCGCGCGGTTCGCTGGCGGCGGCGCTGGAGCGGCTGTGCGACCCGGCCGGTGAGGGTCCGCGGGTGCGGTTCTCGCTGAGCGGCACGCCGGTCGCGCTGCCCACGCCGTACGAGGTGGCGCTGTTGCGGATCGCCCAGTCCGCGCTCGCCAACACGGTGCGGCACGCGGGCGCGGGGCGGGCCGAGATCACGCTCACCTTCATGGACGCGTCGGTGACGCTGGACGTGGTGGACGACGGCGAGGGCTTCGATCCGCGCTCGTGCACGGCTTCCCCGGGAGGCGGGTTCGGGCTTCCGGCGATGCGCTCGCGGGCGGAGTCGCTGGGTGGCACGTTCACCGTCGAGTCGTCGCCCGGCCAGGGCACGGCGGTCGCCGTGTCCCTCCCGCTGCCCGCCGAGGGGGCCGCATGACCATCCGTCTGCTGCTCGCCGACGACCATCCCGTGGTGCGCGCGGGGCTGCGTGCCGTCCTCGACACCGAGCCGGACTTCACCGTGGTCGCGGAGGCCGCCACGGCGGAGCGCGCGGTGGAGCTGGCGCACGGGGTGGACGTCGTCCTGATGGACCTCCAGTTCGGCGGCGGCATGCACGGCTCGGAGGCGACGGCCGCCATCACCGCCCGTGACGCGGCGCCCCGGGTGCTGGTGCTGACGACGTACGACACGGACGCCGACATCCTGGCGGCCGTCGAGGCGGGGGCGAGCGGCTACCTGCTCAAGGACGCGCCGCCCGACGAGCTGGCGGCGGCGGTCCGCACGGCGGCGGCCGGCCGGTCCGCGCTCGCCCCGGCCGTGGCGCACCGCCTGATGGACCGGATGCGGACCCCCGCCCAGGCGCTGACCAAGCGGGAGCTGGAGGTGCTGCAACTGGTCGGCGAGGGCCTGTCCAACCTCCAGATCAGCAAGCGGCTCTTCCTCAGCCAGGCGACGGTGAAGTCGCACCTGGTGCACGTCTTCGCCAAGCTGGGCGTCGACTCGCGGACGGCGGCGGTGGCGGCGGCCACCGCCCGCCGCCTGATCCGCCGTTAGCCGCCCTCAGCCGCCGCGGTGCGGTTCGCCGAACAGCTCCACCGCGTGGCGTACGCCGGTGAGGGCGCCGCCGAGTGCGCTCACCGAACCGATCGCCCCCGCTATGAGCAGCAGCGACCGGCGCAGCCGGCGCACCTCGGGGACGCCGGTGAGGGTCATCGCCGCGAGCGCGGCCAGTTCGTCCTCGGCGATGCCCCGGTCGGCGAAGTCGGCCGGGTGGCCGGCCAGTTCCCTGCGGAGGCGGGAGACGGCGGCGCGCAGCTCCGTCACCCTCGGGTCCTCGCCGCTGCCGGCCACGCGCCTCTGTCCCATGCTTCGCAACAAAAGCTCTCCCGCCCCTCGCCCGCACTACGTTGTGCGCCCGTCCCTGTACTTAACGCCATGGCGGGCGGGGAGCGCCACTCCTCTGACGAAAACTCAGGAGGTGGCTTCCGGGGCGATCGCGTTGCGCCACACGGTCACGTCGATCGTGACGTAGTGGCTGGGGTCGGACTCCGGTGACTTCCCCTGGTAGGTCACCAGGCCGACGTGCCCGCCGTTGGTCAGCACACAGAGCTGGGAGCCCTTGGACAGGGAGTCGAGGTCGACCCGGTCGGCATAGCGGGTCTCGGTGCGGCAGGTGTCCAGGTCGCCCTTCTGGCCGGTGCGCAGCAGGATGAGCCGCCCGTCCTCGACGTAGATCTTCTCCAGGTTCCAGTCGTAGCCGACGTCCACGTTGGCGTCGTCGCCGAGCGGCTTGACGGGGTCGTCGGCGAGCGTCAGGTGGTAGCCGTCGGTCAGGTCGATGCCCTGGTAGGTGGCGGGCGCCGGGTCGGCGACCGGCTCCGGGGGCGCCTGGGAGGAGGAGCCGGGCGCCGGGGTGGTGCCGGCCTGCTCGCCGTCCGCCGGGGCCTCCTCCTCCGGCGTGGGGTCACCGGAGGCCGGGGCACCGCTGCTTGCCCGGTCGCCGCTCTTGGCGCTGCCGCCGCCCTTGCCGTCGTCGCCGGACATCAGGGCGTACACCCCGCCGCCGGCGAGTCCGGCGACCAGGAGTGCGGCGGTGAGGGCGAGCAGGACGTTCCGCTTGGTCTTCTTCCTGGGGGCCGCGGCGGGCACGGGGCCGGTGACCGGGCTCGGCCCGGCGTAGGGCGGCGGGGTGGTGTGGGCCTGGGCAGGGGCCTGGGGGTAGCCGTACGCGGGGGTGGGCGCGGGCGGCTGCGGGTGCTGGGGCTGGTGTGCCTGCTGGGGGTGGG
>NZ_SMNQ01000052.1 GCF_004353505.1 Streptomyces sp. WAC05374
GCCCAACCCCTTGTGGGAGGGAGCTGTCGAAGGTGGGACTGGCGATTGGGACGAAGTCGTAACAAGGTAGCCGTACCGGAAGGTGCGGCTGGATCACCTCCTTTCTAAGGAGCACTTCTTACCGGTTCCGGCCGGTCAGAGGCCAGAACATCAGCGAACGTCTGATGCTGGTTGCTCATGGGTGGAACGTTGATTATTCGGCACACTCGAGATCTTCCTGTCAGTACTGCTTCGGCGTGGAACACGGAGAAGGATCGAGGGTGTCGGGCACGCTGTTGGGTGTCTGAGGGTGCGAGCGTTGCTCGCCCTTCTGCGATGCCGGCCCCAGTGCACTGAGTCTTCGGGTTCAGGTGATGGGTGGCTGGTCGTTGCTTGAGAACTGCACAG
>NZ_SMNQ01000053.1 GCF_004353505.1 Streptomyces sp. WAC05374
ACGGGCCGAGCATCACGCTGATCTGCGGGATGACACCCGAGGCACGCGTGTTGCGCTGGAAGATCCCGCCGTACCCCGCCAGGGCGCTGACGCCCTCCTGGATACGGGCCCCCGCACCGTCGTTCAGGGAGACCAGCGGCGCACCCGCCGCGATGGCCATGTCCATGATCTTGTGGATCTTCGTCGCGTGGGCCTCGCCCAGCGCCCCGCCGAAGATCCGGAAATCGTGCGCGTAGACGAAGACCGTCCGGCCCTCGACCGTGCCCCAACCGGTGATCACACCATCGGTGTACGGCTTCTTGCTCTCCAGCCCGAACCCGGTCGCCCGGTGCCGGCGCAACTGCTCGA
>NZ_SMNQ01000054.1 GCF_004353505.1 Streptomyces sp. WAC05374
TCACGCGTGGTGTGTATCCGTCGATGTACACGGGCCGGCCGTGGACGATGCGGCAGTACGCGGGTTTCGGTACCGCGGTGGAGTCCAACGCCCGCTACAAGCAGTTGATCGCCAACGGCACGATGGGCCTGTCGGTGGCGTTCGACCTGCCCACGCAGATGGGCCACGACAGCGACGCGCCGATCGCCCACGGCGAGGTCGGCAAGGTCGGCGTGGCGATCGACTCGATCGACGACATGCGGGTGCTGTTCGGCGGGATCCCGCTGGACAAGGTGTCCACCTCGATGACGATCAACGCGCCGGCCGCTCTGCTGCTCCTGCTGTACCAACTGGTGGGTG
>NZ_SMNQ01000055.1 GCF_004353505.1 Streptomyces sp. WAC05374
GCGGTGCGGGAACGGGGCGGCAACGGTCCCGGTGGTGGCCGGCCGTGGTGCCTTCCGCTGGCCGAACGGGTGCTGCTGGTGGCCGTGTACTACCGCACGAACCTTACGATGCGGCAGCTCGCACCGCCTTTCGGGTGCTCGCCGGCCACCGTCTGCCGGGTCATTAAGCGTCTGCGACCCTTGCTCGCCCTGGAGCCGGTGCCGAGGCCGGTGGCGGGCGTGGAACGGTTATGGATCGTGGACGGCACCTTGGTCCCGGTTCGTGACCGAACGGTCGGCGCCTCCTCGCGCAACTACCGGTTCTCCGCGAACGTGC
>NZ_SMNQ01000056.1 GCF_004353505.1 Streptomyces sp. WAC05374
CAACGCTCGCACCCTCAGACACCCAACAGCGTGCCCGACACGACCAGATCAGATTCACGTTCCACGCCGAAGCAGTACTAATGATCCTCACGAATCGTGCCGAATAATCAACGTTCCACCCATGAGCTGACCACCGTCGAACATTCGCCGACGTAGTGGCTCTGGATTCCTTGCGGAATCTAGATGCTCCTTAGAAAGGAGGTGATCCAGCCGCACCTTCCGGTACGGCTACCTTGTTACGACTTCGTCCCAATCGCCAGTCCCACCTTCGACAGCTCCCTCCCACAAGGGGTTGGGCCACCGGCTTCGGG
>NZ_SMNQ01000057.1 GCF_004353505.1 Streptomyces sp. WAC05374
TGGTCGGGGCAGCAGCCCGACCGAGGCCCGGGAACAAGGCGGATGCGCATGTCTGGCGCGAGTCCGGCCTGCCCGCCCTCGCGGCAGGCACGACGGTGATCGCGGACGGCGCTTACCTGGGCACCGGACTGATCGTCCCGCACCGCAGGAGAGCCGGGCGCCGCCTCCTGCGCGGCCAGGAAGAGGACAACGCCGAACACCGGCGCGTGCGTGCCCGCGTCGAGCACACCTTTGCCCGGATGAAGAACTGGAAGATCCTCCGCGACTGCCGCCAAAAGGGCGACGGCCTC
>NZ_SMNQ01000058.1 GCF_004353505.1 Streptomyces sp. WAC05374
TTAACACATGCAAGTCGAACGATGAACCCACTTCGGTGGGGGATTAGTGGCGAACGGGTGAGTAACACGTGGGCAATCTGCCCTTCACTCTGGGACAAGCCCTGGAAACGGGGTCTAATACCGGATAACACCGGCTCTCGCATGGGAGCTGGTTAAAAGCTCCGGCGGTGAAGGATGAGCCCGCGGCCTATCAGCTTGTTGGTGGGGTAATGGCCTACCAAGGCGACGACGGGTAGCCGGCCTGAGAGGGCGACCGGCCACACTGGGACTGAGACACGGCCC
>NZ_SMNQ01000059.1 GCF_004353505.1 Streptomyces sp. WAC05374
GCTCGCGCAGCTTCTCGGCCGCCTCGGCCGCCTCCTTCTGCGCCTTTTCGTGCGCCGCCCGGTCCTCGGCGTCCTTCTGCGCCGCCAGCAGATAGCCCTTTTCCAAAAACTCCGCGATCACCTTGGCATCGCCCGTGGCCAAGGCGGCCTGCGCGGCCCGCTGGACCTCCGGCCCGCCCACCGCGGCGAGCATCTCCACCCGCTTGCGGTTCTCCGCCGCGCGTTCCTGCTCGTTCTGCTCGCTCGCCTTGTCCCGCT
>NZ_SMNQ01000060.1 GCF_004353505.1 Streptomyces sp. WAC05374
CCCGAAAGGATCTGATAGAGTCGGAACCGCCGGAAAGGGAAACGCGAAAGCGGAGAACGGCCCGGCAGCCCGCTCCAGCGGGTGGCGGAAACGGAAAACGGATCTGCTAAGCTGGAAACACGAAAAATCGAAGGGAAGCGCCCGGAGGAAAGCCCGAGAGGGTGAGTACGAAGGAAGCGTCCGTTCCTTGAGAACTCAACAGCGTGCCAAAAATCAACGCCAGATTAGTTGATACCCCGTCTCCATCACGGAGAT
>NZ_SMNQ01000061.1 GCF_004353505.1 Streptomyces sp. WAC05374
CCGATGGCGCACGGTTCGGTCCGCCCACTGGTGGCGAACACCTGCTGGAGGGCGCGCATCTCGATGGGGTCGCCGAGGGTGGTGCCGGTGCCGTGGGCCTCGATGAGGCCGATGGTGGAGGGGTCGATGCCCGCGTCGGCCTGGGCCTGGGCGATGACGCGTGCCTGGCCCTCGATGCTGGGCGCGGTGAAGCCGACCTTGGCGGAACCGTCGTTGTTGATGGCGCTGCCGCGCAGCACGGCGTAAATGGTGTCA
>NZ_SMNQ01000005.1 GCF_004353505.1 Streptomyces sp. WAC05374
GGCCTTCGCGGCGCCCGCCGCCGCGTCGCCGACCACCCGGGCCGCGCCCGCGTCCAGGGCGCCCGTGCCGGGGCGGGCGGCGCCCGCGTCCAGCGCGGCCGTCGAGGTGGACGGCTGCCACTGCCTGCCGCGCCGGCCCGCGTCCATCGCCTCGTTGGCGAGCCGGTCCGCGTGCTTGTTCCGCTCGCGCGGGATCCACTCGTACGTCACCTGCGACGCCGGGAAGATCCGCGCCGCCTCGGCCGCCAGCGGCTTCATGTCCGGGTGCTTGATCTTCCAGCGCCCCGACATCTGCTCCACGACCAGCTTGGAGTCCATCCGGACCCTGACCGTCGCGTCCGGCGCCAGCTCGCGCGCCGCCTTCAGCCCCGCCACCAGGCCCTTGTACTCGGCGACGTTGTTCGTGGCGACGCCGATGTACTCGGCCGCCTCCACCAGCGGCTCCCCCGATACCGGGTCCAGGACCACCGCCCCGTACCCGGCGGGGCCCGGGTTCCCCCGGGAGCCGCCGTCGGCCTCGACGATCAGTTCCCGCACGGCGGTCATTACAGGCCCGACTCCGCGGTGCGCACCAGGATGCGGCGGCAGTTCTCGCACCGCAGGACCGTCTCGGCCGCGGCGGCGCGCACGTCGTTGATCTCGGTGATGTTCAGCTCGATGTGGCAGCCCTCGCAGCGGCGCTGGTACAGGCGCGCCGCGCCGACGCCGCCCTGCTGCTCGCGGATCTTCTCGTACAGCTTCATCAGGTCGGCGGGGACCGAACCGCCCACGACCTCGCGCTCCTTGGTGACGGACGCGGCCTCGTCGTCCAGCTCCCGCGTCGCGGCGTCGCGCCGGGCGACCGCGTCGTCGACCTTGGCCTGGACGGAGGAGACCCGCTCGGTCAGCTCGGCGACCCGCTCCTGCGCGGACTCGCGGCGCTCCATGACCTCCAGGACGATGTCCTCCAGGTCGCCCTGGCGCTTGGCCAGCGAGACGATCTCCTTCTGGAGGTTCTCCAGGTCCTTGGGGGACGTGATGGCGCCGGAGTCCAGCCGCTGCTGGTCGCGGACGGCGCGCTGGCGCACCTGGTCGACGTCCTGCTCCGCCTTGGTCTGCTCGCGGGCGCAGTCGCTCTCCTCGGTCTGCGCGGCGACGAGCAGGTCGCGGAGCTGGGTGAGGTCCTTGTTCAGCGACTCGATCTCGGCGTGCTCGGGAAGGGACTTGCGCTTGTGGGCGAGCTGCGACAGGCGTACGTCGAGGGCCTGGACGTCGAGGAGTCGGATCTGGTCGGCGGGCGCGGCGTTCAGTTGGGGGCTCCAGAAGAAGAGTGGTGGGACCACGGGTCGGTGACCGTCCTCGACACGTGGACCCGCAGGTCCCAGCCGTGGCGGTCGGAGATTTCGTCGAGCTGGGAGGCGGCCAGCTCGCACCAGGGCCATTCGGTGGCCCAGTGGGCGGCGTCGACCAGCCCCAGCGACGAGTGCTGAGTGGCCTCGGACGCCGGGTGATGGCGCAGGTCGGCGGTGAGGAACGCGTCCACGCCCGCCGCCCGTACGGCGTCGAAGAGGCTGTCGCCGGAGCCGCCGCTGACCGCGACGGTACGGACGGTGGCGTCGGGGTCGCCCGCGACGCGGATGCCCTGCGCCGTGGCGGGCAGCCGCTCGGCGGCGCGGGCGGCGAACGCGCGGAGGGTCTCGGGCGGGTCGACCTCGCAGATCCGGCCCAGCCCGTTCTCGGGCACGAGGGGGCCGGTGACGCGCAGGTCGAGGGCGCCGGCGAGGGCGTCGGAGACGCCGGGGTCGGCGGTGTCGGCGTTGGTGTGCGCGACGTGCAGGGCGATGTCGTTCTTGATGAGCGTGTGGACGACCCGGCCCTTGAAGTGGCCGGCCGCGACCGTCGTCGTACCGCGCAGGTAGAGCGGGTGGTGGGTGACGATCAGGTCGGCGCCGAGCGCGATGGCCTCGTCGGCGATCTCCTGGACGGGGTCGACGGCGAACAGTACGCGCGTGACCTCGGCGTCGGGGTCGCCGCAGACGGTGCCGACGGCGTCCCACTGTTCGGCCCGCTCGGGCGGCCAGAGGGCGTCGAGCTCGGCGATGACTTCAGACAGACGGGGCACGGGGGAAAGGCTACCTGGCCGCGTTCCCGGCCTGCACGGACGCCGTCCCGCGCGGACCTGGCCCCGGGCATGCCCGGCGTCGCCAGCACAGCCGCACCCCCTTTCTCAGGCGAACCAGGACATCGACACCCTTATAGGTGAAGCACGGAAGCACCCGTTGTTCGGCTGGAAGTGCGATAACTACTTTCGGTCGCCGGAGGTGACGATTCGATGACAGTCTGTGCCATCGAGACCGCCGCGGAGGATGACGGCGCGGTGTCGCGTGCGGGTTTCACCATCGCGGCGAACGGCGCCTACGCGGCGCGGCTGGCGGGTGAGGGCGAGGCGCTGTTCCCGGAGCGGTGGACCCTGGACGGGCCGGAGCCGTACGCGGTGCCGCTTCCGGCGGCGCAGCCCGAGGAGCCCGGCGCGCAGGTGCTGCCGCTGGTGGACGGGCGGGTGCTCATCGGGCGCCGGGCGGCCGGGCGGTACGTCTTCTCGCTGCTGTACCCGACGGGTCCGCGGACCGGTGAACTGCCGGTCGGGGCGGTCGAGTCGGCGTCCCTTCGGCTGCTGCCGCCGTCGCCGGACGGGGCGTGCGTGTACGGCCTGGGCGCCGGGGAGCACTCGACGGGCGTCTGGCGGGTGACGGACGGCTCGGGCGGCGGGCCGGAGCACGTGGCCGAGATCGCGGGCCACTGCACGGGCGGGGCGTGGCTGGACCGTACGGGCCGGATACTGGCGGTGGACCGGCGCCCGGCCGGGGGCGGGCCGGTCAAGGCGGTGGCGGTCGACCTGGAGCGGGGCGGGGAGGTGACGCCGCTGCTCCAGATCACCGACGGCAGCGACGACCGGCTGCTGCTGGCCGACCCGGACAGCGGGCTGCTGCTGATCCGGTCCGACGCGCCCTCACCGGGGCACCACCGGCTCGGCTGGGGGGTGCTGGGCAGCACGCTGCCGGTGCGCTTCCCCGAGTGCCTGCGGCTGCCCGACGCGGCGGTGACGCCGTTCGCGGTACAGCCGGGGCAGACCCTGACGCCCGAGGCGTGTGCCGTGGCGCTGCGGATCGACGCGGCGGCGGGAAGCTGGGTGGGGGTGTGGCGTCCGGCGGGGCGGCGGCTGCACCAACTGGCTGCGCCCGACGGGTGGCTGGCGGGGGCCGGGCTGTGGACCGCCGGCGGGGTGCTGCGGCTGCCGTACACGACCCGGGCGGTGCCGTGCGGTCTGGCGCGGGTGGCGGAGACGCGGGTGGCGGAGGCGCGGGGGCCGGAGGCGATGGCGGCGGCGTTCCGGCCCGGCGGCCCGGTGCCGGAGGAGCGGCCACCGCATCCGGCCACACAATCGGCACAACCGGAACGCGCAGGCGGGGAACCGTCCGGGCACGTGGTGACTCCTGGTGTGTGCAAGCCGGTGCCGTTGCAGCAGGCGCCGCTCACCGGCCGCACCGCCCGCGGATAGACTCTCGGGCCGCAACATCGTCAGCGATCACTACGGGGTGAACTACCCACATGTCTGAAGCCAGCACCGACTCGACCCACGGGCGACCGCAGGGGGACGCCGGCGGCTCCGGAAAGCACCGGGGGGGCGCGGCGTCGACCGAGGACGTGTCGACGCAGCCGCACGGCCGTCACCGCAAGGAACCGCAGCACCAAGCGGCCTGACGGTACGACAGCCTGGAGGAGGGGCCGTCCCGGGGAGACCCCCCGGGGCGGCCCCTTCCGTCGGCGGGTCAGTCCCTCGACAGGGACAGCACCCCGGCGGCGGCGAACGTCTCACCGGGCGGGCGGCCCGCGTAGTAGGGCGTGAGCAGCGCGTCCAGTTCCTCGTACGAGAACTGGTCCTTGGCCGTGTCGAACTTGGCCGCGACCCGGGGCGCCTCCATCACGGCCACCATGCCGCCGTGGACGACGAGCAGTTGGCCGTTGACCCCGGAGGCGGCGGGTGAGGCGAGGTAGCCGACGAGGGGCGCGACGTGGTCCGGGGAGAGCGGGTCGAGCTCCTGGCCGCCGGCCGGTTCCCGGAAGCCGGCGAAGACGTCACGGGTCATCCGCGTGCGGGCGCGGGGGCAGATGGCGTTGCACGTGACGCCGTACTTGGCGAGCGCGAGCGCCGTGGAGGTGGTCAGACCCACGATGCCGCCCTTGGCCGCCGCGTAGTTGGGCTGGCCCGCCGAGCCGGCGAGGTACGCCTCGGAGGAGGTGTTGACGATCCGCCCGTGGACCGGTGCCCCGCCCGCCTTCGCGCGCTCGCGCCAGTGGACGGACGCGAAGTGCGTGGTGTTGAAGTGGCCCTTGAGGTGGACGCGTACGACCGCGTCCCACTCGGCCTCGCTCATCGAGAAGACCATCCGGTCGCGCAGGATGCCCGCGTTGTTGACCAGGACGTCCAGCTTCCCGTACGTGGTGACGGCGAGGTCCACCAGCGCGCCCGCCGTGGCGTGGTCGGCGACGTCCCCGGTGTGGGCCACCGCCCGGCCGCCCGCCGCGCGGATCTCGGCGACCACCTCGCCCGCGGCCTTCGCCGAGCCCTCCCCGTGGTCGTTGACCACGACGGCCGCGCCGAGCCGCGCCAGTTCGAGGGCCTCCGCGCGGCCGAGGCCCCGCCCGGCACCGGTGACGATCGCGGTCAGGTCCCGCAAGGGCATGGACGACATGGGACCCTCCTCAGATCTCGACGCAGGTGCGCAGCGCCTCGCCGGTCCGCATCTGCTCCAGCGCGTCGTTGATGCCGGTCAGCGGCACCCGGTGGGTGATCAGGCCCGCGAGGTCGATGCGGCCGGCCCGCCACAGGGCGATGGCCCTCTCGTAGGAGCGGAGCACGTCACCGCCCCCGTACATCGAGGGCAGGATGCGCTTCTCGTCGAAGAACAGCTCGAACATGTTGAGCTGGAGGAAGTCGTCCATGGCGCCCGCCCCGACGACGCAGAGCGTGCCGCCGCGCCGGGTGGCCTCGTAGGCGGTGCGGGCCGTGGCGGACCGGCCGACGACCTCGAAGACGTAGTCGAAGCCCTCCCCGGCGGTGATGCGCTGTTTCGCGTCGGGGAGTTCCTCCGGCGCCACCGCCTCCGTCGCGCCGAACCGCAGGGCGGCCTCCCGCCGCGATACCACCGGGTCGACGGCGACGATCTGCGCGGCGCCCTGGAGCCGGGCTCCCTGGACGGCCGAGATGCCGACGCCCCCGCAGCCGATGACGGCGACCGACGAACCGGCCTCCACGCGCGCGGTGTTGACGGCCGCGCCGAGCCCGGTCGTCACGCCGCAGCCGATGAGCGCGGCGATGTCGAAGGGCACGTCGTCGGGTATCGGCACCGCGCAGCCTGCGTCGACGACGACCTCCTCGGCGAAGGTTCCGGTGCCGGCGAAGCCGAAGACGTCCCCGCCGGGGCGCCTGAAGTTGGGCGTACCGGCGTTGAGGAACCCGGCCAGGCAGAGCTGGGTCTGGCCGCGCTTGCAGGAGGGGCAGGCGCCGCACGCCGGCAGCCAGCACAGCAGCACCCGGTCGCCGGGCTTCAGGGCGGTGACCCCGTCGCCCACGTCCAGCACCTCACCGGCGCCCTCGTGGCCGGGGACGAAGGGCGCGGGCTGCGGCAGGACGCCGCTCATCGCGGAGACGTCGGAGTGGCACAGGCCGGTCGCCCTGATCCGGATGCGCACCTTGCCGGGGCCGAAGCCCACCGCCTCGACGTCGTCGAGGACCTCGAGTTTTTCCTGGCCGGTCTCGTGCAGTACGGCTGCGCGCATGGCGCGGCTCCCTTCACACGGTTTCTACGAGGGTGTCGGCGAGGACCGGGGCGTCGTCGCGGTCGGCGGCCGTGACCACGGCCTGGACGCGGCCGGGGAGGTCCCACATCCGGATGCGGAGCGTCTCGCCCGGGTACGCGACACCGGCGAAGCGGGTGCGGTACGAGCGGACGCGGGTGACGTCGCCGCCCAGGAGCGTGTCGGTGACGGCCTTGAGGGTCATGCCGTAGGTGCACAGGCCGTGCAGGATCGGCCGGTCGAAGCCGGCGAGCTTGGCGAACTCGGGGTCGGCGTGGAGCGGGTTCCAGTCGCCGGAGAGCCGGTAGAGGAGGGCCTGGTCCTCGCGGACGTGGCGCTCGGCGGTCAGGTCGGGGGCGCGCTCCGGGGGCGGGAGCCGGTGGGACGGTCCCCGCTCGCCGCCGAAGCCGCCCTCGCCGCGTACGAAGAGTTCGGCGTCGGTCGTCCACAGGGGCCCGTCGGCGTCGGCCGCCTCGGAGCGCAGGACCAGGACGGCCGCCTTGCCCTTGTCGTACACGGCGGCGACCCGCGCGGTGGTGACGGCCCGGCCGCTGACGGGGATGGGGCGGTGCAGGGCGATGCGCTGCCCGCCGTGGAGGACGGCGGCGAGGTCGACGTCGATGCCGGGGGCCGCCAGGCCGCCCATCATGCCCATGCCGGCGCCCGCGACGGTGGCGAAGCTCGGCAGGACGTGCAGCCGGGACTCCAGGGTGTAGCGCAGCTCGTCGGGGTCGGTGGCGGGCGTGCCGGCGCCGAGGCCGAGGTGGTAGAGCTGGACGTCCTTGTGGTCCCAGGTGATCTCGGCGGAGCGGGGCTCGGCCGAGACCGCCTGGTTCGCGTCAATGGGCATGGGGCTCCTTGGACGGCGGACCGACGGGAGACCTCGGCACGGCCGTCCGCACCGTCGGCCGCGCCGAGGCCGTGAAGGGACCGGTTCTAGAACGCGTTCCAGTCCGGTGGTCCTCCTGTATAGCGCGGGCCCCATGGGTTGGGAAGAGTCCTGACGACGCGTCAGGTGTTGGCCTCCGTGGCACGGAGGGGCGTGGTGGTACACGGACGGGCGCGGACGGTCAGAGCTTGTCCATGCCCTTGTAGGGGCTCACGATGCGGGCCTGGCGGGAGCCGAAGTCGACGAGGGTGGCGATCTCGTCCTCGACGGCGATGACCCGCCCGAGGCCGTGCCGGTCGTGGGAGACACGGTCGCCCACCGCGAAGTGCTTGACGGGCTCGGCGACGGGAGCGTTGAAGGGACTGGTGGGCAGATGGCGCCGGGGCGCGGATCGGTTCGTCATTGCCGTCAGTATGGGGCACCCACCCACGGTCGGCCTACGCCTCTGCGCGACGCGGCAGCCACAGCAGCATCAGCACCGCGCCCGCCAGCAGGACGCCCGCGCCGGTGCGGAACGCCAGCGCGTACCCCGCCGCCAGCGCCTCCGGCCCCGCCCCGCCCTCCGTCCGGGAGGCGGCGACCGTCGACAGGACGGCCAACCCCAGGGCGCCGCCCATGGTGCGGGAGGTGTTGACCAGGCCCGACACGAGACCGGCGTCCCCGGGGGCGGCGCCCGAGGTGGCGAGGGAGGCGAGCGGGGTGATGACCAGCCCGATGCCCAGCATCATCAGGACGCCCGGCCCGAGGATCACCGTCAGGTACGCGCCCTGCGCGCCCATCAGCGACTGCCAGCCGAATCCGGTGGCGGCGATCAGCGTGCCGATCACCGCCAGGTTCCGCGCCCCGGTGACCGCCATCAGCCGCGGCGCCAGCTTGGAGCCGACGATGACGCTGACCGAGCTGGGTACGAGGGCGAGACCGGCCTCCAGCGGCGTGTAGCCGAGGACGTTCTGGGCGTACATGGTCATGAAGAACCACATGGCGAACGAGGCCGAGCCGTTGATCACCATCGAGACGTTGGCCGCCGACACGACCCTGGAGCGGAAGACCTTCAGCGGCATCAGCGGGGCCTTTGTGCGGGCCTCCACCGCCACGAACACCGCCAGCAGCGCCGCCCCGCCGAGCAGTGGCAGCAGCGTCGTGCGGTCGCCCCAGCCGGCCTCCTCGGTCCGGACGATGCCGTAGGCGACGGCCGCCAGGCCACCGGTGACGAGCACCGCGCCGGGCAGGTCGAGCCGCCGCACGCCCGCCGTCCGGCTCTCGCGGACCCACAGCGCGGCCCCCACGAGCACCAGCACGCCGACCGGCACGTTGATCAGCAGCACCCAGCGCCAGGAGAGCAGGTCGGTCAGGACGCCGCCCACCAGCCCGCCGGCCGCGCCGCCGCCCGCGCCCACCGCCGACCAGGTGCCTATCGCCCGCGTCCGGGCGGGCCCCGGCGGCACGGCGGCGGTCACGATGGTGAGCGTGGCGGGCGCGAGGACCGCCGCGCCGAGCCCCTGCACGGCGCGGGCGGCCAGGAGCTGCCAGCCCTCCACGGCGAGCCCGCCGGCCACCGAGGCGGCGGTGAACAGCCCGAGCCCCACCAGGAACATCCGCTTGCGCCCGAACAGGTCCGCGGCCCGCCCGCCGAGCAGCATGAACCCGGCGAAGGCGATCGTGTACGCGTTGAGCACCCACTGGAGCCCGACGGCGGACAGCCCGAGGTCGGCACGCATCGAGGGCAGCGCCACGTTCACCACGGACACGTCGAGGACGACCAGGAACTGACCGGCGCAGGCGGCGAGCAGCACCGCCCAGGTACGGGCGGCCGGGGCGCGGGAGTCGGTGGCCGGGGAGCGTCGGTCGGCGGTGTCGGTACGCGGCTCGGGCATGGGTGTCATGGTCGCAGGTGCGGTGCGGTCCGTACATCAGGATATGGACGTACGTCGGAAGTCCCGCCCGCGACCGTGCCGCCTACGATGTGACCGCCCAGTAGCACCGTCCGACCAGGAGGAACCCCCATGGCTGTGGCCGCCACTCCCGCGCCCGCCCCGGAGACGCTCGCCGCCTTCGAGGCCGCCAAGGGGTTCATGCCCGTACGCGAGGGCCTGGCACTGCACGCGGCGGCCACCGAGGCGGGGCGGCTCGGGCTGCCGCTGCTGGAGGTCGGCACGTACTGCGGGCGCTCCACCATCCTGCTCGCCGACGCCGCCCGGGCGGCCGGCACGGTGGCCGTCACGGTCGACCACCACCGGGGCAGCGAGGAGCAGCAGCCGGGCTGGGAGTACCACGACCCGTCGGTGGTGGACCCGGAGGTCGGGCTGATGGACACGCTGCCCGCCTTCCGCCGCACCCTGCACCGCGCGGGCCTGGAGGACCACGTCATCGCGGTCGTCGGGCGCTCGCCGCAGGTGGCGCGGGTGTGGGCGGGCGAGGTCGGCCTGGTCTTCATCGACGGCGGCCACACCGACGAGCACGCCACCGCCGACTACGAGGGCTGGGCGCCGCGCGTGGCCGGGGGCGGACTGCTGGTGATCCACGACGTCTTCCCCGACCCGGCGGACGGCGGCCAGGCCCCGTACCGGATCTACCTGCGGGCCCTCGAGTCCGGCGCGTTCACCGAAGTGTCGGTGACGGACTCGCTGCGCGTCCTGCGCCGCACGGGCCCGGGCGTCTGACGGCGGGACGCGGCGCGCCCGGCGCCCCGGGGCGGGGGAATCGGCGCGCGGCTCGGCGCGAGCGGCGGCGTGCCGGTACCCGGCAGCGCATAGCATCGCCCCGTGCACGACGACGACAACCCCGTCCCGCCCCGCCGCCGGACACGCGCGCTCGCCGCCGCGGCCGCCCTGATCGCCGCGGCGGCCGGATGGCTGGTGTGGGAGACGACGGGCGGCGCGGCCGGACCGGCGTCCAGGGCCCTCGGACCGGGCCCCGCGGCCCCCGGTCCGGCGCGGAGCACGCCCTCCCCCGTCCCGCCCACCGCCGCGCCCTCCCTCGCCGGGAAGACCGTCGTGATCGACCCGGGTCACAACCCGGGGAACTTCGCTCATCCGCGCGAGATCAACCGGCTCGTGGACATCGGGACGAACCGCAAGGAATGCGACACCACCGGCACGTCCACCGACTCCGGTTACACCGAGGCCGCATTCACCCTGGATGTTTCACACCGTCTTCGCACGCTGCTGCGGGAGCAGGGCGCCACGGTGACGTTCACGCACGACGCCGACCGCCCCTACGGGCCGTGCATCGACGAGCGCGCCCGCATCGGGAACGCGGCGAAGGCCGACGCGGTGGTCTCCCTCCACGCGGACGGCTCGGGCACCGGGAACCGGGGCTTCCATGTGATCCTTCCCGCGCTGGTCAAGGGCGGCGCGGCCGACACGACGGCGATCGTGGCCCCGTCGCGCGCCCTCGGGCAGCGTGTGGCCCGGGAGTTCGCCCTGGCGACCGGCACCGCTCCGGCCAACTACGTCGGCGGCGGTACCGGTTTGGACGTGCGCAAGGACTTGGGCGGCCTGAATCTGTCGACCGTGCCCAAAGTCTTCATCGAATGCGGCAATATGCGTGACCCGAAGGACGCCGCATTGCTGACAGACCCGGCATGGCGTCAGAAAGCCGCCCGGGGAATCGCGGCCGGGGTCAGCACCTACCTGCGGGGCTAGGCCGGGCGGACGGTAGCCTGCCGGGGGCCCGGGGTCACCCCGGAGCCGTACCGCATCCGTACCATGGGGCCGGCCACCCCCGTGCTTCGCGCCACCCCGACGAGATAACCGACGAAGGACTCTTACACGTGAACATCCGCTCCCTCACTCGAGGCGATGGCGTGGTGATCGGAGCAGCGGTGGTGCTGTTCATCGCCTCGTTCCTCGACCTCACCAGTTTCGACTGCCCCACTGGGGTCGACTGCTCCGGCTTCGACGGCCGCAACGCCTGGGACGGCCTGGGCCTTCTGATGAGCATGTTCCTCTCCGGAGTCATCGGAGCGGCGCTGATCGTGGTCGGGCGCACGATGCCGGGCCGCAAGGTCGCGGGGATCGACCTGGGCCAGTTCGGTGTGGCCTTCTGCATCTTCTCGCTGTGGACGGCGTTCTGGACCATCATCGACATGGACGCCGACGCGGGCGCGGGCATGATCCTCGGCCTGCTGGCCACCATCGCGCTCGCCGGTGCCGCGATCGCCGCCCCGCTCGTCCCGGCGCTCAAGGCCCCGCTCGTGGGCGCGCCGCGCCCGCAGGCGCCGCAGCCGTACGGCGGGCAGCCCCAGGCCGGTTACGGCTACCCGGGCGCCCAGCAGCCGTCGTACGGCGGCCAGCCGGAGGGCGGCTACGGCTACCCGGGCGGGCAGCCGGGTCAGCCCGGCCACCCGCAGCCGTCGCAGGCCGGTCAGCCGGCCCCGCAGGCCCCGGTCCAGCCGTCCCAGCCGTCCCAGGGCGGTCAGGCGCCGCAGCCCACGGGCGCCTCGGACTTCTCGCCGTTCTGGTTCGCCGTGCCGGTGGCCCGTCCGCTGTACGGCGAGGACGGCTCGCCGACGCCGATCGCCGAACTGGCGCCCGGCACCTGGTACCTGGCGGTCGAGCAGCGCGGCCAGGGCCTGGTGGCCCAGACGCAGGACGGCCGCCGCGGTGTGCTCCAGGACACGACGGGCATCCAGCGCGGCTAGGCCCTCTCGTTCGGAGCCTGCCGGGCGCGCGACGCCCGGTCCGAACGAAGGACCCTGGCCCGCCCGGCCCCCGGTACGCGTACGGCCCCTCGCCCTTCCGGGCGGGGGGCCGTTGCCGTACAGTCCCCCGAGCGGACTGACGGACCGTCAGAAAGGTGGCGGGCATGCGGCTGGGACTGGCACTCGGCTACTGGGGGCGCGGCCCGGACCCGGCCCACCTCGACCTGGCGCGCGAGGCCGAGCGCCTGGGCTACGCCTCCGTCTGGACCGCCGAGGCGTGGGGCTCAGACGCGTTCACCGCGCTCACCTGGATCGCGGCGCACACCCGCCGCATCCGGCTCGGGACGGCCGTCGCGCAGATGGCCGCGCGGACGCCGACCGCCACCGCCATGCACGCGCTCACCCTGGACCACCTCTCGGGCGGCCGGATGATGCTCGGGCTCGGCCTGTCCGGGCCGCAGGTCGTGGAGGGCTGGTACGGCCGCCCGTTCCCGGCCTCGCCGCTCACCGCGACCCGCGAGTACGTGGACGTCGTCCGCCAGGTCCTGCGCCGCCGGGCCCCGGTGACGCTCGACGGCCGCTTCCACTCCCACCCGTACGCCGGTGAGGACGGCACCGGCCTGGGCAGGCCGCTCAAGCCGATCACCCACCCCCTCCGCGCGGACCTCCCGGTGCTGCTGGGCGCGGAGGGCCCGAGGAACGTCGCCCAGACGCTGCGGATCGCCGACGGCTGGCTGCCGCTGTACTGGTCGCCCCTGCGCCCCGACGTGTACGGCGTGAAGGACCTGCCCGCCGGCTTCATGGTCGCCCCGATGGCGCGCGCCCGGCTCTGCGACGACGTCGCCGAGGGCCTGCTGCCGGTCAAGGCGATGCTCGGCTTCTACATCGGCGGCATGGGGCACTCCACCCGCAACTTCCACGCCGGCCTGATGGCCCGCATGGGATACGCCGCGGAGGCCCGCCGCGTTCAGGAGCTGTTCGCCCAGGGGCGCCGCGACGAGGCGGTGCTCGCCGTGCCGGACGCCTTCGCCGACGAGATCTCCCTGGTCGGACCGCGGGGGCGGATCGCCGAACGCCTGGCGCTCTGGCGGGAGGGCCCGGTCACCGACCTCCTGGTGACCGCCCCGGACCCGGCCACCCTGCGGGTGCTGGCGGAACTCAACACGTAGACCGGGCACGGGTTTCGGCCGCGCGGGACCGGCAACCCGTCGAGCATGTCTCCCCGTCATCGGAACGGAAGCGCGCAGGCGGCGACCGCGGTAGCGGTCGTCGCCGATGTCATGGCCGCCATCATCGGCCTGTGGATTCTGATGTATCTGTTCGACGCCAACCGGGCCAACGATCTGGTGCAGTTCGTCCAGAACGCGGCCCGCTGGCTGGCCGGCTGGTCGCACGACCTGTTCACGTTCGACGCGGCGTGGCTGCGGGTCGTGGCGGGCTACGGCCTCGCCGCGCTCGTCTACCTGCTGCTCGGCCACGCCCTCGCCGGCCGCCTGCGGCGGTACTGATCCCGGCGGAGGACGAACCCCGGCGGAGGACGCCGGCCGCGCCCCGGAGCAGGACCGGGGCGCGGCCGGCGTCGCCGTGGATCAGCGGGCGGTGCCCCAGGTGTGGGCCACGTCCACCACGAGCCGGTCGGGAAGCTGGAGGACCCGGAACGGCAGCCGGGCGCGGACGCCGATGCCGATCTGGGTGTCACCCTCGAAGCTGCCGGCGAACCGGGTGTCCTTGAAGGTGCGGTAGCCGGTCAGGTTCACACCCGGCAGCGGCTTGTTCACCTTCCCCGCGTAGGTCGCCTTGCCCGTGTCCGGGTCGTAGCCGGGCGCGGCCACCCGCACTTCCAGTACGGCTCCCCCGGCGACCGGGATGTGGTTGCCGGAGCCGTCCTGGTACAGCCGGGACACGTACCCGACGCGGTAGCCGATCTTGCTGCTGCCGACGCCGGGCACGTGGAAGACCATGCGGTCGAAGCAGTCGTGACGGCCGGTCCTGATGTTCACCAGGGAGGCGGTCGCGGCGCTCGTGCCGGTCTTCTGGGTGCTGCCCCAACCGGTGGGGCAGACCGCGGTCGTCCGCGTGGGTGCCGCGGGGGCCGCCTCGGCCGGCACCGTCAGCATCCCGAGTCCGGCACCGGTGAGCAGGAGCGTGGCCAGTGCCGTGGCGCGTCGTTTCATCTCTTCCCCCTGACGCTGGGTTCCTATGGTGTGGGACGACCGGCGAGGCCCGATGGTTGCGGACCAATCGCCCGGAAGCCGTCCCGATCGGTGAACTCGGGTACCCCGTCAGAAGGCTGGCGAATCCGGGCACCTCGGTCCAAGCGTCTCACCGGCAGCAGTCGGGGGCCAGGCCCTGCGGGAGCCGCTCCGCGCCGAAGACGGCGGTGGTCGCCTCGTCGCCGCCCAGCGCGGCCACCGCCAGCAGCAGGGAGCCCGCCGTCCACGTGGTGAGCTCCTCGGGCCAGACCGCCCGGTCGCCCTCGAAGACGTACCCCGTCCAGTACATGCCGTCCGGGGCGCGCAGGTGCCCGATGGACTGGAGGATCTCCAGCGCCCGGTCGGACTCGCCCATCGCCCACAGGGTCAGCGCCAGTTCGCAGCTCTCGCCGCCGGTGACCCAGGGGTTGGGCAGCACACAGCGCACACCGAGTCCGGGGACCACGAAGTCGTCCCAGGCGCTTCGGATGCGCTCCTGGGCGGCCGCGCCGGTGACGGCGCCGCCGAGCACGGGGTAGTACCAGTCCATCGAGTAGCGGCTCTTGTCGAGGAACCGCTCCGGGTGGTGGCGGATGGCGTGGGCGAGCGCGCCGACGGCCAGCTCCCAGTCCGGCTGGGGCTCCTCGCGCTCCTCGGCGATCGCCAGGGCGCACCGCAGCGCCTGGTGGATCGACGACGAGCCGGTGAGCAGCGCGTCGGTGACGGGCGTGCCGTCGGGCTCGCGCTTCCAGCCGATCTGGCCGCCGGGCTGCTGGAGCCTGAGGACGAATTCGACGGCCGCGTAGACGACGGGCCACATCCGGTCGAGGAAGGTGTCGTCGCCGGTGGCCAGGTAGTGGTGCCAGACGCCGACCGCTATGTAGGCGCAGAAGTTGGTCTCCCGGCCGTGGTCGGTGACCCGGGTGTGGTCGCCGTCGTGGTAGGCGGCGTACCAGGAGCCGTCGTCGTTCTGGTGGCGGGCGAGCCACTCGTAGGCGCGGGCGGCCGCGTCGTGCTCGCCGGCCGTGTCCAGGGCCATGGCCGCCTCGGTGTGGTCCCACGGGTCGAGGTGGTGGCCGCGGAACCACGGTATGGCACCGTCCTCGCGCTGGGCGGCGAGGATGCCGGCGACGGTCTCGGCGGCCTGCTCGGCGGTGAGGACGCCGGGCAGGACGAGGTGTTCGGTGCTCCCCCTCGCTTCGCTGGGAGGTGCCCCCTCGGAACTCGTCATGCGGTCTCGGCCTCGGCCTTCGGGAGGTGCGGCTTGGTCGCGTACACCACGAAGCTCTTGCCCATGACGGGGTTGAGGGCCCGCTCGGCGAGCCGGGTGGCCAGGGGCTTCTTCATGATGTCCCAGACCAGGAGCTTGTGGTACGCGCGCACCGGCAGCGCCTTGTCGTTGTCGACGCCGAAGGCGCACTTGAGCCACCAGTACGGCGAGTGCAGCGCGTGCGCGTGGTGGGTGCCGTACGGCTTGAGCCCGGCCTCGCGGATCCTGCCGAGGAGTTCGTCGGCCCTGTAGATCCGGATGTGGCCGCCCTCGACCTCGTGGTACGCGTCGGAGAGCGTCCAGCAGACCTTCTCGGGGCCGTAGCGGGGAACGGTGACCGCGATGCGGCCGCCCGGCTTCAGCACCCGGACCATCTCGGCGAGCACGCCCTTGTCGTCGGGGATGTGCTCCATCACCTCGGAGATGATCACGACGTCGAACGACGCGTCGGGGAAGGGCAGGTTGAGGGCGTCGCCCTCCATGGCGGTGGCGGTGGCCCCGGCCGGCGCCTCACCGGCCTCCTTCATGGCGGCGAACCACTTGGCGACCTCGCGGATCTCCTCGCCGTTCTGGTCGAGGGCGACCACCTGGGCCCCGCGCCGGTAACACTCGAAGGCGTGCCGACCGGCACCGCAGCCCAGGTCGAGGACGCGGTCGCCGGGGGCGAGCGGGAAGCGGGTGAAGTCGACGGTCAGCACGAGGGCGGCCTGCTTTCACGGTGCGGGGTGGTGTGTGCGGTGGGGGAGGTCATCGGCGTGCTCCGCGCGCGGTGGCGCCGCGTGCGGCGATCGCCTCGCGGTACAGCTCCGCCGTGCCCTGGGCGGCGCGGGCCCAGGTGAACCGGTCCAGCACCCGGGCGCGGCCCGCCGCACCGAGCCGGGTGCGCAGCCCTTCGTCGCCCAGCAGCCGGCCGAGCGCCGCCGCGAGGGCGCCCGCGTCGCCGGGCGGGACGGCCAGGCAGGTCTCGCCGTCGGGGCCGGCGACCTCGGGGATGGCGCCGCCCGTGGTGGCGACCAGGGGCGTCCCGGTGGCCATCGCCTCGGCGGCCGGCAGCGAGAACCCCTCGTACAGCGAGGGCACGCACGCCACTTTGGCGCCCCGGTAGAGGTCGACGAGCTCGGCGTCGGTGACGCCCTTGACGAACCGGACGGCGCCGTCGAGCCCGTACCGCTCGATGGCCTGGGCGACCGGCCCGTCCTCGGCGCGCCTGCCGACGACGACGAGGTGGGCGTCCGCGTTCTCGGTGCGCAGTTTGGCGAGCGCCTCGACGAGGTGGACGAGGCCCTTGAGGGGCACGTCCGCGCTGGAGGTGGTGACGATCCGGCCGGGGACCTCGGGCACGGCCGGGTCGGGCGACCACAGGTCGGTGTCGGCGCCGATGTGGACGACGCGGACGCGGTCCTGGCGCACGCCGAGGTGCTCGACGATCTCGTCCTTCGACGAGCCGGAGACGGTGAGCACGGAGGGCAGGCGCCGGGCGACGCGCTTCTGCATGCGCGTGAAGGCGTACCAGCGGCGGACGGAGGCGCGGCGCTTCCAGTCGGCGGCGGCGTCCAGCTCGAGCTGCCGGTCCACGGTGATGGGGTGGTGGATGGTGGTGACGAGCGGGGCGCCGAGGTCGCCGAGGAGGCCGTACCCGAGGGTCTGGTTGTCGTGGACGACGTCGAAGTCGCCCCGCCGGGCGGCGAGGTGGCGGCGGGCGCGCAGCGAGAAGGTGAGCGGCTCGGGGAAGCCGCCGGTCCACATGGTGGCGACCTCGAGGGCGTCGATCCAGTCCCGGTACTCGTCGCGCTTCGGCGTGCGGAAGGGGTCGGGCTGCCGGTACAGGTCGAGGCTGGGCAGCTCGGTCAGCGGCACGCCCTCGTCGAGTACGGGGTAGGGCTGGGAGCCGATCACCTCGACGTGGTGCCCGAGGCGGGCCAGTTCGCGCGACAGGTGGCGGACGTAGACGCCCTGGCCGCCGCAGAAGGGGTTGCCCTTGTAGGTGAGGAGCGCGATGCGCAGCGGCGCCCGCTCCTCCGCCCGGGCGGAGGCGAGGTCCGGGGCGAGGTGCCCGTTGCCGGTGGCACCGTCGCGGGGGCCGGCGTCTATGGCCTCAGCGGTCACTCGCGGCCCCCTTCTTGCCTGCGTTTCGCCGGAGCGTAACCGGTCGCGCTAATCTAGAACAAGTTTCAGACTTGATGGTTCAAGGAGCTCCGAATCTACCGGCAGGTAGCGCCGCTGTGAGGGCCGGAACAGGTGATTCACGCCACGGCGGGCGACCGCCATACTGTCGGGCACCACCAGTACGGAACGGGACACATGACAGCGGAAGACAGACGGGCGTCGCCACCGCTCACCGAGCGCCAGGAGGCGCGCCGCCGCCGTATCCTCCACGCCAGCGCGCAGCTCGCCGGCCGGGGCGGCTTCGACGCGGTCCAGATGCGTGAGGTCGCGGAGGCCGCCGGGGTCGCGCTGGGCACGCTGTACCGGTACTTCCCGTCCAAGATCCACCTGCTGGTCGCGACCATGCAGGATCAGCTCGACCACCTGCACACGACGCTGCGCAAGCGCCCCCCGGCCGGGGAGGCGGCCTCGGAGCGGGTGGCCGAGACGCTGATGCGCGCCTTCCGCGCCCTCCAGCGCGAGCCGCACCTGGCGGACGCGATGGTACGGGCGCTGACGTTCGCGGACCGCAGCGTGAGCCCGGAGGTGGACACCGTCTCGCGGCAGACGACGGCGATCATCCTGGACGCGACGGGTCTGGAGGACCCGACGCCGCGGCAGCTCTCCGCGGTGCGGGTGATCGAGCACACCTGGCACTCGGCGCTGATCACCTGGCTGTCGGGCCGGGCGTCGATCGCCCAGGTGAAGATCGACATCGAGACGGTCTGCCGCCTGATCGACCTGACGGCACCGGACGCCCCCGGCCCGGGCCCGGCCGGGCGGGCCTGACGGGACGGGCCGCGCCCGCCCGTCACGAACCTGTCCGGAACCGGTCGTGGGCGGGCGGCCCGCACGGGCGGCCGCCCGGCGGCGGTGAGGTCCTACTGCTGGGTCTTGCTCTTCTCCAGGTCTTCCTTGAAGAGCTTCTCGCACTCGGGCCCGTTGTCCGTGGCGATGAACGAGACCATCAGGAAGCCGCTCTGCCCGTGGTGGCCGGCCTTGAGCGTCCAGCCGGCCTTGTCCAGGGTCGTGATGACCGAGCCGGTCTGGTCGACCTTCTGCTTCTCCTTCCAGCCGCCCTTGGCGAGCGCCGCGACCGTGGCGTCGTAGGACTTCCGGGAGTCGGTGACCTTCTTGTCGTCCGCCTGCCAGGAGACCATGCACGGCTTGAGCGGGACCGGGATGTCGTCGGCGGAGGGCTCCTCGGTGAAGCCCGCCGCCGTGGCCGCGGCCGAGATCTCCTTGGTCACCGCGGCGGCGTCCGGGCCGCCGTCCTCCGCCTCGGCGCCCGCGCCCGGACCGGCCGGGGCCGAGGAGCCCGACGACGGCGCGGCGGCGCCCGTCTCCTTGTCCGCGCCGCCGCCCGAGCACCCGGCGGCCAGCAGCACCACACCGGCGGCGGCGGCCGCCCTTCCCCAGGCGCCCGGCCTCGTCCGGCCGGGGAACAGCCCAATCGCCTTGCGCACGACTCTCCCCATCACGCGTGCACGCGGGCCCCGTGCCCGCGTGATCAAGGAAGCAGTCTGGCACGGGGAGACCGGGCGGCCCGGGCAGCGACCCGCGCCCCGTCACTCCTCTTCGGGCGGGAACACCGGACCGCCGCCGTCCGCCAGGGTGATCGTGATGGCCTCCACCGGGCACCCCTCCGCCGCCGCGAGGACGCGCTCGTCGGCGTCCGTCTCGGCGGCCCTCGGGCGGGACTGCCGTGCCGTGTCCAGGGCGAAGCCGTCCGGCGCCTGGCCGACGCACATGCCGGAGCCGATGCACACGGCCCGGTCGACCTCCACGTGCCAGCGGTCGCCCATCACGCCCCCTGGTGGCCGGCCGGCAGGTGGATCATCTTGTGCTCCAGGTAGGCGTCGTAGCCCTCGGGTCCGAACTCCCGCCCGAGGCCCGAGTTCTTGTAGCCGCCGAACGGGCCGAGCATGTCGAGGCTGAAGGTGTTGACGTTGAAGGTGCCCGTGCGGACCCGGCGGGCGAACTCGACGCCGCGCGTGACGTCGGCGGTCCAGACGCTGCCGCTGAGGCCGTACTCCGAGTCGTTCGCGATCGTCAGCGCCTCGGCCTCGTCCTCGTACGGCAGCAGGCAGATGACGGGGCCGAAGATCTCCTCGCGGGCGATGCGCATCCGGTTGTCGACGTCGCCGAAGAGGGTGGGCTCGACGTACCAGCCGCGCTCCAGGCCGGCCGGGCGGCCGCCGCCGGCGAGGACCTTGGCGCCCTCCTCCTGGCCGATCCGGATGTAGTCGAGCGACCGCTCCCGCTGGCGCCGGGCGACCAGGGGGCCGACCTGGGTCGCCGGGTCGAGCGGGTCGCCCACCACCAGCGCCCCGGCCGCCGCCGCGAACGCCTCGGCGAACTCGTCGTAGCGGGAGCGCGGCGCGAGGATGCGGGTCTGGGCCACGCAGGCCTGGCCGTTGTTCATCCAGGCGGCCGGGACGATCCCGGCGACGGCCGCCTCCAGGTCGGCGTCCGGCAGGACGACGGCGGCGGACTTGCCGCCGAGTTCCAGGGTGACGCGTGCGAGGTTGCGGGAGGCGACCTCCATGACGCGCCGGCCGGCCGCCACCGAACCGGTGAAGGACACCTTGTCGACGCCCGGGTGGCCGACCAGGTACTCGCTGACCTCCCGGCCGGCGGGCAGGATCGACAGCACGCCCTCGGGCAGACCGGCCTCCGCCGCGATGCCCGCCAGGAGGTACGCGTCGAGCGGCGACTCCGGCGACGGCTTGAGCACCGCCGTGCACCCCGCGAGCAGCGCCGGGCCGAGCTTGGCGGCGGCCGTGAACTGGGGGACGTTCCAGGGCACCACCGCCGCGACCACCCCGACCGGCTCGCGGCGCACGAGGATGGGGCCGAGGACCCCGGCCCGCTCCACCTCGTAGGGGTGGTCGCGCGCCACCGTGATCGCCGCGTCCCACACCATCATGGCGCCGAGCGCCTGGGCGAGGACGCTCCACGAGTAGGGGGAGCCGTTCTGCGCGCTGACGGTCCGGGCGATCTCCTCGTGCCGTACGGCGATGGCGTCCTTGATACGGGTGACGACGGCGATCCGCTCGTCCAGGGACATCCGGGGCCAGGGCCCCTCGTCGAAGGCGCGGCGGGCCGCCGCGACCGCGCGGTCGACGTCGGCCCGCGAGGCGTGCGGCACGCGGCCGATGACCTGTTCGGTGTGCGGCGAGACCACCTCGATGACGCCGTCGCCGAGGGGATCGGCGAGCTGCCCCCCGATGAACAACTGCCCGTGCTCGACCAGCTCCGTCATGGCAGTGCCTCCCGGCAGTTTCTGACAGTGTTTCAGAACTGATACCAGTTCTCGTTATACTCCTCAATGGCCGTACCGGCGGGGGGAGATGAGGTCTCATGCCACCAGGACCCGAGGTGCTCGACCACGGCGGCGGCGTATGGAGCATCCCGGTCCCCATCCCGGACAACCCCCTCGGCCACACCCTGGTCCACGTCCTCGACACCGGGCGGGGCCCCGTCCTCGTCGACACCGGGTGGGACGACCCCGGTTCGTGGGCCGAGCTGTGCGCGGGGCTCACCGCCGTCGGCACCTGTGTCGAGGACGTCCACGGGGTGCTCGTCACCCACCACCACCCCGACCACCACGGCCTGTCCGGCCGCGTCCGCGAGGCGTCCGGCGCCTGGATCGCCCTGCACGCCGCCGACACCGCCGTCGTACGCCGCACCCGCGACGCCGAGCCGGGCGCCTGGCTGGACTACCTGCTGGCGAAGCTGACCGCCTCGGGCGCCCCCGACGAGCACACCGCCCCGCTGCGGGCCGCCCGCGCCGGCGGGGCGGCGGCACCCCTGCCGCGACCCGTGCTCCCCGACCGGGAGATCGTCCCCGGCGAGCTGCTCGACCTCCCGGGGCGCCGGTTGCGGGCGATCTGGACACCCGGCCACACCCCGGGCCACGTCTGCCTGCACCTGGAGGAGGCCCATCCGGCGAACCTGGCCGGAAGCGGCCGCCTCTTCTCCGGCGACCACCTGCTGCCCGGCATCAGTCCCCACATCGGGCTGTACGAGGACCCCGACGACGATGGGGGCGCCCCCCGCTCGAACGGAGCCGAGAGCTTGGGGGACGTGACCGACCCCCTCGGCGACTACCTCGCCTCCCTGGAGCGGATCGCCCGCCTCGGCGCCGCCGAGGTGCTCCCCGCCCACCAGCACGCCTTCACCGGCGCCACCGCACGGGTGCGGGAGCTGCTCGCCCACCACGAGGAGCGGCTCACCGGCCTGCTGGCGCTCCTCACCACCCCGCTCACCCCCTGGCAGCTCGCCGAGCGCATGGAGTGGAACCGCCCGTGGGCGCGGATTCCGTACGGCTCGCGCACCATCGCCGTCTCGGAGGCGGAGGCCCACCTGCGGCGCCTGGTGAAACGCGGGCGGGCCGAGCCGGTGCCGGGCAGCGACCCCGTGACGTACGTCGCCTGTGAGCCGTCCTGACCCGCCGGTAGAGTGAGCGGGTCGTCATCATGCCCGAACGGGGGGAAGCCGGTGCGAATCCGGCACTGACCCCGCAACCGTGAAGCCGCCCCGCGCGGCCAGTCGGAATGCCCCGTCCGCGCACGTGTTCGGCTCGTGTCACCGGGAGCGACCGCCCGGTGACCGGCACCGTCGAGGAATACGGAGCCGGAGCCTGGTGCCCCCGTGTGCCGGTGTCCGGTTCCCGGCAGGAGAGGCACCGAAGCCATGACCACCGTTCGCGTCCGCCACGGCGCAGCAGCGCTCGCCGCCACCGCCGTGCTGCTGTCCGGGAGCGGGGCCCTCGCGCCCGCCGCGCACGCGGCACCCTCCCCCGCCCCCTCCCCGGCGGTGATCCCGCCCGGCCTGTACGGCACGAAGGACCCGACCTACGACGGGGTGTGGCGCCAGTCGCTGGCCTTCATGGCCCAGCAGGTCGCGGGCGTCGAGCCCAGCCGCACGGCCGTGGACTGGCTGCTGGAGCAGCAGTGCGACAGCGGCGGCTTCGCCTCCTACCGGCCCGCCCCCGCCACCACCTGCACCCCGTCCACGCTGCTGGACACCAACGCCACCGCCGTCGCCGTCCAGGCGCTGTCCGGCGTCGACAAGCCCGAGGCGGCCGAGCCGGGGGCCGACCCCGTCAGCAAGGCCATGGGCGCGGGCGCCGCGTGGCTCAAGGGCGTGCAGAACGAGGACGGCGGCTGGGGCTACAACCCGGGCGCGCCCAGCGACGCCAACTCGACCTCGATCGTCATCAGCGCGCTCGCCGCCACCGGCCACCGGCCCGGCGAGATCACCTCCAGCGGCGGGAAGACGCCGTACGACGCGCTCCTGCGCTTCGCGATCCCCTGCGACGCCCGGACGGGCGGCGGCGCCTTCGCCTACCAGCCGGACGCGAAGACCGGCGCGCTCGTCGCGAACGGCGACGCCACCGCCGCCGCCGTACTGGCCGGGCTCGGCAAGGACCTCCAGACGCGGGGCGCCCGGCCGGAGCAGAAGCCGACCTGCGAGTCCCCCGCCACGCCCACGGCCGAGCGGGCCGCCCGCAACGGCGCCGCCCACCTGGCGGGCGCCCTCGCCAGGAGCGGCCACCTCGACCTGCCGCCCATGCCGGGCGCGACCACGACCACGCCCCAGCCGGACGTCGGCAACACGGCCGACGCCGTGATCGCCCTCGGCGCGGCCGGCCACATCGACCGGGCCGAGCCCGCCGTGGCCTGGCTGAAGAAGAACTCCGCCGCGTGGGCGGAGGAGAACGGCCCCGCCGCCTGGGCGCAGCTCGTCCTGGCCGCCCACACCGTGGGCGCCGACGCCCGCGACTTCGGCGGCGTCGACCTCGTACGGAAGCTGAACGCCACCGGCCCCGCGCCGGCATCCGTCCCCGCCGACCCCAAGGAGGAACGGCCGGCGCAGGCGGCGGCGGAGGAGGAGCGCGGCTTCAACGTCTGGCTGGCCGCCGGGATCTTCCTGGTCGCCGGCGCGGGCATCGGGTTCCTGCTCAGCGGCCGCGGCCGCAAGGGCAAGCGGTGAGGCGCGCCCGGTTCCTGGCCCCGCTGATCGCGGCCTGCGCGCTGCTGCTCGGCCTCGCCGCGCCCGCGCAGGCGGCCGGCTACCGCTACTGGTCGTTCTGGGGCGGCTCGGGCGACGGGTGGACGTACGCCACGCAGGGCCCGGCCACCGCCCGGCCCGCCGACGGCGAGGTGCAGGGGTTCCGCTTCGCGGTGAGCGCCGACTCGCAGGACGCCCAGCGGCCGCGCCGGGCGCCCGACTTCGCGGCGATCTGCGCGGGGACGGCCCCGAAGGAGGGCACGAAGCGGGTCGGCCTGGTCATCGACTTCGGCACGCGGGCCGACGCGCCCGGCGGTGAGTCGCCGCCCGCGGCGCGCACCGCCTGCGCCCGGGTGGGCGCCGACGCCACGACGGCCGACGCGCTCGCGGCGGTGGCGAAGCCCCTGCGGTACAACGGCCAGGCGCTGCTGTGCGCGATCGCCGGGTACCCGCGGACGGGCTGCGGGGAGCAGGTGTCCGCCACGCCCGGCGGGCCGGACCCGGCCGGGTCGGTGTCCCCGTCGCCCGCTCCGCGTCCCGTCACGGACCTCGAACCCGGCCCGTCCGTGGGGCTGGTCGCCGGGCTGGCCGCGCTCGCCGTGCTGGGCGCCGCCGCCGGGTGGCAGGTCCGCCGCCGTCGCCGATGAGTCTCGCGCCGCCACGGGAGAGCCGCTCCAACGCCCTGCACGCGGGCGCCTGGTGGCTGTGGGCCCTGGGCCTGGCCGCCGCCGCGTCCCGCACCACCAACCCGCTGCTGCTCGGCCTGCTGGTCGGGGTCGCCGGATACGTGGTGGCGGCCCGCCGCACGGACGCGCCGTGGGCCCGCTCCTACGGGGCGTTCGTGAAGCTGGGCCTGGCCGTCCTCGTGGTGCGGCTGGTCTTCTCCGTGCTGCTCGGCTCGCCGATCCCCGGTACGCACCCGCTGGTCACGCTGCCCGAGGTGCCGCTGCCCGCGTGGGCGCAAGGGGTGCGGATCGGGGGCCGGGTGACGGCCGAGCAACTGGTGTTCGCGCTGTACGACGGGGCGAAGCTGGCCACGCTGCTGATCTGCGTGGGCGCGGCGAACGCGCTCGCGAACCCGGCGCGGCTGCTGAAGTCGCTGCCGGGCGCGCTGTACGAGGTGGGGGTCGCCGTGGTGGTGGCGATGACGTTCGCGCCGAACCTGGTGGCCGATGTGGTGCGGCTGCGGACGGCACGCCGGCTGCGGGGCCGGCCCGCGGGCGGGGTGAAGGCGGTGCTCCAGGTGGGGCTGCCGGTGCTGGAGGGTGCGCTGGAGCGGTCGGTGGCGGTGGCCGCGTCGATGGACGCGCGCGGGTACGGGCGGACGGCGCCGGTGCCCCGCGCGGTGCGGCACGCCACGGCGGCCCTGACGCTGGGCGGGCTGCTCGCCGTGTGCGTCGGCGCCTACGGCCTGCTGGCCGCGTCGGGGGAGGCGTACGCGGTGCCGTTCACCGGTGCGGGGGTGGTGATGGTGCTGCTGGGTCTGCGGCTGGGCGGCCGCCGGTCGGTGCGCACCCGCTACCGGCCCGACCGGTGGGGCGCGCGGGCGTGGCTGGTGGCCGGGTCGGGGGCGGCGGTCGCCGCGCTGATGGTCGCCTCCGACACGGCGGCGCTGCACCCCGGTGTCGTCCCGCTGGTCGCGCCGGAGCTGCCGGTGTGGCCGGCGCTGTCCGTCCTCGTGGGTCTGCTGCCCGCGTTCGTGGCCCCGCTGCCGACCCCGCTGCCGAAGGAGTCCGTGTGATCCGGTTCGAGAACGTGACGGTGACGTACGCCGACGCCGCCGCGCCCACGCTGGACGGGGTCGACCTCACCGTCCCGGAGGGCGAGCTGGTGCTGCTGGTGGGCCCGTCCGGGGTGGGCAAGTCGACGCTGCTGAACGCCGTGTCGGGCCTGGTCCCGCACTTCACGGGCGGCACCCTGCGCGGCCGGGTCACGGTCGACGGCCGGGACACCCGCACCCACCGGCCGCGTGAGCTGGCGGACGTCGTCGGCACCGTGGGCCAGGACCCGCTCGCGCACTTCGTCACCGACACGGTGGAGGACGAGCTGGCGTACGGCATGGAGTCGCTGGGCCTGGCGCCGCCGGTGATGCGGCGCCGGGTGGAGGAGACGCTGGACCTGCTGGGGCTGGCCTCCTTGCGGGACCGGCCGATCGCCACGCTCTCGGGCGGCCAGCGGCAGCGGGTCGCGATCGGTTCCGTGCTGACCCCGCACCCGAAGGTCCTGGTGCTGGACGAGCCGACGTCGGCGCTCGACCCGGCGGCGGCGGAGGAGGTCCTCGCGGTCCTCCAGCGCCTGGTCCACGACCTGGGCACCACGGTCCTGATGGCCGAGCACCGGCTGGAGCGGGTGGTGCAGTACGCCGACCGGGTCGCCCTGCTGGGTGCCCAGGGCGCCCCCGTGGTCCTCGGCCCGCCCGCGGACGTGATGGCGGTCTCGCCGGTCCACCCCCCGGTCGTCGCCCTCGGCCGCCTGGCCGGCTGGGACCCGCTCCCGCTGTCGGTCCGTGACGCCCGGCGCCGCGCGGGCGGGCTGCGGGAGCGGCTGGCGGGGGCCGCCCCGGCGCCCGCGCCGGAGCCCGCACCGGTGCCGGGGGGTGTGGCGGGCCCCGTCCCGGCCGCCGTCCCCGTCCCGGGCGCGCCGTCCGGTGCGCGGGGGGTGCTGGGCCGCCTGCTGCGCGGGCGCGCCACGGCGGAGCCTCGTACGGCGGCCGTCGCCCGCGTGCGGGACCTCGCGGTGCGGCGCGGGCGGGTCGAGGCGCTGCGGGGCGTCGGCCTGGACGTGCGCGCCGGGGAGACCGTGGCGCTCATGGGGCGCAACGGGGCCGGGAAGTCGACGCTGCTCGGGGCGCTCGTGGGCATGGTCGAGCCGGCGGGCGGCGGCGTCGAGGTGGGCGGCCTGGTGCCGCACCGTACGCCGCCCCGGGAGCTGATCCGGCACGTCGGGCTCGTCCCGCAGGAGCCGCGCGACCTGCTGTACGCCGACACCGTGGCCGCCGAGTGCGCGGCCGCCGACGCCGACGCGGGCGCCGGACCCGGGGCCTGCCGGGCCCTGGTGACCGAGCTGCTGCCGGGCGTGCCGGACGAGGCCCACCCCCGGGACCTGTCCGAGGGGCAGCGGCTCGCCCTGGCCCTGGCCGTCGTGCTGACCGCCCGGCCCCCGCTGCTGCTGCTCGACGAGCCGACCCGGGGCCTGGACTACGCGGCGAAGGCGCGGCTGGCCGGTGTGCTGGCGGGCCTGGCCGCGGCCGGGCACGCCATCGTCATGGCGACGCACGACGTGGAGCTGGCCGCGGAGCTGGCGCACCGGGTCGTGATCCTGGCCGAGGGCGAGGTGGTCGCGGACGGCCCCACCCATGAGGTCGTGGTGTCCTCCCCTTCCTTCGCGCCGCAGGTGGCGAAGGTGCTCGCTCCGCAGCCGTGGCTGACCGTCTCGCAGGTGGAGGCGGCGCTGTGAGCCGTGTGAGCCCGGCGGGCCGGGTGCGCCCCGCCGCCGCGCCCGCCCGCCGCGCCGCCCGCCCGGTGCGGCTCGGGCCCCGCTCGGTCGCCGCCCTGGTGCTGGTGAGCGCGATCGGGGTGGCGGCCTTCGGCTGGCCGCTCCTGGCGGACGGCACGTCCGTCCTGGCCGGCCGGCACCAGGACGCGCCCTGGCTGCTCGCGGTGGTGCTGCCGCTGCTGGTGGCCGTGGTGGTGGCGACGATCGCCGACTGCGGCATGGACGCCAAGGCGGTGGCGATGCTGGGCGTGCTGGCGGCGGTCGGCGCGGCGCTGCGCCCGCTGGGCGCGGGTACGGCGGGCCTGGAGCCGATGTTCTTCCTGATGGTGCTGAGCGGCCGGGTCCTCGGCCCCGGCTTCGGTTTCGTGCTGGGCGCGGTGACCATGTTCGCGTCGGCGCTGCTGACCGGCGGGGTGGGGCCGTGGATGCCGTTCCAGATGCTGTCGATGGGCTGGTTCACCATGGGCGCCGGGCTGCTGCCGGGCCCGGTCGCCCTGCGGGGCCGGGGCGAGGTGCTGATGCTGGCGCTGTACGGGGCGGTGGCGGCGTTCGCGTACGGGACCGTCATGAACCTCCAGGGGTGGGTGACCCTCCAGGGCATGGGCAGCGGGATCTCCTTCCACCCCGGCGACCCGGTGGGGGAGAACCTGGTCCGGTTCCTGGCGTACTGCGCGGCGACGTCGCTGGGCTGGGACCTGGGGCGGGCGGTGCTCACGGTGGTGCTGATGCTGACCATCGGATCGACGGTCCTGAAGGCGCTGCGCCGTGCGACCCGACGGGCGGCCTTCGAGGCCCAGGTCACATTCGAAGGCGCCGAAAAGGCCTGAACGTGCCCCTCGGGGGTGAGGCGCCCCACAGGACCCAGGTCACATACGAAGGCGCGTAGTGGGCCGGAAGGGGCGTCCGTCCGGCCCGCTTTCGCCCGTGGCGACGTGCACTGATCGGGCCGCGCCGCCGGAGGACCTCTTGCCCCGAGTCCGGCTCCGCCTAGTAACCGGGGTCCTTGCGGCGGCCGAACCGCCCTGCTTCTCTGGTGATGTCGCCGGGCAGCGCTCGCCTCACAGCGCCCCTGGCAGGCCTCTCCCCCACCCCCTGGTGTGGTTCCGGCATGCCTCGCGACGCCCCATGTCCCCGACGTTAGGTCGCTTACGTGTTCCGCTCGCTCGTCAGCCGTTTCTCCGCCCGTCCCAAGTCCGTCGCCGCCGGCGCCGCCGTGCTGCTGGGTGCCACCGGCGCCGTCCTGGGCACCACCGCCCCGGCCTCGGCCGCCTCCGCGCAGGACATCGCGAAGAAGATGGTCCCGGCGGGTCAGTACCAGTGCTTCAGCAAGATCGTGGAGCACGAGTCGGGCTGGAACCCGACCGCCACGAACGCCTCGTCCGGCGCCTACGGCCTGGTGCAGGCCCTGCCCGCCTCGAAGATGTCGACGGCCGGTGCGGACTGGAAGACCAACCCTGCCACCCAGATCGAGTGGGGCCTGGACTACATGAACGACCGCTACGGCAGCCCGTGCGGTGCGTGGAACTTCTGGCAGGCCAACCACTGGTACTGAGCCGACGCCACGCGGCATGACGGGGAAGGCCCCGGTGAACGGTGTTCACCGGGGCCTTCCCGTGCGTCACGGCCGTCACGGGTGCGCGACGGCCGCCCCGGCGTGCGGAGCGGCCGCCGACCCGTGCGGAGCGGCCGCCTTGCCCCGCGTCACAGCCGCTGGATGATGGTGCCGGTGGCCAGTCCCCCGCCCGCGCACATCGCGATGAGCGCGAACTCCTTGTCGGCGCGTTCCAGTTCGTGCAGCGCGGTGGTGATCAGCCGGGCGCCGGTCGCCCCCACGGGGTGGCCGAGCGCGATGGCCCCTCCGTTCACGTTCACCTTCTCCAGGTCCTGGTCGAAGACCTGCGCCCAGCTCAGCACCACGGAGGCGAACGCCTCGTTGATCTCGACGAGGTCGATGTCCCGGAGCGACATCCCCGCCCTGCCGAGGACCGCGCGGGTCGCGTCGATGGGCCCGTCGAGGTGGAAGTGCGGGTCGGCGCCGACGAGCGCCTGGGCGACGACGCGGGCGCGGGGCTTGAGCTTCAGGGCGCGCGCCATCCGCTTGGACGCCCACATCAGGGCGGCGGCGCCGTCGGATATCTGCGAGGAGTTGCCGGCGGTGTGGACGGCGGTCGGCATGATGGGCTTGAGCCGGGCGAGGGCCTCCGTGCTGGTGTCGCGCAGCCCTTCGTCGCGGTCGACGAGCCGCCACATGCCCTGGCCCTCGCGCTGCTCGTCCTCCGTGGTGGGCACCTGGACGGCGAACGTCTCGCGTTTGAAGCGCTCCTCCGCCCACGCGGTGGCGGCGCGCCGCTGGGACAGCAGCCCGAGCGCGTCCACCCGTTCCCGGGTCAGGCCCCGGTGGCGGGCGATGCGCTCGGCGGCCTCGAACTGGTTGGGCAGGTCGACGTTCCACTCGTCGGGGAAGGGCTTGCCCGGCCCGTGCTTGGAGCCGCTGCCCAGCGGTACGCGGGACATGGCCTCGACGCCGCAACTGATGCCGACGTCGATGACACCGCAGGCGATCATGTTGGCGACCATGTGGGAGGCCTGCTGGGAGGAGCCGCACTGGCAGTCCACGGTGGTGGCGGCGGTCTCGTACGGCAGGCCCATGGCGAGCCAGGCGGTGCGGGCGGGGTTCATGGACTGCTCGCCGGCGTGGGTGACCGTACCGCTGACGATCTGTTCGACGCAGTCGGCGTGGATGGCGGTACGGGCGAGGAGTTCGCGGTACGTCTCGCCCAGCAGGTAGGCGGGGTGGAGGTTGGCGAGTGCGCCCGAGCGTTTTCCGATGGGGGTGCGTACGGCTTCGACGATGACGGGTTCCGCGGCCATGAGCTCGTCCTCTCCTCGCACGCCCGCGAGGCGTCCCGGCGCCGCCACGGACGAACTGGTACGCGTTCTAGTTGTCCGGCCAGTCTGCTGAGACTTACCCCCGGTACGCAAGGGTCGTGCACGCCCCGTCGGGCGAGGGAACCGGCCCACGCCCCTTGCCACTTGTAGAACCCGTTACTACCTTGCGGGCAGCTTCTGATGGGCCATCAGATATGGAGGCCGTCGATGACCTGCCCCCACCTCCCCGGGCTGCCCGAGGGGTTCGACCCCACCGACCCCGACCTGCTCCGGGCCCGGGTGCCGCTCCCCGAGTTCGCCACCCTGCGGCGAACGGCCCCCGTCTGGTGGTGCGCCCAGCCGCGCCGCGTCTCCGGGTTCGACGACGAGGGGTACTGGGCGGTGACCCGGCACGCCGACGTCAAGTACGTCTCCACGCACCCGGAGCTGTTCTCCTCCCACACCAACACCGCGATCATCCGGTTCAACGAGACCATCAGCCGCGACCAGATCGACGCCCAGAAGATGATCATGCTCAACATGGACCCGCCCGAGCACACCCGGGTCCGCCAGATCGTCCAGCGCGGCTTCACCCCCCGGGCGATCCGGTCCCTGGAGAACGCCCTGCGCGACCGCGCCCGCTCCATCGTGGAGACGGCGGTCGCGCACGCGCGGGACGACGGCTCCTTCGACTTCGTCACCGACATCGCCGTCGAACTGCCGCTCCAGGCCATCGCCGAGCTCATCGGCATACCCCAGCGGGACCGCGCCAAGATCTTCGACTGGTCCAACAAGATGGCGGGGTACGACGACCCCGAGTACGCCGTCACGGAGGAGGTCGGCACCGAGGCGGCCATGGAGATCGTCTCGTACGCGATGAACATCGCCGCCGCCCGCAAGGAGTGCCCGGCCAAGGACATCGTGTCCCAGCTCGTGGCGGCCGAGGACGAGGGCAACCTGGCGAGCGACGAGTTCGGCTTCTTCGTGATCCTCCTCGCGGTGGCGGGCAACGAGACCACCCGCAACGCCATCACCCACGGCATGCACGCCTTCCTCACCCACCCCGAGCAGTGGGAGCTGTACCGGCGCGAGCGCCCCCGCACGGCGGCCGAGGAGATCGTGCGGTGGGCCACCCCCGTGGTCTCCTTCCAGCGCACCGCCACCCGCGACCTGGAGCTGGGCGGCCAGAAGATCGCCGCGGGCGACCGGGTCGGCCTGTTCTACTCCTCCGCCAACAACGACCCCGAGGTCTTCGACCACCCCGAACGCTTCGACATCACCCGCGACCCCAATCCGCACCTCGGCTTCGGCGGCGGCGGCCCGCACTTCTGCCTCGGCAAGTCCCTGGCCGTCCTGGAGATCGACCTCGTCTTCAACGCCATCGCCGACCACCTGCCGGGCCTGCGTCTCGCCGGTGACCCCCGGCGGCTGCGGGCGGCATGGCTGAACGGCATCAAGGAACTCCGGGTCAGCCTCGGGTCCCGAACCTCTTGAGCCGCCCCACCGGCCACTGAAAGAGTGAGAGCGACCAGCTCACACAACGGGATCGGCGGAAGAATGGCCGGGGAACAACCGAATCAGCACCTCAGCGTCACCGAACGGACGCGGCACCGGCGGCTGCGGGAGAAGGGCAGCACCCTGCGCTCCGACCTCGACGACATCCTGCGCGCGGGGTTCCTGTGCCACCTCGCGGTCGTCGTCGACGGAGCGCCTATGGCGGTACCGACCGTCTACGGCGTGGACTTCGAGACCCGCGTCCTGTACCTGCACGGCTCCGTCGCCAGCCGCAGCCTCGTCCAGTCCCCCGGCGCCCCCGTGTGCGTCACCGTCACCCACGTCGACGGACTCGTGCTCGCCCGGTCCGTCTTCGAGCACGGGGTCAACTACCGCTGCGCCATGGTCCACGGCTCCCCGCGCCGGGTCACCGACGGGGAGGAACTGCTGCACGGGCTGCGCGTCCTGACCGAGAGCTGCGCACCGGGGCAGTGGGAGTACGCGCGTACGCCCAGCCGCAAGGAGCTGGCGGCCACCACGCTGCTCGCCCTGCCGCTCGACGAGGCCTCGGTGAAGATCTCGTCCGGCCCGCCGGACGACGGGGACGGGCCGGACGCCGCGCTGGGACTGTGGGCCGGGGTCGTCCCGTAACGGCCGGTCTTCGGCGCCCCCGAGCCGGACCCGGCGCTCCCCGCCGGCCTGCCGGTTCCCGCGCACATCGCGGCCCTCACCGGGCGGGCATGACACGACCGGATTCGTACGCCTGGTGGGCGAGGAGGTGACGTACGTTCGGCGTCATGAACCAAGAGCGATGGACCGCCGTGGACGACTACCTCACCGACATGCTGGCGCCCGCCGACGAGGCACTGGCCGCCGCGCTCACCGACAGCGACGCGGCCGGCCTGCCGGCGATCGGCGTGTCGGCGCCGCAGGGGAAGCTGCTGCACCTGCTGGCCCGCATCCAGGGGGCCCGCACCGTGCTGGAGATCGGCACGCTCGGCGGCTACAGCACCATGTGGCTGGCCCGCGCACTGCCCGACGACGGCAGGCTGATCTCGCTGGAGTACAACCCGGACCACGCACGTGTCGCCCGCGCCAACCTGGCGAGGGCGGGGCTGGACAAGGTGGCCGAGGTGCGGACGGGCGCGGCCCTGGACACGCTGCCGCAGCTCGCGGAGGAGGGCACGGGCCCGTTCGACCTGGTCTTCATCGACGCCGACAAGCCCAACAACCCGCGATACCTGGAGTGGGCGCTGCGGCTGACACGGCCGGGCAGCCTGATCGTGGTCGACAACGTGGTGCGCGGCGGCGCGGTCACCGACGAGTCCTCGACGGACCCGGCGGTGACCGCGACGCGTGCGCTGTTCGATCTGGTGGCGCGCGATCCGCGGCTGGACGCCACGGCGCTCCAGACGGTCGGCGCCAAGGGTTACGACGGGATGCTGCTGGCCCGCGTGGCGGCCTGACCGGCCGTCACAGCCGCAGCAGGCGGTCGGCCATCTCGCGGTAGGCCTGGAGGGTCACCCGCAGCCGCTCCGTGTCCGGCTCGTGCTCGTCGCCGCCGCCCTCCCAGTCGGCCCGCAGGGTGCGGCGGTGGTCGGTCAGGGCGGCCGTGAGCCGGTCGGTGGCCGCGTCCAGCACGGCGGCGGCCTCCTTGACGGACTGGTGCGGGCTGTCGACGAACCCGGTGACGGACTCGTGGAGGCGCCGGGTGAGTTCCTCGCGCGCCTCGCCGGGCACCAGCGGCGCGGACACACCCGCCACACCGCCCGCCCGCCGCACGGCCCCGTCCCCGGTGCCGGTGGCGGCGGAAGTGCCGGTGCCGGCGGGGGTGTGCGGGGTCGCCGGGGCGGCGGGTGACGCGTCGGGGGCGCCGGTGCCGGCCGGGGTGGGCGCGGTCACCGGGTCGCCGGTGCCGGTGGGGGGCGGCGCGGCGCCGTCCCGGGCGGCGGCCTCGTTCAGGGTGCCGACCCGGTACGACGTACCGGAGCGGTGCGGGGTGCCGGGGGCGGCCGGTGCGCCGGTCTCGCGGGGCCCGCCGTCGCCCGGCAGGTCACCGGCCGCGTGCGCGGTGCCCGGGGCGCCGGCCCCGTACGGACCGGAGGGAGCGTGCGGGTCCTGGGGGGCGTGCGGGTCGTGGGGGGCGTGCGGGCCGTGAGGGGCGTGCGGGCCGGGCGCTGTGCGCGGGCCGGGGGACGAGTGGGGGCCGTGGGCCTCGGTGGGCATGTCGGGTCCGGTCGGCTTCTGCGGGGACATCAGGCACCACTCCCCTTCGGCCACGGCGCGTGGAACCGGTGGCCCCGGCCCGCCGGGCGGTGCGGGGCGTGACGGGCGTGGTCCTCGGGGTGGTCGCTGACGAGCTCCTCGAAGAGCCGCCGGGCGTCGACCATCGCGGCGCGCAGCGCCTCGGTGCCCATGTGCGGGTCACGGCCGTCCAGGTGGGCGGCGCGGTGCACGCGCCGGTAGCCGTCGACGTGGTGGGCGTGGTGCACGGACAGCGCGGCGACCTGCTCCTCGTACGCGGTGGCCGCCGCGAAGCCGCGGTCCTCGGCCAGTCGGGCCAGCAGGCGGTCCGCCTCGGCGACGGCCTGGTGCGGCGCGTCGACGAACTGCTCCTGGAGGCCCGCCCACAGGGCCACGTACCGTTCGCGGGCCTCACGGGTCAGCGGCTTGGGCCGCAGGTCGCCGTGGCGTGAGACGCGCTCGGCGAGTTCGCGTTCGGCCGCCTTGGTGTCGCCGTCGTGCCGGGCGACCACCCGCTCGTACTCGGGGCCGAACCGTCGCTTCAGCCCCCGGCCGCCCCGTCCGGCGCCCCGGCCGGGGCCCGCGTAGAGGACCATGGCGACCACGGCGACGAAGACGACGACCAGGGCGCCGACGATCAGGACAGTGGACATGACTGTCTTCCCTCGATCCGCAAGTCAGGGTCTCTTCGTGACACTTCATGACTCTTCGTGTCTCTTCGACGGCCCGTGTTGCCGCAAATACGTTGGCCAAACGGTGGGCGCCCGGGATAGGGACACACCATGACGAGCTCTGCCCTGACCAACTGGACCATCCGCCCCGAGCGTTACGACAGCCCCGACGCCACCGCGCTGCGCCGCGACTACTACGACGACGTCGCAAGCCGCTACTGGCGCCGGCCGGCGACGGCGGCCGAGATCGACGAGGGGCTCGTCGACGACGGCGTGGAGCTCCTGGCCCCGCCGACCGGCCGGTTCTTCGTCGGCCGGAGGGACGGCGAGCCCGCCGCCTGCGGCGGGGTGCTCCTGCTCGACGCCGAACGGGCCGAGCTCACCCGCGTCTTCGTCCGCCACGCCTTCCGCGGCACCGGCGGGTCGGGCCCGCTCATGGACGCCCTGGAGGCCGCCGCCGCCGAACTGGGCGCCCGGCGCGTGGTCCTCAACACCCGGCTGGACCTGGTGGAGGCCCGCGCCCTGTACACCCGGCGCGGCTACCGCGAGATCCCCGCCTACTGCGAGGGCCCGTACATGGAGATCTGGTACGGCAAGGAGCTGACGCCCTAGAGGCGGTGGTTGCGGCGGGGCTCCGGGGTACGCGGCCGCTCCCGGGTGGAGCCGCACAGCTCGGCCGTCAGCTCCTCGACGAGCTGCACCAGGTCGGTGGGCCGGTCCGGCCCCCACCAGTCGCCGAGCAGCTCCGCGAGGGACTCCTCCCGCGCGTGCGCCAGCCGGACCGCCACGTCCACGCCCTGGTCGGTCAGCACGAGCTGGAGGCCCTCGCGGCGCACCAGGTGCCGTTCCTCGAGCTGCCGGGCGGCCTCGGTGATGATGCCGATCGGCACGGGCGTGGTGTCGGCCAGTCGCGCGGGCTCCACCGTGCCGTGCCGGCGCACGCGCAGCAGCAGCCAGCTCGCCCCCGGCAGCAGGTCCAGCCCGGCGCGGGCGGTGATCTTCTCGTACACCTCCTTGCGGCCCTCGCGGGAGCCGAGCACGGACAGCGCGCGGGCGCACTCGTCGTACGAGGAGCGCTCGACGGGGTTGGAGGCGACCGTCTGGCTGGGGTCGGGCGCGGTGACGGCGCCGCGCAGCCGGTCCTCGCGCAGCAGGAGGGCGATGACGAAGGCGATGACGACGACGGGCGCGGCGTAGAGGAAGACGTCGGTGATGGACGTCGCGTAGGCGTGCAGCACGCCGGGGCGGAGGTCGGGCGGGAGGGTGGCGATGGCGCGGGGGTCGGCGGCCAGTTCGCCGGGCCCGGCGCCCGGGGGCACCTCGCGGCCGGCGAGGGCGTCGGCGAGTTTGCCGGTGAGCCGGTTGGTGAAGACGGTGCCGAAGATGGCGACGCCGAAGGACGCGCCGATGGAGCGGAAGAAGGTGGCACCGGAGGTGGCGACGCCGAGGTCCTCGTACGGGACGGCGTTCTGCACCACGAGCACCAGTACCTGCATGACGAGGCCGAGGCCCGCGCCGAAGACGAAGAAGTACAGGCTCAGTTCCGCGTCGGAGCTGGTCTCCGTCATCCGGTGCAGCAGGACCAGCCCGAGGGCGGTGACGGCGGTGCCGAGGACGGGGAAGATCTTCCAGCGTCCGGTCCGGCTGACGATCTGGCCGGAACCGGTGGAGGTGAGCAGCATGCCGAGCACCATCGGCAGCATGTGCACCCCGGACATGGTCGGGGTGACCCCCCGGACGACCTGGAGGAACGTCGGCAGGTAGGTCATCGCGCCGAACATCGCGAAGCCGACGACGAAGCTGATGACCGACACCAGCGTGAAGGTGCGGATGCGGAACAGCTTCAGCGGCAGGACGGGCTCGGCGGCGCGCCGCTCGACGCGCACGAACCACACGAGCAGGACGGCGCCGAGGACGGCGAGGCCGATGATCGGCGCCGAGCCCCAGGCCCAGGTGGTGCCGCCGAGGGAGGCCACCAGGACCAGGCAGGTGGCGACGGAGGCGATGAGGAAGGTGCCGAGGTAGTCGATGGTGTGGCGGGCGGCGCGCACCGGGATGTGGAGCACGGCGGCGATGACGAAGAGGGCGACGACGCCGATGGGGAGATTGATGTAGAACACCCAGCGCCAGGACAGGTGCTGGGTGAACAGGCCGCCGAGGAGCGGTCCGAGGATGCTGGTGGCGCCGAACACGGCGCCGAAGAGTCCCTGGTACTTGCCGCGCTCGCGGGGCGGGACCAGGTCGCCGACGATCGCCATGGACAGCACCATCAGGCCGCCGCCGCCCAGGCCCTGGACCGCACGGAAGGCGATGAGCTGCGGCATGTTCTGCGCGATGCCGCACAGGGCCGAGCCGATGAGGAAGATGACGATGGCGGTCTGGAAGAGCTTCTTGCGCCCGTACTGGTCGCCGAGCTTGCCCCACAGCGGGGTGCCCGCGGTCGAGGCGAGCATGTAGGCGGTGACGACCCAGGAGAGGTGCTCCATGCCGCCGAGTTCGCTGACGATGGTCGGCAGGGCGGTGGAGACGATGGTCTGGTCGAGTGCCGCCAGGAGCATCCCGAGCAACAGGGCGCCGATGGCGACCAGGACGGTACGCCGGTTCCGGCCGTGGCCCGGGGCGGGGCCGGTGGCCGGGGTGGTCACTTCCTGCGCCATGGCTTCTCCCTCGTCGTCTCGCGGGCGGTGCGGGCGGCCTCCTCGTGGACCGTCGTCCCGCGGGCGTGCGGCGGGCCGGACGCGTACCCCTCGTTTCCCCCTCCCATCCTGGGCGCTTCGTCCCGATACGGCCCGCCGAGCGGGTACGGGGGTGCGGAGGGTGGTCCTCCGGTGTGCCCGGCGGGCTGCATAATCGCTCGCAATGCAAGGGGAGGGGCCCACATTGACGGGACGGATCTGTCGTGAGTGCGGTGACGGCGACTGTCGCTGCGCGTCCGGGGAGGACACGCTCGGCATACGTCCGTACGTGAACCTGCGGGCGGAGCCGGACCTCGCGCCGGGTCCGCCGCCGGTGCCGCCCGCGTCCACCATGCCGCTGTACGTGCCACTGGAGCCGGAACTGGTGCCGCTGGAGCCGGCGGGTCCACCGCGCGGCGCACGGGCGGGGGCCAGGGCGCGGGCGCGGGCCGAGGCGCGGTCCCGCAACCGTGCCCGCCGTCCGTACGCCGTGGTCGGCGCCGGGGCGGCCGTGGTCGTGGTGGTGGGCGTGGCGGCCTTCGCGGGCGGGCTGTTCGGCGGGGACGGCGAGTCGGACCGGGTCCTGCCCGCGCCGAGCACGCCGGCCTGGCCGAGCGGCGACCCGGAGGGCCTGCCGTCCCGGGCGCCGGACCCGGCGTCGCCGACGGCGTCCCCGTCCGCCGACGCCTCCGCGTCCGCCTCCGCTTCGGGGCCGGCGTCCCCGTCCGCCACCGCACCGACGACCGCGGCCGCGTCCCTCGCCGTGGCCGGGCCGGGTTCGGCGTCCGCCTCGCCGGGCCAGGGCCCGGACCGTCCGGGCGTCGGCCCGTCGCCGGACCGCACGCGCGGGCCGAGCCCCGAGGCGTCCGGCGACACCTCGGTCACGCTGCGGCGCGGCGACCGGGGCCCGGAGGTGTCGGAGCTGCAGTACCGGCTGCGGGAGGCCGGGCTGTACGACGGCCCCATGAACGGCCGCTACAACCAGGCCGTCGAGGACGGCGTGGCCCGCTACCAGTACGCCCGGAACCTGGAGGGCGACGGCTGGGGCGTGTACGGACCGGAGACCCGGCAGTGGCTGGAGGCCGAGACGACGGGGCCCTGACGGCGACGGCGGGCGACGGGCCTGTGGCGGCACGGGGGACGACGGGCCCCTGGCGGCGGGGGGCGACGGGCCCCTGGCGGCGCGGGGGACGACGGGCCTGTGACGGCGCGGCGGACCGGGTTGGCGTCGGGCGGAGCCGGGCCGGTGCCGGGCGGAGCCGGTTGTTCCACGCGCGTCGGGCGGGCGCACCGGCAGGCGTCGGGCAGAACGGGTTGGCGTCGGGCGGAGCCTTTTTGTATCGTGGAGGAACAAAGTGGTCCCGCCCGTATACCCTGACCGGCGGGCGGGCCACTTCGTACCCTCATTCTCCCCCCTCTCCAGTGGAGACCGCCGATGCCGGCCACCCCTTCCGTCCTGACCGCCCGGGCCCTCCTCCTCGACATGGACGGCACGCTCGTCAACTCGGACGCCGTGGTGGAGCGCTGCTGGCGCCGCTGGGCGATACGGCACGGGCTGGACCCGGAGGAGGCCCTGAAGGTCGTCCACGGCCGCCAGGGGTACGCCACCATGGCCGTCCTCCTCCCGGACCGCCCGATGGAGGAGAACCACGCCGACAACCGCGTGATGCTCGCCGAGGAGACCGCCGACCTGGACGGGGTCGTGCCGATCGCCGGCGCACCCGCGTTCATGGCCGCCCTCGCCGGCCTGCCGCACGCCCTGGTCACCTCCGCCGACGAGCGGCTCGCCCGGGCCCGTATGGGCGCGGCGGGGCTGCCGATGCCGGGGGTGCGGGTGACCGCGGAGTGCGTGGGCGCCAGCAAGCCGGACCCGGAGGGGTTCCTGAAGGGCGCGGCCGAGCTGGGCTTCGCCCCGGCGGAGTGCGTGGTGTTCGAGGACTCCGAGGCGGGCATCCTGGCCGGCCGCGCCGCCGGGATGCGCGTGGTGGGCGTCGGCCCGCGTGCCGGCGCGTTCGCCCCGGACGTCCACGTGCCGGACCTGACGCACGTGCGCGTGGAGGCGGACGGCGCCGACGGCACGGTCCGCCTCCACGTGGGGTGACCGTCAGGGCGCGAGCGCCTCGTACAGGCTGAAGCCCGCCAGCGCCAGCATCAGGCAGGCGGCGACCCTGGTGATCAGCCGCAGCGGTACGTACTTCATGAGCGTCCGCCCGCCCAGGATGCCGATCCCCGCGACCGCCCACAGGGCGAGCACGGCACCGAGGCCCACGGAGAGCGGGTCGTCGTAGCGGGCGGCGAGGTTCGCCGTCATGATCTGTGTCAGGTCGCCGAACTCCGCGACCAGGATCAGCATGAAGCCCGCCCCGGAGACCTTCCAGAAGGACTGGTCGGCCGGGGCCTTGATCTGCTCGTCCTCCCCGTCGTCCTTCTTCAGCAGCAGCACCGCCGCCCCGCACAGGAAGAGCACGCCCACCAGCGCCTGCACCAGCCGGTGCGGGAGCAGGGTCAGCACGCTGCCGGCGGCGACGGCCAGCACGACGTGGACGGCGAAGGCGGCGGCGACACCGGCGAAGACGTACGACGCGCGGTAGCGGGTGCCCAGCATGAGCCCGGCGAGGGCGGTCTTGTCGGGGAGTTCGGCCAGGAAGACGACGCCGAAGGCGATCGCCGTGATCGAAAGGCTGAGCACGGGATGGGATCCTCAATCGGTCGGGGCTCCGCCGTACCGAGAAGAGACGTGTCAGGGGTCGCTTCGGCTCGGCGGCGCCATGGGGGTGGGCATGGCACTGCTGTGGCCGAAGGTCTCGCTGGCGGACGTACGCGACGCCGCCTCCGGGCGCCGGCCGGGCACGAGGCCCAGCAGTATGTCGACGGTCCGGCGAAGAGCTACTCCCCTTCTGCTCCGTCCAGGGTACGCGACGGGCCGCGCGGGGCCCGGGCCGGGCCCGCCGTCACGGGGCCTCGTGCCGGTGCAGCCTCCCGCGCGCCACCAGCTCCAGCACGGCCGCCACCGCCACCCCCTGCACGGCCATCAGCCCCACCAGCACGAAGAGCTGCACCGCCCCCGCCAGCAGCGGGGACGCACCGCCCAGCAGCATCCCCACGAACGCGCCCGGCAGGGTGACGAGCCCCACCGTCCTGGTCTGGTCGAGCCCCGGCAGCAGCGCGTCCGCCGCCGCCTCCCGGGCGACCTCCAGCCGCGCGTCCCGGTCCGGCAGCCCGAGCGCCAGCCCGGCCTCCACCTCGCCGTGCCGGGTCCCGAGCTCGTCCAGGGCGCGCCGCCCGCCGAGCACCGTCGCGGTGAGCGCCCCGCCGATGAGGATGCCGGTCACGGGAATCAGCGCGATGCCCCTGACCGGAACGAGCCCGGTCAGCACCAGCGCGCCGACCACCGGGACGACCCCGGCGGCGATGGGCAGGGCCGCCCACCACCAGGTGCCGTTGGGCGTGAGGCGGCGCCCCGCGGTGCGTACCGCCACGGCGTACATGAGCAGCAGGAAGGCGAGCAGCAGCGGCAGGGAGCGGACGACCCACCCGATGATCAGCGACACGGCGGCGAGCTGCACCGCGGCCCGGACCCCCGCGGTGACGATCTCGCGCGGCGCCCGCAGGTGGGCGAGCGCCGCGACGGCCGCGGCGACGGCGAGCAGGACGGCCAGAACAGCCGCGAACGTGGCGTTGACGGGCAGCAGCACATGTCAACCCTAAAGCCGGACAAGCCAGGTGCCGGAAGGTCAGAAACCGGGCACACCCCTTGATGTGACGTGCACATGTCGTCACTCTGTAACCCGGCGCATCCCCCGGGGCAACCTGGCGCCACCACGATGACCGAGCCGCCCGAACGGGCGATCCGGCCAACACCCCCACATCTCAAGGGAGTCACCCATGTCCGGTGTCTACGCGCGTCGCATAGCCGTGCTCGCCGCGTCCGCCGCCCTCACCGCCACCGGCGTCCTGGCCACCGCCCCGGCCGCCCACGCCGCTCCGCCCACCCCGATCAGCGCCGCCACCGCCCGCACGTACCTGGGCCAGCTCACGGTGAAGGCGGAAGGTTCCTCCACCGGCTACAGCCGCGACCTGTTCCCGCACTGGAGCACCCAGTCGGGCACCTGCAACACCCGCGAGGTCGTCCTCAAGCGCGACGGCGTCAACGTGGTCCAGGACTCGAGCTGTGCGGCGGTCAGCGGCAGTTGGTACTCCGAGTACGACGGCGCCACCTGGCGCGCGGCGTCGGACCTCGACATCGACCACGTCGTCGCCCTCGCCGAGGCCTGGCGCTCCGGCGCGAACGGCTGGACCACCTCGCAGCGCCAGGCCTTCGCCAACGACCTGACGCGCCCGCAGCTCATCGCGGTCACCGACGACGTCAACCAGGCCAAGAGCGACCTCGACCCCGCCGAGTGGCTGCCGCCGCGCACCGCGTACCGCTGCACCTACGCCCGCATGTGGGTGCACGTGAAGCACCACTGGAACCTGAGCGTGGACTCCGCCGAGAAGAGCGCGCTCCAGTCGGTGCTCAACGGCTGCTGAGCCTCCGCCCGCCCTCCGCCCGCCGTTCGTTCCCCGGCGGGCCACGGAGGCGTCGGGCTGCCCGCCGCCTCCGTCGTTCCGTACCGTGGGAGTGGAGTACGGGCGGGCGACGGAGGAGGCCGGACATGGCAGCCGGACTACGTTTGGGGCCGGTGCTGCGGTACGTCGACTGGGAGCGCGGCGACCGCGCGACCATCTGGGTGGAGGCGGACCGGCCCTGCACGGCCGAGGTCCGGTGCCCCGGCGGAGGCGGCGGCACGATGCGCACGTTCCAGGTGGCGGGGCACCACTACGCGCTGATCCCGGTCGGCGGCCTCACGCCGGGGTCGACGACCCCGTACGAGGTGCTCCTGGACGACCGTACGGTGTGGCCGCCCACCGAGGCCCGGTACCCGGCGAGCACGATCACCACCCCCCGCCCGGGGGACGGCGACCTGCGGGTCACCTTCGGCTCCTGCCGCTGGTCCGCGCCGCCCGGAAACGGCAAGGACCCGGTGGGCCCGGACGCGCTGGACAAGCTCGCCGCCCGGCTCTCCGCCGACCCCGGCGCCGTACGCCCCGACGTCCTGCTCCTGCTGGGCGACCAGGTGTACGCCGACGAGACCTCCGAGGCCACGCGCCGCTGGCTCGCCGCACGCCGTGACCTGAACGAGCCGCCGGGCGGACAGGTGGCGGACTACGAGGAGTACACCCACCTCTACTACGAGTCCTGGCTGGACCCGAGCGTGCGATGGCTGCTCTCCACCGTCCCGAGCTGCATGATCTTCGACGACCACGACGTCGTCGACGACTGGAACACCAGCGCCGCATGGGTCGCCGACATGCGCCGCACGGGATGGTGGCGGGAGCGCATCCTCAGCGGCCTGATGTCGTACTGGGTGCACCAGCACCTGGGCAACCTCTCCCCCGACGAGCTGGACACCGACCCCCTGTACGCGGCGGTCCGCGCGGCGCCGGACGGGACGGAGGTGCTGCGGCGGTTCGCGGCGGAGGCGGACGAGGCTCCGGAGCGGGTGCGCTGGAGCTACCGCCGGGACTTCGGCCGGACCCGGCTGCTGATGATGGACACCCGGGCGGGGCGGGTACTGGCGGAGGACGCCCGCGCCATGCACGACGAGGCCGAGGAACAGTGGCTGCGCGAGGAGGCACTGGCCGACCGCGGGAACTGCGACCACCTGCTGATCGGTTCCTCCCTGCCGTGGCTGCTGCCGCCGCTCATGCACGACGCCGAGACGTGGAACGCCGCGCTGTGCCGGGGCGAGCGCGGCACGCGCTGGGCGCGCGTCTCCGAGCGTGTGCGCCGCACGGCGGACCTGGAGCACTGGCCGGCGTTCCCGGAGTCGTTCGAGCGGCTGGCGCGGCTGCTGGCGGAGGCGGGCAGCGGGCCGGACGCCCCGGCGACGGTGTGCGTCCTGTCGGGCGACGTCCACCACGCGTACGTCGCCGAACCCGTGTGGCCCGAGGCCGCACCCAACTCGCGGGTGGTGCAACTGACGTGCTCGCCGGTGCACAACCGCATCCCGCCCGTGCTGCGCTGGGCGTTCCGGCTCGGCTGGGGCCCGGCGGGGCGGAGGCTCGGGCAGGCGCTGCGCCGCCACGGGCGGGTACGCCCCCCGGTGGTGACCTGGCGCCGCACCGGCGGGCCGTGGTTCGGCAACCAGTTGATGACGCTCACGCTGAACGGGCGCTCGGCGCGGCTGCTGCTGGAGCACGCGCCCACCGCCGGGCGGCGCGACCGGAGCGGCGCGGAACTGCGGACCGTCCACGAACGGACCCTGACGCCCGGGACGGCACCGGGCCGACGATCGTCCAGGAAGGAGCCTTGAGGACCCGGGGGCTCACGGGGCGACGATCGTCCAGGAAGGAGCCCTGGGGGACCCGGGGGCGCACGGGGCGGCGATCGTCCAGGAAGGAGCCCTGGGGACCCGGGGGCTCACGGGGCGACGATCGTCCACGGAGGAGCCCTGGGGACCCGGAGGCGCACGGGCCGACGGCCGTCCACGGAGGAGCCCTGTTGTAGCGGCCGTCCACGATGGAGTCCTGACGCCCGGGGTGTGAACGTCCCGTGAACGTCCGGTTCAGGGCTCCTGCAATCCCGCTCATAGCGGATGGTGATCCTCCGGCCAGGGGTTCGGTGCGGGGCGCGGCAACGGCATGATGAGCACTCGCCCGGCGCCCGCCGCCCCCCGGCGGCGTCGCCGGCGACGCCAGCACCGCCCCCTGCCCCGGGAGTCCGAGTCTTGCCGTCCGAAGTTCCCCACGCCATAGCCCTGGTCGGTGCGGGCCCCCGCGGCACGTCCGTACTCGAACGGCTCTGCGCCTCCGCCCCGGAACTGGCCGCGGGAACCCCGCTGACCGTCCACGTCGTCGACCCGGCCCCGCCCGGCGCGGGCCGCGTCTGGCGCACCGACCAGCCGTCCGAGCTGCTGATGAACACGGTGGCGTGCCAGGTCACGGTCTTCACCGACGAGAGCGTGCGCTGCGAGGGCCCGATACGCCGGGGGCCGAGCCTCTACGAGTGGGCCGCCTCCCGCTCGTACCGCCTCGGCCCCGACGACTACCCCTCGCGCGCCTGCTACGGCGCCTACCTGGAGTGGGCGTTCACCCGCACGGTCGCCGGGGCGCCGCCGGAGGTGACCGTGCGGGTGCACCGCGCCCGGGCCGTACACCTGGCACACCCGGAGGGCCTGGAGGGCGCCGGGCCCCACACGCTCACGCTCGACGACGGCACGGTCCTCGCGGGACTGGACGCCGTCGTCCTCGCCCAGGGCCACCTGCCGGCCGGCGCCCCGTCGTCGGAGCGCCTGGCCGGGTACGCGGCGCGCCACGGGCTGCGGCACTTCCCGCCCGCCAACCCCGCGGACCTCGACCTCACCGCTGTCGCGCCCGGCGAACCGGTGCTGCTGCGGGGCCTGGGGCTGAACTTCTTCGACCACATGGCCTTGCTGACGGAGGGTCGCGGCGGGACCTTCGTCCGGGAGGGCGGCGCGCTCCGGTACGTACGCTCGGGCCGGGAGCCCCGGCTGTACGCCGGTTCGCGGCGCGGTGTCCCGTACCAGGCGCGCGGCGACAACGAGAAGGGCGCGTCCGCGCGGCACGAGCCGCTGCTGCTGACGCCCGACGTCATCGGGACGTTCCGCAAGCGGGCGGAGGCGGGCGACCCGCCGGACTTCCTGGACGAGATATGGCCGCTGGTGGCCGCGGAGGTCGAGACGACGTACTACGAGACGCTGCTCGGGCGGCCGAGGGGATTCCGCTTCCGCTTCCTGGCCGCGCCGGACGCCACCCTGGACGCGTACGCGGTGCCGCCGGGCGAGCGGTGGTCGTGGGAGCGGGTCGCGCGCCCCTACGCGGGGGAGACGTTCGGCTCGCCGGCCGGCTTCCGTGCCTGGCTGCTGGGCCACCTGCGCCGGGACGCGGCCGAGGCGGCGCTGGGCAACGTGTCCGGTCCGGCCAAGGCCGCGCTGGACGTGCTGCGGGACATCCGCAACGAGCTGCGGCTGATCGTCGACCACGCGGGCCTGCCGGGCGCCTCGCGCCGCGACCACCTCGATCGCTGGTACACCCCGCTGAACGCCTTCCTGTCGATCGGCCCGCCGCGCCGCCGCGTCGAGGAGATGACGGCCCTGATCGAGGCGGGCGTGCTGGACGTGGTCGGCCCCCGTATGCGGGTCCGTCCGGAGAACGGCCTGTTCGTCGCGGAATCCCCCGACGTGCCGGACTCGGCCGTCACCGCCACCACCCTGATCGAGGCCCGGCTGCCGGAGCCGGACATACGGCACACGGGCGACGCGCTCCTGGCCGGGATGCTCGCGGCCGGCCAGTGCCGCACCCATGTCGTCGACGGCTACGACACCGGAGGACTGGACGTCACGCCCTCCCCATACCGCCTGATCAATGGTCAAGGCCGGGCCCACCAGGGGATATTCGCCCTCGGCGTGCCCACCGAGGGCGTCCACTGGGTGACGGCCGCGGGCGCCAGGCCGGGCGTCGACTCGGTGACCCTCACGGACACGGACGCGGTGGCTCGAGCGGCCCTCCAGGAATGCTCCGGCACGGAAGCGGAACGGCCGAATGTTGAACTTGCAAGTATCGATTAGGACTGCCTAACCTGTGGGCTCGTCGGTTCCGTCCCCCAACCGAAGGATGCCCATGTCCACCATCACCGCGCGCCTCGATCAGGCCCGCCCCTATGTGCTCGGCCTGTTCCGGATAGTCGTCGGCCTGCTCTTCCTCTGCCACGGCGCCGCCTCGCTCTTCGGCGTCCTGGGCGGTGCCGGCGGCACCGGGGGCACCGTCCCGACCGGCTCCTGGCCCGGCTGGTACGCGGCCGTCATCGAGCTCGTCTGCGGCGCGCTCGTGCTGGTGGGCCTGGGCACCCGGGCCGCCGCGTTCCTCGCCTCGGGCGCGATGGCGTACGCGTACTTCAAGGTCCACCAGCCGATGGCCCTGTTCCCGCTGAAGAACGGCGGCGAACTGTCGGCCATGTACTGCTGGTCGCTCCTCCTCCTGGTCTTCACCGGCCCCGGCGCCCTGTCGCTGGACGGCCTGCTCACCTCCGCCCAGGCCAACCGGAAGCGCGAGGCGGTCACCGCGTAAGCGCGTCGCCGCGTATCGCGTCGCCGCGGGACCCGGCTGGGCGGGGGCCGGGCGGGGGCGCCGGCCATGGGCGCCGGGCGGGGGCACCGGCCCCGCATGGGGTGGCCCCCACCGGAAACCGGCCACACTCCGCACGACCGGCCACCGGCGGCCCCACCCCCACCGCACCCCCCACCGCACCTCCGCCCCGGCCGCACACCGGCCCGGCACCGGCACCGGCACCGGCCCCGGCCCCGGCCCCGGCCCCGGCACCAGCCCCGGCGGCACTCTCCTCCGGGTCCGTCCCATGCGACGTTCCCGCACCCGGGCGGGGGACACCGACCTCACACAGTCCCCCCGCGTCCCCCGCCCGGGTGATCGCACGGACCGCCTTCCGGCGTACGCTTTGCGCCTGTCCAGCCGCCCGCGCCACGGGACCGGCTTCACGGGACCGGGGAGTGAAGGTGCTCGAAAGCGTGGCCGCCGGCCCGTGGATCTACACGGCCGTCGCCGTCTCCGTCCTGCTGGACGTGTTCCTGCCGGTTCTGCCGAGCGGCATCCTGGTGATCACCGCCGCGACGGTCGCCGCGACGGGGAGCGGCTCGCTCCTCGCCCTGACCCTGTGCGCGGCCACCGCCTCCGTGGTGGGCGACCTGGTCGCGTACCGCCTCGCGTGGCGCGGCCGGTCCCGCCTGCACCGGGCGATCGCCCGCTCGCGTCGGCTGACCGCCGCGCAGGAACGTCTCGGCGCAGCGCTGGCGCGGGGCGGCGGCGTCCTGGTCGTCATCGCCCGGTTCGCCCCGGCGGGCCGCTCGGTGGTCTCGCTGGGCGCGGGCGCGGCCCGCCGCAAGGCCAGCCAGTTCGTGCCCTGGTCCGCCCTGGCGGGCGTGGCGTGGGCCTCGTACAGCGTGAGCCTCGGCTATTTCGGCGGCCAGTGGCTGGGCGCGACCTGGACCGGCGTGGCGGTCTCGGTCCTGGCCCTCTTCCTGGCGGGCGCTCTCGCCGCCTACGTCATACGCCGGCCACCCACGCCGGCACCCGGCGCGGGTCCAGCGGCCCCGGCACAGGGCGCGGGCTCAACGGCACCGGCTACGGCACCGGTGCCCGTACCGGCTCAGCCACCGGCCCCGTCGCCGGCCCAGGCACCGATTCATCCCGCGATCCAACCGCCGGTCCCGCCCCCGCTCCCGTCGCCGGTTCGGTCACCGGTTCGGTCACCGGCTTCCTAGCGGCGCCCCGCACTTGGAGCCCGTCGAGGAGCCGCCGGGTCGCCTCGGCGACCTCGTCCACGGCCTGCTCGAACACTTCCCGGTTGTGCGCGGCCGGCGCCCGGAAACCGGACACCTTGCGCACGTACTGGAGCGCTGCGGCGCGGATGTCCTCCTCGGTGGCCTCGGTGGGGAGCACGGGCGGACGGAGGGTCTTGATGCTGCGGCACATGGTTCCAGTGTGCGCCCGCCGTCCGCCCGCGCCCACCCTCACCGCTTGCGCCGCATCCGTTCCCGTTCCCGTTCGCGTTCCCTGTCGATCGTGTAGGTCGCCCAGTCCCCGCGGTGCAGGTTGCACCGCGAGGCGTCCACCATGGCGAGCCGCTGACAGCACCCACCGTGCTTGGTGCGCGCTCCGCACTTGGACTGTGTACGAGCCATGTCGCCTCCTGGTCTCGGTCGGTTCCCCGCCGTTCTCCCCCGAAGGCAGAGTCCCGCCGGCCCGCCCCGGTGAGGCAGGGCGCACGGCGGTCCCACGTTGGTGCGCTCCGTCGCACGCGCGGTTCGGCACGCGATGCGCGACGCATGGACCGAACCTAAACTGGCGACGGAGGTACGCACCATGTCCAAGCGAGGAAACAAGCGCCGCGCCCGTAAGAAGAAGGGCGCCAACCACGGCAAGCGGCCTAACGCCTGAACCGGTCCTCCGCCGTCCGCAACAGCCGCCGCTCCAGCACCGTCACGTGCTCGGGGCGGCGCATGCGCGCGTGCCGCAGCAGCATGTCACGGACCGTGGCGTCGACACGGCGCTTCTTGGGGTGCCGCGCGGTGAAGTGAGCGCTCGCGAAGAACTCCACGGCCCCGTCCAACCGGGCGAGCCCGGACGCAACCCCGTCCAGTGAGGCACCCGAGCCCCCACCCCGCCCTCGCGCGCCCTCCTCGGCTCCGCCACCCAAGCCCGACCCCCCACCGGCCGACGCACCACCTCCACGCCGACCACCATCGATCACCCCACCACCGCCCACCCCACCAGGCACCGCGCCACCCACCGCCCCACCAGGCACCGCGCCACCCACCGCCCCACCAGGCACCGCGCCACTCCCCGGCACCCCACCACCGCCACCGCGAGCACGACCCAACCCACCCCCTTGCACCCCACCCCCGCGGCCACCACTCCCCCTCACCACCGGCGCCCCAGCGCCCCTCCCCCCACCATTGCCCCGGACCATCGGCCCCGCGTCGACCGCCCCCGCGTCACTCCCCCGCACCGCCCACGCGAGATCGTCCGTCGCCGCCGCGTCAAGTACGGCGAGAGGCGCCAGGCGCTCGAGCAAGCGCGCGGCCCCGCCACCGCCACCGCGCCCGCCACCGCCCACACCCCCACCGCCACCACTCACATCCGCACCACCACCGCTGTCACCGCCACCACTCACATCCGCACCACCACCGCTGTCACCGCCACCGCGCCCGCCCCCACGGCCGCCCCAGCCCCCAGGCATACCGAGCCAGGTGAACACCAGGCTCAGCGGCGCGCCCACCGTCCCGGGCGCGGGCGGCTCACCTCGCGCCCACCCTTCGGCGTACCGCCGCAGCGGCTCCGGCGCGCCCGCGGCCCAGGCGGCACGGTGCCGCCCCGGTATGGACTCCGGATCCGCCGAGTCCAGCAACGGCAGCGCACCGTGCCGGTTGATCTCCCGGACGCGCCGACCGGCAGCGTCGTACAGCGTGAACCCGAACTCACCGAGACACATGCACACGAAGTCGTCCGAAGACCCGGCCCCCCCGTCAGGGCTGGGGCCGTCGAGCGCGTCCATCACCTCCCCCACCTCTCCCGGCTCCGTGACCTCGTACGTCTCGGGATGGCCGGGCAGGGCGGCGGCGTGGTGGCGGTCCGCCACGACGATCCGCACGATGCCGGCCGACCGGCCCGTCACAGCACGGCCCCCGCCTGGTCGTGGAAGACCTCGGGCCAGTAGCGGTAGTCCTCGGAGTCCCGCGCGGGGAGGCAGGCGACCGGGTCGACCGAGCCGAGGACAGTGACCATGGTGTCGGCGAGCTGGTGGTAGAAGTCGTCGGTCAACCCGTGCTCCTTGTCGAGCTTCTGCTCACGGCTGTGCATCCACACCGTGAAGGCGAGGGTCGAGATGTCGGCGTTCACCGGGACCGCCGTTTCGGCACCGTATTCGAGGTAGTACACCTCACCCGTGCGACCGTCGATCACGGCGTCGAAGTCGTGCGTCAGCCCGCCCAGTGCGAGGAGCCGGCCGGTATCGGCGGGCAGGGAGTCACCCGCCTCGAGATGACTCAGCCGGGGGTCGACACGCAGACGTTCCCGCTTCTCGACCACGGTCTCCAACAAGCCGTCCTCGTCGCCCAGCCAGAACATCAGGCCGTCCTTGGGCAGACCGACCTCGGCGAGGAACCGCCGCGTCGGCTCGTGTTCCAGGGTCGCCGGCATGCGCGCCGGGTCCAGCCGCACCACCTCCGCCGCGCCGAACTCCTCCTCCATGAGCCCAACCGGCAGGTCGAGGCGCAGCCTCCCGCCCGGCCGGGCGACGAGCGCCATGGGCCGTATCAAGGCGGCGATGCGCCAGAACGCCGGGATCTCCTGCTCCCACCCGGCCCCCTCCTCCGCGAACAGCGACAGCAGTCTCTCCGTCGCCTCCTGGGCCACTCCCGTGCCACTCCGACCCGCCAGATCGGCGAACCGCCCGCTCCGCGCGCCGAGTTCGTCGACGGCCGCCAGGAAGCGGGCGAGCACCTCCAGCGACGGAGCGAGCGGAATGGTCTCGGCGTACCGGGGTGAGTACATCTCCAGGCTGAAGACCTGCCCTGTGCGGCCGTCCAGGACGACGTGCTGTGCGTCGAGCCCTTCCACCAGCAGATGCCCCACGGCGAGCAGCCCGGCGATGCGCGGGTTCAGGTCTGCGGGGTCGTACTCCTCGTCCACGAGCTGCGACGCCGTCACCACCCGCGACTCGGTGAGCCGCGTGAACGTCACCAGGTCGTGCGTGTCCGGCAGCCTGCCCCCGGCGAGGAACCGCCGGGTCGGCTCATGGGTGATCGACGGATGGATGACGCGCATGGTGCCCCCCCGTGGCGCTGTGCGGTGATCTACCACTGACTCCACGATACGAGTCACCACTGACAACAGCCCGTGAGCGCCAAACCCCCACGTCTCGCCCGCCGTTCGATTAGCTTGGGAGCCCGTTGACGACCACTGTGCCCCAGGAGGCTCCTGTGCCGGACCGCGACCCCGAGTCCGTCTCTGCCGCGGACATCCACGCCCGGATCGACACCAGCAAGCCCCACTCGGCCCGCTTCTGGAACTACTTCGTGGGCGGCAAGGACTACTACGAGGTGGACCGCGAGCTCGGCGACCAGATCAAGGCCATCTTCCCCGGCCTGGTCGACGTGGCCCGCACGAGCCGGCACTTCCTCGGCCGCGCGGTCCGGCACTTGGCGGGCGAGCAGGGAGTGCGCCAGTTCCTGGACATCGGCACCGGGCTCCCGACCGGCGACAACACCCACGAGGTCGCCCAGCAGACCGCCCCCGACACGCGGATCGTCTACGTCGACAACGACCCCCTGGTCCTGGCCCACGCCCGTGCGCTGCTCACCAGCACGCCCGAGGGCCGCACGGCGTACGTCGACGCCGACATGTACGACCCCGACACCATCCTGGAAGCCGCCTCGGCCACCCTGGACCTTTCCCGACCAGTGGCCCTGATGATCCTCAACACCCTGGGGCACGTGGCCGATTACGACGTCGCCCGCTCCATGATCACCCGCCTCATGGCGGGCCTCCCGTCGGGCAGCTACCTCACCATCTGCGACGGCACGGCCACCAGCGACGGCATGATCGCCGCCTCCGAGGCCTACAACAAGAGCGACGCCGTCCCCTACTACGTACGCACCGTCCAGGACATCACCGGCTTCTTCGACGGCCTCGACCTCGTCGCCCCCGGCGTCGTACCCGTCACCGACTGGCGACCCGACCCCACCGCCCCGAGGCCCGCCACCCCCGTCGACGCCTACGGCGGCGTGGGCCGCAAGCCGTAGCCCCGCACCGGGCGGGGCGTTCCCGGCCCGGCCTCACGCCCCGGTGGGCTCCCGTACGACGCCCTCCACGGCGTCCAGCGCGACGGCCCACGGGTACCCGCCGGACAGCTCCTGGCCCGGCGGGTTCGCCGCATAGGCCCCCTCGCCGTACAGCACCGACACCCCGGCCGCCCGGAGCGTCGCCACCGAGCTGCCGAAGGCCGGGTGCCGTACGTGGGCCTGGTTCACACACGGCATCACCAGCGTGGGCACGCCCCTGCCGGCGCCCTGGACCGCCATGCTCAGCACGAACTTCGCCGTCAGCCCCAGCGCCCACTCGTTCACCACGTTGAACGTCGCCGGCGCGAACAGGATGACGTCCGCCTGCGGCCACACCTCCGGCTGCCCCGGCAGGTCGTACTCCCACCGCACCGGATGCCCCGTGAGCGCCGCCAGCCCGTCAAGGCTGCCCTCCACCCACCGCGCGGCGGTCGGCGTCAGACCCAGGCACACGTCCCACCCACGGCTCTGGGCGTCCTCGATCACCCGCGCGACATCGAACACGGGCGGCGCGGCTGAGCAGAACAGATACAAGGTCCTCATGATCCCCATCCGATCACACCCAACACTCGCCCCGGTCACGGGTCTTCGTGACGTACGGCTCTCCCGAGCTCGTCGACCGCGGTCCAGTACCCATGAAGGGCCACATGGAACGCCGAGGCATCTCTGACACCGTCCGCGATGTCGCCCAGCGCCATGTACACCTCCCGGGACGCCGCGAACACCCGATCACACGCCACCGCCGTACCCGCGCTCACGGCGTGGACGGTCGCGACCTGATAGGTGTGCCGGAAGGGGCCGAACACCTCGCGAAGACGTGCCCGGTGCTCGTCGATACCGTCCCTGCGCCGCTGATCGTCCTCCACCCCGAGAATCGCCGGGGTCTGCCGGTACTCGACCCCGGTGAGGTGGGCCTGCTCCAGAAACGCCAGGTAGGCCGCCCGCCGCACCTCCCTCCGCCGGGTCTCCTCCTGAGTCGCCGCCGTGATCTCCGCCTGCAGCCGCGCGGCCCGCGTGTGCCCCAGGCTCGTGACCCAGCTCGCCAGCACGGCCGTCACGCCCGTCAGCCCCGCGATCCACAGTCCGGTGTCCCCCATACCCCTGGAGTGTGACGCCCCACGCCCCGCCCGAACAGTCGCCTGCCTTAAACCGAGTATCCGCCCCCTCACCGTCAACGCCACGGCCGGCGACGCTTGCACCATGCGCCAAGGACCCCTGAATGCCCTCCCCAAGCCCTCGCCGACCCTCGTGGTGGCCGCCCTCTCCCTCGCCGCCTGGTCCTGACCCTGCCGGCACCGGTCTGCTGGGCACTCTCCCGGCACCACCCCGATCTGGCAGGACCCTGGCCGCCGCCTACGACTGGTCGGCCGACTCCAGCGGCCTCTGCGCCTTCGGCCTTGAAGTCCGGTACGGACGCCGAAGACCCCCAGCCATGATCGGCTGGGGGTCTTCGCACTGGTGGGCGCGGACGTTTTCGAACCGCCGACATCTGCTTTGTAAGCCTGGCGCCATTGGTGGACACGTTCCCGCTGGTCACCCACCATCTGAGGAACTAATCCTGCTATCACGGCACCTGCACCGCTGCGCGCCCCGGTTGACCGTGGCTGACCGCTCGATCTGGCACGGATCTGGCACGGCCGCCTTCTGGTCCGTAGCTCTAGCCGGATCGGTCAGTGACGGCCATACCGGCCGCTGGGGGGCCCGGAGGGACGCCACCGTGCGGGGGCGGTTGCTGGGGTTGCGGTACCTGGCTGCTGTACCGCAAGATCCAAACAGGGGTGACCATGGAACGATATGTGCTGGAATCGCTGTTGGCCGGTGATGACGAGGCGTCCGCGATAGCTCTGGCCACCCTTCGCAGCGGCGCCACCTACTGGGTGGCAGACCGGGCACAACCCGCAGGCCAGCATGCCGGAGTCTTCAAGCGCCGACTTCAGCGCATGCGGATGCACGGACTCGAACCTCTTGGGCTGGAACGAGCAGTGCAGCTCATCCGCGAACACGGCCAGCCCGTGCGCACAGGGCTGATCGATGCTGCCGATCGGACATGGACCACCCTGCTCTTCCTCACCGAGGACGGCAGCGCACTAGTGGCCTGCGCCGGCTGGCCGCTGCCGCTGGTCACGAAGCCACCGCTTTAGGGGTTCGGCCGACGGCCCTGTCCTAGCCCCTGGCTATGCGAAGCCACGGCCTGTCGCGGCCGCTCGCAGTCGCTTCCGTCTGCTGTCGTTGATGTCAGGTGGCGATGTCAGACGCCAGCCAGGGGTGCGGTCACGGCCTGGTGCGTGCAGTGATGCCGGGTGATCCAGTAGAACATGCCTAGCTCATGACCTATGAGGTTCCCTGGTGTGTCCCTGTCGGCTAGGATCTCGTGACCACTGTATAGGGCGATCCTAGCCGACAGGGAGTCGCGAACTTCAGCAAAACCCCAGGTCAGCGAGGTTGTCCACGTGCGCCCGCGAGCTGGGTTGCACCGTGTCGGACGGTGTGCTTCACTTGCAGCAGCATAGCTAACTGGTGAATAGGGGAAACCTGAACACCACATCCTAAGGCCGCCCCTCAGGGGCGGCCTTAGCGCTATGTTAAGGATGTGCATATTTGCTACCTGGATGAATCCGGCGGTTGCGAGCCTGATAACGCTGGCCCGAGCGCAACCCCCGTGATGGTGATCATGGGACTAATCGTTGAGGCGGCTAAAGTCCCTGCACTCACGCGCGACTTTCTGGACTTGAAGCGAAGGCACTTCCCGGGAAGATTTGCTCAGGGTCCTGCTCTCGATCACGTTTTGACCGAGATAAAAGGGTCAGAGATTCTCCAGATGACGCGGTCAACCTCCCGCAATAAACGGCGGCAGGCTGAGAGGATCCGAAAGGACCTACTGTCGATCATGGAAGCTCATGACGGAATGATCGTCGGACGCGTCTGGGTCAAGGCATCTGGAGTCGCGCTTAAGCCGACGCCGAGTTACTGCTACGCGGTTCAGGACATCGCCCGGCACTTCGGGGAGTTCTTGCAGGTCAACTCCTCTGAAGGGCTGATCATTGCGGACGGACGGGTGCACGCTTCCAACGTGAAAGTCGCACACTCGATCTTCACGCAGAAATGGAGAACCGGCGGTGACCCATTCGGGTCACTCCGCGAGGTTCCGGTTTTTTCGCACAGTGAGAATCACGTCGGTATTCAGTGTGCGGACCTTATTGCGTCCACGCTGGTTTTTCCGATGGCTGCATCTGCGTATGGTCCCGGAGTGCATGGGAACCCGCATAATTCGGGGACTTATCACGAGGTTCGCAAGGTTTTCGGTGAACGGGTCAAGGGACTTCAGTATCGGTACCGAGACGAGACAGGAAAGTGGCGGGGTGGGCTCGTGGTAAGCGACCAGAAGACACAGCGGCCTGGTTCATTGTTGTTCAAGCCTTAGCTGCTTGGCGGTGACGCCGGCACAGCGGGGCTAGCTCACTAAAGGTCGGTGGAGCGGCTTTGGGCGGGAGCTGCCATGGGGCGAGAGATCATGGCCCCGTAAGCTTCCGGCGCGTCGGGCAGTCTGTGGACCTGCCCGCTAAAGCACGACGTTGGGGCCATGATCTTAGAGGCTCGCCCCATGGTGGCTGCCTAAAGCCGTGGAGCCGACCGCCCCAGCCACAGCGGGTTTCCACCCTTCGCCCGCAGCACGCGGCGCGCCGCCTGGCGCGGCCAGCCGGGGCGGAGACAGGAGGCAGGCCGCGCCGCAGAGGCGGCGCGCGCCCGCGCCGTGCGCGGGCCTTGATGAAGTAGGGAAAGTCTTACCGCGCTTGCGGTCTTGTGGTCGTGCCGCCCTTGCTGCTGCGATGACGGAACCGTCATTCAGGCTGGTCAAGGGGTGGTCATGGCAAAGCTCAAGGTCGTGCGCTGGAACCGTTACGGACATGATCGTCTGTACGCGAACTTGCCGGATGGCACGGCCGTCGCCTGGGCTGACTGCAAAACGGGCAAGATTACGATCTTGCTCGATGACTACCGCGATGCGGCGCTGACGGTGTTGACCCAGCACTTACGGCAGATCTCGCCGACTCCGCCGGCCGCCCCAGTGCCCGTCCGGGCAACCGCATCGCTGCCTCCCTTGACGCCCCGCGACGACCTAGCCTCCAACACTCCTGGCACGGCCGTGCGCGCAAAGCTTGACGAGGTGGGCCCGGGCCCGTTGGAGCGGTTCGTTGCCTGGGTGCTTCGGCGGCCGACTGACGGTGACTCATGGCGTACAGGGCTCGTCGGTGAACGGCGTGTAGGAGCCGAGTTGGGCCGTCTGGAACGTCAAGGGTGGAGAGTCTTGCACTCCATCCCCCTCCCCCGAGGGGTGGACATTGATCACTTATTGATCGGCCCTGGCGGGGTGTTCAGCGTCAACACCAAGCACCACCCGAACAAGGCAGTGTGGGTGGGCGATGACGTCGCGAGGATCAACCGCGGCAAGCCCAAGCCGTACCCCCGCAAGAGTCGGGCAGAGGCTGAACGCGTACAAAGGGTACTGGAGCGCTACTGCGACTTTCCCGTGCCCGTGCAACCGGTTCTCGTCTTCGTCGGGACTACCGACGTGAAAGTCGCGGCCACCCAGCTCACGGTGCGTGTCTACCGCGAACGGGAGGTTTCTGCCCTGGCGCCCCTCCCCGCGGTGCTCACTCCTAGCCAGGCGGAACAGGTCTACAACGTCGCCCGTCACCGAGAGGCATGGCTCACGGCATGAGGCTGCGTACCGCGCACGCGGAGGATGCTGGACGACGTGTCATGCGGCTTCCGTGCCGGGCCTCTGCCCGTGCTCGAGATATACCGGCGCGGCGTCGTTGCGGGCCTGCGCTGCTGCAAGGATGCGCCGAGCCAGTCTGGGGATGGTGCGCTCGGCGACCTCGTCCATCGAAACGAACGCGAACGCCTTCAGCTCATCCTGCTGCAAGGTGATCTTTGCCAGGTCATCTGAGCTGAGGTTGCCACCGTCGAAGAGGTACAGCACCTTGTCGCCTTCCGCCTCACTGGGTGCCCAGTCGACGGCGAGCAGGCGGCCTAGAGCGGGCGTGATCCCGAGTTCCTCGTAGACCTCCCGGACAGCAGCGTGCAGGGGGGGGGACTCGCCGGTCTCGACGTATCCGCCGGGGACCTCCCAGGACCTCTTGTATGTGGGCTCAACCATGAGGACGCGAGGAGCTGGTCATGCGCAACTCGCAACGCTCGTCGAATCACCCTCTGTGGAAGCTCGGGATCTGTCGCCCTGGTCGCTGGACGAGACGCTGGACTTCCTCGCGGCCGCCCGGACCGATCTGCTGTACGCGGCCTTCGTCATCGCCATCGCCCTCAGCTTCCGGCGCGGCGAGATCGTGGGGCTCCGGTGGGAGAACGTCGACCTCAATCGGCGCGAGATCCGCGTCCGCACCCAGCGGCAGCGTGTCGGCGGAGAGACATACGAGGACGATCCCAAGGGGCGTCGCCGGAAGCAGACTCTTCCGCTGCCCGCGATCTGCATCGCGCCCCGGCGGTGGCAGCGTCTCCGCCAGGCGGCCATGCGCGAGAAGGCCGGCACCGCCTCGGAGGGGACCGGCTGCGTCTTCACCACCAGGACCGGGCGGCCGATCGAGCCTCGGAACCTGTACCGGTCGTTCACCCGCGTCGCCCGGTCCGCCGGCCTTCGGGTTATCCGGCTGCATGACGCACGGCAGGGCTGCGCCACACTGCTCACCTCCGCCGACGTCGCGCCCCGCGTGGTGGTGAAAATCCTTGGGCACAGCCAGGTCGAGGTGACCATGAACGTGTACACGCACGCCGTCCAGGACACGCAGCATGACGCGGTCAGCCACATGGACCGGATGCTCCGGCGGCGCTGGCCTGAGTGAGCGACTGCCGTCAGTTACTACCGTCAAAGGCCCCCGCAGCAGACGCTGCGGGGGCCTTTGCACTGGTGGGCGCGGACGGTTTCGAACCGCCGACATCTGCTTTGTAAGAGCAGCGCTCTACCCCTGAGCTACGCACCCGTGGAGTGAGTGAACAGCGTACATGGCCGACCGGTGGGTGCTGCAAACCCGGGCTGCCGGGCGGGCGGGTCCGGGGGGTAGCCCTACCAGTGGTGGGGTGGGCTGCCGGATCGTGGCGGGGTGGGGTGGACACGTAGCGTGAGCGGCAGATGGAGAGAGACCTAGTAGGGGGAGTCATCGTGGGTGCGCGGCGGATCCGGACGTCGGTGGTGGTCGGCGGGGTGGTGCTGGGGGCGCTGGGCCTCGCGGGGTGTGGCGGTGCCGATGTGGAGGGGGCTCCGGTGGAGCGGAAGGCGTTCGGGTTCCGGGGCGAGACGCTCGTGGTGGACGCGGACGATTGGGAGCTCGTGCTGGTGCCGGCCGATGTGAAGGACGTGGAGGTGACCCGGCAGGTCGACGGGTGGGTGGTGATGGGGGACGGACCCGAGCCGGTGTGGAAGCTGGAGGGCGGTCGGCTGACCTTGCGGGTGGAGTGCGACGCGCTGGTGAGTGAGTGCGAGGCGCGGCATGAGGTGCGGGTGCCTCGGGGGGTCGCGGTGACGGTCGAGGACGACAACGGGGAGGTGACCGCCACCGGCTTCCGGACGGCGCTCAAGGTCGCCTCGGGCAATGGCAGGGTGACCGTGCGGGACGCGGGCGGGCCGCTGGAGTTGCGCAGCGAGAACGGGGACGTGCGAGTGGAGGGCGGTACCTCGAAGAGCGTGGTGGCGCGGTCGGGGAACGGGGACATACGGCTGGCGCTCGGATCCGTGCCGGACCGGGTGGAGGCGGTGAACGACAACGGGGACGTGGCCGTCGAACTGCCGGGCGGGGGTGCTCGGTACGCCGTGGAGGCGGGGAGCGACAACGGGGAGGTGAAGGTGGGGGTGCCGACCGACGACCGGAGCGGTCATGTGGTGAAGGCCCGCAGCGACAACGGACAAGTGACGGTGCGCAGCGCGAACTGATGGGCCCGTGTGTTCGTCCTTACCTGGTGGGAGAATGAACCGGTCAGGGGCGGACAGACGGCACGGGAGCGGATGTGGCGGCGACACACGCGCGGCGGTACGTGAAGGATCTGCTCGCGCTGATGCTGTTGCCGGTGCCGTTGGTGGTGGCCGTGCTGCCCGGGGCGGTCACCGGGGGCGGTACGCGGCGCTGGTTCGGGGGGCGTGGGGAGAGTCAGCGGGCGGACGCGCAGGCGGCGCGGGACGCGGCCGCGGCGGCCTTCTACGAGCTGGACACCGCCCAGCGGGACCTGCGGATATCGATCGAGACGATCACGGCGGTGGACGCGTCGCCGGGGGCTCGTCGGGCGGTGGAGGACTTCGCCGCGCTGGGTCGGAGGATCGACGAGGTGAGCCACGCGTACATCACCGCGGTCGACGCCTACGACCTGGACCGTCATGATCTGGAGGCCTCCGTCGCCTCCCGGGCGCGGGGTGAGCTGAACCGAGCCAAGGACGACCTCGTCCGTGTGAAGGGGGAACTGGACAGGTTCGAGCAGGGGCTGGGGCCGCTGCTGGCCACGGCGGAGACGCAGCTCGCACGGCTGGCTCCCGCCGTCGAGCGGGCGAAGGCGGTGCTTCTGTCCGCGAGCAACGCTCTGGACGCGGTGCGCGGCTCCGGCCTGCGTGCCGATGATCTGGCGGCGCGGCTCGCCGCCCTCGGCCCGGAGCTGACCAGGCTCAATCAGGGCGCGGGGCAGCATGGGGTGAGCGAGACGCTACAGCGGGCGGACAGGGTTCTCCGGGATGCGGAGGCCGTGCGCACGGAGGCGGAGCGGCTGCCGGAGCGGGCCGCCGAGACCGACAAGCGGCTGGTGTCGCTCCGTACCCGGGCGCAGGCGCTGGCCAACCGTGCCTCTGCCGTGGAGCCGGTCCTCAGTGAGCTGCGCCGCCGTTTCAGTGCCGCCTGCTGGCAGGATCTTCAGCCCGTTCCCGAGCAGGCCGCCAGGAGTGTGCGCCAGGCCGAGGAGAAGCTCCAGGAGGCGGGCAAGGCGCGCGAGGAGCAGCGCTGGGCGGACGCGACGGCGCTGCTGGCGACCGTGCGGGCGCTGCTGAACAGCGCGGATGAGGCCGTGTCGGCCGCCGGTGACCGGCTCAACCGGCTGAACGCCGTGTCCAAGGACCCGCAGGCCGAGATCCAGCGCACCCGCTTCGCGATCCGGGACGCCCAGCGGCTGGCCATGGACGGCCGTCAGACCCCCGACCCGCGTCACGCCCGGCCCCTGGACGATTCGGTGGCCAGGCTGGAGCGGGCGATCGCGGGGCTGGAGGGCCGCCACCCCGACTACTGGCACTTTCTGACCGAGACGGAGGCGGTGCGGGCCGCGGTGGCGCGGGTGGTCGAGATGATTCGCGAGGAGCGGGGCGGCGGACATGGACGGCGCGGTTAATCTGGGGCCATGCCTCGCTACGAGTACCGCTGCCGCACCTGCGGCGACACGTTCGAACTGAACCGTCCCATGGCCGAGTCGTCCGCCCCCGCCGCCTGCCCCGCGGGACATGACGACACCGTCAAGCTGCTGTCCGCCGTCGCGGTGGGCGGTACGGCCAAGGGCGGGGCGCCCGCGCCGTCCCAGGGCGGGGGCGGCGGGTGCTGCGGCGGTGGGTGCTGCGGCTGATCCCCGTCCGGGTCCGCTGCCCGGACAGGGCCTAGTTGCCCAGGTAGCGCAGGATGGCCAGCACCCGGCGGCTGTAGCCGGTGGTGCTGGCGCCGCTGAGGCCGAGCTTGTCGAAGATCGCGTTGATGTGTTTCTCGACCGCGCTCTGTGAGACGTACAGCCGCTCGGCGATCGCCGCGTTCGTATGCCCTTGCGCCATTTCCGCCAGTACGTCCCGCTCGCGGGCGGTCAGGCGGGACAACGGATCCGTGCGGCTCGAGCGGGCCAGCAGACGACGGACGACCTCCGGGTCGAAGGCCGCCCGGCCCTCCCCCACCCGCTCCAGGGCGTCGAGGAACTCGTCGACCTGCGCCACCCGGTCCTTCAGGAGGTAACCGACGCCCTCGGAGTCACCGGTGAGGAGCTCCGTGGCGTACCGGTTCTCCACGTACTGGGACAGGACGAGGACGCCGATGCCGGGCCGGCGCCGCCGGATCTCCAGGGCGGCCCGGAGCCCCTCGTCGGTGTGCGTCGGCGGCATGCGGACGTCGGCGACCACCACGTCCGGCGGCTGTTGGTCCACCGCGGCCAGGAGCTGCTCGGCGTCGCCGACCGCCGCGAGGACCTCGTGTCCCTCCTCCGCGAGCAGCCGCACCAGCCCCTCGCGCAGCAGGGTGGAGTCCTCGGCCAGGATCACCCGCACGGCAGCTCCGCGCCGACGACGGTCGGCCCGCCGGCCGGGCTGTCCACCGTGAACCGGCCGTCCAGGGCGGCCACCCGGCTCGCCAGCCCCGTCAGTCCGCCGCCGCGCACGTCCGCGCCACCGGTGCCGTCGTCCCTCACCGTCACCGTCAATTCCCTTTCGTCCAGGACCACTCGTACGTCCAGGCGGGTCGCGCCCGCGTGCTTGACCACGTTCGTGACCGCCTCGGAGACGACGAAGTACGCCACGGTCTCCACCTGGCGAGGCAGCGGTCGTGCCACCTGGTAGGCCAGGGTGACCGGCAGCGGGCTGCGTTCGGCGACCGACTCGAGCGCCGCCCGCAGTCCCGCCTCGTCCAGCACGGCGGGGTACACGCGCCACGCCACCTCGCGCAGCTCGGCCAGCGCCCGCCGGCTCTCCTCGTGGGCCTGCAGCAGCAGTGCGGCGGCGCGCTCGGGGTCACGGTGGCGCCGGGCGCGGCCGATCAGCATGCCCAGTGCGACGAGCCGCTGCTGGACCCCGTCGTGCAGGTCCCGCTCGATGCGGCGCCGTTCGTCGTGGACGACGTCCATGACTTCGGCGCGGCTGGCGGCCAACTGGGCGATGCGTCGCTCCAGTTCGTCATGGTGGCTCGGGCCGAGGAAGTGACGGGCCGCCTGCGCTTCCAGGGCCGCGACGCCGAAGACGCCCTGGACGGCCAGGAACAGCAGGAACAGCCCGGCCAGGCTGCTGGCGATGACCGCCCACAGGTGGCGGAGGTCCGTGATGGCCCAGCCGTACAGCATGAACGTGCCGTAGCCGGCCCCGATGACCACGCACCCGAGCACCACACCGCCCACCAGCCCGAGAGGCCAGCGGGCCACGACGTACCGCAGGGCGGCGTGCGCCTCCTCGCCGGCCTCGTGCACCGACGAGATGCGCACGCCGTGGAAGCGGGCCAGACGGCGCACCTCCACATCCGCCGCCTTCCGCGCGACCGCGCCGAACCGGCGGAGCACCGCACGCCTGCCGCGCGGCCACGCGGCGACGGGCAGCACGGCCAGGCCCGCGGCCAGCGCGAGGAGCAGCTCCGCCACGGCGGTGGCGGTGCCCGACGCCAGGCCGGCCGCCTGCCGGGTCCAGTCCCGGCCCCAGCGGGCGACGGCCTGCTTCATCTGCCGTTCCTCATGCGGTTTTCCTCATGATCGGCCACGCTAGCGAACGCGCCCGCCCCCGCACACTGGGGAAAACCGCAGGAAAAGTGTGAGGCGGCCTTCAGTGTGCCTTCAGCTCGGATTTCCTAGCGTGGAGGCATGGAACGTTGGATCAACGGCCTCATGGACACACTCGGCGCGCCCGGCGCCGGGCTTGCCATCGCCCTCGAGAACCTCTTCCCGCCGCTGCCGAGCGAGGTGATCCTGCCGATGGCCGGGTTCGCCTCGGCGACCGGCCGGATAGACCTGATCGCCGCGCTGCTGTGGACGACGGCCGGCTCGGTCGTGGGCGCGCTCGCGCTGTACGGGGTGGGGGCGCTGCTCGGCCGGGAGCGGACGATCGCCGTCGCGCGCCGGCTGCCGCTGGTCAAGGTCTCCGACATCGAGCGCACGGAGGCGTGGTTCGGTCGGCACGGCACCAAGGCCGTGTTCTTCGGGAGAATGGTCCCGATCTTCCGCAGCCTCATATCCGTCCCGGCCGGCGTCGAGCGCATGCCGCTGCCGGTGTTCCTCGGGCTGACCACGCTCGGCAGCGCGATATGGAACACCGTGTTCGTCCTCGCCGGTTACGCGCTGGGCGACAACTGGGAGCAGGTCAGCCACTACGTGTCGCTGTACTCGAAGGTGGTGCTGGTGGTGGCGGTCGGTGCGGTGGTGGCGTTCGTCGGCGTCCGGGTCTTCAAGCCGGGGACGGGCGCACGGCGGAGCTGAACAGGCGCAGGATCTCCTCGCCCGCCAGCACGCCGCACGTCTCCAGGGCGTCGACGTGGCCGGCGGTCCATCCGGTCTCGGCGAGCTCTCCGTGACCGGGCCGCCAGCCCCGGTCGGCGGCGAGCAGCAGGTCGGCGTCGAGCAGGGAGTCGCCGGCGGCCAGCACACGGTCCGCCCCGGCACGGCGGGCGACCTCGCGGACGGCGGCGCTCTTGGTGAGGGGCTGTGGGACGGCGTACACCTTGCGTCCCTGGAGGGACACGGCCCAGCCGCGCGGCGCGGCCCACGCGGCCAGTTCCTTCATCCAGCCGTCGGGCAGCAGGGCCCGCTCGACGACCAGGTACGCGAAGAGGTCCTCCGCGACGCGTTCCTTCAGCAGCCAGGCCGGGTCGGCGACGGCGAGGAGGTGGGCGCGCACCTCCTGGAGCGGGGCGCACTCGTCGGCGAGGCGGGCGTCGACGGTGCGCCGCCAGTCGGGGTCGGAGACGCCGTCGACGAGCAGGTGCCCGCCGTTGGCGCAGATCGCGTACGCCGGCGGCGGCCCGGGGAGCCGGATGCGGTGGTACTGCTCGCGGGTGCGGGTGGTGGTCGGCACGAAGACGCAGTGGCGCGGCAGTTCGGTCAGGAGGCCGGCGGCGGTCTCCGTCATGTAGGACAGCGGCTTGTGCTGGTAGGTCTCGACGCACAGCAGGCGCGGCGCCACGGCGTCCGGCATGGTGAGGCCGAGGGCGGCGGTGGAGTAGATGAGGGTGCGGTCGAGGTCGCTGGCGACGAGGGAGGTCACGGTCATCGGCCGGTCACCGCCTTGCCGTCGGCGCCGGTGGCGCCCCGGGTGTACTTCGGGTGGATCAGCCCCACGCACGTGTAGTGCAGGTCGTCGACCTCCTCGACCGGGACGCCGCGCTGCTCGGCCAGCAGCCGTACGTGGTCGAGGTCGGCGCCCGCGCCGCGCTGGGCGAGGACCTTCCACGGGACGCGGCGCAGCAGGACGCGGGTGGTCTCGCCGACGCCGGGCTTGACCAGGTTGACGTCGTGGATGCCGTACTGCTCGCTGATCCGCTCGACGGCGGCCCAGCCCTCCCAGGTGGGGGTGCGGTCGGTGGCGAGGAGTTCCTTGACGTCGGCGTCGACGGCGGTCGTGACGTCGTCGAAGTGGGAGGTGATGCCGGCCAGGAAGGCGTTGGACACGTCGGCGCCGGCGAGTTCGCGGTAGAACTTCGCGCCGTGGAAGTCGTGGGGCCCCACGAGGTCGGCGCGCAGCACCGTGCGGGATATCAGGCCGGAGACGGTGGAGTTGAGGCAGGCGGAGGGGATGAGGAAGTCCTCGCGGGTGCCGTAGGTGCGGACGCACGAGCCGGGGTCGGCCAGTACGGCGATCTCGGGGTCGAAGCCGGGGAAGTCGGCCAGGGCGGCGGCCAGTTCGCGGGTGATGGCGCCCTTGCCGGTCCAGCCGTCGACGAACACGACGTCGGCGGGGTCGTGGTGGGCGGCGAGCCAGCGCAGCGCGTTGGCGTCGATGCCCCGGCCGCGCACGATGGACACGGCGTAGTGCGGGAGGTCGAGGTTGTGGCGGTGGAGCGCCCAGCGGCGCATCAGTACGCCGACGGGGGTGCCGGCGCGGGCCAGCGACACCAGCACGGGGCGCGGGGACCGCTCGGCGAGCACCGTCTCGGTGACGGTGCCGACGGCGCGGGCGATGCGGGCGGCGGAGGTGTCGAGGGCGGCGTGGAACAGGGCCTGGTACCGGTCGCTGGGCTGGTACTCGACCGGCAGCGACTCGGCGTAGTGGGCGCCGCCGCTCTGGATCGCCTCCTCGCGTTCCTCGGTCGGGGCCTCCAGTTCGACGTCCGAGAGGTCCTGGAGGAGCCAGCCGACCTCGTCGGGGGCGTAGGAGGAGAAGTCCGGGCCGCGGAGGGGCTCGGGAAGCATGGGGGCCCTTTCGGGGACGTAGGACGGTATGACGGCGAGCAGGACCTGCGGTATGTGTGCGGCGAGCTGGGCGAGGAGGCCGTCCGGGGCGTGGAGGGCGGGGGTGTCGGCGGCGGAGTCGACGACGGCGACGACCGCGTCGAAGCCGGCGCCCGCGACGTTGTAGGCGTACCGGTCGCCGGGCCCGTCGGCGGGCTCGTCGTGCGCGGGGAAGACGAGCCGGGTGCGGATGGCGTAGCCGGGGTCGTCGACGGCGAGGACGGGCGAGCGGGTGGTGGTGGAGAACCGCACCTCGGCGCCACCGTGCCGCTCCAGCGCGACGCCGAGCGCGAGCGGCGCGTACATGAGCTCCTCGCACCCGAGCACCAGCACGCGGGGCGTGGCACCGCCTGCGCGGTCCGGGCCGTCCGTGCCGGTGCGGTCGGCCTCGCCGGACGGGCCGCCCGCACCCACGGGCGCGGTCGGGGCGGTCCCGTGGGGGTGGGCGGGCCGGCCGGACGTGGAGCCGGAGTCTGAGGGCGCGCCCGGGGTGGTCGCGCCGGACTGGGCGTCCTGGCCCTCCGAAGCGGCCGGGGGGAGGCCCAGGGCGGTGGCGAGGCGGGCGGCCATGGTGGGGAGGGCGGCGTCCAGGCGGGCTCGGTGGGCCGGGGTGAACCCGTGGCGGCCGCCGTCCGGTACGCCGGAGGGCCACCCGAGGTCGACGCGCCGCACGGACGCGGCCCCGTGCAGGGCGGCGGGCTCGGTGGTCGGGGCCGACGCCTCGTGGCGGGCCACCAGCGCCTGGCCGCGTTCCAGGACGTCGTCCGGGAGGCGGACCGTCCCGGCGGCGAGGGTCACCAGGTCCACCCTGGCGCCGATCTCGGTGGCGAACGCGGCGAGCCGGCCCTGGTCGGCGGCCGAGCGCATGTCGACGAGCGCGACGATCACATACCGCTCGCGCGGGTAGCGGGCGTGCAGGGCGCGGACGGTGTTGAGCACCGTGTTGCCGGTGGAGAACTCGTCGTCGACCAGCACCAGCGGCCCGTCCCCCGCCAGCAGCGCCGGGTCCTCCGGGAGCAGGAGGTGGGAGGTGGCGTGCGAGTGGGCCTCCTCGAAGCCGCCCGCCTGCTCCACGCCGGGCACGGGGCGGCGGGTGGAGTGCAGGTACGGGGCCGTGCCCAGGCCGTCGGCGACCGAGTGGCCGAGGCCGGTCGCCGTCTCGGCGTACCCGAGCACCACCGCGCGGGCGGCGTCGGCCGGGCCGAGCAGCTCCCGTACCCGTACGCCCAGGTCGTAGCCCGACCGCCACACCACGCCCGGACTCTGTGGCACGTGCTTGCCCAGCACGTTCGAGACGAGCAGGTGCGCCCGCTTGGGGTTGCGCCGCAGCGCCAGGCCCAGCAGCTCGGGCAGCCGCCGGTCACCGGCCAGCTCGACCCCGAGCCGCTGCGACACCCACGTACCGGACCAGACCACCACGTTCCCGCTCTCCCTCGACGACACGGACGGCACAGGCACCGAAACCGACGACACGGACGACACCGACGACACCGACGTCACTTGACCAGTCCTGCCGCGAGCAGCTCCACGAACCCGACGTCCTCCTTGGCCACACCGAAGACCTCCGCACGCCGCAGGGTCCGCTCCGCCCACGCGCGGTGGGGCTTCACTTCATTCATCTTGTTCGTGTAGGCGCTCCGCAGCACCCCGCCGCCGCCCCGATCCGGTCGCAGGATGTCCTCGGCGTCGCTGAACTCCTCGTGGCTGACGACGGACAGCGCGTGGACCGGCAGCACGTGGGAGGGGTGGATGCAGGTCTTGCCCTGCAGGCCGTTGGCCCGGTCCAGCTCGATCTCGCGCAGCAGCCCGTCCAGGTCGTGTTCGATGAGCGCGGTGCGCAGTTCGTCGGCGCGCTGTTCCATGAAGGGGCTGCGGCGGAGCTGCGGCTTGAAGATGCGCTCCTGGAGGCGGAAGTACTCCCACACCGGGCCGGTGATGGTGAAGCCGGTGCCGTCGGCCCGGCCCAGCACGTTGACCACGTCCGCGATCACGCCGGCGACGATCTGGACGTCGTACGCCGTCATGTCGGGCGAGCGGCGCAGCCCGTACGCGGAGCAGAAGTCCGTGACGCCGAGACGCAGCGCCAGGACCCGGTCGCGGTACTTGTCGACGATCCGGCCGATGCCGGCGAGCGTCTCGCGCCGGGTCTCCAGGTGGAGGAGCTCGGGCGACTCCAGCACGGGCATGGCGAAAAGTCGCCGTTCGCCGAGGGTCTCGGCCACGGTGAGCGCCTCCATGAACGGCCCGCCGCGCTCCTCGGTGAACTTGGGCAGGACGAATCCGGACAGCAGCCGTGCGGCCGGGCCGAGCCGCCGCACCAGGTCGGCCATCTGTTCCGCTTCCCGGACGCGGATGAAGAGCAGGGGCGGCTCGCCGCCGCGCTCGTGGAGGTCGGCGAACTGTCGTACGAGATTCTCCTCCGCCCCGGCGACCTCGCCGTCGTCGATGGAGTCCTCCAGGCACAGCACCATCGAGACGACCCCGCGCCCCACCTGCTTCATCACGTCGTCGGCGAGGCGGGGCCGGGTGGCCGGGCTGTAGAGCGTGGCGCCGAGGGCGGCGGCGAGGACGCGGGCCGGGGAGTCGGCGCTGAACTCGCACGGCTCCCGGTGGAAGAGCCCGGCCCGGGCAGTGGCCGGGATGTGCCCGAAATGACGCATGAGTATCCCCCGTACTGCCGTGACGGCCTGATGACATGTGGCCGGTAATAGTACGTAGGGACCGGTGTCGGGGGTTCCCCGCGGTCATGAACTTCAGGTAACTCGTCCGCATCTCGCCCCTGCCGCGCGGCCCCCGCGTTGTCCGCGGCGTGGGCGGCCAGGCAGGATGTCGGACATGACGCACGCCATGCTGAAGGGCTCGAACGTCCCGCTCGATGCCGCGGCCGTCCGGGCCGTACTGTGCTGGACCCCCGGCCCCGGGGTGCCCGACGTGGACGCCTCCGCCCTGCTGCTGGGCGGGGACGGACGGGTGCGTTCGGACGAGGACTTCGTCTTCTACAACCAGCCGCGCCACCCGTCGGGTCTGGTGCGGCGGCTGTCGAAGAAGCGGGTGCCGGAGGGGCTGACCGACACGGTCGAGGCGGACCTGGCGGCGCTCGACGCGTCGGTGGACCAGGTGGTCGTGGCGGCGTCGTCGGACGGGGACACCTTCGACCGCGTACGGGATCTGCGCATCCTGCTGTACGACGCCGGTGCCAGCGCCGCGGAGCCGCTCGCCGTCTTCGAGGTGAAGCCGGAGACGGGCGAGGAGACGGCCATCATCTGCGGCGAGCTGTACCGGCGCGGGGAGGGCTGGAAGTTCCGCGCGGTCGGGCAGGGCTACCCGACGGGGCTGATCGGCCTGGCGACGGCGTTCGGCATCTCGGTGGACGAGGCGGACGGGCCGGACGGAGCGGACGGGCCGGACGGGGCGAGCAGCACGAACGGGGCGGTCGGCACCGGACAGGCGGCGCAGACCGGCGGGGACGCGGCGGCCGGGGACACGGACCGGCAGGCGGCGCCTGTCGTCACGGCGTCCGCGGAGGCGCCCACCACCGCGGTGCCCGCCCCGCCCACGGCACCTCCCGCTCCGGCCACGCCCCCGGTACCGGCGGCGCCCCCGGTCCCCGCACCGGCGTACGGCTACCCCCAGGGCGGCGCGGCCCAGCCCGCGTACGGCTACCCGCAGCCCGCCTCGGCGCAGCCGGCGTACGGCTACCCGCAGCCCGCGGCCGCCGCCGCGCCCGCGCCGGACCCGAACTTCCGGCTGCCGCCCATGGGCCCGCAGTTCGTACGCCGCTGACAGCGGGACGGGCGGCACCCGGCCGGGCAACGGCCGGGACGGACAGCGACCGCGCGGACCGCCGACGGACGGGCGACCGCGCGGACCACCGCCGGGACGGACGACGCCCGGCCGGGCAACGCCCCGGGACGGACGGCCGTCAGACCTTGCCGGCCTTGAAACCCCGTCCCCACTGCAGGCCCCACCCGTACAGCCGGTCCAGCTCGGCCTGGAAGCCGTACACGAACCGGACCTCCCGCCGTACCACCAGCTCGTCCTTGACGTTCTCCAGCATGAACACCGCGCACGACCGGGCCTGCGGGGCACGCTCGTCGAGCTCTATCTCGATGCGCGGGCCGTTGCTGGGGTAGAGCGTCATCGTGGCGTGCGTGCGGTCGAACGCCGGGGTCTGGTCGTAGATGTAGACGAAGAACAGCAGGCGCTTGATCTGGTCCCGGTGGTCGAGGTTGACGAAGATCGTCTCGCCGGAGGGGGCGCCGAACCGGTCGTCGCCGCTGAGCTTCACGTACGGCGGCGAGTTGAGGTCCCCGAAGAAGCTGCCGAGCGGCTGGACCACACCCTTGGTGCCGTCCTTCATCTCGTAGAGGCACCCGATGTCCAGGTCCACGTTGACCACGCCCTGCGTGTGCGCCTGGACCACATCGGGCTTGAAGAGCTTGAGGGGGTGCCGCAGCAGGCGGCCGCTGTGCTTGGACCGGCCCTCGATGTCGGAGGTGCGCATCCGCCAGGAGAGGTTGACGCGCAGGTTGCCGGTCGCCGCCCCCTGTTTGGTGAGCGAGACGGACGGGCGGCGCTTGGTCAGGTCGATGGCGTTCGTCGAGGCGCTGCCCGAGTCGAACTGCGCCGCGTTGTTCCGCCACAGGTTGTCCCAGAAGGCCATGCCCCCACCCCCAGTCGTCCGGTTCCTCATGGATACGCGCGGATACGCGGCGGGGCGGCCGGGAGAGCCCGGCCGCCCCGCAACGGAAGCGTTCCTCAATGCCGGGGCCGCCACACCACTGCGGGCCCCGGCGTATGTCACACGGAGACGTGCGTCTTGTCGTCCTCGCCGGCCGCCGCGAGCGCCCTGTTGCGGCGTACGGAGGACAGGAAGGACGCCGCGATCAGGAAGACGCCGACGAGGCCGGTGATGATCTCGCTGATCTCGTGCTGGATGGTGATCAGCAGGATGACCGCGAGCGCGCCGATCGCGTAGTGGGCGCCGTGCTCCAGGTAGACGTAGTCGTCCAGCGTGCCCTGGCGGACCAGGTAGACGGTGAGCGACCGGACGTACATCGCGCCGATGCCGAGGCCGAGCGCCATCCAGAAGATGTGGTTGGTGATGGCGAAGGCGCCGATGACTCCGTCGAAGGAGAAGGACGCGTCGAGGACCTCGAGGTACAGGAAGAGGAAGAAGGCCGCCTTGCCGGCGAGGCCGACCGCCGAGACGGGCTTGCCCTCCTTCTTGGCCTTCTCCTCCTCCTCGTGCTCGCGCTCCTCCTCTTCCTCCAGCTTGTCCTCGAAGTAGCCGGAGAGGCCGCCGACGATCAGGTACGTGATCAGACCGGCCACGCCGGACAGGAGCACGGTGGCCGACTTGTCGGCGTGCCCGGTGCTGGTGTGCGCCTGGGTGGCGAAGGTCATGGCGGTGACCATGAGGACGATCAGCGCGATGCAGACCGAGAGCATGTCGACCTTGCCGAGCTTGGCCGCCGGGCGCTCCAGCCAGGAGAGCCACTTGTGCTCACGGCTCTCGAACATGAAGTCGAGGAAGATCATGAGCAGGAACATGCCACCGAAGGCGGCGATGGCGGCGTGCGCGTCGGTGACGAGGTCTTCGTACCGCTCGGGGTTGTCCATGGCGAGCTGGACGGCCTCGATCGGGCCTACCTGGGCGCTGATGGCGACGATCACGACGGGGAAGACCAGCCGCATACCGAAGACCGCGATCAGGATGCCGATCGTCAGGAAGATCTTCTGCCAGAAGGCGTTCATCTTCTTGAGGATTCCGGCGTTGACGACCGCGTTGTCGAAGGACAGCGAGATCTCGAGGATCGACAGGATCAGTACGATCCCGAAGGCCTCCCAGCCCCACTGCCAGGCGGCGAAAGCAAGGCCGAGCGCCGTGACGGCGAACGACCAGCCGAAGGTTTTCAGAACCACTGGCTACCCAATCGTGTTAAGTACGGGTCTCCCCCGCGCCATGCGCGCCGGACTTTGAACGAACCCGGAGACGTGCTTTAGGAAACATTGACCCCGAAGTCTAGAGCGATGCCCCTCAAGCCCGATGCGTACCCCTGTCCTACCGCCCGGAACTTCCACTCACCGCCGTACCTGTAGAGCTCGCCGAAGATCATCGCCGTCTCGGTGGAGGCGTCCTCGCTGAGGTCGTAACGCGCGAGCTCCTGACCGTCGGCCTGGTTGACGACGCGGATGAAGGCGTTGCTGACCTGGCCGAAGGTCTGGCCCCGGTTGTCGGCGTCGTGGATGGAGACCGGGAAGACGATCTTGTCGCAGTGGGCCGGGACCCGGGGCAGGTCGACGATCAGGGACTCGTCGTCCCCGTCGCCCTCGCCCGTGAGGTTGTCACCGGTGTGCTCGACGGAGCCGTCGGGGCTCGTGAGGTTGTTGTAGAAGACGAACCACTCGTCGCCGAGCACCCTGCCGTTCTGGCACAGCAGTGCGCTGGCGTCGAGGTCGAAGGGCGCTCCGGTGGTGGAGCGCGCGTCCCAGCCGAGTCCGACGAGCACCTGGGTGAGGTTGGGTGCGGCCTTGGAGAGGGAGACATTGCCTCCCTTGGCGAGCGTGACGCCCATGACGTGAATCCTCCCCTGAGATCTGCTGCTGCGTTGTCCCGGGGACGACCCCCGGACCCCCCGGCCCGGTCCCGGGTCGGTCGGTGTGCCCGCGCGCTCACGGACGAGCGGCGTTGAGGCGTTGAGACGTTGAGGCGTTGAGGCGTTGAGACGGTGAGATGGTGCGGCGTTGAAACGGTGCGGCGGTGTGGTGGTGGTGGTGCGGTAGCGCGGTGGTGGGTGCTGAGGCAGTGGGACGGCCGGGCTCGCCGGCGGCCCGGCGGTTGCCGTCCGGCAGTCGCCGTCCGGCAGTCCCGGCGGCATGGCCGCTCGGCGGCAGGTCGGTGCGGCGCGCGCCTTCAGGAGTTCCGGCCCGCTTCCGTACGTCCGGCCCGCTTCCGTACGTAAGGCACGTCCGGCGCCGCACGAGAACGTGCGGCGCCGGACGAAACTGCACGGCGTCGAGCGGCGACCGCCCGCGGCCCGAGCCCGGGCCCGGCACAGGCACCGGTGCCGGGGCACGGGCCGGACGGGTCGGACGCGTCGGACGTGTCAGACGTTGACGCCGAAGTCCTGCGCGATGCCGCGCAGGCCCGAGGCGTAGCCCTGGCCGACCGCGCGGAACTTCCACTCCGTGCCGTGGCGGTACAGCTCGCCGAAGACCATCGCGGTCTCCGTCGAGGCGTCCTCGCTCAGGTCGTAGCGGGCGATCTCGGTGCCGCCGGCCTGGTTCACGACGCGGATGAACGCGTTGCGCACCTGGCCGAAGGACTGCTGACGGGTCTCGGCGTCGTAGATCGACACCGGGAAGACGATCTTGGCGACGTCGGCCGGGACGTTGGCCAGGTCGACCTTGACCTGCTCGTCGTCGCCCTCGCCCTCACCGGTCAGGTTGTCACCGGTGTGCTCGACCGAGCCGTCCGCGCTCTTCAGGTTGTTGAAGAACACGAAGTCCTGGTCGTTGCGGACCTTGCCCTCGGCGTTGACCAGAATGGCGCTGGCGTCGAGGTCGAAGTCCGTCCCGGTGGTGGTGCGGACGTCCCAGCCCAGACCGACGGTGACTGCCGTCAGGCCCGGGGCCTCCTTGGTCAGCGAGACGTTGCCGCCCTTGCTGAGGCTGACTCCCACGAGTCCCTCCATTGGTTTCCAGGGGCAGCGCCCCCGTCGTGCGTTGGCATCGGATCAACGACTGGATCCTAGTGACCGGTTCCCGTCGTGAGCAGGCACTTGGGCCGAAGATGTCAGAGGGTGTCGAGCGCGGCGACGTACTCATTGAGGTCGCGGGCGTCCGGCAGGCCGTTGACGACCGTCCAGCGGACGACGCCCTCCTTGTCGATGATGAAGGTGCCGCGCACCGCGCAGCCCTTCTCCTCGTCGAAGACGCCGTACGCGCGCGAGACCTCGCCGTGCGGCCAGAAGTCCGACAGCAGCGGGTACTCCAGGCCCTCCTGCTCGGCGAAGACGCGCAGGGTGTGGATCGAGTCGGCGGAGACGGCGAGGAGCTGGGTGTCGTCGTTGACGAACTTCGGCAGCTCGTCGCGCAGGGCGCACAGCTCGCCGGTGCACACGCCGGTGAAGGCGAAGGGGTAGAAGAGGAGCACGACGTTCTTCTCGCCACGGAAGTCCGCGAGCGACACGGTGCGCCCGTGGTTGTCCTTCAGTTCGAAGTCCGGGGCCTTGCTGCCGACCTGGACAGGCTCAGCCGTCTCGATCGTCTCGATCGCCATGACAGGAAGCATCCCTTCGCTGGGTGTCGTGGGACACCACCCTACGCACAGGGCCCCCGCCGACGGATGTCGGTGGGGGCCCTGGTGGCCGGGGGCCGGTGGCCGGTGGGCCGACGACGGAAGGGCGGGCGGGCGGAGCCGGGCTCAGCGCTTGCCGGTCTTGGCCGCCTTCGGCGTGACCAGGCGGCTGCCGGTCCAGTCCTTGCCCGCGCTGATGCTCCGGGTCTGCGAGAGGCCGGCGGTCTGAGCGGCCTCGTTGATGTCGCTGGGCTCGATGTAACCGTCACGGCCGGTCTTGGGCGTCAGGAGCCAGATCTCCCCGCCCTCGTCGACCAGACCGATGGCATCCACCAGCGCGTCCGTGAGGTCGCCGTCGTCATCGCGGAACCACAGCAGCACGACGTCGGCGACGTCGTCGTAGTCCTCGTCGAAGAGCTCCTGGCCGGTGACGGCCTCGATTGCCTCACGGAGCTCCTGCTCGACGTCGTCGTCGTAGCCGATCTCCTGGACCACCTGTCCGGGCTCGAACCCCAGCTTCGCCGCCGGGTTGGTCCGCTCCTCCGCGTGGTCCGCGGTCGCGCTCACGGCTTGCCTCCTGATCGTTTTTGGGAAGTGCTTCGGCCGCGCGCGTACGCGTGGCATTGGGCGTAGTCCACACGTGCGGGGCGGATCGCGCAAGTACCCGGCGATCGAGACCGCCGAAACGGTGACTTTTGGGGCCGTCTCGCCGCAACTCCAGGCACCTTCCCGCCCGCACCCGTGACACACACCACGGCTCTTGACCCACTTTATTAGCTTCTACTCCTTCCGTGCGCGCGTGGGGGGCGAACGGCTGAACGGAACACATGGCCGGGTTGGGCGTAAGGTTGCGATTTGGCGGGCCCCCGGCGCCCTGACGACGACCCGTGGGGGTTACCCCTCGGTAAAGATGACGTTTACCTTCCCCCGGGTACACGATGGTGGCGGCGCGACCGCACTGCTGACACTCCACTTCCCGTAGGCTCCACCGACCAGAAGGAACAGCGTGGCTTCCGGATCCGATCGCAATCCGATCATCATTGGCGGCCTTCCCAGCCAGGTCCCGGACTTCGATCCCGAAGAGACCCAGGAATGGCTCGACTCCCTCGACGCCGCCGTGGACGAGCGCGGCCGGGAGCGGGCCCGTTACCTGATGCTCCGCCTCATCGAGCGGGCCCGCGAGAAGCGCGTGGCCGTGCCCGAGATGCGCAGCACGGACTACGTCAACACCATCGCCACCCGGGACGAGCCGTTCTTCCCCGGCAACGAGGAGATCGAGCGCAGGGTCCTCAACGCCACGCGCTGGAACGCCGCCGTGATGGTGTCGCGTGCGCAGCGGCCCGGCATCGGTGTCGGCGGCCACATCGCCACGTTCGCCTCCTCCGCCTCCCTCTACGACGTGGGCTTCAACCACTTCTTCCGCGGCAAGGAGGAGGGCGACGGGGGCGACCAGATCTTCTTCCAGGGCCACGCCTCGCCCGGTGTCTACGCGCGCGCGTTCCTCCTGGACCGGCTGACCGAGGCGCAGCTCGACGCCTTCCGCCAGGAGAAGTCGAAGTTCCCGAACGGTCTGTCGTCCTATCCGCACCCGCGGCTGATGCCGGACTTCTGGGAGTTCCCGACCGTGTCGATGGGCCTCGGCCCGATCGGCGCGATCTACCAGGCGCGCATGAACCGCTACATGGAGGCACGCGGCATCGCGGACACCTCCAAGTCGCACGTGTGGGCGTTCCTCGGGGACGGCGAGATGGACGAGCCGGAGTCGCTCGGCCAGCTCTCGATCGCGGCACGAGAAGGCCTCGACAACCTGACGTTCGTCGTCAACTGCAACCTCCAGCGCCTCGACGGCCCGGTGCGCGGCAACGGCAAGATCATCCAGGAGCTGGAGTCGCAGTTCCGCGGTGCCGGCTGGAACGTGATCAAGCTCGTGTGGGACCGCTCCTGGGACCCGCTGCTGGCCCAGGACCGCGACGGCATCCTGGTCAACAAGCTGAACACCACGCCCGACGGGCAGTTCCAGACATACGCGACGGAGACCGGCGCGTACATCCGTGAGCACTTCTTCGGCGACGACCACCGGCTGCGCGCCATGGTCGAGAACATGACCGACGACCAGATCCTGCACCTCGGCCGCGGCGGTCACGACCACAAGAAGATCTTCGCGGCGTACAAGGCGGCCGTCGAGCACACGGGCCAGCCGACCGTGATCCTGGCCCAGACGGTCAAGGGCTGGACCCTCGGCCCGAACTTCGAGGGGCGCAACGCGACGCACCAGATGAAGAAGCTGACGGTCGACGACCTGAAGCGCTTCCGGGACCGTCTGCACATCCCGATCACGGACCAGCAGCTCGAGAGCGGCGCCCCGCCGTACTACCACCCGGGCCGTGACTCGGAGGAGATCCAGTACATGCACGACCGCCGCAAGGCGCTGGGCGGGTACGTCCCGACCCGGGTCGTGCGGGCGAAGCCCCTGGCACTGCCGGACGAGAAGACGTACGCGGCGGTGAGGAAGGGCTCGGGGCAGCAGTCGATCGCCACGACGATGGCGTTCGTGCGGCTGCTGAAGGACCTGATGCGGGACAAGGAGATCGGCAAGCGGTTCGTGCTGATCGCGCCGGACGAGTACCGCACCTTCGGTATGGACTCGTTCTTCCCGAGCGCCAAGATCTACAACCCGCTCGGCCAGCAGTACGAGGCCGTGGACCGGGAGCTGCTGCTCGCCTACAAGGAGTCGCCCACCGGGCAGATGCTGCACGACGGCATCTCGGAGGCGGGCTGCACGGCGTCGCTGATCGCGGCCGGTTCGGCGTACGCGACGCACGGCGAGCCGCTGATCCCGGTGTACGTCTTCTACTCGATGTTCGGCTTCCAGCGGACCGGCGACCAGTTCTGGCAGATGGCCGACCAGCTCTCGCGCGGTTTCGTGCTGGGCGCGACGGCCGGCCGCACGACGCTGACCGGTGAGGGGCTCCAGCACGCGGACGGCCACTCGCAGCTCCTCGCGTCCACCAACCCGGCGTGCGTCGCGTACGACCCGGCGTTCGGCTTCGAGATCGCCCACATCGTGAAGGACGGTCTGCGCCGGATGTACGGCGAGACCGCCGACGGCACGCCCGGCGAGGACGTCTTCTATTACCTCACCGTCTACAACGAGCCGATCCAGCACCCGGCCGAGCCGGCGGACGTCGACGTGGACGGCATCATCAAGGGCCTGTACCGCTTCAGCACCGGCCAGGCGGGGGCGGTGCCCGCGCAGATCATGGCGTCCGGCGTGGCCGTGCCGTGGGCGCTGGAGGCGCAGAAGATCCTCGCCGAGGAGTGGAACGTACGCGCCGACGTCTGGTCGGCCACGTCCTGGAACGAGCTGCGCCGCGACGCCGTGGCGGTGGACGAGCACAACCTGCTCCACCCCGAGGAGGAGCAGCAGGTCCCGTACGTGACGCGGAAGCTCTCCGGCGCGGAGGGTCCGTTCGTGGCCGTCTCCGACTGGATGCGGTCCGTCCCGGACCAGATCGCGCGGTGGGTGCCGGGGACGTACACCTCTCTGGGTGCGGACGGTTTCGGTTTCGCGGACACGCGGGGCGCGGCGCGGCGGTACTTCCACATCGACGCCCAGTCGATCGTGCTGGCGGTGCTGACCGAGCTGGCCAGGGACGGCAAGGTGGACCGTTCGGTGCTGAAGCAGGCCGTGGACCGGTACCAGCTCCTGGACGTCTCGGCGGCCGACCCGGGCGCGGCGGGCGGCGACGCCTAGTCCGCGCGGGGCCGACGCGGGGCCGGCACGTGGCCGACGCGTGGCCGCGGCACGCGGCCGATGCGTGGTCCGCACGCGGCCGACGTGTGGTCCGGCCGGGTGGGACGGCCGCTTGGGCGGCCCGGCAGGTGGCCCGATGAGCGGGCCGTGACGCCCGGCTGGCCGGGCAGCCCGTGAGCCCTGGGGGCGGTGGGGGGACCTGGTCCTTCCGCCGCCCCCTACCATTCCGGACATGATGGAACGCTGGGAGGCGCGCACCCAGGCGCCGCTGCTGGGGCTCGCCGTCGCATTCGGCGTGGCCTACGCGATACCGATAGTGGCGCCCGACGCCGCCCCAGAGGTGCACTACGCCTGTCTGGTGGTGGAGTGGGTGGTGTGGGGCGCCTTCGCCGTCGACTACGCGGTACGGCTGGTGCTGGCGCCGGACCGGTGGGGATTCGTACGCCGCCACCCACTGGACCTGGCGGCGGTGGTGCTGCCGCTGATCCAGCCGCTGCGCCTGCTGCGGCTCGTCTCGACCCTCCTCCTGGTCGGGCGGCGGGCCCGGATGGCACCGCAGATAACGCTCACCACTTATGTTGCGGGGTCGGTGGTGGGCCTGCTGATGTTCGGTTCCCTGGCCGTGCTGCATGTGGAGCGGGACGCGCCGGGCGGGAACATCAAGACGCTCGGTGACGCGGTGTGGTGGTCGTTCACCACGATGACGACCGTCGGGTACGGCGACCACGCGCCGACGACCGGGCTGGGGCGGGTGCTGGCGGTCGGGCTGATGCTGTCCGGCATCGCCCTGCTGGGTGTCGTGACCGCCAACATCGCGGCGTGGTTCATCTCCCGCTTCGAGCGGGACGACGCGGAGGAGCGCCGGCAGACGGCGCTCCTGGAAGCCCTCACGCGAGAGGTGCGGGACCTGCGGGCGGAGGTCGCCCGCCTGTCGGGTCACACCCCGGCGGCGCCCACCGGTCCCGCCGGCCCCACTGCGCCCGCGGTGCCGGTGCAGACCACCACGGACGGGGCCACCTGACCACCGGGGTCACCGGGGGGCACCGGGTCAGCCGGTGGCACCCAGGGCCCCGGACGGGCGCGAGCGGTGGGCGTACGCCTAGAAGGTGCCGTTGCCCGGGGTGCCGCCACCGGCCAGCCAGACGAGGGCCAGCACGGTGTCGATCGCCCCGAGAACGAACGCGACCAGCGCAGGGAGGTGATTGCTCGCCCAGCGCCGGCCCATGCCGAGCCAGCCGCAGACGATCGCCACCGGGCCGAGGATGATGCCCAGTACGAAGAAGCCGGCGATCGCGCAGACCAGCCCGACGATCCCGAGCGTCGCGCGATCCGGCCCGGTCCGCGACCACATCCGGCCGCGTGAGCGGGGGCTCCTGCGCGAACGTGAGGTGTACCCGAAACCGTCCATGGCCCCCGGGTGCCCGGCTTCAGCTCTCCCACACCTTGAAGGCCCGTACCTGGTAAGGCGATTGGGGGACCCAGGTGCCGCCGCCCGGATACGTCTCGAACTCACCGGTCTCGGCGCACTCGGCCGACTGGTAGGTGGTGACGGGCCGTCCGGTGCGGTTGGCCAGGGCGGCCGCGGTGGTCCCGGCCGGCAGGGGGACGCACGAGTCGACGTCGATGTCGGCCAGCTCGAAGGTGTGCCGGGCGCCTCGGAAGCCCTCCTTGGCCCACAGGCACAACTGCCCGGTCTCGCACGGCCCGAGCCTCGGTGGCGCCGCGGCCACCGGAGCGGCGCCGACGAGCGCCGTGGCGGCGAGGGCGCCGAGGGCGAGGACCGTGGTGAGGGTGGTGCGGGCGGCGGTACGACCGCGCGGGTAACGCATGGGCAGGTAACGCATGGGCAGGTAACGCATGAAAACCCCCCGTATATACGGCAGTTCTGCTGCACCGCGTGACGATCACGCCCGACCATCGTGACGCTACGTAGTCCCTCTGGGGAAGGCTCCTCGGGGTGATCCACCCGGACGGGTGACTCCCGGCAACGCCGAGGGCCCCGCAGCGGCTGCCGCGGGGCCCTCGCCCATGTCGGTGCGCGCGTCAGATGTGGGCGGCGCCCGCGCCCGCTTCCGCGTTCTCGCCGCGCTTGGTGAGCGTCGCCACCAGGGCGGCGGCGACCGCCACGATGCCGGCCACCGTGAAGGCCAGACCCATGCCGGACAGGAACGTGTCGTGGATGACGCCGCCGATCTTCGACAGCATGTCCGGGGTCATGCCGGGCGCCTTGGCGAGCTCGGCCGGGACCCTGCCGAACTCCGCCGCCTGCTCCAGCCGCGGGTCGGCCGGGACCGGAATCCCGGCGTCCTTCCAGTTGTCCGCGAACGCGGAGCTCACCCGGGAGGACATGACCGCGCCCAGCACCGCCGTACCGAGCGCGCCACCGACCTGCATCGCGGCCTGCTGGAGGCCACCGGCCACGCCGGACAGCTCCAGCGGGGCGTTGCCGACGATGACCTCGGTGGCACCCACCATGACGGGCGCGAGGCCGAGACCCAGCAGGGCGAACCAGAGGGACATGGCCGGCGTGCCGGTGTCGGCCGTCAGGCTGATCATGCCGAACATCGCGGCCGCCGTGCAGGCCATGCCGCCCACGAGCGGGACGCGCGGCCCGAACTTGGTGATCAGCGCGCCGGCCAGCGGCGAGGAGACGATCATCATCGCCGTCAGCGGCAGCAGGTGCAGGCCGCTGTCGACGGGGCTGAGCCCCTTGACGCCCTGGAGGTAGAAGGTCACGAAGAACAGGCCGCCCATGAAGGCGAAGGCCATCAGCACCATGAGCACCGTGCCCGCCGACAGGGGGACGGAACGGAACATGCCGAGGGGGATGAGCGGTTCCCGCACCCGCGTCTCCCAGAACGCGAACACGGCGAAGAGGACCAGCGCGCCGCCCAGGAAGCCCCAGGTGTTGAGGCTGCCCCAGCCCCAGCTCTCGCCGGCCTTGATGATGCCCCAGATCAGCGACCCCATCGCCGCGGACAGCAGCAGGATGCCGAGCACGTCGAAGGAGCGCGGCGCGTTCGCGGCGCGGTGGTCCTTGAGGATGACCAGGCCGAGCGCGAGCGCGATGACGCCGACCGGCACGTTGATGAAGAACACCGACTGCCAGCTCACGTGCTCCACGAGCACGCCACCGAGGATCGGGCCGCCCGCCGTGGAGGCGCCGATGACCATGCCCCAGATGCCGATCGCCATGTTCAGCTTCTCGGCCGGGAAGGTGGCGCGCAGCAGGCCCAGGGCGGCGGGCATCAGCAGCGCGCCGAACAGGCCCTGGAGCACCCGGAAGACGATCACCAGGGTGATCGAGCCGGACATGCCGATGGCGCCGGACGCGACGGCGAAGCCGGCGATGCCGATGAGGAACGTCTGGCGGTGGCCGAAGCGGTCACCGAGCTTGCCGGCCGTGATCAGGGCGACGGCCAGGGCGAGCAGATAACCGTTGGTGATCCACTGGACGTCGGCCATGGAAGCGCCGAGGTCCTGCTGGATCGCGGGGTTGGCGATCGCGACGATCGTGCCGTCGAGCGCGACCATCATCACGCCGACCGCGACGGCGAACAGCGTCAGCCAGGGGTGGCCGCGCAGCCCCTTGGCCGGTGCCGGTACGGGTTCCGAGCCCGTCGGCGACTTATCGATGGTGGTCTGACCAGTCATACCGGCGAGGCTAATGTCAGTCGCTGACAATTGACAAAGCATTTCATACGCCGGTAACTGTCGCGTAGCTCACAGGTAGCCTGAGCAGCCAGAAATGGCGGAAAGAGGACCATGAAGTGACGGCCGAGCAGCCGACCAGCACAGGGACGCCCGCCCCCACGGGCCTGCGTGAGCGCAAGAAGCGGCGCACCCGGGACGCACTGCTGCGTGCCGCACTGGAGCTCTTCACCACACAGGGGTACGAGCGGACGACGGTGGACGAGATCGTCGGCGCCGTCGACGTCTCGCAGCGCACCTTCTTCCGCTACTTCGCCAGCAAGGAAGACGTCGCCTTCGCCGTCCAGCAGATGGTCGAGAGCCGCTTCGCCGTCGCCCTGAGCGAACGGCCCGCCCACGAGGCGCCGTTGGAGGCGATGCGCAACGCGGTTCTGTGCGCCTGGGACACCATCGGCGAGTCGATCATGGAGGTCGTCCCCGTCGAGCTGTACCTCCGCACCTTCCAGATGATCGAGTCGACGCCCGCGCTGCTGGCCGTACACCTGCGCCGCTCCATCGAGATGGAGGAGAACATCGCCCGCCTGATCGCGGAGCGCGAGGGGCTCGACGTGGACGCCGACCCGCGCCCGCGCGTGGCCGTCGCCGCGTTCAGCGGGGTCATGCGCGTCACGGGACAGTTGTGGGGGCGGGGCGAGGACGCGTCCCTGGAGGCGATCCGCGCGCTCACCGAGAACTACCTGGACCACCTCGGCCCGGCGCTCGCCTCGGACTGGCGCGGGACGCCACCGGCGTAACCGGTCACCCGTCTCCCGGCCCCCCTCACCTGCCACCCCTCACCCCTGACCCCTCACCCCTCACCCCCCGCCCCCTCACCCGTCACCCGTCACGCGTCCCAACGCGCCCGGGTCCGGCCACCGGTGCAAGCGCGCCACCGGAACGCGCCACCCGAGCGTGCCTCCCTGAACGCGCCGCTGCGTGCGCCCGGCGCGTACGCAGAGTGAACACGCTTCCCCCAACCGGCCACTCTCACGCGTGATCTGCGTCACCCTCTTCGCGACGCCCCGCACGTGTCTCCTAGGGTGTCCCGCAGTGACTTCCTTCGACTCCTCCCCCACGCTCCAGGTGTGGCGCGCACTGCTCGCCCTCGCCGTGGTGTTCGTCCTCCTCATGACCACCGGCTGGACGGCCGTCCGCCATCACCGCGGGCCAGGAGAGCCGCGCGAAGCCGCGCTCGCCGCATGGCGGGACGGCCGGATAGGCACGCGGGACCTGCCCGACCCCGCCTCGCCGCCGCCCGTACTGGCCGCGTTCTTCCAGTCCCTGACCGAGCGTCAGCGCGGCCGGCTGGCGGCCGAGTACCCGCTCGTCGTCGGCAACCTCGACGGCGCTCCCGTCACCCTGCGCTACCGGGCCAACCGGATCGCGCTGCGCGCCGCGCACGACGCCGAGCGCAAGCGGGTTCAGGACGCGCGGCTGTCGCCCGACGGCCACCACGAGGCCGTCCGCCGCACGCACCGGTTCGCCTCCCTGATGCGGGACGACCGGCAGATCCTCGCCTTCGACCCGTCCGGGAAGGGCCGCGTCGCCGAGGTCTTCGGCGACCTCGACCGGGCGCAGCGCGTCTCGGTGGTCGTCCCCGGAGTCGACACCAACCTGCTGACGTTCCAGAGGACCGCCCGCAAGTACACGGCCCCCGTCGGGATGGCCGAATCCCTCTACGCCGCCGAGCGCGCCGCCGCGCCCCGCACCCGTACCGCCGTCATCGCGTGGGCCGACTACACGGCACCCGCGGGGGTCGGCATGGACGCGGCGATCGGGCGGCTCGCCGAGACCGGGGCGGCCCGGCTGGTCTCGCTCACGGGTGCGCTGCCCGGCGACTCCCGGGTGTCGCTGTTCTGCCACAGCTACGGCTCCGTGGTGTGCGGCGTCGCCGCCCGCCGGCTGCCCGCGCGGGTGGCGGACCTCGCGGTGGCCGGCAGCCCGGGGATGCGGGCCGCGAACGCCGCCGGGCTCGGCACCCGCGCCCGTGTGTGGGCCATGCGCGACGCCGACGACTGGATCGCCGACGTGCCCTACCTGGACGTCGGCGGACTGGGCCACGGCGCCGATCCGGTGACGCCCGAGTTCGGGGCGCGGCTGCTGTCGGCGGCGGGCGCCGTCGGGCACGCCGGGTACTTCGAGCCGGGCACGGAGAGCCTCCGCAACTTCGCCGAGATAGGCGTCGGCTCGTATCGATCCGTGCGGTGCGCGGGCGACCAGGACGCCTGCCGCAGCGGAATCTCCGGCGTGGAAGCGCTCTGACGCGCGTAGAGGCGCGTGGTGGGCCGCCGAAGCTCACAAGTCTTCGGGGGGCGACGCGCGGGCGCACGCCGCATACGATGAGGCGCATGGGTGATGTGCTGGCCGGAATTCATGCCACCTGGGAGTTCGAACCCGACGCCGTGCTCATCCGCTTCGAACGGGGGATCCGCGCACCGAAGCTCCACCAGGCGCTGCGCGAGCGACGCATCCCCCACGAGGCGTTGGCGTCGGTGACCCTCTCCCCGGGCAGACGCGGCACGGTGGTGCTGCACGCGGTGCCGAGAGCGGGCGCCGATCCGCTGATGGAGGCGGCCGCGGGTCAGCTCAAGGAATCCGGCGACCCCTACCGGCTGGTGCTGCCGGCCGAGCGGGAGACGCTGGCCGAGTACTACGCCGACGAGCTGCGGGCCGCGCTGGGCCCGGACGCGAAGGAACCGGCCGACCGGTTCCTGGTGGCCGCGCCCGAGGCGCCGCTCCAGTTCAAGGCGTACGACGGCAAGGCTTCCTTCGACGGCAGCCAGGTGGCGTTCCGCTGGTTCTGGACCGGTGCGTCGTCCGCCAAGTGGAAGGCCGGCGACCAGACGTTCCCGGTGCGGGAGCTGGGCGGTGTCGAGTGGCGCTCGCCCGACGTCTTCGACGGTTACCTGCGGCTGGTGCGGCGCGGCCACGCGGGCGACGCGCAGCCGGCGCAGGCGGACCAGGACCCGGCGGCGGTCGTCTTCGGGCTGGGCTACGGGCCGGTGCACGAGTCGCTGCCGTTCGCGGCCGCCGTCCTCGCGGCGATACGGGAGGCGGGCGCGGCGCCCGTACCGGTGCCCGCCGCCGTCACGGCCGGCCGCGACCCGGCGGTCATCGCGGAGCGGATCCGGCACCTGGGCGAGCTGTACCAGGCGGGTCTGGTGACGGACGAGGAGTTCGCGGCGAAGAAGGCGCAGTTGCTGGCGGAGCTGTAGGCCCGGCCGGCCTCCGCGCCGGGGCTGCCGGGCACCACGGGGCTCGGCCCCCGGCGGCCCGCGCCGAAGTCATACCGGGGTACGAGGCCGACGCCGGGACCCTGGTATGACGCCGGGGCGGGCCGCCGGTGCCTAGGGTGGCGGGACCATGCGTACCGCTTCCCCGTCGCCCCGTGTGCGCGCCTCCCTGCGCGCGCTCGGGGGCACTCTCGCCACGCCCACCCAGCCCGGTGAGCCGCTGCTCGCCCAGGCGTCGTCGCCGTGGCTGCGCCGGCTGCCGTACGTCGTCGCCTTCGCGTTCGTCGCCTCCCTGCTGCCGGTCACGGTGACCGTGCTGGTCAACGACTACGAGGTCAACGGCGCCGTCGCCGGGGCACTGGCGACCGGGCAGGCCGCGCCGCTGCTGCTGGCCGTGTCCCGCCCGCTCCAGGCGTGGTGGATGATCCTGGCGGCCGATGTGCTGGGCGCGCTGGTCCTGCTGGGCGCGGACGGGGTGGCGGGCCGGTCCTGGCCGTGGACGCCCATGATCGTGGTGGGGTACCTGGCGCTCATGGTGGCCGTGGGGCTGCGCGAGCCGCGCCGGACGCTGGTGGGCGTGTGGCTGGTGACCGGCGCGGCGGGGTTCGCCTTCGAGCTGGTGTCGCAGGCCCGCAGCGACGGCATCCACCTGCTGCTGTTCGTCCTCGCCGGGGCCGTGCTGCTGCTGACGGCGTCCCTCCGGGAACGCGGGGACGCGCAGCGGCGGCTCGTCGAGCAGGAGACGATCAGCGAGGCCGAGCGGGCCCGGCGCACGCTGCTGGAGGAGCGGGCCCGGATCGCGCGCGAGCTGCACGACGTGGTGGCCCACCACATGTCGGTGATCACCGTGCAGGCGGATTCGGCGCCGTACCGGATCGAGGGCCTCCCGGAGGCGGCGCGTGAGGAGTTCTCGACGATCGCCGCGTCCGCCCGCGAGTCGCTCACCGAGATGCGGCGGCTGCTCGCGGTGCTGCGCAGTGACGGCACGGAGGGCGAACGGGCGCCGCAGCCGGGCCTGGACCGGGTGCAGCAGCTCGTGGAGGCGACGGTACGGGCGGGCGTGCCGGCCGAGCTGTCGATGCCGGCCGAGCTGGGGCCGGTGCCGCAGGCGGTGGACCTGTCGGCGTACCGGATCGTGCAGGAGGCGCTGGCCAATGTGGTGCGGCACGCGCCGGGCGCGCCGACGCGTGTGTCGGTGACGGTGGCGGACGGTCGGCTGACGGTGCTGGTCGTCAACGGGCCGTCCGCTGAGGCCGGTTCGCCCCTGGAGACGTCCGGTACCGGGCACGGGCTGGTGGGCATGCGGGAGCGCGTACGGTTGACGGGCGGCACGCTGGACACCGGGCCGCTGCCGGACGGGGGCTTCCGGGTCGCGGCCCGGCTCCCCCTCGACACGGAGGAACCCGCGTGACCATCCGCGTGATCATCGTCGACGACCAGGCCATGGTGCGGGCGGGGTTCGCCGCGCTGCTGTCGGCGCAGCCGGACATCGACGTGGTGGGTGAGGCGCCGGACGGCCGCGCGGGGGTGTCCGTGGCCCGCTCGGCGCACCCGGACGTGGTGCTGATGGACGTGCGGATGCCGGAGATGGACGGGCTCGCGGCGGCGCGCGAGATCCTGTCGCCGCCACCGGGGGTGGTCCACCGGCCGAAGGTGCTGATGCTGACCACCTTCGACGTGGACGACTACGTGTACGAGGCGCTGCGCGCCGGCGCGTCCGGGTTCCTGCTGAAGGACGCCCCGCCCGCCGACCTCATCGGCGCGGTACGGGTGGTGGCGGCCGGCGAGGCGCTGCTGGCGCCGTCCGTGACGCGGCGGCTGATCGCCGACTTCGCCGCCTCGCGGCCCGCCCCGCGCCGGGACCGCTCCACACGCCTGAACGGCCTGACGCCCCGTGAGACGGAGGTGCTGGAGCTGATCGCCCGGGGGCTGTCGAACCAGGAGATCGCCGGCCACCTGGTGCTGGCCGAGCAGACGGTGAAGACCCACATCGGGCGGGTCCTGTCGAAGCTGGACCTCCGCGACCGGGCGCAGGCGGTGGTCTTCGCGTACGAGTCGGGGCTGGTGACCCCGGGCGACGCGTGAGGGCCGCCGCCGGGTGACCCACCCCCTACCGCGGTAGCACCCCGGGGTTGGCTCCGCGGGGTGACGCCCGCTCAGGGACTCCCCTCCTACCTTCCTCTCGCCGCACAGGACGAAGGAAGAAAAAGGGGGGCGTCATGCGCCGCTGGAAGAGGACCCTGACCGCCGCAGCACTCGCGGCGGCACTCGTGACCGGGACCGCCGGATGGGCCGCCGGGAGCGGGCAGCTCCCCGTGACCGGGCCGCCGCCCGGGAGCGGGGCGTGGCGGGCCGACACGTCGCTGGGGCGGGCGCTGCCCGATCCGGCGCGTACGGCGCCGGACGGGATCGCCGCCTTCTTCCGCACGCTGACGGAGTCTCAGCAGCGGGACCTGGCGCACCGGCACCCGTCCGTCGTGGGCAACCTCGACGGTGCCCCGGTGGCGCTGCGGTACGAGGCGAACGCGACCGCGCTGCGCCGTGACGCCCGGTTCGCGCACCTGGCCGGGCGGCAGGTCCTGGCGTTCGACCCGCGGGGCCGGGGCCAGGTCGCGGAGGTGTACGGCGACCTGACGCGCAGCCGGCACGTCGCGGTCGTGGTGCCCGGTGCGGACATCGACGCCGGGACGTACGACCGGGCCACCGACCCGTACGGCACGCCCGCCGGGATGGGCCGGGAGCTGCGCGCGGCGGCCGGCGACACCGCCGTCATCGCCTGGGCCGGGTACACCACGCCCGTCGGGGTGGGCCTGGACGCCGCCACCGGTGGGCTCGCCGAGGCGGGCGCGGCACGGCTGGTCCGGCTGACCGAGGGGCTCGCCGCCGTGGGCGCCGCCCGGCCCTCCGTGTTCTGCCACAGCTACGGCTCCGTCGTCTGCGGCCTGGCCGCGCCGCGCCTGGAGGTCGGTGACCTGGTGGTCCTGGGCTCCCCCGGCATGCGCGCCGACAACGTGGCGGACCTGGGGACGACCGCCCGGGTGTGGGCCGCCAAGGACCCGTCCGACTGGATCTCCAAGGTGCCGAACGTCGAGCTGCTCGGCCTCGGTCACGGCACCGACCCGGCCGCGCCCGAGTTCGGCGCGCGCCCCGTGCCCGTGGCCGGCGCCCGCGGCCACACCGGCTACTTCGCGCCGGGCACCGACTCCCTGCGTACCTTCGCCGCGATCGCCCGGGGAGAGGTCCGATGAGCCTCGCCGAGCGCATCGACGCGCGCACCCCCGCCCACCGCGACCGTGCGGTCGACGGCCTGCGGGCCCTCGCGCTGCTCGCCGTCCCCACCGGCCACTGGCTCCTCGGCGGGTTCACGCTCGACGCGGACGGGGTGATCCACAACGCCAGCCCGCTCAGCACCTTCGGGTTCTTCGCCCCGGTGAGCTGGGTGCTGCAGATGCTGGGGATCTTCTTCCTGGTGGGCGGGTACGCGTCCGTCCTGTCGTACGAGCGGCGCCGGGGCTCCACGGGCGCGTGGCTCCGGGGGCGGATCGCCCGGCTCGGGCGGCCGGTCCTGGGCGTGACGGCGGTGTGGGCCGTGCTGGTGCCGGTGCTGTACGCCGCGGGCGTCCCGGACGACACCCTGCGCACCGGATCGACGCTGGTCGTCCAGCCGTTGTGGTTCGTCGGGGTGTACACGGTCGTCACCGCCCTGACCCCGTACTGCGTGCGCGCAGCCCGGCGGCTCGGCGCGTGGGCGGCGGCACCGCTGCTCGCGTCGGTCGCCGTCGTCGACTTCCTGCGCTACGGCCCGTACGCGGAGGCCGTGCCGTCCTGGCTGAGTGTGCTGAACATCCTCCCGGGCTGGCTGTTCGCCTACCAACTGGGCGTGTCGTGGGGCGTGCGGCGGATCGGCGCCAGGCAGGCGTGGGTGCTGCTCGCCGGCGGCGCCGTCCTGTTCGTCACGCTCCTGCTCGCCTTCCACTACCCCGCCTCGATGGTCGGGGTGCCCGGGGAGGCGAGGACCAACTCCCACCCGCCGTCGCTGCTGGTGCTCGCGCTGGCCGCCGCGCAGAGCGGCGCGGCGATCCTGCTGCGCGACCGACTGGGGCGGCTGTTGCGGCGCCCCGCCCTGTGGGCGCCGGTCGTCATGATCAACCTGTCGGCGATGACCATCCTGTGCTGGCACCAGACGGCGATGCTGGCGGCCGCCGTTCCGGCGTCGTTCGCCGGTGCCGTCCCCGGGCTGACGACCGCGCCCGACTCGCCGGCCTGGATCGTGGCGCGGCTGGCGTGGCTGCCGCTGTTCGCGGGGCTGCTGCTGCTCATCGGGCGGTACGCGCGGGTGTTCGAGACGCCGTGGACGGGGGCGACGGTGGCCCGCCGCTCGGTGGCCGGCCTGCTGGCGGCGGGCTTCGCGGTGTACGCGCTGGGCTAGGAAACGTACGCCGTGGACGGGCGGCCCCGTGGGCGCCGTCGGGCGTCGGGCGGAGACGGCGGGCGGGGTGGGGGGTGGCTCAGGCGGGGTGGGGGCGGCGGCTCATCCGTTCCTCCATGTACGCGAAGAACTCCTCGGGCCGTGTCACCCCGGCCGTCACCCTGACGAACGCGTCGCGTGCCGAGGGGCTCTCGGACACCGCGTGCAGCAGTTGTTCCGTCTCGGGCGGCGGCGGTTCCAGGGTCGCGAACTCGGCCGTGAACTCGTACATGCTCATGACCTGTCCGTCCCTCGCCTCCTGCGCCTCCCGCATGGCCTCCTCGAAGGACCGGCGTCCGGTGAGCACCTCGTCGAGTGCGTGGGCGCACCGCTCCGCGTCCCGGAAGGCGTCCTGGATGCCCTGGGCGGTGATGGGGTCCTTCAGGTATCCGGCGTCGCCGACCAGGACCCAGCCCGGCCCGTAGGGCTTGCGGAAGTAGTTGGGCACGGCCGTGCCGACGAACCTCTCGACCCGGGTGGCCGCCGCGACCCGTTCGGCGAAGGCCGGTGCCCGTGCCAGGGTGGCGAGGTAGTTGCCCTCGACGTCGTCGCGGTTGGCCTCGAAGTCGCGCATGGGCCAGCCGCTGATGACCATGGTCAGGTCGTCGTTGGTGGGCCAGGCGGCGAAGGCGCGGTCACCGCGGTCGTACGCCTCGAAGACGCCGCGCATGGGCAGGCCCGCCCAGTACGTGTAGTAGTAGGCGTTGATCTTCGGTTTCCCGGCGTACTCGGCGGCACCCGCGGCCCTCGCGACGGACGAGTGCAGTCCGTCCGCGCCCACCACGGTCCCGGCGTGCGCGACGGCGGCCCGGCGGTCCTTGCCGTGGCCCCTGATCCCGCTCACCCGGCCCCCGTCGAGCAGGACCTCGTCGACGGTGAACCCCTCGCGCACGTCCACGCCGGACTCGGCGGCGGCGTCGACGAGGATCTTGTCCAGGACCGTGCGACGCGGGGCGTACGAGGTTTCGTAGCCCTCTCCGGCCGGGGACCCGGTGATGGTGAACGGCCCGAGGTCGAACATGTAGGTGTCGATCGGGGGGCACCCGGTGGCGACCACGCGTTCCAGCAGTCCCCACCGGTCCAGCGCGGCGAGGCCGGGCGGATGGATCAGGTGGGTCGAGATGGTGTCGCTGGGGAAGGTGGCCCGGTCCGCCAGGAGGACCCGGTGTCCCCGGCGCGCGAGGAGCATCGCTGTCGGTGCGCCCGCACAGCGCGCCCCGATGACGATCACGTCGTACGTGTCGGTGTCCGGGTCCGTGATGACCGGGCCGTCCGTGCTGGTCATGGCGTCACCTGCCCATCGGGTGCACCGCCGGGGGACATCGTCATGACGGGCGGCGGGCGCCCCATGGCTCGTCGGGTATGGGGAATGTGTACCCCTCCCAGGCTAGACCCGGCCGCGTTCCGCCGGTCCGGTCCGGGCGCCCCCGCGAGGCGGGCACCCGCGAAGGGTGGGCGCCCCCGCGAGGCGGGCACCGCGGGACGCGGGCACCCGCCCGGGCGCCTACGCCTCGCGGGCCGCCGAGGTGAAGGACATGTCGGGGTACCGGTCACCGGCGACCTGGGCGGCGACCGGCTCCAGGAGGGCCAGCTCGTCGCGGCCCAGTCGGATGCGGGTCGCCGCCGCGTTCTCCAGCAGGCGGGCGCGCTTGCGGGTGCCGGGGATGGGCACGACGGTCAGTCCGTGCACCTCCGCCCGCTGCTGCACCCAGGCCAGGGCCACCTGCGCGGGTGTCACACCGTGCGCCTCGGCGACCTTGCGCACCGGTTCCAGGAGCGCGGCGTTGCGCCGGGCGTTCTCGCCGGAGAAGCGCGGCTGCCGCTTGCGGAAGTCGTTCTCCGCCAGGTCCTTGGCGGCGTCCACGAAGGCCCCGGTCAGGAAGCCGCGCCCGAGCGGCGAGTACGGCACGAACGTCACGCCCAGCTCGGCCGCCGCGCCGACCGCGCTGCGCTCGACGTCCCGGGAGAACAGCGACCACTCCGACTGGAGGGCCGCGATGGGGTGCACGGCGTGCGCCTCGCGCAGTTCGGCGCCGGTCACCTCGCTCAGCCCCAGGTGCTTGACCTTGCCCTCCTGGACCAGTTCGGCCATCGCCCCGACGGTCTCGGCGAGCGGTACGGCCGGGTCGCGGCGGTGCATGTAGTAGAGGTCGACGACGTCGGTGCCCAGGCGGCGCAGGCTGCCCTCGACGCACGACCTGAGGTAGGCGCGGTCGTTGCGGATTCCCCGGTAGGCGGGGTCGTCGGTGCGTACGAGGCCGAACTTGGTGGCCAGGGTGATCTCGTCGCGGTGCTTCGCGACGAACGGCGCGAGGAACTCCTCGTTGGCGCCGCGCCCGTAGACGTCGGCGGTGTCGATCAGCGTGACGCCCGCCTCCAGCGCGGCGTCCAGGGTGTCCCGGGCGGCGGCCTCGTCGGTGTCGCCGTAGAACTCGCTGATGCCCATGGCGCCGAAGCCCTGGACGCCCACGAGGGGGCCCTCGGTGCCGAGGCGTACGGTCGTGATCTTCTCGATGCTCATGTGGTCCTCTCCGGGGCCCGGCGGGCACCGGCGTAGAAGTCGATCTTGTAGTCGAGTACGGCGAGCGTGTCCTGGAGCTCCGCGATCCGGGCCCGCACGTCCCGGCGGGTGGACTCGAGCAGTTCCTGCCGCTCCTCGAAGGTGTGCTCCCCGGCCCGCACCAGCTCGGCGTAGCGCACCATGTCGGCCACCGGCATGCCCGTCAGCCGCAGCTTCCCCACGAAGACGAGCCAGTCCAGGTCCCGGTTGGTGAACCGGCGCTGCCCGGTGTGCGACCGGTCGATGTGCGGCATCAGCCCGATCCGCTCGTACCAGCGCAGCGTGTGCGCGGTGAGCCCGGTCCAGGCGGACACCTCGCTGATCGTGTAGCGGTCCTGCCCGTCGGGACGTGGGTGGGCGGGTGGCGCGGAGGTGCAGACGTCGGGGCGCTCGGTCCGTACGGGAGTGCTCTCGATCACCGTCATGGCCTCCACGCTAGGACCTTGGAGTGCACTCCAAGCAAGCCCGGAGCCGGGAGATACGCTCGTACGCATGCGAAGCGTGGCGATGATCGAGAACTGGCCGGTGGAGAACGCGGCGGCGGCCGTCGTGCGGGCGGACGGCACGGTCGTGGGGGCCCACGGTCCCCTGGACCGGCCCTTCCCGCTGGCGTCGGTGACCAAGCCGCTCGCCGCGTACGCCGCGCTCGTGGCGTACGAGGAGGGGGCGGTCGAGCTCGACGAGCCGGCCGGTCCGGAGGGCTCCACGGTACGGCACCTGCTGGCCCACACGTCCGGGCTGGCCTTCGACGAGCACCGGGTCATGGCGGCGCCCGGCACGCGGCGCATCTACTCCAACGCCGGCTTCGAGGCGCTGGGCGACCACATCGCCAAGGCCACCGACATCCCCTTCGCCGATTACCTGCGCCAGGCGGTGCTGGAACCGCTGGGCATGACGGCCACGACGCTGGACGGATCGCCCGCCAAGGACGGCGTCTCGACGGCCGGCGACCTGGTGCGGTTCGCCGCCGAGGTGCAGGCGCCGCGCCTGCTGGACCCGCGCACCGTGCTGGAGGCCATGTCGGTCGTCCACCCCGGCCTGACCGGCATCCTGCCCGGGTACGGCCACCAGAAGCCGAACGACTGGGGCCTGGGCTTCGAGATCCGCGACGCCAAGTCCCCGCACTGGACGGGTGCTTCCTCCTCGCCCCGCACCTTCGGCCACTTCGGCCAGTCGGGCACGTTCCTGTGGGTCGACCCCGACGCGGGCGCCGCGTGCGTCGCCCTGACCGACCGCCCCTTCGGCCCCTGGGCCGTCGAGGCGTGGCCGCCCTTCACGGACGCGGTGCTGGGGGAGCTGCGCGCACGGCGCTGACCGGCCGCGGGCGGCTCGTCCGCGTACCTGCGCAAGCTCCCTCCGGCGTGCCGGAGGGAGCCGCACGGGCGATACTGGGGAGTGCTCGTACGAGGACGCTCCCGGGCACCGGCCGGCCGGTACGGCCTGCACCACCTCCGACAGCAGGAACGGGGGAACCGCGATGTGCCGCTGGATCGCCTACTCGGGTACGCCCATCCTTCTCAGCCAGGTCCTGTTTCGGCCGCGACACAGTCTGATCGACCAGAGCCTGCACTCCCGTCTGGGCGTCGAGACGACCAACGGCGACGGCTTCGGCATCGGCTGGTACACACAGGACACCGACACCCCCGCGGTCCTGCGGGACGTCGGTCCGGCGTGGAACAACCGGAATCTGCGGGAGGTCGCGGAACACGTCCGCTCCGGGCTGTTCTTCGGGCACATCAGGGCCTCGACCGGGACGGCCGTGCAGCAGAGCAACTGCCACCCCTTCCGGCACGGCCGCTGGATGTGGATGCACAACGGGGTGATCAACGGATTCCCCCTCTTCCGGCGGGACCTGGCCCTGGCCGTCGACCCCGCGCTGTACTCCGACATCGAGGGTTCCACCGACTCCGAGCTGATGTTCTTCCTGGCCCTCACCTTCGGCCTGGCGGACGATCCCCCCGGTGCCGTGGCCCGGATGGCGGGCCTGATCGAGGAGACGGGGCACGCGCACGGCGTCGAGCACCCCTTGCAGATGACCGTCGCCGTGTCCGACGGCGCGTGTGTGTGGGCGTTCCGCTACTCCAGCGAGCGGCACTCGCGGTCGCTGTACTTCAGCACCAAGGTGGACGCCCTGCGGGCGCTCCACCCGGACGCCTCGTTCCTGCGGGACGTCTCCGACGAGACCCGGCTGGTCGTCTCCGAACCGCTGGGTGACCTCCCCGGCGCCTGGAACGAGGTGCCGGAGGGCAGTTACGGCGTCATCCAGCCGGGCAGGGACGCGCTCCACACCTTCCGGCCCCGGCCCGCCGAGGCTACCCGTCCGGTCTGACCCCTGGGGTGATGAACGCGTGGCCGACACCTATGGGGACGCCCTCGGAGCGGTCGTCCCCCACGCCGATCCGCTGGGGGACCCGTTCCTGCGCACCCGGTTCGCGCTGCCCGCGAAACCGGCCACGTTCCTGCGGCGGCAGCGGCTCGTCGACCATCTCGACCAGGCACTGACGACACCCCTGACCCTGGTCAACGGCCCGGCCGGAGCCGGCAAGACCCTGCTGACCGCCGACTGGGCGGCCGGGCTGCCCGGACCCGTCGCGTGGCTGACCGCCGAGGCGGGCGACCGGCGGCCCGGGGTGTTCTGGGCGTACGTCCTCCAGGCCCTGCGGGCCTGCGGCGCGCCCCCGTCCGACGCGGTGGGGAGCCCCGCCGACGCCACCGGGGTGGACCACAAGACGCTGGCGGCGCTCGCCGCCGATCTGCACGGCCGCGACGCTCCCGTGGTCCTCGTGCTCGACGAGTACGACCGCGTGTCCGCCCCGGAGGTCGCCGAGCAGCTCGAGTTCGTGCTGCGCCACGCCGGGCCGGGGCTGCGCCTCGTCCTGGTGACGCGGACCGAACCGCTGCTTCCGCTGCACCGCTACCGGGCGGCCGGCGAACTGACGGAGATCCGCGCCGCCGAACTGGCCTTCACCTGCGAGGAGGCCGCCGAGCTGCTGGAGCTGCACGGCCTGAGCCTGCCCGCCCACGCCGCGGCCCGCGCCCTGGTGGACCGCACCCGGGGCTGGGCCGCGGGACTGCGCCTGTTCGTGCTGGCCGCGCGGGAGAGCGCCGACCCCGAGCTGTACCTCAAGGAGTTCGAGGCGGGCCACAGCACGGTCGCCGACTTCCTGCTGGCCGAGGTCCTCAAGGGGCGGACGCCTCAGACCCAGGACCTCCTGATGCGCGTCAGCGTCCTGGACCGCTTCTGTCCCGAGCTGGCCGACGCGCTGACCCTGCGGGCCGACGCCGGGCACCTGCTCGCGGGGCTGTGCCGCGACAACGCGTTCGTCGAGCACCTCGGGCACTCCTGGTACCAGCTCCACCCGCTGTTCGGGGAGATACTCCGGGCCCATCTGCGCGAGCGCCTGCCCGGGCTGGAGCCGGAACTGCACCGGCGGGCGGCACGCTGGCTGCGCCGTGAAGGTTTCCTGCCGGAGACCCTGGTCCACAGCGCCGCCGCGGAGGACTGGGACCTCGCCGCCGGGGCCCTCGTCGACGACCTGGCGATCGGTCAGTTCTTCACCGGCCTGGGCTCGGGCGACCAGTACGAGCTGTTCTCGCGCATGGGGCCGGAGGCCGGGAGCCCGGCGACGGAACTCGTGCGCGCGGCCCGCGACCTGTCCCGGTGCGACCTCGACCACGGGCTGGTCCGGCTGCGGCGGGCCGAGGAGCGGCTGACCGGCGACGCGCCCGGCCGGGCGGCCGCGCATCTGAGCTGCGCGCTCCTGCAGGCACTGGCCGCCCGGCTGACCGGGTGCCCCCCGCGGGCCGAGGAGGCCGCGGCGGCGGCCGAGGAGCTGCGGCACGACGTACCGGAGCGCCTCCTGGAGACGCATCCCGAACTCACCGCCCTCCTGCTGACCCACCTGGGCTCGGCGCGCCTGTGGGCCGGCCGTTTCGAGGACGCGCACGCCGCCCTGACCACCGTGGTCGGCGCTCCCGGCGGGCCCTCCACCGCGCTGCCGCGCGAGGAGTCGATGGGCCACCTGGCCCTGCTGGACTATCTGCACGGCTGGCCCGGCAGGGCGGAGCAGAAGGCCCTCGCCGCGGTGGACGAGGCGGAGCGGGCCGGCCTGCCGCAGCCGTCCGGCTCCGGCATCGAGCGGCTGGTCCTGGCCGCCGTGGCCGTCGACCGCCACGAACTGGACCGGGCCCAGGCACTCCTGGACGAGACGGACGGGCTGACCTCCGACACGCCCGATCCGGTGCCCGCGGCGGGGCGGGCCCTCGCCGCGGCCCGGCTCCTGCGGGTACGGGGCAGGGCGCGGGCCGCCGTCGCAGCGGCGGCGCCGGCCGTCGCGACCGCCGTGGCCTCGCCCTGGGCGGCCGGCCATGAAGCGCTCGTCACCGCCGGCGCGCTCCTGGCCGAGGGGCGGCCGGACACCGCGGCCGAGGTGCTCCGGGAGGTGTCCGGCGACCAGCCGGTGTGGGCCGTGGAGGCCGCCGCGCTCCAGCTCGAGGCGGGACGTCCGGGCGCGGCCATCGAGCTGCTCGACAGCATCCGGGTCAGCGGCCGGGCCGGGCCGGCGGTGAACGTCGGGGCGGCGCTGGTGAGGGCCCGGGCCGCGCTGGCGGCGGGCGACACCGCCACCGCCCACAGGCTGGTGGGCCGGGCGCTCCTGGACGCCCGGCGCGAACGGCTGCGGCGCCCGTTCCTCGATGCCGGCGCGTGGCTGCGGCCCCTGCTGGCCACGGCACCGCTGCACGACCTGGCGGCGGGGTGGCTCACACCCGGCCCGGCCCGGCCGGACGAGCGGACCCGGGCACAGGTGCCGCCCCCGCCGCTGGTGGCGCCGGAACTGAGCGGGCGCGAGCTCGACGTCCTGGAGCGGCTGGCCGGGATGATGACGACGGAGGAGATCGCCGCCGACCTCTACGTGTCGGTGAACACGGTGAAGACCCACCTCAAGAGCGCCTACCGGAAGCTCGCGGTGAACCGGCGCAACGACGCGGTGCGCCGCGCCCGCGACCTCGGGCTGCTGTGACGCCCGCTGCGCGCTCCCCCGTCGCGGGTGAGGCGCGGGGCGGGCCCGTCGGCTGCGATGGCAGTGGCGGCAGCGCACGCGCCGGCCGCTGCCCGGCGACCCCGTCGGCGTTCCGGGCCGACTCCGCGAGGTGGACACCGTGAAGCACTGGCGGGCCCTGATCGTCCTTGGCACGGCGCAGTTCCTGATGGTCCTGGACACGTCCGTGATGAACGTGTCCATCAGCCGGCTCGTCGAGGACTTCGACACCGAGGTCACCGCCATCCAGGCCGTCATCACCCTGTACGCGCTGGTCATGGCGGCGTTCATGATCATCGGAGGCAGGTTCGGAGACATCCTGGGGCGGCGCCGCATGTTCCTCCTGGGACTGGTCGTGTACGGCGCCGGGTCGGCGCTGACCGCCGCGGCGCCCACCCTGTGGGTCCTCACACTGGGCTGGTCCGTCATCGAGGGGCTCGGAGCCGCCATGGTGCTGCCGGCCATGGCCGCCCTCGTCGCGGAGTCGTACGGCGGGCGGGACCGGGCCGTCGCGTACGCGGTCATCGGCGGGCTCGCCGGCGCCGGGATCGCGGTCGGCCCCCTGCTGGGCGGCTGGGTGACGACGTACCTCACCTGGCGGCTGGTCTTCGCCGGCGAGGTCGTGGTCGTCGTGGCCGTCCTGCTGTGCCGCCGGGTGATCGCGACGCCCGCGCCGACCGGGCGGCGCCCACGGCTGGACTGGGTCGGTGCGGTCCTGTCCGCGGCCGGACTGGGGCTGGGCGTGCTCGGGGTGCTCCAGAGCAGCACCTGGGGGTGGGTGCAGCCCCGCAACCCTCCCTTCACCGTCCTCGGCTTCGCCCCGACACTGTTCGTGATCGGGGCCGGGGCGGCCGTCCTGGCCGTGTTCCGGCACTGGGAGCGGCGGCAGGACGAGCGGGGCGCCGACCCCCTCGTCCACCTGTCCCTGCTGCGCAGGCCGGTGCTGCGGGCCGGCCTGATGACGCTGCTGAGCCAGAACCTCATCCTGCTGGGCCTGTTCTTCGCCATCCCGCTGTACTTGCAGGTGGTGCAGGGGTTCAACGCCTTCGAGACCGGGCTGCGCCTGCTCCCCGTCTCCGTCACCATGCTCGTGACCTCCCTGTCCGCGTCCTCGCTGGGGCGGGTGGTGGGGCCGCGGAGGGTGGTCCGGGTGGCGCTGGTGACGCTCGCCGCGGCCATCACCTGGCTGCTGGCCACCATCGACCCGGTCATCGACGACGCGCAGTTCGCCGGGGCCATGGCCCTGCTGGGCGTGGGCGTCGGCCTGCTCGCCTCGCAACTGGGCAACGTCGTGCAGTCCAGCGTCGGCCAGGAGGAACGCAGCGAGGCCGGAGGGCTCCAGTTCACGGCCCAGAACCTGGGCTCGGCGCTGGGCACGGCGCTCATCGGCTCCATCCTCATCGGGGCGCTGGCCCATGCCTTCACCTCGCAGGTGGCGGAGAACCCGCGGCTGTCCGAGCAGACCCGTGAGCAGGTCGGGGTCACCCTCCAGGCGGGGATCACCTTCGTCTCCACCGACCAGGTGCGTGCCGCGGCGGAGCGCGCCGGGCTGCCGCCGTCCGAGGTCTCCGCCGTCACGGACTCGTACGCCTCCGCGCAGCTCGACGGCCTGAAGGCGGCGATCCTCGCCACCGGTGGCATCGCGCTGGCCGGCTTCCTGGTCACGCCGCACCTGCCGACCGCCCGGACGAGCCGCCCGCAGGAGCCGGACGGCGACGCCCCGGCCGGAACCGGACCGGCACGCTGAGCCCGAGGGAGCCCCCGCATGACCAGGACGAGGCCCGGACCGGCCACCAGCCGCGCGGCACGCCGCGCCGAGCGCCGGGCCCACGCGGACTACACCGGCGGCGTCTACGGATCGATGCTCGCCGCCTCGGTGGTGATCGGCGCCGGCACGCTGGGCGCGTTCCCCCGCACCGAAGTGGTGCTGCTGCTGTTGCTCACCGGCGTGGTCTTCTGGATCGGGCACGTGCACGCCCAGTTGTTCGGGGCGCGTCTCGCGCAGCGGGCCCCGGACCGCCGGGTGGTGCTCCGGGTGTGCCGCGAGGAGTGGCCGATCGTCAAGGCCGCCGTCCCGCCGGCAGCCGCCGTGGCCGTGAGCCCCCTGCTGGGCCTGGACGTGCGGGGCGCCCTGTGGCTGGCCCTCTCCGTCGCCGTGGCCGGCCAGGTGGGCTGGTCCGTGGCCGCCGCACGCCGCGCCGGTGCTCCGCCGCGGCTCATGGCCGTCACGGCGTCGGTCAATCTGCTGCTCGGGCTGCTGATCATCTCCTTCAAGCTCTTCCTGACGCACTGACCCCGGCGGGCGGGCGGCCGGCGACGGTCACCTGTACCGGGTGAGGCCCGGAGGGGACGGGAGGCGGAGGATCGTAGGGAAGGTAGCCGTCCGTCTGTCCGGGACAGTTCGTGGAAGGACGCCTGGTGCGCTACGAGATCCGGGTCGAGGGGCACATGTCGGAAACGCTGGCGAAGGCCTTTCCGGAGCTGGGCCATGTGGTGATGTCCGGCCAGACGGTCCTGTACGGCCCGGTCGTGGACGAGGCGCACCTGTACGGCCTGCTGGCGCGCTGCCAGTCGCTGGGGCTGCGTGTCATGGAGATGCGGCAGTTGCCGGAGTGACGGCGCCGGGCGTACCCGGGGGAACGGCCCGCGGATTCGGACGGGTCACGGTCCGGTGAGGTCCCCCGAGGTGTTCAGAGCCGCTCCGCCCTGATCCGGCCGGAGCGGTGCGCGGCCTCCAGCGCCTGGAAGTCCCGCTCGTTGCGGTCGGCGTAGGACTGCGCGAACTCCGCGAGCGCCCGGTCGAAGCGGTCGCTGCCGCCCAGGTAGGCGGCGATGGCGACGGGGTCACCGGAACGGGCGTGGGCCCGCGACAGGGACGCCCCGCACAGTCGGGCGAACAGGGTGAGCAGGCGCGGCTCCATCGTCTCGGGCCGTGCGATGCCCTTCCAGTCCCAGAGCTGGCGCACGTAGAAGTCCCGGTCCTGCCCGTCGAGGCCCACGACGTGCGTCCAGCCGAGGAAGATGTCGCCGGACGTCTGCATCAGGCGCTGCCCGGACACCACCCGGCGGCCCTGGTTGCCGTGGTGCTCGCCGCCCGTGTGGGCGGCCAGTACCGACTCCTGGGCCTCCTTGGCCTGGAGCAGCAGGGGGTCGTCGTCGTCCCGGCCGAGCAGGAGCAGCACCCAGCAGCGCGTACCGACGCTGCCGACGCCCACCACCTTCCTGGCCATGTCCACCAGGCGGTAGTGGCGCAGCAGGTGCCGGCGCTCGGGCGGAAGGGTCCGTGCGTACCCGTGCAGGAGGGCGTCGAAGTCCCTCTCCCCCACGGCCTCGTAGGAGCCGGCCGCGAGCTGGTCGAGCGGGGTGATCAGCGGGGGGTCCGGCGCGATGCGCCGCCCCTCGGCGGTGACGTGGGTGAGCTTGGAGAAGGCCTCGAGGTGGGTGCGCGTGCGGGCGCGTGCCGCGGCCCTCGCGGTCCGGCGCCGGGCCTCCCTGTCCATGGAGGAGGCCAGCAGCTCGCGGAGCCGGTCGGCGTCGTCCTGGGCGTACCAGACGTCCAGGGTGCGCATGCCGGCGAAGGCGCGCATCCGCTCCCGGTACGCCTTCACGCAGGCCCGCACGACGCCGTCCTGCTCCTTGGCCGGGAAGCCGTTCGCCCGGGCGGCCGTCACGAAGCCGGCCGCCAGCCGTTTCACGTCCCATTCGAAGGGGCCGGGCAGGGTCTCGTCGAAGTCGTTGATGTCGAAGACCAGACGGCGCTCCGGTGAGGCGAGGAGCCGGAAGTTCAGCGGGTGGGCGTCCCCGCAGAGCTGCACCCGGAGCCCGGTGTCGGGCAGGTCCCCCAGGTCCGCCGCCATGATCGCGGCCGCGCCGCGGTAGAAGCGGAACGGTGACTCCAGCATGCGGCCGTAGCGGATGGGGACCAGCTCCGGTACGCGGTCCGCGGACTGTCGCTCGATCACGTCGATCGGGTCGGGGCGCGACGTCGCCGTCTCGAACCGGCCGTGGCCGGAGCGCGGGGCGCGTTTGCGCGCGTCCTTCCCGTGCGCCGCCCTCTCGGCCGGGGGCAGGGACGGGGTGAAGGCGCTCGGTACGGTCATGATCCGGCCTCCTGGTCGGGTGTCCCGGTGTCGGTGCCGGAGTCCGGGCCGGCCCCGGGCTCCCGCCCCCGCCGCCGCAGTCCCGCCTGCACCGCGCCCGCCAGCACCCGTGCGGCGACGCCCACGAGCAGCAGGCCGCCGGTCATCTGGAGCATGGTCAGCACACGCCCGGTCGAGGAGCGTGCCGCGATGTCGCCGAAGCCGACGGTGCTGAACGTGGTGAGGGTGAAGTACAGCGCGTCCGTCCTGGTCAGGGGCTCGCTGAAGGAGCCCGGGGCGGAGCGGTCCAGCAGGTAGTAGGCGCCGGCGAAGAGCACCAGGAACAGCGCCAGCGTGGCGGCCAGTGCCTCGACGGCCTTCAGGCGCGGGTGGGGTGAGCGGACGATGGCCCGCACCTCCCACCCGAACACCAGCAGAACCGCCGCCAGACCGGCCGCCAGCAGTGCCGACGTACCGGCCGCGCCGCGATCGTCCAGGGGCAGCAGGTAGTACGCGGCCACGAGGCCGACGGCGATGAACACGGCCCGGGCGACCGACACCACCACCGCCCGCTGGGGGCGCGAGGGCCACCGGGGCGGGACGTCCCCGTCCGGGCTCGGTTCGCTCATCTCGTGTCTCCTTCGCCGCCAGGACCACCTCACCGCCCCGGCGGCGGCGGCGGATCACCCGTGAGGGGTGACCCCGGGGGCCGGACACCGGCGTGACCCTGGAACGGTCGGGTCCCCGCGCGCGGACCACGTCCTCGTACGCGGCCACCCGTCGGCGGTCCCTGAGCGACCGCCCGGTCATGCGAGGAGGAGCCATGAGCATGCCGCCGCCCGGTGGGGCACCGCGCACCGGACCGGACCACCGGCCGGGAGGCCCCGGGCCCGGGGCCGACCCCGCCGACGCGCTCGCGCGGCTCGGCCGGTCATGGACCTGGCTGCTGGGCTCCGCGGCCGCGACGCTGGTCGCGGGGGTCGTGATCCTGGTGTGGCCGGAGGGGACCCTGCACGTCGTGGCGGTGGTCCTCGGGCTGTACCTGCTGGCGACCGGGGCGTTCCACTTCGTCGCGGTCTTCGCGCGCAAGGGTCACGAGCGGCTCTCGGGCCTGCTCCTGGCCGTGCTGTACGTCCTGGCCGGGGTGCTGTGCCTGCGGAACCCGCTGCAGACGATCGCCGCGCTCTCGCTGATCGTCGGGGCCGTCTGGCTCGTCTCCGGAATGCTCACCCTCTACGCGGCTCTCACCGCCGAGGACCTGCCGCACCGCGGTGTCGTCCTGGGCGCCGCGCTGCTCGGCGTCGTCGCGGGGATCGTGGTCCTCGCCCTGCCGGCCGAGTCGGCGCGTGCGCTGACCCGGCTGCTCGGCCTGTGGCTGGTCCTGCTCGCGCTGGGCGAGGCGGCGGTGGCCCTGTCCTGGCGAGCCGCGCTCCGCAAGGCGCACTCGGTGGCGCCGTCCGCCCCCATGGAAGGGCACCGGCCATGAACCACGCCCCGACCCCTGATCGTCCCGACCCCGGCGGAGCCGGGCACCCGGAGCACGCCATGACCGCCGGCGAACGGGCGGAGTACGAGCGTCTGCGCCGCCACGCGGCGGTGCGCCACCGGGGAGTGCGCCGGGCGTCCGCGGTGGTCCTGCTGCTGCTGACCATGCTGCTCGCGCCCCTGGCCGTCGCCGCGGCCTGGGTCCAGGACACGGTCTCCGACACCGACAGGTACGTGGAGACCGTCGCGCCGCTGGCGTCCGAGCCGCCCGTGCAGCAGGCCGTGATCAACCGGCTCACCGACCGCGTGGTGGCGCAGGTGGACGTCAAGGCGGTGACGGACGCGCTCGCCAGGTCCCTCCAGGAGGCCGGGGCGCCGCCCAGGGTCGTGGAGGGGGCCGGCGAGCTCACCGCCCCGCTCCAGAGCGCGGTCAGGTCCGTCGTGGACCGCACCATCACCGGCGTGATCACCAGCGACACCTTCCAGCAGGCGTGGGAGGGCGCGAACCGGCGGTCGCACGCCGCGGTGGTGAACATGCTCACCGGTGACGACGACGGTGTGGTGCGCGCCGAGGGCGACACCGTCCAGCTCGATGTGGGCGAGGTCGTCGACCGGGCGAAGGAACGGCTCGTCGCCGCGGGCTTCGAGAAGGCCTCGGCCATCCCGGACACCGACCGGACGATCACGCTGTTCGAGACCGAGCAGCTCAGCAAGGCGCAGGACACGATGCGGCTGCTGGACGTCCTGGGCGTCTGGCTGCCCGTCCTGACCGTCGTCCTCGCGGTGCTGGCGGTGTGGGCGGCTCCGGCGCACCGGGTGATGGTGATGATCACCGCGACGGGGGTCGGGGTGATGATGGTGCTGCTGCTGGTCGGGCTGGCCGTGGTCCGGCGGGTCTATCTGGACTCGGTCCCGCCCACGGCGCTGCCCCAGGACGCGGCATCGGCGATCTTCGACACGTTCGTGCGGTTCCTGCGCGACAGCACGCGCACCCTGCTCGTCGTCGCGGTGGTCGTCGCGCTGATCGCGTTCCTCTACGGTCACGGGCGGGTCGCCCGGGCCGTGCGCGCGACGGCCGGACGGGGCACGACGGCCGCCGGCGGGGCGCTGCACCGCGCCGGGCTGCACACCGGGTCCACGGGACGCTGGCTGGCGGACCACCCGGGGTGGACCACCGGTGGCGTGATCGCGGCCTCGGCGCTGACGCTGGTGCTCTGGAACCATCCCACGGTCGGGGCGGTGGCGCTCGTCCTGGGCGTCGCCCTGGCCGTCGTGCTGCTCCTGGCGATCCTCGCGGCCGCCTCCGGGCCGGGCGGCCGGGCGGCGGACCGGACGTCGGACCGGGCGGTCCCGTGAGTCATGGTCCAGCGGTCCGGGCCCCCGGAGAGGGGGCCGTCCCGCGGGCGTGCCGCGGGACGGCTCACCGCCTGGCGCCGGGCCGCGGTCCTGCGGTCGGGGGCGGCGGCCCGGCTGCTGTCCCGCCTGTCGGCGCTCAACATCGTGGAGGGGTCCGTACGGCTGGCGGCGCAGGCCTTCCTCACCGCGCTGCCGTTGCTGATGACCGTGGCGGCCTTCGCCCCCGACTGGATGGAGGACCTGCTGGCCGACTCCGTCCGCGCGGTGCTGGGGATGAGCGGCGAGACGCTCGAGGAGATGCGGAAGGTCTTCGCCGCGTCCGGCACTCCGCGCAACACGGTGGGGGCGGTGGGGGTGGTGGTGACGCTCCTGTCGGCCACGGCGTTCAGCCGGGCCCTCCAGGCGGTGTGCGAGCGGTGCTGGCGCCTGCCGCGTGCGCCGGTGCGGACGGCCCTGTGGCGCTGGCTGCTCTGGCTGGTCGTCTGGCTGGCGTTCCTCCTCCTCCAGGCGCCTCTGCGCGAGGGGTTCGGCGGGGGCGCCGTGACCGGGCTGGTGCTGTCGCTGCTGTCGGCGGCCCTGCTGTGGTGGTGGTCGCAGCACCTGCTGCTGGGCGGCCGGGTCGGCTGGGGGAGCCTGCTGCCGGGAGCGCTCCTCGCGGGCGCCGGGACGGTCCTGCTGAGCCGTGCGGCCCGGGTGCTGGTGCCCACGGCCATGGAACGCAGCCTGGACGAGTTCGGTCCCCTCGGTCCCGTCTTCACCTTCCTGTCCTGGCTGATCGCCGTCTTCCTGGTGGCCGTCTCGGGGCTCGCCCTCGGCGAGTACGTCTCCGGAAGCTCCTGGTACGCGAGGGTCGCCGCACCCCTCCGCCGCCACGGGCCGGCCGGCCGCTGAGACCCCTCACCCCCGGCGCACATTCACCCTCGCCGGGTGAGGCCGCCCGGGGGGAGCCGTGCGCACGCTGGAACGGCACACAACCCTGCCGGGCGAACGCCCTGGACGGAGGACGGACATGAGCGCACAGACGTACCTGGCGTACGACTTTCCCCTGTTGAGCGCCTTCTGGACGATGCTCGTCTTCTTCCTGTGGGTCCTCTGGTTCGTCCTGCTCTTCCGGATCATCGTCGACATATTCCGGGACGACGACCTGAGCGGCGGCGCCAAGGCCGGCTGGCTCGTGTTCTGCATCGTCCTGCCCTTCCTGGGCGTGTTCGTGTACGTGATCGCCCGCGGCAAGAACATGGGCCGGCGGGAACAGGCGCAGGCGCGTGCCCAGCAGGAGGAGTTCAAGGCGTACATCAGGGAGACCGCGGCGGACGGCCGGACCAGCAGCGTCGACGAGCTCGCCAGGCTGTCGGCGATCCGCGAACGGGGCGACATCACGGACGAGGAGTTCCGCAGGGCGAAGGACCTGGTCCTCAGCGGCCACGGCACGACCAAGCACTAGTCGGGTGACTCCAACCCGCACCCGTGCCGCTGAGCATCCGTACACCACGAAAAGAGGCGCACGATGACCGCACAATCCCGGCATGTACACACGGCGAGGCAGGACCTGGCAACCGGCCTGACGGCCTTCGCGGCCGTGATGCTCTTCCTCGTCGGGGTGCTCGACATCTTCCGCAGCATCATGGCCATCGCCGAGGACGACATCTTCGTCACCACGCCCAACTACGTGTTCCAGTTCGACCTCACCGGGTGGGGCTGGATACACCTCGCCCTCGGCGCGCTTGCCGTGATCGTCAGCCTCGGGCTCTTCCAGGCCTCGACGTGGGCGCGCGTCGCCGGAGTGGGGGTCGCCGGACTCGTCATCCTGGCCAACTTCCTCTCCCTGCCGTACTACCCGGTGTGGTCGATCGTGATGATCGCCCTGTCGAGCTTCATCATCTGGGCCCTGTGCGTGGTCCGGAAGGACCCCTACGCCGACAGGTCGGCCGAAGGCACGGGACGCCCCATGTGAGCGGACGGGGCGGCCCCTCACCGGGCCGCCGGCGGACCGGGAACGGCGGGCGGCGGCGCGAGGAAGGGCCGGACGGTGGGACGACACGGCGAGCACGCGAGGGGACGGGGCGGGCCGGAGGCGACCGTACGCGGGAGCCGCCCCGGACCGCGTCTCCTCGCCGTGCTCGCCCTGCTCGCCCTGGCGGCCTGCGTCCTCGTGCCGCTGGTCGCCGCCGGGCTGCGGAGCGTGCTGTGGGTGCCGGCCGGCATCGCCGGACTGGCGCTCGCGGCCGTCGGCGTGTGGTGGGCCCTGGCGCACACCGGTCCGCTCCGCGTCCTCGGGGCGGCCCTGTCGGTGGTCGCCCCGGCCGCCGTCCTCGCCCTGTTCGCCGCGTCCGGCATGCTGTGGCCGGCCGTGGTCTCCGTCGGCCTGTGGGTCGTGGCCGTCACGTCGGCGCGCAGAGCCCTGGCCCCCGGTGACCCCGCCCGTGGGCGGGCCGTCGCCGAGGCCCCGCGGGCGCCGTGGGTCGTGATGAACCCGCGCTCCGGCGGTGGCAAGGTGGACCGCTTCGGCCTGGTGGAGAAGGCCCGGGCGGCGGGCTGCCGGGTCGTCCTGCTCGACGGGGGCCAGGACGTCGTCGCACTGGCCCGGCAGGCCGTGGCCGAGGGGGCCGATCTGCTGGCGGTGGCGGGCGGTGACGGCACCCAGGCGCTGGTGGCCGAGGTCGCGGCGGACCACGGCCTGCCGTTCGTGGTGATCCCCGCGGGCACCCGCAACCACTTCGCCCTCGACCTCGGCCTCGACCGCGAGGACCCCTCAGCGGCCCTGGAGGCCCTGACCGACGGCGTGGAACTCCTGGTGGACCTGGGGTACGCGGCGGACCGGGTCTTCGTCAACAACGCCTCGTTCGGCACGTACGCGGTCGTCGTCACCGACCCCGCGTACCGGGACTCCAAGGCCCGCACGACGCTGCGCACCCTGCCGGGCCTCCTCACCGGCGAGGGCGCGCCCCGGCTGCGGGCGCGGGCGGACGAGACCCGCGTCGACGGCCTCCAGGCGCTGCTGGTCAGCAACAACCCGTACGGGCGTGCCGCCGACGCGGCCCGGCCGGGGCGCCGGGAGCGGCTGGACACGGGGCTCCTCGGCGTGGTGTGCGTACGGGTCGGCAACACCGCCCAGGCGGCGCGCCTGGTGCGCGGTCCGGGCTCCGGCGGCCTGCTGCGGCTGAACGCCGCGGAGGTGGTCGTCGAGTCCGGCACGGACACGCTTCCGGTCGGCATCGACGGGGAGCACGTCGTGCTGCCGTCACCCGTCGTGTGCCGCATCGCCCCCGGGGCGCTCCGGGTCCGCGTGCCACGCCGCCGGCCCGGCACGTCACGGACGGGCGGGGTGACGGCCGACTGGCCGCGCGTGGCCCGCCTCGCGCTGGGCCGCCATGTACCGGGCCGGGGTCCGGACGGACGCGCCTGATCCTAGAATCAGCTCCCATGTCGCATCCTGATGAACTGCTCGTCGACATCGCCGCCACGGTGGAGTCGCAGCACACCACTCAGATGTCTCTCACCGTCGTGGTCCACGGGGCCGTGATCACCGGCCGGCTGGCGCCCGAGTCCGTGTGGCGGCAGCGGGTGGCCGAGGTCCTGAGGGACTCGGAACGGCTCGGTCCGTTCGCCGGCACCTTCGCGCCGCCCGGGGGCACCGCCTCCCGGTCGGCGGGGGCGCCCACGCATCTGCACTTCCACGTCGCCAGAATCCTCCAGGGGCAGGTGGGCATCCCCGAGACGGGCGGGATGTACCGGATCGCCATCAAGGACGTGAGCGCCTGGACGGTGGGGGACTTCAGCTACTCCGACCAGTGAGGCGCGCGCGTCGCAGCAGCGCCTCCACCTCCACCAGCCGCAGCGGCCGGGCCAGCAGGGCGAACACCCCCGCGATCACCACAGCCCCGGCCGCCGCGGCCACGAACGGCCCGCCCCCGCCCGTCCACCGCGCCGTCAGGTACCCGAGCCCGGCCGCGGGGGCGGCCGCCACCAGCAGCCGCACCAGTGCGGGCAGGGCGCCGCCGCCGCGCCCGGGCAGCCGCCGCCGCAGCACGTACGCGGTGGCCGCCCATCCGCACCACAGCGCCACCGAGTACGCCCCGGCCAGGCCGGCCACCACCCACCGCGCGGGCAGCACCTGGTAGGCCGCCACCGACAGGCCCGCTTGGACGGCCGTGATCAGCAGGTTGAGCAGGAACGGTGTCCGGGTGTCGCGCAGCGCGTAGAAGCCCCGCGTCAGCACGTACTGTCCGGAGAAGGCGAGCAGCCCCGGGGCGAACGCCATCAGGACGGCCGCCATGCCCGCGATGTCGTCCGCGCCGGTCCTGCCGTACTGGAAGACGGCGGCCATCAGCGGCCCGGCCAGCGCGAGCAGCGCGCAGGACGCGGGGACCACGGCGGCCGCGCCGGTGCGCAGCCCGTAGGAGACGTCCCGCCGCACCCGGGCCGTGTCGCCCTCCGCCGCCGCGCCGCTCATGCGCGGCATCAGGGCGGTGACCAGCGAGACGGTCACGATGCCGTGCGGGACCATCCACAGCAGGTAGGCGTTGGTGTAGGCGCTGAACCCGGCGCCTCCGTCGATGCCTTCGGCCGCCGCCCGGGTGCCCGCGGCCGTGGCGAGCCGGGTGACGACCCAGAACGCGCCCTGGTTGGTGAGCACCAGCAGCACCAGCCAGCCGGCCGAGCGCAGTGGGGCGGTCAGGCCGCTGCCGCGCCAGTCGAAGCGGGGCCGGTAGCGGAAGCGGGCGGCTCGCAGGGAGGGGAGCAGGGCGAGCGCCTGCACCACGATCCCGGCGGTGGTGCCCCAGCCGAGCAGCGTGGTCTCGGCGGCGCTGAGGCCGCCGCCGTCACTCGTGGCGAGGTACAGCGCGAACACGGCGATGACGACGACGTTGTTGAGGACGGGCGTCCACATCATCGCGCCGAACCGGCCGCGGGCGTTGAGGACCTGTCCCAGGAGCGTGAACAGCCCGAGGAAGAAGATCTGCGGCAGGCAGTAGCGGGCGAAGGCGACCGTCATCGTGGCCTGCGGGCCGGTGTAGTCCGTGTACGCGCCGATCAGGGCGGGTGCCGCGAGAACCGCGCCGGCGGTCAGCAGCAGCAGCCCGAGCAGACAGGCCGTCAGCAGCCGGTCGGTGTACGCCCTGCCCCCGTCGTGGTGCTCCTTGGCGGCCCTGACCAGCTCGGGCACGAAGACGGCGTTGAGGGCGCCGCCGAGGAGCAGCATGTAGACGATGTTGGGGATGGTGTTCCCGACGCCGTACCCGTCGGCGATCATCCCCGTGCCGAGTGCGGCGGCGACGACGGCGGACCGGACGAAGCCGGTGGCGCGGGAGAGCAGCGAGCCCGCGGCCATGACGGCGCCGCTGCGTGCCAGGGACGGTGAGGACGGCGCCGGTGACGCCGGCTTCGCGGACGTGTCCGGCGCCTGGGTGGCGCTCATGCGGTTCTCCCCCCGGGTGTCGGCGCCCCGTGACGCCGTGGTCGGCACCCAGTATCAGCCGCTCATCTCCCACAGCAGGACCTCGGCCGGGGCGGCGGCGATCAGTTCCAGCCCTGGGGCGGCGGTGATGCGGGCGGCGTCGCCGGGGGTCAGTTCGTCGTCGCCGAGCCGCACGGTGCCCCGGACGACGTGGACGTACACGAAGGCGGCGTCCGGGACGCCGATCCGCTCGCCGGGCGCCGTCGGGCGGCGTACGTGGAGCATCGCCCCCGCCCCCGGCAGGGCGTACGGCGTCGCGTCCGCGAGGCCCCGGACCACCTCGTACGCCGGGTCGCCGCCCGGCACCTTCGGGGCCAGCCACATCTGGACGAAGACCAGGGGGGTGTCGCCGTCGTTGCGTTCCTCGTGCCGGACCCCGGCGGCGGCGCTGAGGTGTTGTACGTCACCCGGGCCGATCCGGGAGGTGTGCCCGGCGGAGTCGCGGTGGGTGAGCTCGCCCTCGACGACCCAGGTGACGATCTCGGTGTGGCTGTGGGGGTGCTCGTCGAACCCGGAGCCGGGGGCGAGCCGCTCCTCGTTGCAGGCCAGGATGGCGCCGAACCGGAGGTTGTCGGGGTCGTAGAAGCGGCCGAAGGAGAAGGCGTGCAGGGTCTCGATCCCGGCCGTCGCCTCACCGCCGCGGTAGCGCTCGCCGGCCCGCGTCACGGACCACGCCGGGCCGCCCGTGGTGGGCCGCGGGCGGGCCGCCGCGCCGTCTGGATGCCATGAACTCACGGGACCACCGTAGACCCGGCGCCGCACCCGGCCGCCGCGATGAGGCAGTCTTGTCCCGTGCCTGAACCCGCAGCGAACGACGCCCACCCCCATGCCGCCACCCTGAAGCGCCTGCAGCAGTCCTCCGGACGGCTCGCGGCGAACGCCATCGCCCGCATGGACGAGACGCTGCCCTGGTACCGGGCGATGCCGCCGGAGAACCGGTCGTGGATCGGTCTGGTCGCACAGGCCGGTATCGCGGCGTTCACCGAGTGGTTCCGGCACCCGGAGACCCCGCAGGCGATCTCGACCGACGTCTTCGGCACGGCGCCGCGCGAGCTGACCCGGGCGATCACGCTGCGCCAGACCGTGGAGATGGTCCGGACGACGATCGAGGTCATGGAGGCGGCGATCGAGGAGGTCGCCGCCCCCGGTGACGAGTCGGTGCTGCGCGAGGCGCTGCTGGTGTACGCGCGGGAGATCGCCTTCGCCACGGCGCAGGTGTACGCGCAGGCCGCCGAGGCGCGCGGCGCGTGGGACGCCCGGCTGGAGTCCCTGGTGGTGAACGCGGTGCTGTCCGGCGAGGCCGACGAGGGTGCCGTGTCGCGGGCGGCGGCACTCGGCTGGAATTCGCCGGAGCACGTGTGCGTGATCCTCGGCACGGCCCCGGACGGCGACAGCGAGCTGACGGTGGAGGCCATCCGGCGGGCGGCCCGGCACGCGAAGCTGCAGGTCCTGACCGGGGTGCTGGGCGACCGGCTGGTGGTGATCGCGGGCGGCAGCGACAACCCGCTGCACGTCGCGAAGGCGCTGATCGGCCCGTACGCGGCCGGGCCGGTCGTGGCCGGGCCGATCGTGCCGGACCTGCTGGCGGCGACCCGCTCGGCGCAGGCCGCGGCGGCGGGCCTGAAGGCCTGCTCGGCCTGGCAGGACGCGCCGCGTCCGGTGCTGGCGGACGATCTCCTGCCGGAGCGCGCGATCGCCGGTGACCCGTCGGCGCGTGAGCAACTGGTGGAGGAGATCTACAGACCGCTGGAGGAGGCGGGCTCGGCGCTGCTGGAGACGCTGAGCGTCTACCTGGAGCAGGCGAGCAGCCTGGAGGGCGCGGCCCGGATGCTCTTCGTGCATCCCAACACCGTGCGCTACCGGCTCCGACGTGTGACCGACGTCACCGGATGGTCACCCTCCGATGTGCGTTCGGCGTTCACCCTGCGGATCGCGCTGATCCTGGGGCGTCTGGTAGACGGAGATCCGCAGTCCTAGACTTTTGTCGAACACCAACAATTCCCCTGACGGTTCTTCGTCCCTGTCCCCACGGGCGGGGGACACCGTCCACAAGAGAGAGTGTGAGGGTGCTCGTACTCGTCGCTCCCGGCCAAGGCGCTCAGACGCCCGGCTTCCTGACTCCCTGGCTCGACCTCCCCGGCGCCGCCGACCGCGTCGCCGCGTGGTCCGACGCCATCGGGCTCGACCTCGTCCACTACGGCACCAAGGCCGACGAGGACGCCATCCGTGACACGTCGGTGGCCCAGCCGCTGCTGGTCGCCGCCGGACTGCTGTCCGCCGCCGCGCTCGGCGAGGTGGCCCCCGGTGCCGTCGCCGGTCACAGCGTCGGCGAGATCACGGCGGCCGCGTTCGCCGGTGTCCTCGACGACACGGCCGCGCTCGGCTTCGTACGGACGCGCGGCCTGGCGATGGCCGAGGCCGCCGCCATCACCGAGACCGGCATGTCGGCGCTGCTCGGTGGCGAGCCGGAGGTCACCGTCCCGCACCTGGAGAAGCTGGGCCTGACCCCGGCGAACGTGAACGGCGCCGGCCAGATCGTCGCCGCCGGCACCATGGAGCAGCTCGCCGCCCTGGCGGAGGACAAGCCCGAGGGCGTGCGCCGCGTGGTGCCGCTCAAGGTCGCCGGCGCGTTCCACACGCACCACATGGCGCCCGCGGTCGCCACGCTCCAGAAGGCCGCGGAGGGCCTGACGGTCGCGGACCCGGCCGTGACGTACGTCTCGAACAGGGACGGCGAGACCGTCGCCACGGGCGCCGACGTCGTCGCCCGCCTGGTGGGGCAGGTCGCCAACCCCGTCCGCTGGGACCTGTGCATGGAAACGTTCCAGCGGCTCGGCGTGACCGCCCTCGTCGAGGTGTGCCCCGGCGGCACGCTCACGGGCATCGCCAAGCGCGCCCTGAAGGGTGTCAAGACGCTCGCGCTGAAGACGCCGGACGACCTCGACGCGGCCCGCGCGCTCATCGCCGAGCACGCGGCGCCCGCCGCCTGACAAGGAGCCATAGAGCATGGCGAAGATCAAGCCCAGCCAGGGCGCCCCGTACGCGCGCATCATGGGCGTCGGCGGTTACCGGCCCACCCGGGTCGTGCCCAACGAGGTCATCCTGGAGACGATCGACTCGTCCGACGAGTGGATCCGCTCGCGTTCCGGCATCGCCACCCGCCACTGGGCCTCCCCCGAGGAGACCGTGACGGCGATGTCGGTCGAGGCGGCCGGCAAGGCGATCGCCGACGCCGGGGTCACGCCCGAGCAGATCGGCGGCGTGATCGTCTCCACCGTCTCGCACTTCAAGCAGACCCCCGCCGTCGCCACCGAGATCGCGGACAAGATCGGCGCGAACAAGCCGGCCGCGTTCGACATCTCGGCGGGCTGCGCCGGCTTCGGTTACGGCCTGACGCTCGCCAAGGGCATGGTGGTCGAGGGTTCGGCGGAGTACGTCCTCGTCATCGGCGTCGAGCGGCTCAGCGACCTGACCGACCTGGAGGACCGTGCGACGGCCTTCCTGTTCGGTGACGGCGCCGGCGCGGTCGTCGTCGGCCCCGCCAAGGAGCCGGCGATCGGCCCGACCGTGTGGGGCTCCGAGGGCGACAAGTCCGAGACCATCAAGCAGACCGTCGCCTGGACCGACTACCGCGACGGCACGGTGGAGAAGTTTCCCGCCATCACGCAGGAGGGCCAGGCGGTGTTCCGCTGGGCCGTCTTCGAGATGGCGAAGGTCGCCCAGCAGGCCCTGGACGCGGCCGGCATCACGGCGGCCGACCTGGACGTCTTCATCCCGCACCAGGCGAACATGCGGATCATCGACTCGATGGTGAAGACTCTGAAGCTGCCGGAGCACGTCACGGTCGCCCGTGACGTCGAGACGACCGGCAACACCTCGGCCGCCTCGATTCCGCTCGCGATGGAGCGGCTCCTGGCGACCGGTCAGGCGAAGAGCGGTGACACCGCGCTCGTCATCGGCTTCGGGGCGGGTCTCGTCTACGCCGCGACGGTCGTTACCCTCCCCTAGGCACCGTTCGGGTCTTCCCGGACGACCAGCCTCAAAAACCCTCTGAGAAACACCTCTGAGATACACACCGAAGGAGCGCCACATGGCCGCCACTCAGGAAGAGATCGTCGCCGGTCTCGCCGACATCGTGAACGAGATCGCCGGCATCCCGGTCGAGGACGTCCAGCTTGACAAGTCCTTCACCGACGACCTGGACGTCGACTCGCTCTCCATGGTCGAGGTCGTCGTCGCCGCCGAAGAGCGCTTCGACGTCAAGATCCCCGACGAGGACGTCAAGAACCTCAAGACGGTCGGCGACGCTGCCGACTACATCCTGAAGCACCAGGGCTGATCGGATCGCCACCCGGCGGTGGCGCCGCATTCCCCGCATACCTCATAGACGTGGAGAAAGAATTCCTGTGAACTCGACCAATCGCACCGTGGTCGTCACCGGTATCGGCGCAACCACACCGCTGGGTGGCGACTCCGCCGCGACCTGGGAAGGTCTGCTGGCGGGACGCTCCGGCGTCAAGCCCCTCGACGGAGACCGCTACGCCGACATGCCCGTCCGTATCGCGGCCCCCGTGGCCGTCGACCCGGCCGAGATCCTGCCGCGCCCGCTGGCCCGCCGGCTGGACCGCTCCGCGCAGTTCGCCGTGATCGCCGCGCGTGAGGCGTGGGCGGACGCGGGCTTCACCGCCCCGGCGGGCGAGGACGCGTCCATCGACCCCGACCGGCTCGGCACCGTCATCGCCTCCGGCATCGGCGGCGTGACGACCCTGCTCGACCAGTACGACGTGCTGAAGGAGAAGGGCGTACGCCGCGTCTCCCCGCACACCGTGCCGATGCTGATGCCCAACAGCCCCTCCGCCAACGTCGGCCTGGAGGTGAACGCCCGGGCGGGCGTCCACACCCCGGTCTCGGCGTGCGCGTCGGGTGCCGAGGCGATCGGCTACGCCATCGAGATGATCCGCACCGGCCGCGCCGACGTGGTCGTCGCGGGCGGCACCGAGGCGGCGATCCACCCGCTGCCGGTGGCCGCGTTCGCCAACATGATGGCGATGTCCAAGAACAACGACGAGCCGGAGAAGGCCTCGCGCCCGTACGACAAGGGCCGTGACGGCTTCGTCCTCGGCGAGGGCGCCGGTGTCGTCATCCTGGAGTCCGCCGAGCACGCCGCCGCGCGCGGCGCCAAGGTCTACTGCGAGGCGCTCGGCCAGGGCCTGTCGGCCGACAGCCACCACATCGCCCAGCCGGAGCCGACGGGGCGCGGCATCGCCGCCGCCCTCCAGAACCTGCTGGACACCACCGACCTGAAGCCGGCCGAGGTCGTACACCTCAACGCCCACGCCACGTCCACCCCGCAGGGTGACGTCGCCGAGGTCAAGGCGCTGCGCAAGGTGCTCGGCGACGAGCTGGACCACGTGGCGATCTCGGCCACCAAGTCCATGACCGGCCACCTGCTGGGCGGCGCGGGCGGCATCGAGACCGTCGCCACGGTCCTGGCCCTCCACCACCGCACGGCCCCGCCGACGATCAACGTCGACGAGCTGGACGAGGAGGTCGAGGCGGACATCGTGCGCGGCGAGCCCCGTGCGCTGCCCGAGGGCACGATCGCCGCGATCAACAACTCGTTCGGCTTCGGCGGCCACAACGTGGTGCTGGCGTTCCGGACGGTGTGACCTCGCGGCCGGCGACCGTGGACATGAGGCTGGGCCCGCCCCCTGGAGGGGGTGGGCCCAGTCCCATGTCCGGGCGGCACCGCGCCACGGCGGCCTCGGGGCCGGGCGGTGCGAGGGGCGCGTGAGGAATCAGACGACCTGGTGGAGCCAGCGGACCGGGGCGCCCTCGCCGGCGTAGCGGAAGGGCTCGAGTTCGTCGTCCCAGGGCTTGCCGAGCAGCCGGGCGATCTCGGCCTCCAGCTTGGTCTCGCCCTGGGCGGAGCGGGCGAGGGCGGCGCGCAGGCGGTCCTCGGGGATCAGGATGTCGCCGTGGATGCCGGTGACCGCGTGGAAGATGCCCAGCTCGGGCGTGGCGCTGTAGCGCTCGCCCTCGGCGGTGGCGCACGGCTCGGCGGTGACCTCGAAGCGGAGCATCTGCCAGCCGCGCAGCGCGGAGGCGAGTTTGGAGGCGGTGCCCGGTTCGCCCTGCCAGGAGAACTCGGCTCTCCACGTGCCCGGGGAGGCCGGCTGCCGGATCCAGTCGAGCTGGACCCTCGCACCGAGCACTCCCGCCACCGCCCATTCGACGTGCGGGCACAGCGCACGCGGTGCGGAGTGTACGTACAGGACTCCACGTGTCGTCACCGGGACCTCCAGTGTGGGACGAGGTTCGCCTTTCCCAGCGGCCTCAGTAAACAGCATCGGGAGTGAAACTCCGCAAAAGGGACAGCATGTGACGTGATGTAATTTACCGGAGCCGGTTGGCGAAGGCGCCTGACGGTTCGACGGGGAAAAGCTACCGTGCGCCGGGGCGCTTGGGATGACGTACGGTCTGCCCGGCGGAGCTCGACACCAAGCATTCACTCGCCAGGACGCCGACGAAAGGGCTACCGGATGGCTGCCGGCCGACGAGGCCGTATACGAACCGCCGCCGGGTGGACGGCGGCCGTCGCCCTGGTCTCGGGCGTGGCGCTGTCCGGGTGCGAGGCGGAACCGGGGGGCGGGCCGGGCGCGGCGTCGCGCCCCTCCGCGAGCCCCTCCCCCAGGCCCACCCCCGCGTGGGACACCAGTCCCGCGTCGGTCGCGGCCGTGGGTGACTCCATCACGCGGGGGTTCGACGCGTGCGGGCTGCTGGTCGACTGCCCGGAGGTGTCCTGGGCGACCGGCGGGGACGCCCGGGTGAACAGTCTCGCGCGGCGGCTCGTGGGCCCGTCGGCGCTGCCCGCCCGGAGCTGGAACCTGGCCAGGTCCGGGGCGCGGATGGCGGAGCTGCCGGGCCAGATGGCGGCGGCGGGCGCGAAGAAGCCCGGGCTGGTGACGGTGATGGCCGGTGCGAACGACGCCTGCCGGGACAGCACCGGGCTGATGACGCCGGTGTCCTCGTTCCGCTCCTCGTTCGAGGAGGCGATGCGCGCGCTGCGCGCGGTGTCGCCGAAGAGCCAGGTGTACGTGTCGAGCGTGCCGGACCTGAAGCGGCTGTGGACGACGGGGCGGGGCAGCGCGCTCGGCAAGCAGGTGTGGAAGCTGGGCGTCTGCCGTTCCATGCTGGGTGACGCCGACGACGTGGGCGCGGCCGCGGTGGAGCGGCGCGAGGAGGTGTACCGGCGGGTGGTGGCGTACAACGAGGTGCTCCGGGACGTGTGCGCGAAGGACCGGCTGTGCCGGTACGACGGCGGGGCGGTGTTCGACTACCGGTTCACGGGTGCGCAGTTGAGCCCGTGGGACTGGTTCCACCCGAGCACCGACGGCCAGGGGCGGCTGGCGGAGATCGCGTACCGGATCGTCACGTCATGAGGGTGTACGGCGAACCGTGCGGCCGGCTGGCCGACGGCACGGACGTCCACGGGTGGGTCCTGGAGCGGGCGGGGACCCGTGTGCGGGTCCTGACGTACGGCGGCATCGTGCAGTCGGTGGAGGTGCCCGACCGGGACGGCGCGGCCGGGAACGTGGTGCTGGGGCACGGCGAGCCCGCCGGGTACGAGGCCGATCCGGGACCGTACTTCGGGGCCCTGGTGGGGCGGTACGCGAACCGGATAGCGGGCGGGGTGTTCACCCTGGACGGGCGGACGCACCGGCTCGCGCGCAACGGCGGCCCGAACAGCCTGCACGGGGGCGAGCGCGGGTTCGACAAGCGGGTGTGGGACGCCGAGCCGGTCGAGGGCGGGGTGCGGCTGTCGCGGGTGAGCCCGGACGGCGAGGAGGGCTTCCCGGGGCGGCTGGAGGTAAGTGCCACGTACACCCTGGACGCCTCGGGCGCGCTGCGGATCGCGTACGAGGCGGTGACGGACGCGCCGACGGTGGTGGCCCTGACGAACCACACGTACTGGAACCTGGGCGGCGCGCACGAGATGCGGCTCGCGGCCGGGCACTTCACTCCGCTGGACGACACCGCGATCCCGACGGGTGAGATCGCGACGGTGGACGGCACCCGGCTCGACTTCCGGGACTTCCGTCCGGTGGGCACGGGGCTGGACGACAACTTCGTGCTCGACCGGGACGCCGGGGGCCCGGCGGCGGAGCTGTACTCGCCGCTGTCGGGGCGGCTGCTGACGGTCCGTACGACCGAGCCGGGCCTCCAGGTGTACGCGCCGGACCACCTCGACGGCGTGGCCCTGGAGACCCAGGCGTTCCCGGACTCCCCGAACCGGCCGCGGTTTCCGAGTACGGTCCTGCGGCCGGGTGAGGTGTACGCGTCCTGGACCGAGTACGCGTTCGGGATTCGCTAGTCCGTTCCGGCGACCGTCAGGACCGCGCGCAGGCGGGTGTCGGTGAGGGAGCGCCCCGCGTGGATCTCGTACGCGCCCGGGACGGCCGTCCACGCGCCGGCGGCCTCGTCCCAGATCTCGAACGCCCGCCTCGGGAGCCGGATCTCGGTCTCGGCGGCCTCACCGGGTCCGGCCGTCACGCTCGCGAAGCCGGCCAGCCAGCGCAGCGGGCGCTCCACGGGGTCGTCCACGGGGGCGACGTAGAGCTGGACGACCTCGCGGCCGGGGCGGGAGCCGATGTTGCGGACGCGGACGGTCGCGCCCTCCGGGGAGAGCTCCAGTGCCTCGTACTCCCAGGTGGTGTAGCCCAGGCCGTGGCCGAAGGGGTAGGCGGGCGCGGCGGAGGTCCGGTCCCAGGCGCGGTAGCCGGTGAAGAGGCCCTCGCGGTAGTGGAGTTCGCCGTCCACCGGGGTGACCTCGGTGACCGGCGCGTCGGCGAGCCGGGCCGGCCAGGTGGTGGGCAGGCGGCCGCCCGGCTCCTCGGCGCCGAGCAGGACGTCGGCGAGCGCGGCGCCGCCCTCCTGGCCGGGGAACCAGCTCAGCAGCACGGCCGCCACGTCGTCGCGCCAGGGCATCTCGACGGGCGAGCCGGCGTTGACGACGACCACGGTGTTCGGGTTGGCGGCGGCGACGGCCCGCACGAGGTCGTCCTGGCGGCCGGGCAGCTTCAGGTCGGTGCGGTCGAAGCCCTCGGACTCGACGCGCTCGGTGGTGGCCACCACGACGATCGCGGTGTCGGCGGCGCGGGCGGCGGCGGCCGCCTCGGCGATCAGCTCGTCGGGGTCGCGGCGCGGACCGAGGTGGACCAGGGAGAACAGCACGCCGGGCAGGGGCGCGGCGTGCTCCCGGTCGAGCGGGTGGAGCAGCGACACCTCGACGGGGACGCCCTCGGTGAGCGCGACCGTGCCGCGCTCGGTCGGGGCGCCGAAGAACGCCTCGAACGGGTCGGCCTCGTCGCCCATCTCCTGGACGCCGTCGTAGAGGGTCTCGCCGCCGACCGTGAGGGTGAAGGCGCCCAGGCCGCGGGTGCCGAAGGCGTGCTCGCCGCTCTCTCGGGGAGTGAAGGTGCCGGTGACCTCGACGCTGTGGAGCGTGTCGTGGGTGACGCCCTCGGGCAGGTCGTCGCCGATCCACTGGACCTGCCCGCTGGGCAGGGAGCCCTCGCCGAGCACGGTGCCGTGGGCGTCGCGGCAGACGGCGCGCAGGGTGAAGCCGGCGCCGGCGGGGGCGGGTTCGTCGGTGGGGTCGGCGCCGACGGCGTACGTCAGCGCGCCGGCGGGGAGCACGGCGGTGAGCCCGTCGAGCGGGGAGACCGTGCGGTCGGGGAAGACCTGGGCGGAGCCGCCGCCGAGGACGCGGGCGTCGCGGGCGGCGGCGCCGAGGAGGGCGACGGTCCGGCCGGGTGCGAGCGGGAGGGCGCCCTCGTTGCGGACGAGGACGAAGCCGCGGCGGGCGATCTCCCGGGCCAGGGCCTCGCCGTCGACGGGCTCCGGGAGCGCGGTGACGGCCGGTTCGGTGCCCTTCAGGGCGCCGACGCGGGCGGCGAGGCGCAGCACGTTGCGCACGGCGCGGTCGACGACGGCTTCGTCGACCTCCCCGGCGCGCACGGCGGCGGCGAGGGCCTCGCCGTAGACGGTGCCCGGCCCGGGCATGGCGAGGTCGAGGCCGCCCTCGATGGCGCCCTTGGTGTCGCGGGCGGCCATCCAGTCGGAGACGTTGACGCCGTCGAAGCCCCACTGGGCGCGCAGCACCTCGTTGACCAGGTGGTGGTGTTCGGTCATGGTGCGGCCGTTGACCCGGTTGTAGGCGGTCATGACGCCCCAGGGGCGGGCGCCGGTGACGATCGCCTCGAAGGGGGCGAGGTAGAGCTCGCGCAGGGGCCGGGGGGCGACGACGTTGTTCACGGTGAAGCGGTCGGTCTCGGCGTCGTTGGCGACGAAGTGCTTGACGGTGGTGGCGACGCCGCCGTCCTGGACGCCCAGCACGTATCCGGTGCCGATCTCGCCGGTGAGGTACGGGTCCTCGCTGTACGCCTCGAAGTGGCGCCCGCCCAGCGGTGAGCGGTGGAGGTTGACGGTGGGGGCGAGCAGGACGTGGACGCCCTTGCGGCGGGCCTCCTGGGCGAGGAGCCGGCCGGCGCGGCGGGCGAGGGCCGGGTCCCAGGTGGCGGCGAGCGCGGTGGGGGACGGCAGGGCGACGGAGGGGTCGTCGGCGGTCCAGCGCACGCCGCGCACGCCGATGGGGCCGTCGGACATGACCAGCGGGGCCAGGCCGATCTCCGGGAGGGCGGGCAGCGACCACATGTCCCGGCCGGCCAGCAGCCGGGTCTTGGTGTCCAGGTCGAGCGTGCCGAGCGCCGCCTCGACGGCCGCCTCGCGCGGGATGCCGGTCGGGTCTGTCACTGTCGTACCTCCGTGTCGGCGTGCGGGGGTGTCCATGGTGACGGCATCACCTGTAGGCCGGTAGGGTTCGTTATGTTTCCGTGACTTTCGTGGATCGGAGTGGGTGAGGATGGCAGCCGCCAGGGCCAGGAGCGAGGAACGGCGCGCCGAGATCGTGCGCGCCGCCCTCGAGGTGATCGCCGAGCGCGGCTACCGGGGCGCGTCGCTCGGGGCGGTCGCCGAGCGGGTCGGGCTGACCCAGCAGGGGCTCCTGCACTACTTCCCCACCAAGGAGGCGCTGCTGGTCGCGGTGCTGGAGGAGCGCGACCAGTGGGACACGGGCGGGAGCGGCGCCCGTGAGGGCTGGCGGCTGGACCTGCTGGACTCGCTCGTCGAGTACAACGCGATGAGGCCGGGCATCGTGCAGACCTTCTCGGCCCTGCTCGGCGAGAGCGTGACGGAGGGTCATCCGGCGCGGGAGTTCTTCACCCGCCGCTACGCCCAGGTGCGGGGCGAGATGGCGAACGTGCTGCGGGCCGCGTACGGGGACCGGCTGCCCGGCGGGCTGACGCCCGAGCAGGCGGCGCCGCTGATGACGGCGGTGATGGACGGGCTCCAGTACCAGTGGCTGCTCGACCCGGACGCGGTGGACATGCCGGCCGCCTTCCGGGACTTTCTGCGGCTGTTGGGGGCGCGGTAGCGTTCCGGGACCCTACGGAAGGACTGCCTCCTGTGTCCCGGATACGGATGTCACGGATACGGACGTCACGCATACCCCTTCGTACGACCCTCGTTCTGGTCCTCGCCGCGCTGACGGTCTCCACGGCCCCCGCCCAGGCGGCGCCCACGGTCGAGGAGGCCCGCCTCGACCGGGCGGTGCCGCGCGAGATCCTCACGCGCAGCGGATTCGACGCGGTGGCACCCGGCTTCGCCGCCGCGCTGGAGGGCGCCGGGTCCTACGCGGCGGCCGAGCGGGCCGTCCGGCGGCACGGGGCGGGGCTGTGGCAGCGGGCCGTGGACCGGGCGCAGGGGCGCGGCCCGGCGCGTGGCGACCTGGCCCGCGACGACGACCGGCCGCTGTACTGGGCGCGGCTGGCCATGACGCGGGAACTGCGCACCTGGGAGCCGGACTTCGCCCTGTCGCCGCAGGCGCGGGCGGGGCTGCTGGAGCGGCTGGAGACCTCCTCGCGCGGGCAGGACGCGATCCGCTTCCCGGCGGGCAGGGGCGTCAAGCGGGTGCTGATGACCGGCTTCGACCCGTTCACGCTGGACCGGGACATCCGGATCAGCAACCCGTCGGGGGCGGCGGCGCTGGCGCTGGACGGGACGCTGATCCGCACGGCGGACGGGGCGCTCGCCCGGGTGGAGACGGCGGTGTTCCCGGTGCGCTGGGCGGACTTCGCGGAGGGTGAGGTGGAGCGGACGCTGCGGCCGCACCTGCCGAACGTCGACGCGTTCACCACGGTGAGCCAGGGCCGGGTCGGCCGCTTCGACGTGGAGCGCTTCAACGGGGCGTGGCGCGGCGGGTTCGGCGACAACGAGAACGTGTCCGAGAAGGGCCTGGTGCCGGTGGCCGACCCGGCGACGCGGCCCCAGTGGACGACGACGACCCTGCCGTACGCGAGGATCACGGCGGCGGACACGGGCCGGTTCCCGGTGTACGACAACACGTCGGTGACCGAGGTCCCGGCGGGCGGCACGGACCCGGTGGTCCGCCCCGGCGGGCCGACGCCCGGCTCGGCGGCCCGCGCGGGCGGCGGCGGGGACTACCTGTCCAACGAGATCGCCTACCGCGCCACGCTGCTGCGTGACCGGCTGGGCCTCGCGGACCTGCCGGGCGGCCATGTGCACACACCGGTGCTCCAGTTCGGCGCGGGCAACACGGGCGCGGTGGAGGACCCGGAGTTCCTCCGCAACCGGGCGGACATCACGGCCCAGGTCAGGAGCGTCATCGCGGTGGCGGCGTCGGCCGGGTGAGTCAGCGCACGGCGGCCAGGATGTGGCTGTGTCCGTACTGCCACACCACGCCGGCGTGCTCGAACCCGGCCGCCCGCAGCAGCTCCAGGTGGCTGGAGACGGTCAGGTCGTTGCCCTCGCAGCGCGGGTGCCGGTGGCTCCCGCGCTGTGCGAGGAACCGTGCCAGCTCCGGGTCGGAGGCGGCGCCCGACCACCAGGACTCCCAGTCGTCGTGGACCAGGGTCTTGTGCCGTTCCGCGTGGCGGCGCCCGATGTCCCGGGCCAGATCGGCGACCTTCGCGGAGTCCGGGCCGATGTGGTCGCCGTTGACGAGGACGCCCCCGGGGCGCAGCCGCCCGGCCAGTTCGCGGTACACCCGGGCGAGGGTGCGCCGGTCCAGGTAGTGCAGGGCCGTCGTGGACACGGCCGCGTCCACCGGACGGTCCAGGGCCAGCGCGTCGAGCCAGCCCGGCTCGCCGATCATCGCCTCGACGTGGCGCAGCGACGCCGAGCCGTAGTACGCGCTGCCCAGCTCCAGCAGGAGCGGGTCGCCGTCGACGGCCAGCACCTCGGCGCCCGGGAGCCGGCCCGCCAGCCGGGCCGCCAGTGAGCCCGGCCCGCTGCCGAGGTCCAGGACGAGCGGCGTGCCGGGCCGGCCGGCCGTCACGTACTCGACCACGTCCGCGATCACGGTGAAGCTCTCGTCGCGGTCGACCGCGTACCGCTGTTGCTGCTCCTCCCAGCGCTCCACCCACCGCGCGGCCGTCACCGCGTTCACACCCATACCGCTCTCACACCCATGGCCGCTCGTGCCCCTCCGCACCTCGTGACGCTTGCTGCTATTGAAAATCATTGCAGACTGGCGAGGGCGTTGAGCAGCCTTTCGATCTCTTCGGGTGAGTTGTGCACGTGGAGGCTGACGCGTACGGAGTCCTCCTTCTCGCCCCTCCCGGCCTGGCAGTGCCCGTCGGACCGCACCATGAACCCGTGGCTGAACAGCACGAAGGCCACGTCGTGGGCCTCCATGCGGCGATGGCGGAACGTCACCAGGCTCCGGCGGCGCTGCACCGGCGAGCCGGCCGCCAGGCTGGCGCGGCAGCCGAGGACCTCGTACGTGCCGTCCATGCCGCTCAGCCCGTCGGTCAGCAGCGACGTGAGCGCCACCGTCCAGCGCTCGATCCGCTCCGTCCCGGCCGCGTCCAGCCAGTCGAGGGCGGCGGCCAGGGAGGCGATGCCGACCGTGTTCGGGGTGCCCTGCCAGCCGCCGGGCCGGAAGTCCGGGCCGCGCCGCCGCCGGGCCCACACCGCGCCCGTGCCCGGCAGGGCGAGCGCCTTGTGGCCGGAGAACACCACGAAGTCCACGTCCAGTTCCGCCACGGACACCGGCAGGTGCCCGACGCTCTGCGCGGCGTCCAGGCAGATGGGCACGTCCGGCCCCACCACCTCGCGCAGCCGGTGGACGTTCATGTCGGCGCCGTACACGTGGTGGACGTGCGTGGCGGCCACGAACCGGGTGCGCGGGCCGATGAGACGGGCGAGCGCGGCAGGGTCGTAGTCGCCGGAGGCGGCCTGGTACGGCAGTTCCCGGACGCGGACGGCGACGCCCTGGCGGGCGAGCAGCTCCCGCGCCTCCAGCCACGGCGACAGGTTCGCCTCGTGGTCGTGGAACGGGACGACGATCTCGTCGCCGTCGGCGAGGAGGGCGGGCAGCCAGTCCCGCGCGACCGTGCGCAGCCCCTCCGTGGTGCCGCTGGTGAAGTGCACGGCCGACCGGTCCGGTTCCGGATCGCCCAGGAACCGCCTGACCCGGTCGCGGGCGCCCTCCACCAGCGCGGTGGTGGCGTTCGCCCACGGGTAGGAGCCGCGCCCGGCGTTGGCGTTGGAGGTGGTGAGGTAGTCGCGCACGGCGTCCAGGACGGCCTGCGGCTTCTGCGCGGTGGCCGCGCTGTCCAGGTACGCCAGGTCCGGATGGGCGGTGACGATCGGGAACTGGGCGCGCAACGCCCGATGCCAGGAACGCAGTTCCCCGATCTCCGCCGGGGCGCCGGGCACGCCGGTGGCGTCGTCGGTCATCTCCGTCACCTCAATCGCGCACGAGCGGCGCGCCCGCGTCCCGCCAGGCGACGATCCCGCCGGCCAGGCTGCGGACGTCGGGGTGGCCCATGCGCGTGAGCAGGGCGGCGTACCGGGCGGACCGCTCCCCCACCGGACAGGCCAGCAGCACCGGTTGCCGCTTGCCGAAGGGCAGGCCGCCGCGCAGCAGCTCGTCGAACAGCTCGTCGACGATGTTCACCGAGCCGTCGATGTGCAGGGCGGCGTACGCGAACGGGCCGCGCAGGTCGATCACCAGGGGGCGCTCCTCCGCGATCCACTTCTGCGCCTCGGCCACGTCGACGACGGTCGCCGTGCGGGCCTCCGTGTCGGTCAGCGTGGCCACCGAGTTCTTCACCGGCGGGCGCCCCAGCAGCTCGGGACGGCGCTGCCGTACGTACCCGAGGTAGCTCTCCACCCGGTCGCAGACGATGAAGACGGCGCTGCGGCGGTCCGTCAGCCGCTCGTCCAGCGGCCGCAGGTGGCGGACGGCCCCGTAGTACGCGGCTCCGCCGGTCGGTCCGGCGAGCAGGCCGCAGCGGCGCAGCAGGGTCACCATCCCGTCGATGGCCTCGTCGGCGCTGACGGACTCGATCGTGTCGTACGTGGCCGGGTCGAACAGGCCGACCTCCTGCACCTCGTCGGCGTTGCGGATGCCCGGGATGAAGTCGGTCTTCTCGCCGACGAGCCCCACGACGCTCACCAACGGGTCGTGGGCGCGCAGGGCCCTGGCCACGCCGGTGGAGGAGCCGGCGGTGCCGACGCAGGCGATGAACCAGTCGGGGGCCCGGCCGTCGAGGTCGGCGATGATCTCCGGGCCGGTGCCGGAGGCGTGGGCCTCGGTGTTGAGGGCGTTGAAGTACTGGTCGGTGTGGAAGTGGGCGCTGCCGGGCCGGTTCAGCCGCTGGTGGAACAGGGTCAGTGGGTCGTCGGTGTCGGTCGGGTCGAGGCACTCGGACCGGCCGGGCAGCTCCTCGATCTCGGCGCCCAGCAGCAGGAGCAGGTCCTTGATCTCGGGGATGCGCATCCTGTTGGTGACGCTTTTGAACGGCAGGCCGTGCAGCCCGGCGATGAGGGCGAGGGCCTTGGCCGTGTTGCCGCTGGACAGTTCGACGACCGTCTCGCCGCGCTCCTGGGCGGCGGCCAGGCCCTCGCGGGCCATGTTCCAGGCGGCGCGGTCCTTCAGGGAGCCGAACGGGTTGAGCATTTCGAGCTTGGCGTAGAGGTCGATGTTGCGCAGCCCGTGGACGTCCGGGTCGATACGCACCAGCGGGGTGTCGCCGATGGCGTCGGTGATGCTGTCGTACCTCATGTGCGCGGTCCCCCCGGTCGTGTGATCGGCCAGTACTGCTCGTCGAGGCACCAGTGCCAGGAACCCTCCTCCTCGAAGACGGCGACTCTGCGGGCGAGCGGCTGCCGCTGGGCGCGGGTGGCCCCGAAGTCCATGCAGTAGCCGGCGGTGTTGGGGAAGGCGAGGAGGTCGCCCGGGTGCGGCAGCCGGGGCAGGTGGACGGCCCGGCGCGTGATCAGGTCGGCCTCCAGGCAGAGGTTGCCCATGAGGTACACGGTGGCGGGCCGCCCCTCGGCCGGGGTGCCGTCGCGGGGCAGGAGGACCGGGTCCACGAGGACGCCGTGGTCCTCGAGGCCGGCGTCGCCCGCGTTCATCGCCAGCGTCACCAGGTGCTCACCGCCCTCCGCCTGCCGTACGTCCCGGACCGTGCCGAGCGTGAGCCCGCACTGGTCCACGAGCGCCCGGCCGGGCTCGACGTACAGCTCGTGGAGGCTCTCCAGCAGCAGGGTGCCCAGCGGGCGGCCGCCCAGGCCCGGGGCGGGGCGGGACAGCAGGTCGTCCAGGTAGTCGGCGCCCGCGAGGGGGCGGTGGGCCGGGTAGAGGCCCAGGGCGCCCTTGACGGTGCCGTTCTCCATGCGCAGCCCGTAGCCGTGGCCGCCCCACGTCATGGGCGGGCGCCGGCCCATGACCGCCCGGGTCAGTTCGGTGGTGTACCGGTCCCACTGCTCGGCGTGGGCCAGGTAGCTGACGCCGAAGCCGCCCCCGATGTCGACGGCGCGCGGGGAGAAGCCGTGGGCGTACAGCTCCTCCATGGCCCTCAGGCACCCTTCGAGGGCGGCCGCCTTCTCGTCCGGGCTCGTGGTGTCGAGGTGGTAGCCGACCCCGACGGGCTCCAGCGCGTCCCGGTGCCGGTCGGCCGTGTCCAGCAGCTCCTTGAGGGACTTCGCCGGCGTACCGAAGCGGCTGCGGCGGGAGAGCAGGGTGGTGCCCGTCGTCCCGAACTCGGACAGCCGCAGCACGACCCTGAGGCGGGGCAGCCCGTACGCCCGTACGAGCCCGGCGGCCCGCTCCAGCTCGCCCGGCCCGTCGGCGTTGACGGTCGCCCCGGTCCGCGCGGCCAGCCACAGGAACTCCGGGTCCTTGGGGCCGGTCGCCATGATCCGGTCACCCGTCCACCCGGAGGCCAGGGCGTGCCGGAGTTCGCCGAGCGACGCGGCGTCGAGGGCGGCGTCGGTGGTGACCAGGTGCCGGACGAGCGCGCTGGACCGGTTGGCCTTGTGCGCGAAGAAGATCCGGCCGGTGAGCCGCCGGGCGCGGAAGACGGCGCGGAAGCGCTCCACGTTCTCGGCGATCTGGTCCGGTAACACCACGTTGAGCGGCGAGCCCAGCGCGGCCACGAGCGCGTGGAGGAACGGACCGCCCGATGCCAGCAGGGCGGCCGGCCGCCGCTCCAGGCGCGGTTCCAGATACAACGGCCCGGTGCCCGTCCCCGCTGTGTTCATCCGAGCTGTTCCCCCCGCGAGGAATGCCGAACGGCGCCGTCGTCGTCCCGCTCTTTATGCCCAACTTTCCCCGACGGGATGGCCCGGCGGAAGGAGACGGCCGGATTCAGCCCTTGCGGGCCGTCACGCCACGCCCAGGGTGATCCCCAGTCCCACCAGCGTCGCGCCGATGGCGCGGTTGAGGGCCTTCTGGGCGCGCAGCATCGAGGTGCGCAGCCGGGAGTGGGAGAAGAAGAGCGCCACCAGACCGAACCAGACCAGGTGGGTGAGCGACATGAACAGGCCGTAGGCGCCCTGCTGCCAGCGGGCCGTGTCCGGGCCGACGACCTGGGTGAAGGTGGAGACGACGAACAGGGTGGTCTTGGGGTTCAGGACGTTGGTCAGGAAGCCGGTGCGCAGCGCGCCCCAGCGGGACAGGGACCGCTCGCCCGCCAGGTCGACCGTCACGTCCGCGCGGGAGAAGAAGGTCCGCAGACCGATGTGGACGAGGTAGGCCGCGCCCGCCAGTTTGATCGCGGTGAACAGCGCGGTGTTGGCCGCGATCAGCAGCCCCACGCCCAGCATGGTGTACGTGACGTGGACGAGGACGCCCGCCGCCACTCCCGCGGCGGCGAACAGGCCGGTCGTGCGGCCGTGGAGGTAGCTGTTGCGCACGACCATCGCGAAGTCGGCGCCCGGGCTGACGACCGCGAGGACCGTGATGACGGCGACCGCGAACAGCTCAGGCACGCGGGGTCCCGACCGTCTCGCCGTCCACGGCGGCGGGCGGGTCCTGCGGGGCCTCGAGGTCGCGGACCAGCAGCGTCGCGCCCGCGACGGCGCCGGGCATCAGGAACACCGCGACGAACGGCACCAGGAAGGAGAGGGCGAGCGGGACACCGAAGCCGAGGGTGAGCATCCGCCGGCCGCGCAGCATCGCGAGGCGTTCCTTGAGCTCGACGCCGCGCCGCTGGAGGGCCACGGCCGTGAGCTCCTCGGCCAGGAAGAACCCGGAGACGCAGAAGCCGAGCACCGGGACGACGGTCTGGCCGACGACCGGGATGAACCCGAGGGCGAACAGCAGGACGCCGTACAGCACCACCCGCACCAGGACGCGGAGGCTGTCGCGGGCGGAGATCCACAGTTCGCGCCAGAGCGGCAGCCCGGAGCTGGGGACGTCGCCGCCCTCGGAGCGGTCGACCTCCTCGGAGAGCGACTCGTAGAAGGGCTGTCCGACCAGGAGGGTCACGGCGGTGAAGGTGACGACCGCCACGAACAGGCCGAAGGCGAACAGCAGCGCGGTGAGGAAGCCGCGGAAGACGCCCTGCCAGGGCGAGGACCAGTCGTCCGCGAAGGGCGTCGCCCACGCGGTCAGGTCGTCCGCGCCGTACGCCAGACCGGCCAGCGCGGCCGCGTACAGCACCAGGGTCACCAGTCCGGGCAGCAGCCCGAACCCGAACCACCGTCCGTGCCGGCCGACCCAGCGCTGGCCCTTCATCACATAGCCGAAACCCACCCCGAGATCACGCATGGGTGCACCCTATCGGGGCGCGCTGACACCTCCGACGGCCGTCGGGCGTCGCGGGCGGGGAAGCGGCGGAGGGCCGCACCCTGGACGGGTGCGGCCCTCCGGCGCGTACGGGGCGTGATCAGGCGACGTCGAGGTCGACCGTGATGTTGCCGCGGGTGGCCTTGGAGTACGGGCAGACCTGGTGGGCCTTCTCGATGAGCTCCTTGGCGGTGGCGGCGCTCACGTTCGGGATCTTCGCGGAGATCTTGACGATGATCCCGAAGCCCTCGGCGTTCTTGCCGATGCCGACCTCGGCGGTGACGGTCGAGCCGGAGATGTCGGCGCCCTCCTGGCGGGCGACGACACCGAGCGCACCCTGGAAGCAGGCGCTGTAACCGGCGGCGAAGAGCTGCTCCGGGTTGGTGCCCTCGCCGGACCCGCCCATCTCCTTGGGCGGGTTCACGACGACGTCGAGCTTGCCGTCGTTGGTGGCGACGCGGCCGTCACGCCCGTTCTCGGCGGTGGCGACGGCGGTGTACAGGACGTCGGACTGCTGGATCGACATGTAAGAGGTTTCCTCCTGTGATGCGCCGCGACTCGCGCCCACGGTCGCGGCGGGCTGGAGGTGAGCCTATCGGGTGAGCGAGACGATCATCTTTCCGGTGTTCTCGCCGCGGAGCATGCCGAGGAACGCCTCGACGCCGTTCTCCATGCCCTCGACGACCGTCTCCTGGTACTTGAGCTCGCCGGAGGCCAGCCAGCCGGCGACCTCCTGGACGAAGCGGGGCTGGAGGGCGGCGTGGTCGCCGACCAGCATGCCCTGGAGACGCAGCCGCTTGCCGATGACCATCGCGAGGTTGCGCGGCGCGGGGGTCGGCTCGGTGCTGTTGTACTGGGCGATCATGCCGCAGATGGTGGCGCGGCCGTGCACGTTGAAGGAGGAGATCGCGGCCTCCAGGTGCTCGCCGCCGACGTTGTCGAAGTAGACGTCGATGCCGTCCGGGGCGGCCTCCCTGAGCTGGGCGGCGACGGGGCCGTTCTTGTAGTTGAAGGCGGCGTCGAAGCCGTACTCCTCCGTGAGGAGCTTCACCTTCTCGTCGGAACCGGCCGAGCCGATGACCCGGGAGGCCCCCTTGAGCTTCGCCATCTGGCCGACCTGGCTGCCGACGGCGCCGGCCGCGCCGGAGACGAAGACGGCGTCGCCCTCCTTGAAGGACGCCACGTCGAAGAGACCGGCGTAGGCGGTCAGGCCCGTCATGCCGAGGACGCCGAGGTAGGCGGAGAGGGGCGCGAGGGAGGCGTCGACCTTGGTGGCGTGCTTGGCGCTGACCTCGGCGTACTCGCGCCAGCCGAGGCCGTGCAGCACGTGGTCGCCGACCGCGAAGCCCTCGGCGTTGGAGGCGACGACCTCACCGACGGCGCCGCCGTCCATGGGGTGGTCGAGCTGGAACGGCGGGACGTAGGACTTGACGTCGTTCATCCGGCCGCGCATGTACGGGTCGACCGAGAAGTGCAGGTTGCGGACGAGGACGCGGCCCTCGGCCGGCTCGGTGACGGGCGCCTCACGGAGGGCGAAGTCCTCGGGCCGGGGCCAGCCGTGCGGGCGGGCGACGAGGTGCCATGCGCGGCCGGACGCGGGAAGAGCGGACATGCTGCGGTGCCTCCTGGAATTGCTGCGCACCGTGTCGCTTCACGGTGCGCTTGTTCGGTGCGTTTGCCGGGGCGTTTGTTTCACCACCTGAAACAACCATGCGCCTGGATATTTCAGGTTGTCAAGTAAATGAGTATCCTGGAGCCATGCCCAGCAGACGCACAGACCCGCTCACCCTCGAAGTGGTCGAACTCATCGGCACGGTGGTGACCCGCTACCACGAGGAGTACGAGCAGGCCGCCGCGCAGCACTCCCTGACCGGCGCCCAGGCGCGCGTCCTGGGGCTCCTCGCCCTGGAGCCCACGCCGATGCGGCGCATCGCGCAGTCGCTGCGGTGCGAGCCGTCGAACGTGACCGGCATCGTGGACCGGCTGGAGGCGCGCGGCCTGGTGGAGCGCCGGCCGGACCCGGCCGACCGCCGGGTGAAGATCGCCGCGGCGACGGAGGAGGGCCGGTCGACGGCCCGCCGCCTGAGGGAAGCCCTGGACTTCGCCCGCGAGCCGCTGGCCGCCCTCACGGACGAGGAGCGGACGGCCCTCCGCGACCTCCTGCGCCGCATGGTGGGCGGCACGGAGGCCGGGGCGTAGCACCGGGGGTGGGCGCGCCGTGGGGCCCCAGTGCCCGCGAGGCCGGGAATCAGGTCCGGCGCGGAGCTACACGCACCACCACAGGAACCAGTCGCACGACTCCGTCGGCGTCGGGTCCGGGGCGGGCTGCGTCGGCGGCGGGTCGTCGGGGGCCGGGTCGTCCGGCGCGGGCTCGCCCGGTTCGTCCGGGCCGCCCGGCTCCTCGGGGTCGCCGCCACCGTCCGGCGGCGGGTCCGCCGGGGCAGGCTCGTCCGGTGCCGGGGCGTCCGGGGCGCCCGGCTCCTCGGGGTCGCCCGACGGCTGCGGGGCCGACGGACCGGTGCCCGGCTCGCCCGAACGCCCCGAGGCGGACCCGCCGGGCGCGCGCGACGGGGCGCCGGACGCCTCGCCACCGGCGCCCGGGCCCTCCTCGGGGTCCCCGGACGCGGAGCTCTCCGCCACGGGGTCCTTCACCGGGCTCGGGCCGTCCGGCGCCGTGGAGCCCTCCGGCTGCTCGGGCAGCGGCTCCGGCGCCACCGGGTCCTCCTGCCGTACGGCGGTGGCGGCGCCGTCCTCGCCGGGGTGCTCGATCGCCAGCTCGGCCAGGCTCAGCAGGCCGGCCGCCAGGACCAGGGAGACCACCCCGATCAGCACCTTGCGCCCCCGGCGCTTGCGGGCACGGCGCCCCGCCGGACGCGACCGCCGGGCGGGCTGGGCGCGGCGCTGCTGGTTGCGGGCACGCCGGGGTCCCGCGGTCGGAAGCTCCTCGTCCCGGTCCAGCTCGTAGACGTGTTCCGCCGCGGGTATGTGCGGGTCCTCGTGCCGCAGCTCCTCGGCAGGCGTACCGCACCCGGCACAGGCCAGGGCGCCGTTGAGGTGCCGCTGACACTGGTGGCAGTAATCCATGGCGCCCGCAGAGTATGCGGCGCCGGGACACCGGAGATAGCCGGGTCTGTGGAAATCCTGTGTGGAAATGGCCAACGCCCGGCGCGCCGCTCGATTCATGAGGAACGGGCAGGATGTCGGCATGACCCCCTCCGGCACACCCTCCGCCCCATTTGGCCCGCTCGACTTCCAGCTCGTCCTGCTGCGCCGGATGGCCGACCACCAGCCCGGCCTGGTCGAGGACGCCCGCCGCGAGCTGGGCGCGTCGATCGCCGCCATGCGCGAGGCGAACCGCCGCTGGCAGGCGATGACCCGCTCCCCCGGGTCCCGCGGCGCGCTCGCCCGCTACCGCTCCGTGCTGGGCGAGCCGGAGTCCCGTACCCGCCGCGCCGTCGGCGACCTGGAGTGCGACGCGCTGCTGTGGCCCGTGCCGCTGTGGCCGGACCTCCGCTTCGAGGTGCTGGCCGCGCCCGGCGGCGGCCCGGTGTGGAACGAGTGGCTCGTCCGGGCACCCGGTGCGGCCGGGCCGGAGCTGCGTACGGTCGCCGACCTGCGCCCCTGGAGCTGCACCGTGGACGAGGTGGCCCGCGCCTTCCCGGCCCGGCCGATGGAGGGCAGCGCGCCCACCCGGTGGCGGCTGGCGCTCACGCCGCCCGGCGGGACCGCGTGCGTGGCCGAGTTCACCTGGGGGCTGCTCCAGCGGCTCGTGTAGCGCCGGCTCCCGCGCCGGGTAGCCCCTTCGGCCGCTTTCTGTCACCCCGTCAGCTCCCCCGGCGCGCGCCGCCCGCCGCGCGATCGCACGATGCGAGCACGTACCGCTCCTGGGAGGACCGCACCGTGACCGTCAGTCTCGAGCAGCTCCGCCGCTGCCATGTCGCCGTCGACCTGGGGGCCGCCCGGACCCGGGTCTTCGTCAAGGGCGTCGGGCTCGTCGTCGACGAGCCGAGCGTCGCCGCCGTCAACACCCGCACCGGGGCGCTGATCGCCGTCGGCGAGTTCGCGGAGAAGATGACCGGCCGCACCCCCGACTACATCCGCGTCGTACGCCCCGTCTCCGGCGGCAGCGTCGTCGACATCGAGATGGCCCAGCGGATGCTGCGCCACCTCCTCGGCGAGAAGCTCCGCCGCCAGTTGCGCCGCAAGCCGATGCTGCGCGCCGCCGCCTGTACCCCGCACGACAGCGACCCGCTCGCGCAGCGCGCCACCATCGAGACGCTCGTCGGGCTCGGGGCCCGCCGCGTCGAGCTGGTGGACACGCTGATCGCCGCGGCCGTCGGCTGCGGCCTGCCGGTGGAGCAGCCGACCGCCACCATGATCCTGGTGTGCGGGGCGGCCACCACCCAGGTCGCCGTGCTGTCGCTCGGCGCGATCGTCACCGCCGAGCGCATCCCGGTGGGCGGCAACGCGATCGACCACGCCGTCATCCAGTACCTGCGCCACCAGCACGAGCTGATGCTGCCCAGCCAGTCGGTGCGCCCGCTCCAACTCGCCCTGCACGGCAACGGCCTGACCGCGCAGGGCCCGGCGTCCACGGAGATCCACGGGCGGGACGTGGCCACCGGCCTGGCGCGTTCCGTGCTGGTCGACACGGCCGCCGTGCGCCAGGCGCTGCACACCCCGCTGACGGCCGTGCTCGACGGGATCGGGAAGGTGCTGCGCGACTGCCCGCCCGACCTGGTGGCCGACCTCGTCGACCGCGGCATCATGATGGTCGGCGGCAGCGCGCTGCTGCCCGGCCTCGACCAGATGCTGCGCAACGCGACCGGGATGCCCGTGCAGATCGCGGAACGGCCCGACGTCTGCGCCGTCCTGGGGCTCGGGGCCATGCTGGAGGGTCGCATCGAGCCCCTCACGCTGGACCCGCTCGCCGAAGCCGAGTGAGGTCGCGCGGGGACCACGGCCCCCTGCCGCGCCGGTGGTCCCGGCGCCGGCTGACGGCCGGGTGACCGCCGTATGACCACCGGCGGGCTCCCGGCGCTGCTCGAAGCGGTCCTGAACGTCGGCACCGACCTCGGGCTGCGCACCACCCTCCAGCGCATCGTGGAGTCCGCCGCCGCGCTGACAGACGCGCGGACCGGCGCGCTGGTGGTCGTCGACCCCGAGCACGGCAGGCCCGCCGGCCTGTACACGGTGGGGGCGACGGAGGAGGACCGGCGGCGCCTCGCCCGGCTGCCCGGCTCCGACGGCCCCGCCGGGCGGCCCTGCCTCGGCGTACCGGTCCGCGTCGGGACCGACGTGTTCGGCCACCTCCACCTCACCGGCAGGCGCGGCGGGCCCTTCACCGGCGAGGACCTGGCGATGCTGCGCGTCCTGGCCTCGCAGGCGGGCATCGCGATCGGCAACGCCCGGCTGTACGAGGCGGCCCGGCAGCGGGAGCGGTGGATCGAGGGCGCGGCGGCCGTGACGACCGCGCTGCTGACCGGCGACCCCGCCGCCGGCGCGCTGGTGACCGTCGCCGAGCGGGCCCGGCTGCTCGCCGGCGCGGCGGCGGGCGTGGTCCTCCAGCCCACCGGTGAGGGCGGGATGGAGATCGTCGCCGCCTCCACCCCGCACGACCCGGGCGACCTCGTCGGCACGGTCATCGAGCCCGGCTCGCCCGTCCTGGTCCAGTTGCTGGGCGGGGAGCCGGTCTTCGTCGACGACTCGGCCACCGATCCCCGGATGACGACCCGCGTCCGCACCCGGTTCGGGCCCTCCATGATGCTGCCGTTGCGCAGCGGCGGGCGGCTGATCGGCACCCTCGCCCTGCCGCGCCGGCGCGGCGGCCGCCCGTACACGGCGGCGGAGCGGCTGCTGGCGTCGCAGTTCGCCTCCCAGGCGGCGCTCGCCCTGGTCCTCGCGGACGCCCGGCGCGACCGGGAGCGGCTCGCCGTGTACGAGGACCGCGACCGGATCGCCCGCGACCTGCACGACCTGGTGGTGCAGCGGCTGTTCGCCACGGAGATGATGCTGGAGTCCACGCGGCGGCGGGCCGCGCCGGAGGCGGCGGAGCTGCTGGGGCGGGCCGTGGACGAACTGGACTCCACCATCCAGGAGGTCCGCACCGCCATCTTCGCGCTCCAGCAGCCCCCGGCCGACGCACCCCGCTCCTTCCGCGGCCGGGTCCTGCGGGAGACCGGCGGGGCGGCGGTCCCGCTGGGCCTGTCGCCGTCCGTCCACTTCACCGGCCCGGTGGACACCCGGGTCGGCGGGCCGGTGGCCGACCGGCTGCTGGCCGCCCTGCGCGCCGCGCTGGCGGCGGTCCACCGCCGCACGGGCGTGACGGCGGTGGACGTGCGGGCCGACGCCACGGCCGCCCTCCCCGACGGCCGCGCCGCCGTCCGCCTGACGGTCACGGACGACGGCGTACGCGACGACGGCACCCGGGGCACGACGGTCACCTGGGAGTCCGCCCTGGACGGCCCCCGCGCCGGTGCCCCGGCCTCCCCCGCCTGAGCGGCGCCCGCCGTCCGCTCGGGAGGCGCTCGGGAGGCGCTCGGGAGCGGTCCCTACCCGGCACGAGCGGCGCCCGAACTGCGGCGAAGAGCACAGGTCGTACCGCTTCCCGGGCGGCGGCCGCGGGGAGAATGGTGGGGTCCGTGACCACGGACGGACTGCCCTGTGCGGCGATGCGAGGAGGACGACGCGTGAGTTCGCTCTTTCCGGCCCTGGACCCCGGCTCCGGACGGCCCGCGCTCCGGTTCGGGGACCGGTCGCTGACGTACGGCGAACTGAGCGGCGCGGCGGGCGCGCTGGCCGCCCGGCTGGAGGGGGCCGAGCGCGTCGCCGTGTGGGCCACGCCCACCCTGGAGACCGCCGTGGCGGTGGTCGCCGCGCTGCTCGCGGGCGTACCCGCCGTACCGCTCAACCCCAGGACGGGTGAGCGGGAGCTGACGCACATCGTCACCGACAGCCGGCCCACCCTCGTGCTGGCCGCGCCCGACGACGCGCTGCCCGGCCCGCTGGCCGACGTGGCCAGGATCGACGTCACCCCGGACGGGGACGGCCCGCTGCCCGCCGGTCCCGGGGACCCGGAGGCCGCCGCGCTCATCGTGTACACCTCCGGCACCACCGGCCCGCCCAAGGGCGCCGTCCTGCCCCGCCGGGCCGTCGCCACCACGCTCGACGCCCTGGAGGACGCCTGGGCGTGGACGGGTGACGACGTCCTGGTGCACGCCCTGCCGCTGTTCCACGTGCACGGGCTGATCCTGGGCGTGCTGGGCCCGCTGCGGCGCGGCGGGTCGGTGCGCCACCTGGGCACCTTCACCACCGGCGGCGTGGCGCGGGAGCTGGCGGCCGGCGGGACGATGCTGTTCGGCGTCCCGACGATGTACCACCGCATCGCCGAAGCCCTGGAGGACGACCCGCAGTTGGCGAAGGCGCTGGCGGGCGCGCGGCTGCTGGTGTCCGGTTCGGCGGCGCTGCCCCTCCACGACCACGAGCGGATCGCCGCACTGACGGGGCGCCGGGTGATCGAGCGGTACGGCATGACGGAGACGCTGATGAACACCAGCGTCCGGGCGGACGACGTGGAGCCGCGCACCGGCTCGGTCGGGGTGCCGCTGCCGGGTGTGGAGCTGCGCCTGGTGGACGAGGAGGACGGGACGGAGATCACCGCGGACGACGGGGAGACGGTCGGCGAGATCCAGGTGCGCGGCCCGAACCTGTTCACCGGCTACCTCAACCGCCCCGACGCCACGGCCGCCGCCTTCGACGGGACCTGGTTCCGCACCGGCGACATGGCCGTCCGGGACACGGACGGGTCGGTACGGATCGTGGGACGCAGGGCGACCGACCTGATCAAGAGCGGTGGGTACAAGATCGGCGCGGGGGAGATCGAGAACGCCCTCCTGGAGCACCCGGGCGTGCGGGAGGCGGCCGTGACCGGCGAACCGGACGCCGACCTGGGCGAGCGGATCGTGGCATGGGTGGTTCCCGCCGACCCCGCTCGGCCCCCGTCGCAGGAGGACCTCGCCGGCCATGTGGCGGCGCAGCTCGCCCCGCACAAGCGGCCCCGGACGGTCCGCTACCTGGACGTGCTGCCCCGCAACGACATGGGCAAGATCATGAAGCGGGCGCTCCATGGCTGAGCGCCTGTCCGCGCGGGACGTCATCGCGCTCGTCACCGACGCGTTCGCCGAGCACACGCCGCCCGCCCGCTCCTGCGCGCCCGACGGGCCGCTCGGCTGGGAGGGCTACGGCGCCTCGCTCGCCCGCGCGGCCGGCCGCACGGGCGAGGCGGAGTCGGTCGTGTACGGCACGGCGACCGTCGGCGGGCGGCCCTGCGTCACGCTGGCCTTCGAGTTCGGGTTCCTCGGCGGCTCCCTGGGCGAGCGGGCCGGCGACCGGCTGGAGGCCGCGTACCGGCTGGCGCGCGAGGAGCGCGTCCCGCTGGTCTCACTGGTCGCGACCGGGGGCAGCCGGATGCAGGAGGGCATGGTCGCCCTCACCCAGCTCCAGCGGGTCGCCCGGGAGTCGGTGCTGCTGCGGGAGGCGGGCGTGCCGCACGTCACGGTGGTGCGCGACCCGTCGACCGGCGGCGGCTGGGCGACCGTCGGGGCGGGCGCCGATGTGATCCTGGCTCTGCCGGGGGCGCAGATCGGGTTCGCCGGATCGCGGGTGCGGCCGCCGGACGCCGAACCGGCCGCGTACACGGCGGAGGGCCAGCTCGCGGCGGGGCACGTCGACGCGGTGGTACGCCCCGAGGAACTGCGCGCGGCGGTCGCGGCGTGGGTGGCGGCGCTCACCGGCCCCGCCGGGGAGGTCCCGCCTCCGGCCGCCGTGTCGGAGGCGCCGCTGCCCGCCGGCGGCTGGGAGGCGGTCCTCCGGGCCCGCGACCCCGGCCGGCCGCGCGCCGAGGCGTACCTGGACCGGTACTTCGAGCACCGGCTGCCGCTCACGGGCGACCGCTGCGGCGGTACGGACCCGGGGCTGCTGTGCGGGGTGGGGCTGCGCCCCGGGGGCGGGGCGGTGGCGTACGTCGCGCAGTGCGGCACGGCGACCCGGCCGGCCGGTTACCGCACGGCCGCCCGCGTGATCCGGCTCGCGGACCGGTTCGGCATCCCGGTGCTCACCCTCGTCGACACGCCGGGTGCCGCGAACGACGCGGAGGCGGAGCGGGCGGGGGCGGGCGCGGCGATCGCGGAGGCGTTCACGGCCGTGGCGGGGGCGCGCGTGCCGGTGACGACGCTGCTGATCGGCGAGGGCGGCTCGGGCGGGGCGCTGGCCCTGGCCGCGCCGGGCAACACCTGGGCCACGCGGGACAGTTACTTCTCGGTGATCGCCCCGGAGCTGGCGGCGGCCATCCTCAAACGGCCCCCGGACCAGGCGCCGCGCACGGCCGAGCAACTACGCCTGCGGCCCCAGGACCTGGTGGAGCTGGGCGTGGTACGCGGCATCGTGTGACGCGGCGTGGTGCCGTGCGGCGCGGGGTGGGTGACCGGGTGGTCGGTTGCGGCCGTGGGTCCGGGTCGGGGCCCCTCCGGGCTCGCCTCCTCGCCGTCGGCGGGGTGCCGAGCCGGTCTCGTAGCCGTATCTCGCCGCCGATCGTCCCCCTACGCCCGGGGGGCGTGGGGGGACCCCCAGCGGGGGCGACCCTGCACGGCCCCTTCTCGCCGTCTCCCCACACCCACCGTCCCGCGGTCGGCGTACGACAGGAGGACCGCCATCCCCCACCCACCGGCCCGCGGACGGCGTCCCACCCGGGGTGGGGCCGTGCAGGGTCGCCCCCGCAGAGGTTGGCGGCAAGGGGTGGGCTCCCTTGCGTGAGACCCAAGGCCGCCGGCCTCGAGGAGGCGAGCCCGGAGGGGCCACGCCCCAGCACCACCGGCGGCAGCCGGGGGCGACGCACCGGGGCGGTCAGTGGGCCGGCCGGGCAGGGCGAAGGGGGCCGCACCACCCGGCAGACATCACCGCCCAGGTAGGCGCGGGGGTGATCGTCTCCAGACGCGCGGTGATCATGGACGCCCACCGCAGGGGCCCGGCCGGGGGCGCCCAACCGAATAACGGGCCGGTGCTCAGTCCTCCGTGAGGCAGTCCCCGGCCAGGGCGCCCGCCTCCGCGGTGTCGAGCGCGGCGGTCAGTTCGTCGAGGCGGGCGCGCAGGGCGCGGACCTCCTCGAGCGGCAGCCCCGTCGCGGCGGCGATCCGGCGCGGTACGCCGAGGGCGCGCTCGCGCAGCAGGGTCCCGGCGGGGGTGGGCCGGGCGGTGACGGACCGCTCGTCCTCCGCGCTGCGCCGCCGCTCGACGTATCCGGCGGCCTCCAGCCGCTTGAGCAGCGGGGACAGGGTGCCGGAGTCCAGCCGCAGGTGCTCGCCGATCCGCTTGACGGGCAGCTCGCCGTGCTCCCAGAGAACCAGCATCACCAGGTACTGGGGGTAGGTCAGGCCCAGGTCCTTGAGCACGGTGCGGTAGACGCCGTTGAAGGCGCGCGTGGCCGCGTGCAGCGAGAAGCAGATCTGGTGGTCGAGGCGGAGGAAGTCGTCGTCCCGCACGGTGCCGAGCGTGTCCATGGCTCCAGAGTACGTGAGCGACGACACGTCCGCCATTCAGTTGTGCACAACTGAATGGCGCGCTATAAATATGACACCGATCCACCCGCCTCCCCACGAGAGGACCCCTCATGGACGCCCTGTACACCGCCGTCGCCACCGCCAACGGCCGCGAAGGCCGCGCCGTCAGCTCCGACGGCCAGATCGACCTCCCGCTCGGCTTCCCCCAGGCCCTGGGCGGCAACGGCCAGGGCACCAACCCCGAGCAACTCTTCGCCGCCGGGTACGCGGCGTGCTTCGCGAGCGCGATGGGCGCGATAGGCCGCCAGGAGAAGATCGACGTCAAGGACGCCTCGGTCACCGCCGAGGTCAGCATCGGCAAGGACACGGACGGGGGCTTCGGCCTCGCCGTCGTGATGCGCGTGGAGCTTCCGGACCACCTTCAGGGCGAGCCGGGCCGCGACCTGCTGGAGAAGACCCACGCGTACTGCCCCTACTCCAAGGCCACGCGGGGCAACATCCCGGTTCAGCTCGTCATCGAGTAATGCCCGGGGCCAGACGGCGGGTGCGGTAGCTCTCGGCGTCGAGCGTGACGATCTCCGCGTGGTGGGCCAGCCGGTCCACCGTCGCGGAGGCCATCGCGCCGTCACCGAACACCTCGCCCCACCGGCCGAGCGGCCGGTCGCTGGTGACGATCAGCGAGGCCCGCTCGTAGCGGTGCGAGACGAGCTGGAAGAAGAGGTGGGCCACCTCGGGGTCGAAGGGCACGTACCCGACCTCGTCCACCACGAGCACCGGATACGCGTCCAGTTGGGCGAGCTCCTGGCGCAGCCGCCCCGCCGCCCTGGCGTCCGCGAGCCGGGCGCCCCACTCGGCGGCGGTGCCGAACAGCACCTGGTGGCCGGCCTGGCAGGCCCGTACGCCCAGGGCGATGGCCAGGTGCGTCTTGCCGGTGCCGGGACCGCCCAGCAGCACCACGTTCGCCTTCCGCGTGACGAAGTCGACCTTGCCCAGCCGGGCGATCTCCTCCGGCTCGGGCGCCCGCAGGTGACCCTCGTCGAACGTCTCCAGCACCTTGCGGGCGGGGAACCCCGCGGCCTCGATCCGCTCCTCGGCCCCGGTGGCGGGCTCGTCCAGCACCGCCTCCCGCTCCCCGTCCCGCTGGGCGGGGATGACCACCTCCTGGGGCGCCTCCTTCACCGGGTGCGCCTTGGCCTCGTGCGCGGCCATGGGCCCGGACATGTAGGCGAGGATCGCGGCGGAGGCGATGAACGCCATGTGGATGACGGTCCCCCACAGCAGGTCGTGCCGGGGCGTGTGGTGCACGTCCACGAACATCTGGAGCAGGTGCACCGAGGAGATCCCGACGATGGCGGTGGCCAGCTTGACCTTCAGTACGTTGGAATTGACGTGCGAGAGCCACTCGGGCTGGTCACGGTGGCCCTGCAGCCCGATCCGGGAGACGAAGGTCTCGTACCCCCCGACGATCACCATGATCAGCAGATTGGCGATCATCACCACATCCACCAGCTTGAGCACGGCGAGCATCACGTGCGTCTCGTCCGCGTGCCCGCTGATGACGTGGTGGATGAGGTGCCACAGCTCGTTGAAGAACTTGTAGACGTACACGCCCTGCGCGGCCACCAGGCCGAAATACAGGGGCGCCTGGAGCCAGCGGGTCGCGAAGAGGGCACACCCCAGGGTGGTCATGTTCGGCGGGGGCGAGACGGAGCGGGTCACAGGGCCTCCAACGGCGGGGAGGTTTGTCATTCTTGTGCGCCGTCACCGGCGAACCGTGGTCCCACCACCCGTTGGGGTTATTAGAAATCCAGTCGGACTGTTCCTTCCGACAGGGCCTTCCGGCACCGCCAGGGCTGCCGGAAACATCCCCTCGCCCGGTGCGCGCCCCACCGGGGAGTCGCCCGGGCCCACAGCGGGAGACCGCCTACGCTGCCAGAACTGACAGCCCATCAGGAAGGGAGCGTCCCGTGTCCTCTCGTCTCAATCCGTACATCAGCTTCGACGGCAACGCCCGGGAAGCCATGGAGTTCTACCAGGGGGTCTTCGGCGGAACACTCCGGGTCAACACCTACGCCGACTTCGGCATGGCGGAGGCCGGGGAGAGCGACGCCGAAAAGATCATGCACAGCATGCTCGAGACCGAGCGCGGCCTGACCCTGATGGGCGCCGACACCCCGCCCGGCTCGGGATACTCGCCCGGCAACAACATCTCCGTGAGCGTCAGCGGGGAGGACGCCGCAGAACTGCGCGGCTACTGGGACAAGCTCTCCGCCGGCGCCACGGTGACGGTCCCACTGGACAAACAGATGTGGGGCGACGTCTTCGGCATGTGCACGGACCGCTTCGGCATCACCTGGATGATCAACATCAACCAGCAGGGCTGACCGCGCGGCGACACCCGGAGTGGTGCGACGGCCCCCGTCGCGCCGCCCCGCCCGCCGCCTCCGGCGGTCACCCCTCCGTACGGCGTGGCCCGCACCCTCCGCCGATTCCGTACGCGGTCACGTCGCCCGGCTTCGGCCAACCCGTCCGAACCCGGGAGGCGTCCGACCTGCGCCGACGCGGACCGGCACGCCCTCCAACCTGCCGAGGCCGACCTGGACACCGGGCGGAAGACCGTGGTCACCAAGGGCCCGGGCAGGTCCGACGGCCTCGCCCTCGACCCGCGGGGCAACGCCCGCATCGCCGGCTACAACGGTGATCTGTGGAAGGTCAGGAAGGTGTGACCTGCCGGGAGCGGCACGCACAATGCCCTGACCCGAGAAGAAACGTTTCCTCAGACCAGGGCACCGCTCGGTGGGGCGGGTGGGACTCGAACCCACGGCCGACGGATTATGAGTCCGCTGCTCTAACCGGCTGAGCTACCGCCCCTTACGGCGCGTCGCGCACATTTGTGCGCGCCGTCTGCCGCAGCATAGCCGCTCATACGATCTCCTGCTCCGGATGGTCGGCATCGCACGACCTTGAGGACCGCCCGGCGGCCCGGACGGTTCCCTCCGGAGCCGAATCCGGGTGGAAAACGCCGAAGAGGGCCCCGAAGGACCCTCTTCCGGTACCGCTCCCCCGACTGGACTCGAACCAGTAACCCTCCGGTTAACAGCCGAATGCTCTGCCAATTGAGCTACAGGGGATCGCGCTCCCCCGACTGGACTCGAACCAGTAACCTGCCGGTTAACAGCCGGCTGCTCTGCCAATTGAGCTACAGGGGATTGCTGCGTTGCACCGAACGTACCCACCTGGGGTCTCCCGGGCGGCGCTCGCTCGCTGCGACACATACATTAGCGCAAGCAGGGGGGTGCTCCGCCAATCGGTTCCCCGGGGTGATCTCCGGCCCTGCCGGGTAGGCGGCCAGCACCGACGCCTACGGAAGGGTGGCAGCCATGCGGTACAAGCTCACGTTCGTCGTTGGACTGGCCCTCGGTTACGTCCTCGGGACCCGTGCGGGGCGCGAGCGATACGAGCAGCTCCGGAAGTCCGCGCGCGAGTTCTCGCACAACCCGGCGGTGCGCAACGCCGCCGAATCGGCCGCGCACACCGGGCGGGAGGTGGCCGGCAAGGCGCTCCACACGGTGAGCGACAAGGTCGGCGACCGGATGCCCGAGTCGGTGGCCGAGCGGGTGCGCTCGCTGCGGGAGCGCAGCCAGGGCAACGGCCAGGACGAGTGGGGGACCAGTAACACCTAGGGTGCGGCAGAATCTATCCCCATGGGGATAGTCGCCGGGTTGGACAGTTCGTCGGGTTTCACGCGCATCGTCGTCTGTGACACGGAAACGGGTGCGGTGCTGCGGCAGGGCTACGCGCCGCACCCCGTCGAACCGAAGGCCACCGAGGTGGACCCGCAGGCGTGGCTGCTGTCGCTGGGCGAGGCCGCGTCGGGCGGGCTGCTCGAGGGCGTCCAGGCCATCGGCGTGTCCGCGCAGCAGCACGGGCTGGTGCCGCTGGACCGGCAGGGCGCGCTGGTGCGGCCCGCGCTGGTCGGCAACGACAAGCGGGCCCAGGTGGCGGCGGCGGACCTGGTCGAGGCGTTCGGGGGGCGTCAGGCGTGGGCCGAGGCCGTCGGGGCCGTACCGCAGTCGGCGATGCCGGTGGCGAAGCTTCGCTGGCTGGCGCGTACGGAGCCGGAGGCGGCGGCCCGGGTGGCGATGGTCCTCCAGCCGCACGACTGGCTGGTGTGGCAGCTCCTGGGGCGGCCGGTGCGGCGGACAACGGACCGGGGCGCCGCGTCGGGCACGGGGTACTGGTCGGCGGGTGCGGGTGCGTACCGGCCGGATCTGGTGGAGCTGGCGCTGGGGCACCAGGCCGCGCTGCCGGAGGTGCTGGGCCCCGCCGAGGCCGCCGGGATGACCCCGGAGGGGCTGCTGATCTCGGCCGGGACCGGCGAGACGATGGCGGCCGCGCTCGGCCTGGGCCTGGGCATCGGCGATGCCGTCGTGTCGCTGGGCGCGTCCGGGTCGGTCATGGCGGTGCACCACGAGGCGCTGGCCGATCCGCACGGCATGATCACGGCGTTCGCGGACGCGGCCGGGATGCACCTGCCCGTGGTGCACACCTCCAACGCGGTCCGGGCGCTGCGCGGGACGGCCGAGATGCTGGGCCTGGGCGGTGGGCTCGAGGAGCTGTCGGCGCTGGCGCTGAAGTCGACGCCGGGCGCCTCGGGGCTGGTCCTGCTGCCGTACCTGGAGGGTGAGCGCACCCCGCACCTGCCGCACACGGCCGGGACGCTGAGCGGGCTGCGGCGCGAGTCGATGAAGCCCGAGCACCTGGCGCGGGCGGCGTTCGAGGGCATGCTGTGCTCGCTCGCGGACGCGATGGACGTGCTGCGCGGCCGGGGCGTGGAGGTGCGCCGGGTGTTCCTGCTGGGCGCCGCGGCCGAGCTGCCCGCGGTGCAGGCGGCGGCTCCGGCGATCTTCGGCGCGCAGGTGGTCGTACCCCAGCCGGCCGATTACGCGGCGCTGGGCGCGGCGCGGCAGGCGGCGTGGGCGCTGGGCGTCTCGCAGGGCGTGCTGTCGCCGCAGGCGCCGCCGGCCTGGCAGGGGGCCGCGGCGCAGGTGTGCGAGCCGGGCGAGGAGCTGGCGGTGGGGCAGGCCGTGCGCCAGCAGTACGGCGCGACGCGCGAGCAGCTTCACCCCGGCGCCTTCTCCTCGTAGGGCCGCGCCCCGGAAGACCGGGAAACCGAGTCGTAAGGGCGGGCGTGTCCGGCGATAGTTGAACCGTGCTCAGACAACTACTCCGGATACATCTGGGGCCGTACAAACGGCCCATAGCCCTGCTGGTGGCGCTCCAGTTCCTGCAGACGTGCGCCACCCTCTATCTGCCCACCCTCAACGCGGACATCATCGACAACGGTGTCGTGCGCGGCGACGCCGGTTACATCCTGCGGTTCGGCGCGCTGATGATCGCCGTGTCGGTGGTGCAGGTGGTCTGCAACGTCGGGGCCGTTTACTACGGGGCGCGCACCGCGGCGGCGCTCGGGCGTGACGTGCGGGCGGCGGTCTTCGACCGGGTGCAGTCCTTCTCGGCGCGGGAGCTCGGGCACTTCGGGGCGCCGTCGCTGATCACCCGGACGACCAATGACGTCCAGCAGGTGCAGATGCTGGTGCTGATGGCGTTCACGCTGATGGTGTCGGCGCCGATCATGTGCGTGGGCGGCATCGTCATGGCGCTCGGGCAGGACGTGCCGCTGTCCGGGGTGCTGCTGGCGGTGGTGCCGGTGCTGGGCATCGCCGTGTCGCTGATCGTGAAGAGGATGCGGCCGCTGTTCCGGACGATGCAGGAGCGGCTGGACACGGTGAACCGGGTGCTGCGGGAGCAGATCACCGGCAACCGGGTGATCCGCGCGTTCGTGAAGGACGCCTACGAGCGGGAGCGGTTCGAGCGCGCCAACGCCGACCTGACGGACGTGTCGATGTCGACCGGCCGGCTGATGGCGCTGATGTTCCCCACCGTGATGACCGTGGTGAACGTCTCCAGCGTCGCCGTGGTCTGGTTCGGCGCGCACCGCATCGACAGCGGCGCGATGGAGATCGGCGCGCTGACGGCGTTCCTGGCCTATCTGATGCAGATCGTGATGGCCGTGATGATGGCCACGTTCATGTTCATGATGGTGCCGCGCGCCGAGGTGTGCGCCGAGCGCATCGAGGAAGTGCTGCGTACGGAGACCAGCGTGATCCCGCCGGTGGCCCCGGTGCGGGAGCTGCGGCGGCGCGGGCACCTGGAGGTGCGGGGCGCGGACTTCCGTTACCCGGGTGCCGAGGAGCCGGTGCTGCGCGGGGTCGACCTGGTGGCCCGGCCGGGCGAGACGACGGCGGTCATCGGCTCCACCGGCAGCGGCAAGTCGACGCTGCTGGGGCTGGTGCCCCGGCTGTTCGACGTCACGGGCGGCGAGGTGCTGGTCGACGGCGTGGACGTGCGTGAGCTGGACCCCGCGCTGATGGCGCGGACGGTCGGGCTGGTGCCGCAGAAGCCGTACCTGTTCTCCGGGACGGTGGCGACGAACCTGCGGTACGGCAACCCCGACGCGACCGACGAGGAGCTGTGGCACGCGCTGGAGGTGGCGCAGGCGGCCGGCTTCGTACGGGAGCTGGAGGGCGGGCTCGACGCACCGGTCTCGCAGGGCGGTACGAACGTGTCGGGCGGGCAGCGGCAGCGCCTGGCCATCGCGCGGACGCTGGTGCAGCGGCCGGAGATCTACCTGTTCGACGACTCCTTCTCGGCGCTGGACTACACGACGGACGCGCTGCTGCGCACGGCGCTGGCGGCGGAGACCGCCGAGGCGACGGTGGTGATCGTCGCCCAGCGCGTGTCGACGATCCGGGACGCCGACCGGATCGTGGTCCTCGACGAGGGCCGGGTCGTGGGTGTGGGCCGCCACCACGAGCTGATGGCGGACAACGAGACGTACCGGGAGATCGTGCTCTCCCAGTTGACCGAGGCGGAGGCTGCCTGATGGCGGGGCCGGCGGGACGGATGATGGCGGCGGCGGGCCAGGGCCCCGACCAGCGGTCGATGGACTTCAAGGGGTCGGGCAGGCGGCTGCTGCGGCAGCTCGGGCCGGAGCGGACCACGCTGTGGGCGATGCTGGCGGCCGGGGTGCTGAGCGTGGCGCTGTCGGTGGTCGGGCCGATGATCCTCGGGTGGGCCACCGACCTGGTGTTCGCGGGTGTGGTCGGGCGGGAGATGCCGGACGGGCTCACCAAGGAGCAGGCCGTGGCGGGGCTGCGGGCCGACGGTGACGACGGGCTCGCGGACATGCTGTCGGGGGTGGACTTCCGGCCGGGGCAGGGCATCGACTTCGAGGCGGTCGGCGGCGTACTGCTGGCCGTCCTCGTGGTGTACGTGGCGGCGGGGCTGCTGATGCTGGTGTCGACGCGGCTGTCGATCCGGGTGATCAACCGGACCGTGTACCGGCTGCGGGAGGACGTGCAGGCCAAGCTGGAGCGGCTGCCGCTGGCGTACTTCGACCGGGCCAAGCGCGGCGAGGTGCTGAGCCGGGCGACGAACGACATCGACAACATCGCGCAGACCATGCAGCAGACGATGGGCCAGCTCATCAACTCGGCGCTGACGATCGTCGGCGTGCTGGTGATGATGTTCTGGATCTCGCCGCTGCTGGCGCTGGTCGCGCTGGTGACCGTGCCGCTGTCGGTGGTCGTGGCGACCCGGGTGGGCAAGCGGTCGCAGCCGCACTTCGTGCAGCAGTGGAAGTCCACGGGCCGGCTGAACGCCCACATCGAGGAGATGTACTCCGGGCATGCGCTGGTGAAGGTCTTCGGGCGGCAGGACGAGGCGGCGGCCGACTTCCGCGAGCAGAACGAGGCGCTGTACGAGGCCGGGTTCCGGGCGCAGTTCAACAGCGGGATCATGCAGCCGCTGATGTTCTTCGTGTCGAACATCAACTACGTGCTGGTGGCGGTGGTGGGCGGGCTGCGTGTCGCGTCCGGCACGCTGTCGATCGGTGACGTCCAGGCGTTCATCCAGTACTCGCGGCAGTTCTCGATGCCGCTGACGCAGGTGGCCTCCATGGCGAACCTGGTCCAGTCCGGGGTCGCGTCGGCGGAGCGGGTCTTCGAGCTGCTGGACGCGGAGGAGCAGGAGCCGGACGCCACCGGGGTGCCGGGTGCGGCCGGGGAGTCCACCGGGCGGGTCACGCTGGAGAAGGTGTCGTTCCGCTACGACCCGGACCGGCCGCTCATCGAGGACCTGTCGCTGTCGGTGATGCCGGGCCAGACGGTCGCGATCGTCGGCCCCACGGGCGCCGGGAAGACCACGCTCGTCAACCTTCTGATGCGGTTCTACGAGGTGACCGGCGGCCGCATCCTGCTGGACGGGGTGGACGTGACGGAGATGACGCGGGACGACCTGCGGTCCCGCATCGGCATGGTGCTCCAGGACACCTGGCTGTTCGGCGGCACGATCGCCGACAACATCGCGTACGGCGCCTCGCGTCCGGTGACCCGGGCGGAGGTCGAGGAGGCGGCGCGGGCCGCGCACGCCGACCGGTTCGTCCGTACGCTGCCGGACGGGTACGACACCGTCATCGACGACGAGGGCTCGGGTGTCAGCGCGGGCGAGAAGCAGCTCATCACGATCGCGCGGGCGTTCCTGTCGGACCCGGTGATCCTGGTGCTGGACGAGGCGACGAGCTCCGTCGACACGCGGACGGAGGTGCTCATCCAGAAGGCGATGGCACGCCTGGCCCACGGGCGGACGAGCTTCGTGATCGCGCACCGGCTGTCCACGATCCGCGACGCGGACGTGATCCTGGTGATGGAGAACGGCGCGATCGTCGAGCAGGGCACGCACGAGGAGCTGCTGGCGGCCGAGGGGGCTTACGCCCGCCTGTACGCGGCGCAGTTCGCCCAGGCCGTGGCCGAGGTGGACTGACCGGGGGTCAGTCCAGGTAGCCGCGGAGCTGGTCGGCGAAGGCGTGGTCCCGCAGCTTGTTGAGGGTCTTGGACTCGATCTGGCGGATGCGTTCGCGTGTCACGCCGAAGATGCGTCCTATCTCCTCCAGGGTGCGGGGCCGGCCGTCGACCAGGCCGTAGCGGAGCTGGACGACCTTGCGTTCGCGCTCGCCGAGCGTGGACAGGACGGCCTCCAGGTGCTCGCGCAGCAGGAGGAACGCCGCGGACTCGACGGGGGACGCGGCGTCGCCGTCCTCTATGAGGTCGCCCAGCGCGACGTCGTCCTCCTCGCCGACCGGGGCGTGCAGGGAGACCGGCTCCTGCGCCAGGCGCAGCACCTCGCCGACCCGCTCGGGCGCCAGGTCCAGGTGCGCGGCGACCTCGTCGTGGGTGGGTTCGCAGCCGCGTTCCTGGAGCATCCGGCGCTGGACGCGTACGACCCGGTTGATCAGCTCGACGACGTGGACCGGGACGCGGATGGTGCGGGCCTGGTCGGCGAGGGCGCGGGACATGGCCTGGCGGATCCACCAGGTGGCGTACGTCGAGAACTTGTAGCCGCGCGCGTAGTCGAACTTCTCGACCGCCCGGATCAGGCCCAGGTTGCCCTCCTGGACCAGGTCGAGCATGGTCAGGCCGCGGCCGACGTACCGCTTGGCGACGGAGACGACGAGCCGCAGGTTGGCCTCGATCAGGCGGCGCTTGGCCATCCGGCCCATGACGACCAGCCGGTCGAGGTCCATGGCGAGCTGGGAGTCCGGGTCGGGGGTGCTCGCGAGCTTCTCCTCGGCGAACAGGCCGGCTTCCACGCGGCGGGCCAGCTCGACCTCCTCGGCGGCGGTGAGCAGGGGTATGCGGCCGATCTCGCGGAGGTACTGGCGGAAGAGGTCGGAGGAGGCGCTGCCGCCCGCGTCGGCCGCCGCCGCCCGGCTCCGTCCGGTGGGCACCGGCTCCGGTTCCTCCGGCTCGGTCACGGCGTCGGGCACGGCGTCGGGCAGGGCTTCCGGGTGGTGCGGCGGGAGGCCCTGCACGGGCACGGCGGTGGCCGTGGCCGCGTCGATGTCGGTCAGGGTCCGGGTCTGCACGAGGGCGACCTCCATGGTGATCGCTGCCGGTTCGGGGGCGTGCGGCAGTGGGACGGCGGCGGCCGTGCCGCTGGTCTCCGTCCCGTACGCGATGAGCTCCGAGGACTCAGGCACCGCCCCCAGTGTGGGGTACGACACATCACCGCCAGTAGGGGCGTGCGAACACTTTTTGCGACCGATCGGTGACGGGGCGGCGTCGTCCGGGGGTCCGGGGGGCCGGGGGTCCGGGGGTCGTTCCCCGGGGGATGCGGCGCGACCGATCGGTGACGGGGCGGCGTCACCGTGCCGCTCGGCGGCGGGGGCGGGTGTCGCGGTGGCGCTGGTGGCGGGGCGGCGTCGTCCGGGGGTCCGGGGGGCCGGGGGTCGTTCCCCGGGGGATGCGGCGCGACCGATCGGTGGCGGGGCGGCGTCGCGGGGGCCGGGGCCGGCTCGCGGGGGCGACTTCCGGCGGGGCCCGGACGGCGGGCGGTGTCAGAGGGCGGCCGCGCCGCGGTTGCGGAGCGACTGGGCGTACTGCTGGAGGACCCACAGCTCGTTCTGGACGGCCGCCAGGTGGTCGGGGTCGGCGTGGGAGCCGAGGCGGGCGAGGGCGCCCTGGACGTCGCGGACGCGGCGGTCGACGGCGCGGAGGCGGACGGCGACGAGCTGGTCGCCCGCGTACGCCTCGTCGACGGTGCGCCCGTGGAGGGGTTCGACGGCGAGTTCGGTGACCAGTGCGCGGGCCCGGTCGTCCGGCGCGGCCTCCCGGACCCGGGCCAGGTAGCCGGCGGCATCGGAGATGCCCTGCTCGGCGCCGCCGGCGTCCGCGATGATCTGCCGCACCACGGCGTAGGGCGGCGCGGTGAACTCGTCCACGCCGTACGCGTCGAAGGCGGGCGAGACCAGGGACGGGTACTGGAGGGCCAGCTTGAGCAGCTCGCGTTCCGTCCGGTGGACGGGGTTGCGCAGGTTCAGCGCGGGGCCCGAGGGGCCGGTCGGGGCCCGCATCTCCGGCGCGGTCCTGGCGGGACCGGGCGCGGGCGCCGGGCCGCGGCCGCCGCGGTCACGGGCCCAGCGGGCGAGCTGGGCGACGCGCTTGACGACGAACTGGGTGTCGAGGATGCCCAGCATGCCGGCCAACTGCACGGCGACCTCGTGCTGCGAGGCGACGTTCTTGATGCGGGCGACGACGGGCGCGGCCTCGTCGAGGGCGGCGGCGCGGCCCGCCGGGGTCTCCAGGTCGTACCGGCCGACGATCTGGCGCAGGGCGAACTCGAAGAGCGGGGTGCGCGGCTCGACGAGGTCGGCGACCGCCTCGTCGCCCTTGGCGAGGCGCAGCTCGCAGGGGTCCATGCCCTCCGGGGCGATGGCGATGTACGTCTCGGCGGCGAACTTCTGGTCGTCCTCGAAGGCCCGCAGCGCGGCCTTCTGCCCGGCGGCGTCGCCGTCGAAGGTGAAGATGACCCGCGCCGATCCGTTGTCCATCAGCAGCCGGCGGAGGATCTTGATGTGGTCGCCGCCGAAGGCGGTGCCGCAGGTGGCGATGGCGGTGGTGACCCCGGCCAGGTGGCACGCCATGACGTCGGTGTACCCCTCGACGACGACGGCCCGGCTGGACTTGGCGATCTCCTTCTTGGCCAGGTCGATGCCGTACAGGACCTGGGACTTCTTGTAGATGGGGGTCTCGGGGGTGTTGAGGTACTTCGGTCCGTTGTCGTCGTCGCGCAGCTTGCGCGCGCCGAAGCCGACGACGTCGCCGCCGACGTCCCGGATGGGCCACATCAGGCGGCCGCGGAAGCGGTCGATGGGGCCGCGGCGGCCCTCCTGGGAGAGGCCGGAGAGGATCAGTTCCTTGTCGCTGAAGCCCTTGCCGCGCAGGTAGCGGGTGAGGTGGTCCCAGCCGGCCGGGCTGTAGCCGACGCCGAAGTGCTGGGCGGCGGCCTGGTCGAAGCCGCGCTCGGCGAGGAACCTCCGCCCGATCTCGGCCTCGGCGCCGTCCAGTTGGCCGGCGTAGAACTGGGCGGCCTCCTTGTGGGCCTCGATCAGCCGGATGCGCTCGCCCCGCTGGTGGCCGGGGTTGTACCCGCCCTCCTCGTACCGCAGGGTGATGCCCGCCTTGGCGGCGAGGCGCTCGACCGTCTCCGAGAAGGAGAGGTGGTCGATCTTCATCACGAAGGCGATGGTGTCCCCGCCCTCCTGGCAGCCGAAGCAGTGGAAGAGACCCTTGCTGGGGCTGACCTGGAAGGAGGGGGACTTCTCGTCGTGGAAGGGGCACAGGCCCTTGAGGTTGCCGCCGCCGGCGCTGCGGAGCTGGAGGTACTCGGACACGACGGCGTCGATCGGGACCGCGTCCCGTACCGCCTTCACGTCGTCATCGTTGATCCTGCCGCCTGCCACGCACGAAGTCTACGGGTGGGGCAGGACGTCCTGGAGCGGTGTGGCGGGGTCGGCGAGGGCCTCGGTGTCCACGGGCGTACGGGAACGGACGAGGTCCTGGACGGCGGGTGTGACGTCCCACACGTTCACGTTCATCCCGGCCAGCACGCGGCGGTCCTTCAGCCAGAAGGCGATGAACTCCCGCTTGCCGACGTCGCCGCGGAGGACCACCTGGTCGTACGAGCCGGGCGGCGCCCAGCCGCTGTACTCCATGCCGAGGTCGTACTGGTCGGAGTAGAAGTAGGGGACCCGGTCGTAGGAGACGTCCTGGCCGAGCATGGCGCGGGCGGCGGCGGGGCCTCCGTTGAGGGCGTTGGCCCAGTGCTCGACGCGCAGCCGGGCGTGGAGGAGGGGGTGCTCGGCGGCGGCCACGTCTCCGGCGGCGTAGATGTCGGGGTCGGAGGTGCACAGCGACGCGTCGACGGCGATGCCGCCGCCGTGGGCGCGGTCGACGAGGGCGAGGCCGGCGTTCTCGGCGAGGGCGGTGCAGGGGGTGGCGCCGACGGCGACGAGCACGGCGTGGGCGGGGTGCTCGTCGCCGTCCTCGGTGCGGGCGGCCAGCACCATGCCGTCCTGGCCGGTGATCTCGGTGAGGCGGGTGCCGAAGCGGAAGCGGACCCCGTGCTCGGCGTGCAGGTCGGTGAAGAGCTGGCCCAGCTCGGGGCCGATGACCCGGTGCAGCGGGGTGGGGTCCGCTTCGACGACGGTGACCTCGGCGCCGTACCCGCGGGCGGCGGCGGCGACCTCCAGGCCGATCCAGCCGGCTCCGGCGATCACCAGGTGGCCGTTGTCGCGGCCGAGTGCGGCGAGGGTGCCCTGGAGCCGGTCGGCGTGGACGAGGCGGCGCAGGTGGTGGACGCCGGCGAGGTCGGTGCCGGGGATGTCCAGGCGGCGCGGTTCGGCGCCGGTGGCCAGCAGCAGCTTGTCGTACCCGATGCTGGTGCCGTCGCCGAGGCGGACGGTCCGGGCCGCGCGGTCGATGGCGGTGACGGGCTGGCCGAGGTGCAGCTCGATGTCCTGGACCGCGTACCAGGCCGATTCGTGGACGAACGCCTTCCCGCGCGGTTCCTTGCCCGTGAGGTAGCCCTTGGACAGGGGCGGGCGCTCGTAGGGCGGGTCGACCTCCTCACCGATGAGGATCACGCGGCCGGTGAACCCCTCGGCACGGAGTGTTTCCGCCGCCTTGGCCCCGGCCAGTCCCCCGCCGACGATGACGAAGGTCTGATCTGCGTCGACCACTTCTTGCCTCCTGGTGGTTTGCGGGATTCCCACGCTACGCCGCCGTCCCCCAGCAGCCTCCCGTACGGAGCGTGATGTCGGAAGAGGACGTGGGGGACCCGGGGGACGCGCGGGGAGGCGGGCGGCGCGTTCAGCGGCGGCCGGTGAGGCGGGCGTGGAGGGTGCGGGCGGAGGCGTCGGTGAGCGAGGCGATCTGGTCGACGATCACCCGCTTGCGCGCCCGGTCGTCGGGGGCGGTGTCGAACAGGGCGCGGAACTGCGGGTCCAGCCCCTCGGGCGCGCGGGCGGTGAGCGCCTCGGCCAGCTCGGCGAGCACGACGCGCTGGTCGGCCCGGAGCGCCTCCTGCTCGGCGCGCTGCATCACGTACCGGTCGGCGACGGCCTTGAGCACCGCGCATTCGTTGCGGGTCTCGCGCGGTACGACCAGCTCGGCGGCGTACCGGGTGAGGCGGCCGGAGCCGTGGGCCCGGCGGGTGGCGGCCTCGGCGGCGAGGCAGAAGCGGCCGATGAGCTGGCTGGTGGCGTCCTTGAGGCGGGCCTGGGCGATGGCCGTGCCGTCGTAGCCGTGCGGCCACCACTCCTGCTCCATGAGCCGGTCGAGGGCGTCGGCGAGCTCCTGCGGGTCGGTGCCGGCGGGGACGTACCGCCCGATGGCGACGCGCCAGATGTCGGCGCGCTCGGGTTCGGCGAGCAGGAGGTTGGGGTCGATGTGGCCGGCGTGCAGGCCGTCCTCGAAGTCGTGCACCGAGTAGGCGACGTCGTCGGACCAGTCCATGACCTGGGCCTCGAAGCACTGGCGGGTCCCGGGCGCGCCCTGCCGCACCCAGGCGAAGACGGGGAGGTCGTCCTCGTACACCCCGAACTTGGGCGAGGCGGGGTCGGTGGGGTGGGCGCCGCGCGGCCAGGGGTACTTGGTGGCGGCGTCAAGGGCGGCGCGGGTGAGGTTCAGTCCGACGCTGACGAGTTCGCCGGTCGCCCGGTCGGGGACGAACCGCTTGGGTTCGATGCGGGTGAGCAGGCGCAGCGACTGGGCGTTGCCCTCGAAGCCGCCGCAGTCCTTGGCCACGTCGTTCAGGGCCTGTTCGCCGTTGTGCCCGAAGGGCGGGTGGCCCATGTCGTGCGAGAGGCAGGCGGCCTCGACGAGGTCGGGGTCGCAGCCGAGGGCGGCGCCCAGCTCGCGGCCGACCTGGGCGCACTCCAGGGAGTGGGTGAGCCGGGTGCGGGGGCTGGGGTCCCAGGCGTGGCTGCGGGAGCCGGGGGTGACCACCTGGGTCTTGCCGGCCAGCCGCCGCAGCGCGCTGGAGTGCAGCACGCGGGCGCGGTCCCGCTGGAACGCGGTGCGGCCCGGCCGCTTGTCGGGCTCGGGCGCCCAGCGCGCGGTGGCCGCCGCGTCGTACGTCCCGTCGGTGTCGTACGTGCCGGTGCTGCTCGTGCCGTTCGTGCTCGTGCCGTTCGTGCCGTTCGTGCCGTTCGTGCTCGTGCCGTTCGCGTCCTTGCCGTCCATGCCGTCGTTCATGCCGTCGTTCATGCACTGAAGGTAACCGCAGGGACTGACGGTGAACCGGTCAGACGGAGACCAGTTGGGGGGACGTGGGGAGGCAGGGGTGGGCGAGTGCCTGGTCGTAGCGGTGCAGGACGAGCCGGGCGAGCGCGGGGTGGGGGCCGAGCGGGGCGGCGGCGATCCAGGGCGCGGCGGCGGCGCTGCGGGTGGCGAACAGGCCGGGGGCGGTGAAGTAGGAGGCGACGGCTGTGCGGTGGTGGCCGCGTGCGGTGAGGGCCCGGACGGCCTGGGCGACGGTGGGTGAGGCGGCGGAGGCGTAGGCGGGCAGGACGGGTACGCCGCCGAGGCGCTCGCCGAGCAGCCGGGCGGTGCGGCGGGTGTCGGCGGCGGAGTCGGGGTCGCGGGAGCCGGCGGCGGCGAGGACGACGCCGGTGCCGGTGGTGGCGCTCCAGCCGGCCTCGGTGAGCCGGTCGTGGAGCGCCTCGACGAGCAGGGGGTGGGGGCCGAGCGGGGCGGCGACGCGTACGCGCAGGTGGGGTGCGCGGGCGGCGGCGCCGGGCAGGTCGTGCTTGACGTGGTAGCCGCGGCTGAGGAGGAGGGGTACGAGGACGGCGTCGCCGCCGTCGAGGCCGGCCAGGGTGTCGTCGAGCAGGGGGGCGTTCAGTTCGATGTGGCCGAGCCGTACGGGAAGGCCCGGCCGCAGTTCGCGGACCCGGTCCAGCAGGGCGTTCACGGTGGTCGCCGCGTGGGGGTCGCGGCTGCCGTGGGCGACGGCGACGAGGGTGGGCAGGTGGGGTGTGCTCATGGGCCTGCGCGTTCCGTTGAGGTGGAGATGGGTGAGCTGGGAGCCCAGTTGCGCGCTGATGCGGGTGAGCAGTTGTGCGCCGGAGTCGAAGGGCTGGGGCTCGAAAGGCGGGGGCGAGAAGGACGGGGGCGAGAAGGACGGGGACGAGAAGGAAGGGGGCTGGGGCACGTCGGGCTGAGGCACGTCGGGGTGGGGCGCGTCGGGGTGGGGCGCGTGGCGGTCGGCCGGCTCCGTCATGAACCGATGGTGACGGGCGGGTGTTGCCGTGACGTTGCGTGGCGGTGACGGGTGTTTTCCACGGGCTCACCGCCGGTGGGGCTCAGCCCTGTGAGACCCAGACGCGCAGGGGGCCCGTGGCCGTGAAGCCGTGGCGGAGGGCGGCCGTCAGGTCGTCGCCGTGCTCATAGCCGACGACCGGGGTGCCGGGCCACAGGCGGCTGACGGCGGCGAGGCAGCCGGGCCAGGGGTCGGTGCCGAAGACGTTGGACAGGCCCACGACGTCCGGGGCGGTGCCGCGGCTCACGACCGCCCCGGCCACGATGCCGCCGTCCGGCGCGCGGCCCGCGAGGACGGTGGTCGCCGGGTCGGCCAGCAGCGCGGGGCGGAAGAGGTCCAGGGGCGCGCCGTCGCTCCAGGCGGCCTCCCAGGCGGCCAGTTCGGCGGCGGTCCGGACGGGCTCCCAGGGCGCGGCGCCCGTGAGCGGCGGGGCGGGCGCGTCGGCGGGGCGGTGGATCCACCGGGCGTCGAAGAGCGGCGCGAAGCCGTGCCCGGTGAGGTCCAGGGTGGCGAAGCTGTCCTTGACGGACGCGCCGGGAACGGCCCGGTCGATGCCGGCCAGCACGTCGTGCGGGGCGGCGCCGGGGGCGAGCGTCACGGCGTCCGGGTAGTACGGCGGGGTCCGGCGCGGGTGGGTCCAGGCGAGGTCGCCGAAGGTGCCGGCGCCCAGGCCGTGGGCGCGGCACAGGGCGGCGCACCACTCCGCGTTGTTGCGGGCGGCTGCCCGGGCCCATGGGCCGGAAGAGGTCATGCGGGACATCGCGCCAGGGCGCGGGGCAGAGAACGATCTTATTTACCCGCTACATTCTTTTCAAAACGCGGAAGAAGTTTTCCGCCAGAAGGAAGTGGGGGTTTCATGGGTGGTACGCAGAGGGCGCTGCCACGCCGCGCCGTCGCGGAACTGGTCGGCACTGGGGCGCTGGTGGCGGTCATCATCGGTTCGGGCATCCAGGCCACCGGCCTCAGCCCCGACGTCGGGGTCCAGCTTCTGGCCAACTCGCTGGCCTCGGCGATCGGGCTCGGGCTGCTCATCGCCCTGTTCGCGCCGGTCTCCGGCGCCCACCTCAATCCGGTCGTCACCCTCTCCGTCTGGTGGACCGGACGCCGCACCCCGGGCGGCCTGACCGGACGGGAGGTCGCCCTCTACATCACCGCCCAGCTCACCGGGGCGGTCGCGGGCGCCCTGCTCGCCGGGGCCATGTTCGGTCACGCCCCGGGCAGTTGGTCCACCCAACTGCGCTCCGACGTCCACCTGCTGCTCGGCGAGACGGTGGCCACGGCCGGTCTGGTGCTGCTCATCCAGGGCCTGGACCGCATCGGGCGCGCCCAGCTCGCGCCGCTGGCGGTCGCCGCGTACATCGCGGCCGCGATCTGGTTCACCTCCTCCGGCTCGTTCGCGAACCCGGCCGCGACGGTGGGGCGCTCCCTCACCGACTCGTTCACCGGCATCGCGCCCGCCTCGATGCCGGGCTTCATCGCCGCCCAGCTCCTGGGCGGGCTCCTCGGGGCGGGGCTCGTCACGCTCCTGTACGGCGGGCGTCCGCCGTCCAGATCACACGTGCCGCACTGAACCGGAGCGGCCGTTCCGGCGTCGGAAGAGGCGGAGGTGGGGTGTGGGATTCCGACAGGTGATGCGGTCCGTGCGGGTGAGGGCCGCGGGGGCGAGGGCCGAGAGGCAGGGGCCCGGGGTGAAGGGCTCCGGGGCGCAAGGGTCCGGGGCGCAAGGGTCCGGGGCGCAAGGGTCCGGGGCGCAAGGGTCCGGGGCGCAAGGGTCCGGCGGGTTCGGGTTCGCGCGGGTGAGGCCGAGGTGGCCGGTGAGCCGGCGGGGGCAGCGGCGGCTGGTGCAGGGCGCGATGCTCGGGTGCGTGCTCGCGCTCCTGCCCGCGACCTGGATGCACGCCGCCGCCGACAGCAAGCTGCGCACGGCGGCCGACGTGCCCGCCCGGGACGTCGCCGTGGTCTTCGGGGCCGGGCTGTGGAAGGGCCGCCCGACCCCGTACCTGGCGCACCGGCTCGACACCGCCGCCGCGCTGTACCGGGACGGCAAGGTCAGGGTCGTCCTGGTCACCGGGGACAACAGCCGCGCCGAGTACGACGAGCCCGACGCCATGCGCACCTACCTGCGGGAGCGGGGGGTGCCCGACGGGCGGATCGTCAGCGACTACGCGGGCTTCGACACCTGGGACTCCTGCGTGCGCGCCAAGAAGATCTTCGGCGTGGACCGGGCCGTGCTGGTGACGCAGGGCTTCCACATACGCCGGGCGGTCGCGCTGTGCCGGTCGGCGGGGATCGACGCGTACGGGGTCGGGGTCGACGAGCCGCGCGACTCGGTCTGGTACTACGGCGGGGCGCGGGAGCTCGTGGCGGCCGGGAAGGCGGCGCTGGACGCCGCGTTCAAGCCGGACCCGACGTTCCTGGGCCGCCAGGAGAGGGGCGTCGCCGAGGCGCTGGGGCGCTGACGCGCCTCACCGGGCCCCCGGGTGGCGGTGGAGGTGGCCGTACCGGGCATGTAATGCGGCGTGTCGGTGGCCGTAACACGCGCGTCGCATGCTCGGGGGCATGCTCACCGCCACCACCCCCACGCACTGCCCGTACTGCGCCCTTCAGTGCGGGATGAACCTCAGGCCCGCCGCCGACGGCGTCGAGGTGGTGGAGCGCGCGGACTTCCCCGTCAACCGGGGCGCGCTGTGCGGCAAGGGACGTACCGCACCCGCGGTGCTCTCCTCCCGGGTCAGGCTGGACGGGCCCCTGGTCCGACGCCCCGCCACAGGCAGGCTCGAACCCGCCACCTGGGAGGAGGCCCTGCGTGCCGTCGCCGACGGGCTGCGCGGCACCAGGGAGCGGCACGGGGCCGACGCCGTCGGCGTGTTCGGCGGCGGCGGGCTGACCAACGAGAAGGCGTACACGCTCGGCAAGTTCGCCCGCCTGGTCCTGGGCACCTCCCAGATCGACTACAACGGCCGGTTCTGCATGTCGTCCGCCGCGGCCGCCCACCAGCGGGCCTTCGGGCTCGACCGGGGCCTGCCCTTCCCGCTGGAGGACGTCCCGCGCACCGGCTGCGTGATCCTCGTCGGGTCGAACCTGGCCGAGACCATGCCCCCGGCGCTGCGCTACCTCACCGAGCTGAAGGAGAACGGCGGCAAGCTGATCGTCGTCGATCCGCGCCGCACCCGGACCGCCGAGCAGGCCGACCTCCACCTCGCGCCGCGCCCCGGCACCGACCTGGCGCTCGCGCTCGGCCTGCTGCACCTCGTCGTGGCCGAGGGGCGGACGGACGAGGAGTTCATCGCGCACCGCACGACGGGCTGGGCCGACGCCCGTGCCGCCGCCATGTCCCACTGGCCGGCGCTCGTCGAGCGCATCACCGGCGTACCGGTGCCGCAGCTCCGGGAGGCCGTGGCCCTGTTCTGCGACGCCGAGGACTCCATGGTCCTCACCGCCCGCGGGCCCGAGCAGCAGTCCAAGGGGACGGACACCGTCGGGGCCTGGATCAACCTGTGCCTGGCCACCGGCCGCGCCGGGCGGCCCCTGTCCGGGTACGGCTGCCTGACCGGGCAGGGCAACGGGCAGGGCGGGCGCGAGCACGGCCAGAAGGCCGACCAGCTCCCCGGCTACCGCAAACTGGACGACCCGGCCGCCCGCGCCCACGTGGCCGGGGTGTGGGGCGTCGACCCCGACACGCTGCCCGGGCCGGGGCGCAGCGCCTACGAGCTGCTCGACGCGCTGGGCACGGACGTCAGGGCGCTGCTGCTCATGGGCTCCAACCCGGTCGTGTCGGCGCCGCGGGCGGCGCACATCCAGGAGCGGATCGAGTCCCTGGAGTTCCTGGCCGTGGCGGACGTGGTCCTGTCCGAGACCGCCGCGCTCGCCGACGTCGTCCTGCCCGTCACGCAGTGGGCGGAGGAGACCGGAACGCTGACCAACCTGGAGGGCCGGGTCCTGCTGCGCCGCCGGGCCGTCGACCCGCCCGAGGGCGTGCGGAGCGACCTGGAGGTGATGCACGCGCTCGCCGGGCTGCTCGGGTGGGAGAAGGGGTTCCCCACCGACCCGGAGGAGGTCTTCGAGGAGCTGCGCCGCGCCTCGGCGGGCGGGCCCGCCGACTACGCGGGCATCAGCTACCGCCGGATCGCGGAGGAGGACGGCGTCTTCTGGCCGTGCCCGGAACCCGGCCACCCCGGTACGCCCCGGCTGTTCCTGGACCGGTTCGCGACGCCCGACGGGCGGGCCCGCTTCGTGCCCGTCACACACCGGGCGGCGGGCGAGGAGCCGGACGAGGAGTACCCGGTGGTCCTGACGACCGGGCGGGTCGTGTCCCAGTACCAGTCGGGCGCGCAGACCCGGCGCGTCGCCGAGCTGAACGCCGCCGCGCCCGGGCCGTTCGTGGAGCTGCACCCCCGGCTGGCCGGCAAGCTGGGCGTCACCGAGGGCGAGCCGGTCGCGGTGGTGTCGCGGCGCGGGCGGGCGGTTGCACCGGCGCGGATCACCGCCGGCATCCGGCCGGACACGGTGTTCATGCCGTTCCACTGGGCGGGGGAAGGGCGGGCGAACACGCTGACGAACCCGGTGCTCGACCCCACTTCCCGGATGCCCGAGTTCAAGGTGTGCGCGGTGCGTCTGGAAGCCGTGCGTGCGGAAGCGGCCGGCGCCTGAGCCAGTCCCCGCCCGGTATCGGCTCCCCGAGCCGCACGGCGGACGCCGCCACGTACACCCATGCCCGCACGCCCGCCCCGTCCCGGGTGCGCACCACCTCGCACGCCTGCCGCTCGTACCCGTCCTCGAGGAGGTCCAGTACGGCGACGAGCGCCTCGTAGTGGCCGGGTGCGGCGCTGATCAGCTCGCCCTCCACCCGGCCCGGCCCCCTGACCAGGTAGGGGTAACCGGGGCCCTCGTACAGCAGCGCGCCCGCCAGGCGGGCCGGTTCCTCCGCCGCCGTACGGCCCCGGAGGAACCGGTCGTGGTTGTACTCGCCCGGGCGCAGCGTCCCGTACACGAAGAACGGCAGCTCCTCGGTCACCGTGCCGACGTCTCCTTGCGCAGCCACGCCAGGTAGTCGGCGCTCCCCCGCACCACGGGCAGGGCGAGGATCTCGGGCGTGTCGTAGTCGTGCCCGGCGGCGATGTGCGCCGCCAGCGTGTCGTAGCACTCCTCCGTCGTCTTGAAGAACACCTGCCACTCCTGGCTGGTCTCGATGGCGTTCTGCCAGTGGTAGACGGAGGTGACCGGGCCCGAGATCTGGGCGCACGCGGCGAGCCGCGCCTCCACCGCGCCACGAGCCAGCTCCTGGGCCTTCTCGGCGCTGTCGGTCGTGGTCAGTACGGTCAGGGCCAGGGTCACGGTCGCTCACTCTCCTCCACCTGCTGCGGCGCGGCGGCGGACGGCGCCGCGTACACCCGAGCGTACGCACCCCACGGCCGCCCGCGGCCGCGCGTCCGTGAGGGGGCACGGTTCAGCCGCCGTAGGGGCGGACGGCCTTGGCGTCGCGCAGCGCGTGCCCCCACCAGGCGAGCTGGTCGAGCATCGTCTTGGCGGCGGCGTCGGGGGCGGTGGGGTCCTTGTGGCGGCCCTCGTCGTCGAAGTGGCCCCGGGCGTTGTGGAAGGAGACGGTGTCGCGGACCGTGACGGCGTGCATCTCGGCGAAGACCTGGCGCAGTTGCTCGACGGCGCGCAGGCCGCCGGAGAGGCCGCCGTAGGAGACGAAGCCGACGGGCTTGGCCTGCCACTCGGTGTAGTGCCAGTCGATGAGGTTCTTGATGGAGGCGGGGAAGGAGTGGTTGTACTCGGGGGTGAGGACGACGAAGGCGTCGGCGGCGGCCAGCCTGGTGCTGAGGCCGGCGAGCTTGTCGCGGACGGCGGGGGCGGGGTCGTAGGACAGGGCGGTGGGCAGCTCGTTGCCGGGGTCGCCGAGGTCGATGACGTCGGTGGCGAAGTCGGTGTGCTGGGTGGCGTGGGCCAGGAACCAGTCGGCGATGACGGGCCCGAAGCGGCCTTCGCGGTTGCTGGCGACGATGACGGCGAGCGTGAGCGGCGAGGTCGTGGTGATCTCCATGGGGAAGACCTTGGTACCTCAACCAAACTTGAGGTCAAGCCCGTCTTCGGGTTCGCCTCACGGGGCCTCGCGGCAGACGGCCGGCGCGGCGCGCGTCACCCGTTCGGTGCGGGGCCGCGCGACGGGCGCCGCAAGGGGGCTGAGCTGCGGGGATGCCCGGGGGTGGCGGCGAAGGCCCGGCTAACTGACAAGGCATCAGCAGGCGGACCGGGGGGCCGGGGACTTACCCATGGGGGCAAGGACACCCCGCCCCTCGCGCACCGGAGGACTCATGCGCACCACTGCCCGCCTGCTGACCGGTACCGCGCTGGCGGCCCTCTCGCTCGGCGCCCTCGCCTCGCCGGGCGCGTACGCCGTCCACGCCGGCGACTTCGGGAAGCTGGAGGTGTACCCGTCACCCGCCGAGCCGGGCGAGACCGTGACGGTCAACACCACCGCCTGCGGCAAGAAGGGCCACGGCATCGGTGACGCGGAGTCCCTGGGCGCGGGCGAGTTCGACCTGTCGCCGGGCACCCACAAGGAGGTGGTGGTCGGGCGGTTCAAGGTCCCCGCCCACACCAAGCCCGGCACCTACGCCATCGCCGTGGCGTGCGACAACGGCAAGACGGCCACCGGTGACCTGGTCGTCAGGCACGGCGGCGGCCACAGCTCGGGCGGCCACAGCTCGGGCGGGCACGACTCCGGCGGCCACAGCTCGGGCGGCCATGACGAGGGCCGGCACGACCAGGGCGGTCATGTGCCCAGCGGCCACGTGAAGACCGGGGTGGGCGGCAGCGTCGGCCCCGACACCACCCAGATCGCGGTGGGAGCGGCAGTGCTGGCCGCGTCCGCCGCCGGCGGGGTGTGGCTCCTGCGTCGCCGGGCGAGCGGCGCGCAGGACGGCTGACGGGGTCCGTCCCCGTCCCCCGCCCCCGCTCCCCGCCCCCGCCGCGTGTGTCCCCGAGACCGCGGCGCGGGCGGGGAGCCCCATACCCCCGCGAGGGCAGCCATGACCGACGACACCGACGCAGGCAAGGAGCACGGCAAGGGCAGGGGGAAGGGGTGGCGCATCGCGATCGCCGCGTGCGTCGGCCTCTGGCTGATCCAGAACGGCTCAACCGACCACACCCCGCCCGTCCCCACCGCCGCCGAGGCGTTCGCCGCCGGACCGCACCAGCACACCGACGCCGCAGCCGACCCCCTGCCCGCCTCCGCCCCGGTCCGCGTCCGCATCCCCGAGATCGGCGTCGACGCCCCGGTGATGCGCCTCGGCCTCGCTCCCGACGGCAGTCTGGAGGTCCCGCCCTCCGGGAACCCCGACATCGCCGGCTGGTACAAGGACGGCACCCCGCCCGGAGCCAAGGGCACCGCCATCGTCGTCGGGCACGTCGACAACGCGGACGGTCCCGCCGTCTTCTACGCGCTCGGCGCCCTCAAGAAGGGCCACCGCGTCGAGGTCGACCGCCGCGACGGCCGCACCGCCGTCTTCACCATCGACGCCATCGAGGTGTACGAGAACGAGGACTTCCCCGACCGGAAGGTCTACGGCCCCGCCGACCGCGCCGAGCTACGGGTGATCACCTGCGGCGGCGCCTTCGACAAGAAGACCGGCTACCAGGGCAACGTCGTCGCATACGCCCACCTGATCGGGGTCCGGTGAGGACCTAGCTCCACTGGTCGAAGGCGAGCTTGGCGACCAGGGAGAAGACCACCACCAGCAGCACGCCCCGGACGAACTCCGCCCCCTTGCGCAGCGCCATCCGGGCCCCGAACATCCCGCCCGCCAGGTTGAACACCGCCATCAGCGCCGCGAGCTGCCAGATCACCGTTCCCTGGTACGCGAACATCGCCAGCGCACCGGCGTTGGTGCACACGTTCACGATCTTGGCCGTGGCGGACGCGGTCACCAGGTCCAGGTGGAGCACCGCGGTCAGCGCCAGCACCAGGAACGTCCCCGTACCGGGGCCGAACAGCCCGTCGTAGAAGCCGATCCCGCCCCCGACGAGGACGATCGCCGTGACCACCCGCGCCCGCGTGGCCGCCCCCTTGGCCTCGGCCGTGCCGAAGGACGGCCGCAGCATCACGAACGCCGCCACACCCAGCAGCACCACCATGATGACCGGCCGCAGCACGTCACTGCTGATCCCGGCGGCGAAGAACGCCCCTCCCATGGACCCCGCCAGCGCCGCGAGCCCGATCCGCACCGCCATGCCCACCCGCACCGGCGCCTTGCGTACGTAGGTCACGGCGGCGCCCGTCGTGCCGACGATGGCCACCGCCTTGTTCGTGCCGAGGATGTGCGCGGCCGGGACGTGCGGGAGGCCCAGGAGCAGCGCGGGCAGGAGGAGCAGCCCGCCGCCGCCCACCACGGCGTCGATCCAGCCCGCCACGAGAGCGGCCGTGCAGAGGAGGACCAGGGTGGTCAGCGATATGTCGGGCATGCACGCGAGCCTAGGGACGGAATACGTGTGCCGTCCATGAAACGGAGGAGGCTTGAGCCGCGTCTGAGCTTCGAGCCGCCTCTGCGCTTGGCCCGCGTCTGAGCTTCGAGCCGCCTCTGCGCTTGGCCCGCCTCCGGGCTTCAGGCGCGGGGGGCGTCAGGCTCGCGGGGGGCGTGAGGAGTGCGGGGGCTGGGCGGCGTGCGGGGGCTGGGCGGCGTGGGCCTCCAGGTAGCGCAGCACCGCGAGGACCCGGCGGTGGCCGCCCTCCCCCACCGGCAGCTCCAGCTTGGTGAAGATGTTGGCGACGTGCTTCTCCACCGCCCGCTCCGTGACCGTGCACCGCTCGGCGATCGACTGGTTCGTCCTCCCCTCCGCCATCAGCGCGAGCACCTCCCGCTCACGGGGCGTCAGGCCGTCCAGGGCGGAGGCACGCCGGGCCGCCCCGAAGAGCTGGGCCACGACGTCGGGGTCGAGGGCGGTGCCGCCGGCCGCGACCCGCTCCAGCGCGGACACGAACGCGCCGATGTCGACGACCCGTTCCTTCAGCAGGTAGCCGACGCCCGCTCCCCCGCGACCGTCGCCCAGCAACTGGGCGGCGTACCGGGTCTCCACGTACTGGGAGAAGATCAGCACGCCGAGGTCCGGGGTGGACCGGCGCAGGGCCACGGCCGCGCGCAGCCCCTCGTCCGTCTGCGTCGGCGGCAGCCGGATGTCGACGACGGCCGCGTCCGGCCGGTGCTCCGCCACCGCCGCGAGCAGCGCCTCGGCGTCGCCCACCGCCGCGCACACCTCCACCCCGCGCACTGCGAGGAGTTGCGCCAGGCCCTCCCTGAGGATCGCGGAGTCCTCGGCGATCACGACACGCACGCGGGCGTCCAATCGGTCGGGGTCAGTACGGGACGGAGACGGTCACCACCGTAGGGCCTCCGGGCGGGCTGTCGCAGGTCAGCGCCCCGTCCACGGTACGGGCCCGGTTCCCGAGCCCGGTCAGCCCGCTGCCCGCCCCGGGCGCCGCGCCGCCCCGCCCGTCGTCGGTCACGGCCAGCGACAGCTCCCCGTCCGTGCCGCGTACGTCCACGGTGACGGCGCTCGCCCCGCTGTGCTTGACCGCGTTGGCGAGCAGCTCGGCCGCGCAGAAGTACACCAGCGACTCCAGCGCCGGTGACGGCCGCCGCGCCAGCTCCACCGTGAGCGTGACCGGCAGGGGCGCGTCGGCGGCGAGCGTGGCCAGCGCCGCGTCCAGGCCCTGGTCGAGCACGGGCGGGTGGATGCCCTTGACGACGGCACGCAGCTCGGCGACGGCCTGCGTGGCGTTCGCCCGCGCGGTGTCGACCACGCCGAGGAGCCGCTCCTCGTCGGCGCCCGCCGTGATCAGCTCCCGCACCAGGGTGAGGTGCATGCCCAGGCCCACCAGCCGCGCCTGCGTGCCGTCGTGCAGGTCGCGCTCGATGCGCCGCAGGGTGGCCGCCGCGTCCTCCACGGCCTGCGCCCGGGTCTCCTCCAGCGCCCGGATGCGCCGGTCCGCCGGGTCCTCGGCGAGCAGGGCGGCGAGCAGCGCCCGGTGCGGCGCCAGGGACCGCCGGACCAGCCAGGGCGCGGCGGCCAGCAGCGCGAGCCCGGCCAGGGCGGTCACCAGCCGGGCCTCGCCCGCGCCGACGAGCGGCCCCAGCACGAACAGCGCCCCGTACACATAGCCCGCCAGGGCCGCCGCCAGGGGCAGCGCGGCCGTGAGCGGGGCGGCCAGGGCGCACCCCACGGCCCGCCACCCGGCCCGGTCGCCGAGCACGGCCCGCCGCCACCCGAAGGCCCCGGGCTCCGCCCTGGCGCGCCGGGCGGGAGCCTCCACGCGCACGTCCAGCAGCACCCGCGCGAGGCGCCGCTGCACCGCGCCGAGCCCGAGGGCGCCCCGCACGGTCAGGGCGAGCAGCCAGGGGCCGAGCGCGGTCACCGACAGGACGCCGCCGAGCAGCAGCCCGGCGAGGACGAGGACGGCGCCGGTCACCGCGAGCGGGAAGCCGGCGACCGCGTACACGAACGCGTACAGAAGGGCGCGCACCATGGCCCGAACCTAGAGCAGCCGCGCAGCGAGCCGCGCCTGGAGCCCGGTGAGCGCCCGGCATGTCCAGGGCATCAGCAGCAGGAACCCGAGCCCGCCCAGCACGGCGTGGAACGCCCACGCCCCGGCGAAGGTGGGCCCGCCCCACGCCTGCGCCGGGTCACCGGCGCGCAGGGGCCACCCCAGGTTCATGGGCACCAGCGACCAGCCGTAAACGGTGACGACCACGGCCGCCGCGTTCAGCGGGGTGGCCACCAGCGCGTACAGGACGAGCCGCCACGGCGCCGGGCGGCGGCCGAGGTCCACGCCGAGCAGCCGCGCGGCCGCCAGGTGCGGTACGCACAGCAGCCCGGCGGGCAGGGCGAGCAGCAGATGGGCGACCCGCTTCCAGGTGGCGGCCCGGAACGGCTCGGTGAGCACGACAGCGACGGCGTTCATGGCTCAAGGCTCCCGAACGGCCCCGCGCCGGACCATGGTGCTGGCACGGAGATCCGTGGTTCGGTTTGCCCCACCCCCCAACGGGTGACCCCGGCCCGTGCGGTGAGATCCGTGGCTCGGTCGCCCCGCCCCCCTCCCTCCGACCCCGGCGCGTGTGCCGGAAGCCCGTGGCTCGGCCTTGGGATCCGTGGCTCGGTCGCCCCCACCGGTTCGGTTCCCCGGCCCCGGTCGCCGCCGCAGCCCTCACCGCGCTCGCCCCCATCCGCTGAGGTCAGCTTTCCGTGGGCGAAACAATCGGGATGCGGCCGGGTAACACCGCCGACGCACGCTGGCGGGCATGAGTTCACGGATCGTGGTGGTCGGCGGAGGCACGGCGGGCGCACGCCTCGCCGAGCGGCTGCCCGTCACCCTGCTCGGCGAGGAGCCGCACGCCCCCTACAACCGGGTGCTGCTCGCGGACGTCCTGGCCGGGCGGTACGGGCCCGAGGTCATTGCCCTGCCGGCGCCGCGCGACGGAGGGGCGCGGCACGGGGTGCGGGTGACCGGGGTCGACCGCGCCGCCCGGGTGGTGCACTGCGCGGACGGTGAGGCGTTCGCCTACGACCGGCTGGTCCTGGCCACCGGCTCGAACCCGGTGCTGCCACCGCTGCGCGGCCTCGGTGGCGGGCGGCTGCCGGCCGGGGTGCACGCCTTCCGGACGCTCGACGACTGCCTGGCGCTGGACGCGCTGGTGGCGCCCGGGGTGCGGGCGGTGGTGATCGGCGGCGGCCTGCTGGGCGTGTCGGCGACCCGCGCGCTGGCCGCCCGGGGCGCCGAGGTGGTGCTGGCCCAGCAGGGCGAGCACCTGATGGAGCGCCAGTTGGACGCCGAGGCCGCCCGCCTGCTCCGCCGCCACCTGGAGGCGGACCTGGGCGTGGAGGTCCACACCGAGTGCCGGGTCCGTGGCCTGCGCTGCGTGGACGACACGGTCGAGGCGGTCGAACTGGCCGACGGCTTCGTCCTGGACGCGGACGTCGTCGTCATCGCGTGCGGCGTGCGGCCGCGGATTGGCCTCGCCCTGGAGGCGGGTCTGGACGTGCGGCGCGGGATCGTCGTGGACGACCAGCTCCGCACCTCCGACCCGTACATCCACGCCATCGGCGACTGCGCCGAGCACGACGGCCGCCTCTACGGGCTGGCCGGCGCCGCGCTGGAACAGGCGGACGCCCTTGCGGACGTCCTCCTGCACGGCACCGGCGCCTACCGGGGCACGCGCGCGCTGACCCGGCTCAGCATGGACGCCCTGGAACTGGCGGCGTTCGGCGAGGCGACGCCGCTGCCCGGTGACGACACCGTGCGGCTCGCGGACGCGACGAGCGGGGCGTACCGGAAGGTCGTCGTCCGTGGCGACCGGCTCGTCGGCGGCGTACTGCTCGGCGACCTCGGCGCGGTCGGGGCGCTCGCCCGGGCCTGGGAGGGCGACGAGGCCCTCCCGGAAGCGCCCCTGCTCCACCTGCTCACCCATGACGGAGGCTCCTGAAATGGCCCACACGCCGCACACGCCCACCATCGTCCTCGTCGGCCACGGCATGGTCGGCCAGCGCTTCCTGGAGGCCCTCGCCGAGCGCGGTGTCACGGAGCGGGCGCGGGTCGTCGTGCTCTGCGAGGAGCCCCGCCCGGCGTACGACCGCGTCCGGCTGACCTCGTACTTCGACGGGAAGACGCCCGACGACCTGTCCATGGTCGAGGACGGCTTCATGGCGCGGCACGGTATCGAGCTGCACCTGGACGACCCGGCCGAGACCATCGACCGGGAGGCCCGGACGGTCACCTCGCGGGCCGGGCGCGTGATCGCGTACGACACGCTGGTCCTGGCGACCGGCTCGTACCCCTTCGTCCCTCCGGTGCCGGGCAAGGACGCGACGGGTTGCTTCGTCTACCGCACGATCGAGGACCTGCTGGCCATCGAGGAGTACGCGAAGACGGCGCGGACCGGCGCGGTGGTCGGCGGCGGACTGCTCGGTCTGGAGGCGGCGGGCGCACTCAAGGGCCTGGGCCTGGAGACGCACATCGTGGAGTTCGCGCCGCGCCTGATGCCGGTGCAGGTGGACGAGGGTGGTGGCGCGGCACTGCTGCGCACCATCGAGAACATGGGTCTCATCGTCCACACCGGCACCGGTACGCAGGAAGTCCTCACCGAGGACGGTTCCGTCACCGGCATGGCCCTGTCGGACGGTTCGACGGTCACCACCGACATGGTGGTCTTCTCGGCGGGCGTCCGGCCCCGTGACCAGCTCGCCCGCGACTGCGGCCTGGCGGTCGGGGAGCGCGGCGGTGTCGCGGTGGACGAGCGGTGCCGTACGTCGGACCCGGCCGTGTACGCGATCGGCGAGTGCGCGCTGGCGGCGGACGGCCGGGTGTACGGGCTGGTCGCGCCGGGGTACGAGATGGCGCTGACGGCCGCCGCCGCCATCGCGGAGGAGGAGACCGAGGGCTTCACCGGCGCCGACACCTCCACCAAGCTGAAGCTGCTCGGCGTGGACGTGGCGTCCTTCGGCGACGCCCACGGCACCACGGAGAACTGCCTGGACGTCGTCTACTCCGACTCGCGCGCCGGCGTCTACAAGAAGCTCGTCGTGGACGAGGACGGCGTCCTGCTGGGCGGTGTGCTCGTCGGTGACGCGGAGTCCTACGGCATGCTCCGGCCCATGACCGGGTCGAAGCCGCCGGTGGCGCCCGAGCAGCTCGTGCTGCCGGCCGGGGCGGGGGCGCCGGTCTCCCTCGGCCCGCAGTCCCTGCCCGACGACGCGATCATCTGCTCCTGCCACAACGTCACCAAGGGCGCCATCTGCGCCTGTTCGTCGCTGCCCGAGGTGAAGAAGTGCACCAAGGCGGGCACCGGCTGCGGAAGCTGTGTGAAGGTGATCCAGCAGCTCCTGCCGAAGCCCGCCGACAGCGGGATGTGCGGCTGCTTCTCGTACACCCGCAGCGAGCTGTACGAGATCGTCCGCACGATGCGCTTCACCTCGTACGCCGAGCTGCTCGACTCGCACGGGCGCGAGGAGGCGCGCGGCGGCGAGGGCTGCGAGGTCTGCAAGCCGGCCGTGGCGTCGATCCTGGCGAGCCTGACGAACGAGTACATCCTCGACGGCGAGCGGGCCGCGCTCCAGGACACCAACGACCACTTCCTGGCGAACATGCAGCGCAACGGCTCGTACTCGATCGTGCCGCGCATCCCGGGCGGTGAGATCACCCCGGAGAAGCTGATCGTGATCGGCGAGGTGGCCCGGGACTTCGGCCTCTACACCAAGATCACGGGCGGTCAGCGCATCGACCTGTTCGGCGCGCGGGTCGACCAGCTCCCGGCGATCTGGGGGCGGCTGGTGGACGCGGGCTTCGAGTCGGGACACGCGTACGGCAAGTCGCTGCGGACGGTGAAGTCGTGCGTGGGCCAGACCTGGTGCCGCTACGGCGTGCAGGACTCGGTGAAGATGGCCATCGACCTGGAGCTGCGGTACCGGGGCCTGCGCGCCCCGCACAAGCTGAAGTCGGCCGTCTCGGGCTGTGCGCGCGAGTGCGCGGAGGCCCAGTCGAAGGACTTCGGCGTGATCGCCACGGCCAACGGCTGGAACCTGTACGTGGGCGGCAACGGCGGCGCCACGCCGCGCCACGCGGACCTGCTGGCCCAGGACCTGTCGGACGCGGAGCTGATCCGGCTGATCGACCGGTTCCTGATGTTCTACATCCGCACCGCCGACCGGCTGGAGCGCACCGCGACCTGGCTGGAGCGGCTGGAGGGCGGCCTGGACCACCTCCGCGACGTGATCGTGCACGACAAGCTCGGTCTGTGCGACGAGCTGGAGGCGCTGATGGCCGCGCACGTGGCGAGCTACCACGACGAGTGGGCCGAGACCCTCAACGATCCGGAGCGGCTGCGCCGGTTCGTCTCCTTCGTGAACGCTCCGGACGCGCCGGACCCGTCGGTGAAGTTCGTGCCGGAGCGCGGCCAGATCAAGCCGGACCTGACGATCCTGACGCTGGAACCCCTGACGTCCACGGACTCCCTGGAAGGAGCTTCCGCCCGATGATGCTCGAACTCTCCCACGATGACGCGTGGTTGCCGATCTGCGACGACTCGGTGCTGACGCCGGGGCGCGGCATGGCGGCCCTGCTGCCGGACGGGCGGCAGGTGGCGCTGTTCCGGGACCGGGCGGGCCGGTCGTACGCGATCGACAACCGGGACCCGTTCACGGGCGCCCAGGTGCTGTCGCGCGGCCTGATCGGTTCGGCGGGCGGGCGGCTCTTCGTGGCGTCGCCGCTGCTGAAGCAGCGCTTCGACCTGGAGACGGGGCGGTGCCTGGACGACGAGGAGGTGTCGGTGGCCGTCTTCCCGGTCCGTACGCGGGAACTCGCCCAGGTTTCTTGACCGTTCGTTCCAATTGGATCTAGAGTCACCTCCGTGGCCAGGACCAAGGAATTCGATCCGGACGCCGCGCTCCAGGCAGCCCTCGAGCTGTTCTGGGAGCGCGGCTACGAGGCGACGTCGATGGCGGACCTCACCGACCGCCTCGGTATCGGCCGCGCCAGCATCTACGCCACCTTCGGCAACAAGCACGAGCTGTACCTGAAGGCCATGGACCGCTACGCGGAGACCCGCGAGCCGCGCCTGATGGACGAGCTGTCCCGGCCCGGTCCCGCCCTGCCTGCGGTCCGGGCCGTGGTGCGCCGGTTCGCCGCCGAGGCGTCCTCCGAGACGGAGCGGCTGACCGGCTGCTTCTTCACCAACACGGCGGCCGAGCTGGCACCGCGCGACCGGGCGGCGGCCCGCCGGGTGGAGATCGGCTGGGAGCACGTCGAGACCGTGCTGCACTCCGCGCTCGCGCGGGCGCGGGCCCAGGGGGAGCTGGCGGCGGACCGCGATCCACGCGCGCTGGCCCGGATGCTGCTGGTGCTGATGCAGGGGCTGCGGGTCGTGGGCAAGGCGTCCGGCGACCCCGCGCGGGTGCGGGACGCGGCCGAGCAGGCGCTGACGCTGCTGGACTGACCACACGGCCGGACGGAAGGGGCGCCCGGAGCACGGGCACCCCTCTCGCCGGCCTTTTCTCGGCCCTCATATTGGACCGATCAGTCAAGAATTTGCTGCCAGGAACACCGTTCACGAAGGGGACGACATGTCCGCACGCTTCACCGGCACCACCGCTCTCGTCACCGGCGCCGGATCCGGACTCGGCCGGGCCGTGGCACTCGCCCTCGCCGCCGAGGGCGCCTCGGTGGCCGTCGCCGGCCGGACCGCCGCTCCCCTGGACGAGACCGTCGCCCTGATCGAGAAGGAGGGCGGCACGGCGGCCGCGTTCACCGCCGACGTGAGCCGCGCCGACGACATGCGCGCCCTGGTGGAGCGGACCGCCGGCCGCTTCGGCGGCCTGGACGTGGCCGTCAACAACGCCGCCGTGCTGCGCGGCGCGGGCAGCCCGGTCGGCGACCTCGACCCGGCGGACTGGCGGGCCATGGTCGACATCAACGTCACCGGGATGCTGTACGCGCTCCAGGCCGAGATCGCCCACATGCGGGCGAACGGGGGCGGGGCGATCGTCAACGTCGGCTCCAACGTGGGCGCGCACGTCCGCTTCCCCGGCATGGGCGGCTACGCGGCCGCCAAGGCGGCGGTCGCCGCGCTGACCCGCGCCGCCGCCCTGGACCACATCGGGGACGGCATCCGCGTCAACGCCGTCAGCCCCGGGCCCGCCGACGCCCCCATGTCCCTGCTCCCGGGCGAGACCAGCGGGGAGCGCGCGGCCAGGCTCACCACGCCCCTCGGCCGGCTCACCTCCGCCGAGGAGGTCGCCGCCGCCGTGCTGTACCTGGCCTCCCCGGCCGCGGGCTCGACGGTCGGCGCCGACCTGGTCGTGGACGGCGGTGTCACGGCCTGATCAGCCCTGGCCCTCCACCACGGCCGGGTCCATCCACATGACCTCCCACAGGTGGTGGTCGGGGTCCTGGAAGGAACGGCCGTACATCGTGCCGTAGTCCTGCGGGTCATTGGCGGCCGAGCCGCCGGACGCCAGCGCGGCGTCGCAGAGCTGGTCGACCCGCTCCCGGCTGTCGGCGCTCAGCGCGAAGATCGCCTCGGTGGTGCGTGCCGCGTCGGCGATCTCCTTCTTGGTGAAGTCCTTGAAGCGCGGCTCGGTCAGCAGCATCACGAAGATGGTGTCGCTGATCACCAGGCAGGCGGTCCTCTCGTCGCTGAACTGCTCGTTGAAGGAGTAGCCCAGCTTGCTCCAGAAGGTCTTGGACGTCTCGAGGTCCTTCACCGGCAGGTTCACGAAGATCATCTGGGGCATGTCGCCATCTCTTCTCTCATCGGTGTGTCGTTGTCGAGGGGGTAGACCGCGGGGCCCGGCGGAACTCATCGCTCCCCGCGGAACTCCCTCGAAGAAAATTTCGCCCCGGATCGCCCCGCCCGCCACCGCGGGCCCTCCCGCGTCACAGAGCACCCGCCACCGCGGATCCTCCCGCGTCACAGAGCATCCGCCACCGCGGGCCCTCCGCCGTCACAGGACACCCGCCAGCGCGGGCCGTCCCCGCACTCGCGATCGACCACTGGTCGCGTTTGCGGGGCGTCCGGCACCGGCCTAGCCTCGGCGCCATGAGCCCCGAGGGCCGCAGGATCACCGAGAAGCTGTCGGGCGACGCCCTGTCCGCCGCGACCGGCAAGGACTGGGCGGCCTGGTTCGCCGTGCTCGACGCGTGGGGCGCCACTGCGCGCACCCACACCGAGATCGCCCGCCACCTCGTCGAGGCGCACGGCGTGCCCGGCTGGCACGCCCAGTCGATCACGGTCGGGTACGAACAGGAGCGGGGCCTGCGCGAGGTGGGCCAGTCGAGCACGGGCGACTGGCAGGTGTCCGTGAGCAGGACGGTGGACGCCCCGCCCGAGCTGGTCGCCGAGGCGTTCACCGACCCGGACGTCCGCTGCCGCTGGCTCACGGAGGGCGGCCTCACCCTCCGCACCCACCGGCCGGGCAGATCGCTCACGGCGGACTGGGAGCCGGGCGGCGGCAGGATCTCCGTGCGCCTTGACCCCGTGGCCCCCGTGACCCCCACGGGTGGACCGAGGACCCGGATCGGGCTGGGCCACACCAAATTGCCGGACGCGGACGCGGTCCGGGCGTACAAGGTGTTCTGGAAGGAACGCCTCACGGAACTCAAGGAGCTGCTGGAGGGCTGACCGAGTCATGGCCCGACACGGACCGGCCCCCGACGCTTCCGCTTCACTGCTCGTTGATGCACCGTCAATCCAGGGCTTCTAGGTTCCCGAAGCGCTCGACCCCGCCGCGCCGCTTCGGTGCGGCAGGGCTGGTCACGATCCCCTGGAGTGACAAGTGGAACGTCGCAGTTTCCTGCGTGGTGCGGTCATCGGCGGCTCCGCCGCCGCCTTCGGATTCACCCTCATGCGCGGCGCGGCCTACGCGGCGCCCGCCCAGCCGGGCCCCGGTCCTTACGGTGCGCTGGGCGCGGCGGACGCCAACGGCATCCAGTTGCCCAGCGGCTTCACCAGCCGGGTGATCGCCCGGTCCGGCCAGCGGGTGGGCTCGACCTCGTACGTCTGGCACAACGCCCCTGACGGTGGCGCCTGTTACGCCGACGGCACGGGCTGGATCTACGTCTCCAACTCGGAGATCTCCTCCACCGGCGGCGCGAGCGCCATCAAGTTCTCCTCCACCGGCGCGATCACCGGCGCCTACCGGATTCTGTCCAACACCAACCGCAACTGCGCGGGTGGCAAGACGCCGTGGAACACCTGGCTGTCCTGCGAGGAGGTCGACACGGGGTACGTGTACGAGACCGACCCGTGGGGCGTCAACGCCGCGGTGCGCCGGGCCGCCATGGGCCGCTTCAACCACGAGGCCGCCGCCGCCGACCCGGTCCGCAAGGTGATCTACCTGACCGAGGACAAGTCCGACGGCTGCCTCTACCGCTTCGTTCCGAACACCTGGGGCAACCTGTCCTCGGGCACCCTCCAGGTCCTCACGGCCGGCACCGCCACGTCCGGCAGCTTCGGCTGGGCGAACGTGCCCGACCCCGACGGCTCCCCCACGGCCACCCGCTACCAGGTCTCCGGCGCGAAGAAGTTCAACGGCGGCGAGGGCTGCCACTACGCCGGCGACACGGTCTGGTTCACCACCAAGGGCGACAACCGCCTGTGGCAGCTCAACCTCGCGTCCAACACCTATGAACTGGCCTACGACGACTCCCTGGTCACCTCCGGCACCGCCCCGCTGACCGGCGTCGACAACGTCACCGGCTCGTCCTTCGGCGACCTCTACATCGCGGAGGACGGCGGCAACATGGAGATCTGCGTCATCACGCCGGACGACGTGGTGGCACCCTTCCTGCGGATCAACGGCCAGTCGGGCTCCGAGATCTGCGGCCCGGCCTTCTCGCCGGACGGCAGGCGGCTGTACTTCTCCAGCCAGCGCGGCACCACCGGCAGTTCGTCGGGCGGCATCACCTACGAGGTGACGGGGCCCTTCCGCGCGTAACGCCGCGGCTGCGGCTGCTGCTGCCTGGGCTGGGCGCCCCCTCCGTGCAGGAGGGCGGCGCCCAGTGGCGTCAGGGTGTGCAGGACGGAACTGCCCTGGCGCAGCGTGTAGACCAGGCCCGCGTCACGCAGCACGCCCGCGTGCTGGCTCGCCGAGGCGAGGGAGACCCCCGCGCGGCGGGCCAGCTCGCTCGTCGTACCGCCGTGCCCTATGGCCCTGAGCACGGCGCACCGGGTGTGCCCGACGAGCCGGCCCAGCGGGGACGCTCCCGTCTCGCAGGGCGCCGCCACGGGCGCGTCGGTGTGCGTGACGGGGTAGACCAGGACGGGCGGCAGCTCCGGGTCGCGCAGGACGACCGGGGTGCCCCGGCAGAAGTACGAGGGCTGGAGCAGCAGGCCCCGCCCCTCCAGGTGCAGCTCGCGGTCGACGGGATAGTCGGCCTCCAGCACCGGCGCCTTCCAGCGCAGCACCGGCGGCAGGGAGGCGAGCAGCTCGTCGGCCCCGCCGTCGAGCAGGGCACGCCCCCGTACGGCACGGTCGGCCTCCACGCGGGCCTCGATGTGCGGCCAGTACGGCTCCACGGCCGCGCGGTGGTAGCCGCGCAGCGCCCCGATGAGCCGGCCGAACGGCTCCTGGCGTCCCTCGGCGAGGTCGCGCGCCCAGCCGGGCAGCGGTCCCCCACCGGGCCGGGAGGCGGCCAGCAGCGCCAGCTCCGTGTGGACGCGGGCGGGCGGGGTGGCCCGGACCGCCTGGAGCCCCGCGTCCAGGCCGTCGATGCCCTCGGGTGGGGTCAGGAAATCGGGGAAATAGCCCCGCGTCGGCACGAGCGCGCCGAGCAGCCTCGTTTCGCCGTTCAGCCGCGTCCGCGATTCCGAGCGCCATGCCCCGTAGACCAGCGCGCCGCGCCGGTCCCGCAACCTGTGAAAGCTGAGAATCGTTTCCCACAACGCATCCGGCCGGGCGGCCATCCGGACCCCGGCGAGGTCCTCCCCGGTGAAATGAATACGTAGCACTGAACCCCCACCTGTTGCATCCGCAATCACCCCCCGCCAATGAGTATGCACGCCATCACAGGACGTCACCACGGCATTTCAGCCACAGTTGAAACGCATCGCGGAGACCGGGGGTGAACCGAAAAGCTGTACGCCGTCGGGCAGGAAACCTTCAGGACCGAGGTGACGTGGTGAAGACCGTGGGGGGCTTCGCGCGTCCGGCGGCGGACCTGAAAGGTTGCGGCTCTCCCGCCCGGCAGGGGTAATGGGGCGCGGTCGGCGGGTGGGGATCCGGTGGCCGCGCTCCGCCCGTTCTTTGCGGGCCGAATCGGTGCCATTTGCCCGGACGTAGCCGGAGCGTAAAAGTCCGGCCTTCAACAGCCCAGAATTCAACCGGGCGCAATGCAACAGGAACCTACATTTCCCCCCGCGCCGGCACGCGTGCGGCCCGCCCCTCGGGCGCGGCACCCCGGGCGCGGCACCCCGGGCGCCCGGGCCCCTGGGCGCCCCGGCGCCCCACCGCCCCAGGACCTCCGGCCCCGGCCCCAGCCCCACCCGCGCCCCCGGCCGCACCGCCTCGCGCCCGGCCCATGCCCGGCCCCGCCCCAGGGCCCCGGCCCACGCCCCCCCGGCCGGAAAACACAACAACACAACGGGGCGGGCACCTCCGCACAAGGTGCCCGCCCCGTTTCTCTTGATGACCGGAGCCGCCGCCGATCGGTGAGGGTCGGGGACCAACGGCGGCTCCGGGGTTCGTCGCCGGACCGTCCGGGCGAGCGGACGGTCCGGGTCCGGGCTCAGCGGCTGTCGCTCCCGCTGGACTGCGCCGCCGCGCGGCCCGCCTCCAGGCGCGCCACCGGGATGCGGAACGGCGAGCAGGAGACGTAGTCCAGGCCCACCTCGTGGAAGAAGTGCACCGACTCCGGGTCACCGCCGTGCTCGCCGCAGACGCCGAGCTTGATGTCCGGGCGGGTGGCCCGGCCCGACTCGACCGCGCTGCGCACGAGCGCGCCCACGCCGTCCTTGTCGATCGTCTCGAACGGGCTGACGCCGAAGATGCCCTTCTCCAGGTACGCGGTGAAGAAGCTGGCCTCCACGTCGTCCCGGGAGAAGCCCCACACCGTCTGGGTGAGGTCGTTGGTGCCGAAGGAGAAGAACTCGGCGCACTCGGCGATCTGACCGGCGGTCACGGCGGCGCGCGGCAGCTCGATCATCGTGCCGAGGGCGAGCTTGAGCTCGACGCCGGTCTGCGCCTGGACCTCGGCGATGACCTGCTCGGCCTCGTCGCGGACGAGCTCCAGCTCCTGGACGGTGCCCACCAGCGGGATCATGATCTCGGCGCGCGGGTCGCCCTTGGCCTCGATGCGCTGGGCGGCGGCCTCGGCGATGGCACGGACCTGCATGGTGAACAGGCCGGGGATGACCAGGCCGAGGCGTACGCCGCGCAGACCCAGCATCGGGTTCTGCTCGTGCAGCCGGTGGACGGCCTGGAGGAGGCGCAGCTCGTTCTCGTGCGGCTCCTTGCGGGCCTCGGCGAGGGCGACGCGCACCGACAGCTCGGTGATGTCGGGCAGGAACTCGTGCAGCGGCGGGTCCAGCAGACGCACCGTCACCGGCAGGCCGTCCATCGCCTCGAACAGCTCGACGAAGTCGTCCTTCTGGAGCGGCAGCAGGGCCTTGAGGGCCTCGTCGCGCTCCGCGTCCGTGTCGGCGAGGATGAGCCGCTCGACGTACTGGCGCCGGTCGCCGAGGAACATGTGCTCGGTACGGCACAGGCCGATGCCCTGGGCGCCGAAGCGCCGCGCACGCGAGGCGTCCTCGGCGTTGTCGGCGTTGGCCCGTACGCGCAGCCGGCGTACCCGGTCCGCGTACGCCATGATCCGGTGCACGGCCTGGACGAGCTCGTCGGCGTCGTCGGCGCCGGCGTGCATGCGGCCCTCGAAGTACTCGACGACCGGCGACGGCACGACCGGGACCTCACCGAGGTACACCTTGCCGGTGGAGCCGTCGATGGAGACGACGTCGCCCTCCTCGACGACGTGCCCGCCGGGCACCGTCATCCGGCGGCGCTTGGTGTCGACCTCCAGCTCCTCGGCACCGCAGACACAGGTCTTGCCCATGCCGCGCGCGACGACGGCCGCGTGGGAGGTCTTGCCGCCGCGCGAGGTGAGGATGCCCTCGGCGGCGATCATGCCGTCCAGGTCGTCCGGGTTGGTCTCGCGGCGGATCAGGATGACCTTCTCGCCGGACCGGGACCACTTGACGGCGGTGTACGAGTCGAAGACGGCCTTGCCGACGGCGGCGCCCGGTGAGGCGGCGATGCCGCGCCCGACCTGCTGGACCTCGGCCTTCTCGTCGAAGCGCGGGAACATGAGCTGGGCGAGCTGGGCGCCGTTGACGCGCTGGAGCGCCTCGGCCTCGTCGATCAGGCCCTGGTCGACGAGCTGGGTGGCGATCCGGAAGGCGGCACCGGCGGTGCGCTTGCCGACGCGGGTCTGGAGCATCCAGAGCTGGCCGCGCTCGATGGTGAACTCGATGTCGCAGAGATCCTTGTAGTGGTTCTCCAGCGTCTCCATGATCTGCATGAGCTGGTCGTACGACTTCTTGTCGATCGACTCGAGGTCGGCCAGCGGCACGGTGTTGCGGATGCCGGCGACGACGTCCTCGCCCTGCGCGTTCTGGAGGTAGTCGCCGTACACGCCCTGGTGGCCGGAGGCGGGGTCGCGGGTGAAGGCGACGCCGGTGCCGGAGTCGGGGCCGAGGTTGCCGAAGACCATGGAGCAGACGTTGACGGCGGTGCCGAGGTCGTGCGGGATGCGCTCCTGGCGGCGGTAGAGCTTGGCGCGCTCGCCGTTCCAGGAGTCGAAGACGGCCTTGATGGCCAGGTCCATCTGCTCGCGCGGGTCCTGCGGGAAGTCGCGGCCGGCCTCGGCCTTGACGATCTTCTTGAAGTGCTTGACCAGCTTCTTCAGGTCGCCCGCGTCGAGGTCGGTGTCGACGGTGACCTTCTTGGCGGCCTTGGCCTCGTCGAGGGCCTCCTCGAAGAGCTCGCCGTCCACGCCGAGGACCGTCTTGCCGAACATCTGGATGAGGCGCCGGTACGAGTCCCAGGCGAACCGCTCGTCCCCGGCCTGCTTGGCCAGGCCCTCGACGGACTTGTCGGAGAGTCCGATGTTGAGGACGGTGTCCATCATTCCGGGCATGGAGAACTTGGCGCCGGAACGGACGGAGACCAGGAGCGGGTTGTCGGCCTGACCGAGCTTCTTGCCCATCGTCTTCTCGAGCGCGTCGAGGTGCGCGGTGACCTCGTCCCGCAGCTCGACGGGCTCGTCGCCGCTGTCGAGGTAGACCTTGCACGCCTCGGTGGTGATGGTGAAGCCGGGAGGCACGGGAAGACCCAGGTTGGTCATCTCGGCGAGGTTCGCGCCCTTACCGCCGAGCAGGTCCTTCAGGTCCTTGTTGCCCTCGGTGAAGTCGTACACGAACTTCTGATCTTTGTTTTCCGACACGGGTCTCGACTCCTCGAGGACTCGGTGGCTGCCCTGACGGCGAGGAACATACCCAGATCGAAGGCTTCTGGGTACGTACGCCTACCCGTCATACGGCCTTAACCACCCGTCCGCCAGCAGATCGAAAGTGACCGAGCGGTAGGTTTTCACCTCCGGCCCGTTCAGCCTCCGAAGGGCACTTGACTCAAAGCTGGCCGTAATCGCTCATGTGAGCGCCCATCCAGGCACGTGAGTTCAACTCTTGAACACAAAAAGGGTGGCACTCAGTGCCACCCTTTGAGAAGTGCACCCGCCCCGTTCGCGCTCATATGAGCGCAACCCCTATCAGGGGTGGCGAGAATCACGCCCTCCTGGAGGGCCGGATTCCAGAATCCGGACGGCATCCGCACCGCATCCGGACGCCTCCGGCGCCTGTCCGGCGGGCGGTGCCGCGGTCACCCGCCGGAGGTGTCCAGCTCGGCGTCCGCGCTGACCGCGGCGCAGTCGTACGGGTCCTTGAGCCACCCGTCCGGCAGCACCACCCGGTTGTTCCCGGACGTCCGCCCGCGCGGCCCGTCCGCGCCCGCCGGCCACGACTGGTCCAGGTCCAGCTCGCTCAACTGAGCGCGCAGCTCGTCCAGGGACGAGGTCACCGCCAGCCGCTTGCGCATCTCCGAACCGACCGCGAAGCCCTTGAGGTACCAGGCCACGTGCTTACGGAAGTCGATGACGCCCCGCGACTCGTCCCCGATCCACTCCCCCAGCAGCCGCGCGTGCCGCACCATCACGTCCGCGACCTCGCGCAGCGTGGGCGTCGCCGCCCCGCCGGTGCCCTCGAACGCCGCCACCAGGTCGCCGAAGAGCCACGGCCGCCCCAGGCAGCCGCGCCCGACGACGACGCCGTCGCAGCCGGTCTCCCGCATCATCCGCAGCGCGTCGTCCGCCGACCAGATGTCGCCGTTGCCGAGCACGGGGATCTCCGGGACGTGCTCCTTGAGCCGGGCGATGGCGTCCCAGTCCGCCGTACCGCCGTAGTGCTGGGCCGCCGTGCGCCCGTGCAGGGCGATGGCCGTCACGCCCTCCTCCACTGCGATGCGCCCGGCGTCCAGGAAGGTGATGTGGTCGTCGTCGATGCCCTTGCGCATCTTCATGGTGACCGGCAGGTCCCCGGCGTTCCCGACCGCCTCGTTGAGGATCGCGCGCAGCAGCGGCCGCTTGTACGGCAGGGCGGACCCGCCGCCCTTGCGCGTCACCTTGGGCACCGGGCAGCCGAAGTTCAGGTCGATGTGGTCGGCGAGGTCCTCGTCGACGATCATCCGCACCGCCTTGCCGACGGTCACCGGGTCCACCCCGTAGAGCTGGATCGAGCGGGGCGTCTCCGTCTCGTCGAAGTGGATGAGCTGCATGGTCTTCTCGTTGCGCTCGACCAGCGCCCGCGTCGTGATCATCTCGCTCACGAACAGCCCCTTGCCGCCGCTGAACTCGCGGCAGAGGGTGCGGAAGGGGGCGTTGGTGATGCCGGCCATCGGCGCGAGCACCACCGGCGGCTGCACGGTGTGCGGCCCGATGGCAAGGGGACTGAACGCGGTCATGCACCCCATTGTCACCTACATACGGAGCCGGTCGTTAGTTAGGCGTACTTTGAATATATGCCCGAGCTCACCCACCGCCGGCGGCTGTTGGTGCTGGCGATCTGCTGCATGAGTCTGCTGATCGTCAGCCTGGACAACACCGTGCTGAACGTCGCCCTCCCCTCCATGCGCCGGGAGCTCCGGACCGACGTCGCGGGGATGCAGTGGACCATCGACGCCTACACGCTCGTCCTGGCGTCGCTGCTGATGCTGGCCGGCTCCACGGCCGACCGGATCGGCCGCCGCAAGGTGTTCCTGACCGGGCTGGCCGTCTTCACCACCGGCTCGGTGCTCTGCTCCCTGGCCCCGAGCCTGGAGGCGCTCGTCGCCTTCCGCATGGTCCAGGCCGTGGGCGGCTCGATGCTCAACCCGGTCGCCATGTCGATCATCACCAACACCTTCACCGAGCCACGCGCGCGTGCCCGGGCCATCGGCGTCTGGGGCGGCGTCGTGGGCATCTCCATGGCGGCGGGCCCGCTGGTCGGCGGCGTGCTCACCGACTCGGTCGGCTGGCGCTCGATCTTCTGGCTCAACCTCCCGGTGGGACTCCTCGCGCTGTTCCTCACCTTCCGGTACGTCCCCGAGTCCCGCGCCCCCAGGCCCCGGCGGGTGGACCCGGTCGGGCAGCTCCTCGTGATGGTGCTCCTGGGATCGCTGACGTACGCGATCATCGAGACGGACCCGGTCTTCGCGGCCGTGGCCGTGGTGGCCCTCCTCGCCCTGCTGCGGTACGAGCCGAGGCGCACCGAGCCGCTGATCGACCTGCGGTTCTTCCGCAGCGCCCCGTTCAGCGGGGCCACGGTCGTCGCGGTGAGCGCGTTCGCCGCGCTGAGCGGCTTCCTCTTCGTCAACACCCTGTACCTCCAGGACGTGCGCGGCCTGTCCGCGCTGGACGCCGGGCTGTACATGCTGCCGATGGCGGCGCTCACCTTCGTCTGCGCGCCCCTGTCCGGGCGGCTGGTCGGCAGCCGGGGCCCGCGCCTGCCGCTGCTGGTCGCGGGCGTGACGATGACGGCGAGCGGGGTGCTGTTCGCGGCGTTCGAGGCGGAGACGTCCACGCCGCTGCTGTTCACCGGGTACGTCCTGTTCGGCCTCGGCTTCGGCATGGTGAACGCGCCGATCACCGACACGGCCGTCTCCGGCATGCCGCGCGCCCAGGCGGGCGTCGCCGCCGCCGTCGCCTCCACGAGCCGGCAGATCGGCCAGACGCTGGGCGTCGCGGTCGTCGGGGCCGTGCTGGCCGCCGGCGTCTCTCCCGACGCCCACGCCACCGGCTTCGTCGCCGCGAGCCGCCCCGCCTGGTGGGTCATCGCCGGCTGCGGCCTGAGCGTCCTGCTGGTGGGCGCGGCCACCAGCGGCGCCTGGGCCCGTGGCACGGCCGAGCGCACGGCCCGCCGCCTGGAAGCCCCCGAAACGGCGCCCGCCACCCACTGAGCCCCGCGCGTCACCGCCCCCGCCCACCGCCCGGCGGGGCGCGAGCCGCCCGGCCGCTCCAAGGGTGCGGACATGTCCGTATTGCGGCACTTCGAAAAGATCATCTTTTCTGGACTTCCGGTCCCGTGACGTCCTCATGCGAGAGGTGACCATGACACCCAGCTCCAAGAACCCGCCCGGTTTTGAACTACGGCTCGGCGGGCTGCACGTGAAGCTTCAGCGCGTCCCGGGTTGGCTCGTCGCCCTGGTCACCACCGCGGGCTGGGCGGCGGGAACGTGGTGGGCCCAGCGCTGAGGTCCCGCACGGCCCGCCGCCTGGAAGCCCCCGAAACGGCGCCCGCCACCCACTGAGCCCCGCGCGTCACCGCCCCCGCCCACCGCCCGGCGGGGGAAAGGGCGAGGGCCCGGGTCGCCCCTCCTGGGGTGACCCGGGCCCTGCCGGTGCGCCGTGCGACATATCGCCGTGCGCGGTTCGGGTTGCGGGCCCGGCGGCCCGCGCTGTCAGCTCTCCTGCGGCTCGGCGCCCTGCGTGCGCTCGCGCATCTTGCGGAGGAGGTCCTGCTTCTGGTCGGCGGCGGCCCTGCGGTCGGCGGCGCGCGCGGGGGCGGAGCCCTGCTGGTCCGCGCGGGACAGCTTCTTCCGCTGTCCGCCTACGCCCAGAAGGTTGTTACGGCTCTTGGCCATGGGTTCTCCATCGTGGTGAGAAGTGGGTCGGCATGTGGTGCGTGGGGGGCGGGTGGTCGGGCCCGCCGCACTCTCACTCGTAGATCGGAAGGAACGGCATGCCGTGACGGTACCCCGCGCGGCGCGCCCCGGCACCCGCTTTTCCCCTCCGTCCCGACGAATGACTGCTGACAGATATTGAAATCTGTCAGCAGTCATGTCACTGTGGAGGGGCCGGACCTGTCCCGCCCTCAAGGAGCACCCCGATGACCGCCTCCCTCCCCACCCGCCCCCTCGGCACAACCGGCCCCCAGGTGTCCGCCCTCGGCCTTGGCTGCATGGGCATGTCCGCCCTGTACGGCCAGGCCGACCGCACCGAGTCGATCGCCACCCTCCACGCCGCCCTCGACGCGGGCGTCACCCTGCTCGACACCGGCGACTTCTACGGCATGGGCCACAACGAGCTGCTGATCAACGAGGCCCTCCGCACGGCCCCGGCCGCCGCCCGCGACCGGGCGCTCATCAGCGTGAAGTTCGGCGCCCTGCGCACCGTCGAGGGTGGCTTCACCGGCTACGACGGACGCCCGGCGGCGGTGCGGAACTTCGCCGCGTACTCGCTCCAGCGCCTGGGCACCGACCACATCGACATCTACCGGATCGCCCGCGTCGACCCGGACGTGCCGATCGAGGAGACGGTCGGTGCCATCGCCGAGCTGGCCGAGGCCGGCCACGTACGCCACATCGGCCTGTCCGAGGTCGGGGCCGACACCCTGCGCCGGGCGGCCGCCGTCGCCCCGATCGCCGACCTCCAGATCGAGTACTCGCTGGTCTCGCGCGGGATCGAGGACGAGATCCTGCCCACCGCCCGCGAACTGGGCATCGGCGTCACGGCGTACGGGGTGCTCTCCCGCGGCCTGATCAGCGGGCACTTCTCCCGCGACCGGGCGCTTGCCCCCGGCGACTTCCGGAGCATGAGCCCGCGCTTCCAGGGCGACAACCTGCACCGCAACCTGGACCTGGTGGACCGGCTGCGCAAGGTCGCCGAGCAGCAGGGCGTCACCGTCGCCCAGACCGCCATCGCCTGGGTGCTCGCCCAGGGCGACGACATCGTGCCGCTCATCGGCGCCCGCCGCCGCGACCGGCTGGCCGAGGCGCTCGGCGCCCTGGACGTCACCCTCACCGCCGAGGACCTCGCCGCCATCGAGGCGGCCGTCCCGGCGGGCGCGGCCGCCGGCGAGCGCTACCCGGCGGCCCAGATGGCGCACCTGGACAGCGAACGCTGACCCCCCGCCCGGCCGGGGTACCTTCACTGTTCATGAGCACCGACGCCCTGACCCCCGACCGCATCCTCGAAGCCACCGAGGAGGTGCTGCGCCGTTACGGCCCGGCCAAGGCGACGGTGGTCGACGTGGCACGCGCCCTCGGTGTCAGTCACGGCAGCGTCTACCGCCACTTCCGCACCAAGGCGGCGCTCCGCGAGGCGGTCACCGAACGCTGGCTGGAGCGGGCGGTGACCGAGCTGGCCCCGTTCGCCGACGGGCCGGGCCCCGCCGCGCGGCGGCTCACCGACTGGCTGTCGACGCTCTTCGCGGCCAAGCGCCGCAAGGCGGGCGGCGACCCGGAGCTGTTCGCCACGTACGAGGTGCTGATCGGCGAGAGCAGCGCGGTGGTGGCGCGGCACGTGGACCACCTGGTCGGGCAGCTCGCGCGGATCATCGAGGACGGGCACCGGCAGGGCGAGTTCGCCGCACCGGAGGCCGACTGGACGACCACGGCCCGCGCGGTGTTCGACGCCACGGACCGGTTCCACGACCCCGTGCACGCCGCCGACTGGACGGACCCGGGCATCGACGCGGCCTTCGACGCCGTGGTCGCCCTGCTCCTGCGCGGCCTGCGCGCCTGATCCCCCGGGGCAGGCGAAAGCCCCCGGTTCCTCATCGGATGAACCGGGGGCTTCGCGCATCCGCGTGAGGCGTCAGCAGCCCAGCAGGCGGCTGCCCAGGTAGCCCTGGATCTGGTCCAGGGAGACGCGCTCCTGCTTCATGGTGTCGCGCTCGCGCACGGTCACCGCGTTGTCGTCGAGCGTGTCGAAGTCGACCGTGACGCAGAACGGCGTACCGATCTCGTCCTGGCGGCGGTAGCGGCGGCCGATGGCGCCCGCGTCGTCGAACTCGATGTTCCAGTTCTGGCGCAGGTCGGCGGCGAGGCCCTTGGCCTTCGGCGAGAGCTGCGCGTTGCGGGACAGCGGCAGCACCGCGACCTTGACCGGGGCCAGGCGCGGGTCGAGGCGCATCACGGTGCGCTTCTCCATCACGCCCTTGGCGTTCGGCGCCTCGTCCTCGTTGTACGCGTCGAGCAGGAACGCCAGCATCGTGCGGCCGACACCGGCGGCCGGCTCGATGACGTACGGCGTCCAGCGCTCGCCGGCCTCCTGGTCGAAGTACGACAGGTCCGTGCCGGACGCCTTGGAGTGCGCCGTCAGGTCGTAGTCGGTGCGGTTGGCGACGCCCTCGAGCTCGCCCCACTCGCTGCCGCCGAACTGGAAGCGGTACTCGATGTCGGCGGTGCGCTTGGAGTAGTGGGAGAGCTTCTCCTTGGGGTGCTCGTACCAGCGCATGTTCTCCTCACGGAGACCAAGGCCGCGGTACCAGTTCCACCGCTGCTCCATCCAGTATTCCTGCCACTGCTCGTCCTCGCCCGGCTTGACGAAGAACTCCATCTCCATCTGCTCGAACTCACGCGTGCGGAAGATGAAGTTGCCCGGAGTGATCTCGTTCCGGAAGGACTTGCCCATCTGCGCGATGCCGAACGGCGGCTTCTTGCGCGCGGACTGGTGCACCTGCGCGAAGTTGGTGAAGATGCCCTGGGCGGTCTCGGGACGCAGGTAGGCGACGGAGCCGGAGTCCTGGGTCGGGCCGAGGTGCGTGGAGAGCAGGCCCGAGAACTGCTTGGGCTCGGTGAAGGTGCCCTTGTTGCCGCAGTTGGGGCAGCCCAGGTCCTTCAGGCCGTTCTCGGGGAGGCGGCCGTGCTTCTCCTCGTACGCCTCCTCCAGGTGGTCCGCGCGGAACCGCTTGTGGCAGGAGGTGCACTCGGTGAGCGGGTCGGTGAAGGTGGCGACGTGACCGGAGGCCTCCCAGACCTCCGGGGCCAGGATCACCGAAGAGTCGATACCGACGACGTCCTCGCGCGAGGTGACCATGTAGCGCCACCACTGGCGCTTGATGTTCTCCTTGAGCTCGACACCCAGCGGCCCGTAGTCCCAGGCGGCCCGCTGACCGCCGTAGATCTCGCTGCACGGGTAGACGAAGCCACGGCGCTTGCTCAGGTTGACGATCGTGTCGATCTTGTCGGCGGCCACTGTGCTCTCTTCATAACGACGATGGCGAACGGCGAATGCTTCAGGTTACCGGCGCGCGCACCCCCGGGATCAAATCGGTGGGTGGCCGGGGCCACTTACCCTCTTTGTTGACAATCGTTTCCACTTTTGTTGAAAATGAATCCCATGAACGTACGACGCCTCATACCCACCACCGCCGTCGCCGGAGCCGTGGCCCTCGGCCTGGTCACCCTCTCCGCCTGCGGCGGATCCGCCGGCTCCGCCTCGGGCGGCGGCGACGGCAAGCTGGACGTGGTGGCGTCGTTCTACCCCATGCAGTTCCTGGCCGAGCGGATCGGCGGCGAGCACGTCTCCGTCACCACCCTCACCAAGCCGGGCGTCGAGCCGCACGACCTGGAGCTCAAGCCGAAGCAGATCGGCGAGCTCGGTGAAGCGGACTACATCCTCTACCTCAAGGGCATCCAGCCCGCCGTCGACGACGCGATCACGCAGGCGGCCGTCAAGAACACGGTAGACGCCGCCACCCTCACCACGCTGGAGAAGCACGGCACCGGGGCCGGCCACGCCCACGAGGGCGAGGAGCACGGCCACGAGGCCGAGGAGCAGGGCCACGAGGAGCACGAGGGCGAGGAGGCCGGGGCCGACCCGCACATCTGGCTCGACCCGGTGAAGTACGCCGAGGTCGCCAAGGGCGTCGGCGCATCCCTGGAGAAGGCCGACCCCGACCACGCGGCCGACTACGAGAAGAACACCGCCGAGCTGGTGAAGAGCCTCGACGCCCTCCACGCGAAGTTCGAGACGGGCCTGAAGAACACCGCGACCCGGACCTTCATCACCACCCACTCCGCCTTCGGCTACCTCGCCGAGCGGTACCACCTGGACCAGGAGGGCATCTCCGGCATGGACCCCGAGTCCGAGCCGAGCCCCGCCCGGATCAAGGAACTCCAGGACACCGCCAAGAAGGAAAAGGTCAGCACCGTCTTCTTCGAGACCCTCGCCAGCGACAAGACCGCGAAGACCCTCGCCAAGGACACCGGCCTCAAGACGGACGTCCTGGACCCGCTGGAGGGAATCACGGACAAGTCCAGGGGCGCTGACTACATCGAGGTCATGGAGTCCAACCTGGCCGCGCTCGAGAAGGCCCTCGGCGCCAAGTGAAAGACCCCCACGCAACGGGAGGCAGTGACGTGAGCAGCAGCGAACCCGTCATATCCGTCCGCTCGGCCACCGCCTCGCTCGGCTCGCGCCCCGTGCTGCGCGGCATCGACCTCACCGTCCGCCACGGTGAGGTCGTCGCGCTGCTCGGCGCGAACGGGTCGGGCAAGTCCACCGCCGTACGGTCGGTGATCGGCCAGGTCCCGCTCACGGGCGGGTCCGTCTCCCTGTTCGGCACGGAGCTGAAGCGGTTCCGCGCGTGGGCGCGCGTGGGCTACGTACCCCAGCGCACGACCGCCGCGAGCGGGGTGCCCGCGACGGTCCGCGAGGTCGTCTCCTCGGGGCGCCTGTCCCGTACGAAGCTGAGGTGGCCCTCCAAGGCGGACAGGGCGGCCGTGCAGCGGGCCATCGAGCTGGTCGGGCTCGCCGACCGCGCCAAGGACTCCGTGAGCGCCCTGTCCGGCGGCCAGCACCAGCGGGTGCTGATCGCCCGGGCCCTCGCCGCCGACCCCGAGCTGCTGATCATGGACGAGCCGATGGCGGGCGTCGACCTGGGCAGCCAGGAGATCCTCGCCTCGACGCTGCGCGCGAAGGTCGCGGACGGGGCGACCGTGCTGCTGGTCCTGCACGAGCTGGGCCCGCTGGAGCCGCTGATCGACCGCGCGATCGTCCTGCGCGACGGCTGCGTCGTCCACGACGGGCCACCGCCCCGGGCCGTCGGCCAGCACGCGCTGCCCGGCCACGACCACGTACATCCGCACGCGGCCGACGAGCCGCTCCGCACGGGACTGCTGACCTGACATGGAAATCCTCCAGCTCGCCTTCATGCAGCGCGCGCTGCTCGCGGCCGTCCTGGTCGGCATCACCGCCCCGGCGGTGGGCATCTACCTGGTCCAGCGCCGGCAGGCCCTGATGGGCGACGGCATCGGGCACGTGGCCATGACCGGTGTCGGCCTGGGCTTCCTGCTGTCCACCAACCCGGTGTGGATGGCGGCGGCCGTCTCCATCGCGGGCGCCATCGCCATGGAGCTGATCCGGGCGTACGGGCGCACGCGCGGCGACATCGCGCTCGCGCTGCTCTTCTACGGCGGCATGGCCGGCGGCGTCATGCTGATCAACCTGTCGCCGACGGGCTCCAACGCGAACCTGAACTCCTACCTCTTCGGCTCCCTGTCGACGGTGTCCGGGGAGGACGTCACCGCCATCTGCGTCCTGGCGGCGTTCGTGATCCTTGTCACGCTGGGGCTGCGGCGCCAGTTGTTCGCGGTCAGCCAGGACGAGGAGTTCGCACGGGTCACCGGCGTGCCGGTGCGGGCGCTGAACCTGCTGATCGCGGTCACCGCCGCCGTGACCGTCACGGTCGCCATGCGGGTCGTGGGCCTGCTGCTGGTCAGCGCGCTGATGGTGGTGCCGGTCGCGGCGGCGCAGCAGCTCGCGCGGAGCTTCCGGATGACGTTCGGTCTCGCGGTGCTGATCGGTACGGGGGTGACGCTGGCCGGGACGGCCACCTCGTACTACCAGGACGTGCCGCCGGGCGCGACGATCGTGCTGCTGGCCATCGCGGTGTTCGTGGTACTGACGGCCCTGGCCGCGCCCCTGGCCCGGCGCCGTGCCACGGCCGCCGAGGCCCCGGCGGCGGAGGGCTGCGACGTGGCCGTCACCGGCGCCGGGGGCGGTACGGAGGACGACGTCCGGGTCGGGAAGGCCTGACGTGGGCTGCCGGGCCCCTCGGTGGGGCCTGGCAGAATGGCCCGACGTACATGTGAGCGGGCCGAGTGTTGAGGAGGCACCTGTGGCGATGGCTGGAACCCCCGGCGTGCGCGGCCGGTCGACCCGGCAGCGAGCTGCCGTGTCGGCGGCGCTGAACGAGGTGGACGAGTTCCGCAGCGCGCAGGAGCTGCACGACATGCTCAAGCACCGCGGCGACTCGGTGGGCCTGACGACGGTCTACCGCACTCTCCAGTCCCTCGCCGACGCCGGCGAGGTGGACGTCCTGCGCACCAGCGACGGCGAGGCGGTCTACCGCCGCTGCTCGTCCGGTGAGCACCACCACCACCTGGTGTGCCGCGTGTGCGGCAAGGCGGTGGAGGTCGAGGGCCCGGCGGTGGAGCAGTGGGCCGAGACGATCGCGGCCGAGCACGGCTTCGTGAACGTGGCGCACACGGTCGAGGTCTTCGGTACGTGCGCGGAGTGCGCCGCCAAGTAGGCACGCGAAAAGGGGCCCGCACCGGATGCGTCCGGTGCGGGCCCCTTTTCGCACAGGCCCTACAGGCGGGTGATGTTGCGGTCCAGGATCGCCCGCAGCCGGTCGGTGCCCCCCGGGTCGGATATGCCCCGCTTGGGCAGGAAGGCGATGCCCACCCCGTGCCGGTCGCCCGACAGCAGCACGAACAGGTCGTCGGTCTCGGTGTACCGGGGCAGGGCGCCCCAGCGGTAGGTCATGTCCAGGTCCCGCGAGTACTGCCGTACGCCGTCGGCGTCCACGACGACACGGAACTCCGGCTGCGTGGCGTACAGCCGGTGCACCTGCTGGCCCTGGAGCCCGGGCAGCACCCGGTGCATGCCGATCAGCATGACCAGGAGGGCGAGGCAGAAGACCGTCCCGCCGACTCTCGGCCCCGCCGAGGCCGTGAGGTTGAGGAAGAGGGCGCCGAGCGCGAAGAGCCCGCACACCACCAGGACCCCGTTCTGGAGTCGTCCCGCCGGGGTCGCCCTGGCGCGGGCGCGGATCGCCCCCACCGCGTCGGCGAGGACGGGCTCATAGGTCAGCTCCACGGCTTCCCGCGCCGTCTCGGGCACTGCTTCGGTCACGGACCCTCCCCAGTCGTAAGTGAGACGGCCCGTGATCGTAGCGGCCGGGTCAGACAGCCGGAGCCTCGCCCTCCGGGCGGCCCTGCATGGCGAGCAGTTCCTCGTTGGGGATCGCCCCGCCGAAGCGGCGGTCGCGCTGGGCGAACTCCAGGCAGGCCCGCCACAGGTCGCGGCGGTCGAAGTCGGGCCACAGCACGTCCTGGAAGACCATCTCGGCGTAGGCGCTCTGCCAGATCAGGTAGTTGGAGGTGCGCTGCTCGCCGCTGGGCCGCAGGAACAGGTCCACGTCCGGCATGTCCGGGTAGTAGAGGTACTTCTGGATGGTCTTCTCGCCGACCTTCGACGGGTCGAGCCTGCCCGCCTTCACATCCTCGGCGATCGCCTGCATGGCGTCCGCGAGCTCCGCGCGCCCGCCGTAGTTCATGCAGAAGTACAGGGTGAGCCGGTCGTTGTCCTTGGTCTGCTCCTGGGCGATCTGGAGCTCCTTGGCGACCGACTTCCACAGCTTGGGCATGCGGCCCACCCAGCGCACCCGGATGCCCAGCTCGTCGAGCTGGTCGCGGGTCTTGCGGATGAAGTCCCGGTTGAAGTTCATCAGGAAGCGCACCTCGTCGGGCGAGCGCTTCCAGTTCTCGGTGGAGAAGGCGTACAGGGAGATGGAACCGACGCCCATCTCTATGGCGCCCTGGAGGACGTCCAGCACGCGCTCCGCGCCGACCTTGTGGCCCTCGGTGCGCGGCAGCCCGCGGTCCTTGGCCCAGCGGCCGTTGCCGTCCATGACGATCGCCACGTGGTTCGGCACCAGCTCACCGGGGATCTTCGGCGGTCGCGCGCCGGACGGGTGCGGCTCGACGTCCTTGTAGTCGCGGCGGGACCGGCCCAGGAATCCGCGTCGTGCCATGCGGCTCACACTCTCCTCAATCTGCTGCTACTTCTCGACGTACCGAAGGGAGCGCAGCCCCCGCTCCAGGTGCCAGTGCAGATACGCGGACACCAGTCCGCTCCCCTCCCTGACGTGGCGCGGCTCGCACGCGTCCGCCGTCTCCCAGTCGCCGGTCAGCAGCGCGCTGAGCAGACCGACGGCCTCCGCAGAGGGTACGACGCTCCCGGGCACCCGGCAGTCGCCGCATATGACCCCGCCCGCCGCGACCGAGAAGAACCGGTTCGGCCCGGGCATGCCGCAGCGGGCGCAGTCCTCGAACGAGGGCGCGTAGCCGTTCACGGCGAGGGACCGCAGCAGGAAGGCGTCCAGGATCAGGTTCGGGGCGTGCTCCCCGCGCGAGAGGGTCCGCAAGCCCCCGATGAGCAGCAGGTACTGCTGGACGGCCGGCTCGCCCTCATGGTCGGTGAACCGCTCGGCGGTCTCCAGCATGGCCGTCCCGGCGGTGTAGCGCGCGTAGTCGGTCACGATCCCGCTGCCGTACGCCGCGATCGTCTCGCTCTGCGTGCACAGCGGCAGCCCGCGCCCCACCAGCTCGGAGCCCCGCGCGAAGAACTGCACGTCCACATGGGAGAACGGCTCCAGCCGGGCGCCGAACTTCGACTTGGTGCGCCGCACGCCCCGCGCGACGGCCCGCACGCGCCCGTGCCCGCGGGTGAGGATCGTGATGATGCGGTCCGCCTCACCCAGCTTCTGGGTGCGCAGCACGATGCCGTCGTCGCGGAACAGGGTCATGGGGCCATTGTCCCGTACGGGGGCGGGGCGCGTGGCCCGGGCCCGGAAGCCGGCTCGGTCACTCGTGCCGGTGAACCCGCCGACTCGGCATGGCGAAGCCGCGAGCCGCCAGTAAGACTTTCAGTATGAGTCTGGAACGCGTCACCATCACCATTCCCAGCGAGACACTCGAGGCCGTTCGGCAGGCCGCGGAGCGAGACGGTCTCAGTGTCTCCGCGTGGTTGTCCCGTGCAGCCGAGAAAGCGGCCAAGATCGAGGCAGGGCTTGCCGCGGCCGAGGAGGTCCTGACGGAACTGGGCCCACCGACCCCCGAGGAACAGGCCTGGGTGGATTCCGTCATGGATCTCGTCACGCGCCCGGGGATCATGGACACCTCGGCCACCGACCACGACGCGGCCTGAACATGACCACTCTGCGCACCATGGTGTACGACGCGGGGGCACTCATCGCCGCCGAGCGGAACCAGTCGGCTTTCTGGCGCATGCACCGCGCATACCTGACGGCAGGCGGCGTCCCGGTCGTACCGTCCCCCGTCGTCGCACAGGTCTGGCGAAACGGCGCACGCCAGGCCGCGCTCGCGCGCCTGCTCCAAGGATGTGACGTCCTACCGCTGGATGACGCCCTGGCACGGAGAGTGGGCGAGCTTCTCGGACACGCCGACGTGGTCGACCCCGTGGATGGCGCTGTCGCCCTCATCAGCGCGCGCACCTCGGCCACAGTGATCACATCGGACCCCGGTGACATCCAGCGCCTCCTGGACCATCTCGGCCGGACAGGGAAACGCGCCACCGTTAAATCGCTCTACTGACCGTCTCGATCAGTGATCACGGCACCTCGCCCCGGCTCCGCGCGTTCACGTACGACGTCGCCGCGCTGATCCGCTCCGCGTCCGTCGCCGGCCGCACCCCCTCCGGTGGGCAGTCCCACTCCCGGCCTCCTCCGATGGGTCTGAGCTGAAGGTACGGCCCCACGTGCCCCATCACACGCCCCACGCGTCCGTTGCGGACATCGACGACGTACGACCCGACGGGCAGGCTCATCAGCGGCCACCTTCCTCCGGCAGGGCGGCGGCCAGCCGGCGCGCCGTCTCCACGGTGCAGCGTCCCAATTCCACGAGCGGCCGAGGCGGCTCCGTGGCGCAGGTGACCGCGTCCAATCCCAGCGAGGGCAACCTGATTCCCGCCCTTTCGAGTGCCGCGCGCAATTCCGCCACCGCCTCCTCCGCGTCCTGAATCTGTTCCTTCACCAACGCCGTCCTTCCCGAATCCATTTCCCGCTTACTGCCCCCAGGATGGACCCGCACCTCTAGCATTGGCGGTTGCGCACGCGCTACAACTGCGCGGCAGGACTGGGGTGTTAAGCCATGGCCAACGCAGGCTCGTCCAGGCAGGCCGCCTGGGAGTTCTACGGCGCGGAGCTGAAGAACCGGCGCGAAGCCGCGAAAATGACGCAGCAGGAACTGGGGCGGAAGGTCTTCGTCTCGGGCGGATACATCGGCCAATTCGAACAGGCCATTCGGAAGCCCCAGTTGGACGTGGCGGCGAGGATCGACGAGGTCCTGCAAACCGATGGTTTTTTCGAGCGGATGTGTCGTCAACTCATCAACAAGTCGCCGTATGCCGAGTATTTCCGGGCTGTTGCGGAGCTGGAGGCGCTGGCGACGAAGATCTGTGAGTTCGAACCGACCGTCGTGCCCGGTCTGCTCCAGACCGCCGACTACGCGCGGGCGGTCACCGTGGCGGCCAACCCGTTCGTCTCCGAGGCGTACGTGGACGAGAAAGTCACCGCGCGGCTCGCGCGGGGCCGCATCCTCAGCGACGCTACAAGGCCCGAGTATTGGGTGACCCTGCACGAGAACGTGCTGCGCGTGCCGGTGGGCGGCCCGGCCGTGATGGCCGCGCAACTGGAGTGCGTCGCGGCGCTGTCCCGCGAGCGGGCGGTGCTGGTGACGGTCATCCCCTGCGCGGCGGGGGCACACGCGTCCATGATGGGGTCACTGAAGCTCATGGAGTTCGAGGACGCGCCACCAACCGCCTATACGGAGACGGCGTTTTCGGGAACTTTGCTGGACGATCCGGCGGTGGTGAAGCGGGTACAGCGCGCCTACGATCTGGTGAGGGTCGCCGCGCTGTCGCCGGAGGCGTCCCTGGCCCTGATCGAGTCGGCGGCTGAGGACTTGAGACGATGCGCGACTACGACCTGAGCACCGCACGCTGGCGAAAGAGCACCCACAGCAACGGCGAGGGCGGCGACTGCGTGGAAGTGGCGTACGACTTCCCCGGCGCCGCCCCGTGGCGGAAGAGCTCGTACAGCAACGGCGAGGGCGGCAACTGCCTCGAAGTCCGCGACGACATCGCCGGCGTCGTCCCCGTCCGGGACGGCAAGAACCCCGCCGGTCCCGTCCTGCTGATCTCCGCCCCCGCCTGGCGGGCGTTCGTCGGCGGGCTGGGTGTCAGTGCCGGTGGCTAACGTGATCACATGAGTTCTTCGCTGAGCGTGTACCTGCTCGACCCCAAGGCCGCCCGTGCCCTCGTCGGTTCCGGCGACGACCAGTTGCTGGACGTCATACGTGACCGGTTCGGCGACGACCTCGCGGCGGACGACCGGTACTTCTCCTCCCGGATCGCGGAGGGCGCCCCGACCGCGTACGAGGCGCTGCGCGCGGTGGTGCACGGCGGGCCGTACGACGAGGAGTACGCCTTCCAGTACGGCTACGCGTACAAGCGGCTGTGCTCCCTCACCGGCTCGTTCCTCGACAACTCCTCCTTCTGCCCGTTCCGGGGCGACTGGCTGGAGACCGTGGACGAGGGGCTGCGGGCGCTGCGGATCAAGGCCGTCTCGGTGGCGGACTTCGGCTACGGCGGTCTGCCCGGGGGGATTCCGTCCTACGACCTGCCGCGCTGTGGTGAGTGGACGCACGAGGAGTGCCTGGAGGCGCTGGAGCAGTTCGAGCGGACCAAGCAGGAGGGTCACGCGCCGCCGCTGGAGCCCGAGGTGGTGGACGCCGTGATGGACGTCATCGGCTGGCTGCGCCACGCGGAGGCGCGTCCCGGTCTCGGGGTCGTCGGCTTCGTCTCCTGAGGGGGGCATCCCGCCATGTGACCGCCCCGTCACGGGCCGACAGCCTCGGCTTACCCTGATCGTCTTTCGCGGATACGCACGAGGGGGGCCACGTGATGTCGGGGAGAACGCTCGCGAAAGCACTGACGACGACCGCCGTCATTCTGGCGGTGGTCGGGTCCATCACGGCATGGATGCTGTCGTACCAGGGCTATCTGCCGGGTGATGCCATGGTGCGGACCTGGACGGCGGCGAAGGACCGTCCCACGGACGACACGCAGGCCAACGACACCTGGGTCGTCGGTGACGTCGCCGTCCGCAGCCGGTTCGACGCGGTGACCGGGTTCGGCCTCGCCAAGGGGCAGGACGGAAGGAAGCTCTGGGAGTACGTTCCGCCCGGCCGTACCCGGATATGCGGGAGCGCGGAGCACGCCGACGCGTCGGTGCTCCTCGTCGCGTACGGGGAGGAGGGCGGCGAAGCGCTGAAGCCGGCACCGCGCGGCAAGGGCTGTGCCACCGTCATCGCACTCGACCTGAAGGACGGCCGGGAGCTGTGGACCGCCCAGCGGAAGGTCACGACCGGCCGGTTCGACGAAGGTTCCCAGTTCATGGACGCGGGCGGTGACCTCGCCGTGGTCAGCCACGACCACCGTGACGCGCGGATGGGGCGGACCAAGGACGACCACGCCTCCCTGCGCGCGGTCGACCTGCGCACCGGCAAGCCCCGCTGGACGGCCGCCATGCCGGCCTCGTGCGGCACGCACAGGGTCGCGGTGGGCAAGGAGCAGGTTGTCGCCGTCCTGGAGTGCGGCGGCAAGGAGGCCGACGAGTACGGCTACGGCGGCACGGACGGCGCCGAGCTGCACGTCGCCGCCTTCGACCGCGCGACGGGCGCCCTGAACTGGAAGAACCCGATGGACGCGCGTCTCCCCGTGGACCTGCGCGCCATGGTGTCCATCACGTCCACCGACCCGCTGGTGCTCATGGTCGGGCGGGACGGGAGCCTCGACAAGGGCACGTACCTCTCCTTCGGCCAGGACGGCCGGCCGCGCCCGCGCATCGACTTCGACGGCGACCACGGGACGATCGACGCGGCCGATCCGACCCAGACGGCGATCGTCGGCGAGCGGATGTACGCGCTGGCGGGCTGGTGGCAGAAGGGCGAGCACCACAATCTGATCGCCCTCGACCTGACGACCGGCGAGACGGTGTGGAAGGAGGAACTGGACGAGCCCGGCGCCGCGCTGCTCGCGCGGGGCGACCGGATCACCGTGCTCGGCGAGTGGTCCACACAGTCCAGCGCCATCACCGACCTGTTCGTGTTCGACGCCGGCGACGGCGAGGAGCTCGACGAACGGCACTTCCGCGACGAGGTGACCGGCTCGCGCTTCTACGAGCATCAGGGGCGGCTCATCGCCGCCGGGGCGGGCGGCGGCCTGACCTTCACCGCGTACGAGCGGTGGTGACCGGCCGGGGACGCCCCTAGGAGTCCCGGCCCTCCTGCTTGGCCACGACGACCTCCTTGCGGAGCGCCCGCGCCAGGATGACGCCGACGACGATGAGGCCCACCGCGAACCAGCGGGGGGCCGCGTCGTGGACGAGGACGAGCACCCCCATCGGGATCAGCAGGCCGACGAACGGCATCAGCAGGCTCCGTACCGGGGGCCGGGGGACGGCCGGGTACCACTCGGTGAAGCGCATCGCGGTGATGAGCGCCGAGGCCTGGATCAGCCAGGCCGTCCAGAGGTTGTCCGGGTTGTGCAGCACCAGGTCACCGACCGCGCCGGCGAGCGCGGCCGCCAGGAAGGCCAGGCCCCAGACCTGGGTGACGACCACGTTGGCCCGGCGGAACTGCGGGGTGTGCCAGAACTCGCGCGGCACCTTCCGGCGCGCGTACGGGGTGGTCAGCGGCGCCCGTACGGCGACGGAGAGGGCCGCCAGGGCGGCGATGGCCAGGTTGGAGACCTCGTTGGCGTACGTTTCCAGCCACCGCAGCGTGTCCAGCGGGGCGATCATGCCGATGACGGTGAGGACGCCGAAGAAGACGAGACCGGCGATCTCCAGGAAGATCGGCCGGTGCCGGACGAGCACGAGGACGACCGCCACCGCGAGGGAGAGCGCGGCGGCGAGTTCGTAGCGGCTGGGGCCGACCAGCAGGGAGAAGAGGATCCACGGGGACATCCCGGTGATCGAGCTGTTCATCAGCCTGGCGCCCCAGCCGGAGGCGCCGTTCATGCTTCCAGCGTGGCGCGGTTCATGCCTGGAGGCGAGAGAGGCCATAAGTGACGCTTATGGGGTCATAGGCGGGGGGCGGGTACCGAGGTGAGGGTGGCCTTACTTAGGGTGCATATGATCACTCAAGTGACCGCCTGCTCCTCGCTCGAAGGGAACTCCTCATGCCCCGCCCCTTGCGGGTCGCGATCGTCGGTGCCGGCCCCGCCGGAATCTACGCCGCCGACGCGCTGCTGAAGTCCGAGGCCGCGGCCGACCCCGGCGTATCGATCGACCTCTTCGAGCGCATGCCCGCGCCGTTCGGCCTGATCCGCTACGGCGTGGCCCCCGACCACCCGCGCATCAAGGGCATCATCACCGCTCTGCACCAGGTGCTCGACAAGCCGCAGATCCGTCTGTTCGGCAACGTCGACTACGGCACCGACATCGTCCTGGACGACCTGCGGGCGTTCTACGACGCGGTGATCTTCTCCACCGGCGCGACGGCGGACCGGGCGCTGGACATCCCCGGCATCGAGCTGGACGGCTCGTACGGCGCCGCCGACTTCGTGTCCTGGTACGACGGGCACCCGGACGTGCCGCGCACCTGGCCGCTGGAGGCCGAGAAGGTCGCCGTGCTGGGCGTGGGCAACGTGGCGCTGGACGTGGCGCGCATCCTCGCCAAGACGGCGGACGAGCTGCTGCCCACCGAGATCCCGCCGAACGTGTACGAGGGCCTGAAGGCGAACAAGGCGCTGGAGATCCACGTCTTCGGGCGGCGCGGTCCTGCCCAGGCGAAGTTCAGCCCGATGGAGCTGCGCGAGCTGGACCACTCGCCGAACATCGAGGTCATCGTCAACCCCGAGGACATCGACTACGACGAGGGCTCGATCGAGTCGCGGCGCTCCAACAAGCAGGTCGACATGGTCGCCAAGACCCTGGAGAACTGGGCGATCCGCGACGTCGGCAACCGGCCGCACAAGCTGTTCCTGCACTTCTTCGAGTCGCCCGCCGAGGTCGTCGGCGAGGACGGCAAGGTCGTCGGGCTGCGCACCGAGCGCACCGAGCTGGACGGCACGGGCAACGTCAAGGGCACCGGCGAGTTCACGACCTGGGACGTCCAGGCCGTGTACCGCGCGGTGGGCTACCTCTCCGACGAGCTGCCCAAGCTGCCGTTCGACATCGGCAGCGGCACCGTCCCGGACGAGGGCGGCCGGGTGATCGAGGGCGGCGAGCACATGGCGTCCACGTACGTCACGGGCTGGATCCGGCGCGGCCCGGTCGGCCTGATCGGCCACACCAAGGGCGACGCCAACGAGACGGTGGCCAACCTGCTGGAGGACCACCGCGAGGGCCGGCTGCTCACGCCGTCCGCCCCGGAGGAGGCCGCCGTGGTGGCGCACCTGCGGGACAAGGGCGTCGAGTACACCACCTGGGAGGGCTGGTACCGCCTGGACGCCGCCGAGCGGGCGCTGGGCGAGGCCGAGGGCCGCGAGCGCGTGAAGATCGTCGAGCGCGAGGGCATGCTGCGGGCGAGCGCCGAGCCGCGGGGCTGACGCCTGGCACGTCTCCGACGACGGTGAGCCGGCGGACCGCCACGGCGGTCCGCCGGCTCACGCGCACCTCGGGCCGCGGGGTGCGCCTCGTGGTCAGAGGAGCAGGTCGCCGTCCGGGGCGGTGCGCGGGGCCGGATCGAGCGACGGGCGCGGGGCGGGGATGCCACGAGCGCCCCGCCCTCCGCCGTCCCCGTCCTGCGCGAGGAACAGCACCAGGCGGGTGACGGCGGTGGGAAGGTCGGCCGTCTCGTACTGGAGGGCGGTCTCCACGTCGAGCAGATGCGCCCGTGCGTCGAGGTCCGGCATCTCGCCGGCCCGGCGGATCAGGCCCGCGAGTTCGGCGAGCTCGGGGGTCTCCTCGGCGGCGCGGCCGATGGTGGCCGTGCCGACGTCCAGTGCGTGCAGCACCGACCACAGGGGGTCGGCGGTCTCGCTCACGTCCCCGGCCGGCTCGGCACCGGGCCCCTCCATCCGCCTGAGCATCCGGTCCGGCAGCCGTCTGAGCCACGCGGTGATCTGCCGGCGGAAGGCCAGGACGTCCGGGCTGAGCCGGGCGACACCGGTCTGCGCCGCCTCCCGGACCGCGTTGACGACCGCCACCGTCGTACCGAAGCCGAGCGCGTCCTCCAGCGTGTTGTTGAAGAGGAACTCGGCGCTCAGCCCGGCGGCGATGCCCGCCATCAGGGAGTGCAGGAGGACCCGCCACCTGGCGTGGTGGGCCTGGATCTCCCGCTCCGGTGTCCCGTTGAAGACGGACGTCGCCATGCGGAACCTGATCATGTTCTGCGCCTCCGGTCGCCGGGACTCCGACAGCAGGCCCCGCACCTCCTGGACCACGGCGACCGCGAAGAGCCTGCGCCGCTGGTCGCCCTCGCCCGCGGGGAAGCCGGCCCGGTCCAGGGCCTGCTCGACCTCCGCGGAGCGCGCGGCCTCGAAGACCCACCGGCCGAGCCGTTCGAGGAAGGTCGCGCCCTGCGGGCCGGTGTACTCGGGGAAGCGGATACCGCGGGTGACCTTCTCCCGGGTCCACCGTGAAGTGCGGTTGACCAGTCCGTCCCTCGTCTCGAACGGGATGTCCGTCCGGTCGAGCACCTCGCAGATCTGATCGGCCGCCTCCCCGATCTCCTCCGTCACGATGCCGCCGCGCGGGTTGAGCGCCCGGACGACGGCCTCGCGCCGGAGGTAGAGGAGCCATTCCCGTCTGTCGTGCGCGGATTTCAGGGAGCGGATGAGCCGGATGACCCGCCCCACGTCACCAGGTCCTGTTGTCGCCATGGCCTCCCCCGGGTGAAAACGTCGGCCAAGGCGTAACGAAGACCGGGGCCGGGGGTCACGTCCCTACGCGGTCGCGGCGTCGAGGACGGGCAGCAACTGCTCCTCCTCGTAGGTGAGGTGGGCCTCCAGCTCGTCCGTGAGCCGTTCGACCTCGGCGAGTACGTGCCCCGGTTCGGCCTCCGTGTCGGACACCACCTCCTTGAGGGCGGCGAGGAGGGCGGCGATCCGTTCGTGCTCCCGCTTCAGCCGGTCCATCACCGGGGCGAGTTCCGGGTACCGCTCGCCGAGCATCGGGAAGAGCATGGTGTCCTCCCCGGTGTGGTGGTTGTGCAGCCCCTGACAGACGGTCAGGCAGTTGACGCGGAGCTGGGTGGCGAGGCCGCCGGCGGTGCCGGATTCGGCGATCTCCTTGCGGATAAGGGCCAGTTCGTGCCGGAACGCGTCGTGGACGACCTTGATGGCCTCGCCCATGGACTTCGCGTTGATGTTCGGCGGGCCGGGGACCTCGGTCAGGGCCACCACGGGGATGACGCGGTCCGTCTTCGCCTGGTACTCGGCCCAGCCGGGGTCGCTCTCGACCGCGCGGGCGAAGGCCCGGTCGCGCTCCTCGCCCCGCAGGACGGTGGCGTCGGCCTCGTACGTGAAGACGCCGCTCTCCACGGTGACCCGGGGGTTGGCGAGCAGGTTGTGGTACCAGGCGGGGTGCTTGGGCGCTCCGGCGGCGGAGGCGATGACGAGGACGCGGTCGCCGTCGGGGAGGTAGCCGACGGGCGTGGTGTGGGGCTTCCCCGACCGGGCGCCGGTGGTGGTCAGCAGCAGGAGGCGGGCTCCTTCGAACCACCCGCCCACGCGGCCGTGGTTGGCCCGGAACTCTTCGATGACGGGCTGGTTGAAATCGTTCGGCAATTCTCTGCTTTCTGCTCCAGGGTGAAGGACTGCTGTACGCGGAGGAGAAAACAGGAAAGGCGGGGCTCTGGCCCGCCCCGGCGTCACGCCGAGGCCGGGTGCCCTACTCGTGTGTGGCCCATGGCCGACCCGGCAGTCACGGCGTCAACGTACCGATGACGAACGATCATGCGCAACGGCGATATCCGGCCATCAGTCCAGGGCGATCTCGTCGCCGGCACCGCGCTCGCGCGCCGCGTTGATGACGAGGGCGGCGGCCGCCGCGTCCTGGACGGCCACGCCGACCGACTTGTAGAGGGTGATCTGCTCCGGGGAGCGGCGGCCCGGCCTGCTGCCGTTGACGAGCTCGCCGAGTTCGGCGTGGACGTGGTCGGCGGTGATCACGCCGTCGCGGATGGGGAACAGCAGGTCGTTGCTGCCGGCGGGGAACGGCGCCAGGGCGGCGCGCCGCGACTCCACGCACACCAGGGCGTCGGCCACGGTGGCGTCGTCCACCTCACGGCCGCCCCGGTTGTAGCCGACGGAGGTGACGTGCGTACCGGGTGCCAGCCAGGCGCGCCGCACGACGGGGTCGACGGAGTGCGTGGCGGCGGCGACGATGTCGGCCCCGTCGAGCGCGTCCGCGTACGTGGGGGCGGCGTCGACCGGGACGCCCAGCGTGGCCGCCAGCTCGTCGGCGAGCACGCCCGCCCGGACGGGGTCGCGCCCGGCCACCCGGATGTGCCGGACGGGCCGTACGCGGCACATGGCGTGGGCGTGGGTGCGGGCCTGGACGCCGGTGCCGAGGACGGCGAGGACGGTGGCGTCCTCGCGGGCGAGGAGCCGTGCCGACAGGGCGGAGGCGGCGGCGGTGCGGGCGGCGGTGATGGCGGTGCCGTCCAGGAGCGCCTGGGGCGTGCCGGTCTCGGGGTCGAAGACGGCGATGAGGGCCTGGTGGGTGGGCAGGGGCGTCCCGGCGTTGTGCGGGAAGAGGGAGACCAGCTTGGTCATCAGCACCCCGGCGGACGGCGCGAATCCGGGCATGGCCGCCAGGAAGCCGTCCTGCTCGGGCACCAGGGCGGCGACCCGGTCGGGCACGGAGGCCCGGCCCTCGCTGAGGTCGGCCATCGCCGGGGCCATCACGTCGATCAACGAGTCCATGTCGAGGAGCGCCTCGACCTGCGTACGCCCGAGTACCAGCATTCGTCCAGCCTCTGCCACGCGCCCCGCCCTGCCGGGGCCGACACGCCCGCGAAGGAGCTAGAACGGCGTCCTCGCCGCCTCCATCAGCCGGGCGGTGTCGTCGGCGCGCAGGTGCAGCGCGTTGCCCACGGTGGTGAGCACGTCCCGCTCGGCGGTGGTGTACGCCCCGTCGGCGAGGGCGATGCGGGCGCCCTGGAGGAGGATCGTCTCCCGGCCGGCGGGCGCGAGGTGCGGGGTGAGGGGCTCCAGGGCCTCGTGCAGCTCGATGGCGAGGGCGGCGCCGCACGGGGCGCCCGCGTCGGCGACGAAGCGGCCGGTGTCGGCCTCCAGGGCCTCGATGAGGGCGGTGAGGCTGTCGGCGGTGCAGTCCTCGTACCCGGCGGCGCGGACGGCGCAGACGGCGGTCTCCAGGACCGGCCGCGAGGAGACCCCGCCGGCGGCGAGGACGGCGAGCGCCACGGTGTGCACGGCGTCCCGGAGCATGGCGGAGAACCGGGCGGTGGTGGGGTGGTCGAGGGTGTCGGTGCCGTAGTGGTGGTGGCAGGCGGCGCACTCCACGACCGGCCCGGCGAGGCCGCGCGGCAGCACCGGCAGGCCGAAGAGGGTGAGGCGCCGGCGGCCGGTGCGGCGCCGGTAGTTGCGGTCACCGCCGCAGCCGGGACAGAAGAACTGGCCGTCGCCGACGGTGTTCCACGAGGTGGAAATGGAGCAGATACGCACTTTCCGCCCGCGTGATCCTCGTGCTGGCAGCACGTCGCACCTCCAGAACGCCTCGGCCACCTTGCCGCGTTGGCGTGATGTTAGCCACATCGGTGATGTCGCGTCAGCACCCCGGCGTGAGATCGCCACGGACATGGCTGAACCCCGCCCTCCGGAAAATCTCCGAAACGGGCGGGGTCCGGGGCCGACGGGTCAGCGGGCGGCGCGGTTCACGGCCGAGATGACCGCCTTCAGCGAGGCGCGGGTGGTGTTGGCGTCGATGCCGATGCCCCACAGCACCTTGCCGTCGATGGCGCATTCGATGTACGAGGCGGCCTGCGCGGACGCGCCCTCGCTCATCGTGTGCTCCTGGTAGTCCAGCAGGCGGACGTCGATGCCGATGGCCTGGAGCGCGGCGAAGAAGGCCGAGATCGGACCGTTGCCGGTCCCGGACAGGACCGTCTCGGTGCCGTCGACGACCGCCTCGACGGTCAGCGTGTCCGTGCCGTCCTTGTCGGTCGTGGTCTGGCCGGAACGGAGCTGGATGCGGCCCCAGGGATTGTCCGGGTTGGGCAGGTACTCGTCCTGGAAGACGGACCAGATGTCCTTCGGCGTGACCTCGCCGCCCTCGGCGTCGGTCTTGGCCTGAATGATCTTCGAGAACTCGATCTGCATCCGGCGCGGCAGGTCCAGCTTGTGGTCGTTCTTCAGGACGTAGGCGATACCGCCCTTGCCGGACTGGGAGTTGACCCGGATGACCGCCTCGTAGGACCGGCCGACGTCCTTGGGGTCGATCGGCAGGTACGGCACGGCCCACTCGATGTCGTCGACGGTCTTGCCGGCGGCGGCGGCCGTGGCCTCCATCGCGTCGAAGCCCTTCTTGATGGCGTCCTGGTGGGAGCCGGAGAAGGCGGTGTAGACCAGGTCGCCCGCGTAGGGGTGGCGCGGGTGGACCTCCATCTGGTTGCAGTACTCGGAGGTGCGGCGGATCTCGTCGATCTGCGAGAAGTCGATCTGCGGGTCCACGCCCTGCGAGAACAGGTTCATGCCCAGGGTGACCAGGTCGACGTTGCCGGTGCGCTCGCCCTGGCCGAACAGGCAGCCCTCGATGCGGTCGGCGCCGGCCATGATCGCCAGCTCGGCCGCCGCGACCGCCGTGCCGCGGTCGTTGTGCGGGTGGACGGACAGGCAGACGTACTCGCGGCGCGACAGGTTGCGGGACATCCACTCGAACCGGTCCGCGTGCGTGGAGGGCGTCGAGCGCTCCACGGTGGCGGGCAGGTTCAGGATGATCTCGCGGCCCTCCTCGGGCTGCCAGACGTCCATGACGCCCTCGCAGACCTCCAGGGCGAAGTCCAGCTCGGTGTCGGTGAAGATCTCCGGGCTGTACTGGTAGCCGAAGACCGTCTCGTCGCCCAGGATCTTGTCGGCGTACTCCATCACCAGGCGGGTGCCGTCGACCGCGATCTGCTTGATGTCGTCCTTGGAGCCGCGGAAGACGACGCGGCGGAAGACCGGGGCGGTGGCGTTGTACATGTGCACGGTGGCCCGGTGGGCGCCGCGCAGGGACTCCACGGTCCGCTCGATCAGGTCCTCGCGGGCCTGGGTCAGGACGGAGATCGTCACGTCCTCGGGGATGGCGCCCTCTTCGATGATGGAGCGTACGAAGTTGAAGTCGGTGTCGCCGGAGGACGGGAAGCCGACCTCGATCTCCTTGTAGCCCATGCGCACCAGCAGGTCGAACATCTCGCGCTTGCGGGCGGGGCTCATGGGGTCGATCAGCGCCTGGTTGCCGTCCCGCAGGTCGGTGGACAGCCAGCGCGGCGCCTTGGTGATGCGCTTGTCCGGCCAGGTGCGGTCGGGGATGTCGACGGCCTCGTACCGGCCGTACTTGTGGATCGGCATCCCGGACGGCTTCTGCGTGTGCGTCGCGTTGGTGACGGGCGTGGGGCGGCCAACGGGCTGGGACATTGCGTAGGGCTCCTCGGTTGTCCTTCTACGGGACGGCCGACTGGGTCGAAGCAGCACCAGACTCCGCGGGGAGGGGGTCGGCCTACGACTACAGGCCCTCGCCGCGGCAGCTAAGGAGAAGCAGCCCGAAACGCATGATGCGACGAAGCCTAGCCGAGCGACACCGTGAGTGGAGGTGCCGTTTCAGTATGCGGGATTCGGCGCGGTAACCGTCAAACAGTGACCTATCACTCCTTTTCGGGAATCCTCCGTCGCATGGGGTGACAGTCCGACTACAGACTGCCACATTGCGAGGCATGACTGCCTCGCCCTCCACGTTCTGCACCATCGTCCCGCCCCACCTGCTCGACCATCTGTCCCGCGCCGCCGACCCGGTCATCGCCGCGGCCGCCCGCCGCACCCTCGTCACCGACGCCGCCAACCGCACCGCCCGCCGGCTGACCACGGTCGTCGGCGCCGCCCCCGTACCCCGGGCGGCGGACGCGCCCGCCGGCAGGCCGAAGCGGACCGTCCACGACGCCGGGCACAGGACCGCGCTGCCCGGCAGGAAGGTGCGCGGCGAGGGCGACAGGCCGACGTCCGACGCGACCGTCAACCGCGCGTACGCCGGACTCGGTGCCACCTTCGAGCTGTTCCGCGACGCCTACGGACGCGACTCGATCGACGGCTCCGGGCTGCCGCTGGACGCGACCGTCCACTACGACCGGGACTACAACAACGCCTTCTGGAACGGCGACCAGATGGTGTTCGGCGACGGGGACGGCAAGATCTTCCTCGACTTCACCATCGCGGTGGACGTCATCGGCCACGAGCTGGCCCACGGCGTCACCCAGTACACCGCCAACCTGGCCTACTTCGGCCAGCCCGGCGCGCTCAACGAGTCGATGTCCGACGTCTTCGGCGCGCTGGTCAAACAGAAGGCGCTGGGGCAGACCGCGGAGCAGGCGGACTGGCTGATCGGCGCCGGCCTGCTGGCGCCGGAGGTCCAGGGCGTCGCGCTGCGCTCCATGAAGGCCCCGGGGACGGCGTACGACGACGACGTCCTCGGCAAGGACCCGCAGCCCGCGACGATGGACGACTACGTGCACACGGGCGCCGACAACGGCGGTGTGCACATCAACTCCGGCATCCCGAACCACGCCTTCTACCTCTTCGCCAAGGAACTGGGCGGCCACGCCTGGGAGAAGGCCGGGAGGGTCTGGTACGACGTGCTGACCGGCGGCCGGCTCGCGGTGGACGCCGAGTTCGCGGACTTCTCCCGGCTGACGGTCGCGGCGGCCCGCGAGCGGTTCGGCGCGGGCGGCGCGGAGGAGGACGCGGTGGTGAAGGCCTGGTCGACGGTGGGGCTGCCGACGGAGTAGACAGGGCCCATGCGTATTCGGGTCATCCGTACGGGCGGGTTCGCGGGCATCGAGCGGCGGGCCGAGGTGGACACCTCGGGACTGCTCGACGCCCGCGACTGGCACGCCCTGGCCGAGGCGGCGCTCAAGGACGGGCGGGACGACCGGCCGGTGGGCGTGCCGGACGGGTTCGGCTACGAGATCACCGTGGACGGCCGGACGGTGTACTGCGCCGACCCCGGGCTCTCCGACGCCCAGCGGGAGCTGGTGGCCCGGGTGCTCAGGGAGGGCGCCTAGCCGCCGGGCCGTGTCCCTCGGCCCTTGCCGCGGGCTAGAAGCCGAGCTTGCGGAGCTGCTTGGGGTCGCGCTGCCAGTCCTTGGCGACCTTCACGTGCAGGTCGAGGAAGACCGGGGTGCCGAGCAGCGCCTCGATGTGCTTGCGGGACTTGGTGCCGACTTCCTTCAGCCGCTGGCCCTTCGGGCCGATGATGATGCCCTTCTGGCTGGGACGCTCGATGTAGACGTTGGCGTGGATGTCCAGCAGCGGCTTGTCCGCCGGGCGGTTCTCGCGCGGGATCATCTCCTCGACGACCACCGCGATGGAGTGCGGCAGCTCGTCGCGTACGCCTTCCAGCGCGGCCTCGCGGATCAGCTCGGCGACCATGACCTGCTCCGGCTCGTCGGTGAGGTCGCCCTCCGGGTAGAGCGGCGGGCTCTCGGGGAGCAGCGGGATCAGCAGGTCGGCCACCAACTGGACCTGCTTGTCGCCGACCGCCGAGACGGGGACGATCTCCCGCCACTCCATGCCCAGCTCCTGGCCGAGCCGGTCGATGGCGATGAGCTGTTCGGCGAGGGTCTTGGAGTCCACCAGGTCGGTCTTGGTGACGATCGCGACCTTCGGGGTCTTCTTGATCTCGGCCAGTTCCTTGGCGATGAACCGGTCGCCGGGGCCCAGCTTCTCGTTGGCGGGCAGGCAGAAGCCGATCACGTCGACCTCGGCCCACGTGGTGCGCACCACGTCGTTGAGGCGCTCGCCCAGCAGGGTGCGCGGCTTGTGCAGGCCGGGGGTGTCGACGAGGACGAGCTGCGCGTCCGGGCGGTGCACGATGCCGCGCACGGTGTGCCGGGTGGTCTGCGGCCGGTTGGAGGTGATCGCCACCTTCTGGCCGACCAGAGCGTTCGTGAGGGTGGACTTGCCCGCGTTGGGGCGGCCGACGAAGCAGGCGAAACCGGCCCGGTGGGCGGTTTCGGTTTCTGGGTTACGAGCGCTCATGGGGGCCATTCTCCCCGATGCGCGCACCGCCCACGTACCGCAGCCCCCGGCTCAGGGCCGCGCCGCCCGCCGCCGCGCGGCCAGGGCGGCCGCCGCCGACGCGGCGTAGAGGACGACGAGGACGCCCAGGACGAGGTCCAGCCAGTCCACGGACTCGCCCCGGACCAGCGCCACGGCGGCCGGGACGCCCACGGCGAGCCCGGCCGCGACCGTCAGCACACCGGCCACGCCCCGCACGGCCCGCGCGGCGGCCGGGCGGGCCGCCTTCAGCAGGTCGGCCGCCCCCCACAGCACCAGCAGCAGCGGGAACACGTGGTACGGCTGCGGATCGCCCCCGACGAACCAGTCGGCGACGTTGATGAGGACGCCGACGGCGCCGACGGCCAGAACGAGCCGGGCGTGGGTCGGCGCCCGCTTCTCCCCCGTGACCGCCATCAGCCCGCGCTCACCGTGGCGCGCAGCTCACCGTCGGGACCGGCGACGAACACCGGGGTCGCCGGGCCGCCCAGGTCGCGGACGGCGGCGCGGTCGGCGTCCGAGGCGGCCTCGGCCTCGGTGACGACGGCCGCGGCCTCCAGCGACTTCGCGCCACTGGCCACGGCCATCGCCACCGCCGTCTGGAGCGCGCTGAGGTTCAGCGACGCGAGGGCGACGGTCCCGGCGACGTACGTACGCCCGGTCTCGTCCCGCACCGCCGCGCCCTCGGGCACGCCGTTACGGGCGCGGGCGCTGCGCGCCAGCGTGATGATCTTGCGGTCCTCGGGGCCGATGCCGGTGCTCTGTGTCATGCCCCGAGGATAAGTCCGCGATCAGTGTCAGCCCTGGGCGGCCTTGACGAACTTGTCGCCGCCGCGCTTGGCGAGGTCGTCGAACGCCTTGTGGCCCTCACCGTTCATCGGGACGTACGCGAGCCGCATGACGCCGGTGCTCTGCTGGGCGATGAGCACGTCGGACTCGATCTTCATCTTGAGCTCGGGGATCTCCATGGTCAGGCGGACGCCCGTGGACGACTCGCCGGCCTTGACGGTGGGCAGCGGGGCGGCCTTGACCGGAACGGGCTGGCCGTCCTGGACCATGGTGAAGGTGGCGCAGGCGGCCGCGGCGGTCTCGACGCTCTTGACGAAGTCGGCGGCGCCGGTGCCCGGCATGGTGAAGATCTGCTGCGCGAGCAGGCTCGCGCCGTCAGCGCTGGCGAACTCCTGGTTGCCGCCCATGGTCGCGCCGTCGATCTTGTCGGACATGAGCTGGGCGAGCGGCTGGCACTCGGGCTTCTCGGCCTTGGCCTGGTCGTCCGTGCTGGGGGCGGACTCCGCCTTCCAGCCGGCCGGCAGGTCCTTGGCCTCCAGGACGCCCGCCTTCATCTGGGCAGCCGTCAGCGGGGTGGCCGCGGGCTTCTCGGCCGGCTGCTCGGCGGCCTTGTCCTTGCCCTTGTCCGCCTTGTCGCCGCCCTTGTCGGACGAGCCACCGCACGCGGCGGTGAAGGTGAGCGCGGAAACGGTGAGCGCGACGGCGACGCCGCGACGGATGCGAGTACGCATGGAGGTGTGTTCTCCCCTAGAAGTGAATGTTCCCGGGGAGCTGTGGTTCCCCCCTCCCCGCCGAAGATCGGCCGCGCTGAGGATATACACGGGCAGATCACAGGATGGGCACAGAAGTGTCCTCAGCCCGCGACGGGGTACATCGCCCCGCGCCGCCCCTCGGGGCTCGCCAGCCACTCCAGTTTCGCCGCCGTGTCCGCCTCGGGGAGCGGGGTGTGCAGCACGATCGTGAGGTCGGGCCGGGCCGGGACGCGCAACTGGGTGGACTCCACGTGGAGCGTGCCGACCACGGGGTGCTCCAGCTCCTTGTGCACCTGGCCCGCGGGGGCGATGTCGCGGCGCTCCCACAGCTCGGCGAACTCCGCGCTGGCGGCCTTCGCCTCCTCCACCACCGTGCGGAAGCCCTCGTCGTCCGGGCACTCGGAGCAGGCGGCCCTGAACTGGGCGACGAGCTGCGGGGCGTTGCGGGCCCAGCTCTTGGACCGCGACCGGTACAGGGGGTCGGTGAAGAACGCGATGACGCCGTTCTGCGGCATGTCCTGGCGCATGCCGAGCACGCTCGCCGCCGAGTCGTTGTACATGACGGTGTTGCAGTACTGGTCCATGATGTGCGCCGGGTACGGCATCCACGCGTCGATCAGCCGCCGCAGCCCCGCGCACATGTCCCGCTGCTCCGGATCGACCTCGGGCGGCGGCGGGTTGAGCCCGGCCAGCACATAGAGGTGGCGGCGTTCGGCGGGGCGCAGGCGGAGCACGCGGGCCACCGCGTCGAGCACCTGGGGCGAGACGGTGATGTCCCGGCCCTGCTCCAGCCACTGGTACCAGGAGACCCCGACGCCCGCGAGGACGGCGACCTCCTCGCGCCGCAGGCCGGGCGTGCGGCGCCGTGCCCCGCCGTCGGGGAGTCCCGCCTCGGCGGGCGTGACGCGGGCCCGACGGCTCATCAGGAACGCGCGCAGCTCCGCGAGCCGGTGGGCCTTGATACTCGCGCCTTCGGTTTCCGTCGTCACGCCGTCCTCCCCCTGTCGCCGCCCTGCCTGGTGGTGCGGCCAACAGGATAAGTTCCCGCTCCCCGTGGCCGCTTCGGCGGACGGACGGTGGGGGCATGACCATCGACACTTCCGAGCGGGGCCGTTCCACGGCGCCCGCGCCCTCGGCAAAGGCGCGGCTCACCGGCCGCGCCGGACTGATTCTGTTCGTGCTGTGCGCCGCCCAGTTCATGGTGGCGCTGGACTTCTCCGTGCTGAACGTGGCGCTGCCCGTGCTGGGCAGGGACCTGGGGCTCGGCCCGTCCGCGCTCCAGTGGGCGGTGACCGCGTTCGCGCTGCCGTCGGGCGGCTTCCTGCTGCTGTTCGGGCGGATCGCCGACCTGTACGGGCGGCGCAGGCTGTTCGTTGCGGGGCTGGCGGTGTTCGGCGCGGCCTCGCTGCTGGCGACGTTCGCGTGGGACCCGGCGTCGTTCCTGACCGGGCGGGCGCTCCAGGGGCTGGGGGCGGCGGTGATCGTGCCGACGGGGATGTCGCTGCTGACGACCACCTTCCCGGAGGGGCCGCTGCGGGACCGGGCGCTCGCCATCAGCGGCACGCTGCTGTCGCTGGGCTTCACCGTCGGCATGGTGCTGGGCGGGGTGATGACCGACACGCTGGGCTGGCGCTCGACGATGGGGCTGCTGGCCGTGTTCTCGCTGATCGTGCTGCCGCTGGCGCCGGGGCTGCTGCCGGAGTCCCGTACGCCCGAGCGGCCGCGCCTGGACGTGCCGGGCGCGGTCACGGTCACCGGCGGGCTGCTGGCGCTGATCTACGCCCTGTCGACGGCGGCCGAGCGGGGCTTCGGCGGCACGGACGTGCGGGTGAGTCTGGTCGCCGGAGTGGTGCTGCTGGTGGTGTTCGGGATCGTCGAGTCCCGGCACGACGCCCCGCTGGTGTCGCTGCCGATGCTGCGGCGGCGGACGGTGGCGTTCGGCAACCTCGGCGGGCTGGTCACCTTCTCGATGATGAGCGTCGTCGTCTTCGTCCTCACGCTGTACCTCCAGGAGACGCTGGGTCTCTCGGCGTTCCTGACGGGTCTGGTCTTCGGCGTGCAGGGGGCGCTGTCGGCGGCGGCCGGGGCGCTGGCGCCGAGGGTGATCGGCCGGTTCGGGGCCCGCCGGGCGCTGGTCGGCTCGCTGGCGGGCCAGGGCCTGTTCGTGGCGCTGCTGCTGGGGATCGGCCGGGACGGGGGCGCCCTGCTGGCGACGGTGGGTGTCTCGCTGGCGAGCGTGTGCCACCTGGGCGCGATCATCTCGTACGGGCTGACGGCGACGTCCGGCGTCCGCGACGAGGAGCAGGGGCTGGCCACGGGCCTGGTCACCACGACCCAGCAGGTCGGCCTCACGCTCGGCATCCCGCTCCTGGGCGTCCTCGCCACGACCCGCGGCGACCTCTTCGACGGCGTCCGCACGGTCCTCGCCGTCGACGCGGCGCTGGTCCTGGCCACGGCGCTCCTGCTGGCCCTGGGCCTGCGCCGGCGCCGCGCCTGACGCCGGAGGACACCCCCTAGGGCCGGTCCAGGCGGAGGCGGACGGCCTTGGGGAGGCCCGCGACGACCAGGTCGTAGGAGTCCTCGATCAGTTCGCGGACCAGGCGGTCGGGGAGTTCCGGCACCGTCACCGTGTTCCAGTGGCGCTTGTTCATGTGCCGGCCGGGGACGATCGCCGGGTGCTCGGCGCGCAGCCGGAGCGCGATCTCGGGGTCGCACTTGAGGTTGACGGTGAGCGGCCGGGCGTCCAGGGCGGACAGGGCGAACATCCTGCCCTCGACCTTGAAGACGGACGTGTCGGGGCCGAAGGGGAAGTCCTCCACCGCGTCGTTGAAGGCGAGGCAGAAGCGCCGGAGCTGGTCCGGGGTCATGCGACGGGCTCCGCGACCACCGTGACAATCTTGTTGCGGCGGCCGGCCGGGGACTCGGCCGTCAGCCGCAGGGCCCGCCCGTCGGGCAGGTCGACCACGGCGGAGGCGCCCGCGATGGGGACGCGGCCGAGGGCCTTGGCGAGCAGGCCGCCGACCGTCTCCACGTCCTCGTCGTCGTACTCGTCCAGGCCGAACAGCTCGCCCAGGTCGCCGATGTCGAGCCGGGCGGTCACCCGGAAGCGTCCCTCACCGAGCTCCTCGACGGGCGGCAGCTCCCGGTCGTACTCGTCGGTGATCTCGCCGACGATCTCCTCCAGGATGTCCTCGATGGTGACGATCCCGGCCGTGCCGCCGTACTCGTCGATGACGACGGCGCAGTGGTTGCGCTCCTTCTGCATCTCCCGCAGCAGGTCGCCGGCGTTCTTGGTGTCGGGGACGAAGGCCGCGGGCCGCATGACGGTGGACAGCAGGTCGTTCTCGGCGTCCCGGTTGATGTGGGTGCGGCGGACGAGGTCCTTCAGGTAGACGATGCCGACGACGTCGTCCTCGTTGTCCCCCGTCACCGGGATGCGGGAGAAGCCGGAGCGCAGCGCCAGGGTCAGGGCCTGGCGGATGGTCTTGTACCGCTCGATGGAGACGAGGTCGGTGCGCGGGACCATCACCTCCCGCACGAGCGTGTCGCCGAGCTCGAAGACGGAGTGGACCATGCGCCGCTCGTCGTCCTCGATCAGCGACTCCTGCTCGGCGAGGTCCACCATGGCCCGCAGCTCGGCCTCGGAGGCGAAGGGGCCCTTGCGGAAGCCCTTGCCGGGCGTGAGCGCGTTGCCGATGAGGATCAGGAGCTGCGGCACCGGGCCCATCACACGGGCCAGCGGCAGGAGCACGTACGCGGCGGCGGTCGCGGTGTTCAGCGGGTGCTGGCGGCCGATGGTGCGGGGCGAGACGCCGACGGCGACGTACGACACCAGCACCATCACGCCTATCGCGACCAGCAGCGCGGCCCACGTCTCCGCGAACTCGTTCAGGCAGGCGTACGTGACCATCACGCCGGCCGCCATCTCGCACGCCACCCGGATGAGCAGGGCCAGGTTCAGGTACCGGGTGGGGTCGGAGGCGACCTGGACCAGCTTGTCGGCGCCGCGCCGGCCCACCCGTACCGCCTCGGCGGCGCGGAAGCCGGAGACCCGTGCCAGGCCCGCTTCCGCGCACGCCGCCAGCCACGCGACCACGACCAGCGCGACCGCGCCGAGGATGAGCTGGGCGGTCATGAGACGGTCGGCGCCGGGGAGGGACCCGTCAGGCCCTTCTCCGCCCGCCAGCCGTCGACGATCGCCGCCTGGAGCCCGAACATCTCGGCCTTCTCGTCCGGCTCCTCATGGTCGTACCCGAGCAGGTGCAGCACCCCGTGGACGGTGAGGAGCTGGAGCTCCTCGTCCATGGAGTGCTGCGTCGGGGCGTCCTGGCCCTGCTTGGCGGCGACTTCCGGGCACAGCACGATGTCGCCGAGGAGGCCCTGCGGGGGCTCCTCGTCGTCCTTGGCCGGCGGGCGCAGCTCGTCCATCGGGAAGGACATGACGTCCGTGGGCCCCGGCAGGTCCATCCACTGGATGTGGAGCTGCTCCATCGCCTCCGCGTCCACCACGATCACCGACAGCTCGGAGAGGGGGTGGATACGCATGCGCGCGAGCGCGTACCGGGCGACGTCGAGGATCGCCTGCTCGTCGACCTCGGTGCCGGACTCGTTGTTGACGTCGATCGACATGGTGCTCGTGTGCTCTACTTCCCGTTTTGGCTGTCGAACTTCTCGTACGCGTCGACGATACGGCCGACGAGCTTGTGCCGTACGACGTCGTTCGACGTGAGCATCGAGAAGTGGACGTCCTCGACGCCGTCCAGGATCTCCCGGACCTGGCGCAGGCCGCTCTTGGTGCCGCCCGGCAGGTCGATCTGGGTGATGTCACCGGTGATGACGATCTTGGAGTCGAAGCCGAGCCGGGTGAGGAACATCTTCATCTGCTCGGGGTTCGTGTTCTGCGCCTCGTCGAGGATGATGAACGCGTCGTTCAGCGTCCGGCCGCGCATGTACGCCAGCGGCGCGACCTCGATCGTGCCCGCCGCCATCAGGCGCGGGATCGAGTCGGGGTCGAGCATGTCGTGCAGCGCGTCGTACAGCGGCCGCAGGTACGGGTCGATCTTCTCGTAGAGCGTGCCGGGCAGGAAGCCGAGCCGCTCGCCCGCCTCGACGGCCGGCCGGGTCAGGATGATCCGGGTGACCTGCTTGGACTGGAGGGCCTGGACCGCCTTGGCCATGGCGAGGTACGTCTTGCCGGTACCGGCGGGGCCGATGCCGAACACGACCGTGTGCTTGTCGATCGCGTCGACGTACCGCTTCTGGTTGAGCGTCTTGGGGCGGATGGTCCGGCCGCGGCTGGACAGGATGTTCTGGGTGAGGACTTCGGACGGGGTCTCCACGGCCCTGCCGCCCGTCTCTTCCTTGAGCATCGCGATGGACCGCTCCACTGCGTCCTCCGTCATCGGCTGTCCGGTGCGGAGCACCAGCATCATCTCGTCGAACAGGCGCTGGATCAGGGCGACTTCCGTCGCGTCCCCGACCGCGCTGATCTCATTGCCGCGCACATGGATGTCCGCTGCCGGGAACGCCTCTTCGATCACGCGCAGCAGGGCGTCACCCGAGCCGAGCACGGTCACCATCGGGTGCTTCGCCGGGACCGTGAAATGGGCTCGTACCTGGTCTGTGGGTGTCTGCGTCATGGGCCGGCTCTCAGGCCTGCACATACCTCCGTTGCAGGGTTCTCGCTGCTCGACAACCTCTGGCCTTCCAGCCTACGTCGTGCCACGGACAACCCCGAAGGCTTTTCTCCCCACCGGCCCTTACGCCGACCGGCCGAACCCGATCGTGGGAACGGCCCGCCGCAGCGGCCAGGGCCTGATGGGGGCGGGCAGCAGCGACTCCAGGAACGCGTACCGGCGCAGGCCCTCCGGGTCCTGGCCGGAGCACCCCTGGACGTGGTTCCACCAGGCGGCGACCTCCACCCACCCCGGCGCGGACAGCGAACCGCCGAACTCCTGCACCGACAGGGCGGCGGTCAGCCCGGCGAAGGCGAGCCGGTCGGCGAGCGGCCAGCCGGCGAGGGTGCCGGTGACGAACCCGGCGACGAAGACGTCCCCGGCGCCGGTCGGGTCGAGGGCGGCGACCTCGATGGCCGGGACCTCGGCGGTCTCGCCGGTCGCGCCGTCCACCGCGTAGGCGCCGTCCGAGCCGAGCGTGACGACGGCGAGCGGCACCTTGTCGGCGAGCGCGCGGGCGGCGGCGCGGGGGCAGGAGGTGCGGGTGTAGCGCATCGCCTCCTCGGCGTTGGGCAGGAAGGCCTCGCAGTGGTCCAGGTCCGGCAGGGCGGCCAGCTCCCAGCGGCCGGTCTCGTCCCAGCCCACGTCGGCGAAGATGCGGGTGGACCGGCGGGCCGCGTCGCCGACCCACTCCTCGGGGCGGCCGGGCGCCAGGGAGGCGACGGCGGCACGCGCGCGTGGCGGGTGGGCGGGCAGGGAGCCGTCCGGGGGCGGGGCCTCGTGGCCGTGGGAGACCATGGTGCGCTCGCCCTCGTACGCCATCGAGACGGTCACCGGCGAGTGCCAGCCGGGCACGGTGCGCGACCGGGACAGGTCGATGCCCTCGCCCTGCTCCAGGGCGTCCCAGCAGTACTCGCCGTAGTGGTCGTCGCCGAAGGCCGCCGCCAGGGAGGTGCGCAGTCCGAGCCGGGCCAGGGCGGTGGCCATGTTGGCGACGCCGCCGGGGCTGGAGCCCATGCCGCGCGCCCACGTCTCGGTGCCGCGCACGGGGGCGCTGTCCAGGCCGGTGAAGATGATGTCGAGGAAGACCGTGCCGGTCAGGAACACGTCGTACTCGGGGTCGGCGGGTGTGCGCAGGGCGTCCAACGGGTCGATTCCGGCCGTGTGTTGCCGCTGCTGCTGGTCTCCTCGGGATGTGGTCACGGCGGGCTCCCCGGTCGCGGTACGGATCAGGACAGTGTGCCCGATTCCCGCCCTCCGCGAAGGGCGTCGAGGCGACGGAAACACGTCCGCCTACCCTTGCTCACCGCCCGCAAACGCACTGTGACCCAGATAACAGGCCAGGAGGGGGTTCTCGCCTTCTCGGGCGACCGGCCCGCTTGATACAAATTGGCCCGCGTTCCCGTGCACGTTCCCGTACGACACCGGGCGCTCCACCCCTCCCCCCTTCTCCCCGCTCGGGAACGCCCATGCCCTCGCGCCAGCGCGCCCTGTGGCCGCTCGTCGCCGTGTTCACGGCCGGTTACCTCGCCGCGTACCTCCTGCCGACCGTCGTCGGCCGCCTCTCCGCCGGTCTCGGACTGACCCCCTCGGGGGCCGGTCTGGTCGGCTCCGGCCTGCTGCTCGGCTCCGCCGCCGCGGGCTTCACGCTCGCCTCGCGCGTGGAGCGGTACGGGCCCCGCAGGCTGGCCCGGGCGGGCCTCCTGCTGGCCGTCTCGGGCTACGGCTGCGCGGCCCTGGCCACGGCCGTCCCGCTGGTCGTGGCGGGCGCGGTGACCGGCGGCATCGGCTCCGGGACGGCGACGGCCGTGGCGGCGGCGGGGATCGCCGGGCAGCGCGATCCGCACCGCGCCTCGACGATGGGCCTGCTGTCGGTGTCGGCCACGGCGGGCGCCCTGTATTTGACGCTGCCGCACCTGGGCGGCGGACACCTGCTGCCGTTCGCCTCGCTCGCGGTGGTCGCCGCGGCCGTGTGGCCGGCGACGGGCCGGCTGGAGACCGGCCACGACACCGGCGCGGCCCGGGAGGCGGGCGCGCCGCTGCCGCGGCTGCGCGCGGGCCTGGTGCTGGCGGGCGCGATGGTGTGCTGGTCCATGGCGCAGAACGCCCTGTGGGGCGTCAGCGGCCGGATCGGGCTCACGCAGGCGGGGCTGAGCGAGGTGGCCGTCGGCGCGGTGTTCGCGGCGGCTCTGGGCGCCGGGCTGCTGGGCGTCACGGCGGCCGGCGCGCTGGGCGCCCGGCTCGGGCGGGCGGTGCCCATCGGCCTCGGGACGGTGGTGATCGCAAGCTGCATCGTGCTGACCTCCGCCGCCGGGGGCCTGGCGTCCTTCGCGGCCGGCGAGATCCTGTGGAACGCCTGCTACCCGGTGGTCCTGTCGTACCTGATCGGCCTGGCGGCCTCGCTGGACCCGCGCGGCCGCTGGGCGGTGCTGGCCGGCTCGGCGTCCTCGCTGGGCGTGGCGTGCGGCCCGGTCACCGGCAGCGTCCTGTCGGACCTGGCCGGCTACCCGGGCATGGGCCTGGTGCTGGGCGCCCTCCTGCTGCTGCTCGCCGTCCCGCTGACCGCCGTGGCCCTGCACACCTCGGGCCGCCCGCTCGTGCCGGGTGCCGTCCGGCGCCGCGGCGGCGCCCCGGCCGCCGTCGTCGCGGGCACCACGGGCGCGGCGGCGGGCCTGGCCGCCCCGCAGATCGGCGCGCCGGAGCAGCCGGTCACCGAGTTCCCCGTCCGCTCCGTGGCCCCGCTGCTGGTCCGCCGCCGCGCCTACCGCCCGGCCGGCCCCCGCTGACCGGGGCCGGTCAGTCGAACGCGTACGCCTCGACCTCGGCGAGGCAGCGGGAGCGCCGCTCCTCGTCGTCGTCCAGGAAGGACGCCAGGAACGAGTTGCGGGCCAGCTCGCGCAGCCGCTCCTCGCCGAGGCCCAGTGCCTCGTGGACCGCGTGGAAGGTGTCGCCGACGTACCCGCCGAAGTAGGCCGGGTCGTCGGAGTTCACCGTCACCAGCAGGCCCGCCGCCATCATCGCGGGCAGCGGGTGGTCCTCCAGGACGTCGATGGCGCGCAGGCGGACGTTCGACAGCGGGCACAGCGTCAGCGGCACCCGCTCCCGCGCCAGCCGCTCCATCAGCTCCGCGTCCTCCACCGCCCGCAGCCCGTGGTCGATCCGCTCGACGCCCAGGACGTCCAGGGCCTCGCGGATGTACGCGGGCGGGCCCTCCTCACCGGCGTGGGCGACCTTCCGCAGGCCGAGCGCCCCGGCCGCCTCGTACACCTCGGCGAACTTCGACGGCGGGTGGCCCACCTCCGCCGAGTCCAGGCCGACGCCCGTGATGTGCCGCAGGTACGGTTCCGCGGCCCGCAGCGTCTCCATCGCCGACTCGGCCGACCGGTCGCGCAGGAAGCACATGATGAGCCGGGTGGAGATGCCGTGCCGTTCCTCGGCGCGGTCCAGCGCCCGGGCCAGCCCCTCGACGACCGTGCCGAACGGGACACCGCGCTCGGTGTGCGCCTGCGGGTCGAAGAAGATCTCGGCGTGCCGCACGCCCTGTCGCGCGGCCCGCTCCAGGTACGCGTCGGCGAGGTCCGTGAAGTCGTCGGCCGTGTGCAGCACGGCCATCAGCCCGTAGTACAGGTCCAGGAACGACTGGAGGTCGCTGAAGAGGTACGCCTTGCGCAGCTCCTCCGTGTCGGCGTACGGCAGCTCGACCCCGTTGCGCGCGGCGAGCGCGAAGGCGAGCTCGGGTTCGAGGGTGCCCTCGATGTGGAGGTGCAGTTCCGCCTTGGGGAGCGCTTCGGGGAGGTGCATGGGAGGGGCCTTACTGACGTGGTGGCCTTATGGGTGGCGTTTGGGGAGCGGGACGCGGATCAGGTCCTGGGCGACGGTCAGCTCACCGTCGAAACCGGCCGCCCGCGCCTGCTGTTCGAACAGGTCGGGGTCGCCGTAGCGCTGCGAGAAGTGGGTGAGGACGAGGTGGCGCACGCCCGCCTCGCGGGCCACCAGGGCCGCCTGTCCGGCCGTCAGGTGGCCGTGGTCCTCGGCGAGCGTGACGTCCTCGTCGAGGAACGTCGACTCGATGACCAGCATGTCGCAGCCCTCGGCGAGCGCGTGGACACCGTCGCACAGGCGGGTGTCCATGACGAACGCGAACCGCTGTCCGCGCCGGACCTCGCTGACGTCCTCCAGGCGGACCCCGCCCAGCACGCCCTCGCGCTGGATGCGGCCGACGTCGGGGCCCTTGATGCCGTGCGCGGCGAGCCGCTCCGGAAGCATGCGGCGCCCGTCGGGCTCGGTCAGCCGGTAGCCGAACGACTCGACCGGGTGCGACAGCCTGATGGCGTCGAGCGTGTAGGCGCGGGTCCGGGCGATCACCCCGTCGTCGGCGACCGGGGCCTGCTCCAGCTCCACCGTCTCGCGGTAGGCCGTCGCGTACCGCAGCCGGTCGAAGAAGCGCTGCCCGCTCGCCGGGTAGTGCGCGGTGACCGGGTGCGGCACCTGGTCCAGGTTGATGCGCTGGATCACCCCGGCGAGGCCGAGCGAGTGGTCGCCGTGGAAGTGGGTGACGCAGATGCGGTCGATGTCGTGCGCGGCGACCCCGGCGCGCAGCATCTGGCGCTGGGTTCCCTCGCCCGGGTCGAAGAGGATGCCCTCGCCGTCCCAGCGCAGCAGGTAGCCGTTGTGGTTGCGGTGTCGGGTGGGCACCTGGCTGGCGGTGCCCAGCACGACGAGTTCACGTACGGACATGGGGCGCTGACTACCCGGGGGGCCAGTTCAGGCCACGGCCGGCGAGCACGTGGGCGTGCGCGTGCCACACGGTCTGCCCGGCCCCGGTGCCGGTGTTGAAGACGATGCGGTACCCCTTGTCCCCGCCCTCCTGGAGCGCGACCTCTCCGGCCTCGCGCAGGACGTCCGCGGCCAGCTCGGGTGCCGCGGCGGCCAGCGACGCGGCGTCCGGGTGGTGCGCCTTGGGGATGACCAGGACGTGCGTGGGCGCCTGCGGGTTGATGTCGCGGAAGGCGACGGTCGTCTCCGTCTCACGGACGATCGTGGCCGGGACCTCCCCCGCCACGATCTTGCAGAACAGACAGTCGCTCTGCGGCTCTCCGGCCATGTCCTGGTCCTTTCTGTCTCCGTCGTCGTACGAGGGCACTCTATCGGCGGCCGGGCGCGCGCCTCTTGAGCGCGGACCTGCTGACCCAGTACGTGATGACCACGGCCCAGAACAGCGGCCCGCCGAACCCGGCGACGACGCCCCCGTCCAGTGTGGGCAGCGCGAGCGTGGCCAGCGAGTGCAGGCCGAGCAGCCCGACCGCGCCCGCCATCCACAGCACGGGCGGGCACGTGCGGGAGATCAGCAGCATGGGGCGCCGCAGCCGAGGGGGCACGCGCCGCCCCATCCACAGCACCCAGCCGCCCCACAGCGCCAGGAACGCGGCGACGCCGACGACCTCGGCGACCACCGGGCCCGTCCCGGTGCCTCCGCCGCGCAACTGCGCCGAGCCGATGCCGGCGGCCATGAACCCGCCCAGGGCCACCCAGCGGGCGCCCGCCGCCGTCCCCCAGGCCATCGTCTCCAGGTTGAAGCGGGCCTCGCGGTCGTCCAGGTCCAGCGCGGCGGAGTCGACGAACCCCTCGGCGGCCCGGGTCCACGCCCCGCGCGTGAACCAGCGGCGGCGCAGGTGCAGCAGGGAGAGGTTGTTGTGCGCCTCGCTGCTCTGCGGGTTGAGGCGGAGCGCGTTCTCATAGGCCCTCTCGGCCGTGCGGTAGTCCTTGAGCCGGTACGCCGTCAGGCCGAGCAGGAAGTGGGTGGCGTCCTCCTCGGGGCCCAGCTCGACCGAGCGCAGGGCGAGCGCGTACGCCTCACCGCGCCGTGCCGGGGCGTCGGAGCGGGCGAGGATCGTGCCGAGCACGTGGTAGCCGCTCCAGTGGTGCGGTACGAGGGCGAGGCCGCGGCGGGCGGCGTCCTCGGCGGCGGCCCACTGGGGCCCGCCCGCCGGCCCGTGGGCCAGCAGGTCGGCGCGGAGGAACCACGCCGACGGCAGCCCCGGGTCGGCGCGCAGCGCCTCGTCGGCCAGGCGCAGCGCCTCCGCGCGGTCGCCGAGGTGCCTGCGGCAGCGGGCCAGCAGGGCGAGCGCCGGGGCGTCGTCCGGGTGCTGGGCGAGGTGGCGCGCGGTGAGGGCGGCGGCCTGCTCGTAGCGCTCCAGGTCGTACAGCGCCTCGGCCCGTCGCAGCGTCGCCGGCTCCGACGCGGGCGGGGTGGACGGGGTGGTCACAGTTTGCGCTTCCTCTTCAGGTACGCGAGGAGGTCGTCGTACATGCCGCCGTCGTTGGCGAACGTCGCCACGTTGCGGGCGGCGGAGAACCAGGGCTCGGTGGACGGCCGGATCTGCTTGGCCGCGCCCATCAGGTCCTTCATCGTGATCATCCGTACGGTGCCGGTGCGGGCCGAGTCCAGCAGGGCCGCCTCGGCCGCGCTCTCGCAGACGTGGGCGAGGTCGGCGCCGGAGAAGTCCTCGGTGGCCCTGACCAGTTTGCCGAGGTCCACCGCTTCGATGGGGCGGTCGCGCAGGTGGTAGCGGAGGATCGCGTCCCGCGCGGCGGCGTCCGGCGGCAGCACCAGGAGGGTGCGGTCGAGGCGGCCGGGGCGGCGCAGCGCGATGTCGACGTCCCAGGGGACGTTGGTGGCGGCGAGGACGAACACGCCCTCGTTGCTGTCGGCGGCGATGCCGTCCAGCTCGGTCAGAAGCTGGTTGACGACGTTGCGCAGCCCGCTGTGGTGGCTGCGGCTGCGCTTGGCGCCCAGCGCGTCCAGCTCGTCGAGGAAGACCACGCAGGGGGCCTGGGCGCGGGCCGTCTCGAAGATGTCGTGGACGTTCTTCTCGGAGGCGCCGATGTACATGTCGAGGATGTCGCTGAGCGAGACCGACAGGAAGCTCGCGCCCAGCTCACCGGCGACCGCGCGGGCGATGAACGTCTTGCCGCAGCCGGGCGGCCCGTACAGCAGGAGGCCGCCGCGCAGGCTCTTGCCGTACAGCCTGCGCAGCTCGGGGTTGCGCATCGGGGCCAGGAACGCGGCCTCCAGCCGGTCCTTGACCTCCTGCATGCCACCGACGTCCGCGAGCCGTACGGCGCCGGGCACGTCGACGTCCCAGGCGTCGGCACCGCCCGGGTCGTCGCCGTGGCCGTCGACGGTGAGCGGCGCCTCGGTGCCGTCGACGAAGCGGGGCGGCACGATGTCGCCCACTTCCTGCTCGGCGGCGGCCCAGTCGAAGTCCGCCGGGGACGGCGGGGTGTGCGGGGGTTGCGCGGCTTGGGGGGTGTGCGGTGGCTGCGGGGGCTGTGGGGTGTGCGGGGCCTGTGGCGGCTGCGGGGGCTGTGGTGCTTGCGGTGCCGGGGGCGTGGGGCGGGGTGCTTCGGGGAGCCCCATGGCGCGCGTCATCAGCGCGCGGGCGTCCGCGTCGCCGGGGGCGTGCTGGAGCGCGACGGCCGCCTCGGTCACGGCGTCGTCGTCGCGCCCCGCCTGGAGCAGGAGTTCGGCGAGGTGCAGCCGGAGGGGGACGTCGTCGGGCGCGGCGGCGACGGCGGCGCGCAGGCTGCGCAGGAGAGGAGACTCGTCGGACATGCCGCCACCCTACGAATCGGGTACGACAATCGGCCAAGTGGCCCCCCGCCGCGGGGGTGATGACCCGCCCGGCCGCCCCGGCGCGCCCGGTCCGTCAGGACCAGCGTCCGGTGCGCCCCAGCAGCAGGGCGGTGGCGGCCGTTCCGGCGGTCGAGGTGCGCAGCACGCTGCGACCGAGCCGGTACGGCTTCGCGCCCGCCTCCGCGAACGCCGCCAACTCCTCGGGCGACACGCCCCCTTCGGGGCCCACGACGAGCACGATGTCACCCGTGGCGGGCAGTTCGGCGGCCGCGAGCGGCTCGGCGCCCTCCTCGTGGAGCACGGCCGCGAAGTCGGCGGCGGCGAGCAACTGGGCGACCCGCTTGGTCGACGCGGCGTCCGCGACGTCGGGGAAGCGCAGCCGGCGCGACTGCTTGCCCGCCTCGCGGGCGGTGGCCCGCCACTTGCCGAGCGCCTTCAGGCCCCGGTCGCCCTTCCACTGCGTGATGCACCGGGACGCCGCCCACGGCACGATCGCGTCGACGCCCGTCTCGGTCATCGTCTCCACGGCCAGCTCGCCCCGGTCGCCCTTGGGCAGGGCCTGGACGACGGTGATGCGCGGCGCGGGCACGGGCTCCGTGCGTACCTCGGTCACCGCCACGTCGAGGCGGTCCTTGCCCTCGACGGCCGCGACCGTGCCGTACGCGCCCGTGCCGGCGCCGTCCGTGAGGACGATCTCCTCGCCGACGCGCAGCCGCCGCACCGACACGGCGTGCCGCCCCTCGGGCCCGTCGAGCGTGACGGTCCCGGGCGCACCCGGCACCCGGTCCACCAGGAAGACGGGGGCGGTCATGACGCCACGCCCCGCAGGGCGAGGGCGGCCACCGCCGCGTCCAGTTCGGCGCCCAGGACCTCCACCAGCCGCCCGGCGGGCAGCTCGCGCGCCATCCGGTGGCCCTGCCCCGCCCACAGCGCCATGCCCTGCGGGTCGCCCGCCTTGGCGGCCGCCTTGCGCAGCCCGCTGGTCAGGTGGTGCACCTCGGGGTACGCGGCCGGGGCGTACGGGCCGTGCTCGTGCATGAACCGGTTGACCAGGCCCCGCGCGGGGCGCCCCGAGAACGCCCGGGTCAGCTCGGTGCGCACGAACAGGGGGTTGGTCATGGCCTGCTTGTGCAGGGCGTGCGCGCCCGACTCGGGGCACACCAGGAACGCCGTCCCGAGCTGCGCGGCCTCGGCACCCGCCGCGAGGACCGCGGCGATCTGGCTGCCGCGCATCAGGCCGCCCGCGGCCACGATCGGCAGCGGCACGGCCTCCCTCACCTGGGCGATCAGCGCCAGCAGCCCCGTACCGGTCCCGCCGGCCTCCGGGTCGTCGCGGTGCGTGCCCTGGTGCCCGCCGGCCTCGACGCCCTGGACGCACACCGCGTCGGCCCCGGCGAGCTGCGCGGCCTGCGCCTCCTCCACCGAGGTCACCGTCACGACCGTGAGCGTCCCGGCCCGCCGGAACGCGGCCACCGTGTCCCCGCTCGGGCACCCGAACGTGAACGACACCACCGGAACGGGGTCCTCCAGCAGGATGGCCAGCTTCGCCTCGTACCCGTCGTCGCGCCCGGCGTCGGGGTCACCGAGGGGCGTGTCGTACCAGGTGGCCTCGCCGGCGAGCTGGTGGCGGTACACGTCGACGGCGGCGGGGTCGGCGTGCCCGGGCTGCGGCATGAACAGGTTCACGCCGAAGGGCCGCGAGGTCAGGCCGCGAAGCTGCTGGATCTCCTGGTACATGCCGTCGGCGGTCTTGTACCCGGCGGCCAGGAAGCCGAGGCCGCCGGCCTCGGACACGGCCGCGACGAGCTGCGGGCAGGAGGCACCACCCGCCATGGGGGCCTGCACGATCGGGTACCGGCAGAGATCGGTCAGCGCGGAGGACATGCAGGCATGGTGTCACGCCAGCGGCCCGCCGCCGAACCGGGGCGGACCCGGGCGACGCCCTGCGCACAGGCCGTCCCGCCCCGTACGGCACGGGGCGGGCACCGGGGTTCACCGCCCCGGCGCCCGCCCCGTGCCCGGGCGGTGACTACCGCCCGTTGAACGCGTCCTTGAGACGGGAGAACAGGCCCTGCTGCCCCGGCTGGAACTGACCGGTCGGACGCTCCTCGCCCCGCAGCTTCGCCAGCTCCCGCAGCAGCCGCTCCTGCTCCGGGTCCAGCTTCGACGGCGTCTGGACCTCGACGTGCACGATGAGGTCACCGCGTCCGCCGCCCCGCAGGTGCGTGACACCGCGCCCGTGCAGCGGGATGGACTGGCCCGACTGCGTACCGGGACGGATGTCGACCTCCTCCATGCCGTCGAGCGTCTCCAGCGGGCACTTGGTGCCCAGCGCGGCCGCCGTCATCGGGATGGTCACCGTGCAGTGCAGGTCGTCGCCGCGCCGCTGGAACACCGGATGCGGCAGCTCGTGGATCTCGACGTACAGGTCGCCCGCCGGGCCACCGCCCGGGCCGACCTCGCCCTCGCCGGCGAGCTGGATGCGGGTGCCGTTGTCCACGCCCGCGGGGATCTTGACCGTGAGCGTACGGCGGGAGCGGACCCGGCCGTCGCCCGCGCACTCCGGGCAGGGGGTGGGGACCACGGTGCCGAAGCCCTGGCACTGGGGGCAGGGACGGGAGGTCATGACCTGGCCCAGGAACGACCGCGTGACCTGGGAGACCTCGCCGCGGCCGCGGCACATGTCACAGGTCTGGGCCGACGTGCCGGGCGCCGCGCCCTCTCCGGAGCAGGTCGTGCAGACGACGGCCGTGTCGACCTGGATGTCCTTGGTCGTGCCGAAGGCCGCCTCCTGGAGCTCGACCTCCAGCCGGATCATGGCGTCCTGGCCGCGGCGGGTGCGCGACCGGGGGCCGCGCTGGGACGCCGTACCGAAGAAGGCGTCCATGATGTCCGAGAAGTTGCCGAAGCCGCCCGCGCCGAAGCCGCCCGCGCCCGCGCCGCCGCCGGAGGCGGACAGCGGGTCGCCGCCGAGGTCGTAGACCTGCTTCTTCTGCGGGTCCGACAGCACCTCGTAGGCGGCGTTGATCTCCTTGAACCGCTCCTGCGTCTTCGGATCGGGGTTGACGTCCGGGTGCAGCTCGCGGGCGAGCCTCCGGAACGCCTTCTTGATCTCGTCCTGGGACGCGTCGCGGCGCACGCCGAGTACGGCGTAGTAGTCCGTGGCCACTTACGACTCCGCCAGGATCTGTCCGACGTAACGTGCCACTGCGCGTACCGCTCCCATCGTTCCGGGGTAGTCCATGCGGGTCGGTCCGACCACGCCGAGTTTGGCGACTGCCTCGTCGCCCGAACCGTAGCCGACCGCGACGACGGACGTGGAGTTGAGCCCCTCATGGGCGTTCTCGTGCCCGATACGTACGGTCATGGCCGAGTCCTTGGCCTCGCCGAGCAGCTTCAGGAGCACCACCTGCTCCTCCAGCGCCTCCAGCACCGGCCGGATCGTCAGCGGGAAGTCGTGCCCGAAGCGCGTGAGATTGGCGGTGCCGCCGATCATCAGCCGCTCCTCGGTCTCCTCCACGAGCGTCTCCAGCAGCGTGGCCAGCACCGTGGAGACCGTGCCCCGGTCCTCCGCCTCGAACGACTCGGGGAGGTCCTGCACGAGGTTGGGGACGTCCGTGAAGCGCCGCCCCACGACCCGGCTGTTCAGCCGCGCCCGCAGGTCCGCCACGGACGCCTCGCCGAACGGCGCGGGGCAGTCGACCATCCGCTGCTCCACGCGCCCGGTGTCGGTGATCAGGACGAGCATCAGCCGGGCGGGGGCCAGCGACAGCAGTTCCACGTGGCGCACGGTGGAGCGCGTCAGGGACGGGTACTGCACGACCGCCACCTGCCGGGTGAGCTGCGCCAGCAGCCGCACCGTACGGCCGACGACGTCGTCGAGGTCCACGGCGCCGTCCAGGAAGTTCTGGATGGCCCGCCGCTCGGGGGTCGACAGCGGCTTGACGCCGGCGAGCCTGTCGACGAAGAGGCGGTACCCCTTGTCGGTGGGGATGCGGCCCGCGCTGGTGTGGGGCTGGGCGATGAAGCCCTCGTCCTCCAGCACCGCCATGTCGTTGCGCACGGTGGCGGGCGAGACGCCGAGGTTGTGGCGCTCCGTGAGGGCCTTGGAGCCGACGGGCTCCTCGGTGCCGACATAGTCCTGGACGATGGCGCGCAGCACCTCGAGTCTGCGTTCGCTGAGCATCGCGCGCACCTCCAGCGGGCTGTTGGTTCCTTCTGCTTGGCTGGCACTCGCAATGCCCGAGTGCCAGTCGTCCCCGGCCAGTGTACGGCGCCCGGGTACGCCCCCGGCAAGGGCGGCGGGCCACGCTACCGCGAGACGACGCTGGTGGTTGCCGATAGCGTCGCGGTATGGACGTCCATTGGGAAGACTTCGGGTGGGAGCGTCTCGCCGACGGAATCGGCCGCAGAAGGCTGCCGGTGTGGGACGCCACCACGGCGTTGGTGGTCGGCGAGGACAAGGCCCTGCTGTTCGACACGGGCGCCACGCTCCGTGAGGGTGCCGAGATCCGAGCCCAGGCGCAGGCCCTCATGGGCGGCCGGAGAGTGACGCACATCGCACTGAGTCACCCCCATTTCGATCATGTGCTGGGCACGGCGGCCTTCGCGGGGGCGGAGGTCTACGGGGCGGTCGGTGTCGACACCGTGCTGACCAGGGACCGGGAGGGGCTGCGCCGGGACGCCGTACGGCACGGGGTCGCCGAGGCGGACGCCGTGGAGGCCGCCGACGTGCTGGTGGCCCCGCACCACCTGGTGTCCGGCGAGTGGACGCTGGAGCTGGGCGGGCGGCAGGTGCTGCTGGCCAACGTGGGACCGGGGCACAGCGGCCACGACCTGGCGGTGCTCGTACCGGGCTCCCGGGAGGTGGTCCTCTGCGGCGACCTGGTGGAGGAGTCGGGCGACCCGCAGGCGGGCCCGGACGCCATCCCGTCGCGCTGGCCGGCCGCCCTGGACCGGCTGCTGGAGCTGGGCGGCGAGGAGGCCGTGTACGTCCCGGGGCACGGCGCCGCCGTCGACGCCGCCTTCGTACGCGCCCAACGCGATGAACTGGCCCGCCGGTTCGGGGTGTCGTAGCGTCTGGCGAATGCGTGCTTACGACCCTGACCTGACGCCCTCCTGGAAGCGTCCGGCCCCGGTGCCCGAGGTGCCCGCGGAGCCCGACCTGGTGGTCGAGGAGGTGAGCACCGGCTTCTGCGGGGCGGTGATCGGCTGCGAGGCGGGCACGGTGACCCTGGAGGACCGGTTCGGCAAGCACCGGGTCTTCCCGCTGGCGCCGCGCGGCTTCCTGCTGGAGGGGCGCCCGGTGACGCTGGTGCGCCCGGTGGCGGCTCCCTCCCGCCCGTCGCGCACCGCCTCGGGTTCGATCGCCGTGCCGGGCGCACGCGCGCGCGTGGCACGGGCGGGACGCATCTACGTGGAGGGGCGGCACGACGCGGAGCTGGTGGAGCGGGTGTGGGGCGACGACCTGCGCATCGAGGGCGTGGTCGTCGAGTACCTGGAGGGCGTCGACGACCTTCCGGCCGTGGTGCGGGACTTCGGCCCCGGCCCGGACGCCCGCCTCGGCGTCCTGGTGGACCACCTCGTGCCGGGCTCCAAGGAGTCCCGTATCGCGGCCTCCGTGACCGACGCCCACACCCTGGTCGTGGGGCACCCGTACATCGACATCTGGGAGGCCGTGAAGCCCTCGGCGCTCGGCATCCCCGCCTGGCCGTCCGTGCCGCGCGGCCAGGACTGGAAGCGGGGCGTGTGCCGGGCCCTCGGCTGGCCCGACAACACGGGTGCGGCCTGGCAGCACATCCTGTCCAGGGTCACCTCGTACAAGGACCTGGAGCCGGAGCTGCTGGGGCGGGTGGAGGAGCTGATCGACTTCGTGACGGCGTGAACACCGGCCCTGGTACGCCCGCCCCCGGGGGCGGGCGTCAGTCCCCGGGTCCCGCACCACCGCGTCAGTCCACCAGGTCCCGCACCACCGCGTCGGCCAGCAGCCGGCCCCGCAGCGTCAGCACGGCCCGCCCCTCGGCGTAAGGACCGGGGTCCAGGAGCCCGTCACTTACGGCCCTCTCGGCGGCCGCCAGCCCCGCGGGCTTCAGCAGCCCCAGCTCGCACCCCTCCCGCAGCCGCAGCTCCAGCAGCACCCGCTCCACCCGCCGGTCCTCCTCCGACAGGACCTCGCGCCCCGCCCCCGGTGAACGCCCCTCCGCGAGGGCGGCGGCGTACGCACCCGGGTGCTTCACGTTCCACCACCGCACGCCGCCCACGTGGCTGTGCGCGCCGGGGCCCGCGCCCCACCAGTCGGCGCCGCGCCAGTACAGCTCGTTGTGCAGGCACCGCCCGGCCCGGGAGGTGGCCCAGTTGGACACCTCGTACCAGGAGAATCCGGCGCCGGACAGCACCTCCTCCGCGATCAGGTACCGGTCCGCGTGGACGTCGTCGTCCGTCATCGGCACCTCGCCGCGCCGGATGCGCCGCGCGAGCTGGGTGCCCTCCTCCACGATCAGGGCGTAGGCGCTGACGTGGTCCGGACCGGCGCCGATGGCCGCGTCGAGCGAGGCCCGCCAGTCGTCGTCGCTCTCCCCGGGGGTGCCGTAGATCAGGTCGAGGTTCACGTGCGCGAAGCCCGCCGCGCGCGCCTCCGCGACGCAGCGCTCGGGCCGCCCGGGCGTATGGGTGCGGTCGAGCACCTTGAGGACGTGCTGCCGGGCGCTCTGCATGCCGAAGGAGATCCGGTTGAACCCGCCCTCGCGCAGCTCCGCGAGGTAGGCGGGGTCGACGGACTCCGGGTTCGCCTCGGTGGTGATCTCGGCGTCGTCCGCGAGCCCGAACTCGTCGCGGATCGCCCCGAGCATCGTCACCAGGTCGGCGGCGGCGAGCAGCGTGGGCGTGCCGCCGCCGACGAAGACCGTCCGCACCGGCCGGGGGTCGTCCCCGAGGACCTTCCGCGCGAGGCGCACCTCCTCCGTCAGCGTGGCGGCGTAGTTGTCGCGCGAGGCGAGCACGCCGCCGGAGCCGCGCAGCTCGGTGGCGGTGTAGGTGTTGAAGTCGCAGTAGCCGCAGCGGGTCGCGCAGTACGGCACGTGCAGATAGAACCCGAGCGGCCGCTCACCGGCCCCGAGCAGGGCGGACGCGGGCAGCGCGCCGTCCTCGGGCATGGGCTCACCATCGGGCAGTACGGAAGGCATGCTCCCCATTGTCCGTCACCCGGGCACCTGGCCCGGAGCGCCGGCGGGCAGGGGGGCGGCCCGGAGCACCAGCAGGGCGAGGTCGTCCCGTACGGGCGCCTCGCCGAAGGTGTGGACCGCCCGCCGGATACGGTCGGCGACCTCCCGCGCGGGCAGCCCGGCGCACCCGGCCAGGGCCTCGGCGAGCCCGTCCCCGTCGTCGAACATCCGGCCCGTGCGGGAGCGGCGCTCGGTGACGCCGTCGGTGACGCACAGCAGGGTGTCGCCGGGCGCGAGGTGGAAGGTGTGGCTCTCGTACCCGACGTCGTCGACGACGCCCAGCAGCACCTGGGGCGCGGCGGCGGGCGTCACGGTGCCGTCGGGGCGCAGCAGCAGCGGCAGTGGGTGGCCGGCGCAGGCGAGGGTGCAGCGGGCGCCGCCGCCGTCCCCGGGGGCGAGCGGCACGAGCTCGCCGTACAGGAGGGACAGGAAGCGCGACTGGGGCTGGGGCGGGGGCTGCGGGTCGCCGGGGAGGTCACCGGCGGCGGCGACCATGGAGGCGGCGGCCTCGGCCGCCTCGGTGGCGTCGTCGAGGAGCAGCCGGTTGAGCCGGTCGAGGACGTGTCCGACCTGGTGGTCCTCGCGGGCCAGCAGCCGCAGCCAGGGGCGGGCGAGTCCGGTGACGACGGCCGCCTCGGGGCCGCTGCCCTGGACGTCGCCGAGCATGAAGCACCAGCGGCGCGCTCCGGGGCCGGCCTGGAACACGTCGTAGAAGTCGCCGCCCGCGAGGCCGTCGTCGCTGGGCTCGTACACGACGTGGCTCTCGACGCCGGGGATGTGGGCCACCTGGCTGGGCAGCAGCCCCCGCTGGAGCACCCGGCTGATGGTGACCTGGCGGGTGTAGCGGCGGGCGGCGCCGATGGCGTGGGCGACGCGGCGCGCGAAGTCCTCGACGAGGGTGGCGACGGCGTCGGGCACCCGGGCCCGGCCGCGCCGCCCCAGCATCAGCGTGCCGAGCGGGTGCCCGCCGACGACCAGCCGGTAGGCGAGCGCCGTACCACCGGGCGCGCCCGCCCCGTCCCTGGCGCGTGCGTCCGTCCCGTCCCCGGCCGTCTCGCCCCTGGCGTGCCCGGCCGCGTCTCCGGCTTCGTATCCGGTGCCGTCGCCGTCCGTGTGGCCGCCCCCGGTGTCGTGCCCTTCGGGGGACGGCCAGGGGATCGGCACCGGGCCGGGGCGGGCCGGCTCCGGCATCCGGGGCGGCTCCTTCTCCAGCACCGTACGCAGCGCCTCCAGCGCCGACTCGTCGGCGTGCCACACCCGGGCGAGCCTCGGCCCGCCGCCCTCCGTGCCCTCGCCCTCCAGCCAGAAGGCGCACCAGTCGGCCAGGCGCGGCACCAGGAGCTGGCCGGCGAGCGCGGCGACGAGGTCCTCGTCGAGCTGCCCGGCGAGCAGGTCCGACGCCTCCGCGAGGAACGACAGCGCTCCCCGGCCGGCCCACTCGTGGTCGTCGCGCACCACCCGGCGGGGTGCCGGGGCGAGGATCTCCGCGGCACGCAGCCCGCGCTGGAGCGCCGGCTCGGCGCCGGGTACGGGGCAGGTGTCCCAGCCGTCGAGGGGCAGCCGCGCCCAGACGGTCTTCAGGCCGGGGCGGTAGGTGATGCCCCAGCACTCGGCGAGGGCGGCGACGAGCTGGAGCCCACGGCCGTACTCGTCGAGACCGTCCTCGTCCTCACGGTGCTGGTGCTCGTGGCGGACGGTACGGGTGGGGTGGTGGTCGGAGACCTCGAGGACGAGGGCGGCGGGCCGGCCGTCGGCGGGGTCCTCGAGCCGGAAGAGGAGCTCGACGGTGGTGCCCGCGTGGACGACGGCGTTGGTGACGAGTTCGCCGACCGCCAGGACGGCGTCGTCCGCGACACGGTCGGTGATCGTCGCGGCGGCGGGCAGGGCCAGGCCGGTCCAGTCGGCGAGCGCGGCGCGCACGAAGCGGCGGGCGGCGGCCGGCGCGAGCGGGTTGCCGGGCAGGCTGGTGCGCGTGACGGTCTGGCCCGGAGGCGGCTGGTGGGGCGGCAGCAGCAGCTCGCCGGTGGTCGCGCGCTGTGTCGGGAAGGACCCTGTCGGATAGGACCCCACGTGCGGCTCCTCGTCGGCTCCTGATCGGCTGGTGGTGCGGACACCGACAGGGTGACAGATCGAGCACGCTCATAAGCGCCGAGTCATCGAACTCGCCCGTGGGAACGGGGCCGCGCGCCGTGGCGCGGCCCCGTCGGCCGTACGGTCGGGCCGTGCGGTCAGGACTCCCGCGTCCCGGCGTACATCTCGTCGATGAGGTGCTTGTACTCCCGCTCGACCACCGGGCGCTTCAGCTTCAGGCTCGGCGTCAGCTCACCGTGCTCGATGTCGAGGTCGCGCGGCAGCAGGCGGAACTTCTTGATGGTCTGCCAGCGCTGGAGCCCCTCGTTGAGGCGGTCCACATAGCCCTGGATGAGCTGGGTGGCCTCCGGCGTGGCGACGACATCGGCGTACGGCTTGCCGCCCAGGCCGTGCTCCTCCGCCCAGCCGAGGATCGCGGGCTCGTCGAGGGCGATGAGCGCGGTGCAGAAGTTCCGGTCGGCGCCGTGGACGAGGATGTTGGAGACGAACGGGCAGACCGCCTTGAACTGTCCCTCGACCTCGGCGGGGGCGATGTACTTGCCGCCGGACGTCTTGATCAGGTCCTTCTTGCGGTCGGTGATGCGGAGGTAGCCGTCGGCGGACAGTTCGCCGATGTCCCCGGTGTGGAACCAGCCGTCCGGCTCCAGCACCTCGGCGGTCTTCTCGGGGAGCCCGTGGTAGCCCTCCATGATGCCGGGGCCGCGCAGCAGGATCTCGCCGTCGTCCGCGATCCGCACCTCGGTGCCGGGGAACGGCTTGCCGACGGTGCCGGTGCGGTTCGCGTCGCCCGGGTTGAGGAAGGACGCGGCGCTGGACTCGGTGAGGCCGTACCCCTCCAGGATCGGGATGCCGGCGCCGGAGAAGAAGTAGCCGATGTCGGGCGCGAGGGCCGCCGACCCGGAGACGGCGGCACGCAGCCGTCCGCCGAACGCGTCGCGGAGCTTGGCGTAGACGAGCGTGTCGGCGACCTTGTGCTTGACGCCCAGGCCGAAGGGAACGCTCGCGTTGCCGGTGCGGCGGAGGTTGTCCTGGCTGGTCCTCGCGTACTCGCGGGCGACCTCGGCGGCCCACTGGAAGATCTTGTACTTGGCCCCGCCCCCGGCCCGCGCCTTCGCCGCGACGCCGTTGTAGACCTTCTCGAAGATGCGGGGCACGGCGGCCATGTACGTCGGCTGGACGACCGGCAGGTTCTCGATGATCTTGTCGACGCGGCCGTCGACGGCGGTGATGTGCCCGATCTCGATCTGCCCGGAGGTCAGCACCTTGCCGAAGACATGGGCGAGCGGCAGCCACAGGTACTGCACGTCGTCGGCGGTGATCAGGCCGATGGCGCCGATGGCCTTGGCCATGTACGACCAGTTGTCGTGCGGCAGCCGTACGCCCTTGGGGCGGCCGGTGGTGCCGGAGGTGTAGATGAGGGTGGCGAGCTGGTCGGCGGTGATCGCGGCCACCCGCTCCCGGACGGCGTCCGGGTTCTTCTCCAGGTACGCCCGGCCGCGCTCCTCCAGCTCGGCGAGGGAGAGGACCCAGCCCTCCGGGTCGCCCGCGTCCGCCTCGACGCCGGCCGGGTCGATGACGACGACGTGGGCGAGGTCCGGCAGGTCGGCGCGGCGCTCACGGGCCTTGGCCAACTGGGCGGCGTCCTCGGCGATCAGCACGCGGCTGTCGGAGTCGGCGAGGATGTACGCCGACTCCTCGGCGTTGGTCTGGGGGTAGACGGTGGTGGTCGCGGCGCCCGCGCACATCACGCCGAAGTCGGCGAGGATCCACTCGACCCGGGTGGCGGAGGCGAGGGCGACCCGCTCCTCGGGGCGTACGCCGAGGTCGATCAGGCCGGCCGCCACGGCGTAGACGCGCTCGGCGGCCTGCGCCCAGCTCAGGGACTTCCAGTCGTCGGGGCCCTGACCGGAGGCGTTGGGGACGGGGTAGCGGTACGCCTCCGCGTCGGGGGTCTTGGCCACGCGCTCCAGGAAGAGGGCCGCCACGGAGGGCGGTCGGTTCTCGATCAGGGTCTGTGTGTCGCTCACGACGTCCTCCGGGCGGCTTGCGGCAGGGCTGCACGACGGGATGATTGTTTAACTGGCGAGTAACCCTCGGGCGGCATCAGGTTAGAGCGCCGTGGTCCGCCACGTAAGGGGCTGCGGCCCGGCGGTTCATACCCGCTTCATAACGACTGCGCTGCCCGGTGGCACGCCGCGGGCACGCAAAAGCGCCCGTCCGTGAACCGAACGGGCGCTTCTGCTCCGCCGCGTACCGCGCCGGCGGGCGGGCGCGGGGCGGGCGCCGGGCGTGGCGCGGGGCGGGCTACTTCTTGCCCTTGCCGCCCGCCGAGTCGTCGCTGGACAGCACCGCGATGAAGGCCTCCTGGGGCACCTCCACGGAACCGACCATCTTCATCCGCTTCTTGCCCTCCTTCTGCTTCTCCAGCAGCTTCCGCTTACGGGAGATGTCACCGCCGTAGCACTTGGCGAGGACGTCCTTGCGGATGGCGCGGATGGTCTCACGGGCGATGACCCGCGAGCCGATGGCCGCCTGGATGGGCACCTCGAAGGCCTGCCGCGGGATGAGCTCGCGCAGCTTGGCGACGAGCCGCACGCCGTACGCGTACGCCGCGTCCTTGTGCGTGATGGCCGAGAAGGCGTCCACCTTGTCGCCGTGCAGCAGGATGTCGACCTTGACCAGGCTGGACGCCTGCTCACCGGTGGGCTCGTAGTCGAGGGAGGCGTAACCGCGCGTCTTGGACTTGAGCTGGTCGAAGAAGTCGAAGACGATCTCGGCGAGGGGCAGGGTGTAACGGATCTCCACCCGGTCCTCGGAGAGGTAGTCCATGCCGAGGAGCGTGCCGCGGCGGGTCTGGCACAGCTCCATGATCGAGCCGATGAACTCGCTGGGCGCGAGGATCGTGGCGCGGACGACCGGCTCGTACACCTCGCTGATCTTGCCCTCGGGGAACTCGCTCGGGTTGGTGACGGTGTGCTCGGTGCCGTCTTCCATGAGGACGCGGTAGACCACGTTGGGCGCGGTGGCGATCAGGTCCAGCCCGAACTCGCGCTCCAGCCGCTCGCGGATCACGTCCAGGTGCAGCAGGCCCAGGAAGCCGACGCGGAAGCCGAAGCCCAGCGCGGCGGAGGTCTCGGGCTCGTAGACGAGCGCGGCGTCGTTGAGCTGCAGCTTGTCGAGGGCGTCGCGCAGCTCGGGGTAGTCCGAGCCGTCCAGCGGGTAGAGGCCGGAGAACACCATGGGCTTGGGGTCCTTGTAGCCGCCCAGTGCCTCGGTGGCGCCCTTGTGCAGGGTGGTGATGGTGTCACCGACCTTGGACTGCCGGACGTCCTTCACGCCGGTGATCAGATACCCGACCTCGCCGACGCCGAGCCCGTCGGCCGGGAGCATCTCGGGCGAGTTCGTCCCGATCTCCAGCAGCTCGTGGGTCGCGCCGGTGGACATCATGCGGATGCGCTCGCGCTTGTTGAGCTGCCCGTCGATCACACGGACGTAGGTGACGACACCGCGGTAGGAGTCGTAGACCGAGTCGAAGATCATCGCGCGGGCCGGGGCGTCGGCGACGCCGACCGGCGCGGGGACGTCCTTGACCACACGGTCCAGCAGCGCCTCGACGCCCAGACCGGTCTTGGCCGAGACCCGCAGCACGTCGTCGGGCTCGCAGCCGACCAGGTTGGCCAGCTCCTCGGCGAACTTCTCCGGCTGGGCGGCCGGGAGGTCGATCTTGTTGAGCACCGGGACGATGGTGAGGTCGTTCTCCATCGCCAGGTAGAGGTTGGCGAGGGTCTGCGCCTCGATGCCCTGGGCGGCGTCGACCAGCAGGATGGTGCCCTCGCAGGCGGCCAGGGACCGCGACACCTCGTAGGTGAAGTCGACGTGACCGGGGGTGTCGATCATGTTGAGGATGTGGGTACTGCCCTGACCGGGCCCCTCGGTGGGGGCCCACGGCAGACGCACGGCCTGGGACTTGATCGTGATGCCGCGCTCGCGCTCGATGTCCATGCGGTCGAGGTACTGAGCGCGCATCTGCCGCTGCTCGACCACACCGGTGAGCTGGAGCATCCGGTCGGCAAGGGTGGACTTGCCGTGGTCGATGTGCGCGATGATGCAGAAATTGCGGATCAGTGCCGGGTCGGTACGGCTCGGCTCGGGCACGTGGATAGGGGTCGCGGGCACGCAGGGTCCTGATTCTCGAGACGCCGGGCGTCTCTGCTCGGGTCGACGTCGGATCGATACGTAGGTTCCATGGTCCCACGGACGGGGACGGGCGCTCGGTTTGGGCCGCTCCGAGGGCGGCTGGTAGCCTGGGTCGCTGTGTCTCGTGGCCCTCTCAGCAACGTGGCACGCATCAGAGAAATCCTTACGAACCTGAAAAGGCTCTTTCGTGGCGAACATCAAGTCCCAGATCAAGCGGAACAAGACCAACGAGAAGGCGCGCCTGCGCAACAAGGCCGTCAAGTCGTCGCTCAAGACCGCGATCCGCAAGGCCCGTGAGGCTGCCGCCGCGGGTGACGTCGAGAAGGCCACCGTTGCCGCTCGCGCCGCCTCCCGTGCGCTCGACAAGGCCGTCTCGAAGGGTGTCATCCACAAGAACGCCGCCGCCAACAAGAAGTCGGCGCTGGCCACCAAGGTTGCCTCCCTCCAGGGCTGAGCTTGATTTGATCGCCGGAAGGGACCCAGCGGGCCCTCTCATCCGCTCCTGACCGGCACCCCGAGCCCGTACGCGGCCTGCGTTCGCCACGCGGGTACGAGCTCACCAACGCATCACCCGAAGGCCCCGTCGCCGTCCTTCCCCAGGACCCGCCGGGGCCTTCGCCATCCCCACCAGGCCGGCCACGGGGCACGGCCCCCGCCATGGTCCGCAAGCGCCGACGGCGCACGGGCACCCAATGGTCCGCAAGCCGCCGACGGCGCACGGGCACCCACAAGCCACCCGCACGGGCGGTGCGGGTGGGAATCCCCGCCCCGGCCGTCAGGCCGGGCGCACGACGACCGGCCCGGAGCCGCCGCACGGCAGCGCCGGCTCAGCGGCGGGAGCGGGCCGCGCGCGCGACGGTCACGACCGCCTTCTCCAGCGCGTACTCCGGGTCGTCGCCCCCGCCCTTGACGCCCGCGTCCGCCTCCGCGATCGCGCGCAGCGCGACGGCCACCCCGTCGGGCGTCCAGCCGCGCATCTGCTGGCGCACCCGGTCGATCTTCCACGGCGGCATGCCGAGCTCGCGCGCGAGGTCGGCGGGCCGCCCGCCCCGCGCGGACGACAGCTTGCCGATCGCCCGCACCCCCTGCGCCAGCGCGCTGGTGATCAGCACGGGCGCGACCCCCGTCGACAGCGACCACCGCAGCGCCTCCAGGGCCTCGGCCGCCCGCCCCTCCACCGCCCGGTCGGCGACGTTGAAGCTGGAGGCCTCCGCGCGGCCCGTGTAGTAGCGCCCGACGACCGCCTCGTCGATGGTGCCCTCGACGTCCGCGACGAGCTGCGACACCGCCGACGCGAGCTCCCGCAGGTCACTGCCGACCGCGTCCACCAGCGCCTGGCACGCCTCCGGCGTCGCCGACCGCCCCAGGCCGCGGAACTCACCGCGGACGAACGTCAGCCGCTCCGCCGGCTTGGTGGTCTTGGGGCACGCGACCTCCCTCGCGCCCGCCTTGCGTGCCGCGTCCAGCAGGCCCTTGCCCTTGGCGCCGCCCGCGTGGAGGAGAACGAGGCTGATGTCCTCCACGGGCGAGCCGAGGTACGCCTTGATGTCCTTGATCGTGTCGGCGGAGAGGTCCTGCGCGTTCCGCACGACCAGCACCTTGCGCTCGGCGAAGAGCGACGGGCTCGTCAGCTCGGCGAGGGCGCCGGGCTGGAGCTGGTCGGGCGTCAGGTCGCGGACGTCCGTGTCGGCGTCGGCCGCGCGGGCGGCCGCCACCACCTGCTGCACCGCGCGGTCGAGGAGGAGGTCCTCCTGCCCCACGGCGAGGGTGACGGGCGCGAGGACGTCATCGGTGGAGTTCTTTCTGGTGGCCATCGCGAACCAGCATCGCACGGCCCACCGACACCGCCGGTCCGCCCGGGCACCCCTCCATCACGGCCACCGTGCTCCACCGGCCCGTCCAGCTCGCCTGGCTCACCCGGCCCGCCCGGCTCACCGGCTCTCCCCGCTCCACGGTGTCCCCCGGCCCGCCTGGCTCGCCTGGCTCGCCCGTCCGCCTGGCCCCACCGGCTCACCGGCCCGCCCGGCCCGCCCGGCTCCAGCGGCTCACCAGCCCGCCCGCACCGTGCTCGGCGGCCCGGCCCCGGAAGGCACCGCTTCCCGGGGCCGCGTGTCCCGCCCCTTTCTCCCTACGGTTCTTCCCGCCAGCCGTCCCACTGGGCCGCGAACTCGTCCAGTTCCTTCGCCGCGAGCCGTCCCTCCGGGTCCTCGACGACCACCAGCCACTGGGCGTCCTCGGCGTCGTCCTCACCGGCCAGGGCGTCCCGTACGAGCTGGGGTTCCTCCGTGATCCCGAACCGCTCCCCGAGCTCCTCGGCGGCCTCCTCGGCCGCGTCCCGGTCGGGCAGCACCAGCACATGTCTCACATCACTCACCCGCACCATTGTTCCTGCGTGCCCCTACGGTCCCGGCCCCGCCCCCAGGGCCGTGCCGGCCCGCAGTTCCTCCCCCCTTCCGGTGACGGCGATCGCCCCGTGCCTGTCGGTGCTCAGCACCACCGCTCCCCCGGCCCGCAGGGCATGGACCGTGCGCGGTGACGGATGCCCGTACGGGTTGTCCCGGCCGGCCGAGACCAGCGCCAGCCGCGGCCCGGCCCTGCTGAGCAGACGCGGGTCCTGGTGGGCCGAGCCGTGGTGGGCGACCTTCAGGACGTCCACCCGCGACAGGTCCGGGTGGGCCCGCAGCAGGCCCTGCTGGGCAGGAGGCTCCAGGTCGCCGAGGAGCAGCAGGGTCGTACCGCCGGCCGCGCGGACCAGGAGCGTGACGCTGGCATCGTTCGCCCCCTCCGGCGCCGGCCCCGCGCCCACGGCGCCCGGCCACAGCACCCGCCAGTCGAGGGGCCCGATCCGGCGGCGCTCACCGGCCCCGGCCACGACGACCGGCACGCCCGCCGCGGCGGCCGTCCGCCGCACGAACGCCGCCTGGTCCGCCGGTTCCTGGAGGCTCGTGGTCTGGATCGCCCCGACGGCCCGGCCCCGCAGGACACCCGGCAGTCCTGTGACATGGTCGGCGTGGAAGTGCGTGAGCACCACCAGTGGCACCCGGCTGACGCCCAGGTCGCGCAGGCACCGGTCCACGGGCACCGGGTCGGGCCCCGCGTCCACCACCACGGCCGTGTCCCGGCCCGCCGCGAGGACCGTCGCATCGCCCTGCCCGACGTCGCACATGGCGAACACCCACCCCGGCGGCGGCCACCCGGTGAGCAGCCTGGTGAGCGGCGGCGGCCGCACCACCGCCAGCAGCAGGAGCACGGTGCACACCCCGGCCAGCCACGCGCGGTGCCGCACCCGCCGCACCCACACCACCGCCACTCCCGTGACGGCGGCCAGCAGGAGCCCACCGGCCCACCCTCCGGGCCACTGGACCTCCGCACCGGGCAGCGCGGCGCCCTCGCGGGCGACGGAGGCGATCCAGCCCGCCGGCCACCCGGCGCACCGGGCGAGCAGCCCGGCCACCGGCATCGCGAGCGGTGCCGTGGCGAGCGCGGCGAACCCGAGCACGGTCGCCGGGGCCACCGCGAGTTCGGCGAGCAGGTTGCAGGGGATCGCCACGAGGCCGACCCGGGCGGCGAAGACCGCCACCACCGGGGCGCACACGGCCTGGGCCGCCGCCGTCGCCGCCAGGGCCTCCGCGATCCGTGGCGGCACGCGGCGCCTCCGCAGGGAGGCGCTCCAGCGTGGTGCGACGGTCAGCAGCGCCCCGGTGGCCAGCACGGACAGCAGGAATCCGTAACTGCACGCCAGCCACGGGTCGTAGAGCACCAGCAGCAGCACGGCGGCGGCGAGTGCGGGAATCAGTGACCTGCGCCGCCCGGTGCCGATGGCGAGCAGGGTGATCAGCCCACAGGCGGCGGCGCGCAGCACGCTCGGGTCCGGCCGGCAGACCAGGACGAACGCCAGGGTCAGCGCCCCGCCGAGCAGCGCGGTCGCCCGCAGGGGGATGCCCAACCGGGGCGCCAGCCCGCCGCGTTCGGCCTTCAGGGCACTGCCGGGCGGTCCGATGAGCAGCAACAGAACAATCGTGAGATTGCTACCGCTCACGGCCAACAGATGCGTGAGGTCGGTGGCGCGGAAGGCGTCGTGCAGGTCGGGCGGGATGCGGGAGGTGTCGCCGACGACCAACCCCGGCAGCAGGGCGCGCGCGTCCGGCGCCAGCCCTTCGGTGGCCTCCCGCAGCCCTGCCCGGAGCCCTCCTGCGGCGCGCTGGAGCGGGGTCGGCGGCCCGATGACCCGGGGCGGTCCCGCATCCACCCGCAGGACGGCGGCGAACGGGTCGCCCGGGCTCTGCGGCGGTGCCAGCCGCCCCGTCAGGCGCAGACGGGTGGACGGCAGCAGCAGCCGCCAGTCGGCTCCACCTGGCGACACGACCACCAGCACGGGGGTACGGACCCGGGAGGCCGTCCCGTCCGACGCGGTCACCCGGGTCACCTCGGCGTTCAGGACCACGGAGACGGGCACCGCCCTGGGGCCGCGCACTTTCGCGTGCGTGAGGCGCGGGTCGGAGGTGACCGTCGCCTCGGCGGTGACCCGGCCGTGCCGTTCCGCCAGACCCGGCAGCGGCCCCCTGCGCAGATCGGCCCCGTGCAGTCCGGCGGACGCCGCACCGGCCGCGGCACAGAGCAGCACCGCCGCGACGGCCGTGCCGTTGCCCCGCGACCGGGCCCGTGCGCCCGCCCCGCCCCGGCCGAGCAGCAGCACGAGACCGCCGGCCAGGCACAGCGTCACGCCCGTCGCCGTCCACCCGCCCGGGGCACCCAGCGCGAGCGCCGCCGCACCCCATGCCGCCAGGGCGGGCCCCACCAGCCGCAGGTCGGCCGGGCCTTCCCGCCGTGGATCGGCGGCGCCCGGCGGTGTACCCGACGCGGTGTGAACCACGGTGCCCCTCATGGGCGTACGAGGGACTGGAGGTCCGAGAACCGGCGCTCACCGATTCCCTGGACCTCGCGGAGTTCGTCGACCGACCGGAAACCCCCGTGCCGGGTGCGGTAGTCGACGATGTGCTGGGCCAGCACGGGGCCGACACCGGGCAGCGTGTCGAGCTGTTCCACCGTGGCGGTGCTGAGGCTGACCGGCCCCGGGGCCTGGGCGGTCCCACCGGGCGCGTTCGCCCCGGGCGCCACTCCTCCCACCGGTGCGGGCGCGGCGCCCACCACGATGTGCTCACCGTCCATGAGCACACGGGCCCGGTTCAGCCCCGTGACGTCGGTGCCGGGCCTGACACCGCCCGCCGCGCGCAGGGCGTCGGCGACCCGTGATCCGGCGGGCAGCCGCAGCACGCCCGGCCGCCGTACCTTCCCGCTCACGTCGACGACGACGGGCGGCGCCCCGCCCGGAGCCGCCCGCGGGCCGGCCGCTCGACTCGCCCCAGGGCCTGGTGCCGCCTCCGCGACCACCTCGGGAGCCCGCACCGGCTCCGGCCGGCCCGCCCAGAAGTACCGCCCGGCGAGGACGGCGGCCACCACCAGGACGACCGCGAGCGCGGCGACCGTCCGGGGCTCCATCCCGCACCGCACCTGCGTCCACAGCGGCAACCGGTCCCGTACGCCCAGCCACCACCGCTCCCGCCGCCCGACCGCCTCGGTCTCCTCCGGCCCGGCAGCCACCGGACGCACAACGCGCACCACGTCCGCCGCACCCGTACCCCCCGGGCCACCCGCCGTGCCACCCTCCGGCTCCTGGCCGGGGTGCGATGTCGGTGCTGGGTGGCGTGGGGCCGAGTGGGGCTGTGGCGGCGGTGGGCGGTGTGGCTGCGCGGCCGGTGATTCCACCGCACCCACCCCCGGCGGGTCGGCGCCGGGGAGGGACCTGCCCCCGAGGAGGGCGTCCGCGCGGCGGCGGGCCGGGGTCGGCACCGCTACCCGCGTGTGGGGGGCGGTGCCCCGCCCGCGCACGCGGCGGCGGGCCGCGGACCGGCCGCGGGTGCGGCCGTCCGATCCGGCCGCCCGGCCGGGTCCGCTCGCCGCGCGCACGGCAAGCATCCGATCAGTCACTCTGCGTGTTCGTGCTGCCATGCCACAGCACGGTAGGCGCCATCACGCGAACCCGCCGAGCCGCGTCAGTTTCCGTGGAAAACCCACCAGTTGGGGAAAACCGGGTCACCCGTGCGAGTGATGCCCGCGGGGGTCACCGCGCCGAGACGACCACGCCCAGCAGCCCGGGACCGGTGTGGGCGCCGATGACCGCGCCGACCTCGCTGACGTGCAGCTCCGCCAGGCCGGGCACGCGGCCGCGCAGCCGGTCCGCGAGGGCGGCCGCCCGATCAGGGGCCGAGAGGTGGTGCACCGCGATGTCCACCGGGCTCGCTCCCGCCCGCTCGGCGGCGATCTCCTCCAGCCGGGCGATGGCCTTCGAGGCCGTGCGCACCTTCTCCCGCAGCTCGATCCGCCCGCCCTCCAGCTCCAGCAGCGGCTTCACGGCGAGCGCGGAGCCGAGCAGGGCCTGGGCCGCGCCGATGCGGCCGCCCCGGCGCAGGTACTCGAGGGTGTCGACGTAGAAGTAGGCGAAGGTCCCGGCGGCACGCTTCTCGGCGGCGGCGACCACGTCGTCCAGGGTGCCGCCCGCCTCCGCCGTCTCGGCGGCGGCGAGCGCGCAGAAGCCCAGCGCCATGGCGACCATCCCGGTGTCGACGACCCGCACGGGCACGGCCGCTTCCTTGGCGGCCAGCAGCGCGGCGTCGTAGGTGCCGGAGAACTCCGCCGACAGGTGCAGCGACACGATGCCGGTGGCGCCCTTCTCGGCCGCCGCCCGGTAGGCCTCGGCGAACAGCTCGGGGCTGGGGCGGGAGGTGGTCACGGAGCGCCGCTTCTGGAGCGCGAGGGCGAGCGAGCGCGCCGAGATCTCCGTGCCCTCCTCCAGGGCCTGGTCGCCGAGGACGACGGTCAGCGGGACCGCGGTGATACCGTGCCGCTCCATCGTCTGCGGCGGCAGGTAGGCCGTTGAATCGGTGACGATCGCGACATGGCGGGACATGACCGGGAGGGTACCCCGGAGGGAGCTCGGTAGGGCAGCCCGCCCCCGTCCGTGATCGAAACGGTCAGTTCGTGGTCTCGGGGCGCGTCGACTTCTGCCAGGAGTAGAAGGTCTGTTGACGGGGATCCTGCGCGGTGATCGCCTTGGGGGCGTCGCCCTGCGGGGCTCCGCCGCCGGCCGCCGCCTGGGCACCGGAGCGGCCGCCTGCGTCCGCCTGCCGGGTCTCCTCCGCCGGCGCCGGCTGCCCCGCCGCCTCCGGCCAGGAGAGGTCGTCCTGCTCGGGGGCCGACCAGTGCCGCAGCGCCCCGGCCTCGACGTCGATCTGCGCGCTGAGCGACGCCAGCTCGTCGTCCGCGAACTTCCGGGCCCGGTCGCGGGCCGCCCACCGCAGCGACTCCGCCGCGTGAGTGATCCGCTCCGTACGCTCACGCAGCTCACCGAGCTGCGCGGCCACCCCCGCGCGGTCGGGGTCGCGCTCCAGCCGCTTGAGGTCCGCGTCCAGTTCGTGCCCGTGCGCGCTGAGCCGCCGGAACAGCTCCAGGGACTCCTTGAGCGACGCGTCCTCCGCCGCGCCGGCCTCGAGCGCCTCCTGGGTGGCGCGCATCGACGTCCGCAGCGACAGCCGCAGTTGCGCCAGCTCGGGCGTCACGCCGCCCGGCCCGTAGCTCTTGGCCCGCAGCGTGGTGTCCTCGACGGTGCGCCGCGCCTGGGTGATCGTGCGGTCGACTCCGCGCTTCGCCGCCTTGACCACCTTGACCGTCGCGTACACCCCCAGGGCGACGAAGGCGAGGAAGAGCACCGCCAGGATCAGGATCGCCTCTGTCATGAAGTCCCCTCGGGGTCAATCGGTGCGGTGTCGGACGCGGCCGCCCGTCGTTCCTCCACGGTAAACGGAACGGGCAGGCCGAGGGTTCCATCGGAACCCCCAACCTGCCCGTAGGGGATACCACCCAGGGGGCCGCCCGGGCGACGCGGCCCGGCCGGAAGGCCGGGCCGCGCCGTCACGCGCCGCCCGGCCGCGCCGTCACGCGGTGACGATGTTGACCAGCTTGGGCGCCCGCACGATCACCTTGCGGATGCCCGCGCCGCCGAGCGCCGCGACGACGCCCGCGTCGGCCAGGGCCAGGGCCTCCAGGTCGGCGTCCGTGATGGACGGCGAGACCTCCAGGCGGGCCTTGACCTTGCCCTTGATCTGGACGACGCAGGTGACGGTCTCGTCCACGACGTACGCCGGGTCGGCGACCGGGAAGTCCTGGTGGACGACCGACTCGGTGTGGCCCAGCCTGCGCCACAGCTCCTCGGCGATGTGCGGGGCCAGCGGGGCGACCAGCAGCACCAGCCGCTCGGCGACCGACCGGGACACCGGGGCGCCGGTCTTGGTCAGGTAGTTGTTCAGCTCGGTGACCTTGGCGATCGCCGTGTTGAACCGCATGGCGGCCATGTCCTGGCCGACGCCGTCGATCGCCTTGTGCAGGGCGCGCAGGGTGTCCTCGTCGGGCTCGGTGTCGACGACGGTGACCTCACCGGTCGACTCGTCGACGATGTTGCGCCACAGCCGCTGGAGCAGCCGGTACTGGCCGACCACCGCGCGCGTGTCCCAGGGGCGGGAGACGTCCAGGGGGCCCATGGCCATCTCGTACAGGCGCAGCGTGTCCGCGCCGTACTCGGCGCAGATCTCGTCCGGGGTGACGGCGTTCTTGAGGGACTTGCCCATCTTGCCCAGGACGCGGCTGACCTTCTCGCCCTGGTACCAGAAGGCGCCGTCGCGCTCCTCGACCTCGGCGGCCGGGACGGCGATGCCGCGCGCGTCCCGGTAGACGAAGGCCTGGATCATGCCCTGGTTGTAGAGCTTGTGGAAGGGCTCGGCCGACGAGACGTGGCCCAGGTCGTAGAGGACCTTGGACCAGAACCGCGCGTACAGCAGGTGCAGTACGGCGTGCTCGGCGCCGCCCACGTACAGGTCGACGCCGCCGTGCGGCTGCCCCTCGCGCGGGCCCATCCAGTACTGCTCGATGGCGGGGTCGACCAGCGCGGAGTCGTTGTGCGGGTCCAGGTAGCGCAGCTCGTACCAGCAGGAACCGGCCCAGTTGGGCATGGTGTTGGTCTCGCGCCGGTACTTCTTGGGGCCGTCGCCCAGGTCCAGCGTGACGTTGACCCAGTCCTCGTTGCGCGACAGCGGCGTCTCCGGCTGCGTGTCGGCGTCGTCGGGGTCGAAGGTGCGCGGCGAGTAGTCCTCGACCTCGGGCAGCTCCAGCGGCAGCATCGACTCGGGCAGCGCGTGGGCGATGCCGTCCTCGTCGTAGACGATCGGGAAGGGCTCGCCCCAGTACCGCTGGCGGCTGAACAGCCAGTCGCGCAGCCGGAAGTTGACGGTGCCCTCGCCGATGCCCCGGGCGACCAGCCAGTCGGTGATCCTCGCCTTGGCCTCGACGACGCCCAGGCCGTCCAGCGAGATCTCGTCGTTCGCCGAGTTGACGATCTTCGCGTCGTACGAGTCGAAGGCGTCGTCCCAGGTCGCGGGGTCGGTGCCGCGGTCGTCCGAGGGCTCGACGACACAGCGCATCGGCAGCTCGAAGGCGCGGGCGAAGGCGAAGTCGCGGCTGTCGTGCGCCGGGACGGCCATGATCGCGCCGGTGCCGTAGCCCATCAGGACGTAGTCGGCGATGAAGACCGGGACGCGGTCGCCGCTGACGGGGTTGATGGCGTACGCGCCGGTGAAGACACCGGTCTTGTCCTTGGCCTCGGCCTGGCGCTCGACGTCGGACTTGGACGCGGCCTGCTTGCGGTAGGCGTCGACGGCCTCGGCCGGGGTGGCGTGGCCGCCCGTCCAGACGTCGTGGGTGCCCTCGGGCCACGCGGCCGGGACGATCTTCTCGACCAGCTCGTGCTCGGGCGCCAGCACCATGTAGGTGGCGCCGAACAGGGTGTCCTGGCGGGTGGTGAAGACGGTGATGGCGTCGTCGCCGACGGCGAAGTCGACCCGGGCGCCCTCGGAGCGGCCGATCCAGTTGCGCTGCTGGAGCTTGATGGCCTCGGGCCAGTCCAGCGCGTCCAGGTCGTCCAGCAGCCGGTCCGCGTAGGCGGTGATGCGCATGTTCCACTGGCGCAGCTTGGCCTTGAAGACGGGGAAGTTGCCGCGCTCGGAGCGGCCGTCGGCGGTGACCTCCTCGTTGGCCAGCACGGTGCCCAGGCCGGGGCACCAGTTGACGGGCGCGTCGGAGGCGTAGGCCAGGCGGTACTGGCCCAGGACGTCGGCGCGCTCGGCGGCGGTCAGCTCGCTCCACCCGCGCGTGGTGCCGGGTACGGGGCGCTCACCGCTCTCGAAGAGGGCGACCAGCTCGGCGATGGGGCGGGCCTTCTTCGCCTCGTCGTCGTACCAGGAGTTGAAGATCTGGAGGAAGATCCACTGGGTCCACTTGTAGTAGTCCGGGTCGATCGTGGCGAACGACCGGCGCTTGTCGTGGCCCAGGCCCAGCCGGCGGAGCTGGACCTTCATGTTCTCGATGTTCGCCTCGGTCGACACGCGCGGGTGCGTGCCGGTCTGGACCGCGTACTGCTCGGCCGGCAGGCCGAAGGCGTCGAAGCCCAGCGTGTGCAGGACGTTGTGCCCGGTCATGCGCTGGTGGCGGGCGAAGACGTCGGTGGCGATGTAGCCCAGCGGGTGGCCGACGTGCAGGCCCGCACCGGAGGGGTAGGGGAACATGTCCATGATGAACTTCTTGGGGCGGGCCACCACGGCCGGGTCACCGGCCAGGTCGCCGCTCGGGTTGGGCGCCTCGTAGGTGCCCTCGGCGTCCCAGAAGTCCTGCCAGCGTGCCTCGATGTCGGCGGCCATGGCCGCCGTGTAACGATGCGGGGCCGCTGCCTCGGCAGCGGCCGTGTTCATCTCGCTCATGATCCTTAAAGCTCCATCGATCGTCTCTGCCGGCTGCCGCTGTGTCGCGCGGCGAAATGAAAAATCCCCTCGCACAGGAGGGGACGCCGCGCCGATTCCGGCCGGACCTTTCATCCGCCGGTACTGATCAGCGCGGCTCGCTAAGCAGAAGGCGTACGGCACGCATGGCGTCAGGGTACCGCAGGGCCCGTACGAGCCGCATCGCCGTTCCACGGGCCGTCGCCCGCCCGGGAGGGCGCCGGAGGGCACCAAAGGCCTCAGGGTTACTCCGCGTATCGCCCCTATCCGGGGCAACGCCAGAGTCAGTTGTCGGCCGTTCCGAACCTTAAACGCTCAAAGCTCGTACCGGTTGGTATGCGTCGACTTAGCATGCGGCCACGGGACCTCTTTTCCGCACCACTGGAGTCGCTCCCCATGAACCCTCATCGCAAGAACCGCTCATCGCCCGCCGCGCAGGCCGGTATGAGCAAGCCGGTACAGGGCGGGCTGTCCGCGGCTGCGCTGGTACTCATACCCGTGCTCGCGATCGGCGGGAGCGACAGCTTCCGGGCCGCTCTGGACTTCACCACGGGCGTCCTCTCCCTCGTGTCGCTCACCGCGTCGGTGGCCTGGGGGCTGCTCGCGACGGACCGGCTCCTCCTCTCCACCCGCCACCGGCTGCTCGCCCAGGCCGTCCACCGCACCACCGCGGTGGCCTCCCTCGGCTTCCTCCTCCTCCACGCCACCGTCAAGGTCTCCCTCGGCCATGTGGCGCTCGTCGGGGCCCTCGTCCCCTTCGGCCTCGGAGTCACCGGCACGTCCGGACTGATCGGCTTCGGATCGCTCGCCGGGCTGCTGATGGTGATCGCCGCCTCCACCGGCGCCGCCCGCAGCGCCCTGGCGGGCCGCGGCACCATCGCCGCCCGCTGGCGGCCCCTGCACATGCTGGCCTACCCGGCCTGGTGCTGCGCGCTCGTCCACGGGCTCTACGCGGGTCGCCCCGCCGCCACGTGGGTCACCGCCATGTACTGCCTCGCGCTCACCGGCGTGGCCTGTGCGGTCTCCCTGCGGATGCTGCCCCGCCCCGTCCAGCAGCGCCTGACCGACCGCGTCCTCGGCCTGATCGGACCGGGCGCCGACAAGCCGGAGCGCGGCCGCCGGCGCCGGGACCCCTCCGTTTCGCCGCTCCCGGGGGCGTCGGACATCGCCCCGCCCCAGCCCTTCGGGGCCGCCTTCGAGCAGGAGCTGCGGCGGGAGCCGGCCACCCGCCCCGAGCAGTCGGCCCCCGACCGTCCCCTGGGCCGCCCGCGCGAGCAGCCCCGGACGCTGACCCCGCCGTCCTCGCCGCTGTACGAGCCGTCCTTCCCCCCGGCCTCCCCGGCCCCCACGAGGGCCTCCTCCGCCACCATGGGCGCCGGCATGTCCGCCGGTTACCGGGCCGTGTCCCTGGGCCACACCTCCCCCGGCGTCCCTTCCGCGGGCGGCGCGGGAACCGGCGGCACCGGCCAGGACGTCCCCTACGCGGAGCGCGTCCCCATGACCGAGGAGCTGCCGGTCGTGACCGACGAACCGGCGACCCGGCCCGGGTACTGGCCCACCCCCTCCCCGCCGCCGCCCGCCCCGTCCCCCACCCCGCCCTCCTACGACACCTCATCCCCGTCGTACGCCTCCCCGTCCCCCTACAGCTCCACCGACCCCTCTGAGCCCGCTCCGGGCCCCTTCCAGCAGCCGCCCGCGGGCGAGCCCTGGACCGCACCCGCAGGAGACCGCACGTGAACGCCCCGCTCCCCGACGTCCCCGAAGTCCGCGTCGTCGGCCTCCCCCAGCTCACCCAGGGCTTCGACCTGGTCGAGCGGCTGGACCTCCAGATGCACCTCAAGGTGCACGGTCCGCTCGAACCGATACCCGGCGAGCGGCTGGCACAGCTCGCCGAGGAGATCTCGCTGCGCGGCCGGGGCGGCGCGGGCTTCCCCTTCGGCAAGAAGCTGCGCGCGGTCGCCAAGGCCGCGATCCGGCGCGGGGTGCGTCCCGTCGTCGTGGTCAACGGCAGCGAGGGCGAGCCGGCCTGCCGCAAGGACACCGTGCTGCTCAACCGCGCCCCCCACCTCATCCTGGACGGCGCCCTGCTGGCGGCCGAGGCCCTGGGCGCCCGCACCCTGGTGGTCGCGGTGACCCGGAACTCCACGGAGGTCTCCATCCGGGCCGCGCTCGCCGAGCGGGGCCTGTCCGACCGGCGCGGGCAGCAGCTCCGCGCGCGTGTCGTCCGCACCCCGGAGCGCATGGTCTCCGGTGAGGCGTCCTCCGTGATCCGCGCGGCGAACGGCGGCCCGGCGATCCCGCCCGGCCGCCGGGAGCGGGCCGCCGAGTCCGGGGTGGGCAACGCGCCGACGCTGCTGTCCAACGCCGAGACGTTCGCGCAGCTCGCCGTAGCGGCCCGGATCGGGGCGGGCCGCTACGGCCAGCACGGCCTGGACAGCGAGCCGGGCACGGTGATGCTGACGATCTCCGGGCAGGTGGCCCGGCCCATGGTGGTGGAGGTGCCGACGGGCGTGCCGATGCGGTACGTCCTCCAGCTCGCCGGCGCCCCGCCGGTTCCCCAGGGGGTGCTGACCGGCGGCTACCACGGCAACTGGATCGACTCCATGGCCGTGGACAACTGCGTCATCTCGCGCGAGTCCATGGCGGCCGTGGGGGGCGCCCTGGGGGCCGGCGCGATCCTGCCCATCGGGCCCGAGACCTGTCCGCTGGGCGAGGCGCAGCGCGTGGCGAACTGGCTGGCGGCCGAGACGGCCGGCCAGTGCGGGCCGTGCCGCCTCGGCCTGCCCGCCGCGGCGGGGGGCCTGTCGGACGTGCTGAACGGCGGCGGGCCGGCCGCCCTGGAGGCGCTGCGGGAGGTCACGCAGGCCGTGAAGGGCCGGGGCGTGTGCAAGCACCCGGACGGGTCCGCCCGGTTCTTCGGCTCGACGCTGTCCGCCTTCACGGACGACCTGGCCGCGCACGTCCTGCACGGCGGCTGCGGGCGCCCGACGATCGGTGTGCTGCCGCTGCCCGAGCCGGGCTACCAGGAGGTCGTGGAGTCCATCCCGAGCGGCGAGAAGCTGGCGGTGGACTGGACGCTGTGCAAGGGCCACGGGCTGTGCGCGGACATCGTTCCCGAGCTGATCCGGATGGGCCGCGACGGTTACCCGGTGCTCGCGGACGCGTCCGTGCCGGTCCACCTGCGGGACCGTGCGCAGCTCGCGGTGCGGCGCTGTCCCGAGCTGGCGCTCCGCCTCGAGCAGGGGGCCCAGGAGCGTCCGTCCCGTCCGGCGTTGCCCAGCGCCGACCGCAAGGCCCTTGGCAGCGGGCGGGGTTGAGAAAGGAGGAAGGCGGGCCATCCGATCGGATGGCCCGCCTTCGTCGTGCTGTGGAGCTAAGGAGAATTGAACTCCTGACCTCCTGCATGCCATGCAGGCGCTCTACCAACTGAGCTATAGCCCCTTGCGGTGTGCCGCCCTGTGGGGTGTTTCTCCCCTTGTGGGTCTCCCTCGCGGGTTTCCCTCGCGGCGACACAGAGAACATTACACGGTCCCCCCGGTGGTTCACCAAATCGTTTGTGGGCGGCAGGGCTCCGGCCGGTGGCGGCGCCCTTCGCCGGGGCCGGTAGCGTCGCCCTTCGTGACCGTGACATCGACCCTCCGGGCGCGCCTCAGGGAGCTGCCCCTCGCCGCCGCCGCGACGGCCTGCCTGCTGTCGTTCGCGGCCTTCTGGATGGCCCAGCGCGCCGCCAACGTCACCATGCTGGACCTCTCCGTGTACCGGGCGGAGGGCGAGACGGTCCTGGCCGGGGGCGACCTGTACGCGATGCGCGCCACCTCGGCGAACCTGCCGACGACGTACCCGCCGTTCGCCGCGCTGCTGTTCACGCCGCTGACGCTGCTCGGCGTGCCGGAGATGCGCACCCTGGCCACGGCCGGGAACCTGCTCCTGCTGCTGGCGCTGGTGCACCTGTCGCTGCGCCTGGTGGGCAGGGGCCGGCCGGGCACGGCCCTGTGGGTGGCCGCGGTCCTGGTCTGGCTGGAACCGGTGTGGACGACGCTGCGGTACGGGCAGATCAACCTGCTGATCGCGGTGGCGGTGCTGTGGGACCTGACCCGGCGGGAGAACAACCGGTGGGCCGGGGTGGGCATCGGTCTGGCCACGGCGGTGAAGCTGACGCCGGGGCTGTTCGTCGTCCTGCTGCTGGTCGTGGGGGTGGCACGCGCGCGTGCGCACGGGTGGGAGCGGGGCCTGCACCCGTGGCTGCGGCAGGCGGCGACGGCGACCGGGGTGTTCCTCGGCGTGACCGTGGCGTCCGCCGTCGTCCTGCCGTACGACTCGCGCCGCTTCTGGACCGAGATGATCTTCGAGACGAGCCGGGTCGGGCGCAAGGAGGAGACCGCCAACCAGTCATTGAACGGGGTGCTGGCCCGGCTGCTGCACACCACCGATCCGGGGGTGTGGTGGCTGCTCGCGGCCGCCGTGGTGGGTGTGGCGGGAATCACCGTCGCGGTGCTGGCGGCGCTGCGGGACGACCGGCCGGTAGCGGTGGTGGCGTGCGCGACGACGGCGCTGCTGGTCAGCCCGATCTCCTGGTCGCACCACTGGGTGTGGTGCGTGCCGATGGTGATCCTGCTGGCGACCCGGGTGCGTCCGGCCTGGACCGCCGGTACGGCGCTGGTGTTCGCGTCGTTCGCCCTGTGGTGGGTGCCGCACGCGCCGGCCCCGGTCCGTCTCGAACTGCACCAGAACGGCTGGCAGATGCTGCTGTCGGGGCTCTACACGCTGGTGGGGCTCGGCCTGTTGGCGGCGGTCGGCGTCAGGCAGTGGCGAACGAGTAGAACCGCTTGAGGGTGCAGTGCTCGTCGAGCAGCCGCCCGTAGATGGGCTCCCCCTCGAGTTCCCGATAGGTCTCGATGGGGTCGCCCTTTATGATCAGCGCCCGCGCGCACTCCTCGCACCAGTACTGGTACTCGGGGTTGACCGGGTCCATGTCGCGGACGATCGGCGTACCGCTGCCGCACCAGTCGCATTTCCGCCTGTGTGCACCCATCAATCAGCTCCAGCCGTGGCCGCAGGACGTGCACACATAGGACACCCCGCCATTGTCACCGAGTACTTGGGCGACGTGGGACGAACCGCACGCGGGGCAGGTGAGTCCGGAGCGCGCCCGCGCCGCGGTGAGCGGGTCGGAAGCATCCTCGGAACCGCTGGCCGACATCGCGCACTCCCTCCCGTCCGGATCGTCGTCCCCCTCCGGCCGTCCGATTCTGCCATGGCCGGGCAGGAGGATCAGCGGGGTCGGCGCACCAGTCCCGCCGACGCCCCCATGATCGACGCGACGGCCAGCGCCAGGGCACATACCCACAGCGCATCGGCCGACACCTGGCTCCCCGGCGCGGTCAGACGGCTGAGGAAGAGTGTGCCAAAGGTCGCGACACCGAGGAGCTGACCGAGCTGGGTGACGGTCGCCAGCAGGCCGCTGGCGTCGGCCGCGTCCTCCTGGCGTACGGTCGCCAGGGCGCCGGTCAGGACGGGGCTGAACGCGAGGGCCAGGCCACCGCCCAGCGCGATGAACGCCCCGTACATCAGCGGGCCGCCGCTGTGTCCGTCGCGCAGCGCCCAGCCGGACGCCAGCGCGGAGGCGGCGCTGATCAGGAACCCGCCCGGCACCAGCGCACGCCGGAGGGCGGCGGGCCAGCGCCGCCAGGTCAGGCCGACCACGCCGAAGACGACGGCCGTCGGGGCGAAGGTCAGTCCGGCCCGCAGCGCGCCGTACGCGAGGCCGCCCTGGAAGTGCAGGGTCATGGCGAACAGGAATCCCGCGTTGACGCCCATCGCCACGGCGATCCGCACCACCGCGAGGCCCATGCCGGGGATGCGCAGCACGCGCGGGGCGATCAGCGGGGCACCGCCGCGCCGCGCGAGCCCCGCCTCGTACGCGCGGAACGCCGCGAACACGACGGCCGACAGGGCCAGGGACGCCCAGCACCAGGCGGGCCAGCCCTGCTCCTGGCCCAGCACCAGCGGCACGGTGAGCAGCGAGACGGCGGCGGCCAGGAGCACCAGTCCCACCAGGTCGAGGCCGCGGGCGTGCGCGGGGGCGTCGTGCCGGTCGCGCGGCAGCACGCGTACGCCCAGGACCAGCAGGACGAGTCCGATCGGCACGTTGACCAGGAAGACGGGGCGCCAGCCGGTGCCCAACAGGTCGGCGCTGACCAGGACGCCGCCGACCACCTGGCCGGCCGCCGCTCCGGTGGCGAGCACCGCCGAGTAGGCGCCCAGGGCGCGCACCCGTCCCTCGCCGGTGAAGTGCCGCTGGATGAGGCTGAGGACCTGGGGGATCAGCAGCGCCGCTCCGGCCCCCTGGGCCAGCCGGAAGGCGATGAGCTGGCCGGCGCTCCCGGCCAGGCCGCAGGCGAGCGAGGAGGCCGTGAACAGGGCGAGCCCGCCGAGGTACGCCCGGCGGTGCCCGAGCAGGTCGCCGAGGCGGGCGCCGGTGATCAGCAGGACCGCGTACGTGATGGTGTAACCGGCGACGACCAGTTGCAGAGCGGCTCCCGACGCGCCCAGTCCGGTACGGATGGTGGGGGCGGCCACGTTGACGATGAAGGTGTCGAGCAGCGCCATGAACTGGGCGGCGAGCACCACGCCGAGCAGCGGCCGCAGCCGCTTGTCAGTGCCACCGTCTTTACTGAGTCCGGGACTTGTCGCGGTCGTCGTCATGGCTCCGAGCCTGCCGACGTTCCGATACGGGTAACGAGAGCCCGCTGATGCTGGTACTGACAGCACCTGGCACGGGTGGGGCGGTCCATCGACCATGGGGGGCGTGACGACGATGGCGACACAGCAGGAGCGCACGGGGCAGCCGCGGCGGCGGCACGAGCTGGCTGCCTTCCTGCGCGGCCGCCGGGCCCGGGTGACACCGGCGGACGTGGGCCTGCCGCCGGGGCTGCGCCGCCGTACGCCCGGGCTGCGCCGCGAGGAGGTCGCCCAGCTCTCCGGGGTGGGCGTGACCTGGTACACGTGGCTGGAGCAGGGCCGGCCGATCAACGCCTCGGCGCAGGTCCTGGACGCGGTGGCGCGCACCCTGCGGCTCGACCGGCCGGAGCGGGAGCACCTCTACCACCTGGCCGGGGTGCCGTACGCGCCGGACCGGGCGGTGGACGTGGACGAGATCAGCCCGGAGATCCAGGGCATCCTCGACGCCCTCGACCCGCGACCCAGCGTGGTCTACAACACGCGGTACGACATCCTCGCCACCAACCGGGCCTACCGGCTGCTGTTCGACAGCGCCGGAAAGGCCGCCCAGGGGATGCGCAATGTGCTGTGGACGCTGTTCACCGTGCCCGGCCCGGTGTGCCCCCTCGTCGACAGGCAGACCGAGCTGCCCCTGATGGTGGCGCAGTTGCGCGGGGCGTACGGGCGCCATGTCGGTGAGCCGGCGTGGGAGTCGTTCATCGCCCGGCTGTGCTCGGCCAGCGCGTACTTCGCCGAGCTGTGGGAGAGCGGGGACGTCGTGCCGCCCGGCCCCCGGGTGAAGACCTTCCGGCACTGCGCCGTGGGGGAGGTACGGATGACATCGGTGTCCCTGTCGATCAACGGCATGCCGGAGTGCCGGATCGTGACGTACACCGCGAACGACGAGGAGAGCTCTCGGGCCATCGAGAACCTGTGCGCCCGGGGCGCGGACGCGGTCTGACGCGGCCGGCCCGGGGCCGGGCCGCCACGGACAGGAGCCCGGCCGGGGCCGGGGCCCCGGCCGGGCAAGGGGGGACGGAAAACACGAATCCCGCCCCCTGGTGGGGACGGGATTCGGTGACTGTGGAGCTAAGGAGAATTGAACTCCTGACCTCCTGCATGCCATGCAGGCGCTCTACCAACTGAGCTATAGCCCCTCGTGTTCTTCGCGCTCCGCGCTGCGAACAAGAAGAACTTTAGCCTGTGACCTGCCGGAAAGTGAAATCCGGGTCAGTCGTCGTCGCCGAGGACCGGTTCCGGCAGCGTTCCGGCGTTGTGTTCCAGCAGGCGCCAGCCGCGCGCGCCCTCGCCCAGCACCGACCAGCAGCAGTTCGAGAGCCCGCCCAGGCCCTCCCAGTGCCGCGCCTCCAGGCCGAGGAGCCGGCCGATGGTGGTGCGGATCGTGCCGCCGTGGCTGACCACGACGAGCGTGCCCCCCTCGGGCAGCTTGTCGGCGTGCCCCAGCACCACGGGGGCGGCCCGGTCGGCCACCTCGGTCTCCAGCTCGCCACCGCCGCGCCGCACCGGCTCGCCGCGCTTCCACGCGGCGTACTGCTCGCCGTGCCGCTCCAGGATCTCGTCGTGGGTGAGCCCCTGCCATTCGCCCGCGTACGTCTCGCGCAGCGCGGAGTCGTGGTTGACCTGGTGCCCGGTGATGGCCGCCAGCTCGGCGGCCGTGGCCGCCGCGCGCTTCAGGTCCGAGGCGATGATCGCGTCGGGCTTCAGCGCGGCGAGCAGCCGCGCGGCACGGCGCGCCTGCGCGATGCCGGTCTCGGTCAGCTCGATGTCCGTGGAGCCCTGGAAACGGCGCTCCAGGTTCCACGACGTCTGGCCGTGCCGCCAGAGGACGATGCGGCGGCCCCTGCCGCCCTTGCTGCCGTTCAGCTCAGCTCACCGTCCGGGCCGCCGGAGCCGTCCGGGCCGTCGACGCCGCTCAGCCGGGCGTGCTCCTCGGCCTTGCCGCGGGTCTTCAGGGCGTCCTCGGGCAGCGGCAGCTCGGGGCAGTCCTTCCACAGCCGCTCCAGGGCGTAGAAGACCCGCTCCTCGCTGTGCTGGACGTGGACGACGATGTCCACGTAGTCCAGCAGGATCCAGCGGGCGTCGCGGTCGCCCTCGCGGCGGACCGGCTTGGCGCCCAGCTCCTTGTTCAGCCGCTCCTCGATCTCGTCGACGATCGACTTGACCTGGCGGTCGTTGGGCGCGGAGGCGAGCAGGAAGGCGTCGGTGATCGACAGCACGTCGCTGACGTCGTAGGCGATGATGTCGTGCGCGAGCCGGTCGGCAGCCGCCTGGGCGGCGGCGGTCACGAGCTCGATGGAGCGGTCAGTGGCGGTCACATGCAGGCTTTCGTCGGCGGTCCAGAACCCTTCCAGGGTCTCACGTACCGCCGACAGCCCGGCAAACGATTACCCGGCCCCGTGCCGGGCACCGCTCGGCCGCCTACCCGGCGTCGTAGTCCCGGCCCAGGACGACCGTGACGTCCGCGTTGGCCGTGGCCGTCCCCTTCCGTACGGCGCCGGCGGGCAGGCCCAGGGTCTTGGCGACCTCCTCGGCCGTCACCTTCTGCGCCGCGTCACCATAGATGACCTGCGACGATTCCTCCGTGTCGGCCTTCGTGCCGCCGATGACGGCGTAGCCGCCGTTGATCAGCCGGACGCGTGCCGCCTCGGTGGCGTCCTCGTCGCCGGAGCCGTTCCTGACCGCGACCCGTACGGCCGCGCCCTGCTCCGGAGCGCTGACCGAACCGCCCAGGATGTCCTTCACCACACTGTTGGTGGCCTGCTCGCTGAGCGTGCCGTCCTCCTGGACGGGCAGCAGCGCGGTCTTGTGGTCGCCGACCTTGGCGTGTTCGGCGAGCTTGGCCAGGGAGGCGCCCAGGTCCTTCTCCGGCAGGGACGGGTCCAGGATCTGCGCCAGCGTCTGGATGGTGACCGTCGCGGACTGCGGATCGTCGGACATCTTCCGCAGCACGCCACGGATGACCTGCCCGAACCGCTCGAGCTGCCGGGCCTCCGCCTCGCCCTCGCCGCGGTGGGTGGCGTAGGCGACGGCCATGCGCCCGTTCAGGGTCTGGTTCTCGCCCTTGGTCACCAGGGGCGCGTCGCCCTTCTTGGCGCCGGGGACGTCGGTGTCGGTGCTGACCTCGATGCCGCCGACCAGCTCGACCAGGTTCTCCAGGTACGGGGTGTCGAGCCGCCACGTGCCGGTGATCTCCGTCCCGAGCAGGGTGCCGATGGCCTCGCGGGTGCCGGTGGAGCCGTCGTCGTCGACGGACTTGGCGAGCGTGGTGCTGGTGCCGTCGTCGTTGGCGACGGAGAGCGAGTTCGGCAGCAGGACGGTCGTGCCCTGCTTGGTGGTGGCGTTGTTGACCAGCAGCGCCGTGGAGGTCTCCTTGTTGCGGGTGTTGTGCAGGTGCAGCACGATCACGTCCCGCTTCTGCGGGCCGCTCGTGGTGGCGCCCTGCCCGGTCTCCTGGTCGCCCATGCCGGGGATCTTGCCGGCGGCCCACAGGTACCCGACGCCGCCGATGAGAGCGACGGCCAGGACGACGACGAGCGCCACGACCCGGTTGCGTCCGCGTCGCCGGGCCTCCTCGCGGCGCTCGGAGCGGCTCTCGGTGAACTTGAGCCAGTCGATGACGTCCTCGGAGTCCTCGTCCGGGTCCTCGACGAAGGAGAACTGCTCGGTGCGGTACTCGCGCCCCGCCTCGCCGCGCTCGGCCTCCCCGCGCTCCGGCCCGGTCGCGGGGCGGCGCGGCCCGGGCACGGTGGCGCCGGGGGCGGCCGGGGTCTGCGGGTACTGCTGCTGCGGCTGGGGCCGCTGCTGAGGCTGGGGCTGGTGGGCCTGGGGCTGGGCGGGGGCCTGGTAGGCCTGATGGGCCTGGGGCTGGGGTTCCGGCTCGTGGAGGGGCTGCGGCGCGGGCTGCTGCGGGGCGGTGTCGTACCCGGTGGTGGCGTAGCCCTCGTACCCGTACCCCTGCTGCGCGTACGACCGGTCGTAGCCCGGGTCGTAGGTCTGTTCGTAGCCGTAGGACTGCTGCGGCTGCGCGTACGGGTCGTACTGCTGCTGCTCATACTGCCGGGGGTCGTGCTGCTGCGCCTCGTGCTGCTGGGCCTGCTGGTACACCGGCTGCCCGTAGGCGTCGTAGCCGACGATCTGCGGCTGCGGCGGGTAGTACGGGTCGTACGGGTTCTGCTGGTCGTTCACCGGTGCCCCTCTCCGTGGCTCATTCGCCCCGGTACAACTGGCGCTTGTCGATGTAGCGCACCACACCGTCCGGCACCAGATACCAGACGGGATCGCCCGCGGCGACCCGCGCCCGGCAGTCGGAGGACGAGATGGCCAGCGCCGGCACCTCGACCAGGGAGACACCGCCCTCGGGGAGCCCGTCGTCCGAGAGGTCGTGCCCCGGACGGGTCACCCCGATGAAGTGGGCGAGCGAGAAGAGCTCCTCGGCGTTGCGCCAGCCCGGCATGATCTGGGACAGCGCGTCCGCTCCGGTGATGAAGAACAGATCCGTGTCCTCGTTGAGGTCACGCAGTTCCCGCAGGGTGTCGATGGTGTACGTCGGCCCGCCGCGGTCGATGTCGATGCGGCTGACCGAGAACTGCGGGTTCGACGCCGTGGCGATGACCGTCATGAGGTAACGGTCCTCGGCCGGGGAGACGTTCTTGTGGCTCTTCTGCCACGGCTGCCCGGTCGGTACGAACACCACCTCGTCCAGGTGGAACAGGGCGGCCACCTCGCTGGCGGCCACCAGGTGTCCGTGGTGGATCGGGTCGAACGTCCCGCCCATGACGCCGAGTCGGCGTTTGCCGGAACTGGTCGGCACTTGCTGGTCTCCCATGCGTGCAGAGCCTACTGGCAGGGCGCCGCGGGCGGTCCCGGCGGGAGCGGGCTCAGCGGTCGCGGTTGAAGCGCGTGGTGATCCACAGCAGCAGGAGCAGCACGACGAGGGCGCCGCCGCCGGTGATGTACGGGTTGAGGCTGGCGTGGTTGCCACCGTGCTCGCCGCCCTGGGCGAGCGTGACGAGGCTGGCGGCGGTGGTGGGGAGGCTCATCTTCGGCAGGACCTATCCATCGGAGTCGGAGCGGAGACTTCGCGCACATCGTATGCGGGCCGTCCGGGCACGCTCACGCCGACTCAGTCGTTGTCGTGCCCGTCGCGGTGTCCGCGCGGCGGGAAGCGGGCGAGCGGGGCCGCCTGAAGGAGCGGCACGGGGAGCACGGCCCGGAGCGTGTCGCCCGGGCCCCGCCGCCCGGACGCGGCGGGCTGGGGGCGGCGGGCGGCGGGGTCCGGCACGCCGGGGCGCTCCTCGCGGCGCACGGTTGTCCACAGGCTCACTCCCGCCGTGGATCCAGCGCCTACGCTGGGGGCCGTCAGGGGGACGAGGCAAGATCTCGTACGAAGAGGGGGCATTCATGACCGACAGCAGTCACGAGAGCGTGCCGAGCAGGCGGCGCACACGCTTCCCGGGCATCTCGTCCCGGGCCTACGAGCACCCGGCGGACCGTTCCGCGCTCGTCGCCCTGCGCAAGCTCGCCGGCTTCGACACCGTCTTCAAGGCACTGAGCGGACTGCTGCCCGAGCGCAGCCTGCGGCTGCTCTTCCTGTCCGACTCCGTGCGGGTGGGCGACACCCAGTTCGCGCACCTCAACGGCATGCTGCGGGACGCCTGTTACATCCTGGACCTGGAGAAGGTCCCGGCGATGTACGTCACCCAGGACCCCAAGCCCGGCGCCATGTGCATCGGTCTCGACGAGCCGATCATCGTCGTCACGACCGGGCTGGTGGAGCTGCTGGACGAGGAGGAGATGCGGGCCGTCGTCGGCCACGAGGTGGGCCACGCCCTGTCGGGCCACGCCGTGTACCGCACGGTCCTGCTGTTCCTCACCAACCTGGCGATGAAGGTCGCCTGGATTCCCCTGGGGAACGTCGCGGTCATGGCGATCGTGACGGCGCTGCGCGAGTGGTTCCGCAAGTCGGAGCTGTCGGCGGACCGGGCGGGGCTGCTGGTGGGCCAGGACCTGAAGGCGTCGATGCGCGGACTGATGAAGATCGCGGGCGGTAACCACCTGCACGAGATGAACGTGGACGCGTTCCTGGAGCAGGCCGAGGAGTACGAGGCCGGCGGCGACCTGCGCGACTCGGTGCTCAAGATCCTGAATGTGCTGCCCCGCTCGCACCCGTTCACCACGGTCCGGGCCGCCGAGCTGAAGAAGTGGGCCGAGAGCCGCGACTACCAGCGGATTCTCGACGGCCACTACCCGCGCCGCTCGGAGGACAAGGACACCTCGGTGACCGACTCCTTCCGCGAGTCGGCGTCCCACTACGCCGAATCGGTGCGCACCAGCAAGGACCCGCTGATGAAGCTGGTCGGCGACATAGCCGGCGGCGCGGGCGACCTGGGCGGCAAGCTGCGCGACCGGTTCGCGGGGAGCAACGGCAATGGAAGCGGCAACGGCAGCGGCAAGGGCACGGACTGACCGGGGCGGGGGTGGCACGGCCGCTTGGGGTACGGCGCCGGTACGGGCCGCCTCAGCCCGCCGGGAGTGACGGCTGGGCGCCCGGGGCCAGGGCGCCGCACAGCGCGGTGGACGTCCGGCTGCCGGGCGCGTACGGATCGGTGACCGCCGGTCCCGCCGGGGTGGGCCGGTGCCCGGCCGGCAGCGGGTGGAGGGAGCCGGACGGGTCGGCGGAGCACTCCTGGGGGCCCGCCTGCACCCGGCTCGTCAGCAGCTCCGCCCGGTGCATGGCCAGGTCCTCGCGGTCGAAGCGGAACGCCAGCTCGCGGCGGACGGTGAACAGCGAGGCGGCGGCGTCGGTGCCCGCCCCGGCCGGGCGGACCGCGTAGGCGAAGGTGTGGTCCGAGGTGACCTCCAGGAGGTCGGGCGCCACCTCGGCCACCCGCATCGAGCCCCGTGCGCGTGCGGGGCTGTCCGCGAGGGCCACCTCGGCGGTGTCGAAGCGCACCAGCCAGCCGGTCGCCGCGTGCATGCCGTCGTCGGCCGGGGACTTCACGCTCCGGTCGAACTGCTCCATCTGGTCGGGGTCGAGCAGCAGCCTCACCTGCCGCACGGCCCGGCCGGTGAGGACGTCCGGGTCGAGCGAGGACCGCACCAGATAGTCCCGTGCGGTGGTCAGCGCGGTCGTCACCTGGCTCTCCGAGAAGTGGGCGGTGCGCTTCGCGGCGGGCAGGGGGATGCCGGCGGCACCCGAGCGGAACTGGGCGGCCGGGCTGCGGGCGTACAGGGCCTCGGGCTCCCCGCCCGGCACGGTGCCCTGCGGGGCCAGCGGGACGACCGTGCTGCGCAGGGGTTCTGCGCGCCGGTCGATCAGCGGCTGGTAGCTGTTGCGGGCGCTGAGGTACACCACGGCGGCGAAGGCCACCGCGAGGACCAGCACGAACACGAGGGCGCCCTGCCGGGGCCGGGGGCGGGAGGCGCCGGGCGTCCGGCCCCAGGCGGGCCGGGAGCGCACGGCCTGGGCGTGCTCGCCCATGCGTTCCCGCGCGGAGTACTCCTGGAGGCGGGCAGCGCGGACGAACGACTCGTCGAAGACGACGGATCGGTACTCGTCCTCACCACCGCCGGGGAGCCCGTCCGGCGTCCCCTCAGGCGGGTCGCCACGCCCTGCCATACCTTCAGGGTAGGTCGGCGGGAGCCCCGGTAAACGCGCCGCGCGTGGCGACTCGAGGGCACGCTCAGGGCGTTCGCGGCACCGCCGGCACCGGTGGGCCGCTGTACTGGGCGGAGGCGGACGGAGCGGTCGTGGCGGGCGTCGGGGGCGGTGTGTCGATGCCGCTGCTGGCGGGCGCCGGCACCTGTCCGCCCCGGCCGCCGGAGGAGCCCCGGTAGACGGCCGTGAAGGCGAGGGCGACCATGCCGACGCCCATGACCACCGCGAGCACCCAGGCCACCGGCCGGTGCCAGCGGGAGCTGGGCCGGTACGGGCGCAGCGCGCCGCCGTGCGCCCCGTAGGGGTCGCCGTCGCCGTCGCTGTCCCCGGGCCCGTCGCCGTACCGGACGGGGTGGCCCCCGCGCCCGTACCCGTCGTCGTACCGCTCCTCGTCGGCGGCGGCGCCGCCCGTGCCGGACCGGGCGGCCTCGGCGTCCGCGCGGGCCTGCGCCGCTGCCAACAGCCGCTCGACGGCGGTGGGTTCATGGAATGCCGCGGCTCGTACGAAGTCCTCGTCGAACACCACGGAGGCGAAGTCCTCGTCGGAGCCTCCGCGGTCGTCGTCGGGCTCCCAGCCGTCCGGGAACGGCTTGCCCCCCACGTCGTCCGGCACGCCTTCAGAGTAGACCTGGGAGGTGGGTTTCGGCAGGGAGAGGACGAACTCCACCCCCGCGACGGGCCCCCTAGCGGGTGTGGCCGTCGCCCGTGACGATGTACTTCGTCGACGTCAGCTCCGGCAGGCCCATCGGGCCGCGGGCGTGCAGCTTCTGTGTGGAGATGCCGATCTCGGCGCCGAAGCCGAACTGGCCGCCGTCGGTGAAGCGCGTCGAGGCGTTCACCGCGACGGTCGTGGAGTCGACCAGTTGCGTGAAGCGGCGGGCGGCCGCCTGTGAGGTGGTGACGATCGCCTCGGTGTGGCCGGAGGTCCACAGCCGGATGTGGCCCACGGCGGCGTCCAGCGAGTCGACGACGGCCGCGGCGATGTCGTACGAGAGGTACTCGGTCTCCCAGTCCTCGGCCGTGGCCGCGACGACGGTGGCCTTGGAGCCGTCGGCGTATGCCTGCACCCGCTCGTCGCCGTGGACGGTGACGCCGGCCTCGGCGAGGGCGTCCAGGGCGCGCGGCAGGAAGGCGTCGGCGATGTCCTGGTGGACGAGGAGCGTCTCGGCGGCGTTGCAGACGCTGGGGCGCTGCGCCTTGGAGTTGATCAGGATCTCGACGGCCATGTCGAGGTCGGCCTGGGCGTCGACGTACACGTGGCAGTTGCCGGTGCCGGTCTCGATGACGGGGACGGTGGACTCCTCGACGACCGTGCGGATCAGGGAGGCGCCGCCGCGCGGGATCAGGACGTCGACCAGGCCGCGGGCGCGCATCAGCTCGCGCACCGAGTCGCGGGACTCGCCGGGCACGAGCTGGACGGCGTCCGCCGGGAGGCCCGCGCCGCCGACCGCGTCGCGCAGGACGCGGACGAGGGCGGTGTTGGAGGAGTACGCGGAGGACGAGCCGCGCAGCAGCACCGCGTTGCCGGACTTCAGGCACAGGGCGGCGGCGTCGACCGTCACATTGGGCCGGGCCTCGTAGATGATCCCGACGACACCGAGCGGGACGCGGACCTGCCGCAGGTCGATGCCGTTGGGGAGGGTGGAGCCGCGGACGACCTCGCCGACCGGGTCGGGCAGCGCGGCCACATCGCGGACGTCGGCGGCGATGGCCCGTACGCGCTCGGGGGTGAGTGTCAGCCGGTCGATGATCGACTCGCTGGTGCCCGCCTCCCTGGCGCGGGCGACGTCCTCGGCGTTGGCCTCGACGATCTCGCTGGTGCGGACCTCCAGCGCGTCCGCGATCGCCAGCAGCGCGTCGTCCTTGGCCGCACGCGGGAGTGGCGCGATATCGGCGGCGGCGGCACGCGCCCGGTAGGCGGCGCGGGCGACCGGGGTCATGTCGTCGTACGGCGTGACGGACGGTGAAGCGGAGGAGGCGGGGGAATGCGACGAGGTCATACTCGCAGCGTAATGCGCTCCCGGCGGGCATCCATCACATATCCCGCTCTGCGAGACACCCGGCGGCCGGTACGTCAGTACGGGTGCACACCCACGGGGGCGGCGGGCGGCGGTCCGTACCCCTCCGCGATCCGCAGGTGGTAGGTCTCGCGGTCGATCACCTCCAGGCCGACGATCTCCCAGGGCGGGAGCCCCGCGCTCTGCCGGTGCTCGCCCCACAGGCGCAGCGCGACGGCGGCGGCGTCGTGCAGGTCGCGCGCCTCCTCCCAGTAGCGGATCTCGGCGTGGTCGACGGCGTACCGGCTGGTGAGCAGGAACGGGTGGTCGTGGGCGAGCTGCTCCAGGGCCCGTCTGACGTCCTTCAGCGGGGCCTCCTGGCCGGAGACGCTGAGGGTGATGTGCCACAGCTTGGACACCGGACGGTCCGGGGTGCGCCGCTCCGGCTGGTTGCCCGACTGGCGGCCCGTGGCGCCGTCGTCGAGGACGGTCTCGTCGAAGTCGGCCCCGGCCTCGACACTCGTCAAGGCGCGTTCGGCCGTCCCTCGGGGCAGTGCCCCTGGGCGCGCTCGTCTCACCGGCGGCCTCCTGTTAGTGCGTCGTGGTGCTGTCACCCCGCTTACCCCTGAGACAAAGTTGACCAGTCCTGCGCGGAACGTGGGGCGGTTTTAAGGAAGGTCTCCGGCGGATGGCGGGAGTTTCAGCCGTTCTGGGACCGGTCTAGGGCTGGAGGACGACGAGATCGTCCCTGTGTACGACCTCCCTCTCGTATGCCGGACCGAGCTCCTTGGCCAGTTCCCTGGTGGACCGCCCCAGGAGCTGGGGGATCTCCTTGGCGTCGAAGCTGACCAGGCCCCGGGCGACGGCCCGCCCGGCGGTGTCGCGCAGCTCGACGGGGTCGCCGGCGCCGAAGTCCCCCTCCACGGCGGCGATGCCCGCGGGGAGCAGGGACTTCCGGCCCGCGACGACCGCCCGCACGGCGCCGTCGTCCAGGATGAGCGCGCCCTGCGGGGTGGAGGCGTGGGCGAGCCACAGCAGCCGGTCGGCCGAGCGGCGGCCGGTGCGCCGGAAGTACGTGCCGGTGTCGCGGCCCGCGAGGGCGTCGGCGGCCCGGCTGGCCGAGGTCAGGACGACGGGGACGCCGGCGGCCGCCGCGATCCGGGCCGCCTCGACCTTGGTGACCATGCCGCCGGTGCCGACGCCGGCCTTGCCCGCCGAGCCGATCTCGACGCCGTCCAGGTCGGCCGGTCCGCGCACCTCCGCGATGCGCGAGGTGCCGGGCTTGGAGGGGTCGCCGTCGTACAGCCCGTCCACGTCTGACAGGAGCACCAGCAGGTCGGCCCGCACCAGGTGGGCCACGAGGGCGGCGAGCCGGTCGTTGTCGCCGAACCGGATCTCGTCCGTGGCGACCGTGTCGTTCTCGTTGACGACCGGCAGGGCGCCCATGGCGAGGAGCTGGTCGAGCGTCCGGTAGGCGTTGCGGTAGTGGGCGCGGCGGCTGGTGTCGTCGGTGGTGAGGAGCACCTGGCCGACGCGGACGCCGTAGCGGGCGAAGGAGGCGGTGTAGCGGGCGACCAGCAGGCCCTGGCCCACGCTGGCGGCGGCCTGCTGGCGGGCCAGGTCCTTGGGGCGGCGGGCGAGGCCGAGCGGCGCGAGCCCGGCGGCGATGGCGCCGGAGGAGACCAGGACGATCTCCTTCTCGCCGCCGCCGCGGACCTTGGCGAGTACGTCGACGAGCGCGTCGACGCGGTCGGCGTCGAGGCCGCCGGAGGCGGTGGTCAGGGACGAGGAACCGACCTTGACGACGATCCTGCGGGCTTCCGTTACGTACTGCCTTGCCACTGTCACGTGGGAAATCTATGTCAGGCGCGGTGTCCGGCGCGCGCACATTCCAGCCGATGGACACGCCCGTGGACACGCCGTCCGCGGCGGCGCCGGACGTGCGAAGACGGCTCTAGGGACGCCCGCGCAGCCGTGCCGCCAGCCGTCCGGCGAGCCGCCGGGCCCGCCGGCGGGCGACGGTGAGCGGGCCGGGTGCGCCGCGCACCTCGTAGGCGGTGTCCGGGATGCCCATGGCCGGGTCGCGGAAGTGCGGGTACGCCAGGTATTCGCGGCCCTTCCGGCGCACCCGCCGCGGCGGGTCGCCCGTCTGGAGGAAGGTGACCACGTCGACCAGCGCGTCCGGCCGGTCCATCGCCACGCACGTCAGGCGCAGCCGGTCCTCGGTCTTCAGGCGGTCGGCGAGGCCGGGCGTCCAGTGCGCGGCCATCAGCGGCGCGGCCAGTTCCATCTTGGCGAGCAGGATGTCGCGGGGCTGCCGCAGGACGACCGGGCCGAACTGGGGCAGCAGCGTGACCGTGAAGGGGCGCATCATCAGCAACTCGCGCCGCTCCCCCGGCGGTACGTGGGCGGCGATGAGCTCCATGAGAGCCCTGGCCGAGTCGAAGCGGGGGACGTAACCACCGGTCTTCGTCAGGTGCTTGCCGTCCTCGCGGCCCACCAGGTAGTAGCAGGTGGGGTCGGCGACCACCGACACCCCGCTCCCCCGCAGGTACGCCTCCAGCGTGAACAGCGCGTCCTCGCCGGTCGTCAGCGACTCGTCGAACCGCATCCCGTGCCGGACGAGCAGGTCGCGCCGGAAGAGTTTCTGGGCGCTGAGCGTGTACTTGACGTTGGAGTGGTAGATGTCGGCGCGTTCGACGGTCCGCTTCCACATCGACGTGGCGGCGTGGCGGTTGACGCCGACGGTCTTGCCGAGCACCACGTCCGTACCGGCCCTGTCCGCCATGGCGACGAGACGTTCCAGTGCCTCCTCGCCCAGGTAGTCGTCGGCGTCGAGGAAGAAGACGAACCGGCCGCGGGCGAGGGCGAGTCCGGTGTTGCGCGGGCCGCCGGGACCGCCGGAGTTGGCCTGCCGGATGACGCGTGCGGGGACCTTGGAGCGGGCGGCGAACTCCTCCAGGTACTCCCCCGTGGTGTCGGTCGACCCGTCGTCGACGGCGATGACCTCGATGCGGTCGGCGCCGATGGTCTGCGCCTCGACCGATTCGAGGCACTTCACCAGGTACGGCATCGCGTCGTAGGCCCCGATGATCACGCTGACGTCGGGAGTGTTCTCGGTCATCGGCACCCACTGGATTCGCTGCCTGGCGGCAAACGGACGAAGACGGACGAAGTCCGCCCGTCATGGTGCCCTTCGGGCGTTCGTGGGGTGCGGCGGCACGCACAGCGGCCCGTAAGTCCGCCTCGGACGGGGGACTTACGGGCCGCGGGGTGTACGTCCGGCTTTACGCCGGGCAGGCGTCGGGCGCCGGCACGGGTCAGTGCGCGACCGTGGCCTCCTCGGCGCTCTCCTGGGCGCCCGGCGCCACGCCCCTCTCCGCCACGGTGTCCACGGCCGCGCCCACCGGCTCGGCGCCGGCGCCGTCGGCCTCCTGGTCGAGCTCGCCGATGCGCTGGCCGGCCAGCCGCTGGGCGACGCCGTTGTTGCGGGCCTCGGCCTTGGCGGTCAGCGCCCGCACGGCGGCGTTGAACTGCTCGATGGACGTGGGCTCGTCGGGGCCCAGCAGGTAGCGCTTGAGCGACTTCCGCTCGTCCGCCAGCAGGTCGGCGGCCGGGTCGGCCACGGCCGCCAGCAGCTCGTCCAGCTCGGTGGCGCCGTTGGAGAGGATCACCGCGGCGCGGACGGCCGTGTTCTGGCGCTTGAACTCGTCGGCGCCCAGCCCGGCGGAGTCGGTCACCGCGTACGGCTTGCCGCTCGCGATGAAGTCGGACACGACGCTGGAGATGTCGGAGACCATGCCGTCGGCCTCGTTGAAGCAGTCGTACAGCTTGGGCTCGGGGCCGGTGACGACCGTGTGCTCCCACCAGCCGATGGAGCGCCAGTAGGCGTCGTTCCACTCGGCCCGCAGCCGTGTGATCTCGGCGAGGCGCTGCGGGTCGGCGAGCGAGACGCGCGACTCCTCGGACTCGTCGCCGCCCTTGCGGCCGGGGCGGGTGAGCTCGGCGAGCCGGGCCTCGATGCGGGACAGCTCGGCGCGCGCCGCGGCCTGGGACGCCTGGGCGGCGGCGGTCTCCTTCGCCCAGCGCGGGTCGGCGGCACGCTCGGCGCCGGCCGCGGCGACCATCTTCTGGATGCGCTCGTCGACGGCCTTGGCCTTCTTGTTGACGAGTCCGGTGAAGGGGTGCGGCTTGTAGATCACCCGGACCGGCCGGGGGGCGTTCAGCAGCCGCTTCACGATGTTCTCGCCGGCCAGCAGCAGGGAGGTGTTGCCGGGGTTGTTGTCCCAGCCCTCCCACGTGGGGGCGTAGAGGACGGTGGGGATGGGGTTCTTCGGCGTGCCCGTCCAGGTCTGGATCGGCGCGAGCTGCGGGCGGCCCACCTCGACGATGTCGTCGTCGCGGACGCCCACGTCGGCGAGGGCGTAGCGGTCGCGGCCGGCCTGGCCGGCGGTCCACACCTCGTCGTACACCTTGGAGAAGGGGTTGACGCTGGCGAGCTTGTCGCTGTCGCCGTGCCCGATGAAGACGTGCTTCATGGTCGGCACGCGCAGCATGTGGATGTTCTTGCCGACGTTGGCGGGGTACAGCGTGACGCGGATCGACGACAGGTCCATGGCCATCAGGTGCTGGCCGCCGGGGACGCACAGGATCGGCACGGACGTCGGGTTGAGCTTCTTGACCAGGTTCCGCTCACGCATGATGATCAGCGGCCGGCCGTCGACCTGCTCCATCGTCTCCAGCCACATGTTGACCTGGTACGCGGAGTCGTCGGAGCCCGAGAAGTACAGCGCGACCGTCGGCTGGTACTCGCGCAGCCAGGTGGCGACGGCCTTGAGGGCGGCGCCCGCGGCCGGCGCGCGGCGCCTGCGGCGCAGGTAGGGCACGAGGGCCGCGGTGTAGAGCAGGCCCAGTCCGAGGGTCGCCGCGACACCCGCGTACCCGAGGACGTTCCGGCCGGTGGCGACCGCGGCGATCACACCCGCCATGGCGGGGATGTCGAGGTGCAGCATCTTCTCGGCGGAGCGGCTCAGCAGCGCCCGCGGCGGGGCGTCGGGGATGCGTACGGCGTTGAGGTCGATGTTGCGGGTGACCACCGGCATGGTGCGCCGCAGGCGGATCAGGGTCGCGAGGGCGCCCTGGGGGGCCTGGAGGCCGAAGAAGAGCAGGAAGCAGGCGACCGCCGCGTAGAACACGGGCTGCTCGGCGAGGCCTTCGCGGGCGAGCAGCATGATCAGCAGGAGCTGGCGCAGCAGGAAGCGGATCGGCAGCCCGGCCCTGACCTTGCTCAGCCGGTTGACCAGGTAACTGTTCTTCTGGTGCAGATACCAGTCGGCGACGTAGGTCACGGCACCGGCGGCCGCGAAGAACCAGAGGTTCGGCAGGAGGGCGGCGAGCATCACGCACGGATATCCCAGTCCCATGAGGACTGCCGCGGTGAGCTCTGACGCACTGCCCACACGTGCCAGGCGAATGGCGGTCGAAATCACGAAGAACCTGCTCCAGAGGGGTGCCGGTTTTTTCACATGGACAAATCTCGTGTGAAGTGGGGGCTTCACGGACTGCTTGGCGAGGCTCTCGCTCGCCGGCGAATCTAGCTTTACGAACTCGGGCCTCTGCATTCGCACAAAGCGACACAGAGGCCCGAAGAACACATCTGGTGAGTATTACACATCTTCCTGTCGGTCCAGCACCGAGGCCAGGGCCTGCTCGAAGCCCGACGCCTCGCTCGCCCCACGGGTGGGGTCCTGCTGCCGTACGTCGATGACATGGCCGGTGAGTTCGGAAAGCAGCACGTCCAGCGAGGTCCGGGCCACGGCCTCGGAGGACAGCAGCGATCCGGCGGGCTCCTGGCCGAATGCCTTCGTACGCATCGGCGTCGCGGTGCGCTCGGGGTTGACGCAATTCACCCGGATTCCGTCGCCGGCCCATTCGTCGGCGAGGGCCTGGGTGAGATTCACCATGGCGGCCTTGGTGGACGAGTAAAGGCTGTACTCGGCGCGGCCGCGGGTGTAGCTCGAGGAGGTGTAGAGCAGGAGCTGGCCCTTGGTCTCGACCAGGTATTTGTAGGCGGCCCGGGCGATCTGCACGGGTGCCAGGTAATTGACGTTCAGCGCTTCCTGAATGGTCGCGTTGTCGGTCTCGGCGAGCCTGCCGATGCGCAGCACGCCCGCGGTGTTGATGACGTAGTCGATGCGGCCGCTCTCGGCGTACGCCTTGGCGAGGGCCTCCTCGACGTGCTCGGGGTTCTCGACGTGCGTACCGGTCGTGGAGCGGCCGAGCGCGTACACGGTGGCGCCGTACCGCTCGGCGAGGGCGGCGATGTCGGCGCCGATGCCGTACGAGCCGCCGAAGACGACGAGGGTGCGGCCGGACAACAGCTCGCGGTAGGCGGCCTCGTCGGCCTGGCGCGGGGCGGCGGTGGAGGCGAGCTGGAACAGCTTGTCGGCGATGAAGACGTCGACGGGCTGGGTGACCTTCATGTTGTACTCGTCGCCCGCGACGACGTAGATCGGCACGTCCGGCAGGTACTTCAGGACCACGCTGCAGTCGTCGGTGGCCTGGAAGTTGGGGTCGCCGGCGGCGATCTCGTACGCCCGCTTGATCGTGGACAGCTTGAACGCCTGCGGCGTCTGGCCGCGGCGCAGGCGGGAGCGGTCGGGGACGTCGGTGATGAACTCGCCGTCCTCGCCGTGGGTGCGGGTCACGATGATCGTGTCGGCGGAGGGGATGGCGACGTCGACGGCCTGGTAGCGGTCGAGCGCGTCGACACAGTCCTTGATCACACGCTGTGACAGAAGCGGACGGACCGCGTCATGGAAGAGGACGTTGAGGTCCTCGCCGTCGGCGAGACCCTCGCCGAGCGCCTGGATGGCGCGCTCGGTGGTCTCGTTGCGGGTGGCGCCGCCCTCGATGATGCGCGTGACCTTGGTCAGCCCCGCCTTGGCGATGATCTTCTCGACGTCCGGCACGAAACCCGGTGCCATCAGCACGATCACGTCGTCGACGCACTCGGCCTGCTCGAAGATCGTCAGCGTGTGCTCGATGACCGCCTTGCCCGCGATCTTCAGCAGTTGCTTCGGGATCGCGAGACCCACGCGCTGGCCGGTACCGCCGGCGAGCACGACTGCTGTGGTGCGGGGCTTGGCTTCATGCGGCGCTGACACAGAACGACCTACCTTGCGACGACTGGGGGACGGGCTGATGGTCGCACTCTCCGTGACCGTCTCGCAAGGCGGACATCGGGGCCTCCACACCCCCGCGACACCGCGTGTTCACCGTGTGGCCAGGGAGAGCGGACGAGCACCCGCGCGGTGCTCCGGTGACCGACATCACGCGGTGGGTACGTCGACGACATTGAGCACGAGATCGTTGGCGGCGCTGTGGAACAGCCTGACCACGACCCGCTCCGGCGGCCTGCCCGCCAGCTTCCGCACGACGGCGCGCACCGGCCCGAAAGGCCGCTTCTTGCGCAGCTCGGCCGGGGGGTAGGGGAAGAGGGAGCCCTTCTCCACGACGTCGTCGAGGACGCGCGCGAGCCGGACCGGCTCGGCCGCCGGGGCGGGCCGGAGCCACAGGTCCCACACATCGTGTGGGTCCTGCTGGCGGGCGGCGGGCGCGGTGCAGGAGAAGGTGAAGCGGAAACCGTCGGTGCCGTGCCGCGTCCCCGGGAAGGCCAGCTCCAGCGGGGCCTTGCCGCGCCGCCGCAGCAGGAGCGCCGGTTCGCCGCCGGGCCCGGCCGCCGCGCCGTACAGCCGCGCGGACAGGGTGACCCTGCCGCCCTCGACACGGATGTCGCCCGCCTCGGCGTGGACCGGGCGCACCCAGGAGCGCAGGTGCAGGGCACCGCCCTTGGTGTACGGCACGAGCTGCCGTACCGGTGCGCCGGCGGCCTGGCGGCCGGCCGCGCGCATGGCGCCGCGCTGGTCGACGGCCCGGGTGGTGAGTGGTACGGGACCCTCGGCGCCGGGCAGGCGCAGGCGGGCGGGGTGGACGCCCTCCGCGAACGGGGTGCCGGCCGGGACCGTCGCGGTGCCGTGCCCGTCGAAGGGGAAGTCGTGGCCCCCGGCCACCAGGTGGGCGCCCTCGCGGGGGGTGAGCAGCGTCACGGTGAGGCTTCCGTCGCCGGCCGCGACACAGTCGGCGACGGGGTCTTCCGCGACGGGGCCCTCGGTGGCGGGGCCGGCGACGGGGCCGGCCGGTGGCGCGGAGGGGGTCTGCCGGGGGGCGGCGGAGCGGTGGGTGGGGGCGGCGCCGAGCTCGGCGAACAGCTCCTCGTACTGCTTGGCCACCGGCCCCGGGTCGAAACGGCGGGCGTTGACCCGGGCGGCGGCGCCCATGCGTCGGCGCAGCTCCGGGTCGTCGATGAGCCGGAGCAGCGCGCCGGCGATGGCGTCGGTGTCGCCGACGGGTACGAGGAGGCCGTCCTCTCCGTCCGCGATGATCTCCCGGGGGCCGTAGTCGCAGTCGGTGGACACCACGGGCAGCCCGCAGCGCATCGCCTCGACCAGCGTCATGCCGAAGGACTCGTGGCGGGATGTGGATACGGCGATCGCGCCCTTGACCCACTCGGGCTCGATGGGCGAGCGCGGGCCCATGAGGTGGACGCTGTTGTAGAGGCCCAGTCGGTCGATCCTCTTGCGCAGCCGGTCCTTCTGGTTGCCCCAGCCGCAGATGCGCAGGGTCCACTCGGGGCGCTGGGCGACGACCTGTGCGAAGGCGTCGATCAGTACGTGGTACTGCTTCTCGGAGGCCAGCCGCCCGGCCGCCATGATCGTGGTGCCCGAGGTGTCGGAGGGGGCGACCACCGGCTCGGGCACGCTGTTGGGGATGGCCAGCACCCGGGTGCCGGGCAGCGGCATCCGCTCGCGCCAGGAGGCGGCGTCGCCCTCGGAGACGGTGACGAACGCGTCGAGCCGGGTGAGGAACCCGGCCATCTCGGCCCGCAGTTCGGGCTTGTGGTGGTTGTGCGTCATGTGCTCCTGGCCGATGAGCACGGCGCCGGCGGGCGCGAACGCGGCGACGTACGCGACGAGTCCGGGCCGGGTGCCGATGACCACGTCCGCGTCGGAGCCGGCACCGGCGTAGTGGGCGCGGACGCGTTCGTCGGTGAGGCGGCTGTACTCCTGGTGGCGCGCCTCGTTCCTCGGGAAGTACTCGGGGGGCTGGAGGTGCCGCTCGTGCTTCTTCTCGTTGGCCGGCGAGGAGGGGCGGGTGTCGACGAGCGGTACGACGGTGATGCGGGGGTCGATCGCGAAGAGCGGCTCGTCCCGGTGGCGGAACACGGAGACGATCTCCACCTCGTGGCGCCCGGCGAGCTCTTCCGCGAGGTTCAGCGTGGTGCGGATGGTGCCGCCGATGCCGTAGATGGTGTGGATGAGGAAGGAGACCTTCATCAACGCTCCGTTCAAGTCAGCCGGGGCACCCACGGCCCCGCCCCCACGGACAAGACGGTGATCCTTGGCCACAGGTTGTCCCACCGGACTGACGTAAACGGGAATTCCTGCGCTTTTTTCGCCGCACTTCCGACATCAGGGGCGGAGGGCGGCGTCCGCCCGCGGGCAGCAGGCCGTGGCGACCGCCCACCACACGACCGCGCCCCCGCCGGCGGCGTACCCGCGAACAGGGGCACACCGCCGACGGGGGCGAAACCGGAACCGGAGGAACCGGGACAGCCGGAGCAGCCGGAGCAGCCGGAGCACCCGCAGGAACCGGACCGGCCGCAGGATCAGAAGGGGTCGAAGCCGTCGAACTCGCGGTCGGCCTCGTCCCGCTCCGCCTGGCGGTCCTTGCGGCGCTGCGCGGCCGGACGCGGGGCCTCCATGCGGTGGTCCTCGCCACGGCGGCCGAGCATCTCCGCGCCCGCCATCATCGTGGGCTCCCAGTCGAAGACGACCGCGTCCTCCTCGGGGCCGATGGCCACGCCGTCGCCCGCGCGGGCTCCGGCCTTCATCAGCTCGTCCTCGACACCGAGGCGGTTGAGGCGGTCCGCCAGGTAGCCGACGGCCTCGTCGTTGTTGAAGTCCGTCTGGCGCACCCAGCGCTCCGGCTTCTCGCCGCGCACGCGGAAGAGGCCGTCCTCCTCCTGCGTGACCGTGAAGCCCGCGTCGTCGACGGCCTTCGGGCGGATGACGATCCGGGTCGCCTCCTCCTTCGGCTTGGCCGCCCGCGCCTTGGCGACGATGTCGGCCAGCGCGAAGGACAGCTCCTTGAGGCCCAGGTGGGCGACGGCGGAGACCTCGAAGACGCGGTAGCCGCGCGCCTCCAGGTCGGGGCGGATCATGTCCGCCAGGTCCTTGCCGTCCGGGATGTCGATCTTGTTCAGGACGACGATGCGCGGGCGGTCGTCGAGGCCGCCGTACTGCTTCAGTTCCTCCTCGATGACGTCCAGGTCGGTCACCGGGTCACGGTCGGACTCCAGGGTGGCCGTGTCCAGGACGTGGACGAGGACCGAGCAGCGCTCGACGTGGCGCAGGAACTCCAGGCCCAGGCCGCGGCCCTGGCTGGCGCCCGGGATGAGACCGGGGACGTCCGCGATGGTGTAGACGGTCGAGCCGGCGGTGACGACGCCCAGGTTCGGGACGAGGGTGGTGAACGGGTAGTCCGCGATCTTCGGCTTGGCGGCGGACAGCACGGAGATCAGCGACGACTTGCCGGCGCTGGGGTAGCCGACCAGGGCCACGTCCGCGACCGTCTTCAGCTCCAGGACGATGTCGCCGGACCGCCCCGGCACGCCCAGCAGCGCGAAGCCCGGCGCCTTGCGGCGGGCCGAGGCCAGCGCGGCGTTGCCGAGCCCGCCGCGGCCGCCCTCGGCGGCGACGTACGACGTGCCGTGCCCGACCATGTCGGCGAGCACGTTGCCCTGCTTGTCGAGGACGACCGTGCCGTCCGGCACCGCCAGGACCAGGTCCTGACCGTCCTTGCCGGACCGGTTGCCGCCCTCGCCGGGCTTGCCGTTCGTGGCCTTGCGGTGCGGCGAGTGGTGGTACTCCAGCAGCGTGGTGACCGACTGGTCGACGACCAGGATCACGTCGCCGCCCCGGCCGCCGTTGCCCCCGTCGGGGCCGCCGAGCGGCTTGAACTTCTCGCGGTGGACGGAGGCACAGCCGTGGCCTCCGTTACCCGCGGCGACATGCAGCTCGACGCGGTCCACGAAGGTGGTCATGTTCTGTGCCTCCAGATACGTACGTAACAAATGTCTTAGACGTAACACGCGAAAGGCGGACCCGCTTCCCGTACGGGAAGTGAGGTCCGCCTCCGCGAAAGTGGATCAGGCAGCGGTCGGAACGATGTTCACGACCTTGCGGCCACGGAACGTGCCGAACTGCACCGCACCGGCCTGCAGCGCGAACAGCGTGTCGTCGCCGCCACGGCCGACGCCCGCGCCGGGGTGGAAGTGGGTGCCACGCTGGCGGACCAGGATCTCACCGGCGTTGACGACCTGACCGCCGAAGCGCTTCACGCCGAGCCGCTGAGCGTTGGAGTCGCGACCGTTCCGGGTGGACGATGCGCCCTTCTTGTGTGCCATGTCTCCTCAGTCCCTTACTTCGCAGCCGTGGGGATCGCCGTGACCTTGATCGCCGTGTACTGCTGGCGGTGGCCCTGACGACGGCGGTAGCCGGTCTTGTTCTTGTAGCGCAGGATGTCGATCTTGGCGCCCTTGTGGTGGTCCACGACCTCGGCCTGGACCTTGATGCCGGCCAGCACCCACGGGTCGCTGGTCACAGCGTCGCCGTCGACAACGAGCAGGGTCGAGAGCTCGACCGTGTCGCCAACCTTGGCAGTGGAAATCTTGTCAACCTCAACGATGTCGCCGACAGCAACCTTGTGCTGGCGACCACCGCTGCGCACGATGGCGTACACGCGGATCTCTCTCTCGCTCGGAACGGAAACCCCTGATGCCAGCCGCTCGCACGGACCGGCGAGGGTCCGTGACTGTCCGGGTGGGACGAGCGGCCTCTCCGGATCATCGTCCGGAGGAAGGTGCTCAGGAGTTGGCGCGCATGGAAACACGCCGACGGTCAAGGTTAAGGTCCGCGCTCCCACGGGTCAAACCAGCCCGTCGGGACCCCGCCCGACCGCCCGCCCGTATGCTCACCGGGCAAGCCGCGGGAAGCCGCACACCGGAAGGCAGAGCACAGTGAACTACAGGGTCCAGCCCACCGCCCAGGTCGCCGACAGCGCCGAGATCGGCGCGGGCAGCAGCGTCTGGGAGCTCGCGCAGATCCGCGAGGACGCGAAGCTCGGCGAGGGCTGCGTGATCGGCCGCGGCGCGTACGTCGGCACGGGCGTGCGCATGGGCGACAACTGCAAGCTCCAGAACTACGCCCTGGTCTACGAGCCGGCCGAGCTCGGCGACGGTGTCTTCATCGGCCCCGCCGTCGTCCTCACCAACGACCACAACCCGCGCTCCGTCGACCCCGACTTCAAGCAGAAGCGCGGCGGCGACTGGGAGGCCGTGGGCGTGCGGATCGCCGACGGTGCCTCGATCGGCGCGCGCTCGGTGTGCGTGGCGCCGCTGGAGATCGGCCGCTGGGCGATGGTGGCCGCCGGCGCGGTCGTCACCAAGGACGTCCCGGACTTCGCGCTGGTCGTGGGCGTCCCGGCGCGGCAGATCGGCTGGGTCGGCCGCGCCGGCGTCCGGCTGGTGGAGCGGGACGGCGAGCCGGGCGTGTGGGAGTGCCCGAAGACCGGCGCGCTGTTCGACGAGAAGGACGGCACGCTCACCGAGCGCGGCTGACGCGGCGGCGCCGAGCGCACACGAACGGGCCCCGGGCATCGCCCGGGGCCCGTCGCGTCCCCGGGCCGCCCCCGTCCGGCCCGGCCCCCGTCCCGCCCCGTCCCGGGGCGGCCGCTCCCGCGCCCGGGGGCGCGCGCCGTCCGGATGCGGGAGCCGTGCCGGGATGTGAACCTCCTTGCATGGCGCAGCTTCCCACCCGCAACACGCCGGACGCCCGGGGAACGGCGCCGTCGCGGCGGTCTCCGGGCGGCGCGGCCCGTCCCGGTGCGGCGGCGCGGATCACGGCCGCCGCACGGCGTGCCTGGCCGGCTCTGGCGGCGTACGCGGTGGCGCGGGCGCTCGGTGTCGCGGTGATCCTGGCGAACTCGCCCAAGGGCCTGCTCGACGTCCTGGCGAGCAGGTGGGACAGCGCCTGGTACGTGCTCATCGCCGAGGAGGGGTATCCGGCGACCTGCGCCCGGCAGGGCGAACTGTGCCGGTACGCGTTCCTCCCGCTGTACCCGACGCTGATCCGCGGGGCCGCCGCCGTGCTGCCGCTGAGCGCCCGCGCGGCCGCGTGGGTCATCGCGGTGCTGGCGTCCGTGATGGCCGCGTGGGGCGTGTACGCCGTCGCCGAGCGCGTCGCGGGCCGGCGGACCGCCGTGATCGCCGTGGTGATGTGGGGCATCGTCCCGCACGCCGTGGTCCAGTCGATGGCGTACACGGAGACCCTGTTCACGGCGCTCGCGGCCTGGGCCCTGTACGCCGTGCTCACCCGCCGCTGGATCACGGCCGCCGTCCTGGCGGTGTTCGCCGGTCTGACCCGCCCGACGGGTGTCGCCGTCGTCGTCATGGTGGTGGCGTGCGCCCTGTGGGAGCTGAGACCCGGTCCCGGCCGGGAGGAGCGGCCCGTCGCCCGGCTGCTGACGGCCGCGGCCGTCGCGCCGCTCGGGTGGTGCTGCTGGTTCGCCTGGGTGGCCCTGCGGGCCGGGCACTGGGACGGGTACCTGCGGGTGCAGCGGCGGTGGGGCACCACCTTCGACGGCGGTGCCTACACGCTCCGCCACCTCGCGGCCGTCTTCGGGCAGCGCGCCATCTCGCTGGACAAGGCGGTGATCGCCGCGACGATCGGCGCCTCCGTCGTCCTGCTGGTGGTGTGCGTCCTGCAGCGCAGGCCCGCCCCGCTGCTGGTGTACGCGGTGTCGATGCTGGTCATCACCCTGGGCACCACCGGCTACTTCAACTCCAAGGCGCGCTTCCTGCTGACCGACTTCGTCCTGCTGCTGCCGCTGGCGGCCCCGCTGGCCCGGGCGCGCCCGGCGATCGCGTGGACGGTCCTGGCGGGCGCGGCCCTGATGTCGAGCGGGTACGGCAGCTACCTGCTGACCGTGTCGAACCACTCCCCGTGAGCGGTGCCCCGGGGAAGAGCCGCCCTAGACCCGCGCCCACGCCTCAAGCGCCAGGCCCGGCTCGGGCTTCTGGCGGGCGACGCGCAGGGTGCCGTCCGTACCGAAGGCGGCCATCACGACGCGGCCCCGCCCGTCGACCGCGAGCGCGGGGGCGCCCACGCACGGTTCGCCGGTGAGCGTCCAGGTGGCGCCGAGCGCCTCGTCCTCGGTCGGGTACGCGGCCAGGGCGGGGCGCCCGGTGGCGGCGTCCCGGCGCGCCATGATCGTGCAGTCGTGGCCGTCCACGGCCGTGCGGAGCAGGGCGACCGGGCCGGTGCCCGCACCGGAGCCCAGCGGGGAGGGGGCCTTGTCGCCGGGGCGCCAGGCCCGGACCGTGCCCTCGTCGGCGTCGTGCCAGAAGTGGGTGAGGCGGCCGGTGCCGGTCTCCTCCGTGGACAGCGAGCCCGCCTCGGCCGAGGCCGGGACGTCCTCCGCCCGCTGGAACTTCACTCCCCTGGTCTCCTGCGTCCAGCGCAGGATGTGGTCCCGCGTCGGCGCGACCAGCTCCATCAGGCCCTCGGTGGTGATCGACGCCGAGATGGCGCCGGTGATCCCGCTGCCCTTGAGGTCGGCCCACTTGTTCCACTTGCCGGACGGCACCGAGGCGCGCCCGCAGATCCCGCCGCCCACGTTGCGCACGAAGACGTGCAGCGAGCCCTCGGAGTCGATCACGGCCGCGGGCAGGCCGATCTTCTCGGCGAGCGCCGGGTCGTTCGGGTACGGGTTGCCGACCACGGCCCAGTCGCGCATGGCCAGGCCGGACTGGTACTGGAGGGCGAAGACCACGTCGGTGGCGGGGGTGCCGTCCGCGAGGCGGGTGCGGCGCAGCGAGACGAGGTGGACGTACCCGTCGGAGCCCTGGGCTATGGAGAGGTACGGCACGATGTCCGGCGCCGGGAACGACTCGGGGCCGGTCCACTCGGGGCCGCCCGGGTGCTTCTCGGTCCAGCGCAGCACGGCGCCCTCGACCGGGGCGTACGCGGTGAGGCGGCCGTCCTTGCCGCGCACCAGCCAGTCGGTGGTGGCCGGCAGGGAGGCGTCGGGGAGCGGGGTGCCGAAGGGGGCGGCGCTACGCCGCGAGGGGGCGTCGTCGGGACGCCTGGACTTCCGCGCGGACCACACCGCCATGGCTCACCGCCGACCTTCCCCTGAACAGTTGAAACAGTTCACGCACAGTTCCCCCAAGCTTGCGCGACCATAGCATTTTGGCGGGTGTTCCCCAGTCCCCCGGAAGGCCTGTCCGGGCGCATCGGCGTGGGACCCTCGTGGGGTGCTGACTCTTCTCGTCGTCGACGCCGCGAACGTCGTCGGATCGGTGCCGGACGGCTGGTGGCGGGACCGCCGCGGGGCCGCCGAGCGGCTGCGCGACCGGCTCGTCCCCTACGCCGCCGGCGGAGTGGCCGGCCGCCCCGGCCCGATGGACGTCGTCCTGGTCGTCGAGGGGCGGGCCCGGGGTGTGGAGCCGGTGCCCGGGGTGCGGGTCGACGAGGCGCCGGGCAGCGGCGACGACCGGATCGTGGAGCTCGCGGGCGAGGCGGCCGCGGCGGGGCGCGGGTGCGTGGTGGTGACGGCCGACCGGGAGCTGCGCCGGCGCGTGGAGGCGCACGGCGCCGAGACCGTCGGCCCGCGGGCCGTACGGCCCTGACGGCGGACCGGACCACCGCGAAACCTCGTCGTCAACTGTTCATGGAATCGTTATCCCAGGCCGTCATGGGTGCGCACGCACCTTCTGACCATGTCTGACCACGGCCGTCGGACCCGGGTGTTCCGCCCGGTGGTCCGGCCGCGGGGCTGGTCATCCCGGCCATTGCCTACGATGGCACGGCACGCCTCCCTCATTGACCTGTCCCAGTAGAAGAAGAGTGCTCAGTGAAAGTCATCAGCATCGTCGGCGCACGTCCCCAATTGGTGAAGCTCGCTCCCATCGCGGCGGCGTTCGCCGAGACGGAGCACGAGCACTTCATCGTGCACACCGGGCAGCACTACGACGCCGACCTCTCCGACGTCTTCTTCGACGGCCTCGGCATCCCTGACCCGGACGTCCACCTGGGCGTCGGCTCCGGCAGCCACGGCGTCCAGACCGGTGCGGTGCTCTCCGCGCTCGACCCGGTCCTGGAGCGCGAGAAGCCGGACTGGGTCCTGGTCTACGGCGACACCAACTCCACCATCGCCGGTGCCCTTTCGGCCGTGAAGATGCACCTGCCGGTCGCCCACCTGGAGGCGGGCCTGCGCTCCTTCAACCGGCGCATGCCGGAGGAGCACAACCGCGTCCTGACCGACCACTGCGCCGACGTCCTGCTCGCCCCGACCGAGGAGGCCATGCGCCACCTCGCCGACGAGGGCCTCAAGGACCGTGCCGTGCTGGCCGGTGACGTGATGGTCGACATCTGCCTGAAGATCCGGGACGACGTGCTGGCCGGCAAGCACCCCGCGCCCGCGCTGCCCGAGGGCATCGACCCGGCGAAGCCGTTCCTGCTGGCCACGCTGCACCGTCCGGACAACACCGACGACCCGGAGCGGCTGCGCCGAATCGTCGACTCGCTGGCCGGCCTGCCGGTCCCCGTCGCGCTGCTCGCCCACCCGCGCCTGGTGGCCCGCGCCGAGGAGCACGGCATCGAGCTCAACACCGGTTCCGTGCACGTCGGCCGCCCGCTGCCGTACGCCGGTCTGGTCGCCGCCGTGCTCGCCTCGGCCGGTGTGGTCACCGACTCGGGCGGTCTGCAGAAGGAGGCGTTCCTGCTGGAGCGCATCACCACCACCATCCGTCCCGAGACGGAGTGGGTGGAAACCGTGGAGACGGGCTGGAACGTCCTTGTTCCCGACCCGCACACGCTGCCGGCCGACGAGTGGGCCGCGACCGTGACCCGCGCGGTGCCGACGGCCGACCCGGGCACCCCGTACGGCGACGGACGGGCCGCCCAGAACGTTGTCCGGATCATGGAAGAGTGGAAGGGAGGCAGCCGGCACGCGTGACCGGACAGGTCCTCTCACGAGGCACTTTTCCGTACATGTCACCGTGCTAGCGTCACCGGTTATGTCAGCGTCTCCCAGGTCCGGGCTGCCCGCGACAGGCAAGCGGCCCCATGTGATCTACCTCGCCATCGGTTTCCCGCCCGCGGCCAAGAGCTGCGCGTACCGCATGCGCGAGACCGCGAACCAGTTCATCAACCAGGGCTGGGACGTCACCGTCGTCACCATCGCGCAGGAGTCCTGGGAAAGGGACTCCGGCGTCGACCTCACGCTCCTGGAGCAGGTCGACCCGAAGATCAAGATCGTCGAACTGCCCCTGGTGCGCGAGGACCTGGAGACGGACATCCGTCTGTACAGCGAGGACCGCGCGCTCAACCCGAACGGGTGGGTGACGCGGCTGCGCCGCCGCCAGATGGAGCCCTTCCCGGAGCCCAACTTCGGTGACTGGCGCGAGGATCTGGAGCAGGCCGTGCTCCGCGTCCACGGCGAGCACCCGGCCGACCTGCTGCTCGCGAGCTGCGTCCCCTACGTCAACCTCGCCGCGGCGTGGAAGCTGTGGGAGGAGGCGAAGGTCCCGTACGCGGTGGACTTCCGCGACGGCTGGTCCATCGACGTCATCGACGGCGTCGAGGCGTTCTCCCGCGACTCCGCCGAGGGCCGCTGGGAGCAGAAGATCCTCGACAACGCGCTGTCCCTGTGGGTCGTCAACGACCCCATCGCGGAGCACTACCGCACCCGCTACCCGGACTTCGCCGACCGGGTGCACGTCGTGCGCAACGGTTACGACGCCGACAGCTCGCCCGGCAAGGCGCACCGCGCCAACCCCGAGGCAGGCCTGGCCTTCGGCTACCTCGGCACCGTCAACTTCACGGTCCCGCACCTGGAGACCGTGCTGAACGCCTGGCGCGCCGCCCGCGAGAAGGAGCCGCTGCTGGCCAACGCCACCTTCGAGGTGCGCGGCCACATCGGCAACGGCTCCGGCCGCGAGGCCAACCGGCACGCCGAGGTCCTCAAGCAGGCCGAGGTCGACGGCGTACGCTTCGGCGGCCCCGCCGCCAAGGCCGAGGTGGCGTCCATCTACGCCCGCTGGGACGCGATGGTCCTCATCCTCATCGGCGGCCGTTACGTCACCTCCGGCAAGGTGTACGAGTACATGGCGACGGGCCTGCCGATCGTGTCGGCGCACGTCGTCGAGCACGACGCCTCCAACGTGCTGCGCGGCCACCCGCTGTGGACGGGCGCCGTCGGCATCGACGAGGAGGGCCTGACCGAGTCGTTCATCAAGGCCGCGCACATGGCGGTCGAGACGAGCGACGAGGTCCACGCCGAAGCCATGGCGCACGCCGACCAGTTCACCCGCGAGGCGCTGATGACCACCGCCGTGAAGCAGCTCATCGACGACTACGCCACGCTCCAGGCGGAGAAGGCGGACGCGGCCTCCCCCGCCGAGAACCAGATCGTCGCCGGAGGACCGTCCCTGTGACCAACGTCCTGTTCATCGCCAGCGTCCGCCCCCAGGTGGGCGTGTTCGCCGACTCGGTGCGCAAGTTCCGCGCCGCGGGCGCGACGACGTACCTCGCCGGAACCTTCCACCTGGAGCCGGTCGCCGAGGAGCTCGCCGCCATGGAGCTGGACGGCACCCTCCAGCTCCCGCGCAACCTCAACTTCCGCAGCACGGCGCTGCGCCGCAAGGCCCGTACGGCGCCGGGCGGCATGAAGGTGTGGATGCAGGCCCAGCGGGACGGCTCGCTGCGCCGGCTCGCCCGCAAGGCGGACGTCCTGGTGGCGCTCGACGCGGGCGCCGTGTACACCGTGTGGCGCCTGGCGCAGTACTACCGCGTCGAGGAGGCCCACTTCGGTCTCGCGCCGGCCCTGAAGGCCGTCGAGCGGGTCAAGGCCAAGGGCGCCGCGGCCGGCCGCGGCGTCCTGCCGCCGCTGGACGTCGTCAAGCAGAACGTGCGCCGCTCCGTGGACGGGCTTCCCGCCACGGTGATGCGGCACGCCACCGCCCGTCCGGTGATGCGCTCCACGGTCGGCGCCCGCATGTGGCGCACGGCCGTCACGGCGCCCGGCGTGCCGGCCAAGGTGCGCATCGCGACCTCCCGCTACGTGGCCGAGGGCATGCAGTGGGCGGGCCGCACCAGCGGTGCCGCCCTGGCGCTCGCCGCCGCCGCGTCGAAGATCCCCGACCTGGGGCTCAAGGCGCAGCTCATGGACGAGGCCGTGATGAAGGAGCTGGGCAAGGGGCTCAACCCGCGCGACCTCGGCAAGGCGGTCGCCGCCCAGCTCGCGCACGCGGACGCCCAGTACGACCGGGGCGACCACGAGAAGGCGTCCTTCGCGCTGGACCGTGCGCTGTTCCTGGCCTTCCACCGGGTGCTGCACATCGACCAGCTCTCCTCCCCGCTGGCCAAGGACGCCGAGGGCTTCGTCGCCCCGCTGTACCGCTCCCGGGCCATGCAGACGCTCGCCCGCCCGCAGGGCAGGCGGACGCCCGCCGCGCCGGCCCCCAAGGGCCGCCCGCTGCGGCTGCTGGTCACCACCAGCGCCAACGACAACTTCCTGCACCACATCCTGGACCGGTACGGCAACCACGAGGGCGTGGAGCTGCGGTACCTGGACCTGGCGGCGCAGAAGGCGCTCAAGCGGATCGCGTGGGCGGGCCGCCGGGTGCTGGAGGACCGCATGGCCGGCGGTACCAGCACGTACCAGGAGGAAGTCGAGCGGCTGATGCGGCCGTACCTGGACTGGGCGGACACGGTCTTCCTGGACTGGTCGGTCGGCCCGGCGGCGATGCTGACGACGATCGATCCGGGCGACACCCGGATCGTGGTGCGCCTGCACAGCTACGAGGCGTTCACGCGCTGGCCGCACATGACGGACTTCTCGCGGATCGACGACCTGATCTACGTCGCCCCGCACGTGAAGGACCTCGTCGAGTCGCTGGTGCCCATGCTGCGCGGTGAGGGCGCGCCGCGTGCGCACCTGATCGACAACGCCATGGACCTGTCGGGCTTCGCCCGCCCGAAGTCCGAGGACGCCCGCTTCAACCTGGGTCTGGTGGGCATCAGCCAGGTCGCCAAGGACCCGATGTGGGCCGTGGACGTGCTGCGGCGGGTGCGGGAGCACGACGAGCGCTACCGGCTGCTGCTGGTGGGCGGCGACATGAACCCGAAGACCAGCCGCGCGACCCGCGACTACCGGCGTCAGTTCGACAAGGAGATCGCCCCGCTCATCGAGGAAGGCGTCGTGCGCAAGCTCGGCCCGACCGACGACGTGCCGTCGGCGCTCACCGACATCGGCGTGATCATGTCCTCGTCGGTGCGTGAGGGCTGCCACGTGGGCCTGATGGAGGGCGCGGCGAGCGCCGCCGTCCCCGTCGCCCGCGACTGGCCGTTCTACGCGGGCAAGCCCAACAGCGCCCGCACGCTGTACCCGGAGGGCTGGGTCGTCGGCTCCACCGAGGAGGCCGCGCAGCGGATCCTGGAGGCGACGGCGACCGAGGAGGCGTGGCAGAACGCCGGCAAGCTGGCCTCGGAGTACGCGCTGTCGACGTGGGACTGGCCGGTCGTGAGCAAGGCCTTCGACAAGCTGTTCCTCGGCGAGGAGTAGGCCGCGCACGGCGAAGGGCCCCGGGAGCGATCCCGGGGCCCTTCGCCGTGTGTGCGGTGCTTACGGGTGGCGGAGCCGCCAGCCCGCCCACGCGGACTCGACCATCTCGCGCACCCCGTACCGGGCGCTCCAGTCCAGCTCCTCACGGATGCGGTCGGCGGAGGCCACCACGCGGGCCGGGTCGCCGGGGCGGCGCTCGGTGACCAGCGGCTTGATGTCGGTGCGGCCGGTGACGTCCTGGATGATCCCGACCATCTCCGTGACGGAGACGCCCTCGCCCCGGCCGATGTTCAGGATCAGCGAGGCGGCCGGGTCGGCGGCGAGCCGGCGGGCGGCGGCGACGTGCGCGGAGGCGATGTCCTCGACGTGGATGTAGTCGCGGATGCACGTGCCGTCGGGCGTCGGGTAGTCGTCGCCGAAGATCCGCGGCTGCTCGTCGGCCGTGAGCCGCTCGAAGACCATCGGTACGAGGTTGAAGACGCCGTCGTCGCCCAGCTCGGGCGTGGCGGCGCCCGCCACGTTGAAGTACCGCAGCGAGGCGGTCGCCATGCCGTGCGTCCGCCCCGCCGCCGTGACCAGCCACTCGCCGGCCAGCTTGGTCTCGCCGTAGGGGTTGATGGGCGCGCACGGGGTGGCCTCGGTGACGAGGTCCACGTCGGGCATGCCGTACACGGCGGCCGACGACGAGAACAGGAACCGGGTCACACCGGCCTCCACGGCGCCCTCCAGGAGCGTACGGAGGCCCTCGACGTTCTCGCGGTAGTAGTGCAGCGGCTTGGCGACCGACTCGGCGACCTGCTTCTTGCCCGCGATGTGCACGATGCCGGTGACGGCGTGCTCGCGCAGCACGCGGTCGACGACGGCACGGTCCAGGACGGTGCCGACCTCCAGGGGGACGCCCTCGGGGAGCCGCTCGGCGCGGCCGGTGCTCAGGTCGTCCAGGACGACGATCCGCTCGCCGCCCTCGGCCATCGCCCTCACCACGTGGGAGCCGATGAATCCGGCGCCGCCAGTAATCAACCAGGTCATGGGGAAACCCTCTGCAAACCGGCCCTGCCCCACGTGAGCGGGGCAGGGCCACTGTTCGTTGTGTACGGGATCGGCCGCTCGGTCAGCCGCCGATGACGACGCGGCGGACGCCCTCCCAGCGGGCCGGGTCCGTGGTGCGGCGGCCGTCGACCAGGACGGTGACGTCCGGCAGGTCGGCGGCGGCCAGCTCCTTGTACTCGGCGTGGTCGGCCTGGAGGATCGCGGCGGTGACCTTCTCGCCCTGGTGCGGGGTGAGGCCGTGCGCGGCGAGCTCCTCGGCCGTGTACATCGGGTCGGAGACGTACGGGACGGCGCCCCGGGCCTTGAGGGCCTCGACGGTGCCGAAGACGCCGGAGAACGCGGTCTCCTTGACGCCACCGCGGTAGGCGGCGCCCAGCACGAGCACGTTCACGTCCTTCAGGTCGCCGTACGCGGCGGCCAGCAGGTCGACGGCGTACTCGGGCATCGCGGCGTTGGCCTCGCGGGCCGAGCGCACGACGGTGGCCTCCGGGTCGTTCCACAGGTACATCCGCGGGTAGATCGGGATGCAGTGGCCGCCGACGGCGATGCCGGGCTGGTGGATGTGGCTGTAGGGCTGGCTGTTGCAGGCCTCGATGACCTTCAGGACGTCGATGTTCTGCTGGTCGGCGAACCGGGCGAACTGGTTGGCCAGGCCGATGTTGACGTCGCGGTAGGTGGTCTCGGCGAGCTTGGCGAGCTCGGAGGCCTCGGCGGTGCCCAGGTCCCACACGCCGTTGGCGCGCGGCAGGTCGTCACGCTCGTCGAAGTCGAGGACCTGCTCGTAGAACTCGACGCCGTGCTTGGCCGACGCCTCGTCGATGCCGCCGACGAGCTTGGGGTAGCGGCGCAGGTCGGCGAAGACGCGGCCGGTGAGGACGCGCTCCGGGGAGAAGACCAGGTGGAAGTCCTCGCCGGCCTTCAGGCCGGAGCCCTCCTCCAGCATCGGCGCCCAGCGGGTGCGGGTGGTGCCGACCGGCAGGGTCGTCTCGTAGGAGACGAGGGTGCCGGGCTTCAGGCCCTTGGCGATGGCCTTCGTGGCGGAGTCCATCCAGCCGAAGTCCGGGGTGCCCTCGGCGTCCACGAACAGCGGGACGACGACCACGACGGCCTCGGACTGGGCGACGGCGGCGGCCGTGTCGGTGGTCGCGGACAGCAGACCGGCGTCGACGGTCTGCTTCAGCAGCCGGTCGAGGTCGTGCTCGCCGGGGAAGGGCTCGGTGCCGGCGTTGACCAGCTCGACGACCTTCTCGTTGACGTCGGCGCCGATGACCTTGTGGCCCTTGGCGGCGAACTGCACGGCGAGCGGCAGACCGATCTTGCCGAGCGCGACTACACAGATATTCATCGGGTCAGTTTCCTCTTCACACGGGACATCAGTTGACGCAGTCGCTTGCCCACGCCGAGCGAGGGCTCCCAGAGCGGGGCCGTGGTGATCACCAGCCGCCCCTTGGGGTTGGCGTTGGCGGAGATCCGGTAGGGGACGCGCTCGCGCCAGCGCCGGGCCAGGGGCAGTGGCCGGCCGCGGACCGGCACGGGAATCTCGTACGTCGAGCCTGCCACGTCGGCGTACACGCGCACACCGAGCTTGGCGCTCTTGGCTTTGACCGGGATGCGGGCGGTGAGCAGGGTGCCCTCGCCGTCCTCGGTCGGCTTGCGGGTGAACTCCCCCACCGTCGCGGGCAGTTCGTGCCCCACGGGGAGCCGGCGGGCGCCGGGCTTGTCGGCGCTCTTGGGCATGGCCTTCGTGGCGAGCCTCACGACGGCGGAGCCGGTCTCGCCGGCCAGGCCGAGCCGTACCGTCAGGTCGACGGCCATGTCGTCGCCGTGCTGGTCCCACTCGGCCGCGACCAGCGAGGTGTTCTCGGCCAGCCGCCCGGGGACGGCCTCGCCGATCACCTCGTACGCCCGGTCGGGCAGCCCCAGGGACGGGTCGCGGAAGCCCCGGTAGCGGACGAAGGCCCGCCCGTCCTCCAGCAGCAGCGGCGGCGAGCCGTGCTCGGCCTCGTCCTCGATGGCCCGTACGAGCTCCTCGACGGCGCCCCGCCGGGCCAGGCAGATCCGCACCCGCCGCTTGACGTCCATCGCGTCGCGCAGCGCGTCGGTGAAGTACTCGTCCGCCAGCTTCGCGATGCCCGCGCAGATCTCGGTCCGCGTCACCGCGTCCAGCGCCGGGAAGTCGTCCTGGACCAGCTTGGCGAGCTCCCAGGTGAAGTGGCGCTTGAGGACCGCGTCACGCTGCGGGCCCGCCTCGATGAGCGAGGCCGCGAAGTGCATGATCCGCTCGGTGCAGCGCAGCCGGGACAGGTGGTTCGCCCGGTAGGTGATGTTGCTGGCGTCGCCGCGCTTGACCGCGTAGTAGTACGTGTAGTCCGCCAGGACCGAGATCTTCGCGGCCCGTACGCACGCCTCCAGGGTGAACGGCTGGTCGGAGCCGACCGGCAGGTCCTCGGGGAAGCGCAGCTTGTGCTTCTCCACCAGCTCGCGGCGGAAGAGCTTGGTGTTGGCCAGCGTGAACGGCAGGGCCGAGTCGTACAGCGAGACGTCCGGGTCGCTCTTCTTGAACAGCGCCTGGTGGACGTAACGGCCGTTCGTGCCCACCATCTTGCCGACGACGACGTCGGAGCCGTGCTCGTCGGCACAGGCCACCATGCGCGCCAGGGCTTCCTTGCCCAGGTAGTCGTCGGAGCCGATGAAGTAGACGTAACGACCGGTGGCCAGCTCCAGGGCCCGGTTGCTGGGAGCAGCCGGGCCGCCGGAGTTGGCCTGATGGATCACCTTGACAGTATTCGGGTACTTCTCCGCGAAGCGGTCCAGTTCCCGGCCACTGTCGTCGGTCGAGCCGTCGTCGACGGCCACGACCTCGAGCCGGTCCAGCCCGATGCTCTGCCCCACCAGCGAGTTCAGGCACTCGGTGAGGTACGGCATCGTGTTGTACACGGCTACCACGACGGTGACATCGGGTGTGGTCAACTGGCCACGTCCTCCGGGGTGAGCCGCACGGTGACGCCGCGGTCGGCGGAGTCGATGACGGCCGCGGCCACCTCCACCGTACGCAGGCCCTGGCGCAGGGTGCAGATGTCGTCGCCCTTGCCGAGGACCGCGTCGCGGAACAGCTCGTGCTCGACGAGGAGCGGCTCCCGCTTGGGGATGGCGTAGCGGATCATGTCACCCTCGGACACACCGCGGAACGCGCGCAGCGCCTCCCACTCGGTGGCGACGGCGGCGTTGGAGTAGAACGTGAGGTCGGCGGTGAGGGTGTCGGCGATGAAGCAGCCCTTCTCACCGGTGACCGACGTGAAGCGTTCCTTCAGCGGGCTCAGCCAGTTGACCAGGTGGTTGACCATCGTGCCGTCGGAGAGCTGGCCGACGGCGGAGACCATGTCCTCGTGCGGGCGGCCCGACTTGGACACCGTGTGCGCGGCGATCGACGTGTACTGCTGGCCGGTGACCCAGCCCGTCAGGTCGATGTCGTGGGTGGCGAGGTCCTTGACCACGCCGACGTCCGCGATGCGGTGCGGGAAGGGGCCCTGGCGGCGGGTGACGACCTGGTAGACGTCGCCCAGCTCGCCGGCCTCCAGGCGGGTGCGCAGCGAGCGCAGCGCCGGGTTGCAGCGCTCGATGTGGCCGACACCGGCCACCAGGCTCCGCGTCTCGAACGCCTCGACGAGGCGGCGGGCGCCCTCGACCGTGTCGGCGACCGGCTTCTCGATCAGCGCGTGCACCCCGGCGTCGGCCAGCTTCAGGCCGACCTCCTCGTGCAGCGCGGTCGGGCAGGCGACGACGGCGTAGTCGATGCCCAGCGAGATCAGTTCCTCGACGGTGGACAGGACGGGCGCGCCCTGCGCCCAGCCGTTCTTGTCGCCCATCGGGTCGACGACGCCGACGAGCGTGACGCCGTCCAGCCCGGCCAGTACGCGGGCGTGGTGGCGTCCCATGGAGCCGAGGCCGATCAGGCCGGCCCGCATTCCAGCAGCAGTCACAGGTTCTCTCCCAGCGCGTTCACGGCGGTGACGATGCGCTCAAGGTCGTTCTGGGTCAGCGAGGGGTGGACGGGCAGCGAGACGACCTCGGCGGCGGCCTTCTCCGTCTCGGGCAGGTCCCAGTTCCGGCCCGCCTTCTGGTCCGGCTCCCAGTACGGCTTGAGCCGGTGGATCGGGGTCGGGTAGTACACGGCGTTGCCGACGCCCGCCTCGGTGAGCTTCGCCATCGCGGCGTCGCGCGCGCCCTCGCCGCCCCGCACCCGGATCGTGTACTGGTGGTAGATGTGGCGCGCGCCCTCGGCGACGACCGGCGTCACGATGTTCGGCGCGGTGATGTGCTCCGAGAGGTACGCGGCGTTGGCGATGCGCGTCTCGGTCCAGCCGTGCAGCTTGGAGAGCTGGACGCGGCCGACGGCGGCGGCCACGTCGGTCATGCGCATGTTGGCGCCGACGATCTCGTTGGCGTACCGCTGCTCCATGCCCTGGTTGCGCAGCAGGCGCAGGGTGCGGGCGATCTCGGCGTCGGCCGTGGAGATCATGCCGCCCTCGAGGGAGTGCATGTTCTTGGTCGGGTAGAAGCTGAACGTGCCACCGGAGCCGAACGCGCCGACCGGGGTGCCGTGCAGGGCCGCGGCGTGCGCCTGGCAGGCGTCCTCGACGACCGCGAGCTTGTGCTTCTCCGCGATGGCCATGATCTTGTCCATGGCGGCCGGGTTGCCGTAGATGTGGACCGGCATGATCGCGGCGGTGCGCGGGGTGATGGCGGCCTCGACGGCGGCGGGGTCGATGTTGAAGCTGTCGGCCTCGATGTCGACGAAGACGACGTCGGCGCCCACGAGGCGGACCGCGTTCGCCGACGCGGCGAACGAGAAGGACGGGACGATCACCTCGTCACCCGGGCCGATGTTCAGCGCCATCAGAAGGAGGTGCAGCGCCGACGTACCGGAGTTGACGGCGACGCAGTGGCGCCCGTCGACCAGCTCGGAGAATCCCTCCTCGAAGGCGGCCACTTCGGGGCCCTGTACGACCCGGCCCGTGCGCAGTACGCGTACGGCGGCCTCGATCTCTTCTTCACCGATGACCGGGCGGGCAGCGGGGATGGGCTGCTCGTTGATGCTCGGCATGGACGTCCTCCTTGAACACCGCAAGAGCTCTTTGTGGCAGAGGTCTGAAGGGTGTTGCGGAGGCTAACAAGGCCGCGCTACCCCTCCGGCGCGATGCCGACGCCCTACCGAGGAATGCTGGGACCGGTCTGTCCCGGAACCGGGTCGGTCACCGACCGTAGTCTTCGGGCGGGGCCCGCCGACGGCAGCGACCGGCGTCACATTATCAGGAATTTCCTAGTCAATTTCGGGGCCGTTAACCGTTGGAGGCATCGATTCCGAAACAAAACCGCGGCTCCGGCCCCGCTAATCCGGGGCGGTACGCGGAACGTTCAATCGGCGCTCACCGGGTGTTCGGCGGACAGCTCACCGCCGGCGCCCGGTCACCGTGACCACTGTCACGGTGACCGGGCACCCGGCTGTCTACTGCTCGGCCGCGACGGTCTTCTTGGCGGCCGACTTGGCCGTCTTCGCCGTCTTCGCCGCCGTCTTGGTGGCCGCCGTCTTGGTGGCGGCCTTCTTGGCGGTCGTCTTCTTCGCCGCGGTCGTCTTCTTGGCGGCCGTCTTCTTGGCGGCCGCCTTCTTCGCCGTGGCCTTCTTGGCGGTCTTGCGCGCCGCGGCCTTCTTGGCCGGAGCCGCTTCCTCCGCGGCCTCGGACTGTGCGGCCTCGGGCTGTGCGGCCCCGGTGACCTCGGCGGCCTCCGGTGCCGTTTCCGCCACCGGTGCCTCCGGTGCCTCGGGCTGTGCCGGGGAGCCGCTGCTCACCACGACGACCGCGGCCTCCGCGGCGGCGGGCGAACCGGCCGGAGCGGTGACCTTGCGGACGACCCGGCGGCGCGCACGCGGCGGGGCGGCCACGGGGGCCTCCTGGGCGACCGGCTCCTCGGGCGCGGCCGACGCGGCCGGCTCGGCCTGCGGCTCGGGCGCGGGCTCCCGGACGGGCTCCGACACGGGCTCCGGCTGGGCGGGCTCCGGCTCCTCCTCGGCCGCCACCGGCTTCGGCGGGCCAGCCGGGGCGGTCGCCTTACGGGTGGCGCGGCGCCGGGTGCGGCCCTGCGGGGCCGCCTCGGCGGCGGGAGCGGCCTCGGCCACCGTCGCCGCCTCGGCCGCGGTGGCGAGCGCCGGGGCGGCCTCCACCTCGATGGCCTCGGGGGCCACCTCGGCGACCGCCGGCTGCGGCACGGGCTCCATGGCCGGCTTCGGCGCACCGGCCGGGGCCGTCGCCTTGCGGGACACCCGGCGGCGCGAACGGCCACGGCCCGCGGCCGCCTCGGCCTCCGCGACGCTGGAGTAGAGCTCCTCGTCGGGACGGAACGGCTCCTCCACCGCCACCGGGGCCGCGACCTCGGCGGCGACCTCGGCCTCGGTCTCGATCTCCGGCTCGGTCTCGGTCTCGGTGGTCTCCGGCTCGGCCTCCGCCTCGGCGGCACGGGCGCGCTTCTTGGCACGCTTGCCGCCGTTGCCACCGCCACCGGCGGTGGTCGGCTGCTCCATGTGGACGATCACGCCACGGCCGTTGCAGTGGACGCAGGTCTCGGAGAAGGACTCCAGCAGGCCCTGGCCCACCCGCTTGCGGGTCATCTGGACCAGGCCCAGCGAGGTGACCTCGGCGACCTGGTGCTTGGTGCGGTCCCGGCCCAGGCACTCCAGCAGGCGCCGCAGCACCAGGTCCCGGTTGGACTCCAGCACCATGTCGATGAAGTCGATGACGACGATGCCGCCGAGGTCGCGCAGCCGGAGCTGGCGCACGATCTCCTCGGCCGCCTCCAGGTTGTTCCTGGTGACGGTCTCCTCGAGGTTGCCGCCCTGGCCGGTGAACTTGCCGGTGTTGACGTCGACGACGATCATCGCCTCGGTCTTGTCGATCACCAGCGAGCCGCCGGACGGCAGCCAGACCTTGCGGTCCAGCGCCTTCATGAGCTGCTCGTCGATCCGGTACGTGGCGAAGACGTCGGTCTCCGACGTCCAGCGCTGGAGCCGGTCCGCCAGGTCGGGCGCCACGTGCGACACGTAGCCGTGGATGGTCTTCCACGCCTCGTCGCCGCTGACGATCACCTTCGAGAAGTCCTCGTTGAAGATGTCGCGGACGACCCGGACGGTCATGTCGGGCTCACCGTAGAGAAGGGTCGGAGCGTTGCCGTTCTTCGCCTTCTTCTGGATGTCTTCCCACTGCGCCTGGAGCCGCTCGACGTCCCGGCGCAGCTCGTCCTCGCTCGCGCCCTCGGCGGCGGTGCGCACGATGACGCCCGCGTCCTCGGGGACGATCTTCTTGAGGATGGTCTTCAGCCGGGCGCGCTCGGTGTCGGGCAGCTTGCGGCTGATACCGGTCATCGAGCCCTCGGGCACGTACACCAGGTAGCGGCCGGGCAGCGAGACCTGGCTGGTGAGGCGGGCGCCCTTGTGGCCGATCGGGTCCTTCGTCACCTGGACGAGGACGGACTGGCCCGACTTGAGCGCGGTCTCGATCCGGCGCGGCCCGTTGGCCATGCCGAGCGCCTCGAAGTTGACCTCACCGGCGTACAGGACGGCGTTGCGGCCCTTGCCGATGTCGACGAACGCGGCCTCCATGGACGGCAGGACGTTCTGGACCTTGCCCAGGTAGACGTTGCCGACGTAGCTGGTGGCCTGCTCCTTGTTGACGTAGTGCTCGACGAGCACGTTGTCCTCGAGGACGCCGATCTGGGTGCGCTCGCCGCTCTGGCGGACGACCATCACGCGCTCGACGGCCTCGCGGCGCGCCAGGAACTCGGCCTCGGTGATGATCGGGACGCGGCGGCGGCCCTGCTCGCGGCCCTCGCGGCGGCGCTGCTTCTTGGCCTCCAGACGGGTCGAGCCCTTGATGGACTGCACCTCGTCGGACGGCTCGGCCTTGGGGCGGGGCTCGCGGACCTTGACGACCGTGCGGACGCCGTCCTCCTCGCCCGCCTCGGCCTCGGCACCCCCGTCACCGCTGCGGCGACGGCGGCGACGGCGACGGCGGGAGCTGCTGGTGCCGGCGGCCGACGGGGTGCCCGCCTCGTCGTGCTCGTCCTCGGCCTCGTCCTGCTCCTCCTCGGCCTCCTCGTCGGCGGCCTCCTCCTCGGCGCGGGCGGCCTCCTCGGCCTCCTCCCCCTCGGTGGCCTCGCCACGGCGGCGACGGCGGCCACCACGGCGGCGGCGGCGCGAGGGACGGTCCTCGAACTCGTCACCCTCCTCGCCGACGGCCTCCGCCTCGGGCTCGGTCTCCACCTCGGCCTCGGCCTCGGCCTCGGTTTCGGTGGCGGCCGGGGCCTCGGGCTCCGGCTGGGCCTGCTCGGCGCGCTCGGCCGGTTCGCCACGGCGGCGACGGCGGCGACGGCCGCCCGCCTCGGGCTGCTCGGTGACCTCGGCGGCCGGGGCGACGGCCTCGGCGACCTCCGCGGCCTCCTCCTTCTCGGCGGCCTCGGCGGCGGCCGCGGCGGCGGCGGTCTCCGGGGTCTGGAACATCGGCTCGGTGAAGACCGGGGCCTGGAAGACCGGCACGGCGGGCCGCGCGGCACGGCGGCCACGGGACTGCTCGGGCTTCTTCACCGGCTCGGCGGTGAACTGCGGGGCGGCGGCGCGGCGGCGTGTACGGCCGCGGGAGGCGGCCTCCTCGGCGGCGGCGACCTCGGCCCCGGCCTCGTCGGAGGAGATCTGCGCGACGGTGTCGGCCGGCAGGCTCTCGCCCGCCTCGGTGACCTCTTCGTCCTCGGCCCGGACCTGCTCCTGCGGCTGCGGGGCGCCGGCGGGGGCGGTGGCCTTGCGGGTGGCGCGGCGGCGGGTGCGGCGCGGGGCGGCCTCGGGCTCCTCGGCGGCCGGGGCCTGGGCGGCCTCGGGCTGCGGCTCCTCGGCGACCGGGGCCTCGGCGGCCTGCGGCTCCTCGGCGACCTGCGGCGCACCCGCCGGAGCGGTGGCCTTACGGGTGGCACGGCGACGCGGACGCGCCGGGGCGGCCTCGGCCTGCGGCTCCTCCACGACCGGCACCTCGGCGACCGGGGCCTCGGCGGCCTGCGGCTCCTCGGCGACCTGCGGCGCACCCGCCGGAGCGGTCGCCTTACGGGTGGCACGGCGACGCGGACGCGCCGGGGCGGCCTCGGCCTGCGGCTCCTCCACGACCGGCACCTCGGCGACCGGCTCCTCGGCGGCCTGCGGCTCCTCGGCGACCTGCGGCGCACCCGCCGGGGCGGTGGCCTTACGGGTGGCACGGCGACGCGGACGCGCCGGGGCGGGCTCGGCCGCCTCGTTGGGCGCCTCGGCGAGGGACGCCACGTCGGCCGGCTCGGTGGTGGACGTCTCGACGACGACCTCGCCGGCCGGGGCGCCACCGGCGGCCGCCGTGACCGGCGGACCGGCGGGGCGGGACGCCGCACGGCGACGGCGGCGCGGCGGCAGCGTGTCGCTGGGCGAATTGTTCTCTTCGTTGTGGTTACCGGCGGTGGCGCCGGAGTCGTTCGGCTCGAGCATGCGGGCGGTTCTCCCGTCACGCTCCCGGGCGCCGCGTCTGGCGCGGCGCCGCACGGGAGCTGTTATGTCTGGCTCGCCGGTTCCGTATGCCTTGTGCGTACGGCCTGGCGAAAGTCTCCTGTGGGTGGACGCGGCCGGACCCAGGTGGCTCCCGAGCGCCAGGGCCGCGCTACGACGACCGCCCTACGCGGGACCGGCACCTGTCGGCTCCGGGGCGGCGGCGAGTCCGGCGGCCTTGGGTGGGGCGGCCGTGACTGCCTCGCGGTCGGGCGCGAGCGGGTCGGTCACCGTGCCGGACTCCTCGTCGAAGAGCCCCTGCGCCAGCCTGGTCACCGCTGCGGGGACCGGCGGCGCCAGGTCGGCCACAGCTCGGAGACCGGACAGGACGTCGTCGGGTCGTACGGCAGGTGTCACGTGCCGAACAACCAGCCGCAGTATCGCACAGGGGCCCTGCCCGGGCCTATCGCCCGGCGCCGGGGCCGCCCGGAGGTCCGCGACGGCGGCCCGGGCGTCGAAGGTGCGCATCCCGTTCTTGGTCTTGCGCTGCACCTCGACCGTGCCGGCGGCGAGGAAGGCGGCGACGGCGCGCTCGGCGTCCTCGGCCGCCACGCCCTCCAGGCGCAGCTCCCAGACGGAGGCGGTCAGCCGGTCGGCGAGGCCCGAGGTGCGGGCCTCCACGGCGTCGGTGATGTCGAGTCCGTCCGGCAGCGACTCGTCGAGCAGCTCGCGCAGCTTCTGCGGGTCCCGCTGCTCGGTGAGCGCGATCTCCAGGTACTCGGCCTCGGAGCCCGTGCCGGTGGGGGCGGCATTGGCGTACGAGACCTTGGGGTGCGGGGTGAAGCCCGCCGAGTACGCCATGGGCACCTCGGCGCGGCGCAGGGCACGCTCGAACGCGCGCTGGAAGTCACGGTGGCTGGTGAACCGGAGGCGGCCGCGCTTGGTGTAGCGCAGGCGGATGCGCTGCACTGCCGGTGCGGGCGGCGGGCCTTCGGGCTGTCGCTTGCCCAGTGGTTCTTCTCCTCGGTGCGGGGCGGGCGCGGTGGCGCTCCGCCCACGAAAATTCGGGCGGCTCCCGGGGGTCCCGCCCGGCTCACCCCCGCTTGCGCAGGGAGATCTCGGGTGCGGGCGCCACGCCGGGCGCAGTCGTTGTACTACCCAGACTACGCGCCGGAGCTCCGGCGGGTTCCCCAGGCCGCCCGGCCCGGTCCCCGCCGACCAGTGCGCGCCACGCGTCCCGGCGGGCCCGGCGCACCGTTTCCCGCGCGGAGGCGAGCGCGGCCCCGGCGGCGCGGCCCGCCTCGGCGGCGGCGCGGCGGACCGGCCGCCACAGGTGGTCCCGCACGGCGTGCCCGACCGGGGTGCACACGCTCCGGTAGAACCAGGTCAGGGGCCGCACGGCCAACTGCCGGACCAGCCACGCGACCGCCCGCCACACCGCCCGCGAGACGTACCCGGCCACCCGCCACGCCACCACGAACGCGTCCCGGACCTCCCGCCCGGCCACGACGAGCGCCCGCCCCAGCGGCGTGAGCACCCAGCGGTGCACGAACAGGGCGGGTGCGACGATCAGCACCCTCCCGAGCCAGGCCCCAGCCGCCCACAGCCCGCGGCCGAGCGGAAGGAGAGCGTGCGTGTACAGCCACACCAGGCCGTGCCCGGCCGGGGTCATCACCCACCGGTACAGCGCGATCCAGGGCCATACCAGCACCGCCCACAGGACCAGGCCCACGCCCCGCCCGAGCGGCCGCAGCACCGTGCGGTGCAGCCACGCCAGCGGCCTGACGACCAGGGTGGTGACCAGCCATGCCGTCCCCGCGGCGAACCCGGCCGCGAGCCGGGCGACGCCGCGCCCGGCCGGGGCGAGCACCCAGCGGTACAGCCACGCGCAGGGGGCGACCACGCCGTGGGTGACCAGGCCCGTCACGAGCCACGCGAGGGCGCGCCCGACGGGGGTGAGCACGCTGTCCCACAGCCGGCGGAGCGCCCGGCCGAGCGGCCTGAGGAGCACCCGGTCGAGTGCCCGCCCGCACGCGGTGAGGGCGTCCCAGACCACGCGTACGGGCACGACGACGATCAGCACCACGATCCGTACGGGGATGCGGATCGCCGCCGTGAGGCACCCCTCGGGCTCCCGCCCGCGCTTGTCCACGTCCATGCCCTACTGGACGCAACGGCCCGGACCGGGGGTTTCTCCCCGGGCCGGGCCGTTGCGCGGACGTTACGCGGCTACTTGACGACGGTCAGCGGCAGCAGCTTCTTGCCGGTCGGGCCGATCTGGATGTGGGTGTCCATCTGCGGGCAGACACCGCAGTCGAAGCACGGCGTCCAGCGGCAGTCCTCGACCTCGGTCTCGTCGAGCGCGTCCTGCCAGTCCTCCCAGAGCCAGTCCTTGTCGAGACCGGAGTCCAGGTGGTCCCAGGGCAGGACCTCCTCGTACGTACGCTCACGGGTGGTGTACCAGTCGACGTCCACGCCGTGCGCGGGCAGCGTCTTGTCGGCGCAGGCCATCCACCGGTCGTACGAGAAGTGCTCGCGCCAGCCGTCGAAGCGGCCGCCGTCCTCGTAGACGGCGCGGATGACGTCGCCCACGCGGCGGTCGCCGCGCGAGAGGAGGCCCTCGACGATGCCGGGCTTGCCGTCGTGGTAGCGGAAGCCGATGGAGCGGCCGTACTTCTTGTCGCCGCGGATCTTGTCGCGGAGCTTCTCCAGCCGGGCGTCGGTCTCCTCGGCGCTGAGCTGCGGGGCCCACTGGAACGGGGTGTGCGGCTTGGGCACGAAGCCGCCGATGGAGACCGTGCAGCGGATGTCGTTCTGCCCGGAGACCTCACGGCCCTTCTGGATGACGTTCATCGCCATGTCGGCGATCTGGAGCACGTCCTCGTCGGTCTCGGTCGGCAGGCCGCACATGAAGTACAGCTTCACCTGACGCCAGCCGTTGCCGTACGCGGTGGCGACGGTCCGGATCAGGTCCTCCTCCGAGACCATCTTGTTGATGACCTTGCGCATGCGCTCGGAGCCGCCCTCGGGGGCGAACGTCAGACCGGAGCGACGGCCGTTCCTGGTCAGCTCGTTGGCGAGGTCGACGTTGAAGGCGTCCACGCGCGTCGAGGGCAGGGACAGGCCGATCTTGTCGTCCTCGTACCGGTCGGCGAGGCCCTTGGCGATGTCACCGATCTCGGAGTGGTCGGCGGAGGAGAGCGACAGCAGGCCGACCTCCTCGAAGCCGGTCGCCTTGAGGCCCTTGTCCACCATCTCGCCGATGCCGGTGATGCTTCGCTCCCGCACGGGGCGCGTGATCATGCCGGCCTGGCAGAAACGGCAGCCGCGGGTGCAGCCGCGGAAGATCTCCACGCTCATCCGCTCGTGGACGGTCTCGGCGAGCGGGACGAGCGGCTGCTTGGGGTAGGGCCACTCGTCGAGGTCCATGACGGTGTGCTTGGACACGCGCCACGGGACGCCCGACCTGTTCGGCACGACCCGGCCGATGCGGCCGTCGGGGAGGTACTCGACGTCGTAGAACGCCGGGATGTAGACGGAGCCGGTCTTCGCGAGGCGGAAGAGGACCTCCTCGCGGCCGCCGGGGCGGCCCTCCGCCTTCCAGGCGCGGATGATCTCGGTCATGTCGAGCACGGCCTGCTCGCCGTCACCGATGATCGCCGCGTCGATGAAGTCGGCGATCGGCTCGGGGTTGAACGCCGCGTGGCCGCCGGCGAGGACGATCGGGTCGTCCAGCGTGCGGTCCTTGGACTCCAGCGGGATGCCCGCGAGGTCGAGCGCGGCGAGCATGTTGGTGTAGCCCAGCTCGGTGGAGAAGCTCAGCCCGAAGACGTCGAACGCCTTCACGGGCCGGTGGCTGTCCACGGTGAACTGCGGCACGCCGTGCTCGCGCATCAGCGCCTCGAGGTCGGGCCAGACGCTGTACGTGCGCTCGGCGAGGACCCCCTCGCGCTCGTTCAGTACCTCGTACAGGATCATGACGCCCTGGTTGGGCAGGCCCACCTCGTAGGCGTCCGGGTACATCAGCGCCCAGCGGACGTCGGAGCTGTCCCACTCCTTGACGGTGCTGTTCAGCTCACCGCCGACGTACTGGATGGGCTTCTGCACATGCGGGAGCAGAGCTTCGAGCTGCGGGAAGACCGACTCGGACATCTCGAACCTTCGTGAGCGGGCAAGGGAGCGACTTACAAGCGTACCCCGGTGCCCGCACGCTCAGAGCCGCCCCGGCTTTCCCGGTACCGCCCGCTCCCACAGCCCGGGCAGTTCGCGCTCGCACCGGTCCGCCAGGGCCTCCTCCCGGCCGTGGAGCAGGCCCCAGGTGAAGGCGGTCTCGCCCGCCGCGTGGGCCTTGATGGCGAGCTCGCGGAGGGTGTCGCGGGCGACGACGCTGTCCTGGTGCTCGCCGAGGGCCTTCTGGACGGCCTTCACCCGCTTGGCGAACCGCTTCGCGGGCCTGCCGAGCGCCGGCTGGGCCACCTCGGCGGCGTACCGGACGCGCTTGGCGGTCTTGCGGGCCTCGTGCAGGGCGACGTCCCGGTCGTGTCCGGCGGGCAGGGCGAGGGCGCGCTCGACGCGGGCGGCGAGCCGCGCGTGCTCCTTGAGGATCGCGCGGGGCAGCACGTCACCGGCGGCCTTCGCGGCGGCGGGGCGCAGCGGGGGGTCGGCGAGCAGCGCGTCGAGGGCGTCCAGGAGAGCGGTGTAGCGGTCGCTGTCGAGGGCGGCGAGGGTGCGTGCGCGGGCCTCGGCGCGCCCGGCGCCGGCCCAGGCCCGCAGGCGGGCCCTGACCGGTCCGAGGAGCAGGGTGACGGGCAGGGCGTCGACGCGGGCGGTGAGCCGCTCGGTGAGGACCTCCTGGTCCCGGTCGACGCCCAGCTCGCCGGCCAGCCACTTGAGCTCCTGGGCGAGGGGGTCGGTGACGCGGCGGTCGAGGACCTTGCGGTACGAGCGGAAGGCGCTGCGCAGGCGGCGGGTGGCGACGCGCATCTGGTGGACGGCGTCCGGCAGGTCGCGGCGGACGGCGGCGTCGTAGGTGGCCAGCCTGCCGGCCTGCTCGCGCAGGTGGGCGAGGACGCGGCCGCCCGCCGTGCCGTCCTCCTCGGGCGGCTCGGGGGGCCGCCATCCGGTGTCGGTGAGCGCCCTGGCGAGCTTGGATGCCGAGCCGGCGGGCTTCAGGCCCTTCTTGCGCAGGCGCTTGTGGACGGCGTCGAGGAGCGCGGGGTCTCCGCCGTCGGCGAGCTCGACCTCGATCTCGGTCCACTCGACGGTGCCGCCGTGCCCGCCCGCGATGCGCTCGGCGCGGACGGTGTCGGTGACCGCCTCGGCGAGCGGCGCGCCCTCGGCGTCGACGAGCCGGCGCACCCGCCGGTGGGACCGGAGCCGTACCAGCGGGACGAGCGCGGCACCCCGGGTCCTGGCGCGGACGAGCCGGGCCAGCGCGTCCGGTACGTCGTCCTCCAGCGGGGCGTGCAGTTCGTCCCGTACGCCGGGGGCGACCGGCAGCTTCAGGTGCCAGCCGGCGTCGTCGCCGCCGGTGCGGCGGCGCAGGGTGAGGGAGGCGGCGGCGAGGCGCAGGTCCTCGGTGTCGTAGTAGACGGCGTCCAGCTCGGCGACGCCCCCGTCGACGACGGCCGAGACGTTCCGTACGCCGGTGAGGTCCGGCAGCCGGGTGTCGGGGGCCGCTTCGTACTTCCGCTCGATCTCTCGTTTCGCGTCCGCCATCATTCGACACCAGTTACCCCGGCAGCGGGGATCTATGCCGTAAGCGGCCTTTGCACCCTGATCGACTGGAGCAGTCCGATCGCCACCCACACGGCGAACATCGACGATCCTCCGTAGGACACGAACGGCAGCGGCAGGCCGGCGACCGGCATGATGCCGAGCGTCATGCCGATGTTCTCGAACGACTGGAACGCGAACCAGGCGATGATCCCGGCGGCGACGACCGTGCCGTACAGCTCGCTCGTCTCGCGGGCGATCCGGCAGGCGCGCCACAGCACCACGCCGAGCAGCGCGATGATCGTGGCGCCGCCGATGAAGCCGAGCTCCTCGCCGGCGACGGTGAAGATGAAGTCGGTCTGCTGCTCGGGGACGAACTGGCCGGTGGTCTGGTGGCCGTTGAAGAGGCCCGCCCCGTACAGCCCGCCGGAGCCGATGGCGATGCGTGCCTGGTTGGTGTTGTAGCCGGCGCCGGCCGGGTCGAGTTCGGGGTTGGCGAAGGCGGCGAACCGGTTGATCTGGTACTGGTCGAGCACGCCGAGCGCCGCGACGGCCACCGCGCCGATGACGCCCGCTCCGATGAGTCCGAAGATCCACCGGTTGGAGGCGCCGGAGCCGAGCAGGACGCCCAGCACGATGACGACCATGACCATCACCGAGCCGAGGTCCGGCATCAGCATGACGATGGCCATGGGTACGACGGCGATGAGGAGGGACTTGGCGACGGTGCGGTGGTCGGGGTGGACCTGGTCGCCGGCGTCGACCTTGGCGGCCAGCAGCATCGCCATGCCCAGGATGATCGTGATCTTCACGAATTCGGAGGGCTGGAGCGAGAATCCGCCGCCGATGACGATCCACGCGTGGGCGCCGTTGATGGTCGCGCCCAGCGGGGTGAGGACGAGCAGGACCAGCACCACCGACAGCCCGTACAGCACCGGTACCGCGCCGCGCAGGGTGCGGTGGCCGAGCCAGATCGTGCCGACCATCAGGGCGACGCCGATGCCGGTGTTGAGGACGTGCCGGAAGAGGAAGTAGTACGGGTCGCCCTGGTTGAGCTCGGTGCGGTTGCGGGTGGCGGACCACACCAGGAGCGAGCCGATGAAGGAGAGCGCGACCGCGGAGAACAGCAGCGGCCAGTCGAGCCTGCGCACCATCGAGTCGCGGGCGGTGAGCCTGTCCCAGGCGCCGCGGTCGGGCGCGTACCGCGAGACGGAGAACTTGTTGGTCCCGGTCATCGTGGGTCAGTCCCTCCAGACGGGGGGCGGGCCCGCGAGCGGCTTCTCCCCGTCGCCCTGCGCGGCCGGGTCGACCTTCTGGGCGTTGGGGTCGTACGGCTTGACCGGCGGCGCCTCGATGGTGCCGTCGGGCTGGATCTTCGGCAGGGCCGCCTGCGGCTTGGGCAGCAGGGCCCGCTTGAGGTCCTGGTTGCCGGCGTCGTCGAGGCCGTACAGGGCGTCATAGATGTTGCGTACGGCGGGGCCGGAGGCGCCGGAACCCGTGCCGCCCTGGGAGATCGTCATGACGATGGTGAAGTCGTCGGTGTAGGTCGCGAACCAGGAGGTGGTCTGCTTGCCGTAGACCTGGGCGGTACCGGTCTTGGCCCGCATGGGGATCTTGTCCTGCGGCCAGCCGCCGAACCGCCAGGCGGCGGTACCGCCGGGCTCGACGACGGAGCGCAGGCCCTTGTCGAGGTCGCTGATGGTCTCGGCGTCGACCGGCAGCCTGCCGTCGGGGCGGGGCTTGATCTCCTCGACCTTCTTGCCGTCGGGGCTGATCACGGCCTTGCCGATGGTGGGCCGGTGGAGGGTGCCGCCGTTGCTGATGGCGGCGTAGGCGGTGGCGAGCTGGATGGGGGTGATGAGGACGTCACCCTGGCCGATGGCGAAGTTGATGCTGTCGAAGGCCTTGAGCTGGTTGCCCTCCAGGCAGCTCTCGAAGGCGATCTGCTCGACGTAGCTGCCGCCCTTCTTGCCCTGCTTGCACCACGCGTCCTTGTTGGCCTCCCAGAACGCCTGCTTCCAGTGGCGGTCGGGGATGCGGCCCTTGACCTCGTTGGGCAGGTCGATGCCCGTCTCGGAGCCGAAGCCGAAGTCGTGCGCGGTCCGGTAGAACCAGTCGTTGGCGTTCTTCCTCGGCTTGAGGCCGCCGTCGCGCTGCCACTCCTCGTGGCCGAGCCGGTAGAAGACGGTGTTGCAGGAGAACTTCAGGGCGTCGCCGAGGGAGATGGGGCCGTGCCCCTTGGACTCGAAGTTGGCGAAGCTCCGGCCGCCGAGGCTGTAGGAGCTGGAGCAGTTGTAGCGGCCGTCGAAGGGGTTGCCGGCCCGTACGGCCGCGCTCGCCGAGACCACCTTGAACACGGAGCCGGCGGGTGCCTGGCCCTGGATGGCCCGGTTGAGCAGCGGGTAGTTGGAGTTCTTGCCGGTCATCCTGGCGTACTCCTTGGCGGAGATGCCGCCGACCCAGGCGTTGGGGTCGTAGTCGGGCTGGGAGGCCATGGCGACGACGCGGCCGGTCTTGGACTCCATGACGACGACGGCGCCAGCGTCGGCCTTGTAGGGCCGGCCGGTGATCTTGTCGGTCTCCTTGCGCACGGCCTTCATCGCCGCGTTGAGCTCGTACTCGGCGACCGCCTGCACACGTGCGTCGATGGAGGTGACGACGTTGGCGCCGGGCCTGCCCGGGTCGCTCTCGGCCTCGCCGAGGACGCGGCCCAGGTTGTCGACCTCGTAGCGGGTGACGCCGGCCTTGCCGCGCAGCGCCTTGTCGTACGTGCGCTCGAGGCCGGAGCGGCCGACCTGGTCGGAGCGGAGGAAGGGCGAGTCGCTGTCCTTGGCCTTCTCGATCTCCTCGTCGGTGACGGGTGAGAGGTAGCCGAGGACCTGGGCGGCGCGGGCCCCGCCGGGCGCGGTGTAGCGGCGTACGGCGGTGGGTTCGGCGGTGATGCCGGGGAAGTCCTCGGCGCGCTCGCGGATCTGGAGGGCCTGCTGGGTGGTGGCCTCGTCGGTGACGGGGATCGGCTGGAAGGGAGAGCCGTTCCAGCAGGGCTGGGGGGTCTCGGAGTCGCAGAGGCGGATCTTGTCCATGACGTCCTTGGGCTTCATGCCCAGGACCCCGGCCAGCTTGGTGAGGACGCCCTTGCCGTCGTCCTTCATCTTCAGCAGCTCGGTGCGGGACGCGGAGACCACGAGGCGGGTCTCGTTGTCGGCGAGGGGGACGCCGCGGGCGTCGAGGATGGAGCCGCGGACGGCCGGCTGGACGACCTGCTGGACGTGGTTGTTCCTCGCCTCGTCGGTGTACTCCTTGCCCTGCCGGATCTGGAGGTACCAGAGGCGGCCGCCGAGGGTGAGGAGCAGGGAGAAGACCAGGACCTGGATGACGATGAGCCGGATCTGGACCCTGGGTGTCCTCCCGGTCTCCGGGATGTTGCTCATGACGCGGTTGCCCCCTCGGTCACAGTCGCTTGACGCCCTTGATGCGGCCGGCCCGTGCCGCCCGGTTGCGTGCGGCCTTGATGCGCAGGACGCCGCGCTGCTCGCCGATCCTCAGGCCGGTGCCGCTCGCCATGAAGCCCGAGGCGACGTCGGTGCCGGCGGTGGTGGACTCGGCGAGGGGGTCGTTCTCGGCGCGCCGGGCCAGGGCCATCACCAGCGGCACGGTGAAGGGCGCGAGCAGCAGGTCGTAGATCACGGCGGTGATCAGCAGGGAGACCATGCCGACGTGGCGGGCGGCGGTGTCGCCGACGAGGGCGCCGACACCCGCGTGGAGCAGCGTGGTGGAGACGGCTGCGGCGACGACGATGACCATGGGGCCGGTCGCGGAGCGCAACTGGCCGTTCTCCGGCTTGGCGAGGCCGACGAGGTAGCCGATGACGCACAGGACCAGGGCGTACCGCCCGGCGGCGTGGTCGGCGGGCGGGGCGAGGTCGGCGACGAGTCCGGCGCCGAAGCCGATGAGGGCGCCGCTGACGTGCCCGTACACCAGGGCGAGGCCGACGACGACGAGCAGCACCAGGTCCGGGACGGCGCCGGGGAGCTGGAGGCGGGCCAGGATCGAGACCTGGATGACGAGGGCGACGACGAGCAGGGTCGTGGACAGCAGGATCCGGTTGAAACGCATGGCTCACTCCACCTCCGGCTGCCCGCTCGGCGCGCCGCTGGGCGTCCCGGCCGGGGACGGGGTCACCGTGACCGTGACGGTCGGTTCGGGCGTGGGCTTGGGCGGCAGGACGGTGTCGCGGGGGTCCGTGCGCGGGGACTGGACGACGACGCCGACGATGTCGAGCTTGCTGAAGCCGACGTACGGGCGTACGTAGATGTTGCGCGTGAGGTTGCCGGTGGAGGGGTCGACCCGGACGACCTCGCCGACCGGGACGCCGGGCACGAACGGCTTGTCGGCCTGCGAGCCGAAGGTGACCAGCCGGTCGCCCGCCTTGACCTTGGCCTTGCCGTTGAGGAGCTGCACGGACAGCGGGCGGTCGCCCTGGCCGGTGGCGAAGCCGAGCTCGTCGGACCGCTCCATGCGGGTGCCGACGGTGAAGTCCGGGTCGTTGGCGAGGAGCACGGTGGCGGTGCTGGGGCCGACGGTGGTGACACGGCCGACGAGCCCGTCCCCGTTGAGGACGGTCATGTCGCGCCGGATGCCGTCGTTGGAGCCGGCGTCGATGGTCACCGTCCAGGAGAAGCCCTGGGCGGCTCCTATGGCGATGACCTCGGCGGCCTTGATGCCGTACTGGCCGGCGCCGGCCTTCCTGAGCAGGTTGTCGAGTTCGCGTACGCGGCTGCGGTTGCGGTCGTCGCTGCCGAGTCTCGCCTTGAGCGCGGCGTTCTCCCGCTCGAGCTGCGCGATGCGGCTGTGGCGTTCACCCGAGTCCCGTACGGCGGCGATGGCGTTGCCGACCGGGTTGACCGCGGACGCGACGCTGTTCTCGACCGGGCCGAAGACGGTGGCGGCTGCCCGTCGGGCGCCGTCGACGGGTGACTCCTCACCGCCGCGGATGTCCACCGTGATCAGCGCGAACGCGATGGCGACCAGCAGCACCAGGAGCAGGCGGCTCTCTCGTGTGTCCCTCACGTGGGGCGGCCGTGCCTTCCTCGTAGGAGTGTTTGTGCCGTTATACCAACCGGGTCAACCGGATCAACGATCAGCCGTACGGGTCCGGCAGCACCCGTACGGCTGACCTGTGGTCCCGCTATCTGCGCGGCTGGGCGTCCAGCACCTGCTGGAGCGCCTCGAACTCCTCGACGCACTTGCCCGAGCCGAGGGCCACCGAGTCCAGCGGGTCCTCGGCGATGTGGATCGGCATGCCGGTCTCCCGGCGCAGCCGCTCGTCGAGGCCGCGCAGCAGGGCACCGCCGCCGGTGAGCACGATGCCGCGGTCCATGACGTCGCCGGACAGCTCGGGCGGACACTTGTCGAGCGTGGTCTTGACCGCGTCGACGATGGCGTTGACCGGTTCCTCGATCGCCTTGCGCACCTCGGCGGCCGAGATGACGACCGTCTTCGGCAGCCCGGAGACCAGGTCCCGGCCGCGGATCTCGGTGTGCTCGTCGGTGTCGAGGTCGTACGCCGAGCCGATGGTGATCTTGATCTGTTCGGCGGTCCGCTCACCGAGGAGGAGGCTGTACTCCTTCTTGACGTGCTGGATGATCGCGTTGTCCAGCTCGTCGCCGGCCACCCGGATGGACTGTGCCGTGACGATTCCGCCGAGCGAGATGACGGCGACCTCGGTGGTGCCGCCACCGATGTCGACCACCATGTTGCCGGTGGCCTCGTGGACCGGGAGGCCGGAGCCGATGGCGGCGGCCATGGGCTCCTCGATGATGTGCACCTGGCGGGCGCCCGCCTGGGTGGACGCCTCGATGACGGCGCGGCGCTCGACGCCGGTGATGCCGGACGGCACACAGACGACGACGCGCGGGCGGGCCAGGTAGCGGCGCTTGTGGATCTTGAGGATGAAATACCGGAGCATGCGCTCGGTGATCTCGAAGTCGGCGATCACGCCGTCCTTCAGCGGCCGGACCGCCACGATGTTGCCGGGCGTGCGGCCGATCATCTTCTTCGCTTCTGCGCCGACCGCCAGGATGCCGCCGGTGTTGGTGTTGATCGCGACGACGGACGGCTCGTTGAGGACGATGCCGCGACCCCTCACGTACACCAGCGTGTTGGCGGTCCCGAGGTCGACAGCCATGTCACGGCCGATGAACGACATTGAGTTCCCCTTGTTTCCCATGAGGATGCGTCGGGCCTTCCCAATTAGAGCGTTGACGGCTTCTCAGGTCGGCGAGGTGGGTGGTGTGGCGAGGAGATTCACATCGTAGTCCCGCCTGCGCGGACACGGCGCGGTGGCCCGCCTCTGTATAGGTGACGAAGTGTTGGAGCGATGCGTTCCCGGTCGGGGCGTTCATATGCCGAAGGGCGACCGAAATTCCTTCGGTCGCCCCAGGTCATGAGCGCTGTATGGCTGACAGCGGGTCAGGAAATACCGGGGAAGAAAATCTTCAGTTCCCGAATGGCGGACTCCTCCGAGTCCGAGGCGTGGATCAGGTTCTCCCGGACGATGGTGCCGAAATCGCCACGGATGGACCCGGGTGCCGCCGCGATCGGGTCGGTCGGTCCCGCCAACTGGCGTACACCCTCGATGACCCGCTCACCCTCCACGACCAGCGCGACGACCGGGCCGGACGACATGAAGGCGACCAGCGGCTCGTAGAACGGCTTGCCCTTGTGCTCGCCGTAGTGCTGCTCCAGCGTCTCCTGGTCCAGGTGGCGCAGCTCCAGCGCGGTGATGGCCCAGCCGGCCTTGCGCTCGATGCGGCCGATGATCTCGCCGATCAGGCCACGGCGGACGGCGTCGGGCTTGAGGAGGACGAGCGTGCGCTGGGTCATGTGTTACGGCTCCTTGCAGGCATACGTGTGCGGTGAGGTGAGGCTACAGGGGGCATCCGGCCGCCCGGCACCGGGTCCCACCCCCTCGGGCGACCCCCGGACCGGCCACCGGTCACCCGGACTGGGCCGCCCATCTGGCCTTCGCCTCGTCCACCTTCCGGCCGAAGTGGACCGACGCCCACCACAGCCCCGCGAACACCGCGCCCAGGAAGAACATCACCGGGACGATGAAGCCGCTCAGGATCAGCGCCCCCTGGAGCGCCCAGCCGAGCTGTATCCCGCCCGGACGGGTGATCATGCCGCACAGCAGGAGGCTCAGCCCCATCAGGACACCGCACACCGTCCAGACGGTGCCCATCGTCAGGCTGTCGTCCTTCATGGCCACCAGACCGGCGAAGCCGATCACGAAGAACTCGCCGATCAGTGTGGACGCGCAGAGCGTACGCATGAGAAACCTCAGCCCTTCCCCAGCAGCAGCCGGGCCTCGCCGACCGTCATCACCGACCCCGTCACCAGGACACCCGCCCCGGCGAACTCGGCCTCCTCCTCCGCCAGCGTGATCGCCGCCTCCAGCGCGTCGGGCAGCCGCGGCTCGACCACCACCCGCTCGTCGCCGAAGACCTCGACGGCGATCGCGGCCAGCTCGTCGGCGTCCATCGCGCGGTGCGTGGAGTTCTGCGTGACGACGATCTCCGCGAAGATCGGCTCGAACGCCTCCAGCAGGCCCCGGACGTCCTTGTCCCCACTGGTGGCGACGACGCCCACCAGCCGGGAGAAGCCGAACGCCTCGCTGATGCCCTCGGCCGTGGCGCGCGCGCCCGCCGGGTTGTGCGCGGCGTCCAGCACCACGGTCGGGCTGCGCCGCACCACCTCCAGGCGGCCCGGCGAGACCACCGAGGCGAACGCCTGGCGGATGCGCTCCACGTCCAGGGTGCGGGCCTCCTGGGCGCCCACGCCGAAGAACGCCTCCACGGCCGCGAGCGCCACCGCCGCATTGTGCGCCTGGTGCGCGCCGTACAGCGGCAGGAAGATCTCCTCGTACTCACCGCCGAGCCCGCGCAGCGTCAGGAGCTGCCCGCCGACGGCGACCTCGCGCGAGACGACGCCGAACTCCATGCCCTCGCGGGCCACGGTCGCGTCGACCCCGACGGCCTTCTTCAGCATGACCTGCGCCGCGTCCACCGGCTGCTGGGCCAGGATGACGGTGGCGCCCTGCTTGATGATCCCGGACTTCTCCCCCGCGATCGCGGCGGGCGTGGCGCCGAGCCGGTCGGTGTGGTCCAGGTCGATGGGGGTGACGACGGCGACGTCGCCGTCGATCACGTTCGTCGCGTCCCAGCTCCCGCCCATGCCGACCTCGACGACCGCCACGTCCACCGGCGCGTCGGCGAACGCGGCGTACGCCATACCGGTGAGGACCTCGAAGAACGACAGCCGGTACTCCTGGCTCGCGTCGACCATCTCCACGTACGGCTTGATGTCCTGGTACGTCTCGATGAAGCGCTCGTGGCTGATCGGCGCGCCGTCCAGGCTGATCCGCTCGGTGATCGACTGCACGTGCGGCGAGGTGTACCGCCCGGTGCGCAGGTCGAACGCGCCGAGCAGCGCCTCGATCATCCGGGCCGTGGACGTCTTGCCGTTCGTGCCGGTGATGTGGATCGAGGGGTACGCGCGCTGCGGCTCGCCCAGCACGTCCATCAGGGCCGCGATCCGCGCCACCGACGGCTCCAGCTTGGTCTCGCCCCAGCGGGTGGCGAGCTCCTGCTCCACCTCCCGCAGCGCCTTGTCGACCTCCGGGTCGGCGGGCCGCGCGGGCACCGCCTCGGCGGCCGGCGGTGGTCCGGCCTGTGCGCGCAGCGTTCGGCTGCCGGCCTCGATCACCGCCAGGTCGGGGTCTCTCTCGGTCTCGGCTTCCACGATCTCGTCGAAGTCGTCGCTGTCGCTTGACGGGGGCTGCTCACTCACAGGGCCAGTCTACGGAGCACCACCGACACCGCTCAGAGCGGGAGCACGGCGACCACCTCGTACACGCCCCCGCGGCGGCGTGCCGTGAGCGTGCCGCCCATGGCCGCCACCCGCTCCCGCATGGAGGGCAGGCCCGTGCCGGTGGAGAGCGGGCCGGGTTCCGGCGGCGTGTCGGGCAGGGCGTTGCGGACCTCGGTGCGCAGCGTGCGCGGCCCGGCGCCGCCGGTGACCGAGACGGTGACGGTGACCGGCCGCCCCGGCGCGTGCTTGGCCGCGTTCGTCAGGCACTCCCGCACGACCCGGTGGACGGCCGCCTGGCGCAGCGGTGACACCCGGGCGGCCTCGGGGTCGACGGTGAGCTCCACCGGGGTGCCCATCCGTCCGCTCTGGTCGGCGAGCGCGGGCAGGGCGTCCAGGCCGGGCGTGGCGCCCGGGTCACCGGCCCGGCGGACGATCGTCTCGTTGAGCATGTGGTGGGCGCGGCGCGCGGTGTCGGCGAGCTCCTCGAAGTCCGGCCGGTGCGGGGTGTCCCGGGCGCGCCCGGCGAGGACCTCGGCGCGCACGGCGAGGACGGTCAGCTCGCGGCCGACCAGGTCGTGCACGTCCCGCGCCACCGAGGTGCGCTCCTCGTGGACGGCGTGCAGGGCGGCGGCCTCGGCCCGCCGCCCCTGGAGTTCGCGCACGAGGTCCTGGCGGTAGGCGGCGACGCCGACCGCGGTGGCCAGGACGCCGATGGGCACCACCAGCGCGGCGGGCATCCCCGTCAGCCCGTACGCCACGGCCAGGTATCCGGCGGCGGCCGGGATCCCGGCGCGCCGGCCACGGAAACGGCCCAGGGAGTACAGCGCGAACTGAATGAGCGTCAGTTCGTGCAGCCATGCCACCAGGACCAGGGCGACCGCGTACGGCACCCACGGTGCCCGTCGGCGCACCAGCAGCGTCGCCGCGCCCGCGCCGAGGACCAGGGTGGCGGTCAGGCCGGTCAGCGAGTTGTCGGCTGCGGCGAGCCCCGGCACGTCCAGCAGCATCAGCGCGAACCCGCTCGCGGCCGTGACGGCGTCGTGCGCCCGCGGGGACGCGGCGGCGCGCCGGAACACGGATGCGGCGGGGGCGAGGGGCATGCGCCCCATCATCCCCCGCCGCACCGGCGTGCCTACGCCTCGGGCAGGCTCGCGAGCTGGTTCTCGATCCGGGCGATGTCCTCCTCGGCCTTGGCCAGGCGGGTGCGGATCTTCTCCACGACCTGGTCGGGGGCCTTGGCGAGGAACGCCTCGTTGCCGAGCTTGGCCCGCGCCTGCTGGCGCTCCTTCTCGGCGGCGGCCAGGTCCTTCGCGAGGCGCTTGCGCTCGGCCGCCACGTCGATGGTGCCCGACAGGTCGAGCGCGACCGTGGCGCCCGCGACCGGCAGGGAGGCGGTGGCGTGGAAGCCCTCGCCCTCCGACTGGAGGCGCAGGAGCTGGCGGATCGCGGCCTCGTGCGGCGCCAGGTCCGTGCCGGCCAGGTCCAGGCGGGCCGGGACCTTCTGGCCGGGCTGGAGGCCCTGGTCGGAGCGGAAGCGGCGGACCTCGGTGACGACGCGCTGGACCAGCTCGATCTCGCGCTCGGCGGCCTCGTCGCGGAAGCCGCTGTCGTCGGGCCAGTCGGCGACGACGAGCGACTCCCCGCCGGTGAGGGAGGTCCACAGCGTCTCGGTGACGAACGGGACCACCGGGTGCAGCAGCCGCAGCGTCACGTCCAGGACCTCGCCCAGGACCCGGGCCGAGACCTTGGCGGGCTCGCCGCCGCCGAAGAACGTGGTCTTCGACAGCTCGACGTACCAGTCGAAGACCTCGTCCCACGCGAAGTGGTACAGCGTGTCCGAGAGCTTCGCGAACTCGAAGTCGTCGTAGTACGCGTCGACTTCGGCGACCGTCTTGTTGAGCCGCGACAGGATCCACCGGTCGGTGGCCGACATCTGCGACGGCTCCGGCAGCGGACCCTCCACCGTGGCGCCGTTCATCAGCGCGAAGCGGGTGGCGTTCCAGATCTTGTTGGCGAAGTTCCGGGACGCCTGGACCCAGTCCTCGCCGATCGGGACGTCGGTGCCGGGGTTGGCGCCGCGGGCCAGGGTGAAGCGGACGGCGTCGGAGCCGTAGGCGTCCATCCAGTCCAGCGGGTCGACGACGTTGCCGAACGACTTCGACATCTTCTTGCCGCGCTCGTCACGGACCAGGCCGGTCAGGGCGATGGTCCTGAACGGGACCTCGCCGTCCATCGCGTACAGGCCGAACATCATCATCCGGGCGACCCAGAAGAAGATGATGTCGTGGCCGGTGAGCAGGACGTCGGTGGAGTAGAACTTCTCCAGGTCCGGCGTCCGCTCCGGCCAGCCGAGCGTGGAGAACGGCCACAGGCCGGACGAGAACCAGGTGTCCAGGACGTCGGTGTCCTGCGTCCAGCCCTCGCCGGTGGGAGCCTCGTCGTCCGGTCCGACGCAGACGACCTCGCCGTCCGGCCCGTACCAGACGGGGATGCGGTGGCCCCACCAGAGCTGGCGCGAGATGCACCAGTCGTGCATGTTGTCGACCCAGTCGAAGTACCGCTTCGACATGTCCTCGGGGTGGATCTTGACCCGACCGTCGCGGACCGCGTCCCCGGCGGCCTTCGCCAGCGGCTCGACCTTCACCCACCACTGCATCGACAGGCGCGGCTCGATGGTGGTCTTGCAGCGCGAGCAGTGGCCGACGGAGTGGACGTACGGGCGCTTCTCGGCGACGATCCGGCCCTGCGAGCGCAGGGCGCCGACGACGGCGCTGCGCGCCTCGAACCGGTCCAGGCCCTGGAAGGGGCCGTGGACGGTGAGGACACCGCGCTCGTCCATGATCGTCATGGACTCCAGGCCGTGGCGCTGGCCGATCGCGAAGTCGTTCGGGTCGTGGGCCGGGGTCACCTTGACGGCGCCGGTGCCGAACTCGGGGTCGACGTGCGTGTCGGCGACGACGGGGATCGTACGGTCCGTCAGCGGGAGCTTGATCCGCTTGCCGACGAGGTGCTTGTACCGCTCGTCGTCCGGGTGGACGGCGACCGCGGTGTCACCGAGCATCGTCTCGGCGCGGGTGGTCGCGACGACCAGCGTCTCGTCGCCCTCGCCGTACTGGATGGAGACGAGCTCGCCGTCGTCCTCCTGGTACTCCACCTCGATGTCCGAGATGGCGGTCAGGCAGCGCGGGCACCAGTTGATGATGCGCTCGGCGCGGTAGATCAGCTCGTCGTCGTAGAGCCGCTTGAAGATGGTCTGGACGGCCTTGGACAGGCCCTCGTCCATGGTGAACCGCTCGCGCGACCAGTCGACGCCGTCGCCGAGGCGGCGCATCTGGCCGAGGATCTTGCCGCCGTACTCCTCCTTCCACTGCCAGACACGCTCGACGAAGTCCTCGCGGCCCAGGTCGTGGCGGGACTTGCCCTCCTCGGCGAGCTGCTGCTCGACCTTGTTCTGGGTGGCGATGCCGGCGTGGTCCATGCCGGGCAGCCACAGCGCCTCGAACCCCTGCATCCGCTTGCGGCGGGTGAGGGCGTCCATGAGCGTGTGCTGGAAGGCGTGACCCAGGTGGAGGCTGCCGGTGACGTTCGGCGGCGGAATGACGATGGTGTACGGGGGCTTCTCGCTCTTCGCGTCGGCCGTGAAGTAACCGCGCTCTACCCAGCGCTCATACAGCTTCCCCTCTACCTCGGCCGGCGCGTACTGGGTCGGCAGTTCGGGGACGGATGCTGGCTGCTGCTGAGTGTTCTCGGTCACGGGCCCAGTTTAGAGGTGTCACAGGCCCGTACTGAAACGGGAATGTTCGGTAACGGTGTGACCCCCGCCGTGCCGCCGCCGCGGGGTTTCGGCCAGGATGTGAGGAACGCATAAGCATTCGGAGGGGGAACCCCTTAATGAGTTACAACCAGCCGGGCCCGTACGGCGGACAGCCCCAGCAGCCCGGGCCGTACGGCCAGCCCCCGCAGCAGCCCCAGCCCGGCTACGGCTACCCCCAGCAGGCCCCGCCGCCCCAGGGCGTGCCGCCGCAGGGTTACGGCTACCCCCAGCAGCCCGGCCCCTACGGCCAGCCCCCGCAGCAGCCCTACGGCGCCGGCCCCGGCGCCTACCCCCCGCCCCCGCCGCCGGCCCCCAAGAAGAAGACGGGCCTGATCATCGGCGCCGTCGCCGTGGTCGCGGCGATCGGCGTGGGCGCCTACTTCGTCTTCGGCGGCGGCGCGGGCGGCAACAGCGCGGTGGGCGACGACACGAAGGGGTACAAGCTGACCCCGGCCGCCTCGGTCGGTGAGTACAAGAAGGACAAGGACACTCCGGAGTCCATGTCCGACAAGGACAAGAAGGAAGCCGAGGCCGCGCTCGGCATCAAGAACCCGCAGCAGGCGGGCGCCCAGTACAAGTCCGGTTCGGAGTCCGACCCCATGAAGGGCAAGGTCCTGAGCCTGACCGGCCTGTGGGGCCAGATCGACGACCCGGAGAAGGCGGTCGACGGCTACTTCACGATGCTGGAGAAGAGCTCCAAGGAGGAGGAGGACTCCGACGTCACCGTCGAGCTCGTGGGCAGCCCCACTTCCGTGGAGCCCGCCGGCTTCGAGGGCGCGCTGATGAAGTGCCAGACGATCAAGTCCAGCCCCAAGGAGGGCGGCGACGCGGGCGGCCTCGGCCCGAAGTCGTTCGAGCTGCCGCTGTGCGTGTGGGCCGACTACAGCACCATCGGCGCCGTCAACGTGATCGACTTCGCGCAGATGCTCGGCACCGGCGGCAAGGCCGTCCCGCAGGAGCAGGTCGCCGACCTGGCCGCCAAGCTCTACAACACCTCGCGCACCAAGGCCTGACCCTCCGCGCAACGCAAGGGCGCCCGTCCGGTTCCTGGAACCGGGCGGGCGCCCTTCGGTGTGCGTGCCGTTACGCGGACTTCTCGTGGCGGCCCGGGTCCTTGACGACGCGGGGGACCAGGGTGGGGTTCACGTTGTTGTGGACGACGTCCTCGGTGATGACCACGCGGGCCACGTCCTTGCGGGACGGGACCTCGTACATCACGGACATCAGGACCTCTTCCATGATGGCGCGCAGGCCGCGTGCGCCCGTGCCGCGGAGGATGGCCTGGTCGGCGATGGCCTCCAGGGCGGGGCGGTCGAAGTCCAGTTCCACACCGTCGAGTTCGAACAGGCGCTGGTACTGCTTCACCAGCGCGTTGCGGGGCTCGACGAGGATCTTCAGCAGCGCCTCGCGGTCCAGGTTGTGGACCGAGGTGATGACGGGGAGACGGCCGATGAACTCGGGGATCATCCCGAACTTCACCAGGTCCTCCGGCATGACCTCCTGGAACTGGTCGCTCGCCTCGATCTCGCGCTTGGAGCGGATCGTCGCGCCGAAGCCGATGCCCTTCGCACCCGCCCGTGATTCGATGATCTTCTCCAGGCCGGCGAAGGCACCGCCCACGATGAACAGCACGTTCGTCGTGTCGATCTGGATGAACTCCTGGTGCGGGTGCTTGCGGCCGCCCTGCGGCGGGACCGAAGCCGTCGTGCCCTCCAGGATTTTGAGGAGCGCCTGCTGTACGCCCTCGCCCGACACATCACGAGTGATGGACGGGTTTTCGCTCTTACGGGCGACCTTGTCGATCTCGTCGATGTAGATGATGCCCGTTTCGGCCTTCTTGACGTCGTAGTCGGCGGCCTGGATGAGCTTCAGCAGGATGTTCTCGACGTCCTCGCCCACGTAGCCCGCCTCCGTGAGCGCCGTCGCGTCGGCGATGGCGAACGGGACGTTGAGCATCCGGGCCAGGGTCTGGGCCAGCAGCGTCTTGCCGGAGCCGGTGGGGCCCAGCAACAGGATGTTGGACTTGGCGAGTTCGATCGCGTCGTCCCGGCCCTGCGCGCCGCCGTTCTCGCCGGCCTGGACGCGCTTGTAGTGGTTGTACACCGCGACGGAGAGGGCCTTCTTCGCGGGCTCCTGCCCGACGACGTACCCCTCCAGGAACTCGTAGATCTCGCGGGGCTTGGGGAGTTCCTCCCAGCGGACCTCGCTCGTCTCCGCGAGCTCCTCTTCGATGATCTCGTTGCAGAGGTCGATGCACTCGTCGCAGATGTACACACCGGGGCCTGCGATGAGCTTCTTCACCTGCTTCTGGCTCTTTCCGCAGAACGAGCACTTGAGCAGGTCGCCGCCATCACCGATGCGTGCCACGAGGTGCTTCCCCTTCGCCTGGGAGCGGCTTGGTTCAGCCGGCTCCTGGTGCCTCATATCCGACGGTACCTTGCCGGGCCCCTCGTTCGGGCCCCCCTTGGCACGGTTCACACCGTGCCAAGGGCAGGTCGGTCCGTCAGGCTGCCGCCGCCGCGGTGCTCTTGCGGGTGGAGACGATCTGGTCCACCAGGCCGTACGCCAGGGCGTCCTCGGCCGTGAGGATCTTGTCGCGCTCGATGTCGTCGCGGATCTTCTCGATCGGCTGGGTGGAGTGCTTGGCCAGCATCTCCTCGAGCTGCGTACGCATACGCAGGATCTCGTTGGCCGCGATCTCCAGGTCGGAGAGCTGCTCGCGGCCCGTACCGCCGGACGGCTGGTGGATCAGCACGCGGGCGTTCGGCAGGGCCATCCGCTTGCCGGGGGTGCCGGCGGCCAGCAGCACGGCCGCGGCGGAGGCCGCCTGGCCCATGCAGACCGTCTGGATGTCCGGCTTCACGAACTGCATCGTGTCGTAGATGGCCGTCAGCGCGGTGAAGGAGCCACCGGGGCTGTTGATGTAGATGGAGATGTCACGGTCCGGGTCCATCGACTCCAGGCACAGGAGCTGCGCCATGACGTCGTTGGCGGAGGCGTCGTCGATCTGCACGCCCAGGAAGATCACGCGCTCCTCGAAGAGCTTCGCGTACGGGTCGTACTCGCGCACGCCCTGGGAGGTGCGCTCGACGAAGCGCGGGACGACATACCGGTTGTCCACCTGCGGGCCGGTGTAGAGGCCGCTCGCGGAGAAGTTGCTCATGTGGGTGTTCACCATCCTGGTGGCGTTCGGCGGGGCTGGGAGGCGAGGGGCACGGGCTGGGGGTCCCCCCTCTGGGGGAGGATCAGGCGCCGGTGCCGCCACCGCCCGGAACGCCCGCGGCGGCAGACATGATGTCGTCGATCAGGCCGTACTCCTTGGCCTCCTCGGCGGTGAACCAGCGGTCGCGGTCACCGTCGCGGATGATCGTCTCCACGGTCTGGCCGGAGTGGCGCGCGGTGATCTCGGCCATGCGCTTCTTGGTACGGAGGAGGTACTCCGCCTGGATCTTGATGTCCGAGGCGGTGCCGCCGATGCCGGCGGAGCCCTGGTGCATCAGGATGTCGGTGTTCGGCAGCGCGAAGCGCTTGCCGGCGGTACCACCGGTGAGCAGGAACTGGCCCATGGAGGCCGCCATGCCCATACCGATGGTCACGACGTCGTTCGGGATGTACTGCATGGTGTCGTAGATCGCCATGCCAGCGGTCACCGAACCACCCGGGCTGTTGATGTAGAGGTAGATGTCCTTGTCCGGGTCGGCGGCAAGGAGCAGCATCTGCGAGGTGATCTTGTTCGCGATCTCGTCGTCGACCTGCTGGCCGAGGAAGATGATCCGCTCGCCGAGCAGCCGGTTGTAGACATGGTCGCCGAGGCCACCACCGATGGACGGCTCACCCGCGGCGTAAGGCATCAGATTCGTCACGTATCCACCTGCTCGTCTCTGACGGCTCCGGCCGTCTCAGCGTCGTACGTACTGGGGGCGGGTACTCCCCTGCCCTCGTATTCATGGACCCTAACGCGCTGGTCGGCGGGCGCCATCCCGGTTCCCGAACTGTTCGCTGGGAGCGCAAGGTAGTTGGGCCGGGAAGGGCCCGGCGGGGGCGGCGCGGGCCCGGCGGGGCCGTACGGCGACGGGCCCGACCGCACGCGGGTGCGGATCGGGCCCGTCGGACCGCTCATGCCGGGGCCGTGGCTCAGGCCTCGGTCTTGTCCTCGGACTGCTCGGACTCCTCGGCGGAGGCCTCGGCCGTCTCGGCGGCCTCGTCCTCGTCGTCGTCCAGCTCGACCGGCTCACCGTTGGTGTCGACGACCTTGGCGGCCTCGACGACGACCGCGAGGGCCTTGCCGCGGGCGACCTCGCCGACGAGCATCGGCACCTGGCCGCCCTCGACGACGGCCTTGGCGAACTGGTCGGGGCTCATGCCGGAGGACGCCGCACGCCGCATGAGGTGCTCGGTGAGCTCCTCCTGGTTGACGTTGAGCTTCTCCTTGTTGACCAGCTCGTCCAGGATGAACTGGGTCTTGATGCCCTTGACCGCCTGCTCGCGGGTCTCGTTCTCGAACTCCTCGACGGTCTTGCCCTGGAGCTCCAGGTACTTCTCGAGGGACAGACCCATCTGGCCGAGCTGGTGGTGCTCGAGGTTGTGCTTGCGAGTGTTGACCTCGTCCTCGAGGAGCTTCTCGGGGATCGGCACCTCGGCCAGCTCCAGCAGCTCGTCCAGGACGCGCTCCTGGGCCTGGGTGGCCTGGTCGTACTGCTTCATGTTCTCGAGGCGCTTGCGGCTGTCGGCCTTCAGCTCCTCGAGGGTGTCGAACTCGGACGCCATCTGGGCGAAGTCGTCGTCGAGCTCGGGGAGCTCACGGGCGGCGACCTGGGTGACCTTGACGGCGACCTCGGCCTCCTTGCCCTCGGCGGAGCCGCCCTTCAGGGTGGAGGTGAAGGTGGCCTCACCCCCGGCCTCCAGGCCCGTCACGGCCTCGTCGATGCCGTCGAGGAGCTCACCGGAGCCGATCGTGTACTGCACGCCGCTCGCGACGCCGTCCGGGAGGACCTCGCCGTCGACCTTGGCCTCGAGGTCGATCGTCACGACGTCGCCCTCGGCGGCGGCGCGCTCGACCGGGTTGGTGGAGGCGAAGCGGTCGCGGAGCTGCTCCACGGACTTCTCGACGTCCTCGTCGGTGACCTCGACGGCGTCGACGGTGACCTCGATGCCGGAGTAGTCCGGGATCTCGATGGCCGGGCGGATGTCGACCTCGGCGGTGAAGGCCAGCAGCTCGCCGTCCTTCAGCTCGGTGATGTCGACCTCGGGCTGGCCCAGCGGGTTGACCTCGGCCTCGTTGACGGCCTCGGTGTAGAACTTCGGGAGGGCGTCGTTGACGGCCTCCTCCAGCACCGCACCACGGCCGAACCGCTGGTCGATGACACGAGCCGGGATCTTGCCCTTGCGGAAGCCCTTGACCGTGACCTGCTGGTTGATCTTCTTGTACGCCGCGTCGAGGCTGTCCTTGAGCTCCTCGAAGGGCACCTCGACAGTGAGCCGAACCCGGGTCGGGTTCAGGGTCTCCACGGCGCTCTTCACGGTTCGGTCTCCTTGGTGGCTGATTCTTGGATTCTGCCGGGCCGCTGGTCGGCGGTTCCGGCGGATTCGGCCCGGTCAGAGAGACACACGGGCACGCAGCTTGCATAGTAACCGCAAGCGGGATGGGGCCCACAATGTGATCTTGGTTGCGCACGTGGTCCGGCGCGTCTGGTGTGGTCGGGGTGGCGGGATTTGAACCCACGGCCTTCCGCTCCCAAAGCGGACGCGCTACCAAGCTGCGCCACACCCCGTCGGTGCGACACGTAGGGTACATGCCCCACGGCGCTGCGTCGGCACCTTAAGGAGTGTGCGACGACCGGGCCCGACCCGCTACGATGACGATGCGTTCGCGCCGCGGTCCCCGTGACCCGCGGTGCGTTGCTCGCGGGCGTAGCTCAATGGTAGAGCCCTAGTCTTCCAAACTAGCTACGCGGGTTCGATTCCCGTCGCCCGCTCCGTCCGGCCGCGGCCCGGGTGGGAGGTCAGGTGATCTCCCTCCGGGCCGCGTCCGCGTTTCAGCCCATGTTCGCCTTGACGTGGGCGATCACCTCGTTGAACTTGTCGGTCGGCGAGATGTCCAGGAACTCGCAGTCCTCCAGGGCCTCAGGCGCGTGGCCGGGCGCCCAGTAGAAGGCCTGGCCCGCCTCGTAGTCGTCCGAGCCGGCGCCGGTGTGCATCCTCAGCCGGCCCTTGAACAGGAAACCCCAGTGGGGGCACTGGCACAGGTCGTCGGGCATGCCCTTCAGCGCGGGGCGCATGTCCGTTCCCCGGGGGAAGGTGATGAAGGCGGCGGTCATGTCACCGCCGATCTCCCGCATCCGCAGCTCCACGCCGTCGCCCTCGATGGCGACGGGAGCCTGCTCGCGCGTCGTTCCCGTCATGGTTCCTCCTCGACTGGCGCCCCTCCTCCAGTCTGGAACCGGCCATGACCCGCCGCGACCGGGGCGAATGGCTCAGAAACTGATCTGGTTGATCGTGGCCGCGATCGAGTCGAGGAAACGCTGTATCGACGGCGCCATGCCGGACGAGGCGAGGAAGAAGCCGAAGAGCACGGCGACTATCGCGGGGCCCGCCTTCAGGGAGCCGCCGCGGATCAGCACCACGAGGATGATCGCCAACAGCAGCACCACGGACAGTGAAATGGCCACAACTGATCACACACCCTCGGTCGGTCCGCCTTGCCGGCCCGGGGGTGCGCGGCCCGGCGCCCCCCGTTCGCTCCATCGTGCCACCAACATCCCCACGTGGGAGGGCCGCTGACACATCGTTCACACGAGGATCGGTCGCGGCCGCGTCCGGGGCGGGCGGCGGACCGAAAAGCAGACTTCGAATTCAATGTGATCGTTTCAGGTCGCACACAGAGTGGTCACAGGAAATTCGCAGCGTGCTCGGCACGTAATTCTCTGTGGCGGAGAGCGTAACGATATGCACCATTTAAGAGGGATTAATTGGGGCATAGGGTGCGGTTGCGGGTGGTGTCAGAAACAAAAGCGCAGGTTTTCCAGCAGGTTTTACGAATGGCCTGGGGCGTGGTTAGGGTGCCTCAAATGTTCCAGGCTGCGCATGGAAATCAGCAGACCCTGCTCCCGCCGGTGCGGGAGCCCGAGACCGGTGCGGACACGCGCGAACGGACGGCGGACAGACCCGGCCGGGACGCGTTCTTCGACAACGCCAAGTACCTGGCGATCGTGCTCGTGGCCATGGCGCACGCGTGGGAGCCCGTCATGGACGGCAGCAGGGCGACCAGGGCGCTCTACATGTTCGTCTACACGTTCCACATGCCGGCGTTCATCGTGATCTCCGGCTACTTCTCACGCAGCTTCGCCGGGCGGCCCCACCAGCTCAAGCGCCTGGTCACCGGACTGGTCGTGCCGTACCTGGTGTTCGAGGTGGCGTACTCGCTCTACCGGCGCTGGGCGGGCGGCACCCCCGACCAGGCCATCAGCCTGACCGACCCCATCTACCTCACCTGGTTCCTGATCGCCCTGTTCGTGTGGCGGCTGACCACGCCCCTGTGGCGCAGCGTCCGCCATCCGCTGGCCCTCGCCCTGGTCGTCGCCGCGCTCGCGTCGCTCACCCCGGGCATCTCCCAGGACCTGGACCTCCAGCGCATCTTCCAGTTCCTGCCGTTCTTCGTGCTGGGCCTGTCGCTGAAGCCGGAGCACTTCGCGCTGGTGCGCCGCCGCCCGGCGCGGCTGCTGGCCGTGCCGGTCGCCCTGGGCGCCCTGGCGTTCACGTACTGGATCGCCCCCGACATCCGGATGAGCTGGTTCTACCGCTCGACCAGCGCCGAGGAACTGGACGCGCCCTGGTGGGCGGGGCCGGTCATGACGTTCGCGCTGTTCGGCTGCGCCCTGGTGCTGACCGCGGCCTTCCTCGCCTGGGTGCCGCGCCGCAGGACCTGGTTCACCGTCCTCGGGGCGGGCACCATCTGCGGTTACCTGCTGCACGGGTTCCTGGTGAAGGGGATGGAGTACTGGGCGCTCGTTCCGGCGTACCGGCTCGACACGCCCCTCGGGCGGGTCGTGGTGACGGTGGTGGCCGCCGTCGCGGTGACCGCGATGTGCACCCCGCCGGTGCGGCGGGCGCTGCGCTGGGTGACCGAGCCGCGGATGGAGTGGGCGTTCCGGGGCGACGCGCGGGAGGCGGGCGTCAGCAGGCGCTGAGGCCAAGCAGGGCCCGCGTGCGCGCGTACTTGGCGGTCAGCCGGGCCCGGGTCGCCTCGTCCAGGACGGCGAGGCGGTCCGGGTCGGCGTTGTGCGCCAGGTCGGCCTCCTTGACCAGGAGGGCGCCCGGCACGGCCAGCACGCGGGCGGTGTACGCCTCGAGCTCCTCGCCCGGCCGCTTGGTGAGCGCCAGCACCATGTCCTTCACGGCCTCGGGGAGCGCGGCGCCCCGGAGCCACTCCTCCGGCAGCCGGTCGTCCTCCACGGCGTCGTGCAGCCATGCCGCGGCGATCTGCTCGTCGCTGCCGCCCCGGGCGCGTACGCCCTCCGCGACGGCCCGCAGGTGCTCGGCGTACGGGCGGCCCGCCTTGTCGGTCTGGCCCGCGTGCGCCTCGATCGCGAGCGCCTCGACCTCGGCCGTCGTCAGATACGTCATGGATGCCCCCTACGCGTCCCGGGTGATCAGCAACAGCGCCCGGTCGTCGTTGACGTCCTTGGCGCACGCCTCGATCAGGTGCCACGCCGAGCCCTCGAAGCCGGACGTCACATGGCGGTCGGCCTCGCCGGTGAGCCGGTCGATGCCCTCGGCGATGTCCCGGTCGGCCGCCTCCACCAGACCGTCCGTGAACAGCATCAGCACGTCCCCGGGCCGCAGCGAGCCCTTGACCGGGTGGAACTCGGCACCGTCGTACACGCCCAGCAGCGGGCCCTCGCCGGCCTTCTCCTCCCACCGGCCGCTGCCCGCGTGGAGCTGCAGCGCCGGGAGGTGTCCCGCCGACAGCAGCTCGTAGTCGCCCGACTCCAGGTCCAGCACGAGGTGGATCGAGGTGGCGAAGCCCTCGTCCCAGTCCTGGCGCAGCAGGTAGCCGTTGGCCGCCGGCAGGAAGCCGTGCGGTGGCAGCGAACCGAGCAGCCCGCCGAAGGCCCCGGACAGGAGCAGGGCGCGGGAGCCCGCGTCCATGCCCTTGCCGGACACGTCGGTCAGGACGACCTCGAGGGTGCGGCCGCCGTTGGTGCGGGCCGCGACCACGAAGTCGCCCGAGAAGGACTGGCCGCCCGCCGGGCGCAGCGCCATCTCGTGGTGCCAGCCCTTCGGCAGCCGGGGCAGGGCGCTCTGGACGCGGATGCGTTCGCGCAGGTCGAACAGCATCGTCCCGCCGCGCCGCCACGGCACGCCGACCCGGGCGCGGAACTGGGCGATCAGCAGCCCGAACAGCCCGCAGGCGGCCACCACCAGGACGGTGCCGGGCGTGACCCGGGCGGCGCCCCCCGGGTAGGGGCCGAGCACGGCGGACTCGACGATCAGGGCGCCGGCGGCCGCCGCGTACAGGCCCAGCAGGCTCGCCGGGCGCAGCAGCAGACCGCCCGCCACGATGGGCAGGACGAGCGCGGAGGGCGCGGCCCACACGGGGGTGGCGATGGTGAGCAGGGTGATCGCCGGGATGGTGAGCAGCAGCCCGGCCAGGGCGATCCAGTCGGAGCCGTCGCCGCGGAAGTAGTCGACGCCGGATTTGCGCAGCGCGACCTTGACCCGGCGGGCGGACTTCCGCATCCGGGCCAGGTACGCGTCCACTCGTGCGCTACGGGCCATTGGCCTGGACCCTATCCACCCGGTGGGGCCCCGTGCAGGGGGACCCCTGTGACATTGCGTTCGAAATTGGGTCGCCGCGGGGAACGGTGCCTGATACGCATGGCATATGACGACAGACTTACGCGTGCTGCGGCCGGCCGAATGGGACGAGTGGTACGGGCAGTTGGAGCTGGCCTTCGGCGGCGTACTGGAAGCCCGCCAGGAGCGCGAGCTGTGGCAGGCGCTCACCGAGTGCGAGCGCTCGGTCGGCGTCTGGGACGGCGACGTGTGCGTCGGTACGGCGGGGGCGTTCACGTTCCGGCTGTCGGTGCCGGGGGGCGGTCTGGTGCCCGCGGCGGGCGTGACCATGGTGAGCGTGGCGCCGACGCACCGGCGGCGCGGCGTCCTCACGTCGATGATGCGGCGGCAGCTCGACGACGTCTTCGCCTGGGGTGAGCCGCTGGCCGTGCTGACGGCGTCGGAGCCGGTCATCTACGGGCGGTTCGGGTACGGCGTCGCCACCCGGCAGATGCGCGCGGAGATCGACACGAATCGGGTGCGTCTGTCCGTGCCGCCCGGGACGGATGACGTAGCGCTGCGGCTCGTCGCGCCGTCGGAGGCGAGCGCGGCGTGCGAGGCCGTGTACGCGCGGCTGGTTCCCGGGCGGCCGGGCATGCTCGCCCGCCGCCCCGGCTGGGAGCGGCTCCCGCTGCTCGACCCACCGGGGGTCCGGGACGGGGCGTCGGCGCTCCAGTGCGTGCTGGCGGAGCGGGACGGCGAGGCCGTCGGGTACGCGCTGTACAGCACGAAGCCGGAGTGGTCCCCGGCCGGGCCGCAGGGGACGGTGCGGCTGCGTCACATGGGCGCGCTGGACCCGGCGGCGTACGCGGCGGTGTGGCGGTTCCTGTGCGGGATCGACCTGATGTCGACGGTCCAGGTGCCCAACCGTCCGGTGGACGACGCCTGGCAGCACCTGGTGTCGGACGTCCGGCGCTGCGACCTGCGCGTCCAGGACGGGCTGCACCTGCGGGTGGTCGACCTGCCCGCCGCGCTGGAGGCGCGGACGTACCTGGCGCCGGTGGACGTGGTCCTGGAGGTGGAGGACTCCTTCTGCCCGTGGAACACGGGGCGGTGGCGGCTGTCGGGCGACGCCAAGGGCGCGACGTGCTCACGCACGGACGACCCCGCGGAGCTGACCCTGTCGGTACGGGAGCTGGGCGCGGCGTACCTGGGCGGGGTGTCCCTGGCGTCCCTGGCCGGCGCGGGCCTGGTGCGGGAGGTGCGGCATGGCGCGCTGGCCGAGGCGTCGCTCGCCTTCGGCTCCCCGGTCGCGCCCTGGCTGCCTCACGGCTTCTGACAGGTGGGGCACCAGAACAGGTTGCGGGCGGCGAGACCGGCGGTGCGGATCTCGCCGCCGCAGATGTGGCAGGGCAGCGTGGCCCGTCGGTAGACGTACACCTCGCCGCCGTGGTCGTCCACCCGGGGCGGCCGGCCCATGGCCTCGGGGGTGTGCTCGGGGCGGACGGTGTCGATGCGGTTGTCGCGCACGCCCTCGCGCATCAGCGCGACGAGGTCGGCCCAGATCGCGTCCCACTCGGCCCGGGTGAGGTCCTTGCCCGCCCGGTAGGGGTCGATGCCGTGCCGGAAGAGGACCTCGGCGCGGTAGACGTTGCCGACGCCCGCGAGGACCTTCTGGTCCATCAGCAGGGCGGCGACGGCGGTACGGCTGCGGGAGACGCGCCGCCACGCCTTGTCGGGGTCGTCGCCGTCGCGCAGCGGGTCGGGGCCGAGCCGCTCGTGTATCGCCCGCTTCTCCGGCCCGGTGATCAGGGCGCAGGTGGTGGGGCCGCGCAGGTCCATGTACGCCCCGGCGCCGGCGATCCGCAGCCGCACCGTGTCGGTGGGCGGCGGCGCGGGCGCGTCCCCGAAGCCCACCTTGCCGAACAGCCCCAGGTGGATGTGGACCCAGCCGGCCCCGAACCCGAGGAACAGGTGCTTGCCGTGGGCGTCGACGCCGTCGAGGACCTGCCCGTCGATCAGCGCGGCGCTGTCGGAGAACTTGCCCTGCGGGCTGGTGACGCGCACGGGGTGCCCGCCGAAGCGCGCGAGGTGGTCCTCGGCGAGGCGGTGGATCGTATGCCCTTCGGGCATGGGTGTACGTCTCCTACGGTGTTCGTTTCGGCGAACCGGCCCCCGCCCGGCCTGCGGCCCAGGGAGGTGAGCCCGGAGGGGCCGCGCGCCCACCCATCAGCGGGTGCCGCCCCGGGGCGCGACGGGAACGCGCACGGCCCCGGGGGTCACCGGGAAAAGGCGCCGCCCCAGTCCCGCTGTGCCCACAGCGAGAGGTCAGGCCTGCTGGGGGTGGTGGGGCGGGATGGGGGGGAGGTCGCCGGTGGTCTCGTAGGCGGAGAGCATCTCGATGCGGCGCGTGTGGCGCTCCTCGCCCGAGTACGGGGTCGCGAGGAAGGTCTCCACGAACTTCGTGGACTCCTCCAGGGAGTGCATCCGCCCGCCGATCGCCACGACGTTCGCGTTGTTGTGCTCGCGGCCGAGCGCGGCCGTCTGCTCGCTCCAGGCCAACGCCGCCCGTACGCCCTTGACCTTGTTCGCGGCGATCTGCTCGCCGTTGCCGGAGCCGCCGATGACGATGCCGAGGCTGTCCGGGTCCGCGGCGGTCCTCTCCGCGGCGCGCAGGCAGAACGGCGGGTAGTCGTCCTGGGCGTCGTAGATGTGGGGGCCGCAGTCGACGGGCTCGTGGCCGTGGGCCTTGAGCCACTCGACGAGGTGGTTCTTGAGTTCGAAGCCGGCATGGTCGGAGCCGAGGTACACGCGCATGGGCACGAGTGTGGCACGCCCCACGTCCCCGGCGCCGCCCGGGGGCCTTCCGGGGGCCTTTCCGGGGGCCTTTCCGGCGGGCGTCGTATCACGATCCGGAATCGGAGGGTTCCGGCCTCTTGCCCTGTCGGGTTTCAATGCACGGGCTCGTCACCCGAGCGCCGCACAGACGTTAGGAATCGTCCATGACCATGCAGCCGACCCTGCATAAGGAAGGCGGAGAGGCCGGAGAACCCGGTACTCCGCAGTCCTCCGACGGTCTCAAGGCCGGACTCAAGAACCGTCACCTTTCCATGATCGCCATCGGTGGAGTGATCGGCGCAGGCCTGTTCGTCGGGTCCTCCGGCGGCATCGCCAAGGCCGGTCCCGCCATCCTCATCTCGTACATGCTCGTCGGCGCGATGGTCGTCTTCGTGATGCGGATGCTGGGCGAGATGGCCGCCGCCAGCCCGAACTCCGGCTCCTTCTCGGCCTATGCCGACCGCGCGCTCGGCCGCTGGGCGGGCTTCTCGATCGGCTGGCTGTACTGGTTCTTCTGGGTGGTGGTGCTGGCGGTCGAGGCGACCGCGGGCGCCGTGATCCTGGAGGGCTGGATACCGGCCGTTCCGCAGTGGGCCTGGGCACTGATCGTGATGGTGGTCCTGACGGCCACCAACCTGGCCTCCGTCGCGTCGTACGGCGAGTTCGAGTTCTGGTTCGCGGGCATCAAGGTCGTCGCCATCGGTGCCTTCGTGGTCATCGGTCTGCTGGCCGTGTTCGGCTTCCTGCCGGGCTCCGACAACCCGGGCGCGGGCCTCGCGCACCTCACGGACTCCGGCGGTTTCTTCCCCAACGGCGCCGGCGCCATCCTCACCGGTGTGCTGATGGTCGTCTTCTCCTTCATGGGCAGCGAGATCGTCACGCTCGCCGCCGGTGAGTCGGAGGACCCGCGCCGCGCGGTCACCAAGGCCACCAACAGCGTGATCTGGCGCATCGCCGTCTTCTACCTGGGCTCGATCTTCGTCGTCCTGACGCTCCTGCCCTGGAACGACAAGGCGATCGTCGAGAAGGGCTCGTACGTCGCCGCCCTGGACTCCATCGGCATCCCGCACGCGGGCCAGATCATGAACGTGATCGTGCTGACCGCCGTGCTGTCCTGCCTGAACTCCGGCCTGTACACCGCTTCCCGCATGGCGTTCTCGCTGGGCGAGCGCGGTGACGCGCCGAAGGCCTTCGCCAAGGTCAACGCCAAGGGCGTGCCGACCGCCGCGATCCTGGGCTCCGTGGTCTTCGGCTTCGGCGCGGTCTGGGCGAACTACGCGTACAAGGACACGGTCTTCGACTTCCTGCTGAGCTCCTCCGGCGCCGTCGCGCTCTTCGTCTGGCTGGTGATCTGCTTCACCCAGCTCCGGATGCGCGGCATCCTGATGCGCGAGGTGCCCGAGAAGGTGACGGTGAAGATGTGGCTCTTCCCGTACCTGACGTGGGCGACCGCCGCGATGATCACCTTCGTGCTGGGCTACATGGTCTACGACAAGGACAACCGCGAGGTGGTGCTGTCCTCGATCTTCGTCGCGGTCGTCGTCGTGACCATCGGCGTCGTGCTCGACCGGGCCCGCAAGAAGCAGGTCGACGCCTGACCGGTCCTTCCCGGAACGGCGAAAGGCCCTCCGTCCACCACCGGGTGGACGGAGGGCCTTTTCGCGCGATCGGCCAAGGTGGGCGCGTCAGTCCCGGCCCTTGCGGCCGATGAGCTTCCAGGCCGTGGGCAGCACGCCCATCGCCAGCGCCGCCTTGAGCGCGTCGCCGATCAGGAAGGGCGTCAGGCCCGCGGCGACCGCCTGCGGCAGGGACATGCCCGTGGCGAGGGCCAGGTACGGCACGCCGACGGCGTAGATGATCAGGGAGCCCAGCGCCATGGTGCCCGCCATGCGCGCCATCGAGCGGTCGGCACCGCGCCGCGCGAGGGCGCCGACGACGGTGGCGGCGAGCAGCATGCCGAGGATGTAGCCGAAGGACGGCATGGCGTACCCGGAGGTGGACTGGGCGAACCACGGCATTCCGGCCACGCCCGCCACCGTGTACAGGGCGAGGGAGAGGAAGCCGCGCCGGGCGCCGAGGGCGGTGCCGACGAGCAGGGCCGCGAAGGTCTGGCCGGAGACCGGGACCGGTGAGCCGGGGACGGGGACGGAGATCTGGGCGGCGATGCCGGTGAGCACGGCGCCGCCGGCGACGAGCGCGATGTCACGGGCGCGGCTGGCCGGGAGGAGGTCGGCGAGGACCGCTCCGGTACGGACGGGGGCGACGGCAGTGCTCATCGGGGCTCCGGCGAGTGTGAGGGGACAGTGCGGGACAGGCCGACCGTAATGCACGAGTGAACGCTCGATCACCGTCGGTCGACGACAAAGCGCCTGACGCGGCGTTGGTGGAGTTCACACAAAGGACCGGCGATATGCCTCGATGGGCGTGACGCTCATCACTTGGGACGACCGGGTGGACGGTCCCTTTTGCGCCGGGAGGGAGTCACCGGAGAGACTGTGGGGTCCTTCCAAACACCCTGAGAGTACGAGCGCCATGCACGACGCCCCGCCCACGCCGCTGGCCCCGGCGCCCGAGCCCCTGTCGCACGGGCTGAAGCAGCGGCACCTGACGATGCTCGGCCTGGGCGGGGTGATCGGCGCCGGGCTGTTCGTCGGCTCGGGCGCGGGGATCGCGGTCGCCGGTCCCGGCATCGTGCTGTCGTACCTGATCGCCGGCGCGCTCGCGATGCTGGTCATGCGGATGCTGGGCGAGATGTCGGCGGCGATGCCCGCGTCGGGCGCCTTCTCCGTGCACGCCGAGCGGGCGCTGGGCCGGTGGGCCGGGTTCTCGGTGGGCTGGCTGTACTGGTTCCTGCTGGTGGTCGTGCTGGCGGTGGAGGCGACGGGCGCGGCGCGGATCGCCAGTGGCTGGGTGCCGGGCGTGCCGCAGTGGGCCTGGGTGCTGGTCTTCATGGTGGTGTTCACGGTCGCCAACCTGGCGGCGGTGAAGAACTTCGGTGAGTTCGAGTTCTGGTTCGCCGCGCTCAAGGTCGGCGCGATCGTGCTGTTCCTGGGCCTCGGGGTACTGGCCATCGGCGGATGGCTGCCGGACACGGAGCCGGTGGGGCTCACCAACCTGACAGGGCAGGGCGGTTTCCTTCCCAACGGCTGGGACGGGGTCGTCTCCGGGGTGCTCGCGGTGGTGTTCGCGTTCGGCGGCCTGGAGGTGGTGACGATCGCCGCCGCCGAGTCGGAGGACCCGGCCCGCAATGTGGCGCGTGCGGTGCGCAGTGCGGTGTGGCGCATCCTTTTCTTCTATGTCGGCTCGATGCTGGTCGTCGTGACGCTGCTGCCGTGGACGGGGATCGAGCCGGGGCAGAGCCCGTACGTCGCGGTGCTGGACGCGATCGGCGTGCCGGGCGCCGGCCAGATCATGAACGTGGTGGTGTTCGTCGCGCTGCTGTCGGCGCTCAACGCCAACCTGTACGGGTCGTCCCGGATGATCTTCTCGCTCGCGGAGCGGGGGGAGGCGCCGAAGGGGCTGCTCGCGGTGTCGGGACGGGGGTCCCCCCGCTCGAGCGAGGCCGAGAGTGGCGGAGGGGTGCCGCGCCGGGCGGTGCTGGCGTCGGTGGCGTTCGGCTTCGTCTCCGTACTGCTCAATCTGGAGTGGCCGGATTCCGTCTTCCTGTACATGCTGAACGCGGTCGGGGCCGTGCTGCTGTTCGTGTGGGGCCTGATCGCGGTGTCGCAGTTGCGGCTGCGGCGGCGCATCGAGCGCGAGGCACCGCAGACGCTGAGCCTGCGCATGTGGGGCTTCCCGTGGCTGACGTGGACCGCGCTGGCGGCGATGGCGGCGGTGCTGGTGCTGATGCTGCTGGACGACGGGTCGCGACCGCAGGTGCTGTGGTCGGGGGCGGCGACCGGCACGGTGCTGGCGGTGGCGTGGGTGCGGGAGTGGCGTACGCGACCGCGTAATGGAGCAATGTGATGATTGTGTGCGCAATCCTTCACATTGTGTGAGCACCGTGTCCGTATAGCGGGCGGATGTTCCCTGTGAGCGGTGCCCCCGCCCAGACTGTGGGCCGGCCCCGACTCGTGGGCCGCACACGTTTCCGCACCCCGTCTCAGCTACTGAACAGGGCACGCCCATGTCTCGGACCACAGCGCCCGCCGACGCGACGCCGGTCACGCCGGCGCCGGCCGACGCGCCGCTCTCCCACGGCCTCAAGCAGCGCCACCTGTCGATGATCGCCCTCGGCGGCGTCATCGGCGCCGGGCTGTTCGTCGGCTCCGGCACCGCCATCGCGGCCGCCGGGCCCTCGATCGTTCTCGCGTACGCGGTCTCCGGCGCGCTCGTCATGCTGGTGATGCGCATGCTGGGCGAGATGTCGGCGGCCAACCCGGCCTCCGGTTCCTTCTCGGTGCACGCCGAGCGGGCCATCGGGCCGTGGGCGGGCTTCACGGCGGGCTGGTCCTTCTGGTTCCTGCTGTGCGTGGCCGTGGGCCTGGAGGGAATCGGCGCCGCCAAGATCATGGTCGGCTGGTTCCCGGGGACGCCCGAGTGGGCGTGGGTGGCCCTCTTCATGGTGGCGTTCTGCGTGACGAACCTCGCGGCCGTGAAGAACTTCGGTGAGTTCGAGTTCTGGTTCGCCGCGCTGAAGGTCGGCGCGATCGTGCTCTTCCTCGGCATCGGCGCGCTGGCGATCGCGGGCGTGCTGCCCGGCACGGACTCCCCCAGCACGGCGAACCTGACCGGTCACGGCGGCTTCATGCCCAGCGGCTCCGAGGGCCTGATCGTCGGTCTGCTCGCCTCCGTCTTCGCCTACGGCGGTCTGGAGACGGTCACCATCGCGGCGGCCGAGTCCGAGCACCCGGTGCAGGGCGTCGCCAAGGCCGTGCGCACGGCGATGTGGCGGATCGGCGTCTTCTACATCGGCTCCATGGCCGTCGTGGTCACCCTGCTGCCGTGGACCGACAAGGCCGTCGCCGAGAAGGGCCCGTACGTCGCCACGCTCGAGCACCTGGACATCCCGTACGCGGGTCAGATCATGAACGTCGTGGTGCTGGTCGCCCTGCTGTCGGCGATGAACGCCAACATCTACGGCGCCTCCCGCATGGCCAACTCGCTGGTCGCCCGCGGCCAGGGCCCGAAGGCGCTCGGCAAGATCTCCGGCGGGGTGCCGCGCGTCGCGGTGCTGATGTCGTCGGTCATCGGCTTCGTCTGCGTGCTGCTCAGCTACTGGCGCCCCAACGACGTGTTCCTCTGGCTCCTGAACATGATCGGCGCGATCATCCTGGTCGTCTGGATCTTCATCGCGGTCTCGCAGCTCGTGCTGCGCCGCAAGCTGGAGCGCGAGGCGCCCGAGAAGCTGGTCGTGCGGATGTGGGCGTACCCGTACCTGACGTACGCGGCGCTGGCGGGCATGGCGGCGGTCTTCGTGCTGATGGCCCGTGAGGAGGGCACCCGTGACCAGCTCTACGCCACGGGCGCTCTGACCCTGGCGCTCGCGGTGACCGGCTACCTCGTGCAGCGGAACCGTCAGAAGTCCGGCGCCTGACGGCCCGGCAGAAGTCCGGCGGGGCCTGACGGCCCGGCGGTGAGCGGAAGAAGGGGCCCCGGCGCGCGACGCGCCGGGGCCCCTTCACGTGCGGGCCCGGCGCGCCGGCCGCTCCCGCGCCCGCCGGGCCCCTCCCGTGCCGGTACGGCGGGTGAAGACCGGCCGCACGGCACGTGAAGTGCCCCGGCGGGCGGCGCCGGGATGCCTACCGTGCCGCGGTATGAGACGTCGCTCGGTACTCCTCGCGGCGGGCGCGACCGCCGCCGCCTCCCTGTCCTCCCCCGCCCCCTCCCACGCCGCCGCGCCCGCCCGCCGGCCCCTCGTGATCGGCCACCGGGGCGCGGCCGGCTGGCGCCCCGAACACACCGCCGCCTCCTACACGCTCGCCGTCGAGACCGGCGCCGACTGGATCGAACCGGACCTCGTGCCGACCCGGGACCACCATCTGGTGGTGCGCCACGAGAACGAGATCTCGGGCACCACGGACGTCGCCCGGCGCCCCGAGTTCGCCGGGCGGCGCACCACGAAGACCGTCGACGGGCGGGCCGTCACCGGCTGGTTCACCGAGGACTTCACGCTCGCGGAGCTGAGGACCCTGCGGGCGGTCGAGCGCCTGCCCCTCGTACGGAACCGGAACACCGTCTTCGACGGGCACCAGCGGGTGATGACCTTCCAGGAGGTCGTCGGGCTGGCGCGCACGCTGTCGAGGCGCCACGGACGGACCGTCACGGTCTTCCCGGAGACCAAGCACCCGACGTACTTCCGCTCCCTGGGCCTGCCCCTGGAGCCGGTACTCGCCGACGCCGTGCGCCGCCTCCGGCTCGGCCCGCGCGAGTGCGTGATCCAGTCGTTCGAGCCGTCCAGCCTGCTGCGGCTCGCCGGCGAGGGGCTGGGCGTGCCGCTCTGGCAGGCGCTCGGCACCAGCGGCGGCCCGTACGGCCACCCTCTGACGTACCGGGACATGATGAGCCCGGCCGGGCTGCGCCGGATCGCCGCGTACGCGCGGTGGATCGGCCCCGACAAGTCGTCCCTGGTGGCGCCGTCGACGCTCGTGGCGGACGCGCACGCGGCCGGGCTGAGGGTGGGGGCGTACACCTTCCGCGCCGAGAACCAGTACCTGCCCGCGGAGCTGCGGCGCGGCACCGACCCGCACGCCTTCGGTGACGCCTTCGCCGAGTACGCCCGCCACTTCGCCCTCGGGGTGGACGCCGTGGTGACCGACTTCCCGGACCTGGCGGCGGTCGCCCGGGAGGCGTGCCGGACGCGCCCCCAGGACGCGCCGGGACTCGTGTCCTAGGACGAAGGGCTGATCAACTTCCGGGCCCTCCTGCTGTTAGCCTGCACTTGCACAAGATTTGCAATAAGCAGCAACATGCAGCAGCAGTCGGAGGGCTCGGACATGGCGATCTACACACTTCCTGAACTTCCGTACGACTACGCGGAGCTCGAGCCGGTCATCAACCCGCAGATCATCGAGCTGCACCACGACAAGCACCACGCCGCTTACGTCAAGGGCGCGAACGACACCCTGGAGCAGCTCGAGGAGGCCCGCGACAAGGAGCAGTGGGGCTCCATCAACGGCCTGGAGAAGAACCTCGCGTTCCACCTCTCCGGCCACATCCTGCACTCCATCTACTGGCACAACATGACCGGCAAGAAGAACGGCGGTGGCGGCGAGCCGCTGGCCGCCGACGGCGTGGGAGAGCTCGCGGACGCCATCGCCGCGTCCTTCGGCTCCTTCGCCAAGTTCAGGACGCAGCTCTCCAAGGCCGCCGCGACCACCCAGGGCTCCGGCTGGGGTGTCCTGGCGTACGAGCCGGTCAGCGGCCGCCTGATCGTCGAGCAGGTGTACGACCACCAGGGCAACGTCGGCCAGGGCTCGGTGCCGATCCTCGTCTTCGACGCCTGGGAGCACGCCTTCTACCTCCAGTACAAGAACCAGAAGGTCGACTTCATCGACGCGATGTGGGAGGTCGTCAACTGGCAGGACGTGGCCAAGCGTTATGCCCAGGCCAAGGAGCGCACGCCACTGATCGCGCCCTGACGACGGCGCCGTGAAACGTCCTGCTCGTGATCGTCTTCTCAACCTTCACCGGGCAGGCGGATGAGGGAAGGCCCCCTGTGAGGACGGGACTCACAGGGGGCCTTCCGTGTACGGGTGCGCGGCCGGCGCTACAGGTTGCTGAAGTCCGGGCCCTGGGTGCGGGTCCGCTTGATCTCGTAGAAACCGGGGATCGACGCCACCATCAGCGTGCCGTCCCACAGCCGGGCCGCCTGCTCGCCCTGGGGGGCGGGGGTGACGACCGGGCCGAAGAAGGCGATCTGCTCGCCGTCCGGGCCGGGCACCGCGATGACCGGGGTGCCGACCTCCTGGCCCACCTTGCTGATGCCCTCGTGGTGGGAGGCGCGCAGCTCGGCGTCGTAGGTGTCCTTGTCGGCGTACTCGGCGAGCGACACCGGCAGGCCGGCGTCCTCCAGCGCCTCGCGGATCGCGGTGTGCGTCGGGCCCTCGCCCTTGTTGTGGAAGCGGGTGCCGAGCGCGGTGTAGAGCTTGCCCACCACCTCGTCGCCGTGGAGCTGCTGGGCGGCGACGACGACCCGGACCGGGCCCCACGCCTGGGTCTCCAGCATCTCGCGGTACTCCGGCGGGACCTCGTCCAGCTTGTCCTCGTTGAGGACCGCGAGGCTCATCACGTGCCAGCGGACGTCGACCGGGCGGACCTTCTCCACCTCGAGCATCCAGCGGGAGGTCATCCACGCCCAGGGACACAGGGGGTCGAACCAGAAGTCGGCGGTGGTCCTGCTCTCGGACATGTCTCTCCTCGTGGTCTGCGCGGGATGCACGCGGGTCGCGCCGGGATCGTCCCTCGTGCAACGCCGGACCGCGCAAGGGCATTCCCGCATACCGCGCGTCAGTGGTGCGTGGCAGGATCGCTCCTGTCACAACGAGCCACGAAGGAGTGCCGCCCGTGCCCGGTGAGAATCTGTCCCGCGACGAGGCCCGCGCGCGGGCCGAGCTGCTGTCCGTCGACGGGTACGAGGTCGCCCTCGACCTGCGGTCCGCCGTCGGGGAGAGCGAGGCCGAGCGGCGTACGTTCCGCTCGGTGACGACCATCCGGTTCCGCCGCACCGCGCCCGGCTCCGCCACCTTCGTGGACCTGATCGCCCCGTCCGTGACCTCGGTCACGCTCAATGGGCGGGAGCTGGACCCGGCGGCCGTGTTCGACGGCTCGCGGATCGCGCTGGACGGCCTCGCCGACGAGAACGTGCTGGTGGTGGACGCCCAGTGCGCCTACAGCCGCACCGGTGAGGGGCTGCACCGGTTCGTCGACCCGGAGGACGGCGAGGTCTACCTCTACACGCAGTACGAGCCGGCCGACGCGCGGCGCGTGTTCGCCAACTTCGAGCAGCCCGACCTAAAGGCGCCGTACCGCTTCGAGGTGACGGCTCCCGAGGGCTGGACCGTGTGGAGCAACGGCGCGGAGGAGTCGCGCGAGGGGGGCGTGTGGCGGTTCGCCGAGACGGCGCCGATCTCGACGTACATCACCTGCGTGGTGGCCGGCCCGTACCACTACGTGACGGACACCTACCGGCGCGGCGACCTGGAGATCCCGCTGGGTGCCATGTGCCGCAAGGGCCTGGCCAGGCACTTCGACGCGGACGACGTCTTCCTGATCACCAAGCAGGGCTTCGACTTCTTCCACGACAACTTCGACTACCCCTACCCCTTCGGCAAGTACGACCAGGCCTTCGTGCCCGAGTACAACCTGGGCGCCATGGAGAACCCGGGCATGGTCACCTTCCGCGAGGAGTACATCTACCGGGGCAAGGTGACGCAGGCGGCGTACGAGCGCCGGGCGAACGTCATCCTGCACGAGATGGCGCACATGTGGTTCGGCGACCTGGTCACCATGAAGTGGTGGGACGACCTGTGGCTGAAGGAGTCCTTCGCGGACTTCATGGGTTCCTTCTCGCTCGCCGAGGCGACCCGTTTCACCAACAGTTGGGTGACCTTCGCCAACAACCGCAAGGCGTGGGCGTACCGCGCCGACCAGCTCCCCTCCACACACCCGATCACGGCCGACATCCGTGACCTGGAGGACGCCAAGCTGAACTTCGACGGGATCACCTACGCCAAGGGCGCGGCGGTCCTCAAGCAGCTCGTGGCGTACGCGGGCCGGGACGCGTTCCTGGAGGGCGCCCGCCGCTACTTCAAGCGCCACGCCTACGGCAACACCCGCCTCGGTGACCTGCTGTCGGTGCTGGAGGAGACGTCCGGCCGGGACATGAAGGCCTGGTCGCGGTCGTGGCTGGAGACCTCGGGCGTCAACGCCCTGACGCCGGTGGTGTCGTACGGTGCGGACGGCCGCGTCGCGGAGCTGGCCGTGCTCCAGGAGGGCGAGGTGGCGCGGCCGCACCGGGCGGCGGTGGGGCTGTACCGGCTGTCGCCGGAGGGCGAGCTGGTGAGGTACGCCCGCGCGGAGGTGGACGTCACCGGGGAGCGGACCGTGGTGGCGGAGCTGGCGGGGCGGGAACGCCCGGCCCTGGTGCTGGTGAACGACGACGACCTCACGTACTGCAAGGTCCGCTTCGACGAGGACTCGCTCGCCACGCTGCGGGCGCACCTGGGCGGTCTGAAGGACCCGCTGGCGCGGGCGCTGTGCTGGTCGGCGCTGTGGAACCTGACGCGGGACGCGCTGCTGCCCGCACGGGACTTCGTGGCCCTGGTGCTGGCCTTCGCGGGGCGCGAGTCGGACATCGGTGTGCTCCAGATGCTGCACGCCTGGGCCCGCTCGGCGCTGGTGCACTACGCGGCGCCGGCGTGGCGCGAGGAGGGCGCCGGGCTGCTGGCCGGGGGCGCGCTGCGGGAGCTGCGGGAGGCGGAGCCGGGCAGCGAGCACCAGCTCACGTGGGCGCGGTTCTTCGCCGCGACGGCCGCCTCGGAGGCGGACTTCCAGCTCCTGGAGGGGCTGCTGGAGGGCACGGCGAAGATCGACGGGCTGGACGTGGACCAGGAGCTGCGCTGGACGTTCCTGGAGCCGCTGGCCGCGCACGGCCGCGCGGACGAGGCGGCGATCGGGGCGGAGCTGGCGCGCGACGACACCGCGTCGGGCAAGCGCCACCAGGTGCGCTGTCTGGCGGCCCGCCCGTCGCAGGCCGTGAAGGCCCAGGCGTGGGCGCAGCTCGTCGAGTCGGACGCGCTGTCGAACGCGCTGGTGGAGGCGACGATCGCGGGCTTCGTCCAGCCGTCGCAGCGGGAGCTGATCGCCCCGTACGCGCCGCGGTACTTCGCGGCGATCGAGCGGGTGTGGGCCGAGCGGTCCATCCAGATCGGCATGGACGTGGTGCGGGGCCTGTTCCCGTCCCTCCAGGACGACCCGGCCACCCTGGAGGCCACCGACGCCTGGCTCGCCGCCCACGAGTCGGCCGCCCCGGCGCTGCGCCGCCTGGTGCTGGAGGCCCGCGACGACCTGGCCCGCGCCCTGCGCGCCCAGGCCCGGGACGCCGCGGCGGGCTGACGCCCGGTCACGCCCCGCCGGGCCCCGCACGGGGGGCTCCCCCGTTGCGGACGGTCGTCCCGCAGGGGCCCGGCACCGGGCGGGGGTGCCGGGCACCGGGCGCGCCGTCGCCGGGAGGGCGTCACGGCGCCCGGGTGCCGGCCCCCGCCGGGGGGCGTAATCGCGTCCGGGCGGGGCACGCTCCTGGGGCGCGCCCCGGGGCGCCGGCCGGGAATCGGGCGTCCGTTCCCCGGCCGGGCGAACGTCCGGGCCGAGGGCGGACGGGCTGGTCGGAGGCATGATCGAGGCCCCTGATCGGCAGTCGAACGCCCGTACTTTAGGACGGGGTCGTCCCGAATTGTCGACAGGCGTGTAACAGCGGTTAGCGGCCGTGGGGTTGGCGGGAAGCCCCGGGGCATGACGAACACCCCGCTCTCCCCCCGCCCCCTGTCCCACCTGGCCGGTGACCGGCCCCGCGTCCTGTCCGCCGCACAGCTCAGGGCGCACGGTGTGTCCGCCGCCGAGGCCGCCGCGCAGTGCCGGGCCGGCGGGCCCTGGCAGCAGTACCTGCCGGGCGTGTACCTGCTGCACCCCGGACCGCCCACCAGCGAGGAGCGGCTCCGGGCCGCGCTGCTGTACGCCGACCGGCAGCCGCAGCGGCAGCCGCCCGAGGCGATGATCACCGGGCTGGCCGCGCTCGCGCTGCACCGGTTCGCGGCCGCCCCGCGCCTGCTGTCGCTGGACCGCGTCGACGTCCTGGTGCCGCGCACCCGGCGGCTGCGCTCCACGGGGTGCGTGCGGATCGTGCGCGCGCACGAGATGCCGAAGCCGCTGGAGGTCACCGGCCTGCCGGTCGCCCCGGTGGCCCGCGCGCTGGCGGACGCCCTCGCGCACATCGGCGACGCCCACGCCGTACGGCGGCTGCTGACCGAGGCGGTACGGGACGGCCACTGCGAACCGGCCTCGGTGGTACGGGAGTTGAACCGGGCACGGCTGCTGGCCCGGCCGCACGTCGTGGACGCCGTGGACTCGCTGCTCGCGGAGGGGCGGGCGCTGGCGGAGGACCGGTTGTACGAGATGGTGCGCGTGCACGGCCTGCCGGAGCCCCTGTGGAACGTCGACCTCCGGCTGCCCGGCGGCCCGCACCTCGGCGGTGTGGACGCGTACTGGCCCGACCACGCGGTCGCCGTGGAGCTCGACACCCGCTCGCCGCGCCACGACGACGACACGCTGTGGACCGAGTACACGCGCAAGCGCGAGCACATGGAGCGGCTGGGCATCACCGTCGTCCACATCACGCCCCGCAAGCTCCGGGACACCCTGGAGCAGCAGGCGATCGTGGTGCGTACGGCGCTGATGGCGGCCGGGGACCGCGCCCCGGCCGCCTACGTGGTGGTCCTGCCCCGCTAGGGCCTCCCGCCGCAGAACTCCGCCTCCAGCACCGCCCGGGTGTCCCCCGCCCAGTCACCGTTGATGTTGAGCGCCAGCGTGTGCCGCCCGTCCCGTGTGGACACCACCTCCGAGGCGGAGCCGTGGATGCCGCCGCTGTGGCCCCACACCTCCTTCCCGCAGCTCAGCTTCTGCTCGATGATGCCCAGGCCGTAGCGCACGGACGGCGCCTCCTCGCCGAGGGGGACCGTGGTGGTCAGCTCCTTCATCTGCCGGGCCGGCAGCAGCGTGCCCCGCAGCAGCGCCCGTACGAAGCGCTGGAGGTCGGCAGAGTCGGAGACCATCTCGCCGGCGGCCCAGGCGAGGGACGGGTTCAGCTCCGTGACGTCGTGGACGGGCGAGCCGGGAGGCCCGGAGAGCGTGGAGTAGGCACGGCCGCTGGGCGCGGGCATCCTCGGGTCGGTGCCGGGCACGCTGGTGGCGCGCAGCCCGAGCGGTTTCAGGATGCGGCGCTCGACCTCCTTCCCGTAGGGCCGTCCGGTGACCTTCTCGATGACCATGCCGGCCAGCACGTAGTTGGTGTTGGAGTAGCTCCAGTCGGTGCCGGGGGCGAAGTCCGGTGCGTGCCGCATGGCGACGTCCAGCAGCCGACGCGGGGTCCAGGTGTCGTAGCGGTGCTCCAGGAAGCCGGAACCGAAGACCTTCTCGCGGTAGTCCGGGTCGGAGGTGAAGTCGTACACGCCGCTGGTGTGGTTGAGCAACTGGCGGATCGTGATCTTCCGGCCGTCGTGGCCGTTGCCGCGGACGACACCGGGCAGTTGGCTCTCGACGGTGTCGTCGAGGTCCAGTCTCCCCTCGGCCTCCAGTTGCAGGACGACCGTGGCGACGAAGGTCTTGGTGATGGAGCCGACCCGGTAGCGGTCCCGCGGCAGGCGCGGGCGGCCGGTGGTGGTGTCGGCGACGCCCGCGCTGCCGTTCCAGGTGCCGTGCCGGTCCTGCGCCTGGGCGAGCGCGCCGGGGATGCCGGCCCCGACCAGGGCGTCGACGGCCTTCTGGGTGGCCCGGTGCCGGTCCCCGGTGCGCTCACCGGCCAGGGCGGGAGCGGTGAAGGCGGTGGCGGTGAGTGCCGCCGCCAGCACCGCGGCGGACAGTGTCTTCCGTACGGACATGCCGGAGTTCCCCTCTGCGCGATCAGTGGTCACCGAGGAGGACTCCGGCGCGTGCTCGGCGCGTTGCCCGCCGTGCTGGGGTTGAGCGTGTTTCAGCCGTTGTGGGTGAGGCGCCCGGCGGCGGGCCGCTCGCGCCACAGCCGCAGCCCGATGTCGACGACGCCGACCCGTACGAGGGAGGGGACGGCGTCGAGCGGGTGCCAGGCGGCCAGGTCGGTGGAGCCGCCCACCTCGGGGCGCAGGTCGCCGCCGGTGATCCGGCCCTCGTAGAGGATGCGCAGGCCCTGGAAGTCGGTGCCCCTGCCGAGACGGCCGCTGCGGCGGCGCCGTATGGAGTCGACGCCCAGCAGGGCCGTCATCTCGGCGAGGTAGCCGGTCTCTTCCTCGACCTCGCGCACGACGGTGTCGAGGGGGTCTTCTCCGTGGTCCATGCCGCCGCCCGGCAGGGTCCACTCCTTGGTGCCGTCGTCGGCGGTGCCCCGGGCGAGCAGGAGCTGTCCGTCGCGCACGCACACGGCGTAGGCCGCGACTCTCAACCTCTCGTTCATGCATCGAGGTTAGTGGGGCACCGCCGGGTTCGCCGGTGAGTACTCCGGCGGGGACCAGCGCAGAGGGTTCGCGCCCCGGGTCTCCACGACCGCGTCGGCGGTGAAGTGGACGGTGCGGTCCCGGCCGGCGTACCGGGCGCGGGCGGTGCCGGTGAGCTGGAGGGTGGTGCCGGTGGTCCAGTCGAGGAAGAGGAGCCCCGCGCGGGCGTCGGCCTCCAGGTTGCCGAGGGTGAGGAACATGGCGTTGCCCGGGTAGTCGGGCCAGCTCAGGGTGGTGGGCGAGGTGACGGTGACGAAACCGGGGTTGCCGCCGCGGTGGCTGGCGTCGGCGCCCTGGCCGGGGGCGACGGTGGCGATGAAGAAGGTGTCGGCCTCGCGGACGAGGTCCGCCTGGGCGGGGGTCATCCGGGCGCCGGACGTGACGGTGACGGGGGTGGTGGCGGGGGCGGGCGCGTACAGCTCGCGCCGCTGGAGGTACTTGGGGCAGTTGGAGAACACCCGGTCGGCCTCGACGGCCAGCCCGCGCGGGGTGGGCCGGGCCGTGCCGCCCAGCCGCATCCGCCGCCGGGTGCGGGGGTCCAGGGCGATGGTGCCGACGGGGGTGCCGGCGGGCGGGCCGCCGGGGCCGAGCACGCCGGCCAGCGGGTCGCCCTCCGGTACGCCGCCGGTCACCGAGACGGAGGTGGGCCCCGTGGCCCGGACGAACCCGGGCGGGCCGGTCAGCAGGGAGCCGAAGACCCGGCCGTCCCGGTCCGCCGCACCGATCACGAGCATCGGCTGGAGCTCCAGGAAGGCGGCGGCGACCGGGCGGATGCCGGGGCCGATGGAGCGGCCGACGTGGTCGGCGAGGTCGCGCACGCCGACGCGGGTCTGCACGGCGAGGGAGCCGTGGTGGTACGGGCCGGTCACGGGGCCGCCTCCTAGAAGAAGCCGCAGGTGGGTGCGGTGGCGTGCGGGGCGCGGGCGTCCTCGGCGCCGGTCGGGGCGTAGATCTCCAGCCGGGTGCCGTCCGGGTCGTGGAAGAAGATCCCGCCGGAGGCCGCGCCCTCGCGGTGGGCGACGACACCGTCGTACGCGAAGGAGACCCCGCGCGCCTTCAGTTCGGCCTCGATCTCCCGGACCTGGTCCATGGTTCCGGCCTCGAACGCGAGGTGGTGCAGTCCGGCGAGGGCGGGGGCGTACGCGCCGTCGGCCTGCTGCCACAGGGCGAGGGTGAGCCGGCCGTCCCGGCCGAGGAGGGCGTACCGCCTGCCGTCCTCCTTGCCCTCGACGAGGACGTCGAAGCCGAGGACGCCGCCGTAGAAGGCGAGGGACCGCTCGATGTCGGTCACGTTGAGGCCGATGTGGCCGGTGGTGAGTGTGCTGGTGGCCGCCGTCATGGCGTACCCCTCTCGTCGACGGGTTTCTAACCGTTCAATGGCACTTTAAAGGTTAGACCGTCGGGGCGCAACCGGTCACGTACGCTTGAGTGGTTAGTGGCGCGCACGAGGAGACGACCGAGATGACCGCATCCGACCCCCGCCCGCTCGTCGGCGAGCCGGTCTGCCTCGACCTGCTCAACACCCGCTGGATCGAGGACGGCGCCCCCCGGGACCTCCTCACCGGCGACGACGGGCTGGCCGTCTGGCTGGCGAGCACCGGGCTCGACGCCCGCTTCCGCGCCGACGCGCCGGCCCTGGAGCACACCCTCGCCGCCCGCGACGCCCTGGCCGCGCTCGTGGACGCCCCCGGCGACAAGGGCGCCACCGCCCGCCTGAACGCGGTGCTCGACCACGGCCGCATCCGCGCCACGCTCACCCCCGAAGGCCCCGGCGAGGAGCCCGAGTTCGCCGACCCGTCCTGGGGCCCGGCCTGGACGGCCGCCCGCGACTACCTGGACCTGCTGCGCAGGGCGCCCGACCGCATCCGGGCCTGCGCCCACGAGGCGTGCGTCCTGCACTTCTTCGACACCTCTCGCAACGGCACGCGCCGCTGGTGCTCCATGGCGGTGTGCGGCAACCGTGCGAAGGCGTCCCGGCACTACGCCCGTACCGGCGCACGCGGGAAAGAGGCCTGAAAAGCTGAATACTCAACTACATAAGGGGGTTTGACCCCGGTTCGTTCCTCATGGCGTACATGCCGCAGTGGCGGATGTACGCCATGACCGCATCCTGACCTCTGACAACCCTCCACAAAGCCCTGTCACTTACGAAAGGGTGAGCGGTCATCCGGCACCGAATTCCGGACTGTCTCTATCACTTACAGGGATGCTGATGACCACCCTCGAATCCCAGGGCTCCATATCAGGCAGCCCGGCCCCCGGGCACAGACGGGCGGCCCGCGTGGCCGCGGCCGCCGGCCTGGTGGCCGCGCTCGTCGCGGCCGGCACCGCCCCGGTGCTCGCCGCCGAGACCCCGGCGGACCCCGCACCGCCCAAGCCCGCCCCCACGTCCGCCACCGCGGACAAGCTGGGCTCCGCCGACCACGAGCGGCTCGCCGAGGCCGAGGCCACGGGCAAGAAGACCGTCACCGTCATGGTGGCCACCGCCCCCGGCCAGACCGAGCAGGTCGCCGAGCAGCTCGGCGGCGTCACGGGCGCCACGGTCGGCACGACGTACGACAAGCTCGGCTACGTCCGCGCCACCCTGCCCACCGCGAAGGCGGAGTCCGCGCTCGACCGGGCGGCGAAGCTGCCGTCCGTCAAGGGGATCGACCTCCAGTACGAGATCAAGCTGGACGACCCCTCGCCCGACGCCGGCCAGTCGGCCGCCCGGGACGCGGCCACGGCCGGTACGACCACGTACCCCGGTCCGAACGCCAAGACCCCCGCGAAGAACCCGTACAACCCGTCCTTCGAGACCGGCGCGGTCGACTTCGTGAAGAAGTACCCCAAGGCCGACGGCCGGGGCGTCACCATCGGCATCCTGGACTCCGGGGTCGACCTCGACCACCCGGCGCTCCAGAAGACCACCACCGGTGAGCGCAAGATCACCGACTGGGTCACCGCCACTGACCCCGTCGGCGACGGCGACGGCACCTGGCGGCGGATGAACGTGGCCGTGGAGGGGCCCACGTTCACCGCCGGCGGGCGCACCTTCACCGCACCGGCCGGCAAGCACGCCTACAGCCGGTTCGCCGAGGCCGTCACCAAGGGCGGTGACATGGCCGGCGACCTCAACCGGGACGGCGACACCACCGACGCGTGGGGCGTGCTGTACGACGCCGCCGCCGGCACGGTCCGGGTCGACCTGAACGACAACGCCGACTTCACCGACGACGTGGCGATGAAGCCGTACAAGGACGGCTTCCAGATCGGCCACTTCGGTACGGACGACCCGGCGACCGAGGTCGCCGAGCGCATCCCGTTCGTGGTCGAGATCCGCAAGGACGTCGTCTTCAACGACGCCGGGGACAAGGCCGACTACGTCAACATCGGCGTCGTCAACTCCGACCACGGCTCGCACGTCGCCGGCATCACCGCCGCCCACGGGCTGTTCGGCGGGAAGATGAACGGCGCCGCGCCCGGCGCGAAGCTGGTCTCCTCGCGCGCCTGCACCTGGTCCGGCGGCTGCACCAACACCGCCCTGACCGAGGGCATGGCCGATCTCGTCATCAACCGTGGTGTGGACATCGTCAACATGTCCATCGGCGGTCTGCCGGCGCTGAACTCCGGCGACAACGCGCGCGCCGAGCTGTACGGCCGGCTCATCGACACCTACGGCGTCCAGCTCGTCATCTCGGCCGGCAACGAGGGCCCCGGCATCAACACCATCGGCGACCCCGGCCTGGCCGACAAGGTCGTCTCGGTGGGCGCGGCCATCTCCCGGGAGACCTGGGCGGCCAACTACAACTCGGTCGTCGAGAAGAAGTACGCCATGTTCCCCTTCTCCTCGCGCGGCCCGCGTGAGGACGGCGGCTTCACCCCGACGATCTCCGCGCCCGGCTCGGCGGTCAACACCATCCCGCTGTGGATGGCGGGCGCCGGCGTGCCCGAGACCAGCTACAAGCTGCCCGCCGGTTACGGGATGCTCAACGGCACCTCGATGTCCTCGCCGCAGGCGGCGGGCGCGAGCGCGCTGCTGATCTCGGCCGCGAAGCAGAAGAAGATCGAGCTGTCGCCGCTGACCCTGCGCACCGCGCTGACCAGCACCGCCAACCGCATCTCCGGTGTCGCCGCACACGAGCAGGGCTCCGGCCTGATCGACGTCGTGGACGCCTGGGAGTCGGTCAAGGACGGCGCGACCGCGCACGACTACAAGGTCGCCGCGCCGGTCGACACCGCGCTGGACCAGCACCTGAAGAAGCCCGGCACCGGCATCTACGACCGTGAGGGCGGCCTCAAGGCCGGCCAGAAGAAGGTCTACGACGTCACCATCACGCGCACGACCGGCCCGGACCGGCCGGTCGAGCACGAGCTGGACCTGAAGTACAACGACGGCACCTTCCGCATCCTCGGCGACGACGAGGTGGACCTGCCGCTGAACAAGCCGGTCACCGTCAAGGTGCAGGCGAAGCCGGGCTCGGCGGGCGTGCACAGCGCGATCATCGAGGCCGACGACGAGGACACCGAGGGCGTCGACAAGCAGATCCTCGCCACCGTGGTCGTCGCGCACGACCTGGCGAAGCCCTCGTACACGTTCTCGGCGAGCGGCAGCGTGCAGCGCAACAGCCACAAGTCCTACTTCGTGACCGTCCCCCAGGGCGCCAAGGCGCTGGAGGTGGCGATCTCCGGGCTGAAGGAGAAGAGCCAGACCCGGTTCATCTCCATCCACCCCTACGGTGTGGCCGTCGAGGACACCGCGTCCAACCTGTGCTACCCGCACTACAACCCGGCCAACACCTGCCGCCCGGACGTGCGCTCGTACGCCGACCCGGCGCCGGGCGTCTGGGAGATCGAGGTCGAGTCGCGGCGTACGTCGCCGGACCTGGACAACCCGTACAAGCTGGACGTCACGCTGCTGGGCGCGGCCTTCGACCCGGCCGTGAAGACGGTCCCGGAGGCGAAGGTCGGCACGCCGGCGGCGGTGGACTGGAAGGTCACCAACACCTTCGCCGCGATCGACGGCAGGCTGAAGGGCGGCTCGCTCGGTTCCGCCAAGGTCGCCACGCCGACGATCGCGAACCACGAGTCGCAGACCAGCACGGTGACGGTCGGCGAGGGCGTGGAGCGCCTCGACGTCGTGATCGGCAACACCTCCGACAAGGGCGCCGACCTGGACCTGAGCGTCCTGAAGGACGGCAAGGTCGTCGGTCAGTCGGCGGACGGTGACTCCGAGGAGTCGGTCTCGGTGGCCAAGCCCGAGCCGGGCACGTACACCATCGTCGTCGACGGGTACGCGGTGCCGGCCGGGACGACCACGTTCTCCTACAAGGACGTGTACTTCTCCTCGGCGCTCGGCACGCTCAAGGTCGACGAGTCGAAGCCGGTGACCCTGGCGAGCGGCGCGTCCGCCCAGGTCAGCGCCGAAGTGCTGGTGAACGGCGCGGCTCCCGAGGGGCGGCAGTTCTTCGGCGAGGTGGCGCTGCTGACCAAGCGCGGCACGGCCGCCGGCACGGGCAGCGTCGTGATCGAGAAGGTCACTCCGTAGCTCCGTACGCACGGTGGGTGAGGGCGGGCGTCCGGACCGGGCGCCCGCCCTTCGCGTCGGCTCGCGTGCTGCTTCTCACGTCCCGGACAATGAATTGGACAAGCCGGGCCAGGTGATACGCATCATGGGTGCGGCACCCAGGCCGCCAGGCCCGCAAGCACGTACGGAGGAGTCCCCGTGAAGGTCGGAATCGTCGGAGCCACCGGTCAGGTCGGCACGGTCATGCGCAGGATCCTCACCGAGCGGAACTTCCCCGTCGACGAGCTCCGGCTGTTCGCCTCCGCCCGGTCGGCGGGCACGCTGCTGGACGGGGTGACGGTGGAGGACGCCTCCACGGCCGACTACACCGGTCTGGACATCGTGCTCTTCTCCGCAGGCGGTGCCACGTCCCGGGCCCTGGCCGAGAAGGTCGCCTCGCAGGGCGCCGTGGTGATCGACAACTCCTCCGCCTGGCGCAAGGACCCCGAGGTTCCGCTGGTCGTCTCCGAGGTCAACCCGCACGCGATCAAGGACCGCCCCAAGGGGATCATCGCCAACCCGAACTGCACCACCATGGCCGCCATGCCGGTGCTCAAGCCGCTGCACCAGGAGGCGGGGCTGACCGCCCTGGTCGCCACCACCTACCAGGCCGTCTCCGGTTCGGGCCTGGCGGGCGTCGCGGAGCTGGACGGCCAGGTCAAGGCGGTCGCCGAGAAGGCCGCCGAGCTGACCCACGACGGTGAGGCCGTGGCGTACCCGGAGCCGGGCGTCTACAAGCGCCCCATCGCCTTCAACGTGCTGCCGCTGGCCGGTGCCATCGTGGACGACGGCTCGTTCGAGACGGACGAGGAGCAGAAGCTCCGCAACGAGTCCCGCAAGATCCTGGAGATCCCGGACCTCAAGGTCTCCGGCACGTGCGTGCGCGTCCCGGTCTTCTCCGGCCACTCCCTCCAGGTCAACGCCCGCTTCGACCGCCCGATCAGCGTGGAGCGCGCCTACGAGCTGCTGAAGGACGCCGAGGGCGTGGAGCTCGCCGAGATCCCCACCCCGCTCCAGGCGGCCGGCAAGGACGTCTCCTACGTGGGCCGCATCCGGGTCGACGAGACCGTCGAGAACGGCCTCGCGCTGTTCCTGTCCGGCGACAACCTCCGCAAGGGCGCCGCGCTGAACGCCGTCCAGATCGCCGAGCTGGTGGCGGCGGAGCTGAAGGGCGCCTGACGCCGGTACGTGCGCGCAGGAGGGCGGTCACCCGTGACGGGTGGCCGCCCTCCGCCGTGCGGGGCCGCGCCGGACGGTAATCGGTCGTCCCCTTCCGCACCCGCCGTGGAAGGATGACCGGAAACGTCACACAACGAGGAGATGACCGGGTGCCTGGCACGAACCTGACCCGTGAAGAGGCCCAGCGGCGGGCGGAGCTGCTGACCGTGGACTCGTACGAGATCGACCTGGATCTCAGTGGCGCGCAGGAGGGCGGCACCTACCGGTCCGTGACCACCGTGCGCTTCGACTCCGCCGAGGACGGGGCGGAGAGCTTCATCGACCTGGTCGCCCCGGCCGTCCACAAGGTGACCCTGAACGGGCACGCGCTGGACGTGGCGGCGGTCTTCCGGGACTCGCGGATCACGCTGAAGCACCTGAAGCAGGGGCGCAACGAGCTGACGGTCGTCGCGGACTGCGCGTACACGAACACCGGCGAGGGCCTGCACAGGTTCGTCGACCCGGTCGACGACCAGGCGTACCTCTACACCCAGTTCGAGGTGCCGGACGCGCGGCGGGTCTTCGCCTCCTTTGAGCAGCCGGACCTGAAGGCCACGTTCCAGTTCACAGTGAAGGCGCCGGCCGGCTGGACCGTCATCTCGAACAGCCCGACGCCGGAGCCCAAGGACGACCTCTGGGTCTTCGAGCCCACGCCGCGGATCTCCACGTACGTCACGGCCCTGATCGTCGGCCCGTATCACGCGGTGCACAGCACGTACGAGGGCCCGGAGGGGCAGGTCGTGCCGCTGGGCATCTACTGCCGTCCGTCGCTGGCCGAGTTCCTGGACGCGGACGCGATCTTCGAGGTCACGCGGCAGGGCTTCGACTGGTTCCAGGAGAAGTTCGACTACGCGTACCCCTTCGCCAAGTACGACCAGCTCTTCGTGCCGGAGTTCAACGCGGGCGCGATGGAGAACGCGGGCGCGGTGACCATCCGCGACCAGTACGTCTTCCGCTCCAAGGTGACGGACGCGGCGTACGAGGTGCGTGCCGAGACCATCCTGCACGAGCTGGCGCACATGTGGTTCGGCGACCTGGTCACCATGGAGTGGTGGAACGACCTGTGGCTGAACGAGTCGTTCGCCACGTACACCTCGATCGCCTGCCAGGCCGCCGCGCCCGGCTCGCGCTGGCCGCACTCGTGGACCACGTTCGCGAACTCGATGAAGACCTGGGCGTACCGGCAGGACCAGCTCCCGTCCACGCACCCGATCATGGCCGAGATCCGCGACCTGGACGACGTCCTGGTCAACTTCGACGGCATCACCTACGCCAAGGGCGCCTCCGTGCTGAAGCAGCTCGTGGCGTACGTCGGTGAGGACGCGTTCTTCCGGGGCGTGCGGGCGTACTTCAAGCGGCACGCGTACGGCAACACCCGCCTGTCGGACCTGCTGGGCGCGCTGGAGGAGACCTCCGGGCGGGACCTGCGCACCTGGTCGAAGGCATGGCTGGAAACCGCCGGTATCAACGTGCTGCGGCCGGAGATCGAGGTCGACGGGGACGGGGTCATCACCTCGTTCGCGGTACGGCAGGAGGCCCCGGCACTGCCCGCCGGCGCCAAGGGCGAGCCGGTGCTGCGGCCGCACCGGATCGCGATCGGCCTGTACGACCTGGAGGGCGGCAAGCTCGTCCGCACCGACCGGGTGGAGCTGGACGTCACGGCGACCGAGCGGACCGAGGTGGCGCGGCTCGCGGGCAGGCGCCGCCCGGCCGTGGTGCTGCTCAACGACGACGACCTGTCGTACGCCAAGGTCCGCCTGGACGAGGTGTCGCTGGAGAACGTCACCGCGCACCTGGGCGACTTCACCGAGTCGCTGCCGCGCGCCCTGTGCTGGGCGTCGGCCTGGGACATGACGCGGGACGGCGAGCTGGCCACCCACGCGTACCTGGAGCTGGTGCTGTCGGGCATCGCGAAGGAGTCGGACATCGGTGTGGTGCAGTCGCTGCACCGGCAGGTGAAGCTGGCCCTGGACCTGTACGCGGCGCCCGAGCGGCGCGAGGCGGCGCTGGCGCGCTGGACCGAGGCGACGCTGGCCCACCTGCGCACCGCCGAGGCGGGCAGCGACCACCAGCTCGCGTGGGCGCGGGCGTTCGCGGCGACCGCCCGTACGCCGCAGCAGCTCGACCTGCTGACCGGGCTGCTGGAGGGCACCGAGACGATCGAGGGCCTGGTCGTCGACACCGAGCTGCGCTGGGCGTTCGTGGAGCGGCTGGCGGCCACGGGCGTGTACGACGAGGCGGAGATCGCCGCCGAGTACGAGCGGGACCGGACGGCGGCGGGCGAGCGGCACGCGGCGACCGCCCGGGCGGCCCGGCCGACCGAGGAGGCCAAGGCCGAGGCGTGGGCGTCGGTCGTCGAGTCGGACAAGCTCCCGAACGCCGTGCAGGAGGCGGTGATCGGCGGGTTCGTCCAGACCGACCAGCGCGAGCTGCTGGCCCCGTACACGGAGAGGTACTTCGCGGCGGTCAAGGACGTGTGGGAGTCCCGCTCGCACGAGATGGCCCAGCAGATCGCGGTCGGGCTGTACCCGGCGCTCCAGGTGTCGGGCGAGACGCTGGAGGCGACGGACGCCTGGCTGTCGGCGGCCGAGCCCAACGCGGCGCTGCGGCGGCTGGTGTCGGAGTCCCGTGCGGGCGTCGAGCGCGCGCTGAGGGCGCAGGCGGCCGACGCGTAACCGGCATGTCACCAGAAGCCCCGGACCCGGGTCGATCGGGTCCGGGGCTTCTTCGCGCCACGACGCTCGCCCGATGCGTCCACATCCTGACCCGCTGTCAAGACCCGTGCACAGATACCGATAAGCTTCCGGGCCGTTGTGTCCTTTGATCTTTCGCTTTCGATCGTTTGAGGGTTCTGATGGTTCGAGAGGGATCGTCGCCCGGCATATGGGCGTTGCCCGCCATCGTGATCGCAGCGGGCACCGCCGTCGCCGTGGCCCTGGTCTCCGCGCCGGCCCGCACCCCGGTCGCCTGGCTCGGGGCCGCCGCGTTCGTCGCGGTCGCGCTCGCCTGCGGCGCGGCAGCCCGGCGCGACAGGGAACTGGCCGGGCTGCGGGCCGCGGTGGCCGAGCAGCGCACGGCCCTCGCTCGGCAGGAGGCGGAGACGGTCCGGCTCGCCGGCACGCTGCTGCCGGACGTCGTGGCGCGGCTGCGCAGGGGCGAGTTCCCCGAGGACGTCCTCGCCTCGCTGGAGGCCGCCGACGCCTACGAGCCGGGCCTGACACCCGAGTTCCGGGCCGCCCACCAGGCGGTGCTGCGCTCGGTGCTGGACGCCGTGGTCGCCGAGGAGGACCTGCGCGAGTCGGCGCAGCGCGCCTTCGTCAACATCGCCCGGCGCGTCCAGGCCATCGTGCACCAGCAGGCGCAGGAACTGCGCGAGATGGAGGACCGGCACGGGCAGAGCCCGAGCGTCTTCGGCGACCTGCTCAGGCTCGACCACGGCACCGCGCTCATCGGCCGGCTCGCCGACTCCATCGCCGTGCTGGGCGGTGCCCGGCCCGGCCGCCAGTGGAGCAGGGCCGTACCGCTCTACAGCGTGCTGCGCGGCGCGATGTCCCGCATCATCGACTACCAGCGCGTCGAGCTGCACTCGGTCTCCGAGGTCGCCGTCGTCGGCCCCGCCGTCGAGCCCCTCATCCACGCGCTGGCCGAGCTGCTGGACAACGCCACCCGCTACTCCCCGCCGCAGACCAAGGTCCACCTGACGGCCGTGGACGTGAACGCGGGCATCGCCATCGAGATCGAGGACGGCGGCGTCAGCATGAGCGAGGAGGCCCGCGGCCGGGCCGAGCGCATGCTCCGCCAGGCCCAGCAGGGCATCGACCTCAACGACCTGGGCGAGACCCCGCGCCTGGGCCTCGCCGTGGTGGGCCGGCTGTCGCAGGCGTACGACTTCCAGGTCTCGCTGCGCTCGTCCGCGTACGGCGGTGTCCGCGCCGTCCTGGTCGTACCGCAGGACCTGATCACCACCACCTCGGCCGCCACGGGCCTCGCCCACGGCATCGGCACCTCCTCCGGGCCCCGGGGCGCCCTGGAGCCGGCCGTACGCGAGACCGCCGCCCGGCCGTCCGGCCCGTCCCGCCCGGTCACCGGCCCGTCCACGGCCGGGACGGACGCGCCCGTCGTCACCGAGCGCACCCCGAGCGGCCTGCCGCAGCGGCGCCGCAAGACCCGCGTGACGGCGGAACCCGCCACGACCACCACCACGCCCGCCCCCGCGGCGGCCACCACCACGACCACCCGGACCACCACGACCGAACCGGACCCCGCACCCCAGGTGCAGCCGGGCATGTGGCTGGCCGCCTTCCAGAGCGGCCTGTCCGGTGAACGCCCAACCGGCGCAGACCAGAACAGCGACGCCTCGCCGGCCCCGGCGAGCAAGGGGGAACAGCCATGAGTCAGCAGCGGCCCGACATGGACTGGATGCTCAAGGACCTGGCCGAGAGCGTGCCGCAGACCCGCCACGTGATCGTGCTCTCCGCCGACGGCCTGCGGATGGCGCAGTACGGCGCCGAGACCGACACGGCCGACCGGCTGGCCGCCGCCTGCGCCGGCCTCCAGAGCCTCGCGGGCGCGGTCGCCGCCGAACTCCCGCACAGCGAGGGGCGGATGCGGCTCGTCGTGATCGAGATGGACGGCGGGTTCTTCTACCTGATGGCGGCCGGCGCGGGTGCCTACCTCGCCGTCCTGGCCGACGAGGGCGTCGACGCGGGCCTGATGGGCCAGCGGATGCGCGACCTGGTGGCACGGATCGGAGAGCACCTCAGCAGCCCGCCCCGGCGCGACGGGCAGCCCGCGTGAGCGACCCGGTCCCCCCGCGCGGCGAGGGCCACGGCTGGGAGGACCACAGCCCCGAGCGGCTCTACGTGATCACCGGTGGCCGCAGCGGCCCCTTAGGGTCCACCCCGCTCGACCTGGTCACCCTGATCGTGGCCAGGTCGGGGCCCAGGCCCGGTATGCAGCCGGAGCACTCGGCGATCATGCGGATGTGCCAGGCACCGCTGTCGATGGCCGAGATCTCGGCGTACCTCGCCCTGCCCGTGAGCGTGGTGACCGTCCTGGTGGGTGACCTGCTCACCGCCGGAGACGTCCTGGCGCGCGCGCCCGTCGCCCGCGCCGAACTCCCCGACCTGGCATTGATTGAGGCAGTGATCGATGGACTTCAGAAGCTCTGAGCCACCCGCCGGGCCGCGCGACGAGGACGCCCTGCCGGCGACGGCCGCCGCCGCGGTCAAGGTGGTGATCGTCGGCGGCTTCGGCGTGGGCAAGACCACCCTGGTGGGCTCGGTGAGCGAGATCCGGCCGCTGACCACCGAGGAGACCATGACCCAGGCCGGGGTCGGCGTCGACGACACGGCGGGCGTGGAGCGGAGCAAGCGCTCGACCACCGTGGCCATGGACTTCGGCCGGATCAGCATCAACGACGAACTGGTGCTGTACCTCTTCGGCACCCCGGGCCAGGAGCGCTTCTGGTTCCTGTGGCGCGGGCTGTTCGAGGGAGCCCTGGGCGCGGTGGTCCTCGTCGACACCCGCCGGCTGGAGGTCAGCTTCGACGTGCTGGGCAGGCTGGAGGAGCGCGGCGTCCCCTTCGTGGTCGCCGTCAACTCCTTCCCCGACGCGCCCCAGTACCCCCTGGAGGAGCTGCGCGGCGCCCTGGACCTGCCCGCCTCCGTCCCGATCGTCCTGTGCGACGCCCGGCGCCGCGACTCCAGCCGGGACGTCCTGATGACGCTGATGCGCTACCTGCACTCCCTCGCCGTGACCCCGGAGGCCTCGTGACCACGCCGTCGACCGACCCGACCCCGTCCGGCCCGCCACCGGGCTGCCCCGCGCACCGGCTGTACGGCCCGGAGGCCGAGGCCGACCCGATGGGCCTGTACGAGAAGCTGCGCGCCGAGCACGGCAGCGTCGCCCCCGTCCTCGTCCATGGCGACCTGCCCGCCTGGCTGGTGCTGGGCCACCGGGAGAACCTGGACGTGGCACGGACGCCGTCGCGGTTCTCGCGGGACTCCCGGCTCTGGCGTGCCATGCAGGAGGGCAAGGTGGCGGCGGACCACCCGCTCGCCCCGATCGCCGCGTGGCAGCCGGTGTGCAACTTCCAGGACGGGCCGGAGCACAGGCGGCTGCGCGGTGCCGTCACCGAGTCGCTGGAGCGTTTCGACCGGCGCGGTGTGCGCCGGTATGTGAAGCGGTTCGCCGACCAGCTCATCGACGGCTTCGCCGAGACCAGCCGGGCGGATCTGGTCGCGGACTTCGCCGAACCGCTGCCGATGCTGGTGATGACCCAGCTCGTCGGCGCGCCGGACTCGTACGGCCCGAGGCTCGTGGAGGCCGCCCGCGACATGATCAAGGGCACGGAGACGGCCGTCGCCAGCAACGCGTACGTCACCGAGACGCTCCAGGAGCTGCTGGCGCGCAAGCGGGAGGTGCCGGGCCGGGACTTCACCTCCTGGCTGCTGGAGCACGAGACGTCGCTCTCCGACACGGAGATCGTCGAGCACCTGCGTCTGGTGCTGATCGCGGCCTTCTCCACGACCGCGAACCTGATCGCCAACACGCTGCGCCTGGTGCTCACCGACCGCCGCTTCCGGGCCGACCTCTCCGGCGGCCACATGACCCTGCCCGACGCCCTGGAGCAGGTGCTGTGGGACGAGCCGCCGCTCACCACGATCCTGGGGCGGTGGGCCACCGGCGACACCCGGTTGGGCGGTCAGCCGATCAAGGCCGGGGACATGCTGCTGCTGGGTCTGGCCGCTGCCAACGTCGACCCGGCGATCCGGCCGGACCTGACGGTCCCGGTGCACGGCAACCGTTCCCACCTGGCGTTCAGCGGCGGCCCGCACGAGTGCCCGGGCCAGGACATCGGCCGGGCCATCGCGGACACCGGCATCGACGTCCTGCTGTCCCGGCTCCCCGATCTGGAGCTGGCGGTGGCGCAGGACGAGCTGCGCTGGGAGTCGTCGCTGATGTCGCGGCAGCTCGTGGCCCTCCCGGTGACGTTCACGCCCCGCGGGGCCACGGGCACCACGGTCGCTCCCGTCCCCGGTACCGGGTCCTCGCAGCCGTTGCCCGAGGCAGTGGACTCGTCACCCGGTCCTGCCCCCGTGCAGGACGGTCCCCGGGCCCGGCGGCCCTGGTGGCGCCGCTTGCTCGGGCTCCACTGAGCGGCGCCGGACGTCAGTCCTCGAGCTGCCGCCACCACCAGGCGATCGCCGGGACCGGTGGCGGCTCGGGGCTGGGGTCGCTCGGGGTGTCCCGCCAGGTGATGTCGTACGACGCGCCTTCGGCCGGGAGTGCGTTGCGGTTGCGGGGGCTGGCGTAGCGGGGTGCCAGGTTCTGCCACGCGATGCAGCCCGCGACGTAGTGCGCGAGCGAGTCGAGGTACTGGCGCAGGGGCGCGTCGGCGTGGCGGGCGAGCCGGTCGCGCAGCCGGACGAACAGCGTCATGGCCCGGTCCCGGAGGGCGACCGCCGGGGCGAGCGCCTCGGCGGGTGTGCAGTGGTGGTGCAGGGCCATCACGTTGAGCAGGTTCTGCTCCCGTGGCTCCTGGTGATCCTCCTTGTTGTAGGAGAAGAGGTCGTTGTCGCAGGAGACGATGAATCCGGCGGCGTCGGTCAGCGCCTGGACGGGGGCCGAGTACAGCACGTCGGCCGGCAGGTGGATGCCGTTCGCGGCGTCGCACCAGGTGAGGGTGAAGCGGGTTCCGTTGACGGACATCCGCATCGCGGCGAACTCGTTGAGGGACGGCATGACACCGCGCTCGGCGTTGGCGGTCTGCCAGCTTGCCCCGAAGAGCCAGTCGCGCGTCCCCTCGGTGAACCTGCGCAACTGGAAGGGCGTGAGCATCGCCCGCGTCCGGGTGACCAGGTCCTCCAGGGCATCGGTGAGCGGCCCGGGCGGCAGCAGTCCCGAGCCGGGGGCCTCGATGGCACGCACCAGGCGGGCGCTGTGGTCGGCGATGTCGGCCGTCCGCGTGGCGGTGGACCCGGAGTCCTGCCAGTCGTCGACGGCGTTGGCCCAGTAGTTCCACTCGATGAAGAGCAGGACGGGCTCGATGTCGCCGTACGGGATGATCCGGCTGGTGAAGTCGGCGCTGTGGGTGGCCAGTCCCCACGCGCGTTCGACGGGGTCCGGGTACAGCCCGTACGCGTCGATCCACGCGATGGCCCGCTCTTCCAGCTCGGCGGCCTTGGGGTGGATGAGGTCCCGCTCGAAGGGGCAGTGGAACGGCGGCAGCTTCCAGCCGATCCGTGAGGGGGGCGCGTCCTTCGCGTACACGGGCGGCATCGTCAGCTTCCTCCGCCCAGGCGGAAGAGCAGCAGCCGGGTCTCCATGGCGTGGTCGCGCCAGATCCGGAACAGTTTGCCGTGCGTGATCGTGGACTGCTGGAGGCGTTCACGGGTCCAGGCGGTCCTCTCGGCGGCGCCCTCCCGGCCCGCGCCGCGCTCGACGCGCTCCAGCTCGGCCGTGTTCCAGGCCATGGACTGCACCCAGAACTCGGCGACGCGGTCGGTGACGTCCTCGTCCTGCTCGAGTTCGAAGCCGGCCGCCTCGGCGGCGAGGATGTACTCGGTCAGGGTGCCGAGCCGCGTCCTGTAGTAGCCGTCGATGAACTCGGTCCACTCGGGGCGGCGGACGAAGTGTTCCTGGAGCCCGAACCAGCCGCCGGGCTTCAGGGCCTTGGCGACCACCTGGAAGAGCCGCTCGCGGTCCATGTAGCCGGAGCTCTCGTTGGCGTACGCGGCGTCGAACTTGCGCTTGCCGGTGAAGTCGTGGATGTCACCGACCAGCGGGGTGACGCGGCTCGCGACGCCCGCCCGCCGGGCGAACTCCTCGATCAGCGGCACGTGTTCGCCGGTGACCGTGATGCCGGTGACCTTGGTGCCGTGCTCCTGAGCCCAGTACAGCGAGCCGCCGCCGACACCGCAGCCGATGTCCAGGAGCTTGCCGGGCGGGGTGGCGTACGCGCCCCAGGCGCGGGCCGCGTGCGCGACGATCGCCTCCTGGGACTCGACTATGCGGCGCTTGAGAACTCGCTGGGAGACGGTGGTGTTGGGCGCGGCGCCCGGTGCGAACAGCCCCACGTGGTAGTGGACGCGGGGTCCCGGCCCGTACTTGTGGAGGATGTCCGCCGTCTTGCGGCTGTAGTAGAGCGGGACTTGCGCCTGGTCGAATGCCTGGCCATCAGTGGTCGGCTGAATGGCGAGGTTGCTGTCCATCGGTTCTCCGGTCCTGCGGTCATGTGGGGATGTTCATCGGCCGCCCCACCCTGCCCAAAACTGACTGAAAAAAGTCCTCAGTCACACAGTGTTTGAGCATAGTCACGCGCAAAAGGGGCCCTTTCTGCGCGAGTTGACCACAACAGACAGCACGAGGGGCGCCCTCCCCTGTAGGGCGCCCCTCGTGACGGAAAAGTGATGAAAGCCGCCCGGCGGACGGGCGATCGGTGCGCGGCCGTCCGCCGGGCGGAGACCGGTCAGCCGTTCAGCTCGGCCCAGCGGGCGCGCAGCGTGGCGGCGCCCTCGTCGGTGAGCTCGCCGTGCAGGCGCATCCGGGCGATGCCGCCGTCGGGGAAGGCGTCGAGGCGGACGTGGGTGGCGACGGCCGGCGCCGGCAGTGTGAACCGGTGCAGGGTGTCGGGCTGGAGCCGGGTGCGCGGGATGATCTCGAACCAGTCGCCACTGTCGCCGTCACGGCCCTGGAGGGCGATCCACCCCGCGGAGTTGCCCTTGAGGTACGCGGTGTCGATCTCGATGGCCCGGACGGCGCCGCGGGCGGCCAGCCGGAAGCGCACCCAGTCGTTGGTGCCGCGCACACGGCGGCGGCGGTTCTCCCAGCCGTCGTCCATCTTGCGCGACGTGCCCGGCAGGATGATCTGCGTGGGCGAGGAGTAGAACCGGTCCGACGCGTCCTCGTACGCGCCCCCGTTGAGTACGGAGACGAGGTCGATCGTGCCGAGCAGCTCCAGCCACTCGGGGTCGGCCACGACCTCGCCGTGGACGCGCAGGCGGGCGATGCCGCCGTCGGGGTGCTGGCACAGGCGCAGGTGGGTGAAGCGGCGCTCGGCGCTGATCGTGAAGCCGTTGGCGGCGTGGCCGCGCACGGGGGTGGGCGGGACGAGCTCCTCCCACTTCACGTCGCCGGCGAGCAGCTCCTCCGGGCCGGGCGAGCCGGCGACGGAGGCGGCCTGGACGGAGACGCGCTGCGGGTAGTTGCCGCGGAAGTGGGCGGTGTCGACGACGATGCCGCGGATGACTCCGGGGGCGCCCAGGCGGATGATCGCCCAGTCGTGGTCCTCGGGGGCCGGGAAGGGGTCGTCGCCGTCGGTGCCGCGCCGGCGGCGGGTCTCCCAGCCGTCCATGATCTTGCCCTTGTGCCCGAAGTGCTCCGGGTCGAAGACGGCCCGCTCGCGCACCAGGAGGTTCTCACGCTCGGCGAAGAACTCGTCGTTGGCGGCGACCACCCCGGCACCCAGGCGCCGGTCGGCCAGGTCGACCAGCTCGGTGAAGGGGAAGTCGCCGGCGCGGTAGTCGGCGTAGGGGTCACCGCCGCCGTACGGGGCGGCGTCGTTGGCGTGCGGGTCCTGGTCGGGGGCGGTGTGGCCGGCGTCGAAGGTCATGCCCCGACTGTCGCGCCACCCGACCGGTCAGGTCCAGTGGAAGTTTCTTCACTGGCTGTTCAGGTGAACTGAAAGGATGTGCCCAGGGCCGAGGGGCGAAGCGGATAGTTATCCGGTACGGGGGATATGCTGGGAGCATGAACGAGCCGCAGCGGCGAGGCGCGGGGCGCGCCGAGCGGGCCGACGCGGCCGGCAACCGCCGCCGCATCCTGGAGGCGGCCGCGCGGATCGTCGCGGACAAGGGCCCGGGCGCCCTGACGATGAACGCGGTCGCGCGCGAGACCGGTATCGGTGTGGGCACGGTCTACCGCCGCTTCGGGGACGTCGCCCAATTGTTGTTCGCCCTGCTCGACGAGCGGGAGCAGCGGTTCCAGGAGGCGTTCATGACCGGCCCGCCGCCGCTGGGCCCGGATGCCCCGCCCCTGGAGCGGCTGCGTGCCTTCCTGCACGCCCTGGCCGACCGCGTGGGCGACCAGCTCGACATGCTGCTCGCGGCGGAGGCGGCCGCGCCGAGCGCCCGCTACAGCAGTGGCGCGTACGCGACCATGCACGCGCACGTGACCGTGCTCGTCACGCGGGTGAGCCCGGAGGCCGACGCCTCGCTGCTGGCCCACATGCTGCTGGCGCCGTTCACGCCGAGCCTGGTGCACCACCTGACCCGGGACGGCGCACGGACGCCCGCCGAGCTCAAGGCGGCCACCGACACCCTGCTCGCGGGCCTCGCGCGCCCCGCCTGAACGCGCGCCGCCCGAGCACACCTCGCCCCACCGCGGCTCACCGGCGGGCGGCCACCTCGCGGAGGGCGGCGAGCAGGCGGGAGACCGCGGGTGCGGTCTCGGCGCCCCGGCGGACCGCCGCGACCACGTGGCGACGGGGCTGGTCGGCCTCCAGGACCCGCATCACCACCCCCGAGGACCGCTCGGCGGCCGCCATGCGCGGCACCAGCGCGATGCCCATCCCGGCCTCCACCATGGCGAGGATCGCCGTCCACCCGGCGGCCGAATGCGCCTGCTCGGGCACGAAACCGGCCGCCTCACAGGCCGCCCTGGTGATCTCCGACCAGGGCCCGCTGCCGCCGAAGATCCACCGCTCCCCAGACAGGTCGGCCAGCCGCAGCCCGGGCGCGGCGGCCAGCGCGTGCCCCGCCGGGAGGGCCACGTCCAGCGGGTCCGCCAGCAGCGGTACGCGGCTGAACCCGGGGTCCCGGGCCGTCGGGGCATGGGCCGCCAGGGACAGCGCCAGGTCCACCTGCCCGGCCGACAGCAGCTCGTACGCCTCGGCGGCCTCCGCCTCCCGCACCCGCACCTCCAGGGCCGGGTACGCCGCGCGCAGCCGCAGCACGGCCGGAACGACCAGCGCGGGCACGGCCGTGGAGAACGCCCCCACCCGCACCTCTCCCGCCTCCCCCTGGAGGTACCCGGTCAACTCGGCGTCGGCCCGCTCCAGTTGGGCGAACACCACCTCGGCGTGGCGCAGCACCAGGTGCGCCGCGTCGGTGAGTCTGACCCGCCGCCCGTGGGCCTCGAGCAGCCGCACGCCGAGCTGCTTGGAGAGGTTGGTGAGCTGCTGCGACACGGCGGAAGGGGTCATCAGCAGGGCCTCCGCGGTGGCGGTCACCGTCCCCCGGTCGCGCAGCGTGCGGAGGATCTGGAGCTTCTTGATGTCCCACTCGGTCATCCCCGCAACCTACACAAGGATATTTCCGGCCTTCCTCCCTCAAGAAGGGTCTTTGGCGTCTCCAGGACATCGAGCCCGATAACGGTTGTGACGCACCATCCGGGACGGGGACACTCCTTGGCGTGCCCGGCGCACGAGCGCGGGCACGGCCCGGAACTCCGTAGGGGGACACCCGCATGACACCGCGCACAACGACCGCCGCGCTCGTCGCGGCCCTGGCTCTGCTCGCCACGGCATTCGGACTCACCACCACGGCCACCGCCGCCCCCGCCGGGGGCACCCACCACGACGTCACCGTCCACGCCACGACCACGGACCCGGACGGCGCCGACGACCGCGACGACGACCACGCCACCGCCCACAGCGACTCACCCGCGGACGACGACCCCGCCGCCCACGCCCACTGACCGTCTCGTGAGGGCCTCGTGCCACCGCCCGGCCGGCGGCGCGGGGCCCTCACGCCGGTTCACCGGGACCGGGCCGTACCCAGCGCCACACCGCCCAGGATCAGCGCCATGCACAGCAGGTGCGACGGGCCCATCGACTCGTCGATCAGCAGCCAGGACAGCAGCGCCACGCACACCGGCTGCAGGTAGTACACGACTCCCGCCCGGGCCGCGCCGATCAGCGCGATCGCCTTGTTCCAGGCGAAAAAAGCCAGCGCGGAGGAGAAGACCCCGACGTACACCAGCGGCCCGACCGTGCCGGCCGTGGGCGCGAAGCCGCCCTGCACGGCGAGGCTGACCCCGTACGCCGGCAGCAGCATCAGCGCGCCGAGCACGAACGTGGCGAAGAGGAAGACCGCACCGCCCAGTTCGGCCGGGCGCCGCCTGAGCAGGGCACTGTACGAGGCGAAGCACACCGCGGCGGCGACGATCCAGAGGTCACCGGCGGCCAGGTCCGCCGCGAGGGAGCCCTTGCCGACCAGGAGCAGCACACCGGCGCAGGCGATCAGCATGCCGGTCAGGCGGCGGGGGCCCGGTCGGGCGCCGCCGAGCCTCTCGTACAGCGCCATCAGGACCGGTGAGGCGGCCATGACCATGCCCATCGTTCCGGCGGGGGTGGTGAGACCGGCCTGGTTGACGAGCGTGTTGTAGACGGTGACGCCGAGCAGCGAGGCGAGCGTGACGAAGCCGAGGTGCCGGCGGATCAGATGCCGTCGTCGCCACGCGGGGCGGGCGGCGAAGGGGGCGACGGCGAGGATCGCGACGACCCACCGCCAGAAGGCGGCCTGCACGGGCGGGACGGAGTCGTGCAGGGCCCGGGAGGTGACGAAGCTGCCGGACCAGACGACCGTCGCCACGGCGGCGAGGAGCAGCCCGAGCCCGGAGGCTCCGAGGACCACGCCCCTCCCCTTCGTCGGCCGATCGGTACGGACCCGGTCCAGGACTGCCACGGTTGCCCCTGCCTCTCTCCCCGTCGAGGGATCTTGGTTGTGGGAGCTACCGTCGCACCGCCGCACCGCTCAGGTCCATCGAAACTTTCTCACTCGTCCTTTCAGCATTTCCGAACGTTCGGCGCGACCCGCGAGCGTGGCCCCGAAGGCGATCGCCATGCCCGCGAGCCGCACCGGACGACGGCGGGTGTTGGCCAGGGCGAGGTGCGCGTAACCGGCGGCCGCCCGGCCGTCGAGCGCCGGGGCGCGCCCTCCACCTGGAAGGCGACAGGCGCGATCAGCAGCCCGCCCGCGGTGAGCTGCCGGCGGTCAGGGCCGGCGGCCCGACGTCCTCGGGCCTGCCCCAGCGCTGGGTGAGCACCGTGCCCGCCGACATGGACGCGGCGGACGCGAGCCCGGCGGCCACCCCGACCGGGTCGAACGCCGCACCCGCCGTCGGGACGACCATGCTGACGCCCACGGCAGGCCGCGACGGCCGCCGGCAGCGCCTGCCCGGCCGGCAGGGCGCGGCGCGCATCAGCCCGGTGAACAGGGGCCGGTCGGGCGGCAGGAACTCGGTGGTGACGGCGTAGGTCGAGCCCCCTGGCGACGCTGCGCCGGTCGGGGGAGCCGTACACGCTCTCCCCGCGCGAACCGACCAGCTCGCGGGCCTGCTGCGCAAGCGGCTGACGGCCACGGGGGCGTGACGCCGGCAGCGGGCGCAAAAACGCCGACGGCCCGGGCGGTACGGGGTACCACCCGGGCGGAACGGCACGTGGGCCCCTGGGGCCTCAGACCTTCTTGGACTTGTCGAGCACCATGACGAGACCCGCGATCACGGCGAACAGCACGATCGGGGCCGCGACGTACAGGCCGAGGGTCTCGGCCACGCTCAGGCCGGTCCCCGGGTCGTCACCGTCGTCGCGGGTGAGCGCGAGCGCGGGGGACGACATGAGCAGCATCATCAGCGTCGTACCGGCCGCGACGGCGCCGGTGCGCAGGGCGTTCTTCTTGTCCACGGTGCAAACGTAGCGAACGCCTAAAGGCCCCGCGCGTCCGGGGGTGCCGTAGACGGGCGCAACACGTCCATCAGGGCGTGCAGGCGCGGCGAGGCCGCGAGGTCCTCCAGGGTGACGGGGCGGCCCTCCGCGTCGGCGATCGGCAGCCGCCAGTTCGGGTACTGGTCCCAGGTCCCGGGCAGGTTCTGCGGCCGGCGGTCGCCCACCGCGTCCGGGAGCCAGACACCCGCCATCCGGGCGGGCGTACGGCGCAGGAAGCGGTACACCGCGCGGATCTCGGCCTCCTCGTCGCGCGGCCCCTCCTCCAGCAGGCCCAGTTCCCGCAGGTACGCCAGCCACTCGGCGACCTCCTCGGCGTACTCGGCCCGCTCCTCGTCCAGGGGGCGGGTGAGCAGGCCCAGCCGGTGGCGCAGCCCGACGTGCTCGCCGGTCAGCCGGGCGGCGGTGGAGGGCAGGTCGTGCGTGGTGGCGGTGGCCACGCAGTCCGCCCGCCAGGTCCCGGGGGGCAGCGGCCGCCGCGTCCCCTCCCAGTCCCGCTCGAACCACAGCACCGACGTGCCGAGGACGCCGCGCCGCTGGAGGGACTCCCGTACGCCGGGCTCGACCGTGCCGAGGTCCTCGCCGATCACGACGGCGCCCGCGCGGTGGGCCTCCAGCACGAGGATCGCCAGCATGGCGTCGGCGTCGTACCGCACGTACGTGCCCTCCGTGGGCTCGTGGCCCCCGGGCACCCACCACAGCCGGAACAGCCCCATCACGTGGTCGATGCGCAGGGCGCCCGCGTGCCGCAGCAGCCCGCGCAGCAGCTCCCGGTAGGGGGCGTACCCGGTGGCGGCCAGGACGTCGGGGCGCCAGGGCGGCAGGCCCCAGTCCTGGCCGCGGGCGTTGAACGCGTCCGGCGGGGCGCCGACCGACATCCCGGCGGCGAAGGCGTCCGCCCGCGCCCAGGCGTCGGCGCCGTCCGGGTGCACCCCGACGGCGAGGTCGTGGACGATCCCGACCGGCATGCCCGCCTCCCGGGCGGTCCGCGCCGCGGCGGCGAGCTGCTCGTCGGTGAGCCAGGCGAGCCGGCAGTGGAAGTCGATCCGGTCGGCCAGCTCGTCGCGCTCGCGTGCGGTGGCGGCCGAGCGGGGGTCGCGCAGCCCCTCGGGCCACTGCCGCCGGTCGGCGCCGTACCGCTCGACGAGCGCGCACCAGGTGGCGTGGTCCAGCAGCGCCTGGCCCTGGGTGGCGCGGAACTCGCGCAGCGCGGCCTGCCGCCCGGGGCCGAGCGGCACGCGCCGCAGCACCTCCAGGGCCTGCCGCTTGAGCACCCAGACCGCGTCGCGGTCGATCAGCTCGCCCTTGCGCAGCACCCCTTCGCGCAGCTCCGCCGCGCGCCCGGCCAGCGCGTCCAGCTCGGCCCGGTCCTCGCCGCGCGCGTACGCGTACTCGGGCACGTCCTCGATCCGCAGGTGGACCGGGTCGGGGAAGCGCCGCGAGGAGGGGCGGTACGGGGAGGGGTCGGTGGGCGTGCCGGGGACGGCCGCGTGCAACGGGTTGACCTGAACGAACCCGGCCCCCAGCGTCCGCCCCGCCCAGTCGGCCAGCTCGCGCAGGTCACCGAGGTCGCCCATGCCCCAGGACCGGGTGGACAGCAGCGAGTAGAGCTGGACCAGCACGCCGTACCCGCGCCCGGCGGGCTGCGGCACGCGCGCGGGGGCGACGATCAGCGTGCTCTGCCCCGTGCGCCCGTCACGGGCCCGGGCGTCGAGCCGGTGGACGCCCAGCGGGAGGCGGGCCCAGCGGGGCGTGCCGGAGATCTCGTCGCCGTGCTCGGTGGTGATCCTCAGGTCGGTGCCCGGCGGGAGCGCCGCGAGGGGGCGGGGCAGCTCGGACGGGCGGCCCTGGCGGGGTGCGTCCTCGCGCGGGGCGTCCTGCCACAGGACCAGCGTCGGCGGGAGGAGCCGGGCGTCCCTGGCCGCCTCCGTGGCGGCCAGGGACGCGCGCAGCGCCCCCGGTGTGGCGGCGTCGACGTCCAGGGCGGCGAGAACCCGCACCACCGTGGCGTCGGGGACCGGGACGGTGACGCCCGCGGACGGGGAGTACGCGGTGGCGACACCGTGCAGCGCGGCGAGCCGGGCAAGGGTCATTCAGGCTCCTGGGGACTCCGGTCCGCCGGCCGTGCGGTGCGCGGTCGGCTCGCTGGTGAGGGGGGTGAAGTCGGTGAGGGCGGGTTCGCTGGTCAGGGGGGTGGCGTCGGCGAGCGGCGGCTCGCTGGTCAGCGGCGTGTCGGCGGCCGGCAGATCCGCCGGGAAGGACGGGCCGGGGACCTGTTTGGAGAGGGCGGTGAGCAGGAGCTGGGCTGAAGCGGCCACGGTGGCCTCCCTGTGAAGGTGACAGTGGGACACAGCAGCCCTACCCAGCGGACGGCCACACATCCGTCCAACGTGGCGTCGGTCACATGGCGTTCCCGTGGCGGGAGTTGAACCGTCCCCCGTACCCCGGTAGGCAAATACGACACAACGGCCACGCACATTGACACCTTCGGCGAGTCGGTGGTGGGCTCGAAACCGACCGGTTCAGCCACCGGTCGGGCCACCGGCAAAGCTACTCGCCGAACGACGAAAGACGAGGGGAGACGCGCGTGCAGTTCGGGCGCTTCGGCCGCGGAAGGCGGACCGCGACGGCCGTTGCCGTCGCCGTGATCGGCGGCCTGCTGAGCGGTGCTCCCGGCGCGCTGGCCGCGCCCGGCGGGCCCGGCTCCCCCACCACCACGGTGCCCGAGCGGGACGGCGCCGCGCTGCCCCCGGTGTGGCCCCGCCCCCAGTCGCTGCGGCCGGCCGGCGCGGCGGTGCCGCTCGGTGACGAGGTGACGGTGCTGGCGGGCGAGGACGCCGACCTGTACGCCATGACCGCGCTCGAGGGCGTGCTGCGCGACGCGGGTGTGCGGACCGTCCACAGCGGGCGGGACGGGCGGGGGCCGGTGGTGCTGTTGGGCGGTACCGGCGCGCGGAACGCGCTGCGCGCCCTGCGCGCGCCCGAGCGCGGTGACCTGCCGTCGGGCGGGTACCGCATCGCGACCGGCCGGTTCGAGGGCCGTGACACGGTCGCCGTGGACGGTGTCGGCGCGGACGGGCTGTTCCACGCCGTCCAGACGCTGCGCCAGCTCATAGCCGGGGACCGGGCGGTGCCCGGCGTCCTCGTGCGCGACTGGCCCGGTACCGCCGTGCGGGGCATGACGGAAGGTTTCTACGGCCGGCCGTGGAGCCACGAACAGCGGCTTTCGCAGCTCGACTTCATGGGCCGCACCAAGCAGAACCGGTACCTCTACGCCCCCGGTGACGACCCGTACCGGCAGGCGCAGTGGCGCGACCCCTACCCGGCCGCCCAGCGGGCGGAGTTCCGGGAGCTGGCCGAGCGTGCCCGGCGCAACCACGTGACCCTCGCGTGGGCGGTGGCGCCCGCCCAGTCGATGTGCCTGGCCTCGCAGGACGACCTGGCGGCGCTCAAGCGCAAGGTCGACGCCATGTACGCGCTGGGGGTGCGCGCCTTCCAGGTGCAGTTCCAGGACGCCTCCTACGACGAGTGGCACTGCTCCAGGGACGCCGACACCTTCGGATCCGGCCCCGCCTCGGCGGCCCGGGCGCACGCGCGCGTGGCGACGGAACTGGCACGGCACCTGGCCGGCCGGTACCCGGACGCCGAGCCGCTGACGCTGATGCCGACCGAGTACTACCAGGACGGCGCCACCGACTACCGCACGGCGCTCGCCGCCGAGCTGGACGACCGGGTGCAGGTGGCGTGGACGGGGGTCGGCGTCGTCCCCCGCACGATCACCGGCCGTGAACTGGCGGGCGCGCGGGACGTGTTCGGGCACCCGCTGGTCACCATGGACAACTACCCGGTCAACGACTACGCGCAGGACCGTATCTTCCTGGGCCCCTACATGGGCCGCGAGCCGGCCGTGGCGGCCGGTTCCGCCGCCCTGCTGGCCAACGCCATGGAGCAGGCGGCCGCGTCCCGCATCCCCGTCTTCACGGCCGCCGACTACGCCTGGAACCCGAAGGGCTACCGGCCCGCCGAGTCCTGGCACGCGGCGCTGAGCGACCTGGCGGGGGGCGACCCGAAGGCGCGTGAGGCGCTGCACGCCCTCGCCGGCAACGACGCCTCCTCGATACTCAGCCGCACCGAGTCGGCGTACCTGCGGCCGCTGCTGGCCGGCTTCTGGCGCACCCGGGCGAGCACGACCGCCGACGCGGCGGCCCGCGACCGGGCGGCGGGCGAACTGCGGGCGGCGTTCACCGTGATGCGCCAGGCGCCCGAGCGGCTGACCGGCGCGGCGGACGGCCTGCTGGACGACGAGGTGAGGCCGTGGCTGGAGCAGCTCGCGCGGTACGGCCGCGCGGGCGAGGCGGCCGTCGACATGCTCCAGGCGCAGGCGCGGGGCGACGGCGCGGCGGCGTGGCGGGCCTCGCTGGAGCTGGAGCCGCTGCGGGCGGAGCTGGCGTCCAGCCCGGTGACGGTCGGCGAGGGCGTGCTCGACCCGTTCCTGTCCCGGGCCGTCAAGGAGGCGGCCCGGTGGACGGGCGCGGCGCGCGGGGCGGGCACCGTGGAGCGGGAGAACGGGGCGTACACCGTGCGCCTGGACCGGGCGCGGCCGCTGGACACGGTCACCGCGATGACGGTGCGCCCCGCAGACGGCTCCGTCGAGGCGCACGTACCGGGCGAGGGGTGGCGGCGGCTGGGGGCCCTCGCGGCGAGCGGCTGGACGCAGGCGGCCGTGCGGGGCCTGGCCGCCGACGCCGTGCGGATCACCTGGACCGGCCCGTCCCCCGGCGTGCGGGGCCTGGTCCCGTGGTTCGCGGACGAGCCGCAGGCCCGGCTGGAGCTGCCGCACACGGAGGCGGACGCGGTGATCGGCGGCGCCCCGCGCCGGGTGAACGCGGTGCTGGCCGCCCAGCGGCCCGGCGAGGTGCACGGCGCCCTGACGGCGAAGGCCCCGAAGGGCCTGAAGGTCACGGTCCCGAAGCGGACCACCGTCCCGCGCGGCCTGGCCGCCACCGTCCCGGTCGACATCACCGTCCCGGCGGGCACCCCGGCGGGCGACTATCAGGTGCCCCTGTCCTTCGCCGGCCAGGAGCGCACGCTCACCGTCCGCGCGTACCCGGCGACGGGCGGCCCGGATCTGGCGCGCACGGCGCGGGCGACCTCGTCGGGCGACGAGACCCCCGACTTCCCCGCCTCGGCGGCGCTGGACGGTGATCCGGCCACCCGCTGGTCCTCCCCGGCCGAGGACGGCGCCTGGTGGCAGCTCGAGCTCGCCCAGCCGGTCCGGCTCGGGCAGGTCGTCCTGCACTGGCAGGACGCCCACGCGAGCCGGTACCGCATCCAGGTCTCGGCGGACGGCCGCACCTGGCGCACGGCGGCGACCGTCCGGGACGGCAAGGGCGGCCGCGAGGCGGTCCGCATGGATGCCCCGGGCACCCGCTTCGTCCGCGTCCAGGGCGACGCCCGTGCCACGGAGTACGGCTACTCGCTGTTCACGGTCGAGGCCTACGCGGTGACGGCCCCGCCTCCCCCGGGGGCCCCCGCCGGGGCGCCTGGCGAGTGAGGCGCAGGGGCGGCCCGGCAGTCGGGTCGCTCCCGGTTCCTGGCGGCGAGTGAGGCGAAGGGGCGCGGCTGTGCCGAAAGGGAGAGCGCGCGGAGGGCCCGAGGCACGAGGGACCGAGCACGATCGACCGTCGACACAGCCTCAGGCGCCCCGGAGCCGAACCGAGCCTTTAAGAAACCCTGTCGATGCGGGCCATCGCGTCCTCCGCGCCGTACGGCTGGAGGTAGGGCAGCCAGCGCGGGTCCCGGTGCCCGGTGCCGATGATGCGCCAGGCCAGGCCGGTCGGCGGGGCGGGCTGCTGGTGGAGCCGCCAGCCCAGCTCGCGCAGGTGCCGGTCGGCCTTCACGTGGTTGCAGCGGCGGCAGGCCGCCACGACGTTCTCCCAGGCGTGCTGTCCGCCTCGGCTGCGCGGCACGACGTGGTCGACGCTGGTTGCGACGCCACCGCAGTACATGCAACGCCCGCCGTCGCGGGCGAAGAGGGCTTTGCGGGTCAGAGGAACGGGCCCCCGGTAGGGGACCCGTACGAACCGTTTGAGGCGGACCACACTGGGGGCGGCGATGACGCGGGTCGCACTGTGCATGAAGGCGCCGGATTCCTCGAGGGAGATGGCCTTGTTCTCCAGGACGAGGACGAGCGCGCGGCGGAGCGGTACGACGCCGAGGGGCTCGTACGACGCGTTGAGGACCAGGACATGCGGCACGGATGCCTCCTTGTACGCCGGCGGCGCGTGGCTCGCGCCGGGACGATCTGCTCTCAGTCTCTCCTCATGCCAGGTCGAAGCGCCACCACGTACCGGTAACGGGCCCGAAGTGTTTTCGACCACACCCGGATCATCCCCAGGTGAGACGCACCTCTCCCTCGAACATGGCAACGAACCACCCTCGATGAGCCGTTAAATGTAATTGGTCCGCTTGTCCATCCTGGAGGTTCCCGCCGTGCTCTGGTCCGCCGTTCCGGCCGCCGACCCCACACCCGCGCCGGTGTCGCTCGACGAGGCCGCCAAGCAGGCCGGTGAGGCCGCCGGCTGGGTGGAACAGAACTGGTCCACCTGGCTGAGCACGGGTCTGCGCATCCTGCTGATCCTGGCCGTGGCGGTCGTGCTGCGGCATCTGGTGCGCCGGGCGCTGACCAAGCTGATAGAGCGGATGAACCGCAGTGCCCAGGCGGTCGAGGGCTCGGCCCTGGGCGGTCTGCTGGTGAACGCGGAGCGGCGCCGGCAGCGCTCGGAGGCCATCGGTTCGGTGCTCCGCTCCGTCGCCTCGTTCCTGATCATGGGCACCGCCGGGCTGATGATCCTCGGCGCCTTCAACGTGAACCTGGCGCCGCTGCTGGCCTCGGCCGGTGTCGCCGGTGTCGCCATCGGTTTCGGTGCCCGCAACCTGGTCACGGACTTCCTCTCCGGCGTCTTCATGATCCTGGAGGACCAGTACGGGGTCGGTGACTCGGTCGACGCGGGGGTGGCGTCCGGCGAGGTGATCGAGGTGGGCCTGCGCGTGACGAAGCTGCGCGGCGACAACGGTGAGATCTGGTACGTCCGCAACGGCGAGATCAAGCGGATCGGCAACCTGAGCCAGGGCTGGTCCACCGCGACGGTCGACGTGACGGTCCGCCCGACCGAGGACCTGGACCGGGTCCGCGCGGTGATCACGGAGGTCGGCGAGGACATGGCCAAGGAAGAGCCCTGGAACGAGCGCCTGTGGGGCCCGGTCGAGGTCCTGGGCCTCAACGAGGTGCTGCTGGACTCCATGACGATCCGCCTGTCGGCCAAGACGATGCCGGGCAAGTCGCTCGGCGTGGAGCGCGAGCTGCGCTGGCGCATCAAGCGGGCCTTCGACGAGGTGGGCATCCGGATCGTGGGCGGCCTGCCGGCGGCCCCGTCGGAGGACTCGCCCGCCGACCCGACGGCGGGCATGGCGCCTCCGTCGGCGTTCGCCTCCACCACCTCCCCCCAGTCGGTGGCGGCGACCCCGCTGACGCCCCCGCCGAACCTGACGAAGTAGGGCCCGCATCGGAGCAGGCCGCGAAGGGCGCCCCCGCCATGACGGCGGGGGCGCCCTTCGTCGTACCCGGGCGCGCGGGTCTTGACGGGCTCCTGACATGCGGCCTACCGTCCGTCTCGGCAACGCAATAGGAAAGTTTCCTAACAGAGGCAGGGCAGGTGCGTCCCTCGTGACCGGAGCCGCCGGAACCACTCCCGGCACGCCGCGCGTGCTGCGGGCCATGAACGACCGGGCCGCCCTCGACCTGCTGCTGGAGCACGGCCCCCTGTCCCGGACGCGCATCGGGAAGCTGACCGGCCTGTCCAAGCCGACCGCGTCGCAGCTCCTGGCCCGGCTGGAGGCGGCGGGCCTGGTGGTGGCGACCGGGGTGACCGAGGGCCGCCCGGGACCGAACGCCCAGCTCTACGCCGTCAACGCGCGGGCCGCGTACGCCGCAGGGCTGGACGTGACCCCGCGCCGCATCCGCGCGGCCGTCGCCGACGTGACCGGCGCGGTGGCCGGGGAGTTCGATCTGGCGACCCCGCAGCGGCCCGCCGGGGACGCCGTACGGCAGGTGACCGAGGCACTGGACGGGGCCGTGAAGGCGGCCGGGATCACCCGGGCCGAGGTGCACCGGCTGGTCATCGGGACGCCGGGCGCGTTCGACCCGTCGACCGGCCGGCTGCGGTACGCCTCCCACCTGCCCGGCTGGCACTCCCCCACGCTCCTGGACGAGCTGGCGGCGGCGCTCCCGATGCCGGTCGAGTACGAGAACGACGTGAACCTGGTGGCGGTGGCCGAGCAGCGGCTGGGGGCGGCCCGGGGGCACACGGACTTCGTCCTGCTCTGGAACGAGGAGGGCCTGGGCGCCGCCCTCGTGCTCGGCGGGCGGCTGCACCGGGGGTTCACCGGAGGCGCCGGCGAGGTCGGCTTCCTGCCCGTGCCGGGCACGCCGCTGGTGCGGCAGGTCGCCAAGGCGGGCAGCGGCGGCTTCCAGGAGCTGGCCGGCGCGCAGGTGCTGCCCCGGCTGGCCCGCGAGTACGGCATCGAGGACGTTCCGCGCGGCGGGCGCGGGGAGCGCGGCGAGCACGCCGAGGTCGCGGCCGCGCTGCTGGCCCGGGCGGCGGCCGCGCCGGACGCGGGGCCGCACCACCGGCTCCTCGACGCCTACGCGACCGGCCTGGCCACCGGTCTCGCCTCGCTGGTCGCGGTCCTCGACCCCGAGCTGGTGGTGCTGTCCGGCGAGGTGATCGTCGCCGGGGGCGAGGCGCTGCGCGCCCGCGTCCAGGCCGAGCTGGGCGAGCTGGCCGCCTCCCGGCCCCGGCTCGTCATCGGCGGCGTACAGCGAAACCCGGTACTGCGCGGCGCGCTGGAGAGCGCGCTGGCCGCCACCCGCGACGAAGTCTTCGACACCTCACGCCGGAGCTAGGGCACTGAACAGCGAGCACCGGGCACCGGGCAGCGAGCCGGGGCAGCGCACAGACGGTCCGCGAGCACGGAACGACTCGCGAGCGGAGAACAGCGAACGAAGCGAACTGGGAGACACCGCATGAAGCGCAGAACCGCCGCCGCAGCGCTCGCCTCGGCGGCCGCCATAGCCCTGCTCACCTCCGCCTGCACCGGATCGGCCCCGTCGGGCGCGCACGACGACCCGGACGCCGAGGTCACACTGACGTTCTGGCACGGCTGGTCGGCGCCGAACGAGGTGAAGGCGGTCGACGCCGCCATCGAGCGGTTCGAGGACGCCCACCCCAACATCACCGTGAAGGCCGTCCCCAACATCACCGACGACAAGATCCAGCAGGCGCTGCGGGCCGGCGGCTCCGGCGCCCCGGACGTCGTCTCCTCGTTCACCACCGACAACGTCGGCAAGTTCTGCTCCTCCGGCGCCTTCGCCGACCTCCAGCCGTTCATCGCCAAGTCCGGGATCGACCTGGAGAAGACGTTCGCCAAACCGCGCCTGGACTACACCCGGTTCGAGGACCGCCGCTGCGCGCTCCCGCTGCTCGGCGACGCCTACGGGCTGTACTACAACAAGGACGCCTTCCGCCGGGCGGGGATCGCGGCGCCGCCGAAGACGTGGAGCGAGTTCGACGAGGCCGCCCTGAAACTGACGGAGCCGAAGGGTGACTCGTACCAGCAGCTCGGCTTCATGCCCGTCTTCCACGGCTACGAGTCGACCCCCGGCCACCTGGTGGCCCAGTGGAGCCCGACGTACTTCGACGAGAAGGGCAGGTCGGCCGTCGCCGAGGACCCCGCGTTCGCCGCGATGTTCACCTGGCAGAAGAACCTCATCGGCAAACTGGGCGGCTTCGAGAAGCTGGAGAGGTACCGCGGCACCTTCGGTGACGAGTGGGGGGCCAAGCACCCGTTCCACACCGGCCAGGTCGCCATGCAGCTCGACGGCGAGTGGCGCCTGGGGATGACCACGGACGCCAAGGTGCCCTTCGAGGTGGGCGTCGCACCGCTGCCGGTCCCCGACGACCAGGCCGCCGACTACGGCAAGGGCTACCTGTCCGGGACGATCATCGGCATCGCCTCCACCAGCCCCCGGCAGAACGCCGCCTGGGAGCTGGTGAGGTACCTGACCACCGACACCGACGCCGTCGTGAACTTCGCCAACGAGCTGCGCAACGTCCCCGCCACGCACGACGCGCTCGCCTCGCCGAAGCTCAGGCTCGACCCGCGCTTCAAGACCTTCCTGGACATCGCCCGCCACCCGAAGTCCAACACCACCCCCGCCTCCGTCAACGGCGGCGCCTACCAGGTGACCCTCCAGGAGTTCGGCTACCTCCACGAGGCCGGGAAGGTGGACGACCTCCGGGCCGGGCTGGAGAGGACGGCCGCGCAGATCGACACGGACATCGAGAAGGCGAAGTGACGGCGCGCACGCTGCGCGCCAGGCGCACCCGTGAGGCGCTGCGCACGGTCGCCTTCCTCTCCCCCTGGCTCGTCGGGTCCGGCGTCTTCTTCGCCTACCCGCTCGTGTCGACGGTGTACTTCTCGTTCACGCACTACGACGGGTTCGGGGTGCCCGTCTTCAACGGTCTGGAGAACTGGCGGTACGTCTTCGCCGACTACCCGGCCTTCTGGCCGTCGATGGCCAACACCCTGTGGCTGGTCGTCGTCATGGTCACCTGCCGGGTCGTCTTCGGGCTGGGCGTCGGGCTGCTGGTGACCAGGATCAGAACGGGGGCGGGCGTCTTCCGCACCCTGTTCTACCTGCCGTACCTGGCGCCGCCGGTCGCCGCCACCCTCGGTTTCGTCTTCCTGCTCAACCCGGGTACGGGACCGGTCAACGCGGTCCTCACCGACCTGGGCCTGCCGGCCCCCGGCTGGTTCACCGACCCGGCCTGGTCCAAGCCCGCCCTGACGATGCTCGCGGTGTGGGGCGTCGGCGACCTGATGGTGATCTTCATGGCCGCCCTCCTCGACGTACCGAAGGAGCAGTACGAGGCGGCCGAGCTGGACGGGGCGTCGGCGTGGCAGCGCTTCCGGTACGTCACCCTCCCGAACATCTCGCCGATCGTGATGTTCGCCGTGGTCACCGGAGTCATCCAGACCACGCAGTACTACACGCAGCCGCTGGTCGCCGGGAAGGTCGCCTCCGGGATCATCGGCAACAGCGGGCAGCAGTTCGAGCCGGGCTACCCGGAGAAGTCGACGCTGACGCTTCCGCAGCTCGTGTACAACCTCGGCTTCCAGCGCTTCGACTACGGATCGGCGTGTGTCGTCGCCCTGGTCCTGTTCGCTCTCTCCATGGCCTTCACGGCGCTGCTGATGCGGCGGCGCGGGGGTCTCCTCCAGGTGGGTGACTGACCGCATGACGTACGCACCCGGCACACCCGCGCAGGGCCCGGCCGCCGCGCGCACGGCCCGCCGCGGGGCGGTGCTCCACTGGATCGCGGTGCACGCGCTGGGCGTGGCGGCCGCCCTGTTCTTCGTGCTGCCGTTCGTCTTCCTCTTCCTCACCTCGCTGATGAGCGACGAGCAGGCGCTCACCCGCGACCTCACCCCCGACACCTGGGAGTGGGGCAACTACCGGCGGGTGTGGGACACCCCCGGCTTCCTGACGTGGTGGCGGAACACGCTGCTGTACGCGGGGCTCGGCACCCTGCTCACCGTGGTGTCGTCCGTCCCGGTCGCCTACGCGCTCGCCAAGTTCCGCTTCCGGGGGCGGCGGCCGGCGCTGATGCTGCTGATCTCGATGATGATGCTGCCGCCGCAGGTGGTGATCATCCCGATGTACCTGTTCTGGGCCAGGGAGCTGGACCTGTCCGGCTCGGTGTGGCCGCTGATCGTCCCCATGGCGTTCGGTGACGCGTTCTCCGTCTTCCTGCTGCGGCAGTTCCTGCTCACCATCCCGGACGAGTACCTGGACGCGGCGAGGGTCGACGGCTGCGGTGAACTGAGGACACTCCTGCGGGTGGTTCTGCCGATGGCGAGGCCGGGCATCGCGGCGATCGCGCTGTTCCAGTTCTTCTACGCCTGGAACGACTACTTCGGACCGCAGATCTACGCCTCGGAGAACCCGGCGGCGTGGACGCTGAGTTACGGCCTGGAGTCTTTCAAGGGCGCGCACCACACCGACTGGAATCTGACCATGGCCGCGACCGTCCTGGTCATGGCCCCCGTGATCCTCGTCTTCTTCTTCGCCCAGAAGGCGTTCGTCGAGGGCGTCACGCTGACCGGAGTGAAGGGCTAGAAACGATGAAGCTGGCTGTTGTGGGGGGCGGCTCCACCTACACCCCCGAACTGGTCGACGGGTTCGCACGGCTGCGCGACACCCTCCCGATCGGTGAACTGGTCCTCGTCGACCCGGCTGCCGACCGCCTGGAGCCGGTCGGCGCTCTGGCCCGGCGCATCTTCGCCAGGCAGGGGCACGAGGGGCTGGTGACGACCACGTCCGACCTGGAGGCCGGGGTCGAGGGCGCCGACGCGGTCCTGCTGCAACTGCGGGTCGGCGGGCAGGCGGCCAGGGAGCGGGACGAGACGTGGCCGCTGGAGTGCGGCTGCGTCGGGCAGGAGACGACCGGGGCCGGCGGGCTCGCCAAGGCGCTGCGCACGGTGCCGGTGGTGCTGGACATCGCCGAGCGGGTACGCCGCGCGAGCCCCGGCGCCTGGATCATCGACTTCACCAACCCTGTCGGGATCGTGACCCGGGCCCTGCTCCGGGCCGGGCACCGGGCGGTGGGGCTGTGCAACGTGGCCATCGGCTTCCAGCGCACATTCGCGCGGCTGCTGGACGTCACCCCGGACGCGGTCCACCTGGACCACGTGGGGCTCAACCACCTGACGTGGGAGCGCGGGGTGCGGCTCGGCGGGCCGGACGGGGAGGACCTGCTGCCCAAGCTGCTCGCCGAGCACGGGGACGCCATCGCCGGCGACCTGCGGCTGCCGCGCGAGCTCCTGGACCGCCTGGGGGTCGTCCCCTCCTACTACCTGCGGTACTTCTACGCGCACGACGAGGTGGTGCGGGAGCTGGCCACCAAGCCGTCGCGGGCCTCGGAGGTCGCCGCGATGGAGCGGCGGCTGCTGGAGATGTACCGCGACCCCGCGCTGGACGAGAAGCCGGAGCTGCTCTCCCGGCGGGGCGGCGCGTTCTACTCGGATGCGGCGGTGGACCTGGCGGCGGCGCTGCTGGGCGGTGCCGCACCGCGCAGGCAGGTGGTCAACACGTACAACCGGGGCACACTGCCGTTCCTGCCGGACGACGCCGTGATCGAGGTGCAGGCCGCGGTGGACGGCTCGGGCGCTGCGCCGCTGCCCGTCGCGGAGGTGGACCCGCTGTACGCGGGGCTGATCGGGCACGTCACGGCGTACGAGGACCTCGCGCTGGAGGCCGCGCTGCGCGGCGGGCGGGACAGGGTGTTCAGGGCGCTGCTGGCACACCCGCTCATCGGCCAGTACGACCGGGCCGAGGGGCTCACCGACCGGCTGATCGCGCACAACCGGGAGCACCTGACGTGGGCGTGACGGCCGCCGTCCTCGCGATCGACGCGGGCAACAGCAAGTCGGACGTGGCGTTCGTCGGCGAGGACGGCACGGTCCTGGCTTCGGCGCGCGGGCCGGGTTTCCAGCCGCCGAGGGTGGGCACCGGCCCGGCGCTCGACGTGCTGGCGGCCACCGTGGCCGAGGCGCTGGCGTCGGCGGGGCCGGCCATCGACGGGGTGCGGCACGTGTCGGCCTGCCTGGCCAACGCGGACTTCCCCGCGGAGGAGGCGGAGCTGGCGGCCGCCGTGCACGCGCGCGCGTGGGGGCGGTCGGCGGCGGTGCGCAACGACACGTTCGCCATCCTGCGGGCGGGCGTCGACGAGCCGCGGGGCGTGGCCGTGGTGTGCGGCGCGGGCATCAACTGCGTGGGGATGCTGCCGGACGGGCGCACCGCCCGTTTCCCCGCGGTCGGCCGCGTCTCCGGCGACTGGGGCGGCGGGTCGTTCCTCGTGGAGGAGGCGATGTGGTGGGCGGCCCGGGCGGAGGACGGGCGGGGTGAACCGACGGAGCTGGCCCGGGTGTTGCCGGCGCACTTCGGCCTGGACTCGGTGTACGCGCTGATCGAGGCGCTGCACCTGGGGCGGATCGCGGCCGGGCGGCGGCACGAGCTGACGCCGGTGCTGTTCGCCGCGGGTGCGGCGGGCGATCCGGTGGCGCGGGCGCTGGTGGAGCGGCAGGCGGAGGAGGTCGTCGCCCTGGCGGTGGTCGCCCTGGAGCGGCTGGGGCTGCTGGACGAGGAGGTGCCGGTGCTGCTGGGCGGCAGTGTGCTGGCGGCGCGCCACCCGCTGCTGAACGGCCGGATCGCCGAACTCCTGTCCGTCAAGGCGCCGGGGGCCGACGTCCGGGTGGTGACCGAGCCCCCGGTGCTGGGCGCCGCGCTGCTGGGCCTGGACCACGTGGGGGCGCCCGCCGGGGCGCGGGCCCGGGTGCGGGCGCACTACCGGCGGGGCCCGGGATAGGGAACCGATGCGGGCCGGGCGGCGTATACAGAGTGGGGGCGGTCGAATGGTGGTGCGAGCGGGGCGGCGGGCACGATAAGCACAAGATCGAGTCAAGCCTGGTGTGAAGAGCGGCCCCTTTGGCCATACTGCGGTGAGCGACCGAGGGGGAGGTCACGTGACATACGCACCGGATGCGCCGGCCGTGCCGAGCGCGCCTCGTGCGCCGGGCACGCCCGCCGTGCCGCCGCCACCACCGCCGCAGTCCCCGCCTCCGGTGGCGCCGCCGGCCGGGCGGGGGGCGTGGGCCGAGGGCGTGGCGCGGCTGCGTGCCGCCGCGACCACCGAGCCCGGGCGGCTGCGCGTCCTGGGCGCCGTACTGGCCGTGCTGGTCGTGGCGTTCGGTGCGGTCACCGCGTTCGAGGTCGCCGACCGGGCGGCGGCGGCCGACGACGTGGTGAGCCGCAGTCAGCCGCTGAGCGCCGACGCGGCGGACATCTACCGCTCGCTGGCGGACGCCGACACGGCGGCGGCGGGCGGCTTCCTGGCCGGGGCGCAGGAGCCCGCCGGGGTGCGCGAGCGGTACGAGAAGGACATCACCACCGCGTCCCGCCTGCTCGTCAGGGCCGCGGCGAACACGGACGGTTCCTCGCCGTCCGCCCGTGACATCGCCGCCCTCAACGAGTACCTGCCCCGGTACACGGGCCTGATCGAGCGCGCCCGCGCGGCCAACCGGCAGGGCCTGCCGCTGGGCGGCGCCTATCTGCGGTACGCCAACCAGCAGATGAGCACCCGGCTCCTGCCCGCCGCCGAGCGGCTGTACGAGGCGGAGACCGCGCGGCTCGGCCAGGACGACCGGCACGCGCGCAGCCTGCCTCTGGCGTCGCTCGGCGCGGGCATCGTGGTCCTCGCGGCCCTGCTGTGGGCGCAGCGCCGCGCCTACCTGCGGACCAACCGGGTGTTCAACCACGGCCTGCTGGCCGCCACCTCCGCGTGCGTGGTGGTGCTGCTGTGGCTGGTGGCCGGGCACACGCTGGCGCGGGCGGAGCTGACCGAGGCCCGGGTGCACGGCCAGGATTCGCTCAAGGTGCTGAACGAGGCGCGGATCAATTCCCTGAAGGCCCGGGCGAACGAGAACCTGACCCTGGTCGCCCGCGGCGCGGTGCTGACCGCCGACGGCAAGAAGGACCAGTACGAGACCGAGTACGGCACGGGCATGGGCAGGCTGACCACGGCGCTGGAGCGGGCGGGCGCGCTCGCCGACGACTCCGCGGGCGGTGAGCCGGTCGCGGACGCCGCGCGGCGGGTGGCCGAGTGGAAGCAGCGGCACAAGGACGCGCGGGCCACGGACGACGGCGGCGACTACGAGGGAGCGCTGGCGCGGGTGATCGGCGCCGAGGGCTCCACCGGGGAGTCCTTCGACGACGTGGACGCGGCGCTGGAGAAGGCCCTGGACCATGAGCAGGGCGAGTTCACCCGGGCCGCCGAGGACGGGCGCGGCGCGCTGACCGGTCTGCCGTTCGGGGCCGCCGCGCTGGCCGTCCTGGGCGCCGCCGGGGTCATCATGGGCATCAACCGCAGGCTGTCGGAGTACCGGTGAGGGCGAGGGGAGGCACGATGAGGGACGACGACACCGCGGCACCGCGCCCGGCGCGCGGGGCGGCCGGGCGGCTGCGCGGCTGGGGCGGGGTCGCGGCGATGGCCGTGGCGTGCGGGCTGACCGCCGCGCTGACCCTGGTGCCGCTGTCGCGCGGCGACTTGGGCGCCTCCCCCGTGTCGGGCGCCGGCGGCGTGCTGCCCGGCAAGGCCGACACCTGCGAGGACCCGGAGGCCTCCCTGCCGCCGTCCTCCGCGGACGGGCCGTCCATCGACGCCATCAAGAAGCGCGGCCGGCTGATCGTCGGCGTGGACCAGAACAGCTACCGGTGGGGCTACCGCAATCCGGCCACGGGCAAGCTGGAAGGGTTCGACATCGACCTCGCCCGGGCCATCGCCGCCGACATCCTCGGCAGCCGGGAGGCCGTCGTCTTCCGCGCCATCCCCACCAACCAGCGCATCGCCGCCCTGGAGAACGGGACGGTGGACCTGGTGGTGCGGACGATGACGATCAACTGCAACAGGATCAGGCAGGTCGCCTTCTCCACCGCCTACTTCCAGGCCGGGCAGCAGGTCCTGGCGCCGAAGGACTCCCCGGTGAAGGGGTACGACTCCTCGCTCAAGGGCAAGCGGGTCTGCTCGGCGGAGGGCTCGACGGCGTACGAGGCGCTGGAGAGGAACGCGTTCGGCGCCGTCTACAAGGACGCGCACGACGGTTCGCCGCAGGACGAGGACGTCCACACCGTGCCCAACCAGCTCGACTGCCTGGTGCGGCTCCAGATGGGCGAGGTCGACGCGGTCGTCACGGACAACGCCCTGGCGGCGGGCCAGGCGGCGCAGGACCCGGCCGTCGCCCTGAAGGGCAAGCCGTTCACCAAGGAGTTCTACGGCGTCGCGGCGAAGCTCGGCAACGACGACCTGGTGCGGCGGGTCAACCAGGTCCTCGTCGACTACCGCAAGGGGCCCTGGATGAAGGCGTACGACACCTGGCTGCGGCCCGTCCTGCCCGGCATAACCGGGCCGCCGGCCCCCACGTACCGGACCGGCCGGCCTTGAGACCCTGCGGGCACGAGTGGAGAGGTGATCGATGGGCGTCACGGGACCCCCTGGGCCGGTGATGGACCGGGACGAGGTGGACCGTGCGCTGGCGCGGCTCGGGGCGGAGCACAAGGCCGTCGAGGACTCGCTGCTGGCCCTCCAGGACCACGCCGGCCGCCGGCTCCTCGAGGGCGCCGAGCTGACCGGCACGACCAAGGACCGCTGGGCCACCACGGAGCGGACGATCACCGTGCTGTGGACGTACTTCGACGCGTACACGGCGGCGTTGCACGAGGCGCGCGAGGTGCGCTCCAGGCGCCGGTGGCCGGGCCGCGAGGAGCTGGCCGAGCTGACGGAGCGGTTGCGCGGCGAGAGCGTGACGGTGTCGGGCACGTCCGCCAGGCTGGCCGAGCGGTTCACGCTGGAGCGGCTGGTGGAGCGGATGAACGAGCTGTACGCGAGCTCGCTCGACATGGTGGTGACGGCGGACGCGGTGTGGTCGGCGCTGCCGGCGCGGATAGACCTTCTGGCCGCCGAGCTGAACCGCACCCGCTCGCTGGCGCACTCGGTCGGTGTACGGCCCGGGGAGCATCCGGCGGGGGACGAGCTGGAGTCGATCACGCACGAGCTGGCGACGCTGCGGGCGCAGGTGGTGACCGACCCGCTGGCGTTCTGGCGCCCGGCGGTGGGCAGTTCGGCGCCCGGCGGCGGCCGCCCGGACACCGACCGGTACGACCGGGCGGCCCGCGCGCTGGAGGACGTGCGCCGCGAGATCGAGGCGGTGCTCCAGGTGCGGCAGGACTCCGAGGCGCGGCTGCTGCGGCTGCGGGACGTCCTGTCGCGCGCCGACCGGACGCTCGCCGAGGCACGGGCGGCCCGGGGCGAGGTGCTGGCGAAGATCGCCGCGTCGGAGGTGCCGGTGGTCAGCGGTCCGCCGACCGCCCTCCAGGAGCGGCTGGCGACGGCCGCCGAGTACCGGCGGCACGCCCAGTGGCACCGGCTGTCCCCGCTGCTGGAGGCGCTGGAGCGGGAGGCCGAAGAGGAACTGCTGCGGGCCCGCGAGGAGTTGACGGCGGTCACGGCGCCGCTGGCGGTCCGGGCGGAGCTGCGGGGCCGGCTCGACGCGTACAAGGCGAAGGTCGCCCGGCACGGCATGGCGGAGGACCCGCTGCTGATCGAGCGGTACGACGTGGCGCGCCGGATGCTGTGGAGCGCCCCGTGCGACCTGCGGGTCGCCGAGCAGGCCGTACTGCGCTACCAGCGGGCGGCCGCGGAGGCCCTGTCGGGCTCCGGGCCGGCCGACCGGAGGGGGATGTGATGAGCGGCACCTGCCAGCGGCCGGGCTGTCCGGGCTCGTACGAGGACATGGGCGGCGGTGAGCTGTACTGCGACACCTGCGGCCTGGCGCCGGTCGTGTCGCCGTCGGGGATGGTGTCCTCGCCGGCGACGGGGATCGCGGGCGGCGGGAAGGGGTCGGCGGGCGGTTCGCGGTCGTCGTCCCGGTCCTCCTCGCGCTCGTCGCGGTCCTCGCGGTCGTCGTCGTCCCGCCGTTCGGTGTCCGGGCGGCTGTCCCGGTCGCTCTCGGGCGGGTCGGCCCCGTCCCGGTCGGTGTCGGTGCGCAGTTCGGGCGCGTCCACCGGGCAGTCGGGGCGCAACCGGCTGGGCGCGGGGCTCGTGTCCGTCCCGGCCGTGCCGCGCCCCGACCCCCGGTCGGTCGTGATGGCGAACCCGGAGGTCCCGGAGCGGAAGCGATTCTGCTCGCGCTCCGACTGCGGGGCGCCGGTGGGGCGTTCGCGCGGCGACCGGGCGGGGCGCACGGAGGGTTTCTGCACCAAGTGCGGCCACCCGTACTCGTTCGTGCCCAAGCTGCGCGCGGGGGACGTGGTCCACGGCCAGTACGAGGTGGCCGGGTGCCTGGCGCACGGCGGGCTGGGCTGGGTCTACCTCGCCGTGGACCGGGCGGTCTCCGACCGGTGGGTCGTCCTCAAGGGCCTGCTGGACACCGGTGACCAGGACGCGATGGCGGCGGCGATCTCCGAGCGGCGGTTCCTCGCCGAGATCGAGCACTCCAACATCGTCCGCATCTACAACTTCGTGGAGCACCTGGACCAGCGGACCGGCTCCCTCGACGGCTACATCGTCATGGAGTACGTGGGCGGCAAGTCCCTGAAGGACATCGCCAACGAGCGGCGGGCCCCGGACGGGCGGCGCGACCCGCTGCCGGTGGAGCAGGCGTGCGCGTACGGCATCGAGGCGCTGGAGGCCCTGGGGCACCTGCACAGCCGGAACCTGCTGTACTGCGACTTCAAGGTCGACAACGCGATCCAGACCGAGGACCAGCTCAAGCTGATCGACATGGGCGCGGTGCGGCGGATGGACGACGACGAGTCGGCCATCTACGGCACGGTCGGCTACCAGGCGCCGGAAGTGGCCGAGACCGGCCCGTCGGTGGCGTCCGACCTGTACACGGTGGCACGGACGCTGGCGGTGCTGACGTTCGACTTCCAGGGGTACACGAACGTGTTCGTGGACAGCCTGCCGGACCCGGGCAACATCGAGGTGTTCCGGACGTACGAGTCGTTCTACCGGCTGCTGGTACGGGCCACCGACCCGGACCCGGCGCGCCGGTTCGCCTCGGCGCAGGAGATGGCCGAGCAGCTCACGGGCGTGCTGCGGGAGGTGGTGGCCCTCCAGACGGGCCGTCCGCGCCCGGCCCTGTCGACGCTGTTCGGCCCGGAGACCCGGGTGACGGACACGCGGCTGTTCCCCGAGCTCGACGGTGACGTGTCGGCGCTGGGCGCCCGCGAGGTCCCCCGGGGCCTCGGGCTGCTGCGGCGGGCCGGCGGCACCGGGCAGGGCACCGCGGGGCCCGCCGTTCCCGCGCCGCGCACCCACCCGACCGGCGCGGTGGCCGGTGCCGGCGCGGTGGCCGGTGGCGGGGCGGGGGCCGCCGTGGCCGTTGCCGGGGCGGGGAACGGGGCGGGGAACGGGGCCGGGGCGGGAGCACCGCTGCTGGCGCCCCTCGACGCCCGGGCCACCGCGCTCGCGCTGCCCGTGCCGCACGTCGACCCCGGCGACCCGAACGCCGGCTTCCTGGCCGGGCTCATGGCGTCCGCGCCGGCCGAGCTGATCGCCGCCCTGGACCACGCCCCGGCGACCTCCCTGGAACTGCGGCTGCGCGAGCTGCGCGCCCGCCTCGACATGGGCGAAGCCGCCGCGTCGGGGCGGTTGCTGGACGGCCTGGAGGAGCGGTACCCCGACGACTGGCGGGTCGTCTGGTACCGGGGTGTGTCGTCCCTGGCGACGGGCGACGACGAGAACGCGGCGCTGTCGTTCGACGCGGTCTACGACGCCTTCCCCGGCGAGCCGGCGCCCAAGCTGGCGCTGGGCGTCTGCGCCGAGCTGCTGGGCCAGTTGGACAACGCGGCGGAGTACTACCGGCTGGTGTGGTCGACGGACCCGGGTTACGTGAGCGCCGCGTTCGGCCTGGCACGGGTACGGCTGGCCGCCGGCGACCGGGACGGGGCGGTGCACGCCCTGGAGTCGGTACCGGAGGCCTCGATCCACTACACGGCCGCGCGGGTGGCGGCCGTGCGGGCCCGGCTGCGGCGCCGCTCCGCGGCGGAACCCCTGCTGGGCGACCTGACGGCGGCGGCCGATCAGGTGTCCGGACTGCGGCAGTTCGGGCTGGACGCGGTCCGTCACGAACAGTTGTCCACAGAGGTGCTGGGCAAGGCCCTGGACTGGGTACTCTCCGGTAGTCCCGGAGTGGGCACCGCACGAAGCCCGCTGCTGGGCAGCGAACCGGACGAGCGCGGCCTGCGCCTCGGACTGGAACGCTCCTACCGGGTGCTCGCCCGGCTCGCTCAACGGGGCGAGGAGAGGATCGACATGGTGGAGCGGGCCAACCGCTTCCGCCCCCGGACATGGGTGTGAATGATGTCGCAGAGGCACCAGCTCTCCGCCTGTCCCAGCTGCGAGGAGCCGCTGGAGTCGGGTGACCTGTTCTGCGGTGCGTGCGGGTACGACCTGTCGGCCGTACCTCCACCGCCGCAGGACCGTCCGACCATGGCCATGGGCTCGCCCGTGGGCGGCGCGGCCTGGCCCGCCGCCCGGCCGCCCGCCGGTCCGCCGGGTGGCCGGCCGCCCGCGGCCCCGGCGGCGGTGCGGTTCGACGCCCGCGCGGCGGACGGCGGCGACTTCGAGCTCCCCGCCCCGGCGCCCGGCACCGCCC
>NZ_SMNQ01000062.1 GCF_004353505.1 Streptomyces sp. WAC05374
CGCCGTCCGCGATCACCGTCGTGCCTGCCGCGAGGGCGGGCAGGCCGGACTCGCGCCAGACATGCGCATCCGCCTTGTTCCCGGGCGCCGGTCGGGCTGATGCCACGACCAGGCGGGTGTCGGCATCGATGATGACCTGCACGTTCGCGGAGAACCGGTAGTTGCGCGAGGAGGCGCCGACCGTTCGGTCACGAACCGGGACCAAGGTGCCGTCCACGATCCATAACCGTTCCACGCCCGCCACCGGCCTCGGCA
>NZ_SMNQ01000063.1 GCF_004353505.1 Streptomyces sp. WAC05374
CAACGCTCGCACCCTCAGACACCCAACAGCGTGCCCGACACGACCAGATCAGATTCACGTTCCACGCCGAAGCAGTACTAATGATCCTCACGAATCGTGCCGAATAATCAACGTTCCACCCATGAGCAACCAGCATCAGACGTTCGCTGATGTTCTGGCCTCTGACCGGCCGAAACCGGTAAGAAGTGCTCCTTAGAAAGGAGGTGA
>NZ_SMNQ01000006.1 GCF_004353505.1 Streptomyces sp. WAC05374
CCAGGGCTCGGGGATACGGGGCTCGGCGTCGGCCACGATTCGTACGAGGTCGGCGGCGACCGTCCCGGGCAGCGGGCCCGACGTGGTGTTGGCGAGCATCACGGCGGTGACATCCTCCTCCACGCTCACCCACAGGCCCGCCACGAAGCCCGGCAGAGAGCCGCAGTGCCCCACCAGGGTGCGCCCCTCCCCGCGTACCAGTTGCAGGCCGAGCCCATAGCCCGTGTCCCAGTTCCCGGCCTCCGGCGGCACGGCCGGGACCCGCATCTCCCGCACCGTCTCGGCGCTCAGCACCCGCTCGTCCCCCTTCGCCAGGAAGGAGGCGAACCGGCACAGATCCGCGGCGGTCGACCAGAGCTGCCCCGCCGACGCCATCAGCCCCAGGTCCTCGGCCGGTTCGGGCAGCACCACATCCGCCCACGGGTGCACCGCCCAGCCCTCGGCATGCGGCGCCACAGGGCGAACGGTCGTGCGCCCCAGCCCCAGAGGCTCCAGGATCTCGGCCTTCAGGGCCTCCTCCCACGTCACCCCGCGCACCGCCTCCACCAGCGAACCCAGCAGCGTGTAGCCGGTGTTGGAGTAGTGGTGTCGCCGGCCCACCGGGTGCAGCAGCGGCCGCTCACCCAGTACGTCGGCAAGCTCCGGCCGCACCGTCCCGGGCGTCCGCTCCCACCACGGCGACGGCGTCTCGGCCGCCAGACCGGCGCTGTGCCCAAGGAGCTGAGCGATCGTCACCTCGCCCACACCCGTCCCGGGCAGGTGCTTCTCCAGCGAGTCGCCCAGGTCGAGCAGGCCCTCGTCCCGCAGCCGCATCACCAGAACCGCGGTGAACGGCTTGGTGATGGATCCGATCCGGTACTGCGTGTCGGCATCCGGCACCCGCCCGTCGACGCTGCCGCGACCCCCCTCCCACCGCAGCCGCCCGCCCCTGCCGACCGCCCCGACGAGTGACGGCGACCGCCCCTCGGCCTGCGCGGTGGCCACCCGGTGGAAAAGGGCACGTTCGGTGCCGGGGAGAAGTGCTTCGAATGATGACGTCATGCCCCAGGTCTATCCGCCCCACAGCCCCACCGTCGACCACATAAGGCCCCGCCGACGTGTGGGTCCACTTCCGGTGTCAGCTCCGACGGCTCGCCGACGGTCTCGACGAGTCGGCAGGTGGCTGTCTCAGGACCGGCGCCAGGTCCGGGACGTGACGTCGCTGCCTGCCGGCGTGCAGCGGCCCCGTCCCCTGGATCGGCGGATTCTGGTTTCACAGGGAGGCACCGGCCGCCGATCAGGTCTGGGCCATGTCCACGAACCGCGAATAGTGGCCCTGGAAGGCCACGGTGATCGTCGCCGTCGGACCGTTACGGTGCTTGGCCACGATCAGGTCCGCCTCGCCCGCGCGGGGCGACTCCTTCTCGTACGCGTCCTCGCGGTGCAACAGGATGACCATGTCCGCGTCCTGCTCGATGGAGCCGGATTCGCGGAGGTCCGAGACCATCGGCTTCTTGTCCGTGCGCTGCTCGGGGCCACGGTTGAGCTGTGACAGCGCGATCACCGGAAGCTCCAGCTCCTTCGCCAGCAGCTTGAGGTTTCGCGACATGTCCGAGACCTCCTGCTGCCGGCTCTCGGCCCGTTTGGAGCCGCCGGACTGCATGAGCTGGAGGTAGTCGATGACGACCAGTTTGAGGTTGTTCCGCTGCTTGAGCCGACGGCACTTCGCGCGGATCTCCATCATCGACAGATTCGGCGAGTCGTCGATGTACAGCGGGGCTTGCGACACGTCCGGCATCCGGCGCGCCAGCCGGGTCCAGTCCTCGTCCGTCATGGTGCCGGAGCGCATGTGGTGCAGCGCCACGCGTGCCTCGGCCGACAGCAGACGCATCGCGATCTCGTTGCGGCCCATTTCCAGCGAGAAAATGACACTCGGCAGGTTGTTCTTGATCGATGCCGCACGCGCGAAGTCCAGCGCCAGCGTGGACTTACCCATGGCGGGACGCGCCGCGATGACGATCATCTGGCCGGGGTGCAGACCGTTCGTCAGCGAGTCGAAGTCCGTGAAGCCGGTCGGTACGCCGGTCATCTCGCCGCTGCGCGAGCCGATCGCCTCGATCTCGTCGAGAGCGCCCTCCATGATGTCGCCGAGCGGCAGGTAGTCCTCGCTCGTGCGCTGCTCGGTGACCGCGTAGATCTCCGCCTGGGCCGAGTTGACGATCTCGTCGACGTCGCCGTCGGCCGCGTATCCCATCTGCGTGATCTTGGTGCCGGCCTGGACGAGCCTGCGGAGCACCGCCCGCTCGTGGACGATCTCCGCGTAGTACGAGGCGTTCGCCGCTGTCGGGACCGACTGGACCAGGGTGTGCACATACGCGGCCCCGCCCACGCGGTTGATCTCACCGCGTTTGGTCAGCTCGGCGGCCACCGTGATGGGGTCAGCCGGCTCGCCCTTGGCGTAGAGGTCCAGGATCGCGGTGTAGATGGTCTCGTGGGCCGGCTTGTAGAAGTCGTGGCCCTTGATGATCTCCACGACGTCCGCGATGGCGTCCTTGGAGAGCAGCATGCCGCCGAGCACGGACTGCTCGGCGTCGAGGTCCTGCGGCGGCACCCGCTCGAAGCCGCCCGCGCCGCTGTCCCAGGGCCCGTGCTCGCTGCCCCGCTCGTGCTGCTCGTCGCGGCCAGCACCGCGCCCCCGGCTGTCGCTGCCCCGCTGACGCGTGACGGGCAGACGGTCACTGGGTCCGGTGTCGGCCCAGGGGTCGTCCAAGGGCTCGGGGATGCTCACCGGCCCACCTCCTCCCGTCCGCTCAGCGGACCCTCGCCGTGCCACTCTTTCTACGGCACGACACTGACAAAGCGAGAGGCTCAACTCCGCTTCTGGCGCGTCGAGCGCCGGACCACGGTAGGCCCGCGGGCACCGTCAGCCAATCTGGTTATCCACAGGGCCTGTGGGTGAAGACCCAGATGCTGTGGAGAACTCCGCAGAACCTGTGCACGGAGCAGGGGACAGCCGTGTGGACAAACTCATAGCCACACCCGAGAAAGGGCGCTGACCTGGCGTTTTTCCATCCACCGGCTGTGGGGGAGAAAAACTTTTCCCGGCGGACCAAGATCAGAACAAACGGCGCACACCCGGAGCGTCAACTCCCTGATCGGTAAGGACCCCCACCCCCTTGCATCTCTTACCTGTGGAAGATTAGATTGCTCCCATGAACCAGGCCCTCGCGCGACCGAAGAGTGAACGGCGCCGGCACGACCGCGAGATCATCGCGCTCGCCGTGCCGGCCTTCGGAGCACTCGTCGCCGAGCCGCTCTTCGTGATGGTCGACAGCGCCATCGTCGGCCACCTCGGCACCGCCCAGCTCGCCGGTCTCGGTATCGCGGCCGCCCTGCTGTCCACCGCCGTGAGCGTCTTCGTCTTCCTGGCCTACGCCACCACCGCGGCCGTTGCCCGCCGGGTGGGCGCCGGCGATCTGCCGTCGGCCATCCGCCAGGGCATGGACGGTATCTGGCTGGCCCTGCTCCTGGGCCTGGCCGTCATCGCCGTCACCCTTCCGGCCGCACCCTGGCTCGTCGACCTCTTCGGCGCCTCCGGCACCGCCGCCCCGCACGCCACCACCTATCTCCGCATATCCAGCCTGGGCATACCGGCGATGCTCATCGTCCTGGCCGCCACCGGCGTGCTCCGCGGGCTCCAGGACACCAGGACACCCCTCTACGTCGCCATCGCCGGCTTCGCGGCCAACGCCCTGCTCAATGTGGCGCTCGTCTACGGCGCCGGCCTCGGCATCGCCGGCTCCGCCTGGGGCACCGTCATCGCCCAGTGCGGCATGGCCGCTGCCTACCTCCTCGTGGTCGTCCGGGGAGCACGGCGCCATGGAGCCTCCCTGCGGCCCGACGCGGCCGGCATACGGGCGAGCGCCCAGGCAGGGGTGCCGCTCCTGGTCCGCACACTCTCCCTGCGAGCCATCCTGATGATCGCCACCGCCGTGGCCGCCCGGCTCGGCGACGCGGATGTGGCCGCCCACCAGATCATCCTGTCCCTGTGGAGCCTGATGGCCTTCGCTCTGGACGCCATCGCCATCGCCGGCCAGGCGATCATCGGCCGCTACCTGGGCGCCGGCGACACCGAGGGAGCACGGAAGGTCTGCCGCCGCATGGTGGAGTGGGGCATCGCCTCCGGCCTGGTACTCGGTGCGCTGATCATCGTGGCCCGCCCGCTCTTCGTGCCGCTGTTCACCGCCGACCCCACGGTCAAGGACACGCTCCTGCCCGCGCTGCTGGCCGTCGCTCTCGTGCAGCCGATCGCCGGAGTCGTCTTCGTCCTGGACGGTGTGCTGATGGGTGCCGGGGACGGGCCTTATCTGGCCGGCGCCATGGTGCTGACGCTCGCCGCCTTCGCCCCGGTGGCCCTGCTGGTGCCCGCCCTGGGCGGCGGTCTGACGGCCCTGTGGTGGGCGATGGGTCTGATGATGACCGTGCGGATGCTGACGCTCTGGCTGCGCGCCAGGTCCGGCCATTGGCTGGTCACCGGTGCCACCCGCTGACCATCGCAGCACCGCCACCCGCTGACCGTCGCATCACGCCGAACGCCGGGCACTCGCTCCGTTTCACGTGAAACACAGCGCCGAGCCACCGGATGGGCGGCACCGACAGCGGAAGGGCCGCACCCGGAGGTGCGGCCCTTCTGTACTGCTTGGACGATCGCTGTCCGATCGCTGAGCGTCAGGCTCAGGCGGCGACGATCTCGACGCCGAGCTTCGCGACGACCTCGGCGTGCAGGCGCACGGAGACCTGGTGCGAACCCAGGGTCTTGATCGGCGAGCCGAGCTCGACACGGCGCTTGTCGACCTCCGGGCCGCCCGCCGACTTGATCGCCGCAGCGATGTCGGCCGGGGTCACGGAGCCGAAGAGACGGCCGGCGTCGCCGGAGCGAACGGCCAGGCGCACCTTCGTGCCCTCGAGCTGGGCCTTGATCTCGTTGGCCTGCTCGATGGTCGCGATCTCGTGGATCTTGCGGGCGCGGCGGATCTGCGCCACGTCCTTCTCGCCACCCTTGGTCCAGCGGATCGCGAAACCACGCGGGACCAGGTAGTTGCGAGCGTAACCGTCCTTGACGTCGACGACGTCACCAGCGGTGCCGAGGCCGGAGACCTCGTGCTTGAGGATGATCTTCATGTTTCGGTCACCCTCCCCTTATCGCGCGGTGGACGTGTAGGGCAGCAGCGCCATCTCACGGCTGTTCTTGACGGCCGTGGCGACGTCACGCTGGTGCTGCGTGCAGTTGCCGGTGACGCGGCGGGCACGGATCTTGCCGCGGTCGGAAATGAACTTCCGCAGCATGTTCGTGTCCTTGTAGTCCACGTAAGCGGTCTTGTCCTTGCAGAATGCGCAGACCTTCTTCTTCGGCTTGCGCACAGGCGGCTTCGCCATGGTGTATCTCCTGTGTGATCAAGAAGTGGGGTACGAACCCGGCCCCTGAAAGCCCTGGGGCTTAGAAGGGGGGCTCGTCCGAGTAGCCGCCGCCGGAACCGCCGGAGCTTCCGCCCCAGCCGCCTCCGCCGCCCTGCTGCTGGCCGCCGGCCGGCGCGCTGGTCGCCCACGGGTCGTCGGCGGGAGCGCCGCCACCCTGCTGGCCACCACCCGGGGCACCGCCCCAGTTGCCGCCGCCCTGCTGGCCACCGCCGTAGCCGCCCTGGCCACCGCGGCCGGTGGTCTTGGTGACCTTGGCCGTGGCGTTCTTGAGGCTGGGGCCGACTTCCTCGACGTCCAGCTCGAAGACCGTGCGCTTGACGCCCTCGCGGTCCTCGTAGGACCGCTGCTTCAGCCGGCCCTGCACGACGACGCGCATGCCTCGCTGAAGCGACTCGGCGACGTTCTCCGCCGCCTGGCGCCAGACCGAGCAGGTCAGGAACAGGCTCTCGCCGTCCTTCCACTCATTGGTCTGACGGTCGAAGGTGCGGGGAGTGGACGCGACGCGGAACTTCGCGACCGCCGCACCGGACGGGGTGAAGCGCAGCTCGGGGTCGTCGACAAGATTGCCGACGACCGTGATGACGGTCTCGCCTGCCATGGGGAACCTCTCGGCGGGATTGCTTCTGGCTGCTTGCTGCTGCTACTCGAACCCGATGACCTCTGAGCAGATGCTCAGTGGGTCTCGGGGCGGAGGACCTTGGTCCGGAGGACCGACTCGTTCAGGTTCATCTGGCGGTCGAGCTCCTTGACGACCGCAGGCTCGGCCTGCAGGTCGATGACCGAGTAGATGCCCTCGGGCTTCTTCTTGATCTCGTAAGCGAGACGACGACGGCCCCAGGTGTCGACCTTCTCCACCTTTCCGTTGCCCTCACGGACGACGGAGAGGAAGTTCTCGATCAGCGGGGAGACAGCGCGCTCCTCGAGATCGGGGTCGAGGATGACCATCACCTCGTAGTGACGCATGTGGAACCCACCTCCTTTGGACTCAGCGGCCACGGTCGTTCCGTGGCAGGAGGGTCGTGATGCGTGAGCAACGGTATCGGCCACCACTGACAATCGCCCTCATCGAGTGAGGGACCCTGATCAGGGCATGGGCAGACACCGGTGCAGACCGTACAGAGTACCCGCACACCGGCTTCCGGTTGAAATCCTGTGGCCAGGGGACGCAATCTGTACACATCGGGTGCGTGCGGCGCTACGATGCGCCGCCTTCCGGCACAGCCAGGAGGACCTCATGGCCCAGGCATTCCACCGTCACCCCACGTCGTCGCTCTTCGCCACGGACGGCAAGCCCCATCCGCTCCAGGACACGCTGATGGCGGTGACCCTGGTACTGGGTGCCGTCGCCTTCATCACGGCCCAGTTCCACAGCCTCCACCTGATCAGCTCGTGGACGGGTCTGATCGGCCTCGTCACCGGCGCCTACGGCCAGTACATCTCCGAGACGACACGCGAACGCACCCTGCTGATCATCGGCCTGGGCGCCTCGGCGGTCGGCTTCGGTCTCGGCATGGCGCACGGCGGCCTCTTCGGGGGTGTACTCGGTTAGGCCCTCCTGGCGTACAGCCAGTCGGGGCGCTCCCCGGTGCCAGTAGGCTTCGGCGCGAGAGCCGGAGCCCCTGTACCCATGGGGACACACCTGCCGAGGAGCGCCCCGCATGAGCCTGACCCTGAGGACCATCAGCCGAGAGCAGCATCTGGCATACATCCAGAGCCTGCCTGCGGCGAGTCACTGCCAGGTCCCCGCATGGGCTGATGTGAAGACCGAGTGGCGCTCGGAGAACCTGGGCTGGTTCGACAAGGACGGCCAGCTCGTCGGCGCCGGGCTGGTGCTGTACCGCCAGCTCCCGAAGATCAAGCGGTACCTCGCGTATCTCCCCGAGGGCCCGGTGATCAACTGGTACGCGCCGAACCTGGACGACTGGCTCCAGCCGATGCTGGCGCACCTGAAGCACCAGGGCGCCTTCTCCGTGAAGATGGGCCCGCCGGTCGTCATCCGGCGCTGGGACGCGGGCGCGATCAAGTCCGGCATCCAGGACCCGGACGTCAAGCGGCTGCGCGACGTCGAGGCCACGCACATCGAGCCGCGTGCCTTCGAGGTGTCCGACCGGCTGCGCAAGATGGGCTGGCAGCAGGGCGAGGACGGCGGCGCCGGCTTCGGTGACGTACAGCCCCGCTACGTCTTCCAGGTGCCGCTGGCGAACCGTTCGCTCGACGACGTCCTCAAGGGCTTCAACCAGCTCTGGCGGCGCAACATCAAGAAGGCCGAGAAGGCCGGCGTCGAGGTCGTCCAGGGCGGCTACGAGGATCTCGCCGAGTGGCAGCGGCTGTACGAGATCACCGCCGTGCGCGACCGGTTCCGCCCCCGCCCGCTGTCGTACTTCCAGCGCATGTGGACCGTCCTCAACAACGAGGACCCCAACCGCATGCGGCTGTACTTCGCGCGCCACAACGGCGTGAACCTGTCGGCGGCGACCATGCTCGTCGTCGGCGGTCACGTCTGGTACTCCTACGGCGCCTCCGACAACATCGGCCGTGAGGTCCGGCCCTCGAACGCGATGCAGTGGCGGATGCTGCGCGACGCCTACGCGATGGGGGCGACGGTCTACGACCTCCGCGGCATCTCCGACTCGCTGGACGAGACGGACCACCTCTTCGGCCTGATCCAGTTCAAGGTGGGCACGGGCGGCGAGGCCGTCGAGTACATCGGCGAGTGGGACTTCCCGCTGAACAAGCTGCTGCACAAGGCGCTCGACATCTACATGTCCCGCCGCTGACGCTTCCGTAGTCTCGTACATACCTTTGATACACCGCAGCCATCAGAAAGGTTCCGGGCCGGCCATGGCGCTCTCCCTCTACGTCGACACCGCTCGCTGGCGGGCGCACCAGAAGTCCGTGATCGACCAGTTCCCGGGCATCGTCCCGGTGTGCAAGGGCAACGGTTACGGCTTCGGCCACGAGCGGCTCTCCGAGGAGGCGTCCCGCTTCGGGGCCGACATGCTGGCGGTCGGCACGACGTACGAGGCGGCCCGGATCAAGGACTGGTTCGGCGGTGACCTGCTGGTCCTCACCCCGTTCCGCCGGGGCGAGGAACCGGTTCCGCTGCCGGACCGGGTGATCCGCTCGGTGTCGTCCGTCGACGGCGTCCACGCCCTCGTCGGCGCCCGGGTCGTCATCGAGTGCATGAGCTCGATGAAGCGGCACGGCATCGGCGAGCACGAGCTCGGCCAGCTCCACGCGGCCATAGAGGACGTGCGCCTGGAGGGCTTCGCCCTGCACCTGCCGCTGGACCGCACGGACGGCACCGACGCCGTCGAGGAGGTCATCGGCTGGATGGACCGGCTGCGGGCCGCCCGGCTGCCGCTGCACACCATGTTCGTCAGTCACCTGAAGGCCGAGGAGCAGGCGCGGCTCCAGCAGCAGTTCCCGCAGACCCGGTTCCGGGCGCGGATCGGCACGCGGCTGTGGCTGGGCGACCACGAGGCGACCGAGTACCGGGGTGCGGTGCTGGACGTCACGCGCGTCGCCAAGGGGGACCGTTTCGGCTACCGCCAGCAGAAGGCGGCCTCCGACGGCTGGCTGGTCGTCGTCGCCGGCGGCACGTCGCACGGCGTGGGCCTGGAGGCCCCGAAGGCGATGCATGGCGTGATGCCCCGCGCCAAGGGCGTGGCCCGGGCCGGCCTGGCGACCGTGAACCGGAACCTGTCGCCCTTCGTGTGGGCGGGCAAGCAGCGCTGGTTCGCCGAGCCCCCGCACATGCAGGTGTCGATCCTCTTCGTCCCGTCGGACGCCCAGGAGCCCAAGGTCGGCGACGAGCTGGTGGCCCACCTGCGGCACACCACGACCCAGTTCGACCGCCTGGTCGAGCGCTAGAGGCCCGGCACAGGGCCTCCGAAGAGCCCTGTAGGGCCCCCGCCGGGCCTGCCACGGGCCGGCCTCAGCAGGGCCTGCTCAGGGCAGGCCCTGCGCCTCTCCTCACTCCCGTACGACGCCCCACTCCACACGCGGTCCCCGGACCGCGTGTGCGGCGTGCTGCGGCGGGTGCGCGGCGCGGCCGAGCACGAAGACGTCCTCCGCGCGGTCGAGGACGCCTCCCGACGGATCGTCCGAGCCGTCGCGCCGTACCCCGTCCCGCTCCGGCAGCAGGATGTCGCGCACCACCATGGCGCACAGGAACAGCGTTCCCACCAGGTGCAGCAGGATGGCGAACTGGTAGCCCTCCGTCGGCAGCCCCTGCTTGTTGCCGCTCGTGGTGTAGGCCAGGTACATCCAGATACCGACGAAGTACATGACCTCGCAGCCCTGCCAGATCAGGAAGTCCCGCCAGCGGGGACGGGCCAGGGCGGCCAGGGGGATCAGCCACAGCACGTACTGCGGCGAGTAGACCTTGTTGGTGAGGATGAAGGCGGCGATCACCAGGAACGCCAACTGCGCGAAGCGCGGACGGCGCGGCGCGGTGAGCACCAGCGCGGCGATCCCGGCGCACGCCAGTAGCATCAGCACCATCCCGTAGGTGTTGACGTCGTCCGGCGAGATGGTCACGCCCGTGCGCTGGGTGATGATGAGCCAGAACGAACCGAAATCGATGCCCCGGTCATGGCTGAAGGAGTAGAACTTCTTCCACCCCTCGGGCGCCAGCAGCATCACCGGCACGTTCACCACGAGCCACGAGCCGGCCGCGCCCAGCAGGGCGGTCCCGAACTCGCGCCACTTCCCGGCCCGCCAGCACAGCAGCAGCAGCGGCCCGAGCAGCAGGAACGGGTAGAACTTGGCGGCCGTGGCGAGCCCGAGGAGGACACCGAAGGCGAGCGCCCGGCCCCGTGACCACATCAGCAGGGCGGCGGCCGTGAGCGCCACCGCGAGCAGGTCCCAGTTGATGGTGGCGGTGAGCGCGAAGGCGGGCGCCAGGGCCACGAGCAGGGCGTCCCAGGGGCGGTTGCGGTGGGTGCGCGCGACGCAGACGGCGAGGACGGCCACGCAGACCATCAGCATGCCGGCGTTGACCATCCAGTACATCTGCTCGCGGTACTGGAGGTCGCCGTCGAAGGGGAGCGTCAGCCAGGACGCGACCTGCATGAACAGCCCGGTCAGCACCGGGTATTCGAGGTACTCCATGTCGCCGCCGAGGCGGTCGAAGTACGGGATCAGCCCGTCGGCGAAGCCCCGCCCGACGAACAGGTGCGGAATGTCGGAGTAGCAGGCGTGGGTGTACTGGGAGCTGGTGCCGCGGAACCACGCCCAGTTGTAGCAGGGCAACTTCTGCACCATGCCGAGCGCGAACATCCCGATCGCGACGAGGGCCACCACGCGGACGGGGGTGACCGCGCTGCTGCCGAGCCGTGCCCAGCGGCCGATGGGGCCGCCGATCAGCTCGCTGCCGGCGGCTGCGACCTCGTCCCGCCTGGTCGGGGACACGACGGGCCGGTCCTGGTGGGCGCTCGTCGTCTTCTGTGGGCTCGGCATGGGGACATCCTGCCGTACGGGGCTGTGGGCCTGCGCGGCCTGTGGACAACGCCTCGTGCCCGGTGCACACCGGCTCCCCCGGCTCCGTCCCGCCCCGTACAACGCCGAGGGCCGCCGCATCCGGTGTACGCACGCGTGGTGTGTGCGTACCGGATGCGGCGGCCCTCGGTCCGTGGCCGGGGTGGCCCCGGCGGTGGTGGGCGCGGTGGGCGCTAGCCCTCCGTTCCGCCGAACCAGCCTCCGTTGCCGCCACCGTTTCCATTGCCGTTGCCGCCGGTGGGCGACGGACTGGTCGTGATGCCGCCGGTTGTACCGCCGTCGTCCGTGCCGCCCGTATCGGTGCCGCCGGTATCGGTGCCCCCGGTGTCGGTCCCGCCGTCCTGGCCGCCGTTGTTCTGGCCGCCGTCCTCGTTGTTGCAGTCCCAGTCGAACGGGCCGCACGAGGGCTCCGCCGGCTTGGTGCTCTCCGACGGCGACGGGGTCGGCGACGGGCTCTCGGACTCCGACTGGGACGGGGTCGGCTCGGGCGTGTCCGAAGGCGTGGGCTCCGGGCTCTTGGCGCCGCCGCCGTACACGCTGTCGGCCTCGAGCTTCTCCGGCTCGGGGAAGGGGATTACCTCCGCGCCCTTGAGCGCCGTAGACATGTACTTCTGCCAGATCTCGGACGGGAACGACGAACCGTGGATCTTCTTCTGACCACCCGTGCCGAACATCTCGAGGAACTTACGGTTCTTGTTCGCCGCGTTGTCGTCCATCCGGTACATGTCGATGGCCGTGGCGAGCTGTGGCGTGTAGCCGACGAACCAGGCGGACTTGTTGCCGTCGGTGGTACCCGTCTTGCCGGCGACCTGACGGCCCGGGATGGCCGCGTTGTTACCGGTGCCCTCGGGGTCCTCGACGACGTCCCTCAGGACGTCGGTGACGTTGCTGGCGATGGCGGTCGAGAAGGCCTGCTTGGTGGTGGTCTCGTGCTGGTAGATCGTCTCGCCGCGCTTCTTCACATGCGTCACGGAGAAGGGTTCACGCTGCTTGCCGTTGGCCGCGAAGGTCGCGTAGGCGCCGGCCATGCGGATGGCGCTGGGGTCCGAGATACCGATCGAGAAGGACGGCACGTTCGCCCCGACCAGGCTCTCCTTGCGCAGGCCCGCCCTGACGGCCGTCTCACGGACCTCTTCGATGCCGACGTCCATGCCGAGCTGCACGAAGGGGGAGTTCGCCGAGTGGATCATCGCCTCGCGGAGGTTGATGTCCCCGTAGCTCTTGTCACCGTCGTTGACCTGGAGCCACTCCTCGCCGTCCTCGTTGTGCCAGACGGTGCCGTCGTAGTTCTTGATCTTCAGCTTGTTCTGGCCGTTGTAGTACGTCTTGTCCGGGTCGACCGTCCGGCGCTGGTCGGACGACTGCACGGGCTCGCCCTGGGGGTCGCGTACGCCGTGCTCCATCGCCGCGGCCAGGACGAACGGCTTGAACGTCGAACCGACCTGGGCGCCGGTCTGGTCGGCGTTGTTGGTGAAGTGCTTGGTCGCGTCGTGGCCGCCGTAGATGGCGACGATGGCACCGGTCTTCGGGTTGACCGATGCACCACCGAACTGGACGTGCGTGTCCGTGTCCGGGCGCTCCTTGGGGTCGATGTTGGCCTTCTCGACCTTCTCCACGGCGTTCTTCAACGCGTCGACCTTCTTCTTCTCGAAGGTCGTGTGGATCTCGTAGCCCCCCTGGGAGAGCTTCTTCGCCGTGATGCCCACATCGTTGTTGTTGATGACGTACGCCTTGGCCAGGTCGACCATGTAACCGACCTGGCCGCCCAGCCGCGCCCCCTTCTTCGGCGGCTTGGGCATCGGGAACGCGGTGTACTCGGCCCGTTCCTCGGCTTTGAGCTTCCCGTCCTTGACCATCTCGTCGAGGATCCACTTCCACCGCTTGGTGGCCGCCTCGGTGTTGGCCGCCGGCGTCGCCCTGGGGTCGATGTCCACCGAACCGGCCGGGTCGTAGTAGGTGGCGCCCTTCAGCAGGGCGGCGAGGAACGCGCACTCGCTGGCGTTGAGCTCCTGCGCGTCCTTCTCGTAGTACGTGCGCGCCGCGGCCTGGATCCCGTACGCACCCCGCCCGTAGTACGAGGTGTTCAGGTAGCCGGCCATGACGTCTTCCTTGTCCTCCTCCACACCGGCCTTGAGGGAGATGAACAGTTCCTTGAGCTTGCGGCTCACGGTCTGGCTCTGGTCGTCCAGCATCGCGTTCTTCACGTACTGCTGGGTGATGGTGGAGCCACCCTGCGTCTGCTCGCCCATGGCCATGTTGACCACGGCGCGGCCGATGCCCATGGGGTCGACGCCCTTGTCGTCCCAGAACGTCTTGTTCTCGGCCGAGATCACCGCGTTCTGCATGTGCATGGGGATCTTGTCGTAGTCCAAGATCTGGCGGTTGACCTCACCACCCGTGGCGGCCATCTGCGTGCCGTCCGCGTAGTAGTAGACGTTGTTCTGGGCCGTGGCGATCTTGACCGCCTCCGGCACCTCCACCATGGAGTACACGACCGTGGAAGCGCCCAGCACGGTGGCCGCGAAACCCAGGGTCATTCCCGAGACGAGCTTCCAGGACGGCACCCAGCGGCGCCATCCGTACTTGTTGTGCCGCGGGTAGTCGATCAGCCGCTTCTTGCCCGGGTTCGCGCCTCGCCCGCCACGTCCCGCCGCCGCTGCCGCGGCACCTTCGGCTCCGCGCCTGCGGCCGCCGCGCTGGGCGGCCCGGCGGGCCTCGGCCCGGCTGCCGTACACCCGCTCCTCGCCGCCTCCGTGCGGCTCGGAATGCGCTCCTGTACTGGTTCCTCGCGCCTGGGCCGCTCGGCGGCCGGAGGGCTGCTGGGCGGCTCGCCTGGCCGCGGCACGTCCGCCGCCCTGCGGCTGCGGCGGTTTGCGACGGTGCTCGCTCATCGAACGACTACTCCTCGGGCAGGCGAGTACGCCTGGAAGCGGCAGCTTGGTTCCGGTCCCCCCGAAATCGATACGGACCAGCCCTGGCTGGGGCTCATCCGCCATGCACTCAGAACGAGGACGCCTACGGCTGTCGCATGGTTCCCACTGGTGTGCATGCCGCACAGACTACGCAGGCTCAAAAACCTCTGAGGACCGAAGTTCATCCCAAATCAGGCAAGTCGTTTACTCCGAATTGGCTATGTGACGCCGCTCACCCTAGCCCCCCTTGTCGAGTGTTCCGGCCCGTTCTATCGTCGGGATGTATCGACTCGATACATCAGCACGGCATAGGTCCCGGCACACGGTTCGACGGGACGGCGAAGACGGAGGAGGGCGACGCATGAGCAGGCGCTCCGGCATCCTCGAGTTCGCCGTCCTGGGCCTGCTCCGCGAAGCCCCGATGCACGGGTACGAGCTGCGCAAGCGGCTCAACACGTCGCTGGGGATCTTCCGGGCCTTCAGTTACGGGACCCTGTACCCCTGCCTCAAGACGCTGGTCGCAAACGGCTGGTTGATCGAGGAGCCGGGCAGCGCGCCCGAGGACGCCCTCGCCGCCTCCCTCGCGGGGCGGCGCGCCAAGATCGTCTATCGCCTGACGGCCGAGGGCAAGGAGCACTTCGAGGAGCTCCTGTCCCACACCGGTCCGGACGCGTGGGAGGACGAGCACTTCGCCGCCCGTTTCGCCTTCTTCGGCCAGACGGAGCGCGAGGTGCGGATGCGGGTGCTGGAGGGCCGGCGCAGCCGCCTGGAGGAGCGTCTGGAGAAGATGCGCGCCTCCCTGGCCCGCACGCGCGAGCGCCTGGACGACTACACGCTTGAGCTCCAGCGGCACGGCATGGAGTCCGTGGAGCGCGAAGTGCGCTGGCTGAACGAGCTCATCGAGAGCGAGCGGGCGGGGCGGGACCAGCGCCGGTCCGGCTCCGAGACCCCCGCGGCCGGCCGGGCCGCCGAGGGCTCCGCCGACGCTCAGCAGGACAACACATCTGGAGAGACGGGCGGCCTGCCCCGGCACGGGGGCAGTACCCGGCCGGATCCGTCCGACGACACCGCCAAGTGAGGCCCTGCGACCCGCAGGGCTTCGAAGATCAACACAGGGAGCAACCGGAATGGGTTCGGTTCGCGTAGCCATCGTCGGCGTGGGCAACTGCGCCGCCTCGCTGGTGCAGGGCGTCGAGTACTACAAGGACGCCGACCCGGCGGGCAAGGTGCCGGGTCTGATGCACGTGCAGTTCGGCGACTACCACGTCCGCGACGTCGAGTTCGTGGCCGCCTTCGACGTGGACGCGAAGAAGGTCGGCCTCGACCTGGCGGACGCCATCGGCGCCAGCGAGAACAACACCATCAAGATCTGCGACGTGCCGTCGACGGGCGTGACGGTCCAGCGCGGCCACACGCTCGACGGCCTGGGCAAGTACTACCGCCAGACCATCGAGGAGTCCTCCGAGGCCCCGGTCGACATCGTCCAGGTCCTCAAGGACAAGCAGGTCGACGTCCTGGTCTGCTACCTGCCGGTCGGCTCCGAGGACGCGGCGAAGTTCTACGCCCAGTGCGCCATCGACGCCAAGGTCGCCTTCGTCAACGCCCTCCCGGTCTTCATCGCCGGCACCAAGGAGTGGGCGGACAAGTTCACCGAGGCCGGTGTCCCGATCGTCGGCGACGACATCAAGTCGCAGGTCGGCGCCACCATCACGCACCGCGTGATGGCCAAGCTGTTCGAGGACCGGGGCGTCATCCTGGACCGCACGATGCAGCTCAACGTCGGCGGCAACATGGACTTCAAGAACATGCTCGAGCGCGAGCGCCTGGAGTCCAAGAAGATCTCCAAGACGCAGGCCGTCACCTCGCAGATCCCCGACCGGGACCTCGGCGAGAACAACGTCCACATCGGCCCGTCCGACTACGTGGCCTGGCTGGACGACCGCAAGTGGGCCTACGTCCGGCTCGAGGGCCGCGCCTTCGGTGACGTCCCGCTGAACCTCGAGTACAAGCTCGAGGTGTGGGACTCCCCGAACTCGGCGGGTGTCATCATCGACGCCCTGCGCGCCGCGAAGATCGCCAAGGACCGCGGCATCGGCGGCCCGATCCTCTCCGCGTCCTCGTACTTCATGAAGTCCCCGCCGGTCCAGTACTTCGACGACGTGGCCCGCGAGAACGTCGAGAAGTTCATCAAGGGCGAGGTCGAGCGCTGATCAGCGTCGCCCGCTGACGCCACCGGCCCCGCCGGACAGCCGTCGGCACCACCGGGCGGTCGCCGGCGATCCGCCGGCATCACCCGGCACCCTCCGGATCCGCCCACCTGGTGTGCACCCGCTCCGCCGAAGGTCCCCGTGGCATCTGCCCGGGGACCTTCGGCGTGTGTGACCCTTGCTGCCATGCCTGTCGTACGTGATCTGCGCGTACTCGTGCGCCTGAAGAACTTCCGCCGCCTCCTGGCCGTACGACTGCTCTCCCAGTGCGCCGACGGGGTCTATCAGGTCGCTCTCGCCACGTACGTCGTCTTCTCCCCCGAGAAACAGACGTCGCCCGCCGCCATCGCGTCCGCCATGGCGGTCCTGCTGCTGCCGTACTCGCTCGTCGGCCCCTTCGCGGGCGTGCTGCTGGACCGCTGGCAGCGCCGCCAGGTCCTCCTGTACGGGAATCTGCTGCGCGCCCTGCTCGCCGCGGGCACGGCGTTTCTGATCCTCGCCTCCGTACCGGACTGGCTCTTCTACGCCTCGGCGCTCTCCGTCACCGCCGTGAACCGGTTCGTCCTCGCCGGACTGTCGGCGGCACTGCCCCGGGTGGTGGACACCGACCGGCTGGTGATGGCCAACTCGCTCTCCCCGACCGCCGGCACGCTCGCCGCCACGGCGGGTGGTGGCCTGGCCTTCGCCGTCCGGCTGGTCGTCGCCGATTCCGACGCGGCCGTGGTGCTGCTCGGCGCCGGCCTCTATCTGTGCTCGGCCCTCGCCTCACTGCGCATGGGCCGTGGACGGCTCGGGCCGGACCCGGATGTGGTCCAGCCCCGGCTGGCCGCGGCTCTCGCCTCGACGGCCCGGGGGCTTGTCGGCGGGCTGCGCCACCTCGCCCAGCGGCGGGCGGCGGCCCGGGTGCTCGCGGCGATGACGGTGATCCGCTTCTGCTACGGCGCGCTGACCGTGATGGTGCTGATGCTCTGCCGGTACGCCTGGACGTCGACCGAGTCGGAGGGTCTGGCGCTGCTGGGCCTGGCCGTCGGTGTGTCCGGGGCGGGTTTCTTCGCCGCTGCGGTGCTCTCACCATGGGCCGTCGGGCGGCTGGGGCAGGGTGGCTGGATGGTCGCGTGTGCCGCGTCGGCCGCTGTACTGGCACCGGCGCTGGGGCTGTCGTTCGCCCCGGCGCCCATACTGGTCGCCGCCTTCGTGCTCGGACTCGTCACGCAAGGCACGAAGATCGGCACGGACACCGTGGTGCAGCTCGCCGTGGACGACGCGTACCGCGGGCGGGTCTTCTCGCTCTACGACGTGCTGTACAACGTGGCTTTCGTCGGCGCGGCGGGCATCGCCGCCCTGATGCTGCCTCCGGACGGCCGCTCGCCCGCACTGGTCGTCATGGTCGCCGCCCTGTACGCGGGCGTCGCCGCGCTGCTGCTGCGGTGGAGGCGCACGGAGGACCTGCTCTGAGCCTGCTCGTACGACGAGGGGCGATGTTTCACGTGAAACATCGCCCCTCGCCCCAACGGTCTTCCTGCCGTTGCCTCCCGGCGCCATGTTTCACGTGAAACATCGCGCCGGGCCCGGCTCACTGCTGGCCGGCCCACCACTCCTTCAGCGCGGCGACGGCGTCGTCGTGCGCCATCGGACCGTTCTCCAGCCGCAGCTCCAGCAGGAACTTGTACGCCTGGCCGACAGCGGGCCCCGGGCGGATACCGAGGACTTCCTGGATCTGGTTGCCGTCCAGGTCGGGCCGGATGGCGTCCAGCTCCTCCTGCTCCTGGAGCTTGGCGATGCGCTCCTCCAGCCCGTCGTAGGCGCGGGACAGGGCGGCCGCCTTGCGCTTGTTGCGGGTCGTGCAGTCCGAGCGGGTCAGCTTGTGGAGGCGGCTGAGCAGCGGACCGGCGTCACGCACATAGCGGCGTACGGCCGAGTCGGTCCACTCGCCCGTGCCGTAGCCGTGGAAGCGGAGGTGCAGCTCCACCAGGCGGGACACGTCCTTGACCATCTCGTTGGAGTACTTCAGCGCGATCATGCGCTTCTTGGTCATCTTCGCGCCGACCACCTCATGGTGGTGGAAGGAGACCCGCCCATCCGACTCGAAGCGCCGGGTGCGCGGCTTGCCGATGTCATGCAGCAGGGCAGCCAGCCGCAGGACCAGGTCCGGACCGTCCTCCTCGAGGTCGATCGCCTGCTCCAGCACCGTGAGGGAGTGCTCGTAGACGTCCTTGTGCCGGTGGTGCTCGTCGCTCTCGAGCCGCAGGGCGGGCAGCTCGGGCAGCACGCGCTGAGCGAGGCCCGTGTCGACCAGCAGCCCCAGCCCCTTGCGCGGGTGCGCGGCGAGGATCAGCTTGTTGAACTCGTCCCGTACGCGCTCGGCGGAGACGATCTCGATCCGGTCGGCCATCCCCTTCATGGCGTCCACGACGTCGGGGGCCACCTCGAAGTCGAGCTGCGCGGCGAACCGGGCGGCACGCATCATGCGCAGCGGGTCGTCCGAGAAGGACTCCTCGGGCGTGCCAGGGGTGCGCAGCACGCGCTGGGCGAGGTCCTCCAGACCGCCGTGCGGATCGATGAACTCCTTCTCCGGCAGCGCGACGGCCATCGCGTTGACGGTGAAGTCACGGCGGACCAGGTCCTCCTCGATCGAGTCGCCGTACGAGACGTCCGGCTTGCGCGAGGTCCTGTCGTAGGCCTCCGAGCGGTACGTCGTGATCTCGATCTGGAAGATCTGGTCCGTGTCTCCGACGCGCGCCGCCTTCTGGGAACCCACGGTGCCGAACGCGATCCCGACGTCCCACACCGCGTCGGCCCACGGCCGGACGATCTTCAGGACGTCCTCGGGGCGGGCGTCGGTGGTGAAGTCGAGATCGTTGCCGAGCCGGCCGAGCAGTGCGTCCCGTACCGAACCCCCGACCAGGGCGAGGCTGAAGCCCGCCTCTTGGAAGCGGCGAGCGAGATCGTCGGCGACGGGGGACACGCGCAGTAGTTCGCTGACCGCGCGGCGTTGCACCTGGCTCAGTGCAGTCGGGTTGTCTTCATTGGCGTTCGGCACAACAGAAAAGGGTACGTGCCCGCGCCCACGGCGGCGTCCCCGTTTTCCCGCCGCCCGGCGCCCCGCTTCCGCGATCTTCAGGGCCGTACTCCTCCGATCATGTGGAGCAGTCCGCGGCACTTAGCCACGGCGCACCTCGTTACCATGCGTGGACGCAGGAACCGACGAACCACCAACGGCAACAGACGACGAGGACGGGCGAGCGCGTGGCCGAGGCGGCAGATTTCCAGAGCACGATGCGCTCTCCTGCCCGGCGATGGCTACGGCGGACGGCCGCCGCCCTGGTGAGTGTGCCGCTCCTGGCGGGCCTGCTCCACGTCTCCTCGACGCCCCCCGCGTCCGCCGCCGAGAAGGTGGCCGCCGACCGTCCGGTCGATGTGTCTCTGGACACGCTCTCGCCCACGACGCCCGTGGAGGGCGACACCCTCACGATCAGCGGCACGGTGACCAATGAGGGCAAGCAGACGGTCAGCGGGGCCCAGGTCGACCTGCGCGTCGGCTCGCGGATGTCCAGCCGGGGTGAGATCGACGCGGTCGCCAAGCGCGGTCGCTTCACGCCGGGCAGTGACGGCGGGGCCCTCGGCGGCCCGTACAGCATCAAGATCCCGACGCTGGCGGCCGGCCTCAGCAAGGAATTCAGCATCACCGTGCCGGTCGAGAAGCTGAACCTGGACGAGGACGGTGTCTACCAGCTCGGCGTCTCCGTCTCGGGCCGGGCGGGGAGCACCCCCTACGACCAGGTGCTCGGCATCGAGCGGACCTTCCTGCCCTGGCAGCCGGAGGCCACCGAGAAGAAGACCCAGTTCACCTATCTCTGGCCGCTCATCTCCTCGACGCACCTGTCCGCGGAGACCGGCTCGGACGACCAGCAGACGCCGGTCTTCGAGGACGACGACCTGGCGGCCGAGCTGGCCCCGGGCGGCCGCCTCGAGCGGCTCGTCTCCCTGGGCGCGGAACTCCCCGTCACCTGGGTCGTCGACCCGGACCTGCTCGCCACGGTCGACGCCATGACCCGGAACTACCAGGTCAAGGAGGGGACGGAACGGGTCCCGGGCAAGAACCAGGCCATCGCCAAGCAGTGGCTCAACGCGCTCGACAAGGCGGTGCAGGGCCACAAAGTGATCGCCCTGCCGTACGCCGACCCCGACCTGGCGTCCCTGGCCCACCGGGGCAAGGACGTCTCCGGCTCGCTCAGCCACCTCCAGCCGGCCACCGAGGTCGCCGAGACCACGGTGGAGACGATCCTCCATGTGAAGCCGTCCGTGGACTTCGCCTGGCCGGTCGACGGAGCCGTCGACCCGTCGATCGTCGACGTCGCCACCTCGGCCGGAGCCGACAAGCTGATCGCCCGCAGCGACAGCATCCGGGACGAGCTGCCCTACACGCCCAACGCCGCCCGGCCGATCGGCGGCGGCACCACGGCCGTCGTGGCCGACGCGCCACTGTCCACGGCGTTCCAGGGCGACATGACCGGAGCGGGCGACTCGACGCTGGCCGTGCAGCAGTTCCTCGCCCATTCCCTGGCCGTCACCCAGCAGCAGCCCGGCAAGCAGCGCAGCATCGTGGTCGCCCCTCAGCGGCTGCCGACCGCCGCGCAGGCCCAGTCGATGGCGACCGCGCTGCGGGCCCTGTCCACCCAGCGCTGGACGCAGCCCAGTGACCTGATCGCGGCGGCCGAGGCCAAGCCCGACGACCGCGCCACCACCAAGGTGCCCGGCGCCGGGAAGTACCCGGCCAAGCTGCGCAAGCAGGAGCTGCCCCTCCAGGCGTTCCAGGACATGAAGACGACCCAGGACACCCTGGACAACTTCAAGGTCATCCTCACGGCGGCGTACCGGGTCGTGACGCCCTTCGGCAACGCGATCAACCGCGAGATGTCGACCTCCTGGCGGGGCCGCGCCGAACCCGCCACGGCGTACCGGGCGAGCGTGCAGCAGCACCTGAAGGACCTGACCACCGAGGTCCAGCTCATCGAGAAGTCGGACCTGACCCTGTCGGGGCGCAGTGCGACCATCCCGGTCACGGTACAGAACCAGTTGCTCCAGGGCGTCGACCACCTGGTGCTGCGGCTGACGTCCACCAAGCCGACCCGCTTGAAGCTGAACGGGGACGACGCCGTCGCGGAGCTGCCGGTGCGGATCGACGGCGGGCACAGCCAGTCGGTGAAGTTCACGGCCTCCGCGAACGCCAACGGCCCGGTCCCGATGACGGCCCAGCTCTACACGGAGGACGGCAAGCCGTACGGCAAGCCGATGAGCTTCACCGTCAAGGTCTCCGAGATCACCCCCACCGTGATGCTGGTGATCGCCGGCGGGTTCTTGCTGCTCGCGCTCGCCGGCATCAGGATGTACACCCACCGCAAGCGCACCGCGGCACGTGAGGCGGACGCCGAGGCCGAGTCCGGCACCGACGCCGGCACCGACACCGATGCCGGCACGGGCGCGGCAGCGGAACCGGAGACGCCCGGCGCGGCTGCGCGGAGCGACGATCCCGAGCAGCCGAGTGACCCGACCCCGGACACCGGAGCGCAAAGCACCGACCCGTCGGGCCAGGGTGAGAAAGTGGACCGTTGAGCGATGTCGTGGCCGGTCGGCCGGGGACGATGAGGTGGGGTAAACCATGAACGCGCCGTACGACGGTGACCGCGGTCAGGGCGCGGGTGGCGGCAGCGCGCCTTCCGGTGGCCCGCCCCCCGCGGCGGGCCACGTCCCGCCACCGGCCACGCCCGCCCCGGACCCGTACGTCCAGCACGCCTACGAGCAGGATCCGTACGGCAGCCACGACATCTCCGCCCACGACCCCGTCGGCGAGGCGCTGTACGACCGGGCGGCACACCCTCCGCCGCCGCCCGGCACGTACGAGGAGCCGCCGCCGCTCTACCAGCAACCCGCCGCGCCGCAGTACGCCCCGGACCCCCGGATCTGGGCGCAGACCCCGCCGCCCGAGCCCGACGGGCCGTCCCGCCACCTCCCGTACGGCGACGACGCCCGGACCGTTCAGTTCACGGGCGTGGACGACCTCGTCACGCGTGCCGGGGAGGAGCAGCCGGAGCCGGACGCGTTCGCGCACCTCTACCGCGACCAGCAGGGCCACGGGCAGCCCCAGCCGCCCGCCCCGCAGGAACCCGAACCGGCGCCGGCGGCCCCGCCCGCCCCGAAGAAGTCCGGCGGCCGTGCCTCCGGCCTGCTGAAGTCGAGCGCCGTGATGGCGGCCGGCACCCTGGTGTCCCGCCTCACCGGCTTCGTCCGCAGCCTGGTGATCACCGGCGCGCTGGGAGCCGCCCTGCTCGGTGACGCCTACACCATCGCGGCCACCCTGCCGACGATGATCTACATCCTGACCGTGGGCGGCGGACTCAACTCGGTCTTCGTCCCCCAGCTCGTCCGCTCGATGAAGGACGACGAGGACGGCGGCGAGGCGTACGCCAACCGGCTCCTGACACTCGTGATGGTCGCCCTCGGTGTGATCGTCACGATCGCCGTGTTCGGAGCGCCGCTGCTGATCCGTGCCATGTCGGACACGATCGCGAGCGACGCGGCCGCCAACAGCGTGGCCGTCACCTTCGCCCGCTTCTGCCTGCCCACGATCTTCTTCATGGGCGTGCACGTGGTGATGGGTCAGATCCTCAACGCCCGGGGCCGGTTCGGCGCGATGATGTGGACGCCGGTCCTCAACAACATCGTCGTCATCTTCACCTTCGGCATGTTCATCTGGGTCTACGGCTCCTCCGCCGAGTCCGAGATGGGCGTCACGACCATTCCCGACGAGGGCATCCGGCTGCTCGGCATCGGCACGCTCCTCGGGCTGGTGGTCCAGGCGCTGGCGATGGTCCCGTACCTGCGCGAGGCCGGTTTCCGCTTCCGCCCGCGCTTCGACTGGAAGGGCCACGGGCTCGGCAAGACGGTCAAACTCGCCAAGTGGACCGTGCTGTTCGTCCTCGCCAACCAGGCCGGCGTCGTCGTCGTCACCCAGCTCGCCACGGCGGCCGGCAAGGCGTCCGGCAAGGACGGCGCGGGCTTCCTCGCGTACTCCAACGCCCAGCTCATCTGGGGCATGCCGCAGGCCATCATCACCGTCTCGGTCATGGCCGCGCTGCTGCCGCGCATCTCGCGCGCCGCCCACGACAACGACCCGGGCGCGGTGCGCGACGACATCTCGCACGGCCTGAGGAACTCGGCCGTCGCGATCGTGCCCGTCGCCTTCACCTTCCTCGCGCTCGGCGTCCCGATGTGCACTCTGCTGTACGCGTCCAGCGGCACCGAGGCGGCCCGCAGCATGGGCTTCATCCTGATGGCGTTCGGCCTCGGGCTGATCCCCTACTCGGTGCAGTACGTGGTCCTGCGCGGCTTCTACGCCTACGAGGACACCCGCACGCCCTTCTACAACACCGTCATCGTGGCGGCCGTCAACGCCGCGGCCTCGGCGGCCTGCTACGTCCTGCTGCCGCCCGAGTGGGCCGTCGTCGGCATGGCGGCCTCCTACGGCCTCGCGTACGCGGTCGGCGTCGGCGTCGCCTGGCGGCGGCTGCGCAACCGGCTGGGCGGCGACCTGGACGGCGCGCACGTCGTCCGCACCTACGCCCGGCTGTGCATGGCGTCCGTCCCCGCGGCGGTCCTCGGCGGCGCTGCGGCGTTCGGCATTCTCAAAGCCCTGGGCGACGGCGCCCTGGGCTCGCTCGCGGCTCTGGTCGGCGGTGGGATCGTACTGATGGGCGTGTTCTACGCCGGTGCACGCAAGATGCGGATCGAAGAGCTCAACTCGATGGTCGGCATGGTCCGCGGCCGTCTCGGACGCTGACGGCAGGGCTCGCACAACCATCGTGGGCGACCGCGTGTCGTGCATAGCGCCGGACTGTGGGCACAATTGGCATGGCTGTTGGATGTGGCGCAACGGATGGGGAGGCAGGAACGACGGTGGCGGAACGTAGCACGGCTGCCGTCGACGTGGCCGACAACAGCGGTGACGACCCGCTGACCGCCAAGGCGGACAAGGCCGCGAGCGACGGGGTGGCGGAAGAGCAGGACGTGGCGGAGAGGTCCGCCCGCGACAGCGACGGCGAACGGCGGGACAGCGAGCAGTCCGTGATCACGGCACCCGAGCTCCACAGCGGCCACAAACTCGCCAGACGCTACCGGCTCGAGGAGTGCGTCACCCGTCTGGACGGTTTCAGCAGTTGGCGCGCCGTCGACGAGAAGTTGCGCCGGGCCGTGGGCGTCCACATCCTCCCCGCCGACCACCCGCGAGCCCGATCGGTACTGGCCGCCGCACGCTCCTCGGCACTCCTCGGCGACCCCCGGTTCGTCCAGGTCCTGGACGCGGTCGAGGAGAACGACCTCGTCTACGTCGTCCACGAGTGGCTCCCGGACGCCACCGAACTCACCACGCTGCTCGCGGCCGGCCCGCTCGAGCCGCATGACGCCTACCAACTGGTCAGCCAGGTCTCCCAGGCCATGGCCGCCGCCCACCGCGAGGGCCTGGCCCATCTGCGCCTCACCCCCAGCGCCGTCCTGCGCAGCTCCACCGGCCAGTACCGCATCCGCGGACTGGCCGTGAACGCCGCGCTGCGCGGCATCAGCGCCGACCGTCCCCAGCGCACCGACACCGAGGCGATCGGCGCTCTGCTGTACGCGGCGCTGACCAAGCGCTGGCCGTACGAGGACGACGCCTACGGCCTGTCCGGGCTGCCCAAGGGCGTCGGGCTGATCCCGCCGGACCAGGTACGGGCGGGAGTGCACCGGGGCCTGTCCGAACTCGCCATGCGCGCCCTGGTCAACGACGGCGCGACCGCGTCCCGCCAGGAGCCGCCCTGCACCACGCCGGACGAGCTGGCGAAGGCGGTCGCGGCCATGCCGCGCATCCGCCCGCCGGAGCCCGACTTCCCGACCCCGCCCGAGTACCAGCGCACGACGTACCAGCAGGGCAACTACGGCCGGACGCAGCCGCGCCCCGGCTCGGCGGCCACCATGGCCGTTCCGGTCCCGCCGCCGCCGCTCCAGAGCCGCACGGGCAAGGCCCTCAAGTGGGCCGTCTCGGCCCTCCTCATCGCCGCCCTGGGCCTCGGTAGCTGGCAGGTCGCGGACCGGCTCCTGGAGCAGAAGAGCAACGGGCAGACCGGTGACACCGGTACCCAGACGTCTCCGGGCGGTCAGAACCAGAAGAAGCCGGTGAAGCCTCCGCAGCCGGTGCGGATCAGTGACGCCCACGAGTACAAGCCGGGCGGGTCCGGGATACAGGAGGACGAGGTCTCGAACGCGGTGGACGGCAAGACCGATACCGCCTGGATCACCCCCCAGTACTTCGGTTACGCCAACTTCGGCAATTACCAGAACCGCAAGCAGGGCAGCGGGATCATCGTGGATCTCGGCAGCGTGCAGAACGTACGTGGCCTCGACGTGACCATGTACCGCTCAGGCCAGAAGGCGCAGGTGTTCGCGGCCGGGGAGGAAGCGACCGACCCCAGCGGACGGGACGACTTCCCACACCGCTTGACCGAGCTCAAGACAGTGGGGGACACGCTCAAGACCACAGTGGACAAGCCGGTGCGGACGCGCTACGTGCTCATCCACATCACCGAGCTGCCGCCCGACGGATCAGGCGGTTACCGTGGCGGCATTTCCGAGATCAAGGTGCTCGGCTGACGCCTGCCGACCCGGTGGCGGAAGGAACCACCGAAGAGCGGGCACAGCGAGAGGGGAGGTGGCGGCATGACGAGCGGGACGTCCGAGGAGCACAGCGACCAGGACCTCCTGGCGCGCCATGTCGCCGGCGACCCCGACGCCTTCGGTGAGCTCGTACGCAGGCACCGCGACCGGCTCTGGGCCGTCGCCCTGCGCACGCTGGGCGACCGCGAGGAGGCCGCCGACGCCGTCCAGGACGCCCTCGTGTCCGCCTTCCGGGCCGCCCACACCTTCCGTGGTCAGTCCGCCGTCACCACCTGGCTGCACCGGATCACGGTGAACGCGTGCCTCGACCGCGCCCGCAAGGCCGCCTCCCGCAAGACGTCGCCCGTCGACGACACCGAGCGGCTGGAGCAACTACTGGAGCCGCACGAATCGGCCGAGGCACCGGCCGAGCGGGAGGACCTCCACCGCGAGCTACTGGCAGCGCTGGCGAAGCTCCCCGCCGATCAGCGCGCCGCTCTGGTGCTCGTGGACATGCAGGGCTATCCCGTCGCCGAGGCGGCGCGTGTTCTCGACGTACCGACGGGAACGGTCAAGAGCCGGTGCGCGAGGGGGAGGGCCAGGTTGCTTCCTCTGCTCACTCATCTGCGCGGTGACACCGTGGATAACGGCAGCCCCGACAGGGGAAGGAACCGGACGCCAGGGACATCCGTCCCACCGGCGTCGGGACCAAGGGATGCAGGACCGGGTGATCCTGCTGCTGTGAAGGGAGGTGGGCGCGCGTGACATCCACAACCGACACGACTCAGCACCCGGACGTCTCTGAGATCTCGGACCTCACCGAAGGGCTGCTCCCGCCGTCCCGGACGGCCGACGTCAAGGCGCACGTGGACGGATGTGCGCTGTGCGCCGATGTCCGGACCTCCCTCGAGGAGATCCGGGGCCTGCTGGGCACCCTCCCCGGCCCCACCCGGATGCCGGCCGACATCGCCGAGCGCATCGACGCCGCCCTGGCCGCCGAGGCGCTCCTGGACGCCACCGCACCCGCCGACACGGCCGAGCATGTTTCACGTGAAACAGCGCCCGCCCCCGTCACCCCCGAGGCCGGTCCTTCCGAGCCGGTCCGCGCGGACCGCCCCGCCGGTCGCCCCCGTGCGGCCACCGGTCCCGGCCGCGGGCGCCCTGCCCGGCGGCGGCGCCGCACCGCGGTGCTCGGCGCTGTCTTCGGCGCCGCGGCCCTGGGAGTGAGCGCCCTCCTCCTCCAGGTGATCCTGCCGTCCGGGAACGACCCCGACGGCTCCAGGACGGCGGACTCCGCCGTGAGTGCGCCGGAGGACGGCACCTTCTCCGGCGTGGCCGTGGAAGACCGGGTCGAAGCGCTGCTGGCCCCCGGGGAGAAGCCCGGGTCGCCACGCGCCGAGAAGCACCAGCCTCCCTCCGCCGACCAGCCGTCGACGATGTTCACCCAGGAGGCCGTGAAGGTTCCGCCCTGCATCCAGGCGGGCACCGGCCGCAGCGATCAGGCGCTCGCCGCACAGAGGGGCACCTACGAAGGCCGGTCCGCCTACCTCGTGGTCCTGCCGCACACCACGGACCCCGCGAAGGTCCAGGCGTACGTCCTGGACGCCGCCTGCACCTCCACCCAGGTGAGCGCCAAGGCGGACGTCCTGCTGACCCACGCCTACCCGCGTCCCTGACTCACGCTGCGTGCCGCTCGGACACTGCGGGAATGCGCGCCCCGTAGGATCCGTTGGGTGGGGTGAGAGTCCTTGACCCGGCCCCCGTAGGCAGTAGGCAGTCTGCAGAGACGAGGAAGAAACCCGTGAGCGACGTCCGTAACGTGATCATCATCGGCTCCGGGCCCGCCGGCTACACGGCCGCGCTCTATACGGCGCGCGCATCGCTGAAGCCGCTGGTCTTCGAAGGTGCCGTCACCGCCGGTGGTGCGCTCATGAACACGACCGACGTGGAGAACTTCCCCGGCTTCCGGGACGGGATCATGGGCCCCGACCTGATGGACAACATGCGGGCCCAGGCGGAGCGCTTCGGCGCCGAGCTCGTCCCGGACGACGTGGTCTCGGTCGACCTGACGGGTGAGATCAAGACGGTGACCGACACCGCCGGTACCGTCCACCGCGCCAAGGCCGTGATCGTGACCACCGGTTCCCAGCACCGCAAGCTGGGTCTGCCCAACGAGGACGCGCTGTCGGGCCGCGGCGTCTCCTGGTGCGCCACCTGCGACGGGTTCTTCTTCAAGGACCAGGACATCGCCGTGGTGGGCGGCGGCGACACCGCCATGGAGGAGGCCACCTTCCTCTCCCGGTTCGCCAAGTCCGTCACCATCGTCCACCGCCGGGACACCCTGCGCGCCTCCAAGGCCATGCAGGAGCGCGCCTTCGCCGACCCGAAGATCAAGTTCGCCTGGGACAGCGAGGTCGCCGCGATCCACGGCGAGCAGAAGCTCACGGGCGTGACGCTGCGCAACACGAAGACCGGCGAGACGTCCGAGCTGCCGGTGACGGGTCTGTTCATCGCCGTGGGCCACGACCCGCGCACCGAGCTGTTCAAGGGCCAGCTCGAGCTGGACGACGAGGGCTACCTCAAGGTGGCCGCGCCGTCGACGCGCACCAACCTGGCCGGTGTCTTCGGCGCCGGTGACGTCGTGGACCACACCTACCGCCAGGCGATCACGGCCGCCGGCACGGGCTGCTCCGCCGCACTCGACGCCGAGCGCTTCCTGGCGGCTCTCGCCGACGGCGAGAAGGCCGCCGAGCCCGAGAAGACCGCTGCGGTCTGACCACCGTTCCCACCCACACCCCGCGAAAGTGAAGGAGGCCGCCGTGGCCGGCGACCTGAAGAACGTGACCGACGACTCCTTCGAGGAGGACGTCCTCAAGAGCGACAAGCCCGTACTGGTGGACTTCTGGGCCGCCTGGTGCGGTCCCTGCCGCCAGATCGCCCCGTCGCTGGAGGCCATCGCCGCCGAGTACGGTGACCAGATCACGGTGGTCAAGCTCAACATCGACGAGAACCCCGCCACGGCTGCCAAGTACGGCGTCATGTCCATCCCGACGCTGAACGTCTACAAGGGCGGCGAGGTCGACAAGACGATCGTCGGCGCCAAGCCGAAGGCCGCGATCGTCCGCGACCTGGAGCCCTACCTGGGTGACGCGGTCAGCAAGGCCTGACGCCACGTTTCACGTGAAACAGCGAGCGGCCCATCCCGACGAGGGATGGGCCGCTCGGCGCTTTCCAGAAGGCGCGCATGGCCGGGGGGGGCACCGGTGCCACCACGGTGGAGTCACAGCGGCCGCAGCGCCGGTTCCTTCTGCACGGCTCCCAGCAGACGGTCGAGCGCCAGCTCGACGTCCTCCTTCCAGGACAACGTCGTCCGCAGCTCCAGCCGAAGCCTCGGATACGTCGGGTGCGGACGCACGGTCTTGAAGCCCACCGCCAGCAGATGGTCGGCCGGCAGTACACAGGCGGGTTCCTTCCAGCGGGCGTCGCCGAACGCCTCGATGGCCTTGAACCCACGACGCAGCAAGTCCTTCGCCACGGTCTGCACCATCACCCGGCCCAGTCCCTGCCCCTGGTAGCCGGGCATGATCCACGCGGTCATCAACTGCACCGCGTCGGGGGAGACGGGGCTGGTGGGGAAGGCGGTCGAGCGCGGCACATAGGCGGGCGGGGCATAGAGAACGAACCCGACCGGTACCTCGTCCACATAGACCACACGGCCACAGGAACCCCAGTCGAGCAGGACGGCGGAGATCCAGGCTTCCTTCTCCAGCTCCGGTGTTCCCGCCTTTACCGCGGCTTCTCCGCTGACCGGATCAAGCTCCCAGAAGACGCACGTGCGGCACCGTTTGGGGAGATCCGGAAGGTTGTCCAACGTGAGCGGTACGAGCCGACGCCCCATGAAGGCTGTTCCTCACTTCCTTCGCCTGCCGCTCCACGAGCGGCGGTCAGCGCGCTCCGTTCCCGGAGCAGGCTGCCGATGAACCCGCCGACCGCACCGAGTCCCAGGCCTGCTGTCACCAGTTGGCTGCGGCTCACCTCTCGCATGCCTGGCTCTCCCTCCGAGGTGGATCAGGCGGATGCGCATACCAGAACGCATCGTATCGATCGGGTGATGACGCGCATACGGGAAGAGGCCAAAGGGCGGACCGTGTTCCGGTGAACACCGGACCCGATCCGCCCCGAACCCGTTACGCGGAGGCCTTTTGAGGCACGCGGGAGAGAGTCCCGCCTCAGCCCTCGTCGCCGTCCTGGTCCTGCTCCTCGGTGAACACCGGACCCGATCCGCCCCGAACCCGTTACGCGGAGGCCTTTTGAGGCACGCGGGAGAGAGTCCCGCCTCAGCCCTCGTCGCCGTCCTGGTCCTGCTCCTCGGTGAGCCCCTTCTCCAGGACGCGCCCCTCACCGGGGGCGAGCGTGCCGAGGATGCGCTCCAGATCCTCCATCGAGGCGAACTCGACGACGATCTTGCCCTTCTTCTGCCCCAGGTCGACCTTCACCCGGGTCTCGAAGCGGTCGGAGAGCCGGGTGGCGAGCTCGGAGAGAGCCGGGGAGACCCGTGCGCCGGCCCGCGGCCCCTTCGCCTTGGGCGTGCTGCTGGGCTCCGAGCCCATCAGCGTGACGATCTCCTCCACCGCCCGGACCGAGAGTCCTTCGGCCACGATCCGGTACGCCAGCTTGTCCTGCGCCTCGGGGTCATCGACCGAGAGCAGGGCCCTGGCGTGGCCCGCCGACAGCACCCCGGCGGCGACCCTGCGCTGGACCGGTGGCGACAGCCTGAGAAGCCGCAGCGTGTTGGACACCTGCGGACGCGAGCGTCCGATGCGGTCGGCGAGCTGGTCGTGGGTGCAGTTGAAGTCCTTCAGCAACTGGTCGTAGGCCGCGGCCTCTTCCAGCGGGTTGAGCTGCGCCCGGTGCAGGTTCTCCAGGAGGGCGTCCAGTAGGAGCTTCTCGTCCTCGGTGGCACGGATGATCGCCGGGATGCGCTCCAGGCCCGCTTCGCGGCAGGCTCGCCAGCGGCGCTCGCCCATGATGAGCTCATAGCGCTCCGGAGCAAGCTGCCGCACAACGACGGGCTGGAGCAGTCCGACTTCCTTGATGGACGTCACCAGCTCGGACAAGGCGTCCTCGTCGAACACCTCGCGGGGCTGACGCGGGTTGGGTGTGATGGAGTCCAGCGGCAGCTCGGCGAAGTGCGCACCGGCCGGCGCCTCCGCCTCGGCGACCACCTCCGGCTCCGGGACAGGGATGCTGTCCACGGGCGCCGCGCTCTGCGGCAGCGTGGCCACCTTCGCGGCGGCCACTCCCCGGTCGGCCGTCAGCGAGGGAATCGCTCCGGGAGAGGGGGAACCGGCCCCCACCGACGTCGCCGGCCGTTCCTGGGGTGCGGCAGGGATCAGCGCACCGAGCCCGCGCCCCAGCCCCCTACGTCGCTCACTCACTGGATCCCCTCCGACATGCTGTGCTGGTTGTTCTGGCTGGCCACATGGCCGTGCTGGGCGTCGTAGTGGATACCGACCCCCCGCAGTGCGATCTCGCGGGCCGCTTCGAGGTAGGACAGCGAACCGCTGGAACCGGGGTCGTACGTCAGGACCGTCTGCCCATAGCTCGGCGCCTCCGAGATCCGGACGGACCGCGGGATGCTGGTCCGCAGCACCTCGTCACCGAAGTGGCTGCGCACCTCCTCGGCGACCTGCGACGCCAGCCTGGTGCGGCCGTCGTACATGGTGAGCAGGATCGTCGAGACGTGCAGGGCCGGGTTCAGGTGCCCACGCACCAGGTCGACGTTCCTCAGCAACTGGCCGAGGCCCTCCAGGGCGTAGTACTCGCACTGGATGGGGATGAGCACCTCGGCTCCGGCCACCAGGGCGTTGACCGTGAGCAGGCCGAGCGAGGGCGGGCAGTCGATGAGGATGTAGTCCAGCGGCTGCTCATACGCCTGGATCGCTCGCTGAAGCCGGCTCTCCCGCGCCACCAGCGACACCAGCTCGATCTCCGCACCGGCGAGATCGATGGTGGCCGGGGCGCAGAAGAGGCCCTCGACGTCCGGGACGGGCTGCACCACGTCGGAGAGGGGCTTGCTCTCCACCAGGACGTCATAGATCGAGGGGACCTCGGCGTGGTGATCGATACCGAGCGCCGTCGAGGCGTTCCCCTGCGGGTCCAGGTCGATGACCAGGACGCGGGCGCCGTGCAGCGCCAGCGAAGCGGCGAGGTTGACCGTCGTGGTCGTCTTGCCCACGCCGCCCTTCTGGTTGGCGACCACCATGATGCGGGTCTGCTCCGGCCGGGGAAGCCCTTCCCCCGCACGGCCCAGCGCCTCCACCGCCAGTTGGGCAGCTCGTCCAATGGGGGTGTCGTCCATCGGGGGCGGTGTTTCACGTGAAACATCCTCCCCCGCCGATTCGGTACGGGGACCGGGGACCGGATCGGTCATCGGTCCCGCGATGTTGGCGTTGGACCGCAAGGATTCACTCTCCTCGGCTTCAGGCTCGCGATGAACAGAGCCTGCCATGCTTTCGGGGTCGTGAACCAGCGAGGCCCGTGGTTCTGTGGAGAACTCCACCTCTGTGGACAACTCCGTAGCCCTCGTGGGTGGCTTACGGTCGCGCGGCGTGGCAGCCGCGCGACCGCGGCTGATGATTCCCTGCAGCAGTGAGCGACGTTTCACGTGAAACATTGATGCACTCGCCGCAGGGCCGGGACGTCACGACACTCCGAAATGCGTACGTATGAGGATCAACCAGGTGTCAACGTCGACGGCGCGAGGGCCTGGCAGCCTTGGCGCGCTTGGCGGCGAACCGCACACCGCCAGGGCTCTCGCCGACCTCCACCCGCACCACGGTCGACAGGGGATCGACGATCCCTTCGCCGACGTGCAGCACCGACGTCCCCACGACGCCCAGCTTGCTCAGCGCGGCGCGGGCGCTCTGGATCTCCTCCTCGGCCGTGTCCCCCTTGAGCGCCAGCATCTCCCCGTAGGGGCGCAGCAGGGGCACGCCCCAGCCGGCCAGCCGGTCCAGCGGAGCGACGGCCCGGGCGGTGACGACATGGACGGGCGGCACCTTCCCGAGGACCTCCTCGGCCCGGCCCCGCACCACGGTCACATGGTCCAGGCCCAGCAGCTCCACGACCTCCTGGAGGAAGTTGGTGCGCCGCAGCAGCGGCTCGAGGAGGGTGATCTTCAGGTCCGGGCGGACCAGTGCCAGCGGGATACCGGGCAACCCGGCCCCGGAGCCGACGTCGCAGACGGTGACGCCCTCGGGGACGACCTCGGAGAGCACCGCGCAGTTCAGCAGGTGCCGCTCCCACAGCCTCGGCACCTCACGGGGACCGATCAGCCCGCGCTTGACGCCCGCGTCCGCGAGGAGCTCCGCGTACCGGACCGCTTCCGGGAAGAACTCACCGAAAACCGTCCGCGCTTCTTGAGGCGCATGGGGAAGCTCTTCTGCCTCCGTCACGGGAACCGTCCTTCCGTACCGCATTACCGCACTGGGTGCTGACTACCAGTGATCAGTGACTATCAGGCTGACAAAGATCGGCCCCGCCTGCGAACAGACGGGGCCGACACAACGTAGGGGGGTCAGGCAGGGAGTACGACGACGAAGCGCTGCGGCTCCTCGCCCTCGGACTCGCTGCGCAGACCGGCGGCGGCCACCGCGTCGTGCACAACCTTGCGCTCGAACGGGGTCATCGGCTTCAGCTTCACCGGCTCACCGGTGCTCTTCACCTCGTCGGCGGCCTTGGCACCCAGCTCGGCGAGCTCCGTGCGCTTCTTGGCCCTGAAGCCCGCGATGTCCAGCATCAGCCGGCTGCGGTCTCCGGTCTCCCGGTGCACAGCGAGGCGCGTCAGCTCCTGAAGCGCCTCCAGCACCTCGCCGTCGCGCCCCACCAGCTTCTGGAGGTCACGGCTGCCCGAGTCGCTGATGATCGAAACCGCGGCGCGGTCCGCCTCGACGTCCATGTCGATGTCGCCGTCGAGATCGGCGATGTCGAGCAGGCCCTCGAGGTAGTCGGCCGCGATCTCGCCCTCCTGCTCCAGGCGGGTCAGGGTGTCGCCACCCTGGGCGGCGGAGGTGGTGCCTTCCGTCACGGATGGACTCCTTCTTACTTCTTGGACGACGGGTGCTTGGGCCGCTGCTGGCCCTTGCGCTGCTTGGCTTGACGTGCGGCGGAACCACCGGCGGGCTTGGCCGGCTGCTTCGCCTGGCCACCCTGGGGCTCGTCGGCCTTCTCCAGGGAGGTCTTCTCCGACGAGGGCTTCTCGAGAGAGGTCTTGGCCGTGGTCTGCTGACCGGTCCCGGCCTGCCGCTTCGCCTTGGGCTGCCGCTTGGGCTGCTGGCGCCGGGTGGCGGCCGCGGTCTCCGCCTCCGCGGTGGCGGGGTCGACCTTCTTCACGGTGCCGTCGGCCTGCGCGGTGAACCCGGCCTTGGCGAGGGTGGTGACGAACTTGCGCTCGTTGTCGTTGCGGTCCGGGCCCTTGGCGACGATGGCCTGGACGACGGCGCGCCGGCGGCGGCCGCGGACCTCGCCGTGGGAGGTGACGCTCTTCACCAGTCGCTGGAGGTAGTGGTCCTGCGCCTTGCTGCCCGGGGTCGGGTTCTGGTTGATCACGTACATCTGCTGGCCCATGGTCCACACGTTGGTGGTCAGCCAGTAGACGAGGACACCGACCGGGAAGTTGATGCCCATCACGGCGAAGATGACCGGGAAGATGTACATCAGCATCTTCTGCTGCTGCATGTACGGGGTCTTCACCGTCAGGTCGACGTTCTTCTGCATGAGCTGGCGCTGGGTGAAGAACTGCGACAGCGACATCAGCACGATCATGACCGCGGTGACGATGCGGACGTCCGTCAGCGAGGCGTTCAGCGCCTCGACCTTGGCCGGGTCGTCCATGAACTTCGCGGCGATCGGGGCGCCGAAGATGTGGGCCTCACGGGCGCTGTTCACCAGGTCCTGGTTGAGGACGCCGATGGTGTCACCCGAGGCGATCTTGCTCAGTACGTGGTACAGCGCGAAGAAGAACGGCGACTGCGCCAGGATGGGAAGGCACGAGGAGAGCGGGTTGGTGCCCGTCTCCTTGTACAGCTTCATCATCTCTTCGGACTGACGCTGTTTGTCGTTCTTGTAGCGCTCCTGGATCGCCTTCATCTTCGGCTGGAGCGCCTGCATGTTCCGGGTCGACTTGATCTGCTTCACGAAGAGCGGGATCAGGCAGATCCGGATGAGCACCACCAGGGACACGATCGACAGACCCCAGGCCCAGCCCGTGTCGGGACCGAAGACAGCCCCGTACAGCTTGTGGAACTGGACGATGATCCACGAGACAGGTGTGGTGATGAAGCTGAACAGACTGGCAATCGTGTCCACTAATCAAGCTCCTTGAGCATTGGGCGAGGTCTCTGCGGCCGGGCTCGTCTCGGCGGAGTGCCCGCCCTTGCCGCCGCGCAGCGCGTCGCGCAGCATTTCGTGCCAGCGCGGGCGCTTACGAGGGGGAACATGGTCCACACCGCCCGGCGACCACGGGTTGCACCGCAGGATCCGCCAGGCGGTCAGGGCTGTGCCCTTCACCGCGCCGTGCCGGTCGATGGCCGTGTACCCGTAGTGGGAGCACGACGGGTAGTACCGGCAGACGGGGCCGAGCAGCGGGCTGATCGTCCACTGGTAGAGCTTGATCAGAGCCAGCAGCGGGTACTTCATCGCGCCCCTCCCAGCAACCGCTGAAGGGCGGCATCCAGGTCTCGGGCCATCTGGGCGTGGTCGGCGTCGCCCGCTCCGGGCAGCGCCCGTACTACCACCAGGCTACCGGGGGGCAGCGAAGGCAGCCGGTCGCGCATCAGATGGCGAAGCCTGCGCTTCACCTGGTTCCGCACGACCGCGCCGCCCACGGCCTTGCTGACGACGAAACCCGCACGTGTCGGGGGAGCGCTCTCCCCTGACGCGTGCGGGTCCGTTGCACCGCTTCTTAGGTGGACGACGAGGAGCGGGCGGCCGGCCCGGCGTCCTCGGCGTACCGCGGTCGCGAAGTCCTCGCGCCGCCTCAGCCGATTCTCGGTAGGCAGCACGTCATGACCTGTTTAAGCGATCAGGCGGACAGGTTGGCGCGACCCTTGCTGCGGCGGTTCGCCAGGATGGCGCGACCGGCACGGGTGCGCATGCGCAGGCGGAAGCCGTGGGTCTTGGCACGACGACGGTTGTTCGGCTGGAAGGTGCGCTTGCTCACTCGGGGGCTCCAGAAATGATTCGTTGGTGGCGGGACATCGCCTGGCTGTCACCGTGCGCCCACGAGTAGCTCGCAATACGCCCGAGTGCACCGCTTCACGATCATTGACCATGATCTTTGCCCATCGGAGGCAGGCGGCAGCAGCCATCGACAACTCGACCTGGTTACGGTACGCGCGGCTACGCCATCCGGTCAAACCGGCCCCGGGTCGTGGTCCACTATGCACAGGCTGTGGACAACAACTTGAACCACGCGAGCCGCCGCGACTACCGTGGCTGAACTCGGATTCCTTTCCTGCCTGTCCTTCCATCCCGTCCCGAGAACCACACATTCGTGGGACCTGTGAGAGAGCGTGCCTTGTGGCTGACGTACCTGCTGATCTTGCCGCAGTGTGGCCACGAGTGCTCGAGCAGCTCCTGGGTGAGGGCCAGCAAGGCATCGAACCGAAGGACAAGCAGTGGATCGAGCGCTGCCAGCCGCTGGCCCTGGTGGCGGACACCGCGCTGCTCGCCGTCCCCAATGAGTGGGGCAAGCGCGTCCTGGAGGGCCGGCTCGCCCCACTGATCAGCGACACGCTCAGCCGCGAGTGCGGCCGCCCCATCCGGATCGCGATCACCGTCGACGACTCCGCCGGCGACCCGCCCCCCGCGCCCCCGGCGCCCGCCCGGCCGCAGCCGCCCCAGCAGCCGCGCTACGACGAGCGCCAGCAGCCCGAGGCGTACGACAAGCCCTACGAGAAGTACGACGGCTACGGGCACCGCCCCATGCCCGACGACGGCCTGCCGGCCGTGCGCCCCGCCTACCCCGAGTACCAGCAGCAGCGCCCCGAGCCGGGCGCCTGGCCGCGTACCCAGGAGGACCTGTCCTGGCAGCAGCCGCGCCTCGGCGGGTTCCAGGAGCGCGACCCCTACGCGACGGCCCGGCCGCAGCAGCCGCACCACGACTACCGCGGCCCGCAGAGCACCGAGCCCTCCCCGTTCGACCAGCAGCGCGCCGACCGGCGCGACCTGCCGGACGCCCCGGGGCAGCAGCGTCCCGGCGGCGCGGGCACCGCGGCGAGCGGCACCGGCACGGCGGCCGCGGGCGGCCGGCCCGGTGAGCCGCACGCACGGCTGAACCCCAAGTACCTGTTCGACACCTTCGTCATCGGCTCGTCGAACCGGTTCGCGCACGCGGCCGCCGTGGCGGTCGCGGAGGCGCCGGCGAAGGCGTACAACCCGCTCTTCATCTACGGGGAGTCGGGGCTCGGCAAGACCCACCTGCTGCACGCGATCGGGCACTACGCGCGCAGCCTCTACCCCGGTACGCGGGTGCGGTACGTGAGCTCGGAGGAGTTCACCAACGAGTTCATCAACTCCATCCGCGACGGCAAGGGCGACACCTTCCGCAAGCGCTACCGCGACGTGGACATCCTGCTCGTCGACGACATCCAGTTCCTGGCGAGCAAGGAGTCGACGCAGGAGGAGTTCTTCCACACCTTCAACACGCTCCACAACGCCAACAAGCAGATCGTGCTGTCCTCGGACCGGCCTCCCAAGCAACTGATGACGCTGGAGGACCGGCTGCGCAACCGCTTCGAGTGGGGCCTGACCACCGATGTGCAGCCGCCGGAGCTGGAGACCCGGATCGCGATCCTGCGCAAGAAGGCGGTGCAGGAGCAGCTCAACGCCCCGCCGGAGGTCCTGGAGTTCATCGCCTCCCGCATCTCGCGCAACATCCGCGAGCTGGAGGGCGCGCTGATCCGGGTGACGGCGTTCGCGAGCCTCAACCGGCAGCCGGTGGACCTGGTGCTCACCGAGGGCGTCCTGAAGGACCTGATCCCGGGCGGCGAGGACGCGGCCCCCGAGATCACGGCGGGCGCCATCATGGCGGCCACCGCCGACTACTTCGGGCTGACGGTCGAGGACCTGTGCGGATCGTCGCGCAGCCGGGTGCTGGTGACGGCCCGCCAGATCGCGATGTACCTGTGCCGCGAGCTGACGGACCTGTCGCTGCCGAAGATCGGCGCCCAGTTCGGCGGCCGTGACCATACGACGGTGATGCACGCCGACCGGAAGATCCGGGCGCTGATGGCGGAGCGGCGTTCCATCTACAACCAGGTCACCGAGCTCACGAACCGCATCAAGAACGGCTGAGGCAGGCCGCCGCAGGCTCCGTAGGGCTTCCTGGGACACGGTCCCGGGGCGCCCTTCGCCGTTGTCCACACCCTGTGCCCGGCAGGCGATGTTCGAATAGTTCGGTGGGTCACCGGGTTCTCCACAGATCCTCAGGCGATCTTCGATCCACAGGCTGGGGACTGTCGAGTTGTCCAGATCGCGTCCACAGGGCGGGGTGGGGAGACCTGATCATTGCAGGTCAGGGCCTTGTGGATTTGTGGCCGAGCATGCTCCACAGGCTGTGGACGGTTTCGTCGTCCACAGGCTGTGATCGCGGTTGTCCACCGGCGGCCCACAGGCGTCGGTCCATGGTCCACAGCTTCTCCACACCGCTGTCCACTGTTCGGCAACGAAACGCCCGGCCTCACCGCGCCGAGTGAAAGCCGTCACACCAAGGTGGTCGGTTGGCCTGTGGGGAAGCTGGGTAAAACTGGGGACGGCGCTGGGGAGAAGTCGGCCCGTGCTGTGCATCGGGTGTGCAGAACTTTCCCGCGTCCACAGACAGGGCCGGTTGTCCACGGGTGCCGCCCACAGGGGCAGTGGACAAAAAACCGGCCGTGACCTGGGTGGATGGCGTTATCCACGGTTTCCACAGGCCCTACTACTACTCCCACTCAGAGTTACCGGGGAATTCGCTTCGAAGCGGGGCCTGTGCACAACTCGCCCCTGGAGCCTCCGTCGCCTCTCGTCACGACTTGACCCCGAGCCGCACCGGCTGTCGGCGGCGTGCGTCAGACTGGTTCCCGCAGTCGAGACAAGAGCCAGCAACAGCAGGAGGCGGTTCCGGTGAAGATCCGGGTGGAGCGCGATGTACTCGCGGAGGCGGTGGCCTGGGTGGCCCGCAGCCTCCCGGCCCGTCCGCCGGCGCCCGTACTCGCGGGCCTTCTGCTGAAGGCCGAGGACGGCGCGCTCAGCTTCTCCAGCTTCGACTACGAGGTCTCCGCGCGGGTCTCCGTCGAGGCCGAGGTCGAGGAGGACGGCACGGTCCTCGTCTCCGGCCGCCTCCTCGCCGACATCTGCCGCGCCCTCCCCAACCGCCCGGTGGAGATTTCCACAGACGGTGTACGGGCGACCGTGGTCTGCGGCTCCTCCCGCTTCACCCTCCACACCATGCCTGTGGAGGAGTACCCGGCCCTGCCGGAGATGCCCACCGCGACCGGCACCGTCCCCGGTGAGGTCTTCGCCTCCGCCGCCGCCCAGGTCGCCATCGCGGCCGGCCGCGACGACACGCTGCCCGTCCTCACCGGCGTACGCATCGAGATCGAGGGCGACACGGTCACGCTGGCGTCGACCGACCGCTACCGCTTCGCGGTCCGTGAGTTCCTGTGGAAGCCGGAGTCCCCGGACGCCTCGGCCGTCGCCCTGGTGCCCGCCAAGACGCTGCTGGACACCGCCAAGGCGCTGACGAGCGGCGACACGGTCACGCTGGCGCTGTCGGGCTCGGGCAAGGGCGAGGGTCTGATCGGCTTCGAGGGCGCGGGCCGGCGCACCACGACCCGTCTGCTCGAGGGCGACCTCCCGAAGTACCGGACGCTTTTCCCCACCGAGTTCAACTCGGTCGCGGTGATCGAGACGGCGCCGTTCGTCGAGGCCGTCAAGCGTGTGGCGCTGGTGGCCGAGCGGAACACCCCGGTCCGGCTCAGCTTCGAGCAGGGCGTGCTCATCCTGGAGGCCGGTTCCAGCGACGACGCACAGGCTGTGGAGCGTGTGGACGCTCAGCTCGAGGGCGACGACATCTCCATCGCCTTCAACCCGACGTTCCTGCTGGACGGCCTGAGCGCGATCGACTCCCCGGTCGCCCAGCTCTCCTTCACCACCTCCACCAAGCCCGCGCTGCTCAGCGGCAAGCCGGCCGTGGACGCGGAGGCGGACGAGGCGTACAAGTACCTGATCATGCCGGTGCGGCTGAGCGGCTGAGTACGCCCGCGGACCGCGCGCCCGGGTGGCGGTCCGGGCGCCTGATGAGCGCCTGACCCCACAGGTGTGCGCCCGCGTCCGGGCGTAGGCTCGGACGCGGGTACGAACTCTCCGCACACAACGATTGAGGAATCTCTGATGGAGCTCGGTCTCGTCGGTCTCGGCAAGATGGGCGGCAACATGCGCGAGCGCATCCGCCGCGCGGGTCACACCGTCATCGGGTACGACCGCAACCCTGACCTCGCCGATGTCCACAGCCTCGAGGAGCTTGTGGGCAAGCTCAAGGGTCCGCGCGTCGTGTGGGTCATGGTCCCGGCCGGTGCCGCGACCCAGTCCACGGTCGACGAGCTGGCCGAGCTGCTCTCCCCCGGTGACGTCGTCGTCGACGGCGGGAACTCCCGCTGGACGGACGACGAGAAGCACGCCGCCGAGCTGGGCGAGAAGGGCATCGGCTTCGTCGACTGCGGCGTCTCCGGCGGCGTGTGGGGCCTGGAGAACGGCTACGCGCTGATGTACGGCGGCGACGCCGAGAACGTGGCGAAGGTCCAGCCGATCTTCGACGCGCTCAAGCCGGAGGGCGAGTTCGGCTCCGTCCACGCGGGCAAGGTCGGCGCGGGCCACTTCGCCAAGATGGTCCACAACGGCATCGAGTACGCCATGATGCAGGCGTACGCCGAGGGCTGGGAGCTCCTGGAGAAGGTCGACTCCGTCACCGACGTGCGCGAGGTCTTCCGCTCCTGGCAGGAGGGCACGGTCATCCGTTCCTGGCTGCTCGACCTGGCGGTCAACGCCCTGGACGAGGACGAGCACCTGGACCGGCTGCGCGGCTACGCCCAGGACTCCGGCGAGGGCCGGTGGACCGTGGAGGCCGCCATCGACAACGCGGTCCCGCTGCCGGCGATCACCGCGTCGCTGTTCGCGCGGTTCGCGTCCCGGCAGGAGGACTCGCCGCAGATGAAGATGATCGCCGCGCTGCGCAACCAGTTCGGTGGCCACGCGGTCGAGTCCAAGAAGTAGAACAACGGCATCCACAGGCTGTGCACGACGGTGCACGGCCCATGCCGGGGGAAGGTCGGCGCACACCATGCACGTCACGCATCTGTCGCTGGCCGACTTCCGCTCGTACGCCCGGGTCGAGGTCCCTCTCGAGCCGGGCGTCGGCGTCTTCGTCGGTGCCAACGGGCAGGGCAAGACCAACCTGGTCGAGGCGGTCGGGTACCTGGCGACACTCGGCAGCCACCGGGTGTCGTCCGACGCCCCCCTGGTCCGCATGGGCGCCGAGCGGGCGATCATCCGGGCGGCGGTCCGGCAGGGCGAGCGGTCGCAACTCGTCGAGCTGGAGCTCAACCCGGGGCGGGCGAACAGGGCCCGTATCAACAGGTCCTCGCAGGTCAGGCCGCGCGATGTGCTCGGCATCGTCCGGACGGTGCTGTTCGCGCCGGAGGACCTGGCGCTGGTGAAGGGCGACCCGGGGGAGCGGCGGCGCTTCCTGGACGAGCTGATCACCGCGCGGTCGCCCCGGATGGCGGGCGTGCGCTCCGACTACGACCGGGTGCTCAGGCAGCGCAACACGCTGCTGAAATCCGCCGCCATGGCTCGGCGGCACGGCGGCCGCTCCATGGACCTGTCCACGCTGGACGTGTGGGACCAGCACCTCGCCCGGGCCGGGGCGGAGCTGCTGGCGCAGCGCCTGGACCTGGTCGGGACGCTCCAGCCGCTGGCGGACAAGGCGTACGAGCAGCTCGCGCCGGGCGGCGGGCCCGTGGCCCTCGAGTACAAGGGCGCCGTGTCCGGGGCGCACGGGCGCGAGGCCCTGTACGAGGGACTGCTCGCCGCGCTGGCCGAGGTGCGCAAGCAGGAGATCGAGCGGGGCGTCACGCTGGTGGGTCCGCACCGCGACGACCTGGTGCTCAAGCTGGGCGAGCTGCCCGCGAAGGGGTACGCCAGCCACGGCGAGTCCTGGTCGTACGCGCTGGCCCTGCGGCTCGCCTCCTACGACCTGCTGCGGTCCGAGGGCAACGAGCCGGTGCTCGTGCTCGACGACGTCTTCGCGGAGCTGGACGCGCGGCGCCGCGAGCGGCTGGCGGAGCTGGTCGCACCGGGCGAGCAGGTCCTGGTGACGGCGGCGGTCGACGACGACGTGCCCGGCGTGCTGGCGGGGACGCGGTACGCGGTGGCGGAGGGTTCGGTGGAGCGGCTGTGACGGACGCACGGGTGCCGGAGCCGTCGGGCGTCGACCTGGCGCGGGTCGCGCTGCGGGCGGCCAAGGAGCAGGCGAGGGCCAGGGGCGCCGCGGCGCAGCAGAAGAAGCAGGCCCGGCGGGGCGGTGGGCTCCGCTCGGGCGCGCGTGCGGACGGCCGCGATCCGCTGCCGCTGGGCGCCGCGATCAACCGGCTGATCACCGAGCGCGGCTGGGAGACCCCGGCCGCCGTGGGCGGCGTGATGGGCCGGTGGCCGCAGATCGTGGGCGAGGACCTGGCCAAGCACTGCGTGCCGCTGCGGTACGACGAGGACCCCGACGAGCGGGTGCTCACCGTGCAGTGCGACTCGACCGCGTGGGCCACCCAGTTGCGCCTGCTGGCGCCGCGGCTGGTGGCGCGGCTGAACGAGGACCTGGGACAGGGGACGGTCCGGGTGATCAAGGTGCTGGGCCCGGGCGGGCCCCGGCGCGGATACGGCGGCCCCCTGCGGGCGCCGGGCAGCACGGGCCCGGGCGACACGTACGGCTGACGGGCGGGGCCGGCGGACGGCCGTCGGCGGGCCGGCGGACGGCGGCAACCGCCCTCAGCCACCGACACATACCGAGCCGGGCCGCGAGCCCGGACCACCCGGAGCCGCGCCAACCCGCGAACCACCAACCCGCGCGCGCGTCTACCCACCCCCCGCGCGTGCGGGGGCGGCGCGGCTCGTGCGGCAGCCCGGCGGTCCGGGCGCTGTGCGCGTGGGGCGCGCGTCGTGCTCGTACGCGTTCAGCCCCCGCCCCGCCCCGCCCCGCTGCCGATGCCCCGCCCCCGCCCTGCTGCCGATGCCCCGCCCCGCCCTCCGACGGGAGTGCCGGGGCCGGCGGAGCGGGCGACCGACCGGGTGGTCGGGTGAGGTGGCCGTCACCGTCGCTGGAGGTTGACAGGCCGAAGCGCTGAGTGGCGGCGTGAGGCTCTTGAAGCCCCTTCCCGGATATGGGGAGTCGGTCGGCGCCGGTTCAGGGCGGCACATGCGGACTCAGGCACCGGCAAGCCCCCATTAATGTCAGTGCTACCGGTAGACTGGTAGGTAATCCCGCCCACTGCGGAACATGTCGAACGACGCAGCCGCTCCCGCATGCCCGGAGAGACGGCTTGTGCTGTGCCAGAAAGGGCGCTTCGTGGCCGATTCCGGCAACCCCAACGAGAACATTCCGTCCACTGCCGCCGGCGAGAACGGCGAGGTCACCGCCTCGTACGACGCCAGCGCGATCACCGTCCTCGAGGGTCTGGACGCGGTCCGCAAGCGACCCGGCATGTACATCGGGTCGACCGGCGAGCGTGGACTCCACCACCTGGTGTACGAGGTGGTGGACAACTCCGTCGACGAGGCCCTGGCCGGGCACGCGGACACCATCGACGTCACCATCCTCGCGGACGGTGGCGTCAAGGTCGTGGACAACGGGCGAGGCATCCCCGTCGACATCCACCCCGTCGAGAAGAAGCCGGCCGTCGAGGTCGTCCTCACCGTCCTGCACGCGGGCGGCAAGTTCGGCGGCGGCGGCTACGCCGTCTCCGGTGGTCTGCACGGCGTCGGTGTGTCCGTCGTCAACGCGCTGTCCTCCCGCGTCTCCGTCGAGATCAAGCGCGACGGGTACCGCTGGACCCAGGACTACAAGCTCGGTGTGCCCACCGCCCCGCTGGCCAAGCACGAGGAGGTCGCGGACTCCGGCACGTCGGTGACCTTCTGGGCCGACGGGGACATCTTCGAGACGACCGAGTACTCCTTCGAGACGCTCTCGCGGCGCTTCCAGGAGATGGCCTTCCTCAACAAGGGCCTGCGGATCTCGCTGACCGACGAGCGCGAGTCGGCCAAGGCGACGATGAACGCCGACGACCCGGACGCCGCCGAGACGGCCGAGGAGGCCCCGGCGCGGACGGTCTCGTACCACTACGAAGGCGGCATCGTCGACTTCGTCAAGTACCTCAACTCGCGCAAGGGCGAGCTGATCCACCCGACCGTGATCTCGGTGGAGTCCGAGGACAAGGAGCGCATGCTCTCGGTCGAGATCGCGATGCAGTGGAACTCGCAGTACACGGAGGGCGTGTACTCCTTCGCGAACACGATCCACACCCACGAGGGCGGTACGCACGAAGAGGGCTTCCGCGCCGCGCTCACGGGCCTGGTCAACCGGTACGCGCGCGACAAGAAGCTGCTGCGCGAGAAGGACGACAACCTCACGGGTGAGGACATCCGCGAGGGTCTGACGGCGATCATCTCCGTCAAGCTCGGCGAGCCCCAGTTCGAGGGCCAGACCAAGACCAAGCTGGGCAACACGGAGGCCAAGACCTTCGTGCAGAAGGTCGTCCACGAGCACCTCTCGGACTGGTTCGACCGCAACCCCAACGAGGCCGCGGACATCATCCGCAAGGCGATCCAGGCCGCCACGGCGCGCGTCGCCGCCCGCAAGGCGCGCGACCTCACCCGCCGCAAGGGCCTGCTGGAGTCGGCGTCCCTGCCGGGCAAGCTGTCCGACTGCCAGTCGAACGACCCGGCCAAGTGCGAGATCTTCATCGTCGAGGGTGACTCCGCCGGCGGCTCCGCCAAGTCCGGCCGGAACCCCGAGTTCCAGGCCATCCTGCCCATCCGCGGCAAGATCCTGAACGTCGAGAAGGCGCGGATCGACAAGATCCTCCAGAACACCGAGGTCCAGGCGCTGATCTCCGCCTTCGGCACCGGTGTGCACGAGGACTTCGACATCGAGAAACTTCGCTATCACAAGATCATCCTGATGGCGGACGCCGACGTCGACGGCCAGCACATCAACACCCTGCTGCTGACCTTCCTCTTCCGCTTCATGCGGCCGCTGGTCGAGGCCGGGCACGTCTACCTCTCCCGCCCGCCGCTGTACAAGATCAAGTGGGGCCGGGACGACTTCGAGTACGCCTACTCGGACCGCGAGCGCGACGCGCTCGTCGAGCTCGGCAAGCAGAACGGCAAGCGCATCCGCGAGGACTCCATCCAGCGCTTCAAGGGTCTGGGCGAGATGAACGCCGAGGAGCTGCGCATCACCACCATGGACCAGGACCACCGGGTGCTCGGCCAGGTCACGCTGGACGACGCGGCGCAGGCCGACGACCTGTTCTCGGTGCTCATGGGCGAGGACGTGGAGGCGCGGCGCTCGTTCATCCAGCGCAACGCCAAGGACGTCCGCTTCCTCGACATCTGAGTCGGTCCTTGCTGACCGTACGAAAGGACTGAAGACCAGCAATGGCCGACGAGAACACCCCTGACACTCCTGACACGCCCGGCACCCCCGCCGTGGTGACTCCCGAGGAGGAGCCCACCGTCCCCGGTGTGGGCCTCCGGGTCGAGCCCGTCGGGCTCGAGACCGAGATGCAGCGCTCGTACCTCGACTACGCGATGTCCGTCATCGTGTCGCGTGCGCTGCCCGACGTCCGGGACGGCCTCAAGCCCGTCCACCGCCGCGTGCTGTACGCGATGTACGACGGCGGCTACCGGCCCGAGAAGGGCTTCTACAAGTGCGCCCGCGTCGTCGGCGACGTCATGGGCACGTACCACCCGCACGGTGACTCCTCCATCTACGACGCCCTGGTCCGCCTGGCCCAGCCGTGGTCGATGCGCATGCCGCTGGTGGACTCCAACGGAAACTTCGGGTCCCCGGGCAACGACCCGGCCGCCGCCATGCGGTACACCGAGTGCAAGATGATGCCGCTGTCCATGGAGATGCTCCGGGACATCGACGAGGAGACCGTCGACTTCCAGGACAACTACGACGGCCGCAACCAGGAGCCGACGGTCCTGCCGGCGCGCTTCCCGAACCTGCTGGTCAACGGCAGCGCCGGTATCGCGGTCGGTATGGCGACCAACATTCCGCCGCACAACCTGCGTGAGGTCGCTGCCGGTGCCCAGTGGGCGCTGGAGCACCCCCAGGCCACCCACGAGGAGCTCCTGGACGCGCTGATCGAGCGCATCAAGGGCCCCGACTTCCCGACCGGCGCCCTCGTCGTCGGCCGCAAGGGCATCGAGGAGGCGTACCGCACGGGCCGTGGCTCCATCACGATGCGCGCGGTCGTCGAGGTCGAGGAGATCCAGAACCGCCAGTGCCTGGTGGTCACGGAGCTGCCCTACCAGGTCAACCCGGACAACCTGGCCCAGAAGATCGCCGACCTCGTCAAGGACGGCAAGATCGGCGGCATCGCCGACGTCCGGGACGAGACGTCCTCGCGTACCGGCCAGCGGCTCGTCATCGTCCTCAAGCGGGACGCGGTGGCCAAGGTCGTCCTCAACAACCTCTACAAGCACACCGACCTCCAGACGAACTTCGGTGCCAACATGCTGGCGCTCGTCGACGGCGTGCCGCGCACGCTCTCGCTGGACGCGTTCATCCGCCACTGGGTGACGCACCAGATCGAGGTCATCGTCCGGCGTACGCGGTTCCGCCTGCGCAAGGCGGAGGAGCGCGCGCACATCCTGCGCGGTCTGCTCAAGGCGCTGGACGCCATCGACGAGGTCATCGCGCTGATCCGGCGCAGCGACACCGTCGAGGTCGCGCGCGAGGGCCTGATGGGCCTGCTGGAGATCGACGATATCCAGGCCAACGCCATCCTCGAGATGCAGCTCCGCCGCCTGGCCGCCCTGGAGCGCCAGAAGATCGTCGCCGAGCACGACGAGCTCCAGGCGAAGATCAACGAGTACAACGCGATCCTGGCCTCCGAGTCCCTCCAGCGCCGGATCGTCAGCGAGGAGCTGGCCGCGCTCGTCGAGAAGTTCGGCGACGACCGCCGCTCCAAGCTGGTGCCCTTCGACGGTGACATGTCCATCGAGGACCTGATCGCCGAGGAGGACATCGTCGTCACGATCACGCGTGGCGGCTATGTGAAGCGCACGAAGACCGACGACTACCGCTCGCAGAAGCGCGGCGGCAAGGGCGTGCGCGGGACGAAGCTCAAGGAAGACGACATCGTCGACCACTTCTTCGTCTCCACCACGCACCACTGGCTGCTGTTCTTCACCAACAAGGGCCGGGTCTACCGGGCCAAGGCGTACGAGCTGCCGGACGCCGGCCGTGACGCCCGCGGCCAGCACGTCGCCAACCTGCTGGCCTTCCAGCCGGACGAGCAGATCGCCGAGATCCTCGCGATCCGCGACTACGAGGCCGCGCCGTACCTGGTGCTCGCCACCAAGGCCGGTCTGGTGAAGAAGACGTCGCTGAAGGACTACGACTCGCCCCGCTCCGGCGGCGTCATCGCGATCAACCTGCGCGAGCGGGAGGACGGCAGCGACGACGAGCTGATCGGCGCGGAGCTGGTGTCGTCGGAGGACGACCTGCTGCTCATCAGCAAGAAGGCGCAATCGATCCGATTCACCGCGACGGACGAGGCGCTGCGCCCGATGGGCCGTGCGACCTCGGGTGTGAAGGGCATGAGCTTCCGCGAAGGCGACGAGCTGCTCTCGATGAATGTCGTCCGGCCCGGTACGTTCGTCTTCACCGCGACGGACGGCGGGTACGCGAAGCGGACCGCCGTCGACGAGTACCGCGTCCAGGGTCGTGGCGGCCTCGGCATCAAGGCTGCCAAGATCGTGGAGGACCGCGGCTCGCTCGTCGGCGCGCTGGTGGTGGAGGAGACGGACGAGATCCTCGCCATCACGCTGTCCGGTGGTGTGATTCGTACGCGAGTCAACGAAGTCAGGGAGACGGGCCGTGACACCATGGGCGTCCAACTGATCAACCTGGGCAAGCGCGATGCCGTCGTCGGTATCGCTCGCAACGCCGAGGCCGGTCGCGAGGCCGAAGAGGTCGAGGGAGCCGCTGGGCTCGACGACATCGACGGGACCGAAGAGACCGACGTGACCGAAGCGACCGCAGAGGTCGAGGACACCACCGAGGCTGCCGCCGGAAGCGGCGCCGCGGCCGAGGCAGTCGAGGGCACGGAGCCCTCGGCCGGGGAGCACGAGGAGTAAAGCGTGAGTAAGGCCACGGGCGCCGGATCGGCCGCTTCCGGAACGAGCGGTGCCCGTGGCCCTGCCACGGACTCCCAGGGGGTTACGGTGACCACGTACGACGACGGCCCACTGCCCGCCGAGCGGCCCGCTTCCGGGCAGCAGTCGGGGCAGCCCTACCACCCGCCGCAGGCGTACGCCACGCAGGGCGGCGGCACGGGCGGCACGGTGCGCCGGCCGCGTACGGGGGCGAAGACGACGCCCCGTACGCGCAAGGCCAGGCTGCGGGTGGCCAAGGCCGACCCGTGGTCGGTGATGAAGGTCAGCTTCCTGCTCTCCATCGCGCTGGGCATCTGCACGGTGGTGGCGGCAGCGGTGTTGTGGATGGTCATGGACGCGATGGGCGTCTTCTCGACCGTCGGCGGCACGATCAGCGAGGCCACGGGCTCCAACGAGAGCAATGGCTTCGACCTTCAGGCGTTCCTTTCGCTGCCGCGCGTGCTGATCTTCACGTCGGTCATCGCGGTCATCGACGTGGTCCTGGCCACGGCCCTGGCCACGCTGGGCGCCTTCATCTACAACCTCTCGGCGGGTTTCGTGGGCGGCGTCGAGCTCACGCTGGCCGAGGACGAATAGCGGATTTGGGTACTCGCCGCTCTGTGCGCTAATCTTCAGAGGTCAGCGCGGGCGGCGAGCCCGACGCGGAGGGGCTATAGCTCAGTTGGTTAGAGCGCATCCCTGATAAGGATGAGGCCACAGGTTCAAATCCTGTTAGCCCCACAGTGACGATCGGCCCGGACGGAGATTCTCCGTCCGGGCCGATCGCTTTGTGCGGCGAGTCGCTGTGCGAGGTGAGCCGGTCGGGCGGGACGTAGGTCACCGATCGGTATCGGTCGGTGTGTATAGTCGGGCGCCAGAAGGTCTCCTACGTCAAGGAAAGACGAGGTCGCGCGGTGAAGAAGCTTCTCCTGGTCGCACTGGCCGCCATCGGCGGGCTCCTCGTGTACCGCCAGATCCAGGCGGATCGCGCCGAGCAGGATCTGTGGACGGAGGCGACCGACTCCGTGCCCGCAGGTTCCGGTGTGTGACGCACCAAGCACGCAGTCTGTGAAAGGGCCCCGGCCGCTGGGAAAGCGGCCGGGGCCCTTTGCCGTGCGGTGGCGGGTGTTCGTGCCGGGGCCCTTTGCTGTGCGCTGCGGTCGCGGGGGTTCGTGCGGGGCGGCGCGGGGGGATGTCGCGGGCAGTTCCCCGGTCGTGACGTTGAGCGTTTTTCTTTGCCTCTGTTAATTGTCGACTTGCAGGGGCAAAGTGCTGTGGGGTCATCGGCGGCGGGGAGATCGGGGGTGGGAGATCGGGGGTGGGGAAATCGGGGGTGGGAGATCGGCGGCGGGGAGATCGGGGGTGGGAGCGGGTGCCCGTATCCAGGGGCAGGGACAAGCGGGGTGATTCGGTCGGCCGCGCAGACAGCGGAGGGACGGGCGGGGCAGGATGGACCGGCCCTGTGGCCGCCACGGCGGTGGGTGGCACGTCGTCCCAGTCGCGGGAGGCGGGTTGTACCGGTGCGGCGCGGGGCGGCCGCGGAGAGGACGAGGGGAAGCGCGTGATGAGGCGGAGGGGCGGCGGCACGGCCGGCCGGGCGGTGTCGGGTGCGTCGGCGGTACTGGCGGTGGTGTGCGCCACGGCGGCACTGCCGGGGCACCAGGCGTGGGCGGCCGAGGGCGGTGCGGGGTACGTCTTCGCCGAGGGCATCAAGGCGACCCGTGGCGCGGCGACCACGAGCGACGCGCCCCGGCTCGACGCGGGCTCCATCTACAAGGACGCCATCAAGGGCGGGGCCAAGCTGACCTACCGCGTGGACCTGGACGCGAGGACGAACGCGTACGTCTCCGCCGTCGCCGTGCCGAAGCCCGGCTCCCAGGTCGGTACGTTCGACAGCCTGAAGGTGTCCCTCCAGGACCGCAACGGGTACGACTGCAGCTCCAACGAGGCCCGCTTCGGCTCGGCCGAATTCGCCCGCCCGGTCGCCGCCTACGCCCACCGGACGATGAAGCGGGACAGCTCCTCCTGCCAGGAAGCAGGCGCGTACTACGTCGTCATCGAGCGCGACAGCAAGGCGACGTCCACGCCCGACGCGTGGGATCTGGAGATCCGGCACGAGCTGGAGCCCAGGCTGAAGACCGAGGGCCCGACCGCCGCGCCCGAGAACTGGCCCAGCGCCTCCCCTCCGGCACCGGCGGGCGCCCCGCGCGAACGGTCCGGCGGCGCCGGGTTCTTCGACGCGACCGGCCTCACGGAGGGCGAGTGGACGGACCGCATCGAGCCCGGCCAGTCGCGCTTCTACCGCGTGCCGGTGGACTGGGGCCAGCAGATCTTCGCCAGCGCCGACCTCGGCAGCTCCGCCGGGCGCGGTTTCGTGGGCGGCGCGCTGGACATGACGCTGTTCAACCCGATGCAGGGTGTGGTGACGAGCGCCAACTCGGTCTCGTACGACGGCAAGCAGAAGTCCGCCGACCTCGAACCGCTGCCACCGGTGAAGTACGAGAACCGTTTCGACTCCGGCTCGCGCTTCGTGAACACGCGGTTCGCGGGCTGGTATTACCTCCGTGTCAGCCTGAGCCCGGAGGTCGGGGAGGAGTTCGGCAAGAAGCCGTACGGACTGACGCTGCGGATCAACGTGAAGGGCGAGCGGAAGGCGGCCCCGGCGTACGACGGGCCGGCCGGCATCTTCGCCGTCACGGAGGCGGACCAGGACGCAGCGGCGAACGGCCGGAGCGGCCCGGAGGCGGAGCGGAGCGGCACCATGAAGCTGGTCGCCGCGGCCGGTATCGGGGCCGGGACGGTGCTCGTGCTCGGGCTGGTCGTCTGGACGCTGCTGGCGCGGCGGCGGGCGGCCGCGCAGGCGGGGGGCGCGGTGGAAGCCGCCCCGCCGCAGTACGGGCCGCCCACGGCCTGGTGAGCGCGGAGGCGGACGGGCTCAGATCCGGGTGAGCGCGGAGGTGAACGGGCTCAGATCCGGGTGAGCGCGGAGGTGAACGGGCTCAGATCCGGGTGAGCGCCCAGAACCCGACCGCGAAGCAGATCAGGGCCAGCAGCAGTACCGGGACCGTCACCTGCGGGGGCGGTCCCGTTCGCTTGCGCGCGGGCGATCCGGTCCGGGCGCTGCGGCCCTGGGCGGGAACCTGCGGGGCGTGGCCGGTGTATTGAAGAGTGGAGGCTGATTCGTAGGGCACCGCGGCGGTCGGGGCGTGGGGGAGATCCGGCGCGGCGGCGTGATGGGGGGAGGCCGAGTGCGCGTGGACCGGAGCGGTGGCGGGCGTGGCGGTGCCCGCGTGTGGCGCGCCGAAGGGGGGCGTGGATGCGGGGGGGCCGGTGAAGTGGGCTGGTGCTGTGGGGGGTTCGGCGAAGGGGGCCGGGGCTGCCGGGGGCGTGGATGCCGGCTGAGCCGCGTGGGGCGTGACGGCTGGGGCGATGGGTGTGGTGGGGGCGGCGGCCGGTTGCGCGGTCGCCGGATGGGGCGGTGGCGTCGGCTGGGACGCGGGGGTCTGCGGGCTCGGGTGCTGGGACGCGGAGTGCTGCGGAGGCGGGGCCAGGTGGAAGCTGCCCGTCTCCGAGGCGGCCGCGGGCCGGCGGTCGTCCGGTACGGGGGGCCGGGCGGCGGACGGGTGCGTGGCGGCCGGTGCCACCCGGACCTCGGGGCCGTCGGGGCCGAACCCGGGCGGGAGCGGCCCGATCTGGTCGAAGACCTCGACCGGCTCCTCGTCGGCCGCCGGGGCGGGCAGCATCTCGACCGCGGACGTCAGCGCCTTGCGCGCCCCCGTGGCCGTACGGAAGCGGGCCTCCGGGTCGGGCTGGAGCAGGCCCGCGAGGACCTGCCACAGCGGCTCCGGGATGCCTTGCGGGGCACCCGGCGTGCCATGGGCCGCGAAGTACTCGATCAGCGCCTGGGAGTCCGGCTTCTGCCCCTGCAGCAGATAGAGCGCGACCAGGCCGACCGCGAACAGGTCCGCCGGGAAGTCCGGCTCCGCGCCCATCATCTGTTCCGGCGCGAAGTAACCGGGCGTACCCACCACGTAGTTGGTCTCGGTCAGCCGCGGCTCGCCCTTGCGCATGGAGATGCCGAAGTCGGACAGCCGCAGGTGCGGCCGCCCGGTACCCGTCGCCTCCAGCAGGATGTTGGCCGGCTTGATGTCACGGTGCACGACACCCTCCGCGTGCACCGCGGACAGGCCGGAGAGCAACTGGTCGAGCAGGGTGCAGACGAACCGGGGCGGCAGCGGGCCGTAGTCGCCGATGACGTGCGCCAGCGAACCACCGGTCACCAGGTCCATGGTGAACAGCACCTTGTCGTCGTCCGCCGCCCAACTGGCCGGGGCCAGGACGTGCGGGTGGTCGATCCTCAGCGCCTGTTCCCGGACGAAGCGCAGCAGCGTGTGCGCGTCGCTCTGCTGCAGCACCTTGGCCGCCACATAGCGGCGCCTGCGGTGGTCCCAGGCGCGCCACACGGCGCCGACACCGCCACGTCCGATCGGGTCGATCAGCTCGTACCGACCAGCGAAGACCTCACCCATTGCGCTGCGCCCGCTCCCAGCTCCCTGTTCGGCGTCCTGCCTGGATCGCCGTCGTTGCCCCGACCGGCCGGCGTTGCCCCGACCGGCCCGCTTCGGTCAGCTCTGGTGCGACTCGTAGTGCGCGACCGCGTCCGCGGTCCGCCCGGCGCCGTACACCCGGAGGAACTCTGCCAGTTCGGGGTGGGTGGGGGCGAGGGAGTCGGCCGCGTCGATGATGTCACCGGCCGCCGCGACCGAGCGCAGCAGCGACTGGATCTCGCGCACCACGCGGCGAACGGTCGGCGCACCGGAGCTGGCCGTCGTCTGGCTGGTACCGGTGAGGACCGAGCCGCCCTGGGACTTCTTGATCTCGTCCATCCGGTCGGTGGCCTCGACCGCGCTGACGCTGCCGTCGGCGACCTGCCCGGCCAGCTCCTGGAGGGCCTGGACGCGCTGGACCACGGCCGGGTTGCCGATCTTGGCGCGCTGGCCGCTCATGAGCTGGGACAGCATCGGAGCAGACAGCCCGAGCACCGCGGCGAGACGGGCCTGGTTCAGACCCAGATCGTCGATGAGCCTACGGAAGAGCGCCCCCAACGGCTCCCCGTACCAACTGCGCTGAAGCTCTCTGGCTCTCGCGGTGGCTTCCTGCTGTGCTGCGTCCATTGCGTCTCCCCATCGCTTCGGTTCGCTGCTGCGAACCCCGTCCAGCATCTTACGGAGAGTGGTCGCCGACCGGGAGTCCCAAACCTTTTGCGAGACACCCCCGGGCACCCGGTACTCTGGTCTGCGGCACGCGCCGTTCGGCGGCCGTCCCGGGGCCTTAGCTCAGTTGGTAGAGCGCTGTCTTTGCATGGCAGATGTCAGGGGTTCGACTCCCCTAGGCTCCACCCCTCGGATGCCCCCTGACCTGTATGAACGGTCAGGGGGCATTTCTCGTGCGCGGTGCCGCGCCGCCCGTACCGCAGGCGGTGTCCGCCATCGCGGTGCACTCGCGCACGGACAGCGCAATAGCCGGGCCCCCGGCTTTCCGGGCCCTCGTGAGTGACGGACGCTGACCGGAGTCCGGGCACACCCGAGGACCGGAAGGGACCCCCTGGATGGTGGTCAGGCGAAGAACCCGTACCAGAACACTCCTCCTCTCCGCGGGAGCCCTGCTCCTGCTGGCCCACGCGGGCGGCCTGCCGGTGGCCTCCCGGCCTCCGCAGGCGGCCGCCGACGGAGTGGGCAAGGGGGCACTCGTCCTGACCGTCACCGTCAACAAGAAGACCTCGCGGCAGGCGGAGCGCGTCGGCATCCGGGTGGGCCAACCGGTCATCAAGCGGTACCGGCTGACCAACCGCTCGGGCGCCGACCTGCACCGTGTCACGGTCACCGACCCCTCGGTACCGCGGAACGCGCTGCGCTGCCCGCGCGGGCAGGGGTTCTGGATGCGGGGGATGAGCACCGTCACCTGCACGGCACGCTTCAGCGCCGCACCGGGGCGGCACACGGCCACCGTTCGCGCCAGGGGCGAGATTCCCTCGCTGGGCATGCGCCCCACCGCCTCCGTCACGGCCGGGTACCAGGGCGTGGCCGGCGCACTCGGGCTCGCCGTCACCGTCGGGGACGCCGTGGCACCCCGCGCCGTCGTCCGATACACCATCACCAACCCGGGCAACCGCACCGTTCATGGCGCACGGCTCGTCGATCCGGGCCTGGGACGGCCCCCCGTCGACTGCGCGGGCCACCCGGGGCCGCCACAGGCCCTGGGGCCGGGCGCCGTCGCGGTGTGCGTCGCCCGGTTGAACGGCCTGCGGCCCGGTAGGTACCGGAGCACGCCCGAAGTGCGAGGCAATGACCGCCTGTTCACCCTGGGCCCGTCGTGCGGACGGCTCGTCCCGCCACCGGTGCTGGTGGCGCGGGCGGCGGCGCCGTTCGTGGTACGGCCGCGCCCGGCACCGCCGCCTCCGCCGCCGAGAGCGGTGCCTCCGCCGGGTGTTGCCGCCGGTGGGGCGGGCGGGGGCGCCGCTGGTGGCGGAGCGGCGGGTGGTGGCGCTGGTGGTGCTGGTGGCGGGGCCGGTGGTGCCGGTGGGGTCGGTGGTGGTGCCGGTGGGGCTGCTGCCGGCGGTGGCGCTGCGGCGGGAGCTGCCGGGGCGGGTGGTGGTGCCGGCGGGGCCGCCGGTGCCGCTGCCGGTACGCCGGCCGGTGCGGCCGCCGGTGCCGCTGCCGCCGGTCTCCTGGCCGCCGCACCTGGTGCCCTCGGCGCCCCCGCCGCTGCCGCCGGGGCGGGCGCCGCCGCCGGGGCGGGCGCCGGGCTCGCCGTACCGCCCGGAGGGGCGGCCCCCGGTGGCCTCGCCCCGGTCCCCGGTCTGGTGCCCGGCACGGGCACGGTCCCAGGAGCGGCCGCCGGAACGGCCGCCGGTACGGGTACCGGCACCGGCACCGCCACGGGCGCGTCGTCGGGTGTGGGGGCGCGGCCCCCGGCCGGACGGCGCGATCGTTCCCGTACCGCCGACACCCCCGACGGCCGGCACCTCACCGCGCGGGCGAAGTCGGCGTACCGACGGGACGACTCCACCAGCCCGGTCGTGTTCCTCCTGCTACTGCTCCTGCCGGCCGCCGCACTGGTCGTTCTGGCGAGCCGTCGGCTGTGACCCGAGTGACCCGACCCGAGTGACCCGACCCGAGTGACCCGAGAGGAGGACAGGCCATGGAGCACGTGATCGCGACGCTGGCCTTCGGGCTGCTCGCCGCACTGGTCGCGGCCGGCGCGGTGGTCGGCTGGCGTCACTTCCACCCCGCCGAGGCGGACGACGAGGAGGGTGGTGAGGAAGTCGCCGAGTACATGTCGATGATGATCGCCCTGCTGTACGCGCTGCTCCTCGGCCTCGCCCTGGTCTCCGTCTGGGAGCTGCGGAGCGACGCCGAGAGCCACACGTCCACGGAGGCGGGCGCGCTGCACCAGATGACCGTCCTCGCCGAGGGCCTGCCGACGCCCCAGAAGAAGCGGATCGCCTCGGTGGCCGAGCGCTACGCCGTCCACGTGGTCCAGGGCGAATGGCCGAAGCTCAAGGAACGCGGGCAACTGCCCGAACCCGGCTGGGACCTGGTACGGCAACTGCGCGCGGTGGCGGCCGCCCCGACCGACGCGACGCCGTCCCAGGAGGTGACGGCCCTGGAGCTGCTCGGGCAGCTCAGCGCGCTCGACGACGCACGACGGGGCCGTGAGGCGGTCTCCCAGGAAACCCTGTCGCCGGTCCTGTGGGCCGGGATCTTCGTCGGGGCGGTCCTCTCGGTCGGCATGCTGTTCTTCTTCGGCATCGGGCGCAGCCCGGGCCAGTTGATGATGGCCATGGGCATGGTCGTGCTGACCGTGTTCCTCGGGCTCCTCATCCACCACCTCTCCACGCCCTTCGGCGAAGTCATGGGCGTCACCCCGGACCCGTTCACGCGCTACTTCCCCGCAGCTTCCGCCTAGGTCCGCAAGCCGGAGTGGGCCGGACGGGTGGTGTTCATCAGAAGATCTGCGCAGCGGCGGCGTCGGTCCTGGGCATCCCGAGATGCGTACACATCATGAGAAAGGTATGTAGATCGCCCAACCCGAAAGCGAGGGGCCATGGCCGCCGTCAATGTCACGCGCAGCGCCACGCACGACGCCGCGCACTTCTGGACCGCCTTCTTCTCTCTCCTGTCCGCGATCCTCACCGCGCTCGGCCTGAAGCGCACGCCGAGCGCCGCCGTTCCGGTGTACGCCGCCGATGCCGCGGCCGCCACCACCGCCGCGAGCGCCACCACGGCCGCGCCCGCCTCCACCGTCGAGGCCGCGCCGGCCAGGGGCGCCGTACCCGAACCCAGCCGGTTCGTACCGGCATGGGTACCCGGGTTCCACGTACGGTCCCTGCCGCCCACCATCAAGCAGCGCATCCGCGCGGAAGCGCATGGAACGTCGCCTTCCGTACGCCACCTGCCGACTCAGGCGGGCCGCTCCCCCAGGACCGCCCAGCCCGCCCAGTCCGTCCGGCCCACGCAGCCTGCCGCGGACACGCGGAAGGACCTGGCCGACGTCACCGACCAGGTCCAGCACACCGACCTCGCGCTTGCCGCATGACGTCCGTCGCACGGCCCGCCGACGACGCCACCGCAGCCTCTACGGCCGTCCAGCGGCAAGGACCCACGGAGGCACCGTGACGACGCTCCGAGCGAGCGACCGCACCACCCGGGCGACGACAACCGCCCGACCGAGCGACCGCGACGCACTGTCACCGGCCACACCGGTGGCCAGGAACGCGACCGCGACGCACCGTCCAGGCGACGAGACCGGCGCCCACAGGCCTACGGCCCGGGCAACGCCACCCGGCGCCCGCAAGACCTACCGCCCACAAGACCTACCGCCCAGGCGATCCACCGCCCAGGCGGCGACGCACCGCCCCAGCGGCAACGGCCGCCCGGCGACATGGGTGACATGACCGCCCCCTAGCGACCTGCCCGACCGACCCGACCGACCTGAGCGACCTGACCGACCTTGCCTACCGAGCGGCCTGAGTCCTGAGCGGCATGACCGCCCCGAGCGACCTGACCGACCCGAACGGCATGACCGCCCCGAGCGACCTGACCGACCCGAACGGCATCACCGCCCCGACCGATCTGACCGACCCGAACGGCATCACCGCCCCGAGCGACCTGACCGACCCGAACGGCATGACCGCCCCGAGCGGCATGAGAGAGACGTGAGCGACGTGAGCGACAGGAACGCCGCTATCGACGCTCGTCGTCCGTGCCCGCGTCGGCGTCGGCTTCGGCCTCCGCCTGCTTGGCCTCCACCTCGGGGTCGAGCGAAGCCGGGCCCGTACCGTCGACGGACGTCAGCGGAGTGCGCTCGGAGACCTCGGTGGCAGCCGGGGGCTCGACCAGCCAGTCCGGGTTCGCCTGCTTGTCCCACCACTTCCAGGCGCAGAAGGCGGCGCCGGCCAGAGCGCCGAAGATGACGAGCTTCTTGCTGAGGCGTCCCGCCCTGGCCCGACGCTCGTGCTTCCTCACGATCTTCTGAATGTCCTTCGCCGTCACCTGACCGCGCACCGCGGCCACGGCGGCGACAGAGCGGGCCATCGCCTGCTCACGTACGGGCTGAGTGGCGGCCATCGCCTGCTCCACCCGCGGCTTGGTGTAGTCCGCTGCCTGCCGTGCGGCCCGACGGGTCCGGACCGCGGCACGATGCGCGGCCTCGTCGACCTTCGGGGGCACATGCGGCGCGACACGCGCGCCGTACTGGACGCGCGCCTGTGCACGGGCCTGCTGCGCGGCCTTCGAGACCTTGGGCGCGACCCTGACACGCGCCTCGTGCGCGTAATGCTGCGCGTAGTGCGCGGCTGTGTCCCTCGCCGTCTCGGCGTAGGGCGCCACCACTTCCGCTGCGTGCCGCACGCTGTCCTTTGCCGAGCTGGTCGCGGCGCGCACGCTGTCCTTGCGGGTCACGGGATCCTCCTCCTCGGTGGCGGGGTCGGTATTCGCCTTTCCGTCCTGTTTGAAATCATGCCTGTCGGTGTCCTGGTCGGCATGCGGGACGGGGGCATCCGGGGCAATGCAGTGCAACCCCGACGGTGCCACGGTTCGCCCCGTCGCGCGGCGCTTCGGCAAGGACGGGCCCACCTTTCTTCGTGAACGGCCCTTCCGTGCGAGGATCGGTAGACGTCAGAGCAGACTTACGGAAGGCACACCGTGGCCGAGCAGCTTTACGCCACCCTGAAGACCAACATGGGCGACATCGAGATCCGGCTCTTCCCGGACCACGCCCCGAAGACGGTCAAGAACTTCGTCGAGCTCGCGAAGGGCGAGCGTGAGTGGACGCACCCGGCGACCGGGAAGAAGTCCACGGACCGCCTCTACGACGGCACGGTGTTCCACCGGGTCATCAGCGGCTTCATGATCCAGGGTGGCGACCCGCTGGGTAACGGCACCGGCGGCCCGGGCTACGAGTTCGGCGACGAGTTCCACCCGGAGCTCTCCTTCAACAAGCCGTACCTGCTGGCCATGGCGAACGCCGGCCCGGGCACCAACGGTTCGCAGTTCTTCGTCACCGTCGCGCCCACCACGTGGCTGACCGGCAAGCACACGATCTTCGGTGAGGTCGCCAACGAGGCCGGCAAGAAGGTCGTGGACGCGATCGCCGCCACCCAGACCAACCCGCGCACCGACCGCCCGGTCAAGGACATGGTCATCGAGTCCGTCGAGATCGAGACCCGCCAGGGCTGATCGCCCGGAGGCTCCGCCCGCTGCCGTTTTGGCAGCGGGAACCTTTCCGCCTCGTCCATCCGTAAGGATGGACGAGGCGTTTTGTGCGTGACGAGGGGATCTCCATGGAGCAGGCGCATCTGCCGGGCTGTTACCGCCATCCCGGTAAGGAGACGGGGATCCGCTGTACGCGCTGCGAGCGGCCCATCTGTTCCGACTGCATGGTGAACGCGTCGGTCGGTTTCCAGTGCCCGGAGTGTGTGCGCGACGGGTCGGGCACGGGACACTCGCGGACCGCCAACCAACCGCGCACCATCGCGGGCGGCAGGGTCACGGCCGGCCACCCCCACCTGGTCACCAACGTCCTCATCGGACTCAACCTGCTCGTCTTCCTCATCGGCAGGCTGAACCCCGCCGTCATCGACGAGCTGGTGCTCATCGGGTTCGCCTTCGACCCCGATCTCGGGCGGGTGGTGGGGGTCGCGGACGGCGAGTGGTACCGGCTGGTCTCCTCGATGTTCCTGCACGAGGAGATCTGGCACGTCGCCGGCAACATGCTGCTGCTGTGGCTGCTCGGCGGGGCTCTGGAGGCGGAGCTCGGCCGGGCCCGGTACGTGACGCTCTACCTGCTGTCCGGGCTGGCCGGAAGCGCGCTCACGTATCTGATCGCGCCGGAGAACCAGGGCTCGCTGGGGGCCTCGGGCGCCGTCTACGGGCTGCTGGGCGCGACCGTCGTCCTCGTACGCCGGCTCAAGCGCGACATGCGGCCGATCATGGCGCTGGTGGTGCTCAACCTGGTGATCACCTTCGCGCGGGACGGGATCGCCTGGGAGGCGCACATCGGCGGACTGGCCGCCGGTCTGATCATCGCGTACGCCATGGTCAACGGCCCGCGCGAGCGGCGGGCGCTGCTGCAGGGGGCGGCCTGTGCGCTGGTGCTGGGACTGACCCTGGTGACCGTGGTTCTGAGGACGGCCGCGCTCACCTGAGCGCCGATTGTCCCCACCGTTGTCCACAGCATGTGTTCGATCTTGCGCATCATGTGGGGAACGCCTGTGCCCCTCACCTCTGACCTGGCATTTCACCGGAAGGGCAAGGGGCGGGCCGGGCTGTGGGAAGCGGCGGCCGCAATCACATCGGCGTCAACTCGATGCAAGTTATCCACAGATCGTCTGACCTTTTCCACCCGCTGTGCACAACGCTGTGGATAACTCAGGGCAGGGCTTGACCGACTGCTGCCTGGCCGCGCCCCACAGGAGCCCCTGGGAGGACGGCTACTTCCACTGGGTGGAGACGCCGAAGCCCGCCGCGATGAAGCCGAAGCCGACCACGATGTTGAGGTTCCCGAGTGACTTGACGGGCAGGGAGCCGTCGGTGACGTAGAAGACCACGATCCAGGCGAGCCCGATGGCGAACAGCGCCAGCATCACCGGAGCCACCCAGCTACGGCTCGTCAGCTTGATGTTGGTCGCCTGCTTCGCGGACGACGGCGGGGGCGTGAAGTCGGCCTTCTTGCGGATACGTGACTTCGGCACGAGGGACTCTCCTGTCGATGCGCTGCGTGACCGCGCAGGGAACTGTGGCTGTGTACAGCAACGTGGCTTCGTGGCTGGTCGCCGGGGTGTGACGAGGGGGACCACTGCCTCACCCGGGCGTCCGTTAGCGTAGTGCTTCCGCGGTGCTGAAGGAGATAAGGGTACGTTGAGCAATTCCGCCGACTCTCCCGAAGAGCCGGGCGGGCGCAGGAACTGGCGCCCCGTCCGGCTGCTCACCGCTGCCGTCTTCGCCCTCGCCGGCCTCATCTTCGTCACCAGCTTCAACACCGCCAAGGGCACCAACATCCGCAGGGACGACTCGTTGCTGAAGCTCTCGGACCTCATCCGGGAGCGCAGCCACAAGAACGCCGAGCTGGACGAGTCCACGGCGGCGGTACGCGATCAGGTCGACACCCTCGCCCGCCGTGACGACGGCTCCACCAAGGCCGAGGACGCCCGGCTGGGCGCCCTGGAGAAGGCCGCCGGCACCACCAAGGTCGCCGGCCAGGGCCTCACCGTCACGCTCAACGACGCCCCGCCCGGCGCCCAGGCCGCCCCCGGTTACCCCGAGCCGCAGGCCAACGACCTGGTCATCCACCAGCAGGACCTCCAAGCCGTCGTCAACGCCCTGTGGAAGGGCGGTGCCAAGGGCATCCGCGTCATGGACCAGCGGCTGATCTCCACGAGCGCCGTGCGCTGCGTCGGCAACACCCTGATCCTTCAGGGCCGGGTCTACTCGCCGCCGTACCGGATCACGGCCGTCGGCGACACCGGCAAGCTCCAGCGCGCGCTCGACGACTCCACCGCCATCCAGAACTACCTGCTGTACGTGAAGGCGTACGGGCTCGGCTGGAAAGTCGACGAGCACGAGGCGATGACTCTGCCCGGGTACTCGGGCACAGTGGACCTCCACTACGCGGAGCCCGCCGACTAGGGCCCGGCGCCGGAGGTGCCTGTGCGGCTGATCGTCAGGACCCTCAGCGAACTGTGCGTCACCGTGGGCACCGTCATCGTGCTGTTCGTGGTGTACGTCGTCCACTGGACCGGCGTCGAGGCCCAGGGCGCGAGCGTCGGCGAGATCGGCGCCCTGGAGGAGCGGTGGGCCCGGGCCCCCGTCCAGCCGCCGGCCCCCTATCCCTCCCCGCGCCCGTCCCAGCACCCGTCACCCGGGGCGGACCCGACGGCGGCACCGGCGGCGGAGCCGACGGCGGCACCGGCGGCGGAGCCGTACGAGGACGGCGAACCGTTCGCCGTCATGTACGTCCCCCGCTTCGGCGCGGACTGGCACTGGCCCGTCCTGGAGGGCACCCGGGCCGCCACCCTGAAGAAGGGCCTCGGCCACTACCCCGCCACCGCCCGCCTGGGCGCCACCGGGAACTTCTCGGTGGCCGGCCATCGTCGTACGCACGGCGACCCCTTCAGGGACTTCCCCGCGCTGCGCCCCGGCGACGCGGTGATCCTCAACGACGGGACGACCTGGTTCACGTACCGCGTCGCGAGGGAGCCGTACCGCACCGTTCCCGAGGACGTCGGCGTCGTCGACCCCGTCCCGGTGAGGTCCGGGTTCGGCGGCCCGGGCCGTTACCTCACGCTCACCACCTGCGACCCCGAGTGGGGGAGCAGCCACCGGCTGATCGCGTGGGCGCGGCTGGAGGCCACCCGCCCTGTGACGCAGGGCAAGCCCCCGGCTTTCCACAGGTGACCCATCCCACGGGGATCGCCCCGTACTCTGGTGCGGTATCGAAGGGCATCCGACGACCATCGAGGGAAGGACCAGCAGGCGTCATGTACGGCTGGATCTGGCGGCATCTGCCGGGCAACGCGTGGGTGCGGGCGCTGATTTCGCTCGTCCTGATCCTCGCGGTCGTCTACGTGCTCTTCCAGTACGTGTTCCCCTGGGCGGAACCCCTGCTTCCGTTCAACGATGTGACGGTGGACGGTCAGTGAGCGCGCGCATTCTCGTCGTCGACAACTACGACAGCTTCGTCTTCAACCTGGTCCAGTACCTGTACCAGCTCGGCGCCGAGTGCGAGGTCCGGCGCAATGATGAGGTGGAGCTGAGCCACGCGCAGGACGGCTTCGACGGCGTCCTGCTCTCGCCCGGGCCGGGCACCCCCGAGGAGGCCGGCGTCTGCGTCGACATGGTGCGGCACTGCGCCGGCACGGGCGTCCCGGTATTCGGCGTCTGCCTGGGCATGCAGTCGATGGCGGTGGCGTACGGCGGTGTCGTCGACCGCGCGCCCGAGCTGCTGCACGGCAAGACCTCCCCGGTGGTGCACGAGGGGCGGGGCGTCTTCGCCGGCCTGCCGTCGCCGTTCACCGCGACCCGGTACCACTCGCTGGCCGCCGAGCCGGCGGACCTGCCGGACGTCCTGGAGGTCACGGCACGCACCGAGGACGGCATCATCATGGGGCTGCGCCACCGTGAGTTCGCCGTGGAGGGCGTGCAGTTCCACCCCGAGTCGGTGCTCACCGAGTACGGGCATCTGATGCTCGCCAACTGGCTGGAGCAGTGCGGCGACACCGGTGCGGTCGGCCGGTCGGCAGGGCTCGCGCCGGTGGTGGGCAAGGCCGTCGCGTGACCCCCGTGCGCCCGGAGCACGAGCACGGTTCGCCGTGGTTCCGGGCGACGAACCTCCCCGAGCCGGAACCCGAGGTTCCGTGGCCTTACGCGGGCCAAGGTACTCCGGGCGCGGGCGAGGGAACTCCGGCCCCCCAGCCCTACACGGACGCCGCCTGGCAGCCGCAGCAGCCCCCCGTACCGACCGGCCCCCTCCCCACCGGCCCCACACTCACCGGCCCCGTGCCCACCCCCGCCGTACCCGACGACGAGACCATGGCCCTCCGCACGGAGGAGACGCGGCGAATAGCGGCCGGACCGGGCGCGGCGGGCGCACACTCCCACCGGTCCGCGGCCGGCGACCACCCGGCGACCGGCGACCGCCCTGCGACCGGCGACCGCCCGGCGACCGGTGGCCGGGCCGAGCGCCGCAAGGCCGCCAAGGGCCGGGGCCGCCGCCGCAAGGGCTCCTCCCCCGCGCCCGCCGCACCACCCCAGGACCCCGGCAGGCCGCTGACCCGTGTGGAGGCCCGGCGCGCGGCCCGGGCCCGCAAGGACAGCGTGGGCGTCGTGGCCAGCCGGGTGGTCGGCGAGGTGTTCATCACCTTCGGCGTCGTGATGCTCCTCTTCGTCACGTACCAGCTCTGGTGGACGAACATCCGCGCCGGTCTGGAGGCCGACGAGGCGAAGAAGGGCATCGAGAACGCCTGGGCGGAGGGCCGCAAGCCGGACGCCTTCGAACCGGGGCAGGGCTTCGCGATCATGTACATCCCGAAGCTCGACGTCGTCGTGCCCATCGCCGAGGGCATCAACAAGGAGAAGGTCCTCGACCGCGGCATGGTCGGCCACTACGCCGAGGGCCGGCTCAAGACGGCCATGCCCTCCGACAAGCAGGGCAACTTCGCGGTCGCGGGCCACCGCAACACCCACGGTGAGCCGTTCCGCTACATCAACAGGCTCACGCCGGGCGACCCGATCGTCGTCGAGACGCAGGACGCGTACTACACGTACGAGATGGCGAGCATCCTGCCGCAGACCCCGCCCTCGAACGTCTCGGTGATCCAGCCGGTGCCCCAGGGGTCCGGCTTCACTCGGCCCGGGCGGTACATCACGCTGACGACGTGCACGCCCGAGTTCACCAGTACGTACCGGATGATCGTGTGGGGCAAGATGGTCGAGGAACGCCCGCGCAGCAAGGGGAAACCGGACGCGCTCGTAGGCTAGGGCGGCCTGGCTTCGACCTTCAGACGGGACAGATGTAGTGGCACGTGCGCGCAGCCGGATCGCCGGCGTCATCAGCGTCTTCGGCGAACTGTTGATCACCGCCGGGGTGATCATGGGCCTGTTCGTCGTCTACTCCCTGTGGTGGACGAACGTGCTGGCCGACCGCGAGGCCGACAAGCAGGGCAACGAGGTGCGCGACCACTGGGCGTCGGCGGCCCCGGGCGCCCTCGACACCAAGGACGGCATCGGCTTCCTCCACGTGCCGGCGATGAAGAACGGCGAGGTGCTGGTCAAGAAGGGCACCGACCCCAAGACCCTCAACAACGGCGTCGCCGGCTACTACACCGCCCCCGTGAAGTCCGCCCTCCCCACGGACAAGCAGGGCAACTTCGCGCTGGCCGCGCACCGCGACGGCCACGGGGCGAAGTTCCACAACATCCACAAGCTCAAGACCGGCGACTCGATCGTCTTCGAGAGCAAGGACACCTGGTACGTCTACAAGGTCTACAAGACGCTCCCCGAGACCTCGAAGTACAACGTGGACGTCCTCCAGCCGGTCCCCAAGGAATCGGGCAGGACCAAGCCGGGCCGGTACATCACGCTCACGACCTGCACGCCGATGTACAGCTCCACGTACCGCTACGTCGTGTGGGGCGAGCTGGAGCGTACCGAGAAGGTCGACAGCGACCGCACCCCGCCGGCGGAGCTGCGCTAGCCCACGGCCCACTGGCCACTGCCACTGCCCACTGCCCACTGGCCACGGCCCACTGGCGCGCCGGCCGTCACGCCGAGCCCCCGGTCGCCGGCGAACGCCACGACGGAGCCCCGGCACCCTCCTCAGGGTGCCGGGGCTCCGTCGTGTTCCTCAGGCGTGCGTCAGGCGTGCGTCAGGTCAGTCCTGCGGCCAGTCCCGCGCTCGGTCCCGCGGTCAGTCCTGCTCGCGGAAGGTGATGCCGGACGGGCCGCCGAAGAAGCCGCCGTCGTTGTCCCCTTCGTTGTCGCCGTTGTTCCCGTTGCCGCCGTTGTTGCCGCCCTGGCAGCCCAGGGTCGTCAGCGTGACGGTGGTGGTCGCCGGGTCCACCGGGGTGCCGGGCTTGGGGTCGCTGTCGGTCACGATGGCGTTGTCGTCGGCCGGGCAGCCCTGGGCGACCTGGATGTTGGTGAACCCGCTGCCACCCAGCGCCTGCTTCGCCTGGCCCACCGTCTGCGCCCGCACCTCGGGCACCGGGACCTGCTGCTGCTGCGGGCCCTTGGAGACCTTGAGGGTCACCTCGCTGCCCTTGCCCGCCTTGCTGTTGCCCTCCGGGCTCTGCCCGGTGACGGTGTTGGCCGGCTGGTCGGAGTCGACGTCCTCCCGCTTGACGGTGAAGCCGAGGGTCTCGAGCTGGGCCTTGGCGGCGTCGAACTGCTGGCCCACGACCGGCGGCACGTTCAGCTCGGCCTGCTTGGACACCGTGAGGGTGACCTCCGTGCCCTTCTCGGCCTGGGTGCCGCCCGCGGGGTCCTGCTCGAGCACCTCGCCCGGGTCCTTCTCGGACTCCTTGTACTCCACCTTGACGGTGAAGCCCTTCTCCTCGAGCTGCTGCTTCGCGCTGTCCTCGGACTTCTCCGTGACGTCCGGGACCTCGATCTTCGCGGCGCCCTCGGAGACGACGACCGTGAGGGTCTCGCCCTCCTGCATCGTCCCCGACTCGGGCGTCTGCTTGCAGATCACGCCCTTCGGCCGGTCACACGCCTCCGAGCCGGACCGGGCGATCTTCAGCCCGGCCTTCTCGACCGTCTGCTCGGCCTCGGCGAAGGGCTTGCCGACCACCTGGGGCACGGCGATGGGGTCCGAACCGCCGCCGTCCTGGTTGTCGAAGACCGCCCTGCCGATCAGGATCGCGCCGACCAGGACCAGGATGCCCGCCAGGATCAGCAGGATCGTCGAGATGTTCGACTTGCGCTGGCGGCGGCGGTCCGGGCGGTCGTCGTAGCCGAAACCGCCGTCGTCCGGGTTCATGGGCGGCAGCATCGACGTCTGCCCGGCCGGGTCGGCCTGGCGCATCGCGGTGGTCGCCTGGTCGTCCGGGCCGTAACCGCCGGGGTAGCCGACGGCACCCATCGCCGCAGTCGCGGCGACCGGCTGGCCGTCGAGGCAGGCCTCGATGTCGGCGCGCATCTCGTCGGCCGACTGGTAGCGGTAGTCGGGGTCCTTGACCAGCGCCTTCAGGACGATGGCGTCCATCTCGGGCGTGATCTCGGGGTCGAAGTTGCTGGGCGGCTGCGGCTCCTCGCGCACGTGCTGGTACGCCACCGCGACCGGGGAGTCGCCCACGAACGGCGGGCGGACGGTCAGCAGCTCGTAGAGCAGGCAGCCGGTGGAGTACAGGTCGGACCGGGCGTCGACCTGCTCGCCCTTGGCCTGCTCCGGGGAGAGGTACTGGGCGGTGCCGATCACGGCCGCGGTCTGCGTCATGGTCATCCCGGCGTCGCCCATGGCGCGGGCGATGCCGAAGTCCATGACCTTGACCTGGCCGGTCCGGGTCAGCATCACGTTCGCGGGCTTGATGTCGCGGTGGACGATGCCGGCCCGGTGCGAGTACTCCAGCGCCTGGAGGATGCCGACGGTCATCTCCAGCGTGCGCTCGGGCAGCAGCTTGCGCCCCGAGTGCAGCAGCTCACGCAGCGTGGAGCCGTCGACGTACTCCATCACGATGTACGGGATGGAGATGTTGTCGACGTAGTCCTCGCCGGTGTCGTAGACCGCGACGATCGCCGGGTGGTTGAGCGAGGCGGCCGACTGGGCCTCACGGCGGAACCGGGCCTGGAAGGACGGGTCACGGGCGAGGTCGGCCCGCAGCGTCTTCACGGCGACGGTGCGGCCGAGCCGGGTGTCGTGGGCGAGGTAGACCTCCGCCATGCCACCGCGGCCGAGCACCGAGCCCAGCTCGTACCGGCCGCCGAGGCGACGCGGCTCTTCCATAACAGTTCCAGCCCTCTCCGTCAGTCCCGACCGCACCCCTCTGTGTGGTCCGGCGGTGTGCTGTTCGCGCATACGCTACCGGCCACGGGAAGTCGATCGGACCGCGACCACTACCTGATACGGGACCGGTACACACCGGCACTCAGGTGCGGCCGCGGCTCGCGCGTCACTTCTTGCTGTCGAGTACCGCCTTCATCACATCGTGGGCGATGGGACCGGCCAGGCCGCCACCGCTGATGTCGTCACGGGTGGCCTTGGAGTCCTCGACCACGACGGCGACGGCCACCGGGGAGCCGCTGTCGGTCTTGGCGTACGAGATGAACCAGGCGTACGGGCGGGCCTTGTTCAGCTCGCCGTGCTGGGCGGTACCGGTCTTGCCGCCGACCTTCACGCCGCGGATCTTCGCGGAGCTGCCGGTGCCGTTGTCGACGACGCTCTCCATCATCTGCTGGACGAGCTGGGCCGTCTTCGCCGACATCGGCTGGCTCATCTCCTCCGGCTCGTGCTTCTCCAGCACGTCCAGGTCCGGGGAGCGCAGCTCGTCCACCATGTACGGCTTCATCAGCTTGCCGTCGTTGGCGATCGCCGCGGCGACCATGGCCATCTGGAGCGGGGTGGTCGCGGTGTTGAACTGGCCGATGGAGGACAGCGCGTTCTGCGGGCGGTCCATGTTCTTGTCGTAGACGGACATGGAGGCGCGGACCGGGGTGTCGATCTCCGCGTTGTTGAAGCCGAACTTCTCCGCCATCTCGACCATCTTGTCGCGGCCGACCTCATGGCCGAGCTTGGCGAAGACCGAGTTGCAGGACCACTCCATCGCGTACATCAGGGTGGCGTTCTCGCAGCCCCGGGCGTGGTTCTTCATCGGCGTGGTCGTGTCGGGCAGGAGCCACGGCTCGGGCGTGTCGGTCGCCGCGTTGATGTCGGTGACCTTGCCGTTCTCCAGCGCCGCGGCGGCCGTCAGCACCTTGAAGGTGGAGCCGGGCGGGTAGATCTCGCGCAGCGCGCGGTTCAGCTTCGGCTTCTCCTTGTCCTTCTCCAGCGCCTGCCACGCCTTGGCGTCCTTGTCGTGGTAGCCGGCGAAGGAGGACGGGTCGTACGAGGGGGTCGACGCCAGCGCCAGGATCTTGCCGGTCGACGGCTCGATGGCGGCGACGGCGCCCTTCTTGTCACCGAGGCCCTTGAACGCGGCCTTCTGGGCGGCGCCGCTGAGGGTGGTGACGACGTCGCCGCCCTTCTTCTTCTCGCCCGTGAACATCGACATGGTGCGGTCGAAGAACAGCCGGTCGTCGTTGCCGGTGAGGATGCCGTCCTCGAGCTTCTCGAGCTGGTTGGCGTCGAACGCCTGCGAGGCGTACCCGGTGACGGGCGCCCACATGGGACCGTCCACGTAGGTGCGCTTGTACCGGTAGAAGGGGTCCTTGGAGTCGACGGACCCGGTGATCGGCTTGCCGTCCACGATGATGTTGCCGCGCGGGTTGGCGTACCGCTCGATGGTCACCCGGCGGTTCTTCTCGTGGGAGCTCAGCTCACCGGCGCGGACGTACTGGATCCAGTTGTCCCGGATGAGGAGGGCGAGCACCAGCAGGCCGCAGAAGATCGCGACATGGCGCAGGGGCTTGTTCACGGTCGGACCACCTGGGTCATCTCGGCGTCGGGGGACGGGGCGGGTGCCGGCGCGGGACGGCGGGCGGTGTCGCTGATCCGCAGCAGGATCGCGATCAGCGCCCAGTTGGCGATCACGGAGGAACCGCCGTACGCGAGGAACGGCATGGTCATACCGGTCAGCGGGATGAGGCCCATGACGCCGCCGGCGACGACGAAGATCTGGAGGGCGAAGGCCCCGGACAGGCCCATCGCCAGCAGCTTGCCGAACGGGTCGCGGGCGGCGAGCGCGGTGCGGATGCCCCGCTCGACGATCAGGCCGTACATCAGCAGGAACGCCATCACGCCGGCCAGGCCGAGCTCCTCGCCGACGGTGGCGAAGATGAAGTCGGAGTTGGCGGCGAAGCCGATCAGGTCGGAATTGCCCTGGCCGAGGCCGGTTCCGAGGGTGCCGCCGGAACCGAAGGACATCAGCACCTGGGTCATCTGGTCGCAGGCGGCGGCCATGTTGGAGCCCTCGGGGGCCGTCTTGATGCACCCGAAGGGGTCGAGCCAGGCGGCCACACGGGACTTGACGTGGGTGGCGGTCGAGCCGACGACCACCGCGCCGCCCACCGCCATCAGCAGACCCATGATGATCCAGCTCGTCCGCTCGGTCGCCACATACAGCATGATCACGAACATGCCGAAGAACAGCAGCGACGTACCGAGGTCGTTCTCGAAGACCAGGATGAGCAGGCTGACGGCCCAGATGGTGAGGATCGGGCCGAGGTCACGGCCACGGGGCAGGTACAGCCCCATGAAACGGCGGCTGGCCAGGGCCAGCGCGTCCCGCTTCACCATCAGGTAGCCGGAGAAGAAGACCGCGATCACGATCTTCGCGAACTCACCGGGCTGGATGGAGAACGGCCCGACCTTGATCCAGATCTTGGCGCCGAAGACGTCCGAGCCGAGCCCCGGCACCAGCGGGAGCAGCAGCAGGACGACCGCCACCACCATGGAGATGTACGTGTAGCGCTGGAGGACGCGGTGGTCCTTCAGGAACATCAGCACCAGCAGGAACAGCGCGACGCCGATCGCCGAGTACATGAGCTGCTTCGGCGCGTCCGGCGTGAACGTGTCGTACCGGGCGATGATGCGCGGCGACTGGTCCAGCCGCCAGATCAGCACCAGGCCGAGCCCGTTGAGCAGTGTCGCCAGCGGCAGCAGGATCGGGTCCGCGTACTTGGCGAACTTCCGCACCAGCAGGTGGGCGATGCCGGCCAGCAGGCCCAGCCCGATGCCGTAGCCGAGCATGCCCGCCGGGACCTTGCCGTCGAGCGCAAGGCCCACGTTGAGGTAGGCGAACACCGGGATGGCGACGGCGAAGCCGAGCAGCGCCAGCTCGGTGTTCCGGCGGCTCGGCAGGTCGATCGCGCCGATGGTGGTCGTGTTGGTGACAACGCTCATGGTGGTGAAAGGCCCCCCTACGGGTGCTTAGCTCTTGCCGCAGTTCGAGGCCAGCTTCTGCTCCTCCTCCGAGAGGGTGGGGCCCGGAGTGGGAGTGGCTGCGGTGCTGGTGGTGGGCTTGGGCGTGGGTGCGGTCGGCAGGCCGGTGGTGCCGCCCGCCTGGCCCTCGCCCGGAGGTGCGGCGGGCACCCGGTCGGCCGCCTCCTGGCGCTGCTCCTGCTTCTTGCAGGCGGACGCCTGGACGGCGAGTTCCTCGATCTTGTCCTGGGCCTTGGCGAGGCTGCCGCCGGCGATCGTTTCCTCGACCTGCTTGCGCTGGTAGTCGGGGAGGTACTTGAGTTCGATCTCGGGGTGGTCCTTCTCGACCTCCGAGAGCGAGACCCACGCCAGGTCCTGGCTGATGCCCCGGTAGAGCGCGACGTGCTGGTCCTTGGTGCCCACGTAGTACTGCGTCTGCGTCCAGCGGTAGCCGCCGTACGTGGCGCCGCCGACCACGGCCAGGGCGAGCACGATGAAGAACGATCTCTTCAGCCACTTGCGGCCGCTGCGCGGCTTGGTGAAGTGCTCGTCGCTGTACGCGTTGAAGCCGCCCTCCGGCGGCATGCCGCCGTACCCGAGGTCGTCGCCGCTGCCGGGCGGGCCGAACCCGCCGCCGGGCGGCTGCGGCGCCTGACGGCCCAGGCCGGCCGCGCGGCCCGCCGGGGTCTCCATGGCGCCGCCGTCGTTGAGCTGCTGCTGGTTCTCGGCGACCGCGCCCACGACGACCGGGGTGTCGCTGAGCTGGCCGGCGAGGGTGTCGCCGCCGTCGACGTCGAGGACGTCCGCCACGATCACCGTGATGTTGTCCGGTCCGCCGCCGCGCAGCGCGAGCTGGATCAGGTCCTGGACGGTCTCCTGGGGGCCCTGGTAGCTGGCGAGGGTCTCCTCCATCGTCTGGTGGGAGACCACGCCGGACAGGCCGTCCGAGCAGATCAGGTACCGGTCCCCGGCCCGTACCTCACGGATGGAGAGGTCGGGCTCGACGTGGTCGCCACTGCCCAGCGCGCGCATCAGCAGGGAGCGCTGCGGGTGGGTGGTGGCCTCCTCCTCGGTGATGCGCCCCTCGTCGACGAGGCGCTGCACCCAGGTGTGGTCCTGGGTGATCTGCGTCAGGACGCCGTCGCGGAGCAGGTACGCCCGGGAGTCGCCGACGTGGACCAGGCCGAGCCGCTGGCCGGTCCACAGCAGGGCGGTCAGGGTGGTGCCCATGCCCTCGAGCTGCGGGTCCTCCTCGACCATCAGCCGGAGCTGGTCGTTGGCGCGCTGGACCGCCGTACCGAGCGAGGTGAGGATGTCCGAGCCGGGTACGTCGTCGTCGAGCGTGACCAGCGTGGAGATCACCTCGGAGGAGGCGACCTCACCGGCGGCCTGGCCGCCCATGCCGTCGGCGATCGCGAGCAGGCGGGGACCGGCGTACCCCGAGTCCTCATTGCCCTCGCGGATCATGCCCTTGTGCGATCCGGCGGCGAAACGCAGTGACAGACTCATGCGCACCTGCCCTGTCGACTCCGACGCCTCCGGGTACAGCCGGTCTCGAGCCACACTGCCCACCCTCCGGTCGGGAGCCTGTGCCGGTCACCTGTGGGCACCGCTGCGGCTCGCTCGCTCCGCTCGCTCATTGTCGTACTACTTCCGCAGCTCGATGACGGTCTTGCCGATGCGGATCGGCGCGCCCAGCGGAATCGGTGTCGGGGTGGTGAGTCGGGTCCGGTCGAGATACGTGCCGTTGGTGGACCCGAGATCCTCGACGATCCACTGGCCGTCACGGTCCGGGTAGATCCTGGCATGCCTGCTGGACGCGTAGTCGTCGTCCAGGACGATCGTGGAGTCGTGCGCACGTCCCAGGGTGATCGTCTGCCCCTGGAGGGCGACCGTGGTGCCCGTGAGGGTGCCCTCGGAGACGACCAGCTTGGTCGGGGCCCCCCGCCGCTGGCGGCCGGACTGCTGGCGCTGCTGCGGCGGCGCGGCCTGCTGGCGGGCGGCCTGCTGCGGACGCGCGCTCTCGCGGCGCGAACCCCGCTGCGTGACGCGCGTACCGAACAGGTCGCTGCGGATGACCTGAACGGCCACGATGACGAACAGCCACAGTACGGCGAGGAAACCCAACCGCATGACCGTGAGGGTCAGCTCTGACATTGCCCCCGCTTCACCCTTCGGCTTGCCGGTAAACGATGGTGGTACTGCCCACGACGATCCGCGAGCCGTCGCGGAGCGTAGCGCGGGTGGTGTGCTGTCCGTCCACCACGATGCCGTTGGTGGACCCGAGATCCTGGATCGTCGAGGGCGTTCCGGTCCGGATCTCGCAGTGGCGGCGCGATACGCCGGGGTCGTCGATCCGCACGTCGGCCTCGGTGCTGCGGCCCAGCACCAGCGTCGGGCGGGAGATCTGGTGGCGGGTGCCATTGATCTCGATCCAGCGGCGCACCTGGGCGCCGGGCACGGGGCCCGCGGCACCCGGCGGGCGGCCTGCGGCGGGCGGACGGTTCATACCGGGCGGCGGGGCCGCCGGCATCGGAGGGGCACCGGTGGGAGGGTAGCCGTACCCACCGGGGCGGCCGCCGGCGGGCGCGGCGGAGTGGCCCGCGGGCCCGGCCGGGGCCTGGGACTGTGACGTACTCGACGCGAGCGTCCGGCTGCGCACCCGGTACAGACCCGTGTCGAGGTCGTCCGCCTTCTCCAGATGGACCTTGATCGGGCCCATGAAGGTGTACCGCTGCTGCTTGGCGTAGTCGCGCACCAGGCCGGAGAGCTCGTCGCTCAACTGGCCCGAGTAGGGGCTGAGGCGCTCGTAGTCCGGCGCGCTCAGCTCCACGATGAAGTCGTTCGGGACGACCGTCCGGTCGCGGTTCCAGATCGAGGCGTTGTTGTCGCACTCGCGCTGGAGGGCGCCCGCGATCTCGACGGGCTGGACCTCGGACTTGAAGACCTTGGCGAAGGTGCCGTTGACCAGACCTTCGAGACGCTGCTCGAAACGCTTCAGGACTCCCATGGGGCACCTCCTCCGTCGTTGCCGTCCTGGTACTGCTTACTGATCGTATCCACGCGTCGGGAAATCGGCTGGTTCCCCTTCTCTGGCCTGTGGATGAGTGTCACCTCTCACAGGGATCGTAGAGGCGCCCTCCAGACAGTGTCCCGCACCTGAGGTGCACCTTGGAGGAGTGGGTACGAAGGGAAGTCGTTCCCGTGTCCCCTTCCCCTGTTCTGTCTGTTCTGTCTGCGGCGTCGGGTGTCGGGTGTCGGGTGGGCGGGCGTCTGCGGCGTGGGGGGTGGATGCCCGGGTGGTTGCCCGGGTGCCGGGGCGGTGAGGTTTGTGTGAGACGTCTGTGTGTGGCGTCCGTGTGTGGCGTTTCGTCGTTCTGCTCGTGGGGCTCCGTGCGGTGGGTGCGGTGGGTGCGGGGCGGCTCCATGGGGCGGGTACGGGTGGCTCTGTGAGGCCGCGGGGGCGAGTGGGGCGCGTGGGGCACGTAAGGCGCCGTGGGCGGGGGTCGATGGGTGGCCCGGGCGTTCCGGTTCGGTTCCGGTTCGTACGGCGGCCTCCTCTCCCCTCGGCTCGTCCCTTCCCCTCTCTGTTCGCCGTCGGGGTGCCCGAAACAAACGGATGTGAATCCACCTCCCGCGGCGTGCTAATCTTCAGATGTCGCCAGGGGGACGCACCGGGAAAACGGTGAAAAACCAAGCGGCAACACCCAATGCGCGGGTGGCGGAATAGGCAGACGCGCTGGATTCAGGTTCCAGTGCCCGCAAGGGCGTGGGGGTTCAACTCCCCCCTCGCGCACCACCAGGAACGGGTGGCATCGATCACGATGCCACCCGTTCTGCTGTGTCCGGGCACGTCTGTGCGACGGGTGCGCGCCACTGGTGCGCGCGTCGGGTGCGCGTGACGGTGCGTGCCGTGTGAGCAAGGTCTCAAGGGGTGCTCGTCGGCCGCGCGCTTCGGCCCGCGCCTCGGGCGCGCGTTTCGGGCCCGTGCCTCGGGCGCGCGCTTCGGCGGTCAGGCGTCGCGGTTGTAGCGGAGCAGGTAGGCGGCGAAGCGGTCGAGATCCTCGGCGGACCAGTCGGCGAGGCGCTCCTGGTAGGCGGCGCGGCGGCTGGCGTGGGTGGAGGACAGGGCCCGCGTGCCCGCCTCGGTCGGGTGCAGCACCTGGACACGGTGATCGGCGGGGTCGGGGCGGCGCTCGACGAGGCCGAGCTTCTCGAGGGTGGCGACCTGCCGGCTCACGGTCGACTTGTCGAGCATGTAGTGGGCGGCGAGGTCGGTGGCACGGCAGCCGTGCCGCTCGTCGATGTGCGACAGCAGCGTGTACGAGACGAGCGACAGCTCGGGGTGGAGCCTCGCCGCCGTGGCGCGGGCACGGCGGGCGAACGCCGTCAGCTCCCGCTGGATGGTGTCGACCGACTCCTCGCGTCCGGCTGACATGTAGGGGTCACCTCCGCCTTGCCCCGTGGCTGTCGTGCTTCCCTCGGCCCGCTTCGGTTGTACGGCGCAACGGCAGGGGCCTCGGTTCCCCCGGGTACCGCGGCTGCGCTCCGTTATCCACAGGCCGGGACGGGTGGACCGTGGCGGAGGTACCGTCGGGGGCAACTGGGCGATGGTGAACGGGGGCGGGCCTCATGGGTGACAAGCGGACAGCGGTTCCGGCGCAGCGCGGTGCCGGTGGCGGCGTGCGCATACCGGCGGTGCCGGGGTTCGCCCCCGCCGTGGACGGGGACCTGGGCGGGTCCGGTTCGCCCAAGGCGCGGGGCAAGGCGCTGCGGGAGAAGGTGTCCCGGTCCTCGCACGGCACGCTGCGGCTCACGGAGGACCGGCCGGACGCGGTGCGCGCGGTGGAGGAGTCGAGCCGGGGCCGGGTGCCCGGGCTGACGCCGATACGGGTGGGCAGGATGGCCGCCACGCCGTTCGCGTTCCTGCGCGGGTCCGCCGGGCTGATGGCGCACGACCTGGCGGGGACGCCGGTCACCGGGATCGGCGCGCAGATATGCGGGGACGCGCACGCGGCGAACTTCGGGCTGTACGGCGACGCGCGTGGCCGGCTGGTCATCGACCTGAACGACTTCGACGAGACCGTGACCGGCCCCTGGGAATGGGACGTCAAGCGGCTCGCGACGTCGCTGGTGCTCGCCGGGCGGGAGGCGGGCGCGGACGAGGACGTGTGCCGGGCGGCGGCCTTCGACGCGGTGGGCGCCTACCGGCGGACCATGCGGCTGCTGGCCAGGCTGCCGGTGCTGGACGCCTGGAACGCGATCGCGGACGAGGAGCTGGTCTCGCACACCGACGCCCGGGACCTGCTCGGCACGCTGGAGAGGGTCTCGGAGAAGGCGCGCGGCAACACCAGCGCCCGGTTCGCCGCCAAGGCGACGGAGGAGTGCCCGGACGGCGGGCGGCGGTTCGTGGACGCGCCGCCGGTGCTGCGCCGGGTGCCGGACGCGGAGGCGGCCGCGGTGGCCGCGTCGCTGGGCGCTTACGTGGAGACGCTGCCGGAGGACCGGTTGCCGCTGCTCGCGCGGTACGCGATCCATGACGTGGCGTTCCGGGTCGTGGGCACGGGAAGCGTGGGCACGCGGTCGTACGTGGTGCTGCTGCTGGACCACCGGGGCGAGCCGCTGGTGCTCCAGGTCAAGGAGGCGCGGCCCTCGGCACTGCTGCCGTACCTGCCGAGGGTGGGCTTCCCCGTGGCGGAGGTGGCGCACGAGGGGCGGCGCGTGGTCCTCGGGCAGAAGCGGATGCAGGTCGTCAGCGACAACCTGCTGGGCTGGACGACCGTCGACGGCAGGCCGTACCAGGTGCGCCAGTTCCGCAACCGGAAGGGGAGCGTGGACCCGGCGGCGCTCGCAGCCGACCAGGTCGACGACTACGGGCGGATGACCGGCGCCCTGCTGGCCCGGGCGCACGCGCACAGCGCCGACCCGCGGCTGCTCGCCGGGTACTGCGGCAAGAACGACGAGCTGGACGAGGCGATGGCGACGTTCGCCGTGGCGTACGCGGACCGGACGGAGGCGGACCACGCCGAGCTGCTCGCGGCGGTCCGGGCCGGGCGCATAGCCGCCGAGCTGGGGGTGTGACGGGCGGGGCCCGGTCGCCCGTACGCTGGTCGGGTGACGACCCCGAACGACGACGTGACCGGTGCTCCGACCCCCGACACGGCCGCCGAGGCGACGCCCGGCGACGCCGGTGAGGCGACCTCGGGCGCGGCCGGTGAGGCGACCTCGGGCGCGGCCGGTGAGGCGGAGCGCCCGGAGGCGCGGCTGGAACGGGCGGTGCGCGCGGCGGAACAGGCACTGATCGAGTTCGAGATCGCGGTGGAGACCTTCCGGGTGGAGGTGGAGAACTTCTCCCGGCTGCACCACCAGAAGCTCGGCCCGATGTACACGCGGCTCGACGAGCTGGACGCCCTGATCGCGGAGGCCCGGGCCGCCCGTACCGGCGATCCGGAGGACGTGCTCAAGGCCCAGTCCGCGCGGGCGCTGGTGATGCCGATGCCGGGTGTCGACGAGCTGTTCGGTGACTGGATGGACGCGGACGGCCTGTCTCCCGAGGCCGCCGCGATGCTCACCGACCGGCAGGTGCAGCCGCCCCGGCGCGTGCGGCCGAGCGACGAGGCGCGCAAGCTCTACCGCGAGCTCGCCCGCAAGGCGCACCCCGACCTGGCGCGCGACGAGACGGAGCGGCAGCGGCGCGAGGAGTTCATCACCCGGGTCAACGCCGCCTACGGGCGCGGGGACGAGGCGCTGCTGCGGGAGCTGTCCGAGGAATGGGCGGCGGGTCCCGCTCCGACGGCCACCGAGCTCAGCGAGAGCGAGGAGCTGTACGCGAGGCTCGAATGGCTGGCCCGGCGCAAGGAACTGCTGACCGTGGTGGCGCGGGACCTGGAGGACAGCGCGATCGGCGCGATGCTGCGGATGGCGCCGGACGACCCCGACCGGCTGCTGGAGGAGATCGCCGAGCAGTTGCTGGCGCAGGTCGCCGAGCGTGAGGCGGAGCTCGCGGCGCTCGTGCAGTAGCGTCGGGAGGTGGTACCGGCGACCGGCGCACGGACGAGAGACCGACGAGAGACCCCCCGAGAGAAGGCCTGACCCATGAACTTCGCAACGCTGCCCACCGTGGACGTCGCCTCCGTCCCGGCCGACGGGCTGGTGCTCGACGTCCGTGAGAGCGACGAGTGGGCGGCCGGGCATGTCGAGGGCGCGCTGCACGTGCCGATGAGCGACTTCGTGGCCCGCTTCGGTGAGGTGACCGAGGCGGTCGCCGACGGGCGCCGTGCGTATGTGATGTGCCGCGTCGGCGGCCGGTCGGCCCAGGTCACCCAGTATCTGGTGCAGCAGGGCATCGACGCCGTGAACATCGACGGCGGCATGCTCGCCTGGGAAGGCGCCGGCCGCCCCATGGTCACCGACGACGGCAGCCCCGCCTCGGTCCTGTAGCCGGTCGCCGGTCGCCGGTCGCCGGTCGTCGGCCGCTGGCCGGCGTTCGCTGGCCGCTGCTCGCCGGTCGCCGGTCGCCGGTGCCGGAAGCCGCCGGGGCCCGGGCGCGCCGGGCCGTCAGCTCAGGGGGTGCGCGGCCAGCAGGTCGCCGAGCGCCTCCTCGTGGGCGGCGGCCGGGCCGAGGGACAGTTCCAGTTGCTTGGCCCAGGCGTGGTAGCGGTGGAGCGCGTAGTCGGTGTCCGCGCCGAAGCCACCGTGCAGGTGCTGGGCCGTCTGCACGACTCGTCGTACGCCCTCGGAGGCCCAGATCTTCGCCACGGCGATGTCCCCGGAGGCGGGCAGCGCCCCGGTGGCCCCCGAGCCGATCCGCCAGGCCGCCTGCCAGAGGGTCACCTCCATGGCGCGCAGGTCGATGTACCGGTCGGCGGCCTGGACGGCGACCGCCTGGAACGTGGCGATCGGGAACCCGAACTGCTCGCGTTTGCCCGTGTACGCCGCGGTCATGGCGAGCACGGCTTCGCCCAGGCCCAGCGCCAGAGCGCACGTCCCGGTGGTGAGCAGACCGCGCAGCCACTCCCAGGCACCCTCGTGGTCGATCACCGCGCGGGCGGGGACCCGTACGGAGTCGAGCCGTACCTCGGCGAGCGCTTCCCCGCTCGTGGAGACCTGGTCGGCGAGGGCGACCCCCTCGTGGCCGGGGGAGACCAGGGCGATGACCACCCGGCCGTCGGGGGTGTGCGCCGGAAGGGCGACACGGTCCGCGGACCGCGCCCAGGGGACGGCCGTCTGCACGCCGTCGAGCAGCCAGTGGTCACCGTCCCGGCGGGCCGTCACCGCGGCCTCGGCCGGGTCGTGGCCGCTGCGGCCGTTGGCGCCCACCGTGAGCACCAGCTCGCCGCGCCCCACCGGCGGGAGCACCTCGGCCGCCATGTCGGGGTGACCGAAGCGCTCCACGGCCATCGCCACCGCGCTGGTCTCCAGCAGCGGCACCCGGGCCAGGACCCGGGACGACTCGCGCAGCACCAGGCAGAGCGCGACGGGGTCCAGGCCGGCACCGCCGTGCGCGGGTGCCAGCACCAGGCTCAGCAGGTCCGCGGCCGCGAGCCGGTCCCACAGCATGCGGTCGAAGTCCTCGGCCACCGCGCCCGGTGTGAGCGCCGGGCTCGGCACGCCGTCGGGCGCGACGCCCGAGAAGACCGCCTTGGCCGCCTCGACGGCCGCCTGCTGCTCCTCGCTGAAGGTGAAGTCCACAGCCCGTGCCTCCCCGCGCCCGCTCCGGTATCTGACGGTCCGTCAAGATAGAACAGGTTTCAGGGGAAGTGAATGGGCCCGGCGGAACCGGGCCCGGCCGGCGTCAGCGGTCGAAGTCGAGCTCCACCTCCGGTGTCACCGGGTGCGACTGGCAGGCGAGCACGTACCCCGCGTCGGTCTCCTCGCTCTCCAGCGCGTAGTTGCGGTCCATCCGGACCTCGCCGGTCACCAGGAAGGCGCGGCATGTGCCGCAGACGCCGCCCTTGCAGGCGTACGGCGCGTCCGCGCGGCTGCGCAGCACCGTCTCCAGCAGCGACTCGCCTTCCTGGACCGGCCAGGTGCCGGACCGGCCGTCGAGGGTCGCGGTGAGCGTGGCGCGCGCGGGTATCGCCGCGGCCCGCACGGCCGCCGGTGAGGAACCGTCGTCCACGTGGAAGATCTCCTGGTGGATACGGCCACGCTCCACGCCGAGGCCCCGCAGGGCCCGCTCGGCGGCGATGACCAGCCCGAACGGCCCGCACAGGAACCAGCCGTCCACCTCGTCGACCGGCAGCAGCGCGGGCAGCAGCCCGGCCAGCCGCTCCTGGTCCAGCCGACCGGACGGCAGACCCGCCTGCTGCTCCTCGCGCGAGAGCACGGTCACGAGCTGGAAGCGGTCGGGGAACCGGTCCTTGAGGTCGGCGACCTCGTCCAGGAACATCGTCGAGGCGGCCGTACGGTCGCTGCGTATCAGACAGAACCGGGCTTCCGGTTCACGGGCCAGCAGCGTCGAGGCCATGGAGAGCACCGGGGTGATCCCGCTGCCGCCCACGATCGCCGCGAAGGTCCCGGGGCGCGGCGGGAGCAGGAACCGGCCCATCGGTTCCATCACGTCGACCGTGTCGCCGACCGCGAGCTCCTTGAGGGCGTACGTGGAGAACTCGCCGCCGTCCACCAGGCGGATGCCCACCCTTAGCACCGGGTCCTCGCCCTGTGGGGCGGCGGGGGAGCAGATCGAGTACGTGCGGCGGATCTCCTCGCCCGTGGCGGCGCTCTCGCGGCGCAGGGCGAGGTGCTGGCCGGGGATGTGGCGGAAGGTCTCGCGCAGCTCGGGCGGCACCTGGAAGGTGACGGCGACCGAGTCGTCCGTGAGCCGCTCGACCTCGCTCACCCGGAGCGGATGGAACATCTACAACTCCTTGAAGTGGTCGAACGGTTCGCTGCAGGCGGTGCAGCGGCGCAGCGCCTTGCAGGCGGTGGAGGAGAAGCGGCTCAGCAGCTCGGTGTCGGTCGAGCCGCAGTGCGGGCAGCGGATGGCCAGCGTGACCGGTACCGGTCCGTCGCCGCCGCCCTGGTGCCGGGGCGGCGCTATGCCGAACTCGGCCAGCTTGCGGCGCCCTTCGGCGCTGATGTCGTCCGTCGACCAGGCGGGGGAGAGGACCGTGACGACCGAGACGTCCGCCATGCCGTGCTCGTGCAGCACCCGCTCGATGTCGGACGACATCGCCTCGACGGCCGGGCAGCCCGTGTACGTCGGGGTCAGCTCGACACGCACCCGGCCGGGGGCGAGGACGTGCACCCCGCGCAGGACGCCCAGTTCCTCCAGCGTCAGCACGGGCAGCTCGGGGTCGGGGACCGAACCGGCCAGCCGGCTCAGCTCCTCCTCCAGCGCCGTGAGGTCCGCCGTGCCGGTCACCATGACGCCCCCGGGTGGCTGCGGTGCAGGTGCTGCATCTCGGCCAGCATCCGGCCGAAGCTCTCCGTGTGCAGGCCCTGGCGCCCCGCGCCGGCCGCCCAGGCACCCGACCGGGGGCCGTCCGGAACGGTCAGCGTGGCCCGCTCCAGCACCCCCGTCACGGACGCCAGCCAGTCGGACTCCAGCTCCTGCCAGTCGACGTCCAGCCCCGCCACGGGCTGGAACAGCTCGCCCGTGAACCGCCACAGGGCCGTGCAGGCCCGCTGCATGCGCTCGTGGCTCTCGGCGGTGCCGTCGCCCAGGCGCAGCGTCCACTGCTCGGCGTGGTCCTGGTGGTAGGCGACCTCCTTGACCGCCTTGGCCGCGAGCCCGGTGAGCTCACCGCCGCCGTCGCCGGCCGTGGCCAGGCGGCCGTACAGCATCCGCTGGTAGGTGGAGAAGTAGAGCTGCCGGGCGATGGTGTGGGCGAAGTCGCCGTTCGGCTGCTCGACGAGCTGCACGTTGCGGAAGGCCCGCTCCTCGCGGAGGTAGGCCAGCTCGTCCTCGTCACCGACGAGGGACAGCAGCACACGCGCCTGGCCCAGCAGGTCCAGGGCGATGTTGGCGAGCGCGACCTCCTCCTCCAGCACGGGGGCGTGGCCCGCCCACTCCCCCAGCCGGTGCGACAGCACCAGGGCGTCGTCGCCGAGGGCGAGCGCGGCGGCGCTGCTCGCGGTGGCGGTCACAGGTTCTTCACCCCTTCCGGGACCTCGTAGAAGGTCGGGTGCCGGTAGGGCTTGTCCGCGGACGGCTCGAAGAAGGGGTCCTTCTCGTCGGGCGAGGAGGCGGTGATCGCCGCTGACGGCACCACCCAGAGGGAAACGCCCTCATTGCGGCGGGTGTAGAGGTCGCGGGCGTTGCGCAGCGCCATCTGCGCGTCCGGCGCGTGCAGGCTTCCCGCGTGGGTGTGGGACAGTCCCCGGCGCGAGCGCACGAACACCTCCCAGAGCGGCCAGTCGCTGGTGGTCATGCCGTCGCCTCCCCGTGCTTCGCCGCGTACGCCGCCGCGGCCTCCCTGACCCAGGCGCCTTCCTCGTGGGCGCGGCGCCGCTGGGTGATGCGCTGTTCGTTGCAGGGCCCGTTGCCCTTGAGGACGTCCCAGAACTCGGTCCAGTCGATCGGGCCGAAGTCGTAGTGGCCCCGCTCCTCGTTCCACCGGAGGTCCGGGTCGGGGAGGGTGAGGCCCAGCGTCTCCGCCTGGGGGACGCAGATGTCGACGAACCGCTGGCGCAGCTCGTCGTTGGAGTGCCGCTTGATCTTCCAGGCCATGGACTGCGCCGAGTGCGAGGACTCGTCGTCCGGCGGGCCGAACATCATCAGCGACGGCCACCACCAGCGGTTCACCGCGTCCTGGGCCATCGCGTGCTGCTCGGGCGTGCCGCGCGAGAGGGCGAGGAGCGACTCGTACCCCTGGCGCTGGTGGAACGACTCCTCCTTGCAGATCCGGACCATCGCGCGGGCGTAGGGACCGTAGGAGCAGCGGCACAGCGGCACCTGGTTGGTGATCGCCGCGCCGTCCACGAGCCAGCCGATCGCGCCGACGTCGGCCCAGGTCAGCGTGGGGTAGTTGAAGATCGACGAGTACTTCTGGCGGCCGGTGTGGAGCTTGTCCAGCAGCTCGTCGCGGCTGGTGCCGAGCGTCTCGGCGGCGCTGTAGAGATACAGCCCGTGCCCCGCCTCGTCCTGCACCTTGGCCATCAGGATCGCCTTGCGCCGCAGCGAGGGCGCGCGTGTGATCCAGTTCGCCTCCGGCTGCATGCCGATGATCTCCGAGTGCGCGTGCTGGGCGATCTGCCGCACGAGCGTGGCGCGATACGCGTCCGGCATCCAGTCGCGCGGCTCGATCCGCTCGTCGGCGGCCACGGCGGCGTCGAACACCGCCTCGTACGCCTCCTGCGTGTCCGCAGTCACTGCAGTCATCGGGCCCCCTACCGACCGATCGTTCGGTTGAATGACTTCAATGGTGAGTCGGCGGCCCGTATGGTGTCAACCCTGTGGATAACTCCGGTGGATCGATCGTGAACGGGGACGGGGCGGGATGGACTCGTACGACAAGGAGGCAGGTGGTCGCGAGGGGCGCGCCACCGGCACGGAAGGCTCCGCCGCCGTGAACCCTCCGGCCGCCGCCGCGACCACCGACGCTGCCGGCCCGGCGTCCCGCCCGGGATCCGGGCCCGCCCCCGCCGCCGCCCCCGGCCACGCATCCGCCGCCCCCGCCTGCGCCGACCGGGTGACGCCCCCGTCCACCGCCGCACCGCACGGCGGCCCCGTGCCTGGTACCGCGTCGTTGGGGAGCACCCCGCGGTGGGCGGTCGCCGAAGACGGGGGCGACGGGGGCGACGGGGCCGGGCCGGACGGTGAGGGAGCCGGAGAGACCGGGCCGGACGGCGACGGGGCCGGGGAGGCCGGAGAGGCCGGGGAGCCGCCCCGGCAGGTGTCGGCGGGCGGCCCCGGGGGTGGCGACCCGCCAGGGGCGGGCGTGGGGATAGCCGCGCTGTCGCTGCCGTACCAAGTGGTGGCGGCCGTGTCGCTCGCCGTCGTCGGGATGTTCGCCTGCGTCCACCTGGCCATGGCGTTCCTGCACGTCGCGCCCTCGAACACGCTGACCAAGCAGCACGGCCAGGCGGTGGACGACTGGGTTTTCCCCGAGTTCGAGCAGAACTGGAAGCTCTTCGCCCCCAACCCGCTCCAGCAGAACATCGCCGTCCACGCCCGCGCGGAAGTCGTCGGTGTCGACGGCCGGCGCAGGACCACCGGGTGGTTCGACCTCTCCGGCGACGACGGGGAAGCGATCCGCGGCAACCTCCTCCCCAGCCATGTGAACCAGAACGAGCTCCGCCGCGGGTGGGACTTCTACGTGAACTCGCACACCAACGACAACCGCCCCAACGGACTGCGCGGGCAGCTCTCCGAGCGCTACGTCCGGCGGATCGCCATGCTGCGGCTGGAGACCCGCGAGCTGGACGGCAGGATCGAGCGGATCCAGCTTCGCTCGGCCACGCAGGGCGTGGAGGCTCCGGTCTGGAGCGACGAGAAGACCGACACCCGGCCCTACTACCGGGTGCTCCCGTGGTGGACCGTGACCGCCGCCGACCTGTCCGGTGGCGTGACCGGCGGCCGTACGGAGGCGGACCAGTGACCGCGAGCGACCCCCGCGCCCAGGACGGCCCCCGCGCCCAGGACGGCCCCCGCACCCCACACGATTCCCGTGCCCAGGACGCCCCCCGCCCCCACGGCGGTGGCCTCCGGGACCGCGAGCGCACCCGCCCGGCCGAGCCGCTCGACCGCCGGCTGGCCCGCGCCATCCAGCGGGTCACCGGCACGGCCCTCGGCCCGTACCAGACCGCCGTGGTGCGCATCGGCTTCGCCGCCGCCTGGCTGCTGTTCCTGCTGCGCGAGTTCCCGCACCGTCACGAGCTGTACGGGCCCGACGGCCCCTGGTCGTGGGACATGGGCCAGCAGCTCATCGCCAACAACCACGCCTTCACGGTCCTGATGTGGTCGGACAGCGCCCTGTGGTTCGAGGCCGTGTACGCGCTCGCCGTGCTGTCCAGCGCCGCGCTGCTGGTCGGCTGGCGCACCCGCACCATGTCGGTGCTGTTCATGGTGGGCGTGCTGTCCCTCCAGAACCGGTCCATCTTCATGGGTGACGGCGGCGACAACGTCATCCACCTGATGGCCCTCTACCTCGTGCTGACCCGGTGCAACCGGGTCTGGTCCCTGGACGCCCGCAGGGCCGCCCGTCCGGAGCCCCGGCGTGACGTGCTCGGGCCCGTGCTGTGGGGGGTGCTTGCCTTCGGGCTGGTGGCGGCGACGCTGTTCATCGGCCGCACCGGTGAGATCTGGCTGCTGGTGCTGATGTGGCTGCTGTGGGCCGCACAGGGCGTGTGGTGGCTGGTGAACCGGTACGCGCCCGGCCAGCCGCGCGTCCTGGCCGACGTCCTCGCCAACCTGGTGCACAACGCCGCCCTCGGCGTGATCATGGCCGAGGTGTGCCTCATCTACGCCACGGCCGGCTGGTACAAGATCCAGGGCTCGCGCTGGCAGGACGGCACCGCGCTGTACTACCCGCTCAAGCTGGACTACTTCACGCCCTGGCCGTTCCTGTCCGACGTGCTGGCCGCCAGCGGGCTGATGGTCATGGTGCTGACGTACGGCACGGTCATCGTGCAGGTCGCCTTCCCCTTCACGCTCTTCAACCGGCGGGTCAAGAACGTGCTGCTGGTGGCGATGATCCTGGAGCACGCGGGCATCGCGCTGCTGCTCGGGCTGCCGTTCTTCTCGCTGGCCATGATCGCCGCCGACGCGGTGTTCCTGCCGACCGTCTTCCTGGTCTGGCTGGGCGCCCGCGTGCGGCGTGGCCGTGACCGGCTGCTGTCCCGGACCGGGACGGTGCCGCAGCGGCCCGCCGCGGAGGAGCCCGCCCCCCGTACCCTCGTGGGGTGAGCAGCGAGACCCCCCTCCAGTACGACGACGGTTACGGCGACGAGATCGGCGTCGGCCCGCACCCCCGGCCGTGGCCGGAGGACGAGCGGTACGACCCCGAGCTGCTCGCCGACGGCGACCGCCGCAATGTCGTCGACCGCTACCGGTACTGGAGGCGCGAGGCGATCGTCGCCGACCTGGACACCCGGCGCCATGACTTCCACGTGGCGGTGGAGAACTGGGGCCACGACTTCAACATCGGCTCCGTCGTCCGGACGGCCAACGCCTTCCTGGCGAAGCAGGTGCACATCGTGGGCCGGCGGCGCTGGAACCGGCGCGGCGCCATGGTCACCGACCGGTACCAGCACGTGCGCCACCACCCGGACACCGAGTCGCTGACCGCTTGGGCGGACGCCGAAGGGCTGCCGATCATCGGGATCGACAACCTCCCCGGCGCCGTGCCGCTGGAGCGGACCGAGCTGCCGCGCCGCTGCGTGCTGCTGTTCGGGCAGGAGGGCCCGGGCCTCACGGAGGAGGCCCGCAAGCACGCCGCGATGGTCTGCTCGATCGCCCAGTTCGGGTCCACCCGGTCGATCAACGCGGGTGCCGCCGCGGCGATCGCCATGCACGCCTGGGTGCAGCGGTACGCGGAGATCTCCTCGCCGGAGGCGTGAGCCCGGCGATCATGCCGGGCTCACGCCCGGTGATCACGCCGGGCGGCGGACCTCCACCATCCGGAAGCGGTTGGCCACGAAGGCGCTGTCGCACAGGGCGGCGTTGGCCGCCGGGTTGCCGCCCGAGCCGTGGAAGTCGGAGAACGCCGCCGTCTGGTTGACGTACACCCCGCCCGTCAGGTTCAGCGAGAGCTGGGCGGACTCCTCCAGGCAGACCTCCTCGACGGCACGCTCGACGTCCGGCGAGGTCGTGTACGCGCCGACCGTCATCGCGCCCTTCTCGCGGACCGTGCGCCGCAGCAGCTCCAGCGCGTCGGTGGTCGACTCGACCGAGACGGCGAAGGCGACGGGGCCGAAGCACTCGGACATGTACGCGGCTTCCGCGTCCGGCTTGGAGCCGTCGAGCTTGACGACGACCGGCGTACGGACGACGGCACCGGGGAAGTCGGGGTTGGTCACCTCGCGCGAGGCCAGGGCGACCTCGCCGAGCCCGGCGGCGGCCTCGAGCCGGGCCTTCACATCGGGGTTGACGATGGCGCCCAGCAGGGCGTTCGCCCGGGCGTCGTCGCCGAGCAGTCCGCCCACCGCGCCGGCGAGATCGGAGACCACCTCGTCGTACGGCTTGGGTCCGGCGTCCGTCGAGATGCCGTCGCGGGGGATCAGCAGGTTCTGCGGGGTGGTGCACATCTGGCCGCTGTAGAGGGACAGCGAGAAGGCCAGGTTGGACAGCATGCCCTTGTAGTCGTCCGTGGAGTCGATGACGACCGTGTTGACGCCGGCCTTCTCCGTGTAGACCTGCGCCTGGCGGGCGTTGGCCTCCAGCCAGTCGCCGAAGGAGGTCGAGCCGGTGTAGTCGATGATCCGGATCTCGGGGCGGACGGCCAGCTCCTTGGCGATGCCCTCGCCGGGCCGCTCGACGGCCAGCGCGACCAGGTTCGGGTCGAAGCCCGCCTCGGCGAGGACCTCGCGCGCCACCCGGACGGTCAGCGCCAGGGGGAGCACGGCGCGGGGGTGGGGCTTGACCAGCACGGGGTTGCCCGTGGCCAGGGAGGCGAACAGGCCCGGGTAGCCGTTCCACGTCGGGAAGGTGTTGCAGCCGATCATCAGCGAGATGCCGCGCGGAACCGGGGTGAACGCCTTGCGGAGCTCCAGCGGGTCGCGCTTGCCCTGCGGCTTGGACCACTCGGCCACCATCGGGGTGCGGACCTGCTCCGCGTACGCGTACGCCACCGCCTCGAGGCCGCGGTCCTGCGCGTGCGGCCCGCCCGCCTGGAACGCCATCATGAACGCCTGCCCGCTGGTGTGCATCACCGCGTGGGCGAACTCGTGCGTCCGGGCGTTGATGCGGGCCAGGATCTCCAGGCAGACCAGCGCGCGGGTCTCGGGACCCGCGTCCCGCCAGGCGCCCATGCCCGCGCGCATGGCGGGCAGCAGGACGTCCAGGTCCGCGTGCGGGTACTCGATGCCGAGCTCCGGCCCGTACGGCGAGATCTCGCCGCCCGTCCAGCCGTCCGTGCCGGGCTGGTCCAGCTCGAAGCGGGCGCCGAGCGTGGCCTTGTGGGCCTCCAGGCCGTCGGCGGCGCTCAAGGAGCCGTTCTCCCCGTAGGCCTTCGGGTGCTCGGGGTGCGGGGACCAGTAGGCCCGCGTGCGGATGGCTTCGAGGGCCTGTTCCAGCGTGGAGCGGTGCCTCTCGGTCAGGTGGTCGGTGGTGAGCTGAGCGGCGGCCATGACGGACCAACTCCTCGTCGAGCTGGGCAGGGACAGGCGGACAGAGCTAGAGTAACCGAACGATCGGTCGGGACAAGGGGGCCTCCCGAACCTGTGGACAACTCATCGGGGAGGATCACTGTCATGACCGACAACAAGGCCATCGAGCGCAGCCGCACCGTCGCGGTCGTCGGCACCGGCACCATGGGCCAGGGCATCGCCCAGGTGGCGCTGGTCGCCGGCCACCCCGTACGCCTGTACGACGCCGTGCCCGGCCACGCGGGGCTGGCCGCCGAAGCCATCACCGGACGGCTCGACCGGCTCGTCGAGAAAGGCCGGATGTCGCCGGAGGACCGCGACGCGGCCACCGGACGGCTCCACGTGGCGGACGGCCTCGACGGCCTCGCCGACGCCGCCCTCGTGATCGAGGCGATCGTCGAGCGGCTCACGGTCAAGCAGGAGCTCTTCGCCGAGCTGGAGAAGATCGTCGCGGACGACTGCCTGCTCGCCACCAACACCTCCTCGCTGTCCGTCACCGCCATCGCCGGAGCCCTGCGGCTGCCCGGCCGCTTCGTCGGACTGCACTTCTTCAACCCGGCGCCCCTCCTTCCGCTGGTCGAGGTCGTCAGCGGCTTCGCCACCGACGACAGCGCCGCCACGCGCGCGTACGCCACCGCCAAGGAGTGGGGCAAGACGCCGGTGCGCTGCGCCGACACCCCGGGCTTCATCGTCAACCGCATCGCCCGCCCCTTCTACGCGGAGGCGCTGCGCCTGTACGAGGAGCGGGCCGCCGACCCGGCCACCATCGACGCCGTCCTGCGCGAGAGCGGCGGCTTCCGGATGGGCCCCTTCGAGCTGACCGACCTGATCGGGCAGGACGTCAACGAGGCCGTCACCCGGTCCGTCTGGGACGCCTTCTACCAGGACCCCAAGTTCACCCCGTCCCTCGCCCAGCGGCGCCTGGTCGAGTCCGGGCGCCTGGGCCGCAAGACGGGTCACGGCTGGTACTCGTACGCCGAGGGCGCCGAGCGGCCGCTTCCCCGTACGGAGGAACCGGCCCCCGCGCCGGCGTCGGTGACCGTCCACGGCCACCTCGGTCACGCCGAGCCGCTCGTCGCCCTGATCGAACAGGCCGGGATCAAGGTCCGCCGCCGCAAGCACGGCAGGCACCTCACCCTTCCGGGCGGCGGACAGCTCGGTCTCGCGGACGGTGAGACCTCCTTCGAGTACGCGGGCGACGAGATCGTCTACTTCGATCTCGCCCACGACTACACGACCGCCACCCGCATCGCCCTGTCGACCGCCCCCTCCACCTCGGCCGAGACCCTCCGGGAGGCCGTCGGCCTCTTCCAGGCGCTCGGCAAGGACGTCTCCGTGATCGGCGACGTCCCCGGCATGATCGTCGCCCGTACGGTGGCCATGCTGGTCGACCTCGCCGTGGACGCCGTCGAGCGCGGCGTCGCCACGGCCGAGGACATCGACACGGCCATGCGCCTCGGCGTCAACTACCCGGCCGGCCCCCTGGAGTGGGCGGCACTGCTCGGCTACGAGTACGTCGGCGACGTGCTGCGCGCCCTGCACGAGTGTTACCCGACCGGCCGCTACGCCCCCTGCCTCGGCGTCGTCCGCAAGGACCACGAGGAGAGCGCCGCCATGAAGGGCCAGGACCGCCGATGACCACCGCCAAGCGCGACACGTACACCCCCGACACGCTGCTCTCCGTCGCCGTCAGGGTCTTCAACGAGCGCGGCTACGACGGCACCTCCATGGAGCACCTCTCCAAGGCGGCCGGCATCTCCAAGTCCTCGATCTACCACCACGTCGCCGGCAAGGAGGAACTGCTGCGGCGTGCCGTCAGCCGCGCCCTCGACGGCCTCTTCGCGGTCCTCGACGAACCCGGCGCCGCGCGTGGACGGGCCATCGAGCGGGTCGAGTACGTGACCCGGCGCACCGTCGAGGTCCTGATGGACGAACTGCCGTACGTGACGCTGCTGCTCCGCGTCCGCGGCAACACCCAGACCGAGCGGTGGGCCCTGGAGCGGCGCCGCGAGTTCGACCACCGGGTCGCCGACCTGCTGAAGGCCGCCGCCGCCGACGGCGACCTCCGTACCGACGTGGACATACGGGTGGCCACCCGGCTGCTCTTCGGCATGGTCAACTCGCTGGTGGAGTGGTACCGGCCCCAGCCCGGCGGCGACGCCGAGCGCCGGCAGGTCGTCGACACCGTCGTCCACATGGCCTTCGACGGGCTGCGCACCAGCCACTGAGCCCGCCCCGGCGCCGCGGCGCCAGGTGCCCCACGGGGCACGTTCGCCGGGCCGGCGGGCGGGCCGGACGGCGGTTGCCGTCCGCTCTGTCCGTCCGCTCCCGTCCGCCGGATCTCGCCCGCCGGCTCCCGTCCGCCGGATCTCGTCCGCTGGATCTCGTCCGTCAGATCTCGTCCGTCAGGGCCCGCCGGTTGAGGTCCGTCTCCTCGAAGACCAGCAGCGTCCGGGTGGACAGCACCTCCGGGATGGCCTGGAGCCTGGTCAGCACCAGCTCCCGCAGCGTCCGGTTGTCCGGCGTGTGCACCAGCAGCAGCACGTCGAAGTCCCCGCTCACCAGGGCGATGTGCGCCGCTCCCGGCAGGGCCTGGAGCTGCTCGCGGACGGTGCGCCAGGAGTTCTGCACGATCTTGAGCGTGATGTACGCGGAGGCGCCCTGCCCCGCCCGCTCGTGATTGACCCGTGCGCTGAAGCCGCGGATCACCCCGTCCTCGATGAGCCGGTTGATCCGCGCGTAGGCGTTGGCGCGTGACACGTGGACACGGTCGGCCACGGAGCGTATCGAGGCGCGGCCGTCCGATTGGAGGATGCGGAGGATGTCGCGGTCGATCGCGTCGAGCGGCCGCGGGGGCGCCTGGTGCTCGCCGGCCGGCCGGCCCTGATCCCCGCCGTCGGCCATTTGTTCAGCTCCCATGTCCCCCCGCCTCTCCTCCATGGACGACCTGTCTCTATCCCAGGCTGTGGAGAACCGTTTGTCCACAGGCTGATGGTGCCTGTAGCCAAAATGCCGCCACGACCGAACAATCGGTAGGTGAGGCGCGTCACAGTCGCGTCCCCCTTCGGGTCTTGTGCCCGCTCCCACGAGGAGGTGCTGTCATGACGGTCCAAGAGCTGCCAGGTGCGGCCTCTTACCGGCCCACCCCGCCCCCGGCGTGGAAGCCGCGCACCGACCCCGCACCGCTGCTCCCGGACCCCGAGCCGTACCGGGTGCTGGGCACGGACGCCGCGGCCGGCTTCGCGCCCGAGCTGCTGCGCCGGCTCTACGCCGAGCTGGTGCGCGGCCGCCGGTACAACACGCAGGCGACGGCCCTCACCAAGCAGGGCAGGCTGGCGGTCTACCCGTCGAGCACCGGCCAGGAGGCGTGCGAGGTCGCCGCCGCCCTGGTGCTGGAGGACCGGGACTGGCTCTTCCCGTCGTACCGCGACACCCTGGCGGCCGTGGCACGCGGCCTGGACCCGGTCCAGGCCCTCACCCTGCTGCGGGGCGACTGGCACACCGGGTACGACCCGCGCGAGCACCGCGTCGCCCCGCTGTGCACCCCGCTCGCCACCCAGCTCCCGCATGCCGTGGGCCTGGCCCACGCGGCCCGCCTCAAGGGCGACGACGTGGTGGCCCTCGCCATGGTGGGCGACGGCGGCACCAGCGAGGGCGACTTCCACGAGGCGCTGAACTTCGCGGCGGTCTGGCAGGCCCCGGTCGTCTTCCTCGTCCAGAACAACGGCTTCGCGATCTCCGTCCCGCTCGCCAAGCAGACCGCGGCGCCCTCCCTCGCCCACAAGGCCGTCGGGTACGGGATGCCGGGCCGGCTCGTCGACGGCAACGACGCGGCGGCCGTGCACCAGGTGCTCTCCGAGGCGGTCGCCCGCGCCCGGCGCGGCGGCGGCCCCACGCTCGTGGAGGCCGTGACGTACCGCATCGACGCCCATACCAACGCCGACGACGCCACCCGGTACCGGGGCGACGGCGAGGTCGAGGCCTGGCGCGCCCACGACCCGATCCGGCTGCTGGAGCAGGAGCTGACCGAACGCGGCCTGCTCGATGAGGACGGCATACGGCAGGCCGCCGAGGACGCCGAGACGATGGCCGCGCGGCTGCGGGAGCGGATGAACGCGGACGCCGAGCTGGACCCGATGGACCTGTTCACGCACGTGTACGCGGAGCAGACGGCACAACTGCGGGAGCAGGCCGCCCAATTGCGCGCCGAGCTCGACGCCGAGGGTGATGCGTGATGACGACCGTGGCAAAGGCGGCCACCAAGGCCGCCACCAAGCCCGCCACCATGGCGCAGGCCCTCCAGCGCGCCATGCGCGACGCGATGGCCGAGGATCCGACCGTCCACGTCATGGGCGAGGACGTCGGCACGCTCGGCGGCGTCTTCCGGGTCACCGACGGGCTCGCCAAGGAGTTCGGGGAGGACCGCTGCACGGACACCCCGCTCGCCGAGGCCGGCATCCTCGGCACGGCTGTCGGCATGGCGATGTACGGGCTGCGGCCGGTCGTCGAGATGCAGTTCGACGCCTTCGCCTACCCGGCGTTCGAGCAGCTCCTCAGCCACGTCGCGAAGATGCGGAACCGGACCAGGGGCGCGATGCCGCTGCCGATCGTCGTGCGCGTGCCGTACGGCGGCGGGATCGGCGGCGTCGAGCACCACAGCGACTCGTCCGAGGCGTACTACATGGCGACTCCGGGGCTCCATGTCGTCACGCCCGCGACGGTCGCCGACGCCTACGGGCTGCTGCGGGCGGCCATCGCCTCCGACGACCCGGTCGTCTTCCTCGAGCCCAAGCGGCTGTACTGGTCGAAGGCCCAGTGGTCGCCGGACGCCCCCGACCCGGTCGAGCCCATAGGGCGCGCGGTGGTGCGGCGTACCGGACGCAGCGCCACGCTGATCACCTATGGTCCGTCCCTGCCGGTGTGCCTGGAGGCGGCCGAGGCCGCGCAGGCGGAGGGCTGGGACCTGGAGGTCGTGGACCTGCGGTCGCTGGTGCCGTTCGACGACGAGACCGTCTGCGCGTCGGTGCGGCGCACGGGGCGCGCGGTCGTCGTCCACGAGTCGACCGGCTTCGGCGGACCGGGCGGGGAGATCGCCGCGCGCATCACGGAGCGGTGCTTCCACCACCTGGAGGCGCCGGTGCTGCGGGTGGCCGGGTTCGACATCCCCTACCCGCCGCCGATGCTGGAGCGGCACCACCTGCCGGGCGTGGACCGGATCCTGGACGCGGTGGCGCGGCTCCAGTGGGAGGCGGAGAGCTGATGGCCCAGGTACTGGAATTCAAGCTGCCCGACCTCGGTGAGGGCCTCACCGAGGCGGAGATCGTGCGCTGGCTGGTGAATGTCGGGGACGTCGTCGCCGTCGACCAGCCCGTCGTCGAGGTCGAGACGGCCAAGGCCATGGTCGAGGTGCCGTGCCCCTATGGGGGCGTGGTGACCGCGCGGTACGGCGAGGAGGGCACGGAACTGCCCGTCGGCGCCCCGCTGCTGACCGTGGCCGTGGGCGCGACGTCGGCGGCGGACGGCTCGGCCGCGCACGCGGCGTCCGGCGCTAACGGCACCTCGCACACGACCGGTTCGGGTTCGGCCGGTCAGGCCGGTCCGGCCGCCTCGGACGGGGAGGGTTCCGGGAACGTGCTCGTCGGGTACGGCACGGCCGCCCCGGCGGCGCGCAGGCGGCGGGTACGGCGCGAGACGCCCGCCCCGGCGACGGCGCCCGCCCCGGTGGCCACGGCCCCGGCGGCCGCCGCCCCGGTGACGGTCGCCCCGGTGGCCGCCGCCCCGGCTCCCGTGTCCGTCGACGGGCCCGTGCCGGTCATCTCGCCGCTCGTGCGGAAGCTGGCCCGGGAGAAGGGCGTCGACCTCCGCCGGGTCCGGGGCTCCGGGCCCGAGGGGCTGATCCTGCGGGCCGACGTGGAACGGGCGGTGACGGCCCAGGTTGCCGCGCCCACCGCGCCGGCCACCCCCGCGCCGGCGGGCAAGGCCGTCGCCGGTGAGCGGGTGCCCCTGCGCGGCGTACGCGGGGCGGTCGCCGACAAGCTGTCCCGCAGCCGGCACGAGATCCCCGACGCGACGTGCTGGGTCGACGCGGACGCCACCGAGCTGATGGCCGCGCGCGCCGCGATGAACGCGGCCGGGGGGCCGAAGGTCTCCCTGCTGGCCCTCCTCGCCCGCATCTGCACCGCCGCGCTCGCCCGCCACCCGGAGCTCAACTCCACGGTGGACATGGCCAGCCGGGAGATCGTGCGGCTGCCCGAGGTCCACCTGGGCTTCGCGGCGCAGACCGACCGCGGCCTGGTCGTCCCCGTCGTGCGCAACGCGCAGGACCGGACGGCGGAGTCCCTGTCGGCGGAGTTCGCCCGGCTGACCGAGGCCGCCAGGGCGGGGACCCTCACCCCGGCCGACCTCACGGGCGGGACGTTCACGCTCAACAACTACGGCGTGTTCGGGGTCGACGGCTCGACGCCGATCATCAACCACCCCGAGGCGGCGATGCTGGGCGTCGGCCGGATCATCCCCAAGCCGTGGGTGCACCAGGGCGAACTGGCCGTCCGCCAGGTCGTGCAGCTCTCGCTGACCTTCGACCACCGGGTGTGCGACGGCGGAACGGCGGGCGGCTTCCTGCGGTACGTGGCCGACTGCGTGGAGCAACCGGCGGTGCTGCTGCGCACGCTGTGACGGCCGCGTAAGGCCATGACACCCGGGGCGGCCCGGGGCCCGGGACATGCGCCCCGGCCCCCGGCCGCCCCGGGCGCGGGCGCTGCGGCCCGCCTGGGGATACTGGTGGCGTGACCCCATTTGACGTCGTCGTGCTCGCCGGGGGTGCCGCCAGGCGGCTCGGCGGCGTGGACAAGCCGGGCGTGAGCGTCGGCGGGCGGGCCCTGCTCGACCGCGTGCTCGGTGCCTGCCGCGAGGCCGGACGGACCGTCGTGGTGGGCGGCCGCCGGGCCACCGTCCGCCCCGTGGTGTGGGCGCGCGAGGAACCGCCCGGCAGCGGGCCGCTGGCCGCCCTCGCGGCCGGGCTCCGGCACGTCGGGGCCGACACCGTCGTCGTCCTCAGTGGCGACCTGCCGTTCCTTCAGGGCGCCGGCGTACGGAAGTTGGTCGACGCGCTGGTGGACGGGGACTGCGAAGGCGTGCTGTCCGTGGACCCCGAGGGGCGGGACCAGCCGCTCGTCGCCGCGTACCGCACCGAGCCACTGCGCCGCGAGATCGCCCTCCTGGCGACGGAGCACGGCAACCTCACCGGCCTCCCGCTGCGCCTGCTCGTCCAGGAGCTGGAGCTCCTCCGCCTCCCGTCCGGCCCCCTCACCTCCTTCGACTGCGACACCTGGGAAGACATCGCGACCGCCCGGGCCACGATCAGGGAGCATGGGAACGTGCTGGACGAATGGATCACCGCAGTCAAGGACGAGCTCGGCATCGAGCTGGACGTCGACACCGGCGTCCTGCTCGACCTGGCCCGTGACGCCGCGCACGGCGTCGCCCGGCCCGCCGCGCCGCTGACCACCTTCCTGGTCGGTTACGCGGCCGCCAAGGCCGCCGGTGACGGCCCCGAGGCGGTCTCCGCGGCCGTCGCCGAAGCGGCCCGCAAGGCCGCCGCCCTCGCCGACCGCTGGGCGAACGAGGCCGACGCCGGATGACCGAGCCGGACGTCGACGGCGTCGAAGAAGCCCTCGCCCTGGTGGGGTCACCGGACCGGAAGCCCGAGCGGCACCGGGCCACGCCCTGGGCCGAGGCCAGGGCTCTCGCCGCACGCCTGGGCACGGCCCGTCCGCCCCGGACGCGGCGGATCGCCCTCGGGCAGGCGCTCGGCAGTGTCCTCGCCGAGCCGCTGACCGCGCTCACCGACCTGCCGTCGTTCGACACGTCGGCCATGGACGGATGGGCCGTCGCGGGACCCGGGCCCTGGGAGATCCGCGAAGGCGGTTCGATCCTGGCCGGGCACGCGCGGACGGACCCGCTCCCCGACGGCGAGGCGGTACGGATCGCCACCGGCGCCCGCGTACCCCCCGGCGCCACCGCCGTGATCCGCAGCGAGCACGCCCGCACCGACGCGACGGGCCGTCTGCACGCCCAGCGCGAGGTGACCCACGGCCAGGACATCCGGCCACGCGGCCAGGAGTGCCGCTCGGGTGACCGGATGCTGCCCGCCGCGACACCCGTCACCCCCGCCGTCCTCGGCCTGGCGGCGGCCGCCGGGTACGACGCGCTGCACACCGTCGAACGGCCGCGCGTCGACGTCCTGGTGCTCGGCGACGAGCTGCTCACGACCGGCCTCCCGCACGACGGGCTCATCCGCGACGCGCTCGGCCCCATGCTCGCGCCCTGGCTGCGCGCCCTCGGGGCGGACGTGTCCGTGACCCGGCGCATCGGGGACGACGCCGAGGCGCTGTACGCGGCGGTGAGCGAGTCCGGGGCGGACGTGGTGATCACCACCGGCGGCACGGCGGCCGGGCCGGTGGACCATGTGCACCCCGTGCTCCGCAAGGCGGGCGCCGAACTGCTGGTCGACGGCGTGAAGGTCCGCCCGGGCCACCCGATGCTGCTGGCGCGGCTCACCCCGGCCACCTACCTGGTCGGCCTGCCCGGCAACCCGCTGGCGGCCGTCTCCGGCCTGCTCACGCTCGCCGAGCCGCTGCTCCGCGGCCTCGCCGGGCGCCGGGCCCCGGAGCCGTACCGGGCGGCCGTACGGGACGAGGTGCAGGGCCACCCGCACGACACCAGGCTCGTACCGGTCACGCACGCGACCGGGCGCGGCACCACCGGGCCCGGCGCCACGGGGCGCGGCTCCGGACACGTCGTACCGCTGCACTACAACGGGCCGGCCATGCTGCGCGGGATAGCTGCGGCCGACGGGCTTGCGGTGGTCCCGCCCGGGGGCGCCGCGCCCGGTGCCGTACTGGAGATCCTCGACCTGCCCTGGGCTGTGGCCGGCGAGGGACGTTTCACGACCGACGAGGGGTGTTTCACGTGAAACTTCCTGGCCAGGACGCGATGGCCCGCCGGGCCGAGGAGCAACTGGTGGGCGGCCAGATCCGGCTGCCGAACCCGATCATCCAGAAGCCGCTGCGGCAGGTGGGCACGCGGCTGCTGATGGCCCTGTGCGTCCTCCTGCTGACCGTGCTGATCGTGTACATCGACCGCGGCGGCTACCACGACAACGCCGACGAGAGCGTCGACTTCCTCGACGCCATCTACTACGCGACCGTGACCCTGTCGACGACGGGCTACGGCGACATCGTTCCGCACAGTGACAGTGCGCGGCTCGTGAACGTGCTGCTGGTGACGCCGCTGCGCGTCCTGTTCCTGATCATCCTGGTCGGTACCACCCTCGAGGTCCTCACCCAACGGACCCGCGAGGAGTGGCGGCTCAACCGCTGGAGGGCCACCTTGCGTGACCACACCGTCATCATCGGCTTCGGTACGAAGGGCCGGTCGGCGATCCAGACGCTGTGCGCCACCGGTCTCAAGAGGGACCAGATCGTCATCGTCGACCCCAGCAGCAAGGTCATCGAGACGGCGAACGCGGACGGGTTCACGGGCGTGATCGGTGACGCCACCCGGAGCGATGTGCTGCTCCGTGCCGAGGTGCAGCGCGCCCGGCAGATCGTCATCGCGACCCAGCGCGACGACACCGCGGTCCTGGTGACCCTGACAGCCCGCCAGCTCAACCGCGGCGCCAAGATCGTCGCGGCGGTACGGGAAGAGGAGAACGCCCCGCTGCTGCGCCAGTCGGGCGCGGACGCGGTGATCACCAGCGCGAGCGCGGCCGGCCGGCTGCTGGGCCTGTCCGTGCTGAGCCCCAGCGCGGGCACGGTGATGGAGGACCTGATCCAGCAGGGCAGCGGGCTGGACCTGGTCGAACGGCCGGTCATAAAGGCCGAGGTGGGCAAGAACGTGCGCGAGACGGACGACCTGGTGATCAGCGTCCTGCGCGGGCACCGGCTGCTCAGCTACGACGATCCGGCGGCGAGCCCGCTCCAGTTGACCGACCGTCTGATCACCATCGTCCGGGCGACCAGCGTGCCGCCGCTGAGCACACCCCCGGAGTAGCCTCGCGGCCATGCATGCGATCACGATTCCCGAACCCGGTGGCCCCGAGGCGCTCGTCTGGGCCGAGGTACCCGATCCCGTGCCCGGCGCGGGCGAGGTCCTCGTCGAAGTGGCGGCGAGCGCCGTCAACCGCGCCGACCTCCTGCAACGCCAGGGCTTCTACAACCCGCCGCCCGGCGCGTCCCCGTACCCCGGTCTGGAATGCTCCGGCCGCGTCGCCGCCCTCGGGCCGGGCGTGAGCGGGTGGGCCGTCGGCGACGAGGTGTGCGCGCTGCTGGCGGGCGGTGGCTACGCCGAGAAGGTCACCGTGCCAGTGGGGCAGTTGCTTCCCGTGCCGGACGGCGTGGACCTGGTGACGGCGGCGGCGCTGCCGGAGGTCACCGCCACGGTCTGGTCGAACGTCTTCATGGTGGCCCATCTGCGGCCGGGCGAGACGCTGCTGGTGCACGGCGGCGCGAGCGGCATCGGCACGATGGCCGTCCAGCTCGCCAAGGCGGTGGGCGCACGGGTCGCGGTGACGGCGGGCGGCCCCGAGAAGCTGGCGCGCTGCGCCGAGCTGGGCGCGGACGTCCTGATCGACTACCGCGAGCAGGACTTCGTCGAGGAGGTGCACAAGGCGACGGACGGGGCGGGCGCGGACGTCATCCTCGACATCATGGGCGCCAAGTACCTCGAGCGGAACGTGAAGGCCCTCGCCGTGAACGGCCGCCTCGCGGTGATCGGCCTCCAGGGCGGGCGGAAGGCGGAGCTGGACCTGAGCGCCCTGCTGAACAAGCGGGCCGCGATCACGGCGACGTCGCTGCGCAAGCGGCCGCTGGACGAGAAGACGGCGATCATCGCGGCGGTGCGCGAGCATGTGTGGCCGCTGATCGGCTCGGGCGCGATCCGCCCGGTGGTGGACCGCACCTACCCCATGCCGGAGGCCCCGGAGGCCCACCGGACGCTGGAGACCAGCTCCCACGTCGGCAAGGTCCTGCTGGTCACCCCGACGGCGTAACCCCGACGGTGAGCACCGGCCGCGCAACCCCGGCCGCATGCCGCCGGCCGCGTCACGCCCGGAGCCCGGCCGCGCCACGCCCGGCGTACGCCCCCGGCCGCGCCGAGGCCCGGCACACGCACGTGTGCCGGGCCCGCGTCGTCGCCGGTGGACGCCTGGTGGACGCCTACAGATACGGACCCGAGCGGATCGCACCGTGGCCGCGTCCGTGCTCGTCGTCCTCGTCCGTCGGCGCGCCCGGGGGCAGCGCCCGGCGCATCTGCTCCAGTTGGGCACGGGCCGCCATCTGCTGGGCGAACAGCGCCGTCTGGATGCCGTGGAACAGGCCCTCGAGCCAGCCCACCAACTGGGCCTGCGCGATGCGCAGTTCCGCTTCCGAGGGGATGGCCTCGTCCGTGAAGGGCAGGGAGAGCCGCTCGAGCTCCTCCACCAGCTCCGGAGCCAGGCCGTCCTCCAGCTCCTTCACCGAACTGGCGTGGATCTCCTTCAGGCGTACCCGGCTGGCCTCGTCGAGAGGAGCCGCGCGGACTTCTTCCAGAAGCTGCTTGATCATGCTGCCGATGCGCATGACCTTGGCAGGCTGTTCGACCATTTCCGTCACCGGGACCTCGCGCGACTCGTCGTCACCGTCACCGCCGCCGAGCGCCATGCCGTCCTGTCCTACGACCAGGATCTGGGGGTTCTCATGCGACCGTTCATTCCTCGGCATCTCCATGCCAGCCATTCTCTCGCACAGATGCGTCACCACACGGTCTGCCCCCGTACGCGGGTGATCCACCCTCGTACGGGGGCAAAGCCGGGACAAGGCCGGGACAAGGCCGGGGGCCGGGCCCTCGGCCGAGCCCGGGCGAGCCGTGCGGAACGTGCCGCTTACGTCGCCGCGCGGCGGGCCAGCGCCCCGCGCGAGCGCGTGACCAGGGCGGCCAGGACCGCTGCCCCCAGCGGGACGGCGATCAGCAGGGCACCCAGCGTCTCCCACGGGATGATGATCGGCACGTGCGGCATGTCCGGCGCGGCGCCCTGGTCCAGAGCCTGCTGGTACCAGCTCATCTCCTGGCGCCGCTCGGTCAGCCGCAGCCCGATCGCCGGCAGGACGCCCGCCGCCGAACCGAGCAGCACGCCCATCACGGCGACCACCCCGCACTGGAAGCCGCTCAGGGTCCGGCGCACGCGCGGCGGCGCACCGACCGCGGCGAGCGTCTTCAGGTCGGCCTCCGCGTCGGCCTGGGCCAGACCGGTGGCGATACCGGCCGCGCCGATGGTGATCAGCCCCGCGAAGACCATCAGCGACAGCAGGACGATGCTGTTCTCGCTGACGAAGCCCTCCTCCAGGTGGAGGTCGACCCCGGCGCCCGTGGTCGCGAGTTCGGCGTCCAGCTTCTGGCGCTGCTCGGTGCTGGGCATCGTGTCCGTCGAGAAGAAGGCGCCGAGCGGAACCGTCGCGATGCCCGCCGCCTTGGCCGCGGCCGGTGGGACGATGCCCGACAGGCCGTACGCCTCGGTGCCCCGGGCCGGCTGGTAGGTGGCGAACTCGGTGACCTTGCCCGGCGGCTCCTTGCCCTGGGCCATGGCCTCCTCCGCCTTCGCGGAGTCCGTGATCAGCTTGATGCCCACCTTGCCGCCGGCATTCACCAGCACACGGGAGAAGACCACGACCTTGCCGTCGGCCAGCGCCTTCTCGGCCGCCGCGTCCTTGATCCCGAGCACCTTCAGCAGCTTGGCGTCACCGACGATCAGCCCGCTCTCGGTGTACGACATGTCCGGCTGCTCCTTGCAGCGCCAGTCCTCGCCGAGCTTGCGGCGCTCCTCCTTGGTGTACTTCTCCGCCGGGTCCGAACCGTCGGGCGTGGTCGCCCAGAGCGGGCACATGTTGGCCTTGGGCGTGACCAGTTCGTGGCGGCCGCAGCCCTCGCCCTGCCCGTACATCTCGCAGTTGGCGTTGCCCACCACGATGCGTTCCACGTCCGCCCGGACGTCGACGGGGAAGTTCTTCTGGACGGCGTCGCGCACCGCCGGGACGTCCCGGCCGCCGCCCTCGCCGACCAGGACGGAGACCGCCCCGTGCGGCAGCCGGGCCTCGTACGCCGCACGCTGCTGGGCCTCGCTGCTCACCTCGTACGTGGCCACGGCCACCGTGCCCGCGACCGCGGCCAGTACGGCGGCGACGGCCGGAGCCGTACGCCCCCGGTTGCGCACCGCGTCCCGCAGCGCCAGGCGCGGCGAGAGCGGGAGCCAGCGGCCCGCGCGGCCGAACAGGCCCACCAGGGCCGGGGTCATCGCGACGACACCCAGCTCGGCGATGGCGCTGCCGCCCGCGACGATGATGAACTGGTCCGAGAAGACGGACCCGTACAGCGCGATCGCGGCACCCAGCAGGGTGGCGATCAGGCCGATCACGGGCAGTACCCGGCTGCTGCGGCGCACCCCGCGGCGGCCGGTGAGCGAGGCGAGGACCGTCTGACGGGACGCGGTGACGGCCGGGACGACCGCGGCCAGCAGGCCGGTCAGCACGGCCAGCAGACCGATGCCGAGCAGCTCCAGCGGCCGGACGTCGAAGGCGCCGAAGCGCTGGCCCATGTAGTCCTCCAGCACCGGCTGGAGCAGGAGCGTCAGGACCACGCCGAGGACCGTGCCCACCACGGCCGCGGCGACACCGATCACCAGGCCGCCGGCCAGGACGATCGCCCTGATGTGCCGGCGGTCACCGCCGTTGGCACCGACCAGCCCGAGCTGGCGCCGCGAGCGGCGGGCACCGACGGCGAACGCGGGGCCCGCCAGCAGGCAGATCTCCAGCATCGCCAGGCCGATGACCGTTCCGGCGGCGGCGAGCGCGGCGGCCTTCGCGGCCGTGCTGTCACCGTAGTTGCCCCAGCCCTCCTGCTGGAACATCGGTACGTCGGCATCGGCCGGCGGGTCGAGCGCGACCGCACGCGACTGCACCGCGACACCCTTGGTGTTGACCTCCTTGACCATGTTCCACGTGAAACCGTCCGTGCCCGCCGAACGGGGCAGGGTCAGCAGATGCGTGGTGGTCGGATTCGCGCCGGGCAGACCCGCCGCTTCCAGCGCCTTGTCCAGGGGGGCCAGGAACGCCCCCGGCAGCGCGTTGACCTGGTCGCTGCGGAGGTCGTCGGGCAGCTCGTACGCGCCCACGATCCGGTACTCGCGGTCGAGGCCGCGTGCGGCCAGGGTGGAGCCGACCCGGAGCCCGCCGGCCTCCAGGAAGTGCGTGGTGGCGGCGACTTCGTCGGCCTTCTGGGGGAACCGGCCGTCCTGGAGGGACATGATGCCCTTGGCCATCGGGTCGGTCGCCTTCAGCTCCCGGATCTCCGTCTGGAGCAGACCGTGGGCGGTGCGCAGCTTCCCGACGCCGACCGTGTCCTGAAGGACCGTGGAGCCCGCGGGGAACACCTTCGTGACGTCCGTCTTGCCCTCGGGCCACGGCTTGTCGCTGAAGTCGCCCACCGGCACGGTGTAGTCGTCGATCGGGTGCTGGTAGATCGGCACCCCGCCGTAACCGGAGTCGGAGATGCGCGCGTCGGCGGCACCGATCGACCGGGCCATCCGCTCCTCGGTGGACAACTCCGAGCTGCGCAGCGTCAGATCGGCCGCGCTGACGCCCAGGATGGGCAGGGCGATCATCGCGAGGACGAGGAAGCTGCGGCCCTTGTAGCGCCAGGCGTCGCGGCGGGCGATGCGCACCGCGGCGCGCCATGAGTGGAACCAGTTGTTCACCGCTCGGCCGCCTGGCCCGTGAGCAGGGAGTCCGCGTCACTGCGCATGGTCTGGTCGACCACCGCGCCGTCCCGCAGGAACACCACGCGGTCGGCCCAGGCCGCGAACCGGGGCTCGTGGGTGACCAGGACACCCGCCGCGCCCTTGTCGCAGCGTGCGCGCAGCAGGGCGAGCACGGACTCGCCGGTCTCGGAGTCCAGGGCGCCGGTCGGCTCGTCGGCGAGGACCAGCCGCCGGTCGCCGACCAGGGCCCGGGCTATCGCCACGCGCTGCTGCTGGCCGCCGGACATCTCGTCGGGGAACCGGTCGGCGAGGTGCCGCAGGTCCATCTCCTCGAGCGCGGCGACGGCCTCGGCGCGCGCCTTGCGGGCGGAGACGCCGTCGAGTTCGCGCGGGAGGGCGACGTTCTCGGCGGCGGTGAGCGCGGGGATGAGGTTGTAGTCCTGGAAGACGTACCCGATGCTGCGGCGGCGCAGGGCGGCGAGCGTCTTGCGGTCGGCGGCGGTGATGTCGGTGTTCTCCACGATCACCCGGCCGGAGCTCGGGGTGTCGAGGCCGCCCGCGATGGTGAGCAGGGTGGACTTGCCCGAGCCGGACGGGCCCATGACGGCCACCAGCTCACCGGGGAAGACGCTGAGGTCGATCCCGCGCAGGGCGTGCACCTCGGTGGCCCCCGAGCCATGGACACGGGTGAGGTTCTGGAGTTGCAGGACGGGCTGCGGCGCCTGCGGGGACGGGTGTGCTGACGATGACGATGACATGAAGAGGGTTCCCCCTTGGGCGTACGCGTGCGGCGACAGGCGTACGGAGCGGATCGGTACGGGTGGGTGGGTGCGTCCGCCGGTCAGCGCTGGGGAGCGCCGTGGCGGTCGCCGCTCGGGCCTGTCACGTCCCCGGCCGGGGCGCCACCCGGCTCGGCTGGGGCACGTGCGGGGGTACGGCCCGGTCGGCGCCACCGGCCGGGGTGGTCGTCCCAGCGGCCGGTGTGGTCGTGTGACCGGTCGGTGTGGTCGTGCCACCGGCGGGGCCGGCGGGGCCGGCGGACCGGTGGTGCGTGGCCGAGAGCCGGATCAGCCGGGCTTCGCAGTGGTCCAGCCACCGCGCTTCGGCCTCCGTCTGAAAGATGAGCTGTTCCAGGACGAGCAGCCAGGCAACGTCGTCCCGTTCGCGCGCCGTCCCGCTCTCCAGGGCGGTGATGGCCTGCGCCTTGAGCCGGGTGTAGTCCTGCATCGCCTTGATGGTGTGGCGGCGCTGGGACTGGATGACGTCGCGGATGTCGACACCGGGGGCGCCGACCGCCATGGCGAGCTTGATGGCCAGTTCGTCGCGGGCGGGGCTGGTGCGGTCGACGGGTTTCTCGAACCAGGCCCGCAGCTCCTCGCGGCCCGTGTCGGTGATCGCGTACAGCGCGTGCCCCGCCTCGTCCTCACCGCCCTGCTCGATCAGCCCGTCACGCTCCAGCCGGCTGAGCGTCGTGTAGACCTGGCCCACGTTGAGCGGCCAGGTCGAGCCGGTGCGCGACTCGAACTCCGTACGGAGCTGGGAGCCGTAGCGCGGACCGTGTTCGAGGAGGGCGAGGAGCCCGTGGCGGATGGACATACTCAGTATGTATACCGAGTATGCCGAGGCCGACAAGCGTCCTGAGAGGGACCCGCGACGTCCGTCTCAAGGGGGACGGCAGGGCGGTTCCATACGGTCAGCGGCGCCTCATGCGCAGCCCGAGGAAGCCGAGCCCCAGGCCCATCATGGCGAGCCCGACGCCCAGGGTGAGTACGGGAATCTGCCGGTCAGCGAGGGTGTCGGCGGTCTGCGCGGCGGGCTCGTACGCGGCGGCGGGCGGCGAGCGCGGCGGATCGGCGGCCGCGGGGGACTCCGTCTCGGGTACCGCTTCCGACTCCGCCTCCTCGCCCCACGGGAGGCCCGGCGCTGTTGCCGTTTTGGTACGTGCGGGGTCGGCCGGCCCGGCCGGTGAGCCCCGCGACACGTCCCCGGACGGGCTGGGGGACGGCGACACGGGCCGCCCCGGCCGCTGCCGCCCCTCCCCGGCGGACCGCCCGGCCAGTGACGGCGAGGCGGCGGCGTTGCGCGTCGGCCCGAGGACGGCACCCGGGCCGGTGCTCGGCCCGGCGCTGGCCGCGACGGACGCGGCGGCCGACGCGGACGGGGGCGTCGTAACGGGTCTGTCGGAGGCGCCGCCGGTCGGCCGGACGACGCCCACGTCCGGCTCGGCGGCCGGCCCGGTCTCCTCCGCGTACGCGGTTACGGAGGGCGTGGCCAGCAGCAGCACCGCGACCACCGTCGCGCACCGTGGGTCGAGCCTTGGAGCCACCGGGTGACCCCCTCCCGTGCCGAGCCGCCAGGAGCCCGATGCGCGGGCCCCACAACGGACTCAGCGTCACATGGCGTACCCGCCCCGGCATCCCGGGCGGCCCCACAGCCACCCACAGGGGTTACACGCCCCCGGCCTCCGGCTCAGCGACCACCGGCCGGGTGCGCCCGGGCATCACCGGCGGAGCGCCCCCGGGGCGCTACCGATACGCACCACGCGCCGGACAAGAGGCACCACGCGCCGTTACGCGCCGCACCCCGGACAAGAGGCACCACGCGCCGTTACGCGCCGCACCCCGGACAAGACGCAGCACGCGCCCACCCGGACGCGCCGCACCCCGGACAAGACGCACCACGCGCCCACCCGGACGCGCCGCACCCCGGACAAGACGCGTCACGCGTCACGCGCGTCCCGCGTCCATGCGTCACTCGCCCGGGTCACCCGTGGCGACGGTCAGCTCGAACGTCTGGTTGCCGGGCACCACGGCCGTCCCCTCCGTGGGGAACTGGGAGATCACCTGGTCCTCGGCGTACTGCGGGTTGTCCTCTTCCTTGATCGTGTACTTCCACCCCGCCGCCTGGAGGCAGCTCTTCACGGAGATGACGTCCTTGTACGTGAAGCTGGGGGCGCGCACCTTCGCAGGGTCGTCGCTGTCCTCGGAGGCGTCCGTGCAGTCGGTGGTCTCCATGGTGCGGTTGCGCTCCGGCGGCTTGTGGCCGGCCTCGGGCTCGGCCGAGGCGCTCGTGCCGCCGCCGCCCGCCTGGGTGCCCGGGTCCTCGTCGTCGCCGCCCAGGTTGATCGCCGCGATGAGGCCGCCGATGGCGAGCAGGGCGACCACGGCGGCGCCCACGATGACCGGCATGTTGCTCCGGCCGCCGGAGGACGGCGCAGGGGCGGCGCTCTGCGGGGAGATCGTGTACGGCGGCGGCGCGGGCGTCTGGTACGCCGGGGCGTGCGGCTGCGGCTGCGTCTGCTGCGGGTACCCGTAGGAAGGCGTGGGCGCCGGGGTTCCGTACGGCTGGTACGGCGTCTGGACGCTGTGCGGTCCGGGCGCCGGAGTGGTGTGGTCGACCGGCGGGAACACCGCCGAGCCGACACCCGCGCCGCTGCTCACCGGGCCGCTGCCCGCCACGATGACCGGCGCGCCGGTCTGGCCCGCCGACAGCAGCCGCAGGCACTCGTCCCGCATGGCGGCCGCGCTCGGGAAACGCTCGTTCGGGTTCTTCTTCAGCGCACGCGCCACCAGCGCGTCCATCGCCGGGGTGATCGAGCGGTTGATGGAGGACGGCGCGACCGGCTCCTCCTGCACATGCGCGTACGCGATGGCCAGCGGCGAGTCCGCGTCGAACGGGATGCGCCCGGTCAGGAGCTGGAACAGCATGATGCCGACCGAGTACAGGTCCGAGCGCGCGTCCACGCCCCGGCCCAGCGCCTGCTCCGGCGACAGGTACTGCGGCGTGCCGACGACCATGCCGGTCTGCGTCATCGACGTGACGCCCGACTGCATGGCGCGCGCGATGCCGAAGTCCATGACCTTGACGATCCCGCGCTTGGTCATCATCACGTTGCCCGGCTTGATGTCCCGGTGGACCAGGCCCATCTCGTGGCTGGTCTCCAGCGCGGCGAGCACGTCGGCGGTCACCTTGAGGGCCTTGTCGGCGGGCATCGCGCCGTGGCTCTGGATGTCCGCCTGGAGCACCGACCCGAGGGGCTGGCCCTCCACGTACTCCATGACGATGTAGGGCATCAGCGAGCCGTCCAGCTCGTCCTCGCCCGTGTCGAACACCGACACGATGTTGGTGTGCTGGAGCTTGGCGACGGCCTGCGCCTCACGGCGGAACCGCTCGCGGAACGACTGCTCCCGCCCCAGCTCGGTGTGGAGCGTCTTGATGGCGACCTGCCGGTCCAGCGCACTGTCGTACGCCAGATACACGGACGCCATGCCGCCCTCACCGAGCAGGTCGCGAAGCTGGTACCGGCCGCCCGCCACCGAGCCGCCCGCATAGCGGCCCTGTGCGCCGTCCTGGCTCATGTCCTTGCTCCCCCGTGCGCGCGCGTGGCCCTGGTGGCCGCCGTAAATCGCGGTGATCCGGTTTTACGGGCCAAGTCTGCCCCAGGGCAGTGACACGTCAAGCCGGGTGCCCGATCCGTGACCGTACGCACAAGAAGCGTCGCGGAAGCGTTACCGGACTCGTACCGGACCGGCATGGACGCCCACCGGACCCGCACCGAACCGGCATCGAATTTGCACAGGTGTACGGGGAACCGGTTGGATGGCCGGTCCATCTCGAACCGGCGCGGCGCGCGGAGGCTGTAGCGTGACGTGGCGTAGTACCCCTTAAGACACGGCGGCACCCCGCACGCGCAGAGCACGCGGACAGAAACGACGGCGAGGACTGATGGCATCCGAATCCGAGGCAGGCGGCGGCGGAGGGTCGGAAGCCGCCGAGTGGGGCGTCGGCGGACTCGTCGGAGACGGCCGCTACCGGCTCACCCATCGTCTCGGCCGCGGCGGCATGGCCGAGGTGTTCGCGGCCGAGGACGTACGGCTGGGCCGCACCGTGGCCGTGAAGCTGCTGCGCGCGGACCTGGCCGAGGACCCCGTCTCCAAGGCCCGCTTCACCCGCGAGGCACAGTCGGTCGCCGGACTGAACCACCACGCCATCGTGGCCGTGTACGACTCCGGCGAGGACGTCGTGGGCAGCCAGTCCGTGCCGTACATCGTGATGGAGCTGGTCGAGGGCCGCACCATCCGCGACCTGCTGATCAACGCCGAGGCGCCGCCGCCCGAGCAGGCGCTGATCATCGTCTCCGGTGTGCTGGAGGCCCTCGCCTACTCGCACCAGCACGGCATCGTGCACCGTGACATCAAGCCCGCGAACGTGATCATCACGCACAGTGGCGCCGTCAAGGTGATGGACTTCGGCATCGCCCGCGCCCTGCACGGCGCGCAGTCGACGATGACCCAGACCGGCATGGTCATGGGAACCCCCCAGTACCTCTCCCCGGAGCAGGCCCTCGGCAAGGCCGTGGACCACCGCTCGGACCTGTACGCGACGGGCTGCCTGCTGTACGAGCTGCTCGCGCTGCGGCCGCCCTTCACCGGCGAGACACCGTTGTCGGTGGTCTACCAGCACGTCCAGGACATCCCGGTGCCGCCCTCGGAGGTCTCCGACGTCGCACCGCCCGAGCTGGACGGCCTGGCCATGCGCGCCCTGGCCAAGGACCCGGACGACCGGTTCCAGAGCGCCGAGGAGATGCGCGGCCTGGTCCAGTACGGGCTCCAGATGCTCCAGCAGCAGGGCAGCCACACCGGTACCTGGAACACCGGCCCGGTCGAGATGCACGAGGGCGGCCGCACCCCGGCCGGCGGCGTCGCGGCGACCACCGTGATGGGCCACCCGGCGCACGGCGACACCTCGCAGGGCCCGCTGCTGCCGCCGCCCAACCCGGAGGACGGCGCCTACGCCTACGACGGCGGCCGGGGCGGCCGGGGCGGTCGCGGCAAGATGTGGCTCTTCGTGGCGCTCGCGCTGGTCGCGATCGTCGCGGGTGTGGCGTACGCGCTCGACCAGACGACGAAGCCCGGCGGCGAGAACAAGCCCAAGCCCCCGGCCACCACCGCGCCCTCCAAGAGCGGGGACACCACCAGCCCCTCGCCGTCCGACGAGAAGACCGAGGAGGAGACGCAGGACCCCGGCGGCTCCACGGGCGGGGGCGGCAACGGCGGCAACGGCGGCGGCTGGAACCCGCCCCCGACGGACCCCCAGACCAACAACCCGCCCCCGCCGACCGGCGGTACGCCGTCGACGCCCGGCACCACCGAGGGCACCGACCAGGGCGGGACGACCGACGGCGGCACGACCGACGGCGGGACCACCGACGGCGGCACCGACCAGGGCGGGACCACCGACGGCGGCACGACCGACGGCGGGACCACCGACGGCGGCACCGACCAGGGCGGGACCACCGACGGCGGCACCACCGACGGCGGCACCACCACGGGCAGCGGCGACCAGGGCGGCACCACGACCGGTACGACCGACCAGGGCGCCACCACGGGCAGCGGCGCCTGAGGCGTACGCTCCGGGGCCGCCCGCGGGCCAAGGCCGCCCGCTCGGGCCCGCAGCGGCGCCTGAGGCGTACGCCCCCGGGGCCGCCCGCTCAGCCCGCGAAGGCGTCGCACACCGCCTCGTACTCCCGCGTCCACCACACCGCCAGGGCCGACGCCGCAGGAAACTGCGGGTCGGCCCTGCCGTCGTCGAGCTGGTAGCGCCAGCGCAGTATCCAGAAGTCGTTCAGCCGCTCCCACCACACGCGGTGCACCGCCGCCGCCAGTTCTTCCGCGTCGGCCCCCGCCGCCCGCCGGTACGCGCGCGCGTAGGCGCGCACCTTGTCCAGCTCCAGGCCGCCGGCCGGCTGGACGAAGAAGATCGCGGCCGCCCGTACCGCCTCCTCCGCCCGCGGCTGCACGCCCAGCCGGTCCCAGTCGATGATCGCGGCGGGCTCGGCGCCCCGGTAGAGCAGGTTCAGCGGGTGGAAGTCCCCGTGCACCCAGCCGCCCGCCGACGCCGGCGGCGGGCGCCGGTGGGAGTGGTCGGCCAGCAGCCTGCGGCGCTCCAGCAGCCGGTGCTCGGCCAGTTCGTCGAAGGCGTCGCGCGGCCGCCGGGCCCGGGCCAGGGCGAGCAGCCGGTCGATGACCCGGAAGGTCTCCTCCGGGTCGGCGCTGCGGTGCCGGTGCTCGCGGTGCGGCTCCATGACCTGCTCCAGGCACGTGTGCACGAGCCCCAGGAGCGCGCCGAGGCGGCGGGAGCCGGCCGTGCTGAGCTGGGCGCCGGCCCGGTGGCGGCCCTCGATCCACGGGTGCAGGGCGTAGCAGCGGCCGCCGATCTCGGCGACGGTGTCTCCCTCCGCGTCGGGCAGCGGCGGGGCCACGGGGACGCCGAGGTCGTGCAGCCGCTGGGTGGCGCGGTGCTGGCGGACGATGGTGGCGCGGTCCGCCGTGGGGGCGTCCAGGTGCTGTTTGAGGAAGTACGAGCCGTGGGTGGTGGCGAGCCGGTAGCCGCGGTTGAGCAGGCCCTGGGTGACGGGTACGCAGGAGAGGGGCTCGCCCGGGTCGTCGTAGCGGCGCAGGAGCGCACTCACGGGAGGGGCGACGGTTGCAGATGAGCGCGGCACTCACCAAATGTTAGATCACGGAGCGTGGTGGCGGAGTCGCTCGCCGGAACAGTCCACGGAGTGGTCCAGGGGGTGGTCCAAGGGCTGGACAGGGGCACGGCGCCCGGCCGCCGGTCACGCCCGTCAGTGCTGGCGTTCCGCCTGCATCCTGGCGACGTACGCCGCCGCCTGGGAGCGCCGTTCCATGCCCAGTTTCGACAGCAGGCTGGAGACGTAGTTCTTGATCGTCTTCTCCGCCAGGTGCAGCCGCTCGCCGATCGCGCGGTTGGTCAGCCCTTCGCCGATCAGGTCCAGGATGCGGCGCTCCTGCTCGGTCAGGGCCGCCAGCCGGTCGTCGCCCCTGGGGCCGCTGCCGTCCCTGAGCCGCTCCAGCACCCGGGCGGTCGCCACCGGGTCCAGCAGGGACTTGCCGGCCGCCACGTCCCGTACCGCCGCCAGCAGCTCGCTGCCCCGGATGGCCTTGAGGACGTAACCGGACGCCCCGGCCATGATCGCGTCGAAGAGCGCCTCGTCGTCCGCGAACGAGGTGAGCATCAGGCACTTGACGGACTCGTCCCGCGCCCGGATCTCCCGGCACACCTCCACGCCGCTGCCGTCGGGGAGCCGGACGTCGAGAACGGCGACATCCGGCCGGGTCGCCGGAATCCTGACCAGGGCGTCCGCGGCCGTACCGGCCTCTCCGACCACCTCGATGCCGTCCTCGACGGACAGCATTTCGTGGACGCCGCGGCGGACGACTTCGTGGTCATCCAGCAGAAAAACGGTGATTTTTCCCTGTTCGCGCACGGAATCAGTCTCACATACTCACTCTTCCCGTGCCCGGGGTGCGCGGGATACCGTGCCCCTGTTCCGGCGGCTCACAAGGCTGTGACCAGTCATTTGTCCCCCCTTTCGCGATTTACTTGGAAATCCAAGCAAAATTGCAGGTCAAAGGGGGTTTCGCAGTAATGCGGTGCACTGGGTAACGTGCCTATGACAGGGGGCTCGCCGGGGCACCTGTCACGCCTGTTCCCGGCCGAGGGCACCCACCCCCGTGCACACGTACGGAGACAGGCGGAGCCGCACTGGCCGCCCGGCAGACCCCGGGGGCCGGACAGACGGAGGAGCACGCACGTGACCGTGGAAGGCACTGCCGCGCGCAAGCCGCGACGCAGCAGTAAGCGCACCAGCGCGAGCGCAACCAAGGCATCCGGCGCGCAGAGCGCCGAGCCCCAGCTCGTACAGTTGCTGACGCCCGAGGGTGAGCGCGTCCAGCACCCGGAGTACGACATCGACCTCAGCCCCGAGGAGCTGCGCGGTCTGTACCGCGACATGGTGCTGACCCGCCGGTTCGATGCCGAGGCCACCTCACTCCAGCGCCAGGGCGAGCTGGGCCTGTGGGCCTCGCTGCTCGGCCAGGAGGCCGCCCAGATCGGCTCCGGCCGCGCACTGCGGGACGACGACTACGTCTTCCCGACCTACCGCGAGCACGGAGTGGCCTGGTGCCGGGGCGTCGACCCGACCAATCTGCTCGGAATGTTCCGTGGCGTGAACCACGGTGGCTGGGACCCGACCAGCAACAATTTCCACCTGTACACGATCGTCATCGGTTCGCAGACCCTGCACGCCACCGGCTATGCCATGGGTGTCGCCAAGGACGGTGCCGACAGCGCGGTGATCGCGTACTTCGGGGACGGCGCCTCCAGCCAGGGTGACGTCGCCGAATCGTTCACCTTCTCCGCCGTCTACAACGCCCCGGTCGTCTTCTTCTGCCAGAACAACCAGTGGGCGATCAGCGAGCCGACCGAGAAGCAGACCCGCGTCCCGCTCTACCAGCGCGCGCAGGGCTTCGGCTTCCCGGGCGTGCGCGTGGACGGCAACGACGTCCTCGCCTGCCTCGCGGTCACCCGCTCGGCCCTCGAGCGGGCGCGCCGGGGCGAGGGCCCCACCCTGGTCGAGGCGTTCACCTACCGCATGGGCGCCCACACCACCTCCGACGACCCGACCCGCTACCGGCTCGACGACGAGCGGGCGGCCTGGGAGGCCAAGGACCCGATCCTTCGCCTGCGCACGTACCTGGAGAAGCAGGGACTGGCCGACGCCGCCTACTTCGAGGGGCTCGAGGAGGAGTCGGAGACGCTCGGCAAGCGCGTCCGCGAGGCGGTCCGCGCCATGCCCGACCCCGACCACATGGCGATGTTCGACCACACGTACGCCGACGGGCACGCGCTCGTCGACGAGGAGCGCGCGCAGTTCGCCGCGTACCAGGCGTCCTTCGCGGACGGGGAGGTCAAGTAACCATGTCCGTACTGAAACTCCCCCTCGCCAAGGCGCTCAACGAGTCGCTGCGCACGGCCCTGGAGACCGACCCCAAGGTCCTCATCATGGGCGAGGACGTCGGCAAGCTCGGTGGCGTGTTCCGGGTGACCGACGGACTCCAGAAGGACTTCGGCGAGGAGCGGGTCATCGACACCCCGCTCGCCGAGTCCGGCATCGTCGGCACGGCGATCGGGCTCGCGCTGCGCGGCTACCGCCCCGTCGTGGAGATCCAGTTCGACGGCTTCGTCTTCCCCGCGTACGACCAGATCGTCACGCAGCTCGCGAAGATGCACGCCCGCGCGCTCGGCAAGATCAAGCTGCCGGTCGTCATCCGCATCCCCTACGGCGGCGGCATCGGCGCCGTAGAGCACCACAGCGAGTCGCCCGAGGCACTGTTCGCGCACGTCGCCGGCCTGAAGGTGGTCTCGCCCTCGACGCCGTCCGACGCGTACTGGATGCTCCAGCAGGCCATCCAGAGCGACGACCCGGTGATCTTCTTCGAGCCGAAGCGGCGCTACTGGGACAAGGGCGAGGTCGACACCGAGGCCATCCCCGGTGAGCTGCACCGCGCCCGTACGGTGCGCGAGGGCTCGGACCTCACGCTCGCGGCGTACGGCCCGATGGTGAAGGTCTGCCTGGAGGCCGCCGCGGTCGCGGCGGAGGAGGGCCGGTCGGTCGAGGTCGTGGACCTGCGGTCGGTCTCGCCGATCGACTTCGACACCGTCCAGGCGTCGGTCGAGAAGACGGGACGGCTCGTGGTCGTGCACGAGGCGCCGGTGTTCTTCGGCTCGGGTGCCGAGATCGCCGCGCGCATCACGGAGCGGTGCTTCTACCACCTGGAGGCACCGGTCCTGCGGGTGGGCGGCTACCACGCGCCGTATCCGCCGGCACGGCTGGAAGAGGAATACCTGCCGGGCCTGGACCGGGTGCTCGACGCCGTCGACCGCTCGCTCGCGTACTGAGGAGACCCGCTGTGATCCGCGATTTCAAGATGCCGGACGTGGGCGAGGGGCTCACCGAGGCCGAGATCCTCAAGTGGTACGTCCAGCCCGGTGACACGGTCACCGACGGCCAGGTCGTCTGCGAGGTCGAGACCGCCAAGGCGGCCGTGGAGCTGCCGATCCCGTACGACGGGGTCGTGCACGAGCTGCGCTTCCCGGAGGGCACGACCGTCGACGTCGGCGAGGTGATCATCTCGGTGAACGTGGCGCCCGGCGCCGCCGCCGAGCAGCCGCAGACGGCGCAGCCCGCCGCCGAGGAGCCGGCCGCCAAGGACGCCGCCGCGGCCACCACCGCCGCGGCCGCCGAGCCCGCCGAGGAGCCGACGGGCCGCCAGCCCGTGCTCGTGGGCTACGGCGTCGCCGAGACGTCCACCAAGCGCCGCCCGCGCAAGGGCGCCCAGGCCCCCGCGCAGCAGCCCGCCGCCCGGGCCGCCGTGCAGGGCGAGCTGAACGGCCACCACGCGGCGGCCGCGCCCGCCGCCCCCCGGCCGCTGGCCAAGCCGCCCGTGCGGAAGCTGGCCAAGGACCTCGGGGTCGACCTGGCGACGGTGACCCCGACCGGTCCGGACGGGATCATCACCCGCGAGGACGTGCACGCCGCGGTCTCCCTGGCCGCCGCGTCGGTCGCCGCGCCCGCCGCCGTCCCCGTACCGCAGCAGGCGCCGCAGGCCGAGCAGCCCGCCCAGGCTCCGGCACCCGCCCCCGTGGCGGCCGGCGCACGCGAGACCCGCGTGCCCGTCAAGGGCGTCCGCAAGGCCACCGCCCAGGCGATGGTCGGCTCCGCGTTCACCGCGCCGCACGTCACCGAGTTCGTCACGGTCGACGTCACGCGCACGATGCGGCTGGTGGAGGAGCTCAAGTCCGACAAGGACATGGCCGGGCTGCGGGTGAACCCGCTGCTGCTCGTCGCGAAGGCGCTGCTCGTCGCGATCAGGCGCAACCCGGAGATCAACGCCTCCTGGGACGAGGCCGCCCAGGAGATCGTGCTCAAGCACTACGTCAACCTGGGCATCGCGGCCGCCACGCCGCGCGGTCTGATCGTGCCGAACATCAAGGACGCGCACGACAAGACGCTGCCCGAACTGGCGGCGGCCCTCGGCGAACTGGTGTCCACGGCCCGTGAGGGGAAGACGACGCCGGCGGCCATGCAGGGCGGCACGGTGACCATCACCAACGTCGGTGTCTTCGGCGTCGACACCGGCACGCCCATCCTCAACCCCGGTGAGTCCGCGATCCTCGCGGTCGGTGCGATCAAGCTCCAGCCATGGGTCCACAAGGGCAAGGTGAAGCCCCGTCAGGTGACCACGCTGGCGCTGTCGTTCGACCACCGCCTGGTCGACGGCGAGCTTGGCTCCAAGGTCCTGGCGGACGTCGCCGCGGTCCTGGAGCAGCCCAAGCGGCTGATCACCTGGGCCTGAGCCCGGCAGACGGAAGGGCCCGGACGCGCCGTCGCGTCCGGGCCCTTCGGCATGGGGGCGGGTCAGTCGCGCTGGGCGCCCGCCGGCAGGGAGCGCAGCTCCATGGTCCTGGCCGTCGTCGAGCCGAAGCCGAAGTCCAGCAGCTTGGCCGCGTCGTTGAAGCGGTCGGGGGCGTTCAGGACGACGCCCACGTAGGTCTTGGTGCCACGGGTGGCCGCGAAGACCAGGCACGGGCCGGCGGCCGTACCGGTGCCGGTCTTCATGCCGTTGGCGCCGCTGTAGGAGCCGAGCAGCTTGTTGGTGTTGTACCAGGTGTACGTGCGGGTGGCGCCGGTGCTGGTGGTCGCCACGGCCTTGTACGAGGGCGCCTTGACGATCTCGCGGAAGACGGAGCTGCTGAAGGCGTGGCGGGCCATCTTCGCCAGCTCGGGCGGGGTCGTGTAGTTGTACCCGGCCGCCGAGATGCCGTCGAACGAGTCGTACATCGTGTTCGTCAGGCCGAGCTGCTTGGCCTTGGCGTTCATCTTGCCGATGAACGACTTGGTGCGGGCGGCGGTGGTGGTGCCGGTGCCGAAGGTGTCGGCCAGGGCGTACGCGGCGTCGCTGCCGGACGGCAGCATCATCGCGGACAGGAGCTGGCGGACGGTGAGCTTGTCACCGGTGCGCAGGTCGGCCGTGCTCGCGCCGTTGCGGACCACGTAGTCGCGGTACGCCTGCTTGACGGTGACCTTGCGGTTGAGGTCCACACCCGGGGTGGTGAGGACCACGATCGCGGTCGTGATCTTCGTCGTGCTCGCCATCTGGCGGCGGGTGGTGTTCGCCTTGCCGTAGATGGCCTTGCCGTCCGCCTGGTCCAGCAGGAAGCCGCCCTTGGCGCTGATGGAGGGGATCGGCGTGGCGGCGTGCGCGGCCGGTGCGGCGAGCGGGGAGGCGGTCAGCAGCAGACCGCTCGCGAGGGCGACCGTGGCGGCGCGGCGCACGGCCGTGTTCGTCGATATCAAAGGAAAACGCTCCGAGTCCGAGTCTCAAGTGCGTCGAAAACGCCTCAACCTGGGGGGCTGGAAAACCAGTGCCCATGAGGAGACCCGCGAACCCGGCCGAAGGATGTACGGGAGCGTGACCCGGGCCACGTGATACAGGTCATAGGGCGTGGGTCACACGGGGCGCCCGCCGCCTGTGAGATGGGTCAAAGGCCGCGCCGAACGGGCCCTGATGCACCCCTCTTGTATCTATGCTGTGTGCATGCCTTCCGCCCCGCCCGCGGCCGACCGCGTCTACACCCACGTCAAGCAAGCCGTCCTCGACCGCCGTTACCAGGGCGGGACGCTCCTCACCGAGGGCGAGCTCGCCGAGGCCGTCGGGGTGTCCCGCACGCCGGTGCGCGAGGCGCTGCTCAAGCTGGAGATGGAAGGGCTGCTCAAGCTCTACCCCAAGAAGGGCGCCCTGGTCCTGGCCGTCTCCGCGCAGGAGATCGCCGACGTCGTCGAAACCCGGCTGCTGGTCGAGGAGTTCGCCGTACGCAAGGCCGTACCCGCCCCCGCCCGGCTCGTGCAGCGGCTGGAGGAGCTGCTGGACGAGCAGCGGCGGCGCGCCGACGAGGGCGACCTGGCGGCCGTCGCCGTCACCGACCGCTGCTTCCACGCCGAGATCGTCCGCCACGCCGGCAACGAGATCCTCTCCCGCCTCTACGACCAGATGCGCGACCGGCAACTGCGCATGGGTGTCGCCGTGATGGAGGCCCACCCCGACCGCGTCGCCAAGAACATCACCGAGCACGCCGAGATCCTCGACGCCGTCCGCGCCGGGGACGCCGAGGGCGCCGCCCGGTGCGTGCGCCGCCACGTCAGCCGCGTCAAGGACCTGGTGCGGGGTGAGGACCGGTGAGCCACACCGCCCTCCCGTCCGACCCGCCGGGCGGCCGCCGCGCCGCCCTGGTCTGGGGCGTCGGCGTCTGCGTCTACCTGGTCGCCGTCATCTTCCGCACATCGCTGGGCGTCGCCGGCCTGGACGCCGCCGACCGCTTCGGCGTCAACGCCTCCGCCCTGTCCACCTTCTCCATACTCCAGTTGCTGGTCTACGCCGGCATGCAGATACCCGTCGGCCTCATGGTCGACCGGCTCGGCACCAAGAAGGTCCTCACGCTGGGCGTGGTGCTGTTCACCCTCGGCCAGCTCGGCTTCGCGCTCTCCCCCTCGTACGGCATGGCGCTGGCCTCCCGCGCGCTGCTCGGCTGCGGCGACGCGATGACGTTCATCTCCGTGCTGCGGCTCGGCACCCGCTGGTTCCCCGCCCGGCGCGGGCCACTGATCGCGCAGGTCGCGGGGCTCTTCGGGGTCGTCGGGAACCTCGTCTCGACGATCGTGATCGCCCGGACGCTGGACGGGCTGGGCTGGACGGCGACGTTCGCCGGCAGCGCGCTGGCCGGGGCGGTCGTCCTGGTCCTGGTCACGCTCTTCCTGAAGGACCACCCCGAGGGGTACGAGCCGGAACCCGCGCAGCACGCGGGCGCGGCCTACGTCCGCCACCAGATCGCCCTCTCCTGGCGGGAGCCGGGCACCCGGCTCGGCATGTGGGTGCACTTCACCACCCAGTTCCCCGCGATGGTCTTCCTGCTGCTGTGGGGCCTGCCGTTCCTCGTCGAGGACCAGGGCCTCTCACGCGGTGCCGCCGGTGACATGCTGACGCTGACCGTGCTGGCCAACATGGTCTTCGGCATGACCTACGGCCAGATCATCGCCCGGCACCACGGGGCGCGGGTCCCGCTCGCGCTCGGGACGGTCGCGGCGACCGGCGTCGTCTGGGCGGCCACCCTCGCGTACCCGGGCGACCACGCCCCGATGTGGGTGCTGGCCACCCTGTGCGTCGTCCTCGGCGCGTGCGGGCCCGCCTCGATGATCGGCTTCGACTTCGCCCGCCCCGCGAACCCGCCGGAGCGGCAGGGCACGGCGTCCGGGATCGTGAACATGGGCGGCTTCACCGCCTCGATCACCACCCTGCTCGCCGTCGGTGTGCTGCTCGACGCGACCGGCGGCGCCTACCGGATCGCCTTCTCGTCCGTCTTCGCGCTCCAGGCGCTGGGCGTCGCCCAGATCCTGCGGCTGCGGGCGCGCACGGCCCGACTGGAGCGGGAGCGGCTGGTGGCGAGCCGGGTGGAGGCCGTCCACGTCCCGGCGGCGTAGCGGCCGCGGCCGGCGGACCCTACGGGGTGACCGCGAAGGAGGCGAGGATCGCCCCGGCCAGCTCCGTGTCGCCCTCCACCTTGACCCGGTCCGCCACGGCCGCCGGACGCACCCGCCCGCAGGCGAGGCGCACGTACGTCTCCCAGTCCATGGCGAGGGTCGCGGCCGGGCCCAGCGAGGGCGCGCCGTCGATGGTGCCGCGGCCGTCCGCGTCCACCCGCACCGTACGGAGGAACTCCACCGGGCCGTGCACGTCGAAGACGACGGCGCTGTTCGGCGGGGCGCCCGCGTCCTTGGCGACGACCTTCGGCAGGACGGTCAGGAAGTTGTCCCGGGCGACGTACGCGCCGGGGGAGTCGAGGTTGCCCGGCCGGCCCAGCGCGGTGCGCAGGTCCTGCTCGTGGCACCAGACGTCGAAGGCCCGCATGCGGTACGCCAGTTCCAGCGACTGCTCGGCGCCCAGCGGGGCGCGGATCAGGGTGTCGGGGGAGCGGTTCTCGTTGCGGAGCTGACGGGCGCGGCGGATGAGCGTGTACTCCAGCTCGGCCGTCATCTCCGGCCCGGTGTGGTGCCGGCGCACATCGACCTGCATCTCCATGTAGCGCGCGAAGTCGCTGCGTACGTGGTAGAGGTCGCGCGGCAGCGAGTGGATCGGCCGCGGATCGCCGAGCATCTCGCACTCCATGCCGATGATGTGGGACACGATGTCGCGCACCGACCACCCCGGGCAGGGCGTGGCTCGATTCCACTCCCCCTCGACGAGTGGCTGCACCAGCTCGGATATCGCTTCGATGGAGTGGGTCCAGGCGTCGGCGTAGGGCTGGAGGCTGGGATGGACGGTCACGGGACCCCTCGGGCGGTTCGTACGCGGGCTGGGTGCTGTGGCAGTTAAGTTACGCTGCCACGAGGCACCCCGGCAGTGCTTTCGTGTGACGATCGTAGGCCCGTGTTGACGGCTCGAATGCCAGGACGGTGGTAGTGTGCGCGCCTCACTGATCCAGATCGCGGTAGATCCGGACGAAACGCCCAATTCCCGCCGGTCCCGCGTCAGTTCGCTGGTGGCCGAACAGCGCGGGGTCGCCGACCTGGTGATCCTGCCCGAACTGTGGCCCGTCGGGGCCTTCGCCTACGACTCGTTCGAGGCCGAGGCGGAGCCGCTGGACGGCCCCACGCACCGGGCGATGGCCAAGGCGGCCGCCGACGCCTCCGTCTGGCTGCACGCCGGCTCCATCGTGGAGCGCGCCCCCGACGGCTCCCTGTACAACACCACGCTGGTCTTCTCCCCCTCCGGCGACCTCGCGGCCACCTACCGAAAGATCCACCGCTTCGGCTTCGACCAGGGCGAGGCCGTGCTGATGTCGGCGGGCGACGAGCTGGTCACCGTCCCGGTGCCGGGCCTGCCCCTGGGGGTGGCCACCTGCTACGACCTCCGCTTCCCGGAGCTCTTCCGCGGCCTGGTCGACGCCGGCGCCCTCGCCTTCGCCGTCCCGGCCGGCTGGCCCGAGCGCCGCCGCGACCACTGGACCCTGCTGGCCCGCGCCCGCGCGGTGGAGAACCAGGCGTACGTCCTGGCGTGCTGCACCGCCGGCACGCACGCGGGCGTCCCCCAGGCGGGCCACAGCATCGTCGTCGACCCCTGGGGCGAGGTCCTCGCGGAGGCCGGCGAGGCGGAGGAGGTCCTCACGGTGGACCTCGACCCCGATCACGTGGCGGCTACCCGCGACCGCTTCCCCGCCCTCAAGGACCGCGTCCTGGGCGTCGCCCCACCGCGCCGCTGACCCCACCGCGCCACCCGCCCGCGCCCGGCCGCGGGCGCGGCGGTGGCCGTCACTCCCGCTCCGCCATCCGCACCACGCACACCGCCACCGCGATCAGCAGCGCCGCGTCGGCCTCCTCCGCCAGGACGTCGACGGCGTACGTGTCGCGCACGCTCAGCCACTTCCGCGAGATGCGCGCCACCGGCCTGCCGCCCTGCTCCACGCTGAACTCCCGGTCCAGGACGCGGCCGCTCACGTCCATGTCCGGCCCGTCCTCCACGGTCACGTGGTAGTGGTCGCGCAGCAGCGACAGCCGCTTGCGCCGCACGGTCGCGAGCGCCCGCCCCTCCCGCTCGACGGTCATGGCGCCCCGCAGGCTGAGCACCTTCGCCCGCAGCGTCACCAGCACCCGCCCCGCCGGGTCCTTCAGCTCCAGGGTGTCGCGCAGCCGCAGCGCCTTGCCGTCGACGAGGAAGGCGTGGCGGCCGTTCTCGTCCTCGATCCAGTAGTCGTCGCCGATGGCGAAGATCTTGTCGCGTACCAGATATCTCATACCGGACGCCTACCCGCCCCGGCCCCGCCCGCTCGGGGTCAACGCCCACCCTCACCCCACGCGATCCGGTGAACTTCACCGGACCCGTGCGGGACCCGGCGCGTCACACCCGTCGCACCCATACCCCTCCAGGTGTCCCGCACCCCCTCTGACCTGCGGCGACCTCTGCCACCTCGGGCCGTACGCGGCCCCGGACGGCGCCCCGCGGCCGGCGGCCCCCCTCGGCCTCGTCGGCGAGGTCGCCGAGCCGACATCCGCGGCTGCCTCGAAGCGGGCGCCCACCGGGTGCAGCTCGACTTCACCGAAGGGCGGCTGTCCCTGAAGCTCGACCCGTCCGCACGGCGGCGTGCTCGACGACTTCATCGCCCTGAACAACAAGGTCCTCGGGCGGTTCGACGAGGACGAGCGCGCCCGCATCGGCGTGCACACCTGCCCCGGCGGCGACCACGACTCCACCCGCAGCGCGGACGTCGACCACGCCGGACTCCTCCCCAAGCTCTTCGAGCTGAGGGCCGGCAACTTCTCCGTCCAGCTCGCCGGCGAAGCCGACCCGGAGCGGGTGCTCAGGATCATCGCGGAGCACCTGCGCCCCGGCACCCGGGTCTTCGTCGGTGTCACCGACCCGATCGACCCCCGGGTCGAGACCCCAGGAGGAGGTCCGCGACCGCGTCCTGCTCGCGGCCCGCCACATCCCGGCCGACCGGCTCGGCACCTGCGACGACTGCGGCTTCTCCCCGTTCGCCGACGACACCTCCACCTCCCGCGAGCCGGCCTTCGCCAAGATCCGCGTCCGGGTGGAAGGCACGGCGCCGGCCTCACAGTCCCTCGGCCTGTGAGCCGTCCCGGGGCGAATGGCAAGCTTGAACCATGAACGATGCCGCCCCGGCGCCCACCCCCGCGCCCGCGCCCCGCCGTGTCCGTGTCCGTGCCCCCGAGCTGACCGGCAAGGGTGGCTGGCTGAACACGGGAGGCAAAGCCCTGACCCTCGCTGACCTGCGAGGTAAGTGCGTTATTGTTGATTTTTGGACGTTCTGCTGCATCAACTGCCTGCACGTCCTCGACGAGCTGCGGGAGCTGGAGGAGAAGCACCGGGACACCGTCGTGATCGTCGGCGTCCATTCGCCGAAGTTCGTCCACGAGGCCGAGCACCAGGCCGTCGTCGACGCCGTCGAGCGGTACGAGGTCCACCACCCCGTCCTCGACGACCCGGAGCTCGCCACCTGGAAGCAGTACGCCGTACGGGCCTGGCCCACGCTCGTCGTCATCGACCCCGAGGGGTACGTCGTCGCGCAGCACGCGGGCGAGGGGCACGCGACGGCCATCGGGCGGCTCGTCGAGGAGCTGGAGGCCGAGCACGAGGCCAAGGGCACGCTGCGGCGCGGGGACGGGCCGTACGTGCCGCCGGCCCCGGTCGCCACCCACCTGCGGTTCCCCGGCAAGGCGCTGCCACTGGAGAACGGCAACTTCCTGGTGACCGACACCACCCGGCACCAGGTGGTGGAGCTGGGACCGGACGGGGAGAGCGTCGTGCGCCGGTACGGCACCGGTGAGCGCGGCCTCGCCGACGGCCCGGCGGAGAAGGCGCGGTTCAACGAGCCGCAGGGGCTGTGCGCGCTGCCCGGCGGGCGGGTGGTCGTGGCCGACACGGTGAACCACGCGCTGCGGGTGCTGGACCTCGCCACCGGTGAGGTCTCCACGGTCGCCGGGACCGGCGCGCAGTGGTGGCAGGGCTCGCCCACCGCCGGGCCCGCCCGCGAGGTGGCCCTGTCGTCGCCGTGGGACGTCGCCTGGTGGCGGGACGAGGTGTGGATCGCCATGGCGGGCGTCCACCAGCTCTGGGCGTACGACCCGGAGAAGGGCACCGTGCGGGTGGCGGCGGGCACGACGAACGAGGGGCTCGTCGACGGGCCCGCCGGCGAGGCGTGGTTCGCCCAGCCGTCCGGGCTCGCGGCGGCCGGTGACCGCCTCTGGGTCGCCGACTCCGAGACCAGCGCCCTGCGGTGGGTCGACGCCGAGGGGGCCGTCCACACCGCCGTCGGCACCGGCCTGTTCGACTTCGGCCACCGCGACGGCGAGGCCGGCCAGGCACTGCTCCAGCACCCGCTGGGCGTGACCGCGCTGCCCGACGGGTCGGTCGCCGTGTCGGACACGTACAACCACGCCCTGCGCCGCTACGACCCGGCGGCCGGTGAGGTCACGACCCTCGCGACCGACCTGCGCGAGCCGAGCGACGCGGTGCTCGTGGGCGACGACATCGTCGTCGTCGAGTCGGCGCGCCACCGGCTGACCCGGCTGCGGCTGCCCGAGGAGGCCGTCCGGGTGGACGCCGTGGCGCACCGCACGCGCCGGGAGGCGACCGAGGTCGCGCCCGGCACGCTGAAGCTGGACGTCGTCTTCCGGGCGCCGGCGGGCCAGAAGCTCGACGAGCGGTACGGGCCCTCCACGCGCCTCCTGGTGTCGTCCACGCCGCCCGCGCTGCTCACCTCCGGTGAGGGCACCGGCACGGAGCTGTCCCGGGAGCTGACGCTGAACCCGGACGTCACCGAGGGCGTGCTGCACGTGTCGGCGATGGCCGCGTCCTGCGACGACGACCCCGCCAACGAGTACCCGGCCTGCCACGTCCACCAGCAGGACTGGGGCGTCCCGGTGAAGGTCACCGCGTCGGGCGCCGCCCGGCTGCCGCTGATCCTCGCGGGCATGGACGCCTAGGGTCTTCGGCGTTCAGTACGCCAGGCCCTGGTGCCGGGAGGGCCTGCCGGCCACCCCGTCGAGGCAGCCGGCCACCCACAGCGCCGGGTTGTGGGTGGCCTTCCGGCCGCCCAGCCCCTCGGCCTCCATGCGGGCGCAGCCGCCCGCCAGCAGGTCCCGCACGCGGTCCCCGGTCCGATCGTGGTGGCGGACGCGGTTGCCCTGGAGGTAGCCCGCCTCATAGGCGATGTCCGACCCCCACGGGGGCCGTTCGTCGTACGTGCGGATCGCGTGGCCGCCCACGGCGAGCGCCAGCGTCACGGCGGCGGCGACGGTGCTCCAGAACACCCGCCGCCGTGGCCCCCGGTGACGTACGAGGGCCGTCTGTTGTCCCAGCAGAACCATGCCGACACGGTGTCAGGCACGGCCTTTCGCGGATGTTTCGCTCGGGTACGGATCAGTAGCGCCGCTCGTCGGCCGGGTCGACCACCGTCGGTGCGACCGGGGGCACGACCGCCCGGCGCCGCCTGGCGATGCTGGTGAAGGTCGCGACACCGATGATGCCGACCGCCATGAGGATGAGCCCCACCAGGTCCAGATTGACGCCCTGTGCTTCCCAGTCGGTCGCGAAGGTGAGGATCGCCCCGACCGCTATGAGAATGATGCAGCCACCAAGGCCCATGATTCCCGCCTCCTGTCGATGCGTAGGTGTTGCGGGTACCCCGTCCCGCAACACCTACGCGAGGCGGGCTACTTCAGGAACGCCACAAGGGCGTTGGCCAGCAGGAACGGGTCGTCGGCGCCGCACAGTTCGCGGGCGCTGTGCATGGAGAGGATCGCCACGCCGATGTCCACGGTCCGGATGCCGTGACGGGCCGCGGTGATGGGGCCGATCGTGGTGCCGCAGGGCATGTCGTTGTTGGAGACGAACGTCTGCCACGGCACGCCCGCCTTCTCGCACGCCGCCGCGAAGACGGCACGGCCGCTGCCGTCCGTCGCGTACCGCTGGTTGACGTTCACCTTGAGGATGGGGCCGCCGTTGACGCGCGGGTGGTGCGTGGGGTCGTGGCGTTCGGCGTAGTTGGGGTGGACGGCGTGGCCGGTGTCGGAGGAGAGGCAGACGGTGCCGGCGAAGGCGCGGGCCCGGTCCTCGTACCCGCCGCCGCGGGCGAAGACGGACCGCTCCAGCACGCCGCCGAGCAGGGGGCCCTGGGCGCCGGTGTCGGACTCGGAACCGTTCTCCTCGTGGTCGAAGGCGGCGAGCACGGGGATGAACTCCAGGCCCCCCGCGGCCGACACGGCGGCGAGCGCGGCCACGCCCGCGTGCACGGACAGCAGGTTGTCCATGCGCGGCCCGGCCATCAGGTCGCGGTCCCGGCCCAGGTACGCGGGTGCTTCGAGGGCGTGGACCATGAGGTCCCAGCCGGCCACCTCGGCGGCGGCCACGTCCGACTCCTCGGCCACGAAGCGGATCAGGTCGCCCTCGCGGACGTCGTCGCCCAGGCCCCAGATCGGCTGCATGTGCCGCTGACGGTCCAGCTTGAGGCCCTCGTTGGCCTGCCGGTCCAGGTGGATCGCGAGCTGCGGCACGCGCAGCAGCGGCCGGTCGACGCTCACCAGCCGGTGGCTGCCGTCGCGCAGCGTCAGCCGGCCGGACAGGCCGAGATCGCGGTCCAGCCAGGTGTTGAGCAGGGTTCCGCCGTACGTCTCGACGGCCACCTGCCGCCAGCCGTGCGCGCCCATGTCGGGCTGCGGCTTGACCCGCAGGTTGGGCGAGTCGGTGTGGGCGCCGATGATCCGGAACGGGGTGTGGGGGGCGGCGCCTTCCGGTACGTACCAGGCGATGATCGCGCCGCCGCGGACGACGTACTTGCCGCCGCTCGTACCGTCCCAGGCGGCGGTCTCGTCGAGCCGCTGGAAGCCGGCCTTCTCCAGCCGTTCACCGGCGTTGGCCACGGCGTGGTACGGCGTCGGGGAGTCCGCCAGGAAGGTCATGAGGTCGTCGGTGTGGCCGCGGTCGAAGCGGGGGGGTGAGCTGCTCATGCCCTCACTTTACGGTCGGGTCAGTTGAGTGAGACCTGGGCGAACGGCCCATTGTCAGTGGTGGCTGCGACTATCGGAGAACGGAGCGGGACAGCAGTCCGCTGACTCGCCGGTCGCGACCGGAGGTGCACTGGTGACCACGACGACCACGCCCGTCTGTGCCGCTTGCGAGACGCCCGGGGCCCGGTGGAGCGCCCCGTTCGGAATGCCGCTGTGCGCGGCGTGCACGACGGCGGCGACGGGCACCCCGGAGCGGGACCCGGTGCGCCTCGGGGACATCCTGCCGGTGACCGCCGCGACGCTGCGCGCCTCGATACCCGCGCCGCGGCCGCCGCGCGCCGGTTCGCTCATGACCTGCCGGTTCTGCGGGGCGCCGGCGCGCTGGCACCGCACGGTGCACGGCCGGTGGGTGGCGATGGAGCCGGGGGAGCGCCCGGTCGCGGGCGTCCCGCGCGGCGAGCGGTGGTACGTGGCGGGTGACGGCACGGCGGTGAATCTGCGTGGTGCGGTGCCGTCGGACACGTGCCGGGTGAGCCACTTCTCGGTGTGCGCGGCCCGTCCGGCGCCGTGAACGCCGGCGGCCCGCCCCCCGGGACCTCGGGGGGCGGGCCGTCATGAGCGGTCGCGGCCGGTCGCGGACCGACCGGGACTAGAAGGCGGCTTCGTCCAGCTCCATGAGGGAGTTGTCGACGCCCTCGGCGATGGCGCGCTCGGTGGAGACGCCGGGCAGGATGGTGGCGGCGAAGAACTTCGCGGCCTCGATCTTGCCCCGGTAGAACGCCTTGTCCTTGGCGGAGGCGGTCTCCAGCTTCTCGGCGGCGACGGCGGCACCGCGCAGCAGCAGGTAGCCGACGACCACGTCACCGGAGGCCATCAGCAGGCGGGTGGTGTTGAGGCCGACCTTGTAGATGTTCTTGACGTCCTCGCCGGTGGCGGTGAGGTGCGTCAGCATCGTGCCGACGATCGCCTCCAGGTCGACGGCCGCCTTGGCGAGCGCGTCGCGCGCCGGGGCGAGCTCGTCGCCGCCGGTGCCCACCGCCAGGAACTTCTTGATCTCCTCGGCGAGGGTGTTCAGCGAGGCGCCCTGGTCGCGGACGATCTTCCGGAAGAAGTAGTCCTGGCCCTGGATCGCCGTGGTGCCCTCGTAGAGGGTGTCGATCTTGGCGTCGCGGATGTACTGCTCGATCGGGTACTCCTGGAGGTACCCGGAGCCGCCGAAGGTCTGGAGCGACTGGGCGAGCTGCTCGTAGGACTTCTCGGAGCCGTAGCCCTTGACGATCGGCAGGAGCAGGTCGTTCAGACCGTGGAGCGCCTTGGCGTCCTCGCCGGCCGCTTCCTTGATCTGGATCTCGTCCTGGACGGCGGCGGTGTACATGACGAGGGCGCGCATGCCCTCCGCGTACGCCTTCTGCGTCATCAGCGAGCGGCGCACGTCGGGGTGGTGCGTGATGGTGACCTTGGGCGCGGTCTTGTCCATGAAGTTCGCCAGGTCGGTGCCCTGCACGCGCTCCTTGGCGTACTCCAGCGCGTTCAGGTAGCCGGTGGAGAGGGTGGCGATCGCCTTCGTGCCGACCATCATGCGGGCGAACTCGATGATGCGGAACATCTGGCGGATGCCGTCGTGCTTGTCGCCGATCAGCCAGCCCTTGGCGGGGTGCTGGTCGCCGAAGGTCATCTCGCACGTGTTGGACGCCTTCAGGCCCATCTTGTGCTCGACGTTCGTGGCGTACACGCCGTTGCGCTCGCCCAGCTCGCCGGTCTCCCAGTCGAAGTGGTACTTCGGCACCAGGAAGAGGGACAGGCCCTTGGTGCCGGGGCCGGCGCCCTCGGGGCGGGCCAGCACGTAGTGGAGGATGTTCTCCGACATGTCGTGCTCACCGGACGTGATGAAGCGCTTCACGCCCTCGATGTGCCAGGAGCCGTCCTCCTGCTGCACGGCCTTGGTGCGGCCCGCGCCCACGTCCGAGCCGGCGTCCGGCTCGGTGAGGACCATGGTGGAGCCCCACTGCTTCTCGACCGCGATCTCGGCGATCTTCTTCTGGACCTCGTTGCCCTCCTCGAAGAGCACGCCCGCGAAGGCGGGGCCCGAGGAGTACATCCAGACGGCCGGGTTGGAGCCGAGGATCAGCTCCGCGTACGCCCAGATCAGCGAGCGCGGGGAGGTGGTGCCGCCGATCTCCTCGGGCAGGCCGAGGCGCCAGTACTCGGAGTCCATGAAGGCCTTGTAGGACTTCTTGAAGGACTCGGGGATCGGCGCGGTGTTCGTCTCGGGGTCGAAGACCGGCGGGTTGCGGTCGGCGTCCGCGAAGGACTCGGCGAAGTCGTTCTCGGCGAGACGGCGCATCTCGTCGAGGACGCTCTTCGCGGTCTCGACGTCCATCTCCTCGAACGGACCGGTGCCGTAGACCTTGTCGCGCCCGAGGACCTCGAAGAGGTTGAACTCGATGTCGCGGAGATTCGACTTGTAGTGCCCCATGGCGACGGCTCCGTAAGGCTCGGGGAGGCGGAATCCTCGTACACGTACCAGCAAGTAGCTACGATGATGCTACCCGCCGGTAATAAGAGCAACCCCTATGGGGCGATCTGTGACGCGTGACGCGCCGGCGCCCCGGGCGGTACCGGTCCGGTACCACCGCGCCGGATTCCGGGCGCGGTGCCGGCTTCCGGGCCGCGCGGCCGGATCCCGGGCGGGGCCGCGCGGGGGCGGCGTACTCAGTACGCTTACGGGCATGTACGGGTACGAGCAGAATCAGGGCGCGTACGCCCCGCCGCAGCAGGGGTACGCGCAGCAGCCGCCGCTGTACCCCGAGCCGTCGCCGCCCTCGCTCGCGGACGCCGTGCGGGCGTTCACCACCGGGTCGCTGTCGGCCGAGGACTTCCAGCAGATCTTCGCGACCTCGAAGGTCTACTGCCCGCGCGGTGACAACCCCGGCTTCCTCGCCCTGCACAACACCCAGCAGCCGGTCATCCCGATGTTCACCTCGCTCAAGGAGCTGCGCCGGTACGCGGGCAAGGAGTCCAAGTACTTCGTGATCACCGGTGCCGAGGTGATCGACCTGCTGCCGACCGGGTACGGCTTCGTCCTCGACATGGAGGGCGACCACCGGATGGTGTTCGACGCCAAGGCCGTGGAGCAGATGGTCGACTTCGCCATGCGGCGGATGTACGGCTGACCCCCGCCGATCGTCGGGGGCGGTGATCCGACTTCAGGCGTACGGAAGGGCCTGCCGGCGCTGCCTACTGTCCTCGTATGCAGCAGCTCAGCGAGTTCCAGATGACCCAGAAGATCACCGCTCTGGTGAACCGGTACGTGATCACCGACCCCGGTGGCGTCGACGTCTTCGCCTTCGCCGAGCAGAAGCGGTTCATGGTCAAGGAGGAGGTCTCGCTGTGGACCGGCGAGGACCGCTCCGAGGTGCTCGGCGGCTTCAAGGCCCGGCAGGTCATCGACCTCGGGGCCACCTATGACGTGACCGGGCCGGACGGCACCCCCATAGGCGCCTTCCGCAAGGACGCGAAGGCGTCCCTGCTCCGGTCCACCTGGCACCTGACGCAGGGGCCGGAGGGCGCCGGCCCGGCGGCCAGGGGCACCGAGCGGAGCCTGGGCATCGCGCTGGCCCGCCGGGGCTGGGAGGTCGTCGACGCGGTGCTGCCCTTCCCGCTGCCGGTGCCGTTCGTCTACCACTTCGACTTCGTACGGGACGGTGAGCCCGTCATGTCGGTGGAGCGGAAGATCGGATTCCGCGACCAGTACGCGATAAAGATCCAGGACCCGGCCCTCGACCGCCGGCTCGCCTTCTGCATGGCGGTCGCCTTGGACGCCCTCCAGGCCCGCTGACGGCGGTGGGCGCCGGGGCCCGTCGGCCGCTCCGGTGGCGTGGGCCCGTCGGCCGCTCCGGCGGCCAGGGGCCGACGGCCATTCCCGGAGCCCCGCCGACCGGCCGGCCGGACCCCCCGGACGGGGGGCGGAAAAACGGAAATTCGTCGGGTACACGCACCCGGAAGGCGTCGGTAATTTTCTCGGCCGGGGGTATTTCAGCCCCCGAGTTTTCGCAGAAAAGGTGCTTTATCCCATGGACGAGTTTCACCTCGACGCCCGTGTGACCGTTTCCGCCGACCCGGCCGAGACGTCGCTCTCCCCGGTCGCCAGCGTCGCCTCCCGCGTCGCCAGCAAGTGGGTCGTCAAGCAGACCATCAAGCAGACGATCAAGATGACGGCCGCCTGCGCCGCGGTCCGCACCAACGGCAAGTGCTGACGGGCTGACGGTCCGACGGCCGCAGGAGTGACGGCGGTCCCCCCGGCGAACACCGGGGGGACCGCCCCACCCGGCATCGCGCACATGAATTCCGCATCCTTCCTTCCCCCGGACCTCGCCGCACGGGCGGAGAGCCTGGCGGCCCTGGTCGGGGAACGCCTGGACACACCGCGGCGCGCCGAGGAACACGCCGAGCGGGCGGCCCGGCAGACCGATCTGCCGCTGTGGACGGGCAGTTCGCTCAGCGAGGGGCACGCGGGCCTCGCGCTGCTCCACCTGCACGCCGGCCGGGCCGACATGGCGTTCCGCTTCCTGCGGGCCGCCTTCGACGCCACCGCCCACGAGCCGCTGACCCGTCCCGGGCTCTTCGACGGCACGGCCGGACTCGCGCTCGTGCTGGCCGACTGCTGCGCGGCCGAGCCACGCTTCCTGCCCAGTCTCCACGCGCTCCACGAACGGCTCTCCCGGCAGGTGCTGCACACCGCGTGGCCCCGCCGGGAGGGCGGCGTCGCCGACCACGATTACGACCTCGTCTACGGCAGCGCCGGAATTCTGGTTCACCTGAGCACGACGCCGTACAAGAACCCGGACACTCTGCGGGCGGTCGAGCACTGTCTGGACCATTTGGTGTGGCTGGCGGAGGAAACGGGCGAGGACGCCCCGGCGCGCTGGATGATTTCCCCGGAACGCTGTGCGGCGTACGGCGACCTCGAAAGCACGTATCCGTACGGATATCTCGACACCGGAATGTCCCACGGGGCGGCCGGAATGGCCGCCGCCCTCGCCGTGGCCTGGCGCGAGGGCCACCGCAGGCCCGGCCACCGGGAGGCGCTCGACCGCCTGACCGACTGGCTCCTGCGCGTCGGCACGGCCGGCGGGCGGGACCGGCAGTGGCCCCGCGCCGTGCCCGTGACCGCCCGGGGACGGGAGGCGACGGCGGAGGGCGCCGAGGCGGTGCCCTCCTGGTGCCACGGCACCGCGGGGGTCGCGGCCGCGCTGCTGGCGGTGGCCGGCGCCACCGGGGACCGCGGCCTGGCGGCGGAGGCGTTCGCCGCCCTCGACGGCGTCCTGGACCGGGGCGGCGGCCACGGAACGCCGACCGTGTGCCACGGCGTGGCCGGCCTCGCAGCCCTGGCGCACGAGTTCGCCGCGCGGGGCAGCGCCGGAGCCGCCCGTGCGCTGCCCGGCCTCGTGCGGCGGCTGGTGGCCGCGGCGGACCCGGTCCGCCACCCACTGGTCTTCCGCGACCGCGAGACCACCGGCCACGTGGTCGACAACCCCGGGCTGCTCACCGGCGCGGCCGGCGTCGCGGTGACGCTCCACGCCCTCGCCACCGGCCACCGCCCCACCTGGTGGAACGCGCTCCTGCCCCGGTGACCGCCCCGCCCCCCGTCCCCGTCCCTCCCCCCGCCCCCGTCCCCGTCCCTCACCCCGTCCCTGTCCCTCACCCCGCCCCCCCCGCCCCCGCCCCCGTCCCCGTGATCAGCGAAGGACTCCCCATCAACGCCATGCCCCGGTACGCCGCCCTCGACTTCCACCTCCTGCGGGCACCGGCCCTTCCGGTGGCCGCCTGGCGCGCCGCCCTCGACACCCCCGACGGGCCCCTGCGGGCGCCGGCCGACGACGAGCGGGTGCGCCATGGACTGGTGGCGGCCGGCAGCGGGCTGCTCGACGGGCTCGCCAAGCTGGACGGGGACACCGGCGCCGACGAGCGCAGCAGACGGCGGGTCTTCTCCCGCGCCCTGCGCTACCTGACCCGGATGAGCACCCGGCCCACCCCGTTCGGGGCGTTCTCCGGGGTGGCCGTCGGCGAGTTCGGCGACGTCACGACCGCGTCCCTGGCCGGCACGGCGGTCGCCGCCGCCCGCGTACGGGCCGACATGGGCTGGCTCCTCGCCCTGATCAAGCGGGTGGAGTCCGAGCCGGAGAACCTGGTCCGGCTGAACGTCACCATGAACGCCATGGCCCACCAGGTCGGCGACCGGCTGGTGCTGCCGTCGTCGGACGTCCACGGCAAGGCGGACCGCCGCTCGGTCCGGGTGCGCGCCACGGCCGCGCTCGACCACGTGCGGCGCCTGGCCGAGGTGCCCGTGCCGTTCGCCCGCGTGGTGGCCGAGCTGAACGAACGCTTCCCCACGGCGGGCGAGGAGCGCACCACCGCCTTCGTCACCGAACTCGTCGGTCTGGGCATCCTCGTCACGGACCTGCGCCCCGCCGTCACCGACCCGCGCCCCGAGGAGCACGTGCTCGGGCGCCTCGTCGCCGCCGGCCTCCCGGAGCGCACCACCGGTCCGCTGCGCGAGGTCGTGGAGCTGACCGGCCGGGCGACCGCCGGGGACACCGGCACACTGCAGCGGCTGCGCGACACCCAGCGTGCCCTGGTCCCCGACTACAAGGCCCAGCCGTTCCAGGTCGACTCCCGTCTCGGAACGACCGGGACCCGGATCGGGGCGCAGGTCGCCGACGAGGTCGCCGAGGCGGTCGGATGCCTGGCCCGGCTGAGCGCGGCCGGCCCGGACGGCCACGAGCACCTCGTGCCGTACCACCAGGCGTTCCTGGAGCGGTACGGCTCCGACGCCCTCGTCCCCGTACTCGAACTCCTCGGCCCCGAGCGGGGTCTGGACGCGCCCAACGGCTACCTGAACCCGCCGCGCGCCATGGTGATGCCCCAGCCGGGCGGCAGCGGGTCCGAGCACACCGCGCGGGCGCTCGTGGCGCTCGCGGCCGACGCCTGGCACCGGGGCGCGGAGGAGGTCGAGCTGACCGACGCCGTGCTGGAGCGGCTGCTGCCGCCCGACGCGGACGCCACCGGCTCCCGGCCGGACTGCCCGGCCGTCGACGCGTACGTACAGATCGAGGCGGCCGGTCCCCGGGCCATCGACGAGGGCCGCTGGCGGGCGGTCCTCAACAGCGACGGGCTCGGCGAGGGCGGGCGCACCTTCGGGCGGTTCTTCCACCTCTTCGACGCCTCCCTCACCGAACGGCTCCGCGCCTACGCCCGCGCCCGGGAGGCCCTGGAGCCGGACGCCGTGTTCGCCGAGCTGTCGTACGTGCCCGCCCACGGGCGCGGCGCCAACGTGGCGATCCGGCCGGCCGTGCACGACTACGAGATCCCGGTCAACGTCACCCCCTCGGTGGCGCCGGAGCACGTCGTCGACCTGGCGGACGTCCACGTCGGCGCCACCGACGACGGGCTGCGGCTGTACTCGGCCCGGCTCGGCCGCGAACTGGTCGTCGTGCAGAACCACATGCTCAGCCCGCTCGGCGCGCCGAACGTGTGCCGGTTCCTGCTGGAGGTGTCCCGGGCCCGCCACCGCGTCCCCACCGGGTTCGGCTGGGGCCCCGTGGAAGGCGCGCCCCGCCTGCCCCGCGTCGTACGCGGCCGGGTCGTGCTGCGGGCGGCCGAGTGGACGCTGCACCCCGCGCAGGGCGACGTGCCGCGCACGGCCGCCGACGTGGCCGCGTGGCGCGAGCGGTGGAACGTGCCGCGCCACGTGTACCTGGCCGACGACGACAACCGGCTGCTGCTGGACCTGGAGCACCCGGCGTGCGTCGCCGAGCTGCTCACCGACCTGCGCGCCGCCACGGAGGCGGTGACCCTCCAGGAGGCGCTGCCCGGGCCGGCCGACGACGGGCTGTGGCTGCGGGACGCGCAGGGGCGGGGGTACCTGTCGGAGGTGGTGATCCCGCTGCTGGCCGGGAACACCCCCGCGGGCGCCCCGGCGGCGGACGTCGCCCGCCGGGCCGACCCGGCCGCGCACGTCAGCCACCTGCCCGGGTCCGCCTGGTCGTACCTCAAGCTGTACGCGGCCCGGGACCTGCACGACGAGATCGCCGCCACCGAACTCCCCGTCCTGGTCCGGGACGTGCGCGGGGCGGTGGAGCTCGACCGGTGGTTCTACATCCGGTACGCCGATCCCGACCCGCACCTGCGGATCAGGGTCAGGACCCGGTCCGCCGGCCAGTCCGGCACGGCGGCGCACACGCTGCTGGTGTGGGGCGAGTCCCTGGTGCGGCGCGGGCTGGCGTCCCGGCTCGAACTGGCCACCTACCAGCCGGAGATCAGCCGGTACGGCGGCCCGGCCGCGTACGACGCCGTCGAGCGGCTCTTCGAGGCCAACAGCGAGGTGAGCACCGGCCTGCTGCGGCTGGTGTGGGACGGGGAACTGGACCCGGAGGCGGTCACCGTCGCCGCCGTGGACGCCCTGTACGCCCAGTGGGGCCTCGACGTCCGGGAGCGGCTGGCGGCCATGCCCCGGCCCGCCGAGGACCGGGAGGCGCGCGAGCGCTACCGCAAGGACCGGGACTACCTGTGCGAGCTGCTGGCCCCGTGGGACCGCCGCCCGCACGTGCTCGGGCGCGCGCACCACGAGCGGCTGGCCGGCGTCCTGGACCGGCAGGCCGGCGCGGTACGCCGGGCCGCCCGCGCGGTCGCCGGCGCCGAGGCGGCGGGCACGCTGTGGGGGTCGCGCGACATGATCCTGGCGAGCCTCGCGCACATGCAGGTCAACCGGCTGCTGCCGATGGACCGGCCCGCCGAGAACCGCTGCTACCTGGTGTGGGGCCATGTGCTCAACTGCCTGCGGGGGAGGCCCCGTGACTGAGGCGGACACGGCCGCGGACCCCGCGGTCGAGGAGAACCGGCGCCTGTCGAGGGACCTGCGCTACTGGTGGCTGGCGCTGCGCACGTTCTGGGGTCTGAGCCCGGCACGGGTGGGGGCCTTCGCGGTGCTGACCCTGCTGACCGCCGCCGTGCCGGCCGGCGGGATCTGGCTGACCGCCGACGCCGTCCAGGCGGTCGCCGACGCCTTCACCGGCGTACCGGGGGCCATGGACCGGCTGACCCGCGCCGGGACCGGGCTGGTCGCACTCGCGGTGGCCGAGCACGTGGTGTCGTCCTGCGCGCAGTACCTCAACACCCTGCTCCAGCTCGAGTTCTCGGCCAAGATCGGCGAGCGCGTCATGGTCAAGGGCACCAGGATGGACCTGAGCGCCTACGAGGACCCCGAGTCGTACGACCGGTTGCAGCGCGCCCTGCGCGAGAGCGGCAGCGGGACGGCGTTCGAGGTCTTCGACGAGATGATGCGGACGCTCACCTCGCTGGCGTCCCTCGTCATGGTCAGCTCGGTGCTGTTCGCCTGGAACCCCTGGCTGGCCCTGGCGATCCTGCTGGCGCCGCTGCCCGCGCTCGCCGCGCACATCGTCTTCAGCAAGCAGGGCTACGCCATCGAGTACCACCGCGCCCAGGACCGGCGGCGCGCCTTCTACTACCAGGATCTGACGACGACGGACTCCTCGTACAAGGAGGTGAAGCTGTACCAGCTCGGTCCGTACTTCGTGGACCGGTACCGCGAGCTGGTGCGGGGCTTCTTCCGGGTGGACCGCTCGCTGGCCCGCCGCCGGCACGCCTGGTCGGCGGCGCTCGGGCTCGTCAGCGTGCTCGCCTCCTCCGGGGCGCTGGTCTTCGCGCTGCGCTCCACCACGTCCACGGGCCGGGTCGGTGAGCTGGCCGGGTACCTCCAGGCGCTGGGGGCGGTGCACGCGGCGGCGTCGGGGCTGCTGCTGGGGGTGGCGACGCTGTACCAGAACACGCTGTTCACCGGGAACCTCTTCGACTACCTCTCGCTGCCGGAGGGGCGGATCACGGGCGGGACGCGGCCGTTCCCCCGGCGGCTCGCGCACGGCATCGAGTTCCGCGACGTCACCTTCCGCTACCCGGGCACGGAGAAGGCCGCCCTCGAGAACTTCAGTTGCTTCGTCCCGGCCAACACCTGCTGCGCCATCGTCGGGCGGAACGGCGCCGGCAAGAGCACCATCGTCAAGCTCCTCTCCCGCCTGTACGAGCCGACGAGCGGGCACATCCTCGTCGACGGCGTGCCGATCGAGGAGTACGACACCACCGACCTGCAGCGGAACATCGGCGTCGTCTTCCAGGACTTCATCCGCTACGAACTGCCCGTACGGCACAACATCGGCTTCGGGCGCGTGGAGCACCTCGACGACACCGCCCGCATCCGGGCCGCCGCCGAGTCCAGTGGCGCGGCCGCCTTCGTGGAGCGCTTCGACGAGGCGTACGACACCACGCTGGGACGGCACTTCGAGGGCGGGCAGCAGCTCTCCGGCGGGCAGTGGCAGAAGGTCGCCCTCGCCCGTGCCTTCCTGCGCGACGCGCCGGTCGCGGTCCTCGACGAGCCGGCCGCCGCCCTCGACCCGGAGGCGGAGGCGGACCTCTTCGGGCGCCTGCGCACCATCTGCCGGCAGGCCACGTCGCTGGTCGTCTCGCACCGGTTCTCCACGGTGCGCGTCGCCGACAAGATCCTCGTGATGGACGGGGGCTCCCTCATCGAGGAGGGCACCCACGACGAACTGCTGGCCCGCGACGGCACGTACGCCCGCCTCTTCCGCCTCCAGGCCGACGCCTACCTGCCCACCCCCTCCTGACGCCCCCGCCCCGCACGACGCCCCCGACCCGCACGACGCCCCCGCCCCCATGACGCACAGCACACCCCATGACGTACGCCCATGACGACGACCACGGAAAGCCCAGTGCCGAAGCCTCCTCCCCCTCCCCTGTCCCTGATGTATCCCCTGATGGCGTACGACATGGAGCACGTGGCCGCCTTCGCCACGACCGTGCGCGACCTGGGCATGCGGCGCCTGTTCATGGGCCAGTCGGTGCTCGTCGACACCCACCAGGCGTTCGCCCACCTCGCGGGGCGCGGGATCACGGTGCCCGTGGGCACGAGCGTGTCCCTCACCGCGCTGCGCCACCCCCTGGACGCCGCCGTCCAGGCACGGTCGCTGGCCCTGCTCACCGGCACCGACGTGGTGGCCGGATTCGGCACCGGCGACCCCGAGTTCGTCACCGCGCTGCGCGGCGAGCCCTATGAGAGCCCGCGCACCGCGGTGACCGAGTACCTGACGGTGGTCCGGCACCTGCTGGACGGCGAGCCGGTGGAGTTCCGCGGCCGGTACGTCGGCCTCGACGAGGCGCTGCTCCCCGTGCCCCACCCGCCCGTGTCGCTCGGCGTGGGCGTGCTGCGGCCGCGCATGGCGTACACCGCCGGACAGGTCGCCGACGTGGCCATCACGCTGCTGACGCCCGCCGGCTACCTCCGCGACCAGGTGGTGCCCGCGCTGGAGCGGGGCGCCCGGTCACGGGAGCGGACCGCGCCCCGCGTGACGACCATCGTGCCGTGCGCGGTGCGCCGGCCCGGCCGGGACGCCAGGAAGCTGGCGTTCGCCGCGCACGAAGTGCACCTGGGCGGCGAGCACTACGCGGCCATGCTGCGCACGGCGGGCCTGGACGTGGACGCCGCGGACCCGTGGGCGGGGGCGGGCGCGCTCGTCGACGGCGGGGTGTTCTGCTACGGCACACCCGAGGAGGTGGCGGACCAACTGACCGGTTACGGTGAGGCGGGGGCGACGGATGTCGCACTGAGCTGTGCGGGGGTCCTGCTCACCGAAGGCGTGGAGGCGGCGCTCGCCGACGTGCGGGACATCGTGGACGCGGTGCGGGCCCGCTCGGCCGAGCCCTTGGACGGTCCGGCGCACGACCGGCGCCGGACGGCATCCCTTCGTTCTAGCTGAGGAGCGGTCGCGTGTTGTTGTTGCTGGAATTCGCCCTGCACTGCCTGATGGACCTGGCCCTGTGGCTGTTCGGCAGGACCTTCGACAAGACGGTCGCCGCCCGGCGCGTCGCGTCCTTCCGGCGGGGGGAGGGGGCCGTGCTGCGGTGCCGTTACCGCGTACGCGCCGAGGGCCCCGGGGCCATGCGCCGGGGGCGGCTGACCCTGACGCGGGCGGGCGCCGTGCTGGACCGTACCGGCGCCGAGAGCCTGCGCCTGACCTCGCCCGGCGACGTCGCCACGGGCGGCGGCCGGGGCGGCACGACCGTCGTCTGCGAGGCGGCGGGCGCGGGGGAGGTCGAGCTGCTCGTACCGACCTGGGACCCGGCGCTGGTGAAGCTGATCACCGACACCATGGCGGCGCGCGTCTGACCCGACCCGCCCTCGCACGCCACCCGCCCCCGCATCCGGCCCGGCTCGCCCCCGGGTCTGCCCCAACTCGGCCTGGAATCAGGCCGTCCGGCACGATTGATATGTTGATCACCGCTAAGCGGCCGAACGGGGAGGCCGCTCGCAAGGGGGCGTGATGATCCGCGTATTGATTGTCGACGACGAAATCCTGCTGCGGTCGTGCATGCAGCGGATTCTGGAGAGCGAGCCGGACATCGAGGTCCCCGCCGCCTGCGACGGGCGGGGCGCGGTCGACGCGGTGGAGGCCCACCGGCCGGACGTGGTGCTGCTGGACCTGCGCATGCCGGACGTCGACGGCCTGTCCGTACTGGCCGCCCTCCGCTCCCGCTCCCCGCGGCCGGCGGTCGCCGTCCTGACGACCTTCTCGGCCGACGAGGACATCGCGGCGGCCCTGGGCGCCGGCGCCTCGGGCTTCCTGCTCAAGGACGCCACCCCGCACGAACTGGCCGACGCCGTAAGGGTCCTGGCCTCCGGCGGCACGGTGCTGTCGTCCGCGGCCGCCCGGGTCGTGGTCGGCGGCTACCTGGAGCGCGGTCCGCAGCCGGCGCCCCGCGACCCGCGCCTGGACAGCCTCACCGAGCGGGAGCACCAGGTGCTCGAACTGCTCGCCGAAGGACTGACCAACGCCGACATCGGACGCCGGCTGCTGATGAGCCCGTCCACGACCAAGGAGCACGTCAGCGCGATCCTGGCCAAGCTCGGCCTGGCCAATCGCGTCCAGGCGGCGGTGCTGGCACACAGCCTCGCGGCCGCCGCCCCCTCTTTCCCCTCATCCCGTCCACTGGCCGTCGCCGCGTCCCACTGAGGCCGCCGGGCCGGCGGGCGGCCCGACCCTCCGTGGAGACACCCATGACCCTCGGTAACGCGCTGTACGACCGGAAACTGGCGAGCGTGTACGACCGGATGTACCCGATCGACCACGACACGGCCCTGGCGGTGGACTTCATCGCCGGCCTGGCGCCGGCGGGCGGCCGGATACTGGAAGTCGGCATCGGTACGGGCCGGATCGCCGTACCGCTCGCCGAGCGCGGCTTCCGCGTGCACGGCATCGACGGCTCGGAGGCGATGCTGGCCGAGCTGCGCAAGCGCGACCCGCACGGCGCGGTCACCACCGTCCTGGGCGACTTCACCGAGGAGGGCACGGGCCTGACGTTCGACGTCGTGACCCTGGTGCTCAACACCTTCTTCGTCGCGGTCACCAAGGAGCAGCAGCTCGGCTGCCTGCGGCGGGTGCGCGAACAGCTCGCCCAGGGCGGCCGGTTCGTCCTGGAGGCGTTCGACCCGGCCCCGTACCACTGCATGGACAAGCCGGATTTCTCCATGCGCCACCTCGACGAGGGCGCCATCATGCTGGACACCCTCACCGTGGACCGCTCGCAGCAGCTCATGCTGGGGACGCACACCATCATCGACGGGGGGCCGCCGGAGACCCGGGAGCACGTGCTGCGCTACGCCTTCCCCTTCGAGATCGACCTGCTGGCCGAGCTGTCGGGACTGCGGCTCACGGACCGCTTCGAGGACTGGACGGGCACCCCCTACACGGCCTCCAGCCTCCGGCACGTGTCGGTGTACGAGCGCGACGACGCCTGACGCGCCGCCGGGGCGGGCGTGAGCGGCAGTACGGCGCGGACGAGGAAGCCGCCGTCCCCGGTCGGTCCGGCCTCCAGTTGGCCGCCGGCCAGGGCGGTGCGCTCCTTCAGCCCGCGCAGCCCGAACCCGCTCGAGGGGACGTCGGCAGGCGGGGCGGTGGCCGGGCCGTTGCACACCTCGACCACGAGGGCGTCGCGCCGGTCCGACGGGCCCACCGCGACGGTGACCGGCGCGCCGGGCGCGTGCTTGCGTACGTTGGTGAGGGCTTCCTGCACGGTGCGGTAGGCGGCCCGCTCGACGGCGGCCGCGCAGTGCGCGCCCGGGTCCGGCAGGGTGAGGTCCAGGGTGGCGCCCAGCCGGCTGTCCTCGACCAGCGCGGGCAGGTCGGCCAGCCGGGCGTGGCCCGGGTCGTCCTCCCCGGGGGCCGCGCCCCGGCCGCGGAGCACGCCGACGACGTCGCGCAGTTCCCGCATGGCGTCGGCGCCGTGGCGGCGTATCGACTCGGCGTCCTCCCGGACGGAGTCGTCGGGCGCGGTGGCCCACAGGGCGCCGGCCTGGGCCGCGATGATGCCCAGGTGGTAGGAGACGGTGTCGTGCATCTCCCGCGCCATGCGGGCGCGTTCGCGTGCCACGGCCTGCTCGGCCTCCAGGCGGCGCCCGCGCTCCTGGCTCTCGGTGAGTTCGGCGAGCCGGGCGCGCAGCTCGGACCGGGTGCGGGCGAGCAGGCCCAGGCCGGTGGGCCCGATGCTGAACATCAGCGCGATCTGGACGGTGATGAGGTGGTCGGACCAGGTCATGTCCGGTTCCGCGGACACCCCGCACCACATGGCCGCCGCGAAGACCGCCGCCGCGCAGCCGAACACGGCGGGGCGGCGGGACAGCTCGGCCGCCACGGTGAACATGGCGATCATGGGTGCCAGCCAGAGGTGGCCGGTGGCCATGGACGGCAGGGTCGCGAGCAGCACCAGCACGGGGAACCGGCGGCGCAGGAGGAGCCCGACCAGCGCGGGCGGGCAGACGGCGGCGGACGCGGCGTCCAGCGACCCGGCCAGGGTGAGCAGCTCCAGGGAGGCGGCCGCCGCGATCGCCCCGTCTGTGCCCGCCACCCGGACCGTGGGGCGCCGCCGCGTGCGGGCCGGCGGGGGCAGGGAGGGGCGCGCGGGGTGGGACACGGTCTTCCTCACTGATCGCTACTCGATCGCTGCGACGTCGCACCAGTATCACCGAGCGCCTCAGGGGTACTGCGTGAGGGTGCCGCGCGGGAATGCGCGGTCGGCGGGCCGCGTTCCAGTGGCAGAAAGTTAAGTGTTCAACTAATCTGGTGGTGTGCCGCCCGGAGGGGCGGCCCCGAGGAGGACCCGCCATGCCTGCCGTAACCGTCGAGAACCCGCTCACCCTGCCGCGCGTCGACGCGCCGGCGGGAGCCGTGCCGCGCCCGGTGCTGGCGGTGACCACCGCACCCAGCGGCTTCGAGGGGGAGGGCTTCCCGGTGCGCCGCGCCTTCGCCGGGATCAATTACCGCTACCTCGACCCGTTCATCATGATGGACCAGATGGGCGAGGTGGAGTACGGGGTCGGGGAGGCCAAGGGAACGCCCTGGCACCCCCACCGCGGCTTCGAGACCGTCACCTACCTGATCGACGGAACCTTCGTCCACCAGGACAGCAACGGCGGCGGCGGCACCATCCGCAACGGCGACACCCAGTGGATGACCGCGGGGTCCGGCCTCCTGCACATCGAGGCCCCGCCGGAGAACCTCGTCATGTCCGGCGGCCTGTTCCACGGGCTCCAGCTCTGGGTGAACCTGCCCGCCAAGGACAAGATGATGGACCCCCGCTACCAGGACATCCGCGGCGGCCAGGTCCAGCTCCTCACCTCCCCCGACGGCGGCGCGCTGCTGCGCGTCATCGCCGGTGAGCTGGAGGGGCACGAGGGCCCCGGCATCACCCACACGCCGATCACCATGATCCACGCGACCCTGCGTCCCGGCGCCCAGGTCACGCTCCCCTGGCGGCCGGACTTCAACGGCCTCGCGTACGTGCTCGCCGGGCGCGGCACCGTCGGCACCGAGCGGCGGCCCGTCCACATGGGGCAGACGGCCGTCTTCGGCGACGGCGGCTCGCTGACCGTCCGCGCCGACGACAAGCAGGACGGTCACACCCCGGACCTGGAGATCATCCTCCTGGGCGGCCAACCGATCCGGGAACCGATGGCGCACTACGGTCCGTTCGTCATGAACACCCGCGAGGAGCTCCAGCAGGCGTTCGACGACTTCCAGGCCGGCCGGCTCGGCCGCATCCCCGCCGTCCACGGCATGCAGGACGGCACGGGCCGGGAGATCACCCCGGACGCGTGACGTCCGCCGGCGCGGTGCCGGCCGGGCGCCCGTGGCGGTCCGGGGCGGGTGACGCCCCGAGGCGGGGCGGGTGACCGGTCCGGGGCGGGCCTCCGTGGTGGTCCGGGGCGGGTGACGCCCCGGGCGCGGTGCCGGCCCGGCGCCCGTGGCGGTGCGGGCCTCCGTGGCCGGCCGGCGGCCGCAGGCCCGCCTCCGTGGCCGGCCGGCCGACGGCGGTGACGTCCAGGGGCCCGGCGTGGGCTGACGGGGTGTCATCCCCGCTCACCCGGCCGGGCCCCTCCACGGGCGGACCCGGGAGGCACGTGGTGCCGTGGAACGGTGCACACGCTCCCCGAGCCCGTCCGCCGTGTCGCCGCGTGGTGCGTGGTCGTCCTGCTCGTGACCGGCGTGGCGGCCGTCGGCGTCTGGCTGTGCGTGACGTTCCAGACGGCCGTCACGCCCGTCCTGCTCGCCCTGCTCGGCACCGCGCTGCTCCGGCCGCTGTACCTGCGGCTCGTCGCCATGAAGGTCCAGCGGTCCCTGGCCGCCGGGCTGACCTGCGCGGCCGTCGTCGCCGTCTTCGGCGGGGCCACCTACATCGTGGTCGCCGCGCTCATCGACACCGGCGACCAGATCCTCATCTCCTTGCGCCGCGCCGCGACCGACCTCACACGGCACCTCGGCGCCGCCGGCACCTCGCTGGACGACCTCGCCACCAACGCCAGGAGCCTCCTGGGCAAGTTCGGCGGCACCGCCGCGTCCGGCGTCATCAGCGGGCTGAGCGTCGTCGGCGAGGTGATCGCCATGGCCGTCCTGGCCCTGCTGCTCGTCTTCTTCTTCCTCCGCGACGCCGGCCGCGCCCTGCACGCCCTGCGCTCCATGGTCCCCGCGGGCGGCGCCGACCCCGTCGAGGCCATGGCCCGCCGGGCCTACGGGGCGGTGGAGGGCTTCATGCGCGGGACGACGCTCATCGCCCTGATCGACGCCCTCCTCATCACCGCCGGCCTGCTCATCCTGCGCGTCCCCAACGCGGTGGGCCTGGGCGCGCTGGTCTTCGTCGGCGCGTACATCCCGTACCTCGGCGCGTTCATCTCCGGCGCCGTGGCGGTTCTCGTGGCGCTCGCCGAGCGGGGCGTCGCCATCGCGCTGTGGGCGGTCGGCGTCGTCCTCGCCGTACAGCTCATCGAGGGACACGTCCTCCAGCCGGTGATCCAGAGCCGTACGGTCCAGATGCACCCCGCCGTCGTCATGATCGCCATCACCGCCGGGGCGTCCGTCGCCGGCATCCTCGGCATGCTGCTCGCGGTGCCGCTCACCGCCGCCGCGTTCGGCGTGATCGGCGAGCTGCGCCGGCTGTACGCGGCCGACGGCACCTGAGCGGTGGTACGCGAACCGTGTCCACGCGGCCGTCCCGGCCGTACCGGGCTAGCATCCGCGACAGGGGGCAGCCCGGGGGGCGCACGGAGGCCGTCATGGAGCACCAGACACCACGACCCGACCCACGCCTGCTGAGGAACCGGTCCCGGCTCGGCCACAAGGTCCGGTACGCGCTGACGCACCCCCAGCGGGTGGTGCCCCACCTGCGCCGCGCCGCACGCAACGCCCTGCTGCGCCTCCGGCACGGCAGCGACCACGTGGCGTACTACCGGGCGGTCATGGCGTCCGACACCGCCCGCAGCCCGGAGGCGGCGGTGGGCGGCCGGCCCTCGCACGCCCGCTGGCTGGCCGTCGGGCAGATGCAGTACGACTACCTCGTCGAGCACGGGCTGCGCCCCGAGGACCGGATGCTGGAGATCGGCTGCGGCAACCTCCGCGCGGGCTGGCGGTTCATCGAGCACCTGGAAACCGGCCACTACTACGGCATCGACATCTCGCCCGACATCCTCATCGAGGCCAAGAAGACCGTCGTGCGGTACGGGCTCCAGCGGAAGCTGCCGTATCTGACCCCGGTCGACAATCTGAGGCTGGACTTCCTGCCCGACGACTGGTTCACCGTGGTCCACGCGCACAGCGTGTTCTCCCACTCGCCCCTGGAGATCATCGACGAGTGCCTGGCGCACGTCGGGCGGGTGCTTGCGCCCGGCGGCTTCTTCGACTTCACCTTCGACCGCACCGAGGGCCGTGAGCACCAGGTGCTGGGCGAGGACTTCTACTACCGCACGGAGACGCTGGTGCGGCTGGCGGAGAAGCACGGGCTGACCGCCCACTTCATGGACGACTGGGAGCGGCTGCCGCACGGCCAGTCCAAGCTCCGCCTCCGCCACGCACCGACCCCCGCCTGACCGACCGGCCCCCGGACCCCGCCCGCCGAGCGACCGACGCCCGACACCGGCCCCCAGCCACCCAGCACCTCCACCCGGCAGCCCCCAACCACCCAGCACCCCCCACCCAGCACCCCCCACCCAGCACCCCCCACCCAGCCCCCACCCCACCCGCTACAGCGCGAGCTCCCCGTCCCCGTCCCGCTCCTCGTGCAGCACGAACCAGATCGACTTGCCCTCGCCGCGCGGGTCCACGCCCCACTCGTGCGCCAGCATCTCCATCAGGATCAGCCCGCGCCCGGACGACGCCATCTCGCCCGGCCGCCGCCGGTGCGGCAGCTCGTCGCTGGCGTCCGCGACCTCCACGCGCAGCCGCCGCTTGCCGTGGTCACCGCTCGCCTCCGCCACCAGCAGCGCGTCCCCGTCCGTGTGGACGAGCACGTTCGTCACCATCTCGGAGACCATCAGGACCGCCGAGTCGACCTGCTCCGGGTCCGCCCAGTCGTGCAGCAGTTCCCGCAGGTGCTGCCGGGCCGCCGCGATCCGCTCCGGCTCCGCCTGGGCGACCGTCATCGCCGTACGCCGGGCCGCCGCCGTCCGCAGCGGCGCACCGGTCCGCGACAGCAGCAGCACCGCGATGTCGTCCTCGCGGCGGTCGGCCAGCCGGCCGGTGGTGTGGTGGGAGCCCGGCCCGTGCACGGCCTGGACCAGGCTGTCGGCCAGCACCTCCAGCGACTCGTCCTCGGCGTCGTGCAGCTCCAGCAGCGTCCGGATGCGGGCCCAGCCGGTCTCCAGGTCGTGCCCGCCGGTCTCCAGGAGCCCGTCGGTGCAGATCATCAGGGTCTCGCCGGGCTCCAGGGTGAGCCGGGTCGTCGGGTAGTCGGTGTCCGGGACGATCCCCAGCGGCAGGCCGCCCGCCGTCGGCCGCAGCATCACCGTCCCGTCGGCCATCCGGATCGCCGGGTCGGGGTGGCCCGCCCGGGCGATGTCGAGCGTTCCGGTGGCCGGGTCCACCTCCAGGTACAGGCAGGTCGCGAACCTTCCCCCGTGGTCACCCTCGGCCCCGTCCGTGATCCCGTACAGGAACCGGGAGGCCCGGGACAGCACCGCGTCGGGGCGGTGGCCCTCCGAGGCGTAGGCGCGCAGCGCGATCCGGAGCTGCCCCATCAGCCCGGCCGCCCGCACGTCGTGCCCCTGGACGTCGCCGATCACGAAGGCGATGCGCCCGGCGGGGAGCTGGATCATGTCGTACCAGTCACCGCCGACCTGGAGTCCGCCGCCGGTCGGGACGTACCGCGCGGCCACCTCCATGCCGGGGATGGCGGGCCCCAGGACCGGCATCATCGTGCGCTGGAGGCCCAGCGACAGCTCACGCTCCGACTCGGCGACCCCCGCGCGGGCCAGCGCCTGTGCCAGCATCCGGGCCACCGTCGTCAGGACGGACCGCTCGTCGGGCGTGAACGACACCGGGTAGGTGAACGCCGCCATCCAGGCGCCCATCGTGCGCCCCGCGACGATCAGCGGCAGGAACGCCCACGACTCCCTGCCGAAGCGCTGTGCCAGAGGCCAGGTCGCCGGATAGCGGGCCCGGTACTCCTCCGGCGACGGCAGATAGATCGCCCGCCCGGTCCGCACCACCTCCGCCGCCGGATAGTCCGTTTCCAGCGGCATCTCGGAGAACGGGGCGTCGTCGCCCGGGTTGTGCCCGTGGTGGCCGATGATCGTCAGCCGGTCGCCCGAGATGCCGAAGACCGCGAGCCCGTCCGGGGAGAAGCCGGGCATCGACAGCGAGGCGGCCACCCGCAGCACCTCGGCCGTCGACCGTGCCTCGGCCAGCGCCCGCCCCGCGTCCAGCAGGAACGCCTCGCGCGAACGGCGCCAGTCACCCGTGACGGGTGTGCGGGCGGCGGTGCCGGGCTGCGGTTCGGCGACCTCCTGGAGGGTGCCGACGAGCTGGTAGTCGTTCTTGTCGACGAACGGCTTCGACCGGCTGCGCACGGTACGGATCACCCGGCCGTTCTCGTCCATGATCCGCAGGCGGGCCTCGGCGAGGGTGCCCTCCGCCACGGCGAGGTTCACGATCCCGTCGATCTCGTTCCAGTCGACGGGATGAAAACGGGAGCGCACGGCCGCCTCGGTCAGTTCGGCAGGCTCGGCGGGCAGCCCGAGCAGCCGGGCCGCCTCCGCGTCGAGGGTGACGATCCCGGATGCGTTGTCCCAGCGCCACAGGCCGGTCGCGATGGCGGCCAGGACGTCCTCGGTGCGCATTGCCCCACTCTAAGAAGACGACCGGATCAGCCGCCACCGAGCTGCGCCCGGCGATCATGCGGCGACCGGTACCCTGGGTGAAGTTTCACGTGAAACACAGACCCCGATCCGCGAAGACTGGATGAACGACGATGCATCGGTACAGGTCCCACACCTGCGGCGAGCTCCGCGCCTCTGACGTCGGCAGCGACGTCCGGCTGAGTGGCTGGCTGCACAATCGGCGCGACCTGGGCGGCATCCTCTTCATCGATCTGCGCGACCACTACGGCATCACGCAGCTCGTCGCCCGTCCCGGCACCGCCGCGTACGAGGCGCTCGACAAGCAGACCAAGGAGTCGGTCGTCCGGGTCGACGGCAAGGTCGTCTCGCGCGGTGCCGAGAACATCAACGCCGACCTCCCGACCGGTGAGATCGAGGTCGAGGTCGCCGAGGTCGAGGTCCTGGGTGCCTCCGCCCCGCTGCCGTTCACGATCAACGCGGACGACGGCGTCAACGAGGAGCGGCGCCTGGAGTACCGCTTCCTCGACCTGCGCCGCGAGCGCATGCACCGCAACATCATGCTGCGTACGGCGGTCATCTCCGCGATCCGCCACAAGATGACGGCCCTCGGCTTCAACGAGATGGCGACCCCGATCCTCACCGCGACCTCCCCCGAGGGCGCCCGTGACTTCGTCGTCCCCTCCCGCCTGAACCCGGGCAAGTTCTACGCCCTGCCGCAGGCCCCGCAGCAGTTCAAGCAGCTCCTGATGATCTCCGGCTTCGACCGGTACTTCCAGATCGCCCCCTGCTTCCGCGACGAGGACGCCCGCGCCGACCGCTCGCCGGGCGAGTTCTACCAGCTCGACGTCGAGATGAGCTTCGTCGAGCAGGAGGACGTCTTCCAGCCGATCGAGCAGCTCATGACCGAGCTGTTCGAGGAGTTCGGCGGCGGCCGCCACGTCACCTCGCCGTTCCCGCGCATCCCGTTCCGTGAGGCGATGCTGAAGTACGGCTCCGACAAGCCGGACCTGCGCGCCCAGCTCGAACTGGTCGACGTCACCGACGTCTTCGAGGGCTCCGAGTTCAAGGCCTTCGCCGGCAAGCACGTCCGCGCCCTGCCGGTGCCGAACACGGGCGACCAGCCGCGCAAGTTCTTCGACGGCCTGGGCGACTTCGCGGTCGAGCACGGCGCCAAGGGCCTGGCCTGGGTGCGCGTGGGCGAGAACAACGCCCTCACCGGCCCGATCGCCAAGTTCCTCACCGAGGAGAACGTCAAGGTCCTCACCGAGCGCCTCGGCCTGGAGCCGGGCCACGCCCTCTTCTTCGGCGCGGGCGACTTCGACGAGGTCTCCAAGATCATGGGCGCGGTCCGCGTCGAGGCCGCCAAGCGGGCCGGCCACTTCGAGGAGGGCGTCTTCCGCTTCTGCTGGATCGTCGACTTCCCGATGTACGAGAAGGACGAGGAGACCGGCAAGATCGACTTCTCGCACAACCCCTTCTCGATGCCGCAGGGCGGCCTGGAGGCCCTGGAGACCCAGGACCCGCTGGACATCCTCGGCTGGCAGTACGACATCGTCTGCAACGGCGTCGAGCTGTCGTCCGGTGCCATCCGGAACCACGAGCCGGACATCATGTTCAAGGCCTTCGAGATCGCGGGCTACGACCGTGAGACCGTCGAGCGCGAGTTCTCCGGCATGCTCAAGGCGTTCCAGTACGGCGCCCCGCCGCACGGCGGCATCGCCCCGGGCGTCGACCGCATCGTGATGCTCCTCGCCGACGAGCCCAACATCCGCGAGACGATCGCCTTCCCGCTCAACGGCAACGCCCAGGACCTGATGATGGGCGCCCCGACGGAGCTGGAAGAGGCCCGCCTCAAGGAGCTCAACATCGCGCTCCGCAAGCCGGTCGCGGACAAGTAGTCACCCGCCGCTTCACGCAGGGCCCGGGATCCTCGGATCCCGGGCCCTTTCAGTTCTCCGTCCGGAGCGGGGCCCGGCCCCGTGCGCGGCCTCACCCACGCTGGGTTCCCTACCCTTCGACGTGCAGCGCGATCTGCTCCGCCGCCTGGCCGAGATACGTGAACTCGGTGGACCGGGCGATGCCCACGGCGTCCAGTCGTTGCCGGAAGCGAACGCGGAAATGGACGTTGTCTCCGAGCCCCGGGCGCATGCGGACCAGTTCCTCCGGGTCCTCGAAACGGACGTCATAGGCATGCGCGTTCTTGGCGGCCCCGGCTTTCACCTTCACCCAGCCGCTTTCACGGAGCTCGGTGATGCGCCCGGAGATCGTGATCTCCTGATCCCGGTCACGCGTCTGCCGAAGGCGCTCCACATAGTGCCTGCCACGCTCGGACAGTCTCGCCCGGCGTGTCCCACCGTCGGCGTCGTACCACGTCAGGCCGAGGTCGAGCCGGTACTTGCCAAGGGCCCGGGACAGCGAGTCGACGGCGTCGAAAAGCCTGGCCCACTCACGGACGTCGCTCTCGCTCTCGAGGGCGCGCAGCAGTTCGGTGAGCGTGCTGATGCCCGTGCTCGCCGCTGATGTGGCAGGAGCGTCGAGCGTGCCTGGCGCGCCGCCGGTGCGGCTGGTTACCGGCCGGGCGTGGATGACCGTGCTGCCTGCGGAGATGCCGGTGACTTCCAGTTGCACCGGTGTCCCGGCGGCCGTCGAGACAGCGGCCTCGACCGGGTGCAGGAGCGCGTGTCCCCACTGGAAGCGGAGCGCACCGCCGTCGGTGTCCGGGCCGGTCAGACGGAGCCGGAGTTCCTCGTCGAGGCGGGCGTGCGGGCTGTACTCGCGTACCGCCGCGAGGCGACTCGACCGGTGATCGGCCTCGATCGCGTCGTCGTCCCTGTCCTCCGTGCCCAACTCGTTCAGAAGCCGCGCCGCATTGCTCTCCGCCGCCGGGTCGTCCCTCACGAGTGCGCGTCTGTCCTCGCGCCAGCTATCCCCGGTCACAGTCGCACCTCCAGGTAACCGCGTGCCGGGGCGGCACTGCGTTCGGACGGTGAGCGGTCCTCCTGGTCAGGCAGCCTGCAACGCTGCCACCAGTCGTCCCACACACCTCTTTCTGTGAAGTATGTCCGCTCTTCGGGTATGAAGCGTTCCGGCTCGAAGACGCGGGCAACACGTCGGTACCCGATGCGGACCGGGGAGACACCGTACTTCTCCCGCATCCTGTCGCGGCTCTGGAAGGCGGTGGTCAACCATTTGGAGCCGGGGTGGCCGCGTACGGCACGCTCGGCGTCGGTGTCGATCAGAAGGGTGGTGTCGATGTTGCGCGGATCGAGCTTCGTACTGACGAAACTGCCGCCCAGCCATACCCGGTGAATGAGGGGGGTGCCGTCCAGAAGGCTCGCATAGGTGTCCTCAAGCGTGAGGAAGACGTCGAGATAATCGATCAGCCCGTCCCAGAGGGTCTGGCGCGTTGGGGAATCCCGGAACTGCGGTGCGCTGACCAGCATCGACTCCGCGTCGCTGAGCGAGACCGAGTGTCGGCCCAGGGGGAGGAATCCGTTGACGGCGAAGGTGGGCACATGCGGTCCTGTCTTCTGCGGGACGACGTCTTCGGCAAGGCCAGGAGGGCAGTACGTGTCATCCTGCCGCCACTTCTCTGGCGGCGTGGACGCTTTCGAGGAGTTACCGCTCGGGGGCACAGACGGCGCACGTCCCCGGCTCCGGGCCCCGGAAGGCGCGGTCGCAGGCGTCGCAGTTCTGGAGCGGATGTCTGACGGCCGAGCCCGAACCCCTGTCCGGTGCGCGGAAGGGCGGCAGGGGCGGGAGCTGGGCGGACAGGCGGTGGGCCAGCAGGGCCGCCGGGCGGGTGAGCGGCTCCGGTGGCAGACCTGCGGTCAGAGCGCGCTGGACCGCCTCGGGAGGAAGGTCCCGCTCGAGCCACGCGGCGACGCCCGGGACGAGGTGCTCGGCGTCGGTCGCGGAGAGCAGAAGGCGGGAATCCTCACCGCGCAGGCCGGCGAGGACCTCCAGGGCGGTACGGAGGAGGTCCGGGGCGGGGTACGCGGGCTGCGGTACGGCGGGCAGCGCCCGGCGGCGGGCCGGCTTGTCGGCGCTGCGCCGGGGCCGGGGCTCCGGCTCCTCCGTGGCTCCGGACCGGCCGGGCCGGTTGCAGGACACCGTGCGGGTGACGATGAGGCCCCCGTCGGTGCGCACGCGGGTACGGCGCAGATAGCCGTGGACCTCCAGTTCGCGCAGGGCGCCCGCGATCCGGCTCCTCCCCTCGGGGAAGCGGCCGGCGAGGGTCTCGATGTCGACCAGGGCGCCGCTGGGGAGCGACTGGATGTGGACGGCCAGCCCGATCGCGAGGAGCGACAGCTCGGCGTGCTGGGCGAGGTGGTTGCCGATCACCGTGAAGCGGCTGGTGTGGCGGGAGTTGTCATGGATGACGCCGCCGCGCTGCACGCCTCTGCGGGTCCCCCGGGAAGGGTGGTTTTTCCCGCCGGTACGGGACCGGGCGTACGGGCGCACGCTACTGTTCTGGGTATCCATCGGGAAGCTCTTCTCTTCCTTGATGGTCAGGCCCCCGCACTGGGATTAGCGGTCCCGGCGGGGGCCGACGCATGTCAGCGGTGAGGTGGTGTCTCGCGCTGAGCGTAGATCAAGCAACCCGTCCCAAAGCCAGCCGAGTTGGTGTTTTTCACCCGCGTGAGTGAGCGGCCCCCTGAGGGGGAGGAGGGGTGGGGTTCGGCCCGGTTTCTTTCTCTCTCATCGTGTCTTGGAAGACCCGCGGCCCCACCGGCCTCCGGAAATCCGGCTCCCGGTGACTGCGGCATTTCCGCAGCTCAGACCGGCGCGAGGTCCACCTCTAGAGTCCGACCGCCTGGACGGCGCCGCCATCCTGGAGAGCGGTAAGGCATCGTCCGGGCCCGGACTCCTCGTGAGTCGATGGCCCCCAGCTCACTTTCACGCCGGGGGCGTGGGCCGGCTTCCTGTCGTACGCCTCGCGCACCTGAGTACGGGTTCGGCGTCGGCGAGGCATGTGGTCAGTCCCATGCGTCGAGGATGTGCGCGCACGTCCGGAAGCACTCCTTGATCGACTCAGGAGTTGTCGAAGGCGGCATCAGCACACCAGGGAGGTACGCCACGCGCCACATGCGGAAGACGTCCCGGACGGCAGTCGGGTGACCGGCTCCGGCCAGGGCGGCCGCGATGTCGATGACCGCGACGATGAGCGGCACGAGGTCTTCCGGGTGGCGGTGAGGGGTTCTCTGCGCGGCCGCTCCCACGAGCGCGTGCATGAGTTTCACGAGTTGGATGTCGGCTCCGGCGCGGAGCATTCTCCGTACGCTCTCGGGCTGTTCGAGGTGTGGTGAGTACGCTTCGACGCCACCGGACCACAGCAGCAGCGAGGCCGCGGTGATGTCGTGATCGCGGTGCCAGCCCAGGTCGTCGACGATGCGCATGGTGTCGGGAGGGAAGCCGCCGATGTCCTGCACGGTGGCCAGGATGCGGTGCAACTCGTCGCGGTGGCGGGCGGTGAAGTCACTCACCGAGACGGTCGAGAGAGGTCGGCCGCCCGCGTCGACGACCGAACCGATCTCCACGATGCCCCCCAGCGGCCCGAAGACTTCCCGCCCGAGCTTTTCGGTTCTCCCATGCCCTTGTGCCACTCCACCTGCTTACCGGATCAGGCCGTGGCCGTCATGCCCGCTTTGGTGAGCGAGGGGTAGTCGGTGTACCCCGCCTCGCCGCCGGCGTACATCCAGCCCTCGTCCCGGAGCGGGTTGAGCGGCGCGCCGGTCCGCAGCCGCTCGACCAGGTCGGGGTTGGACATGAAGGCCCGGCCGAGCGCGATCAGGTCGGCACCGGCGGCCAGCAGCCGCTCGCCCGCCTGCCTGCCCCCGTCGGCGGGGAGCGGACCGCCCCACCCCAGCGCCGGGTTGGCGACCAGCGTGCCGGACCACCGCTTGCGGAGGTCCTGCCACAAGGCGTCGTCCGGGTCGGCGAACACGGTGTGCAGGTAGGCGAGACCGACGTCCGCCAGAGCGTCGACGAGCGTCCGGTAGATCTCCCCGGTCTCGCCCTCCTCGATGCCGTTGACGGTGTTCCCCGGGGAGATCCGCAGGCCCACCCGCTCGGGACCGATGGCGGCGGCGACCGCTCGGACCACCTCCACCGCGAACCGGATACGGCCGGCCACCGAGCCTCCGTAGCCGTCGGCGCGGTGGTTGGTGTTCCGCGCCATGAACTGGTGCAGGAGGTGACCGTTGGCGGCGTGCACCTCCACCCCGGCGAAACCGGCGTCGACGGCGTTGCGGGCGGCGGTGGCGAAATCGGCCACGGTGGAACGGATGTCGTCGACCGACATCTCCCTGGGCACCACGGCCTCCTTGCGCCCGCCCGGGGTGTGGATCGTCTCCGGCAGCGGTACCGGCGACGGCGCGACCGGCACCAGCCCGCTGCTGTCCGGGTGCCCGACCCGGCCACCGTGCTGGAGCTGGAGGAACATCCGCCCGCCCGCCGCGCGCACCGCCTCGGTGACGCGCCGCCACCCGGCCACCTGCGCGTCACTGTGGATGGCGGGGATGTTCGGGTACGTCTGGCCCACGGCATTGGGCGTGGTCGCCTCGGCGATGATCAGCCCAGCCGACGCGCGCTGCGCGTAATACGTCGCCATGACCGGCTGTGGCACCCCGTCGGCCCCCGCCCGGTTGCGGGTCAGCGGGGCCATGACGAGTCGGTTGGGCAGGACCAGTGAGCCGAGGCGGGCGGGCTGGAAAAGGCGGGAGGTCTCCGGTGCGTTCGTCATGCCGGTACGGTAGGAGTTGACATCAGTGTCAGGTTCAAGTCGCTTCCCGGGAGCCGGAGGTGCGCCATGCGGATCGGTGAACTCTCCCGCCGCACGGGCGTGAGTGAACGGTCGCTGCGCTACTACGAGACCCAGGGCCTCCTCACCGCCGAGCGCACCCCGGGCGGCCAGCGCGTCTACGGCGACTGGGCCGTCGACCGCGTCATCCGCATCCAGGCCCTCTACGCGGCGGGCCTGCACAGCAAGCGGATCGCCCAGCTCCTCCCCTGCATGCGCGACACGGACGGCGGCCCCTCCGGGATCGCCACGCCCCGCCTGGTCGCCGACCTCACCACGGAGCGCGACCGTATCGACCGCATGATCACCGACCTGATCCGCTCACGGGACGTCCTGGACGAGGCGATCGCCACGGCGTCGAGCGAGCCGCTCCGCACCCCTGCGCGGAACTGACTGTCGTCCGCTGCAGCCCAGTCCGTTGTGCCCTCCACCCGGAGCCGGTCGAACCCGCGTTACGGCATGTCAGCTCGTTCCCCTCCGCCACCATTCTTCGATCACGGGACGCTTCGACGACTCAGTCGAATGTGCGTACCACAATCCAGTACTCATCATCTTCCTCCGTGACGGCGAGGAGCCGACGCCCGTCCAAGGACAGGGCCACCAACTCCGGAGAACCGGTCACAGATGCGACGCGCGAAGGCAGCGGCTCAGAGGAAACATCCATGACGCGGACCCAGCCCACCGAAGTGCCGCCGCCGCCCGGGGGAATGATGTGGAATTCTTTTGATGTGTCCATAAGTTTGGCCTCTACGGCCACTGCCTGCCACCGGTCACCGAGGCGCTCTTTCGAGTCGGGGGGCGAATTGGGGACCCTCTCCGTCGGTGTGACGTCGATGCCGGTTGCGGCGTAGACAGCGGTCATGACCGACGGGAGGGAAGGGGGCACCTCCTTATCCACCAGGGCAAGGCCGCATGCCTCTACCGTCTGTTCCCAATGCGGAGTGCGAGGGGGCATCTGCTCTTCTCTCTTCTTGGCCCGCGGCGTGTTATTCACCCGTGTAAAAGAAATGGTGATCTCCGCCGGGCTTGTTGATTTTCGCGTACCGCTCCATGTCTTCCGGATAGCCGAAGCTTCCGTCGTCACGTTGTACCCTGCGATTGTCCCAGCCGAAGTTAACCAGACTCCTGGTGTCATCGATTTTGGGTTTACCGGCGTGGAAATGCGTACCTTTGGGGTCATGGGTATGCTCGACGACGACACGGGAGCCGCGTTCTGTTTCGAATTGCCGGAACGTTCCCCAGTGAGCCGGATTGTCGGAATAGGTATACCCGGGGCTGTACTTCAGGTTCTTGTCCCCGGTCACCATCCATTCGGCGATCGGAGTCTCTCCGAAGGGAACTCCTGCAGCTTCGAACGCGGCTTCTTCTGCGTCCTTTCTGCGTTTGAACGGGTTTGAGTGCTCTCCCTTCGGAGGGCAGGGTGAGAGCCCGAGGGCGTCACTCCATGTTCCCGGGTTATGTACGTATGAGTGCGGGTTGGGTGCTGGCGCGAGACCTAGCGGGTCTGGGCTGAAATAACGTGCTGCTTCGGGGGAGTAATAGCGGAAGTAATTGTAGTGCAGACCTGTTTCAGGATCGAAGTACTGGCCCGGGAAGCGGAGCGGGGTGTACGTGGAGGCGTCGCGGTTCCAGGTCGTCGTACCCCACAGCGTGCTACGGGTGTGCCAGGCGAGGGTGCCTGATTCGTCGACGAGTTCCCTCGGGGTGCCGATCAGGTCGGTGACGATGGCGAAGAAGCGCTCGTCGACCGTGCCCTGCGGAGCGTCCGGGGCGCTGATGCGTTCTGTCTGAGTCAGCGGATGCAGGCCGTCGTGGTCCCAGGTGAGGGTGACGGGGCCGGGGAGCGTACCGCCGGAGGTGGTCTGCTCGCAGAGGGTCGCACCGTCCCAGGTGAAGGAGACCTGCTCCACCACGGCCACGCCGTCCGCGGCCAGGCGCTGTTTCGCGATGCGACGGCCGAGCGCGTCGTAGAGGTAGCACCACACCGTGCCGTCCGGGGTGGTCACGGAGACCAGCCGGTCTTCCGTGTCCCACGCGTACCGCCAGGTGTCCGGCTTGCGGGACAGGCGGGTCTTCTGGCGGAGGACGACGCGGCCCTGGGTGTCGTGTTCGTAGCGGACGCTGCCCGCTCGGGTGATGCGGGTGCCGGTGTAGGTGCGGGCGCCCGTGGCCTCCTGGCCGGGGTGGGTGGCGGGCCAGGAGGCCTCCGTCTGGTTGCCGGCCTCGTCGTAGGCGTACCGCTCGGTCCAGCCCTCGGCGTGGACGGCGGTGACCCGGCCGGTCACGTTCACGTCGAAGGTGCGGGTGCCGGAGAGCTGGTCGTGGACGCCGATCAGATTGCCGTCGGCGCGGTAGCTGTAGGCGCGGGACTGGACGGTGCGGCCGAGACGGATGACCTGCTGTCCGGTGAGGCGGCCCATCGCGTCGAAATCGTGAGTGAACGTGACCGCGTCGCCGATGTGCCGGGTCAGCTCCCTACCGGCGGCATCGTGCTCGAAGGTGAGGGAGCGGCCCGCGGTCGTCAGTCCTGTTCGGCGGCCGGCCGCGTCGTACGTCCACGCGCTGATGGCTCCGGTGGGTGTCGTCCGGCCCGTGAGGCGGCCGAGGACGTCGTACGTGAACTCCAACCGCGCGCCGTTGACCGTCTCGGATTGGAGCCGCCCGTACTTGTCTCGCAGCCGTGTGAGGGTGGCGTCGGGACCGGTCGCCACCGCCAGTTCGTCGAAGATGTCGTACGCGAAGGTGGTGACCGCACCCTCGGCGTCCTTGCGGACGACCTGGCCCAGCTCGTTGTGCTCGAACCGGACCGTCTGCCCCACACCGTTCGTGCGGGAGACCAGCCGGCCCGCCGCATCATGCGCGTAGGTCAGGACGCGGCCGTCGAAGTCCGTCTCCGAGGCGAGCCGGCCGGCGGCGTCGTACACGTAGGTCCATGTCAGGCCCTGCGGGTTGCGGACCTGCGTCAATCGGAGGTTCGTGTCGTGGGAGAACTCGTAGCGCGAACCGTCCGGGTCCGTGCGGGACGTCAGCAGGTCGAAGTCCGTGTACTCGAAGCGGGTGACCGCGCCCATGGCGTCCGTGTGCGACAGGCAGTTGCCCTCGCCGTCGTACGTCCAGGACTGCTCGCTGCCGTCGGGGTCGGTCCGGCGGGCGAGCTTGCCCTCGACGGTCCATTCGAGGCGGGTCACCGAGCCGAGTGGGTCGGTGATGGTGACCGGACGGCCGAAGGCGTCGCGCTCGTAGTGGACGGTGGCCCCGAGGGGATCGGTGACCGTGACAGGCAGCCCGGCGCGGTCGCAGCGCAGGGTGGTCGCGTGGCCGAGTGCGTTGGTGACCGTCGTGAGATGGCCCTCCGCGTCGTATGCGAAGCGGGTTGTGGACCCGGCGGAGTCGGTGACCGAGGTGCGGTTGCCCTTCTCGTCGTACGTCTGGCGTATCGACGTGCCGTCTGCGCCCCGCACCCGGACCGGCAGGCCCATCTCGTTGTACTCCGCCGACAGCCGGCGGCCGTCAGGACGAACCACTTCTGTCAGGTGGCCCGCGTCGTCGTACGTGGAGTGGGTGACGTGGCCGAGCGGGTCGGTGCGGGACAGGAGCCGGTGGTAGTGGTCGTATTCGTAACGGGTGACCGCGCCCAGCGGGTCGACTTCGCCGACGACCTGAGCCCTGTCGTTGACGAGGAAACGGGTGGTGTGCCCCAGCGCGTCGGTGACGGAGGTCTGTTGCAGACCGGTGTCGGGGTCGGTCTCGTCCCATGTGAAGCGGGACTCCATGTGACCGTTCGCGCCCGACTGGTACACGCAGCGGTGCCGCTCGTCGTAGACGTAGCCGAAGCGGCTGCCGTTGGTGTCGTTCCAGGACGTGATGCGGCCGAGTTCGTCGTTGCCGAAACGCAGGGGCAGGCCGGAGGAGTTGGTCACCGAGGTCAGGTGGCCGTCCGTGTAGCCGTAGCGGAGGATCGTCTGATCCGTGCCGTCGGGGGCGGCGCCCGCGAGGTGGAGCGCGGTGATCCGCCCCTGATCGGTGGTGAGCTTCAGGTGGTAGCCGCCGTGGTGGAGGACTGACGTCGGCGCACCGGTCTCGTCGTACTCGTAGGTGATCGAGCGGCCGTTGCGGTCGTCGATCCGCGTCAGCAGGGCCAGGTCCGTCGCCTGCTCGGTGAAGTGCCAGACCCTGCCGGTGCCGGGGTCGGTGACGGTGTACGCGTCCCCGTCGCGGTTCAGGGGCCAGCGGCGGCCGTGGGTGGGCATGACCGGCACGCCGGGCGCGGGGTGCGGGTAGGCCAGGAGGCCGCCGTCCTCGCAGACGAACACCACGCCTTCCGCGTCGATCTCCAGGCGCTGGTCGACGGTGCTCGCCCACGTCGGGCCGAACCAGCGTCCCGCGCGGTAGGACGACTCGAAGGTGCGGGTGAAGACCAGCGGCAGAGACCCTGGGAGGACGATGTCCGTCTGCGGCAGGACCATCCGGCCCGTCGCCATGTCGACGGGGTCACCCTTGCACTGCCGGTCCGTGCACTCGCGCGACGTGCCGTGGGGATCCTCACTGTGTCCGTCGCGGCCCTTGCCGGTCCCGCCCCTGGCGTCGTCCACGCCCTTGCGGGCGAGGGACTTGAGCCCACCCGCACCCTTCGTGCCGAACGCTTCCGGGGCCAGCCGGCCCCAGAACTCGCTCGGGTCCTCCTGGAACGCGTCCCAGGCGCCCTTCGCCGCCCGGTCGGGGTGGGCGGCGCTCGTCACGACGCCGGCCAGGGTCATGTTGACGTTCTCGTAGTACTCGGCCGGATGCGTGAGGTTGTACCCGTCGAGCGGATGGATCGAGCGGACGAAGTTGGTGAGGCCGACCGTGCCTTTCACGGCGCCGCCCACGAAGTGCGTCGTCTCGATGCCGTTGCCCAGGGCGAGGTCCATCACGCCGAGCCGGGCGCGCTCCATGGCGGACTTCTCGGCGGGCGCGTGGGCGAGGGCCGCAGTGACGATTCCGTTGGCCATCTCGGCGGCCTCGTCCCGCTGGCGGCGGGCGGCGTCGAGTATGTCCTGGGCCTGATCGCGCTGAGCCTGTCCCGGGTCGGTGAAGGGGGCCGGCTCGGGCAGTGGGGCGTCGGTGGTGCGGGCCTTGTTGTACGCGTCGACCTTCTCGTTGTGCGCGTCGACGGCCTTCCGGGAAACCTCGTTGCCCTGCTTGTACAGAGCGATGGCCTCGCGCGCCATCCCCTGTGCCGCGGTCACCGTCGCGGCGTAGGCCGTCAGCGCCGCCGCCGCGGCCTCGAAGGCGTCCGCCGCGTGCAGCCAGTCCGTGGGCAGGAGCTCGAATTTCTCACGGAAGGTGTCGGCGGCCTCGCCCTTCCAGTGGGCGGAGTCCAGCTTCTTCATGCCGCCGCCGACCATGGCGAACGCGGCGCTGAAGTCACGCAGGCTATTCGCACTGGCGGTGATCTTGGACGCCTGACCGTGGATCAGCTCACTGGCCTCCTCGCTCTGGCCGAGCTGCTTCTCACCGACCTCTGCCCCCAGTGCCGAGGCCGCGCTGTCACCCCAGTCGGTGACCGACTCGGCGACGCCTTCCGCGCCGACGTGGTCCAGCACCTCCCCGAGGGCGTCGGTGCCCTTGTCGACGCCCATGCCGACGACCTTCTCGCCGGCTTCCCACAGGTCCCCCGCCTTGCCCAGCCAGTCCGTCATCTACTCGCTCCCCCAAGCCGGCCGCTCCGCACGGTCGACCGCCTCCTGGGTGGGGTCGAACGTCTCGCGCATGCGCTGGTCCACGGCCTCACGCAGCGCCGGGTCAAGGGCGCCGCTGCTCTCCAGCGAGTCCAAGGCGGCGTCCTCGACGTCGTAGCCGGTGTCCTTCCACGTCTGCTCGACGTTCCGTTGCGCCGCCGCCATCGACTCCGCGCTGTAGTCCGCGTTGTCGCCGGTCCTCTGGGACCTGATCTCGTCCCAGTCCTTGGCCTTGACCTCGTCCTCCGTGAGGTGCGGATTGCCGTTCACCGCGTTCACGGCGATCTTGATGGTGTCCTTGACGTACTGCTCCTGCTCGTGGAAGGCACCGGCGGACAACCCGACAGCCGAGGCGAAGCCATTGCCCCGCTGCATCAGCCCCCGGACGCCCCACTCCCAGCGCTCGCAGAACGTCTTGAACCCGGCTGCGAGCCCGGCGTGCCCCAACTCCAGGCCGGTCAGGGAAAGTTCTGAGAAGCCGCGACCGGCGGTGGCCTCGCCGATCATGCCGAGGTCCTTCAATTCCTCGTGCGCTTTGTCGATGCCCAGCGCGATCAGGCGCAGCCCCGCCTGGGACGCCGCGAGATCAGGATCCGTACCGCTCACCGTGTCCCCCCGAGTCCGGCCACCGCGGCGTCCGGCACGACACCCTCCACCGGCGGGAACAGCACGCCGTCGGCGCTCCCCGCGTCCAGCGCCACGCCCGCGGGGACGCCCAGCTTGGGCACCAGCACGTCCAGCAGCCGTGCGCCCAGCACCGCCCGGTACTCCCAGTCCCGCCCCGCCTCACCACGTGCATGTGCGAATCGCGCCAGTGCCTCCTCGTGCGAGAACGCGCAGATCCACCGCACCCCGCCCTGCTCGGCGGTCCACGGGCCCCCGTACGGATCGACCGGCACCAGCACCGCCGTACGCCGGAACTCACCCAGCAGGACGGCGAACGCGCGCCGTGCCGCTTCCTGTTGTGGGCCGACTGCCGGGGACGGCGCCCCTTCCGGCACGGCGGAGACCCCCGGTGCGCCGCTCAGGTCGGCCAGCTCGGCCAGGCTCGAGTGCGGACCATGCCGCTGCTCGCCCGTCCCATGCCCCTCCCCGTTCATGGTCATGAGGGCGATCATCACATGGCCGGATTTTCGACTGCAACGACATGTCCGGGAAACGGCCGAATGCCGTGCGTGCGCATGCGACAGGACCGCCGCGCTCCGGGGGAGGCGGCGGTCCTGGGTGGTGCGGGGTGGGAGGACGTCAGTCCTTCTTCGGCTCCTCCAGGCGCGGGAAGAGGACCGCGCCCTTGGTGACCGTGGCGCCGGCGGGGAGGCGGCCCCAGGTGGCGGCGTCGTCGACGCGCTGGTCGGCGAGGGCGCCCAGACCGGGCTCGGCGCCGAGGGAGTCCCACAGCTTCTGCGAGGTCTCCGGCATGATCGGGTTGAGCAGCACGGCGACCGCGCGGAGCGACTCGGCGGCGGTGTAGAGGATCGTCGCCAGGCGGGCCCGGCCCTCGTCGGAGTCGTCCTTGGCGACCTTCCAGGGCTCCTGCTCCGTGATGTAGCCGTTGACCTGCTTCACGAAGTCGAAGATCGCCAGGATGCCGCCCTGGAAGTCCAGCTCCTCGCCGATCTTCCGGTCCGCCTCCGCGACCGCCTTGGCCAGGCCGTCGTGGACGGCCGCCTCGGCCGGGCCGTCGGCCTCGGACGCGGGCAGCGCGCCGCCGAAGTACTTGCCGACCATCGCCGCCACGCGCGAGGCGAGATTGCCGTAGTCGTTGGCCAGCTCGGAGGTGTACCGGGCGGTGAAGTCCTCCCACGAGAACGAACCGTCCTGGCCGAAGGCGATCGCCCGCAGGAAGTACCAGCGGTAGGCGTCCACACCGAAGTGCGAGGTCAGGTCCTGCGGCTTGATGCCGGTCAGGTTCGACTTCGACATCTTCTCGCCGCCGACCATCAGCCAGCCGTTCGCCGCGACCTTGCCGGGCACGGGCAGGCCCTGCGCCATCAGCATCGCCGGCCAGATCACCGCGTGGAAGCGCAGGATGTCCTTGCCGATCAGGTGGACGTTGGCCGGGAAGGTCTCGTCGAACTTCGCCGGGTTCTCGTTGTAACCGACCGCCGTCGCGTAATTCAGCAGCGCGTCGACCCACACGTAGATGACGTGCTTCTCGTCCCAGGGGATCGGAATGCCCCAGTCGAAGGTCGACCGCGAGATGGAGAGGTCCTCCAGGCCCTGCCTGACGAAGTTCACGACCTCGTTGCGGGCCGACTCCGGCTGGATGAAACCGGGGTTCTTCTCGTAGAAGTCGAGCAGCTTCGGGCCGTACTCGCTGAGCTTGAAGAAGTAGTTCTCCTCCTTGAGGATCTCCACCGGCTTCTTGTGGACCGGACAGAGCTTCACACCCTGCTCGTCCTCGATCAGGTCGCCGGGGAGCTTGTACTCCTCGCAGCCCACGCAGTACGGGCCTTCGTACCCGCCCTTGTAGATCTCGCCCTTGTCGTACAGGTCCTGCACGAACTCCTGCACACGGTCGGTGTGCCGCTTCTCCGTCGTGCGGATGAAGTCGTCGTTCGCGATGTTCAGGTGCTCCCAGAGGGGCTTCCAGGCCTCCTCGACGAGCTTGTCGCACCACTCCTGGGGAGTGACACCGTTCGCGTCGGCCGTGCGCATGATCTTCTGACCGTGCTCGTCCGTGCCGGTGAGGTACCACACCTTCTCGCCGCGCTGACGGTGCCAGCGGGTGAGCACGTCGCCTGCGACGGTCGTGTAGGCGTGGCCCAGGTGAGGAGCGTCGTTGACGTAGTAAATGGGGGTCGAGACGTAGAACGCCTTCGCCCCCTGCTTCTCGGATCCAGTGGCCGCCATGGTCGAAATCCTATCCGGCCGCGGAAGCTGCCCTCACCTTCGTTTCACGTGGGGAGACGGCAGGGCGAGACGCGGGAGGGCGGGGGCGGAGACACCGGCGAAACGTCCGGGCGGGGAGGGTGGGGGCATGCGTGTACTGGTTGCCGAGGACGAGACGGTCCTCGCCGAGCTCGTCGCCGCCGGACTGCGGCGCGCCGGATTCGCCGTCGACACCGTCCACAGCGGCGACGCCGCCCTCGCCCACCTGGGGCTGTACGACTACGACGTCGTCGTCCTCGACCGCGACCTGCCCCGGATGCACGGCGACGAGGTGGCGCGGCGGCTGGTGGCCGGCGGGGCGCGGACCCGCATCCTCATGCTGACCGCCGCCGCCGGGCTCGAGGACCGGGTGGCAGGGCTCGACCTGGGCGCCGACGACTACCTGGGCAAGCCGTTCGAGTTCCCCGAGCTGGTGTCGCGGGTACGGGCGCTGCGGCGGCGCAGCGCCCGGCCGCCCGTGCCGCCGCTCCTGGAGCGGCACGGACTGAGGCTGGACACGGTACGGCGGACCGCCGAGCGGGACGGGCGGGACCTGGAACTGTCGCCGAAGGAGTTCGCCGTGCTCCAGATCCTGCTGGAGGCGGAGGGTGCCGTGGTGTCGGCGGAGGAGCTGCTGGAGCGGGCCTGGGACGCGCACGCCGACCCGTTCACCGGGGCGGTACGGGTCTGCATGAGCAAGCTGCGCGGCAAGCTCGGGGAACCGGCGCTGATCCGCACGGTGCAGGGCGTGGGGTACGCGCTGTGATCGGGCCCGGCTCGGCGATACGGATACGGATCGCCCTGGTGCACGGGGCCGTCTTCCTGCTGCTGGGCGGCTGCCTGCTCGGTGTGGTGAACCTGCTCTCCGGGGCCGGGACGCGCGGTGAGGCCGAGGAGATCGTGGCGCGGATCGAGGGCCCTGACGTCGTCCGCGTGGAGCAGGTCAGCGGTGACGTCAGCCGGGCGGCCTCCGAGCAACTGCTGATCTGGTCCGGCGGCGCACTGCTGGTCATGGCGCTGTGCGCCGTGGTCGTCGGGTGGTGGACGGCGGGGCGCGTGCTGCGCCCCGTGCACGAGATGACGGCCCGCGCCCGGCGGCTCTCGGAGCGGAACCTGCACGAGCGGCTCGGCGTGAGCGGCCCGGACGACGAGCTCAAGGAGCTGGGCGACACGATCGACGCCCTGCTGGGGCGGCTGGAGGCGGCGTTCGACAGCCAGCGGCGGTTCATCGCGAACGCCTCGCACGAACTGCGCACGCCCCTCGCCACGCAGCGCGCGGCGATCCAGGTCGGGCTGGACGACTCGGTCCCGGAGCCGGTCAAGCAGGTGCTGCTGGACACCAACCGGCGCAGTGAGCGGCTGATCGACGGCCTGCTGGTGCTGGCGCGCAGCGAGCGCGGGCTGGAGGAGCGGGAGGCGGTCCGGCTGCGGGAGGTCGTCGAGGAGGAGTGCGAGGCGTACGGCGTGGAGGTGTCCGGGGCGGTGGCGGGGGGGGGGGGGGGGGGGGGGGGGGGGGGGGGGGGGGGGGGGGGGCGGGGCCGGGGGGGGGGGGGGGGGGGGGGGGGGGGGCGGGTGTGGGGGAGGCCGGTGCGAGGGGGGCCGGGACTGTGGGGTCGGGGCCGGTGGGGCCCGGCGCCGGGCGGGCCGGCGGAGGGGGCGGTTCGGTCGTGATGGGCAGCCGGGTGCTGATCGCGCAGCTCACACGGAACCTCGTCGCGAACGCGGTCGCGTACAACCTGCCGGACGGTACGGGATGGGTCCGCGTGACCGTGGACGGCGGCGTGCTGACGGTCGCGAATACCGGGCCGGTGGTCCCCGAGGCGGACATACCGGGGCTCTTCGAGCCGTTCCGGCGGGGAGAGGGGCGGGACCGCATGGGGCCCGGCGCGGGGCTCGGGCTGTCCATCGTGCGGTCGATCACGGCCGCGCACGGAGGGACGGTGTCGGCCGTGGGCCGGGAGGGAGGGGGCCTGGTCGTGACGGTACGGCTGCCCGTGGGCGACCAGGCCCCCGAGCGGCCCTAGGCCGACCAGGTCGCGAGGACCTCGCGGTAGAAGGTGGCGTGCGGGACGTCGCGGGGCGCGGGGCCCGCGTGGAAGAACCCGGCGTTGGGCGCCTCCAGCTTGCGGAGGTAGTCGAACGCCTTGGAGTCCTCCTCGCCGAACGCCACGAACTGCCAGTACACGTCCTTGGCGCTGGTCGCCGCGTCGGTCAGGGCCTGCGTGGCGGCCGTTCTCGACTCGGGGGCGCCGTCCGTCTGGAACAGCACGAGAGCGGGGCGGTCCGCCGCCCCCGACTTCCCGTGGTGGGCCAGCACCTCCGCGACGGCCCGGTCGTAGTTCGTCCGACCCATGCGGCCGAGCGAGCTGTGCAGGGCCTCGATCCTGCCCTCGATGTCGTCGAGGGTGACCTCGCCGGTGCCGTCGATCTCGGTCGAGAAGAACACGACCGGGACGCGCGCCTCCTCGTCGAGGTGCGCGGCCAGCGCGAGCGCCTGCTCGGCCAGGTGCTGGGCGCTGCCGTCCTTGTAGAACGGCCGCATCGACCCGGAGCGGTCGAGGACCAGGTACACGGTGGCGCGCGCACCCACGAGCCCGCGCTTGCGCAGCGCGGCCCCGGCCGCCTTGTACGCGTCCGCGAGCTGGGGCGCCCGCGTCTTGACCCGCGCGAGGGAGAGGGCGGGCTTGGCCACCGGCGCGTCGGCGTCGGCGTCGGCGTCGGCGTCGGGGGCGGGGGCGGGGGCGGGGGCGGTGTCGGCGTCGGGGGTGGTGCCGGCGCCGGTGGCTGGGGCGGTGTCTGGCGCGTCGGCCTCGGGCTCGGTGGCGGCGGCCTCGGGGGCGGGCTCCGGCTCGGTGGTGTCGGCGTCGGCCTTGGCGTCTGCGTCGGCCTCGGAGGCGGTTTCCTGCGGGGCCTCCGCTCCTGGGGCGACGGTGGCTTCCTCGGTGGGGGCGGTCGCCTCGGTGGCGGGCTCGGGAGTGGCGGGAGACTCGGCCTCGGGCTCGGTGGCTTCCTGCGGGGCGTCCGCCTCTGGGGCGGCTTCCGCCGGGGCGGTCGCTTCCTCGGTGGGGGCGGTGGCAGGCTCGGGGGCGGTGGTGTCGGCGTCCGCCTCGGGCTCGGGGGCGGCCGGGGCGGCTTCCTCCGCTGCGGGGGCTGCGGCGGGGGCCTCGCCCTCGGGCTCGGAGGCTGCGGTGGCTTCCTGCGGGGCCTCAGCCTCGGGGGCGGCTGCCGCCGGGGCGCTGGTCGCTTCCGGCTGCGGGGCCTCCGTGGTGGCGGCCAGGGGCTCGGGCTCGGCCGCCGGCTCGGGCTCGTCGGCCTGGGGCTCGGGCTCGGGCTCCGGCGCGGGGGCGGCGGTCTCGGCGGGGGCCTCGGCCTGCGGCTCCTCCGTAGCGGGGGCAGCGGCCTCCGCCGCCGGTTCCACGGCAGGCTCCGCCGCCGGTTCCGCGGTCGGCTGGGACGGGATGTCGGGCTTCGCCGTGGCCGCCGGGTCCGGGGTGGCCTCGCGGGCCGCCGGGACCGGGGCGCGGCGCGGCTGGGGGTTGTCGAACGACGCCGCCACCAGGTCCGCCGCCGTCCGCTCGGCCTGGGAGGGGGAGGACGGGGACGGGACCGTCGCCGTGGGCTCCTCCTGGGGCACCGCGCGTTCCGTCTGGGGCGGGACGGAGGCGGCTGCCGTCTCGTTGCGCTCCGCACGGTCGCGTCCAAACACCTTGCGCAGCAAGCTCCGAATGCCCATGGGCGAGGCCTTTCGCATGTTGGGTGCCGTGTATGTCCGTACTGCTAGGAATCATCCCTGGCCAGGGCGGACACGTAAGGTTAGCCGCCCCGAGTGGCGCCGAAAGGCAAGGGGCATTCGCGTCAACCCCACCCCTGACGCGCCGCATTCACCCACCGTTCACCCCGCCGCCGCCGACCTGCACATCTACGCGCCTAACGTCACCGCCGGACCGATTCCCGACACCATGTCGGCGCAGGCTGCGCCGGAGGAGGACGAAGTGCGCAAGCTGCTCCCGCTGCTGAGCACCAACCCGCACGGAGGCGGCCGTTCCGCCCTCACCTGCCGTTACCGGTGCGGCGACGCCTGCTTCCACGAGGTGCCCAACACCAGCGACAACGAGTACGTCGGCGACGTCATAGCCGGGGCGCTGTCGCGCCGTTCGATGATGCGTGCCGCCGCCGTCGTCACCGTCGCCGCCACGGCCGGCGGTGCCGTCGTCGCCCAGGCGGGCGGACAGGAGGCGGTCGCCGCCACCCCGCGCACCGCGGGCAGCGGCTCCGGCGCCCGGGGCCTGCGCTTCACGCCCGTGGCGCCCAACAAGGACGACAAGGTCACCGTCCCCGAGGGCTACGCCCAGAGCGTGGTCATCCGCTGGGGCGAGCCCATCCTGCGGGGCGCGCCCGCCTTCGACCCGGACAAGCAGACCGCGAAGGCCCAGGCCGGACAGTTCGGGTACAACAACGACTTCCTGTCCCTGCTGCCGCTCCGGGGCGAGCACGGCCGCCAGGTCCTCGTGGCGAACCACGAGTACACCGACGAAGTGCTGATGTTCAAGGGGTACGACCCCGAGAACCCGACCCGTGAGCAGGTCGAGATCGCGTGGGCCGCCCACGGCCTGTCCGTGGTCGTCGTCCAGGAGGAGCACCGCTCCGGCAGGCTGACGCCCGTCACGCGGCACCCGCTCAACCGGCGCCTCACCGCGACCAGCGAGTTCGAGCTCACCGGCCCGGCCGCCGGCAGCGCGCTGCTGCGCACCGGCGCCGACCCGACCGGCCGCAAGGTCCTCGGCACGCTCAACAACTGCGCCGGCGGCACCACCCCCTGGGGCACGACGCTGCACGGCGAGGAGAACTTCAACCAGTACTTCGCCAACGGGTCCTCCGCGACCGACAAGCGGTACGGCATCGGCAGCGGCGCCACCGAACGCAAGTGGGAGCGGTTCGACAAGCGCTTCGACGCCAAGCAGGAGCCCAACGAGTCCCACCGCCACGGCTGGGTCGTCGAGCTCGACCCGTACGACCCGGACTCCACGCCCCGCAAGCGCACCGCGCTCGGCCGCTTCAAGCACGAGGCCGCCCAGCCGCGCCTGACCGCCGACGGCCGCCCGGTCGTCTACATGGGCGACGACGAGCGGTTCGACTACTTCTACAAGTTCGTGTCGTCGAAGCGCATGATGAAGGGCAACTCCCGCAAGGCCCGCGAGCACAACCTCACCCTCCTCGACGAGGGCACCCTGTACGTCGCCAAGCTCACCGGCGACAGCCCGCAGGACATCGACGGCACCGGCAAGCTTCCGGGCGACGGCGAGTTCGACGGCAGCGGCCAGTGGATTCCGCTCGCGACGGGCGACACGAGCCACGTCCCCGGCATGACCGCCGAGGAGGTGTACGTCTTCACGCGCCTCGCCGGTGACAAGGTCGGCGCCACCAAGATGGACCGGCCCGAGGACGTCGAGCCGTCCCCGCGCACCGGCCGCGTGTACGTCGCCCTCACCAACAACAAGGACCGCGGCGCGGCGGGCAAGGCGGGCGCCGACGAGGCCAACCCGCGCAACAACAACAAGCACGGCCAGGTCCTGGAGCTGGCCGAGCACTGGGACGACCCGGCCTCCGACGGCTTCGCCTGGCGGCTGTTCCTGGTCGCGGGCGACCCGGAGGACCCGGCCACGTACTTCGCGGGTTACCCCAAGGAGAAGGTCAGCCCCATCTCCTGCCCCGACAACGTGGCCTTCGACCCGTACGGCAACCTGTGGATCTCCACGGACGGCAACCAGCTCGGGTCGCACGACGGCCTGTTCGGTGTCGCCACGCACGGCGAGCGGCGCGGTGAGCTCAAGCAGTTCCTGACCGTGCCGACCGGCGCCGAGACCTGCGGTCCGATCATCCAGGAGCGCCGCGTCCTCGTCGCCGTACAGCACCCGGGCGAGGTCGACGGGGCGTCCGTCGAGAAGCCCGCCTCCGCCTGGCCCGACGGCCCCGGGAAGATCGTCCGCCCGTCGGTCGTCGCCGTGTACCGCAAGGACGGCCGGAACATCGGCGTCTGACGCACGGGGGTCATGAGGTGGCGCGGGCCGTCCCCCCGCGCCACCTCGTGAACTGCTCCGCCGGGTCGCCCGTGTACGCCCACGGCACCCACGACGCCCGCGCGTCCAGGAGCCCGAACAGGTCCCCGTACACCTCGGGCATGCCCGCGTAACAGGCGGCGTGCGTCAGGTAGTTCAGCGGCTCGACCTCCTCCGGTCGCACCGGCCCGGGCGGCCGCCCGCCCAGCCACCGCTCCCAGGTGCGCCGCACCTCCGTCGCCGCCAGCTCGTGCTTCCAGTGCTGGTCGAAGCCGCGCACCGGGCCCTTGCCGCGCGCCGCGTCCGCGATGTACCGGTACTCCTCCACCCGCGCGATCTGCACCAGCACCGGCAGCGGCGACCCGGGCGGCGCCGCCCCCGCCGCGTCCCGCGCGAAGTCGTACATCGAGCCGTGCGTCCCGTGCCACCGCGCCGACCGGTAGCGCAGCACCTGCACGTGCCCCTCCAGGTTGTGCGGGTCGCGCCGCCGCAGCTCCTCCCACCAGCGCCGCAGCTCCACGCGGCCCACCCCGCCCTCGTACAGCCGCGCCACGGTCAGCAGCGACACCCAGGGCATCGGGTCGGCGGGCCGGGCGTCGGCGGCGCCCAGGCAGGCCATCACCGTGACGTCGAGTCTCGCCCGGTCCACCGCCGCGCCCCGCCCCACCGCGATGGCCTCGTCGAAGGCGCGCACGACCTCGGTCGCCGCCCGCAGCACCGCCGCGTCGGGGTCGCCCGGCTCGGCCGCCCGCCATGCCTCGACGGCGGTGCTCCCGGCCGCCGCGTGGGACAGCAGCCGCAGCCGGTGGGTGCGCAGGGCCCAGTCGTCCCCCGTGTCGCGCAGCAGGTCGCGCACGCCCTGCCAGCGGCCGATAACGATGTCGTGCCGGGCGCGCCCCAGCGCCCGGTCGCCGAAGTCCGGGTCGAAGTCCGGCTCGAAGCGCGTGGAGCGGCGGCTGCGGCGTACGGCCATCTCTCTGTCCCCCCGTCAGAAACACGCTGATCCGGCCCTGCTGTCTCGTCGTCCTGTCGTCCTGTCGTCCTCTTAGAAGTCGGTCGACAGTGTTTCGTTCCCGGTGGCCGTGTGGTGGTGCTGTCGCGGCAGGCCGTACGGGTCCGCCGCCGCCATCGCGCGGGCCGCGTCCAGCCGCGCCGGACGGTAGTACGCGCTGCCCTTGCGCCAGTACCAGACCATCGGCACGATCCCGGCCCCCAGCCCGCCCAGGCCGATCGCCGCGGCGGTGCCGGTCAGCCCGCCCAGCGACTCGAAGAAGATCCAGAACATGAAGGCCGCGCCCAGCAGCGGCCACGCGCCGCCCAGGACGAAGTCCCGTACGGAATGCAGCAGCATCCGGCGGTAGGCCACCACGGCGGCGACGCCCGCGAGCCCGTAGTAGAAGGCGATCTGGAGCCCCATCGCGTTGACCGCGCTCGTGAGGATGTCGCCGACCGATCCGAGCGCCGTCGCCGCCACGAACATCACCAGCGCCACCGCCCCGACCACGGTGATCGCCACCCACGGGGTGTTCCAGCGGGGGTGCACGGAGCCGAGGGCGGCCGGCATCGTCCGGTCCCGTCCCATGGCGAACAGCGACCGGGTGACCTGGATCAGCGTGGTCTCCAGGGTGGCCACGCTCGACAGCATCACCGTCACGATCAGCAACTTGCCGCCGACGCCCGGCCACACGGCGTCGCCGAGCAGCGCCAGCACGTTGGCACCGCCCGAACGGACCTCGTCCGCCGACAGGACGACGTTGACGGCGATGGTGAACGCCTCGAAGAGCAGGAAGACGACCCCGATGCCGACCAGGGCCGCGAGCCCGGCCGTACGGCGGCTGTCGCGGGTCTCCTCGCTCAGATTGCTGGTGACGTCCCAGCCCCAGTAGTAGAACGCGGCGATCAGCGCCCCGGCCGCGAAGCCGGACACCCCGTCGAAGTGCCCGAGGCCCAGCCAGGACCAGTCGAAGGCGGTGGCGGCGCCCCGGTGCAGGACCACGCCCCCGATGAACAGCAGCAGAATGGTCAACTCCACCCCGGTCAGCAGCAGTTGCGCCCGTACGGTGAGCCGGGCGCCGCCCAGGACCACCAGCAGCATCAGCAGGAACCAGCCCGCGCCCACGGCGGTGGCCCACGCGGTGTCGTCGGCCAGTCCGGGGGCGAGGAGCGCCAGGGTGAGCTGCCCGGCGGGCAGGGACCCGGCCACCATGAAGAGGGTCGCGGCCACGATCAGCGCCCACCCGGACAGGAAGCCCAGGGCGGGGTGCAGGGTCCGGCCCACCCACGAGTAGCTGGCGCCCGCGTTGACGTCGATCCGGCCCAGCCGGCTGAACGCCAGGACGATGCCCAGCATGGGGATGGCGCAGTAGAGCAGCGCGGCCGGCGCGGCGAGGCCCACGGCGCCGACGAGCACGGCGGTGGTCGCCGCGAGCGAGTAGGCGGGCGCGCTGCCCGCCACGGCCATCACGATCGTGTCGAACGTACCGAGGACATTGGGCTGGAGCCCCCGCCCGGGACCCCGCCCGGGAACCCTGCCGGGAGCCCTGCTGTGAGCCTTGCTGGAAACGCTGCGCATGGCGAATGTCCTTGTATGGCACGGCATATGGCGTTGGAGCGGGAGCTGACCGCGCATGCGTCGGCATGGGACGTCACGCGTGAGTCGTGCGCATCGTAGTCGGGTGGACGCGCTGCGGTGAGTGCACCCGGAAGCCCGGCGTCCGGCTCCCTGGTCGGCGGACCGGGTCCGCCGAGGCAGCCCTCCGCCTGCCCCGGTTACGGCCGGGCGTGCAGGTCGAGATCGACCAGGAGCGCCCGGTGGTCGGTGCGGGGCAGGTCCAGGAAGCGCGCGCCGCGCACCGAGAAGTGGGCGCTGACGAGCACGTGGTCGATCTGCGCGTACGGGGGTACGGCCCGGCCCCGGGGCCAGGAACCGGTCCGGGCGGCGCCGGCGAGGCGGGCGGCGTCGTGGAGGGCTCCGGAGTCGAGCACGGAGCGGAAGGCGGCGTGGTCCTGGGTGGCGTTGAAGTCACCGGCGAGGATGACCGGCCCACCCCGGTGGGCGGCGGCGAAGTCGCGGAGGAGGCCCAGCTCGCGCTTCCAGAGGCCGATCAGACCGGGCAGCGGCGGCATCGGATGGGCGAGCCGGACGGTCACGTCCCCGGGGCCGACGCGGGCCGTGGCGCCCGGCATGCCCATGGTGGTGCCCGGCAGGGCGGGCTCGGGGGTGAGCGGCCGGGCGCCGAGGATCACCGAACCGGCCGGCCCGGCGGCGGCGACGTGGGCGCCGTACGGGTAGCGGTCCCCCAGCCCGGCGCCGAGGGCCCGCGCGCAGGCGGGGTCGCACTCGGAGACGAAGACCAGGTCGGGGCGCTCGCGGCGGACGGCGGCGACGAGCTCGCCGGTCGCGTTGCCGAACTCCACGTTGGCGGCCAGGACGCGCAGTCGCGCGGTGACGGGCCCGCGGGCGGGCGTGTCGGCGGGCCCGTACGGCTGCGTGAACCACAGGGCCAGGGCGAGCACGCCGCCGGCCCACGCGGCCAGGACCGGCCGCCGGACCAGGAGCGCCCCCAGCAGGGCGAGCCCGGCGGGGACGGCGAGCCACGGCAGCAGCGCCAGGAGCTGCGGCACGGGCGTGACGGCGTCGGTGCCGAGGAGCCGGCAGCCGGTGACGGCGGTGGGCACGACGAGCAGCAGCCCGGCGGCCCACGCGGTGGCCCGGCGGAGCAGGTGCGAGGTGGAGGGAGCGGCCAAGCCGTCACCTTCTCATGGCGCCCCCGCCCGCGTCCCCGTTCCGACAGTGATCCATTTGCCGGTCCGGGGCGGCGGGTGTGCTCTGGAGGGAGGTCAGTGGAAGGAGCGCGCCATGGCCGTGCACACGAGCCTGCCCGGACGGCACCGCCGCCCAGGGGAGCGGGCGACCCGCCCTCACGTACACCGGTCCAGCCTGATCGTCCTCGCGGTGTGCGCCGTCCTGTACGGCCTGTACGCCGAGGTCGTCGTCCGCCACGGCGACGGCCCCTTCACCGGGGGCCAGGCCGTGCTCGCGGTGGTCAGCATGGTCGTCTTCGGCGCCCTCTGGTACGGCTACCTGCTGGTGCGCCGCGCACTGCCGCGCGAGGCGCGGGCGGCCGCGTTCGGCCTGCTGTTCGGCGGCAGTATCGGCTTCCTCTACGGCCTGTCCGGCAACAGCGTCCTCACGGTGGCGGTGGTCTCGCTGATCCTGGCGGTGTCGTCGGGGCTGGCGGCGTTCTACGTGTTCTACACCCACGAGTGATGGCGGGCACGGACCCGGCCATCGAGACGAACGGCCTGGTGAAGGTCTTCGGCGACAACAGAGCGGTCGACGGCGTCGACCTCCGGGTGCCCGCCGGCACCGTGTACGGGCTGCTCGGGCCGAACGGGGCGGGCAAGACGACGGCCGTGAAGGTGCTGGCGACGCTGCTGCGGCCGGACGGTGGCGAGGCGCGGGTCTTCGGCAGGGACGTGGTGCGGGACGCGGACGCGGTACGCGGGCGGGTCAGCCTCACCGGGCAGTACGCCTCCGTCGACGAGGACCTGACCGGCACGGAGAACCTGGTGCTGCTGGGCCGCCTGCTCGGACACGGCAAGCGGGCGGCGCGGGAGCGCTCTGCGCAGTTGCTGGAGGCGTTCGGGCTGGCGGAGGCGGCCGGCCGGCAGGTCAAGAACTACTCGGGCGGCATGCGGCGCCGTATCGACATCGCCGCGTCCATCCTCAACACCCCGGACCTGCTGTTCCTGGACGAGCCGACGACCGGCCTGGACCCGCGCAGCCGCAGCCAGGTGTGGGCGATCGTCCGGGCGGTCGTCGCCCAGGGCACCACCGTGCTGCTGACCACGCAGTACCTGGACGAGGCGGACCGGCTGGCGTCGCGGATCGCGGTGATCGACCGCGGCAGGGTGATCGCCGAGGGCACGAAGGGCGAGCTGAAGGCGTCCGTGGGCTCCGGGTCCGTGCACGTCCGGCTGCGCGAGCCGGGGCAGCGGCCGGAGGCGGAACGGGTGCTGGCGGGCGCGCTGAACGCGACCGTGCAGCTCGACCCCGACCCGGTGGCGCTGACCGCGACGGTCGACGGGCACGGTACGGAGCTGGGTGCGGCCGAGCAGGCGGCGCGGGCGCTGGCGGAGCTGGCGCGGGCGGGCGTCATGGTGGACGACTTCGCGCTGGGCCAGCCGAGCCTGGACGAGGTGTTCCTGGCGCTCACGGACCGGACGGACCGGGCCGAGGAGACCACCGGATGAGCGCCGAGGAGACCTCCCGACCGGGCCGAGGAGACCACCGGACGAACGCCGAGGAGACCTCCCGACCGGGCCGAGGAGACCACCGGACGAACGCCGAGGAGACCACCGGATGAGCACCGTCACCGACGACGCCGCCTTCACCGGCCCGCGTACCGAGGACCTCGCGGCCCTGCTGGTCGCCGGCGGGCGGCCGCCCCGCCCGAGCGCGCTGTCCGCCTCCCTGACCTTCGGCTGGCGCGCCGTGCTGAAGATCAAGCACGTGCCGGAGCAGCTCTTCGACGTCACGGCGTTCCCCGTCATGATGGTGCTGATGTACACGTACCTCTTCGGAGGCGCGCTGGCCGGGTCGGCCGCGGCGTACATCCAGTACCTGCTGCCCGGCATCCTCACCCTGAGCGTCGTGATGATCACGATGTACACCGGGGTGTCGGTCAACACGGACATCGGCAAGGGCGTCTTCGACCGGTTCCGTACGCTGCCGGTCTGGCGCCCCGCCCCCCTGGTCGGCTACCTGCTGGGTGACGTGCTGCGCTATGTGATCGCGTCCGCCGTGATGCTCACGGTCGGCCTGGTCATCGGCTACCGCCCGCACGGCGGTGTGGTCGGCGTGGTGGCGGGGGTGGTGCTGCTGCTGGTCTTCTCGTTCGCGTTCTCCTGGATCTGGACGATGTTCGGCCTGCTGCTGCGCGGGGAGAAGTCCGTGATGGGCGTCAGCATGATGGTGATCTTCCCGCTGACGTTCCTCAGCAACATCTTCGTCGACCCGAGGACCATGCCGGGCTGGCTCCAGGCGTTCGTCAACAACAGCCCGGTCACCCATCTGGCGAGCGCGGTACGGGGGTTGATGGCCGGCGAGTGGCCCGCGGCGGACATCGGCTGGTCGCTGGGGTGGTCGGCGCTGTTCGTCGGCGTCTTCGGCACGGTGACGATGCGGGTGTACAACCGCAAGTGACGCGGGTGACCGCGAGGAGAGTCCGGCGGCTCACCAGCCGCGTGCCTCGCGCACCAGCAGGTCGCGCACCAGCGCCAGGTGCGGGTGGTCCACCGCGCCCGGGCGGCGGACCAGGTAGGCGGTGTTGATCGGCGGGTCCTCCGGCGCCAGCAGCGCGACGAGCGTGCCGTCCGCCAGCTCGCCCGCGCACAGGTAGCGCGGCAGCACGGCGACGCCGCCGCCCGCCGCCACCGCCGCCAGCACGCCCCGCAGGTCGGGCACCGTCACCGAGGCCCGGGCGGTCAGCCGGGTGCCGAAGACGTGCCGCCAGTAGCGGCGGGTGATCGGCAGGTCCTCCGCGTACGCCACCAGCGGCACGCCCCGCAGCGCCGCCGCGCCCTCGGCCGCCACCCGCCCCGGCCCGATGCGGTCCGCCCACCCGGGCGCGGCGACCAGCACGAACTCCTCGTCCATCAGCGGTGTCGCCACCAGCGCCCGGCCACGCGGCCGGTACGTCGCGATCACCAGGTCGTGGTGGCCCGCCCGCAGCCCCTCCAGCAGGTCGTCCGTCAGCCCCGTCGCCACCCGCAGCACCACGCCCCGCGCGGCCGTCGGCGCCGCCAGGGCGGGCAGCACCCGCAGGCACAGCAGCTCCGCCGGCCCCGCCAGCCGGACCGGCCCGGCGCCGCCCTCGCCCGGTGGCCCGCCCGTCACCGCCTCCAGCGCGTCCAGGGGCCCGGCGACCCGGGCCGCGAGGTCGTCGGCGACGGCCGTCGGGACGACCCCGCGCGGGAGGCGGGCGAACAGCTCCCGCCCCAGCTTCCGTTCCAGCGCTCTGACCTGCGCGGTGACCGTCGGCTGCGACAGGCCCACCAGCCGCGCGGCCGCCGTGAAGGAGCCGGAGCGGTGCACGGCCAGGAAGGTGCGCAGCAGCGTCAGGTCCAGTGGCCCGCTCGCCGTGTCGGGTGCCCTGTCGGTCATGCCCCCGACCCTAGGGCTCCGCGACCGGCGGGTAGGGTTCCAGCCCGTGAGCAGCCCCGGACCCGTACCCGTCAGCCCCGAGCCCGTGACCGTCGTCGGTGTCGGCGCGGACGGCTGGGCCGGGCTCCCCGACGCCTCCCGGGCGGCCCTGCGCGCCGCCGACGCCGTCATCGGCGGCGACCGGCAGCTCGCCCTCCTGCCCGCCGACTGCGCCGCCGAGCGCGTCGCCTGGCCGTCCCCGCTGCGCCCCGCCGTCCCCCGGCTGCTGGCCGAGCACCGCCGCGACGGCCGCCGGGTCGCCGTCCTCGCCAGCGGCGACCCCATGTTCTACGGCATCGGCCGCGCCCTGGCCGAAACGGTGGGTCCCGGGGAGCTGCGCGTCCTGCCGCACCCGTCCTCCGTCTCGTACGCGTGCGCCCGCCTCGGCTGGCCGCTGGAGGACACCGAGACCGTCACCCTCGTCGGGCGCCCGCTCGCCTCCCTGGCCGCCGCGCTGCACGACGGGCGGCGGCTGCTGGTGCTGAGCGCGGGCGCGTCGACCCCGGGCGAGGTGGCCGGGCTGCTGCGCGAGCGGGGCTTCGCGCCGAGCCGCCTCACCGTGCTGGAACAGCTCGGGTCCGACCGCGAGAACCACCTGACCGGCACCGCCGCCGACTGGCCCCACCCGCCCGGCGACCCGCTGAACGTCATCGCCGTCGTGTGCGTACGCGAGCCGGGCGCCCTGCGCCTGGGGGCCGTTCCGGGGCTGCCGGACGCCGCGTACGAGAACGACGGCCAGCTCACCAAGCGGCATGTGCGGGCCGCGACGCTCGCCGCGCTGGCGCCCGCGCCCGGCGAACTGCTGTGGGACGTCGGCGGCGGCTCCGGCTCCATCGGCATCGAGTGGATGCGCGCCCACCGCACCTGCCGCGCCGTCACCGTCGAGCGCTCCCCCGAGCGGGCGGAGCGGATCGCCCGGAACGCCGCCGCCCTCGGCGTCCCCGGCCTCCGGGTGGTCACGGCCGCCGCTCCGGCCGGGCTCACCGAACTGGACACCCCCGACGCGGTGTTCATCGGCGGCGGGCTGACCGCGCCCGGGCTGCTGGACGCCTGCTGGGCGGCTCTGCGGCCGGGCGGGCGGCTGGTCGCCAACACCGTGACCCTCGAGTCCGAGGCGCTGCTCGCCGACCGGTACCGGCGCCACGGCGGGGAACTGGTCCGGCTCGCGGTCGCGCACGCCGTGCCCGTGGGCGGCTTCACCGGCTGGCGCCAGGCCATGCCGGTCACCCAATGGTCCGCAACCAAGCAGGAGACAGAAGGATGACCGTCTACTTCATCGGGGCGGGCCCCGGCGCCGCCGACCTGATCACCGTGCGCGGCGCCCGCATCCTCGCCTCCTGCCGGGTGTGCCTGTACGCCGGGTCGCTGGTGCCGCGCGAGCTGCTCGCCGAGTGCCCGCCGGACGCCCGGCTCGTCGACACCGCCCGCATGGACCTGGACGCCATCACCGCCGAGCTGGTCCGCGCCCACGAGGAGGGCCACGACGTCGCGCGCCTCCACTCGGGCGACCCGTCCGTCTTCAGCGCGGTCGCCGAGCAGATGCGGCGGCTGGACGCGGCGGGCATCCCGTACGAGGTCGTGCCGGGCGTCCCGGCGTTCGCCGCCGCGGCCGCCTCGCTCAAGCGGGAGCTGACCGTCCCGACCGTGGGCCAGACGGTGATCCTGACCCGGATCGCCGAGCAGGCCACCGCCATGCCCGAGGGCGAGGACCTGGCCACGCTGGGCCGCAGCGGCGCCCTGCTGGTGCTGCACCTCGCCGCCCGGTACGTCGACCGGGTCGTCGCCGAGCTGACCCCGCACTACGGCGCCGACTGCCCCGCGGCCGTCGTCGCGATGGCCAGCCGCCCCGACGAGGTGATCCTGCGCGGCACGCTCGCCGACATCGCCGCCGCCACCAAGGAGGCCGGCATCACCCGCACGGCGGTCATCCTGGTGGGCCGCACCCTGGCGGCGACCCAGTTCCGCGACAGCCACCTGTACTCGCCGGAGCGCGACCGTCACACCTGCTGAGCGCCCCGGGGTTCACTGCGCCCCACCACCGTGCCCGCCCGGTCGATGCACACCACGTCGACCGCGACGGGCGCGCCGCGCAGCACCGCGAGCGCCTGGTCGCGGGCGGCCACGGCCACCAGGTCGCCCAGCGGGACACCGGCCGCGGCGCAGAGCTGGAGCGCGGCCAGCCCCGTGTTGGCGGACGCCACCTCGGCCGCCAGGGCCTCGTCGGCGCCGCCGCGGCGGGCCAGCTCCGCCAGGAAGCCCTTGTCGACCTGGGAGCGCGCCGAGTGCAGGTCCAGGTGGCCCGCCGCGAGCTTGGACAGCTTGGCGAACCCGCCGCAGACGGTGAGCCGGTCCACGGGGTGCCTGCGTACGTACTTGAGGACCGCCCCGGCGAAGTCGCCCATGTCCAGCAGGGCGTCCTCGGGCAGCCCGTACAGGGCGGTGACCGTGCGCTCCGAGGTCGAGCCCGTGCACCCGGCGACATGGGTGCGGCCCGCCGCCCGCGCCACGTCCACGCCGCGCCGGATGGAGTCGATCCAGGCGGAGCACGAGTAGGGCACGACGATCCCGGTCGTGCCGAGGACGGACAGCCCGCCCAGGATGCCCAGGCGGGGGTTCCAGGTGGAGCGGGCGATCTCCTCGCCGCCGTCGACCGAGACGGTGATCTCGACGTCCCCGGTGCCGCCGTGGGCGTCCGCGACCTCTGCGACGTGCTCGCGCATCATCCGGCGCGGCACCGGGTTGATCGCGGGCTCGCCCACCTCCAGGGGCAGCCCCGGCCGGGTGACGGTACCCACGCCCGCCCCCGCGCGGAACACCACACCGGAACCGGCGGGCAGCACCCGTACGGTCGCCCGCACCAGCGCCCCATGGGTCACGTCGGGGTCGTCCCCGGCGTCCTTGACGACGCCCGCCATGGCGGAGGCGCCGGTCAGCTCCTCCGCCGCCAGCGCGAACGCCGGGGTCTGCCCCTTCGGCAGCGTGATCGTCACCGGGTCGGGGAAGTCCCCGGTCAGCAGGGCGGTGTACGCGGCGGTCGTCGCCGCCGTCGCGCACGCCCCGGTCGTCCAGCCGTGCCGCAGGCCGGTGTGCTTGAGTTGGGCGCTGCGCCCACCCGTCGCCTCACCCATGGACCGTCACCGTGCACCTGCTCCTTCTCGGCGGCACGACCGAGGCCCGCCGCCTGGCCGAGTCCCTCCACGGCACCGTGCGCGTGACGACCTCGCTCGCGGGCCGTGTCGCCGCGCCGAAGCTGCCGCCGGGCGAGGTGCGCGTCGGAGGGTTCGGCGGCGCCGAGGGCCTGGCGCGCTGGCTGCGCGAGCACCAGGTGGACGCGGTCATCGACGCCACCCATCCTTTCGCGGACACGATCAGTTCCCACGCGGCCGGTGCGGCCGCCGACGCCCATGTTCCCCTGCTGGCTCTCCGCCGGCCCGGGTGGGCCCCCGTGGAGGGTGACGACTGGCACCCGGTGGACAGCCTGACGCAGGCCGCCGACACCGCCCGCACCCTGGGGCGGCGCGTCTTCCTCACCACGGGCCGGATGGGCCTCGCGTCCTTCGCCCACGTCTCGGACGCCTGGTTCCTCGTCCGTTCCGTGGACGCCCCGGAGCCGCCGTACCCCCCGCGCATGGAGGTCCTCCTCGACCGGGGCCCCTTCACCCTGGACGGCGAGCGCGAACTGCTGCGCCGCCACGCCATCGACGTGCTGGTCACCAAGGACAGCGGCGGCGCGGCCACGGCCCCCAAGCTGACGGCCGCCCGCGAGGCGAACATCCCGGTCGTCCTGGTCCGCCGCCCACCCGCCCCTGCCGGCGTCCCCGTCGCGACGACCCCCGAGGAGGCGGCGACCTGGGCCCTCCGGCTGGCGGGCCCGGCCGCGGGCTGAGGGGCCGGCCCCCCACGCCCCGGCGGCCGCGTCAGCGGTCGGCCACCGGCTCCTCGTCCTGGACGCGGTGGGCGCCGCGTCGGTCCAGGTGGGCGACGACCTGAGCGTGGAAGCGGTCCACGGCCTCGTCCACGCTGCGGATGAACCCGCTCTCGGCGGAGCCGCGGCCGGTCCCCATGCTTTTGAAGAGCGAGAGCCGGAAGCCGACGATCTCGGCGCCGTCCTTCGGCAGGATGTCGGCCGGTTCGGGGCGCAGCCGTTCCAGGGTGCCCCTCGGGCCCGCTCCCGGGCCCGCGACCAGTGTCTCGATGTGCAGGTCCGCCGGAGCCGCCACCAACTGGCGGAGCAGGCGTTTGGCCTTGGTGAGCGGATAACCGTGCTCGGCGGCCGGCAGCTCGATCGAGGTGCGCAGCTTGCCCGTGCGCAGATCCGCCGTGATGGCGAGGGTCCCCTGGGTGTCCTCCATGCGCAGCTCGGCGTGCAGCCGTCCCTCCAGGCACAGCCGGTCCGCCATCTCGGCACGCCGGGTACGGGGGTCCGTACCGCGCTTGGCGCGCTGTACGGGCAGCACCTTCCGGCCCAGTTCACCACCGAGCCGCAGACACACCTGCCTGATCAGCCGTTCCCAGCTCTCGGTGACCTCCGTGGCCCGCGCATCACCCTGGCACAGGGTCTCGTTGTCGATCCCGTTCCGCACCGGTACCCAGGCCGATCCCATGTTCTGGAACCCGTGACACCCCGAGTTGTCGTGCTGGAGGTAGTGCAGCAGCTCGTGCAGCAGCCATGCGTGCGCGGCGTTGCCCACGCCCTCGTGCCGGATCAGCATCTGTGCCTGGTGGGCGACTTCGGCCCAGGAGAGGTGCCAGAGCGCCACCTTGTGCTTGCGCCGTCCGTCGATCTTGACCTCGACCAGCGGGCTGCCCTCCAGGGCGACGTCGTTGGACAGCGTGATCACGGCTTCGTAGCCGCGCCGGGCGGCGATGTCGACGTACGCCTGGACCTGCTCGGACCTGAGGGGGTTGCCGTTCGTCTTCGTCTCGACGAGAGCGGTCCACAGCTTCCCGGCGCGCTCGACGCGGATGACGCCGTCGGGACGTTTCGGGGAGTCGCCGTGCGGCAGGGACACTTCCGTGTACGTCTCCATCCGCCCGGCCGGTGCTCCGAAGCCGGCGGTGAGGCGCCGGCCGAACTCCGGTACCTGCGCCATCACCGAGAGCAGGACCGACGTGGCCCGGTTCTCGCGTTCCCGGTCACTCTTGAGCGCGGTGACGGGGAAGAGCCGGGCGCTCCTCCAGGACTCGTTCTCGGCGAGGGACTTCCTGGTGGTCTTCGGGAGGGTCACCTTCTTCTTCGCGGTGCGCGGCCGCGCGGGTTTCCTCGTCCCGCCCGTGCCCGCCGGAGGCTCGTCCGTCCCCGCCGGGGCGGCCTCGGCGGCCCGGGGCGGGGGGACGGGCGCCGGTCCGGTGACCACGGCCGGCGCCGGACCGCTCGCCGCCTCCGGCTCCGGGCCGGTCTCCTCCGTGTCGTCCTCGATGTCGACACCGAAATCCGTCGCCAGACCGACCAGCCCGGAGTGGTACCCCTGGCCCACGGCGCGGAACTTCCAGTCGCCGGACCGGCGGTAGAACTCGCCGAAGATGAAGGCGCTCACCACACCGGCGTCCTCGACGGGGAACCGGACCAGTCCCTCGCCCGAACCGTCGACGAGCGACAGGCAGAGGTCGTCGAGTTCACCGAAGTGCGCCCCGTCGTACCGGCTGGCCGCCACGATGATCCGCTGGACGTCGGACGGTACGGCGTCCAGATCGAAACTGATCCGGTCCTCGCTGCCGTCGGCGGTGGGCGTCTTGCCCAGGAGCTGCACGCTGCCGTCGGCGGCGACCGGGTTGTTGTAGAAGTAGAAGTCGGCGTCGCTGCGCACCTTTGCGGTGCCGTCGAGCAGGAGCACGGACACGTCCGCGTCACCCTCACCGGTGCTGCTGCTCCAGCTCAGGCCCACCGTCACGGAACCGACGTCCGCACTGAGCGCCGACAGGCCGACATTGGCGCCCTTGACCATCGTGTGCATGCGGCCCCCCATACGCACAGCCGCCCCGGGACGCACCCCGGCAGCCGGTGAAAAGTGTGTGGTGCGTCACACATCTACCTTTCCGGAACCTTAGCGTCCAGGGCGGGGGCTCGTGCGGAACTGCGAAAAATGGGTGGCCCTGGCATGACGCCCGGTAAGAGCGCCAGGTGGGGAACGTGGGCGAGGACGCGCGGAGGACGGTGAGGGGACATCGGTTCCCCGCCGCAGCAATTCGGCTGGTAATCACGGCCCGTTCGGTGGGCCACTGCCACCATCACCCGCACATCAGGCGGCGTACGGGTCGTACGTCAGTGCGTCCGTGCGCCGGCCCCCCATGCACGTGTGAGAGGTACGAAGAGATGACGATGAACCGCGTCGGGCGGTACGGCAGTCGTGCGGCGGCCGTGGTGGCCGTGGTCTGCGGGGCGGCGCTGGCCGGGGCGCTGCCCGCGTCCGCCGGCGAGCAGCCGACGAAGCCCGAGCTCCTGGCGGACTGCGCGTCCGGTGCGGGCAAGTGCACGTTCAACGAGCCGAAGCTCGGGGAGGCGTACCTCGGGGCGTTCCACCAGGTGTCCGACTCGCTGTACAACTGCTCCAGCTCGGACGCCACGCAGAGCATGACGTGGGACGACACCGTCGGGTCGACCGACTCGCTGGGTGTCTCGGTCACCGCGGGCGGCAAGATCGCGGGGATAGTGGACCTGAGCGTGACGGCGACTTACAGCCACAGTTGGTCGAGCACCCACTCGGAGAGCAGCTCGCTGAACATGACGGTCAAGCCGGGTGAAGTGGGCTGGATCTCGCGGGCCCAGGTGATGCAGAAGGTCTCCGGCACCTGGCAGACCCACTACGACAGCCCCAAGTGGGGGCACTACTACTGGTTCGTCCCGGACACCATCACCGGGCCCGCCAAGAACGGCACGGACGGCAAGAGCAACGCCGTGGTGGTGAAGACCCGGAAGATGACCGACGCCGAGAAGCGGTCCTGCTCGGCCGACGCGGGGCACCAGGGCAGGGCGTTCGTGGAGCGGCGCTGACGCGGGGGCCGCGCCCGGGGGCCGGCGTCGGGCGGGACGCCGGCCCCCGGGCGGGATCACGCCTCCGGGTACCTGCGGGGTGTCCAGGCCACCGTGTCGCCGTCGCCCCGCCGGACCGCCTGGGTCTGGGAGGAGCCGATGAGCAGCAGGGTGCGCATGTCGACCTCCGCCGGGTCCAGGTCGGCCAGCGGCAGGACGCGGACGGACTCCTCGGGGCCGCCCACGTCGCGGGCGACGACCACCGGGGTGTCCGGGGCGCGGTGTTCCAGGAGCAGTTCGCGGGCCTTGGCGACCTGCCAGGTGCGGCTGGCGGAGCCGGGGTTGTAGAGGGCGAGGACCAGGTCGGCGGCGGTCGCCGCGCGCAGGCGCTCGGCGATGACGTCCCAGGGCTTGAGGCGGTCGGACAGGGAGATCGTCGCGTAGTCGTGGCCCAGCGGGGCGCCCGCCTTGGCGGCGGCGGCGTTCGCGGCGGTCACGCCCGGCAGGACGCGGACCGGGACGTCCAGGTACGGGGCCTGGGAGGCGACCTCCAGGACCGCCGTGGCCATGGCGAACACGCCCGGGTCGCCGCCGGACACGACCGCCACGCGGCGCCCGCGCCGGGCCAGGTCCAGGGCGAACTCGGCGCGCTCCGACTCGACCTTGTTGTCCGAGCCGTGCCGCTGCTGGCCGGGGCGCACCGGCACCCGGTCCAGGTAGGTGGTGTAGCCAACCAGGTCGGTCGCCGAGGCGAGCGCGCCCCGGGTCTCGGGCGTCAGCCACAGGGGGCCCGCCGGGCCGGTGCCGACGACCACGACCTCGCCCCGCTCGGGCGCGGCCGGACCGGAGTCGACGCGCGAGGGGAGCACCGCCACGGAGAAGTACGGGACCGACTCGGGGTCGACGTCCGCGAGGGCGCCGGTGCGTTCGCCGGCCATCGTGGCGCGCTCCACGTAGTGGGCGTCGTCCAGCCGCCCGGCCCGCTCCAGGGCGCGCCGGACCGCCGGGAAGGTGCGGCCGAGCTTCATGACGACCGCCGAGTCGGTGGCCGCCAGGCGGGCCGTCAGCTCCTCCTCGGGCAGGGTGCCGGGGATGATCGTCAGGATCTCCTCGGCCTCGCACAGCGGCTTGCCCAGGCGGGCCGCCGAGGCGCTCACCGAGGTGACGCCGGGGATGACCTCGGTGTCGTACCGGTGCGCCAGCCGCTTGTGCATGTGCTGGTAGGAGCCGTAGAAGAGCGGGTCGCCCTCGGCGAGGACGGCCACCGTGCGGCCCGCGTCCAGGTGGGCGGCCAGGCGCGCGGACGCCTCCTCGTAGAAGTCGTTCAGCGCGCCGCGGTAGCCGCCCGGGTGGTCGGTGGTCTCCACGGTGAGCGGGTACATCAGGCGCTCTTCGACGTGGTCCTCGCGGATGTGCTCGGCCGCGATGGAGCGCGCTATCGACCGGCCGTGCCGGGCCGAGTGGTACGCGATCACGTCGGCGGCCGCGATGGCCTTCACCGCCGCCACCGTCATCAGGTTCGGGTCGCCGGGGCCCAGGCCCACGCCGTACAGCTTGCCGCTCATGCCTGGATCTCCGCCTCGTGGGCGATCGCGTTGATCGCCGCCGCCGCCATGGCGCTGCCGCCCCGCCGGCCCCGCACCACCAGGTGCTCCAGGCCCGGGAACGCGGCCAGGGCGTCCTTGGACTCGGCCGCGCCGATGAACCCGACCGGTATGCCGATGACCGCCGCCGGGCGCGGCGCGCCCGCCTCGATCATCTCCAGGAGGCGGAACAGCGCGGTGGGGGCGTTGCCCACGGCGACGACCGACCCTTCGAGCCGGTCGCGCCACAGCTCCAGCGCGGCGGCGCTGCGGGTGGTGCCCAGCTCGGCGGCGAGCGCGGGCACCGACGGGTCGGAGAGCGTGCACACCACGTCGTTGCCGGCGGGCAGCCGCTTGCGCGTGACACCGCTGGCGACCATCTGCGCGTCGCACAGGATCGGCGCGCCGGCGCGCAGCGCCTCGCGGGCGCGGGCCACCACGCCGGGCGTGTACGCCAGGTCGCGGACGAGGTCGACCATGCCGCAGGCGTGGATCATCCGCACGGCGACCTGGCTGACGTCGGCCGGCAGGTCCGCGAGATCCGCCTCGGCGCGGATCGTGGCAAAGGACTGGCGGTAGATCTCCGCCCCGTCCTTCTCGTAGTCGAACACTCTGCTCTCGCTCATTTCGTCGATCCTTGTACGGTCATCCGGTACGCGCCCTCACCGGTCGCCACCATGTCGGTCCACGCGCCCTGCGGGTGGCCGCAGCGGCGGGCGCAGCCGGACCAGTGGACGGGCAGCGCACCCTCGCGGGGCCGCGCGTCCGCCCGTACGTCGGACAGGGACTTCGCGCAGCCGGGGCGCCCGGTGCACGCGGTGACGCCGGTCCAGGGGGAGTCGGCCCGGGTGATGAACCCGGCCTCGCCGAGGGCGCCCAGCCGTTCCTCGGCCGCCGCGCGGTCGGCGAAGTGCGGCAGCACGAAGCCGCGCCACGGGGTGACCCGCACCTCCGCGGCGGGCAGCAGGGCGCGGAACTGCGCCGTGGTCACCCGGCCCAGGCGGGCGAGCACGCAGACCGTGCCGTCGCCGGCCAGACCGGGCTGGGGCGGCGCGCCGGCCGGCGGTACGGCGTCCGGGACGGGCTCGGCCGCGAGGGCCGCCCGCTCCAGGTGTCCCGTCACGTCCACGTCCTGCCCCGGTGGCAGCTCCCGTACCCGCCACGCGCCGGTGCCCGCGGCCCGGGCGGCCGCCAGGAACGCCGCGGCGGCGGTGAGCGCGGCGCGCGGCGCGTCGGCGGCGGCCACCCGGTACGTCCGGCCGGCGACGTGCAGCAGGGCGGTGCCGTCCCCGGCTGCGAGCAACGTCACATCGGGGGACAGGGCCGCCACGTCTCCCCGTCCGTCGTCCACGGCGAACAGGAAGCGGCCGGACAATTCCGGCGTCCAGTCCTCGGCGCACAGGAGCGCGTCCAGGCGCGCGGCCCAGGACTGCACCTCCGGCCCGGCGAGCGGCGAGACGACCATGTTCCGTACGCGTTCGTGCCGTTCGGAGGGGAGGAGGCCCGCCTCCCGCAGGACGTCCGCCAGCCCGGCGCCGCAACTCGCGCCCAGCCCCCGCAGTTCGATGTTGCCGCGCGAGGTGAGGGACAGGTGCCCGTCGCCCAGCCGGTCCGCGGCGTCCGCCAGCAACCGGACTTGACGCTCCGTCAGCACTCCGGTGGGCAGGCGCAGACGCGCCAGGGCGCCGTCGTCGGCCTGGTGCAGCCGCAGCGCACCCGGGCAGGCGTCACCGCGGTCCCGTATGTGAGCTTCGCCCCGGTCCTGGGGCTTTGGTGAGCTGGGCGGCATGGCGGCGAGCATACGCGCAGCCTCTACTATGCAGACGGCACAGGGTCCCAGGGCCCTAGGGAGGAAGCCCGGTGGGAATCCGGCGCGGTCCCGCCACTGTGAGTCCGCCGACGCGGACGAGTCAGGAACTCCCGCCGTCCTACGACCACCCGGGGCGCGGACACCCCGAGGAAGGCCTGCGCACGCGATGACGCCCGCCACCACGCCCGAGGCGACGACGATCCTGCTGCTGTCGCACTCCGACACCGACCTGCTCAGCGCCCGTGCCGCCGCCGGCCCCGTCGCGTACCGGTTCGCCAACCCCGCCCGGCTCCCGCTCGAGGACCTGGACGCCCTGCTCGACGGCGCGGGCCTGGTCGTCGTCCGCCTCCTCGGCGGCATCCGCGCCTGGGAGGAGGGCCTCGACGCGCTGCGCGCGAGCGGCCGGCCGCTCGTGGTCCTCACCGGCGAACAGGCCCCCGACGCGCAGCTCATGGAGACCTCCACCGTCCCCATCGGCATCGCCGCCGAGGCGCACGCCTACCTCGCCCACGGCGGACCGGACAACCTGGAGCAGCTCGCCCGGTTCCTGTCCGACACCGTCCTGCTCACCGGCCACGGCTTCGAGCCCCCGGCCGCCGCCCCCACCTGGGGCCCGCTGGAGCGCACCGCCCGGAACACCACGGGCCCCACGGTCGCCGTGCTCTACTACCGCGCCCACCACATGAGCGGGAACACCGCCTTCGTCCACACCCTGTGCGACGCCATCGAGGACGCCGGCGGCCAGGCCCTGCCCCTGTACGTGGCCTCCCTCCGCGCCCCCGAGCCGGAGCTGCTGGAGCGCCTGGGAATGGCCGACGCCGTCGTCACCACCGTCCTCGCGGCGGGCGGCACCAAGCCCGCCGAGGCGCAGGCCGGCGGCGACGAGGACGCCTGGGACGCGGGCGCGCTCGCCGCCCTGGACGTCCCGATCCTCCAGGCCCTGTGCCTGACCGGCTCGCGCGCCGCCTGGGAGGAGAACGACGAGGGCCTCTCGCCGCTCGACGCAGCCAGCCAGGTCGCCGTCCCCGAGTTCGACGGCCGCCTCATCACCGTCCCGTTCTCCTTCAAGGAGATCGACGCCGACGGCCTGCCCGCGTACGTCGCCGACAGCGAGCGCGCCGCCCGCGTCGCCGGCATCGCCGTGCGCCACGCCCGGCTGCGCCACATCCCCAACGCCGGCAAGCGCCTTGCGCTGGTCCTGTCCGCGTACCCCACCAAGCACTCCCGCATCGGCAACGCCGTCGGCCTCGACACCCCCGCCTCCGCCGTCGCGCTGCTGCGCCGGCTCCGCGAGGAGGGGTACGACTTCGGGCCCCTGGAGGACCTGCCGGGCCTGGTCTCCGGGGACGGCGACGAGCTGATTCACGCCCTCATCGAGGCCGGCGGCCACGACCAGGACTGGCTCACCGAGGAGCAGCTCGCCCGGAACCCCGTCCGCATCCCGGCCGCCGACTACAAGCGCTGGTACGCCACCCTGCCCAAGGAGCTGCGCGACCAGGTCGAGGAACACTGGGGCCCGGCGCCCGGCGAGATGTTCCTGGACCGCTCGCGCAACCCCGAGGGCGACATCGTGCTCGCCGCCCTGCGGCGCGGGAACCTGCTGATCCTCATCCAGCCGCCGCGCGGCTTCGGCGAGAACCCGATCGCGATCTACCACGACCCTGACCTGCCGCCCTCGCACCACTACCTGGCCGCCTACCGCTGGATCGCCACCCCGGCCGCCGACGGCGGTTTCGGCGCCGACGCCATGGTCCACCTCGGCAAGCACGGCAACCTGGAGTGGCTGCCCGGCAAGAACGCGGGCCTGTCCGCCGCCTGCGGCCCCGACGCCGCGCTCGGCGACATCCCGCTCGTGTACCCGTTCCTCGTCAACGACCCCGGCGAGGGCACCCAGGCCAAGCGGCGCGTCCACGCCACGCTGGTCGACCACCTGGTGCCGCCGATGGCCCGCGCCGAGTCGTACGGCGACATCACGCGCCTGGAGCAGCTCCTCGACGAGTACGCCCAGATCTCCTCCATGGACCCGTCCAAGCTGCCGGCCATCCGCGCCCAGATCTGGACGCTCATCCAGGCCGCCAAGCTCGACCACGACCTGGGCCTGGAGGACCGCCCGGACGACGACGGGTTCGACGACTTCCTCCTCCACGTCGACGGCTGGCTGTGCGAGGTCAAGGACGCCCAGATCCGCGACGGCCTGCACGTCCTGGGCGGCGCCCCGGCCGGCCCCGAGCGGGTCAACCTGGTCCTGTCCATCCTCCGCGCCCGCCAGATCTGGGGCGGCACCCAGTCCCTGCCCGGACTGCGCGAGGCCCTCGGCCTGGACGAGTCCGCCGCCACCCGCACCACGGCGGACGAGGCGGAGGCGAAGGCACGTGCCCTGGTCGAGGCGATGGAGGCCGCCGACTGGAACCCGGCGGCCGTCGCCGGGGTCGCCGAGGGTCACGGCGAGCAGGTGGCCGCGATCCTCGACTTCGCCGCCCGCCAGGTCGTCCCGCGCCTCGCCGCCACCACCAACGAGCTGGACCACGCCGTCCACGCCCTGAACGGCGGCTTCGTCCCCGCCGGACCGTCCGGCTCACCGCTGCGCGGCCTGGTCAACGTCCTGCCGACCGGCCGCAACTTCTACTCCGTCGACCCCAAGGCCGTCCCCTCCCGGCTCGCCTGGGAGACCGGCCAGGCCCTCGCCGACTCCCTCCTGGAGCGGTACCGCACCGACAACGGCGAATGGCCCACCTCCGTCGGCCTGTCCCTGTGGGGCACCAGCGCGATGCGCACCGCCGGTGACGACGTCGCCGAGGCGCTCGCCCTGCTCGGCATCCGCCCCGTCTGGGACGACGCCTCACGCCGCGTCACCGGCCTGGAGCCCATCCCGCTCGCGGAACTGGGCCGCCCCCGCATCGACGTCACCCTGCGCATCTCGGGCTTCTTCCGGGACGCCTTCCCGCACACCATCGGGCTCCTGGACGACGCCGTCCGGCTCGCCGCCTCGCTCGACGAGCCGGACGCCGACAACTTCGTACGCGCCCACGCGCGGGCCGACCTCGCCGAGCACGGCGACGAACGCCGCGCCACCACCCGCATCTTCGGCTCCCGGCCGGGCACCTACGGCGCGGGCATCCTCCAGCTCATCGACTCGCGCGACTGGCGCACCGACGCCGACCTCGCCGAGGTGTACACGGTGTGGGGCGGTTACGCCTACGGGCGCGGCCTGGAGGGCCGCCCGGCGCGCACCGAGATGGAGACCGCGTACAAGCGCATCGCGGTGGCGGCCAAGAACACCGACACCCGCGAGCACGACATCGCCGACTCGGACGACTACTTCCAGTACCACGGCGGCATGGTCGCCACCGTCCGCGCGCTCAAGGGCACCGCCCCCGAGGCGTACATCGGCGACTCGACCCGCCCCGAGACCGTCCGCACCCGCACCCTCGTCGAGGAGACCTCCCGCGTCTTCCGCGCCCGCGTGGTCAACCCGCGCTGGATCGAGGCGATGCGCCGCCACGGCTACAAGGGCGCGTTCGAACTGGCCGCGACGGTGGACTACCTGTTCGGGTACGACGCCACGACCGGCGTCGTCGCCGACTGGATGTACGACAAGCTGACCGAGACGTACGTCCTGGACCCGGAGAACAAGGCGTTCCTCCAGGAGGCCAACCCCTGGGCCCTGCACGGCATCGCCGAGCGGCTCCTGGAGGCCGAGTCGCGCGGCATGTGGGAGAAGCCCGACCCGCGGGTCCTTGAAGCGCTGCGGCAGGTGTACCTGGAGACCGAAGGCGACCTGGAGGACAAGTGACCATCACGGTCGGCGGCGAGGACAAGGAACTGTCCGAGCGCCTCGACAAGGAGCTGACGGCGTTCAACCGGGCCGCCACCGGGGCGAGCGACGAGGCCGAGCTGTCCGTACGGGCCACCGACGACGCGGGCGGGATCACCGGCGGCCTCACCGGCTGGACGTGGGGCGGCCTCGGCGGCATCAGCATGCTCTGGGTCCGCGAGGACCAGCGGGGGACCGGGCTCGGCACACGGCTGATGCGGGCGGCGGAGGAGGAGGCGCGGCGGCGCGGCTGCGACCGCATGATCGTGTCGTCGTTCTCGTTCCAGGCACCGGACTTCTACCGGCGGCTGGGGTACGTCGAGACGGGGTGCTCCGAGGGCATCCCCGGCGGCAACGTGGACGTCCACTTCTTCAAGTCCCTCGACCCGTCCGCCGGGCCGCTGTTCCGGCTGGCCGTGCTCCTGGACTTCCCGGCCGATGCGGCGGCGGACGCGCTGGCGTACGAGGAGCGGGTGCTGTCCCTCCTCCCGCGTCACGGCGGCCGGCTCGAGCGGCGGCTGCGCACCGCCGACGGCCTGTCGGAGGTCCACCTGCTCACCTTCCCGTCCGAGGACGCCTACCGCGCCTACCTGGCCGACCCCGGGCGTACGCCGGACGGGCGCATCACCGCGCGCGTGCTGGAGGTGACGGAGGTCCACGGCTGACAGACTCGGCCGTATGTCATCCGTGATCGCTGTGACCGGGGCGAGCGGCCGCGTCGGCGGCCGGGTCGCCCGCCGCCTGGCCGGCCAGGGCCTGAAGACCCGGCTGCTCGGCCGTGACCCGTCCCGGCTGCCGGACCTGCCGGGCGCGGTGCGCGCCGCGCCCGCGCCCTACGGGGACGGCGAGGCGATGCGCCGCGCCCTGGACGGCGCCGACACGCTGTTCCTGGTGTCCGCGCACGAGGCCCCCGACCGCATCCAGGAGCACCGCACGGCGGTCGACGCGGCACTCGCGGCGGGCGTCGGGCGGATCGTGTACCTGTCCTTCCTGGGCGCCGCGCCGCAGGCGACGTTCACCTTCGCCCGCGACCACTGGCACACCGAGCGGTACATCGAGGCCGCGGGCGTGCCGCACACCTTCCTGCGCGACGGCTGGTACCTCGCCGCCCTCCCCGCCATGGCGGGCGAGGACGGGGTGATCCGCGGCCCGGCGGGCGACGGCCGGGTCGCGGCGGTCGCCCACGAGGACATCGCCGACTGCGCGGCGGCCGTGCTGCTCGGGGAGGCGGAACACGACGGCGCCACCTACGACATCACCGGCGAGGAGGCCCTCACCCTGACGGAGGTGGCGGAGGAGCTGACCCGCGTCACCGGCCGCCCGGTCTCCTACGTCCCCGAGACCCGCGCCGAGGCCTACGCCTCCCGCGCCCGGTACGGCGCCGAGCACTGGGAGGTCACCGGCTGGGTGACCTCCTACGAGGCGATGGCCACGGGCGAGCTGGGCACCGTCACCGACACCGTGCGGCGCCTGACCGGCCACGCCCCGATGACCCTGGGCGCGTACCTGGCGGCCCACCCGCGCGCGTACGCCCACCTCCTACATCCTTCGATGTAGCGCGGATTCGTCTGCGGTCACGACGATTCCGGCGCGCCCCGCCGGGACGCTGGAGGCATGACCCAGACCCTTCGTGCTCCCACACCCACCGCCACGCGACGGCTCGCCCTCCTCGACGTGCTGCGGGGGGTGGCGATCCTGGGGACGCTCATGACCAACGTGTGGGTGTTCACCGGACCGGGAGCCGAGTGGGGCGTCCTCCAGGGCACCCTCGGGGACACCTCGTTCGGCTCGGTCCCGGGCGCCGCCGAGAGCGTGTTCCGGCTGCTGGCGGACGGCAAGTTCCTGTCGATGCTCACGATCCTGTTCGGCGCCGGGCTGGCCATCCAGTACGCCTCGGCGGCCCGGCGCGGGCAGCCCTGGCCCGGCCGGTACCGGTGGCGGGCGCTGTTCCTGTTCGGCGAGGGCACCGTGCACTTCGTGCTGGTCTTCGCCTGGGACGTGCTGATGGGCTACGCCGTGACCGCGCTGCTCGTCGCCTGGCTGCTGACCCGTTCGGAGCGGGCGTGGCGGCGGGTGATGTGGTGGGCGGCCGGGCTGCACCTGACGGTGATGGGACTGCTGACGCTGGCCCTGGCGACGGCACCCCCGGCGGGCGGCGCGGTCTCGCCGCAGGTCGTCGACCTGTACGCGCACGGGAGCTGGGCGGACCAGATCGCCTTCCGGCTCCAGAACGCGATCGCGCTGCGCCTGGAGCCGGTCCTGACGTTCTTCCTGCTGCTGTTCCTCTTCCTGCTGGGCGTACGGCTCTTCCGGGCCGGCGCCTTCGGGGCGGACGAGGCGGCGCGGCGCATCCGGGCACGGATGCTGGCGTGGGGGCTGGGCCTCGGCGTGCCGCTGAGCGCGGCGGTGGCGCTGGCCGGCCCGGACTTCTTCCTGCTGGGGCGGTACGGGGCGGCTCCGCTGACGGCGGTCGGGTACATCGGGCTGATCGGGGCGGTCGTGGACCGCGTCCGGCGGCCGGGGCGGTTCATGGACGCCCTGACGTCGGTGGGGCGGATGGCGCTGTCCGGGTACGTGCTCCAGAACGTGCTGTGCGCGCTCGTCGCGTACGGCATCGGGCTGGGCCTCGCGTCCACGCTCGGGGCGCCCTGGCGGCCGTGGTGGGTGATGGGGCTGTGGGCCGCGGTGTCGGTGGTGCTGCTGGTGTTCTCCACGCTGTGGCTGCGCCGTTTCCCCGCCGGGCCGCTGGAGTCCGTGCAGAAGTGGGCGCTGCGCCGGTAGTCACCCGAGCCGGCGGACGGCGTCGATGATCAGGTCCCAGAAGGCGGGGGCGTTCACGGCGGTGCCGACGCGGGCGTTCGCGGGGCGGCCGGTGACCCCGTCGAGGTCGACGACCGTGGCGCCCCGCGTGTGGGTGCCGGTCAGCTCGACGGCGACCGGAACGCGGACGGTGGTGATCAGCTCGGGGTCGATGAGGTGGGCCACGGTCAGCGGGTCGTGCAGGGGCGGCGCCTCGAAGCCGAACACCTCGCGGTAGGTGGTGCCGAAGTACGTCAGCAGCTCCACGCACAGTCGCGCCAGGGGCGTCCCGAGCGCCTCCAGGCGGGCGAGGACGTCGGGGGCGGCCGGCACCTGGTGGCTGACGTTCAGGCCGATCATCGTGACGTCCAGCCCGCTGGAGAACACGATGTCGGCGGCCTCCGGATCGGAGGCGATGTTGAACTCGGCGGCCGGTGTGCGGTTCCCCCGCCCGGTGGAGCCGCCCATGAGGACGATCCGCCCGACCCGCTCGGCGGCCAGCTCCGGGTGGGCCAGCAGGAACGCGGCGACGTTGGTGAGCGGCCCGGTCGGGACGAGCGTCACGGGCCCGGGGTGGGCGAGCAGCGTCTCGCGCAGCAGCGTGATCGCGTCGCGCGGGTCGAGCGGGACGGTCGGTTCGCCGAACCCGGGGCCGTCGAGCCCGGACTCGCCGTGGATGTCGCCGGCCACGATGCCCGTCCCGTGCAGGGGGCGCGCCAGCCCGGCGGCCACCGGCACGCCCCGGATCCCGGCGACGGTGCACACGCGCCGCGCGTTGAGGGCGGTCTTCTCGGCGCTCGCGTTGCCGGCGACGGTGGTGATGGCCAGCAGCTCGACGGCGGGGTGGGCGGCGGCCAGCATGATGGCGAACGCGTCGTCGTGGCCGGGGTCGCAGTCCAGGATCACGGGGATGGGCGTCATGGAGGCAGTGTCGCGGACCTCCTCCCCGGGCGGTACGGGCCTCACCGTTCGGTGCGCCGCCGCACCAGCCACAGGGTGGCCGCCGCCAGGCAGGCCGAGCCGACGAACGTCAGCGGCAGCAGCAGGCGCGGCCCGTCGTCGGGGACGGAGGCGACCGAGACGGCGGCCGTCGGCGGCACGGACCGGGCGGTGCGCGGCGCGGCGGGCGGGGCCGGGGCCGGCGGGGCCGCCGCCCGGACCGGGGCGGCGGCGCGCGGCGGGAGCAGGGAGCCCACCGGGCGGGCCGCGGCTCCCGCCGCGAAGCCCCAGTCGAGCAGGTCGCGGGCCTCCTCGTACACGGCGTGGGCGCCGCCCCGGCGCGGGTTCATCACCGACACGACCAGCGTGCGGGGGCCCTTGCGGGCGGCGGCGATCAGGGTGTGGCCGGCGTTGGTGGTGTAGCCGTTCTTGATGCCGAGGATGCCCGGGTAGCGCCGTACGCCGTCGGCGCCGGTGAGCAGCCGGTTGGTGTTGCGGATGTCGTACGACCAGCGCCCGGCCGGGAACTTGGCGTACGCGGTGCCGGCGTAACGGGCGAAGTCCGGGTTGCGCAGCCCCGCCCGGCCGAAGACCGCCAGGTCGTACGCGGACGAGACCTGGCCCGGCGCGTCGTACCCGTCGGGGGACACCACCCGGGTGTCGTGGGCGCCCAGGGCGCGGGCCGTGGCCTGCATCCTCCGCGCCGTCTCCGCCCAGCCGCCGTTGAGTCCCGCGAGCACCCGTACGGCGTCGTTGCCGGAACTGAGGAAGACCCCCCGCCACAGGTCGGCGACCCGGTAGGTGACCTCCTCGCGCACGCCCACCCGGCTGCTGCCGTCCCCGATGCCCCGCAGCTCGTGCTCGCTGACCGTGTGCTGCCGGTCGGGCGGCAGGCCGGGCAGGGCGGTGAGCGCGAAGAGCGCCTTCAGCGTGGAGGCCGGGGGCAGGCGCCGGTGCGCGTTGCGGGCGGCGAGGACGGCGCCCGTGGCGGCGTCGGCGACCAGCCAGGACCGGGCGGACACCCGGGGCGGCGCCGCGACCCCGGGCGGCAGCCGCACCTGGGTGCCGGGGCGGTGCAGGACCGCCGGGTCGACGGGCACGGCGGCCGGCGGCGGCACGGGCTCGACGGGCGGCGGGGCGACGGGCGCGGGCGGGAGCAGCAGGGCGGCGGCCACCAAGGAACTGACGATCATTCAGCCACGGTATGAACAGGCCGGACCCGCCGCAGGGTGATGTGCCGCCGACCGGAGTACCGCGTCCCCCGGTCACCCGCATTACTCGGGTTTCCCGGGGCACCTGAGAGGGGGCCGACCTCACTCATCCCCCTGGAGGAACGACATGGACGCGGTCCTGCGCGACAAGGTCTTCATGCGGCTTCTCTCGCCGGACGGCCAGGAACTCCCCGTCCTCGCCCACCTGACCTACGACGCACGCGACCCGTACGCGGTCACGGTCGGCTTCACCCACGCCGGGTTCGTGTACGCCGAGTGGCGGCTGGACCGCGACATGCTGCGGGACGGCATGGCGCACCCGGTCGGCGAGGGCGACGTACGGATGTGGCCGGTGCTCAACGGCACCCGCGAGGAGCTGCGCATCGAGCTGCTGCACGCCGCCGTGTTCACGGTGTGGGCGCCGTCGCTGTGGCGCTTCCTCGCCGGCACCTACGAGCAGGTGCCGGCGGGCCAGGAACGCGTCGAGGAGCTGGACGCGTTCCTGGCGGAGCTCCTGGCCACCGGCTGACGGCTCACATCAGCAGGGCCGCCGCCGCCGTCGCCGCGCCCAGCGACGCGCCCGCCACCGTCTGCGCCACCGTGTGGTACCGCAGCGCCACCCGGGACCAGCACACGGCGACGGTCATCGCGTACGCGGCCAGCCACCAGGGGGAGTGGACCACCGCGAGCAGGGCCACGACGGCCGAGGCGACGGCGGAGTCGACCGAGATCTTCCAGACGGTGTTGACCGCCAGCAGCCCGACCGTCATCACCCACAGCGCGAGCATCGCCAGCAGGATGCCCCGCGGGGCGTGCCCGAGCACCATGACCAGCGAGCCCGTGCCGATGGAGCCCAGGATCACGAAGAAGATCGGCGCCCGTTTCGTGCGGTCGACGACGTGCCGGTCGCCCCAGGTGCCGCGGCCCCGCTCCCACTCGATGTACCCGGCGGGGATCAGCCCCGCGCACAGCGCGCCGAGGAACCCCCACAGCAGGCCGCTCCAGTGCCCGGCCGCCGCCCAGCCGATGGCGAGCATGCCGACGAGCAGCACGTTGCGGGGCTGGAAGACATCGGTGACCGTCCGGGCGGCCGTCCCGGTGGCGCTGAGCGTCATGCGTCCTGCTCCAGGGACGTGAGCAGAGCCCGCGCCCGGTCGTCGTCGGCGGTCCGGTACGCGGCCGCCACCCGGACCAGCCACGCCACCTCGTCGTCCTGGTCGGTGGCGTGCTTCGGCTCGATGGCCGCGGCCTTCCCGGCGGGCGCGCCGCCCGCCTTGGCGGCCAGCGCCGCCTTGATCCAGTACGCGTCGGCCAGCGGGCCCGGCCCGCCCGCGGCGGCCGTGGCCGCGTCGACGAGCCCGTCGGGCACGTAGTGCCGCAGCTTCTCCACGGCGTCGGCGATGTCGGCCGCCCACCGGTCGACGCGCAGGTCGGCCGGGGTGTCGAACCGGGTGAGCTCCCGCGCGAGCGAGGCGGGCGGTTCGAAGGGCTGGTCGGGGAACGCGGTCATCAGCGCGCGCCACAGCGGGTGCAGCCGCGCCTGTGCCCGCCAGAGCTTCACCCGCCGCCAGCCCGTGCTGAAGGCGGGGATCGACGCGCCCACCGCGAAGAGCGCGAACAGCACGATCTGCGCCAGCTCCGTGGCCTTGTCGAAGGTCTGCGCGAAGCCGTGGCTCGGGGTGCGCACGACGCTGATCCACAGGAACAGCGTCCGGCTGACGGTGTAGCCGACGCCGATGAACATGGCCGCCGTCATCATGCCGAGCCCCACCCGCAGGTGCCGCAGCCGCGCGTTGCCCGTGGCCAGCGCCCACTGGTACGCGCAGACGGCGGACGCGGCGCCCAAGTACAGGTAGAACACGCTCATGTAGAGCGTGGCGCCCCACTGCCCGGCGTGGTCGGAGACGAACCGGTCGGAGGGTACCGACCGGTCCACCACCGTGAAGAACAGCACGGTCAGCAGGACCAGCGTCGCGACGGACGCCTTGGTCGCCACCTGCTGGACCACCCGCGCGAACCGCACGTGCCGGGGCACGGTCCCGCCCTCCGGGTAGTGCCCGTAGATGGCGACGATGTAACTGAGGATGGCGAGGATCGCGACGGTGGCCGTGTAGTGCTTGATCAGGACGGCGAGGTCCACGACGGGGCTGTTGTTGAGCCCGGTGCGCACGGCCCGGGTCTTGGTCCACAGGGCGGCGGCGAAGCCCGCGTAACAGCCCCACAGCGCCCGTCTGCGCCGGTCCTCCTCGTCGCCCCACAGGGCGGCCGGCATGCGCCACAGGGCGACGGCAGTCATCAGGCCGGCTATGAGGTAGCCGGCGAGGTCGAGCGCGGTCACGCGGAATCCTTGGGACGACGTCGGAAGAGGCCGCGCCGCCTGTGGGCGACGGGCCGGGCAAGGGAGTTGGCGAGCCGTCCCACCATGTCATCACTGGTGACGTCCCGGGCCATCCGGGGTATGAGGGAGGCGCCGAATTCGGCCACCCGCTCGTCGTGCGTGTCGTACTGCGCCCGGGCCTGCACGGTGGCGCCCGACGCCAGCACCCGGGAGATCAGCGAGGTGTCGAAGACGGGCAGCAGGCGGCGCAGTTGCTCGGCGTCCAGGGACGTGCCGTGGTCGAACCACTCGTGGCACAGCTCGTGGAGGATGACGTGCTGCGTCTGGTACGCGGTGGGGCGCCGGCGGTACAGCACGAAGCTGGTCGTGCCGGAGGTGAGGCGGAGCCCGCAGGCGGCGTTGACGCGCGCGAGGCGGTCGGGCAGCTCCCGCAGGACGATGGTGCGGCCCCGGGCGGCCTCCATGTTGGCCACCAGCCCCTCGACGGTGAACGGGGCCGGGATGGGGAGGTCGGCGAGTCCGGCTTCGCACTCTCTGCGCAGTTCGCGCATGGACATGGGGTGCCTCTTGCCCTCGGGGTGCCTCTTGCCCTCGTGATGATCCGCGAGTTTACCGGCCCGGCGCCTCCTGGCCGGAGTCCCTGTCCCGGCTTTCCCGGCCGCCCTTGCTCTCCTCCAGGAGGGAGAGGGCGAACTCCAGCAGTTCCGCCGGAATGCCGTCCTCGTCGTTGCCCCGCGCGGCCACTCCGCTGATTTCCCCGGTGCGCCGTTTCGCGAGGAATTGCAGCCCCGCGACGACGTCGTCGACGACTTCCGACTCGTCCTTGAAGAACCGCCAGTCGACGCCGAACCCGAGGCCCAGCGCCTTGAGGATGTCCTCGGAGGGGTGGGTCACCTTCCCGGCCAGGATGTTGGAGAAATAGCTGTGCGAGAGGGAGCCGCCGCGCTGTTTCACCAGGTCCGCGAACATCCGCCCGGAGACCTTCTGACCCGGGAAGGTCTTCTCGACCATGTACTCGACCTTCTGCTGCAACGTGCGCAGTTCGGGCTGGCGCCGCTCGCTCCAGCCCTGTTCGGCGTTGTCCATCCGGGTCCCCACGTTGCGCGATGTTCGAGTTCGGTCAACGGGCTCGTACTGTAATCGACACAGAACGTCGGCGTCTTTGCATCCGCGACAAAGTGGAGCATCCCACTCCCGCATCAGAAGCAGACTTGCGCAGGCACTCTACGTCACTGTTAACTCGAAAAAACACGGGCAGGGGGCCACGAGGGGAGTCCCTTGCCCGTGTATGCGCCTCCGGTGTGCCCCGGCATCCCCGGACCGCCGTGCTGCAATCCCCGGACAGGGCCCGGACAGGGCCCGGACAGGGATGTAGCCCATCGCGACGGGGGATGCACGATGGGCTACGTTCGCATTATGACACCTCGTCAATGCGCCGGGGTCCACCTTCCGCCGACTTTCCCATCTTGTCTCCGTTCGTTTCGGCGAGCGCACCGGCGTATCGCTCGCTAGCGTGACAAATCGGACCACATATCCACCGGTACGCACGAGCGGAACAGGGACGGAACCATGGCGGTACAACGCGAGGGCGCGCCGATCTGGGCGGACGCGATGTTCACGGACGTCGACGGCGCGAAGAGCTTCTACGGGGATGTGCTGGGCTGGACCTTCGGCGAGGCGTCGTCGGAGTTCGGCAACTACACCGAGGCGTACTCCGGCGGAAAGGCCGTGGCCGCCGTCGTGCCGCCCATGCCCGGGGCGGAGGGGCAGTCGGCCTGGTGCCTGTACTTCGCCTCCCCGGACGCGGCGGCCACGGCACGGAAGATCAGCGACAACGGTGGCGAGATCCTCATGGGGCCGATGCAGGTCGGCGACTTCGGCTCGATGGTGCTGGCCCGCGACCCCGGCGGAGTCGTCTTCGGGGTGTGGCAGCCCGGCACGCACGAGGGCTTCCAGGCCATGGGCGAGAACGGCGCGTTCTGCTGGGCCGAGGTCTTCACCCGTGAGCCGGAGAAGTCCGACGCCTTCTTCCCCGCCGTCTTCCCGTACCGGGCGAAGACGATGGAGACGCCCGACGGCATGGACTTCCGGGTCTTCCACGTCGGCGACGACCCCGTACTGGGCCGGATGAAGATGGGGCCGGAGTTCCCGCCCGACCACCCGCCGTACATCAACGTGTACTTCGGCGTCGACGACTGCGACGCGGCGGTGGCCCGGGCCGCCGAGCGCGGCGGGGCCGCCGTGTGGGGGCCGATGGACACCCCCTTCGGCCGGTTCGCCTCGCTGCGCGACCCGCAGGGCGCGACCTTCTCGGTCATCGACATGAGCCGGACGGTGGGGGACATGCCGGAGACGACCGACGTGTGAGGCGTGCCGTACCGCTCCAGGGGCCGGGGCCGGGGCGGGGCCCCGGCGGTCAGTTCCCGCCGTCCCCGCTCAGCGTGTCCGGCGTCGACCCGATCTCCACCTGAGGTGTCTCCGCCGAGGTGGTGTCCGGCGAGAACACGGCCATGCCGATCAGCACGGCGGCGAAGAAGGCCACGGTCCCGGCGATCACGCTCGCCACCCGGGGCCGCCGCCTGACGAACTCCCGCGCCCCGCCGGTGCCGTGCGGGGCGGGCGCGGCACGCCGGCCCCGCCCCTGGCGCGGGGCGTTCGGCAGCATGTACGTGGTCGCCGTCCCGCCCTCCGCGGGCGCCGGCCCGGGTGCGGGCGCCGGCAGCGGCCCGCCACCGGGACGGGAGGCCGCCGCCCGGGGCCGCGCGGGCGGTACGGGACCGGACGCGGCGGCCCGCACGGGCGCCTGGCCCGGGCCGCCGCCCACGTGACGGCCCGCGTGCGGGGCCGGGTCCGGCAGGGACTGCGCACGCCCCTGCCAGGCACCCGAGGCGAACCAGTCGGCGACCTCCTGGGCGGAGGGCCGCTCCTCCGGCTGCTTGGCGAGCATCCCGAGCAGGTAGTTCTCGAAGGCGGGCGGCACGTCCGCCCCGAGCCGCCGCGGCGGCACCGGCACGGTGTCGATGTGCTGGTACAGGATCGCCGTCGCGGTGTCGGCGTGGAACGGCGGGCGTCCCGTCAGGAGTTGGTACAGCACGCAGCCGAGTGAGTACACGTCCGACGCCGGGCCGGCCGGCTGCCCCAGCGCCCGCTCCGGAGCCAGGTACAGGCTGGTGCCGACGATCTGGCCGGCCTGGGTGAGCGCGGCGGCCGGGTCGTCCACGAACCGGGCGATCCCGAAGTCCCCGAGTTTCACCGTCCCGTCCGCGTCCGACATCAGGTTCCCGGGCTTGATGTCCCGGTGCACGATGCCCTGCCGGTGCGCCGACGCCAGCCCCGCCGCCGTCTGCGCCGCCACCTGGGCCACCCGCGGCGCCGGCAGCGACCCCCCGGCCGCCAGCTCCTGCGCCAGGCTGCGGCCCTCCACCAACTCCATGACCAGGTAGAAGCGGCCCTCCCACGCCCCGAAGTCGAACACCGCGACCACGTGCGGGTGGCTCAGCCGGGCCGCCGTCTGCCCCTCCAGCCGGAACCGGGCCGCCGTCTGCGCGTCCGAGTCGTCCCCGAGCAGAAGCTTCATGGCCACCGGCCGGCCCAGCACCTCGTCCGTGGCGCGCCAGACCTCGCCCATCGCACCGCGGCCGATGGGCGACTCCAACCGGTACCGATCCGCCACCAGCACCCTGTGCACCTGCCTGATTCCGATCGATCCGTCAACCCAACCGACGCCGGCGGAACGGGAGGAGAATCCGCGACGGGCTCAGGGTACCTACCGCGCGCCGCGCGCACTGCGCCACCATCGGCGTACACCACGGATCGGGCCACCGGTCCACCTCGCCCGCGCAGAACCGGAGTTGCCGTGCCCGAACAGCCCCCGAAGCCCACCAAGCCCTTCCTGTACGTCGTGGTCTGCGCGGCCGGGGTCGCCGGTGACGTCGGCACGCTCATCACCGCCGCCCAGCGGCGCGGGTGGGACGTCGGAGTGGTCGCCACCCCGCACGCCCTCGGCTTCATCGACGCCCCCGCCGTCGAGGCCATGACCGGCTACCCCATCCGGTCCGCCTGGCGTCGCCCCGGCGACCCGCGCCCGCTGCCCGACCCGGACGCCATCGCGGTCGCCCCGGCCACCTTCAACACCGTCAACAAGTGGGCGGCCGGCATCTCCGACACCCTCGCCCTGGGCATCCTGTGCGAGGCGTACGGCGCAGGCGTCCCCACGGCCGTGCTGCCCTGCCTGAGCACCGCCCAGGCCGCCCACCCCGCCTACCGGCGCAGCCTGGAGGCCCTGCGCGACATGGGCGTCCGCGTCGGCACCCACGACCCGGACCACCTCGCGGCGGGCGGGTTCCCCTGGGAGGAGGCGCTCGACCTGCTGAACATCACTCCGGCGGAGGGGCGTTGAGCCGGGTGGGCGTACGCGTCACCGTCCGGCCCAGCGCGCCCGCCGCCCGCGCGAACACGGCCGCGTCCCGGACGGCCGCACCGCCCGGGTCGTTGTTGAAGTACGCGTACACGTCGTCCTGGTCCGCCCACGCGGCGGCGATCCGCCCCGCCCAGGACTCCAGCGCCCGGCGCCCGTAACGCGGCCACGGCCGGGCGGCACCGGCGTGGAACCGGACGTACCCCCAGGGCGCCGTGCGCCACAGCGGTGTCACCGGCCGTGATCCCCGGTCCGCCCAGCACAGGGCGGCGCCGTACCGCTCCAGAACCGCCCGCAGCTCCCGCTCCGCCTCCCACCACGAGGGGTGGCGCGGCTCCACGGCCACCCGGACGGTGCGGGGGAAGCGGCGCAGGCAGTCCTCCAGCAGGGCGGTGTCCTCGCGGAGGGTCGGCGGGAGCTGCACGAGGACGGGGCCGAGCCGGGCGCCGAGGCCCTCCGCGCGGCTCATCAGCCGCTGCACCGGCTCCTCGGGGTCGCGCAGCCGCTTGATGTGCGTCAGGTAGCGGCTGGCCTTCACCGCCATCACGAACCCGTCGGGGGTCCGCTCCCGCCAGGCGGTGAAGACCTCCGTGGAGGGCAGCCGGTAGAAGGCGTTGTTGTTCTCCACGGTCGCGAAGTGACGGACGTACTCCTCCAGCCAGAGCCGCTGCGGCAGTCCGGCCGGGTAGAGCACGCCGCGCCAGTCCGCGTACTGCCACCCCGAGGTTCCGACAAGCATGGGCACATCACCCATGCTCCCCGCTGTCTACCGCTTCCACCACGCGGCGGAGGCGTCCCGCAGGGTGTTGGTGCCGCAGTGCACCTCGCCCATGCCGAGGTGGTACGTCTCCCAGTCGTCGATGTACGACACCTTCATCCCGGCGCCCGTGTAGGCGGCGGTCACGGCGGCCGTGAAGACGTCCTTGCCGCCGATGACCGGACCCCACTGGCGCGGGGCCAGGTACCGGTCGCGGCCGAGCAGGATGCCGTTGACCGCTCCGGGGACGTACGCGCTGGTCATGACGGTGCCGGGGCCCGCCGCCCGGCCGTCGCGCCGGATCAGGTCCTTCTGCTGGCCGTACTCGCCGACCGCCTTCGGCACCTCACCGGCGCCCAGCCGCGACAGGCGCGGCACGCGCTCGCCGCGCTCGCCCACCTGCTCCTTGCCCCGCGTGTACAGCGCCGGTACGCGCACGACCTCGGCGTCCGTCACACCGGTCTCGCGCTGGAGCACCGCCAGGTTGGCCTTGATCCGCTGGGCGGCCAGGGCGTTGTCGGCGACCAGCTCCTTGGAGGCGAGGGCCTGGTCGATGGTCTCCGTGGGGGCGAGCCGCTCCTCGGAGTCCGGCACGGAGAACATGCGCGTCTTGCCGTGCCCGGCCTTCTGGGCGTCGCGCAGCAGCTTCATCCCGGCGTCCGGGTCGGCGATGCCGAGCTTCCAGCCGCGCGGGGTGCCCGGCGCCGGGAGGAACTGGACGAACTCGTCCACATGGCCCACGTGCAGCCAGGAGGTGTCCAGGAACAGCGGGTCCTGGAACCCCTGTGAGGCCAGGAGCGTGCGCATCGCCCGTGCGGGCCTGGAGCCGTCGTCCTTGCGCTCGCCCATGATGATGCGCCCGGCGGGGAAGGTCTTGCCGCCGTGCGCGTAGGGGGGAATGGTCTCCAGGTTCCCCATCGAGTTGAGGGTCCACTCCTCCGAGTCGCGGACCCCGGAGACCTGGACGACGCCCACGCCGTTGCCGCGCATCTTCTCGAACAGCTCGCGGCCCGCCTCGCGGTCGGGCTGCGCCGAGCGGAGCATCACGCGGATGACCTGGCGGCGCCCGTCGGGGCCGGTCATGCTCACGTAGCCCGGCTCGACGAAGTCCTGCGCCCATATGTCCTGGTACTTGTCGAAGGTGACGAGCGGCTGGGCGATGCCGGCCGACTTCACCTCCTTGGCCAGGCCGTTGACGAACGCCTGCTGGCGGCGCGCGTAGTAGTCCTTGCCCGGCACCTTGGTGACCATCACCTGTTGGGTGTTCTGGAGGTGATGGTGGGTCAGCAGCGGTGCGACGCGGAGGGTGAGGTCGTCCGCGGTGGCCGGCCCGCCGGGTGTCGTCACGGTCAGGCGGAGCACCGCGCGGCCGTCCCAGACCTTGCTGTCGCGTACGACGTCGGTGCTCTCGACGCCGAACTCGACCCCGGCGCGCAGCTCGGCGGCGGTCAGCCGGGTCTTGCCGGTCACATGGGCCCAGCCGGTGGCGCGTTTGACGAACACGCGCATGTACCTGCCGCCGGCCGGGACGCTCACGGCGCCGGTCGCCGTGGCGGGCAGGCGCGTCATCGGTACGGAGCGGACGCGGGCCAGGTCGGCCAGGTCGGCGGTGCCGTTGATGACCGCGTCCAGGGCGTCGTTGCAGGCCGCGAGCTTGGCGTCGGGCAGCGGCTTGCCGCCCGGGCCCGCGGTCGGGCACCGCTTGGTGTCGTCGTCGATGTTGGGCAGGAACACCGCGCCCCTGGCCACCGTCCAGGTGTCCTCGCCGGCGGTGTCCGTCGCGCCCGTGACGTCGACCCGCCCGTCACGGTCGACGTCCGCCCGGAGATCGACGGGGGCCGGTGCCGGCGCGGCCTGTGCGGGGAGCACGGGCACCATGACGGCGCCTATCGCCGTGAGCGCCAGGGTCGCTCGTCTCGCGTTGCTCGTAACCACCATGCGTCCCTTCGTGGGGGATTGGGTTGCCGAGCGGGAAGAGGGCGCGAACGGCCGCCGCGTTGCCTGGCGGTCCGGGATTGGCGGGTTCGGTGTGCCGGGTCGGCCGGTGGGTGGGTGCGGGGGGTGCGGTGGGTTGGGTTGGTCGGTGGGTGCGGTGGGTGGGTTCGGCGCGGTGGGCGCGTTCGGTGCGTGCGGGGGCGGGGGAAGCTGGAGCCCCCGCTACCGGAAGGACCCGTCGCCGTGCTCGTCGCCCGCTCCGTCGCCCTGTTCGCCGTCGCCGCGCTGCTCGAGATCGGGGGTGCCTGGCTCGTGTGGCAGGGCATCCGGGAGCACCGGGGCTGGATCTGGGTCGGCGCGGGAGTGGTCGCCCTCGGGCTGTACGGGGCGGTGGCCACGTTCCAGAGCGACGCGAACTTCGGGCGCGTCCTCGCGGCCTACGGCGGGGTGTTCGTCGCCGGTTCCCTCGCCTGGGGCATGGTGGCCGACGGTTACCGGCCCGACCGCTTCGACGTCGCCGGCGCGCTCGTCTGCCTCGCCGGGATGGCGGTCATCATGTACGCGCCGCGCGGCGGCTGAGCGGGCTCACCCGGCACGTCCGGGCTCCGGCGAACCCGTGGTGAGCATCGCGGCCATGGCGGCGAGCACGCCCGGCGAGACGCGGTAGTAGACCCAGGTCCCGCGCCGCTCGGAGGTGAGCAGGCCGACGTCCCTGAGCTTCTTCAGGTGGTGCGAGACCGTCGGCTGCGAGACGCCGACGTCGGAGATGTCGCACACGCACGCCTCGCCGCCCGGGTGCGACGCCACGCGGGAGAACAGGCGCAGCCGTACCGGGTCGCCGAGGGCCTTGAACATGGCCGCCGTCCTGACCGCGTCCTCCTCCGAGAGTGGCTCGGAGGTCAGCGGCGGGCAGCAGGGCACCGTGGCGGACAGTGCCGGTGCCGGTGCCGGCACCGGGGACGCGGCGGCCGGGGTCGCGGCGTCCGCCTCGATGAGCGGCAGATCGACCCTCTCCGTATTCGACATACGTCTATGTTGACGGTTGTCGATACAGGTGGCAAGCTCGGTTCCAGGACATCGACGTTTGTCGAAACAGCGAGGGAGATCCCGTCATGAGCGCACAGCATCTTCCGGTGGTCGTGATCGGCGCCGGCCCGGTCGGACTGGCGGCGGCCGCGCGCCTGGCCGAGCGCGGCCTGGAGCCGCTCGTCCTCGAGGCGGGTCCCTCGGCCGGTACGGCGGTACGGGAGTGGGCGCACGTACGGCTCTTCTCGGCGTGGGGCGAACTCGTCGACCCGGCGGCCGAGAAGCTGCTCGCGCCCACCGGTTGGACGCCGCCCCCGGCGGACGCGTACCCCACCGGCGGCGACTGGGTGTCCGCCTACCTCCAGCCGCTCGCGGAGGCCCTGGGCGACCGGGTCCGCTTCGGCGCCCGGGTGACCGGGGTCTCGCGGGCGGGGCGCGACCGTGTGGTGGACGCGGACCGCGAGGCGCAGCCCTTCACCGTCCACACCCTGTGGACGGACGGCCGCGAGGAGCGGATCACCGCCCGCGCCGTGATCGACGCCTCCGGCACCTGGTCCACGCCGAACCCCCTCGGCGGCGACGGCCTCCCCGCCCTCGGCGAGCGCGCCGCCGCCGACCGCGTCGCCTACCGCGTCCCCGACCTCACCGACCCGGCCGTACGGGCCCGCCATGCCGGCCGGCGCACCGCGGTCGTCGGCTCCGGCGCCTCCGCCTTCACCGCCCTCGCCCTGCTCGCCGACCTCGCCGGCGACGAGCCCGGCACGCACGCCGTATGGCTCCTGCGGCGCGGCATCACCGGCTCCACCTTCGGCGGCGGGGAGGCCGACCAGCTCCCGGCACGCGGCGCCCTCGGGCTGCGCGCCAAGCGGGCCGTCGAGACGGGCCGCGCGAGCGCGGTCACCGGTTTCCGCACGGAGGCGGTGGAGCGGGCGCCCGGCGGCGGCCTGGTGCTCGTCGGCGACGACGGCCGCCGCCTGGACCCGGTGGACCAGGTCCTCGTCCTGACCGGGCTCCGCCCCGACCTGTCGTTCCTCACCGAGCTGCGCCTGGGCCTCGACGAGCGCCTCCAGGCCCCCGCCGCCCTGGCGCCCCTGATCGACCCGAACGTCCACTCCTGCGGCACGGTGTACCCGCACGGCGTGAACGAGCTGGCCCACCCGGAGAAGGACGTCTACCTGGTCGGCATGAAGTCCTACGGTCGGGCGCCGACGTTCCTCGCCATGACCGGCTACGAGCAGGTCCGCTCGGTGGCGGCCGCCCTCGCCGGCGACCGGGAGGCCGCCGAACGCGTCGAGCTCACCCTCCCGGAGACCGGCGTGTGCGGCGGCGCCGGACTCTTCGACGAGCCCGAGGCGTCCGGCGCGTCCGGTGCGGCGAACGGCGGTGGCTGCTGCGGGAGTCCGGCCGTCCTCACGATCGGCGGCGGTCCGGCGACGGCCGCGGGCGGCTGCTGACCGTCCGCCCGTCCGTACGTGTGCGGGGCCGCGACCGGAGAATCCTCCCGGTCGCGGCCCCGTCCGTGCGGTGCCGAGGCGCCCGCTACTTGAGCGCGGTGAGCGGGGCGAGCAGCCCGGTCGCGAGCTGGGTGGCGCCGGAGGCCCCGCCGGCGGAGGCGAGGTGGGTGGCGCCGCCCAGGGGGCCGGTCACGCTGCCCAGGGGGCCGGACGCGCTGTCGAGGAGGCCTCCGCCGAGGCTGCCGGTCAGGCCGCTGAGCGGGTCGGCGGCCGCCGCCTGGGCGGTGGCGGCGCCGCCGAGCGCGAGGGTCGCGGTGGCGGCGGTGGTGGCGACGATACGGGCGGTGGCGCGGCGGGTCCTGGTCATGGGCTTCTTTCCGATGGGTGGTCCGGTGTCGGCTTGCCGTACCCCGGACAACGGCACCACCGTGCGCCAAGGCACGGCCGCGCCCGGGTGCGGCACCGAATGGTGGCGTCCCGGCGCCGCTGTGGCGCCACCTTCCGGTGTGCGGGTGTCAAGATGGCGCCATCATGGCGCCACAGGGGCTTGCGGTGGCGCCATGATGGTGCCACTATGATGCTATGGACCTCACGCCCTACGTCGAACATCTCCGGCAGCAGCTCGCGGTGGCGGCCGATGCCGGTGGCGACGACGCCCGCGCCCTGGCCGAGCGGCTCACCGCGCCCTTGGAGTCCGCCGCCCGGCTGGCGCTGCTGAACGCACTGTCGGCCGCCATGGACGAGGTCACCCAGGACCTCGCGCCGGGCTCCGTCGACGTACGCCTGCGAGGGCTGGACCCCGAGTTCGTGGTGACGCCCCCGCCGGTCCCGGTCGGGTACGAGGACGCCGCCGGGCACCACGGCCCGCCGGCCGCCATGGCCGGGCCCGCCGAGCCGCCGGTTCCGGCGGTCGGGGCGGTTCCGGCCGCGCCGGCCGTGCCGGCGGACGGTGCCGAGGGTGGCACGGCACGGATCAACTTCCGCCTCCCCGCGCACCTCAAGTCCCGGGTGGAGGACGCGGCGGTCCAGGAGGGACTGTCGGTCAACGCCTGGCTGGTCCGGGCGGTCGCCGCCGCCCTGGAGCCGGGCGCGTCCGACCGCGGCCCCGGCCGCAGCCGCCACCGGGGCCAGCAGGGCTACACGGGCTGGGTCCGCTAGCCCCCCCGCGTCCACCTCCACGGCCCACGGCCCCACCGGCCCGGCCGCCCACCACCCTTCCCTCGCCGGCCGCCCCTCACCGACCCGCCACCGCCCACCGCTCCGCCGGCGAGAACACCCACCACAGCCATGAGGACGGGACAGCCATGCCTTCTTTCGACACGCCCGAACCGATCTCCGTCACCCTCGAGTTCGACATCGGCCTCGCGCGGATCACGGCGGGGGAGCGCACGGACACGGTCGTCGAAGTGCTGCCGACCGACAGTGCCGAGTCGGCCGACGTACGGGTGGCGGAACAGACGACGGTGACCTTCGCCAACGGCACGCTGGTGATCAAAGGCCCCAAGAAGCGCTCCCTCTTCGGCCGGAGCGGGTCCATCGACGTGCGCGTCGAGGTGCCGGCCGGCTCCCGCGTCGAGGGCACCTCCCCGATGGCGGACTTCGCCTGCGAGGGCCGCCTCGGCGACTGCCGGCTCAAGACCTCCTACGGCGACATCCAGGTGGCCGAAGCGGCGGACGTGAACCTCAAGACGGGCCACGGCGACATCCGGCTGGACCGCGCGGCCGGGGACGCCGAGATCGCCGGGGCCGGCCGGGTCGACGTCGGCGAGGTCGCGGGCTCGGCGACGGTACGGAACGGAAACGGCGAGACCGTCCTCGGCGAGGTCACCGGTGACCTGCGGGCCAACTCCTCCAACGGCCGCATCTCCGTGGGCGTCGCCCGCGCCGGGGTCGACGCCAAGTCGGCCAACGGCGGCATCCGGATCGGCGAGGTGACGCGCGGACAGGTCGTGCTCCAGGCGGCCACCGGAGACCTTGAGGTGGTCATCCCGGAGACCACCGCGGCCTGGCTCGACGTCCACACCCGTTTCGGCAGCGTGCACAACGCCCTCGGACCGGCCGAAGGCCCCGGCGACGCCCCCGACACCGTCGAGGTGCGCGCCCGCGCCGGCGTCGGCGCCATCATCATCCGCCGCCCCTGACCATCCCCCATGCCCACCCACCACCAGAGACAGGACCCACCATGACCACGCCCTTGTCCGGGCCCGCGGCCACGCACGCGTCCGCGCGTACTTCCCCGCCCGGGGCCGTGCGCACGGCGACCGAGCCGGCCATCACCGCCACCGGACTGGCCAAGTCGTACGGCGACAAGGTGGTGCTCGACGGCATCGACCTGCACGTCCCCGAAGGCACCGTCTTCGCGCTCCTCGGGCCCAACGGCGCCGGCAAGACCACGACCGTCCAGATCCTCTCCACCCTCGTCCCCGCCGACGCCGGCGAAGCCCGGCTCGCGGGCCACGACCTGGTCGGCGAGGCCGACGCCGTACGCCGCGCCATCGGCGTCACCGGGCAGTTCTCGGCCGTGGACAACCTGCTCACCGCCGAGGAGAACCTGCTCCTCATGGCGGACCTGCACCACCTGTCCCGCCGCGAAGGGCGGCGCCGCGCCACCGAGCTGCTGCGGCGGTTCGACCTGACCGAGGCGGCCACCGGGCCCGCCGCCACCTTCTCCGGCGGCATGCGGCGCAAGCTCGACCTCGCCATGACCCTGGTCGGCGACCCGCGCGTCATCTTCCTCGACGAACCGACCACCGGGCTCGACCCGCGCAGCCGCCGCACCATGTGGGACATCATCCGCGGCCTGGTCGACGACCGGGGCGTCACCATCTTCCTGACGACGCAGTACCTGGAAGAGGCCGACCAGCTCGCCGACCGCATCGCCGTCCTGGACGGCGGGCACCTCGTCGCCGAAGGCACCGCCGAAGAGCTGAAGCGCCGCATCCCGGGCGGCCACATCCGGCTCCGGTTCGCCGACCCCGGCCGGCTGGAGTCGGCCGCCGCCCTCTTCACCGCCACCAAGCGGGACGACGAGGCCCTGACCCTGCACATTCCCAGCGACGGCAGCGTGCCGACGCTCCGCGCCGTCCTCGACATCCTCGACGGCGCGTCGGTCGAGGCCGACGAGCTGACCATCCACACGCCCGACCTCGACGACGTCTTCCTCACCCTCACCGGGAGCGCCCGATGACCACGCTCTCCTACGCCGCCCGGGACGCCGGGACCATGCTGCGGCGCAACCTGAAACACGCGCTGCGCTACCCGTCCATGACCGTCTCGGTCGTGGTGATGCCCCTCATCATCCTGCTGCTCTTCACGTACGTCTTCGGCGGCGCCCTGGGCACGGGCATCGGCCCCACCGTCCCCGGCGGCACCGACTACATCGACTACGTCGCCCCGGGCGTCATCCTGATGGCCGCGACCTCAGGAGCCGTGGCCACCGCCGTCTCCGTCTGCGTCGACGTCACCGAGGGCATCGTCAACCGCTTCCGCACGATGGCGATATCCCGCGCGTCGTTCCTGACCGGACACGTCGTCGGCAGCGTCATCCAGACGATGGTCAGCATCGCCGTCGTCATCGGCGCCGCCCTGCTCATGGGCTTCCGGCCGAACGCCACCCCGGTCGAGTGGGTGGCCGCCGCCGGTGTCCTCGCCCTGCTCACCCTGGCGCTGACCTGGCTGTCCGCGGGCATCGGCCTGGTCGCCAGGACACTCGAGACGGCCAGCAACATCCCCATGCCGATGACGTTCCTGCCCTTCCTCGGCAGCGCCATCGTCCCGCCCGACTCCATGCCCACCGGGCTGCGCTGGTTCGCCGAGTACCAGCCCTTCACCCCCGCCATCGAGACGCTCCGCGGCCTGCTCATGGGCACGGAGATAGGCAACAGCGGGCTCGTCGCCCTCGCCTGGTGCGCCGGCCTCAGCCTGGCCGGCTACCTGTGGGCCCGGGCCGTGTTCCACCGCGGCACCGTCCGCTGACACCCCGCCCGACCGACACTCCCCTGGAGGACAGCACCATGCGTCAGGAACCCGCCCCCTTACCGGTCGACCGCCCCGAAGGCTGCCCCTTCGACCCGCCCGCCGGCCTCGCCGCGCTGCGCGAACACCAGCCGCTGACCCGGCTGAGCTACCCCGACGGCCACATCGGCTGGCTGGCCACCGGCCACACCACGGTCCGCACGATCGCGGCCGACCCCCGCTTCAGCTCGCGGCTGGAGCTGATGCACTACCCCTTCCCCGGCGGCCCCGACGGCCCGCTGCCCCCGGCACCCGTCGGCGACATGACCGGCATGGACGCCCCCGAGCACACCCGCTTCCGGCGGCTGCTCGCCGGCAAGTTCACCGTGCGCCGGATGCGCGAACTGACCTCCCGCGTCGAGCAGATCACCGCCGAGCACCTCGACGCCATGGAGCGCCACGGCCCGGCCGTGGACCTGGTCGAGGCGTACGCGCACCCCGTGCCCGCCCTGATGATCTGTGAACTGCTGGGCGTCCCCGAGACCGGCCGCGAGGTCTTCAAGAGCCGCGCCGCCGCCATGTTCGACCCGGAGGCGAGCCCGGAGCACCAGATGGAGGCCATGACCCGCCTCGCCGAGTTCGTCCACGAACTGGCCCTGGACAAGCGGGCCCGCCCCACCGACGACCTGCTCAGCGACCTGACCGGCACGGACCTCACCGACGAGGAGCTGGCCGGGGTCGGCAGCCTGCTCCTCGGCGCCGGACTGGACACCACGGCCAACATGATCGGGCTGGGCACCTTCGCCCTGCTGAGCCACCCCGACCAGGCCGCCGCCCTGCGCGCCGACCCCGCCATCGCCGATCAGGCGGTGGAGGAACTGCTCCGCTACCTGACCATCGCCCACACCGGGGCCCGGGTGGCGCTGGAGGACGTCGAAGTGGACGGGCAGATCGTCAGGGCGGGCGAGACGGTGACCCTCTCCCTCCAGGCCGCCAACCGCGACCCGTCCCGGTTCGCCGACCCCGACACGCTCGACCTGGGCCGCAAGGCCACCGGGCACCTGGCCTTCGGCCACGGCATCCACCAGTGCCTGGGCCAGCAACTGGCACGCGTCGAACTGCGGGTCGCCCTTCCGGCGCTGTTCACCCGCTTCCCGTCGCTGCGGCTGGCCGTACCGCCCGAGGAGGTGCCGCTGCGCACCGCCGCGAGCATTTACGGCGTGCAGCGGCTGCCCGTCACCTGGGACGCGGGCGCCACGCACGGGGAGGCGTGACGTCATGGAACTGCGCGTCGACCGCGACCGCTGCGTCGGCTCCGGCATGTGCGCCCTGACCGCCCCCGAGGTGTTCGACCAGGACACCGAGGACGGCCGGGTCCGGCTGCTGGCCGCCGTACCGCCCCCGGGACGGGCCACCAGGGCGGCCCGTGAGGCCGTGGGGTTCTGCCCCGCGGGGGCCATCACCGCTCTCGACGCCCCGGCCCGGCCGCCCACGGCCGATCGGCCGGCCGGGTGATGGTGCGCCGGACGGCGACGCCGGGCGGGGGCGCCCCCGCCCAACGCCGTACGGTTCCGCCGGGCGGGGGCGCCCCCGCCTAGCGGAGCGGCCGGCTGCGGGAGCGCCGGGACCAGCGGAACGCGAAGAAGAGCACGTCGATCACCAGCACGACGATGCCGATGATCAGCAGGTACATCAGCCCCTCCGCGACGGCGCCGATGAGACCGAGGATGATCGCGACGATGATCAGGAACAGGAAGATCGCCATGGGGTGGCACCTCCGGGGGTGGGCCGGCGGGTCAGCGGCGCGCGAGCTTCCGCTCGCCGCCGGCACCGGGCTGGTAGGCCATGCCGTAGTGCTGGAAGATCCCGGCCTCGCTCTCGGCGAGCAGCACGTCGTCCGTGCCGATGGACGGGGCCTTGCGGACCTCTCCCTTGGGGTGCGACACCTTGAGGTAGTCCGGGCCGACGACCGCCTCGTCGAGCGGGACGAAGACCAGCCGCTGCCGTGTCGGCAGCCCCGTCCGGACGGTGGCCATGGCCGGTTCGTCGGTGGTGGTGTCCACATAGATGGCTTCCAGCACGCCGATCTTGTGCCCCTTGGGGTCCACGACGTCGTGGTTGCGCCACTCGCGGATGTCTGCTGACTGGATCATGCGTTCTGCCCTCTGAGCGGTCCGTACGGTGGTTCTCGCGTTCTCGCTGTCCAGCCTCCGCCCGCTCGGCGGCGGGCGCCACCGCACGGGCCGCCGGTACCGCCCTGGGGTGTACTGGCCAGTCGCCGATGCCTTATGTTGCGGAGGCAAAGCAAGGGGGACGGACGACGCATGGCACGGGATTACGACAGCCAGCTCCTGGAGTCGGTGGCCGTACGCCGGCGCCGCATGCGGGACGCGTTGCTGTTCGGCGCGCAGCGGGCGCGGCGCACGGCGGACGAGCGGCTCGGGAAGGTGTTCGCGGGCATCGCCATCGCGGCCGTGCTGTGCGCCGGCTGCGTCGGGTGGTCCTTCCTCCAGCACACGCTCGCCAAGCAGAAGGCCGAGCAGCGCAAGCAGGAGCAGCGGTACGAGCAGCCGGCGAAGCCCGCGCCGACCGGGACGGCGAAGAATCAGGAGAAGCCGGAGAAGTCCGGGGATTCCGGAAAGAGTTCGCAGTAGCTCCCGTAAAGGGAATGGGGGAAACGCTGGCAGTGCAGACATCGAGACCGGTCGAAATGGCCCCGAATGTTCCCGACGCCGCGATGATAGGTTCCCGTAAGTGGTGAGCACAGCAACGACTTCCCGGGCGCAACTGAGCCGGGTGACCCTGGTCGGCGAGCGCCGCCGGGCCGACATCGTCCTGCCTTCTGACACGCCGATCGGCCAACTGCTGCCGGACATCCTCCAGTTGCTGGACGACCGGGCCGCCTCACGGCCGATGACGCGCCAGCTCATCACGTCCGACGGTTCGGCGCTGCCGCACGACAGCACGCTCGCGTCCGCCGAGATCGCCGACGGCGCGGTCCTCCGGCTCGTCCGGGCCCACTCCGCGCCGCCCGCTCCCGTGGTGCACGACGTCACCGACCAGGTGGCCGACGACCTCGACCTCCAGGCGTGGCGCTGGCGCCCCGCCGCGCGCCGGGCCGGCGCGGGTGTGGCGACGGTCGCCTTCGCGGTGACCGCCGCGCTTCTGGCGCGCCGGGAGTTCGCGCTCGACGCCCTGGCCGGCGCGCTCGCCGCCGTGACGTTCCTGCTCCTGGTGGCCGGTGCGCTCGTCGCGCGGATCGGGAAGGGCAACCGTGGCCTGGCCACCGCGCTCCTGCTCGCCGCCGGCAGCCTCGGCGTCCTCACCGCGTGGACCGCCGCCGACGCGCACGACTGGTCCGGTGCCGTGCGGCTCGCGGCCGTCGCGGGCGCGCTGGCCGTCACGCTGGCGATGCTCGGGTACTTCTCGCCGCTCGGCCGGGGCGGGCTCATCGGCGCCGGGGCCACCGCCGGGATCACGCTCGTCTGGGAGGCCGTCGCCGCCGTCCAGGACGACCGCGCCAGGCTCGGCGCCGTCATGGCCGTCTTCTCCGTGGTCCTGCTCGGCCTGCTGCCCCGGCTCGCCCTGATGGCGTCCGGGCTCACCGCGCTCGACGACCGCCGCTCGGGCGGGGTGTCCGTCAGCCGTCACCAGGTGGGCAACGCCCTCGCGGCCACGCACCGGGGCCTGGCCCTCGCGACGATCGTCACCGCGCTGTCGGCGGCCGCGGGCGGCTGGCTGCTCACCCTGGCGGACCGGCCGACCATCTGGACGGTCGTCCTGCCGTCGGTCACCGCCGTGGTGCTGCTCTCCCGGGCACGGGCCTTCCCGCTGGTCGCGGAGGTCGTGGCGCTCTTCACGGCGGCGGCGTGCCTCGTCGTGCGGCTCGTCATGCTGTGGATGGACCACGCCGGGGGCGCCGGACCGCTCACGGTGCTGTGCGCGGCCGCGGTGCTGCCGCTGGTCGTGCTGGCGGTCCAGCCGCCGGAGCACGTGCGGGTGCGGCTGCGGCGCATGGCCGACCTCGTCGAATCCATCGGCATGGTGGGGCTCTTCCCGCTCGCGGTCGGTGTGTTCGGCGTGTACGGACAGTTGCTCAACAAGTTCTGAGTTCTGCGGCAGGGCGGGAGAAGAAAGGCAGACATGCCGAACGGAGACAACTGGCAGGGCGACGTCCTGCGCGATCTGCGCGCGGGCGCCGCCCGGCGGGCCACGCCGCAGGAGGACCCCGAGGGCCCGGCCCCCGGCACGGCCGCCACCCCCGGGGCCCCTGGCACCGCGGCGGGTGCGCGGGCGCCACAGGCCCAGCACCCGGCCACCGACGATGCCCAGGCCCAGGCCCGGCTCACCCAGGCGGCCCAGGAGCGGCAGGCCCAGGCCCAGGCACACGTCCCGCCCCAGGTCCCGCCCGCGCAGGCACACGTCCCGCCGCAGGTCCCGCCCGCGCAGGCCCCCGCCCCGCCGGCGCCCGCCCAGGCCCCGCCGGCGCCCGCCCAGGCCCAGCCCCCCGCGCCCCAGCAGCCCCACGTGGCCCAGCCCACCCCCGCGCACCCCCAGCCCACCCCCGCGCACCCCCAGCCGACCCAACCCGCCCAACACGCCTACGCCCAGCACCAAGCCGCCCCCGCCACGCGAACCACCGCCGCCGCCCCCGCCACGCGAACCACCGCCGCCACCCCCGCCACGCGAACCACCCACGCCACCCCCACCACCCCCGACTCACGCCCCGTCGTCGACAAGGGGCTCGCCGCCGCCGGGCGCAAGCCGCGCCACGGGGAGGGGTTCGCCACCCGGGCCGCGCGGGTGCTGCGGCGGACCGTTTCGTCCTCCGCCGCCCGGGAGGTCGCCGAGACCACCCGTACCGCCGAGACGCTCCAGCAGCCCGTGACGACCGGGCGGCAGATCGCCGTGACGTCCATCCGGGGCGGGGCGGGCAAGTCGACGGTCGCCGCGCTGCTGGGCCTCACGTACGCGCACTACCGCCAGGACCCGGTCCTGCTCGTCGAGGCCGACCCGGCGCTCGGGTCACTGCCGCTGCGGCTCGGCGCCGAGACCCTGCGGTGGACCACCGGCGACGTCGCCGGCATCGTCGAGCCGCAGATGTCGCTGCTCGACATCACCGGCTACCTCGTCCAGCTCCCCGACAACGCCTGGCTCCTGCCCGGCAGTCAGGGCCAGATCGGCGCCATGCTCGACACCCGGGCCTACGAGCGGGTCATGGTGGCGCTGCGCCGCTACTTCGGTGTGACCGTCGTCGACTGCGAGACCCTGCCCGCCGAGGTCGCCCGCGTCGCCCTGTCCGCCGCCCAGGCCCGCGTCCTGACGGCCCCCGCCACGCTGGAGGGGATCACCAGCACGTACGCGGTGCTCCAGTGGATGCAGGGGCTGCCCCGCCACGTCATCGCCGGCACCGTCGTCGTCCTCACCGAACTGGTGCCGCACACCGGGCTGGACGTCGGCAAGGCCGCCGAGAAGCTCGCGTCCACCGGGGCGAGCGTCCAGGTTCTGCCCTACGACCGGCACCTGGCCGCCGGCGGCCCGATCCGTACCGAGCTGCTCGCCCAGCCCACCCGGCAGGCCGCCACCCGCCTGGCCGCCGACGTCTTCCACCTCTCCCAGAAGCGCCACTGAGGCGAGGCACAACGATGAGCACCCGCCTGATACACCGCCCCGCCAGGACCACCCGGCCCCCGGCCGCCCCCGAGGCCCGCACCATCGAGGCGCCGCCCAACCTCCCGGAGGGCAAGGGCGGCAACATCGCGATGTCGCTGCTGCCCGTCGCCGGTGTGATGTCGTCCGTCGTGATGATGACCGTCGTCCGCAACAGCCAGTTCGCCGCGCTCGGCGCGCTGATCCTGGTCATCACCATCATCGGCTCGCTCGTGCTCGTCTTCTCGCAGCGCGGCAAGGCCCAGCGCACCCGCCGCACCCAGCGCGAGGCGTACCTCGCGTACCTGGAGGACCTGCGCGAGGAGCTGTCCGGCGAGGAGCGCGAGCGGCGGGAGCGCGCCGACGTCCTCAACCCGCCGCCGCACGCGCTGTACGACATCGTCCGCGACCCGGCACGGCTGTGGGAGCGGCGCAGGCTCGACGCGGACTTCCTGCGCGTACGCGTGGGCACCGGCGAGATGCCGGTGCGCGACCTGAGGATCGCCGACCAGGGCGGCTCGTCCGTGCTCACCCCGCCCGACCGGTTCATGCTCAACGAGGCGTCGGCGCTGATGGACCGCTTCCGCACCGGCACCGAACTCCCGCTGACCGTCCCGCTGGACCGGGTCGGCAACATCAGCGTCGTCGGGCCCCGCGAGGACTGCCTGCGCGTCGCCCGCGCCCTGCTCGTCCAGGCCGCCGCCCTGCACGCCCCCGACGACGTGGGCGTGGCGCTCGCGGTGCCCGGCGACCGGCTGGCCGACTGGGAGTGGGCCAAGTGGATGCCGCACCTGCTCGACACCGATCAGTTCGACGGACCCGTCGCCGCCCGCCGCATCGCGCCCTCCGCGCCCCAGCTCGCCCGCCAGCTCGGCCCCGAGCTGCGCCGCCGCGCCTCCTACGCCGCCGAGGTGCGGCGCGGCCTGTCCGGCAAGGACGCGTTGTCGATGTCGTCCCGCCTGCTCGTGGTCACCGACGGGCACGGCGAGGACGCCGTCGACCTGCCGCGCCCGGACGACGCGGTGGGCCTGCGGGAGATGGGAGTCACTGTCCTGCACCTGCTGGAGCGGCGCGTCCAGGAGCCGGGCCACGTCGGCGTGCGGATCACGGTCGACGGCGACCAGGTGGTCATCGAGGACCTCCGCCAGGAGGAGCCGGTCAGCGCCCACGGCACGGTCGACGAGGTGTCCGTGCCCTTCGCCGAGGGCCTCGCCCGGATGCTGGCGCCGCTGCGGCTGTCCGCCGAGTCGATGGTCGACGCCCCGCTGTCGGGACCGGTCGACTTCGCCGACCTGCTCGGCATCGACGACGTGGCACGCCTGGACCTGGCGACGCTGTGGGCGCCGCGCGGCGAGCGCGCCTTCCTCCGCGTACCGATCGGGATCAGCGACTCCCACGAGCCGGTGCTGCTCGACCTGAAGGAGTCCTCCGAGCTGGGCATGGGCCCGCACGGTCTGTGCGTCGGCGCGACGGGTTCCGGCAAGTCGGAGCTGCTGCGCACGCTCGTCCTCGCCCTGGTCGCCACGCACCCGCCGGAGGACCTCGCCCTGGTCCTCGTCGACTACAAGGGCGGCGCGACCTTCGCGCCCTTCGCGGACCTGCCGCACGTCGCCGGCGTCATCACCAACCTGGAGAACCAGGCCGGCCTCGTCGAGCGCGTCCACGCCTCCCTCGCGGGCGAGGTCAAGCGGCGCCAGCAGGTCCTCAAGGAGGCGGGCAACGTCGCGGACATCGGCGACTACGCGGCGCTGCGCGCCGAGAAGCGGCCCGACCTGGAACCGCTGCCCCACCTGTTCATCGTCATCGACGAGTTCGGCGAACTGCTCACCGCCAAGCCGGACTTCATCGACCTGTTCCTGTCCATCGGCCGCATCGGCCGCTCCATCGGCGTGCACCTGCTGCTGTCCAGCCAGCGCATCGAGGGCGGCCGGCTCAAGGGCCTGGACACCTACCTGTCGTACCGCCTCGGCCTGCGCACCTTCTCCGCCGACGAGTCCCGCACGGTCCTGGACACCACCGACGCCTTCCACCTGCCGCCGCTGCCCGGCTTCGGCTACCTCAAGGTGGACACCAGCCACTACGAGCGGTTCAAGGCGAGTTACGTCTCCGGCGCCTACCGCGGCCCGGTGCGGCGCGCGGAGGACGAGGACACCGGTCCGCTCGCCCTCGAGTACGAGGCGTACAACACCCTGGGCCAGTCCGAGGAGTCCGGCCCGCAGGAGGCGGCGACGGTACGGCGCCGCGAGACCGGCCCGACCGAACTGGGCGTGATGGTCGAGCAGCTCGAGAACGCGCCCACCGACCCGGTGCGCCGCATCTGGCTGCCGCCGCTGCCCGCCGCGGTCGCCCTCGACCAGGTCGCCGGCCCCCTCCAGGCCGGCCCGCGCGGCATGCAGCTCACCGGGCGCCGCGGCCCGCTCCAGGTGCCGCTGGGCCTGCTGGACGACCCGACGAAGCAGTGGCAGGGCCAGTGGTACCTGGACCTGACGGTGGCGGGCGGCCACGCCGCCGTCATCGGCGGTCCGCAGTCCGGCAAGACCACCCTGCTCCGTACGCTCGTCCTGTCGCTGGCCCTCACCCACACCCCGCAGGAGGTCGGCGTCTACGGCCTGGACCTGGTCGGCGGCGGCCTCCAGGCGCTGACCGGGCTGCCGCACGTCGGCGGCGTCGCGGGGCGCGCCGACCGCGAGCGGGCCGCCCGCACGGTCGAAGAGGTGCGGAACATGCTCGCGGCCCGCGAGGACCTGTTCCGCGAGCACAACATCGACTCCGTCGAGCAGTTGCGCACCCTCCACGCGGCGGGTCGGCTGCCCCAGCTCGCCTCCGCCGAGATCGTCCTCGTCATCGACGGCTTCGGCGCGCTGCGCGACGACTTCGACGAGCTCGACGACGCCGTCGTCGACATCCTCAAGCGCGGTGGCGGGTACGGCATCCACGTCGTCGCCGGCATGCTCCGCTGGAACGACGTCCGCATCGCCACCCAGTCCTACTTCGGCACCCGGGTCGAGCTGCGTCTCAACGACCCCACCGAGACCAGCGTCGACCGCAAGCTCGCCGAGACCCTGTCGCCCGACGAGCCCGGCCGGGTCCTCACCGACGGCAAGCTGTTCGCGCAGGCCGCCCTGCCCCGCACGGACGGGCTGTCCGACGCCACCGAGCTGGGCGCCGTCCTGGAGCGCACCGCCCGGCAGATCCGGGCGGCCTGGAGCGGCGAGGTCGCCCAGCCGGTGCGGGTCCTGCCGCACGTGCTGGAGCCGCGCCTGCTGCCCGGGCCGGTCGCCGAGCCGAAGCGGGTGCCGATCGGCCTGGACCAGACGGCGCTGGCGCCCGTGCTGCTCGACCTGTTCGAGCACGACCAGCACCTGCTGGTGATGGGCGACAGCGAGTGCGGCAAGACCAACCTGCTGAAGACGATCGCCGGCGGGCTGATCGAGCGGTACGGGGAGGACGAGCTGGTCCTCGCCGTGATGGACCCCCGCCGGGGCCTGCGGGGCGTGGTGCCCGAGGAGTTCCTGGGCGGCTACGCGTACAACGCCAAGCTGTGCGGGGGACTGGCCGCCGGTATCGCCACCGAGCTGGAGAAGCGGCTGCCCGACGAGAGCGCCCGACTGGAGGACCTGGAGCCGGGAAGCTGGGGCAGCGGCCCGCGGATCGTGGTGCTCGTGGACGACTACGACGTGCTGACCACGGCCGGGCAGGCGCCGCTCGCGCCGTTCCTGCCGTACATCCCCTCGGCGGTCGACATCGGCCTGCACTTCGTCCTGACACGCCGTGTCGCGGGCGCCTCGCGCGGCATGTACGAGCCGCTGGTGCAGGGCCTGCGCGAGTCGGGCGCGTCGGCGATCCTCATGGCGGGCGACCGCAGCGAGGGGCAGCTCTTCCCGGGCGTCTACGCCTCGCAGCAGCCGCCGGGCCGTGGTGTCCTCATCCGGCGCGGCCAGACGAACCGTCTGATCCAGACGGTGTACACCCCCGACTCATGACGGCGAAGGCCCCGCTCAGGACGGCGAAGGCCCGGACCGTGACGGCGAGGGACCTCATCAAGACGACGAAGGACCGGACGGACCCATGACCAAGGACGTCATAGCCCTCACCCCGCGCATGCCCGACGCGTGGAGCGTGCTCGCCGGCCTGCTCTCCGGCGGGCCCGACAAGCTGGTGCGGACGACCGGCGAGGACGCCGTCGTCCAGCTCTGCGACGAGGAGGGCCGGCCGCTGGTCTCCGTCGAGGCGCCGCTGCTGGTGCAGGTGGCGGGCGAGGCGGAGCGGCTGCTGGGGGCGGCGGCGCCGCCGGTGCCGTTCTGGTGGACCGAGGCCCGTGCGACGACCGGGGTGGCGGAGGCGGAGCGGCTGGCGGGCACCTTCGCGGCCCGGCTGGTGTCGCTCGGGGGCGGCTCGGCTTGGCCGCCGGAGGCCGCGCGGTCGCTGGGCGTGGTGCCGTCGGACGGGGTGGGCGTGGCGCCCGTGCCGGCCGCCGCGCAGCCCGCCGTGGACGTGCTCACCGACAAGGTCGCCGTCGTCATCCAGGACCGTCCCGTGGTGGCCATGACGGCGTGGCTGGCGGACGCGTTCCGGGCGGCGGGCGAGGGCGGGCTGGGGCTCCAGATCGTCAGCCCGGCCGGGACGACGCTCTCCCCGGCGGTACGGTCCGCCCTGTCCGCCTGGCCGTCGCGCTGGGTGGTGCAGGACGAGCGGGACGGCTACTACGACGGGCTCTCCGGCGCGGTGCTGGCGTGGCGGGAGGGGATGTTCTTCCCGGTCGCGGCGGACGACTCCACCGACGAGGAACCGCGCGCCCGGGTGGCCGCCACGTACCAGGAGGGTGTCGGGGACAGCGGGGAGCGGCAGTTGGCGGTGACGTTCCGGACGGTCCACCCGGCGGACGACCGGCTGGTGCTGGGCGGCGCGCTGGAGGCGGTGTGGCGCGAGCTGACCGGTGAGGCGCCCGCCGGGTGGGGCACGGCGGAGCCGGCCAACCTGCCGTGGTCGCTGCGCCGGCTGACGGACGTGGCGCACGAGCGGGCGCCCGAGCCGACGTGGCTGGTGGTGGTCGGCTCCCCGGAGCGGCCGGGCCTGGCCACCGTGCGCGTCAGCCGTACGAAGGCGGGTGTGGAGGAGGAGGTCACCCTGGCGTTCGGCTACGGGCCGGACGAGGAGCCTCCGCTGGACGCCGTGCCCAGGGCGGCCGAGGTGCTCGCCACCCGCCACCACCTGCGGTCGATGCTCGTACAACTCCGCAAAGCGCGGCGTGACCTGGCGGTGCCGCCGCGGTTCGAGGGGCCGGGTGTGCCGCTGGCCTTCGTGCTCGGCGCGGAGGAGGTGCGCGCGATGCCCGGTGACCGTGCCCGCAACACGCCGCTGGACCGTGCTCCCGTCCCGCTGGGGCCCAAAACCCGCCCGGCGCTGTACTACCCGCTGCCCGGTGATCCCTCGGACCTGTCGGGGTGGCAGGACTTCGAACGGCTGGTTCGGCACCTGAAGGGCGAGTGATGTCATGTGTTCGTCACAAGGGTGACGGCCTTGTGATTGCTGATTGCAAGAGCGACGCGTGAGTTGATAGGCATGTCGTACATTCGATCCATACGATCGTCCATCGCAGCGGGGGGAGAGCCCGATGAAGTTCGATATGGGGGCGCAGGTTCTGTCGACCCTGATGTCCCAGTCGCAGGGTTCGAGCAATGACCTGGGCCTGTTGATCCGTCAGCTCGTCCAGGCGGCAGCGCCGTTGGAGGGAAAGTTCAACGGCGCCGGCAAGGTGGCGTTCGACTCGTTCAAGTCCCGCTCGGACGAGATCACCGCGGCGCTGAACGGCTCGCTGGCGGCCATCCTGGGCGGCCAGTCCGGTATGGAGTCGGCGTTCGGCACGGGTGACCAGGAGCAGGGTGACAACGCGCGGACGCAGATGTCGGCGGCGAACTTCGACGCGGCGCGTTTCTCGGGCCGCTAGACCGATACGTACACGGGGAGTTGATTGCTGATGGCTGCTGCGGGTAGCGACCGTCGTTCGTACGACACGGGTGCCTCCTCCGAGGCGCAGATGAACATCCAGGCCGTGATCGCGCGCCTGGAGCAGGTGATCACCGCGCGCGACGCCCAGGTCAAGGCCGCGATGACGGACTTCGCCGCCGACGGTGTGGCGGACGAGTACCACGGCAAGGAACTGCGCTGGTACGCGGCGTCGCAGGAGGTCCGCAACATCATCCAGTTGCTCAAGACGACGCTGGAGAAGAACGACGCCACGGCGCAGCAGACCCTCCAGCGGGCGAAGGCCGCGGTCGACAACATCGGCTGAGGCGTCGCCGCCGTGCGCGCGTCCGAGGGGGAGGAGACGGTCCCCCTCGGCTCGGATGGGTAACAGGGGTTCGCAGGGGGAGCGTTCATGACGTCGTGGGACATCCAGCCCCAGGGGGTGCAGGGTCAGCTCAAGGTCGTCGGCACGCATGCCGGGGACCTGGAGAAGGCCCTCAACGCCCTGGTCACCGACATGCAGCAGGCCGCGCAGGCGGCCGGCACGGCCGTGCCCGGTTCGGCCGCCGAGGTTCCGTTGCAGGGGCCGACGGCTTCGGGCAAGCCGTTGACGCAGAAGGCGACGGGCCCGGTGGGCGCGGCGCTGGCCGAGTACATGACCGGACGCCAGAAGACGCACTTCGAGCCCATGGCCAAGCGCATCCAGGCGGCGGTCATCGGCGCGGCCACGGCGACCAACGAGTACGTCGAGGGCGACCTGGACCAGGCCAAGGAGGCCCAGGACGCGGCGCGGCAGGTGCGGCTGGACCTGCTGAAGGAGCTCGGGGGGAAGAAGTGAGCGAGAACACGCCGGTCAACCCGGCCGAGGTCCCGGTCTTCACCGGCAACCTCGAGCTGCTCGACGAGAAGGTCAAGGCGCTGTCCGGCGCCGGCGGCAAGATCGCGACCGCCGCCGGGGACGTCCACACGTCCTTCGGCGGCCTGCGGGCCTTCTACAAGGCGCCCGAGGCGGAGCAGCTCTTCGCCACGACGCAGCCGGTCAAGGACAAGGCGCTCGACATCAGTTCGGACCTGTGCACCATCGCGGGCGCGCTGGGGACGTACGCCAATGAGATCCGCCCCCTGAAGAAGAAGCTGGACGACCTGCGCCAGGACGCCGTCACCTTCCGGCAGAAGATCGCCGAGGACGACAAGTGGCGTGAGGACGGCGACCTGGTCGAGGAGAACAACGACCGGCGCAACGAGATCGCCGAGGTCTGGACACAGTTCCAGGCGGCCGAGCGAGCCGCCCACGCGAAGATCGTCGCCCTCGTCGGCGGCAAGGCGCTCAAGGTCAACGACGGCTCCAACGGCGAGGGCATGTACGGCTACGACGCCGAGGCCCTCAAGCAGGCCAAGAGCCTGCCGTGGGGTGACGCGGTCGAGGAGTCGACGCCGTGGTGGCAGGTGTGGGAGCACGCCTACGACTTCGGCAAGGGCGTCATCGTCGACGGCGTGTGGGGCACCATCAAGGGCCTGGGCACCCTGGTCGGCTTCCAGGGCTGGGACGCGGCCGGGCAGGCGTGGAAGGGCCTGGGCCAGCTCGCCACCGGCCTGGTCATCACCGCGAGCCCGCTGGGCGCGGCGTTCTGGCTGGCCGACGACAAGCAACTGCCCGGCTGGATCAGGGACTCCCGTACGGCCATGAAGGAGACCGGCAAGGCGCTGGTGGCCTGGGACCAGTGGGGCTCCAACCCGGCCCGGGCCGCCGGAGCGGTCACCTTCAACGTGCTCACCACCGTCTTCACGGGCGGCGCGGGCGGCGCGGCGGCGGGCGCCGGCAAGGCGGGCGCGGCGGCCAGGGCGATCTCCTTCGCCGGCAAGGCCGGCCGGGCGATCGACCCGACGACGTACCTCTTCAAGGGCGCCGGCGCGGGCATCACGAAGATCGGCGACGTGATGACCGGCCTGAAGGGCATGGGCAACATCACCATGCCGCCCCTCCCCGAGGGCACGGTCATCCTGCCGGAGGGCTCGCTCATGCGCCCGGACGGCACGATCCACCTCCCCGACGGCACCCCCCTGCCCGAGGGCGCCATCGAGGTCCCGCCCAACACGGTCCGTGTCCCCGAGGGCACCGCGGTCCCGCCGGGCGCGGTCGACCTCGGCGACGGCATGGTCAGGCTCCCGGACGACGCCCCGGCCCCGGCGGGCTCGGTGCCGCTCCAGGAGGGCACGGTCGCCCTGCCCAAGGACACCCCGGCCGTCCCCGCCGACGCGACACCCCTCCCCGTCAAGGACGGCGACCCGCCGCAGTTCCTGGACCGTGACGGCAACATCCTCGACGAGAACGGCAAGGTCGTCAGCGACGTCAAGGACTCCCCGACGGACACGGTCGACAGGGGCACGAACCCCGCCAACCCCGCCGCGGGCGCGGACAACCCGCGCGTCGACACCCCGGCCAAGGTCCCGGCCATGGCCGGCGCCGCGGTCAACGCGGGCGACGGCACCGCCATCAGCCTCGGCAACAGCCTGGACAACAACCTGGGCGACATCGGCCGCGTCGGCGACGACGCCCCCGTACGCGTCCCGGACTCCCCGGCCGGCCTCGTGGACAACATGCCGGGCGGCCTCGCCGACAACCTGCCCACGGGCCAGGCCGGCAACAACCTGCCCGGCGGCGGCGCGGGCGACAACCTGCCCGCCAACAACCTGGACAACACCCCGGGCACGGGCGGCACCCGCCCCGGCGACACCACCCCGCCCACCGGCGGCGGCCGCGACGTGCCCCCCGGCGCCTCCACGGCCGACAACGCCACCCCGGGCGGCGGCTCGGGCACCTCGGGCGCCGACAACGCCACCCCGGGCGGCTCGTCCGCCGACAACGGCGTGCCCGGCGACGGCACCCCCGGCTCGGGCCTCCCCGACACCCCGGGCACGGGCGCGGTCGACGACGCGGCGGCGGGCGCGGACGAGGGCGCGGCGGGCGCGGGCGACGGCGCCTCGACGCCTCCCACGGTGATCGAGCGGCCCAGCTTCATGCGCGACGGCGACAACCCGTACGGTCCTCGCGGGTCCCTCACGGACGAGCAGATCGCGGAGATCCAGGTCTACCGAGCGAACCATGAGGACGGGTACTTCGAGAAGTACTACGCGAAGGACGGGCGCCGCCTCAACACCAAGGTGTTCGACGAGAGCCTCCGGGTACCGCCGCAGCTCATCAAGGAGACACCGGATGGTCCCTGGATCTCCGCCAAGAACGCTCCGCCGCCCATCCCCGAGAGGTACCTCGACGGCGAGGGCGCCTCCGTCAACCGCGCCACGCACCTGGACGCGGACACCCTTCGCGTGCTCGACGAGGCGGCCGGCGCCCGTCGGAACGCCATCGACGCGGCCACAGCAGCGGAGAAGGTCAAGGCGGCGCACTCCGGGCTACCCGAGGACGACGCCCTGCGGGTGGACGCCCAGGAGAAGTACCGTGTGGCCGCGTACGAGCGGACCAAGGCCGCCGAGGCGTACGGAGAGACGGTCGCCGCGCACCAGGTGGTGCCGCAGCACTACGACGACATCATCAAGCGGGAGACCCTGCACGGTCCTGCCAACGGCAACGACCAGTTCGACCAGGTCTACCAGCGCAAGGACGGCAAGTACGTGGTCGTCGAGGCGAAGTCGAACGTCAACACCGACCTGGGATCGCGCAAGCTGCCGCAGGGCGGTCGGGCGATGCAGGGGTCGAGGGAGTACTTCCTCGACATCCTCCGTGAGATGAGGGAACGAGGCCGTGAGATTCCCAGCGAGCGGAAGCTCGCCAGAGCCCTCAAGACCGCCCTCGACCAGGGCAAACTCGACTACATCGTCGTGAAGGGCAAGTCCGACGGGCCCCTGTACGGTGGCTACGAGATGGAGAAGTTCGACATCCGGAAGCGCGACGAGAACGGGAATCTGGAGTGACGGTGAATGTGACTCGGCACGGCTCGCCGGGGCCTGACGACCAGGGTTACGCGGACTCCTTGGAGGAGGACCTCCTGGAGGACATCGCGTCCTTCGAACAGTCCCCCGGGGCACTCGACGGCGCCCTGGACACCGCGATGCTCCACCTCCAGGCACGACTGGCGGTCAATCCGGACGCGTCGGCCCTCCCGACCTGGGAGGCCACGGTCACGGCGATGCAGGTCGGCTCGGCGATGTTCGCCGTCGCCACCCGGTCCGAGGGCACAGTGGAGTGCCGCATCGCCGATGAGACGCGTACCCTCCGGGCGCTTGGTCCGGGACTGCACGCCAACCCGGGCAACTGGGTCTCCGCGTTCTGGCTGGCCATCGTCTGCCGGGACCAGGCACGCATGACCGCGCTGTGCGAGGTTCCGCTCGACGTGCTGCGCGCCTCGGGCACCCAGTACGACGAGTTCGTCTACCTCTGGATCGACGCCCTCCAGACGTACTGGCTGGAACGCCCGGGGCTCGGCGAGAAGCTGCTGGCCGCGATCGAGGCGTCGTACCCGAACGCGATCGAGGTGGCGGACATGGAGCTGGTGGAGCGGATCCTCTATCAGCCGGTCAACCTCTTCCAGTGCTTCCTGCGCAAGGACCACGCGGCGTTCAACCAGGCGCTGGTCGAGGCCCTGGAGATGCACAAGCTGTACTGGACGGCTTCCGAGAAGCGGGAGCGCAGCGTCGCCGGGTACCTGGCGCTGGGCCCGCTCGCCATCGCCTGCCTGGCGTACGACGCCGGGTTCCCGATCGAGGTCGAGTCGGACTACCTGCCGAGCGAGCTGCTCAACCGCGCCTGGCTGGGCGAGTTCCCGACCTGATGCCGACACACGCCCCGTGGGCCCGGCACTTCGACGTCGCGGTGCCGGCCGACCGGACACGGCCGGCCACACGTGTCGGGACCTGCCCGTGACCCGGGATGTCCCGCGCCACGGCATCCCGTCGGGCCCCGGCGCCGAGGCGCTGGCGCAGCGGCTCGCCGACCACCTCGCCGGGGAGATCGACGGCCTGGAGTCCTCCACCGAGCTGATCGAGTCCACGTTCAGCACCTCGCTCCTCGTCCTCAACGCCCGCTGCGCCGTGGACCCACGGGCGGCGCGGGCGGAGACCTGGGATGCCGCGGTCAACGCCATGCAGCTCGGCTCGGCGGTGTTCGCGGTGACGGGTGTACGGGAGGGTACGGTCGAGTGCCGGATCAACCGCGAGCTCCGGCCGCTCCCGGCCGCCGGCCCCTCCTCGATGGCCGACGCCGGGGCGTGGCTGACCGCGTTCTGGCTGGCGGTCGTCTGCCGCGAGCAGGAGCGGATGACGCAGCTCTGCGAGATCCCGCTGGACCGCCTCCGGTCACCGGACGGCCGTTACGACGCGTATGTCCACCACTGGATCGACACGCTCCAGACGTACTGGCTGCGCCGGCCGGGGCTGGCGGAGAAGCTCACCGCCACGCTCCGGGCGTCGGACCCGGCGCTCGCGCGGAACGTCCCCCGGGACATGCTCCAGGGCCTGCTCCACCCGCCGATCAACCTCTTCCACCACTTCGTCCGCAAGGACGAGGAGGGCTTCAGCCCGGCCCTGGTGGAGGCGCTCACACTGCACAAGGCGTATTGGACGCTGACGGAGGACCGGTCGACGGACATCGACGGGGCCATCGCCCTGGGCCCCCTGGCGATCGCCTGCCTGGCGTACGACGGGAAGCTCCCGGTTGACGTCGAGTCGGAGTACCTGCCCGAGCACCTCCTGAAGCGCGGCTGGCTCGGGGAGTACTCCACCTGAGCAGCAGGTGACCCCAGCCGGACGCCAGGACGGCGGGCCCGCACCCCGACCGCCTGCCGGGGACGGACGGGAAGGACGAGCGACCTATCGCAGGCCGAGGCCAAGGAGTGAGCAGGTGGGCACGCGCATCGTGCGGCACGATTTCCGCACGGACGACGCAAGCGAGGCGATGGCACCGGTGATCAGGAGCGCGGAGGACGTGCTCGAGCGGATCGAGACCTCGGAGTTCGACCGCTTCGACGCCCTCGACCACACGCTCTCCGCGGCGAAGTGGCGGTGCCTGACGGACCCGGAGGCCGCCGAGTTCCCCACCTGGGAGGCATGGGTCACGGCCATGCAGACCGGTTCGGCGCTCTTCGCGGCGGGAACGGCGACGGAGGGGCCCGTGCCGTGCCGGATCGGGAGCATGGGAGCCATCAAGCATCTCCCGGCCACCGGGCCGCAGGACTACTTGCACGCGGCCAACTGGCTCACCTCGTACTACCTGGCCGTGATCTGCCGCGAGAACGAGCGGGCCGATCGACTCGCGCGCGTACCGGTCACGTTCCTCCGGGCGTCCGGGGCCGAGTTCGACGAGTACATCCACCCCTGGGTCGAGGCCTTGCAGAACGCCTGGTTCCACCGGCAGGAGACGTGGGGCTCCCTGGCCGAGGCGGTCGACGGAACCGACCCGGCACGCGCGCGTGTGGCGAGCGAAGAGCTGATGGTCAAGATCCTCCACCCGCCCATCGAGCTCTTCCACCGGTACCAGCGCCAGGAGGCCGAGCAGTTCAACGCCGCGCTGGCGGACGCTCTGACCCGGCACAAGGAGTACTGGACCGCGAACGAGGCGCGTGCCGTGAGCGGCGACGGACTGGTCGCCCTCGGCCCGCTCGCCGTCGCCTGCATGGCGCACGACGCCGGAATGCCGATCGACGTCGAGTCGGAATACCTCCCGAAGCACCTGTTGCGGCGCACCTGGGTGGGCGAGTTTCCGACGTAGGCCTCAGACACGAGGGGAACGTCAGCATGACCGAGCCAGTGCGTATCGACATCGACGGCCCCGGCGTCGACATGGACGTGGGCGGACGGCTGCTGTACCGGGGGGAACTCTTCACGGGCGAGGTGACCGAGCACCTCGGCGGCGCGCTCGTCGCCCTGGACGTCTACGTGGACGGCATCACGCACGGCATCAGCCGGGAGTGGTACGAGGACGGCACCCCGCGGTCCGAGGGCACGGTACGGGTGGGACGCCCCGTCGGGATGTGGCGCGAGTGGCACACCAACGGCCGCCTCGCGTCCGAACAGCGCTTCGCCACCGACGGATTGACGCTGCTCACGCAGAAGACGTGGGACGAGCGGGGAAACCCGACGCGGGACTGGCGCAAGCCGGCCGGATAGGACCACCGCCTGACGTCACCCCCCCCCGGGCCGACCGCCCCGCCCACGGGCCCCCGCACCGGCAGGGGCCCGCGGCGGGGTGCGGCGCTCAGCAGTACCGGGACGAGCCCGTGGAGCCCCAGGCGCACGAGTCGACGAGGGTGCCCGACGCCTTGCGGAGGTACGCGGTGTCACCGTCGTTGTTCCACACGTACGCCGCCCTGCCCCAGTACCGGTGCCCCGCGGTGTTGGTGCCCCGGCCGGTGTGGACCGTCACGTACGACTTCGCGCCGATCGTGCCGCTGAAGGTGTACGTCCAGCCGGCCCGGTCCTTCAGCTTCCAGTCGCGCAGCGAAATGGCGGCGGTGCTGGAGTTGTAGAGCTGCACCCACTCCGCGTTGAGCGACGTGTTGGAACGGTTGTCCGTGCCGGGCGAGTTGTAGTACACGCGGTAGATGCTCACGCCACCGGCGGCCTGCGCCGGGGCGGCGGTCAGCATGCCGCCGGCGACGGCGGTGGCCAGGACGGCTGCCGACACAGCGAATCGAACCTTCAAGAATCCTCCCCAAGGTGAACCGTGCGTTCCACGGCGGGGAAAGCACACCATATGGTGATGTTGTTACTGGTCGGTTCTGCTCATTCGCGAGCGAATCTCGCCCCCTTCCGAGTGAACCGACGCGGTCTCGTCCTCCCACCCCGCCCCGCGTTAGCGTGATCCGCCCTACTGGCACGCGAGTTCAGGGAGACGGCGATGAGCGCCCAGGAACCATTGGTGATCGACCCCACCGGCAGCGACATACACGGGGAGGCGGCCCGCTTACGCGAGCGCGGCCCCGTCGCACGCGTCGCCCTGCCCGGCGGGGTGGAGGCGTGGGCGGTCAGCAGTCCCGAGCTGCTGAAGCGGCTGCTCACCGATCCACGGGTCTCCAAGGACCCGCACCGGCACTGGCCGACCTGGATCAACGGCGAGATCTCCCCGGAGTGGCCGCTGTTCGCCTGGGTGGCGGTGCGGAACATGTTCACCGCGTACGGCGGCGAGCACAAGCGCCTGCGTACGCTGGTCGCCAAGGCGTTCACCGCCCGCCGGACCGCCGCGCTGCGGCCGCGCGTGGAGGAGATCACCGCGGACCTGCTGGACCGCATCGCCGAGGCGGGCCGCCGCGACCCGGTCGTGGACCTGCGGGAGACGTACGCGTACCCGCTGCCCATCCAGGTGATCAGCGAGCTGTTCGGCCTGCCGGAGGAGAAGGGGGAGGAGCTGCGGTCCATCGTGGACAGCCTCTTCCACACCTCCGCCGGCCCGGAGGAGGTCACCGCCACCTACACCCGGCTCTACGCCGTCATGGGCGAACTCGTCGCCGCCAAGCGCCGGTCGCCCGCCGACGACATGACGAGCGCCCTCATCGCGGCCCGCGACGACGAGGGCGGCACCAGGCTGAGCGAGCAGGAACTGCTCGACACCCTGGTGCTGATGATCGGCGCCGGTCATGAGACCACGGTCAACCTCATCGACAACGCCATCCACGCCCTCCTCACCCACCCCGAGCAACTCGCCCTCGTACGGGAGGGCCGGGCCTCCTGGGACGACGTGATCGAGGAGACGCTGCGCTCCGACGCCCCGGTCGCCAGCCTGCCGCTGCGGTACGCGGTCGAGGACATCGAGGCGGACGGAACGCTCATCCGCCGGGGCGACGCGATCCTGGCCGCGTACGCCGCCGCCGGGCGCGACCCGGAGCGGTACGGGAAGGACGCCGACCGTTTCGACGTCACCCGCGCCGACAAGGATCACCTGGCCTTCGGGTACGGGGTCCACTACTGCCTGGGCGCCCCGCTGGGCCGTATGGAGGCGCGCATCGCGCTGCCGGCGCTCTTCGAGCGGTTCCCGGACATGGTCCTGGCCGTGCCGTCGGAGGAGCTGCGGGCGGTGGACTCCTTCATCTCCAACGGGCACGGCTCGCTGCCCGTGCGGCTGGGCCCGGGCGGCGGCGTGTAGAGCGCGGCGGCCAGGGGTGCGGCGCGGATGATCGCCGCGACCCGATCGTGTGTCACGGCCGGGTGCGCAGGCGACGGCGCGGGCAGGCCCGGGCGGCGGCGAGCAGTCCCTGGACGCGGTCGCCGAACTCGGTGGCCTCGCGCAGCGCCGGGGTGAACGGCAGCCGTACGTCGTGGTGGGCGCCGGTGTGTTCCAGCCGGAGCGTGATGCCGTACCGGTCGAGGGCCACGGGCGCCACGTGCCGGACGCCGTGGAGGTGGTGCGGCTCCACCAGCCGGGTGAGCCGCGCCACCGCGTCGGGGTGGTCGTCGGTCAGGTGCAGGAGCAGGCCGGCCTCGTGGTCCGCCAGCGGGTCCGGCTCGGCGAGGACCAGCTCGTCCAGGCCCACGAAGACGACGTCGCCGCCCGTGTGGAGGGTGACGCGCACGGGGTCCAGGCGCAGCGCGACGCCGTTCGTGCCGGGTTCCGCCCCGCCCCCGGTGAGCCACCCGGAGAGCGTCACCCGGGCCCGTACCCGGTCGCGTACGGCGGTGGGCGCCACGTCGGTGAACTGGAGCATGGCGGCCAGGTCGCCGTGTGGCGCGTGGGCCACGGCCGCCGCCAGGTGCCCGTCGGCCGGCAGACGCAGCGTCAGCCGGCCGCGCTCGTCGAGGCGGTGGGCGCCGACCAGGTCGCACCGGTACCCGTGCGAGACGACCGTCAGCGACCGGGCGGCGGACAGGACGGAGCGGACACGCTCCGCCTCCGTCGGCTCGGGCGGGCGCGCGTCGGGGACTCCGCTCATCATCACTCCTCGCTTAGGTAAGGCTTGCCTAAGCTACCGGACCGTGCCAGGGTTCCGCCACCGCGCGTTCCCGCCATCCGACCCGTGATCACCGGCCACGCCCCGTGATCACCGGCCACTACGCTGTCCGGGCCCCGCCCCACCCCCTCCCCTCCCGTCCGAGGAGCCCGCGATGACCGAGACCCCGCACGTGACCGGTGCCGCGGCCCGCCGCGCCTGGCTGACCGACCTGCCCGTCCTGCTGGTCGCCGTGGTCTGGGGCTCCAGCTACCTGGCCGCGAAGGAAGTCACCACCGCCCAGACCGTGCTGGCCGTCCTGGTCCTGCGGTTCGCCGTCGTGCTGCCCGTGCTGGTGGTGGCCGGATGGCGCAGGCTGCGCGCGCTGAGCGCCGAGCAGATACGCGGGGCGGGCGTCCTCGGGCTGATCCTGGCCGCCATCTTCCTGCTGGAGACGTACGGCGTCGTCCACACCTCGGCGACCAACGCCGGACTCATCATCAGCCTCACGATGATCCTCACGCCGATCGCGGAGAGCAGGCTGCGCGGCACCCGCCTGCCGCGCTCGTTCGTCGCGGCGGCGGGCCTGTCGGTCCTCGGCGTACTGCTGCTCACCCAGGGGGCGGGCTTCAGCGAGCCGTCCCTCGGTGACCTGCTGATGCTGGCCGCCGCCGTCGCCCGCACGGCGCACGTGCTGGCCATGGCGCGGATGCGGTCGGTGCGGGGCGCGGACGCCATGTCGCTGACGACGGTGCAACTCGGCGGCTCGGTACTGGCGTTCGCCGTTCTGTGCGCCGCTCCGGGAACGGGCGCCACCCCGTGGGCCGCCGCCGCGGACTTCGGCGCCGCCGAGTGGGCCTGGCTGCTGCACCTGTCGGTGTTCTGCACGCTGTTCGCGTTCTTCGTACAGATGTGGGCGGTACGCCGCACCTCGCCGTCCCGGGTGAGCCTGCTGCTCGGTACGGAGCCGGTGTGGGCGGCCGTGGCGGGCATCGCGCTGGCCGGCGACCGGCCCGGCCGGCTCGGGCTGCTCGGCGTGGCGCTGATCCTGGCCGGCACGGCATGGGGCCGCAGGGCGACCGGCCCCGAAACCCCGGAGGACCGCGACCAGGACCGCGACCGGGACCAGGACCGCGACCGGCACCACAACGTCGACCACCCCGAGAAGGTCCGGCGTGATCTCCGTACAACCCCGGCGACGGGTCAGCGGTCATAGCTCAGGCGCGCGGGGAAACGTGCGCGGGTCGAGACAGGGGAGCAGAAACGCACATGACCGCCCGCAAGGAGACCTCCCGCAGGAAGAGACGTACGGGATGGATACTCGGGCCCGCCGTCACCGCGCTCGCGGTGACCGGGCTCGCACCGGTCCCGGCCGCGACGGCGGCCGAACCGTCGCCTTCGGGTGAGGCCGTCATCACGCTCGGCACCTACGGCGGCCGCACCGCGAAGCCGGAGCAGATCGCCCTGGGCGGCGGCCGGCTCACGGTGGCCGGGTGGGCCGAGCCGGTGGAGGGGCGCGCCCTGTACGAGTACGACCTGCCCGCCCACGGCGGTGTCGAGCCCGGGCCCCGGAGGCTCGTCCAGACCAACTTCTGGATGAACTACCCGTGCGGCGACTCCCACGAGATGTGCAACGACTTCGACTCCCGCCTGTGGGCCCTCGGCGACGGGCGCGTCGCCTACCACGCGCCGGACCGCGGCGGCCCGCACGCCTCGGGCGGCCAGGTGCCGTCCAGCCGGCTCTCGCTCGGCCACTGGGGCCCCGACCTGGTGGCCGACGCGGCCGGGCAGTACGTCGTCGTCAACAACCTGGAGGAGCGCCGGCAGCTCATCGGCTCGTTCGACGCGGAGGACGCGAGCCAGGAGAGCCAGGACGGCCTGGTCCACTCCCGGCCCATCACGGCGTCCTCGGTCTGGGGCGACAGCCTGTGGCAGCCGGGCACGGCGGCCGGCACCGTCAGCGCGTACGACCTGCGGACGAGGACGACCACGCCCGACATCGACGTCGACCCCGGCTCGAACTGCGTGCCCGACTCGTTGCAGGCGGTCGGGCGCTGGCTGTTCTGGCAGTGCGACGAAGAGGCCCGGGCCGGCGTCTGGGACCACCGGAAGGCGGCCGGCATCCCGGTGGAGGCCAAGCGCTGGAGCCGGCTCGGCGACGGCTTCCTGGTCGGCGACCCCACCGAGGGCGAGCTGCGGCTGCTGGACTTCCACCGGGGCGCCGGTGAGACGCCGTCCGAGCGGGTGCTCGCGCAGCGGCCGGCGATCTCGCAGTGGACGGTCGACAAGTACGGCGGCCACGTGGCGTACGTCGACGAGGAGTCCCGTATCCGGATCGTGCCGGTGGACGTGGAGCGCTCACCGGTCACGGCCATCGACGCGCGCACCACCACCACGCTGGACCTGCGCCCCGGGGCGAAGACGCCGGTGTGGAGCGGCCACTGGCGGCTGAGCCGCCCGGCGGCCGCCTGGACGCTGATCTTCCGGGACGGTCACGGCAACGTGGCGCGGAAGCTCACCGGTACGGCACGGGACGGCGCCGCGATCCGCGCCACCTGGGACGGCCGCACCGCCGACGGCAGGCTCGCCGCGGGCCGGCCGCACACGTGGGACCTGATCGTCGACCCGGGCGACGGCGGCCCGCACCAGTACGTCAGCAAGGGCACCACCAGGGTGGTGGGCGGCCGTTCCGTGCACCGCGACGCCGACGGCGACGGGCTCGGCGAGTACTACGCCATGACCGCCGGCGGCAAGCTCTCCGTGCACCACCTCGGCACGACCACGGGAACGTACGTCAGCCAGGGATGGGACCCGGCCACCCGGTTCATCCCGTTCGGCGACATCGACGGCGACGGCTGCGACGACATGCTGCTGAAGTCCGCCGACGGCCTGCTGCGGCGGGCCACCGGAAAGTGCGACGGCCACTACACCCCGGTCAACCACGCCACGCCGCACGTGCAGATCGGCAAGGGCTGGAACGCCTTCGACGCCGTCGTCGCGCCCGGCGACCTGACCGGCGACGGCCGCCCCGACCTGCTGGCCCGCCAGACCACCACCGGGTACCTGTTCCTCTACCGCTCCAACGCCTCCGGCACCCTGGACGCGGCCGTCCGCGTCGGCACCGGCTGGAAGGGGTACCGCCTGATCGGCGCGGGCGACATCGACGGCGACGGCAACGGCGACCTGCTGGCCCGCGACGGCTCGGGCGAGCTGTGGCGCTACAGCGGCACCGGGACGGGCACCCTCAAGCCCCGGGTGCTGGTGTTCCGCGACTGGGGCGCCGGGCGCACGGACCTCATCGGCGTCGGCGACGTCACCGGTGACTCCCTGCCCGACCTCCTCTCCCGCGACAGCAGCGGAAAGCTGCTGCGCAACAAGGGCAACGGCAAGGGCTCGTTCGGGGCCACCGTCACGATCTCCACGGGCTGGCAGAACTACCGCGGCCTGTACTGATCCCCTTGCGCCGCCCGGCGGTTAGCCTGCCTCCATGAGCCTTCACGTGGTCATCGGATTCGGGCCCGCCGGAGCGGCGACCGCACGGCTGCTGACGGGGAAGGGCCACCAGGTGCGCGTCGTCACCAGGTCGGGCCGCGCCGCCGAGCCCGGCCTGGAGCACGTCGCGCTCGACGCGACGGACGGCGCCCGGCTGACCGAGGCCGTACGGGGCGCGGCCGCCGTGTACGGCTGTGCCGCGCCCCCGTACCACCGCTGGGTGAGCGACCTGCCGCCCCTGGCCGCGTCCCTGTGTGCGGCGGCTGAGGCCACCGGGGCCGTCCTCGTCCTGCTGGGCAACCTCTACGGGTACGGCCCGGTGGACGGCCCCATGACCGAGGACCTGCCCCTGGCGGCGACGGGCCCCAAGGGCCGGGTGCGCGCCGCCGTGTGGGAGAAGGCGCTGAAGCTGCACGAGGAGGGCCGCGTCCGGGCGGTGGAGGTACAGGCCTCCGACTTCTTCGGACCGGGTGTCACCGACGGCGGGCACCTCGCCGCCCGGGTGGTGCCGCGGCTGCTGCGGGGCAGGCCCGTCTCCACGCTCGGCGACCCGGACGCGCCGCATAGCTGGACCTACCTCCCCGATGTGGCCCGGACCCTGGTGGAGGCCGCGGAGGAGGAACGGGCCTGGGGCCGCGCCTGGCACGTTCCGACGGCACCCCCGCAGTCGGTGCGCCGAATGGTCGACCACCTCGCCGCCGCGGCGGGCACACGGCCGGTCACGGTGCGCGGCCTGCCACCCGCGGCCCTGCGGGTGGCGTCCCTCTTCTCGCCGCTGCTCCGCGAACTGAGGGAGATCCGCTACCAGTTCGACCGGCCCTTCGTGGTCGACTCGACCGCCTACGAGTCCGCCTTCGCGACCGGCCCCACCCCCGTCGACGACCAGATCAAGACGACGGTGGACTGGTGGCGGGAACGCACGGCCACGCGCACGTGACGAGCCGCGCCCCCGTCGCCACCCACCCACCGCCGTGACCGCCGCCGACAGCCCAGCAGCCCCCTCGCACACCTGAACGGCGACACAGAGCCCCCAGCGATCACCCACCCCCCGGGACCGTCTCCCTCCAGGGCTCCTCCCTCCAGGGCTCCTCCCCCTCCAGGACTCCTCCCCCGGAGTGTCTCCCCCTCCACGCGACCCGGAGGGGCTCATCCGGGGGCAATAAGCGATAGACGCCCCATATGCCCCGATATGATGGCTTCATGATCACGTCCGGCCGGCTGCGCCGCCGCCGCGTCCCCCGCGGCCGCAGATGGGAAGTCGTCGTGCTGTCGCCCGTGATCCTGACGCTGCTCATCACCGGTCTGGCGTTCTCCACCCCACGGGAGATCGCCTTCAGCCGCCTCCTGCCCGCCGCGCCCGCGCTCGCCGCCGCGCTGTGGCCCGTACTGCCCACCATCCTGCTGGGCGCGTTCTGCCTGCTGGCCATGATCGTGCTCAGCTTCTTCCACACCGACCTGGGTACGCCGTACACGGGAGCCGCGATCGTCGCGGTCACCCTGGCGGCCGCGTACGCCAGTCACCTGCGCCGCCAGCGGGAGGAGATGCTCTTCCACGTCCGGCTCGTCGCCGACGCGGCCCAGAAGGTGCTGCTGCGCCCCCTGCCCCGTCGTATCGCCGACATCGAGATCGAGTGCCTCTACCTGGCGGCCCAGGAGCAGGCCCGGATCGGCGGCGACTTCTACGAGGCGGCCGACACGCCGTACGGGGTGCGGCTGCTCATCGGCGACGTACGCGGCAAGGGCCTGCCCGCGGTGGGCGCGGCCTCGGCGGTGCTCAGCACCTTCCGGGAGATCGCGTACGAGGAGCCCGACCTGAGGGGCATCGCCCGGCGCCTGGAGACCAGCATCACCCGCTACATCGCCGCGTTCCCCGGCCCCGACGTGCCGGAGCGCTTCGCCACGGTCCTCATCGCGGAGATCACCCGCGGTGGCGGCCGGCTGCGCATCCTCAACTGCGGCCACCCCCCGCCGCTGCTCGTCCACGACGGCCACACGCTCGTCCTGGACCCGTCCACCCCGTCGCCGCCCCTCAACCTGGCGACGCTCATCGGGGACACGTACTACATCGACACCGTCCCCTTCGCCCCGGGCGACCAGCTCCTGCTCTACACCGACGGCGTCACGGAGACCCGCGACCCCAAGGGCGCCTTCTTCCCCCTCCCGGACTGGCTGGCCCACCAGGGCCCGCTCACCCCGCAGGCCCTGCTCGGTGATCTCCACCGCGACCTGCTCCGCTACAGCGCCGGCAAACTCGACGACGACATCGCGGCCCTGGCCCTCCGCAAGCCCACCTCCCCACCGTGAGGGCCGGTGCGGCTGGACGGGTGGAGATCGGCACCCGACTCCGGCGCCGTCCGCCGGCAGCGCCGTGCCGCCGGGTTACATGGGCCTGCGCCTCGGCGCGGGGCGTGCCGGTGCCCTTCACGGTCCCGGACCCGACGACCGGAAGAACACCATGGCAGAGCGCCACCCTCGCAGCCGCACCGGCCGCGGCCCGCTACGTCGCGGGCTCGCCACCGCCGTGCTCGCGGTCGGCATGCTGACGGCCGCAACGGCACCCGGATACGGGAGCGGCGCGACCAAGCCGGGGCCCGGCCCCCAGTTCACGCCGTTGACGGCGGCGGTGCTGACCCAACCGGCGCCCTTCCGCGCCACGGACGGCAAGACGCACCTCTCGTACGAACTGCTCACCACGAACGCGCTCCCCAGCAGCGCCGAGGTGCGGCTGGACCGCGTCGAGGTCCTGGACGCCCGCACGCACCGGGTGGTGGACTCGCTGAGCGGCCAGGCACTGGCCGAGGCCGCCCACCCGGTGGGTGACCCCCTGCCGGGCGCGGACGGGTACGACCCGCCGCCCCCGGCGCCGACGCCGACCGTCATCCCGGGCTCCCAGCAGTGGGTCGTCTGGATCGACCTGGCTCTCGATCGCGGTCAGCGGGCACCCGAGGTCCTCGAGCACCGCCTCTCGGGCGCCGTCCTCACCGCCTCCGGTCCCTCCGCGTTCGAGGAGACGGTTCAGGTCACCCCGACCGACCGCACCGCGCCGCTGAACCTGAACGCGCCCGTGCGCCCCGGCACCTGGTACTCCAGCGAGTCGTGCTGCGGCAACACCCATCACCGCCGCGGCCTCGGTCCGATCAACGGTCGCTTCTACGTACCGCAGCGCTTCGCGATCGACTGGTACCGGGTCGGCGAGCAGGGACAGACCTGGGAAGGCGACCCCGGGCGGCTCACCAGCTACCTGAGCTACCGGCAGCCGGTCGTGGCGGCGGCCGGCGGCAGGGTGGTGGAGGTCCAGGACGGAATCCCGGACAACACGCCGCCCGTCACACCGCCGGTCCCGCCGATCGAGGAGACCGTCGGCAACCACGTCACCGTGCAGGTCGCGCCGGGCCGCTACCTGCTCTATGCCCACCTGAAGCCCGGCTCGCTCAAGGTCCGGGAAGGCGACCACGTCCAACCCGGCCGGGTCCTCGGACTGATCGGCAACAGCGGCAACTCGACCACGCCGCACCTGCACTTCCATGTGATGACCACGCCCGAGTTCTTCCCGACCGACAGCCCGCCGTTCACCTTCCGGAAGTTCCGCGTCGTCGGACAGGTCGAACCCCGGCTCTGGGACGACAACCTCGGCCTGCAGCCGACCGGAGAGCTCCCGATCACACCCTCGCCGCACGACGGACCCCACCGCGCGCGGTACCCGCTCGACCGCGAGGTGCTGGAGTTTTGACCCGAATCCCGCCGGCGCGGCCGACAACGACGAAGGCCCTGGTCACCGACCAGGGCCTTCGTTCACGAGCGGGTGACGGGAATCGAACCCGCTGAGTGGGGGAATCACTGGTGGTCGGGCTGTTGGGTGGGCTCTGACTTGCGCTTTTCCTGTTGGGCGGGATGGGGGCATGGACGGGGCACGGGTGGCGGCAGTGCAACAGAGCCTGGGGTTGGCGGGTCAAAGAGGAATGATGCGGATCTGGCTGCCGCAGAGTTTGGCCATGTCGTCGCTGTCGGACGTCAGCAGAGCGACGGGTTTCGGCTGGCGAAGCGCGACCTCGGCGACCGTGGCGTCGATGGCGTATTTGTGCCCGTGCAGTCCGGCGTCTTTGAGAAGTTCCGCTGCCGCTTTCGCCGCTTGTTCGGTGACCGGCTCCACCTTGACGCGGGACAGAGTCCAGTTCAGGCGAGGCGTGTTGGTCCGGGAGTGGCTGACTTCCACGATGGTGTTTGCCCCGATGACGAGGTCGGCTCCCATGTCGTGGAACACCTGCAGCATGGCGAGGAGCTTGCGGTCCTGCGCGATCCAAGCGGACAGCCCTTCCGAGTCCAGGACGACGGTCTCGATACGCTCGCTCACGCGGCGTCCGCGCCCTTGGAGGAGCCGGTGGAGCTGAAGATCTTCGCGCGGGCCTCGGCAAGCTCCTCGTCGCTGAAGGACCCGTGCTCCTCCTCGTGGCGGCGGAGGTCGCTGCCCAGGAGCTGGTGCCGAATCTGGCGAGCTACGGCTTCTGCCACGTAGCCGGAGACGTTGTCCGTGAGTCTACGGAGCTCTGCCACCTGGTCGGTGGGCAGTGTGACGGTGATGCGAGTAGTCGACGACATACTCGGAGCATACTGGAGTATGCGCGAAGTCGTCCGTGATCGGCGCCCTGAGCTCCGAGGGTGCCTGTAGTGGTGGAGTGCTGTAGCCACCTTTGCCCACCACCCATCCCGGCGCCCATCCCGTCCGCCGTCAGCCCACATGCATGTGCAGCGGGCGCGGGCTCGGACCAGACCGCGCCCCGCGCGCACCGAGCGCTTGGCGCTGACAGGAGCCGCCGCGACCGTCACCGGCCCTACCGGCTCGGCGAACTCACCCGCCGTAACCCCTGCCGCCTCCGGAGTGCTGGAAAGGAAGGTGCGGTGGAACGACAGATCGCCACCGTCGCCCAGGTCGGTACCCTCGCCGGTGCGCTGGGGCCGCGCCGGCGACTGATGGTCTTCGTCGGGGGCGTACGGTCCATTCCGGCCGGAGAACAGGCAGAGCTGCGCCGCAAGGACGTGGAGGAGCGGGCCACGTGGCAAAGGCCCGTGCTGCGGTGGCACTGCCGGCGGGGTTCCGCTCCTACGACCTCCGCCACACTGGGCACACCCTTGCCACTCGATCCGGGGCCACGTTCAAGGACACGATGGTCCGCGCCGGGCAGTCGTCGGAGAAGGCCGCGCTGATCTATCAGCACTCGGACCTGGCCCGTCAGCAGGAGGTGGCGAGCGGCCTCGATCAGCTCATGCGGGCCGCCCGCCGGAAGGGTGCCGAACAGCCATCTGGTGCGGATCTGGTGCGCGACGCCTAGCGTGGTCCAGACAACAAGAAAGGCCCGGGTCGATGACCTGGGCCTTCTGCGTGGAGCGGGTGACGGGAATCGAACCCGCGCTCTGAGCTTGGGAAGCTCATGTTCTACCATTAAACTACACCCGCGTAAGTAGGCACCGGAGATCCGGTGTCGTACCGTCGCTCACTGTACCTCATTGGCAGGCCCCCGGTGTATCGCGCCGCGGGGTCTTTGTGCTGTGTGGGGGACCGATCGGTGTGCGGGGGGCGGGAGTTGGGGCGTACGGTGGGTGGGCGGAGTGCCGCCTGGAGTGGTGTCCCGTTGATCCCCTAATGTGGCTTTCTCGTCCACGCTTTGGTTGGGGAAGGGACTTGATGGACTCCATGGAGCGCACCGTCGTCCGCTGTGCCGAGGGGCACGTGTTCAGTACCGCTTCGTTCCCGATGCAGCAGCTCGGTGCCGGCCGGATCGGGCCCGGGAGGCTGTTGCGGTGTCCGCGGTGTGCGCGGCTGCGGCACGCCGTGCCCGTGGAGCTGCAGCGGCGGTAGCGGAGTGAGGGTGAGCGCGCGGGGGCCGTCCGATTGGGGTGGGCCCGCGCGCTCTGCGTATCCTCGGGGAGTGCTTCTCTCAGACAAGGACATCCGGGCCGAGATCGACGCCGGGCGGGTGCGCATCGACCCGTACGACGACTCCATGGTGCAGCCCTCGAGCATCGACGTGCGGCTGGACCGCTACTTCCGGGTGTTCGAGAATCACCGCTACCCCCACATCGACCCGGCCGTCGAGCAGGCGGACCTGACGCGGCTGGTCGAGCCGGAGGGGGACGAGGCGTTCATCCTGCACCCGGGTGAGTTCGTGCTCGCCTCGACGTACGAGGTGATCAGCCTCCCCGACGACATCGCCTCGCGGCTCGAGGGGAAGAGCTCGCTCGGGCGGCTCGGGCTGGTGACGCACTCGACCGCCGGGTTCATCGACCCCGGCTTCTCCGGGCACGTGACGCTCGAGCTGTCGAACCTCGCCACGCTGCCGATCAAGCTCTGGCCGGGCATGAAGATCGGGCAGCTCTGCATGTTCCGCCTCAGCTCGCCGGCCGAGTTCCCGTACGGGAGTGAGCGCTACGGATCGCGGTACCAGGGGCAGCGGGGGCCGACCGCCTCGCGGTCCTTCCAGAACTTCCATCGGACGCAGGTGTGAGCATGAGTGACGTACGGGAGAACCTGACCTACGAGAAGTTCGGGACCGCGATCCGCGAGCTGGCGCAGGCCATCGCCGACGACGGGTACGAGCCGGACATCGTGCTGAGCATCGCCCGTGGCGGGGTGTTCGTCGCCGGCGGTCTGGCGTACGCGCTGGACTGCAAGAACATCCACCTGGTGAACGTGGAGTTCTACACCGGCGTCGGGACCACGCTGGAGATGCCGGTCATGCTGGCGCCGGTGCCGAACGTGATCGACTTCAGCGACAAGAAGGTGCTGATCGCCGACGACGTCGCCGACACCGGCAAGACGCTGAAGCTCGTCCACGACTTCTGCCTCGGCGCGGTGGCCGAGGTGCGCAGCGCGGTGATCTACGAGAAGTCGCACTCCCTGGTGAAGTGCGAGTACGTGTGGAAGAAGACCGATGAGTGGATCAACTTCCCGTGGAGCGTCGAGCCGCCCGTCGTGAAGCGTGAGGGCCAGGTCCTCGACGCCTGACACCGGGACGCACGAAGAGGGCCCCCGCCTTGTGGCGGGGGCCCTCTTCGTGCGTACGCGGCTCAGATCGTGCCGAGCTTGATCAGCGACAGCAGCGCCACGAGCTGGATCGCCGACGCGCCCAGGGCCTTCGGCCACGGCAGGTCGTGCGAGGTGCGGACCATCGAGGTGAACAGGGCTCCCGCCGCCAGCCAGGACAGCCAGCCGATGACCTGGACGAGGGTGTTCTCGCCGCCCAGGAACAGCGCGAAGAGCAGGCGCGGCGCGTCCGTCATCGCCATGATCAGCATCGAGAGGCCGACCGTCGGCTGCCAGGCGCCGTCGCCGCCGAGCTGGCGCGCCAGGGTGTGGGTGACCGCGCCCATGATCAGGCCGCCGACGACGAACATGACGCCGGTGACGAGGACGTACGGGATCGCCGTCGACAGCGTCGCGTTGATCGCCTCCTCGCGGGCCTGGTCGAACCCGAAGAGGGCGAGCAGGCCGTAGAGGAAGGTGACCACCAGTGCGGGGCCCCAGACGGCGTGGTCGCGCATCTGGTAGAACGTCGGGCCCGGGCGCATGACGATGCCGCTCAGCAACTGCTTCCAGTGCAGGCGCGGGCCGGCCGGGGCGGCGGCGGCGCCGGCCTGGTACGTGGCGCCGTCGCCGTACGCGTCGGGTCCGCCGGCGTACGCCTCGTCGTGGATGCTGAACGCCCGGGTGTGGCCCGGGTTGTTCGCCGCGTACGGGTCGTGCGGGGCGGCGGAGTGCTGCTGCTGGTACGGGTCGCCGAAGTACTCCGGCTCCCCGTACTGCTGCTGCCCCTGGTGCTGCCCCTGCGGGTGCCCCTGGTGCTGCCCCTGGTGCCACTGCTGCTGCGGGCCCGTGTACGGGGGCGGCGCCGCGTTGCCGTACGGCCCCTGCTGCGGGTGTTGTTGCGGGGTGCGGTTGTCCCGGCCGCGTCCGATCCTGAATCCAGCCACGTCACCGAACGTACCCGGTCCGGCCGACTCCGGTGGACGGGGCCGGGAACGGGGAGTCGTTTGCTGCTGAGCTGTGACATCCCCTAGGGGTCCTGAATCGTGCGGAGCTGACCGTTTCGTCCCGCTGTGGGGAGGGGTGTGGGGCGTTGTCACGCCCGCTGAGGCGTCGGTCACACGCGCCGACGACAGCGGCCGGACCCGCCCTCCATGGGCTGGTCCGGCCGCTGTCGCCGTCGTACGCGCGGGCGTACGGGAACTACTTCACCGGCTCCGGCTCCGAGTCCGCGTCCGTGTCCGTGTCCGACGCCGGGGACTCCTCCACCGGCTTCTTGACGGACTCCAGCAGGAGCTGGGCCACGTCCACGACCTGGAGGCTCTCCTTGGCCTTGCCGTCGTTCTTCTTGCCGTTCACGGAGTCCGTGAGCATCACGAGGCAGAAGGGGCAGGCGGTGGAGACGATGTCCGGGTTGAGGGACAGGGCCTCGTCGACGCGCTCGGTGTTGATGCGCTTGCCGATCCGCTCCTCCATCCACATGCGCGCGCCACCGGCGCCGCAGCAGAAGCCCCGCTCCTTGTGGCGGTGCATCTCCTGCTGGCGCAGGCCCGGGACGGCGTCCATGATCTCGCGCGGCGGCGTGTAGACCTTGTTGTGGCGGCCCAGGTAGCACGGGTCGTGGTACGTGATCAGACCGTCGACCGGGGTCACCGGGATCAGCTTGCGCTCGTCGATCAGGTGCTGCAGGAGCTGCGTGTGGTGGATGACCTCGAACTCGCCGCCGAGCTGCGGGTACTCGTTCGCGATCGTGTTGAAGCAGTGCGGGCAGGTCGCGACGATCTTCTTGGCCGACTTGGGCTTCTTCGTCGACTCGTCCTCGTCGTCCTCGCCGAACGCCATGTTCAGCATCGCGACGTTCTCCTGGCCGAGCTGCTGGAACAGCGGCTCGTTGCCCAGGCGGCGGGCGGAGTCACCCGTGCACTTCTCGTCGCCGCCCATGATCGCGAACTTGACGCCCGCCATGTGCAGCAGCTCCGCGAAGGCCTTGGTGGTCTTCTTGGCCCGGTCCTCCAGGGCGCCGGCGCAGCCGACCCAGTACAGGTAGTCGACCTCCGACAGGTCCTCGACGTCCTTGCCGACGATCGGGACCTCGAAGTCGACCTCCTTGGTCCACTCCACCCGCTGCTTCTTGGCCAGGCCCCAGGGGTTGCCCTTCTTCTCCAGGTTCTTGAGCATCGTGCCCGCCTCGGACGGGAACGCGGACTCGATCATCACCTGGTAGCGGCGCATGTCGACGATGTGGTCGACGTGCTCGATGTCGACCGGGCACTGCTCCACGCACGCGCCGCAGGTGGTGCAGGACCACAGCACGTCCGGGTCGATGACGCCGTTCTCCTCGAGGGTGCCGATCAGCGGGCGCTCGGCCTCGGCGAGGGCGGAGGCGGGGACGTCCTTCAGGGCCTCCTCGGACGCCTTCTCCTCGCCCTCCATCGTCTTGCCGCCGCCGGCCAGCAGGTACGGCGCCTTGGCGTGCGCGTGGTCGCGCAGCGACATGATCAGCAGCTTCGGCGAGAGCGGCTTGCCCGTGTTCCACGCGGGGCACTGCGACTGGCAGCGGCCGCACTCGGTGCAGGTGGAGAAGTCGAGCAGGCCCTTCCAGGAGAAGTGCTCGACCTGGGAGACGCCGTAGACGTCGTCGTCGCCCGGGTCCTCGAAGTCGATCTCCTTGCCGCCCGACGTCATCGGCTGGAGGGCGCCGAGCGCGGTGGAGCCGTCGGCGTCGCGCTTGAACCAGATGTTGGGGAACGCGAGGAAGCGGTGCCAGGCCACACCCATGTTGGTGTTGAGCGAGACCGTGATCATCCAGATCATGGTCGTGCTCAGCTTGATCATCGCGAACAGGTAGACCAGGTTCTGCAGCGCGCCGACGCTCAGCCCCTTCAGCGCCAGGACCAGCGGGTACGAGGCGAAGTACGCGGCCTCGTAGTGGTCCACGTGGTGCAGGGCGCCCTCGAGGCCGCGCAGCACGTAGATGGCGAGGCCGATGGTGAGGATGACGTACTCGACGAAGTACGCCTGACCCATCTTGGAGCCCGCGAACCGGGACTTGCGGCCCGGGCGCGAGGGCAGGTTCAGCAGGCGGATGGCGATCAGCACGGCGATGCCCAGGGTGGTCATCGCGCCGATGAACTCGATGTAGAGCTCGTAGGGCAGGAAGCCGCCGATGATCGGCAGCGTCCAGTCCGCCTGGAAGAGCTGCCCGTACGCCGTGATGATCGTGGGCGGCAGCGTCAGGAAGCCGACCGCCACGAACCAGTGGGCGATGCCGACGACGCCCCACCGGTTCATCCGCGTGTGGCCGAGGAACTCCCGTACCAGCGTCACACTGCGCTGGTAGGGGTTGTCGGTCCGGGTCCCGGCGGGGACCGGCTGACCCAGCTTGAAGTGGCGGACGAACTGACCGATGGCGCGGGCGAGCAGCGCAACGCCGACCACGGTCAGGGTCAGCGACACAATGATCGCGGCGAGTTGCATGGAGGCTCCTCGGGCCTGCGAGGGTGGAGTACGGGGAGTACGCGGTACTACTAAGCGGTAACTTATTCAGTTCGTGCTGAGCGTACCCACTTATTCCGCCGCACTGTAGCCGCGCAAGCGGTGATCTGCGTCGCTCAGGTGAGCCTGACCGGGCACGGTCCGCGACGGCGCGGGCGACGGTCGTCGCGACGGCCGGGCCGGCCGTGACCTGCGGAAGGTGCGCAGGGCGCTCAGCAGCAGCGCCAGGTCCAGGCCGATCCAGTGGTGCTCCACGTAGTGCTGGTCGAGCAGCAGCGGCTCGTCCCACGGCAGCGCCGAGGCGCGCCGGACCTGTGCCAGCCCGGTCAGCCCGGGTCTGACGGTCCGGCGCCAGGGGGCGCGGGCGGCCGGGTGGCCGGGCGGGAGCGGTGCCGGGCCGACGAGGGACATCTCCCCGCGGACGACGTGCGGCAGCCGGGACAGCACGTGCAGCCCGAAGCGGCGGGTGGGCAGGTGGCGGAGCGTGAACGGCCGCCCGTCGAGCCCGGTCCTCGTCTCCGTCACGAACACCCCGCCGGGGGGCCGGCTCAGCGCGGTGGCGACCGTGGCGGCGAGGAGCAGTGGGGTCACCAGGACGAGCAGCGCCGACCCGAGGGCCAGGTCGAAGGCCCGCTTCGGGTCGAGCGGCCGGTGGGAGGCGGTGGGCCGCTCGGGGGCGGGGGGCTCGGCGAGGGCGGGGGGCGCGGCGAGGTCGGGGGGCGCGGCGAGGTCGGGGGTCTCGGGGGTCCGCCCGGGGGTGAGGGGCTTCGTGTGGTCCGGGCCCTGCCCGGCGGCGCCGGGGGGCTCGGCGTCGGAGGGTTGGTCCGGGGAGGAGGGCGGTGGGGAGAGGCGCATGGGCACACCACCTGACAACTTTGCGCGTTATGCGGCTTTTGGGTCGTTCTTTGAACGATCGCACGGTTGTGTGTGAGGTGGTAGTGGTTCGGGGTATGCGGCGGGTCGTGTGCCCTCGCGCGCCTCGTGCGCCCAGGGCCCGGGCCACGCGCTCCCGCCCACATAAGTTGAGCGTAAGTGGCTCAACTCTGTTGACTCGCGTCCGGCCGTCATGCATCCTTGAGCCTGTTCCACTCAAGTCAGTTGGAGGAATCGAAAATGGCACGTGCGGTCGGCATCGACCTGGGCACGACTAACTCCGTCGTCAGCGTTCTGGAAGGCGGCGAGCCCACCGTCATCACCAACGCCGAGGGCGCCAGGACCACGCCGTCCGTCGTCGCCTTCGCCAAGAACGGCGAGGTGCTCGTCGGCGAGGTGGCCAAGCGTCAGGCGGTCACGAACGTCGACCGGACCATCCGGTCCGTCAAGCGCCACATGGGCACCGACTGGAAGATCGAGCTCGACGGGAAGAACTTCAACCCGCAGCAGATCAGCGCCTTCATCCTGCAGAAGCTGAAGCGCGACGCCGAGGCGTACCTGGGCGAGAAGGTCACCGACGCGGTGATCACCGTCCCGGCGTACTTCAACGACTCCGAGCGCCAGGCCACCAAGGAGGCCGGTGAGATCGCGGGCCTCAACGTCCTGCGCATCGTCAACGAGCCGACGGCCGCCGCCCTCGCTTACGGCCTGGACAAGGACGACCAGACCATCCTGGTCTTCGACCTCGGTGGCGGCACCTTCGACGTCTCGCTGCTGGAGATCGGCGACGGCGTCGTCGAGGTGAAGGCCACCAACGGTGACAACCACCTCGGTGGTGACGACTGGGACCAGCGTGTCGTCGACTACCTGGTGAAGCAGTTCCACTCCGGCCACGGCGTGGACCTGTCCAAGGACAAGATGGCCCTCCAGCGCCTCCGCGAGGCCGCCGAGAAGGCCAAGATCGAGCTGTCCTCGTCCACCGAGACCTCGATCAACCTGCCCTACATCACGGCGTCCGCCGAGGGCCCGCTGCACCTGGACGAGAAGCTCACCCGCGCCCAGTTCCAGCAGCTCACCGCGGACCTGCTGGAGCGCTGCAAGACCCCGTTCCACAACGTCATCAAGGACGCGGGCATCGCCCTCTCCGAGATCGACCACGTCGTCCTCGTCGGTGGCTCCACCCGCATGCCCGCCGTCGCCGAGCTCGTCAAGGAGCTGACCGGCGGCAAGGAGGCCAACAAGGGCGTGAACCCGGACGAGGTCGTCGCCATCGGCGCCTCGCTCCAGGCCGGTGTCCTCAAGGGTGAGGTCAAGGACGTCCTGCTCCTCGACGTGACCCCGCTGTCCCTCGGCATCGAGACCAAGGGCGGCATCATGACCAAGCTGATCGAGCGCAACACCACGATCCCGACGAAGCGCTCCGAGATCTTCACGACGGCCGAGGACAACCAGCCGTCGGTGCAGATCCAGGTCTACCAGGGCGAGCGCGAGATCGCGGCGTACAACAAGAAGCTCGGCATGTTCGAGCTGACCGGCCTTCCGCCGGCCCCGCGCGGCGTCCCGCAGATCGAGGTCTCCTTCGACATCGACGCCAACGGCATCATGCACGTGACCGCGAAGGACCTGGGCACGGGCAAGGAGCAGAAGATGACCGTCACCGGCGGCTCCTCGCTGCCGAAGGACGAGGTCGACCGGATGCGTGAGGAGGCCGAGCGGTACGCGGAGGAGGACCACAAGCGCCGCGAGGCCGCCGAGACCCGCAACCAGGGCGAGCAGCTCGTCTACCAGACGGAGAAGTTCCTCAAGGACAACGAGGACAAGGTCCCGGGCGACGTCAAGACCGAGGTCGAGACGGCGGTGAACGAGCTCAAGGAGAAGCTGAAGGGCGAGGACACCGCCGAGATCCGCACCGCCACGGAGAAGGTCGCGGCCGTCTCGCAGAAGCTCGGCCAGGCCATGTACGCGGACGCCCAGGCCGCCCAGGGTGCCGCCGGTGCCGGTGAGGCTCCGGGCGCCGGGCAGGGTGCCGCCGACGACGACGTGGTCGACGCCGAGATCGTCGACGACGAGAAGCCGAAGGGGGCCGCATGACGGAGGAGACCCCGGGCTTCGAGGAGAAGCCCGACGTCCCCTCCGGCGCCGCGCCTGACGACGCCGCCGAAGCCGCCGGTGCCACCTCTCCCGCGACCCCCGCGGAGGAGGGCACGGCGGCCCCGGCAGGGGACGGGACCGCAAACGTCGCCGGCCTGACGGCCCAGTTGGACCAGGCCCGCACCGCGCTCGGTGAGCGCACCGCGGACCTCCAGCGGCTCCAGGCCGAGTACCAGAACTACCGCCGCCGGGTCGAGCGCGACCGGGTCACGGTCAAGGAGATCGCCGTCGCGAACCTCCTGACCGAGCTCCTGCCGGTGCTCGACGACATCGGCCGCGCCCGTGAACACGGCGAGCTGGTGGGCGGCTTCAAGTCGGTGGCCGAATCGCTGGAGACGGTCGCCGCGAAGATGGGCCTCCAGCAGTTCGGCAAGGAGGGCGAGCCCTTCGACCCGACGATCCACGAGGCCCTGATGCACTCGTACGCGCCGGACGTCACCGAGACGACCTGCGTCGCGATCCTCCAGCCCGGGTACCGCATCGGCGAGCGGACCATCCGGCCCGCGCGCGTCGCGGTGGCCGAGCCCCAGCCGGGGGCGGCCCCGGCCGCCGCCGCGGGGTCCAAGGAGGAGCAGCCGGCCGACGAGGAGAGCGGTGGCCCCGAGGAGGGCTGACGCATTGACCGGTGGTCGGAAGGATCGGAAGGAGGGACGTCGATGAGCACGAAGGACTTCGTGGAGAAGGACTACTACAAGGTTCTCGGCGTCCCCAAGGACGCCACCGAGGCCGAGATCAAGAAGGCGTACCGGAAGCTCGCCCGCGAGTTCCACCCGGACGCCAACAAGGGTGACGCGGGCGCGGAGGCGCGCTTCAAGGAGATCTCCGAGGCGAACGACATCCTCGGCGACCCCAAGAAGCGCAAGGAGTACGACGACGCCCGCGCCCTGTTCGGCAACGGTGGCTTCCGGCCCGGTCCGGGCGGCGGAGCCGGCGGCACGTTCAACTTCGACCTGGGCGACCTCTTCGGGGGCGCCCAGGGCGGAGCGGGTGCCGGCGGCTTCGGCGGCGGTCTCGGCGACGTGTTCGGGGGCCTGTTCAACCGGGGCGGCGGCCCCGGCACCCGTACGCAGCCGCGCCGGGGCCAGGACATCGAGTCCGAGGTGACGCTCAGCTTCACCGAGGCGGTGGACGGGGCCACGGTCCCGCTGCGGATGTCCAGCCAGCAGCCCTGCAAGGCCTGTTCGGGCACCGGCGACAAGAACGGCACGCCCCGCGTGTGCCCCACGTGCGTCGGCACCGGCCAGGTCTCGCGCGGCGGCAGCGGCTCCTTCTCGCTGACCGACCCGTGCGTGGACTGCAAGGGCCGCGGACTCATCGCCCAGGACCCGTGCGACGTCTGCCACGGCAGCGGCCGCGCCAAGTCGTCCCGCACCATGCAGGTCCGCATCCCCGCGGGCGTCTCCGACGGGCAGCGCATCCGGCTGCGCGGCAAGGGCGCGCCCGGCGAGCGGGGCGGCCCGGCCGGTGACCTGTACGTGGTCGTGCACGTCGGCGCCCACCCGGTCTTCGGCCGCAAGGGCGACAACCTGACCGTCACGGTGCCCGTCACGTTCGACGAGGCGGCGCTCGGCGGCGAGATCAGGGTGCCGACCCTCGGCGGGCCCGCGGTCACGCTGAAGATCCCGGCCGGCACGCCCAACGGCCGCACCATGCGCGCCCGGGGCAAGGGGGCGGTCCGCAAGGACGGCACGCGCGGGGACCTGCTCGTCACCGTGGAGGTGGCCGTGCCGGTGGAGCTGGGCGACAAGGCGCGCGAGGCGCTCGAAACATACCGGGAGGCCACGGCGGGTGAGGACCCGCGGGCCGAGCTGTTCCAGGCCGCGAAGGGGGCTTGAGATGGACGGACGCCGTCGCAATCCGTACGAGCTGACCGACGAGACACCGGTGTACGTCATCTCGGTGGCGGCCCAGCTCAGCGGACTGCACCCGCAGACGCTGCGCCAGTACGACCGGCTGGGTCTGGTCTCCCCGGACCGTACGGCCGGGCGGGGCCGGCGCTACTCGGCCCGTGACATCGAGCTGCTGCGGCAGGTGCAGCAGTTGTCGCAGGACGAGGGCATCAACCTGGCCGGCATCAAGCGGATCATCGAACTGGAGAACCAGGTCGCCGCCCTCCAGTCCCGGGTCGCCGAGCTGAGCGCGGCGGTCGAGGGCGCGGCGGCGGCGATGCGCCAGCGCGAGGCCCAGGTGCACGCCTCGTACCGGCGCGACCTGGTGCCCTATCAGGACGTGCAGCAGGCGGGCGCGCTCGTGGTGTGGCGTCCGCCCAAGCGCGGCGACTGACAGCGCATGACGTCAAGGCCCCTTCCCTCCGGCGAGACCGGGCGGAGGGGGCCTTCTCTCCGTACGGGCGTGCGATGATCCGGGGATGCGTACGACTCGGGGGACCTCACGCGGCCGACCGCGCACCGGCGTGGCGCTGCTGGCGCTGGCCGCCCTCGCGGCCGGCTGCGACGACGAGACGGGTGACGCGCCCCTGCCGGAGCGGGTCACGGCGAGCCCGGCCCCGCCGCTGGAGCCGCCTGCCCTGCCGGGGCCGCCGCCCCGGGGCGGGGAGCCGCCCGCCGCCGCCGAGGGGGAGTGCCCCGCTTCCGGGGTCCGGGTCGTGACGGGGATGACGGAGGCCGCGACGGGCCTGCGTGCCATGGGGGTGACGCTGGCCAACTGCGGCACCAGGCCGTTCGGCGTGAGCGGCTACCCCGTGCTCGACGTCCTCGGCGAGCGGCGCGAGAAGCTGGACGTCACCGTCCGCAACGGTTCGCACGTCGACACCACCACCAAGCCGTCGTCGTTCGTCCTGGCGCCGGGCGAGCAGGCCCGGGCGTCGGTGGTCTGGCGCAACACGGTGACGCGCACCGACGTCGTGGCGACCAGTGGCGCGTACCTGCGGGTGACCCCGGCGCCCGGTGTGGCGGCCCAGACGGTCGCCCCGGCCGACGGCGGGCCGCTGGACCTCGGCACCACCGGCGTCCTGGAGGTCACCCCGTGGAAGCCGGCCGAGCCGTCCTGAGGGATCAGGGGATCAGCTCGCTCACCATGTCCAGCGTGGTCTCCCACATCGGCCGCGCGCCCGTCCCGAAGGCCGCCGCCAGGGCGGCGCCGACGGCGGCGTCCTCGGCGAGCACCTCGGCGTGCTCGTCCCAGTCGGCGGTGACGCGGCCGTCGCCGGTCGACTCCAGTTCGCCCAGCTTGCGTCCGTCGCGCAGCAGCCGGCTCTCCTCGTGGGAGCAGGGCACGAGCCGGTAGCGGGTGCCGCCGACGCGGGCGTCGACGCGGTAGGAGCGGCGGGACAGCCGCCCCTTGGCGGGCGAGATCCCGGCCGGCCGGCCGTCGACGGTGAGCGTCAGCAGGGCGGGGTCGCGGGTGCCGATCGGGATGAGCGGGTCGGGCTCCGTGCCGGGGGCGCGGACGAGGCGTACGTGCGGCAGGCCGGGGCCCGTGACGTCGAGGGTGCCGGCGCCGGGGCGGAGCCGCACGGCCGGTGCGGCGGGGAAGGGGGCGTGCATGGTCAGTGGTCCTGCTCCAGGATGCCCGACTTGGCTATCAGGTACCCGAGTTGGGCCCGGCTCCCGCTGCCGAGGACGGAGGCGAGCTTGGCGATGTGGGCGCGGCAGGTCCGCACGTTCATGCCGAGGCGGCGGGCGATGGCCTCGTCGACGTGTCCCTCGACCAGCAGTTTGGCGATGGAGCGCTGGACCCCGCTGATGCCGTCCGACTTCAGGTCGTACGGGATCTCCTCGTTGATGGGCACGGCCAGTTGCCAGAACTGGTCGAAGACGCCGGCGAGGTAGGCGACGAGGCCGGGGTGGCGCAGCTCCAGGGCGACCTGGCGGTCGCTGCGCGCCGGTACGAAGGCGACTTCGCGGTCGACGATGATGAGCCGGTCGATGATCTGCTCCAGGGTGCGCACCTGCACCTCCGGGCCCACGTGCTCCAGGTACGTGAGCGTCAGCTCCGTGTGGCGGGCCGTGTGCTGGTAGAGCGTGCGCATCCGGATGCCCCGGCCGAGCAGGGGCCGTACGCGGCGCAGGGCCTCGCTCAGCCCGTGGGCGGGGCGCCCGCCGCCCGGCTGGACGGTGAGCAGTTCCTTCTCGCAGCCGGCGACGACCCGGTCCAGGGTGGCGTTGATCCGGCTCAGGCCCTCGAGCACGGTGATGGCGTGGGTGGTGGGCGCGTTCTGGGCGCTGATGGCCATGAATGGCTCGAACGCGTCGGACAGTTCGACGGTGAGGCGTCTACGCTCCAGGATCTCGCGCTCGATGGGCTGGAGCAGTTGGGCCAGGGCGGAGGAGGGCGGTACGGGACGGAGCCACTGGGCGTCGTCGGGGTCGGGGTGCAGCAGCGCGAGGTCGAGCAGGCACGGCACCTCATCCGCCTCTGACCGGGGTATTCGTCCGCTGCGCAAGGCGTTCGCGTAGAGCTCGGAACCCGCCTCGCACAGCTCCGTGTGGGAATGGGGGTGGCCAGGCTTGTCCGGTTTTACGCTCATCTGTACACCCCCAGGCTCCTGCATCTCAGGAACATGATGCCTGTCGTAGGTGGTGGAAGCGTGGAGAGTGAGCAATCGTCGTAGCCGCGGGGGTTGGAAAGAGACGTTGCCTTCAAGTGAGGTTGCTCGGTGATGACGAAGAGACTCATACGCGCAGTGGTTGCCAGTGCGTTCATCGCTGCCGGCGCGGTAGGGGTTCTGGGGGCGGCCGAGGGTCAGGACTCGCAGGCGGCTCCCGGCACCGTGACCACGACGCCGGACCCGGGCTGGACCGCCGTGGCGGCCGCCGCGCCGGGCCTGGCCGTGAACGACCCCTCGTGGACCGCCGAACCCGTCAGGTCGGGTACGGCCGCGCTGGACCCGGGCTGGACCGCCGTCGCACCCGCAACCGCGGGCCTGACGGCGAACGACCCCGGCTGGACCCTCGTCGGCGCATGAACGTTCCCGACGACTCGCGCTTCCGGCGCGAGATGGCATCCGCCTACCGTTCCGGGTGGCATTTCATCGACCTCGTCACGGCTGTGCCGCACAGTGGCGATTCGTTGATGGTCACCCTCTTCGGTGAGCCGATCGTCATCACGCGCGGAGACGACGAGGACATCCGAGCCTACCGATGCCTCCGACGGCCCCGCGGAGCTCCGCAGCCCGTTCGTTGCGCCATCCGGTACGGCATGATTTTCGTCAACCTCGACCAGCGTGACCACCAGCTCGTCGAGCCGGAGACCACCACCGCCACCCCCCGCAGCGCCTGAGCGATTCCCCCGTCGTTGTAAATCGCCCAGGTGCTTCCCCCACACAGCGGCGCCATCGTGGACCTGAACACGGTGGCGCCGCTGTGCTGTGCGCGTACGCCGTTCCTTCGGGGCTCGGTTCGGCGATCAGGCGCGGCCCATCGCCCGGGTGAGGGCGATCTCGATCACGACCCGGTCCGGGTTCGGCGTGGGCGTGCGGCCGTAGCGGGCCGCGTAGCGCTCCACCGCGTCCGCGACGACCTCCGGCTCCGTGCGGATCGTCGCGACGCCCTCCAGGGTCGCCCAGCGGCCCTTGTCGACCTGGCACACCGCCACCCGCGCGCCCCCGGGGCCCGCGGCCAGCACGTTGGCGACCTTGCGGCTGTGCTTGTTGGTGATCACCCGGGCGATGCCCTTCTCGCCGCCCTCGGGGTCGTACGTGACGCCCACCGCCACGACGTGCGGGGTGCCGTCCGGCCGGGGCGTGGTGAGCGTGGACATGTGGTACTCGCGCCAGAAGCCGAGGTACGCGTCGCCGGGGTTGCGGGGATCGATGGCCATGCCCGCGAACCTACCGGCGGCGGGTACCGCGGACCAGCTTGAGTGGAATAGACTCAACTTTACGTACGTTGGATGAGTCATAGTCGACAGAGCCCGTGGCAACGAGGAGGAGAGACCGCCCGTGGACGCCGAGCTGACCAACAAGAGCCGGGATGCGCTGAACGCCGCCACCAGCCGTGCCGTGTCCGAGGGACACGCGGACCTGACCCCCGCGCACCTGCTGCTCGCGCTGCTCGCGGGCCAGGACAACGAGAACATCACCGACCTGCTCGCCGCCGTCGACGCCGACCAGGCCTCGTTGCGCTCCGGGGCCGAGCGCGTGCTCGCCGCCCAGCCCAGCGTCACCGGCTCCACGGTCGCCCCGCCGCAGCCCAACCGCGACCTGCTCGCCGTCATCGCCGACGCCTCGCAGCGCGCCAAGGAGCTCGGCGACGAGTACCTGTCGACCGAGCACCTGCTCATCGGCATCGCGGCCAAGGGCGGCCGGGCCGGCGAGGTGCTGAGCGAGCAGGGGGCCAGTGCGAAGAAGCTGCTGGACGCGTTCGAGAAGGCAAGGGGAGGGCGCCGCGTGACCACACCGGACCCGGAGGGCCAGTACAAGGCGCTGGAGAAGTTCGGCACGGACTTCACGGCCGCCGCCCGTGACGGCAAGCTCGACCCGGTCATCGGCCGGGACCAGGAGATCCGCCGCGTGGTGCAGGTGCTGTCCCGCCGCACCAAGAACAACCCGGTGCTCATCGGCGAGCCCGGCGTCGGCAAGACGGCCGTCGTCGAGGGCCTCGCCCAGCGCATCGTCAAGGGCGACGTCCCGGAGAGCCTGAAGAACAAGCGCCTGGTCGCCCTCGACCTCGGCGCCATGGTCGCCGGCGCCAAGTACCGGGGCGAGTTCGAGGAGCGGCTGAAGACCGTCCTGTCCGAGATCAAGGCCAGCGACGGCCAGATCATCACCTTCATCGACGAGCTGCACACCGTCGTCGGCGCGGGCGCCGGCGGCGACTCCGCCATGGACGCGGGCAACATGCTCAAGCCCATGCTCGCCCGCGGCGAGCTGCGCATGGTCGGCGCCACGACCCTCGACGAGTACCGCGAGCGCATCGAGAAGGACCCCGCCCTGGAGCGCCGCTTCCAGCAGGTCCTGGTCGCCGAGCCGACCGTCGAGGACACCATCGCGATCCTCCGCGGCCTCAAGGGCCGGTACGAGGCCCACCACAAGGTCCAGATCGCCGACTCGGCCCTGGTAGCCGCCGCCACGCTCTCCGACCGCTACATCACCTCCCGGTTCCTGCCCGACAAGGCCATCGACCTCGTCGACGAGGCCGCGTCCCGGCTCCGGATGGAGATCGACTCCTCGCCCCTGGAGATCGACGAGCTCCAGCGCGCCGTCGACCGCCTCCGCATGGAGGAGCTGGCGCTGAAGAACGAGTCCGACCCCGCCTCCGTACAGCGCCTGGAGAAGCTGCGCCGCGACCTCGCCGACAAGGAGGAGGAGCTGCGCGGCCTGACCGCCCGCTGGGAGAAGGAGAAGCAGGGCCTCAACCGCGTCGGTGAGCTCAAGGAGCAGCTCGACGACCTGCGCGGCCAGGCCGAGCGCGCCCAGCGCGACGGCGACTTCGACACCGCCTCCAAGCTGCTGTACGGCGAGATCCCGGCCGTCGAGCGGGAGCTGGAGGCGGCCAGCGAGGCCGAGCAGGAGGCCGCCAGGGACACGATGGTCAAGGACGAGGTCGGCGCCGACGACATCGCCGACGTCGTGGGCTCCTGGACCGGCATCCCGGCCGGGCGCCTGCTGGAGGGCGAGACGCAGAAGCTGCTGCGCATGGAGGACGAGATCGGCCGCCGGCTCATCGGCCAGACCGACGCCGTACGGGCGGTGTCCGACGCCGTGCGCCGCACCCGCGCAGGGATCTCCGACCCCGACCGGCCCACCGGCTCGTTCCTCTTCCTCGGCCCCACCGGTGTCGGCAAGACCGAGCTGGCCAAGGCCCTCGCCGACTTCCTCTTCGACGACGAGCGGGCCATGGTCCGCATCGACATGAGCGAGTACGGCGAGAAGCACAGCGTCGCCCGGCTGGTCGGCGCGCCCCCCGGCTACGTCGGCTACGAGGAGGGCGGCCAGCTCACGGAGGCGGTGCGCCGCCGCCCGTACAGCGTCGTCCTGCTGGACGAGGTGGAGAAGGCCCACCCGGAGGTCTTCGACATCCTGCTCCAGGTCCTCGACGACGGCCGCCTGACCGACGGTCAGGGCCGCACGGTCGACTTCCGCAACACCATCCTCATCCTCACCTCCAACCTGGGCAGTCAGTTCCTCATGGACCAGGCGACCCCGGAGGAGCGGAGGAAGGAGCAGGTGCTGGAGGCGGTGCGGGCCTCCTTCAAGCCGGAGTTCCTCAACCGGCTCGACGACATCGTCGTCTTCTCGGCCCTCGACCGGGACCAGCTCGCCCACATCGCCCGGCTCCAGATCGACCGGCTGGCGGCCCGCCTCGCCGAGCGCCGGCTCACCCTGGACGTCACCCCCGAGGCCCTGGACTGGCTCGCCGCCGAGGGCTTCGACCCGGCGTACGGGGCCCGTCCGCTGCGCCGCCTGGTCCAGACGGCCATCGGCGACCGGCTCGCCAAGGAGATCCTGGCGGGCGAGGTCCAGGACGGCGACACGGTGCGCGTGGACCGCTTCGAGGACGGCCTGATCGTGGGCGCGGCGCAGTAACCCGGGCTACATGTCGAAGGCCCGCAGGCGTACGAGGGCGGTGTCCCCGTCCTCGTACGTCACGTCCACGTCCACCGCCGCGAGGTCGGCGTCGCCGTACTCCGCGCGCAGGCACAGGTCCGTGTCGCAGGACACGGCGCGCCGCGCCGCCGGGTAGGTCGCCGACAGCCAGTCCCGGGCCTGCGCGCGGGGCACCCGGAACGAGGCCGTGACGTACGTGTCCTGCCAGTGCGCCCCGGTGCACCGGGCGTCACGGGCGCCCTCGGGCAGGGCGGCCCGGGCGAAGGCCAGCGCCTTGTCGCACGGCACCTCCTGCTCCCTGCCGGACTCGCTCAGGGCGTACGCGCCCCAGGCGACACAGCCGGCCGGCACACCCAGGACCACCACCAGCGTCACCCAGATCCACCAGTACCGCCCGAGCGGTCGCGTTCTTCCGGTCTCCTCGGCCACAGGAACGAGATCATGTCAGCTCGCAGCGGATCGCCGCCGCGCGGGCTTGCCACCCACGGCCCGGCATGGGAGAGGATGGCGGCAATCGTTCGAAGGGAAATTCACGGTGAGCATCGACCCGGCCTCCATTCCGAATTTCGGTGGCCAGCCCCAGCCTGAAGAGGCCGCAGGACCGGCGGGCCCCGTCGTCCCCGACCAGGACCTCGTCAAGCAGCTCCTGGAGCAGATGGAGCTGAAGTACGTCATCGACGACGAGGGCGACCTCGCCGCCCCGTGGGAGGAATTCCGCACGTACTTCATGTTCCGCGGCGAGGCGGAGCAGCAGGTCTTCTCGGTGCGGACCTTCTACGACCGCCCGCACCCGGTGGAGAACCGCGCGCAGATCCTCGAGACGATCGACGACTGGAACCGCCGCACCCTGTGGCCGAAGGTCTATACGCACCTCCACGAGGACGAGCAGGGCGGCGCGACCGTACGGCTCATCGGCGAGGCGCAGATGCTGATCGGCACCGGCGTCAGCCTGGAGCACTTCGTGCAGTCGACGGTGAGCTGGGTGCGCGCGTCGATCGAGTTCGACAAGTGGCTCGTGGAGCAGTTCGGCCTGGAGTCCGAGGGCGGCGACGCCGAGCCCGGCGACGAGGCCTGAGCCCCGGCCTACAGCGCCATCGGGGCGAGTACCAGCAGGTACGTCCCGTAGCCGAACGACACCCCGGCCAGGGCGGCGACCACCACGGCCGCCGCCCTCGGCCGGGCTCTGCGCAGCGCGCACGCCACCGGCACCAGCAGCGGGAACGCGGGCACCAGGAAGCGTGGCTTGGACTCGAAGAAGCCCGACCCGCCCACCGCGATCACCACCAGCACCGCCGTGTACACCAGCAGCGGCAGCGGCGGCCGCTCCACCACCAGCAGCGCGGCCAGCACGACCCCCGCGCCGGTGAGCAGCAGAGACACCGTGAAGCCGAGGTCCATCGGCCTGGTCACCACCGAGCGCACGAAGCCGAGGGTGCCCGCCCCGAAGTCGAACCGGGACGTCCACCCCGCCTGCACGGCGAAGTACCCGCCCAGCGGGTCGCCCTTGCGCACGCCCACCCACAGCAGGTAGCCCGCCCAGCCCGCCGGTGCCACGGCCGCCCCCGCCCACATGCGCCAGTCGGTGCGCCGCTCGCCGCGGAACAGGCGCCAGGCCTCGTACGCCACCGTCGCCCCGACCGCCGCGGCGACCGCGATGCCGTTCGGCCGCGCAGCCCCCGCCAGCGCCGCGAGGGCGCCCGCCCACAGCCAGCGGCGGGTGAGCAGCGCGTACAGCGACCAGGCCGCGAAGGCCGTCAGCAGCGGTTCCGTGTACGCCATGGACAGCACGATCGAGTGCGGCAGCAGGCCCCACAGCAGCACCAGGGTGGTCGCCACGTCCCGCCCGTACAGCTTCTCGCCGATCAGGTGGATGCCCCACGCCGCCGCGCCCGCCGCCGTCCAGGACACCAGCAGCCCGGCCGTTCCGCCCGCCACCGGAAGCAGGACCGTCACCAGGCGCACCAGGCCGGGGTACAGGGGGAAGAACGCCAGGTCCGACTGGACGACGCCGTCCGGCCAGTACAGCGTCGTGCCGTAGCCGTGCGCGGCGATCGCCAGGTACCAGTCGGAGTCCCAGGACATGGCCAGCAGGGCGCGCGGCGAGCGGCCGGTGTGCCAGGCCCACAGCGCCATCACCGTCATCCCGGTGAGCCGTGCCGCGGCGAACAGCCCCAGCGCCGGCGCCGCCCGGTACAGCGCCGCACGCCACCGCGGCACGGGGCGGGCACCGGAGGCTGTCACGTGGTCGAAGGTCTCGGCGGACAGGGTGCACCTCCGTGCGCGCGTGAACGGTCACCCCGACCATGGGCGCCGCCCGCCCCGGGCGCGACCGCTGGGAGCCCGCCCGGGTGGTCCCCTCCGCCGGGCCCCCGCACGCGCGCGTGTCGCCGTGACAGGACGCCCGCCGGCGGCTAAAGGGCGCCCGGCCCGGCACGCCCGGCGGCGGCTGAGGGCGCCCCGGCCCGGCACGCCCGCCGGGCTACAGGGGTCGCCGCCGGGGCTACAGGGTGCCGAGCCGCTTCACCGCGTCCTGGAGCACCTCGGTCCGCTTGCAGAACGCGAACCGTACGAACGGCGCCCCCTGTTCGCGGTGGTCGTAGAAGACCGCGTGGGGGATGGCCACGACCCCGCAGCGCCCGGGCAGCGCCCGGCAGAAGCCGATGCCGTCGTGCTCGCCCAGCGGGCGGATGTCGGTGGTGACGAAGTAGGTGCCCTGCGGCCGGAACACCCGGAAACCGGCCTGCGCCAGCCCGTCGCTGAGCAGGTCGCGCTTGGCCCGCAGATCGTCGCGCAGAGCGGTGAAGTAGGTGTCCGGCAGGCGCAGCGCCTCCGCGACCGCGTACTGGAAGGGGCCGCCGGAGACGAACGTCAGGTACTGCTTCGCGGAGCGCACGGCGGTGGTCAGCTCGGGCGTGGCGGTGACCCAGCCGATCTTCCAGCCCGTGAAGGAGAACGTCTTTCCGGCACTCGAAATGGTGACCGTGCGCTCCCGCATGCCGGGGAAGGTGGCGATCGGGATGTGCTCGCCGTCGAAGACGAGGTGCTCGTACACCTCGTCGGTGACCACGAGCAGGTCGCGCTCGACGGCGAGCGCGGCGACGGCGGCCAGCTCGTCGCGGGTGAGGACGGTGCCGGTGGGGTTGTGCGGGGTGTTGAGCAGGATGAGCCGGGTGCGGTCGGTGACGGCGGCCCGCAGCTCGTCCAGGTCGAGCACGAACCGGTCGCCGTCCGGGCGCAGGGTGACCGGGACACGGGTGCCGCCCGCCATCGCGACGCAGGCCGCGTACGAGTCGTAGTACGGCTCCAGGGCGATCACCTCGTCGCCCGGCTCGACCAGGGCCAGCAGGGCGGCGGCGATGGCCTCCGTGGCGCCCGCCGTGACCAGCACCTCGGTGTCGGGGTCGTACACCAGGCCGTACCGCTCGCGCTGGTGGTCGGCGACGGCGGTGCGCAGCTCCGGGACCCCGGGGCCGGGCGGGTACTGGTTGCCCCGGCCGTCCCGGATGGCGCGGACGGCGGCCTCGGCGACGGCCTCGGGGCCGTCGGTGTCGGGGAAGCCCTGGCCCAGGTTCACCGAGCCGGTCGAGAGGGCGAGGGCGGACATCTCCGCGAAGATCGTCGTTCCGAACTCGGCGAGGCGGCGGTTGAGCGGCGGTCGTGTCATGGCGGCCATCCTGGGCCGAAGCTCTGGAGTTGCTCAAGTGCGCTTTGGAGCGTGATCACCGGGGGGATCTCCCTGCCACACATCGTGCAACACACGGAGAAAAGGCAGGTGAGTGCCGTGGCGGAGGTCTTCTTCGACCTGTGGCCGCTCTTCATGGCGGGCATCCTGATCCTCGCCGTCGTCCGGTTCGTGCTGACGGGCGAGCCCCCGAGGAGCAGGGGGAGCCGGTGGGCGGACGGCGGCGGCTCGTCCTCCTCCTCGTCCTCCTCGAGCTGGTCGTCGTGCGGCGGTGGCTCCGGCTCGTCGTGCGGCGGCGGCTCGTCCTGTAGCTGAACCTCTGGACTTGCTCAATTCGGATTAGGACGGGTGGCGGCGGGGGCATCCCCCTGACACGTACGACACGGGGGGATGTGAGGCACATGGAGATGGGCCTGATCGCCGCCGGCCTGATCGTCGTGGTGGGGTTCCTCATCGCGGTCGGTGCGGCGGGCGGGGGAAGGAACCGGCGCCGCTCGCGCTCCGGGAGCGCCTACGGCGGTTCCTCCGGAGGCAGTTGGTGGTCCGGTGACGGGGGCGGGTCGTCCTGCGGCGGGGGGTCGTCCTGCGGAGGCGGGTCCTCCGGGGGCGGCGGCGGATGTGGTGGCGGAGGTAGCTGACACGGGGCAGCCGGTCCGCGACCACGGAAGGCGCCCGGCGGTGAACTCCGGCCGGGCGCCTTCTCGTTGGCGTTTTGTAGGGGTTCATGGTCGGTTCTTGTTGAACAGTTGAACCGGCTGGCCCCCCAGGGGATGGAAACCACGTCAAGTTGGGTAAAAACGCTGTGAGTTCGCCGCAGTTCATGATTCTCTCGCTGTCGAGAACATCCAGTCCTTGGACCTCGTGCGTGGATTTCGAGACGGAGATCCCCCAGTCCCCCTGAACGTTTTCCGGGACGCCCCCGGTCCACCGTCAAACCCTGTTTGCGGAGCCGACCCATGCTCACGACGCTCAAGACGTCCTACACCGACACCCGCGCCGCCGACCTCGCCTGGGCGCTGGGCCGGGAGGCGCTGCCCGCCCTCGCCGTCCTCGACCTCGAACTGTCCGGCGCCACACTCCAGCTCAGGCTGCTCGGCGCCTCCCACCAGGTACTGCTGGAGGAGGAGCGCGGGCGCTGTTCGGAGACCGTCGCCTGTATGCCGGGCAGCAGCACCCCGCTGCCGCTGGGGGTGGCGAAGCGGATCGGCGCGTGGGAGTACGAGTTCGCCGCGCGCGTCGAGACACTGTCGAAGGGCTCGTTCGCCGGCCGCGCCCAGGAGCTGCTGGCGCTCGTCGCCGACCATCCGAACGGCCTCGCCGGGACGTTCCCCGGTTCGCCGCACGCCTTCACCGCCATGCTCGCCCAGAGACAGGACGGCCAGGTGCGGTGGCGCACCTGGCACGCGTACCCCCAGGAGGGGCAGTTGGTGGTGACCAGGACCAGGGTGGGCGTTCGTATGCCCGCTTCCCTCTAGGTGCACTCGTGTGGGTGACCAAGGGTCACCCGTTCGTGACGTAGCGTTATGCGCGTGATCGAAGCGCCGCACGTCTCCGTCGTCGTGCCGCCCGCACCGGGCGGCCGGGCGGCGCCGCCCGCGCGGCAGCGCGCGGGACGCCTCCTGGTGCTGGCCACGGTCTTCCTCTGCGCGGCGTGCGGACTGGTGTACGAGCTGGAACTGCTCGCACTGGCTTCATATTTGATCGGGGACTCCGTCAAGCAGGCGTCCGTCGTCCTGTCGGTGATGGTCTTCGCGATGGGTGTCGGCTCGCTCCTCGCCAAGCGGCTGCGCTGCCGGGCCGCCGTCGGCTTCGGGCTGCTGGAGGCGGCGCTGGCGCTGGTCGGCGGATGTTCGGCCCTGGTCCTGTACGCCACGTTCGCCTGGATCGGTGAGTCGCGGTACGCCCTGGTGGCGTTCTCCATGGCCATCGGGGTGCTCATCGGGGCGGAGATGCCGCTGCTGATGACGCTGATCCAGCGCATCTCGCGGCGGGCCGAGCAGGACGCGGGCGGCACGGTGGCCGACCTGTTCGCCGCGGACTACGTGGGGGCGCTCGTCGGCGGGCTGGCCTTCCCGTTCCTGCTGCTGCCGTGGCTGGGGCAGCTCACGAGTGCGCTGCTCACCGGGGCGGTGAACGCGGTCGCGGGCGGGGCGCTGGTGCTGTGGCTGTTCGGGCGGGACCTGACCCGGCGGGCGCGGCGGCTGCTGGTGGTGAGCAATGTGGCGGTGCTCGGGGTGCTCGCGACCGCGACCGTGCTGGTCGACGACTTCGAGCGGGCGGCGCGCCGGGCGGTGTACGGGGAGCGGGTGCGCGTCGCCGTCCAGACGGACGTCCAGGAGGTGGTGCTGACCGGCGGGCGGGGCGAACCGCCGGAGTTGTTCCTGGACGGGCGGCTGCGGGTCAGCGGGCGGGACGAGCACCGTTACCACCGGGCGCTGGTGCACCCCGCGATGCGCGGCCCGCACGGCCGGGTGCTGGTGCTCGGGGGTGGTGACGGGCTCGCGGTGCGGGAGATCCTGCGGCACGGCGGGGTGGAGTCGGTGACGGTGTTCGAGCTGGACCCGGGCGTGGTGCGGCTGGCCCGGTACGACGAGGCGCTGACGCGGCTGAACGGGCAGGCGTACGCCGAGCCCCGGGTGCGGGTGGTGTACGGGGACGCGTTCGCCCGGCTGCGGGAGGCGGTGGCGGTGGGCGCGCGGTACGACGTGGTGATCTCCGACCTGCCCGATCCGGGCATCACGGCCAGTACGAAGCTGTACGCGGCGGAGTTCTACGGCCTCGCCGCCCGGGTGCTCGCCGACGGCGGGCGGCTGGCGGTGCACGCCGGGCCCATGGCGTCCCGGCCGCACACGTACTGGACGGTGGACGCCACGCTGCGGTCGGCCGGCTTCACGACGCGGCCCTACCGGGCGACCGGGCGGCTCTCCGGGTTCGCCGCGGGCCCCGACCGCTCCACGGGCGGCGGCACGGCGCCGTACGACTGGGGCTTCTTCCTCGCCGCGCGGGACCGGACGCCCCCGGACCCGCGGGTGGTGGAGGGGGTGCGCCCGGCGGTGGGGGCGCCGCAGCGTGGCCTGCCGCCGTCGACCCTGGTCCACCCCCGGTACGGGCAGTGAACCGCCATGGCCCCCTATTGGCCTCGCGCACATGGCAGACGTGAGCGCCGGGCGTGGGTAGGCTCGGGCTCCATGGAGCATGAGGTGTTCGTTCCGGTTGACGTAGAGACGCTCCGCGCCGCGCTGGCGGACCCCGCCCGGGTCGCCCCGTGCGTTCCGGGGCTCCAGCAGGACGCGGACGCGTCGGCCGGCCCGCTCGCGGGCCGCCTCAAGGTGCGCGCCGGCGGTCACTCGATCACCTACCGGGGTGCCCTGCGCATCACCGCCCGGGAGGACGGCGCGTACGCCGTGGAGGGCGAGGGCGAGGAGGTGCGCGGCACCGGGTCGGTGAAGCTCGCCCTGACGGTGCGCACGTCGCCGGTGGCCGGTGGCACCACGCTGCACTTCACCGGCACGACCAGTGCGGAGGGCCGGCTGGCGGAGCTGCCGGACGACGCGGCGGTCTCGGCGGCGCACCGGCTGCTGGACCGTTTCGCCGAGTCGCTGGCCGAGACGGCCACGACCGCCCCGGGCGCCGTCCGTTCCGGGGAGGACGACACCGGTGCCCTGGCCGCCGGTGAGGGCGCCGGTGAGCGGGACGTCGACGACGACGGGGTGGACCAGGGCGCCGAGGGCGCCGGGTCGGTGTTCGACGCCCCCGTACCGCCGCCGTCGCTGGACCCGCTGGCCGACGCGGAGTTCGAGGTGCCCGACATCCCGGACGGCGCGCTCCCCGACCCGGGTGCCGAGGCGGCACACGCGCGCCGGACCATGATCGGGCGCAGCGCCGAGGAGGTCGACCACGCCCCGCCGCGCGGGCGGTACGCGCCCACGCCCGGCCCGGAGACCGCGTCGACGACCGCCACCCTGCGGTGGCTGGCGCCCGCGGCCGCGCTGGCCCTCGCCTCCGCGGTGGTGGTCGGGCGGGCGCTGCGGCGCCGCAAGTAATGTCGGTGCCGTGACCAGTAGCGAACAGAGCGTCCGGCTCGCGGCCGGAGACGTCGAGTTGACGGTGCGTCCGGACAACGGATGCCGCATCGAGAGCCTGCGGATCGGCGGGACCGAACTGCTGCGGCAGGGCGACCGGTACGGCTGCTTCCCGATGGTGCCCTGGTGCGGGCGGACGGCGAACGGCCGGTTCCTCAGCGGGGCGACCTGGCACCGGCTCCCGCTGAACGCCCCGCCGCACGCCATCCACGGCACCGGGCGCGACACCGCGTGGCGCACCGCCGTGGCGGACAAGGCGGAGGCGGTGTTCACCTACGACCTCGCCGAGCCCTGGCCGTATCCCGGCCGGGTCACGCAGACCTTCCGGCTCACCGAGGACGCCCTCACGCTCCAGCTCGGCGTGGAGACACACGGCGACTCCTTTCCGGCCCAGGCCGGCTGGCACCCGTGGTTCCGGCGGAACCTCGGCGGCGAGGACGTCACGCTCGACTTCACGCCCGCGTGGCAGGAGGAGCGGGGCGAGGACCACCTGCCCACCGGCAACCGGATCGCGCCCACGCCCGGCCCCTGGGACGACTGCTTCGGGATGCCGGAGGGGGTGGACGTCACCCTCACCTGGCCCGGGCAACTGGAGCTGAAGGTGACCAGCCGTGCCCCGTGGGTCGTGGTGTACGACGAGCAGGAGGAGGCGGTCTGCGTGGAGCCCCAGTCGGGCCCGCCGAACGGTCTGAACACCGCTCCGCACCTGGTGACGCCCATCGAGCCGCTGGAGATCGCCGCGACGTTCGCCTGGCGCGGGCTCTGACGGGGCGGCTTTAAGCTCGTGGGCATGACTGACGTACGAGCCGATCTGCTCCAGCAGATCAAGGACAAGGCCGTGGTGCACGGCAAGGTGACCCTTTCCTCGGGTCTGGAGGCCGACTATTACGTCGACCTGCGCCGGATCACCCTGGACGGCGCGGCCTCGCCGCTCGTCGGTCAGGTCATGCTCGATCTGACCGCCGACCTGGACTTCGACGCCGTCGGCGGTCTCACCCTGGGCGCCGACCCGGTCGCCACGGCGATGCTGCACGCCGCCGCCGGGCGCGGCCGGACGCTGGACGCCTTCGTGGTCCGCAAGGCCGCCAAGGCGCACGGCATGCAGCGCCGTGTCGAGGGCCCGGACATCAAGGGACGCCGCGTGCTGGTGGTGGAGGACACCTCCACCACCGGCGGCTCCCCGCTGACCGCCGTCGAGGCGGTGCGCGAGGCCGGTGCCGAGGTCGTCGCCGTGGCGACGATCGTGGACCGGGCGACCGGTGCGGCCGAGAAGATCAGCCAGACGGCCGGGGTGCCGTACCTGTACGCGTACGCGCTCGACGAGCTGGGTCTCGCCTGACGCAAAGCGGTCATGACCTGCTGTTTTCTCAAGGGGTGGATGGTTTCACGTGAAACCGTCCGCCCCTTGTGGCACGCGGGGTGGAGCCCGCGGCGGAGTCTGGAAAGATGGGTGCGACGATGACGTCGCCCCCAGGTCAGGGATCAGCAACGCAACGCAACCGCAGATCACAAGGAGCGGACAGATGCCCATCGCAACCCCCGAGATCTACAACGAGATGCTCGACCGGGCGAAGGCAGGCAAGTTCGCCTACCCGGCCATCAATGTCACCTCGTCGCAGACTCTGCACGCCGCCCTGCGTGGTTTCGCGGAGGCAGAGAGCGACGGCATCATCCAGATCTCGACCGGTGGCGCGGAGTTCCTGGGCGGCCAGTACAGCAAGGACATGGTGACCGGCGCGGTCGCCCTGGCCGAGTTCGCGCACATCGTCGCCGCGAAGTACGACGTCACGATCGCCCTGCACACCGACCACTGCCCCAAGGACAAGCTGGACGGCTACGTCCGTCCGCTGCTCGACATCTCCGCCGAGCGCGTCGCCAAGGGTGAGAACCCGCTGTTCCAGTCGCACATGTGGGACGGCTCCGCCGAGACCCTCGCCGACAACCTGGCCATCGGCCAGGAGCTGCTCGCGAAGGCCGCCGCCGCCAAGATCATCCTCGAGGTCGAGATCACCCCGACCGGTGGCGAGGAGGACGGCGTCAGCCACGAGATCAACGACGAGCTGTACACCACCGTCGACGACGCCATCCGCACCGCCGAGGCGCTCGGCCTGGGCGAGAAGGGCCGCTACCTGCTGGCCGCCTCGTTCGGCAACGTCCACGGCGTCTACAAGCCGGGCAACGTCGTGCTCCGCCCCGAGCTGCTCAAGGACCTCCAGCAGGGTGTCGCCGAGCGCTTCGGCAAGGAGAACCCGTTCGACTTCGTCTTCCACGGCGGCTCCGGCTCCACGGCCGAGGAGATCGCCACCGCGCTGGAGAACGGCGTCGTGAAGATGAACCTCGACACCGACACCCAGTACGCCTTCACCCGCCCGGTCGCGGACCACATGTTCAAGAACTACGACGGTGTGCTGAAGGTCGACGGCGAGGTCGGCTCCAAGAAGACCTACGACCCGCGCGCCTGGGGCAAGCTGGCCGAGGCGAGCATGGCCAAGCGCGTCACCGAGGCCTGCGCCGCGCTGCGCTCCACCGGCACCAAGCTGAAGTAGCGCTCACGCCTCCGACACGGGCCCGGCATCGCCTCCGCGGTGCCGGGCCTGTGACACTGGTGGCATGGCCATCCACGAAAACCTGCTGGGGGGACCGCCCCCCACCCACCTGCCCGACGAGCCGGAGCCGCGCGAGCTGCTCGCGGGCGGCACCGCGCCGGCGGACGTCGCCGCGAAGTACCCCTCCTCCTCCCTGGCCTGGGCCCAGCTCGCCGACGACGCCTTCGAGGCCGGCCGGGTCGTCGAGTCGTACGCGTACGCCAGGACGGGCTACCACCGGGGCCTGGACGCCCTGCGCCGCAACGGCTGGAAGGGCCACGGCCCGGTGCCGTGGGAGCACGAGCCCAACCGCGGCTTCCTGCGGGCCCTGAACGCCCTGGCGCGTGCCGCGCAGGCGATCGGTGAGCACGAGGAGTACGAGCGGTGCTCGACGTTCCTCCGTGACTCCTCCCCGCTGGCCGCCGACACCCTGAGCTGACCGCACCCCGCCTCGCTGAGACCCGCCCACCCGGACCGGTTCCCTCCGGTCGGGGTGAGGCGGGTCGCACCGTTATCGATGTGTGACCGTTACGATCGCGCACACCCATCGAACGGAGATCAGTTGTGGGGAAACGCGCCGCCGCACCACGAGGACGTCGCCGCCGCGGACCGCGCGGCGGAAGCGGCCGCCGTGGCCCGGCGGGCCGGATAGTCCTGCTGTCCCTGGCCCTCATCGGCGTCTGCCTCAGCGGTGGCGCCGCCCTCGCCCACTGGCAGGGCACCAATGCCCCGCCGGGCGCGGCCCCCGGTGACGCCGCCGCCCCGCCCGGGCCCCCGCAGGCGCGGCCCATGGCCCCTCCGCGCGCCGGCCGTGACGCCCCGCCCCGGCGCGAGGAACCGGCGGCCGTCCCGGCGTCCGGGCCCGGCACGTTCACCACCGCCCGGTCCACCGGCGCCAGGACCGGCTCGGGCACCCCGCGCCGCTACAGCGTCCAGGTGGAGGACGGCGCCGGACTGTCGGCCGTACAGGTGGCGGAGGAGATCGAGCGCATCCTCGCCCACCCGCAGAGCTGGGCCGCCCACGGCCGCGGCGCGTTCCAACGGGTCGCCCGGGACGCCGACTTCACCATCCGTATCGCCACCCCCGCGACCGCCGACGCCCTGTGCGCCGCGCAGGGGCTCGACACCGGCGGCGAGCTGAACTGCGAGACGACCGAGGGCGTCGTGGTGAACCTCAAGCGCTGGATGCGGGGCTCCCCCACCTTCGCCGGCCCGCCCGCCGAGTACCGCCACCTGATCATCAACCACGAGGTCGGCCACGAGATCGGCATCCGCCGCCACATGGGCTGCGCCGGCCCGGGCAAGCCCGCTCCGGTGATGATGCAGCAGATCAAGGGCCTGGACGGCTGCACCTCCCATGCCTGGCCGTACGACTCGTCCGGCCGGTACATCACGGGGCCGCTCGTGTCATGATGCGACTGGGACCCCCCGCACAGCCGGTGGTCCCGAGGGGACCGGGGCTCCGCCTGCGGGACGCTTCGCGAGTGAGCCGAAGGGGCGCGCGGGTGTCGAAAGGGAGAACGCGCGGAGGTCGCGAGGTACGAGCGACCCGAGCACGATCGACCGTCGACACACGCTCAGGCGCCCCGGAGGTGAACCGAGCGCCCTGAAGAGGGAGGGGCAGACCGCTACCCGGTAGCACGCATTGATGGAGACAGCGATGTCTACTTCCCCCGATGCCTCCGTGCCCGGTTCGGACACCCCGAACCTGGAGTACACAGGCACCACGCCGTACGAGGACTACGTCCAGGCGGACGTCCTCACCCACCTCCAGCACCCGCTCTCGGACGATCCGGGAGAGATGGTCTTCCTGGTGACGACCCAGGTCATGGAGTTGTGGTTCACCGTGATCGTCCACGAGTGGGAGACCGCGAGCCGCGCCCTGCGCGAGGACCGGATACCGGTGGCGATGGACGCCCTGGGGCGCTCGGTGCGCGAGCTGGAGGCGCTGAACGCCTCCTGGAAGCCCCTGGCGCGGCTCACGCCAGCCCAGTTCAACTCCTACCGGGGCGCCCTCGGTGAGGGCTCCGGGTTCCAGTCGGCGATGTACCGGCGGCTGGAGTTCCTGCTGGGCGAGAAATCCGCGTCGATGCTGGTGCCGCACCGGGGCGCGCCGCGCGTCCACGCGGAGCTGGAGAAGGCGCTGCACGAGCCGAGCCTGTACGACGAGGTGCTGCGGCTCCTGGCGCGGCGCGGGCATCCGGTGCCGGACAGCGTCCTGCGCCGTGATCTGTCGCAGAAGTACGAGCCGTCGCAGGTCGTCGAGGACATCTGGGCGCAGATATATGCCCATCCGGACGAGAACGACGAACTGGTACGGCTCGGTGAGGCGTTGACGGACGTCGGCGAGCTGGTGTGGCGCTGGCGCAACGACCACCTGGTGGCCACGCGGCGCGCGATGGGCTCCAAGACGGGTACCGCCGGCTCGGCCGGGGTGGCGTGGCTGGAGAAGCGGGCCCGCAAGAACGTCTTCCCCGAGGTGTGGACGGCGCGCAGCCATGTCTGACCTCGCAGCGAAGGCGGCGTCGCTGGACGCCCGGGACCCACTCGCGAAGCACCGGGAGCTGTTCGCGCTCGACGACGGTGTCGTCTACCTCGACGGCAACTCGCTCGGCGCGCTGCCCCGCCACGTGCCCGGCCGCATGGCCGACGTCATCACCCGGGAGTGGGGCGAGCTGCGCATCCGCTCCTGGGACGAGAGCGGCTGGTGGACCGCGCCGGAGCGGATCGGCGACCGGATCGCGCCGCTCGTCGGCGCGGCGCCCGGCCAGGTGGTGGTCGGCGACTCGACGAGCGTCAACGTCTTCAAGGCGCTGGTGGGAGCCGTACGGCTGGCCGGCGACGACCGCGACGAGATCGTCGTGGACGCCACCACGTTCCCCACGGACGGGTACATCGCCGAGTCGGCCGCGCGGCTGACCGGCAGGCGGCTGGTGGCCGCCGCGCCCGGGGACGTGGCCGGCACGGTCGGGCCGCGCACGGCCGCCGCGCTGGTCAACCACGTCGACTACCGCACGGGCCGGCTGCACGACCTGCCGGGCATCACGGCCGCCGTCCACGCGGCGGGCGCCCTGGCCGTGTGGGACCTGTGCCACAGCGCGGGCGCCCTGCCGGTGGGGCTGGACGCGCACGGCGTGGACCTCGCCGTCGGCTGCACGTACAAGTACCTCAACGGCGGCCCCGGCGCGCCCGCGTACCTGTACGTCGCCGAGCGGCACCAGGCGCGCTTCGACTCCCCGCTGCCCGGCTGGAACTCGCACGCCGACCCCTTCGCGATGACCCCCGGGTACGCGGCGGCCGAGGGCGCGGTGCGCGGGCGCGTCGGTACGCCCGACATCCTGTCCATGCTGGCGCTGGAGGCGGCGCTGGACGTGTGGGACGGGGTGCCCATCGAGGCGGTACGGGCGAAGAGCCTGGCCCTGACGGACTTCTTCCTGGAGTGCGTAAGGACCTACGTGCCGGAGGGCCGGGTCACGCCGGTCACGCCCGGGGCGCACCACGAGCGGGGCAGCCAGGTGGCGCTGAGCTGCCCGGAGGCGTCCGCCGTGATGAAGGAGCTCATCGCCCGGGGCGTCGTCGGTGACCTGCGCCGCCCGGACGTGCTGCGGTTCGGCTTCACACCGCTGTACGTCTCCTTCGCGGACACCGAGCGCGCGGCGCGTGTTCTGGCGGAGGTTCTGGGCTGATGTTCGACCTGATCTGCGGGGGCGCCAGTCCTGGTACCGTCCCCGCAGGTCAGGCCAATTCGGCCCCGTCACCGAAAGGTTGAGCAGCATGCCCGACCCCGCCGCGCGCGATGCGGCCGAGGAAGCGTCGGCCCTGTCGCATCCGGCCGTCGACCCGGACTCCACCGCCTCGTACGGTGCTCACCCGGACCAGATCGTGGACTTCTACGCCCCGCGTGAGGGCGACCGCGCGCCGCTCGTCGTCGTGCTGCACGGCGGGGCGTGGCGGGCGCCGTTCGACCGGCGGCACATCACCCCTTTCGTGGACTTCCTGGCGCGACGCGGCTTCGCCGTCGCCAACGTCGAGTACCGGCGGGGCAGGGACATCCCCGCCCAGGGCGGCAGCGGTCCGGTCGCGGGACGCTGGCCCGAGACGTTCGACGACGTCGCCGCGGCCCTGGACGCCCTGCCCGCACTGGTGCGCACGCACCTGCCGCGGGCCGACCCGCGCCGCACGGTCGTCACCGGCCACTCGGCGGGCGGGCACCTCGCGCTGTGGGCGGCCGCCCGGCACGTGCTGCCGGCCGGGGCGCCGTGGAAGCTGGAGGCGCCGCCCGTGCTGCGCGGGGTCGTCGCCCTGGCGCCGATCGCGCACTTCGAGCGGGCGGTCGAGCTGGACGTGTGCGGGGGAGCGGTGACGCAACTGCTCGGCGGGGGCGCCGAGGCGGCGGCGCGCGCCGGGTACGCCGACCCCGCGGCGCTGCTGCCGACGGGGATCGCCACGGCGGTCGTCCAGGGCCGGGAGGACACCGTCGTACCGCAGGCCGTGGCCGAGGCGTACGTGGACGCGGCGGCGAAGGCGGGCGAGATGGTCGGGCTGACGCTGCTGGACGACGTCGGGCACTTCCCGCTGATCGACCCGGCGGCGGACGCGTGCGCGGTGGTCGCCGAGGAGATCGCCCAACTCGCCTGGTGATCGCGGACCGAACCCGACCGCAAGGGTTCGTAGCGTCGCCTCCATGACGAACCACACGAACCGCACCCACCTCGTGACCGGAGCGACCGGAACCGTCGGCCGTCAGGTCGTCGCCGAACTGCTGCGCCTCGGCCGGCCCGTCCGCGCCCTGACCCGCGACCCGGCCAGGGCCGCCCTCCCCGACGGCGTCGAGGTCGTCCGCGGTGACCTCACCGACCCCGACACCCTCCGCGCGGCCCTCGACGGGGTCATCGGCCTGCACCTGATCACCTTCGGCGACGCGTACTTCACCCCGCTGGAGACCGGCCCGCGCATCGTGGAGCTGGCCCGCGAGGCGGGCGTACGGCGGATCACGGTCCTCAACGGCGGCGGGCCGACCCCGCTGGAGGACGCGGTGCGCGCGGGCGGCATCGAGTGGACCGTCCTGATGCCGGTGGAGTTCATGGGCAACGCCCTGGAGTGGGCCGACGGCATCCGCGCCGCCGACGAGGTGCGCGAGCCGTTCACCGGGCGGCTCAGCGCCATGGTCCACGAGGGCGACATCGGCGCCGTCGCGGCCGTCGCGCTCACCGAGGACGGGCACGCCGGGCAGGAGTACGTGATCACCGGCCCCGAGGTGCTCACCGTCCGGGACAAGGCCCAGGCCATCGCCGCGGCCCGGGGCCGGGAGATACGGCTCGTGGAGCTGTCGGAGGCCGAGGCCGTCGAGCGGTGGCGGGCGGAGGGCCGCCCGCAGGACGTGATCGACTTCCTGCTGGAGGTCTACGGGGACACCCCGGAGGTGGGCCGGACGGTCCTCGGCACCGTGGAGAAGGTCACCGGGCGCCCGGCCCGCACGTTCGCCCAGTGGGCCCGGGCGAACGCGGCGGCGTTCCGCGCCTGAGCGTTCCGCGCCTGGTCAGCGCCGTAGTACTTCAGGGGGACGCGGAAGGATCCGCATCCAAGGTGACGACCGCGTCCCCGCCCGTGCTTACCGTTGCTGACGTGACCGACACCAAGACCCGCAGCCCGGAGTACCGGATGGCGCACGGCATGTTCATGGGCATGCGCCGTGAGCTCCTCGACGACGCCCTCGCCTACCGGCTGCTCCCGCCCATGGGGACCGACGGACCCGTGACCAGGAGGACGCCGCGGTTCATACGCCGGCACCTGGCCTGGTTCCCGCACGCCCTCGTGGCGGGCGCCGCCCTGATCGTGCTGTCCCTGGGCTACAGCGAGGGCGAGCCGCTCACCGGGCTGATCCCGGGCGCCGCGGTGCTGCTGACCCTGGTGCGGCCCGTCGGCGCCTTCTGGCTGTCGCTGCTGTCCGCCCCGTTCGTGAGCGTGCTGTCCGGCTTCTGGGACGGCTGGCCGTGGGCCCCGACCAGCCTCGTCGCCCACGTCGTGGTGCTGACCGTGGTGGCGGCCCGCACCCGCCCGCGCACCGCCGCCTGGATGTGGGCGCTCACGGCGGTCTGCGGCTTCTTCTTCGAGGCCGTCCTCAGCCGGGGCAGCGGCGGCCAGACCGCGCCCCTGCTGGTCACCTCCGCGCTCGCCCTGCTCGTCGTCACCGTCCTGCACACCCGCCGCGAGGCCAAGGAGGAGGTCACCGCCCAGCAGACCGTCACCGAGCGGGAGCGGTCCCGGCGCACCCTGCTCGAGGAGCGCACCACCATCGCGCGGGAGCTCCACGACGTGGTGGCCCACCACATGTCGGTCGTCGCCATCCAGGCGGAGGCGGCCCCGTACCGGGTGGAGAACCCGCCGCCCGAGCTGGAGCAGGCGTTCGCCACGATCCGCGAGAACGCGGTCGCCGCGCTCACCGAGCTGCGCCGCATCCTCGGAGTCGTGCGCGCGGAGGACTACGAGGCGCCCGACGCGCCGCAGCCGACGCTCGCCGACCTGGACGCGCTGATCGCCAACGTCCGCGAGGCGGGCCTGACCGTCGACGCCACGGTCACCGGCGCGGCGCGCGAGCTGCCGCAGGGCGTGGAGCTGTCCGCGTACCGCATCGTCCAGGAGGCGCTCAGCAACGTGCTGCGGCACGCGCCCGGCGCGTCCGCCAAGGTGGAGGTGTCGTACGTGCTCGGCGGGCTGGGCCTGCGGGTGGTCAACGGTCCGGCGCGCGGCCTGGTGAAGCCCTCGCCGGGTGCCGGGCACGGGATCACGGGCATGCGGGAGCGGGTGGCGATGCTGGACGGCGAGATGACGGCGGAGGCGACGGAGGACGGCGGCTACGAGGTCGCGGTGTTCCTGCCGGTGGCGCGGGAGGAGGCGGCGTGACCATCCGCGTACTGATCGTCGACGACCAGATCATGGTCCGGGAGGGCTTCTCCGTCCTGCTGAACGCGATGCCCGACATCGAGGTCGTCGGGGAGGCCGTCAACGGCCGGGAGGCCGTCCGGCAGGTCGAGGCGCTGCGCCCGGACGTGGTGCTGATGGACATCCGCATGCCGGAGATGAACGGCATCGACGCCACCCGCGCGATCGTCGCGGCGGACGGTGACGCCAAGGTGCTGGTGCTGACCACGTTCGACCTGGACGAGTACGTGTACCAGGCGCTGCGCGCCGGGGCGTCCGGCTTCCTGCTGAAGGACGCCTCCGCACGGCAGCTCGCGGAGGGGGTACGGGTGGTGGCCTCCGGCGAGGCGCTGCTGGCGCCCACGGTCACCAAGCGCCTGATCACCGAGTTCGCCAAGACCGCCGAGGCGGTCCGCCCGCCGGCCCTCGCCCGGGTGGGCGACCTCACGGAGCGCGAGACGGAGGTCCTGGTGCTGATCGCCCAGGGCCTGTCGAACGGTGAGATCGCCTCCCACCTGGTGGTGGCCGAGTCCACGATCAAGACGCATGTGAGCCGCATCCTGGTGAAGCTGGGCCTGCGTGACCGCACGCAGGCGGCGGTGTTCGCGTACGAGGCGAGACTGGTGACGCCGGGCTGAGCCGTGCGTAGGGTCGGCCCATGGACTTCGACCCGTGGTCGCCCGCGTTCGTCGCCGACCCCTACCCCGCCTACGCGGAGCTGCGCGCCCGCGGCCGGGTGCACTGGTTCGAGCCGACGCGCCAGTGGCTGGTGCCGCGCCACGCCGATGTGTCCGCGCTGCTGCGTGACCGGCGGCTGGGGCGGACGTACCGGCACCGCTTCACGGACGAGGACTTCGGCCGCACGCCCCCTCCCGCCGAGCACGAGCCGTTCCACACCCTCAACGACCACGGGATGCTGGACCTGGAGCCGCCGGACCACACGCGCATTCGGCGCCTGGTGTCGAAGGCGTTCACCCCGCGCACGGTGGAGCGACTGAAGCCGTACGTCCAGCGGCTGGCGGGCGAGCTCGCCGACGCGCTGGTCGCCGAGGGCGGGGGCGACCTGCTGACCGCCGTCGCCGAGCCGCTGCCCGTGGCCGTCATCGCGGAGATGCTCGGCATCCCCGAGCCCGACCGGGCGCCGCTGCGGCCCTGGTCGGCGGAGATCTGCGGGATGTACGAGCTGAACCCGGACGAGGAGACGGCCGCCCGGGCGGTCCGGGCGTCGGTCGAGTTCTCCGCCTACCTCCGGGAGCTGATCGCCGAGCGGCGCAGGTCGCCGGGGGAGGACCTGATCAGCGCGCTGATCGCGGCGTACGACGAGGGCGACCGGCTCACCGAGCAGGAGATGGTCTCCACCTGCGTCCTGCTGCTGAACGCGGGCCACGAGGCGACGGTGAACGCCACGGTCGGGGGCTGGTGGACCCTCTTCCGCCACCCGGACCAGCTCGCCGCCCTGCGCGCCGGGCAGGTGGAGGTGTCCACGGCGGTGGAGGAACTGCTCAGGTACGACACCCCGCTCCAGCTCTTCGAGCGCTGGGTGCTGGACGACATCGAGATCGACGGCACCACCGTCCCGCGCGGCTCGGAGATCGCCCTGCTCTTCGGCTCCGCCAACCGCGACGGCGCCGCCTTCGACCGCCCCGACGCACTGGACCTGTCCCGGCGGGATAACCCGCACATCTCCTTCAGCGCGGGCATCCACTACTGCATCGGAGCCCCCCTGGCCCGCATCGAGCTGGCCGCCTCGATGACCGCGCTGCTCCGGCGCGCCCCGGCGCTGCGGCTCCTGAAGGAGCCTGAGCGGAAGCCGAACGTGGTGATCCGGGGGCTGGAGGGGCTGCTGGTGGAGGTATGAGCCCCCGGGGCGCCGGGAGGGGCCGGTCGGAGAAACCGTCACGGCACGCGGACGCGAATGAGATCATCTACGAATGTCCATAGTGTTGCGCCGCACCGCCGCCGTCGTCGTCCTGCTCTCCGGGGCGGCCCTGGGTTTCTGGGTCGTCTTCGGAGCTCCCCACGACTGGACGGGAGGCATGCGGCTGCTCAAGTTCGCCCTCGGTATGACCTCGCTGCTCATGGTCAGCGCCAGTGCGTGGCTGATGTTCCCCGGCAGCCCGGACGATGACGACGACGACACCTCGCCCCCGCCGATCACGGGCCCCCTGGACGCCCTGTAGGGCTCACCCCACCGGCAGGGTCAGCGACCAGGCCGACGGGCGCAGCGTCCACGTGCGGGTCCACACCGGCCCGGTGACCAGGGCGTCCGCGCGGTAGCGGAACGACGGGCCCGAGACGGTGACCGCGGTCGCCTCCACCCGGACCGGTCCGGCCGCCCGGGGGCGGACCACGACCTCGGCGACCCCGTCCCGGGACAGCACCGTCACGCCCTCCACCGGGTCGTCCAGGTCGCTCAGGAGCCGCCCGTCGGCCTCGACCCGCAGCCGGTGGGTGCGCGTGGCCGGGCGGATCGCCGCGACGGAGGGCGCCGGGCGCACCAGCGTCCGCACCAGTGAGCGGCACGTGTCCCACACCGACGGGGGCTCGACCACCGACAGCCCCGCGGGCCCCGCCGGAATCCGCAGCCCCCGCACCACCACGCCGTCGCTGTCGTCGACCAGCAGGTCCAGCGTGCGCGCGGCCCCGTCCAGCACCGCCCGCGCGGCGGGCACCGCGCCCAGCGGCACGCCCAGCGCCCCCGCCAGCTCCACCGCTCCGCGCGGCCCCACCGGGACCAGCGACAGCGCCCCGTCGGCCAGCTCCCGCTCCCGGTGCAGCAGGGCCACGGCCCGCAGCAGCGCCCGGTCGTCACCGATGACCACCGGCCGGCGCGAGCCGCGCCGCGCGAGGGCCCGGGCGAACTCCGCCGGGGTGTCCGGGAGGCAGATCTTCGCCCTCGCCCCGGCGCAGAGCACGTCCTTCGCGATCCGTACGGATTCACCGTCGTTCCGGCGCGCGACCGCGTCGATGACGACCAGCAACTGGTCGGGAGCCGACACCTCGGTCCTTCCTCGGGTAGCATCTTTGTGCAAGAGCCCCTTGCGCTATTGCGCCAGGGGCTTCGTCTATTCCGGGGCACCCGGTCCGACGGCTCAGGTTGTGTCGTACACCGTCGTACGACGTCCGTACTCCCCGCGCCTTGGACATGCCCCGCCCGGAAGGGGTGTACGCCTGTGCCCGCACTTGTGCTGCTCGGTGCTCAGTGGGGTGACGAGGGCAAGGGAAAGGCCACCGACCTCCTCGGTGGATCCGTGGATTATGTGGTGCGCTACCAGGGCGGCAACAACGCCGGCCACACGGTCGTCGTGGGCGACCAGAAGTACGCGCTGCACCTTCTCCCTTCCGGAATCCTCTCGCCGGGGTGCACCCCGGTGATCGGAAACGGTGTCGTCGTCGACCCGGCGGTCCTGCTCTCCGAGCTGAGCGGACTGAACGAGCGCGGCGTCGACACGTCGAAGCTGCTGATCAGCGGTAACGCGCACCTGATCACGCCGTACAACGTCACCCTCGACAAGGTGACGGAACGGTTCCTCGGCAAGCGCAAGATCGGCACGACCGGGCGCGGCATCGGCCCGACGTACGCCGACAAGATCAACCGTGTGGGCATCCGCGTCCAGGACCTCTACGACCAGTCGATCCTCGAGCAGAAGGTCGAGGCGGCGCTGGAGCAGAAGAACCAGCTCCTGGCCAAGGTCTTCAACCGCCGCGCCATCGAGCCGGGCCGGATCGTCGAGGAGATGCTCCAGTACGCGGAGCAGATCAAGCCGTACGTCGCGGACACCACGCTGATCCTGAACAACGCCATCGACGAGGGCAAGGTCGTCCTCTTCGAGGGCGGCCAGGGCACCCTCCTGGACGTCGACCACGGCACGTACCCCTTCGTGACCTCCTCCAACCCGACCTCCGGCGGTGCCTGCACCGGCGCGGGCGTGGGCCCCACGAAGATCAGCCGGGTCATCGGCATCCTCAAGGCGTACACCACCCGTGTCGGCGCCGGCCCGTTCCCGACCGAGCTGTTCGACGAGGACGGCGAGGCGCTGCGCCGCATCGGCGGCGAGCGGGGCGTCACCACCGGCCGTGACCGCCGCTGCGGCTGGTTCGACGCGGTCATCGCCCGGTACGCCACCCGCGTCAACGGTCTGACGGACTTCTTCCTCACCAAGCTCGACGTCCTCACCGGCTGGGAGCAGATCCCGGTCTGCGTCGCGTACGAGATCGACGGCAAGCGCGTCGAGGAGCTGCCCTACTCGCAGACCGACTTCCACCACGCGAAGCCGGTGTACGAGTACCTGCCCGGCTGGTCCGAGGACATCAGCAAGGCCAAGACCTTCTCCGACCTGCCGAAGAACGCGCAGGCGTACGTGAAGGCGCTGGAGGAGATGTCCGGCGCGCCGATCTCCGCGATCGGCGTCGGCCCCGGCCGCACCGAGACGATCGAGATCAACTCCTTCCTGTAGGACACGGTGGGCGGGGAGCCCGGTCAGTTCTCCTTCGAGAACTCGCCGGGCTCCCCGTCCGCGTTCATGCCGTACACCAGCAGCCGGTCCTTGCCCTGCACGCGCTGGATCCGCAGGTTGTTGGACGAGCCGGACGCCGTGCACTCCCGGTCGGAGGCGGCGGCGTCGACCGTGGCCGGGCCCAGGACCAGCAGGTTGCCCGCGCCGCCGAGGACGGCGGTCTCGGCGCAGTTGACCGTGCCGGACAGCACCTCGCCGGTCTCCTCGTCGGTCCGCGGGAAACTCTGCTCGAACCGGACGAGCGGCGCGCCGACCGGCCCCTGCGTGATGATCACCTCGTGGCTGTAGAGGTCCTGCTGGGGGTCGGACACGTCCGGGTTCGGGACGTCCTTCCAGTGGCCGAGGAACGCCTCCGGCACGACCGCCGGCCCGGAGCGCGCCTTGCGGAACGTGGCGGTCGCCGCGCCCGACGACCACTCCAGCACGTCGGGGGAGCGGACCGTCAGCTTCTGGTGGGCGGCCGGTGTGCAGCGCCGGGCCGGGACGCTCGTCGTCACGTCGCTCTCGCCGAACACGATCGCGTCCTCGTCCGCCGAGACCAGGGTCGAGCGCCCCATGCACAGCCGCTCGCCGCCCACGTGGACGTAGATCCCCGCCTTGTCGCCCCGGGCGCCCTCGGTGATCTCGATGCGGGCGGTCTCGTACGGCGCGGTGTCGGTGCCCCTGAGGACGCCTTCCCAGGCACCGAGGTAGGCGGCGGGGACGATGTTGCGGGACGCGCCCGCCTTGGTGTCGCCGGTGTCACCGGCCGTGGCGCCCGGCTTCCCGGAGCGTTCGGCCAGTACGTAGGCGACGGTGCCCGTGGCGGCGAGCACCAGGGCGGTGGCGGCGGCAACGGCGGCGCGCCGGCGCCGCTTCGCCGGGCGGGCGGCGCCCGGCGCGGAGGTGGTCTCGCCGGGCGTGGGAGCGGGGGTGGGCGTGGGGGTGGGGTCGCCGTCCTCGTCCAGGAGCCGGGCGGCCATCCTGCCGAGCTGGGCGAGCAGCCCGGCGGGCAGCCACGGGTCGGCGGCCTCGACGCGGGCGGCCAGGCCGGCGGCGGTGGGGCGGGCGGCCGGGTCCTTGGCAAGGCAGTCACGCACCAGGTCGTCCAGCTCGGCGGGCAGCCCGGTCAGGTCCGGCTCGTCGTGGGCGATGCGGAACATCATGGCGTGGACGCCGCTGTCGGCGGTGCCGAACGGGGCGCGGCCGGTCGCCGCGTACGCGAGGACCGAGCCGAGGCAGAAGACGTCCGACGCGGCGGTGAGCCGCTCGCCCCGCACCTGCTCGGGCGACATGAAGCCGGGTGACCCGACGACCGCGCCGGTGGTGGTCAGCCCGCCGTCGGTGACCGTGTCGACGGCCCGGGCGATGCCGAAGTCGATGATGCGGGGCCCGTCGACGGTGAGCAGGATGTTGGCGGGCTTCAGGTCCCGGTGCACCAGCCCGGCGGCGTGAATGTGCTCCAGCGCGCGGGCCAGCCCGACGGCCAGCGACCGCACGGAGGCCGCCGGCAGCGGCCCGTACTCGTCGCCGACCACGGTACGCAGCGACGGCCCGGCCACGTACCCGATGGCCACCCAGGGCGCCTCGGCGGCGGTGTCCGCGCCCAGCACGGGCGTGGTGCCGGCGCCGCCCACCTTCTCCAGTGCGGCGACCTCCCGGGCGAAGCGGCGCCGGAACTGGTCCTGGGCGGCCAGTTCGGCGTGCACGACCTTCACCGCCACGGTGCGCCCACCGGCCGACCGGGCGAGGTAGACGCGCCCCATGCCACCGGACCCGAGTCTGCCGAGCAGGCGGAACGGGCCGATCTGGACGGGGTCTTCACCACTCAGAGGCTCCACGTGAACAGAGCATGCCAGACCTGGTGGGGGCGTCAGCCCGCACCGCAGACCCGCAACCCTTCCGGGGTCATGCACGGCAGGTGCCCGTGCGTGCGGATGACGTCCTGGCCGCTGCCCCGGCTGAGGTGGGAGAGGAAGGAGGAGGTCAGTGAGTCGGCGGGCGGCCGGCCATAGGTGTACGCGTACTCCAGCTCCCGGTACGGGTAGCCGCTCTCGCCGACCCGGTCGACGTCCGGGCCGCGTCCGTCGATGGCGAGCCGGTGCAGGCCGGGGAGGTCGCTGCCCGCGCGCACCTCGCTGTAGCCGAGGGCGCCCGGCAGCCGGGCCACGGTGTCCAGCACCTGCTCGGTGCTGTCCAGCTCGCAGCGGACGACGGCCGCCTCCGGGTCGTCCTTCGTCGCGCAGTCGCGCGAGGACTGGGCGGGCTCGTTGCGGCCGAGGACCCGGCGCTGGAACACCTCCCGGGTACCGGAGTTGGCGTCCCGGCTGACCAGGAGGACGGGCAGGTCGGGGCCTTCGAGCTGCTTCCAGTTGGTGACCTCGCCGCGGTAGAGGCGCCGGACGTCGGCGAGCGTGAGGTTCTTGACGGGCACCTCGTCGTTGACGACCAGGGTGAAGAGGGAGACGGCGATCCGGTTCTCGCGGAGCTGGGGGTAGCCCCCGGGCTTGGGCCCGTCGGACAGGGCGATGATGGCGACGGAGCCCTTCCCGCTCTTCGCCCCCGCGTCGGCGAGGCCCCGTATCCCGGCGGTGCTGCCACGGGCGTCGACGCGGACGGTGGCACCGGGGCAGTCCTTCTCGTACTTCCTCGCCAGCTCCCGTACGACGGGTGCGAAGGCCGTCGAGCCGGTGACGGTGAGGGTGCCCCGGGCGCAGCCCATGGGCGGTGCGGGGTCCTCGCGCACGATGATCGTGGCGAGTGTGATCACGCAGGCGGTGAGGGCGACGGTGACGGCACGGGCGGCCCGGCTGAACAGCGGGGGCTTCTCGTCGGGGGTGGCGGCGCGGTTGGGCCGCACCTTGCCGTCGCGGATGCCGCCGGTGACGGTGACCGGGCTGCCGACGCCGGCGCCGGTCAGCAGCACGAGGAGCTTGAAGTGCTCGCCGCGGTTGAGGGGGACGCGGGGGAGGCTGATGGTGCCGTCGCGGTGCTGGAGGCCGCCCGCGGCGCTGAAGTGCTCCATGAGGTGGTCGGCGCCGGGGGACTGGGTCACGGCGATGGCCCGCACGGTCCGGTCGGCGAACTCCACGGTGAGGCCGTGCGGGCCGCGCGCGGTGTAGTCGTCACCGGTGATGGCCTGGGCGCCGTCGTTCTCCACGCGCAGCAGGACGAGCGTGGCGTCGGACATGCCGGGCGTCTCGTCGAAGAGCCCGAGCCGTACGTTGGCCCGGCCGCCGTTGCGGGCGTCGCTGCCAATGGGGGTGTCGAGCTGGACGCGGTGGCCGATCCTCTTGCGCCGGGGCGGGACGCGGCGCTCGTACCAGAGCATGGCGGCCGAGACGAGGACGCCGAGCAGGGCCGTGGCGACGGCGATGACATTCTCGGGATTCAGCCAGTCCACGGCCCTCACGGTAGGCATCCCGCGGCTCGAACTCGCGCATGTCGCACAGGAGTTCGCCCAGAGTTCAACCGTCACGAAGTCTGGTCTAGACCTTGACAGGTACAGACCACTCACGGTTCGGTAGGGGCGGCCACCCCCCACCGAAAGGTCAAGCCCCATGCGTCGACGCCTGTTGACCCTCTTCGCCGCCCTCGCCACGGCCGTCGGCCTGGCAGTGGTCCTCCCCGTCTCCACCGCCTCGGCGGCCGAGTGTGCCGCGCCGTGGAGCTCCTCCACCGTCTACACGGGCGGCAAGACCGCCTCGTACAACGGCCGCAACTGGCTGGCGAAGTGGTGGACCCAGAACGAACGGCCCGGCTCCGCCGACGTCTGGTCCGACCAGGGCGCGTGCGGCGGAGGCGGCGGCACGCCCACCCCGTCCCCGTCCGGCTTCGTGGTGAGCGAGGCCCAGTTCAACCAGATGTTCCCGAACCGCAACTCGTTCTACACGTACAGCGGCCTGACCGCCGCGCTCAGCGCGTACCCCGGCTTCGCCAACACCGGCAGCGACACGGTCAAGAAGCAGGAGGCCGCCGCGTTCCTGGCGAACGTCTCGCACGAGACGGGCGGCCTGGTCCACATCGTGGAGCAGAACACCGCCAACTACCCGCACTACTGCGACCGCAACCAGCCCTACGGCTGCCCGGCAGGCCAGGCCGCCTACTACGGCCGCGGACCCATCCAGCTCAGTTGGAACTTCAACTACAAGGCGGCCGGTGACGCCCTCGGCATCGACCTGCTGGGCAACCCTCACCGCGTCGAGCGCGAGGCGCCCATCGCCTGGAAGACCGGCCTCTGGTACTGGAACACCCAGAACGGCCCGGGCACGATGACCCCGCACAACGCCATGGTCAACGGCGCCGGCTTCGGCCAGACCATCCGCTCCATCAACGGCTCCCTGGAGTGCGACGGCAAGAACCCGGCCCAGGTCCAGAGCCGCATCAACAACTACCAGCGCTTCACCCAGATCCTGGGCGTCCCGACGGGCGCGAACCTGAGCTGCTGAGGCTCCGTTCCCCACGCACGAGGGCGGCCACCCGCGGGGGGCCGCCCTCGCCGCCCTCACCGGCTCGTGCGTCGGGAGTGCGTCGGGAGTGCGTCGGGAGTGCGACGCGGCCCGGGAGGGCGCGTGAGGCGGGCACGCGGCCCGTCACGCCATGTGCTTCTCGACGAAGATCACCACCGCCCCCCGGCCATCGCCGCGATGTTCATGACCCCCAGCGGGATGAAGACGATCATCAGCCCCCAGCAGCAGCCCAGGCGAGAACGGCGATCAGCACGAGCAGTGACCAGGCGGTCACCAGCGCCCGGGGCGACAGCAGATTGCCCCGCCGCAGCGGGGGCTCGGTCGCCATCCGGCGGTGGTACGTGGTCGTGGCGGCCCTCCGGGAGTGGGTCGGTGCGCCTGCCCTTCCAGGACGCGAGGCCATACCGATGATCTTCGGCGGTCAGGCGGGCAGTTGGCCCGCCGAGTTCGCCAGGGTGGCCGCCATGGAGACGCGGGGCATGGAGTTCGCCCCGATCACGTTCACGATCGACGACGACCTGGGCTCATGGAGCGCCGCCATCCCCGGCCGCGGAAGCCCGCGCCGAGGCGCTGACCGGTCCGACGACCCCGGAGGGCGCCCGCGTCCAGACGGTGAACCTGCCCGGTTCCGAAACGGGCCCGGGCCAGGTCGCGACCCGGGGCCGGTCGATCGCGGACCGGGCCGACGCCTACGGATTCCAGTGGAGCCGCGCGGGCCAGTCCAGCAAGCACATCACCTTCGACTGGGCGGGCCCCGACCAGTAGCCGGCCGACGAAGGGACGCGGGGCCTGCCGACGAGGGGACGCGGGGCCCGAAGCTCGTCCGGGCCCTGCTTCTCCCGCCCCCCGTGTCCTACGGGCGTGCCTCCAGGATGTCCTTCAGGTGCCGCTCGTTCCTCGGCAGCTCCTTCTTCACGCGCGGACGGACGACCAGCGGCACGAGCACCTTCCCGATCCCGTGCGACTCGAAGTCCAGGTCCAGCGTCACGCGCGACCGCTCGCCGTCGCCGATCGGCTCGACCGTCCCGTGCACATGGCCCCGAACCGGGCCGTCGACCCCGTCCATACGGAAGCTCCGCGGGGGGTCGTACTCGCTCATCTCCATGGTCATCGGCATCCGCCGGCGGCCCATCTGCCGGGTCACCCTGACCCGGGAGCCCAAGCCGCCGGAGGCGCCTCCGGCCGGGGTGACCGCCAGGGCGCTCTCCTGCCACTCGGGCATGTGAGAGGTGTCGGTCAGGTAGGAGAAGACGTCCTCGGGACGACGCGAGATCTCGACGCTCTGCCTGATCGCGGACATCTCGCCCCCTTTCAGGTGATTCCTACCAGTAACCCTACTCGGCCCAGTCGAGGAAGGACCCCCAGGCCGCCGGCGCGACGGCGAGGACGGGCCCGCCGGGGTTCTTGGAGTCACGGACGTGGACGGTGTGGGGGCAGGCGGCCACCTCGACGCACTCGCCGCCGCTGGAGCTGCTGTACGAGGACGTACGCCAGTCGAAGGCGACTTCGACGCAGTCGCCGCCGCTGCTGCTGCTGTAGCTGGACTTGAACCACCGCAGGGTGCTGGTCATCTCGGCTCTCCTGCCAACCGCTCGATGAGGCCCAGCGATTCACGTCGATCCAGGGCCTGGGCTCGGATCCTCGCATACCGCTGGCCGTACGTACTCACCTTTGCCGGGTCCTTGATCAACAGGCTCTCGTCTTGTGGCTCCAGGTACACGAGGTGGTCGTGCTCCGGAGTTTCCACCAGGTTGATATCTCCCCGATCACCAGCGTGCTCCCCGCTCAGCCCGCAGTCCAGTGGCAGCACCTGAACCGTCACGTTCCGCCTCCGCGCGCAGTCCGCGAGGTGCAGCAACTGTCCGTGCATGACCTCCGCGCCGCCGATCGTGCGGCGCAGCACCGACTCCTCCAGGACCAGCTCGACCAGCGCCACCGGCTCCCGCTCGAACAGCTCCCTGCGCGCCATCCTCGCCTCGACCAGCTCCTCCACCCGCCGCTCCGGCAGCGGCGGGTACCCGCCGCCGATCAGCGCCCGCGCGTACGCCTCCGTCTGGAACAGCCCGTGCACCACCAGCGTGGCGTAGAGCGACAGGCTCACCGCCTTCTGCTCCAGCAGCGCGTAGTTCTTGAACTGCTCGGGGTGCTTGTCCAGCCGCACGTACAGCCGCGCCTGCTCGAACAGGCCCAGCCCGTCGCCCAGCACCCGTTCGAGCTGCACCAGCATCGCGTCGCTGGCCGGCTGGGCGCACGTCTCCATGGCACTGACCGCCGCACCGGTGAAGCCGATCTCCTTGCCGAGCTGTTCCTGCGTCCAACCCTTCCTGGTCCGCATCTTGCGGGCCATGTCCGCCACGAGTCGCGTCGCCGGACCCGCCGTTTCCTTGTTCTCGGTTCGCGCCAAAGTGCGTCACCGCCTCGATTCAACCGGTCTCAACCGGTCACAACCCGACCCCGCCGAATTCGACTGCCATGGGACGCCGTTCCCGCAGGTCAACGCGGGTCCTACGGGCTTCCGCAGTCGTGAGGAACGCTAGCCGTGACGGTCCACGATGTCCTTGTGAATGCGCCAAGTTGCCACGCGAACTTCGAATGGATTCCGGTGTCCGGATTCCAACTCCGCAAAGCGGGGGTGCAATTCGACGCCGTACGCGTCGACGGGGACGACGGGCGGCGGGTCGCCGACCTCCTGGAGTGCATGACCGGAGGCGACCCGGGCCCCGTCGTCGTGGAGGCGAACGGCCGGCGGGGCGTGTACTTCCTGCTCCCGCCGGGCAGCACGCCGGGCCGTGCCTGGCCGCCCGGCGCGATGCCGTTCAACGCCTGCCGGGGCACGGTGAGCTACGTGCCGGTGCCCGCGCTCGGCGGGCACACCTGGCCGCTGTCGTGGCGGTGCCCGCCGACCGCCGCCGACCGGTTCGTCCACCCGGTCCTGCTGCGCTCCACCCTGCTCGCCGTGGGTTGCTGAGGTGGGTTGCCGGGGCCGCCGGGACGAGGGGCTCAGCCGCCGCCCCTCGGGGGCCCCGGTGCGCTCGGCGACCCGGACGGCGCGGCCCGGTCGCGTGCCGCGACGACCACCGTGGCGTACAGGTCCTCGCAGGTCATGACCCGCGGGGTCAGACCGGCGGAGGTGACCACGGCCGTGGCGGTGGCGGCCTGGTGCTCGCTCGTCTCGAACAGCAGGCTGCCGCCCGGCGCCAGCCACTCCGGCGCCCCGGCCGCCACGCGGCGCAGCACGTCGAGCCCGTCGGCGCCGCCGTCCAGCGCGACGCGGGCCTCGTGGACGCGGGCCTCGGCGGGCAGCAGCTCCACCTCCTCGGTCGGGACGTACGGAACGTTGGCCAGCAGGACGTCCACCCGGCCCCGCAGTTCCGCCGGGAGCGGCTCGTACAGGTCGCCCTCGAAGACCCGGCCCCCGGCGGCCGTGATGTTCCGCCGGGCGCACCGCACGGCGGCGGGGTCGATGTCGGCGGCGTACAGCTCGGCGCCGTCCACGTCGGCGACGAGCGACACGCCCAGCGCGCCCGAGCCGCAGCACAGGTCGACAACCACCGCCCCGGGCGGGGCGAGGGACGCGGCCTGGGCGACGAGGAACTCGGTGCGGCGGCGCGGCACGAACACGCCCTCGTCGACGGCGATGCGCCGGCCACGGAACTCGGCCCAGCCCAGCACGTGTTCGAGGGGGTGCCCGGCGGCGCGGCGCTCGATCATCGCGTCGAGCTCACCGGGCGCGGGGGCGGTGGACAGCAGCAATCGCGCCTCGTCCTCGGCGAAGACGCACCCGGCGGCGCGCAGCCTGGTGACGGTGGTGGAGAAGGAGAGGGGAACGGGTGTCGCGGGCATGTGAGGTGACTGCCTTTCGGGACGCCTGAGGGCGCTCCCGGGTGCCCGTGTCCTACGAGCCGTGGGAGGGGAGAGCCCTGCCTGACCTGGCGTTGATGGGTCTCACCTCCTCGATGGATCTCCGGCTGGAGACGCGAACACTACCCGACCGGCGCGCGAAGGACAGGAACTGACCTATACGCCTCCTACTGTCGGTGTCGACGACGACCTGTCACGGAGGTCCCACCATGTCCGTACGCGCGGTTCCCGAGGGCTACACCACCGTCACGCCGTGGATCATCACGCATGACACGGCCGGTCTGATCGACTACCTGGAGCGGGCCTTCGGCGCCGAGGACCTGGGCCGGTTCGTCATGGAGGACGGCTCCATCGGGCACGCCGAGCTGCGGATCGGCGACGCCCGGGTGATGGCGTTCGACGGCCCGCGCGACTGGCCGGTCACTCCCGCGTTCCTGCGGCTGTACGTCGAGGACGCGGACGCCACGCACCGGCGGGCGGTGGAGGCCGGCGGGACCTCCGTCACCGAGGTGACGCCCCTGTTCTTCGGCGACCGGGTCGGCCGGGTGCGCGACCCGTTCGGCAACCTGTGGTGGATTCAGACCCACGTGGAGGACGTCGACGAGGCCGAACAGGCACGGCGGATGACCGACCCCGAGTACGTCGAAGCCATGGAGTACGTCATGGGCTCCCTGTACCAGCCGTTCGGCCCGGACCCGTCATCGAGCCCGAACCCGTCCCCGAACCCGGACCCGGACCCGTCCCCGGACCCTCGTCCGTGACCGCGTCCATCGCCACCGACAGCCGTTCCAGTACGCGGGCCGTCTCGGCGAACGCCTCCTCGCCCAGCTCGGCGGCCAGGCGCGTCGCCAGCTCCGCGTGAGCCGGCTCTATGCGGGCGACCGTCACCCGGCCCAGGTGTGTCGGCGCGAGGAGCTTGGCGCGCCGGTGGGCCGGGTTCGGCTGGTACTCGGCCAGGCCCTCGCGCACCAGCAGGTCCGCGATCCGCTGCACGCTCTGCCGGGTGATGCCCATGGCCCGGGCGATCCCGGAGACCGGCAGCGGTTCGGCCAGCACGGCCCCGAGCACCTGCCACCACGCGGCGGTGAGCCCGGCCGGCTTGGCCAGCTTCTCCGAGACGGCGAGGAACTGGCCGTTCAGCCGGAAGACACCCAGCGCCGTGCGGCTGAGCAGGTCCTGCACGTGCCGTTCGACACGGGTCATGAGTTCAGTTCCTCGTAGGCGGCCGGGTCGGAGTCGTGGAACAGGCGGTACCAGGCGTCCAGCTTCGCGCCCTCGAACGCGCCCATCCTCCCCAGAACCTCGCGGGCGAACGCGACCGGCTCGGTGGGCCCGGCGGTGATCAGGTCCCCGTCGGTGACCGCGTCCGTGTCGACGTAGTGCTCGCCGCCCTTGTAGCCGGTCGCCGCGAGGTAGAAGGAGACCGCGCTGGTGTGCGGCCGGTCGTCCAGCAGCCCCTCGCGTGCCAGGCCCGCGGTCGCCCCGCATATCGCGGCCACCGGCACGCCCGCGTCCAGGAACGCCCGTGCCGTGGCGGCGAACGGCGCCAGATCGTCGCTCGTGTCCCAGAGGTCGGCGCCCGGGAGGATCAGCAGCGCGCTGTCCTCGGGGCGCAGGTCCGCGAGGGCCGCGTCGGGGGTGATGCGCAGCCCGCCGATGCTGGTCACCGGCTCGCTGGTGGGGCCGACCGTGCGGATTTCGTACCCGCTGCGCGCCAACCAGGCGGTGGCGTGGCCGGTCTCCCAGTCGGCCAAGGTGTCGTAGACGGCGAGATGAACGGTCTTGCGCTGATTGGTGCCGGACATGGGGGCCTCCTGTGTGGGCGTGCCTGCGGCGGTGCTGCGGATTCCGTTCAATCGTTCGAGCTGATGACAGAATACTGTCACGACGACAGAATGCTGTCAATACCCTTCTCCCCGGCCCCACCCCCGACACCCTGCCGAGCCCCGCCCCTTCCGCCATACAAGATGGCCATACCGGCGCCCACCAGCGCGTCCTTACCCTGGGCGCCATGACCCCTCATGCCGATCTCGCCGATCCCCGCGCCGGTGCCGCCGTCAAGGCCGCCGACCGCGCCCACGTGTTCCACTCCTGGTCCGCCCAGGGCCTGATCGACCCGCTCGCCGTCGCCGGTGCCGAGGGTGCGCACTTCTGGGACTACGACGGAAACCGCTACCTCGACTTCACCAGCGGCCTCGTCTACACCAACATCGGCTACCAGCACCCCAAGATCGTCGCCGCGATCCAGGAGCAGGCGGGCAAGCTCGCCACCTTCGCGCCCGCCTTCGCCATCGACGTACGCTCCGAGGCCGCACGCCTCATCGCCGAGCGCACCCCCGGCGACCTCGACAAGATCTTCTTCACCAACGGCGGCGCCGAGGCGGTCGAGAACGCCGCCCGCATGGCCCGGCTGTACACCGGCCGCCCGAAGATCATGAGCGCCTACCGCTCGTACCACGGCGCCACCTCCACCGCGATCAACCTCACCGGCGACCCACGCCGCTGGGCCTCCGACACCGCCTCCGCCGGCGTCGTGCACTTCTGGTCGCCGTTCCTCTACCGCTCGCCGTTCTATGCCGAGACCGAGGCGCAGGAGTGCGAGCGCGCCCTGGCGCACCTGGAGGACACGATCGCCTTCGAGGGGCCGCAGTCCATCGCCGCGATCATCCTGGAGACCGTCCCCGGCACCGCCGGCATCATGACCCCGCCGCCCGGCTACCTCCCCGGCGTCCGCGAGATCTGCGACCGGTACGGCATCGTCCTCGTCCTCGACGAGGTCATGGCGGGCTTCGGCCGCACCGGCGCCTGGTTCGCGGCCGAGCACTTCGGCGTCGTACCCGACCTGCTGACCTTCGCCAAGGGCGTCAACTCGGGGTACGTCCCCCTCGGCGGCGTCGCCATCTCCGCCGAGATCGCCGCGACGTTCGACAAGCGGCCCTACCCCGGTGGCCTCACCTACTCCGGCCACCCCCTCGCCTGTGCGGCCGCCGTCGCGACCATCCAGGTCATGGCCGAGGAGAAGGTCGTCGAGCAGGCCGCCCGGCTCGGCGAGACCGTCCTCGGCCCGGGTCTGCGCGAGCTCGCCGAGCGCCACCCGTCCGTCGGCGAGGTGCGCGGGCTGGGCGCCTTCTGGGCGCTGGACCTCGTCCGCGACCGCGAGACCCGCGAACCGCTCGTCCCGTACAACGCGACCGGCGAGGCGAACGCCCCCATGGCGGCCTTCGGCGCGGCCTGCAAGAAGAACGGCCTGTGGCCCTTCATCAACATGAACCGCACCCACGCCGTGCCCGCCTGCAACATCACCGAGGCCGAGGCCAAGGAGGGGCTCGCCGCCCTCGACGCCGCCCTCTCGGTCGCCGACGAGCACACCGCGTAACCGGCTCCGTACGCCCCCTCCGGCTGGCTTAAGGTGTCCGGAACCGGACGGAGGGGGCCAGAAGCCATGCCCGCGAGCGGAGCTGTCACCCGCAACACCCTGCGGCAGCAGATCGCGGACGCGCTGCGTGACGAGGTGCTCGCGGGGCGTCTCCAGCCGGGTCAGGAGTTCACGGTCAAGCACATCGCCGAGCAGTACGGCGTGTCGGCGACGCCCGTACGGGAAGCGCTGGTCGACCTCACGGCCCAGGGGCTGCTCGACTCCGACCAGCACAAGGGCTTCCGCGTCCACCAGTTCTCGGTCGAGGACTACCGCGGCATGGTCGAGGCCCGCGCGCTCATCGTGGACGGCATCTTCCGCCGCCTGTCCGACCGGGCCAACGCCCTCCACGCGCACGGGGCGCCGCTGGTGTCCGTACGGCGGCGGGCCGAGGAGGCGGCGCGGGCGGCGCGCGCCGGCGACCTGGACATCCTGATCGGGTACGACCTGCGCTTCTGGCGCGAGCTGAGCGGCTTCGTCGCCAACCGCTACATCGCGGACTTCCTCCACCGGCTGCGCGTCCAGGCGTGGGTGTTCGCCGTGCCGCACCTGCGCGCCGCCCGTGAGCCCGGCGCGTGGCTGTGGAACGGCCACGAGGAACTCGTCGACGCGGTCACGCTCGGCGACCCCGACGCGGTGATGGCCGCCATCGACGCGTACAACGCCCACTCGATGCGGTGGGCCGACCACCTCGACGGGCTGGGCTGACGGCTCTTACCGCTCATCCCGTATGGGTATGGGATGGGCACCCGAGCCGCGCACTCATCGTCCCGACCGCCTGCCGTAAACCCGCGTAAGCGCGTACGCACCTGAAGGAGAGCGGAGTCTCCCTTGGCCTGTGACCTGTGGTTGGTCCCCCTCGTCGACGTGCTGTGCCACAGCCCCGACAACCCCTTCGCGGAAGAGATCGCCGCCTACGACAAGGCCCTCACCGAGGCGGGCCTGCCGACCGTGCCCGTCTTCGCCTACATGCCGGGCCTGTCGGGCGACGTGGCGCCGGTCGCGGGGTTCGACTATGACGCCCTGCACTTCCTCCGCCGCGCCTACCTCCTCCAGATCTGCGGCCTCGCCGTCACCCCGGTCGACGAACTCGGCGGCGACTACGAGCAGCTCCTGGAGATGTTCGAGTCGACGGCCCAGCAGTCCCACCTGGTGTGGCACTACGACCACGCGGGCGCGTACGTGCCGGTCGACTTCCCCACGCCGCTGTCCAACGAGGAACTGCTGGCCGGGGGCGGCCCCCTGGGCTCCGCCCAGGGCCTGCTGCGCGAGCTGGAGTACGTCGCCCCGTCGATCGGCATCGACCCGGCGAACCCGCCCGCCGCACCGCACCCGCCGGACCGTCCCACGGCCCTGGAGGAGCCCGCGGGACCGATCCCGTACGACGACAGCCCCTTCGCCCGGGAGCGCCACGTGTGGCTGGGCCTGCACGCGGCGGCCACCCGCAGCCTGGGCCAGGGCTCGATGATCATCTTTAGCTGACCCCCCACCGCCCCGCGGCCGCCGGGGGGTCAGCGGGGCTCCGGCGGCCGCTGGCGCGGCATGTTCGGGCGGGTGCCGGGCGGGAGCGGGAAGCGGCCCAGGGGCTGGCCGTTCTCCGCACGGGGCGGCGCGCACGACAGCGTCGACTGCATCACCAGCGGCGCCGGCCCCGAGCGGAACTCCACCATCCAGTCCGCCGTCTCCGCCCGCACCAGCTCCGTCACGTCCTCCGAGAACCGCCGCAGCACACCCAGGCACCGCTCCGCCGCCTCGCTGGCCGTGCCCTCCGCCGGGCCCAGCACCTCCCGGATGCTCTCGGCCGCCCAGTCGAACTGGAACGCCTGGAGGCGCCGCTGCACCGCCTGCGCCGTCGCCACGTCCCGCATCCACCCGGACGTGAACCCGAAGTACCGGTCGCAGGCCAGGCACGCGGCGCCCAGCAGCAGCGACACGTACCCCCACCCCGACGCCCCGTCCAGCGCGCCCGTCAGGTCCAGCAGGGGCAGCCCCGCGCCGGCGATCGCGCCCAGCGCCGTACCGATTCGCAGCGCCCGGGCACCCCGCCGCTTCCAGGCGCGGTCCTCCAGGTACCACCCGGCCGTCCGCAGAGCCTGGTCCTCCACCCACCGGTAGAGCTCGTCCAGCCGCTCCGCCGGCTCGCCCCAGTCGCCGAGCGGGAACGGGCGCCCGCTCAGATCGCCGCCGTGGCCGCCGGACCGGTCGTGGCCGGCGCCCTCCCCCCGGGCGGGCCCCCCGGGCTGCATCTCCGGCTGGCTCACCGGGGCACTCCTCTGCGCTCTGCGTGACAATCCGTGACGTGCGGGCGGTGCGATGCGCGTGTGCGTACTGGTGCGCATGCCCTTTCCTACCGCCGAATGGTGGGCCGGAAGCGCGAAATCCCAGGATTTCCGCCCGCAAGAGGGGCTTGATCAGCTAGGGGGCACGCCCGTTTCTCACACGAAAGAGTGAGGCCGTGTGGATGGGGCGGACCATCCGGCGACCACGTAGGCTCGGCATACCGAATACTCATCGTCGAAATGCCAGGAGTGACCGTGATTCCCGGTGGTGGCCAGCCCAACATGCAGCAGATCCTCCAGCAGGCCCAGAAGATGCAGCAGGACCTCGCCCGTGCCCAGGAGGAGCTGGCGCGCACCGAGGTCGACGGGCAGGCGGGCGGCGGCCTGGTGAAGGCCACGGTGACCGGCTCGGGCGAGCTGCGGGCCCTGGTCATCGACCCCAAGGCGGTGGACCCGGAGGACACCGAGACCCTCGCCGACCTCGTCGTCGCCGCCGTCCAGGCCGCGAACGAGAACGCGCAGGCCCTCCAGCAGGCCAAGCTCGGCCCGCTCGCCCAGGGCCTCGGCGGCGGCGGCATCCCGGGCCTGGGCTTCTAGCCCCTCCGCGACGGGCTGCGGCGCCCGCCCTTCTAACCCGTACGCACAGCAACTACCGTAAGCATCACAGCACTCCACGAGAGGCGTTCCGTTGTACGAAGGCGTGGTTCAGGACCTCATCGACGAGCTGGGCAGGCTGCCAGGCGTCGGTCCCAAGAGCGCGCAGCGGATCGCCTTCCACATCCTCCAGGCCGAGCCGACCGACGTACGCCGCCTCGCCCATGCCCTCATGGAGGTCAAGGACAAGGTCCGGTTCTGCGCGGTGTGCGGCAACGTCGCGCAGGAGGAACGGTGCGGCATCTGCCGTGATCCGCGCCGTGAGGAGGCGGTCATCTGTGTGGTCGAGGAGCCGAAGGACGTCGTCGCGATCGAGCGGACGCGCGAGTTCCGGGGGCGGTACCACGTCCTCGGCGGCGCGATCAGCCCGATCGAGGGCGTCGGCCCCGACGACCTGCGGATCCGCGAGCTGCTGGCCCGCCTGGCGGACGGAACGGTCACCGAGCTGATCCTGGCGACCGACCCCAATCTGGAGGGGGAGGCCACCGCGACGTATCTGGCGCGCATGGTCAAGCCCATGGGCCTTAAGGTCACGCGCCTCGCCAGCGGACTTCCCGTTGGCGGAGACCTGGAATACGCCGACGAGGTCACGCTCGGGCGTGCGTTCGAAGGGAGACGACTCCTCGATGTCTGACGCCACACTGCACGCGCACTCGATGGACCCCGACAGCTTCGCGGTCCAGATCGCCGACTCGATCGAGTCCTTCATCGTCGCCACCACGGAAGTGGCGAAGGGCGACGAGCCCGACAGTGCCGTCCCGTTCCTGCTCCTGGAGGTCTCCCAGCTCCTGCTCACCGGCGGGCGGCTGGGCGCCCACGAGGACATCATTCCGGAGGAGCGGTACGAACCGGACACGGGGCCGGACCTGGACGTCGATGAGCTGCGCATGCGGTTCGCGGCCATGCTCGACCCGGTGGACGTCTTCTCCGAGGTCTTCGACCCGTACGAGCCCCGCAAGGCGCCCGTGCCGTGCCGGATCTCGGACAACCTGGCCGACATCATCATGGACCTGCGCCACGGGCTGGCCCACTACCGGGCGGGCCGCACCACGGAGGCCCTGTGGTGGTGGCAGTTCTCGTACTTCTCCAACTGGGGCCCCACCGCCTCGGCGACCCTGCGGGCCCTCCAGTCGCTGGTCTCGCACGTCCGCCTCGACCAGCCGCTGGAGGAGCTCGACGGGCTCGACACGGACGAGGACCTCACCGAGGAGGCCCTCGCGGAGGAGGCGGGCCGGGTGATGGCCCAGGAGATCCTCGGCCCCCTGGGCATGCGTACGGTCAAGTAGCCCCCGCCTCGCCGGCGTCTCGGGTCGCGGTCACGCAGTACCCGCCTCCGAGGCATTCCAGGTCTCACGGACCCGGTCGCGCAGCCACCTGTGCGCCGGGTCCGCGTCGTTGCGCGGGTGCCACGCCATGCCCAGCGGCAGGGCCGGCAGGTCCAGCGGGACCTCGAAGGTGCGCAGGCCGAGCGCCTCCGCGACGCCCCGCGGGGCCAGACCCACCAGGTCGGCCTCGCGGCACAGCAGCAGCGCCGCCGACCACCCCGGCACGACCGCCACCACCCGCCGGCGCAGCCCCAGCGCGGCGAGCGCGTCGTCGACCGGCCCGTGCACCCGCCCCTGACGGGACACCCCCACGTGCTCGGCGGCGGCGAAGGCCCGTGCCGTGACTCGCGTACGCGCCGCCAGAGGGTGCCCGGGGCGTACGGCTCCGACGAGGCCCGTGACGCCCAGCGCCTTGGTCCGGGTCTCCGGGTCGGCGTGCCCGATCACCCCGAGCTCCAGGTCGAGCCGCCCGTCGCGCAGAGCGGGGGTGCCCTCCAGGCTCTCCGGCAGGAAGCGCAGGGTGACGCCCGGGGCCTGCCGGGCGACCGCGGTGATCAGCCGGGCGCCGAGGTGGGCGAGGACCAGGTCGCTCGCCTGGACCGCGAACTCGCGCCGCAGGGCGGCGGGGTCGGTGGGCGGCGGGGGCGCGAGCAGGTCCCGGGCGGAGGCGACGACGGTACGGACGTGGGGCCGCAGCTCGACGGCGCGGGGCGTGGGGACGAGGTGGCGCCCGGCCCGTACCAGGACGGGGTCGCCGAGCGCGGCCCGGATGCGGCCCAGGGTGCGGCTCATGGCCGGTGCCGAGACGTGGAGGCGGGCGGCGGCGCCGGTGACGCTCTCCTCCTCGAGGAGGGCGTCGAGCGCGACGAGGAGGTTGAGATCCAGGGATGCCGGGTCGCGGCCCATGGTGTGACTCCGATCACCTGCTTCGCCGCCCGTGGGCGGCACGACGTCGCCGTTTGCGTACGGCGCAAGGACACCTTGCCAGCATTGCACTGGAGTGAATCCGGCCCGGGTTCGAGGCTGACCGCATGAGTGAGACGAACGACGTCCTGGCCGTGGTGAGCCAGAGCGGCCCCACGGTCACCTTCTTCGACGCGGCCACCCACGACCGGCTCGGCGAGGTCCGCGTCCCGCACGAGCCGCACGAGCTGTGCCTCGACGCGGCCCGGCGGCGCCTGTACTGCACGATCACGTACCGGTCCGGCTACTACCACGCCAACGGCGGGCGGGCGCGGGAGCTCGTCGTGATCGACCCCGACGAGCGGCGGGTGACCGGCGTGGTCGGCCTCGCTCCCGAATGGGCGCCGCACGGCATCGCGCTCGATCCGTCCGGCGAGCTGCTCTGGGTGAGCGTCGAGGGCGCGTCCCCCGGCGCGGAGGGCGCCCTGCTGGCCCTGGACGCCGAGTCGCTGCGCCCGGTGCGCCGGGTGGCGGTCGGGGCGCCGGGGCCGCACTGGTTCGCGCTCGCACCGGACGGCACGCGCGCGTACACGGCGAACAAGGAGGCGCCGTTCGTGTCGGTCGTCGACCTCGTCGCGGGTGCGCTCGTGGACCGTGTCGAGGTGCCCGGCAGCGAGGGCATCGCCGTGTCGGGCGACGGGCGCCGGGTGTACGTGGCGGCGCCGAAGGGCGACTTCGGCGGCGGGCCCGTGCGGGACGCGGGCGTACGGGTGGTCGACACGGCGACCGGGGCGGTCGTCCGCACGCTGCCGACGGAGGGCGTCGTCTTCCCGGTGCACGTGACGCCGGCGGGCCTGCTGCTCGCCGGTGAGCTGCGCATGACGGCCGGGCGGTCGGCGCTGGGCGGCCAGCGGCCGGGCGTGCTGCACGTGTACGGCGAGGGTCTCGACGAGCGCGCCCGCCTGGACGTGGGTGCCTTCCCGCTGACGATCACCTCGTCGCCGGACGGGCGGTACGGGTACGTCGCCGCCGTCTCGTCCAGCACGGTGACGGTCGTGGACCTGGCGGCCGGGGAGGTCGTCGCGACCCTGGAGGTGGGCCGGTCCGGCGAACCGGGCGCGCACGGCCTGGCGTACGTACCGTCCGCGTGAGCGGGTGACCCGGCCCACATTCCGCGTAGCCTGCCCGGCCCCGGGCAGGCACAGTCCGAGCGGCCGTGAAGCGCCCCACGATGATCACGTCGTGAGCGGGACATCTCACGATGTGGTATGGCGGGGGCGTTTCCCGGCCGCTCGTTAGACTGAGCTGACCGCAAACGGACTGAGCGAGGAGCGCACGTGGGCCTTGTCGTGCAGAAGTACGGAGGCTCCTCCGTTGCCGATGCCGAGGGCATCAAGCGCGTCGCCAAGCGAATCGTCGATGCCAAGAAGAACGGCCACCAGGTGGTCGTCGTGGTTTCGGCGATGGGCGACACGACGGACGAGTTGATCGATCTCGCCGAGCAGGTATCCCCGATCCCTGCCGGGCGTGAGTTCGACATGCTGCTGACCGCCGGAGAGCGGATCTCCATGGCCCTGCTGGCCATGGCGATCAAAAACCTGGGCCACGAGGCCCAGTCGTTCACGGGCAGCCAGGCGGGCGTCATCACCGACTCCGTCCACAACAAGGCGCGCATCATCGATGTCACGCCGGGCCGTATCCGTACGGCTCTGGACGAGGGCAACATCGCCATCGTCGCGGGCTTCCAGGGCGTGTCCCAGGACAAGAAGGACATCACCACCCTCGGGCGCGGCGGGTCGGACACGACCGCCGTGGCCCTCGCCGCGGCGCTCGACGCCGAGGTCTGCGAGATCTACACCGACGTCGACGGCGTCTTCACCGCCGACCCCCGGGTCGTGAAGAAGGCCCGCAAGATCGACTGGATCTCGTTCGAGGACATGCTGGAGCTCGCCAGCTCCGGCTCCAAGGTGCTGCTGCACCGGTGCGTCGAGTACGCACGCCGTTACAACATCCCGATCCACGTCCGGTCCTCCTTCTCGGGGCTCCAGGGCACGTGGGTCAGCAACGAACCGCGAGGGGACCGCAAGGTGGAGCAGGCCATCATCTCCGGTGTCGCGCACGACACGTCCGAGGCGAAGATCACCGTGGTCGGTGTGCCGGACAAGCCGGGCGAGGCCGCCGCGATCTTCCGCACCATCGCGGACAACGAGATCAACATCGACATGGTGGTCCAGAACGTGTCCGCCGCGTCGACCGGACTGACCGACATCTCCTTCACGCTGCCCAAGTCGGAGGGCCGCAAGGCCATCGACGCCCTGGAGAAGCAGAAGGCCCTGATCGGCTTCGAGTCGCTGCGCTACGACGACCAGATCGCCAAGATCTCGCTGGTCGGCGCGGGGATGAAGACCAACCCGGGCGTCACGGCGGGCTTCTTCGAGGCGCTGTCCGACGCGGGCGTGAACATCGAGCTGATCTCGACCTCCGAGATCCGCATCTCGGTCGTGACCCGCGCCGACGACGTCAACGAGGCCGTCCGCGCCGTCCACACCGCCTTCGGTCTCGACTCCGACTCCGACGAGGCCGTCGTGTACGGAGGCACCGGCCGGTGACGAGCCGGTGGAGCCGGTGACGCACCGCAAACCGGCGCTCGCGGTCGTGGGAGCGACCGGGGCCGTCGGCGCGGTGATGCTCCAGATCCTGTCGCAGCACGCCGACGTCTGGGGCGACATCCGCCTCGTCGCCTCCCCGCGCTCGGCCGGCCGCAAGCTGGCCGTACGCGGGGAGGAGGTCGAGGTCCTCGCGCTGGGCGAGGAGGCGCTGGAGGGCGCCGACGTCGCGCTGTTCCTGGTGCCCGGGGCCGTCGCCGCGCAGTGGGCGCCGGTCGCGGCGGCCAAGGGCACGGTGGTGGTGGACGCCTCCCCGGCGTTCCGGAGGGACCCGGACGTCCCGCTGGTCGTCCCCGAGATCAACCCGCACTGCGTGCGGGTGCGCCCGCGCGGGATCATCGCGTGCCCCGGCGACACCACGCTGGCCCTGATCGTCGCGGTGGGCGCGCTGCACGCCGAGTTCGGCCTGAGCGAGCTCGTGGTCTCCGCGTACCAGGCCGCGAGCGGTGCGGGCCGGGGCGGCGTCGCCGTGCTGCGCGAGCAGCTCTCGCTGGTCGCCGGCACGGAGCTGGGCACCTGCCCCGGCGATGTGCGCCGGGCCGTCGGCGACGACACGGGGCCCTTCCCCGCCCCGCTCGCGCTGAACGTGGTGCCCTGGTCGGGCTCCGTCGAGGAGGACGGCTGGTCCTCGGAGGAGCTGCGCGTCCGGGACGAGGCCCGCAAGATCCTGGCCCTGCCGGAGCTGCGCGTGGCGGCGACCTGTGTGCGCGTCCCCGTGGTGAGCGCCCACTCCGTCTGTGTGCACGCCCGGTTCGAGCACGAGGTGTCGGTGGCGCGGGCCCACGAGATCCTGGCCACCTCGCCCGGGGTCGTCCTGTACGACGACCCGGCGGCCGGTGACTTCCCCACACCGGCCGATGTCGTGGGCACCGACCCCACGTGGGTCGGGCGCGTACGGCGGTCGCTGGACGACGACCATGCGCTGGAGCTCTTCGTCTGCGGCGACAATCTGCGCAAAGGTGCCGCTTTGAACGCCGCGCAGATCGCGGAGGCCGTCGCCGCCGAGTTCCCGGCCTGATCCGGGCGCGATACCCGGTGAACGGACTGGTGGATCTTTGTAGGATCTGTGAACGCCCCGTGAGCAAGTCTTCGGTCTGCGTCACTTGAACTGGGGCGATGGCATGTTCGACGATGCTGTCCCCTGTGCTGCAACCGGTGGTCGGGCGGAAAGCGTCTATGCGGTCGCCCCTTCGTGGTGGCCGCGATATCGGGGCATTGGGGAAGAGCGGGTACGCATGAGGGCAAACGACGCACGGTCAAAACCGGTTGCGTGCGCGTACAACCCTGGCGGGGGGAAGCGTGTCCAACAGGCGTGGCAGAGGTACTCGACATCACAGCGGTGGCTCCGCTCCGCGCCCGTGGGGCGGGAGTGGGAGTCGGGGTCGGTGTGGGCAGGGGCGCGGTGCGCCCGCTCCGGCGACCCCGTCAGCCCGGCGGTATGCCGGTGATCGCGCCCGTGCCCGCCGCTAGGCGTACGACCCGCATACCGACCCAGCGCGCCGCCGACGGCGCCGAGCCGGTGGCGACCGCGGGGACCACCGTCGATCACCTCACGGAGACCTACCGCGCCCACTACCGGTCGCTGCTGGGTCTCGCCGCACTGCTGCTGGACGACACCGCCTCGTGCGAGGACGTCGTCCAGGAGGCGTTCATTCGCGTCCACTCGGCGCGGAGCCGCGTGCGTGACCCCGAGAAGACCCTGGCGTACCTGCGCCAGACGGTGGTCAACCTGTCCCGGTCCGCGCTGCGCCGTCGGATCCTCGGCCTGAAGCTCCTCTCCAAGCCGATGCCCGACATGGCGAGCGCGGAGGAGGGCGCGTACGACCAGCTCGAGCGGGACGCCCTGATCAAGGCCATGCGGGGCCTCCAGCGCCGGCAGCGCGAGGTCCTGGTGCTGCGGTACTTCGCGGACATGACCGAGGCGCAGGTCGCGGAGACGCTCGGCATATCGCTCGGCTCGGTCAAGGCGTACGGGTCACGTGGCATCGCGGCGCTGCGCGTCGCCATGGAGGCCACGAAATGAGTGAGCACAAGCACGGGTTCGAGCAGTACGGGCCCGACGGGCCGGACGGGCCGTTGAACGAGAACGACCGGACTGGGAACGGAATTGTGAACAACGGGCCGGATGTGAACAACGGGCCGGAAAAGGACCTCACGGGCTTCGGTGACCTCGGAGCCGACGAACTCGCGCTGCGCCGGATGCTGCACGGCGCCGTCGAGGACCTCCAGCCCTCGGACGGCACCCTGGAGCACCTGCGCCGGGCGGTTCCCGCGCGGCGGGCCCGCAAACGCCAGGCGCTGGTGGGCGCCGCCGCGGCCGCGCTGCTGTTCGGCACGGCGGTCCCGGCGTTCGTCCACGTCGCGGGCTCCGACGGCACCTCCGACGACCGGCCGGTGAACGCCGGGCACGGCGAGCAGGTGCAGGGCGGCACGGGCGAGGAGACCGGCGGGGAGACCAGCGGCCCGGGAGCGCCCAGCACCGAGACCGGCAAGGGACCGGGCGGCGGCGGCACGGACGACAGCGCCTCCCCGCAGCAGCCGGGGCAGCCCCCGGCAGGTGCCTCGGACGGCACCGTGGGCGGCACGGAGGCACCGGCCACCACCGCGCCCGGCTCCGCACCGGTGTGCGAGGCGTCCCAGCTCGGTGTGGCGTCGGCGGAGGCCGGCCAGCCGGACGCCGAGGGCAAGGTGTACGGGACCTTCCGGATCACCAACGTGTCGGGCACGGACTGCTCGGTCACCGGTGCCGGCGGCGTCGCCGTCCAGGCGATGGGCGCGGCCGACCAGGCGAAGATCACGGTCGTCGCCCACGCGGCGGGCGACCCCGCCACGGGGCTCCCCGACCCGTCCCAGGAGACGGCCGCGCCGCTGCTCCTCAAGCCCTCGGGCGCGTACGAGGTGAAGTTCGCCTGGGTGCCGAGCGAGCAGTGCCCCGTGGAGGGCGGCGGCAGCGGCGGCGACACCGGCGGCGGTGAACCCACGCCCGACCCGACCCCGCCCACCGGCGGTGGTACGTCCACGGGGTCCACCGGCTCCGACGGCACGGACACGGGCACGGCAGCGGAGCCCCAGCTCGTCCGGGAGGACGACGGCAACGGCACCCGCGCGGAGGGCAGCGTCACGGTCACCCACACCGCGGAAGCGGGCGCCCCGTCGGCGGAGGCCACGGTGCCCAACGCCTGCGCGGGCACGATCTACCGCACGGGCCTGCTGCCCGCCCAGTAGCCCGGCCGCCCGGACGGCCCCGCCACGGCGGGGCCCCCGGGAACGGCCCGGACACGGCACGTCAGCGGACGTCGACGCACGTCGGCGCACGTCGGTGCGGGAAGCCGGGCCTCAGCGCCCGGCACGACGGCCCGCCCCACCAGCGCGGAGGCCGGGCCTCAGCACCCGCCCCGCCAACGCGGGAGGCCGGGCCTCAGCGCGCGGAGCCGCTTACCGCCTCAGCGCCCGGCGCCCGCCATGGCGTCGGCCTCCGGGGCCAGGCCCAGGGCCTCGTCCCGGGCCTGCTCGGCCTCGCGGCGGAACAGGCGGAACCACATGAAGAGCACGAAGCCCGCGAAGACGAACCACTCACCGGTGTAGCCCAGGTTCTGGAACGCCTTCAGATCCAGCCCGCTGCCCTCCGCCGCGGCCGCCGGGACCGGGGTCAGCCCCGCCGGGGACGTGGGGAGCGTGACCCACGCGTCGTAGACGTCGTCCTCGACCACGTTCACCAGGGACGCCGCGCTGATCATGCCGACCTGCCCCCGGGGCAGGGCGCCCGTGGCCCGCACACCCGGGCTGCCGGTGTGCTCGGACGCCTGGAGCGCGCCGGTCACGGTCACCTCACCGGCCGGCGGAACCGGCGCCCGGCCGCCGGAGGGCAGCCAGCCGCGCACCACCGGCAGGGACTTCCCGCCCTCCGTGTGCAGCAGGGTCAGCACGTACGCGCCGTCCTTGCCGTCCAGCCGGCGCCCGGGGACCAGGAACTGCTCCCCGTACCGCCCCGTCGCCGTGGCGTGGCGGCCCGAGGTCTCCTTGTCGACCGGCAGCAGCCGCTCCAGCGGCGCGGCCTTCACCGCACCGGGCTCCGGCCGCCGCTCCGCCTCCTGGTGCGAGTCGACGCGGTCCTCGAACCTGCCGAGCTGCCAGGTCCCCATGAAGACGCAGAAGGGGATCGCCAGCGCGACGAAGATGTTGATCCCCCACCAGCGGGGCGTCGTCAGGAACCGGTACACACCCCCACGGTACGGAACACCGTCACCTCTCCTCCGCCCGGGTCCCCAGATGCCTGGCCGCGAAGTCCAGCTCCAGCCGCACCTGCTTGATCCGCTCCTCCACCACGAGGGAGCCGTGCCCGGCGTCGTACCGGTAGACCTCGTGCACCGCGTCCCGGGCGGCGAGCCGGTCCACGTAGTTGTCGATCTGCCGGATCGGACAGCGGGGATCGTTGACGCCCGCCGAGATGTACACCGGCACCCGCACCCGGTCCACGTACGTGATCGGCGACGACTCCGCGAACCGCTCCGGGACCTCGTCCGGCGACCCGCCGAAGAGCGTCCGGTCCAGGGCCTTCAGGGCCTCCATCTCGTCGTGGTACGACGTGACGTAGTCCGCGATCGGCACGGCGGCCAGGCCCAGCGCCCAGGCGTCCGGCTGCGTGCCCAGCCCGAGCAGCGTCAGATAACCGCCCCACGAGCCGCCCGTGAGGACCAGCCGGCGCGGGTCGGCCAGCCCCGAGCCCACCGCCCACTGTCGTACCGCCGCGATGTCCTCCAGCTCGATCAGCCCGACCCGGTGCTTGAGCGCGTCGGTCCACTCCCGCCCGTACCCGGTCGAGCCCCGGTAGTTGACCCGGACCACCGCGTACCCGTGGTCCACCCAGGCGGCGGGAGCGGCGGCGTACGCGTCGCTGTCGTGCCAGGCGGGACCGCCATGGATCTCGAACACCGTCGGCAGCGGACCCTGTGCCCCCGCCGGCCGCTGCACCAGCGCGTGGACGCGCCCACCGGGCCCGTCCACCCACACGTCCTCGACCGCCACCGAGGCCGGCGCCTTCATCCCGGGCGGCTCCAGCACGACGCCGCCCGCCGTGGACCGCACCACCGGCGGGTGCGCGGCGGACGACCACAGGTACTCCACGGTGCCGTCCGGCCGTGCCGTCGCGCTCGACACCGACCCGGCCGGGGTGTCCACCCGCACCGTGCGGCCCGTGGCGATCTCGTACCGCCACAGCTCGCTGCGCGCCTCGAAGCTGTGCACGACCAGCAGCCCGGACCCGTCCGGGTACCACTCCGCCGACACGTCACCGGGCAGGTCCAGCGCCAGCTCCGTCTGCGCACCCGACGCCACGTCCCACAGCATCGGCTCCCAGCGCCCGCGCCGCTGGTGCGCCACCAGCAGCCGGGTGTCCCCGTCCACCGGGGCGAAGCCGAGCACACCGATCCCCAGCTCCTCGGTGCCGCCCCGGGTGTCGTCCAGCTCCGCCACCACGGACCCGTCCGTGCGCACCACCCGTACCGCCGCGTGCATCGCGTCGCCGTGCTCGGTGTGCTCGACCGCGATCAGCGTCCCGTCGTGCGACAGGTCCCCGACCCCGGCCGACTCGCGGTGCCGGTAGATCTCCACCGGCGGCCTCCCGGGCCGTACGACGTGGATCGTCGAACCGTCCTCGTCCGTCGACCGCCCGACCACCGCCGTGCCGTCCCGCCCTATCGCGAGGCCCGCCGAGTACGCCGCCTCCAGCCCGGGCGCCGCCGGCTCGTCGTCCCCGCCCCCGAACGGCTGGCGCATCCACACGCCGAACTCGTCGCCGTCCGTGTCCGAGAACCACCAGATCCACTCGCCGTCCGGCGACAGCACCCCGTCCGTGGTGCCGTTCGGCCGGTCGGTGACCTGCCGCTGCCCGCCGCCGTCCCGGTCCCACGCGTACAGCTCGTACGTCCCGGTCGCGTTCGACACGAACAGCGCCCTGCCGGGCGCGCACCACGCCCACTCGGGCAGGGACACCCGCGGCGCCCGGAACCGCTTCTCCCAGTCGGGCATGGCCTGCACGTGCTGCGCGTCTGTCGGCTCAGTCATGCGTCCATGTAACCCGATGACCACGACAACGCGTTGGGCCGGTCCGCAACCTGTGGATAACTCGCCGCGTCGCGTCCGAGGGTTCAGTGCTTGCCGGGTGCCACGGGAGGCGAGTCCTCGGAGCACAGCGCCCAGATCACGAAGATGGCGACGGCGATCGACACGATGGCCCAGACCGGTTGGTACGGCAGCCAGATGAAGTTGGCGATCACGGCGAGCGCCGCCAGCGCCACACCGCTCGCCCTCGCCCACTCCGCCCCGCTCAGGATGCCCGCGCCGATGGCCGCCAGCAGCAGCCCGAGCCCCAGGTGAATCCAGCCCCACGCACTGACGTTGAACTCGAAGACGTACTCCCCGACGCGCCCGTACACGTCGTCCTCCGCGATGCCCGCGATCCCCTGGAGCATGCCCAGCACGCCCTCCACCATCATCAGGACGCCCGCGAACATGACCCCACCGGAAGCCCACCCACCCCGGGTCCGGTGCTCCTCGGGACCGGTGTGGTGGGCATACGCGTGGTGAACCGGGCCACTCGGCCCCTGCGACGGGTTGCTCATTCCCCGAGCGTCCCCCCGCCCCCGCCCCCCGGCGACCCGACGCCCCCCACACGGGTGAGGGGCCCCTCCCAAGAACACCCCACACACCACTCAGGGGCCTGACCCGCTTCCGCGGATCAGGCCCCTGACCTGGTCTTACTCTGTCGGGGTGGCGGGATTTGAACCCACGACCTCTTCGTCCCGAACGAAGCGCGCTGCCAAGCTGCGCTACACCCCGATGTCACCGCTTGTCCTGGCGACGTCGTTTACTTTAGCCCACCGGCGCCCGGAGACGAAATCCGGTTTCGCGGCCCCCGGCGGCGGTGGGCGGTCAGCCCGTCGGGACGGGGGCGGGCGATCAGTCCCTGGGCGTGAGCGTCAGGAGCGTCGCCTCGGGCGGGCAGGCGAAGCGGACCGGGGTGTAGCGGTTGGTGCCGCAGCCGGCCGAGACGTGGAGGTAGGAGGTGTTGCCGCCCGCACGGTGGGTGGACAGGCCCTTGACCCGGTCGGTGTCCAGGTCGCAGTTGGTGACCAGCGCCCCGTAGAAGGGGATGCAGAGCTGGCCGCCGTGCGTGTGGCCCGCCAGGATCAGGGGGTAGCCGTCGGCCGTGAAGGCGTCCAGCGAGCGCAGGTACGGGGCGTGGACGACGGCCAGGGACAGGTCGGCGTCCGGTTCCGGGCCGCCGGCGACCCGCTCGTAGCGGTCCCGCTTGATGTGCGGGTCGTCCAGGCCCGTGAAGGCCAGCTCCAGGCCGTCGAGCTTGAGGCGGCCCCGCGCGTTGGTGAGGTCCAGCCAGCCCGCCGTGTCGAAGGCGTCGCGGATGTCCTCCCACGGGTTGTGCACGGCTCCGACGGCCGGCGCGTTGCCGTTCAGGCCGTGCCGTCCCTGGGCCTTCTCGATGAGGTAGCGGGCCGGGTTGCGGAGCTTGGGGCCGTAGTAGTCGTTGGAGCCGAAGACGTACACCCCGGGGAAGTCGAGCAGCGGGCCGAGCGCGTCCAGCAGCTCGGGTACGCCGTCCGGGTCGGACAGGTTGTCACCGGTGTTCACGACGAAGTCGGGCCGCAGCCCGGCCAGCGACTGGAGCCACGCCCGCTTCTTGCGCTGACCGCTCACCATGTGGACGTCCGACACCTGGAGCATCCGCAACGGCCGTGTCCCGCGCGGGAGTACGGGCACGGTGACCCGTCGGAGCCGGAAGGAGCGGGCCTCGAACCCGGCGGCGTAGGCCAGGCCGGCCGCGCCGACCGCCGCGATTCCCGCGGTGACTTTCAGGGGTACTCCGTATCGCGCGCGCATGCCGCCATCGTCGCAGAACGGCGAGGACGCGGGAAATGCGCGGGCGTACGGGTCGGCGCACCTGCCACACTTGTCCGCATGACCACGCTCAAGTCCAAGCTCCAGGAAGACCTCAACGCCGCGATCAAGGAGCGCGACGAGCTCCGCTCCTCGACGCTCCGCCTGACCCTCGCCGCCATCACCAAGGAGGAGGTCGCGGGCAAGGAGAAGCGCGAGCTCTCCGACGACGAGGTGCAGAAGGTGATCGCCAAGGAGGCGAAGAAGCGCCGCGAGGCGGCCGAGGCGTTCGGGCAGGGCGGCCGCGCGGAGCAGGCCGAGCGTGAGAAGGCCGAGGGTGCCGTCCTGGACGCGTACCTGCCGCAGCAGCTCGGCGACGACGAGCTGCGGCAGATCGTGGCGCAGGCGGTCGACGAGGCCAAGCAGGCCGGTGCCGAGGGCCCGCGCGCCATGGGCGCCGTGATGAAGATCGTGAACCCGAAGGTCGCGGGCCGCGCCGAGGGCGGCCGCGTCGCCGCCGTGGTCAAGGAGCTGCTGTCCGCCGGCTGACGGCAGCACGCACGCGAAGGGGCGCCCCACCGGTGATCCGGTGGGGCGCCCCTTCGCGTGTGTCAGCGCCAGCCGCCGTTGCCGCCGCCGCGCTGGTTGCCGCCGCCGATCATGTCCGGGGGAAAGGTGATGCCGCCCCAGGGGTCGTCCCCGCCGTCACCCGGCTTGTCGTCGTCGCCGTCCCCGTCTCCGCCGCCGTTGGCACCGCCCGGCTTGTTGTCACCGGGCTTGGGCTTGCCGTTGTTGGGGTCCTTCGGGGCGTCGGGGATATGGACGTCGACGAACTTGGGCGCCTCGCGGCCGTCCAGCGCGCCGGTCATCGCGTCGCGCCAGATCGGTCCCGGCACCTCGCCACCGAAGACCGCGCCGTGGTACCGGCCACCGATCCGGATGGAGAACATCTCGACGTCCTGGGCCGGGCTGCCCACCCACACGGCGCTGGACAGGTTCGGGGTGTAGCCGACGAACCAGGCGTTCTTGCGGGCGTCCGTCGTACCGGTCTTGCCCGCGTTGTCACGGCCGCTCAGACCGGCCTTCTCACCCGTACCGGAGTCGATCACACCACTCAGCAGCGCGTTGATCGAGTCGGCGGTCCGCTCCGACATCGCCTTGCTGCAGTTGGTCTTCGGGACCGGCAGGCTCTTGCCGTCCGCCGTCTTGATCGCCTCGATGGCGGTCGGGGTGCAGTACGTGCCCCGGTTGGCGAAGGCCGCGTACGCGGTGGCCATCGTCAGCGGCGAGATGCCCGTGGACCCGAGCGTCAGCGGCGACGGCTCCACGGGGAGCTTGGCACCGCTGCCCTGCACCACACCCAGCTTGTCGGTCGTCTCCACGACCGGACACAGGCCGATGTCCTCGATCATCTGCACGAAGTACGTGTTGACCGACATGGCCATCGCGTCCTTGAGGTTGTACGGACCGACCTCGGACTCGTTCTCGTTCTCCAGGGACTGGCCACCGTAGTTCTTCCAGGTGCCGTCGCACGTCGAGATCTTGGACGGATACGGCATCTGGTACGGCGCCGAGTACGACTGCGTCGGCGGCCTGCCCTGCTCCAGCGCGGCGGCCGCCACGAAGGGCTTGAACGTCGAACCGACCGGGAAGCCGTAGTTCGAGCCGCCCATGCTCTTGTTGACCGAGTAGTTGATCTGGGTCTCGTTCTTCCCGAAGCCGTACGGCCGGGACTGGGCCATCGCCATGATCTTGCCGGTGCCGGGCTGAACCATCGTCACCGCAGTGGCGACCTTGTCGGTCTGGTAGACGTGTTCCTTTATCGACGCCTGCGCCGACTTCTGCGCCTGCGGGTCGAGCGTGGTCCGGATGGTCAGACCGCCACGGTTCCAGACCTTGTTGCGCTCCTCGCGGTTCTTCCCGAAGACCGGGTCGGAGAGGAAGACCTCGCGTACGTAGTCACAGAAGAAACCGGCGCCGTCGACGGCCGTGATGCAGCCGTTCTTGGGCTTGCTGACCCTCAGCTTGATGGGCGTGGCCTTGGCGCGCTCCGCCTCGGCCTCGCTGATGTCGCCGACGGCCGCCATGCGCGTCAGGACGACGTTGCGCCGCTTGGTGGCCTCCTCCACGTCGTTCACCGGGTCGTACCGGCTCGGCGACTGGACGATGCCGGCCAGCATCGCCGCCTCTTCCACGTTCAGGTTCTTGGCGGGCTTGGAGAAGTACCGCTGGGAGGCGGCCTCGATGCCGTACGCCTGCTGCCCGAAGAAGGTGATGTTGAGGTAGTTCTCGAGGATCTTCTTCTTCCCGAGTTCCTCCTCGACCTGGATCGCGTACTTGAGCTCCTGGATCTTGCGGCCCAGCGTCTGCTGGGTGGCCTGGGCGACCTTGTCGGGGTCGTCGCCGGCCTCCTCCACGAAGACGTTCTTCACGTACTGCTGGGTCAGCGTGGACGCGCCCTGCGCGACACCGCCCGACTGCGCGTTGCGGTTGAGCGCGCGCAGGACGCCCTTCAGGTCGATGGCCCCGTGCTGGTAGAAGCGCGAGTCCTCGATCGCGACGATCGCCTTCTGCATGTACGGGGAGATGTCCTTCAGGTCCACGACCGTGCGGTCACGGGAGTAGACCGTGGCGATCTGGCCGCCCTGCGCGTCCAGGATCGTGGTGCGCTGGCTCAGCGGGGGACGCTTGAGGTTGGCCGGGATCTCGTCGAACCCCTGGACCGTCCCCTTCGCCGCGAGCCCCAGCGCTCCCGCGGCGGGCAGGGCGATGCCGGCCATGACGGCTCCGGCGAGCACGCTGACACCGACGAACTTGGCGGCCTGCTGGGTCCCGGTCAGACCGCCGCCCGAGCGCTTCTTTGGCATGGCAGCAGCCTAATCCGTCGGTGCGGGCGTTCCGAGGGAGCGGGTGCCTTACGGGATGTTCGCGTACGAGGTTGTGACATGGGGCGGCCTGCGCGTGCCGGTGGACATGGGGCGCGGGGACCCGGGAGGAGGGGGCGCGGCCGCTGTCCGGGCCACGGCCCGGCGGCTCATGCCGTTTTCCGGACAGGCGTACCAGCCTTGGCCTAAGCTGGTCACAACTGTCACACCCGTTGCGCCTTCGGCAGGACTCCCCCCGTTCCCGAGCCGCGCCGGTCCATGTCCGTTTCCACCTCATGCGTCAGCGCACGCCCTTTCTGGCGGGCCTGAAGTGCCCAGGCTCGCGTCATTGATGACGCATGTCTCTCGCTCACTCCCCTGGGTGATCTGCCGCGTACGCATAGTCCGTTCGGACCATTCAAGATTGGGCCCGAAGGGGGTGTTGCGCTGTGCCCACCTTCCGTAACGTCCTCAACTGGTGGCGGTGAATATGCCGCTGCCGCCGTGGGGGAGCCTCGATTCGGGAGAGGACGGCGCCGGTATGGGCTGGGTAGCTGACTGGAGTGCGCAGGCCGCCTGCCGCACTACCGATCCGGATGAACTGTTCGTACAAGGAGCGGCGCAGAACAGGGCCAAGGCGGTGTGCACCGGATGCCCGGTGCGGACCGAGTGCCTGGCCGACGCGCTGGACAACCGCGTCGAGTTCGGCGTGTGGGGCGGTATGACGGAACGTGAGCGCCGCGCACTGCTGCGGCGGCGGCCCACCGTCACCTCCTGGCGCCGGCTGCTGGAGACCGCGCGTACGGAGTACGAGCGCAGCGCGGGCATCCTGCCGGTCGCGCTGGACGACGACGAGACGTACGAGACGTACGCGGCAGTGGGCTAGGGCCTCTCGTTCGGATCGTGCCGGGCTCACGGGACGTGGGCCGGCTGTGCGGCCATGACGCCCGACGAGGGACGTGGGCCGGCTGTGGGGCCATGACGCCCGACGAGGGGCTTGGGCCGGACGTGGGGCCATGACGCCCGACGAGGGGCGAAGGACGCCCGGGTGCTGGTTCGCGGGTGCCCGTCGGCGCGGGTGCCCTGAGGCATACGGCGACGTGCCCCGAGGCATCCGGTGACGACGGGCCGCAGGTCAGGCGGCCCCGCCGGTCGCCAGGCGGTCGCCGATGGCGCGGAGGCCCGCCAGGTCGTGCACGTCGCCGGGGAGCGCGGCCACTTCCGTCACGGCCACCTCGGGGTGGAGCGCGGTGAACCGGTCGCGAGTGCGCTGCTCACGCGCGAGCACCTGCATCCTTTCGGCGTGCAGGCGCAACAGACCCGCGGTCAGGTCGGCGACGGCGGGCGACGGGGCGGTCGCGACGGCACCGCCGGGAGCGGTGGCGGCGTCGGGAGCGCCCGCGGTGCCGGAGCGTGCTGGTGTGGTTTCGGGGGCCTCGGGCTCGGGAGAGAGCGCCTCGGGGCCACGAACACCAGTCTTCCCGGCCCCCTGATCCACAATGCGGCCTTCTTCAAGATTTTCCGCGGCCGCCAGTGCCCGCTCGGCGGACAGCCGGTCGGCCCCGCTGCCGTGCACGCGGTTGAGGACGAGCCCGGCCAGGGGCATCCGCTCCGCCGCCAGCCGCTCCACGAAGTACGCCGCCTCCCGCAGCGCGTCCCGTTCCGGTGCCGCCACCACCAGGAAGGCCGTACCCGGCGCCTGAAGGAGCCGGTACGTGGCGTCCGCCCGCGTGCGGAAGCCGCCGAACATGGTGTCCATCGCCGCCACGAAGGTCTGCACGTCCCGGAGGAGCTGACCCCCCAGCAGCTTCCCCAGGGTGCCCGTCATCATCGACATGCCGACGTTCAGGAACTTCATCCCCGCCCGGCCACCGACCTTGGCCGGCGCCATCAGCAGCTTGATGAACTTCCCGTCCAGGAACGACCCCAGCCGCTTCGGGGCGTCCAGGAAGTCCAGCGCCGACCGCGAGGGCGGGGTGTCCACGACGATCAGGTCCCACTCGTCGCGGGCCCGGAGCTGCCCGAGCTTCTCCATCGCCATGTACTCCTGCGTGCCCGCGAAGCCGGCCGACAGCGACTGGTAGAAGGGGTTGCCCAGGATGGCCGAGGCCCGTGAGGGGTCGGCATGCGCCTCGACGATCTCGTCGAACGTGCGCTTCATGTCGAGCATCATGGCGTGCAGTTCCCCGCCGCCCTCGATGCCGTCAACCCGGCGCGGGGTGTTGTCGAGCTGGTCGATGCCCATGGACTGGGCGAGCCGGCGGGCCGGGTCGATGGTCAGGACGACCACCTTGCGGCCGCGCTCGGCCGCCCGTACGCCCAGGGCGGCGGCGGTCGTCGTCTTCCCGACACCGCCCGCCCCGCAGCACACGACGATGCGCGTCGCCGGGTCGTCGAGCAGCGGGTCGACCTCCAGGCCGGGGGCCCCGTCGAGAGTCATGCGCCCACCCCGAGCTTCCTGAGTTCCTTGGCCAGCCGGTAGAGACCGGCGATGTCCGCGCCCTCCCCCAGGAAGGGCAGTTCGTACGTCGGGACCTGAAGCTTCGCCAGTGCCTCGCGCTGCTCCCGCTCCAGCTCGACCCGCTGGGCGTGCTCGGCGGCCTGGTCCAGGAGCGGGCCGACCAGTCGGGCCGCGCCACTGATGCCGGCGGCGGCGAGCGCGGTGGCGATGTCCTTGCGGTGGCCGCCGGCGGCCGCCCGTACCGCGTCCTCGTCCAGGACGTGCGGGCGGACCATGTTGACGATCACGCCACCCACCGGCAGGTCCGCCTCGCGCAGCTCGGCGATGCCGTCGGCGGTCTCCTGGACGGGCATCTCCTCCAGGAGGGTCACCAGGTGGACGGCCGTCTCGGGGGACTTCAGGACCCGCATGACCGCCTGGGCCTGATTGTGTATCGGGCCGATCCTGGCCAGCCCCGCCACCTCGTCGTTGACGTTCAGGAAGCGGGTGATGCGGCCGGTGGGAGGGGCGTCCATGACGACGTGGTCGTACACGAAGCCCCCCTGTTTCTCCCGCCGGCGTACCGCCTCGCACGCCTTGCCGGTCAGCAGGACGTCCCGTACGCCCGGCGCGATGGTGGTCGCGAAGTCGATGGCGCCCAGCTTCTTGAGGGCGCGGCCCGCCGAGCCGAGCTTGTAGAACATCTGGAGGTAGTCGAGGAGCGCGCGTTCGGCGTCGATGGCCAGCGCGTACACCTCACCGCCGCCCGGCGCGACGGCGATCTTCCGCTCCTCGTACGGGAGCGCCTCCGTCTCGAAGAGCTGTGCGATGCCCTGCCTGCCTTCGACCTCCACGAGGAGAGTCCGCTTGCCCTCGGTCGCGAGGGCGAGCGCGAGGGCGGCGGCGACCGTCGTCTTACCGGTACCGCCCTTGCCGCTGACGACCTGGAGCCTGCTCACGTATTCGAGCCTAACCAGTCGGGTCGTGGGCTACGCAGGAGGCTGCCTTTCACAGCGGCTACAGTCGGCTCCATGACCAAGTGGGAATACGCGACCGTGCCCCTTCTCGTGCACGCGACCAAGCAGATTCTGGACACCTGGGGCGAGGACGGCTGGGAGCTCGTCCAGGTCGTTCCCGGGCCGAACAACCCCGAGCAGCTCGTGGCCTACCTGAAGCGGGAGAAGCCGTGACCGGCCGCGTGGAGGCCACGCTCGCCGAACTCGGCCTGACCCTGCCGGACGTGGTGCCGCCGCTGGCGTCGTACCAGCCGGCGGTCCGGTCGGGCGTGTACGTCTACACGGCGGGCCAGCTTCCGATGGTGGACGGCAAGCTTCCGGTCACCGGCAAGGTGGGCGCCGAGGTCACCCCGGAGGAGGCCAAGAAGCTCGCGCGGATCTGCGCGCTGAACGCGCTGGCCGCCGTGAAGTCGGTCGCCGGCGACCTGGACCGGATCGCCCGGGTCGTGAAGGTTGTCGGGTTCGTCGCCTCGGCGTCGGACTTCACCGGGCAGCCCGCCGTCCTCAACGGCGCCAGCGAGCTGCTCGGCGAGGTGCTGGGCGACAAGGGCGTGCACGCGCGCAGCGCGGTCGGGGTCGCGGTGCTCCCGCTGGACGCGCCGGTCGAGGTCGAGATCCAGGTGGAGCTCGTCCAGGACTGAGCGGACCGGTCGCTTCCGGCCCCGTGCCCCCGGGTGGGCGCGGGGCCGTTGCCGTATCCATCTTTCCTCTCGAACATCTCGGCGGATGCGCATAGCATCCGGCCATGCCCAATGGTCAGTGGTACCCACCGGAGTGGCCCGACCGCATCCGCGCGCTCGCGGGCGGCACGCTCACGGCCGTGACGCCGAAGCGGGCCGCCACCGTCCTGCTCCTGCGCGACGGCGCCGCGGGCCCCGAGGTGCACATGCTGCGGCGGCGCACCTCCATGGCCTTCGCGGGCGGCGCGTACGCCTATCCGGGCGGCGGGGTCGACCCGCGCGACGAGCACCCGGTGCGCTGGGCGGGGCCGTCGCCCGCCGAGTGGGCGGCCCGGCTCGGGGTCGCGGAGCCGGCCGAGGCACAGGCCATCGTGTGTGCCGCGGTGCGGGAGACGTTCGAGGAGTCCGGCGTCCTGCTCGCCGGGCCGACCGCCGACTCGGTCGTCGCCGACACGCGGGGCGACGACTGGGAGGCCGACAGGGCGGCCCTGGTGGCCCGTGAGCTGGCGTTCGCGGACTTCCTGGAGCGGCGGGGCCTGGTGCTCCGTTCCGACCTGCTGGGCGCCTGGGCGCGGTGGATCACGCCCGAGTTCGAGCCGCGCCGCTACGACACCTGGTTCTTCGTGGCCGCCCTCCCGGCCGGGCAGCGGGCCTCCAACGCCTCCACGGAGGCGGACCGGACGGTCTGGATCCGCCCGGCGGACGCGGCGGACGGCTACGACCGGGGCGAGCTGCTGATGATGCCGCCGACGATCGCCACGCTGAGGGCCCTGGAGCGGTACGGGACGCCCGGCGAGGCCCTGGAGGCGGCCACGGACCAGGACCTGACGCCCGTGCTGGCTCAGGCGCGCCTGGAGGGCGAGCAGGTGGTGCTGAGCTGGCCGGGACACGACGAGTTCACCAAGCGCGTCGGCACGGAGGGCGGGGACGCATGACCGACGCAGCCGCCCTTCCCGGACAGCCGCGCGGAGCCGTGGTCTCCGGCCCGGCGACCGATCGTGCCGTCAACGTCCTCGCGCCCAACCCGTCCGCGATGACCCTGGACGGCACGAACACCTGGCTCCTCTCCGAGCCGGACTCGCCGCTCGCCGTCGTGGTCGACCCCGGCCCGCTCGACGAGGCGCACCTGCGGCGGGTGATCGACACCGCCGAACGGCTCGGCAAGCGCGTGGCGCTGACGCTCCTCACGCACGGCCACCCGGACCACGCCGAGGGCGCGGGACGGTTCGCCGAGCTGACCGGGACGGCCGTGCGGGCGCTGGACCCGGCGCTGCGGCTCGGCGACGAGGGGCTGACGGCGGGGAGGGCCATCGAGGTCGGGGGCCTGGAACTGCGCGTCGTGCCGACGCCGGGGCACACCGCCGACTCGCTCAGCTTCCACCTGCCGGCCGACCGCGCGGTGCTGACGGGCGACACGATCCTGGGCCGCGGCACGACGATGGTGGCGCACCCCGACGGCCGGCTCGGTGACTACCTGGACTCGCTGCGGCGGCTGCGGTCCCTGACGGTCGACGACGGGGTGCGCACGGTGCTGCCGGGGCACGGTCCCGTGCTGGAGGACGCCCAGGGGGCGGTCGAGTACTACCTGGCCCACCGCGCCACGCGGCTCGCCCAGGTGGAGACGGCGGTCGAGGACGGCTACCGGACGGCGGCGGACGTCGTCGCGCACGTGTACGCGGACGTGGACCGGTCCCTGTGGCCGGCGGCCGAACTGTCGGTGCGGGCGCAGCTCGAGTACCTGACGGAGCACGGCCTGATCTGAGCGGCGGGGCCGGGGGGCCGGAGGCGGGCCGGGAGCCCGTGACCGGTGGGGCGTAGGTCCGCCTGCGGTGCGGATCAGCACAGGCCCATGCTTTACGCTCCGCTTACTTTCTGCGTTCCATCCATGGGGGGATCTTCCGTGTTCGTCCTGTCCATCCTGTTGCTCATCGCCGCCGCGGTGCTGTTCTTCGTCGCGCGGGGCACCGAGCGCCGGGGTCTCAAGCTCGGCTCGGCCGGTGCGCTGATCGCCGGCCTGTTCGCCGCCGTGACCAGTTGCGTGCACGTCATCAGCGCGTACGAGGTCGGCGTCCCCGTCACCTTCGGCAAGGTCGGCGCGCCCATGACGTCCGGCATGAACCTCACGTCGCCGTTCACCAACGTCACCACCTTCTCCACCCGCCCGGTCGACCTGAACCTCTCCGACAAGGACGTCGTCGAGGTCCGCTCCTCCCAGGGCGGCGTGATGTACGCGGAGGTGACCGTGAAGTGGGCGGTCACCCCGGCCAAGGCGGTCGAGCTGTACAAGCTGGCCGGCAGCGAGGAGGCCATCCAGCAGCGCCTGGTCTTCCCGGACAGCCGGGAGATCATCCGGAACGTCTTCGCCCGCCACACGAGCGAGGAGGGCTACGCCTCCGCCCGTGAGCGGATCAACACCGAGATCGGCGACCTGATCAAGGAGCGGCTCGCCCCGCGCGGCATCGACGTGACGACCGTGAACCTCCGCAACGTCAAGCCGTCGGACCAGCTCCAGAGCCAGATCGACCGCAAGATCCAGCAGCAGCAGGCCACCGAGCGGGCGACCGAGGCCGCGCGCACGGCGAAGGCGGAGGCCGAGCGGCGCCGGATCGAGGCGGAGGGCATCGCCCGCGCCAACAAGATCCTCAACGACTCGCTGACCGACAAGGTCCTGCTCAACCAGTGCATCGACGCCTACAAGGACGCGGCCGCCAAGAACCCGGTGTACGCCGTGCCGTGCGGCGGCGGCAGCGGCAACCCGCTGATCGTGGACGGCACCAAGAACTGACGCCCCACCCACGCGGAAGGGCCGCCCCGGTGCTCCGGGACGGCCCTTTCCTCGTACGAGGCGCGTACGGGACGTGTCAGCGCGAGCGCTTGGCGAGCCGCTCGACGTCCAGCAGGATCACGGCGCGCGCCTCCAGGCGCAGCCAGCCGCGGCCCGCGAAGTCGGCGAGGGCCTTGTTGACCGTCTCGCGGGAGGCGCCGACGAGCTGGGCCAGCTCCTCCTGGGTCAGGTCGTGCACGACGTGGATGCCCTCCTCGGACTGCACGCCGAAGCGGCGCGACAGGTCCAGGAGCGCACGGGCGACACGGCCCGGCACGTCGGAGAAGACCAGGTCGGACATCTGGTCGTTGGTCTTGCGCAGGCGGCGGGCGACGGCGCGCAGCAGGGCCGTGGCGACCTCGGGGCGCGCGTTCAGCCAGGGCTGGAGGTCGCCGTGGCCGAGCCCGAGGAGCTTGACCTCGGTCAGGGCGGTCGCGGTGGCCGTGCGGGGGCCGGGGTCGAAGAGCGACAGTTCGCCGATCAGCTCACCGGGGCCGAGGACGGCGAGCATGTTCTCGCGCCCGTCCGGGGACGTGCGGTGGAGCTTCACCTTGCCCTCGGTGACCACGTAGAGCCGGTCGCCCGGGTCGCCCTCGTGGAAGAGCGCGTCGCCACGGGCGAGCGTCACTTCACTCATCGAGGCGCGGAGCTCCGCGGCCTGCTCGTCATCGAGCGCCGCGAAGAGCGGGGCGCGCCGCAGAACGTCGTCCACGAGTTCTCTCCTATGTCGACCTGCTCAGGGACGTTGGGTCCCATGATGCCGGACGGTAAAACAGTGCGATCAATCACAACAAGTTTGACGCACTGGTACGCGTGTCCGTACGGCAGGGGCCCGATTGGGTCGTGATCCATCATGGCCGGGGCGGATGTCGGCGGTGGCGCTTAGGCTGGCCGGGTGTCCAATTCGCCGGTGAGAGCGCAGGCCGAGGGGGCCGGGAGAGTGTCCGGGGAACAGAATTCCGCTGTGGGCGAACAGGTGTCGGCCACCGCGAAGAAAGCCGCGAAAGCGGACAAAACGGCGAAGGCTGCCAGGAGTGCCGCCAAGGTCGTCAAACCGGAGAAGAAGACCGCGAAGCCCGCGAAGGCGGGGAAGCCCGAGTCGCACCTGGCGATGGTGCGCCGCGCCCGCAAGATCAACCGGGAGCTCGCCGAGGTCTATCCGTACGCCCATCCCGAGCTCGACTTCCGCAATCCCTTCGAGCTGCTCGTCGCGACCGTCCTGTCGGCGCAGACGACCGACCTCCGGGTCAATCAGACGACTCCGGCGCTCTTCGCGAAGTACCCGACGCCCGAGGACATGGCGGCGGCGGTGCCGGAGGAGCTGGAGGAGATCATCCGGCCGACCGGCTTCTTCCGTGCCAAGGCCAAGTCCCTGCTGGGCCTGTCGGCGGCGCTGCGGGACGACTTCGGCGGTCGGGTCCCGGGCCGCCTGGAGGACCTGGTCCGCCTGCCCGGCGTCGGCCGCAAGACGGCGAACGTGGTCCTGGGCAACGCCTTCGGGGTGCCGGGCATCACCGTGGACACCCACTTCGGCCGGCTGGTCCGGCGGTGGAAGCTGACCGACCAGGAGGACCCGGAGAAGGTCGAGGCGGAGATCTGCGCGATCTTCCCCAAGTCGGAGTGGACGATGCTCTCGCACCGGGTCGTCTTCCACGGCCGGCGCATCTGTCACTCCCGCAAGCCGGCCTGCGGCGCCTGCCCGATCGCCCCGCTGTGCCCGGCGTACGGGGAGGGCGAGACGGACCCGGAGAAGGCCAAGAAGCTCCTCAAGTACGAGATGGGCGGCTACCCGGGCCAGCGGCTGGCCCCGCCCCCGGACTACCCGGGCCGCCCGGCGGCGCCCCTGGGCACCGGCGACGAATGACGGAACGAACCAGTGGGCCGAACGCGTTGTGAAAGCCGGGGGTGCCTATGACGCGCGCTGAAGAAGACACGCACAACCGAGGGACGAACCGCCCGGCACCGCCGGGCGGTCCCCGCCCGAGCCCGCCGCCCCCGGGCATCGCCCCCACCGCCCCCCCCCCGCCCCACCGGCCCCCCGCCCACGCCACCCCCACCCATGCCGCCGCGACCCACCCCCGCGCCGCCACGGCCCCCACCTCCGCCGCCCCCACCCACGCGGCACCGGCGGACCCGGCCGCGAGCCCGGCGCCGGTCGTCGTGAGCGAGGAGGGGCTGCCCGAGTGGCTGGAGCCCGTCGCACGGACGGCGCGCACCGTCGCGCCCCAGCAGCTCAGCCGCTTCCTGCCGCCCGAACGGGGCGGCCGCCAGTCCGCCGTGCTCATCCTCTTCGGGGAGGGCGACCACGGACCCGAGCTGCTGCTCATGGAGCGCGCCGGGAGCCTCCGCTCGCACGCCGGGCAGCTCTCCTTCCCGGGCGGAGCCCTCGACCCCGAGGACGGCGACCCGGAGGGCGACGGGCTGCTGCGCGCCGCGCTGCGCGAGGCCGAGGAGGAGACGGGGCTCGACCCCGCCGGCGTGCAGATCTTCGGCGTGCTGCCCCGGCTCTACATCCCCGTCAGCGGCTTCGTCGTGGCGCCCGTCCTCGGCTGGTGGCGCTCCCCGAGCCCGTTCCGGGCGGTGGACCCGGCCGAGACCGCCCGCGTATTCACCGTCCCCGTGGCGGATCTCACGGACCCGGCCAACCGCGCCACCACCGTCCACCCCAGTGGCCACCGCGGTCCGGCATTCCTGGTCGAATCGGCTCTGGTCTGGGGTTTCACGGCCGGTGTGATCGACCGCATCCTCCACTTCGCCGGCTGGGAGCGCCCCTGGGACCGGGACAAGCAGGTCCCGCTCGACTGGCGCTCATGACAGGCTGATCGCTGTGCTCCCCGGCCGGACGGGGCGACTGGGGCGACCGGAGACGAATCTGCGAGGCTAATGACGGTGAACGTGCTGGACATTCTGCTGCTGGTCGCCGCCGTGTGGTTCGCGATCGTCGGATACCGCCAAGGCTTCGTCGTCGGCATCCTGTCGGTGATCGGCTTCCTCGGGGGCGGTCTCGTCGCGGTCTACCTCCTCCCGCTGGTGTGGGGGCCGCTGACGGACGACGCCAAGGTGTCGACGACCGCCGCGATCGTCGCCGTCGTCATCGTGATCGTCTGCGCCTCGGTGGGGCAGGCGTTCACCACCCACCTCGGCAACAAGCTGCGCCGCCACATCACCTGGTCACCCGCCCGGGCACTGGACGCCACCGGCGGCGCCCTCGTCAACGTGGTGGCCATGCTGCTGGTCGCCTGGCTGATCGGCTCCGCGCTGGCCGGCACGTCGCTGCCCACCCTGGGCAAGGAGGTCCGCAACTCCAAGGTGCTCCTCGGGGTGTCCAGGGTCATGCCCGCCCAGGCGTCGACGTGGTTCGCCGACTTCTCCTCCGTACTGGCGCAGAACGGCTTCCCGCAGGTGTTCAGCCCCTTCGCCAACGAGCCGATCACCGAGGTCCGCGCCCCCGACCCCGCGCTCGCGGGCAGCCCGGTGGCCGCCCGCGCCAAGGGCTCCATCGTCAAGGTCGTCGGCACGGCCCCGAGCTGCGGCAAGGTCCTCGAAGGCACCGGCTTCGTCTTCGCCGAGCGCCGCGTCATGACCAACGCCCACGTCGTCGGCGGGGTCGACGAGCCGACCGTCCAGATAGGGGGCGAGGGCAGGCGGTACGACGCCAAGGTCGTCCTGTACGACTGGCAGCGCGACATCGCGGTGCTGGACGTACCGGACCTGGACGCCAAGCCCCTGAAGTTCACGGAGGCCGACGCGCGCAGCGGTGACAACGCGATCGTCGCGGGCTTCCCGGAGAACGGCGCGTACGACGTCCGCTCCGCGCGCGTACGCGGCCGGATCAACGCCAACGGCCCCGACATCTACCACCGTGGCGAGGTGCGCCGCGACGTGTACTCGCTGTACGCCACGGTCCGCCAGGGCAACTCCGGCGGCCCGCTGCTCACGGCGGACGGCAGGGTGTACGGGGTCATCTTCGCGAGGTCCCTGGACGACCCGAACACCGGCTACGCCCTGACGGCCGACGAGATCCGCCAGGACATCGAGCTCGGCCGGACGGCCAACCAGCAGGTCGACAGCCAGGGCTGCGCGCTCTGATCCACCGCGTCTCCGCCGCGCCACACCGCGCGGCGGAGCAACCGCCACCCGGCACGCCCACGGCACACGGACACGCATCCGGCCGACGCCCGGGGCGCACGTACGCCCATCCGCCTGACGCCCACGTGCTGCGCCCCGCGCCTGCGCCCCGCGTACCGCGCACTGCTGCGCCCGCGTACTGCGCGCCGCCCGCGCCTGCGCCCCGCGTACCGCGCCCCGTACAGCCGTCGGCGCGGTACGCGTGAGCGCTCAGCGAGCTCCGCGCGTACGCCCCGGCGCGCTAGCCGCGCGTATGCCGCAGGCGGGCGGAGACCCAGCGGGCCCTGCGGCGGAGGATGCGGGAGATCCCGAGACGGGGGTCCGGCCCCTGAGCTGCCGGTGGGCCGCTCCTCGGGGGGATCGGCGCGGAGGCCGAGCGGCGGTTGCGTGCTGCGTCAGCGTAGTCGTGCGTCCAGCCCATACCCCGACGTCTGCCCGGGCCCCAAGGTCGGTAACCGCCTGGGGGGCCGCCAATTGGCCTATGCGGGCGGCAATTGGCCGTTCGTCACACAACCGGTTCGTCGTTCAACCGTACGAACATCCCGCGTGGCGACGGGCAGTGGCATCCCCGCCACCGGCCCGTCACCGAACCCGCTACCAGTCGGCTACCGGTCCGGCTCGGGGTCCTTGAGCCAGTTGATGAGCTCCGTGGAGAACGCCACCGGGTCCTCTTCATGGGGGAAGTGACCCAGCCCGTCGAACAGCCGCCATCTGTACGGCGCTTCCACGTACTCGCCCGAGCCCGCCGCGCTGCGCGTGCGCATCGCCGGGTCCAGGGAGCCGTGCAGGTGCAGCGTCGGCACCCGTACGGGCCGCTTCATACGGCGGTTGAACTGGATGCCGTCCGGGCGGGCCAGCGACCGCACCATCCACCGGTACGGCTCGATCGAGCAGTGCGCCGTCGACGGGATGGTCATCGCCCGCCGGTACGCGCCGATCTCGTCCTCGCCCAGTTGCTGACCCGGCCCCGACCAGTCGCGGAGCAGCCGGCCCACCAACGCCGCGTCGTCCGCGACGAGCTGACGCTCAGGCAGCCATGGCCGCTGGAAGCCCCAGACGTACGAACCGGCCCGCGACTGCGAGAAGTCCGACAGCATCGCCGAACGCCACCGCCGGGGGTGCGGCATCGACGAGACGGCCAGCCGGCGCACCAGCTTCGGCCGCATCACCGCCGCCGTCCACGCCAGGTACCCGCCCAGGTCGTGCCCGACCAGGGCCGCGTCCGGCTCACCGAGCGAGCGCACCACGCCCGTGATGTCCAGCGCCAGGTTCGCCGGGTCGTAACCGCGCGGCGTACGGTCGCTGCCGCCCACGCCCCGCAGGTCCATCGCGACCGCGCGGAACCCCGCGTCGGCGAGCGCGGGCAACTGGTGCCGCCACGTCCACCAGAACTGCGGGAAGCCGTGCAGCAGCAACACCAGCGGGCCGTCGCCCATCTCGGCGATGTGGAAGCGCGCCCCATTGGCCGCCACGTCGCGATGTGTCCAGGGACCATCGATCCGTACGGGGCTGCCGGTGCTGCTCTCAGGGGCGGTCATGCAGACGAGCGTGCCACAACCCCGGCCTCGTCCTCGCCACGAAGAGCGGGACGAACCGGACGGGACGAAACGGTGACGGAGGCCTCACGCGGGTGCGGCTTGGCGTTGCCGAGCACGGCGGCCGTCTGCTTGGCCGAGGCCATGGACCGCTCCGGCGGCTTGACCTTCTTGAACTTGGACACCGCGATCACCGCCAGCAGACCGGCCAGAACCAGGTACGCGCCGCCGACGATCAGGAACGACCAGGCGAGCCCGAGGCCCAGATTGTGGATGCCGTACGCGGCGGCGAAGCTCAGCACGGGAAGCGAGAAGAGCGCGAAGACGCCCGCGACGCTCATGGCCGCACCGCCCATCGCGCCGCGCTTGACGTCCTGTCGCAGTTCGGCCTTGGCCAGCGCGATCTCGTCGTGGACCAGCGCGGACATCTCGGCGGTCGCCGAGGCGACCAACTGGCCGAGGCTGCGCTCGGCGCCGGGTCCACCATTGTCGGCGGGGTAGCTCATCGTCTCGCTCCCTCTTCTTCTCCTACGGTCCGACCTCAGATCATGCCGGACGGTCGCCGTCCGTGCGCGGTGCCCCCGCCACTTCCGCCTGCCCGGACTCCCCTCCGGAGGCGGCCGTGTCCCCCGGCGCGGCCGTCTCCGCCGCCGCGGCCGCCTCCGCGAGTCGCCGGTGCTCGGCGGCCTTCTTCTCGTGGATCTCCGCCATCCGCAGGTGGTACGCGGGGTCGTGCAGTTCGTACACGTCCGGTATGCCGTCCATGTCGTCGTCGCGCTCCTCCTCCGCGAGCAGCGCCTGGTACCGGCGCACGCGCAGCTTCAGCAGGATCGCGGCGAATACGGCGGCGATGAGCGAGCCCATCAGGACGGCCGCCTTGACCTCGTCGGTCAGCGCGGCGTCCCCGGCGAACGCCAGCTCGCCGATGAGCAGCGAGACCGTGAAGCCGATGCCCGCGAGCGTGGCGACGGCGAACAGATCCGCCCAGGTCAGGTCCTCGTTGAGCTCCGCTCTTGTGAAGCGCGCCGCGAGCCACGTACCACCGAAGATGCCGACGGCCTTGCCGACCACCAGGCCGAGCACCACACCGAGCGTCTCGGGCGTGGTGAACACGTCGGCCAGCGCGCCGCCCGTGACGGCCACGCCCGCCGAGAACAGCGCGAACAGCGGCACCGCGAACCCGGCCGACAGGGGCCGGACCAGGTGCTCGATGTGTTCGCCGGGGGAGTGCTCCTCGCCGTCCCGGCGGGTGCAGCGCAGCATCAGGCCCATGGCGACGCCGGCGATGGTGGCGTGGACGCCGCTGTTGTACATCAGGCCCCAGATGACCAGGGCGAGCGGCACGTACACGTACCAGCCGCGCACGCCCGTGCGCAGCAGCAGCCAGAAGACGACGAGTCCGGCGACGGCGCCGCCGAGTGCGGCGAAGTTCAGGTCGTTGGTGAAGAAGACCGCGATGATGAGGATCGCGAAGAGGTCGTCGACGACGGCCAGGGTGAGGAGGAAGGCGCGGAGCGCGGAGGGCAGTGAGGTGCCGATGACGGCGAGCACCGCGAGTGCGAAGGCGATGTCCGTGGCGGTCGGGACCGCCCAGCCGTCCAGCGAGCCGCCGCCGCCGAGGTTGACCATGGCGTAGACGAGGGCCGGGGCGATCATTCCGCAGAGCGCGGCGATCACGGGGAGCGCGGCCGCCTTGGGGTCGCGCAGCTCGCCGGCCACCAGTTCACGCTTGAGTTCGATGCCGGCGACGAAGAAGAAGACGGCGAGCAGCCCGTCGGCCGCCCAGTGCTGGATGGACAGGTCCAGCCCGAGGGCGGCGGGGCCTATGTGGAAGTCGCGTACGGTCTCGTAGCTGCCGCTGATCGGAGTGTTCGCCCAGACGAGGGCGGCTATGGCGGCGAGGAGGAGCAGGACGCCGCCGACGGTCTCGGCGCGCAGCGCTTCGGCGACGTAGGTCCGCTCGGGGAAGGGGAGGCGTCCGAGGAACTTCCGGGCGGGGGAAGGAGTCGGGTTGGGCGCGGCCACGGGCGAGGACCTCCGGTCGGTTCAGCGGGCAGGACGACGTACCTGCCGACCAGACTTCCCGGCGCACCCTGAGGATTTTGTCGCTTTGTTGACGCGATCCTCACCCTACCCGGCGGACGCGAGGAGGGCACCCGGCACGTCGTGCACGTCGTGCATGACGTGCACACACGGCCGGGTGCCCTCCTCACGCTGATCGATGCCGCCCCGGGCGCCGGTGTCCCGGTGCCGCCCCGGATGCCGGTGTCCCGGTGCCGGGCCGGCTTCACGCCACCCGTCGGTCCCTCGGCCTCCGGTCAGTCCTCGCTGGAGGCGGTCGGGAGCTTGGACTGGATCAGGTCCATCACGGACGAGTCGGTGAGGGTGGTGACGTCACCGAGCTGACGGTTCTCCGCCACGTCACGCAGCAGGCGCCGCATGATCTTGCCGGAACGGGTCTTCGGCAGCTCGGCCACCGGCAGGACGCGCTTCGGCTTGGCGATCGGCCCGAGCGTGGCGCCCACGTGGTTGCGGAGGTCGGCGACGAGGCTGTCGTCCTCGCTGGCCGTACCGCGCAGGATCACGAACGCCACGATGGCCTGACCGGTCGTCTCGTCGGCCGCGCCCACGACCGCCGCCTCGGCCACCTTGGGGTGGGAGACCAGCGCCGACTCGACCTCGGTGGTGGAGATGTTGTGGCCGGACACCAGCATCACGTCGTCCACGCGCCCGAGCAGCCAGATGTCCCCGTCGTCGTCCTTCTTGGCGCCGTCGCCCGCGAAGTACTTGCCCTCGAAGCGCGACCAGTAGGTGTCGATGAACCGCTGGTCGTCGCCCCAGATGGTGCGCAGCATCGACGGCCACGGCTCGGTGAGCACCAGGTAGCCGCCGCCCCCGTGGGGGACCTCGTTCGCCTCGTCGTCGACGACCGTGGCGGAGATGCCCGGCAGGGGCCGCTGCGCCGACCCGGGCTTGGTCTCCGTGACGCCCGGGAGCGGCGAGATCATCATGGCGCCGGTCTCGGTCTGCCACCAGGTGTCCACGATCGGGGCCTTGCCGCCACCGATGTTCTCCCGGTACCAGATCCACGCCTCGGGGTTGATCGGCTCACCGACCGACCCCAGGACGCGCAGCGACGACAGGTCGAACTTGGCGGGGATGTCGTCGCCCCACTTCATGAACGTACGGATCGCGGTCGGCGCGGTGTAGAGGATCGTGACGCCGTACTTCTGGACGATCTCCCAGAACCGGCCCTGGTGCGGGGTGTCCGGCGTGCCCTCGTACATCACCTGCGTCGCGCCGTTGGCCAGTGGCCCGTACACGATGTACGAGTGGCCGGTCACCCAGCCGATGTCGGCGGTGCACCAGTAGACGTCCGTCTCCGGCTTGAGGTCGAAGACGGCGTGGTGCGTGTACGCCGCCTGCGTGAGGTAGCCGCCGGAGGTGTGCAGGATGCCCTTCGGCTTACCCGTGGTGCCGGACGTGTAGAGGATGAAGAGCGGGTGCTCCGCGTCGAAGGCCTCGGGGATGTGCTCGGTGGACTGGCGGGCCACGATGTCGTCCCACCACACGTCCCGGCCCTCGGTGAACGCCGTGTCCTGGCCGGTACGGCGCACCACCAGGACGTGCTCCACCTGCGGGCACCTGGCGACGGCCTCGTCGATGGCCGGCTTGAGCGCGGACGGCTTGCCGCGCCGGTAGCCGCCGTCGGCCGTGATGACCAGCTTGGCGTCGGCGTCCTGGATACGGGAGGCCACGGCGTCGGCCGAGAAGCCGCCGAAGACGACCGAGTGCGCGGCACCGATACGGGCGCAGGCCAGCATCGCGACGGCGGCCTCGGGGATCATCGGCATGTACACCGCGACCCGGTCGCCCTTGCGGACGCCCAGTTCGGTCAGCGCGTTGGCCGCCTGGGAGACCTCGTCCTTGAGCTGGGCGTACGTGATGGCGCGGCCGTCACCCGGCTCGCCCTCGAAGTGGATCGCGACCCGGTCGCCGTGCCCGGCCTCGACGTGCCGGTCCACGCAGTTGTACGCCACGTTGAGCTCGCCGTCGGCGAACCACTTGGCGAACGGCGGGTTCGACCAGTCGAGCGTCTCGGTCGGCTCGGTGGCCCAACTGAGCCGACGTGCCTGCTCGGCCCAGAAGCCGAGCCTGTCCGCCTTGGCCTGCTCGTACGCGGCCGCCGTCACATTGGCGTCGGCGGCCAGTCCGGCGGGCGGTGCGAAGCGCCGCTCCTCTTTGAGGAGGTTGGCCAGGCTCTCGTTGCTCACGACATCTCCCATTCCCAGGGCGTCCGATGTGTCCCGGCCCATAGCTCATCAGCCCGACGCCCCGGGTGACAAGAGCCTCCGGCCTATTGGTTTAGACCTCTTTGGCGGAGGTGCCGGCGCCCGTCCGGCAGAGGTCCTTCCGGAGGTCCTCTCGCAGGTCCTGCACGAGGTCCTGTCGGAGTTCCTTTCGGAGTTCCTTTCGGGCGTCCGGGCTGACGTCCTGGCGGAAGTCCGGCGGGTCCGGCCGGCGTCGGCCGATGGGGTGAGCAGGGACAGGGTGGTCACGTGGCCCCTCCTCCCCGGGCGGTGGGGTGAAGGGGCCACCGCTCACTCCCACGGACGGGCCGGGCCGGAGGTTCACCGCCCGGGGAGCGAGGCAGGGGGTCAGGCAGGGGCCCCCTCCCTGGGCGCCGGCCGTACGGCCGGACGTGCGGTGGGGTGGGAGGACGAGTGACGGGCGTCGGTGGACGGCGCCGACGAGGGTTCCGACGGTGGACCGGACAGGGACGCGGTGGAGGGTGCGAGGGCTGAAGGGCCGGTCCGCGCTCCGGCGGACGGGGCCACCCACTCGAAGACGGCACCCTCGCCGTCCCCCCGGCCGTCCCCACGCGCACGCGTGCCACTGCCCACGCCCGCGCCCACGCCCACGAGGTCTGCGTCCGCGCCCACGAGGTCTGCGTCCGCGCCCACGAGGTCCGCGTCCGGGTCCACGGCGTCCGCGTCCACGGCGTCCGGGTCCGGGCCGGCGTTCGAGCCGGCGGCCGAGGCAGGGGCCGACCCCGGAGACGGGGCAGGGGCAGGGGCGGCGGCCGGGTCCGCCAGCAGGTACGCCTGCGCCTCACCCACGTGGAAGTACATGCCGTGCAGCTCCAGCGTGCCCTCGGCCAGGCGCCGCGCCACGGCTTCGTGAGCCTTCAGGTGCTCCAGTTGCTGCACCACATTGGCCAGGCACAACTGCTCGGCCGCATCGGCCGGCAGCCTGCCCGTGCCGTCGCCGGTCGGGCCTCCGGAGAGCCGCGCCCAGGTGCGGTGCGCGCTCTTCATCCGCTCCAGGCTGGGCAGACCGTGCCGCAGCCAGCGCCGCAACGGTGTCTCGGGCGCGTCCGGGTCGCTCCTGAGCAGCGTCTGCATCGCCCCGCAGTCCGAGTGCCCGCACACGGTGATGGACTGCACCCGCAGCACCTCGACCGCGTACTCGATCGCGGCCGCCACCGAGTCGTCCCCGCTCTCCGCGCCCGGCAGGGGGACCAGGTTGCCCACGTTGCGCACGGTGAAGAGGTCGCCCGGGCCGCTCGCCGTGATCATGCTGGTGACCAGCCGGGAGTCGGCGCACGTCAGGAAGAGCTGGGACGGCCGCTGGCCCTCGCGCGCCAGCCTGGCCAGCTCCTCACGCACGAACGGCGCCGTATTGCGCTGGAAGGAGCTGAGCCCGCTGGCCAGTTGATGCCCCTTACGCCGCTGTGGGGACCCGGCCGCCGGGTGCTCGCCGCAGTGGTGGTTGCGCCACGGCGTCCACGGGCGGCAGCAGGCGTGGGAGCCCGCGCCCGGTTCGGCGATCCGCACACCGGCGCGGCCGGTCATCTCGACCTGTCCGCCCCGGGCCAGGTGGGACATCTGCCAGTCCTGGAGGGTCTCGTACGCCGCGTGGTCCATGAAGGACCCGTCCAGCTCCACGACCACCTCGGCCCCCTGGGGGACCTGGTGCAGCGCCCGGGTCAGCCGGGGCACGGCGAGGAACGTCAGTTGTCCCCGGACGCGGATGTGCTCCACGCCGTCCTTGGTCTCCCTGGAGATCCGGGTCCTGGTCAGCCGGTGCATGGCGACACCACTGGCCACGACGATGCCGAGCGCCACGCCCTGGAGGATGCCGACGAGGACGACCCCGGACACCGTCACGGCGTAGACGACCACCTCGCGGTGACGGGTGACGCTTCGGATGTGGGTGATGCTCACCATCTGGATGCCGATGACCATGACGAGCGCGGCGAGCGCGGGCAGCGGGATCAGATCCAGTACGGGTACGAGGACGAGGGCGGCCAGCACCACCCACAGGCCGTGCAGCATCGTGGAGTGCCGGCTCACCGCGCCCGCCGACACGTTCGCCACGCTGCGTACGGCGACGCCGGCGACCGGCAGCCCGCCGAGCGCTCCGGAGACGATGTTCGCGGCGCCCTGTCCCGCCAGTTCGCGGTCGAGGTTGGAGCGCGGGACGTGGACCGTGACGTTCTTGCGGGCGGCCGCCAGCTTGTCCACGGCGACGGCCGACAGCAGGGACTGGACGCTGGTGACGAGCGTGATGGTCAGGACGCCCAGGGCGATCCCGAGGACGGGTCCCTCGGGGAGGCCGGGCAGCGCGTGACTGCTCCAGGAGGGCAGGTCCACGCGCGGTACGCCGATCCCGGCCACGACGGCGAGGGCGGTGGCGGCGGCCACGGCGGCGAGCGCGGCCGGTACCGTCCGCAGGCCCCGGCCCACACGTCCGGGTAGCCGTGGCCACAGAAGCAGGAGGGCGACGGTCACGGCGCTCACGAACAGCCCGGCCATGTGCGGGTCGGCCAACTGCCCGGGCAGGCCGAGGAAGTTGTCCACGGCCGAGCTCTGCGGCGTGCCGCCGAGGACGACGTGGAGCTGGGCGAGGGCGATGGTGACGCCGATGCCGGCCACCATGCCGTGCACGATGGCCGGGGACACCACGAGGGCCGTGCGGGCCACCCGCAGGGCGGACAGCACGAGTTGGGAGAGCCCGGCCAGGACGGTGATGGCGCACGTGGTGCGCCAGCCGTACTTCTGGATGAGCTCGGCGGTGACCAGGGTGAGTCCCGCGGCCGGACCGCTGACCTGGAGCGGTGAGCCCCCCAGCCGGCCGGCGACGATACCGCCGACGGCGGCGGCCACCAGACCGGCCTGGAGGGGGGCTCCGGTGGCCAGCGCGATGCCGAGGGAGAGCGGCAGCGCGATGAGGAACACGGCGATGGAGGCCGACACGTCGGCGCCCGCGACGGGGAACCGGCGGCCCTTGCCCGGAGGTGGTGGGCTGTGCGGCCGGTTGAAACGTGGTCGCGCGGCGTCGAGCAGCGTACGGCCGAGGCGGCCGGGGCCGCCGGTGCGGGGCTCACGGGGGTCGTCGGTACGGGCGGGGACGCAGGCAGTCATGATTCCCGTCTCCTCCGGGTGGCGCGGTCGCGGTACGTGCGGGTCGAACGAACGTGGGGTCGCGGCCGTGGGTCACGGCGTGCAGCGGCGGGAGCTTGCCAACTCTCTGTAAACAGATCGTAATGGAGAGTAAAGACTCCGGCATTATTTTCGATGCAAATGGGGCAAAGTTTCATTCCATTCGGTGATTAGTCGTTCTAGTACGGCTTGTCGTATCTTCAAACCGACTTCCGTGGTGCGACGTTGACGGCGCTCCCAGCTCAGACCGCCGTGGACCACGAGAAGGGTGGGCGGAAGATGGCCGCCACGAAGAAGACCGCCGCGCACGGAAGCCCCCCGCGTGGCACCGCCCCGCACGCAACCGCCGGGCACCACACCACCGCCCCCGGCTCCGAAGTTCCCGGCGCCGAAGCCCCCGCCGCGGCCCACGAGGCGGCCCACGAGTCTGCCCGCCGGACGGTCCGCGGGACGGCCCGCCGGACGGTCGGCGGGGCGGTGTGCGGACGGCCGACCGGGCACGGGACCGTCTCCGGCCGGCGGCGGCGCCGGGGCCGGGGCACGGCCGGCACGGCGGTGGTGGCCGGGGTCGCGGCGGTGATGGCGGCCGGACTGACCGGATGCGGCGGTTCAGACGAGGGTGCCGGCGGCTCCGCCGGCCCCAAGCGGGCCGCGGCACCCAAGAGCGCGGTCCGCCTCATCGGCGACGGCTCGACCGCCTACACCGGTGCCCAGCCGGGGCTGCACAAGCCGCAGCGCCTCAAGCCCGGCCAGAAGCCGCCGCAGTTCGTGGTCTTCTCCTGGGACGGGGCCGGCGAGGACAGCCAGAAGCTGTTCTCCCACTTCCGCCAGGTGGGCCGGAAGTACGGGGCGACGATGACGTACTTCCTCAGCGGCGTCTATCTGCTGCCCGAGGAGAAGTCGACGCTGTACCGGCCGCCCGGCCACGCTCCCGGCCGCTCCGACATCGGGTTCAACGACACCGAGGGAATCCGCGACACCGTGCGCGAGCTGCGCGGCGCGTGGCAGGAGGGCAACGAGATCGGCACCCACTTCAACGGCCACTTCTGCGGCCCGGAGAGCGGTGTCGGCACCTGGTCGGTCGAGGACTGGAAGAGCGAGATCACCCAGGCCAAGGCCTTCGTGAAGAACTGGAAGACCCACTCGGGCCTGACCGCGGAGCAACCGCTGCCGTTCGACTACGAGACCGAACTGATCGGCGCCCGGACGCCCTGCCTGGAGGGACGGGACAACTTCGTCCGGGCCGCGAGCGAGCTCGGGTGGCGCTACGACACCAGCGGCGTCAACAACCAGGTCTGGCCGGGGAAGGACCGGGGCCTGTGGGACCTGTCCCTCCAGATGATTCCGATCCCGGGGCGGTCCTTCGAGACGCTGTCCATGGACTACAACTTCATGGTCAACCAGTCGGGCACGGCCAAGGGCGCGCCCTCCATGCACCAGTTCTGGGGCAACCAGTTCCGTGACGGCATGCTCCAGGCGTTCAACCGGGCCTACAACGGCAACCGCGCGCCGCTGATCATCGGCAACCACTTCGAGTCCTGGAACGGCGGCACGTACATGCGCGCCATCGAGGAGACCATCGCGAACGTCTGCGTCCGCAGCGACGTGCGGTGCGTGTCGTTCCGGCAGCTCGCCGACTGGCTGGACGCGCAGGACCCGGCCACCCTGGCGAAGCTGCGCACCCTCAAGGTCGGGGAGGCTCCCAGGGACGGCTGGACGGCCTTCCTCGCCGCCCAGCCCTCCGTGCCCGTGCCCGCGGCGTCCGGCGCGCCCTCGCCCGCCGGTCCGCCCAACGCCGCCGTCCGCCGTCAGGCGGGCTGAACGGCGCCGAGCCCTTCACCGAGTACGAAGCCGGGGTCGACCTGCGCGGCCAGGTCGGCCCCCGTCTTCGCGTTGCCCCAGCTCTCCGCGTTCTTCAGGTGGAAGTGCACCATCTGGCGCGTGTAGCGCTCCCAGTCCCGGTGCCGGTACGAGTCGTCCGCGGTGTTCTGGAGGGACTGGAGCGCCATCCGGTTCTCGGCCTCCAGCAGCTCGAAGCGCGCCGGGCGGCCCTTCTCCATGGAGCGGACCCAGTCGGAGTGGCCGACCGTGACGAGCAGGTCGTCGCCGATCTCCTCGCGCAGGAAGTCCACGTCCTCCATGCCCTGCACCTTGTTGCCGACGACCCTGAGCGCCACGCCGAAGTCCCGCGCGTATTCCTTGTACTGGCGGTAGACGGAAACGCCCTTGCGGGTCGGCTCGGCGACCAGGAACGTCATGTCGAAGCGCGTGAACATCCCGGACGCGAACGAGTCCGAGCCGGCCGTCATGTCGACCACGAGGTACTCGTCCGGCCCGTCGACCAGGTGGTTCAGGCACAGCTCCACCGCGCCGACCTTCGAGTGGTAGCAGGCCACCCCCAGGTCCGACTCCGTGAACGGCCCGGTCGCCATCAGCCTGATTTCGCCGTCGTCCAGACGGACCGGCCGGGCGCACGCGTCGTACACCGGGTTGTCCTCACGGATACGCAGCAGCCGCGAGCCCTCGCCCGGCGGAGTCGTTTTGATCATCGTCTCGGCGGACGGGATGCGCGGGTTGGTGCCGCGCAGATACTCCTTGATCAGCGGCAGGTGCGCACCCATCGCCGGCAGCGCGGCCGCCGCGGCCTCGTCGAGCCCGAGCGCCGCCCCGAGGTGCTGGTTGATGTCGGCGTCCACCGCGAGGACGGGGGCCTCATTGGCGACGAGGTGGCGGATGAAGAGCGAGGACAGCGTGGTCTTCCCGCTGCCGCCCTTCCCTACGAAAGCGATCTTCATGTTCAGGTAGCGTAGCGGCCTGTAGTGGAGCGACTGCGGCAAGTCGCGGTTATGTATGAGGAACGCCACTCCAAGGTGGGGCCGGAGTGCCGGGCGCGTAGCCTCGCTACCTATGAGTACGAATCCCGCTGACCCGCTGGTCGCGCTGGGCGCGCTGCCGGGTGTGCCCGATGCCGTGGACTCCGTTCGCAAGGCCATCGACCGGGTCTACGGGCACCGTGTGATGCGGCGCCGCAGCAATGAGGTGACCTCGGAGGCCGCACTGCGCGGCGCGCGCGCCTCGGCGGCGCTGTCCGGCGCGGACTGGGCGCTGGAGGAGGTGCGCCGCCGGACCGACTTCGGTGGTGATGCGGAGGCGCGGACGGTCGGAGCCGCGCTGCGGCTGGGCGCCGAGGCGGGGCAGCTCCTGTCGATCTGGCGCCAGTCGCCGATGCGCGTGCTGGCCCGGCTCCACCTGGTCGCGGTGGGCGAGGCGGCCGGGGCGACGGGAGCAGCCGGGGTGGCCGGCATGGATTCGGTCGGGCGGCCGAGGCGCGACGGCGAGGCCGTCGACGAGCCGCTGATCGACGCGCCGCTGCCGGACGCCGGGGAGGTCGCGGGACGGCTGGAAGGGCTTTCCGATCTGATCGTCGCCGGCAGCTCGGCCCCGGCCCTGGTGACGGCCGCCGTGGTGCACGGCGAACTGCTGGCGCTGCGGCCCTTCACCTCGTACAGCGGACTGGTCGCGCGGGCGGCCGAGCGGATCGTGCTGATCGGCAGCGGGCTGGACCCGAAGGCGATCTGCCCGGCGGAGGTCGGCCATGCCGAGCAGGGCCACGCGGCCTATGTGGCGGCGTTCGAGGGATACCTGTCCGGTACGCCGGAGGGCATGGCTGCCTGGATCGCCCACTGCGGTCGCGCCGTGGAACTGGGCGTCCGCGAGTCCACCGCCGTCTGCGAGGCCCTCCAGCGCGGCGCGGCATAGGGCTGCGGGGCGGTCTGGGCGGCGGGACGGCGCGTAGGGCTGCGGGGCGGCCTGGGCGGCGGGACGGCGCGTAGGGCTGCGTGATGGCGCAGGGCCGGTGGCGGCCCGGTCTGCGGGGCGGCGTTGGCGGCTCAGGGCCCGCGTCATGGGCCCGTGCGGCCTGGGCTGCGGGGCGGCGCTTCGGGCCCCGTGCGGATGGGGGCTGCGGGGGTAAGGCTCACGCGGCCTGGCTCGTGCGTCCCTAGAGCCGCTGATTGCGATGCACAGTCTCGGGCGGCCCGTGCGGCTCGGCCTGCTGGTCGCCCTTCAGGCCCGGCGGCATAGGGCTGCGGGGCGCGGCGCAGGGCTTCTTACAGGGTTGCGGCGGTACCGCTGAGCGGTACCGCCGCTGGCACGTCCGCCGAGTTACCATGCGTCCTCGATATGTGCCCATCAGGCGGGGACTTTGCCCGACGCCTGGTGCGGCTGGCCCGTAATCGACGGGTCGACGTCGCGTGGGTGCTCAGCTTTCGTGCTGTTCGGTCCGTGGGGCCTTCTTGCTCAACAGGTAATCCTTTCGGATGCCTCGGTCTCGCGGGCCGTTAAGTCCTTTGTACTACCGTCCGGGGGGATGCGAAAGCCCTCGCTCCACTTTTTACTTTTGGCGCTTGATGCCCCTTACCAGGCCTGATGGCCGGGCCGTTCCCCACTGGTATGGCATGCCATCCCTACGACGTCACGCCGACTGGCGACGCCGGCTGGCGTACCAGACGAGGCCGGCCGTGGCCGCCGCCGCACCCACCGCAGCGGCGGCGACGAGGGCGGGGCGCGGGGGCATCCGGAAGGCGGGCAGGCGCTGCTTCAGCCGCACCGGCCGGTTGAAGACGAGAACCGGCCAGTCGCGCGCCGCCGCCTCCCGGCGCAGCGCGCGGTCGGGGTTGACCGCGTACGGGTTGCCCACGGCCTCGAGCATGGGTAGATCCGTGGCCGAGTCGCTGTACGCGTAGCAGCGGGAGAGGTCGTACCCCTCGGTCTCGGCCAGCTCGCGGATCGCTTCAGCCTTGGTGGGGCCGTAGGCGTAGTACTCCACCTCCCCGGTGAAGCAGCCGTCGTCGCCGACGACCATCCGCGTCGCCACGACCCGGTCGGCACCCAGCAGCTCGCCGATGGGTTCGACGACCTCCGCGCCGGAGGTGGAGACGATCACGACGTCCCGGCCGGCGGCGTGGTGCTCCTCGATGAGGGACGCCGCCTCGTCGTAGATGATCGGGTCGATCAGGTCGTGCAGGGTCTCGGCGACCAGCTCCTTGACCTGCTGGACGTTCCAGCCCTTGCAGAGGGCGGACAGGTACTCCCGCATCCGCTCCATCTGCTCGTGATCGGCGCCGCCGGCCAGGAAGACGAACTGGATGTAGGCAGTCCGCAGTACGGCGCGGCGGTTGATCAGACCGCCTTGGTAGAAGGACTTGCTGAAGGTCAACGTCGATGACTTCGCAATGACCGTCTTGTCCAGGTCAAAGAAGGCTGCTGTGCGCGGCAAGGAGTGGTTTTCCACGAGGCGAAGCATAGGTGCCCGCCATTCGGCGTACGCTGGGGCGTGTGGGTTTGCCTGAGAAGGCTCTCGGGTACACCATGGAAGTCACGGATCGTTCGCGACCGTGCTAACCCGGTCCGGCTCCTCCCCCCCCGAGTCGGCCGGAGAGACGACCCCCGCTCTCCCCCCCGGCGGGGGTCGTCGCATGTCCGGACGCGTTTTCGCCCGTGTCGTGCGGCTTGAACCGATCATCACGCTCCTCCCTCCTCCACTCCGGCGCGCGGCTCGCGACGCCGCTCGTTCGTCACTCAGTGTAGTCGCGACGCTGCTCTGTGGAAGTCGCTGGTATGGGCTAACGGGATATTCACAACCGGCAAGTTGTCCACAGTTTTTGAGCAAGATCCACTTCTTTTCCGGAAGCCGTGCACCGTGATTCCGGTCGCGAAGTCCGCGGAGGCGAGGAATCACAGATCTCTCGTCCGCGGGGGCGGGACACGACTTCGTGTCGACTTCACGCCGACCGCACGTCGACTTCGCGCCGCCCGTCGCGGCGTATCGCACGGACGGGACACCGGAGAAGACAGGGGAGAGGGGGCGTAGATCATGGCCGGATCCATCACATCCGACCGCGCGCCGACCGGTGAGGGCCGGCGGGCCGGACCGCTGATCGTCACCGAGGACGCGGACCTGCTGGACGACCTGCTGCGGCTGTGCGCCGCTGCGGGCGCGCACCCGGAGGTGTACCACTCGGTGCCCGAGCGCGGTGCCTGCTGGGAGGCCGCGCCACTGATCCTGGTGGGCGACGACGCGGCGGCCCGTTGCCGGGGCGCGGTACGGCGGCGCGGCGTGCTGCTCGTGGGGCACGACCAGGACGATCCGGAGGTGTGGCGGCGGGCGGTCGAGATCGGTGCGGACTGTGTGCTGCGGCTGCCCGACGCCGAGGGCTGGCTCGTCGACCGGATCGCGGACGTGGTCGAGGGCGCGGGGCGGCAGGCCCTCACCGTCGGGGTGATCGGCGGGCGCGGTGGCGCCGGGGCGTCGACGCTGGCCTGTGCGCTGGCCGTCACGGCGGCGCGCGAAGGGCGGCGGACGATGCTCGTGGACGGTGATCTACTGGGCGGCGGGCTCGACGTCCTGCTGGGAGGCGAACAGGCGGAGGGGCTGCGCTGGCCGGATCTGGCCGCCTCCAAGGGGCGGGTCGCCGGCGGGGCGCTGGAGGAGTCACTGCCCTCCCTGTGGGGACTGCGGGTCCTGAGCTGGGACCGGGGTGACGCGGTGACGATCCGGCCGGAGGCGATGCGGTCGGTACTGGCGGCGGCACGCAGGCGCGGCGGTGTGGTGGTCGTTGATCTGCCGCGCCGGGTCGACGACGCCACCGCCGAGGCCCTGGCACAACTGGACCTGGGGCTGCTGGTCGTGCCCGCCGAACTGCGGGCCGTCGCGGGTGCCAAGAGGGTGGCGTCCATGGTCGGCATGGTGCTGCGGGACCTGCGAGTGGTGGTGCGCGGGCCTTATGCGGCCGGGGTCGACGAGCAGTGGGTCGCGCGGGTACTGGACCTGCCGCTCGTTGGGGAAATGCCCCTGGAGGTGGGCCTCTTGGCCGCCCTGGACGCGGGCACTCCGCCGGGCGACAGCGCGCGGGGGCCGCTGGGGCGGTTCTGTACCGCCTTCTGGGAGCGGGCCCTGGCCGGGGACGGTGCGCCATGACGGCGGCTCTGCTGGAAGCCGTTCGGCAGCGGCTCGTGGAGAGCGGCACGGACCCCACACCGGCCGGTGTGGCGGCGGCACTGCGGGCCCAGGGCAGGCTGCTGGGAGACACCGAAGTGCTCGGTGCGGCCGAGCGGTTGCGTGGAGAACTGGTCGGGACCGGTCCGCTGGAGCCGTTGCTCGCCGATCCGGCGGTCACGGACGTGCTCGTGTCGCAGCCCGACCGGGTGTGGGTGGACCGGGGTGCCGGACTGGAGTTGTCGGGTGTGACGTTCCCCGACGCGGCGGCGGTGCGCAGGCTGGCGCAGCGCCTGGCGGCGGTGGCGGGTCGGCGGCTGGACGACGCCCGGCCGTGGGTGGACGCCAGACTCCCGGACGGGACGCGGATGCACGCGGTGCTGCCTCCGGTGGCGGTCGGTTCGACCTGCCTGTCGCTGCGGGTGGTGCGGCCCCGGGCCTTCTCGCTGGGCGAGTTGACGGCGGCGGGGACGGTGCCGCCGGGCGGGGACGGCGTGCTCAGGGCCCTGGTCGAGGCCCGGGTGTCGTATCTGATCAGCGGCGGCACGGGGTCGGGGAAGACGACGCTGCTGTCCACGCTGCTGGGTCTGGTCGGGGAGCGTGAGCGGATCGTCCTGGCCGAGGACTCGGCCGAGTTGCGGCCCGATCACCCCCATGTGGTGCGGCTGGAGGCACGGCCGCCGAATCAGGAGGGCGCGGGCCTGGTGACGCTGCGGGACCTGGTGCGCCAGGCGCTGCGGATGCGGCCCGACCGGTTGGTGGTCGGTGAGGTGCGCGGCTGCGAAGTCACGGACCTGCTCGCCGCCTTGAACACCGGCCATGAGGGCGGCTGCGGGACGGTGCACGCCAACACGGCCGCCGATGTGCCGGCGCGGCTGGAGGCGCTGGGGACGGCCGCCGGTCTCGACCGGGCGGCGCTGCACAGCCAGGTGGCGGCCGGCCTGTCGGTGGTGGTCCATCTCGCGCGGGACCGGGAAGGGCGGCGCCGGATCGCGGAGGTTCATGTGCTCGAGCGGGACGCGCGGGGGCTTGTGGAGACGGTTCCCGCGCTGCGGTGGGCTGCCGAGGGGTTCCTGCACGAGCGGGGCTGGGAGCGGCTGCGGTCGTTGATCGGAGGTGCGCCGTGGTGACGGGACAACCGGTGTACGCGGCGGTGTGCGCGGGTGCCGCGGTCTGGCTGCTGCTGGACCGGCAGCGGGGGCCGCGGCGGGCGCGGTTGCTGTTCGCGGGCGGTGGCGAGACGGCGGTCCGGGCCGCCCCGTGGTCCTGGCGCCGGTGGACGCCGGTCGTGGGGTTACGGCGGGAGTGGGCGTGCCTGGTGGTGGCGGTGGTCCTGGCGGTGCTCGGCGAGTCGGTGCTGCCGCTGGTGGCCGGCGCGTGCGCGGTGCCTCTGGTGGCGCGGCGGCTGCGGGCGGCGGAGCGGGCCCGGGAGCGGGAGCGGCGGGCGGACGCGGTGATCGCGCTGTGCGGTGCGGTCGCCGGTGAGCTGCGCGCCGGGTGGCAGCCCGGGCAGGCGTTGCTGTGGGCGGCGCGCGACACCGGAGCCCTGGGCGGCGAGGAGGCGGCGGTCCTGGCGGCGGCGCGGTTCGGGGGCGACGTGCCGGAGGCGCTCCGGCGGGCGGCGCGGGAGGACGGCGCGGACGGCCTGGTGGGTCTGGCGACCTGTTGGCAGGTGGCCGTGGACGGCGGGGCCGGCCTCGCGGCGGGACTGGACCGGCTGGACGCGGCGCTGCGGGAGCGGCGGGACCAGCGGGAACGGCTGCGGGCCCAACTGGCGGGTGCGTGGGCGACCGTGGGGCTGCTGGCGTTGCTGCCGGTCGTGGCGCTCGCGATGGGCTGGGCGCTCGGCGCCGATCCGCTGCGGGTTCTCCTGCACACCCCGGCCGGCCTGGGCTGCCTGGCCGTGGGCGGGCTCCTGGAGGGGCTCGGCCTGTGGTGGGCCGGGCGGATCGTACGGGCCGGGGAGGAGCCGTGAGCGGCCGGCTCGTCCACACGGTGGGGGTGGCGGTGGCGCTGACCGCCGGCGTGGCCTGGGTGGCCTGGACGGTGGAGGCGGGCCGGCGGGAGCGCCGGGTGCGCCGGCGGATCGGCGCGCTGCTGGGCGCGGAGGACGGGCGGCGCGGAGTCTGGCGCCCCGAGTACGGGACGTGGGCGCGCGGCTGGGTGGCTCCGGCGGCAGCGGCGGCCGGCGGCTGGGTGCTGGTCGGCGGCAGTGCCGGGTGGGTGGTGGGCGTCGCGGCCGCGTACGGCGTGCGGAAGTGGCAGCGGCGCCCGCGTCCGGCGGGTGCCCGGGGCGGTGGGGCGGCGCACGGGCTGCCCCTCGCGGCGGATCTGCTGGCCGCGTGTCTGGCCGCCGGGGCCGGTCCGCGGGAGGCGGCGGAGGCGGTCGGCGAGTCGCTGGGCGGTGCGGTGGGCGACGGCCTGGCGAGGGCGGCCGCCGAGCTGCGCCTGGGCGGTGAACCGAGCGAGGTGTGGGGCCGGTTCGGCGCGATACCGGGCGCCGGACCGCTGGCCCGCTGCCTGGAGCGGGCGAGTGCCTCCGGTGCTCCGGCGGCCGACGCGGTCTCCCGGCTGGCCGCCGGGCTGCGGGCGGACCAGGCGCGGCGGGCCACGGCCCGCGCGCAGCGGGCGCAAGTGCTGATCACGGCACCGGTCGGGCTCTGCTTCCTGCCCGCTTTCCTCGCGGTCGGGGTGGCGCCGGTGGTCATCGCGCTGGCGGGCGAACTGTTGTGACGGATCGACATCTTCATGGGGGTTGTGGCATGTGGAATCGGATGACGAAGGCCCTGGTGGCGCGAGTACGCGGGACGCGCCTGATGCGCCTGGTGCGCGAGCGCGGGGACGCGGGGATGACGACCGCCGAGTACGCCATGGGCACGCTCGCGGCGGTCGCCTTCGCGGCCGTGCTCTACAAGATCGTCACGAGTGACGTCGTGTCGGGCGGGCTGGAGTCGGTGATCGGGAGGGCACTGAATGCCCAGTTCTGAACGGGGCGGTGATCGCGGGTCGGTGACGGCCGAGGCGGCGACGGTCCTGCCGGCGCTCGTGCTGTTCACGATGACGCTCGTGTGGGCGCTGGTGGCGGCCGCGGCGCAGATCCAGTGCGTGGACGCCGCGCGGGCCGGGGCGCGGGCGGTGGCCCGCTCAGAGCCGCGCGGGGAGGCGGTGGCTGCGGCGCGGTCGGCCGCGCCGAGCGGGGCCCGGGTGGCGGTCGAGCGGACCGGGGACCTGTGGCGGGTGCGGGTCGAGGCGCCCGCGCCCGGCCCCGGCGCCCTGGCCCTGACCCTCCACGCGGAGGCGGCCGCTCTGGCGGAGGACACCGTGGGGGTGACGCCATGAGGGTTTCGGGCGACGCCGAGGTGGGCGCGGGGACGGGCGCCGTGCATGGCGGGCCGGACCCCATGGAGGGCACCGGCTCGGGCGCGGGCTCCCGTGCCCCCCTCGGCCCGGGTGGCTGCTCGGCCTCCGGCGCCGGCGCGGGAGAGGGCGGCCGCGCGGGTGGCCCAGGGGGGCGCCGGTCGGACCGGGGCGCGGCGACGGTGTGGGCGGCCTTGGCGGCCACGGTGATGTGCGCGGTCTTCGCGGCGGTCCTCGCGCTGGGGCAGGCGGTCGCCGCGCGGCACCGGGCCGGGGGTGCGGCGGACCTGGCGGCGCTCGCGGCGGCGGACCGGGCCCTGTGGGGCGCGGCCGACGCGTGCGAGGCGGCGGCCCGGGTGGCACGGGCGCAGGGTGCGGAGGTCGTGCGGTGCACGGTGCGGGGTGAGATCGCGGAGGTGACGGCGCTGGCCCGGTTCGGGCCGTACGCGCCGGCGGTCAGGGCGAGGGCGGGGCCTCCTGGGGCGCTTCCGGGGCTTCCCGCAGCAGTTCCGTGAGCAGGCGGACGGCGCCCCGCTTGTGCAGGGGGTCGTTGCCGTTGCCGCACTTGGGCGACTGGATGCAGGAGGGGCAGCCCGCGTCGCATTCGCAGGACGCGATGGCGTCGCGGGTCGCGGTGAGCCATTCGCGGGCGGTGTGGAAGGCGCGTTCCGCGAAGCCGGCGCCGCCCGGGTGGCCGTCGTACACGAACACCGTCGGCAGCAGGGTGTCGGGGTGAAGCGGGACGGACACGCCGCCGATGTCCCAGCGGTCGCAGGTGGCGAAGAGCGGCAGCAGGCCGATGGACGCGTGCTCGGCCGCGTGCAGGGCGCCGCCCAGTTGCTCCGGGTTCACCCGGGCGGCGTCGAGCTGGTCCTCGGTGACGGTCCACCACACGGCGCGGGTGCGCAGGGTGCGCGGCGGCAGGTCGAGCTTGGTCTCACCGAGCACCTCGCCGGTGATCAGGCGGCGGCGGAGGAAGGAGACGACCTGGTTGGTCACCTCGACGGACCCGTAGCAGAGGCGTCCGTCGCCCCAGGGGATCTCGGTGTCGGTTTCGAGGACGGAGATGGCGGTGGTGTCGCGGGCGGTGGTGGAGTACGGCGGGCTGGCCTCCTCGACGAGGGCGACCGAGTCCTTGAGGTCCAGCTCCTTGACCAGGTAGGTGCGGCCCATGTGGAGGTGGACGGCCCCCTCGTGGACGGCGGCGTGGGCGGCCGACTCGTCGACCGTGCCGAGCAGCCGGCCGGTCCCGGCCTCGACGATCCGGACGGGGCTGCCGCCCTCGCCCCGGATGTCGGTGAGGTCGGCGGCGCGTTCGCGGCGTGTCCAGTACCAGCCGGACGGGCGCCGCCGCAGCAGGCCCGCCGACTCGAGCTGGGGCAGCAGCTCGGGGGCGGCCGGGCCGAACAGCGTCAGGTCCTCATCGGTGAGCGGGTGCTCCGCGGCCGCCGCGCACAAGTGGGGGGCGAGGACGTACGGGTTGTCGGGGTCCAGGACGGTCGACTCCACCGGCTGGCGGAACAGCGCGTCCGGGTGGTGGACGAGGAACGTGTCCAGCGGGTCGTCACGGGCCACGAGCACCGCGAGCGCCCCCTGCCCCGAGCGTCCGGCGCGGCCCGCCTGCTGCCACAGCGAGGCCCTGGTGCCCGGGTAGCCGGCGATCACCACGGCGTCCAGGCCCGACACGTCGATGCCCAGCTCCAGGGCGGTCGTGGCGGCGAGGCAGAGGAGGTCACCCGAGTGCAGGGCCCGCTCCAGGGCCCGGCGCTCCTCGGGCAGGTAGCCGCCCCGGTAGGCGGCGACCCGCTGGGGCAGCGAGCGGTCCACCTCCGCGAGGCGTTCCTTGGCGATGACCGAGATCAGTTCGGCGCCGCGCCGGGAGCGTACGAAGGCGACCGAGCGGACGCCCTGGACCGTCAGGTCCGTCAGGAGGTCGGCGGTCTCGGCAGTGGCGGTGCGGCGGACCGGCGCGCCCTGCTCGCCCTGGAGTTCGGTGAGCGGCGGCTCCCAGAGGGCGAAGACCAGCTCCCCGCGCGGGGAGGCGTCGTCGGCGACCTCGCGCACGGGCAGGCCGGTCAGCCGCCCGGCGGCCGCGGCCGGCTGGGCCGCGGTCGCGGAGGCGAGGAGGAAGACCGGGGAGGAGCCGTAGCGGGCGCAGACGCGCCGCAGCCGGCGCAGCACCTGGGCGACGTGCGAGCCGAAGACGCCCCGGTAGGTGTGGCACTCGTCGATGACGACATAGCGCAGGGCGCGCAGGAAGGAGGACCAGCGCGGGTGGGACGGGAGTATGCCCCGGTGGAGCATGTCGGGGTTGGTCAGTACGTAGTTCGCGTACTGGCGGACCCACTCCCGTTCCTCGACGGGCGTGTCGCCGTCGTACACGGCGGGCCGGACCCGGTTGCCCAGCGGGGCGGCGAGCGCCTTCACCGAGCGCCGCTGGTCGGCGGCGAGGGCCTTGGTGGGGGCGAGGTACAGGGCGGTGGTGCCCCGGCCGTTGGGCGCCTCGGAGCCGTCCAGCAGCGTGGACAGCACCGGTGCCAGATAGGCGAGGGACTTGCCGGACGCGGTGCCGGTGGCGATGACCACCGACTCGCCGTCCAGCGCGTGCTCGGCGGCGGCCGCCTGGTGCTCCCAGGGGTGCTCGATACCCGCCGTATGGATGGCGTTGATCACTTCTGGGCGGATGCGATCGGGCCAGACGGCATGCCTTCCCGCTCTTGGGGGCAGGTGCTCCGTATGAGTGATGCGCGCAGCCCGGTTCGCCCCTGCGGTGAGCCGGTCGAGGACCGTACCGGGGGTGGGTCGGGTGTCCCCGCTCTCGGGTGGTCGACTGGGGCGGTGATTCATGGCCATCGGCACCGAGTGTGTCACCGGCCTGACGGACAATGCTCCCAAGGCGTCGTGCATGGCTGCTGGTAAGTGATTGAATGCCATCGCGGCTGGCGATCCGTCCCCTGGCTCCGTCCGGAGAATCCGAGGGGCGACCGCTCGATAGCAAGGTGCTGGAGGATCCGTGGACCTGTCCCTGTCGACTCGCAATGTGTCCGGCCCCAGTGGCGACCGTACGGTCGTCGAGGTCGGTGGCGAGATTGATGTGTATACCGCGCCCAAGCTGCGCGAGCAGTTGGTCGAGTTGGTGAATGACGGCAGCTACCACCTGGTCGTCGACATGGAGGGCGTGGACTTCCTCGACTCGACCGGCCTCGGCGTGCTGGTGGGTGGCCTGAAGCGCGTGCGCGCGCACGAGGGCTCGCTGCGCCTGGTCTGCAACCAGGAGCGCATTCTCAAGATCTTCCGTATCACCGGTCTGACCAAGGTGTTCCCGATCCACACCACGGTCGACGAGGCCGTCGCGGCCACCGACTGAGTCGGCGCGCCGCACCGGTCGGCGACCGTCCTCGGTCGGCCGTCGGCACCCGTTCGGCCTCCTCGGGCCTCGGATTCCGAGACCGGATGGTTCGGTTCCGGATCATCGGCTCGGACCGTCCGTGTTCCGGACGGTTCGAGGTTCGCGCCCCGGACCGTCGGACTCGGACGGCCGGCCTCCGGTCCTTCGGGCTCCTGGGGCCCGGGACCTCGGCCGGACGGTTCGGCCCCGAGCCGGGTCCTCGCGGAACCGGTGTTCCGAGCGGTTCTGGTCCGGCGGCGCGTCCGGCCCGGCCCCGGTCGCCTCGTGGTCCGTCCGGGTCTCACCCGACCGGCCCACCGCCGACGACCGGCCGACCTGGTTGACCGGCCCACCGGCACCGACCGGACGGCCGGGAAGCCGCGAAGCCGGAGGAACCGGACCGTTCAGGGTGGCGGCGGTACCGGCCGGGCCGACACGGCGGTCCGGGACCGCGGTAGTCGGCATCGGCGGCGCCGACCGACGTGGGCCGCGACGGGCCGAGTCGGCCCGGCGTCACCGGATCAGCTCCCCGGCCGGCGGCGTCGGCCGGAGGATGCGGGAGGAAGAAGGAGGGTGCCGGGCGTCCAGCCCGGTTCCTGGAGGCACGCTCGCACGTCCGAGGGGGACCGCATGGCCACCGTTGAACTCCGCTTCAGCGCCCAGCCCGAGCACGTCAGGACCGCCCGCCTCGTGGCGGCCGCCGTGGCGCGCCGGGCCGGGGTCGATGAAGCCGTGCTGGACGAGGTCCGGCTCGCCGTGGGCGAGGCATGCTCCCGCGCCGTCGGGCTGCACCGCAGCAACCATGTGACCTCCCCGATCCGCGTCGTGCTGAACGAGGACGAGAAGGCCTTCTCCATCGAGGTCGGCGACGAGGTCCCGGGCGCGGGCGTCGCTGCGGCGGACGCCGCCGGGGTGCCGGGCTCCCGCAGCGCCGCCCCGGCCGAGGAGTTCGACGACGCGGAGGGCGAGGACGAGATGGGCCTCGCGGTGATCACTGGGCTCGTCGACGACGTCGAGGTGTCGGCCGGCGAGGCGGGTGGCGTCATCCGGATGACATGGCCGACGAATCCCACCGCCATGCTCCCCTGAGCGTCGTACCGGAGAAAAGAAAGGCCCTGCTGAGCAGGGCCTTTTCCTATTTCCTAGATCGACCCACCGAGCGTCAATGGTTCAAAGTCATTACTGCTTTCGAGTGGATTCCTTGCGACCTGCATTTGCCGACTGGCAAGCGAAGGTCAATTCTGTTCTACGGCGCTCTGTTTTGATCAGGTTCTGCTCCCTACAATCCGTCCACGTCTTGAGCTCTTCTGACGTCAAGGAGGACGAATGGCGGGGCTCTTCACCACTCACGTGTCCGACCAACCGACTTCTCTCGCGGCCGCGGTTCTCACCGATGACAATCGGATCATCGTGGTCGTCATCGCGGCCGTGGCCCTGGCCGCCCTGATCGTCGCCCAGCTCCTGGTACGCCAGGTACTGGCGGCCGGTGAGGGCACCGCTGCCATGAAGAAGATCGCGGCGGCCGTCCAGGAAGGCGCGAACGCCTATCTGGCCCGACAACTGCGGACGCTCGGCATCTTCGCGGTCGTCGTGTTCTTCCTGCTCATGCTGCTGCCCGCGGACAACTGGTCGCAGCGGGCCGGACGATCACTGTTCTTCCTGGTGGGCGCGCTTTTCTCGGCGGTCACCGGTTACATCGGCATGCGGCTCGCCGTACGGGCCAATGTGCGCGTGGCGGCCGCCGCGCGTGAGGCGACTCCGGCACCCGGAGAGCCCGAAAAAGATCTGACGACCGTCTCGCACAAGGCGATGAAGATCGCTTTCCGTACGGGTGGTGTCGTCGGCATGTTCACGGTGGGCCTCGGCCTGCTCGGTGCCTCCTGCGTGGTCCTCGTGTACGCGGCCGACGCACCCAAGGTGCTGGAAGGTTTCGGCTTGGGCGCCGCGCTCATCGCCATGTTCATGCGTGTCGGCGGCGGCATCTTCACCAAGGCCGCCGACGTCGGCGCCGACCTCGTCGGCAAGGTCGAGCAGGGCATCCCCGAGGACGACCCCCGCAACGCCGCCACCATCGCCGACAACGTCGGTGACAACGTCGGCGACTGCGCGGGCATGGCCGCCGACCTCTTCGAGTCCTACGCCGTGACCCTGGTCGCCGCGCTGATCCTCGGCAAGGCGGCGTTCGGAGACCTCGGCCTCGCCTTCCCCCTGATCGTGCCGGCGATCGGCGTGGTCACCGCGATGATCGGCATCTTCGCGGTCGCCCCGCGGCGCGCCGACCGCAGCGGGATGGCCGCGATCAACCGCGGGTTCTTCATCTCCGCCGTGATCTCGCTCGCCCTGGTGGCCGTCGCGGTCTTCGCCTACCTCCCCTCCACGTACGCCTCCCTCGAAGGCGTCACCGAAGCCGCCATCCGGGCGCACGACGGCGACCCGCGCATCCTGGCGCTCGTCGCGGTCGCGATCGGCATCGTGCTGGCCGCACTGATCCAGCAACTGACCGGCTACTTCACCGAGACCAGCCGGCGCCCGGTCAAGGACATCGGGAAGTCGTCCCTCACCGGACCCGCCACCGTCGTCCTCGCCGGCATCTCCATCGGCCTGGAGTCGGCCGTCTACACCGCCTTGCTGATCGGCCTGTCGGTGTACGGGGCGTTCCTGCTCGGCGGCGCGTCGATCATGCTGGCGCTGTTCGCCGTGGCCCTGGCCGGCACCGGACTGCTCACCACCGTCGGCGTGATCGTCGCCATGGACACCTTCGGCCCGGTCTCCGACAACGCCCAGGGCATCGCCGAGATGTCCGGCGACGTCCAGGGCGCCGGGGCGCAGGTCCTCACCGACCTCGACGCCGTCGGCAACACCACGAAGGCGATCACCAAGGGCATCGCCATCGCCACGGCCGTACTGGCGGCGGCGGCGCTCTTCGGCTCGTACCGGGACGCCATCGCCACCGCCGTGCGCGACGTCGGTGCCAAGGCGACCGAGATGAACCTGACCATGGACATCTCCCAGCCCAACAACCTGGTCGGGCTGGTCCTGGGTGCCGCGGTCGTCTTCCTCTTCTCCGGGCTGGCGATCAACGCGGTGTCGCGGTCGGCCGGATCGGTGGTCTACGAGGTGCGCCGGCAGTTCCGCGAGCACCCCGGGATCATGGACTACAGCGAGAAGCCCGAGTACGGGCGCGTCGTCGACATCTGCACCAAGGACGCCCTGCGCGAGCTGGCCACGCCCGGACTGCTCGCCGTGATGGCGCCCATCGCCGTCGGCTTCACGTTCGGTGTGGGCGCCCTCGGCGCGTACCTGGCGGGGGCCATCGGCACCGGCACCCTGATGGCCGTGTTCCTGGCCAACTCCGGAGGCGCCTGGGACAACGCCAAGAAGCTCGTCGAGGACGGCCACCACGGTGGCAAGGGCAGCGAGGCGCACGCCGCCACCGTCATCGGTGACACGGTCGGCGACCCCTTCAAGGACACCGCCGGTCCGGCCATCAACCCGCTCCTCAAGGTGATGAACCTGGTGGCGCTCCTCATCGCGCCCGCCGTCGTCCAGTTCAGCTACGGCGACGACGCCAGCGCGGGCGTACGGGCGGTGGTGGCGACGCTCGCGATCATCGTCATCATCGGTGCCGTGTACGTGTCCAAGCGGCGGACGGTCGCGATGGGTGACGAGGACAACAGCACCGCCAAGCGCGTCACCAGCAAGGCCGCGACCCTGTAGTACCGGACTCACCCGGTGTAACGCCTGGTCAGCGCACGGGCGGGCAGAGCGTGCTGACGCTCCGTCCGCCCGTTCGGCCCATCCGCGGTGAGAGCCTTCTCTCCCCGGATTTCCTCTTGATGCAAATGGTTGTAAAAGCGTACGGAACGGTCATTTGACACGCGAATGTCGCCCACTTGGCGTGTATGTTCCGGGGCCGAGAGCCTTGGAAGGGACCGATCCGGTGAACAAGAAGCTTGCGGCCGCACTGTCCGGCGGTGCGGTACTGGTGCTCGCACTGTCGGGGTGCAGCGACGACAACGACGGCGGCGGCGACAACAAGGTGGACGCCTGGGCGAAGAACGTCTGCGACCAGGCGCAGCCGCAGATCCAGAAGAGGGCCAACGCGCAGCAGGCCATCATCTCGACGGCGGCGGACGGCAAGCCCGCCGACATCCAGGCCGCCGACTCGAAGGCCTTCCAGGACATCGCCGACGCGGACAAGGCGCTCGCCAAGGCGGTGCAGGACGCCGGCGTACCGCCCGTCGACAACGGCGAGAAGCTCCAGCAGGACGCGGTCAAGGAACTCAACGCCACGGCGACGGCGTACGAGAACCTCAAGAAGCAGGTCGACGCGCTCGACCCGAAGAACCAGCAGAAGTTCGCCGACGGCCTCCAGGGTGTCGCGGACGGGCTGAAGAAGATCGAGAAGATGGACCAGGACGCGCTGGCCAAGCTCCAGTCCGGCGAGCTGGGCCAGGCGATGGCCAAGCAGCCCGGCTGCCGCAAGGCCGAGGCGACGGTCTCGCCCACCATCCCGCCGGCCAAGCCCGGCCCGGACGCGTCCGCCTCCGCCGGTGCCTCCGCCCCCGCCGCGTCCGCTGCCGGCTCCGCTTCGCCGAGCAAGGCCGGCCAGTAAGGGCCGCCGGTTGTTGTAAGGGCGTTCAATGGAAACCGGCCCGGTTCCCCCATGGGGGCCGGGCCGCGCGTCGTTTGTCAGTGGCGGCGGTCACAATGGGCAGGTGAGTACGACCAGCCTTACCGCCAGCCTCCCGGTGCCCGACCGCGCCGACCGCCTCCGCGACGCCCTGCTCGCCGCCGACTTCACCGCCGACGGCCTGCTCGAACTGCTCGGCGCACCCGCCTACGCCGCGCTCGCCCGCAGCGAGACGGTCCCCGCCCTGCGTGCCACCCGCGCGGACGGGCCGCTCGCCACGCTCGTCCGCCTCTTCCTCCTCCAGCACCCGGTGCCGTCCGAACAGGCGCGCGCCGTGCTGCCGCTGGACGAGGCGCTCGCCGACGGATGGGTGGTCGAGGACGGCGGCGAGGTCCGCGCCACGGTGGACGTACGGCCGTACGGCGGGCCCGAGGGCCAGGACTGGTTCATCGTCTCCGACCTGGGCTGCGCCGTGGGCGGGGCGGCCGGGGCGAGCGGCCGCGGCGAGGGCGTGGTCCTCGGCGTGGGCGGCGCGTCGACCACGCTCGCCGGGATCACGGTCCGTACGCCCGTCGCCTCCGCCCTGGACCTCGGCACCGGCTCCGGCATCCAGGCGCTGCACGCCGCGCAGCACGCCACGCGTGTGACGGCGACGGACCTGAACCCGAGGGCGCTGGACTTCACGCGGCTCACGCTGGCGCTGTCGGGGGCGCCGGAGGCCGACCTGCGGACCGGTTCGCTGTTCGAGCCGGTGGCGTCGGAGACGTACGACCTGATCGTGTCGAACCCGCCGTTCGTGATCTCCCCCCTGGCCGCCGGCAAGGGCAAGGCCGGCGCCCGGCTGACCTACCGGGACGGCGGGATGGGCGGGGACGATCTGTGCCGGTCGCTCGTTCAGACGGCGGGGGAGCGGTTGAACGAAGGGGGGTTCGCGCACTTCCTGGCCAACTGGCAGCACGTAGAGGGCGAGGACTGGCAGGACCGGCTGCGTTCCTGGGTGCCGCGCGGGTGCGACGCCTGGATCGTCCAGCGCGAGGTGCAGGAAGTGACGCAGTACGCCGAGTTGTGGCTGCGGGACGCCGGGGACCACCTGCTGGCGGACCGTGAGGAGTACGCGGCGCGGTACGAGGCGTGGCTGGACGAGTTCGAGGCGCGCAAGACCAAGGCGGTCGGCTTCGGGTGGATCACGCTGCGCAAGTCCGGCGCGGACGAGCCCTCGATCGTCGTCGAGGAGTGGCCGCACCCGGTGGAGCAGCCCCTCGGCGAGACGGTACGGGCGCACTTCGCGCGCCAGGACTACCTGCGCACGCGCGACGACGCGGCGCTGCTCGGCGACCACTTCGTGCTCGCGCCCGAGGTGATGCAGGAGCAGGTCGGGCTGCCCGGCGCCGAGGACCCCGAGCACGTGGTGCTGCGGCAGAACCGGGGCATGCGCCGTGCCACCAAGGTGGACACGGTCGGCGCGGGCTTCGCGGGCGTGTGTGACGGGACGCTCAGCGCGGGACGCATCCTGGACGCCATCGCCCAGCTCATGGGGGAGGACCCGGTGCTGCTGCGGGACCGTACGCCGCAGGCGATCCGGCTGCTGGTGGAGGAGGGCTTCCTGGAGCCGGCGCCGGGACGGTGACGGGCGGCACGGCTTGCGGGGGAGCCGTGCCGGGGTACGGGCGGGAGGAGGAACCCGCCCGCAGGAGGCGGAACCGGCCAACATCCACGCGTCGCCCCGACCTCCGGCGGCCCCCCGGCCCAGGGCCTCCGTTCCTGGGCGCCCGCCCCCCCCCCCCCCCCCCCCCCCCCCCCCCCCCCCCCCCCCCCCCCCCCCCCCCCCCCCCCCCCCCCCCCCCCCCCCCCCCCCCCCCCCCCCCCCCCCCCCCCCCCCCCCCCCCCCCCCCCCC
>NZ_SMNQ01000007.1 GCF_004353505.1 Streptomyces sp. WAC05374
ACGAGCGCGCCGGGCACGCCGTACGCCGCCGGGGCGCCGGAACCGCCCGGCGAGCCGGACCCGGCCGCCGCACCGGGCAGGGCCTCCGCACCGGGCAGGGCCTCCGCACCGGACCCGGTCGGGGCGCCGGACCCGGTCGGGGCGCCGGACCCGGTCGCCGCACCCGACACGCCCGCCCCGCCGGACGCGGCGTCCGCGCCCGGCGGGGTGGCACCGCCGGAGGTGGCGCCCGCGGCGGGCGACCCGGGCGTGCCCGACCCCCGGGCGGGCGGGCACGCGCCTGCTCCGGCCGCCGGCGCCCGGGTGTGCGTGGCGTGCCGGGCCGGGCACGTGGACCCGGACGGGTACTGCGAGAACTGCGGGCACGCCCAGCCGCGCGAACGCGACCACATGGAGGAGGAGCTCGGCGCGGTCGCCGCCGTGAGCGACCGGGGGCTGCGCCACCACCGCAACGAGGACGCGTTCGCCGTGTCGTCCACCGCCCTGCCGGACGGTTCGCCGGCCGTCGTCGCGATCGTCTGCGACGGGGTGTCGTCGGCGACCCGCCCCGACGAGGCGTCGGCGGCCGCCGCGGCCGCCGCCAACGAGTCACTGCTGGCGTCCCTCCCGCGCGGTACGCACCCGCAGGCGGCGATGCACGAGGCGATCGTGGCCGCCTCCGAGGCGGTCAACGCCCTGGCGGACGGCGGGGGTCAGGACGCGGGCGCCATGGAGCACGACCCGCACCGCCACCAGAACGCCCCGGCCTGCACGCTCGTGGGCGCGGTGGTCGCCGGCGGCCTGCTGGTGGTCGGATGGGTCGGCGACAGCCGGGCCTACTGGGTGCCGGACGACCGCGGCGGCCCGCCCGCCCGGCTCACCGAGGACGACTCCTGGGCCGCGCAGATGGTGGCGGCGGGCCTGATGAACGAGGCCGAGGCGTACGCGGACGAGCGCGCCCACGCCATCACCGGCTGGCTGGGGGCCGACGCGTACGAACTGGAGCCGCACACCGCCGCGTTCAAACCGGACCGGCCCGGTGTCGTCGTGGTGTGCACCGACGGCCTGTGGAACTACGCGGAGGGCGCCGAGGACATGGCGCGGGTCGTGCCGCCCGACGCGGCCGCCCGGCCGCTGCACGGCGCCCAGGTCCTCGTGGGGCACGCCCTCGACGGCGGGGGCCACGACAACGTAACAGTGGCCGTCATGCCGTTCGCCGTGGCGCCCCGGGGGGCAGGATCGGCCTGACCGTTTCGTCCGACGACCAACCCCCCATCCGCTTCTGTCCGTTGCGTGTGTGCCGGAGCCCGAGTCCCCAGGAGCCGATCAGATGGCGAACTTCTCCAAGTCGAACGTGCCGCAGTTCTCGGTGGACGTGTACCAGAACGAGTACCTGCCGGAGGGCGGGCGCGAGGTCAACGCGATCGTCACGGTCACCTCGACGGGAGGCGGCACCACCGGAGGGGCGCCGCTGGCCGGGGCGGCGGTCTCGCCCTCGTCCATACCGGGACAGGCGCCGGCCGCGGCCGTCGTCGTCATGGTCGACTGCTCCGGCTCCATGGAGTACCCGCCGACGAAGATGCGCAACGCCCGCGACGCCACGGCCGCCGCGATCGACACGCTGCGCGACGGCGTCGCCTTCGCGGTGGTCGCCGGCACCCACGTCGCCGCCGAGGTGTACCCCGGGGGCGGCCGGCTGGCCACCGCCGACGCGCGCACCCGCGCCGAGGCGAAGGATGCGCTGCGCAGGCTGAGCGCGGGCGGCGGCACCGCGATCGGTACGTGGCTGACGCTCGCCGACCGGCTGCTGGCCTCCGCCGACGTGCCGATCCGGCACGGCATCCTGCTCACCGACGGCCGCAACGAGCACGAGACGCCGGCCGACCTGCGGGCGGCCCTCGACGCCTGCGCCGGCCGCTTCACGTGTGACGCCCGGGGCGTGGGGACCGACTGGGAGGTGAAGGAGGTCACCGGGATCGCGTCGGCGCTGCTGGGCACGGCCGACATCGTCGCCGATCCGGCGGGCCTCGCCGCGGACTTCACGCGGATGATGGAGAACGCGATGGGCAAGGAGGTCGCCGACGTCAGCCTGCGCCTGTGGACCCCGGTCGGGGTGGAGATCGTCTTCGTCAAGCAGGTGGCGCCGACGGTGGAGGAGCTGACGGACCGGCGTACGGAGGCGGGGCCCCGGTCCGGGGACTATCCGACCGGCTCGTGGGGCGACGAGTCCCGGGACTACCACGTGTGCGTCCGGGTGCCGGAGGCCGGGATCGGCCAGGAGATGCTCGCGGCCCGTGTCTCGCTCGTCCTGCCCGACGCGGCCGGCGGCACGCCCCAGACCCTGTCGCAGGGCCTGGTACGGGCGGTGTGGACGGACGACATGGCGGCCTCCACCTCCATCAACCCCCAGGTCGCGCACTACACGGGACAGGCCGAACTGGCACAGGTCATCCAACAGGGGCTGGATGCTCGCAAGTCGGGCGATTTCGATGGAGCGACGGCGAAACTCGGCCGTGCCGTGCAGCTCGCGGCCGCCTCCGGGAACGCGGACACCGCGAAACTCCTTTCGAAGGTGGTGGACGTGGTCGACGCGGCGACAGGTACTGTGCGACTGAAGGCGAAGGTCGCGGAAGCGGACGAGATGACACTCGAGACCCGCTCCACCAAGACGGTTCGCGTGAAGAACGTCACGACATAGGTCACGATCTGCTCGGCCCGCGGGCCGGTTGAGGAGAGGGGGAAGCGCCGACATGCCGACCTGCCCGAACGGACACCAGTCGGGTTCCGACGACTGGTGCGAGGTCTGCGGCCACCGCATGACCGGGGCGGGCGCGCCTGCGGGTGCCGTTCCGCCGCCGCCTCCCCCGCCGCCGCCCGCGTACGGCTACCCCGGCCCGTCCGGTCCGGGCGGCCCCGGCGGTCCGGGTGCGCCGGGCGGCCCCGGCGCTCCCGGCGGCTTCACGGGCGGCGACCCCAACGCCACCGCCCAGGCGGAGCTGTGCCCGCAGTGCCGTACTCCGCGCGAGGCCATGGCGCCGTTCTGCGAGGAGTGCCGGTGGAACTTCCTCACCAACACGGCGACCTCGTACACCCCTGTCGCACCGCCCCCCGCCCCCGGCGGCCAGGCCCGTCCGGGCGGCCCCGGAGGTCCCGGTGGCCCGCCGCCCGGGCTGAACCTGCCGCCCGGGTTCCAGTCCCAGCCGCCGTCGCCCCCGCAGGCGCCGCGTCCGCCGGACCCGTACGAGTACCAGGGCTCCCGCCCCTCGCAGATGAACCGCCCGGCCGAGCCGCTGCCGCACGAGCCGTCCACGCCCCAGCGGCCCCCGCAGGGCGCGCCGCAGGGCCCGCCGCCGGTTCCCCAGGCGTTCCAGCAGCCGTCCGGCCCGCCGCGGCCCCCGCAGGCGTTCCAGCAGCCGGGTCCGCCGCCCCCGCCGCAGCCGACCGGCACGGGCGGGGACGACTGGATGCTGCCGCCGCCCGCGCAGCCCCAGGCGCCCCACCAGCCGGCCCCGCAGCCCCAGGCGCCCGAGGCACCGCAGCCGCACGCACCGCAGCCGCAGGCCCCCCAGCACCACGCACCCCAGGCACCGTCGCACGCCTCCCAGCCGCCGCACGCCTCCCAGCCGCCGCAGCATCACGCGCCCCAGCAGCACGCGCCGCAGGCACCGCAGCAGCCGCAGGCACCGCAGGGGTCCGCGGGGTGGACGGCGGTCGTCGCGCCCGACCGGGCGTACTTCATGGCGATGATGCAGCGCAGCGGCCCCGAGGCCGCGGGCCTCAACCTGCCCGCGTACTCCCCCGAGCAGCGGCTGCCGCTGTCCGGCAACCAGATCAGCATCGGCCGCCGGCGGCACTCCACGGGCGAGTCCCCCGACATCGACCTGTCCGTGCCGCCGGAGGACCCGGGCGTCTCGCACCAGCACGCCGTGCTGGTGCAGCAGCCGGACGGCTCCTGGGCGGTCGTCGACCAGAACTCCACCAACGGCACCACGCTCAACGGCGGCGAGGACCCGATCCAGCCCTACGTCCCCGTCCCGCTCAAGGACGGTGACCGGGTCCACGTGGGCGCCTGGACGACGATCACGATCCTCCGGGGCTAGCCCCGCGCCCCCAGGGGCCAGGCGTACGGCCCCTCGGGGTCGTCCAGCCAGGCCCACTGGTGCTCACCGCTGACCGTCACGCCGAAACGTTCCCGCGCGGGGCGTCGCTCGCGCTGCCAAAGCGAGTACGCCTCGTGCGGGTCCAGGCTGCCGGCGGTCAGCGTCAGCAGGAAGCGGAACAGCTCGTTGTCGGTCGCCCGCCGGGGCAGGCCGCCCGTGTGCACCACCGGCGCGGGCGGGGTGGCGCCCCGCAGCGGGACGAAGAACGCGGACGTGCGCAGGAAGCGGCCCTCCGCGTGCCCGGCGTCCCGCACCCGCAGCCGGACGAGCCCCGTGGACAGCGGCGCCAGGATGCGCGCCCCCGGGCGGCACTGCGCCGGCCACGCGGGCGGTACGGAGGAGACGGCGCAGGTCGCGACGACCGCGTCGAACGGGGCCCGCCCGGGGCACCCGCGCGCACCGTCGCCGGTGACCACGGCGGGGTGGTACCCGGCCGCCGCCAGGTGGGCGCGGGCCGCCTCCGTGATGTCCTCGTCCAGGTCGACGGTGGTCACCCGGTCGTCGCCCAGCCGGTGCGACAGGAGCGCCGCGTTGTACCCGGTCCCGGCGCCGATCTCCAGGACGGCGTCCCCGTCGCGCAGCTCCAGCGCGTGCAGCATTCCGGCCATCAGGGACGGCTGGCTCGCCGACGAGACCAGGTCCCCGTCCCGTACCCGGGTGGCGAGCGGCCGGTCCAGGTAGGCGCCCTCCAGCCAGCGCCTGCGCCGGTCGGGGTCGGCATCCTCGCACCACAACCGCTCGTATCCCCCCTCCCCCGAGCTCTCGGCTGCGCTCGAACAGGGGGCAGCCCCACCCCCTGTGTAGAAGTACGGCACGAACAGGTGCCGGGGCACCTCCTCGAACGCGGCCCGCCAGGCGGGGTCCTGGAGGTCGCCGCCCGCGGCGATCTCCCGTACCAGCTCGCGCCGTGCCGCCGCGGCGGCCTCGGCGAAGGGGTCCTCCGGCCGCGGCGGACGCTCTCCGTGTGTGCGCATACCTCCACCATGCTGCGCACGGGGGCCGCAGGCGAGTGGCCCGGAAGCCGTGGGAGGCCCGGGCGGGACCGGGCCCGGGGTTGCCGGCCGGGGCGTCTGAGACGATGGAGTCGTGAATGAGATCCCGCGCGGCACGCTTCAGGAGCAGACCTTCTACGAGCAGGTCGGCGGCGAGCCGACCTTCCGGCGCCTCGTCCACCGCTTCTACCAGGGGGTTGCCCAGGACCCGCTGCTGCGGCCGATGTACCCGGAGGAGGACCTGGGACCGGCCGAGGAGCGGCTGGTGCTGTTCCTGATGCAGTACTGGGGCGGTCCCCGCACCTACAGCGACAACCGCGGCCACCCCCGCCTGCGGATGCGGCACGCGCCCTTCACCGTGGACCGGGCGGCCCACGACGCCTGGCTGACGCACATGCGGGCGGCGGTCGACGAGCTCGGCCTGTCCGAGGAGCACGAGCGGACGCTCTGGAACTACCTGACGTACGCCGCCGCGTCGATGGTGAACACCCCGGACTGAGCCGCCTCACCCTCCGTGACCGGGAAGTGACAGAAAAGGTTCCGGCCAACTCTGCAACGCCCCGTCCCCACGACCACCTCCGACCCCCTAAGTTCACAGCCGCAACAGATCGAACGGGCATCCGCAGCGGGCGGGTGCCCCTCGTCTTACGGAGGTGCAAAGGTGCGACGGAGGACCATACGGGCGGGTGCCGTGGCGATCGCGACGACGGCGGCGCTGCTCGGCGCCGGTACCGCCTTCGGTGACACCTTCTACGTCTACGAGGGCGAGGACTTCGGCTACATCGGCAGGGACCACAAGTTCGCCGGGGTCTGCGACCGCGAGTACGACGGCTTCAACGTCTACGTCAACTTCCGCCGGACCACGCCGGACACCGTGGTGCGGATGGAGGAGACCAACGGCTACTGCAGGACCTCCACGACCGGGACGTACTCGGTCTACACCATGCAGACGTGCGAGAACCGCCCACTGGTGACGGACGCGTGCTCCGCCTGGAAGAGGCACCCCTGACCGTGGCGCCGGCACCGACCCTGACCGTCTCCGGACTGACCTGCGAGCTCGGCGGCCGCACCCTGCTGCGGAACGCCGCGATGACCGCCCACCCCGGCGAGTCCGTCGCCGTCACCGGCCCCAGCGGCAGCGGCAAGTCGACCCTGCTGTCCTGCCTCGCCGGACTGCACCGCCCCCGCACCGGAAGCGTGCGGGTGTGCGGGACCGACATCGCCGCGCTGCGGCCCGCCAAGGCCGCCGCATGGCGGCTGAACACCCTCGGCTTCGTCTACCAGTTCGGCGAGCTGCTGCCGGAGCTGAGCGCGCTGGAGAACGCCGCTCTGCCGCTGCTGATCGCCGGGAAGGGCCGGCGGGAGGCGTACGGGAGGGCCGGGCGGCTGCTGCGCGAGCTGGGCGTCGGCAAGGTGGCCGACTCCCCCGCGGGCGTGCTGTCCGGCGGCGAGCGCCAGCGGGTCGCGGTGGCCCGCGCGCTGTCGACCCGGCCGCCGGTGGTCCTCGCCGACGAGCCGACCGGCGCGCTCGACGAGCACGCCACGGACGACGTCTGCGCGCTGCTGTTCGGGCTGCCCGTCCAGTACGGCTGCACGCTGGTGGTCGTCACGCACAACCCCGTCGTCGCCTTCTACGCCGACCGGCAACTGACCCTGCGGGACGGCACGCTGCACGACGCCACCGGCACCACCGGCACCGCGGTGGCCGGCCCGTGAGGCGCGCCCGGCGCCGTGGCGCGACCGCCCACCTGCTCGCCGTCGGCCGCCGCGCCTCGGCCGGCGCGGCCGGCCGGCGGGACCCCCGGCTGACCCTGCAGGCCCTGTCCCTGGTGCTCGCCGCGGCGGCGGCGGCGCTGCTGGTGTGGTGCGTGCAGGCGGTCCACGCCGTGCACGAGGCGCGGGAGGCGCGCGTGACGGCCCGGCTGCCGGTGCCGGTCATGCCCCCGGACGCCCGGCCTGCCGCCTGGTGGACGCAGAGCGACGACAGTTGGCGGGAGTGGACCTTCTCGGTGGTCCACCTGGAACCCGCCGCCCCGTCCGCGCCGCTGCCGCCCGGGCTGCCCCGCTGGCCGCGGCCGGGCGAGGCGTTCGTGTCGCCGGCCCTGCTCGACGTGATGCCGGCGGCCGCCACCCGGTTCGGCAGGCTGGCGGGCACGGTCGCGGAGGAGGGACTGGCCGACGCGGGCGAGCTGTTCGTGTACGTCCGCCCGCCGGCCGGCGTCACGATCAAGGGGCACGAGACGACGCTGGGGATCACCGGGTTCGGGGCGGAGCGGCCGGCCGGCCCGCCCTCCTTCGTCAGCCAGTCGTTCGACCGGCCGGAGAGCGACCTGTACTGGCTGCTGGTCCCCCAGCTCGGGCTGCCCGCCGCCGTGCTGCTGGCCGTGTCCTCGCGGCTCGGGGCCCGGCAGCGGGACGGACGGCTGGCGGTGCTGTACGCGATCGGCGGCGGGCGTTCCGTGCGGGCGAGGATCGCGGCCGGGGAGTGCCTGCGCCCGCTGGCGGCCGGCACGGTCCTCGCGGGCGTACCACTGGTGGCGGCCACGCTGACCGGCATACGGCTGCCGCTGACCGGTTACGCGGTGTCGGCCGCCGATCTGGCGCCGCTGCGCTGGCAGTTCCCGCTCGCGCTCGCGGGGGTGTGGGCGGCGCTGTGCCTGCTGTTCGCCGCGCTGCACCTGCGGGTGCGCCCCGCCGGGTCCGGGCGGCCCCGGCCGGCGCGGCCGCTGCCGTCCGCGTGGCCGGGCACGGTGAGCGCGGTGGGCGGCCTGGCCGTGGTGTCCGGGGCGGCGGCGGGCGGGGCGATGGGCATCCGGCTCTTCGTCCTGGGCACGACCCTGACGCTGATCGGCCTGCCGCCGCTGCTGGGACGGGCGGCCGCCCGGGTGTCCGTCCGGCTGACCCGGCAGGGCACGGGCAACCCGGCACGGCTGGTCGGCGGGCGGTGGGCGGCCGCCCATCCCACGGTGATCGCCCGGGCGGGCGCGGCCCTCGTGGTGATGCTGGGCCTGGTCGCCCAGGCCGTGGTGATGGTCACCGACCTGACGAGCGAGGCGCGTCACGCCACCGTGCTCGGCGAGCGGCTGGACGACCGGCTCCTGGAGGTCTACAGCGCGCCCGCCGGGGCGGCGGCGCACGCGCGGTTCACGGCCGCGCTGGGCCCGGGCGACCGGGTGCTGCGCGTGGTGCCGGGCGACGGCGCGTCCGGCACCGGCCCGCCCGTGCTGCGCGGCGACTGCCGGGACCTCGCGGCGCTGGGTGCCATGCGAACCTGCCCGCGCGACCGGGCCGTCCCGGTGCACGACGTCTTCTCCGAGCGCACCCCCCGTACGGAGGCCCTGCGCTGGATGAGTTTCGGCCTGGTCCACGTCCAGGCGGCCTCCTCACGGGCGCAACTGCTGCGGGAACAGGGGCCGTTCGTCGTCCTGACGAGCGGGCCGGAGGGACGCGAGCGGGCTGAGCGGGCCGCCCGGGCGACGCTGCCGCTGCCGCACGTGGGGGTCCCCGGGGACACCAGCGTCATCGGCGCCCAGGCCCGGGCGCGGCAGGCGGACTGGGTGGTGCTCGTGGCGGCCGTCGGGTTCCTGCTGCTGGCGCTCGCCGGGGCGGCCGGGCTGCTGCACGCGTTCCTCGACCGGGCGGACGAGCTGCGGGCGCTGGCCGGGTACACCTCGGGCGCGGGGTTCCACCTGCGGGTCGCCTGGTGGGGGATGGGGGTGCCGATGGCCTGCTCACTGGGCCTGGCCGCGCTGTTCGCGGGGGTGCTGGCGGCGGTGAACGTCGGTTTCCTCTCCCCGTCCGCGAGTTCGCCGCTCGGGCTGCTCGGCGGCGCGCTGGCGCTGGCCGCCCTGGTGTGCGGGGCGGCGACCGTGCTGGGCGGGTGGCTGGGTGCCCGGTTCACACACCGGTGGGTGCCGCGCGGCGACTGAGGGCCGCGCGCACGGGGGCGGGCGCCGCCGCCGGGGTGACGGGCGCGGGGCGGGGCACACCCACGTGCGGCCCCGCCGGACGACGGTCACGATCCCGTCAACATCCGCGTGCAAGCGGTTACTCCGGCACATGCCGTCTGCAAGTATCCGGGGAACGATCAGGCGTTCGACGGCGCGGGGGGCTGTGTGACCGGTTTCGTGCTCCTGCGCGTCCGCGCGCACCGGTTACTCCTGGCCGCCGCCCTCCTCGCCGTCCTGCTGACCACGTCCGTGCTGGCCGCGCTGACCGCGTTCGCGGGCTCCGTCGGCGACGCCGCCCTCCGCCACACCCTGCACGGCCGCGCCGCCTCCGCCGCCTCGCTGGTGGTCACCGCCCATGTCCCGCCGGAGCGGCGGGAAGCGGCCGACCAGGCCGCCCGGGAGGGGGCGCGCCGGACGTTCGCCGGGCTGCCCGTGACCGTACGGCGGATGGAGCGCTCCGGTTCGTACGCCCTGCCGCGCGCGCTCCGGCAGCCGGGCGCCCGCGCGGGTGAGCCCGACCTGACCCACTTCGCCGCCCTGGACCGCTCACGCCTCCGCCTGCTCCGGGGGACGTGGCCCGCCTCCGGCGCAGACGTCGAGGCCGCCCTGCCCGAGGCCGCCGCCCAGCGGCTGGGGCTCGCACCGGGCAACCGGCTCACCGTCACCGACCGGCTCGGCGGAGAGCCCGTCACGGTGCGCGTCACCGGCGTGTACCGGCCGGCCGACCCGGCCGACCCCTACTGGCGGCTGGACTCCCTCGGCGGGCGTGGTGTCCGCACCGTCGTCTTCACCACCTACGGTCCGCTGCTCACCGACCCGTCGGTGCTGCGTTCCGGCCGGGTCACCACCGACGAGACGTCCTGGCTGGCCTCCGCCGACTTCGGCACTCTCACCACCGGGGGTATCGGCGCCCTGCGCGAGGCGGCCAGGTCCCGTCCCGCCGCCCTCGCCGCCGACCCCGCGTTCGGCGGCGCGGCGACCGCCCGTACGTCCCTGCCCGCCGTCCTCGGCGACAGCGAGCGGGCACTGCTGGTGGCCCGCACGACCCTGATGATCGTGGCCGTCCAGCTCGTGCTGCTGGCGGCGTACACGCTGCTGCTGGTCGCCCGGCTGCTGCGGACGGAACGGGCGGGCGAGACGGAGCTGTTGCGGGCCCGGGGCGGTTCGGCGCGGCGGATCGCCGGTCTCGCGGCGCTGGAGGCGCTGCTGCTGGCCGGGCCCGCCGCGGTGGTCGCGCCGCTGCTGGCCGGGCCGCTGACCCGGCTCCTGTCCGGCGGCGGTGCGCTCGACGGGATCGGGCTGCGGCCCGGGGGCGCCCCGGCCGGTCCGGTGTGGCTGGTCGCCGCCGGGGTGGCGGCGGCGTGCGCGGCCGCCGTGGTGGCCCCGGCGCTGATGGCCGCCGCCGGCCCGGTGCGGTCGGCGCGGGGGCGGGCGGGCGCACTGCCGGCGCCGGTGCGGGCGGGGGCCGACGTCGGGCTGCTGGTGGTCGCGGCGGTGGCGTACTGGCGGCTGGACCGGCACACGGCGTCCCCGGCGGCCGGCGCGGGCGTCGACCCCCTGCTGGTGGCGGCTCCCGCGCTGGCGCTGCTGGCCGGTACCGTGCTGACGCTGCGGCTGCTGCCGCCCGCCGCCCGGCTGGCGGAGCGGCGCGCGGCGGGCGGGCGCGGGCTCGGGGTGGCGCTGGCGGGCTGGCAGTTCAGCAGGCGGCCGCTGCGCGGGGCGGGCCCGGTGCTGCTGCTGGTGCTGGCGGTGGCGACGGGCATGCCGGCGATCGGTCAGAGCGCCTCGTGGGACCGGTCGCAGCGCGACCAGGCGGACTTCGCGACGGGCGCGTCCGTGCGGGTGCTGGACGACCGCACCGGTGATCCGGGCCGGGCGGGGGCGTACGGGCGGCTGCCCGGGGTGCGGGACGCGGCGCCCGCCCACCGGGCGGTGACGGAGCTGCCGGGCGACCGGTCGGCTACCGTCCTGGCGCTGGACACCTCCCGCGTACGTGAGGGCCTGCTGCTGCGCCGCGACCTGGCGGACGTACCGCCCGGCCGGCTCCTCGCCCGCCTCGCCCCGCCGCGCCGGGAGCGGCCCGGGGTGCCCCTGCCGGACGGCACCGTCCGGCTGCGGCTCACCACCCGGGTGACCGGCGCGGGCGCCCGCGTCGACGCCGCCGTGACGGTGGAGGACCGGCACGGCCTGGCCTACCGGCTGCCGCTGGACCGGAACGGCACCGCCGACCTGGGCGCGGCCTCCGGCGGCCCCGCCGGTCCGGTGGCCCTGACCGGGGTGGAGCTGTCCGGCCCGCTGCCCCACCGGCGGGGCGAGCGGCACCGGTTCGTGCTGGAGCGGCTGGTCGCCGTCACCGCCGCCGGCGCCGAACGCCCGGTACCGGCGGCCGCGTTCGGCGCCTGGCGCGGGCGGCTGACCACCAGCGAGAACCCCGCGGGGACCGCCCCGGTCACGGTCGCCTCCGGGGCCCGGGCGCCGCTGACCCTGGCGTACGGCACCGGCGCCACACCGGTCGACCCCCGTTTCGACCCGCAGCACTTCACCGTCCTCGCCGGCCCGCCCCCGCCGCCCCGCGCGGACGCGGTACCGGCCGTCGCCACCGATGCCTTCCTGGCCGCCTCCGGGGCGCGGCGCGGCCAGAGCCTGGACGTGACGCTGGCGGGCCGCCAGGTGCGGGTGACCGTCGTCGGCACCGTACGGGACCTGCCGACCACCCCGGCGGAGCCGGGCGGCGGGGCCCTGCTGGTGGACCTGGCGGCGGTCGGCCGCACCGGGCTCGCCCTGGCGCCCACCGAGTGGTGGCTCGCGCCCGCCCCCGGCCGGACCGCCGGCGTGGCGGCCGCGCTGCGGGCCGAGCCCGACCGGGATCCGGCGCAGGTGCTCGTACGCGACGAGGTGGCCGGTGAGCTGCTGCGCGACCCGCTGGGCGCGGGACCGCGCTCGGCGCTGACGGCGGTGGCGGTGGCCGCGGCGGCCCTGGCGGCGGTGGGCTTCGCGGTGAGCGCGGCCGGGACGCTGCGGGAGCGGGCGGCCGAGTTCGGTGTGCTGCGGGCGCTGGGCGCGCCGCGCCGCCGCCTTGCCCGGCTCCTGGCGGCCGAGCAGGGACTGCTCGTCGGCATCGTGCTGCTGGTGGGCCTCGCCCTCGGCACCGTACTGACCCGGGCCGTCGTGCCGCTGGTGGTGCTGACCGGCCGGGCGGCCCGGCCCGTGCCGGGCGTCCTGGTCGAACTGCCGCCGGAACGGGTGGCGCTGCTGCTGGCCGCCGTGGCGGCGCTGCCGCTGCTGACGGTGGCCGCGATCGCGCTGCGCCGCCACGACCCGGCCGTGGCGCCGCGGCACCGGGCGCCTTTCCGGGGAGGCGACTGAGATGCGCCGGACCGCTGTTGCCGCGCCCTGGGTGCGGACCCGGCTGCGGGCCTTCCCCGGGGCCGCCGTCGCCCTGGGCCTGCTCGTGGCGGTGACCGCGTTCCTCGCCGCCGCGTTCCCGCGTGCCGTCGACGCGTACGAGACGGAGGGCCTGCGCCACCGGATCGCCGGCGCCGCCCCGCCCGACTCCGTCGTCGAGGTGACCGTGCCGGCCGGGCCGGGCACCGGGGAGGCGCACGTGCGGCCGGAGGCGCTGCGGACGCTGCACCGGGCGGTCCTGGACGCCCTGCCGGAGCCCGTACGGGCCGACGCCGCGCAGTCGTCGTACGGGCTGCGCACCACCAGGCCGCTGCCGGCGAGCGATCCGGGCCTCCCGGCGCCCGACGGCCTGCCGCCCGAGTTCACCCTGGCCACGCCCTCGGAGCTGGGCCGGCACGCCACCGTGCGCGCCGGACGCCTGCCCACCGCCCCCGCGACGGCGACCGCCACCGGGGTGGAGGCGGCGGTCACCGCCGACACCGCCGAGGCCCTGGAGCTGTCCCCCGGTTCGGTGGTGCACCTGCCCCGTGCCGGGCGCGGGCCGCTCGCCGTACGGATCACCGGCGTCGTCCAGCCCCGGTCGCCGCGGCAGGCGTACTGGTCGGTCGAGCCGCGCCTGCGGACGCCCGAACTCACCGCCAGGCAGGCGGCGGGCGCGCCCCGGTTCTTCTGGGATGCGGCGCTGCTCCTGCCGCCCGAGGCGGCTCCCGTGCTGCTGGGCACGGCCGGTGAGCCGCAGGGCTTCTGGCGGATCGCGCCGGCCACCGGGCACCTGACGGCCCGGGACGCGCCCGCGCTGACGGGGGCGGTCGCCTCGCTGACGGGCGGCCCGGACCTGCTGGCGGTGCGCGGGCGGCTCGGTGACGCGGCCGCGGTCGACACCCGGCTCGGTGACCTGCTCGCCTCCCACGACGGGATGCGCGCCGCCATCGGGCCGGTCGTGGCGGTCGCCGCGGCCGGGGCCGGGACGGTGGCCGTCGTGGTGGTGGGCATGGCGGCGGGGCTGGGCGCCGCGCGGCGGCGGGACGAGCCGGCGCTGCTGCGGGCGCGGGGCGGGTCGCTGGGCGGGATCGGCGGGCGGCTGCTGGCGGAGACGGCCGTGGTCGCGGTTCCGGCCGCCGCGCTGGGGCTGTTGCTCGCCGTGTGGCTGGTGGGATCGGACCGGTTCGGGTACGCGGCGGCCGGCGCGGGCGCGGTGGCGCTGGTGGTGTGTGGGGTGCTGCCGGTGCGAGCGGTGTTCCCGCACCGGCGGCCGGGGGTGCACCGCGGCCGGGACGACCTGGTGGCCGCGCGGCCCTCGCGGCGGCGCACGGTGGCGGAACTGACGCTGCTGGCCCTGGCCGTGGCCGCGGTGGCGGCGCTGCGCACGCGGGACGCGGGGGCGGGCGGGGCGGACCTCCTCGCCGGCTCGGCGCCGGTCCTGGTGGGCCTGGTCGCCGCGCTCGTGCTCGTGCGGCTGTATCCGCTGCCGCTGCGCTGGGCGGCCCGTCCGGCGCGCCGGCTGCGGGGCGTGGTGGGGCCGCTGGCGCTGGCGGGTGCGGCCCGGTCGCCGGCGGCGGGTGCGCTGACGCTGCTGGCGCTGCTGGTCGCGCTGACGACGGCGGGGTTCGGCGGGTCGGTGCTGGCGGGCGTGGCGGCGGCCCGGGAGGAGGCGGCGGTGCTGGAGACGGGCGGGGACGCCCGGGTGTCGGGGGCCGCTGAGGCGGTGCCGCTGCCGGACGGGCTGGTGGAGGCGGTGCGGGGTGTCGAGGGCGTGCGGGAGGCGGTGGCGGTCCAGGTGGAGTACGGCGTGCCGCTGGCGGACCGGCCGGGTGTGCCCGGTTCGATGAGCGTGACGCTGATCGGTGTGGAGCCCGGCGCGTACGCGGAACTGGCGCGCCGCACCGGGCAGGGCTCCTTCCCCGCCGGTGACCTTCGGCGGGCGGGTGACGGGGACGGGGGCCGGGTGCCGCTGCTGCCCGCGGTCGTCTCGCCGTCGGTCGCCCGGCTGATGGGCGCCGAACAGCGGCTGGTCCAGTCGCACGCGGGGACCTTCCGGGTGCGGGTGGCGGGCGTGCGGGAGCGGACCCCCGCGGTGCCGGGAGCGGACTTCATCGTCGTGAACGCCGCCGACCTCACGCACCGGGCGGACACGGTGCTGCTGGTGAGCGGCCCGGTGGAGGGCGGGGCGCTGCGCTCCGCGGTCGGGTCGGCGGCCGGCGGCTTCTCCGTCCGGCTCCGCTCGGAGGCGCGTGCCGGGTTCGTCGAGTCGCCGATGCAGACGGGCGCCGAGCGGGTCTACGCGGGCGCCGTCGCGGCGGGCGCCGGGTACGCCGCGCTGGCGCTGCTGCTGGCGCTGCTGCACGGAGCGCCCGGACGGGCGGCGCTGCTGGCGCGGTTGCGCACGCTGGGCCTGTCGCGGCGGCAGGGCCGGTGGCTGCTGGGCCTGGAGGCGCTGCCGCAGGCCCTGCTGGCGGCGGCCGGCGGGACGCTCACGGGGTGGGCGGCCGTCGCGCTGCTGTCGCCGGGCGTCGACCTGGCGCGGCTGGCGCTCGCGGCGGCGCCGGGGCTCGCCGCGTTCGACGGCGCGCCGCTGCGGGCGGACGCCTGGTCGCTGGTGCTGCCCGCGGTGGGGGTGGTGGTGCTGACGTCGGCGGTCGCTCTGGGTCAGGCATGGTGGGTGACGCGCCGCGGCTCGGTCGGGGAACTCGGGGCAGGGGAGGCACGATGAGGGACACCACGCTGGCGGAGCTGGAGCGGCGCGTCGCCGAGCGGCGGGACGGGCCCGCGTACGGGGACGGCGCGATGATCGTCTGCGACCGTCTCGTGCGCGTGTTCAGCGCCGACGGGGTGGAGGTGCAGGCGCTGCAGGGGCTCGACCTGCTGGTGCGCGAGGGCGAGTTGATGGCGCTGGTCGGGGCGTCGGGCAGCGGCAAGTCGACGCTGATGAACATTCTGGCCGGCCTGGACGTGCCGACGGCGGGCGCGGCCCGGGTGGCGGGGTGCGACCTGCTCACGATGGACGCGCGGGCGCGGCTGCGCTACCGGCGGGAGGTGGTGGGTTTCGTGTGGCAGCAGACGGCCCGCAACCTGCTGCCGTACCTGACCGCCGCCCAGAACGTGGCGCTGCCGATGCAGTTGCGCGGCCGGGCCGGCCGGGCCGGGCGGGCGGGGCGGGCGGGGCGCGTGCGGGAGCTGCTGTCGATGCTGGACGTCGCCGAGTGCCGGGACCGGCGCCCGCACCAGATGTCCGGCGGGCAGCAGCAGCGGGTCGCGATCGCCGTCGCCCTGGCCAACGCGCCGTCCGTGCTGCTGGCCGACGAGCCGACGGGCGAGCTGGACTCGGCGACGGGTGAGCAGGTCTTCGCCGCGTTCCGGCGGGCCAACGAGGAGCTCGGCACCACCGTCGTGATCGTCACGCACGACCGTGCGGTGGCGGGCGAGGTCCGCCGTTCGGTCGCCATCCGCGACGGCCGCACCTCCTCGGAGGTACTGCGGCGCACGGAGCTGGACGCGCAGGGCCGGGAGGCGATGGTGGCCCGCGAGTACGCCACCCTCGACCGCGCCGGGCGGCTCCAGTTGCCCGCCGAGTACACGGAGGCGCTGGGCATGGAGCACCGGGTGCTGCTGGAGCTGGAGCCGGACCACATCGCCGTACGCCCCGACGACGCCCCCTGATCCGCCCGGTTCACACGGCGGTGACGCTCAGCCCCGTCCCCAGGCCGGCCGTGCGGACCGCGACCGATCCGTACGGGGTGCGCAGCCGCAGCCACGCGCCGGCGGCGAGCAGCGCCACGGGCACCTCGTGCGGGGGCAGGAAGCCCAGCGACTGGGCGGCGTGGACGGCCCGCAGCGGCAGGCCGGTCGAGCCGATCGTGCGGGACCAGATCTCGTGGCCGATCCGGTCGCGCTCCGCGCGGGTGCGCCGCTCGGCCGGCAGCGCGCCGTCCCGGGCCCGGAACTCGGCCACCGCCGCCGCGACCGCGCCGCGCAGTCCGGCCGCGTCCGGCAGGCCGGCGGCCTCGCGCCAGCCGCCGCGCGGCGGGAGCACGCCCGCCCAGGGCGGGCCGGTGACGGGGGCGGGCACCATGGCCTTGCCCGCCGACTCCTCGATGCCTTCCAGGAGTTGCCCGGCGGACACGGTGACGTCCAGCGGCGCCTCGTCCAGGAGCGCGGCCGTGCGGATGGCCAGCACGTCGAACGAGGCCGGCCGGCCGAACACGGCCAGGGCCCCGCCACCCGCCTGGAGGCGGACGGCGGCGGCCCGGTCGTAATGGATCAGCCGGGCCAGGAAGGCCGCGAGGTCGGCGGCCTCCCTGGCGTCGGCGAAGTGCAGCGGCGGCGTCATGCGGCCGCCGGCTCCCCGCGCATGCCGTCGTCCACGTACTCCTCCAGGAACGAGCGCTCCTCCGCGGTGATGCGGCGCGGGCGCTGCGCCTCGAGGTCGAAGGGCACGACGACCGTGGAGGCCCGTACGTACACCTGGTCCGGGTCCTTGATCTCGTACGCGATCGTCAGCGACGCTGCGCCGATCTTGGTGACCCACGACTCGATGGTCACCGGCTCGTGCCGGTGCACGAGCGGCCGTACGTAGTCGATCTCGTGCCGGGCCACGACGGACCCGCCGGAGAACGACGGCGAGCCGTTCCCCGGCGCCAGGCGGAACATGAAGTCGATCCGGGCCTCCTCCAGGTAGCGGAGGAAGACCACGTTGTTGACGTGCCCGAAGGCGTCCATGTCCGACCAGCGCAGGGGACAGGCGTAGATGTGACGAGCCACTGCCTCTGCCTCAGCCCCGGGTGAGCTTCTTGTACGTGGCGCGGTGCGGCCGGGCCGCGTCCGGGCCGAGGCGCTCGATCTTGTTCTTCTCGTAGGACTCGAAGTTGCCCTCGAACCAGAACCACTTGGAGTCGCCCTCGTACGCCAGGATGTGCGTGGCGACGCGGTCGAGGAACCAGCGGTCGTGGGAGACGACCACGGCCGCGCCGGGGAACTCCAGCAGCGCGTTCTCCAGCGACGACAGGGTCTCGACGTCGAGGTCGTTGGTCGGCTCGTCGAGGAGCAGCAGGTTGCCGCCCTGCTTGAGGGTCAGCGCCAGGTTGAGGCGGTTGCGCTCACCGCCGGACAGGACGCCGGCCGGCTTCTGCTGGTCCGGGCCCTTGAAGCCGAACGCGGAGACGTACGCGCGGGACGGCATCTCGACCTGGCCGACGTTGATGTAGTCGAGCTCGTCGGAGACGACGGCCCACAGCGTCTTCTTGGGGTCGATGTTGGCGCGGCTCTGGTCGACGTAGGAGATCTTGACGGTCTCGCCGACGCGGATGGAGCCGGAGTCCGGCTCCTCCAGGCCCTGGATCATCTTGAACAGCGTGGTCTTGCCGGCGCCGTTGGGGCCGATGACGCCGACGATGCCGTTGCGCGGGAGGCTGAAGCTCAGGTCGTCGATGAGGACCTTGTCGCCGAAGGCCTTGTTGAGGTTCTCGACCTCGACGACGACGCTGCCCAGGCGCGGGCCCGGCGGGATCTGGATCTCCTCGAAGTCCAGCTTCCGCATCTTGTCGGCCTCGGCGGCCATCTCCTCGTAGCGGGCGAGACGCGCCTTGGACTTGGCCTGCCGGCCCTTGGCGTTGGAGCGGACCCACTCCAGCTCTTCCTTGAGCCGCTTCTGGCGCTTGGCGTCCTTCTGGCCCTCGACCTTCAGACGCGCGGCCTTGTTCTCCAGGTAGGTGGAGTAGTTGCCCTCGTAGGGGTGGGCGCGGCCGCGGTCGAGCTCGAGGATCCACTCGGCGACGTTGTCCAGGAAGTACCGGTCGTGGGTGATGGCGACGACGGTGCCGGCGTACTTGGCGAGGTGCTGCTCCAGCCACTGCACGGACTCGGCGTCCAGGTGGTTGGTGGGCTCGTCGAGCAGCAGGAGGTCGGGGGCCTCCAGCAGCAGCTTGCAGAGCGCGACGCGGCGCTTCTCGCCACCGGAGAGGTTGGTGACGGCCCAGTCGCCGGGCGGGCAGCCCAGGGCGTCCATGGCCTGCTCGAGCTGGGCGTCCAGGTCCCACGCGTTGGCGTGGTCGAGCTGCTCCTGGAGCTTGCCCATCTCCTCCATCAGCTCGTCGGTGTAGTTCGTGGCCATCTCCTCGGCGATGGCGTTGAACCGGTCGAGCTTGCCCTTGATCTCGGCGACGCCGTCCTGGACGTTCTCCAGGACCGTCTTGGACTCGTCGAGCGGCGGCTCCTGGAGCAGGATGCCGACCGTGTAGCCGGGCGAGAGGAACGCGTCGCCGTTGGAGGGCTGCTCCAGACCGGCCATGATCTTGAGCACGGTGGACTTACCGGCGCCGTTCGGGCCGACCACACCGATCTTCGCACCGGGCAGGAAGCTCAGCGTCACGTCATCGAGGATGACCTTGTCGCCGTGCGCCTTGCGCGTCTTGCGCATCGTGTAGATGTACTCAGCCAAGAGAAACCGTCCGGCAGTCCGTGAGTGGGCAGATACACCCCATCTTGCCTGACGTCCACCCGACGAAGGAAACCAGTAACCCCGCCGCACCCCGGCGGGGCCCCGCCCGGCGCGGTGGCGGTGGCGGACCGGTCGCACTCCGTCACGGCCGGCCGGCAGCCGGGCCCGGGCGGGCCGGCCGGCCCGGAGGGGGCGCCGGCCGGGGGGACCCGCCGGGCTCCTCGCGGGGGTGCCGGCGGGCCGGTCCGGGTCAGTCGTCGGTGCCGGGGTCCTTCTTCTTGCGGAGGAGGACGAGGGCGGCGCCGCCGAGCACCACCATCGCCAGGGCGATGCCCGCGATCATGGGCGTGGCGCCGGAGGCGCCGGTCTCGGCGAGGTCCGGGCCGTCGTCCGGCGCGCCGGGGCCGGCCGAGGTGCCGCCGGCCGAGAGGGGGCTGGGCTGGGCGGCCTGCTGGCCGGACAGGGACACGGCGGCGCTGCCGGTGGTCCGGCAGTCGAGGATGCCCTGGAACGTCTTGTTGAGGCCGCCGGGCCCGGTGATGGTGAAGTCGTACGCCTGGTCCTCGGCGACCGGGACGGTCACGGTCCGGGACTCGCCGGCCTGGACGGTGTGGGTCAGGCCCATGAGCTCGAAGGCGAACGGGGCGTCGCCCTTGTTGGTGGCCGTGACGTCCACGCCGCTCCTGGCGCAGTTCTTCCTGGCCGAGAGCGCGGGGATGGCGCCCGAGGCGGCCCAGGTGGCCGTCGCGGTCGCGGAGACGGTGGACTCGCTGGAGCCGGCCAGGATCTGAGTCTGGCTCTTGGTGGCCCCGGCGAAGGCGCGGCCGACCGGCACGGAGGTGGTGGCCTGCACGGTCAGGGCGGCGGAGCCGTCGGCGGCCTTGGCGGGCACGTCGACGTACAGGCGGCTGCCGTCGGTCGCCGTGGTGACCGGCTTGCCCTTGCTGTCGGTGACCCTCACGCCGCTGGCGGCCGCGTCGGCGGGCGGGGCCACCGTGACGCGTCCGGCGTCCGTGCGCACGGTCACCGGGCCCAGGCGGGTGCCTGCCGGGCCGGACACGGCGCTGGGCTCCAGGCTGAGCGAGGCCCGGGGCTCGGGAACGCTCCCGGCCTCCTTCTCCAGCCAGTCGGCGAGCTTCTCGGCCGCCGGGTCGAGCGCCTGGACCTGCGCGTTGTCGGAGTAGCGCCAGATGGCGACCTGGGTGCCGGCGGCCGCGGTCGCGGCGGTCAGCGGTCCCGAACCGGCGTCCTCGGCCAGCCCCACCAGGTCGTCGACCTGGGGGTAGGAGTGCTGGAGGATCCAGCGGATGCGGCCCGCGTCCCGGTTGCCGCCGAGGGAGGTCTGGTCCCAGGAGGTCTCCAGGTACCTGGCCTTCTCCTGGGTGGGGTTGTGGAGGTCGACGCAGTACGTCTTGAGGGTCCCGCCCCCGTCGACGGTCATCTCGAACAGCCCGGCGGGGATCTCGTGCCGTTCGCCGTCGACGCGGAGCACCGCCTGGTCGAAGGTGGTGAGCCCGTTGAGGGTGGCGGTGGCTCCGCCCTGGTGCTGCGGCGCCTCGTCGGCCACGGCGGGGGACGCCCCGGCCAGGAAACCCCCGGCGACCAGGCCGGAGGTCACGACCGCGGCGAGGAGACGGGCGGGACGCCTCCCCCGCCTCCGTACAGAAAACGCAGCAAACACAGATTTCCCCTCCGGGCGAGACCCTTTCGCGTGTGGCGCGTGGGGGGAGTGCCTCGCCTGCCGACTCAAGTGCCCCATGAGTACCCGGGAATCCTAGAGAGAGCCGACCCTGCACAGTCCCCTGTCATACCGTCAGACAACCATTCCGACTCGCAATCGTTATCGCGAACGCCGTTTCACGGGTGCCGCACACGCCGAATCTCCACATCCGCTCACCGCGCGGTGGCCCCGCCCTGACACACCGTCACGACACCAGCTCGACCGGCCGGTCCGCCGCCCGCTCCCCTCCCCCGCCGCCCGTGTCCGGCACCGCGTCCGGCACCGCGTCCGGCCGGTCCGCCGGGCGCGGTTCCCCCTTGAGTACCCGCCGGAACGCCGACGTCCCGCGCGTCAGGTCGTGCCCCACCGCCGAGGCGTCGATGTCCACGAACGTCCTGCGCTGGCCGTCCCAGTCCTCCTCCCGCACCCTCAGCCGTCCGTGCACCACCAGTGGGTCGCCGACGGCCACCGACGCGGCGAGATTGGCGCCGAGCGCCCGCCACGCGTTGACCGTGAAGAAGCTGGTGTGCCCGTCGACCCAGCCCGCCCTCTCCCGGTCCCAGCGGCGGGCGGTGGCCGCGAACCGGAACTTCGCCACCCCTCCCGTCGCCGTGTCGCGGTAGTCGACGCTCGTCGCGACATTGCCCACAACCGTCACCATCGTGTCGTTCATGACACCCACCCCTCGTGGACCTCCTGCTGACGGACCCCATGCTGGCCCGCCCGCCGAGGTCCCGCTCGGCCCTGTGGACACGCCCGCGCATGTGGACAACCTCACCACCCGCACGGAGGACACCCGACCGGCCGACCACCCCGGCCGACCACCCCCGGCCGCGCCCCCCGCGCCCCCCGCCGACCACCCCGCCGGCCCGCCGACCGGGGCGTCACCCACCCCCCGGCCGCACCGCCCCCACGACCGCCGCACGCCCCGCGCCCGGCCCCATGCCCGGGCCCGCACCGGGCCCCGCACCCGGCCCGCCGCCCTCCGCGCGCCCCCGGGCCACATGCGCGTACCGCTCGCGCACCTCCCGGTACCGCATCAGCTCCGCGGCGATCGGGTCGAGCACCATCGCCCGCCCGCACCCCGCCGCGGCCTCCCGCAGTCGGCGCTCGGTCTCCTGCCCGTACCGCCGGGCGGGCCCCCGGGCCGCCGCCGCGCACGCCCACTCGACCAGCGGCCCGCCGACGATGCCGGCCAGCATGATCAGGACCGGCGGGACCAGCCCCGGTTCCAGGACTCCGATGATCTGACCGACCAGCCACAGCGCGCCGTAGAACTGGAGCAGCGTCATGGCCGCCTGCGCGAGGACCGCGGCCGGCCACCACGCGGGCCGGGGCGGACGCCCGCCGGCGGGTGGCGCCCCCACCGACACCGCCAGCTCGTCCAGCGCCTCCGGCAGCCCCCGCGCCCCGCGCACCGCCGCCTCGCGCACCGCCTGCGCCCACGGCGCCGGCAGCCCGTGCGCGGCCTCCTCGGCGACCACCCGCACGGCCTGCTCGACGCGCTGGCGGGCCGTCAGCTCGTCCTCGGGCGCCGTCGCCTCCGGCCCGCAGCCCTCCTCCGCGACCACCACGGCGCCCCGCGTGCGCAGCCGCTCGTACCAGCGCCACAGCCGCAGCCACGGCGTGCCGCACGCCCGTCCCGCGCCGCGCCGCCACTCGCGTTCCGCCGCCTCCCCGGCAGCCCGCGCGCCGACGGCGACCGCGAGCCGGGCGCCGAAGTCCTCACGGGAGCGCTCACCGAGCCCGGGGTGGCCGTCCGCGACGTACACCGGGCGCAGCCGGGCCGCCGCCGCGTCGACGTCCGCCGACAGGCGCCGCTCGGCGGCGCGGCGGCCCTGCACGAACGCCCCGAGGACGTCGCGCAGTTCGCCCACGCCCTCCCCGGTGAGCGCCGACACGGCGAGGACCGTGGCGCCCGGTTCGCCGTGCTCGCCCAGCGCCATCCCGTCCTCGTCGAGCAGCCGCCGCAGGTCGTCCAGCACCTGGTGGGCGGCGTCGCCCGGCAGCCGGTCGACCTGGTTGAGGACGACGAAGGTGACCTCGGCGTGCCCCGCGAGCGGCCGCAGGTACCGCTCGTGCAGGGCGGCGTCGGCGTACTTCTCCGGATCGACGACCCAGATGACCGCGTCGACCAGGCCCAGCACCCGGTCGACCTGCGCCCGGTGCGCGGTGACGGCCGAGTCGTGGTCGGGCAGGTCGACCAGGACCAGCCCCTGCAACGCCTCGTCGCCGACCCCGCCCGCCAGCGGCCGGCGCCGCAGCCGGCCCGGGATGGCGAGCCGGTCCAGCAGCCCGGCCGCGCCCTCGGACCAGGTGCAGGCGATGGGGTTGGCCGTGGTGGGCCTGCGCAGCCCGGTCTCCGAGACGGGTACGCCGGCCAGCGCGTTGATCAGCGCGGACTTGCCGCTGCCGGTGGGTCCGGCGATGGCGACGACCGTGTGACGGGCCGACAGCCGCTGGCGCGCGGCGGCCTCGTCCAGCACCCGCCCGGCCTCGGCGAGGGTGTCGCCGTCCAGCCGGGTCCTGGACAGCCCGACCAGCTCCCGCAGGGCGTCGAGCCGTGGCCGCAGCGTCCCGGCGTACGCCTCACCGATCGGCGCGGGCGGCTCGTCCGCCGGGTGGCCTTCGGCGGCGGCCTGCTCCTGGGCGCGGCGGGCGATCAGCCCGTCGTCCCAGCGTTCGTCAACGGCGCTCACCGCCGTCACCTCTCCTTCTGAAGTCGGGACAGCGCGGCGATGAGTTCGGCCTGCGGCTCGGGGGTGACGCCGAGGGCCCGCAGCGGCTGGAGCCGCCGGGCCCGCTCCTCGTCCAGTACGCGGTCGATGTACGTGGTCACCAGCTCGCCGCCCCGGTCGCGCACCCGCAGGGCGCCCTGGGCGCCGAGCAGCTCGGCGAGCCGGTCCCCGGCGCCGCGTGCCCGGCGCCCGCCGAGCAGCGCGGCCGCGAGGAGCGCCGCCACCGTCTCCGCGTCGGGGGCGGCGGCCCGGTCCATCCGCCGCACCTCGTCCTCGGCCAGCTCCTCCAGCACGCGCCGCCAGCGCCGTACGGCCATCCCGATCCGCTCCCCGGTCTCCCGGTCGGGCCCGGCCTGCGCCCCGGGGCCGGTGTCCAGCGCCCGCGCGGCCGGTTCGCGCCGCCAGGACTCGCGTACGTGCTCGTCGGCGGCGGCGACGGCGCACTGGAGCAGGGCGGTCAGGGACTCGGCGAGGGAGTCGAGCAGTTCGGTGGCCGAGCAGTCGCGGGGGTAGCCGCGCCAGCGGGTGCGGGCGTCACCCGCGAGGACGGCGCCGCGCCCCAGTTCGCTGCGTACCCGCTCGCCCTCCTGCTCGTACGCCGCCCGGACGGCGCCGGTGAGGCGGACGGCGGCGGCGTACTGCGCGGCGACGGCCCCGGCCAGCTCGGGCATGCGTGCGTTCAGCGAGTCGATCACCCCGCCGGCCGTGCGCCCTACGGCCTGCTGCCGGGCGGCCGGGTCCTGGGCGTGGTGCGCGAGCCAGGCGCGCAGCGGGGCGACGGCGGTGTCGGGCAGCAGGCCGCTGCCGCCGCCCGCCGACTCGGGCAGCTCGGGGATGGTGAACCGGGGCACCTCCCCGAGCCCGGCGCGCACGAGGAGCGCCTCGTACTGCCGCGACACCTCGTTGATCACCTGGTGGGGCACCCGGTCGAGGACGGTGACGAGGGTGGCGTCGTACTCCTTGGCGGTACGCAGCAGATGCCAGGGCACGGCGTCGGCGTACCGCGAGGCGGTGGTGACCATCACCCACACGTCGGCGGCGCAGATCAGTTCGGCGGCCAGCTCGCGGCTGCCGACGACGAGCGAGTCGATGTCGGGGGCGTCGAGCAGCGCGAGCCCGCGCGGGACGGTGTCGGCGGTCTCGACGCGCAGGGCCCGCTCGTCGCCCGCGTCCGCGTCCGCCTCCCCGCCCTCGGGCGTCCACACCCGGGTGAGCTGCGGCAGCACCCGCATCCCGGCGAACCAGTGGTGGTCCTCCGGGTGGCAGACGAGCACGGGGGTGCGCGTGGTGGGCCGCAGGACCCCCGCCTCGCTGACCCGCCGCCCGACCAGCGAGTTCACCAGCGTCGACTTCCCCGCACCGGTGGACCCCCCGACGACGGCGAGCAGCGGCGCTTCGGGCTCTTTGAGGCGGGGCACCAGATAGTCGTCGAGCTGCGCGAGCAGCTCGGCCCGCGTCTGCCGCGCCCGTGGGGCACCCGGAAGGGGGAGGGGAAGACGCACGGCGGCGACACGGTCGCGCAGGGCGGAGAGTGCGTCGATGAGCTGAGGCCGTACGTCCAAGGTCACCACATGCGAAGAATGCCCAATTTCATCACCGTTTTGAAGCGTATGGCTCCCCCTGCGCGCCGATCGGACACACGGGACAGACGGGATGAGTGGGACGCAGGCATAACGAGTAGACAACACCCGGGGCGTGAGACGTGAAAAGCGCTGCGGGAATCGCACCCACCTGCGATTATCGGTTCGCTTCACCGAACCTCCACATCGTGCCACGCAGGTGAAGCGACCGGGTCAAGGCGATCGGAGCCCTATCCTTGTCCCCGGCGAGGTCACGGACCACCCAGCAGGGGCTCCAGGCCACAAGGCCACCACCGGCCCCCGTAGCTCAGTGGATAGAGCAGGCGCCTTCTAAGCGCTTGGCCGCAGGTTCGAGTCCTGCCGGGGGCGCACACAGCCTCTCACCTGGTGATACGCGTGAGGGGCTGCTTCGTTTCGGGTGGCGCGCCGGGCATGGGCCAAGCGCCTTGGACCCCGTTTCGCGCCCTGCCGGGTGCCGCCACGACCCTCCGCCGCGCGCCTGACGCCCACCCATGGCGGGGCCGTCGCCGCCCGGGCCGGGTGAGGCGCTCGGGCCACGTCCCCACCCAGGTCGTCGCCCACCCCGCGATCGCGGACGAGCTGATCGGGCGGCTCGTCGCGGCCACCCGGGAGATCCGGCCCGGGTGTCCGGACGAGCCGGGTGGGAGGTAACACCCCACGCCCCAGCGCCCGTTGATCAGCCCCCGTGATGGGATCGCGAACCCGGGCGCCATCGCGCCCCGCGCCGGCCGGGGCCGCCGTGCACCCCGGCCGTGCGGTCGTGCGCTACCGGACCGGCTCCCCGTACAGGACCAGGTTCTCGGCGTACGCGTGCGCGTCGGGGTCGAAGTCGCCCGCGCAGGTCACCAGGGCCAGCCGCGCGGTGCCCCGGGGTGTGAACAGGTCTCGCGGCAGTGCCTTCTTGGCGTGCGTACGGCGGGCGGTGATCCGGTACGTGTGGCGGGCGCCGTCCGCCGTGGTGACCTGGGCGCGCGCCCCCATGGGCACGTCGTGCAGGGCCTCGAAGGGGCCGGCCCCCTCGGCCGCCGAGTCGAGGTGGCCCGCCAGCAGCACGGTGCCGTGCGCCGCGCCGGGAGGGGCGCCGAGCGCCCACCAGCCCAGCTTGGCGGGGGATTCCGGTACGGCCATGACCCCGGCCGCGTCGGCGGTGACGGGGTCGACCGGGGTGGGCCGCAGGTGGCCCGGGACGTGCAGGGACACGGGCGGGGAGTGCGCCGGTGCCCGCCCGGCCACGACCGGGGGCGCGGCGGCAGCGCGGGGCAGCACGCCCGTGTCCGGCGGCCGCGCGGGGGCCGGGAAGAAGGGGAAGAGGTACGCCACGACCGCCGTGGCGACCGCCGCGAGCCCGGTCCGGACCAGTACGCGGTCCGGACCGGGCCCGGTGCCGGGCCAGGCGCCCATCGGCGTCAGCGGTTGTCGTTGCGGCGGATGCGGGACGCCGCCCAGAAGGCTCCCCCGGCCACCAGGACGCCGCCGACCGCGAGCGCGGGCACGGCCAGGACGACCGGTACGTCGGCCGCCAGGTTCGTGGCGGCCTGGCCGCCGTTGCCGGCGTGGATGGCGTGGGGCGCGGAGGCCGCGTGGCACTCGCCGCCGCGCACCATGTCCAGGTGCATGGCGACGACCGGGCGCGCGGCCTTGGCGGCGGCGGTCACCTGGGCGTTGTGGCCGTTGGCGATCTGGTTGTCGATCCGGGCCAGGGTCTTCTCGTGGGCGGCGGCCTGGGCGTCGAGCCACGCCTTGTCGTAGGCCTTGGTGCCCGCCTTGGCCATGACGGCGGCGAGCGTGTCCTGCTGTTCCTTGGAGGGCGCGACGGGCAGGTCGACGCCCAGCTTGTCGGCGAGGGCCCGGGTGTCGGCGTCCAGCTTGGTGTGGTCGCGCACGAGCACCTTGCCGACCTTCTTCACGCAGTCGGTGGTGGCGTTCTTCTGGGCGTCCTTGCCCGCCGCGATCTCGGTCAGGTTGCCCTGGTGGGAGGCGCGCAGGAAGCCGGCGTCGGTGGGGTGGCCGGAGGTGGCGCCGTCGGCGGGCGCCGCGGCGAGGGCGGGGCCGGCGGCTATGCCGGTCAGGGCCAGACAGGTGAAGGCCGTGGCGGCCCAGCGGTGGGTGCGGGTCACGATGCGTCGTCCGTTTCTCGTCGGTCGGTGGGCGACCCCCACGGACGAGGGTCACCCGACCATCCGGACACGGCACGGCGCCGGGCGCCACTCGCCGTACTGCATACGGCGCACGCCCGTTCAGACGAGCGGGGCGGCGACCAGCAGGGCGAAGGACGCCGTGACGAACAGCGTGCGGATCAGGTGGAAGGTGTTCCAGCGGGACTCGAACGCCTGCCGCGCGGGCGTGGCCGGACCGCCCTCCGAGGCCGCCAGGGCGTTGTTGAGCGGCACGTTCCCGCCGATGGTGACCAGGTGGTTCAGCACCGCGCAGACCAGCCCGGCGACGATCAGCCAGCGCTGGCCCTCCGACCGGCCCGCGACCGGTACGGCGAGGGCCAGGGCCGGGAACACCGCGACGCCCGCGAAGGCGGTCATGAAGACCGCGCGGGGCACCTGCGCGTTGACGCGCCGCATGACCGTGACGAACTGCTCGTCGGTGAGCCGGGCGAACGCGGGCATGATGCCGGTGAGGAAGATCAGCATGAAACCCGCGTACAGGCCGGTGGAGATGATCGCGAGGGCGAGCAGCAGCGTCGGCATGCGGCCATCATGGCAGCCGGCGCGGGGCGGCGTCAGGGCGCGAGACCCGTTCTCGAGCCGGGCTCGTGCGGCCGGCCGCCCCGCCGGACGCCCGCGCCTCAGCCCCTGAGGCGGTTGGCCTGGCGGATGGACTCGGCGAGCTGCTCCACCACCGCGGACTCGGTCGTGCGCGCCAGCGCGCCCGCCCGCTCGGCGAGTTCCGTGCCGGAGGGCGCGCCCGGCAGCTCGCCGCCGCGCAGCGAGTCGGCGAAGTACGCGGCCACGGCGGCGACCCGGAGCCCCGGCGCGGTGCCGTCGTCCCACAGCCGCCCGCCGAGGGCGCCGGCCGCGAGCGCACCGGACCGCTCGTGCGGGGCGCGCGAGGCCGGGTCGAGCCAGCGGACGGTGGCGGTGGCCAGCCGGCCGCCGCGGTCGAGCGCGCCGGGCCGGGTCTTCACGGCGTACAGCGCGGTCACCTGGTGGCCGGGGCCGACCTCGCCGCCGTCGACCCGGTCGTCGCGGAAGTCCTCGTCGGCGACCCGCCGGTTGTCGTAGCCGATGAGCCGGTGGGTCTCCACCGTCTCCGGGTCGAACGCCACCTGGGCCTTGGCGTCGCGGGCGCGCAGCTCGATGTGGGCGGGCAGTTGGTCGACGAAGACCTTGCGGGCCTGCTCGGAGGTGGAGACGTACGTGGTGTGGCCGTCGCCCTTGTCGGCGAGGCGCTCCATCAGCGCGTCGCCGTACTCGCTGCCGACGCCCACGCCGAAGAGCGTGATGCCGTACGCGCGGCGCTCGTCCGCGATCCGCTCCAGGATGGCCTCGGCCTCGGTCTCGCCGGTGTTGGCGAGCGCGTCCGACAGCAGGACGACGCGGTTGGTGGCGCCCTTGCGGTGGCCCTCGACGGCCGTGTCGTAGCCCGTGGTCACGCCCGCCTCCACGTTGGTGGAGGCGGTGGTCTCCAGGGCGTCGACGACGTCGTGGACACGGTCGCGGTTGCCCTCGACCCGGGTCATGGGCAGCCGGGTCTCGGCCTCGTCGCTGAAGGTCACCAGGGCGATCGAGTCGTCGTCGCGGAGCTGGTCGGTGAGGACGCCGAGGGACTCCTTGACCAGGTCGAGCCGGCCCGGCTCGGCCATCGAGCCGGAGATGTCGACGACGAACGTCAGCGCGGCGGGCGGGCGTTCGCCGTGCCGGTCGGCGGGCCGGGTGGCCAGTCCGACGCGGACCAGTGACCAGTCGGGGGCCGGTGTACGGGCGCCGTCGATCGTCACGGAGAAGCCGTCGCCCTCGGGCTTGGGGTAGCTCTGGCGGAAGCTGTTGACGAACTCCTCCGGCCGCACGGTGTCCGGCGCGGGCAGGCGGCCGTCGGCGAGGGTGCGCCGGGCGTAGCCGTACGAGGCGGTGTCGACGTCCAGGGCGAACGTGGACAGGTGGCCGGCGGGCGGCGCCTCGCGCGCCTCGTCGTGCTGCCCCTCGGCGCCGGGGCGCTGGCGGCCGTCCGGTGCGCCGGGCGCGGGCGCGGGTACGCCGGGTGCGGGTGCATGGGGGGCGCCCTTCCCGCTGTCGCGCGCGGCGGTGCGGTCGGCCCCGGTGCCGCCCGAGCAGCCGGCCAGGAGCAGCCCGCCGGCGAGCGCCGCCGCGACCGCCGCGCGCCGTGCGCGCGTCCGGCCCGCCCCGCCCGTCCTCCTTCGGTACACGTCCATCGAACCCCCCACGTCTCAGGTCGCCGCGTGTCCCGGTGGACATCCGGCTACGTGTGAATGTGACGTCCGCCGGGCCCCGGCGGACCGGCCCGAGGTGTTGCGGATGTGTCTCAATGCGGCAACGCGGAGCAGTCCGGTGCGACAAAGTGGGGCCGTTGGCTTGGACTCGCCAACCCCTGAACTTGCTCTTGTCACGGTGCGCAGTCACATGCGTACATGGAGTTGCGTACGTTCCGAGGGGATGGCGGGGGTGGTCAGCCGTGGCGGACGTTCCGGGCTCCGTGCTCGGTCGGGCGGCCTCAAGAGACACGAGCGCGGCGGGCGCCGCGCCGCCGCAGGCACCGCGCCCGGCCGGTCAGCCCGTGCGCGGGACGAGACAGATCTGCGCGACGCTCGCCGCGCTCACCGAGTCCGCCCGCCGTGAGCTGCTGACCTTCGACGACCCGGCCGCCTGCATGGGCCTGTCGATCCCCGCGCCCTTCCTGGAGCTCGCCGGGAGCTGCGTGCGCTCGGCCACGGAGCGGGTGCGTACGGTCCGTCAGATCGTGCCGCGCCACGCGCTCTCCCGGGTCACCGCCGCCGACGCCGGGTGGGCGGCGCGGCTGCCGGGCCGGGCCCGGCTGACGGACTCCATCCCGTTCAAGATGATCCTGGTGGACCGTACGGTCGCCGCCATCCCCCTCGATCTCGAACTGCTCTACAACGGGATACTCCTGATCCGGGACCCGGTCGTCGTGCAGGCCCTCGTGCGCGCCCACCACGCCTTGTGGGAGATGGGCGAGGAGGTCACGGCACGCCCCACGCCTCCCGGATCGCTCCCCATGCACCTGTGGCCGGTGCTGGAGGCCCTGCTGGCGGGCCTCACCGACGAGACGGCCGCCGCCCGGCTCGGCATATCGGGGCGTACGTACAGCCGCCGGGTGGGCGAGCTGCTCGCGGCCCTGGGAACGACGAGCCGTTTCCGGGCGGGAGCGGAAGCGGCTCGTCGTGGCTGGCTGTGAGGCAGCCCCTCCAGGGGCCGGCCCGGCGCGGGCTAGGACACGATGTCCTTGCGCGCGAACCCCCGGAAGGCGAGCGCGAACAGCACCAGGGCGTACGTCACGGACACCGCCGCCCCCTTGAGCATGCCGCCCCATTCCAGGTGCGGCTGGAGCGCGTCGGCCCAGGCGAACTGCCAGTGCGCGGGCAGGAAGTCGCGCCACGAGCCGAGCGCCGTCACCGCGTCCAGCACATTACCGATGATCGTCAGCCCGACCGCGCCGCCGACGGCACCGAGCGGGGCGTCGGTCCTGGTCGACAACCAGAAGGCGAGGCCCGCCGTGACCAGTTGCGAGACGAAGACGAACGCCACGGCGAGCGCCAGGCGCGGCACCGTGTCGGCCGCGGCGAGGGAGCCGCCCGTGGGCAGCTCCAGCGGCCCCCAGCCGTAGGCCACCGTGCCCGCCGCCAGCGCCACCAGCGGCAGCAGCACCATCGCGGCCGCGCTGAACGCCAGCGCCACGGCCAGCTTCGACCACAGCAGCCGGGCCCGCGGTACGGGCGCGGCCAGCAGATACCGCAGGGAGGACCAGCTTGCCTCGGACGCCACCGTGTCGCCGCAGAACAGCGCCACCGGCACCACCAGCAGGAAGCCCGCCGAGACGAACAGGCAGGTGGCGGCGAAGTTGGCGCCGGACGCGGTCGCCGTGTCCATCAGGGTGATCCGGTCGTTGCCGCGCCCGTCCGGTCCGCCGCCGATGGCGAAGGCGGCGATCAGCACGAAGGGCAGGGCGGCCAGGACCGCGCCCATGACGAGGGTGCGGCGGCGCTTGAACTGGCGTACGGCTTCCACGCGCAGCGGCAGGGTGTGCCCGGCCCGGTAGCCGGGAGCGGCGGTCGTGGTCACGCGGGTCCTCCTCCGATCAGGGTGAGGAACGCGTCCTCCAGGCGGCGGTGGGGGCCGGCACCGGTCACCGGCACCTCCAGGCGCACGAGTTCGGCGATCAGGGCGGTGGCGGTGGCACCGTCCAGCTTCACCAGCAGGCCGCCCTCCGTCCGTACGACCGAGCCGATGCCCGGCAGGGCGGCGACCTTGTCGACCAGCGGCTCCGGTACGTCCCCGGCCGTCGTGACGAGCAGCGTGTCACCCGCGCCGGTGATGTCGGCGACCGGGCCGGCCTGGACGAGCCGGCCGCGGTCCATGACCACCAGGTGCGTGCAGGACTGCTCGACCTCCGACAGGAGGTGGCTGGAGACGATGACGGTCCGGCCACCGGCCGCGTACCGGATCATCACGTCCCGCATCTCACGGATCTGCGGCGGGTCCAGTCCATTGGTCGGTTCGTCGAGGATGAGCAGGTCCGGCAGGCCGAGCATGGCCTGGGCGATGGCGAGGCGCTGCCGCATGCCCTGCGAATAGGTACGCACGGCACGGGCGAGGGCGTCGCCGAGCCCGGCGATCTCCAGGGCCTCCTCGATGTGCGCGTCCTCGGCGGGACGGCCCGTGGCGCGCCAGTACAGCTCCAGGTTCTCCCGCCCGGACAGGTGCGGCAGGAAGCCCGCGCCCTCGACGAACGCGCCCACCCGGGAAAGGACGGGCGCGCCCGGCCGGATCGCCTGCCCGAACACCCGGATCTCCCCGTCGTCGGGCGTGATCAGGCCCATGAGCATGCGCAGGGTGGTGGTCTTCCCGGCGCCGTTGGGGCCGAGGAGCCCGAGGACCTGGCCCTTCTCGACGGAGAACGACAGGTCCCGCACGGCGTACCGGTCGGCGGACTTGGCGTACTTCTTCGTCAGTGCGGTGATCCGGAGGGGTACGCCGTCGAGTTCCGGGTCGGGCGGGGGCGCCGCGGTCCGGCGGCGGGCGGTCAGCAGCAGGCCGGCGGCCACCAGGGCGCCGGCGGCCGGCAGCCCCCACACCCACCAGGGCAGGCCGGCGGCCTCCGTGCGCACGCCGGGCGCGGTGGGCACCGACAGGCCGCCCGTGACGCCGACGGTGTACGTCGCCGGGGTCACCGGGCCGGCGTAGCCGAGGTCGGTGGCGGCGAGGACGAGGCGCAGCCGGTGCCCGGCCTCCACCTCGTGGTCGATGGCCGGCAGGGTCAGCTCCACGGCCCTGCCGTTCTTCGCGCCCTCGACGCGGACGGGGCTGACGAGCTGGGCGGGCAGCACCTGGCCGCGCCCGTCGGGGCCGACGTCGTACACCTTGCCGAACAGGACCGCCTCGCCGGTGTCGGAGGTGACGGTGACGCGGACGGTGGGCGAGCCGGTGACACGCAGCGGCTCGGTGAGGGGCGCGGTCTCGAACCGGGCGAACTGGCCGGGGAAGTCGAGGGACACGCCCACCCCGAGCGAGGACAATCGGGACAGCCCGCCGCCGACTCCCGGTACGGCGGAGATGGCGGGCGGGGTGGCTCCGGCGGGGTTGCGGAAGATCTGCGGCGGGCCGGTGAGGGCGAGGGTGCGTGCGCCGCCGCGGAGGCCGGGATAGGTGGCGCCGGTGGCGCCGCGCAGCGTGGCCTGCCCGTCGGTGGAGTCGACCCCGCCGGTGCGGCTGACTCGGAACGCCGGGCCGGTGCCGGCGCCGGTGTCCTCCTTGAGGTACCGGTCGAACCAGGCGCCGATGCGTGCCTCGACGCGCCCGGTCTCCCGGTCGCCGCCGTCGTGCCCGCCGGAGATCCAGTCGACGGCGACGGGAGCGCCGTTCGCGCGGATGGTCCTGGCCATGGCGTCGGCGTGCGAGAGCGGGAAGAGGCTGTCCGCCTGCCCCTGCACGATGAGCGTCGGCACCGTGATGCGGTCGCCGACGGCGGAGGGGCTGCGGGCCTCCAGCAGCGCCCGGGCGGCGGCGTCCGGCTTGCCGGCGACGGCCACCCGCTCGTACATCGCGCACAGCTCGTCCTGGAACCGCCCGCAGGCGGCCGCGCCCGGTGCGGTGGCCGCGCCCGGTCCGGGGGCCGCTCCGGCGGCCGGGTCGGGGGCGCGGCCCGGGGGCTGGCCGTCCTCGCCGGGGGGCCGGCCCGGGGGCTCGGGCCGGTCCGAGGACGCGGCCGTGCCGGTGGTGAAGAAGATGCCGGCCCACAGCTTCTTGAAGACGCCGTCGGGGAAGAGCGCGTCCGCCAGGTTCCAGTACGTGATCTGCGGGGCGATCGCGTCCACCCGCTTGTCGTGCCCGGCCGCCAGCAGCGAGATCGCGCCTCCGTAGGACGAGCCCGACACGCCGACCCGCGGGTCGCCCTTGCCGTCGAGCCGCACCTCGGGGCGGGTCGCGAGCCAGTCGATCAGCCGCGACACGTCCTTGACCTCGTAGTCCGGGTCGTTGAGCCCGATGCGCCCGGTCGAGCCGCCGAAGCCGCGGGCGGACCAGGTGAGCACGGCGTACCCGTCCCGTGCCAGCGTCTCGGCCTGGGCCCGCACGTCCTCCTTGCTGCCGCCGAAACCGTGCCCGAGGAGCACGGCGGGGCGGCGGCCGTCCGCGGAGCCGGAGGTGAAGAACGAGGTGTCGATCCTCGCTCCCGGCATCTCCATCACCCGGTCCTCGCGGCGCACGGACGGTTCGCCGTCCGACGCGACGGCGGTCCAGGTGCCGGCGCCCGCGAGCAGCACGACGGCGGCGGCGGTCGCGGCCGCCGCGCGGGGTGGAATTCGGATCTGCATGTCTCGACCCTAAGCGGCGCCCGGCCCGGCCTCGGCTGCCGTACGGCGGAACTCGGGGGCCTTCCTGAGGTGTACGGACTACCGTCGCCGTACACCGGACGCGGTACACGGGAGGACACGAGGACCATGGAGATCCGCCGGGCGACGACCGTCGCCGAGCTCATCGCCGCCGAGCACCTCTATGACGGCCCGGCCCGCGCGGAGTGGGCCGGACGGTTCCTCGCGGCGCCCGGCCACCTGATGCTCATCGCGTACGTGGACGGCGTGCCGGCCGGGATGGTGTCGGGCGTGGAGATGCTGCACCCGGACAAGGGCACGGAGATGTGCCTGTACGAACTGTCCGTCGACGAGCGGTTCCGGCGGCGGGGCATCGGCCGGGCGCTGACCGAGGCGCTGGCCGTCGTCGCCCGTGGGCGTGGCTGTTACGACATGTGGGTCGGGGTGGACACCGACAACGGTCCGGCATTGGCGACGTATCGCTCGGCCGGTGCCGGTGACGATGGAGAATTCGCCATGCTGACGTGGGAATTCGGCGACGAAGTGGGGAAGAGCGACTAGCAGCCTTGTGCGGTACATGACCAGCCGAGACGCTGTGGGGCCGTCCGGACAGAAAGGTCAGGTGCCCCCGAGATGAGAGCCCCGTCCCGCAGGCCCCGCCGCCTCATCGGCGCACTGATACCCGCCCTCGCCCTCGCGGCCGGTGTCCCGTTCGCCGTCTCCCCCACCGCGCACGCGGCACCGGCCGGCGACCTCCGGCTCGCCCCCGCCGAGACCGCCGTCCCCCAGAGCTGGATCGTCGTCCTCAAGGACGGCTCCACGCGCGCCGCCGACCTCGGCGTCACCCCCCGCCACACCTACCGCAGCGTGCTCGACGGGTTCTCCACGACCATGTCGACGGCGAAGGCCACCGCCCTCGCGGCCGACCCGAGGGTGGCCTACGTCGAGCAGAACCGGACGGTCCGCCTCAACGCCACCCAGACGAACGCCACCTGGGGCCTGGACCGGATCGACCAGCGCGACCTGCCGCTGTCGACGACGTACACGTACACCACCACCGCGCCGAACGTGAACGCCTACATCATCGACACCGGCATCCGCACCTCGCACAGCGAGTTCGGCGGCCGGGCGGTGGTCGGGACCGACACCGTCGGCGGCGGGCAGAACGGGCAGGACTGCCAGGGCCACGGCACGCACGTCGCCGGCACGGTCGGCGGGAAGACCTACGGCGTGGCGAAGGCCGCCAGGCTGGTCGCCGTCCGCGTCCTGGACTGCAACGGCTCCGGCACGACGGCCGGCGTGATCGCGGGCGTGGACTGGGTGACGGCGAACGCCGTGAAGCCGGCGGTCGCCAACATGAGCCTGGGCGGCGGGGTGAGCACCTCGCTGGACGGCGCCGTCAAGCGGTCGATCGCCTCGGGCGTCTCGTACACCGTCGCGGCCGGCAACGGCAACATCCTGGGCCTGCCGGAGAACGCCTGCAACACCTCCCCCGCCCGCGTTCCCGAGGCGATCACGGTGGGCGCGACGGACAGCGCGGACCGGCGCGCCTCGTTCTCCAACTACGGCAGTTGCGTGGACCTCTTCGCCCCCGGCGTGAAGGTCACCTCGGCCTGGCGCACCGGTGACACGGCGACGAGCACGCTCTCGGGAACGTCGATGGCGGCACCCCACACGGCGGGCGTGGCGGCCCTGTACCTGTCGAAGTACCCCACCGCGTCCCCGGCCCAGGTGAGCGCCGCTCTGGTGAACAACGCCACGGGCGGCAAGGTCCAGAACGCCCTCACGGGCTCCCCGAACAAGCTGCTGCACTCGCTGTTCTAGGACCCCTGCGGCACGAGGTGCCCGAGGAGCTCCGCACCCGCCGGGTACGGGCGCTCCTCGGGCATCAGCCGTTCCGCCGCCGCCAGGTCCCCCTCGCGCACCAGGGCGTGCATCTCCCGGGCCAGCGGCGTCACGTCCCGTATGGACACGGTCCACTCGTCGGCGTACCGCGCGGACGCCTCGCCCGAGAGCCCGAGCTGGAGCGAGCGGTACGGCAGCGGCGCGAGGCGCAGGTCCCGCTCGGGGTCCCACTGGACGCGGGCGGGCGACCGGCGCAACTGGCTTTTCCAGGCGGCCTGGTCGGGGTGGAGCCCGTTCTTGTAGTGCGACAGGCAGGCGTGGCGCAGCGCCCACTCGAAGCCCTCGCGGGTGATCTCGACGGCGAGGACCGTCTCCTGGTCCTGCTTCGTCGCCCAGCCGCAGCGGTACATCATCCACAGGAAGCTGGGCTTGATCCACGTCATCCGCTCGCGCTTCCAGGTCGCCGGGAAACGGCCGGTGCGGGCGGCCGGGCCGCCGATGCCGGGGGCGTACGCCTGGTAGACGGTCACCGTGTCGTCGGTGTGCAGGGCGCGGACGCGGTACGTCGGTTCGTTGTCGTTCATCCCGGCAAAGGATCGACGGCCGGCCCCGGTGGGGGCCAGCCGTTTTCTCCCGGCCGGGCGGGCGTCAGTGGTTGCGCGGGAAGCCCAGGTCCACGCCCGCCGGGGCCTCGGACGGGTCCGGCCAGCGGGTGGTGACGACCTTGCCGCGTGTGTAGAAGTGCACGCCGTCGTTGCCGTAGATGTGGTGGTCGCCGAAGAGGGAGTCCTTCCAGCCGCCGAAGGAGTGGTAGCCGACGGGCACCGGGATCGGGACGTTCACGCCGACCATGCCGGCCTGGATCTCGAGCTGGAAGCGGCGGGCCGCGCCGCCGTCCCGGGTGAAGATGGCGGTGCCGTTGCCGAACGGCGAGTCGTTGATGAGCCGCACGCCCTCCTCGTAGGTGTCGGCGCGCAGCACGCACAGCACCGGGCCGAAGATCTCGTCGCGGTACGCGTCGGAGTCGGTGGACACCTTGTCGAGCAGCGACAGGCCGATCCAGTGGCCGTTCTCGTAGCCGTCGACGGTGTGGCCGGTGCCGTCGAGGACGACCTCCGCGCCCTGGGCGGCGGCGCCGGTGACGTAGGAGGCGACCTTGTCGCGGTGGGCGGCGGTGATCAGCGGGCCCATCTCGGACGCCGGGTCGTCGCCGGGGCCGATGATGATCTTCTCCGCGCGCTCGCGGATCTTCTGGACGAGCTCGTCGCCGATGGCGCCGACCGCGACGACGGCCGAGATCGCCATGCAGCGCTCGCCCGCCGAGCCGTACGCCGCCGAGACGGCCGCGTCGGCGGCCGCGTCCAGGTCGGCGTCGGGGAGGACCAGCATGTGGTTCTTGGCGCCGCCGAGGGCCTGGACGCGCTTGCCGTTGGCCGAGGCGGTGGTGTGGATGTACTTCGCGATCGGCGTGGAGCCGACGAAGGAGACGGCGGCGACGTCCGGGTGCTCCAGCAGGGCGTCGACCGCGACCTTGTCGCCGTGGACGACGTTGAGGACGCCGTCGGGCAGGCCCGCCTGGGAGGCCAGCTCGGCGAGCAGGTTGGCGGCGGAGGGGTCCTTCTCGCTGGGCTTGAGCACGAAGGTGTTGCCGCAGGCGATGGCCAGCGGGAACATCCACATCGGCACCATGGCCGGGAAGTTGAACGGCGTGATGCCGGCGACCACGCCGAGCGGCTGGCGGATCGCGGCGACGTCGACCCGGTTGGAGACCTGGGTGGACAGCTCGCCCTTGAGCTGGACGGTGATCCCGCAGGCCAGCTCGACGATCTCCAGGCCGCGGGCGACCTCGCCGAGGGCGTCGGAGTGGACCTTGCCGTGCTCGGCGGTGATCAGGGCGGCGAGCTCGTCGCGGTGGGCGTCGAGCAGGGCGCGGTACCGGAACAGCACGGCGGTGCGCTGGGCGAGCGAGGAGGTGCCCCACTCCGCGTAGGCCGCCTTGGCGGCGGCGACCGCGGCGCCGACCTCCTCGGCGGAGGCGAGGGCGACCCGGGTGGTGACGGCGCCGGTCGCGGGGTCGGTGACCGGCCCCCAGTTGCCCGACGCGCCTTCGACGGTCTTGCCACCGATCCAGTGGTTGACGGTCTTCGTCATGACGAAAAGCTCCTTCACAGATGGCGGCGTCGGGCTGCGACTTGCCGGTCGTACTCCTCGCGGGCCCTGACCGCCGCCGTGCGGGTCGCGGTCTCGGCCACGGGCACATCCCACCATGCCTCGGATGCGGGCGGGCCCGACACTGTGTCTGGCGTTTCGGTCTCGGTGTAGACACATGTGGGGACGGTCGCCGCACGGGCTTCGGCGAGGGCTTCTCGCAGGTCACGGACGGTGTGGGCGCGCAGGACGCGCATGCCGAGGCTGGCCGCGTTGGCGGCGAGGTCGACCGGCAGCGGGTCGCCGGTGTAGGTGCCGTCGGGGGCCCGGTGGCGGTAGGCGGTGCCGAACCGCTCGGCTCCCACGGAGGCGGAGAGGCCGCCGATGGAGGCGTAGCCGTGGTTCTGGAGGACGACGACCTTGATGGGGACGTTCTCCTGCACGGCGGTGACGATCTCGGTGGGATTCATCAGGTACGTACCGTCGCCGACGAGGGCCCAGACCGGGCGGCCGGGGGCGGCGAGGGCGGCGCCGATGGCGGCGGGGATCTCGTAGCCCATGCAGGAGTAGCCGTACTCGACGTGGTACTGGTCGTGGGAGCGGGGCCGCCAGAGCCCGTGCAGGTCCCCGGGGAGGGAGCCGGCGGCGTTGATCAGGATGTCGTCGCCGCCGACCAGGGTGTCGAGTGCGCCGAGGACCTGGGCCTGGGTGGGGCGGGCGTCGTCGCCGGCGGGGGTGAACGCGGAGGTGACGCGGGCCTCCCAGCGGGTCCGCTCCTCGTGGTACTCGATCTGGTAGTGGGCGGGGACGGTGTACCCCTGGAGGGCTTCGAAGAGGTGTTCCAGGCCCTCCCGGGCGTCGGCGACCAGCGGCAGGGCGGCCATCTTGTGGGCGTCGAAGCCGGTGATGTTGAGGTTGACGAAGCGGACGCCGGGGTGGGCGAAGAGCGTCGCGGACGCGGTGGTGAAGTCGGTGTAGCGGGTACCGACGCCGATGACCAGGTCGGCGGTGCGGGCGAGTCGGTTGGCGGTGGTGGTGCCGGTGTGGCCGATGCCGCCGACGTCGGCCGGGTGGTCGTGGCGCAGGGCGCCCTTGCCCGCCTGGGTGGAGGCGACGGGGATGCCGGTCGCGGCGGCGAGGGCGTGCAGGGCGGCCTCGGCGCGGCTGTGGTGGACGCCGCCGCCCGCGACGATCAGGGGCCGTTCGGCCGCCGTGACCGCCCGGACGGCGGCGTCCAGTTCGGCCGTGTCGGGCCGCGGGCGGCGCACCCGCCAGACGCGTTCGGCGAAGAACTCCTCCGGCCAGTCGTGGGCCTCGGCCTGCACGTCCTGCGGGAGCGCGAGCGTGACCGCGCCGGTCGTGGCGGGGTCGGTGAGCACCCGCATGGCGGCGAGCGCGGCGGGGACGAGCGCCTCGGGGCGGGTGATCCGGTCGAAGTACCGGGACACGGGGCGGAGGGTGTCGTTGACGGACACGTCCCCGGCGTGGGGCACCTCGAGCTGCTGGAGGACCGGGTCGGCGGGCCGGGTCGCGAAGGTGTCGCCGGGCAGCAGCAGCACGGGGAGGTGGTTGATGGTGGCCAGGGCGGCGCCGGTGACCAGGTTGGTGGCGCCGGGTCCGATGGAGGTGGTCACGGCGTGGGCGGACAGGCGGTTGGACTGCCGGGCGTAGCCCACGGCGGCGTGCACCATGGCCTGTTCGTTGCGGCCCTGGAGGAACGGCATGTCCGGGCCGTGCTCGACGAGGGCCTGGCCGATGCCGGCCACGTTGCCGTGGCCGAAGATGCCCCAGGTGGCGTTGATGAGGCGGTGGCGCTGCCCGTCGCGTTCGGTGTACTGGCGGGCCAGGAACGCGACGAGTGCCTGGGCGGTGGTGAGCCGTCGGGTGCTCATCGGTATCCCTCCGTGCGGTGGTCGGGGTGGAAGCGGATCTTCCACTCCCGTTCGTCGCCCGGCCCCGCCATGACGTTCAGGTAGTACATGGTGTGGCCGGGGGTGGCGATGGACGGGCCGTGCCAGCCGTCCGGTACGAGGACGGCGTCGCCGCTGCGGACCTCCGCAAGGACGTCGGCGCCGCCCGGGCGGGACGGGGACACGCGCTGGTAGCCCACTCCGCCGCCCTCGATCTCGAAGTAGTAGATCTCCTCCAGCTCCGCCTCCTCGCCCGGGAGGTGCTCGTCGTGCTTGTGGGGCGGGTAGGAGGACCAGTTGCCGCCGGGGGTGAGGACCTCCACGGCGATGAGCCGGTCGCAGTCGAAGGTGTCGGCGGCGGCGAAGTTGTGCACCTCGCGGGCGCAGACGCCGCTGCCGCGCGCCTCGACCGGTACCTCCGGCGCGGGGCCGTAGCGAGCGGGGAGTCGTCGCTCGCACCTCGCTCCTGCCAGGGCGAAGCGGCCTCCCGCGCCGGAGGCGATCTGGGCGTGGGCGTCACGCGGTAGGTACGCGAAGTCGGTGACGCCGCTGAACACGCTTTCCCGGCCGAGCAGTTCGAGGAACTCGCCGTCCACCTGCACCGTACAGCCGCCGGTGAGGGGAAGCACGACCCATTCACTGTCGCCGGTGGCGAAGGGGTGGGACGCGCCGGGAGGAAGCTCCAGGACGCGCAGCGCGCAGTGGGACCAGCCCGCCTCCCCGGGGTCGATCCGCAGGGCGTAGGGTCCCCGGGCGGTCCGGCCGCCCGGCAGGTGGAGCTGCTGTCCGGTCATGATCCCTCCGTACCCCTTTCCACAGGTCCTCAGAGCAGGCCGACGGCCGTGTCGACGGCGGCGGCGACATCGCCGTCCGCCGGATAGAGCAGGGAGCGGCCCGCCACCAGCCCCTGGACGGTGGGCAGCCGCAGGGCCGCCCGCCACCTCTCGTACGCCGTGTCCGGGTCCGGTCCCACGTCCCCGCCGAGGAGCACGGCGGGGAGGGTCGTGGTCTGCATGACCCGCGCCATGTCGTCGGGGTCGTCGGTGACGGGCACCTTGAGCCAGGTGTACGCGGAGGTCCCGGCGAGCCCGGAGGCGATGGCGAGCGAAGTGGTCACCGCGTCGGGGCTCAGGTCGTTGTGCACGCGGCCGTCCACCGGGTCGCGGCGGGAGAGGAACGGCTCGACGAAGACGGGGAGCCGCCGCGCGGCCATGGCGTCGATGGTGCGCGCGGCCGTGGTGAGGGTGGTGAGGGAGCCGGGGTCGGTGTGGTCGATGCGCAGCAGGAGCTTGCCGGCGTCGAAGCCCATGCGGGCCAGGTCCTCGGGGCGGTGGCCGGTGAACCGGTCGTCCAGCTCGAACGCGGCGCCCGCGAGACCGCCGCGGTTCATCGAGCCCATGACGACCTTGTCCTCCAGGGCGCCGAGGAGGAGCAGGTCGTCCAGGATGTCGGCGGTGGCGAGGACCCCGTCCACGCCGGGGCGGGAGAGCGCCAGGCAGAGCCGTTCCAGCAGGTCGAGGCGGTTCGCCATGGCGAGCGGCCGGTCCCCGACGGCGAGGGCGCCCCGGGCCGGGTGGTCGGCGGCCACGATCATCAGCCGGCCGGACGGGCCGAGCAGCGTCCGGCGCCCGCGGCGGGCGGCCGCCTCGGCGACGGCCTCCGGGTGCCGGGTGCGCACCGCGACGAGGTGCGCGAGGTCGACGGTCACGGCGTGCCGCCGGTCGTGAGCGTCCGTTCCACCTCGTCGGGGAACGGCATCGCGGAGGAGCAGGCGAGGCGGGAGGCGACGATGGCGCCGGCCGCGTTGGCGTACCGCACGGTCCGCTCCAGGTCCCAGCCGGCGAGCAGCCCGTGGCACAGGGCTCCCCCGAACGCGTCACCGGCGCCCAGGCCGTTGACGACCTCGACGGGGACGGGCGGCACGTCGGCGGTGTCGCCGTCGGCGGTCATGGCGAGGACGCCCTTGGGCCCCTGTTTGACCACGGCGAGGCGCACGCCCAGGGCGAGGAGGGCGCGGGCGGCGGCGTACGGCTCGCGCTCACCGGTGGCGATCTCGCACTCGTCGAGGTTCCCGACGGCGACGGTGGCGTGCCGGAGCGCGTCGCGGTAGTGGGGCCGGGCGGTGTCGGCGCCGGTCCAGAACATGGGGCGCCAGTCGAGGTCGAAGACGGTGGTGCCACGTTTCGCCCGGTGCGCGAGGGCGGCCAGCGTGGCGGTGCGGCTCGGCTCGGCGGACAGCCCGGTGCCGGTCATCCAGAAGACGCGGGCGGCGGCGAGGGCGGCCAGGTCCAGCTCGTGCTCGTGGATCTCCAAATCCGGGGCTTTGGGCTGGCGGTAGAAGTAGAGCGGGAAGTCGTCGGGCGGGAAGATCTCGCAGAACGTGAGAGGCGTCGGGTACGCCCCGGCCGGCGTCACCCACCGGTCGTCCACCCCGAAGGCGCGCAGCTCCTGGCGCAGGTAGTCGCCGAACGGGTCGGCGCCCGTGCGGGTGATCAGCGCGGCGCGGCGCCCGAGCCGGGCGGCGGCGACCGCCACGTTGGCGGCGGAGCCGCCGAGGAACTTGCCGAACGTCTCGACCCGGGCGAGCGGTACGCCGGTCTGGAGCGGGTAGAGGTCCACCCCGATGCGCCCCATGGTGATGAGGTCGTACGGATCGGTCGCCATCCATGTCCCCTTCGCGTCGGCACCGTGGTCAGGTCTAGTCCCCACCGGAAAGCCTGTCAACATTTTGTCCTGACATTCTGACCAACTCTTGACGGCCTGCTCGGCCCATGACCAAGCTGGCCCCCATGACGCCGCTGTCACCGCACCCGCTGTCCCGCATCCGGATCGGCTCCGCCCCCGACTCATGGGGCGTGTGGTTCCCCGACGACCCGCGGCAGGTCCCCTGGCGGCGCTTCCTCGACGAGGTGGCCGAGGCGGGGTACGAGTGGATCGAGCTGGGCCCGTACGGCTACCTCCCCACCGACCCGGCCCGGCTCACCGAGGAGACCGCCCGCCGCGGCCTGAAGGTCTCGGCGGGCACGGTGTTCACCGGGCTGCACCACGGCGAGGCCGTGTGGGAGAGGACCTGGGCGCACGTCGCGGAGAACGCGGGCCTCGCCCGCGCCATGGGCGCCGGCCACCTCGTCGTCATCCCGTCCTTCTGGCGCGACGACAGGACCGGAGAGGTCCTGGAGGACCGCGAGCTGACGGCCGCGCAGTGGCGCGACCTCGCCCGTCTGACCGAACGCCTCGGCGCCGAGGTGCGGGACCGCTTCGGACTGCGCGTCGTCGTCCACCCGCACGCCGACACCCACATCGACAGCGAGGCCAACGTCGCCCGCTTCCTCGACGCCACCGACCCGGACCTCGTCGCCCTCTGCCTGGACACCGGGCACTACGCCTACTGCGGCGGCGACAGCGTCCGGCTGATCGAGACCTACGGGGAACGCATCGGCTATCTGCACCTCAAGCAGGTCGACCCCGAGGTCCTCGCCCAGGTCGTCGCCGAGGGCACCCCGTTCGGCCCGGCCGTGGCACGCGGCGTCATGTGCGAACCTCCCGCCGGCGTCCCCGCCCTGGAGCCCGTCCTCGCGGCCGCCCAGGCCCTGGACGTCGACCTCTTCGCCATCGTCGAGCAGGACATGTACCCCTGCGCCCCGGACAAGCCCTTCCCCATCGCCGCCCGCACCCGCCGCTTCCTGCGCTCCTGCGGGGCCTGACCTCCAAGGCCTCACATTCCGCCCGCCCGTTCCGTCGTACTGGTGACGGAAACACAACGGGAGGAGCAGCAGCCATGGTCGCCATCAGCAGGAGGTTCACCGCCGCATCGCTCGCCGCGGTGGTCGCGGCCGGATGGTGGGCCGGCGGCAGCGCCGGCGCCGGCACCCCGGCGAAGGGACGCGTCGAGGTCCTCGAACTCAAGGTGCGCAACGAGCAGTACACGGCCGTCGACCACGGCCCGGCGGGGCCGAGCCTGGGCGACATGGACGTCTACTCCGGCACGGCCGTGAAGGACGGGCGCGAGGTCGGGCGCGGGGGCGGTTCCTGCCAGGTCATCCACGTGAAGGGCGAGGACGTCACGTCGCAGTGCGTGATCACCATGGAGGTGGAGCAGGGGTCCCTGACGCTCCAGTCGCTGTGGACGAAGGGCGCGCCCTCCCTCGACATGGCCGTCACCGGCGGCACGGGCGCCTACCGCAACGCGCGGGGCATCGCCCGCTTCTGGGACATCGCGACGCCGGACGAGAGGGCGCGGCTCGAGATCCAGCGCTGAGAACGCGGGGCCGCACCGGGCTCCCGTGTCACAGCCGTCCCCGCCGTGTCACACATGTCTCCGTTACGCGGGCCTTCCGTCACAGCCGTCCCACAGGCCCTTCCCGGCCCTCACCCCGTGTCGTTCAACGGGCACAGGCCCAGTGATCGCCGGCGCGTGCGCCGCGGCTCCCCCTGACGGTCCTCCCGGACCGCCGCCGTGGCGCGCGCAGGGAGGTGTTGCCCATGATGACGGACACAAGACTCTGGTCGTACAAGGAGATCGCCGCGCACATCCGGGTGCAGCCGGACACGGTCCGGTCGTACCGCAAGCACGGCCTGCTGCCGAAGCCCGACCACGTCGAGGGCGGGAAGCCCTACTGGTACCCGGACACCATCCGCGTCTGGGTGGCCAACCGGCCAGGGAACCGCGGCCGGGCGGACTGAGGCCCCGGCACCGCCGGGCACACCGGCCCCGTACACCGTCGGGTACGGGGCCGGACGCGTAAATTCGTTGCCCGTCCACCGGGGTCCGCCGAAGATCGCCGGATGAGCGACTTCTCCGTCAAACCCACCCTCACCGGGGACACCGTGCTGCTGCGGCCGGTCACCGAGGAGGACGCCTCCGCGTTCGCGGACATCCTCGGCGACCCGGAGGTGGTGACGTTCACCGGCATCCCCGCCGACGAACCGCCCCTCTCCCTGGACCACCTGCGTTCCTGGTACGGCTCCCGGGGCGAACAGCCGGACCGGCTCGACCTGGCCCTGATCGACCGGGCCTCCGGGGAACTGGTGGGCGAGCTGGTCTTCAACGAGTGGGACGAGCCCAACCGCCGCTGCAACTTCCGCACCCTGGTCGGCCCCCGGGGCCGGGGCCGGGGACTGGGGACCGAGGCGATCCGCCTGTTCCTCGGGTACGGCTTCGAGCGGCTCGGCCTGAACCGGGTCTCCCTCGGCGTCTTCGCCTTCAATCCGCGGGCAATACGGGTCTACGAGAAGGTCGGCTTCGTGCGGGAGGGCGTGGAGCGGGAGGCCCTGCTGCACGAGGGAGCGTGGATCGACTCGCTGACCATGTCCGTCCTGGCCCGCGAGTGGGCCGTGCACCATGGACGTCCACAGACCGTTCCGTTCGGCCACGCCAGTGGCGTTGATACCCCCTAGGGGTATACAGTCGGGTACGCCGGGACGCCACGCCCCGCCCGAGGGACGCCGGGCGCCCCTGCGGCACCACGACCGACGACCGCAAGGGAGAACACCATGACCGCCGAGACGAGGACCGAGCTTCCCCAGGCCACCGGCTCCTGCTGCTCGCCCACCGGCTCCTGCCACGACGGCGCGGCGGATGTCGCGACCGGCGGCATCACCACGGTGTACACGGTCAAGGGCATGACCTGCGGCCACTGCGAGGGAGCCGTGACCGAGGAGGTCTCGGCCATCGCCGGTGTCACCTCCGTCACGGCGGTCGCCGCCACCGGGCTGGTCACCGTCGTCTCCGAGGCCGAGCTGGACGAGGACGAGGTCCGCGCGGCGGTCGACGAGGCGGGCTACGAGCTCACCGGCCGCGCCTGAGCGGACCAGGACCACACCCGGCTGGGCCGGGTCACCCCGTGATGACGGGGTGACCCGGCCCAGCCGTGTCCTTTCCGCCCGCTATGGCGGTGACTGTCCGTCCCGGGTCTCGTCGCTGCGCGTGATTTCACCTTCACGTGACTCACAGGACCTTCACAAAGAGACCTAGATCACAGATATTTGGGGGTAACCATTTGGACGGCTCGCGAGTCTAAATGGGCGATGCCACGAACGTCTTGGGGGACGTTCATGGGATGTCTTGGGGGACGTCCCAGGCAAGCGTTGGCCGGGGCACGTGCACCGGGGAGCTTTGAGCGGCCCTCCCGTACGTACGTACCCCGGCAGATCGCACGCGAGCTTCTGCTGCGACCCGGCAGACGCCCGGACCCGGATCCCGTGGGGGGAATCCGTTCCGGGGAAATGGGAAGCGCCCCGCTCGCCGACCCGTGGGGGGATCGGCGGCGGGGCGCTTCTCGCTTGTCGCGGGAGGGCGTCAGCGGCTCTCGACCGGGACGAAGTCGCGCAGGACCTCGCCCGTGTAGATCTGGCGCGGGCGGCCGATGCGGGAACCGGGCTCCTTGATCATCTCGTGCCACTGGGCGATCCAGCCCGGCAGCCGGCCCAGGGCGAAGAGCACCGTGAACATCTCGGTCGGGAAGCCCATGGCCCGGTAGATCAGACCGGTGTAGAAGTCGACGTTCGGGTAGAGGTTGCGCGAGACGAAGTAGTCGTCGGCGAGCGCGTGCTCCTCCAGCTTCAGCGCGATGTCCAGCAGCTCGTCGGACTTGCCGAGCGCCGAGAGGACGTCGTGCGCAGCCGCCTTGATGATCTTCGCCCGGGGGTCGAAGTTCTTGTAGACGCGGTGGCCGAAGCCCATCAGGCGGACGCCGTCCTCCTTGTTCTTCACCTTGCGGATGAAGGAGTCGACGTCGCCACCGGTGGCCTGGATGCCCTGGAGCATCTCCAGCACCGACTGGTTGGCGCCACCGTGCAGGGGGCCCCACAGGGCCGAGATGCCGGCGGAGATCGAGGCGAACATGTTCGCCTGCGAGGAGCCGACCAGGCGCACGGTCGAGGTGGAGCAGTTCTGCTCGTGGTCGGCGTGCAGGATCAGCAGCTTGTCGAGCGCGGAGACCACGACCGGGTCCAGCTCGTACTCCTGGGCCGGGACCGAGAAGGTCATGCGCAGGAAGTTCTCGACGTAGGAGAGGTCGTTGCGCGGGTAGACGAACGGGTGACCGATCGACTTCTTGTAGGCGTACGCCGCGATCGTCGGCAGCTTGGCCAGCAGCCGGATCGTCGAGAGGTGGCGCTGCTTCTCGTCGAACGGGTTGTGGCTGTCCTGGTAGAACGTGGACAGCGCGCTGACGACCGAGGACAGCATCGCCATCGGGTGGGCGTCGCGCGGGAACCCGTCGAAGAAGCGCTTGACGTCCTCGTGCAGCAGGGTGTGCTGCGTGATCTCGTTCCGGAAGGCCGCCAGCTCGTCGACCTTGGGAAGCTCACCGTTGATCAGCAGGTAGGCCACCTCGAGGAAGGTGGAGCGCTCGGCGAGCTGCTCGATGGGGTAGCCGCGGTACCGCAGGATGCCCTGCTCGCCGTCCAGGTAGGTGATCGCGGATTTGTAGGCGGCGGTGTTGCCGTATCCACTGTCCAGGGTCACCAGACCGGTCTGGGCTCGGAGCTTCCCGATGTCGAAGCCCTTGTCACCGACGGTGCTCTCGACCACCGGGTAGGTGTATTCACCGTCCGCGTACCGCAGTACTACAGAGTTGTCGCTCACGTCATCCCTCACCGACGTAGTGCCTCTTCTTCGAGGTGCCCTGACTGTCTCTACCATCCCCCACTTGGCCCAGCAGAGTGCACTCGGGGTCGACCATTCGGCCAATTGGCGGCACTCAGTGCCGTCAACCTGCTCATCCTGCCCCCTTCGCCCCGGTTGCGAAAGTCCGGATGATCCTCAGGTGATGTTTCCCACCTGTACCTCACCTTTCAGCCGGTGACGCAGTGAGGTAAAGCGCCGGCCCGCGGAAACGGTGCGGACGGCCTGCCCGATCGCTTTGCGTGAGCCGACGAGGACGACGAGTTTCCTGGCGCGCGTCACGGCCGTGTAGAGGAGGTTGCGCTGGAGCATCATCCACGCCCCGGTGGTGACCGGGATCACCACGGCCGGATACTCGCTGCCCTGGGAGCGGTGGATCGTCACGGCGTACGCGTGCGCCAGCTCGTCCAGCTCGTCGAAGTCGTACGGCACCTCCTCGTCCTCGTCGGTCAGCACCGTCAGCCGCTGCTCCTCCACGCTGAGCGTGGTGACCACGCCGACCGTTCCGTTGAAGACTCCGTTCGCCCCCTTCTCGTAATTGTTGCGAATCTGCGTGACCTTGTCGCCGACGCGGAAGACCCTGCCGCCGAACCTCTTCTCCGGGACGTCCGGCCTGGCGGGGGTCACCGCCTGCTGGAGCAGGCCGTTGAGCGTGCCGGCGCCCGCCGGGCCCCGGTGCATCGGCGCCAGGACCTGCACGTCCCGGCGCGGGTCGAGACCGAACTTCGCCGGTACGCGGCGGGCGGCGACGTCCACGGTCAGCCGGCCGGCCTCCTCGGTGTCCTCGGTGACGAACAGGAAGAAGTCCGGCAGCCCCGACGTCACCGGCTGCTGACCGGAGTTGATCCGGTGCGCGTTGGTGACCACTCCGGACTGCTGCGCCTGGCGGAAGATCCGGGTGAGCCGCACCGCCGGGACCGGACCGCCCTGTGCCAGCAGGTCGCTCAGCACCTCCCCCGCGCCCACGCTCGGCAACTGGTCGACGTCCCCCACCAGCAGCAGGTGCGCACCGGGCGCCACCGCCTTGACCAGCTTGTTGGCCAGCAGCAGGTCCAGCATGGACGCCTCGTCGACCACGACCAGGTCGGCGTCGAGCGGCCGGTCCCGGTCGTAGGCCGCGTCCCCGCCCGGCTTCAGCTCCAGCAGCCGGTGCACGGTGGACGCCTCCGCGCCGGTCAGCTCCGCCAGCCGCTTGGCCGCCCGGCCGGTGGGCGCCGCCAGGAGCACCTTGGCCCTCTTGGCGCGGGCCAGCTCCACGATCGACCGGACCGTGAACGACTTGCCGCAGCCGGGGCCGCCCGTCAGCACGGCGACCTTCCGGGTGAGGGCGAGGCGCACCGCCTCCTCCTGCTCGGGCGCCAGCTCCGCCCCCGTGCGGTCGGCGAGCCAGGCCAGCGCCTTGTCCCAGGCCACGTCCCGGAAGGCCGGCATCCGGTCCTCCTCCGTGCGCAGCAGCCGCCGGAGCTGGGCGGCCAGCGACACCTCGGCACGGTGGAAGGGCACCAGATAGACGGCCGTCACGGTCTCCCCCTCGGGGCCCGGCACCCGCTCCCGGACCACACCGCCCTCCTCCTCGTCCGCGACCAGCTCGGCGAGGCAGTCGATGACCAGGCCCGTGTCGACCTGGAGGAGCTTCACGGCGTCCCCGATGAGCTGCTCCTCCGGCAGGAAGCAGTGACCCTGGTCGGTGGACTGCGACAGCGCGTACCGCAGGCCCGCCTTCACCCGCTCCGGGCTGTCGTGCGGGATGCCCACCGCCTGCGCGATCCGGTCGGCGGTCAGGAAGCCGATGCCCCACACGTCGGCGGCCAGCCGGTAGGGCTGGTTCCTCACCACGGAGATCGAGGCGTCCCCGTACTTCTTGTAGATGCGCACCGCGATGGAGGTGGAGACGCCGACGCCCTGGAGGAAGACCATCACCTCCTTGATCGCCTTCTGCTCCTCCCACGCGGCGCCGATCATCCTCGTCCGCTTCGGCCCGAGCCCCGGCACCTCGATCAGCCGCTGCGGCTCCCGCTCGATGACGTCGAGCGTCTCCACGCCGAAGTGCTCGGTGATCCGGTCGGCGATGCGCGGCCCGATGCCCTTGATCAGGCCGGAGCCGAGGTAGCGGCGGATGCCCTGGACGGTGGCCGGCAGGACCGTCGTGTAGTTCTCCACCGTGAACTGCTTGCCGTACTGGGGGTGGGAGCCCCAGCGCCCCTCCATGCGCAGCGACTCGCCGGGCTGCGCGCCGAGGAGCGAGCCGACCACCGTGAGGAGGTCCCCGCCGCCGCGCCCGGTGTCGACCCGGGCGACCGTGTAGCCGTTCTCCTCGTTGGCGTAGGTGATCCGCTCCAGGACCCCTTCGACCACTGCCAGGTTGGACATGCCCCCGACGCTACCGGGCGCCTCGGACAGTCCGTACGGGCCTGTGGACAACCCCGTCACGGCACGACGAAGGGGCCCGGTCCATGGACCGGGCCCCGCGCGCTCCCCCCGCGGGGCTTCCCCGAATCCCCCCGGATTCCCCCCGGAAGACCCCGCACGACAGGTACGACACGCGTCACGCCGCAAGGGTTGTACCGGCGGGGCGGAAAATTTCAGAGCACGTGCCGCACGTAGTCGCGCACCGTCTCCTCCAGCACCTCCGTGCCGTCCCGCGCCCACAGGTCGTCGTTGAACAGCTCCACCTCGATGGGGCCCTTGTAGCCGGCCGCGTCGACCCGTTCGCGCCAGCCGCGCAGGTCGACGCAGCCGTCGCCGAGCCGGCCCCGTCCGGTCAGGACACCGGCAGGCAGGGGGGTGGTCCAGTCGGCCAGTTGGAAGGCGTGGATGCGGCCCTGCTCGCCGGCGCGGGCGACCGCCGCCGGGGCCCGGTCGTCCCACCAGACGTGGTAGGTGTCGACGACGACGCCTGCCTGGGAGGCGGGGAAGGGCTCGGCCAGGGCGAGGGCCTGGTCGAGGGTGGAGACCGCGCACCGGTCGGCCGCGTACATCGGGTGGAGGGGCTCGATGGCGAGCCGGACGCCCCGCCCGGCCGCGTACGGGACCAGGTCGGCGAGCGCGTCGGCGATCAGGGAGCGCGCGGCCGGCAGGTCCTTCCCCCCGGGCGGCAGGCCGCCACAGACCAGGACCAGGGTGTCGGTGCCGAGGGCCGCCGCCTCGTCGACGGCCGCCCGGTTGTCCTCCGGGCCGGCGGCGGTGGTGAAGAAGCCGCCCCGGCACAGGGTGGTGACGGTCAGCCCCGCGTCGCGCACCAGCTTGGCGGTGGCCTCGACGCCGTACGCGCGGACCGGCTCGCGCCACAGCCCGATGCCCGGGATGCCGAGCCGTACGCACGCGTCGGTCAGCTCGGGCAGGGTGAGCTGTTTGACCGTCATCTGGTTGATGCTGAACCGGGTGAGACTCACCTGTCGACTCCGTACACCGTGAGCAGGGACTTCATGCGCGCCTCGGCCAGCGCCGGGTCGGGGAACAGGCCGAGTCCGTCGGCCAGTTCGTACGCCCGCGCCAGGTGCGGGAGCGAGCGGGCCGACTGGAGGCCGCCGACCATGGTGAAGTGGTCCTGGTGGCCGGCCAGCCAGGCCAGGAACACCACGCCCGTCTTGTAGTAGCGGGTCGGCGCGGCGAAGAGGTGGCGCGCCAGGGCGACCGTCGGGTCGAGGACGGCACGGAAGCCCGCCGTGTCGCCGGCGTCGAGGCGGCGGACCGCCTCGGCGGCCGGCGGGGCGAGCGGGTCGAAGACGCCGAGCAGGGCGTGGCTGAAGCCGTGGTCGTCGCCCGCGATCAGCTCGGGGTAGTGGAAGTCGTCGCCGGTGTAGCAGCGCACCCCGTCGGGCAGGCGGCGGCGCAGCTCCGCCTCGCGGCGGGCGTCCAGCAGGGAGACCTTGACGCCGTCGACCCTGCCGGGGTGCTCCGCGACGACCTTCAGGAAGGTGTCGGTCGCCGTGTCCAGGTCGGCCGAACCCCAGTAGCCCTCCAGGGCCGGGTCGAACATCGGGCCGAGCCAGTGGAGGATGACCGGCCCGGAGCACTGGCGCAGGAGATGGCCGTAGACGGCCAGGTAGTCGTCGGGGGAGCCGGCGGCCGCCGCGAGCGCGCGGGAGGCCATCAGGACGGGCTGGGCGCCGCTCTCCTCGACCAGGGCGAGCTGCTCCTCGTACGCGGCCCGGACGCCGGCCAGGTCCGCCGGGCCGGTGAGCTGGTCGGTGCCGGCACCCGCCGCGATCCGCCCGCCGGCCGCCTTCGCCTCGGCGGCCGAGCGGCGGATCAGCTCGGCCGCCGAGGCCCAGTCCAGGCCCATGCCGCGCTGGGCGGTGTCCATGGCCTCGGCGACCCCGAGGCCGTGCGCCCACAGGTGGCGGCGGAAGGCGAGGGTGGCGTCCCAGTCGACGGCCGCCGGGGAGTCGGGCGAGACGTCCGCGTACGGGTCGGCGACGACGTGGGCGGCGGCGAAGACCGTGCGGGAGGTGAGGGGCGCGCCGGGCGGCCCGAAGGGGGCGGGCTCGGTGCGGGGTTCGTAGGTGCCGTGCGGGAGCCGGATGGTCACAGCGCCAGCTCCGGTACGTCCTGACGGCGGCCCTCGGCGGAGGACCTCAGCCCCAGCTCGGCGAGCTGCACGCCGCGCGCGCCCGCCAGCAGGTCCCAGTGGTAGGGCTCGTCGAGGACGACGTGGCGCAGGAACAGCTCCCACTGGGCCTTGAAGCCGTTGTCGAACTCGGTGTTGTCGGGGACCTCCTGCCACTGGTCGCGGAAGGAGTGGGTGGCGGGCAGGTCGGGGTTCCAGACGGGCTTGGGGGTGAGCGAGCGGTGCTGGACGCGGCAGCCGCGCAGCCCGGCGACGGCCGAGCCGTGGGTGCCGTCGACCTGGAACTCGACCAGTTCATCGCGGTGGACGCGGACCGCCCAGGAGGAGTTGATCTGCGCGACTGCGCCGCCGGCCAGTTCGAAGATCCCGTACGCGGCGTCGTCGGCGGTGGCGGCGTACGGCTTGCCGTCCTCGTCCCAGCGCTGCGGGATGTGGGTGGTGACATGGGCGCTGACGCTCGTCACCCGGCCGAACAGCTCGTGCAGGACGTACTCCCAGTGAGGGAACATGTCGACGACGATCCCGCCGCCGTCCTCGGCGCGGTAGTTCCACGAGGGGCGCTGGGCCTGCTGCCAGTCGCCTTCGAAGACCCAGTAGCCGAACTCGCCGCGTACGGAGAGGATCTCGCCGAAGAAGCCTCCGTCGACGAGCCGCTTCAGCTTCCGCAGGCCCGGCAGGAACAGCTTGTCCTGGACGACGCCGTGCTTGATGCCGGCGGCCCGGGCCGCGCGGGCGAGCTGGAGGGCGCCGGCGGTGTCGGTGGCGGTCGGCTTCTCGGTGTAGACGTGTTTGCCCGCCGCGACGGCCCTGGCGAGGGCGTCGGCCCGGGCGGAGGTGACCTGGGCGTCGAAGTAGATCTCGACGGTGTCGTCGGCGAGGACCGCGTCGAGGTCGGTGGACCATTCGGTGAGGCCGTGGCGGTCGGCGAGGGCGCGCAGGGAGTGTTCGCGGCGGCCGACGAGCACCGGCTCGGGCCACAGGACCTGCCCGTCGCCCAGGTCCAGGCCGCCCTGCTCGCGGATCGCGAGGAGGGAGCGCACCAGGTGCTGCCGGTACCCCATCCGCCCCGTGACGCCGTTCATGGCGATCCGCACGGTTCTGCGTGTCACGAAGGTCCTCCATGTGTGGTCGGCCCAGTAGCCCCGTCGCTACGGGAGTCTTGCCCGGACACGGTCGTAGCAAGCGCTTTCTACGGGGGATGACGCTAGCCTGCCGACAGCGGCCGGTACAAGGGCCCGGCCCGACTCTCCTCGGAGGAACGCGATGACAGTCACCCTGGCCGACGTGGCCGCCCGCGCCCGGGTGTCCCCGGCCACCGTCTCCCGCGTCCTCAACGGCAACTACCCCGTCGCCGCCTCCACCCGGGAGCGGGTCCTGCGCGCGGTCGACGAGCTCGACTACGTGCTCAACGGCCCCGCCAGCGCGCTCGCCGCCGCCACCTCGGACCTGGTCGGCATCCTCGTCAACGACATCGCCGACCCGTTCTTCGGCATCATGGCCGGTGCCGCGCAGACCGCGATCGGCGAGGGCGCGCCGGGCCGGGCGGGCGGCGAGAAGCTGGCCGTCGTCTGCAACACGGGCGGCTCCCCGGAGCGCGAGCTGACGTACCTGACCCTGCTCCAGCGCCAGCGCGCGGCGGCCGTCGTCCTGACCGGCGGCGCGGTGGAGGACCCCGGCCACCTCGCGGCCATGGCCGCCAAGCTGGCCCGGCTCGCGGACGCGGGGACCCGGGTGGTGCTGTGCGGGCGCCCGCCGGTGCCCTCGGCGGGCGACGCGACCGCCGCCGCACTGGCCTTCGACAACCGGGGCGGCGCCCGCCGGCTGACGGAGCATCTGCTCGAACTGGGCCACCGGCGCATCGGGTACGTCGCCGGTCCCGAGGAGCGCACCACCACCCGGCACCGCCTGGAGGGCCACCGCGCGGCGCTGGAGGCGGCCGGGCTCGCGGGCGCCCCGGACCGGCTCACCGTGCACGGGCCCTACGACCGGCGCTCCGGGTACGACGCGACGCTGGAGCTGCTGCGGCGCGAGCCGGGCCTGACGGCGATCGTCGCCGCCAACGACACGGTGGCGCTGGGCGCCTGCGCCGCACTGCGCGAGCGGGGGCTGCGCATCCCGGACGACGTCTCCGTCGCGGGCTTCGACGACCTGCCGTTCTCGGTGGACGCGGTGCCCGCCCTCACGACCGTACGGCTGCCGCTGCACGAGGCGGGCGCGCGGGCCGGGCGGCTGGCAACGGGCACGGAGGCGCCCCCGCCGGGCGGCATCGCGACGATCGGCGGGGAACTGATGGTCCGCGCCTCGACGGGGCGCCCCCGGTCCTGATCCGCCATGACGGAGCGCCGTGCGGGTACGTTCCACGGCAGTGAGAGCGGACCCGACCCGCACGAAGGAGCTCCCGACCGTGAAGTACGCCTTCTCCACCCTCGGTGTCCCCGGGATGCCGGTTCCCGACGTCGTCCGTCTCGCCGTGGACTGCGGCTACCAGGGCGTGGAGCTGCGCGCCCACCCCGAGGAGCCGGTCCACCCCGGCCTGGTGGCGCACGAACGGCGGGCGGTCGCGGAGGAGTTCGCGCGGGCGGGCGTCGAGATCCTGACGGTCGCCGGGTACGCGCGGGTCGCGCAGGCGGGTGACGACGAGCCCGTGTACGAGGAGCTGCACCAACTGCTGTACCTCGCGGCCGACCTGGGCGCTTCGTACGTCCGGGTGTTCCCGGGCGGCGGCGACCAGGACCCGGCGGAGGCGGACGCGACGGCGGCCCGGCGGCTGGGCGTGGCGGCGGAGATCGGGGCGGACCTGGGGGTGCGCATCCTGGTGGAGACCCATGACTCGCACCGCACGGGCGCGGACGTGGCGCGGATCGTGGGGGCGGTCGGCCACAAGCACGTGGGCGCCCTGTGGGACGTGATGCACCCGTGGACGGCGGGCGAGGCCCCGGCGGCGACGCACGCGGTGCTGGCGCCGTACCTGGGGTACGTGCAGGTCAAGGACATCGCCTCGGCCGAGGACGGCACGCCGCTGCCGCTCGGCGCCGGGGTGCTCCCCCTGGCCGAGTGCCTGGCGCCGCTGGGCGGCGAGGGCTGGGCGTGCTGGGAGTACGAGAAGCGGTGGTACCCGGACGCGGCCGACCTCCCGCCCCTGCTCGCGGCGGGACGGGAGCACCTGGCCCGGCTCGTCTAGGGAATGTGCTGTTCGGGCGGGCGTGGACGACACGTCGCCCCATGGGGACGTTCCGGGGCCCATGGGGTGTGAACCTGTCGGTGCGCCCCCGGGTACCGGCCGGGCGCTCGAACGGTGTCGCCCGGAAGGGGAACTGCTCCCATGGTGTCCAGACGCAGTCTCGTGCACGCCGGTGGCCTGGCCGCCGCCGCGTGGGTGCTGGGCGGGCCGGCGCGGCTCGCCGGGGCGGTGCCCGTGGAGCCTCCCCCGGTCGGGGACCACGTTCCGGCCACGGAGCTGGGCGGCAGGGCCGACTGCGTGGTGCCGTCCGGTCACGACCCGGAGGTGATCAGGGTCGTGTACCGGGTCGGCACCGACCTGGGGGTGAACGACAAGGTCATGCTGGCCGGCTTCGAGGCCGGGTGGGTCGAGTCGCACATGAACAACCTCCCGTGCGGTCACCTGGACTCCGTCGGCGTCTTCCAGCAGCGCCCCAGCCAGGGCTGGGGCACCCGTGAGCAGTGCATGGACGTCCGCCACGCGTCCGAGTCGTTCTTCACCCGGGCCGTCGAGACCGACCGCGCCCACCCGGAGTGGACCGCCGGCCAGGTCGCGCAGGGCGTGCAGCGCTCGGCCTTCCCGGAGCGGTACGACCAGGCGGAGGCCAAGGCCCGGGCGCTCATCGAGGAGGCACGCGCGGGCAGCGGCGAACCGGAGACGGCCCCGGAACCGATGGGTGCCCCGGCGCCCCCGCCCCCCGCCGCCGTACGTCCCGCGTTTCCCGGCGCGGTGTGCGCGGGTCCTTGACCTGGCAGTTACTTTCCGGCTATGCGTGACTCCTTGGAAGTTTCCTTCATCCGGATGGCCGGAAGGAGCACCATGCACCACCGAGCCACACCCACCACCCCCTCCAGACGCACCCTCCTCACCGTCACCGCCGCCGCGGCCGCGGCGGCCGCCGTCGGCGGGACGACCACCCCCGCCGGGGCCGCGAGCGGCGAGGACCGGCGCCTCAAGCGGCTGATCGCCCGCATGAGCCTGGAGGAGAAGGTCGGCCAGCTCTTCGTCATGCGGGTGTACGGGCACTCCGCCACCGCCCCCGACCAGGCCGACGTCGACGCCAACCTCAAGGAGATCGGCGTCCGTACCGCCGCCGAGCTCATCGCGAAGTACCACGTCGGCGGCATCATCTACTTCTCCTGGGCCCACAACACCCGCGACCCGCACCAGATCGCCGACCTGTCCAACGGCATCCAGCGGGCCGCGCTCGACCGGCCCGCCCCCGTACCGGTCCTGATCTCCACCGACCAGGAACACGGCATCGTCGCCCGGATAGGGGAACCCGCCACGCTGATGCCCGGGGCCATGGCGCTCGGCGCGGGCGGCTCGCGCGCCGACGCCCGCCGTGCCGCCCGGGTGGCCGGCGCCGAGCTGGCCGCGCTGGGCATCCGGCAGAACTACGCGCCCGTCGCGGACGTCAACGTCAACCCGGCCAACCCCGTCATCGGCGTCCGCTCCTTCGGCGCCGACCCGCAGGCCGTCGCCGGGATGGTCGCCGCCCAGGTCGGCGGGTACCAGCGGGCGGGCATCGCCGCCACGTCCAAGCACTTCCCCGGGCACGGCGACACGTCCGTCGACAGTCACTACGGCCTGCCCACGATCACCCACACCCGTGAGCAGTGGCGGACGCTCGACGCGCCGCCGTTCCGGGCCGCCATCGCCGCCGGTATCGACTCGATCATGACGGCCCACATCGTGGTCCCGGCCCTCGACCCGTCCGAGGACCCCGCCACCCTCTCCCGCCCCATCCTCACGGGCATCCTCCGCGAGCAACTCGGCTACACGGGCGTCGTCGTGACCGACTCGCTCGGCATGGAGGGCGTACGCACCAAGTACGGCGACGACCGCGTCCCCGTCCTCGCGCTCAAGGCGGGCTGCGACCAACTGCTCAACCCGCCCAAGCTGTCCGTGGCCTACCACGCCGTCCTGGAGGCCGTGCGGAACGGCGAGATCAGCGAGGCCCGGATCGAGGAATCGATTCTCCGCATCCTCCGGCTGAAGGCGAAGCTGGGCCTCTTCCACGAGCCGTACGTCACCCACGACGCCGTGGACCGCACCGTGGGCACCCGGGGCCACCTCGCGACCGCCGACCGGATCGCCGAGCGGACCACCACCCTGCTGCTCAACGAGGGCGGACTGCTCCCGCTCAGCCCCGCCGGCCGGCCGAACCTGCTCGTCGTGGGCGCCGACGTCGCCTCCCCCTCCGGGACGACCGGCCCGCCGACCGCCACCCTGGCCGCCGCTCTCACCGAACTCGGCTTCACCACCCGGGTGCTGCCGACCGGCACCGCCCCGACCGCCACGAAGATCGACGAGGCGGTGGCCGCCGCGGCCGGCAGGGACGCCGTGATCGTGGGCACCTACAACGTCTCGGCGACCAGCAGCCAGCGCACCCTGGTGTCCCGGCTCGCGGCCACGGGAGTCCCCGTCGTCACCGTCTCCCTCCGCAACCCGTACGACATCGCCCGCCTCGGTGGCCAGCGCGCCACGCTCGCCACCTACTCCTGGACCGACGTCGAACTGCGGGCCGCCGCCCGGGTCATCGCGGGCCGGGCGCACCCGGAGGGCCGCCTGCCGGTGCCCGTCCAGAGCGCGGACGACCCGGCCCAGGTGCTGTATCCGATGGGCTACGGCCTGACGTACCCGTAGCGCAATCCCCCACGACGCGTCTGGCGTGTGCCCGCCACGGCGGGCCACGCTGGACGCGAGGAACGGGGGTCCGGCATGCCTCGGCGACGAATCGTGGGCGTCCTGCTGCTGGCGGTGGCGTTCACCACCAACTGCGGGCCGGCGGGCGGGGACGCGCACGCCGGCCGCCGGGAGACCGTCCCCGGCCCCGGCGAGGTCTTCCTCGCGGCCGGCGAGTGCACCACCCGCGGCCGCGACTTCCGCGAGGTTCCCTGCGGCGGCGACCGAGCGGTGGCGCGGGTGCTGACACGGCACGGGCGGCCGGCGGCCGACGGACCGGTCTGCCCCCGCACCACCGACTTCGTGCTGCACGTCTCCGAGAACCACCCGGCCGCCGACGAGGACGGCGACGGGTCGGTGCCACGGGGCTACGCCTGCATGCGCAACCTCCGGCCGCCGCACCCGGGCGATCCCGGGGGCGGCGGCGGGCCGTACACCCTCGTCGGCGACTGCCTGGGCGGCGCGGGCCGGGGCCGGGTCGAGGAGACCGCGTGCGACGGCTCGGGGGCCCGGCGGCCCGCGTACCGGGTGGTGGAGGCCGTCGAACGGCGGTCGTCGTGCCCGGCGGCGACGGACCTGTACGTGCGGCTCGGCGGTGAGCGGCCGGTGGGCTGCGCGCGCCGCCTGTGAGCGGCGCGCGCGGCCCCGGACGCCTTACGGGCGCAGCGTCATCTCGTGCCGCGGATCCCGCTTGTCCAGGCGCGGGTCGTACGTGGTCAGCGGTGCCGCGCGCCCCGGGTCGGCCGGGGCGACGCCCGCCCAGGCCAGGATGCGGGCCGTCGCCCTGGTCCGCTCGGCCTCGGCGAGGGCCGCCACGTTGGCGCCGTGGTTGGCACCCGGCGCGGTCATCACGTAGGAGTCCCGGGCGCCCTTGTCGACGCGGAACTTCTCGGCGCCCCACGGGTCGTTGCCGCCGTACACGAAGAGCATGCCGCGCCCCTGGGTGCGCACCCAGGTGTCGACGTCGCGCATCACCCACGGCTTGAACCGCACGGGGATGTCACGCGGCACGAAGTTCCGGGCGGGCTGGTAGCCGTACCGGGTCAGGCCCTTGAGGTGCTCCATGCGCATGCTGGGGGAGCCCAGTTCGGTGGCGGCCTGGTAGTAGTACGGCGTGTACGGCTCCAGGCCCTGGTCGCTGTAGAAGGACCAGCCGGAGTACGTGTCGATGGTGTCGAACACGGCCTGGTCGGTGGCGGTGGCCGCGTCCGGGACCGAGGCGCAGTCGGCCTCGGTGTGGTACTGCCAGAAGCCCCAGACGAAGTCGAGGACGACCGCCTCGTACGCCTTGTCCAGGCTGCCCACGGTGGTGAAGGTCGCGCCCTCGGCCTCGGCCCGGGCGCGGTACATCTCCTGGAGCGGCGCGCGGCGGACGAGCGCCTCACGCTGGAGGGCGTTGAGCCGGTCGCGGCACTCCTGGGTGGAGACGGTCGCGAAGAACCGGTCGTAGGCCGCGTCCTCCTTTTCCACCACGTCGTTGGGGGCGACGTAGGCGACGACGCCGTCCATGTCACGCGGGTAGAAGCGCTCGTAGTACGTGGCGGTCATGCCGCCCTTGGACGCGCCGGTGGCGAGCCACTTGCGGTCGTAGATCTTCTTCAGCGCGGTGAAGATCCGGTGCTGGTCGGAGGCCGCCTGCCAGATGTCCAGCTTCGACCAGTCGGCGGGCTGGGGGCGGGACGGGGTGAAGAAACGGTACTCCATGGAGACCTGGTTGCCGTCCACGATCCGCGTCGGCTCGGCCCGCCCGGGGCGGGTGCTGACGGCGTACCCGCTCGTGTGGAAGACGGTGGGGCGGGCGGTGTCCTTGTGCAGCAGGGTCAGGCGCTGCTGGAACGTGCCCTTGGAGCGGTCCCGGTGGTCGACCGGCTGGGTGTAGGTGAGGACGAAATAGCGGTAGCCGGGATAGGGCTTCTCCTCGAGCAGGGTCATCCCCGGGATCGCCAGGATGCGGTCCTTGATGTCGGTGGTCGTGCCGCTGTCGGCGGTACCGGCGGCGGTGGCCGTTCCGGCCGCGCTCACGGTGCCTATGAGCACCATGAGGGACAGCAGCCATCTGAGCGCCTTGCGCATTCACCCTCCACGTGGGTTTGCGGTGGTCGCCGCGAACCTAGTGGGGTCAACACGTCTGCCGCCAGCCCCTGTTGGCGGGTGTCAGCAGAGTATCCAGCCGGTGGAGGCGCCCTTCCCGGCGACGGAGCCGGACGCGCGGACGCAGCGGTTGAGGGCGTGGACGGTGACCGGCCCGGCCTGCCGGGTGAAGGCGCCCGCGTCGACGGCGGCGCGTCCGCCGCGCGGCTGGATGGACACCGCCATGGCGCGGCGGGTGCCCGGCTTCTTGGCGATGGTCATGGCGCACGCGTACTGGCGGTTCTTGTACACGCGCAGCTCGCCCGTGCTGAAGGCCACCGTCTTGACCAGACGCCCGGAGCAGGCGGTGGACGCCGCCTCGGCCCGTGGCGTGCCGGGTCCCGCGAGGACGAGGAGACCCGTGGCGACGAGCACCGCGAGGGCATGCATGAGCAGTCGTCCTGTCCCGGCCGTGGCCATCCCACCGAACACGCTTGCTCTCCTTCGCCTCATGAGCGTACGTGCGTACGACGCACTGGAGCGCCGAACGGTTGCCCCGGCGGCTCCGGGCGTGGTCCAGACACCCCCTGGGCGTGACTGAGGATCGCGCACAGCGCGAGGGCCTCGAAGCCGAGCTGCGCCCGGAAGGCGCCCCCGCGCACGGCGTCCGTCCGCGCCCCCCGGTCGGGCGTGACCAGCGCGATCACCCACAGCACGCCGGCGGCCACCGCGCTCAGGAGCCACACCCGGCCCGGCATGCCCACGCAGCTCTCGCCGCCCTGCACGACTCATCCGGACGCCCGGTCGGAGAACAGTGTCAGGAACCCGGTCAGCGCGCTGGCGGGCAGGAACGCCACGGCGGCGATCGTGGCGCGCACGCGCACGCGACGGGCGGGACCGGAGGGCGCCGGGAAGCCGGCCGGGTCGGAGCTCATGGCCCCATCCCACCGCCCGCCGGGCCCCGCCGGATGCGCCCGCCTACTCAGACGCCCGGGCGCCGGTACTCACGCGGTCGCCGCCGGGGCCCCCGCCGGCGCCTCGCCGATGAAGGTGCGCCACAGCTCCGCGTACCGGCCGCCGCGGGCCAGCAGCTCGTCATGGGTGCCGTCCTCGGCGACACGGCCGCCGTCCATGACGACCACCCGGTCGGCGCGGGCGGCCGTGGTGAGCCGGTGGGCGACGACCAGGGTCGTACGGCGCCCGGCGAGACGGTCGGTGGCGGCGTTGACCTGGGCCTCCGTGGCCAGGTCCAGCGCGGCCGTCGCCTCGTCCAGCAGCAGCACGTCCGGGTCGACCAGCTCGGCGCGTGCCAGGGCGATCAACTGCCGCTGGCCCGCCGACAGGTTCCGCCCGCGCTCGGCGACCTCGTGCAGGTACCCGCCCTCCAGGGTGGCGATCATGTCGTGGGCGCCGACCGCCCGGGCGGCCGCCTCCACCTCCGCGTCACTCGCCCCGGGCCGCCCGTAGGCGATGGCGTCGCGCACCGTCCCGGCGAACAGGTACGCCTCCTGGGGCACGACGCCGAGCCGGTGGCGGTACGCGGTGAGGTCGAGGTCCCGCAGGTCGGTGCCGTCGGCGGTGACCCGGCCGGACGTCGGGTCGTAGAACCGGGCGACCAGCTTGACCAGCGTCGACTTGCCGGCGCCCGTCTCGCCGACGAACGCGACGGTCTGCCCGGCCGGGATACGCAGGTCCACGCCCGTCAGGGCCGACTCGTCGTCCCCGTACGCGAAGGAGACGTCCTCGAAGACGATCTCGCCCCGCAGGGAGGGCACCGGCAGCGGCTTCGCCGGAGCGGGCGTGGACGTCCTCTCCCGCAGCAGCTCCTGCATCCGCCCCAGCGACACGGCCGCCTGCTGGTAGCCGTCGAAGACCTGGGAGAGCTGCTGCACGGGCGCGAAGAACAGGTCGATGTACAGCAGGTACGCGACGAGGGCACCGGTCGTCAGCGTCCCGGCCTCCACCCGCCCCGCGCCGACGATCAGCACGGCCGCCGCGGCCACCGACGACAGGAGCTGCACGAAGGGGAAGTAGACGGAGATCAGCCACTGGCCGCGCACGCGCGCCGCCCGGTACTCCGCGCTCCGCGCCGCGAAGCCCTCCGCGCCCGACCGCTCCCGGCGGAACGCCTGCACGATCCGCAGCCCGGACACCGACTCCTGGAGGTCGGCGTTGACGACGCTGATCCGCTCCCGCGCCAGCTCGTACGCCTTCACGCTGGAGCGGCGGAAGAAGAACGTGCCGATGACGAGCACCGGCAGGGTCGCGAAGACCACCAGGGCGAGCTGCACGTCGATCACGACCAGCGCGATCATGATGCCGAAGAAGGTCACCAGCGACACGAACGCGGTGACGAGCCCGGTCTGGAGGAACGTCGACAGGGCGTCCACGTCCGTCGTCATCCGGGTCATGATCCGCCCGGTCAGCTCGCGCTCGTAGTAGTCCAGCCCCAGGCGCTGGAGCTGCGCGAAGATCTTCAGGCGCAGCGCGTACAGCACCCGCTCGCCGGTCCGGCCGGTCATCCGGATCTCACCGGTCTGCGCCGCCCACTGCACCAGCACCGTCACCAGCGCCAGCCCGGACGCCGCCCACACCGCGCCCAGTGCGGCCTGCTCGACGCCCTCGTCGATGCCGTGCCGGATCAGGATCGGCAGCAGCAGGCCCATGCCCGCGTCGACGGCGACGAGCGCCAGGCTCACCAGCAGGGCCGCCCCGAAGCCGCGCAGCAGCCTGCGCAGCCCGTAGGACTCCTCGGGCGTGACCGCCCGCGCCTCGTCGACCGCCGGGGTGTCCGTCGCCGGGGGCAGCGCCTCCACCTGGGCGAGCAGCTCGGGCGTGGCGCCCGGCGCGGCCGACTCCTCGGCGGGCCGCTCCCGCTCCCACAGGGCGGGCGTGATGCCCCGCTCCGCGTCGAACTCGGCGTCCAGCTCCTCGCGCACCGAGCGGTCCTCGGGCACCTCCAGGGGCAGGGCGTGGCCGGGCGAGACACCGCCCAGCTCCTCGGGGTCGGTCAGCAGCCTGCGGTAGAGCGCCGAGCGCCGCTCCAGCTCCTCGTGGGTGCCGATGTCGGACAGCCGCCCGTCGTCGAGGACGGCGATCCGGTCGGCGAGGTTCAGGGTGGAGCGGCGGTGCGCGATCAGCAGGGTGGTGCGCCCGGCCATGACGGACCGCAGCGCCTCGTGGATCTCGTGCTCGACGCGGGCGTCGACGGCCGAGGTGGCGTCGTCCAGGAGCAGCAGTCTGGGGTCGGTGAGGATGGCGCGGGCCAGGGCGATGCGCTGGCGCTGTCCGCCGGACAGGGTCAGCCCGTGCTCGCCGACCTTGGTGTCGTAGCCGTCGGGCAGGGCGGTGATGAACCCGTCCGCCTGCGCGGCCCGGGCCGCCGTACGGATCTCTGCGTCGGTGGCGTCCGGCCTGCCGTAGGCGATGTTGGCGCGGACGGTGTCGGAGAAGAGGAAGCTGTCCTCCGGTACGAGGCCGATGGCGGCCCGCAGCGACGCGAGGGTCAGCTCGCGCACGTCGTGCCCGCCGACCAGGACGGCGCCGTGTGTCACGTCGTAGAAGCGCGGCAGGAGCAGCGAGACGGTCGACTTGCCGCTGCCGGAGGAGCCGACGACGGCGACGGTCTCGCCGGGGCGGATCTCCAGCGAGAAGCCGTCGAGGACGGGGTGCCCGTCCTCGTACGCGAACGACACGTCGTCGAACTCGACGCTCGCCGGGGCGTCCGCCGGGAGCTCCTTGGTCCCGTCCTGGATCACCGGTTCGGTGTCGATGAGCTCCAGGACGCGCTCGACGCCCGCGCGGGCCTGCTGGCCGACGGTGAGGACCATGGCGAGCATGCGGACCGGGCCGACGAGCTGTGCCAGGTAGGTGGAGAAGGCGACGAACGTACCGAGGGTGATCTGCCCGCGGGTGGCCAGCCAGCCGCCGAGCGCCAGCATGGCGACCTGGCCGAGCGCGGGCACGGACTGGAGGGCCGGGGTGTAGCGGCTGTTCAGCCTGATGGTGCGCATCCGGCCGGCGAACAGCTTGCGGCTCGCCTCGCGGATCTTGCCGGTCTCCTGCTCCTCCTGTCCGAAGCCCTTGACCACCCGCACCCCGGTCACGGCGCCGTCGACCACGCCCGCGACGTGCGCGGCCTGTGCCTGGGCGTACCAGGTGGCGGGGTGCAGCCGGGTGCGGCTGCGCCGGGCCACCCACCACAGGGCGGGGGCGACGGCGAGCGCGACCAGGGTGAGCGGCAGCGACAGCCACGCCATGACGACGAGGGAGATCAGGAAGAGCAGGACGTTCCCGATGGTCATCGGGAGCATGAAGAGCAGGCCCTGGATGAGCTGGAGGTCGCTGGTGGCGCGGCCGACGACCTGCCCGGTGGACAGCTCGTCCTGCCGCCGCCCGTCGAGCCGGGTGATCGTGCCGTACATCTCGGTGCGCAGGTCGTGCTGCACGTCGAGGGCGAGCCGGCCGCCGTAGTAGCGGCGGATGTACGTCAGGACGTAGACGGCGGCCGCGGCGGCCAGGAGCAGCCCCGTCCAGACGGCCAGGGAGCGGGTCCCGGCGCCGATGACGTCGTCGATGACGACCTTGGTGATCAGCGGGACGAGGGCCATGACGGCCATGCCCGCGAGGGACGAGCCGAGGGCGAGCACCACATTGCGCCGGTAGCGCCAGGCGTACCCGGACAGCCGTCGTGCCCAACCCTGCTCTGCCGCCGCCACGTGGTGCCTCCCGTTTCGATCTCCGGTCCGATGACCTGATCTTCCGGAAGGCACCAACGCGGGCGCGAACGGATTTCATCCCTCCGCAACACATCCCTTGGTCCTAGGACCTCAGGCTCAGCGCGGGGCGCTCACCATGTCCTGGGCGGCCCGTCCGGGCACGGCCGGCACGGCCTCCTGCGGGACGGCGGGCGGGACGAAGACGTCGCTCCGGGCGGCCGTGGGGTTGAGGTCGGCGTGGACCGCGCGCGCGACCGCCTGGATGGTGTTGATGCCGTCCTGCATGGTCGCGTTGTCGTGGGTGAGGACGGTGATCTGGTAGTTGTGCGCCGTTCCGGTGAAGGCGCCGATGGAGTGCACGCGCCAGCCGTGGGTGGCACGCGGCAGCCAGCCGTTCTTCACGTGGATCTTGGCGGTGGAGGGCGCGCCGGCCGGGGTGCCCCAGCGCTGCGAGGCGATCACGCTGTTCATGAGCTGGAGGATGTAGGCCCGCGAGGCGTCGGTGAGGACGGCGTTCTTCGCGGTGATCAGCGCCAGCAGCTTCTGCTGGTCACGGGCGGTGATCTGGGTGAGCCCCCAGTAGCCGCCGGAGCCCGGGACGGTCTTCGTCATGCCGGCCGCGGTGAGGAAGCCCTTCACCTTGGTCACGCCGAGCTGCCTCCACAGCGCGCTCGTGGCGTCGTTGTCCGACTTGGTGATCATCGCGTGGGCGCGGGACTTCTCCGTCGCGGTCAGCGCCCGCCCCGTCTTCTGGGCGTCCCACAGCAGGGTGGCGAGCACGGTCGTCTTGACCACGCTCGCGGAGTCGAACTGCGTGTCCGGCCGCAGCACGCAGCTCGTCTTCGTGATCCGGTCGTTCACGAGGATCGCGGTGGTGGACTTGCGGCCCTTGAGGGCGGCGTTGATGTCCTGGACCAGCTTGGCGGCGAGGCCCGCCTTCTGGGAGGTGCACGCCACGGCCGGCGTCGCGGCGGTGGCGGGTGTGACGGTGGCGGCGGTCGGCAGGAGCACCCCGAGGGCGACCGCGGCGCACACGGCCCCGCGCCTGCGGCGGGATATGGAAAGTCTGTTCACGCAATCGATGACTCGGCAGGACGGGAATGGTTGTACGCACGGGGCCCATCGGCCCGGCGGGCCCCGTGCGTACTCCGTCACAGGTGCGTCGGCGCGAACATCCTGAGCAGGGCGGGCAGGACCACGACGGAAGGGCCGGGCGCCGCCAGGGACTTGGCGAGATCGTCGCGCAGCGCCTCCGGGGTCGTCCGGACGGCCGGGACGCCGAACGACTCGGCGAGCGCCACGAAGTCGGGGCGGACCAGCTCGGTGCCGGTGGCCTCACCGTACGCGTCGTTCATGTACTCGCGGAGGATGCCGTACCCGCCGTCGTCGACGATCAGCCACGTGACGTCGAACCCGTACTGCCGGGCCGTGGCCAGTTCGGCGATCGAGTACATGGCGCCGCCGTCGCCGGAGACGGCCAGCACGGGCCGCGAAGGGTCCGCCGCGGCCGCGCCCAGCGCCGCGGGGAAGGCGTAGCCGAGGCCGCCGGCACCCTGCGCCGAGTGCATGGTGTTGGGGCGCCGGGCGTCGAAGGCGGACCAGGCCCAGTAGGCGAGGATCGTCATGTCCCAGAAGCCGGGCGCGTCGTCCGGGAGGGCGTCCCGCACGGCGGCCAGGACCCGCCGCTCCAGGGCGAGGTCCTGGCCGTCGATCCGTTCCCGCACCCTGTCCAGCACCGTGCGCACGCGGGCGGGTGCCTCCGCGTCCGGCCGCGCCTCCACCGTCTCCAGCAGCGCGGACAGGGCAAGCCGGGCGTCCGCGTGGATACCGAGGGCCGGATGGTTGGACTCCAGCTTCCCGAGGTCCGCCTCGATCTGGATCACCCGGCCGCGCGGGGCGAACGTGTGGTAGTTCGAGGACAGCTCACCGAGCCCGGAGCCCACCACCAGCAGGACATCGGCATCCTCCAGGAACTCCGTGGTGTGCCGGTCCTCCAGCCACGACTGCAGCGACAGCGGGTGCTCCCACGGGAAGGCGCCCTTGCCGCCGAACGTCGTGACCACCGGCGCCTGCACGCGCTCCGCCAGGGCCAGCAGCTTGCCGGCCGCGTCGGAGCGCACCACCCCGCCACCCGCGATGATCGCCGGCCGCTCCGCGTTCGCCAGCAGGTGCGCGGCGACGGCGGTCAGCTCCGGGCGCGGCGCGAGCTCGTCGGGAAACGCGTCCACGGGCGTCACCACCGGCAACGACGTCCCGGCCGCCAGCACGTCCTGCGGAATCTCCACCCAGACCGGACCGTGCGGCGCGGTGAGCGCGGACTGCCAGGCGGCGGCGACGGCCGACGGGATCTGCGACGCGGTGCGCACCGTGTGCACGGACTTCACGACGTCGCGGAACGACGCCTGCTGGTCACGCAGCTCATGCAGGTAGCCACGGCGTCCGCCGCCCAGCCCGGCGACCGGCACCTGGCTGCCGATCGCCAGCACGGGCGCGCTCGCCGCCGCCGCCTCCTGAAGCGCGGCCAGCGACATCAGGGCACCGGGACCGGTGGACAGCAGCAGCGGGGCCGCCTCGCCGGTGATCCTGCCGTACGCGTCGGCGGCGAAACCCGCGTTGTTCTCGACGCGCAGCCCCACGTACCGGAGCGACGAACGGCGCAAGGCGTCGAACATGCCCAGCGCGTGCTGGCCGGGCAGCCCGAACACCGTGGTGGCCCCCAGCCCGGCCAGCGTCTCCACGACGAGATCCCCGCCGGTCCGGCCGGGCGGCGGGTTCAGCGCGGCCTCGGTCTGCCGGGCGGTGGGCCGCAGCACCAGATCGTGGTCGTGAGTCACGCTCTTCCTTTCGGGCTCGGTTCTCCTCCGGGGCGCCTGTTGGTGATGTCGACGGTCGATCGTGCCCGGTTCCTCGTTCCTCGGAACCTCCGCGCGTTCTCCCTTTCGACATCACCGCGCCCCTTCGGCTCACTCGCCGTTCCGTACCGGATGTGGGCCGGGGCCGGGGCGGTGCAGGGTCGCCCCCACACCCACCGGCGGCAGCCGCCTCCCGCGCAGGTTACTTCGCGGAGCCCTCCGCGCCGGAGGCGCGCTGCGCCGCGATCTGGCGGGACATGATCGTCGTCAGCTCGTACGCCGTGTGGGAGGCGGCGACCGAGGTGATCTCGGCGTGGTCGTACGCGGGGGCGACCTCGACGACGTCGGCCGACACCAGGTTGCAGGAGGCCAGACCGCGCAGGATCTCCAGCAGTTCGCGGGACGTCATGCCGCCCGCCTCGGGCGTGCCGGTGCCGGGGGCGTGCGCGGGGTCGAGGCAGTCGATGTCGATGGAGATGTACAGCGGGCGGTCACCGATGCGCTGGCGGAGCTGGTCGGCGACCTCGTCGGCGCCGCGCCGGTAGACGTCGGCCGAGGTGACGATGCCGAAGCCCATCTTCTCGTCGTCGGTCAGGTCCTGCTTGCCGTACAGCGGGCCGCGCGTACCGACGTGGGAGAGCGCCTCGGTGTCGAGGATGCCCTCCTCGACGGCCCGGCGGAACGGGGTGCCGTGGGTGTACTCGGCGCCGAAGTAGGTGTCCCACGTGTCGAGGTGGGCGTCGAAGTGGAGCAGGGCGACCGGGCCGTGCTTCTTGGCGACGGACCGCAGCAGGGGCAGGGCGATGGTGTGGTCGCCGCCCAGGGTCATCAGGCGGGCGCCGGTGCCGAGCAGATCGTCGGCGGCGGCCTCCACCGTCTCGACGGCCTCGTTGATGTTGAACGGGTTCACGGCGATGTCGCCGCCGTCCGCGACCTGGGCGAGCGCGAACGGCGAGGCGTCCTGCGCCGGGTTGTAGGGGCGCAGCAGGCGGGACGCCTCACGGATGGCGTTGCCGCCGAAGCGGGCGCCGGGGCGGTAGGAGACGCCCGAGTCGAAGGGCACGCCCACCACGGCGACGTCGGCGGTGCCGACCTCGTCGAGCCGCGGCAGCCGCGCGAACGTCGCCGGTCCGGCGTACCGCGGGACGCGGGACGAGTCGATGGGGCCGCGCGGCGTCTCGGGGGTGCTGCTGCTCATGTTCGGATGCCTTCTTTCGGTCGCCGGGTACTGCTGTGTCCGGTATGCACTGCTTCGAGTGCGCATGGCCGGTCGGGACGACAGTAAGTGGCCGGGGCCCGGCGCTGAAGTGTACGTTTCCTCCATTGTCGGGCCATTCAGTGGAGGAACCGTCCATGGCCGATGCGGCACCGACCCCACCGGGGCCCGCGATCCCGCTCACGGCGCTGCTCGCCCGGGAGGAACTGGGCCTGCGCCTGGTCGCCGGGCCCGGCGAGGCCGCCCTGCACTGGGTGCACACCTCCGAGATGGCCGACCCGTACCCCTACCTGCTGGGCGGCGAGCTGCTGATGACGGCGGGCGTGCAGCTCACGGACCCGGAGCGGTACGTGGCACGGGTCGTCGCCGCGGGCGCGGCGGCGCTCGGCTTCGGGGTGGCGCCGGTGCACGACACGGTGCCGCCGGAGCTGGTGGCCGCGTGCGCCCGGCACGGGCTGCCGCTGCTGGAGGTGCCGCCGAGGACGCCGTTCACGGCGGTGGGGCGCGCGGTGTGGCGGCTCATGGCGGAGGCCCGCCACCGGGAGCTGCGCCGGGTGACCGAGGCCCAGCAGTCGCTGGCCACCGCCGCGGCCCGCCCCGACCCGGTGCCGGCCGTGCTGCACGCCCTGGCCTCCCGGCTGGCGGGGCGTGCGGCCCTGTACGCGCAGGACGGCACGGAGTACGCGGCGGCGGGCCGCCCGGTGGAGCCGGAGGCCCGAGGGGCCCTGGCCCGCCTGGTGCGGGTGCTGCACCCGGACGGCCGCCCCGGTGAGGGCGCCGGGTCCGGCTCCCGCCCCGCCTCGGCGGCCGACACCGTGGGCGGCACCCATCTGGCCGCGTACCCCCTCGGGGGCGGCCAGGGACTGACGCTGGGCCTCGCCTCGGGGCGGCGGGAGGCGGGCGACCACACGATCGCGGGCGTCGCGGTGGTCCTCCTGTCGCTGCTCACCGCCCCGCACCAGGGCGCCGACGAGGCCGCGCGCTCCACCGCGCTGGTCCGCCTGCTGCTGGGCGCCGCCCCCGCCGACGTGACCCCGCTGCTCGGGGACGCCCCCTGGACCGTGGTGCACGCGCGCGGGGAGGGCGCCGTGCCGCCGCTGGGCACGCCGCTGCTGGACGCCCGGGACGACGGCACCGTCCGGGCGCTGCTGCCCGCCGGGCGGGAGGTCGCCCCGCACCCGGGCTGGACCCTGGGGGTCAGCGCCCCGGCGGAGGCGGCGGAGCTGGGCGCGGCCGACCTCCAGGCGGCCCGCGCCCTGCGCCGCGCCCGGGCCGCGCACACCCCGCTGGCCCGGCACCGCTCCGGCGGGCTCGGCGCCCTGCTGGACCCGGACGAGGCGACGGCGTACGCCCGGGCGCTTCTGGCCCCGCTGCCGGAGCCGCTGACGGAGACGCTGCGCACCTGGCTGTCCCTGCACGGCAACTGGGACCGCACGGCCACGGCGCTGGGGGTGCACCGCAACACGGTCCGGCAGCGGATCGCGCGCTGCGCGGTGCTGCTGGAGGCGGACCTGGACGACGCGGAGGTCCGGATGGAGCTGTGGTTCGCGCTGCGGTGGTCGCCGTGATGGTTGTGACATGAACGACCCTGGACAGCTCCGGTGACTGCCCGGTAACTTCTTCTGAGCAAGCGCTTAGCCAAGGCCCAGCGCGACCGTACCCAGCGACACCACGAGGAGGCGTCCGTGCGCCGTACCGTTTTCAACGAGGACCACGAGGCGTTCCGGGAGACCATCCGCGCCTTCATCGAGGCCGAGGTCGTCCCGGTCTACGACGAGTGGTTCGCCGCGGGCCAGGCGCCGCGCGACTTCTACTACAAGCTGGGTGAGCTGGGCGTCTTCGGCATCAACGTGCCCGAGGAGTTCGGCGGCGCGGGCCTGGACACGCACAAGTTCGAGGCCGTCCTGTACGAGGAGACCTCCCGCGCGGGCGTCCAGTTCGGCGGCTCCGGCGTGCACGTGCTGCTGGCCCTGCCGTACATCAAGATGCTCGCGACCGACGAGCAGAAGAAGCGCTACCTGCCGAAGTTCGTCTCCGGTGAGGAGATGTGGGCGCTGGCGATGACCGAGCCGGGCACCGGCTCCGACGTCGCGGGCATGAAGACCACCGCCAGGCTCTCCGAGGACGGCACGCACTACGTCCTCAACGGCGCCAAGACCTTCATCACCGGTGGCGTCCACGCCGACCGCGTGATCGTCTGCGCCCGCACCTCCGCCCCGAGCGAGCAGGACCGCCGCTTCGGCATCTCGCTGTTCGCCGTGGACACCAAGTCCGAGGGCTACTCCATCGGCCGCAAGCTGGACAAGCTGGGCCTGAAGACGTCCGACACGGCCGAGCTGGCCTTCGTCGACGTCAAGGTGCCGGTCGAGGACCTGCTCGGCGAGGAGGGCAAGGGCTTCTACTACCTCGGCCACAACCTGGCCTCCGAGCGCTGGGGCATCGCCTTCGGCGCCTACGCGCAGGCCAAGGCCGCCGTCCGGTTCGCCCAGAACTACGTGACCGAGCGCACCGTCTTCGGCAAGCCGGTCGCCCACTTCCAGAACACCAAGTTCGAACTGGCCGCCTGCCAGGCCGAGGTGGACGCCGCCGAGGCCGTCGCCGACCGCGCCCTGGAGGCCCTGGACGCCGGCGAGCTGACCCCCGCCGAGGCCGCCAGCGCCAAGCTCTTCTGCACCGAGGTCGCGCACCGCGTCATCGACCGCTGCCTCCAGTTGCACGGCGGCTACGGCTACATGAACGAGTACCCGATCGCCCGCCTGTACGCGGACAACCGCGTCAACCGCATCTACGGCGGCACCAGCGAGATCATGAAGTCGATCATCGCCAAGTCGATGGGCCTGTAGTACCGGTGACCCAAGCGCTCGACGACCTGCTCGATCTGCTCGACCTGGAGCGGATCGAGCAGGACATCTTCCGGGGCGAGTCCCGCTCGGCGATCGTCCCGCGCGTCTTCGGCGGCCAGGTCGCCGCACAGGCCCTGGTCGCGGCCGGCCGCACCGTCCCGGAGAACCGGCTCGCCCACTCCCTGCACGCGTACTTCCTGCGCGCCGGGGACCCGGGCGCGCCGATCGTCTACACCGTGGACCGCATCCGCGACGGCCGCTCGTTCACCACCCGGCGGGTCGTCGCCGTCCAGCACGGCCAGCCGATCTTCCACCTGTCCGCCTCGTTCCAGGCGTACGAGGAGGGCCTGGAGCACCAGGCGGACATGCCGCCCGCGCCGGACCCGGACACGCTCCCGACGGCCGCCGAGCTGCTGCCCCGCTACGCGGACCGGTTCGTCCACCCGGACACCGTGGACCGCCTGTTGGAGGCCCGGGAGGCGGTCGACCTGCGGTACGTCGAGGAGCCCCCGTACGGCACGGCGGGCGTGCGGCGGGAGCCGCGTTCCCAGGTGTGGTTCCGCACGAGCGGCAAGCTCGCGGACGACCCCCTGCTGCACGTGTGCCTGGCGACGTACGTCTCCGACATGACGCTGCTCGACTCGGTGCTCCTCGCCCACGGGCGGGGCGGCTGGGCGGTCGGCGACGTGGTGGGCGCGTCGCTGGACCACGCCATGTGGTTCCACCGCCCCTTCCGGGCGGACGAGTGGCTGCTGTACGACCAGGAGTCCCCGTCGGCCTCGGGCGGCCGGGGCCTGGGCCAGGCCCGCATCTACACCCAGGACGGGCGGCTGGCCATCTCGGTGATCCAGGAGGGCGTGGTGCGCGTCCCGCGCGGGTGAGGTTTCCTTGGCCCCATGGAGACACTGACGGGGGGAACGGCCCTGGCGCTGGCGGGAGTTGTGCTCGGCGCCCTGGGCACGGTCCTGGGCCAGCATCTGGCGACACGGGTCGAGAGCCGGCGCCACCAGTGGGAGCGGGCCGCCACCGACCGCGCGGAGCGGAAGGCGGCCATCATGGACTTCCTCGGCTCGGCGCAGCGGATCGAGCTGGTCCTCGACAGCAGGAACCTCGGGCTCTCGGAGGCGTGCGGCACCGACGAGGAGGCCCTGCACGAGCTCTGGCTGGCGACCAAGGCCGTCGAGCTGGTCTGCGCCACCGGAACGGCCGAGGCCGCCCGGGACTACGCCGGAGCCCTGCACGCGCGCGTGCGGGGCGGCGCCGCGAGCGCGGCTCCGGCCGCCAAGCGGGAGCGGCGGCACGCCTTCATGGAGGCCGCCCGCCGCGAGCTGAGCGGCCACCGCCCCGGACTCAAGGCCCGCTGAGGCCGCCCCGCGCTCAAGGCCCGCCGAGGCCGCCCGGGGGGCCGCCGGTCAGAGCAGGCCGGCCGCGTCCAGGAGGTACTGCGTCATCGGCTCGTAGAAGCGCGGGTCGACCACGTGGTCGTCCAGGGGGATCGTGACCTGGAGGGTGCCCTCCGCCTCGCCGATGAACAGGGCGGGGTCGTTGCAGTCGGCGTACCCGATGGCGTCGATCCCGCGCTGGCCCGCCCGGCCCGCCCAGCCGTGGTCGGCGAAGACCAGGTCGGGCTGGACGTCCAGGCGGTCCAGGATCGCGTTCATCGGCTCCGGCGAGTGGGTGTGCCACAGGCTGGCGCCGCGTTCGAAGACGGCCACGTCGGCGAACTGCACGACGTACCCCTCGTCCGCGATCAGCCCGCCCGGGATGCGCACGATGTCGCACCCGGCACCGCGCAGCGCGGCGGCGGTCCTGCTGTGCACGTCCAGCAGCGCGCCCGGGTGCCCGGTCGCGAACAGCACCCGCTGCCGGCCCGCGGCGGCCTTCCGCAGCCGTGCGGCCGCCCGGTCCAGCGCGTCGACGGTCAGCTCGGGGTCGATGGTGTCCTGCCCGGCCCGGTGCGCCGGGTCGTCGTTCACCCCGCACCGCTCCGCCATCACGGCGAGCACGTCCTGCTCGTCCGTCCAGCGGTCGCCCAGCTCCAGGCCGAGCCAGTAGTGGCGGTCACCGTTCGCCAGTTTGCGGTAGTGGGAGAGGTTGTTGTCGCGGGGCGTGGCGACGTCTCCGGCGATACGGGTACGGACGAGGTGCTCGACGAGGGCGGCGCGGCTGGGTATCGGCATGGCCCCATTGTGCCGTCCCGCCACGGTGGGTGGCGGTGTCATTCCGCCCCGTGGACGTGTCGCGGCCCCTCGGCGGGCGAGTGACCCGGCCGGGTCCCCGGCCACCGGAAGGTGCCGGGGCGACCGGTGTCAGTACCGGTGCCCCGGCCAGTGGGGGTCCCCCCACCGGGCGTCGCCGGTGACGCCCAGCAGGCGTATCCGGTGGAGCAGTTCCTCCGGGGCGCCGTGGGCCCGGAGCCGTGGGGCCGCGTGGCGCACCAGCCAGGCCGTCAGTTCGGCGCACATGGCCTCCGCGTCGTGCCAGCCGTTCCACGGGAGCTGGTCGCCCAGCAGCTCGTACTCCCACTCGCCCGCCGCCTCGGCCAGGTGCTCGGTGGCCCGGGGGGAGTCGAGGCCCTCCCAGGTGGCGAGCCATGGGGTGAGCGTGCCGGAGGCCTCGGCGACCAGGGCGAGGAGCTCGTGCGCCGGCACGGCCGGCCGGGAGCCGGTCAGGGTGTGCACCCACCAGGCGTCCAGGAACTCCCACACGGGCGCGGCGTGGTCGGCGGGCCATCGCGTCCAGCCGGCCATGGTGAACCAGCGTCCGACCTCGTGCATGCCGGACCAGGCCTCGACCCGGCCTTCGACGAGGGCCCGGGAGAGCTGGGGCAGGACACGGCGCAGCACCGCCCCGCGGTCGGTCCAGTCGGTGGCCCGCCAGGTGCGCGCGAGGAGATCCGGGTACAGCTCCACGTCCGGCGTCTTCAGCAGGGCGAGGTCCTCGTCGCTGCCCCAGTGGCAGGTGCAGTTGGACTCGTCGGGGCGGGCGGTCATGCCCCGGAAGGTCACGGCCAGACCGCTCAGCGCGGCGTCGAGACGTGCGGACGGGGGCAGCGGGGCAGCGTGCATGGCGGGTGCCGCTCTCAAGGACTCCGGCGGCCGGCGCGACCGAAGATCCGGACTCTACCCGCCGCCCCGGGGTCGTGTCGCGGCCCCCCTCAGCGGGCGAGTGACCCGAACGCCCCGTGGGCCAGGCGGCGCAGCAGGGACTCCATGGCGGTGCGGCCGAGCAGGCCGATGTGCGGGGTGGAGTTGAGCAGGCCGAACACGGCGTGGACGGTGGCCCGTGCCTCCGCCTCCGGGGGCGCCGGGTACAGCTCGCGGACCACCGCGACCCACAGCTCGACGTACTGCCGCTGGAGCTGGCGCACCCTCTTTCGGTCGGTCTCCCGCAGGCGGTCCAGCTCGCGGTCGTGCAGGGTGATCAGGGGGCGGTCGTCGAGCGCGAAGTCGATGTGCCCGTCGATGAGCGAGCCGAGCAGCGCCTCGGGGTCGCCCGCCGCCTCCTGTACGCGTCGCCGGCCGCCGTCGAGGAGCCGCTCACTGATGCCGACCAGCAGCTCGGCCAGCATGGCGTCCTTGCCGGGGAAGTGCCGGTAGAGGCCGGGGCCGCTGATGCCGACCGCTGCCCCTATCTCGTCGACGCCTACGCCGTGGAAGCCGCGCTCGGCGAAGAGGCGGGCGGCCTCCTTGAGGATCTGCTCACGGCGCGTCGGGGCGTCGGTCCTGGTGCTCATGGGATTGATTCTAGACAAGGCGGTTAGCGGTCGTTAACCTGATGGACATACGTTAACGGTCATTAACTGGGGGCATGATGCAGCAGGCGCCCGTGCTGACCAGCACGGCAGATCCGGCCTCCGCCGCCTGGCAGGCCAATGAGGCGGCGCACCACGAGCTGGCCGAGGGGCTGCGCGCACGGCTGGCCGCCGCCCGCCTCGGCGGCGGGGAGAAGGCCCGCGCCCGGCACACGGCGCGCGGCAAGCTGCTCCCGCGCGACCGGGTCGACACCCTCCTGGACCCCGGATCACCCTTCCTGGAGCTGGCACCGCTGGCCGCCGAGGGGATGTACGAGGGCCAGGCGCCCGCCGCCGGGGTGATCGCCGGTATCGGACGGGTGAGCGGCCGCGAGGTCGTCGTCGTGGCGAACGACGCCACGGTCAAGGGCGGCACGTACTACCCGATGACGGTCAAGAAGCACCTGCGGGCGCAGGAGGTGGCGCTGGAGAACCGCCTCCCGTGCGTCTACCTGGTGGACTCGGGCGGCGCCTTCCTGCCCAAGCAGGACGAGGTCTTCCCCGACCGGGAGCACTTCGGGCGGATCTTCTACAACCAGGCCCGGATGTCCGGTGCCGGCATCCCGCAGATCGCCGCGGTGCTGGGGTCCTGCACGGCGGGCGGCGCCTATGTGCCCGCGATGAGCGACGAGGCCGTGATCGTGCGGAACCAGGGCACGATCTTCCTGGGCGGCCCGCCGCTCGTGAAGGCGGCGACCGGCGAGGTCGTCACGGCCGAGGAGCTGGGCGGCGGCGAGGTCCACTCCCGTACCTCCGGTGTCACCGACCACCTCGCGGAGGACGACGCGCACGCCCTGCGCATCGTGCGGAACATCGTCTCGACGCTCCCCGCCCGGGGCCCGCTGCCCTGGTCGGTGGAGCCGGCCGAGGAGCCCAAGGTCGACCCGGCGGGGCTGTACGGGGCGGTTCCGGTGGACTCGCGCACGCCCTACGACGCGCGGGAGATCATCGCGCGGATCGTGGACGGCTCGCGGTTCCAGGAGTTCAAGTCCGAGTTCGGCCAGACCCTGGTGACCGGCTTCGCCCGGATCCACGGCCACCCGGTGGGGATCGTCGCCAACAACGGCATCCTGTTCGCCGAGTCCGCCCAGAAGGGCGCCCACTTCATCGAGCTGTGCGACCAGCGCGGCATCCCGCTGCTGTTCCTGCAGAACATCTCCGGCTTCATGGTCGGCCGGGACTACGAGGCGGGCGGCATCGCCAAGCACGGCGCCAAGATGGTCACCGCCGTCGCCTGCACGCGCGTGCCCAAGCTGACGGTGGTCGTCGGCGGTTCGTACGGCGCGGGCAACTACTCGATGTGCGGCCGGGCCTACAGCCCCCGCTTCCTGTGGATGTGGCCCAACGCCAAGATCTCCGTCATGGGCGGCGAGCAGGCCGCCTCCGTCCTCGCCACCGTCAAGCGCGACCAGATCGAGGCGCGCGGGGAGTCCTGGCCGGCCGAGGACGAGGAGGCGTTCAAGGACCCGATCCGCGCGCAGTACGAGGAGCAGGGGAACGCCTACTACGCCACGGCCCGCCTCTGGGACGACGGCGTGATCGACCCGCTGGAGACCCGCCAGGTCCTGGGTCTGGCCCTGACCGCCTGTGCCAACGCCCCGCTGGGAGACCCCCAGTTCGGCGTCTTCCGGATGTGAGGGACTGATGTTCACGACTGTTCTTGTCGCCAACCGGGGCGAGATCGCGGTGCGCGTCATCCGCACGCTGCGGGCCCTGGGCATCCGCTCGGTCGCCGTCTTCAGCGACGCGGACGCCGACGCCCGGCACGTCCGGGAGGCGGACACGGCGGTACGGATCGGCCCGCCGCCCGCCGCCGAGAGCTACCTGTGCGTGGACCGGCTGCTGGAGGCGGCCCGGCGGACCGGCGCGCAGGCGGTCCACCCCGGGTACGGCTTCCTCGCGGAGAACGCCGCCTTCGCGCAGGCGTGCGAGGACGCGGGCCTGGTCTTCATCGGGCCGCCCGCGTCCGCCATCGCCCTCATGGGCGACAAGATCCGCGCCAAGGAGACGGTGAAGGCCGCCGGTGTTCCGGTGGTGCCCGGCTCCTCGGGCAGCGGCCTGAGCGACGACGAACTGGCGGCGGCCGCCCGTGAGATCGGCATGCCGGTGCTGCTGAAGCCCTCGGCGGGCGGCGGCGGCAAGGGCATGCGGCTCACGCGCGCCGAGTCGGCCCTGATGGACGAGATCGCGGCGGCGCGGCGCGAAGCACGGGCGTCGTTCGGCGACGACACACTCCTGGTGGAGCGGTGGATCGACCGGCCCCGTCACATCGAGATCCAGGTGCTGGCGGACGGCCACGGCAATGTCGTCCACCTCGGCGAGCGCGAGTGCTCCCTCCAGCGACGCCACCAGAAGATCATCGAAGAGGCGCCGTCCGTCCTGCTGGACGAGAAGACCCGCGCGGCGATGGGCGAGGCGGCCGTCCAGGCGGCCCGCTCCTGCGGCTACCGGGGTGCGGGGACGGTGGAGTTCATCGTCCCGGGCGGCGACCCGTCCGCCCACTACTTCATGGAGATGAACACCCGGCTCCAGGTGGAGCACCCGGTCACCGAGCTGATCACGGGCGTGGACCTGGTGGAGTGGCAGTTGCGGGTGGCCGCCGGGGAACCGCTCGGCTTCACCCAGGACGACATCGCGCTCACCGGCCACTCCATCGAGGCCCGCCTCTGCGCCGAGGACCCCGCCCGGGGCTTCCTGCCGTCGGGCGGCACGGTGCTGGCCCTGCGCGAGCCGGCGGGTGAGGGGGTGCGGACCGACTCGGGCCTGAGCGAGGGCACGGAGGTCTCCAGCCTGTACGACCCGATGCTCGCCAAGGTCATCGTCCACGCCCCGGACCGGCCCACCGCCCTGCGCAGGCTGCGCGCCGCCCTGGCCGGCACGGTGACCCTCGGCGTCCCGACCAACGCGGGGTTCCTGCGCCGCCTGCTCGACCACCCGGACGTCGTCTCCGGCGACCTGGACACCGGACTGGTGGAGCGGGACGCGGAGAGCCTGGTCCCCGAGGGCGTCCCGGAGGAGGTGTACGAGGCCGCCGCGGCGGTACGCCAGGCCCGGCTCGGGCCCCGTCCGGACGCGAGCGGCTGGACCGACCCGTTCGCGGTGCCCAGCGGCTGGCGGCTCGGCGGGGAGCACGTGCCGGTCACGCACTGGCTGCGCGTCCCGGGGCACGACCCGGTCGCCCACCGCACCCGGGGCCACGCGCGCGTGGACGCCGACCGGGTCACGGTCACCGTGGACGGTCTCACCCACACGTTCCACCGTGCCGGGACGTGGCTGGGCCGGGACGGGGACACGTGGAACGTGCTGGACCACGACCCCGTGGAGGCGTCGCTCGGCCGGAGCGCCCACGCGGGGGCCGACTCGCTCACCGCGCCCATGCCGGGGACGGTCACCGTCGTGAAGGTGGCCGTCGGGGACGAGGTGACGGCCGGACAGGGACTGGTGGTCGTCGAGGCGATGAAGATGGAGCACGTCATCTCCGCCCCGCACGACGGCACCGTCGCCGAGCTGGACGTCACCCCCGGCACCACCGTCGCCATGGACCAGGTGCTGGCCGTGGTGGTCCCCAAGGAGGAGCAGTGACCGGCGGACTTCCCATGACGTTCCCCGTGGACGGCCTGCCCGCCCGGGTGCGCATCCACGAGGTCGGCGCGCGCGACGGCCTCCAGAACGAGCAGGGTCTCGTCCCCACCGAGGTGAAGGCCGAGTTCATCCGGCGCCTCGCGGACGCCGGGCTGTCCACCATCGAGGCGACCAGCTTCGTCCACCCCAAGTGGGTGCCCCAGCTCGCCGACGCCGAGCAACTGTTCCCGCTCGTCAGGGACCTGGCGGGGGTGCGCCTGCCGGTCCTCGTCCCGAACGAGCGGGGGCTGGACCGGGCGCTGGCGCTCGGGGCGCGCGAGGTGGCCGTGTTCGCCAGCGCCACCGAGTCGTTCGCCAAGGCCAACCTGAACCGCACGGTCGACGAGGCGCTCGCCATGTTCGCCCCGGTCGTCACCCGCGCCGTGGAGCACGGCCTGACCGTACGCGGCTACCTGTCCATGTGCTTCGGCGACCCCTGGGAAGGGCCCGTCCCGGTCGACCAGGTCGTCGCCGTATGCCGGCGCCTGCGGGACATGGGCTGCGACGAGCTGAGCCTGGGCGACACCATCGGTGTGGCCACCCCCGGCCACGTACAGCGCCTGCTCGCCGCCCTGCACGAGGCGGGCATTCCGGCCGGCGCGCTGGCCGTGCACTTCCACGACACCTACGGCCAGGCGCTCGCCAACACGCTCACCGCCCTCCAGCACGGCGTCACCACGGTGGACGCCTCCGCCGGTGGCCTCGGCGGCTGCCCGTACGCCAAGTCCGCCACCGGCAACCTCGCCACCGAAGACCTCGTGTGGATGCTCCACGGCCTCGGCATCGACACCGGGGTCGACCTCGGCCGGCTCACCGCCACGAGCGTGTGGCTGGCCGGACAACTGGGCCGTCCCAGCCCGTCCCGCACTGTCCGCGCCCTCGGCGGCGCGGCCTCCCACAAGGAGTCCTGAGTCATGTCCCTGGACCACCGGCTCTCACCGGAGCACGAGGAACTGCGCCGCACCGTCGAGGAGTTCGCGCACGAGGTCGTCGCCCCGAAGATCGGGGACTTCTACGAGCGCCACGAGTTCCCGTACGAGATCGTCCGCGAAATGGGGCAGATGGGCCTGTTCGGGCTGCCCTTCCCGGAGGAGTACGGCGGCATGGGCGGCGACTACCTCGCGCTCGGCATCGCCCTGGAGGAGCTGGCCCGGGTGGACTCCTCCGTGGCCATCACCCTGGAGGCGGGCGTCTCGCTCGGCGCGATGCCGGTCTACCGCTTCGGCACCGAGGAGCAGAAGCGGCAGTGGCTGCCGCGGATGTGCGGCGGCGAGATCCTGGGCGCGTTCGGGCTGACGGAGCCGGGCGCGGGCTCGGACGCGGGCGGCACCCGCACCACCGCCGTGCGCGACGGCGACGAGTGGGTCATCAACGGCTCCAAGTGCTTCATCACCAACTCGGGCACGGACATCACCGGCCTGGTCACGGTCACCGCCGTCACCGGCCGCACCCCCGAGGGCAAACCGCTGATCTCCTCCATCATCGTTCCGTCCGGCACCCCCGGCTTCACGGTCGCGGCGCCCTACTCCAAGGTCGGGTGGAACGCCTCGGACACCCGGGAGCTGTCCTTCTCCGACGTCCGGGTCCCGGTGTCCAACCTGCTGGGCGAGGAGGGGCGCGGATACGCCCAGTTCCTCCGCATCCTCGACGAGGGCAGGATCGCCATCTCGGCGCTCGCGACGGGCCTGGCGCAGGGGTGTGTCGACGAGTCGGTGAAGTACGCCAAGGAGCGGCACGCCTTCGGGCGGCCCATCGGCGACAACCAGGCCATCCAGTTCAAGATCGCCGACATGGAGATGCGGGCGCACATGGCCCGGATCGGCTGGCGGGACGCGGCGTCCCGGCTGGTGAGCGGCGAGCCGTTCAAGAAGGAGGCCGCGCTGGCGAAGCTGTACTCGTCGACGGTCGCCGTCGACAACGCCCGTGAGGCCACCCAGATCCACGGCGGTTACGGCTTCATGAACGAGTACCCCGTGGCCCGGATGTGGCGCGACTCCAAGATCCTGGAGATCGGCGAGGGCACCAGCGAGGTCCAGCGCATGCTCATCGCCCGGGAGTTGGGCCTGTCGGCCTGATCTCGCGCGTACGCCGCGGCCGTCGCCGTCCACCGGCGGCGGCCGCGCCGTGTCCGCGCCCGGTGGCTCCGTGGCCCATCGCACAGGGGGGCACCCCCTGGACAAGGCGTGAGGTTAGGCTAACCTTTCTTCGACCTTGACCGTTGGCCGAATACGGCCGTACGAAAGCGACTCCGCCATGCCCAGCACCGCCCGAGCCACCCACCTCAACCGCCGCGGCCTGCTCGCCGCAGGCGGCGCCCTCGGGCTGGGCGCCGCGCTGGTCGCCTGCGGCGGAGGCAAGGACGACAAGGGCTCGTCCCAGGCCGGCAAGGCGTCCGGCCCCTGGAAGTTCACGGACGACCGCGGCAGGAAGGTCGAGCTGAAGTCCACCCCGAAGAACATCGTGGCCTTCATCGGCACCGCCGCCGCCCTGCACGACTACGGCATCGAGGTCAAGGGTGTTTTCGGCCCGACGACCGTCAAGGACCCGAAGACCGGCAAGGACAAGCCGGACATCCAGGCCGGTGACCTCGACGTCACCAAGGTGAAGAACCTGGGCAACGTCTGGGGCACCTTCAACATCGAGGAGTACCTGAAGCTCGAGCCCGAGCTGCTGGTCTCCGCGATGTGGGACAAGAACGTCCTGTGGTACCTGCCGCCGCAGTCCCACGACAAGATCGTCAAGCTGGCCCCGACCGTCGCGCTGTGGGCCGCCGGCACCACGATGCCCAAGGCCCTCCAGCGCCACGCCGAGCTGGCCGAGTCGCTGGGCGCGGACCTGAAGGCCAAGAAGACGGTCGACGCCAAGGCCCGCTTCGAGAAGGCCGCCGCCAAGCTGCGCGCCGCCGCGAAGGCCCGGCCCGAGATCCGCGTCATGATCGGCTCGGCGAGCGCGGAGCTGTTCTACGTCTCGCTCGCCAAGATGTCCGCGGACACCGCGTACTTCCAGGAGCTCGGCGTGAAGTTCGTGCAGCCCAAGGTCAACGCCCAGGGCTACTTCGAGGAGCTGAGCTGGGAGAAGGTCGACACCTACCCGGCCGACATCATCATGATGGACAACCGCAGCCAGGCCATCCAGCCCGCCGACCTGAAGTCCAAGCCGACCTGGGGCCGGCTGCCCGCCGTCAAGGCCGGTCAGGTCATCCCCCGCTTCACCGAGCCGATCTACTCGTACGACAAGTGCGCCGTCCTCCTCGAGGACCTCGCCACGGCCATCGAGAACGCCAAGAAGGTGGCCTGAAGCGCATGTTCGGCTTCTTCTCCCTGACGGTGACGCGGACCCGCCGGCTCGGCCCGTCACTGGTGCGCGTCACCTTCACCGGCACGAACGGCGCGGAGCTGGAGGGTTTCGCCTCCGGGGGCCGCGACCAGAGCCTGTCCCTGTTCCTCCCGCACCCGGGCCAGCCCGAGCCGGTCATGCCCCCGCTCCAGGACGGCGACCTGTACGGCGCGCTCGGCGCGTGGCGGGCCATGCCCGACGACGTACGGGCGGTGATGCGCTCGTACACGGTGCGGGAGCAGCGCCGCACCGGCGACGGAACGACCGAGGTCGACATCGACTTCGCCCTCCACGAGGACGGCGGACCGGCCTGCCGCTGGGCCGCCCGCGCCTCGGAGGGCGACCGTGTGGTGGTCCTCGGCCCGACGGTCGCCGACAACACCGGAGTGCGCTTCCAACTGCCCGGTGACGCGGACGAGGTGCTCATCTGGGGCGACGAGACGGCGCTGCCCGCCGCCTCGTCGATCCTGGAGTCGCTGCCGGCCGGCACCAGGGCCCAGGTGTGGCTGGAGGTCCCGTACGCCGCCGACCGCCTGGAGCTGCGGACGGAGGCGGACGCCACCGTCACCTGGCTGGTCCGGGAGGAGGGGGCACCCGCCGCCGTCGACGCCGTACGCGCCGCCGTGCTCACCGGCACGGCCCCGTACGCCTGGATCGCGGGCGAGTCCGGTTCGGTGAAGGCGCTGCGCCGCCACCTGGTCAACGAGCGCGGTATCGACCGCCGTCGTGTGACGTTCGTCGGCTACTGGCGCAAGGGCCTGAGCGAGGACGCCCTGCGCGAGGTCCCGGACACCTCCGGGGACGACGCCTAGGCGACGGAAGACGGTCCTGGCCCGGCGCCCCGGAGCTCCACCCCCGGGGCGCCCGCCAGGGCGCCGTGCCACGGCATCGGCGCCGTACCCGCACGTCACCGTGGACGGGCCCACCCGCCTCTGGCGCCCCACCGGCCCCCGGAGCCCCACCGGCCCGCGCCTCGCCGCACCGCCCGCATGGGCAACCGCACCGGTACACCCGCTGCCGCACCGCCCGACCCCGGCACCCGGCCAGGCCATGCCCCGGCCCGCCCCCGGTCACCGCACGCGCCGGCCCCACCGCCGGCCGCCACGGCACCGCACCAGCCCGCCCCACCCCCCCGCCCCACCACGCCCCCCCCCGGCCACCGGCCCGCACCGCACCCCGGCCCGGGCGCCGGGCCCGCCACCCCGTACAACCCCCCTGCCACACGGGTCCACTGAGTGCCCGTAAGACCCCTGTGGCATATGCCAACCGCAAGTTAGGTTAGGCTTACCTTATTAACCCCCGGCTCCACCCCCATCCTGTTCCGTGAGCCGGCCGAGTCCCCGTACCCGGGAGGACATTCGCATGCGCGCGCACCTGCTCAATGACGCAACCGCCGAGCAGTACCGGCGTTCCGTCACCGAAGGAGTCGAGCGGGTGGCGGCACGGCTCGCCACGACCAGGCGTCCGTTCACCGGCGTCACCCCCGACGAACTCGCCCCGCTCATCGACTCCGTCGACCTCGACCGGCCGCTCGGCGACGCCTCCGCCGCCCTCGACGAGCTGGAGCAGGTGTACCTCCGCGACGCCGTCTACTTCCACCACCCCCGCTACCTCGGCCACCTCAACTGCCCGGTCGTCATCCCCGCGGTCCTCGGCGAGGCGGTCCTCTCCGCCGTCAACTCCTCGCTCGACACCTGGGACCAGAGCGCCGGCGGCACCCTCATCGAGCGCCGCCTCATCGACTGGACCACCGGCCGCGCCGGGCTCGGCCCGGCCGCCGACGGGGTCTTCACCAGCGGCGGTTCGCAGTCCAACCTCCAGGCGCTGCTCCTGGCCCGCGAGGAGGCCAAGACGGACGACCCGGCCAAGCTGCGCATCTTCTCCTCCGACTGCAGCCACTTCAGCGTCCAGAAGTCGGCCAAGCTCCTCGGGCTCTCCCCCCAGGCCGTCGTCTCCATCCCCACCGACCGCCACAAGCGCCTCCAGTCCGTGGCCCTCGCCGCCGAGCTGGAGCTGTGCGCCGCACAGGGGCTCGTGCCCATGGCGATCGTCGCCACCGCCGGCACCACCGACTTCGGCTCCATCGACCCGCTCCACGAGATCGCCGAGCTGGCCGGCCAGTTCGGCGCCTGGATGCACGTCGACGCCGCCTACGGGTGCGGCCTGCTGGCCTCCCCCACCCGCCGCCACCTCCTGGACGGCATCGAGCGCGCCGACTCGGTCACGGTCGACTTCCACAAGTCGTTCTTCCAGCCGGTCAGCTCCTCGGCCCTGCTCGTCCGCGACGGGGCGACGCTGCGCCACGCCACGTACCACGCGGACTACCTCAACCCCCGGCGCACCGTCGAGGAGCGCATCCCGAACCAGGTCGACAAGTCGCTCCAGACCACCCGCCGCTTCGACGCGCTGAAGCTGTGGATGACGCTGCGCGTGATGGGCGCCGACGGCGTGGGGCAGCTCTTCGACGAGGTGTGCGACCTGGCCGCGGCGGGCTGGGACCTGCTCGCCGCCGACGCCCGCTACGACGTCGTCGTCGAGCCGTCCCTGTCGACCCTCGTCTTCCGCTACATTCCGGCCGCCGTCACCTCGCCCGGCGAGATCGACCGCGCCAACCTCTACGCCCGCAAGGCGCTGTTCGCGTCGGGCGAGGCCGTCGTCGCCGGTACGAAGGTCGACGGCCGCCAGTACCTGAAGTTCACCCTGCTCAACCCCGAGACGACCGTGCACGACATCGCCGCCGTCCTCGACCTGATCGCCGGCCACGCCGAGCAGTACCTTGGAGAGAACCTTGTCCACGCCTCGTGACGTCCACGATTTCATCGGTATCGGACTGGGTCCGTTCAACCTCGGCCTGGCCTGCCTCACCGAGCCGATCGACGAGCTGAACGGCGTCTTCCTGGAGTCGAAGCCCGCCTTCGAGTGGCACTCGGGGATGTTCCTCGAAGGCGCCCACCTCCAGACGCCGTTCATGTCGGACCTGGTCACCCTCGCCGACCCGACCTCGCCGTACTCCTTCCTCCAGTACCTCAAGGAGAACGGCCGGCTCTACTCGTTCTACATCCGCGAGAACTTCTACCCGCTGCGGACCGAGTACAACGACTACTGCCGCTGGGCCGCGTCCAAGCTGAGCAGCATCCGCTTCTCCACCACCGTCGAGACGGTCGAGTACGACGCCGCGGACGAGCTGTACGCCGTCCGCACCACCGGCGGCGAGACGTACCGCGCCCGTCACCTCGTCCTGGGCACCGGCACCCCTCCGTACGTCCCGGAGGCCTGCCGGGACCTGGGCGGCGACGTCATCCACAACTCGCGCTACCTGCCGAACAAGGAAGCGCTCCAGAAGAAGAAGTCGATCACCCTCGTCGGCAGCGGCCAGAGCGCCGCCGAGATCTATTACGACCTGCTCAGCGAGATCGACGTCCACGGCTACCGGCTGAACTGGGTCACCCGCTCGCCGCGCTTCTTCCCGCTGGAGTACACCAAGCTCACGCTGGAGATGACGTCCCCGGAGTACGTGGACTACTTCCACGCCCTGCCCGAGGCGACCCGCTACCGCCTGGAGTCCCAGCAGAAGAACCTGTTCAAGGGCATCGACGGCGAGCTGATCGACGCGATCTTCGACCTGCTGTACCAGAAGAACCTCGGCGGCCCGGTCCCCACGCGCCTGCTCACCAACGCGTCGCTGAACTCGGCGACGTACGAGAACGGGACGTACACCCTCGGCCTGCGCCAGGAGGAGCAGGGCAAGGACTTCACGATCGAGACCGAGGGCCTGATCCTGGCCACCGGCTACAAGTACGTCACCCCCGCCTTCCTGGAGCCGGTCAGGGACCGGATGCGCTGGGACGGCCAGGGCCGCTTCGACGTCGCCCGCAACTACTCCGTCGACACGACCGGCCGCGGGGTCTTCCTCCAGAACGCCGGCGTGCACACCCACTCGATCACCAGCCCCGACCTGGGCATGGGCGCCTACCGCAACGCCTACATCATCCGCGAACTGCTGGGCCGCGAGTACTACCGCGTCGAGAAGTCCATCGCGTTCCAGGAGTTCGCCGTATGAGCACCCCCCTGTCCCCCGGGGCCTTCACCTTCCGCCCCCTCGACCCCCTCACCGACGGCGAGCTGCTGCACGGATGGGTCACCCATCCCAAGGCCGCCTTCTGGATGATGCGGGACCACACCGTCGCTGACGTGGAACGCGAGTACATGGCCATCGCCGCCCACGAGCACCACCACGCCCGCATCGGCCTGCACGACGGGGAGCCCGCGTTCCTCATGGAGCACTACGACCCGTCGAAGGTCGAGCTGGTCGGGCTGTACGAGGCCCGGCCCGGCGACGTCGGCATGCACTTCCTGGTCGCCCCCACCGACACACCGGTCCACGGCTTCACCCGCGCCGTGATCACCGCCGTGATGGCCGAGCTGTTCCGCGACCCCGCGACCGAGCGGGTCGTCGTGGAGCCCGACGTCGGCAACACGGCCGTCCACGCGCTCAACGCGGCCGTCGGCTTCGAGATCGCGGAGCGGATAGCCAAGCCGGAGAAGGACGCCTACCTGAGCTTCTGCACCCGGGACCAGTTCCACGCCGCCACAGGAGCCGCCCGATGAACCCCGTCGCCCACCTCACGCCCGACCGCTGGGCGCACGCCAACCGGCTCCTCGTCCGCAAGGCGCTCGCCGAGTTCGCCCACGAGCGGCTGCTGACGCCCGAGCCCCTCGGTGGGGGCACCTCCGGGGCCGAAGGCTCCGGGGGAGGCCGCTACCGGGTGCTCAGCGACGACGGCACCACCGAGTACCGCTTCACCGCCCGGCGGTTCGCCCTCGACCACTGGCACGTGGACGCCGGCTCCCTCAGCCGCCACCGGGGCGGCGAGGAACTCGTACTGGACGCGCTGGAGTTCGTCATCGAGCTGCGCGGCTCGCTCGGCCTGAGCGACGAGGTGCTGCCGGTCTACCTGGAGGAGATCTCCTCCACGCTCTCCGGTACGGCGTACAAGTCGGCCAAGCCGCAGGTCACCGCCGCCGAGCTGGCGAAGGCGGACTTCCAGGCCGTCGAGACGGGCATGACCGAGGGCCACCCCTGCTTCGTGGCCAACAACGGGCGGCTCGGCTTCGGCATCGACGAGTACCACGCGTACGCGCCGGAGGCGGCCAGCCCCATCCAGCTCATCTGGCTGGCCGCCCGCCGCGACCGCACCACCTTCACGGCGGGCGCGGGCATCGACTACGAGGAGTTCATCCGGGCCGAACTGGGCGACGCCACGGTCGACGGCTTCGCCCGGACGCTCGCGGAGCGGGGCCTGGACCTGGCGGACTACCTCCTGATGCCCGTGCACCCCTGGCAGTGGTGGAACAAGCTCTCCGTCACCTTCGCCGCCGAGATCGCCCAGCAGCGCCTGGTCTTCCTCGGCGAGGGCGACGACCGCTACCTGGCCCAGCAGTCGATCCGGACGTTCTTCAACACCACCGACCCGGCCAAGCACTACGTCAAGACGGCCATCTCGGTCCTCAACATGGGCTTCATGCGCGGCCTGTCCGCCGCCTACATGGAGGCCACGCCCGCCATCAACGACTGGCTGGCGAACCTGATCGCCGGTGACGACGTGCTGCGCGCCGCCCGCTTCTCGATCATCCGTGAGCGCGCGGCGGTCGGTTACCGGCACCTGGAGTACGAGGCCGCCACCGACCGCTACTCGCCCTACCGCAAGATGCTCGCCGCGCTGTGGCGCGAGAGCCCGGTGCCGACCGTCGGGCCGGGGCAGCGGCTGGCCACCATGGCGTCGCTGCTGCACACCGACCACGCGGGCGCGTCGTTCGCGGGCGCGCTGATCGCCGAGTCCGGGCTGGCGCCGTCCGCGTGGCTGCGCCGCTACCTGGACGCGTACCTGCTGCCGATCGTGCACACCTTCTACGCGTACGACCTCGGCTGGATGCCGCACGGCGAGAACGTCATCCTCGTCATCGGCGAGGACGGCACGGTCGAGCGCGCGATCTTCAAGGACATCGCCGAGGAGATCGTGGTGATGGACCCGGACGCGGTGCTGCCGCCGGCCGTCGAGCGCATCCGGGCCGACATCCCCGAGGACACGAAGCTGCTGTCCGTGTTCACGGACGTCTTCGACTGCTTCTTCCGCTTCCTCGGCGCCACGCTCGCCGCCGAGGGCGTGATGGACGAGGACGACTTCTGGCGGACGGTCGCGGAGTGCGTCCGGGCGTACCAGGCCGCGAAGCCGGAGCTGGCGGAGAAGTTCGGGCAGTACGACCTGTTCGCCGAGGAGTTCACGCTCTCCTGCCTCAACCGCCTCCAGTTGCGCGACAACAAGCAGATGGTGGACCTGTCGGACCCGTCGGCCGCCCTCCAGTTCGTCGGCACGCTGAAGAACCCCCTGGCGCGGTTCGCGTAGCCACGGGCCGGCCGGGGCGCCGGACGGAGTACGGTCCTCCGTCCGGCGCCCCGGCTTTTCCTACGCGGTCCTCCACGGCACCTGCGGCGACCGGTGGAAGTCGATCCCCAGGGCCTCCATGCGCGGCCCCTGGCCCGCGAGCCGCAGCCTGTACGCCTCCCAGTCGTGCGACGCGGCCGGCGACCAGCCCAGCTCGGCGGCGCCGAGCAGCCGCGGGAACGCCATCAGGTCGATGTGCGCGCTCGACGAGACGGTCTCCGTCCACAGCGGCGCCTCGACGCCGGCCACCGCGCTGTCCGGCACCCCGGGCAGATACGCCCCGGGGTCCCAGTCGTAGGACCGCCGGACCTCGACGTACCCGGCCCAGGACAGGCCGATCGGGGTGTCCTTGGTGTACTTCATGTCGAGGTAGAGCCGGTCGGCGGGCGACAGGATCAGCCGGGTGCCGTTCTGCGCGGCCCGCGCCACCCGCGCCTTCTCGGCGTCGCTGGTGCGGTCCAGGCCCCAGTACTGGACGAGCGCGCCCCTGGCCGGGTTCGCGCCGGTGAGCTGGTGCCAGCCGATGACGGTCTTGCCGTACGTCGCCACGGTCGCCTGGGCCCGGTCCATGAAGGCGACGTAGTCCTCGTGGCTGGTGGAGTGGGCCTCGTCGCCACCGATGTGGAGGTACCGGCCCGGGGTGAGCGCGGCGATCTCCCGGACGACGTCGTCGACGAAGTCGTACGTGATCTCCTTCGCCACGCACAGGCTGCTGAAGCCGACCTCGGTGCCGGTGTAGAGGGGCGGGGCGACGCCGTCGCAGTTCAGCTCGGCGTACGAGGCGAGGGCGGCGTTGGTGTGGCCGGGCATGTCGATCTCGGGCACGACCTCCAGGTGGCGGGAGGCGGCGTACGCGACGATGTCCTTGTACTGGGCCTTGGTGTAGTACCCGCCGGGCCCGCCGCCGACCTGGGTGGAGCCGCCGTGGGTGGCCAGGCGCGGCCAGGAGTCGATCGCGATGCGCCAGCCCTGGTCGTCGCTCAGGTGCAGGTGCAGCTTGTTGATCTTGTAGAGGGCCATCTGGTCGATGTAGCGCTTGACCTGCCCGACGGTGAAGAAGTGCCGGGAGACGTCGAGCATGGCTCCCCGGTAGCCGTACCGGGGCGTGTCGGTGATCGTGCCGCCCGCCACCTGCCAGGGGCCGCGCCGGCGGGTGTCCTCCTCTATGGACGCCGGGAGCTGCTGGCGCAGGGTCTGGACGCCGTGGAAGAGCCCGGCGGGCGTCCGGGCGGTGAGGGTGACGCCCCGGCGGCCGGACTCGAGCCGGTAGCCCTCCTCGCCGAGCGCCGCCTCCCGGCCGGTCAGCCGCAGCCGGATGCCGCCGGGCCCCGCGTCGTCGTCCACGACGGGCAGGGCGTATCCGGTGGAGGGCCGCAGGACGTCCGCGAGGTACGCCGCGACCCGGCGCGCCTCGCGTGCGCCGTCGTCCACGTGGATGCGGGTGCGGGGGGTCAGCGTGTACGGGTCGCCGCCGGGGCGCACGGAGGCGGGCGCGGGCACGATGTCGCCGAGCGGCCGGGGGGCGGAGGCCGCGGTACCGCCGGGCGGGGCCCCGCCGGGCGCCGCGCCGCCGGGTGCGGCCCCGAGCCCGGCGGCACCGGCGGCCACGACGAGCAGCAGGGAGCCGAGGAGGCGGAAGCGGGGGAACGTTCTGTGCTGTCTCACGGAGCTGGTCCCTTCGACGGGCCTCGCAACTGTGGTGCAGAGCAACCGAACGGTCACCATGCGTACCGTGCGTCCCAGGACGGGTCAAGGTGTAGACCACTTCCGGCCGACCGGTGCCGCCTCCCAATGCCAGAATCCTCCCCATGACGGAGATCATCCAGAAGGACGGGACCTGGAGCTTCGACGGGGACGTCATACGCATCGTGCCGGGCGGCGACAAGAGCGTGGGGCTGCTGCGCACGACGCTCGGCGAGGTCGCCGTACCGCTGAGGGCGCTGGCCGGCATCTCGTTCGAGGCGGGCAAGAAGGCGGGACGGCTGCGGTTGCGGCTGCGGGACGGCGCGTGCCCGCTGGTCCGGCTCACCGGCGGCGGGCTTGCGGACGGCTCGGACCCGTACCGGCTGACGGTGGCGAACGACCGCAGCGGGGTGGCGGAGTACTTCGTGGACGAGGTGCGCCACGCGCTGCTGCTGGAGCAGGTGGGGAGCGGGCCGGTGGACGCCTACCTGCTCCCGGGGCCGCCGGTGCCGGTCGGGGCGGCCGCCGGGGACGCCACGGTGACGTTCGACGGGGAGCGCGTGCGGCTGGAGTGGAACTGGAAGACGGAGGAGTCCAAGGCGTCCGGGGGCGACCGGACCCTCGCGCTGGCCGACGTGCGGGCCGTGGAGTGGCTGCCGGCCGCCGGGCTGGAGAACGGCTACCTCCGCTTCCGGTCCGACAGTACGGCGGCCACTCCCCCGGCGCCCAAGTACGACCCGCACGCCGTGGAGCTGTGGGGCTTCCGCAAGGACCCGCTGATGGCCCTGGTCGGCGCCGCCGTGGTGGCCCGGCTGCCGCACCCGAACGCCGCCGCGCCCGCCGTCGTGCCCGCCGGTGCGCCGCCCGTGCCGGAGCCGGCGCCCGCCGCCGACCACGACGTCCTGCTGCGGCGGCTGCGGGAACTGGGCGAGCTGCACCGGACCGGGGTGCTCACCGACGACGAGTTCACCGCTGCGAAACAGGCTGTTCTTAAGCAACTCTGACCAAAACGGACGCAGCCCTGCCCGATATCGGGCAGGAATGTTGCCATCCACATGCCCGTCCTCCAATATCTACGAGTGCTCGAACACCGCCCGTCGCACGACGACCTCATCGACCACCTGGTCCGCAGCACCGCGCTCCAGCGTGGTGAGGCCGCCCGGGTGGTGCTCGACGTGCTGGCGTACTTCGACGAGACGACCGAGGAGTTCGTCCGCCGCCGCCACCGGGAGCTCCAGTCCGGTGGCGAGGTGAACGCCACGATCTTCGAGCGCATCGCGGCCGAACTGCCGCACCGCGCGGTGGCGCCGCCGGAGCTCTCGCTCCGCCAGCTCCGCCGCATCGTCTACGGCTGAGTCCACGGCCGGCCGTCCGGGGCCGTCGTCCAGGGCCGGGCAAGAACCGCAACACATTCGGAGGGGCAACACTTTATGTGCGGAATCGTCGGTTACATCGGTAAGCGTGATGTGGCTCCGCTGCTGCTGGAGGGTCTGGCGCGGCTGGAGTACCGGGGGTACGACTCGGCGGGCATGGTGATCACCAGCCCGAAGTCCACCGGCCTGAAGATGGTCAAGGCCAAGGGCCGGGTCCGCGACCTGGAGGCCCGGGTCCCCAAGCGCTTCACCGGCACCACCGGCATCGCCCACACCCGCTGGGCCACGCACGGCGCCCCGAGCGACATCAACTCGCACCCGCACATGGACCCCGAGAACAAGGTCGCGGTCGTCCACAACGGCATCGTGGACAACGCCCAGGAGCTGCGCGCCAAGCTCGAGGCGGACGGCGTGGTGTTCGCGTCCGAGACCGACACCGAGGTCCTCACCCACCTGATCGCCCGCTCCCAGGCCGACACCCTGGAGGAGAAGGTCCGCGAGGCGCTCAAGGTCGTCGAGGGCACGTACGGCATCGCCGTCATGCACGCCGACTTCAACGACCGGATCGTCGTCGCCCGCAACGGCTCCCCGGTCGTCCTCGGCATCGGCGAGAAGGAGATGCTCGTCGCCTCCGACATCGCCGCGCTGATCGCCCACACCCGCCAGATCGTCACCCTCGACGACGGCGAGATGGCCACGCTCAAGGCCGACGAGTTCCGCACGTACACCACCTCGGGCACGATGACCACCGCCACGCCCGAGACCGTGGAGTGGGAGGCCGCCTCCTACGACATGGGCGGCCACGACACGTACATGCACAAGGAGATCTCGGAGCAGGCCGACGCGGTGGACCGCGTCCTGCGCGGCCGCATCGACGAGAAGTTCTCCACCGTGCACCTCGGCGGCCTGAACCTGGACGCCCGCGAGGCCCGCGGCATCCGCCGCGTCAAGATCCTCGGCTGCGGCACCTCGTACCACGCCGGCATGATCGGCGCCTCGCTCATCGAGGGCCTGGCCCGCATCCCGGCCGACTCCGAGCCGGCCTCCGAGTTCCGCTACCGCAACCCGGTCGTGGACCCCGACACCCTGTACATCGCCGTCTCGCAGTCCGGTGAGACCTACGACGTGCTGGCCGCCGTCCAGGAGCTCAAGCGCAAGGGCGCCCGCGTCCTCGGCGTGGTCAACGTGGTCGGCTCCGCCATCGCCCGCGAGGCCGACGGCGGCGTGTACGTGCACGCCGGCCCGGAGGTCTGCGTCGTCTCCACCAAGTGCTTCACCAACACCGTCGTCGCCTTCGCGCTGCTCGCCCTGCACCTGGGCCGCATCCGCGACCTGTCGGTCGCCGACGGCAAGCGGATCATCGAGGGCCTGCGCAAGCTGCCCGGCCAGATCCAGGAGATCCTCGAGGGCGAGGAGGACATCAAGAAGCTGGCCGCCGTGTACGCGGAGGCCAAGTCGATGATGTTCATCGGCCGTGTCCGGGGCTACCCGGTCGCCCTGGAGGCCTCCCTGAAGCTCAAGGAGATCTCCTACATCCACGCCGAGGCCTACCCGGCCTCCGAGCTCAAGCACGGCCCGCTGGCGCTCATCGAGCCCGCCATGCCGACCGTCGCGATCGTCCCCAACGACTCCCTGCTGGAGAAGAACCGGGCCGCGATGGAGGAGATCAAGGCCCGCAGCGGCAAGATCCTCGCGGTCGCGCACCAGGAGCAGGAGAAGGCCGACCACACGATCATCGTCCCGAAGAACGAGGACGAGCTGGACCCGATCCTCATGGGCATCCCGCTCCAGCTCCTCGCGTACCACACGGCCCTGGCCCTGGGCCGGGACATCGACAAGCCGCGCAACCTCGCGAAGTCCGTCACGGTCGAGTAGGTCCGGCCGCCGCCGTGACGGTCCCCGTGGTCCCGGCCACGACCGTCACGGCCGAACGGTTCCGGCCACACCAGGACGTGGGTGACCCCCGGCGCGTGCCACCAACGCGCCGGGGGTCACCCTTTCGTACGGCCGGTGCCGCCCTTGCACCGGCCTCGTGGCCGGTTCAGCCCGTGGCCGTCACACCCGGGCCCCGCCCGGCGGTACGCCCGGCGAGCGTCGGCCACTTGGCCAGGGACGCGGTCGCGCCGTACCAGGCGCCCAGGCCCGCGAGCGCGGCCGCCCAGCCGCCGATCCGCCCGAGCGCGGAGGCGTCGGCGAAGGCGCCGATGCCGGAGAGCAGCAGGGAGAGGGTGAGCAGCCCGTACACGCCCTGCGTCATCAGTCCGCTGCCGGAGGCGGCCGCCGTCAGCGAGAGCGACAGCATCGCCCACAGGACCATGAACAGGCCCGCGGCCTCCGCGGAGGCCCCGGCACCGCTCCCGGTGCCCCAGGCGAACCAGAAGGCGCCGAGGCCGGCGAACGCCGTGCCGGTGCGGCCGTTGCCCGCGTGCAGCTCGAACAGGCCGGCGACGAAGAGGGCGACCCCGCCGACCCAGGTGGCGAGGGCCGCGGCGTCGGAGGCCGCGACGTTGTCGATCACACCGGTGCCGCCGACGCCGTACGCCAGCAGCGTCAGACCGAGTGCGAGGTGGCCGAGAGTAGAGGTGGTGCTCCCCGCAGAGACGTCGTTGTCCACGGCGGGCTCCCTTCAGGCTCATGTGCAGTTGTGCTGCTTCCCAGCCACCTGGATATACCCTTCACAAGCGCACAATCCACCTCGTGGGCGGCTGAATTTCGCCGTGCGCAAGGGAAATTGACGCCGCATCACCGGCGGACGACGGCAGGGCTACGGGATGACGACGACCGGCCGCTGCGCGCGCCGCGCGAGCCGTCCGGCGACCGAGCCGAACATCCGGCCGACGATGCCGTGCGTGGAGCCCACGACGATGGCGTCGGCCGAGTACTCGCGGCCGACCTCCTCCAGCTCGTGGCAGATGTCGCCGCCCCGCTCGACGAGGATCCACGGCACCTCGGACAGGTAGTCCGCGCAGGCGAGCTCCAGCCCGAGCACCTCGGTGCGGTGGTCCGGCACGTCGACGAAGACGGGCGGCTCGCAGCCGGCCCACACGGTGGTGGGCAGCCGGTTCGCCACGTGCACGATGATCAGACCGGAGCCGGACCGCCGGGCCATGCCGATGGCGTACGCGAGCGCTCGCTCACTGGAGGTCGAGCCGTCGAAACCGACGACCACCCCGTGCTGGAAGGCGGGGTCGCAGGCGTGGCGCGTCTGTTCCGCCGCGAGGGGGTCGACCGGGGAGTCGGCGACCTTCCTGCGGTCCGGGGGTTCGGAGAATTCGTGACCGGCCATCGGTGTCTCGGCGAAGAAGGTCCTCGTGGGAAGGAACAGGGATCCAACGGTTGGCGGCGGAGGTGTGTCCGGGAATCATCTTCCCAACCCCATACCCCCAAGGGTACGGCGGCACTCCTCCACTGCCCAGTGCCCGCCACCCTGCCGCGGCGGTCACACGGCGTTCCAGGGAGCATGCACGAGCCCGCCCCGTATGGCAATGCCGGATGCCCCTTACAGCCGTCCCGCCGGGCCCCGGCGCGCGCCCGCGCACGGCCGTCCCCGGCCGCGTACGCCGTCCACGCCGCCCGGCACGCGGAAGGCACCCCACCACCCCGGGCCGGCGCCCGCACACGCTCCGCGACGAGTCAACCGCTCTCCGTCACAACCCGCCCACCCGCCCCTCCCCCACCCCCGGCCATCCGGACCCGCGGGCAGTGACCGGGGCGGCCGGTTGTCGTTGGCCACTCGGTCCGACCGGTCATACCGCAGACAGCAGGGAGCCTCCGTGCCCGCACACCCGTCCGCCCCCGCCCCCTCGTCCGCGTCCGAGTCGGCGAGCGACGTGGTCCGCTGGGCGGCCTTCAGTTGCGCCCTGGTCCCCGTGGTCCTCCTGGTGTACGGCACGTCCTTCGGCGGAGCCGCCGGGACCGCCCTCGGCCTGGCAGCCGTGACGGCCGCCTGCCGGGTGCTGCTGCGCCGTTCGGAGCGGCTGGCCGAGGCGAGCCGGCACCCGGCCGCCCCGCACCGCGGCGGCCGGCACTCCCGCTCGGGTGCGGGAGCGCGCCGCGGAGGGCGTCACGGCGGCGGTTGTGCACCCATGGACTGACGCTTTCGCACATCCGCGCCCGTATGTTTTCAGCCAACTTCAGCGCACTGGCCGTTCCTTGCCAGAATGGCCTGCCAACCCCCTTGTCAGCAGGCGAGAAAGGACCGACGGGGCCGCTCGCACCCTACGTGGATGGGCCATGCGCGCGAGGCGCACTTCCCTGTGGGGGCCACGAGTGGAACGCTTCGTGATCGAATGCTTCGCGCCAAGTTGCCTTGTCGACATAGTGCCGAATACGGAACTTGTCGCTCCGGTGCCATGGGACACAGTAGATTCGATCATGACTATCGAAGACTGGGGACTCGTGCAAAACCGAGGGGAATCGTGCAGGAGCGACAGGACCTAGGAGACGCGAACACCGAGGGGGGCTTAGCGTCATGAGCCAGGACTCCGCCGCACCGGAGACCGGACGCAAACTGTCCGGACGGCGCCGTCGCGAGGTCGTCGCAGTGCTGCTCTTCAGCGGCGGCCCCATCTTCGAGAGTTCCATTCCGCTCTCGGTGTTCGGGATTGACCGCCAGGACGCCGGAGTTCCGCGCTACAGGCTGCTCGTCTGCGCGGGCGAGGACGGACCGCTGCGGACCACCGGCGGGCTCGAACTGACCGCACCGTACGGGCTGGAGGCCATCAGCCGGGCGGGCACCGTCGTCGTACCGGCCTGGCGGTCGATCACCTCGCCGCCGCCGGCCGAGGCGCTCGACGCGCTGCGCCGCGCGCACGAGGAGGGCGCCCGCATCGTCGGCCTGTGCACCGGGGCGTTCGTGCTCGCCGCCGCCGGCTTACTGGACGGGCGGCCCGCCACCACGCACTGGATGTACGCGCCGACGCTCGCCAAGCGCTACCCGTCGGTCCACGTGGACCCGCGGGAGCTGTTCGTCGACGACGGCGACGTCCTCACCTCCGCGGGGACGGCGGCCGGTATCGACCTCTGCCTGCACATCGTGCGCACGGACCACGGCACGGAGGCGGCCGGGGCGCTCGCCCGCCGGCTCGTCGTGCCGCCCCGGCGCAGTGGCGGGCAGGAGCGGTACCTCGACCGGTCGCTGCCCGAGGAGATCGGCGCCGACCCGCTGGCCGAGGTGGTCGCCTGGGCGCTGGAGCACCTCCACGAGCAGTTCGACGTGGAGACGCTGGCGGCCCGCGCGTACATGAGCCGGCGCACCTTCGACCGGCGCTTCCGGTCGCTGACGGGGTCCGCCCCGCTCCAGTGGCTGATCACGCAGCGGGTGCTCCAGGCGCAGCGCCTGCTGGAGACGTCCGACTACTCGGTCGACGAGGTGGCCGGGCGCTGCGGCTTCCGCTCACCGGTCGCGCTGCGCGGGCACTTCCGCCGCCAGCTCGGCTCGTCGCCCGCCGCGTACCGGGCCGCCTACCGGGCCCGGCGCCCGCAGGGCGACCCGGCGGGGCCTCCGCCGGCCGCCGTGGAGTCCATGGTGCCGTCGCAGCTTCCGCCGGCGAGGCGGGCGGCCGCCGCGGGTACGACGGTGACCTCCGCGGCCGGGCCGGATCACGGCCACGGTCCGGGGCACGGCCACGGGCACGGGCACGGCAAGCCGCACGCGGACGCCTTCACCGGCGGCCGGGCGGCCCTGCCGGGCCAGCGCAGCGCGCCGTAAGCACGCGGTCCACCGCACATGGGGGCGCCGCCCCGGGCCGACCACCCGGGGCGGCGCCCCCGCGTCGTGGTGGTCGGACCGGGCCCGCTTCGCCGGCGCGCGCCCCGGGGGCGGCGGCCCCTCTAAGGTAGGACGCATGAACGATCGCATGGTGTGGATCGACTGCGAGATGACCGGGCTCTCGCTGACGGATGACGCACTCATCGAGGTGGCCGCGCTGGTCACCGACTCGGAACTGAACGTACTCGGTCAAGGTGTGGACATCGTGATCCGCCCGCCGGACGCGGCGCTGGAGACCATGCCGGACGTGGTGCGCCAGATGCACACCGCCTCCGGCCTCCTGGACGAGCTCGCGAACGGCACCACCCTGGCCGACGCCGAGGAGCAGGTCCTCGCCTACGTACGCGAACACGTCAAGGAACCCGGCAAGGCTCCGCTGTGCGGGAACTCGGTCTCCACCGACCGCGGGTTCCTGCTCCGTGACATGCCGACGCTGGAGGACTACCTCCACTACCGGATCGTCGATGTCTCCTCGGTCAAGGAGCTGGCCCGCCGCTGGTACCCGAGGGCGTACTTCAACAGTCCGGAGAAGGCCGGCAACCACCGGGCGCTCGCCGACATCCGGGAGTCCATCGCCGAGCTGCGCTACTACCGCGAGGCGATCTTCGTCCCGCAGCCCGGCCCCGACTCCGACACCGCGAAGCAGATCGCCGCGCGCCACGTCCTGCCCGAGTAACCGGCCGCTCCACCCGCCACGCGAAAGGCGGGAGCGAGCACCCTCTCGGACCCTGTACACTTTTTCTCGGCCGGTCGGGAAAAAGACCGGTCGTGGTGGGTATAGCTCAGCTGGTAGAGCACCTGGTTGTGGTCCAGGATGTCGCGGGTTCGAGTCCCGTTACTCACCCTGATTGATCAAGGGCTGACCTGTGAAAACAGGTCAGCCCTTCGTCATGCCCGGACGTTTGATGCGCGGCGGGGGTCCCGTGGCCGAGCCGAAGATCCCTGGCGATGTGCCGTTCGCCGACTACGCGGTCCGCCGTGTGAACCGGCTCACAGGCATCCACGAGCGGACCCGAGCGGACCACCACCTGCCGCTGGGCGCGAGCACCCGGCGACCATCCGCGACCTCACCCAGGACGACGTCACCGCTCGGGTCCGGGCCGGGGAGGCCGGCGAGAGGGACCCGGACGACCCCGGTGGGTGGGTGATGCCCGGACGCCACACGCCGGCGGCGCCGGAGCCGGAGAGGGCGGTGGAGGACCTGCCGGACCGGGCCGAGGTGCGGGTGCCGATCCCCGGCCCGCCGGGCGAGCACGGCCCACACGGGGCGGGACTGCCAGGACCACCCGGGACACCCGGCCGGCTACTGGTCGAGGCGCCCCCTGACGACCCGGACGCGCTGGCGTGCCGCCGTGACGGGCCCGCCGCCCTCTCCTACGCCCGCGCCGGGACCGCTCGCGTCGGACCCCGCCCGCCGCCGGTACGCATGAACCTCCTGCTCCCATCGGGGAGGGTGGGAGGCGTCTTTGTCGTTCTCAGCCCAAGGCGTCGATGGCTTTGACGATGAGTGCGCGCGCATCCGCGCCGTACACCGCCATGCTCCGTAGTTGCTCGAAGGTCTTGAGGTACAGCGCGATCTCGTCGGGCTGAGTGATCCGCACTTGGGCCGAGGCCAGCTCCACCGACACGAGAGCGTCGTCGTACATGTGGAACGTCTCCCGCGGCCACTGCGATCGGCAGCGGGTCGCCATGGGAATGACACCGAGGGAGACCGACGGGATGGCCCCGGCGGTAAGCAGGTAGCCGAGCTGGGCGGCCATGGCTTCCGTGTCGGCGACCTGGTGGTACAGGACCGTCTCTTCCATGAGCATCACGAACCGGTGCCCCGGTTCGTGGATCACCTGGGAGCGCTCGACCCGGGCGCGGGCAGCTTCAGCGCTGTCGTCGTTGGGCAGTTCGCGCAACCTCGCCACGGTACGGAGGATGGCCGCTGCGTAGCCCTCCGTCTGGAGGAGGCCGGGTACCAGCGTGGAGGAGTAGACGCGGAACAGTCGAGTCTGGCGGAAGAAGTGCACCAGGTTGTCCTGCATCTGCTTGAGCCCGTTGCGGACCTGATGCCGCCACTCGGTGTACATGGATTCCGCGTTGAGAGACTGGACGATGAGCCCCTCGGCCTGCCCGCCGGCCCGACAGGCTTCGCACCAGAGCCGGATGTCCCTGGCCGAGGGGGCTGTTCGCGCGTTCTCGATGCGGGAAGTCTTGGCATGGTGCCAGTGGCACCGCTCGGCCAGCTCGGTGACCGTCAGCCCCGCTTCCTTGCGCAGGTCACGCAGGCGGCGCGCGACAACTTCACGCGCCGCCTGGGCGGACGAGGACGGGGAAGTGGTCATGAGCCGGCCTGTCCGGTGCGTCAGTGGATGCGGTACTGATCATGAGGAGTGGCGCGGGCCCAGACCGCTTCAAAGGCCGTGGCGCACAGCTTCACTGCCGCCGGGTCCTCCGTGTCCTCCGGGCCGGCGGACGCGCCTTCGCCGGTGAAGTGGTTCCAGCGCACGAACCGGTCGTCGAACAGCCAGAAGTCGTTGCCGGGTAGCGCAATCGCCGATGCCTGGCGGCGGGGAAGCCACCTCACCTGCTCCCCAGCGGCGATGTTGGTGAAGGTGCCATCGAAGAGGAAGCGGGTGTACTCGCTCACCGGCTCGGACACGATGCGGGCGCGGCGTACCGTCACGCCGCGAGAGACGGTCTCCTCGACCAGGTCGAGCCAAGGTCGCCACCAGGAGGCCCGGTCCGACGGATCGTGCCGGAACCCTTGTCGCCATTCAGCGAACGGGCCCTTCTCGTAGTCGACGGCGTATGAGTCCCGCATCTCCAGGTGCACAGCGGTGTGCCGGCACTGGGACATCAGCTCATGAAACGTCGTCGGCACGTTCGACGGCATCGCACGCCTCCCTGATCATGTGCACCATCCTGCCCGGGATACGGACTACTGCCTCGTTCTCGGGGATTCCCTTCGCGTGACCGGGCACGTCGAAGGCTGCGCACTCGGCGGTGAGGTCGGCGCTGGGCTTCCACCCCTGGAAGACGATCTCCTTGTTCTGCCGGTCGACCCAGACGGTAGGGCTTTCGTGATCGCCGGTGTTCGGGTCGATCCCAATGAACTGTAGTGACATCGGGTCCTCCGTCGATGGAGTTGTGCAGTTGTGTGCATCACGGTCTCGGCGGACGACCCACGCGTCAAGACAACGGAGCGCCAATCACCCTTACAGTGAAGGGTGTTCGCACAGATCTGCACATCGCTGGTGTGTGCGCACAGCACGTTCCTACGGTCTGAGCATCAAGCGCCTGACCGGATGGGGAGCGACCCGTGATGACGATCAAGGTGTACCGAGTGACGCCGGACGGCGCCCGGCGCACGATCCGCGACGAGCAGGAAGTGGCGCCGACCACCACGACCCCGGCCACCGGGGGCTACTCGCCGTGCTCCTGCCCGCGCTGCCGCCCGGCGGAGACCCGCCCATGCTGAGCGCCGCGCACCTGGTCATCGAGCCGACCGAGCGCATGCTGCGCACGCTCGTACCGGTCCAGTGGGGGGACCCGTCCACCGGCACCGTCCACCTGCTGCTGGCGCACCCGCCCGTGCCGGGTGCGGGCTCCGCGGCCGTCACCGAGGCTCGCATGCGGGGGCTCGCCGCAGCGCTCCACCTGGCCCGGCCAGCGCCCGATGGACGCATCGCGAGTCTGCACCGGCGGTTCCTCATGCATGGCACCAACGCCGTCCTCGGCCTCGACGGGTGCGCGTTCGACCTGAGCGTCCCCATGAGCGACGAGTGGACGAGGGCCGTACACGCCGGCGCGCACGTCGTGGTCGCCGTAGGGCTGGACCCGCTGCCTCGGGGAGTGCCGAGGGCGGCGGTCTCCGCCTACCTGGAGAGCCGCCGGCACAGCGGCCGCATCCTCATGGGCGCCACCCCTCGGTGATCTACGCCCTCTGCCCCCGAGCAGCGGGGACGGAGGAGAGGGCCCGTCAAGCCCCGCCCCGGTCGACTCCCTGGCAGGACCGCGACCCCGCGCCGCGTGTACGGATCGCCCAAGGACCGCGACGAGCGGTTCGCGGCGGCATGCTGGCCGATCTGCACGTTCCGGCCAGCACTGCCGGCCGGAGTCGGTCCCCTGCCCGCCCGTGGCCCCGGCGCGCCGCCGTCCGGCTGGGCCTCCGCGTTCCGGCACGGGCGTATCGACGACGGCCACCATCTGCTCGACGTCGGCACTGGCTGACGCGCGGCGGCCGGCGCGCCACGCTCTGACTCCCGGAGCTTGTTCTGCGTCGGGCAGGGATCCCCTGCCGACGCACCTCGATGAATTGCCTTCGCCGTGGGATCCCCATAGCTTCGTGCGATCGAGGATCGAGCGACACGGGTGCGGGGGACAAAGCAGTGGACGAAGACCAGTGGCTGCTGCGTCATGGGCTGCATCCGGATGGCGCCGGCCTCGACGAGGTACGGGTGCTTCTGCGCGAGCAGATCCGGCTCGAACGCGGAAGCCAGGGGCACGGCGACACCATCCTGATGAAGCTCTGCTGCGTCCAGTTGTTCCATGCCGCTGTTCCCGACGACGTCCTCCTGATCTGGAAGGCCAAGACGGCCAGCTTCGACGCCTTCTGTTCCATCGACGTCCAGCTCCTGTGCGGCGGCGGGCTGGAATGGACCAAGGCGTACCTGGCGGCGCACCCGGAACAGGAGAGTCAGGCGGCATTGGCGCGGCTGCTGGACTGCGAAGAAGCGGGGGACTTCGACGACTTCTCACCGGCTGAGCGGTCTGCCATGTACGCCGCGTACTACGTGTGATCCACCGCTCCACTCGGCCGATCACCCCTCGCCGACAGGCGACAAGCGCTCGTCACGCTTCCGGGGCGCGGGTTCCACCGGGCGCCGCACGTCGCGGCACCGTACCCGCCCACCGCGCGTGTGCCGAGCAGGGCGGGGCCCGGTCCTGCCGACCAGCGCCCGGCAACGTTGCGCCGGGGGGCGGCGACCTTCATGGGCTTGGGGGCAGACGGGGCCGCTGGGGCCGGTGGCGTCGGGGTCGGCGCACGGGGGCTTCCTCTCGGATGTGGGGGTCCGCGGCGGGGGGTTGGGCAGCGCGTTCCGCCGGGGATGACGCGTCGTGCACAAGCCTTGAACCAGTGGGAGCGCTCCCACTATGGAGAGAGGGAGCCGAGCGGTCAAGGGCTTGAAGAGTCGAAGAAATTCGGCAGCGAAAATTGACGGCCCCTCTGTTCCTTGACGGAACTTGCCGCTACGGTCTGCTCCACCAGTGGGAGCGGTTCCATCCAGTCGACGCACGGTCACACGGGCCCTCGGACGCACGCGGTCCTTCCGCACGCGGTTCCGGGCCGCCGGGCGCCCGTTCCTCCCACCACCCGCCACCCCCGTACCGCTCGTGGCGGACGACTCGGCGCACTCGTCCGCGTGATCAGCGACGACGACGGCACATCCCCGCACAGATCCGTCACCGGGCCCCGCGTCCCCCCGACGCGCGCCCTCGACCGAGAGGCAGCACGGACATGAGCCGCACCAGAACCGCCGCACGCCCCTCCCGGCGCCGCACCGCCTTACTGGCCGCCTGCACCCTGATGGCGGCGACCGGCGCCACCGCCACCGCGCTGAGCACCGCCGCCGGCGCCGCCGCCCCGGGCTGCCGGGTCGACTACCAGGTCACCAACCAGTGGAGCAGCGGCTTCGGCGCCAACGTCACCGTCACCAACACCGGTGACCCGGTCAGCTCCTGGACCCTGGAGTGGACCTACGCGGGCGACCAGCGCATCACCCAGTCCTGGAACGCCACCACCTCGCAGACCGGCGCCGCCGTCACCGCCAGGAACGTCTCGTACAACGGCAGCCTGGCGACCGGCGGTTCCGCCTCCTTCGGCTTCAACGCCTCCTACAGCGGCACCAACGCCGTACCCACGACGTTCAAGCTGAACGGCGTGACCTGCGACGGCGGCACCACCGACCCGACGGACCCGCCGACCGACCCGCCGCCGGCCGGCAGCCGCGTCGACAACCCGTACGCGGGCGCCAAGGTGTACGTGAACCCCGAGTGGTCCGCCAAGGCCGCCGCCGAGCCGGGCGGCACCCGCGTCTCCCAGCAGCCCACCGGCGTCTGGCTGGACCGGATCGCCGCCATCAACGGCGTGAACGGAGGCATGGGCCTGCGCGCCCACCTCGACGAGGCGCTGCGCCAGAAGGGCACCGGCGAACTCACCGTCCAGCTCGTCATCTACAACCTGCCGGGCCGCGACTGCGCCGCCCTCGCCTCCAACGGCGAACTGGGCCCGACGGAGATCGACACGTACAAGACGCAGTACATCGACCCGATCGCCGCGATCCTCGCCGACCCCAAGTACGCGGGCCTGCGCATCGTCACCACGGTCGAGATCGACTCCCTGCCCAACCTGGTCACCAACGTCACCCCGCGCCCGACCGCCACGCCCAACTGCGACGTCATGAAGGCCAACGGCAACTACATCAAGGGTGTCGGCTACGCCCTGGCCAAGCTGGGCGCCGTGAAGAACGTCTACAACTACGTGGACGCGGGCCACCACGGCTGGCTCGGCTGGGACGACAACTTCGGCCCGTCCGCCCAGCTCTTCAAGCAGGCGGCCACGGCCGAGGGCTCCACGGTCGCCAACGTGCACGGCTTCATCGTGAACACGGCCAACTACAGCGCTCTCAAGGAGGACCACTTCACGATCAACGACACGGTCAACGGCGTGTCGGTACGCCAGTCGAAGTGGGTCGACTGGAACCGGTACACCGACGAGCTGTCGTACGCCCAGGCCATGCGGGCCGAGCTGGTCCGGATCGGCTTCTCGCCGAACCTCGGCATGCTGATCGACACCTCCCGCAACGGCTGGGGCGGCACGGCCCGGCCGTCCGGCCCCGGCGCGACGACCAGCGTCGACACGTACGTCAACGGCGGCCGCTACGACCGGCGCATCCACCTCGGCAACTGGTGCAACCAGTCGGGTGCCGGTCTCGGCGAACGCCCGAAGGCCGCGCCCGCGGCGGGCATCGACGCGTACGTGTGGATGAAGCCGCCGGGCGAGTCGGACGGGGCGAGCCGCGAGATCCCGAACGACGAGGGCAAGGGCTTCGACCGGATGTGCGACCCCACGTACACGGGCAACCCCCGGAACAACAACAACATGTCCGGCGCCCTGCCGAACGCCCCGCTGTCGGGCCAATGGTTCTCGGCCCAGTTCCAGGAGCTGATGAGGAACGCCCACCCGGCGCTCTGACCGGCACCTGAGCCCCCGCCCCCGGCGACCTGCCCCGCCGGGGGCGGGTCGCCGTGACGCGGACGCCCGGTGCCCGCCGTCACGTCGAGGCGCGGACCACCAGTTCCGTCGGCAGGACGACCTGGCTGGGCTCCGTGCCGGTGCCGGTGATCTCCTGGAGCAGTACGCGGGCCATGCGGCGGCCCATCTCCTCGATCGGCTGGCGCACGCTGGTCAGCGGCGGGTCCATGAGGCGGGCCACCGCCGAGTCGTCCACGCCGATGAGCGCCACGTCCTCGGGCACGCGCCGGCCCGTCTCGCGCAGCACGCTGCGGGCGCCCGCCGCCATCACGTCCGAGGCGGCGAAGACACCGTCGACGTCCGGGCAGCGCTCCAGCAGCTCCCGCATGGCGCGCCGGCCGCCCTCCTCGGTGAAGTCGGCGGCGGCTACCAGCCGGTCGTCGGCCGGGAGGCCCGCCGCCTCCACGCCCTGGCGGTAGCCGTCGAGGCGGCAGCGCGCCACGTACATGTCGAGGGGGCCCGTGATGGTCGCGACGCGGCGGCGGCCCCGCCCGGTGAGGTGGCCGACCGCCGAGCGGCCGGCGCCCACGTTGTCGGAGTCCACGTACGCCACGGGCTCGTCGCCGGAGCGGCGTCCGTTGAGCACGGCGGGCAGGCCCAGTTCCCGCGCCAGGTCGGGGAGCGGGTCGTCGCCGTGGATGGAGACCAGCAGCACGCCGTCCACGCGCTGGGCGGACAGGTACTGCTCGAACCGCTGCCGTTCCTGGCTGGAGCGGATCAGCGTGAGCAGCAACTGCATGTCCGCGTCCGCCAGCTCGGCGCTGACGCCCCGGATGATGTCGAGGAAGTACGGCTCGGCGAACAGGCGGGCCTCGGTCTCGGGGATCACCAGCGCGATGGCGTCCGTGCGGGCGCCGGCCAGCGCGCGGGCGGCACGGTTGGGGACGTACCCCAGCTCGGCGATGGCCTGGCCGACCGCCTCCTTCGCCCGGTCGCTGACCCGGGGCGAGCCGTTGATCACCCGGGACACGGTGCCGCGCCCGACGCCCGCCCGGGCCGCGACCTCCTCCAGCGTGGGCCTGCCGGTCTGCCGTCCGCTCACCGCCATCGGTCTCCCATCGAAAGTTAGTGACTGTCGTCAACCTAGAGGGTGCCCCCGCACCGGAGCGAGCGGGAGTGCCGGTGGGGAAACCGGCGGCGGGAGCGTTCCACCCGGGCGTGGGAGCGCTCCCACCGTAGAGGAAAGGCCCGCCCGGCGCCACCGCCGGCGGACCGGCGACTTTCCGCACGCGCCTTGACACCCGACCCGCCAGGCAGCAACCTTCCGGGCATGGCGGTGTGGGAGCGCTCCCACCGCCCCGCACCGCTGTCCGGCACGGCCGCCGTCGGCCCGGACCTCCCTTGGCGCGCACACCAGCACCACCTGGACGAGGAGAGTGGAATGCGCATCACCAGACGTACCCGTGGCCGCCGCCCCGTATCGGCGGCCGTCGCGGCGCTCACCGCCGGCGCGGCCCTGATGGCCGGTTGCAGCACCGACGGCGGCTCCGGCGGGGCGACCGGCGACGGGAAGATCACCCTGCGGATAGGGACCTTCGGTTCCTTCGGCTACGACAACAAGAACGGCGCCAAGCTCTACGCCGAGTACGAGAAGCTCAACCCGCACGTCAAGATCGTCGAGTCGAACGTCGCCGACGGCCAGAAGTACTGGGACACGCTGAAGCTGCGCCTCTCCCGCAACAGCGGCCTCGCCGACATCCAGGCCGTCGAGGTCGGCTACATCGCCGAGGCCACCGGGCCCGCCATGGCGAACAAGTGGGTGGACCTCGCGAAGACCGGCGGCGCCGACACCTCCGCCTTCCTCGACTGGAAGGTCAGGCAGGCCACCACCGCCGACGGCAAGGTCATCGGCCTCGGCACCGACATCGGGCCGATGGCCATCTGCTACAACAAGGACCTGTTCGCCAAGGCGAAACTGCCGGTCGAGCGCACCAAGGTCGCCGGACTGTGGGCCGGCGACTGGGCGAAGTTCGTCGCCGCCGGCAAGACGTACCAGAAGAACGCCCCCGCCGGGACCGCCTTCCACGACTCCGCGAGCGGGCTGTTCAACGCCGTGCTCTCCAGCCAGCCGCAGCAGTACGCCAACGACAAGGGCGAGCTCGACTACGAGAACAGCCCCGGCGTGCGCAAGGCCTGGAACCTGGCCGTGGAGGCCGCGCGCAGCGGCATCACCGCCAAGCTGCGCCAGTTCGACGAGAAGGGCACCTGGAACGCGGGCTTCAAGAACTCCCGGTTCGCCACCGTCGCCTGCCCGAGCTGGATGACCGGCATCATCAAGGACCAGGCGGGACCGGCCAACAAGGGCAAGTGGGACATCGCGAGCCCGCCGGTCGCCGGCAACTGGGGCGGCTCCTTCCTCGCCGTGCCGAAGGCCGGCAAGCACGCGGAGGAGGCCGCCAAGCTGGCCGCCTGGCTGACCGCGCCCGAGCAGCACGCGAAGGTGTTCGGGGTCAACGGCAACATCCCCTCCACCAAGGAGACGCTCGCGTCGGCGACCGTGCAGAACGCCACGATCCCGTACTTCGGTGACACGCCCGTCGGCCGGATCTACTCCGAGGCCGCGGCCGGGATCAGCCCCGCGCCGGTCAGCCGCTACGACGGCCAGGTGAAGACGTTCATCACGGACAACGGCATCCTCGACATCGAGCAGCGCGGTACGGCGCCGGAGGCCGCCTGGGAGAACGTCAGGAAGCTGATCGACGACAAGATCGACCAGTAGGGGCGGGCGGCGGCCCGCGGAACGCCGGCACCGGAGCGGGACGCCGGGCCCACCGGGGCGGAACGCCCGCCCGGTCCCGCCCCCGCGCGCCGCCGACCCCCCGTGCGCCGCCGACCCCCCGCCCGGCCCCGCCCCCGCGCGCCGCCGACCCCCCGTGCGCCGCTGCCTCCCGTGTGCGCCGCCGCCGGTCCCCGCGGGCGCGGCCCCGGTGCGGCACCCCTGAACCCCTCCCGTAGGGAGCCCCCGTCCACCCCCGCACGTCCACCCACCCACCTGGAAGGACGCCCTCGTGGCCACCTCCGTCCGCGCGGCGGCCGACCGCACGTCGCCGCCCGATCCGCCTCCGGCCCCCGGCGGCGGCCGGCGCAGCCGGCTGTACCGCTGGGACCTCAAGGCGTCCCCGTACGCGTTCGTCTCGCCCTTCTTCCTCTGCTTCGCGGCCTTCGGGCTCTTCCCGCTCCTCTACACGGGCTGGCTCTCGCTGCACCGCGTGGAGCTGGGCGGACAGGCGCAGTGGCGGGGCCTGGACAACTACACGGGGCTGTGGGACAGCGACTTCTTCTGGAACGCGCTGGCGAACACGTTCACCATCGGCGTCATCTCCACCGTGCCGCAGTTGCTGATGGCACTGGGGCTGGCGCACCTGCTCAACTACAAGCTGCGCGGCCGGGGGTTCTTCCGGGTGGCGGTGCTGGCTCCGTACGCCACGTCGATCGCCGCCGCGACGCTGGTCTTCGCCCAGTTGTTCAACAGCGACTACGGGCTGATCAACACCGTGCTGGGGTGGGTCGGTTTCGAGCCGGTCGACTGGGAGTCGTCCAAATGGCCCGCGCAGATAGCGATATCGGTGATCGTCATCTGGCGGTGGACCGGCTACAACGCGCTCATCTACCTGGCCGCGATGCAGGCCGTCCCGCAGGACCTGTACGAGGCCGCGTCGCTCGACGGCGCCTCGCGCTGGCGGCAGTTCGTGAGCGTGACCATTCCCTCGATACGCCCGACCATCCTGTTCACCGTCGTCGTCTCCACGATCGGCGCCACCCAGTTGTTCGGTGAGCCGATGCTGTACGGCGGGAGCCTCGGGGTGAGCGGGGGCAGCGGCAACCAGTTCCAGACGCTGAGCCTGCTGATGTACGAGAAGGGCTGGATGACCGGGGCGCTCGGACAGGCGTCCGCGATCGCCTGGGTGATGCTGCTGATCCTGCTGCTGATCGGTGGAGTGCGGCTGCTCGCCGCCCGGCTGACCAAGGAGGCCTCGTGAGACTCAGGCAGAGGGCGGGACGCCAGCACCACGCGGGCCCGCTGACGTACGTCCTGCTGGGCCTGGCCGCCCTCGTCTCGCTCTTCCCGCTGTACTGGAACGTCGTCGCCGCCTCGCACACCGGCGAGCGCGTCGTGGAGGCCCCGGCGCCGCTGCTGCCCGGTCCGCACCTGTTCGACAACCTCACCTTCGCCTGGAACCAGGTGAACATGGGCGAGGCGCTGGTCAACACCACGGTGGTGGCCGGTCTGGTGGCGCTGTCCACGGTGGTCTTCTCCACCCTGGCCGGGTTCGCCTTCGCCAAGCTGCCCTTCCGGGGCCGCAACGTCCTGCTGGCGCTGGTGGTGGCCACGATGACGATCCCGCCGCAGCTCAGCGTCATCCCGCTGTACCGGATCATCACCGACCTGGGGTGGGTGGACCAGCTCCAGTCGGTGGTGCTGCCCTCGCTGGTGGCCGCCTTCGGGGTGTTCTTCATGCGGCAGTACCTGCTGGAGGCCCTGCCCGTGGAGCTGGTGGAGGCGGCGCGGATGGACGGGGCGCACAGCCTGCGGATCATCTGGCACGTCGTCTTCCCGGTCGCCCGGCCCGCCATGGCCGTGCTCGGCATGCTGGTCTTCGTCCAGTCCTGGAACGACTTCTTCTGGCCGTTCATCGCGCTCACCCCGGACGGCAGCCCCACGCTGCAGGTGGCGCTCGCCGGCCTGGGGTCGGGGAACCACACCATCAACCAGGCGATCGTGCTGACCGGGGCGCTGATCTCCACCCTGCCGCTGCTGCTGGTGTTCGCGCTGCTCGGCAAGCACATCGTGGGCGGCATCACCTCGGGCGCGGTCAAGAGCTGACCCCGCACGTCCGAATACGTACGTACCTTCCCCCTCTCGCGTTGGGAGCGCTCCCGTATGACTGCGTCCGATTCCCTGCCCCTGACGGCGACCCGCCGGTTCCCGCCCGGGTTCCTGTGGGGCACGGCCACCGCCGCCTACCAGATCGAGGGGGCGGCGGCCGAGGACGGCCGTACCCCGTCCATCTGGGACACCTTCTCCCGCACGCCCGGCAAGGTCTTCGAGGGGCACACCGGTGACGTGGCGGTCGACCACTACCACCGCTTCCGCGACGACGTGACCCTCATGGCGGAGCTGGGACTGACCGCGTACCGCTTCTCGGTGTCCTGGTCGCGGGTGCAGCCCACCGGGCGCGGCCCCGCCGTCCAGAAGGGCCTGGACTTCTACCGCCGGCTCGTCGACGACCTGCTCGCCCACGGCATCACGCCGGTCCTGACGCTGTACCACTGGGACCTGCCGCAGGAGCTGGAGGACGCCGGCGGCTGGCCGCACCGGGCCACGGCCGAGCGGTTCGCCGAGTACGCCGGGATCGTCGCCGGCGCCCTGGGCGACCGCGTGGAGCGCTGGACCACCCTCAACGAGCCCTGGTGCAGCGCCTTCCTCGGGTACGGCTCCGGGGTCCACGCCCCGGGGCGCACCGACCCGGTCGCCGCGCTGCGCGCCGCCCACCACCTGAACCTGGGGCACGGGCTGGCGGTCCGGGCGCTGCGCGCCGCGCTGCCGCCGCGCGCACAGATGTCCGTCTCGCTCAACCTGCACGAGCTGCGGCCGCTGACGCCGGCGCCGGAGGACCTGGACGCGGTGCGCCGGATCGACGCGGTCGGGAACCGGATCTGGCTGGGCCCCATGCTGAACGGCGCCTACCCGGAGGACCTGCTGCGGGACACCGCTCACCTCACCGACTGGGGGTTCGTCCGGCCGGGCGACCTCGCCGACGTCCACCAGCCCCTGGACGCCCTGGGCATCAACTACTACACGCCCACCGTGGTGGCGGCACCCCGCGACGGCGTGGAGGCCCCGCGCAACGACGGCCACGGCGCCAGCGCGTACTCGCCCTGGCCGGGCTCCGAGGACGTCGCCTTCCACCAGCCGCCCGGGGAGCGGACCGCGATGGGCTGGGCGGTCGACCCCACGGGCCTGTACGACCTGCTGCTGCGGGTGGCCGGGGAGCACCCGGGCCTGCCGCTGCTGGTCACCGAGAACGGCGCCGCGTACGAGGACGAGGTCGCCGCCGACGGCTCGGTCCACGACCCGCGGCGCGTCGCGTACGTGCACGGCCACCTCGACGCGGTGCACCGCGCCATCGCGGACGGGGCGGACGTGCGGGGGTACTTCCTGTGGTCGTTGCTGGACAACTTCGAGTGGGCGTACGGCTACGCCAAGCGGTTCGGCGCGGTGCACGTCGACTACGCGACGCAGCGGCGTACGCCGAAGTCGACGGCCCACTGGTACGCGCGCGTGGCGCGGTCCAACGAGCTGCCCGCGCCCGGCGGGGCGTGACCGGCGCGCCGGGATCAGGCCAGGACCCGGGTCCGACGCGCCGGGGCCTCGGCGCGCCGGGCCCGGGTTTGCGTACAGAATCGGCTCATGCGCGCACACATCCGCCGGCTGCGCCGCCGGGCCCTGCTGCTCGCGGCCGCCGTGGTGCTCGGTGCGGTCCCGGCCGCGGGCTGCGCCCCGCAGGACCCGTACGGCAGGACCCGCCTGACGGTCGGCCTGTTCGGGACGTTCGGCTACGAGGAGGCCGGGCTGTACGCCGAGTACATGCGGCTGCACCCGGACGTGGTCGTCGAGCAGACGTCCATCCAGCGCAACGAGAACTACTACCCGCAGCTCCTCACCCACCTCGTCAGCGACAGCGGCCTGGCCGACGTCCAGGCCGTCGAGGCGATCAACATCGCGGAGGTCACCGCCACCCAGGCGGACCGGCTGGTGGACCTGGGGCGGGCCCCCGGGGTGCGCCGGGAGGACTTCCTGCCGTGGAAGTGGGCGCAGGCCACCACCCGTGACGGCCGTACGGTCGGGCTCGGCACCGACATCGGGCCGCAGGCCGTCTGCTACCGCAAGGACCTCTTCGCCAGGGCCGGGCTGCCCACCGACCGGGAGGCGGTGGGCCGGCTGTGGGCGGGCGACTGGCGGAAGTTCCTGGAGACGGGCAAGCGGTACCGGGCGAAGGCGCCGGCGGGCACGGCGTTCACCGACTCGGCCTCCGGTGTCCTGTCGGCCATCACGGGCAGCAGCGCCCGGCGGTACTACGACGAGGACGGCACCGTCGTCTACCGGACGAACCCCGCCGTCCGGGAGGCGTGGGACATCGCCGCCGCGTTCGCCACCGAGGGCCTGACGGCCCGGCTCCAGCAGTTCACGCCCGCGTGGGACCAGGCGTTCGCGAACGGCGCCTTCGCCACCGTCTCCTGCCCCGCCTGGATGCTCGGCTACATCGAGGACAAGGCGGGCCCGGCGGGCGAGGACAGGTGGGACGTGGCGGCCGCGCCCCGGCCCGCCAACTGGGGCGGCTCGTTCCTCGTCGTACCGACGTCGGGCAGGCACGTGGAGGAGGCCGCCGAGCTGGCGGCCTGGCTCACGGCGCCCGCGCAGCAGGCGAAGCTGTTCCAGCGGCGCGGCAGCTTCCCGAGCGCGTCCGCCGCCCACGCCCTCCCGGCCGTCGCGGGGGCCCGGCACCCGTACTTCGGCGACGCCCCGATCGGCCGGATCTACACCCGCGCCGCCCAGGGCGTCCCGGTGACGATCCTCGGCCCGAAGGACCTGGTCATCGCCCAGAACCTGGCCGACATCGGCATGCTCCAGGTCGACCAGAAGGGCCGGCGGCCCGAGGACGGCTGGGACGCCGCGGTCAGGACCATCGACAACGCACTGGACCTGTGAGCGCGATGGCGAGCGACACGACGACGACCCCCCTGCCCCGGCCGCGAGCGGAGTACGCGGCACGCGGCCGCCGGTACCGCCGGGCCGCGCGGTGGAGCCCGTACGCGTACATCGCGCCGTTCTTCGTGCTGTTCGCCGCGTTCGGCCTGTTCCCGCTCCTGTACACCGGCTGGGCCTCGCTGCACCGGGTGGAGCTGACCGCGCCCACCGACATGGAGTGGGTGGGACTGCGCAACTTCTCCCGCCTGCTGCGGGACGAGTTCTTCTGGAACGCGCTGGGGAACACGGTCACCATCGGTGTGCTGTCGACCGTTCCGCAGCTCCTGATGGCGCTGGGCATCGCGCACCTGCTCCACCACCGGCTGCGGGGCTCGACGTTCTTCCGGGTCGTCGCGCTCACCCCGTACGCCACGTCCGTCGCCGCCGCGACGCTCGTCTTCGTGCTGCTCTACGGCCGGGACTACGGCTTCGTCAACTGGGCGCTCGGCCTCGCCGGCGTCGACCCGGTCGACTGGCAGAACGGCCGGTGGACCTCGCAGATCGCGGTGTCGACGATCGTCATCTGGCGGTGGACGGGGTACAACGCGCTGATCTACCTCGCCGCGATGCAGGCCGTGCCGGGTGAGCTGTACGAGTCGGCGGCGCTCGACGGCGCCTCCCGGTGGCGGCAGTTCCTGCACGTCACGGTCCCGTCACTGCGGCCGACGATCCTGTTCACGTGCGTGGTGTCGACGATCGGCGCCACCCAGCTCTTCGGCGAGCCACTGCTGTTCAACGGCAGCGCGGGGGCGACGGGCGGCTCGGAGCACCAGTTCCAGACGCTGGGCCTGTACTTGTACGAGCAGGGGTGGGTGAACCTGCACCTGGGCCGCGCCTCGGCCATCGCCTGGGCGATGTTCCTGATCCTCGTGCTGCTCGGGGCGGCCGTCGCCCTGGTCGGCCGGTACCGCGCGAGGAGGTCGGGGTGAGTGCTCGCGCGGGCCGGCTGACGTACGCCGTGCTGGCCGTCTTCACCGTGGTGTCGCTGTTCCCGCTCGTGTGGACGGCGATCGCCGCGTCCAGCGGCAGCGGCCGGCTGGCACGGACGCCGCCGCCCTTCTGGTTCGGCGGGGAGCTGTGGAAGAACCTGTCCATCGCCTGGACGGACGCCGACCTGGGCCTGGCGCTGGTCAACACGACGATCGTGGCGGGCACGGTCGCGGCGGGCACGGTGCTGTTCTCCACGCTCGCCGGTTTCGCCTTCGCCAAGCTGCGCTTCGGGGGCAGGAACCTGCTCCTGCTGCTGGTGGTCGGCACGATGGCGGTGCCGCCGCAGCTCAGTGTCGTCCCGCTGTTCATGCTGGTCGCCGAGGTGTCGTGGACGGACCGGCTCCAGGCGGTCGTCCTGCCGGGCCTGGTGAGCGGCTTCGGGGTGTTCTTCATGCGCCAGTACCTGGTGCGGGCGCTGCCCACCGAGCTGATCGAGGCGGCCCGGGTGGACGGCGCGGGCGGCCTGCGGGTGGTGTGGCACGTCGTCTTCCCGGTCGCCCGGCCCGCGATGGCGGTGCTGGCGATGCTGACGTTCGTGATGGCCTGGAACGACTTCTTCTGGCCCATCATCGCCCTCACCCAGAGCAACCCCACGGTGCAGGTAGCGCTCACGTCCCTCGGCCGCGGCTACATCCCCGACCAGTCGGTCGTCATGGCGGGCGCGCTGCTGGGGACACTGCCGCTGCTGCTGGTGTTCGTGGTCTTCGGGCGGCAGATCGTGGGCGGCATCATGCAGGGCGCGGTGAAGGGGTGAGCCGGGAGCCGCGAAGGGGTGCGCTCCGGCCGGGTGGGGGGCGGGCCCGGCCGGAGCGCTGGAGGGGTGGTCAGCGGTAGGCGGCGAACGCCTTGGTGAAGGCCAGCGGCTGCTGGAGGATCGAGCTGCACGTGGCGTCCGCGTGGTTGACGGCCCCGGCCGCGCACTGCTTGTCGCGGGTCGAGGACCACATGGACAGCCACCCGAGGCCCTTGGACCTGGCGAAGTCGACGAGCTGCGTGGCGTCCTCGACCGTGAAGATCTCGGTGGTGACGTCGTTGACGCCGATCATGGGGGTGACGGCGACGGTCTTCCAGGCGGCCGCGTCCGAGAGCCCGAGGACACCCTTGAGCTGGGCCTGGGTGGCGGTGGCGGCCTGGATGGCGTACTGGCCCATGTCCCCGCTGTACGCCGGGCCGTAGTCCATGGCCATGATGTTGACGGCGCTGATCCTCACGCCGTTCTTCCGGGCGTCGGCGAGCAGGTCCACGCCCGGCTGGGTCAGGCCCTCCGGCATCACGGGCAGCGTGAAGGAGACGTCCAGGCCCGGGTGGGACTTCTGGAGCTGGGCGATGGCGTGGGCGCGGCGGGTGTTGGCGGCGGTGTCGGGGAGGGCGGCGCCCTCGACGTCGAAGTCCACCTTGGTCAGCTTGTACTGGTCGACGACCTTGCCGTACGCCTTGGCGAGGTCACCGGGCGTGGCGCAGTTCAGGGCCAGTTCGTGGCCCGCCGCGCCGCCGAACGACACGCGCACGTCGCCGCCCTTGGCACGCAGGGCACCTATCTGGGCCGCGACCTTGTCGCTCGCCAGGTCGGTCGCCCCGCCCCAGAGGGGGGCACAGGAGCCGCCGGAGGTGATGAAGGCGAGGGTGAACTCCTTCACGCCCGTCTTGGCGGCGGTGTCGAGCAGGTCGTACGCGGGGTACAGCGAGGTGTCGACGTAGGGGGCGAAGCGCGCGCCCGGGCCCTGCGCGGGCGGCGGGGTGGGGGTGGACGCCGTCGGGGTGGGCGTGGAGGCCGTCGGGGTGGGTGTGGACGCTGTGGGGGTGGGCGTCGGCGTGGGCTTGGCGGTCGCCGTCGGGGTGGGGGTGGGCCTGGGCTGGTCGGTGGGGCGGCCGGTGGGCTGCGGTGTGGCGCCGCCGCCGGCCGAGCAGGCGGCGCGGTTGATCAGGCACCCGGCCGGGTCGCCCGCCTTCCCCGCCGCACTGGTGACGAACCCGACCGTGACGGAGGCGCCGGGGGCCAGCTCCTTGTTCCAGCTCGCGGGCTTCACGGTGACGTGCTGCCCCTTCACCGTGTGGTCGCCGTTCCACAGGGAGCCGATCCTGGTGCCGGCGGGCAGGTCGAACTCCAGGGTCCAGTCCGACTGGGCCTTGTCCGTCTCGTTGGTGATGACGTACTGGCCGGTGTACCCGCCGTCCCAGGCGCTGGTCCTGGTGTACGCGGCGCCGACGGCGGCCGCCTGCGCGGTGCCGGTGAACGCGAACGCCGCTCCGGCGGCCACCCCGGCGGCCACCAGCGCGCCGATCGCCTTGGTCCTGCCGCTCGCCCTGCGCCGGTGCGTGGTCCTGCTGCCCGTGCTGCCCATCGCGTGCCTGCCTCTGTGTTGCTGGGGGGTTGGTGGTGCGGCAGCACGCTAGCGAGACCGAAACGGACAAATGTTCATTCCGGGGTGGTGGTCGCAGATCTTAGGTTCCGCTTAAGGAAGCCATGGGAGCCGATTAATGATGGGCGCGGCGGCGCCGGCTCACCCCGCGCCTCCGCCGCCGCCCCTCGGCCGGGTGGGCACGCCCGTCCAGCCCGATCCAGACGCGGACCTCCGTGCCGCCGAGCACCGAGCGCCCGATGCGGACGTCACCGCCGGTGGACTCGGCCACCCGCCGCACGATGTCGAGCCCCAGCCCCGTCGAGCCGTCCCGCGCCCCGCTGTTGCCGCGCGCGAGGGCGGCCGCGGGGTCGGCGATGCCGGGCCCGGCGTCGGACACCAGGACGATGACGGCGTCGTCGCCGTTGTGGACGTCGACGGAGAAGGCGGTGCCCTCCGGGGTGTGGCGGAAGACGTTGCCGAGCAGCGCGTCGAGCGCGGCGACCAGCTCCGGACGGGCCACGGGGATGCGTACGGGGCGGTCGACGCCCGCCAGGCGCACCGTGCGGCCCTCGTCCTCGGCGAGCGCGGACCAGAAGTCCATGCGTTCGCGGACGACTTCGGAGGCGTCGCAGCCTGCGCCGGGACCGGTCGCCTGGGTCTGCGGCTTGGCTTCCCTGGCCGTACGGATGATGGTGTCCACCTCCCGCTCGAGCTGCTCCACGGCCGCCCGGGTCTGTTCGGCGGCGGGCCCGTCTCCCAGCGAGGCGGCGTTGAGGCGCAGCACCGTCAGGGGGGTGCGCAGCCGGTGGGACAGGTCGGCGGCCAGTTCCCGCTCGTTGGCGAGGAGTTGCACGACCTGGTCGGCCATGGAGTTGAAGGCGACGGCGGCGGACCTGAGTTCGGCGGGGCCGTCCTCGGGCACCCGGGCGCCGAGCCTGCCCTCGCCCAGGTCGTGGGCGGCGTGGGCGAGCCGCTGGGCGGGCTGCACCATGCGGACGCCGAGCCGGTCGGCCACGGCGACGGAACCGACGACCAGTGCCGCGCCCACCCCGGCGAGGATCAGCCAGGCGGTGGCCAGGCCGTTGGTGACCTCGCCCTCGGGGACGTACACCTCGACGATGGCGATCTGGCCGGTGCTGATGGCGGTCGGCTGGAGCAGCGCGTAGCCGCCGGGGACCTCGGTGGTGGAGGCGCGCGGGACGCGCTGGACGGTGGCGAGGTCCTTCCCGGTGGCGCGGCCGGTGCCGATCTCCATGGGTCGGCTGCCCGGTTCGCCCGACGCCGGGATGTGCACGGCCAGGTGCCCGGCGGCGCCCGCCTGGGTGGAGGCGACGGCCCGGTCGAGCTGGGCACGGTCGGTCGTGATGGACAGGGAGGTGCCGATGGCGGCGGCCTGCCGCTCGGCGTTGGTGAAGGCCCGGTCGCGGGCCATCTCCTTGATGACCAGCCCCAGCGGCACGGCGAACGCCACCACGACCATCACCGTGACGGCCAGCGCCACCTTGACCAGCGCCCACCTCACTGCGGCGGCTCCAGTTTCACGCCGACCCCCCGAAGGGTGTGCAGGTAGCGGGGCTTGGCGGCGGTCTCGCCCAGTTTCCTCCGCAGCCACGACAGGTGGACGTCGATGGTCTGGTCGTCCCCGTACGACTGCTGCCACACCTCGGCGAGCAGCTCCTTGCGCGGGACGACCACGCCGGGGCGGGCGGCCAGGAACGCCAGCAGGTCGAACTCCCGGCGCGTCAGGTCCAGCCGTACGCCGTCCAGTTCCGCCTGGCGCCGCAGCGGGTCGACGGTGAGGCCGCCGACCTGGAGGACGCTGCTGGGCGGGGCCTCACCGGCGGCCGCCCGGGAGCGCCGCAGCACGGCGGCCATCCGGGCGGACAGGTGCTCCACCGAGAACGGCTTGGTGAGGTAGTCGTCGGCGCCGTCGTTGAGGAGCCGGACGATCTCGGCCTCGTCGTCCCGCGCCGTGGCGATGATCACGGGTACGTCGGTGATGCCGCGCAGCATCTTCAGCGCCTCCGACCCGTCCAGGTCGGGCAGTCCGAGGTCCAGGATGACGACGTCGAAGCGGAAATGGGCGACCTCGCGCAGCGCCTCCAGTGCCGTGCCGACGCTCCGTACGGTGTGGGAGGCCTCGGTCAGGTGCCGGATGAGGGCGGAGCGCACGAACTGGTCGTCCTCGACCACGAGCACACTTGCCATGGGCGGCACCGTACGCCATACGGCGGAATGAGGGGGACCGGTGTTGACCTCTGGGGCGAGTGGTGCAGGATGGCCCGGATGCGTAGAGGACTCGTACACGCCATGGCGTGGTCGCTCGCCACGGGCGCGGCGGTCACCCTGTCGTGGTGGGGCGTGCACACGGTGATGGCCGGGACGGCGTACGACCCGCCGCGCGCCCTGCCGATCACCGCGGACCGCCCGGCGACGACCCCGCCGGCCGTGTCGCCGCAGGTCTCCTCCACGCGCCGCCCGGAGGCGTCCCCGACGCGGAGCGCCCCGCCGCCCCCGGCGTCCTCGGCCCCCACCCGGGAGCCGTCGGCCACCCCGTCACGCCGGCCGTCGTCGGCGCCGAGCACGCCCGTGAGCACCGGTGACGTGAAGAGCTACACGGTGGACGGCGGCCGGGCGGCGTTCGACATCGGCGCCTCGTCGGCGGAGCTGGTGTCGGCCACGCCGGCGCCGGGCTGGCAGATGCAGGTGTGGAAGCAGCCGACGTACATCCGTGTGACGTTCAGCCGCGACGGCGAGGAGACCGACGTGTTCTGCACGTGGCACGACCACGCGCCGGCGGTCCGGATCGAGGAGCGCTGAGGGCCGGGCGCTCAGCCCTCCCCGGCCCGGTACGGCGTCGTCCGGGCGGCGGCGGTGGACGAGGCGCGGTCCGTCATGCGGACGGGGAGGCGGCTACTCGAACACCGAGGCGGGCGGTGCGGGTGAGTCCTTGGCGCTCGCGTCGGTGACGGCTGCCGCCCCGCCGGTGAAGTCGGCCAGCCCGCGCCCGTGCTCCACCCGCCCCGGGTGCGGGTCGGTCGCGACCCGGCGGGTCAGCTCGGCGACCGGCAGGGGCGTGTCGGAGGCGACCAGCACGGCGTTGCCGAAGATGCGCCCGCGCAGCACGGCCGGGTCGGCGGCGAGCGCCAGTTCGGGGAAGACGGCGGCGGCCGTGGCGATCTGGCCTCGCAGGTGCGCCAGCGGCGGCCCGTCGGCGAGGTTGGCGGCGTAGTGCCCGCCGGGCGCCAGGACGCGCCGCACCTCGGTGAGGAATTCCGTGCTGGTCAGGTGGGCGGGGGTGCGGGCACCGCTGAAGACGTCGGCGATGACCAGGTCCGCCCAGCCGTCCGGCACCTTGCCCAGCCCGGCACGGGCGTCGGCGCCCCGGACCCGGATGCGGGCGGCCGGGTCGAGCGGCAGTTCGCGGCGCACCAGTGCGACGAGCGGCGCGTCCAGCTCGACGATCTGCTGGGTGGAGCGGGGCCGGGTGGCGGCCACGTACCGGGCGAGCGTGAACGCGCCGCCCCCGAGGTGGACCACCCGCAGGGGCCGGCCGGGCGGTGCGGCGAGGTCGGCGACATGGCCGAGGCGCCGCTGGTAGGCGAAGCCCAGTCGGGCGGGGTCGTCGAGGTCCACGTGCGACTGGGGCGCCCCGTCGATGAGCAGCGTCCAGGCCCGTGCGCGCTCCGGATCGGGTATCAGTTCGGCGACCCCGCCGGCCACGGTCTCGACGACCGGCTCCGCCGCCGCCCGCCCGCGCCGCTTGTTCCTTGCCATCCGCCCATTATCGGCGCCCGGCCGCAAACCCCGCCGCGCCCGGTGGGCCCGGACGCGCGGGAGCGGCCCGGCGGGGCGGGCGCATGCGGTTCAGCGGCAGTTGTCGGCGGCCTCGATCAGGCGGGCGGCCTCGCCGAGGGCCTCGCGCAGGACCACGGGGTCGGTGACCGGGCCGGTGTCGGTGGGCGGCAGGAGCCAGCCGGTGCCGGTGCCGGAGACGGGGGGCTCCGGGTGGGTGCCGGGCAGCGGGGGGATGCGCAGGCCGCGTCCGGACGTCTCGGTGCAGGCGCTGCCCGGCATGTCCCAGCCGGCGGCGGTGCCCGGGGGGACCAGGAAGCCGAGGGTGTCGCACGACCCGTCGTGCAGCACGGGCCCGACGAGGGGGGCGCCGCCGCGCCGCAGGATGTCGACGGCCTCCAGGCCCTGCCGGGCCGGGACGGTCACCAGATCGCAGGCCTCGCCGCCGGGCGGGGCGCTCGCGTCGGGTGTGGGCCAGTGCTGCGCGGTGGTCCCTGACGCACCGCCGGATTGCGGATTCGCCTGCATGCCGACCTCCAACAAGGGGTCCCCTCCTCGCTCGAGTCCCCGTAGGGAGACACGGTGCGTCTCTCCCCATGGTTCAACGCCCGTGCGCGTCAACGGCTACGGCGGCACGCCGCCGCAAAGGATGGCAGTTCATGGCGGATCGTGGGTGAGATATCCCGTTTGTAGCCAAACACAGCGTGCCCGGACCGTCACAGCAGGTACGTTCTTGCCCCGCCGGAACAACGGCGGTGCGGTACGCGGGAGAGGGCTCGGCCATGTCGACGTCACGGGCGGTTCCCAACCTCGCCTTCCGCCGCCTGCGCGGGCAGCGCTCCCCCGGGGAGTTCGCGGCCGCGGTGCGCCGGGCCGCCCGGGAGATCGGCGAGCAGGTCGCGTGTGACGCCCGCTACATCGGGCGCGTGGAGTCGGGTGAGATCCGCTGCCCCAACTACGCGTACGAGCGGGTGTTCCTGCACATGTTCCCCGGGCTGTCCCTGACGGACCTCGGGTTCACCGCGCGGGAGCACGTACGCGGCCGGGGGGCGCGTGCCGCGGTCACCGCCGCACCGGCCCCACAGATCACCGTCCGGAACGATGAGGAGAGCGACGTGCTGCGTCGCGCATTCATGACGAGCGGCACCGCCACCGTGGCGGCCGCCTCGCTCGGCCTCGGCGGCGCCGTCCCCGCGCCCCGCGCCGGGGGCAGGTTCGGCGAGACCGAGGTGCGGGCCGTCGAGGAGGCGGTGCGGCGCATCCGGCTGCTCGACGACCGGCACGGCGCGGACCGGCTGTACCGGATGGCCGCCGAACCGCTCCGGAGCGCCTACGCGCTGCTCGACGCCGGGACCGCGTCCCGCCGGTCGACCGCCGACCGGATGCACGCGGGCACCGGTGAGCTGGCGCTCTCGGTGGGGTGGCTGGCGCACGACTCGGGCCGGCTGGAGGACGCCCGCTCGCACTACGCGGAAGCCCTGGCCACCGCGCGCGTGGCCGGTGACGCCGCGCTGGAGGCGCACGCTTTTTCGAACACGTCGTTCCTGGCCAGGGACGCGGGCCGGTACCGGGAGGCGGTCCGGGCGGCACAGGCCGGGCAGCAGGCGGGCAAGCACCTGTCCTCGCCGCGGCTGCTGGCCCTGCTGACGCTGCGCGAGGCGGGCGGCTGGGCGGGGCTCGGCGACCGGGCGGCGTGCGAGGAGGCCCTCGGGCGGGCGCACACCCTGTTCGGGCGCGGCCCGGGCGACGCGGACCCCGAGTGGATGTCGTTCTTCGGCGAGCCGGAGCTGGAGGCGCTTCAGGCCCAGTGCTGGTCCGCCCTGGGCGACTGGCCGCGCGCCGCCCGGCACGCCCGCCGCGCGGCGGCCCTCCAGAACCCGCACTTCACCCGCAACCTGGCGCTGTACCGGGCCCAGCTCGCGGCCGACCTGGCGCGCGGCGGCTCCCCGGAGGAGGCCGCGGCGACCGGTGAACGGGTCCTGGACCTGCTGGACGAGGTCCAGTCGAGCCGCATCCGCGCCTTGCTGGCCGAGACCGTCCGCCTGCTCGTCCCGTACGGCGGCGGTGCCGTGACGGGCTTCGTCACCCGCCACACCGCCCTGGTGTGAGGGCCCGGCCCGGAGGAAGCGCCCCGGCGAGCTGAGTCACAGACTCGTCGCCCGCCGGGTACGCCCCCGCGTCACAGGCGCGCGGCCGGTTCCCCCTCGTCCTTCCGGCTGTCCGGCACGGTCCGGGCCGTCAGCGGGCGGCCCGAGCCGTCCTGCGCCGCGGGGTCGGTGTGCCTGAGTTCGGCGAGCAGCTCGCTCTGCCCGGCCAGCAGCTCGGTGAGGATGCGCCGTGCCGCCCGCAGAAGCTCCGCCACGTCGCCACCGGCCAGGGCGTAGCTGACGGTGGAGCCGTCGCGGATGGACACCACGATGCCGGACCGGCGCAGGACCGCGAGCTGCTGGGAAAGGTTGGACGGTTCTATGTCGATCTCGTTGAGCAGCTCGCGCACCGGAACGGGCCCGTATTGCAGCAGTTCCAGGACCCTGATCCGGGCGGGGTGCCCGAGCATGCGGAAGAACTCCGCCTTGGCCTGGTACAGCGGCACCTGCATGCGACAACACTCCTGCCCAGATCGACCATTTTCCAGCGGTAGCCCCTGCCTGCCGGGGCATCGCCGCCCAGCCTCGGCCATCCTCCCACCCCCCGGCCCCGGCCTGCCTGACCGCTGATCACATTTGGATGTGCCGAATTGAAGACTCTTTCAATTCGTGGGCAGGCCGGGCCGGGAAATGGCGGGACGGTTACAGCTCCAGGTTCGCCTCGATGCGCTTGAGCTGGTGCCTGGCCATGGCCAGGTTGGCCTTGCCCTTCTCCAGGACGAGGTAGAGGAACAGCCCGTTGCCCCCACGGCCGTTGAGCAGCCGGATGAGGTGGTACTGGCTGCCGAGGGTGATCAGCATGTCCTCGATGCCCTCTTTGATGTCCAGCATCTCCATGGTGCGGACCTTCGCCCGGATCACGTCGGTGTTGCCCGCGGCGGCCACCGCCAGATCGAGGTCCTTGCCGCCGCCCAGCGTTCCGAGCGCCATGCCGCTCGTGTAGTCGACCAGGGCGACCCCCAACGCCCCCTCGATCGACGTCATCGCCTCCTTGAGAGACGTCTCCACACGCATCATCAGCGCTTGCTCCCTTGACACTCGACGGCCCCGGCCGGCGTCACCTCTCCGGCCGAGTGGTGAGCGGGACGCTACTGACACGCGCCCAAGGCGGTGGCGAAAGCGGGGAACTCGGCGGGAAACCATCCTCTTGTCCTAGGATTCGCTCCCCGACAGGCGGCGGCCCGGTGCTTCTAGCCCTCCAGGTGCCCCGTGTCGTTCCAGCGCTCGAGCGCGGGGGCGCCGTAGGCCCAGCCCAGGGCGGACAGGCTCGTCGGGTCGAGGCGGACCCGGGCCGCGAAGGAGACGTCCTCGCCCAGCCAGCGCGCGGCGATGGAGCGCAGGATGTGGCCGTGCGCGAAGACCAGCACGTCACGGTCGGCCGAGCGCGCCCACTCCACGACCTCGTCCGCACGGGCGGAGAGCTGCGCCAGGGTCTCCCCCTCCGGCACGCCGTCGCGCCAGATGAACCAGTCCGGCCGGCCCGCCTTGATCTCGGCGGGCGTCATGCCCTCGTACGCCCCGTAGTCCCACTCCATCAGGGTGTCCCAGGGCTCGGCGCGGTCGCCGAATCCGGCCAGTTCGCAGGTCTCACGCGCGCGTGCCAGCGGACTGGTACGGATCTCGAAGCCGTCCAGGCCGTCCCAGGGCCCGCGGTGGAGCCGTTCGCCGAGCAGTTTCGCGCCCCGGCGGCCCTCCTCGAGCAGCGGTATGTCCGTCCTGCCGGTGTGCTTGCCCAGCAGCGACCATTCGGTCTGACCGTGCCGGGCGAGCAGGATCCGCGGTGCCATGAGGGCTCTCCTGAAGTCTCGCGAGGGGTGTCCGTCCATCATCGCGCACCGCCCCCGCGGATCTTCGGGGCGGGCGTCCGGTCCCCGGTTGTCAGTGGTGGATGCGAGACTTCCGCGGGTGAGCGAATCCCTGGGCAGCGGACCGGTTCGGCGTCCGCACACGACACTGCGGTTTGGGGTCCCCCCTGCTCGATCGGAGCCGGGAGCCCGGGTGCGACTCGCCGAGCTGCGCGGACCGGGCACGGCGCCGCATCCGCTGGACGCCCGCGCCCTGGCCGCGCTGGCCGCCAACCCCGGGTGCCGGCGCCGGGCGCTGCTGGACGGCGCGGGGGTCGACAAGGCCGCGCTGGCGTCCGCGCTCGGGGCGTCCTCGGGCTTCGGCCAGTCGCAGTTCGCGTTCATGCGGGGCAACGCCTTCGAGGCGAAGGTGAAGGCCGACGGCGGCGTGGAGCTGATGCGGCTGCTGGGGGTGGCCGAGCCCGCCGGCGTCCGGGTGCCGGACCTGGCGGCGGCCGGGCCGGAGGGCCGCACGGCGCGTACGGCGCTGGCGCTGCGGGAGGCGACGGAGGCCGGTGAGTGGGCGCTGCTGGACCACCCGATGCTGGTCCTGGAGGTGGCCGGTTCTCCCGCGTACCTGGAGCCGGACGCGGTCGTGGTGCATCCGGACGGCCGGTGGACGGTCGTGGAGATCAAGTCGTTCCCGATGATCGACGGCTCGGCCGACGCGGCGAAGGTGGGCGCGGCGGCCCGCCAGGCCGCGGTGTACGTGCTGGCGCTGGAGCGGGTGGCGGCCCTCACGGACGGCGCCCGGGTGGCGCACTCGGTGCTGCTGGTGTGCCCGAAGGACTTCTCCAACCAGCCGACCGGCTCGGTGGTCGACGTGCGCAAGCAGCTCTCGGTCACCCGCCGCCAGCTCGCCCGCCTCACCCGGGTCGAGGAGATCGCGGCGGCCCTCCCGGAGGGCGTCACCTTCGATCTGGAGGCGTGCTCGGCGGAGCAGCTCGCGGCCGCGGTGGAGGCGGTTCCGCACGCGTACGCGCCGGAGTGCCTGGCGGCGTGCGAGCTGGCCTTCCACTGCCGCGACCGGGCCCGGTCGGCGGGCGCGGTGGAGGCGCTGGGCCGCTCGGTGCGAGGCGAGCTGGGCGGGCTGACGACGGTGGGCGCGGTGCTGGCGGCGGCGCGCGGCGAGTCGGGCGACCCGGACGACCCGACGGTGTCCGCGCTGCGGCGGGCGGCGGCGCTGCGGGCGGAGTCCCTTCAGGCGGTGGACGCATGTCGCTGATCTCCACGCTGGCGCGTCTGGAGGCTGTCGAGTCGGGGCGCGCCCAGCCGCTGGCCACCGTGCGGCACCGGCACCTGTCGGAGCGGCCGCTCGTCCTCGTACCGCTGACGACCGCCGGTGAGGCGGGTGCGCCGCTGGGGGCGCTGGTCGGGACGGACCCGGAGCGGCCGGCGCTGCTGGTCGTGCCGCAGCCGCGCGACCGGGACCTGCGGTTCGGTTTCCTGGCGGACCTGGCCGAGGCGGTCCTGCCGTACGTCGACGGGTACGCGGACAGTGTCGAGGCCGCCGAGAGGAACGAGACGGACCCGGAGACCGGCAGGAAGGTCAGGGTCGAGGTGGAGCTGTGCGCGGACGCGCCGCAGCTCATCGTGCCGAGCCGCGCGGGCATCGAGTACGTCCGGCTGCTGGGCCGGTCGATGCGGTTCCGCCGCACGGCCGAGCAGGACCCGGAGACGCCGTTCCCGGCGCCGCCGCGCGTGCCGCTGCTGGGCCGGTGGCTGACGCACTACGGGGAGCGGGCGCGGGTGCCGGGCTCGTCGCTGCTGCTGGCGGCGACGGACCTGCTGAACCGGCACTGGGCGACGGGCCAGTCCTCGCTGGAGGACCAGCACCTGGGGGCCCTGCTGGCCTGGATCGACCCGCCCGCCGGGGCGTCGGGGGCCGAGGCGGCGCTCCGGGCCGAGCTGGCGCGGGACCGGGAGGGGCAGTTGGTGTGCCCGCCCGCCGGTCCGGCGACCGATCCGGCGTTCGACAACCGGCTGCTCGCGCCGGCGGTCGAGCGGTACGACCGGGCGCGGCAGGCGCTGGCGGCGGCGGAGGACGGGGAGGCGGCCGACGTCCGACTGGGCGAGCTGCACCGGGCCGAGCGGGAGATCCGGGAGCTGATCCTGTCGCAGCTCCGGCCCACCTGGGACGGTGTGTGGCGGGCGATCGGGCTGCTGCGCGCGCTGCCGCCGGGCGCCCGCGTGGCGGACCGGTGGACCCGCGACCGCTGGTCGTTCACCGGCCACCGGGACCGGGTGCGCGCCGGGGAGCCGCCGCAGCCGCGCCGGGACGACGCCGTGACGGCGGCGAACAAGCTGGCCGCGCGGGAGAGCGCCCAGGCGCAGTTGGAGGCGCAGGAGGCGCTCGACGATCCGCTGGTGCTGGCGGGACGGCGGCTGGCGGGTGAGGCGTTCGTGGCCGAGGTGGTGGAGGTGACGATGGCCTGGTCGGAGTCGAAGCGGCCCTCGCCCCGCCCGCTGCTGACGGTACGGACGGACGACCGGCCGCACCTGGGCGAGCGGGTGAAGGTGTACCGGTCGCTGGACGGCAAGCCGCAGGCGGCCCAGTTCGTGCGGTACGAGGAGGACGGGTCGCTGGTGCTGCGGCTGCTGGACCGGATGGGCCGCTCCAAGGAGCCGGCCGAGGGTTCCGTACCGGGGAAGGGGGACCGGCTGGCGTGGACGCTGTTCGAGCACGACCAGCGGGTGGGCCCGAAGCTGCCGGACCCGGAGGAGACGCCGTGGACGCACGGCGGCCCTCCCCGGACCGACCTGGTCGAAGTCCCCGACGCCGTGACCCCGGAGGACCTGCTGTGACCTTCGATCCCGCACGGGAGGCCGACCGCGCCACCCGGACGATCCTCGACGACACGCTGCACGGCGGGGCGCGGGGCGTCGTCGTGGACTCGCCCCCGGGCGCCGGGAAGTCCACGCTCGTCGTGCGCGCCGCGCTGGAGCTCGCCGCCGCGGGCCGGCCGCTGATGGTGGTCGCCCAGACGAACGCGCAGGTCGACGACCTGGTGCTGCGGCTCGCCGAGAAGGAACCCGAGCTGCCGGTGGGCCGGCTGCACAGCAGCGACGCCGACCCGTACGACAAGGCCCTCGACGACCTCGGCAACGTACGGAAGTCGGCGAAGGCCGCGGACCTGGCGGGGCTGGACGTGGTGATCTCGACGGCCGCGAAGTGGGCGCACGTGAAGGGCGTCGAGCCGTGGGGGCACGCCATCGTCGACGAGGCGTACCAGATGCGGTCGGACGCGCTGCTGGCGGTGGCGGGGCTGTTCGAGCGGGCGCTGTTCGTGGGCGACCCGGGGCAGCTCGACCCGTTCAGCGTGGTGGGCGCCGATCAGTGGGCGGGCCTGTCGTACGACCCGTCCGCGAGCGCGGTGTCGACGCTGCTGGCGCACAACCCGGACCTGCCGCAGCACCGGCTTCCGGTGTCCTGGCGGCTCCCGGCGTCGGCGGCGCCGCTGGTGTCCGACGCGTTCTACCCGTACACGCCGTTCCGCAGCGGGACGGGGCCGGGCGACCGGCGGCTGGCCTTCGGGGTGCCCTCGGACGGTTCGGCGCCGGACCGGGTGCTGGACGAGGCGGCGGAGTCGGGCTGGGGCCTGCTGGAGCTGCCCGCCCGGCACACCCCGCGCACGGACCCGGAGGCGGTGGGCGCGGTGGCGCTGGTCGTGCGGCGGCTGCTGGACCGGGGCGGTGCGGCGGTGTCGGAGCGGGCGGCGGACCCCGTGCCCCTGACCCCGGACCGGATCGCCGTCGGCACGGCCCACCGGGACCAGGCGGCGGCGGTCCGGGCGGCGCTCGCGGAACTGGGCGTCGTGGGGGTGACGGTCGACACGGCCAACCGCCTCCAGGGGCGGGAGTACGACGTCACGGTCGTCCTGCACCCCCTGTCGGGCCGCCCCGACGCCACGGCGTTCCACCTGGAGACCGGCCGCCTGTGCGTGCTGGCCTCCCGCCACCGCCACGCCTGTGTCGTGGTGTGCCGGGCGGGCGTCGCCGACCTCCTGGACGAGCACCCCTCGACGGAGCCGGTCCAGCTCGGTGTCACGGTGAAGTTCCCCGACGGCTGGGAGGCCAACCACGCGGTGCTGTCGCACCTGTCGGAGCACCGGGTGGTGTGGCGGCCGTAGGGCTCGCGCCGGGCCCGGCGACACCGTGTGAAGCGGTCGCCGTGAGGCGTACTTGCGCCGGGCGGGAGAATGGAAGGTGGTCCATCACGACGGGGGCGTCCCCGCGGGTGGGGGAAGCGCGTCGTGCGAGGAGGAGACACCCATGGCGGAAACCGAGCGGAGCGAGCGGCGACTGAGGCCCGCGCCCCTGCTCTTCGAGCCCGCGGAGGCCGCCTCCGACCCCGAGCACTTCTTCGACCTGGAGTCGATGGAGGACCCCCGGGAGCTGCTGGCCCGGTCCACCGAGCTGGCGCTGGCGTTCCGGGCGGCGACCGACCGGGCGGTGGAGTTCCAGGCGGTGGCGGCCGCGCAGCTCGCCGATCCGCAGCGGTTCGACCGGCTCACGGCCGGGGACATCGCCGAGCGCGCCGAGTGGACCGAGGACTACGCCAAGAAGATGATCGAGTTCGGGCGTGACCTGATGCGCGACGGAGGCCGCCCCGGCGAGGAGTAGCCGGCGGACGACCGGCGCGGCCGGCTGCCCGCCGTGCTGCGCGAGGCGTCGGCCGCATGGCGGGGGGTAGCCGGGTGGCATATGACCCCGGCGGAAGATACTCCTCCCCCACCCCCGCTGTCCCGGTTTCGTTCAACTCCCCGAAACCGCGCCGTCACGGCCGGTAGACGTGGACCCATGAGCGCATGGCTGCGAAACGACACGCCCCACGATCACGCCACCGAGGTCACGGCGGCCGGAGCCGGCTGGCTGACGTCGGCGTCGGCGTACCCGCGTTCCACCCTCGCCCTGTGGGAGGCCCGGCCCGCGTCCCCGGTCGTCCTGCCGTGCGGCTCGGTCTTCGACGTGGTGAGCGTGGAGTCGGTCTTCGGGCGCCGGATGCTCGACCGGCTGTGGGCGGAGGGTCCCGGTTCCGGCCCGGTCGCCCTGCACCGCGGGCGGATGCTGCTGTTCACCGCGCCCGGGACGGCGCACCGGCTGCCGTCCCTGCTCCGCTGGGAGGAGTCGGGCGACGCCGTGCCGCCGCTGCTCTGTCACGGCACCGGTGACGCGATCACCGTGCCCCCGCTGACCCCGGCCACCGACGGCGCCGGGGCGCCGCGCTGGGTGGTGGCTCCGGACACCCGGCACCCCTGGCTGCCCGGCCCGGAGGTGATCCTCTGGGCCTGTGTCCGGGCGGTGCGGGCGGGGGTGGCCGCGGGCGTGCGGGTTTCGATTTTTCCTCCCGCCGAGCAGGGTGCTAAGGTCTACGACGTCAGCAGGCGCCGCTAGCTCAGTTGGTTAGAGCAGCTGACTCTTAATCAGCGGGTCCGGGGTTCGAGTCCCTGGCGGCGCACAGACGGGAAAAGCCCCTCGCGGAAGCGAGGGGCTTTTTCGTGCGTCAGCGCACGGTCACCTTGACCGTCCAGCTCCCCGTCCGCGTCCGGTCGGCGACCTCGACCCGTGCGTTCTCGCCCGGCACCGTGAAGGTCTCCCCCACGCGCAGCGGCGCGTCCGCCAGCGGCGGGTACACCGACCGGCCCCAGCAGGCCTCGGTCGCCGGATGGGTGTCGATCACCTCGACGGGCCCGGCGCCCGACACGGCGTCCGTACGCACCCGGTAGACCAGCACGCCCTCGGTGCAGGCGCCGTGGTCGTTCCCCGTCGCCCCGCGCGCCTCGATCGCCAGCGCGCTGGTGTCGCCGGTCCTGACGACCGCCAGGCGGGTTCCGACCGACGCGCCCCTCGGGGGCAGCGCCGCCAGCGGCTCCAGGGTGAAGCGGCTGCTGCCGGGCGCGCCCACGCAGTGCACCTGGCGCCGGTCCAGCCAGCCCAGCTTCCACTTGTGCCAGCCGAAGAGCTCCGGCGCGAGGGCGAACTGGCTCCCCATGACGTCCCAGTCACCCACATGGGTGTCCCAGTCGCCCTTGCCGTCCATCGGCCGGTGATAGAGGTCGGGCAGGTCGAAGACGTGTCCGGTCTCGTGGGCGAGGACGTTGCGGTCCGGCGGGTGGCGCTCGAAGACGGTGACCACCCGCTTGATCGCCCGCCCGTCGGCGTACAGCGGGGTGTGGAAGTTGACGACCTTCGTCGCGTCGGAGTCCACGCCGGGGGCGTCCGGGTCGGCGACCAGGTAGACGATGTCGTACCGCGAGAAGTCGACCACCGGGTCGGCCGCGGCGAGGGCGTCGCGCAGGTAGGCGGCGCGCCGGCCCGGCTCCCAGTCGCGCCGTATGGCGTACGAGGTGGAGGCGTGCGGCATCCGGAGCCACTCGCGCCGGGGATGCGGGCGGAGGCTGAACTTCCCGTAGGAGGCCCGGCGGAAGAAGTCGCTGGTCGCGGGGAAGTGGTCGGCGGCCAGTTGGTCCGGGGTGGTGAGGGGCCGGGAGTCGGGGAACGACAGGAACAGCATGAGCGCGTCGAGCCGGCGGACGGGCCGCGGGTAGGCGGTGTTCCAGGTGTCCAGGCCCAGCGAGTGGTGGGCGTCGGTGCGCGGCAGGGCGCACGGGCCGGCCGCGGGCACGGCGCTCGCGGGGCCGGCGACGAGGCCGGTGGCGGCGAGCGAGAGGAGGGCGAAGAGCCCCGCGACGGTGGAACGCAGGCGACGGCGTTCCACTCCCTCGGGTGTCTGCTGACCCTCCACGTCGACCTCCGGTGCGGCATACGGGACGTCTCACCACCCTGTGGTGATTCGTGGTGGTACGTCCTGTTCCGCTGCCCCACTCGGGTGAGCGGCCGACCCGCCCCACCGGTCCGGGAAGTTCACCGACAGTCACAACCGGTCACGGCAGGACCGGGCCGTGCCACACCCGTGCAGAAACGATCGGCCGCCATGGGGTGGCGCGCTTCCTCACAACAACCCCATCCGTCTCACCCGGTGGCGGCGCTGGAATGGCCGCCGCGAGAGCCTCTATGATCGGCACACTTTCCTGGCCGACCCATCCCGACCACATCTGTGCGTCACAACTGCCTTGCGGGAGCGAGCCGTGAACGGAACCTCCGAAGGACCGGGAGCTGCGGCAGCCTCACCGACCGGAACCGCCCGGCGTCCGGTCACAGAGCGTCATGAAACCGTCGGCGAACCGCACCTCCCGGCCGCCGCCGCCCGCGTCCCGCCCGAGATGCCCGGGAAGCCCGGGACGCCCGAAGCGTCCGCCGCACCTCCGGCGCCGCCCGGCCCCGCCCCGGACGGCGCCGGCACGCAGGCCCCGGGCCCCGGCCCGGCCACCCCCGACGCCGTCCCCGGCCCCGACGCGCACGGGCCGGCCTCCGCCCACGACCCGCACGCCGTCACCCCCGCCGACGCCGCCGAAGCACCCGCCCCAGCCGACGCCCCCACCGCCCAAGCCCCCGACCCCGCCGCCCTCGCCGACGCCACCGCCCAGGCACCCCACGGTCAGGCCCCCCCCCCCCCCCCCCCCCCCCCCCCCCCCCCCCCGCCCCCCCCCCCGCCCCGCCCCCCCGGCCCCGCCCCCCCCCCCCCCCCCCCCCCCCCCCCCCCGCGCCCCCCCCCGGCCCCGGGGGCGGCCGCGGCGCCCCCCCCCCCCGCCCGCCCCCCCCCCGCCCCGCCCCCCCCGCCCAGGCCCCCCACGGTCAGGCCCCCCACCACCCCCGCCCCGCCCCCCACCGCGATCCGCACCACCTCGGGCACGACTACCGGGCCGCGTTCAACGCCGCCCACATCGCCATGGCCGTCGTCGACCCCGACGGGCTCGTGGTGACCGCGAACGACGCCCTCGCCGCGCTGCTCGGCACCGACACCGCGTCCCTCCGGGAGCAGGCCGCCGCCGATCTGGTGGACCTGGCCTCGGACAGCCGGACCTGGCACGCGTACCACGAGGTGCTGCGCGGCCGGCGCTCACGGTTCCGCTGCACGCGCCGCCTCAAACATCCCGACGGGCGCTCGCTGTGGGCCGAGGTGACCGTCGCGCCCGTCACGCCCAGCCGGGGCGTCCTGCTGTCGATCGCGGACATCAGCGACCGGCGTCAGCTCCAGGCGCGGCTGCGTCACCTCCAGATGCACGACCCGGTGACCCGGCTCCCCAACCGCACCCTGTTCTTCGAGCGCCTCACCTCCGCGCTGGAGAACTCCTCGTACGACGACGGCGGCACCGGCCGGATCGGGCTGTGCTATCTCGACCTCGACGGGTTCAAGGCGGTCAACGACACCCTCGGGCACCGCGTCGGCGACCGGCTGCTCGCCGCCGTCGCCGCGCGGCTCACCGAGTGCGCCGACAGCGACGGCCACACCCGCAACGGCGGCCACCTGGTGGCCCGGCTCGGCGGGGACGAGTTCGCGATCCTCGTCGAGGACTCCACCGGTACGGAACAGCTCGCCGACCTCGCCCGGTCCGTACTCGCCGCCGTACAGAAGCCGTTCGACCTCGCCGGGCAGCGGCTGTCGGTCTCGGCGTCCATCGGGGTCGTCGAACGCGCCGCCGCCGGGACCACCGTGAACGGGCTGATGCAGGCCGCCGACACGACCCTGTACTGGGCCAAGGCCGACGGCAAGGCCCGCTGGACGCTGTTCGACCCCGAGCGCAACGCGCACCGGATGACCCGGCAGTCGCTGTCGTCCACCCTCCGGCCCGCCGTCGAGCGCGGTGAGTTCGCCCTCGAGTACCAGCCGCTCGTCGGCATGGCCGACGGGACGGTCCGGGGCGTGGAGGCGCTGGTCCGCTGGAACCACCCGCAGTTCGGCTCGCTCGCGCCGAATCGGTTCATCGGAATTGCTGAAGAGGACGGCTCGATCGTCCAGCTCGGCCGCTGGGTGCTGCGGACGGCGTGCCGCCAGGCCCGGCGGTGGCAGCTCGAACACCCCAACGAACGGCCGCTGTTCGTCAGCGTCAACGTCGCCGTGCGCCAGGTCTGGGACTCCGACCTGGTCGCGGACGTGGCCGAGATCCTCGCCGAGACGGGGCTCCCCCCGCACCTGCTCCAGCTCGAACTGACCGAGTCGGCGGTAATGGGCTCCGCCGGGCGGCCGCTGCAGGCCCTCCAGGCGCTCAGCGACATGGGCGTGCGCATCGCCATCGACGACTTCGGCACCGGGTACTCCAACCTCGCCTACCTCAGCCGGCTGCCCGTGTCGGTGCTGAAGCTGGACGGGTCGTTCGTACGGGGTTTCCAGGACGAGGAGCATCCGAACCCGGCCGACGAGGTGATCGTCGAGGCGCTGGTGCAGCTCGCGCACCGGCTCGGGCTGACCGTCACCGCCGAGTGCGTGGAGACGTCCGGGCAGGCGGCCCGGCTGCGCCGCATCGGCTGCGACACCGGCCAGGGCTGGCTCTACTCCCGCGCGGTGGCCGCCGAGCGCATCGCCGAACTGATCGGTATCACTCCTGACTGACCGCGCGGCTGACGGTCACCGCGCTGCGCACGAAGTCGTGCACCACGTCCGGCACGTCGCCCTCTCGCGGCCAGACGACGCCGACCTGACTGTGGCTCACGCCGCGCACCGGGCGGTAGACCACGTCGGGGCGCTGGTAGAAGCGGGCGGTGGCCTCCGGGGTGAGGCTGATGCCGAAGCCGTTGGCGATGGCGTTGAGCCACTCGTCCGGGGTGTTGGCCACCGCACCGACCGTCACGGGATGGCCGTCGCGCTCGTCGGCGGCCAGCCAGTAGTCGCGCCACCAGCCGGAGGCGTCCGGGGTGGCGACGAACGGCTCGTCGAAGACCTCCCGGAAGTCGATCAGCTCCCGGTCCGCCAGCCGGTGCGTGGCGGGCAGCGCGAGCCACCGGTCCTCGGTGAGCAGCACCTCCACCCCCAGCTCGTCCTGGCCGGGGAACGGCAGCCGCAGCAGGGCCACATCGGCCTCGCCGCCGGCCAGCCCGGCCGTGGGGTCCTCCCAGCCGGTCTGGAGCATCCGCACCCGCCACCCGGGGCGGCGGCGGGCGAACTCGGCGATGATCCGCTGGGTCATCTCGTTGGCGGCGGACGCCACGAACCCGACGCGCAGCACCCGTGCGGCCCGTACGGCGGCGGACCGGGTGGTCCGCAGGGCGGTGTCCCAGGCCGCGAGGACGGGGGGTACGGCGGCGGCGAGCGCGGTACCCGCCTCGGTGAGGGTCATGCCGTTGCGTGAGCGCGAGAACAGCTCGGCCCCGAGCTGGGCCTCGAGTTGCCGGATCTGCTTGGTCAGCGCGGGCTGGGAGATGAACAACCGCTCGGCGGCACGGGTGAGGTGGCCCTCTTCGGCGACGGCGGTGAAGTACCGCAGGAGCCGGGTGTCGATGTCCATGCCCCAAGGTTATGGATGCACGTATTGGACCGGAGCGGGGTATGGCGGGAAGCTCGATCACACAAGAAGCCGCGGGTCGTGGAGACGGGATGAGCAACCCCAACATCGAGTTGATCAGACGCTTCTGGGCCGGCTATGCCACGGGCGACCTGGAGGCGCTGCGCGAGTCCGTGCTGGCGCCGGACGCCGTGTGGCACGTGCCCGGGAACCATCCCCTGGCCGGGAGCCACCGTGGCGCGGAGGGGATCACGACGTACCTGGAGGGCCTGGCCACCGGGGACTTCACGGCCGACGTCTGGTACGCGGGGGCGGACGAGAGCCATGTGGTGGAGGTCCACCACTGCGTGAGCCACCGGGGGGACGGGACGGACATCGACATGGACTGGGTGCTGGTCTTCCGCATCCAGGACGGGCGCATCAGCGAGATACGGCACTTCCCGGCCGACCAGTCGGCCGTGGACGAGTTCTTCAGCGTCCTGACCGAGAACGGCTGAGAATGGTGTCCGCCCCTGGCCGGAGGGGAGGTCTCCGGGCAGGGGCGGCGGTCGTGCGGACCGGGTCATGCCGGCCGGTCGCGTCGGGGGGCGGTCAGCAGGCGCCGAGGTCCTGCCACACACCCCACTCGCCGGTGGTGCCGGGCTCCTCGCCCTGCGTCCACCACTTGGCCTTCCAGGTGTGGCCCTTGTGCGAGACCTGCGCGCCGCCCGTGTACGCGGCGGCCTTGGACCAGGCCTGCGCGGAGCAGCCCGCGGGCGGGTCCGTCGGCGTGGGCGTGGGGGTGGGGGTGGGGGTGGGGGTCGGCGTCGGGTCCGGCGTGGGCGTCGGCGTGGGCGTCGGGTCCGGGGTGGACGGGGACGAACCGACGGCGGCGACGATGTCGTTCAGCAGGGTGGTCTTCTCGTCCAGGCCGAGCAGCGAGTACATCATCGCGCCGGCCAGGCCCCGGCTGTGGGCGTAGTCCGCGCGGGCCTGGATCGCCCGCTTGTCCAGCCCGGTGAAGAACTCGCCGTCCTTGTAGAAGTACGCGGCCTTCGCCTCGTCGTCCCAGAAGGTGGTCGCCGGGTTGTCGACGATGCCGCCGAGCTCCTTGTAGTGGGCGATGCCGGCCTGCTGGCTGACCGGGCGGGCGGCGGAGGCGCCGGTCGCCGGCTGGGCGAGGCCGTTCTTCGTCCCGGCCGGTACGCCCTTCCAGCCCCGGTAGTAGAACTCGTAGCCCAGGGTCAGCTTGTTCGCCGGGAAGCCGCCCGCGATCCCGTAGGCGGGCTTGCCGTCGATCCAGGCGTCGATGGCGTTGTCGACCGAGTACTTCTCGGTCCCGGGCTTGATCGGGTCGGTCGGGTCGCCCGCGCCGGAGTACAGGGGCGACTGGTGGTACGTGGGCCCGTCGCCGTCCCAGGCGCCGTGCATGTCGTACGTCATGATGTTCGCGTAGTCGAGGTACGCGCCGATCTTGTCGGTCTCGATGTGCTTGATCTTGTCCTGCCCGGCCGGGAGGGCCGCCGTCAGCAGGTACTTCTTCCCGCCGTGCGCCGCCCCGTAGGCGTCGAGCTGCTTGCGGAACTCGGCGAGCAGCAGCGTGAAGTTCTGCTTGTCCTCGGGCCCGTAGTGGTTGCCGAGGTGCCCGTCCGGCGAGCCCGGGTACTCCCAGTCGATGTCGATGCCGTCGAAGATGCCGGCGGCCGTGCCGGGCCCGCCGTAGCCGCCCTCGACCGGCAGGTCGCCGGCGATGTACTGCTTGACGCACGAGGCCACGAACTTCTTGCGGCTGGCGTCCGTCTTGGCGGCGTCGTGGAAGTACTTGGAGTACGTCCACCCGCCCAGCGAGATGTTGATCTTCAGCTTCGGGTACTTCGCCTTCAGTTCCTTGAACTGGTTGAAGACGCCCACGATCGGCTGGTCCCACTTGTCGGCGACCCCGTCGACGCTGTCGGCCGCCGAGAAGGACCGCTGGTAGTCGGCGTACGAATCCCCGGCGCCGTCACCGGCGTTGGGGTTGTTGTCGTCGCCGGCCGCCTTGTTGGCCTGGAAACAGGTCAGCTCGGTGGGGTGGATGTTGCCGAACGAGTAGTTGAGGACGTCCAGCTTGCCGGCGATGCCCCGGGTGTCGAGGTGCTTGGGGTAGAAGGCGTTGCCGTACACGCTCCACTGGTCGTAGTACGCGATCTTCACCCCGCCGGAGGAGGCGGCGGCCGGCGCGGTCTGCGCGCCGGCCGCACTGGCTCCGCCGAGCGAGGCCAGCGCTCCGGCGGCGAGCGCCACGCCGGTGAACGCGGCGATGAGGGGTCTGCGGTGGTGCACGTGCGGCCTCCGAGGGGGGTGCGCGGTACGGGAGTTGGAGAAGTGATAGCCGCCGCGTGAACACCGCGTCAATGGTCCGGACCATATGCGGACTAGACCAATCTCTCCGCAAAACCCCTCGTCAGAGCCGTGAGCACCGCACGAAGAACCGCTCGCCACCATGGGTGACGAGCGGTTTAAGGTTCACTTAGGAAGCTTGTGCGGCCGTTCCCAAGCCGGAACCACCGCCCGGCAGTCCGTACGCGTCCGCGATCAGTTCGTACGAGCGCAGCCGCGCCTCGGCACCGTGCACATTGGCCGTGATCATCAGTTCGTCGGCGCCCGTGCGCTTCTGGAGGTCGTCCAGCCCGGTGCGGACCTCGTCCGGGGTGCCGTGGACGACGTTCGCCAGCCAGCCGTCGACGAAGTCCCGCTCGGCGGCGCTGAACGCGTACGCCTCCGCCTCCTCCGGCGCCGGGATGAGCCCCGGGCGGCCGGTGCGGAGCCGGAGCATCGACAGCGCGCCCGTCAGCACCTGCCGCCGCGCCTCCCGCTCGTCGTCCGAGGCGAGCGCCGAGACGCCGATCAGGGCGTACGGCGCGTCCAGCACGGCCGAGGCCCGGAAGGTCTCCCGGTACAGGTCGAGCGCCGGAATGGTGTTCCGCGCCGAGAAGTGGTGGGCGAACGCGAACGGCAGCCCCAGCATCCCCGCCAGCCGGGCGCTGAACCCCGACGACCCGAGCAGCCACACCGGCGGCCGCCCCGTGGGCCCCTGCACCGGGCCCGGCACGGCGTGTATCCGCGCGTAGGGGTGGCCGTCGGGGAAGTCGTCGTCCAGGAAGCGCACCAGCTCGGCGAGCTGCTCCGGGAACTCGTCGGCGCCCTCGCTCAGCCGGTCGGTGCGGCGCAGCGCGGCGGCCGTGGCGCCGTCCGTGCCGGGTGCGCGGCCGAGGCCCAGGTCGATCCGCCCCGGCGCCATGGCCTCCAGGGTGCCGAACTGCTCGGCGATGACGAGGGGGGCGTGGTTGGGCAGCATGACGCCGCCCGAGCCGAGCCGGATGCGGGAGGTGTGGGCGGCCAGGTGGGCGAGGATCACGGCCGGCGACGACGAGGCGACGCCGGGCATGGAGTGGTGCTCGGCGACCCAGTGGCGGTGGTAGCCGCGGTGCTCGGCGAGCCGGGCGAGGCCGACGCTGGTGCCCAGGGCCTGGGCGGCGGTCCGGCCGCTGCCGACGGTGACCAGGTCCAGCACCGACAGGGGTACGGGTGCGCTCCCGCTCGCCTTGGCTCGTATCACGTCGTCGCTCACCGGTGGGCCCTCCTGCACGGGAAACACTTGACGCTCAGCACAACAGGAGGGCCTCTCCGTTTATTCCCCGGCGCGCTCGCCCACCTCGCCGTCCCGCTCCTTCCGCGCGAACAGCGCCCCCAGCTCCGTCGACCAGGCGCCCCGCCGCTCGGCCAGCCGCAGGCCCTCCCACACCGTGACCTGGTTCGCCGTGAGCACCGGCTTGCCCACTGCCGCCTCCAGCTCCGGCAGGCACCCCACGGTGTGCAGCGCCGTGTCGGGGACGAGCACCGCCTCCGCCCCGGGGCGGTCGGCCGCCCGGACCAGCTCCAGCACCCGCTCCGGCCCCCAGGTCGCCACCTCGGCCGCCGTGACGACCCCGCCCGCCCGGGCCGCGACGACCTCGATGCCCGCCGCCTCCAGGAACCGGACGAACAGCTCCGTGACGTCCTCCGGGTACGTGGCCGCCACCGCCACCCGCCGGGCGCCCACCTCCCGTACCGCGTGCACGAAGGCGAACGACGTGCTGGACGCCGGCAGGCCGGCCGTCACGGCGAGGCCCCGGATCTGCTCGTGGGCGCCCTCCCAGCCGTGCACGAACGAGCCGCTGGTGCACGCCCACACCACCGACTCGGCGCCGGACAGCCGCAGCTCCTCCGTCCCCGCCGCGAGGCGCGCGGGCGCCCCCATCTCCAGCAGCGCGTCCACCCGGTGGGCGTCCTCGCCGATGTCGGTGTGGACGATCGGCACGTTGACACCCGTCAGGAGTGCCTCGATCCGGGGGTAGTCGCCCTCGGCGGAGTGCCCGGGGTAGAGCAGTCCGACAGTCGTCATGTCACGCCCTCCTGGGGGTCGGGGGCCGACGCGGCCCCGTTCATGAGCAGCGCCTGGTACGGGCCGACGGCCTCTGCGCCGATCATGCGCAGCGCCGCCCACATCGTGACCTGGTTCGCGGAGAGCACCGGCATCCTCAGTTCCGCCTCCAGTTGCGGTATCGCGTCGTAGGTCGCCAGGTTCGTACAACTGATGAACAGCGCGTCGGCCGCGCCCCGCGCCGCCCGCCGCGCCATGTCCACCACGTCGCGGTACGGCACCTTCCAGATGTGCCTGGTCAGCCCGAGGAAGGCCCGTCCCGTGACGGCTGCCCCGGCTTCCCGCAGATAGTCCTCCAGCGCCCGGGTCACCGACTCGGTGTACGGCGTGACCAGGGCGACCCGGTGGGCGCCCAGCTCCGCCAGCGCCTCCAGCAGGGCGCCGGAGGTGGTCACCGCGGCCACCTCGCCCGCCCGGGTCATCGCCGCGCACATGGCCCGCTCCCCCGCGAGGCCCCCGACGAAGCTGCCGGAGGTGCAGGCGTACGCGACGACCTCCGGCTCGGACGCCGACAGCGCCCGTACGGCGTCGGTCAGCGTCTCGTGCTCGCTGACCAGCCGGGCCAGGTCCAGGGACACCTCGACCGGCACGTAGGGCGTGCGGGTCAGGCGCAGCGAGACCTCGTCGGGCACCCAGCGCCACAGCTCGCGGTCGAGGGCGAAGTCGAAGGGCGCGACGACGCCGACACCGCGCTGCGGGCCGGGCCCGCCCAGGAAGGAGACGTCCATGGCCAACCCCCCAGCCTCTTGTTGACGACGGTAGGTTCGGGTGCGAGCGTGGTCAATTGATGCCGTTGCCGACCCTTCTCGTCCTGGACGCGGACCCCCCGCCCCGCCTCGGCCGCCTGATCGGCCGGGCCGATGTCCGCCACGCCTCGGAGGAGACCCTCGCCGCCGCGCTGCCCGCCGCCGACGTGCTGCTGGTCTGGGACTTCACCTCCGACGCGGTGCGCGCCGCCTGGCCGGGCGACGGGCGGCGACCCCGCTGGGTGCACACCGCGAGCGCGGGCGTCGACCGGCTGCTCTGTCCCGAACTGGTCGCCTCGGACACGGTGGTGACGAACGCTCGCGGGGTGTTCGAGGAGCCGATCGCCGAGTACGTGGCCGGTCTGGTGCTGGCCATGGCGAAGGACCTGCCGGGCACGCTGGACCTGCAACGGCAGCGGCGCTGGCGGCACCGGGAGGGGCTGCGGGTGGCGGGCAGCCGGGCGGTGGTGGTGGGCGCCGGGCCGATCGGCCGGGCGGTCGCCACGACGCTGCGGGCCCTCGGCGTGCGGACGGCGGTGGTGGGGCGGACGGCGCGGCCCCGGGTGCACGGCGCCGACGAGCTGGACCTGCTGCTGACGCGGGCGGACTGGGTGGTGTGCGCGGCGCCGCTGACGGAGTCGACGCGCGGCATGTTCGACGCGCGGCGCTTCGGCCTGATGCAGCCGTCGGCGCGGTTCGTGAACGTGGGGCGGGGACAGCTCGTGGTGCAGGACGACCTGGTGGCGGCGGTGCGCGAGCGGTGGATCGCGGGGGCGGCGCTGGACGTCTTCGAGCGGGAGCCGCTCGGCGAGGACAGCCCGCTGTGGGACGTCCCGGGGCTGATCGTCTCCCCGCACATGAGCGGGGACACCGTGGGCTGGCGGGACAGGCTGGGGGCGCAGTTCGTCGAGATGTACGAGCTGTGGGCGGCCGGGCGGCCGCTGCCGAACGTGGTGGACAAGAAACGTGGGTACGTACCCGTGCATGACTGACCCGACGACGTTCCTCACGGACCTGACCGCGCGTCAACTCCTGGACGGCTACGCGCGCGGCGACTTCTCGCCGGTGGACGCGGCACGGGCGGCACTGGAGCGGGCCGAGGCGGTCCAGCCGCTGGTCAACGCCTTCGTACGGATCGACGCGGACGCGGCGCTCGGCCAGGCGGCGGCGTCGGCGGAGCGGTGGCGGCGCGGGGAGCCGCGGGGGCGGCTCGACGGGGTGCCGGTGACGGTCAAGGACGTGCTGCTCCAGGCGGGCGGCCCGACCCTGCGCGGCTCACGGACCACGGTCGCGCGGGGGACGTGGGACGAGGACGCGCCCTCCGTGGCCCGGATGCGGGCGGAGGGCGCGGTGTTCCTGGGCAAGACGACGACACCGGAGTTCGGCTGGAAGGGTGTCACCGACTCGCCGCTGTCGGGCGTCACCCGCAACCCGCACGATCCCTCCCGTACCGCCGGCGGTTCCAGCGGCGGCAGCGCGGCGGCGCTCGCCCTGGGGGCGGGGGCGCTGTCGCTGGGGACGGACGGGGGCGGCTCGATCCGCATCCCGGCGTCGTTCTGCGGGGTCTTCGGGCTGAAACCGACGTACGGGCGGGTGCCGGTCTACCCCGCGAGCCCGTACGGCACGCTGTCGCACACGGGGCCGATGACCCGGGACGCGGCGGACGCGGCACTGCTGCTGGACGTGATCAGCGGCGACGACTGGCGGGACTGGTCGCACCTGGGCCCGGCGCGCCCGGTGAGCCCCACGCTCCGGGAGGGCGTGAAGGGGCTGCGGGTCGCCTACTCGGCCTCCCTGGGCGGGCAGGTCGCGGTGCGCCCGGAGGTGGCGTCGGCGGTACGGGTGGCGGTGGAGCGGCTGGCGGGGCTCGGCGCGTACGTGGAGGAGGCCGACCCGGACGTCGCCGACCCGGTGGACGCCTTCCACACGCTGTGGTTCAGCGCGGCGGCGCGGCTGGTCCAGCCGCTGGGGCGGGAGCAGCGCCAGTGGCTGGACCCGGGGCTGCGGGAGGTCGCCGAGCGGGGCGCCCGGTACAGCGCGCTGGAGTACCTGGCGGCGGTGGACACCCGGATGGCGCTGGGGCGCCGGATGGGGCGGTTCCACACCTCGTACGACCTGCTGGTGACGCCCACGCTGCCGCTGACCGCGTTCGGGACGGGGGTGGAGGCGCCGCACGGGTCGCGGCGGTGGACGGCGTGGACGCCGTTCACGTACCCCTTCAACCTCACCCAGCAGCCGGCGGCGACCGTGCCGGTGGGCGCCGGCGGGGACGGCCTGCCGATCGGGCTCCAGCTCGTCGCCGCCCGCCACCGGGACGACCTGGTGCTGCGGGCGGCGCACGCCCTGTACGAGGCGGGCACCGCCCTGGTCATGAGGCCCGGCGGAAACTGAGCGTCTCGCCGAGCGCGCCGGCGCGCCACAGGTCGTGGCAGGCCTCGGCCATCCGGTCGAGACCGTCGACCACCGTGCCCCACACGATGCCGGGGACCCAGCCGGTGTCGCCGTTGAGCAGCAGGTTGTTGCGCTCGTAGAAGAGGGCGAGGTCGACGGTGACGGGCCGGTGGGCGAGCTCCTCGCGTCCGTACCCGTACGCCGCCGTGCCCAACTCCGTACCCGCGAAGGTGAAGTAGCACAGGTCCCCGGGGATCGGTGTCACGGTGGGGTTCTCCAGCGGAGGTTCCCGGTCCGCGAAAGCGGGGAACAGGGCATAGATCTCGTTACGGGCATACTTCGCGTGGTAGACGTCTCCGCCCAGCGGCAGCGCCTCCCACACGGCCGCGCAGGTCAACGGCGCCCGGTCGTCCAGCAGTTTCGCGGTGCACCGCACCCCGCGCTTGTCCAGGGACACGGTCAGGTATCGGTCGGCCATTCTCCAGGCATACCCCGCCCGGAGCCGGGTAGCGGCGCGCCCATGGCTCGAACAGCTCGTCGACTCAGAACAGGCCCGCTGCGGCGGCGCACCCTCCTGCTGGGCTCCGCCGCGACGGCGGTGGGCGCCGCCACCACCGGCTGCGCCCGCGTCGCGTCCGGCGACGTCCTGGACCGGCTCAGATCCCAGGGCACCGTCCGCCTCGGCATCGCCGGCGAGGTGCCCTACGGGTACGTCGACGAGCGGGGCGAGTTCACCGGTGAGGCGCCGGAGCTGGCCAGGGTGGTCTTCAAACGGCTGGGAGTGGACCGCATCCAGCCGGTCGCGACCGACTTCGCCTCCCTCATACCCGGCCTCAACTCCCAGCAGTTCGACGTCGTGTCGGCCGGGATGTACATCACCAAGGAGCGCTGCGCGCAGGTCATCTTCTCCGACCCCGAGTACCAGATGCTCGACTCCTTCGTCGTCCGCAAGGGCAACCCCAAGAACCTCCGGTCGTACGAGGACGTGGTGCGCGCCCGGGCCCGGTTCGCCACCGGCACCGGCTACGCGCAGATCGACCACGCCGTGGCGGCCGGGTACCCCGAGAAGGACATCGTCATTCTCCAGGACCAGGTGGCCGGGCTGAACGCCGTCGAGTCCGGCCGGGTGGACGTGTTCGCGGGCACCGCGCTGACGGCCCGTGAGGTGGTGAGGAAGAGCGCCAGGGCCGAGGCCACCGCTCCGTTCGCGGCCGTCATGGACGGCGAGAAGACGATCGACGGCGGCGGTTTCGCCTTCCGTCCCACCGACACGGAGCTGCGCGACGCCTTCAACGCCGAGATCCACAAGATGAGGAAGAGCGGTGAGCTCTTCCGCATCCTGCGGCCCTTCGGCTTCACGGAGGCCGAGATGACCACCCTCACCGCCGAGGAGCTGTGCCGATGACCGCCGGACTCTGGCAGAACTGGGTACTGCCCGGCATCTGGATCACCATCCAGCTCCTGGTCTGCAGCGCCGCGCTCGGCGCGCTGGTCGCCTTCTCCGTCGGCATGGCCCGCACCCACCGCTCCCTGTTCGTCCGCTTCCTGGCGGGCGCGTACACGGAGGTCTTCCGCGGCACGTCGGCGCTGATCCTGATGTTCTGGCTGTTCTTCGTGGTACCGCCGCTGCTGGGCTGGCAGCTCGTGCCGATGTGGGCGGCTGTCCTCGCGCTCGGCCTGTCGTACGGGGCGTACGGCGCCGAGATCGTGCGCGGCGCGCTCAACTCCGTCCCCAGGGCGCAGCGGGAGGCGGGCGTCGCGCTCAGCTTCACGCCGTGGCAGCGGATGCGGCTGGTGGTCCTGCCGCAGGCGGTGCCCGAGATGATCCCGAGCTTCTGCAACCTGCTCGTCGAACTGCTCAAGGGCACGGCGCTGGTGTCGCTGCTCGGGGTCGGTGACGTGTCCTTCGCCGCGTATCTGGTGCGCCTCGCCACCCAGGAGAGCGCGCAGATCTACTCCCTCATCCTGGTGATCTACTTCGTGATCGCGTTCGTCATCACCCGCTCCATGAAGGCCCTCGAGCGGAAGACCAAGGCCAACCTGGGGGTGGTGGTCAAGTGACCTGGGACTGGTCCGCTGTCTGGGACTTCATGCCGCGCTTCTGGGACGGGCTGCTGGTCACCCTCCAGGTGCTCGTTCTCGGCTCGCTGATCTCCTTCACGCTGGGGCTGGTGTGGGCGGCCGGTTTCCGGGCGCCGAGCCGTCTGGTGCGGTGGCCGGTGCACGTGGTGACCGAGTTCATCCGCAACACGCCCCTGCTGGTGCAGCTCTTCTTCCTCTTCTTCGTCCTGCCCGAGTGGGGGGTGCAGTTCTCGGCGCTGACCACCGGCACCCTCGCCATCGGGCTGCACTACTCGACGTACACCGCGCAGGTCTACCGGGCCGGCATCGACGCCGTGCCCGCCGGGCAGTGGGAGGCGGCCACCGCGCTGAGCCTGCCCGCCCACCGCACCTGGTCCGCGGTGATCCTGCCGCAGGCGCTGCGGCGGATCGCGCCGGCGCTCGGCAACTACGTCATCGCGATGCTGAAGGACACCCCGCTGCTGGCCGGGATCAGCGTGCTGGAGCTGCTCCAGCAGTCGCGGCTGGAGAGCGCGTCCACCTTCCAGTACACCGAGCCGCTCACGGTCGTCGGTGTCGCCTTCGTCCTCGTCGCCTACCCGGCTTCCCTCTTCGTACGGTCCCTGGAGCGCCGCCTTGTCAAGTGAACTCATCCGTTTCGAGAACGTCAGCAAGCGCTTCGGCGAGAACACCGTCCTGGACGACCTGTGCTTCTCGGTCGAGGAGGGCCGGCACGTCACGCTCATCGGACCGTCCGGCTCCGGCAAGACCACGATCCTGCGGATGCTGATGACCCTGGAGCGCCCCGACTCGGGGACCATCCGGGTGAACGGCGGTCAGCTCTTCCCGGCCGACGACAAGCAGCGGCGCGAGACCCGCAAGAAGATCGGCATGGTCTTCCAGCAGTTCAACCTCTTCCCCAACATGTCCGTGCTGCGCAACATCACCGAGGCCCCGGTGCGGGTGCTCGGCCTGGAGCGGGACGAGGCCGAGGAGCGCGCCCGGGAGCTGCTCGACCTGGTGGGGCTGGCCGACAAGTGCGGTGCCAGACCCGCCCAGCTCTCCGGCGGCCAGCAGCAGCGGGTGGCCATCGCCCGCGCCCTGGCGATGCGGCCGAAGGTGCTGCTGCTGGACGAGGTGACGTCCGCGCTCGACCCCGAACTGGTCGCCGGGGTGCTGGACCTGCTGCGGGACATCGCCCGCACCAGGGACATCACCATGCTCTGCGTGACCCACGAGATGAGCTTCGCCCGTGACATCTCGGACGAGGTCTTCATGTTCGACGCGGGCAAGGTCATCGAGTCCGGTTCACCGGAGAGAATCTTCACCGATCCGGAGCACGAACGTACGCGCGACTTCCTCGGTGCGGTCCTCTGACCTCTGGTTACCGGCCGGAAGTGTGCCATGGGCATATGCCCCCGTGTCCCGCCCCAGCGTATGCGTGTGGGGCGGGACAGTTTCTTGTCAACAGGAGCCCACGAAACGGCTCTTGGCGGCTATCGTGGTACGGAAGCTTGCGGTCACAACCTGGTAGGGGGAAACCGTGGCGCTGAAGCCCGAGCCGACCGCGCCGTTCCATTCGGTGCAGTACGCCCTGCGTGTACTCGAAACGATCTCCAGGCACGGCGGTGGGGTGACCGACGTCCAGATCGCACGTGAGACGGGGCTCCCGGCGGGTCACCTGACCCCGCTGCTGCTGATGCTGCGCCGCGAGGGGTACGTCGAGCAGGTCAGCGACGGCGCCTACGTCGTCGGCGATTCCCTGGTCCTGCTGGGCTCGGGTGCCACGCGCCGCGAGGCCCTCCAGAACAAGCTCCAGGACACCCTCACCGAGCTGCGCGACTCCGTCGGTGCCGCCGTCTACATCAGCCGGTACATCGACGGCGAGGTGAAGATCACCCAGATGGCCGACGGTCCGCACACGCCCAAGGTCAACGAGTGGGTCGACTTCCGGTCGGCCGCGCACGCCAGCGCGGTCGGCAAGTGCCTGCTGACCCAGCTCGACCAGAACGGCCGCCGGGACCACCTCTCCCGCCACAAGATCGCCCGGCTCACGTCCCGGACGATCACCAGCGAGAAGGTGCTGTTCTCCAAGCTGGACAGCCAGCCGCCGACCGTCCCGGTGCTCGACCTCCAGGAGTACGCCGTGGGCACGGTCTGCGCGGCCGTGCCGCTGACGGCCGGGTCGGCGGTCGGCTGCCTCGCGCTGTCGCTCCCGATCGAGCACGCCCACCGGCTGCGCTCGGCGGCGGACGCGCTCAACCGCAGGGCGGCACCCGTGGTGCTCTCGCTGGCGCTCTAAACCTCGCGGGGGTGGACTGTGAGCCGGATCACGCCCCAGTGGTCGGAAGCACCTCTCGGACCAGGTAGTATTAACTCTGTCAGCAGGCGCCGCTAGCTCAGTTGGTTAGAGCAGCTGACTCTTAATCAGCGGGTCCGGGGTTCGAGTCCCTGGCGGCGCACAGACGGGAAAAGCCCCTCGCGAAAGCGGGGGGCTTTTTCGTGCGCCCGTGTTCCGGACCGCGCCGTTCGTGCGGTCAGGCGGTCGTGCGGCGAGGCGGTCAGGTGGCGAGGCGGCCGCGCGGTCAGGCGCGGAGGAAGGCCAGGACGGCGAGGACCCGGCGGTGGGTGTCCTCGGCCGGGGGCAGGTCCAGCTTCCCCAGGATGTTGCCGATGTGCTTGCCGACCGCCGCCTCGGTCACCGTCAGCCGCCGGGCGATGGCGCCGTTCGAGTGACCTTCGGCCACCAGGGCGAGCACCTCCCGCTCACGCGGTGTCAGGGCCTCCAGGGGATCACGGTGGCGGCGCAGCAACTGGCGGACGACCTCCGGGTCGACCACGGTGCCGCCGGCCGCGACCCGGGTCAGCGCCTCCAGGAACTCCTCGACCTGCCCGACCCGGTCCTTGAGCAGGTAGCCGACGCCGGTGCCGTCGCCCGAGTCCAGCAGCTCGGCGGCGTACGCCCGCTGGACGTACTGGCTGAGGACCAGCACCGGCAGGGCCGGGCGCTCGGCGCGCAGTGCGACGGCCGCGCGCAGACCCTCGTCGCGGAAGCCGGGCGGCATCCGCACGTCGGTGACCACGACGTCCGGGTCGTGCTCGGCGACCGCGCCCTGCATGGCGGCCGCGTCCCCGACCGCCGCGACGACTTCATGGCCGAAGCGTGCGAGGAGGCCGGTCAGCCCCTCGCGCAGCAGCACACTGTCCTCGGCCAGGACTATCCGCAGAGGGCTTGGCACGGGATCTCCACTCGCAGCACGGTCGGCCCGCCCTTCGGGCTGATGATCGCCAGTCTGCCATCGAGAACGGCGATCCGGTCGGCCAAGCCGGTCAGACCGGTGCCCCGGGAGGCGTCCGCCCCGCCCGTGCCGTCGTCCTCCACCTCCATGCGGAGGAGCTCGCCGCCGTGCCGGGCGGTGAGCCGGGCGCGGGTGGCGCCGCTGTGCCTGCCGATGTTGGTGAGCGCCTCGCAGACCGCGAAGTACGCGGCGCTCTCCACGGGCGGCGGCAGGCGCGGCAGGTCGAGGTCGGTGGCCACCGGGACGGCCGACCGGTCGGCGGCGTCGGTCAGTGCGGCACCCAGGCCGTAGTCGGCGAGGACCTGCGGGTGGATGCCGTGGATCAGCTCCCGCAGCTCGGTGAGGACCCGGCCGGCCTCGTCATGGGCCTTGGCGAGCTGGTCGGCGAGCGGACCGGGCGGGGCGTCGAGCCGGGCGAGCCCGAGGGTCATGGTCAGGGCGACCAGCCGCTGCTGGGCGCCGTCGTGCAGGTCGCGCTCGATGCGGCGGCGCTCGGCCTCGAACGCGGCGACCAGGCGGGCGCGCGAGCGGGTGACCTCGCCGATGCGGCGGCGCAGCTCCGTGTCGCGGGGCGCGAGGAGCAGCCGGGTCAGCGCGGCGCGGGCACCGGCCAGGGCGCCGAGCGGATACAGCAGGGCGGGCAGCAGGGCCAGCCCGGCGAGGGCGGCCGCGCACGCCACCGGGTAGGTCGTGACCAGCGGGCCCTTGAGCACCCGCACCTCCTGCCCGTCCAGGGCGAGCTGCACGGGCGTCGTCATCAGTGCGAGCGGCGCGCCCAGGGCCACCGCGAGGGCGAGCCCCTCCAGGGGCCACAGCACGCAGCCGAGCAGCAGCGCGTACGCCAGCTCCCGCCAGGTGGCCTGCTCCCGCACCCGGACCCGCAGCCAGGCGGCGAGCCCCGGCTCGTCGGGTGTCCGGTGCGGATCGGCGGCCGGCTCGGCGTCCACGAGCCGCAGCCGCCACCGCTCGGCGCCGCCGAGGGCGACCCCGGCGAGCAGCAGCAGGGGCACGCCGACGAGCAGCAGGGAGAAGGCGGCCAGCACCAGCAGGACGGCCAGCACGGCCACGCCGACGAGCACACCGCTCGCCAGGTAGCCGGCCGACCGCCAGGGCCAGCCGCCACGCAGGTAGTCACCCCTGGTCAGAGCCTGCCAGGGCGTACGGGGATCCATGGGGATCACGGTAGGCGCCGGGCCCACGGCGCCACCATGGCCCCAGCGGGTGTACGCGGGGTATGGCAGGCCCTACCACCTGCGGGCGGCTCGCCCCTGCCCGTCCGTCAGAACTGCACGTCCGAGCAGGCGTAGAAGGCGTTCGTCGTGTCCGCGACCGTCCAGACGGCGAGGATCAGGTGCTTGCCGGTCTTGCCGCTGGGGATCGTCCCCTGGTGCGAGAGCGTGGACGGCGGCTGCTGGGCGTTGTACGGGACGGTCAGGAACGGCTGGGGGTCCAGGGCCGCGCGGGTGAGCGGCGCGGTGCGGTTCCAGCCGTTCTTGGTGATGTAGTACTTGAAGTCGGTGGTGCGGTGCCGGGCGGTGAACTGCCAGCGGAAGGTGAAGCTCTGGCCGCCGGTCACCCTGGTGGCGGGCCAGTTGCCGCCGCGCGGGTCGTCGAGCTGGGCGAACTGCCCGTTGCCGCCGGCGCAGATCCTGCCGTCGGCGGGCCCGCCGGCCGGGAAGCCCTTGGGGCCCTCGACCGACTGCGGCTCCCACTGGATGTTGCCGCAGTTGGTCACGGTGCCGTTGGCACACAGCTTCTGACGGCTGATCGGGGAGTCGGTGTAGCCGTGGCTGCTGGCGCTGCTGGTGGCCATGAGGGAGGCCCCGGCCACGCCGAGGGCCACCACGGCCGTGCCTATCTTGTGTCGCATGCTGTTGCTCCAGGTGGACGTGGGGGAAGTTCCATGAGCCGTGCCGCACGCGTGCGTGTGGTGCCGGTGGCACCACGGATGGGGATCCGGTCTAGACCAAGTTCCAATGTATGGACAGGAGTTGAACATGTCCATACCAATCACGGGCCTTCGACCGGACCACTCCTGCCCGTGTAGAACGCCACCGTCAGGTCCTTGACCAGCGCCTTGCGGTCGTAGTCGTCCAGCTCGACCAGACCACGCGTGGTCAGCCGGTGGACCATGTCGTCCACCGCGTCCACCACCGACGTGAGCACCGTGTCCCGGTGCTTGGCGTCGATCGCCGCGACCCTGCGGCGCTGCATCGCGGCCGCGATCTCTGGCGCGTACTCGATCCGCGTCGGCTGCGCCGAGAAGACGTCGATGCCGACCGGGGCGCACTCCGCCGACAGCATCCGCGTCAGCGCCTCCCCCACCACCTCCGCGTCGCGCAGCGTCAGCGCGTCCTCGTCGAGGGGGGCTCCCGCGCCCGGGGCGGAAGGAGCGTCGGCCGGAAGCTGCGACAGCACCCGGGCCATCGCCGCCTCCACCTGCTCGCGCAGGTACTGCTCGTGGTCCGCCACCCCCAGGACCGCCCGCACGGTGTCCCGGATGCGCCACACCACCAGCACCACCACCCGCAGCGCGGTGCCGTTGGCGTCGACGGCCGGCAGCGGCTCGCTGCGCCAGTGCCGCAGGCGTACGTCGACCCGGCGCCGCAGCAGCAGCGGGCTCACCCACATGAGCCCCGTGCGCCGCACACTGCCCCGGTAGTCACCGAAGAGGGTGAGGACCCACGCGTACCCGACCCTCCCCCGCACCAGCCCGCCGAACGCGAACAGCACCACCAGCACGCCCAGCGCCAGCACCGCCCAGATCCCGAGCGGGATGCCCCGGTACGGGCGTGACGGCAGCCCCAGCATGCCGGTCACCGGCGGGGGCACCGCCCCGGTCCACCACAGCAGCGCCGCGCACCCCGCCAGCGCGACCGCCCCGGCCGCCGCCCCGGCCCACCCGGGCAGCACCGGCCCGGGCCGCTCGACCAGCCCGGGGTCGGCGGCCGGCCCGGCCCGCCGCGCCGGCGCGGGCACCCGCACCGCCCCCACGGCCGCCGCCCCGGCCGGGGCGGCCGGGATCAGCGGGGCGGCCGGGGCCGCCGGAACCGATGGGGCGCCGGGCGCCACGGGTTCGGCCTGGGCGACCACCGCCCCACCGGCCCCCGCCGCCCTCGCCGGGTCGGCTGCCCCCGCCCTCGCAACCCTTGCCGACCCCGCCGGGCCGGCCGTGTCGCCGTGCGCGCGGTCCCGTACGACCGTGACCGGACCGGTGTCCGGGGCCCCCGGGTCCGCCGTGCCGTCGTCCCGGAACAGCAGATGCACCGGGATCGGCCCGGTGGTCTCGTTCCCGATCACCGGGACGCGCCGACCGGTCGTCGCCCCGCCACCCTCCGGCGTCGCCGTACTCAACCCTGCCTCCTCGTGGTCGTTCATCCAAAGAGCCGGCGCCAGGTCTCCGGCCCCGGGTAGCCGTTGGCCGCCGCCCCGCGCCAGCCCTGGGCCCGCTGGAACGCCTGGACGTTGCGCCGGTCGGCCTCCGTCCAGCGCGGCCCCGGCCCGGAGCGGTAGTGGGCGCCGAAGCCCCGCTTCACCAACTGGCGCCCCAGCCGCTCGACGTGCGGGCCGGACCGCCCCGGCCGGAAGTGGGCGCGGCCGGGGAACGCGGGCGCCGAGGCGGCCGCGCCGGGGCCCGGCGGAATGTCGCGGCCCCGCCCGGTGACCAGCAGCCGCCAGGTGTCCGGGCCGGGCAGCCCGTCCGCGTCCCGCCCGGTCCAGCCCTGCGCCCGCTGGAAGGCGCGGGTCGCCTCGCGGTCCGCCTCCGTCCAGCGGGGTCCCGGCCCGGAGCGGTAGAACCGCCCGCCGCCCCGCTCGGCGAGCATGCTGCCCAGTCGCGTGACGTGCCGGTTGTCGGCGCCCGGCCCGAAGGACGCCCGGCCGGGGTAGGCCACGGAGGTGCCGGGAGCGCCGGGGTTGCCGAGGGTGCCGCCGGTCAGCCCCTTGTAGCGGTAGGCGACGTAGCGGCCGGAGTTGTTCCAGTACGCCATCGGGGTGGCCAGCCTGCGGGCGTGCGGCCGGGTCTGCTCGTAGGCCGTGTAGAAGGTGCGCGTGTGGTCGGTCCAGCCGCCGAAGAGGGTGACGTGCGAGCCGCGGCTGGGGTCGGCCGGGTTGTGGAAGAGCAGCATGTCGCCGGGCTGGAGCTCGGAGCGGTCCAGCCGGGTGCCGAAGCGGTCCAGGGTGCCGGTCCATTCGTTGCCGGCGAGGTTCCAGGCCATCGACACGAAACCGGAGCAGTCCTGGCGGTAGCCGTCCGTCCAGTACTTCTCCATGGAGTAGGGGACCTTCGCGGCGACCCAGCGCTTGGCGCGGTTGATGATCTCGGTCCGGGTGGCGGGGCGCAGGGCGGCCGGGGCCGAGGCGTGGGAGGCCGACGGCCCGGCGTGCGGCCGGCCGTGCAGCGGCCCGGTGCCGCCCTGCGGGGTGGCGGCGTCCGGGTCGTCCCGGTCGCGCCCGTGGCCCGCGGGGCCGACCGGGCCGGAGGGGCCGGAGGGGCCGGCCGGGTGGGCGGCGGCGAGCGTTCCGCCGCCGAGGGCCACCCCGGCGGCGGTGACCAGGACCAGGGCGCGGCGTGCGCCGTGCGCGGCGGGGTGGCCGCCGGCCCGCACGGCGAGGCGCAGGGCCGTCTCGCGCCGCCGGCGGGCGCAGCCGGTGCAGGGGCAGTCGGCGGCGGGCTCGTACTCCTCGAAGACCGGTGCGGCCATGCGGTTCCCCTCCAGGGTCTCCCGGTGCTGCGGTACGGGCGCCAGTGTCTCAACTGTCACGACATGTCGCATTTTGACGGTTGGAAGGGAAAAAACGGCCCGCCGACAGGCCGGGGGCAGGCGCCAAAGATCACCGCGGTGGCCCGCGCGGTTCCCGGACGCGGAGCCGGGACGGTGCGGAGCACCCCCGGACATCGGGTAGAGTTACGCAGGTCAGCAGGCGCCGCTAGCTCAGTTGGTTAGAGCAGCTGACTCTTAATCAGCGGGTCCGGGGTTCGAGTCCCTGGCGGCGCACGCGAGGCCGAGGCCCCCTCACCACGGGTGAGGGGGCCTCAGTCGTACCACCACTCCCGGAGGCCACCCAAACCGCGCGTATGCCCGGTAAACAGTCCGTTTCACCCTTGCGATCAAGTGTGGCGGGCGTAGACCCTATCCTGGAGCCAATGCCCCTCAAGGGGGCATGAGGTTCGTGCAGTTGAGAGCGGTCCTGGGGGACGCTCCGACTGCGGGAACCGCGGGGTGGGGGCCCCGTTCACGGAGAGATGCCGTGACAGGCATCATGCAACCGGAAGGTCGTCTTTCTCTGTCTACAGGGACGGTGGCCTGCCACTGGTGCGTCGGGACACGCCGGTCCAAGGGGGGATCGCGCGCTCCGGACGGAAACGACACGACCAATCACGCAGTCAGCATGCGTGCGGGGGGAAGACTCATGACGTCGACGCCGACCGGCGCCCGGCAGGACAACGACCCGTCCAGGACCACCCAGCTCCGGGTTCCCCCGCAGCTCCGGACCGGCGGACCCCGGCAGCGCGCCGCCGCGAAGCCGCTGCCCCGGTACGACTACGAGCACTACAGCAGGCTCGCCGGTCCCCTCACCCAGCCGGACGCCAACAAGCCGTACAAGGTGCAGTACCGCTCGCTGATCTCGCAGGAGCCGCACCGCATCCGGATCGCCCTGATGCTGGCCGCCGCCCCGGTGCTGTCGCTGGTGCTGCTGGTCTGGCTGCTCCAGCCCTCGCACTGGACCGAGCGGGACTACCCGGCCTTCGACTGGCTGCCCGCGCTCGACATGGTGATGCTCGTCTCGATCGGCCTGATCGAGTTCTTCCGCTGCATGAACGTCCTGTCGAACGCGCACGCGACGCTGGTCGCCCGCGACCCCGTCCCGGTCGTGCCGGAGTCCGGCACCCGGGTCGCCTTCCTCACCTCCTTCGTCCCGGGCAAGGAGCCCCTGGAGATGGTGACGAAGACGCTGGAGGCCGCCGTCAAGATCCGGCACCGCGGTCTGATGCACGTCTGGCTGCTCGACGAGGGCAACGACCCCGAGGTCAAGGCCGTCTGCGAGCGCCTCGGCGTGCACCACTTCTCCCGCAAGGGCATCGCGAAGTGGAACCAGCCCTCCGGTCCCCACCGCGCCAAGACCAAGCACGGCAACTACAACGCCTGGCTGGACGCGCACGGCGACAACTACGACTTCTTCGCCTCCGTCGACACCGACCACGTGCCGCTGCCCAACTACCTGGAGCGGATGCTCGGCTTCTTCCGGGACCCGGACGTCGGCTTCGTCATCGGCCCGCAGGTCTACGGCAACTACGACAACTTCGTCACCAAGGCCGCCGAGTCGCAGCAGTTCCTCTTCCACGCGCTGATCCAGCGGGCCGGCAACCGCTACGGCGCGCCCATGTTCGTCGGCACGTCGAACGCCGTGCGCATCAGGGCGCTGAAGCAGATCGGCGGCCTGTACGACTCGATCACCGAGGACATGGCGACCGGCTTCGAGATCCACCGCCACAAGAACCCGGCGACGGGCAACAAGTGGCGCTCGGTCTACACCCCGGACGTGCTGGCCGTCGGTGAGGGCCCCAGCGCCTGGACGGACTTCTTCACCCAGCAGATGCGCTGGTCGCGGGGAACGTACGAGACGATCCTCAAGCAGTACTGGAAGGGCTGGTACTCGCTGCCGCCGAGCAAGCTCTTCAACTACACGATGATGATCATCTTCTACCCGATGTCCGCCCTGAACTGGATCCTCGCGGCCCTCAGTTGCGCGCTGTTCCTGGGCCTGGGCGCCTCGGGTGTGAACATCGACCCGACCGTGTGGCTGATGCTCTACGGCAACGCCTCGGCGCTCCAGATCGGCCTGTACGTCTGGAACCGCCGGCACAACGTCTCCCCGCACGAGCCGGAGGGCTCGGGCGGTGTGGCCGGCATGGTGATGTCCGCGCTGTCCGCGCCGCTCTACGCCAAGGCGCTGGTCGACTCCGCGCTGCGCCGCAAGAGCAAGTTCGTCGTCACCCCCAAGGGCGACTCGGCGAGCCCGGACCGGTGGTTCGCGACCTTCCGGTACCACTGGTACTTCATCGGGATCTTCGGCGCCTCGATGGCCGCCGGCTTCGCCTTCGGGCACTCGCACCCCGCCATGATCATCTGGGCGTCGTTCGCCACACTGATCACCGCGACACCGATCTTCGCCTGGCGGTACATGCTGCGCCAGGAGAAGAAGCGCCCGGCCCGGCACGGAGAGCCGTCGCAGCAGCCCGCACCGGCCGCGGACCACGCGCCGCAGGCCAAGCCGAGCTGGGCCGAGCAGAACGACACCATGCAGATCGCCCTTGGGGGACGTAACAAATGAGCAGCCTGCCCGTCCGGCCGAACCACCGGAGGAACCGCGCCCGTCGCATCCTGATAGGCACGGCGGTGGTTGCTGTGGTCGCCGGGTTCAATGGGCCGGCCCTGTACCGGTACGGCTCGGAGAAGTACCACGACTACAAGATCAACAAGCCGGAGTACAAGGCCGCCAACGGCCACTGGGACTTCCTCGACGTCCCCTCCGAGTTCCGGATCAACACCATCCACGCGGCGCTGCTGCACACCGGCAAGGTGCTGCTGATCGCGGGCTCCGGCAACAACCAGAAGAACTTCGACGCGAACAAGTTCGAGTCGGTCCTGTGGGACCCGAAGACGAACAAGTTCAAGAAGATCGAGACGCCCAAGGACATGTTCTGCTCCGGGCACACCCAGCTTCCCGACGGGAAGCTGCTGGTCGCGGGCGGCACCAAGCGGTACGAGAAGCTCAAGGGTGACGTCACCAAGGCCGGCGGCCTGATGATCGTCCACAACGAGGACCCGGACAAGCCGATCACCCTGCCGGCCGGGACGAAGTTCACCGGCAAGGCCAACGGCAAGACGTTCGTCTCCAAGGACCCGATCCTGGTGGAGAAGGCCGAGAAGATCTTCGACAAGACCACCGGCCGCTTCCTGCGCACCCAGCCGGGCCTGGGCCGGATCTACGTCGAGGCCGAGGAGTCGGGCAAGGAGTTCGAGACCGGCACCGAGGACAACTACAAGGTCGAGGGCCTCAAGGGCACCGACGCCCGCAACGTCTACGGCATGGCGCAGAAGCTCGCCCTGGACAAGAAGGACTTCCAGGGCATCAAGGACGCCTTCGAGTTCGACCCGGTCGCCGAGAAGTACGTCAAGGTCGACCCGATGAACGAGGCGCGCTGGTACCCGACGCTCACCACGCTCAAGGACGGCAAGGTCCTCGCGCTGTCCGGCCTCGACGAGATCGGGCAGATCGTCCCCGGCAAGGACGAGATCTACGACCCGAAGACCAAGACGTGGGAGTACACCGGGATCGAGCGCCGCTTCCCGACGTACCCCGCCATCTTCCTGATGGACAACGGCAAGCTGTTCTACTCCGGCTCCAACGCCGGGTACGGGCCCGCCGACGTCGGCCGTGACCCGGGCATCTGGGACCTGGAGACCAACAAGTTCGACAAGATCCCCGGCCTGAGCGACGCGGACCGGATGGAGACCTCCGCGACGGTCATGCTGCCGCCCGCCCAGGACCAGCGGTTCATGGTGATCGGCGGCGGCGGGGTCGGCGAGTCCCAGGAGTCCAGCGAGAAGTCCCGGCTGGTCGACCTGAAGGACCCCAGCCCGCGCTTCAAGGACGGCGCCTCCCTCGACCGGGGCACCCGCTACCCGAGCGCCTCGCTGATGCCGGACGACACCGTCCTGGTCACCGGCGGCTCGGAGGACTACCGGGGCCGCAGCGACTCCAACGTGCTGGAGGCGCGGACGTACGACCCGAAGACGGGCGCGTACACCCGCGTCGCCGACCCGCAGGTGGGCCGCAACTACCACTCCGGCTCGGTGCTGCTGCCCGACGGCCGCGTGATGATCTTCGGCTCGGACTCGCTCTTCGCCGACGCCGCCAACACCAAGCCGGGCGTCTTCGAGCAGCGCATCGAGATCTACACCCCGCCCTACCTCTTCCGGGACGCCAAGCCCACGATCACCGGCGGCCCGAAGAAGCTCCGGCGCGGTGCGAGCGGGGTGTTCGAGACCCCGGACGCGGCGAAGATCAAGACGGCGAAGCTGATGCGGCCCAGCGCCGTCACGCACGTCACCGACGTCGACCAGCGCTCGATCGCGCTGGAGATGAAGAAGACCGCCAAGGGCATCGAGGTCACCGTCCCGAAGAACCGGGCCCTCGTCCCGTCCGGCTGGTACATGCTCTTCGTCACCGACGACAAGGGCACGCCGTCCGAGGCGGTGTGGGTCGAGGTGCCGTAAGCGGCCCCAACGCGAACGAGGGGCGCCCCCGGCGGGGGCGCCCCTCGTCTCACTTGGTGTTGCGGGCCAGTTCGAGGGCGTACTCCGGGAACCAGTCCCCGGCCTTCGGTCCGCCCTTGCAGTCGCCGTCCGACTCACCCGGGCGCTTGATCCACAGGTAGGCGTCGACCAGCGGGTCGCCCGTCTTCGTCGTGGGCGTCTCGCCGAGGGCGCGGCCCGGCGGGTTGCACCAGTTCTCGGCCGGGTCGCCGCCGGTGTAGGGGCCGTTGCCGTTGCGGCTGGTGTCGATGACGAACGGCTTGTTGCCGACCTTCGCCGAGACCTTCTTGCCGTACTCCTTGCTGGCCGCGGTGGTCTGGAAGTTGGCCACGTTGACCGCGAAGCCGTCCGCCTCCCCCACGCCCGCCCAGATCAGCGGCTCGAAGATCTGGTCCGGCTTGCCCCAGCCGGCGTTGCCCGCGTCCAGGTACACCTTGGTGTTCGGCAACTGCTTCAGCCGCTTGACGGCGCCCTTGAGGAGGTCGTACCGCTCCTCGTGGTACTGGTCCTCGGTGCAGCCGTCCACCATGTGCATCACGGCGTCCGGCTCCACGATCACCGTGGCGCGCCGGTCACCGATGCCCTTGGCGACCTTGTCCAGCCACGCCCGGTAGGCGTTGCCGTCGGCGGCGCCGCCCGCGGAGTGCTGGCCGCAGTCGCGGTGCGGGATGTTGTAGAGGACCAGCACGGCGTCCCGGTCCGCCTTCGCGGCGGCCTCGGTGAAGCCCCGGGCGTCCTCCTCCGGCTGCTCCGTGCCGACCCATTCGCCCACCGGCTGGGAGGCGATCTTCCTGATGAGCTCGGCGTCCTGCTTCTTGCCGTCCCGGACATAACTGGCCACCTGCTGGGCGGCCTTGCTGCCGGGATTGACCCAGAACGGGTCGGTGGCCTTGGGCTGCTGGCTCACGCCCGGTGCGGCCTCCGGCTTCCCGCCGCCGGCGTCGGGGGAGGTACAGCCCGCCAGCAGCAATGCCGCCACCGCTCCCGCCCCCACCGCGACCGCCCTCACACGGGCGCGTCCGGTGCAACTGCCGTACATCCACTCCCCCTTGGGCGCACTGTCTGCGGGGCCACCCCCCAGGTGCCCCCTCCCGGACAACCCGGTCGAATCCATCCTGACACACGTGTCCGGAAAGCCACGAGGGCGGCCGCCCCGGACACCGCTCCCCCGTCACCCGTGCGCGGCCGGATCGCGACAGCCCGCCGGAGGGCCCCTGGAACGGGTCCGTGCGGCGCCCTACAGTGTGCGGGAACTTGCCGGACCATCCCCGGCCTCCCGCGCGATGCCGGGCTTCTCCCGCAGTCCGGGGTCACGCGGTCGAGGGCCGGCCCGGTCGACGGCCCGGGGGTGGGGTCCCCGGTGCGGCCGGGGAGGGGCCGTCGGCCGGGTCCGGTGGTGCGGCCTCAGGCGGCCGCGGTGCCCCCGCTGAGGTACGCGGAGACGACGACGTTCGCCGTGTAAGCGCCGGACGCGCGGTCGAAGGTGCCGCCGCAGGTGATCAGGCGCAGTTCCGCGCGGCCGGGCTGCCGCTGCCCGTACGCCTTCCTCGGGTCGAAGTCGCGCCGGTCGAAGACCCGCACGTCGTCGATGGTGAACTCGGCGACCGACCCGTCCGCGCGCTCCACCCTGATCCGTTCGCCGGGGCGGGCGGAGCTCAGGCCGTAGAAGACCGCCTGTTCCGTCTCGGTGTCGACGTGGCCGACGAAGAGGGCGGCGCCGTCCGTGCCGGGCTTCGCCCCGCCGGCGAACCAGCCGACGGTCTGCGCCCGCTCGTACGGGGGCGGGTCTATCGCGCCCGCCGTGTCCAGGCCGCGCGGGACGACCGGGGCGGTGATCCCCAGCGAGGGGACCTCCAGGCGCTCGGGCGCAGCCGGCTCCATCGGCGGGCGGGCCGGCGGCAGCGGGACGCCCAGGGGGCGGCCGACGGCGGCGACGTCTCCGGTGGTGGGGGCGGACAGGCCGCCGGGGCCGGCCGTGATGTCCTTGCCCCACAGCCACAGGCCCAGCAGCAGCAGGGCCCAGGCCACACCGGTGAGCAGCCGGCCGTGTCCGGCGGGGTGCCGTGCGGAGGACACGGTCAGTCCGCGCGGGTACGGCGACGGCGGCGCGTGCTGCGCAGCGCGACGGCGACGGCCGCGACGCCCGCCAGCACCAGGCCGATCACGGTGTGCGGGGTGCTGGGCCCCTGCTCCTCGGTGCCGCCCCTCGGGGCGTCGGCGGCCAGCACGGCGGTGCCCCCGCCACCGGCCCTGACCGGGGCGACGGGGGTGGGCGGCGCGTGGTGGGTGACGTGGACGGTCCCGGCGTCGTGGTGGTCCCGCCCGTCGCAGTGGACGGTGAGCGGGTACGTACCGGAGTCCAGGTGGGACTTGACGGTGGTGTCGCCGTGCAGCGGCCCGCCCTTGCCCTCCCGGCCGGAGAGCTCGGCGTCCGCGACGAAGGCCCTGGACCGCACCGAGCCGTGCTTGCCGTGGCAGCCGTGGACCTGGATGTCCACGTCACCGCCGGGTTGGGTGGTGGCCGGCACGACCAGGGCGGTGACCTTCCGGTCGTGCTCCTTCCGGCCGTGCTCCTCGCCGTCACCGGCGTACGCGGCCCCCGCGGCCGACAGTACGAGGGCGGTGGCCGCCCCCGCGGCACGGAGAGCAAACAGAGCTGAACGCATCGTGAACCTCCTGCACTGAAGATTCACCCCGTTCGCCGGTTTCCGCATCCGCAGGGGGGTCGCGACCGCCCGGTCCTTCACCCGATCGGGCGTCCTGACCTGGGCCGATGGGCCGTACGGGGGATCAGACGCGTTCGACCAGATCGGCGATCGAGTCGACGACCGTGGAGGGGCGGAACGGGTAGCGGTCCACGTCGGCCGGGGTGGTGAGCCCGGTGAGGACGAGGAAGGTCTCCATGCCCGCCTCCAGCCCCGCCAGCACGTCGGTGTCCATCCGGTCGCCGATCATGGCGCTGGTCTCGGAGTGGGCGCCGATGGCGTTCAGCCCGGTCCGCATCATCAGCGGGTTCGGCTTGCCCGCGAAGTACGGGTCCTTGCCGGTGGCCTTGGTGATCAGGGCGGCCACCGATCCGGTGGCGGGCAGCGGGCCCTCGGTGGAGGGGCCGGTCTCGTCGGGGTTGGTGCAGATGAACCGGGCGCCGCCGTTGATCAGCCGGATCGCCTTGGTGAGGGACTCGAAGCTGTAGGTGCGGGTCTCGCCGAGCACCACGTAGTCCGGGTCGTGGTCGGTGAGGATGTAGCCGATGTCGTGCAGCGCGGTGGTCAGCCCGGCCTCGCCGATGACGTACGCGGTGCCGCCGGGCCGCTGGTCGTCCAGGAACCGGGCGGTGGCCAGGGCGGAGGTCCAGATGTTCTCCACGGGCACGTCCAGGCCCATCCGGGCGAGGCGGGCGTGCAGGTCGCGGGCGGTGTAGATGGAGTTGTTGGTGAGGACCAGGAAGGGCTTCTCTGTATCCCGCAGCTTCTTGATGAAGGCGTCGGCGCCGGGGATGGGAACGCCCTCGTGGATGAGGACGCCGTCCATGTCGGTGAGCCAGGATTCGATCGGCTTGCGCTCTGCCATGGGGCGGGACTCCTGCCGTACAGGTTCGTGCATGCGTGCTGGGGACGCCGCGACAGCGCTGTGGCGACGCCCCCAAGCCTAATCAGGAAGCCGTGACCTTGACCCCGTCGATGGTCCAGTACCAGTTGTTGGCCCCGGTGTAGCGGAACCGGAAGCTGACGCTGGAGGCGCCGGAGGGGACGGCGACGCTCAGGGACTGGTGCTGCGAGATGACGTCGGAGGTGTAGCTCCTGACGAGGACGGGCGTGCCGCCGTTGAAGGAGGCGAGGACCTCGGCCCGCTGGCTGCCCTCCTGCCGGTAGAGGGTGGTGAATTCGAGCGTGGCCCTCGTGCTGCCGCCGACCGCGTACGCGGGGCTGACCAGGGTCGAGTCGTACGTACCGGAGAAGGACTTGTCGGCCCATTCGTCGGAGTCGGCGACCGCGAAGACGCCCCGGGCGCGGACGTTGAGCTCGCGCTGCTGGTCGCGCTGGGTGCGGCTCCAGAACTCGTCGGTGGCGAAGGACCAGCCGCGCCACTCGGTCATGCCGCCGGTGCCCATGGCGCTGTTGATGACGGACCAGCCGCTGGGCGGGGTGTGGGTGAAGCCGAGCACGCCCGCGGGGATGCCGGTCTCGTCGACGCGCTGCGTCAGGGCGGACTGGAGGGTGTCGAAGGGGTCGGTGGAGCGCTGCTGGATCGGCTTGCCGTCCAGTCCCCAGGCGGGGTCGGGGGTGATGCCGAGCTGGTGGAAGACGGTGGCGGCGACGTCGACGAGCCGGGTGTCCAGGGGGCGCGCGCCGGCCGCGATGCCGGGGCCGGTGGCGAGGACGAAGGTGCGCCGCTCCTCGATGGAGCTGCCGCCGTGGCCGCCCGCGTCGACGTGGCCGTGGTCGGTGGCGACGATGACGGTCCAGCGTTCGGTGGCGTACGTGGGGCGGGCCTTGATGGCGGCGAGCATCCGGCCGAGCTGGGCGTCCTGGACGGCGATGGCGTCCAGGTACTTCTGCCCGGTGCCGCCCGCGTGCGCGACGACGTCGGTGTTGCCCAGGTAGACGAAGAGCACGTCCGGGTTCTGGTCGCGCAGGACCGACTCGGTCTCGGCGGTGATGGTGGCGTCGTGGGCGACGTAGCCGTCGCGGTCGCCGTCGAGGACCAGTTTCGCGTCGGCGCCGGGGGTGACGGTGCCCTGGGTGTCCAGCGGCTTCCAGTCGACGGCGGCGTACGTGGACAGGGCGGGCCGCACCTGGGCGAGGCGGGCCAGGAAGCCGGGGTACTGCCCGTAGTTCTTGCCCGTGAAGGTGTTGTCGCGGACGCCGTGCTTGTCGGGCCAGACGCCGGTGGAGATGGTCGACCAGCCGGGGCCGGAGGAGGTGGCGGCCATGGGGTTGGCGTACAGCAGGGACAGGCCGTAGGTGCCGTCCCTCATCATCGCCTTCATGTGCGGGGCGTTGGCCGCGTCGATCCTGTCGTGGCGCAGTCCGTCCATCCCGACGACGAGCACCTTGTCGCTGCTGGTGCCGTTGGGGAGGGTGGGTGCGGCGGCGTGGGCGGACGGCGCGGCGGCGAGGGCGGTGGTCGCCGCGGTCGCGGCACCGGCGGCGAGGACGGTGCGGCGGGATATGCCGGGGAGCGGCATGGGGTTCCTCCGTCGAAGGTGTGGGCCTGCACGGGTGTACGTGCACGCCAACGCCCCCGGTTTCCGGGGGCGTTGGTCCGTACCCGTTATCCTTCCGCTACCTTCCGCGGGGCACCAGGTACGTGCGGTGAACGATGGGCTTCGCGTCGGCTAGCCGCCCGTTGCGGTCTTCCACGCGTCGATGTACGAGGGCAGGTTCGCCTCGATGTCCTTCCAGTCGGGTTCGAAGACGTCGACGCCCTCCATCAGCCGCGCCAGTGCGATGGCGTTGGCGTCGGCGGGCTTGACGTCGGCGCGGGCGGGGAAGCCGCCGCCGATGGCGCTGACCTGGCGCTGTGCCCGCTCACCGAGCATGAAGTCGAGGAGCTTCCTGCCGTTGTCGGCGTGCGGGGCGTCCTTGACGAGCCCGGCGGCGTACGGGAGGGCGAAGGTGGTGGGCCTGCCGCCCTGCCGGGCGGGGAACCAGATGCCGAGGTTGGGCATGGACCGGCCTTGCGCGAAGTTCATCTGGACGTCACCGTTGGCGACGAGCAGCTCCCCCTTGTCGACCTTGGGGGCGAGCTTGGAGGTGGAGGACGACGGGCCGACGTTGTTGGTCTGGAGCTTCTTGAGGTACGCCATGGCGGGTTCGCGGCCGCCGAAGTCGTGCATGGCCTTGATGACGACGGCGGTGCCGTCGCCGGCGACACCGGGGGTGGAGTACTGGAGCCGGTCCTTGTACCTGGCGCCGAGGAGCTCCTCCCAGGTGGTGGGGGCCTTGGGGAGTTCCTTCTTGTTGTGGATGAACCCGAAGTAGTTCTTGACGACGGAGGTCCAGGTGCCGTCGGCGGCCTTGTCGGCGCCGCTCACCCGGTCGGAGCCCTTCGGCCGGTAGGGCTGGAGGAGGCCCTTGGAGCCGGCCTGCTGGATGAAGGGCGGGAGGGTGACGATGACGTCGGCCTGGGTGTTGCGCCGCTCGCGGACGGCGCGCTGCACCATCTCGCCGGAGCCGCCCTCGACGTACTCGACCTTGATGCCGGTCTCCTTCTCGAAGTCCTCGAAGACCCGGTCGTACCAGCCGTCGCCCTTCTCGCCCTTGAGGCCGTCGGCGCTGTAGACGGTGACGACCTTCTCGTCGGAGGCGGTGGAGGTGGAGCCGCAGCCCGTGAGCGCGGCGGCGAGGAGCAGGCTGCCGGTGAGGGCGGCGAGCGGCCTGGTGGTGTGCGTAAGCATGACGTCGTTCTCTCCTAGCGGTAGGAAGCGCGGGTACGGACGCGGGAGACGGCGAGCAGGACGAGGAGGGTCGTCGCCATGAGGACGACGGCCAGGGCGGAACCGGTGAACAGGGAGCCCCGGTCGGTGGCGGTGAAGACGAGCACCGTCAGCGGCAGCCAGTCCGGGGGGTAGAGCATCATGGTGGCGCTCAGCTCCCCCATGGACAGGGCGAAGCAGAGCCCGGCGGCCGCGTTCAGGGACGGCAGCAGGAGCGGCAGTTTGACCCGCAGCAGTACACGGACGGGCCGGGCGCCGAGGCCGGCGGCGGCCTGCTCGTACATCGGGTCCAGGCGAACGAGGGCCGCCGACACGGACTGGTACGCGAAGGCCGTCACCAGCACGGTGTGGGCGAGGATCACGATCCAGCGGGTGCCGTTGAGCAGGAACGGCGGCTGGGAGAACGCCACCAGGACCGCGAGGCCGACCACGACGGAAGGGACGGCGACGGGCAGCATGAACAGCGCGTCGAGGGTCCGCCGCCCGCGCTCCTTCAGGGACGCGGCGGCCAGGGCGGCCCAGGTCCCGACGACGAGGGCGAGGACGCCGGCGGTCACGGCCGTGACCAGGCTGGTGGTGAGCGCCTGGAGCGACTCGCCGCGCCCGGCGGCGGCGTAGTGGCCGGCGGTCGGGCCGGAGGGCAGGGCGCCGGACCAGTGGGTGGAGAACGACGCGGCGAGGACGACCAGCAGGGGGACCGCGAAGAGCGGCAGGAACAGGACGGCGAAGAGGGCCCAGGCGGCCCACCTGCCCCTAGCGCTGTGCACCAGCACGACGGTTCACCACCCGGTACAGGGCGTACAGCCCCACGGAGATCGCGATGTTGACGACCGCGACGACGCACGCGGCCGGATAGTCGGACTCGAGGATCGCCTTGCCGTAGACGAGCATCGGCAGGGTCGTCACCCCCTTGGCACCGGTGAACAGCACGATGCCGAACTCGTTCAGGCACATGACGAGGACGAGGCTCCCGCCCGCCGCGAGGGCGGGCAGCGCCTCGGGCAGGATCACCCGGCGGACGATCCGCGCGGGACCCGCGCCCAGCGAGGACGCCACCTCCACCTGCGCGGTGTCGAGCTGGGAGAACGCGGCGAGCAGCGGGCGCATCACGAAGGGGGTGAAGTACGTGATCTCGGCGAGCAGCACCCCCCACGGTGTCGTCAGGAACCGGAACGGCCCCTCGGCGGCCCCGGTGACGTCCGTCCACAGGCCGTTGGCCATGCCGACGGTGCCGTAGACGAAGAGGAGGGCGAGCGTGATCAGGAAGGAGGGGAAGGAGAGGAAGACGTCGATGAACCTGGCGACCGCCCTGCTCCCGGGGAACGGCACGAACGCGACGACGAGCGCGAGCGCGAACCCGAGCACCAGGCACCCGGCGGTAGCCCCGCCGGCCAGCCACACGGTCGTGACCAGGGCGTCCCGGAACGCCCGGGAGGCGAAGACGTCCGCGTACGCCCCGGGCGCCAGGGACTCCCGCACGACCAGCCCCAGCGGGTACAGGAACACCAGCCCGAGCACCGCGACGGGCGGCAGGGCCCACACCCAGCGCGGTACGCCCCTCACCTCCCGGCCGCCCGTGGCCGGCGGGGCCGGCAGTGGCAGCGCGCTCATGGCGTCACCCCGGCCGCCAGCAGCACGGCGTCGTCCGGCGCGAAGTGCAGCGTCACCTCGGCCCCGAGGCGTGGCGGGTCCCGCAGCTCGCGGAGGTCGGCCATCACCCGGTGGCCGCCGACGTCGACGTACAGCCGGTGCGTGGCGCCCCGCCACTGGACCTCCGCGAGCGTGCCGCGCAGGGCGTTGGGGCCGTCGCCCAGCCCGACGAGGTGCGGGCGGACGCACAGGGTGGCGCCCGCGCCCGGCACCGCGCCCGCCGGGACGGGGACCTTCAGCTCCCGGTCGGCGAACCGGACGGCGCCGGGTGCGACCGTCACGGGCAGCAGGTTGGCGTTGCCGACGAACGACGCCGTGAACTCCGTACGCGGCCGCCGGTACAGCTCCTGGGGCGTGCCGCAGTCCCGCAGCCGTGCCCGGTCCATGACGGCGATCCGGTCGGCGAGCGTGAGCGCCTCGACCTGGTCGTGGGTGACGTAGAGGACGGACACGTCCGGCAGCTCGCGGTGGAGCCGCGCCAGTTCGGCGAGCATCCCGGAGCGGAGCTGGGCGTCGAGCGCCGACAGCGGCTCGTCCAGCAGCAGCACGCCCGGCCGGATGGCGAGTGCCCGGGCGATGGCGACGCGCTGCTGCTGGCCGCCGGACAGCTCGCGCGGGTGGCGCCGGGCGTAGGCGGCCATGCCGGTCAGCTCCAGCGCCTCGGTGACCCGGGCCGGTATCTCGCCCTTGGGCACCTTCTGGGCGCGCAGCCCGAACGCCACGTTGTCCTCGACGCGCATGTGCGGGAAGAGCGCGTAGTTCTGGACGACCATCCCGATGCCGCGCCGGTGCGGCGGAAGGGCGGTGACGTCCCGCCCGCCGATGAACACCCGCCCCGAGGCCGGGCGCACGAACCCGGCGACGGCGCGCAGTGCGGTGGTCTTGCCGGAGCCGGACGGGCCGAGCAGGGCCATGACCTCGCCGGGTTCGACGGTCAGGTCGAGCGAGTCGAGGACGACGTTCCCCCCGTACGCGACCGAGACGTTATCGAAGCGGATGCCGCTGGTCATGACTCCACCCGGGCCAGCAGCTCGGGCAGATCGGCGACCGAGCCGAGGACGTGCGTGGCGCCCGCCCCGCGCAGCGCGGCGGCGTCGTGCGCGCCGGTCAGCACACCGGCGACGACGCCCGCTCCGGCGCGTACGCCGCTGAGCATGTCGTACGAGGTGTCCCCGGCGACCGCGACGTCCCGGACGCCGTCGGCCGCGCCGGTGCGCAGGAGGGCGGCGAGGACCATGTCCGGGTGGGGGCGGCCGCGCCCACCGGGTGTGTCGGCCGGGCACAGCGTCAGCCCGACGAGGTCCCGCCAGCCGAGCGCGTCGAGGATGGCGTCCTGGGTGACGCGGGCGAACCCGGTGGTCAGGACCACCGTGCGGCCCTGGTCGCGCAGTGCGCGGACGGCGTCGGCGGCGCCCGGCACGGGGGCGATCCGACCGGCGGCGACGAGCGCGCCGTACGCCTCCTCGAAGGCGGTGTTGGCCCGCCGCGCGCGGTCCTCGTCGCCGAAGAGGTGGCGGAAGACGGAGATCTTGGACTCGCCCATGGTGGCGCGGACGTGGCCGAGCATGTGCGCGTCCGGCTCGGTGCCCACCGCGCGGGCGGCCGCGGCGAAGGCCTCCTCGACGAGGCCGCCGTCGGCGACGGTGGTGCCGGCCATGTCGAGGACGACGAGTGTGATCGTCATGGTCACCATCCCAGGTCGTTCGCGGTCGTCTCGGCGATGGCGGGCGAGCAGGTCATGCCGCGTCCGCCGGGGCCCGTCACCAGCCACACCCCGTCGCGCACCCGCTGGCGGTGGACGACGCGGCGGGTGTCGGCGCACTGCGCGTACACCCCGGCCCAGCGGCGGCGGACCGGCGGCAGCGGGCGGCCGAGGAGGGACTCGACGACCCGGGTGAGGTGCTCGTAGGGGTCCTCGAGGGTGTCGAAGGCGAAGGGGTGCTCGTACTCGTGGGTGTCGCCGATGGTCAGCCCGCCGTCGAGGCGCTGCACCATCAGCAACTGCATCCGGTGCGCGGCGGCGACCGGTTCCTGTGCCTGGCCGGCCTCCAGGGCGGCCGAGTCGTACGCCGGGTAGTAGCGGAAGCTGTCGGCGTCGGCGACGGAGGTGGTCAGCGGCTCGCCCAGCGGGGCGGTCTGCATCATCTGGAGCCGTACGCGGCGTACGGGGACGTCTCCGGCGACCTCCCGGACGAGCCCGCCGAGCCACGCGCCGGTGCACAGGACGACCACGTCGCCGGTGTGGACGTCCCCGTGGTCGTCGCGCACCGCGTGCTCGCCGACGACGTCGCGGACCTCGCGGCCGGGCAGGAAGGTGTACCGCCCGGAGGCCACCAGGGCCTTCCGCAGCGCGAGCTGGGCGGTGCGGGGCTCGACGGCCGCGTCCCGCTCGCACCACAGGGCGGCGCGGAAGTCGCCGCGCAGGGCGGGGTTGATGGCGCGGGCCTCGTCGGCGGTGACCAGCCCGAAGCCCCGGGCGGCCGCGTCGGGGCGGGCCACCGCCGCCTCGGCCACGGCCAGTTCGAGGTCGGTGCGCACGGGGGTGAGCGACCCGATGGGCCGGAAGCCGAGCTCCGGGACGCGGGCGCCGATGCCCTCCCACAGCTCCCGGGCGCGCAGGGCGGTCCGAAGCTCCTCGCCCCCGGCGCGGCCGCTCACCCATATCTGGCCGAAGTTGCGGAGGGAGGCGCCGCGCGCCTCGCTCTCGCGCTCGATCTGTACGACCTCGTGGCCGCGTTCCACTGCGTGCCAGGCGTGCATGGTGCCCACCACGCCGGCTCCTACGACGATGACTCTCACGCCGGAAACGGTCGTGGCGGCGGGTGGCGCGGGCGGGTCGGTCCGGCGACGGGACGGTGAACGCGCCCTCAAGCTTGGCCTAGACCCGTTACCTTTCCGTGACATGCTGCCGGGGGCGTGTGCGCTTACTCCTGGGACCCGAGGCGCGTGGTGAAGCTGAACCGGTCGCCGCGGTAGAGGGTGCGCACCCGCTCCAGCGGGCGGCCCGCCGTGTCCCGCGAGCGGCGGTGGAGCAACAGCATCGGCAGGGCGGGCGGGGTGCCGATCAGCAGCGCCTCGCGCGGGGTGGCCAGCACGGTCTCGATGCGCTCGTCGGCGTCGCCGAAGGAGATGCCGAGCCGTTCACGGAGGTAGGCGTAGAAGGACGAGTCGGGGTCGAAGTCGGCGTCCAGGCGCGGGACGCGGGCCTCGGTGACGTACGTGCTCTCCAGGCCGACCCGCTCGTCGTCGGCGAGCAGCACGCGCTCCATGTGCCAGACCGGCTCACCGGGCTCGGTCCCGAGGTCGGCGGCGAGCGCGTCGGGGCAGGGGAACCGGTCGAGCGTGACGAGGTTGCGGCCGGGACGGCGGCCCTGGCGGCGTACGCCCTCGGTGTAACTGGCCAGCGACAGCGGCTGTTCCAGCTTGGGCCCGGCGACCACCGTGCCGCGCCCCTGGCGGCGCAGCCGGCCCTCCAGCAGCAGCTCGCGCAGGGCCTGGCGCACGGTCTCGCGGGAGACCTCGTACCGCACGGCCAGGTCGCGCTCGGCCGGCAGCGCCCGCCCCTCGCCCAACTCGTCGATGAGCGCGGCGACATGGGCCTTGACCGCGTAGTACTTGGGGATGCGGCCGTGCTCCGGGATGCCGGAGCGGACGGGCGCACCGGGTGCCTGGCCCTGGGGGTAGTCCATGGTGTCCACGGCCCGGATGTTCGCAGACGCGGGTGAACGGGAAGGTGAACGCGCTGTGGCCGGTCAGCCCCTGCGGTCCCGTGGCCGGTCGGGGCGTGGGTTTTGAGGCCGGTCGGCCCCGGCGGTCCGGGGGCCGGCGACCCCGGCGGTGCTGTGGCCGGTCAGCCCCTGCGGTCCCGGATGCGGCCCGCGAGGGCGAGCGTCCCGGCGCCGAGGAGGAAGGCGAGGACGGAGGCGCCGGCCACGATGAGGACGTTGCGGCCGGTCCTCGGCAGCTCCTCGGCGAACTCGCTCGCGGGCTCCTCGTCCGCGAGGGTGAACCGGTAGTCGGCGGACTCGCCCACCCAGTCGCCGTCGCCGCCGCGCCGCTGGACGATCGCGGCGTTGGCGGTCACCGTGTCGGGCCGGGCGTCGGAGGTGAAGGCGAGCCGGACGGGCACGGTGACGGTCCGGCCGGGCGGGACGGTGAAGCCGCGGAAGCGGTCGGCGCCGATGCCCCGGTCGTCGTCCAGGACGCCGACGAGTTCGCTCTCGTCGGTCTGCTCCACGGTGACCGGGTACTGGCGGCCGCCGCTGCCGCCCTCCCCGTAGAACTCGAGCTGCACCTGGCCGGGCTTCAGGGTGCGGGTGCGGTCGGTGAAGACGATGACGGGGTGGATGTTGCCGCACGGTTCGGTGGTGGTGTTGGTGAGCTGGACGGTCCACGTGTGGAAGCCGCCGCCGGGGCGGTAGGCGGCGGGGCCGCCGCTGATGCGGGTGCGGATGGGGAAGTCGGCGGCGGAGGGGCTGCCGCAGGTGGGCTGCCGGTCGGGGGCGGCGGCCTCGAAGGCCCCGGTCCCGTCGGCCCGCGTCCCCGTGTGGGGCGGGGCGGCCGCGCCGAGCGCGAGTACGGCGACGGCGACGGTGGCGCCGAGGGCGGTGGCGTTGCGCAATCGCATGGGAAACCTTTGGCGGCGGGTGGACGGTCGTGCCCGGGAAACGTCCCCCGCCGGCACGGCGACACACCGATGGGGCGGCGCGGTCCCGCCGTACGGCGGCGCGGATGCGCCCGGACGGCGCAACGCGGCGGGCGGCGGGCGGCGGGCGGCGGGCGGCGGGCGGCCGGTGGCCGCGCCGGGTGGTGGCCGCACCGGGTGGTGGCCGCACCGGCCGGTGGCCGCACCGGCCGGGCGGCTACCGCCCGAACACCGGCGCCAGGATGAGCTGGGCCGCGCCCTCCGCGACCGGGTGGGCCGAGCCCTCCGCGAGGGAGACGGGCACCGCGGGGTCGCCCCCGCGCCGGGCGCGCTCCTCCAGCACGGCGCGCACGCCCCGCAGGAACGGCTCGGCCGCGCCGGTCACCACCCGGCCGCCGAGCAGGACACGGTCGATGTCCAGCAGCTTGACGAGGTTGGCCGCCCCGGCGCCCAGCACCCTGGCCGCCCCGTCCAGGTCGCCCCGCGCGACCGCGGCCAGGCACAGCGCCTCCAGGCACCCGCGCCCGCCGCACCCGCACACCGGGCCGTCGAGCTGGATGGTCTGGTGCCCGAACTCGCCCGCCCCCGTCCGCGCGCCCCGGTACACCGCGCCGCCGAGGACGAGGCCCGCGCCCAGCCCCGTACCGAGGTGGAGGTACGCGAACGAGTCGCCGCCCGCCCCGTTCAGGGCGAGGTTCAGCGCCGCCGCGTTCGTGTCCTTGTCGAGCACCACGGGCAGGCCGAGCCGCCGGGCGAGCGCCTCGCGCAGCGGGAAGCCGTCCCACTCGGGGAAGCCGGTCACCCGGTGCGGAACGCCCGCCGCGTGGTCGAGCGGGCCGGGCATGGCGACGCCGACCCCGAGCACGGTCCGCGTGGCGAGCGCGGCGACCTCCCCCGCCGCCACCTCCATGACGACCTCGGCGCCCGCCCCCAGGTCCAGCGGGACGACGCTCGCGGCGACGACGACGCCCGACAGGTCGACGAGGACCGCGGTCAGCTCGTCACGGTCCAGGTGCAGGCCCACGGCGTGGGCGGCACCGGGGGCCAGCCGCAGGACGGTGCGCGGCTTGCCGCCCGTGGAGGCGCGCCGCCCCGCGTCGACGGCCAGCCCCTCGTCCCGCAGCCGGGCGGTGATCTTGCTGACGGCCTGCGGGGTGAGCCCGGTCCGCTCGGCGAGTTCCAGCCGGCTGGCGCCGTCCTCGCCGGCCGTGCGCAGCAGGCCGAGAACGAGCGCGGCGTTGTGGCTGCGGAGGGCCGGGAGGTTCGCACCCGAGTCGCTGTTCACGGTCCCATTGTGGCGCCCGCTTGCACTTTGGCAACAGCGTTGCTTAAGTGGCGGGCATGACTGGACGACCGCTGCGCGTCGGACTCGTCGGCTACGGCCTGGCGGGCTCCGTCTTCCACGCCCCGCTGATCACAGCGACCGAGGGCATGGTTCTGGACACCGTCGTCACGTCCAGCCCCGAGCGGCAGCGGCAGGCCCGTGACGCGTTCGGCGACGTCCGCCCCGCCGCGTCGGCGGACGAGCTGTGGGCGCGGGCCGGGGAGCTGGACCTGGTCGTCATCGCGTCCCCCAACAAGACGCACGTGCCGCTCGCGACCGCCGCCCTTGAGGCCGGCCTCCCGGTCGTCGTCGACAAGCCGGTCGCCGGCACGGCGGCGGAGGCGCGCGCCCTCGGCGCGCTCGCCGACGAGCGCGGGCTGCTCCTGTCCGTCTTCCAGAACCGCCGCTGGGACAACGACTTCCTCACCCTGCGCGCCCTCCTCGACCGGGGCGAGCTGGGCGACGTACAGCGCTTCGAGTCCCGCTTCGAGCGGTGGCGGCCCCGGCTCAAGGGCGGCTGGCGCGAGTCCGGGAAGCCGGAGGAGTTCGGCGGGCTGCTGTACGACCTGGGCAGCCATGTCGTCGACCAGGCGCTGGTGCTCTTCGGCCCGGCCGCGCAGGTCTACGCCGAGTCGGACGTACGCCGCGAGGGCGCCGAGGCGGACGACGACACGTTCATCGCGCTCACGCACACCAGTGGCGTCCGCTCCCACCTGTACGTCAGCGCCACCGCCGCCCAGCTCGGCCCGCGCTTCCGGGTGCTGGGCTCACGGGCCGGGTACGTGAAGTACGGCCTCGACCCGCAGGAGGCCGCCCTGCGCGAGGGCGAGCGACCGGGCCTCGGCTGGGGCATCGAGCCCGAGTCGATGTGGGGCACGCTGGGCGCCGGCGAGTCCCCGCGGACCGGCGGCGGCACCCCGGTCCCGTCCCTGCCGGGCGACTACCCCGCCTACTACGCCGCCATCGCCTCCGCCCTGCGCGACGGCACGCCCCCTCCGGTCACCGCCCACGAGGCGGCCGCGGCGCTGGACGTCCTGGAGGCGGCGCGCCGCTCGGCCCGCGACGGTGTGACGGTGACCCTGTGACCACGGCGCCGGACATCACGGAGCTCGAGGCCCAGCAGGCCCGCCTCACGCTCCCCCGCTTCACCCACGACGACGCCTGGGCGCTCGGCACCCTCCTGGTGGACCTGGCCCGGGAGCGCGGCGCCCCGGTCGCCATCGACATCCGGCGCGGCGGACAGCAGCTCTTCCACGCCGCCCTGCCCGGCTCCAGCGCGGACAACGACGCCTGGATCGACCGCAAGCGCCGTGTCGTCGAGCGGTACGCCGAGAGCTCCCTGCTCGTCGGCGCCCGCTTCCGCGCCAGGGGCAAGTCCTTCGACACGGACTCCCGGCTGGACCCCGACCGTTACGCGGCCCACGGCGGCTCGTTCCCGGTCACGGTGACCGGCGCCGGTGTCATCGGCACGGTCACCGTCTCGGGGCTGCCGCAGCTCGAGGACCACGCGCTGGTGGTCGAGGCGCTGGAACGCCTCGCCGGCGCCCTGTGAGCCGGCGGGCCACCCCCCTCCCCCGAGGGGTGGCCCGCCTCTTCCCTTCCTTCCGCGCCCCGGGCGGTCAGGCGTCCTTCAGCTCCTGGCGCTGACGCCCGAGCCCCTCGATCTCCAGCTCCACCACGTCCCCGGCGCGCAGGAACGGCTTCGGCTCCGGCTGCCCCATGGCCACGCCCGCCGGCGTACCGGTGTTGATGACGTCACCCGGGTACAGCGTCATGAACTGGCTGACGTAGCGCACCACTTCCCCCACGGAGAAGATCTGGTCGGCCGTGGAGCCGTCCTGCTTCAGCTCGCCGTTCACCCACAGCTTCAGCGACAGCGCCTGCGGGTCCGGCACCTCGTCGGCCGTCACCAGCCAGGGGCCGAGCGGGTTGAACGTCTCGCAGTTCTTGCCCTTGTCCCAAGTGCCGCCGCGCTCGATCTGGAACTCGCGCTCGGAGACGTCGTGCGCGACCGCGTACCCGGCGACGTGCAGCAGCGCGGCCTCCTCGGAGTCCACATAGCGGGCCGTACGTCCGATGACTACCGCGAGCTCGACCTCCCAGTCGGTCTTGCGGCTGCCGCGCGGTACGAGCACGGTGTCGTCCGGGCCGACGACGGTGTCGGGCGCCTTGAGGAAGACGACCGGCTCGGCCGGGGTCGCCTGGCCGGTCTCGGCGGCGTGGTCGTGGTAGTTCAGCCCGATGCACACGACCTTGCCGACGCCGGCCACCGGAGGGCCGACGCGCAGCCCGGCCGGGTCCAGTTTCGGCAGGACACCGGCGCCCGCGGCGGCCCGGATGCGGTCGAGCGCCGAGGTGTCGGAGAGCAGGTTCCCGTCGATGTCCGAGACGATGCCCGACAGGTCCCGCAGGGTCCCGTCCTGGTCGAGCAGCGCCGGGCGCTCGGCGCCCGCCGTACCGACGCGCAGCAGCTTCATGGTCTTCTCCCTGTGGTCGAGGTGGACCCCGGCCGATGGAGTGCGGCCATCGGAGGATTGGTCGATCCTCCAAGACATCGGACCACCCCGCAAGACCCCGTTCACACCGTGGACGTGTCCCGGTACAGGTAGGCCCGCTCGGCGGCGGTCCACAGGGTGCTCGTGACGACGTAGAGGCCGGCGGCGAGGGGGACGACGGCGACGGTGACGAGGGTCCCGAAGGACAGCAGCGGCATCACCTTCCCCATGCCCGCGCCCAGCCCCCCGGCCATGCCCTCGCCGAGCTCCACCATCTGCGCCCTGGTCCGCCGGTACGTGTACGTGGCGACGGCGGCGACGATCACGAACAGCGCCACGTACACCAGCCCGGCGGGCCCGAACACCCCGCCGTCCGCCAGGGCGCCGAGCCACCGCCCGCCGAGCGGCGCGGCGAGGAGCGAGTGCCCGGCCATCGTCCCGCCCGAGAAGAGGTGGTACATCAGCAGGAAGGCGGGGGCCTGCAGCAGGCTCGGCAGGCATCCGGCGAGCGGCGACACCTTCTCCCGGGCGTGCAGCTCCAGCACCGCCCGCTGCAGCCGCTCGGGGTCCTTGGCGTGCTTCCTGCGCAGCTCGGCGACCTGCGGCGCCAGCCGCGTACGCGCCTTCTGGCCGCGCGCCGCGGCCCGCGACAGCGGGTGGACGGCGAGCCGTACGAGCAGGGTGAAGACGACGATGGCGGCGGCGGTGGCGGAGGTGGCGAACAGCGGCTGGAGCAGCCCGGCGAGCTGTTCGACGAGCGAGGCGAAAACGGACATGGAAGGGAGCCCTCCGAGGGGTCTCGTCGTACCGGAAAAGGGACTTTCGGCATGACGAGCCGCGCGGGCGGAGCGGCGGAGCACCCGTGGGAAACGGGAGAACCTGACGAACCCGGCGGGAAGCCGGGACCCTACGCGGCCGTCGGAAGGAGACGGCCGGGCGCCCGGGGCCGCCGGCGCCCGGAGGCGTCGGGATCGCGCTGCGGCAGGAAGGCGGTGCGCTGCTCACGGTCGCGTATGGCCGTGCGCACCCGGGTCGGCGGCACGGCGGGCACGCGGCGCGCGGCGATGACGGCGCAGGCGACGAGCGTGGAGCCGACGGCGGCGAGCGCCACGGCGGCGGAGAGGGCGCCGCCCTCGGCGTACAGGCCCTCAGAGAAGAGGAACAGCAGGAAGCCGATCAGGCCGCAGCGCGCCAGCGGCGTGACAAGACGACTCATGATCCCCTCCCCTCTCGCCCCTCTAACGTGGCCGCGCCGCGCGGAGTTCCCCCCACACGATGAGCCGGTACGCAGAACTGTACTCGGGTGTGCAGGTGGTGAGCGTCACGTAGTGGCCGGGCCTGCTGTGGCCCTTGGGCACGGGCGCGATGACGGCGGTGTCCCGGGGCGAGGTCCGCGCCAGCGTGGCGGTGACGGCGTAGGTGAAGACCGCGTCCCGTGTCTCCACGATGATCGCGTCGCCCGCGCGGAGCCGGTCGATGCGGCGGAAGGGCTCGCCGTGGGTGTTGCGGTGCCCGGCGAGGGCGAAGTTCCCGGCCTGGCCGGGCTGCGCGGTGCCGGGGTAGTGGCCGGCGTACCCCCGGTCGAGGAGGGCCCTGCCGACGCCGCGTCCGACGGGTACGGCGAGCCGGAGGGCGGGGACGCGGAGGACGGCGTACGCGGGAGCCGGCCGTTCCCCTTCCGCGGAGGGCCGCGCGGGAGGCGCGGCACCGCCCCGGCCCTCCTCCCCCACCGAGGGCGACGGGCGGGGCGGCACCGCGGCCCGCGCTCCCCACTCCCGCTCCAGCGCGTGGACCTGCCGCTGGGCACCGGCCCTGGCCTGCTGATTGGTCCACCAGAACTGGTGGACGACGAGGAGCAGCAGCACCACCCCCACCGTGACGGCGAGCTCCGCCCCGGCCCACATCCCCCGGGCGAGCGCCCGGCGCCACCCGCCCCGCCGCCGCCGTACCACCACCGGTATCCGCTCGCGCACGCGGGCACCCTAGGCGCTGCCCCGACAACCCACCAGACCCGCCGCACAGCAGTACGGTGTCCCCCATGCGCCCCGACACGCCTGCCGATCACATCACCGAAGCCGAGCGTCTGCTGCGCACCGCGACGCAGTACCCCGAGGACCGCGAACCGCTGCTCCTCCGGGCGGCCGCCCACCTGGAGCTGGCCGGTGCCCGCGCCCGCGCGGCGACGCTGTACGACGACCTCCTCGCCATGACGCCGCCCCCGGAGAACCCGCACCTGGTCAAGGCCCTGAAGGCGGCCAACCTCTGGGAGTACGGCCACGAGGCCGAGGCCCGCGCCATCATCGACGGCATCCGGGCCACGCCCCCTGCCGACCCGGCCGCCTGGGAGATCGTCGCGGAGACGCTGGAGGCCCACGACGAGCTGGAGCCCTCCGAGGCGGTCTTCACCACCGCCGTGACCAGCCTGATCCCCTCACCGGACGACGAGGTCCCCTATCCCACGCAGTCCCTCCTCATGGGCCGACACCGCGTGCGCCGCCTGCTGGGCCTGCGCCACGACGACTGGGACGTCCTCGCGGACCGCCTCCACACCGGCGCGGTCCCGCTGGACGAGCTGCACGACCCCAAGCGCCTGTGGTCCCTGGGCTCCTCCGACCCGGCCGAGCTCCAGGCGGAGATCGCCCGCCTGCGCAGCGAGCTGGGCTCCTACCGCACGGCCCTCTCGCGCCCCTTCCCGGTGGCGGTCCTGCTCTGGCCGGCCGACGAGCTGACCGAGCTCCTCGCCGCCTACCCGGAGCTGGAGTCGGAGTACCCGACCCACGCGGCCCACCTGACCGACCTCGAGGCCTCCCTGCGCGAACTCGCCGCCGCGGGCACCCCGAACCTGGGCATCGTCCAGGGCACGGTCCCCTCGTACGAGGCCTTCGCCGCCTCCGAGTCCACCTCCCCCGCCAACGCGGCCCTCCTCCCCCAGTACGCCACCACCCTCGCCGCCCGCGGCCGCGCCACCCCCTGGCCCCCCGCCCGCACCTCCCCCTGCTGGTGCGGCTCGGGCACGCCCTACGGAGACTGCCACGGGACTGCCCGAATCTGACCGGCCATGAATAGGAGCGTTTCCCTCCTCTTCACCTCTCGCGTGCAGTACTTTCACATTTGACTATTGCCCACGACTGGCACCCCTGTTCCCCCACGCAGCCCCAGTCCCGTGCGTGAGGGAGACGTGTGTCCATGACGAACGCGTACCAGCAGCCCACCACCGCCCGCCCCCCGCACCGCATGAAGCGCGTCTGGGCGGGCGGCCTGCTGCTCCTGCTGATCGGCACCGGCTGCGGAGCCGCGACCTCCCAGGACGACACCGAACCGGCCACGAAGGCCGCCCCCGCCGTCACGGTCACCACCACGGCCACCGCCACCATCACGGCCACCCCCACCGCCGCCCCGGCCCCGACGGTCACCGTCACCGAAACGGTCACCGCGACCGCCACGGTCACGGCCGCCGCCGACACGTACGACGGCGACGCGTACGACGGCGACACCGGCAGCGGCGACACGGGCGGCGACGTCTACTACAGCAACTGCGCCGACGCCCGCGCCGCCGGCGCCACCCCGGTCCGCCGCGGAGACCCGGGCTACGGCCGCCACCTGGACCGCGACAACGACGGCGTGGGCTGCGACAACGGGTGAGCCTCGCCTAGGTGGTCAATCCCCACTCGGTGACGAGGGACGAGCCTCCCCATCCGCCGGGGTGCTCCCAGAGGGACGCGATCCCGAGGGTCTCGAGGTAGTCGGCGTAGTCACCTACGTCGGCGGTGAAGAGGGCCACGAGGTGCGGAGTGGGCTCGCCCAGACGCGTGTAGTGAACGTGGCGGTATTCGAAGAGCTGTCCAACAGCCGCTCTTCCGGCGAGGTACTCCTTCCCGGTCAGGACCGTCTTGGCCTCCACCAGCCAGTCCTGACCGGGGTGGTCGCGGTGGCGCAGGACCACGTCACGGGGATGCACGCCCGTGTTGATGGCCTCGTACCCGCATGCGTAAGCGTGCTGGGCGAATCTCGTGAGGAGCGCCTCGTGTTCCTGGCGTCTCTGCGCCATGCCGCCCTGGATGACGACCGAGTAGCCCTTGCTGCTCCTCGGTCGGAAACCGCCGTGTTGAGGGTCGGGGTACTCAAGAACCGGTTCGTTGGCCTGCGGCACCTGGAACAAGACCCTGTCCGCCGCGGCCGCGTCCCGAAGGAGCTGGACCCCCTCCGCGAGGTGCTCGGCCAGCGTGTCATCGGAGGGCATGTTCGCGAGTTCATAGCGTCGCGCCGCCACGTTGGCCTTCTCGTACGAACGCGAGCGCCAGTACTTGTTCGCGACGAGCAAGTGGAGTTCGTCCTGCCACTCGTCCGCCAGAGTCGGCCTCAGGGCACCCCTCAACGTCTCGGCCTGGGCCGTCAGGTATCGATGGAGCTTGGCGCCCTTGCCATAGGTGTCAGTCAGACTCGTGATGCCCTGCTGGAGCGTCAGGGTGACCGCGCTCAGGTCCGAGCTGTAGATGTACGCGAGGTAGAGACCTTCCCCGGGCTTGTCGTTGATGGCGGGGTCGAAGACCCCAATCCATGGGGTGCGGCTGGCGTTTCCCTGCCCTCCATACCCAAGAGCGGTGCACCCGGCCGGCCACGGGAGGTCTTGCCTAGCCCGTACCCCCAGCAACAGGGCTTGGCCAGGGAGGTCACGTGAGGCCTTGCCCTCGGGCTCGTACACCTCAGAGATACGTATGAGCAGATCAGGTAACGACATTCGCAAAAGGTAACTCGAAACCGATCACTTGTAGTCGTTTTCTCGATCACCAAGTGACTGTCGGTGCCGCTTGATAGAACTCAGGAAAAGATCACGTGCGCCCAGGAGCGAGCCATGCCTCAGATCGGCAGCGATTCATCGACCCTGTCAGCGGGGCTGTACGAGCAGCTCATCACCATGCGCCTCGAGCAGCGACTGGCGGAGATCGCCGATCAGGGGTGGCATCAGATCAGCGACACCATTGGGCCGGAGTCCGTTCCTCACGTCCTCGCCCGCCATGTCGCTGAGACGGTTCGCCGCGTACTGCACGGACTACCGGCCGAAGAGCGGGTCCACGCCGCGAACCACATCTTGGAGTCCATCAGCACGCTGGCGGGCGCCCGAGAGTGGGTGGAGCTCGTGGCTGAGGGTCCGCGCGAGCTGCTCGCTCTGGCCCGCCAGGAAGCCCCGGGTGTCTACGCCATCCGACCGGCAACGCCCCTTTCGGATACCGCGCTCATCACCAACTCCCCAGAAGACCCGAGCCTCGGCTTCGAACTGCGCACCGAGATCGCCACCGCGGACCGTGTCGACCTCCTGTGCGCCTTCGTGAAGTGGCATGGGCTGCGCATCATCGAACAGTCCTTGCAGGCGGCCCGCGAGCGCGGAGTGCCCATACGCGTCATCACGACCACCTACATCGGAGCTACGGAACGTCGCGCCCTTGACCGTCTGGTGGAGGAGTTCCACGCCGAGGTCAAGGTCAACTACGAGACGCGGTCCACTCGCCTCCACGCCAAGGCATGGCTCTTCCGGCGCAACACCGGATACGACACCGCGTACGTCGGCAGCTCGAACCTCTCCAAGGCGGCGCTGCTAGACGGCCTCGAGTGGAACGTCCGCCTGTCGTCCGTCGCTACGCCCGATGTCCTCCGGAAGTTCGAGGGCACCTTCGACGCCTACTGGAGCGACCCCTCCTTCGAGACGTACGACCCGAAGCGCGACGGGAGCCGCCTCGATGAGGCACTCACCATCGCTGGTGGTACCTCAGCGAGCTCCTCCACTCGCATCACGCTGTCCGGTCTGGAGGTACGTCCCTACCCGCACCAGCGCGACATGCTGGAACGCCTGGAAGTGGAGCGAGCGGTTCACGACTGCCACCGCAACCTCCTCGTGGCCGCGACCGGTACCGGCAAGACCGTGATGGCGGCGCTGGACTACAAGCAGTTGCGCAAGCGGTACGGGCGCGATCTGCGACTGCTGTTCGTAGCCCACCGCCGGGAGATCTTGCAGCAGTCGATGCGGACCTACCAGGACGTCCTGACCGATGCGAACTTTGGGGAACACCTCCACAGCGGCGAGATCCCGGAGCGCTGGACTCATGTGTTCGCCAGCGTGCAGTCTCTGAACGATCGCGCGCTGGAACGGTTGGCGCCGGACCACTTTGACGTGATCGTCATCGACGAATTCCACCACGGCACGTCGCCGACGTACCGGAAGATCCTGGACCACTTCACCCCCGTCGAGTTGCTCGGGCTGACGGCCACACCCGAGCGGATGGACGGCAAGAACATCCAGGATGAGTTCTTCAAGGGCCGGATCGCGGCCGAGATGCGCCTGTGGGAGGCCTTGGAGAACGACCTGCTCAGCCCCTTCCACTACTTCGGCATCAGCGACAACACCGATCTCAGCGCCGTGCAGTGGAAGCGTGGCGGGTACGACGCAACGGACCTCGGCAATGTGCTGACCGGTAACGATGCCCGCGCGCGACTGGTCGTGAAGTCAGTGAAGGACAAGGTCGCCGATCCCTCCACGATGCGCGCGCTGGGCTTCTGTGTGACGGTGGCCCACGCTCACTTCATGGCGGAGTTCTTCCGCACTGCTGGCCTGAACGCCGTAGCGCTGTCCGGCGAGACGCCTCCCGAACAGCGCAAGCAGGCCCTGGCCGACCTCAAGGCCGGCAAACTTCAGGTGATCTTCTCGGTCGACCTCTTCAATGAAGGGCTCGACATTCCTGACGTCGACACCTTGCTCCTCCTCCGGCCAACGTCCAGCGCCACCGTCTTCCTCCAGCAGCTTGGGCGCGGATTGCGCCGTAGCGAGAACAAGGCGGTGCTGACGGTCCTGGACTTCATTGGACAGCACCGCAAAGAATTCCGCTTCGAAAACCAGTTCCGCGCGCTGACCAACCTCACCCGCAAGCGGCTCCTGACCAACATCGAGCACGACTTCCCCCAGTTGCCGTCCGGCTGCCAGATCATCCTGGAGGAGAAGGCCAAGAAAACGATCATCGCGAACATCAAGGACCAGATCAGCGTCAACGTCAACGTGCTCGCGAAGGAGGTGGCGGACTACGCCCTGCCACGACTCAGCCAGTACCTCTCGGAGAGCGGCCGTGAATTGAAGGAGCTCTACCGGGGTAACGGCAACTCCTGGACCGGCCTGCTCCGCAGGGCCGGGCTACTGACATCGGACGCGCCCGACGGTGAAGTCGCGTTGATGAAGCGCCTCCCGTCGTTCCTGCACGTCGACGACCCACTGCGCGTCGCCGCCTACACCCGTCTCCTCGCAAACGACGCCCCTGTGTACGACGACCTCGACGCACAGAGTCAGGCGTACGCCCGCATGCTCTTCTTCCAGCTCTGGCCGCTGGGCGGCGTCACCCGCAAGGGCTTCACCACGTATGACGAGGGCTTCGCCACCCTGCGCGACCAACCCGCTTTCCGCGACGAATTGCGCCAGATCCTGGCGTACAACCTGGCCCACACGGAGCACGTACCGATCCCCTTGACGGGCGACCACGCCGATCTCCCCCTGACCGTGCACGCCTCGTATAGCCGCGAGGAGATTCTTCCGGCCCTCGGCCAGTCCTTCATCGGCGGCTTCATGCCGGCTGACTTCCGCGAGGGCGTTAGGTGGTGTGACTCCATCAAGACGGACGCCCTCCTGATCACCCTCGAAAAGGATGAGAAGGACTTCTCCCCGCAGACGCGCTATCACGACTACGCCTTGAGTGAGACCCTCTTCCACTGGGAGTCCCAGAACCAGACATCCGAGACGTCACCCACCGGTTTGCGCTACCAGCGGCACGTCAAGGAAGGCAGCCACGTCCTGCTCTTCGTCCGCCGGTACAAGAACACGGACATAGGCGGAGCCCAGCCGTGGATGCTGCTCGGACCGGCGTCCTACGTGGAGCACAAGGGCAGCAAGCCCATGGCCATCACCTGGCAGCTTGACCACGAACTCCCCGCCGACGTCTACACGTACTCGGCGATCGCTGCCGGCTAGGCCGACACCTCGGCCTCGAAGTGCATCTGCGCCCGGTCCAGCGTCTCGTCCGGATCGCGACCGTGGGCGCGTAGCCAGTGGAGGAGGTCAGCGATCACATGAATCGCGGCCTCCTCCGCTAGGGCCACACTGACCAGGCTCGGCGCTGACGGGCGCGGCGTCCTGGCCGCGCCGTAGAGAGTGAGCAACGCTTCGGCCCGCGTCACCCTCGCCCCGCCGCCGTGTCCGTCGGGGGCAATGAGGTCCGTTGCGATCTCGCACCAGGTCACCTTCCGGTCGGTGAGGAGTTGGACACCCCACCGCTCGGCGACCGCGTTGACGAGAGCCATTCCCCGGCCAGTCTCGGCCTCTGCGTCGACCTGGCAGAGGGTCGGCAAGGCTCTGGTGTCGGGGTCGTGCACCTCAATGCGGAGGTACGTCCCACTCATGGAGACGGCGAGCGTTGTGGGGGTGCCGACACCCACATGCGTGGTGACGTTGGCGATGAGCTCGCTCGCGCAAAGTTGAGCGGCTTCCACCACCTCGCACAGTCCCCATAGTCGCAGATGGGTTCGGATCACGTTCCGGACCCCCGCGATCTCTCGCGGGTCCGCCAGGAACGGGAGCTCCCAGGGCTTTCTCGACATGCAGGCTTCGTAGATCATGTCCGTCCCCTTTCACTGTGCGTCTCCGCGTTCCCAGGCAGAGCGTCACGGTTCTCAGCATGGGGCTTGACTCATCCCGATATGCAATGTGCACGGAGGGATTACCACCATTGAGTGATTGGCACCGGTGCGGTGTGAGCGGAGACTGAACGCCTCACAAGGAGAAGAGGGGTTGAGATGGCAGGGTCACCAACAGCCCGACGCCGCCGCCTGTCCATCGAACTGAAGAAGCTGCGCGAGAGCCATGGGTACACCTGCGCGCAGGTGGGCGAAGCACTGGACTGGAGTGGCTCCAAGGTCAACCGCATGGAGACGGGCAACGGGCGAGTACAGCCCTCGGACGTCGACGCGCTGTGCCGGTTCTACGCGACCAACGACGAGCTGCGCGAGTTTCTCAAGTCACTAGCTCGCCAAGCAAAGACGCGAGGATGGTGGCAAGCACACGGCAGTGGAGTGCCCGCCTGGTTCTCCATCTATATCGGCCTGGAACAGGACATCTCCACATTCCGCCAGTACCAGTGTGAGTTCGTGCCTGGTCTCATGCAGACGTCCGCCTACGCCGCTGAGCTGCACCGTGCGACGAACCAGCTTTCGCCCGAGGATGTCGAGCGCGCGGTGCGGGTGCGCATGGAACGCCAGGCGATGCTCGCCCGCCCCGATGCTCCTGACACGTGGTTCATCGTGCACGAAAGCGCCTTGCGCAACGTGATCGGGGACACCACGTTGATGCGTGAGCAGTTGGAACGCATCCTCGAATCGATGGAGCTGCCGCGCGTGACGCTCCAAGTGCTGGCCTTCGACAGCGGTTCCTACCCCGCGACAGGGCCCTTCACCCTGCTGGGCTTCCCCGATCCGGAAGACCCCGACATTGTGTATCGGGACGGCATCACCGATGCCACCTACCTGGAGGGCGCGAGCGACGTGCGCGAGTACGCCAGAGCCTTCGACATGCTGAGGGCCGCCGCGGCGAGCCCTCAACGTTCCGTCCAGGTGATCAGGTCCGTACTGAAGGATTACGCGAGATGACGCACCCATCCGACATAGGTTCAACCCCTCTTGTGTGGTTCACGTCCTCGTACAGCAATGGCTCCGGCGGAGAATGCGTGGAATGCGCGCGCACCGGTGCGGGGATGCTCGTGCGGGACTCCAAGCGGGACGGCGGGGCTGCCGTGGCGGTGTCCGCGGAGGCGTGGTCGGTCTTCGTCGGGTGGGCTCACGCAAGGCAACGCTCCACCGCCTCCTGAACGTCGGCCGTCACCAGATTCGGGCCGATAAGCGGCAGGTGTGCTCGGAGGGCTCACGGCCCGGTCGCTCCCCGGAGGACCTCCATCACCCAGGGGTTGTGCGGGAGTTGGGCGGACCGGGCCTCGGTCATGAGGTCGGCGCGGTGGCACAGGCCACGGTCGGCGAGTTCCGTGAGCAGCGCGGTGACGGCGTGCTCCGATTCGAGGTACGGGAGCGCGTCCAGGACGGCTCGCGGCAGGGGTGCGCAAGCCAGGCCGGCGACCGGGACGCGGCGTGCGGGACGGATGGTGGGGCGTACGCGGACGTAGGCGTGGCCGCGGGGGGCGGCGCGGTGGGTGACGAGGACGTCGACCTTGGGGGCCGGTACGGACGTCACGCCGTACAGGGTGAGGGCGGCCAGGCCGGTGAGCAGGGCGTCGGGGCCGGCGTACAGGAGGGCGCCGCGCAGGCGCTGCTGCGGGGTGGGCGCGGTGGTCTGGAGCGTGATCACGCGGGGCAGCAGGCGGCGCCAGGGGCCGGGCGGGCGACAGAGCGCGGCGACGGCGGAGGAGGCGCAGCCCAGGTCCATGAGCTGGTGGACGGTGGCGACTCCGTCCTGGGCGACGACGAGCGGGTCGGCGGCCAGGCGGTGCGGTGGCGTGGGGCGGGTCGGCATGCGCGGTTGGTGCCCCTGGGGCGCCTGCGGATATCCGCCCGGCCCTGTGCCGTTACGTGATGGTGGCAGTAAGGCTCCTGCACCACCCCTGAAGGTTACTTGTTGTCATCGTACGGTCACGGTGCGGTTGGGCCGGGTGGAGTCGGGGATCTTCGGCTCGTCGCCGGACACCGATGAACGGAGCCTCCAATGCGCCGAGTTGTGCAGTACGCCCAGGTCTTCCTCGCCGCCGCCGGGATGGTCGCCCCCACCGCGGAGCCCGCGGCGGCGAGTGCGGTGGGGTACGCGAAGGTGAGCGGGTTCTGCCATGACTTCCGGGGTGCGGAGATCTGCGCCCCGGTCACCACCCTCGGGCACTTCATCCAGGGCAAGGGCAAGAGGATCACCCGCCAGGAGGCCTCCGTGCAGGACGTCGCCGGTGGTGACACCGCGGGCGGCAAGTGGTGCAACTGGCGGATCGACTGGCGTTACACGGACGGCGACGGCCGCGTTTACAAAATCAGCAAGGGCCGCACCCACAACCGGTGCGACTGGCTCGGCTCCATCGGCCGTGTCGACAAGAGCAAGCGGACGTTGCAGCACTACGGCAAGGCATGCGCGGACTTCCACGTCGGGGGCAAGAAGCGCGCCTCCCAGTGCCACTACATCACCAAGTGAGTGGAGAGTCCCATGGCTGGAGGGCCGATGAACTCGTCCCAGTCCCGCACCCTGCGGTGGATGCTGATCGTCTGCCTGAGCGGCGTCGCCGCCGGGCTCGCCGTCCCCATCGCGCTCGGGCTGCTCCTGCCCGAGGAGATGTACCGGGACCTTTCCGATCAGGTGCTGTTCTGGGTCGTGGCGGCGGTCGCCGTGGCCCTCTGCGTCGCCGTCTACGTCCGCACCCGCCGCAAAAGTCCCCGTCCACCGCGTTAGCCTCGAGCCAAGGCATGACCGAGCGTCGTACGGGCGCACGGCCGGACGGAAGGCAGGCGGCAGACATGGCGAGGGTTCCGGCAACGGTGGTGGCGGCGAGCGGGCTCGTCGGGGGGTACGCCGTGGCGCGGTGGACGAAGAAGCGGCCGCTCGGTGGGGTGGCCCTGGCGGCGGCGGGGGCGGTGGCGGCGCGGGAGTGGCGGGAGCGCAGTGGGGGCAAGGCCGCCGCGGGGCTGACCGCGGCGTACGTGGCCGCGTTCGCGGGGTCGCATCCGCTGGCCAAGAAGGTCGGGGCGTGGCCGGCGGTGTTCTCGGTCGCCGGGGCGATGGCGGCCGCCTCGTGGGCAGTCGGCCGCAAGAGCGGTTGAACACCCGCTCGATGGCGTACGTATAAGACAGCACCTCCCCACAGTGGCCGGGCGGGTGACCGGTCGGGCAGGGGCCGGTCCCCCGCCCGGCACGCCCCCCGGGGCGCGGGTCAGCCGCCCAGGGCGTGGGAGACCGTGTAGATCAGCAGGCCCGCGAGCGCGCCGACCACCGTGCCGTTGATGCGGATGAACTGGAGGTCGCGGCCGATGTGGGCCTCGATCTTCCTGGACGTCTGGTCGGCGTCCCAGCTCGCGACCGTCTCGCTGATGAGCGAGGTGATCTCGGCGCGGTACGTCGTGACGACGTAGACCGCCGCGTCCTCGACCCAGCCTTCGACCTTCGCCCGCAGGCGGCTGTCGGTGGCGAGCCGGTTGCCGAGCGAGATCAGGGAGGCGCGGGCGCGCAGGCGGAGCTGGCTGCGCTCGTCGTCCGCCGCCGAAATGATCATGGCGCGTACGGAGGCCCAGGCCGAGGCGATGATGTCCTGGACCTCCGGCCGGGCCACCAGGTCGGACTTGAGGCGCTCCACCCGGGCGCGGGTGTCGGTGTCGCCCTGGAGGTCGGCCGCGAAGTCGGTCAGGAACCGGTCCAGGGCGCCGCGCGCCGGGTGGGCGGGCATGTCGCGCATCTCGGTGACGAACCGCAGCAGTTCCTTGTAGACGCGCTCGCCGACCTTGCGGTCCACGAAGCGGGGCGTCCAGCCGGGCGCGCCACCCTGGACCGCGTCCATGATCGAGTCGGAGTGCAGGACCAGCCAGTCGTGGGCGCGGTTGCAGATCAGGTCGACCGCCCCGTGGTGCGCCCCGTCGGCGACGACCTTCTCCAGGGTCTTGCCCACACCGGGCGCGATCTCCACGGCCTCGGCCCGCCGCGTGATGGCCTCGCCGACCACCGCCTGGACGTCGGCGTCCCGCAGCACGGTCAGCGCCCCGCGCAGCGCCGTGGACAGCTCGGCCGTCACGCGGTCGGCGTGGGCGGGCTCGGCGAGCCAGGTGCCGAGGCGCCCGCCGATGCCGAGGGAGTGGAGCCGGGCGCGTACGACGGTCTCGGAGAGGAAGTTCTCGCCCACGAAGGAGCCGAGCGAGGCGCCGAGCTGGTCCTTCTTGGTCGGGATGATCGCCGTGTGCGGGATGGGCAGCCCCATGGGGCGCCGGAACAGCGCGGTCACCGCGAACCAGTCGGCCAGCGCGCCCACCATGCCGGCCTCGGCCGCGGCGGCCACGTAACCGGGCCAGCCGGTCACCCCGGAGTTGCGCGCCCAGGTCGCCAGGACGTAGATCAGGGCGACCAGGAGCAGCAGGGCGGTGGCCGTGAACTTCATCCGGCGCACGCCCCGGCGCTTCTCCTCGTCGGCGGCCGTGTACGAGAAGGCGACCAGCGGGGTCTTCGTTCGGTTCATCCTGCTCCACCCGTCCGCGCGCGTGCGTACCTATGTCCCTATCTCAGGTACTCCCCAGCCGCACGGCGAGTTCCCCGCGCACCCCGGAACGTCACTTCCGGAGCTGCTTGCGGGCCGCCTTCCGTTCCTTGCGCCTGACGTCCACGCCGCCCATCAGCGCGAACCCGGTGATCCGCACGCGCGGCGAGCCGGGGGTGCCCTCGCCGGCGCCCCGGTCGTCGAAGCCGCCCATGAAGCCCAGGCCGGTCACCTCGACGTGCAGCTCGGGCGGGACGACGACCTGGATGCCGCCCATGACGGCGAAGCAGCGGATGACGATCTCGCGGTCCTCGAAGTCGGCGTCGCGCAGGTCGATGTCGCCGCCGCCCTGGAGCACGGCCGCCGTGAAGTTCCGCGCGACGCTCCACTTCCCGCGCCTCCCGAAGCCGCTCCAGAAGGCGAAGGCGCCCTTGGAGGTGGCGGGCCTGCCGATCCGGGCCGGCCAGGCGGGGTCACCGCTCTCCACGGGGGTCGCGGCCGCGGGCAGGTCGCGGACGAGCGGGACCAACTCGCCGTGGGTGCGGGCCTTGTAGGCGAGGTCGAGGCGCTCCTCGAACTCGGCCATGTCGAGGCGGCCCTCGGCGACCGCGTCCCGCAGCCGCTCCGCGATCCGCTCGCGGTCGGCGTCCGAGGCCCGCATCTCGGGCAGTTCGCTCGTCATACGAACAGCCTAATGCGGGGCGCCGTCACAGGCCCGCTGATCGTCCGGAGGGTCGCCCGCCGAATCGCCCGGTGGTGGGCGCCGTCACAGGCCCGCTGATCGTCCGGAGGGTCGCCGGCCGAATCGCCCGGTGGTGGGCGCCGTCACAGGCCCGCTGATCGTCCGGAGGGTCGCCGGCCGAGTCGCCCGGCTACGGACGCCGTCACAGGCCCGCTGATCGTCCGGAGGGTCGCCCGCCGGGTTGCCCGGTCGTGGCCCCCTGGCGGTACATCTTCGCGATCACGGCCTCGATGTCCGGCTCCCGCACCGACAGGTCCACCAGCGGGTACTCCGCCGCGATGCGCGCCACCAGGGGCGCCGCCGACCGCGCCGCCGGGAACGCCAGCCACTGGCGGGGACCCTCCACCTTCACCACCCGGGTGCCGTCGGCCGCGATCGGCGGCAGCTCCCGTTCCAGGTCCACCACCAGCGTCCGCTCGCTCTCGCCCACCTCGTGCAGCCCGCCGAGCGGCCCGTCGTACATCAGCCGCCCATGGTCGATGACCATCACCCGCTTGCAGAGCTGCTCGATGTCGGTCAGGTCGTGCGTGGTGAGCAGCACCGTCGTCCCGCGTTCGGCGTTGAGGTCCCGCAGGAAACCGCGCACCTTCGCCTTGGAGATGACGTCCAGGCCGATCGTCGGCTCGTCGAGGTAGAGGACCTCCGGGTCGTGCAGCAGCGCCGCCGCGATGTCGCCGCGCATCCGCTGGCCCAGGGAGAGCTGACGCACCGGCACCTCCAGCAGCTCGGCGAGGTCGAGCAGCTCGACGCACCGCTCCAGGTTCTCGCGGAACCGGGCGTCGGGAATCCGGTACAGGCGGTGGACCATGCGGTACGAGTCCCGCAGCGGCAGGTCCCACCACAGCGTGGTGCGCTGCCCGAACACCACTCCGATGCGGCGCGCCAGCCGGGTCCGGTCCCGTGAGGGGTCGATGCCGGCGACACGCAGCCGTCCGCCGCTGGGCGTGAGGATGCCGGTCAGCATCTTGATCGTGGTCGACTTGCCCGCGCCGTTGGGACCGATGTAGCCGACCATCTCGCCGCGCGACACGCGGAAGCTGATCCCGTCCACCGCGCGGACCTGGCTCCTTACGCGCCGGAAGCGGCCGGTCTTGCGGCGTACGTCGAAGACCTTCTCCACCCCGTCCAGTTCGATGACGTCACCGTCGACGTCCGGCATGACGCCGGGCACCGTGTCCGACACGTCCATGTCAGCGCTCAACTCCCCGTACTCCGGTACGAACGAATCCCCACCCGCCACGCCAGCCCCGCCCCCGCCCAGAACACCGCCGCCACCAACGGCGACACGAACGCCGCCCACGCCGGCAGCCCCGCCGGTGCCTCGCGCCCCAGCACGTACAGCGCCGGCACCCAGTTCACGAAGGCGAGCGGCACCATGTACACCACCCCGCGCACCAGGTCCTGCGCGAAGATCACGGGCGGGTACTGGAGCAGGGTGTTGCCGCCGTAGGTGAACGCGCTGGTGACCTCCGAGCCGTCCTGCGCCCAGAACTGGAACGCCGCACCCGCCACCATCAGCGCCGCGAAGATCAGCCACCCGCTCACCACCATCACCGGCACCAGCGCCACCTTCAGCGGCGTCCACGCCACGTCCAGCAGCACCAGCGACCAGACCAGGACGAGGAGCCCCTGGGTCACCCGCCCGAGGCGCCGCAGCGCGAAGCGGTCGGCCGCCACCTGCGCGAGCACCGGCACCGGCCGCACCAGCAGCGTGTCGAGCGTCCCGTCCCGTACGCGCCGGCCCATCCGCTGGAGCTGACCGAGCGACAGGTCGGCCAGCCCGAAGGCGGTGCTGGTCGTCCCGTACAGGAACGCCACCTCGGCGAAGGAGAAGCCGCCCAGGCCGCGCACCTGGCCGAACATCAGCAGGATGACGACGAAGTCGAAGCCGGTGGCCACGAAGTTGGACACCAGCGTGAGGGCGAAGGAGACGCGGTACGTCATCGTCGACCGCACCCACATCGCGGCGATCAGCCCGTACGCGCGCAGCCCCGCACCCAGCTCGCCCACCCCGGACCACCCCCGCCCCGTCGCCCCCGCGCCCGATCCCGCGCCCGGCTCGCCGACCCCGGACGGCCCCTGCCCGACCGCCGTCACCCCCGCCCCCGCGCCCGGCTCAGCCACGCCGGACCGCCCCTGACCTACCGGCCCCGCGCCCGGTTCAGCCACCCTGGACCACCACCCGTCGTGTCGCCGCCGCCTGGAGCACGCGCCCGGCCGCCAGGAGCACCACCGCCCAGCCGGCCTGGAAGGCGTACAGCCCCGTCAGGCCCCAGCCGGTCCACTTCTCCAGGAACACGTCCGCCGGGACCTGGAGCATGGACGCCCAGGGCAGCGCCCGCGCCACCTCGCCCAGCGTCCCGGGGAAAACGGTGAGCGGCAGCAGCATCCCGGAGAAGAACAGCCCCGACAGCCACGCCACCTGCACCACGCCCGCCCCGTCCATCAGCCAGAACGCGCTCAGCGCCACCAGGAACCAGAGGGCGAAGCTGACCACCACGCCCAGCGCCACCGACACCAGGAAGGCGAGCCAGGTCAGCGGGCGCTCGGGCAGCGCGAGGTCGAAGGCGAGCGCCCCGGCCGCCATCGGCACCACGCCCCGGCCGAGCAACTGGAAGCCGGACCGGCCGAGGGCGACGGAGAGCCACCAGAGCTGGAGGTCGGCCGGGCGGTAGAGGTCGACGGCGATGTCGCCCGTCTTGACGCGCTCCATCAGCTCGTCCTCGAACCCGCCGCCCATCAGCCCGCAGGTCGCCAGCAGGGCCTGTCCGATCCACACATAGGCGAGCGCCTCGGCCATGTCGTAACCGCCGAGCCCGGGGCGCTCGTTCCAGAGCGCCATGTAGGTGTACGCCAGGATGAAGCCGAAGACGGTGTTGGTGAACACCCCGGCGGCGGTCGCCATCCGGTACGTCGCGTACCGCCGGAACGCACCCGCCGCCACGGCCGCGTACAGCCGCATGTCCCGTGCTCCTTCCCGTACCCGTCACACACCAAAGCCGGGGAGCCTAGCCCGTCGCGGTCCGGGCCCGCGAGCGGTTTTCCGCTGCCGTTGCCGGGGTTGGGCGGGTGCGCCGTGCACTATGAGAGGGCTATACAAACAGGACATAAGCGACGAAACAGGCCGGAGACCATGAGCGACGAGCCCTCGCAGCCAGGCTGGGAGCCCCGCGACCCGACCGTCGCGGGGACACCCGGCGGAAAACCCGCCCGCCCTGACGGGAAGAAGCCGAAGCGGAAGAGGCGCACCGGCTGGCGGCGGCTCGTGCCGACCTGGCGCATGGTCCTCGGCGCGTTCCTCCTCACCGCCCTGCTGCTGATCGGCGGCTTCTTCGCCGGTTACCAGCTCGTCGACATCCCGGCCGCCAACGCCGCCGCCACGGCCCAGTCCAACGTGTACCTCTACCGCGACGGCACCCCGCTCGCCCAGAAGGGTGACGTCAACCGCGAGAACGTACGCCTCTCCCAGGTCCCCCTGCCCGTCCGGCGGGCCGTGCTGGCGGCCGAGGACCGGGACTTCTACTCCCAGCCGGGCGTCGACCCCGAGGCGATGCTCCGCGCCGCCTGGAACACGCTCACCGGCAAGGGCACCCAGGGCGGCTCCACCATCACCCAGCAGTACGTCAAGAACTACTACCTCGGCCAGGAGCGGACCCTCGTCCGCAAGGTCAAGGAGTTCTTCATCTCGATCAAGCTCGACCGGGAGAAGACCAAGGACGACATCCTCGAGGGCTACCTCAACACCAGCTTCTACGGCCGCAACGCCTACGGGATCCAGGCCGCCGCCCGCGCCTACTACGGCAGGGACGCCCAGGACCTGACGGCCGCTCAAGGGGCGTACCTCGCCGTGCTGCTCAACGCCCCCAGCGCGTACGACGTCGACGGCCGCCCCGACATGCGCGCCAAGGCGGTCGGGCGCTGGAACTACGTGCTGGACGCCATGGTGCAGGAGAGGTGGCTCACCCCCGCCGCCCGGGCCGCCACCGCCTTCCCCGAGCCGGAGGACGCCACCGCCACGACCGGGCTGTCCGGCCAGCGCGGCTACATCGTCCAGGCCGTCGAGGACTACCTCACCGCCCATGACGTCATCGACAAGAAGACCCTGGCCCAGGGCGGGTACCGCATCACCACCACCCTGGACCAGCCCAAGCAGGAGGCCCTCGTCGAGGCCGTGGCCGACCAGGTCACCGCGCGGCTCGACCCGGCCAACGAGACCGACCGCTACGTACGGGTCGGCGGCGTGTCCGTCGACCCGGCCACCGGCAAGGTGGTCGCCATGTACGGCGGCGTCGACTACACCCGGCAGTTCGTCAACAACGCGACCCGCCGCGACTACCAGGTCGGCTCCACCTTCAAGCCCTTCGTGTTCGCCGCCGCCATCGACAACGCCTCCGTCACCCAGGACGGTGACCGCATCCTCCCCAACACCCGGTACGACGGCACCAACAAGCGCCAGGTGCAGGGCTGGGGCGGCCACCCCTACTCCCCGGCCAACGAGGACGACGTGGACTACGGCCCCATCACCGTCCGCACGGCCACGGACAAGTCCGTCAACGCGGTGTACGCCCAGCTCGCCGTGGACGTCGGCCCCGCCAAGGTGGAGCAGACCGCCATCGACCTGGGCCTGCCCGCCGACACGCCCGACCTGAACCCCTCGCCGTCCATCGCGCTCGGCCCGGCCACCGCGAGCGTGCTGGACATGGCCGGGGCGTACGCGACCCTCGCCAACCACGGCAAGCACGGCCGGTACGCACTGGTGGAGAGGATCGAGAAGGACGGCAGGACACTGCCGCTGCCCGCGGCCAAGAGCGAGCAGGTGATCAGCCGGGAGGCGGCCGACACGACGACGGCCATGCTGCGCAGCGTCATCGAGGGCGGCACCGGCACCGCCGCGCAGGCGGCCGGGCGCCCGGCCGCCGGCAAGACCGGAACGGCGGAGGACGACAAGGCGGCCTGGTTCGCCGGCTACACCCCGGACCTGGCCACCGTGATCACGGTGATGGGCCAGGACCCGGACACCGGGGCGCAGAAGCCGCTGTACGGGGCGCTGGGGCTGGAGCGGATGAACGGGGGCGGGGCGCCCGCGGAGATCTGGGGCCAGTACACCCGGGCGGCCCTGGCGGGCAGCGCGGTGCGGGACTTCGACCTGGTGCTGGCGGAGGGCGCGGACGAGGAACCGCCCGAGGAGGAGCCGTGGCCCGGGGAGGGCGACACGGAGGGCCCGGACGGCTGGAACGAGGGCGGCGACCAGGAGGGCATGGAGGCGGGGCGCGGCCGGGAGGGGCGCGGGCGGGACGACGGTGACGACGGCTACCGCGGCGGCCCCGCCGCGCCGGGCGGCACCGGTGGGGCGCGGTCGACGGGCGGCGGGCGGGGAACGCCCGCCCCGGGACCGGGGGCCGCGACCGCCGGGCCCGCCGCGGCGGTGCCGGCCGGCCCGCCCGGTGGTCCGGCACCCGGCGCGCCGCCGCCCGTACCCGCGCCCGCCGGTTAGGTCGCCCGGGCCGGGGCCAGGGGGTGTCTTGTCGATCAGGCCGGATCAGGGAGCGGTGTCCGGTGCGTGCGATCGCAAGGCGGAGGTGGGGGTCCCCCCGCCGAAGGCAGGGGGAGGAGCCACTGCGGTGGGGGCACCTCCCGTGCCCGTAGGGCTACGGGGGACATTGGCGACCGACGACAACGCGGCGAGCGTGCGTGCCAGGCGTCGCGAGCCCGGCAAGATCGGCAAGACACCCCCTAGTGGCCGGACGTGGCCTTCAGGCCCACCACCGCGACCAGGAGCAGACAGACGAAGAAGATCCGCGCGGCGGTCGCCGGCTCGCCCAGCACCACCATGCCGACGACCGCCGCGCCGGCCGCGCCGATGCCGACCCACACGCCGTACGCGGTACCGATGGGCAGGGTCTTCGCGGCCTGGGACAGCAGGGCCATGCTGGCGACGATCCCGATGCCGGTGAACAGGCTGGGCCACAGCCGTGTGAAGCCGTCGGTGTACTTCATCCCGATCGACCAGCCCACCTCGAGCAGACCGGCGACGATCAGCAGGACCCATGCCATGACGGCACCTCCGAGACGCGAGAACGTACGACCAAGGGGGTGCGTCGTCTTTGCGTAACCCGGTACGGCGCGTCTCGTCGGGGTCCCTCCACGCTAGCAAAGGGCATGCGCAAGGGCCTGGTGACGTCCGCCACCAGGCCCGAAGCCGCTCCCGCTACAGATACAGACCGGTCGAGTCCTCGGACCCGCCGAAGCGGTCCGCCGCGACCGCGTGCAGGTCGCGCTCCCTCATCAGGACGTACGCCACGCCCCGCACCTCGACCTCGGCACGGTCCTCGGGGTCGTACAGCACCCGGTCGCCGATCTCCACGGTCCGGACGTTCTGACCGACCGCGACCACCTCGGCCCAGGCGAGCCGGCGGCCGACGGCGGCGGTCGCCGGGATCAGGATGCCGCCGCCCGAGCGCCTCTCGCCCTCGGGCGTGTCGCTGCGGACCAGGACCCGGTCGTGCAGCATCCGGATGGGCAGCTTGTCGTGGGTGTTCTCGCTCACGCCACGAACCTACCTGCCCGGACGCGCCGCGCACGCCAGAGGGTCACGGATCGTGTCAGCCCTTGCGCCTGCGGGCGGTGACGGCGAGCAGCCCCACCACGCCGACCACCAGCAGGGCCACCGGCACGACGCGCTCCAGGCGCGGCTCGCCGTCCTCCGAGACGAACCGTCCCTTCACGTCGGTGACGACGCGGTTCACCGTGACGAAGGCGCGCCCGGCGGTCTCGTCGACCGTCGACGCCACCCTGGCCTTCGCGTCCCCGATGATCGTCTTCGGGTGCATGCGTACGCCGATCTCGTCGAGAGTGACGGCGAGCTGCTCGCGCCGGCGGACGATGTCCGCCTCGATCTGCGCAGGGGTCCTGGCTTCCGACACCGCGCTGCCTCCGTAGGTCCGTCCAAATCCGTGGTGGACAGTCTGTCAGCTCAGGGGCCCGGTGACTGTCGCAGACCCCCATTAGGCTCTGAACGCATACGTCCGATTCAGGAGAGAGATCATGAGCGAGCGACTGCAGCCCGGCGACACGGCCCCCGCCTTCACCCTGCCCGACGCGGACGGCAACGACGTGTCGCTCGCGGACTACCGGGGCCGCAAGGTCATCGTCTACTTCTACCCGGCCGCGCTGACGCCCGGCTGCACCAAGCAGGCGTGCGACTTCACCGACAACCTCGGCGTGCTCGCGGACGCGGGCTACGACGTGGTCGGCGTCTCCCCGGACAAGCCGGAGAAGCTGGCGAAGTTCCGGGAGAAGGAGGACCTGAAGGTCACGCTGGTCGGCGACCCGTCCAAGGAGACGCTCACCGCGTACGGCGCCTTCGGCGAGAAGAAGCTGTACGGCAAGACGGTGACGGGCGTGATCCGTTCGACCGTGGTCGTGGACGAGGAGGGCAAGGTCGAGCGGGCGCTGTACAACGTGAAGGCCACCGGCCACGTGGCCAAGATCATCAAGGACCTCGGCATCTGAGCCGTCCGGCCGGCCGGCCCGCCGCCATGTGACCTTGGTCCCCGATATCCGGGACCTCGGTTTGCGATCGTTACGCACGAGCAGGTGTTCCCCTTGGATTGATCCCGAAGTCCAGGAAAGGAACCCTGCCCATGGCGGCCACGGCCGATCCAGCGGCGGTCAGGCGCCACCGCATCCTGTTCCGCACCATCCAGCAGCGGAAGAACCCGAAACTCCGGCGGTCCGACATCACCGTCACCGACGAGGCGGCGGTCAAGCGGGCCGTGAAGGCGGCCTCGCTCGGCAACGCCATGGAGTGGTTCGACTTCGGCATCTACAGCTATCTGGCCGTCACCATCGGCCATGTCTTCTTCCCGTCCGGGAACGACACGGCGCAGTTGCTGTCCTCCTTCGCGACCTTCGCCGTCGCCTTCCTGATCCGGCCGCTGGGCGGCCTGTTCTTCGGCCCGATGGGCGACCGGATCGGCCGCAAGAAGGTCCTCGCGCTGACGATGATCCTGATGGCGGTCGGCACGTTCGCGATCGGGCTGATCCCCTCGTACGCCTCCATCGGCTTCTGGGCCCCGGTGCTGCTGATCCTCTTCCGGCTGGTGCAGGGCTTCTCGACGGGCGGGGAGTACGGCGGTGCGTCCACCTTCATCGCCGAGTACGCGCCCGACAAGCGGCGCGGCTTCTTCGGCAGCTTCCTGGAGTTCGGCACGCTCGCCGGGTACGTGGGCGCGGCGGGCCTGGTCACGGCGCTGACGGCGGTCCTGGGCGACGCGGCCATGGAGTCCTGGGGCTGGCGCGTGCCGTTCCTGGTGGCGGGCCCGCTGGGCCTGGTGGGGCTCTACCTGCGGCTGCGGCTGGACGAGACGCCGGCGTTCCGGAAGCTGGAGTCGGAGAGCGCGTCCGCCTCCGAGGCCGCCGACACGGTGGAGACGTCCGCCAAGGGCGACCTCGGCACGATCTTCCGCCAGTACTGGCCGACGCTGCTGCTGTGCGTCGCGCTCGTCGGGGCGTACAACATCACCGACTACATGCTGCTGTCGTACATGCCGACGTACCTCTCCGACGAGCTGGGCTACAGCGCGACGCACGGGCTGCTGATCCTGCTGGCCGTCATGGCGCTGCTGATGCTGATCATCAGCCGGGTGGGCCGCCTCAGCGACCGCTACGGCCGCAAGCCGCTGCTGATGGCGGGCATGCTGGGGTTCCTGTTCCTGTCGGTGCCGGCGTTCTGGCTGATCGGCCTCGGCGGCGTCCTCGCCGTCACGGCGGGCATGCTGATGCTCGGCCTGTCACTGGTGTGCCTGCTGGGCACCATGTCGGCGGCCCTCCCGGCGCTCTTCCCGACGCATGTGCGCTACGGCTCGCTGTCGGTGGGCTACAACCTCTCCGCGTCCCTGTTCGGCGGCACGACCCCGCTGGTCATCACCGCCCTCATCGGCCTGACCGGCAGCTCGCTGATGCCCGCGTACTACGCGATGGCGGCGGCCCTGGTGGGGGTCGTCGCGGTGGCCTGCATGAAGGAGACGGCCCGTCAGCCCCTCGCGGGCTCACCGCCGTCGGTGTGCACCGAGGAGGAGGCCGCCGCGCTGGTCCGGGCCCGGGCGCCCGAGCCCCGGTTCTGACGGGCGCCGCCCGGCGGCCGTGGCGGGCCCACTACGATGGGGGCGCGTACGCGGCCGTGGTGGAATTGGCAGTCACGCTGGGTTTAGGTCCCAGTGGGGTAACACCCGTGAGGGTTCGAGTCCCTCCGGCCGCACAGGACGACGAAGGGCCGTCCCCGCTTCCCGGGGGCGGCCCTTCGTGTGTGCGGGGCGGGCCTCAGCCGACCAGTTCGCGGATGACCGGGACCAGGGCGCGGAAGGCCTGGCCGCGGTGGCTGATGGCGTTCTTCTCCGCCGCGGTCAGCTCGGCGCACGTGCGGCTGTCGCCGTCGGGCTGGAGGACCGGGTCGTAGCCGAAGCCGCCGCTGCCGGCCGGGGCGTGGCGCAGGGTGCCGCGCAGGCGGCCCTCGACCACGCGCTCGGTGCCGTCCGGCAGGGCCAGGGCGGCGGCGCAGGCGAAGTGGGCGCCGCGGTGTTCGGGGGCGATGTCGGCGAGCTGGGCGAGCAGAAGCTCCAGGTTCGCCCGGTCGTCGCCGTGGCGGCCCGACCAGCGCGCCGAGAAGATCCCGGGGGCGCCGCCGAGGACGTCGACGCACAGGCCGGAGTCGTCGGCGACGGCGGGCAGGCCGGTGGCCCGGGCGAGGGCGTGGGCCTTGAGGAGGGCGTTCTCCGCGAAGGTGACGCCGGTCTCCTTGACGTCGGGGATCTCGGGGTAGGCGTCCGCGCCGACGAGGTCGTGGTCGAGCCCCGCGTCGGCGAGGATGGCGTGCAGTTCGGTGATCTTCCCGGCGTTGCGGGTGGCGAGGATCAGGCGGGTCATGTGCCCAGTATCTACGGGGTGCAGACCTTGCCGATCTCGGTGGCGGCGTCGGTGACGGGCTTGATGTCGGGGGTGGTGTCGCCGTTCTCGACGGCGGTGCGGACACTGTCGACACCCATGCCGAGGTCGTCGACGGCCTTGGACAGGTCGGCGTTGTCCGTCTTGTCCTTGAGGCTGTCGAGCTCCTTGTCGATCTCGTTGAGCGACTCGTTCAGCCGGGTGGGGTCGTCCGTGGCGGAGGAGACGGCCTGGCTCAGCTTGTCGACGCTGGTGGCGATGGCGTCGGCGGCCTGGACGCAGTCCATGGCCTTGTCGAGGGCGCCGCAGCCGACCGCTCCGGTGAGGGCGAGCACTGCGGTGGCGGCGGCGAGGGCGGCGGTACGACGACGGCGCATGGAACGGGTCCTCCCGAGGGCTGCGGACGGGCGTACGGTTCGGCCCGTACGCCCGTACTCCTTCAGACGCCGACGAGGGCCCCGGCGGTTGCCGGGCCTCTCGGCCGAAGAGGGCTAGAGCGTGATGCCCAGCGCGTCGCGCTGGAGGGCGGCGAGGTCGGCGCAGCCGCCGGTGGCGAGGTCGAGCAGGGCGTTGAGCTCCTTGCGGTCGAAGGGCTCGGCCTCGGCGGTGCCCTGGACCTCGACGAACCGGCCGTCGCCGGTGCAGACGACGTTCATGTCGGTCTCGGCGCGCACGTCCTCCTCGTAGCGGAGGTCCAGCAGCGGCGTGCCGTCCACGATGCCGACGGACACGGCGGCGACGGTGCCGGTCAGGGGCTTGCGCCCGGCCTTGACCAGCTTCTTTCCCTGCGCCCAGGCGACGGCGTCGGCGAGGGCGACGTACGCGCCGGTGATGGCGGCGGTGCGGGTGCCGCCGTCGGCCTGGAGGACGTCGCAGTCGAGGACGATGGTGTTCTCGCCGAGCGCCTTGTAGTCGATGACGGCCCGCAGGGAGCGGCCGATCAGCCGGCTGATCTCGTGCGTACGGCCGCCGATCTTGCCGCGTACGGACTCGCGGTCGCCGCGCGTGTTGGTGGAGCGCGGCAGCATCGAGTACTCGGCGGTCACCCAGCCCTCGCCGCTGCCCTTGCGCCAGCGCGGGACGCCCTCGGTGACGGAGGCGGTGCAGAAGACCTTGGTGTCGCCGAAGGAGATGAGGACGGAGCCCTCGGCGTGCTTGCTCCATCCGCGTTCGATGGTGACCGGGCGGAGCTGTTCGGGGGTGCGGCCGTCGATTCGAGACATGGCACGAGCCTAGTCGCCCGTGCGTGAGGGGCCCGTTCCGGTACCGGAACGGGCCCCTCACGGGTGAGCGGTCAGCTCACATCATGTCTTCGATCTCGGCGGCGATCGGGTCGGCGTCGGTGCCGATGACGACCTGGATCGCGCTGCCCATCTTGACGACGCCGTGGGCTCCGGCGGCCTTCAGCGCGGCCTCGTCGACCAGGTCCGGGTCGTTGACCTCGGTGCGCAGGCGGGTGATGCAGCCCTCGACCTCTTCGATGTTGTCGATGCCGCCGAGCCCGGCGACGATCTTCTCAGCCTTGCTGGCCATGTCTCTCTCCCTGCGTTCAAAGGCCGTTCCGGAGCACTGAGCGCTGCTCGGCCCACCTAGGTCTTTCGTCACGGTAACGCACGGTTGGCCCATCTTCGCGGGCGCATTACCCGGTTGTACCGAAGGATGACGATCACCAGCGCCCACGATATCGCAACTGGTCTACACCAGTCTCGCCCAGGAGACCAGGAGGACGCCGATGAGCTCCGACAGCGCGGCCCCGTCGAAGCCGGCACCGAGGCAGAAGCGGTGGACCGGCCTCTTCCAGGGGCTCCAGAAGATGGGCCGCAGCCTCCAACTGCCCATCGCGGTACTGCCGGCGGCGGGCATCCTCAACCGGCTGGGCCAGCCGGACGTCTTCGGCGCCGACGGCGCGGGCTGGGACGACGTCGCCAAGGTGATGGCGGGCGCGGGCGGCGCCCTGCTCGACGCCGACCTGGGCCTGCCGCTGCTGTTCTGCGTGGGCGTGGCGATCGGCATGGCCAAGAAGGCGGACGGTTCCACCGCGCTGGCCGCCGTCACGGGCTTCCTCGTCTACCGGGGCGTGCTGCGCGCGTTCCCCAAGGACTGCCCGGCGGGCACCACCGACGTCAACGGCGGGTGCCTCGGCGCGGACGACACCTTCGTGGCGTACACGTACCAGAACCCGGGCGTCTTCGGCGGCATCGTCATGGGGCTGTTCACCGCCTACTTCTGGCAGCGCTACCACCGCACCAGGCTGGTGGACTGGCTGGGCTTCTTCAACGGCCGCCGGCTGGTGCCGATCATCATGTCGTTCGTGGCGATCGCCTTCGCCGTGGTGTGCCTGTTCGTCTGGCCCCCGGTCGGCGACGCCCTGGAGGACTTCAGCGACTGGCTGGTCGGCCTCGGGGCGTGGGGCTCCGGTCTCTTCGGCGTCGCCAACCGCGCGCTGCTGGTGATCGGCCTGCACCAGTTCCTGAACGTGCCGGTGTGGTTCCAGTTCGGTACGTACACCAAGCCGGACGGCACGGTGGTGCACGGCGACATCAGCATGTTCCTGGCGGGCGACCCGGACGCCGGGCAGTTCACCACCGGCTTCTTCCCGATCATGATGTTCGCCCTGCCGGCGGCCGCCCTGGCCATCACGCACTGCGCCAAGCCGCACCGCCGCAAGGAGGTCGGCGGGCTGATGCTCTCGGTGGCGCTCACCTCGTTCGTCACCGGCATCACCGAGCCGATCGAGTACTCGTTCCTCTTCATCGCCCCGGCGCTGTACGCGGTGCACGCCCTGCTGACCGGAGTCTCGATGGCGGTGACCTGGGCGTTCGGCGTCAAGGACGGCTTCAGCTTCTCGGCGGGGCTGATCGACTACGTCATCAACTGGGGGCTGGCGACCAAGCCCTGGCTGATCATTCCGATCGGTCTGGCCTTCGCGGTCGTCTATTACGCGATCTTCCGCTTCGCGATCACGAAATTCGACCTCAAGACGCCGGGCCGGGAGCCGGAAGAGGCGGAGACGGACGTCACCAAGCCGTAGCGCGCACGGGGACCAGCGGCGTTATCAAATCGCAAGTTCCTTATCTAACGCTCACCGTGCTACAACAGGTCTACACCACTACTGGTGTAGACCACGCGGCGCTGCCGCGCTTCCTTGAGACGCCGCCGTCCCCCATTTGATCATGCCAGGCGGCGCCTTGCCCACCTGGAGGAACTTGATGTCCACGGCCAGCGCCGCCCCCGCGGCGGAGAAGAAGAAGGGCGCGGGCGTGATGTCGGTCATGCAGCGCATCGGCCGCAGCCTCATGCTGCCGGTCGCCGTGCTGCCGGCCGCCGCGCTCCTGGTGCGTTTCGGTCAGCCCGACATGCTCGGCCGGGAGTCCTTCCCGACCTTCATCACCAAGATCGCCGGTTACATGGCGGCCGGTGGCGGTGCCCTGCTGGACAACATGGCGCTGCTGTTCGCCGTCGGTATCGCGATCGGCTTCGCGAAGAAGTCCGACGGTTCCACGGCCCTGGCGGCCGTGACCGGCTACCTCGTCTTCAAGAGCGTGCTCGGCACCTTCACGGACAGCAGCCTGCCCAAGAAGGAAGCCATCGTCGACGGCAAGATCGTCATGGTCGAGCAGGCGGTCGACGCCAAGGTGCTCGGCGGCGTGGTCATGGGCATCATCGTGGCGCTGCTCTACCAGCGCTTCTACCGGACCAAGCTGCCGGACTGGCTGGGCTTCTTCGGCGGCCGGCGCCTGGTCCCGATCCTGTCCGCCTTCGCCGGCCTGGTCACCGGCATCGTCTTCGGCCTCATCTGGCCGTGGCTGGGCGCGGGTCTGCACTGGATCGGTGAGAGCCTGGTCGGCTCCGGCGCCGTCGGCGCGGGCATCTTCGGTGTCGCCAACCGCGCGCTGATCCCGGTCGGCATGCACCACCTGCTCAACTCCTTCCCGTGGTTCCAGGCCGGTTCCTACGAGGGCAAGAGCGGCGACATCGCGCGCTTCCTCGCCGGTGACCCGACCGCCGGACAGTTCATGACCGGCTTCTTCCCGATCATGATGTTCGCCCTCCCGGCGGCCTGCCTCGCGATCGTGCACTGCGCCCGCCCCGAGCGCCGCAAGGTCGTCGGCGGCATGATGTTCTCCCTCGCGCTGACGTCCTTCGTCACCGGTGTCACGGAGCCGATCGAGTTCACCTTCATGTTCATCGCGCCGGTGCTCTACGCGATCCACGCCGTGCTCACCGGTGTCTCCATGGCGCTGACCTGGGCGCTGGGCATGAAGGACGGCTTCGGCTTCTCGGCCGGCGCGGTGGACTTCGTCCTCAACCTGGGCATCGCCTCCAACCCGTGGGGCCTGGCCCTGGTCGGTCTGTGCTTCGCGGCGGTCTACTACGTGGTCTTCCGCTTCGCGATCACCAAGTACAACCTGCCGACGCCGGGCCGCGAGTCCGACGAGGAGCTGGCCGAGCTCCAGAAGGCCGAAGCCAAGTAACACGCGTACGGAAAAGGAAGGCCCCCGGCGACGCCGGGGGCCTTCTTTCTCATACCTCGTACACGGCGCCCGCGTGCGCGAGCTCCGACGGGCCGTCGTACACGGCCCGCGCGTCCGCCAGGTTCCGCTCGCCGTCCGTCCACGGCGGGATGTGCGTGAGCACCAGCCGCCCCGCCCCCGCCCTGGCCGCGTGCGCACCCGCCTCGCGGCCGTTGAGGTGCAGGCCCGGGATGTCCTCCTTGCCGTACGTGAAGGACGCCTCGCACAGGAACAGGTCCGTACCGGCCGCGAGCGTGTCGAGCTCGTCGCAGACGCCCGTGTCACCGGAGTACGTGATCGACTTCCCCGCGTGCTCGACGCGGATGCCGTACGCCTCGACCGGGTGGCACACCTTCTCGGTGCGCACCCGGAAGGGGCCGATGTCGAACGCGCCGGACTTGAGCGTGTGGAAGTCGAACACCTCGCTCATCGACGTGTCCGACGGCGTGTCCGCGTACGCCGTGGTCAGGCGCTGCTCGGCGCCGTCGGGGGCGTACACGGGGATGGCCGGGCAGCGGCCGCCCTCGTGCCGGTAGTAACGCGCGACGAAGTACCCGCACATGTCGATGCAGTGATCGGCGTGCAGGTGGCTGAGGAAGATCGCGTCCAGGTCGTACAGACCGATGTGGCGCTGCAACTCGCCCAGGGCGCCGTTGCCCATGTCGAGGAGCAGCCGGAAGCCGTCGGCCTCTACGAGGTAGCTCGAGCAGGCCGATTCCGCGGACGGGAACGACCCCGAGCAGCCGACGACGGTGAGCTTCATGGAGCGTGAACCTCCGAGGACGGGAGCCGGGCAGGCGCTGACAGGGGAGGTCGTGCGGTTTACCGAGCGTAAGGCGCGGCGGGCCGCGTCGCTCCTTCGCGGTGGCCCCTTGTGGTCGAACTCACCCGCGCTGTCACCGGTTCGGGCGGGTAGCGTCCGAAGGTATGGACACGTCCTGGTGGCCGGCGCTCGGCGCCGTCGTGGTGATCGCACTGGTCGCGGCGGCGAGCGACGCGTCGGGGCGCGGCCGCCGTCCGGGTGGCCGGACCCGTCCGCCGGCCCGGCCCGGCCGGCCGGCGGGACCACGGCCCCGGGCGGGCGAGATCTGGTGGGCGGACGTGCCCTACGAGGACGGTCCCGGCTCCAAGGACCGTCCCTGCCTGGTGCTGGCGGTACGCGGGGACACCGCGCTCGTCGCCAAGATCACCAGCCGCTACCGGGACGACCGGCCGGGCGTGATCGCCCTGCGCCCCGACGCCGTGGGCGACGCGCGGGGGCGGCCGAGCTTCCTGGAGACGGACGAGCTGCGGGACGTCCCGGTCCGGCGCTTCCGCCGCCGCGCCGGGCGGGTGGACCCCCTGGTCTGGGACCGGGTGCGCCACCTGTCGGCCTGACGGCGGGCCGCCCCCGGCGGGGCCGCGGCCCTACGCCCAGAGCTGGCCCTGGAGGGTTTCGATGGCTTCCTCCGTCGTCGCGGCCGTGTAGACGCCCGTCGACAGGTACTTCCAGCCGCCGTCGGCCACGACGAACACGATGTCCGCGCTCTCGCCCGCCTTGACCGCCTTCCTGCCCACGCCGATCGCCGCGTGCAGCGCCGCGCCCGTCGAGACGCCCGCGAAGATGCCCTCCTGCTGGAGCAGCTCCCGGGTACGGGTGACCGCGTCCGCCGAGCCGACCGAGAAGCGGGTGGTCAGCACGGAGGCGTCGTACAGCTCGGGGACGAAGCCCTCGTCGAGGTTGCGCAGCCCGTAGACGAGGTCGTCGTACCGGGGCTCGGCGGCGACGATCCTCACGTCCGGCTTGTGCTCCCGCAGGTAGCGGCCGACGCCCATCAGGGTGCCCGTGGTTCCCAGGCCCGCCACGAAGTGCGTGACGGACGGCAGGTCCGCGAGGATCTCGGGCCCCGTCGTCGCGTAGTGGGCGCCCGCGTTGTCCGGGTTGCCGTACTGGTAGAGCATCACCCAGTCGGGGTGCTCGGCGGCGAGCTCCTTGGCGACCCGTACCGCCGTGTTGGAGCCGCCCGCCGCCGGGGACGAGATGATCTCGGCACCCCACATGGCGAGCAGGTCGCGCCGCTCCTGGGAGGTGTTCTCGGGCATCACGCACACGATGCGGTAGCCCTTGAGCCGGGCCGCCATCGCCAGCGAGATGCCCGTGTTGCCGCTGGTCGGCTCCAGGATGGTGCAGCCGGGCGTGAGCCGGCCGTCCTTCTCGGCCTGCTCGATCATGTGCAGGGCCGGGCGGTCCTTGACCGAGCCGGTGGGGTTGCGGTCCTCCAGCTTGGCCCAGATGCGCACGTCCGCCGACGGGGACAGGCGCGGGAGCCGGACGAGCGGGGTGTTGCCGACCGCGGCGAGGGGCGAGTCGTAGCGCATCAGCGCATTCCGCCGGCCACGGCCGGGAGGATCGTCACGTTGTCGCCGTCGGACAGCTTGGTGTTGATGCCCTCCAGGAAGCGGACGTCCTCGTCGTTCAGGTAGACGTTCACGAACCGGCGCAGCTCGCCACCGTCGACGATGCGCTCCTGGATGCCCGCGTGCCGGGTCTCGAGGTCGGCGAAGAGGTCGGCGAGGGTGTCCCCGCTGCCCTCGACGGCCTTGGCGCCGCCGGTGTAGGTGCGGAGGATGGTCGGGATGCGGACCTCGATGGCCATGGCGTGGGCTCCTGTCGGAAGGGTGGGTCGCGAAGAAGGCAGGCGTGCTGGGTGCGCACGGACGGATGCGCACGGCGGTGCGGGGTGGGGCCGGGTCGTACCGGGAGTGCCGGGGACGGTGCTCAAACGGCACGGCAGCGCGGACACATCGCGCTGGCGAGGCGGCACAGGTCGACGTGCAGCCGCGCCACGAGCAGCACGGTGCCCGGCGTCTGTTCGCTCACGTCGATGGAAACCATGCGGTCATCGTATCGATTCCCGGTCCGCCATTCGGAGTGTGATCTCGCATGATGGACGATTCACGCTCACGAGCCGAGACGGATCACTCAGTAGGCGTCGACGACCTGGACCTCTTCCTCCGTGATCTCGCCCTCGACGATCCGGAACGACCGGAACTGGAACGGTCCGGCGCCGTCCGTGTCGGCCGTCGAGACCAGCACGTAGTGCGCGCCGGGCTCGTTGGCGTACGACACGTCCGTGCGGGAGGGGTACGCCTCGGTCGCGGTGTGCGAGTGGTAGATGACGACGGGCTCCTCGTCGCGGTCGTCCATCTCGCGGTACAGCTTCAGCAGGTCGCCCGAGTCGAACTCGTAGAACGTGGGCGAGCGGGCGGCGTTGAGCATGGGGATGAAGCGCTCGGGGCGGCCGGAGCCGGCCGGGCCCGCGACCACGCCGCACGCCTCGTCCGGGTGGTCCTCGCGCGCGTGCGCGACGATCTGGTCGTACAGGGCCCGTGTGATGGTCAGCATGCGCATCAGGATAAGCAGACGGGCCCGCCCGTACCGAGGGTCGGTACGGGCGGGCCCACATGGTGGACAAGCCACCGGAAACTACCGCTTGAACGAGGCGCTCTCCGGGTTCCGGGACTTCAGGACCAGGTACGAGACGCCGAGCAGCAGGGCCCACAGCGGGGCGCAGTACAGGGAGACCCGCGCACCCTCGTCGATGCCCATCATCACGATGACCATGCCGATGAACAGCAGGGCGAACCAGCTCGTGAACGGCGCGCCGGGGGCCTTGAACTCCGACTCCGGGGCCTCACCGCGCTTGACGGCGGCCCGGTAGCGGATCTGCGAGACCAGGATCATGATCCAGGCCCACATGCCGGAGATGGTCGCGAAGGAGACGACGTACTCGAAGGCCTTGCCGGGGGCGACGTAGTTGATCCACACGCCCACGAGCATCAGCGCGGCCGAGAAGGCGGTGCCGATCAGCGGGGTGCCGGACTTCGTCAGCCGGGTGAAGATCTTCGGGCCCTGGCCGTTGAGCGCGAGGTCGCGCAGCATGCGGCCGGTGGAGTACATGCCCGAGTTGCAGGAGGACAGGGCGGCGGTGAGCACCACGAAGTTGACGATCGCGGCGCCGATGCCGAGGCCCATCTTCTCGAACGCGGCGACGAACGGCGAGACGCCCGGCTGGAAGTGCGTCCACGGCACGACCGACAGGATCATGATCAGCGCGCCGACGTAGAAGACGGCGATGCGCCACGGGACGGTGTTGATGGCCTTCGGCAGGGTGACCTTCGGGTCCTTCGACTCACCGGCGGTGACGCCGACCAGCTCGACCGCGAGGAAGGCGAACATCACGATCTGGAGGGTCATCAGCGTGCCGCCGATGCCCTTGGGGAAGAAGCCGCCCTCGGACCAGAGCATCGTCATGGAGGCGGTGTCACCGGCGTCGGAGAAGCCGATGGTGAGGATGCCGGCGCAGATCAGGATCATGCCGATGATGGCGGTGACCTTGATCATCGAGAACCAGAACTCGAGCTCGCCGAAGAGCTTCACGGAGATCAGGTTCGCGCCGAAGAGGATGACGGTGAAGGCCAGGGCGGAGATCCACTGCGGGATGTCCCACCAGTACGTCATGTACGTGGCCGCGGCGGTGACCTCGGTGATGCCGGTGACGACCCAGAAGAGCCAGTACGTCCAGCCGGTGACGAAGCCCGCGAAGGGTCCGACGAACTCGCGGGCGTACTCCGCGAAGGAGCCCGAGACGGGGCGGTACATGAGCAGCTCGCCCAGTGCCCGCATGATGAAGAAGATGACGAGGCCGGCGATGGCGTACGCCAGGATGAGGCTCGGTCCGGCCTTGGAGATGGCCTTGCCGGCGCCGAGGAAGAGCCCGGTGCCGATGGCTCCGCCGATCGCGATCATCTGGATCTGGCGGGCCCCGAGGCCCCGCTGATAGCCCTCACCCTCGCCGGATGCGGCCCCCGCGGCCTCACTGCCGTCGTGCTGCTTGTCGACCTGCACTGAGGTCATGGTTGTGCGCCTTTCTCCACGCTGATCCGCGTCGCTCGCACGGGACTGTGCGTGACCGCGGATCAGGTCCTGATCCCCCCGGATATGGATGGAGTGCCGCCGGCGGTCCGCCGGCCGTAGCGCACCCGGGCACAGGGGTGGCGTCCCCGGGCGATCGTGAAGATTTATCACGATTTCGACAGTGATCACGGACAGTTACTGTGACGGACCACACAAGGAGAAGCGGACAAAGCAATCACCAGCCCCCCAAAACAGGGCGGGCTGGTGATCCGATCGTTATACGGATTTGAGCGTCCGCTGAGCGAACGAAGGTCACATGAGGGTCTCGACCAGGGTCTCCTGGAGGGCACCCAGCCACAGGTACGCCATGACCATCGGCTTGCGCGGATCGGAGTCCGGGAGCCGGTACAGCGCCTCGTTCTCGTCGTCGTCCCTGACCTCCAGCCGCGTGCCGATGGTCAGCCGGAGGTCGTTGAGCGCGCCGAGCCACCGGCGCGACTCCTCGGCGGTGAGCTTCAGCACCGCGCCGCCCTCACCGGCCGCGCTCAGTCCGTCCAGGCTCCGTACGACGGCGAGGGCGTCCTCGCGCTTGCGGGCGCGCAGGTCGTTCTCCGTGTAGCGGCGGAACTCGGCGGAGGCGGCGCGCAGCTCCTCGTCGCCGTCCTCGTACGCGTTGGGGAACAGGCGGGCCAGCGCCGGGTCGGCGGGCGGCTCGCTGGGCCCCTCGCGGAACAGCTCCGCCAGCGGGTCCTCGCCCTTGGGCGGCACCTCGCCGGGGCCGATCAGCTCCAGGAGCTGGACGGCCAGGGAGCGCAGGATGGAGATCTCGACCTCGTCGAGCGGTACGGCCGCGCCGCCGCCGGGCAGCGCCTCGAAGTGCCCGCTCATCAGGTGCGGTCCTGGGAGAGGGTCGCCCACAGTCCGTAGCCGTGCATGGCCTGCACGTCCCTCTCCATCTCCTCGCGGGTGCCGCTGGAGACGACGGCCCGGCCCTTGTGGTGCACGTCCAGCATCAGCTTGTGCGCCTTGTCCTTGGAGTAGCCGAAGTACGCCTGGAAGACGTAGGTGACGTAGCTCATGAGGTTGACCGGGTCGTTGTGGACGATCGTCACCCAGGGCACGTCGGGTTCGGTGACGGCGAAGTTCTCTTCGGCCGGCTGGGTGCGTTCGATCTCTGCGGGAGCAACACTCACTTAGCCAATGCTGCCACTGAGGGTGGGGGGTCGCACAAACGGGGCGCGCACGGGGCGGGGGACGGGTGTTCGGGGGCACCCGGAGGAAATCGTCACTCTGACGAGTATTCGGGGGTAGCATCGTCGTATGAATGCTGCGGATCTTGGGCTGCCGGTGGACGTGCCGTCTACCGCGCTCTTCACCGACCAGTACGAGCTGACGATGCTCCAGGCGGCACTGCGGGGCGGCACGGCCGACCGGCGGTCGGTCTTCGAGGTCTTCACCCGCCGGCTTCCCGAGGGGCGGCGCTACGGCGTCGTGGCGGGCACCGGACGCGTGCTGGACGCCGTGGAGAACTTCCGCTTCGACGCGGGCGTCCTCGGCTTCCTGCGCGAGCGCGGCATCGTCGACGAGCCGACGCTGGCCTGGCTCGCCGAGTACCGCTTCGGCGGCGACATCTGGGGCTACCCCGAGGGCGAGGTGTACTTCCCCGGCTCGCCGGTCCTGCGGGTCGAGGGCTCCTTCGCCGAGTGCGTGCTGCTGGAGACCGTGATCCTGTCGATCCTCAACCACGACTCGGCGATCGCGGCCGCCGCCTCCCGGATGTCCGCGGCCGCGGGCGACCGGCGGCTGATCGAGATGGGCGCCCGCCGTACGCACGAGCTGTCGGCGGTCGCCGCCGCCCGCGCCGCGTACGTGGGCGGCTTCTCGTCCACCTCCGACCTGGCGGCCGGGTTCCGCTACGGCATCCCGACCGTCGGCACATCCGCGCACGCCTTCACCCTGCTCCACGACACCGAGCGGGACGCCTTCCGCGCGCAGGTGGACTCCCTGGGCCGGGGTACGACGCTGCTCGTCGACACCTACGACGTGGCCGAGGCCGTGCGTACCGCCGTGGAGATCGCCGGGCCCGAGCTGGGCGCGGTGCGCATCGACTCCGGTGACCTGCTGCTGGTCGCGCACCGGGTGCGCCAGCAGCTCGACGAGCTGGGGGCGCGCGACACGCGGATCGTCGTCACCTCGGACCTGGACGAGTACGCGATCGCGTCGCTGGCGGCGGCGCCGGTCGACGCGTACGGCGTCGGCACGCAGCTCGTGACCGGCAGCGGGCACCCGACGTGCTCGATGGTCTACAAGCTGGTCGCGCGGGCCGAGTCGGCGGACCCGAGGGCGCCGCTGCGAGCGGTGGCCAAGAAGTCGCTCGGCGGCAAGATGTCCGTCGGCGGCCGCAAGTGGGCGGCGCGGCGCGCGGACGCGGACGGGGTGGCCGAGGCGGAGGTCGTCGGCACCGGGCCGGTGCCGGCGGAGCTCGCGGACCGGCAGTTGCTGGTGGAGCTGGTCAAGGGCGGCGACGTGGTGGCGCGCGAGCCGCTGGACGCGGCGCGGGAGCGTCACATGGCGGCGCGGGCGGGGCTGCCGATGTCGGCGGTCCAGCTCTCCCGGGGCGAGGCCGTCATCCCCACCGAGTACGTCTGAGGCGCGGCCCGGCGGGAGTGGGGTGCCCCCTCCCGCCGGGCCGGGTAAGTCTCTAGGCTCGGACCCATCCCCGGAACCGCGTCCGAACGCCCGACCGACCGCTCCCCCACCGAAGGACTACCGCCATGCACCGCGCACTGATCGTCGTCGACGTACAGAACGACTTCTGCGAGGGCGGCAGCCTCGCGGTGGCGGGCGGCGCGGACGTCGCCGCCGCCATCACGGACCTGGTCGGCGAGGCCGCCGGGGCCGTCTACCAGCACGTGGTGGCGACGCGTGACCACCACGTCGACCCGGGCGACCACTTCTCCGACCGGCCGGACTACGTGAACTCGTGGCCCCGGCACTGCGTGGCCGGTACGGAGGGCGTGGGCTTCCACCCGAACTTCGCGCCGGCGGTCGCCTCGGGCGCGATCGACGCGGTGTTCGACAAGGGGGCGTACGCGGCCGCGTACAGCGGGTTCGAGGGCACCGACGAGAACGACGTCCGGCTGGCCGACTGGCTGCGGGAGCGCGAGGTCACCGAGGTGGACGTGGTGGGCATCGCCACCGACCACTGCGTGCGCGCCACCGCCCTGGACGCGGCCCGTGAGGGGTTCCGCACCCAGGTGCTGCTGGACCTGACGGCCGGTGTCGCGGAGGAGACCACGGAGCGGGCCCTGAAGGAGCTGCGGGACGCGGGCGTCGACCTGACGGGCAAGCCGGTCGTCTGAGCCCGTACGCCGGCCGCCCGGGGCCCGGCGCTACCAGGGCGTGCTCGGGGCGCCCCAGGCGCGGGACTGGGGCAGCAGGGCGCGGATGGGGCGCCACAGCTCGGTGTGGGACTCCGGGACCGTGCGCCAGAGCAGGCCGTCGGGGTGGTGGAGCACCGCGGTGATCTCGTCCGGCGTGGGCGGGTGGGTGTTGCCGCGCAGGTAGACCGCGCGCAGCCCCAGGTTCCGCAGCCGGGTCAGGGCGCGGGCGCGGTTCGCGGCGTGGACCAGGACGCGGACCGTGGAGCCGTCGCCCACCGGGCTGGGCAGACTCAGCGCGACCACGACCTTGCCTCCGGGCAACTTGGTGAAACCTCCACCGGGCATGCGGTACCACTCCCCCGTGAGATGGTGTGTCAATAAGAAAGGGTCACCACGCACCTAAACAGAATCGGCCGCCGCCCGCTAGGGGGCGACGGCCGATCATGGTCTGACCTGCGACGATACCTTTTACTTCGTCGAGGGGCCGACCTGGACCGTGATCGTCTGGCCGTCCTTCGGCTGCTTGACGATGGCGATCTTGGTGTTGGTGTCAGTTACCTTGACGCCCGCACGCGGGTTCGACTCGTACCAGTAGACGCCCTTGCGGTCGTCGAAGACCGGGACGCCGCCCTGCGAGCCGACCTTGGCCTCGACACCGGCCTTGTGCAGCGTCAGGCCGTTGGTGCGGTAGAGGCTGAACGGCGAGTCGTAGGCCTGGATGCGGTTGCGCATCAGCGTGCCGTCGGCCCACTTCGTCGGCGTGGCGTGCGCGTCCACCGGCAGGATCAGGCCCTGGCCGGGGTGGACGGCGGTGTTGTTGTCCTTCTGGGAGGTGTCCCACTGCCAGACCAGCAGACCGGTCTGGTACGGGTAGTGCTCCACCCAGGAGTCCATCGGCGCCGCGAAGCCGAAGTTGTACGGGCCGACCTTCAGGGTCCTGTCGTACGAGACGTACTGGCGGTTCTCGGCGATGTAGTACTGGTCGTACTCGTTGGTGAAGGACTCGCCGATCCGGGAGAAGCCCTTCGCGGTCCAGCCGTTGTCGCCGTTCTCGGCGTTGTCCGAGAAGACCGCCGCGCCGTCGGCCGTCAGCGTGATGGCGTCGGCCGTGAAGCCCTTGCCGCCCGCGCCGCCGTCGGTCTGGTAGCGGAAGCGGAGGTCGAACTTCTTGCCGGCGTACGCGTCCAGCGGGTAGGCCAGCTTCTGGAAGCCGCCGGAGACGTCGGTGAGCGCCGGGGCGCCGCTGGCGTCGGCCGGGATGGCCTTGCCGTTGGCGGTGCCCGCCAGGGCCGTCCAGCTCTTGCCGCCGTCGGTCGACACCTCGGTGTAGAGGTAGTCGTAGTCCTTCTCGATGTCCCACCAGCCGTCGAGCGTGAGCTCGGCCTTGGTCTTGCCCGTGAGGTCGACGGACCGGGTGAGGGTGTTCTTGAGGTCGTCACCCATGTCGCTCCACCACTGGGTGGCGCCCTCGGCGGGCTTCACGACCGCGGTGGTGACCTTCTTCTTCGGCAGCTCGACGACCAGCGCCTGCGGGTTCTTGGTGTTGTACTCCGAGACGCCCAGGGTGTGCTTGGACTTCGTGGCGGCCTTGGCCTTCTCGTAGTTCAGCCAGCCGAGCTGGAGCTTGTCCCACGAGGTCATGTCGCCGGGCAGGTCGCCGATCGCGTCCTTGCCGGTGCCCAGCCAGGAGCCGGACGACATCAGCGACCAGAAGCCGGTCGAGTTCTCCGCGCCCGCCTTGCCGGAGGTGTCGTACAGGTCCGGCAGGCCCAGGTCGTGGCCGTACTCGTGGGCGAAGACGCCGAGGCCGCCGTTCTCGGGCTGCATCGTGTAGTCGCCGACCCAGATCCCGGTGTTGCCGATCTGCGTGCCGCCGGCCTTGTTCTGCGCCGGGCCGGTCTTGCCGGCGTCGGTGCCGTACGCGTACCAGCGGTGGGCCCACAGCGCGTCGCCGCCCTGGGCGCCGCCGCCCGCGGACTCGTCCTCGCCGGCGTGGACGATCTGGAAGTGGTCGATGTAACCGTCGGCCTCGTTGAAGTTGCCGTCGGCGTCGAAGTCGTAGCGGTCCCACTGGTCGTACTGGGCGAGCTGCGCCTTGATCTCGGCGTCCGTCTTGCCGGCCGCCTTCTGCTGCGCGGTCCACGCGGTCACACCGTCGCGGACGGCGTCCCACACGTTGGAGCAGTTGCTGTTGCCGCAGTAGTTCGAGCCGTAACGGGCCTCGTTGTACTCGACCTTGACCCAGTCGGAGACCGCGCCGTCGACCGAGTAGCGGCCCGACGAGGTCTTCTCGTAGTAGGTCTTCAGGGACTGCTTCTGCTGACCGGTCTTCTTGTCCTTGCCGGTGCCGAAGTACAGGTCCTGGAAGTGCTGCTGGTTGTAGTCCTTCTGCCAGGCCGTCGAATTGTCCTTCGTACGGTCCGGCTCGGCTATCGCGTTGTGCAGCGGGCCGGGCGTGCCGCCGAACTTCGGCTTCAGCTCGGTGGTGTCGTCGTCCGCGCGGTCGATGAGCGTGGTGTTGTCGACCTTGTCACCGAACTCGACCAGGATCGTAAAGATCTTGTCGGTCTTCTCACGGCCCAGCTCGACGTACTTCTTGTCGTCGAGCTTGACGACCTTGGAGGCACCCCTGCGCTCCACCTTCAGGTCGCCTGCCAGCACCTGCTCCAGGGCCGCCTCGCGCGCCTGGGCCTGCTGCTTGCTGAACGGGCCGTCGAGGTCGTGGTCGACCTTGGCGGCGTGGTCGTGTCCGGGAGCCCCGTGTCCCGCGTCGTGCGCGCCCGGTGCCGGGTCGTGCCGCTCGATGCCGTCGGTGGGGCGGTTGTCGGCCTGGGCCGTGGTGAGGGCCGAGGCCGTCGCGGCGGTGGCGGCCAGCGCCACGATCACCGCGGACGCTCTGAACGCCCGTCGTCTGCTGGTCACTTAGATCTTGTCCTCCCCGCGCCCGCGAACCGCGGATGGGGGGTCGATGTGATATCCGCGTGCGGTGTCGCGCCACAAGTGACGACATTCGACCGGAGAATGACGCGAAAAGACAGATCTTGACTTGGACAGGCCAAGTGCTCTATGTGAACAGCCGGCCCCGCATTGCGAACAGGCGAACCTGCCAGGTCACCCGCCCGACGGACCCACGTCCACGGTGATCCAGGAGCCGTTCGGCGGCTGGGCGGCGATCGCGATCCGGGTGTTGGTGTCGGTGGTGCGCACACCGCCGAACTCGTTCTCGGCGTACCAGTAGACGCCCTCACGGTCGTCGAAGACCGGATTGCCCGCATGAGGTGCGATGTGGTGCGGTGTGCCCCGCTTGTGGAGGGTGAAGCCGGGGGCGGGACGGCGGCTGAAGGCCGCGTCGTACGGGGTGATCTTGTTGGACATCAGGGAGCCGTCCGGCCAGGTCATCGGGCGCGGATGGGCGTCCACCGGCAGCAGCAGGCCCTGGCCGGGGTGGTCGGTGACGTTGTTGTCGCGCTGGGAGGTGTCCCACTGCCAGATCATCAGGCCCGGCCGGTAGGCGTAGTGCTCCACCCAGTTGTCCCGGGGCTCGGCGAAGCCGAAGTGGTACGGCCCCGTCTCCAGCGTCCTGTCGTACGACACGTACTGCCGGTTCTCCGCGATGTAGTACTGCGGGTAGACACCGGTGACCGATTCCCCCACGCGCGCGAAGCCCCGCGCCGCCCAGCCGCCGGCGCCCTTGCCCCCCGCGCCCTCCGCGTCGTCCCGGAACAGCGTCACACCGTCCGCCGTCACACCGATGTTGTCCGCGGCGAACCCCTTGCCGGCCACACCGCCGTCCGTCTTGTAGCGGAACCGGACGCCGATCCGCCGCCCCGCGTACGCGTCCAGCCGGTAGACCAGCTTCCGGTACGTCCCCGACGTCCCCGTCAGGGCCGGCTTGTCGCCGCCGTCCCGGGTGATCACCTCGCCGTCGGCCGTGCCGTCGATCGCCTTCCAGGTCTCCCCGCCGTCCGTGGAGACCTGGACGTACAGGTGGTCGTAGTCCTTCTCGATGTCCCACCAGCCGTCGAGCGTGAGCGCGGCCCGGGACCTGCCGGTGAGGTCGACCGTCCGGGTCAGCGTGTGGGACAGGTTGTCGCCGTGGTCGCTCCACCACTGCCCCGCCCCAGCCGCCGGCTTCACGACCGGTGTGGTGACGGTCTTCTCGGGCAGCTCCACGACCAGCGCCTGCGGCCGGTCCGTGTTGTACGCGGAGACGCCCAGCGTGTGCGTGGACGCGGTGGCCGCCCTGGCCCGCTCGTAGTTGAGCCACCCGAGCTGGAGCTTGTCCCACGCGGTCATGTCCCCCGGCAGGTCGCCGATCCCCTCCTTGCCGGTGCCCAGCCACGACCCGGACGACATCAGCGACCAGAACCCGACCGAGTTCTCCGCACCCGCCACGTTGTTGGTGTCGTACAGGTCCGGCAGCCCCAGGTCGTGGGCGTACTCGTGGGCGAAGACGCCCAGCCCGCCGTTCTCCGGCTGCATCGTGTAGTCACCCACCCAGATCCCGGTGTTCCCGATGGGCACGCCGCCCGCCCGGAACCCCGCCGGACCGGTGTCGCCGTCGTCCCTGCTGTACGCGTACCCCCGGTGCGCCCACAGCGCGTCCGGGCCCTGCGCCCCGCCGCCCGCCGAACCGTCCTCCCCCGCGTGGACGATCTGGAAGTGGTCGATGTACCCGTCGGGCTCGTTGAAGTTGCCGTCGTTGTCGTGGTCGGTCCGGTCCCACTCGTCGAAGCGCGCCACCCGCTGCGCGATCTGGGCGTCCGTCCGCCCCCGCGCCCGCTCGGCCGCCACCCAGGCGGCCACCCCGTCGGAGACCAGGTCCTCCACGTTGGGGCAGTTGTTGCCGCCGCAGTAGTTCGAGCCGTAGCGGGCCTCGTTGTGCTCGACCCTCACCCAGTCCGACACCTCCCCCTCCACCGAATAACGGCCGGAAGAGGTCTTCTCGTAGTACGTCTTCAGCGACTCCACCCCGTCGCCCTCGCCGAAGTACAGCCGCTGGTAGTGCTCCCGGTCGTAGTCGGAGCGCCAGACCGTGGAGTTGTCCTTCGCCCGGTCCGGCCGGGGAATCCGGTTGTGCGGGGGGCCCGGCGTACCGCCGTACTTGACGACGGGCGGCTTGGGGCCGCCGGGGCCGTCCGGGTCGTACATCGTGGTGTTGTCGACCTTGTCCCCGAACTCGACCAGGATCGTGAAGATCTTGTCCGTGCGTTCCCGGCCCAGCTCGACGTACTTGCGGTCGGCGAGCTTGACCACCGAGGAGCCGCCGCGCCGCTCCACCTTCGCCCGGCCGCTGAGCACCTGCTCCAGCGCCGCCTGGCGCTGCTGCCGCTGCCGGGCACTGAAGGGGCCGTCGATGACGTGCCCGTCGTGTTTGCCCTCGGCGGTTCCGTGCGCGGTGTCGTCGTGCACGGGAGCGGTGGTGGCGGGTACGGCGGTGACGGGTGCGACGGCCGTGACCGCCGCCATCAGGGCCGGCATGACGGCCGCCCTCAACGCGTATCCGAAGTACGACACTTGTTACGGTCCTCCCCTGCCTATCGCGTCAACCGGCGCCGTCTTCCGGCCATATGGCATAGGCGGTGATTCTGTGCGCCCCCCATGCACCGGTACCGTGGGTTAGGTCACGCTTACTGCCGGTTCCTCTCGGGCATCCACCGTCGTAGAGTCATAAATCAGTGCGACCGAGTTGCGTGACCCCCATCCGGTGCTCCACTGCTTCGAGGACGGAACCCGCCATGCCGCGTCCGACCGCCGCACAGCTCGCCTACGGTTCGGCCACCGTCGTCTTCGCGACCGTCGCCATGCTGCTGATGTCCCGCACCACCACCGGACTGGGTGTCGCGCTGATCGGGGTGGCGGCGCTCGCGCTCGGCCTGCTGGTCGCGACGACCCTCCCGGTGCCGGCCGCACGGCGCACCGGGCACGGGGACGCCGGGGCGGCCGCCCCGCACGGTCACCGGCCCCGGGAGCACTCACTGCGGCGCTGACACGACGACGGTCCGGGCGGCCTTGTCGTGCAGGCCCTGCTTGTACGGCTTGTCGACCAGGATGAGGATCAGCAGCAGCAGCGGCCACAGGCAGGGGCAGCAGACCAACTGGGGCAGCCACAGCACCGCCGCCCGGGTCAGCGCGGCGTTGGTGTTCGGCACACTGCCGTCGTTGAGCATCGCCACCCGCATGCCCATCAGCCGCTTGCCGATCGTCTGGCCATGGCGCTTGGCCGTCATGAGGGTGTCATAGGCGATGTACGCGACGATCGCGATGAGCTGGAAGACCCACTGCCCGCCGTCGTTGGTGTTCTGCCACACCTCCGCCAGTTCGTCCTGGTCGGACACCCGGCTGTAGATGTCGAACGGGATGCCGATGAGCGCGAGCGGTACGGCGATGATGAGCCAGTCGATGAGCCGGGCCAGGACCCGCTTGCCGGAATCGGCCAGCGGCGGCATGCCCGCGAGCGGATCGCCCCCGCCGTACCCGTAGGGCCCTCCCCCGTACGGACCGCCACCGCCGTAGGGGCCGCCACCCGGGCCGCCACCCGGGCCGCCACCGGGACCGCCGCCGGGGCCGCCGCCGGGGCCGCCGTCGTAGGGTCCGCCACCGGCGTAGGGGCCCTGTCCCCCGTACGGACCGCCGCCGCCCGGGGGTGGAGGCGGCGGCTCGGGAGGCGGCTGGGCGCCCTCGCCCGGCGGCTTCTTGCGGAACGGGTCGTCCTCGGGTGGCTCGTTGCTCATGGGGGCAGTGCATCCCGCACGGCCGGGCCCCGCAACGGATCACCGGCCGTTCGGGCTACCCGGCCGGGTTCCCCGGGCTCACCCGCCCGCGGGGCTCACTCGCCCGCCACGAAGGTGTGGGCGGCCTTGTCGTGCCAGCACTGGCGCCACGGGCGGTCGAACAGGGCCCACAGGACGTTCACGACGCCGACCACCAGGATGCCCAGCACCCCGTAGACCAGCCAGCGGCGCAGCGCCGCACCGAACGGCGGGGGCTCGTGCGACTCGATGTCCCGCACCTCCAGGCCCATCAGCCTCTTTCCGAGCGTACGGCCCCACTTCGCGGTCGGCAGCGCCTCGTACAGCACGCCCAGCACCAGCAGCGCGGCGAGCGTGATGCCGAAGTACGTGGAGGTGGTGCCGTCCAGGAGCCAGACGGTGACCGTCTCGCCGGACTGCTTGGCCTGCTGGATCTTGCCGTCGATGTGGTCGAGCGCCTTTGAGACGAACGGCACGGCGACCGCGCCGACGGCCGCCCCGAGGACCAGGGTGTCGATCAGCCGGGCCACCAGCCGCTTGCCGAGGGCGGCCGGACGGGCGGCGGCCTGGGCCTGGGCGGCCGCCAGGAACGGGTCGTTGACCGGCGGCTTCCACGGCAGGACGGGCTGCTGCGGCTGCTGGGACTGCTGCTCCGGCTGGGCGAGCTGGTGCACCTGCTGCGCCCAGGACGCGGCGCCACCACCCGGGCCGTGCGTGACGGGCGTGGCGGCCGGCGCGGGGGACGCGGCGGGGGCGGCGGACGCGGCCGGCGCGGCGGGGGCCGGTGCGGGCGCGGGTGCCGGTGCGGGGTGCGGGGCGGGGGCCGTGGGCCCGGCCTGGGCGGCCGACGGGGGCTGCGGTTGCGGCTGGGCGGCCGGCTGGGGCTGCGACGGGGAGGGGACCCGGGGGGTGCGCGGGGCGGCGTCCGGGGTGAGGGCCCGGATGGTCATCGTGCCGTCGGCGGGCTTCCCCGGCTCCGGCTTCGCCTGCGGCGCGACCGCGCGGATGGTCACCGTGCCCTCGCGGGGCGGCGCCGTCGCGGGCTCCGGCTCCACCTTCCGTACGCCGGGCAGCGCGCCGCCCGTCGGGTCGGCGGCTCCGCCGGCCGGGAGGCGCGGGTCCTGGCCGCTCTCGGCGCCCCACGAGACGCGGCGGTCCCGGTCGCCGCCGAACCCGGTCTGGCGCGAGGCGTCCGCCTGCCACACGGACGCGGGCTCCGGCTCAGGCCGGTGCTCGGCGGCCGCCTCCTCCTCGTCGAAGAAGACCGGCCCGGTCTCCTCCACGGACGGCGTCGGCTGCGCGGGTGCCGGTGCGGACACCGGAGCCGCCGGGGCCGTCGGCATCGCCTCACCGTCCTTGGGCGCGGGGCGGCTCGTCCCCGGCACCCAGGCGGCGCCGTTCCAGAACCGGATATATCCCGGGATGGACGGATCGGGGTAGTAGCCAGGCGTGGGGCTGCCGTCGCCGGTTGCCGGGGTTGGGGCGCTCATCACCGTGGTCCCGTATCTCCTCGAGGCCTCAATTCAAGGCACCACATCTACCAGACCGCCGAGCGCCCCCGGACCGGTCCGTCCACAACGACCACGCTCCGGTCGCATCTGTGTTACGGAGAGCGAGAGAAATCCATCGCCGGAAGTCGCGTAATGGCGGCCGGGGATCGGCCTCTCATCCGTACGGCCCGCTCCTGGGCCGCACCGGAAGAGAAGGGAACCGTCCCATGCAGCACACCGTCGTCGAACGCGAACTGGAGCTCACCCTGGTGCTGTCGCCCGAGCGCAGCATCCCCGTCCCGGCCCTGCTGGCCTACCGCACGGACGACCCGTACGCCGTGCACATCACCTTCCACATCGGCTCCGACCACCCGGTGCACTGGACCTTCGCCCGCGAGCTGCTGGTGGAGGGGGTGTTCCGGCCGTGCGGCCACGGCGACGTGCGGATCTGGCCCACCACGCTGGACGGGCACGCCGTCGTGCTGATGGCGCTGTCCTCCCCGGACGGCGACGCGCTGCTGGAGGTCCCGGCCGCGCAGGTGTCCGCGTGGCTGGAGCGGACGCTGCGGGTGGTGCCGCCCGGCTCGGAGCCGCGGCAGCTCGGCCTGGACGACGGGCTGGCCGAGCTGCTCGCGTGAGGGCCCCGTCAGTCGGTCACGTAGGTGTGCGTGATGAATTCGATCGAGTGGCCGTCGGGGTCGTCGATGTACACGCCGCGGCCACCGTAGTGGTGGTTGATCCGCTGCGGCTCCTGGTGGTGCGGGTCCGCCCAGTACGGCAGTTCGCGCTCCCGGATACGCCCGAAGATGTCGTCGAACTCCTCCTCGGAGACGAGGAAGGCGAGGTGCTGCGGGACGATCCGGGGCGCGTCGTCGTCCAGGTAGTCCAGGGTGACGCCGCCCTCCAGCGGGACGCTCGCGAACGGGCCGAAGGGCTTCGGCTCCGGCGCGTCGATCAGCTCGGTGAGGAAACGGGCGGCGGCGAACCGGTCACGGCTGCGGACGATGGTGTGGTCGAGACGAGCGGGCACGGCTCCTCCTTCTCTCCTTCATCGGTCCCCTTCACGCTAGGCGGGCGGCCGTGCCCCGACCATCGGACATGTGGCCTAGGGCGGAAGGCTCAGAAGAGCTTGCCGGGGTTGAGGATGCCGAGGGGGTCGAAGGTCTGCTTGATGCCGCGTTGCAACTCCATGCCCACCGGGCCCAGTTCGCGCGCCAGCCACTCCTTCTTCAGTACGCCGACGCCGTGTTCGCCCGTGATGGTGCCGCCGAGCTCCAGGCCGAGGGCCATGATCTCGTCGAACGACTCGCGGGCGCGGCCTGATTCGCCGGGGTCGGTGTGGTCGAAGCAGACGACGGGGTGGGTGTTGCCGTCGCCGGCGTGCGCGCAGACGCCGATGGTCAGGTCGTACTTCGCGGCGATGGCGGCCGTGCCGTCGATCATCGCGGCGAGGCGGGAGCGCGGGACGCACACGTCGTCGATCATCGTCGCCGACTTCACGGCCTCCAGGGCGGTCAGCGCCATCCGGCGGGCCTTCAGCAGCAGCTCGGACTCGGCCGCGTCCTCCGCCGGGACCACCTGGGTCGCGCCCGCCGCCGTGCACAGCGCGGCCACGGCGGCCAGGTCGGCGGCGGGGTCCGGGGTGTCGAACGCGGCGAGCAGCAGGGCCTCGGTGGACTCGGGCAGGCCCATCCGTCCCAGCCTGTTGACGGCCCGTACGGTCGTCCGGTCCATCAGCTCCAGCAGCGAGGGCGTGTGGCCGCGTTCCATGACCGCGCACACCGCGTCGCACGCGGCGGCCGCCGAGGGGAACTCGGCCGCCAGCACGAGCTGTTGGGGCGGCCTCGGGCGCAGCGCCAGCACGGCCCGTACGACGATGCCGAGGGTGCCCTCGGAGCCGACGAACAGCCGGGTCAGGTCGTACCCGGCCACGCCCTTGGCGGTGCGGCGGCCGGTGGACAGCAGCCGGCCGTCGGCGAGGACGACGTCCAGGCCGAGGACGTACTCCGCCGTCACGCCGTACTTGACGCAGCACAGGCCGCCGGATGCGGTGCCGATGTTGCCGCCGATGGTGCAGGACTCCCAGCTCGAGGGGTCGGGCGGGTAGTACAGGCCGTGCTCGCCGACCGCGCGGGACAGGACGGCGTTGACGACGCCGGGCTCCACCACCGCGATCCGGTCCACCGGGCTGATCTCCAGGATGCGGTCCATCCTCGTCAGGGACAGCACCACGCAGCCGTCGGACGCGTTCGCCGCGCCGGACAGGCCCGTGCGGGCGCCCTGGGGGACGACGGGCACGCGCAGCTCGGTCGCGGTGCGCATGACGTGCTGGACCTGCTCGACCGTGCTCGGCAGGACGACCACGGCGGGCGCGCCGGCGTCGCAGAAGCTCGCCATGTCATGGGCGTAGGAGGCGGTGACGTCCGGATCGGTCAGGACCGCTTCCGCCGGGAGGCCGGCCCGGAGCCGGGTCAGTAGGTCGTCCATGATCCCAGACTGGCACCCGGGGCCATCGGTGTGAACCCGTCGAGGGGGCCGGTTCGGGTGCGCCGGGGGCCGGTCGTACTGGCGCACAGTGGGCGCCATGAAGACGGAACGGGTCCCTCAGATCGTCCTGGGCCTGGGAGCGGGCGCGGTGCTGGCCGGTGCTGCCGCCCTGTTCGTCCCGGGCGGCCTCGGTGACGGGGGCGGGACGGCGCCCGCGCCGGGTGCCGTGGCGCGTGCCGTGTCGGCCGCGCACGCCGGTGCGCAGGCGTCGCTGCCGGAGCTGGCCGCGCTGATCGGCGACCGTGAGGCGTGGCTGCGCGCCCACCCCGGCGACGACGCCTCCTGGGCGCTGCTGGGCACCGCGTACGTGGAGCGGGGCGCCCGGAGCGGGGACACCGCCGCGTACGTCCGGGCGGAGAAGGCGCTGGAGCGGTCCCTGGCGGTGCTGCCGGCCCGGAAGGGCAACGCCGACGCCCAGCTCGGGATGGGCGCGCTGGCCAACGCGCGCGGTGACTTCCGGGCGGCCCGCACCTTCGGCGAGGCGGTGCGCGCCCGGGACCCCCGGCGCTGGCAGGCGCACGCCGTGCTGGTCGACGCCTACAGCGGGCTCGGCGACTACGTGTCGGCCGGGCGGGCGATGGAGCGGCTGCGGGCGCTGCGGGCCGGGGCGCCGGCGCTGTCCCGGGCGTCGCTGGTGTACCGCTACCGGGGCTGGCGCGAGGACGCCTCGGCGCTCGCGCACGACGCGGTGGCGCTGGCCGCCACGCCGGCGGAGAAGGCGGCGTGCCTGGCGCGCCTCGGCGACCTGGCGTGGGAGCGCGGTGAGCCGGCCGAGGCCCTGGCCGCCTACGGGCCCGCGCTGCGCCTGGTGCCCGGCCACGCCCCCTCGCTCGCCGGGCGGGCGCGGGCGCTGGCCGCGCTGGGCCGGACGGACGAGGCGCTGCGCGACTACGGGGCCGCCCTGGAGGCGCTGCCGCTGCCCGAGTACGCGCTGGAGGCGGGCGAGTTGTACGAGTCGCTCGGCCTGGACGGGGACGCGCACACCCAGTACGAGATGCTGCGGGCGCGGGCCACCGAGGCGGGGACGCACGGGGTGAACGGGGCGCTGGTGCTGGCCCGTTACGAGGCGGACCACGGCGACCCGGACCGCGCGGTGCGGCGGCTGCGCGCGGAGTGGGCCCGGGGGCACCGCTCGGTGCACGTCGCGGACGCGCTGGGCTGGGCGCTGTACCGGGCGGGGCGGGCCGAGGACGCGCTGCCGTACGCCCGGCGGGCCACGGAGACGGGCCTGCGCAGCGCGCTGTTCGCGTACCACCGGGGGCAGATCGAGCGGGAGCTGGGGCAGTGGGGCCCGGCGCGCCGGCACCTCGCCGAGGCGCTGCGCGTCAACCCGGCCTTCTCGCCGCTGCTGGCGCCGAAGGCCCGGCGGGCGCTGGCGGCGCTGGGCGAGCCGCCGGAGGGCGGGCCCAGGGACGTGTACGGCGGTGGGGCGCCGCGCTCGGGTTCCTCGCGCACCTGGTCGCCGCCGCCGCGCGACGAGCGCCGGTCGCCGTCGCCGGGCCGCCCGTCGCGTACGGCGTCGCCGGGTGCGTCACCGTCCGGGACGGCGCCGGCGGCCGTGCCGTCGTCGGCCTCTCCGTCACCGTCACCGTCACCGTCGCCGTCGCCGTCCGCCGGGCGCTGAGCGTACTGGTCCCCCGCGGGGCGTCCGGCCCCTGTCCGGCTCGGGCGCCCCGCGGGGTTCGCCGGCCCCTGTCCGGCGCTCGGCCGCCCGGCCCCCCGTACCGGGCGGCCGGGCGCCACGTTCTCGTGCGGTGCGCGGGCGGGCGCACGGCGGCCGGGCGCGGCGGTGGACCGCGCCCGGCCGGGTGGTGGGTTACAGGTTGCCGCGCTTGGCCTGCTCGCGCTCGATGGCCTCGAAGAGCGCCTTGAAGTTGCCCTTGCCGAAGCCCATGGAGCCGTGGCGCTCGATGAGCTCGAAGAAGACGGTCGGGCGGTCCTGGACCGGCTTGGTGAAGATCTGGAGCAGGTAGCCGTCCTCGTCGCGGTCGGCGAGGATCTTCAGCTCGCGCAGCTCGTCGATCGGCACCCGGGTGTCGCCGACCCACTCGCCGAGCGTGTCGTAGTACGAGTCCGGGACGTCCAGGAACTGCACGCCGCCGGCCCGCATGGTGCGCACGGTGGCGACGATGTCGTTGGTGGCGAGGGCGATGTGCTGGACGCCGGGGCCGTTGTAGAACTCGAGGTACTCGTCGATCTGCGACTTCTTCTTCGCGATCGCGGGCTCGTTGATCGGGAACTTCACCTTCTTGGTGCCGTCCGCGACGACCTTGGACATGAGCGCGGAGTACTCGGTGGCGATGTCGTCGCCGACGAACTCCTTCATGTTGGTGAAGCCCATGACCTTGTTGTAGAAGGTCACCCACTCGTTCATCTTCCCGAGCTCGACGTTGCCCACGCAGTGGTCGATGGCCTGGAAGGTGCGCTTGGCGGGCGGCTCGACGATCGGCTTGGCGGTGACGTAGCCGGGCAGGTACGGGCCGTCGTAGCCGGAGCGGTCGACGAGGGTGTGGCGGGTCTTGCCGTACGTGGCGATGGCGGCGAGGACGACCGTGCCGTGCTCGTCCTTGACCTCGTAGGGCTCGGTGATGCCGGTGGCGCCGTGCTCGACGGCGTACGCGTACGCCTTGCGGGCGTCGGGGACCTCGATGGCGAGGTCGACGACGCCGTCGCCGTGCTCGGCGACGTGCTCGGCGAGGAAGCGGCCCCAGTCGGTGGACGGCTTGATGACGGAGGTGAGCACGAAGCGCGCGGCGCCGTTCGTCAGGACGTAACTGGCGGTCTCGCGGCTGCCGTTCTCCGGTCCGGAGTAGGCGACCAGCTTCATGCCGAAGGCCGTGGAGTAGTAGTGCGCGGCCTGCTTGGCGTTGCCGACGGCGAAGACGACCGCGTCCATTCCCTTCACCGGGAAGGGGTCGGCCTGCCGGGCGGTGTCGGGGGTGTGATCGATGGTCTCAGTCATGGCCGCAGGCTCTCTCCGAATGGCAAGGTGCGCAATAGTTGGCGCGGGGGCTGGTCAGATTGACCAGTGGACGGGCACTCTGGCCGGGCGTTCTGTACAGGGTGACCATTGGAGGGCCGCCATGGCGATCGATCATCTGGACGGCAGGCTCATCGCGCTGCTCGCGCGGGAGCCGCGCATAGGCGTCCTGGAGGCGTCGCGGCGGCTGGGCGTGGCGCGCGGCACGGTGCAGGCGCGGCTGGACCGGCTTCAGTCGAACGGGGTCATCAGGGGGTTCGGGCCGGAGGTCGATCCGGCGGCCCTGGGGTATCCGGTGACGGCCTTCGCCACGCTGGAGATCAAGCAGGGGCAGGGCTCCGACGTGCGGGAGCACCTGGCGGGGGTGCCGGAGGTGCTGGAGCTGCACACCACGACCGGCCACGGGGACATGCTGTGCCGGCTGGTGGCCAGGTCGAACGCGGATCTCCAGCGGGTGATCGACCGGGTCGTCGGTTTCGAGGGCATCGTGCGGGCCTCCACGGCGATCGTCATGGAGAACCCCGTACCGCTGCGGATCATCCCGCTGGTGGAGCAGGCCGCGTCGGAGGAGTGAGACGGGGAGCGCGCGCTTCCGGACCAGATGCAAAGGACCAGTTGCAAAGAAGTGCTTGCAACGTGTCCTTTGCACTCCTAGGGTGAAGCCATGCCCGGACCCGAGAAGAAGGACACCGGCGCGATGCCGGTGCGGCAGCTCGACCCCCGCTCCCTGCGCGGCCTCGCCCACCCGCTGCGCATCCGGCTGCTCGCCGCCCTGCGCCACCACGGCCCCGCCACCGCCTCCCAACTGGCCGACCGTCTCGGCGAGTCCAGCGGCGCGACCAGCTACCACCTGCGCCAGCTCGCCTCGCACGGCTTCGTCGAGGACGCCCCCGAGCGGGGCAAGGGCCGCGAGCGCTGGTGGCGGGCGGTGCACCGGGGCACCACCTGGGACGCGTCCCTCTTCGACGAGGAGGACCCCGAGACGCGCGGCGCGGTCAACGTGTTCATGCACGAGATCGCCACCATCCACGGCCAGGAGCTGTCCACCTGGATCGGAACGATGCGGGACTGGCCCGCCGAGTGGGTGAAGAACGCGGACCTGAGCGACTTCACCCTGCGCCTCGGTCCCCGGCAGGTGCGCGAGCTGGGCGAGCGGCTCCACGCGCTGATCAACAGCTACAGCGACGCCGAACCGGACGAGGACGCCGCCAAGGTACGTCTCCACCTGCACGCCTTTCCGCAGCGCGACGAGTGAAGGGACCGACCCGCCCATGCAATCCGACATACACCTGCGGCTGCACGAGCTGCGTGCCGCCGAGCTGAGGGCCGCCGCCCCCGGGCGGCCCGCCCCGCGCCGGCCCCTGCGCACCCAACTGGGCTGGACCCTCGTCGAACTGGGTCTGCGGCTGGTGGCCGCTCCCCCGCCGCGCACCGCCCGCCTCGCATGAGGGCGCCGGGCCCGCTCGGCACCGTGCTGGCCGCCAACGCCGTCTCCGTCAGCGGTAACGCACTGACCCTCATCGGCGTCCCGTGGTTCGCGCTCCAGACGACGGGAAGCCCCGGCAAGGCCGGGCTCGTCGCCTTCTGCGCCACCCTCCCCGTCGTCGTCTCGGCGCTCGCCGGCGGGCCGGTCATCGACCGGATCGGCCGCCGCCGCGTGAGCATCGGCTCGGACCTGGTGTGCGCCCTGGCACTCGCGGCGATCCCGCTCCTGCACCACGCGGGACGACTGGAGTTCTGGATGCTGTGCGTCCTGATGGGCGTCACCGGGCTGTTCCACGCGCCCGGGGAGACGGCCCGGCACGTCCTCGTCCCCGACCTCGCCGAGCGGGCGGGGACGACGCTCACCCGGGCGGCGAGCCTGTTCGACGCGGTGTCGCGCGGGGCCCGGATGACCGGCGCCGCGCTGGCGGGCGTCCTGATCGCGCTGATCGGCGCGGAAACGGTCCTGTTGCTGGACGCGGCGACCTTCGGCCTCTCCGCACTGCTGGTCTTCGGCGGCGTACGGGGGGTGAAGGCGGCCGAGCCGCGGCGCGGCGCCCCCGTCTCGATGGCGCGGTACCGGGCGGAGCTGCGCGAGGGGTACTCCTTCGTGCTGGGCTCGCGGCTGCTGCTGGGGATCACGCTGATGGTGATGTTCACCAACGGCCTGAACCAGGGCTGGAGCGCGGTGCTCCTGCCGGTGCACGCGCAGCGGAACCTGGGCGGGGCGACCGCGATCGGCCTGGTCACGGCGGTGTTCGGCGGATGCGCGCTGCTCGGGGCGCTGCTGTACGCGGCGGTGGGGCACCGCTGGCGGCGGCGGACGGTGTTCACCACCGCGTTCCTGGTCGGCGGGGCGCCACCGTACGTGGTCGCCGCGCTGACGGACGGCGTGCTGCCACTGGTCGCCATGGCGGCGGTGGCCGGGCTCGGCGTGGGGACGCTCAACCCCATCCTGACGACCGTGATGTACGAGCGGGTGCCGGACGCCCTGCGCAGCCGGGTGGCCGGGGTGACCACGGCCGGGGTGCTGATGACCACGCCGCTGGGCGGGGTCGGCGCTGGTCACCTGGTGGAGCGCGTGGGTCTCGTACCGACGCTGCTGGCCATCGGCGGCGTGTACTTCGTGGCGACGCTGACCCCGGCGCTCTTCCCCTCCTGGCGGGACATGGACGCCCCGCCGGAGGTCAGCAGCCCGGGACGTCCTTCCCCTGCTGCAGGGCGCGCAGCGACGACACCGCGTCCTTGAGCGTGCTGACCGGGACGAGCCGCAGGCCCTCGGGCTTCTCCGCCCGGGCGTCCGCGCACTCGTCCTTGGGTACGAGGAAGACACTCGCGCCGTCCCGGTGGGCGGCCTGCGTCTTCAGGGACACCCCGCCCACGGCACCGACCGTGCCGTCGGGGGCGACCGTGCCCGTACCGGCGATGGTGCGGCCGCCGGTGAGGTCACCGCCGGCGCCGTCGCCCTCGATCTTGTCGATGATCCCGAGCGCGAAGAACAGCCCGGCGCTGGGCCCGCCGACGTCGGCCAGCTCCAGGTCCACCTTCACCTGCCGCGGGCTCTTGCCCAGGTAGCCGAGGGCCGCCTGGACCGCGCTGTTCTGCGACGCGCGCATCTGGCCGAGGTTGCGCTTCTCGATCTCCTCGTCGGACTTGCCGGCCGGGTAGACGGAGTCGCGCGGCAGGACGGCCCGGTCGCCGCGGAACCAACTGTCGACCACGTCACCGAGGTCCACGTCGGCGCGGGGCCCGGTGGCCACGATGGTCGTCATGCGCAGTTCGCCCTTGGTCGGGCGGACGGGCACACCGGTGATCGTGATGACCTGACGGCCCTTGTGCTCCCCGAGCACGTCGCTGGTGCTCCCCGGCTGCGCCAGGGTGAACGGCAGCGGTGCGACCCCGGCGACGACGAGCAGCGCGACGACGGGAAGGGCGCACAGGGCGAGCGCACGGGGGCGCGTGAGACGGGAGAGCACGGTGCCAATCTATCGGCCACCCGCGCCGCGCCGCGCTCCCGGGCGGGCCGCGGCGCCCCGGCCCGCCCGCCGGGGGTGGCCGCCCCGGCGGGAACCCCCGGCGCGGGGAACCCCGGCCGGGGCCCCCGGGCCGTCAGCGCAGGGCGTCGGCGACCTCGCGGGCGGCGTCGACCACGCGGGGGCCGACCCGTTCCGGTACGGCGTCCGCCAGCATGACCACGCCGACGCTGCCCTCGATGCCGGTCACCCCGAGCAGCGGGGCCGCGGCGCCGCTCGCGCCCGCCTCCAGCTCGCCGTGCGTCAGCGTGTAGCCGGGCTCGTTGAGGGCGCCCTGCCGGGCGGCGAGTATCGCGCGGCCGGCCGCGCCCCGGTCCAGCGGATGGCGGAAACCGGCCCGGTAGGCCACGTGGTAGTCCGTCCAGGTGGGTTCGACCACCGCCACGGCCAGGGCCTCCGCCCCGTCGACGAGCGTCAGGTGGGCGGTGGCCCCGATGTCCTCGGCCAGGGCCCGCAGCGCCGGCAGCGCCGCCTCGCGCACCAGGGGGTGCACCTGGCGGCTCAGGCGCAGCACGCCGAGGCCGACGCGGGCGCGCCCGCCGAGGTCACGGCGGACCAGGGCGTGCTGTTCGAGCGTGGCGAGCAGACGGTAGACGACGGTGCGGTTGACGCCGAGTTTGTTGGACAACTCGGTGACGGTCAGCCCGTGGTCGGTGTCGGCGAGCAGCTTGAGGACACGCAGTCCTCGGTCGAGCGTCTGGGAGGTCTCCGCGGTCACGACGCCCTCTCCTTCGGAGTGAGTGACGGCGGACACTCTCAATGGCGGACGCGCCACCGGTCCCATCGGCGACGCACGGAGAGGCCGCCGGCAGGCCATGGCACACCGGCTGCGCTCCGCGGCGGCGCTGCCACGGGGCGTTTGCATTGCGATTGCCGGGACAGTAGCGAGCCGCTCCGCTCAGCGGAAGCCCTCGTCCAGAATCCGGTCGCAAGCGAGTGCCGTACGGAAATTTCGCCCCGGTATGCGCCGATCGCACCGGCGGCCGGCCGGGGCCGGCCGCGCGACGCTCAACGCATGCGTGTAGCCCACTCCTGGACCTTCTTGATCCGCTCGCGGATCTGCCCGGCCGTCGCCTCCGCGCTCGGCGGCCCGCCGCACACCCGGCGCAGCTCCGTGTGGATCACGCCGTGCGGCTTGCCGCTCTGGTGGACGTACGCGCCGACCATCGTGTTGAGCTGCTTGCGCAGCTCCAGCAGCTCCTTGTGCGAAACGACGGGGCGCCGCTCGGCGGGCAGCTCCAGCAGGTCGGCCTCCTCGGCCGGCTTCTGCCGGCTGTGCGCGATCTGCCGCGCCTGCCGCTTGCGCAGCAGCAACTGCACCTGGTCGGGCTCCAGCAGTCCGGGGATGCCGAGGTAGTCCTGCTCCTCCGCGCTGCCCGGGTGGGCCTGCATGCCGAACTCGGCGCCGTCGTAGAGCACCCGGTCGAAGACCGCGTCGGACTCCAGCGCCTCGAAGGGCAGCATGTCCTGCTCGCCGGTGTCCTCGTCCTGCTGCTTGTTGGCCTCGTCCATCTCCTTCTCGGACTCGGCGTACGGGTCCTCGTCGGCCCCGTCCTTCTTGGGCTTGTCGAGGGCGTGGTCGCGCTCGACCTCCATCTCGTTGGCGAAGGTCAGCAGCGTCGGGATCGTGGGAAGGAACACGGACGCGGTCTCGCCGCGCCTGCGCGAACGTACGAAACGGCCGACGGCCTGGGCGAAGAACAGGGGCGTCGAGATCGTCGTCGCGTACACCCCGACCGCGAGGCGCGGGACGTCGACGCCCTCGGACACCATGCGGACGGCGACCATCCACCGGTCGTCGCCCTCGCTGAAGTCGTCGATCCGCTTGGACGCGCCGGCGTCGTCGGAGAGGACGACGGTCGCCTTCGTCCCGGTGATCTCGCGGATCAGCTTGGCGTAGGCGCGGGCCGAGTCCTGGTCGGAGGCGATCACCAGGCCGCCCGCGTCGGGGATGCCCTTCCTGACCTCGGTGAGCCGCTGGTCGGCGGCGCGCAGCACGTTGGGCATCCAGTCGCCGCGCGGGTCGAGCGCGGTGCGCCAGGCCTGCGAGACCGCGTCCTTGGTCATCGGCTCGCCGAGCCGGGCGGCGACCTCGTCACCGGCCTTGGTGCGCCAGCGCATGTTGCCGCTGTAGCTGAGGAAGATCACCGGCCGGACGACGCCGTCGCCGAGCGCGTTGCCGTATCCGTACGTGTAGTCGGCGGACGACCGCCGGATGCCGTCGTTGCCCTCCTCGTACGTGACGAAGGGGATCGGGTTGGTGTCCGACCGGAAGGGCGTACCGGTCAGCGCGAGCCGTCGCGTCGCGGGCTCGAACGCCTCCAGGCACGCCTCGCCCCACGACTTGGAGTCGCCGGCGTGGTGGATCTCGTCCAGGATGACCAGCGTCTTGCGCTGCTCACTGCGGTTGCGGTGGAGCATGGGCCGCACGCCGACACCGGCGTACGTCACCGCCACCCCGTGGTACTCCTTGCTCAGCGGCCCGGCGCTGTACTCCGGGTCCAGCTTGATGCCTATCCGCGCGGCGGCGGCCGCCCACTGCTTCTTCAGGTGCTCGGTCGGCGCCACGACGGTGACCTGCTGCACGACGTGGTGGTGCAGCAGCCAGGAGGCGAGCGTGAGCGCGAAGGTGGTCTTGCCGGCGCCGGGCGTCGCGACCGCGAGGAAGTCGCGGGGCTGTTCCTGGATGTACTTCTCCATCGCGGCCTGCTGCCAGGCACGCAGCTTGTTGGCGGTGCCCCAGGGGGCGCGGCCGGGGAAGGCGGGTGAGAGGTGATGGGAGGCGGTAGTAGTCACGGTCTCCGATTCGGTCTCTCGGCTGTTACGTACGACAACCGGGCCACCCTACCCGTGGCCCGGCACCGCCCCGGCCGGGACGGCGCCGTGACCTCGTGGAGTGCGACGCGGGTCACATCCCCCGCGCCGGGCGGTCACCGTGATCCGGTGCCGGCCCGCAGCCTGGTGGCCACCCACGCCCCCACCAGCGCCACGCCCGCCATCGGCAGGAACACCGCCGCGAAGGCGACCGGGTGGGAACCGCCCTGGGCGGTGTGCCCGGCGACCGAGCCACCGCCGAGGGCGGCGAAGGCCGCGCCGCCCGCCGTGAGGAGCACGGCGTTGGTGAGCCCGTCGGAGATCTGGAGCGCGGCCGAGTTCGTCCCCGCCTCCTCCGGCGCCGACAGCTTCAGCAGCAGCACGCTCGTCGAGGCGATCACCATGCCCATGCCGAGGCAGCCGAAGCCCCAGGCCACGCCCACGATCCAGACCGGTACGGAGGGGATCAGCACGCTCGGCGCGGTCGCGATGGCCGCCGCGACCAGCAGCATCCCGAGCACCATCAGCCGCTCGCGGTACGGCTCCGTGCGCGGCCGGGACTGGAGGTAGGAGCCCAGCGCCCACGTCGCGCCGCCCACCGCCAGCGACAGCCCGGCCAGCGTGGGGCTGACGCCCCGCTCGGTGACCAGCATCAGCGGCACGAACGACTCCGCCGAGATGAACGCCCCCGCCGCCACCCCGCGCAGCAGCACCACCGACGGCAGCCCGCGCGCCGCCCGGTAGGTGCCGCGCGGCAGCAGCCCGAGCGCGGCGGGCACCAGCAGCGCCGCGCCCGCCACCGCCGGGACCAGCGACAGCCAGCGCAGGTCCTGGCCCGCGTACTGCAACAGGCCCGCGCCCAGCGAGATCGCCAGCGCCAGCCGGATGCGCCGCCCGTCGAACGGCACCGCCGGCGCCCCGGGCCCGGCCGGCCCGGACGCCTTCCGCCGTATCGCCGGCAGGGCGAGCGCCAGCGGCAGGACGACGAGCACGGGGATGCCGATGAAGACCCACCGCCACCCCAGCCGCTCGGTGACCGTCCCGGCGGCCAGCGGCCCGACGACCGAGGGAATCACCCACCCCGCGGCGAACGCCGCCATGATCGCGGGCCGCAGCCGCTCCTCGTAGGCGCGGCTGACGACCACGTACAGGCCCACGATCACCATCCCGCCGCCCAGCCCCTGCACGGCCCGCCCGAGGATGAACAGCCACATCGCGCCCGCCGTCCCGGACATCAGCAGCCCCGCCCCGAAGGCGGTGATGCCCACGGTCACCGGCAGCAGCGGCCCCGCGCGGTCGGACCACTGGCCGGACAGCACCATGGCGAAGAGGCTGGTCGTGAAGTACGCGGAGAACGCGAACGCGTACAGCGGCACACCGTTCAACTCCCGTGCGGCGACCGGCATCGCGGTACCGACGGCGGTCGCCTCGAAGGCGATCAGCATCACGACGGAGACGATGCCGACGCTCAAGCCGCGGTGCTCCCGGCCGAGCACACCGCCGGGCTCGCTCCGCCCGGCGGTGGATGTGCCTCTACGGCTGCTGTCCAGTGCGGTCATGCACCCACCGTAAGGGGCGATCACGAAGTTGGCCCCTGTCCGGAGACGGGCCGCCCCTCGTCCTTCCGACGTACGTCCATGAACACCGTGTGGCAGTCGTGTTGCGGCCGTTCCGCCACCCTGCCCGGGCGTTCTACGGTCGTACCGGAGCAACCGCCCGACCGTGTACCCGAGAGGCTCAGGGAGTCGCCTGCAAAGCGACTGACGCGGGTTCGAATCCCGCCACGGTCTCTAGACGATCCGGGCCTCGCCCAGCCGGGCCAGGATCGTCTCCACCGTCTCGTCCACGGTGAGTTCCGAGGTGTCGAGCCAGAGCCCGATGCGCTCGGTCTCCTCCCGCATCGCCCGGTCCATCCCCTCGGGCGTCCACCCGCCCCCGTACGCCGCCGGTTCGGGCCCCGGCACCGCGTCCCGCACGACGGCGGTGAACCCCTCCGCCGCGTGAGCCGGCGCCCGGGCGACGGTCGACTTCCCGGCGGCCATGGCGCCGGTGACGAGGACGACGGCGGACACGGCCGCTAGGGTGCCGCCACCGCCGCCTGGGGGCGGATCGGCAGGCGGTTGACGGGGCGGCCCGTGGCGGAGCGGACGGCGGAGGCGACCGCGGCCGGGGAGGTGACCACGGGGACCGCGCTGGCGGCCTTGGCGCCGAAGGGGGCGACCACGTCGCGTTCCTCGACGAGCTTGACGATGCGGATGTCCGGGGCGTCCAGCGCCGTGGGGAGGGCGTAGCCCGTGAGGTCGGGGTGGCGGACCAGGCCGCGGGCGGTGCGGAGGTTCTCGGTGAGGGCCGCGCCGACACCCTGGGTGACGCCCGCCTCGATGCGGGTGGCGAGCTGGGCGGGGTTCAGGACGCGGCCCACGTCCTGGGCGACCGCCATCTCGACCACGCGGATCGAGCCGAGTTCGATGTCGACGTCCACGACCGCGCGGATGGCGCAGAAGGCGAGGCCCACGAAGGCGTCGCCCTGGCCGGCCTCGTCGAGGGGTTCGGTGGGGTGGGGGCGGCACTGGGCGGTGGCCCACAGCTCCTTGCCCTCCAGGGCCTCCATGACGGTGGTGGACAGCACCCCGTCGTAGGAGGTGATCTTCCCGTCGGTGATCTGGAGCAGCTCGGTGGACATGCCGAACTTGTGGGCCAGGGGCTGGAGGAGCTGGGTGCGCACCATCTTGGCCGCGCGCTCCACCGCACCGCCGGAGACCCAGGTGTGGCGGCCGTGGGTGGCCGGGCCGGCGGGGGGCTGGTCGGTGTCGACGGAGGCGACGTGCACCTCGTCGATGCCCAGGGTGTCCTGGACGATCTGGCGGGCGAGGGTGGAGAAGCCCTGGCCGGTCTCCACCGCCGCGCAGATGACGGTCGCCACGCCGTCGTGGACCTTGACCGTGGCCGTGGAGACCTCGTCGGTGCCCTCGGCCCCCAGCATGTGGACCATGCCGAGCGCGTAGCCGACGCCCCGGCGTACGGCGCCGGGCTCGCCCGCGCCCTCCGGGCCGCCGGGCAGCAGCCAGCCGTCCTCCGGGGAGTCGGCGGGCAGGGCGGGGAGCGGGAAGTCCCGGACGGCCTGGAGCAGTTCGGCCACCGGGGCCGGGCAGGTGACCGTCTGGCCGGTGGGCAGGATGTCGCCGGTGGCGAGGACGTTGCGCAGCCGCAGTTCGGCGGGGTCGAGGCCCAGGCGCGCGGCGAGTTTGTCCATCTGGGCCTCGTACGCGGCGCAGACCTGCATCGCGCCCTCCCCGCGCACATGGCCGGAGGGGGGGTTGTTGGTGCGTACGGCCCAGCCCTCCACGAAGGCGTGCGGGACGACGTAGGGGCCGCAGGCGAACGCGACGGCGGCGGCGAGGGACTCGGAGGACGACTCGGCGTAGGCGCCCGCGTCGAGGAGGATCTGCGCCTCCACCTTGACCAGGCGGCCCTCCGCGTCCGCGTGGTGGCGGTAGCGCAGCAGGGTGGGGTGGCGGTGGGGGTGCCCGAGGAAGGACTCCTCGCGGGTCGCGGCCAGTTTGACCGGGCAGCCGGTGCGCAGGGCCAGCAGGCCCAGCGGGATCTGGAAGCCGGGGTCCTCGCGGTCGCCGGTCGCGCCGGGGACGCCGGTGACGACGACCTTGACCTGCTCGGGCGGGAGGCCGAAGCAGGCGGCGGCCAGGTCGCGGTCGGTGTGCGGGTCGGTGGAGGCGGTGTAGATGTCGACGCCGCCGTCCGGGCGCGGGACCGCGAGCCCGGCCTCGGCGCCGATGGGCGCGGGGTCCTGGCGGCCGATGCGGTACAGGCCCTCGACGACGACCTCGCCCGTCGCCTCCGGGTCGCCGTAGCGCAGCGGGATGTGGCGGATCAGGTTGCCGTCGGGGTGGAGGGGCGGGGCGGCGAACGCCTTCTCGGGGTCGGTGACCGGGTCGAGGATCTCGTACTCGACGGCGATGGCGGCGGCCGCCAGGCGGGCCGTGTCCGGGTGGTCGGCCGCGACGGCGGCGATGGCCTCGCCGTGGTGGCGTACGAGGTCGGCGGCGAAGACGGGCCGGTCGGCGACCGTGCGGCCGTACGTCGCGTCGCCGGGCACGTCGGCGTGGGTGACCACGGCCCGTACGCCCGGCATGTCGGCGGCGGCCGTGGTGTCGATCGAGACCACGCGCGCGTGCGCGTGCGGGGAGCGCAGGACGGCCGCCCACAGCAGTCCCTCGGCCCACAGGTCGGAGGCGTACGGGAAGGTGCCCTCGGTCTTGGCGCGGGCGTCGGCGGACGGGAGGGACGCGCCGAGCCCGTGGGCCGGCAGCTCCTGCTGGGGCCCCTGGGGGCCGTCGACCGCCGGGATGGCGGTGGCCGCGTCGTTGCTCACGCCATGCCTCCGTCGTGCGGGTGGGGGATCTGGTGCGGGATGCGGGCCTGCGCGGCGCCCTCGTCGGTGGCCCCGGCCGCACCGGCGGCCTCCGCGGCGGCCTCCCGTTCGGCGACGACCTCCCGTACGGCGTCGAGGACGCCCCGGTAGCCGGTGCAGCGGCAGAGGTTGCCGCAGAGTGCCTGGCGGGTCTCCAGCTCGCTCGGGGCGTGGTTGCCCTCGAGGAGGTCGTGCACGGTCATCGCCATGCCGGGGATGCAGAAGCCGCACTGGACGGCCCCGCACTGGGCGAGGGCGCGCTGGACGTCGGAGGGTTCGCCGTCCGTGGCGAGCCCCTCGACCGTACGCACCTCGCTGCCGGCCGCGGTCGCCGCGGGCACCAGGCAGGAGGCGACGAGCCGCCCGTCGACCTGGACGTTGCAGGCGCCGCACTCGCCCTGCGAGCAGCCGTCCTTGGCGCCCGCGAGGCCGAGCCGCTCGCGCAGCACGTACAGCAGCGACTCGCCGATCCACGCCTCGGTGACGGGACGGTCGGTGCCGTTGACGCGCAGGACGTACGAGATGTGCGGGTGCTCGTCGCTGTCCGTGACGTGGGTGGGGGCCGCGGGGGCCTCCGGGCCCTGCTGGTGGGCCGGTTCGGGGCCGGGCTCCCCGGCCTCCGCGCCGGCCGGCTCACGGCCGGGGTCGTGGGCGGGGGCCTGCGGGGCCTCGGAGGCGTGGAGGGCCTCGGGGGCGGGGGGCTGGGGGGCCTCGTGGTGCGGCGCCCGGGCCGGATCGGGGGCGGGCTCGGAGGCCGGCCGCGGATACGGCTCCGCCTCCGCGGCGTCCCGCGCCGGCTCCGGCGTCGCCCAGGGCGCGGGCGCGCCGCCCGGCAGGGTCGCCGGCGGGTTGCCGCTCGTCCAGTGCGAGGCGAGCGCCGAGGTCGTGAACTCGCCCGATTCGTCCGGAAGATCCCCCTGGGCGACCGGGATCGTCCACTGACCGGTGAGCTGCGAGGGCGCCGGATCGGGCGCCGCCGCCCGGAAGTCCCACTGCGCCGTCGCGTTCGGGTCGTGCGCCGCCCACGCCTCCGGCGGCACGTAGCCGTGCCCGGGGGCCTCCAGGGGGGCGCCGGTGGTCGACATGTCCGGCGGCAACTGGACGAAGGCGGTCGCGTCACCGTCGTACTCGCCCTGCGGGGTCGGCTGCCAGCCGCCCCGGCCCCGCTCGGTGTCGTTCTCGTTCTCGCCGGTGCTCACGACAGCGCCCTCCCCAGTGCCCGTCGGGCCAGCGCGGCGACGGTGCGCCGCAGATGCAGTACGGCGGGCGGCAACTGCTCCTCGCCCGGCGGGTCCGGGATGCACGCGGCGGCGACGTACTCGCCGAACGCCGTGAGCGCCTCCGGAGCCAGCCCGCGGTCGCCGTCCCAGTCGATGAGCGACGCGATCCAGCGCTCGGCCTCCAGCGGCCGCAGCGGCATCGGGGCGATCGCCCCGACCGCGCAGCGCACGCCGCGCCGCGCCGGGTCCAGGACGACCGCGACGGACGCGGTGGCCCGCCCGGGGCCGGTCCGGCCGGTGGCCTTCAGGAACACCTGCGGGGCGTGCAGGAGGGGTACGCGGACGAAACCGATCAACTCGGCGGGGCCGAGCAGCTCCCGGCCGGCCAGCAGGTGCGTCACGGGCACCTCGCGCGTGCCGCCCGGGCCCGCGACGACCAGGTCCGCCTCCAGGGCGGCCAGCACGGGCAGGGAGTCGCCGGTGGGCGCGGCGGAGACGATGTTGCCGCCCAGGGTGCCCGCGTTGCGGATCTGGGGCGGTCCGGCGGCCCGGGCGGCCGCGGCGAGGGCGGGGATGAGCGCCGCGAAGTCCGGGCGGCCCATGCGCGCGTGGGTGAGGCCCGCGCCCAGGAGGGCGTGGCCGTCCTGGTACTGCCAGCCGCGGATCTCGTTGATGCGGCCGAGGCCGACGAGACCGGCGGGGCGCAACTGCCCCTTGTTGACGGCGGCCATCAGGTCCGTACCGCCCGCCACGGGCACGGCGGCGGGCATGGCGCTGAGCGCCGCCACGGCCTCCCCGAGCGTGGCCGGCAGCGTCACGGACTGCGCCGCCTGCGGTGCGTGCGTGGTCAACCCAGTGGCCCCTTCCCGGTGTCCCGGCTGTCCCGGCTGTCCCGCCTGTGTTGCCGTACCGTACGTGCTCACAGCCCCGACGTGGCAACTCTGGCACATCTTCCGGGCAGGTCGACGCGAGGGTCCGCGAAGGACGCATCCGCCCCGGACATCCCGTGACCTGCGAGATGGGCGGTTTGCCAGGGCATTGGCGGCACGCGCGGATTGCCACTTCTCGGCGACCTTGTACGACTTATTCTCGGCGGCCCACGGTCCCAGGTGCCGGGCGCGGAGGCGCGCGCCTTTCCGCCGGGCTCACACGTTTGGGGGCGCCCCCTCGATCGGGCGTCCGACAACCCCCGGGCGCCGTTGCCGGGGCAGCGGCCCGCCGGGTGGCCGGTAGTCGACGCCCAGCGCGTCGAGGCGCGCGTAATGGGTGGACATCCTGCGCGTGAAGTCCGCGAAGTCCCGTGCGGCCGGGTCGGCCGGGAGCCGGGTGGACCAGGCGACCTCGGCGAAGGCGGCGAGGCGGGGGAAGACCTGGTAGTCGACGCGGGAACGGCTCTCCATGACCTCGGTCCAGACATTGGCCTGAGTGCCGATGACGCGGGCGGCGGCGGCCGGTGACAGGCCGGGCGGTACGGGCTCGAAGCGGTAGACGTCCTCCAGGGTGCGTACGTATCCGATGGGCACCGGCTCGTCGGCGCCCGGGTCCTGCCGGTGGTCCAGGTAGACGTGCTGCTCGGGGCACATGACGACGTCGTGGCCCGCCTCGGCGGCGGCGATCCCGCCCGCGTACCCGCGCCAGGACGACACGGCGGCGCCGGGCGGCAGGCCGCCGTCGAGGATCTCGTCCCACCCGATCAGGCGGCGGCCCCGTTCCGCCAGCCAGCGGCCGAAGTGCCGGATGAACCACCCCTGGAGCTCGTGCGCGCCGGCCAGTCCGAGTTCCTCCGCGCGGGCCCGGGCGGCCGGGGACGCCGTCCACTGGCCGGTGGGGCACTCGTCGCCGCCGAGGTGGACGAAGGGCGACGTGGCGGCGGGGAAGAGGTCCAGGACTTCCTCCAGGACGCCTTCGTAGAAGCGGAGGGTGGTCTCGGTGGGGGCGAGTACGTTCGGGTTGACGCCCCAGGTGTCCCAGACGGGGAGGGCGGCCGTGCCGATGACGTCGGTGTTGCCGAGTTCCGGGTACGCGGCGATGGCGGCCTGCGAGTGGCCGGGGACGTCGATCTCGGGGACGACGCGGATGTGCCGCTCGGCGGCGTACGCGACGATCTCGCGGATGTCGTCCTGCGTGTAGTGGCCGCCGTGCGGGGTCTCGTCCCACAGCTCCGAGGCCCGGTGGCCCCGTTTCGTGCGCGCCCGCCAGGAGCCGGCCTCGGTGAGCCGGGGATGGCGCCTGATCTCGACGCGCCAGCCCTGGTCGTCGGTGAGGTGCAGGTGGAGCACGTTGAGCTTGTGGGCGGCGAGGAGGTCGAGGAAGCGCAGGACGTCGTCCTTGGGCGCGAAGTGGCGGGCGACGTCGAGCAGGACGCCGCGCCACCCGAAGCGCGGTGCGTCCTCGACGACCTGGCGCGGCACGGCACGGGACACCCCCGGGTCCGCGCACGCCCGCCGGTACGCCGCCGGTCCGAGGAGCTGACGGAACGTCTGGGCGCCCCAGAAGACGCCGGCCGCGCTGCCGCCCAGGATCTCGACGGCCGCCGCGACCGTGAGCCGGTAGCCCTCGGGCGGCAGGGACGGGTCGACGCGCAGGGTGACACTGCCGTCGGCCCCTGCCGGGCCGGGCGGCAGGTCGCGCCCGAGGGCGGGGCCCACCGTGGCGCGCAGCCACCGTGCGACGCCCTCCGTGCCGGGCGCGGCCGCGAGCGTGGTTCCGGTGCCGAGGACGAAGGGGGCGCGCGAGGGGTCTTCGGCGTGGGTGGCGGGCGCGGGGATCAGGTCCATGGGTCAGTCCTTCACCGCGCCGCCGAGCCCGGAGACCAGGCGGCGCTGGACGAGTACGAAGAAGACCAGCACCGGAACGGTCATCACGGTCGAGGCGGCCATGATGCCGCCCCAGTCGTTCTCGTCCGGCTTGAAGAAGACGAGCAGGGCCATGGGGAGGGTCGACTGGGAGGTGTCGCTGATGATGAACGACTTCGCGAACAGGAAGTCGTTCCAGGTGGAGATGAAGGAGAAGACGCTGGTGGCGACCAGCCCGGGGAAGACCAGCGGGAAGAGGATCTGCCACAGGAAGCGGGCGCGGCTCGCCCCGTCGAGGTACGCGGCCTCCTCAAGGGCCTCCGGGACGGCCCTGACGAAGCCGCGCAGCATCCAGATCGCGAAGGGCAGGGAGAAGGCGATGTGGGGCAGGATCAGCGAGCCGAGGGTGTTGAGCTGGCCGAGGTCCCGCATGAGGAAGAACAGCGGGATGGTCAGCGCCTCGATCGGCACCATCTGCGCGACCAGGAACATCACCAGCAGGGTGGTGCGGAACCGGAAGCGGAAGCGGGTGACGGCCGTCGCCGCCAGGAAGGCGATGAGCGCGGAGGCGATGACGACGGTCCCGGCGACGAGCAGGCTGTTGAGGAAGTAGCGGCCGAAGTCCTGCTGTTCGAAGACGCGGCGGAAGGAGTCCAGGGACGGGGACAGGGTCCACGGGCGGGGGCTGGTGGACTGGATCTCGCCCGCGGGCTTCAGCGCGGAGAGGACCATCCAGTACAGCGGGAAGGCGACGACGGCCGCGACGAGGAGGGCGGCGGCCTCGGCCGCGAGGCGCCAGGGGCGGCGGAGGGGGGTCACAGTTCTTCTCCCTGGCGTCGCACGAGCCGGAGGTGGACCAGCGTGACCGCGAGCAGGATCAGCAGCATGACGACGCCGATCGCCGAGCCGAGGCTGTACTGGGAGGACGCGAAGGCCTTCTGGTAGGCGTAGACGTTCAGGACGAGGTTCTGGCCGGCGATGCCGCCGCCGCCCGTCATCACGTAGATCTGCGTGAAGACCTTGAAGTCCCAGATCACCGACTGGACGGTGACGACGAGCAGGATCGGCCGCAGCAGCGGGGCGGTGACGGAGCGCCAGATCCGCCACTGGGAGGCGCCGTCGAGGGAGGCCGCCTCCAGGATCTCGGCCGGGATGGCCCGGATGCCCGCGTACACGGTCACCATCACGAACGGGAACGAGCACCAGACGACCTCGAACAGCACCAGCGCGAAGGCGCTGTACCGCCCGTACGTCCAGGAGAAGTCGCCCAGCCCGAGCACCCTGTTGGCGGGGCCGAAGTCCGGGTCGAAGAGGAACACCCAGACGGTGGACCCGGTGACGGCGGGTGTCGCCCAGGCGCCGAGCGCGGCGAGCATCAGCGCGAGGCGCGGCACGGTGCGGACGCGGGTGAGGAGCACGGCGAGGGCGCACCCGACGGTGAGGGTGGCGGCGACGCACGCGGCGGCGAACAGCACGGTGGCGAGGAGGACGTCCCAGAACTGCGGGTCGCCGAAGAGCGCGGCGTAGTTGCCGAAGCCCTGGAAGGAGGTCGGTTCGCCGCCACTGACCTGGGCCTGGGTGTACTCGAGGAACGAGATGAGGACGAGCTGGTAGAGGGGGTGGACGAGGAGGGCGCCGAGCACGATCAGCGCGGGTGCGAGGTAGAGCCACGGGGTCCAGCCCCCGCGCCCCCGCACGCCGCGCCGTCCGGCGGTCCGCCCGGCACGGCCGGCAAGCCCGTCCGTCCCGTCGGGCCCGCTGCGCGCCGCACGTCCGGTCCGCCCGGCACGGCCGCCCGGTTTCACGGGGGCACCGGCGTCGTACGTCATCGCCTCAGCCCGTCGCCGAGCCGAAGGCCGCGTTCATCTTCCCGGCCGCGTCGTCGGAGGCCGCCGCCACGTCCTTACGGCCACTGACGATCTCCTGGAACATCGTCGGGAGGACCAGCGAGGCGTCTATCCGGCCCCAGGCCGGCGAGGCCGGGACGAACCGGGTGCCCGCCGCCAGCGTGTCGATGAACGGCTTCACGAACGGCCGCTTCCGCGCCGCCTCCGCCCGCACGTCCGTGTACGTGGGCAGGAAGCCCATCGCGTCGAAGAGGTCGCGCTGCGCCTCCTTGCCCGCCAGGGACTTCATCAGGTCCACCGCCAGCGTGCGGTGCGAACTGCTGCGCAGCACACCGATGTTGTTGCCGCCCGCGAAGGCGGGGGCGATCGACCCGGGGGTCGCGCCGGGCAGGGGCACGACCGCGTACCTGCCCTTCACCGCGCCCGCCTCCACCGCCGCGTGGCTGAAGTCGCCGCCGATGGCCATCGCCGCCTTGCCCGACGCGAAGGCGGTGACCGTCGCGTTCCCGCCCATCGAGGCGCACTTGGCGGCCGGGCAGTTGTCGTCGCCGAACAGCGAGGTGTACGCGGTGATGCCCTTGCGGGCGGCCGCGCTGTTGACCGCCGCGGTGTACGAACCGTCCTTCGGGGTGGCGAGTTCGCCGCCGTTCGCCCAGAGGAAGGGCAGCGCGCCATAGGTGTAGGCACCGCCGACGGCGATCCCGTACAGCTCGGGCTTCGCCTTGCGGATCTTCTTCGCGGTCGCGATCAGTTCGGACTGCGTCCTGGGGGGTGTCAGGCCGAGTTCCTCGAAGACGTCCGTGCGGTAGTACAGCGCGCGTACGCCGACGAAGAGCGGCGCCCCGTAGACCTTCCCGTCGACCGTGACCGAGGCCCGGGCGGTCGGGTCGGTGTCCTTCGCGTCCGGCCAGGCGCCGAACTCTGCGCTGACGTCGGCGAGTCCGCCGTCCTCGACGTATCCGGCGGTGTCGGTGTTGCCGTACTCGATGACGTCCGGCGCGCTCGCGGGGTCGTTGAAGGCGGCCTTGACGCGCTGGGCGCGGGTGTCGACCGGGATGTACTCGACCTCGACGTCGGTGTCCCGGTGGCGCTTCTCGAAGGCGGCGACGGCGGCGTCGACGACCCGCCGCTTGGGTTCGTTGCTGACCTCCTGGAAGAGCCAGACGCGCAGGGTGCCGCTCTTCGCGTCCTCCTTCGCACCCGTGCCGGAGGTCTGCGGGGCACAGGCGGCCGCCGCGGCCAGCACGAGGACGGCGGCGACGGGAGCGACGAGCCGGGCAGGAAGCTTCATGGCGGTTCCCCTCCAATGGCGTTGCAACATACGCAACGAGCGTTTCGCGCTGCACAACACGCAGGAGGTTAGAGCCGTACCGCGACCCCCCACAAGAGGTCTCGACCACTCCGTGATCAGACGACGAAGGCCCCCGCGGCGCGTACACACGTACGCGCCGCGGGGGCCTTCGCCCGGCGGGCCCTGAGGCGGGCCGGGGACATCACTGCCCGTTCCGGGACGTCATCCGTCCCGGGAGGTCACTTCTTGTCCTTGCCGCCCTTGTCCTTGTCGCCACCGGCGCCCATGGACTCGTAGATCTCCTTGCACATCGGGCAGACCGGGTACTTCTTCGGGTCGCGCCCCGGTACCCAGACCTTCCCGCACAGCGCCACCACGGGAGTGCCGTCGAGGGCGCTCGCCATGATCTTGTCCTTCTGGACATAGTGGGCGTAGCGCTCGTGGTCGCCGTCGCCGTGCGACACCTGCGGCGTCGGCTCTACGAGGGTCCCCGTACCTGCCCCGCGCTCGGGCTCAAGAGTGCTCATGAGCTCCAAGGGTACTCACGTCCGCGCCGTCCCGGGAGCGCGGCCCCGCACGCCCCGGCACCCGGATGTGAAGCCCGTCACGTGCGCGCCGGACGCCCGGCGGCCCCGGCGGGCGGCCCGGCACCGGGCGCCGCGGATGGCCGAAAGTCACCGTATCGCCCGAGAGCTCAGTTCAGCGAGGGATCGTCCGGGTACGTGGCGATCATCGCCAGCTCGCTGCGCTGGCGCCGCAGCACCTCCCGCCACAGGCTCTCGGGCCGCGGCGAGGAGACGTCCCCGGGCTCGGAGTCCACGACGAACCAGGCGCCCTCGGCGAGCTCGTCCTCGAGCTGGCCCGGCCCCCACCCCGCGTACCCGGCGAAGATCCGCAGGCTGCCCAGCGCCGCGGCCAGCAGCTCCGGCGGGGTCTCCAGGTCCACGAGGCCGATCGCCCCGTACACCCGCCGCCAGCCCAGCGGGCCCTCGTCACCAGGGATGACGGCGAGCCCGAGCGCCGCGTCGAGGGAGACGGGGCCGCCCTGGAACACCACGCCCGGCTCCCCGGCCAGCGGGGCCCAGCCTTCGAGGATGTCGCCGACACCGACGGGTGTCGGGCGGTTGAGGACCACGCCGAGGGAGCCCTCGTCGTCGTGGTCGAGCAGCAGCACCACCGCGCGGTCGAAGTTCGGGTCCGCCAGCGCGGGGGTGGCGACGAGCAGCCGTCCTGTGAGCGAGGACACCTCGGTCATGCCAGACATGATCCCGCATCCCGGCCGTCCGCGGGGGGTGAGCGGCCGACTCACCACTCCCGGGTGCGAGCCGCGCCCCACGAGCCGGCCCGTGTCACGTCCTGGCCGAAAGCGGATCGTAACCCTCCGCAAGGGGCGGGGGACAGAGGGTGTTGTGCCGAATTCATTACATCTGACTGGCGTCCTCGGGCTACCAAGAAGGCCACTCCGCCCCCTTACCCTTTTCCCTGGCCCCCTGCCCGACCTCCCCCTAGCTCCGCCGGGGGGACCACCGGAACGCGAGATTCATGACCGGCACAGACGATGTCCTGCTTGTCCACGGCGGAACCCCGCTCGAGGGCGAGATCCGCGTCCGCGGCGCGAAGAACCTCGTGCCCAAGGCGATGGTCGCCGCCCTGCTCGGCAGCGAGCCGAGCCGACTGCGCAATGTGCCCGACATCCGTGACGTCCGCGTCGTCCGCGGACTGCTCCAGCTCCACGGCGTGACCGTCCGTCCCGGCGAGGAGCCGGGCGAGCTGGTCCTGGACCCGACGCACGTCGAGTCCGCCAACGTCGCCGACATCGATGCCCACGCGGGCTCGTCGCGCATCCCGATCCTCTTCTGCGGCCCGCTGCTGCACCGCCTCGGCCACGCCTTCATCCCGGGCCTCGGCGGGTGCGACATCGGCGGCCGGCCCATCGACTTCCACTTCGACGTGCTGCGCCAGTTCGGCGCGACCATCGAGAAGCGGGCGGACGGCCAGTACCTGGAGGCCCCGCAGCGGCTGCGCGGCACGAAGATCCGGCTGCCGTACCCCTCGGTCGGCTCGACCGAGCAGGTGCTGCTGACGGCCGTGCTCGCGGAGGGCGTCACCGAGCTGTCCAACGCGGCGGTGGAGCCGGAGATCGAGGACCTCATCTGCGTACTGCAGAAGATGGGCGCCATCATCTCCATGGACACCGACCGGACCATCCGGATCACCGGTGTCGACAAGCTCGGCGGCTACACCCACCGCGCGCTCCCCGACCGCCTGGAGGCGGCCTCCTGGGCGAGCGCGGCGCTGGCGACCGAGGGCAACATCTACGTGCGCGGCGCGCAGCAGCGCTCGATGATGACGTTCCTCAACACCTTCCGGAAGGTGGGCGGCGCCTTCGAGATCGACGACGAGGGCATCCGCTTCTGGCACCCGGGCGGGGCGCTCAACGCGATCGCCCTGGAGACGGACGTGCACCCCGGCTTCCAGACCGACTGGCAGCAGCCGCTGGTGGTCGCCCTGACGCAGGCCGCCGGCCTGTCCATCGTCCACGAGACGGTGTACGAGTCGCGGCTCGGCTTCACCTCCGCGCTGAACCAGATGGGCGCGCACATCCAGCTCTACCGCGAGTGCCTGGGCGGCTCGGACTGCCGCTTCGGCCAGCGCAACTTCCTGCACTCCGCGGTCGTGTCGGGCCCGACGAAGCTCCAGGGCGCCGACCTGGTCATCCCCGACCTGCGCGGTGGCTTCTCGTACCTGATCGCCGCCCTCGCGGCGCAGGGCACGTCGCGGGTGCACGGCATCGACCTGATCAACCGCGGCTACGAGAACTTCATGGAGAAGCTCGTGGAGCTGGGCGCGAAGGTCGAACTCCCCGGCAGCGCGATCGTCTGACGCCCCGTAAGACGGCTTACGAGCCCTCGACGGCCCCTCGCCTCCGGCGGGGGGCCGTCGGCCGTTCCCGGGCCCGTACAAGGCCTGTACGGGGCATGTACGAGGCATGTACGGGCGGCGTACCGGACGTACAGGCCGTACACCCGCGCCCTCGGCCGGACGCCGGGCACGCGGAAGGGCGGCCACCCGGGGAGGGTGGCCGCCCTTCTCAACGCGCCATGGGGGCTTACTTGCCCTTGGCGGCTTCCTTGAGCTTGGAGCCCGCGGAGACCTTCACGCTGTAGCCGGCCGGGATGTTGATCGGGTCGCCGGTCTGCGGGTTACGAGCGGTGCGAGCGGCACGGTGGGTGCGCTCGAAGGTCAGGAAGCCGGGGATGGTGACCTTCTCGTCGCCCTTGGCGACGACCTCACCGACGGTCTCGGCGAGCGCGGCCAGCACGGCGTCGGCGTCCTTGCGGGTCACCTCGGCGCGGTCGGCCAGGGCGGCCACCAGCTCACTGCGGTTCATGTTCTTACTCCCGTGTTCTTCTTGCCTGTGAGGCGTGCCACGCGGCGGAGCCGCGTGTTCGGCCCAGCGAAGCCGATGCTGCCAGGGCCCTTGACAGTCCCCGGACCCGGGTCTGCTGTCAGACCCTCGCGCCCGAATACGCATCCTGCCCCCACCAGCGGCGGGAAAGCCAATCCGGCACCCTCCGGAGTCACACGAAAAGCGCCACAGCCCCGCCGTGGTGACGTTCGGTCGACTCCTGCGGGACTCTCCGAGACTTCCCGGGGCCGAACCGCCACCCTAAAGGCGGCTTCACGGCCCCGGGACACACGACGCGCCGGGGGTCAGGCGGACGTGGGCGCCGTCACACCGGCACCGGCGGCCTTGGCGGCGTCACGCACCGCACCCGCCACGGCACCGGCGACCTTGTCGTTGAAGACGGACGGGATGATGTAGTTCGGGTTCAGCTCGTCCTCGGTGACGACGTCCGCGAGGGCGGCGGCCGCCGCCAGCATCATCTCCGTGTTGACCGTGCGCGACTGGGCGTCCAGCAGGCCGCGGAAGACGCCCGGGAAGACCAGCACGTTGTTGATCTGGTTGGGGAAGTCCGAGCGGCCGGTGGCCACAACTGCGGCCGTCTGACGGGCGATTGCGGGCTCGACCTCGGGGTCCGGGTTCGCGAGCGCGAACACGATCGCACCCTCCGCCATGGCCGCCACGTCGTCCCCGGACAGGACGTTGGGGGCGGAGACGCCGATGAAGACGTCGGCGCCGCGCACGGCCTCCTTCAGGGTGCCGGTGACGCCCTCGGGGTTGGTGTTGTCGGCGATCCAGCGCAGCGGCGACTCGGGGTCGGCGGAGACGAGGTCCTCGCGGCCCGCGTGCACGACGCCGTGGATGTCGGCGACCACGGCGTGCTTGACGCCCGCCGCGATGAGCAGCTTGAGGATGGCCGTGCCGGCCGCTCCGGCGCCCGACATGACGACGCGTACGTCGCCGACGGCCTTGCCCACCACGCGCAGCGCGTTGGTCAGGGCCGCCAGGACGACGATGGCGGTGCCGTGCTGGTCGTCGTGGAAGACCGGGATGTCGAGGGCCTCGCGCAGCCGGGCCTCGATCTCGAAGCAGCGGGGCGCGGAGATGTCCTCGAGGTTGATGCCGGCGAAGCCGGGTGCGATCGCCTTGACGATCTCGACGATGGCGTCGGAGTCCTGGGTGTCCAGGCAGATGGGCCAGGCGTCGATGCCGGCGAACCGCTTGAAGAGGGCCGCCTTGCCCTCCATGACCGGCAGCGCGGCCTTGGGCCCGATGTTGCCGAGGCCCAGCACGGCGGAGCCGTCCGTCACAACTGCGACGGAATTGCGCTTGATGGTGAGGCGGCGGGCGTCCTCGGGGTTCTCGGCGATCGCCATGCACACCCGGGCCACGCCGGGGGTGTAGACCATGGAGAGGTCGTCACGGTTGCGGATGGGGTGCTTGGACGCCATCTCGATCTTGCCGCCGAGGTGCATCAGGAACGTACGGTCGGAGACCTTGCCCAGGACGACGCCCTCGATGCCGCGCAGCTTCTCGACGATCTCGTCGGCGTGCGCGGTGGAGCTGGCGGCGATGGTGACGTCGATCCGCAGCTTCTCGTGGCCGGACGCGGTGACGTCGAGGCCGGTGACCGAGCCGCCGGAGGATTCCACAGCCGTGGTGAGCTGGGAGACCGCGGTTCCGCTCGCGGGCACCTCCAGCCGGACCGTCATCGAGTACGAGACGCTGGGCGCCGTTGCCATGGCCGTGTTCCTCTGCTTTCCCTGGTTCGTTGCCGCGCCGCGCCGGCGGGTGGCCGGGCGGAGCCCTCCGATGGTCGCACCTACCTGCGAGTAGCAGGTAATAGCGGTCGTTTCGGTCGTACAGTTTTCGGAAACTGTTTTCCACCATACGAGAGATGATGTCTTGGTGGAAGCCCCAACGGACAAACGACAGCAGGTCCGCGCCATCGGACGATGACACGGACCTGCTGATTGCGACGGATAAGTGGCACCGACCCGCCATGCTCGCCTCGCGGCAAGTGGTCGCTCGTAGCGACGAAGGTTGGGCCCGGGGGCTTGGATCGAGCCGGTGCCACACCCAGGCTAACAAACCGCCCCGGGAAGTGATTCCCCCCTCGCCAGTTGACGTGGAATCAGTCCGCCTCCCGCCACCCGTCCGGCTCTCTCCTAGTCCCGCAGGAGGTCCGGCACGCCGTGCCCGTCCGGCTCGTCGCGCCGGCCCGACACCACCGTGAGCTGCTGCGTCGCACGGGTCAGCGCCACGTACAGCACCCGCAGGCCCGCCGGGGACTCGTCGGCGATCTCGGCCGGGGAGACCACCACCGTCGCGTCGTACTCCAGGCCCTTCGCCTCCAGGCTGCCCAGCGCCACCACCCGGTCGCCCAGGTCCGCCAGCCAGCGCGCCGCCTGCTGGCGCCGGTTCATGGCGACGACCACGCCCACCGTGCCGTCCACCCGGTCCAGCAGCCGCCGCGCCTCCTCCCGCACGGCTCCCGCCAGGTCCCCGTCCCGCACGGCCACGAAGCGGGGCTCCACGCCCGTCGAGCGGACCGCCCGGGGCGCCTCCATGCCGGGCATGGCGAGGGCCAGCACCTTGGCCGCGAGCTCCGCGATCTCGGCCGGGTTGCGGTAGTTCACCGTCAGCTCGAAGCGGCGGCGCGGCCGCGTGCCCAGCGCCTCGTCCCGCGCCTCGGCCGCCTCGTCCGGCACCGACCACGACGACTGGGCCGGGTCGCCCACCACCGTCCAGGTGGCGTGCCGCCCGCGCCGGCCGACCATCCGCCACTGCATGGGCGTGAGGTCCTGCGCCTCGTCGACGATCACGTGGGCGTACTCGGTCCGCTCCTGCGCCAGCCGCTCGGCCCGCTCGCGCTGGGTCTCCTCCCGTACCGGCATCAGCTCCTCCAGCCCGGTGAGCTGGTCCAGCGGGTCGAGCTCCCGCTTCCTGCGCGGGCGCGCCGGGGCGCCCAGCAGCGTCTGGAGCTCGTCCAGCAGGGCGACGTCGTGCACGGACAGCTCCTCGCGCCGCAGCGACCGGGCCAGCCGCCGGACCTCGCCCGGGTTGAGCACCCGGCGCGCCCAGCGGCCCAGCCGCTTCTCGTCGGCCATGGCGGTCAGGACCCGGCGCGGGGTGAGCTCGGGCCACCAGGCGTTCAGGAAGTCGATGAAGCTGTCCTCCGACGTGACGTCCTCGTCGAAGGAGGAGCGCAGCTCGGCGGCCAGCTCCGGGTCGCCGGGGTGCCGGGAGGCGGCGCCGGACCTGGCGTACAGGGCGTCCAGCAGCAGCTTGCGCGCCCGGGGCCGCAGCAGGTTGACCGGCGCCGTACCGCTCAGGGCGGCGTGCCGGATGCGGGCCAGCTCGTCACCCTCCAGCTCCAGGCGCCGCCCGAAGGCCACCACCCGCAGCCGCTCGGGGGCCTCCCCCAGCTCCAGGGCGCCCCGCACGGCCTTGCGCAGCACCGCCCGCATGCGGGAGGAGCCCTTGACGCGGGCGACGGCCGGCTCGTCGTACGCGGTGGCCTCCACGCCGTCGACCAGGCTGCCGACCGCGCGGATCGCCACCTGGCCCTCCTCGCCCAGCGACGGCAGGACGCCCTCGGTGTAGGCGACGAGCAGCGGGGTCGGCGAGACGATCAGAATGCCGCCCGCGTATCTGCGCCGGTCCTGGTAGAGCAGGTAGGCCGCGCGGTGCAGCGCCACGGCCGTCTTGCCGGTGCCGGGGCCGCCCTCGACGTACGTCACGGAGGCGGCGGGCGCCCGGATGACCAGGTCCTGCTCCGCCTGGATGGAGGAGACGATGTCGCGCATGGTGTGGCTGCGGGCCTGGCCGAGGGCGGCCATCAGCGCGCCGTCGCCGACCACGGCCAGGTCCTCGCCGCCGAGGCGGGCCTTCAGCTCGGGGCGCATCAGGTCGTCCTCGACGCCGAGGACCTTGCGGCCCCGGGAGCGGATGACCCGGCGGCGCACCACCCGGCCGGGCTCGACCGGCGTGGAGCGGTAGAAGGGCGCGGCGGCCGGGGCGCGCCAGTCGATGACGAGCGGCGCGTAGTCGGAGTCCAGGACGCCGATGCGGCCGATGTGGAGGGTCTCGCCGATGTCGGCGGTGCCGTCCGCGCGTACGGCGTCGTCGGCCGGCTCGACGGAGGTGTAGGCGCCGTCGGGGCCCTTCTTGCCGTCCTTGCCGTGGAGCAGGTCGATCCGGCCGAAGAGGAAGTCCTCGTACTCGTTGTTGAGCCGGTTGAGGTGGATACCGGCCCGGAACACCTGGGCGTCCCGCTCGGCGAGCGCGCCGGGCGTGCCGACCTGGCCGCGCTGGGCGGCGTCGTTCATCAGGAACTCCGCCTCGTGGATCTTCTCCTCGAGGCGGCGGTACACCTGATCCAGATGGTCCTGCTCGATACCGATCTCTCGGTCGCGGATCGTATCGACACCACGGTCGGCTTCCTGCGCGGCCACCGAGGCCCCCTTCTGACGTGCTGGGCAGCCGTCGAGCGTACGCCACGGGAGGCCGGTGTGTCAGGCGGTGGCCGCGGGGACCTCCACCAGACGCTGCCCGTCGAACGTCCGGACCTCGAAGTGATCGATGTCGTTCCGGTCCATGGCGGCCCCGCCGTGGACGTACAGCGGGTTCTTGCCGATCTCGTGCGTGCTGCCCGGGATGCCGTACCCCCACTTCGGGACGGCCCAGGAGGTGACGACCTCCTCCTCGCCGGTCTTGGACACGGCGATCAGGTTGCACTTCAGCGGGCCCTTGACGTTCTTGAGCTCCAGGACCGTGTGGGTGCCCCAGGCCTTCTTCTCCATGCCGACGGTTGCGGTGACCTTGGTCGCCGCGTCGGTGTGCCGGACCTTCTCCTCCATGTGGTGGAGGAAGGCGTCCTCTGCGGGGCTCGTCGGGTGCGGGTCGGCGGCCTGGTTGGTCCGGGCGCCGTCGTCGCCCGCGGTGGCCACGAACGCGGCCGTGGGACCGGCGACGATCAGCACGGCGGCCGCCGCGACCAGGAATCGGCTGCGGCGGCGGCGCTGGGCGCGCTTGAGCGCGACCTCGTCGACCAGTCGGTCGAGCATGGGCGCCGGTGGGGCGCCCGGAGCGCCTGGCCGCTCCGGCATGGGGAGGACCACCGGCCGGGCCGCGGGGCCCGGGGCCTCGGCGAGCATGGCCAGCATCGGTTCCATCCCGGAGAACTCCTCCAGGTGGTGGGCGCACAGGTCGCAGCCCGCCAGATGCGCCTCGAAGGCGGTGGCTTCGGCGTCGTCCAGAATGCCGAGCACGTACGCGCCGACTGTGTCGTGCACCGACTCGTTCCCCTGTGGAGCGTGGTGCGACGTCATGCCGAGATCCCCCTCTCCTCCAGCGCGAGCTTCATCGAACGCAGTGCGTAGAACACGCGGGACCGGACGGTCCCGCTGGGTATGCCGAGGATCTCGGCAGCCTCGTTGACCGTACGCCCCTTGAAATACGTCTCGACCAAGACTTCCCGGTGGGCCGGGGTCAAATCGTCGAGCGCATCAGAGAGCGTCATGAGCCACAACGCCTTGTCGATCTCGTCCTCCGCGGGCATGACCTCGAGCGGCGACGGGTCGACCTCCTGCGGCCGGGCCTGCCGGCTTCGGTGGCCGTCGATGACGATACGCCGGGCGACCGTCACCAGCCAGGGTCGGACAGAGCCGGTCGCCCGATTGAGCTGACCGGCGTTCTTCCAGGCACGGATGAGCGTCTCCTGTACGACGTCCTCGGCGCGCTGGCGGTCGCCGGCGACGAGGCGCAGTACATAGGCGAGCAGGGGCCCGGCGTGTTCACGGTAGAGGGCCCGCATCAACTCTTCGTCCGGGACGTCGGGTTGGGTGCGTGCGGGCACCGCTCGATGCCGGGCGCGATGCGTCCCCCGACGGTCATCGGCCACGGCGGCATCCTTGCGCACCTGGAACCTCCCGGTCGAGACCTTGATCTGACTCGTTGTCCCCCATCACTACGTGGGGCGGCGCGGATCGACTCAACGCGGGGAGATTTTTTTCGGGGAAAGTTTCACAACTACCCGTGTGTGCGCGCCCGGTGACGTGCCACGCGCTCTCTGTTGCCGCACATCTCGCTGGAGCACCAGCGCCGCCGGCGCCCGCGCGATGTGTCGAGATACACAAGGCGGCAGCCCTCGCCCTCGCACTGGCGCAGCCGGGCGCGGGCGACGGGATCGGTGAGCAGGTCGACGGCGTCCCGGGCGACGACCGCGAGGAGGGCGCCGCAGTCGGGGGGTCCCGCCAGGGCCCGTACCAGGCCGCCCCGTTCGCCGCGCACGGCGCGCGGCACGGGGGGCGGGGAGGCGGCGAGCGCGTTGAGGTGGTCGAGCCGGGGGCCCGCGTACCGTCCGTCGCCGGCCATGTCGTCCCGTACCAACTGGTCGACGTCCCGCGCCAGTTCCGCGAACCGTTCCGCCCACCGCCCGTCCACCCCGTCGAGCGGGGTCCCGGCCGGTACGAGCCCGGCGCCGACGAGCCACTGCGCGAGCCGCCCGGCGTCGGACGGGGGCTCGGCCATCAGGTCCAGACAGAGCCGCCCGGAGTGGAACCGCCATGCCACCATGCGCCCCAGAGTGCCCGTCCGGAGCGGCGACCGGTACCCCGCCTGCGCGATCGGGGCGCTTGCAGCACACCGCCCGTGCATGCACCATGCATGCATGGTGGCTCTTCAGATCCGCGACGTCCGGACGAGGTGCGCGACATACTGGCCGACCGGGCCCGGCAACTCGGCCAGTCACTCCAGACCTATCTGCTGTCCCTGGTCACCGCAGAAGCGGAACGGGCGAACAACCTGGCGCTGCTGCGCGCTTTCGAGGATCGCGCCGACGGCGTCGAAACGGATATGACGGAGACCGTGGCCGAGATCGAGGCAGGCCGGGCGGGGCGCGACAATTGATCGTCATCGACGCCTCCGTACTCACCGAGGCCCTGACCGGCGACGGCACAGCAGGTAAGGCCGCCCGCGCCCGACTCATGCGAGACACCCACTGGGCGGCCCCCGAGCATCTCCTCGTCGAGACCTTTCACGCGGTGCGGGGGCGACTGCTCGAGCAGAAGATCACCCCGGAAAGGGCCGACGCGGCAGTGGCGGCCCTGTCCGACGTATCCCTGGAGACGGTCCAGGTACGGCGTCTCCTCCCGCGCATGTGGGAGCTGCGGCAGAACGTGTCGGGCCATGACGCCGCCTACCTCGCGGCGGCAGAGGCCTTCGGCTGTCCACTGATCACCGGAGACGCGCGTCTCAGCCGCTGCGGGTCCGCCAGGTGCGCCATCGAGGTCATCGGCTGACGCACCGCCGGCATCCCTTCCCGCCCCTTCCCTACGCGTCCGCGTACTTGGCGTCCGCGCCCGGGTCCAGGGCGAGGCGGTAGCCGCGCTTGACGACCGTCTGGATCAGCTTGGGCGCGCCCAGGGCCGAGCGGAGGCGGGCCATCGCGGTCTCCACGGCGTGCTCGTCGCGCCCGGCACCGGGGAGGGCGCGCAGCAGGTCGGCGCGGGAGACGACCCAGCCGGGGCGGCGGGCCAGCGTGTGGAGCAGCGACATCCCGGCGGGCGGCACCGGGCGCAGGTCGCCGTCGACCAGCACGGCGTGGCCCCGGATCTCGATGCGGCGGCCGGCGACCGGCAGGGTGCGGGCCCGGGCGGGCAGCTCCTGGCACAGGAGCTGGACGAGCGGGCCGAGCCGGAAGCGGGCGGGCTGGACGGTGTCGATGCCGTGCGCCTGGAGCGGCAGGGCGGTGACCGGCCCGACGCAGGCGGCCAGCACGTCGTGGCGCAGCGCGTCGAGCAGCTCGGGCAGCAGGCCCCGGTCCTGGGCGCGGGCCAGGAGCGACGCGCCCGCCGGCGCGCTGGTGAAGGTGACCGCGTCCAGCGACCGGGAGACGGTGGCGTCGATGAGCCGGTCCAGGGGCGCCAGGTCCTCGGGCGGCATCCACCGGTAGACGGGGACGACCACCACGTCGGCGCCCGCGTCGCGCAGCGCCTCCACGAAGCCGGGCAGCGGCTCGCCGTGGAGCTGGAGCGCGATGCGGCGGCCGGCCACGTCCTGGCCGAGGAGCCGGTCGAGGACCTCGGCCATGGAGTCGGAGGCGGGCGACCACTCCTCGGTGAGCCCGGCCGCGCGCACCGCGCCCTTGACCTTGGGGCCGCGGGCGAGGACCTGCGCGTCGCGCATCCGGTCGAGGAGCTCCTCGCCGTACCCCCAGCCGTCGGCCGCCTCCAGCCAGCCCCGGAAGCCGATCGCGGTCGTGGCGACCACGATGTCCGGGGCCCGGCCGATGAGGGCCTTGGTGGCGTCGAGGAGCTCGGCGTCGTCGGCGAGCGGCACGATCCGCAGCGCCGGGGCGTGCTGGACCGCCGCGCCCCGGCGCTCCAGCAGCGCGCCCAGTTCGTCCGCGCGGCGGGCCGCGGTGACGCCGACGGTGAACCCGGCCAGCGGGCCGTGGGAACCATGCTCGTGCTCGTGCATGGCATCAGAGACTGGCAAGCATCCGTGTCGGTCGCGGTTCACCGGTATTTCCCCCCCGTTACGGCCGGGCGCCTTCACACCTCGGAGTAGCTGAGCTGCCGCTTGGCGGGGACCTCCACCGGGCGGCGAAGGTATACCGCCCACGTGACCGTCAGGCACGCCCCGTAGAAGAGGAGGAAGGCGACGAAGGCGGCGGTGCCGGTGCCGGCGGTCTGGAAGGACTGCCGGAACGCCAGGTTGATGGCGAGCCCGCCGACGGCACCGACGGCGCCGATCAGGCCGATCGCGGCGCCCGAGAGCCGCCGGCCGTACGCCTCGGCCTCTTCGCCCTCCAGCCCCGCGGCGTGCGCCTTGGCCTGGAAGATGGCGGGGATCATCTTGAACGTGGAGCCGTTGCCGAGCCCGCTGAGGATGAACAGGGCGATGAAGCCGACGAGGAACACGGCGAGCGACTCGGTCACGGAGGCGTAGACGACCACGCCGGTCGCGGCGGCCATGGCGAGGAACGTCCACAGCGTGATGCGGGCGCCGCCGTGCCGGTCGGCGAGCGAGCCGCCGAGCGGCCGGATCAGGGAGCCGAGCAGCGGGCCGATGAAGGTGAGCGAGGCGGCCTGGAGCGGCGTACGGCCGAACTCGGTCTGGAGGACCAGTCCGAAGGCGAAGCTGTAGCCGATGAACGAGCCGAAGGTGCCGATGTAGAGGAACGCCATGATCCAGGTGTGGGCGTCCTTGACGGCCTCCTTGACGGCGCCGGTGTCGTTCTTCACGGGCGCCAGGTTGTCCATGTACAGCGCGGCGCACACGGCGGCGACGACGATGAGCGGGATGTAGATCCCGAGCACCACCCGCGGCTGGGCCGCGCCCGCCGTACCGATGACGAGCAGGCCGACGAGCTGGACGACGGGTACGCCGATGTTGCCGCCGCCCGCGTTGAGGCCGAGGGCCCAGCCCTTCTTGTGGAGCGGGAAGAAGGCGTTGATGTTCGTCATCGAGGAGGCGAAGTTACCGCCGCCGACGCCGGTGAGCGCGGCGACCAGCAGGAAGGTCGTGTACGACGTGCCCGGCTCCATCACGGCGTACGCGGCCCCCGTGGGCAGCAGGAGCAGCAGCGCGCTGAAGATGGTCCAGTTGCGGCCGCCGAAGCGGGCGACGGCGAAGGTGTACGGGACCCGGATCACGGCCCCGACCAGCGTCGCGACCGCGATGAGGAAGAACTTGCCGGCCGGGTCGATCCCGTACTCCGGCCCCATGAACAGGACCATCACGGACCACAGGGTCCAGATGGAGAAGCCGATGTGCTCGGAGAGGACGGAGAAGAGCAGGTTGCGCTTCGCGATCCGCTCCCCCTTCTCCCGCCAGAAGGTCTCGTCCTCGGGTTCCCAGTGCTCGATCCACCTGCCGCTCATCGCGTACCTCCACTGCTGCTGTCAGACCCTGAATCCCGTCAGGACCGACGCTAGGGAGGATGCGTTTCAGCCCGGTCATATGACGTGACCGGGCTGAAACCTTGCTCTCACGCGGCGCGCGGGCGGACTGTGAGCGCCGTGCCTAGGCGCGCGCCTTCTTCTTGGCGCCGTTCGGCCAGAGCCGGGGCTTGCGCTTGGCGGCGACGTCCTCCAGCCATCCCACGGCCATGATCATCAGGCCGATCAGCGGGAAGACCACGATCAGCATGAGAACCGTGTACGCGCTCTCCAGGTAGCCGGAGTACGTCGGCCAGACACCTGGGATCTTCCACAGCAGGTCGATGATCGGGATCGTGGCCATGATCAGCAGGTTGTGCCAGAGGTAGATCGTCACGGCCCGGTTGTTGGCCAGGGTCACCAGCGTGTCCCACGCGGCCAGCTTCCCGGGCAGTTCCTTCCAGGACGGCGAGTACTGGAGCAGGATCACGCAGAAGCCGAAGGACCAGGTGGCCTGGGCGAGCGGGATGTCGTTGAGGTCCCAGCCGTCCGGGCCGAGGTGACCGGACGCCCACCACAGGCCGAAGGCCATGATCAGCGCGGACACGGAGACCGAGATGTACCGGGGGACCTTCTGGAACAGGCCCTCGTTGTGCGCGAAGCCCAGCACCCAGCAGGCGCCGTAGGTGGCGAAGTCGGTGATCGCGTTGCCGGTCTCGCCGGGGATCTTGATCAGCCCGGAGCCGACGATCGCGGTGAGCCCGAGCGGCGCGAGCAGCGTCACCCACGGCAGTCTGCGGAAGGCCCACAGCAGCAGCGGCGAGGCGATCACGAACCACAGGTAGGCGCGGATGTACCAGAGGGGCCCGGCGGCCTGCACCGCCCAGGTGTCCTCCAGCAGGCCCGCCTGGTCACCGCTGTGCCAGGGGAACGGCGGGGCGCCGACCGGGAAGATGTAGGTGGCCAGCTTGGCGAACCACCACAGGCCCTCTTCCTTCAGCGGCTTCCAGCCGAAGTAGAACATGATCGGCACGACGGTGAGCGAGAACGCCCACATGGGCGGCAGCAGCCGTCGGACACGTCCCCGGATCACGCCCCAGGCCGGCCGCGACAGCGACCGCGCCATCAGCGACCCGGCCAGCGCGAACATCACGCCCATGGAGGGGAACAGGACGGTCAGCCAGGCCCAGCCGAAGATGTGGTAGACGATCACGCGGACCAGCGCGATGGCGCGCAGCAGGTCCAGGTAACGGTCGCGGCCGGGCCGCGCGGCCGCCGGGGCCGGGCCGCCCGCCACGGGCGCCTTGTGCCGTGCCCGGGGCACCGCGCCGGTGGACTCCACCGCGGTCGTCGTGCCGGTGTCCCCGGCGGCGCGCGCCGTGCCCGGCTCGTCGAGGTCGACGGGCGCCGCGGCACGGTGCGTGGCCGGGCCGCCGAAGGCAGCGGCGAACGGGTCGTCGACCGGGTCCGGCCCGCCGGCGGGTGCGGTGCCGGCGGGTGCGGCGCCGTAGGGGCCGGTGCCGTAGGGGGCGCCGGGATCGTGCAGGTCGGCGCCGTACGGCGCGGCGGGCGCGGCGGTGGCGGCGGCGAACGCGTCGGCGTCGTGCGCGGCGCGGCCGGGGCCGGCGCCGGCGCCGGCGCCGGGGCGGTGGGGGTCACCGAACGCGTCGGCGCCCGAGCCGAGCGGGCCCGCGCCCGGGAAGGCGGCGTCGCCGGGTGCGCCCCGGCCGTCGCCGGGCCCGGCCGGGGCCGGGGCGCCGAACCAGTCGGAGCCCTCGCTCCGGGCGGCGGGGGCGCCGAACCAGTCGTCGTTGCCGGCGGGGCCGGAACCGTTCGTGGGGGGCGTCACGCGACGGGCCTCCGATCGTCACCGCTGCGCCGCTGGCTGGGTATGGAGCCGGGCGCCTCCACCACACCGGTGCGGCGCAGCTTCTGCCAGCGCAGCCGGCCGCCGGTGAGAGCGGTGATCCAGGACTGGAGCAGCACCACGTACATGAGCTGCCGGTACAGGAGCTGCTGGAGCGGCAGCGAGATGAGGTGGACCATGCGCTCGCGGTCGAGCCGGAAGGCGTACGCGGCGCACACGGCCTGGATGGCGAGGACGCCGAGCCAGGCGACGACGGTGTTCTGGGTGGGGCCGAAGACCAGGCCGTACAGCAGGAACACGTCGATGAGCGGGGCCAGCAGCGGGAACAGCACCATGAACAGCGACACCAGCGGCAGACCGACCCGGCCGAAGCGGCCGGACGGGCCGCGCTCGATGATCGCGCGCCGGTGCTTCCAGATGGCCTGCATCGTGCCGTACGACCAGCGGTAGCGCTGGGACCAGAGCTGCTGCACGGACTCCGGCGCCTCGGTCCAGGCACGGGCCTTCTCGGCGTACACCACGCGCCAGCCGTCGCGGTGCATGGCCATGGTGATGTCGGTGTCCTCGGCGAGCGTGTCCTCGCTCATGCCGCCGACCCGGTCCAGGGCCTCGCGGCGGAAGGCACCGACCGCGCCGGGGATGGTGGGCATGCAGCCCAGCAGGTCGTACATGCGGCGGTCGAGGTTGAAGCCCATCACGTACTCGATGTGCTGCCAGGCCCCGATGAGCGAGTCGCGGTTGCCGACCTTGGCGTTGCCCGCGACCGCGCCGACGCGCGGGTCGCCGAACGGCTGCACCAGCTCACGCACGGTGGACGGCTCGAAGACGGTGTCGCCGTCCATCATCACGATGATGTCGTACCGCGCGTGCCGGATGCCGTTGTTGAGCGCCTCGGGCTTGCCGGAGTTGACCTGCCGCACCACCCGGACGTTGGGCAGCCACATGTTCTCGACGATGTCGGCGGTGCCGTCCGACGAGCCGTCGTCGATGACGATGACCTCGATGGGGTGGTCGCTGGCCATCAGCGAGCGCACCGTGTTCTCGATGCACTCCTTCTCGTTGTACGCGGGGACCAGCACCGTCACCGGTTCGGTGACCGGCGCGCCCCACTGGAAGCCGCGCCGCCGCACCTTGCGGGCGTGCGCGAACGACAGCGCCAGCATCAGGCCGAAGCGGGCGATGACCAGGACGCCGATGATGGCGAGGCCGCCGACCAGCACCGAGGTGGTGTTCTCGGAGACGGCCACGGCGGTGATCCAGGCCTTGCCCTTCCACAGCTCGAAGCCGGTGACGGGGGTGTGGGCGCTGGGGGCGCCGAGCGCCTCGGTGAGGACGGTGAATTCGTAGCCGCGCTTCTGCATCTGCGGCAGGAAGCGGTCGAGGGCCTCGACGGTCTGCGAGCGGTCGCCACCGGAGTCGTGCATCAGCACGATCGCGCCCTGGGTGCCCTTGGGCGTGGAGCGCTTGATGATCGCGTCGGCGCCGGGCCGCTTCCAGTCCTCGGAGTCGGTGTTGTTGAAGGCGGTGATGTAGCCGCGCTCGCCGATGTACTGCGTCACCGGCCAGGCCTCGTTGTCGAGGGCGCTGGAGAACGACGAGTACGGCGGGCGGAAGAGAGAGGTGCGCACCCCGGCCGCGCCGGCGATCGCGAGCTGGTTCTGGGACAGCTCCCAGTCGATGCGGTTCTTGGTCTGGAAGGACAGGTCGGGGTGGTTGAAGGTGTGCAGGCCGACCTCGTGGCCCTCCCTCACCATCCGCTCGACCAGGTCCGGGTGGCGCGAGGCCATGGTGCCGGTGACGAAGAAGACGCCGTGGGCGTCGTACTCCTTGAGCTTGTCGAGCACGCGCGGGGTCCAGACCGGGTCCGGGCCGTCGTCGAAGGTCAGGACGAGCTTCCGGTCGGGCACGCTCAGGGCCTTGGGGGCCTTCTTGTCGCGCGCGTCGATGACCGGTCCGCCCTTGAGGATGTGCTCGGGCACCTGGTCGTAGGAGACCGGGGGGCGCACGCGGTGGTCGGCGAGGATCTCGCTGTGCACGTAGCCGCGCAGCATCAGCATCGCGAGGAGCGCGACGAGGAAGAGGGACGGCAGCAGATAGCGCATGGGCAGCCTGCGCCGGCGGACACGCCTCTGCTTCTGGGCGCGCCGCCTGCCGGGGGAAGTCATTTACTGTGCGCCTTCCGCGGCCATCTGCTGGCCGCCGCTCTCTCCGACCGGCGGGTCGGTGGGTTCTTCCGTGGGAGTCGTCGGGACGTCCGTGGGCTCCGGGTCCGCCGTCTTCTCGGGCGGGACGATCGGCGGCGGCTGCGGGGTGGCGCCGTCCGTGGGCCGGTTCGGAGTGGGCCTGGAGTCCGGTACCTCGACGTCCGTGCCGCCGGTGGCGCCGGCGGGCGGGGTGGCGCCGGTGGCGGACGACGTGCCCGGGCGCGGAGTGGCGGGCAGGCCCTGGGGGCCGCCGTCGGCGGGCTGCGGGATGACCGCGCCCGTGGAGTCGGTGGGGGCCGGGGCGCCGGGCACGGCCCCCGGGGTGTCGCCGTCGGGCGCCTCGGTGGCGGTGGGCGCGGGTTCGACCTGGGTGGTCTCGGTCTTCTTCTCGTCGGCGGGCCCGGGTATGAGCAGCCAGGGTGCGCTGGAATTGCCGCCGATCACGGAGACGACGAGCGTGATGGCGTACACCGCGCACGCGGTGGCGAGGACCCAGCCGAGCCGGCGGAACTTCTTGCTGCGCCTGCCGCTCTCGTCGACGAACACCGGCCCGTCGGAGGGCTCCTGGTCCATCGGGGCGGGGGCGGACGCGGCCCGGGGGGCGGCCGCCGGTACGGCGACGGTCACGGCCGGGAGCTCGGCGGTGCCGAACTCGGGGTCCGCCACGCCCGTGCCGCCGTGGGCCGGGCCGTCGGTGCCGAGGCCGAGGCTGTCGGCGCGGTAGGCGATGGTCTCGTCCTCGCGGCCGGGGAGGTAGGCCACGGTCTCGTCCTCGTGGCCGCCGGGCGCGTGGGCCGGCACCCCGGCCGGGTGGCCGTGGCCGTCCGGCGCATACCCGGCGCCGTCGTCGGGGTGGCCGTATGCCTGGTGTCCCTGCCCGCCGGGCGGGAATCCGGCGCCGTCGGCCCGGTGCCCGAACGCATCGAATGCGCCAACGCTGTCGAGCTGGACGGTGCTGTCGTGTGGCTCATTCTGGCGCCCGTTCCAGGCACCTTCTCGCCAATTGTCCACTTTGTACGCACATCCCCCACTGAACGGACCATGGGTGCGCACACGGACTGCCTGGGTACTCACCACCGGACCGGGCCCCCACCCTGCCGGAGCGCCCCCACCACACTGCACCCGGACCATGAATGTAGCGCACGCCGAGGACAACGGGGCTTATGGTTCATTGATTCGGGCACATGTGCAACAAATCACCCTCCGGCAGCCACGCCCCGGGGGGCCTCACCAGCCACCCCTCCCTCTCGGCCATCTCGGCCGCCGCCGCACGCAGTGCGTCGAGTCCGGGATGCTTCAGCCCCTTGCGCCACACCAGCGACACGGGTGACAGCGGTACGGGGCGGACCAGCGGCCGCAGGACACACCCGGGCATGTCCGGAAAGTCCACTGAGGCCAGAACCGGCGTACGCGTTTTGGCCATGACCCGGCGGAACTCCTCGAACCCGATCGCCACCGGCGCCGGCGAGGCCACCTTGATCCCGCGCCCCGCGAAGAGCCGCTCCGCGAGGTCGGTCCACTCCTTGGTCGCCGGGTTGCCGGCGCCCGCGTACACGGACTCCCCGGCGAGCGCGTCCAGCTCCACCTCCGCCCGGCCCGCGAGCGGGTGGCCCTCCGGCAGCAGCACGGCCATCGGCTCGAGCCGCACCGGCTGCGCCGCCAGCCCGGCACGGACGGCGGGCGCCAGCCCCGTGAACCGGCCGAAGGACACGTCGAGCCGCCCGGCCGCGATCTCGGCGGCCGCCCCGGTCAGCCCGCTCTGGTAGCGGGCCATCAGCTCGCACTCCGGCGCCAGTTCACGGGCCCGCGCCAGCACCCTGCCGCTGATGATGCCGTCGGTGTTGAGGTCCACCAGCAGCGGCCGCGCCTCGTCGGCGAAGGCGCCGCCCAGCTCGTCGTACGCGGCCAGCACGGCCTGCGCGTACGGCACCAGCCGCTCGCCGTCCGGCGTGAGCGTCACGTGCCGGGTGGTACGGGTGAACAGCTCGGCGCCCAACTCCCGCTCCAGGCGCCGGATGTCCCGGCTGAGCGCCTGCTGCGCGACGTACAGGCGGGCCGCGGCCCGGGTGAAGTGCAGCTCGTCGGCGACGGCCACGAAGGCGCGCAGCAGCCGGGGTTCTATGTCAGGGACCACCCGCGGAATTTACAACACAGGTGCGTCAATGGCTTCTCCACAGGTGTTGGACCGGCGACCGGCCCCCGGGCGAGGCTGGGCGCATGCCGCAGACGACCACTTCACCCCTGCTCGCCCTGACCCCCGAGTCCCCCGTCCTGGCCCCGCGCTACGACTCCGCCCCCCGGGCCCCCGAGCGCCGGCCACGGCCCCCGGTCCGGTCCCGGCCCCGGTCGCGGCCCCTGGCACGGTACGCCCGGCTGTTCGCGCTGCCCGGCACGCGGGCGTTCACCGTGGGCAACCTCATCGCCCGCCTGCCCATGGGGATGTTCAGCGTGAGCGCGGTCATCATGATCGCCGGCGCGTACGGCTCCTACGCCCTCGCCGGCGCCGTGACGGCCACCGGGCTGGCCGCGACCGCCCTGGTGGCGCCGTTCACGGCCCGGCTGGTCGACCGGTACGGGCAGGCCCGGGTCGCCGTGCCCGCCACCGCCGTCGCCGTGCTCGGTTCGCTCGCCCTGCTGCTGTGCGTGCACCACCACGCGCCCGCGTGGACGCTGTTCGCCGCGTACGCCGCGACCGCGACGACACCCAACACGGGCGGCATGTCCCGGGCCCGCTGGGCGCACCTCTACCGCGACGACCCGGCCGCCGTCCACACCGCGAACGCCTTCGAGCAGGCCGCCGACGAGCTGTGCTTCATGCTGGGCCCGGTGCTCGCCGCGTTCCTGTGCGCCGCCCTCTTCCCGGAGGCCGGCACGCTGACCGGCGCGGTGCTCCTGCTCAGCGGGGTGCTGCTGTTCGCGGCGCAGCGCGCCACGGAGCCGCCCGTCGCGCCCCGCACCGGCGGGGCGCGCACTCCGCTCCGTACGCCCGGCATGCCCGCCCTGCTGGCGGTGTTCCTGGCGACGGGCGCGGTGTTCGGGTCCATGGAGGTCGTCACGCTCGCCTTCGTGGACGGCCCGGCGGCCGGTGCCGTCCTGGCGCTCCAGGCGGCGGGGTCGTGCGCGGCGGGCCTGGTGTACGGCTCGGTGCGGCCCGCGCGTGACGTGGGGCGGCGGCTGCTGGGCTGCCTGGCCGCGATGACCGCGCTGATGTCGCTGCCGCTCCTCGCGGCCACCGGGACCGGCTCGCTGCCGGCCCTGGCGGGCGCGCTGCTGGTGGCGGGGATGGCGACCGCGCCGACCATGGTGACGGGCATGACGCTGGTGCAGCGCCTGACGCCCCCGGCGCAGCTCAACGAGGGCATGACCCTGGCGGTCACCGCCCTGCTCGGCGGCGTCGCGGCCGGCTCGGCGACGGGCGGCTGGACGGCCGAGCACGCCGGGGCCACGGCCGCCTATGTCGTGCCGGTGACGGCGGCGGCCCTCGCCCTGGTGCTCGCCCTGCTCCTGGCGGCGGGCACGACGAAGGCCCGGCGGTCGTGACGACCGCCGGGCCTTCGCCCACATGGGATGACGGGTCCCGGGGGGCGAACCCCCCGGAGGTACCGCTCGTGGAGATGGCGGGAATCGAACCCGCGTCCAACGGTGCAGAATCAGGGCTTCTCCGTGTGCAGTCCGCTGCGATTTTCTCGGCCCCGGAGATCACGCGGACAAGTCTCCGACGGGCTCAGTCACTGTTTGATTTCCCTCTACACCCCGTGACCGGGCCTAGAGGTTTAGTTCCCTAGCTGATGCCAGGATCCGGGTCGGGAACAGCCCCGGGCTGACACTTCGCAGGCTCGCTACTTAGGCAGCGAGGGCGAAGGAATCGCGCTTGGTGTTGGCGATTATTTTTTGCGACATATGGTTTACGAGATCATTGCCGCTTCCTCGACACGCTTCCCCTGCTTCGACATCCGCTGTCGAAACCGATCATCCCCATGTTGATTTTTCAAACCGTGCCCCCGAGGGGGCGCGCCCCCTCCGTGAGGGGCAGGTGCCATCGTACGTGACCAACGCGGAGTGATGCCAGCGTATTCCCGCGCCGCCGGGTGCCTCCCGGGGCGCGCGGACCGCGTCCGGCGCCCGGTCAGGCCCGCTCGCGGCGCTTGACCGCCGAGATCACCCGCTCCGCCTCGCGGCGGTCCTGCTTCTCCCGCAGGGTCTGGCGCTTGTCGTACTCCTTCTTGCCCTTCGCCAGCGCGATCTCGACCTTGGCCCGGCCGTCCTTGAAGTACAGGGACAGCGGGACGATGGTGTGGCCCGTCTCCTGGGACTTCGACTCCAGCTTGTCGATCTCGTACCGGTGCATCAGCAGCTTCCGCTTGCGGCGGGCGCTGTGGTTGGTCCACGTCCCCTGTGCGTACTCCGGCACGTGCACGTTGTGCAGCCAGGCTTCGTTGCCGTCGATCTGGACGAACCCGTCCACGAGCGAGGCCCGCCCCTGGCGCAGCGACTTCACCTCGGTGCCGGTCAGCACCAGCCCGCACTCATAGGTGTCGATGATGGTGTAGTCGTGCCGCGCCTTCTTGTTCTGCGCGATCAGCTTGCGCCCTGTGTTCTTTTCCTTGGCCATAGTGCCGCCATTTTCGCACTAGGAGGCGCCCCCGAGGCCACTCAATACCGTCCTCGCCCGCTCCTCGGCGCGATCCGAGGCCACCAGGTCCGGCGTGATGCCCCGGCCGTCGACGCTGTGCCCGGCCGGGGTGCGGTAGTGGCCGACCGTGAGCTCGGCGACCGACCCGTCGGGCAGCCGGCTCGGCATCTGGACCGACCCCTTGCCGAACGTCCTGCTACCGACCGTCACCGCCCGGCCGCGGTCCTTCAGGGCGCCCGCCAGCAGCTCGGCCGCGCTCATGGTGCCGCCGTCCACCAGCGCCACCAGGGGCCTGCCGGTGTCGCCGCCCGGCTGCGCGTACAGCGCCTGCTCGTGGCCGTGCACGTCGTACGTGGCGACCAGGCCGCCGTCCAGGAACGCGGAGGCCGCCGTGACCGCCTCGGTGACCAGGCCCCCGCTGTTGCCCCGCAGGTCCAGCAGGACGCCCGCGTCCCTCGGGGCGGCGCGGACCGCGTCCCGCACGCGCTGCCCGGCGCCCTTGGTGAACGCCGCCACCCTGATCCTCAGGGAGCCGTCGGCGAGCCGCTGCACGGTCACGTCCTCGGTGGCGAGCCTGGCCCGCCGCAGTGACTCGGTCCACGCGCGCGTGCCGCGCTGCACCCCGACGGCGACCACCGAGCCGGGCGGTGCGCCGTCCCCGCGCAGCAGGGCGACGACCTCCGCGGCGGTGCGCCCGTCGACGGGGCGGCCGTCGACCGTGCGGATGTGGTCGCCCGCCCTCAGGCCCGCCCGGTGCGCCGGGCCGCCTCCCTGGACGCGGGCCACCTCGATCCGGCCGTCGGCGGCGCGCCGGGCGGAGAGGCCCACGCCCGTGTACCGCCCGTCCAGGGCCTGCTCGAACTCCTCGTACTCGCGCTGGTCGTAGACGGCGCCCCACCGGTCGCCGCTGCGGCTGACGACCTCCTTGGCCGCCTTGGCGCCGGACTTGCCGTCCGCCATCGCCTCGGCCGCCGCGCGCGCCAGCTCGCGCTGGTCGACCTGCCCCCGGGCGGCGCCGGTGGCCGGGGCGGCCCGGGAGACGGCCCGCCCGCCCGGGTCCCCGCCGTCCCGGGGAAGGCAGTTGGTCACCGCGGCGGCGACGAGGACCGAGGCGAAGGCGATGGTCAGGGCCGCCCCGCGGCTGCGAGCGCCGCGGGGCCGGGTACAGAACTCGGGGCCCAGCATGGCGACCACTCTAGGACAAGCGAAAGGCGCCGTACGGCTGTTGACCGTACGGCGCCCGGGGCGATCGTCACACCTTCAGATACTTGCGCAGCGCGATCGCCGCCGCCAGAGAGGGCATCAGCAGCCCGATGACCACTACCAGCGGCAGCACCGTGACCACCGCGTCCCAGCCGATGAAGTTGACCAGCGGCATGCTCTCGGCGAGGTTCAGCCCCGCGTCGATCAGGAAGTACCGGCCCACCAGCAGCATCACGCAGGCCACCACACCGCCCAGCAGGCCCGCGACGGCGGCCTCCATGATGAACGGCATCTGGATGTAGAAGCTGGACGCACCGACCAGCCGCATGATGCCGGTCTCGCGCCGCCGGCTGAACGCCGAGACGCGCACGGTGTTGACGATCAGCATCAGCGCGATGACGAGCATCAGCGCCATGACGCACAGCGCCGCGACGTTCATGCCCCGCATCATCTGGAAGAGGTTCTCCAGCGTGTCGCGCTGGTCCTGTACGGAGTGCACGCCGGCCCGCCCCGCGAACGCGGTGGCGACGACCTTGTACTTCTCCGGGTCCTGCAGCTTGACCCGGTACGACTCCTGCATCTGGTCCGGCGTGATGATGCTGGCGATGGCGGTGTCGCCGTACTGCTCCTTGTAGTGCTTGTACGCCTCGTCCGCCGACTCGTGGTGGACCTTCTCGACGATGTCGAGCTTGTCGAGGTCGGCCTCGATCTCCTTCTTCTGCTGGGGGGTGACGGCGCCCTTGTTGCACGTCCCGCCGGCCGCGGCGTCGTTCTTGTTGCAGAGGTAGATCGTGACGTTGACCTTGTCGTACCAGAAGTCCTTCATCACGCTGACCTGCTCGCGCATGAGCAGCGCGCCGCCGAACAGGGCGAGGGACAGGGCCACGGAGACGATGACGGCGAAGGTCATCGTGAGATTGCGACGGAGGCCGACACCGATCTCCGACAGTACGAACTGGGCGCGCATCGCGTGCGTTCAGCCTTTCCTTGCTGGTGCCGGTAGCCGCTAGTGCTGGTAGCCGTAGACGCCGCGCGCCTGGTCGCGTACGAGACGGCCCTTCTCCAGCTCGATGACCCGCTTGCGCATCTGGTCGACGATGTTCTGGTCGTGCGTGGCCATGATGACGGTGGTGCCGGTGCGGTTGATCCGGTCCAGCAGCTTCATGATGCCGACCGACGTCTGCGGGTCGAGGTTGCCGGTCGGCTCGTCGGCGATCAGCAGCATCGGGCGGTTGACGAACGCGCGCGCGATGGCCACCCGCTGCTGCTCACCGCCGGACAGCTCGCCGGGCATCCGGTCCTCCTTGCCGCCGAGGCCGACGAGGTCGAGGACCTGGGGGACGGCCTTGCGGATCTCGCCGCGCGGCTTGCCGATGACCTCCTGCGCGAACGCCACGTTCTGCGCGACGGTCTTGTTGGGCAGCAGGCGGAAGTCCTGGAAGACGGTGCCGAGCTGGCGGCGCATGTGCGGCACCTTCCAGTTGGACAGCCGGGCGAGGTCCTTGCCCAGGACGTGCACCGTGCCGTGGCTGGCGCGCTCCTCGCGCAGGACCAGCCGCAGGAAGGTGGACTTTCCGGAGCCGGAGGACCCCACCAGGAAGACGAACTCGCCCTTCTCGATCTCGAGGGAGACGTCCCTGAGCGCGGGGCGGTTCTGCTTCGGGTAGGTCTTGGAGACGTTGTCGAATCGGATCACGGGTGCACCACGGTCGGCAGGGAGTAGGTGTGCGTGACCATACGCGACTGGGGATGCCGCGTGCAGTCGGCGCCCTGCCTTGCGCCTTTTGTCCGGGTGAGGTAGAAGGCCGAACCGGGGGTAATCCGGCGGGGCGCGCCTAAACTCTGCGGAGCTGGCACAGTGGTAGGGGGAACGGATGCGTTTCCCTGAGCGTTGTGCGGAGAGAACTGTGTGCACAGTCCGCGTCAGTGCACGGTCCGCGTCTTGCGGCTCCGCCGCGCGGGAGGAGGAGAGCGCATGACCTACGACCGATTGGTGTGCGCCAACTGCGCGGCGCCCGTCAGCGAGGGCCGGTGCCCCGTCTGCCGGGCGAACCGGGAGCGCCTCCAGCAGGAGGGCCCCTTCGGTGGACTGAGCCCCGTGGCTCTGCTGACGCTGCTGGTCATCCTGGTCGCGGCGGTGGCCCTGCTGGCCCACCAGACCGCGTAGGGCGTCCCTGGACAGGCCCCTGGACACAGGAAAGGGCCCGGGCGGGTAGGAGACCCGCCCGGGCCCTTTTCGTCGCTCTACGGCACGTTACGCGGCCGTACGGCCACCGCCCACGAGGCGCGGCAGCATGCGGAAGCCGATGCCGCCGGCGATCATCGTCGCGGCACCGATGAGCAGGAACGAGGTCTCGGCGGCGCCGGTCTCGGCCAGCTCCTCCTTGGCCTTGCCCTGCTCGACCGGCTGCGAACCGGCGGAGTCGGTGTCGGTGTTGTCGGCGCACTCGGCACCGTCGAGGTCGACGGTGCAGGTGCCGGCGTCGTCGCCACCGGTCACGGAGCCGGAGGTGCCGGAGCCACCGGTGGCGGTGGAGCCGCCCTGGTCGCCGCCGTTGCCGCCATTGCCGCCGTTGCCACCGGAGTTGCCGTTGCCGCCATTGCCGCCGTTGCCACCGGAGTTGCCGTTGCCACCCTGGTCGCCGGTACCGCCCTGGTCGCCGGTGCCACCCTGGTCGCCGGTGCCACCCTGGTCGCCCGTGCCACCCTGGTCGCCCGTGCCACCCTGGTCACCGGTACCACCCTGGTCGCCCGTGCCACCCTGGTCACCGGTACCGCCCTGGTCGCCCGTACCGCCCTGGTCGCCCGTACCGCCCTGGTCGCCCGTACCGCCCTGGTCGCCCGTACCGCCCTGGTCGCCCGTGCCACCCTGGTCGCCCGTGCCACCCTGGTCGCCCGTGCCACCCTGGTCGCCCGTGCCACCCTGGTCGCCCGTGCCACCCTGGTCACCGGTACCGCCCTGGTCGCCCGTGCCACCCTGGTCGCCCGTGCCACCCTGGTCGGCGCCGCCGTCGACGCCGCCCGGGTCACCGTCGTCGTCGCCGATACCGAGGCCGGCCTCCAGGCCGTCCTCGTTCGCCTCGGCCTGGACGTTGATGCCGGCGACGTCGACGTCTATGCCGACCGCCGAGGCGGCGCCCGCCGCGGTCAGGGACGCTCCGGCCGCGATCACCGCACCGGCTGCGATCCGCGCCACGCGGACCCGCGTCTTCTTGGTCATCTGCCTGCTACCCCCAGTAGCTGTTTCGTCAGTGGAGCAGCGCTCGGGGCAGCGGACGCTGGGGGTCTTGCTCAGTTGCCCCCGATCACACGCGCCCCAGTCATGCGCATGCCGCGCGTCAGCTTTCCCAGTTTTCGTACAAGCGTCAAGGCGGTTGCGCGTGCGATGCCCGGAATGGCCCCACTTGCCTGGCCTGCAACGATGCAACTGTGACGGAATTGGCGAACTCCCGCCCTCGGAAGGCCAGTTTCCTTGTCGACAAAGCGAGGTGACGGTCAACGGGCCACTTGCGCCAGCGAATCAGGCCCCTACGCGAACGGCGCCGGACCGCCTCTTACGAGGTGGTCCGGCGCCGGAACGGCCGGTGGAATCCGGGAGTTGCGAAAGACTACTTCTCCTGCTGCTTCCGCCAGCGGATGCCCGCCTCCAGGAAGCCGTCGATCTCGCCGTCGAGGACCGACTGCGGGTTGCCGACCTCGAACTCCGTTCGCAGGTCCTTGACCATCTGGTACGGGTGCAGGACGTACGAACGCATCTGGTTGCCCCAGGAATTGCCGCCGTCGCCCTTGAGGGCGTCCATCTTGGCCTGCTCCTCCTGGCGGCGGCGCTCGAGGAGCTTGGCCTGGAGGACGTTCATCGCGCTCGCCTTGTTCTGGATCTGCGAGCGCTCGTTCTGGCAGGAGACCACGATGCCGGTCGGGATGTGCGTGATGCGCACGGCCGAGTCGGTGGTGTTGACGCCCTGGCCGCCGGGGCCGGACGCGCGGTAGACGTCCACGCGCAGCTCGGACTCGTCGATCTCGACGTGGTCGGACTGCTCGACGACCGGCAGCACCTCGACGCCCGCGAAGGAGGTCTGGCGGCGGCCCTGGTTGTCGAACGGGGAGATGCGGACCAGGCGGTGCGTGCCCTGCTCCACCGAGAGCGTGCCGTAGGCGTACGGGGCCTTGACGACGAAGGTGGTCGACTTGATGCCGGCCTCCTCCGCGTACGACGTCTCGAAGACCTCCGTCGAGTACCCGTGCCGCTCGGCCCAGCGCAGGTACATGCGCTGGAGGCGCTCGGCGAAGTCGGAGGCGTCGACGCCACCGGCCTCGGCGCGGATGTTGACCAGCGCCTCGCGCTCGTCGTACTCGCCGGACAGGAGGGTGCGCACCTCCATCTCGTCGAGCGCCTTGCGGACGGAGACCAGCTCCGTCTCGGCCTCGGCGAGGGTGTCCGGGTCGTCCATCTCCTCGGCCAGCTCGAAGAGGACGGCCAGGTCGTCGATACGACTGCGCAGCGCCTCGGTCTTGCGGACCTCGGCCTGGAGGTGCGAAAGCTTGCTCGTGATCTTCTGCGCCGCCTCCGGGTCGTCCCACAGGGACGGGGCCGCGGCCTGCTCCTCGAGCACGGCGATGTCTGCCCTCATCCTGTCGAGGTCCAGGACGGCCTCGATCGACCCCATGGTCGAGGAGAGGGACTTCAGCTCTTCGGATACATCGACGACTGCCACGACACCAGCGTAACGGCTGTGTGCGACACCCCGGGCCCCCAGGCGGTACCCAGGGCCTCTCATCCGGACCCTACGGCTGTGACGGGGCCGACTGCTTGGAGTCCTGGGGCGGGGTGCCGGGGTCGTCGTCGCTGGTCGCCACGTAGCCGCCGACCCCGGCGGCGGTCACCAGGGCGAGGGCGGCGATACCGAGGGTGAGGCGGCGCTTGCGGACGGCTCCGGACTTGTGCCGCGCGGAGCCCGGCCGGCGGCCGCCGGCGGGGCGCGGGGCGCGGGCGGTGCCGTGGGGGCCGCCGGACAGCTCGTCGGGCGCCGGGACGCGCATCGAGGTGTGGGTGTCCCGGTTGGAGTCGGTGGGCGAGCCCGGGACCAGCGGGACGGCGGCGCGGCGCGGGGCGTTCGGGACCGTCGGGTAGGGGTCGTCCTCGTACGGCTCGGGGGCGGGCTCGGCGTCCGGCTCGTCCACGTCGAGCGGCGGCATGCCCGCGACGAGCGGGAGGAGGTCGTGCAGCCGGGCGGCGAGCTCGGAGGCGCGCAGCCGGGACGCGGGCGCCTTGGCCAGGCACTGGACGATGAGCTGCCACAGCTCGTCCGGGATGCCGGGGAGCGGGACGACGGTCTCGGTGACGTGGCGGCGCAGGACGGCGCCGGGGTGGCCGCCGCCGAACGGCGTGAAGCCCGCGAGCAGCTCGTACAGCACCGTCGCCAGGGCGTAGATGTCGACCGCCGCGCGGGGCGGGAGCCCTTCGACGATCTCGGGGGCGACGTAGTCCGGCGTGCCGATCACACGGGTGGACTTGGTGCGGCCCGGGGTGTCGATCAGCTTGGCGACGCCGAAGTCGGTGAGCAGGGCGGGGTGGGCGCCGCCGGGGCCGAGCGGCCCCTCCATGTCGAGCAGGATGTTCTCCGGCTTGACGTCGCGGTGGACGACCCCGGCGGCGTGCGCGGCCGCCAGGCCCTCGGCGACGTCCGCGATGATGGCGACGGCCGCCTCGGGGGCGAGGCGGCGCTCGCGGTCCAGCCGGGTGCGCAGGTCGGTGCCGCGCACCAGGTCCATGACGAGCGCGAGGTCGTTGCCGTCGACGACCAGGTCGCGGACGGCCACCACGCGCGCGTGGTCCAGCCCGAGCAGGGCGGTGCGCTCCTGGACGAAGCGTCCGACGAGTTCCTGGTCGCAGGCGAGGTCCTCGCGCAACAGCTTGATGGCGACGGGGCCCTCCGGGCCCTCGCCGAGCCACACCGTTCCGGCACTGCCCCGCCCCAGGATCTGGTGGGCCGTGTACCGGCTGCCGATCTTCCGTGCCAAGACTGCTCCCTCAGCGGCTGGCGTTCCCGACAAAGTTACGCGGGCCCGGGCGCCGGTATTCACCTCCGGGGGGAAATCACCCCCCGGAAGTCGACAAATCGGCAGAGTTACTGCCCGGAGGGGGTACCGCCGGTGCTGCCGGTGCTGTCGCCGATCTCCGAGATCCACTTGGAGACCGAGGACACGCCGTCACTGATGGCCTGCCAGTAGCTCTTGCCCTCCGCGATCCAGTCCTGGACCGGGGTCAGCTCCCAGATGAGCCAGCCGGCCACGATGAACAGCACGATCGTGAACAGGCAGCCCTTGAGGCAGCCCAGGCCCGGGATGCGCATGGGGTTGGCGCTGCGCTGCCGGGGCGGGCGCGGCTCGCGCGGCGGACGCGGAGCCGGCTGCTGGGGCTGCTGCGGCGGGTGTGGCTGGTGGTGCTGGGGCTGGTGGTGCTGCGGCGGGTACTGCTGCTGCGGGGGCGGCGGCGCGTACTGCTGACGCTGCGGCGGGCGCTGGGGCGGCCGCTGCTGCCGCTGGGGCTGCGGGGGGTACGGCTGCTGGTGCTGCGGGGGCTGCTGGGGCGCCTGCCGCTGCGGGCGGCGGCGCAGTGGGTCCTGGCCCGGGTCCAGGTACTGGATCTGGGTCTGCTCGTTGCGGTCCCGGGCGGCGCGGAGCTGGCTCTGCCACGGGTGCGGCTCCTCCGGCTGCGGCGGGCCGTCGGGACGCGGTGGTACGGGCGGCATGACCGCGGTCGGGTCGGCCGCGCCGGGGGCGGCGCCGCCCGGCCCGCTGGTGGGCATCACGCTGGTGGGCGCGGCCGGGTCGTACTGGGCGGCCCCGGTGCTCGGCAGGACCTGGGTCGGGTCCGCCGCGCCGGGGGTCTGAGGGACGGGCGCCGGCGCCGGGTCGGGGGCGAGCAGGGCGCCCACGCCCTCGGCCGCCTCGATCTGGGCGGGCGTGGCGTGCACGCCGATGCCGGCGGCGACGGTGCGCAGGCCGCGGGCGAGGTTCTCGGCGCTGGGGCGGCGCCCCGGGTCCTTGCTGAGGCAGCGCTCTATGACGGTCCACAGGGGCCCGGGGACCGTCGAGGGCCGGCGCGGCTCCTCGCTGAGGTGGCGGTGGAGGACCTCCAGCGCGGTGCCTCCGGCGAACGGCGGGCGGCCGGTGACCAGCTCGTACAGGAGGATTCCGGCGCCGTAGATGTCCACGGCGGAGGTCTGCGGGCGGCCCTCGGCGGACTCGGGCGCCACATAGGCGGGGGTTCCGACGAATTCGTGCGTACGGGTGAGGCCGGGGCTGTCCGCGAGGCGCGCGATGCCGAAGTCGGTGAGCATCGGGTGCATCTGGCCGTCGCGCTCGGCGAGCAGCACGTTGGCGGGCTTCAGGTCCCGGTGGACGACGCCGTCGGCGTGGCTGGCGGCGAGCGCGTCGGCGATCTGGGCCGTCAGGAGGGAGGCGGCGACCGGGCTGAGGGGGCCGTTCTCCCGGATGTAGCGGTGCAGGTCCGGGCCGTCGACCAGGTCCATGACCAGGGCCAGGAGGTCACCCTCGACGACGAGGTCGCGGGTGCGCACGATGTTCGGGTGGGTGAGGCGGAGCAGGACGGAGCGTTCCCTCAGGAACCGCATCACCACGTCCGCGTCGTTCGCGAGCTCCTCCTTGAGGACCTTGATCGCGACGGTTTCGCCGGGCTGCCCCGGTACGGCCGCCTCGGCGCCCGCGGTCTCCCGCTGGCGGGCTCGCCAGACGGTGCCCGTGGCGCCGCGTCCGAGCGGCTCCTCGAGCAGGTACTTGCTGCCTACCGGCCGCACGTCATGCGCTCCCTGGATCGTGTTCCTCGCCTGGCCCGTGCCTCCCTCTCGGGCCCGCCCGGGTGTCCGACCCACTGTAGTGCCGGAGAGTGGCACACCGGCGGGTCGTCCTCCGGTCCCGTTCGACCCTGCAAGACGCGTTCGAAGGGGACACGGTTGCCAGGGTGACACGACCGGCGCCGCCGCACATGATCCCAAGCCGGGCGCAAGCAGCCCTTTTCACGATCAGGGGTGATCGATCAAGATCATTTCTGACTGGGTCGGCGACGGGTTGTCAGCGGCAGGTGGGAGGATGCCTCCAGCACGGCGCATCGCGGGGCCGGGAGCCCCGTGATCCGTGCCGACCTGACCGGACGACGCGTCCGTGGCGGGTGGGGGGAGATCGAGACGGGCCATTCCCTCCCCTGCCGGGCGCGCCGCGCAGAAGGGACCGCTGACGGCGATGCAGATCCGGCTGACCGTCCTCGCGGCGCCGCCCGGCGGCCAGGCCGCTGGGCGGGCCTGTGACGTGCTTGTCACCGCCCCGGCCGGGACCGCGCTGGCCGCCGTCGCGGGTGGGCTGGCGGCCGCCGTGTCGGGCTCCGACACCTCGGGCTCCGTCGTGCTGTACGCGGGCGGGGAGCGGCTGGACGTGCAGCGCCGCGTCCTGGGCGAGCCGCCGCTGGTGGACGGCGCGGTGCTCTCGCTCCAGGTGCCCGGCGAGGACCACGCGCCCCTGGACGGCGGCTCCGCGCGGCTGCACGTGGTGGCCGGGCCGGACGCGGGCGGCGTCCACCTGCTGCACGCCGGGCAGATCCGCATCGGCCGCTCCTCCGACGCCGACGTGCCCCTCGACGACCCGGACGTGTCACGGCTGCACGCGGCGGTCACCGTCACCGACAGCGGGCGCGTCACGGTCGCGGACCTGGGCTCCACGAACGGCACCACCCTGGACGGCGCCGAGGTCGGCACCCGCCCGGTCCGCCTCGCTCCGGGCGCGCTGCTGCGGCTGGGCGAGTCGTCGCTGCGGCTGACGGCGGGCCCGCCCTCGGCGGACGGCGCCCCGCTGCCGACCGCCCCCGACGGCGAGGGCCACCTCCGGGTGGCCCGCCCGGGCGCGGCGCCGTCCACCACCACGGCGCCCTCCCCCACGGCGCACGCCCCGGCGGCCGGCGCCCCGCAGCCACGGCTCCCGCGCCAGGCCACCGGCCCGTCCGCCCCGGGCGCCACGCCCGCCGCCGGACCGGCCGGCGCGGCCACCCCGGCGGGCGCCCCACCCGCCCCGGCGCCGCTCAGGAGCGTGCCCCAGCAGGCGGGTACCGGCACCGGAGAGGCCACCCCGCCACGCGGCACCCCCACGGACACCCCCAGCGGGACCGCGCCCCGAACGGCACCCGCCACCCACCCGGCCACCACCCACCCCGCCCCCCCGGCACCCACCCCCGCCCCCCCCCCCCCCCCGGCACCCCCCCCCGCACCCCCCACTCACCCGGCACCCTCCACCCACGCCACCCACGCCACCCAGGAAACCCACGCCACCCACGCCGCCCACCTCACTCCCCCCGCGTCCGGCGCCGCGCCCCAGCGCAAGCGGGGCATAGGGGCCTGGGCGCGGCGGCTCGCGGGCGGGCGGGGCGACGGGACCGCGCAGGTGCCCGAGGGGGACGCCCCCGTGGCCCCGGTGGGCGGGAGCGTCCGGGAGACCTGGCCCGATCCGGCAGCGGTGCTGCTCACCGCGCTCGGGCCGGGACCGCGCCTGTGGGAGCGGGACCCCGGCCACCCGGAGGCGCTCGTCGTACGGCTGGGCACCACCGACCGGGCCGACCTGTCCGCCGTACCCGTGACGGTCGGGCTCCGCGAGGCGGGGTCGCTCGGGCTCGCCGGGCCACGGGCACGGCTGCTGGGCCTGACCCGCTCCGTGGTGGCGCAGCTCGCCGCGCTGCACGCGCCCACCGACCTGGAGATCGTGCTGCTCAGCGGCGCGGGCCGCACGCGCGAGTGGAGCTGGCTGGGCTGGCTCCCGCATGTGCGCCCGGCCCACGGCCAGGACTGCCGGCTGCTCCTCGCGTACGACCGGGAGCAGGCGGCCGCCCGGGCCGCCGAGCTCACCCGGCGGCTGGACGACGGGCCGCTCGGCCCCACCTGGGCGAGCGCCGACCGCAAGGCCGTCGCCCGGGCCGCCGAGGAGCACGACGCGGCGCACGGCACCCGCACGGTGGTGATCGTGGACGGCGATCCCGGCTCGGCCGCCCTGCGCGAGACGACCGCCCGGCTGGCCGGCGCGGGCGCGGCGGCCGGCATCCATCTGGTCTGCCTGGCCGAGACCCCGGCCGCCTCGCCCCTGTCGCCGGTCGCGGCGACGTACGAGACCGCGTGCGCCGCGTCCCTGGCGTTCCGCGAGTGCGGAGCCGTGGCGCTGCTGTCGGGCGACGTGGCGACGGCGCTGCGCCTGATGCGCACGGCCGGCGGGCAGCCCGCCGGTCACGGCACCGTGGGCACGGTCGACGCGGTGTCGGCCGCCTGGGCCGAGCGGTTCGCGCGGGCGCTGGCCCCGCTGCGGGCCGACCGCGACGAGGCCGGCGCCCCGGGTGCCCCGGGGGGCGTGCCCCGCGCCACCGCCGTACCGCTGCCGCCGTCCTCCCGGCTGCTGGACGAGCTGGGGCTGGCCCGCGCCACGCCCGCGTCCCTGATGGCCCGCTGGGCCTCGGCCCCGGACGGCACCGCCGTGCTGGGCACCGGCCCGCGCGGGCCCCTGGCCGTGGACCTGACCACGGAGGGCCCCCACCTGCTGGTCGAGGGGCCGGCGGGCAGCGGCCGCACGGAGCTGCTGCGCACGGTCGCCGCGTCGCTGGCCGCCGCGTCCCGCCCCGACCGGCTGGGGCTGCTGCTCGTGGACGGGGCGGGCGGCGAGCGGGGCGAAGGGCTCGCGCCCTGCACCGAGTTGCCGCACGCCACGGAGCACCTGGTGGCCTCCGACCCGGTGCGGATGCGGGAGTTCGCCCAGGCGCTGGGGGCGGAGCTGAAGCGTCGCGCCGAGCTGCTGGGGCGCCAGGAGTTCACCGAGTGGCACACCCAGCGGGAGGTCGCCGACCGCATGGTGGGGCAGCGTCCGCCCGCCCCCGGCGACCTGGACACGCCTCCCTCCGGCACGCTGCGGCTGCGCCCGGCGGCCCGTACCGCCGAGGACGAGGTGCCGCCACCGCTGCCGCGCCTGGTCGTCCTGGTCGACGACTACGACGCGCTCGTCGCGCCCGCGCTGGGCAGCCCGGGCCGCCCCGCGGCCGGGTCGGTGGTGCGGGCGCTGGAGGCCGTGGCCCGGGACGGGCACCGCCTGGGCGTGCACCTGGTCGCCGCGTCCGCCCGCCCGGACCGCACGGCCGATACGGAGCTGGCCCGGGCGGCCCGGCTGCGCGTGGTGCTGGACGCCCCGCCCGCCTCCGCCGGGCCGGACGTCCCGGCGCCGGGGCGCGGCCGCCTGGGGCACCCGGACGGCCGGGTGACGCCGTTCCAGGGCGGCCGGGTCACCGGGCGCATCCCCCGTACGGCCACGCAGCGGCCCACGGTGGTGCCGCTGGAGTGGGAGCGGATGGGCGATCCGCCGGCCCGCCGTCCGGTGCGGGAGCTGGGCAACGGCCCGACGGACCTCGCGCTGCTGGCCAGCGCGCTGGAGCGGGCGGCCCGCTCGGTCCAGGCGACGCCCCTGCCGCCGCTCGTGCCGACGCACCGGGCGTGAAAGGGGCCTGACGGCACGTCACGACCGGATCACGATCCCCGAGTTGACACGGAAGGCGGTATTGCGGGCCCCGAACCCCGGGCGTAGACCTGACGGACGGGACGCGTACGCGCACGGAAGAGACGGGGCAGTGATGCGCACAACTCTTCGGACACGCAGGACACGCACGGGGCGCATGGGGCGCACGGGAGGCTCGGGATTCTCGGGTCACCCAGGGCACACGGCGCGCACGGGACGCCTGGCACGCGGGGGTGTCATGGTGCTGGCGGCCGCCTGCGCGCTGGCCCTCGGCGGCTGCGGCGGCGACGGCGGCGAGGGCAGCGGCGCCGAGCCGACCAAGGGCACCGGGACCGGCGCGGCGAGCGTCGAGCTGCCCAAGCTGGACGGCCAGAAGATCCAGGTCGTCGCGGTGTGGACGGGCCCGGAGCAGGAGGCGTTCACCAAGGTCCTCGACGAGTTCGAGAAGCGCACCGGGGCGGAGGTCGCCTACGTACCGACGCAGGACGCGATGCTGAACTACATCGGTACGAAGATCGCGGGCGGGGCCCCGCCGGACGTGGCCATGCTCCAGCAGGTCGGCGCGCTGCACCAGGCCGTGGAGCGCAAGTGGGCCAAGCCGGCAGGCGCCGGGGCCAAGGCGCAGCTCGCCAAGAACTACGCCAAGGGCTGGCAGGACCTCGGGGCGGTGGACGGCACCCAGTACGGCGTGTACTTCAAGGCCGCCAACAAGTCGCTGATCTGGTACAACACCGCCGTCTTCGAGAACGCGGGCGTGTCCGAGCCGAAGACCTGGAAGGAACTGATCAGCACCGCGGAGACGATCTCCGCGTCCGGGGTGACGCCCGTCTCGGTCGGCGGGGCGGACGGCTGGACGCTGACGGACTGGTTCGAGAACATCTACCTCTCCCAGGCGGGCCCGGAGAAGTACGACCGGCTGGCCAGGCACGAGATCCCGTGGACCGACCCGTCCGTGAAGCAGGCCCTGACGACCCTCGCGGAGCTGTTCGGCAAGCCGAACCTGATCGCGGGCGGCGCGGCGGGCGCCCTCCAGACGGAGTTCCCCGCGTCCGTCACCCAGACGTTCACCGGCGGCGACCAGCCCAAGGCGGGGATGGTCTTCGAGGGCGACTTCGTCTCGATCAACATCGCCCAGACGGAGGCGAAGATCGGTCAGGACGCGAAGGTGTTCCCCTTCCCGGCGGTGGGGCCGGAGGCGCCCGTGGTGACCGGCGGGGACGTGGCGGTCGCGCTGACCGACAAGCCCGCGACCCAGGCGCTGCTGACGTTCCTGGCGTCGCCGGACGCGGCGGCCGTCTGGGCGGGCGAGGGCGGGTTCATCTCGCCCAACAAGGCGATGGACCCGGCGGCGTACCCGAACGACGTCCAGCGTGACATCGGCAAGGCGCTCATCGCGGCGGGCGACGACTTCCGCTTCGACATGTCGGACCAGATGCCGCAGTCGTTCGGCGGGACGCCCGGCAAGGGCGAGTGGAAGGCGCTCCAGGACTTCCTGAAGAACCCCAAGGACATCGCGGGGACGCAGGCGCGGCTGGAGGCCGACGCGGTCAAGGCGTACCAGGGCCAGAGCTGACGCCATGGCGGAGCCGACAGCGGGGGGCGCGGCGGTCACGCCGCCGTCGCCCCCGGGTTCGCGCAAGAGCGTCACCGGCACCCGCGGGCTCGTGGCGGCCGGCTTCCTGCTGCCCGCGCTGGTGCTGCTGGGCGCGCTCGTGGTCTACCCCATCGGGTACTCGGTGTACCGGTCCTTCTTCGACCGGGCGGGCAGCGGTTTCGCCGGGCTGGGCAACTACGTCGAGATCTTCACCGACGACACGATCCTCACGGCCGTCCGCAACAACGCGGTCTGGGTCGTGGTGGCGCCGACCGTCGCCACCGCCCTCGGCCTGATCTTCGCGGTCCTGACCGAACGGGTGCGGTGGGGCACGGCGTTCAAGCTGCTCGTCTTCATGCCGATGGCGATCTCGATGCTGGCCGCCGGGATCATCTTCCGGCTGGTGTACGAGCAGGACCCGGACCGCGGGGTCGCCAACGCCGTCTGGGTGGGCGTGCACGACACGTTCGCCGAGTCGGCGAGCTACCCCAGGGCGCGGCCGCTGCCCGTCCACCCGCTGAAGGCTGCGGGCGACGGGGCGTTCGTCACCGAGGAGCCGGTGCGGGCGGGGATTCCGGCGCGGTTGCCGCTGATCGGTGTGGCGGCGCCGGACATGCCCGAGGACGCCGAGCCGGCGAAGGCCGCCGCGGTGCGCGGCGGTGAGGTCACCGGGACCGCGTGGCTGGACTTCACCCGGGGCGGCGGCGGCACGTCCAACAGCATCGACGCCAAGGAGCTGGGCCTGAAGGGCCTGAAGGTGGAGGCGGTCAAGGACGGCCGGGTCGTCGCCACGGCGACGGCGGCGGCCGACGGCACCTTCACCCTGCCCGCCGAGGCGGACGGCGCGCTGCTGCGGCTGCCCGGGAGCAACTTCCGGGAGCAGTACAACGGGGTCGACTGGCTGGGCCCGTCCCTGGTCACCCCGGCCATCATCGGCAGCTACGTCTGGATGTGGGCGGGCTTCGCGATGGTGCTGATCGCCGCCGGGCTCGCGAGCCTGCCGCGCGAACTGCTGGAGGCGGCCCGGGTGGACGGCGCCAGTGAGTGGCAGGTCTTCCGCCGCGTGACGGTCCCGCTGCTGGCGCCGGTCCTGGCGGTGGTCCTGGTCACCCTGATGATCAACGTTCTGAAGATCTTCGACCTGGTGTTCATCATCGCGCCCGGCTCGGTCCAGGACGACGCGAACGTGCTGGCGCTCCAGCTCTACCGGTCGTCGTTCGGCACGGACGCGCACCTCGGCGTGGGCAGCGCCATCTCGGTGCTGCTGCTGTTGCTGGTGATCCCGGTGATGTTCTTCAACATCCGGCGCATCCGGAAGGAGACCCGGCGATGAGCGACCGGCCGAAGACGTCGGCGGCGGCGCGGCTCGCCGCGCGGACCGGTGGCGGGGTCATGCGGGTCTTCCTCGTGCTGGTCGCGCTGTTCTGGCTGATGCCGACCGTGGGCCTGCTGCTGTCCTCGCTGCGCGACCCCGCCGACATGAACGCGAGCGGCTGGTGGACGGTGTTCACGGCGCCCGCCCGGCTCACCACCGCCAATTACGCGGGCATCCTGCAGAACGACACGTTCACCGGGTCCCTGCTGTCCACGGTGCTGATCACCGTCCCGGCGACCGTCCTCGTCGTGGTGATCGGCTCGCTCGCGGGGTACGCCTTCGCGTGGATGGAGTTCCCGGGCCGCGACTGGTGGTTCCTGGTCGTGGTGGGGCTGCTGGTGGTGCCCGTGCAGGTCGCGCTCGTGCCCGTGTCGAAGCTGTTCGGCGTGGTCGGGATCTTCGAGACGACGCTGGGGGTCGTGCTGTTCCACGTCGCGTTCGGCCTGCCGTTCGCGATCTTCCTGCTGCGCAACTTCTTCGCGGAGATCCCGCGCGAACTGCTGGAGGCCGCCCGGCTGGACGGGGCGGGCGAGGTCCGGCTGTTCACACGGGTGGTCATGCCGCTGGGCGGCCCGGCCATCGCCTCGCTCGGCATCTTCCAGTTCCTGTGGGTGTGGAACGACATGCTGGTCGCGCTGATCTTCGCGGACTCCGAGTCGCCGCCGATCACCGTCGCGCTCCAGCAGCAGGTACGGCAGTTCGGCAACAACGTGGACGTCCTGGCGCCCGGCGCGTTCGTGTCGATGGTGATACCGCTCGCCGTCTTCTTCGCCTTCCAGCGGCAGTTCGTCTCCGGCGTGATGGCGGGTGCGGTCAAATGAGGTACGCGACCGTCCCCCGTATGCCACGCCGGGCGTAACCCGGTCGGTTCATCGGACGTTCCCGGGCCATGCCCCGGTTCAGCGTCATCGTCCCCGCGTACAAGGTCCAGGCCTATCTGCACGAGTGCCTGGAGTCGGTGCTCTCCCAGTCCTTCGAGGACTTGGAGCTGATCGCCGTGGACGACTGCTCGCCCGACGGTTGCGGGGCGGTCATCGACGAGTTCGCCGCCCGCGACCGCCGGGTCGTCGCCGTCCACCTGCCCGGGAACGCCGGGCTGGGGCCCGCCCGCAACGCCGGGCTGGCCCGGGCGACCGGCGACTACGTCCTGTTCCTGGACGGCGACGACACCTTCGTACCGGGCGCCCTCCAGGCCGTCGCCGACCGCCTCAAGGAGACCGGCTCGCCCGACCTGCTGGTGTACGACTACGCCCGCGTCTACTGGTCGGGCGAGGCGGTGCGCCACGAGTTCCGCGCCCACCTCTCCGAGGCCGGTCCGGCGCCCTTCCCGCTGACCGATCGGCCGGGGCTGCTGAAGGTGCTGATGGTGGTGTGGAACAAGGCGTACAAGCGGGAGTTCCTGGAGCGCGAGGGGTTCGCCTTCCCGCCCGGCTTCTACGAGGACACGCCCTGGACGTACCCGGCGCTGATGGCCGCCGAGTCGATCGCGACGCTCGACCGGGTGTGCGTCCACTACCGCCAGCGCCGCACCGGTTCGATCCTGCGGACCACGAGCCACCGGCACTTCGACCTGTTCGAGCAGTACGAGCGGGTCTTCGCCTTCATCGACGCCCGCCCCGAGCTGGCGCGCTGGCGGGCGGTGCTGTTCCGGCGCATGGCCGACCACTTCACGTCCGTGTTCTCCGCCCGGGGCCGCCTCCCGCGCGGCACCCGGGCCGACTTCTTCCGCCGGGCCCGCCGCCACTACCGCCGTTTCCGCACGCCCGGTGCCACGCCCAAGTTCACCACCCGGCTGCGCCACGCCCTGGTGCGGCTCGGCAGCCACCGCGCGTACCGGGCGATCATGGCCGCCCGGGCGCTGAAGAAGCGGGCCGGGCAGGGCGTGTCGACCGCCGCGCGGGCCGTGCGCGGCGCGCTGCTCCAGCTCCACTACCGCGTCCAGCGGTGCCTGCCGCTGCGCGAGGACCGTGCCGTGTTCGCCGCCTACTGGAACCGGGGCTACGCGTGCAGCCCGGCCGCCGTCGAGGAACGGGTGCGCGAGCTGGCCCCGCACGTGCGCACCGCGTGGGTGTGCGGGCCCGAGCACTTCCACACCGTGCCGCCCGCGACGCGCCGGGTGCGCCCGGGGTCGGCCGCGTACTGGACGGCGCTGGCCCGCTCCAAGTACCTGGTCAACAACGTCAACTTCGACCGGCGGCTGGTCAAGCGGCGCGGCCAGCTCCTGATCCAGACCCACCACGGCACACCGCTCAAGCACATGGGCCTGGACCTCCAGTACCGGCCGGCGGCCGCACGGGACATGGACTTCGCGCGGCTGCTGCGCGCCATCGACCAGTGGGACGCCGTGGTGTCCGCCAACCGCCACTCCAGCCTGGTGTGGGAGCGGGTCTACCCGGCCGCCTACCGGACGCTGGAGTTCGGCTCGCCGCGCAACGACGTCTTCCAGCGGGCCACCGCGGCCGACGTGGCCCGGCTGCGCGAGACGCTCGGCATCCCGGAGGGCCACACGGCGATCCTGTACGCGCCGACGCACCGCGACTACGTGCGCCCGCAGCCCCACCTGGTCGACCTGGAGCGGCTGCTGCGGGCGCTGGGCCCCCGGTTCGTGATCCTGGCCCGCCCGCACCCCACGCACGGCTCGCCGTTCCCCGTGACGGACAGCCCCCGGGTCATCGACGTGTCGGACCACCCGTCGGTCGAGCGGCTGTGCCTGGCGTCCGACGCCCTGCTGACGGACTACTCGTCGCTGATGTTCGACTACGCGGTGCTCGACCGGCCGATCGTCGTGCACGCCGAGGACTGGGCGGCGTACGACGCGGCCCGTGGCACCTACTTCGACGTGCGGGCGTTCCCGCCGGGCGCGGTGGCCCGCACCGAGGACGAGCTGATCGACATCTTCGCCACCGGGCACTGGCGCGGTTCGCGCTCCGCGCAGTTGCGGGCCGCGTTCCGGGCGCGGTTCTGCCCGTACGACGACGGGTACGCGGCCGAGCGGGTGGTGCGGCACCTGTTCCTGGGCGAGGACCTGGCGGCCCTGCCGCCCGTCGTCCCGATGGAGGACCGCCGCCCGGCGCCCTCGCTGGGCGGGCCGGGGGCGGCCCTGTTCCCGGCGCCGCGCTAGCGGGCGGCCAGCAGCGCCTTGGCGGCCCGCCGCACCGGCCCCCGCCGCACCGCGGGCACCAGGAGCCTGCCCACCACTCCGGCGGGCCGCCAGCGCAACTGCAACCGCCCCGCCTCCCGCCCCTCCGGCTCCACCGTGACGCGGTGCCGGCGCGCCCCGGCCACCTCGAAGGGCGCGAAGTCCAGGGGGGCGAGCAGGACGCCGGTGTTGCCGGCGCGCCCGTCGGTGACCTCCAGCACGGGATGCCGCACGCCCTGGAAGCCGTGCGCGGGCAGCGTCGCGGCGGTCACGTCGAGCCGTACGGCGCCCTCGAAGACGCCCCGCCCCGCCGGGTCCATCCGCACCGGCACGGTCAGCCGCCGCCCGCCGGGCGAGACGTGCAGGCGGGCCGGCAGCGGGGCGAGCGGGAGGCGCCGCCCCGGGTCGTAGGTGCGCAGCCGCAGCTCGACGGCGCCGTCCTCGCCGCGCCCCACCCGGGTGATCTCGTGCCGGAACCGGGCGGAGCCGAACGGGCACCCCGCCAGGTCCAGTTCCGTCAGGTCCAGGTCGTCGCGCCCCTGGGGGGTCCGCGGCAGGGTGCCGCCCCAGTAGGTGCGCCCGTCCCCGTCGGTGACCGTCCGGCGCGGGCCGGTACCGTGCCCCAGTCCCCGGGCGGCGAGCCGGGCCTCCTCGTACCGGCCCTCGCGCAGCAGCCCCACCACGACCCGCTCGTCCCGCCGCATCCGCCGGAAGGCGGTGGGCGACAGGCCCTCCAGGTAGGGCAGGACCTCCGCCGCGAACCGCTCGATCCACGCGACCTCCCGGTGGGGCAGGTCGCCGGCGTACAGGCGCAGGTCGTGGGAGAGGAACTTGTGGTCCTTCTCCTCGCGCACCGCGGCCGGCACTCCGTGCCCGGCCAGGAAGTCGTCGATCATCCGTGCGACGGTGATCCGGTCGCGGACGTTGGAGATCAGGTGCCGCCGGTTGGAGATGGTCGCCGCGCCGGAGGGGGCGTGGGGGGCGATGTACCAGCGGTAGACCGGTTCGGTGATGACGGTGAAGGCGCGGGCGAGGGTGTAGGCGCGGGCGGAGAAGAGCTGGTCCTCGTAGTGGACGTCCTCGGGGAAGCGGAGGGCGTGCCGGTCCAGGAACTCCTTGCGGTACATCTTGTTGGTCGACAGCGGCTCGAACAGCAGCCGCGGCTCGTCCTCGATGCCCCGGACCGTGCGGCGCCGGGCGAACAGGTGCGGCATCCACCCGGAGACGTCGCCGGTGTCGGTGCGCACCCGCTCGACGGCGCCCATCGTGAAGTCGGCGTCCGCCTCCGCGTGCGCGGCGAGCAGCAGTTCGACGGCGCGCGGCGGGAGTTCGTCGTCGCTGTCGAGGAACATCAGGTAGGGCGCGCGGGCGGTCTCCAGGGCGCGGTTGCGGGGTGCGCCGCAGCCGCCGCTGTTGCGCTCCAGCCGTACGACCCGGATGCGGTCGTCCCGCGCGGCCAGCTCCGCCGCGACCTTCGGGGTGGCGTCGGTGGAGTGGTCGTCGCTGATGACGATCTCGATGTCCCGGTGGGTCTGGGCGCGGACGGAGGCGACGGCGCGCGGCAGCCGCTCGGCGTCGTCGTGGACGATGACCGTGACGGTCACGTCGGGGAAGGCGGTCATCGGCGCGTGGCCTCCTCGGGCGTGGGGGCGGGGGTGCGCCGCTCCAGCGGCAGGACGGGCGGCAGGCTCTCCTCGCCCTCGCCGAGGAACACCCGGCGTACGACCCGCTCGGCGGCGCGCCCGTCGTCGTACTCGCAGAACCGCAGCCGGAAGTCGTGGCGCTGTTTCGCCGCCGCCTCGTCGCACCAGGTGCCGTCGCGCAGGATGCCGGTCAGCTCGTCCTGGCCTCGGGTGACGTGGCCGGGCGGTTCGGCGGTGATGTCGAAGTAGACGCCGCGCGTGGCGGTGTAGGTCTCCCAGTCGTCGGTGTGCAGGACGATGGGCCGGTCGAGGTTGGCGTAGTCGAACATGATCGACGAGTAGTCGGTGATGAGCGCGTCGGAGGCCAGGGCGAGTTCCTCGACCGGGTCATAACCGGTGACGTCCAGGACGCGTTCGTGGCGTACGGGCGCGGGCAGCCGGTCGTGGAAGTAGTGGCCGCGGACGAGCAGGACGGTGTCCTCGCCGAGGTCGTCGGCGAGCCTGGGCAGGTCGAGGCGGGGCGCCCAGCGGCTGCGGGCCTGGTAGTCGCGGTGGGTGGGGGCGTACAGCAGGGCGCGGTGGCCGGGCTCGATGCCGAGCCGGGCGCGGGCGGCGCGGACGTCGGCGGCGGTGGCGCGGTAGTGGATGTCGTTGCGGGGGTAGCCGTAGTCGAGCGACCGGTATCCGGCGGGGTAGGCGCGCTGCCAGGTCTCGGTGGAGTGGCTGTTGGCGGAGAGGCTGTAGTCCCAGCGGTCGACGCGTTCCAGCAGGGCTTCGAGGTTGAGGCCCTGGGCGGCGGCGGGGTGGTCGCGCTGGTCGACGCCCATGCGCTTGAGCGGGGTGCCGTGGTGCGTCTGGAGGTGGACGGTTCCGGGGCGCTTGACCACGCCGTTGGGGAAGTTGACGTTGTTGACCAGGTACTTGGCGCGGGCGAGGACGTCCCAGTAGCGGGGCGTGCCCGGCACCACGTGGTCGGTGCCGGGCGGCAGCAGCGGGACGCGGTCGGGTTCGGCGATCCAGACCTGGCGGATGTCGGGGGCGAGTTCGGCGAGTTCGGCGGCGATGGCGGCGGGGTTGCAGTGGACGCCGCGCCCCCAGTACGCGGAGAAGACGGCGAGGTCCTCGTCGATGCTCCGGCGCAGCCGTGCCCGGTAGCGGTGGCGGGCGCGGGCGGCGGACACCTTCTCGGCGCGGGCGGCGGCGCCGGCCCGGGCCGCGCGGCGCTTGTCGTTGGCGATGCGCAGCAGCCGGTAGGCGAGGTGGGCCCCGTGGCCGAGGAGGGCGTGGCGTACGCCGTCGAGGCCGCCGGGCCGCTGGTGGCCGTCGGGGCGGAAGCGGGCGGTGTGCCGGGCGGCGCGCCGGAAGTACTCGGTGAGCAGGGCGGGCGGGAGTTCGTCGCGGCGGGCGAGGGTGGCCAGGTAGTCGCCGACCATCCGGTCGTAGAGCCGGGAGCGCAGGGCGGTGGGCGCGGAGGCGGCGTGGGCGAGCTGGTGGAGGCGTTCGTACTGGCCGAAGGCGGCGAAGTGCTGCTCGGGTCCGGCGGTGCGCCGCTGGGTGGGGCGGTCCTTGTGGCGGATCAGGCCGGCGGTGGTGCAGGCGGTGATCCGCCGGGCGAGGAGGAGGACGGCGTACGAGAGGTACAGCTCGTCGTGTCCTTCGGTGCCGATCAGCTCGGGGTGTCCGGCCAGGAGCCGGGCGCTGATGAGGCGGTTGCCGAGGAGGGGCGCGGTGTCGAGCAGGGCGGGGCGGGCGGCGAGCGTGGTGGGGCCGTGGGCGGCCGCCTCGGCGAGGAGGTCGGTGGAGCCGCCGGGCACGGCGTCGTCCCACCAGAAGGCGTGGAGGTGGTCGCAGAGCAGGACGTCCGGGGCGGCCGGGAGGGTGGCGAGGCGGGTGGTGAGCCCGGCCGCCGCGCCGTCGGGGAGCCGGTCGGTGGCGGGGTGGAGGAACTGGAGGTACTCCCCGGTCGCGGCGTGGGCGGCGGCGGCCCGGGCGGTGGCGGCCGGGGCCCCGGGGGTGACGGGCACCACGGTGACGCGCGGGTCGCGCAGTTCGTGGCGGGTGGCGAGCGCCCGGGCGGGGCCGTCGGTGGCGGGGACGGTGACGACGATGTCGAGGTCGGGCGGGGTCTGGGCGGTGACGCTGTCCAGGCAGGTGCGCAGCCTGCCGTGCGGGGCGTGGCCGGAGACGATGACGCTGAGTGTGGGCATGGGCGTGCGGTCCTTGGGGGAGCGTGCGGGGCGGGTCAGTTCCGTTGGCCGAGGAAGACCGTCACCAGACCGATCACCACCAGCAGCGAGCCGGCCCAGGTCCACACCGAGGTCCGCTCGTGCAGCAGCGTGGAGCCGGCCAGCACGATCAGCAGATAGCCGAGGGCGTTGAAGGGGTACGCGATGGACAGCGGGACCCGGGCGAGGGTGGACATCCAGGCGACGGCGGAGATCGCGAAGACGGTGAGGCCCAGCACCACCCAGGGGGTGGTCGCGGCGCGGACGGCCAGGGAGCCGCCGGTCCTCTCGGCGGCGGTGGCGGCGGCCCGCATGCCGTGTTTCAGCATGATCTGGCCGGCCGCCGAGGAGAACACCGCGAACAGCAGCAGCGTCAGGCTGGGCAGGGTCAACGTCCGCCTCTTACACGCCGAGGCGGTGGGTGGGGGCGTCCACGGGGACGAACTGACGGTTGAGGATGTCCTGGACATCGATGTGCTCCCCCGCGATGATCGTGCGCGCCGCATGCGGGGTGAGCAGTGCGACGTACTGGTAGCCGAAGAGGGTGGGCCGCAGCCGGGTGAGCACCTTCGACACCCCGCCGAGCACCCGGGACACCGGTCCGCCGCCGAGCACGGACCAGAAGGGCGCGCCGGTGGCGCCGATGGACAGCACGTCGTACCCGGCGGCGCGCACGGTGCGGCGGAGGCTGGCGCGGCTGAAGAACCGCAGGTGCGTCTCGTCGAGGATGCCGCGCCGGTCGTAGTCGAAGATGCCGAGCGCGACGCGCAGCCGCGAGTACCAGTGGCCGAAGTTCGGCACGGACAGCAGGACGTGCCCGTCGGGGCGCAGGACGCGGCGCAGCTCGGCGAGGAGGCGTTCGGGGCGGGAGAGGTGCTCGATGACGTCGCCGGCGACGACGTAGTCGTATCCGTCGCCGATGCCCTCCGGCAGGCCCTCCTCCAGGTCGGCGAGGAAGAACCCGCCGGTGCACCTGGTGTGCACGCCCTCGACCTCGACGCGGTCGATCCCGGTGACGGTGTGGCCGAGGGCTTCGAGGCGTTCGGCGAACGCGCCGCCGGAGCAGCCGACGTCCAGGACGCGGCCGGGCGGCAGGTCGCGCATCCGGTCCAGGATGACGGCGTGCGAGGAGCCGTCGCCCTCCTTGAAGTCGTACTCGACGGGCTTGGGGATCCACCCGCAGGTGCCGAAGCCCTTCTTGGCCAGCCGGTATTCGAGGACGTCCTTGACCACGTCCTTGGCGTAGCGCATGCCGTTGACGTAGCAGATCTCGTCGCCGTAGTAGGTGGGGATGGGGATCTCGCGGATGCGCATCCCGGCGTCTGCCATCTGGACGATGATCTGGGTGTCGAAGTCGAAGGCGTCGGTGTTGCGCTCGATGGGCAGTCGGCGCAGGGCGTCCACCCTGTAGGCCCGGTAGCCGGAGTGGAACTCGGTCAGCCGGGAGCCGAGCAGCCTGTTCTCGAGCCGGGTCAGGATGCGGTTGCCGAGCCACTTGTAGAGGGGCATGCCGCCGCGGAGGGCGTCGCGGGGCCGCATCATCCGTGAGCCGAACACGGCGTCGCACTCGCCGCGTTCCAGGGGCTCGACCATCCGGGGCAGCAGCTCGGGGGCGTACTGGCCGTCGCCGTGCAGCAGGACGACGATGTCGAGCCCGCGTTCGGCGGCGAGCGCGTACCCGGCCTTCTGGTTGCCGCCGTAGCCGAGGTTCTTGGTGTGCCGCATGACGACGGTCGGCGGCATCCCGTCGAGCTGGGACCAGCGGCAGCCGGCGGTGAAGGTGGCGTCATGGCTGGCGTCGTCGAGGATGAGGATCTCGGCGATCCTCGGGCGGAAGTCGGCGGGGATGCGGTCGAGGGTCTTCTCCAGGGTCGTCTCGGCGTTGTACGCCACGACCAGGACGCCGATCCTGGGACCGGTCGTGCTGCTGCTTCGGCCTTCCGTCACGGGCTTCTCCACTTTCGCGGGTTCGGGGACAGGTCAGTCGCCGGCGGAGGCGGGCGCGGGGGCGGCGTCCCCGGCCGGCGCGGGCGCTCCGGGGGCGGGTACCGGCGCGCCGACCGCGGCGGGCGCCGGGGCGTGGGGCGCCGGCGGGGCGGGGCGGACCGGGGGGCGCGGCGTGGCCGGGGCGAGCGCCCGGTGGACGGCCGAGGCGATACAGAGGGCCAGCACCACCCAGCCCAGGGCGCCGAAGGCCATCTCCGTGTCCGTCCAGTGCACGGGCCGCTGGCCGGAGTAGACCGAGGCGGCGACGGCGCCGACGACCGTCCCGTACGCCAGGCCCTGCCACAGGCCGACGACGAACAGCCCGGCGGCCGGCCAGGCCAGGTACTGCACGCCCGAGGCCGTGCTGAGCAGCAGCAGCGACCCGAGCGTGACGGCGACCGCCCGCGGCGCGTCGGCCGGGCGCCGCCACACCAGCCACACGCCCACGGCCATGATCGCGGCGACGATCAGGAAGTGGCCGTCGCCGCGCAGCAGGGAGACGTACCGCTCCGGCACGTCCGCCCAGCGGGCGAAGCGGACGATGCCCCAGAAGCTGAAGTTGCCGCCCGCGTACTCGAGGACGTTCGCCTTCAGCCCGCCCGGTACGGTCGCGACGACCGGCCCCCACAGGGTGAGGAACAGCGCCGTGAACCCGGCGGTGAACCGCAGCAGTACGGGGCGGCCCCCGGCGCGCCAGGCGGTGGCGAAGAGCAGCGGCACGGCGACGACCGGGATGAGCTTGACGCTGAAGCAGAGCACCGCGGCGAGCCCCGCCGCCACCGGCCGCCCCCGGTCGACCAGCAGGTAGGCGGCGGCGAACGCGAACATGACGGCGACCGAGTCGGTGTTGCCGTGGTAGCCGGACGTGGCCACGAGCACCGGGCACAGCGCCGCGCCCACCGCGCACCACACCGCGGTGCCCAGCTTTGTGGCCCGGCGCCGCACGATCGCGAAGACCAGCAGCACGGTGACGAAGTCGGCGAGGCACGCCGGGAAGCGGATCAGGGGCCGCCAGGGCACGCCCTGCTGGGCCAGCCACTCCAGCCCCAGGAGCATCCAGCTCGCCAGCGGCGGGTGGTTGTAGACCGGCAGCCACGGCATCTGCTCGGCGTAGATCCGTACCGGGTCCGTCCGGGCGATGGCCCGGGCGAAGCCCCAGAAGAAGCGCACGTCGGCCGGCCCGCGGGTGTTCGCCGCGAGTGCCACCTTCGAGACGAACGCGACCGCCGCGACGGCGATGACGACGATCCGGGCTTTCCGCACATCCCATGACAGAGACGACATTCGGACGTTCATGGTTGTCGAACGTAGCAATACCGACCACACCACGCGAAGCACCTATTAACACACTTACTTCGCAATGCAGTTCATCACGTGGCTGCTCAGTGGGCGTTGTCGCGCCCGGACGGTTTCGCCGAATCACACGTATGGCCCACGGCGGCACGTAATTCGTGGCGCTCAACTCTCGTTCACAACCTGCACCTTGTCCCCGTCAGCCGAGGCAGACAGGCAGGCCAGTGAAGTGAAAGCACTCGTCCTCTCCGGGGGCGCCGGCACCCGGCTGCGCCCCATTACGCACACGTCCGCCAAACAGCTCGTCCCCGTGGCCAACAAACCGGTGCTCTTCTACGGGCTCGAATCCATCGCCGCCGCCGGAATCCGCGAGGTCGGCATCATCGTCGCCCCCGACACCGCCGAGGAGATCCGGGCGGCCGTCGGCGACGGCTCGCGCTTCGGCCTCGCGGTCACCTATCTCCCGCAGCACGCCCCGCTCGGCCTCGCCCACGCCGTGCTGATCGCCCGGGAATTCCTCGGTGACGACGACTTCGTCATGTACCTCGGGGACAATTTCATCGTCGGCGGGATCACCGACCTGGTGGAGGAATTCCGCGCCACCCGCCCCGCCGCGCAGATCCTGCTGACCAAGGTGCCCGACCCGCGCGCGTTCGGCGTCGCCGAGCTGGACGTCGACGGACGGGTGGCCCGGCTGGAGGAGAAGCCCGCGCACCCCCGCAGCGACCTGGCGCTCGTCGGGGTCTACCTCTTCAGCCGCGCCGTGCACGAGGCCGTGCGCTCCATCGAGCCGTCCGCACGCGGCGAGCTGGAGATCACCGACGCCATCCAGTGGCTCATCGACGAGCGGCGCACCGTCACGTCCACCGTGGTCTGCGGCTATTGGAAGGACACCGGCAACGTGGCGGACATGCTGGAGGTGAACCGGTCCGTCCTGGAGCTCCTCACCCCCCGCAACGAAGGCTCCGTCGACGACGCCACCGAGATCATCGGCCGCGTCCGCATCGGCGGCGGCGCGACCGTGCGCGGCTCCCGCATCGTGGGGCCGGTGATCATCGGGGCGGGCACGGTCGTCGAGAACTCCTACATCGGCCCGTCCACGTCCATCGCGGAGAACTGCCGGGTCACCGACAGCGAGATCGAGTACTCCATCGTGCTCAGCGGGTCGTCGCTGCACGGCGTGGGGCGCGTCGAGGCGTCCCTCATCGGCCGTAACGTCGAGATCACCCCCGCCCCGCCCATCCCGGCCGCCCACCGCCTGGTGCTCGGCGATCACAGCAAGGTGCAGATCTCGGCATGAACAGCGCCACCCGTGTCCTGGTGACCGGCGGAGCCGGCTTCATCGGCTCGCACTACGTCCGTACGCTGCTGGGGCCCTCCGGCCCCGGCGGCACGGCGGTCACCGTCCTCGACAAGCTCACCTACGCGGGCAACCCCGCGAACCTGGACCCGGTGCGCGACCACCCCGGCTTCGCCTCCGTGCGCGGCGACGTCTGCGACCCGGTCCTCGTCGACAAACTGGTCTCCGAGCACGACCAGATCGTCCACTTCGCCGCCGAGTCCCACGTCGACCGCTCGATCCTCGACGCCGACGCCTTCGTACGCACCAATGTGGCCGGCACCCGGACCCTGCTGGACGCGGCCCTGCGCCACCGTGTCTCCCCCTTCGTCCACATCTCCACGGACGAGGTGTACGGGTCGGTGGAGACGGGTGCGAGCACCGAGGACGACCCGCTGCGGCCCTCCTCCCCGTACGCCGCCTCCAAGGCGTCCGCCGACCTGATCGCGCTGTCCTACCACCGCACGCACGGCCTGGACGTGCGGGTGACGCGCTGCTCGAACAACTACGGGCACCACCACTTCCCGGAGAAGGTCGTCCCCCTGTTCATCACCCGGCTGCTGGACGGCGGCCGGGTGCCGCTGTACGGGGACGGCTCGCACGTCCGGGACTGGCTGCACATCGACGACCACGTGCGGGCGGTGGAACTCGTCCGGACACGGGGCCGGGCCGGCGAGGTCTACAACGTCGGCGGCGGTACGGAGCTGTCCAACCGCGAGCTGACGGACCTGCTCCTGCGGGCGTGCGGCGCGGACTGGTCGCGGGTGGACCACGTCGAGGACCGCAAGGGCCACGACCGGCGCTACGCCGTGGACTGGACGAAGATCCGCGAGGAGCTGGGCTACCGGCCGGGCAAGGACTTCGCGGCCGGCCTGGCCGAGACCGTCGCGTGGTACCGGCACAACCGCTCCTGGTGGGAGCCCCTGCTGGACCGGGCGGCGCTGTGAGCTGGGTGGTCACCGGCGCCGGCGGGATGCTGGGGCGGGACGTGCTGGCCCTCCTCGGGGACGGGGCGGTCGGCCTGACGCGGCGCGAGCTGGACGTGACGGACCGGGGGGCGGTCCTGGCCGCGCTGCGGGCGCTGCGCCCGTCCGCGGTCGTCAACTGCGCGGCCTGGACGGCGGTGGACGACGCCGAGTCCCGCGAGGCCGAGGCCCTGGCGGTGAACGGCACGGCGGTACGGCACCTCGCCGAGGCGTGCGCGCTGGTCGGCTCGGCCCTGGTGCACGTCTCCACCGACTACGTCTTCGACGGCCACGCGCGCGTGCCGTACGCCGAGGGGGCGGTGCCCGGCCCCCGCACGGCGTACGGGCGGACCAAGCTGGCGGGCGAGCGGGCCGTGCTGGAACTCCTGCCGGAACGCGGGTACGTGGTGCGGACGGCATGGCTGTACGGGGCCGGCGGCGGCAACTTCGTCCGGACGATGATCCGGCTGGCCGCGTCGCGGCCGTCCGTGGACGTCGTGGACGACCAGCGCGGCCAGCCCACCTGGAGCGCCGACGTGGCCCGCCTGCTGGTCGCGCTGGTGGGGGCGCCGCCGGGGGTGTACCACGCCACGAACGGCGGCGACGGCACCTGGTACGACCTCGCCCGCGAGACGTTCCGCCTGCTGGGCGCGGACCCCGGGCGCGTCCGGCCGGCCACGAGCGCCTCTTTCCCCCGCCCGGCGCCGCGCCCCGCGTACAGCGTGCTGGGTCACGCCCGCTGGCGGGAGGCGGGCCTGCCCCCGCCGCGCGACTGGCGGGAGGCCCTGGCGGAGGGCTTCCCCGCGGTGCGGCGCGCCGCCAGCGGCTGAACCGGCCGTTGCCTTCCCGGTCCGGGGGTACACGCGGGTGGCAGGTCCGGACGGAAGGAGAGACGATGGCCGACTCGTCGATGAGGGCCGTGGGCTGGGCGCGCTGCTTCCCCGTGTCGGGTGGTGTGCGGGCGGGGCGGCGCTGGGCGCGGGAGCACCTGGAGTCGCTCGGCTGGACGAAGGACGCTCCCGAGACGGTGGACGACGTCCTTCTCACGGTGTCGGAGCTGATCACCAACGCGCATGTCCACGCGCACAGTTCCGCGCAGCTCGTGCTGACCTGGGACAGCCGGTGTCTGCACGTCAGCGTCCATGACGACGGCGGCGGTGTGCCCGCCCCGCGCACGCCCGACACCACGTCACCGGGCGGGCGCGGTCTGGCCCTGGTGGACGCCCTGGCGGACCACTGGCACACCCACGCCCAGCAGCACGGCAAGACCATCACCGCCTGCTTCACCCCGGCGGGATTCGGCTGAAACACCGCTGCGGCCCGCCCCCGGAAAGGGGGCGGGCCGCAGCGGAATACGCCGGAGATCAGCGGCGGAAGGCGTCCTTGGTGTTTTCCTTCGCCTGCCGGAGATCGCCCTTGGACTGCTCGGCGCGTCCTTCGGCTTCCATCCGCTCGTTACCGGTGGCCCGCCCGATCGTCTCCTTGACCTTGCCCTTGACCTGCTCGGTCTTGGCCTGTGCCTTCTCGTCGGCCGCCATCGGAATCACACTCCCATGCTCTCGACTACGGGATTGTTGTGGCGTGTTGCCGTGAAGCGTCCGCGTAAACCCGGAAAGAAAATCCCGGTGTTCGTCGTGTGATCTTCTTTATGCCGGGCACAAGCGGCCTCGGAGGTTGATAACCATGGTCCCGCTTCTTCTCGTTCTTCTTCTCGCACTGCTTCTTTTCGGCGCGGGTTTCGCCCTGAAGGTGCTCTGGTGGGTGGCGGCCATCGTGCTGGTCGTCTGGCTGGTCGGCTTCCTGGTCCGCCCGGCCGGCCACGGTGGCGCACGCGGCCGCTGGTACCGCTGGTAGCCCGCGGGGCACGGACACCACTGGTGCCGCGCAAGGGCACTGACGCACAACGACACTGACACCCCGTCACACGGATGCCGGGTGCCGCCTCCCGATGAGGCGGCACCCGGCATCCGCGCGTTCCGGCCGGGCGGTCGCGGCCGTGTCGCCGGTCAGCGGCGGGTCGCGGGGACGCGCGGCTGGGCGCCGTCCTCCGCGGCGGCGGCGCGGAGGCCGGCGTACCAGCGCGTACAGGTCTCGTACGCGGGCAGCAGGCCGGCGCGTTCGGCCTCGGCGAGCGTGGGCGCCGCGGCGTCCTTCTCGGAGAGGACGGGGGTGAGGCCGGCCGGCCAGTCGATGGCGAGGTCCGGGTCGAGCGGGTGGACGCCGTGCTCGCGGGCGGGGGCGTAGCCGCGCGAGCAGAGGTAGACGACGGTGGCGTCGTCGGTGAGGGCCATGAACGCGTGGCCGAGCCCCTCGGCGAGGTACACCGCCCGCCGGTCCCGGTCGTCGAGCCGGACGGCCTCCCACGCGCGGTAGGTGGGCGAGCCGGTGCGGAGGTCGACGAACACGTCCAGGACGGCGCCGCGCACACAGGTGACGTACTTGGCCTGGCCCGGCGGCACGTCGGCGAAGTGCACGCCCCTGAGGGTGCCCCGCGAGGACACCGAGCAGTTCGCCTGGGCGAGCCCGAGCCCGTACCCCGCCGCCTCGTGGAGCTCCGGCGCCCTGAACCACTCGTGGAAGCTGCCGCGGTCGTCCCGGAAGACCCGCGGCTCCATGACCCAGGCGCCTTCGATGCTCGTCTCGCGCACGCGTGACCCACCGTCCTTTCGTGTCGGTGGGTTCAACCGCCCCGCGCCCGGGCCGTCACCGAGGCCGCGTCCGACCGGGTGACGGGGCCCGGATGCGCAGGGCCCCGGCCGGTCAGGCCCTGAGCGCGGCGACCGCCGATGCCGCCAGGTCGTCGAGGTAGCCCTCCGGGAGCGGTGTGCGGACCACGACCAGGCGCCAGTACAGCGGGCCGACGATCAGGTCCAGGGCGCGGTCCGGATCGGCGCCCGCGGGCAGTTCGCCGCGTGCGACGGCGTCGCGGACGACCAGGGCGGCCACGCCCTGCTGCCCGTCCAGCAGGGCCGCCTTGATGGCGTCGGCGATCTCGGGGTGGCGGGCGGCCTCGACCAGCAGGTCCGGGATGACCTGGGAGGCGACCGGGTGGCGCAACGCGTGCGCGGCGACCTCCAGCAGGGCGCGGACGTCCCCGTACAGCGAGCCGGTGGCGGGGGCCGGGAGGCCCTGGGCGGCGAAGGCCGTCAGCAGGTCGAGGACGAGCGACAGCTTGGACTTCCAGCGCCGGTAGACGGCGGTCTTGCCGACGCCCGCGCGCCGGGCGATGCCTTCGATGGACATGCGGGCGAACCCCACGGCCGCCAGCTCCTCGAAGACGGCGGCCCGGATCGCTTCGGTGACGTCCTCGCGGAGTACGGCGGCTCCGGCGGGCTGCCGGCGGGGCGGGGGTGTGCTCATGCCCGGGATCATAGCGCCGCCCCACGCGACGACGGGACGGTTGCGTTCCGACGTGCTGGCGTCCTAGTCTCCCCGTAGCGACGAAACGGTCCCGTTCCGTCGCCAGTACGCGTCCGTACGCGTCCATGCTCGTCCGTACGGGTCCATGCGGAGGGAGACCGTGTTGTGAGTACGCAGACGCTCGCGCCGCCGGCAGCGCAGGAGCGCCCGGAGGACCTGCGGGCGCTGGCCCTGCGGCACGGGCTCGGCGTGAGCGGCGCACGGCCCGCCCTGCCCGAGTACGTCCGGCAGCTCTGGGCGAGGCGGCACTTCATCACCGCCTTCGCGACCGCCAAGCTGACCGCCCAGTACAGCCAGGCCCGGCTCGGCCAGGTCTGGCAGGTGATGACCCCGCTGCTGAACGCGGCGGTCTACTACGTCATCTTCGGTGTCCTGATGAACACCCGGGCCGGCGTGCCGGACTTCGTGCCGTTCCTGGTCACCGGCGTGTTCGTCTGGACGTTCACCTCCAGTTCGATCATGGCGGGCACCCGGGCGATCAGCGGCAACCTCGGCCTCGTACGGGCGCTGCACTTCCCGCGCGCCGCCCTGCCCGTGGCACTGGCGCTCCAGCAGCTCCAGCAGCTCGCCTTCTCGCTCTGCGCCCTGGCGGGCATCCTGCTCTGCGCCGGCGTCACGCCCGGCCGGTCCTGGCTGCTGGCCGTCCCCGCCCTGTTCCTCCAGTCGCTGTTCAACACGGGCGTGTCGCTGGTCATGGCGCGGCTCGCGGCCCGTACGCCCGACGTCGCGCAACTGATGCCGTTCCTGCTGCGCACCTGGATGTACGTGTCCGGCGTGATGTGGAGCGTCCAGCACGTGCTGGCCCACAACCACCTGCCGCACGCCGTGCTGCTGGCCCTGGAGTGCAACCCGGCCGCCGTGTACATCGACCTGGTGCGCTTCGCGCTCATCGACAGCTTCACCTCCGCCCAGTTGCCGCCGCACGTCTGGGCCGTGGCCACCGGCTGGGCGCTGGTCGCCGCCGTGGGCGGATTCATCTGGTTCTGGAAGGCTGAGGAGACGTACGGCCGTGGCTGAGACGACCGAGAGCAAGCGGATACCGACCGTCGTCGCCGACGGCGTGCACGTCACGTACACCGTCCAGGGCGCCGGCAGGGCCGCGAGGGGCGGCGCGACCGCCGCGCTCGGCCGCGTCCTGTCCCGTACGCGCACGACGCCCGGCACCCGGACGGTCCACGCCGTCAAGGGCGTCAGCTTCGCCGCGTACAAGGGCGAGGCGATCGGGCTGATCGGCTCCAACGGGTCGGGCAAGTCGACCCTGCTGAAGGCGGTCGCGGGCCTGCTGCCGACCAGCCAGGGCCGCATCTACACCCACGGCCAGCCGTCCCTCCTGGGGGTGAACGCCGCCCTGATGGGCGACCTGACCGGCGAGCGCAACGTGATCCTGGGCGGGCTCGCGATGGGGATGTCGCGCGAGGAGATCCAGGAGCGGTACCAGGACATCGTCGACTTCTCGGGGATCAACGAGAAGGGCGACTTCATCTCCCTGCCGATGCGGACCTACTCCTCCGGCATGGGCGCCCGGCTGCGGTTCTCCATCGCCGCCGCCAAGTCCCACGACGTGCTGCTGATCGACGAGGCGCTGGCCACCGGCGACGCGACGTTCCAGCGGCGCAGCCAGGAGCGCATCGGCGAGCTGCGCCGGCAGGCCGGGACGGTCTTCCTGGTCAGCCACAGCAACTCGGCGATCCGGCAGACGTGCGACCGCGCCATCTGGCTGGAGGCCGGACGGATGCTGATGGACGGCCCGGCGGGGGATGTTGTTGACGCATATGAGGCACACACCAGGAAGAAATAGGGCATAGCGGGCTACAGTGCGCACCGATGACCATTTATCGGATCAGCGAACGCCGCACGCCCCTCTTCACGGACCGGTCCTCAGCGCTCCCGCTGGCCGCCGTGTGGGCCTTCACGCGCGCCGGGATGCTCGTGCTGCTGTGGCGCGACAGCCTCGGCATCGGCGGGATCGGCCGCGAGGTCTACCTGCTGTACCGCCACTGGTACCAGCAGCTCTCGCAGGGCACGTTCCCGCCCGACGACGTCACCTGGCAGTACCCGCCCGGCGCCGGGCTGGTCTTCCTGGCCCCGGGCCACGTGCCGGAGCTGACGTACTACCAGGCGTTCGTCGCCCTGACGCTGCTCGCCGACGCCGTCGTCACCTTCGCGCTCGCGCGGGCCGGGACGAGCGGGGCGTGGCTGTGGGTGGCCGGCCTGCCGCTGCTGCTGCACCTGCCCCTGGCGCGGTACGACGTCCAGGTCACCGCCCTGGCGGTGCTCGGCCTGCTGGCGCTGCGGGGCGGGCACGCCCGGCTGGGCGGCGCCCTGGCCGGGCTCGGGGCGATGGTCAAGGTGTGGCCGCTGCTCACCCTGCTCGGCACACCGCGCGGTCACCTGACGCGCCGGGCGTGGACGGCGGCGCTGCTGGCGGCGGGGGTGCTGTTCACGGTCCTGGCGCTCGGGTTCTCGCACACCCTGGACTTCGCGCGCCAGCAGGGCAGCCGGGGCGTGCAGATCGAGTCGGTCGGCGGCAGCGCCCTGTCGCTGGCGAAGCTGTTCGGATGGTGGCCGGGCGAGGTGCGCTACCGGTACGGGGCCTTCGAGCTGGCCGGGCCGTACGCCTCCAGCGTGGCCCACTTCGCACTGGTGCTCACCGCGCTCGCCTTCTGCTGGCTGCTGCTGTGGCGGGTGCGGTCGTGGGACTGGAGCGTGGCGACCCCGGTGGACGCCGCGCTCACCGCGGTGCTGCTGTTCACGGTGACCAGCCGGGTGATCAGCCCCCAGTACATGGTGTGGCTGCTGGGCCTCGGCGCGGTCTGTCTGACCTGCCGGGACACCAGCCAGCGGACGGTGGCGCTGCTGCTGCTGCCGGCGGCGGCGCTGAGCGCGCTCGCGTACCCGGTGCTGTACGACCAGGTCGTCGCCGTCACGCCGGCCGGCGTCGCGGTGGTGGCGCTGCGCAACGGGCTGCTGGTGGCCGCCGCCCTGCTGTCCTGCCGCCGGCTGTGGACGGCGACGGTGCCGGGACCGCCCTCGCTGAAGGGGCTGTGAAACGCCGAAGCGCTCGGGAAACGCGGGGGCGCCCCGCCGGTGACCCGGCGGGGCGCCCCCGTTCGTGAGCCGTCAGGCGTGCGTACGCAGCAGCGTCCGCATCGTCCGCATGGCGACCGACAGGTTCGCCAGGTCGAAGGCGTCCGAGCCCTGGATCTCCTCCAGCGTGGTGCGCGCCCGGCCGAGGATCGCGGCGTTCTTCCGCTCCCACGCCGTGAACCGCTCCTCCGGCGTCGCCGTGCCGTTCCCTGCCGACAGCACGTCGGCGGTGAGCGCGGCGTGCGCGGCGTACAGGTCCTCGCGGATGGAGGCGCGGGCCATCGACTGCCAGCGGTCGGCGCGCGGCAGCTCGATGATCCGGTCCATGAGCTGGGTGATGGAGAGCCGGTCGGCCAGGTCGTAGTACACCTCGGCGACCGCCATCGGGTCCTTGCCCGTCCGGTCCGCGATCGCGACGATGTCGAGCGTCGGGAAGGCGGAGGAGAAGCCGGCCACCCGCAGCGCCAGCTCGTCCGGGACGCCCTCCGCGGTGAGCTCGGCCACGATCGACTCGTACCACTCCAGGTCGGCGCCGCGCAGCATCTGCGGCAGCTTCGCCCACACCTGCTCCACGCGCTCCGCGAAGAACTCGACGGTCTCGGCGAGCTGCACCGGCTGCGGCCGGTTGCCCAGCAGCCAGCGCGTACCGCGCTCGACCAGGCGCCGCGAGTGCAGCCGGATGCGGGTCTGGACGTCGGCCGGGACCCTGTTGTCGAGCGCCTCGACGGCGTCCCAGACCTCGCCCAGCCCGAAGATCGCCCGCGCGGCGGTCTGGGCCCGGACGATCTCCTCGATCGACGCGCCCGTCTCCTCCCGCAGCCGGTGCAGGAAGGTCGAGCCACCGGTGTTGACCGTGTCGTTGACCAGCACCGTGGTGATGATCTCGCGGCGCAGCGCGTGGGCGTCGATCTGCTCGGCGAACTCGTCGCGCAGCTTCGAGGGGAAGTACGCGTGCAGCAACTGGCGCAGGTACGGGTCGTCCGGCAGGTCCGTGTGGATCAGCTCGTCCGCCACCGTGATCTTGGTGTAGGCGAGGAGGACGGCCAGCTCGGGCTGGCTGAGCCCCTTGCCCGCGTTGAGCAGCTCGCGGATCTGGCGGTCGTTGGGCAGGAACTCCAGCGCCCGGTCGAGCCGGCCCTCGCGGCCCAGGCGGCGCATGAAGCGCTGGTGGGCGTGGAGGAGCGAGGGGGACTGCTTGACGGCGTTGGCCAGGGCCACGTTCTGCGCGTAGTTGTTGCGCAGCACCAGCGCGCCGACCTCGTCGGTCATCTCGGCGAGGATCTTGTTGCGCTGCTTGACGGTCATGTCGCCGTCAGCGACGAGGCCGTTCAACAGGATCTTGATGTTCACCTCGTGGTCGGAGGTGTCCACGCCCGCGCTGTTGTCGATGGCGTCGGTGTTGACCTTGCCGCCCTCGCCCCCGGGGCCGCCCTTCCGGGCGAACTCGATCCGGCCGAGCTGGGTCAGGCCCAGGTTGCCGCCCTCGCCGACGACCTTGACGCGCAGGTCCTCGCCGTTGACGCGGATGGCGTCGTTGGCCTTGTCGCCGACGTCGCCGTGCGACTCGGTGGTGGCCTTGACGTACGTACCGATGCCGCCGTTCCACAGCAGGTCCACCGGCGCCTTGAGGATCGCCTGCATCAGCTCGGCGGGGGTCAGCTTGGTGACCGTCCCCTCGATGCCGAGCGCCGCGCGCATGTGCGCGTTGACCGGGATCGACTTGGCCGTACGGGGGTGGATGCCGCCGCCGGGGGACAGCAGCTCCTTGTCGTAGTCGGCCCAGGAGCTGCGCGGCAGCTCGAACAGACGGCGCCGCTCGGCGTACGAGACGGCCGCGTCGGGGGTCGGGTCGATGAAGATGTGCCGGTGGTCGAAGGCGGCGACCAGCCGGATGTGCTCGCTCAGCAGCATGCCGTTGCCGAACACGTCACCCGACATGTCACCGACGCCGACGACCGTGAAGTCCTCGGTCTGCGTGTCGTGGCCCAGCTCCCGGAAGTGCCGCTTGACCGACTCCCACGCGCCGCGGGCGGTGATGCCCATGCCCTTGTGGTCGTAGCCGGCCGAGCCGCCGGAGGCGAAGGCGTCACCCAGCCAGAAGCCGTACGCGACCGCGACCTCGTTGGCGATGTCGGAGAACGTCGCCGTGCCCTTGTCGGCGGCGACGACCAGGTAGGTGTCGTCCTCGTCGTGCCGGACGACGTCCGCCGGCGGCACGACCTCGCCCGCCACCATGTTGTCGGTGATGTCGAGCAGCGCCGAGATGAACGTCTTGTAGCTGGCGATGCCCTCGGCCATCCAGGCGTCACGGTCGACGGCCGGGTCCGGGAGCTGCTTGGCGACGAAGCCGCCCTTGGCGCCGACCGGCACGATGACGGTGTTCTTCACCATCTGCGCCTTGACCAGGCCGAGAATCTCCGTACGGAAGTCCTCGCGCCGGTCGGACCAGCGCAGGCCGCCTCGGGCGACCTTGCCGAAGCGCAGGTGGACGCCCTCGACGCGCGGGGAGTACACCCAGATCTCGAACGCCGGGCGCGGCGCCGGGAGGTCGGGGATGGCCTGCGGGTCGAACTTCATCGACACGTAGTCGTGCGGGGCGCCGTCGTCCTTCTTCTGGAAGAAGTTGGTGCGCAGCGTGGCCTTGATGACGGTGAGGAAGGAGCGCAGGATGCGGTCCTCGTCGAGGGAGGCGACCTGGTCCAGCGCGCCGTCCAGCTCCTCCAGCAGCCCGTCGATCAGCTCGGTGCCGGCCCGCTGCCGCTCCGGCGACATCCGCGCCTCGAACAGGGAGACCAGCAGCCGGGTGGTGTGGACGTTGTGGCGGAGGGTGTCCTCCATGTAGTCCTGGCTGAACGTCGAACCGGCCTGGCGCATGTACTTGGCGTACGCGCGCAGCACCATCGCCTGGCGCCAGCCGAGCCCGGCGCTCAGCACCAGCGCGTTGAACCCGTCGTTCTCGGCGCGGCCGGTCCAGGTCGCGGCGAACGCCTCCTGGAACCGCTCACGGGCGTCGTCGGCGAGGTAGTCACCGCCGCCCGATCCGTGCGGCATCCGCAGCCCGAAGTCGTAGATCCACGCCTGGGTGCGGTCCGCGCAGCGCAGCTCGTACGGGCGCTCGTCGACGACCTCGACGCCGAGCCGGTTGAGGACCGGCAGGACGGCGGAGAGGGAGATCTGGGCGCCGGTCTTGTAGATCTTGAAGCGGCGTTCGCCGGGGCCCGCGCCGACCGGCTCGTACAGGGAGAGGGCGAACTCCTTCTCGCCCCGGACGAGCTGCTCCAGGTGGGACAGGTCGGCGACGGCGGCACGCGGGGTGTGGTCGGCCTTGTACCCCTCGGGGAAGGAGGTGCCGTAGCGGCGCAGCAGCTCGGCGGCGCGCTCCTCGCCGATCTCGGCGTTGAGCGCCTCGGCGAAGCCGTCCTCCCAGGAGCGGGCGGCCTCGACGAGCCGGGCCTCGATGCGCTCGCTGTCGGCGTCGGTGAGCGGGGTCAGCTCGGTGCCCTGCGGGACGCGGACGACGAAGTGCAGCCGGGAGAGGATGGACTCGGTGTTCCAGGCGGTGAAGTCGACGCTGGTGCCGCCGAGCTCCTCCTTGAGGATGTCGATGATCCGCAGCCGGACGGTGGTGTTGAAGCGGTCGCGCGGCAGGTAGACCAGTGCGGAGTAGTAGCGGCCGTACTCGTCCTGGCGCAGGTAGAGCCGCAGCTTGCGGCGCTCCTGGAGGTACAGCACGCTCGTGGCGATCGACTTGAGCTGGTCGACCGGCGTCTGGAACAGCTCGTCGCGCGGGTAGGTCTCCAGGATCTGGAGCAGGTCGCGGCCGTCGTGGCTGTTGGGCGAGAAGCCGGCCTGGTCGAGGACCTCGGCGACCTTGCGGCGGATAACCGGCACGCGGCGCACGGACTCGGTGTACGCGGCCGACGAGAACAGGCCGAGGAAGCGCCGCTCACCGACGACGTTGCCGTCCTTGTCGAACTTCTTCACCCCGACGTAGTCGAGGTAGGACGGCCGGTGCACGGTGGCGCGGCTGTTGGCCTTGGTGAGGATGAGCAGCTTGTGCTCGCGGGCCTTGGCGCGGGCGTCGCGCGGCAGCCGGTTGAAGGAGGGCGAGACGGGGTGGGCCTCGTCGTCGCTGTGGTGCGGGTCGGAGCGGAGGATGCCCAGGCCGGTGCCGGGAACGGCGGACAGCGCGTCGTCGCTGGTCAGCTCGTACTCGCGGTAGCCGAGGAAGGTGAAATGGTCGTCGGCGAGCCAGCGCAGCAGCTCGCGGGCCTCCTCGACCTCGGACTCGCGCAGGTCGTCGGCGATCGGCTCGCGGGGCAGGCCCTCGGCGATGCGCAGCGCGGCGTCGCGCATCTTCTCCCAGTCCTCGACCGTCTCGCGGACGTCGGACAGGACGCGCAGCAGGTCGGCGGTGATCTGCTTGAGGTCGGCGCGGTCGGTCTCACGGTCGATCTCGACGTGGATCCACGACTCGGTGAGGGCGTCGTGCCGGTCCTTGCCGTCGCCGCCGGCGGGGAGCACCTCGATGAGCTTGCCGGTGACGTCACGGCGGACGACGACCTGCGGGTGGATCACGACGTGGATGCCGCGGCCCTGCCGGGACAGCTCGTTGGTGACGGAGTCGACCAGGAACGGCATGTCGTCGGTCACGACCTCGACGACGGAGTGGCTGCACGTCCAGCCGTTCTCCTCGACGGTGGGCGTGTGCACGCGGACGCTGGCCGTGCCCTGGGGGCGGTTCTCGGCCAGCCGGTAGTGCGAAAGGGCCGCGCCGAAGACATCCACCGGGTCACGGTCCGTGAGGTCCTCGGGAGCGGTGTGCAGGTAGTAGCGCTGGAGGTATTCGAGAACGATGTCCTGGTCCGGACGTTCCCCGGTCTCGGCCCCAGTCTGGAGTTGCCCCCCGACCGGGCTGTTCTCAGCTACCCGGGCGGCCCGTTCGAGCAGCTCGGCCTTGGCTTCGTCCAGCTTGGTCTGCATGTCCTCTGGCTCCTGTCGCGCGCCGTTGCGTGACGTAGGTGAAAGAAGTGACACAACGCCACGACGCGGGGTATCCGGTCTGAGGCGACGTTATGCCGCGATGAGAGATGTCCGGGCCGTTATTGGCCAATTTTGGCGACCGGGCCGGATGGGACGGGTCAGCGATCGCCCGGGCACGGTGGCACTCCGGGCGCCGGCCGGGGGCTCCGCTGCCCCCATGGCGTATCGCGCTGATCACGGGTCCAGGCTATCGCTCCTGACCCCCGGCCCGTCATGAGCCGTATGTGTACAAAACCCGGCCCCGAAGTTTGACACTCTGGACAGCGACACGTGTCCTGTTGGCAAACACCTCCCAGCAGAGGCAGGCAGTGATGACCGTGAAGATCCTGATCGTCACCGGCGACGCGGCGGAATCCCTGGAAGTCCTGTACCCGTACCAGCGACTGCGCGAGGAGGGGTACGAGGTCCACATCGCCGCCCCTGCCCGCAAGCAGCTCCGGTTCGTCGTCCACGACTTCGAGCCGGGCTACGACACGTACACCGAGAAGCCCGGCTACACCTGGCCGGCCGACCTGGCGTTCTCGGAGGTCGAGCCCAGCCAGTACGCCGCCGTGGTCATCCCGGGCGGGCGGGCCCCCGAGTACCTCCGCAACGACCCGGAACTCCGCAAGATCCTCAAGTCCTTCTTCGACGCCGACAAGCCGGTCGCGCAGATCTGCCACGGCCCGCTCCTGACGGCGGCGGTCGGCGCCCTGGACGGCCGCCACGTCACGGCCTACCCGGCGCTGGAGCTCGACATGCAGGCCGCCGGCGCCACCTTCCAGGACACGGAGGCCGTGGTCGACGGCACCCTGGTGTCGTCCCGTGCCTGGCCGGACCACCCGGTCTGGATGCGCGAGTTCCTCAAGATCCTGCGCACCACGTCCCCGGCGGCCTGACAAGTCCCTTCCGACCGCTCACACCACCCGCAACCCCTGCCGCCCGCAGCCGCCGACGGCGCGGAAGCCCCACAGGAGGACCCGCACCGACTCTCCCACCCGCACGGGCCGTGCGGGTGGGAACCCAGCCCGGCGCCGCCAGGCCGGGCGCACCCCACCGGGCCGCACCCGCGTGCGCACGTCGCCACCGCCGCCCCGTCAGCAGCACCGCACCGCCCGCCAAGGGCACCGCCCCGCCCGCCGAAGGCACCGCACCGCCCCGTCAGCAGCACCGCACCGCCCGCCGAAGGCACCGCACCGCCCCGCACCCGGGCCCGGCCCGACCGCCCGTCCAAGGGCTACGCCGCCAGCTCCTCCGCGACCGCCACCGCTTCCTCCAGCGTGTCCACCACCGGCACGCCCGCCGCCGCCAGGCTGGCCCGGCTGTGCGAGCCGCCCGTGTACAGCACCGCCCGCGCGCCCACGTGCGCCGCCGCCACCGCGTCGTCCACCGCGTCTCCGATCACGACGATCCGCTCGGGCGCCACGCCCTCCAGCGCCACCAGGTGCCGGACCATGTGCTCCGCCTTGCCGGAGGTGGACTCGCCTATGCGCCCGTCCACCCGGACGAACCGCTCCTCGATGCCGTGCCGCCGCACGATCGGCACCAGCAGCTCGTGCGGGGCCAGGGAGAGCAGGGACTGCGTGAGCCCCGCCGCCTGTCGCGCGGCCAGCAGCTCGGCCGCGCCGTCCGCGAGCCCGCACACCTCGGCCCGCACCCAGTAGTGCCGGTGGAAGGCCTCGTCCATCACGAGCCACTCCGCCTCCGTCGGCAGGCGCCCCATCAGCCGCTCGTAGAACAGCGGCACCGGCACGCAGTACAGCTCCCGGTACCGCGCGAGGGTGATCGGCTCCAGGCCTATCTCCTCGAACGCGGCGTTCGTCGCCCCGATGACCGCGTCGATGTCATTGAGCAGCGTGCCGTTCCAGTCCCACACCAGGTGGGTGTCGCGCTTCCCCATGCAAAGAAGGTACCGGCCCGGTCCGACAACGTGCCCTCACCGGCAACGGCCCACGGTTCAGCCGATCAACCCGGGAATCTCCTGCACCCCGAACCACAGCAGTTCGTGGTCCTCCGCCCCGTCGACCACGAACTGCGCGTCGTCGTCGCCGTGGTCCGCCGCGCCCAGCGCCCCGGCCGCCGCCGCCACGTCCGCCTCCGCGTCGTCCGCGTCCACGTGCACCGCCGCCGCCTTGGCCAGCGGCACGGCCCGCGCGATGCGCACCTCGCCCACCGAGGACGGGTCCAGCGCCCCGTCGGGGTCGGCGACCGCGGCCCCGTCGGGTACGTCGACGGCCACGACGACCCGGCGCCGCGCCGCCGACGGATCGGCGGCCAGCATCCGCAGCGACGCGGCCGCCGCCCGGCTCAGGGCGGCGTACTCCAGCTCCTCGATGTCGTCCGAGACGTACCACTCGCGCAGCCCGGGCGTCACCGCGTACGCGGTCAGGGGGCCGGGGCCCAGCTCACCCGTCGTGTGCGCCTGTGCGAGACCGGGGAGGGTCAGGGGGACATAGACGCGCATGGCAGGCCGCTTTCGTAGTCGACAGACGGCCCTCAGGATACGTGCGCCGGTCCCCCTTCGGGCCCGGTGGTCACCGGGCCGCCACGTCCACCCCGCGCCCCGCCGCCACCGGTCCCGCCGCACGCCGGCGCCCCCGCCGCCACCCGGATAGGTGATCCGCCCACGACTTCGGCACCCGCCGCGCCGCCGATTGCGACCGCCCGCTCCGGCCCCGTAGAAGATCACCACCGAAAAGTTACCGCCCGGTAGAAACCGGGCCTCACGGACGGGGGCGATCATGAGCAGCACCGCAACCAGGACGACGTCCGGCCCGGCCCGCCGCGGGGGCCGGCGCGGCCCCGGCACGACCCGGCCCGCCTCACCCCGCCCGGCCGCCGGCCCCACCACACCCCGCACACCCGCACCCCGCACACCCGCCCCCCGCGCCGCCGGCCCGCACGCCCCGGCGCCCGGCCCCGCCGCCCCGCGCACGCCGCACGTCCCCGCACCCCGCACGGCCGTGCGCGGCCCGCTCGCGCCCCAGCACCTCTTCGCCGAACGGCTGCTCGCCGTCCTCAGCGGTGAGCGCCCCGTCCACTGGATGCTCGGCCGGACCGTCGGCGAGGCGTACGACCAGCTCATCCGGCTCGCGCCCACCACGCCGCTGCGCGTCCACGGCGCACGGCCCGTCATCCGCCGCTGCGGCGGCTTCCCCCTGCGTCCGGGCGTGATCGAGGCGTACGCGAGCATCGCGGCGGGCGACCGGGTCAGGGCGATGGCGTTCCGCCTGGAGCAGGGTCCCGACCGCAGATGGCGCTGTGCCGCCGTCGAACTCGGCGGCGAACGGTCCTGACACGACAAGGGCCGGGTGCGTGACGACCACGTCACGCACCCGGCCCCGAACAGCTCCTGCGGCTACCGCGCCCCAGGGCTACTTCTTGCGGCGACGCCCGCCCTTCTGGGCCTTGCGCCGCTCGGCACGGGTCATCCCGTCCGTCGCGGACCGGGCCGCGCCGTCACCGTTGTCGAAGTCGCCCTCGATGATGTCGCCCTCGCCGTCGACCTTCGGCGCGGAGAAGTGCAGGCGGTCCGGGCGCTTGGGGGCCTCCAGGCCCTTGGCGCGGATCTCCGGGCGCCCCGCACCGGCCTGGGCCGGAACGGCGTCCTCCTTGGCCAGGGACGTCTTCGCGGCGGCGTCCTGCACCGGGACCTCCTCGACCTGCTGCTCGACCTGGACCTCCAGGTTGAACAGGTAGCCGACGGACTCCTCCTTGATGCCCTCCATCATCGCGGTGAACATGTCGAAGCCCTCGCGCTGGTACTCGACCAGCGGGTCCTTCTGCGCCATCGCGCGCAGGCCGATGCCCTCCTGGAGGTAGTCCATCTCGTAGAGGTGCTCGCGCCACTTGCGGTCCAGCACGGACAGCACGACCCGGCGCTCCAGCTCGCGCATGATGTCGGAGCCGAGCTGCTTCTCACGCGCGTCGTACTGCTCGTGGATGTCCTCCTTGACGGACTCCGCGATGAACTCGGCGGTGATGCCGGCCCGGTCGCCGGCCGCCTCCTCCAGCTCCTCGATGGTGACCTTGCACGGGTAGAGCTGCTTGAAGGCGCCCCACAGCCGCTCCAGGTCCCACTCCTCGGCGAAGCCCTCGACGGTCTCGGCCTCGATGTACGCGTCGATGGTGTCGTCCATGAAGTGGCGGATCTGCTCGTGCAGGTCCTCGCCCTCCAGGACGCGGCGGCGCTCGCCGTAGATGACCTCGCGCTGCCGGTTGAGGACCTCGTCGTACTTCAGAACGTTCTTGCGGGTCTCGAAGTTCTGCTGCTCGACCTGCGACTGCGCGGAGGCGATCGCGCGCGTGACCATCTTGTTCTCGATCGGGACGTCGTCGGGAACGTTGGCCATCGACATCACGCGCTCGACCATCTGCGCCTTGAACAGCCGCATCAGGTCGTCGCCGAGCGACAGGTAGAAGCGGGACTCGCCGGGGTCGCCCTGACGGCCGGAACGACCGCGGAGCTGGTTGTCGATACGCCGCGACTCGTGCCGCTCGGTGCCCAGCACGTACAGCCCGCCGAGCGCCTTGACCTCCTCGAACTCGGCCTTGACGGCGAGCTCGGCCTTCTCCAGCGCGGCGGGCAGGGCGGCGGCCCACTCCTCCACGTGCTCGACCGGGTCGAGCCCGCGCTGACGCAGCTCCGCCTCGGCCAGGTCGTCGGGGTTGCCGCCCAGCTTGATGTCGGTACCGCGGCCGGCCATGTTGGTGGCGACGGTGACGGCGCCCTTGCGGCCGGCCTGGGCGACGATCGACGCCTCACGGTCGTGCTGCTTGGCGTTGAGCACCTCGTGCGGGATGCCGCGCTTGGAGAGCTGCTGCGACAGGTACTCGGACTTCTCGACCGACGTCGTACCGACGAGGATCGGCTGGCCCTTCTTGTGCTTCTCCTCGATGTCGTCGACGACCGCGGCGAACTTGGCGACCTCGGTGCGGTAGATCAGGTCCGACTGGTCCTTGCGGATCATCGGCCTGTTCGTCGGGATCGGGACGACGCCCAGCTTGTAGATCTGGTGGAACTCGGCGGCCTCGGTCATGGCCGTACCGGTCATTCCGGACAGCTTGTCGTAGAGGCGGAAGAAGTTCTGGAGGGTGATCGTGGCGAGGGTCTGGTTCTCGTCCTTGATGTCCACCCCTTCCTTCGCCTCGATCGCCTGGTGCATGCCCTCGTTGTAGCGGCGGCCGGCGAGGATACGGCCGGTGTGCTCGTCGACGATCATGACTTCGCCGTCGATGACGACGTAGTCCTTGTCCTTCTTGAACAGTTCCTTGGCCTTGATGGCGTTGTTCAGGTAACCGACGAGCGGGGTGTTCACCGACTCGTAGAGGTTGTCGATGCCCAGCCAGTCCTCGACCTTGGCGACACCGGACTCGTGGATGCCGACGGTGCGCTTCTTCTCGTCGACCTCGTAGTCGCCGGTCTCCTCGATGCCCTTCAGCGGGTTGCCCGCCTCGCCCCGCTTGAGGCGGGTGACCAGCTTGGCGAAGTCGCCGTACCACTTGGTGGCCTGGTCGGCCGGGCCGGAGATGATCAGCGGCGTACGGGCCTCGTCGACCAGGATCGAGTCGACCTCGTCGACACAGGCGAAGTTGTGGCCGCGCTGGACGAGCTCCTCCTTGGACCACGCCATGTTGTCCCGGAGGTAGTCGAAGCCGAACTCATTGTTCGTGCCGTACGTGATGTCGCAGTTGTACATCTCGCGGCGCTGCGCCGGCGACATGTTCGCCAGGATGCAGCCGACCGTCAGGCCGAGGAACTTGTGGACCCGGCCCATCATCTCGGAGTCGCGCTCGGCCAGGTAGTCGTTGACCGTGATCAGGTGCACGCCCTTGCCGGACAGCGCGTTCAGGTACGCCGGGAGCGTGCCGACGAGGGTCTTGCCCTCACCGGTCTTCATCTCGGCCACGTAACCGAGGTGCAGCGCGGCGCCGCCCATGAGCTGGACGTCGTAGTGGCGCTGGCCGAGCACGCGCTTGGCGGCCTCGCGGACCGTCGCGAAGGCCTCGGGCATCAGGTCGTCGAGGCTCTCACCATCGGCGTACCGCTGCTTGTACTCCTCGGTGAGCGCCCGCAACTCGGCGTCGGAGAGGTTGACGAAGTCCTCTTCGATGGAGTTGACCTGGTCCGCGATGCGGTGCAGTTTGCGCAGGATCTTGCCTTCGCCTGCACGCATGAGCTTGTTGAAGACGGACACTGAGGTTGGTCTCCTTGCCGGTCGGGCCTGGCACTGGGTCTTGTCATGGACACTGGCACGGGCACGGCAGGTGGTCCCCACCGCAACGGCCATCGTAAGCGAGGACGCCACCGCGCCGGGAGGTCCGCGCCCACCTGGGCCGACCGCCGCGCCGACATGCCGCCCGCAAGGAGAACGCGCGGGGCACGCGGAAGGTGCCGCTGAACCCGAAAAGTGTTCGCCCGCCGCTCCCGGCCCCCGCAGAATCCCGTCATGGATCCCGTCACCCTCACCACCGGCCGCCTGCTGCTGCGCCCGTTCGCCCCCGAGGACGTCGACGCCGTGTACACGGCCTGCCAGGACCCCGGCATCCAGCGCTGGACGACCGTCCCCTCCCCGTACGCGAGGCATCACGCCGAGGAGTTCGTCGGGGCCGTGCCGGACGGCTGGCGCACCGGCTACGACCTGGACTTCGCGGTCCTGCTCCGCGACGGCGGCCCGCTCGTGGGCGCCGCCGGTGTGCGCGGGCACTCGGGGGTGTGGGAGATCGGCTTCTGGACGGCCGCGGAGCACCGGGGAAGCGGCTACGCCACGGAGGCCGTCGCGGCCCTGGCGCGGTGGACGTTCACGGCGACGGGGTGCGTGCGTCTGGTGTGGCGTGCCGAGGTCGGCAACACCGGCTCGCGCGCGGTCGCCGAGAAGGCCGGCTTCACGATCGAGGGCACCCAGCGCGCGGGCCTGCTCAACAAGGGCACCATGCGCGACGCCTGGGTCGGCTCCCTGCTCCCCTCGGACCTCGGCCTGCCCTCCCCGGTGCCCTACCTCCCAGCCCCCGCCCGGCCCCGGACCTGACTGTCAGTGGCGCCCTCTATCGTGCCGGGCATGACCACGATGCCGAGCCCGACCGCAGAACTCTCCGCCGACGAGGCCCGCCGTATCGCACTGCGCGCGCAGGGCTTCCTGGGCGCGCCGGACCGCCGCGCCGGGGTGCGCGGCGTCCTGCGCCGTCTCGGCGCCGTCCAGCTCGACACGATCTCGGTACTGGCCCGCTCCCACGAGCTGGTCCCGTACGCACGGCTCGGTGCCGTCGGCCGCGGGACCGTCGAGGCGGCGTACTGGTCCGCAGCGTCCATTGGCGCGTCTCCGACACGACCCCACGCCTTCGAGTACTGGTCGCACGCGGCGTGCATCCTCCCCATCGAGGAGTGGCCGCACTTCGCCTTCCGCCGCCGCGCCTACCGCACGCACCCGCAGTGGCACCACGACCTTCCGGACGGCGCCTACGACGCGGTGATCAAGCAGTTGCGCGCCGAGGGCCCGCTGACCGCCACGGAGCTGGGCGGCGCGAAGAACGGCGGCGAGTGGTGGGACTGGTCCGCCTCCAAGGTCGCCGTGGAGCGGGCGCTGATGTACGGGGAGGTGGTGTGCACCGAGCGGCGCGGCTGGAAGCGGGTGTACGACCTGGCCGAGCGCGCCGTCCCGGGTGACCTGCTGCACGACGAGCTGGACGACACGGAGTGCCTGCGCCGGCTGGTGCGGCTGGCCGGGCAGGCGCTGGGCGTGGGCACGCGCGCGGACATCGCCGACTACCACCGGCTCAAGGGCGAGCAGTTCGACGCCGTGGTCGCGGACTCCGGCCTGGTGCCGGTGCGGGTACAGGGCTGGGAGAAGCCCGCCTGGGCGGACCCGGAGGCCCTGGCGACCGTGCCGCGCGGCCGCCACCGTACGACGCTGCTGTCGCCGTTCGACTCCCTGATCTGGGAGCGGCCCCGGACGGAACGGATCTTCGGCTTCACCCACCGCCTGGAGGCGTACGTTCCCAAGCAGAAGCGGATACACGGCTACTTCGCGATGCCGCTGCTGGCGGGCGGGAAGCTCGTGGGCCGGGTCGATCCGGCGCGGGAGGGGACGACGCTGGTGGCCAGGCAGGTGTCGCTGGCCTCCGCCAAGGCGGTGGCGCCGATGGCCGAGGCCCTGCGGGAGGCCGCCGGGTGGGTGGGCTGCGACGCGGTGCGGGTCGAGCGCGTCGACCGCCCGGAGCTCGCGCCCGAGCTGGTCTCCGCGCTGGCGCGTCTCACCTGATCTCGAGGATCTTCTCCCGCATCGCGTAGACCACGGCTTCCATCCTGGAGTGGAGCTGGAGCTTCTCCAGGATGTTGCGGACGTGGTTCTTCACGGTGTTCTCCGAGATGAACAACTCCTTGGCGATGTCCCGGTTGTTCATGCCCGTGGCGACGAGCTTCAGCACCTCGAGCTCACGGTCGGTCAGCCGGGGCGCCGGAACCAGCCGGCGCTCGTCGGTGCGCTGGATCATCGACTTGAACTCGGTGAGCAGCTTGGACGCCATGGAGGGGCTGATCTGCGACTGGCCGTCCGCGACCGCCCGGATGGCGGTGGCGACCTCGTCGGTGGAGATCTCCTTGAGCAGGTACCCGGTGGCGCCCGCCTTGATCGCGTCGTAGAGGTCGGCCTCCTCGTCGCTGATCGTCAGCATGATGATCTTGGCGCTGGGGGCCACCTCCTTGATGGAGGTGCAGGCCTCGATACCGCCCCGCTTGGGCATCCTGACGTCCATCAGCACGATGTCCGGCAGCAGGTCGGCGGCCTTGTCGACGGCTTCCGCGCCGTCGCCCGCCTCCCCCACCACCTGGATGTCCTCCTCCTGCGCGAGGACGATCTCCAGCCCCCTGCGGAAGAGGGCGTGGTCGTCCACGACCAGGACCCTGATGGGCTCCTTGCGGGACGTGCCGCCGTCCGTGTCCGTGTCGGCACCGCTCCCGCACCCCGCTCCGCCCACCGGGGCGTCGGAGCCGCCCGGGTGGTGCACCGGGCCGAAGCTGTCCGCCATCGTTCCTCCCCCTGCAGGCCTGTCTGACGTTCATGTGCGGTACGCCAACCTCGGCCGCGGGGGCATCGGTTGGCGTGCCCCGCCATGATTTCATGCCCGGACGGCGGAGCGGTGATCCTGTGGGCGCACGGGGGCGCCCCTGGGGGCGCACACCGCGCTCCAGGGGCACCACCGGTGTGGTTCAGCCGCCGTCAGCCACCGAGTGCGCCACCCGCACCGCCTGCCTCGGAGCCGGCCAGCGGGTCGCTCTCCAAGTGGATGACGCCGTAGTCGTAGGCGTGCCGCCGGTAGACGACGCTGGGCTGCTTGGTCTCGGAGTCGACGAACAGGTAGAAGTCGTGCCCGACCAGCTCCATCTCGTAGAGAGCCTGGTCGAGCGACATCGGGGCGGCCGTGTGGGTCTTCTCGCGGACCACCAGGGGCCCCTCGCCCCGCACTTCGAGCGAGCCCATCCTCTTCGTGGGAACCGACTCGCGCTCCTCCACCGCCACGGCGCCGTTCCCGTTCAGACGGGCCACGCCCGGAACCGCGTCGGCGACCTCCGCGGCCGACAGACGGCCGTTGCCGCGGCGGGTGTGGCGCTTGTCGTGCTGCTTGCGCAGTCGCGCCTCGAGCTTGCCCGTCGCGAGGTCAAGGGCTGCATAGGGGTCGCCTGCCGCCGCCTCCGCCCGGATCACCGGCCCACGGGAGTGGAGGGTGATTTCCACACGGTCCGACCGGTCCGCCTGCCGCGGGTTGTGTTCCTTGGACACCTCGACGTCGAGGCTGATCACCTTGGCGTCGAGCTTCTGGATCTTCTCCAGCTTCAGCTTCTCGGCCACGTGCTTGCGGAACCGCTCGGGCACCTCGGTCTTGCGGCCTTTGACGACGATGTCCACGCAGAACTCCGTTCCCGGATCGCTCCTGCCGGCCCACCGGCCGGCGAGCATCTCCCTTTTGCACCAGACCCCGGTGAGTACCGGAGCCTCGGACTTGGCGACTCGACCTCCTCCTCCCCCGTCGGCAAGATCCCCACCCCACCACCTTGGATGTCCTGACCCTGCCCCGGAAACCGTCCGGAAACACGGCAGTGCATTCGGTGAAGCGCGGCTTTCGCCATTCCTCACACCCGAACATAGCTCGATCGGACGGATGTCGGCACCCGCTATCCGCACGAACCTCCGATCAGGTGTTTTCACTCTCTCTGAACGTGCAACGAAGCAAGTTCCCCGTCAGTTCCGGTTTATTTCGAACGACAGTGGCGGTGCGGCGACGACCGCCGCGCTCACCCGTACGCATGCCCCGAATGGCGGCTCGAAACTGGCACGCAGTGCCCTCGCCGCCTCGACGAGCGAGGCTCCCGTGGTCATGAGATCGTCGACCAGGACGGGCCTCCCGGCCGCCGCCCGCCGTCCCCCGCCGGGCATCACTTCCAGCGCCCCCGCCAGGTTCGCCAGCCTCTCCCGCGCGCCCAGCCCCGCCTGGTCCGCCACCGCCCTGTGCTGCCGCAGCAGCGGCAGCACCCGCGCCGCCTTCCCCGTACGCCGCAGCTCGGCCGCGGCCGCCAGCGCGACCCGCCGCGTCGCATCGTGGCCACGCGCCCGCACCACGCGCCGCGCGGACGGCACCGGTACAAGGAGCAGGGGCCTGCCTCCCGAGCCCCCAGAAGCCGCCACAGAGGCCCTTACGGCCCCCGCCAGTGCGACGCCGAGCGGCCGGGCCAGCCCCAGCGCGCCGCGCTCCTTGTGCCCGAGCAGCACCGCCCGTACCGCGTCCGCGTACGGCGCCGCGGCGCACACCACCGGCAGCCCGGCCGGCTCCGGCACGGGCCTCACCCGCCGCCCGCCGTGTCCGCACAGCGCCCGTACGCACACCTCGCACAGCGACGGCGTACCGCCCCGCCCGCACCCTTCGCAGGCACCGGGCAGCACCAACCCGATGACTTCCCGCCACCACCAGCGCATACGCCACGGTCCCAAGGGCCCGGGGCCGCGGCCACCCCTGTGGAAAACCACGTCCGCGCGCGCCCGAGCGATCGGCAGGAGGCGGGGCTCAGCCGGGGTAGACCGGGGACGTTCCCTTCTCCACCATCGGCTGCCAGTTCGCGCCCGCCTGGAGCCGCACGATGCCGTCGTCGGCGGACGCCGCCACCAGCGGCGCGCGCTCGTTGTTCGCCGCCGCGACGACCTTCACCTGGTTCAGCCCCGGAATCGCCGCCGACGACGTCGAACCGTCCGTCTGGATGTACCGGACCTGCTGGACACCGCCGGCCAGCTTGCCCAGCACGACCAGCCGGCTCTGCCCCGCCCACGACATCGAGGTCACCGACTCCATGCGGGGGGCGATGGCCTGGAGGTCCACGACCTGCACCTTGTGCTTCGCCCCGGCGCCGTGCCGCTCGATCCGCCCGATGTGCAGGGTCGTCCGGCCGTCCTTGGTCAGCAGCAGCGCCATGCGGACGCCGTCCTCGGACACCCGCAGCGACTCGATGCGCCATCCGTCGGTGAGCCAGGGAGCGGTCACCTGCACCGGCTCGGCGCTGCCGTCCGGCATGTACAGCAGCCGCGGGTTCGCCGGGTCGCGGTCGGCGACCCACAGGCCGCCGCGGCCGTCGAAGCTCGGCGCGGACAGGCGGTCCTCCGGCCGGGCACCGTTGCTGTGCACCACCGGCTGCGGCAGCTCCACGTCCGCGTCCGAGACCACGGAGGCCACCCGCAGGTCGCGGTCCTCGTCCGAGACCGCGGCCGCCCGCCGCTCACCGCGGGCGACGGCGACCTTGCCCACCTTGACCGCCCCGCTGCCGAACGGGCCGGGCACGAGCGACGGCCTGCCCACGTTCTCCGCGGTGGCCTCCAGCTTCGCCAGCCGGCCCGACGCGTCGAGGAAATAGGGGTTCACCTGGAGGCCGCTGGACGGATCGGCCCGGTAGTTCTCCTTCTGGCTCTCCTCCAGGACACACAGCCGGCGCCCGTCCTCGCTCTGCAACTCCACCTGCGCCACCCTGGTGGACGCCAAATCCCCGACGGTGAACAGCAATTGGGCGGCCATCCGCCGGCACGTGCCGTACCCGATATTGTCCGCCTTTTTATTGAGCGGCACCTTCAGCTTGTTCTGTTCGTCGGGCGTCAGGGACGTCACGCCGTCCTTCAGCGCCACACCCGTGGGGAAACTGGAATCCACCACCGGGTCCAGCCAGTTCGTCGGCCCCTCCAGCAGCGCCTTGACCGTCTGCGCCACCGGGTCCATCCGCGTCACGGGGTCCTGGCGCTGCCGGATGTAGACCGGGTCCGCCACCACCCAGTGCCGGCCGGAGGCGAAGTAGTACGTGTTCACCGAGCGGTAGTTGCGCTGGAAGTCCGACTCGCCGAGCAGCAGCCCCGACGGCAGGTTGTCGATGCGCCACTCCTTGCCCTTGCCGTCCGGGCCCGGGGCCTGCACGAGCTGGATGGCCCCGGCGTACTTCGCCCGGCCCACCGGCTGGTAGGCGTGGCGGCTGTCCACCGTCGCGATCTGCTCACCGTGCAGCGAGTACACGAGACGCTCCTGCGGCTCACGGATGCCGCTGCGCTCCCGCCTGCTGACCGGGGCGGCCATGAGCACCGTGGTGCTCTCCTCGGGCTTCCACTCCCGCGCCGCCTTCTTGGTCAGGTACGTCCGGGCCGTCGCGAAGCCGGGGTCGTCACCGGTCATCGCCTCCAGGAAGCCGTTGACGATCTCGTCCGGCTCCGCGTTCTCCCGGGGCGACACCGGATACACCCGGACCTGGGAGTCGCCGGGGTTGGACGCCCGCACCGGGGACACGTCCCCGGAGTCCGGCATCGCACCGCACCCGGCCAGCACCACACCGCATCCGAGCAGCGCGGCTGCGCGCACCGCAGGTCCACGGCCGCGACGACGCTCAGCGCCCACGAGTCGTACCCTCCCGCTTGACTTCCTGCGCCGTGGACGAGGCGTCCTCGCCCGTCTCCTCACCTGCCCCGCGCGCCACCACCCGGGCCCCGTTGCCCGGCAGGGCCGTCGGGTCGGCCGCCACCTGGGCGGCCCGCCGCGGGGGCAGCGCATTCCGGGGAACGGCGGCCAGACCCGTACGGGCCGACCCGGCGTTCTGCCCCGGCACCGTCGGCAGCCGGCCCGGGCCCTGCGAGGCGTCCTCCGCGGCCGCCCGCTCCCGGTTGCGCCGCGAGTCCTCGGGCTCCAGGGGTATCGGCGAGCCGCGCAACGGCTCGTCCGCCGTACGCGGCAGCGTCAGCCGGAACTGCGAACCGCCGCCCGGCTCCCCCCACGCCTGCAGCCAGCCACCGTGCAGCCGGGCGTCCTCCACGGCGATCGACAGCCCCAGCCCCGTACCACCGGTGGTACGCGCGCGTGCCGGGTCCGCCCGCCAGAAGCGGTTGAACACCCGCGTCGCCTCGCCCGGCTTGAGCCCCACGCCGTAGTCACGCACCGCGACGGCGACGGCGCCGCCCGCGGCGGCCATGCGCACCACCACGTCCCGGCCCTCGCCGTGCTCCACGGCGTTGACGACGAGGTTCCGCAGCACCCGCTCGACGCGGCGCGCGTCCGCTTCCGCGACCACCGGCTGCTCGTCGCCCACCACGATGATCCGGCCGCCCTTGCGCTCGGCCAGCGGCTCGGCGCCACCGATCACCCGGCGCACGACCTCGCGCAGGTCTATCGGCTCCGCCTCCAGCGCCGCGGCGCCCGCGTCGAAGCGGCTGATCTCCAGCAGGTCCGCCAGCAGCGACTCGAACCGGTCCAGTTGGTCGCCCAGCAGCTCGGCGGAGCGCGCCGTCACCGGGTCGAAGTCCTCCCGCGCCTCGTGGATGACGTCGGCCGCCATCCGCACGGTCGTCAGCGGCGTCCGCAGCTCGTGCGAGACGTCCGAGACGAACCGGCGCTGCATCCGCGACAGCTCCTCGAGCTGCTGGATCTTGAGCTGGAGGTTCTGCGCCATCTTGTTGAAGGCCTCGCCGAGCCGGGCGATGTCGTCCTCGCCCGTGACCTTCATCCGCTCCTGCAACCGGCCCGCCGACAGCCGCTCGGCGATCCCGGCCGCCATCCGCACAGGCGTCACCACCTGCCGCACCACCAGCCACGCGATGGCGCCCAGCAGCACCACCACGAACAGGCCGGCCGTCGCCAGCGTCGTCTTGACCAGCGCCAGCGAGTCCTCCTCCTGCGTCAGCGGGAAGAGGTAGTACAGCTCGTACGAATTGCCGTCGATGTCATTGAGACGCTTGCCGATCACCAGCCCCGCCTCGGACAGCTTGCCGTCCGAGTAGTGGATGCGGGTGTACGTCTGGAACGTCCCCGGCTCCTGCGCCACCGACTCGCGCAGCTTCACCGGAATGCTCCGCGCCGGCTCCACACCGCCCGAGGCCCGGGCGCCCCGGCTGGGCGCCGAGCCCGCCGTGTCGGAGCTGAGGGCGACCACGTTGAACGCGCCCTGGCCACCGCTCGCGAGCTGCACGACCAGGTCGGACCGCCAGTTCAGCGAGGCCCGCGCGGTCCCGCCGTCCGGCCCGCCGGATCCCGTCTGCTCGTCCGCCTTGGTCTGGGCCGCCGAGAACCCGCCCGACGCCTGACTCTGCGCCGCACGCTCCTTGGCGTCCAGCAGACCGTTGCGCATCTGACCGATGACGACGAACCCGAGCAGCAGCACCACCCCGAGCGACATCAGCAGCGTGCCGACGACCACCCGGAGCTGGATGTTGCGCCGCCACAGCCGTACCGCCGGGAGCAGCGGACGGCGCAGAAGGCGCACCAGGAGCCGGAGCACCGGCCCGCCCGGTGCCCCGTCCTGGAGCAGCCGGCCCGGCCGCCATGGCTGACGCCCCGGCCCGGCAGCCCGCCCCGCACGGACTCCCGGGTTCCCGGGCTTCGGAGCAGCACTGCCGCGGGACATGTCAGCTCGGCCCGGCCTTGTAACCGACACCACGGACGGTCACGACGATCTCCGGCCGCTCCGGGTCCTTCTCGACCTTGGAGCGCAGCCGCTGCACATGCACGTTCACCAGCCGCGTGTCCGCGGCGTGGCGGTAACCCCACACCTGCTCGAGCAGCACCTCACGGGTGAACACCTGCCACGGCTTGCGCGCCAGCGCGACCAGCAGGTCGAACTCCAGCGGAGTCAGCGCGATCGACTGCCCGTCCCGCTTCACCGAGTGGCCCGCCACGTCGATGACCAGGTCACCGATGGTGAGCTGCTCCGGCGCGGGCTCCTCCGACCTCCGCAGCCGCGCCCGGATGCGGGCGACCAGCTCCTTCGGCTTGAACGGCTTGACGATGTAGTCGTCGGCACCGGACTCCAGCCCGACCACCACGTCGACGGTGTCGCTCTTGGCGGTGAGCATGACGATCGGCACGCCGGACTCGGCCCGGATCAGCCGGCACACCTCGATGCCGTCCCGTCCGGGCAGCATGAGGTCCAGCAGCACCAGGTCCGGCTTGGCCTCCCGGAAAGCGGCAAGTGCCTTGTCGCCGTCCGCTACGAACGACGGCTCGAAACCCTCACCACGCAGCACAATCCCGAGCATCTCGGCCAGTGCGGTGTCGTCGTCGACGACAAGGACGCGTCCCTTCATAATCGACATCATCCCATTAGCTAATCGTTACCTGGCGTGACCTGGCACACAGCTCGGCAATTCCGGCCCCCGTGACCGGGGAGAGCACCCCCAGCTCGGTGACGATCGCCGTCACCAGTTCGGGCGGCGTGACATCGAACGCGGGGTTGTACGCCTGCGTCCCCAGCGGCGCCACCGGCAGCCCGCCGACCGCTCCCGCTCCCCCGGCTCCGGCCGCCACCTGCGGCGGCGCGGTCAGCTCCGTGACCTCCTGCCCGGCCCGCTGCTCGACCTCTATGGACGCCCCGTCCGGAGTGTGCGGGTCGATCGTCGTGACCGGCGCCACCACGATGAAGGGCACATGGTGGTACCGGGCCAGCACGGCGAGCGGATAGCTCCCCACCTTGTTCGCCACCGAACCGTCGGCGGCGATCCGGTCCGCCCCGATCAGCACCGCGTCCACCTCCCCCGCCGCGAACAGCGAGCCCGCCGCGTTGTCCGTGAGCAGCGTGTACGCCATGCCGCTGCGAGCCGCCTCGTACGCCGTCAGCCGCGCCCCCTGCAGCAGTGGCCGCGTCTCGTCCACCCACAGCCGCCGCAGCCGGCCCGCCCGGTGCGCCTCCAGCGCCACGGCGAACGCCGTCCCCTCCCCGCCCGAGACCAGCGCCCCGGTGTTGCAGTGCGTGAGGATCCGGTGGCCGCCGCCTGGCAGCAGCTCGTCCAGCAGCGCCAGTCCGTGCCCCGCCATCAGCATGCTCGCCTCGGCGTCCTCCCGGTGCAGTTCCCTGGCCTCCGCGAGCGCCGCCCGGGCGGCCTGCTCCCCGTCCCCGTCCTTCTCCAGCGCCGCCCGGTACGCACCCGCCGCCCGCCGCACCCCGTACCCGAGGTTCACGGCGGTGGGCCGCGCCCCTGCCAGCAGCCCGGCCGCCTCCTCCACGTCGTAGCCCCGCACCGCGGCCAGCGCGACGCCGTAGGCGCCGGCGATGCCCAGCAGCGGCGCGCCCCGCACGGCGAGGGTCTGGATCGCCCGGACCAGCGCCGGCACATCCGTGCAGACCAGCTCGACCTCCTCGGCGGGCAGCCTCGTCTGGTCGAGGAGCACCACCACGGGCCCTTCCGGAGGCTCCTCCCAGCGCAGGGAGGGAAGCGTGGGCGGTTCGGCGACGCCAGGGGTTCGTGCGTACTGATCAGCCATCCGCCCAGTCTGCCCGCTGAACCACCGACAATGAAGGTGCCAAGGACATCCGGCCCCAGGCCCGGCCACGAACGGCGCGTGGCACCATGGCAGCCGACCTGCCGCCCCACACGGCGGCCCAGCACCGTGACCGAGCCGGCTCGACGAGCCTGCACCGCGACCAACGCACGAGGTGGACGACCGTGAATGACACTCCGGGCTGGGCCTCGCCCGGATCCTCCCCCTCCGAGGGCCAGGGCTCCGACGTGCCCCGCCCGGCCGAGCCCTCCGACGCGCCCGGCGCGGCCTCCAAGTGGTCCAAGGAGCAGCCGCCCGCCGGCCAGTGGTCCCCGCCGACCGGCCCGGCCCGGCCCGGCCCGACTCCGCCCCATGCCCCGGCACCCAACTGGGGCGGCGGTCAGTACCAGGGCGGCTGGGGCCGCCCGCCCGCCGCCAAGCCCGGCGTCATCCCGCTGCGCCCGCTCGGCGTCGGCGAGATCCTCGACGGCGCGGTCTCCACCCTGCGCGCCCACTGGCGCACGGTCCTGGGCATCACGCTCACGGTCTCCGTCATCACGCAGATCGGCGACATCCTGGTCCAGCGCTACCTCGTGCCGGTGCCCCCGCGGCTCAGCGCGGACCCGACCCCGCAGGAAGCCCTGAAGCAGTCGGTCGAGTCGCTCAAGGCGAGCCTCATCTCGCTCGGCCCCACGACGCTCATCACGCTCATCGGCACCTTCGTCACCACCGCCCTGCTCACCATGGTGATCAGCCGTGCCGTGCTCGGACGCCCGGTGACCCTCGCCGACGCCTGGCGCGAGGCCCGCCCCAGGCTCCCCCAGCTCCTCGGCCTGACCCTGCTGCTGCCGCTGCTCAGTGCCGTCCTGATGACCGTCGGGCTGGTTCCGGGGCTCCTCCTCGGCGGCCCCGGGGGCGCGCTGCTGGCCGCCCTGGGCGGTGTCGCCGCCGCCGTGGTCATCCTCTGGCTCCTGGTCCGCTTCAGCCTCTCCTACGCGGCACTGATGCTGGAACGCCAGGGCGTGATGGCATCCCTCCGGCGCTCGGCCAAGCTGGTCCAGGGCGCCTGGTGGCGGATCTTCGGCGTCCTCACGCTGACCATGCTGCTGATGTTCCTCATCTCGATGATCATCGCGATTCCGTTCACCCTCATCGCGTTCGCGGTGGACGGCAACGGCCTCGGCGGACTGTTCACCGGCTCGGCCCCGGAGTTCGGCTGGCCCTTCCTGATCATCACCGGCATCGGCTCGGTGATCGCCGCATCGATCACCTACCCGATCTCCTCGGGCGTCTCCGTCCTCCTCTACATCGACCAGCGCATCCGTCGGGAGGCCCTCGACCTGGACCTGGCCCGAGCGGCCGGCGTACCCGGATACGGCTCCCCCTCGCCCGGCGACACCACCCCCAGGAGCTGATGCGGTGCCGATCACGGGGGGCGTGACGACGGCGTGGCCCCTGGTCCACGCGAACGACGACGTACCACTGGACACCCCCCGCGTCCCCGCCCGTGAGGCGGCGGAGCGGGAGCTGTCGAATCCCATGTACCACGAGAACGACCCGAACCTGCTCCAGCGCGCACTCGACAGATTCTGGAACTGGGTCGGCGAACTCTTCGGCTCCGCCTCGGGAGCCACCCCGGGAGGCGCACTCGGACTCGTGGCCGTCGCCCTCGTCGTCATGGCCCTCGTGGCCGCCCTGTGGTGGCGCCTCGGCACCCCCCGGCGCACCCCCACCACCTCCGACTCCCTCTTCGACGACCGCCTCCGCAGCGCGGCCGAACACCGCACCGCCGCCGAAGCGCACGCCGCCGCCGACCGCTGGAACCAGGCCGTCCAGGAACGGATGCGCGCCATCGTGCGCTCCCTGGAGGAACGCACCGTCCTCGACCCGCGCCCCGGCCGCACCGCCGACGAGGCCGCCGCCGAAGCCGGCCGCCCCCTCCCCGCCCATGCGGACGAGCTCCGCGCCGCCGCCCGCGCGTTCGACGACGTCACATACGGCGGCCGTTCCGCCGACCGGCCCACGTACCAACGCCTCACGGACCTGGACACCGCCCTGCAACGGGCCAAGCCCCAGCTCAGTGACGCCCCCCGAGGAGCGGCCGGATGACCACCACGTCCACGGCCGCCCCCACCTCGACCTCCCTCACCGCCCACCAGATCTGGAGACGGACCAGGGGGCTCCTGCTCGCCCTGGCCATCCTCATCGTCGCGGGCATCGTCATGGCGCTCGTGCGGTCGGACGCCCGGCACGGCCGCCTCGACCCCCGCTCCGCCGACCCCACCGGCAGCCGCGCCGTCGCCGAACTCCTCGACCAACGCGGTGTCACCACCCGCGTCGTCACCACGCTCGACGAGGCCACCACCGCGACCGGCGCCGACACCACGCTCCTCGTGGCCACCCCGGACCTGCTGACGGACCACCAGCAGAGCGTCCTCCATCGCGACATGCAGGCCTCCGGCGGCCGCACCGTGCTCGTCGCCGCCGGGGCACCCTCCGTCGGCACCCTGGCCCCCGGGGTCACCACGGGTTCCCCCGCCCCGGTCTCGGCACTGGCCCCCAGGTGCTCCCTGCCCGCCGCCACACGCGCCGGCGACGCCGACCTCGGCGGCGAGCGCTACACGACCCAGCTCCCCGGCAGCGACGCCTGCTACCCCGCCGACGGCCGGGCCACCCTGCTGCGGGTCAACGGCCCCGCCGGGAGCGACACCGTCCTGCTCGGCTCCCCCGACATCCTTCACAACGAACGCCTGGACAAGCAGGGCAACGCCTCGCTCGCCCTCCAACTCCTCGGCTCCCGGCCCCATCTCGTCTGGTACCTCCCCTCACTCAGTGACCCTTCCGCCGCCAACGGCGGCGGCAGCGGCAGCGGCGACGACCCGGAAGAACGCGCCGGTGAAAGCGGCTTTCTCGAACTGATCCCCTCGGGCTGGCTGTGGGGGACCCTCCAACTGGCCCTGGCCGCCGTCCTCGCCGCCATCTGGCGCGCCCGGCGCCTCGGTCCTCTCGTCACCGAACACCTCCCCGTCGCCATCCGCGCCTCCGAATCCACCGAAGGCCGCGCCCGCCTCTACCACCGGGCGAACGCCCGCGACCGCGCGGCCGCCGTCCTGCGCACCGCCACCCGCTCCCGGCTCGCACCCCTCCTCGGCGTCCCCGCGACGGCAGCCCATTCACCCGAGACCCTGCTCCCCGCCGTATCGGCCCGCCTCGCCCACGGGGACAGAGACCTCCCCACGCTCCTCTTCGGCCCGGCTCCCTCCGACGACGCCGCGCTCACTCTCCTCGCAGACCAACTCGACGCCCTCGAAAGAGAGGTACGCACCTCATGAGTGCCCCGACCCCCGAGACCGCTGAGAACTCGGACAGCGCCCGCTCCTCCCTGGAAGCGCTGCGCACCGAGATCGCGAAGGCCGTGGTCGGGCAGGACCCCGCTGTCACGGGACTCGTCGTCGCCCTGCTCTGCCGAGGCCACGTCCTCCTGGAGGGTGTGCCCGGCGTCGCCAAGACGCTGCTCGTCCGCGCGCTCGCCGCGTCCCTCGAACTGGACACCAAGCGCGTCCAGTTCACGCCCGACCTGATGCCGAGCGACGTCACCGGCTCCCTGGTCTACGACGCCCGCACCGCAGAGTTCTCCTTCCAGCCCGGCCCGGTCTTCACCAACCTCCTGCTCGCCGACGAGATCAACCGCACGCCGCCCAAGACCCAGTCGTCCCTGCTGGAAGCGATGGAAGAGCGCCAGGTCACGGTCGACGGCACTCCCCGTCCGCTCCCCGAGCCGTTCCTCGTCGCCGCAACCCAGAACCCGGTCGAATACGAGGGCACGTACCCCCTCCCCGAGGCACAACTCGACCGCTTCCTGCTGAAGCTGACGGTCCCTCTCCCTTCACGCCAGGACGAGATCGACGTCCTGACCCGGCATGCCGAGGGCTTCAACCCGCGAGACCTGCACGCCGCCGGCGTACGTCCCGTCGCCGGTCCCGCCGAACTCGAAGCCGCCCGGGCGGCCGTCGCCAAGACCTCGGTCTCCCCCGAGATCGCCGGTTACGTGGTCGACATTTGCCGTGCCACGCGTGAATCCCCCTCGCTCAGCCTGGGCGTCTCCCCGCGAGGCGCCACCGCACTGCTCTCCACCGCCCGCGCCTGGGCCTGGCTCACCGGCCGCGACTACGTCACCCCTGACGACGTGAAGGCCCTGGCTCTGCCGACCCTCCGTCACCGCATCCAGTTGCGGCCCGAGGCCGAGATGGAAGGAGTCACCGCCGACTCCGTCATCACGGCCATCCTCGCCCACGTCCCCGTTCCCCGATGAGGCAGTGAACCGTGGCTCTCACCGGACGCACCGCGCTCCTCGCCGCCATCGGCTCTCTCCCCGTCGGCATCCTCGCCCCCAGTTGGACGGGGATGCTCGCTGTCAACGCGCCCCTCTCACTCGCAATTCTGTGCGACTACGCGCTCGCCGCGCCAGTGCGAACGCTGCGGTTCACTCGAAGTGGTGACACAAGCGTTCGACTCGGTGACGCCGCCGACGTGCATCTCACCGTCGCCAACCCGTCCCGGCGCCGCCTCCGCGCCCAGCTCCGCGATGCCTGGCCTCCCAGCAGTTGGCTCCCCGGCACCGAACAGGCCGCGTCCCGCCACAAGCTGACGATCCCGGCCGGCGAACGCCGACGCGTCACCACGGTTCTCCGTCCCACCCGCCGTGGCGACCGCCACGCGGAACGCGTCACCGTCCGCTCCTACGGACCGCTCGGCCTCGCCGCCCGCCAGGGCAATCACGAGGTCCCGTGGACGGTCCGCGTGCTGCCTCCCTTCACCAGCCGCAAGCACCTGCCGTCCCGGCTGGCCCGCCTCCGCGAACTCGACGGCCGCACCAGCGTCCTCATCCGCGGCCAGGGCACCGAGTTCGACAGCCTCCGCGAGTACGTCCCCGGCGACGACACCCGCTCCATCGACTGGCGCGCAACGGCCCGGCAGACCACCGTGGCTGTACGCACCTGGCGTCCCGAGCGCGACCGGCACATCCTCATCGTCCTCGACACTGGCCGCACGTCGGCCGGCCGAGTGGGTGACGTGCCTCGTCTCGACGCCTCCATGGACGCCGCTCTCCTCCTCACCGCGCTCGCCTCACGAGCCGGCGACCGGGTCGACCTGCTGGCGTACGACCGTCGTGTCCGCGCCCGCGTCCAGGGCCGTTCCGCCAACGACCTCCTCCCGGCCGTCGTGAACGCCCTCGCGCCGCTCGAACCCGAGCTGGTCGAGACCGACGGGCGCGGCCTCAGCTCGGCCGCTCTCACCCACGCCCCGCGCGGCTCGCTGATCGTCCTCCTCACCAGCCTGGAAGCCGCGCCCATCGAGGAGGGTCTCATCCCGGTGCTTCCGCAGCTCACCCGCCGCCACACCGTTCTGGTGGCCTCTGTCTCGGACCCTCACACGGAGGCGATGACGAAGGCACGCGGGACCGTCGAAGCCGTGTACGAGGCGGCCGCCGGGACCCAGACCCAGACCCAGCGCCGCCGTACGGCGGAACAGCTCCAGCGCCATGGCGTCACCGTCGTGGACGCCACCCCCGACAAGCTCGCGCCGGCCCTTGCCGATGCCTATCTCGCCCTGAAAGCGGCGGGCCGCCTCTGAGCGGAACACAAAACCGACCGGGAGTCAGCCCCGGTCGGTACTGTTTCCTGGTCTATAACGCGAAAAAGCCCCGCACCAGAGGTGCGGGGCTTTCCCACAAAATTTGTTCGGCGGCGTCCTACTCTCCCACAGGGTCCCCCCTGCAGTACCATCGGCGCTGAAAGGCTTAGCTTCCGGGTTCGG
>NZ_SMNQ01000008.1 GCF_004353505.1 Streptomyces sp. WAC05374
GGAAGCTAAGCCTTTCAGCGCCGATGGTACTGCAGGGGGGACCCTGTGGGAGAGTAGGACGCCGCCGAACTATTATTGGCCTCAGGCCCTGGACTTCGTGTCCGGGGCCTGAGGCTTTTCTGCGTTCCGGCACAAGCCGGCAAGGTGGCCGGGCGGGCAGTTGAGGGGCGGTCAGCTTGCCCCACAGGACGCCGACTTCGGGGCGCACGGTCCGTCAGCGCCCGGTTAGGCGAATCCGTTCCTTCGAGGTATGCTTTAGCTCGTTGCCGAGGGGAAAACCCCGGAGCGACAAGCCGGCCCCTATAGCTCAGTCGGCAGAGCGTCTCCATGGTAAGGAGAAGGTCAACGGTTCGATTCCGTTTGGGGGCTCCGATACGAAGAAGGCCCCCGCCCAAGTGGCGGGGGCCTTCTTCGCGTTGACGGACAATCATTCCTGGTGGGGCTCCGGGACGCGCATCGCGAGGATGGCCATGTCGTCGGAGGGCGGCTCGGCGGCGAAGCGTTCGACCGCGCGCATGATGCGGGCGGTGACCGCGCCGGCCGTCAGGCCCGTACACGTGGTGAGGACTTCGGCGAGGCCGTCGTCGCCCAGCATGCGGGGGCCTTCGCGGCGCTCGGTGACGCCGTCGGTGACGCACAGGAGGACGTCGCCCGGGTCGAGGGTGACGGTCTGCTCGTACAGCTCCAGGTCCTCCATGACGCCGAGCAGCGGCTGCGGCTCGGCCGCCGGTTCCACCGAGCCGTCCTGGCGGAGGCGCAGGGGAAGCGGGTGGCCCGCGCAGACGACCTTGAGGAGGGCGCTGCCGTCCGGCTGGGGCCACAGCTCGCCGTACAGGAGGGTGAGGAAGCGGCTGCGGGCGCCCTCGTCGAGGATCGCGGCGTTCAGGCGCTCCAGGACCGCCGGGCCGCCGAAGCCCTCGCGGGCCAGCAGGCGCAGCGCGTGGCGGGCGAGGCCGGTGACGGCGGCCGCCTCCGGTCCCGTACCGCAGACGTCGCCGATGGCGAAGCCGTAGGCGTTCTCCCGGATGGGGAAGAGGTCGTAGAAGTCGCCGCCGACCTCGTTGCCCTCGCCGGCGGCGCGGTAGATGACGTCGACCTCGACGCCGGGGATCTGGGGGAGGCCCGGGGGCAGGAGGCTGCGCTGGAGGGACTGGCTGATGGCCGTGCGCTCCGAGTACAGCCGGGCGTTGTCCAGGGCGAGGGCGGCCCGGCGGGAGAGGTCCTCGGCGAGCTCCAGGATCTCCTGGCGGAAGTGGTCGTCGGAGGGCTTGCCGAGGGTCAGCATGCCGATGACGCGGTTGCGGGCGACCAGGGGGAGGACGACGGTCTCGCCGCCGACCGCGGAGGCCGTGGCCAGCGTCGTGCCGATGCCGGAGGACAGCGGGGTGGAGCCCAGGCCCAGCTCGCGCATGGAGGTGCGCAGCGCGGCCTGGTGGGCGGCGTCGGCGGGGGCGGTCCAGACGCGCGCTCCGGGGGACGGGACCGGCTCCGGTGGGGGGATCTTGGACAGGAGGGCCTTGAGGCCGTCGATACGCTCCTCGTCCTCGTGGAGGACGTACGACAGGTACGGCTCGGAGGTGGGGTCGGCGATCGTGTAGACGGCGCACCAGGTCGCGAGTGTGGGGACCGTCATCTGGGCCATGAGGGCGAGCGTCTGGTCGCGGTCGAGGGTGCCGGCGAGCAGGTCGGAAGCCTCGACGAGGAAGCTGAGCGAGCCCCGGCGGAGGCGTTCGAGCTCGCCGAGCCGGGCGGACTCGACGGCGAGGGCGATGCGGTCGGCGGCGAACTGGAGGCGGAGGGCCTCCTCGTTCGAGTACCGCCCGGAGGCTTCGGCGGCGACGCCGAGGGAGCCGGTGAGGCGGCCCTCGACCTTGAGGGGGACGGTGACCACGGACCGCATGCCGGTGCCGTTGAGCAGCGGGACGGAGCCGGGGACGGCGAGGAGGTCCTCGTGGACGGCGGGCATGCGGGCGGAGGAGTACCGGCCGGTGCCGGCGGCCTCGACGGGGACGCGGGCGAAGCGCTGGCGGGCGGAGGGCAGGCCCGTGGTGGCCCGTACCTCCAGCTCGGTCTCGTCGTCGGTGGCCAGGAGGAGGAAGGCGGCGTCGCCGTCCAGCATGTCGCGGGCCCGTTCGACGGTGCGCTGGAGGAGGCCGTCGAGGTCGTCGGGGGCGGGGGAGCCGATGAAGACCTCGAACGGGTCGGTGGTGCGGCTCTCGTTGCTGGAGTCGACGGGGGTGCGCGGCGGGGACTGGAGGATGGCGCGCTCGTAGTCCCGCACGAGGAGGCAGACGGTGGACGGCTCGCCGTTGGTGTCGCGTACGCGCAGGTGGGAGGCGTAGACGGGGATGACGCGGCCGTCGGTGCCGCGGATGCCGTAGCTGCCCTCCCAGCGGGAGAGGCGGAGGGCCTCGGCGATGCCGGTGCCGATGCCGGGGGTGTGCGGCCAGGCGGCGAAGTCGCCCAGTGGCTTGCCGACGACCTGGTCGGCGGCGTACCCGAAGAGGCGCTCGGCGTCCTCGTTCCAGGCGGTGATGCAGCCGCTGCGGTCGATCTGCGTGACGGCGACGCGGACCCGGTCGTCGGCGACGGGGAGGAGGTCGGTGGCCAGCAGGGGGCCGGCGGCGCGGGTGCCGACGGGGCGCTCGGGGAGGTCGAGCTGGAACCAGACCTGTTTGTGGGTCGGGGAGTACTCCACGCCCCAGCGGGAAGCGAGGGCGGCGCACAGGAGGAGGCCGCGGCCGTTCTCGCTGTCGGGGCTGGTCGCGGAGCGGCCGGTGCCCTGAAGGGGGACCTCGCGCTCGGGGTAGCGGTCGGCGACCTCGATCCGTACGCCGTTCTCCGTGCGGAGGCACAGGACGTCGGCGGCGGTGCCGGCGTGGATGACGGCGTTGGTGACGAGTTCGCTGGTCAGGACCACCGCGTCGTCGACGACGTCGGTGTACCCCCAGCCCTGGAGGGTGTCCCGGACGAAGGCCCGGGCGGTCGCCACGGACCGTCCCACGGGTTCGAAGGTGGCGGCCGCCCGAGCGGTGATCACAGAACTCCTCGTACGCGTCTCGACGCCCGGCTCTGCCATGATCGGCCCTGCCCCTCCCCCGTGCCCGGTGGTCGTGCGGCGTCGCGCCGCCCCTGCCGGGCGGACCGGGGCGGTTGGACAGCCGGATGCCAGGTTACTTACCTTCGCTGTCCGGGCGGATGGTGGTCACCGCTGTTTCCGTCCCCCGGGGACGGGGACGTTATGCGAAGCTGCCGAACTGTTATGGCCTGGTTCTGTCGTGGTGAAACACTGGGAAGGCTTCCAGCGGCAGAGGGAGCGGTAATGCCCGAGCAGTACGGTCAACCCCTTCGGGAGGGACACGGTGGAGTCTGGCGTGACGGCGCGGGGCGGTAGCACGCGCGCGAAGGGCGGACGGTCCCGGAGCGGCGGGACCGTCGAGGTGGACGCCGCCGCGCTGGAGCGGCTGCTGGCGGCCCTGGTGTCGATGCGGGACGGCAACGTCCGCAAACGCCTGACCGTGACCGGTGACGGCGTGATGGCGGAGATCGCCTCCGTCTTCAACGAGGTCGCCGACCGGCAGATGCACCTGACCGGTGAGCTGTCGCGGGTGCGGCGGGTCGTCGGGCGTGAGGGCAAGCTCTCGGAGCGGCTGGAGGTGGGGCCGGGCGAGGGGGCGTGGGCCCAGGCCGTCGAGGCCGCGAACGCCCTGGTGGACGACATGACGCGGCCGGTGTCCGAGGTGGGCCGGGTGCTGTCGGCGGTCGCGGAGGGTGACCTCGACCAGCGGATGGAGTTGCGTTCTGACGGCGCGGACGGGTCGGCGCGGCCGCTGCGGGGCGAGTTCCTGAAGGTCGCCCGTACGGTGAACAACCTGGTCGACCAGTTGTCGGCGTTCACCGACGAGGTCACGCGGGTGGCGCTCGAGGTCGGTACCGAGGGCAAGCTGGGCGGCCAGGCGCAGGTGCGCGGTATGTCGGGTTCGTGGAAGGACCTGACCGACTCGGTCAACACGATGGCGTACCGGCTGACCGCTCAGGTGCGTGACATCGCCCTGGTGACGACCGCGGTGGCCAAGGGCGACCTGTCGCGGAAGGTCACCGTCCATGTGGCCGGTGAGATGCTCCAGCTCAAGAACACCGTGAACACCATGGTGGACCAGCTCTCGTCGTTCTCCTCCGAGGTCACGCGGGTGGCGCGTGAGGTGGGTACGGAGGGTGAGCTGGGCGGTCAGGCCGAGGTGCCGGGCGTCGCCGGTGTGTGGAAGGACCTGACCGACTCCGTCAACACGATGGCGGGGAACCTGACGTCCCAGGTGCGCGGTATCGCCGAGGTGACGACGGCGGTGGCGAACGGTGACCTGTCGCAGAAGGTGACGGTGAGCGCACGGGGCGAGGTGGCGCAGCTCGCCGACACGATCAACCAGATGACCGAGACGCTGCGGACGTTCGCCGACGAGGTGACGCGGGTGGCCAGCGAGGTCGGTGCCGAGGGGCTGCTGGGCGGTCAGGCGCAGGTGCCGGGCGCGGCGGGGACGTGGAAGGACCTGACCGACTCGGTCAACACCGTCTTCCGGAACCTGACGACGCAGGTGCGGGACATCGCGACGGTGACGACGGCGGTGGCGAACGGCGACCTGTCGCAGAAGGTCACGGTCGATGTGGCCGGTGAGATGCTGGAGTTGAAGAACACCGTCAACACGATGGTGGACCAGCTCTCGGCGTTCGGTTCCGAAGTGACCCGTGTGGCGCGGGAGGTGGGCGTCGAGGGCCGGCTGGGCGGCCAGGCGGAGGTGCCGGGTGCGGCGGGGACGTGGAAGGACCTCACCGATTCGGTGAACACGGCCTTCCGTAACCTCACCGGCCAGGTGCGGGACATCGCGCAGGTGACGACGGCGGTCGCCAACGGCGACCTGTCGCAGAAGGTCACCGTCGACGTGGCGGGCGAGATGCTGGAGTTGAAGAACACCGTCAACACGATGGTGGCCCAGCTCTCGTCGTTCGCCGACCAGGTGACGCGGATGGCGCGGGACGTGGGTACGGAGGGCCGGCTCGGCGGCCAGGCACGCGTGCCGGGTGTGTCCGGTACGTGGAAGGAGCTCACCGACTCCGTCAACTTCATGGCCGGCAATCTCACCTCGCAGGTGCGTCAGATCGCGCAGGTGACGACGGCGGTGGCGCGGGGCGACCTGTCGCAGAAGATCGACGTGGACGCCCGGGGCGAGATCCTGGAGCTGAAGAACACCATCAACACGATGGTGGACCAGCTCTCCGCGTTCGCCGAGCAGGTGACGCGGGTGGCCCGCGAGGTGGGTACGGACGGCCGGCTGGGCGGTCAGGCGCAGGTGCCGGGCGTCGCCGGTGTGTGGCGCGACCTGACGGACTCGGTGAACGGCATGGCCGGCAACCTCACCGCCCAGGTGCGCAACATCGCGCAGGTCGCCACCGCGGTGGCGCGGGGTGACCTGTCGCAGAAGATCGACGTGGACGCCCGGGGCGAGATCCTGGAGCTGAAGAACACGCTCAACACGATGGTGGACCAGCTCTCCAACTTCGCCGAGCAGGTCACCCGGGTGGCCCGCGAGGTGGGTACGGAGGGCATCCTGGGCGGCCAGGCCGAGGTGCAGGGCGTCTCCGGCACCTGGAAGGACCTGACCCAGTCCGTCAACTCGATGGCGAACAACCTCACCTCCCAGGTGCGCAACATCGCCGAGGTGACCACGGCGGTCGCCAAGGGCGACCTGTCGAAGAAGATCACCGTCGACGCGCGCGGCGAGATCCTCGACCTGGTGACCACGGTCAACACGATGGTCGACCAGCTCTCCAACTTCGCCGACGAGGTGACCAGGGTCGCCCGCGAGGTGGGTACGGAGGGCATCCTCGGCGGCCAGGCCCGGGTGCGGGGCGTCACCGGCATCTGGAAGGACCTGAGCGACAACGTCAACGTGATGGCCAACAACCTGACGTCCCAGGTGCGGAACATCTCGCGGGTGTCGTCGGCGGTCGCCAACGGTGACCTGACCAAGAAGGTGACGGTGGAGGCGCGCGGCGAGGTGGCCGAGCTGGCCGACACGGTCAACACGATGGTGACGACCCTGTCCTCGTTCGCCGACGAGGTGACGCGAGTGGCCCGTGAGGTGGGTACGGAGGGCGAGCTGGGCGGCCAGGCACGGGTGCCCGGCGTCTCCGGTACGTGGAAGGACCTGACCGAGTCGGTGAACTCGATGGCGTCCAACCTGACCGGTCAGGTGCGCCAGATCGCCACGGTCACCACCGCCATCGCCAAGGGCGACCTCACCAAGAAGATCGACATCGACGCGCGCGGTGAGATCCAGGAGCTGAAGAACACCATCAACACGATGGTCGACCAGCTCTCCTCCTTCGCCGAGGAGGTCACCCGGGTCGCCCGCGAGGTGGGCACCGAGGGCATCCTGGGCGGCCAGGCGCGCGTGCGGGACGTCGACGGCACCTGGCGCGACCTGACCGAGTCGGTGAACGAGATGGCCGGCAACCTGACCCGCCAGGTGCGGGCCATCGCGGCCGTCGCCACGGCCGTGACCCGGGGCGACCTGAACCTGAAGATCGACGTGGACGCGGCGGGCGAGATCCAGGTCCTCCAGGACAACATCAACACCATGATCGCCAACCTGCGCGACACCACCCTCGCCAATGAGGAGCAGGACTGGCTCAAGGGAAACCTGGCCCGGATCTCCGGCCTCATGCAGGGGCGGCGCGACCTCGACGACGTGGCCTCGCTGATCATGAGCGAGCTCACCCCGGTCGTCTCGGCGCAGCACGGCGCGTTCTTCCTGGCGATGCCGACCGGTGGCGGCGAGATCGGGGCGGACGAGGACGGCTCGTACGAGCTGGTCATGCGCGGCAGCTACGGCTACTCGTCCGGGTCGATGCCCACGTCGTTCCGGCCGGGCGAGACGCTGATCGGTACGGCGGCCGAGGAGAAGCGGACCATCCAGGTCAATGTGCCGCCGGGCTACCTGCGGATCTCCTCCGGTCTCGGTGAGGCCGCCCCGGCGCACGTGGTCGTGCTGCCGGTGCTCTTCGAGGGGAAGGTCCTCGGGGTGATCGAGCTGGCGTCGTTCCAGCCCTTCACCCAGATCCAGCGGGACTTCCTGAACCAGATCGCGGAGATGATCGCGACCAGCGTCAACACCATCAGCGTCAACACCAAGACCGAGGTGCTGCTGAAGCAGTCGCAGGAGCTGACCGAGCAGCTCCGCGAGCGCTCCGCCGAGCTGGAGAGCCGGCAGAAGGCCCTCCAGGACTCCAACGCCGAGCTGGAGGAGAAGGCCGAGCTGCTGGCGCAGCAGAACCGCGACATCGAGGTGAAGAACACCGAGATCGAGGAGGCCCGGCAGGTCCTGGAGGAGCGGGCCGAGCAGCTCGCGGTCTCCATGCGCTACAAGTCCGAGTTCCTGGCGAACATGTCGCACGAGCTGCGTACGCCGCTGAACTCGCTGCTCATCCTGGCGAAGCTGCTCGCCGACAACGCGGACGGGAACCTGTCGCCGAAGCAGGTCGAGTTCGCCGAGACGATCCACGGGGCGGGCTCGGACCTGCTCCAGCTCATCAACGACATCCTGGACCTGTCGAAGGTCGAGGCGGGCAAGATGGACGTCAGCCCGACCCGGATCGCGCTGGTGCAGCTCGTCGACTACGTGGAGGCGACCTTCCGGCCGCTGACCGCCGAGAAGGGGCTCGACTTCTCGGTGCGGGTCTCGCCCGAGCTGCCCGCCACGCTCCACACCGACGAGCAGCGGCTGCTCCAGGTGCTGCGGAACCTGCTGTCGAACGCGGTGAAGTTCACCGACAGCGGGGCGGTGGAGCTGGTGATCCGGCCGGCCAGGGCGGACGTGCCGCCGTCGATCCGGGAGCAGCTCCTGGAGGCGGGTTCGCTGCGCGACCCGGAGGGCGACCTGATCGCCTTCTCGGTGACCGACACCGGTATCGGTATCGCGGCCAGCAAGATGCGGGTGATCTTCGAGGCGTTCAAGCAGGCGGACGGCACGACCAGCCGGAAGTACGGCGGTACGGGACTGGGGCTGTCGATCAGCCGGGAGATCGCCCGCCTGCTGGGCGGCGAGATCCACGCGGCGAGCGAGCCCGGCCGGGGGTCCACCTTCACGCTGTACCTGCCGCTGCACCCGAGCGAGCTTCCCCCGCAGGGCTACGGGCACGGTTCCGGCGCGGAGCTGCGCCAGGGCGTCGAGGACGGCGTACTGGAGGGCCACGTGGAGCGGCACGGCGACGGCGGGCGCCCCGAAAGGTCCGAGCGGCGCTCCGGCGCGGGTGCCCTGTTCCGGCACCGCCGCCGGGCGGCCCTGGGCGCCGCGGAGCAGCGGACGGCCCTGCCGGGCCAGCCCGGTCAGTCCGGCCAGTCCGGTGGGGCCGGCCAGGCGGGCGGGGCGGTGGGTGCGTCCGATGCTTCTGGTGTGCCGACCGGCGCGGCGACCGGGGGCTCAGGGGCTGCCGGGGCGGCGGAGACGTGGGCGGCGGCGGGGCAGGAGGCGCACGAGCCGAGGCCCAGCTTCGCGTTCCACGGCGAGAAGGTGCTGATCGTCGACGACGACATCCGCAATGTCTTCGCGCTCACCAGCGTGCTCGAGCAGCACGGGCTGTCGGTGCTGTACGCGGAGAACGGCCGGGAGGGCATCGAAGTCCTGGAGCAGCACGACGATGTGACGGTCGTACTGATGGACATCATGATGCCGGAGATGGACGGCTACGCGACGACGACGGCGATCCGCCGGATGCCGCAGTTCGCCGGGCTGCCGATCATCGCGCTCACGGCGAAGGCGATGAAGGGCGACCGGGAGAAGGCCATCGAGTCGGGCGCTTCCGATTACGTTACGAAGCCGGTGGATCCGGATCATCTGCTCTCCGTCATGGAGCAGTGGATGCGCGGAGAGTGAGCAGAGGAGGGCCTTTTCCTGGCGAGTTGCTGACTGACTGTGGTCGAAAGCGTGTGAGAGGGCGGGATTCGGGGAACCTTCTGGTCTCCCACCGCGTTTCTGCTACGTGCACAGTGACATCGCGGTGACAGGGTGTGGTGACAGGCGGGGTGCGGCTACCATGACCGGCACAAGGACGGACGGCGCAAGGGAGTCGTCCCCTGGGGCGGCGCCCGGCCAACTGCCGGGGCGAGGAGGACGGGCCATGGTGCAGAAGGCCAAGATCCTCCTGGTCGATGACCGACCGGAGAATCTGCTGGCGCTGGAGGCCATCCTCTCTGCGCTCGATCAGACACTGGTGCGGGCATCGTCAGGGGAGGAAGCGCTCAAAGCGCTGCTGACGGACGACTTCGCGGTCATTCTGCTGGACGTCCAGATGCCAGGTATGGACGGTTTCGAGACCGCCGCGCACATCAAGCGTCGGGAACGGACACGGGACATCCCGATCATCTTCCTGACGGCGATCAACCACGGGCCGCACCACACCTTCCGGGGGTACGCGGCCGGTGCCGTGGACTACATCTCCAAGCCCTTCGACCCCTGGGTGCTGCGCGCGAAGGTCTCCGTCTTCGTCGAGCTCTACATGAAGAACTGTCAGCTCCGCGAGCAGGCCGCGCTGCTGCGGCTCCAGCTCGAGGGCGGCGGCCAGGGCGGAACCGTCAAGGAGTCGCCGGGCCTGCTGGCCGAACTGTCCGCGCGGCTCGCGGCGGTCGAGGAGCAGGCGGAGGCGCTGTCCAAGCAGCTCGACGACGACTCGGCGGACGCCGCGGCCGTCGCCACCGCCGCCCACCTGGAGCGCAAGCTCACCGGACTGCGCCGCGCGCTGGACGCACTCGAACCGGGCACCGGGAGCGGCGGCTCCCCCACGCTGCCCGCGCAGAACTGACCCCCGGCCACCGGCTCCCGGCCACCGTGGCCGCCCGGTTGAGCGGCCGTCAGACCCTCGTACGCCGCACAGACGACACGAACGGGTGAAGCGGTGGGCACACGTGTCCACCGCGCCCCACACCGGTAACCTCACCCCCATGGCCTCACGTACGTCCGGCAAGGGTTCCCCAGGCACGGCGGGCACCGCGAAGCCGCGCGCCGGCCGTACGACCGGCGCAGCGAAGAAGGCGGCCCCAGGGATGCCTCCCGCGAAACCCGCGCGCACCGCGCAACCCGCGAAGAAGACCGCGCCCGCGGCGAAGGGCCCGGCCAAGGGCCCCGCCAGGAGCGCCAGGAAAGCACCCGCGAAAAGGGCGGCGGCCAAGAAGGCCGCGCCCAAACCCGCACCCTCACCCACCGGGGGCGTGTACCGGCTCGTGCGCGCCCTGTGGCTGGGCCTCGCACACGCGGTCGGCGCCATGTTCCGCGGCATAGGGCGCGGCGCCAAGGGACTGGACCCGGCGCACCGCAAGGACGGCCTGGCCCTGCTGCTCCTCGGCGTCGCCCTGATCGTCGCCGCAGGGACGTGGGCCAACCTGCACGGGCCGGTCGGCGACCTCGTCGAGATGCTCGTGACGGGCGCCTTCGGCCGGCTCGACCTGCTCGTGCCGCTCCTCGTCGGCGCGGTCGCCATCCGGCTGATCCTCCACCCCGAGAGGCCCGAGGCCAACGGCCGGATCGTCATCGGTCTGTCGGCACTCGTCGTCGGCGTGCTCGGCCAGGTCCACATCGCCTGCGGCTCGCCCGGCCGCGACCAGGGCAGCGAGGCGGTGCGGGACGCGGGCGGACTGATCGGCTGGGGTGCCTCCAAGCCGCTGATCTTCATGATGGGCGAGGTCCTCGCCGTACCGATGCTCGTGCTGCTCACCGTCTTCGGGCTGCTCGTCGTCACGGCCACGCCCGTGAACGCCATCCCGCGGCGCCTGCGGGCGCTCGGTGTGCGGCTCGGGATCGTCGAGCCCGGCGTACGGGACGTGACCGAGGACGACGAGCGCTACGACGACCAGTGGCGCGAGGCGCTGCCCGCCCGGTCGCGGCGGCGCGGTGCGGGGGCGGCCGCCGACGGGGCGTACGGCCCGGATCAGGCCGAGGAGGAGGCGCTCACCCGGCGCCGGCGCCCCCGGAAGGCCGTCGCGCCCGAGGACCCCGACTTCGACCGGCCCATGGACGCCGTGGACGTCGCGGCCGCCGCGGCCGCCGCGCTCGACGGGGCGGTGCTGAACGGCATGCCGCCCTCGCCGCTGGTGGCCGACCTGACCCGCGACGTCACGGGGGAGCGGGCGGGGCAGGCCCGCCAGGCCCGGAGCGGCCGGACGGCCAAGGTGGGCGACACCGGTTCCGTACCGCCCGCGCGGGAGCCCGCCGGGGAGGCGGAGGAGCCGGAGGGCCTCGTACCGGACCTCACCAAGCCGGCGCCCGTCCGCGAGGAGCCCGAGGGCGGCCTGCCCGCGCGCGCCGAGCAGCTCCAGCTCGCCGGGGACATCACGTACTCCCTGCCCTCCCTGAACCTGCTGGAGCGCGGCGGGCCCGGCAAGACCCGCAGCGCCGCCAACGACGCGATCGTCGCGTCCCTGCGGAAGGTCTTCGAGGAGTTCAAGGTCGACGCGGCCGTCACCGGCTTCACGCGCGGCCCGACGGTCACCCGGTACGAGGTGGAGCTCGGCCCGGCCGTGAAGGTCGAGCGGATCACGGCGCTGACGAAGAACATCGCCTACGCGGTCGCCAGCCCCGACGTACGGATCATCTCGCCGATCCCCGGCAAGTCCGCCGTCGGCATCGAGATCCCCAACACCGACCGCGAGATGGTCAACCTCGGCGACGTGCTGCGCCTCGCCGACGCCGCCGAGGACGACCACCCGATGCTGGTCGCGCTCGGCAAGGACGTCGAGGGCGGCTACGTGATGGCCAACCTCGCGAAGATGCCGCACATCCTGGTCGCCGGCGCCACCGGCTCCGGCAAGTCGTCGTGCATCAACTGCCTGATCACGTCCGTGATGATAAGGGCGACCCCGGAGGACGTCCGGATGGTCCTCGTCGACCCCAAGCGGGTCGAGCTGACCGCGTACGAGGGCATCCCGCACCTGATCACGCCCATCATCACCAACCCCAAGCGGGCCGCCGAGGCCCTCCAGTGGGTCGTGCGCGAGATGGACCTGCGGTACGACGACCTCGCCGCGTACGGCTACCGGCACATCGACGACTTCAACGCCGCCGTACGGGCCGGGAAGGTCACGCCGCCGGCGGGCAGCGAGCGGGAGCTCCAGCCGTACCCGTACCTGCTGGTCATCGTCGACGAGCTGGCGGACCTGATGATGGTCGCGCCCAGGGACGTCGAGGACGCGATCGTCCGCATCACGCAGCTCGCCCGGGCCGCCGGCATCCACCTGGTGCTCGCCACGCAGCGGCCGTCGGTGGACGTCGTCACGGGCCTGATCAAGGCCAATGTGCCCTCCCGGCTCGCCTTCGCCACCTCGTCGCTCGCCGACAGCCGCGTCATCCTGGACCAGCCGGGCGCCGAGAAGCTGATCGGCAAGGGCGACGGCCTGTTCCTGCCCATGGGGGCCAACAAGCCGGTCCGGATGCAGGGCGCCTTCGTGACCGAGGAAGAGGTCCAGGCGGTCGTCCGGCACTGCAAGGAGCAGATGGCGCCGGTCTTCCGCGACGACGTCACCGTCGGTACGAAGCAGAAGAAGGAGATCGACGAGGACATCGGCGACGACCTGGACCTGCTGTGCCAGGCCGCCGAACTGGTCGTCTCCACGCAGTTCGGCTCGACGTCGATGCTCCAGCGCAAGCTGCGCGTCGGCTTCGCCAAGGCCGGGCGGCTGATGGACCTGATGGAGTCGCGCAACATCGTCGGACCGAGCGAGGGGTCCAAGGCGCGGGACGTCCTTGTCAAACCCGATGAGCTGGACGGAGTACTGGCTGTCATCCGTGGGGAGTCGGACTCCTAGGACTCTCACTCGTTAGGGAACCGTGAGCAACCGTTTCCCACCTTCGTACGTCAAGTTGGAGGGAGGGGCGGAGAATAGGTGTCCCGTCCCTCGGGCGCGCGGCCATTCCGATGGCCTACAAAGTGCGTCCGCCCGGTTGCTCCACCCTTTCGTACCACCCATAGACTGAACCTCCAGCAGGTGGTTACACGCTCGAAAGGCGCCCCCGTGTCCATCGGCAACTCCCGCGAAGACGACCGGCCTTCGACCCCTGACGACGTTTCCCCGGACGCCAAGGACGCTCCGGCGGCCCCGGACGCCCCGGCTGCCCGGGACGCCTCGGACGCCCTGGACGCTCCGGAAGCCCCGGACGCTCCCGAGGACGCCCGGCCCTCGATCGGCCGTGTGCTGCGGCAGGCACGCGTCGACGCCGACCTGACGGTCGAGGAGGTCAGCACCTCCACCCGCGTCCGCATCCCGATCGTCCACGCGATCGAGGAGGACGACTTCTCGCGCTGCGGCGGCGACGTGTACGCCCGTGGCCACATCCGCACGCTCGCGCGTGCGGTCGGTCTCGACCCCGTCGCCCTCGTCGAGCAGTACGACGCCGAGCACGGCGGCCGCCCGGCGCCGACGCCGGCCGCGCCGCTGTTCGAGGCCGAACGCATCCGTCCGGAGCGGCGGCGTCCCAACTGGACCGCCGCCATGGTCGCCGCCATCGTGGCGGTGATCGGCTTCGTCGGCTTCACCATGTTCAACGGTGACGGCGGCGGCTCCCGGAAGAACCACGTGGCCGAGGGTCCCGCTCCGGCGCAGAAGGCCACCAGCAAGCCGAAGCCGCCCAAGGCGGTCGCCCCGCCGCCGGCCCCCTCGGAGAGCGCCATCGCGGCCGCCCCCAAGGACAAGGTCACCGTCCGGCTCACGGCGACGGACGACAAGAGCTGGATCTCGGCCAAGGCGCGCGACGGCAAGCTGCTCTTCGACGGGCTGCTCCTCAAGGGCGACACCAAGACCTTCCAGGACGACGAGCGGCTGGATCTGATCCTGGGCAACGCCGGGGCGATCGAGCTGTTCGTGAACGGCAAGAAGGTCGAGGACGAGTTCGAGTCCGGTCAGGTCGAGCGCCTGTCGTACACCAAGGGCGACCCCGAGGTGGGGTGACCCGGCTGGTGGGGTGGCCCGGCTGGTCGGGTGGCCCTGGTGGTGGGGCGACCCGGCTGGTGGTGGGGTGACCGCCCTGGCGGGGTGGCCAGCCTGGTGGGTGGGGCGCCGCTTGCTGGTGGGGCGGGGCCGGTCGGCCCCGCTCGCGTCCCGCCCTCCGGCCGGGTGGCAGGCCGACGGCCCGGTCGGCGGCTGGGGCCGGGCGCCGGACGGTCGTGAATGGGGCGTAGGAGGCCGTGGAGGGCCCCTGCGGGGCGGGGGACCACCGGGTCGGGTGGTTTATGGGGGCCGCGTCGGGTGTGGCCCTGTGCGGCGCTCAGGGGTGTGACCCCTGAGCGGTGGGGGTGTCGCTGGGACGAAGTAGTCTTGAGTCCATGCCCGAACGCCGTACCGTCGCCCTTGTCACTCTTGGCTGCGCCCGTAACGAGGTGGACTCGGAGGAGCTCGCAGGCCGCTTGGCAGCGGACGGCTGGGAGCTCGTCGAGGAAGCCGCCGACGCGGATGTCGCGGTCGTCAACACCTGCGGCTTCGTCGAGGCCGCCAAGAAGGACTCCGTCGACGCCCTGCTCGAAGCCAATGATCTGAAGGACCACGGCCGCACCCAGGCCGTCGTCGCCGTGGGCTGCATGGCCGAGCGGTACGGCAAGGAGCTCGCCGAGGCGCTGCCCGAGGCCGATGGAGTGCTCGGCTTCGACGACTACGCCGACATCTCCACCCGCCTCCAGACCATCCTCAGCGGCGGCAGCGTCGAGGCCCACGCCCCGCGCGACCGGCGCAAGCTGCTGCCGCTCAGCCCGGTGCAGCGCCAGGAGGCCGCCGCCGCGGTCGCCCTGCCGGGCCACTCCCAGGAGCCCGCGCCGGCCCCGGCGGACCTGCCCGAGGGCATCGCCCCCGCGTCCGGTCCGCGCGCCCCGCTGCGCCGCCGGCTCGACACCAGCCCGGTCGCCTCCGTGAAGCTGGCCTCCGGCTGCGACCGCCGCTGCTCGTTCTGCGCCATCCCGTCCTTCCGTGGCTCCTTCGTCTCCCGGCGCCCCAGCGACGTCCTGGGCGAGACGCGCTGGCTGGCCGAGCAGGGCGTGAAGGAGATCATGCTGGTCTCCGAGAACAACACCTCGTACGGCAAGGACCTCGGCGACATCCGCCTCCTGGAGACCCTGCTGCCGGAGCTGGCGGCGGTCGACGGGATCGAGCGCGTACGCGTCAGCTACCTCCAGCCCGCCGAGATGCGGCCCGGGCTGATCGACGTCCTGACGTCGACCGAGAAGGTCGCGCCGTACTTCGACCTGTCCTTCCAGCACTCGGCGCCCGAGGTGCTGCGCTCGATGCGGCGCTTCGGGGACACGGACCGGTTCCTGGAGCTGCTCGACACCATCCGGGGCAAGGCCCCCCAGGCCGGTGTGCGGTCCAACTTCATCGTCGGCTTCCCCGGCGAGAGCGAGGAGGACTTCGCCGAGCTGGAACGCTTCATCACGCACGCGCGTCTCGACGCCATCGGCGTCTTCGGTTACTCGGACGAGGACGGCACCGAGGCCGCCACGTACGAGAACAAGCTCGACCAGGACGTCGTCGACGAGCGGCTCGCCCACCTGTCCCGGCTCGCCGAGGAGCTGACCGCCCAGCGGGCGGAGGAGCGGCTCGGCGAGACCCTGGAGGTACTGGTCGAGTCGGTGGACGGGACGCCGGACGGGGACGGCGCCGTCGGCCGCGCCGCGCACCAGGCGCCCGAGACCGACGGCCAGGTGGTCTTCACGACGACCGAGGGCCTGGTACCCGGCCGCATGGTCACGGCCAAGGCCGTCGGCACGGAGGGCGTCGACCTGGTGGCCGAGTGCCTTGAGGAGGCGGCCAGATGACCGGAGCCCCGGCATCCGCTGCGGGCGGCACGGGTAGGCCGGTGCCCGGCGGCAAGCTCGGCGCTGCGGCCGTGAATCAGGCCAGCCTGTGGAACATCGCCAACATCCTCACCATGGTCCGGCTGGTGCTCGTGCCGGCCTTCGTGGTGCTGATGCTCCAGGACGGCGGGTACGACCCGGCCTGGCGCGCCTGGGCGTGGGCGGCGTTCGCCGTCGCCATGATCACCGACATCTTCGACGGTCACCTGGCGCGCGCGTACAACCTGGTCACGGACTTCGGGAAGATCGCCGACCCGATCGCCGACAAGGCGATCATGGCGGCGGGGCTGATCTGTCTGTCGGCGCTCGGGGACCTGCCCTGGTGGGTGACCGGAGTGATCCTCTTCCGTGAGCTGGGCATCACCCTGATGCGGTTCTGGGTGATCCGCCACGGAGTGATCCCGGCCAGTCGCGGCGGCAAGATGAAGACCCTGGCACAGGGCACGGCGGTCGGGATGTACGTCCTGGCGCTGACCGGGCCGCTGGCGACACTCCGCTTCTGGGTGATGGGGGTGGCCGTCGTGCTGACGGTCGTCACCGGTCTCGACTACGTGCGACAGGCGGTGGTCCTGCGACGTCAGGGACTCGCGGCGGAACGAGCGGAGCGCTCCCGGACGGAGCCGGGGCGATGAACGCGGCGGCGCGGGCTCTGGCCCTCCTTGCGGAGAGTGACCAGACGGTCGCCGTCGCCGAGTCCCTCACGGGTGGTCTGGTGGCGGCGGAGCTGACCTCCGTACCGGGCGCCTCGAAGTCCTTCCTGGGGTCCGTCACGGCGTACGCGACCGCGCTGAAGCAGGACCTGCTCGGCGTCGACGCGGCCTTGCTGGCCCGGCGCGGGGCCGTCGACCCGGACGTCGCGTTGCAGATGGCGGCGGGTGTACGGGCGCGGCTGGGGGCCGGATGGGGGATCGCCACGACGGGTGTCGCGGGCCCCGACCCCCAGGACGGGAAGCCCGTGGGCACGGTGTACGTCGCCGTGTGCGGGCCGGTCGGCGGGCCCCTCGGCGCGGGGAAAGTCGCGGCACTGCGATTGAACGGCGACCGTGCGGAAATCCGTAGAGAGAGTGTACGGAGCGTGCTGGAATTGCTCGCGGACCAACTCTCGGAGAATGCGCGGGCACAGGATACGGAACAGAACGGGGGGAACTGATGTTTGCAGCCCTGAGTGAACACGTCATCGCTCCCCGCACGGCCGCAGCGCGAGGCGGTACGGTGGGGCGTGAAGGATGCGGCTACACGGTCCGAGGAGGGAGCCACCGATGATTCTGCTCCGTCGCCTGTTGGGTGACGTGCTGCGTCGGCAGCGCCAGCGCCAGGGCCGTACTCTGCGCGAAGTCTCCTCGTCCGCCCGAGTCTCGCTCGGCTATCTCTCCGAGGTGGAGCGGGGGCAGAAGGAGGCTTCCTCCGAGCTGCTCTCCGCGATCTGCGACGCGCTTGACGTACGGATGTCCGAGCTCATGCGAGAGGTGAGCGACGAGCTCTCGCTGGCTGAGCTGGCCGAATCGGCAGCGGCGAGTGAGCCGGTGCCGGCACCAGTACGCCCGATGCTCAATTCTGTGTCCGTGACGTCGGTGACGGGTGTGCCGACGGAGCGGGTGACGATCAAGGCGCCAGCAGAGGCGGTGGACGTCGTCGCCGCCTGAGCACTCCAGCGCGCGTGACCTTTGTGCGCACGCGTTTTTGAGGGCGCACGTTTTGAGCTGAGCCCCGGTCGGGTACCCGAATGGCCGACCGGGGCTTTCGTTTACCCCCGAATGCCCGTTTTAGGTCGTATGTGCAATGGTGGTTGGGCGTGCGCTCCCGCCGCACGCCGGAACGGAGGATTCGGATGTCTGTCGTGAAGAGCCCGCTGTCGGACGACGACCTGAAGGTGGTCGGCGAAGCGCTGCAAGGGGCACTGGTGGACGCGGTCGACCTGTCGCTGGTGGCGAAGCAGGTGCACTGGAACGTGGTGGGACCGCGCTTCCGCTCCATCCACCTTCAGCTCGACGAGGTCGTCGCCACCGCCCGCCAGCACTCCGACGTCATGGCGGAGCGGGCTTCGGCTCTGGGCGTCACCCCGGACGGGCGAGCCGGGACGATCGCGTCCAGCACGGCGATCAAGAACGTTCCCACCGGATGGATCAAGGACGATGAAGCCGTCAGGATCATGGTGGACGCGCTCGTGACGGTGATCGGACGGATGCGTGCGCGGATCGAGGAGACCGACAAGCCCGACCCGGTGACGCAGGACCTGCTGATCGCCCTCACCGCCGACCTCGAGAAGCACGCGTGGATGTTCCAGGCGGAGAGCCGTCAGGCGGACAACCCGTAGGCCCCGGCGAGCACACGGATGAACCGGACGGGAGGGTGTGCCGCAGCGCCCGGCGTGCGCCGGAGCCGCGCAACGGTACGCCCTCCCGTCACGTGATCGTCCCGGTCTAGCGTCGACCGGAGGAGGCGGCCATGGTACGGCGACGGGTTCCGCTGCCGGCGCTCGCACTCGCGCTGGTGCTCGGTGGGCTGTGGTGGTGGGCGGTGCTGAGACTGGCACTGGCACCCGGGCAGGCCGGACTCGTCGAGGGCACCATGGCGGCGAGCGGTTGGGGGCTGAGCCTGCTCCCCGTACACGTCGCCTCCTCCCGTGCGGGTGGGACGGGCGGTTCCGGGGGTGGTTCCGGGGACGGTGGGGCGGGCGGATTCGGGGGTGGTGTCGCTGGTGCGGGTGGTGTGGGGGTCGGCGCCGGGGGTGATGGTGGTTCCGGTGGCGGGGTCGGCTCGGGTGTTCTCGGTGGGGTCGGCGCGTGGCGCGGGGCCGGTACGTGGCGCGAGGTGTCCCGCTCCTGGGTTCCGGCTACCAGGGCATGGCTACGCCGCCATTCGGGCGGAGGATCTGGCCCGTCGTGAAGCACGAGGCGTCCGAGGCCAGATGGAGGACCGTGTGGGCGATGTCCTCGGGCTCCCCGACCCGGCCGAGCGGGGACAGCCGCACCATGCCCGCCTCGATCCGCCGCTGACGGTCGGCCTCATGACGCTGCGTCATGGGCGTACGAACCCAGCCGGGCGCCACGGCGTTGACGCGGATGCCGTGCGGTCCCAGCTCGGCGGCGAGCGTCCGGGTGAGCTGGACCACGGCTGCCTTCGCGACGCCGTAGCAGAGCAGGCCCGGGCTCGCCGCGTCCACCGCCCCTGACGCCATCGTGACGATGGACCCCGCCACGCCGTGCGTGATCATCGACCGGGCCGCCTGCTGACCCGCGTACAGGACGCCCTTGAAGTTGATGGCGAACACGCGGTCGAAGTCGGCGTCCGTCGTCTCCAGAACCGTGCTGGTGTGCATGACGCCCGCGATGGCGGCCATCACGTGCAGGGGCCCGGCGCTCTCCACGGCGGCGCGCAGGGCGTGGCGGTCGGTCACGTCGAGCGGGTGGATGCGGGCCGTGCCGCCCTGGGCGTCGATGAGCGCGCGGGTCCCGTGCAGCCCTGCCGCGTCGCGGTCCGCGCAGTGGACAGTGGCCCCCGCCTCGGCGAGCAGGACGGCGGTCGCTCGGCCGATGCCGCCGGCGGCCCCGGTGACGAACGCGCTGCGGCCCGTGAGGTCGTACGCCGACAGTGGCATGCCGGGACCGTACGCCGCGATCTGACGGACCGTCAACCAGTGGGGGGCTCCGGGGCCGGTGCGGGGCCGGACTGGCAGCCCGGGCACCAGTAGGAGATGCGCTCCCGTGCGGTCTCGTCCTTGCGGTGGATGGGGGTGCCGCAGCGGTAGCAGGGCCGGTTCTTGCGCCCGTAGACGTACAGCTTGCGGTCGGGGCGGTCGGTGGTGGTGATCGTCCGCCGGTCGAAGCGTTCCTTGTTGGCCTCCAGCAGGCGGTGCGCGGTGGCGACCAGCCGTTCCGGTACCCCGGGCGGGAGTTCGCCGACCGGGAGCCAGGGCGTGACACGGGCGAGGAAGGCCAGCTCGCACTTGTACACGTTGCCGATGCCCGCCAGGTTCCGCTGGTCCAGCAGCGCTTCGCCGAGGGGGCGTGCCGGGTCGGCGCACACCCTGCGCACGGCTTCCTCGAAGTCCCAGTCGGGGCCCAGGAGATCGGGCCCCAGGTGCCCGACGACGGACGGTTCGTCGGTGGTGCGGATCAGCTCCAGGACGGGGAGGCGGTAGCCGACGGCGGTGTGCGTCGTGGTGCCGAGGATGGCCCGGATCTGGTGGCCGGGGCCGCCGGTCCAGCGCTCGTCGGATGCGTAGACGCGCCAGGCGCCGTCCATCTGGAGGTGGGAGTGGAGGGTCAGGCCGCCCTCGATGCGGGTGAGGAGGTGCTTGCCGCGCGGCGTGACGTCGAGCAGTGTCCGGCCGGTGAGGTCGGCGGTGGCGAACCGCGGGACCCGCAGGTCGGAGCGGGTCAGCAGCTTGCCCGCGAGGGCGGTGTGCAGACGACGGGCGGTCAGCCAGACGGTGTCTCCTTCGGGCATGGGTCCATGATGCGGGACGTAGGGCGGGGGAGGGGCGGCGACGGCTACGGGACCGTACGGCTCTCGTGGCCGGTCCATGCTGACGGCTTACGGCGCCGCTGCGGGGCGCTAGGCGCGGAGGCGGAGTCCTCGGGGGGTGGCGTGGAAGCCGGCCGCCTCCAGGGAGCGGGAGAGGGGCGAGGTGAGGGCGGCGGCGCCGTTGATCCGCTCGACCGTGACGGTGCCGAGGGAGCCGGCGCGGGCGGCTGCCGCGAGGGCGTCGGCGGCGGCCTGGAGGGCGGGGTCGTCCGGTTCGGTCGGCCAGGACAGCAGGGTCTTGCCGCCGCGCTCCATGTAGAGCGTGAGCTCACCGTCGACGAGGACCACGAGGGAGCCCGCCTTGCGGCCCGGTTTGTGGCCGGCGCCGGTGGGGGGTTCGGGCCAGGACAGCGCGGCGCCGTACGCGTTGGCCGGATCGGCGGCGGCGAGGACGACGGCGCGCGGGGCGGCCGCGGAGTCGGCGCGGTCGCGGGCGGTGGCCGCCGCCCGGAGACGGTCGACGGCACCGTCCATCGCGAACTGGGCGGCTCCCAGGCCCTCGACGACATAGCCGCGGCGCGCCTGGCCGCTGTCCTCGAACGCCGACAGGACGCGGTACGTCGCGGAGAAGCCGCCCTCCACACCCTCGGCGGCCACCGCGCCCCGGGTGACCACGCCGTGCCGGTCCAGCAGGGTGCGGGCCAGGGCGTGGGCGCGGTGGGTGGGCTCCGGCTCCGGTGGCGGGAGGAGCGACCAGCGGCCGCTGACGGTGGGCGGGCCGGAACGGGACACGGGGCGGCCGGAGGGGCGGGCGGCCGCGGTCAGGGTGCCGTACCGGCCGCGCGGGACGGTGCGCTTGGCGCGGTGTGCGGTGGACCCCGCCGTACGCCCCGAGCCGAGCAGGGAGCGCAGGGGTGCCAGGGTGTCGTTGGTGAGCCGCCCGGACCAGGCCAGGTCCCACAGGGCGTCGGCGAGCTGGGGGTCGGTGGCGTCGGGGTGCGTGGTCGCGCGGACCTGGTCGGCGATCTGGCGGAAGAACAGGCCGTAGCCGCCGGAGAGGGCGGTCAGCACCGACTCGTGGAGCGCCGTCAGCTCCAGGGGGTGGGGCGCCGGAAGCAGCAGGGGCGCCGCGTCGGCCAGGTAGAGCGACACCCAGCCGTCCTTGCCGGGCAGGGCGCCCGCGCCGGCCCACACGACCTCGCCGGTGGTGGTGAGCTCGTCGAGCATGGCCGGGCCGTAGCCGGCCACGCGGGACGGCAGGATCAGCTTCTCGAGGGCGGAGGCGGGGACGGGGGCGCCCTGGAGCTGCTCGATGGCGCGGGCCAGCCCGTCGATGCCGCGCAGGCTGTTGCTCCCCAGGTGCTGCCACTGGGGCAGGAACGTGGCGAGTGCGGCGGGCGGGACCGGCTCCAGCTCATGGCGGAGCGCGGCCAGCGAACGGCGGCGCAGCCGGCGCAGTACGGCCGCGTCGCACCACTCCTGGCCCATGCCGGACGGGTGGAACTCACCCTGCACGACGCGGCCCGCGGCGGCCAGCCGGTGCAGCACCCCGTCGGTGACCGCGATACCGAGACCGAACCGGGCGGCGGCCTGGGCGGAGGTGAACGGCCCGTGCGTGCGCGCGTACCGCGCCAGGAGGTCGCCCAGCGGGTCCTTGACCGGCTCGGTGAAGGCCTCCGGCACGCCGACCGGCAGGGCGGTGCCCAGGGCGTCGCGCAGCCGGCCCGCGTCCTCGACGGCCGCCCAGTGCTCGGCGCCCGCGATACGGACCCGGATGGCCCTGCGGGTCTTCTCCAGGTGCTCCGGCCACTGCGGATCGGCGCCGCGCTCGACCAGCTCGGCGCCGGTGAGGGGGCCGAGGACGCGCAGCACGTCGGCCACGCCCTCCACGTCCTTGACACGCCGGTCCTCGGTCAGCCACTGGAGCTCGCCCTCCAGCTCGGCCAGGACGTCCGCGTCCAGCAGCTCGCGCAGCTCCGCCTGGCCCAGCAGTTCGGCCAGCAGCCGCGAGTCCAGGGACAGCGCGGCGGCCCGCCGCTCGGCGAGCGGCGAGTCCCCCTCGTACAGGAACTGCGCCACATAGCCGAACAGGAGGGAACGTGCGAAGGGGGACGGCTCGGGGGTGGTGACCTCGACCAGCCGGACGCGGCGGGACTCGATGTCGCCCATCAGCTCCCGCAGCCCCGGGACGTCGAACACGTCCTGGAGGCATTCGCGGACCGCCTCCAGAACGATGGGGAACGAGCCGAACTCGCTGGCCACCTGGAGCAACTGGGCGGCACGCTGACGCTGCTGCCACAGGGGCGTGCGCTTGCCCGGGTTGCGGCGCGGCAGCAGCAGGGCGCGGGCGGCGCACTCGCGGAACCGGGACGCGAACAGCGCCGAGCCGCCGACCTGGTCGGTGACGATCTGGTCCACCTCGCCCTTGTCGAACAGGACGTCGGCGGCGCCGACCGGCGCCTGGTCGCTGTCGTACTCCGGGCCGGGCGTGGCCGGGTCCTGGTCGAGCAGGTCCAGGCCCATGAGGTCCGCGTCGGGCAGCCGCAGCACGATGCCGTCGTCGGCGTGCATCACCTGGGCGTCCATGCCGTACCGCTCGGTGAGCCGGGCGCCGAGCGCCAGCGCCCACGGGGCGTGCACCTGCGCGCCGAACGGCGAGTGCACCACCACCCGCCAGTCGCCCAGCTCGTCGCGGAACCGCTCCACCAGGATCGTCCGGTCGTCCGGCACGTGGCCGCACGCCCGGCGCTGCTCGTCCAGGTACGCCAGGACGTTGTCCGCCGCCCAGGCGTCCAGGCCCGCCGCCAGCAGGCGCAGCCGCGCGTCGTCCGGCGCCAGGGAGCCCACCTCGCGGAGGAACGCGCCCACCGCACGGCCCAGCTCCAGCGGCCGCCCGAGCTGGTCACCCTTCCAGAACGGCAGCCGGCCCGGCACACCGGGCGCGGGGGAGACCAGCACCCGGTCGCGCGTGATGTCCTCGATCCGCCACGAGGAGGTGCCGAGCGTGAACACGTCACCGACCCGCGACTCGTACACCATCTCCTCGTCGAGCTCGCCGACCCGCCCGCCGCCCTTCTTCGGGTCGGCGCCCGCCAGGAACACCCCGAACAGGCCCCGGTCGGGGATCGTGCCGCCGGAGGTGACCGCCAGGCGCTGCGCCCCGGGGCGGCCCGTCACCGTGCCGGCGACGCGGTCCCACACCACGCGCGGGCGCAGCTCGGCGAACGCGTCGGACGGATAACGCCCGGCGAGCATGTCCAGGACGGCGGTGAACGCCGACTCGGGCAGCGACGCGAACGGCGCGGCCCGCCGCACCAGGGCGAGCAGGTCGTCGAACTGCCAGGTGTCCAGGGCGACCATGGCGACGAGCTGCTGGGCCAGGACGTCCAGCGGGTTGGCCGGGACACGCATCGACTCGATGGCGCCCGAACGCATCCGCTCGGTCACCACCGCCGCCTGCACCAGGTCGCCCCGGTACTTGGGGAACACCACGCCCGTCGACACGGCACCCACCTGGTGCCCGGCGCGGCCGACGCGCTGGAGGCCGGAGGCCACGGACGGCGGCGACTCGACCTGCACCACCAGGTCGACCGCCCCCATGTCGATGCCCAGCTCCAGGCTGGAGGTGGCGACCACGGCGGGCAGCCGGCCCGCCTTGAGGTCCTCCTCGACCAGGGCCCGCTGCTCCTTGGAGACCGAGCCGTGGTGCGCCCGCGCCAGCAGGGACGGGGCGCCCTTGGCCGCGCCGGACTGCGCCATCACCTCGGCCGGGGACTGGTCCTCGGGCAGGGCCTCTCCGGTGGCCCGCTCGTAGGCGATCTCGTTGAGCCGGTTGCACAGCCGCTCGGCCAGCCGCCGGGAGTTGGCGAAGACGATCGTCGAACGGTGGGCCTGGACGAGGTCGGCGATCCGCTCCTCCACGTGCGGCCAGATCGACGGCCGCTCGGCCTGATCCGTGTCGGTCGCCGGGGACCCGCCGAGCTCGCCCAGGTCCTCGACCGGGACCACCACCGACAGGTCGAACTCCTTTCCCGACGGCGGCTGGACGATCTCCACCTTCCGCCGCGGGGACAGGTAGCGGGCCACCTCGTCCACCGGGCGGACCGTGGCGGACAGGCCGATGCGGCGTGCCGGGCGCGGCAGCAGCTCGTCCAGCCGCTCCAGGGAGAGCGCGAGGTGGGCGCCCCGCTTCGTGCCGGCGACCGCGTGCACCTCGTCCAGGATCACCGTCTCCACGCCGGACAGGGCGTCCCGCGTGGCGGAGGTGAGCATCAGGAACAGCGACTCGGGGGTGGTGATCAGGATGTCCGGCGGCCTGGTGGCGAGCGAGCGCCGCTCGGCGGCCGGGGTGTCGCCCGAGCGGATGCCGACCCGCACGTCCGGCTCCGGCAGGCCGAGACGGACCGATTCCTGGCGGATGCCGGTCAGCGGACTGCGCAGATTGCGCTCGACGTCGACCGCGAGCGCCTTGAGCGGAGACACGTACAGCACGCGGCAGCGCTTCTTCGCGTCGGCGGGCGGCGGCGTGGACGCGAGCCGGTCCAGAGAGGCGAGAAAGGCGGCCAGGGTCTTGCCGGACCCGGTCGGGGCCACGACGAGGACGTCCGACCCCTCGCCGATCGCCCGCCAGGCGCCTTCCTGGGCCGCGGTGGGCGCGCGGAAGGCCCCCGTGAACCAGCCGCGTGTGGCGGGGGAGAAGGAGTCGAGCGCAGTCCTGGCCATGCCCCCCATCGTGCACCCCGCCACTGACATTCCGGCGCGAGCAGCGCTGTCCGCACCATGGACGCCGAGGTCAGCGGGGTGCGGCCGGGGCGCAGAATGGAGGAATGGCGAGCAGACGGGGGCAGGAACAGCACGGCGAATGGGCCCGGCACTGGCAGTACCCCGGCGTGCCCGGGCTCGACCTGCTCCGCGCCCGGTACGTACGCCACTCCTTCACCCGCCACAGCCACGAGGGGTTCGTTCTGGGTGCCGTGCGGCGCGGGGTCGAGGACGTCGTCATGCCCGAGGGCACCATCCGGGCCCGCCCCGGCACCGTCGTCATGATCAACCCGGAGGTGCCGCACGCCGCGCACGCCGGGGTCCCCGAGGGCTGGTCGTACGCGACCCTCTACCCGTCGTCGGCGCTCGTCGCCGCGATCGCGGAGGAGGAGACGACCCTGCGCGGCACCGCCGGCTTCGCCGAGACCATCGTCGAGGACGAGGACACCGCCCGGCTCATCAGCGCCGTGCACCGGGCGGCCGAGGAGGGCAACGCGCTGGCCGCCGACAGCGTCCTGCGGGTGGCCGTCGCCCGCCTGCTGCGCCGCCACGGCCAGTCCCTGCCCCAGCGCCGGCCCCTGGCCGCCGGGGCCCGCACGGCCGCCCTCGCCAGGGAAGCCCTCCAGCAGCGCATGGCCGAGCCGCCGTCCCTGGACGCGCTGGCACGGGAACTCGGCACCAGCCCCTTCGCCCTGCTGCGCGCCTTCAAGGCGGCCTACGGCATGCCCCCGCACACCTGGCTGACCAACGCGCGCGTGCGTACCGCCCGCCGCCTGCTGGAGTCCGGTACCTCACCGGCCGCTGCCGCCGCCGCGGTCGGCTTCACCGACCAGCCCCACCTCAACCGGCACTTCACCCGGATCGTCGGCGTGCCGCCCGGCGCCTACCAGCGCGAGCGCGCAAGAACGTACAAGACCGGGCAGCTCCCGGATTCGTAACGTCGGGGCGTGGCAGAACAGACAGCACAGACAGCGCTCAGGGAAACAGGACCGCCGGCCGCGGTCCGGCCCGACCGGGCCGTCGTACGGGACGCGCTCGGCGTCGGCGTGGCCGTCGGGCTCTCCGGCTTCGCGTTCGGCGTGACCTCCGCCGGGGCCGGGCTCGGACTGCTCCAGACCTGCGCCCTCAGCCTGCTGGTCTTCACCGGAGCCTCGCAGTTCGCGCTCGTCGGGGCGCTCGCGGCGGGCGGGAACCCGTTCACCGCCGCCGCGGGAGCGTTCTTCCTCGGTACCCGCAACGCCTTCTACGGGCTGCGGCTGTCACAGCTCCTCGCCCTGCGGCGCCCGGTGCGGCCGTTCGCCGCCCACTGGGTCATCGACGAGACGGCGGCCGTGTCGCTCGCCCAGCCGGACCGGCGGGCCGCCCGGATCGGCTTCACGGTCACCGGACTCACCCTCTATGTGCTGTGGAACCTGACCACACTCCTGGGAGCGCTGGGCGCCGAGGCCATCGGTGACACGAACGCCTGGGGGCTGGACGCCGCCGGGCCGGCCGTCTTCCTCGCCCTGCTGGCGCCCATGCTGCGCACGGCCACCGAACGGGCGGTCGCCGCGCTGGCCGTCGTCCTGGGGCTCGGCTTCCTGCCGGTGCTCCCGGCGGGAGTACCGGTGCTGGTCGCGGCGCTCGCCGCGCCCGCGGTGCTGTGGTTCGAAGGACGCAAGGCCCTGCGTGCGGGCGGGAAGGGGACGGACCGATGACCGTCTGGATCGCCATAGGACTGACCGCCGCCGGCTGCTACCTCCTGAAGCTGGCCGGCCTCCTGGTGCCCGCCGGGGCGTTGGAGCGCCCGCTCGTGCAGCGGCTGTCGGCGCTGCTCCCCGTCGCCCTGCTGGCCGCGCTGACCGCGCAGCAGACCTTCAGCACGGACGCCTCGCTCGTCGTGGACGCGCGCGGGGCGGGCCTCGCAGCGGCGGCACTCGCCCTGGTGCTGAGGGCGCCCTTCCTGGTCGTGGTCGCCGCCGCTGTCGTGGTCACGGCGGGCGTACGCGCCATCGGCGGCTGACGGCGGCCTTGCGCGGCCCGACACGGCACGGAGAGGCCCCGTCACCCGGCCGCCGAGGTGGCCGGCGGTGAGCGGTCAGCCGTCGATCCGGCGGCCGTGGGCCCTGAGCGTACGCAGCGCCTCGATGGTCACGACCGGACGCGACTCCAGGGCGGTGCCCGGCGCCCACTGGCGCCATCGGACCGGCCAGCCGCCGTCCTCCTCCTGGTCCGCGGCGAGACGGTCCAGGGACCGGGCCATCTCCTCGTCGGTGAACCAGCGCCGGGCGAGTGAATCCGGCACGCGCGCGTAGTCGTGCGGGAAGTGATGCTCACCCGGGGCGTAGCCCGGCGCCACCGGAAACGCGTCGACGCGCTCCGGGTCGAGCACCGCCAGCCGCTGCTCCCGCACCAGGCGGCCGAGCCGGTCGGCGGCCGCCTCCGCGCGGGCCCGGTCCGGAACGCCGTCCAGGAACGCGACGGCGGCCTGGATTTCGTACGGATGCGACTTCTCCAGCGCCTCCACGGCCGCCCAGCAGAAGTCCGTGGCGCGGAACAGCCACGCGTGCCAGACCTGGTTGCGGTGGAGCACCCCGACCACCGGGCCGGTCGCCAGCAGCTCGCTCGGCGGGTCGTCCACGACCGGCATGAACGGCGCGACCGGATAGCCCCGGATCGAGGGGTGGAGGGCCGGGAGGGCCCCGTCGTGCGTGGACACCCCCGTCAGGTAACGGCAGACGCGCTCCACGCGCAGCCCGCCGCAGCGCCCGATGGAGTCCAGCACCCGCAGGGCCATCGCGGTGTGCAGCGGCTGGCTCACGGGCCCGCGCAGATCCGGCTCCAAGGCGTGTCCGTACCCTCCGTCCTCGTTGAGGTACGCGCTCAGGGCGGTCTCCACGGGGTCGGCGCCACCACCCAGGAAGTGATAGGCGAACCGCCGCTGTTCGAGCACGCGGGCCGTCAGCCAGATGAAGTGCTCGGCGCGGGAGAGGAGAGTTCCAGCCATGTTCCGACCGTAGGGCGGAAAGGGCTTTCGGCAAGCGGCGCGGACCGGGCTGCACTCTCAGGAGCGGGATACTTGGGGCATGCGGTTGACGATTTTCTGGGAGCGGATGGCGGACCACTTCGGTGAGGGGTACGCCGAGTCCTTCGCTCGGGACCATGTCATGTCCGAGCTGGGCGGCCGGACGGTGTACGAGGCGCTGGACGCCGGGTGGGAGGCGAAGGACGTCTGGCGCGCGGTCTGCGCGGCCGTGGACGTCCCCGCGGACAAGCGGTGACGCGGGCGGGATGACGCGGTGACGGGGCGATCGCCGGGCTGACCGGCCGCTTGTCACCGCTGTGCGCGAGACTTGCTCCGTGGCCCCGACTGACGAGACCGAGACGACGACCACCGAGCCCGTGACCGGCGACCCCGCGTCACCGGGCGACCACGCGGCCTCCGTGCCGCCGAGCAGGACCGAGGCGCCGGCGGCGGACGCGACGGCCGGGGCGACAGAGCCGGCCGGAGCCGGGGCCGACGGGTCCTCATCCGCCGAGGCCGAGGCCGAGGCCGTCGTGCCCGTGCAGGCCGGGTCCGGCGCGTCCGTAGTGACGTCGGCGCGGCCGGGGCCGGCGTCCGGATCCGTTGCGGCCTCCGTGTCCGTGCCGGGCGGCGGTGGGGGCGGGGGCGCGCCGGCCGCGGGCGGGGCTCCCGCCGCCCGCATGCCCCGCTGGCTCCCGAAGGCCATGGTGCTGGCCCTCGCCCTCTACGCCTGCTTCCAGCTCGGCAGTTGGGCGTTCCACCAGCTCATCGGCCTGCTGATCAACATCCTCATCGCGTTCTTCCTGGCCCTCGCCATCGAGCCGGCCGTGGGGCGGATGGCCGCCCGGGGGATGCGCCGCGGTCTCGCCACCTTCCTGGTCTTCTTCGCCGTCCTGGCGGCGAGCATCGGCTTCGTCGTGCTGCTGGGCTCGATGCTGGCCGGCCAGATCGTCGAGATCGTCGAGGACTTCCCCCGGTACCTCGACTCGCTCATCAACTGGATCAACCGCACCTTCCAGACCGAGCTGTCCCGGGTCGAGGTCCAGGACAGCCTGCTGCGCTCCGACTGGCTGCGGAAGTACGTCCAGAACAGCGCGAGCGGGGTGCTGGACATCTCGGCGACCGTGCTCGGCGGGCTGTTCAAGCTCCTGACGATCTTCCTGTTCTCGTTCTACTTCGCCGCCGACGGCCCACGGCTGCGCCGGGCGCTGTGCTCGGTGCTGCCGCCCGCCAAGCAGGCCGAGGTGCTGCGCGCCTGGGAGATCGCCGTCGACAAGACCGGCGGCTACCTGTACTCCCGCGGGCTGATGGCGCTGATCTCCGGCGTCGCCCACTACGTGCTGCTGGAGTTCCTGGCGGTGCCGTACGCGCCGGCGCTCGCCGTCTGGGTGGGGCTGGTCTCCCAGTTCCTGCCCACCATCGGTACGTACCTGGCCGGGGCGCTGCCGATGCTGATCGCCTTCACCGAGAACCCCTGGTACGCGCTGTGGGTGCTGGCCTTCGTGGTGGTGTACCAGCAGTTCGAGAACTACGTGCTTCAGCCCAAGCTCACCGCGAAGACCGTCGACATCCACCCGGCCGTGGCCTTCGGGTCGGTGGTGGCGGGCACCGCGCTGCTCGGCGCGGTCGGTGCGCTGATCGCGATCCCGGCGGTCGCCACGCTGCAGGCGTTCCTCGGCGCGTACGTGAAGCGGTACGACGTGACCGAGGACCCGCGGATGCACGGCCACCGGCGGCACGGCGAGGCCGTCCTGGCCCGTGTGCAGCGGGCTCTGCGGGCCAAGAAGGAGAAGGAGCCGGACAGCGGATCGCCGGCCGCGGACGGCTCCTGACCCGTCCCGGCGCGCCGGTGTGGCTCGCTTGACACCAAAATCGAACATCCATTCTCATGGGGGTTCCGGGCCCGGAAACGCGGGGGCGGCGAGGTGTCGGCCGCCGAGTTATCCACAGGCCGGAGGGACGTCGGGGCCCATTGTCAGTGGCAGGGGTTAGCGTCTTTGACGTGAAGCGATCGACTCAAGCAAACCGGGTGGAACCCATGGCAGGAACCGACCGCGAGAAGGCGCTCGACGCCGCGCTCGCACAGATTGAACGGCAATTCGGCAAGGGCGCAGTGATGCGCATGGGCGAGCGGTCGATGGAGCCCATCGAGGTCATCCCGACCGGCTCGACCGCGCTCGACGTCGCGCTCGGCGTCGGCGGCCTGCCGCGCGGCCGTGTGGTGGAGATCTACGGCCCGGAGTCCTCCGGTAAGACGACCCTGACCCTGCACGCCGTGGCCAACGCGCAGAAGGCCGGCGGCCAGGTCGCGTTCGTCGACGCGGAGCACGCCCTCGACCCCGAGTACGCGAAGAAGCTCGGTGTCGACATCGACAACCTGATCCTCTCCCAGCCGGACAACGGTGAGCAGGCCCTGGAGATCGTGGACATGCTCGTCCGCTCCGGCGCGCTCGACCTGATCGTCATCGACTCCGTGGCCGCGCTCGTGCCGCGCGCGGAGATCGAGGGCGAGATGGGCGACTCGCACGTCGGTCTCCAGGCCCGTCTGATGAGCCAGGCGCTCCGGAAGATCACCAGCGCGCTCAACCAGTCCAAGACCACGGCGATCTTCATCAACCAGCTCCGCGAGAAGATCGGTGTGATGTTCGGCTCGCCGGAGACCACGACGGGTGGCCGGGCGCTGAAGTTCTACGCCTCGGTGCGTATCGACATCCGCCGCATCGAGACCCTGAAGGACGGCACGGAGGCGGTGGGCAACCGCACCCGGTGCAAGGTCGTCAAGAACAAGGTCGCGCCGCCGTTCAAGCAGGCCGAGTTCGACATCCTGTACGGCCAGGGCATCAGCCGCGAGGGCGGCCTGATCGACATGGGCGTGGAGCACGGCTTCGTGCGCAAGGCGGGCGCCTGGTACACGTACGAGGGCGACCAGCTCGGTCAGGGCAAGGAGAACGCCCGCAACTTCCTGAAGGACAACCCCGACCTCGCGAACGAGATCGAGAGGAAGATCAAGGAGAAGCTGGGCGTCGGCGTCCGGTCCGAGACCCCGGCGGCCGAGCCGGCCACGGACGCGGCGGGCGCGGCGGCGGCCGCGGACGAGCCGGCCAAGTCGGTCCCGGCCCCGGCGGCCAAGGCGGCCAAGGCGACCAAGACCGCGGCCGCCAAGGCCTGACCCCGTGGTCCGGCGCACCGAATGGCCGGGCGACAGCGCCGACTCGTCGAGGGCCGAGAAGGAGCTGTCGCCCCAGGATCCGGCTGAGCGGGCGCGGGCGATCTGCCTGCGCCTGCTCACCGGGACCCCGCGCACCCGCAAGCAGCTCGCGGACGCGCTGCGCAAACGTGAGATTCCGGACGAGGTCGCCGACGAGGTCCTCTCCCGCTTCGAGGACGTCGGCCTGATCGACGACGCGGCCTTCGCGGGCGCGTGGGTGGAGTCCCGGCACCACGGCCGGGGCCTGGCCCGCCGCGCCCTCGCGCGTGAACTGCGCACCAAGGGGGTGGATGCCGAGCTGATCGACGAAGCGGTGGGTCAGCTCGACTCCGAGCAGGAGGAGGAGACGGCCCGCGAGCTGGTCGCCCGCAAGCTCCGGGCCACCCGCGGTCTCGACCGCGACCGCCGCCTCCGCCGCCTCGCGGGCATGCTCGCCCGCAAGGGCTACCCGGAAGGCATGGCCCTGCGGGTCGTGCGCCAGGCACTGGAGGAGGAGGGGGAGGACCTGGAAGACCTCCCACCCGAGGGCTTCTGACCGCCCGGCCCCGCGCCGGTGGCTCGGACGGCGTGCCTGGCACACCCGCCCCGCCACGGGGGCAGGCGGCCGGGGTGGGGGCTGCGTCAGGGGGAGGGGGTGGTGGGGAGGTCGTGGGCCTTCCAGGCTTGGAAGCCGCCGATGAGGTCGGTGGCGCGATGGAGGCCCAGTTGGTGCAGGGAGGCCGCCGCGAGGGAGGAGGCGTAGCCCTCGTCGCAGATCACCACGACGCGCAGGTCGTGGCTCACCGCTTCCGGGGCGCGGTGACTGCCCAGGGGGTCGAGGCGCCACTCCAGTTCGTTGCGCTCGACGACCAGCGCGCCGGGGATCAGCCCGTCGCGCTCGCGCAGCGCCGCGTACCGGATGTCGACCAGCAGCGCGTCACCCGCCCCGGCCGCCGCGAACGCCTCGGGCGGGGTCAGGCGGTGCAGGCCGGCCCGGACCCGTTCCAGCAACTCGTCGATGTTCACTGCCAGTCCTCCGGGCGCTCGACCTGCTCCAGCCGCAGCACCGGGCCGGTGCGGCTGAAGCGGCGGATCAGCGGGAGCGGCGGGTAGTACGCGTGGACCGAGACCGCGTGCTCGGTGACGGACTCGTTCAGCACCTCGTGCACATGGTGCCGGCCGAACGCCCGCCCCTGGCCCGTGCGCAGCAGGCGTTCACGGTCGACGCCGTCGTGCAGCTCCAGAGCGCGCCAACCGCCCGAAGGCAGCCGTACGGCAAGGGAGTTCTCCTTCAGGGCGCCGCGCGCCGTGGCGAAGGCGCCGATGGACTCGGCGTGGTCGTGCCACCCCGTGCCGGTGCCGGGCGGCCAGCCGATGAGCCAGGCCTCACTGCCGCCAGGGCCGTCGAGCCGTACCCATGTGCGGCCCTCCGGGTCGAGCGGGAGGGAGGCGACCAGTGCGGTGTCGGCCGCCGTGCGGCGGACGAAGTCGAGCAGGTGGGCAGCCGTCGGCGCGTCAGTGGCCGCGGCGGGGGAAACAGACTGGGACACGGAAAACCGTCCTGGGTCCTGGAGGCGAATTCGCGGGAGGAGCGCGCACGGAGAACGGCGCGCAAGAAAAACAGCGAGTTCAGCAGGACCGACGACACACGCAGCCCGCGTAACGGACCAGGTCCATATGGACCCTCCGCCACAGGCGCACGTCGGTGCCGTTCATGATCGGGAGTACAGCACGTCCTCCCGATCGCGTCAATCGCGTCAACCACGTCAGACGCGCCGAGCGCGTCGGTCGCGTCAGCGGTGTCAGTTGACGTCGGCGGTCCGGTCGCTGTGCTCGGGCGACGGCGCGCCGCCCCGCACGGCGTCGGCCGCCGCGTGCAGTTCCGCCGGGCGCACCCCGGAGAAGGCCGCCGCCAGGTGCCCGTCGGGCCGCACCAGCAGCAGGGTGTGCGCGGCAGCGCCCGGGTAGGCCTCCGTGACCAGCACCTCGCCCTCCACCGGCAGCCCGGCCACCGCCTCCACCAGCCGGGGCATCACGCCCGCCGACATCCAGTGCCGCCGGTCCCACACCCCCGTACCCGGCGCCACCAGCACCGCCAGGAGCCGGCCGCGGCCCAGCCGGTCCCGCAGCCGCACGGTCGTGCCGTCCTCCGGAGCCGTGACCCGCACATCGGCGACCGGCGCGCCCGGCGGCGTACCGACGCCGGTGTGTCCCTCTGCGGGCGGGGGCGCCAGGGGGGAGTGCGGGTACGCGGGCGGGGCGCCCAGCGGGCCGCGCCCCACGTGCCCGTCCGTCAGCAGGGTGTCGTGTCCGCCACCGCGCAGGTACGTCCGCAGTCCGCCCGCCCCGCGCAGCACCGGCAGCGCCTGGTCGGCCGCCCGCAGCCGGGCGGCGACCGCCGTGCGCCGCTCGGCCTGGTAGCTGTCCAGCAGCGCGTCCGAGGCGCCGTGGTGCCAGGCCAGCGACAGCTTCCAGGCCAGGTTCTCGACGTCCCGCAGCCCCTCGTCGAGCCCCTGCGTACCGAGCGCGCCCAGCAGGTGGGCGGCGTCCCCGGCGAGGAAGGCCCGGTCCACCCGCCACCGCTTCGCGAGCCGGTGGTGCAGCGTGTAGACACCGGTGTCGACCAGGTCGTACGCCGGTGTCGCACCGCACCAGCCGGACAGCGTCTCGCGGATGCGCGCCACCAGCGCGTCGGGTGTCACCAGGTCACCGCGCGGCGGCAGCAGCCAGTCGAGCCGCCAGCCCCCGTCCGGCAACGGCCGGGCGGTGACCTCCTCGCCGACGCCGCGCCACGGGGGCTGACGGTGCAGCACCGCCTCGTCCGGCCAGGGGAGTTCGACGTGGAGGGCGGCCACGGCGTGCCGTTCCACCGCCGTGCGCCCCGGGAAGCGGACGCCCAGCAGCTTGCGCACCGTCGAGCGGGCGCCGTCGCAGCCGACCAGGTGGCTGCCGCGCCAGGACGTCGCCCCGGGACCGCGGGTGTGGGCGGTCACGCCGTGCGGGTCCTGCTCGACGCCGTCCACGCGGCTGTGCGTGACCACCCGGACCAGGTCCGGGTCCGGGAGCGCGGCGATGGCCTCCCGCAGTCCGCGGGTCAGGGAGTGCTGCGGGATGTGCAGCGGCGAGGGCGCGTCGAGCCCGAACTCGACGTGCCGCATCTGCTGCCTGCGGCGCATCGACCGCCAGCCGGTCCAGCGCGCGCCCTCGTCCCGTACGGTGGCGCAGCCGAGGCGCTCCACGAAGGCGGCCGTGTCGGGGCGGAGCACGGCGGTGCGCGCGGCGCGCGGTTCCTCCTTGCCGGGGCCCTCGTCCAGCACGACGGAGGGGACGTCCTGGGCGGCGAGCGCCAGGGCGGCGGCCAGTCCGACGGGGCCGGCTCCGACCACGATCACCGGGTCCACGGCGCGGCTCCTGAAACCCGTACGCCTGAGACCTGTGAGGCCCGTACGGTCATGCGGTGAGCAGGGGAAACACCGGAATGTTCGGCTGGAGCCGGACGCGACGCGATCACAGAACGTATGCAACCCACTGCCGGTGCTTGCGTCAAGTGACGGGGGCAGCGGCGCGACCGCCACTGCCCCCGTTCAACGCGTAGGACACCCGGATGATGTCACATGGCGTCAGTTGTTGGCCGGACCTCCCGCGCCGCCGTCCGCGCCGGGTCCGCCGATCGCGGTGGTGCCGGCGGCGTTCCCGGCGTCACCGGCCAGGACGGCCACGGTGCCGGCGGCGTCGGGCGTCTGGATGCCCGTCTTGGCGCGGCGGCCGCGCTTCTCGACCCAGGTGGCGAGCGCGGAGAGCGCCAGGCACATCGCGACGTAGATGGCACCGATCACGACGATCGTCGACACGTACGGGTACATGCCGTTGACCTGCGTGTTCGAGGCGATCAGCCGGGCCGTCTGGAGCAGCTCCGGGTACAGGATGATGAAGCCGAGCGAGGTGTCCTTGAGGGTCACCACGAGCTGGCTGATGATCGTCGGCAGCATCGCCCGGACGGCCTGCGGCATCAGCACGGTCGTCATGACCTGCGTCTTGCTCATGCCGAGCGCGTAGGCGGCTTCCCGCTGGCCCTTGGGTACGGAGTTGATGCCGGCGCGCAGCACCTCGGCCTGGACGCAGCCGTTGTAGATCGACAGGCCGACCGCGAGGGCCCACATCGAGTAGTCGGTCAGGAAGCCGACCCACACGGCGTAAATGGTGATCAGCAGCGGGATGGAGCGGAACAGCTCGATGAAGCCCGTCGCCAGCCACCGGACCGGCTTGTGGTCGGAGAGCCGGGCGACGGCGAGGAGCACGCCGAGCACCAGCGAGCCGACGGCCGCGATGCCGAACGCCTTCAGGGTGGCGAGGAGGGCGTCGGCGATGTTCTGCCGGATGCCCGCGTAGTTGAAGATGTCCCACATCTCGGGGGCGAGGTGCCCCTTGTCGCCCAGCCGGACGATCGTGACGGCGAGGAGCCCCACGATGGCCAGGGTGCCGATGACGGCGTAGATGCGGTTGCGGATGACGGCCTTGGGGCCGGGGGCGTCGAAGAGAACGCTGGCGCTCATCGGGCGACCTCCAGGCGGCGCTCAAGGATGCGGAAGACACCACTGATGGAGAAGGTGACCACCAGGTAGGCGAGGGAGACCCAGATGAAGATCGGGATGATGTCGTAGCCGTCCTCGCTCATCAGCTTCTGCCAGCCGAAGAGTTCGGTGACGCTGAAGGCGCCCGCGATGGCCGAGTTCTTGGTGAGCGCGATGAGGATCGAGCTCAGCGGCGGCAGCACGGTCCGGGTGGCCTGCGGCAGCACGATCAGCCGCAGGGTCTGGGAGAACGTCATCCCGAGGGAACGGGCCGCCTCGGCCTGGCCCAGCGGCACCGTGTTGATGCCGGAGCGGACCGCCTCGCAGACGAAGGCGGAGGTGTAGAAGCCGAGCGCGATCGAGCCGAGGACGAAGGCGCTCATGCCCGGGAACAGGATCTCGGGCACCACGAACGTCGTCACCAGGAACAGTAGCGTGAGCGGCGTGTTGCGCAGCAGGGTGACCCAGGCGGTGCCGAACCAGCGCAGCGGCGGGACGGGGGAAACCCGGAAACCGGCGATGGCGATGCCGAGGACCAGCGCGATGGCGGTGCTGACGGCGGTGATCGACACGGTTCCTATGAAGCCGTCGCGGAACTCTGAGAAGTGGTCGAGCAGTACGTTCATGGGGTCTCCGCGTCGGCGGTCAGCGGCTGGCGGTCAATGTGCGTGCGGTGTGGCCGTGCCTGCGTGGCACAGGGTGCGTGGCGCATGGTGCGTCGTGCGTCGTGCCGCGCGTGCGGCGTGATGCGTACGTGGTGCGGGGTCGTGCCCGGGTGGTGCGGTGCACCGCCCGCGGGTGCGTGGCGCGCGGGGGTGTCCGTGGGGCACGGGGCGGAGCGCCCCGTACGCGGCGGGTACGGGGCGCTTCCGGTGAAGCGGTGGCGCGGAGCGCGATCAGTAGCGCTCGAGCGCCGGCGGCGCGGTGTAGGCCGAGCCGGACAGACCCAGGGTGGCCTCGTAGATCTTCTTGTACGTGCCGTCCTTGATCCCCTTGTCCAGCGCGTTGTTGACCGCGTCGCGCAGGACCTTGTCCTCCTTGTTCATGCCGATGCCGTAGGGCTCCTGCGTGAACGGCTTGCCGACGACCTTCAGCTTGCCGGGGTTCTGGGCGGCGTAACCCTTGAGGATCGCGTCGTCCGTCGTCACCGCGTCGACCTGCTTGGTCAGGAGCTGCTGGACGCAGTCCGAGTACTTGCCGAGCTCGGTGGTCTGGGCGCCGTACTGCGGCTTCTTGATCTCCTGGAGCGGCGTGGAGCCGGTGATGGAGCAGACCTTCTTGCCCTTGACGGAGTCGGGGCCGGTGATGGAAGTGTCGTCCTTGCGGACCAGGAGGTCGGCGCCGGCCTTGTAGTACGGACCCGCGAAGCCGACCAGCGCCTTGCGCTTGTCGTTGATCGTGTACGTACCGACGTAGTAGTCGACCTGGCCCTTGGAGATGGCGGTCTCGCGGGTGCTGGAGTCGACCGTCTTCCACTCGATCTGCGACTCGGTGAAGCCGAGCTCGGCGGCGATCATCTTGGCGATCTCGACGTCGAAGCCGGAGCGCTTCTTGGTGGCCTGGTCCTCGAAGCCGAGGTACGGCTGGTCCGCCTTGGAGCCGATGATGAGCTTGCCGCGCTCCTTGGCCGCCTTGAAGGTCGGCGAGTCCAGGCTGACGCCCGTGGCGACGACGTACTTCGGCAGGGCCGGCGCGTTGGTGGCGCCGGGCTGGACGCCGGCCGGCTTGTCGCCCGCGGAGCCCTCCTTGCCACCACAGGCGGTCGCGGACAGCGCGAGCACGGCAACGGCCAGTGCGGCCGACTTGCGAAGCTTCATGGTGAACATCCCTTGTGTCGTGGTTCGTTGGTCGTCATCGCCGCTCGTCACCGGCGGATCAGTGGCAACCGTCAGTGGTGCAGGATCTTCGACAGGAAGTCCTTGGCCCGGTCGCTGCGCGGACTGCTGAAGAACTGCTCCGGAGTCGCCTCTTCGACGATCCGGCCGTCCGCCATGAAGACGACCCGGTTGGCGGCGGACCGCGCGAAGCCCATCTCGTGGGTGACGACGATCATCGTCATCCCGTCCCGCGCGAGCTGCTGCATGACCTCGAGGACCTCATTGATCATCTCGGGGTCCAGCGCCGACGTGGGCTCGTCGAAGAGCATCACCTTCGGGTCCATCGCCAGGGCCCGGGCGATCGCGACGCGCTGCTGCTGCCCGCCGGAGAGCTGCGCCGGGTACTTGTCGGCCTGGGAGCCGACGCCCACCCGGTCGAGCAGCGTCCGTGCCTTCTGCTCCGCGGCCTTCTTCTCCGCCTTGCGGACCTTGACCTGGCCCAGCATGACGTTCTCCAGCACGGTCTTGTGCGCGAAGAGGTTGAACGACTGGAAAACCATGCCGACGTCGGCCCGCAGCCGGGCGAGCTCCTTGCCCTCCTGGGGCAGCGGCTTGCCGTCGATGGTGATGCTGCCGGAGTCGATCGTCTCCAGGCGGTTGATGGTGCGGCACAGCGTGGACTTGCCGGACCCGGACGGTCCGATGACGACCACGACCTCGCCACGGGCGATGGTCAGGTCGATGTCCTGGAGCACATGCAGCGCGCCGAAGTGCTTGTTGACGTTGCTCAGCACGACCAGGTCGCTTGCCGTCGGTACGGCGTCCTCCGCGCCCTTGGTCACTGACACTCCGCTCATCGGCTTCTTGCTCCGTCCTCCTCGGTTGCAGAGGACATTAAGCACGCGGTGCGACCAGCGTCATTACATCTGAGCGGAAATTGAGCATAACGATCCGGCTGCAACCGGACACTATGCGTGAACAGGACGGCGCCGGGACGGCGGTCCGGAGAACGGGTGCATAACGGAACGCCCGATGGCCCCGGAACCCTCTTGACTCGTGGGCCGCCCATCGGCGTTCATGCCCAGGTGGCCGTAAGGTCACCCAAGCGATCGCACCTTTCGGAGGGGGGCCCATGAGACTGCTGCTCGTCGAGGACGACGACCACGTCGCCGCGGCCCTGTCGGCGATCCTCAAGAAGCACGGGTTCGACGTCACGCACGCCCGCAACGGCGAGGAGGCGCTCCAGGCCCTGCTGCCCGCCGCCAACGCCGGCCGGGCGCCCTTCGGTGTCGTCCTGCTCGACCTCGGCCTGCCCGACCAGGACGGCTACCAGGTGTGCGGCAAGATCCGGAAGCTCACCACCACCCCGGTGATCATGGTGACCGCGCGCGCCGACGTCCGCTCCCGCATCCACGGCCTCAACCTCGGCGCCGACGACTACGTCGTCAAGCCCTACGACACGGGTGAACTGCTCGCCCGCATCCACGCCGTCAGCCGGCGCTCCGTCGCACCCGACACCGACGACGCCACCGGCGCGGCCGGCCCCGGTGGTGGCACGGACGCGGCGGCGCCGCTGCGCCTGGGCTCCCTCAGCATCGAGCTGCCCACCCGCAGGGTCAGCGTGGAGGGCGCGGAGGTCCAGCTCACCCGCAAGGAGTTCGACCTGCTCGCCCTGCTCGCGCAGCGCCCAGGCGTCGTCTTCCGGCGGGAGCAGATCATCAGCGAGGTCTGGCGCACGAGCTGGGAGGGGACCGGCCGCACCCTGGAGGTCCACGTGGCGTCCCTGCGCGCCAAGCTGCGGATGCCCGCCCTCATCGAGACCGTGCGCGGCGTCGGCTACCGCCTGGTCGCGCCGGCCGCGTAACCCCCTGAAGCCCCGGTGCGCACCCGTCTGCTCCCCCTGCTCCTCGTCCTCATGGCGGGCGTGCTGCTCGCGCTCGGCTTCCCGCTCGCGGCCAGCCTCGCCGCCGCCCAGCAGCAGACCGTGGTCGTCGACCGGATCGACGACACCGCCCGCTTCGCGGCGCTCGCCCAGTTCGTCACCGAGCGCGGGCCCGGCATCGACGAGCGGCAGTCCACCCTGCACGGCGAGCTCGTCCGCTACCACGAGGTGTACGGGATCGAGGTCGGCGTCTTCTACCGCGACACCACCGCCATGGCCCGCGCCCCCAAGGACTGGGACGTCCCCGCGAGCGGCGAGCCCCGGCGCGCCTTCCGCGAGGCCCTGCTGGGCCGCCGCAGCCACGACCCGCCCCAGGTGTGGCCCTGGCAGCCCGACGCCCGGCTCGCGGTCGCCTCGCCCGTCGTACGGGACGGGGACGTCGTCGCCGTCGTGCTCACCGACTCGCCCACCGGGCAGCTCCGCTCCCGCATCCTGCACGGCTGGCTGCTGATCGCGGCCGGTGAGGTCGCGGCGATGCTGCTGGCGGTCGGCGCGGCGTTCCGGCTGACCGGGTGGGTGCTCAAGCCCGTACGGGTCCTGGACGCGGCCACCCACGACATCGCCACCGGCCGGCTGAACTCCCGCGTCGCGGCCGCCGGCGGCCCGCCGGAACTGCGCCGCCTGGCCCGGTCGTTCAACGAGATGGCCGACAACGTCGAAGAGGTCCTGGAGCAGCAGCGCGCCTTCGTCGCCGACGCCTCCCACCAGTTGCGCAACCCGCTCGCCGCGCTGCTGCTGCGCATCGAGCTGCTCGCGCTGGAGCTGCCCGAGGGCAACGAGGAGATCGCCTCCGTACGCACCGAGGGCAAGCGCCTGGCCCAGGTCCTGGACGACCTGCTGGACCTCGCCCTGGCCGAGCACGCCGCCGCCGACCTCCGGCTCACCGACATCGGCGCGCTGGCCGCCGAGCGCGTCGCCGCGTGGCGGCCGCTCGCCGAGGAGAAGGGCGTCCGGCTGACCGGGGCCGGCCCGGCCGTCACCGCCTGGGCCGACCCGGTGGCCCTCTCCAGCGCCCTCGACGCCGTGATCGACAACGCGCTGAAGTTCACGCCGGCCGGTGAGGAGGTCGCCGTCACCGTGGCCGCCGACGGGGACACCTCCACGATCGTCGTCACGGACGGCGGCCCGGGCCTCACCGACGACGAGCTGACCCGCGTCGGCGACCGCTTCTGGCGCAGCGGCCGCCACCAGAACGTCAAGGGCTCCGGCCTCGGCCTGTCCATCTCGCGCGCCCTGCTCGCGGCGGGCGGCGGCTCCATCTCCTACTCCCACCACGAACCGCGCGGCCTGCGCGTCACGCTGGCCGTCCCGCGCACTGCGCCGGAGAACCCCGCGAGGCCCGGAACCGCCACGGCGTGACCGTGCGGCCCGTACGGCGGCGGTACGGCGCTACGACGTGACCTGACCGCTACGGCTTGACCGAGCGGTAGTAGCGGCGTGCTCCCTCGTGCAGCGGCAGGGGGTCGGTGTAGAGCGCGGTCCGCAGGTCGACGAGCTGTGCGGGGTGGACCTGGCGGCCGATGCGGTCCCGGCTCTGGATCACCGTGCGGGTGAACGCCTCGGCCAGCGCCGGATCCGTGCGGTCGGTGGTGACGAGCAGGTTGGCCACCGCCACCGTCTCGACCGGCCGGCCCTCGGTGGCCAGGGCGTACGCGTCGGCGGGCACCACCGCCGAGCGGTAGTAGCGGCCGCTGCCGCCGCCCTCGTGCACCCGGTTGATCAGGTCGCCCTCCAGCGGCACGAGCCGGATCGGGAACCGCTCCGAGAGCTTCTGCACGGCGCTCGTGGGCAGGCCGCCCGACCAGAAGAACGCGTCCAGCTTGTCCTGCTCCAGCAGCGCGGGCATGGTGTCGATCCCGGCCGACACCGGCGTGATGCCCGTGTCCGGGTCGATCTTGGCGGCCTGGAGCAGCCGGTTCGCCAGCAGCCGTACGCCCGAGCCGTCCTGTCCCACACCGACCCGCAGGCCCCGGAGATCACGGGTCGAGCGCACCTTGGAGGACTTGGGCACGATCAACTGGACGTAGTCGTCGTACAGCCGGGCGCAGCCCCGCAGGTCGTAGGCGCCCGGTCTGCTGTCCCGGATGTACGTCGCCACCGCGTCGGCCGTGGCGATGGTGAAGTCGGCCTCCCCGGACGCGAGCCTCTCGAGGTTCTGCCGGGAGCCCTCGCTGTTCTGGAGGGTTATCGCGACCTCCGGGACGGTGCGGCCGAGGGCGTCCTCGAGGAGCTCGCCGTACCGCTGGTACACCCCGGTCGGCACGCCGGTGCTGAAGGTGACCTTCCCGCTCGGCGACGGCTCACCGGCCGGAACAAGCCACCACAGCAGCAGGCCCAGCACCACGAGTCCCGCCGCGGACCCCTGGAGGGCGCGGCGGCGGCTGATGCGGGACAGGACCTGGAGCATGGCGCGATCCTGCCAGCTCACGGACGGTGCTGGCCAGGCCCGCCGGGCAACGGTTCGGCACCACGCCGGGCCGTGCTCGCTGTCGGTGAGCCGCCCTGTGCGCGCTGTCCCGCTGCCGGCCGCCCCGGCCCCGCTGCCGCGCTCGCTGTCAGTGACACGTCAGCGCGCCCCGGCAGCATGAGCGTGGGACGAGTGGCTGGACCGGGAGGACGAGCCGATGAGCAGCGCACCGCCGATCGAGAACGCCGTCAGCGTCGTCGACGACCACCGGGAGACCGGCCCGGCGCCGGCCCGGACGGTCGTGGACATGCTCCTGGACCGCGCCACGGGCCCCGACGCCGACCGGCCCCTGTTCACCGCCCTGGGGCCGGGAGGCGACCGGATCGCGCGCCTCAGCGCGGCCGAGCTGGACGCCCGTGCCCGGGCCGTGGCGGCCGCGCTGCACCGGACGGGGAGGCCCGGCGACCGGGTGATCGTCCCGCCCATGCCGGCCCTGGACTTCCCCGTCGCCCTCTTCGGCTGCCTGTACGCCGGGATGGTCGCCGTACCCGTGGCGGCCGCCACCGGGCCCGCCGTCGCCGCCGTCGCCCGCGACTGCCGCCCCGTCGCCGTGCTGGTGCCCGGCACCGCCCGCCACCCGGCGCCGTCCCTGCCGGGCGTGCCCGGGCTCGCCGTACGGGGGCCGCGGGCGCCCCGGCACCGTCGCGGCACCCCCGTGGCCTCCGACCCCCTGGCACCCGCGCTGCTCCAGTACGCCGCGCGGCCGGCCGGGCGGCCGCCGGGCGCCGTCGCCGTCGGCCACGGGGCCCTGGTGGCCGCCCAGGCCGCCGTGCGCGACCGGTGCGACGTCGACCGCGGCACGACCGTCGTGAGCTGGCTGCCGCTCTGGCACGGCACCGGGCTGGCCACGGCGCTGGTCCTGCCGCTGGCCTCCGGGGCCGCCGCGGTGACCATGGAGCCCGCCGCCTTCGTGCGGGACCCGCGGGTGTGGCTGCGTGCCGTCGAGGCGGAGGAGGACGTCTTCGCCGCGGCCCCGGACGCCGGGTACGAGCTGTGCGTCCGGCGCGTCCCGGTGGCGGAGCGGATGCGCATCGACCTGTCGACATGGCGGGTGGCCGCCGTCGGGGGCGCGGGGCCGGTCAGGGCCCGGACGCTGCGGCGGTTCGCCGACGCGTTCCGCCCCGGCTTCTTCCGCGAGGAGATGTTCGCCCCCGGCTACGGCCCCGGCGGGGCCACCCCCGGCGGAACCCTGGCGCGGCCGCTCTACCCGGTCGTGACCGGGCGCTACGACCGTGCGGCCCTCGCTCATGGGCGGGCCGTGCCGGCGGGCCGGGCCGGTCGCGGCGCGGTGGAACTGGTCGGCCGGGGGACGCCGTTGCCGGGCACCGGCGTGCGGATCGTCGACCCCGCCACGCGCCGGGCGGTCCCGGAGCGGGTCGTCGGCGAGATCTGGGTGGACGCGCCGGGAAGCGGGGCGCGCCCCACCGGGGACCTGGGCTTCACCGACGGAGGCGAGCTGTTCGTGGCGGGACGACGGGGCTGACGGGACGGCCCGGGGTGATCGAGCGGATCCTGCCGCCGTACGTCGCCGCCGTCGAGGTCTTCGCCGACCTGCCGGACGCCCGGCTGCTCCCGGAGGAGCGGGCCGTGGTGGCGGGCGCGGCGGAAGGGCGGCGGCGCGAGTTCACGACCGTACGCCACTGCGCCCGCCACGCCCTCGCCGAGCTGGGCCGGCCACCGGTACCGCTCCTGCCCGACGCCCACGGCGCCCCCCGGTGGCCAAAGGACGTGGTCGGCAGCATGACGCACTGCCGGGGCGGCTACCGCGCCGCGGCGGTGGCGACGCGCACCGCCGCACGTGCCATCGGGCTGGACGCCGAGCCGCACCGGCCGCTGCGGGACGGCGTGCTGGCGAGCGTCGCGGGCCCCGGCGAGCGCGCCCGGCTGGCCGAGCTGGCGGGCAGCGGCGCGGCCGTGTGCTGGGACCGGCTGCTGTTCTGCGCGAAGGAAGCCGTCTACAAGGCGTGGTTCCCGCTCACGGGGGTGTGGCTGGGCTTCCACGACGTGGACGTCGACTTCGAGCCCCGTACCGATGTGTTCCGGGCACGTGTGGTGGCAGCAGGGGCGGACGGGGCGGCGGGGCGGGAGCGTGTGAACGAGCCGTCGTTCTTCGACGGGCGGCTGCGCGGCCGGTGGGTCGTCGGGCGGGGCGTGGCGGCCGCCGCGGTGACCGTGGGGTCGTTTGACATCCGCGCAGGTCGTGGGAAAGTCTCGTCCTAAAGTTTCCCGGGATGTCAGAGGTGGGCCATGACCAGCGAGGAGCTTCTGGCTGTTCTCGCTGCTGTGGGCCACGCACAGCGCCTGCGCGTCATCGCCGAACTGGCCGAGGGCCGGATGTACGTCAGCGAGCTGGCCCGCCGCCTCGGGATGTCCCGCCCCCTGCTGTACATGCACCTGGAACGGCTGGAAAAGGCCGGTCTGGTGATCGGCAACCTGGAGCTGTCCGACGACGGCAAGGCGCTGAAGTACTTCGAACTCGGCGCGTTCGACCTTCACTTGAATGTCGATACGATCCTCGCGGCCGTACGGGCCGACGAGGCCCGGGCGGGGGACGCCGGTGCCGCGCCGGAGCGGGCGGACGCGGAGGGCCCGAACGACCAGAAGGGCCTGAAAGACGTGAAGGGGAAACGCACATGACCGGGGCCATCATCGCCATCGCCGTCGTCCTGATCATCGTCGGCGGCATCACAGCGAGCGTGGTCGCGTACTTCAGACTCCAGCGCCACCGTGCCGACGCCGTGGCCATGGCCTCGTACCGCAAGCTCGCCGAGGAGGCGGTCGCCCAGCAGGAGTCCCTGCGGGGCCAGCTCGCGGAGCTGGGCGACCGGGTGAAGGCCGTCGAGACGCTGCTCCGCAGCGTCGAGTAGTCCGTCGCGGTCGTCGCGCCTGTCGCTTCCGTCGCGTTCGGGCGGAACGGGGCGCCCCGGTGGGCGGGCTTCGGTCGCCTGCCGCGTCGTGGGCCCGACGGGACCGGGGCGGTGCCCTCGCGGTGGGCGCCCACGCGGCGGTGCCGGGGCGGCGTGGCCCCTGCGGGCTCGCCTCCTCGAGGCCGGCGGCCTCGGCCGCCAGGAGAGGGAGCCCACCCTTCGCCGCCAACCTCTGCGGGGGCGACCCTGCACGGCCCCGCCTCACGCCGTCCGCCGTCCGCCGTCTGCGGGCCGTGAGGGCGAATCTGCCGCGAAAGGCCGGATGACCTGCGATTTTCGCCCGGAACTTAAGGGCATGGCTCCCGCCGGAGCCCCTTCCTAGACTCGTGCACGTTCCTACTGAGCACGGCGCCAAGCCTGTTGACGCACGACCAGAAGCCGAACACGTCCCATGGTGCCGCCGGGCTCCCGGCGGTGTCACTCCGTCGGGCAGACCGAAGCGGCCTCGGACGAGGCGCGGCCGGTGTCTGCGACCACGAGAGGAAGGGATGGTCGGGAATGTTCGGTCCTGGCGTCTCATTCAATGACGAGATCTATCCGCCCCTGCTCCGGTGCGAGGCACCGGACGTCGACGCGGTGGAGTGGGCGGCGCGGCACCGTCCGGCCATCGACGGACTGCTCCTCACCCACGGCGCGGTCGTCCTGCGGGACTTCGGCGTCGCGGACGCCGACGCGTTCGAGGCCGTGGCCTCCTCCCTGGTGACCACCCTGTACGGCGATTACGGCGACCTCCCGCACGAGAAGGACGCCGACCGGGTCTACAAGTCGACGCCCTACCCCGCCCAGCAGTCGATCCTGTTCCACCACGAGAGCTCCCACATGCCGCAGTGGCCCAGCCGCCAGTTCTTCTGCTGCATACAGCCCTCCAGCAAGGGCGGCGCGACACCGATCGTCGACGGGCGCAAGGTCTGGGAGGCGCTCCCGGACGAGCTGCGCGGCCGGTTCGAGACGCTCGGCATCCGCTACGTACGCAACTTCATCCCCGGGCTCGACGTCGGCTGGGAGCAGATGTTCGGCACCGGTGACCGCGACGAGGTGGAGGAGCGCTGCAGCGCCCAGGGCGTGGAGTGCGAGTGGCTGCCCGACGGCGTGCTGCGGACGGTGCAGAACGCGCCGGCCGTCGTCCAGCACCCCCGTACCGGTGAGCAGGTCTTCTTCAACCAGCTCTTCCTGCACCACACGGCCTGCCTGGAGCCGTCCGTCCGGGAGGTGATGCGGTCGCTGTTCGGCGACGACGAGACCGCCTACCCGCGCAGCGCCTCCTTCGGTGACGGTTCGCCGATCGACGACGACACCGTCGACCTGCTGCGCTCGCTCTACGACTCCTTGGCGCAGCGGTTCCCCTGGCAGCGGGGCGACGTGGCGATCATCGACAACATGCTGGTCTCGCACGGCCGTGACCCCTTCGAGGGCGAGCGGAAGATCATCGTGGCCATGGGCGACATGGTCAGCCGTGCCGCGCTGACCTGAGCCCTTCATCCCTTGCCGGGGCGCGGGCGCCGGGCGCCCGCGCCCCGGACCCGACAGCCGACAACAGGAGCAGCGATGGTCTCGTCAGCGGCGCACCCCGGCATGCTGGCCGGTGAGGTGCGCGACATCGAAGCGGACTCGGTGGTGCGGATCGTCCGGGCGCACGCGCGTCTGCGGCCGGACGCCGTGGCCGTCCGGTCCGGGAACGCGTCCACGACGTACCGCGAGCTGTGGCACCGCGCCCTCGTCGTGGCCTCCGTGCTGGAGGAGGCGGGAGTGGGCCCCGGCGACCGGGTGGCCGTGTGGGCCGACCGGACCGCCGGGGTGATCGCCGCCGCGCTCGGCGCCATGTCCCTCCGCGCCGCCTACGTGCCCGTCGACCCCACCCACCCCGCCGAGCGGGTCGCCACCGTGCTCGCCGGCGCCCGGCCGGCCGCGCTGGTCCACGACGGGCCGGCCGCCGGCCTGTTGCCCCCCGTCGACGTACCCGTCGTCGACGTGGCGGAGCTCGCGGACGTACCCACCCCGCCGGAGCGGGAAATGCCGCGCGGCGAGGACGTCGCGTACGTCGTGTTCACCTCCGGCTCGACCGGCACGCCCAAGGGCGTCATGGTGCCGCACGCCGCGCTCGCCAACTACGTGGCGTGGTGCGGTTCCCTGGTCGGGGCGGGCGGGAACGGCAGCCCCCTGTTCGCCAGCCTCGGCTACGACCTGGCGATGACGTCCCTGTGGGTGCCGCTGGCGCAGGGCGGGCGGGTGGTGACCGTGCCCGGCCTGTACGACCAGGCCACCCTGTTCGGCGCGGGGGCGGACCCGTACACCTTCATCAAGCTCACCCCCTCCCACGCCCGGTTCTTCGAGGCCCTCGCCGAGCCGCCGCGCTACGACCGGACGACCCGGCTGCTGATGTTCGGCGGCGAGGCGCTCGACCCGGCGCTCATCCGCGCGCTGGGCCCCCGGCTCGACGGGGTGCGGCTGGTCAACCACTACGGGCCCACCGAGACCACGATCGGCTGCTGCGCCCACCGCTTCGACAGCGCCACCCTGCCCGGTACGCCCACCGTGCCCATCGGCACCCCCGCCTGGAACACCCGCGCCTACGTGGTCGACGAGGACCTGCGGCCGCTGCCGCCCGGCCGGCCCGGCGAGCTGGTGATCGCCGGGCGTGCCGTCGCCGCCGGGTACCTGGGCGGCACGGGCGCGGGCGACCGGTTCATCGACGAACGGGATCTGGGTGGCGCGCCGGGCCCGGCGTACCGGACCGGCGACATGGCCGAACTGCTGCCCGAGCGGCTCCTGCTCCACCTCGGGCGCCGGGACGACCAGTGGAAGGTCAACGGCTACCGCGTCGAGCTGGGCGAGCTGCGCCACCACGTGCTGGCCGTCCCGGGGGTCGCCGACGCGGCCTTCGACGTCGTGCGGGGCCCCGTCGACAGCCTGGAGCTGTTCGTCCGGGCCACCGACCCGGAGCGCACCGACGGCGAGGCGCTCGCCGGGAGCCTGCGCCGGGCCCTGGCCGAGGCGCTGCCCTCCGGCCTGGTGCCCAACGAGGTGCACGTGGTGCGGGAGATCGTGTTCAACTCCAATGGCAAGTGCGATGTCGCCGCCACCAGGCGGCAGTTGGAGCGGTCGGGCCGCTCCTGACGTATCAGAGGACGGTCAGTGGCGTGTCAGTGGAATCCGACAGCATGACGGTGCGTCGGGCACACCACGTGCACGGCATACGACTCGGATACGGGAGTGAGTGGGCGACGTGTCGAACCCCTTTGACGATCAGGACGGAACGTTTCTCGTACTCGTGAACGACGAGGGCCAGCACTCCTTGTGGCCGGCCTTCGCCCAGCGGCCCGACGGCTGGACGGTCGCCCTCGACGAGAGCCCCCGCGACGCGGCGCTGGCGTACGTCGAGGAGAACTGGACGGACATGCGCCCGCTCAGCCTGCGCGAGGCCAGTGCCCCGCGGGCCTCTTGAGGGACCCCGACCCGTGGACATGGCGATTGAGGCGGAGGGGCTGTGCAAGGGCTACGGGTCGACCCGGGCCCTGCGCGGGGTCGACCTCGCGGTGCCGGCCGGCACGGTGCTCGGGCTGCTCGGCCCCAACGGCGCGGGCAAGACGACCACGGTGCGCACGCTGGCGACGCTGCTCGTCCCCGACGGCGGCCGCGCCGAGGTCGCCGGGTACGACGTGGTGCGCCGGCCGCACGAGGTGCGCCGGCGCATCGGCCTGGCCGGCCAGTACGCGGCGGTCGACGAACTGCTGACCGGGCGCGAGAACCTGGTGCTGATCGGCACCCTGCTGCACCTGGGCAGGCGGGCCGCGCGGGCGCGGGCGGCGGAGCTGCTCGACCGGTTCGACCTGACGGGCGCGGGCGACCGCCCGGCCCGCACCTACTCGGGCGGTATGCGGCGGCGCCTCGACCTGGCCGCGTGCCTGGTCGCCCGGCCGTCGGTGCTCTTCCTCGACGAGCCCACCACCGGACTGGACCCGGTGAGCCGGATGTCCCTGTGGTCCGCCGTGCGGGAGCTCGTCGCCGACGGGGTCACCGTCCTGCTGACCACGCAGTACCTGGAGGAGGCCGACTACCTCGCCGACCGGATCGTGGTCGTGGACGCGGGCCGGGTGATCGCCGACGGCACGCCGAACGAGCTCAAGCGCAAGGTCGGTGAGGAACGGCTGGAAATCGTTGTCACGCACCCGGACGGGGTGCCGGCGGCGGTGTCGGCGCTGCGCCGGGTGACCGCCGGTGAGCCGGTCGTGGACCGCGACAGGGGGGTCGTCTCCATCGCCGTCGGCGAGGGCGTGGACAGCATGGACGGCATCGCCACGGCGGCCGCCGCGCTGCGCCGGGAGAACGTGGCGGTCGCCGACTTCGCACTGCGGCGGCCGACCCTCGACGACGTCTTCGTCTCCCTCACCGGCCGTTCTGCCTGAACGGTCCGGCGCATAAACGTTTCTGCGCGTCTTCTCTCCTCTTGTCGTTTTTCTCTTCCCGCGCCTGCCCGCGGGACTACGGGGGCCACCATGCAGAGAATCCACTTCGACGCCGCCGACTTCGCCAGAACCCGGCTGCGGCCCACCGTGGGCCCGCTCGTGGAGACGGCCTTCGCGGCCGGGCTCCTCAGCCGCAGCGTCGGCGCGCCCTACGCGCGCTGGCGCGGCCAGGTCACCAAACGGCTGCCCCGGTGGTCGTCGCCGCCCGGCCACGGCGGTGGCGTCCCCGACCCCGAAGCGCTCATCGAGCAGGCCGAGCGGTACGGCGAGGACGCCGGCGCCGTGGACCGGCCCTCCGAACTGCCGGACGTCTGGCAGGCGGCCGTGGCCCCGTACTGGGACCAGTTGCGCGCGTACCTGGAGGCCGAGTGCGAGGCGCGCGGCCGCATCGTGATGGCCGGGGGAGTGGAGCAACTGCTGGCCACGCTGCACCCCCGGATGATCTGGCGCTCACCCGTCCTGGAGATCCCGGGCGGGCCCGACGAGGACATCCACCTCGACGGGCGCGGCCTGGTCCTCGTACCGTCCGTGTTCCTCAACCACCGGCCCGGCCGGCTGATGGCGGCCACGGCGGAGAACGGCCAGGCCGTGCTGGCGTTCGCCGCGCCGCCCGACCCCGCACGCGCCGCCGCGCTGTGGGAGGAGCCCGACGGCCGGGAGCAGTCACTGGGCGCCCTGGTCGGCCAGACCCGGGCGGCCGCGCTGCGCGTCCTGCGCGCCACCTGCACCACCAGCCAGCTCGCCGACCAGCTCGGCATCTCGGCGGCCGGCGCCAGCCAGCACACCGCGGTGCTGCGCGAAACCGGCCTCATCACCACCCGCCGCATCCGCAACACCGTGCTCCACACGGTGACCCCGCTGGGCGTGGCCCTGCTGGACGGCCGGGTCGTCCGCTCGGTGTCGCCCCAGAACGCCGTCCGCCAGCGGACGCGGTCCGCCCTGGAGAGCGTCCCCCAGCAGCGGCGCGCCTCCTGACGGCGTCCGCCGCACCACATCACAGAGCCCCGGTACGGGCAGCGTACCGGGGCTCTCGCGTGTGCCTGACGTTCCCTACTCGCGCACGCCCGCCATCTCGCCGGGCTTGCCGCGCAGCACCAGCCGGGCCGACAGCAGCGTGGTGACGAGGGTCAGTCCCAGCGCGGCACCGACCACCGCGACGAAGATCCACGGGGAGCCGTCCGGGACCGGCGAGCCCAGCACGCTGATGCTCAGCGGTACGAGGGTGAGCGCCGCGACCAGCACGCCGAGCACGATGCCCGCGGCGGCCACGAGGAAGGCCTCGACCGTCATCATCTGCATGACCTGCCGGCGCGTGGAGCCGATGAGCCGCTGGAGCATGAACTCCCGCCGCCGCTCGGTCGTGGAGACCACCTGGGTGTTCACCAGGGCGATGGTCGCGTACCCCACCACCATGCCGAGCAGCAGGTACGACATCCACGTCTGTGTCTCGTCCGCCTCCGCCTGCACGACGGCCAGCGCCGCCCGGTCGGCGACCCGCAGCCCGGGGTGGTCGGCCGCCAGCGCGGACAGCGACGCGGCCAGCTCGGCCCGGTCCGCGTCCGGCTCCGCCTTCACCATGATCTGCGGCAGCAGCCCGGAGTCGGTGTGCGGCACCAGGAGGGCGGCGGGCAGCAGCGCGGTCTCGTAGCCGCGCTTGCCGTCCAGCGTGGCGACCAGGGTGAGTTCGACGCGGGTTCCGTCGCCCAGCCGCATCGGCACCTTGTCGCCCAGCTTGTGGCCGGACGCCTTGGCGAACGACGTCGGCAGGGCGACCGTGTCGCCGGTCAGCTCCGACAGGCTGCCGCTGGAGGCGCGGTACGCGGTGGTCCGGTCCAGGCCGGCCGGGGTGACACCCTGCATCGGCACCTCGGTGGGCTCGGGCTCGTCGGGCTCGTCCCCCTCGTCCTCGCTGCCCGGTGCGGGCCGGCGGGGAGCGGGCGGGTCGATGTAGCCGATGGTGGAGACCTGGGCGGACGCGGCTTCCACACCGGGCCGGCTCGCGACCGTCTCCACCAGGTCCAGCGGCAGGCCGCCGCCGACGGAGGTGACGACCAGGTCGGCCCGCAGGTTCTCGCGGAACGCCCGCTCCCCGCCGCTGGACTGGGTGGTCTGGAGGTAGATCAGCGCCAGGGCCAGGCCGCTGGCGAGCATGACGGGCATCACCGCGCTCGCGAACCGGCTCGTACGGGCCTTGGCGTTGAGCGAGGCGAGCGAGCCGGCGAGGCCGGTGAAGGCACGCAGCGGTCCGCGCAGCACCGCGGTGATCATCTTGGCGAGGCCCGGACCGAGCAGGCCGAAACCGGCCGTCCAGAGCATCGCCGCCGGGGTCGCCGTGCTGCCCGCCGACGGGCCGGCCATGTTCGCGGTCACCAGGGCGAGCGCGGTGCCGCCGCCGAGGAAGAGCAGCGCGAAGACCAGCCGGGACTTGCTGAACCAGCGCTGCTGGAGGGACGCTTCGGCCAGTGCCTCGGTCGGCCGGGTGCGGGTCGCGGCCCGGGCGCCGAGGAACGCCGCGCCCAGCGCGGTCAGCAGCGCCGTGGCGACACCGACGGCCATCGGGACGAAGCCCGCGCGGAAGGCGATGGTCTCCGGGACCACACCGGCACTGGCGAAGGCGTCCAGCAGCCACCGGCCGATCATCGGACCCGGGAAGCAGGCGAGCGCGGTGGCGAACACGGCGATGAACAGGGTCTCGCCCAGCACCATCCGCCGCAACTGCGCCGGGGTGGCGCCGATCGCCCGCAGCAGCGCGGACTCCCGCTGCCGCTGGTTGAGCGACAGCCCGACCGTGCTGGAGACGACGAAGACGGTGACCGCGGCGGACAGGCCGCCGAACACGGAGGCGAGGGTGACGAGTTTGCTGCCCTCGGCGATGACGTCCGGGTTCTCCGCCCAGCCGCGTTCGTCGCCGGACAGCACCTGCACCGGGCCGTCGCCGACCGCCTTCTCGATGGCCTGCTCGACCGGTCCGAGGGCGGTTCCCGGCGCGGTGAACACGCCGATGGAGTCGGCCCGGCCGGGCCTGCCGGTCGCCTCGGCCGCCTCGGTGTCGGTCAGGAAGACCGTCGCCGGGTCGCCCGTGCCGGAGCCGGAGACCAGGGCGGTGACCTTGTGCTCCCCGGCCGTGCCGCGCACCGCCAGGCGCAGTTCCTGGCCGACCCGTACGCCGTGCTCGGCGGCGAACCGGGCGTCCAGGGCGATCTCGCCCGCCGCCGCCGGTGCCTTCCCCTGGTCGATCCGGTACGGGGCGAGGCGGGTGGACGACCAGCCGTGGCCGGTCAGCCGGGCGCCGGCCTGCCGCTCGGCCAGCACGGCGGCGGGGAACGAGACGTCCGCCACGGCGTCGGTGACGCCCGGTACCGCCTCGAGGCGCTCCACCAGGGCGGCGTCGACGCGGATGCGCTCGGGGAACATGTCGCGCCGGGTGCCGGGGTAGCGCTGGTCGCCCGTGACGACGACCTGGGCGGCGGCGAGGCGCTCGGGCGGGGCGGCCCGGTGCAGCCCCGTCTCGAAGAGGCCGCCGCATCCCACGACGATCGCCGCACCGAAGAACAGCGCGATGAACGTCGCGATGAAGCCGCCCTTGTGGAACCGCAGCGTCTTGAGTGCGAGCCTGATCATCGCCGGGCCCCCCGGCCGTGCGGGGCGGCACCCGGGGCGGCGGCGGGCTCGTTGCCCCAGGCGCCGAGGTGGGTCATGCGCTCGGCGACCTGGTCGGCGGTCGGCCGGTCCAGGGCGCTGACGATCCGTCCGTCGGCCAGGAACAGCACACGGTCGGCGTGCGCGGCGGCCATGGGGTCGTGGGTGACCATCACGATGGTCTGCCCGGCCCACTGGACGGCCTCGCGCAGCAGCGTGAGCACCTCGCGGGCGGTGTACGTGTCCAGGGCGCCGGTGGGTTCGTCGCCGAAGATGACGGCGGGCTTGGTGATCAGCGCCCGGGCGATGGCGACGCGCTGCTGCTGGCCGCCGGAGAGTTCGCCGGGCCGGTTGCCCCGGCGGGCCGACAGGCCGACGCGCTCGATGACCTCGTCGACCTCGGCCCGCTTGGGGCGGCGGCCGGCGAGGCGCAGCGGCAGGGTGACGTTCTCGACCACGTTGAGCGCCGGCAGCAGGTTGAACGCCTGGAAGATGAAGCCGATGCGCTCGCGGCGGAGCTTGGTCAGCTCCTTCTCGCCGAGCGGGGAGAGGTCCACGCCGTCCAGCAGCACGGTTCCCGAGGTCGGCCGGTCCAGCCCGGCGGCGCAGTGCAGGAAGGTGCTCTTGCCGGAACCGGAGGGGCCCATGACGGCCGTGAAGCTGCCGCGCGGTAAGCCGATGGTCACCCCGTCCAGCGCGGCCACCTGGTTCTTCGAGCCGCCGTACACCTTGCGTACGGAGTCGAGCTTGACGACCTCGTAGCCGGCGCCCTGGGGTGCGTGGGCGTGCGGGCTCGGTGTCCCGTTCATGAGCGGTGTCCTCCGTGTGCGGTGGGCCCGGCGGCCGGGCGTGATCGGGTGAGCGAGAGCGGGCCGGGCGCGGCGAGGACCTGCTTGGCCTCGGCGAGCGGGTCCGGCGGGGGGCGGAGCAGGCAGTGCGCGACGGTCAGGTGGAGCCGGGCGGCCGCCACCACGGCGTACGAGGCGTACATGGCCAGGACGAGGAAGACGGCCGACGCCACCAGCGCGGCCGGCCAGGTGTCGATCCAGATCCCGGCGCCCGTGCCGTCCGACCGGCCGAGCCGCACCCCGTCCGCGAAGGTCCCGTCCGCCTGCCGGGATTCGACGGCCCAGAACCACAGGGGCAGGGACACCCCGGTGAGCAGGGGCAGCCAGACCGCCAGCGTGAGCGCGTCCAGGAGCAGCAGGAACGGGTGGAGCAGGATCAGGTAGCAGCAGTCGCGGTAGAAGGCGGGATCGGTGCAGCGGGCCTTCAGGTGCCCGGCGAGCCCCGGTTCCGTGACCTCCTGGTAGGCGTACGGGATCGGCGCGTCGACCAGGACGGCCCGGCCGCGCTCGACCTGGGCGCAGCACCGGACCACCCACACCGAGCCGATGGTGAGCGCCACCGTGACCGTGAGCTGGCTGAAGACCGCGCCCACGAGGACGGCGGCGGTCGCCACGGCGAAGAACACCGTGCCGGCCACCAGGTACCCGGCGAGGTACCCGGTCGCCCGCCAGGGTGCGGCGGACAGCAGCATGCGCGGTGCGCTGCCCTGCCGCGGCAGGCGCCGCGCGGGCCGCAGCGATGCCCGGAGCGACGCCGCCACCGAGGGCCGCCGCGCCCGTGCGGCTCCGGCGCCGCCGCCGACGGGTGCCCTCCCGGCGGCGGGGCCGCGGGACGCCTTGGGGGCAGGGCCCCCGGACGCCGCCCACGCGGGGGTGCGGCGGGGGCTGCCGGAGCGGGTGCCGGGTGCCGTGCCGTACGGGGTGCCCGGGCGGGTGGCCGGGGTGCGGCCGAACGCGGTGCCCGGGACGGTGCCCGGGACGGCGGTGGACGGCGCGCCGCGGGTGGTCTCGGGGGGCGGTGGTGCCCCCGCGCCCGGCGGGGTGTCGGGGGTCATCCCACACTCCGCAGCAGGGTCTCGATGGACTCGAGCCGGGCGTCGAGCGCGCCCAACTGCCGCCGCAGGGCTTCGTGTCCGGCGCCGGCCTCCTCCGCGAGCCTGCGGTACGAGGCCATGGCGACCGCGTCCGCGCGGTGGCGCTGGAGCCGGAAGTAGGCGACCACACTGAGGGTGCTGCCACCGGCGATGATCAGGATGATGGCGATCGTGATGACGGCGCCGGTCATGTGGGGATTCCCTTCACGTCACTGACTGTGCCTTCCGTGTCCGCCGCCACGGCCGCGGCTATCGTCCGGGCGTTCACCCGCAGGTCGAACGGCGCCAGTTCGAAGTACTTCAGGGCCTTGCCGGTCTTGGACAGCTCCAGGCTGCCGACCACCAGGCCGGCCTTCTCCAGCCGCTCCAGGTGCATGTACAGCAGCGGTCTCGACATCCCCAGGCGGCGGGCCAGCTCGCTGACGTACATCCGCCCCCCGGCGATCTCCGCGATCACCCGGAGGCGCTGTGCGTGGCCCACGGCGGCGAGCACGGCCAGCAGCTCCTCGCTCGTCATGGTCCACGCCCTCTCACTGCCGGAAGCATGTCAGTCGAGACTTACACATGCCTTTGGAGGCTGTCAAACGTCACGCGGGACCTTCTCCTGTATTGGACAGCACGAAGGCCCGGCCCCCGGAGAGGGGAACCGGGCCCGGGCGTGACGGACCGTCACATGGCGGACCAGGAACGGAACTGCCGCTGCCCGTACAGGAGCGGGGGCCGCGCGTGCCGCTCGACGATGTGGCGCGCCGAGCCGAACACGGTGACGTGGCTGCCGATCTTCTGGGTCAGGACGACGTCGCAGTCCGCCACGGTGTGCGCGTCCCGCGAGAGGTGGGGGCCCGCCATGTCCGGCGTCTGCTCCCAGGGGAGGAGGTCGAAGCGGCGCGGGTTGCCCGAGGCGAAGAGCTCGGCGGCGTCCCGGGCGCCCTCGTGCAGCAGGTTGACCGCGAACACGCCGCTCTTCATGATCGCCTCCAGCGTCGGGCTGCCGTCGCGGAGGCAGACCAGCAGGGTGGGCGGGTCGAGCGACACGCTGCACACCGAGGAGCAGGTCATCCCGCGCGGCGCGCCCTCGTGGTCGGTGGTGGTCACCACGCAGACACCGGTGGGGAAGCCGCTCATCATGGCCCGGAAGCCGTCGGGGGTGGCCGGGGCGGAGACGGGCGGGGCGGTGGGGGTCGGGGTCCGTATCGCGGGGTCGGTCATCGCGTACCGCTTTCTGTCTCTACGGGAAGCTTGTCGCGGTCGGAACGGTGCCGGGCCGGGCGTTCCCCGGGCCGTCGTCCGGTGAGGCGCTCCGTGCGGCGCCGTGCGCGGCGCCCGTCGCGGCGGTCGAGCACGTTCAGCAGCGGGCCGGTCATGGCGGTCGTGACCAGGGCCATCACCACCAGCGCCAGCACCAGCGGGGGCGACAGGATGCCGGCGCTCAGACCCGCCTGGAGCACGATCAGCTCGGTCAGGCCCCGCGTGTTCACGAGCGCGCCGATCCGCCACGCGGTGCCGCGCGGCAGGCCGCCGAGGCGGGCACCGGCGTAACCGCCGAACAGCTTGCCCGCGCAGCCGAGCACCACGGCCACCACGATCAGCGGCCAGGAGGCGGCGGAGAACGCGCCGGTCAGCACGGTGATGCCGGTGACCACGAAGAACGCGGGCGCCAGGGCGCGGCCCGACCGGGACACCGTGGACACCGCGCCGGCCCAGGGGGCCCGCTCGTCGCCGGGCACGGCCAGCCCGACCAGGGCCGCACCGAGGATGGCGGTCATGCCCATGTGCTCCATGGCCAGTGCCACGCCCAGCGCCGAGGCGCCGAGCGCCACCGCGGCGCTCCGCGGCAGCCGTACGCAGAACCGGCGCGCCGCGCGGGTGCGCAACGCGTACCGGATCGCCAGCGCGCACACCACGCCGAACAGCAGCGCCCGCGCGGAGTTCAGCGACCCGGACAGGTCGCCCGCACCGAGGCTGATCGCGACGGTGAGCATCAGCCAGCCGACCGCGTCGATGGCGATGGCCGACGCCAGCGCGAGCCGGCCCGCCGCCGACTCGCCCATGCCCCGGTCCGCCAGGATGCGGGACAGCACCGGAACAGCGGTGATCGACATGGCCACCGCGACCATCAGCACGAACGCGGGCAGCGGTGCGCCGCCGCGGACCGCCGGGCCGGCGGTGAGGAGCACCCATCCGGTGAGCAGCAGACCGGTGAGCAGGGGAGGCACCAGGGAACCGGCGGCGACCCAGGTGACGGTCCGGCGCGGCGGCCGGTCCGGGCCGATGCGGAGTTTGTGCGCGAGGCCGACGAGGAAGAGCACCAGGCCGATCTCGCCGAAGAGTTTGAGCAGGTCGAACACGGGGCCGGGCAGCAGCGCGTCGAGGGCGGTCTTGCCGAACAGGGCGATCACGGCGGGCCCGGCCAGCAGGCCCACCGTGATCTCCCCGATGACCTCCGGCTGACGCAGCCGCCGGGCGGCCGACCTGCCCGCCGCTGCGAGCAGCAGGACGACGGCGAGCGCCGTCACCGCGTGCGTGACCCGCAGCAGGAGGTCCAGGACGTCCATGACGTGGGGGGTCCTTCCCGATCAGCTCGTCGCGGGGTCAGCTCAGCCGGGTGAAGTAGTCGTACGCCTTGGGCAGCACCTGGGTCAGCCGCTGCGTCTTCTCCCGGATCTGCTCGAACTCCCGCTGGGCGGCTGCGCCGTCGGCCAGGGCCAGCGCGGGGGAGGGCTTGAGCTCGATGCCGCCCATGCCGAGCAGGATGCACATGTACGAGTACGGCGGGAGCCCGTGGTAGTACGGGTAGACCGTCTCCGAGTCGGGAAGCTGTACCTTCCACTTCTCGATGCGCTCGGCCAGGGAGTCGGGGATCTTCCGGGTCTTGGTGTCGCGCCAGTACTGCGTGTCGTTGCGCTTCGCGGCCACGTAGTGCAGCACCAGGAATTCCCGTACGCCGTCCATCACATGGGAGATGGCGCTGTTGTACAGGTCGCGGTGCGTCTCGTTCCAGTCCGCGGCCGGGAAGTTCTTGACGAGCTGCTCGATGGCGTGGTGGATGAAGAAGATACCGGTGGATTCCAGCGGCTCCACGAATCCGCTGGAAAGGCCGATGGCCACGCAGTTCTTTACCCACGAATTCCGGCTGCGGCCGATGCGCATACGGATGTGATTGGCCTCGACATCGGCGGCGGCGGGTCCGACGAATTCGCGGAGCGTGCGCTCCGCCTCCTCCGGGGAGAGGTAGTCCTTGGCGTACACGTATCCGGTGCCGACACGGCCCGTCAGCGGAATCGTCCAGATCCATCCGGCGTCCTGGGCGGTCGCCGTGGTGCAGGGGAGAATGCCGCGGCGCTCCATGTCCATGGGCACCTGGAGCGCGACCGCGCTGTCATTGGGAAGGGTGTCCTGGTAGGAGATGAACGGCTCCTCCAGGGCCTGGTTCACCAGCAGGCCGCGGAATCCGGTGCAGTCGATGAACAGGTCGCCGGTGAGGTCGCCGTGCTCGGCCGTGCGCACCTTCGAGATCCAGCCGCGGTCGTCCAGGGAGACCTCGCGGACGTCGTCCACGATGTGCGTGACGCCGCGCTCGACGGAGTACGTCGTCAGGTACTTGGCGAGCAGCGCGGCCTCGAACTGGTACGCGTAGGGGAACTGCGTCTTGCCCTGGTGCTCGGACATCGTCAGGCCCTGCATCTCGTCCGCGCCCTCGTCGAAGGGCTGGTCGATCAGGGTGCCGTCCCGGTGGCGGGGGCTGAGGCCGGCGTCGATGACGGAGGCCATCACGAAGCAGTCCTTGTCGAACCGGTCCGTCGGGCCCTGCTTGAGCCACCAGTCGGTGAGCGGGAAGCCGTTGACCGACCGCATCTGCTCGAAGGGGTGGTAGAAGTAGTGGCCCTTCTCGCGCCAGTTCTCGAACCGGACGGCGAGCTTGTACGTGGCGTTGCATGCCGGCATCCAGTCCTTCTCCTTGAGCCCGAGGAACTCGAAGAAGTGGCGGATGTCGCTGAACGTGGCCTCGCCGACGCCGACCGCGCCGATGTTCCCGGATTCCACGAGCGTGATGTTTATTCGGTCACCGAACGCGGCCTTGAGGTAGGAGGCCGTCATCCAGCCCGCCGTCCCGCCGCCCACGATCACTACGTTGTTGAGCACTGATTACTCCCGTCGGTAGCTCCACGAGTTCCGGTTCCGGAAGGCCGGATTTCCGGTCGCCGATGGCACCGGCCCGACCGTGCATTTCTCGGGGTGGCGCCACCGATGAAGAACCCTAGGCAGGCGCGGAAGGGCGGAACAGATCATTAAGCGTTGGACGAAAATCGCAGGCCGTCACCATGCTTGACGCGATGTCAGCACTGTGTCAGCGGGAAGCGGCAACATTGCCGCGCGAATGGTGGCGGGCGTCGGCCCAGTGGCGTACCGCACCGGGGTGGCAACGGGTCGCCCGCATACTGCAATGGAGTTGTGCATGACACAGCAAGTCCATGTCCCGCCGTTCGCCGTGATTCCCGGCGCCCAGGTGGACCGTGTGCTGTCCGGCAACGAGAAGGGCACCGTCGACCTGGTGGAGGCGGCGTACCGGGTGCACGGCGAGGGCGACACGGTCAACCCGCCCTCGTACTTCCTGCGCTTCCCCGACCGCCCCTCCGCACGCATCATCGCCCTGCCCGCGTCGATCGGCGGCGGTACGCGGGTCGAGGGGCTGAAGTGGATATCGAGCTTCCCGCAGAACGTGGGCCGCGGCATCCCCCGCGCCTCGGCGGTGCTGGTGCTCAACGACTACGACACGGGCTACCCGTTCGCCTGTCTGGAGAGCTCCATCATCAGCGCGGCCCGCACCGCCGCCTCGGCGGCGCTGGCGGCCGACCGGCTCTCCCGCGGCCGCACCCGGCCGGCCCGGGTGGGCTTCGTGGGGACCGGGCTCATCGCCCGGCACATCCACACCTATCTGGCCCGGACCGGCTGGGACTTCGACGAGGTGGGCGTCCACGACCTGTCCGCCGAGCACGCCGCCGGCTTCCGCTCGTACCTCGGGGAGAGCGGGGTGCGGGGCCGGATCACCGTGCACGAGCGCGCCGAGGACCTGGTGCGCGGCAGCGACCTGGTGGTGTTCGCGACCGTCGCCCCGGCCCCGCACGTCACCGACCCGGACTGGTTCACGCACAATCCGCTCGTCCTCAACGTCTCGCTGCGCGACCTGGCTCCCGAGGTGCTGCTCGCCTCGGCGAACGTGGTCGACGACGTCGAGCACTGCCTGAAGGCCGACACCTCCCCGCACCTGACCGAGAAGCTCACCGGCGGGCGGGACTTCATCGACGGGACGCTGTACGACGTGCTGACCGGGCGGCTGACGATGCCCGCCGACCGGCCCGTGGTCTTCTCCCCGTTCGGGCTCGGCGTCCTCGACCTCGCCGTCGGCAAGCACGTGTACGACATGGTGCGCGCCGGCGGGGACCTTCACGTCGTCGACGGCTTCTTCCACGAGATCGACCGCTACGGGCGCGCCGGCGAGGCCGGCGGCCGTACCTGAGACGGGGTGGTCCCAGTGCCCGTGATCTCCGCGCCGGAGGACTTCCATGTGGACGATCTCTATGTGGACCTCCGGCCGGCCCTCGACACAGCGCTCTACCTGAAGTGCGAGGGCTTCAACTTCGCCGGCTCCATCAAGCTGAAGGCCGCGGCGTCGATGATCGCCGACGCCGAGAGCAGAGGGGCGCTCACCGGCGACTCGGTCATCGTGGAGTCCTCGTCGGGGAACCTCGGTGTCGCCCTCAGCATGATCGCGGCCGACAAGGGTTACCGCTTCCTGTGCGTCACGGACACCCGCTGCAATCTGGTCACCCGGCGGCTGATGGAGGCGATGGGCGCCCAGGTGCACATCATCACCGAGCCCCATCCGGAGACCGGCTTCCTGGGCGCCCGGCTCGACCACGTACGCCAGCTCTGCGCGTCCGACGACCGCCACCTGTGGCTGAACCAGCACGCCAACCCGTACAACTGGCTGGCCCACTACCGCACCACCGCCCCCTCGATCGCCACCCACTTCCCCGACCTCGACGTGCTGTTCGTCGGCGCGGGCACCACGGGCACGCTCATGGGCTGCGCGCGCTACTTCAAGGAGTCCGGCCGTCCGGTGACGGTGGTGGCCGTCGACTCGGTCGGCTCGGTCACCTTCGGCGGCCCGCCCGGGCTGCGGATGATCCCGGGGCTGGGCGCGGGCGTACGGCCGCAACTGCTCGACGAGTCGTTCGTGGACGACGTGGTGCACGTCCCGGAGGTGGAGGCGATCCGGGTCGCCCACCGGCTGGCGACGGCCGGCTTCCTGTTCGGCGGCTCCACCGGGACGGTCATCGCGGGGGCCTCGGGGTGGCTCGCGGAGCACCGGCCGGACGGGCGGGCGACGGCGGTGGCGATCTCGCCGGACCTGGGGGAGCGGTACCTGGACTCGGTGTACCAGACCAACTGGGTCAGTGACATCTACGGCTCGCACGCGCTGGACCGGGACGCGCTCCGGTCCCGCTGACGACCGTCGCCGCAGGTCAGTACGGCTCCCGTCGCCCCCAGGTGACGGGAGCCGTGTCGTTGTGCCCGCGTCCGGAGGCGTCGGGACCGCGCCAACCGGAACCGATCCGGCCACCGTGCGGGCTTACGGTTGACGCATCTCACCATCACCTGTCATCGTCGACTTACACCCGTTGGGCGGTCATGACGACCCTGAAGGAGCTGGGACAGTGAAGAAGCAGCCGATCACCGTGAGGGTGGCGAGCTGGAGCGCCTTGAACCCGGGGCGTGCGATCGCCACATGGTTCGCGTTCGTGGCCCTGTGCCTGGCCGTGGGCATCGCGGTGGGTACCAACAGCGCGGTCGCCAAGGACTACCAGGTGGGCGAGTCCGGCCGGGCCGAGGCCATCGCCACCGCGGCGGGCCTGGAGCGCAAGCCGACCGAGCAGATCATGTTCAGCGCCCGGTCCGGCGCGCTGGACGAGGCGAAGGCCCGCGAGGCGGCCCAGGACCTGACCGGCCGGATGAAGGGGCTGCCCGAGGTCCTCGAGGTCGAGGAGCCGGTGCTCTCCGGGAACGGCCGGATGCTCATGGTCGAAGTGACCATGAAGGGCGTCAAGCGCGAGGCGATGAAGCACGTCGACCCGCTCCAGGAGCAGACGGCCGCGGTGCAGAAGGCCAACCCCGACCTCGTCGTCGAGGAGACCGGTGACGCCTCGGTCAGCAAGGGCCTGAACAAGCAGCGCAGCGACGACCTCGCCCAGACCGAGATGATCACCTTCCCGGTCACCCTGGTCACCCTGCTGATCGTGTTCGGCTCGCTCGTGATGGTCGGCGTCCCGCTGCTGCTGGCGCTCTCCTCGATCGCCGCCGCGGTCGGCCTGTCCATGGTGGTCTCCCACCTGATCCCCGACGCGGGCGTCGGCATGAACGTCATTCTGCTCATCGGCATGGCGGTCGGCGTCGACTACACGCTCTTCTACCTCAAGCGCGAGCGCGAGGAACGCGACAAGGCGGCGGGCACGCTCAGCCCCGAGGCGCTCGTCGGCATCGCCGCCGCGACCGCCGGACGCGCCATCATCGTCTCCGGCCTCGCGGTGATCATCTCCAGCGCCACCCTGTTCCTGGCCACCGACATCATCTTCTCCTCGCTGGCCACCGCCACCATCCTCGTGGTCTTCGTCGCCATGGTCAGCTCGGTGACCGTCCTGCCCGGCCTGCTCGTCAAGATCGGCCGGCGCACCGACCGCCGCGCCGCCCGCGCCGCGGCACGCGGCAAGCAGCTCCGCCAGCGGCACCCCGAGCGCACCGGCCGGGTGTTCACCGCCCTGCTGAACCCGGCGCGCAAGCACCCGGTGGCCACGCTGATCGTGTCCACACTGGTCATGGTCGGCCTGGCGCTGCCGGCGTTCGGCATGGAGCTGCGCGTACTGAACAAGGACACGCACTCCCGCGCCATCCCCGAGATGCAGACCTACGACAAGCTCAACGACGCCTTCCCGGACCGCCGTTCCGAGCACTGGGTCGTCGTACGCGCCGAGGACGACCGGAAGGCCGAGGTCGCCACGGCACTCGACGCGCTCGCCCAGCGCGCCAAGGGCGACCCGATGTTCTCCAAGAACCCCCCGGCCGTGGAGACGTCGAAGGACGGACGGGTCAGCGTGATGACCCTCGCCGTGCCGCACCGGCTCAGCTCGCCCGAGGCGACCGGCTCCCTGGAACACCTGCGCCAGGACTACCTGCCGGCCACGCTCGGCACGGTGGAGGGCGCCGAGTACGGCGTCGACGGGCCGGTCGCGGTCGACGTCGACTACCTCAAGCACCAGAACGACAAGCTGCCGATCGTCGTCGGGTTCCTGCTGCTGCTGACCTTCCTGATGACCGTGCTGGTCTTCGGCTCGATGGTCATCGGCCTGGTGGGCGTCCTGCTCAACCTGCTGTCCGTCGGCGCGGCCTTCGGCCTGGTGGTCGTCTTCTTCCAGTGGGGCCTGGCCTCCACCGTCTTCGGGTTCGACGAGAGCGCCACCAACGCCATCGGCTCGCGGGTGCCCCTCTTCCTCTTCGTGATCCTCTTCGGCCTGTCGATGGACTACCAGGTCTTCGTCGTCAGCCGCATCAAGGAGGCGGCGCTGAACGGGGTGCCCACGCGGCAGGCGGTCCTCGACGGCATCGAGAAGTCGGCCAAGGTCGTCACCAGCGCGGCCATCGTGATGGTCACCGTCTTCGCCAGCTTCATGTTCCTGCACCTGGCCGAGATGAAGCAGATCGGCTTCAGCCTCGCGGTCGCCGTCCTCCTGGACGCCTTCATCATCCGCGTCATGATCCTGCCCTCGGCCCTGATCCTGCTGGGGGACGCCAGTTGGTGGCCCTCCACGAAGATGCGGCGCGCCCGGCGCGCCGCCGTACCGGGAACCGGTGAGGGCCACGCGGCCACCACCACCGCCCCGGCGGCTCACCTCCGCTAGCCGCCGGGCCACAGACGGGCGTCGGACCGGGTCCCCCGCCGGTTCGGCGCCTGTTCCCGTTCGCCCCATACCATTTCGGTACGCGAACACCGCCGAGATGGTATTTCCTCCGGTCGAGTGATCCTGGGCAGAATTTCCAGCGGCTGCCGATAGCTATGGGGGTTTCAGGACGTGGAGATCAACCTGCTGGGATCGCTTTACCTGACACAAGGACGCGAGCAGTACACCATGGCGTCGAAGCGGGCAAGTGTCGTATTGACGCTGCTGGCTCTCTCGCCCGGTTCGCCGGTCCTCTTCGACCAGATCGTGGACGAGTTGTGGGCGGACCGGTCGATGACCAACGCGCGCAACGCACTCCAGGCCAACGTCGGACGACTGCGCAAATTCCTGAAGATGGTCACGGGCCGGGACGGCGACGCGCTCGTCCGAACGGTGGGCAGTGGTTACGTCCTCGATGTCCCGGCCCATGTCGTGGACGCACACAGGTTTGTCGAGTTGGCCGATACGGGCGCCGCACTCGTCCACCGCGACCCGGCCGAAGCCGTTGTGCGGCTCGAATCGGCACTCGCCCTGTGGCGCGGCCCGGCCCTCCTGGACACCTGTGACGGCCTGCGCTGCCGGGTCCAGGCGGCCCACCTGGAGGAGCGCCGGATCACCGCGTACGAGGACCTCACGGCGGCCCGGCTGCGGGTCGACGCGGAACGCGTTCCGCTGGCCGAATTGCGCCAACTTGCCATTGAGCACTCGGGTCGTGAGCGGCTCAGTGAGCTGCTGATGCTCGCGCTCTACCGCGACGGCCGGCAAGCGGAGGCCCTCGAGGTCTTCCACGGCGCGCGCCGCCGCCTCGCCGACGATCTCGGCCTGGAGCCGGGGCGCGGGCTGCACCGTGCCTACCAGGCGATCCTCACCCAGGACGACGTCCTGGGCGAGCCGCGCCAGGTGCTGCTCCACGCCGGCCGCGCATAGCGGCCCTCCGGGCCCCCGGGGTCCGTCCCCGTCCGATCCGTGTTCACACCGCATTCATTCGGGGCAAACCTTGTGAAGTCCCCGTGGAGAAAAGTGCGGTGGACGCGCTCTGGGCGTCCTGTTAGCGTGTGAATCACCTCGGCATTTTCATGCCGGGGTATCGCACGTTGAGCATTCGGGTGCACGGGGGTAATGTGAACATAGAGTTACGGCATGCCAGAATAGTGACCGTCATAGAGCGGGTCGGAAGCATTTCGAAGGCGGCGACCGAGCTGAGCGTCCCGCAATCCAGCCTGACCGCACAGTTGAGACGGATTGAAAATGCCGTGGGCGGCAGACTGTTCGTACGGTCCTCCGCCGGTGTCGTTCCCACCTCGCTGGGCGAACGGCTCATCCCCATGCTCACCGAACTCGTCCAGCGCGCCGACATGGTGATTGTCGAGGCGGCCGCCCACGCCTCGAAAGTCTTCCGTTTCGGAAATTCCGAGTGGACGCCACCGTCCCTGCACAGCGCCCTCCAGTCCTCCCTGCCCTCCACGGAGGTGCAGACCGAGACGCTCAGCCCCGCCGCCGCCGTGGACGCGGTGCGCCGCGGCTGGCTCAGCGCCGCGCTGGTGCCCTGCATGTCCCTCGTCGAACCGGACGACACCACCGAACTGGCCCTCGACACCGCCGTCATCGTGCGCGAACCGGTCTGGCTCGCCGTGCCCCGGGGCCATCCGCTGTCCGACGGGCCGGCCGTGGAGACCCGCCACCTCGCCTCCCTCAACTGGGTCCGCTACGCCCGCGACCACTGGTTCCACCCCATCGAGAAGCAGCTCTTCACCCGGTTCCCGCGCACCGAACCCGAGGTGCTGCACTACGTGGACGGCCACCACGAGGCCATGAGCTGGGTGCGCGACGCCAACGCGGCCGCCCTCACCACCCCCACCGGCGCTACCAGCGACGTCTCCCTGGTGCCCATCTCCGGGACGGAGAGCACCGAGATGGTCATGGTCTGGCGCAGCGGCTCCGTCGCCCGCGCCACCCTGGCCCGGCTCGTGGAGACCGTGCGCGGCTACTACTGCGCGTACGCCCGGACGATCCCCCGCTACTGGGACTGGATGAAGGAACACCCGGCCGACTTCCCCGAGTTGCTGCGCTACCTCAGGACCGTCTGAGCGCTGTCAGCCGGCCATCAGCCCGCTGTCAGGGTGGTTCGCCAGCATCGTCGGCATGACGACAGCGAACCGCGTGGACGCCGACGGCCGTGCCACGATCAAGGAAATTATCTGCGACATCCTCGAGATCGACGCGGAGGAGATGACCGACACCAGCCGCTTCAAGGAGGACCACGAGGCGGACTCGATGGGCGCCATCGAGATCCTCTCGCAGCTCGAGCGCGCCTTCGGGATCGACATCGACCAGGCCGAACTGGCCCGGATGGTCAACCTCGAGGGCGTCGTCACCGTCGTCGACGAAGCCGTGGCGGCCAAGGCGGCCTCCCACTAGCCATCGGCACCGGACGACGGGAGCGCAAGGTGTACGACAACGACCAGCGGCCGCCGCGCCGAGTGGTGATCACCGGGCTCGGCACGGTCAGCAGCATCGGGCTCGGCGTCACGGCCTTCCTGGACGGACTGCGGTCCGGACGCAGCGGGGTCAAGCCGATCACCGCCTTCGACACGACGGGTTTCGCGCACGCCAACGGGTGCGAGGTCGACGACTTCGACCCGGCCGAGTGGATCCGGCGGGTCGACCCCGACGAGCTCGGGCGGGCCACACAGTTCTCCGTCGCCGCGGCCCACATGGCGGTGGCGGACGCGGGCCTGACCCTGGAGGAACTCAGGGCGCGCCGGGCGCTGGTCTCCGTCGGTACCACCGACGCGGAGTCCCGCGACCTCGACGCCCTCGTGGACGTCCAGCTCAAGGACGGCCCCGAGCAACTGCCGCCCGGCGTGGTGCGCCGGGCGCAGGCGGGCCGGCTGTCCACCGGCATCGTGCGGGAACTGGGCCTCACCGACGTGGAGGCCCTCACCCTGCCCACGGCCTGCGCGGCCGGCAACTACGCCATCGGCAGCGGCTTCGACGCCATCCGCGGCGGCGAGGTGGAGGTCGCCCTGTGCGGCGGCGCCGACGCGGTGTGCCGCAAGACGTTCGCCGGGTTCTACCGGCTCGGCACCATCGCACCCGAGGTGTGCCAGCCGTTCGACAAGGACCGCAAGGGCATCCTGACCGGCGAGGGCGCCGGCATCCTGCTGATGGAGAGCCTCGAGTCGGCGCGGGCGCGCGGCGCCCGGGTCTACGCCGAGGTCCTGGGGTACGGGCTCAACTGCGACGCCCACCACCCCGTCGCCCCCGACCAGGGCAGCCTGGCCCGGTGCATGGAGGTCGCGCACCGCAACGCGGGGGTCAAGCCCGAGGACATCGACTTCATCTCCGCGCACGGCACCGGCACCCGGGCCAACGACGTGACGGAGGCCGGGGCCATCCGGCAGGTCTTCGCCACGCCCCCGCCCACCATCTCCATCAAGTCGATGATCGGCCACTCCATGGGCGCGGCCAGCGCCCTCGCCTCGGCCGCCTGTGCGCTGGCCCTCACCGAGGGCTTCATCCCGCCCACCATCAACCACCGGGAGACCGACCCCGAGTGCGGCCTGGACTGCGTGCCCAACGAGGCGCGGCCCGCCGAACTGAACGTCGTGCAGAACAACGCGCTCGCCTTCGCGGGCAACAACGCCGTGCTGATCCTCGGCCGCTACCGGGAGGCGGAGTGATGTCCCCACTGGTCCTCACCGCCTGGTCGGCGGTCTCCCCGTACGGCGTCGGCAGCGGGCCCTTCACCGAGGGCGTCAACGCCGGGCGCAGCGCCGTCGCGACGCTGGACCGCACCGCGTTCCCCGGCCCCTTCGACCGGGGCGGTCTCGTCCCGGACTTCACCGCCGCCGAGTACGTCGGCCGCAAGGGCACCCGGACGATGGACCGGGTGACGGCCATCGCGGTGACCGCGGTCGGCCGGCTGCTGGCGTCCTGCGACGCCGAACCGGTCCAGCGGCCCGAGCAGACCGCCCTCGTCCTGGGCACCGGCTCCGGCAGCGTCCAGAGCATCATGGACTTCACCCGCGACTCCCTGGCCGGCGAGCGCCCGTACCACGTCGACCCGGCCCGCTTCCCGAACACCGTGATGAACCGCGCCGCCGGGCAGAGCGCCATCTGGCACGGCATCAAGGGCCCCAACACCACGGTCGCGGGCGGCTGGCTCACCGGCCTGCTCGCCCTCAGCTACGCGGTGCGGCTGCACCGCGGCGGGCACTGCGCCCGGGTGCTGTGCGGCGCCGCCGAGGAGTACTCCACCCAGCGGGCCTGGCTGGAGTGGCACGGCCGCACCGCCGAGGAGCGGTCCGCACCGCTCGGCGAGGGCAGCGCGGTGTTCCTGCTGGAGACGCCCGAGGACGCGGCGGCCGCCGAGCGGGCACCGCTGGCCAGGATCCGCACGACCCGCTTCCGGGCGTACGGGGAGCAGGGCGAGGCGCGGGCCGCACTCGCCGCCTGTGTGCGCGACGCCCTCGAGACCACCGGCGTGGCCGCCGAGGACGTCCGCCTGGTGGCCCCGCTCGGCGCCGGCGGTGAGCTGGCCGCCCTGGAGGAGGCCGGGGTCACCGACGCGCTCGGCGCGACGGACGTCCGCTGGATCCGCTGCCGCCCTCTGCTCGGCGACACCTCGGCCGCCTCCACCAGCCTGCAACTGGCCGCCGTCCTCGCCGCCGCCGGCCCGTCCGGCCTCGCGCCCGGCGAAGCGGCCCTGGTCACCGGCATCGAACGCGACGGCACCGTGGGCTGCGCCCTGCTGTCCGGCGCCTGACCGGCCCCACCACCGCCACCCCCCACGGCCCCGGCCGCCCGGGGCAGCCGCCCCGGGTGCGCCGGGGCGGCTGCCTGCCCGCGCGCGGAAGGCACCGTCACAGTCAAGGAGACATCAGCATGTCAGCGAACGACCGCCCCGTCGCCCTGGTGACCGGAGGCTCCCGGGGAATCGGCCGCCACGTGGTGACCCGGCTCGCCCGGGACGGGTACGACGTGGCGTTCTGCTACCAGTCGAACAAGGAAGCCGCCGACGCCGTGGCCGAGGAGGCCGGCGCGGCCGGGGCACGGGTGCACACCGCGCAGGTCGACGTGGCCCGTCACGACGCCGTACGCGGCTTCGTCCGCGACAGCGAGAAGGCGCTGGGGCCGCTGGGCACCGTCGTCTCGTGCGCCGGCATCGTGCGCGACAACCCGCTGGTCATGCTTGCCGAGGAGGACTGGGACGCGGTGCTGCGGGTCAACCTCGACGGCACGTACAACGTCTGCAAGGCCGCCGTGTTCGCCATGATGAAGCGCCGCACCGGATCGGTGATCACCCTGTCGTCGGTGGCCGGCGTGTACGGCAACGCCACCCAGACCAACTACTCGGCCACCAAGGCCGGGATCATCGGCTTCACCAAGGCGCTCGCCAAGGAGTCCGGCCGCTACGGCATCCGTGCCAACGCCGTCGCCCCCGGATTCATCGAGACCGACATGCTCTCCGGCCTCGCCGACGACCACGTGGCGAAGATGACCGAACGCATCCCGCTCGGCCGGTTCGGCCGGCCCGAGGAGGTCGCCGACCTGGTCGCCTTCCTCGCCTCCGACCGCGCCACCTACATCACCGGCCAGGTCTTCGGCGTCGACGGCGGCCTCGTCGTCTGAAGCCCCCACCCACACCGGAAGGCGGGACACCCCCATGCCCAAGAAGAACAAGACGCCGCGCTTCTACTTCTCGCTGCGCAGCCCCTACTCCTGGCTCGCCCACCGGGAACTGACCGCCCGGCACCCGGAGCTGGTCGACCGGCTCCAGTGGGTGCCGTTCTTCGAGCCGGACCCCGAGAGCGCACGCCTCCTCACCGAGCAGGGCGGCACCTTCCCGTACTCCGAGATGTCCCGGGAGAAGAACCGGTACGTCCTCCAGGACGTCGGCCGCCTCACCAAGGCCCGGGGCATCACCGTGACCTGGCCCGTCGACCGGAAACCGGTGTGGGAGGTGCCCCACCTCGGCTACCTCGTCGCCGCCCGCGAGGGACGCGGCCAGGACTACATCGCCGCCTGCTACCGGGCCCGGTTCGGCGAGGGCCGCGACATCTGCGACCGCGCCACCGTCGCCCTCATCGGCGACCGGCTCGGCCTCGACCCGGAGCGGCTCGCCGGCGCGAGCGACGACCCGGAACTGCGCGCCGAGGGCGTGCGCGCCCTGCTCGACGTGTGCCGGGACGGCGTCTTCGGCGTTCCGTTCTTCGTGCACGGCTTCACCCGCTTCTGGGGACTCGACCGGTTCGACGCCTTCGTCGAGCACCTCCGCTCCCAGGCCCTGCCCGCCACCTCCGTACCCGAGCCGCTCGTCGGCGCGGTCGGCCTCGGCCGGTCGGCCGACGACGGGCACGCGGGCGGCTGCGGCTGACGGGCGTCAGCCCTGAATCAGCCCGCTGTCAGCGCGCTCGTCGACGATCGACGGTGTGAACTCGATGACCTTCGCTAGGGGATTGGTATGACGACTCAACGCCACACGGCCGGCCTGCCGCTCACCGCCGGGCAGAAGGACATCTGGTTCGACGAGAAGCTGTCCGGCGGCGGCGCCACCTACAACACCGCCATCTACTGGGACATCCGCGGGCCGCTCGACCAGCGGGTGTTCCGCGCCGCGCTGGAACGGCTCGTGGCGGAGTCCGAGTGCCTGCGCGCCCGCTTCACCGACGTCGACGGCGAGCCCCGCCAGTTCGTCGAGGAGCTCACCGAGCTGCCGCTGACCGTCACCGACGTCAGCGGCGCCGACGACCCGGCCGGGGCGGCCCGTGCGGCGATCCGCGCCGACCTGCGCGTCCCGCTCGTGCCGACGGCCGAGCCGTACGTACCGCTGTTCCGCCTCAGCGTATTCACCCTCGCCGAGGACCGCACCTTCTTCTGCCTGCTCAACCACCACCTTGTCTCCGACGGGTTCAGCTACGTCATCTACTGGCAGCGGCTGTCCGCCATCTACGAGGCGATGCTCGCCGGGACCTCCCTCGACGAGGGCCGCTTCCCGCCGCTGAGCACCCTGATCGATGCCGAGGCCGCCTACGGGGACTCCCCGCGCGCCGAGCGCGACCGCGCCTACTGGGAGGAGCGGTTCGCCGACCGCCCCGAGCCCGTCAGCCTCGCCACCCGCGACGCCGAGCCCGCGCAGGGCTTCCGGCGCGAGGAGACCGTCCTGCCGGAGGGCACCGCCGAACGGCTCCGCGCCGTCGCCTGGGACGCGCGGGTCACCTGGCAGACCGTGCTGGTCGCCGCCCTCGGCGCGTACACCCGGCGGATGGCCGGCACCGACGACGTCATCCTCTCCCTGCCCGTCACCGCCCGGGTCGGCGGCACCATGCAGGGCATACCCGGCATGGTCGTCAACTACGTGCCGCTGCGGCTGCCCGTGACGCCCGGCATGACCCGCGGCGACCTGCTGGCCGCCACGTACACCGCGTTCTCGCAGGCGCTCAAGCACCAGCGCCACCGCGTCAGCCGCATCCGCCGCGCCATGGGCCTGGCCAGCGACGACCGGCGGCCGTTCGGGCCGTTCATCAACATGATGCCGCAGATCGAGAAGCTGGCCATCGGCCCCTGCGACGCCACCCTCTACAGCCCCTCCACCGGCCTCGTCGACGACCTGGAGTTCACCGTCGCCGACAAGGGAGCCGACGGCATCGGCGTCGACCTCAGCGGCAACGAGTCCCGCTACGAGCAGGACGAGGTCCGCGCCCACCTGCGGCGCTTCACCGACTTCCTGGACCGGTTCGTCACCGCGGCCGCCGACGCGCCGCTCGACACCCTCGACCTGCTCGCCCCCGGCGAATCCGACCTGCTGGACGCCGCCCTGACCGGTCCCGTACGCGCCGAGCCCTACCGAGGCGTCGTCGAGCGCGTACGGGACCACGCCACCACCCGCCCCGGCGCACCGGCCGTCACCGACGACGGCGGCACCCTGACATACGCCGAACTCGCCGGCCGGGCAAGCGCCCTGTCCCGGCGCCTCGCGGACGGCACCGGACCGGTGGCCCTGCTCACCGAACCGGGGCGCGACTTCGTCACCGCCGAACTGGGCGTGCTCGGCTCCGGCCGCGCCTTCCTGCCCCTCGACCCGCGCGCCCCGCTGGCCCGCCTCACCGGCCTGCTCACCGACAGCGGCGCCACCTGCGTGCTGGCCGACTCCACCCACCACGCCCTCGCCCGCCGGGCGGCCGGTGACCTGCCCGTCCTGCTCCTGGACGGCGCCCAGGACCCCGCCGACGACCTCGCCCCCGTCGCCGGAGGCCCCCTGGACCTGGCGTACGTCATCTACACCTCGGGCTCCACCGGCAAGCCCAAGGGCGCCATGGTGCAGCGCGGCGGCATGATCAACCACCTGCTCGCCAAGGTCGAGGAACTGGGCCTGGACCACACCGACGCCCTCGTCCACAACGCGCCCGTCACCTTCGACGTCACCGTCTGGCAGACCCTGACGACCCTCCTCGTCGGCGGCCGCGTCCGTGCCGTCTCCCGCGACGACGCCGCCGACCCCGACGCCCTGTTCGGCGTCATCGCGGCCGAGCGCCTCACCGTCCTGGAGGTCGTGCCGTCCCTGCTGCGCGCCACCCTGGACGCCTGGGACACCACCGGGCAGGCGCCCCAACTGCCCGCCCTGCGCTGGATGATCTCCAACGGCGAGGCCCTCCCCGCCGGCCTGTGCGCCCGCTGGTTCGCCCGCCACCCGCACATCGCGCTGGCCAACGTCTACGGACCCACCGAGTGCTCCGACGACGTCACCCACGCCTACGCCCGCACCGCCGCCGACATCCGCGCCGACGACGCCTCCATGCCCATCGGCCGCCCGCTGCGCAACACCCGCCTTTACGTCCTCGGCGACGACCTGCGGCCCGTCCCGCAGGGCGTCCCCGGCGAGCTGTTCATCGCCGGCACGGGCGTCGGCCGCGGCTACCTCGGCGACCCCGGCCGCACCGCCACCACCTTCGTACCCGACCCGTTCGCCGCCGACGGCACCCGCATGTACCGCACCGGCGACCAGGTGGTGCTGCTCGCCGACGGGCAACTGCTCTTCACCGGGCGCCGCGACCACCAGGTCAAGATCCGGGGCCAGCGCATCGAGCTGGGCGAGGTCGAGGCCGCCCTGCGCGCCCTGCCCTCTGTCGGTGACGCCGTCGCCGCCGCCGTCACCGACCCGGCCGGCCACCAGCGGCTGGTCGGCTACGTGGTCACCGACGCCGACACCGCCGCCGTCCGCGAGCGGCTCGCCGAGGTGCTGCCCGACCAGATGGTGCCGTCCCTGCTGCTCGCCCTGCCCGAACTGCCCCTGACCCCGCACGGCAAGGTCGACCGCAAGGCCCTGCCCGCCCCCGACTTCACCACCGTCCACACCGGCGGCGCGCCGCGCACCGACGCCGAGCGCATCCTGTGCGAGGTGCTCGCCGAGGTCCTCGGGCTGCCCCGGATCGGCGTCGACGACAGCTTCTTCGCCCTCGGCGGCGACAGCATCAGCGCCATCCAGGTCGTCAGCCGCGCCCGCAAGGCCGGCCTGGCCGTCACCTCCCGGGACGTCTTCCAGCACCGCACCCCCGCCGCCATCGCCGCCGTCGCCCACCTGACCGGGCAGCGGGCGGAGGCGGTCATCGAGGACGGCGTCGGCGAGATCCCGCTGACCCCCGTCATCGACCAGTTCCGCGAGGAGGCCTCCCACCTCCCCGCCGCCACCCGCCAGTACGCCCAGTACGTGACCGTCTCCGTGCCCGACGGCGCCGACACCGCCCGCCTGGAGGCCGTCATCGGCGCCCTCCTCGACCGGCACGACGCGCTGCGGATGCGGCTCACCGCGCCCGTCCCGGGCCTGTGGAACCTGGAGGCCCTCCCGCCGGGCGCCGTCGCCGCCTCCGACGTGCTCACCACCGTCCCCGTGCCGGCCGGCACCGACCCGGACACGGTCCTCGCCGAACAGATCGAGGCCGCCCGCGCCGCCCTGAGCCCCGAGGACGCCCGGCTCGTACGGGCCGTGCTCCTCGACCCCGGGCCCGCCGCGCCCCGCCGGCTGCTGCTGGTCATCCACCACCTGGCCGTCGACGGGGTGTCCTGGCGCATCCTGCTCGGCGACCTCGAAACCGCCTGGCACGCCGTCACCGCGGGCCGCGACATCCGCCTCGACCCGGTCCCCACCTCCTACCGGCGCTGGGCCCGCACCCTCACCGACCACGCGCGCACCGCCGCCCGCGTCGCCGAACTCCCGCTGTGGAACGCCCAGTACGAGGGCGGTGCCGCCGAACTCGGCGACCGCCCCCTCGACCCGGCCCGCGACGTCCACGGGACCGCCGGCCGGCTGCGGATCGAGCTGCCCGCCGACCGGACGGAAGCCGTCCTCACCCGCGTACCCGCCACCTTCCACGCCGAGGTCAACGAGGTCCTGCTCACCGGCCTCGCCCTCGCCCTCACCGACCACGAACGCCGCCGCACCGGCCGCACCGCCACCCGCGCCCTGGTCGAGCTGGAGGGCCACGGCCGCGAACACCTCGGCGACGACACCGACCTGTCCCGCACCGTCGGCTGGTTCACCAGCGTCTTCCCCGTGGGCCTCGACGTCGGCGAACTCGACCGGGCGTCCGTGCGGGACGGCGGCGACGCCTGCGGCACCGCGCTCAAGCGCGTCAAGGAGACCCTGCGCGCCCTGCCCGACCACGGCTTCGGCCACGGCCTGCTGCGCCACCTCAACCCCCAGACGGCCGGCGCCCTGGCCCGCCGCGCCACCCCCCGCGTCGGCTTCAACTACCTGGGCCGCTTCAGCACGGACACAGGCGGCGACTGGGCCATGCGGGCCGGCGCCTCCGGCCTCACCGCCGCGCCCGACACCCCGCTGCGGCACGCCCTGGAAGTCGTCTCGATGACCGAGGACCGCCCCGAGGGGCCCGTGCTCGTCGCCGAATGGACCTGGGCGGACGGCCTCCTCGCCGAGGACGACGTCCGGCGCATCGCCGACGACTTCTTCCGCGCCCTCGGCGCCCTGGCCGACCACGCCGGCCGGCCCGGCGCCGGCGGCCGCACGCCCTCCGAGTTCCCCCTGGTCACCGTCACACAGGCGGAGATCGAGGCGTACGAGAACGACACCGACGGGCTCCAGGACATCCTGCCGCTCTCCCCGCTCCAGCGCGGCCTGCTCTTCCAGGCCCAGTTCGACCGGCACGGCATGGACGCCTACACCCTCCAGGTCGTCATGGACGTCGACGGTCCGCTCGACCGGTCCGCGCTGCGCGCCGCCGTCGCCGCCCTCCTCGACCGCAACCCGGGCCTGCGGGCCGCGTTCCGCGAACGGGACAACGGCGACCCGGTCCAGCTCGTCCCGGCCACCGTCGAACTGCCCTGGACCGAGACCGACCTGACCGGCGTCCCGGCGGCGGACGTCGACGCCGAGGTGAAGCGGCGCACCGACGAGGAGTGGCTGCACCGATTCGACGTCACCCGCGCCCCGCTGACCCGCTTCTCCGTGTACCGACTGGGCGAGGACCGCCACCGCGTCGTGTGGACGGCGCACCACATCCTGGTCGACGGCTGGTCGCTGTCCGCCGTCCTCGCCGAGGAGCTGGTGACGCTCTGGTCCAACGGCGCCGACCCCTCCGCGCTGCCGCCCGTCGCCCCCGTACGGGCCTACCTGGAGTGGTCCGCCGCCCAGGACAAGGAGGCCGCGCGGGAGGCGTGGCAGAAGGAGCTGGCCGGCATCGACGAGCCGACCCGGCTCGGCCCCGCCGACCGCGGCCGCGTCTCCGTCCTGCCCGAGACCCTCGCCACCGAACTGCCCAAGGCGCTGACCGACGCCGTGACCGCCTGGGCCCACGCCCACGGCCTGACCATGAACACCGTCGCCCAGGGCTGCTGGGCCGTCGCCCTCGGACGGCTCACCGGCCGCCAGGACGTCACGTTCGGCGCGGTGGCCTCCGGGCGCCCCGAGGAACTCCCCGACGTCGAGCAGATGGTCGGCGCCTTCATGCACACCCTCCCGGTGCGCGTGAAGCTCGACCCGTCGCTGACGCTCGAGGCGATGCTGGCCGACCTCCAGGACCGTCAGCTCCGCCTGGAGCGGCACCAGCACCTCGGCCTCGCCGACGTCCAGCAGGGCGCCGGGATCGGCGAGCTGTTCGACACGGTCGTCAGCTTCCACAACTACCCCTCCGGCGTGCTCGACCGCATCGGCGAGCGCATCCCGGGGCTCGGCATGCGCGCCTGGGAGGCCCGGGTCATCGCCGAATACCCCCTCGCCCTCGGGGTGTTCCCCGGCGCGCGGGCCGGTGAGCCGATGCGCCTGGAGGCCCAGTACCGGCCCGACATCTTCGGCCCCGACGAGGTGGACGCGATCCTGCGCCGCTTCACCCGCGTCCTCCAGGCCCTCGCCGACGCGCCCCGCACCACGCTCGGCACCCTCGACGCCCTCGGCGCCGACGAGCGCCGCCTGCTGCTCGACGACTGGTCCGGCGCGGCCGCCACGGCCGCCCCCGCCACCACGCGGGCCACCGACGTCTTCGAGACCCGCGCCGCCGCGGCACCGCACAAGGAGGCCGTCGTCCTCGGCGCCGACCAGGTCGCGTACGAGGAGCTCAACGCCCGCGCCAACCGCCTCGCCCGGCTCCTCGCCGACCGGGGCGTCGGCCCCGAGCAGGTCGTCGCCGTGATGCTGCCCCGCACCCCCGAGATGGTCGTGGCCGCCCTCGCGGTGCTCAAGGCGGGCGCCGCCTACCTGCCCGTCGACTCCGCCTACCCCGTGGACCGCATCGCCTACATGCTCGACGACGCCCGCCCGGTGGCCCTGCTCACCGACACGGCGACCGCCGGACGCACGGGCGCCCTCGGCGTCGACACCCTGGTCCTCGACGAGCCCGGAACGGCACAGCGGCTCGCAGCCCTGCCCGGCACGGACCTCGCCGACACCGACCGGGTGAGCCCGCCGCGGCCCGAGCACCCGGCGTACATCATCTACACCTCCGGCTCCACCGGCCGGCCCAAGGGCGTCGTCGTGGCCCACACCGGGCTGCTCGCCATGGTCGCGAGCCTCGTCGAGCGCTTCGGGCTCGACACCGGCACCCGGGTCCTCCAGTTCGCGTCCTTCAGCTTCGACGCCTCCGTCTGGGAGTTCATGCTCGCGCTGCTGACCGGCGGCACCCTGGTGATCGCCGACGAGGAGTGCCGCACCCCCGGCGCTCCGCTGGTCGACCTGATCAACCGGGCCCGCGTCAACCTCGCCGGACTGCCGCCGGTCGTCGTCGGCGGCCTGCCCGAGGGCAGCACCCTCCCCGCCGACCTGCGGCTCGCCGTGGCCGGCGAGGCCGTCCCCGCCGAGATCGTCGAACGCTGGGCCGGCCACGTCCGCCTCTACAACGGCTACGGCCCCACCGAGGCCGTCGTCAGCTCCACCGTCAGCGGCCCCCTCAGCGGCACCGGGCGCCCGCCCATCGGCCGCCCGACCACCGCCCACCGCGTCTACGTCCTGGACCGGCACCTGCGGCCCGCGCCCGTCGGGGTCGTCGGCGAGCTGTACGTCGGTGGCGGCCTCGCCCGCGGCTACCTGGCCCGCCCCGAGCTGACCGCCCAGCGCTTCGTGGCCGACCCCTTCGGCCCCGCCGGGCAGCGCATGTACCGCACCGGCGACCTGGTGCGCTGGCTCCCGCACGGCGAACTCGACTACGTCGGCCGCGCCGACGACCAGGTCCAGCTCCGCGGCTTCCGCATCGAGCTCGGCGAGATCACCTCGGCCCTGCTGGCCCAGACCGGCATCGACCAGGCCACCGTGGTCGTCCGCGAGGACGAGGCGGGCGACCGCCGCCTGGTGGCCTACGTCGTGGCCGCCGACCCCGCCGCCCTCTCGGACGCCTCACTCAGCGGCACCCTGCGCGAACGGCTCGCCCAGGTGCTGCCCGACTACATGGTGCCCTCGGCGGTCGTCGCCCTCGAAGCCATGCCGCTCACCCCGCAGGGCAAGCTCGACCGCAAGGCGCTGCCCGCGCCCGACCTCGCCGGAGCCGCCCGGGGCCGTGTCCCGCGCACGCCCGTGGAGGAGATCCTCTGCGGCCTGTTCGGCGACATCCTCTCCGTACCGCACGTCTCCATCGACGACGACTTCTTCGAGATCGGCGGCCACTCGCTGCTGGCCACCCGGCTGATCAGCCGCGCCCGCACGGCGCTGGGCGTCGAGCTGCCGATCCGCGCCCTGTTCGAGGCCCGGACCGTCAGCGCCCTCGCCGCCGTCGTCGAGGCCGCCGCCCACGCCCGGCCGCCGCTGCGGCCCGCGCCCAAGGACGCCGTACGCCCGCTGTCGTTCACCCAGCAGCGGCAGTGGTTCCTCAACCGCCGCCAGGAGCACGCCGACGGCACGTACAACACCCCGATGGCCTTCCGCCTGACGGGCCGGCTGGACGCCGCCGCCCTCCAGGCCGCCCTGACCGACGTGGCCGAGCGGCACGAGGTCCTGCGCACCGTCATCCCCGACACCGACGGCGTGCCGTCGCTGCGGGTGCTCGACGCGCGCACCGGCGGACCGGTGCTCAAGGCCCGCACGGTCACCGAGGAGGGCCTGGCAGCGGCGCTGGCCGCCGAGGCCGACCAGGGCTTCGACCTCACCGCCGAACCGCCGCTGCGCGTACGCCTGCTGTCCACCGGACCGGACGAGTGCGTGCTGCTGCTGGTCTTCCACCACATCGCCTTCGACGGCTGGTCGATCGTGCCGCTGCTCACCGACGTGTCCACCGCCTACCGGGCCCGCTGCGCCGGGCGCGCCCCGCAGTGGGCGCCGCTGCCGGTGCAGTACGCCGACTTCGCGGTCTGGCAGCGCGAGCTGCTCGGCTCCGAGGACGACCCGGACAGCGTCGTGTCGGGTCAGCTCGCCTTCTGGCGGGACGCCCTGGCCGGCCTGCCGGAGGAGCTCGCCCTGCCCACCGACTTCCCGCGCCCCGAGGTGGCCGGGTCCTCCGGTGACGTGGTGATGTTCGACCTGGAGCCCGAACTGCACGGCGCGCTGACCGACATCGCCCGGCAGACCGGCACGACCGAGTTCATCGTCTTCCAGGCCGCCCTGTCGGCGCTGCTGACCCGGCTGGGCGCCGGCACCGACATCCCGCTGGGCGTCTCGGTCGCCGGACGCACCGACGAAGCGCTCAACGACCTCGTCGGCATGTTCATCAACTCCCTGGTGCTGCGCGGCGACACCAGCGGCGACCCCACCTTCCGCGAGCTGCTCGACCGGCTCCGGGAGACCGACCTCGCGGCCTACTCCCACCAGGACGTGCCGTTCGACCAGGTCGTCGACGCGCTCAAGCCGGCCCGCTCGCTCTCCAGGCACCCGCTGTTCCAGGTGGTGCTGAGCGTGCAGAGCCACGGCGACCAGCCGCTGACCCTGCCCGGCCTGACGGTGAAGCCCGAGTACGTCGGCTCCGACCGGGCCAAGCTCGACCTGGTCATGGAGCTGCTGCCGTGGCCCGGCGAGGGCGGCATGCGCGGCCTGTTCAACTACAGCACCGACCTGTTCACCCGGGCCACCGCCGAGCGGATGGTCGCGCAGTTCCAGCAGGTGCTGCGCACGGTGGCGGCCGACCCCGGTGTCCGGCTCAGCGGCCTGGAGCTGCTGACCGGCGAGGAGCGGGAGCGGGTGCTGCACACCTGGAACGACATCGCGCGGGAGCTGCCGCCGGCGACGCTGCCCGACCTGTTCGCCGAGCGGGCCGCCCGCACCCCGGACGCGCCCGCCGTCGGGACGGGCGCCCACGCCCTGACGTACGCCGACCTCGACGCCCGCTCCCACCGGCTGGCCCGCCATCTGATCGCGACGGGCGCCGGCCCCGAGCAGGTCGTCGCCGTCGCGGTGCCACGCCCCGCCGACCGTGCGGTCGCCGTGCTGGCGGTGCTCAAGGCGGGCGCGGCTCATGTGCCGCTGGCGGCGGACGAGCCGGCCGGCCGGGTCAAGGCCCTGTTCGCCGACACCCGCCCGGTGTGCGTCCTGACCACGGCGGGCCTCGCGGGCCGGCTCCGCAGCACCGGCGTGACCACCGTGGTCCTCGACGGACCGGAGGTGCGCGCGGGCTCGTCCGAGCCGGTCACCGACGCCGACCGTACGAGTCCGCTGCGGCCCGAGCACGCCGCCTACCTGATCCGCACCGAGGACACGGCGGGCCGCCCGCGCGGCACCGTCGTCGAGCACCGGGCGGCCGCCGCCCACCTCACCTGGGCGCTGGAGACCGGCCGGGCCGCGGCCACGACCGGCCTGTTCGGCCCGCTGCTCGCCGGCACCGGCGTACCGGCCGACGAGCCGCTGCCGCTGGACTGGGCGACGCCGCAGCCGGTCACGCCCGTCCGGGGCGCCTGGAACACCCGGGTGTACGTCCTGGACGAGTGGCTCAGCCCCGTACCGCCCGGTGTGACGGGTGAGTTGTACGTCGGCGGGCCCGTGCTCGCCCGCGGCTGCGCGGGCCGGCCCGGCGCCACCGCCGAGCGGTTCGTGGCCGACCCGTTCGGCCCGGCGGGCTCACGGCTCCACCGGACCGGGGTGCGCGTCAAGTGGGACCAGGAGGGCAACCTGCTGGACCCCGGCGCGTCCGCCGCTCCGGCGCCCCTGGACGACACGGCCGCCGGGACGGGCGGCGAGCCCCTCAGCCCGGCGGAGGAGGTGCTGTGCGGGATCGTGGCGGACGTGCTGGGTGTGGAGGCGTTCGGTGCCGAGGAGAACTTCTTCGAGGCGCCGGGGGCGAGCATGGACAGCATGAAGTCGCTGCGGCTGGTGAGTCTGGCGCGCAAGGCGGGGCTGGAGGTGAGCATCGCGGACGTCTTCGTCCACCAGACGGTCCGTGCCCTCGCGGCCACCCTCACGGCGGAGCGGCTGAGCCCGGCGGAGGAGGTGCTGTGCGGGATCGTGGCGGACGTGCTGGGTGTGGAGGCGTTCGGTGCCGAGGAGAACTTCTTCGAGGCGCCGGGGGCGAGCATGGACAGCATGAAGTCGCTGCGGCTGGTGAGTCTGGCGCGCAAGGCGGGGCTGGAGGTGAGCATCGCGGACGTCTTCGTCCACCAGACGGTCCGCGCCCTCGCGGCCACCCTCACCGCCAAGCCCCCGGCCCCCGCCCCCGATCCGGCGCCGGTACCGGCGCCCACTGCCCGCCAGAGCACCCGCATCATGGCGGACGCCATCGACGCGACCGACAGCCTCGAGCACGCCGACCCGTTCGCCCCGGTGCTGTGCATCAGGCCGACCGGCAGCCGCCCGCCCGTCTTCTGCCTGCACAGCGGCGTCGGATTCGCCCTGTCGTACCTGCCGCTCACCCGCCACCTCGGCGAGGAGTACCCGCTGTACGGCCTCCAGGCGCCCTGCGTCGTCGCCGGCGCGCCGCTGCCCGGCAGCATCGAGGAGATCGCGGCCGACTACATCCGGACGATCAAGGAGGTGCGGCCCGAGGGCCCGTACCACCTGCTCGGCTGGTCCCTCGGCGGCCTGCTCGCCTACGAGATCGCCGTCCAGCTCCGGCTGGCCGGGGACGAGGTCGGCCTGGTCGCCAACCTGGACTCCTACCCGCGCACCGGCGTCAGCGACGAGCGGGACGAACAGAGCCTGCTCGCCTGGCTGCTGGAGGGCATCGGGCACCACCGGTCCGAGTTCGGCGAGCGCGACCTCGTCCCCGGGGACGTCCTCGACGCGCTGCATCGCGACGACAGCCCGATGGCACGCATGGGGGAGCAGCGCATGACCCGCATGGTGGACCTGATGATCCACCACCAGTCGCTCAACACCCGCTACCGGCCCCGCGACTTCGACGGCACGATGCGGCTCTTCCTCGCCGAGCGGTCGGAGTGGGGCGAGGCCGGCACCGGCCAGGTGGAGAAGGGCCCCGACAAGGACCGGCTCTGGAAGCCGTACTTCACCGGCGACCTGCGCGTCCACCGCCTCGACTGCACCCACGACGACATCCTCAACCCCGGCCCGCTCGCCGAGCTCGGCCCCGTCGTCGCCGCCGAGCTGGACCGGTTCCACCAGGAGCGGGACGGACGTGAGCGGTCATGACGACAGCGACGTACGAAGGAACCGGCCGCCCCGGCGCCCTGGGCGCCCTGCTCACCGAGGTCCTGGCCGTCACCGGCCGCCGGCTGCACCACCTGGGCCGGGCACCGGGACGCGTGGTCGGCGTGGCGCTCAGCCCGCTGGTGTCGATGGTGATGCTCGGCTACCTCTTCCGGGACGCCATCAGGCTCCCGGCGGGCGGGGAGTACGGCGAGTACGTCTTCGCCGGCGGTGCCGTCCAGGTCGCCCTCGCCTGCGTCGGGCCGACCGCGATCTCGGTCGCCATGGACTTCAAGGGCGGACTGGTCGACCGGTTCCGGTCCCTGCCCATCAGCCGGTCCGCGGTGCTCTTCGGGCACACCCTCGCGGACCTGCTGGTGGGGCTCCTCGGACTGGCCGTCGTCACCGGCGCCGGGCTGCTGCTCGGCTGGCGGACGCGCACCGGGGTCCTGCCGACGCTCGCCGCGTTCGGGCTCATCGCGCTCTTCGTGTACGTGATGCTGTGGCTCGGCGTCCTGCTGGCGATGACCCTGCGCAACGTGGAGACCATCAGCGTCGTCACCCCGTTCATCGTCGTGGTCCTGCCGTTCCTGTCCAACGCCTTCCTCGCCCCGCAGTCCATGCCCGCGGCGATCCGCCCCGTCGCGGAGTGGAACCCGGTCAGCGCCGTGATCGCGGCCTGCCGCGACCTGTGGGGCAACCCGGCGACCTCGGGGGGCAGCTTCCCCGCCGAGCACCCGGTGGCCGTGGCCGCCGTGACGCTCGGCGTGCTGTTCGCCGTCTGCTCCGCCGTGAGCCTTCGCCGCTACCGCACCGCGGGCTCCTGAACCCGCCGCCTGGAGGAAAACCGACCATGACCACGCAGCAGCCCGCGCCCGCGGACGCGACCGGCACCACGCCGCCACTCCCGCTCGGCGCGTACGACCTCACCGACCCGCAGACGTTCCTCGACGTCGACCCGCACGCCCTGTGGCGCCGCTTCCGGTCCGAGAGCCCGGTCCACTGGCACGCCACCGACACCCCGGTGCCCGGCTTCTGGGCGGTCTCCACCTACGCCGACGTCGTCACCATCTACCGGGACAACAAGCGGTTCACCTCCGAGCAGGGCAACGTCCTCGCCACCCTGCTCCAGGGCGGCGACTCCGCCTCCCGCAAGATGCTCGCCGTCACCGACGGCCCGCGGCACCGCGAGATCCGCAACCTGATGCTCAAGTCCTTCTCGCCCCGCGTCCTGGAACCCGTCGTCGCCGGCGTCCACCGCCGCACCCGGGAACTCGTCGCCGAGGCCCTGGAACGCGGCGAACTCGACTTCGTCACCGACGTCGCCGACCACATCCCGATCAACACCATCGGCGACCTGATGGACGTCCCCGCGGCCGACCGCGAACGGCTCGTCGAGTGGAACACCCAGACCCTGTCCCGGCACAGCTCCGAGGACAGCATGCTCGACGAGGTGATGGCCCGTAACGAGATCCTGCTCTACTTCTCCGAACTGGCCGCCGAACGCCGCCGCAACCCCGGGGACGACGTCATCAGCGCCCTCGCCACCGCCACCGTCGACGGCGAGCCGCTGTCGGAGGAGGAGATCGTCTTCAACTGCTACAGCCTCATCCTCGGCGGTGACGAGTCCAGCCGCATGTCCTCCATCGGCGGCCTCATCGCGTTCTCCGAGAACCCCGAGGAGTGGCGCAGGCTGAAGGACGGCGAGGTCTCCGTCGACAGCGCCACCGAGGAGGTGCTGCGCTGGACCACCCCCGCCATGCACTTCGGGCGCCGCGCCCTCGTCGACGTACCCGTACGCGACCAGGTCGTCCGCGCCGGGGACGTGGTCACCCTGTGGAACAGCTCGGCCAACTTCGACGAGGACGTCTTCGCCGACCCGTACCGCTTCGACATCGGCCGCACGCCCAACAAGCACGTGGCGTTCGGGCACGGACCGCACTTCTGCCTCGGTGCCTTCCTCGGCCGCGTGCACGTGAACGCCATGGTCGACGCGCTGCGCACCATGGTGTCCGGCATCCGGCTCCAGGGCCCGCCGCAGCGCCTCTACTCCAACTTCGTCCACGGCTACAGCGGACTGCCGGTCGGCCTCACCGCCGAACCGGCCGCGGACGCCGCGGCGGGGAAGGCGGGCTGACATGCGGGACACGGACATACGGGAGGAGAGGCGGACCACGGGCGGCACCACCCTGGCCGTCCTGCACATCGAGGGCGGCGTCGAGTCCTGGGACGCCGGCCGACTGGGCGAGGTGCGCCACCGGGTGGAGGAACTGCTGGCCGAGTGCGGCGCGGTGATGCTCCGCGGACCGGGCGTGGCGGACGCCGACGAGTTCCACCGGGCCGTCACCGCCTTCGGCGACCCGCTCATCGACAGCTACCGCGGCGGCAACACCCCGCGCATGGCGGTCTCCGACGGCGTGTTCACCTCCACCGAGTACCCGGCGCGCTTCGACATCTCGCTCCACAACGAGCTGTCCTACGCCCACCGCTGGCCCAGCCGGCTGTTCTTCTGCTGCCTGGTCGCGCCGGAGACGGGCGGGGCCACCCCGGTCTGCGACGGCCACGCCCTCCTGGCCGACCTGGACCCGGCGGTCCGTGCGCGCTTCGCGTCGGGCGTCGTCTACCGCCAGCACCTGCACGGCGGGCTCGGCCTCGGCAAGTCGTGGCAGGACACCTTCGAGACCGACGACCGCGGTGTGGTCGAGGAGTTCCTGGCGGCCTCCGAGGCGGAGTACCGGTGGACCGCCGAGGGCGGGCTGCGCGTCAGCCAGCACCGCCCGGGCGTCCGCGCCAACCCGCTCACCGGCCGGGACGTCTGGTTCAACCAGGCCGACCAGTGGCACCCGTCGAACCTGCCGGGCGACGAGGGGCGGACGCTGCTGTCCCTGATCGACGACGTCGACGACCTGCCCCACTGGGTGACCTACGGCGACGGCACGCCCATCCCGGAGGAGGACCTCGCCGAGGTGCGCGCGGCCGCGCGGCGCAACAGGCTCGTCGAGCCCTGGCGCCCCGGCGACATCATGATCGTCGCCAATATGTCGGTGCTGCACGGCCGGGAGGCGTACACGGGACCGCGCAAGGTCGTCGTCTCGATGACGTGACCCGCGCGAGGCGTACGTACGGAGGCCCGGTCACCGCGACCGGGCCTTCGCCGTTCCGCCGCCGCTACGACCGCGACGCGAAGACCGAGTGGCGGCCCGACTCCACCAGGCCGTCGTCGCCGAGCGGGGCGACGGTGAACCCCCGGTCGCGCAGCTCCGCGCAGAGCACGTCCAGCCGGCCCTCGGTGGCCGTGCCCGGCTCGTCGTGCACCTCCAGGGCGATCCGCCCGATCAGCGGCCAGTGCGCCTCGTCCACCCCGCGCAGCACCTCCGCCTCGGCCCGCTGCACGTCCACCTTCAGCATGTCGACGCGGTCCAGGCCCTCTTCGGCGATCACGTCCGACAGCCGCCGCGTCGGGCACACGTACGGCACCTCCCGGAACTGGTACGCCAGCATCTCGTCCAGCAGCTCCACGTCCTCGCCCAGCTCCGCCGCGGCCGGCTTGTCGAGCACCTGGCGCTTGATGAACTCCCGGTCCGCCTCGGTCTCCGCGTGCGACGAGCGGGCCGACATCGTCGTGTAGCCGGGGTAGAAAGTGAAGTCCGCCTCCCCGTCAGTGTCGGACAGCGCGCACCGGAAGAGCTTCGCCGGCACGCCGTACGCGGCCATGTTCCGCTCCAGCTTCTCGAAGACCGGAGGCAGCGGCTCGAAGGCGTGGATGCGTGCGTCCGGGCACACCGTGCGCACGAACAGCGAGTAGAGCCCGATGTTCGCCCCCACGTCGAAGACCACGGCGTCCGGCGGCAGGGTCACCCCGTCCGGGAGGTAGGCGCGGCGGACGAAGATCTCCTCGTAGAGGAACGCGGTCTCGTGGGCGTTGACGCCGGCGATCCGGCTCGGATCGATCCCCATGGCGCTCTCCTGACTGGTCGCGGACGTACGGCGGTTCCAGCGTGCCGCAGCGTGCTGACGGGGTGCTGACGCTCCGTCGCCCCCGCCACCAGGGACTTTCGCCGAATGCTTAAGGAGGTGGTTGCCTCCCTCGCGCCTCCCTAGTGTCGATTTTCCACCAACCTGCCGGAGGCACAGATGAGCGTTCTCGACGAGATCGTCGAAGGGGTGCGTGCCGATCTGGCGGTGCGCATGAAGGAGGTGCCCGAGGCGGCGCTGCGCGAGCGGGCGGCCGCCGCCGGGCCGCCGGTGGACTGTGCCGCCCTGCTGCGCACGGGGGAGGGGCCGTCGGTCATCGCCGAGGTGAAGCGGGCCAGCCCCTCCAGGGGCGCGCTCGCCGAGATCGCCGACCCGGCCGCCCTCGCCGCCGAGTACGCCGCCGGGGGCGCCGCCGTGATCAGCGTGCTGACGGAACAGCGCCGGTTCGGCGGCTCGCTGGCCGACCTGGACGCCGTACGGGCACGGGTTCCCGTCCCGGTGCTGCGCAAGGACTTCACCGTCGGCGCCTACCAGCTCTGGGAGGCGCGGGCACACGGCGCCGACCTGGCGCTGCTGATCGTGGCCGCGCTGGACCAGCCCCTGCTGGCCGACCTGGTGGCGCAGGCCACGGAGATCGGCCTGACGCCGCTGGTGGAGGCGCACGACGAGGCGGAGGCGGAGCGGGCGGTCGCCGCCGGGGCCCGGGTGATCGGCGTCAACGCCCGGGACCTGCGGACCCTGGACGTGGACCGCGGGACGTTCGCCCGCGTGGCGCCGCACCTCCCGGACGGTGTGGTCAAGGTCGCCGAGTCGGGGGTGCGCGGCCCGGTCGACGTCGCCGGGTACGCGAGCGCCGGCGCCGACGCGGTCCTGGTCGGCGAGGCCCTCGTCACGGGCCCCGTCCCCCGCGCCACGCTCGCCTCCTTCCTCTCGGCCACCCGCCGTGCCCCGGTGAGGTGAGCCCGGGGGCCACGCAGGCCCCCCGGCCCCCTCCAGCCCTCACACCGCCACCGCCACCGCCTCCGACCGTTTCGTCGTGACGGCGGCCCACCGCTCCAGGACCGCGGCCGCCGAGCCCGAGTCGATGGACTCGGCGGCCCGCGCCACACCGGAAGCCAGCCGCTCGGTGACGGAGCCCCGCCCGCCCGACGGCTCCAGCGCCGCGAGCCCCGCCGCGGCGGACAGCAGGACCGCGTCCCGCACCGGGCCGGACGCCCCGGCGAACACCTCCCGCGCCACCCGGGCGTTGTGCGCCGGGTCCCCGCCCCGCAGGTCCTCCGGACGCGCGAGCGCCATGCCCAGGTCGCGCGGGTCGAACACCTCGGCCCGCACCGCCGAACCGCTCACCGACCAGACCGTGGAGGTCGTGGTGACCGTCAGCTCGTCCATCCCGTCGTCGCCCCGGAACACCAGCGCCGACACCCCCCGCCGCGCCAGCACGCCCGCCAGCAGCGGTGCCAGCCGCGCGTCCGCCACACCCAGCGCCAGGGCCGTCGGGCACGCCGGGTTGACCAGCGGCCCCAGCGCGTTGAACACCGTGCGCACACCCAGCTCCCGGCGCGGCCCGGCCGCGTGCCGCATCGCCGGGTGGAACGCCGGCGCGAAGCAGAACGTGATGCCCGTCTCCTCCGCGACCTCCGCCACATCGGCCGGCGGCAGCCGCAGCGCCACCCCCAGCTCCTCCAGCACATCGGCCGAACCGCACGCGGACGACGCCGACCGGTTGCCGTGCTTCACCACCCGCGCCCCGGCCCCGGCCGCCACGACGGCCGACATGGTGGAGATGTTGACGCTGTTCGAACCGTCCCCGCCGGTCCCGACGATGTCCACCGTCGGCCCGGGCACCTCCAGCGGCACCGCGTGCCGCCCCATGGCCCGTACCAGGCCCTCGATCTCCTCGACCGTCTCGCCCTTGGCGCGCAGCGCCACCAGCAGCCCCGCCAGCCGGACCGGCCCGGCGGTGCCCGACATCACCTCGTCCATCGCCCAGTCGGTGTCGTCGGCGGTCAGACTCCGGCGCTCCAGCAGCGTGTTCAGCAATTCCGGCCAGTTGGGGGAAACCTGCGGTTCGGCGGTCACGGGAATTCTCCTTGGACGGCACCTGAGGAAATGTCTCCGTCCAGTCTCCGAATGACGACGAGCACCCACCAGACCACTGCCCGCCGAGATATACGGACCAATCCGAAGGGGGGAGGGCCCCCATGGCCCTGCACATGGCGGTCGAGGTCGTCAGGGATTCCGAGACATCCCTGACCGCCCAGATCCAGAGCTTCATCAAGAGAGAGATTTCCGAAGGAATTCTCCATCCCGGCACCCGCCTGCCCTCCAGCCGACGACTCGCCCACGACCTGGACGTCTCGCGCAGCGTCGTCGTCGAGGCGTACGGCCAGCTCGTCGCCGAGGGCTACCTGGAGGCCACCCAGGGCGCCGGCACCCGGGTCGTCACCCACATCGACGCCGCACCGCCCGTCGTCCCCACCCTGCTGGACGAGGGCGGCCACGTGCCCGCCGTCCGCTGGGACCTGCGCACCGGAGGCCGCAACCTGCCCGCCTTCCCGCGCCGCGAGTGGCTCGGCTGCTACCAGCGCGTCCTCCAGTCGGCCGCCCCCGCCGACCACGACTACCCGCCGCTCGCCGGCGAGCCCGGCCTGCGCGCCGAACTCGCCCGGTACCTCGGCCGGGTGCGCGGGGTGCGCGCGACCGCCGACCAGGTCATGGTCGTCGCGGGGTTCGCCCAGGCGCTCGGCCTGCTCTGCGCCGTACTGCGCCAGGACGGCACCGGCGCCCTCGGCATCGAGGACCCGGGCCACCCCGGACAGCGGCAGTTCGTCCAGGAGAGCGGGGTGCGCCCCGTCCCCGTCCCGGTCGACGAGGAGGGCATCGACGTCGAGGCGCTCGCCGGCACCGGGGTGAGCGCCGTTCTCGTCACGCCCGCGCACCAGTTCCCCACCGGCGCCGTCCTCTCCGCACGCCGCCGGGAGGCGCTGGTGCGCTGGGCACGCGACACCGGCGGCCTGATCATCGAGGACGACTACGACGGGGGCCTGTGGTACGAGCGCGGCCCGCGCCCCCTCGCCCTCCAGCGCCTCGCCCCCGACCACGTCGTCTACGCGGGCACGGCCAGCAAGTCGCTCGCCCCCGGGCTGCGCCTGGGCTGGCTCGCCGCGCCACCGGACCTGCTCGCCCAACTCCTGCGCACCCGCGCCCGCCACGACCTGGGCACCGAGAGCCTCACCCAGCTCGCCTTCGCCGAACTGCTGCGCAGCGGACTGTTCGACCGCCACCTGCGGCGCCTCAACGCCCACTGCCGGGACCGCCGCGACACCCTCGAGGAGGCGGTCCGCCGGTACCTGCCGGGCGCCCGCGTCATCGGCCGCGCGGCGGGCCTGCACGCCTACGTCGGGCTGCCGCGCGGCACCGACGAGGCGGCGCTCGTGGCGGCCGCGCTGCGCCGCTCGGTGGTGGTGCGCGGCGGCGCGGCCTACCACGTCCGCCCCCGGTGGGACGCGCCCGCCCTGGTGGTGGGCCACGCGCACCTGCCGCGCTCGGGCGTGGCGGAGGCGGTACGGGCGATCGGCGAGGCCCGCCGCCTCAGGTGAGCGCCGCCCCCGCCCGCGTACCCCGGGCGGTCGCCAGGAAGTTCTCCATCATCGTCAGCCCCCCGGTCGTCATGATGCTCTCGGGGTGGAACTGCACGCCCTCGACGGGCAGCGTGCGGTGCCGCAGGCCCATCACATAGCCGTGGTCCACGGCGACGGCCGTGGTCACCAGCTCGTCCGGCAGCGGCTCGGCGACCACCAGCGAGTGGTACCGGGTGGCCTCCAGCGTGTGGCCCAGCCCCGCGAACACCCCCGCCCCGTCGTGCCGCACCGTGCTCGTCCGCCCGTGCATCACCTGATCGGCCACCTCGACCCGCCCGCCGTGGGCCAGCGCGATCGCCTGGTGCCCCAGGCACACCCCCAGCAGCGGCACCCGCCCGGCGAACGCGTGCACCAGCTCCACGTGGCCCGACTCGGCGGGGTGACCGGGACCCGGGCCCAGGACCACCGCGTCCGGCCTCGAGGCGACCAGCTCCCCGGGGGGACGGGTCAGCGACCGCACCACCTCCGTCCGGGCGCCCAGCGTGCGCAGGTACTGGTCGATGATGTGGACGAAACTGTCGTACGCGTCGATCAGCAGCACCCTCGGCCCGCTCACGGCAGCAGCTCCTCACCGGTCAGCGCCCAGTGGGCGGCCCCCATCTTCGCCAGCGTCTCCCGCCACTCCGCCTCCGGCTCCGACTGGGCCACCATGCCCGCCGAGCTCTGCGTGGAGTACGTCGTCCCGTCGTACTCGACCGTCCGGATGCACAGCGCGAACTCGCTCCACCCACGCACGTCGGCCAGCCCGACCGCCCCCGCGTAAGCGCCGCGCCGCTCGCGCTCCAGACCGTCGATGATCTCCATGGCCCGCACCTTCGGCGCGCCGGTCATCGTCCCGGCCGGGAAGGTCGCGCGCACCGCCCGCCAGGTGTCGACGCCCTCCTCCAGCCGTCCGGACACCGTCGAGACCAGGTGAAAGACGTGCGAGTAGCTCTCCACCGCCATCAGCCGGTCCACCGGCTGGGTGCTGGGCCGGCTGACCCGGCCGATGTCGTTGCGGCACAGGTCGACGAGCATGATGTGCTCGGCCTGCTCCTTGGTGCTCTCCCGCATCTCCTTCACGCGCCGCTGGTTCTCCTCCTCGTCCGCGCCGCGCCGCGCCGTCCCGGCGATCGGGCGCATCACGATCTCGTCGCCCTCGATCCGGAAGAACAGCTCCGGGCTGGCACCGATCAGCGTGCTGCCCGCCCGGGGCATCAGGTACATGTACGGGGAGGGGTTGCGGGCGCGCAGCCGCCGGTAGACGTCGACGGGCGTCAGCGTCGTCGTCACGTCGATGCGGTGGCCGATCTGGATCTGGTAGATGTCACCGACCCGGATGTGCTCCAGGCACACCCCGGCCCACTCCAGGAACGTCTCACGGCTGACGCTGTCGCGCACCGACAGCGGGACGGGCGCCTCCGGCACGGCGGCCGGACGCCCGCCGGCCCGCTCCCGCGCGGCCTCGCCGGCCATCACCGCGACGGCGTCGGCGGTGCCCGGCGCCCGCCGCGGGAACGCGGCGCTCTCCGCCCGCAGCAGCCGCACCTCACCGGTCGTCAGGTCGTACCAGACGGTGTCCCGGAAGAGCGTGAGCGTGATGTCGGGCCCGTTCGGCGCCTTGGTCCGGGCGGGCAGCGTCTCCATGTGCCAGACCGACTCGTACGCGAACGAGGTCAGGAACCCGAAGGCGTACGACGTGTCCGGCACGTCCGTGGCGACGTCGAACAGCCCCTGCGCCCGGGCCAGCAGCTCCCACACCGCGTCGCCGTCGCCGGGCAGCTCCAGATGGTGCGCCGCCCCCTCCGGCGCCGCGGCCCCGTCCCGCAGGCCCGCCTCCGTGGCGGCCGCCACGAGGGCGTCCACCACACGGGGGGCGCCGTCGATCTCGGCGTACCCCGCGAACACCCGGATCTCCGCCAGGCGCCCGAACCCGACGGCCGCCCACCGGCGGTCGGGCTCGGCGCCGTCCGCGCTCTCGAAGAGGAACACGCCCTCCTCCCCGTGGACGGCACGCAGCCGCTCGTACACATCGAGGCAGTCGTGCCCGGGCAATCGCGTCGCGGTGACCCGCACCGCGATCCTTTCCGCTTTCCGCATGGTGAACTCCCGTCGACAGCAATGCGATCAGCAAAACAGCGCGCGCGGCGGCCGTGCCAGACCAATCAATTGCCGTTCATGCGGACCACTTGGCCAATTGCTTGACCCGGTGCGCCCGGTGCACTGAGCTGATCCGTGTTTCCACCGGCCACAGGCAAGAGCGAAGGGAACCGAGGACGATGAATTCACCATCCTGGCGGGATTTCCCCGCGGCCCAGCAACCGCAGTGGCCGGACGAGGCGGAACTGGGCGCCGTGACGCGGTGGCTGGCCGCCGCGCCCCCGCTGGTCTTCGCCGCCGAGTGCGACCTGCTGCGCCGCCGCATGGCGGCGGTCGCCCGGGGCGAGGCGGTCCTCCTCCAGGGCGGGGACTGCGCCGAGACCTTCGAGCGGGTCACCGCCGACGCGATCCGCGGCAAGCTCCAGACCCTGCTCCAGATGGCCGTGGTGCTCACGCACGCCACCGCCCTGCCGGTCGTCAAGATCGGCCGGATGGCCGGGCAGTACGCCAAGCCCCGTTCCTCACCCGTCGAGCGGCGGGACGGCACCGAACTGCCCTCCTACCGCGGCGACGCGGTCAACGGGCTGGAGTTCACGGCCGGGGCCCGGCGCCCGGACCCCTGGCGCATGCGGCGGATGTACGAGAGCTCCGCCATGACCCTCAACCTCGTCCGGGCCCTGACCACCGGCGGCTTCGCCGACCTGCGCCAGGTCCATGCCTGGAACCAGGGCTTCGTCGCGGACTCGCTGGCCGGTGAGCGCTACGAGCAGCTCGCGGACGAGATCGACCGCAGCCTCGCCTTCATGCAGGCGTGCGGCGTGGACACCGGCGAACTGGACACGGCCGAGTTCTTCGTCGGCCACGAGGGCCTCCTGCTCGACTACGAGTCGGCCCTCACCCGCGCCGAACCGGACACCGACCGCACCTACGCCACCAGCGGCCACCTGCTCTGGATCGGCGAACGGACCCGCGACCTCGACGGCGCCCACGTCGCGTACTTCTCCCGCGTCCACAACCCCATCGCCGTCAAGCTCGGCCCGACCACCACGCCCGACACGGTGCTCGGCCTCATCGACCGGCTCGACCCCCGGCGCGAACCCGGCCGGCTGACGTTCGTGGTCCGGGCCGGAGCCGACCGCGTCCGTGACGTGCTGCCCGACCTCATCGAGAAGGTCACCGCCGAGGGCGCCCTGGTGTGCTGGGTCAGCGACCCGATGCACGGCAACACCATCACCGCGCCCAGCGGCCACAAGACCCGCAGCTTCGACACGATCCTCGACGAGGTGCGCGGCTTCGTGGAGGTCCACCGCGAGCTGGGCACCCACCCGGGCGGCGTGCACGTCGAACTCACCGGCGACGACGTCACCGAGTGCGTCGGCGGCGGCAACGCGGTGCTGCCCGAGAACCTGCACCACCGCTACGAGACGGCCTGCGACCCGCGCCTGAACCACACCCAGTCGCTGGACCTGGCGTTCCTGCTCGCCGAGATGTACCGCGACCGCCCCGGCGTCCTCAGCTCCCGGCCGGCTCCCCGTCGATGACCGCGAAGGGCGGCTCCCCGGCCAGGTAGAAGTGGTCGCCGGGGAGCGTCCGGAACCGGAAGGCGCCCCGCGTCCGGTCCCGCCAGGCGGCTGCGTCGGCGGCCGGGACCCGCGGATCGCGGTCCCCGACGAGCGCCGTGACGGGACACCGCAGCGGCGCGCTCCGGCCCGGGCCGTAGGAGGCGAGCATCCGGAAGTCGGCGCCGATGTAGGGCATGACCAGCTCCACGAAGGCCGGGTTGCGCAGCAGTTCGGCGTCCGTGCCGCCCAGTTCCACCAGCGTCCTGGCGATCGACTCGTCGTCCCAGGTGGTGGCCACGTCGGGGTCCGGCCGCAGCAACTGCGGCGCCCGGGCGCCCGAGGCCACGAAGTGCTCCACCCGGACCCCCTCGTCCTCCAGCGCCCCCACCACCTCGTATGCGACGATCGCGCCCATGCTGTGGCCGAAGAACACCGTGGGCCGGTCGTCCATCCAGGGGCGCAGCGCCGCCGCTATGTCACCGGCCATCGTGGCCAGCTCGGTGGCGGGCGGCTCGGCGATGCGCTCGGCCCGGCCCGGATAGCACACCGCGTGCACCTCGAACCCCGTCAGCGCCTTGCCCCAGCCCCGGAAGAAGTAGGGCGAACCGCCGGCGTGGGGAAAACAGACCAGCCGCCGGTCCGCGAACGGCCGTGGCTCGACGCACTGTGTCCACATCTTCTGCCCCCAAGGCCCCGCGTCGTGTGCATGTCGCCTCCACGATCCTGACCGGGACTGACACGCCGCTGACGCCGCCACCTCGGCCCGGCCCGCCGCGTTAGGGGTGTCGACCGCCGCGTACCGCCGACGCGCGAGCCCGACCGCTGGAGCCCCCGTGACCACGTGCAGCGTCCCCCTGACCCCCGTACCCGGCCCCCGTGGCCTGCCCGTGCTGGGCAACCTGCCGGAGTTCGGCAGGGACCCGCTGGCGTTCCTGACCAGGCTGCGGGACGAGTACGGGGACGCCGTGCGCTGGTCGCTGGGGCCTCGGCGGGGCCTGTTCCTGTCCCACCCCCAGCACATCGCCGAGATGCTGACCGCCCGTGAGCACGCGTACGAGATCCTGGAGATCGGCTGGGCGTTCAAGCGGGTCGTCGGCCAGAGCGTGATCATGAGCAAGGGCGACGACTGGCGCCGCAAGCGCTCACTGGTGCAGCCGACGGTCCGGCCGCGCCAGGTGAGGGCCTACGCGGCCACCATGGTCGACTGCGCCCGGTCCGCGGCCGGCCGGTGGCGGGAGGGCGAGCGGATCGACGTCCAGCGCGAGATGGCGCTGATCACCCAGCGGGTCGTGCTGCGCTGCCTGTTCGGCAACGACCTGGGCGACGCGACCCGGGCGCTGGCCGGGGCGATGAACGTGGCCGAGCACGTGATCGGCGCCGAGCTGCGGAGCATGAGCCTGTTCATGCCCGGCTGGGTCACCACCCCGGCGCGGCAGCGGCTGCGGGCCGCCGTGGCGACCATCGACGGCGAGGTGCACCGGCTCATCCGGGCGCGGCTGCGGGACGCGGCCGGCGCCGCCGGGACGGCCGAGGACCGCGACGACCTGCTGAGCCGGCTCCTCGCGGCCCGCGACGAGGACGGCCGGCCGCTGTCGCCCCGCGAGGTGCGCGACGAGGCGGTCACCCTGTGGGCGGCCGGCCACGAGACGACGTCGACCGCCCTGACCTGGATGTGGTACCTGCTGTCGGCGCACCCGGCGGTCCGGGACCGGTTCGAGGCCGAACTCGACCGCGTGCTCGGCGGCCGCCCGCCGGCCATCGACGACTACGAACGGCTCACCTGGACCCAGCAGATCGTCAAGGAGAGCCTGCGGCTCTACCCGCCCGCCTGGCTCCTCGCCGGGGTCGCCCGCGAAGGGGCCACCCTCGCCGGCCGGCGCATCCCCGCCCGCACCATCGTCTGGTGCAGCCAGTGGACCACCCACCGCGACCCGCGCTGGTTCCCCGAGCCCCGCGCCTTCCGGCCCGAACGCTGGGACGCCGACAGCCCCGACGCCGTGCCGGACCACGCCTGGTACCCCTTCGGCGGCGGCCAGCGCACCTGCCTCGGCGCCCGCTTCGCCCAGGTGGAGGCCGTCCTGCTGCTGGCCACCCTGGCGCAGCGCTTCCGCCTGGACCTGCCGGCCGCCGGGGTGACGCCCCGGGTCGGCCTGTTGCTCCAGCCGTCGGCGCCCCTGATCGCCACGCTCCGGGCCGCGCCGTGACGCGGGGGACGGGCGCCCTGCCGTGACGGCGGGGCGAGGCGGTCCCGCTACAGCGTCCGGGGGACGTGCTGCGTCACGCAGTGCACCCCGCCGCCGCCCCACCCGAGGGTGCGCGCCGGGGCGCCCACGACCTCGCGGGTGGGGAACAGGGTGCGGAACTGGGCCAGGGCCAGGGAGTCGGCCGGTTCACCGGACAGCGGCACGACGACGCTGCCGCCCGTCTCGTAGTAGTTGGTGTAGCTGAACGTCTCCACCAGCAGCCCGTTGTGCCGGTAGTGCGGCTGGTGGTGCAGCTCCACGATCTCGAACCGGCGTCCGCGCGCGTCCGTGGCGTCGCGCAGCACCGCCCGGTTGGCCGCCATCCGGGCGTGGTTGGGGCTGGAGGGGTCGGGCTGGGTGTGGAGGAGGACCTTGGCCGGGCCGAGGTACGCGGCGACGAGGTCGACGTGCCCGTTGGTGATGTCGTCGTTGTGCAGCCCGTACGGCAGCCAGACGACCTTGCTCGCCCCGTACGCGCTCAGCAGCGCGGCCTCGATCTGAGCCCGGGTCATGGAAGGGTTGCGGTTGGGGTGGAGCAGGCACTCCTCGGTGGTGATGAGGGTGCCCTGCCCGTCCGTGACGACCGCCCCGCCCTCCAGGACCATGTCGACGGGCCGCCGCTCCACGCCCAGGTGGTCGCAGACCCCGACGGGCAGGAAGTCGTCCTTGTCGTACGGGTACTTCTCACCCCAGCCGTTGAACCGGAAGTCCAGCCCGACCTTCCGGGTCCTGCCCGCGTCGACGGCGAATACCGGGCCCGTGTCGCGCGTCCAGCAGTCGTTGACCGGGTGCTCGATCACGGTGACCGTACTGCCGCACCGGGCGCGGGCCTCCGCGCCGCGGCCCGGCTCGGCGACCATGAGCACGGACTCGAAGCGGGCGATCTGCCGGGCGATGCCGGCGATCTCGTCCTGGACGTCGCGCAGCAGCCCGCCCCAGCCGACGGCCGGGTCCCAGGGCCAGGCCATCACACAGCCGGAGTGCGCCTCCCACTCCGCCGGGGCGTGGAACACGGTGGTGACCTCCTTGCTCATGGCGCCGACGGCGCGGCCGGGGACCAGCAGGGCGGCCGCGGCGGCCGTCAGCGCGGCGCCGCCGAAGGCCCTTCTGCTCAGGTGCGGTACGCGGGACGTACGGGGCGTGCGGGGCAGGCTCATGTCGTCTCTCCTCGGCGGTACGTGACGGGGCTGCGGGACGTGCGGAGGTGCGCCCGGGACGGGGGACGGCCACCCGGGTGGAGGGGAGGAGCGGGGCGGGGCGGGCGGGGGAGCCGTCAGGAGGCGTCGGCCGCCGGCGCGGTGGACCCACCGGCGCCCGGAGCGGCGGACGGGCCCCCGTCCGCGCCCCCGTCCGCGTCGGCGGGTGCGGCGACGTCCGGTGCGGCGGCCGCCGCACCGGACGTCGCGGATCTTGTCCTGCGGGCGGCGGACCACCAGGTAGACCAGCCCGGCGAGGATGATCACCGCGGTGCCGATGAGCCCGGCCCACACCTGGTACCAGGGCGCGCCCGGCGGGGCGAGGATGGTGCGCGGCCAGCAGACGTTGACCACCTCGAAGGCGGTCCACAGCACGGCAAGTGCGTTCAGGACGGTGCCCTTGCGCCCCTGCCGGATGTGCCCGGCCGGCACCCACGTGCCGCGCAGGCGGGCGACCAGGGCGGCCAGCGAGGTGAGGAAGAACGGCAGGAAGGTCGCCGCCGTACCGAAGGCGATCAGGCTGCCGATGGCCGTCGCGTCGAGACCGAGCAGCAGCGCCGTACCGCTGACCAGGGTGGACGCGACCAGACCGCCGATCGGCGCCTGGCGCCTGTTGACCTTCCGCACCTGCCGGGAGAAGGGGAAGACCCCGTCGCGGGCCAGCGAGTACAGCCCGCGCGCCGCGCCGCCCTGCGAGGCCATGGCGCAGGCGAGGAAGCCGACCAGGACGACGGCCACGAACGGCTTGTCGGACCAGGAGCCGAAGGAGTGCACCACCGCCGTGGTCACCGGGTCGATGTCCTCGCCGAGGACGACCTTCTCGGGGGCGGGGTGGGACAGGGCGACGGCCATGGCGTTGAGGATCACGACCGCGCCGACGCTGAGCAGCGCCCACCACATGGCGCGGGGCACCTGCCGGCCCGCGTCCCTGGTCTCCTCGGAGGTGGAGACGCAGGCGTCGAACCCGATGAAGGCCCAGCCCGCCACGGCGACGGCCGCCAGGAAGGCGAGCACGGTGGAGCCGCCGGACAGGGCCTCGGCGCCCATGGTGTCCGTGAACAGGACGAAGTCGTGCTCGCGGAAGAACAGCAGCAGCGAGAAGCCGACCAGGACGGAGGCCACCGCCTCGGCGCCGATGCCCAGCGACACGATGAGGCTCAGGACCCTGATCCCGTACGCGTTGATGAGCATGCAGCCCAGCAGGATGCCGACGGCGACCGCCACCATCGCCCCGGGCGTGGGCGTGATCCCGAAGAGCGCGAACACCCAGGGGGCGGCGAGGTAGGCCACGGTGGTGTTGCCGAACATCACGGCGAACTGCCACACCCAGCCGCCCATCCACCCGAAGGCGGGCCCCATCAGGCGGCGGCTCCACTGGTACGGGCCGCCCGCGAGCGGCCACTGGGACGCCAGCTCGGAGTAGACGTTCACGACCAGGCACTGGCCGAGCAGCACCACCGGCAGCGCCCAGATCCAGGCGGGGCCCGCGACGGTCGTGCCCACCATGGCCACCGCGTACAGGGCGACGACGGGCGACACCACGGCGAAGCCCATGGAGATGTTCCCCAGGATGCCGAGGCTGCGGCGCAGCTCCTGCCGGTAGCCGAGGTCGCCCAGGCGGGCGGCGTCGGCGTCGGCGTCATGCGTCCTGGGCGGGGAGGGCGTGGGCTTCATGGTCACCTCGTGCAGCTAAATCTAACGTTGTTAGGTATCGGGGTGCGGGGAACTTAACGCGCCATTGGCCGAATGTGAACCCCTCCCGCCCGGTAACCTGTCGGCGGAACCGAGGGGGAACACCGCGATGGGCCGACCGAGCCAGCCGCTGCTGAGCCGCGAGAGCATCGCGCGCACCGCCCTGGAGCTGCTCGAGGAACTGGGCCCCCAGGCCCTGACCATGCGGGCCCTCGCCCAGCGCCTCGGAGTGCGCGGGGCGTCCCTCTACCACCATGTGGCGTCCAAGGACGATCTGCTCGACGCCGCACTGGAGCGGATCAACGAGGAGATCGACCTCGCCCCGCTCGACGACCCCGACTGGCGCGAGGGCATCGCCGCGTACGCCCGCGGCTACCGCCGCGTCTACCTCCGCCACCCGCACATGATCGCCCTGGTGGCCCGGCGCCGGGTGGAGGCGGACAAGGCCCTGCGCGGCTACGACAGGCTGATCGCCGCCCTCGTCCGGATCGGCTGCACCCCCGCCAGGGCGGCCGAGGTCGCCGCCGCACTCGACTATCTGGTCCTCGGCTCCGCCCTGGAGACCTTCACCGCCGGCTTCACCCGCGCCCCGGACGGCTACCGCCCCGCGTACCCGTCCCTCGCCGGCGCCCTCGAAGGTGCCGGCGACGACCCCTCGGGCCTGGCCGGCCTCGACGACCGCGGCTTCGAGACGGGCCTCGCCCTCCTCCTCGACGGCCTCGCCGCCACCGTGGCGTGAACCCGCCCCGGCGCGCCGGACGGAGCCGGCGGCCCGTGCGGCGCACCTCCGGCGCCGCCCGCCCGCGGCGGGGCGCCCGGGCCGGCGGAGGGCCTCCCGCGACCGCTTACCCTTGAACAATGACCAGCAGCAGCGACCGGAGCCTCGCAGTGGACGTTCAGGGACCCAAGAGCTACGAAATCCGCACCTATGGGTGCCAGATGAACGTTCATGACTCCGAGCGCCTCTCCGGCCTGTTGGAGGAAGCCGGCTACGTCCGCGCCCCCGAGGGTTCCGACGGCGACGCCGACGTCGTGGTCTTCAACACCTGCGCGGTCCGCGAGAACGCCGACAACAAGCTGTACGGCAACCTCGGCCGGCTCGCCCCGAGGAAGACCCAGCGGCCCGGCATGCAGATCGCCGTCGGCGGCTGCCTCGCCCAGAAGGACCGCGACACGATCGTGAAGAAGGCGCCGTGGGTCGACGTCGTCTTCGGCACGCACAACATCGGCAAGCTGCCGGTGCTCCTGGAGCGCGCCCGCATCCAAGAGGAGGCCCAGGTCGAGATCGCCGAGTCGCTGGAGGCGTTCCCCTCCACGCTGCCGACCCGGCGCGAGTCCGCCTACGCCGCGTGGGTGTCCATCTCCGTCGGCTGCAACAACACCTGCACCTTCTGCATCGTCCCCGCGCTGCGCGGCAAGGAGAAGGACCGCCGTCCCGGCGACATCCTCGCCGAGATCGAGGCCCTGGTCGCCGAGGGCGTCTCCGAGATCACCCTGCTCGGCCAGAACGTCAACGCGTACGGCTCCGACATCGGCGACCGCGAGGCCTTCAGCAAGCTGCTGCGCGCCTGCGGCTCCATCGAGGGCCTGGAGCGGGTCCGCTTCACCTCCCCGCACCCGCGCGACTTCACGGACGACGTGATCGCCGCCATGGCCGAGACGCCCAACGTCATGCCGCAGCTCCACATGCCGCTCCAGTCCGGCTCGGACACCGTCCTGAAGGCGATGCGCCGCTCGTACCGCCAGGACCGCTTCCTCGGCATCATCGGCAAGGTCCGGGAGGCCATCCCGCACGCCGCGATCTCCACCGACATCATCGTGGGCTTCCCCGGTGAGACGGAGGAGGACTTCGAGCAGACCATGCACGTGGTGCGCGAGGCCCGCTTCGCGCAGGCGTTCACCTTCCAGTACTCCAAGCGCCCCGGCACCCCGGCGGCGACCATGGACGGGCAGATCCCCAAGGAGGTCGTGCAGGCCCGTTACGAGCGCCTGGTCGCCCTCCAGGAGGAGATCTCCTGGGAGGAGAACAAGAAGCAGGTCGGCCGCACCCTGGAGGTCATGGTCGCGGAGGGCGAGGGCCGCAAGGACGGCGCCACCCACCGCCTCTCCGGCCGCGCGCCCGACAACCGCCTGGTCCACTTCACCAAGCCGGAGCAGGAGGTGCGCCCCGGCGACGTGGTGACCGTCGAGATCACCTACGCGGCCCCGCACCACCTCCTGGCGGAGGGCCCCACGGCCCACGTCCGCCGCACCCGCGCGGGCGACGCCTGGCAGAAGCGCACCACCGCCGCGGCCGCCAAGCCCGCCGGCGTCATGCTCGGCCTGCCCCGGATCGGCGCCCCCGAGCCTCTCCCGCCGGTCACGGGCGGCTGCACGGTCGGCTGACCCGGCGCCGGACAGTCCCACCCGGGCCGGGCCCGCACGGCCCGTCGCCCGGCTCCCACGGCCGGCGTCGGCACGTGGGAGCAGCGGGGCAGCGGCTACGCTGCGGATCATGCTTGTCGCCGCCGCCGTCTGCCCCTGCCCGCCGCTCCTCGTGCCCGACGTCGCCGCCGGGGCCGCGCCCGAGCTCGACAGCGCCCGTACGGCGTGCTCGGACGCGCTCGCCGTGCTCGCCGCCTCGCGCCCGGACCGGCTCGTCGTGATCGGGCCGGAGGCGGGCGAGGGCCTCGAGCGGTACCCGGCCGGCTCGGTCGGCGACTTCCGGGGCTTCGGGGTCGACGTCCGGGTACGGCTCGGTGCGGGTGCGGGTGCGGGTGCGGGTGCGGGTGCGGGTGCCGGTGGCGACCGGCCGCTGCCGCCCTCGCTCGCCGTGGGCGCCTGGCTCCTGGGGCGCGCCACCTGGGCGGACGCCCCCGTGGAGGGGCTCGCCGTGGGCGAGCGGCTCGCGCCCGCGCGGTGCGCCGAGGCCGGCCGGGAGCTCGCCGCACGGGCCGGGCGGGTCGCCCTGCTGGTGCTGGGTGACGGCAGCGCGTGCCGCAGTGTCAAGGCGCCGGGCTACTTCGACGACCGCGCCGCCGCCTTCGACGAGCGGGCCGCCCGGGCGCTCGGCTCCGCCGACACCGGCGCCCTCGCGGCCCTGGACGAGGGCCTGGCGTACGAGCTGAAGGCGGCCGGACGGGCGCCCTGGCAGGTCCTCGCGGGCGCCGCCGAGGGCGCCGGCCTGGAGGGCCGCCTGCTCCACGAGGACGCCCCGTACGGCGTCGCCTACTTCGTCGCCGCCTGGTCCTGACCCCGGCAGGCGGACGGCCGTGGAGCACGGGTGGTGCTCCACGGCCGTCCGTCCGGGTGCCGTGGCCGGCGGTAACGGGGTCAGGGGGCCGGCGGCGTCGGCGGCGTCGGCGGCGTACCGCCCTCGTCCTTGTGGGCGATCCGGCCCAAAGCGTCCTTGGCCTTCCCCGTACCCGATTCGATCTTGTCGCTGTACTTGCCCTTGGTCCTCCGGTCGACCATCTTCGCGGCCTTGTCCAGACCGTGGTCGATCTTGCCCTCGTGCTGCTGCGCGAGGCCGGACACCTTCTCCTTGGCGGGGGCGAGCTTGGCCTTCAACGAATCCAGGAAGCCCATGGGGCACCTTCCCTCGGAGTAACCGTCGTAAGTGATGTTACTTACGGGCGCTCTCTCCGGCCTCGTTGTCCGCCGCCTCCTCGGCCGACTGCTGCTTGGGAATCTCCACGCCCTCGGCGGCGCCCTCGGTGGCCGCGGCCTCGTCCGGCTGCCCCGTCGCCTCGGCGGTGTCCGACGCCTCCGGCTCCGCGCTCTCCGCACCGGCCTCCGCGACGACGGTCGCCGCCGCCGCCTCCTCCGAAGACTCCTCGGACTTTTTCCTGCGAAACCGTGAAAACACGCCCATATCAACTCCAAAGCGTACTCGTGTGGGCGAAATTCCGCCTCGTCCGGAGCGTCCCATTGCGTCGCTCCGAGCGGCCGGTCCGTAAACCGGCGGTCGGAACCTCGCAACAGGCAACGACGCCGATGTCGTGCCGTCACGTAACTCGTTCGGGGACGGCCCTGAAGGTTTGCGAGACTGGGACGGTGAGAAGTGCAACCCCCGCCCCGCGGGTCATCGCCGTCGTCGGCCCCACCGCGGCCGGAAAGTCCGATCTGGGCGTCCACCTCGCCCAGGAGCTGGGCGGAGAAGTCGTCAACGCCGACTCCATGCAGCTCTACCGGGGGATGGACATCGGCACCGCCAAACTGACGCCCGAGGAGCGCGGTGGCATCCCCCACCACCTCCTCGACATCTGGGACGTCACGGAGGCGGCCAGCGTCGCCGAGTACCAGCGCCTGGCCCGTGCGGAGATCGACCGGCTCCTCGCCGCCGGCCGCACGCCCGTCCTCGTCGGCGGCTCCGGGCTGTACGTACGCGGGGCCATCGACGCCCTGGAGTTCCCCGGCACCGACCCCGCCGTGCGCGCCCGCCTCGAGGCCGAGCTGGACGAGCGCGGCTCCGGCGCCCTGCACGCCCGCCTCGCCGCAGCCGACCCCGAGGCCGCGCGCGCCATCCTGCCCAGCAACGGCCGCCGCATCGTGCGGGCCCTCGAGGTCATCGAGATCACCGGCCGGCCCTTCACCGCGAACCTCCCCGGCCACGACTCGGTGTACGACACCGTCCAGATCGGCGTCGACGTCGCCCGCCCGGAGCTCGACGACCGGATCACCGCGCGCGTGGACCGGATGTGGGAGGCCGGGCTCGTCGACGAGGTGCGCGCCCTGGAGGCCCGCGGCCTGCGCGAGGGCCGCACCGCCTCCCGCGCGCTCGGCTACCAGCAGGTCCTGGCCGCGCTCGCGGGGGAGTGCACCGAGGAGGAGGCGCGCGCCGAGACGGTACGCGCCACCAAGCGCTTCGCGCGCCGCCAGGACTCCTGGTTCCGCCGCGACCCGCGCGTCCACTGGATGAGCGGCGCCGCCGCCGACCGCGCGGAACTTCCGCATCAGGCGCTGGCGTTGGTCGAACGAGCGGTTACAGCCTGATCACGTGATGGCATCGGGACGCCCTGCCCGTCATTCCAGCGGTCGGGGCCGTGCCATCATCGAGCATCGATCGACCAGTGGAACCCTAGTTGGGAGGGCGCGTGGCGATGGAGGCCGGCCCTCGCGACAGAGAACACCAGGAAGCACCGGACGAACCCCAGGTGGCCAGCAACGCACCGGGCCTGAGCCCGGACGGTCCCGACCTCAACGAGGACGGGACGCAGGAGATCACCCCCGACGAGGTCGAGGTCGAACTGCGCCCGCAGCGCAAGCTGCGCATCTGGCAGCTCGCCCCCATCGTGGGCCTCGCCGTGATCGGTTCGCTGATGTTCGGCTTCCCCCTCGCCTTCGGCTCGGGCGACGGCGGCGCGGTCCTCGCCATGCTGGGCCTGCTGCTCTGCGGCTGCGCCGCCGGCTGGGGCATGATGGCCGCCCGCCGCGTGGGCTACACATGGCCCGGCCTGCCCGCCCGGGGCTCCGGCGAGCGCCCCGACTGGCGCGTGATCGCCCTGTACGCGGTCGGCGTCGCCGTCCCGGTGGTCCTCGCCGTCTGGCGCGTCGCCCGGCTGCGCTGACGCGTCCCGGTGGCCGCCGGGCGGGCTGACCGGCCCGTTGCCGGACCCCACCCGTAGGATTGATCCCGTGACCACCGAACCCGTGACCAGCGCGCCGATCGCCTTCCTCAAGGGCCACGGCACGGAGAACGACTTCGTGATCGTGCCCGACCCGGACAACGCCATCGACCTGCCCGCCGGTGTCGTCGCCCGTCTGTGCGACCGCCGCGCCGGCATCGGCGGCGACGGGGTGCTGCACGTGGTCCGGTCCGCCGCGCACCCCGAGGCGCGCGACATGGCCGGCGGGGCCGAGTGGTTCATGGACTACCGCAACGCGGACGGGTCGGTGGCCGAGATGTGCGGCAACGGCGTCCGGGTCTTCGCCCGCTACCTCCAGCACGCGGGGCACGTCACCGCCGGGGACGTCGCGGTCGCCACCCGCGGCGGCGTCAAGCGCGTCCACCTCGCCAAGAACGGTGATGTCACCGTCTCCATGGGCCGCGCCCGGCTCCCCGAGGACGGCGTCACGGTCACCGTCGGCGCCCGTAGCTGGCCCGCGAGGAACGTGAACATGGGCAATCCGCACGCGGTGGCCTTCGTCGAGGACCTCGACCACGCGGGCGACCTGCGCACGGAGCCGCCGTACGAGCCGGCCGCCGTCTACCCCGAGGGCGTCAACATCGAGTTCGTCGCCGACCGCGGCCCCCGCCACGTGGCCATGCGCGTCCACGAGCGCGGCGCCGCCGAGACCCGCTCGTGCGGCACGGGCGCGTGCGCGGTGGCCGTCGCGGCCGCCCGGCGCGACGGCGCCGACCCCGCCGCGACGGGGACCCCGGTCACGTACACCGTGGACGTCCTCGGCGGCACGCTGGTGATCACCGAGCACCCCGACGGGGAGATCGAGATGACCGGCCCCGCGGTGATCGTCGCCGAGGGCAGCATCGCCCCGGAGTGGCTCGCCTCCCTCCGCGCCTGAGGCACGCGGCCCGCTCGCGGTGATCACCCGCCGCGCTCGTCCCGTGTGCTCGTTCGGCATGCTCGTCTGAGACCCGAGCTGAACCTTTGCGCACTCGTCGCTCGAATGGGTGATCCCGTTCACGCTGGGCGAGAGCGGGTCAGCGCTACGTGGTGGGCTCGGTAGCATCAAGCACCGGCCCGGCGGGCACGCCTTGCCCGCCCCACCGCCGGTCGACGCCGTCGGAGGTGCCCATGAGCGCAGAGGCCACCAACCTGAGTGCCGAGGCCACGAACCCCGCGCCCAGCCGTCGGCGCGGCCGCCCGAGGATCGACCTCCGGAGGCTCGGCCGCGCCGCCCTGCTCGGCCCCGGAGCGCGGGACCGGCTGCCCGACGCCATCAGCCATGTCGCCGAGGCCCACCGCGCCCACCACCCGGACGCCGACCTCGCCGTCCTGCACCGGGCCTACCTGCTGGCCGAGTCCTCGCACCGGGGCCAGTTCCGCAAGAGCGGCGAGCCCTACATCACCCACCCGCTGGCCGTCACGCTCATTCTCGCCGAACTGGGTGCCGAGACCACCACCTTGACCGCCTCCCTCCTCCACGACACGGTGGAGGACACGGACGTGACCCTGGATCAGGTGCGGGAGGAGTTCGGCGAGGAGGTCTGCTACCTCGTCGACGGCGTCACCAAACTGGAGAAGGTCGACTACGGCGCCGCCGCCGAGCCCGAGACCTTCCGCAAGATGCTCGTCGCCACCGGCAACGACGTACGCGTCATGTCCATCAAACTCGCCGACCGGCTGCACAACATGCGCACCCTCGGCGTGATGCGTCCCGAGAAACAGGTCCGCATCGCCAAGGTCACCCGCGACGTCCTCATCCCGCTCGCCGAACGGCTCGGCGTACAGGCCCTCAAGACCGAGCTGGAGGACCTGGTCTTCGCCATCCTCCACCCCGCCGAGTACGAGAACACCCGCGCCCTGATCGCCGACAACGCCACCGCCGGGGACGCGCTCGCCGCCATCGCCGACGACGTCCGGGGGGTGCTCAGGGAGGCCCGCATCCCTGCCGAAGTGCTCGTACGGCCGCGCCACTTCGTCTCCGTGCACCGCGTCCGGCTCAAGCGCGGCGAACTGCGCGGGACCGACTTCGGACGGCTGCTCGTCCTGGTGGGGGAGGACGCCGACTGCTACGGGGTGCTCGGTGAGCTGCACACCTGCTTCACGCCGGTGATCTCCGAGTTCAAGGACTTCATCGCCGCCCCCAAGTTCAACCTGTACCAGTCGCTGCACACGGCCGTCGCCGCGCCCGACGGAGCCGTCGCCGAAGTCCTCATCCGTACGCACCAGATGCACAAGGTCGCCGAAGCGGGCGTCGTCGCCCTCGGCAACCCGTACGCGGCGCCGGCGGAAGGCGCCGAATGCGCGGGCGAGGACGGCGAACGCACCGACCCCACCCGGCCCGGCTGGCTCTCCAGGCTCCTCGCCTGGCAGCAGGCCACTCCCGACCCCGACACCTTCTGGACCTCGCTCCGCGCCGACCTGGCCCAGGACGGCGAGATCACCGTCTTTCCCCCGGACGGCGGCACCCTCGCGCTGCCCGCCGGCGCGACGTGCGTGGACGCCGCGTACGCCCAGTACGGCGAGGCGGCCCACACCTGTGTCGGCGCCCGCGTCAACGGCCGCCTGGCCGCGCTGGGAACGGTCCTGAACGACGGGGACACCGTGGAGCTGCTGCTCGCCCGGGGCGAGGCGGGGCCGGACAGCCGCCCGGCGGACCGGCCCGGCGACGCGGCCCCCGGCGACGACCCCCGCGAGACCCCCGCCCAGGGACGCCCGGGCGCCGCCGCCCCCGCTGCGGCCGGTCCGGCAGACGCGAACCGGCCCGGCGACGCGGACCGGACCGGCGACGCCCCGGGCACCCGTGCCCTCGGCGCCCTGGAGGCCCATGCCGCCGAGGACCCGGCCGCCGGCACCTGTTCCGGCGACCCCGGCCCCGGCACCCCCGGCCCCGGCACCCCCGGCCCGGACGACCTCGGCGCCGACGACCCGGCCGCCGGGCCGTCGCCCGACTGGCTGCGGCACGCCCGTACGCCGGCCGCCCGGATCGCCATCACCGGCTGGCTCGCCGCGCACCCCGAGGGCGTGAGGGTCCCGGCGGCCGCGCCCCGCCGGCCGGCCGCCGCCATGAGCGCCGACCACGCGCCCGCCCGGGAGACCGGGGCCAGCGCGGTCGTGACCGGCCTGCCGGACGCGCCCGTACGGCTCGCCCGCTGCTGCACGCCCGTCCCGCCCGACGCGGTCACCGGTTTCCCGGTGCGCGGCGGGAATGTCACCGTCCACCGCGTCGGATGCCCCGCCGTACGGCGCATGGAGGCGGCCGGGCGGGTACCGGTCGAGGTGCGGTGGGGCGAGACGGCCGAGTGCCGGGTCACCCTGGTCGCCGAGGCGTTCGGACGGCCCCGGCTGCTCGCCGACCTCACGGAGGCCATCGCGACGGCGGGCGCGGCGATCGTCTCGGCCACCGTGGAGCCGCCCAGCGAGCAGCGCGTACGGCACACGTACACGCTCCAGCTCCCCGACGCCGCCGAGCTCCCCGCCCTGATGCGCGTCATGCGCGACGTGCCGGGCGTCTACGACGTGAGCCGCCCCCAGCAGCCGGCCACCACCTCCACCATCTGACCTCGCCGGCTCGAGGTCGACCGAACACCGGCCGACCGCCGACCGAGCCTTGACCGACTTCGCTCGTCCTTGACCGAGTCCGTCCGAGCCCGTCCGAGTCCGCGCCCGAGTCCGTCCGAGTGCGTTCGCGTGCGCGGAGGCGCGCGCCGTCGCGGTACCGGGTCGGCGCGCTGGTAGCGGTTGCTCCATGCCCCTCTCATCGCGTGCACCTCGCACCACCCGCACCACCCGCACCTCGCGGCGCCTCCGCGTGGCGCTGGTCGCGGCGGCCTCGGCCGGTCTCCTCGGCGCGGCGCTGCCCGCTGCCGAGCCCCTCGGCATCGGCGACCCCCTGTTCCCGCAGCTCGGCAATCCCGGGTACGACGTCCTCGCGTACGACATCGCCCTCACCTACCGGGGTGACAACACCAAGCCGCTGGACGCCGTCACCAAGATCGACGCACAGGTGACCGATCGCCTCGAGCGCATCAACCTGGACTTCACGCACGGCACCGTGCGCACGGTCGAGGTCGACGGGCGGCCCGCCGGGTTCGCGACCAGCGGCGAGGACCTGGTCATCGAGCCGGCGCGGGCGATCGGCCCCGGCGAGCGGGTGCACATCGCCGTCACCCACACCAGCGACCCGGCCGGCCCCAGGAACGCGGGCGGCTGGGTCCGTACCGCCGACGGTCTGGCGATGGCCAACCAGGCCGACGCCGCGCACCGCGTCTTCCCGGGCAACGACCACCCCGCCGACAAGGCGTACTTCACCTTCCGCGTCACGGCGCCCAAGGGCCTGACCGTGGTGGCCAACGGGCACAGGGTGGCCCGGGCACTCGCCGGCGACACCCAGACCTGGCTGTACCGGGGTGACCGGCCCATGGCCACCGAGCTGGCCCAGGTGTCCATCGGCCGCTCCACCGTGGTCCGCCGCACGGGCCCCAACGGCCTGCCCATCCGTGACGTCGTGCCGTCCGCCGACGCCGACCGGATGGAACCCTGGCTGAAGAGGACCCCGGCCCACCTGGAGTGGATGGAGCGCAAGGTCGGCCGCTACCCCTTCGAGACGTACGGCGTGCTCGTCGCCGACGCCGAGACCGGCTTCGAGCTGGAGACCCAGACGCTCTCCCTCTTCGAGCGCTCGCTGTTCACCAGGGGCACGCTCCCGAAGTGGTTCGTCGAATCGATCATGGTGCACGAGCTGGCCCACCACTGGTTCGGCAACAGCGTCTCGCCACGCCGCTGGGCCGACCTGTGGCTCAACGAAGGACACGCCACCTGGTACGAGGCGCTGTACGCGGAGGAGACGGCGAAGCAGCCCCTGGAGCGGCGCATGCGCCAGGCCTACCTCGACTCCGACCGCTGGCGCGCGGCGGGCGGGCCGCCGGCCGCGCCCAGGCCACCCGCCGCGGGTCAGAAGATCAGCCTGTTCCGGCCGGTCGTCTACGACGGCAGCGCCCTGGTCCTGTACGCGCTGCGGCAGGAGATCGGCGAGGACGCCTTCGAGCGGCTGGAGCGGCGCTGGGTGACGCGGTACGCGCACGGGACGGCGAGCACCGCCGACTTCGTACGGCTCGCCTCGGAGGAGGCCGGGCGGGACCTGACCGAGTTCCTCCACGGCTGGCTGTACGCCGAACGCACCCCCAAGATGCCGGGCCACCCGGACTGGCGCAGCAAGGCTCCGGCCAAGGGCGCCACCAAGGCCCCGGCCCCCGCCGCCAAGCGCTGACCGGCCCTCTTGACCAGCCCTCCTGACCGGCCCTTTCGCGCCCCGGAAATCGGGGTGACGGGCCCGGCGGTACCGTGCGACCATCAACGGGTCGGCGGCGCTGCCGGGTCCCTGGAATGCCAAGGGCCCGCCCCGGGAATCATTCGGGGGAGTCACGCGTTGTGACTGACGTACCGAGTACTGTTCGAGCCGTTCGGGCCCTCCGGGCCGCTCGGACGACCCCACTACGTAAGGATCCAATGACCTCCTCTTCATCCCCTTCCCAGGACGCGCAGAGCTTCGCGGACAAGAGCCGCACGGAAAGCCTTCGGGCCGATGCCCTGATGGAAGAGGACGTCGCCTGGAGCTACGAGATCGACGGGGACCGGGACGGCGACCAGTTCGACCGCTCCGAGCGTGCCGCGCTGCGCCGTGTGGCGGGCCTCTCCACCGAGCTCGAGGACGTCACCGAGGTCGAGTACCGGCAGCTTCGCCTGGAGCGCGTCGTGCTGGTCGGCGTATGGACCTCGGGGACCGTCCAGGACGCGGAGAATTCCCTCGCGGAGCTGGCGGCGCTCGCCGAGACGGCGGGCGCGCTGGTGCTCGACGGAGTGATCCAGCGCCGTGACAAGCCGGACCCGGCCACGTACATCGGCTCCGGCAAGGCGTACGAGCTGCGCGACATCGTGCTCGAGACCGGGGCCGACACCGTCGTCTGCGACGGTGAGCTCAGCCCCGGCCAGTTGATCCACCTCGAGGACGTCGTCAAGGTCAAGGTGGTCGACCGGACCGCCCTGATCCTCGACATCTTCGCCCAGCACGCCAAGTCCCGAGAGGGCAAGGCGCAGGTCTCGCTGGCCCAGATGCAGTACATGCTGCCGAGGCTGCGAGGCTGGGGCCAGTCGCTGTCCCGGCAGATGGGTGGCGGTGGCTCCGGTTCCTCGGGCGGCGGCATGGCCACCCGTGGTCCCGGTGAGACCAAGATCGAGACGGACCGGCGTCGGATCCGCGAGAAGATGGCGAAGATGCGCCGGGAGATCGCGGAGATGAAGACCGGCCGCGAGATCAAGCGGCAGGAGCGGCGGCGCAACAAGGTCCCGTCGGTCGCCATCGCCGGCTACACCAACGCCGGCAAGTCGTCCCTGCTGAACAGGCTCACGGGCGCGGGCGTCCTGGTGGAGAACGCGCTGTTCGCCACCCTCGACCCGACCGTGCGCCGGGCCGAGACGCCGAGCGGCCGGCTGTACACGCTGGCCGACACCGTCGGCTTCGTCCGGCACCTGCCGCACCACCTCGTCGAGGCGTTCCGCTCCACCATGGAGGAGGTCGGTGACTCCGACCTGATCCTGCACGTGGTGGACGGCTCGCACCCGGCGCCGGAGGAGCAGCTCGCCGCCGTGCGCGAGGTGATCCGCGACGTGGGCGCGGTGGACGTGCCCGAGATCGTGGTGATCAACAAGGCGGATGCCGCTGACCCGCTCGTACTCCAGCGGCTCCTGCGCATCGAGCGGCACTCGATCGCGGTGTCGGCGCGGACCGGCCAGGGCATCGACGAGCTGCTCGCGCTGATCGACGCCGAGCTGCCGCGACCGCGGGTCGAGATCGAGGCGCTCCTGCCGTACACGCAGGGCGCGCTGGTCTCGCGTGCGCACGCCGAGGGCGAGGTGCTCTCCGAGGAGCACACGTCGGAGGGCACGCTGCTCAAGGCGCGGGTGCACGAGGAACTGGCGGCGTCGCTGGCGCCGTACGTGCCCGCGGCGCACTGATCGCGGCGCGCTGACCGCGGCGTTCTGACCGCGGCGACGGCGGCACCGGCCCGCGGCGGCGGCGGCTCGACCGGCACCGTCCGGCCACGGCGCCACGGCCGCCGTGCCGAGTGAACGGCCGAAGGCCCGCCCCCTCCTGGTGAGGGGGCGGGCCTTCGCCGTGTCGCTTACCCGCGTGCTCGCGGCCGCCTACTGGCCGGCGAACTTGTCACTCATCATCGTGTAGATCTGCTCCGCGCCCCGGTCGAGCCGCGGACCGGCGAGCCAACCGGCGGTCACCGGGCCGATGGAGGTGTTGGACACCAGCGCCAGCTTGTTGCCCGGCTTCTCGATGAACCAGCCACCACCGGAGGAACCGCCCGTCATGGTGCAGCCGATGCGCCACATGGTCGGCGTACCGGGCGCGAGGGTGAGGCGGCCGGGACGGTCGACGCACTTGTGCATCAGCGCACCGTCGTACGGCGCGCCGGCCGGGTAGCCCCAGGCCCCCATCGCGGGGATGCCCATGGCCTCGGGGGCGGCGAAGTCGATGTCGAGGGCGACGCCGACCGTCTCCTCCAGCGACTTGGTGCCGTTCTCGGGCTTCACATGCATCACGGCGTAGTCGTACGGGGCGCCCTCGCCGCCGGTGGGACCGCCCTGCGAGATCCACTCGCCGGAGGTCGCCACCCAGTCCGCCCAGTAGACGCCGTAGGGGGCGACCTCCTGAGGCTGCGCGCTCTCGAGCTGCGCCGGGGACTTGCCCAGGTCGTTGTACGCCGGGACGAAGGCGATGTTGCGGAACCAGCCGCCCGCCTTGCCGGCGTGCACGCAGTGGCCGGCGGTCCAGACGAGGTTGGACTTGCCGGGGTTCTTGGGGTCCTTGACGACGGTCGCGGAGCAGACCATCGAGCCCTCGGGGGCGTCGAAGAACACCTTGCCGACCGGAGCGGCGTTCTTGTGGTACGGCTTCTCCTCGGCCACGGCCTGGACCGGCCGCGGCTCGGGGTCGGTGGCGCCCTGGTCACCGGTGGCGGCACCGGCGGCCATGGTCTTCTGCGGCGACTTGGCGGACTGCATCCGCTCGGGCTTCCACAGCCCCTCGATCACCGGGTTGACGAAGTCCTTGGCCTCACGCAGCCACTTGTCCTTGTCCCAGTTCTTCCACTCGCCGTTCTTCCACTTCTCCGGGTCGACGCCGTGCTCCTTGAGCTTGTCGGCGAGGTCGGCGGGAAGCTCGGCCCCTCCCTGTCCACCGCCCTGGCCGTCGGCGGGCGTCGCCGAGGCAGGCGTGTCGGCCGCCTTGTCCTCCGTGGGGCCACAGGCGGTGGCCGTCAGCGTGAGCGCCGCGGCCAGGCCGGTGGCGGCCAGGAGCGGACGTATGGATCGCATGAGAACGATTCCCCCTGATAGTGCATGTGCTGTGCGAAATGCCATGAACCTGTCACGCAAGCGGGCGGTCCTCCGGGACCGCCCGCCTGAGAATGCGCACCTACTCTATGCCGGTCGTGGCACAGCCAGTTGCCGTTCGGCCCGGACCTGCACGGAGTCTCCACCGGCACCGCGCCGGCACCGTCCCCGCCGCGCCGGCACCGTCCCCGCCGGGTCGGCACCACCCCGGGCTGCGGCCGCGCGGGCAGCGGCCGCTCGGCACCGTCACCGCCATCGGACGTGCCGGACGCGCCGGGTGGGCGGCGCCCCGGCACTCGCCGGAACGCCCGCTCCACCCGCCCCGTCAACGAGCCGGCCCCGTGGCCTACCTGCCGGCGAACTTCTTGCTGACCGCCTCGTAGATGCCCTTCGCCTCGTCACCGAGACGCGGACCGGCCAGCCACCCCGCCGTCACCGGGCCGATGGAGGTGTTGGACACCAGCGCGGGCTTGCCGTCCTGGCCCTGCGCGACCCAGCCGCCGCCGGAGGAACCACCGGTCATCGTGCAGCCGATGCGGTACATCGTCGGCTGCTGCGCGTCGAGCGACAGCCGGCCCGGCTTGTCCGCGCACTGGAACATCTGCTGGCCGTCGAACGGCGGCGCCGCCGGGTACCCGGTCGCCTCCATGTTCGCGATCTTCGGCGCGGCCGGTGCGTTGAACTCCACCGGAAGCGCCGAACCGACCGTCTCCTCCAGCGACTTGCCGTTGCCGCCCTTCTCCGGCGTCACATGGATGACCGCGTAGTCGTACGGAGCGCCCTGACCACCGGTCGCGGCACCCTGGGAGATCCACTGCTCGGAGGTCTGCGCCCAGTCACCCCACCACACGCCGTAGGGCGCCATCTCCTCGCGGGTCGCCTTCTCCAGCTCGGCGCCGGTCTTGCCGCTGTCGTTGTACGAGGGGACGAACGCGATGTTGCGGTACCAGCCGCCGTCCTTGCCCGCGTGCACACAGTGGCCCGCCGTCCACACCAGGTTGGACTTGCCCGGGTTCGCGGGGTCCTTCACCACGGTCGCCGAGCAGACCATCGAACCCTGGGGGCCGTCGAACAGGACCTTCCCGGCCTCCGGGACGCCGGAGTGGTACGGCGCCTTCACGGCCTGGGCCTCCACCGGCTCGGGCGTCGGGTCCGTGACGCCCTCGTCACCGGAGATGTCCTCGTCCTCGACCGGCCGTTCGGGCTGCTCGGCATCCCTCATCCGGTCCGGGTCCCACAGGTCCTCGATGATCGGGTTGACGTAGTCCTTGGCCTCACGCAGCCACTTGTCCTTGTCCCAGTTCTTCCACTCGCCGTTCCGCCACTTGTCCAGGTCGATCCCGTGCTCCTTGAGCCGGTCCTTCAGGTCCTCCGGAATCGTGATCTTGCCGTCGGACGTCTGGCTCGCGGAGGCGGTCGGCTCACCGCCCGCGTTGTCCTCGCTCGGGCCACAGGCTGTGGCCGTCAGCGCCAGCGCCGCGGCGACGGAGGCTGCGGCGAGCAGCGGACGAATGGGTCGCATGTCGTGATCCCCCTGGGACTTCGTGACAGAGCACTGCTGAGTACTCCTGAACTCGGCTGAAACGGCACCGGAGTGCGGCCCCCAACTATGCCGGTGCCGATGGGGACGGCGTGCGGCAGGGCCGTGGTTCCCCCACCGCAAGGATCTTCGTCGTGACCGTGATCAGACACACATGCCGTCGTTGGTACGTACGGGGGACACGAGGTCGGTTCCCCACACCGGCCCGCGGCGGACCAGCTACACACCGATGGACAACGGAATCGTTACCGGGAGGACCCCAAGTCGTGGCCGTGACCGAATCAGCCCCGGTGGCACCGACGTCCAGGCAGGAGGGGATTCTGCGGCGCCAGTCACTGCGTGAATCGGCCGCCCGCACCTATGCGCGCTCCTTGCCCATCGTCCCCGTGCGGGCGCGCGGACTGACGATCGAGGGCGCCGACGGACGGCGCTACCTCGACTGCCTCTCCGGCGCCGGCACACTCGCTCTCGGGCACAACCACCCGGTCGTCCTGGAGGCCATCAAGAAGGTCATCGACTCCGGGGCCCCGCTCCACGTCCTCGACCTCGCCACGCCGGTCAAGGACGCCTTCACCACCGAGCTGTTCGCCACCCTTCCCAGCCAACTCGCCGACGACGCCCGCATCCAGTTCTGCGGCCCCGCCGGCACGGACGCCGTCGAGGCGGCGCTCAAGCTGGTGCGCAACGCGACCGGCCGCGGCGGCCTCCTCGCCTTCACCGGCGCGTACCACGGCATGACGGCCGGTGCCCTGGCCGCCTCCGGCGGCGCCACCGACGTACGGGTCACCCGCCTGCCCTTCCCGCAGGACTACCGCTGCCCCTTCGGCGTCGGCGGCGAGCGGGGCGCCGACATCGCCGCCCGCTGGACCGAGAACCTCCTCGACGACCCCAAGTCCGGCGTCCCCACCCCCGCCGGAATGATCCTCGAACCGGTCCAGGGCGAGGGCGGCGTGATCCCCGCACCCGACACCTGGCTGCGCCGGATGCGCGCGATCACCGCCGACCGTTCCATCCCCCTCATCGTCGACGAGGTGCAGACCGGCGTCGGCCGCACCGGTGCCTTCTGGGCCGTCGAGCACAGCGGCATCGTCCCGGACGTCATGGTCCTGTCCAAGGCCATCGGCGGCTCCCTCCCCCTGGCCGTCATCGTCTACCGGTCCGGGCTGGACGTCTGGCAGCCCGGCGCCCACGCGGGCACCTTCCGCGGCAACCAGCTCGCCATGGCCGCCGGCGCGGCCACCCTCGCGTACGTCCGCGAGAACCGCCTCGCCGAGCGCGCCGCCACCCTCGGTGCCCGCATGCTCGGACAGCTCCAGGGCCTGGCCGCCACCGACCCCCGCATCGGCGACGTCCGCGGCCGGGGACTCATGATCGGCATCGAGCTCGTCGCCCCCGACACCACCGCCGACGTCCCGCCACCGGACCCCGCCCTCGCCGAGGCCGTCCAGCGCGCCTGCCTCCAGCGCGGCCTCATCGTCGAACTCGGCGGCCGCCACAACGCCGTCGTACGCCTCCTCCCCCCACTGACGCTCACCGACGAACAGGCGACGGCCGTCCTCGACCGCTTCGCCGACGCGCTCGCCGGAACCACACGCACCACCCCGCCCCCCAGCGCCCCAGGACCGTCCTGCTGAACCCGAACCTCCTCACCAGAAAGACCCCTCCGTGAACCCCATCCCCGTACCCCAAGCGCCCGGCGCCGACGGCCCTCCGACCGCTCCCGGCGGCCCGCGCCCGGGCGAGTCGACCACAGTGCCCCGGCAGCACACCGGAGGGTACGAAGACCTGCCCGGTCCCACCGCGGCCGGCACCCGTGACCACCTCGACACGGCCGACCACCTCGACCACCCGGACGCCCACCACGCCGCCGACGCCGCGACCATCGAGAACCTCCTCCGCTGCTGGGTGCGGGAGAAGAACCTCGCCCAGCCGGCCGGGAGGACCCTGCGCATCCCGCTCGACGCCAGCGGCACCGCCCTCCTCGTCCCCGTCCACTACTGGTCGCCCACCGGCTGGCACCGCTTCGGCCGCCCCGTCCTCGAAGGCGCCCCGCACACCGCCCCGCCCGCCGACGCGGTGACCGTCGCCGCCCTCATCAGCCGCGAATCCGCCCCCGCCGACGGCCCCCACAGCGATCGCCAGGACCCCCCGCACCACGGGACGCACCAGGACTCCCGGGACCACCGGGCGCACCACGCGGCCCAGGGGGACCGCCGGGCGCACCTGGCCGCCCAGGGCATCGAGGCCCAGCGCGGCCACCGGCCCCATGACCAGCGGACCGCCCATGACGTCCGGGACCCGCAGGACCATCGCGACACCCGGCACCGTCCGGCCCAGCGGGACCAGCAGGAGCGCCGGGACGGCTCCGACCTGGTCGGACGGGTCGCCGACTCCACCCGCCGTACCGCCGAGTTCATCGCCCACCGGCGCCGGCACCCCGGCCCCACCGCCGACGCCGACCTCTTCCTCACCGCCGAACAGTCCCTGCTGCTGGGTCACCCCCTCCACCCCACGCCCAAGAGCCGCGAAGGACTCTCCGACTCCGAAGCCCGGCTCTACTCACCCGAACTGCACGGCTCCTTCCCCCTCCACTGGATGGCCGTCGACCGGTCCGTACTCGCCACCGACTCCGCCTGGACCGAACAGGGCCGCCCCCGGAGTGCCGAGCACCTCACCGCCCGCCTCGCCGGCGACCTCACCCTCCCCGCCAACACCGCGGCTCTGCCCCTGCACCCCTGGCAGGCCCGCGAACTGCTCCACCGCCCCGCCGTCACCGAACTCCTCTCCGCCGGTCTTCTCCACGACCTGGGCCCCCACGGAGACCCCTGGCACCCCACCTCCTCCGTCCGCACCGTCCACCGGCCCGGCGCGCCGGCCATGCTCAAGCTGTCCCTCGGCGTACGGATCACCAACTCCCGCCGCGAGAACCTCCGCAAGGAACTCCACCGGGGCGTCGAAGTGCACCGGCTGCTGCGCACCGGCCTCGCCGAGGAGTGGCAGGCCACCCACCCGGGCTTCGACATCGTCCGCGACCCGGCGTGGCTGGCCGTCGACGCCCCGTCCGGCGAACCCGTCCCCGGACTCGACGTCATGCTCCGCCACAACCCCTTCGGCCTCGGCGACGACGCCGTCTGCATCGCGAGCCTCACCGCGCCACGCCCCTGGCCCGGCAGCACCCGCATGCGCTCGCGCCTGGCCGTCACCGTGTCCCGGCTCGCCGCCCGCACCGGCCGGCCCACCGGAGCCGTCGCCGCCGAGTGGTTCCTGCGCTACCTCGACCAGGTGGTCCGCCCCGTCCTCTGGCTGGACGGCACGGCAGGCGTAGCCCTGGAGGCCCACCAGCAGAACACCCTGGTGATCCTTGACCCCGACGGCTGGCCACGCGGCGGCCGCTACCGCGACAACCAGGGCTACTACTTCCGTGAGTCCCACCGGGCCGCACTGGAACGCCGCCTCCCCGGCATCGGCGCCCGCAGCGACACCTTCGTCACCGACGACGTCACCAACGAGCGCTTCGCCTACTACCTCGGCATCAACAACGTCCTCGGCGTCATCGGCGCCTTCGGCGCACAGGGCCTGGCCGACGAGCGCCTCCTCCTCGCCGCCTTCCGCCAGTTCCTCACCACCGCCACGAGCCTCGGCTCACCACTGCCGGCCTTCCTGCTGGAGAGCTCGACCCTGCGCTGCAAGGCCAACCTTCTGACCCGGCTCCACGGCCTCGACGAACTCGTGGGCCCCGTGGAGACCCAGTCCGTCTACGTCACCATCACCAACCCCCTTCGCCGCTGACGGACACACCCCCGCCCGAACCGCCGAGAGGACAGCGCCCCGTGCCCCCCACCGATGCGAGCTCCGACACCGGTTCCCATTCCTCCGTGCCGACCGGCCTGGGCACGGAGGACACCCTGGACCTACGGTTGCCGGACGAGCTGATCAAGCTGTTCGGCGCGGACGACCCGGCCATCGGCCACCAGCCGCTGGACCGCGGTGCCGACGACCTGCTCGACACCCTCGCGGGCTGGGGCCCTGCCCCCACTCCTCTCGGCACGTTCCAACTCGTGCCCGTACGACTCGAGCGCGACCTCACCCTCCTCACCCGGTGGATGAACGACCCGGCCGTCGCCGCCTTCTGGGAACTGGCCGGGCCCGAATCCGTCACGGCCGCCCACATCCGCGCGCAACTGACCGGCGACGGACGCAGCGTGCCATGCCTGGGCGTGCTCGACGGCACGCCCATGAGCTATTTCGAGATCTACCGCGCCGACCTCGACCCGCTGGCCCGCCACTACCCGGCGCGACCTCACGACACCGGTATCCACCTGCTGATCGGAGGCGTCGCCCACCGCGGCCGGGGCATCGGCACCACCCTGCTCCGAGCCGTCTCCGACCTCGTCCTCGACAACCGCCCGCGCTGCGCACGCGCCATCGCCGAACCGGACATCCGCAACACCCCCTCCGTCTCGGCCTTTCTGAGCGCCGGCTTCCGCTTCTCCGCCGAACTCGACCTTCCCGACAAGCGAGCTGCCCTCATGATCCGCGACCGCACCCTGCGACACGTGCTGTGAACAGCCTGCTGCTTTACATACACCGCTCGACCCGCATCGGTTCCACTCGGAGGAGGCCCCGTGCCGAAGTCCCCTGCCACCCCTGACTCCGCGGAGCCGCCAGCCCCGCCGATCGCGTCCGCCGCAGTGATCCCCCCTGCCTCGCAGCCACCACAGGCCCCCTCCGCCGCAGACGCTTCATCAAGAACCACCACCCCGTCAGCCCCGCCGACAACCGCCACCCCACCGGCCCCGCCGGAACTCAACCCGCAGGCATGGGCCCGGGCCTCCCGCCACCTGCTCGCCAAGATGCTCGGCGAATTCGCCTACGAAGAGCTCATCGAGCCGACCCCGCTGCCCACCGCGCAGGACGTCAACCGCGCCGCTGTGGGGTCCGCCCCCCAGGGCACACCGACCCCGTCGGCCGCAGCAGGCACCCCGGATGTGCCAGAGACGCCGGCCGCAGATGACCGGCCGACCGCACCGGGCGAGCCGGCGCAGTCGGACCAGCGGGCCACGCCGGACCAACAGCCCATGCCGGACCAGCCGACCACGCCGGACCAACACTCCACGCCGAACCAACAGCCCACGCCGGACCAACAGCCCACGCCGGTCCAACACTCCACGCCGGACCCATCGACCACGCCCGTCCAGCCGACCACCCCCGACCAGTCGGTCACAGCCAACCACCCAGCCGGCCAGCCGCTCACCCACCCGTACACGCTCACGCTCGACGACGGCTCCGTACTCGCCTTCGCGGCCCGCCGGACCGCTTACGGCAGTTGGCGGGTCGACCCCGACTCGATCACCCACGACGGCCGTCCCTTCACCGACCCGCTGGACTTCCTGGTCCAGTCACGTCACCTGCTGCGGCTGGACGGCGCCACGCTCGGCCACCTCCTCCGCGAGCTGACCATCACCCTCGCCGCCGACGCCCGGCTGCACCACACCGCGCTTCCGGCCGGCCGGCTCGCCGACCTCGGATACGCCGAACTCGAGGGCCACCAGACCGGCCATCCGTGGATCGTCTTCAACAAGGGCCGCATCGGCTTCTCCGCCTCCGACGCCGCCCGCTGGGCACCCGAGGCACGCCGATCCGCACCGCTGCCCTGGATCGCGGTCAGCACCGGGATCGCCGCGTACCGCGGCGTACCCACGCTCGACACCCCCGCGCACCTCTACGAGCGCGAGCTCGGCCCCGCCGTGCGCAACACCTTCGCCACCGCGCTCCGGACCCGGGGACTCGACCCCGCGAGGTACCTCTACCTCCCCGTACACCCCTGGCAGTGGGACGAGGTGCTGCTGCCCCTCTACGCGCCCGCCATCGCCGAGGGCGCGATCGTGCCCCTGCCCACCGACAGCGACCTCCGGCTGCCGCAGCAGTCCATCCGTACGTTCCTCAACGTCAGCCGTCCCGACCGGTACAGCGTCAAACTCCCCCTGTCCGTGCTCAACACCCTCGTCTGGCGCGGACTGCCCACCGAGCGGACCCTCGCCGCTCCCGCCGTCACCGCCTGGGTCCAGGCACTACGTGATGGAGATCCGTTTCTGCGCGACGACTGCCGTGTGATCCTCCTCGGCGAGGTCGCCTCCGTCACGGTCGAGCACCCCCTGTACGACAACCTCCCCGAGGCTCCCTACCAGTACAAGGAGCTCCTCGGCGCGATCTGGAGGGAACCGCTGCGCCTCCCGCCCGGCGAGCGCGGGCGCACCCTCGCCTCCCTCCTCCACACCGACCCCGAGGGCCGGGCCTTCACCGCCGAGCTGGTGACCCGCTCGGGGCTCCGCCCCGAAACCTGGCTCCGCCACCTCTTCGCGGCACTCCTCCCACCCCTGCTGCACTTCCTGTACCGCTACGGCACCGTCTTCTCCCCGCACGGCGAGAACGCGATCGTGGTCTTCGACGACCGGGACGTCCCCGTACGCCTGGCGATCAAGGACTTCGTCGACGACATCAACGTCAGCGCCCGCCACCTGCCCGAGCACGACACGATGCCGGAAGAGGTACGGCAGGTGCTCCTCACCGAGGAGCCCGGCTTCCTGACCCAGTTCATCCACTCCGGCCTCTTCGTGGGGGTCTTCCGCTATCTGGCGCCTCTGTGCGAGGAGCAACTGGGAGTACCGGAGGAGGAGTTCTGGTCACTCGTACGGGCAGAGATCCAGCGACACCACGCGCGCTTCCCGGACCTCAAGGACCGTTACGAGCTGTTCGACCTGCTCACACCGCGTATCGAGCGGCTCTGCCTCAACCGGAACCGGCTGCACCTGGACGGTTACCGCGACCGCTCCGACCGGCCGCACGCCGCCATCCACGGCACCGTCCCCAATCCGCTCGCGTGATCCGATTGTCAGTGCCGCGCCGTAGGGTGGACTGGCTATGACGAAGCCATCCCTCCCCGAGCTCCTCCACGCCGCCGTCGCCGCCGTCGGAGGCGTGGAACGGCCAGGCCAGGTCACCATGGCCGAGGCCGTCGCGCAGGCCATCGACGACGGCTCCCACCTCCTGGTCCAGGCCGGCACGGGCACCGGGAAGTCCCTCGGGTACCTGGTGCCCGCGCTGGCGCACGGCGACCGGGTCGTGGTCGCGACCGCGACGCTGGCCCTCCAGCGGCAGCTCGTCGAGCGCGACCTGCCGCGCACGGTGGACGCGCTCCATCCGCAGCTCCGCCGTCGCCCGGAGTTCGCGATGCTCAAGGGGCGCTCGAACTACCTCTGCCTGCACCGCCTGCACGAGGGCGTCCCGCAGGACGAGGAGGAGGGGCTCTTCGACCCGTTCGAGGCGGCCGCGCCCAGCAGCAAGCTCGGCCAGGACCTGCTGCGCCTGCGCGACTGGTCGGACGAGACGGAGACCGGGGACCGGGACGACCTGACGCCAGGCGTGTCGGACCGCGCCTGGTCGCAGGTCTCCGTCACCTCCCGCGAATGCCTCGGCGCGTCGAAGTGCGCGTACGGTGCGGAGTGCTTCGCCGAGGCCGCGAGGGAGCGGGCCAAGCTCGCCGACGTCGTCGTCACCAACCACGCGCTGCTCGCGATCGACGCGATCGAGGGCGCCCCGGTCCTTCCGCAGCACGAGGTACTGATCGTCGACGAGGCCCATGAGCTGGTCTCCCGTGTCACCGGCGTCGCCACGGGAGAGCTCACGCCCGGGCAGGTCAACCGGGCTGTGCGCCGTGCGGCCAAGCTGGTCGACGAGAAGGTCGCCGATCAGCTCCAGACGGCGGCGGAGGGCTTCGAGCGGCTGATGGAGCTCGCACTGCCGGGCCGCCTGGAGGAGATCCCCGAGGACCTGGCCTACGCGCTGATGGCCCTGCGCGATGCGGCGCGGGCGGTCATCACGTCCCTCGGCTCCACACGCGACAAGTCCGTCCAGGACGAGGACGCGGTGCGCAAGCAGGCCATGGCCTCCGTGGAGAACGTCCACGCTGTCGCCGAGCGCATCACCCAGGGCTCCGAGTACGACGTCGTCTGGTACGAGCGCCACGACCGCTTCGGTGCGTCCCTGCGGGTGGCGCCGCTGTCCGTCTCCGGCCTGCTGCGCGAGAAGCTCTTCGCCGAGCGGTCGGTCGTCCTCACCTCCGCCACGCTCAAGCTCGGTGGCGACTTCAACGGAGTCGGCGCCTCTCTCGGTCTCCCGCCGGAAGGCACCGTCGGCACGGAGGACGAGGACGTCCCGGTGTGGAAGGGGATCGACGTCGGCTCACCCTTCGACTACCCGAAGCAGGGAATCCTGTACGTCGCCCGGCATCTGGCCACCCCCGGCAGGGAGGGCAGCCGGGGCGACATGATGGACGAGCTCGCCGAGCTGGTCGAGGCCGCCGGCGGCCGTACGCTCGGCCTCTTCTCCTCCATGCGGGCGGCCCAGGCAGCGGCCGAGGAGCTGCGCGGGCGGCTCGACAAGCCGATCCTGCTCCAGGGCGAGGACACCCTGGGCGAGCTGATCAAGAACTTCGCGGGGGACGCGGAGACCTGCCTCTTCGGCACGCTGTCGCTGTGGCAGGGCGTCGACGTTCCGGGGCCGAACTGCCAGCTCGTCGTGATGGACCGCATCCCGTTCCCCCGGCCCGACGACCCCCTGATGAGCGCCCGCCAGAAGGCGGTGGAGGAAGCGGGCGGGAACGGTTTCATGGCGGTCGCGGCGACGCACGCCGCGCTGCTCATGGCCCAGGGCGCCGGCCGGCTGGTCCGTGCCACGGGCGACCGGGGCGTGGTGGCCGTACTGGACCCGCGCCTGGCCAACGCGCGGTACGGCAGTTACCTCCGCGCCTCGCTGCCGGACTTCTGGTACACGACGGATCGCAACCAGGTGCGCCGCTCCCTCGCCGCCATCGACGCCGCCGCCAAGTCCTCCGGCGCCTGACGCTCACGTCCTGCCGGGGCTTCGGCCGGTACGTCCCCGGGCCGCGCCGGACAAGGGGCGCGGGCCCCCGTAAGCGCCTGGCGCCCGGACGCCGCCCTGCCCGGACCAGCCGTTACGCCTCCCAACGTGGCCCGCAGTCGGGGGCCACGTTGGGAGGCCGCACGTAGCGGCCCTGAGCGGCGCAGCGCGGCCGTATGAGTGGGTCCTGGCGCCTCGGCGCAAGCTGATCATGGTGGAGCCCGGGAGCAGGGCGGACGCGGGCCTGCACAGGGCGCCGGGCCAGCGCGGTGCTGTCACCGGGAGAGGTCACGAGGCAAGGGCATCCCGGGCATGAGCAGGGCCCCGGGACCGGCGCAGGTGGTCCCGGGGCCCGGTCGGGGCCGGCGCGGTGTGTCACACGCGCCGCAGTACCGCCACCACCTTGCCGAGGATGGTCGCCTCGTCACCAGGGATCGGCTGGTAGGCCGCATTGTGCGGGAGCAGCCAGACGTGGCCGTCCTCGCGCTTGAAGCGCTTGACCGTGGCCTCGCCGTCCAGCATGGCCGCCACGATGTCGCCGTTCTCCGCGACCGGCTGGCGGCGGACCGTCACCCAGTCGCCGTCGCAGATGGCGGCCTCGATCATCGAGTCGCCGACGACTTTGAGCACGAACAGCTCGCCGTCGCCGACAAGCTGGCGGGGGAGGGGGAAGACGTCCTCGACCGACTCCTCGGCGAGGATGGGGCCACCGGCCGCGATACGGCCGACCAGCGGGACGTACGACGCGGCGGGCTTGCCCGTGGTGTCGGTGGGCTGGGTGCTGGGCTGGTCGGAACCACGGACTTCGTAGGCCCGGGGGCGGTGCGGGTCCCGGCGCAGGAAGCCCTTGCGCTCGAGGGCCATGAGCTGGTGGGCCACCGAGGAGGTGCTGGACAGCCCCACCGCCTGGCCGATTTCCCGCATCGACGGCGGGTAACCGCGCCGCTGCACCGAGTCCCGGATGACCTCGATGACCCGCCGCTGCCTGTCCGTGAGCCCGGAGCTGTCCGCCCGAATGCCTGGAGGTCGGCCGGGCAGGGCGCGCGCCGGCTTGGCGGGCCCCTCCGCGTTCGTGGTCACATCATTCATGGCATGCACCGGCTCGAGTCGGCCCTGGGAACGGTCCTGGGCAGTGATGGTGGCACTGTCTGCGGTGGTGGTCACGTCGGCCCCTCTCGAAATGGTCTCCCTAGGCGGACAACGGTAGTTGCTTTCGAAAGGTTGCGCCAAACACACGTTCGAGTGAAAAATTGCAGATTGGCTTACATGTGCGTGTGACTAGGTGTATGTGCGATCACTTGCTGATCTTCACGCCAGCGATGCCGGAGCAATGACGCGGCGACGATCTTGCGGTGGCGCTTATGGGGAGTGGTGCTCGTGCGGTGTCAATTCAAGCCATCACGGTAACCCCCGCCGCCATGGCCGGGTGAGGCGGGGCGGCGGGCGGTGCCGCTGACGCGGACTCGCGGGCGTCGATTCCCGGACGCCCTGGACACCGCGGGCGCTGCGGACGCCGAGGGTTTTCGGAGGCAATGGACCTTGCCGGTGGGGCGCGAGGCCCCGGCAACATCACTCCGGTCGATTCCGTAGCGTAATCACCGAGGCGATCACGGCGAATCCGGTCGTCCGAGGCGGTCATTGCGGATCATTCGCCGGTCCCGCTCGGCGTCCTGCGCGGATGTCTGCCGCGTGCGCCGTTCCTCGAAGGCCTCCCGCGATCCTGGGTGATCGCCGGCGGGTCTCCAGTCTGTCATTCCCGGCCCCCGAATCGGTGGCGCCGCGCCCCCTCGCGTAGGCTCTGGGCCGGCCACCGATACCGCGGCGCGCGACACGCGCCATGTGCTCAATGGACCACGAGACACCAGATCTAGTGGTTGGATTGCACCGGCCACCCACAAGTTGTGGTCCCCGGTCATCTCGGGGTGGTGGTCATCGCCTATGCTTGTGGCTGCTTCGAGGGGCTCTGACGGGCCCTGACGAGGCTATTCAGTCGTGCTGTGAAGGAGGGTTGGGAGATGCACTGCCCCTTCTGCAGGCACCCCGACAGCCGTGTCGTCGACAGTCGCACCACCGACGACGGGACGGCCATCCGCCGCCGCCGCCAGTGTCCCGACTGCTCCCGCCGTTTCACCACGGTGGAGACGGCGTCACTCATGGTGATCAAGCGCAGCGGGGTCACCGAGCCCTTCAGCCGCACCAAGGTCATCTCCGGTGTGCGCAAGGCGTGCCAGGGGCGCCCGGTCACCGAGGACGCCCTCGCCCAGCTCGGCCAGCGGGTCGAGGAGGCGGTGCGCGCCACCGGCAGCGCGGAACTGACCACTCATGACGTCGGACTCGCCATACTCGGCCCGCTGCGGGAACTCGACCTCGTCGCGTACCTGCGCTTCGCGTCCGTGTACCGGGCGTTCGACTCACTCGAAGACTTCGAGGCCGCCATCGCGGAACTCCGTGACGGCCGGCCCCCCGCGGAGGACAGCGGGACCGGCGCGACCCCCGAGGTCCCGGTTCCCGCGGCTGCCGCCGACTGATCACCGGTCCGGCGTGGGACCGGCGATCGGCCGCTGAGCGGCAGCGGCACATGACGTGTCACGGGTGCTGTGCGTGGTGCCCGTGACGACAGACAGAAACCGTGCCTTGGGAAGATCTGGGCACTTCAGGGTGTTTTTGCCCGTATATGGGAGGCGGCATGACAGAGACGGCGAGCGGCCCGGCACGAGGGTCCCGTACCAAGGGGTCCAAGGTGAACAAGGGTCTGCGTATCGAGCGCATCCACACCACCCCCGGCGTGCATCCGTACGACGAGGTCGTGTGGGAGCGTCGTGACGTCGTCATGACCAACTGGCGCGACGGCTCGGTGAACTTCGAGCAGCGTGGCGTCGAGTTCCCCGACTTCTGGTCGGTGAACGCGGTCAACATCGTCACCAGCAAGTACTTCCGCGGGGCCGTCGGCACCCCGCAGCGCGAGACCGGTCTCAAGCAGCTCATCGACCGGATCGTGAAGACCTACCGGAAGGCCGGTGAGGAGTACAACTACTTCGCCTCGCCCGCCGACGCCGAGATCTTCGAGCACGAACTGGCGTACGCCCTCCTGCACCAGATCTTCAGCTTCAACTCCCCGGTGTGGTTCAACGTCGGCACGCCGCAGCCCCAGCAGGTCTCCGCCTGCTTCATCCTGTCCGTCGACGACTCCATGGAGTCGATCCTCGACTGGTACAAGGAAGAGGGCATGATCTTCAAGGGCGGCTCCGGTGCCGGCCTGAACCTCTCCCGCATCCGCTCCTCCAAGGAGCTCCTCTCCTCCGGCGGCAATGCCTCCGGCCCGGTCTCCTTCATGCGCGGCGCCGACGCCTCCGCCGGAACGATCAAGTCCGGTGGCGCCACCCGCCGTGCCGCCAAGATGGTCATCCTGGACGTCGACCACCCCGACATCGAGGACTTCATCGAGACCAAGGTCAAGGAGGAGGAGAAGATCCGCGCCCTGCGCGACGCGGGCTTCGACATGGACCTGGGCGGCGACGACATCACGTCCGTCCAGTACCAGAACGCCAACAACTCCGTCCGCGTGAACGACGAGTTCATGAAGGCAGTGGAGTCCGGCAGCAAGTTCGGCCTGCGTGCCCGTATGACCGGTGAGGTCATCGAGGAGGTCGACGCCAAGGCGCTCTTCCGCAAGATGGCCGAGGCCGCGTGGGCGTGCGCCGACCCGGGCATCCAGTACGACGACACGATCAACCACTGGCACACGTGCCCGGAGTCCGGCCGCATCAACGGCTCGAACCCGTGCAGCGAGTACATGCACCTGGACAACACCTCGTGCAACCTCGCCTCGCTGAACCTGATGAAGTTCCTCAAGGACGACGGCAAGGGCAACCAGTCGTTCGACAGCGAGCGCTTCGCCAAGGTCGTCGAGCTGGTCATCACCGCGATGGACATCTCGATCTGCTTCGCGGACTTCCCCACCCAGAAGATCGGCGAGAACACCCGCGCCTTCCGCCAGCTCGGCATCGGTTACGCCAACCTCGGCGCCCTGCTGATGGCCACGGGTCACGCGTACGACTCCGACGGCGGCCGTGCGCTCGCCGGTGCCATCACCTCCCTGATGACGGGCACCTCCTACAAGCGCTCCGCCGAGCTGGCCGCGGTCGTCGGCCCGTACGACGGCTACGCCCGCAACGCCGAGCCGCACAACCGCGTGATGAAGCAGCACGCCGACGCCAACGCCAAGGCCGTCCGCATGGACGACCTGGACACCCCGATCTGGGCCGCCGCCACGGAGGCCTGGCAGGACGTGATCCGCCTCGGCGAGAAGAACGGATTCCGCAACTCCCAGGCGTCCGTCATCGCCCCGACCGGCACCATCGGCCTGGCGATGTCCTGCGACACCACCGGCCTGGAGCCCGACCTCGCCCTGGTCAAGTTCAAGAAGCTGGTCGGCGGCGGCTCGATGCAGATCGTCAACGGCACGGTCCCGCAGGCGCTGCGCCGCCTCGGCTACCAGCCGGAGCAGATCGAGGCGATCGTCGCCCACATCGCCGAGCACGGCAATGTGATCGACGCCCCCGGCCTCAAGCAGGAGCACTACGAGGTCTTCGACTGCGCCATGGGCGAGCGTGCCATCTCCGCGATGGGCCACGTCCGCATGATGGCCGCCATCCAGCCGTGGATCTCCGGCGCGCTCTCCAAGACGGTCAACATGCCGGAGACGGCGACCGTCGAGGAGGTCGAGGAGATCTACTTCGAGGCGTGGAAGATGGGTGTCAAGGCGCTCGCGATCTACCGCGACAACTGCAAGGTCGGCCAGCCCCTCTCCGCCAAGAAGAAGGAGCAGGAGAAGACCGAGGTCACCGAGAAGGCCGAGGAGACCATCCGCGCGGCGGTCGAGAAGGTCGTCGAGTACCGTCCCGTCCGCAAGCGGCTCCCCAAGGGCCGTCCGGGCATCACCACCTCCTTCACGGTGGGCGGCGCCGAGGGCTACATGACGGCCAACTCCTACCCGGACGACGGTCTCGGTGAGGTCTTCCTGAAGATGTCGAAGCAGGGTTCGACGCTCGCGGGCATGATGGACGCCTTCTCCATCGCCGTCTCCGTGGGCCTCCAGTACGGTGTGCCGCTCGAGACGTACGTCTCGAAGTTCACCAACATGCGCTTCGAGCCGGCCGGCATGACGGACGACCCGGACGTGCGGATGGCGCAGTCGATCGTCGACTACATCTTCCGCCGCCTGGCGCTGGACTTCCTGCCCTTCGAGACCCGCTCGGCGCTCGGCATCCACTCGGCCGAGGAGCGTCAGCGCCACCTGGAGACCGGTTCGTACGAGCCGGCCGACGACGAGATGGACGTCGAGGCCCTGGCCCAGTCCGCCCCGCGTCAGCAGGAGGCCCCGAAGGCCGTGGCCGCCGCGCCGGCGAAGACGGAGGAAGCGGCTCCGGCCCCGAAGCAGGCGCACACCTCGGCGGAGCTCGTCGAGATGCAGCTCGGCATCAGCGCGGACGCGCCGCTGTGCTTCTCGTGCGGCACGAAGATGCAGCGGGCCGGTTCCTGCTACATCTGCGAGGGCTGCGGGTCGACCAGCGGTTGTAGCTGACGCAGCCGATGCGGCCGCCGTCGCGGCCGCTGACGCCGACTGACTGATCGGAAAGGGGGAGCCGGAACATCCGGCTCCCCCTTTCCGTGCGTGCGTGCTCGTCTCGCGTGTGCTCGGGTCGTCCGTGCTCGCCACGCTTGTGCTCGCGTCGTGTGGCTCGCGTCGCGTGTGCTCGGGTCGTCCGTGCTCGCCACGCGTGTGCTCGCCACGCGTGTGCTCGCCACGCGTGTGCTCGCCACGCGTGTGCTCGCCACGCGTGTGCTCGCCTCGCGTGTGCTCGCGTCGTGTGGCTCGCGTCACGCGTGGGGAGGTGCGTGGGGAAGCGTGTGCACGGGCGCGTGTCCGGCGCGCCGGCTCAGGCGGGTTCGGTGCCCATCAGCTCGGTGAAGGACTGCGGGTCGGCGTCGAAACCCCGTACGGCACGGCGCCAGCCCCATCCCCCCGTACCGTCGCGGAGGAATTCCACGACCGTGACGGCGGTGGCGTTGCCGAGGTCGGTGAAGTCGTAGCTGTCCAGCTCCTGGTAGCCCTCCTTCACCAGAACCAGGGCATTGGTGATGTCCGAGAACGTCCTCCGTCCGCCACTCTGCTGTATGGCCACGCCCACGACCACGCGCGCGTAGGCCGGGGAAAGGCGGTTCAGCTCCAGGGTCATGGCCTCGTCGAAGCCGAAGCCCTGGCCGGTGCGGCTGTCCCGGTTGAGGGTGATCGTCCCGTCCGGCGAACGGCTGCCGAAGTGCACCAGGTAGGCGGGTGCGCCATGAGGGTCGTCCGCCTGGTAGACGGCGGCGATGATGTCGAGGTCGTGATCGGGTACGCCCGCGGGGCTCGGATCCCACTTGAGCGTCACCTCGACCTTGCCGACCCCCTTGTTGACACTGTTCATGGGTTTCCCCTCTCTCGCGCGGACGTGGTCAACTGCCCGTGACCCGTAGCTCTTTGCTTATGGTGTCACGCGCTCAGTGGGGTATCCGGCGTGGCGGCCGCTGCCGGGGGACCTCGTCCCGGAAGGCCTCGATGCGGCTGCTGACCTGACGGATGAGGTGGGTGTCCTCGATGCGGTCCAGGTAGAGACAGCGGCGGGCCACGCCCTCCAGCTCGAAGGCGAAGTAGATCGCCATGAGGGGGTTGATGAACAGCTCACTGCCACGGGTGCGGGAGGTGAACTGGACGTCCCCGAAAGAGCCCTGGACGGCGGCCGCTATGGAACCGTTGACGATGCTCGGGAAGTCGGGCGTACGGCTCCGCGCGTGCGCCACCGCGTCCACGAAAAGAGCACCCTCACGCGTGGTCCGGGGGACGGAAAAGGCTCCCAGGTAGGCGCCGTCCCTCTCCAGGGTGGCAATGTTTTCCAGAACCAGGCCGTGGCTGACGCCGTGGTACGCGTCGACGCCGAACCCGATCGAGGCGATGAGGCGCTCGGGCACCTCCAGACCGGCGAGGGCGGCGACGCTGGCGAGGTCCTCCTCGGGCGTACCGAGTCCGGACTCGTCGCCCCGCATGAGGATGTCCGTCCCGCCGTCGACGAGGACGACCGCGTCGATGCCGTAGTGCTCGATCAGCGCCTTGTACGCCGCACGCAGCGGCTGGACCCCGACACGGGAGAAGGCGTGGACGGTGCTGGGCAGGCGGTGCAGCGCCAGCCATTCGGCGAGGGTGCGCTCCGGGAAGTACGTCTGATGCGGTGCTGATTCCGGGGTGACGACGGCGACGTCGGGCGCCAGCCACGCGTCGAGGGGGAGGCCCTCGATGGAGCTGAAGGCCAGGTTGGCGAGGTGGACCTCTTTGCCCTGGTGGCGCAGTGACAGGGCGAGCGGGAGCCCGGCGTAGATGTCGAATCCGCCACCGGCGCCCGCGACGAGGACGCGCTCGGCCGATTCGAGGCGGGCGAAGAGCGGGTTGACGTGCAAGGAGGTCATCCGGCCATTGTGCCGGGGCGTTGATGACCATGGTCGGAGGTATTTTCGACTCGTACCCGGACGTGTGTGCCACCACCGGGAACCGATGGGTGTGCGCTGCGCGAGACCGGGAACGGCGCGAGGTCCGGCGCCGTACGATGGCGCGGTGCTGGTCAAGTGGATTCGCTGCACCGTGGTGGACCGACGTGGGTTCGAGCGGGGACAGCGGAAGTGGGCGGGGCTGTTGGGTGAGCCGGGATTCCGTGGGCAGGGCGGCGGTTGGAGCCGGAGCCGACCCGGCGTCGCGCACGTCTTCGCCTTCTGGGAGAGCCGCCCCTTCTACGACTCGTTCATGGCGCGCTCACACGACCGGCTGGCGGCCTCGCAGTCGGGCACGTACAAGGACATGCAGGTCAAGCTGTTCGACCACCGCTTCGACGTGAAGACGGGATTCGAGCCCCGTTTCACCGACGCCGACGTCGTCCGCGTCGCGCACAGCCGGATTCGTGAGGAGCGGGTCGAGCACTACGCGCTGATGCAGGAGAAGGTGTGGAACCCGGCCATGGCCGGTTCCCCGGGCATGCTGCGCGGCATGTTCGGGGAGGCGCCCGGAAACGAGTTTCTCGTCCTGTCCATGTGGCAGTCCGCCGCCGAGCACGGCAAGTACCGCACGGAGCGCGTGGAGCGCCTCGCCCTGCGCGCCCAGATCGAGGCGGACGTGGCGGCGCTGACCGGGGACGTCGTGGACCTGGAGTCCGCCTGGACGGTGTGAGGCGGGGCTGTGGGGGGCGGCGCTGCCGCCCAACCCTCACCCGGCCGGGCAGCACCCGGCTCCCACCGCAGGGCCCGATCCCCCACCCGGCAGACACCACCCGCCCCGCACGCCGGTCAGCCCCAGGCGCCCCACGCCTCACGCCTCACGCCCCCACGCGACGCCGGGGTCCTGCGATGGCGGAGCGGGTACGCCGGATGGAGCCGGGACACCGGGCCGGGTGGTCCCGGCCGGAACCGCCGATCTAGGGTCGTGGCATGGCACGACCGCGGCGCATCGTCCTCCTGCGGCACGGCGAATCGGAGGGCAATGCCGATGACACCGTGTACGAACGCGAGCCCGATCACGCGTTGAGGCTCACCGAGCGGGGCAGGCGGCAGGCGGAGGAGGCCGGCGAGCGGCTCCGGGCCCTGTTCGGGGACGAGCGCGTGAGCGTCTACATCTCGCCGTACCGCCGCACGCACGAAACCTTCCGGGCGCTCCGGCTCGACCCGGCGCTCGTACGGGCCAGGGAGGAACCGCGGCTGCGCGAGCAGGACTGGGGAAACTGGCAGGACAGGGAGGACGTCCGGCTCCAGAAGGTGTACCGGGACGCGTACGGGCACTTCTTCTACCGCTTCGCCCAGGGCGAGTCCGGGGCCGACGTGTACGACCGGGTCGGCGCCTTCCTGGAGAGCCTCCACCGCAGCTTCGAGGCGCCCGACCACCCGCCGAACGTGCTGCTGGTCACCCACGGCCTCACCATGCGGCTGTTCTGCATGCGCTGGTTCCACTGGACGGTGGCGGAATTCGAGTCGCTGTCCAATCCACCCAACGGCGACACCCGGATACTGCTGCTCGGCGAGGACGGGCGCTACAGACTTGACCGGCCGTTCGAGCGCTGGCGAACCCCCGAGTCGTACGGCACCACCGGATAGAGTGGCAGGGCGATGACCGCTGAATCCTCTTCCGACCGGCGCTTCGACCGCGCCCTGGCCAGCCTGCGCGGCCTGGCCGTGGGGGACGCCCTGGGCTCCCAGTTCTTCGTACCCGCCAACTATCCACTGCTCAAGCGGCGAGAGCTGCCGCCCGGGACCTGGCAGTGGACCGACGACACCGAGATGGCCTGCTCCGTCCTGGCCGTGCTCGCCCGGCACGAACGCGTCGACCAGGACGCACTCGCCCGCTCGTTCGCCGAGCACCACGACTTCGACCGCGGCTACGGCCCGGCCGTCAACCGGATGCTCCGGCTGATCCGCGAGGGCGGCGACTGGCGGGAACTGGCGGCCGGACTGTTCAAGGGGCAGGGCTCCTGGGGCAACGGCTCCGCCATGCGCATCGCACCTCTGGGCGCCTGGTACGCGGACGACCCCGAGCAGGCGACGCACCAGGCGGAGATCTCCTCGTACACCACCCATCAGCACCGGGAAGCCGTCGTGGGCTGCATGGCGGTCGCGGCCGCCGCCGCACTCGCCGCCGATCCGGCGGGGCCGCCCAAGCCGGAGGAGCTGCTCGACGGAGTCGTCGCGCTGGTGCCGCGCAGCGCCGTGGGCGCGGGGCTGCGCCGGGCCCGCGACATGCTGGACTACGGCGACGCGGCGACGGTGGCGGCGGTGCTGGGCAGTGGCCGGCGTACCAGCGCCCACGACACGGTGCCCTTCGCGCTCTGGTCGGCGGCCCGTGCCCTGGGCGACTACGAGAGGGCGTTCTGGACCACGGCACAGGTGGGCGGGGACGTCGACACGACGTGCGCCATCGCCGGGGGAGTGGTGGCCGCCACGGCAGCCGGGGCCCCGCCGGCCGAGTGGCTGGAACGGACCGAGGCACTGCCCGACTGGGTGCCCGCCGGGCCGGTCGGCCGCTGACGCACGTGTCACGGTCCTGACACAGAGCGGGGGCCGAACGGGGTGAGGACCGGTTCCCGGGCATACCCTTTCGGCCACGCCGCCGCGTTGATCATGACAAGCGCGCGCTGACCAGACACCGGGGCCGTACGACACCGCCGCCATGACGTGTACGACGTGTGCGGGCCCCGGTCGGGAGGGGGTCCCGTGCCAGACACGCCGTCCGCATCGCCATCACCGGAGCCGGAGCCGTCGCCATCAAGTCCGGTGGAGCCGGAGCCGTCGCCATCAAGTCCGGTGGAGCCGGAGCCGTCGCCATCGGGTCCGGTGGAGCCGGAGCCGTCGCCATCGGGTCCGGTGGACCCGGAGCCGTCGCCATCAGGTCCGGCGGACCCGCAGCCGCAGCCGCAGCCGTCGCCGTCCGCGGAGCCGCAGCCGTCCGCGGAGCCGGCGCCGTCACCGGCGCGCCCTGTGGAGTCGAAGCCGTCACCGTCGGGGGAGCCCGAGTCCGGACCGGCCGTGGAGCCGCGGCCGTCACCGGGCGCGGGCGCGGGGGGTGCGGCACCGGCTGCTGCTCCCTTCGTGGACGCTGGACCGCCGGGTGCCCGGGCACGCGCCGGGGCGGGGGCGGCGGCCATGGTTCCGCCCGGGTTCAGGCCCGTCGCTCCGCCGCCGGTCGAGACCTGGCTGACGCGCATACGTCCCCGCCCGCCCGGTCCGATACCGGCGGCCGCCCTCTGGTCGGCCCTGGCCACGGCCGTCTTCAGCGCCCTGCTGCTCGGTGACGGCCTCGGACTGAACCTGCTGATCGTCGCCGTACCGGCCACCCTCACCGTCTACTTCGCCGCCGCCGCGTCCGGCCGCCGCCTCCGCCCCTGGACCATGGTGTGGGGGCTGGCCGGTCTGGCCCTGCTGGTGGTACCCGCACTGCGCGACGCGGGCTGGCCCACCTTCCTCGCCGTCGTGTCCGCCGTGGGCCTGGCGTCGCTCGCCCTGCACGGCAGCCGCACCTGGCTCGGCATTCTCTTCAGCCCCGCCGGCCTCTTCGACTCGATCGGTTCGGGTCTGGTCTGGGGCTGGCGCGGACTGCGTGAGCGGGCGGGCGGCGCACAGGGCCGGGTGGGGCCGGTGCTGCGTACGATCGCCGTGGCCGCGGGCCTGCTGATCGTGTTCGGCGCGCTGTTCGCGGGCGCGGACGCCGCCTTCGCCGACCTGATCGGCTCGCTGGCGCCGGAGGTGTCGGTCACGGACGGGCCCTGGCGCTTCATCCTGTTCGCCCTGGGCCTGGTGGGTGCGCTCGCCGCCGCCCGTACCGCCGCCGCGCCGCTGCGATGGGACGGAGTGAAGGTCCGGCCGGGCCGACCGCGAGCCCGGCTGGAATGGGCGCTTCCGCTCATCGTGCTCAACCTGCTCTTCGCCGCCTTCAACGCCGTCCAGCTCACGGTCCTCTTCGGCGGTTACGAGAAGGTGCTGAACCAGACCGGCCTCACCTACGCCGAGTACGCACGCCAGGGCTTCTGGCAACTGCTCTGGGCGACCCTGCTCACGCTGGCCGTCATCGGCCTGGCCCTCCGGTGGGCGCCTCGCGACGGTGCCCGCGACCGCACCCTGGTCCGGTCCGTGCTCGGCACCCTTTGCCTGCTCACCCTGGTGGTGGTGGCCTCCGCGCTGCGGCGGATGGATCTGTACGTCGACGCGTACGGGCTCACCCGGCTGAGGGTCTCGGTGGCCGCGATGGAGCTGTGGCTGGGCCTCGTACTCGTACTGATCATGGCCGCCGGCATCGTCGGCGCCCGGCGCCTGCACCTGCCGCGCGCGGTCGCGGTGAGCGCGGCGGCCGGCGTCCTCGCCTTCGGGCTGGTGTCGCCGGACGGCCTCGTCGCGGAGCGGAACGTACAGCGCTATGAGAGGACCGGCAAGATCGACATCGGTTATCTGGACGGGCTCTCGGCGGACGCCGTGCCCGCGCTCGACAGGCTGCCCGAACCCCTGCGGTCCTGTGCCCTGCGGAACATCGCGAGCGACCTCGGTGCCGACGAGACACCCTGGTACGGGTCGAGTCTGGGGGAGACCCGCGCCCGGAGCATCCTCGACGAGCGCGGTGTCTCGGTCGAGGGCTACACCTGCACGCCGCGGCGCGACGACATCGGCGACGAGTTCGACGAGTACGACTACTGACGGCTGTGCCGGAAGGACCAGAGGACCGGACGGGAACGGGAGCGAGTGCCACGCTCCTGTCCCGCCCGGTCCGGCCGTGCCCGGCGTGCATCTGTGCCGCCTCTGCCTCCGGTTGTGTGCCGCCATCCACTGAGAAGCCTGCTTCGGTGTTCCGCCTCGTCATTCACGAATGCGACAGTGTGATGGCTGAGCGGTGCCGAGGGTCGATCCTAGGGGCAGTGAGCTGCTCCACACGCCTCATCAGGTGGGCGGTAGCTGGGTTGGGCTGCGGGCCCAGGGCGCCGAAGCCCACGTGTCCCTCGGCCTGGCCGGCGAGGGGTTGCCGGTCTGACGCTGCTCCCGCCCGATGTGTGCGGAAGTGAACGAGCTGAATCGGTTGCGGCGGAAATGCTCGACCGGGTCGTGATTCCGTTCCCGTGGCCGCCGACCGGCTGAACGAGCGCTGGTGGGGAAGGAGCGCCGCTCGTACGCGGTGCCCGCCGGGACCGGCGTCGCGGCGGGCCTCCATGGCCGGATCGCAATCCGGGTATCGCGGGCGGGGTCGGGCGGCGTAACCTGTCTGGCGCCATGCCGTACGAACCACCCACCCACACCGTCGAGCGCTCGATCAGAGCGACCACCGGCGCCAAGATCATCGCCGGAGTCGACGAGGTCGGACGCGGAGCGTGGGCCGGTCCCGTCACGGTCTGTGCCGCTGTCACCGGACTGCGCCGGCCACCCGCCGGACTGACCGATTCCAAGCTCATCAGCCCCAAACGCCGTGCTGAATTGGCCGAGGAACTGGAGAAGTGGGTCACCTCGCACGCCCTCGGGCATGCCTCCCCGGAGGAGATCGACGAGCTCGGGATGACCGCGGCACTGCGCCTGGCCGCCATCCGCGCCCTGGACGCACTCCCCGTGCGCCCTGACGCGGTGATCCTGGACGGCAAGCACGACTACCTGGGGCAGCCCTGGCGGGTCCGTACGGTGATCAAGGGCGACCAGTCCTGCATCGCCGTGGCGGCCGCCTCGGTTCTCGCCAAGGTGCGGCGGGACGCGATGATGGCCGAGCTGGAGGCGGAGTCCGAGCAGTACGCCGTCTTCGGGTTCGGGGACAACGCCGGTTACCCGTCGCCGGTGCACAAGGCCGCGCTCCGGGAGTGGGGCCCCACGCCGTACCACCGGCTCAGTTGGGCGTACCTCGACGCGCTGCCCCAGTGGCGGCACCTCAAGAAGGTCCGTATCTCCGCGGAGGCGGCCGAACTCGAAAGCGGGGGCCAACTCGGCTTCGATTTCTGAACGCCGGGCAGCGCCCCGCCCAACAGCCGGCCGCATTCGAGCATCAGTTGTATGCGTCATCCGTACACGTCGCATGTATGCGCCACCCGCCGGTGCCACTCGCACCGGCGTTTGATAAACATCCAGTTATGCCTCTCATCCCCGAGGAGCCTCAGATTCACGAGAGTGCCCAGGGTCCCCGCGCCACTCCGGCCGCAGGCCGCCCCGCGCCGACCCCCCGACCCGTACCCGGTCCGCGTTCCGCGGCCTCGCCGCGCCCCGGTCGCCCGGGTCCCGGCCCGGCCCGGCCGACCCCTCCGGCGACGACGCCCCGCCAGCACAACGGCGCGGCGCAGCCCCCGGTGCCCCGTCCGGAGAATCGTTCCGCGCAGCGTTCCGCGGCGCGGACCCAACCGCAGATCCAGTTGATCCCCGCTCCCGCGGACGGCGCGCTCGACGCCGCCGAAGAGGCGGTCGACCTGCTGCTCGAGACCGGCCGTGCGCCGGGCGACATCCTCGTCCTGACCACCGGTGACCCGCACCCGTGGGCGACCCACGAGCTGTCCTTCGGCGACGCCGCCTACTGGGCCCAGCACGACGCCCGTGACGACGTGTTCTTCGCCGACGCGGCCGCCGTGGAGCGTGCCTCGACCCGGCCCGTGGTGGTCGTCGCGGTCAACGGCGGCGGCGACGACGCGGCCGTCCGTGCCCTGCCGGCGGCGATGACCCGCGCGAGCGCGCTGCTCATCGTGTGCGGCGATCCGCAGCGGATCAACTCCGTGCTCGGCGCGGGCGTCTGAGCCACCCGGCCCAGCGCCCGCCGCCGGGCCGGCACCTGGCTTCCGGCTCGGTGGTTGGCTTCGGGTGCCTGGCGTCCGGTTCGGTGGCTGGTCTCCGGCTCGGTGGTTGGCTTCGGCTTGGTGGTTGGCTTCGGGTTGGTGCCTGGCGTCCGGTTCGGCGCGTGACTCCGGTCTCGTGCCTGCCATCCGGCCCGGTGCCTGAAGCCGGGCCCAGTAGTGGCTACTGCCCGGCGCCGCCCCTGCCCTGCGGCACCGCGCCGGGCGTCCGGTGCCACCGGTCGGCGACGCCGCCCGGGTGCGAGGGTGAAGGTTCGGCTGCCACATGGTCGGCCATGCCTCGCCCGGCCACTACCCTCCGCCCGGCGATACCGCCTCGGCGGTGCCGGATGGCGGCCTGCCAGTGGGTCCGGTTCAGTGGCGCGTCCGGCTGGTCGGTTGCCGCTTGCGGCGGCATCGAGCGATGGACCGCCCGTCGGCTGCCGGTGTGGCAGTTCGTTGCGGCCACCGGCCCGGCCATGGGCCATGGGCGGGCGGTGGTGGATGGATGATCGCGTCAGCGGGCCGCCGTGCGCCGCAGCGGCTCGGCCGCGCCGCTCGCGGTGCGCGGGGCCGGCAGTATGTCGTCGGCCGACGCGTCCGCCAGGTCGCCCGGCGTCGAGGTCGAGTGGGGGCGTCGCCCGCCGCGTCCCTCACCGAGCACGTGCCAGCCGCTGCGGGTCAGCGTGATGTACGCGCCGCAGCGCAGCCCGTGCAGCGTGCAGGCGTCCCGCAGGCCCCACATCCAGGCCCCGTCCTCCTCCGTCCACCGTTTGTCGCCGTCACGGCAGTAGAGCAGGACGGCGGTACGCACCGGAGTGCGACGCCGCAGATCGTGAGGTATGACCCTGCGCAGGTGCGCGAGCAGGGAGTTGCGGAACTCCCAGCCGTCCGCGGGCACGGCGCGGCGCGCGAACGAGGCGCTGGCCGTCAGCCGCTCCTCGTGGTCGAGGACGGCGACGACGGCGGTGGCGGGTGTCGGCCGGTGGCGGGCGTGCAGGCCGCTGACGACCTCGCGCGGATTGCGCAGCAGCGGAATGCCGGCCGCCGCCCACTCGGCGGGTTCGAGCATTCGGGCGAGGCGGCTGGCGGAGTCGGCGGGCGTGCTGATCGAGGTGGCTGCGGACGAAGCGAATCCGAAGGTCACGGTCCTCCCTTCGCATACGCGCCCACAGAGCGGGCAGGGTCGAGTGAGGGACGCACCGGCACAGCCCTTCCGGACCGCGAACGGGCCGTGCGGGGAGCGGATTCCAATTCTTGCTGGCGGAACGGGCAAGCGGCAACGAGCAATTGAGGCCGCTGACTGGAATGGGCTGGTATGACGCTCATATCCTTCCCAGTCAGCCCCGGGATGACGCGTCCCCTCATCCCTGAACGGCGAGGACCAGCGGAAACACCCCCTCCGCGCCTGCCCGGCGCAGCAGCCGTGCCGCCACCGCCAGTGTCCAGCCGCTGTCCGAAAGGTCGTCCACCAGCAGTACGGGCCCACCGGCCGCGGCCAACTCCTCGGCCAGCTCGGGCGGAACCGTCAGGGCACGGTGCAGCCCCAGCACCCGCTGCGCGCTGTTGGTCCGCGAGATCCTGGCGTCCACCGCCTCCGGTACGTACGCGACGGAACCGAGCAGCGGCATCCTGCCCACCTCGGCGATGCGGCGGCCCAGCGAGCCCACCAGCAGCGGCCTGCTGTGCGAGGCGACGGTGACGACTCCCACTGGCCTGGGCGGGGCGTCCGGCGCGCCGGAGGCCCAACCACCCGGTCCCTTCGCCCAGTCGGCCAGCACATGGACGACGGCGTTCACCACGTCGTCCGGTACCGGCCCGTCCGCCGCCGTCGGCGCCAGCATCGGACGCAGCCGGTTGCCCCACCCGATGTCGGACAGCCTGCCGAGTGCCCGCCCCGGGTAGGACAGCTCACCGGCCGGGATGCGGCCCTTGAGGTCGACACCGGCGGCCGGCAGTCCGGTCGGCCACATCTTGCGCGGCTCGACCTCCACGCCGGGACGCCCCAGTTCACCCCGGGCCGCGTCCAGTGCCGCCGCCGACACCTTGGCGTCGAACCGGGGCCCCGCACAGTTGTCGCAGCGCCCGCACGGGGCCGCCTGCTCGTCGTCGAGCTGCCGTCGCAGGAACTCCATCCGGCAGCCCGTCGCCGAGGCGTAGTCACGCATCGCCTGCTGCTCGGCCTCCCGCTGGCGGGCCACCCACGCGTACCGCTCGGAGTCGTACGACCAGGCCTGTCCCGTGGCGGTCCAGCCACCCTTCACCCGGCGTACCGCACCATCGACGTCGAGCACCTTGAGCATCGTCTCCAGGCGCGTACGGCGCAGCTCGACGAGGGGTTCCAGGGCCGGCAGGGACAGCGGCCGGTCGGCGTGTGCCAGCACATCGATCGTCCGCCGCACCTGTTCCTCGGGCGGGAAGGCCACCGAGGCGAAGTACTGCCAGATGGCTTCGTCCTCCTTGCCCGGGAGCAGGAGGACCTCCGCGTGCTCGACACCGCGCCCGGCCCGGCCGACCTGCTGGTAGTACGCGATGGGGGAGGACGGCGAACCGAGGTGTACGACGTATCCGAGGTCCGGCTTGTCGAACCCCATGCCCAGCGCCGAGGTGGCCACCAGCGCCTTGACCCGGTTGGCCAGCAGGTCCTCCTCCGCCTGCTGCCGGTCCGCGTTCTCCGTGCGGCCCGTGTACGAGGCCACGATGTGGCCGCACTGGCGGAGGTACGCGGTCACCTCCTCGGCCGCCGCGACCGTGAGCGTGTAGATGATTCCCGAGCCGGGGAGTTCCCCGAGGTGGTCGGCGAGCCAGGCCAGGCGGTGTGCCGCGTCCGGCAGCCGCAGCACCCCGAGGCTCAGGCTCTCCCGGTCCAGCGGGCCGCGCAGGACGAGCGCGTCCGTGCCCGCCCCGGTGCCGAGCTGTTCGGCGACGTCCGCCGTCACTCGTGCGTTGGCGGTCGCGGTCGTGGCCAGGACGGGAACGCCGGGCGGCAGGTCGGCGAGCATGGTGCGCAGCCGCCGGTAGTCGGGCCGGAAGTCGTGGCCCCAGTCGGAGATGCAGTGCGCCTCGTCGACCACCAGCAGACCGGTGGCGGCGGCCAGCCGTGGCAGGACCTGGTCGCGGAAGTCGGGGTTGTTGAGCCGCTCCGGACTGACCAGCAGCACGTCGACCGCGCCCTCGGCCACCTCCTGCTGGATCGTCTCCCACTCCTCGGTGTTGGAGGAGTTGATCGTCCGGGCGTGGATTCCGGCCCGGGCCGCCGCCTCCACCTGGTTGCGCATCAGCGCGAGCAGTGGCGAGACGATCACGGTCGGGCCGCTTCCCCGCTCGCGCAGCAGTGAGGTGGCGACGAAGTACACGGCCGACTTGCCCCAGCCGGTGCGCTGCACCACGAGCGCCCGCCGCTTCTCGGCGACCAGCGCCTCGATCGCCCGCCACTGGTCCTCCCGCAGCCGTGCGGAACCGCTGTCGTCCCCGACCAGGCGGGCGAGCACGGCGTCGGCGGCCGCACGGAGATTACTGGGTCCTGCGTGGGTCGTGTGCTCCATGCCCCCATGCAACAGCACGGGTCTGACAACGGCGAACCAGCCTCGGCGCGGCGCCACGACCCAGTCGCGACCGCACGCGTATACCAGCTCGGCGTCCGGCGCGCGAGCGACCCGGCGGGGCTGTGGACAGCGGCGATCCGCAGTGATCCGGAGTTATCCACAGGGGTCGACGGCCGAGGCCGTTCGCCGGGATCGTCGTGGCCATGAACAAGCATCACGACACCACCGGACCCACCGACGACCAGCAGCAGATCACCCTGCGAGGTCCTGCCGAACTGGCCGACGCCCTGCCGTACATGATGGGTTATCACCCCACCGACTCGATCGTGATGGTCGCGCTGCACGGCGACCGCGGCCGGTTCGGCGGCCGCCTCAGGCTCGGTATCCCGCGCTCCCCGCGCGAGTGGCCGCCGGTCGCCGAGCAGCTCGCCGAATGCCTCATCGAGGGCTGCGAGCGGCGCGGCTCCCGGCCGGACGGCATCGTCGTCTTCCTCTGCCAGGACCCGGCCGAGGGTGAGACGGGCCGCCGCGTCATGGAGCGCCTGCGGCCTCTCGCCCAGCGGCTGCGCACCGCCTGCGGCACCCTCGACGTTCCTGTGTACGAAGCGCTCTGCATCTCCGACGGCCGCTTCTGGTCCTACTGCTGCCCCGACACCCGCTGCTGCCCGCCCGACGGCAACCCCCTCGCCCTGCCCGGTACGTCGGTGATGGCGGCCGCCGCGGCCTACGCCGGCATCCAGGTGCGCGGCTCGCTGCGGGACATGGAGGAGCGGCTGCGACCGTGGCCGTACGGGAAGGCCACGGCCACCGAGCAGCTTCAGGCGCTCGACACCGCCGGCGCCGCCCTGGTGCCCCGCATCCTCGACCAGGACGGCCGTGACACGGTGCGCGTGGAGACGATCGAGCTGGCGGAGCGGCTCGTGCGGCGCCTTGCGGACGGCCCGCGGGTCATGGACCCGGCGGCGGCCGACGCGCAGGACGACGCGCTGATCGGCCACGACGAGGCGGCCTCGGTCATCCTCGGGCTCCAGGACCGGGAGACCCGGGACCGGGCTGCGGAGTGGATGGAGGGGGAGCAGGCGGCCCCCGCCCTGCGACTCTGGCGCGCACTGGCCCGCCGCTGTGTGGGCGCCTACGTCGAGCACTCCGCCGCGCCGCTGACCCTCGCCGGCTGGGTGGCCTGGTCGACCGGCGACGAGCCCAGCGCCCGGGTGGCGCTGGGGCTCGCGCTGGAGGTCGACCCCGAGTACGTCTTCGCCAGGCTCCTGCACCAGGCGTGCAACGAGGGCCTGGACCCGGAGTCGCTGCGCCGGTGCCTCCGCCAGGAGCGCGACGCGCGTGCCGCGGCCGAGGCACGGGCCGGGTCCGAACCACAAAGCGCTACCGGGCCCCAGGCCGCTACCGGGCCCCAGGCCGCTACCGGGCCCCAGGGCGGGGCAGGGACCACCGCCGGATCCGGCGCACCGACAGCACCCGGGGCACGAAGCTCCTCCGTGGCACGAACCGCCTCCGGGACACGAACCGCGTCCGGTGCCCGCGTGGGCTCCGCTGCGCGGGTGTCCTTGAGCGTGCGCAAGGCGGGTCGCCGTCGTACGAGGCTTCGGCCGGTGCGGCAGCCGGCAGCGGACCGGGGTGCCCCCACCCCACGCCCCGGGACGGTCGGGCCGGAAGGGGGCGCTGCCCCGTCCCGGCTCCGGGCGGCCCGTCGCAGCGGCGGGCGCGGGACCAGGAGCGGACGGTGACAGCCGTGACCACGACAGGGGTGGCGCCGTTGCCTTCTGTGGCGGAGTCGCCCGACCCGTTCCGTCGTACCTCCAGCGACTGTCCGGAGCGCACAGAAGGCTCAGCACACCACCCATGGACCGCTCTGTCCCCTCCCGGCCCCACGGCCCGCCGTTCCGACAGCCGTCCGCCACCGGGCTCGCACGCCCGGGCCCCGGGCGGCCCCCCGGTGAGCTGCCGCCCGTGCACGACGCCCTCGTCTGCGTCGCCCTGCCCTCCTTCACCGTCTCGGCACCGCACGGCCAGCTCACCGGTCAGGGCCTCGAAGGCGTCTACCAGTCCGGCCGCCGCGTCCTCTCCCGCTGCCACCTGCGCGTGGCCGGCCGGGACCCGGTCGTGGTGCAGGGCCGGATGCTCTCCGCCGACCGGGCCAGGTTCGCCGCCGTGGTCCGCACCGCCGCGGACCTCGGGCCCGATCCGGGTGTGGTGGTGGAACGGTCCAGGGACGCGGACGGCACCGAACGGATCACCTTCCGCAGCGCAGTGGGCCGCCCCCTGCGGCTCCCCGTCGAGATCGCCCTCGGCACCGACCTCGCGGAGCTGGGCGCCGTCGCCTCCGGACGGCCCTGTCCGGAACTGCGCCCGACGGTCCACGGCTCGGGGCTCCGCTGGTCGGCCTCCGACGGTGCCTGTGCGACCGTCAGCGTGGAACCGCCTCCCAAGGACACGCTCGCCTCGTCCGGACTGCTGTGCTGGGAGCTGGAGCTTCAGCCCGGCCGTGCCCGCACCATCACCATCGACGTCCGGCTGCGCTCCACCCGCACCGCGCCGCGGCCCGTGGGCGCCCGCACGGGCGGCCACAGCGTCCCCGAGGCCCGCGCCGAGGGCGACGATCCCCGCGCGGAGAAGCTTCTCCAAGCCGGCCTCGGTGACCTGCGTGCCCTTCTCGTGCGCGATCCGGACCACCCGGCCGACCTCCACCTGGCCGCGGGCGTGCCGTGGCGCTGCGGCCCCGCCCCGGCGGAGGCCCTGTGGGCCGCCCGCATGGTCCTGCCACTCGGCACCCAGCTCGCCGCCACCACCCTGCGCACCCTCGCCCGTGCCCAGCTCACCGGCCCCGGCCCCGGAGCGGGACGTATCCCCGGGCCGCTCCGCGACACCGGCCCCCACCTGCCGCCGAGCTGCACCGGCACAGAGGCGACCCTGGCCTTCCCCGTCGTGCTGGCCGAGGCCCGGCGCTGGGGCCTCCCGGAGCAGGACGTCGCACAGTTGCTCCCGGCGGCCGAGCGATGCCTGCAGTGGCTGCGCGCCACCGCCGACGAGAGCGGCCTGCTGTGCGAGCCGGGACCGGTCCGGCTCCAGCGCGCCGAGACGCAGGCGCACGCCCACCGGGCCGCCCTGCTCGGTGCCGACCTCCTGGAGGCCTGCGGCCGTCCCGGCGCGGACGACTGGCGGGACTGGGCGCACCACCTGCGCCACCGGTTCCGGGAGGAGTTCTGGCTCGACGACCGCACGGGCGGGCGCCCCGCCGCCGCGCGTACACCCGAGGGCCGGCCGCTGCCCCACCTGGGAGGCGGCGCAGCCCACCTGCTCGACACCGGTCTCCTCGGCGGCGGCTTCGCCGAGGGGCTGCTCGACAAGGTGCAGACCGAGCAGCTCGCCAGACTGCTCGGGAGCCCCGCCCTGGACACCGGATGGGGGTTGCGCGGCCTCGGAGCCAAGGAGCCGGCCTACAACCCCTTCGGTCACCGTTCCGGGGCGGTACGGGTCCATGAGACGGCCGTCGCCGTCAGCGGCCTGGCCGCGGCCGGCTACGACAAGGAGGCGACGTCCCTGCTGCGCGGCCTGCTCGACGCGGCCGAGTCCTTCGCGTACCGGCTGCCCGAGATGTACGCGGGCGACCAGCGCACGAGCGACAGCGTTCCGGTGCCGCACCCCGCCGCGTGCCGCCCTGCCGCCATCGCCTCGGCCGCCGGCATCCAGATACTCACCACCGTGGCCGGAATCCGCCCCGACGCTCCGGCGGGCACGGTCGCCCTGCACCCCATGCCCGGTGCCCCCCTGGGCGCGCTCCGGCTGTCCGGGCTGTGCGTCGCGGGGGCGCCGTTCGCGGTGCGGGTCAGCCGGCTGGGGCTGGGCATGGTGGAGGAGGCAGCCGCCGGTCTGCAACTGGGAGTGTGACCCGGTGCGGGCCCGGCCGTGTCGCGAAGGCACGCCGACCGTGACGGGGGAGGGAGAAGTGACCACCGGGGACACCGGGGGACGTGTTTATCGTCAGGAAGACGACTATGATCGCCGCATGTCCCCCTACGACCCATCGGCCTTTCCGCCCTTCGCCGTGACCGTCGACCTGGTGGTGCTCACGGTTCGCCGTCATGCGCTGTGCGCACTGGTCGTACGGCGTGGAGAACCGCCGTTCCAGGGACGCTGGGCGCTGCCCGGCGGGTTCGTACGGCCCGACGAGGACCTCGGTGCGGCCGCCGCACGCGAGCTGGTCGAGGAGACGGGCCTGTGCGCGCACGATCCGGGCACGCCGCTCCCGGAAGCCGGCAACGGCGCCCACCTCGAGCAGCTCGCCACGTACGGAGACCCCAAGCGCGACCCCCGCATGCGAGTCGTCAGCGTCGCCCACCTGGTGCTCGCACCGGATCTCCCCGCGCCTCGGGCGGGCGGTGACGCCAACAGCGCCCGCTGGGCACCCGTCGAGGAGCTGCTCAGCCAGGAGGGCGTTTCGGACCGGGAGGGCGAGCAGCCGGCGCCGCTCGCCTTCGACCACGCGCGCATCCTGGCCGACGGGGTGGAGCGCGCCCGCTCGAAGATTGAGTACTCGTCACTGGCCACGGCCTTCTGCCCGCCCGAATTCACCGTCGGCGAGCTGCGCCGGGTCTACGAGGCGGTGTGGGGGGTGGCCCTCGACCCGCGCAACTTCCACCGCAAGGTGACCGGTACGCCAGGGTTCTTGGTGCCCTCCGGGGGCACCACGACTCGTCAGGGCGGCCGGCCCGCCCAGCTCTTCAGAGCCGGAGGAGCGACCCTGTTGAACCCGCCGATGCTGCGTCCGGAGGTCTGACACCTCCGGCACCATTCCTCAATCCTGCGCAAAAAGTCCGAAATGTAGCGTTATCTTGCTGCGGTACCCGCCCTGCCGCCGAGCGGTTCCTCTACCGCGGGAGAAGCGATGCTCCAGGCAATCGGACTGACCAGCACCCCCCGCCGCAACCGTCCGCCCGCCGTGGACGATCTGACCTTCGAGGCCCGGCCCGGCGGTGTCACCGCACTGCTCGGCGCCACCGGCTCCGGCAAGAGCACCGCCCTGCGCATGATGCTCGAACTCGAACCCGGCCGCGGCGTCACCTACTTCCGCGGCCGCCCCCTGCACCGCATCGCCCACCCCGCCCGCGAGGTCGGCGTGCTCCTCGGCGACGTACCGGGCCACCCCGCACGGACCTGCCGGGGCCAGCTCCGGATGCTCTGCGCGGCCGCCGGCGTACCCGCCTCCCGCGCCGACGACATGCTCGACATCGTCGGCCTCGCCGGTCTGCGCGAGCAGCGGCTCGGCACCCTCTCCCTCGGTATGGAGCGCCGACTGGCTCTCGCCGCCGCCCTGTTGGGCGACCCGCACACCCTCCTCCTCGACGAACCGGCCGCCGGACTGTCGCCCCGCGAGAACCACTGGCTGTTCAACCTGCTGCGGGCCCACGCCGCCCACGGCGGCACCGTGCTCTACACCACCGCCGACCCCAAGGAGGCCGCCCGCACGGCGGACCACGTCGTCACCATCGACCAGGGGCGGCTGGTCGCCGACCAGGAGGCCGCCGCCTTCGCCCGAACCCGGCTGCGCCCCCGCGTCGCCGTCCGCACCCCGCACGCGGCCCGCCTCGCCGCGGTCGTCAGCCGCGAGGCACGGGCGGCGCAGCGCTCCGTCGAAGTGGTCGCCGAGGAGGGCAACCGGCTGTGCGTGTACGGCAGCGACTGCGCGGAGATCGGGGAGACCGCCTTCCGCCACGGTGTCCTCCTCCACCAACTCGCCCACGAAACCGGCGACACGGGCCCGGTCCCCACCCCCGCCGCAGCCTCCGCCCAGGCCCCTCACATCCCGGCCCCCACCCAGGCTTCCGCCCCCGCGTCCTGCCCCGACCCGGCCACGCCGCCCGGACCCGCAGCCACCACCAGCGCCACCGGAACCGTCTCCACCCCCACAGCAGGCGCTCCCGAGCACCTGAGACTCTCCCTGCCCGAGCCGCAACCGGTGCCTTCGGCCTCGCCCCTCCCCGCCGGAGCGGTCGCCACCGGGGCGACCCTCGAACAAGCCGAGCCCCCCGCCCCCACACCCGTCCCGGCAGCGCGCCCCCAGCCGGACACGGGCCTGCTCCCGCCCCCGCTCGCCCCCAGGCCCGTGCGCAGCCCCCTGCGCCCCTTCCGGTACGAACTGCGCCGACTCCTCGGCGTGCCCGTGACGTACCTGACCGCCGCCGCCGTCCTCGTCGCGTCCACCTTTCTCGCCGTGTTCCTGGCGCGGTTCGGCGGCACGCCCCTGCCCACCGTGCTGGCCGCCTGGCCGGGGCTGCTCCCGCTGCCGCCCGCCGCCCTGGGCGCCGGTCTGCTGGGCGCGCTGTCCTTCGGGGACGAGTACCGCCACCCCGTCCTCTCCTCCGGCCGCGGCACCGTCCCGCGCCGCCTCGGCCTGCTCCTCGCCAAGGTCACCGTCACGGCGGCCACCGCCCTGCTGCTCGCACTCCTCGTCGCCCTGGCCGACTTCGGTGCGCTGCGCCTGGTGTACGGCGGTGACGTGATCCCCGTACCGGGAAACTGGCCGGCGCTCTGTGCGAGTTGGGCCGGCCTCTCGGTGGGCTGCGCCTGGGCCGGACTTCTGGCGGCGGGGTTGTTCCGGGCCACCGCCGCGGGTGTCGCGGCCGTACTCGCCGTGCCGGTCGTCATCACCCCGCTCGTACAGCTCGTGGAGAGGACACTCGCAGGCGCGTCCGTGCGTTCGATCGCGGGGCTCCCCGCCAGGTTGCGCGAACTCGCCTGGACGCAGTGGCCGTACGAGATCGATCGCTGGCTCCTCGCCGGGGCGCGGCTGGTCGCTCAACCCGTGGGTACGGCGCTGGTCCTGTCACTCACGACCCTCGCGTGCGCTTATCTGTTCACCGGGCTGCGGCGCAGGGCCCGTTGGTGACCGAGCGGTGACCAAAGCGCTCCAAACGGTCACAACTCCCTAGGAAATTGCCCGGTTCCTTCCGATAAGGCGTCAATTGAAGAGCGAGCGCCGATCACCCTTTCGTGTGCTTTTCACCAAAGACCTCAAGGGTCGTGGAGACCGCGCCGACAAAGGATGCGTGAGTACCCTTGCGCACACCATGATGACCGCCGCCCGCCCCGTGGAGACCGGCCTCGCGGCCCCGGGCGGACTGGACCGCTACCCCTTTGCGGAGGCCCCCGTCGCCGACCGCGTCGGGCCTCCCGCCTGGGAGGGCGCCGACACGGAGCTGGGCCGGGTGGGCCGGCGGACCGCCGGAAGCCGCGGCCGCGGACTGCACGGCCAACTCGTCCAGCAGCTCGGCCAGATGATCGTCTCCGGCGACCTGGGTGCCGACCGGCCGCTCGTACCCGAGGAGATCGGCCAGCGCTTCGAGGTCTCCCGCACCGTCGTGCGCGAGTCCCTGCGCGTCCTCGAGGCCAAGGGGCTGGTCAGCGCCCGCCCGAACGTCGGCACCCGCGTCCGCCCGGTCAGCGACTGGAACCTGCTCGACCCCGACATCATCGAGTGGCGCGCCTTCGGCCCGCAGCGCGAGGACCAGCGCCGGGAGCTGAGCGAGCTGCGGTGGACGATCGAGCCCCTGGCGGCGCGCCTCGCCGCCGGGCACGGCCGTGAGGACGTCCAGCAGCGGCTCGGCGACATGGTCGAGATCATGGGCCACGCTTTCGCGCAGGGTGACGCGATCACCTTCTCCCGCGCCGACGCGGAGTTCCACAACCTGCTGATCCAGCTCGCCGGCAACCGGATGCTCGAGCACCTCTCCGGCATCGTCTCCGCCGCCCTCCAGGTTTCCGGCGCTCCCGCCATTAGCTGTGACCGCCCCAGCGAGCCCTGTCTCGCCCACCACGCGCGCATCGTCGACGCCCTGGCCGCCGGCGACGGCCCGGCCGCCGAGGCGGCCATGCGCCAACTGCTGACGGTGCAGCCGGAGGTGGAGCGGGTCGTTCCCGCCCCCCGCGAGCACTGAGCCCGGCCGGCATCGAGCCGGCCCGCAGCGGCAGGCCGTCCGGCGCATGAAGCACCACGTCGCCTTCGCGTACGGCGTGTGTCGCCGGGCCCCAGGGGTCACCCCCGGGGGGCCCGGCGCGCCCCGCCCCGCCCCACGAAGCGGCGCAAGCCGAACGCCCCGGCCGACCGTGCGGGCACCTCCGGGAACCGCGCTCGATAACGCGCCCACTGCGTCGGGCCCGCCGGACAAAGGGTCCGAGCACCGGAGGCCACCTCCGCAGGAGCCCCGCACCGGGGCCCACGCGCCACAGCCGGCCGGCCCGCCAAAGGCGGCCCGCACCACCCGGGGCCTGCGCCACAAGAGCCCCACCTCACATGGCTCACGCCCCACGGACGCCGCAAACTCCTACGCGCCCCAGACGGTCCGCACCCCACAGGCGCCACACACCACCCATGCACCACAGGCGCCACAGACGGCCCGTCCGTCGCACGAGCCGCAGACAGCCCCACCCGTCACACGAGCCACAGACAGCCCGCCCGTCACAGGCGGCCGGACGGCCGCTCGCCCGGCGACAGCCCGTACCCATGGCGGAAACAGAAGGGATTCGGTGGCCCGATGGGGGGTGACCTCCGGGTCTGGGGGTATTTGGATGCATACGGGGTGTGACTCGGGCCACGCGAATTGGGCGTAACGCTCCTCGAAGCCCTGCGATGACCTAAGAGGTGACAGCCGAGGAGGGAATACAGCCGCCGTTCATGGCGCTGTCCACCTCCGAGGTTCAGCCCGCGTCGTCGGCACATCCCCAGCCGACGGTCGTCGGCTCCGGCCCGATCATGGGCGGGGCCGGAAGCCGTTTCCATCGTTCCGAGAGGTTGTTCGTGTCGGCCAGCACATCCCGTACGCTCCCGCCGGAGATCGCCGAGTCCGAGTCTGTGATGGCGCTCATCGAGCGGGGAAAGGCTGATGGGCAGATCGCCGGCGATGACGTGCGTCGGGCCTTCGAGGCTGACCAGATTCCGCCAACCCAGTGGAAGAATGTTCTGCGCAGCCTCAATCAGATCCTCGAGGAAGAGGGTGTGACGCTGATGGTCAGTGCAGCGGAGTCGCCGAAGCGCACCCGCAAGAGCGTCGCAGCGAAGAGCCCGGCAAAGCGCACCGCCACCAAGACCGTCACCGCCAAGACGACCGTGACGAAGCCCGTCGCGGCCGCCGCCGCGGCTCCGGCGGCCCAGAGCGCGGACGCCCCGGCCGACGAGGCCGGTACCCCCGCCAAGAAGGCGGCCGCCAAGAAGACCGCCGCGAAGAAGACGGCGGCGGTGAAGAAGACCGCCGCAAAGAAGACCACCGCCAAGAAGACCACGGCAAAGAAGGACGCCGACGAGGTCCTCGAGGGCGAGGAGCTGCTCGAGGACGTCGCGCCCGGCAAGGGCGAGGACGAGGAGGCCGAGGGCGAGAACAAGGGCTTCGTGCTCTCGGACGAGGACGAGGACGACGCGCCCGCGCAGCAGGTCGCCGTCGCCGGTGCCACGGCCGACCCGGTCAAGGACTACCTGAAGCAGATCGGCAAGGTCCCCCTCCTCAACGCCGAGCAGGAGGTCGAGCTCGCCAAGCGCATCGAGGCCGGCCTGTTCGCCGAGGACAAGCTGGCGAACTCCGACAAGCTGGCCCCCAAGCTCAAGCGTGAGCTGGAGATCATCGCCGAGGACGGCCGCCGCGCCAAGAACCACCTGCTGGAGGCCAACCTCCGCCTCGTGGTCTCCCTGGCCAAGCGGTACACCGGCCGCGGCATGCTCTTCCTGGACCTGATCCAGGAGGGCAACCTGGGTCTGATCCGCGCGGTCGAGAAGTTCGACTACACCAAGGGCTACAAGTTCTCCACGTACGCCACCTGGTGGATCCGTCAGGCGATCACCCGCGCCATGGCCGACCAGGCCCGCACCATCCGCATCCCGGTGCACATGGTCGAGGTCATCAACAAGCTCGCGCGCGTGCAGCGCCAGATGCTCCAGGACCTGGGCCGCGAGCCCACCCCGGAGGAGCTGGCCAAGGAGCTCGACATGACCCCGGAGAAGGTCATCGAGGTCCAGAAGTACGGCCGCGAGCCCATCTCGCTGCACACCCCGCTCGGCGAGGACGGCGACAGCGAGTTCGGTGACCTGATCGAGGACTCCGAGGCCGTGGTCCCGGCCGACGCGGTCAGCTTCACGCTCCTCCAGGAGCAGCTCCACTCGGTGCTCGACACGCTCTCCGAGCGTGAGGCCGGCGTGGTCTCCATGCGCTTCGGCCTGACCGACGGCCAGCCCAAGACGCTGGACGAGATCGGCAAGGTCTACGGCGTGACCCGTGAGCGCATCCGCCAGATCGAGTCCAAGACCATGTCGAAGCTGCGCCACCCGTCGCGTTCCCAGGTGCTGCGCGACTACCTCGACTGAGCCGTCCGAGGTCTCGTACGAGACGGAGGGCCCGGTTCCCGGAGGGGAGCCGGGCCCTCCGGCGTACCCGCGACCGGTGGCGGGCCTTCCGGGGCACCCACCACCAGCGCCGGGCCCTCTGGCGTGTCCGTGCCGCTGGGGTGCGGGGCGCGCCGCGCTGGTCGACTCTGGGTGAAGCTGGTTCACCGGAGAGTCAGGAGACCGCATGCGTCGTCCCATCAGCCGGAAGCGGACCGCGGCCGTTGCCGCCATCGTGGCCACGGCGGTCCTGCCACTCAGTACGCCCGCGCCCGCGACCGCGGACAGCGTCGTCGTCGGAGGACAGCCGGTGCGCGCCTCCGACAGTCCCTGGGCCGTCGCCCTCTCCAGCCGTGACCGGTTCGGGGGTACGCGCGCGGGGCAGTTCTGCGGCGGTGTCGTCGTCGCGCCCACCAAGGTGGTGACCGCCGCGCACTGCCTGGGGCCGACGGTGCTGGGTACCGACGCCAAGGAGCTGACCGACCTCAAGGTCATCGCCGGCCGCACGGAGCTGCGCGAGGCGGGCGGGCAGGAGATCGCGGTGACCGGGGCGTGGATCAGCCCCACGTACGACGCCGACACGCAGTCCGGGGACCTGGCCGTGCTCACGCTGGCGAGCGCGCTGCCGCCTACGTACGTCATCAAGGCCGCCCGGCGGGGCGATCCCGCCTACCGTCCCGGGACGAGCGCCGCGGTGTACGGCTGGGGCGACACGACGGGCGGGGGATCCTACGCGTACGGGCTGCGCTCGGCGAACGTACGGGTGCTGCCGGACGAGGTGTGCGCGCGGGCCTACCCGGCGCAGGGCGGCGGGGGGTACATGGCCGCCACGATGCTGTGCGCGGGGGACCCGGAGGGCGGCAGGGACGCCTGCCAGGGCGACAGCGGGGGACCGCTGGTGGCGCGCGGGCGCCTGATCGGGCTGGTCTCGTGGGGCAGCGGCTGCGGTGAGCCGGGCAGCCCGGGGGTGTACACACGGATCTCGGCCGTCCTGCCGAGGTTCTGACCGCGACGCGCGGTCGCCGGCCCGTGGCCACCGTCAGGAAGCGGCGGGAGAGCCCGGGGGCCGGTGGATGGCCTGCGGCCACCGTCAGGAAGCGGCGGGGAGCCCAAGGGGCCAGTGGGTGGCCTGCGGCCATCACAAGAAAGCGGCGGGGGACCCCTGTGGAGGCCGGACCGGTCCAGGAGCGGTTGACGTCGGGTGGGGCCCATCACGTCACAGCTCGGCGCCCGTGAGGCGTCGGCGGCACCCGTAACGGCTCTCCGCTCCGCATGAGCGCTCCCGCCCGTACAGCGCGGCTGACGCGCCCGCGCGGCACCATTCGGTGAACGCCCTCACGAGGCGCCCGCACGCGGCACCGCCAGCGCCCCCGAAGACATGTGATGAGAACGGGCGACCGCCCCCTGGTGTGGAGGGGGCGGTCGCCCGTCGGCCGGTCCTGGACCGGTCCCTGGCTCGTCGTGGATGCGAGTGTCAGCGGTCCTCTTCGACTGCGTTCGGCACGGTGGTGAGCCGGTCCGTCTCATCCTGTATTTCCGCGGCGATCTTCTTGAGTTCCGGCTCGAACTTGCGCCCGTGGTGGGCACAGAAGAGCAGTTCACCACCGCTGGTCAGCACGACGCGCAGATATGCCTGGGCGCCACAGCGGTCGCAGCGGTCGGCGGCCGTCAGCGGGCTCGCGGGGGTCAGAACAGTAGTCACGTCGCCTCTTCTCTAGCTCGACGAGCTGTCGTACCAGGGTCAACATCCAACCAGGCCGAAAACGTTCCCGCTCGTGGCTTTTCCCTGAAAGTTTTTCCAGGGAGGCTGTCTGCTGCCGGTTGGCGGCGAATGAGCCGTATTGCTGTGCTCTACGGGTTTCGCGTTGCTTGTCTCGTTCAGTCTCGTGCAGCCCTCCCGGCTGGTTGCCGGTTGTTCATGAGGACGTGCCCGGAGCCTAAATGGTTCATGCCTGGAAGGGAACGTGATGTCCACGTCACCCCATCGAGGGATCGAACACCCTTGCGACTCTGGACTAGCATGAGTTTTCACATGGGTGGCGTGACAACGGCTCTACCAGGCCTCTGTACGCTCTGACCCGGTGACAGAAGCGTGGCTCTACCCCCACAGGCCACTTTCCAAATTCAGCGAGGAGCGAACCGCGTGACCGCCGAGACGTCCGTGCCGTCCAGTGCGCTGCTGACCGCAGACCGTGACGGTTCCAACTACACCGCGCGGCACCTGCTCGTCCTTGAGGGGCTCGAGGCGGTTCGCAAGCGGCCCGGCATGTACATTGGGTCCACCGACAGCCGGGGCCTGATGCACTGCCTGTGGGAGATCATCGACAACTCCGTCGACGAGGCCCTGGGCGGGTACTGCGACCACATCGAGGTCATCCTCCACGACGACGGCTCGGTGGAGGTCAGGGACAACGGCCGCGGCATCCCGGTCGACGTCGAGCCGAAGACGGGCCTTTCCGGCGTCGAGGTCGTCATGACCAAGCTGCACGCCGGCGGCAAGTTCGGTGGCGGTTCGTACGCCGCCTCCGGCGGTCTGCACGGTGTGGGCGCCTCCGTGGTGAACGCGCTGTCGGCCCGGCTGGACGTCGAGGTCGACCGCAGCAGCTCCACGCACGCCATCAGCTTCCGCCGCGGCGTCCCGGGGATCTTCACCGAGTCGGGCCCCGACGCCCCGTTCGACCCCGCCAACGGGCTGCGCAAGACCAAGCGCGTGCCGAAGACCCGCACCGGCACCCGCGTGCGGTACTGGGCGGACCGCCAGATCTTCCTCAAGGACGCCAAGCTCTCCCTGGAGACCCTGCACCAGCGCGCCCGCCAGACCGCCTTCCTGGTGCCGGGCCTGACCATCGTGGTCCGCGACGAGCGCGACCTCGAGGGCCAGGGCAAGAGCGAGGAGACGTTCCGGTTCGACGGCGGCATCAGCGAGTTCTGCGAGTACCTGGCGCAGGACAAGGCCGTCTGCGACGTGCTGCGGCTGACCGGCCAGGGCACGTTCAAGGAGACGGTGCCCGTCCTGGACGAGCGCGGCCACATGACGCCCACCGAGGTCACCCGTGAGCTCGGCGTGGACGTGGCCCTGCGCTGGGGGACGGGGTACGACTCCACGATCAAGTCGTTCGTGAACATCATCGCCACGCCCAAGGGCGGCACCCATGTGACCGGCTTCGAGCGCGCGATCACCAGGACCGTGAACGAGGTGCTGCGCTCCGCGAAGCTGCTGCGCGTCGCCGAGGACGACATCGTCAAGGACGACGCCCTGGAGGGCCTCACCGCCGTGGTGACCGTCCGGCTCGCCGAGCCGCAGTTCGAGGGCCAGACCAAGGAGGTCCTCGGCACGTCGGCGGCCAACCGGATCGTCGCCAATGTGGTCGCCAAGGAGCTGAAGGCGTTCCTGACCTCCACCAAGCGGGACGCCAAGGCCCAGGCCCGCGCGGTGCTGGAGAAGGCCGTCGCCGCCGCGCGTACCCGGATCGCCGCCCGTCAGCACAAGGAGGCGCAGCGCCGCAAGACCGCGCTGGAGTCCTCTTCGCTGCCGGCGAAGCTGGCCGACTGCCGCAGCGACGACGTGGAGCGCAGCGAGCTCTTCATCGTCGAGGGTGACTCCGCGCTGGGTACGGCCAAGCTCGCCCGGAACAGTGAGTTCCAGGCGCTGCTGCCGATCCGAGGAAAGATCCTCAACGTGCAGAAGTCGTCCGTCTCGGACATGCTCAAGAACGCCGAGTGCGGCGCGATCATCCAGGTCATAGGGGCGGGCTCCGGCCGGACCTTCGACATCGACGCCGCCCGGTACGGCAAGATCGTCCTGCTGGTGGACGCCGATGTCGACGGCGCCCACATCCGCTGCCTGCTGCTGACGCTGTTCCAGCGCTACATGCGGCCGATGGTCGAGGCGGGCCGCGTCTTCGCCGCCGTACCGCCGCTGCACCGCATCGAGCTGATCCAGCCCAAGAAGGGCCAGGACAAGTACGTGTACACGTACTCGGACAACGAGCTGCGGCAGACGCTGCTGGAGTTCCAGCGCAAGGGTGTCCGGTACAAGGACTCCATCCAGCGTTACAAGGGCCTCGGTGAGATGGACGCCGACCAGCTCGCGGAAACCACGATGGACCCCCGGCACCGCACCCTGCGCCGGATCAACATCGGCGACCTGGAGTCGGCGGAGCAGGTCTTCGACCTGCTCATGGGCAACGACGTGGCGCCGCGCAAGGAGTTCATCACCAGCTCCGCCGCGACCCTCGACCGCTCCCGCATCGACGCCTGACCCGTCCCGGGCACTCCTGATGCCCCGGCTCCCCAGTGTGGCGGAGCCGGGGCATCGGTCGTCAAGGTCACCTGATGGGGTGAAGACCACGGAGAGAAGAGTCCGGGATCTTCCCGGTCTGCCCATCCTTGTGCACGCGGCCGAAACGGTTCGCCGACAAGGAGAGTTGATCGGTGGAGAACAGGGAAGGACACGATCCCGCGACGGCGCGGATCGATGACCCTTGGTATGACGCGCCGGCCTCCGGCTGGTGCGAGGCGGAGGGCGCGCCGGCCCGGGCGGCAGCCGTGCCCGGCCCCACCGGGCCGCCTCAGGAGCGGCCGCGCGGTGCGGCCGACATCTACCTGGAGGTGCAGCGCAGCGCCGCCTTCCAGGAGGTGCGCGGCCGTTACCGGCGCTTCGTCTGGCCCGCCGTCCTGGCCTTCCTCACCTGGTACCTCGCCTACGTCGTGGCGGCGACCACGGCCCCGGAGCTGATGGCCCGCCCGGTGGCCGGGGCGGTGAACGTGGCCATGGTCGCGGGGCTCGGCCAGTTCCTCACCACGTTCCTGCTGACCTGGGCGTACGCCCGCCATGCCCGGCTTCACCGCGACCGTGCCGCGCTCGACCTGCGGTGGGCCGTGTTCGACCGGGAAAGAGGGCAGGAACCGGTGCGAGGGGCGGTCCAGCGTTGACCGGCGACCACCAGGTACTGGCCCTCCTGCTGTTCAGCGCCTTCGTCGCGGGCACCCTGGCGATCACGACCTGGGTGAGCCGGCACCGGCGCGGATCGGCGGAGGAGTTCTACGCCGGAGGGCGGCTGTTCTCGCCCATGGAGAACGGCTTCGCCCTCGCCGGCGACTACATGTCCGCCGCGTCCTTCCTGGGCATCTCCGGCCTGATCGCCCTCTTCGGCTATGACGGGATGCTGTACTCCGTCGGGTTCCTGGTGGCCTGGCTCGTCGTGCTGCTCCTCGTCGCCGAACTCGTACGCAACTGCGGACGGTTCACGCTCGCCGACGTGATCGCGGCGCGCATGCGGGAGCGGCCGGTGCGGATCGCGTCGGGAACTTCCTCGGTCACCGTGTCCGTTCTCTATCTGGTGGCGCAGATGGTGGGGGCCGGCAGCCTCGTCGCGCTGCTGCTGGGCGGGACGAGCGAAGCCGCGCGCTCGTGGACCGTGATCGGCGTGGGTGCACTGATGGTGATCTATGTGTCGTTGGGAGGGATGCGGGCCACCACCTGGATCCAGATCGTCAAGGCCGTGCTGCTGATGGCGGGGGCGCTGGCGCTCACCGTGCTGGTGCTGATGCGGTTCCACGGCGACATCGGCCACCTGCTGACCACGGCGGCGGAGCGCAGCGGTCACGGCCTGGCCTTCCTCTCGCCCGGTCTCAAGTACGGCGGGGACTGGATCTCGCGCCTGGACTTCATCAGCCTCGGTCTGGCGCTGGTCCTGGGCACCGCCGGACTGCCGCACATCCTGTCCCGCTTCTACACCGTGCCGACCGCGCCGGCCGCCCGCCGCTCGGTCGTCTGGGCCATCGGCCTCATCGGCGGTTTCTACCTGATGACGATCGTCCTGGGCTTCGGCGCGGCCGCGATCGTCGGTACCGAGGAGGTCCGGGAGTCGAACGCCGCCGGCAACACGGCGGTGCCCCTGCTCGCCCTCGACCTGGGCGGGGGAGCGGGTTCGACCGGAGGGGCGGTGCTGTTCGCGGTGGTCGCCGCGGTGGCCTTCGCGACGATCCTCGCCGTCGTCACGGGCATCACCCTGGCCTCGTCGGCCTCGGTCGCCCACGACCTGTACGCCTCGCTGAGACGGCCGCACAGGAAGCGTCCGCAGCGGTACGGGGAGGTGGCGGTGGCGCGTGTCGCGGCCGTCGGCATCGGCGCGGTCGCCATCGGCCTCGGCCTGCTCGCCCGGGACCTGAACGTCGCCTTCCTGGTCGGCCTGGCGTTCGCGGTGGCCGCCTCGGCGAACCTGCCCGTGCTGCTGTACTCGCTGTTCTGGCGGAACTTCACCACGCGCGGGGCGGTCTGGTCGGTGTACGGAGGGCTCGTCCCCGCCGTGCTGCTGGTGGCTCTCTCACCGGTCGTCTCCGGCAGCCCCGACGCGCTCTTCCCCGGCGTGGACTTCCAGGTCTTCCCGCTCCAGAACCCCGGCGTGGTCTCCATCCCGCTGGGCTTCCTCGCCGGCTGGCTCGGCACCGTCACCTCGCCGGAGGCCCCGGACGAGGCCAGGCACGCCGAGACGGAGGTACGTGCCCTCACGGGCGCGGGTGCGGTGTAGGCGCCCTACGACGCGGCCCATGTGTAGCGGTGTTCGGGGCGACCGGTCTCGCCGTACCTCAACGACAGACGCACCCGTCCCGCCCGCTCCAGCAGCTTCAGGTACCGCTGGGCCGTCTGCCGGCTCACCCCCGCCAGCTCCGCGATCTCCTGCGCGGACAGCGGGCCTTCGGCGGCCAGCAGCACCTGCCGGACGAGCTCGGCCGTGGTGGGGGAGTGCCCCTTGGGCAGATCGGGCGCCCCCGAACTCACCGACAGGGCACCGAAGATCCGGTCCACCTCCGCCTGCTCGGCCTCACCACCCCCGTCGAGCGTGCGCCGTAGCGCCGCGTACGCCTCCAGCTTGGGCCGCAGCCCCGCGAAGTTGAACGGCTTCACCAGGTACTGGAGCGCGCCATGGCGCTGAGCCGCCTGCACGGTGGCCACGTCACGGGCCGCCGTCACCATGATCACGTCCGTCTGGTGCCCGCGCCGGCGCAGCTCCCGTACGACCGCCAGCCCGTTCTCGTCCGGCAGGTAGTGGTCGAGCAGGATGAGATCGACCGGCAGCTCCTCGACCCGGGCGAGCGCCTCCGCCGCCGTGTGCGCCCGCGCGACCACCTCGAAACCGGCAACCTTGGCCACGTACGCGGCATTGATCTCCGCCACCCGGACGTCGTCGTCCACGACCAGCACCCCGATCACCGCGACCCCCCGGGCGCGGCCGCCTCCGCCTCAGCACCGTGTGACCGCGGCGGCTCGGGTGCCTCGGGCTCCGTCAGGGCCTCCGGGAGGACGACGGTGAACTCGGCACCGCCGCCGGGCGCCTCGCCCACCCGGGCGCTGCCGCCCTGGCGCTGCGCCAGGCGCCGCACCATGGCCAGCCCGAGCCCGCGGCGGCCGCCGTGCGCGGGGCGGTCCTTGGTGGACCAGCCCTCCGTGAAGACCAGCTCCCGCCGCTCGGCCGGAACCCCCGGCCCGCTGTCCGCGACCCGCAGGACCGCCGTACGTCCCTCCGCGCGGAGCTCGACCTCCACGAGCGGTTCGGCCGATCCGGCGGCGGCGTCGACGGCGTTGTCGACGAGGTTGCCGACGACCGTCACGAGCTCCCGCGGCTCGACCAGTCGGTCCGGCAGCAGCGTCCCCGCCGTCAGGCGCAGCGAAACGCCCCGCTCGGCGGCCACCGTGGCCTTGCCCACGAGCAGTGCGGCCAGCAGCGGATCATGGACCTTCTCCGTGACCTGCTCGGCCGTCGCCCGGTGCACGCCCACCACTTCGGTGACGAACTCCACCGCCTCCTCGTGCATCTCCAGCTCCAGCAGCCCCAGCAGCGTATGCATCCGGTTGGCGTGCTCATGGTCCTGGGCGCGCAGGGCGTCGATCAGGCCGCGCGTGGAGTCCAGCTCGCGCCCGAGCCGCTCCAGCTCCGTCCGGTCGCGCAGCGTGGCCACGGCGCCCCCGTCGTCCGTCGGCATCCGGTTGGCGATCAGCACCCGCTGCCCGCGCACGGTCACCAGGTCCTCGCCGGTGACCCGCCCAGCCAGCACGTCCGTCGTACGCCCCTCGCCGAGTACCTCCTCCAGCGGCCGGCCGGTGGCCTCCGGTCCCACACCCAGCAGCCGCTGCGCCTCGTCGTTCAGCAGCCGGACCCGCCCGGCTCCGTCCAGCGCGACGACACCCTCCCGGATGCCGTGCAGCATCGCCTCACGCTCGGCGAGCAGGGCCGAGATGTCGGAGAAGGCCAGGTCGTGCGTACGGCGCTGGAGGCGGCGCGAGATCAGATAGGCGGCCAGCGCCCCGACCGCCAGGGCGCCGCCCGCGTACGCGAGCAGCCCCGGGATCGCGGCGAGCAGCCGGGCCCGCACGCTGTCGTACTCGATGCCCACGGACACCGCGCCGACGATCCCGCCCGACGCGTCCCGCAGCGGAACCTTCCCGCGGGCCGACCGCCCGAGCGTGCCGCTGTCGATCTCCATCACGTCCCTGCCCGCCAGCGCCGCGCTGGGATCGGTGGAGACCACCCTGCCGATCTGAACGGGATCGGGATGGGACCAGCGCACCCCGCGCCGGTCCATGATCACCACGTACTCGGCGCCCGTCGCCCGTCGGATCCGCTCGGCCTCCGCCTGCACGGGGCCGGTGGCGTGCGGCGGCGTGCCGGTCAGCTCCTCCGCGACGTCGGCCGAGGCGGTCGCCTCCGCGATCGCCAGGGCCCGGCGCATCGCCTGATCGTCGAGCTGCGCGCTCAGCGGCGCCAGGAAGAGGCCGGTGGCCAGCACCGTCACGCCGGCCACGATGGTCAACTGCATCAGCAGGACCTGCGAGAACACCCGCTGCGGCCAGCCGAACCGGCGGCGCCGCCCGGCCGGCCCGTGCGCGGCCGGCGCGGCGGGGGCGGACGACGAGGTCGTTGCGGGGCTCATGCCAGGAACCGTAAAGGGAGCCCCGGCCCCGGCGAAATGTCTCGCGTCACGCCGACCCGGCCGGGCCGGTCCCGGGGCCCGCCCGCCGGCGGAGCGCCCTGCCCCCGCCCGCCTATCCTGGGGGCCGCAAGCCGCCGAACGCGGAGCCGACCGAGAAGGGTGCCCCTTGAGCAGCGTGCCGCAGCAGATCCCCGTCGTCGTCCTCGCGGGATTCCTCGGGTCGGGAAAGACGACCCTGCTCAACCATCTGCTCCGCAGCGCCAGAGGCACCCGCATCGGCGTCATGGTCAACGACTTCGGGTCCATCGAGATCGACGCCATGACCGTCGCCGGGCAGGTCGGCTCGACCGTCTCCCTCGGCAACGGCTGCCTGTGCTGCGCCGTCGACGCGAGCGAGCTCGACACCTACCTGGAGGTGCTGACCCGGCCCTCCTCCCGCCTCGACGTCATCGTCATCGAGGCCAGCGGCCTCGCCGAGCCGCAGGAACTGGTGCGGATGATCCTCGCCAGCGACAACGAGCGGATCGTGTACGGCGGCCTCGTCGAGGTCGTGGACGCGGCCGAGTTCGACGCCACCCGGGAGCGGCACCCCGAGACCGACCGACACCTCGCCATCGCCGATCTCGTCGTCGTCAACAAGGCCGACCGGGTCGCCCCCGAGGAGCTGCGGCGCGTCCACGCGGCGGTCACCGGGCTCGCCGACCGGGCCGCGGTGATCGACGCCGCGTACGGCAGGGTCGACCCTGAGCTGCTCTTCGACCGCGCCGCCCGCACCGACGACGGCGGCCCCCGCCAGCTCACCTTCGAGGACCTGGACGATCAGTACGTCGTCGGGGACGCCCACCCGCACGCGGCGTACGAGACGGTGTCCTTCACGGCCGGCGAACCGATGCACCCGCGCCGACTGCTGGACTTCCTCGACTCCCGCCCCGAGGGCCTCTACCGGATCAAGGGATTTGTCGACTTCGGCGCCGCCGACCCGGCCAACCGCTACAGCCTGCACGCGGTCGGCCGCTTCCTCCGCTTCTACCCCGAGCCCTGGCCGTGCGGCGAAGAGCGCCTCACCCAGCTCGTCCTCATCGGCTCAGGCACCGACGGCGGCGCGCTGCTCAAGGCCCTGGACGACTGCCGCGTCACCGGCCCGCAGGACGCCCCGGAAGAGCACACGATGTGGGGCGTCCTGCGCTACGTACCGGAGCCCGGGGAAGCGGCCGACGGCGACCGCCCATAAGGGCGTTCCCGGCCCCGGCGGGCCATTTCCCGGCGCTGACGGCCACCGGCGCGCCCACCCCCCGGCGGGCGCGCCGTGAACACGCCCACCCCTCGGGCGGGCGCGCCGTCACTGACCGGACCGTTACGACGCCGGGCCCGCCAGCACTGCCACCGGCTTGTCCAGCGGCGTGCCCGAACCGTCCCGGCGCGGGTCGGCCTCGGGAAGCTCCACCGGGGTGCCGTTCTGCTGCGCGGCGCGCGCCGGTGCGGCGCCCGCCCAGGCGAGCACCAGGACGTCCTCGCCCTTGAGGAACCGCTGGCAGCGCACGCCGCCCGTCGCGCGGCCCTTGCGCGGGTACTGGTCGAACGGCGTCAGCTTCGCCGACGTGGCCGCCGTCGGGTCCAGGGAGCCGGCCGCCCCGGCGGCCGTGAACACCACCGCGTCCTGGGCCGGGTCGACCGCCGTGAACGAGATCACCTCGGCACCCGCCGCCAGCTTGATACCGGCCATACCGCCCGCCGGACGCCCCTGCGGCCGCACCTGGGAGGCCTGGAACCGCAGCAACTGGGCGTCCGAGGTGATGAAGACCAGGTCCTCCTCGCCCGTGCGCAGCTCGGCCGCGCCGACGATCCGGTCACCCTCCTTGAGGGAGATGACCTCCAGCTCGTCCTTGTTCGCCGGGTAGTCCGGCACCACCCGCTTGACCACGCCCTGCACCGTGCCGATCGCCAGGCCGGGCGACGACTCGTCGAGCGTCGTGAGACACACGACCGACTCGTCCTTCTCCAGCGTCAGGAACTCCGACACCTGGGCCCCGCCCGACAGGTTCGGCGCGGACGCCGTGTCCGGCAACTGCGGCAGGTCGATCACCGACAGCCGCAGCAGCCGCCCGGTCGACGTCACCACGCCCACCTCGCCGCGCTGCGTCGCGGGCACCGCCGAGACGATCACGTCGTGCTTGGTGCGCCTGCCACCGCTGTCCGGCAGCGGCTCACCACTCGCCGTACGGGCCAGCAGCCCCGTCGACGACAGCAGCACCCGGCACGGGTCGTCCGCCACCTCCAGGGACGCGGCCGCGACCGGCGTGCCCGCCGACTCCAGCAGGACGGTGCGCCGCTCCGTACCGAACTTCTTGGCCACCGCGGCCAGTTCCGACGAGACCAGCTTGCGCAGCTCGGCGTCCGACTCCAGGATGCGGGTCAGCTCCGCGATCTCGCTGTTCAGCCGGTCGCGCTCGCCCTCCAGCTCGATCCGGTCGAACTTGGTCAGCCGGCGCAGCGGCGTGTCGAGGATGTACTGCGTCTGGATCTCGCTCAGCGAGAAGCGCTCGATCAGCCTCTCCTTCGCCTGCGCCGAGTTGTCGCTCGACCGGATGACACGGATGACCTCGTCGATGTCGAGCAGCGCCACCAGCAGGCCCTCGACCAGGTGCAGCCGGTCGCGCTTCTTGCCGCGCCGGAACTCGCTGCGGCGCCGGACCACCTCGAAGCGGTGGTCCAGGTAGACCTCCAGCAGCTCCTTCAGCCCCAGCGTCAGCGGCTGGCCGTCGACCAGCGCCACATTGTTGATACCGAAGGACTCCTCCATCGGCGTCAGCTTGTAGAGCTGCTCCAGCACGGCCTCCGGGATGAAGCCGTTCTTGACCTCGATGACCAGCCGCAGCCCGTGCTCACGGTCGGTGAGGTCCTTGACGTCCGCGATGCCCTGGAGCTTCTTCGACGCCACCAGATCCTTGATCTTGGCGATCACCTTCTCCGGTCCGACCGCGAAGGGCAGTTCGGTGACGACCAGGCCCTTGCGGCGCGCCGTCACGTTCTCCACGGTCGCCGTCGCACGGATCTTGAAGGTTCCGCGGCCGGACTCGTACGCGTCCTTGATCCCGGACAGGCCCACGATCCGGCCACCGGTCGGCAGGTCCGGACCCGGCACGTACCGCATGAGGGTCTCGAGGTCGGCGCCCGGGTGCTTGATCAGGTGCCGGGCGGCGGCGATGACCTCGCCCAGGTTGTGCGGGGGCATGTTGGTCGCCATGCCCACGGCGATCCCGGACGCGCCGTTGACCAGCAGGTTCGGGAAGGCGGCGGGCAGCGCGACCGGCTCCTGCTCCTGGCCGTCGTAGTTCGGCGAGAAGTCGACGGTGTCCTCGTCGATCGACTCCGTCATCAGGGACGTCGCGTCGGCCATCCGGCACTCGGTGTACCGCATGGCGGCCGGCGGGTCGTCGTTGCCCAGCGAGCCGAAGTTCCCGTGTCCGTCCACCAGCGGCAGGCGCATCGAGAACGGCTGAGCCATGCGCACCAGCGCGTCGTAGATCGACGCGTCACCGTGCGGGTGCAGCTTGCCCATCACCTCGCCGACGACGCGGGCGCACTTGACGAAGCCGCGCTCCGGCCGCAGCCCCATCTCGTTCATCTGGTACACGATGCGGCGGTGCACCGGCTTCATGCCGTCGCGTGCGTCCGGCAGGGCCCGGGAGTAGATCACCGAGTACGCGTACTCGAGGAAGGAGCCCTGCATTTCGTCGACGACGTCGATGTCGAGGATCTTCTCCTCGAAGTCGTCGGGCTGCGTGGTCTTCGTGCTGCGGCGGGCCATCGCGGCTGCGGCTCCTTCACCAACAAGGTTGATCTGACGCCGACCATTGTGGACCGTCCCACTGACAACGCCGACCGCGACCCGGAAGAGGGACGCGACGGGGAACCGGGAACTTCGCCGGGTGTCAGTCCGCTTGCATACAGTGGCAGGACTTCCACAGCGGTCCGCGGCGGGTCGCAGCAGGTGAATACAGTGGCAGGACCACCGCGGCGCCCCGCGGCGGACTTTCCGCACAGCGATCGAAGGGACGTACATGCCCATGGGTCACACGGCCACAGCCCAGGCCGGCTCCGGCGGCCTGACAGCGACCGAGCACCGCCTGGCCAACGGCCTGCGCGTGGTGCTCTCCGAGGACCACCTGACCCCGGTCGCCGCGGTCTGCCTCTGGTACGACGTCGGCTCGCGCCACGAGGTGGAGGGCCGCACCGGCCTGGCCCACCTCTTCGAGCACCTGATGTTCCAGGGCTCGAAGCAGGTCCACGGCAATGGCCACTTCGAGCTGGTGCAGGGGGCCGGCGGCTCGCTCAACGGCACCACCAGCTTCGAGCGCACCAATTACTTCGAGACCATGCCCGCCCACCAGCTCGAGCTGGCCCTGTGGCTGGAAGCCGACCGGATGGGCTCGCTGCTCGCCGCGCTCGACGACGAGTCCATGGAGAACCAGCGGGACGTCGTCAAGAACGAGCGCCGCCAGCGCTACGACAACGTTCCCTACGGCACGGCCTTCGAGAGGCTCACCGCCCTCGCCTACCCGGAGGGCCACCCCTACCACCACACACCGATCGGCTCCATGGCCGACCTGGACGCCGCCACCCTCGAGGACGCGCGGAACTTCTTCCGCACGTACTACGCGCCGAACAACGCCGTCCTGTCGGTCGTCGGAGACATCGACCCCGAGCAGACGCTCGCCTGGATCGAGAAGTACTTCGGCTCCATCCCCTCCCACGACGGCAAGCAGCCGCCCCGGGACGGGACGCTGCCCGAGACCATCGGCGAGCAGCTCCGCGAGGTCGTCGAGGAGGAGGTCCCGGCCCGTGCCCTGATGGCCGCCTACCGGCTCCCGCACGACGGCACGCGCGAGTGCGACGCCGCCGACATCGCCCTGACCATCCTGGGCGGCGGCGAGTCCTCGCGCCTGCACAACCGCCTGGTGCGTCACGACCGCACGGCCGTGGCCGCCGGCTTCGGCCTGCTGCGCCTGGCCGGAGCGCCCTCGCTCGGCTGGCTGGACGTCAAGACGTCCGGCGGCGTCGAGGTGCCGGACATCGAGGCCGCCGTCGACGACGAGCTGGCCCGGTTCGCCGCCGAGGGCCCGACCTCCGAGGAGATGGAGCGCGCCCAGGCACAGCTCGAGCGCGAGTGGCTGGACCGGCTCGGCACGGTCGCCGGCCGCGCGGACGAACTGTGCCGGTACGCCGTCCTGTTCGGCGACCCGCAGCTCGCCCTGACCGCCGTCCAGCGCGTCCTGGACGTCACCGCCGAGGAGGTGCAGGCCGTCGCCAAGGCCCGCCTGCGCCCCGACAACAGGGCGGTGCTGGTCTACGAACCCGTCAGCACCGACCACAGCGAGCAGGAAGAGAAGGGGGCCGGCCAGTGAGCGACGCCGCCACGTCCTTGACGTCCATGGAGTTCCACCCGCGGCCCCGCCCCGGGACCGCCAAGCCCTGGGCCTTCCCCGCCCCCGCCCGCGGCACGCTCGACAACGGCCTGACGGTCCTGCGCTGCCACCGTCCCGGCCAGCAGGTCGTGGCCGTCGAGATCTTCCTCGCCGCCCCGCTGGAGGCGGAGCCGCAGGGCCTCGACGGCGTCGCCACGATCATGGCGCGAGCCCTGTCCGAGGGCACCGACAAGCACTCGGCCGAGGAGTTCGCCGCCGAGCTGGAGCGCTGCGGCGCCACCCTCGACGCGCACGCCGACCACCCGGGCGTGCGGATCTCCCTCGAAGTCCCGGTCTCCCGGCTCACCAAGGCCCTCGGGCTGGTCGCGGAGGCCCTGCGCGCCCCCGCCTTCGCCGACAGCGAGGTCGAGCGCCTCGTCCGCAACCGGCTCGACGAGATCCCGCACGAGATCGCCAACCCCTCCCGCCGGGCCGCCATGCAGCTCTCCAAGGAGCTCTTCCCGGCCGACTCCCGGATGTCGCGGCCCCGGCAGGGCAGCGAGGAGACCGTCGCCCGCATCGACGCCTCCGCCGTACGCGCCTTCTACGAGGCGCACATCCGCCCCGCCACCGCCACCGCGGTCGTCGTCGGCGACCTCACCGGCGTCGACCTCGACGCGGTGCTCGCCGACACCCTCGGCGCCTGGACCGGCGACCTGGCCGAGCCGCGCCCCGTGCCGCCCGTGACGGCCGACGACACCGGCCGCGTGGTCATCGTCGACCGCCCCGGCGCCGTGCAGACGCAGCTTCTCATCGGCCGCATCGGCGCCGACCGGCACGACCGGGTCTGGCCGGCCCAGGTGCTCGGCACCTACTGCCTGGGCGGCACCCTCACCTCCCGCCTGGACAAGGTCCTGCGCGAGGAGAAGGGCTACACCTACGGCGTACGGGCCTTCGGCCAGGTGCTGCGCTCCGGCCCCGAGGGCAACGGCGCGGCCATGCTCGCCATCAGCGGCTCGGTCGACACGCCCAACACGGGTCCGGCGCTGGAGGACCTGTGGAAGGTGCTGCGCACCCTCGCCGCCGAGGGCCTGACCGACGCCGAGCGCGAGACGGCCGTGCAGAACCTGGTGGGCGTCGCCCCGCTCAAGTACGAGACGGCCGCCTCCGTCGCGGGCACCCTCGCCGACCAGGTCGAGCAGCACCTCCCGGACGACTACCAGGCGCAGATGTACGCGCGACTGGCTGAGACGGGCACAGTGGAGGCCACCGCTGCGGTCGTCAGCGCCTTCCCGACGGACCGTCTGGTCACGGTCCTCGTCGGCGACGCGGCACAGATCAAGGAGCCCGTCGAGGCGCTCGGAATCGGTGAAGTGACCGTTGTCACCGGCTGATTGACGCGGCCGCTCACCGACGAGCGACGCGGCCCCTCACCGACGAGGGACCGTGAGCAGCGGACCCCGGCATTCCGCCCGATGCCGGGGTCCGCCCGTTTGTCCGCTTTGTTGCGGAGGTTCGGTGTCTGCCCTGTGGCGTGCGCTACAAAAAACCGTGTCTGTTTGGTGATTGAAAGATCGGCCGCTTAGCGTCTAAGCGCTGCCCGACCGGTACCCGCCGCACCCGCGGCACCGGGCAGCGATCGCCGAGTCCCCGTCAGGCGCGAGCCTGGGGAGCCGGGGACCCATGAAGTCCCTGGGGTGAATCGGACGCCTTCGCACCCGCGGAGGGGCCCGTAGGAGACCTTCCTGCTCCGAACCCGTCAGCTAACCCGGTAGGCGAGAGGGAAGGAAAGGACCAGCCACTTCATGGCGTTCACCCGTGCCACCGGGAAGCACCGTGCCCCGAGCCGTCTGAGCCGTAAGAGCGCACACGTCGCCGGAGTCGCGGCCCTCGCCACCACCGGCGTCATCGGAACCCTCGCTTCCCCGGCGCTCGCCGCCGCACCCGACGCCGCCCCGGGCTCGCTGGAGGACACCGGCCTCAACCAGGCGGTCATCACCGACACGCTCGCCGAGCAGCTCGACGCCCAGGCCGAGGCCCAGGAGCTGGAGGCCCAGGAGGCCGCCGCCAAGGCCGCCGCCCAGGCGAAGGCTGAGGCGGAGGCGAAGCGCAAGGCCGAGGCCCGCGTGAAGGCCGCCCGCGAGGCCAAGGAGCGCGCCGACCGCGAGGCCGAGCGCCAGCGGCTCAACGCCTTCCAGCTCCCCATCGCCGGCACGTACGTCAGCACCGGCTACCAGACCGGCGGCGCCATGTGGTCCTCCGGCAGCCACACCGGCATCGACTTCCACGCCGCCTCCGGCTCCACCGTGGTCTCCGTGGGCGCCGGCACCGTCGTCGAGGCGGGCTGGGGCGGCGCGTACGGCAACAACGTCGTGATCCGGATGAACGACGGGACGTACACCCAGTACGGCCACCTGTCGTCCGTGAGCGTCTCGGCCGGCCAGACCGTGATGCCGGGCCAGCAGATAGGCCTCTCGGGCTCCACCGGCAACTCCTCCGGACCGCACCTCCACTTCGAGGCCCGCACCGGCGCCGACTACGGCTCCGACATCGACCCGATCGCGTACCTGCGCTCCCACGGCGTCAACGTCTGACCTTCGTGTGCGTTCCTCAAGGCCCCGGTCCGGGATACGGACCGGGGCCTTCGCCGTGTCCGGGCGTCCCGGAGGCGACGTCCTGGCCAAAAAGAACTCCATGGATTCCGGGTGGCTATCGGAAATTCCGGCCCCCTGCAATAGAGTCACGGAACAGACGTCGAGCGGTTGAGTTTCGCGCGGATTAAGGTGGGGGTTCTGGTATGCGCATTCCGGCGCACTCGGTTTGCACGGCGATCCGCGACGACATCGTCACCGGCGTGTACGAGCGGGGCAGCCGGCTCACCGAGGAGCACCTGGCCCGCCGCTACGGCGTTTCACGCGTCCCGGTCCGCGAGGCGCTGCGCACCCTGGAGTCGGAGGGCTTCGTCACCACCCGCCGCCATGTCGGCGCCTGTGTCGCCGAGCCGACCGAGCACGAGGCGGCCGACCTGCTGGAGATGCGTACGCTGCTGGAGCCGCTGGGCGCCGCACGAGCCGCCCAGCGCCGCACGGAGGCCCACCTCAAGGTGCTGCGCGGACTGGTCAGGCTCGGCCAGGAGCGGGCGCGCCGCGGCCAGCGGGAGGACCTCCGCTCGCTGAGCGGCTGGTTCCACGAGACGCTCGCCCAGGCGTCCGGCAGCCCGGCGCTGACCACCCTGCTCACCCAGCTCCGGCACAAGATCGCCTGGATGTACGCGGTCGAGCAGCCGGACCGGCCGGCGGAGGCCTGGGCCGAGCACGGTGCGATCGTCGACGCCGTCGCGCGCGGCGACGCCGACCGCGCCCGGGCGCTCACCGCGCTCCACGTCGAGCGGTCGCTGCCCCTGCACCGGCTGCGCCGCCCGGAGCGTCCCGAGCGCCCGGCCGGCCATGTGAGGACTTCGCAACATCGCGTAAACACCGCGAGCGCCCGCAATTAACAGCGGCACCGTATACAAAGAGGGGGAATTCCGCCCCCTATTTCGCATGCCCGGAAATAAGTGCGCCCCTCGAAAGAATGGCCGCGGGTGAAGCCGTGTGGCGCTCGGCAATGCGATGGGGAAATGCGGCCGGGTGAGGGCGGCCCGGGGTGCGGGCGGCGTCCCCGGCAAGCGAGGCGGACCCCGGGGACGGATGGGCGCCCGGGGGCAAGGGAGGCGGACCCCGGGGACGGGAACGGGCGACCCCGAGGGACCAGAAAGGAGCCGCACCCACCGTTTCCGGGGGCGCGGCTCCTTGTGCTGCGGTCGTGCGGGGCGGTCAGACCGTCTCGGGAAGCTCCTCGAGGCCCTCGGCGACCAGCTTCGCCAGGCGGTCCAGGGCGGCGTCCGCGCCCTCGGCGTCCGAAGCGAGCACGATCTCCTCGCCGCCCTGCGCGCCCAGGCCCAGCACCGCGAGCATCGACGCGGCATTGACCGGGTTGCCATCGGCCTTGGCGATCGTCACGGGGACGCCGGCGGCCGTGGCGGCACGGACGAAGATGGAGGCGGGGCGGGCGTGCAGGCCCTCGGCCCAGCCGACGTTGACGCGGCGCTCAGCCATGGTGTTGCCCTTCGAGTCTCGGCGGTTGTCTAGACCAGTTGTGGAACTCAGTCTCTCATGTCCGGCGGGGTGCTCTCACCGGCCCCGTCCGCACGGGCGGCCGACCGGCCCGTCCCGCCCCCGCGCGGCCACTCCCGCGTCCGTCGCTCCGCGTTGTCGCTCTGCGTTGTCCACAGCACCTCCGCGAGCGTCTGTCGGCCCCGTACCCTGGGGCCCATGCGGACCCCGTCGGATCAGCCGGAACACGTGTACCCCGACCACTGGGAGGCCGACGTGGTGCTGCGGGACGGCGGCACCGCGCGGATCAGGCCGATCACCACGGATGACGCCGAGCGCCTGGTCAGCTTCTACGAGCAGGTCTCGGACGAGTCGAAGTACTACCGGTTCTTCGCACCCTACCCCCGGCTCTCAGCCAAGGACGTGCACCGCTTCACCCACCACGACTACGTGGACCGGGTGGGGCTCGCGGCCACGATCGGCGGCGAGTTCATCGCGACCGTCCGTTACGACCGGATCAACGCGCAGGGCCTGCCCGCCAGCGCCCCCGCCGACGAGGCCGAGGTCGCCTTCCTCGTCCAGGACGCCCACCAGGGGCGGGGCGTCGCGTCCGCGCTGCTCGAACACATCGCCGCGGTCGCGCGCGAGCGCGGCATCCGGCGGTTCGCGGCCGAGGTGCTGCCCGCCAACAATAAGATGATCAAGGTGTTCACGGACGCCGGGTACACCCAGAAGCGCAGCTTCGAGGACGGCGCCGTACGCCTCCACCTCGACCTGGAGCCCACCGACCGGGCCCTCGCCGTGCAGCGCGCGCGTGAACAGCGTGCCGAGGCGCGGTCCGTGCAGCGGTTGCTCGCGCCCGGCTCCGTCGCCGTCATCGGCGCCGGCCGCGCCCCCGGCGGGGTCGGCCGCACCGTCCTGCGCAACCTCCTCGAAGCGGGGTTCACCGGCCGTACGTACGCCGTCAACCGCGCCCTGCCCGAGGGAACGACCTCCCTGGACGGGGTGCCCGCCCACCGTTCCGTCGCCGACATCGGGTCGCCCGTCGACCTCGCCGTCGTCGCCGTACCGGCGGAGCGGGTCCCCGAGGTCGTCGCCGACTGCGGCGAACACGGCGTACAAGGGCTGGTCGTCCTGACCGCCGGTTACGCCGAACAGGGCGCCGACGGCCGGGAGCGGCAGCGGGAACTGGTGCGCCAGGCCCGTTCCTACGGGATGCGGATCATCGGTCCCAACGCGTTCGGGATCATCAACACCGCGGCCGGCGTGCGGCTCAACGCCTCGCTCGCCCCGCACCCGCCGGTGCCCGGGCGGATCGGACTGTTCACCCAGTCCGGCGCCATCGGCATCGCCCTCCTGTCCGGACTGCACCGGCGCGGCGCCGGCCTGTCGTCCTTCATCTCGGCGGGCAACCGCGCGGACGTGTCGGGCAACGACATCCTTCAGTACTGGTACGACGACCCCGACACCGATGTCGTGCTGCTCTACCTCGAATCGATCGGCAACCCCCGCAAGTTCACCCGGCTCGCGCGGCGTACGGCGGCGGTCAAGCCGGTCGTCGTCGTCAAGGGCGGCCGGCACAGCGGCAGCGCGCCCCCCGGGCACGCGGTACCGGTCACCCGCATCCCGCACACCACGGTCGCGGCGCTGCTCCGCCAGGCCGGTGTCATCCGCGTCGACACGGTCACCGAACTGGTCGACGCCGGCCTGCTGCTCGCCGGGCAGCCCCTCCCGGCGGGCCCGCGCGTGGCCATCCTCGGCAACTCCGAGTCGCTGGGCCTGCTGACGTACGACGCCTGCCTCACGGAGGGGCTCAGGCCGCTGCGGCCGCGCGACCTGACGACGGCGGCCACACCGGAGGACTTCCGTACCGCCCTGTCCGAGGCCCTCCGGAACGACGCGTGCGACGCGGTCGTCGTCACGGCCATCCCCTGGGTCGGCGAGAACGGGGTGACCGAGTCCGGCGACGGCGAGGTCCTCGCCGAGGCACTGCGGGCCGCCTCCGCGGAGGCACCGGCGAAACCGGTGCTGGTCGTCCACGTGGAGATGGGCGCCCTCGCCGACGCCCTCGCCGCCGCGACCAGCACGGGCCCCGCGGCACCGCCCGCCCCGGCGGTCACCCCGCGCACCGCACCCCCGACGCCACCCGCGCCACCGGCCACACCGACCGCCCCCACCACTCCGGGGACCCCACCCACCCACCGCATCCCCGCCTACCCCGCCGCCGAGCGGGCCGTACGGGCGCTGGCCGAGGCGGTCCGGTACGGGCAGTGGCGGCGCCAGGTGACCGACCCCGGGCGCGTCCCCGAGTACGAGGGCATCGACGAGGCGGGTGCCGCCGCGCAGATCGAGCGGGCGCTCGCGCGTGACGTGGACGAGCGCGGCGTCACCCTGCCTGCCGACGCCGCCAGGGAACTGCTCGGGCGCTACGGCATCCCCGTACGCCCCGCGCTGCCCGCGCCCACCCCCGACGCCGCCGTCCGTGCCGCCGCCGGGCTCGGGTACCCGGTCGCGCTCAAGACCACCGCCCCGCACCTCCGCCACCGCCCCGACCTCGGCGGCGTACGCCTCGACCTGGCGACCGAGGAGCAGCTCCGGACCGCGTACGACGAGCTGACCGAGACCCTCGGCAAGCCCGAGGAGCTCCAGCCGGTCGTCCAGGCCATGGTTCCGCGCGGCGTCGACACCGTCGTCCGCGCCGCCATCGACCCCGCCGTCGGCGCCGTGCTGTCGTTCGGGCTCGCGGGCGCGCCCTCCGAGCTGCTCGGGGACACCGCCCACCGCCTCGTCCCGGCCACCGACCGGGACGTCGCCGAGCAGATCCGCTCCATCCGCACCGCCCCGCTCCTGTTCGGCTGGCGTGGCTCCGCGCCCGTGGACACCGCCGCCCTCGAAGAGCTGCTGCTCCGGGTGTCACGACTGGTCGACGACCACCCGGAGATCGTCGCCGTGGCGCTGGAACCGGTCGTCGTCGCCCCGCAGGGCCTGTCCGTCCTCGGCGCGACCGTCCGGCTCGCCCCCCCCCCCCCCCCCCCCCCCCCCGCGCCCCCCCCCCCCCCCCCCCCGCCGGCCCCGCGCCGCCCCAGCCGGCGACCCGGCTCCCGAGCGTGCCGTGCAGTCACCGCGCCCCCGTAGGATGGAGTCCATGGCGAAGACCGGTACGACCACCCAGGGGCTGCGCGCGGCGATCGAGCGCAGCGGCTACTACCCGGCCCTTGTGGCCGAGGCGGTGGAGGCCGCCGTCGGCGGGGAGCCGATCGCGTCGTACCTGGTCCACCAGGAGACCACCTTCGACGCCAACGAGGTGCGCCGCCACGTCACGGTCCTCGTCCTGACGGCCACCCGCTTCATCGTCAGCCACACCGACGAGCAGAACGCGGACACCAGCTCGCCGACGCCGTACGCCACCACCTCCACCGAGTCGGTCAAGCTCGGCCGCATCTCGTCCGTGGTCCTCAGCCGCGTGGTCGCCAACCCCGAGTCGTACACGCCCGGCACGCTGCCGCGCGAGGTGGTGCTGACCATCGGATGGGGCGCCGTCTCGCGGATCGACCTGGAGCCCGCCGCCTGCGGCGACCCGAACTGCGACGCCGACCACGGCTACACCGGCAACTCGACGGCCGACGACCTGAGCCTGCGCGTCAGCGAGGCCGGCGACGGCCCCGAGACGGTCCGCCAGGCCCTCGCCTTCGCCCAGGCGCTGTCCGAAGCCACCGCGGCCACCCGCTGATGGCCCAGCCCGCACACATGGCGTCCGCCTGGCCCGACGAGCCGACGCCGCTCGCCCTCGGCACCGCGCCCGTACCCGAGTACGGCTCCGGCTCCCTCGCCGACCTGCTGCCGACGATCGCCGCCGGCCTGGACGTACCCGGCTTCGAGCACCGGATCGCCGAGCTGACGCCGGCCGACCGGAACTGCGTGTTCCTGATCGACGGCCTCGGCTGGGAGCAGATCAAGGCCCACCCCGACGAGGCCCCCTACCTGACGTCGCTGCTCGGCGGCTCCCGGGGCGGCTCCGGCCGGCCCATCACCGCGGGGTTCCCCGCCACCACCGCGACCTCGCTCGCCTCGGTCGGCACGGGACGCCCGCCCGGCGAGCACGGCCTGCCCGGCTACACCGTGCGCGACCCCGCCGTCGGCGAGCTGATGAACCAGCTCCGCTGGAAACCCTGGACGCCGCCGCACGTCTGGCAGCCGTACCCCACCGTGTTCCAGCTCGCCGACGCGGCGGGCGTCCACACCGCGCAGGTCTCCTCACCGACCTTCAGGGAGACGCCGCTCACCAAGGTCGCCCTCAGCGGCGGAACGTTTCACGGGCGGCTCACCGGCGAGGAGCGGATGGACCTGGCCGCCGAGCAACTGGCCGCCGGGGACCGCTCCCTCGTCTACACGTACTACAGCGAGGTCGACGGCAGCGGCCACCGCTTCGGCGTCGACTCCGACGCCTGGCGGGGCCAGCTCATGTGCGTCGACCGGCTCGTCCAGCGCCTCGCCGACCAGCTCCCGCCCCGCACGGCGCTGTACGTCACCGCCGACCACGGCATGATCGACATCCCGTTCGACGAGCAGTCCCGCATCGACTTCGACGAGGACTGGGAGCTGCGCGCCGGAGTCGCCCTGCTCGGCGGAGAGGGCCGCGCCCGCCACGTCTACGCCGTGCCCGGCGCCGAGGCCGACGTACTGGCGTGCTGGCGCGAGGTGCTCGGCGAGCAGTTCTGGGTGGCGAGCCGCGACGAGGCGATCGCGGCCGGCTGGTTCGGCCCGGCGATCGACGAGCGCGTGCACGGCCGGATCGGCGACGTCGTCGCCGCCGCCCACGACGACGTCATCATCACGGCGTCCGTCAACGAGCCGAACGAATCCGCGATGGTCGGTGTGCACGGGTCGATGACACCCGTCGAGCAGCTCGTTCCGCTGCTCGAAGTGCGTACGTGACGTACCCGCGCAGCCGTACGTCCGTACACCCACCCTCCACCGTCCCGACCCGAAAGGCCGTCACCTCCCCATGCCCGAGCTCGTGTTCTTCTCCGGAACCATGGACTGCGGAAAGAGCACCCTCGCTCTCCAGATCGAACACAACCGCTCCGCACGCGGCCTGCAGGGCATGATCTTCACCCGTGACGACCGCGCGGGGGAGGGGAAGCTCTCCTCCCGGCTCGGCCTGGTCACCGACGCCGTCGAGGCCGCCGAGGGCTTCGACTTCTACGCCTATCTCGTCGCCCACCTCTCCAAGGGCGGCCGCTGCGACTACGTGATCGCCGACGAGGCGCAGTTCCTCGCGCCCGAGCAGATCGACCAGCTCGCCCGTGTCGTCGACGACCTCGAACTGGACGTCTTCGCCTTCGGCATCACCACCGACTTCCGCTCCAAGCTCTTCCCCGGCTCCCAGCGACTGGTCGAACTCGCCGACCGGGTCGAGGTGCTCCAGGTCGAGGCCCTGTGCTGGTGCGGCGCGCGAGCCACCCACAACGCGCGCACGGTCGGCGGCGAGATGGTCGTCGAGGGTGCCCAGGTCGTCGTGGGCGACGTCAACGCCGGTGACGACGCCGGTGAGGTCGGGTACGAGGTGCTCTGCCGCCGCCACCACCGGCGCCGTATGACGGCCGCCACCGCCCGCGCCGCCGCCCTCTCCCCGGACGTCCTGCCGGTCCCGTACGAGGACGACCAGCTCACCCCGGGCCGGCCGGCCGCACGCTAGTTCACCGTCGGCAGGCCCCACGGTGGTTCACCGTCGGCCGGCTGAACGGTGGTTCACCCCCGGCCGACCTCACGGTGGTTCACCCTCGGTTGGCCCCACGGTGGTTCACCCTCGGCCGGCCGACCGCACGATCGTGAACACCGCGCCCTCGGGGTCCACGACGGTCGCCAGCCGCCCGGCCGGGTCGTCGCGCGGAGCCTGAAGCACGCGGCCGCCCAGCTCCGTCACCCGCTGCGCCGTGGCGTCGGTGTCCGCGACCTCGAACCAGGTCATCCAGTGGGCGCCCCGGTCGCGCGGCAGCGCGTTGCCGACCCCGCGCAGCGCGGCGACGGGCCGGCCGTCCACCTTCAGGGTCACCAGGTCCGGACCGGCCGGGGGGACGGGATCGGTCTCGTACCCGAACACCGTTTTGTAGAACTTGCCGACCGCCTCCGTCTCCTGCGTCAGCAGCTCGTTCCACGTGGGCGTGCCCGGGACGCCGACGACGGCCGTGCCGAGGTGCGCGGCGGCCTGCCAGACCCCGAAGACGGCGCCCGTCGGGTCGGAACAGATCACCAGCCGCCCCGCGTCGGCGGCGTCCAGTGGCCCGACGGCGACCGTGCCGCCGCTGCACCGGATCGATTCGGCGGTCTCGTCGGCGTCGTCGGACGCGAGGTACGTCGTCCAGGCGGTCGGCAGGTCCCGGTCGGCCGGAAGCTGGCCGATACCCGCCACTTCCTCGCCGTCCAGCAACCCTCGCACGTACGGGCCGAGCTGTTGCGGGCCCGGCTGGAACCGCCAGCCGAAGAGCGACCCGTAGAACTCCTGTGTCGCGTCAAGACGGTGCACCATCAAGCTCACCCAACAGGGCGTACCAGGTTTGCGCCGAGCCGCCTCGGTCATCGTCACTCTCTCCTCGGACCATCGTCGTGGCCGTGCGGGGGACAGGGCGAGTACGTGCCGTGCCCCGGTGTCGCCACCGGCTGCAGGCCCGGCTGTACGCCCCGTCAGATGCTTGCACCACAGGCCGCGCGGTGCGCCCCGGCCGCGCCGTGGATTGGCGCGATCCCGCAGGAGGATGCCCCAAAAATCGTTGCCCATCCTCGCCGGTGCCGTTCCGCCACGCCGGGACGCCGCCGTCTGCGCGAGGATGGCGTCATGAACCCCATCATCACGGCAACCGCACTCGCCGACGAGCTGTCCGGCGCCCGCCCTCCGGTCCTCCTGGACGTCCGCTGGCAGCTCAGCGGCCCGCCCGGACGGCCGGCCTACGCGGCGGGGCACATTCCGGGCGCCGTGTACGTCGACCTCGACACCGAGCTGGCCGGGCCGCCCGGCGCCGGGGGACGGCACCCGCTGCCGGACGTGACGGCGTTCGGCGCGGTGATGCGCCGGGCGGGTGTGTGCGCCGGCTCACCGGTCGTGGCCTACGACGGCGGGCAGGGCTGGGCGGCCGCCCGTGCGTGGTGGCTGCTGCGCTGGGCGGGCCACGCGGACGTACGGGTGCTCGACGGCGGCCTCGCGGCCTGGCGGGGCGAGCTGTCGACCACGACGCCCACGCCCCGGGCCGGGGACTTCACGCCCCGGCCGGGCGCGCTGCCGCTGCTGGACGCGGACGGGGCGGCGGCCCTGGCGCGGACGGGCCTGCTGCTGGACGCGCGGGCGGGGGAGCGGTACCGGGGCGAGGTGGAGCCGATCGACCCCGTGGGCGGCCACATCCCGGGCGCGGCGTCGGCCCCGACCACGGAGAACGTGGACGAGAACGGCCGGTTCCTGCCGCCCGAGGCCCTGGCCGCCCGCTTCAAGGCCCTGGGCGCGACCGACGCCCCGGAGGTGGGCGTCTACTGCGGCTCCGGCGTCTCGGGCGCGCACGAGGTGCTGGCCCTGGAAATCGCGGGCATCCAGGCGGCGTTGTACGCGGGCTCCTGGTCCGACTGGTCCTCCGACCCGACCCGCCCGGTCGCCACGGGCCCCGCACGCGGCTGACCCGCCGGGCCCGAAGCCCGGGCAGCGACCCGCGACCGCCCGGGCGGACGGAATTCACCCATCCGCGAGGCGTCCGTCGGCCAACCGACCGCCCGCACACAAGGAGCCACCGCCCGCACACAAGGAGCCACCGCCCGCCCGGCAAGGCACCCGCCCGCCCGGCAAGGCGCCGGCCCGCCCGGCAAGGCACCCGGCCGGGCGCGAGGGCACCCGGCCGGACCGGCAGTTACTCCTGCTTCTTGCGGCGCGTGCCGAAGACGATCTCGTCCCAGCTCGGTACCGCCGCCCGGCGGCCGGGACGGACGCCGTCCGCTTCGGCCTGGCGGTCGGTGGTGCCCGTCAGACGGTCGCGGTGACCGCTCACGGCGCGCGGCATCAGTACGTCCGCGTACGCCGAGCCGGCGCCCGCCGACGCGGCGGGGGCGGCAGCAGCCGGGGGCTCCTCCGCCTCCGCTTCCTGGACGGGCTCGGCCGCCGTGGCCTCGGCCGCCGGGCGCTCGGGGACGACCAGGTCGCCCCGGAAGCTCGGCACCGCCTCCAGCAGGCTGGTCAGCGAGTCGCGCTCGGACTCCTCCTCCGGCTCGGGCGCGGGAGCCGGTGCGGCGGGGCGCTCGATCTGGCGGTCCAGGGCCCGGTCCAGCGGCCGGTCGCGGGGGAGGCGTGCGATACGCGGTACGAACGGGAAGCTCGGCTCCTGGACGGCCACCGAGTCGTCGGTCTCGCCGATCAGCGCGCGTGCTTCGTCGTCCACGGCCTGGACCAGCCGGCGGGGCGGGTCGTAGGTCCAGCTCGCCGAGTGGACCTCGCCCGCGACGCGGTAGACCAGCAGGACTTCCCAGGTGCCGTCGTCGCGGCGCCAGGAGTCCCACACCACGGTGTCCTTGTCGGCGCCGCGCAGCAGCAGCCGCTCCTGCACCGCCTCGCCGAGCTGGGGGCCGGTGTTCTCGCCCGGCCGGCGCACAGGGGTCTTGCGCGCCCGCTCGGCCATGAAGGCCCGTTCGGCGAGGACGGGGCCCTCGAAGCGGCGTACGCGCTCGACGGGGATGCCGGCGAGCTGGGCGACCTCCTCGGCGGAGGCACCGGCGCGTATACGCGCCTGGATGTCGCGGGGGCGGAGGTGGCTCTCGACCTCGATCTCGATCTGGCCGAGGCGGGCACGGTCGTTGCGCACGGCGGCGCGCAAACGTTCGTCGATCGGAAGCGTGTACTCCGTGTTGTCGGCAGCCTTCAGCACCAGTCGTGTGCCGTCGTTGGAGACGGCCACGACACGCAGTTCGGGCATGGGGACCTCCCGGGTGGTGCCTGCCGACGTCACCTGCGTCGCTGCTTCCGCTAGTCGAGTGTGGCCTGCCCGGGTGCAGCCTGCCACAACCTTGCCGAGTTGCCCGGCGTGTCGGGCATGGGCCCTGGAACGCCGTTATGGCACGGTTACCTGTTCGCCACTCAGGGTGACCGGCGTGGTCACTCCGTGCAGCAGGCGGCCGTGCGGTGCTGCGGCGCCGCCGGAACGAGTGCCGCTGTCGGCCCCCTCCCGTTGGTCCCGGGACACCCGAAAGGGATCGGGGCCCAGGGCTCGCCACAGTACTCCATTCGGGCCACCTGGGTGGACCGGCGCGCCGCCGAAGTTCTCCCCCGGTACGGCAGTTGGGCACTCATGACCATGCATCACACGTGGTGTCCTTCACAGAATCCCCAGAAATGGAACTTTTCGCTTCGCCCAAAGGTCTCTTCTCCCTGCATGCTGGGACAGATGGGTGAACGAAGGTCATGGATGGACGAGAAGGTGTACACGCGGAATACCGGGACAGAAGGGATGAAGGGGAAGAGGAAGCGGCTCGACCTGAACACCGCCCAGGTGGCGGGCAGCGCGGTCGCGGCCGTCGTGGCGGCCAAACTGGCCTCGAAAATGGGCGTGTACGGCACGGTGCTGGGCGCGGGTGTGATCAGCGTCATCGCCACCTGCGGCGGTTCGGTGTTCCAGCACCTGTTCAGAAGCACCGGGGAGCGGGTACGCGGGGTCACGGCCCAGTCGGTCCGCCCCCGAGCCAGGCGCCCCGGCCGCCCGCGGGTCCCGTCCGTAGCCGGCGACCCCCGAACGCGCCCGCCGGCCGACCCCGCGACCGGCCTTGCGCCCGGCCCCGGTTCCGTAAGCGGCGACGGGTTCGGTGAGGCCACCACGTACGGCACGCGCGTGCGGGGCTGGAGGCGCTCGGCCGTCGCCGCGGCGCTGGTCTTCGGCGTGGCCATGGCGGGCATCACCGCCTACGAGCTGGTATCCGGCGAGGACTTGAGCGGAGGCAGGGGAACCACCATCAGCACCGTCGTCCGCGGGGGAAACGACTCCGCGCCCAACCGGCCGTCGATGCCCTCCACCGACCAGCCGACCACCTCCGAGCCGCACCGGGAGGGCCGGCCCCACGGCGAGCGGTCGGCCGAGCCGGACCGAGGGCGGGACGGCACCGGCACCCCGGCCCCCGTGCCCACCCCGGACCCGACGCCGCCGCCCACACCGACCCCCACACCGCCCCCGACTCCCACCCCGCCCCCGACTCCCACCCCGACCCCGCCGGCCACCCCGGCACCGTCGCCGGACGGTTCGGCCGAGTGAGCCGGGCGGACGGCGGGCGGGAGGCGGCGGTTCAGGCGCCCAGGACCCGCCGCAGGTAGTCGTTGCCGAACACCCGGTCCGGGTCCAGGCGGTCACGCAGCGCGGTGAACTCACCGAACCGCGGGTACACGTCCGCGAAGTACGCGGCGTCCCGCGTGTGGAGCTTGCCCCAGTGCGGCCGCCCGCCGTGCGCGGTCATGATGCGTTCCGCCGCCGTGAAGTACGACCGGTACGGCGTGCCCTTGTACATGTGCACCGCGATGTACGCGGTGTCCCGGCCCGACGCGGTCGAGAGGGCGATGTCGTCGGCGGGCGCCGTGCGGACCTCCACGGGGAAGCTGACGCGCAACGGCGAGCGGTCGACCATCGCCCTCAGCTCACGCAGCGCGCCGACCGCCGCCTCCCTCGGAAGCGCGTACTCCATTTCAAGGAACCGCACCCTGCGCGGACTTGTGAAGACCTTGTACGGAATGTCCGTGTACGTACGCGCCGAGAGCGCACGGCTGGAGACCTTGGCGATCGCGGGGACGACCGGGGGAACCGCCCGGCCGATCGAGTTGACCACCTGGAACAGGCCGTTGGAGAGGAGCTCGTCCTCGATCCAGCCGCTGATCCGCCCCGGAGGGGCGGCGGGGCCGGCGCTGCGGTTGTTGCGCTTGGTGCTGCAATTGCCCGTGTGGGGGTACCAGTAGAACTCGAAGTGCTCGTTCTCCGCGTGCAGCGCCTCGAACTCCGCGGTGACGCGGTCGAAGGACATCGGCTCCTCGCGCGCCGTGAGCAGGAAGATCGGCTCCACGGCGAAGGTGATCGCGGAGACGACCCCCAGCGCGCCGAGCCCGATCCGGGCCGCCGCGAAGATCTCCGGGTTCTCCTTCTCCGAGCAGGTCAGCACCCGCCCGTCCGCCGTGACCAGCTCCAGCTCCCGGATCTGCGCGGCGATCGACGCCGAGTCGCGCCCCGTGCCGTGCGTCCCCGTGCTGGTGGCCCCGGCCACCGTCTGCTCCATGATGTCGCCCATGTTGGTGAGCGACAGGCCCTCCCGCGCGAGAGCCGCGTTCAACCGCTTCAGTGGGGTGCCGGACTCCACCGTCACGGTCAGCTCCCGCCGGTCGATCCGGCGGATACCGGTCAGCAGGTCCGGCCGGATCAGCACACCGTCGGTGGCGGCGATGGAGGTGAACGAGTGCCCCGTACCGACCGTCTTGACCCGCAGGCCCTCCTCCGTCGCGGTCCGCACCGTGTCCGCCAGCTCCTGAACGGAAGCGGGACGGGCCTCCCGCACGGGCCGGGCGGCCACGTTCCCCGCCCAGTTACGCCACGTGCTGCTGCTCCGGCTGTTCCGGGTCCTGCTCACGCTGCTCACGCTGCCCCTGCCCCTCCCGCGTCGGCACCGGCCTGCGCAGCCGGCGGTACCCCAGGAACGCCACCACGGCCGCGAGCACTCCCGCGATGCCGGGCACCGCGTACCCCGCGGCCGCCCCGTGCGCGTCGACCACCCAGCCGGCGGCCGAGGAGCCGAGCGCCACGCCGACCGCGAGCCCGGTACCCGTCCAGGACATGCCCTCGGTCAGTTTGGTGCGCGGTACGTGGGCCTCGACGAGGGCCATGGTCGTCACCATCGTCGGCGCGATGGCAAGGCCCGCGACAAAGAGCGCCACGGCCAGGAACGGCAGGCTCCCGGCCAGTTGGAGGGGGATCATACTCACGGCCATCGCACAGACACCCACAACCCACCTGCGGGACGGCTCGCCCTTGAGGTGCAGCAGCCCGAAGACGGCGCCCGCCACGCACGACCCGAGCGCGTACACCGCCAGCACCAGGCTGGCCGCGGCCTTGTGGCCCTCCTCCTCGGCGAACGCCACCGTCACCACGTCCACCGCGCCGAAGATCGTGCCGGTGGCGACGAACGCGGCCACCAGCACCTGCAGCCCGGGGGAGCGCAGGGCCGAGCCGCCGGTGTGCTGCTCGATCGGATGGGGCTTCGGCTCGGTGCCGCGCTGGGCGGTCAGCCACCACACACCCACCGCCAGGAAGACGGCCGCCAGCAGCGGGCCCGCCTCCGGGAACCAGACGGTCGACAGTCCGATCGAGACGATCGGGCCGAAGATGAAGCACACCTCGTCGATGATCGACTCGAAGGAGTACGCGGTGTGCAGCTCGCGCGCCGACCCCTGGTAGATCGTCGCCCAGCGCGCCCGGGTCATCGCCCCGATGCTCGGGACGCAGCCCGCCGCCGCCGAGAAGACGAACAGCGTCCACTCCGGCAGCCCCTGCTGCGCGCAGACCAGCAGCCCCGCCACCGCCACGACCGTGATCAGGGTGGCCGGGCGCAGCACCCGGCGCTGGCCGTACCGGTCGACCAGGCGGGAGACCTGCGGGCCCAGCACGGCGGCGGAGACCGCGAGCGTCGCGGACAGCGCGCCCGCCAGCCCGTAGCGGCCGGTGAGCTGGGAGATCATCGTGACGATGCCGATGCCCATCATGGCCAGTGGCATCCGGCCGAGGAAGCCCGCGGCGGAGAAGGCCACCGTGCCGGGGGCGGAGAAGATCGCGCGGTAGGGACTGGGCAAGGGGATACTCCGGCCGGTGAGGCATAGGGCGCGCGGGGCGTAAGGCGTATGGGCAGCCTTCACAGGTTACGTCCGATCGGGTGACAGCGCACGGCGGTTTTCCGGCTGTCAGACCCTGGTGGCAGGATCGATCCCATGTCCGATGCCATGGCCGATCAGCGCGATCCCGCCCCGTACGACGCCCTGCTGCTGCTCTCCTTCGGAGGGCCGGAGGGGCCCGACGACGTGGTCCCGTTCCTGGAGAACGTGACCCGGGGGCGGGGCATCCCCAAGGAACGCCTCAAGGAAGTGGGGCAGCACTACTTCCTCTTCGGCGGCGTCAGCCCGATCAACGACCAGAACCGCGCACTGCTCGCCGCCCTGCGCAAGGACTTCGCGGACGCGGGCCTCGACCTGCCCGTGCACTGGGGGAACCGGAACTGGGCGCCGTACCTCACCGACACCCTGCGCGAGATGGTCACCGCCGGCCACCGCCGCATCGCCGTCCTCGCCACCAGCGCGTACGCCTCGTACTCCGGCTGCCGCCAGTACCGCGAGAACCTGGCGGACGCCCTGGCCACGCTCGAGGCGGAAGGGCTGCCGCTGCCCCGGGTGGACAAGCTCCGGCACTACTTCAACCACCCCGGCTTCGTCCGGCCCATGGTCGAAGGGGTCCTCAAGTCGCTGGCCGAGCTCGACGAGTCCGTCCGCGACGGCGCCCACCTCGCCTTCACCACGCATTCGATCCCGACCTCCGCCGCCGACACCTCCGGCCCGGTCGAGGAGCACGGCGAGGGCGGCGCGTACGTCCGGCAGCACCTGGACGTCGCCCGGCTCATCGCGGAGGCCGTACGGGACGAGACGGGCGTCGAGCACCCCTGGGAGCTGGTCTACCAGTCGCGCAGCGGCGCCCCGCACATCCCGTGGCTGGAGCCCGACATCTGCGACCACCTGGAGGCCCTGCACGGCGCCGGGGCCCCGGCGGCCGTCATGGTCCCCATCGGCTTCGTCTCCGACCACATGGAGGTCCTGTACGACCTGGACACCGAGGCCACCGCCAAGGCCGCCGAGCTGGGCCTCCCGGTGCGCCGCTCGGCGACCGTGGGCGACGACCCGCGCTTCGCGGCCGCCGTCCGCGAGCTGGTCCTGGAGCGCGCGGCGGCCGAGCGCGGCACAGTGGTGGAGCGGTGCGCGCTGGGCGCCCTGGGCGCGTCGCACGACCTGTGCCCGATCGGCTGCTGCCCCGCCCGCGCCGAGCGGCCCGCGGCGGCCGGCGCCGACAGCCCTTACGCGTGAGGAGACGCCGTGACCGACCCGCGTGACCCGCTCCTGACCGAGCTGCTGGACCTGGCCCTGGAGGCAGGGCGCCGGGCCGGTGCGCTGCTGCGCGACGGCCGCCCGGCCGACCTCGGCGTCGCGGCGACCAAGTCGAGCCCCATCGACGTCGTCACCGAGATGGACATCGCCGCCGAGAAGCTGATCACCGCCTTCCTCGCCGAGCACCGCCCCGACGACGGGCTGCTGGGCGAGGAGGGCGCCGCCACCCAGGGCACCAGCGGTGTCCGCTGGGTCGTCGACCCGCTGGACGGCACGGTGAACTACCTCTACGGCCTGCCGACCTGGGCGGTGTCCATCGCCGCCGAGCGGGACGGCCGGACCCTGGTCGGGGTCGTCGAGGCCCCGATGCGCGGTGAGACGTTCCGCGCGGTGCTGGGCGGCGGCGCGTTCCTGAACGACCGGCCCGTCCATTGCCGGCCCTCGCCGCCGCTGGACCAGGCCCTGGTCTCGACGGGTTTCAACTACGTGACCCGGGTCCGCGCCCACCAGGCCGACGTGGCCCAGCGCCTGATCCCCCGGCTGCGGGACATCCGCCGCAGCGGTTCCGCCGCGATCGACCTCTGCGACGTCGCCGCGGGCCGCCTTGACGGGTACTACGAGCGTGGCCTCAGCCCCTGGGACATGGCGGCCGGGGACCTGATCGCCCGCGAGGCCGGCGCCCTGACCGGTGGCCGCCCGGGCACCCCACCGTCGGGCGACCTGACAGTGGCGGCCTCCCCGGGCGTCTTCGCGCCGCTCCAGGCCCTTCTGGAGGACTTCGGCGCCTGGCACGACTAGCCGCCGTACGGGGCCGCGCCCCCGCGTCCCCGGGCCCGGCCCGTGGGGCGCTTCCGGGGGCGACCGGAAGCCCCAGGGCGGGCCGGCGCCGGACCCCCGTGCAAACGAAGAGCCCCGGTGTCCCGCGGACGCTCCGCGGGACACCGGGGCCGTGCCCCGTTCAGCTCAGGCGCTCGCGGTGGTGACCTCCACGCCGTGTTCCGCCGCAAGGCGGTGCAGGTCGTCGAGCTCAGCCTGCTCGACGTCGGCCAGGAAGTCGTCTCCCGTCTCGCGAGCCCGTGTGAGGTCGGTTTCCGTGGCCCTTATGCGCTGCAGCAGTCCTGCGGTGAAAGCGTCCATCGTGCGCCCCCTCGTCATGGGTCGGTGGCACGGGGGTGTGCCGAGGGTTGTCGGGTGATCACGCACTGCACCTCTGGGGGAACAGAGCGGTTTGTGGCGCGCCACATACGGGGCGTGATCTCGGGTGTGCAGTCGTCCTCCCCAGGGGCTTCCTCACGGAAACCTCAACTCATCCGTGAATTCGCTTGATTCCCGAAGCGCTTCCCCGGGTCCCGGGCGCCCGCAGGCCGCCTTACAGCCGGTTTACGCGCGTTGGGGGCAGGATGGATACGCACAGTCAGTGCGACAGACCCGCCCGGAACCGGGCTCGTAGGAAGGAACAACGCCGTGCGCGTACTCGTCGTCGAGGACGAGCAACTGCTCGCCGATGCCGTGGCCACCGGCCTCCGCCGGGAGGCCATGGCCGTCGACGTCGTGTACGACGGGGCGGCCGCCCTGGAGCGCATCGGGGTCAACGACTACGACGTGGTCGTGCTCGACCGCGACCTGCCGCTGGTCCACGGGGACGACGTCTGCCGCAAGATCGTCGACCTGGGCATGCCCACCCGCGTACTGATGCTCACCGCGTCCGGCGACGTCAGCGACCGTGTGGAGGGCCTGGAGATCGGCGCCGACGACTACCTCCCCAAGCCTTTCGCGTTCAGCGAGCTGACCGCCCGGGTGCGGGCGCTGGGCCGGCGGACGACGGTCCCGCTGCCGCCCGTCCTCGAGCGCGCCGGGATCAAGCTCGACCCGAACCGTCGCGAAGTGTTCCGGGACGGCAAGGAGATCCAGCTCGCGCCCAAGGAGTTCGCGGTCCTGGAGGTCCTGATGCGCAGCGAGGGCGCGGTCGTCTCGGCGGAGCAGCTCCTGGAGAAGGCCTGGGACGAGAACACCGACCCGTTCACCAACGTCGTCCGCGTCACCGTGATGACTCTCCGTCGCAAGCTCGGCGAGCCGCCGGTGATCGTCACCGTGCCCGGTTCCGGCTACCGGATCTGATCCGTGGCAGCCACCCCCGCCCCCCCACAGGCGCCTCCGAAGCCCACCTGGGACCCCAGGGAGCCCGTCCGCCCCTGGCTGCGCCCGACGATCCGCATACGGCTCACGCTGCTGTACGGCGGGATGTTCCTGATCGCCGGCATCCTGCTGCTGTCGATCATCTACCTGCTGGCCGCGCAGGCCCTGCACATCGGCAGCGAGCTGCCGTTCAAGATCGTCAACGGCCAGGTCACCAGCAACGTCTGCAACTTCCCCGTGCGCGCCGAACCGGACGAGTTCAACCGTGCGATGAACGCCTGCGTCAACCAGCAGCGCCAGCACGCGCTGGACGACCTGCTGCGCCGCTCGCTCTTCGCCCTCCTGGGCCTGAGCGTCATCGCCTTCGCCTTCGGGTACGCGATGGCGGGCCGCGTCCTGTCGCCGCTGGGCCGCATCACGCGCACGGCCCGCAACGTGGCCGGTACGGACCTGTCCCGCCGGATCGAGCTGGACGGCCCGGACGACGAGCTCAAGGAGCTGGCGGACACCTTCGACGACATGCTGGACCGGCTGGAGCGGGCGTTCACCGCGCAGCAGCGGTTCGTCGCCAACGCCTCGCACGAGCTGCGCACGCCGCTGGCGATCAACCGCACCCTGCTGGAGGTCCACCTCTCGGACCCCGGGGCGCCGGTCGAGCTCCAGCAACTGGGCAAGACGCTGCTGGCCACCAACGAGCGCAGCGAGCAGCTCGTGGAGGGCCTGCTCCTGCTGGCCCGCAGCGACAACGAGATCGTGGAGCGCAAGCCCGTGGACCTGGCGGAGGTCGCCTCGCGCGCCATCGACCAGACCCGGGCCGAGGCCGACGCGAAGGGCGTGGAGGTCCGCGGCGAGCGGGCCCCGGCCGTCGTCCAGGGCAATGGCGTCCTGCTGGAGCGGATCGCCCTGAACCTGGTGCAGAACGCCGTCCGCTACAACGTCGACGAGGGCTGGGTGGAGGTCACCACCGAGACCCAGGCCGGGCAGGCGGTGCTGGTGGTGTCGAACACCGGACCGGTGGTTCCCGCGTATGAGATCGACAACCTCTTCGAGCCGTTCCGGCGGCTGCGGCAGGAGCGGACCGGCAGCGACAAGGGCGTCGGGCTCGGTCTGTCGATCGCCCGGTCCGTCGCGCGGGCTCACGGGGGACGTATCATCGCGGAGCCCCGCGAGGGCGGCGGCCTCGTCATGCGCGTCACACTTCCGCTGTGACACGCCGGTCGAGCCGTCTTGGTGTTCGCTTTACGCGGAATTTTCGTGACCTGTTCACGGGAGCTCCGTGTGTGATCGATCACAAGGGACCTTTTCCGGCCATCTACTCTCCGTGATCAAGAATTCCCCCGGAAAACCAGGAAAAGTCCGGGTTTCCAGGGGGTCGGATCACGGGAAGTACACGGGGTGGCGCCCTCTGGGCGCGGCTTCCGGACCGTGTACGGTCCCGTTCGCCATCCAAACCCGATCACTCTCGAGGGGTCCGGTTGGGTGTCGATTGAGTAACAGACCTTGATGTGAGGCAAAATCTCCGCCTCAGGTCGGGCACAAGTCCGGCCTCTCACGCGTTACGTGCGCTGGAGACACCGCAACCACCCAGAGGGGGAGAGCGACATGGCAACGGATTACGACACCCCACGCAAGACCGACGACGACGTCGACTCGGACAGCCTTGAAGAGCTGAAGGCCCGGCGCAACGACAAGTCGACCTCCACCGTCGACGTCGACGAGTTCGAGGCGGCCGAGGGCCTGGAACTGCCCGGCGCGGACCTCTCGAACGAGGAGCTGGCCGTCCGGGTGCTGCCCAAGCAGGCGGACGAGTTCACCTGCATGAGCTGCTTCCTGGTCCACCACCGCAGCCAGCTCGCCCGCGAGAAGAACGGTCAGCCGATCTGCCGAGACTGCGACTGAGGTCCGTCGGCCGTGGCAGGCGACACCCCGTCTCGGAAGCGACGCTTCCGGCTCCCCAGGAAGCCGGAGGCGTACCAGGGCGGCACAGGCCCGGCACCAGGCGCCCACGACGCGCCGGCCGAGCACTCCGCCCTCCTGCCCTCCCCCGGCACGCGTGACGACGAGCGGGGCCCCTCGGCCTCGCTCGCGGCAGCCGGAGGGGCCCAGGCACCGGCCGAGCAGGCCGGGACGCCCGGCGCACCCGCCGGCACACCCGACCGGGCGGGGCGCCTGGACGCCGTCCGGCGTGGCGTACGCAAGGGCCGCGAAGGCGCCAGGGCGGGCCTCGCCCACCTCGCCGACCGGCTCATCGAGAACGCCCCGCGCGTTCCCGTCCGGGACCTGGCCACCCTGCGCGGACAGTTCCCGGGTCTCACCCCCGAGCAGCTCGCGGACAGACTGATCGCGGGCGCGGCCAATGCCACCTCCACCGTGGGCGCCGGCGTCGGCGCGGCCGCCATGCTCCCCGTACCGCCCGCGATGCCGGCCGAGATGGCCGCCGAGATCACGGGCGTCGCGGCGATCGAGCTCAAGCTCATCGCCGAGCTCCACGAGGTCTACGGCCAGCGGCCCCCGGGCAACCTCAAGGAGCGCGCGATGGCGTACCTGACCTCCTGGACGGAGGAGCGCGGCATCGACGTCACCAAGCCCGCCACCATCAACGCCGCCCTCGGCGGCCGGATGAAGCGCGAACTGCGCCAGCAGATCATGAAACGCATGGTGCGCAACCTGCCGAACCTGATGCCCTTCATGGTCGGAGCGGCCGTCGGTGCCGTGATGAACCGGCGCGACACCAAGAAGCTCGCCGAGCGCATCCGCGCGGATCTCCGCACCCGTCAGGTGCCCTGGGACGCCCTTCCCCCACTGCCGCCGCTGGAGCAGCCGCAGAACCCCAAGGAGATCGGCTTCTAGGCCCCGCGGACCCCTCGTGGGCGAGACCCCCGCCGGTGGCCCCCGCGGGCCGCCCTCCCGGCCGCCGGGCACCCCTTACGGCGCCCCGTGAGGAGCCGGGCTACGCCTGCGCCCGTACGCCGTTCAGCGCCGCCGCCAGCGCCTGCGGGTCACGGCTGGAGAGGTACACGTACGGAGTCGGATCAGCCGGGTCCGTGACCTCGATCCGCACCGCCGCCGGGATGTAGCCCCGCATCAGCATGAACGCGCGCGGGTCCGCCTTGTACGTGCGCCAGGCGCGCGCCTCCTCGGCGTCCAGCACCTCCGGCTCGCCCAGCGCCGACACCGGAATGCGGGCGTCCCCGGCGACCAGCGAGCCCGCCACCACCCGGACGCGGGCGGAGCCGTACGAACTGACCGCCATCGCCGCGAGCGCGCCCGCGAGGATCAGTCCGCCGAGCATGGGCAGCGTGCCGAGCGGCAGCATGATCAGCGCGCCCGAGACGGCCACCAGGGCGGCCAGCAGCCACCAGGAGCGGGGGGCGGTGAGACGCTCGTCGTACTGCGGGGCGGAGACCGGGACGGGAGCCGATGCGGAAGGCTGCATACACCCAAGCTTGGCACGGCGCGACCGGTGGTCCGCCGCGCGGGTAAGGTCTCCCGCTGTGAGCACTGCACTGACGCCCCCCGCCGATGCCATACCGCCGGTACGGCACCCCGACGCGCCCGCGCCCGGCGAGGTCCTGGGAGCCCACTACGAGCACTGCTTCGGGTGCGGCGGCGGCCAGCCCCACGGGCTGCACCTGGAGGCCAGGGCCGGCGAAGGCGTGAGCGTCACGGCCGAGTTCACGGTCACGACCGACCACCAGGGCGCTCCGGGCCTCGCGCACGGCGGCATCCTCGCCACCGCGCTGGACGAGACGCTCGGCTCGCTCAACTGGCTGCTGCGGGTCATCGCGGTGACCGGCCGGCTGGAGACCGACTTCGTGCGCCCGGTGCCGGTCGGCACGGTGCTGCACCTGGAGGCCGAGGTCACCGCCGTACACGGCCGGAAGATCTACTGCACGGCGACCGGCAGGACCGGCGGGCCCGAGGGGCCCGTGGCCGTCCGCGCCGACGCCCTCTTCATCGAGGTCAAGGTCGATCACTTCATCGACAACGGTCGCCCGGAGGAGATCCAGGCGGCGATGGCCGACCCCGACCAGGTCCGGCGCGCCCGCGCCTTCGAGGTGAACCCCTGATGCGTAACCCTGTCGACGTCCTGATCCGCCGCGTGGACCCGGAGGTGCCCATCCCGTCGTACGGGCACCCGGGCGACGCGGGCGCCGATCTCGTCACCACCGAGGCCGCCGAACTGGCCCCCGGCGAGCGCGCGATCCTGCCCACCGGGGTGTCCATCGCGCTGCCCGACGGGTACGCGGCCTTCGTGCACCCCCGCTCCGGGCTGGCGGCCCGGTGCGGAGTGGCCCTCGTGAATGCCCCAGGGACGGTGGATGCCGGGTACCGTGGGGAGATCAAGGTGATCGTGGTCAACCTCGACCCGCGCGAGAGCGTGCGGTTCGAACGGTTCGACCGGATCGCCCAACTGGTCGTTCAGCAAGTCGAGAAGGTCCGTTTCCACGAGGTGGCGGAGCTTCCCGGCTCGGCGCGGGCCGAGGGGGGCTTCGGGTCCACCGGCGGCCATGCCGCCACGGAGGGCTGGACGGGTGGGAATCAATACGCTTCGGTCGTATCCGACCGGGAAGGACAGTGACGTGTTCGGACGTCGCAAGAAGAGCGGTGCCGCTGCGGACGCAGCGGGCGAGGCCGAGCAGGTCGTCGACGAGGTCGGCACCGACGACGCGGCGGACAGCGAGCCGCGCCGGGTGAACCTTCCGCCGGCGCCCCGGCCCGACGGCCCCTGGGACGTCTCCGAGGTCTCCAGGCCGGAAGAGGGCCGCGTGGACCTGGGCGGCATCTTCGTGCCCGGAGTCGAGGGCATGGAGCTGCGCGTGGAGGTCGCGGGCGACGCGATCGTCGCGGCGACGGTGGTGCTGCGCGACAGCGCCATCCAGTTGCAGGCGTTCGCCGCCCCCAAGAAGGAGGGCATCTGGGGCGAGGTCCGCGAGGAGATCGCCTCGGGCATCACCCAGCAGGGCGGTGTCATCGACGAGGTCGAGGGCCCCCTCGGCTGGGAGCTGCGGGCACAGGTCCCCGTCAAGCTCCCGGACGGGACCGGCGGTGTGCAGTTGGTGCGCTTCGTCGGCGTGGACGGCCCCCGCTGGTTCCTGCGCGGGGTCATCTCCGGGCAGGGCGCGGTGCAGCCGGAGGCCGCGGGCCTGCTGGAGCAGATCTTCCGCGACACGGTCGTGGTGCGGGGCGAGGGCCCCATGGCGCCGCGCGACCCGATCGTCCTGAAGCTGCCGAACGACGCGCAGATGGTGCCCGAGGGCGTGCAGCAGGAGGACCAGGAGACGTCGCGCTTCTCCGGCGGCATGGGCCAGCTCCAGCGCGGCCCGGAGATCACCGAGGTCCGCTGACCCGTACGGCAGGACTATCAGGTGGGCCGTATCCCGTACGCCGGGGTACGGCCCGCCGTGCTTCCACCGCCGGTTCCGCGGTCGGTGGGGTTACCTGCGGTTGTCCACAGGCGTTGCGGCCCTGTTCCGGCCCCGCACATACTGAACGCGCACAGTGACGGGGGGAGTACGCATGTCGCAGCAGCACAGCGGGGAAGGCACCGCCACGGCCGTCGCCCAGGGCCGGGCGCCCATGGTGCGCGTGGAGAACGTGCACCGGTCGTACGGGACGGGCGCCGCCGCCGTCCACGCGCTGCGGGGCGTCTCCTTCGAGATACCGCACGGCGAGCTCGTCGCCCTCAAGGGCCGCTCCGGCTCCGGAAAGACCACCCTGCTCAACCTGGTGGGCGGCCTGGACACCCCCGACCAGGGGCGGATCACCGTCGACGGCACCGACCTCGCCGGGCTCGGCGAGGACGGGCTGCTCGAGCTGCGCCGCGACCGGATCGGGTTCGTCTTCCAGGGGTTCGGACTGATCCCGATCCTCACGGCCGCCGAGAACGTCGGCGTACCGCTACGGCTCCGCCGGGCCGAGCCGCGCGAGCGGGACGAGCGCGTGGAGCTGCTGCTCGCCCTCGTGGGCCTCGCCGACCACGCGGCGCAGCGCCCGGGCGAGCTGTCCGGCGGCCAGCAGCAGCGCGTCGCCATAGCCCGCGCGCTGGCCAACAGGCCGGCCCTGCTCATAGCCGACGAGCCGACCGGCCAGCTCGACGCCGACACCGGCCTCGCGGTGATGGAGCTGCTGCGCGCGGTCGTACGCAGCGAGGGCGTCACCGCCCTGGTGGCCACCCACGACGCCCAGCTCCTCGGGCTCGCGGACCGTGTCCTGGAGCTGAGCGACGGCGAGCTGACCGAGCACTGAGCGCCGGTCGCCCGTCCCCGCGAGCCCGCGCCGCGGCCGGTGCGCCGGCCACCCGGTGTCGCCGGCGGTGCCGCCGTACCCGCCGCACCGGTCGTATCAGAATCCCGTCAAGACGCCCGGGAAGCGACCACCACGTCCGGTTCGCCCGTGCCGCTGGCCGTATGGTCTACGCACAGGCAGTCGAACGAACAATCACGACAATGAGGCCATGGGACGCGGCAAGCTTCGGATCTACCTCGGTGCGGCACCGGGCGTCGGCAAGACGTACGCGATGCTCTCCGAGGCGCAGCGCCGCGTGGAGCGCGGCACCGATTGCGCCGTCGCCTACGTCGAGCACCACGACCGCCCCCGCACGGAAGCGATGCTGAACGGCCTGGAGCAGATACCGCGCCGGGAGATCGAGTACCGGGGCACCGTCCGCACCGAGATGGACGTCGACGCCGTGCTCCAGCGGCGCCCGGCCGTCGCCCTGGTGGACGAGCTGGCCCACACCAACGTGCCCGGCTCGCGCAACGCCAAGCGCTGGCAGGACGTCGAGGAGCTGCTCGCCGCCGGCGTCGACGTCATCTCCACCGTCAACATCCAGCACCTGGAATCGCTCGGCGACGTCGTGGAGTCCATAACCGGCATACGGCAGCAGGAGACCGTCCCCGACGAGGTCGTCCGCCGCGCCGACCAGATCGAGCTGGTCGACATGTCCCCCCAGGCGCTGCGCCGCCGCATGGCCCACGGCAACATCTACAAGCCGGACAAGGTCGACGCCGCCCTCTCCAACTACTTCCGCCCCGGCAACCTCACCGCGCTGCGCGAGCTGGCCCTGCTGTGGACCGCCGACCGGGTCGACGAGTACCTCCAGCAGTACCGCGGCGAGCACAACATCCGCACCACCTGGCAGGCCCGCGAACGCATCATCGTCGGCCTCACCGGCGGCCCCGAGGGCCGCACCCTCATCCGCCGCGCCGCCCGCATGGCCGCCAAGGGCTCCGGCAGCGAGATCCTCGCCGTCTACATCGCCCGCAGCGACGGCCTGACCTCCGCGTCGCCCAAGGAGCTGGCCGTCCAGCGCACCCTCGTGGAGGACCTCGGCGGCTCCTTCCATCACGTCATCGGCGACGACATACCCTCCGCGCTGCTGGAGTTCGCGCGCGGAGTCAACGCCACCCAGATCGTGCTCGGCTCCAGCCGCCGCAAGGCGTGGCAGTACGTGTTCGGCCCCGGCGTCGGGGCCACCGTCGCCCGCGACTCGGGCCCCGACCTCGACGTCCACATCGTCACCCACGAGGAGGTCGCACGGGGCCGGGGCCTGCCCGTCGCACGCGGCGCCCGCCTCGGCCGGTCCCGGATCATCTGGGGCTGGGCCACCGGCGTCGCCGGCCCCGCCCTGCTGACCCTGCTGCTCACCCACGTCGACGCGGACCTCGGCATCGCCAACAACATGCTGCTGTTCCTGTCGCTGACCGTGGCCTCCGCCCTGCTCGGCGGCCTCGTCCCGTCCCTGGCCTCCGCCGCCTTCGGCTCGCTGCTGCTGAACTGGTTCTTCGCCCCGCCCCTGTACCGGTTCACCGTCGCCGACCCCCGCAACATCGTCGCGATCGCCGTGTTCTTCGGAGTCGCCGTCTCCGTCGCCTCCGTCGTGGACCTGGCCGCCCGCCGCACCCACCAGGCCGCCCGGCTGCGCGCCGAGTCCGAGGTGCTGTCGTTCCTGGCGGGCAGCGTCCTGCGCGGCGAGACCGCCCTGGACGCGCTGCTGGAGCGGGTCCGCGAGACGTTCTCCATGGAGTCGGTGGCGCTGCTGGAACGCGAGAACGACGTCGAGCCGTGGACCCGGGCGGGCAGCGTGGGCCGGCGGCCCGTGGCACGCCCCGAGGACGCCGACGTCGACATGCCCGTCGGCGACCACATGGCGCTCGCCCTGTCCGGCCGCGTCCTGCCCGCCGAGGACCGCCGGGTGCTGGGCGCCTTCGCCGCGCAGGCCGCCGTCGTGCTCGACCGGCAGCGGCTGGTCGGCCAGGCCGAGGAGGCCCGCAAGCTGGCCGAGGGCAACAAGATCCGTACGTCGCTGCTGGCGGCCGTCAGCCATGACCTCCGTACCCCTCTCGCGGGCATCAAGGCGGCCGTCAGCTCCCTGCGCTCGGACGACGTCGAATGGTCCGAGGAGGACCGCGCGGAGCTGCTGGAGGGCATCGAGGCGGGCGCGGACCGGCTCGACCACCTGGTCGGGAACCTCCTCGACATGTCCCGCCTCCAGACCGGCACGGTGACCCCGCTCATCCGGGCCATCGACCTGGACGAGGTCGTCCCCATGGCGCTCGGGGGCGTGCCCGACGGCAGCGCCGAGCTGGACATCCCCGAGAGCCTCCCCATGGTCGAGGTCGACAAGGGCCTGCTGGAGCGGGCCGTCGCCAACGTCGTCGAGAACGCCGTCAAGTACAGCCGCGCCGCCGCACCCGTCCTGGTGTCGGCCAGCGCCATGGCCGACCGCGTCGAACTGCGCGTCGTCGACCGGGGCTCCGGCGTGCCCGACGAGGCCAAGGACCGCATATTCGCCCCCTTCCAGCGCTACGGCGACGCCCCGCGCGGCGCCGGAGTGGGCCTGGGCCTCGCCGTCGCGCGCGGGTTCATGGAGGCGATGGGCGGCACCATCACGGCCGAGGACACCCCCGGCGGCGGCCTGACGATGGTCCTCACCCTCAAGGCGGCCACCCCGGCCGCCGCTCCCGAAGCCCACCCGATGGAGAAAGCAGGCCCCTCATGACGCGGGTGCTCGTGGTCGACGACGAGCCGCAGATCGTACGCGCCCTCGTGATCAACCTGAAGGCACGGAAGTACGAGGTCGACGCGGCGCCCGACGGCGCCACCGCCCTCGAGCTGGCCGCCGGCCGCCACCCCGACGTCGTCATCCTCGACCTCGGCCTGCCCGACATGGACGGCGTCGAGGTGATCAAGGGGCTGCGCGGCTGGACCCGCGTACCGATCCTGGTGCTCTCCGCCCGCCAGACCTCCGACGAGAAGGTCGAGGCCCTGGACGCCGGTGCCGACGACTACGTCACCAAGCCCTTCGGCATGGACGAGCTGCTCGCACGGCTGCGGGCCGCCGTGCGCCGGGCCGAGCCGGTGGGCGGCGACGACGGCACGATCGTGGTCGAGACGGCCGGGTTCACGGTCGACCTCGCCGCGAAGAAGGTGCAGCGCGGCGGGCGGGACGTCCGGCTGACGCCCACGGAGTGGCACCTGCTGGAGGTGCTGGTGCGCAACAGCGGGCGGCTGGTGAGCCAGAAGCAGCTCCTCCAGGAGGTGTGGGGGCCCTCGTACGGCACCGAGACCAACTACCTCCGGGTCTACATGGCCCAGCTCCGGCGGAAGCTGGAGGCGGACCCCTCGCACCCCCGGCACTTCATCACCGAGCCGGGCATGGGATACCGGTTCGAGCGCTGATTCCCCTGACAGTGAGGGCCGGTACGCTTTCTGTATGAGTGCTGCACCGCGTACCGAGAAGCAGGCCGGCCGGTTCCGCCGGATGCTCGACCGGCTGTCCAGCTCCCAGGGGGAGCTGGAATCCGAGGAGCTGCGGGAGGACACGCAGGCTTCGGGGTGCATCCGTATCTCGGACTGCGGCGACCGGCAGATCGTGAAGGTGACTGGTACCTTGCGGACGGTCACCCTGCGCCCCCTGGCCGGCGTGCCCGCGCTGGAGGCGGAGCTGTTCGACGGCACCGCCCCGCTGGACGTGGTGTGGCTGGGCCGGCGCTCCATCGTGGGCATAGAACCGGGCCGCAAGCTCATCGCCACCGGCCGGATCTCCATGAGCCACGGCCGCAGGGTGCTCTTCAACCCCAAATACGAACTCCGACCGCTCGGACAGGAGTAGCCGGTGACGTCACTCGACAAGCCGACCACCACCGACCAGGACGCCACTGACGCCACGCAGGGTGCCCACGACTCGAAGGCCGTGACGGAAGCGGCCCTGTTCGACGCCTTCGGCGGAGTACGCGGCATGGTGGAGACCGTTCTCCCCGGCCTGCTCTTCGTCACGATCTACACGATCAACAAGGACCTGCACCTGTCGGCCATCGCGGCGCTGGGCGTGTCCCTGCTGCTGGTCGCGGTCCGGCTGATCCGCCGCGACACCGTGAAGCACGCCTTCAGCGGCGTCTTCGGTGTCGCCTTCGGCGTGGTCTTCGCGATGATGACCGGCAACGCCAAGGACTTCTACCTCCCGGGCATGCTCTACACCCTGGGCCTGGGCGTCGCGTACATCGCCACCACGCTGGCGGGTGTCCCGCTGATCGGCCTCATCCTCGGCCCGGTCTTCAAGGAGAACCTCTCCTGGCGCACCCGCAACCCCGGACGCAAGAAGGCGTACGCCAAGGCCAGCTACGCCTGGGGCCTGATCCTGCTCGCCAAGTGCGCGATCCTCTTCCCGCTGTACTGGTGGGCGGACACCACCCAGCTCGGCTGGGTGCTGGTGACGCTGAAGATCCCGCCGTTCCTGCTCGCGGTGTACCTGACGTGGGTGTTCCTGGCGAAGGCGCCGCCGCCGATCGACGTGTTCGCGGAGATGGAGGCGGAGGAGCGCGCCGAGAAGGAGCGCAAGGCCGCGGCCGCCGCGCAGGCGGCCCAGCCGCACCGCCGCGAGGCCTGAGCCCCGCCACGCCCGGCCCGGGCGCCTGAGCCGCTACGGCCCGCGCCCGCCCGGCCGTGCGCGCGAGCCGCTACGGCCCGCGCCCGCCCGTACGACGAGGGGCCCGGGACCGTCACCGGTCCCGGGCCCCTCGATGGCGTCCCGCGCGGGCTCATCGGCGTTCCGCGCGGGCTCAGCGGCATCCCGCACGCGCCTCAGCCGGCGGCGTCCTCGCGGCGTACCGAGAGGAGGTCCTCGAGCTGCTCCTCGCGGGCCTGGGCCGCGACGAACAGCAGCTCGTCACCGGCCTCCAGCGTCTCCTCCGGGCTCGGCGTCAGGACGCGCGAGCCACGGATGATCGTGACCAGCGAGGTGTCCTGCGGCCAGGCCACGTCGCCCACGGACGTACCGGCCACGGCCGACTCCGGCGGCAGCGTGAGCTCCACGAGGTTCGCGTCGCCGTGACTGAAGCGCAGCAGCCGGACCAGGTCGCCGACGCTCACCGCCTCCTCCACCAGCGCCGACATCAGGCGCGGCGTGGAGACGGCGACGTCCACGCCCCACGACTCGTTGAACAGCCACTCGTTCTTCGGGTTGTTGACCCGGGCCACCACCCGGGGCACCCCGTACTCGGTCTTGGCCAGCAGCGAGACGACCAGGTTCACCTTGTCGTCGCCGGTCGCCGCGATGACCACGTTGCAGCGCTGGAGCGCGGCCTCGTCCAGCGAGGTGATCTCGCAGGCGTCCGCCAGCAGCCACTCCGCCTGCGGCACCCGCTCCACCGAGATCGCGGTCGGCGCCTTGTCGATGAGCAGCACCTCGTGCCCGTTCTCCAGCAGCTCGCCCGCGATGGAACGGCCCACCGCGCCGGCGCCCGCAATAGCGACCCGCATCAGTGACCGCCCTCCTCAGGCCCCTCGGCGAACGCCGCCTCGACCTTCTCGATCTCGTCCGTCCGCATCATCACGTGCACCAGGTCGCCCTCCTGCAGCACCGTCTGCGACGTCGGCAGGATCGCCTCGCCCAGCCGGGTGAGGAAGGCGACGCGTACGCCGGTCTCCTCCTGGAGCCGGCTCACCTTGTGCCCGATCCACGACGGGGAGGTGTGCACCTCGGCGAGCTGGACGCCGCCGCTCGGGTCCCGCCACAGCGTCTCCGCGCCGGACGGCAGCAGCCGCCGCAGCATCTGGTCGGCGGTCCAGCGCACGGTCGCGACCGTCGGGATGCCGAGCCGCTGGTACACCTCGGCGCGCCGGGGATCGTAGATGCGGGCGGCGACGTTCTCGATGCCGAACATCTCGCGGGCGACCCGCGCCGCGATGATGTTGGAGTTGTCGCCGCTGCTCACCGCGGCGAACGCCCCGGCCTCCTCGATCCCCGCCTCACGCAGGGTGTCCTGGTCGAAGCCGACGCCCGTGACGCGCCGCCCGCCGAAACCGGAGCCCAGGCGCCGGAACGCCGTCGGGTCCTGGTCGATGACGGCGACCGTGTGCCCCTGCTGTTCCAGGGTCTGCGCGAGTGCGGCTCCCACTCGCCCGCAGCCCATGATGACGATGTGCACGTCCGCTTACCCCGCACTCCTGGTCATCTTGCTGACCTGCGAAAACACCCTGCTCACTCTTCTCTCTCAGCCTGCGTGCGGTGTTGCCTGATGATGAGCTTATGCCGCCACACGGCTGTTGCCCTCATCCGAGGCGGCCGACGCGTGGTCCGGGCCCCCGCACGGAACGCGGTACGCGGCAAAAGCGACGGTCCGGTGGCCCACGTCACAGCTTTCTGTGCCGTCCGCGTTAAGGGAACGCAAGTTTCTGGCGGAACGACGGGTGGTGGGTGGGCGGGTCCGATTTCAAGCGCTTACGATCCTCTGCGTGTCCAAACTGACCGACGTGCCCAAACGGATCCTGATCGGCCGGGCGCTGCGCAGCGACAGGCTGGGAGAGACCCTCCTCCCCAAACGCATCGCACTCCCCGTCTTCGCGTCCGACCCGCTTTCCTCGGTGGCGTACGCGCCGGGAGAGGTCCTGCTGGTCCTCTCCATCGCGGGTGTGTCGGCCTACCACTTCAGCCCCTGGATCGCGCTCGCCGTCGTGGTCCTGATGTTCACGGTGGTCGCCTCGTACCGCCAGAACGTCCACGCGTACCCCAGCGGCGGCGGGGACTACGAGGTGGCGAACACCAACCTCGGCCCCAAGGCGGGCCTGACCGTCGCCTCCGCCCTCCTCGTCGACTACGTGCTGACCGTGGCCGTCTCCATCTCCTCCGGAGTGGAGAACCTCGGTTCCGCCATTCCCTTCGTCGTCGAGCACAAGGTGCTCTCCGCGATAGCGATAATCCTGCTCCTCACACTCATGAACCTCCGAGGTGTGAAGGAATCCGGCAAGCTCTTCGCGATTCCCACCTATGTGTTCGTCGCCGGTGTCTTCATCATGATCTTGTGGGGCGCGTACAAGGGAATCGTCCTCGACGAGACCATGAAGGCTCCCACCGCCGATTTCGAGATCCGCCCGGAACACGAAGGACTCGCCGGGCTCGCGCTCGTCTTCCTGCTCCTGCGCGCCTTCTCCTCCGGCTGTGCCGCGCTCACCGGCGTCGAGGCGATCAGCAACGGCGTGCCCGCCTTCCGCAAGCCGAAGAGCAGGAACGCCGCGACGACCCTCGCCCTGATGGGCGGCCTGGCCGTCACCATGTTCTGCGGGATCATCGGCCTGGCCATGGCCACCGACGTGAAGATGGCCGAGCAGCCCGCCCACGACCTGATCCGCGACGGCGTGCCGGTCGGCCCCGAGTACGTACAGAACCCGGTCATCTCCCAGGTCGCGGCCGCCGTCTTCGGCGACGGCACGTTCTTCTTCATCCTGCTGGCCGCCGCCACCGCGCTCGTGCTGTTCCTCGCCGCGAACACCGCGTACAACGGCTTCCCGCTCCTCGGCTCGATCCTCGCCCAGGACCGCTACCTGCCGCGCCAGCTCCACACGCGCGGTGACCGGCTCGCCTTCTCCAACGGCATCGTGCTCCTCGCCGGCGCCGCCATCCTGCTGGTGTGGCTGTACGGGGCGGACTCGACCCGGCTGATCCAGCTCTACATCGTCGGCGTCTTCGTCTCCTTCACGCTCAGCCAGACCGGCATGGTGCGGCACTGGAACCGCCACCTGAAGACCGAGCACGACCCGGCGCGCCGCCGCCGCATGATCCGCTCCCGCGCGATCAACACCTTCGGCGCCTTCTTCACCGGCCTGGTCCTCGTCGTCGTGCTGGCGACGAAGTTCACGCACGGCGCCTGGGTCGCCCTGCTCGGCATGGTCATCTTCTACGGGACGATGACCGCGATCCGTAAGCACTACGACCGGGTCGCCGAGGAGATCGCCGCCCCCGACGCGCCCAGCGACGACACCGTCCGGCCCTCCCGCGTCCACTCCATCGTGCTGGTCTCCAAGGTCCACCGCCCGACCCTGCGGGCCGTCGCGTACGCCAAGCTGATGCGCTCCGACAAGCTGGAGGCGCTCAGCATCAACGTCGACCCGGCCGAGACCAAGGCGCTCAAGGCCGAGTGGGAGCGGCGCGGCATCAACGTCCCGCTCAAGATCCTCGACTCCCCGTACCGCGAGATCACGCGGCCGGTCGTCGAGTACGTCAAGGGCATCCGCCGCGAGAGCCCGCGCGACGCGGTGAGCGTGATCATCCCCGAGTACGTGGTGGGGCACTGGTACGAGCACCTGCTGCACAACCAGAGCGCGCTGCGCCTCAAGGGCCGGCTGCTGTTCACCCCGGGCGTGATGGTGACGTCGGTGCCGTACCAGCTCCAGTCGTCCGAGGTCGCGAAGAAGCGCGAGAAGAAGCGCCAGGAGTGGAACGCACCCGGTTCGGTGCGCCGCGGCCCGGCCGTCGAGCGCCCCAAGGAGCCGACGGCGAAAAGCGGACGGCCGGGGACGTAGACTGGTGGGCTGCCGCCTGGCAGCCCCCGTCTCACTCCTGGAGTCACCCCGTCATGCCAAACGCACCCGAGTCCTCCCTCGTCGGGGAGGAGTACGAGGTCGAGGTCGGCCCCGTCGCGCATGGCGGCCACTGCATCGCCCGCACCGACGAGGGCCGCGTGCTGTTCGTCCGGCACGCCCTGCCCGGTGAGAAGGTCGTCGTCCGGGTCACGGAGGGCTCCGCGGACTCCCGCTTCCTGCGCGCCGACGCCGTCCGCGTCCTGGAGGCGTCCAAGGACCGGGTCGAGGCGCCCTGCCCGTACGCCGGCCCCGGCAAGTGCGGCGGCTGCGACTGGCAGCACGCCAAGCCCGGCGCCCAGCGCCGCCTGAAGGGCGAGGTCGTCGCCGAGCAGCTCAAGCGGCTCGCCGGCCTGACGCCCGAGGAGGCCGGCTGGGACGGCACGGTCGTGCCGGCCGAGGGCGACAAGGTCCCGGCGGGCGAGGTACCGGCCTGGCGCACGCGCGTCCAGTACGCCGTGGACGCCTCCGGCCACGCGGGCCTGCGCAAGCACCGCTCGCACGAGGTCCAGCCGATCGACCGCTGCCTGATCGCCGCGCCGGGCGTCAGCGAGCTGGGCATCGAGCAGCGGGACTGGTCCGGGATGGCCTCGGTCGACGCCATCGCCGCGAGCGGCTCCCAGGACCGCCAGGTCGTCCTCACGCCCCGCCCGGGCGCCCGCCTCCCGCTCGTCGAGCTGGACAAGCCGGTGTCGGTCCTCCGGGTCGCCGAGGACGGGGGAGTGCACCGCGTGCACGGGCGCCCCTTCGTGCGCGAGCGCGCCGACGACCGCACGTACCGCGTCGGCAACGGCGGCTTCTGGCAGGTCCACCCCAAGGCCGCCGACACCCTGGTCCGCGCCGTCATGCAGGGCCTGCTGCCCCGCAAGGGCGACACGGCCCTGGACCTCTACTGCGGCGTCGGCCTCTTCGCCGGCGCCCTCGCCGACCGCGTGGGCGACAAGGGCGCGGTCCTCGGCATCGAGTCGGGCAAGCGCGCGGTGGAGGACGCCCGCCACAACCTCCAGCACTTCGACCGCGTCCGCATCGAGCAGGGCAAGGTCGAACAGGCCCTCCCGCGCACGGGCATCACGGAGGTCGACCTCATCGTCCTCGACCCGCCCCGCGCCGGCGCCGGCAAGCAGACGGTCCACCACCTGGCCGGCCTCGGCGCCCGCCGCATCGCCTACGTCGCCTGCGACCCCGCCGCCCTGGCGCGGGACCTCGCCTACTTCCGCGACACGGGCTACAAGCCGCGCACGCTCCGGGCGTTCGACCTGTTCCCGATGACCCACCACGTGGAGTGCGTCGCCATCCTCGAACCGGCCGCAAAGGGCTCCTGACCTGCGGTTTTGCGCGTGCGCATTATGTGCGATGTGGGCGTTACGGGCGATATCTTGACGCTGAAATGACGCTCGTGACGCTCATTTGACGCTCGTTCTGATGGGGTGTCAGGCGACTTGCTGGACAGGTCAGGTCCTCGGAAGGGTGGCGTGTGTCGGTCACCAGATGCTGCGTGGTCCTTGCCGCGATCGGCTGCCTGTCCATGAACTGAGGACACGGTCAGCGTCGGATAGGAGTGACAGGACCGTCCGTGGCAAAGCCCTTCATGGCTCCTCCTCACTCAGTAGGATCACCGACGGAGCGTGGTGGGAGACGTGCGGGGGAGCGGCGGTATGGGAGCCGGAGGCCGTCGGTCGTCGTCGGAGCGCGTGCATTCGCGCAGGCGGGCTGCAGTGCGTAAGCGCGTCCGTGATCAGGCGCTCGTTGAGGTTCGGGGCTGTCTGCGGGACTGGGACGATGGCCGAGAAGCGGCTCGCGAGGCCAAGGCCGTGGCCGAGACGATCATCTCGCCCGAGTACGACGGCCGGGTGCTTGTCGAGCTGCTGCAGAACGCGCACGACGCTCACCCGGCGCGCAGCGCTGACGGGCGCATCGAGATCCTTTTCGACGAGGACGAGGGAGAGCACGGCACTCTCTATGTGGCCAACGGCGGCAAACCGTTCGGCGGCAGGGACTTCAAGGCGCTCTGCAGCATCGCCCTGTCCAGCAAGCGTGCCGATTCCGGGATCGGTCACAAAGGCGTCGGCTTCAAGAGCGTGTTGCACCTGTCTGACGCCCCCGAGGTCTACAGCGTGGCACGGGAGGGGTCCCGGATCCTCGACGGCTTCACCTTCCGTTTCGCCCGGCTCGACGACTTTGACGCGCTCGCTCGGGAGGTGGCGCCCGAACGCACCGATTTTGCGGCCCACTTGAGGGAGAACCTGCTCACGCTGAAGGTGCCGGTCTTCCTGGAGGACGCACCGCCAGCCGCCCAGCGCCTCGCGCGCCGGGGCTTCGTCACCGTCGTACGCCTGCCGCTGAAGTCGGCTGACGCGTGCTCGGCCGCCAGGGGCCAACTGCGGGAACTCATGGATGACACGGCCCCGTTCGAACTGTTCCTTGACCGCCTAGAACGCGTGCGGCTGGAGTGGCGGGCGGCGGGGGAGACCCGGCGCAGGACGTACGACCGTCAGGTGGAGGTGCTGTACCACTCCCGCGGCCTGAAGGTGCAGCAGGTCACGCTGCGCCGGCGGATTCGACTGATCGTCGTGTGCGGGAAGGCAGACGCGGACCTTGCCCGGGACGCGATCGCCGCGTCGATGGAGAAGAGCGGGATGCGGCGCGACTGGGCGGCCTGGGAGAAGAAGGCCGAGGTACGCGTGGCCGTCCCGGCCGGCGATCCCCTGGGGGCCGGGCGGCTCTACACCTTCCTGCCGATGGGCGAGCAGATGCTCGCGCCCGTCCGGGGGTACATCCATGCACCGTTCTTCGCGGAGATGAACCGCCGTTCGTTCAACGAGGCAGTGCCGTGGAACGACCTGCTGCTCGACACCGTGGCCGAGTTGTGCGCCCGCGCGGTGCTCGCTGCGGCGGACGGGCGGGCACCGATTCCGCCCGGCGCGCTCGTCGACCTGATGTGCTGGGAGCCCGAGAAGTTGGGGCGGCTGACCTCTGCCTTCCAGCGACTGGACCACGGCATCGCCCAGGTGCCGTTCGTACCGGTGATCGGGACGTCACCCGGGGCGCTGACCTCCCTGCACCGTGCTTTCCTGTGGGAAGGGAAGCACGGATCCACGGTCTTCACTCCGCAGGAGGTCGCCGCTGTCGGGGTCACGCATCTCGTCGACCCGAAGCTGCACCCCACCCGGCTGCGACGGCTTGCGCCCCTCGCCAGGGCCGTGGGCCGGGGCCTCGCTCCACCCATCGAGCGGCTCGCGTCCTGGGCGGAACGGCTCGCCAAGGCCGCCGTACGCGATCCGTTCGATCCTGACTGGTGGGCGGACTTCTATTACGACCTCTCCCAGGCATTCCCCGACGGGTCGGCCCTGGTCGGCAAGCGGATCGTCATCAGTTCCCGGTCGACGACGGAACCGGCCGGCGGGGAAGGCGTCTTCTTCGATCGCGATGCCCCGCAGGGCGGCTCCCTGCCACCCCTGCCCGACGGGGTGTCTGACCGCCTTCACTTCGTGCACGAGGGCATCGCCTGGTCCGGCAAGGGCCGCAAGCGCAGAGTCCAGGGTCGCAAGTGGCTCAGGACCACGAATCTCGTCCACGACTATGGGGCCGACCGGGTGCTCGAGGTCGTCGCCGCCGCATTGAGCGCCAACGGTGTGGATGACGGCGTACGCCTCGCATGTCTGCGCTATGCCTGCGCGGTCTCCCACGCACTGGAGAGCGGCGGCCGCAGGGCACTTCGTCTGAAGAATCTCCGCGTGCCGACCCGGGCGGGCTGGTTCGACGCGGGACGGGCCATGTTCGGGCCGGGCTGGTCCGGAGAGCACTCCTCCGTCGACAACACACTGACTCGGTTCCTGGAAAGCGTCCGGGGACTGTCGTCCGTGCTCACCGAGACGGAAGGTCGGCTCCTCCTCCGCCCCGAGGAGCTGTGCGGTGACACGGTCCCTGTGGCGGCGATGATGCGCTTCCTCGAAAGGCACCAGGTCGCGCATGGACTCCGTACCCGCTACGAGACCTTCAGTACCAAGATCGGGGGAGACGACCTCAATCGGCCCGCCCGGTTCTGGGCCCCGGGTCTGCGGAGCCGGCTGCCGCAGTGGAGGACTACCGCTGAGCGCTGGCCGAGCCGCCGTCAGGTCGGCTACACCAGCGTCGATTACCACGAACGCAACCTGTCCGCAGCCGTGCTGCCCGGTCAGGACGACTACGCGGCCTTCTCCGAGGAGGACCGCAGACTTTACGCGGAGCTGATCGTGCACGGCCTCGCCGTCGCCTGGCCCGACGCCGCACTGGAGATGCAGTTCGTGCGCCACAGCGACCCCGCCGGAACGCCCTGGCCCACTCCGCTAGCCGCCTTCCTCGCCCACGTGCCGTGGATCCCGCAGACGGTCGCCCTGGGTGCCATCTCCGAGGGGGCCACGTTCGCCACAGCCGACACGGCCTGGTGGTGGCATGGTGTTCAGCCCCCGCCCCAGTTCCTCAGGGTGGTGCCGGCGACCTTGCGCAGCAGGCGGTCCGCCAAGCTCTCGGCACGGCTCGGCCTGCTCCGCGTCCGCTCTTGGGACCATTCCGAAACCGCGCTCGACCGGCTCTGTTACCTCCCCGACCTCGTGCAGGCCGACGCCCACCTCCGGGATGGCAGACTTGCCCACGAGATCGGGCAGGAGTACGAGAAGGCGTGGGCGCAGCTGCTTCCGGCGGGGGCAGGGACGCGCACCGCTGACGGCGGGCCCCTAAGGGCACCGCGCCGACTGCTGATCACCCGGGCTGGCGTCCTCGGACCGCTGAACCCGGCGGAGGCGGACGAGACGGTTTTCGTTCCGGATCCGGACGGGGTCCAGAACCGGGCCCTCCTGGACCGTGTCCCCGTGCCCGTGATCCCGATCCGGGACAAGGAACTGGGCGGCCGGGTCCACACCTTCCTCGACCGGAGGACGACGTTCGACGTCCAGCGGTGCAGCGACGCCGAGCACGACATCCAGGCCGACCGGCTGCCCGTCAGTGACGCACCGCGCCTCCCGTTGGCGGAGTACGCGGGACCCTGGCTGCGTACCCTGGTCGCGGCCCTGGTGGAGTTCGACGAAGAACGCGCCTCCCGTCCGGCGCCCGTGGCCGTGGTTGACGTGGACAGCCTGCTGAGCCGCTGCGACGTGACTGTGGCCGACGAGGCGGCCGTCTGGATCGCCGGCCATCGCCTCACCGAGAACGGAGCGGAACGTGCCCTGCTGCACCCGCACCCCGACCGGCCCTGCGTCGTCGTGGTGCACAGTGGGCCGCGCTCCGGGTGGCGGGTGCTCCGCACCGCCGCCCCCGCCGTGGCCGCCCTCATTAGCGCGCCCTATCTCGCGGGCAGCCTGTGGACCGCGCTGACGAAACTCGAGGAGCGCGGCCTGAAGACCGACCGCGTCCCCGACGAGGACCTCTCGGCAGTCCTGGACCTGCGGCCGAACCAGCTGCGGGCCGTCCTCGCCGAGCGTGCCTCGCAGCGCTCCGGCAGCGTGCGGCTCGTCCCCCTCCTCGCCTGCCTCGATCTCGACCTTGCGGAGGAACTCCGGCAACGCGCCGAGGACTTCTCCCACCGCGCCGCCCTCTTAGTCTGGCTCACCGGCCGGATCGGCGCACCGGACGCGGAACTGCTCATGCGGCTGCTGGAGGACGACGACCGGGAACGGCAACTGAGTTCCCTCTCCATGCCCCTTGCCGACGCCAACCGAGCATGGCGCGAGCTGGGCCTCCCGGAGATCGACAACAGGGACCGCCACGAACGGCAGTTCGCAACCTGGCTCCAGCGGAACCGTCCCGCGCTCGCCGCACGGATACGGGACGCCTACGCGGACGTTCACCGGTCCGGACGCTCCCTGTCCGGGTACGTGAAGCTGCGCGACCTCTCCCCACTCGTGCCGGACCCGGCGTGGCACACGACACTGTGGAACCTCGCCGATGAACTCCTCCAGGCTCACGCGGACGCATGGTTGGCGAGACGGCTCCCCGCCGCTTCGTCGACGTCCCGCCCGCTGCGGCCGCTCGCTGAGGTGCGCGAGGCATCCAATATGGCGGTCCACAAGCAGGTGCCACGACTGCGGCAACTGATCGAGGAGTGGCAGCGGCTCCACTCCGCAAGTCACCCCGCAGTACTGCCGCCCGCCCAGGACGTCCTGCGGGAACTGGACGACGACGGACTGCTGGACTTCGAGGTCCTGTCTGTGAAGGCGTTGATCGCCTGGCTAAGGACCCGCGGTTACTGGCCCGAGGACATGCCGCTGTCGGACCGGCGCGCGGATCTCGGGCTGACCACGACTCGTTCGTCGGAGCCCACCGGGGACGGCAAGGTCACGGGCGGAGGTCGGCCCGGAGGGTCTGCACCCGGCCCCCATGTGATGCTGAACGGCAAGCCCGTGTCGGCGCGGCTCGACGATCTGGCGGCTCTTGCCCGCGATGTGGCCGCCGACCTCACGCCGGAGCAGCGGGCCACCTCGGCCACGTCTGCTACGGCGCTCGCGCCCCGGATTCCGCAGCCACGTAGCGCGTCCTCGTCCGGTGCGAGGTCGCACGGCGGTTCGTACCAGGCCCCCGTGACTGACCAGGACCGGGCCTTGGCGGTGGGCCTCGCGGGCGAGGCGGCGGTGGCGGCTTGGCTGCACGAGCAGTTCGGGGTCGAACCACAGGACTCGTGGAAGTCCGGCCTGCGGGTCCATGGGCTCGCAGGCGGGCAGCCGGGGGACGACCGGCTTGGTTACGACTTCCTCATCCACGACGGCGACGCGACCTACCTCTACGAGGTCAAGGCATCCACCGGCAACAGCGGCGAAATCGTCCTCGGCGAGTCCGAGGTGCGACGCGCTTCCCGTCTGAAGCCGGATGAGACGTATTTCATCGTGTACGTCTCCCATGTCCTCGATCGCGACCTCCGCGCGATCGCTGTCCTGCCCAACCCATTCGGCGCCCCCGACCTCGCCGGCTACGAACTGGTCAGCACCCAGCTGAGGCTCCGGTTCAACCGTGGTTGAACCACCTGTTCGTGCACGGTTGGCCGTGGGACGACGGAGGCGACTCGCCCTACCCGGCTTCCCACGCCCTCGCCATCCGTCATGACGAGTCGTTGGCTGGCCAGCGTTGGGATCGGCGGATCAGTGGTTGCCGGACCAGACGACCCGATTGGTGAAACTGCCCCGCTCCCGCGCTTTCGCCAGGCGGATTCCTTCCAGTCCTGCCGAGTCCACGCCTAGGTCCTCGGCAAGCGCGTACACAACCTCTAGCACGTCAGCGAGCTCATCCACTGCCGTCGCCTCATCCGCCGCAAGGAACTCAGCGACTTCCTCGCCCAGCTTGTCTCGCAGCCTGCTGCGGTATTCCTCAGGCCCGGCGATGTAAGTGATCGGCTTGGCTCCGGCAGCCCGAATAATCTCAGGGACCCGGTCCCTGACCAACTTGCTGTAACTGTCCAATTGCTCCCGCTCCTCGCCTCGCCCGACGGGTGCACCAGCGCTGCCCGCATGCTGCCGCAGCGTACGTTTCATCGAGAGGTTAAGACGTGCGGACTCGCAATCAGTTGGCGGATTCGGACACAAGCGGGGTACCTGCAGCGGCCGTGAGCTGTCGGAAGGCGCAGCGTCGATAAACGGATCTCGGAGTCGTCCCAGCGTAAGGTGCGGTGATGTCGCGTGCTGGCCGGTCCGTTGTATAAGGGGACACCGATGACACAGCAGCTCTGGAGCAGCCAGAGGCATCAGACCGCAATCGGCCGTGTCGGACTCTCACTCCCGGCTCGTCGTGCACTTGGCGACCTCCGGCTGGAGCCTGGGAGGAAAGTCCTTGACTACGGGTGTGGGCGCGGTGGCGATGTGCGTGTACTTCAGCAACTCGGTCTCGACGTCATGGGTTGGGACCCAGTGCACTTCCCCGAGGGACTGCTCAGGCCGGCCGACGTTGTCCTCCTCACCTATGTCCTGAACGTCATTGAAGACCCCGCCGAACGGCGTCAGACACTCCTGCGAGCGTGGGAACTCACCAGCTCCGTGCTCGTGGTGTCTGCACGGCTGCGGTGGGAGCGCAACCAGATCAAAGGGACAGAGCACAGTGACGGCATCCTGACTCAGCGCCGCACCTTCCAGCATCTCTACGCTGCCGGAGAACTGCGCGACTACGTCGAGGAAGCAACTGGCGTCCGCTGCGTGTCGGCGGCTCCGGGCATCGTCTACGCCTTCAAAGACGACGAGGCCCGCCTCAGCTACATCGCCCGCCAGATCGCGCCCGATGGCGAATGGCTGGCGTCCGAGGACACCGCCTCGGCGATCGCTTCCGTCGTCGATCACCTCGAACAGCGCGGCCGGATGCCTCAGCTGGAGGAAATGCCGCAGCCGATCATCGGCCTCCTAGGTCACCTGCGCCCTGTCGAACTGAAGCGCCTGGCCGAGCAGGCGGCAGACCCCGTGAAGGTGGAACGCAGCGCGGAGCGCGGCGCCCTCGACACGCTGCAGTTCCTCGCCCTAGAGCTGTTTCATGGCCGAGGTCCTGTAACCAGTCTGCCGCTGCCCATTCAGCTGGACATTCGCGCCTTCTTCCCCTCGTACACCGAGGCGTGTCAGCGAGCGGATCGGCTGTTGTTCAAGCTGCGCGACGACGCATACATCCGCCGGGCGATGAACGGATCGATCGCTGGCAAGTTCACCGCGACCGCCCTGTACGTTCACCGTCGGGCGCTTCACCGGGTGCCGACTGTGCTGCGACTGTATGAGCAGTGCGCGAGTATCGCTGCCGGCCGACCCGGCGAGTGGTCCGTCGTCAAGCTCCGGCACCAGGGGCGTGGCGTCAGCTGGCTCGACTACCCGGAGTTCGATACAGACCCCCACCCACGTCTCGCCGCGTCGTACGCTGTCGACCTGAAGAGCCTCAAGTCCTCCTTCACCTCGTACGCAGACTCGACCAACCGCCCCCTACTGCACCGCAAACACGAATTCCTCGCGGAGGACGATCCCGATGCGTCCAAGTACCGGCGGCTCACCGACGCCGAAGTACGCGCCGGCCTCTACGAGAGCCCACACCTGATCGGTACGGAAGACGGCTGGGAACGTGAACTCGTTCGCTGCGAAAGAGAATTGCGAGGCCACCGGCTCGTGCGGCGAACCACCAGCACATGAGCCTTCGACCAGCCTTCGATCCCGGTGTGATTGTCAGTGGTCCGTGAGACGCTCCCTCCATGACCACCACCCGAACTGGCGGCTCCTGCCCGCCCTCCTACCGAGCGCAGTCAACCCTCGCGTTGTCCGACCCCGAGGACCACGTCCGCGAACTCACCGACTGGGTTGAGCACGCCTCCGCGGTCACCGGCGTGCCGGGGGCGCAGGAGGTCTGGGACAACGCCTACAAGTGGCTGCGCCTCGCCCAGGGGCTGCGCACGATGACCTTCGACATGTCCTACGACGACGGCGGCATGTGCTCGGTAGGCGGCGACTTCGACGCCGTCTGGACAGAGATGATGGAGGAATGGCAGCTGCACCAGGTCCGGCTCGGCTACCTGCGCGCAGCACTCGAAGGGTTCGTCCGGCTGCTGCACCCCGACGCTGCACAGCCCTGGCTCGCCATCGAGGCGGCTGAGCAGCAGCTGCAGCACCACGCCGAAGCACTACCCGTGCACGCACGAGCGGTCGCCGAACATCTGGGGACACACTGCCCGGACCATGCGGGTAGCAGCGATGCACCGGTCGCGACAGGAGTGGCGCAGGCGGTTGCCCTGCACGAGAAGGCGGTACACGGCCGTGCGGGCATTCCCGAGCCGACCAACGACGCGGATATGAAGATCTTCGCCGCTGGGCACGCTGAGGTCTGCACCGTCAGGGAAGCCTCCACGGTGCTTTTGCTGGGGCTCCAGGTGCTGATGGCGGCAGCGGTGAAGGAGGATCGCGTCGCGGCCTTCGACGACAAGTACCTCCTCGACGGAATGTGGATTCCCGACGCCTCCGGTGACAGTCGGTGGGTGGACGAAGAGATGCCCTACGGCGAGTATCTGGCCGTTCTCCACCTTGCCCCCGGCGAGCCGCCCGAGCTCTGATCCCACCACGCCGTCTGCATTCCGGCGGCGGGCTGCGGACCGGATCGCCGACGAACATCGCTAGGTCCGCTGGGACTTCGGTCCAGTGGGTGGCTACTCTTCTGCATCCTGCGTGGTAACGCGAGGGAGGGCCGGAAGCGATGGCTTCCGGCCTCCGCTCGGGGCATTTCAGGTCATGCACCAACCCGAGTCGCAAGCACCCTCGTCCTCGTCGACGCTGCCATCACTCGGGGACGCATCAGGGATGGCCTGGGTGAGCGGGATGCCGTACCTCGTGAGATACACGGCATCCCTCCCGAGCGCGGCCCGGCGCCGATTGATCGTCTCCTCCAGCCGGACCGACAAGGCGAACAGCTCCGGTTCGTGCCTACGCTGGTGGCGCCATGCGCCGACGGTACGGAAGGGGCAGAAGAAGCACGAGCTCTTGGGTGGCACCGGCAGACCGGCTTCGGCGATGATGCGCTCGCAGTCGTCCCTGCGGAGCCCGAGGTCGAGCAGCGGGTATTCGATGACCTCGTGGGACTCGCTCCGTCGGCGGTTAGCTCGGTGGATTTCGTCGAGCGATATGCCGATGCCAACCGCCGCTGGATGCCCCGCGGTGGCGCCGTGCTCCCGGAGCCACCGCCCGACCACCTTGATCTTGAAGTCCGCCGTGCAGTTGCGTCGGCCCGGAGCGCCGTTGGCCATGCGCACCGGGATGGGGATCGACCGCGTGTCTGGCCGGTTCAGCCGCTGCATCAGCGTTTCGGTGGCCCCGCTGCGACGCCGGCGCTCGAGCTCGTGGATCTCCAGTCCGGCACCCGCGGCGTATGGGATGGCGATCTCGCGAACGTAGGCGAGGGTCGCCGGGTGCTCGCTGTCGTCGCCGACGTTGGCGAAGAGGAAGGTGCTGAAGTCGATCTCTCGGCGAGCGGCCAGTACGAGCAGGGCCGTGCTCTGGACGCCGCCGCCGTAGGAAATGACCTTCATGGGGTGTCGGTTGGGCTCGCTGGAGGCGGCTCGAGGAGTGGGGTCGGTTGGATCGGCTTGATGGGCTCCTGGGGTCTTCTGCAAGATCGACATGTGAGAGACAGTATGGACGCGTGAGATAAGAAGCAAGTGTTTCTCTCACCGCTCTCGGCGAACAGCGGAGGTTAGCGGCGGGCGCTGGCGGTCAAGGCTGAGCTAAGCGGTGGTCTGCGGCCTTGGCTTGATGGTGACGGAATATCCCTGGGACAGGACGGACGCCAGGAACTCGGCTGCGGCGCCCTGGTCAGCGCTTGTGAAAGTCCGTGCGGCAGGCGGTGACTGTCGAGGGGGGCGCGCCTCGCAAGCGCTCAGCCTTCGGCCACGAGGCTTCTGATTGGCACGCTGTCCGGCCCGGAGCACGGCGACTTCGGAGGCCACGATGGTTCGCTGCCGCTGTCGCCCGTCGTCCAGGATCGTTTCAAGGAGCCAGAGCGGAGAGCCGGAGATGAGCAGGTCGGCCTCGGCGATCTTGTGCCGGTTGCGCCACCGAGAGATGGCCTGTGCGTCCTGGCCGAGCACGCGCGCTGCCTCCTGGATACCGACGACGACCGGGAGTTGCTCCTTGTCCTCTAGGTCGTAGCCGAGCGGGATACCAGCCTTGTACGTCGCTAGCCGTTCTCGGTCGATTTTGCGGTCGCCTTCGCCGTCGAGCCGCATGACTGTGCTCAACAGCCAGTAGGGATTGCCCGATGCGATCAGATCGGGCACGTCGAGGGTGCCCGCTGTCCGCCATCTTTGGGATGTCTGCCGCTCCACGTGGAAGAGGAAGGCAATCTCGGCGTGCCCGAGGAGGAACGGGACGCGTACCTTTGCCATGAGACGCCCTTCCCCATCACCCTGTGTTCGTTCTCGTCGGCTATGTGCTGGCAGGCCACGCCGTGGCTGTGATCTTAGGCGTGCTCTACGCCTGGTCGCAGCTCCCACGAGCCCACTTCGGTGTAGTACCGGCCGAAGTGCTGGAGCCAGGCTGCGAGCGTCTCGGTCGTTCTGCGTGCCTGGTCCTCTGTATCTCCTGTCCGCTCGGCGATGGCCTGCTGGAGCTCGATGTTGCTGAGACGCTGTTCCGCGGTCAGCTGACTGAGTTCCGGGATTGCGTGCAGGCGGGCTTCGACCTCGGTGTTGAAGGCGTCTTCAGTGAGGCCGGCGGGAACGTCGAGCATGGCCAGGTCTCGCACGATGCCGGCCTCGACCAGTGAAGTGAATCTCTGTCGCCCGCTGTAGAGGGAGTAGACGTTCCCCGGTCTCCTTGTCTCCGGGAACCAGTACGGGGCTGCTTCGTCCTCGGACGGCGGAGTGACGCGCTCGCTTCTCAGGAGTTCTGCCTGCTGCCGCACGAGGGCAGCCGTGTGGGGTGTGGCTGTGGTCGAGCGGCCGTTGATCTGGCCTAGGACGCGCTGTACCTCGGGGTGGTCGATCGGCACCTCCAGCAGGAGTTCCACGTTGGCGTTCGGTACGCGTCCAGTGGCTTTGCCGGTCAGGTTGGCGGAGCCGACCAGACAGCGGCCGTCGGCACGGTAGAGCTTGGCGTGGAGGGACGGACACAAGGCAATGGAAATGCGTTCGTCACTCTGGGCAGCTTCGATGATCTCCGGGTCAGAGACCCCGGCGGCTACCTCCGCCGGGGTCCAGCGAGTGACGCACGTGATCTTCTGGACGGAGGAGGGCACCGCGGCGATGGTCTCCTCGAAGATCGCCTTCTTGATGAAGGGGGCGATGATGACCACCTCCTCGGCGGCGTCCTCCATCAGCTCCGCGATCTGCTGCCAGACATGGTCCGACTGCGTCACTCCTCTTCACTCCCGTCCTCGATGAAGTCACGGGCGTACCGACCCCAGTCGCTCCGGGCATCCGCGATGACACGGCGAGCCTTCTTGCTGGGGATCTCGTCCTCCATCCGTGCCCAAGAGAAGATGAGCAGCTTGAAGGTCTCGGTCGCACGGGTGAGCCGCTGGCGGAGCTCTGCTTCGTTCGCGTCCTCGGGCACGTCCTCAAGAACGGCCATCAGCTTGCTGTGCAGGGGGTGTTCCGTATTGAAGGACACCTGGAGCATGCCGGCGAGCAGGTCGATGTTGAAGAATGCGGATGAGTCCTGGGGACTGGAGATCCAGCGGACGCGCCAGTCGTTCTCCAGAGCCTCGTCCACCAGGGTCTGGGCGGTGTCCTCGTCGACATGGTGTCGCTCGGTCAGCGCGGCGAGCTGCTCCTGGCGCTTGTCGGCTTCCGTCGCCTCCTCGCCGAGGAGGTCGGTCGTACCCGTGTGCCCGTCCTCCTGCCGGCGCTTGACGGCGTCCGTGGCCTTGGAAGTGACGTTCTCGTCGTACCGCTTCTTGCTCTTCCGGCCGCCCAGCGTCTGCTGCTTTAGCTTCAGGCGCATCTTGCTCAGGAGGCCCTTGAGGTACTGGGCGAGGTCGATCAACGGCAGTCGGGGGTCGCCGAGTTCCCGGAGCCGGTCTTTGAACTCCTTGGGGGTTTCGTCGGGGTCCTGCTCAGACGACCAGTCGAAGTCGGCGAGTGACGAAAACACGACGGCGGTCTGCTTATTGTTGGTGACGCCGAACACCTCGTCGAGCTCGGGCGGGAAGTCCACCTCGATGCCCCACCACCGCTCCACGGGGTTGTAGCCGATGGCCCACGAGGTATCGAGATCGAGTTCGCGCCCTTTACGGACCAGGGAGACGCCAATGTTCCGACGGGCGTGCTGTCCCCACTTCTGGGCACCAGCGTCCCGGTTCGGGTTGGCCGCATCGGGCCACGGATGGCCGGAGACGTCGGAACGGCGGGCTTCAGGCCGGGCGATGGATGCGCGCACAGTTACGGTGTGCTGTGTGCCATCGACAGTGATGGGATAGCGGTAGACCCCGGGCTCCGCCTCGTTGCCCATGTGGAAGGGCTCGAACATGGGGGTGCTGCTGAACGGCTCGGGCGTTCCGGTCTTCGCCATGAGGTACAGAGGGTCATTGGGTTCGGCGTAGTAGGCGCCGTTGTCCCCTTCGTTGACTTTCTCGATGACTTTCCCGTCGCGAACGGGAGCCATCTTGATGTCCACGGAGCCGTCGTTCAGGTAGTGCCGGTACACACGGCCGATCAGCTCGGCGGTGTTGCGCAGGGTGGCGCCGGCGCTGTGCCATTTGACGCGGTCCAGGTTCGTCCAGACGACGAGGGTGCCGCTGGTGCCCAGGGGCACCTCGCTGAGGTCGTCCCAGTACTCCGGAACACGGTGAGGGACGGGGTCGGGAACCTCATCCTGTCCGTTGGTGATCTCGTCCAGGTCAAGGTAGGTGTACAGAGCGTTCGCAGGGCTGTTCTTCCACGACCAGACCTCGACCTTGGTGCACTGGGACATGCTGGAGTTGGGCAGGCCCATGCCGAAGCGGCCGATTCGGCTGCGGTCGTCGCCGAGACCGTCTCCGTATTTCAGGGCACGGCGCAGGAGTTCGCTGTCCATGCCCTTGCCGTTGTCGAGGACGGCGATCTTGTCCACCCGGTACCTGGTCTGGGTGGCACCTTCGATGGGGCTTTCGCAGGCGAAGACCTGTACCAGCGTGGCTTCGGCGTCGATGCTGTTGTCGATCAGCTCGGCGAGTGCGTAGGCGGTGTTCTTGTAGCCGCTGTCGCGCATGGCCTTGACGGTCAGCGAAGGGCTGACGATCCGATAGTTGTTTCCTTCGCCGGTCACGCTGTCTCCCATACGTCTTCCCAGTTGGTGAATGCTTCGGCGACGTCGCCGAACCCGGGGAGTTCCGGGTCGACGACGGTGACGATCTCGCAGGTTTCGGTTCCGCCGGCCTTGGGGCCGCGGATGACCCGGCCGACCATCTGGCTGTAGAGCACCAGGGACTTGGTTGGCCGGGCGATGACGGCGGCGCTGGCTGCCGGTGCGTCGAAGCCCGTGGTCAGAACTCCGAAGTTGCACAGGATCATCGGGCGCCGCGCCGCGCTCTTGAAACGACGGATGGCGTCGCTGCGGTGCCGGGGCGAGGACTCACCGGTCACGAATACGGCGTCGAAGCCAGCCGCGGACAGCACAGATGCGATGAGTCGGCAGTGCTGGACCGATGCCGCGAACACGAGGATGCGGCGGTGCTGCTTCTCAAGCAGCTCCATGATCGTCTGGACAACCTTGAGGTTCCACTGCTTGTCCTTCGCGAGCTCGGCGATGAAGCTGTCCGGGATCTCGAACGCTCGGGCCAGGCTCTGCTGGTCCCGGGCCGACAGATGCATGCCGGCTTCCGCGGCTACCGTGCGCATGATCGGTTTGGCCAGGTAGCCTTGGTCGATGAGGGCTGTCACGGGGTTCGTGTAGCCCTCGATCTCCAGCATGACCTTCTGGCGGGAGAAGAAGTCGGCGAGTTCTTCGTCCTTGGCGATGTCCGCCCACGTGCGGCCCGGCGTCGCGGTGAGGCCCAGCAGGCTGGAGTCATGTCGTACCGTCAGGTCGTCCACCACGCCCTGAAACGTGGGGGCGATGATCTGATGTGCCTCGTCGAACACGGTCAGAGTGCTGCGGGCGGCCAGCGTGCGCAGGAACTGCGGGTCAGATTTGGCGATTGAGACGGCCTTCTCCAGCCCGAGAACGACCAGGCCGTCGGTCACGTCCGCGAGATCCGGGGAAGCGCTGCCCCACACGCGGAGAACCGGCAGGGGACGGTCGCCGACTTTGCTCCAGGCGCGCTCGAACTCGGTCGCGGCCTGCTCCAGCAGTTCCTGCCCGTGAGCCAGCCACACCACCAGGGCGGGTCCGTGCTGCCGCAGATGGTCGCAGATCATGCTCATGCCGGTCCGCGTTTTGCCCACGCCCGTTGGCAGATGGAGCACGGCCCGGCGGGGGCCGTCGTACAGCAGCTCCTTGGTCCGGCGTGCCGCGCGGAGCTGATGGGGGAATAGGGCGTAGTCGGGAGCCGTTTCCCGCTTGAGGGACGGAAGTTGAGGCTGTGTGCGCTCGACCTCGAAGCCGAAGAACTCCAGAAGTTCCCTGCGCTCATCAGGTGTCCACTTCAACGAGTGCAGGTACTCCAGCGGTTGCCCGTCGCCCAGCGAGCCGAGCCGCTGCGCCAGCTCCCCTTGTTTGGGCGCGGGAACGAGACCGATCAGCGTGGCACGCTCGTCCTCATCGGCGACCAGGAGCTCGGCGTCGATCGCGATCGCGGCGACGGCTCGCAACCGCTCGTCACTGGCCGTGCCTCCTTCGATGAGGTCGAGGAGGCCGCACAGCTCCTTGCCGAGGCGCCGGCGGATGTAGTCCATGGGGGCGTTTGACAGGAGCGCCTCGAAGGGCATTCCCGGCGACCATGTCGTCACAGCCTCACCTGACCGATGCGGCTGACGGCGAGCCGTGAGCCGCTCGCACAGGACCGACCATCATCGTGAAGTTCCTCCCCCAACTCGACGCACACCAGGTAGCGCTCAACGTGCAGATACCGCGACGGTGCAGCGTGCGGACCACCCTAATCGGGACCACTGACATCAGGAGCACCATCAGGCGAAAAGCCCAGCCACGGACGGCATTTGGCCACACAGCGACCTGTCTGCCCGGCCTCAAAAGAGATCTCGCGGCACGCCGCTTGCGTGTGAGGCACACGCCGTAGAACATTTGTTCGGTAAGCGGCTTGCGACACCCCGCGTTCGAGTGATTCAAAGAGTGGATCTCGGCTCGCGGCTAGGATCACCGCGAGCTCCTGGTGGAACCCCGGATGCGGGAGAAGGTTTCCACCAGCAGTACATTGGTGTGCGACACGAGCGAGGCGGGGTGGCTGATGATGAACGGGCTGAATGGGTCGAATGCGTCCTATTTGGACTACAATGCCACCGCCCCGATCCGTCCCGAGGCCCTCGCGGCCGTCGTCGAGGCCATGCAGTCGGTCGGCAACGCGTCAAGCATGCACCACCCGGGACGGCAGGCGGCTGAGCGGGTCGACGTCGCCCGCCGGCAGCTAGCTGACCTTCTAGGCTGCTCGCCCGGCGAGATCATCTTCACATCCGGAGCGACCGAAGCGAACAACCTGGCCCTCCGGGCAGCGTTCACCGCCGGAAATACCCTGGTCACAAGCCCCGTTGAGCATCCGGCTGTCCTCGAGACAGCCCGCGCGATCACCGCCGAGAGCCCCGAGGATCTTGTACTCCTGCCGGTCGACACCGACGGCCTGGTGGGTCTCGACGCCCTCGATCTGGTCTTCGCCTCGCGCCCTGGGGGAGTGGTCTCCTTGATGTTGGCGAACAACGAGACCGGCGTCCTCACCGACCTCCGCGTCGCGGCCAAGGCGGCCCGTGAAGCCGGCGCACTCGTTCACACGGACGCCACGCAGATCATCGGCCGCCTCCCCGTGGACGTCACTGAACTCGATGTTGACCTCTTGTCGCTGTCAGCCCACAAGTTCGGCGGACCGCAGGGGGTCGGCGCGCTGTATGTACGGCGTGGGTCTCCACTCCCGCACCGGCCGCTCCTCGTGGGTGGCGGACAGGAGCGGGGCTGGCGCGCAGGCACGCTGAACGTGGCAGGGATCATCGGCATGGGGGCAGCGGCCGACGCCGCGCGCCGCGGTCTCGGCGAGGAGGTCGAGCGGATCGCAGTCCTGCGCGACCGCCTCGAAAACCTCGTGACCGGTGCCCTGCCCGGCTGCCGTATCAACGGCCGGCGTGATCAGCGCCTGCCGGGTGTGACGAGCATCACCATTCCGGGCGTGCCGGCGGACGCGGTCCTGGCGGCCATGCCTGACGTCGCCGCCTCGGAGGGCAGCGCGTGCGCGTCCGGTGCTCCGACACCGAGCCACGTGCTCCTGGCGATGGGTCTGTCCCGGGAAGACGCCGACAGCACGATCCGCTTCTCGCTGGGCTACGCCACCACTAATGCCGAGATCGAGCATGCCGCGCACGCCGTCAAACGCGCCGTGGCGCAGGTTCGTGACGCGCTGGCCGAAGCCCACGGTCCCCGCTGACCGTTATCCCGTTTACCACCTCGTTAGAGCAATCGCATTGGACACAGAGAGGTCCCGAATGTCAGACAGCCGGCTTGGGGAAGCCGCCCATTTTGCCTTCGCGCGACACGAAACGTTCGCGCCCCGCTTCGGCTGGCTGCACAAGGCGTACATGCAGGTCAAACGCGACCAGGGTGCGTTCCTCGCGGACGACGCGCCGGTGTTGTTCGGCGTGGGCAAGAACATGGTCAACGCCATGCGCTACTGGTCGCGTGCGTTCAAGCTGACCCGCGAGCACTCGCCCGCCCAGCGCACACAGGCCAAGTTTTCCTATCCCACCTGGGAAGCCCGCTGGCTTTTGGACGAGGACGGCGCGGACCCGTATCTGGAGGAGAACGGCAGCCTGTGGTTGCTGCACTGGTGGCTGGTCTCTTCCCGCCCCGGGGCCAAGAGTCACGCGCCGGCCTGGTACACGGCCTTCCACCTGGCGCCGTTCTCCCGGTTTACGACCGTGGACATGACGCAGGTGGTGACCCGGCATGTGAACTTCTCCTACGACAAGAGCCCGGAAGAGGCTTCGATCGTCCGGGACATCGACTGCCTCACCAAGATGTATGCGCGGAGCGCCCCGGAGAAGGCGGGCTCGCCGGGCAGCTACGAGGACCTCCTCGCCTGCCCGTTCCGCGACCTTGACCTGCTCACCTTCGTCGGGACGCGCGGCAAGCCCGAGTGGCAGTTCACCAGCGGGCACCGCACCTCGCTGCCCGCGCGAGTCCTGGCCTACGCCTGCCTCGACTACGCCGCCAAGTTCTCGCGCCAGGCCAACTCCATCTCCGTGGCTCGCCTCGCCAACGAGCCGGGCTCCCCGGGGCGCGCCTTCCGTGTCCGGGAGAACGAGATCGTCGCGGCGCTGCAGAAGATCGCCGCAGACCACCCGCAGCTCAACCTGACCGAGGCCGTAGGACAGCGCAGCCTCGCCTTCACGGCCGACCCCTTCGAGCTGGCCTGGGAAGTGCTGGACGAGCAGTACGACTTCGTCACCCGTCGACCTGGCTTTCCCACCCGTGAGGAGTGGGCTGCCAAGTTCCCCAAGCTCGCCGAGGCCGAGCAGAAGGAACTCGCCACTAAGGCCACGGACGCAACAGACGCGGCCGACACCACCGAGATGCTCTTTGCTGAGGAGACCGCGTGACCACCGCAACCCCCACGCGGACCCCGAGCAGCCCGGCGAGCTCCGCCCCGCAGTTCCCCGCGGGCATCGAACTTGTCGGCTCCCAGATGCGCTCGACCAACCTTGAGCGCGATGTCGAGGACACCCTGCACGACCCCTACGTCGGGGCCCGGGCCGTCGATGTTTTGGAGCGCATCGCGAGCGCGCTCGCCGACCAACGCCGTACCCGCGCCTGGTCGTTCACCGGCCCCTACGGCTCCGGCAAGTCCACCCTGTCCAACATCATCGACGCTCTGCTAGGGCGGGATGCCAAGCGGCGCAGCGAGGCCGAGCGCATCCTCGAAGAGGCCAGCCCCGCTCTCGCCCAGCGCCTCGCCGCAGCACGCGACGCCATCGCCCCCGAGGGATTCCTCGGAGGCGTGGCCACCGCGCGCCGCGAATCCGTCGTTGCCACGCTCTCCCGCGCCCTGCACACTGCGGCTGCGCGACGCTGGGGCAAGCGTGTCCCGAAGGCCATCGCCGCCGCCCTAGAGGCGTGCGCCGACACAGAGCGCGCCGGGGCCAAGGAGATTCTCGGCGCCGTCACGGCTCTGACCGCGGACGGGCAGCAGCCTCTGCTCCTCGTCATCGACGAGTTCGGCAAGACGCTGGAACACCTCGCCGGCCACAACGAGTTCGCCGACGCCCAGCACGACCTGTTCCTGCTGCAGGAACTCGCTGAGAAGGCGGCCGGCCCCAACGGGCTGCCCGTCTACCTGATGACCTTGCAGCACCTGTCGTTCATGGACTACGCCTCACGGTCCAGCGAACTGAAGACCCGCGAATGGGCCAAGATCCAAGGGCGCTTCGAAGACATCACCTTCGTCCCCCACCACGGCGACTCCCTGCACCTCCTGCGCCGCCGTCTCGACCGCTCGGCCGTCAACTCGGCGGGTCAGGCCCTGATCACCGCGTCGGCCGAGGCGTCCGCGGACATCTGGAGGCAGCACGGTCTCGGCGTTCTGGCCGAACTCGGCCCCGACCACTTCGCGGACCTCTACCCGCTGCACCCCATCACGGCCCTGGCCGCGCCGATCCTTGCCGCTCAGATCGGCCAGCACGACCGCAGCCTGTCGGGCTTCCTCAACAGCGGCGAGCCCAACACGGTCCGCCACTCGCTGTCCCGGCACAGCAACCAGAAGGCGGAGCACGCCAGCACGGTGCGGCTGCCGCAGCTGTACGACTACTTCCTCAACTCCGGGCGCACCACCCTGCTCTCCTCCGCCAACGCGAGCCGGTGGATCGAGGTCGACTCGCGCATCCGGGACGCCAACGGCCTCGCGGATGCCGACCAGGACGTGCTGAAGACCATCGGCGTCCTCAACTTGATCGACTCCGACGGGGCGCTCAGCGCCACCGCGCCCATGATTCACTTCGCGCTTCACGACCCTACCGACGTCGCCGACCCGGACGCCTTCACGGCGCTCGAAGAGCGGCTCGCCGACCTCGTCAACCGGGGCTTTGTGGTCCACCGCGAGTTCAGCGGTGAATACCGGGTCTGGCAAGGCACGGACGTCGACATCGACGGCCGGCTCAAGGAAATCATCAGCCGCTTCGATGACGCCTCGGTCATCAACCGGCTCGGCAGCCTCGTCCCGCAGGCATTCGTGGCCGGCCGCCACAGCCAGGTCACCGGCATGATGCGCGTGTTCTACACCGCAGTCAGCGGCCCGGAGACCAAGTCCGTCGCCGCCCCGGACGAGCTGAAGGAGCCTGCCGACGGCCTCGTCGTCTTCCACCTCGGCACCGACGCCGACCGGCCCAATGTCCACTCGCCCCTGCCGGTACTCGTCGGCACCACCCCCAACCCCGACGTGGTACTCAGCACAGCCACCTACCTTGTCGCGCTGAAGGAACTCAGCACCGAGCAGGACATCGACCACGTAGCCCGGCGGGAAGTCATCGAGCGGCTCGTGCAGGCCGAGGCCGAGCTGCTGGAGCTCCTGCAGGACGCCTTTTACCCGCCGTCCTCCGAAGCGTCCTGGAGCCTGTGGCACACCGGAATCGCCCCCGGCGAAGAACCCGCCGCCTCCGGCCTGACGGCCCGTAGCCTGAGCGGCCTGGTCTCCCTCGCCTGCGAGTCGGTGTACCCGCACACCCCGCACATCCGCAACGAGATGCTCGGCCGCCACGTCTTGACCAGCCAGGCCGCCCAGGCCCGCGGCATACTGCTGACGGCCATGCTCTCCGCCTCGGGCGAGGAGAACCTTGGCCTTATCGGGTACAAGGCCGAGCGGGCCATCTACAGCGGCGTCCTGGCCTACCTCGGCCTGCACCGCGAAAACGGGGTAGCCCAGGCCGAGAGCCAGCAAGAGAGCCTGCTCCCGTACGGCTTCTCCCCGCCCGGCGAGGGCCACGAGCACGCCCAACCCGCCTGGAACGCCCTCAACGAGGTACTGACCGGAGCCACCGAGCGGGTTAGCGTCGAGGAGGTCATCCGTGTCCTGATGAGCCCGCCGTTCGGGCTCAAGGCCGGCGTGGTTCCGGTCTTCCTGATCCCCGCCCTGGTCATCCGCCGCCACGACGTCGCGCTGTTCGAGGAAGGCACCTACCTGCCACGGCTGACCATTGACGTGGTCGAGCGACTCGTCAAGGGCCCGGCACGCTTCTCGGTGAAGTACACGCCGGCCGGAGACGGCCAGCGCGGCAGCATCATCAAGAAGCTGATGGTCTCGCTCGGCGTAGAGGCACCGCGCTCAAAGGCCCTGCGTAACCCCGACCTCCTCTCCGTAGCCAGCGCCCTGATCGTGCGTGTGGCTGACCTGCACAAGTACGCCCGCACCACCAAGAACATCTCCGCCGACGCCCGTACCGTGCGCAAGGCGATCGTCGGAGCGCTGGATCCCGACGATCTGATCTTCCATGCGCTGCCGAAGGCGCTTGGCTTGCCCGAGATCCCGGCCCGCACGCGCGTCGACGCGGAAGCGGCGAACACCTACGTCGAACGTCTCACCTCGGCGGCCGACGAACTGGTGGCCATCGACAGCCGGCTGAGGGCCGAAGTCGTGAGGGTCCTTGCACAGGAGTTCCGCCTGCCGGCCGAACTTACGGAGCTGCGCGCACAGCTCGCTGCCCGGCTGCGAGGCTTCGCCGGCGCGGTGCTGACTCCGGAACTGCGCGGCTTTGTCGACTTCGTCCTCAGCGACAGTCTTGAGGACGACGACTGGCTCGAGCCCATCGTCGTACGCCTGACCAACTCCGCCCTCGGTGACTGGGATGACCACGAAGCCAAGGTCTTCCCGCAGAAGGCCCGATCGATGGCTGCGGCCCTCGACCGAGTCGGGCACCTGCATCACGCCGGGAACGAGGTCCGCGGCCGGGAAGAGAAACTCGACGCCCAGTTGTTGACCTTGACTGACAGCGCCGGCGTGGAACAACGCACCCTGATCTATGTGCCGGAACAGGCTCGCAGCGAGGCCAGCAGTCTTGCCGCCGACGTCCTGAAGCAGGCCGAGAAGGCTCTCGGGCCGGACGGAGCGAGGATCCTGCTCGCGGCCCTCGCCCAGCGCGTGACCGATGCCGCGACAGCGGCGAGTGAAAGGAAGGCACAGGGATGACCGACGGAGCCGACACCCAGAAGGTCCGGCACGTTCTCGGTATCTCCGGCGGCAAGGACTCCTCAGCGCTCGCCGTCTACATGCGCAACCGAGTCCCGGAGATGGAGTACTTCTTCTGCGACACCGGTGCCGAACTCCCGGAAACGTACGAGTACCTCAACCGGCTTGAGGCCGCCCTCGGCAAGTCCATCGTGCGACTGAATGCCGACCGCGACTTCGACCACTGGATGGAGGTCTACCAGGGCACCCTGCCCAGTCCCCAGATGCGCTGGTGCACCAAGAACCTCAAGATCAAGCCCCTGGAAGACTGGGTCGGCGACGACAAGGTCATCTCCTACGTCGCCATCCGGGCCGACGAGAACCGCATCGGCTACGTCAGCACCAAGCCGAACATCGATGCCGTCTTTCCCTTCCGGGAGGACGGCATCGATAAGGACGGCGTTATGCGCATCCTCAACGAGGCCGGCATTGGCCTGCCCGACTACTACGAGTGGCGCACACGCTCCGGCTGCTACTTCTGCTTCTTCCAGCGCAAGCATGAGTGGGTCGGCCTCAAGGAACGCCACCCCGACCTCTTCGACCGCGCCGTCGAGTACGAGGACAAGGTCCGCTACCGACACACGGCTATGAAGGGCCGCAACTACACCTGGTCACAGGGCGAGTCGCTCCCGGAGCTGATAGAACGCAAGGACGAGATCGAGGCCAAGCACCAGGCGGCCCTTGATCGCGCTGCCAAGCGCATCAAGCCCAATCGGCCCCTCTTGGAGGTTCTCTCGGACGCTCTCGACTCCGACGACGACGAGGCCGGCTGCTCCGTCTGCCACCTCTGACACGCAAGCACACGCGGCCAGTGGCCCTAGCGACCCGCTAGGGCCACTGGTGTTTGCTAGAAATCCAACCAGCCCCGCACCCCCTCCGGTTGTGCTCCATGTGAGGGTCGGTCACCAGCGGCTCGACGGACGCAGCCCTCGCAGCCACAGCAACTTTGCGCTGCTCACGGTGGAGTGACTGGACGTCACATTTGGGGCAGGATGGGTTCAGGCCGCTCCTGCTACCTCTGTCGAGCCCTCATGTGCCACCATGAGTGACGGCATCACCCACGGGCATGTAACGGTAACGGAGAGAAATCGGGGATATGGAAACTCGCGAGATCTTTGATGCGGCACCGCTTTCGGTTTCTCAATTCCTGAGCGAGCCCAGTCAGGGCCTCTACATTCCTCCGTATCAGCGTGCATACAGCTGGGAGCTTCCCAAGATCAGGCGGCTTCTTAGTGACGTTGCGCACGGCCTGGACCAGCTAGCCGAATTCGAGGACTCGATTTGCTTCCTCGGTACCGTCATTGCCCTTCGTGACATCAACTATACGACCGTCGAGCCAAAATACAGGTCGCAGGTCCCTTCCAAGGTGATGACGATCATTGATGGTCAGCAGCGAATGACTACGCTGCTGTTGCTGACCACGGTCCTGCACGAGGAGATTCGAGTTCGCGCGGAGAAGCTCGCACGCGACGATGAGCCGTCAGTTTGGTGTTACAACCAAGCGCTTGATGTGACGGGGCGCCTGGCGAACTGCTTCGAAGAGGACATGCGTTATGGCGAACATCGTTACTACCCGCGGATGATTCGCTCTTACTACGATGTGTGGTCCCGTAACAAGGGTGAGGCCCGCTATCGGTCGCCCGTCGGTTACTATCTTGAGTCCTATGGGGCCTACGCGCGAGGCGAGGAGCCGGCGAAGCCCTACAAGCACGATGCCATCGACTTGGAGAAGATTGACGGCATCGACCTCGAGGCATACAAACACTTGGACCGCATGCGGGAACAAATGAGGTCCATGCTGCGCAGAGCGGTGAACGGTGCCGTCAAGCGAGAGGATGACATTCTCTTGCCTATCGGAGTCGACATAGCGCAGTCTCGGAATCTCCAATTCGCCCTTTTTAATAGCGAGTTCCCGGAGTCGGTCGTCGAGAGGTTGGGTGAAGACGCCAAGGAGGCTCCCCTCACCCGACTCATCGTCTTCGCGAACTACCTCCTGCATCGCGTCACCGTTGCTGTAGTTACGGCCAAACGCGAGGACTACGGCTTCGACATGTTCGAAGCCCTTAACACCACCGGTCAGCCGCTCACGGCGATCGAGACGTTCAAGCCTCGCGCCATCCAAGCGGAAGGTTTGGACGAGTGGCAGGAATCCGAGTCGAAACTTCACTTCGATGTGATCGAAGCCTATCTGGATAGGGAGGGAAGTATCTCGGCCGATAAGCGTCAGGCCGTCACCAGCAGCGTGCTGCTTCCGTTCGCTATGTTCCAGGATGGAACCAAGCTCACAAAGCGACTGAACGATCAGCGTCGTTATCTGAGGAGTGTCTTCGACAAGGATCCTGATGTTGAGGCGCGCCGCAAGGTTCTTGCCGGACTCGCCCAGGTAGCCCGTTTTTACGAAGGGCCTTGGGCCTCGGCGACAAAGGTGCCGGCGTGCGAGGACGCATCCCTGCGCCAGCGAGCGGGGATTTCTCTGGCCGCGCTCCGTGAAGGCGGGCACGACATCGTCGTCGGGCTGTTGACGCGGTACTACGCGGCACATCGCCTCGCGTCTCCGGAGACGGTCGAGTTGGCGACTCGGCAGTTCCTTATCGCGGCCCAATCGTGCGGAGCCTTCTACGCCCTCTGGAGGGGGGCGTTCGGCGGGACGGCGGGAATCGATGGTGTCTATCGGTCCCTCATGAATCATGTCCTGGACGATGATGATGACGATGCGCCGCAGTTTGCTCGATTTGGGCGCGCTCTCACCGAGGTTCCGCCAGTTGAGGCTCTGCAGTCGTATCTCCGAGAGCGGTTGCTGGAGCAGGGGATCCACGACAAGGAACAATGGGTCGCTCGGGCATACCTCACGCCTGTGTACCAGCACTCGAAGCCACTGACCCGTCTCCTTCTCTTGGCCGCGTCACAGAACTCGACCCCGGACAACGCCGAACCGGGACTTGTGGTCCGCGGTAAGAGTGGATTGCTTGAAACGCTGGATCCCGAGCGCTGGAGTGACGGTGCTTTCGCTACGATCGAGCATGTAGCCCCCCAGACGCCGACGGGTAACGGCGGCTGGAATAAGGAACTCTACGAGGATCCCGAGCTCATCGAGAGGATCGGGAACCTCACCCTCCTGCCGGCTGTTGAGAACGCGTCGGCGAGCAACAGGTCCTGGCATCTGAAGCGCCTCATGTTCCGGGCCCTCTCCGCCGCCACGGTCGAGGAGGCCGAGAAGATGCTGGCCGATGCCGAGGCGCAGGGGCTTCGCCTGGGCAGCGGCGCTCAGGAGATCGTCCGACAAGCTCAGTATCTCCCGCTGGTTGCCGCTGTAGCGCAGAGGGAGGACGAGTGGACGGCCGAGTTCGTTGCGGATCGATCGAAGAGACTGTGCGGCCTTGCCTGGGACGCCTTGACTCCGTGGCTCGGATTCGAGCAGTAGACGGCTCCGCGTCGAATAAGCCTGCCCGCGCGTGAGCAGGCGAAGCCGACGTAGGAGGGTGTGGAAGGGCGACGGCGCGCCTGATGAGGAGGCACCAACCGAAGGGATGGTGCCGCCACATCAGGCATGCGCTGTACGGCAGCGTCACGCTTCTCACGCCGTCTTTATGGGACACAGACCCTTTGGCGAAATAAACCTGCTCGGCCCGGCGTTTGTGATCACTCTGCCGAAGATGGGGAGGTGTCGGGTCTGAAGCTGTTCCACACGGCGAATAGCGGCGTGACCGAGGTCATGCCGTATCTTGCTGAGGCCGAGGCGGATGTGCAGGGTCTCGTCGAGGCACACATGGAGACGCTGCTGGATGTGAGGTTTCTGGCGAGCGAGTACGGCACGGGGCCGGTTCACGGAGGCCGGATTGACTCGCTCGGGCTGGACGAGAATGGGTCTCCGGTCATCGTGGAGTACAAGCGGGGCGTTGACTCGGGTGTTATCAACCAGGGCCTGTTCTACCTCAGCTGGCTCATGGATCACCGGGCGGAGTTCGAGCGCCTGGCCCGCGACCGGCTCGGGGCCACGGCCGCGGCCCAGGTGCTGTGGAGCGGACCGAGGCTGATCTGCGTCGCTGGCGACTTCACCCGCTACGACGTTCATGCCGTGCGCGAGCACCGGCGCAGCATCGACCTGGTCCGTTACCGGCTCTTCGGCAACGACCTGCTCGGCCTTGAGACTATGGCCTCGGTCAGCGGCCGGTCGCCAGTCACCCGACGCGTCCGCCGGCAGGGGACCGGGCCTGGGGGCGGCGGCCACGGCACGGCCCTGGTTGAGCTGGCGCAGGCGGTCGACGAGTCGCTGCTAGGGCTGGGCGACGGCGTGAACTATGTCCAGCGCAAGATGTACCGGGCGTACCAGCGCCTGCGGAACTTCGCCTGCGTGTGCCCGCCCCAGAGGACCAAGCTCCTCGTCTATCTCAAGGTTGACCCGAAGCAGGTCGACCTCGTCCCTGGGTTCACCCGGGACGTGACGGGTCTCGGTCACCACGGCACGGGCGACCTGGAGGTGCAGCTGCGCACCCTCCGGGATGTGGAGCGTGCCCAGGACCTGTTCCGCATGAGCTGTGCGGCGGCGTGAAGCGCTAACGGGTCCTAGCCGATCGCGTTTCCACGCGTCAATTCGATGGTCGTCTCGGTGATGCCTCTCGACGTACGGGCAGGTAGTGGCGGTGGACCATCAATCATCCGCGGGATCGCCGGTTTGGCTAACCGGCGATCCCGCGCTATGTTGCCCCGCTGACGGGGCTCCGATGTCCTGCCTTTCGCCGCCATGGTGAGCGCCGTGGTTGTCACTCTCGCCCTGGCTCACACTCCCGGTCGATGAATGCACTCCTTCGGCCCAGCCCAGACAGGCAGTCGTCCAGGCGGAATCAGGCCCTAGCTTCCTCCCCTGAGAAGGGGCAAGAGCGTCCTGCAGCGCTGTCCGAATCCCGCCCTACTGCCATGCGGTGGACGCGGGTTAACTCAGACGTTCGCCCAGAGCTGGGTTGGAGAACTGAGAGGAGAGCTCGATGGCAGACAGGGCATCCACACAGGTGGCGGGGACCAGCCCCGCGCTTCTGATCGCGGTGGAGGAGCTGGCGACTGCGCATGACCGCAGCGAGTCCGAGCGGTCCGACATCACCAGCTCGCAGAACAGCGCGGGAGATGACGGCGACAACCGCGACCTGAACCTCCCGAAGGAGTAGGGGGAACCCATGGAGCACCGGCTCGTCAGCCACATCGAGAAGGCTCTCGGCTGGGACGGGCCGGGTTCCGTGGGATCCGCGTTCGCGCGCGGCCGTCTCACGGACCCGGAGCTGCCCGCACGGCTGTTGACCCCGCTCAGACTGCTGGACCTGATCAAGCGCCGCCATCTGGCTAATCCGCAGCTGCGCTGTTATGCCGAAGGCGAGGAAGTGCACCCGTCCACGTTCCTGTCCACCAACGTCAACCGGCGCAGGCAGGCCGTGAGCCAGGCGGACATGGCGGCCCTCGGACGAATTCTCAACGACGGCGGCACCGTGGTCCTGGATCACGTGGACTTCTTCGACGCGACGCTGGAAGTCGCCTGCCGGGCCTTGGGCTGGTGGTCCGGCGAGCTCACCTCTGCCAACGCCTACCTCGCGGTGGGTGACACCGACGGATTCCACCTGCACTGGGACGACCACGAGGTCATCGCCGTGCAGCTTTCTGGCGAGAAGTCGTGGGAAGTGCGCGGTCCCTCGCGCCCGGCGCCGATGTACCGCGACGCGGAACGCAACCGCACGCCCTCCGAGGAAGTGCTGTGGAAGGGCACGATGCAGGCCGGGGACGTCATGCACATCCCACGAGGCTTCTGGCACACCGCGACCCGCCTCGGTTCGGGGAGTGGTGGACACTCACTGCACGTGACGTTCGGGTTCACCAAACGGACCGGTGTCACCTGGGCTAACTTCCTCTCTGACGCCGCCCGCGCCGACGACGCGTTCCGTCACGACCTGGAGGGCGTGCAGGGCACCGCACACCAGGTGCTGACGGACAAGCTCAGCGCCCTGGCCGCCACCTACAGCCCAGAGCGGTACCTGGACGAACTGCGGTCCAGCACCCCGCCCGCACGCCACATGCCGCACGTGGCCGCCTTCGGTCGGCCGGACGGAGTCGCGGCCGTCACCGAGTTCGCGCCCTCCATCGTCCGCTCCGGTGACACCGTCCAAGTGTGCGGTGGCGGTAAGCGGCTGACCTTCCACGAGCGCGCAGAACCGAGCCTGCGTGCGCTCCTGTCAGGTCACCCGGTCTACCTCGAGGGTGCCCCCGACGACATCATCACTTTGGCCGACTTGTTAATCACGGAGGGGCTGTGCGAACCGCTGACGGAACTATCGTCCTCGGGCTACACCGGTCTGGTCACGCCCGTGACCTACTCGAAGCAGCCGCCGACCTCGATGTAACACGCCTCGACACCGCGTCTAACTACCTGCGTCATCGCTCCCACGAGGTCCTGAAGACGACGGCAGGCGATCTTCTGCCGAAATTCTCGGTCTCCACCAAGGTCGGGTATTTCCCCGAGGGGCACAGCCTCGCTCCCGCCCGGCTCCGCGTAGCCGTCGAGCAAGCCATCAAGGATCTTGGGCGGGAGCCTGATCTGGTATTTCTCCACAACCCAGAGCACTCGGCACCCGACGCCGAGACGCTGGAACAGGCGTGCACGGTCCTGGCCGACGCAGCGCAGGCGGGGCTTTGCCGCTCCTGGGGCGTCTCGACCTGGGATCCGCGCTCGCTCATGGACTTCGACGTGCCAAGCCCTGATGTCCTTATGGCCCGAGCGGGGTTGCTGGTCGGGGTCGACGTCCTCGAAGCGGCCGAGGCCCTGGCGATGCGGTGGTGCCCGTCGCAGGTGTGGGGCATGAGCCCCTTCGGCGGAAGTACGGCCGAGGCGGTGTGGGAACGCTTCGATCCGAGGGTCTTCCTGCGAGGCTCCCCGTCCGCCACGAAGATCCAGGCTGCCTTCCGTTCCTCGTACGGCCTCCCTCGGGTCGACGCGGTCGCGGTCGGCACAGACGACGTCGCCCATCTGCGGGAGCTGACCGAGGCCCTGGCGTACGAGGTCGACGAGAACGTGGTCCGGGAGTACAGGCAGCTCCTCAAAGCCCGTCAGCGCGCCTGAAGTTCCTGCAGCAGCTGCTCCGCCGTCTTCCTCGCGGGGACCAGGCGGGGGTCCTCGGGATCGGCGTAAGGGCCGAGGATCTTCGCGGCGACGAACAGGGTCATCAGCATGCCGTCCCGGCTCTCCAGATCCTCACGCCGCTCGCTGCGGACGCGGTCTGCCAGAGCTGGGACGGCGAGCGAGGCCCCCCACAGACTTGCCGCGTCCAGGCCGCGAGGGGCCATGCCCCAGTCCTCCCAGTCGAACACACAGAACACCGGCGCCGTGATATTCGCCCAGTTGAAATCTGCATGGGCCGGCCGCCATTCGGCTACGGCCGCATCGACACCCGGGAAGACGTTGTGGATCGTTCCCCTGACCAGGTCCTGAGTGAGGGTCTCGGTATCCGGTGTCGCGATACGGTTTGTGTGCTGCGTGGCCAGGGCATCAAGCGAGGCGTTCAGCGCATTCCACCACTCCTCGGGCAGCTGTGGATCCTCCGCCACTACGGCGCTGCTCACTGGCGCCGCCGGCAGCACCTCCGTCTCGTCCGCTCGCCACATCACCGGCTCCGTGTCGTCCCGCCACGCGACGCCTGTGAGCCAGGCCGGTTTCGCGATCCCGCGAAGGGCCTCGGCGGACGCGGTGCCATCCCCTCCCTGGACCCCGATCCGATCGAGTCCGCGCCGCTCGATCCGCACCCACGTATTGCGGTCCGTACGCGCCCCCAGAGACCGGCGCTTGCGCACTACAGCCTCCCGGCTAAGGCGTACCTCAAGCGACCGTTCGACACGGTCCAGCACGGCTTCCACAGGCTCCTTGCGCAGGTCCACTGAACGCGGTGTCATGCGCCCGAACGTACCAAGTCCCAGCCACATCGCGAGGGAGTTTCGGGGCGAGGCGTACAGGTGCAGCTGACGAGGAGATCGATCCCGTGCTGCCCTCTAGGTGAAGACGCGCCCCGAACGGGGACAGGTGCGATACCGGGCGTACCGGGCGCAGGGCTGCCGTTGGGCGGCATCAGCGACATAAGCCGCTCGTGTCCGGTTCAGAGACTGCGGCTGATCGTGTGCCCGGTCGTTGGCGGGGAGATAGCTGGCGGCGCGGGTCGGAGTCGGACGCTGCGGGGGCGCCTTGCGGTATTAGTGCGCCGGGTGCCGGTTCCGTGGGCGAGGGTCTCGGAGAGGTCGGCCAGCAGCGAACTTGGGGTATCCGGGGACGCGGTGAGGGCCCAGGTGGGTCGGTCGGGACCTGGACCTGCCCAGACGGTCCAGGTGGCGAGGTTCTGGCTCGGGTGCTGGGCGGCGAAAGCGTCGAACCGGACCCCCGCGTCCCCGGCGGGGGACGTCCAGCCGATCCATCGCCTGTCCACAGTGTGCTTCCACCCGGCCTCGGACAGTGGCTGCGTGGCGGCGGCGACGGTCTTTTCGTCCACCAGGGCGCCGACGGCCGTGTCCCAGCCGTCGCCGTCTGCGAGGTGATCCAGCAGTTCCTGCAGCACTGGGGCCGGAGTGGCGGCGGTCGCGGTGAGGACCCACATGCGGTCGGAGACGGGCGTCTCGTACGCGGCTACGGTCCAGGCGGTCTCGCGGGGGTGGGCTTCGTGGACGCGCTCGATGCGCAGGGTCTGGGACTCGTGGATCGCGTGGGTCGTCTCGTCCGACCAGGTCCGCCACTTCTCCCACTCACCGTGGGCGGCGAGGAATGCCTCCAGCAGAGCATCGTGGTCGCCGGCATCAGCCGCGTACGCGGGGACCGTTTCCGGCGGGGGGTGTGGAGGTCCAGATTCGGCGGCGGGTGGGGACGTTTCCGCCTGGGCGGCGGCGCGCTCGGTGTCGGTCATGGGTGCCGGGCCTGGCCGCATGGCGGCGCCGTGGACCCTCTCGAAGGCGACCAGGGCTGCAGCGGGCGAGTCGAAGGTGTCGGCGACCTGCCGCAGATGGTTCTCGCCGTGGAGATAGACGCTCTTGCCGCTGCCGAGGTAGGTGCCGACCGCGACGGTGGTGTGGCCGTCCTCGGCGTGAGCGTGGATGAGGAGCTGGCCATGGCGTATGTCGTCATAGATCTTCTGGGCCGCGTCGGAGACCTCGAGGATTTCGCTGCGGGTGCACCAGGGCATTGGATAGTCGGCCCAGGTCCATTCCTCGGCCATGGCTTCCCGGAGCCGCGGGGTGATCTCGACGCTGACCCCGTCAGCGGCCAGTTGCTGGGCCGCCTTTTCGGCCCAGTAGGGCTCCTCGTGATCGATGCGGGCCAGGACCAGGGTGTTCTCGGCCACCACGGTCCAGTTGGCGGCCTCCAGGCCCACGTGGGGGATGTGGGCCTGGGAGCCGGTCAGGACGGCGGTCACGGCACTGGGGTGGGTGGGGTGGACGTCGAGGCGGACGTGCGCGTCGATGAACTGGGCGGTGGTCACGTGGGGGTGTCATCTCCTGTGCCGGGGGCCGGGCCTACGGGCCCGGCCACCGGCGTGTGCGGGGGGCTATCGGGTGGCGCGAGTGGTGCGGGCAGCCGTGGTGGTCGGGGGGCCCGCGCGGGTGGTAGGCGTGGGGCGTGGGCGCTGCGGAAGGATCCGTCCGGTGGCGTGCTGCCAGCGGGTGCGGATGGCGCCGAGGTCGGCGAGGGCCCGGCGGGCACCGACGACGAGCTGGAACGGTGTGTTCGCAGGGTCGCCGGCGTACGCCTCGATGCGGCGGCCGACGTGGTCGGCGGCGGCCAGGAGGGAGCGCTGCAAGGTGCGTTCGCCCCAGTGCTCGACGGAGCCGACCGGTCCGGCGAGAAGGCAGAGCACGTCGCCGGGTTCGCTGCCGTGCTCAAGAAGGCCGCGCTGTTGTGCTTCCCATAGGACGGTGACGGGGTCGATGGGCTCGTGGCGGCGTTCGAGGGTGGTGAGGCACTGCCACAGGCCGGCGTGCAGCGGCTGGGTGAAATCCTCGGGAAGCAGCCACCGTACGGACTCGATGCCCACGGGGTGGGCGGTGGCGGTAGCGAGCAGCAACCCCTCTTCCTCAGCGGCCTCGGCATAGTCGGGTGCGATGGCCGGCGGGGGTGGCGGGGTGCGGGGCAGGACGCCCGCGCGTGGCGGGAAGCGTGCTGCGATGTCGTCCACGACTGCGGCGAGCGCGTCGGCCTCGGCGAGCACCGTCTGGACGGGGTGAAGGAGGGAGGCGTCGTGGACGGTCTGGAGAAGGTGCTCGGCGGCGGCCCGCAGCCGGCGGCGGGCGTGTTCGGCCTCGACCATCCGAGCGTAGGCGGGTGCGTGGCGGGGCCAGGGGCAGACCTGGATGAGGGTGTGCAGATAGGACGCGGTCAGTCCGCGTGCCCGCTGCTGGCCCGCTGCGAGCACCTGGTTGAGCCACGTGGTGTTCTTCGCGTGCTCGGCCGGGTCGGGCGGCGGCAGGGTGCTGATCGCGGCGAACAGGGCGGCGTGCGCGGCGGTGGAGAACGAGTCGGCGGAGACCCCAGTCACGTCGCCGAGACGGTGCGGATCGAGAAGAAGCGCGCCGAGGAGGGCCTGCTCGACGTGGAACACCGGCTGCGGCGCCGGGATCGTGTCGAGGTCGTCCTCGTCGGGTTCGGGGCTGAGGGGCATCAGGCGGCCAGGGTGAAGTCGTTCGGGTCGAGGGTGACGCCGAGGTGCGGGGCGAGGAGGTGGCCGGCGAGCAGCGGCGGGACCGCGTTGCCGATCTGCGAGAACTGCTGGCCCTTGTTACCGGCCCACGGGTAGTCGCCGGGGAAGGTCTGCAGGAGGCCGGCCTCGCGAGCGGTGATCCGGATCGGCTCCGGTACTGCCGGCGCGTCCGTGTCCTTCGTCGGCGCCGAGAGCGGTGTGGCGACCCAGGTGCATTCGTTCGCACGGTGCCCGAAGAACAGCGTGCCCGCCGGCTCCTCGATGGACCGGACAGTGGCGTTGGCCTGGTTGTTGCTGCGCAGAGACCAGGACCAGCGATGCGCCTCGGCGGTGAACGTCGGCGCCGGGGCGGTGGCAGCACGGTTCTCACGGGTGCCGTGCCGCGCCGCCCACCCCGCGCCTTCGCGACGGGACTGCAGGACCACTCCGTCCGGTCGCGGCATCCAGGTTCCGCGGTCCCGGGCGTCGGAGAGCGTCTTGCGGGAGCCCGAGGGGAACGGTTCGGGCCCACCGCCGGGCCCGCCCCCGGCACAGACGGTGGGAACGGGCCGGTCGGTCGCACCCCACCCCAGAGCTTCGGCCATGCTCACCCAGCGGGCACGTCCCGGACCGAACAGCGAGTCGGGCTCGGCGACCCGGGCGTGCGTCGGCGTGGGAGGCTGTGCCGTACGGACTCGCGAGGCGAGCAGGATCGCCCGCTTGCGCGTCTGCGGAACGCCGAAGTCGGCCGCGTTGAGGATCCCGTACCAGACCGAGAAGCCCCAGCCGCGCAGGATCGCCGCGTACTGCTTCCACAGCGGCAGGACGTCCGGAACCTCCTCCATGGCGACCCACTCGGGCTCGCCGACCGTGTTCAGGGCGTGGAGGTAGCGCATCGGCTCGGCCGCGAGCAGGGAACGCTCGTCACGGCAGGCGGCGAGGAGGCGCTCGCGGGTGTCGCGTCCGGCGGCGAGGTCCTCGACCGCCGCATGCACCAGCGGCTGGTCCACCAGGCCAAGACGTTTGCCGGCCATGCTCCACGCCTGACACGGCGGAGAAGCGATCAGCCCGCGCGTCCGGCCGAGGAAGGGCCACGTCGGATACATCGCCACGTCGGTCCGGATCGTCAACTGCCCAGCGGCAGCACGGGTCCTGCACGCCCACTCGTCCCACTCCAGCCCCACGTCACGCACGCCGAAGACACCCAGTGCACTGCTCCAGCCGCCCGGCCCCGCGAAGAGGTCGAGTATCACGTGGCCAGCCCGAAGTCGTCCTGCGCCAGCGCGTCCGCATCCCCGCGGCACGCGCAGGGCGAGCAGCCGTCCGTGACACCCCGCTCCAACTCGTCCTCGTCGGCGAGCTCCTGCTGAAGGGCCGCCCACTCGGAGGCGGTGACGTGGTCGATCGGGGCCCGGCCGAGGGGGACGCGGGAGCGGTGCAGGAACGCCTCGCCCAGCAGCCGATTGCCGCTGGCGTTGGCGCGGGCATTGCCCTTTCGGATGGCAGCGTCGAATTCCACGACGTCCTCCCACTCGGCGGGGGAGTTGTCGCGGATGCGCCGCCACTGAGCATTGCCATGGAAAGGGCAGCCCAGGCATCTCGATTTCGGGGTTTCGGCCAGATCGAGAGAGGTGAGATAGCGAACGCAGTCGGAACGCGACCAGCCCATGTCGATCAGCGGATGTCGGTTCTGCATGTACTTCACGTCGGCGTCCTTGGCGCGGTGGAACTCGTCGGTGGATATGCCGATCCACTGCTCGACGAAAACGCCCTTTGGTACCCGAGTCGGATACGGGTAGCTGAGAAGATCGCGGATCTTCTTCTTGATGGGCTTCACCTTGTACTCCCCGGTGCACTGGCGCCGGGTCATCCCAGGACGCCCGTCCGTGTTGAGGATGTAGAGGGGCATGGAGGCGAAACGGTGATCCGGGTTCAGGGCGTCGTTGCGGATGTTTCCGGAGGAAACCCGGAGAACAGGTATACCGGCGGGCGTTGCTATTTCGCGTTCGAGGCGGTCGAGATGGTCATAGACGGATTTGGGCTCCCATCCGGTGTCGGCGAAGATCGCGTAGTCAATTTTCGGGAGGATGCCTTCGGCAGACAGGGCGAGCAGGGTGCTGGACTGGACGCCGGCACCGAGAGAAAGGGCGCGGAACTGGGGGGAAGGGTGAATGGGCAATCCTTGGGCGGAGCGTGGAGGCCGGGTCAGCGGGCGCGGGCTCGGGAGATGTCCGGTTGCGGGACGGGCAGGAGCGCGGGCACGAAGGAGCGCCGTGCGGCGAGGGCGGCGGTGGCCTCGCGGGCGCCGGTGACCGCAGCGGTGTAGTGGGGCAGGATGCGGTCGGTGATCCGCCAGGCGGCGCGGGCCGGATCGAGAGGGCCGGCGACGGTCGGCGGCGCGGGGATGCGGTCGGTGATGCCCTCGTGCAGCCCTTGGGGGATCACAGGGCAGACCAGGACCCGGCCTCGCCGGTGCTCGACGATGTACAGCTCCAGGTCGTCGTGCCGCCGCAGGGTGATTCCGTGGCTGCGGAAGGCGATGGCCGGCCTGGCGTCCAGCGGCGTCCACACGCGGTAAGTGTCAGCGAACTGGTCGGCGGCGCGGGTGTACTGGCGGTAGAGGGCCGTCCAGGTGCCGGGCAGACGGTCGGCGAGCTGGAGGGCGAACAGGTGGAAGGGGTGCAAGAAGTGTCTCGGCGGGAGAAGGTCAGCGTGTCCAGCTGGCGGCGTCGGGGCAGCGTCAACGCCGTACGCGGGGAGTGCGGGACGCTGAGGGGGCTGTGGTGGGGCCGGTCGCCCGCTGAACAGGCTTCGCTTGTTCTTGTATGGCGGCGAGGTCGCGGGTGATGCCGGTGGCGACGTAGTGGCACCCGATCGCGCTCAGGTCGAGCTGGTGGGCGGCATCGGCGAGGTGGCCGGTCATACGCGGTATGGCCTCGGCGTGGCGAGCGGTGCGTACCGCTTCGTCGTCTGCCGGGTAGCCGACGAACGGCGCGCCTTCGTACGGGTTGGCGTACAGCGCGCTGGCGAGGTCGTTGCCGGCCAGGGAGGAAGCGACCACGACCGAGGCCAGGCACTCCAGGCTGGCGCGGCTGCCGGCGATGTCGGCGTACGCGCCGCCGTCGAGCGCGCCCAGGCGTACGAGGGCGGTGGCCATCAGGTCCTGGACCTTGAGCAGGAGGGGGCTGATCCGGCGCAGCGCGTCGGTGCCGGGGGTGTAGGAGAGGTCCCGGACGCGTGCGTGCAGGGCCTCGAACTCGCCTGCCAGGTCACGGAGTTGTTCTGCCTGTTCTGCAAGGTTGAGCGAAGGCATGGGGCGGTGTGCTCCGGGAGATCGGGTTAGAGATGGAGGCGCAGCGGGAGATTCGGTCCGTGACCAGCTGGGCGTGACGCAGGGGCAATGCGTGGGTGGCGTCCGGGACGATCTCCAGCCGGGCGCCGGGCAGACAGGCGGCGAGACGACCGGTCCGCTCGGGCGGGATGTGGGCGTCGAGGCTTCCGGCCAGAAGGTGGACCCGCCCGCCGAGCTGCTGCAGCGAACCGGGGTCGGGCTGCTGATTGGCGAGGTCGTGCCACAGGGCAGCGAGGTCTCCGGTCGCCATGGTGTGCAGGCCCTGCCGGCACGGCAACGGCAATGCACCGGACGCCGACTGTGCGGGGGAGTGCAGGGCCCACCGGCTGGTGGTGGGAAGGCACCGCCGGACCGCGTCGAGCAGGTACGGCGCGTGCGTGCACGCGGACGCGAGAAGGTTGCGGCCCAGCGTGAGGAAGGACTGGGCCGGACCGGTGCCCGTGCGGGTGCTGATGCCGCCGTACGGGGGCGAGATCAGCACCAGCCCGCGGATCCGGGGCGCGAGGTGGGGGTGGCGCGCGACCAGGCGCATGAGCGTCATCGCTCCCATGGAGTGGCCGGCGAGCACGAGCGGGCCGCGTGGCGCTGTCGTCTCAAGAACCTGGGCGAGGTCGTCGGCCAGCTGGTCGAGGCTCAGGGCGGCGGTCCCGCGGGTGGAGTAGCCGTGCCCGCGCTGGTCGTAGCGCACGACGCCCATCCCTTCACGGAGCAGGAGCGGTACGTGCGAGCGCCACAGGGCAGCGGTGACCGAGAGCCCGTGCACCAGGACTGCCGTCACGGGTGCTTGTGCAGGATCGTCGATGTAGGTGGCGAGCCGGGCACCATCCGGGAGCCGTATCGATCTCATGCTGCGGTCCCGAAGTCGGTCTGCCGCGGTGCGTGCTTGGCGACGGCCCGCTTGGTGATGCCGTCGGAGGCCCGCTTCGAGGCGGCGGTCAGTTCGGCGGCGCCGGGCTCCAGGTACCACGGGCGCAGGTCGAGCATCGCCGCGCGCATACCGGTGGCGAAACACAGGGCAGTGCCCTTGGGCAGGGCGCGGATCGCGTCGGCCGGCAGGATCCGCTCCTGCCGCATCGACACGGAGGTCGACTTGCCGGACTCGGAATGTGAGGTGGACGTCGTCTCGACGTCATGGTCGCCGATCAGCCGCGACAGCTTGTCGGCGAAGTCCGGGTCGTCGATACCGGAGCCGATCACCTTCACGGTGGACGCTGACCACATGGCGTCCATGCCCGCGTCCCCCCAGACCTTCTGGCCCTGGCGGTAGGACTGCAGGATCGTGATCGGGATGATCCCGCGTGACCCGAGGTGCGAGTACAAGTCCGGAAGGTCCGAAATTTTGCACACGTTGGCGGCCTCGTCGAGGATCGCGAGCATCGGCGGGTCGAGCCGCCCGCCGGCGCGCTCGGCCTGCGCGGTCGCGGCGCGCATCACCGAGTCCGCGCACGCGGCGATCAGCGCTGCTGCACCGCCTCCGCCGTCCTTGCTCAAGAGGAAGAGCGTGTCGGTGGACGTGACGAACTCGGCCGGACGGAACTCGCGCACGTCCTTCTGCGGGGTGACCCAGGCGGCGATCTCGCTGTTCAGCAGCGCGGCGGCATACTGACGGGCGGTCTCGTAGATGCCATCGCGCGTCTCCGGCGGTCCCTCGACCGTCCCCTTGAGCTGGGCGGCGACGGCGGCGAAGTCGTGGTCGCGGAGGATGTCGAGCGGAGTGCGGTCGGCGGGGAAGGCCAGCCACTGCATGACGTCGGTGATCGGCCGCTCGTCGAGGGCAGCGGCCAGGAACAACTGGGACAGGATGTTGGATCCGGCCTTGGACCAGAAGTCCCCCTGCTGGCTCGCGTCCACCGAGGCGGCGAGGAAGTGGCCGGCCAACCGCCCGGCGCCGTCCAGGGTTTTGGCGTCCGCCAACGGGTTCCACCACATCTCGCGTGCTGCGTGCGCGATCTGCTGCGGATCCATCGACCACACCTGACCGACGCGTGCGCGGGCGTCGTAGGTGGCGGTGAATGCGTCACCCGCAGCCTTGTTCGAGGTCAGCAGAACCGGGCCGGGCGCGGCGAGTACGGAGGGGACCGCGAGCGAGGTGGTCTTACCCGAGCGCGGCGCCATGATGGCGACGGCCACATCCTCGTAGCCCATGCGCACCTCGTGCTTGGTGCCCTGCAGGTTGCCGAGCAGGATGCCGGTGTCGCGGGCCTCGATGTGCTTGGCGTCCTTCAGGCTCGGGCGCAGGGAGCGGGCCTTGGCGGTGATCGCCTTGGCCATCAGCGGTTCGATGTCCCGGGCCTTGGCCATGGCGGTGATCTTCTTCCGGCCCCCGCCGCGGCTCTTGTGCCGCGCCCACAGGACGCCGGTCACGGCGCCGAGGGCGAGCAGGGCTGCGATCGGGACGATCCGAGCGCCGACAAGCAGGGACGTTTCTCCGACCTGGGGCCAGAGCTGGTCAGGGTGGAGGAGGGCGGCGGTCGGCTGGTAGGGCGCCCAGTGGTCGGCGGTCAGCCATGCGGTGATGTTGCCGGACAGCCAGGCGAGATGGGACAGCGGGACGACGACGCCGAGCACTCCGAGGAGGAGGCGCAGGACGATGTCGTACCCGTCGGAGGAACGGTTGGAGGAGGGTGGCAAAGGGCTACGTGCTTCCGGGCGGGGACGAAGGGGTTAGCGGCTACGGGTGTTCTTGGCCGGTGACCGTCGAAGGGGACTCGGATTCGCCGGCGTGCTGGCGCGGCGGGCGGCGAGGGCGTGGACGCGTTCTTCCAGGGCGGAGGCGACCTGCGCGGCGGGGACTTCCCGCCGCGTGACGGTGATGAGATCCGGGTCCCGGGTGGGGAGGTTGACGACGGTGGCCGTACGCAGCACCGGGCTGGGGTCGGTCAGTGCTGCGGTGAACGCGGTGATCAGGTGGGGCGGCGTGTGCTCGCCGAATCGGGCCTGCCACAGAGGAGGGCCGGTGCGATCGAGGGCGGCTCCGACCCACCAGCAGCCGGTGGTCTCGTTGACCTCGACGCGGACCGTGCCGTCGGCCGAGGCGAGCCGGTTGTGGCTGTAGGCCGGTGACCAGCCGGATTTCTGGAGCGGTTCCAGCGGGTCCCAGCCGTCTGCAGGATCGGCGGCGGGACTGGTGAGGGTGTCGGTGAAAGCGGCGATGATTTCGACCGGGGTGCGGGCACCGAAGCTCGCGTACCAGGCGGGCCGGTCCGGCTGCTGGGCGTGATGGAGCGTCCACCACTGGCCGTCCGGGTCGGGCTCGAGCCGGAGGAGGGCCCTCTGGTCGGGGCTGGAGAGGATGACGCGCGGCATCAGGGGGTCGTGGCCGTAGCTCCAGCCGCAGGCCCGATGGAGAGGGACGGTGATCCAGGAGGGATCTCCGCCTCCGGACAGGTGGCGCGGGGCGACGAAGTCGACATCGACGATCTCGGGGGGCTTCGGCATGGTCACCTCCGCACCGTGCTGGCCCGGCCGGACGCGGGGACCGTGGTCGCGGTCGGTGGCGGGGCCAGGGTCGAGGGGGCGTGGCGGGCAGCTGTGTTGATGTCGAGGACGGCCTGGCCGTGGGAGGCCCAGTCGTCGAGGTAGCTCCAGGTTTCGGCGTGGTACTCGGCGAGGGCGTCGTCGTACGCCGGGTTTCCGGGGCAGGCGTCGGTAGCGAGGCTGTCGCGCGTCTGCCGCCATTCCTCTTGCAGTACATCCAGGCGGTCGAGCGCATCCTGCAGGACGCCCAGCTGCCATACCCAGCGGCTCTGTACCGCGTGGGAGGGGAGTTGGGCGAGCTGCGTCTCGGCGGTGGCCAGCAGGTGGCGGGCGCCGGCGTGGACGGTTTCGAATGCGGCGCTGGTGTCGGCGTCGCGCTGGCTCTGGCGGAGGCCGTAGGCGTTGTCGTCGTACGGCCAGCCGTCGAGGCCGGTGTGCTCGTCGGAGTACGCGTCCCAGGCGTCGAGGATCTTCTTGCTGTCGCGGATGAAGGCGTTGAGGTGACGCAGCACCTTGCGATGTGCGGCGGGGTCGAGGGGAATGGTGGGGTGTCCTATCGGGATCAGCGGCGAGCGGTGGAACGGGTGGTGTTTTCCTTCGCCGGGGGCGTCACGGCCTTTGGCCGGCGCCGCATGCCGCGGGTCTGCCTGCGGATGCCGGCGAGTCGGGCGGCGTGGGCCTCGACGACCTGCTCCGGGGTGAGCGGGCTCGGCTTCTGCACGGCGCCGTGGGCGGTGCGGTCGTACATGCCGCGCTGGAGCGGGGTGCGGTCAGCGAGCGTGGTGATGAAGGCGGTCACGAGGTGCTCCGGTGTGTTGCCGTCGAACCAGGCGTGCCAGATCCGGGGGCTCGCAGCGGAGGGTCCGGGTTGGTCCTGGACCTCGATGTGCCAGGACGTACGGTCTGGTTCGCGCCATGGCACGGTGCCGTCACCCTTCTCGGGCCGGCGCTCCACCCTGCACCCCGGTGGATCGGAGACGGCGGCCCCGCGGCCGTCGATGAGCCAGCCGGCAGCTTCCAGCGACGGCAGGGGGTTGCCCGGCTCGGCGGGTGCAGGTGTGACGAGGGCGTCGGTGAGGCCGGCGAGGACCTCGGCGGGGACGAGTTCGCCGAACTCGGCGTACCAGCCCGGTTCGCTGCCGGTGGGCTCGGCCCGCAGCCGCCACCATGCGGAGGTGGCGGACTGCGGGTCGAACTGCAGGCTGTGGCGGTGATCGGGGCTGCGCAGGACGATCTCGGCGCTGAGCGGGTCGGAGGTGGGTCTCCATCCGGCGGCGGCCAGGCCGTGGGTGACGTGGCGGGCGTCTCCGGGGCCGGCGAGGTGGCGGGGGCTGGTGTCGAACGGGATCCGCCAGGCGTGCTTGTCGGCGAAGGCGGCGAGCTGCCGTTCGCTCAGCGGCACGAGCCGCACTCCGGCTCGGTGGCGACGGCGCTGCCGTACAGGCCCCGGAGGCCGTCCAGGATGTAGTGGAGGGTGTGCTGGTCTGCCTGCTCCCATGCGGCGGTGCGCAGGTCCGTGACCAGGAGGCCGACCTCAACGGTGCGCGGGGTGTCCGGATGGTCCTGCACGGCGCGGGCGAGGGCGCGCAAGGTGTCGGCGAGCTGGACGGGCAGGCCGGTGTACTCATCGAGCAGAGGCTCGACGAGGGCGAGCGCCTCTTCGGGGTCGGGGCTCTCACGCAGGTAGTCGGTAAGAAGGGACAGGGTCTCGGTCGCCGTGCGGATCGTGTCCGGGGTGAGTGCGGGCATCAAGCTCCTCGGTTCGTGGGGTGTGGGTGATCAGCGGTAGGTGCGGGCGCCACCAGCGTTGGCGTGGGGGCGGGCGGTGGTGCGGGGCCGGCTGCTCCGGGCGGCGTTGCGAGCCCAGGTGGCGGCGCGGGCGGCGGTGATCCGGGCCTGCTGCCAGGCGCTGAGCTGGGAGGGCAGGACGGACACGGACGTGGTGCGGATCTGGGCGCTGTGTGGAACCCGGCCGAGCGGGCGCATCACGGGTTCGGGGCTGGCGAGCGCGGTCGAGAAGGCTTCCACCAGGTGCATCGGGGTGCTGGGGGCGAACTGGGCTGTCCAGCCGTTGCCTTGCTTGTCCTTCGACCCGGACCACCACATCGCCTCGCCGTCGGGGCCTTGGTGGAACTGCATCCAGGCGCTGCCGTCGGGGCTGGTCGCGGTCACGTGCTCGGCGTTGGGCGGACGGTCCCACCCCTGTTCGCGCAAAGGTGCCCACACGTTGGGGGCGTGCGCGGAGCGGGGGCGGGTGAGGGCGTCGGTGAGACCGGCGACGATCTCTACCGGTGTTTGCCGCCCGAGGACTGCCCACCACTGTTCTTGGTGGCCGCTCGCGGCACCGCGGATGGTCCACCCGCCGGGCAGTACGAAGGGGTCGTAGGTGATACGGACCGCGCGGTCCGGGCTTTCCATGGCGAGAGGGCCGCCGGCCTTGGACTTGTCCCGCCAACCCGAAGCGCGCAGGAACTCGGAGACGTGCCGGAGGTCACCGCCGCCAGCGAGGGCGCGGGGCTCGACGAGGTAGTGCTGCTGAGCCTGCTCGCCCGCCCCCCAGCCCTGCCACTGCTTTCTTTTCACCGGCGCCGCCGGACGACGAGTGGAGCAGGGGCCGGCGGCTTCGCCGGTGCGGTCTCAGGCCGGTTGCCGATGTGCTGGAGGATCTCTCGGTGTTCGTCCAGGTCCCCGCCGATGGCGTCGAGCTCGTTCGTGGCCCGCCCCAGGGCGAGCCACACCTCGGCGGGCAGGGCGCCGCGCTCGGCCTGGACCTTGGCGAACGTGCTGCTGACGGAGACGAGGTGGGTGACGCCGGCGAGGACGCCGTCCGCAGGGTCGACAACGCGTGCGATGACCTGCGTTGCTTCATGCGGGGGGAGTATCGCGAGGTGGTCGCCGAGATGGCCGAGCTGGCGGGCGATCTCGTCGGCCAGCCGCACCGGGGACGGGTTGGAGTGGGGCATGCTCCTCCAGGACGGGGGTTGGTATCAGTGGCGGTGGCCGATCCGCCGGGCTTCGCCGAGGACGGTCTCGGGGCGGGCAGGTGTCGGCGGGGTGGGGCGGTGGGGGCTGGTGGTGATGCAGGCGCGTAGGTACCGGCGGAACAGGGCGGTGGCGAGGCGGTGGCTGATCGGCGGGGGCTTGCGGGGTGTTACGGGGTTCTCCGATAAGGCTGTCGGTGCGCGGCGGGCGGCCCCGAGCAGGGAGCCGGGGCCGCCCGACGGGCGTTATGGGGTACGCCGGGACGGTGTGGGGCGCGAGGCGGAGGCAGCCCGTGGCGGCTGCTGTTTGACGGGGCGCGGCTTGTTGGCGCGGACTTCCCGCGCGGCCTGCTGGTAGGCGGTTTCGTCGAGCAGGTCGGGGTCGATGTTGACCTTGTATCCGGCCATCAGCAGCGTCGGGATCGCCCGGCTCGCCAGGTGCTTCTGCTCCTCGGCACCGAGGTGCTCGGGCACGGCGTGCCAGATGTACAGGGGGGTGCCGACGGGGTACTCGTGGCGTTCCATCCCGAGCTGTTCCAGCAGGTCGTGGAGCTTGGCCGGGGCGCCGGTGGGAGTGGCGGCGTGGATGGTAGTGGTCAACGCTTTGACGTAGATCTCGACGTCGGTGCCGTAATCATCGGCACGATTGCCCATGGGCGGTTCTCCAGTTCAGCGGCGTCGGGGTGCGGGGGCGGACGGCTGCCGCGCGGGGCTCGGCGGCGGGGTTGTGGCTGTCGACCGCTCGGGAGCCCGCGCGGCGTGATTGCGGGCGGCGAGGATCCGGTGGGCGGCGCGCGACAGCGCGTTGGCCGTATTGCCGAGGTCGGCAACGGGGTCGGGGTCGGGGTCTGCGCTCTCGGCGTCGGGGGCAGGGGACAAGGCGATCCAGGCCCTGACGACAACGTCCCGGGTGAGCGGCAGCAGGGCCGCTGGCCGGCCCGGCGATCTCGGTCAGGACCTCGGCGACCTCGGTGCTGCTCTCGGTGCGGGAGGCCCGCTCGGCGAGCTGGGCGAGGTAGCGCAGAGCCGCGTCGCGTTCGCCGTTCGGCGCGGTCAGCGCGTTCAGGGCGGGGTCAAGGTGGACGCTGTGACCGGCGCAGAGCAGGGCATGCGATGCCGCGGTGGCCTTCAGGCGCTGCTGCTCGATCGGGAGGCCGTGGGGAAGACGGTGGTAGTCCCCTCGCGGACCGGGAGCGGTCAGGAAGCCACCGGTGCGCTGGAGGATGTCCGCCGCCCGCTCGGTCCCGCCGATCGCGACGACCAGCCCGGTGCGTGAATCCTTGGTGATGGTGACGTACTCCAGCACCAGGAAGTCGGGCTCCCCTGGCTTCATCGAGCCCTGGAGGCCGACGTTCGTGTGGCGGCAGGGGCCGGCGGCATGACGGCGCTGGGGGCGGTCCGAGCTGCGGGGTGCTGGAGCGCCGTGCCGATGCCGAGCGCGTCGAGCTGCGGGCCGAGCGCGCGCAGGGCGCGGGCCTGGGCCCTGGTGTCGTCTGCGCCGAGGCGGTAGATACCGGTCTGCGGATCCTGGATGAAGCCGTGAGCCGCCAGGACGGCGCCGGCTGCGTCACCGACGGGCGCGGCGGCAACGCTGCCGTCCTGCTGCCAGGTCAGGACGACCCGATCCGGCTGGGACGGCTGGATGCCGCCCAGGGCGTTGTGCCGGACCTGGGCGAGCGCGGCTTCGTAGCGGGCGAGCAGGTCGCCGGCGACCTGCTCGGCGCCCAGGAACGGATCGTCCGCGAGCGCGATGCCGTTGGGCTCGGGTACGGCGCGGTACGCCTCGTCGGGCAGTGCGCGCGGGGCGACGGCGGCAATGAGGAATCCGTCGCGTTCGTCGTGCCGTTCCAGGACGACGAGCTGGGCTCCGTCCGGGCGGCTCAGGACGGCTGCCTGCTGGAGCGGGTGCTCAGCGAGTGACCCGGCGACGAGGTCCAGGTCCCAGATGCGGTCAGCCAGTTCGGCGAGGTCATCCTTGTGCTCGGGAGGGTGGTAGGAGCTGGTCCAGGTGCCCGGGAGTTCGCCGGCGAGGACGTCGGCGTACGAGGCGAGGCGCTCGGAGTTGGCGTGATCGTGCATGGTGTCCTTGGGCGAGGTGGGGTCAGCGGCGCAGGCCGGCGGCCACGGGAGGCGGTGGCGGGGCCGGCGCGATGCGCGGCGGGGGCGGGCAGGCGCAGACGGCGGAGCGCTCACGTTCGGTGGCGGGGACCTCTTCGGCGCAGATGCTGCGGCCGGGGTGCGGGACGTGCCGGTCGGCGAGGGCGTTACGGGTGTCGGAGAGGTCGCTACGGATGGCTCGGAGACGCTCGTCGGCGAGGTAGCGCAGACGGCGGGCGATGTGCGGGTCGGCCGCGTCGCCAAGGCCGTCGTGGAACTCGGTGGTGGCGATAAGGACTTCCTCGAGTGCGGCGAGGACACCGTCGTGGGAGGCGGTCAGTTCGGTGAGTACGCCGGCCGCATCCCAGGTGGTGGTGGCTTCGCGAATGCGCTGGGCGAGATGGGCGACGGTGGCGCCCAGCGGCAGATTGTGGACCGGCCGGCGGTCGGTGTCGAAGTCCTCGTCGCAGTCGACGTGGTATCCGACGGCCCGGAGCCGGGCGACGGCTTCGATCCCGAGGCGGGTGTCGTCGCCCTCGACGAGGTTGGTGGGGGCGCGGTGGTAGGTCTCGTGGACGCGGACCACCGGGACGAAGCCCGTACGCTGCAGGACGCTGTGGGCCTCGGGGTCTCCGCCGCGGGCGAGGACCTCCTCGGAGTGCGGGTCGCGGCGGACGGTCAGGAATCGGTCGGCCAGGGGCAAAGAGACGTTTCTCCTACGGTGATCGCCGTGCGGCTGCCGTGATGGTGGGCAGTGCCGGGAAGGCTGTGCGTGGCCGGGTGGGTGCGTTCAGGTGGGTCGCGGTGGTGTCGAGGTCCTGCTGGATGCCGTAGAGGCGGCGGGCGATCAGCTCCAGGCAGTGCGCCGTGGCGGCATCGGGCTGGTGGGCGATGCGGTGGGCGGTGTGTTCGACGAGTCCGCGCACTGTGGCCAACGGGCCGGTCTGCTCGTCGGCGAGCTGCGAGAGGATGGCCGCGAGCTGGGCTGATGCTGTGGAGGCGGGCCGGGCGAGGGCTGGCGGCCTTGGAGTGCTTCGTACGGGCATCAGGCGCAGGTCCTGCTCGATGCGGCGGGACTCGGCCGAGAGGCGTCGCAGGACCTCGGCAGGTTGCGTGTGCCAGGAGCCGTCGAGGCGGATCAGGTTGGCGATCAGGTCGAGGCGTCCGGGCTGGGCCTGGACGGCGATCCACCGGCAGTCGTTCGGCTCGCCGGGGACTTCGATGCCCGCGGCGCGGGCCAGCCGGTGGGCGGCTTCGGCCCATTCGGGGCCGGTCAGCTCACGGTCGTCGGGGTGGAGCCGGACGTCGAGGTGGAAGATCGCGCGCCGGTCGCCGTTCGCGCTGGCGGCGAACGGGTACTCCATGAGCGGGTCTTCGAGGTGCTCAGCCCACTGGAGGGACGTCCAGATCTTCTGCTCGTCGTCCAAGGTGTAGTAGTCGAGGCCCGGCCAGTGGGCGACGACGGTGTGCTCGGTCAGCCCCTCGTCCGGCGACACCGGACGTCCCAGCGCCTCGGTGAGCACGTCGTTCGGAGTGTGGGTCCGCTCGTGGAGACGGGGAATCACCGGCTGCTCCGGGCGTCGGCTATGTGCACCAACTGGTTGAGGGCGGTGGTGGTGTACCAACCGCAGTCGATCAGGGCGTTGTCGTCGGTGTACTTCGGCAGAAGGGCATCTTCCATGGCCCGGAGATGGATCAGGCAGTCCGGGCAGCGACGCGAGAGGTGCACGAGGTAGCGAGGGTGGGCGGTGATGTACGACTGCGCGCCGCCGGTCGCATCGCGCAGCCGCCATCCGTCCACGTCGGTCGGGGTGTGCCAGGACGGGGCGACCACGCGCATGGCGTCACCCCACAGTTCTCCGCCGGCGACCCCCTTCAGGACGACGACCGTGTCGCCGGCCTGGAAGTGCTGGTGCGTGATGTCCCGATCCGGGGTGAGCGGGTCGGGCGTCGGAGCGAACACCGGTGTGGGCGGGGGCTGGGACATGCGGTTCCTTTCCACGCGAGGCGGGTGGCGGTGGGAGGAACAATGGTCCGGAGGATCGCCGGTTTGGCTAACCGGCGATCGTCGGCTATGTTGCGCCGCGATCAACCGGATCGGCAGCGCAACTGACCGCATCTGACGAACCGTTGGTACGAGAGGCGGCGTCCGCAATTCGCTGACGCGATTGACCTTGTACCAGGCTGCCGCACGTTGTCAGTGCTGCCCGCTAAGTTCCTCCCGAACACGGGGGGTGCCTTGGGCCGGAAGAAGCAGGACATGTGGATCAGGCTGATGGTGCTGTTCACCAACATGGGGCGTTGCGTCTACTGCGACGCTGCCGAGTCAGCGGAGATCGATCACGTCGTCCCGGTAACGCATGCCGGGTGGGACCACTGGGTCAACATGGTCCCGGCCTGTGGGCCGTGCAATCAGGGCAAGAGCGACAAGGGGCTGCTGGCGTGGGTTGCTCAGCTGACGTATCAGCGCTACGGCGCGGAAGCCAGTACGTGGCCGCACGGGGACAAGGGCCTCTGGTGGATGCGGGAAAGGATCGAGCGCGCATTCGATGAGGTCACGGCGCGCATCGAGGGCGTCAAGTCGGAGCTGGACGACAAGGAGCGCCGCGACTGGTTCTTTGACCGTTATTGGTTCCTCGGGAAGAACGATCCGGTCTATCTCTGGCGTGCCTGGGTTTCGACCCGCGTGGAGAAGGCCCGCGAGGAGGGCTGGCCGAAGCCGCCCCCGCCACCGCGCATGAGGGTCGTACGAACCCGCCTGGGGCAGGTGATGGAACCGATCCCGGAGGACGAGACAGCGTGACGGTGGCCCCCCTACGAAGGGGGCCTGTCTGACGCACGACCCCGGCCGTGCACTGACGGCTGGTCATCGGAACGGGTTCTCCGTCCCGCGGTCGTCCTCGCCGGCGGCGTCGAGGAGTTCGAGCAGGTCGGTACCCTCCGCATCACGCTGGTCGATCCACCATCCGGCGCGGGTGATGGAGCGGGCCTTCTCCTCCAGCTCCGCCCAGTCCGCCTCGTCCCAAGACCCCTCGACGACCAGTGCGGTGTGAGCGGAGGTCATGAGCTGGTGGCGGGACAGCTCGCCCCAGGCCAGGGCCTTCTCCGGGCCCTCCAGTTGCGGCATGTCGAACTTTTCCGCCCATTCGACGGCAGCCTGCTGCTCTTCGGCGCGCTTGGCGGCGAGCCACTCCTTCGTGGACTCCGTGTCGGCGTCGCGAGCTGCCTTCCAGCAGTCGGTGCAGTCCCGGCCGGCGAGCCAGCGGGCGAATCCGGCGCGCTTGTCGGCGGGACGGTTGGACAGGTCATGGACGACCTCGTGGGAGCAGGAGTGCTCGACAGTCCACTGCGTACGGACAGCCATAGATGAATCTCCTCAAATGGGTATGAAGGTCAGAGGCTTGCGGGGTTGTTCTGGGCGGCCTCGTGCCGGCCTCGGGGTGGGCGGCGGTGTCGACCGGCCCGGGAGAGACGTCCAGCCGGGCCGAGGTGCGGGCGCGCGGCGAGCAGGACGGTGAGGGCGAACGCGGCGCCGGCGGCGGGGAGCGCGGCGCTGGCGAAGGGGTGCTCGGCGAGGCGTCCGGCGAGGGCGGTGCCGGCGGACTGGCCGGCACCGATGGACAGGATCAGCCACGCGTACGCCTCGCTCGTGCGGGCCGCGGCGGTAAGGGCGTCGGTGGTGACGTAGGCGCAGGCGACCACGACGGTGAGGAAGGCGCCGGGCACGATGACCGCGCAGGCGGCCGCGTACGGTCCCAGGAGGGCGAGAAGTGGGAGCCACCCGGCCAGGAACGCGGCCCCGGCAGTGATCATTCGGTCGGTGGTGGTGCTGGTCCAGGTGCGGCGTCCGTAGACGAGGCCCCCCAGGAAGCTGCCGGTCGAGAATGCGGCGGGCAGGATCCCGGACAGCATGTCCTCGTCGTGGTGCTCGGCCATGGCGATCGACCACACGTTCATGGATCCGATCGCGAACCCGATGCCGGTGAGAGAGACGAACAGCAGCACCAGGCCGGGGCTGACCAGCCGCCGCCCGGCCCCGCCGTCCGTGCTCGTCGGCTGCGCGGGACGCCAGCGCCGGGAAGGCGGCGCGCTCGCGACGGTGGCGGTGCCGACGAGACCAAGGGCGGCGGTGACGGCGAGAGCGAGGGACGGGCTGTGCGCGGAGGCGAGCGCGGCGGCGAGCAGGGGGCCGACGATGTACAGCAGACCCTGCGTACCGGTGTCGAGGGCGAGCGCCGCGTGCCGCAGTCGGGGATTGGGCAGCACACTCGGCCACAGCGCCCGCAGCCCCGCCTCCAGGGGCGGCGTGGTCAGGCCGGCTGCGACGACCACCGCCGTGGCGAGCGCCGGACTTACTTGGCGTCCGACCACAGGCAGAGCCACCAGCAGCACTGAGTTGAGTACGGCGGCGGGAAGGTGCACGGCGGTCTGTCCGCGGCGGTCCATCAGGCGCCCCTTGACCGGCTGGGACAGTGCGGAGGACAGCCCGTACAGGGCGCTGAGCAGCCCGCCGAAAGCGATGCTGCCTCCGGTCGCGGTGGCCCACAGGAGGACGGCGACCGGCGCCATGCCGTTGGGGAGGCGGCCGGTAAGAGTGCCGCCGAGCAGGCGGGCGACGTACGGGCTGCCCAGCACCGCGCCATAGGTAATGCGCGGGGCCGGGGCCGGGGGTGCGGTCAGGGACAACGGGTGCTTTCTCTCGGGGGAGCGGTGCCTAGCGGTGGCGGGCGGCGGTGGTGCGCGCTGGCGGCGCGGGTGGCGTGGTGTCCACGGCGGGGCGCGGACGGACCCGTAGGACGGGGGTGCGCTGCGGCGGCAGAACGGCGACGGTCGCCCCGAGGTCCTCGGCCGCGTCATGCACTTCGCGGGTGAGGAAGTCGATCTGCCGGCCGAGTGCGGTGAGCCGGGCGGCGACCTGCCGGCCCTGGACGGTCTCCAGTGCGCTGGCGAACTGGCCCGTGGTCTCCAGGAGTTCCTGAAGGCGGACCATCGGACCCGCGTGGTAGCCGCGTTGGGTGGCGCCGAGGAGCGCGTTGGACGCGTCACCGGCGTGCTGGGCCTCGATGACGTCCCGGATGAGTTCCTGCAGCGATACCTCGGGGGCGGGCACGGGGCGGTTGAACACAGAGACGTCTGCGCGCAGCACGCCGGGCGGGACCGCGGCGGGCAGCACCTGTCCGGCCTCGTATTCGTGGGCGAAGTACCCGATCACCCGCCAGCCGGGGGCGTCGGGGTCACCTCTGAGGGCGACCACCCTCGAGTCGTCGTCCTCGATCAGGTGGGCGAGGGTGATGGGCTGCCCGTCAGCGGCGTACCACGACTCGGTCAGCTCCAGCTCGCCTCGCCGCTGTGCGGCCTGGGCCCGCTCAGTCCACGCCTGCTGTTCTTCGTCGGTCAGCGGGGCCTTGTGATGCTGCTGCGGGTTCTGGTCGGCGAGGTTGCCGGCAACGAAGCCGTGGTCCGCCCACGCGGCGAGGTGGGGCCACAAGGCCGCATGCTGCCCGCGTTCTGCTGCCGAGCCGGGGGCAGCGGGCCGGTCGAGTGCCCTCCGGATCTCGGCGGCGGAGACGGCGAGGCCGTCCAGCACGGTCTGCCATCCGGTGAAGTGCCGGGCGGGCGGCAGCTCGTTGAGCGCGCGGCGGGCGGTATCGAGCAGTGCATCGGCATGCGGGGCGAGGTGCGTGGCGTACGCCTCCACGGCGGCCTTGTCGCGGTGGGCTCGTGCGGCTGCCGCGGCGCCTTCGTGAACGGTGCGGCCGTAGCGGTCGCGGGTCATGTCGAGCGCGACCTCGGTCTCGCGGGCGATGACGGCCATCCGGAGACGGAAGTCGCGTGCTCGGGTTCCGAGGTCGCGTGCCACGGGCAGCGGGCGTTCGGGAGCCGGGTCGCTTCCGGGCGTCATCGAGATCGCCCGCCACCGGAGGCCGTTAGGTGGACGGTCGGCGCGTAGGTGGGCTTCGGCGGGATCGGCCGGGCCGACGACGGCGAGGTGGTGGGTGCCGTGCCGCGCTGCGTCGTACGGCCGGCGGCGGCCTGTGCGAGACGGCTGCGGCGTTCCAGGAGCCCGTTCGGCCGCACGGGAGGTGGCGGGCTGGCCGAAGTGGCGGGGTCGAGAACGACGTCGGCGTGTACGGCGTAACCCTGGCGGCGCAGGTCGTGGACGGCCTGTCGAGTGCGGCGAGGGCCGTCCCGTTCCGGTTCGCTGAGCCTGAACAGCCCGGGTTGGCCGGCGACCGGTTCGAACTCTTCGCGCAGCAGAAACCATTGGGCGAGGTGCGAGGGCATGGAGGAGGTGAAGGAGGCGACGAAGCCGTGTTCCTTGTGAGTACCGAAGACAAAGTGGGTGCCGGGTTCCAAGAGGGTGGGCATCTCCTCACGTGGTCGGTGGTGGAGCAGGTCAGCGGCGGGGTGCCGGACGGGCCGCAGGCAGGGGACGCAGGGGTGCCGGCACGGCGAGAGCCGGGCGCCGGTGCGGTGCGCTCACGCGGGCTTGGCGCAGGAACGCGCGGCCCCAGGCCGTCGCCGACCGGTAGGCGAGGACGATGTGCGCGTCAGCCACGGGCGAGAGCCTCGCGGGTACGAAGAGCGGCCCGCAGGCTGAGTCCGTAGCCGTGCGCATGCTCGCGGGCCGCCGCCTCAAGCTGGTCGTACGACGCCTGCTGCGTCATCTGCCCCGGGTGCTTGCGGTACCGGTAGACCGGCAGGCGCAGCAGGATCCCCGGGGCGAGGACCGTGACGCCGACGGCCGCCATATAGTCCTCGCCCTGGACGAGGCCGCCCATTGGGGCTGCTCGTACGAGATCGGTGCGGGCGAGGATCGTGGTCGGCCCGATCGGGATCGTGTCCTGCGGCCGTGCCCAGTAGTTCATGACGTCGCCGGCCCCGTGTCGACCTGGCGGCGTCGGGCAGCGCCACAGGATGGTCGAGCCGTCGGGGTGCAGGTCCTCACTCCAGCCGGCGCACCAGCCCACCCCTGTGGATTCGAGGGCGGACAGCCGTGCCGTCATGGCGCCGTCGGTGAACTCGTCGTCATCGTCAGCCCAGTTCACGTACTTGGTGCGGACCTGGGTGAGGGCGAGGTTGCGGGCGCAGGCGGCGCCGACCGGGCGGGGCAGCGTGAGGGTACGGATGCGCGGGTCCGCCGCGAGAGGGGCGGGCAGGCGGCTCGGGTCGGCGCCGTCGAGGGCGATCACTGCCTCCCACGGCACGGACTGCCGGGTGAGGCTGGCGTGCATGGCGGTCAGGTAATCGAGGCGGTCCTCACGCAGGCGGCTGGCGATGACGATTGTGATCGGGGGCGTGGGCAGGGAAATCTCCGGGAAGCGCGGGCGGGAAGGGTCAGCGGCGGGCAGCGGTGCGGGGACCAACCGAAGGCGAGGTGGGGGCGGGACGGGCCGATGGCGCGGCGGCCGAGGCGGGGGCAGACCAGTGCGCCGGGTGGTTGCTGAACGGGGCGCGGGGGTCGGTGCCCCACGCGACGAGAGGACCGGCGGTGGCGTGCAGCACGCTGATCACTTCGATCCCGTGGGGGCGAAGGATGTACCCCCACTGCACGTCCAGATCGGCGGCGGTCTTCTCGGTGACCGTCATGCGGACCGGCGGGGAGCCGTCGGGCGTGACCAGGTGGTCCAGGGTGCTGCTGGCCCACTGTTCACCGCCGGTCAGCGACGAGAGGATCTCGGGCGGGGCACCGTCCAGGAGATCAGTGCCCAGCTCGTCCCATCCCACGGCGACGCCATCCACGAGATGCTGCGCCATAGCTTTGACGTCACGGCCGAACCGGTACCGGTGGGCAGTGAGGAGGATGGGCAGTTTCTCGCTCGGCTGGCCGTCGAGATGGACGTATATGCCGGTGTAACCGGTCTCGGTGGGGCGAGCGATGAAGGAACCGGTCGACAGGAGGGGCCTCCAGGGCGTTGCAGGATCACTGGGTGGGTGCTGGGCCGGCGGGCGGGACGTGCGGCGGGGTCGGGGCAGTTCTGTCGAGGCCGGTGCCTGGCCCGGCGGCGGGAGGTTCGGCCACGGGTCCTTCTAGACAGAGGCGCTGGGGCCGGCGGCCTTGGCGTCGGTGCGGCGGCAGCTGTAACCGAGGAGGCTGGACGCCTCAGGCACGCTCGGGACGGCGGCGATGTCCGAGCAGGTGAACGTGTAGGTGAAGGCGGGGCTGGGGCTGGTGCCGAGCCAGGCGCGGTCCTCCTTCTCCGGAATGATCCGCAGACCCGGGGCGGCGACGGCGTCGTGCTGGGTGTGCGTGTGGGAGAAGACGACGAGCGCGCCCGTGGTGGTCTTCAGCGCGTACGCGTCGGTGAACTGCGGGTCGGCGGCAGTGAAGCGGGTGGTGCCGCGCGGGCCGAACTTCCGGGTCGTCTCGTCGTGCACCTTGATCTGCCGCTGGGAGGTCTGGTTCGAAGTGAAGACCTTCTTCCCGGTCAGCTCGCCTCCGGTGGCGAAGTTGTCGGTCACCGCCGAGCGGAGCTGGCCGACCGGTGCGGCCAGGGACTTCGAGGAGGCGTCGATGGCGGTGGCGTAACCATCCTTGTCGAGCACGATCTGCGGGAGCTGCTTGGGATCGTCGACGTCGACGGTGGCCACCATCTCCCACTGCTTCGACTTCGTGTTCTCGGCCATGACCAGGACGCGGGCGTGCTGCTGCTGGCTGCCGCCCCTGGTGACGGCGGCGAACCACCGCTGCTGTCCGCTGTTCAGGCGCGGGATGTACAACTCGGTCGCCGACAGGTCGTACGACCACAGCCGGTACGGCTGGCGGTCCGCCTGCGGCAGCGCCTCGTCCTGCTTGAGGTCGGCCAGCGACATCGCGTAACGGGGACCGTCCTCGACGGTGTCGAGGAGCGCGCGGTCCTGCTTGACGTGCGCGAGGTTGTTGGTCGTCGAGTAGCGGGTGATGGCGTCGCGTGCCTGCGCCGGCGTGAGCGCGGGGGTCGCCACCGGCGCGGCGGTGGCGCTGGGCGCTGTCTTCTTGGCCGAGGGGTTGCTGGCGTCGTTGGTGCAGGCGGTCGTAGCCAGGGCGACGCAGAGTGTGGCGGTGATCAAGGGCAGGGTGCGGCGGATGGTGCGGATGGGGGCTCCTCGTACTGGGGAAGAGGGGGGAACGGGTAGGCGCGCGTGGCCGGTCCGGCGGTCGGCCTATCGGTGGCGCAAGGTGGCTGCGGCGCTGGTCGGCGCGGGAACGGGCTGCCGCGTGGTGAGGGTGGTCGGTGTGGTGGTGTGGCGGAGGTTGACACCGATGCCCTTTGGGGAGAGGTGGTGCACCAGGGCCTGCAGGCGGAGAGCGCGGCCGTCCTCGCCGTAAGCGGCGGGCAACAGGAATGCGGCTTGGTGCGGGTGGTACTGGAATCCGAGGGCGTAAAGCACCGTGCGGGCTTCCTCGGGGACGTCCCTGTACGGAGTGCCGAGCGCGCCGTCCTCGTACCAGGTCAGGGTCACGACGTCGGCCACCTGCGGCGGTCCGGCGCGGTGCGGCGGCTCTGGCTGGATGGTTGCGTTGTGCAGCACGGTGTCCAAGGCCCGCTGGTAGCGGGGCAGCAGGCGCCGGGTGACCTGCGCGGCTGCCCGCGCTGGCTGGGCACGAACGGCGATGCCGTTCGGTTCCTCGACTCCAGAGAAGTGATGGGGCTTGATGCCGGGCCCTTCGGGCTCCAGCGGTGCCACGACGAACTGGTGCCGGTACAAGGGTCGATCGGCGAGATAGAGCTGTCGTCCGTCCTGGTCGCGCAGGACGGCGTGGTGACTGAGGACGTACTGGCTGACGATGTAGTCGACGTGGCCGACGTCCCAGAGCGCCTCGGCGCTGGCGAACTGCTCGTCGCAGGAAGCGTGTCGGACGTATTCGGTGGTCCACTGGCCGGGCAACCGGTCGGCCAGGGCGTCGGCGAAGGCGGAGAGATCAGCGCGGAGTGTGGGCATGTGTTCCCAAGGAGATTCGTGGCGCTCTAGCGGCGGGAGCGCGGAGGGCCGGAGGCAGACGAAGGCCCCAACGACCGGGGACGGGCCGCGGCTGGCTGGACGGCCCTGTCTTCGTCCGGGCCTACTGCGGGCGGGGTGTAGTGGGCACGCAGGTTCTCCAGATCGGCCTGGGTGACCTGTGCCGGCGCCAGGCGGACACCGTGGGCGGCGTCACGTAGCAGGCGCACCGCCTGTGGTGTGTGGCGGTGCTCATGGCCGGCCCAGAGGGCTATGGCCACGAAGTGGCCGGCTATGTGGTCGAGTACGGGCGTGGTGGCTTCGACGAGCCGACGGGTGACGGCGCTGACCTCGGCGGGCGTCTCCGCCATGGCGAGCGCGGTGAGGTAGGGAGTCAGGTCGGGAAGCGGCAGCGGCTCGTCGGGGAGCAGGTGCGCGGCCAGGAAGGGCTCGGCGTCCCGGCGGGCGTAGCGGTGAAGCGTGTTGGGCGAGGTCTCGCGCTGTTCCGGATCTTGGTAGGGCAGGGAGGGGTCCGTTCTGATCGGCTGGCGGTGAGTGGCAGCAGGATCGTCGTGCGGTCACGGTCCGAAGAGGGCGGCCTGATCGGCGTGGACATCGGTCCAGCCGAAGACCACGCGCTCCATCGATTGGTGGCGGTCGGCGGCAGAACGCGGGGTCACTGCCAGTTGGGGTGAACTCGCGGGACTTCTCAGTGCATGCGGGCGTCGGTGTCGAAGAGGGCCAGCTCGTGGCTGTGCAGGAGGTGCTGCACGATGAAAGATCGACCGGCCACCTTCCACAGGCCCCTGCCGCGGTTGAGGTGGGCGATGGCGTCCATCTCGACGGAGGTCAGTCCGAGCAGGGAGGCCGCGGCGTGGAGCTGGTCGGTCTCCTGGCGGTAGATGATGCGGGTGCTGCAGTCGGCGAGCAGGCCCTCGGCCAGGGCGCGGCCCTGGGATCCGGCATCGCCGGCGGTGAGCAGGTCGGACAGCCGGTGGATCACCATGAGGTTGGCGATGCCGAGTCCGCGGGAGAGCTTCCATTGGGCCTGCATGCGCTGCAACAAGCCGACATGGCGCATCAGGCGCCACGCCTCGTCGTACACGATCCAGCGTCGGCCGCCGTTCGGGTCGGAGAGGGCGGACTCCATCCAGGCGGAGGCGCACGTCATCGCAAGGACCAGCGCCGTGTCGTCGCCCGAGCCGCCGAGTCGGGACAGGTCGATGGTGAGCATCGGCGCGCCGGGATCGAAGGCGATGGTGGAGGGGGCGTCGAACATGCCGGCCAAGTCACCGTGGACGAGGCGGCGCATGGCGTGGGCCAGGTCACGGGCCGCGTCGCCGAGCTGTCCCGACACCATCCCGGCGGCCTCATCCAGCGCGCCGGAGTTGTTGAGGGTGGCGGCGACGTCACCGAGGAGCGGGGTGCTGCCGATGTCGGCGGCGCGGGTGACGACGGCGTCGAGGGCGATGTCCAGGGCCGTGTGCTCCATGGGCATCAGGTCCCGGCCAAGGACGGTACGGGCCAGGGAGCCGAGCAGGAGAAGGCGCCGCTTGCGGATCTCGCCGACCCAGTCGGCCTCGGAGACGCTCGCCGGGCGCGGGGCCGCGTCCAGCGGGTTCAGCCTGCCGGGCAGTCCTGGCCCGAGGGCTACTGATCTGCCGCCGAGGGCTTCCGCCACTGGTGTCCACTCGCCCTTGGGGTCACACGGAACGTAGACGCGGTACCCGAAGGCCACGGAGCGCAGCGCGAAGGACTTGGCCAGGGCGCTCTTGCCCTGGCCGATGACGCCGGCGAGGAGGAGATTCGGATTGGTGAAGCCCTCGACCTTGCCGTACAGCGCGAAGGGGTCGAAGACGAAGGATGCCTCGGCGTGCACGTCGCGGCCGATGTAGATGCCTTCCGCGCCGAGGCCGCCTTCGGCGAGGAAGGGGTACGCGCCGGCGGCTACGGCGGTGGTAATGCGGTGTGCGGGCAGCTTCAGCCGGTTCTTCCGGGCGGAGGCGGGGCCGGGGCGTCCGCTCGGGGGGTAGAGAGCAGCGGGCGTCTCGTGCTCGGTGGAGGTGTTCTCGGCCTGGTGGGCGGTGGCTTCGGCGCGGGCTTTGGCGGTGGCTTCGGCGAGCTGGCGACGGGCCTGTTTGCGGCTGGCCCGGTCGGTTCCGTGGGGAGTGAACAGCGGAGACGCGGACGCGCGGCGGGCGCGGCGGGCGGGCCGGTGGCTCATCGGGGGCCCTCGATTCTGCGGGTGGTGCTCATCGCACGCAGGCCGTGGTGTGCGTGCGGAGGTCGGTGGGGGTGGTCTTGCGCCGGATGATGTGTCCGGCGGCGAGGTGGCGCTGGCAGATGGTCAGCACGGGTGGTCCCTCGGGCAGCCGTTCCGGGTGGCACGCGCTCACCTCGGCGTCTTCTGCCGTCGTGTTGCTGGGCAGCAGGTGGAAGGCCGAGTGGATCTCGGCGGTGGCCTGCCACACGCGGGTGTGCGCGGTGGCGAGGTGGCGGCCGGCGGCGGGGTGCGGTGGCCGGGTGGTCTCGGCGAGCCGGTCGAGGAGCTGGTGCAGGGCGGTGAGGTGGGCGTGCAGCACGTCAAGGTGCAGTCGGTCCACCGGCGTGGGGGAGGTGGCGTCCGGCCGTGCCAGAGCACGGGTGTGGTGGCGGACTCCGGCGCTCGCGGCGCGGAGGTAGGGGTGCGCGTCCTGTGGACGCGTGCGAGAGGTCAAAGGTGGTGGTCCTTCCTGCCCGGAGGCAGGGGCGGTGGTAGCGATTGCTCCTGCCGCGGCGTGATCGAAAAGGGGTTGGTCACAGGGCTGTCCGGGCGAGCGGCAGGGCGGTGAGGGTGAAGGCGTCGGGCTGCTGGTAGTTGAGCCGCCGCAGGTCGACGCCGGAGGTGACGGCGCTGGTCTCGATCTGCGCGCACGCTGCGTCCAAGAGGGCGTCGGTCTCGGCCGTGACGGTGACCAGGCCGGTCAGGGCCACGTCTGCGTGCCCGGCGATGAGCTGGCGCTCTCGCATTTTGACGTCGGCGTACTCGACGGAGTCTTCCTCGCTGTCGACCTGTCCACGGCGGGCGCGCTCGTTCGCGTCGGCGATGATCGCGGCCTTCTTCCGCTGGACGTCCCGCAGCGCGGACTCGAGCCCCTGCGGCGCGTATATAAGGGACAGGCTGCGCCGCACTCCGGCCGTGAACATGATCCCGTGCAGGAAGCCGGCTCCCATTTCGGTGCGCGGCCAGTTCTCCACCCAGTACGTGGCGTGGCGGGCGGAGTCGGTGGCGAGGCGGTCGTACTCCTCGAACTGGACGACGGGTCCGGCGGCCGCGGGGTCCGCCTCGGCGCGGCCGGTGTCGGACCACTGCTGGAGCGCGGCGAGTGCCTTCGGGTCGTAGGCGGTGCGGATGACGGCGGCGATCTCCCGGGCGCTCAGCCAGCCCGTGACCATGAGCCCGGCGTTCCGGGCGGCCTGGGCGATGGAGGCAGTCGTCTGCTCCATGACGGTGAACGCGCCCGGCAGCCCGCCGCCGGCCTGGCTGATCAGGCGCTTGGCGGCCTTCAGGTCCAGGGAGATGGCGAGGTAGGTCTCGTGCGGGGCGGCGGCCGGACCGGCCGAGGCGACCAGTTCCGAGTAGATCTGTCCGGCGACCGGGGCCTGGGGCTGCCCGTTCTGGGTCCAGTGGCGGGTGAGGGTGTCGCCGCTGTCGGGGACGGTGCGCTCCAGGACCTGCACGGTGGCGATGTGCCCGGTCCGGGCGATGCCCGCGAGCGCACGTCCCCAGCTGGCCACGTTGTGGTTCTGGGTGGCGGGGTCGAGGAGGGCGAAGGCGCGGGAGGTGACACGGGCGATGGCGGTCAGGGTCTGCCGGTGCGGGTCGTGGACCGCTGCAGCGCCGTTGGCGGAGTCGCCGGGGGTGACCACCTTGAGGGAGGCGGCGGTGCCGGGCAGGTGAAGGACGCCTTCCTGCCGCGGGCGGGTGACGGGCCGGGCGAGCCAGAGCGTCTGGCCGGTGCGCCGGCGCTGCGCGTAGCGGGCGACGATCGGCGCCCAGTCGATCAGGGAGCGGCCGTGCCGGCGGATCGCGACGAGAGCGCCCGATGCAGCCAATAGCGGGGTCAGGGCGACGGCGCCGAGCAGCCCAGTGGAGAGCACCGTCATCAGCAGCAGGGCCAGGGTGCACGACACAAGGACGAGCTGGGGAAGGGAGAGGCCGAGGAGGATGCCGCGACGGGACCGGTGCGGGAATTTCACCGTGACCGGGGCGACGGAAAGGTCAGTCATGGGGCGGGTCCTGGAGGCGCGGGTGGGGGCCCGGGGGCGGGAGCGCGCGGTGCGTCCCGCCCCCGGGAAGCGGGCAGAGGATCAAAGGCCGGTCGGGGGTGGGGGCGGCCCAGCCGGTCCGCTGGCCGTGGCGTTCTGTGAGCCGGAGGACGGCGGTGCGCCCTGGGGCGGCGGGGTCGTGGTCGGGGGAGCGGACTGCCATCCGCCGCCCTGGCTGGACGCGGCGCTCGGTCCGGACCCACCCGGGCCCGGGCTTCCTCCCACCTGGCTGCTGGTGTCGTCGGAGACGCTCGTCGGCGCGGGCTGGACGGCAGTCTCCAGACCGGACTTGATGGCATCCCCACCGGGCGAGACGCCCGTGCCACCGCCTTGCGCGTCTTCCTTGCCACCGCCTCCACCGGTCGAGTGGGAGGCGATGTCGCCCGGGAAGCCGCCTCCGCCCGCGGCGTCGGGGCCTTGCGGAGCGGCGCCCGCTCCGGCTGCCGCACCGCCGGTTCCGGCGGTGGCGGCTGCCGCCGCGGCCTTGCGGGTCGCGTTCTCGGCGTGTGCCTTGGCGACCTGGGCTCCGGCGCCGCCGGCGCGGTGGATGGACTCGCCGTCGGTTCCGTCGGCCGCCCAGTGCACGAACTTGAACACCGCGTACGGGCACAGCAGCACCAGGACCATGATCACGATGCCGGACATGACGTCGGCGAGGGCACCGATGCCGTCCTTGGCCTCGGTCTTGCCCATGGCGGCGATGCCGAGCACGAAGATCACGGTCATCAACAGCTTGGAGACGACGAGGGTGGCGGTGGCTTCGATCCAGCCCTTGCGCCAGCGGCGTGCGACCTCCCAGCCGCCGCCGGCACTGGCGAAGATCGCCAGGGTGACCATGACGAGGATGCCGACCTTGCGGACCATCATCACGCACCAGTAGAGGAAGGCGCCGATGGCGGCGCCGAGACCGGCCACGACCGGGACGAGCCAGCCCAGCCCGGCCAGGGCGCCGATCTGGCTCACCTTCACGATGCGGCGCACGGCCGACTCGATGTCCAGGCTCGCGGCCTTGAACAGGCCCTCGGAGATCGCGTCGACCACCTCCACGGCGACCGTGGTGAAGGCGATGGCGCAGAAGGCGAACAGGACGCCCGACATGGTGCCGGTGAATGCTTGGGTGAGGGCTTGACCGTCGCGTCTGATGGCGGCCCGGACGAGCTGTGCGCAGAACGTCGCGACCAGCAGGACCAGGCCCAGCGGCAGCAGCATCTCGTAGTTGTCGCGGAACCAGCCGGCGTTCAGGTCGACCTTGGTGGTGGTGTTGACGGCCTTGGCCGCCAGGTCGGCAGCGGCGGCGGCGAGTTCGCCTGCCGACTTCGCCATCCAGTCGCCGATGGCCTTGCCGGGATCCGAGGCGAAATCGACCGCGTCACCGACGGCGCACAGCTTGTCTGCCAGGGGGAAATCACAGAAACCCACGGAGAGTTGCCCCTCCTTTCTTGTGTCAGGCGCGGGTCACTGCGTGACGCTCGGAGCGATGGCGGCCAAGGTGCAGTCGTGGTTGGGACGGCACTGCACGGCCAGGGTCACGGCGCGTTCCTCGGCTCCACCGCCGCCCTTCTTCCAGGCGATCTGCTGCTTGCCGTTGACGGTGACGACGTAGATGTACGCCTTGGTGATCGCGGACGGGTCGTCGGCCAGGGCCTGCTTGAACGCGGAGGGGTAGTGGCCCTCGGTGACACTGGCGGTGGCGTGCTGGTCCTGGTCGGCCATGCGCGACCACAGCACCGGATCCGGGACTTGGCCGGAGACCGATGCCCAGTCGGCGTACGTGGGCTCGTTGGTCATCCACGCGCGCATGCCGGCGAGCTGCTGGTCGCGGCTGGTGTTGCGGGTGTCGTAGGACCACAGCATCTGGGCCACGGCCTTGGCGTAGGCGACCGGCTCGGCGATCTGCGGGGGCTTGGGCACCGATCCGGATCCGGCGACGGGCTTCGGGGCGGCCTCGGAGGAGGACGGGCTGCTCGCCGGCGCCGGAGCGGCGTGATCTCGACCCTGGCGGCCGTTGCCGTTCCCGCTGAGCCAGGCGACGGTGGCGGCGGTCGCGAGCAGGACGGTGACGACCAGAGCGACGATCGCGATCCGCTTGTTGGCCGACCAGCCGATGCCGTACGAGGACAGGGAAAGGGAGGGGAGTCGTTTCTGCATCAGTGGACCTGCGACCCGAGAGCCGAGAAGAAGGCGACGATGCCGTTCGCGGCGCCCAGGCCGAGGGCGGCGCCCGCGGCGACGACGGCGCCCTTCTTGCCGTTGGCCTCGGCCTGGTGGCCACCGGTGTGGTGGCCCCAGGCCCACACGCCGAGGGAGACGGCTAGGGCGCCGACGACGGCGATGATCCCGAACATGTTGATCGAGTTGACGACGTTCTTCAGCACGGCGAGGCCGGGCAGGCCGCCGCCCGCGGGGGTGATGCCGGGGTCGAAGGCGAGCTGGATGACGCGGTCTGCGAGAGGGAGGGGCATGGGTGTGGCGAGGCTCCTTGCGAACGCAGGCCAGGCGAGGGGCCGGCGGAAAGGGGGGAAGCGGAGGGGGAGGCGCGCTCGGCGCGCGGGAAGTGGCCGCGGCGGCGGCCCGCCCGCAGCAGCGGGGTGCGGGCGGGAGCGGCGTCAGAGGACGCGGCGGGCGGCGAGGATGTCCCAGTCCTTGATCGGGGTGATCCGGACGGGCTTTCCGGTGCGCGGGGCCTCGATCACGAGGCCCTCGCCCATGTACATGCCGACGTGCTCGGGGCGGCTCGCGGTGCCGCGGCTGAAGACCAGGTCTCCGGGCTGGAGGTGGCTGGGGGAGACGGGCTTGCCTTCGTTGACCTGCGTGTACGTGGTGCGGGTGAGGGTGATGCCGGCGTGGGCGTACGCCTGCTGCATCAGCGAGCTGCAGTCGCAGCGGCCCATCGGGTCGGGGCCGTGCGCGGCGGTGCAGCTGCCGCCCCACTGGTACTGCGTGCCGAGCTGGTGCATCGCCCAGTCCAGGGCCTTACGGGCCTTGGGGTCGGCATCCTTGGGGATCTTGTATCCCTTCGGGACGCTCCCCTCGGGGATGCGGCCGAAGCCGGATCCGTCCTTGGACGGAGAGCAGCCGGTGGTGCTCTCGGCCTCCTTGTCCGGTTTCTGGCCGTCCTTGTCCTTGCCGGAGCTGTCGGAGTTGCCGGGGAAGGTTTTGGCGATGGCCGTCTGGAGCGCGGTGGCGAGGTTCTCCCACTGTGCGTACGCGTCCGGGTAGCCGGACTTCTGCACGGCTTGTGCCGCCTGGGTGACGGTCATCTGCTGCCAGCCGTTGACCTTGAGCAGAGCCTTGTAGAAGCGCTCACTGGCGTAGACGGGATCACGGATCTGCTGGGCAGTGCCCCAGCCCTGTGAGGGACGTTGCTGGAACAAGCCGAGGCTGTCCCGGTCGCCGTAGTTGAGGTTGCGCAGCCGCGACTCCTGCATCGCGGTGGCGAGCGCGATGATCTGGCCCTTCTTGGGCACGTCGAGGCTGATGCCGGTGGCGACGATGGTCCGCGCGTTGGGGACCTGCTCGGCGGGCAGATCCAGGCCCTCGATGTGGACGTCCTTGCCGGACGCGCCGTCGAGGATGTCGGTAACGTGCTTGGCGACCTCGTCGGAGTCGATGTCGGTCAGGCAGCCGCTGAAAGAGCCGGAGGTCTGCACGGCTTCGGCGGAGGAGGCCATCATCATGGCCGTCCCGGCGAGCAGCAGTGGGGAGAGGAAGACGACGCCGATGCCGGCGGCGACCGCCTTCAACCGGCGCGGACCGCTCGCGCGTCAGCGATTTCGGGCATGGGTGGGTAGCAAGGCGTCATGAACGTGTGTCCTTGGGGGTGCGGTGTCCGGCGTGCCGCGTGCGCGTGGCGGGTGGAAGGGCGCGGCGGCCGGGGTGGGCGATCGTGATGGCCAGGGAGCGAGTTGCCGCTCGCTCCGCATGGCCGTGTCGTGGTCTAGGTGTGCCGGGGCAGGGGGTACCTCCGTGAGGCGTGGTGGGGAGTAGCCAGCGGCGGTGTGCGCCGGGCGGTTCAAAAACAGTAGGCCCGGATTGGCGGCTGACCAAAAAGTCGGCGTGAGGTGCCGGAATCCGCTACGTCAGCAGCGGACTTCTTGGTCGTCGGCGTATTCGCCTCTACAGTTTTTGGACTCCCCTCGCCCTCCTCCGTCTGCGGCCTGGGCTTCTTCATGCCCAATTCCGGCCTGTGCGGGGACTCGTATGCGAGACGGGAGCTTCCCTCCACGCTTCCACACCCGAATTGGGGCCCCTCTTTGCCTTTTTCCCTGCACCAGGGCGACGCTCTCAGCGTCCTCGCCGGCCTGCCGGACGACTGCGTCGACTCCGTCATCACCGACCCGCCGTACAACTCGGGCGGCCGGACCGCGAAGGAGCGCACCACGCGCTCGGCGAAGCAGAAGTACACCTCCGCCGACGCCCAGCACGCCCTGCCGGACTTCACCGGCGAGAACATGGACCAGCGCAGCTACGGGTTCTGGCTGACGCAGATCATGACCGAAGCCCACCGCCTCACGAAGACCGGCGGCACCGCGCTGCTGTTCACCGACTGGCGGCAGCTCCCCACCACGACGGACGCGATCCAGGCGGCCGGCTGGCTGTGGCGCGGTGTGCTGGCCTGGCACAAGCCGCAGGCCAGGCCGCAGAAGGGCCGGTTCACCCAGAACTGCGAATTCATCGTCTGGGCGAGCAAGGGGCCGATCGACGGCTCCCGGAACCCCGTCTATCTACCGGGCATGTACTCGGCTTCGCAGCCCTCGGGGACGCAGCGCCAGCACATCACGCAGAAGCCGGTCTCCGTCATGCGCGAGCTGGTCAAGATCAGCCCCGAAGGCGGCACGGTGCTCGACTTCTGCGCTGGCTCCGGCTCCACGGGCGTCGCCGCCCTGCTGGAAGGCCGCGACTTCATCGGCGTGGAGAAGACCGAGCACTACGCGTCCATCGCAGCCGACCGACTCACCGAAACGATCCGCGAAACCCTCACCCAGGACGACGTGGACCTCTCCGTCTGAGGCTGCGACCGCCTTTCCTGCGCAGAACCCGACGCCGCTTCTGGCCTCGAGCGGTATCCCGTCGTGACGCCGGTAGTCCGTCGACCGGCCCGCACTGCTTCCGCTTCCCCTTTTTTCCGCACCTCGTAGGAGGCCCCACGTTCCATGTCTGAATCCATAGAACCCTCGGACCGCGGGGAGTTGGAGCCGGTTCGTATTCCGGACCCCCACCTGGAGGGAATCGAGGCGAGCGTCCGCAGGCTGATGGAGCAGTCGGCGCAGCAGGCCCAGCAGCTTGACCATCTCGCCTCCGCCCCGGCTCCGGGCGGATCACCGTTCGCCGCGTTCGGCATGCCGGGACTCGGCGGACCGCCCCCGGCTGCGCCGCCGGAGCCGCGCCCGATTCTGGAACTGGACGGGGAGGAGCGCGAGGACGAGCTCGACGCGTTGTCCGACTGGGTCGACGACTTCTTCCTCCCGGTCTACGGGGCGGAGGTCACCACCGCGGCGCCCTGGTGCCTGCAGTGGCAGGAGCACGACGACGTCGTTGCATGGCTTCACGCCCTGTGGCTTGCGTACCAGCAGCACAAGGACCCCGAAGCCGGCCTCTCCGGCCTGTTCGTGTGGCACCGGGACTTCCTCACCCACGCCATCGCGGCGATCCGCGCGCCGGGCGGTCCGCTGTCGGCCTGCATGACCTCACCCGAGCGTCCCGCCCACCGGATCCTTCCGGGCCCGCCTCCCTCGGCGCGTACGGAGAAGGCGACGGCGAGCGCGGCGGAGGCGGCCGGCCCCCCTGAGCCGGACGAGCCGACGTCGTGAACGGTGGGCAGCAACCGGCTTTCGGCCTAAGTTTCGACCCCCGAGCCCTGACCGATCTCCTCCAGGCGCCCAGCGACATCCGCGATCTCACCCTCGCCTACCTGCAGGAAGTCGTGAACGCGCGGCGCTTCGGGCTCCGGCTCACGGGCGACCTGGAGGGCTACCGCAAGTTGTTCGTGGACTCCCGCAAGGACTGGCGCGTCGTCTACGGCGTCCGTCCGGCGCCCGCCGAGTCCTCTCACCAGCGGGAGATCCACGTCGTGGCGATCCGACCGCGGGCGGGCAACGACGTCTACGACGAGGTCGGCCGCCGCCTGGGCATGACCCGCCGGCCGCTGAGCGCCCGCACCCACGCGGCACGCTCCCGCTCCCCGCAGCTCACGACCCGAGGCCCCGCACCCCGGCCCGCTCCGCCGCCCTCCGCGCTGCCGGGCCTGCCCCGCCCCGCACTCAACCCCTCGCACCATCACGCCCGCTGAACGACGGAGTCCCGCCTATGCCCCCTGACCCCGCGCCGGCAGCAGTCCGGCGTGCGGTGTCCCCACTCGACCATCGCATCGAAGCCGTCACCGGCCATGACGTCGACACCCTGTGGGCGTACCGCGACCGCGGCGTCCTCGACGAGCCACATGCCCACCTGGTCGACCGGCACCGCGAGCTGGCCCGGGCCGAGACCGGCGTGACCTTCTACCGCGTCCTCCTCCACCGCCTGTCCAGCGGCGAGTTCCCCGTCGACGGCGCCCTGTTCGCGCGCATCGACCGCACCGTGGACCAGTTGGAGGAGGCCGCCACCGTACGCGACGCTGCCGCCCTGAAGGTGATCACTGCCCTGGAGCCCATCGAGGCCGCCGCCGCAGCGTCCTCGGCGCCCAGCGAAACGCCGCTGTCGACTGCCGACCAGGCGGCGCTGCTGGCCATCGCCGGCGGGGCCAAGCTCTACGAGCACCTCCTGACCGGCCGGATGTCGGTGACCACTGCCTCCGGCACCCGCATCCCCTACGCCGAACTACAGCAGTTGGAGGGTGCCGGCCTGGTCTCCCGTGATACCGGCCACGCCGTGCACGCCGGCCAACCCGTCGCACTGACCGATGCCGGCTGCGCCGCGCTGTTCGCCGCGCGCCGGCCGCCCACCACCCACGTGCCGAAGCCCCCGGCTCGCCCCGGGGCCTGGCCGTCCACCCCAACACGGCGCCGCTGAACTCCTGAAAGGCCCTTGTTGTCCCCCAGCGAACCGGCACCCGTCCGGAAGCCCCTTCCTCAAGTCGAATTCGACGTGGACGACCTCGACGCCGACGAGGAGGTTCACCTCGACTTCTACCGTCAGGTCGAAGTGCGTTCCGACATGCTCGTCCCCCTGGCGGAACACCACACCGCCAACGGTGTGCACAGCTACTACGTCCTGTTCGACCGCACCGCCACCTGGGGCCACCCCGGCACACCCCAGTACGTCGCCGTGCACCTGCAGCGGAACCAGCAGGAGCGGACGTTCGCCTTCGAGAAGGCTCCGCTGCCGCTGCCCGCCATGGCGCAGTCCTGGCTGATCCACCGCGGCTGCCCCTCCGATGCCATCGGCCTCGACCCCGAACTGGGTCCCCCGCCAGCGGACGAGGCGACGCGGGCGCTGGAGCAACGCCTCGCGGGTGACGGCGACCACTACGCGATGGGCTACTCCTACACCAGCGACGACCCGGACGACATGGTCACCGTCGTGGCTCTGCGCGCTCTCGACGAGCGAGCCCCCTCCCCGTTCCGCGTTGTGGTCGAGGAGGTCGACACGGACGCGTGGACCCACACCCTGCGCGAGGGCGGCTTCACCACGGTTGAGGAGGCCCTTCGGTGGTGCGACGACCGGCTCAGAGGCGAGGTCGGCCCTCTCCCGCCGGTCCGGCCGGCAGCGTCAGTCACCCGCCCGGCTGCCATGCCGAAGGCCCCCGCTCCGCGCCCGCCTAGCCGATCCCGCTGAATTCCGAGGCCGACCGGCGCGGCGGAACATAGCCGACGATCGCCGGTTAGCCAAACCGGCGATTCTCCGGACTCTTATACAGCCGCCGGGGCGAAGCCCCGGTGCCTTCCCCTCAAGCCTTATGCCTCATGGAGGTTTCTTCCGCATGCGCTCAACCCGTATTGCCATATCCGCTGCGATGCTCGGCGCGCTCGCTGTGCCGGTGCTGTCCGCCACCGCCGCGAGCGCGGCTCCCGTCGCCACCGCGGCAACTGCCCTTCCGGCGAGCAGTTGCTCGTCTCTGCCGCCGCTGCCGTACGAGGTGCACACGAAGGCGGTGACCATCCGGTCCAAGGCCACCACGAAGTCCACTGCGGTCGGGGTGCTCTACCGCAGCCACAAGTTCACCGTGCACAAGAAGAGCGGTAACTGGCTCTACATCACGGACAGGACGACCGGCGTAAAGGGCTGGGTCTCCGGCACGTACGTCTACCGAGACGTCCGCATGTGCCTTAGCTGACAGGCCGGCAGCAGTAACCGGCGTACTTCACAGCCGGGTTGTTCGACCGCCCGTCATTTTCCCTGCCTCTGAAGTTCCAGGTGGTTGTCTTCCGAAAAGGAGTTCCCGTTGTCCGACGACATACCCGAAGACACAGCGGATGTCCTGGGTGTGCTCACCGAACGGATCGAAGCCCACTTCGGAATGGGCATGGATCAGTTGAGGGCCGCAGTCGCCGTCGCGCCGGCCGCGAACCCCGACGCCACCGAGGTCGTCAAGTGGCACGGCCATCTCGTCGACTCCCAGGCTGTGCTCGACCGAGCGGAGGACGACCTCCTCGCCGCGCTGGAAACGCAGCCCGGTGAGGTGGACGACCCAACGATGGGCCTCGCCCAGCGCGTCAACGCGGCCGTCACGGCACGCGACGGCCGGGCCCAGGTCGTGGCCTGGCTTCTCGATCCGGACGCTCCGGGGAAGAAGGGCCTCGCTGCCGAACGCCTCGCCCGTCTCAGCCATGGAGCCCGCAAGGGCCCGGCGGTGCCGACCAGCGCTCCGCCCCGCCCCGCGGTTGCGCCGGCGTCGGTGCCGCGAGCGGGAAGGGCCGTGCTGTGAGCGTCCGGTTGAAGTCCAGCACCGCAGACGGCCGGCTGCAGGAGGTCTTCGGCGCCCCGGTCGCCGAGCTGTACGCGACGGCTACCGCACCCGATGCCCCTCCCGCGCTGACCCGCGCCCTGGAACTGCGCTCCTTCCTCGCCCTGGCCGAGGAGCAAGTCGCCCGCGTCCGCGACCGCGTGCACGAGGCGATGGCGCCCGACCGGGACATGGGCGAGCTGTCAGCCGGTGACCTCCGCTTCGACGCGCAGTGGCTGGAGGCGGCGCTCGATGCCCGCGCCGGCTACCGCGCCGCGCTCGGCGAGCTGCTGCGCACCATGCCACCCCCCGACCAGCAGTCCCGCCCCGTCCGTACGGCGCAGCCGGTGGTCGCCGCCGCCCTGCCCCCGTCCCTCGCCGCCCCGGCACCCGCGCGTGCCGGGGCGGCAAGGGCCCGCCGACCATGAAAGCCCCCGCTTGCCCCACTCGACGTCCACCGAGATAGCCGGACGGATCGAGGACCTGTACGGCGCACCGCTCGCCGACCTCGAAGCCCACGCCCGCGACCAGCCGCCGGGCATGCTCTCCGCCCTGCTCGGCATGCACGACGACCTCACCCTCGCCGAGCGCAGCATCGACTTCCATCGCGACCGCCTCGCCCAGCTCCTCCACCTCGAGCGGCAGATCGGCGGACACGAGGTCTCCCACCTTCTCGACGGCGCCCGCCGGCTCGCCGAAGCGGTCGCCGTCCGCGACGCCCAGACCAAGTCGGCGCTGGCTGTTCTGCAGAGCCTGGCGCGCGTCCCGGCCCCGGCACCGCCCCCGCCGACTCCCTCGCTGCCGCCCCCGGCCCCGCCCCGTCCGGCCGAGAGCACGGCGCGCAGCCGCTGACACGCAGGCGATTCCCCTTAATCATCCAGGAGTTCCTCCCTTGGCCATCACCGCTCTGCCCCCTGACACCAACGCCGACATCGCCCGGGTCACCGAAGCCCTCGCCATGATCACCCCGCGATGGAACGTCCGGATCCTGCTGGCCCTGTCCGGTCCGCCGCTGCGGTACAGCGAGCTGGCGGGCAAGGTGTCCTGGCTGCAGAACGGCCAGCTCCACCCCAAGCTCAAGTCGCTGTGCGACGCCGGCCTCGTCGAGCGCACCGAACACACCTCGCGGCACGTCACCTACGGCCACACCGACCGCGCCGCAGCCCTGCTGCCGGTACTGCCGATGATCGTCACCTGGGCCGAGGAACATCTGGAGAAGGCTGACCGCCCGCTGCCCGCGATCGAGCAGATCGAGGACAGCCTCACCCTGCTCACCCGGCGGCATGCCGCCGCCATCCTGTGGGTGCTGAAGTCCCGCGGCGAGGTCAGCGGCCGGGCGCTGGCCAGGATCGTCATGCCCAGCAGTGACTGGACCAACATCTACCCGCCGCTGCGGCAGCTCGTGGCCGACGGTCTGGTCGACACCGAGGGCACTGGCCAGCCCTACCGCCTGTCTGCGGCGGGCGAGGGCCTGGGGCCCGTCTTCGGTGCCCTGTCCGCGTGGTCCTCCGGGCAGCCCCTCACCCATGCTGCCCAGCACCCGGTCTGGGGACGCCCGGGGGCCGCATCCGCGCCGAAGCCGTGGGTCAGCAATCAATCGCTGCCAGCTCCCGCAACCTCGTCGGCTGCCCGGGCGGGAGGGGCCTCCCGCCCGACGTGGCACAACCGCGACCTGTTCTCGCACACCGCGACGGCCCGCCCATTGGCGGCGCTCGCGGCAGGGGGCCCGCGCCGATGACTGCCTCCTTCACTCCAGCCGAACTCCGCAACGCACTCTCCCTGTTGTCCTCGCCGGGCCTGATCCGGCTGATCACCGAGATCGACGACAACGGCCCGATCCCGCCGAGACGTCTCGCCGCCACCCTCCCCGACCTCTCTTCGCACCACCTTCGCCGGACCACCCACGTTGCCCGCGCGCACGGTCTCGCCCGCGTCGCACCCGGCGCCGGCCTTACCCTCACCGACGCAGGTTCCGAGCTGGCCGACGTCTACGACGCCACCGCCCGCTGGGCCCGCCGCCACGCCTACCCGACCCGGGTCTGCGACTTCACCACCCGCCTCCAGCACTCCCTGAGCCTCCTGGTCCCCGCGCTCGTGGCCGACCGAGCCGACGACTCCCCACGCCCAGCGGACGAGGAGACGATCAGCGCCGAGGCCGCAACGGATCTCGACCACCCCCGCGCTCTGCTGCTCCAGTGGCTGAACGCCAACCCGCAGGTCACCGTGCTCCTTGAAGCAGAGCCGGCCGCGTGAGCGCAGGCGTCACCCCCCGGCACGCCCACCACACCGGGGGACTGCTGCGCAGCATCTACCTGCCGCGCACGGTGGACGCCCTCGCGTTCGCCATGTCCACCTACGGCATCCCGCTCCTGGTGCTCGTCACCACGCGCTCCCCGGCGCTGACGGGCCTGGCGTTCGCCCTGGAGTGGATTCCCCGGCTGGCAGCATTCGGGTGGGCCGGCGGGATCGTCGACCGGCGCGGGGCAGCGGTCGTCTTCTTCCTCGCCTCCCTCGGCCGCGCGCTGGTCATCGCCGTCGGCGCAGTCCTTCTCTACCTCCACACCTCCGGCGCCGTGGCGAGCGTGACGGTGATGGCGCTCGCCGCCGTGACCGGGGTGCTCACCGAGTTCAGTTACATCGCGGCCGAGACCGCGGGCGCAGCCGCCGGCCGCCGCGCGGGTGAGCGGGCCCACCGTGTCCAAGCCGTCCTGCTCGGGATCGACCAGACCGCCACCCTGGCCGGCCCGGCACTGGCAGGTCTGCTGCTGCTCGCCGGACCTTGGCAGATGCTCGCGGTCATCACGGCGTTCTCGCTGCTCGCCGCGCTGCTCGCGCTGCGCACACCGCCGTCGCCGATCCCCCCGGCCCGCGCGCCGAAGGGCAACACGGGGGCAGGACTGCTCACCGGGTGGCGGACCATCCGGTCTCTGCCCGCGCTCGGCTGGCTCGTGACCGGCCTGACCCTGTCCAACCTTGCCATCGGCTTCCTCCAGGCGGCCGGTCCGGTGATCGTCGTCAACCACTACGGGCAGTCGACCACCGCCGTCGGTCTGGTCTGGTCCGCCGCTGCCGGAGCGACGCTCCTGAGCGTCACGCTCTGCCGGTTCGCGATCGACCGCCTGGGCCTGTGGCCAGTCGGCGCGGCCTACGCCGCCTTCGCCTCGATCGCCACCCTCGCCGCCGCCCAAGCCCCCGACTACCTGTCCTATCTGATCCTGGTCGCCGTCCTGATGGCGGCCGAGGGCGGCATGACGGTCGTCCTGCGCACCCTGCGCTCCCGCCTGATCCCGCCGAAGAAGTTCGGCAGCACCTTGTCGGTGACCATCCTCATCCTCCTGCTGCCCTTCCCCGTCGCCGGCGTGCTCACCGCGCTCACCCCGCCCGACGCGCTCGGCCACGTCATCACCGCGTGCGCCGTCCTGCAGGCCCTCGGCTTGTTCCCGGCCTTCGTCCGCCTGCGCACCGATCCCGCCCTGCGCACCTGACCCCCTGCGCTCCCCAGCCTGTGGAGAACTCCCCATGTCCGTTGCCTGCCCCAGGACGAACCGTACGAGCGGTCGCACCATCACCGAGCGGTTTCACGCCTTCGACGCGCGGCACCCGCACGTCTACCGCGCGCTGGAGCGCATGGCCGCCCGGCGGCTTGCTGCCGGAGCCACGCGCGTCAGCCTCAAGGACCTCTTCGAGGACTTGCGTCGACAACTCCCGCACGGGGTGCCCGGCCTGAACAACAACTTCACCGCCCTGTACGCCAGGCGGCTGATCGCCGCGCATCCCCACTGGGCCAGCGCCTTCGAGCTACGCCGCCGCCGTGCCGACTGAACACCCCTCTTCCCTCGTCCTGCCGTCCAACGATCCGGAGAACTCCTTCTTGACCGCTCGCCCCCTCGTGCTCGTCGTCTCTCCCGGCGATGAGACCTATCGCGGCTACTGCCTGGAGCAGGTGGCCGCCGCGTACGACGTCGTCCTGCTGACCGGCACCGAGCCGTCGTGGGAGAAGCCGTACATCGTCGACCACACGGTCGTCGACCTCCACGACGACGCCGCGCTGCTCGCCGCGGGCCGGGCTCTGGCGGCGCGCCACCACCTCGCCGGCGTCGTCACCTGGCAGGAGTGGCACCTTGTCTCCACCGCCCGCCTTGCACGCGCGCTCGGTCTGCCCGCGGACTCCGTCGAGGTGATGCGGGCCTGCCGCAACAAGGCCACCGCCCGTACGCTGTTCGCCCGCCACGGGGTGCCGTCGGCCGCCTCGATGAAGGCCCGCACCCTGGCGGAGGCGGCACGGGTGACGGCGACCATCGGGTTCCCCGCCGTCATCAAACCCGCCGCGTTCGCCGGCAGCATCGGCGTGATCCGCATCGACCGCCCCGAGGAACTGCCCGCCGCCTTCGAGTTCGCCTCGGCCGGAGCGAGCCAGAGCCGCGAGGACACCGGTGTCCTGGTCGAGGAGTACCTCGACGGCCCGGAAGTCTCCGTCGAGTGCGTCACCCACCGCGGTGAGACGACCGCGGTCGCCGTGACCCGCAAGAGCCTCGGGCCCGCCCCGTACTTCTACGAGACCGGGCACACCGTCGATGCCACCGACCCGCTCCTCGCGCAGGTCGCCCCCGCGGCCACCGCCGCGGTAAAGGCCCTGGGGATCACCGACGGCGTGCAGCACGTCGAGATGCGCCTCGTGGATGGCCGACCCCGGCTGATCGAGGTCAACGCGCGCATCGGCGGCGACCTGATCGGTCACCTCGTCCGTCTCGCCACCGGCATCGACCTGCCGAAGGCCGCCGCCGACCTCGCCTGCGGCCGATCCCCAGACCTCACCCCTACTCGCCACCAGGCCGCAGGCATCCGCATGCTCTACCCGGCCGCCTCCGGCACGCTCAAGCAGCGGCAGGTCAACCAGCCGTTCGCCGCCCACACCCCCTGGCTGCGGCAGGTGCAGTGGATGCGACAGGTCGGCGACCCGCTCCTCCTCCCGCCCAAGGGCGACCTGTTCACCGCCCGGGCCGGGTTCTACATCGTCACCGGCCGCGACACCGCCGAGGTCAACGAACGCCTCGACACCACCGCCGACGAAATCACGGTGACCACGCAGGCGGCCCGATGAGCCACCAGCCCGACCCGCGCCACGACATCGACGGAGACGTCTACGTCTCCCCGCGCTACCTCGCCTCCACCACCGGGACCGGCGACCCCGCCCTCGCACCGCTCCTTGACCTCGGCTGGGACCTCCAGCACGACGAGGACGGCAACGTGTATGTGAGCGCCCCCGACCGGCGCGTACGCCTGGGCTACCTGCCCGAAGGAGAGGACGACGGCCTCTGGCGCATCAACGCCTACCGCGATCCGTTCGGCCCGCCAACCTGGGGCGCCTGCTTCAACGACCGCACCCCCACCGAGGTCGTCCGCGCCTTCACCACCGCGCTTGCCACGGCGTACGAACAGGGGGCGGACGCCTACCTCGCCAGGCCGGTGGTCGGCATCGACGAGCACGAGCCCTTTCTCGCCGTTGTCCCGCTGCTCCAGCAGGGCTGGGAGATGGGCCGCCCCCGCAGGGGCGTCTTCGCGGTAAACGCGCCGGATGGGCTCGCCGGGATGGAGTTCACCACCGGCGACCTCGATCCGGCAGCCGAGCTGACCACGCGCGATGCCCGCTGGCAGCTGTGGGCCGGCAAGTCCATCGACCGTCCGGTCTGGTACGCGACCGCCAGCACCGACACCCCCGTCCTCCTGCTCACCGCCGTCACCCAGTGCGTCTCCGACCCGGCCCCGCTGCCCCGTTGGCGACAGGACACCTACAGCTACATCAAGGGCATGGCCCAGCTCACCCCCATCCTGCCGCCCGAGCCGCCGGCCCCCACCCCACTCGATGTCCAACGGGCTGCCGCAGCACGCCGCCCGGCCGCGCTCCCCGCTCCCAGCGTCCCGCGCTGGAGCACCACCAGCCGTCCGGCCCTGCCCGGCCCGCGCCGTTAAACCGCCCCGTTGACCAGAGGATCCTCTTGTCCCTGCACGTCGGCGAGTTCTTCACCGAACTCCGCCTCCCCTTCCCCAGCGGCACCACCGTAGGCAGCACGTACTACGCCACGCCCATCGCGGGCGCACCCCTACGACTGCAGATCGGCTTCACGGATACGCAGTACCGGAACACCTACGGCGGCCTGCGCCTGACCGTGGTTCACATCGACCGGGGCACGATTGACGCGGTGGCGCTCAGCTTCTCCGAGCACGGCACTTTCCGCCGCCGTCAGGGGACCTTGCACCAGCGCAACATGCCCGACACCTTCAACATCACGCTCGCCAGGCCGGGGCAACCCCCATGGGAGGGAGCCGACTTCACGGGTCTGCGCGATGCCATCGAGCAGTACACCGCCGTCTGGTTCCCCGGCGCGTGGACCGCGTCCGCGCCGAACCGCGCTGCGGCCAAGACCGCCCACCAGACTCCCGCCCCGCCGCCGGCGCTTCCGGTCGCTGGCCGGACCCGATGACCTCCCACCACCTGATCAAGGAGCACCTCTTCCCGTGCACGCTCGTATCGTCCGTGGCGCCGTCCGATCCGCTGCCGTCGCCGCCGCGGTGACCGGCACCCTCACCTGGGCACCGACCGCGACCGCCCAGTCGTCCGAGCCGACGCCCTCGGCATCCGCTGCCTCCACCGAGACACCGGCCCCGGATGCGGGCAGCATCGCGATCACCAAGAAGGACGCGGCCGGGGACGTCCTCCCCGGCGCCGAGTTCCTCCTGCTCGACTCCACCGGCAAGGAGGCCGGACGCGGGAAGACCGACGCGCAGGGCAAGCTGACCTTCCCCGACCTCGCTCCCGGTGTGTACCGGCTGAAGGAAACGTCTTCCGGCAGCCCGCTTCACGAGGTCGTCGCCGACCAGGACGTCATCGTCACCCCAGGTGTGGCCACACCGCTGACGATCACCGACCCGTTCAAGGCCGCCAAGGTTCTCCTCCAGGCCAAGGACGACAAGACCGGAAAGCTGCTGCCCGGATCCACCGTGAACATCGGAACAGGCAGCGAGACCCTGCTCACCCTGACCACCGGGTCGCAGGGAACAGCCACCGGAGAACTGCCCGTGACCAGCCGGAAGACCGAATTCTGGGTCAAGCAGGTCAAGGCCCCCGCCGGCTACGACCTCTACAAGCCGTCGAAGACGTTCACCGCAGGCCCCGGTGCGCCGGTCACCGTGACCGTCACCAACGCCAAGACCGCCACCACGCCGAAGCCTGACCCGTCGGATAAGCCGACGCACGAGCCCACCGGCGCCCCGTCCACACCTGCGGACAAGCCGAGCGACAGCGGGACTGGCGGGACGAAGCCCTCCCCGGCGGGCACCAGCACGCCGGACGCCGTCTCCACGCCCACCGCAGCGGCCGACGGGCTGAACGACAACACGACGCCGAAGACTCCGGCTGGCTCCCTCGCCCACACCGGCGCCGACGCCACCACGTGGATTGCCGGCGGCGCCGGTCTCCTCGTCGCCGCAGGCGCGGTCGCCCTGGTCCTTGCCCGCCGTCGTACGGCGGCCCAGCCCGAGCCGGACGACACCAGCGAGACCAGCTAACCGAAGATCACCCCGCCGTCAGCAGGCCCCCGGGATGTCATCCCGGGGGCCTGCTCTCGTCTACCACCGGGCGGCGGCAGGGTCAGCCGCTGGAGGGCTGCGTGCCTTCCCCGAACATCGGCACGTCGGCCACGGTGACGTCCAGGCGCGGCCGTACGAAGCGCAGCGGGTGTCTCCACGCACCTCGGTCGATGGCGGTGTCGGCACTGACTTCCGCGACCAGGTCGGGAACAACGAGGATCGGGTCGAGGGGTTCGCGGCTGCCCCAGGTGGCGGTGAACCGTACGCCGGTCCACGGGTGGCCGGGGCCGGCGGGGTGGAGGTGGTCGGCGAGCCGGGCCGCGGCGTCCGGTCTCAGGGGCGTGGTGCGCCCGACCGCACGCAGTCGGCCGTCTTCGTCGTAGCGTCCGAGGACGAGTATCTGCGGGCGCCGCAAGGTGCCGGTGATGCCTGCGATGATCGCTTCGGTGGTGTCGCGGCGGCGGACCTTGAACCAGCCTCTGGCTCCCGGCAGGTAACGCTGACCCATGCCCTTGATTACCAGGCCCTCCACGCCCGGGACTTCCGTCCAGGAGGTCAGCCACTCCTGGGCGAGGGCCGGGTCGGTCGTCATCGGGCACAGCGTCCACGGTGGCGACAACCCGCGCTCCCGGAACAGACCCTCCAGAGCAGCGCGGCGGCGCTCGTACGGTTCGGCGAGCAGCTCCTGGCCGTCGATCTGAAGGACGTCGAAGGCGATGAAGTGCGCGGGCATGGCGTCGGCTAGCTGCGCCACGGTCCGGCCGCTGGAGGAGGCACGACGCTGGAGCGCCTCGAAGGAGAGCCGGTCTTGCGACCACACGACTACTTCGCCGTCGAGGACTAGGGCGGGCGGGAGCTGGCGCGCGGCGGTGACGAGGTCGGGGAAGTGGCGCTGGATCAGCGAGCCGCGCCGCGACTGCAGGAGCGTCGAGCCACCCGGCCGGGCCGAGGTGAACAGCAGCGCCCGATAGCCGTCGAACTTTGCCTCGAACGCCAGGTTGCCCGGCAGGACGCCGGGTGCGGTTACCGTCTCGCGGGCTTGGGCGAGCATCGGCTCCACGGGAGGCTTCAGCACCATCGCGCCGCGTCGTTCAGCCGAGGTAGTTCTCGGGATGGGCCGACTTCTGCACCTTCCAGGACTTGCCCGAGCACCCCGACGGCAGGGGCGGGAAGCGGTGGTCCTTCACGTCGGTGCTCCAATGGTGTTCGCCGCCGCAGTCGCATTCGTAGACCCGCTGGCGGGCACGATCTCACCGGGATGCCACGACGTCATCTTCTCACTCATGGGTTCTGTCTACGACGACGCTGCGCACAACGCGACCCAGGCGCTCTCCCGGGGGTTGGCCCGCGTCCGCACGCTCGTCGTGCTCGCGGGCCCATGTCGCTATCCGTTCCCCTGGCCGAGTTCGAGCGCCGGAATGAGAACGGCGCAGGCGTCGCAGTCGGTGCAGGCGCGCGCCCCGTCCCGCATCAGCGCGTCCAGGGCCTCCAGCGTGCCCACCTCGGTCCCGCCGCCTGCGGCATGCCGGCACATGGCGTCATGCACGACCGTCCGCCCCCGGCGCTCGGGGGCGGGACGGACCACCCAGCCGGGGGCTGGCCGCGGCGGCGGACCTGGCAGACGACGCGTCGGCACGCCGGACAGATCCACGCCCGCGATGGGCGTCAGCTGCCGATCGGTCACCCAAACCGTGTACTCCGCAGCCTCGACCCCGTCGGGGCGCGCCACCCAGGAAGGGACGCCGACGAGATAGCGCCATGGAGAAGGGCCGGGCACCTCCCGACGTTCGTGGAGACGGACCCGAACGGTCTGCCCGTCCGGCAAGGTCAGCTCTATCTCGGCCGGAGCCGATCCGGCCGTCCGCCGATCACCGCTCGGGCCGTCCACCTACCCAGCCCCGGTTTCCAGCTCCCGCACCGCCGTACGCAACGCGACCCGCTGCCCGGTCCCGGCCTCACGCCAGTACGGGTGCCACCAGACCTGGACCGACAGCTCCAGCAGGCGCCTACGCAGTGCGGTCGTCCGCTCAGGCTGGACCGGGTCGGCGAGGCTCCGATAGGTCCGCTCCCAGGCAGACTGCGCGGCGATCAGGTCCTCGGGGAAGCAGAGCATTGCATACGGTTATTGCATCACGTGTTCGATTTCTGTCGCATCTGTGCAGGTAGGCGCAGGGAGGGTCCTGTCCCTTCCAACCTTGAGCACTCTCACCGAAGCCTGAGCCAGGGTGACGCGATCAGACGCCGCCAAGAAGTAGCCGCGCTCTGGGGCTCTCGCCTACCTCTGTGGGCCGCGGGAGACCCCGCGGATCCGCGTACGGCCTATGACTGCGTGAACTGCGAAACGCTAACTTCCGGGCCTCGGGTCAAGTCCCATGCGCCCAGGACTACGCCCACACAGGCTTGGGCAGTCGCTACGGTGGGGTACGCCAACTCAGATGCGGAATCCGGTACAAGGGGGCGCGGTGCATATGCGTGCCGTGAGGGAGCCAGCGAGGCCAAGCGAAACCCATCAGGGGATCGAGTGGCTGACCAACTTCGGCCCCAGGGACACTGAGACGGCTCAGCAGTTGCTCGACAGCCTGCATATCGTGTCGGAGACGACGTTCAGGCAGGGGCTGCTGGAACATCTGGGGTCAGTCCTAGCTGGTGAAGCCACCATGGAGAAACCGGCGGCACTGTATGGCGTCCGCTCCTGCAAGCCGACGGACACGATGTTCATCAACGAGGTGTCACCACAGGTTTCCGGTGTCGATGGCGGCGGTAGCGAGTTGATCGTCCAGAACATCATCCGCGATGTGCAGCGGAGCCTGGACACCTCCGTAGTGACGCGCAACGCCATGACGATTGATCTTCTTCGGGCGCGTCGTGCACGGAGCCTAGTGTTCGTTTCCGACTACGCCGGCTCCGGCGAGGAGTCTCTGGCGTACGCGCGGGCCTGGCTGCGTAATGCGACGATCCGCAGCTGGCGCTCCCTGAAGTTGGTCCGGCTGCACCTGGTCCTCTTCGCCGCAACGACCACCGGACTGCGGCGCATCCGTGCCAGTGGGCTGTACGACGGGGTGTCGGTGCTGCACCGCGGGATGGACTTTCCTTCGGCTGAGTGGCATAAGGACCAGCTCTGGAGGATCAGGAAGCTGTGCGAAGACTATGCACGGCGGCCCGAAGACGGTGCAGGCTGGTCGGGCAGCGAGGGTCTGCTCGTGTTCGAGCACACCGTGCCGAACAATCTGCCATCCATCCTGCGCCAATCCAGGGGGCGGAGCCGGCGTTCCGACGGTAAGTGGGCACCGTTCTTCGAGCACCGCACCGCACCGCCGGGACTCATGCGTGACCTTGTCGGATACCGGCCAGGGCGCAACGCAGAACCCGGGCCGCGTGGCATGGGGCGAGTCCAGGTGACAGGAACAGGCAAGCTCCACGTGCGCTATCGCGGAGGCATCAGGGACCTTGTTGAGGTCCTTGGTCACATCGCGAACGGCCATAGGCACCCCGAACAACTGGCGACCGATGTTTCAGTATCCGTTCTGGTTGCCAGAAACCTCGTCCTTCAGGCTCAGAAGCTGGGATTGGTGGACTCTGAAACGCGGCTTACCGACGCAGGATGGAGGGAGTTGCGGGCAGCCAAGGCGAAGCCCCGGCTTGTCGTGAGCCGCTTGCGGGGCAGTCAGGAACCTTACTACCCTGGCACCTTGCGGGAGAGTCGGTGACGGCCTAGCGCAATCGGCGAGGTCATCGCCGAGTCAACGGTCTGCATTTGCAGGTCAGGCTGCGGTCGTGAGCCGCACGCTGTGGACAAGCTGTCGAACGCCTGGATGGTGCGAGGCGCACGGTCTCCTACGTGGGGCCTGGCGCGCGACTCGCACCACCCGCCGGGGGCGGGATACACCGAAGGTAGGCCACCCATCGACTCTCCCGCGCTCTACAGGAGCCTCGGCCGCAGGAACGGCGTCACTTCCTCAGTCATCGACGAGGCTTTGGAGCAGATGCGACGAGTCCGAAGTCAAGGACTCACACCTGTACTGACGCTGGGGCACCTGGCCCACCAGACTGGGGCACCTTACCTTTACCTGCGAAGGGTCGTCCAGCGTCGACAAGACCCATACACCGAGTTCTCGCGCCCCAAGCGTGAGCGCGGCAAATCTCGCACAATTGCAGCCCCAGCGCCCGTATTGATGGACGTGCAACGCTGGCTCCTGACCAACGTAGTCAGCCCGATCCCAGCACACGGGGCGAGTTACGCCTACCAGCAGGGACGCTCTGCCGTGCAATGCGCGCAACTTCACCTTGGTGCCTCGTGGTTACTGAAATTCGATCTCCATGACTTCTTTCACTCCGTCAACGAGCGTACTGTGCAATCAATCCTGCGGGCGGTCGGCTACAACAGTCTCGTCTCGTTCGAAATGGCCCGCGTCTGTACCCGTGTCCCGGGCGGAATCACCTGGCCTCACATCAGGAGTGCATACCAGGCCATCCCCGGCTACAGCGCGCCGGTCCTGGGCTACCTCCCACAGGGAGCCCCCGCGAGTGGCGCACTTGCCAATCTGGCCGCCCGTCCGATGGACGAGGCTCTCTCATCCGTCGCCGACCGGTATCGCATGACGTATACGCGCTATGCGGACGACATGACCTTTTCAACTCTGAGAAGCCTCGACCGCTCCACGCTCACACGCTGCGTCTCCGAGATCTCGGCAGCGGTGTCCGACGCCCGGTTCCGGCTACACAGGAAGAAGACCCGCGTTGTGCCGCCAGGTGCCCGCAAGATCGTCTTGGGTCTCCTCGTGGACGGCGAGAGACTCCGACTTCCGCGGCACACGAGAAGGGGACTAGAAGATCACGTCCGCGGTGTCGCCAAGTTCGGGATTGGGGCCCACGTCGAGCACGCCGGCTACAGCTCCCTGCAAGGTTTCGTCAACCACATCGACGGGCTGCTTGCGTACGGGCATGGTGTGGACCCTGCGTGGTCGAAGCCACTGGCTGCCCAGTGGGAGCACCTGATGAACGCTGCGGGTCTTACGGCCCAGGAACGCCGCCTCTGGTGAGCAGAAATCGGCCTCCCCTATCGTGCACGCCATCTGCACCCCTCATGATCGCGGGTGTTGCGACGATTTCTCGACGAGACGAACTGCGATCCGTCAACCCCTTCAGTGAGATTCGCTCATGGTTGGTGCGACAGGACAGGGATCGGCTGTGACTCGTGATGTGTGAGTGATTCTCAGCGAAGGTTGGTCACGGCGCGGACCGGCCTGCGAAGTAGGAGATCCACCATGTTCGAGCCAGCGGTCGACCCAGGCGGGCACGGAGAGGGCAAGCTGCTGCTGGACAGCGTAGCTCGCAGGGCGGAGCTCCTGGATCCGCTTCAGGCGGTCGCCGTGGCGCTGGATGGCGCGAACCTCCAGCACTCCGGGCCGCCCGGCCAGGCCGGCGGCGACGGTGGTGCACTGGTCGCTGTAGCCGGGCGGCAGATCGCAGGTGCAGTGTTCGTCCACGGAGGCGAGCGGCAGGCCCCAGCCGGGCGCCGCGAGCAGCGCCATGAGCCGCCGGTGGCCGGTGGTGCCGGAACCTTCCGCGAACGTGGGGTCGATGATCCAGCGCTCGCCACCGTCGCGTTCGTGGTGGCCGAGCCAGCCGGTCACGGCCAGCGGCGCCCCCAGGGTGCGGATCAGACCGACACGGCGCAGCAGCCCGCTGGTCAACCAGGCCGACGCCGCGGTGCCCCGACGGCCCGGCCGCCGGTAGGGGCGCTCGGCCGGGTGCCACCGGGTCGGCATGTCGCGGTGGCATGGCGTCATGCCGTAGGCGCCCATCTGCCGGTCCTGGACGTCGACCGCGCGCAGCCAGTCGTCGGGGTCCAAACCCAGCAGAGTGACGGAGGCGGACGTGTCCAGCACGCGCAGCACCACCAACCCGTCCTCGACGTGGGTACGGGCCCCAGGCACCCCCTTGATGTCGCCGTACTCGTCGGCGCGCGGCAGCAGCGCCTCGGCCAGGTCCAGAGCCTGGGTCTCCTCCGGGTCGTGCTGCTCGACCGGGTCGGCCCCGAATCGGATCAGGAGGCGGTCAGAGCGGGGGTCAACGTACTCGATGCCCCACGGGTGCAGAGTGGTGATCCGACGCCAGGCCAGTGCGGCCATCACCCGGGCCTCCAGCAGCATCTGGTCGGCGTCCGGCTGCGGGATCAACAAGGAGCCAGGCGCTGCGGCCTCGACCCGGCGCCGGGCGGACTGCCAGGGCATCCCGGTGTACAGACGCAGCAGTTCGGCGCGACGTTCGACGGCGGTTGTCTTCATAACTCGAAGCTCCTCAACACCGCGGAGCCGTCCCGACACAGCACGCGCGGCGGAGAGCCACGAAGAACATGCGGACCATGCAGCGGCGCCGGCCAAGTTGGCTTCTCCACGGCGTGCTCGATGTCGGGTCGAGCACAGGGCAGGGACCCCGCCGGGCCCACCACTCCGGATTTAACCACATCGACCCGGGGCAGGCCCTGGCCGCGGGGGTGACGCGCCGCGGCTAGGCGTGGATCGGGGGTACGTCGTAGCGGCTGACGGCCAGGTACGTCTCCGGCGTCGCCGCTTCGAGAAGACCCTCGTCACCCTGCAGATCAAGCATGGGTTCCTCGGGACGGCGCAGCAGGTCGCTCCAGTCGCTCGTCGCACCCCGCTCGTAGGCTGCACGGAGCAGGGGGCGCAGCCGAGGACGGGCTTCCTCCTGTTGCTCGCGGAAGATCCGCCGTCGGGTGAGTCGCTGTTCTTCCTGAGCTTCCTCGCTGAGCCCCGAGTCGTCGGCCAGCTGGTCCTCGGCGCGCAGCCCCGGGGTGCGGCGGGCGATGGCGAGGTCTTCCTCGTGGAGGCGCTCGCAGGCGGCGAACAGCTTCCGGGACATGCCGAGGTGGACCTCGGTACCGGGAATGCGGCAGGTGAGGAAGTCGTCGAGCCCCATGGAGCGGATCCCGGCGCGCAGGGTGTGCTGCTCGACGTGGGGCGCCACTCCGCGGGCGTCGGCCCGCATGGCGAGCGTGAGGGTGTCGTCTTCCAGGGGGGTGGTCAGGCCGGAGCGCCGGTGACGGGAAGTGCGGTCGGCAGGCACAGGCACCGTGCGCAGCTGGGAGGAGGGAGCGGACCGCAGCGCCAGGTAGGCGAGCATCTGGGCGCGGGCCGCGCCGATGAGCGCGTCGTCGCTGTCGCCGAGGCGGTCTTCGAGGTTCCCCGGGCCCGCTTCGTCGTCGGGGTCGGATCCGGCTGGGGGGAGGGGCGGCAGGCCGGGGTGCAGGTCGTGGTCGATGGTGAGGAAGAGGTCGTCTCCGGGCCGCACGGAGGCTCCGACCAGTACGGTGCGGTGCGCGTACGAGCCGAGGATCTTGCTGCCGGCCTCCAGTTGCGCCCATCCCTTGCGGAGCGCGCCGACGCCGACGGCACCGCCCTTGGCCTCGATAAGCCAGTACATCTCCTCCGTCTCGTGCCGTCCCCACAGGTCGGGCAGCTTCGTCTTCGGGTCCTTGAAGGTTTCGCTCAGGGCGGGGATGGGGCCGCCGAGTTCGAGGTGTTCGGTCTGCCCGAGGCCGAGCAGCGAGCGGCAGGCCCACTCGGTCATCGTCATGCCCAGCCGGTAGGCGGCGGCGTTCTTCGCCGTGCGCTCGGTTCCGTGCGCGTAGACCGGGTTCAGGGTCAGGCGCCGACCCTTGGCGCCCGGTACGGGGTGCCGGGGCTCGACGGGGTGCGCGCCGAGGTAGGCGTACAGCGGGGCGACCCGGGCGACGAGTTCTCCGTGCGCGTACTGCGGCTGGTTCTGCAGGTGCGGGGTGACGTCGCGGCCGACCTCGGTGGCGGCCTTGATGATCTCGCGCCACGTGGTGGTCGGGGCGTACCAGCCATCCGCTGCCGGGAACCCGTCCGACCCGGTCCACGCCTTGTGCTCGGCCGTCCGCCACTGCCTCTTGGGCTTGTCCGCGGGCCCGTTACGGAACAGGACCGGTATGTCGAAGCTGTCGGCGTAGGTGAGCGGCGGCTCGTCGGGGACGTGTGCGGGGATCATGGGGTCCATGGGGATAACCCTGGCACGGGCCTGGGCTCTCCCCGGGGCCGGGCGGCGGGCTGCTGCTCGGCATGGCTCTTGGGTCATGGAGCAGTTGCGGCCATGACCCATGGCGGCTGGTGGTGTCGGCCTGCCCCCCGTCTCCTCACGTTGTACCGCTCACGGTCGGTCGGGCCAGAAGATCGACGAGGGGAGTCGGACGGAGGGCAGGTGCACCGCCTGGATCGGTCCCAGAGCGGCGGCAGCAGCACGAAGGGCTTCGTCGTAGGTGCCGGAGCCAAGGACCTCAGCAGAGCAGGCAGGACAGTCTCCGGGGCGGCGGGCGTGACCAGCGCTGCGATCTGCGGAGCCTCGGACGTGCGCGAAGGCGTCGTCGGGAAAGTCTGCCCGCACGGCATGCCAGACCCCGACCCGTTCGGCGTCGGGCAGCCCGGCCGCCACCGCCGGCCGCATCGGCGGCAGCAGGCGCCCGTGGTCCTGGACGAGGAACACCCGGTCGGTGAAGTCGACGCTGTCCCCCTCGGGGCGCTCCTGCTCCAGCCACGCCCGGGCCTCCTCGCGGGTGCCCGGGCACCACAGGTAATCCGTCGGGAACCGTGTGGTGTCGTAGCGGGTGTCGAACTCCGCCCAGTGAGCGTCATTCCAGCGACTGCCCGGGATGAAGGGGATGGCCCGTACCACGACGTACTGGTACTCGTCGCTCTCGTGATCTTCCATGGCGTTGGGGGCGGTGAGCGCGCCGGCGGGTTCCATCCGTGCCCGCCCGGAACCGTTCCAGCTCAGCACGGTGATCTCCCGGTGCAAGGGTGCCGGGTACAGGCGCCCATCGGGGGTGGCCTGCCCCCACAGCTGGTTGATCAGCTCCGCCAGATCCCGCACCGTTCGGGCCGCCCCGACGGGGGTGTCGACATGGTGGCCGGAGGGATGGGCAACGTAGTTACGCAGCTTGGCCAGCGCGTCTTCGACCGCGCGGCTGCGCCGCCCGCGGAGCAGACCCGCCGTACGCGCCCACACACGGAGCCCGTGCAGCATCCCGTTGAACTCGATGGCGTTGGAGTCGACGACCAGCTTCGCGCGTTGCCGCGTCATCCTGTCCGCGCGCTTCTTGACGTCGTCGTACGACGTGACGGTGTAGGAAACGTCCGGGGCCTGGGGGAGACGGAACGTGATGGTGCCGGAGCACCACTCCATGAAGCGGTCGCGCAATGCCTGCTCGTAGATGAGGAGCGCCTGGTCGCCGACCATGGTGTACACGTCGTAGCACAGCACGCCATAGGCGAAGACGGTGCGAAGCCGCTCGAAGGAGTCGCGTGTTCCTGCCGCGACGCCCTCCGCCAAGTCGCAGTCGGCGATCTGCCGCTGCTGGAACTCCGTGGCGTCTTCGGGCCTCATACGGCCGCCGAGCCCACAGGGGTTGAACGCCAGAGACAGGTCGTCCGCAGCGCGCAGCTCCTCAAGCGGCCGGATCTCCATGTACTTCTCCTCACGATGGGAAACGGGCCAGCTTGCACCTCCGGGCCTCTAGTTGGCCACCTCTTTCCTTCAGGTGACTTCGTGAGAGCGACGCGAAGGGGCGGAAGGCAACAGTTCGCCGGGGGCAGACAGGAAAGAGCGCGGAAAGACTGGCCAACGCGTTCGAGACCATGTCAACGTAGACGACCTTGCAAGAAACCCCAGGTCAAAGAGGTGATTGCCCGTGACCATGGCTCCCGTTGGCCCCGGATTCTCCACCACCATCGAGGCCCTCCGGCTGCGCGAGTGGCAGCTCGGGCCCGGCCAGCCCACGCTCGTGATGGATCAGTTCTCCGCCGACGACTTCAACCTGATCGTGGACGACCGTGCGGACGTGCACGTCAGCAGCAAGGACGGCCGCTTCTACCTCGGCTGGTTCCCGCTCGGCCGTCCCGGTACCGACGGCGAAGGATGGAAGATCGCCGTCACCGGCACAGCCAAGGTGCGCGGCTACCACCTGTCCTTCGACACCGAGACGCCGGCCGACATCGTCGCCGCCGCAGTGGCACGCGTGCTGGAAACCTCACGGCGGGTGTGACACCGCAGGGATCGGCCGGAGGTCCTCACCGAGGGCGGCTCGCCGACACGGGACGGCAGCCCCGTACCACCGTTCACCGTTTTCCTCACACAAGGAGGCTGTTCGTGACGCATCCGGAGATGACCGTTGGCGAGCTCATCACCCGCCTGTCCGACTACGACCGGAACGCTCCGGTCCGCCAGGCCATGAACCCGTTCTTCCCCATGGCACACCGCCTCGCGCAGGTCATGCAGTCCGTGGACGAGACCGGCCGGACCGTGGTCTACCTCGCGGAGGGGCGGGACGAGAACACACAGCTCGGCCATCTGCCGCCCGAGGTCGCCGTCGCCCTTGCCTGGCAGGGCCCCGTCCAGGCACCACCGCGCCGCCCTCGCCGAACTGCCGGCGGCAAGTAGAACCGCATCAAGCCTTTGGAGGCGCCCCTGTACCCCGACTTCCCGCTCGACCCGTCCACCCCGCCCGGTGGTCAGCCCGCGTTCTGGGTCGGTCCCCGGCACCTGGCCGGTGACGACAAGCGCCTCTACGACACCGTCGCCGACACGCTCGCCGGCCTGGGCTGGACGAGCCTGACGATCGTCCGCGGTCGCAACCAGCCGGACGAAGCAGATGAGGACCGACAGGTCCTGCGCAGCACCGTCCTGCACATCAGCCCCGACACCCTCCGGTGGGCCCAGTGGAGCCTGGCGGACGAGCCGTTCCACCTGGGGGATCTGCCGATCGCCTGGCAAGTCTCCGCCCGCGCGGACACGAGCAGCCCGCTCGCTCAGTGGTCGGCGTACTTCACCCCCGACGTCCCCGGCGAGTCCGTGGCCGACTTCCTCGTCGCGCTCGATGCCCGCGACCAGCCCGCCGTGCCGATCGCCGGGCCTGAGCTGGTCCTCGATGCCGTCGCTGCACATGGCTGGCTCCGCGACATCGACCAGCCCCAGGCGGCGGCGACGGACCCGACGTTCACCTCGCACATCAGCCTCGGCGAGGTGCCGCCCCTCATCCAGGACGCCGACCCGCGCGCCCTGACCACCGAGGCCGACGAAGTGGGACCGGCTGGGTGGCAGGCGTGGGCCGAGCCCGCGCTCGGCGCACCGTGCCTGTGGGCGGTGTCCTTCGGCGCCAGCGTCCCGCACGATCTCGTCGCGGCCTTCGCCGCCTCCCTCAGCTCGACCGCACCGGTCCTGCGGCGGGTGCTGCCCGAGGCTACCCAGGAGCGGCTTCTGCGCGCCCCGGCCATCTAGTGCCCTGCGCTCGTCCTCCTCACCGACGCATACAGCCCGGCCTCTCCCGAAGGGAGGGTCGGGCCTTTTGCTGCTCGAGCCCGGTCTGTCCGTGCACACGATGCTGTCGCCGGCGGTCGGGCCCGGAGGCAGCAGTACGTCGGTGCCGGGATGAGGGCGCACGCTTTACCCGGCCGCCCGTGCGCATGGGGCTTCACACCCTGGGGGCCGGGTCAGGTGGCACGCGCTGCTCAGGGCGTGGGCTAATAGGCGGATGCCCCCGACCGAGAGGGACGCTGTTGGTTAATTCCGCCCCGCTGGGCTTCATCCAGCGGGGCGGAGTGCTGCAAAGGGTGAGGTCCGGGTGCGGGCGAGGGGTCTGCCGGTGAGCCAGGCGTCGATGCGGGTGAGGTTGATG
>NZ_SMNQ01000009.1 GCF_004353505.1 Streptomyces sp. WAC05374
ATCTCCGTGATGGAGACGGGGTATCAACTAATCTGGCGTTGATTTTTGGCACGCTGTTGAGTTCTCAAGGAACGGACGCTTCCTTCGTACTCACCCTCTCGGGCTTTCCTCCGGGCGCTTCCCTTCGGTATTTCGTGTTTCCAGCTTAGCAGATCCGTTTTCCGTTTCCGCCACCCGCTGGAGCGGGCTGCCGGGCCGTTCTCCGCTTTCGCGTTTCCCTTTCCGGCGGTTCCGACTCTATCAGCCTTTTTCCGACCCCCTGACCACCCACCCATGGACACAGAGGTGTAGACCAGAGGTGTAGACCAGTTAGGATCCGGCTTGAGAGTCGCTGCCGACCTACGACTCAACGTCGCGTCCGGGTCAGGCAGGTGTACGACCCTACCGCCCGTTGGTAGTTGAGGCAAATCGTTTCCGGTGGTCCCTAGGTCCCCGAACCCGGACCTCTCGTGCGGAACCCGGACTTCTTATGACATACGCTTCTGATCAGTACGCCGCCCAGGACAGGCAGGCGGCGACACAGAAGCTCCACCCCTGGGAGGCTCCCCATGACCACCGTGACCTCGCCGCTCGAGGGCCGCGCCATCGGACTCGCCGCAGTGCCCGACCCCGTCTTCTCCGGCGCGATGGTCGGCCCCGGTACCGCCATTGACCCCGTGCGGGAGCCCTCGGAGGCCGTGTCTCCCGTGGACGGCATCGTCGTCTCCCTGCACCCGCACGCCTTCGTGGTCGTCGACGACGAGGGCCACGGAGTACTGACGCACCTGGGCATCGACACCGTCCAGCTCAATGGCGAGGGCTTCGAGCTGCTCGTGAGCAAGGGCGACACCGTCCGGCGCGGGCAGGCCGTCGTGCGGTGGAACCCCGCGGCCGTCGAGGCGGCCGGCAAGTCCGCGATCTGCCCGATCGTCGCCCTGGAGGCCACGGCCGAGTCCCTGGCCGACCTCGTCGAGAGCGGCGATGTGAAGGCGGGCGACTCCCTCTTCTCCTGGCGGTGACGTCAGTGCCGCCTTCGGGCGGCATCGGGTCGGGACATTCACGCGCGGCGGCCGGGAAGCCGCCGCTCAATCGGAGACAGGTGTAATGGAGACAACGCTGCGGGGCGTCGGCGTCAGCCATGGGGTGGCGATCGGCGAGGTGCGCCACATGGGCACGGCGGTCCTCGAGCCGCCGGCCAAGCAGATCCCGGCCGAGGAGGCGGAGCGCGAGCAGGGGCGTGCCCGTCAGGCCGTCGAGGCGGTGGCGGCCGATCTGATCGCGCGGGGCAACCTGGCCGGTGGCGAGGCACAGCACGTGCTCGAGGCGCAGGCCATGATGGCGCAGGACCCCGAGCTGATGGCCGACGTCGAGCGCCGTATCGCCGTGGGGAGCACGGCCGAGCGGGCCGTGTACGACGCGTTCGCCGCCTACCGGGCGCTGCTGGCCGGGGCCGGCGAGTATCTGGCGGGGCGGGTCGCGGACCTGGACGACGTGCGCAACAGGATCGTGGCGCGGCTGCTGGGCGTGCCGATGCCGGGTGTGCCGGACAGCGACGAGCCGTATGTGCTGATCGCACGGGATCTGGCGCCGGCGGACACCGCGCTGCTGGACCCGACGCTGGTCCTCGGTTTCGTGACCGAGGAGGGCGGGCCGACCAGTCACAGCGCGATCCTGGCGCGGGCGCTGGGTGTGCCCGCGGTGGTGGCGCTGCCGGGAGCCGGTGAGCTGGCCGAGGGCACCGTGATCGCGGTGGACGGCAGCACGGGTGAGATCTTCGTGGAGCCGAGCGCGGAGAAGCGCGCGGAGATGGAGCGGGCGGCCGCCGAGCGCAAGGCGGCGCTGTCGGCGGCGACGGGTCCGGGTGCCACGTCGGACGGGCACAAGGTGCCGCTGCTGGCCAACGTCGGCGGGCCGGGCGATGTGCCGGCCGCCGTGGAGGCCGGGGCGGAGGGTGTGGGCCTGTTCCGTACCGAGTTCCTGTTCCTGGACGACAGCGAGCAGGCGCCGTCGGAGGCCAAGCAGGTCGAGGCGTACCGCAAGGTGCTGGAGGCGTTCCCCGAGGGCCGGGTGGTCGTGCGGGTGCTGGACGCGGGTGCGGACAAGCCGCTGGACTTCCTCACTCCGGCCGACGAGCCGAACCCGGCGCTGGGCGTGCGGGGTCTGCGTACGCTGCTCGATCACCCCGAGGTGCTGCGCACCCAGCTCAGCGCGCTGTCCAAGGCGGCGGAGGGGCTGCCGGTGTACCTCGAGGTCATGGCCCCGATGGTCGCCGACCGCGCCGATGCCAGGGCGTTCGCCGAGGCGTGCCGTGAGGCGGGGCTGCGGGCGAAGTTCGGGGCGATGGTGGAGATCCCGTCGGCGGCGCTGCGGGCGCGTTCCATCCTCCAGGAGGTCGAGTTCCTGTCGCTGGGGACGAACGACCTGGCGCAGTACACCTTCGCCGCCGACCGGCAGGTCGGTGCGGTGTCCCGTCTGCAGGACCCCTGGCAGCCGGCGCTCCTGGACCTGGTGGCGCTGGCGGCGGAGGCCGCCAGGGCCGAGGGCAAGAGCTGTGGTGTGTGCGGTGAGGCGGCTTCGGATCCGCTGCTGGCCTGTGTGCTGACGGGTCTGGGTGTCACCTCCCTGTCCATGGGCGCGGCGTCGATCCCGTATGTGCGGGCGACGCTGGCGAAGCACACGCTGGCGCAGTGCGAGCGGGCGGCGGCTGCCGCGCGGGCGACGGATTCGGCCGAGGAGGCGCGGCTGGCCGCGCAGGCGGTGCTGTCCGGGGAGTAGATCCCGGCCGGGTTGTCGAGGAGGGGCTTTTCCGCCGGTGGGCGGGGAAGCCCCTCCTTCTTTTCCGCTCAGTGGTGGGTGGGGTGGTCGTCGTCGGGGGTGATGTCGAATCCGGCGCGGTAGTCGACGCCGGGTTCGGGGGCGAGGGGCTCCCCGGTGTCGGCGTCGGTGCAGTAGGCGTTGAAGACCTCGGCCTCGGTGAGCGGGACGAGGAGGCCCTGGTCGAGGCGCCAGCCGTGGACGCGGTCGGGTGCGGCGGGGGTGGTGGTGCGCAGGACGAGGCCTCCGGGGGTGCGGAGGGCGATGCCGACGGCGAGGACGGTGACGAATTCGGCGGCTTCGGTGGTGTCGAGCGTGGCGGGTCCCGTGGGGGGCCGGTCGGCGTGGAGGACGGCGAGGAGCTGCTCGTCGGCGGGCACGCTGCACACGAGGTGGTGGGTGCCGGGGCCGGCTTCCTCAAGGAGGCGGGTGAGCAGGTGCGACGCCTGGTCGAAGGTGGCGCGGCCGATGTCCTGGCCGCAGTCGGCGCACTGTCCCAGGTCGGCGAGGAGCATGGTGGCGTACTCCCAGGTGGCCTGCCGGACCGCCCGGTGGACGAGGAGCGGGACGAGCCGGTCGACGGGCTGTCCCGTGTAGGTGACGGCGGCGCCGGTGGCGGCGATTTCGGCGGTGAAGCGGCTGCGGCTGTCGGGGGTGTCGGGGTCGAGGCCGGTTTCGGTGCAGTACTCGGCGTACTCCTCGGGGTCGAAGAGGGCGACGGTGGTGTGGCCTCCGTGATGGGCCAGGTCTTTCAGGAGGTGGTCGACCTGGCGGAGGTAGGTGCCGTGGTCGTCGAAGGTGAAGCTGCGGTAGCGGCGGCGCATGGCGGTGAAGTCCTCTTCGTCGGCGAGGAGGCCGACGGTGCTGGGTACTTCGCGGCGGAGTGCGCGTCGCATGGTCGTGGTGGTCGTGGTGCGTGCCATGAATCCCCCTTGTTCATTGGTGCTCACTCACCGTAACCGGGGGCACTGACAGCGGGGGGTGGGGAAGGCGTCGGCGGACCAGTCGGCGCTGGGCGAGGCAGGTGGCGGCGAAGCCGGCGCCGAGGAGGGGCCAGGCGAGGGGGCCCGCGGCGATGACGGCGGTGACGAGGAGGGGGCCGGCGCTGCGCTGGGTGGAGGCGGCGAGTCCGTGGACGCCGAGGTAGGCGCCCTGGGCGACGGTGGGGGCGAGGGCGACGGAGAGTTCCCAGGACGCGGTGGCGTGGATCATCTCGGCGAAGGTGAGGGCGACGGCGGCCGTGGTGAGCGCGGCGACGGCGGTCCAGCGGTCGCCGGCGGCCGAGGCGGCCATGGCCAGGCAGCCGGTGAGGAAGAGGCAGGCGAGGGGGGTGAGGAGGGTGCGGGCCGCTGTGGGGGTGGCGCCGAAGCGGGCGAGGGGGACCTGGAAGAGGACGACGAGCAGGGAGTTGAGGACCAGCAGGAGCGGGGCGAGGCCGAGGGGGGCGTCGGTGGCGTGGACGATCCACAGCGGCATGCCGACCTGGAGGATCGCGTCGTCGAGGTAGAGGACGGCCTCGGTGGCGGTGAAGAGGAGGAAGGGGCGGTCGCGCCAGGGGCTGGAGGGCTTGGTGGGGGGTGTGGGGGTGGCGGGGGCCGCGGGGGTGGGGGGGGGGGCGGGGGGGGTGGGGGGGGGGGGGGGGGGTTCGGCGCAGCGGAGGGTGAGGGCGGCGATGACGGCGTACGAGAGGGCGTTGGCGATGAGGAGGGTCTGGTACGCGGTGGTGGTGGCGAGGGCGAGGGCGGCGGCCGCGCCCAGGCCGCCGACGGCCCAGCCGAGGTTGGAGACGGTGCGGTTGAAGGCCTGGTAGCGGACGCGTCGGGGGCCGGCGACGCGGGCGGCGTAGAGCTTGGTGAGGACGTTGGAGGCGCGGTCGGGGAGGGCGCCGATGGCGGAGTAGAGCAGGAGGAGGGTGAAGTCGTGGGTGGTGAGGAGGGCCAGGAGGGCGGCGGCGCGAAGGAGTTGGGCGCAGATGAGGATGCGGGTGACGGGGAAGCGGTCGGCGAGGCGTCCGGCGAGGGGGGCGCCGGCGATGCCGATGGCGCCGGAGAGGCCGATGAGGAGTCCGACCTGGGCCAGGGTCATGGCGGTGACCTGGGTGAAGTAGAGCGGGAGGGCAGTGGCCCAGAGTCCGGTGCCGGTCTTGTCGATGAAGGCGACGAGCAGCATGCGGTGGCCGTCGCGGCCTCCGGGTATGCGGAGGCGTCGTGCGAGTGCGGGCCTGTGCTGGTGCGGGTCCACCGTTCCCCCTTGACTGCGCATTATGTATTGATACATAGTTCAGTACGTGGCAGCACAATATGCGATCAGTGGGACCACGGCCAGGGGAATCTCGGCTTCCGTGGAGCGGGCGGTGGCGGACGGGGGGCTGGTGCCCGGCGCCGCGCTGCCTCCGGTGCGGCGGCTCGCGGACGAGCTGGGCGTCAGTCCCGGCACGGTGGCCACCGCCTACAAGGAGCTGCGTCAGCGCGGGATCGTGGTGACCAAGGGGCGTGGCGGGACCGTGGTGGCGCAGGCGCCGGCGGTCGGTTCGCGGCGGCCGCCGCGGGTGCCGGAGGGCGTGCGCGACCTGGCGGGCGGCCACCCCGACCCGGCGTTCCTGCCGGAGCTGACGCCGCCGCCGTTGGTGCCGGCGGTGCCGGGTTCGCACCGGGCCTCGCCCCGGCTGGCGTCACTGGAGGGGCTGGCGCGTGAGTGGTTCGCGCGGGACGGGGTGCCGGCGGAGCGGGTGACGTTCGCGCACGGCGCGCTGGACTGCGTGGGGCGGCTGCTGTCGACGGAGCTGAGGCCGGGCGACTCGGTGGCGGTGGAGGACCCGGGGTTCCACCATCTGCTGGACCTGGTGCCGGCGCTGGGGCTGCGCATGGTTCCGGTGGCGGTGGACGACCGCGGGATGGTGCCCGAGGCGCTGCGGACGGCGTTGCGGGCGGGCGTGCGGGCGGTGGTGTGCAGTCCGCGCGGGCAGAACCCGGTGGGCGGGTGCTTCTCGCGGGAGCGGCGGGACGCGCTCGTGGAGGTGCTGGGCGGCTTCCCCGAGGTGCTGGTCGTGGAGGACGACCACAACGCCGACGTGTCGGGGGCGCCGTCGTACGCGCTGGCCGCGGCGGGGCTCCCCCGGTGGGCGCACGTGCGGACGGTGTCCAAGCACCTGAGCGTCGACCTGCGGTGGGCGGCGCTGGCGTGCGACGGAACGACGCTCGCGCGGCACGACGGCCGGCTGTTGATGACGTCCGGCTGGATCAGTCACGTCCTGCAGGAGACGGCGGCGCGGCTGATGGCGGACGGGGCGGTGCGGCGGCTGGTGGGACGGGCGGAGGAGGCGTACGCCGAGCGGCGCCGGGCGCTGATCGGGCAACTGGCGCGGCACGGTGTCGCGGCGCACGGGGCGAGCGGGCTGAACGTGTGGGTGCCGGTGCGCGACGAGGCGGCGGTGGTCAGCGGCCTGCGGTCGCGCGGGTGGTGGGTGGCGGCGGGGGCGCGGTTCCGGATCGCGGCGCCCACGGGCGTACGGGTGACGACGGCGGAGCTCCCGCCGGCCGACGCGGCCCGGCTGGCCTCGGACTTCGCCGCCGTGCTGGGCGAGTCCGAGGCCGTGTACGGGGGTTGAGCCGGGGCCTCAGAGGGTGTCGAAGGGGTGCCGTGCGGCGAACTCGGGGGCGGTCATCCCCACGAGCACCAGGTCGTGGTGGCGGCCCGCGAAGAACTCGTGGTCGCGCAGCCTGCCCTCCTCGGTGAAGCCGAGCTTGCGGTGCAGGGCGAGCGACGGCTCGTTGTACGCGTGGATGCCGGCCTCGCACTTGTGGTAGCGCCGCTCGCCGAACATGAAGCGCAGCAGCACCACCACGGCGTCGGCGGCGTAGCCGCGCCGCTGGTGGTCGCCGCCGATGCCGATGCCGTAGCGGAACCGGCCGGCGCGCGGGTCGGAGTCGGCGGTGGCCACGGAGCCGACGAGTTCGCCGGTGTCCAGGGCCTCGACGGCCAGCCGGAAGTCGTCGCCCTCGGGCACGGCGACGGCCTGGCCGGCCGCCCAGGCGTGGTAGCCCTCCGCGGAGCGCGGCGGGTGGAGGGCGTCGACGGACCGCTGGTGCCCGGTGTGGGCGTCGAAGTCCATGAACGCCTGCCAGTCCTCGGGCTCGCTGCCGCGCAGCCGGACGCGCTCACCGGTCCACAGGGAGGTCACCGGGTGCCCTGGGCGCGCTTGCGGGCGAGCTCCTCGTAGAACCGGAGCAGGTCGAGGTTGTCGACGGAGCCGGGGTTGACCGCCTTGGACAGGTCCGTGCCCTGGAGGAGCCGCTTGACCGGGACCTCGATGCGCTTGCCGGTGAGGGTGTGCGGGACGCCGGGCACTTCGATGATCTCGTCGGGGACGTGGCGCGGGGAGAGCTGTTCCCGGATGGTCCGCTTGATGCGGGCGATCAGGTCGTCGTCCAGGGCGGCGCCTTCGGTGAGGTGGACGAAGAGCGGCATCCAGTAGCCGCCGTCGGGCTCCTCCAGGCCGATGACGAGGGACTCACGGATCTCGGGGAGGCGTTCGACGGCCTCGTAGATGTCGGCGCTGCCCATCCGTACGCCCTGGCGGTTCAGGGTGGAGTCGGAGCGGCCGTGGATGACCACCGAGCCGCGGTCGGTGATGGTGATCCAGTCCCCGTGCCGCCACACGCCGGGGTAGGTGTCGAAGTAGCTGTCGTGGTAGCGGCTGCCGTCGGGGTCGTTCCAGAAGCGGATCGGCATGGAGGGCATGGGGTTGGTGACGACCAGCTCCCCCACCTCGTCGGTGACGGGCTTGCCCTGCGGGTCCCACGCCTGGAGGTCGGTGCCGAGGCAGGCGGCCTGGAGCTCGCCGGTGTGCACGGGGAGGGTGGGTACCGCGCCGGCGAAGCAACTGCACACGTCGGTGCCGCCGCTGACGGAGGCGATCCACAGGTCGTCGCGCACCTCGTCGTGGAGCCAGCGGAAGCCGTCCGGCGGCAGCGGGGAGCCGGTGGTGGCGACACAGGTGACGCGGGAGAGGTCGTAGTCGCGGGAGGGGTGCACCCCCGCCTTGCGGCAGGCCATCACGTACGCGGCGGAGGTGCCGTACAGGGTGGCGCCGGTGATCTCGGCGATCCGCCACTGGGCGCCGGTGTCCGGGTGACCGGGGCTGCCGTCGTACAGCACCACGGTGGTCCCGGTGAGGAGGCCGGAGACGAGGAAGTTCCACATCATCCAGCCCGTGGAGGTGTACCAGAAGAAGCGGTCCTCGGGGCCCAGGTCGCAGTGGAGGCCGAGCTGTTTGACGTGTTCGAGGAGGATGCCGCCCTGGGACTGGACGATCGCCTTGGGCAGGCCGGTGGTGCCCGAGGAGTACAGCACCCACAGGGGGTGGTCGAAGGGGACCTGCTCGAAGACCGGCTCCGCGTCCCCCGCCGTGAGGGCGTCCCATGCGAGGGCGCCCTCGGGTGCCTCGGTGCCCAGGAGCGGGATGTGGACGACGGCGCGGAGGGTGGGCAGCTCTCGGCGCAGCTCGGCGACCGTGTCACGGCGGTCGTGTTCCTTGCCGCCGTAGCGGTAGCCGTCGATGGTGAACAGGACCACCGGCTCGACCTGCTGGAACCGGTCGAGGACGCTGCGGGCGCCGAAGTCGGGGGCGCAGGAGGTCCACACGCCGCCCACGGCGGCCGTGGCGAGCAGGGCGACGACGGCCTGCGGGATGTTCGGCAGGTAGCCGCTGACGCGGTCGCCGGGGCGTACGCCGAGGGCGCGCAGCTCGGCGGCGAGGGCGCCCACCTGGCGGCGCAGCTCGGCCCAGCCGATGGGCGTCACCTCCTGCAGCTCGTCCACGTGGAGCAGGGCGGGGGCGTCGGGGCGGTCGGCGGCGGCGCGCAGCGCGTGCTCGGCGTAGTTGAGGGTGGCGCCGGGGAACCACTGGGCGCCGGGCATGGAGCGGTCGCCGAGGACGCGCTCGTACGGCGTGGAGAACCGGATGTCGAACCACTCCGCCACGGCCTGCCAGAAGGTGTCGAGGTGGTCGACCGACCAGCGGTGCAGCGCGGGGTAGCCGCCGTCGGCGGGTGCGCCGTGCCGCTCGGCCGCCCAGGTCTGGAAGCGGGTGACCGCGGCCGCGTCGACGCGGTCGGGGTCGGGCTGCCAGAGCGGGTCGGGCTGGGCGTGCTCTGTGGTCATGGGGCTGCTCCCTGGCTGTACGTCCCTGTACGCGGGTCTGCGTGGGTCTCGCGCACGTGCGGGGTGTGCGCGTGACGCGGCTGAGCAGGACGATGCCATGTGATCGTTGTTCGCACCAGGGTTCGCCCCCCATGGTCGGCGGGATGAATATGTGCTCCCGCCACGGGTGAACGGCAGTTGAACGGCCCTTGCGCACCCCCGGGCCGGTGGCAGGGTGATCGGCATGGACGGTCGTGATCTGGTGCGTTCGGTGAGGGTCTTCGCCACGGTCCGGGGCCTGCGGGCGATGCGGTCGGCGTGGCGGCAGCGGCGTACGGATGCCTGGGCACTGCGGCCACCGGGGGCCGAGCGGGCCCGGGTGCCCGGGCCCGCGCAGGGGGTGGAGCGGCTGCCGGGCGGGGGGATCGTCCGGTTCGCCCGGTCTCAGGTGCGGGTGTGCGTCTCCAGCGGCGGCACGGTGTTCTGGGGCTGGGACGGGGCGGAGCCGCTGCCGTCGTACGCGGTGGCGGGGCGGGTGCCGGAGCCCGATCCCCGGGCGGAGCTGGAGCCGGACAAGGGCGGCGGCTGGCGGGTGGTGTCGGAGCGGGTGACGGTCGCGGTGTCGCGCAACGGTGCCGTGGAGGTCCGTACCCCCGGCGGGGTGGTGCTGAGGCGCGACATGCCGCCCCGCTGGTGGGAGCCGGCCGCCGGGGGCCCGGCGCGGTGGGTGCAGCGGTCGGAGGTGCCGGCCGACGCGCGGTTCTTCGGGCTGGGCGGGCGGGCGTCGGGGCCCCGGCTGCGCGGCGGGACGTACCGGCTGTGGAACACCGACCCGCGCGGCAGCTTCGGTCCGGGCGACGATCCGCTCTACATCACCATGCCCGTGCAGTTCGTGGTGTCGGACGCGGGCACGCACCTGGCCTTCCACGACAGCTCCTGGGACGGGCAGGTGACCCTGCGGGAGGGCGAGGAGGGGGCCGGGTCCGGGCACGACCGGCCGGGCGCCAGCGAGGTGCGGATGAGCGGCGGGCCCCTGCGGTGCTGGGTGGTCGTCGGCACCCCCGCGCGCGTGCTGCACGGCTGGACCGCGCTCACGGGTGCCCCGGCGCTGCCGCCGTCGTGGGCGCTGGGGCCGCAGCACGCCCGGTGGGGGTTCGGCAGCCAGGAGGAGGTCCGGCGGGTGGTGGCCGGCTACCGGGAGCGGGAGCTGCCGCTGTCGGCGCTGCACCTGGACATCGACCACTACGAGGCGCACCAGGTGTTCACGGTGGACGAGGAGCGGTTCCCCGACCTGCCGGGGCTGGCGCGGGAGCTGCGCGAGGAGGGGGTGCGGCTGGTGTCGATCGTCGACCCGGGGGTGAAGGCGGAGCGCGGGAACCCGGTCTATGAGGCCGGCTCCCGGGTGGGGTCCTCCGGGGCGTTCGTCCGGGACCCGAGGGGCGGGGCGGTGCGGGGCGTCGTGTGGCCGGGTGAGTGCGTCTACCCGGACTTCACCGACCCGGCCGTGCGGGAGTGGTGGGGCGGGCTGTACGAGGAGCGGCTGGCGCGGGGCTTCTCCGGGGTGTGGCACGACATGAACGAGCCGGTGTCGTTCACCCCGTTCGGTGACATGACGCTGCCGCGGTCTGCCCGGCACGCGCTGGAGGGCCGGGGCGGGGACCACCGGGAGGCACACAACGTGTACGGGCTGGCGATGGCGCGGGCCGGGTACGAGGGGCTGCGGCGGCTGCGGCCCGACGAGCGTCCGTTCCTGTTCTCGCGGTCCGGCTGGGCGGGGATGCAGCGGTACGGAGGGACGTGGTCGGGCGATGTGTCGACCGGGTGGCCGGGGCTGCGGGCGTCGCTGTCGCTGGTGCTGGGCCTCGGCCTGTGCGGGGTGCCGTACTCGGGGCCCGACGTGGGCGGGTTCGACGGGAGTCCGTCGCCGGAGCTGTTCCTGCGATGGTTCCAGTTGGGTGCCTGGCTGCCGCTGTTCCGTACGCACGCCGCGATCGACGCGGGGCGCCGAGAGCCGTGGGAGTTCGGCCCGGAGGTGCTGGAGCACGCGCGTGCGGCGCTGGCGGAACGGGAGCGGCTGCGGCCGTACTTCGTGACGCTGGCGCACTTGGCACGGCGTACCGGCGCCCCTTATGTGCGGCCCGTCTGGTGGGGGTCCCCCGAGGACCGGGCGCTGCGGGACTGCGAGGACGCGTTCCTGCTGGGGGACGCGCTGCTGGTGGCGCCGGTCCTCACACGCGGGACGGACCGGCGGGCGGTGCGGCTCCCGCGCGGCCGCTGGTACGACACGGCGACGGGTGCGGCGCACGAGGGGCCGGGGCAGGTGCTGGTGGACGCGCCCCTGTCACGCGTCCCGGTGTTCGCCCGGGCGGGTGCGGTGATCGCGGTGCGGGGCGCGGACGGCGCGGAGGAGCTGGAGGTGTGGGCCCCGCCGGTGGGGCGGACCGGGGGCGGCCTGGTGGTGCGGGACGCCGGTGACGGCTGGGCGGAGGCGGAACTGGAGCGGTACACGTCCCGGGTGGTGGACGGGCGCGTGGTGGTGGAGCGGGTGACGCCGGAGGGGGCGGTGGAGGCCGGGCGGAAGGTGCGGGTGCGGGGGCCGGGTGGTGGGGCAGGGGTTCGGGTGCGGTAGCGGGCGGCTCTGAGGTGCTGGTGCGGCTGGTTCTCCGGTGCTGGTGCGGCTGGATTTCCGGTGCTGGTGCGGCTGTTTTCGGGTGCCGTAGCGGCGGGTTTCTCCGGTGCTGGTGCGGCTGGATTTCCGGTGCTGGTGCGGCTGTTTTCGGGTGCTGGATTTCCGGTACTGGTACGCCGGTCTTCAGGTGCCGTAGCGGCCGGCGAACCAGTGGGCGGCCGCCGTCGTGTGGAGCGGGAAGGCCAGTTCGGCGGGGGCGCGCAGGATGTGGTGGCCGGCCGTCTCGTCGGTGGCGACCGAGGGCGGGAGCGCGGCGGCGGGGCGTGCGGGCAGGAGGCCGAAGAGGAGCAGGTGGCCGGCGGGCGAGCTCATCGCGTCGGCCAGCGTCACGTCCTGGGCGGGGGCCTCGATGCCGGTCTCCTCCCGCAGCTCGCGCACCACCGCGTCCCGCCAGTCCTCGGCGTGGTCGATGAAGCCTCCGGGCAGGGCGATGCCGCCGCGCCGCGGCTCGATGGTGCGGGTGATGACCACGAGCCCGGTGCCCCGCGCGTCGGCGACGGGCAGCAGGGCGACGGCGACCGGCAGGGGGTTGCGGTAGGCGACCGTGCCGCAGGACGGGCAGGCGCGGGGCCAGCCGGTGCCGGCCGGGTGGGCGGTTCCGCAGCTCGCGCAGTGGGAGTTCACGGGTGGACTGTACCGATCCGGCGGGGCCCGGTAAGACGGTGGCCATGACAGCTTTCGCTTCCGGCGCCCGCCTGCGCCGTGCCCTGGTGGTGACCGCCGCGGCGCTCCTCCTGGGGGCGGCCGTGCCGCCCGCCGCGCGGGCCACTCCCGAGCCCAAGGCGCCGAAGGAGTTCGTGGCGCTGCGCTCCGTCGACCCGACGATCATTCAGGAGATGCGCTACACGACCGCGCACAACTTCGTGGGCGAGCCGGTGGACGGCTACCGGCAGCCCGTGTGCATCCTGACCCGGCCGGCCGCCGAGGCGCTGCACCGGGCCCAGGTGAGGCTGCTGCGGCAGGGCCGTTCGCTGAAGGTCTACGACTGCTACCGCCCGCAGCGGGCCGTGGACCACTTCGTACGGTGGGCCAAGGACCTCGGGGACGAGCGGATGAAGGCGGAGTTCTACCCGCTCGTGCCCAAGTCGCGTCTCTTCGCGGACGGTTACATCGCCGAGAAGTCCGGGCACAGCAGGGGTTCCACGGTCGACCTGACCGTCGTGGAGCTGCCCGCGGCACGGACACGCCCCTATGTGCCGGGCGAGCGTCTGGTGCCCTGTCACGCCCCGAGGGAGGAGCGGTTCCCCGACAACTCCGTGGACATGGGGACGGGTTTCGACTGCTTCGACACGCTGTCGCACACGGAGGACCCGCGTGTCCGGGGGGCGCAGCGGGCGAACCGGCAACTGCTGAAGGGCACCCTGGCCGCGGAGGGATTCGTCAATCTGCCCGAGGAGTGGTGGCACTTCACGTACAAGCCGGAGCCCTTCCCAGGCACGTACTTCGACTTCCCGGTCTCCAGGCGGTCGGTGGCGGGGCACTGACACGGCCGGCGTCTCGCGGGGCGCGTCTCCCCGTGGCACACTTCTGACGATCCGTCAGATCGGTCGGCGTGCGGTGGGAGGGGCCTTGAGGCGTACGCGCACACCCGTGGTGGCCGGGTGGTTCACCCAGGACGGTGCCGAGGGGGACTTCCGGCTGCTGGGCACGCGGTGCTCGGCCTGCTCGGCGGTCTTCTTCCCGCGCGAGGACGACTTCTGCCGCGACCCGGCCTGTCCGGGCGGCGGTGAGCTGCGGGAAGTGCCACTGTCCCGGCGCGGACGCGTCTGGTCGTACACCGACGGCCGCTACCGGCCGCCCGCGCCCTACCCCTCGGACCCCGAGGCCGTGTGGCGGCCGTACACCCTGGTCGCCGTCGAGCTGGAGGCCGAGGCCATGGTGGTGCTCGGTCAGGCGGCTCCCGGGGTGGGCGTCGGCGACCTGGCCGTGGGCATGGAGGTGGAGCTCGTGCCCGGCGTCCTCGCCGAGGACGCCGAGACGGTGTGGACCACCTGGCACTGGCGCCCGGTGACGTCATGAGCGGCGACGTCGCCGTCCTGGGCGCGGGCATGCACCCGTGGGGCAAGTGGGGCCGCAGCTTCGTGCGGTACGGGACGGTCGCGGCCCGCGCCGCGCTCGCCGACGCGGGCGTCGACTGGCGGGACGTGGGCTCGGTCGTCGGCGCCGACACCGTGCGCGGCGGCTACCCGGGGTACGTGGCGGGCGCGACGTTCGCGCGGGCGCTCGGCTGGCAGGGCGCGCGGGTGACCAGCGTGTACGCCGCGTGCGCGTCGGGCGCCCAGGCCATCGCCACCGCCCGGGCGCAGATCCTGGCCGGGCTGGCGGACGTGGTCCTGGTGGTGGGCGCGGACGCGGCGCCCAAGGGGTTCTTCGCACCGGCCGGCGGGGACCGGCCGGACGACCCCGACTGGCTGCGGTTCCGGGTGCTGGGCGCCACGAACCCGGCGTACTTCGCCCTCTACGCCCGGCGCCGGATGGCCCTGCACGGGGACACCCTCGAGGACTTCGCCCTGGTCAAGGTGAAGAACGCGGCGGCCGGGGCGCTCAATCCGCACGCCCGGTACCAAAAGCCGGTCACCGCCGCCGAGGTGGCCGCGTCGGCCGTGGTCGCCGACCCGCTGAGGCTGCTCGACATCTGCGCGACCTCGGACGGCGGCGCGGCGCTGGTCCTGTCGTCGATGGCCTACGCGCGCGTGCACGGCGTCACGGACCCGGTGCGCATCCGGGCCGTGTCGACCGTGACGCCCGCCTATCCGCGTACGGTGCTCGATCTGCCGGACATCGCCACCGACTCGGCGGCCGGTGCCGCGCCCGGGATCCCGTTCCGGGAGTCGATCGCGGCGGCCGCGTACGAGGAGGCGGGCATCGGCCCCGGGGACCTGTCCCTCGCGGAGGTCTACGACCTGTCCACCGCCCTGGAACTGGAGTGGTACGAGGACATCGGCCTGTGCGGCCGGGGCGAGGGGGCCGGGCTGGTGCGGGCGGGAGCCACGGCGCTCGGCGGGCGGGTCCCGGTGAACGCGAGCGGCGGGCTGGCCTCCTTCGGCGAGGCGGTGCCCGCCCAGGCCATCGCCCAGGTCTGCGAGCTGACCTGGCAGCTCCGCGGTACGGCCGGGGCGCGGCAGGTGGCGGGTGCCCGCGTCGGGATCACCGCGAACCAGGGCCTGTTCGGCCACGGTTCGGCCGTCGTGGCGGTGCGCTGACGGTACGGACGGCCGGGGACGGTACGGAGGGGCGGCCCGTGCCGTCGGCGACCTTGACGGTCCATCAGGGCAGGAGAACACTGCCTCTTCGTCGACATCGCCGGTCCGCCCGTCGCAGCACCCCATGCCCGTTCGGCACGCCGTGAAGCCATCGAGCCCAGGAGCCGCCGTGAGCAATGGAGACATCTTCGCCGGTGAGGTCATCGGCACCGCGATCCTCATCCTGTTCGGGGCGGGCGTCTGCGCCGCCGTCACCCTCACCTTCTCCAAGGCGAAGGCCGCCGGCTGGGCCGTCATCGCGTTCGGCTGGGGCTTCGGCGTCCTGGCCGGGGCGTACACCGCCGCCCCGCTCTCCGGGGGGCACCTCAACCCGGCCGTGACGGTCGGGGTCGCCGTCGACACGGGCGAGTGGGGCAAGGTACCGCTGTACGTGCTCGCGCAGATGGTCGGCGCGATGCTGGGAGCCGTCCTGGCGTGGCTGGTCTACTACGCCCAGTTCCGGGCGAACGCCGACGAACGGACGGCGCAGCCGACGCTGGGGATCTTCGCCACCGGCCCCGAGATCCGCAGTCCGGCCGCCAACCTCACGACCGAGGTCGTCGCGACGGTCGCGCTGGTCCTGCCCATCCTGGCGTTCGGGAAGAACGACGGCATCGGCATCGGCCAGATCCCCGGCGAGCGGGCGGGCATCTACGGCTCCGGCATCTCCATCCTGCTGGTGTCCCTGCTCGTCGTCGGCATCGGCATGTCGCTCGGCGGCCCGACGGGCTACGCCATCAACCCGGCCCGCGACCTCGGACCGCGCATCGCCCACGCGCTGCTGCCCATACCCAACAAGGGCACCTCCGACTGGGGTTACGCCTGGGTGCCCGTGGCCGGCCCGCTGATCGGGGGGCTGCTCGCCGGAGTGCTCTTCAACGCGGCCTACTAGCGGCGCCCACACACTCGCGACAAGGGGTTTCGTGATGACGGACAGGTTCGTCGCCGCAATCGACCAGGGCACCACCTCCAGTCGCTGCATCATCTTCGGTCAGGACGGTGCCGTCGTCTCCGCCGACCAGCGCGAGCACCGCCAGATCTTCCCCAAGCCGGGCTGGGTCGAGCACGACGCCACCGAGATCTGGTCCAAGGTCCAGGCGGTGGTGGCGGGCGCCCTCGCCAAGGCCGGGCTGCGCGCCGAGGAGCTGAGCGCGCTGGGCATCACCAACCAGCGCGAGACGACCGTCCTGTGGGACCGGGCCACGGGAAAGCCGGTGCACAACGCCATCGTCTGGCAGGACACCCGCACCTCGGCGCTGTGCGCCCGACTCGGCGGCGCGGACGGCCAGGACCGGTTCCGGGACACCACGGGGCTGCCGCTGGCCAGCTACTTCTCCGGGCCCAAGGCGGCCTGGCTGCTGGACAACGTACCCGGGCTGCGCACCCGCGCCGAGCGTGGCGAGATCGCGTTCGGCACCATCGACTCGTGGCTGATCTGGAACCTCACGGGCGGCACCGACGGCGGCGTCCACGTCACCGACGTCACCAACGCCTCCCGGACCATGCTGATGGACCTCCGGACCCTGGAGTGGGACCGCTCGATCCTCGCGGCCATGAACGTGCCGGAGGTGATGCTGCCGGCCATCCGGTCGTCGGCGGAGGTGTACGGCACCGCCACCGGGCACCTGCGCGGGGTACCGGTCGCATCGGCGCTCGGCGACCAGCAGGCGGCCGTCTTCGGGCAGGCCTGCTACGACACGGGGACCGCCAAGAACACGTACGGCACCGGCAGCTTCCTGCTGCTCAACACCGGTGAGCGGCCCGTGCCGTCGAAGAACGGCCTCATCACCACGGTCGGTTACAAGATCGGCGCTCAGGCGCCCGTCTACTGCCTGGAGGGCTCGATCGCGATCACCGGCGCCCTGGTGCAGTGGTTCCGCGACCAGCTCGGCATCATCCGCAGCGCCGCCGAGATCGAGACGCTCGCGGCGAGCGTGGAGGACAACGGCGGCGCGTACATCGTGCCCGCGTTCTCCGGGCTGTTCGCGCCCTACTGGCGCTCCGACGCACGCGGCGTGGTCACCGGCCTGACCCGGTACGTCACCAAGGCGCACCTGGCCCGTGCCGTCCTGGAGGCGACGAGCTGGCAGACGCGGGAGGTCGTGGACGCCATGTACCAGGACTCGGGCGTCCGGATCTCGTCCCTGAAGGTAGACGGCGGGATGACCGCCAACGGGCTGCTGATGCAGCACCAGGCGGACGTCCTGGGCGTTCCGGTGATCCGGCCCAGGGTGCCCGAGACCACCTGCCTGGGCGCCGCGTACGCGGCGGGGCTGGCCACGGGCGTGTGGTCCGGCCTGGACGAGCTGACGTCCCACTGGCGGCGCGACACGGCCTGGGAGCCCCGCATGGAGGCGGCCGTCCGCGAACGGGAGTACGGCAGGTGGCGCAGGGCGGTCGAGCGGAGCTTCGGCTGGGAGGACGACTGAGCAGAAGCCAGGACCAGGGCCCGCCCCGCGCCACGGGGGCGGGGCGGGCGGTGGTTCAGGTCGTCGCCGGTTCGCGGCCGCGGGCGGCGAGGGTGTGGGCGTGTTCCACCACGGCGACCAGGACGTCCTTGACCGACTCCCGGTCGCGGGCGTCGCACATCAGCAGCGGCACCTCCGGGTCGAGGTCGAGTGCCGTCCGTACCGTGCCGGCCGGGAAGCGCGCGGCCCCCTCGAAGCAGTTGACGGCCACCGCGAAGGGGATGCCGCGCCGCTCGAAGTAGTCGATCGCGGCGAAGCTGTCCTCCAGGCGGCGGGTGTCGCACAGCACCACCGCGCCCAGGGCGCCCTGCGCGAGCTCGTCCCACAGGAACCAGAAGCGGTCCTGTCCGGGCGTGCCGAACAGGTACAGCACCAGGTCCTCACGGAGCGTGATGCGCCCGAAGTCCATGGCGACCGTGGTGGTGGCCTTGGTCTCGACGCCGTGCAGGTCGTCGACGGGCCGGCCCGCCTCGCTGAGGGTCTCCTCGGTGCGCAGCGGCCGTATCTCGCTGACCGCGCCCACCAGGGTGGTCTTGCCCACCCCGAATCCGCCCGCCACCAGGATCTTCAGCGTCACCGGCTCGACCGGACGCTTCCTGCGGCCGGAGCTAGAGCGCCCGAAGGCCATTGATCACCTCACGGAGGATGCTGACGTCCGGCAGTTCGGCCGGCGGCACGGGACGGGTTACGTGGACGAGTTCGTCCTCGACAAGGTCGCCGACCAGGACGCGGACCACCCCTACGGGGAGGTCCAGCCCGGCGGCCAGCTCGGCGATCGACCGGGGGAGGTCGCTGCACCGCTCGACGATCTCCACGTGCTCCGGGGAGAGCGTCTGGTCGCGGCCGGGATCGTCGGCGGCGGGTTCGGGGACGACCACCGCGATGAGGTCGAGGCGGTGGCGGGTGGCGCTGCTGGTCCGGCCGCGCGTCATCGCGTACGGGCGGACGACCGGGCCCGCCTCGTCGTCGAACCAGTGGTGCGGCCCCTGGCTGCCGGGACGTCTGTGCCGGCTCTGCTGTCCTGCTGCGTCACTCATCGCATCCCCCGTCACCCTCCGGCGGGCAGTCCGGCCCGGGGCGCGGTCGCGAGGTGGGCGCCGACCCGCTTGACCATCAGCGTCATCTCGTACGCGACGAGCCCGACGTCCGAGTCGGCGTCGGCGAGCACGGCCAGGCAGCTTCCGTCGCCCGCCGCCGTGACGAAGAGGAAGGCGTCCTCCAGCTCGACGACGGTCTGACGGACGCGGCCGGCGTCGAAGTGGCGGCCGACGCCCTTGGCGAGGCTGTGGAACCCGGAGGCCACGGCCGCCATGTGCTCGCTGTCCTCGCGGCTGAGGTCCTTGGACGCCCCCGTGGCCAGGCCGTCGCTGGAGAGCACCAGCGCCTTGCGGATGGAGCCGACCCGGTCGACCAGTTCGTCGAGGAGCCAGTTGAGCTCGCCGGTCGAGCCGGTGGTGCTGGGTACTGCGGCGTTCGGTGCGGTCATCGACCGTCCCCCTCCGGTGTCGTTCCTGGTGCTGTGTCCGCGCGGCCGGCGGGCGGTGTGCTCCCGGCGTTCTGCCGGCGCCCGCGCTGCCAGCCGCGCTGCATCGCCGCCATACGGCTGCGTACTTCTTCCGCCTCGCGTTCGGTGTCGCGGTCGGTGTCCACGGCCTCCGGCTCGGGCCGGCCGGCCGCCTTCCTGAGCTGGGGCGCGAGGCTCGCCTGGCGTACCCGGCGGGGCAGCCCGCGCAGCAGCATGGTCGCCTCGTCGTCGGGTGCGGGGCCGGTGGTGGGCGCGGGGCTCGCGGGCGGCCGGTCGCCGGGTGCCGGGGCGGGGGGCGCGGGCGCGGCGGGCCGGGTGGCCCGTGCCCGTCCCTCGGGCGCCGCCGGATGGGTCCGGCCGCGTTCGTCCAGGCGCCTGCCGCGGTGCGCGATGAGCGTCGGCGGTGTGCGGCGCGGCAGCGGGACGGGGCCGCCGGGCGGCCGCTCGGGGCTCGGGTCGGGGGCCTCGGACGCCTGCTGGTGCTGTTCGTGGTCGCCGTGGCGGCCGGAGACGGGGCGCAGCGGCGGCCGGGCACGGAACAGGCCGCCGCGCTCGCTCTCGGTGTCCTCCAGGTCGCCGAGCCGTTCGTCGAGGTCCCCGAGGCCGGCGAGCCGGTCTTCCGGGCCGAGGGCGCCGACCGGGGCCTCCAGTTCGACCGGTCCGTCGAGGACGGAGGGTCCGGTGTGGGGGGACAGGCCCGAGGGCACCTTGGAGAGCGCCGCCCTCCGCGGCGGGGCGTCCTTGCCGCCCTTGCGGTCCAGCCGGAATCCGGCGCCCTGGGTCTCGGGGGCCTCGGTGAGCAGGGCGGCCGGGATGAAGACGACCGCGGTGGTCCCGCCGTACGGGGAGGGCTGGAGCGAGACGCGCACGTTCTGGCGCTGGGCGAGCCGGCTGACGACGAAGAGGCCGAGCCGGTCGGTGTCGGAGAGCTCGAACTCGGGGGTCTCGGCGAGACGCAGGTTGGCGTCGAGCAGGGCCTCCGGGGCCATGCCGAGGCCGCGGTCGTCGATCTCCAGGGTGAAGCCGTTGGCGACGCGTTCCCCGTGGACGTGGACGGCGGTGTGCGGCGGGGAGAACACCGTGGCGTTCTCGAGCAGTTCGGCGACGAGGTGGGTGAGGTCGGCGACCGCGGGGCCACCGACCCCGATGCGCGGCAGTCGCCGCACTTCTATGCGCTCGTAGTCCTCCACCTCGGCGACCGCGGCCCGTACGACGTCCATGAGCTGGACCGGCTTGCGCCACTGCCGTGAGGGCGCCGCCCCGGAGAGGATCACCAGGCCCTCGGCGTGGCGGCGCATCCGGGTGGTGAGGTGGTCCAGGCGGAACAGGTCGGCGAGCTCCTCGGTGTCCTCGGTGCGCCGCTCCATGGTGTCCAGGAGGGTGAGCTGGCGGTGGAGCAGGACCTGGTTGCGGCGGGCGAGGTTGACGAAGACCTCGGACACGCCGCGGCGCATGTCGGCCTGCTTGACGGCGGCTTCGACGGCGGCCCGCTGGAGGGTGTTGAGGGCTTGGCCGACCTGGCCGACCTCGTCCTTCTCGTACTCCAGGTGCGGCACTTCGGTCTCGACGTCGACGTGTTCACCGGCGGCGAGGCGGCGCATCACGCTCGGCAGCCGTACGCCGGAGACCTCCTGGGCCTCCTTGCGCAGGCGCCTGAGGTCGCGCACGAGGCCGCGTCCGATGCGTACGGAGACGACGATCGACACCAGCAGGGCCACGAAGCCGAGGACGCCGGCGACGCCCGCCTTCAACAGGACGCTGTGGGCGACCGGTTCGACGCGGTCCTGGTAGCGGTTGCCGGCCTCGGTGTTCTCGCCGGCGAGCCTTTCCAGGACGGGGTTCGCCCGTTCCTCCCAGCGCGGGGCGGCGATGGTACGGGGGTCGTCGGTGGCTCCGGCGGCGAGGAGCGCGTCCTCGGCGTCACGCAGGGGCTCGGTGTCGGGGCCGCTCCAGTACGCCTCGAAGATCTCGCGTTCGGAGCCCGGCATGAGCTCCAGGTTGACCTCGTAGAGCAGCTCGCGGTGGGCGACGAGGTCGGAGATGGCGCGGATCTCCTGGGCGGTGATCCGCTTGCTGATGAGGGAGGAGACCACCAGGGCGTCCTCACGGGAGAGCATCTCGCGGGCGCGGACGACACCGACCAGGGCCCGGCCCTGCTTGTCCATCTCCACGTTGTCCAGGGCGTGGAGGTTGGTGAGGAAGCTGTAACAGGGGTCTATGAGCCGGTTGTAGAAATCCAGTGCCTGAAGGCGGCCGACGGCACGGTTCTCGACGGAGCGGCGCAGCGAGGTGAGGTCGTCGAACGCGTCGAGGAGGGAGGTGAGCCTGGTGGACGCCGGGGTGCTGAGGGCGTCGGTGACCCCGGGCTCCTGGGCGTTGGCGCGGATCAGGGAGATGGCCCGGTCGGTCGCGGCGCGGTCGCGGCGCAGAGCGGGGAGGGCCTCGGAGGAGCGGGGGTCGGCCAGGTAGACGAGGGTCTGGCGGCGTTCCCGCTGGATGACGTGGATGGTGTCCTCGAGGGGGTGGCCCACCTTGCCCACGATGTAGCCGACGTCGAGGAGCTGGCCGGCTTCACGGCCGGTGATGAGGGTCGCGAAACCCCAGAGCCCGGTGAGGGAGAGGAGCGGCACGAGGAGCAACGCCACGATCTTCCGGCGGATCGACTTGCCGCGAAAGCGCATGGCCTCCCCCACTCGCACCCGCCCTGCCGTCCGGCGTGGGTGTACCCATCAACACATCAACACATCAACAAACGGCGCGAGCCTACTACTGCATCACGGACAACTCGAAGGGACGTCCGGGCGATTTTCAGCCGCACCGTGGCGCGCAGATCATGAGTTGTCCTGGTATTCGAGGCGGTGAAGAACCCGTGGGACGAAGGACGCCTGGCGGGGCGTGACTTCCGCCTGGTCGCCGGATGGCTGGAAGTACGCGTTCCGGAGGGAATCTTCACCGGCGGTCGTTCGTCCTTCTGTACGGGGAGGCGAGAACGGTCGGCGTAAAGCGGCTCAAGAGGGGCAGCCACCCTGGAGACGGTCGGTCGTGGGGAGTGGCGATTCGGATGGAGACGGCGGCACGGCGCGAACTGTGGGTGGAGGAGCCGGTGGGGAGGCGAAGGCTGCCCGATCCGGTGCGTACGGCGGCGGTGCGTGCCGTGCTGATCGCGGCGCTGACCCTGATACAGGCGATGGTGGCGTTCTTCTGCACGCTCACCGCGTCGTGGCTCGCCTTCCCGATGGTGCTGAGCAGTGTCGGCAGCACGGTCGTGGCGACATGGGCGGTCCTCGACGTGTGGGTGACGCGGCAGGTGTGGAACCAGCGCCATGGCGTCGTGTCGACGCCGAGCAGTACGGCACGGCAGCTCCGGCGGGAGCGGCGCCGGGCTCGGCGGGCCGCCCGCGCGGAGGCCCGTGCGACGGCGCGCATAGGGCGGCGGCAGGGCACGCGCGACAGGCATCTGTCCCGGGCGTGATGGGCCGGTCCGGGAGGGCCGGTGGCGGGCATGCCCGGGCCCTGGTTCTTCGGGCCCGGTGGGGCGGTGGAAAGACCTGGCGCCGCCCCCTGGCCGGGAGGGGGCGGGGCCGAGGCCGGGTCACAGGGACGCGTCGCGGTGGGTGGGTCGGCCGGCGAGGACGGTGAGCAGCACCGGGACGTCCGGTAGCCCGGTGGCCGCCGTGGTGAGCGGGTCGGCGGCGAGGACGGTCAGGTCGGCGCGGTGGCCGACCGCGATGCGGCCCGCCTCGTGCTCCTCGCCCGCCGCGTGGGCGGCGTTGACGGTCATGCCCTGGAGGGCTTCCAGGGCGGTGAGGGCCTGTTCCGGGCCGTGCGGCGCGCGGGTGAGGTCGCGGGTGGGCCGGCGGTGCCGGGCTCCCGCCATGACGCCCAGCGGCGGGGAGGGGGGGGGGGGGCCGGCGGGGCCGGGGGCGGCGGCAGCTCCGGGGGCGGACAGGGGGCCGCGGCGCCCGGCGCGGGGGGGCGCCCCCCCGCCGGGGGGGGCGGGGGGGGGGGCGGGGGGGCGGGCGGGGCCGGGCTCCCGCCATGACGCCCAGCGGCGGGTAGGGGGCGATGGGCCAGTCGGAGCCGAGGACGACGACAGCTCCGGAGTCGTACAGGTCGCGGCAGCGCCAGGCGCGGGAGGCGCGCTCCTCGCCGAGGCGGCGCGACCAGTTGTCGGTGTGGTCGGCCCGGGTGAAGTCGCAGCAGTGGGTCGGCTGCATGGAGGCGGTGACGCCCAGCCGGGAGAACCGGCTCAGTGTGTCGTCGGGGACGGTCTCGATGTGCTCGATGCGGTGCCGCACCTCGGGCCCGCCGCCCGCCCGGGCCTTCTCGACGGCGTCGAGGGCATGGCGTACGGCCGCGTCGCCGATGGCGTGCGTGGCGGTGGGCACCCCGGCCCGGTGGAGTTCGCCGATGACGCGGGTGTACTCCTCGGGGTCCGGCCAGAAGGCGTGCCGGGACTCGCCGTGGCAGTCCGGGCGTTCGAGCCAGGCGGTGCCGTTGTCGATGGTGCCGTCCATGAAGAGCTTGACGCCGGCGGTCCGCCAGAGCCGGCCGCCCGTGCCCTGCTGCTCGATGAGTGCGCGTACGCCGTCGGCGCCGGTTCCGGGCTGGCACCAGGGCGCGACCCGCAGGCGCAGCGGCAGTCGACCGGCCGCGTCGAGTTCGGCGTAGAAGGCGAGGCTGTCGCCGTTCGCGTCCATGGCGTGGCCGCCGGTGAGGCCGGCGGCCGCCATGGCGCGCAGCGCGGTGGCGAGCCGTTCGCGGCGTTCCTCGCGGGTGGGCCGCGGGGCGATCCGCTCCACCAGCTCGCAGGCGGCGTCCTCCAGGAGCAGCCCGGTGGGCCGGCCGTCGGCGTCGCACACCACCTCGGCGGTGGCCTGGTCGAAGGTCCGTGGTCCGTCGATCCCGGCGAGTTCCAGCGCGCGCCGGCTGGCCAGCATGGAGTGGGCGTCGAAGAGGAGCAGCATGGCGGGAACGCCGTCGAGCACGGTGTCGAAGGGGGCCGTTGCGACGGGGTGGCCGGCGAAGACGTTGGGGTCGAGGCCCCAGCCGTGCAGCCACGCGCCGCGGTCGAGTTCGCGCACCGCGCGGGCGAGTGCCTCGCGCACCTGCTCCACGTCGGTGCAGTGGGACAGGTCCAGGCCGTGGGTCAGTTCGGCTCCGGAGGCGGGGTGGAGGTGTCCGTCGACCAGTCCGGGGGTGACGACCGCGCCCTTGAGGTCGATCACCGTGGTGGAGGCGTCGGCGAGGGCGCGGACCGTGGGGTCGTCACCGAGGGCGGTGATGCGTCCGCCGGCCGCGGCGAGCGCGGTCTGCGGCAGGACCCGGCCGGTGACCGGGTCGAGCAGGCGGGCGGAGAGCAGGATGAGGGAGGGGCGCACGAGGTTTCCTTGCCGGACGGGTCAGTTGGGGGCGGTGGCGGTCAGCGTGCCGGCGGGGAGGCCGAGTTCGCGTTCCGCGGTGGTGAGCGGCATGCGGAGGATCTCCGGCGGGTCGTCGCCGGTGTCGTGGCTGTTGACGAGCATGCCGAGGCCGTCGAGGACGACCAGGATCTGCATGGCCGTCACCATCGGGTCGGCGGTGCGGAACTCGCCCTGGTGGACTCCGTCGCGGATGAGCGCCTCGAGCCGGTCGCGCCAGGCCGCCTCCTGAACGGCGACGCGGTCGCGCAGCGTGGGGCGGTAGCGGCTGAGGTGGCGGGCGTTGAGCCAGAGCCGGCTGATGTTGTCGTACGCCTCTCCGGTGGTCCGGGCGAGGAAGCGCGCCAGATGCCGGGTGGGGGTGGCGCCGCCCCGGTCGGTCGGCAGGAGTGCGTCGAGTTCGGTGGCGGCGGCCTGTCCATACGCCTCGGCGACCAGGTCCTCCACGGCCGGGAAGTAGTGGCTGATCAGGCCGGGGCGGACGTCGAGCTCCTCGGCGACGCGCCGGAGGGTGATGCACTCCAGCCCTTCGGTCAGTGCCACAGCGGCGGCGGTGTCGACGATTTCCGCACGTCTGGCGGCTGGAGACTTGCGGATTCGCTTGTTCGGGAGGCTTGACGGCATGGAAACGATGCTATTGAGTGTGCGACCAACAAGCAAGCAGGTGGGTAACCAGCATCCGGAGGGGCCGCATGGCGTCCACGATTCCCGACCCGCACCGAAGCACCCGCGGAGAGCGGCAGGAGGAGCCCTCCCCGGGCGGACGGACGGGCCGGGTGGAGGCCCACGGCATCGACCACATCCCCGAGCACGAACGCCACGGCCGGCCCCGGCAGTTGTTCTCCGTCTGGGCGGCGGCCAACGTGAACTACCTGAGCCTGGTGATCGGCGGCGCCCTGATCCTGATGGGCCTCACCCTGTGGCAGGCCCTCGCGGTGATCGTGGTCGGCAACCTGTTCTGGGTGCTCACGGGCGTGCTGTCGATACCGGGCCCGGCGGCGGGCGCGCCGAGCGAGGTGATCACACGGGCGATGTTCGGCATCCGCGGTAACCGGGTGAACAACGCGGTCGTCGGCTGGCTCATCTCCGTCTGTTACTTCGCCCTGAACCTGGCCGCCGCCGCGACCGCCGCCTTCTCCCTCGTGGAGCGGGCCGGCACCACCACGACCACCGGCGTCAAGGTCGTCGTCGTCCTGGTGATCGCCGTGCTCACCCTGACCATCGGCGTCTACGGCCACGCCACGATCATGAAGCTGTACTTCCCGGTCACGCTCGCCCTCGCGGCCGTCTTCGCCGTCGTCGCGGCCGGCGTCCTCCGGCACACCGACTTCGGGTACGCCCCGGCCGAACCGCTCGGCGGAAACACCCTGTGGGCGGTGCTCCTCGCCGGTGTCACCCTGGTCGCTTCCGGCCCCCTGTCGTACACCACCAGCGCCGACTTCTCCCGCTACCTGCCCCGGACGACCTCCCCCCGGGCCATCATCGGGTGGACCGCCCTGGGCGGCTTCCTGCCGAGCGTCGTGGTCTGCTCCCTGGGGGCACTGGCCGCGACCGCGGTCGACATGACGGACCCCCAGTCGGGGCTCCGGACGATCCTGCCCGGCTGGTTCGAGCCGGTGTTCCTGCTCGCCCTGGTCCTCGGCACCATCGCCATCAACGCCCTGACCGCCTACAGCGCCGGGCTCGCCCTCCAGGCCGTCGGCATCCGCGTCCGCCGCTCCCTCAGCGTGATCGCCGACGGGGTCGCCGCCGTCTCGCTCACCCTGTACGGGCTCCTCGTCTCCGACTTCCTCGACACCGTCAGCAACGTCCTCCAGCTCACGGTCGTCCTGCTCGGCCCGGCCGTGGCCGTCTACGCCACCGACATCCTGCTGCGCCGCAACCGCTACGACGGCCCCGCCCTGGTGGACGAGAGCCCCGGCAGCCCCTTCTGGTACACCGCCGGGGTCAACACGGCGGGCGTGCTCGCCCTCACCGGAGGCGTCACCGCGGCGGCCCTGTGCGTCAACACGCTGTACACCGGGCCGGTCGCCCGGGCCCTGGACGGCCTGGACCTCGCCCTCCCCGCCGGTCTCGCCGTCTCCTCCTCGCTCTATGCGCTCCTCTGGCGCCGGAACAGCGCCCGGCCGGCCGCGGGCCGCTAGCCCGCGTTCGCCGCCTCCGGGTCCGGGGTGCGCCGGAACATGCGGGTGGCGGTGATCTCGCCGTGGACGACCGTCTCGCCCTCGGTGGCGGGCTGCGGCAGGCCGGGGCGCAGGTGCTCCTCCACGCTGATGTACTTCAGGCCCGCCCGCAGGTCCGCGTCGTTGCGCAACCGGATGACCAGCGGGAACTCGGCCAGCGCGGTCGTGTCGAACAGGCCGGTGGTGTACAGGAGCTGGACGCCGAGCGCGTCGGACACCGCCCGCTGGAGCTCCAGCAGGTACGTGGCGTTGGCGCGGCCGATCGGATTGTCGAGGAACAACGTGCCGGCGTGCCGGTGCTTGTCGCGGCCCCGGTCGTTGCTGCGCAGGGCGGCCATCGTGCAGTACAGCGCGATGGCGGCGGTGAGCAACTGGCCGCCGGAGAAGACGTCGCCCATCTGCCCGACGGGGACGCGCTCGGCGCGCAGCACCGCGTCGGGCTTGAGGATCTCCACCGCCACGCCCTTGGGCTGGAGGGCGGCCTGGACACCGCGCAGCAGGAGGGACATCCCGTCGCGGCGCAGGTCGGAGTTCTTCTTGACGGCCGCGCGGGTCGCCTCGTCGATGACCTCGCCGAGCCGCTCGATGAGCGTCGCCTGGTCCGGCTCCTCGAACCTTATGCGCAGGAACTCCTGGCCCGACCATTCACCGAGGCCCTCGGGGAGGCGGGACAGGCGCTGCGCCGAGCGGAGCGTGGCCAGCGCGGACTCCACCAGGCCGCGCAGCCGGTCGACGATGGAGTCGCGGTTGCGCTCGAGCTGCGCCAGCTCGTCGGTCAGCACGCGCAGCCGGGGCGCGAAGGCGTCGGCCCACTTGGCGGCGTGTTCGGGCAGGGCCGAGGCGGGCAGTTCGCGGATCTGCTGCCGGGCGGGGGTGCGGACCTGTTCGTAGCGGGTGGAGTTGGCGTGCCGTACCAGGACGTCGCAGGCCTCGCGTACGGCGGCGTCGGCGGCCGACAGGTCGGCCGCGCAGCCGCGCAGGGAGCGCCGCGCCTCGGCGGCGGACCGGCGGGCCTCCTCCAGGCTGCCCGGGTACGGCTCCGGTGCCTCCTGCTCCTCGTCGGTGTGCTCCCTGAGCAGGTCACGCAGGAGGGCGGCCGTCTCGTCGAAGCCGCCGGCCGCGTCCTCCGCGGCGCGGTGGGCCTGGAGGAGCCGGGCGTGGGTGGCGCGGGCGCTCTCCAGGGCGTCGGTGCGGACGGCCAGTTCGGTGGTGGCGGTGCGCAGGAGGGACTGGGCGTGGTCGGCGTCGGTCGGTTCCAGCTCCTCGGGCAGCCCGGTGTGCGCCTCGCCGTCCGCGGGGGCCAGCCGCTCGGCCTCGCCGCGCAGCCGGCCGAGCTTCTCGCTGGCCTCGGAGGCGCGGGACTCCAGCATCTGGACCAGGGACTCGGCGCGGGCGGCGGCGGCCTGGCGGGAGGGGCCGTCGGCGCCGTCGGGGCTCTCCAGGAGCTGGGCGGCCCGGGTGCGGACCTTGTTGGTGAGCCGGTCCAGCTCGGCGAGGGCGGCGCTCTCGTCGCTCTCGGCCCGGGCCTGCTCGGCGCGCAGGTCGGCGCCGACGCCGACCTTCTCGTACAACTGGGAGGCCGCGCGGTACGCCTCGCGGAGGGCGGCGAGCGGCACGCGGGGGGCCTCGCCGTCCTCCTCCGGCAGGTTCTCGGGCGCGCCGGCGATCTCGGCGCGCTCGGCCCGCAGGGCGCGGGCGGTGCGGTGGGCGTCGTCGGCGGCGCGCTGGGCGGCGCGGCGGTCCTCGTCGGCGGCGCGGGCGCGCTCCAGGCAGGTCTGGGCGCGGGCTTCGTACTCGGTGGCCTCGTCGGCCAGTTCGCGGAGCCTGGCCTGCCAGCCGGCCCGCTCGCGCAGCCGGAACGCCAGGCCCGCGAGGGCGTCGGCGGCCCGGCGGGCGCGCTGCGCGGCTTCCTGCCGCTCGTCGCGCACCCGGGCGGTGTCGGCCGCCGCCTCGTCCGCCTCGGCCCGTACGGTGCGGGCTTCGGCGAGCGCGGCCTCGGCCGTTTCGGCGGCCACGCGCGCGGTGGCGGCGGCCTCCGCCAGTTCGGTGAGCATGCCGGGCGGGCAGTCGGCGCGCCAGGAGCCGATGCGGGCGGCGAGCGAGCGGTCGCCGGTGAGGCGGGCGGCGAGGGTGCGGATCTCCTCGTCGCGGGCGGCGGCGCGGGCGCGCAGCGCCTGGCGCTCCTCGTCGGCGGCGTGCTCGTCGTGCATGGCCGGGTTCGGCGGGACGAGGAAGACGTCGGTGTCCGTGCCGCCGGTGGGTCCCGGCACGGGGGCGAGGAGCGCGGCGGCGGTGCCCACGGCCACGGCGGAGCGCGGCAGGAGGGCCGCGCCGGCGAGGACCTCGCGGGCCCTGGCGTACGAGACCGGGTCGGTGATGACGACACCGTCGACCAGCTCGGGCCGTGCGGCGAGCACGGCGGCGTGGTCGGCGGGGTCGACGGCCTGGGCGAGGTAGCGCCAGCCGGGCAGGGCGGGGATGCCCTGCTCGCCGAGGTACTCGACGGCGGCGAGGACGTCGGGGCCGGGTGGCAGGAGCCCGCCGTCACCGAGGGCGCCGAGGATGCGGGAGTCGTCGGCGGCGGCGGTGCGCAGTTCGAAGAGCTTGCGCTCGGCGGAGGCGATGCCCTGGTCGAGGAGGTCGCGCAGCTCGTCGGCGTACCGGTCGAACTCCTCGACGGTGAGCGGCCCCTGTCCGGATCGCACGGGTGCGGCCGCGGCCTCGTCCGGCTCTCCGCCCTGGCGGGGGCCGGGGACGGCGGGCTTGGCGGGCGGGAGGCTCAGCAGCTCGGCGAGGCGCTCCTCGGCGGCGATGGACTCGGCGGCGCGGCGCTCCGCCTGGTGGGCGCTCTCGGCGGCCTGGGCGGCGTCGGCCGCGCGGGCGGCGGCCAGTTCGGCGCGGGACTCGGCCGCGGCGGCCTCACGGGCGCGGTCGGCCGCCGCGCGGGCGGCGTCGCGGGCCTCGTCCCAGGCGGCGACGGTGGTCTTCTCGGCGTCGCTGGCGGCGAGCGCGGCGCGGGCGGGGTCGGCGTCCGGGGCGGTGTCGTCGAGCCATCCGGCGCGTACCGCTTCGGCGGTCTCCTGCTCCACCTCGGCGAGGCGCTGGCGCAGGTGACCGGCCTCGCTGCGGGCGCGCTGGGCCTCGGTGGCGGCGGCGGTGGCGTCGCGGTGGGCGGTCTCGCCGGCCTCCTGGAGGGCGGCGGAGCGCTCCTCCTCCTCGTCCGCGTGCCGCTCACCCTCCTCGGCTGCGGCGTGCAGCGCCCGTACGAGGTCGGCGGCGGCCTTGGCGCGGGCGGCCAGCGCGGGGGCGGCGTCCCGCTCGGCCTCGCGGATGGCGGCGGCCACGCGCGCGGAGCGGTCGGCGGCGGCACGGTGCCTCAGGACCGCCTCGGCGGCCTGCCAGGCAGCGTGGAGCGTGCGGGCGTCGGACAGCTCGCGGCGCTGGGCGGCGGCGCCCTTCTCGGCGGCGGTGAGGGCCAGGGAGGCGTGGCGGTAGGCCAGTTCGGCCGCGATGAGGGAGGCGCGGGCGCGTGCCTGCTCGGCCTCGGTGACGGTGTGGGCGGCGGCGGTGACCTGCTCGGCGAGCTCGGCGGCGCGGCCGCGTTCACCGGCGGCGCGGGCGGAGAGGCGGGTGGCGAGGGTGCGGGTGCGCCGCTCGGCTCCGGCGTGGACGTCGCGGGCACGCGCGCGTGTGCCGGCCGCTTCGACGATCCGGCCGAGGAGGTCGACGGAGCCGGCGGTGAAGTCGCGTTCGGCGGTGAGTTCGGCGCGGCGGCCGAGCTTGTTGCCGAAGCCGCTGACCAGGTCGGCGAGGCCGTCGGTGTCCCGGGTGTCGGTGACGGCGCGCAGCAGCAGGTCGGTGAAGTCGGAGTCCTTCTTCACCGCGAAGAGGCCGGCCGCCTCTCCCTCGTCGGCGTTCATCTCCCGCTGGTAGCGGAACAGTTCGGGGTCCAGGCCCAGGTCGCCGAGGTGCTCGTTCCAGCGGTCGTGGATCTCCTCCCAGTACACCTCCAGGTGCGGGTACGCCTTGCCGGCCTCGGTGAGGGCGTCACGGAAGCCCTTCATGGTGCGGCGGCGGCCCTGGGCGCCGGAGACGCCCTCGGCGGGCGGGCGCACGGCGTTGGCTTCGGCGACCGGGAGGGAGTCCAGGCTCAGGCCCGGGCCGGGGCGGAAGGAGTACCAGGCCTCGGCGAACTTGCGCGGGTCGTTGGAGACCTGCCTGCCGCGCCATTCGCTGACCTTGCCGACGACGACCAGTTCGCCGGTGAGCGTGTGCTGCCACTCCAGGGCGACGTGCCCGCAGTCGTCGGCCAGCAGGAACTTGCGCAGCACGCCGGAGCTGGCACCGCCGAGGGTGTTGCGGTGGCCCGGCAGCATGACCGAGAAGATCAGCTTGAGCAGGACGGACTTGCCGCCGCCGTTCTCCAGGAAGAGCACGCCCGCGGGCGCGGGGCGGCGCGGCGGGCCGACCGGCTCCTCCTCGAAGAACTCCGCCTGGGTGGGGGCGGGGTTGGGCACGGGCGCACCGACTCCGCGCAGGTCCAGCACGGTGTCGGCGTAGCGCGCACCGGCGGGCCCGATGGAGTAGAGGCGGACCCGGGACAACTCGTACATGGCGGCGGACTCTCAGTCGTGTGCTGTCGTGTGCTGTCGTGTGGCGCGTGTCAGGCGTGGAAGGGCAGGCCGGCGTCGGCGGCCAGCTCCAGGTCGTCGCCCTCCGGCGGCGGCAGGAGGGTGGCGGTGCCGTCGGAGACCGGTACGACGCCCAGTTCCAGCAGTTCTGCCATGGCGGCGCTGCCCGCCATGTCGCGGACCTGGAGCTGGTAGCGGGCGGTGGTGCGGTAGGAGCCGCCGCCCTCGTCGCCGGTGCGCTGGAGGAACCCGGAGTCGGTGAGGAAGGCGACGGCCTTGCCGATGATGCCGGTGGTGGAGCCGGCGAGCCGGCGGGCGTCCTTGGTGGCGCCGGTCGCGCTGCGCCGCGCGTAGATGCGCCAGGCGGCCTCCAGGCCGGGTGCGTCGGTGGCGGGGTCGGTGTTCTCGCCCTGCTCCTCGGCGCGCTCCTCCAGGCGGCGGCAGGCCTGGCGTACGAAGGCGTCGACGCCGTTGACGGTGATGCGGCCGATGTACCCGTCGTCGGCGAGGTCCTCGGGGCGGGGGAAGGCCATGGCGGCGACGGCGAGGTGGGCCAGGCCGTGCAGGAAGCGGTCGCCGGAGTCGGTGGAGGCGCGGCGCGCGTAGTCGCCCATGCGGACGGCGAAGACGGAGTCCTCGGCGGCGGTGACGGCCATCCCCGCGCGCGGGGAGACCTCCAGGACGATCAGCCCGAGTCCGGTCGCCACGGCGTCGGCGAGCCGGGCGAAGGCGGGCTCCTCGCGGTACCGGCGGAGCAGGTCGGCGTACTCGGCGTCGCGGGCGGGCAGCAGCTTGGGCTGGAGCCCGAAGGAGACCAGGCGGGCGGCGTCGGCGGCGTCGGCGGGCGTGACGGTGCCGGACGCGGCGGGCTGCGGCGCCTGGGGGGCGTCCGGCTCGCTCCACGCGTCGGCGTGCTCGGCGTGGTGGTCGCTCACGGCTGGTGCTCCTTGGTGGGGGTGGTGCGGGCGGGGTCGGGGGGTGCGGGTGGGGGTGGGGTGTGGCGGTCCGGGTCCGTGCGCGGCGCCCCGGGGTCACCCCCGGCGGTCGGCACCCCGCCGGGGTGGGCCGTGCGGGGCCGCCCCCGCGTCGGGGCGACGGCGGACGCGGGCGGTGGCGGGGCGACGGCGGACGCGGGCGGTGGCGGGGCGCGTCATGCCGCGTCCGTGCGGTCGGCGGCCATGCCCACGGCGTCCAGCAGGGCGGTGCCGACGATCAGGTCGGCTCCGCCGAACTCGGGGTCGTCCAGCTCGGTGCCGTCGTCGACGGCGAACAGCAGCCGTTCCTCGCCCTGCCGGTAGGCCGTGCCGACCGGGGGGCTGGCCGCGTGGACCGCCAGCAGGGCGACCAGGTAGGGCAGTTCGGGGTCGCGGCGGCGGGCTTCGGCGAGCAGCCCGGAGAGGCGGCGTGGCGCGTCGTGCTCCAGGTCGAGCAGCTCCATGGCGCTCGCGAGCTGCTCCTCGCTGAACCGGCTGTCGTCGGGCGTGGCGATCAGGTCCGGTTCCGGCATCTCGGCGCCGAGGTGCTCGCGCTCGACCGGCGGGGTCAGCAGCAGGTCGACCAGGTCTCCCATGCGGACCGAGCCGGGGGCGCGCAGGCCGGTGCCGTGGGCGAAGTACGCGTCGGTGACGCGGGTGGCCCGTTCCACGGCGAGCGGCAGGACGGGGGCGACGAGCTGCCCGTACAGATCGAGTCCCGCACGGGCGGTGGGCTGGGCGAAGGCCTGCCGGTCCTGCTCGGCCCGGAACAGCGGGCCCGCCTCCAGGAGCCGGGACTGGAGCTGGGTGTGGCGGCGGATGCAGTCCTTGACGATGTCGACGAGCTCGGCGGCACGCCGCTTGTGCTCGTGGTCCTCGGCCTCGTCGCGGGCCTTGCGGATGTTGGTGAGGATGGCGTTCTCGTGGCGGTACCGGTCGGCGACGTGGTCGAGCGCCTCGTCGATCATGTCGGGCACGGCGGTGAGCCAGTCGACGGCGCGCACATTGCGCCGGGTGGCCTCCAGGGTCTTGCGCAGCGTCTCCGCGTACTGCACGGTCCGGTACCGCGCCTGTTCGGCGGCGAGCTGGGCGTCGGCGAGCCGGCCGCGGCTGATCAGCACCTCGAGCTTGACCTCGGCGGCGATCTGGGCGCTGGTGACGTCGGTGTCGAGGGCGCCGACGAGGACGTTGACCGCCTCGTCGGTGGTGCGGAGATAGACGCTGCCGCCGTACCCGGGGACTTCCTCGATGAGCTTGAAGTCGTAGTCGCGGCGGACATAGACGCCGTCGGTGCCGAACGTGCCGTACACGGCGCGGAAGCCGCGGTCGACGCTGCCGACGTTGATCAGGTTCTCCAGCACCCAGCGGGCCACGCGCTCGTGTTCGGCGGCGGGCCGCCGGGGGGCCTGGGCGGCGACCCTGGGCAGCAGCCGGGCGACGATCTGCTCGTGGTCGGCGCCCGTGTCGAAGTCCATGTTGAGCGTGACGAGGTCGATCGCGGCGAGAGCGACCTCCGCCATGGCGTACGTCGAGTACTCCCCCGCCAGGTTCGCCTTGCGCGCGTCCAGGTCGTGCAGGGGCGCCGTGCACGCGAGCGCGCGCAGCCGCCGCGCGAGCCCTTCGTCGGCGGCCGGGCCCTGGGCGGGCCTCGGCCCCGCGCTGAGCTGGGGCGGAACGGGTTCCGTCGAGGCAGGCGAAGTCACGCTGCACAGATTAGGTCCTCGCACTGACAACGGTCGAAACGGCGCAGACGCCCCGCCGGGAGCCCCTCGGCCCGGGGTCCCGCGCCGGTGGTGTCAGTCGGCTTCGGCCGTCGGCCCGTCCTCCACCAGATGGGCATAAACCTGGACCAACCGCTCACGCGAGTCGTCCAGGTACTCCACGAGCAGCCGCTCGGCCCTGGTCCGCTCCCCCGCCCGCAATGCGTCCAGAATCTCCCGGTTCCGGATGAGATACGGCTCGTGCAGGGCACGCGGGTCGTCCACCATGTGGAAGACGAGCCGCAGTTCGGCGAGTACGCCGCGCATCAGCTCGTCCGTCCGGTCGCTGCCGGCCAGGGCGACCAGTTCGCGGTGGAAGTGGATGTTGGCGGTGGAGACGCCCTTCCAGTCGCCCTCCCGGGCGTCGCGCTCGCCCTCGCCCACCGCCCGGATCAGCCCGTCCAGCGCGTACGGCGGCTCGCCCAGGCCGTGCACGACGGCGCATTCGACGAGCCGTCGCGTGCGGTAGATGTCCACGACGTCGCCGACCGCGAGGACGCGCACGAACACCCCGCGGTTCAGCTCGTGGACGAGCAGGCGCTCGTGGGTCAGCAGCCGGAACGCCTCGCGCAGGGTGTTGCGCGACACCCCCAGCGCGCCGCCGATGCTGTCCTCCGACAGGCGCGTCCCGGGAGGGAAGAAGCCCTCGGCGATCCGCGTGCGCAGGATGTCCGCGACCCGCTCCGCCGTGCTCGTACGCCCCAGCAGCGCCCGGTCGTCCGCCAGTCCGCCGCCCCGCTCGCTCCCGGAGCCCGTCGTCCCCACAACGCCCTCTTCTCGTCCGCCCGGTGCCGCCCCGCTCATCGTAGAAGGAAATCGGCGAGCGAGAACGAGAGAACGAACCCCTTGTCGGATCGTTCAACAATCCCTACCTTGGGGGCACCGCACGGTTCCCGCTCTCCTCTGCGAGGTGCAGATGAGCACGACCAAGACCCCCCGGACCTCTTCCGCCGAACCGACCGGCGACAGTGGGGCGTTCGCCTGGCTGCGCGCGCTCGGGCCGCGCGGCCGGCGCGCCTTCGGCGGCGCGTTCGGCGGCTACGCCCTGGACTCCTACGACTTCTTCACGCTGCCGCTGAGCATGGTGGCGATCTCCGCGTACTTCAGCCTCAACAGCGGCCAGACCGGGCTGCTCACCACCGTCACGCTCGTCGTGTCGGCCGTCGGCGGCGTCCTCGCGGGCATCCTCGCCGACCGGATCGGCCGGGTGAAGGCGCTGATGATCACGGTCATCACCTATGCGCTTTTCACCGTTCTGTGCGGTTTCGCACCCAACTACGAGACGCTGCTGGTCTTCCGTGCCCTTCAGGGCGTCGGTTTCGGCGGCGAGTGGGCGGTCGGCGCGATCCTGGTCGCCGAGTACGCCTCCGCCCGGCACCGCGGCCGCACCCTCGGCGGCGTCCAGAGCGCCTGGGCGGCCGGCTGGGCGCTGGCGGTCATCGTCTACACCCTGGTCTTCCACTTCCTCGACCCGGACACCGCCTGGCGCGTGATGTTCTGGACGGGTGCCCTCCCGGCGCTGCTCGTGATCTGGGTGCGCAGGAACGTCGAGGACGCTCCGCACGCCGCCGAGGTACGCGCGGCCAGCGGCGAGCGCGGCTCCCTCGCCGCCGTCTTCCGCCCCGGCCTGCTGCGCACGACGCTGTTCGCGACGCTCCTGTCCACCGGTGTCCAGGGCGGCTACTACACGCTCGCCACCTGGGTGCCCACGTACCTGAAGAACGACCGGGGCCTGACCGTGGTCGGTACGGGCGGCTACCTCACGTTCCTGATATCCGGGGCCTTCATCGGGTACCTGACGGGCGGTTACCTCACCGACCGGCTCGGCCGGAAGCGCAACATCGTCCTCTTCGCGGTCCTCTCGGCGGTGTGCATCCTCGCGTACACCAACATCCCGGCCGGGGCGAACGGTCTCGTCCTCGTCCTGGGCTTCCCCCTCGGCTTCTGCATGTCGGCCATCTTCAGCGGCTTCGGCTCGTTCCTCGCCGAGCTCTACCCGACGGCGGTGCGCGGCACCGGCCAGGGGTTCACGTACAACACCGGCCGGGCGGTCGGCGCGTTCTTCCCCACCCTGGTCGGCTTCCTCGCTGATAGCTGGGGCGTGGGCGGGGCGCTGGTCTTCGGAGCGGTGGGCTACGGCATCGCCGTCCTGGCCCTGCTCGGCCTGCCCGAGACGCGCGGCCGCGAGCTCGTGTAACACCTGCGTAGGGAGACTCCACCATGACCTGGGCCTCGATCGACCTCAACGCCGACCTCGGCGAGGGCTTCGGGCGCTGGCACCTGACGGACGACGAACAGCTCCTGTCGGTCGTCACCAGCGCCAATGTGGCCTGCGGCTTCCACGCCGGGGATGCGGCCACCATGCGGCGCGTCTGCGCGCTGGCCGCCGAGCGCGGGGTGCGGATCGGCGCCCAGGTCTCGTACCGCGACCTGGCGGGGTTCGGGCGGCGCTCCATGGACGTGCCGCACGACGAGCTGGCCGCCGAAGTGGCGTACCAGATCGGCGCCCTGGAGGTGTTCGCCAGGGCGGCCGGTGCACGGGTGTCGTACGTGAAACCGCACGGGGCGCTCTACAACCGGGTCGTGCACGACGAGGGGCAGGCCCAGGCGGTGGTCGACGGGGTGATGCTGACCGGCGAACGGCTCCCGCTGCTGGGGCTGCCCGGCTCACGACTGCACGAGGTGGCCGGGAAGGCCGGGCTGCCGGTCGTCTCCGAGGCCTTCGCCGACCGGGCGTACACCGCCGACGGCACGCTCGTGCCGCGCCGCGAGGAAGGCGCGGTCATCACCGACCCGGCGGCCGTCGTGGAACGGTCCGTGTCCATGGCCCGGTTCGGTGCCCTCACCTCCCGGTGCGGGCGGCCGGTGGCCGTCCGCGCCCGTTCCCTGTGCCTGCACGGCGACACGCCCGGTGCGGTGGACCTGGCCCGCCGTGTCCGGGCGGAGCTGGAGGCGTCGGGCGTCCGCGTGGAGGCGTTCGTATGAGGACCCTCCCGGTGGGCGACCGGGCCTTGCTCGTGGAGCTCGGCAGCGGCGAGGAGACCGAGGCGTTCCACGCCGAGCTGCTGCGCCGCCGGGCGGCCGGGCGGCTCCCCGCCGTCACGGAGATCGTCCCGGCGGCACGGACGGTGCTGCTGGACGGGGTGGAGGACCCCGGGCGGCTCGCCGCGCTGATCGCCGGATGGAACGTCGCACCGCTCCACGCGCGCGTGGAGCCGGCCGTCGAGATCCCCGTCCGGTACGACGGGCCCGATCTCGAGGAGGTGGCCGCCCTGTGGGGCGTCACGCCGCGGGAGGTGGCGCGCGTCCACGCCGCGACCGAGTTCCGGGTGGCCTTCTGCGGGTTCGCGCCCGGGTTCGGCTACCTGACCGGGCTGCCGGCCCGGTACGAGGTGCCCCGGCGGGCCACTCCGCGCACGTCCGTCCCGCCCGGCTCGGTGGCGATGGCCGGCCCGTACACGGGCGTGTACCCGCGTTCCTCGCCGGGCGGCTGGCAGCTCATCGGGACGACGGACGCGGTGCTGTGGGACCCCGCCCGGGAACCCGCCGCGCTGCTGGCCCCCGGCACCCGCGTCCGGTTCGTGCCCCGGGACGTGAGGGGCCGATGACCGACCGGGCCCTCGCCGTCGTACGCGCCGGGGCGCTGACCACCGTGCAGGACCGTGGGCGCCCCGGCCACGCGCACCTGGGCGTGCCGCGCTCGGGCGCCCTCGACCCGTACGCCGGCGCCCTCGTCAACCGGCTGGTCGGCAACGACGCGGACGCGGCCGTGCTGGAGACCACGCTCGACGGGTGCGCCGTGCGGCCCCGCTGTGCGGTGACCGTCGCCGTGGGCGGCGCGGCCTGCCCCGTCACGGTGGACGGGCGCCCGGTGGCCTGGGGCGCCCCGGTGCGCGTGCCGGCCGGTGCCGTGCTGGAGGCGGGCCCGGCGGTGCGCGGCCTGCGTTCCTACGTGGCCTTCGCCGGGGGCGTCGCCGCCGACCCCGTGCTCGGCAGCCGCTCCACGGACCTGCTCTCCGGGCTGGGCCCGGCCCCGTTGCGCGACGGGACGGTGCTGCCGCTGGGGCCGGCGCCCCGTGCGGCGGCCGCGCCCGGAGCCGTGCCGTGGCCGGGGCCGCCCCGGGAACTGGTCCTGCACGTCCGGCTCGGCCCCCGCGACGACTGGTTCACCAGAGCGGCGCTCCACACCCTGGCCACGCGCGCGTACCGGGTGTCGCCGGCGAGCAACCGCATAGGGCTGCGCACCGAGGGCCCGCCCCTGGAGCGTGCCGTGGCGGGCGAACTGCCCAGCGAGGGCATGGTCCTGGGGGCGGTCCAGGTGCCGCCGGACGGGCGCCCGGTGGTGTTCCTCGCGGACCACCCCACGACCGGCGGCTACCCGGTGGTGGCCGTGGTCCGGGAGCGGGACCTGGCGGCGGCCGCCCAGGCCGTGCCGGGCACGCCCGTCCGGTTCATCCCCACCCGCTAGGCGCCGGCGCCGGTGCCGGGTGCGCCCGGTGGCCGGCCCCCACCCGCCGGGCGCACCCGTCCGGGCCGCCCCACCCGCCGGGCGCACCCGTCCGGGCCGCCCCACCCGCCAGGCGCACCCGCCGGGCGCACCCGTCCGGGTTCACCCCGGCCCGCTGGGCGGCGTCCCGTAGCCGCCGCCCCCGGGAGTGGAGACCACCAGGACGTCGCCCGCCCCCACGTCCACCACGTCCACGCCGCCCAGCCGCTCAACGGTGCCGTCGGCGCGCTCCACCGCGTTCTCGCCGAGCGCCCCGGGGGCGCCGCCCGCCATGCCGTACGGAGGCACCCTGCGGTGACCCGTCAGGAGGGCCACCGTCATGGGCTCCAGGAAGCGGATGCGCCGGACGACGCCGTCGCCGCCCCGACGGCGGCCGCGCCCGCCGCTGCCCTCGCGCACCGCGAAGGCGTCCACCCGGACCGGGAGGCGCCACTCCAGGATCTCGGGGTCGGTGAGGCGGGAGTTGGTCATGTGCGTCTGCACGGCGTCGGCGCCGTCGAAGCCGTCCCCGGCACCGGAGCCGCTCGCCACGGTCTCGTAGTACTGCACACGGTCGTTGCCGAAGGTGACGTTGTTCATGGTGCCGGAACCCTCCGCCTGGACGCCCAGCGCGGCGTACAGGGCCCCGGTGACGGCCTGGGAGGTCTCGACGTTGCCCGCGACCGTCGCGGCCGGGTAGGAGGGGGCGAGCATCGAGCCGTCCGGCACCCGGACGTCGAGCGGCTCCAGGCAGCCGCTGTTGAGCGGGATGTCGTCGTCGACGAGGGTCCGGAACACGTACAGCACGGCCGCCATGACCACGGACGTGGGCGCGTTGGCGTTGCCGGTCCGCTGCGGTGACGTGCCGGTGAAGTCGATGACGGCGCCGCGGGCCGCGCGGTCGACGCGGACGGCCACCTCGATGACCGCCCCGCCGTCGGTCTCGTACCGGTAGGAGCCGTCGTGGAGGGTGGCGACGATCCGGCGCACGGACTCCTCCGCGTTCTCCCGTACGTGCCGCATGTAGGCGTGGACGACGTCCAGGCCGAACTGGTCGACCATGCGGCGCAGTTCCTCGATGCCCTTCTCGTTGGCGGCGATCTGGGCGCGCAGGTCGGCGAGGTTGGTGCCGGGGTCCCGGGAGGGGTACGGGGCCTCGGTGAGCAGCCGCACGGTCTCCGCCTCGCGCAGCCGCCCGTCGCGTACGAGCAGCCAGTTGTCGAAGAGGACGCCCTCCTCGTGGATGGTACGGCTGAAGGCGGGCATGGAGCCGGGCGTGATGCCGCCGATCTCGGCGTGGTGGCCGCGTGAGGCGACCAGGAAGCGGAGGTCGCCGGATGGCCCGAACACGGGCGTCACGACCGTCACGTCCGGCAGGTGCGTGCCGCCGTGGTACGGGTCGTTGATGGCGTACACGTCACCGGGGCGCATGGTGCCCTCGTTGCGCCGCAGCACCTCCTTGATGGACTCGCCCATGGACCCGAGGTGGACGGGGATGTGGGGGGCGTTGGCGATCAGGTTGCCGTCCGCGTCGAAGAGGGCGCAGGAGAAGTCGAGCCGTTCCTTGATGTTGACGGAGTGGGCCGTGTTCTCCAGCCGTACGCCCATCTGTTCGGCGATCGCCATGAAGAGGCTGTTGAACACCTCCAGGAGGACGGGGTCGACGTCCGTGCCGACGGCGCTCCGGGCCGGCCTGGGGCGGGCCCGGGTCAGGAGCAGGTGCCCGGTGCCGGCCGCGACGGCCTGCCATCCGTCCTCGACGAGGGTCGTGGCGTCGGCCTCGGCGATGAGGGCGGGGCCCCGGACCGTGTCGGAGGGCCGGAGGTCCTCCCGCCGGTACAGCGGGGTGTCCCTGCGCCGGCCGGCCACGAACACGTCCACGGTCGCCCGGGGCCGCGGCGGCCCCTCTCCGGGCGGTGGTGCGGCGCCCACGGGGCCGTGCGGCCCGGCCCGGCCCACCGCCTCGACCGAGACGGCCTCCACCACGAGGGGCTTGTCCATGGTGAAGGCGTACCGTGCGCGGTGCGCCGCCGTGAACGCCTCGCCCATCTCCTCGGCGGACCCGAGCGGTACGGGCAGGCCCGCGTCCGTCCCGGCGTAACGGAGCACCACGCGCGCGTGGGTGGTGATCGCCCCGTCGGGGAGCCCGTCGGCGCGCAGGTCGTCGCGGGTGCATGCGGCGAGCCGGCCGCAGAGGTCCCTCACGCGCGCGTGGACGGTGCCGTCCAGTTCCGCCTCGACGGACTGCTCGCGCATCGCGGTGGCGTCGGCGAGTCCGATGCCGTACGCCGAGAGGACCCCGGCCAGGGGCGGCACCAGGACCGTGTCGACGCCCAGGGCGTCGGCGACCGCGCAGGCGTGCTGGCCGCCCGCGCCGCCGAAGCTGGTCAGCGCGTAGCGGGTGATGTCGTGGCCGCGCTGCACGGAGATCTTCTTGACGGCGTTCGCCATGTTGAGGACGGCGATCTCCAGGAACCCGGCGGCGACCTCCTCCGGTGTCCGGTCGGTGCCGGTGTGCCGCCGCACCTCCTCGGCGAGGGCGGTGAAGCGGGCGCGTACCGCCGCCGCGTCGAGCGGCTGGTCCCCGTCGGGGCCGAACACGGCCGGGAAGTGGTCCGGCTGTACGCGCCCGAGCATCACATTGGCGTCGGTCACCGTCAGCGGGCCGCCGCGCCGGTAGCAGGCGGGCCCGGGGTCGGCCCCGGCCGAGTCGGGGCCGACGCGGTAGCGCCGGCCGTCGAAGTGGAGCACCGAGCCGCCGCCGGCCGCGACGGTGTGGATGTTCATCATCGGCGCGCGCATCCGCACGCCCGCCACCTGGGTGCCCAGCTCCCGCTCGAACTCGCCCGCGTAGTGCGACACGTCGGTGGACGTGCCGCCCATGTCGAAGCCGATCACCCGCCCGTACCCGGCCTGCTCCGACGTACGGGCCATGCCGACGACCCCGCCCGCCGGACCGGACAGCACGGCGTCCTTGCCCCGGAAGTGGGCGGCCTCCCGCAGCCCTCCGTTGGACTGCATGAACATCAGCCGCACCCCGGCGAGTTCGCGGGCGACCTCGTCGACGTACCGCCGAAGGATCGGCGAGAGGTAGGCGTCGACGACCGTGGTGTCGCCGCGCGGCACCAGCTTGATCAGCGGGCTGACCTCGTGCGAGCAGCTCACCTGGGTGAACCCCGCCGCCCGCGCGGCCTCGGCGACGCGCACCTCGTGGTCCGGGTGGCGGTAGCCGTGCATGAGGACGACCGCCGCGCTGCGGAAACCCTCTCCATGGGCGGCCTTCAGCCGGTCGGCGACGGCGGCCCGGTCGAGCGGCCGGACGACGGTGCCGTGGGCGTCGACGCGCTCGGGGACCTCGACGACCCGGTCGTACACCGCTTCGGGGAGCAGGATGCGGCGGTCGAAGATGCGCGGCCGGTTCTGGTAGGCGATGCGCAGGGCGTCGCGGAAGCCCTCGGTGATGAGCAGCACGGTCGGCTCGCCGCGCCGCTCCAGGAGGGCGTTGGTGGCGACGGTGGTGCCCATCTTGACCGACGCGATCCGCTCCGCCGGCACGGGTTCGTCCGGCGCCAGCCCGAGCAGGAGCCGGATGCCCGCCACGGCCGCGTCACGGTACCGGGCGGGGTCGTGGGAGAGCAGCTTGCGGGTGACCAGGCGCCCCTCGGGCCGCCGGGCCACGATGTCGGTGAAGGTGCCGCCGCGGTCGATCCAGAACTCCCAGCGCCCTGTCATTCCCCCATTCTGGCAAGCGGCGCCGCCACGTCCACGGACGCGGACACCCGTACGGGCGTCTGCAGGGACACCGATACGGACTCCGGTACGGATGCCTGTACGGGTGCCGGCAAGGGCAGCGCTACGGCGGCGAGCGCGGCGGACAGGGCGTGCTCGGCACGTTCGTCGAGCCGTGCGCCGGTACCGCCCGCCCAGTGCCGCACCTCCGCTCCCGCGAGCCGCAGCAGTTGCGGCAGCAGGTCGTGGCACCGCCGCACCACCCAGCCGGTCCCGGCCGTGGCCAGCCACAGCAGCGCGTCCGCGCGGGTCGGCGGCGGCTGCCGGGGCTCGCGGTCCGGCGGGGCCCCGCAGGCCAGGCCGCGTTCGGCCAGCAGGGCGTGGAACCGGGCGGCGATCGTCCGGTGCCCCCGCTCCCCCGGGTGCAGCCGGTCGGCGCTCCACAGGGCGCGGTCCTCGACCCAGGCGGCGTCGGCCATGTGCAGGTGGACGGCGCCGTACCGGGCCGACAGGGCGTGCACGACGGCGTTGACCGACCGCTGGCGGCGGGCGAGCGGCCGCGCGAGCGGTGGCGGCAGGCCCAGCATGGCGCCGGGGTCGGGCAGGCACGCCGTCAGCAGGACGGTGCCCCCGGCCGACAGCCGCCCGCACACCCGGTCCAGGGCGAGGGCGAGCTCGGTGAGGTCGAAGGTGCGGCGCAGGGTGTCGTTGACGCCGACGACCACGGAGGCGACGTCCGGGCGGTACGCGAGCGCCCGCGGCAACTGGGACTCGGCGACGTCCCGGGTGCGGGCGCCGCTGACGGCGAAGTTGCGGAACTCCACGGCCCGCCCGCCCGGCTCGCCCGGCGCCGCACCACCCACGCGCCCTCCGACGCCCGTGTCCTCCCCCTCCTCCACGAGCCCGCCCGCGAGGAGCGCCGCCCAGCCGCGCCGGCCGCCCTCCACCGGGTCACCGACCCCCGCGGTCAGCGAGTCCCCGAGCGCGGCGAACCTCCGCAGCGGCGCGGCCCGTCCGCCCCGTATGCCCGTCGGCCGGCCGGGCGCCACGCACGCGTGCGGCCGTCTTCCCCCGGCGGGCCCTTCTCGCGGTGCCCCGGACTCCGGCCGGTCCGGTGCGCCCTCCGCGCCGGACGGCGCCACGCGCGCGTGCGGCAGCCGGGGCGCCGGGCCGGCGATCTCGGCGGACACGACGGCGTACGCGTCACCACCGGACAGGTCACCGCCGGACAGGTCACCACCGGACAGATCACCGCCGTACGCGTCACCGCCGGAGAAGTCACCGCCGGAAAAGTCACCGCCGGACGGCTCCGCCCCCGGGGCAACAGGCGGAGCGGGCGGTTCGGGGCCGGCGCCCGGGCGCGTGGGGGCGGTCATGCCGGGACCTCCGGGCCGGGGGTGCGGGCCGGCGCGGCGGGGGCGTCGTGGGCGGCCAGGAACGCCGCCACGGCGCGGTCCCAGTCGAAGAGCTCCGCCCGGGCGCGGGCCGCTGCGCGGCGGCGGGCCTCGGGGCGGGCCAGCAGGCGGGTCACGGCGTCGGCGAACGCGGCCGGGGTGTCCTGGGAGGCCGCGCCCGCGTCGCCGATGACCTCCGGAAGCGCGGAGGTGGCACTCGCGACGACCGGGGTGCCGCAGGCCAGGGCCTCCAGGGCGGACAGCCCGAACGTCTCCGCCGGTCCGGGCGCCAGGCACAGGTCGGCCGACGCCTGGAGGACGGCGACCCGCTCCCGGTCGTCCACGTGTCCGAGGAAGTGGACGGGCAGTCCGCGTGCCCGCCGCTCCAGGCCGCCGCGCAGCGGCCCGTCGCCGGCGACCACCAGGGCCGCCCGGACGCCGCGTGCGCACAGCTCCGCGAGGGTGTCCACGGCCATGCCGGGCCGCTTCTCGACCGACAGCCGGGAGCAGAGGAGGAGCAGCACGTCGGCGTCGGGCGCGTAACGGGCCCGCAGTCCGGCACTGCGCCGGCCGGGCTCGCAGCGGCGCAGGTCCACACCGAGCGGCGCCCGGACGACGTTGCGCGCCCCGATGCGGACGAACTCGCGCTCCGCCCACTCGGTGGTGCACACGACGCGGGTGTACGCCCAGGCGCTGCGGCGGTTGAGCCGGTCGGCCGTCCGCGCGGCCGGGCCGGCCGGCATCCCCCAGGTGCGCAGGACGCCGTCGGCCGTCTCGTGGGACACCATCACGGCTGGCACCCTGGCGCGCCGGGCCCACTCGCCCGTCCAGCGCAGGGTGGTGCGGTCGGAGACCTCGAGGCGATCGGGGGCGAGCCCTTCCAGCAGCAGCCGCAGCCGCCGCCGGTCGGTGAGGACCCTGTAACCGCCGGTGCCGGGGAGGGCGGGGCCGGGGAGGGTGATGACCCGGCCCTGGGGGGTGATCCGGTCGCTCTCCTCCTCCCCCGGCATCACCAGGACGGGTTCGTGGCCGGCGGCGAGGTAGCCGCGGCCGAGTTCGTCGAGGGCGGTGCGCAGACCGCCGGAGGAGGGGGTGACGAAGTTGGTCAGCCGGACGATGCGCAGGCTCATGCCGCCACCGCCGTCCGCTCGCGCAGCACCTCGTGGTAATGCTCGATGAGCCGGTCGCCGACGGCGGCCCAGGTCCTGTCCTCGACGGCGGCCCGCCCGGCGCGGCCGTAACCGGCGCGGAGGGCCGGGTCGGCGGCGAGGCTCTCGACGGCGGCGCGGACAACCCCCGCGTCGTGCGGGGCGACCAGGAGTCCGGTTCTGCCGTGGCCGACCAGGTCCAGGGGGCCGCCGGCGGCCGGGGCGATCACCGGGACGCCGCTGGCCATGGCCTCCTGGACGGTCTGGCAGAACGTTTCATGAGGACCGGTGTGCGCGAACACGTCCAGGGAGGCGAAGATCCGGGCCAGTTCGCCGCCCGTTCGGCGCCCCAGGAAGACGGCGCCGGGCAGGGCGGCCCGCAGCGCGCCGCCGCTCGGCCCGTCGCCGACGACGACCACCCGTACGCCGGGCAGGGCGCACACCCCGGCCAGCAGCTCCACCCGCTTCTCGGGCGCGAGCCGCCCCACGTACCCGACGAGCAGTTCGCCGCCCGGCGCCAGCTCGCGGCGGAGTGCCGCGTCCCGCAGCCCGGGCCGGAACCGCTGGGTGTCGACGCCGCGCGGCCAGAGCCTCACCCGCGCCACGCCGTGCGCCTCCAGGTCCCGGACGGCGGCCGTGGACGGGGCGAGGGTCCGGTCGGCCGCGCCGTGGACGGCACGCAGCCGCCGCCAGGCGGTGCCCTCGCCGGCGCCCACGTAGGTGCGGGCGTAACCGGCCAGGTCGGTCTGGTAGATCGCGACGGTGGGCAGCCCGAGCCGGGTGGCGGCCGCCATGCCCCGTACGCCCAGCACGAAGGGGCTCGCCAGGTGGACGAGGTCGGCCCGGTGGGCGGCGATGGCGGCGGCCACCCGCCTGCTGGGCAGCGCCACCCGGACCTGGGGGTAGCCGGGCAGGGGCAGCGAGGGGACGCGTACGACGGGGCAGGGGCTGTCCGCGTCGGTCTCACCGGCCGGGACGGCGGGGGCTATGACGAGCGGGTCATGGCCGCGTGCGACGAGGTGCCGGGCGGTCTGAAGGGCGCAGTGCGCCACACCGTTGATGTCGGGGGGAAAGGATTCGGTGACGATGACGACACGCATACGGGTGTTGTCGTCGCGCCGGGGGTGGCTCCGCCGACTTGGATCTTTCCTGGCGGGGAACGTCCCATGAGCGTTTGTCCGCGCGCCCCCGCGGTCCGCGCGCCCTCGTTGCCCGCGCGCCACCGCAGTCCGCACCACGGGCAGTCGCGCCACCACAGTCAGCGCCACGGGCAGTCCGCACCACCACAGTCAGCGCCACGGGCAGTCCGCGCCGCCGCGGTCCGCGCGCCCCCGTTGTTCGCGCGCCCCGCGCGGGGTCAGACCGCCGGCAGGTCGGGTCCGATCCTGCTCCGTACGGCGCTCTGCACCTCGTCCTCCTCGGCGGGGTCGGCGGCGAGGCGCCGCAGCCGCTCGGCCACGCGTACGTCGCCGGTCTCGGCGTGGAGTGCTGCGACCTCCCGGGTGGTCTCCTCGCAGTCCCACAGGCACTCGACGGCGAAGCCGGTCGGGAAGGAGGGGTCCGTGGCGGCGAGCGCACGGGCCGTGCGCCCGCGCAACTGGGAGGAGGCGGTCTCACGGTAGATGTGGCGCAGCACCGGCGCGGCGCAGGCGACGCCCAGCCTTCCGGTGCCGTCGACGAGCGCGTAGAGCGGCGGGGCGTCGGGGCCGTCGGCCCGTACGGTCTCGCGCAGCGCGCCCAGGACGAGCCCCGCGTCGCGGGCGTCGCCCCGGCAGGCGAGGACGCCGGCCGCGGAGGCGCCGAGCGCGTCGGGCCGGTGCGCCCAGCCGCGGGCGCGGTCGACGGCGGCGTCGCCGCACATGCGCTCGAAGGCGGCCACGGCGGCCTCGGCAACGGTACGGGAGTCACTGACCGCCGCGGCCTCGATGAGGTCGAGCACGGCGGGGTCGGCCGCTTCGGCGAGGTGGTGCAGGGCGGCGCAGCGGGCGCCGTCCGGGCCGCTGCGCGCCGCCTCCACGATGACCGCCCGGTCGTCGGGACCGGCGACGGCGGTCAGGCAGCGGGCGGCCGGCACATGGAGCGCCGCGCCGCGCTCCAGGCCCTCCTGGGCCCACTCCAGGACCGCCTGGACGCTCCAGCCGGGGCGGGGCCCGGTGGGGCGGAGCTGGCGCTGCCAGCGGTCGAAGGAGCCCTGTTCCTGGGCGGCGCGCACCCGGGCGCCGATGGCGTCCCGCCGGTCCTCGGCCCATAGCCGCCACGGTCGCGGCTCGAAGGCGTCCCGCATGGCGGCGGCCAGCTCGGCGTCACCCTCGGGGGTGGCGGGGAAGCGGGCGAGGACGGGGGCGGCGAGGCCCCGCAGCCCGGAGTCGTCGTCGCGCAGGGCGAGCTCGTCGAGCGCCCAGGCCCAGTTCGTGCCGGTCGCGGCGTACCCGCGCAGCAGCGTGAAGGCGTCCTCACGGCCGTACGCGGCGAGGTGGCCGAGGACGGCGAGGGCGAGCCCGGTGCGTGACTCCTCGGTGTCGAGCTGGTCCTCGGCGCCGAAGAGGTGGGCCTCGATCTCCTCCAGTCCGCCGTGCAGGTCCAGGTACAGACGGGCGTAGTAGAGGGAGCGGTTCTCGACCTGCCAGTCCTGGCGGGGGTCGTGGAGCACACAGTGGTTGAGGGCCGCGAGGGCTTCCGCGCGTGGGGCGGCGAGCGCGTGCAGCGTGCCGTCGCCGCGTCCCCTCTGCAACAGGCCGAGCAGGGTACCGCTCGGCGCTATGACTGGATCGAACATGGAAAATGCCTCACATCAAGCTGTCGACGCACCCGGACGGGACCGGGCCCGGGGTGACCTGGGAACGGTGATTGCCTAGGCCGCGCAGCAACATGTGGAGCCGCCCGTCGTCTTCCGCTTGGTGTCGACCATCTTCCTCTGCCTCTCGTCGGTGGCCCCCTGCGGGCCCGACGTCATGATGACCCAGCCATTTCGCCACCGCGACCACATTTACGGCACCGCCCTCACCTGGGGTTCAGCCCCCGTTCACCAGGAGGCGAACAGCTCCAGCAGGTGTGTCTTCCCAAACATCCGCGCGGTATCCACGGCGGACGGAGTTCCTGCTTCCGGATCGGCGCCATGGGTCAGCAGGGTACGGACCACCTCGTCCTCGCCCTTGAAGACGGCCCCGGCGATCGGGGTCTGGCCGCGGTCGTTGGCGCGGTCGGGGTCGGCGCCGCGCTCCAGGAGGGCGGCCACCGCCCCGGCGTGGCCGTGGTAGGCGGCGAGCATCACCAGGGAGTCGCCCTTGTCGTTGGTGAGGTTCACCGGGACACCGGCGTCGATGTAGGCGGCGAGCGCCTCGGCGTCGCCCTGCCGTGCCAGATCGAAGACCTTGGACGCCAGCTCGATCACCTCGGGGTCCGGGGTTTCACTCATCGGACGTACCGCCTCTCACCTCATTGACGCGCCATGGTGACCCATGGCCGCGCGCGGCCGCGACAGCCGCGTTGACCTGCGTGGACCCGGTTGAACCGGCCCGCACGGCGGGGGCCGCCGTACGAGTGAACCGACAGGGTACTGCCCGGGCGCGGACATGACCCGGCCCGGCCGCGGCAAGGGATGTGCCGCGCCCGGGCGGCGCACCCCGGCACGGACGCCGAGTGCGCCAGTCAAGTGAAAAGAACAGGAATTCACCCGAATGCACCTTTTATCACATAGATACTTCCTGTGAGGCTGGAAGTACTGAAGGTGACTGTCCCCTCACCCAGGAGATCCGCTCATGATCCTGTCCATCTCAGGCGTGGTTCTGCTCGGCATCATCGTCTTCCTCTTCTTCCGGAAGGACGGTCTCAAGGCGTCCCACGCCCTCGTCTGCGCACTCTTCGGCTTCTACCTCGCGGGCACCGCGATCGCGCCCAGCATCACGGCGGGCGGGGCGAGCCTCGCCAGCCTGCTCGGCGGGATCAAGTTCTGACGCCCGCGCCCCTTCCACGACTTCAGGATCAGGAGTACGACGTGGCCCGGCGCCTCCTTCCGCGACACATCCCGAACCTCCGGAGCATCCCGCGCATGCGGTCCCTGCCGAGCGGTGCCAGTGCCCGGATCGCCCGGGGGCGGGAGATCGCGCGAACGGCCGCCGACGGTGCCACCGACGTCCTCCATCCGCTGATCACGGTCACCCGCGGCCTGCGGAAGCTGGCCGGGGCCGGCCGGGCCCGGTGGGCGGCGACCCCCAAGGAGCGGCGCGGTCCCGCGCTGTTCCTGGCCGCCGCGGGTGTCCTGGTCGTCGCGCTCATCCCGTACGGGCCGCTGCTGGCCCTGGTCTCGGTGATGGGCGCGGCGGCGTGGCAGGGGCGCGAGCGCCCGGCCGTGAAGACGGGGCCCGACGAGGCGGAGACCGAGCGGCTGCGGGCCCTGTACGAGGCGCTGGTGCCGTACTTCTCCGTCCCGGAGGACCCGGACCCGCTGTTCGCGCACGGCGGCGACTGGGCCAGGGCGTTCGGCGAGGCCGAGTTCGACGGCGACGGGCGGCCGACCCGACTGCGGATCACGTATCCGGCGTACTTCACGGACGGCGAGGCGGCGTCCCGCGCGCGGATCGAGCAGGTGCTGCACGCCAAGTCCGGACGGGGCAGGGAGTACCTCTTCGACTGGGACGAAGAGGGCAACCAGCTCCTCATGCGGGTGCTTCCCGCCCTGCCCACCACGGTGGCGGCCCAGCGCTTCGTCACGGTGCCGGGCGAGACGGTGCTGGGGTTCACCGACCCCGAGGCGGTCCAGCGGACCGTGCCGGTGCGGGACGGCGACGAGTCCCGCGACGCGCCGCCGGTGGTCTGGCGCACCGGGCCGCGCTCGACGGAGCCCCACCTGCTGGCAGTCGGGCAGCCCGGCAGCGGCACCACCACACTGCTGCGGTCCATCGCGCTCCAGGCGCTCCAGCACGGCGACGTACTGATCGTCGAGGGCAGCGGAACCGGCGAGTACGCCTGCCTCACCGGGCGCACCGGCGTGCTGGCCGTCGAGTGCGGGCTCGCCGGGGCGCTGGCCAGCCTGGAGTGGGCGGCGCACGAGACGGAACGGCGGCTGATCGCGGCGAACCGGGCGCGGCAGGCCGGGCACCCGGCGCCGGAGGACACCCGGCGGCCGCTGTGGATCCTGCTGGACCGGCCGGGCGTGTTCGGCCACCTGGCGGCGGCGGACGGGCGGACGGACCCGCAGTCGCTGCTCCAGGTGCCGCTGCGGCACGGGCGGGCGGCGCACGTGACGGTGGTGGTGGCCGAGCATGCCGACAGCCTGGACGCGCTCAGCGAGGCGGTCTGGGCCCACACCCGGGCCCGGGTCGTCCTCGGACCGGCCACGCCGGAGCTGGTGCTGTCGGTCCTGGACGCCGCGCCGCACACCACCCCCACCCCGCACGTCCCGCCCGGGCGCGGCTACGCCCGGCTGGGTACGGGACCGGTGCTCCGGCTCCAGGTGCCGGCGACGCCCGACCCGTACGACGACGCGACGGCGGAGGCGCACCGGCAGGCGGTCCTGGACCTCCTGCCCGACCGCCAGCCGTCCCCGCACCCGGCTCCGGCTCCGGCTCCGGAGCCCGCCCTGCCCGCCGCCCCGCAGGCCGCTCCCGTCCCGGAGGCCGCCGCCGTACAGGCCGCCCCACAGACCTCCCCCACCGCCGGCGCCCCACAGGCCGGCCCTGTCGCCCCCGCCCCACAGGCCTCCCCCACCGCCCCCGCCCCGCCGGGCGCCGAGCCGGCCACGGCCGGCTGACGCCCGGCCGGGCCACGGCGGCACGGCGTCTCACGCCACGAACGTCCTGGGCGCGTCGCCCGCCCCGGCGCTCGCCCCCGCCCGCACCAGCCGGGCCGCCGCCGCGAGCCGTACGGCGGCCTCGTCGGCGACCGGACCCGACACGGTGAACGGCAGCCGTACGTACCCCTCGAAGGCCCCGTCCACACCGAAGCGGGGCCCCGAGGGCACCCGTACACCCACCCGTTCGCCCATCTCGGCCAGCCGGGAGCCGGACAGCCCGCCGGTGCGGACCCACAGGGTCAGGCCGCCGCGCGGCACGTCGAACTCCCAGTCGGGAAGCTCCCGGCGCACCGCCGCGACCAGCGCGTCGCGGTTCTCCCGGGCCTGGGCCCGCCGCAGGGCCACCGCCTCCTCCCAGCCGCCGGTCCGCATCAGCCAGTTGACGCCGAGCTGCTCCAGCACGGGCGTGCCGAGGTCGGCGTACGCGCGGGCGGCGACCAGGGAGCGGATGACGTCGGGCGCGGCCCGCACCCAGCCGATCCGCATGCCCGCCCAGAACGCCTTGCTCGCCGACCCGACGGTGAGCACCGTGCTGCCGGCCGGGTCGAAGGCGCACACGGGCCGGGGCATGTCGAGCCCCTCCTCCAGGTGCAGCTCCGTCATGGTCTCGTCGACGACGAGCACCGTCCCGGCCGAGCGGGAGGCGTCGACCAGCGCGCGCCGCCGGTCCTCGTCCGCCAGCGCCCCGGTCGGATTGTGGAAGTCCGCGACGACGTACGCGAGCCGGGGCGCCGCGTCCCGCAGCACCTGCCGCCAGCGCGTCATGTCCCAGCCCTCCAGGCCCTCGGACATCGCGACGGGCACCAGGCGGGCTCCGGCCTCGCGCATGAGCTGGAGGATGTTGGCGTACGACGGCGACTCGACGGCGATGCGCTCGCCGCGGCCGGCGAACAGGTGGCAGATGGCGTCGATCGCGCCCATCGCGCCGGTCGTCACCATGATCTGTTCGGGCATGGTGGGGATGCCGCGTTCCGTGTAGCGGTCCGCGAGCATCTGCCGCAGCGCGGGCAGGCCGGCCGGGTAGTCCCCGTGCGTGTGGGCGTAGGGCGGCAGCTCCTCGAGGGCGCCCTGGAAGCCCCGGGACAGCCACGGCTCGGGCGCGGGCAGGGAGGCGCAGCCCAGGTCGATCATGGAGCCGAGCGACTCCGGGGGCAGCGGTTCCAGGCCGCGCGCCGGGAGCGGATTGCCGGCGGGCACGGCCGTCCAGCTCCCGGCGCCCCGGCGGGACTCCAGGAACCCCTCGGCGCGCAGCGCCTCGTACGCGGCGGCGACCGTCGTCCGGCTCACGGACAGGGCGAGGGCCAGCTCCCGCTCGGCGGGGAGCCGGGCGGCGACCGGGACGCGGCCCTCCAGCACCAGCAGGCGGATGCCGTCGGCGAGCGCGCGGTAGGCGGGCGGCTTGCGGGTGCCGGGGCCGGCGGGCCGGGGCTGCTGCGCGTTGAGCTGCCGGGCAAGCTGGGCCGGGCCCACCGCCGAAGTCCACTCAGCCATGGAATTCAGTCCACCTTCCTGAAATTGGACCTGGTTGGAGTCCAAATCCCTGCCACAGGGTGACATGAGTCAGTCCACCACCACCACTTCGGGGGCACAACATGGCGTCGACATCCGGCACACCGGACCCGGACGGACCCGGCACACCGCGGCACCTCACCCGGCGGCTGCTCCAGCTCTACGCCGGCCTGGCCCTGTACGGCGTCAGCTCGGCGCTCCTCGTCCGCAGCGGGCTCGGGCTGGAGCCGTGGAACGTCCTGCACGAGGGGCTGGCCGAGCTGACCGGCCTGTCCATCGGGGTCGTCCTGACCATCGTCGGCGCGGCCGTCCTGCTCCTGTGGATACCGCTGCGGCAGCGGCCCGGGCTGGGCACCGTGTCCAACGTCGTCGTCATCGGTGCCGCGATGGACGGCACCCTGTGGCTGGTCCCGGACGTGCACGGGCTCCTGGCGCAGATCCCCGCGGTGGCCGGCGGGATCGTCCTCAACGGGGTGGCCACCGGTCTGTACATCGCGGCCCGCTTCGGGCCCGGCCCGCGCGACGGGCTGATGACGGGGCTGCACCGGCTGACCGGCCGGTCCATCCGGCTGGTCCGGACGACGATCGAGGTCACCGTGGTGGTGACCGGCTTCCTGCTGGGCGGCTCCCTGGGGGTGGGGACGGTGCTGTACGCGGTGGCCATCGGCCCGCTCGCCCAGTTCTTCCTGCGGGTGTTCGCCATCCCCGGTGGGGGCGGCGGCAGCACGGTGGTCGCCTCCGGGAAACCCGCACAGGCCATACTGCGGCGGTGACTCGCGTACGCCATCCCTATCTGGACCACCCCTCCTCCCTCATACCCTTCGCCCACCGCGGCGGGGCGGCGGACGGGCTGGAGAACACGGTGACCGCCTTCCGGCGCGCCGCCACGGCCGGTTACCGCTACTTCGAGACGGACGTGCACGCCACCGCCGACGGCCGGCTGGTCGCGTTCCACGACGCGACGCTGGACCGCGTGACGGACACCCGCGGCCGCATCCGGGACCTGCCGTGGAGTGCCGTGCGCCACGCGCGCGTGGCGGGCACGGAACCGCTGCCGCTCTTCGAGGAGCTGCTGGAGGAGTTCCCGGACGCCCGCTGGAACGTGGACATCAAGGCGGAGCCCGCCCTCCGGCCGCTGATCGAGACCGTACGCAGGGCGGACGCCTGGGACCGGGTGTGCGTCGGCTCCTTCAGCGAGGGCCGGGTGGCCCGGGCACGGCGCCTGGCGGGCCCTCGCCTGGCCACCTCGTACGGGGTCCGGGGCGTACTGGGACTGCGGCTGCGTTCGTACGGCATCCCGGCGGCGCTGCGGGCGGGCGCGGTGGCGGCGCAGGTGCCGGAGACGCAGAACGGCGTCCGGGTGGTGGACCGGCGGTTCGTGCGGACCGCGCACGAACGCGGCCTTCAGGTGCACGTGTGGACGGTGAACGACCCGGACCGGATGGCCGCTCTGCTCGACCTCGGGGTGGATGGCATCATGACCGATCATCTGGAGACGTTGCGCACGGTGCTGACCGACCGGGGGGTCTGGGTCTGAGCGTGCCCTTCCGTCTCCCACCACGGGGACGAAGGGGGCGGGCGTGAGCGACGCCGACACCACCGGCCGGGCCGCCGGCGAGGCCGGAGCGGCCGGCCGCCGGCGCGAGCAACGCGGCTGGTACTTCTACGACTTCGCGTGCTCGGTGTACTCGACGAGCGTGCTGACGGTGTTCGTCGGGCCCTATCTGACGTCGGTCGCCAAGGCGGCGGCCGACGCGGAGGGCTTCGTCCACCCCCTGGGCATCCCGGTCCGCGCGGGGTCGGTCTTCGCGTACGCGGTGTCCGCCTCCGTCCTCCTGGCGGTCCTGGTGATGCCGCTGGCGGGTGCGGCGGCGGACCGTACGGGCCGGAAGAAGCCGCTGCTGGCGCTCTCCGCGTACCTGGGGGCGGCCGCCACGGCGGGCATGTTCTTCCTGGAGGGGGAGCGCTATCTGCTCGGCGCCTTCCTCCTGATCGTGGCGAACGCCTCACTCGCGGTGTCGATGGTGCTCTACAACGCCTACCTCCCGCAGATCGCGGCCCCGGAGGAACGCGACGCCGTGTCCTCGCGCGGCTGGGCGTTCGGCTACACGTCGGGCGCCCTCGTCCTCGTCCTGGACCTGGCCCTGTACACGAACCACGCGTCGTTCGGGCTCTCGGAGGCGGACGCCGTGCGGATCTGCCTGGCGTCGGCCGGACTGTGGTGGGGCGCCTTCACGCTCGTACCCCTGCGGCGGTTGCGGGACCGCCGGGTGGCGCCGGGCGGCGAGGGGACGGTCGGCTCGGGCTGGCGGCAGTTGCTGGCGACGCTGCGCGACATGCGCCGCCATCCGCTGACGCTCTCCTTCCTGCTCGCCTACCTCGTCTACAACGACGGTGTGCAGACGGTGATTTCACAGGCCTCCATCTACGGGTCGGAGGAACTGGGCCTGGAACAGACCACGCTCATCACGGCCGTGCTGCTCGTGCAGGTGCTGGCGGTCGCCGGGGCGCTCGGCATGGGGCGCCTGGCGCGCACCTACGGGGCGAAGCGGACGATCCTGGCATCGCTGGCGGTGTGGACGCTGATCCTGGCGGCCGGGTACTTCCTGCCGGCCGGGGCGCCGGTGTGGTTCTACGCGCTGGCGGCGGCGATCGGGCTGGTCCTGGGCGGCAGCCAGGCGCTGTCGCGTTCGCTGTTCTCACACCTGGTGCCGCAGGGCAAGGAGGCGGAGTACTTCTCGGCCTACGAGATGAGCGACCGCGGGCTGAGCTGGCTGGGGCCCCTGGTGTTCGGGCTCGCGTACCAGCTCACCGGCAGCTACAGGGACGCCATCATCTCGCTGGTGGTCTTCTTCGCACTCGGTTTCGTGCTCCTCGCACGGGTGCCCGTGAGGCGTGCGGTGGCCGCCGCGGGGAACCCGGTACCCGACCGGATTTAGACGCGGAAGTGAAAGGCCGGTAGTGTACGCCTTTGGCCTGCCAGGCGGACCGTTACTGCGTGCTCTGTAGGCAAAGACGCTGGGTGACATCTGATGCCAGATGTGACAAACCGGGCACTGGTGGGTACAAAAAGGGGCGGCACGACGGGCGACGCATGACCCGCAACGGGAATCTTTACCGCCGACCGGACGTTGACCGGATGACGACGACAGCGACACCTGTCCTGTGGGCGACAAGCCCGGGAGGCACGATTCATGAGTGAGCGAGCTCTTCGCGGCACGCGCCTCGTGGTGACCAGCTACGAGACCGACCGCGGCATCGATCTGGCCCCGCGCCAGGCGGTGGAGTACGCATGCGAGAAGGGGCATCGGTTCGAGATGCCGTTCTCGGTCGAGGCGGAGATTCCGCCGGAGTGGGAGTGCAAGGTCTGCGGAAGCCAGGCACTCCTCGTTGACGGGGACGGCCCCGAGGAGAAGAAGGGCAAGCCGGCGCGTACGCACTGGGACATGCTCATGGAGCGGCGCACCCGCGAGGAGCTCGAGGAGGTGCTGGCCGAGAGGCTGGCGGTCCTTCGCTCCGGCGCCATGAACATCGCCGTGCATCCGCGCGACAGCCGGAAGTCCGCGTAAGCGCGCAGGCGCGAGCGCCACGAGCGTAAAGCCGCGGGGCGGCGGTACACCTGGTGTACCGCCGCCCCGCGGCTTTGCGCTGTCACTTCTCCGCTGCCGGGCCGGACCACGGGGCCCGGCCCGGAGGGCTCAGCGGGTCAGGGGCGGATGGGGCTCGTCGTGGGCGCCCGGCCCCGGGGGCGTGTCGTGGCGGATGACCTCGCCCTGCACGACCTTGCCGTCCGGGCGGCGCATCCGCACCGTGGCCGGAATCCGCCGCTCCAGGGCCTTCTCGGCGTACCGCGCGGCCGCGGTGCGCACGGGCGGGAGGAGCAGCAGCAGGCCCGCGGCGTCGGAGATCAGGCCCGGCAGCATCAGCAGCAGTCCGCCGAGCATGAGAAAGCCGTTCCCGGTGCTCGCCCGGTCGGGCGCCGCGCCCGGTTCCTTCCGCTGTTCCTGCTGCTGGAGCGTCTCGGTCAGCGTACGGAAGGCCCGCCGGCCGGCGCGCTTGATCACCGCGGCACCGAGCACACCGCCACCGACGAGCAGGGCGAGGACGGCGAGCCCGCCGGCCTCGGCCGCCACGAGGGACAGCAGCCAGATCTCCAGCACCAGCCAGGCGGCGATGCCGAGCGGAACGAGCGTACGGGCGCGTGAGCGCTGTGTGCGGGTGGGAGGGGGCGGTGAGCCGGTCATCATGTCCCCCAGTGTGCCTGGGGCCGTGCCAGGACGGCGTAAAGGGCCGGCCGGGGGCGGGGCCGGTACGGGCCCCGGGACGGCCGGGGGCCGTCAGGGGCGCTCGTCCGAGGGCTTGCGCCCCAGCAGGCGGCCGGCCCGGGAGCCGACGCCCCACGCGGTGACCCGCCACAGGGCCTCCACGACGATGTCCCGGCTCATCTTGGAGTCGCCCAGCTCGCGCTCGACGAAGGTGATGGGCACCTCGACCACGTGGTACCCGGCGGCGACCGCGCGGCGGGCGAGGTCGACCTGGAAGCAGTACCCCTGGGACGCGACCTCGTCGAGTCCGAGGCCCTCCAGGGTCTCCTTGCGGAAGGCCCGGAATCCGCCGGTGACGTCCCGGATGGGCACGTCGAGGAGGAGGCGCGAGTAAGTGCTGCCGCCGCGGGAGAGGAACTCCCGGGACTTCGGCCAGTTCACCACCCGGCCGCCCGGCACCCAGCGCGAGCCGAGGACCAGGTCGGCGCCCTTGAGGGCGGTCAGCAGCCGGGGCAGCTCCTCGGGCTGGTGGGAGCCGTCGGCGTCCATCTCCACCAGGACGCCGTAATCGTGCTCGATGCCCCAGCGGAAGCCCGCCAGGTAGGCCGCTCCGAGCCCTTCCTTGCCCTTGCGGTGCAGGACGTGGACGTGGTCGTCCTCGGCGGCCAGCTCGTCGGCCAGCTTGCCGGTGCCGTCCGGGCTGTTGTCGTCGGCGACGAGGATGTGGGCGTCGGGCACGGCGGCGCGCACCCGGGACACGATCGGCTTGATGTTCTCGGCCTCGTTGTAGGTCGGGATGATCACCAAGGTTCTGCCGAGCGGGCCGTAGCGCCTCTGGCCACCGTCGTTCACTGCTGCCCCTTACGTCCGTACACGGATCACCACCATATCGAGCCCCTGGCGGGACGGGTCGCGGCGGCGGCTCGGAAGGGGGATCCGGCGGCCGGGAATCCGGCGGGCGCGAGTGGGGGCCCGACGTCCTTCGGGCCGACCTGGGGCCCGCTGGCTGCGGGTCGACCGAGAGCCGTTGTCTACTGAACGTCCGGGCCCCACCCGGGTCGCACCTCCCCCGCGCTCCGGCGGAGCAGGGGGGACCCCCAGCCGGCGAAAACCTTCCCTCGCCCCCGAGGCGCGGGCGCTGGACCTGGCTCCCAGTGGTGGTGCGCCGGTGCGGCACACCACCCCATGGCCCAGCGGCGTTCGACGACTGCGTGGAGGCCGGCCGGTCGGACGTCCTGTGGTGGACCCGCCGAACCTACCCGCCGCCGACCGCTCGCTGTCAACACCCGCCCCACCTGCGGCGATTGACGGAAACAGCAGGTCAGAGGGGAAGATCCGCAGGTCGCGGACGACCTTTCCGTGCCGGTGGCCGAGGCGCGGAATGTCCTTACGTCACTCGTTCGGTCGTACGAAGACGGTGCGTCCGGCGACGACGGTCCGCAGGCAGACCGGCAGGTCGGCGCCGGGGGTGAGGTCGGGCAGGCCGGGCGTGCCGGAGCGCGGGTCGGTGGACCAGCGGGCGACGCGGTCGTCGGGCGCCTGGACGACCAGCTCGCCGGTGCGCCAGACCGCGTAGTCGGCGGGCGCCCCGGGCACCAGGACGCCCGCGTCGTCCCGGCCGGTGGCCCGCCAGCCGCCCCGGGTGTGGGCCGTGAAGGCCGCCCGTACCGAGACGCGGTGCTCGGGGGTCCGGTGGAAGGCGGCGGCCCGGACGGTGCCCCAGGGGTCCAGTGGGGTGACGGGGCTGTCGGAGCCGAACGCCAGGGGCACGCCGGCGCGCAGCAGCGCCGCGTACGGGTTGAGCGTGCGGGCCCGCTCGGCTCCCAGGCGCCGGGCGTACATGCCGTCCTCGCCGCCCCAGGCGGCGTCGAAGGCGGGCTGGACGGAGGCGGTGAGGCCGAGCTCGGCGAAGGCGGCGATGGTCTCGGGGGTGAGCATCTCGGCGTGCTCGATCCGGTGGCGGGCGGCACGCACGCGTGCCAGGCCGACCGTCTCGGCGGCCGCCCGTACGCCCTCGACGACCGTGCTGACGGCCGCGTCCCCGATGGCGTGGAAGCCCGCCTGGAGCCCGGCCTCCGTGCAGGCGGTGACGTGGGCGGCGACGGCGGCCGCGTCGAGGTGGGCGGTGCCGGTGTGGCCGGCGTCGGCGTACGGCTCGTGCAGGCAGGCGGTGTGGGAGCCGAGGGAGCCGTCGACGAAGAGGTCGCCGGCGGCGCCCACCGCGCCCAGTTCGCGCACGCGCCGGGCGTCCTTCTCGCCCGCCACGGCCTCGGCCCAGTAGCCGACCACCCGGGGGCCGGGTTCCGCCGCGGCCAGTGCCAGCAGGGCGGTGAAGTCGTCCTCGTCGGAGATCTCGGGGCCCGCGCACTCGTGGACGGTGCCGATGCCGAGGGAGGCGGCGCGGCGGAGCGCGGCGCGCTGGGCGGTCGCGCGCTGGGCGGGGGTGACCGCGGCGTGGGCGGCGGCCCGTACGGCGTGGTGCGCGGCGCCGGTGAGGGGCTGGTCGGGGTGGTACCCGGGCAGTGCGGTGACGCCGGGGACGAGGTCGAGCAGGGCGGTGGTGACGGCCGCGGAGTGGACGTCGACGCGCGGCAGGTAGAGCGGGCGGCCGCCGGTGGCCTCGTCGAGTTCGGTACGGGACGGGGGCCGCTGCTCCGGCCAGCGGGCGGCGTCCCAGCCCTGGCCGAGCAGGACCCGGTCGGCGGGTCGGGCGGCGGCGTGGGCCCGTACGCGCTCAAGGGCTTCGGGGAGCGTACGGGCGCCGGACAGGTCGAGGCCGGTGAGGGCGAGGCCGGTGGCCGTGGTGTGGACGTGCGCGTCGGTGAAGGCGGGGGTCACCAGGGCGCCTTCGAGGTCGATCACCTCGTCCACGCCGGAGGCGAAGGCGTCGGCCGCGCCCTCGGACCCCACCCAGGCGACGTGGCCGCGCTCGACGACCATCGCGGTGGCGAAGGGGTCGGCGGGGCTGTGGACGTCTCCACCGCGCAGGAGCACGGTGCGGTGTTCGCTCTCGGTCATGGTGACCAGCCTAGATACGCGGTCAGACGCGCGGTGGCCGGGCCTCGTACGGGGTGGACAGGACGACCGTCGTCCGGGTGGAGACGCCGGACTGCGAGCGGATGCGGGTGAGCAGGTGCTCGAGCTCCAGGGGGGTGGCCACCCGTACCTTCAGGATGTAGTTCTCGTCGCCGGCGACGCTGTGGCACGCCTCGATCTCGGCGATGTCGGCGAGCCGGTCCGCGATGTCGTCGGGGGCACTGGGGTCGAAGGGTTTGACCGAGATGAACGCGGTCAGCGGCAGCCCGACCGCCTCGGGGTCGACGACGGCGGCGTAGCCGCGGATGACTCCACGCTGCTCGAGGCGTCGGACGCGCTGATGCACCGCCGAGGTGGACAGGCCGGTGGCCTTGCCCAGGTCGGTGTAGCTCATGCGCCCGTCCTTGACGAGCAACTCGACGATCTGACGATCCAGCTCCTCCATGCGGTCAACCTATTGCCCCAGGTGCCTCACGGCACAGCCGGAGGTGCCTCGCGGGGGCACCTGCGGGCGGCATGTGACGAAGACCACAGGTTTCGGGCCGGTGTCGTTCGTGACCGGATGGTTATTCGCGCGAGCGGAAGGGAATTGCTTGCTGTGGTCGAGGCCGCAAGAGCCTGGTCGGCCCACCCGAGGGGGAGATTCTCCATGCAGGAGCCTGTTGATTCGGTCGCATCCCATGAGGACGACGAACTCGACACATATGACACTTTCGAGATGGTCCGGGTGATCTGCCCGGACTGCTCGCAGCCCATCGCGCTGCTGGCGGACGAGGACGTGCTGCCGGAGCACGCCCTGTGTCCCACGCCGTGGAACCCGTTCGTGCTGACGGTGTGCACCGGCACCGGCCGGGCGGCGTCCGACGCGCGCCCCGCCGACGAGTCGCTGGAGCTCCAGGAGCAGGACACCGCCCTGCTGCTGACCCTGCCCCAGGGGCTCGACTGGCGTACGCAGCCCTTCTCGCACGTGGGCGGGCCCGGCTCGCGCCCCATCAAGGCGGCGCGCCCGGCCCAGCGCCGGATGCCGCCGATGCGGCGCGCCGCCTGACGTCACGTCAGACGCACTCGTCCCAGTAGCGGTCCTGCACCATCGCCGTGAGCGTGGCGTGGTGCAGGATCGGACCGTCCGGGTCCTCGGGCACCTCCGCCTCGCCGAAGTGGACCTGGCGGTAGGTGACCCGGAGCATCACGATCGCGTGGCGCAGGGCCGCGTACAGGGTGTAGAAGTCCATGTCGCGGGGTGTGTGGCCGGTGAGTCCGGCATAGCGCCGCTCCACGGCGTCCCGGCGGAGGAAGCCCGGCAGACCCGGCTGCCCGAAGCTCACCGTCAGGTCCTGGAAGAACCGGTGCAGGTACACGGTCCAGCCCAGGTCGACCTCGCGCGGGGCGCAGCCCGCCATCTCCCAGTCGAGCACGGCGGCGGGTTCGAAGCCGTCGTAGACGATGTTGCCGATGCGGGCGTCGCCCCAGCTCAGCACGGCCGGGCCCTCGTCGGCGGGCCAGGTGGCCTCCAGTCGGTCGAAGGCCGCCTCGATCAGCGGTGAGCGCGGCAGCCCGTCGGTCACCCAGGCGTAGTAGGCGCGTTGGGCGTCGACGTGGCGGCGCAGCGGGCTGCCCGGCCCGGGCGGCAGCAGGAACTCCGCCTCGCCGGGCGGGAACCGGTCGTGGAGCCGGGCCAGTACGGAGACGGTGGCGGCCTCCAGGCGGGCGCGCTCGGCGTCGGTGGCGGCGTGCAGCCAGTTTCCCTCGTACGTGTAGGGCATGACGTCCGGCGGCACCCTCCCCTCGGCGCGGGCCATGACGAAGAAGGGCGCGCCGAGCGGCGCCGGGTCCCGCTCCAGCCACAGCACGCGCGGCACCGGGACGTCGGTGTGTTCGGCCACCAGGCGCATCACGCGGTACTGCCGCGCCATGTCGTAGACGGGGAAGATCGTGTACGCGGCCGGGTCGGCCGCCAGGCGCAGCGCGCACCCGCGTACGGGCGCGTCGGGGTGGTCGACGGTGAACAGGAGCGTCTCGCTGGACATGCCGTTGGAGGTGGGCACGGCGACGTCGGTGACGCGGGCGCCGGGCAGGCGGGTGCGGAGCCAGGCGGTGAGGCGGGCGGCCAGTTCCTCGGGGTCGCGGGTGGTGGTGCGGGGGCGTGGTGCCGTGGTCATGGCGGTGCTCCTCGCGGGTCGGGCGGCGGGGCGCCGTTCAGTGGCCGGTGAAGCCGCTCGGGTCGTGGCGGCCGAAGCTGCCGTGCTCGAAGATGCCGTGGCCGGTGCGGCCGTCGAGGGTGAAGCGGGCGGCGTGGTCGGTGACGCCGTAGGCGGCCAGGGGGTGGGCGGCCGGGTCGGACAGGTCGTAGGCGCACCGGTCGGTCCAGCCCCTGCCCCGCCAGGTGCCGTGCTGCCAGTCGGTGGCGGGGGGATAGCCGGCGCCGAGGGCGAGCGGGGAGGAGGTGAGGATGTCGACGCCGATCTCCAGGGGCTTGCGGGCCGGGTCGGTGAGGTGGATGACGGCACGCTCGGGTTCGCGGGTGCCGGGGCGGTAGGTGATGTCGGTGCGGGGCCAGCCGAGCTGGGTGTCGCGGTGGCCGTCGCGCACCATCAGGGCCTCGTTGAGGGTGCGGTACCCGTCGGCGTCCTCCTGGGCGATGACCATGACGAAGCGGTCGTCGAAGCGCATGGGTATCCAGAGCCAGTGGAAGCCCTCGGGGCGGAACTCGTCGGCGCGGCCCGCCTCTTCGCCGGGGATGGGGCGCACGCCCCAGCTCCGGTCGCGTGTTCCGGTCCACTCCCCCGCCGTGACGGGTATCTCCTCACCGGCGACCCGGATGACTCCGGTGCAGTGGCCGGCCTGGACGAAGCGGCGGCCTTCGAGGGTGAGCCGGCCGCCGCGCCGCTGGATGTGGTGGGGCTCCCAGACGGCCGGGAAGTCCGCGGTCCAGGTGAGGTCGTACGAGAACGAGTCCGGGTCGGCGGGGTCGGGGGCGCAGTGGAGGCCCAGTCGCCGCAGGGGCCGGTCGACGGTGATGCGCAGCGGGCCGACGGAGAGGTCGAGGCGGTCGTCGGTGAGCGCGTCGGAGGCGCGGACGGCGCGCAGTCGGTCGCCGGTGCGGAGTGTGGCGTAGGCGTCGATGACCCCGGTGTTGGGGTAGACGCCGAGGCCGGCGATGAGCAGGGCGCGGCCGCGGTGGTCCAGGACGTGGAAGATGCAGCGGTCGTAGGCGTTGCGATCGCCGCTGACGTGGTGCTTCATCGACAGCGGTGCCTGGTGGACGGGGTACTCGTCGAGCGCGATCGGTCGGTCGTCGGACGACACGCTGACCTCCGGTGACGGCAACGGAATTTGACGGTACGTCAGCTCTCGTGCCGTGGCCAGACGCGCGCCGGCACCGGGGGGCGCGCGCCGCACCGGGGGCGCCCGGGGCCGGACGGGCACGAACTGGCGCCCGATTCCCGGGGGCGGTGACCAGGCGGGACCGCCCGGCGTTGGCCGGGCATGAACGTGCCGCACCCGACGTACCCCGCGAGCGGCTACGGCGTGAGCCGCCCGGCCCCGGACACCGAAGAATCGGTTCCGCACTCCACTGATCCGCCCATCTACCGGGCCCTGGTCCGCCACTGGGCCGCCGGCGGCAGGACCGTGCCGGGCCGCCGCGACCAGGAGTGGACCAGGCTCACGGCGGCACCGGTGTGGGCGTTCGGCGGGGAGCTCAGCGGCTCTCGGGACCCACGACGTGACGGGCGATGACCATCCGCTGGATCTGGTTGGTGCCCTCGACGATCTGGAGCACCTTCGCCTCGCGCATGTAGCGCTCCGCCGGGAAGTCCGCGGTGTAGCCGTAGCCGCCCAGCACCTGCACGGCGTCGATGGTGACCTTCATCGCCGCGTCCGTGCAGAACAGCTTGGCCATGGCGGCCTCGCGGGAGAACGGCCGCCCCGCGTCCCGCAGCCGGGCCGCGGCCAGGTACAGCGACCGTCCGGCCTCGATCTGGGTGGCCATGTCGGCCAGCATGAACCGCAGCCCCTGGAAGTCGGCGATCGGGCGGCCGAACTGCTGCCGCCCGGCGGCGTAGGCGACCGCCTCGTCCAGCGCCGCCTGGGCGACGCCGATGGCGCACGCGGCGATGCCGAGGCGGCCGGAGTCCAGCGCCGACAGGGCGATGGCGAAGCCCTGCCCCTCGTCCCCGATCCGCCGCGCGTCAGGAACGCGCACACCGTCGAAGTGGAGCTGGGCGGTGGGCGAGCCCTTCATGCCCATCTTCTTCTCGGGCGCCGCCGCCGAGAGCCCCTCGGCGTCGCCGGGGACCAGGAACGCGGTGATGCCGCGCGGTCCCTCGCCGCCCGTGCGCGCCAGCACCGTGTAGAAGTCGGCGACGCCGCCGTGGGTGATCCACGCCTTGGTGCCGGTGATGACCCAGTCGTCGCCGTCGCGGACCGCCCTGGTGCGCAGGGAGGCCGCGTCGGAGCCGGACGAGGGCTCGGAGAGGCAGTACCCCCCGAGCAGCCCGCCGCCCAGCATGGCCGGCAGGTGATCGGTCTTCTGCTCCTTGGTGCCGTAGCCGGCCAGGGCGTGGCAGGACAGGGAGTGGACGCTGACGCCGAGCCCGACGGTGAGGCGGGCGGCCGCGAGCTCCTCGAGCACCTGGAGGTAGACCTCGTACGGCTGGTCGCCGCCGCCGAAGCCGGAGTCGTAGGGCAGGCCGAGCAGTCCGGATTCGGAGAGCAGGGCGAAGATCTCGCGCGGGAAGTGCCCGGCGTCCTCCTCCTCGGCCGCGCGCGGAGCGATCTCCCGCTGGACGATGTCACGAACCAGGGCGATCAGATCCCTGGATTCCTCGGTGGGCAGCTCACGTTCCACCGGCTGCGGGGCGCGGTCGGGCATGGGGGCGCTCTCCTCCCTGTCGGGCGCTGCGGCGGGCGCGCGCGAAGGGTTGGGCGGCGCCGCCGGGTCTCACTGCCTTGCCGATGCTGCCCTTCCGGATCACGGAATCGGCTGACCAGCGGCTGTGGCGGGTTGAGTATGCCCGATCGGGGGGCTCCCGTCACGGGGTGGCCGGGACGGCTCCACCGGCCATGGAGCCCGGCGCGATCCTGGTACGCACCATTGACCGCACTGGTCCAGTCCTTCTGACGTCGCAGGCCGGCCCCCAGGCTCGTCGGCCGCTTCACCAACTGGGGCGTCGACGGCCGGGGTTGCCGCGTCGGGAACGTCCGCACCTCCGGCTCGGCGGCCCGGCCGACGCACACCGGAAGCTCACGCCGGCAGCGCCTTAGCGCGACCTTCTTCCGGGAGCCGAGCGGCGACACCGCGAACGGCGAACCGATCCGGGCGATCAGGGGGCCGCCCACCGCCGGGCGGCGGGCGTCACAGCAGGCCGAGCCGGGTGACCAGCATGGCGAAGACGACGACGAGCACCCAGCCCAGGGCGTGCTCCAGGAGCTGGGGGCCGTCGTCCTTGGGCCCTCCGGTACGGACCCGGGGGGCGGCGACGGCGGCGGCGTTCGTGGTCATGGTTTCCCGCTCTTTCGACCGATGGGGACCTCACCACAGTGCCAGCGCGGACGGCCTCCCGGGGAGAGACGTTCATCACGGCCCCCGGCAGCCGCCCGCATCCGGCCGTCGCCACCCGGCCGTCCGCGCCCTCGGCGGCCCCTCAGCGGACGCCCACCGCCTCCAGGGCCCGGCTCTGCGCGGTCGTGGGGTGGGCGGGCCAGTACAGGTAGCAGACGCCCCCCGTGCCGGAGACCACCTTCCCGGACGCGTTGTAGCGCTTGGTCCGCAGCCAGATGTTCTCCCACTCGCGGCGCCGGTAGACGCGGCGTACGGCCTCGTTGGACGGGGACGCCGGGTCGTTGGCGATCACGTCCCCGGACGGCGTGAACCCGATCACGGTCATCAGGTGGCCCGCCGTGCCGTAGCCCGCGCCCGTCAGCTCCTCCTGGAGGAACGACTGCGAGGTGATGGCCGGAATCCCGGCGCGGATCAGCGTCTCCAGCTCCGTGAGCGACCGCAGCCGGGTGACGACCGCGCTCAGGTCGTCGTACGTGGCGGCGTAGGCGGCGTTGAAGGGCCAGTTGCCGCAGCCCTGGTACTGGTGGTCGTAGGTGAAGCGGGCGGCGTGGCAGACCTGGGGGTCGGCGAAGTCCGGGTTCACCCACGCCAGGTCCTCGGCGGTGGGCCTGCGGCCCCAGTACTCGATGATCATCTGGGAGGAGGTGGGGCTGCACCACGCCTCGCCGCCGTTGTCGTACTCCGGGTACTGCCCGATGTGGGTGTTCTGCGAGTAGCGCGGGACGAGCAGCTCCCGGGCCGCGCCGGGCTCGGAGGCGGGCACGGTGAAGCGGTCCGGCACGTCCGACGCCATGGCGCCCACCCGCCACACGGCCGGCGTCAGCCGCGTCCCCGGCCGCCGGTGCAGCGTGAGGCGCAGCCGGTACGACGCCAGGCGCAGCCCGCTCGCGGCGTCGTCGATCGCGAAGGTGTCGGTCCAGACGCCGCTCCGCCCGTCCTTCTGGCCGTCGACGGACGTCCGCCGGATGTCACCGTCGCCCGACGCCCAGCGGCCCATCACGTACCAGGGCGTCTCGGTCCCGTCGGTGTAGCGGCCCTTGAGCTCGACCGCGATCCAGGTGCCGGCCGGGGTGTCGGCGTTCCACGAGACGATCGCCTCGGTGGCCGGCACGGTGGAGACGTGCTCGGGCGAGGTCCAGGTGGCGTACTCCCAGGTCGCCCTGGTGCCGGTGTGCGGGTCGGTGTAGTCGGTGCGCCCGGCGGGCGCGGCGATCACCAGCGCCGGGCGGCGGCCGGAGAGGACCCGGGTGCCGGTGCCCGTCCCCGAGCGCCAGTCGGTGCACGAGGTCCAGAAGCGGTTGTCGACGAGGCCGGGCGCCGTTCCGTCGGCGAGGACGGCGGAGGCGGCGCGGGTGCGGCGGGCCGTGGACGTGCCCGGCGCGGCCGCCGAGGCGACGGCCGCGGGGGCGGACACGGCGGAGGCCGCCACCGCGCCCCCCGCGACGGCCAGCGCGGCGAGGACGGTCCGGCGGGGCGTGGACCCGGCGGTGGGCGGCGGGGAGGTGGGCGGGGACTGCGGCGTGGAGTCGGTCATGGCGGTGTGACCCCCAGACGGTCGTACGGACGGGGCGACAAGTGCACGACAGGTGCGCCCACTATCCCGGTTCGGGCAGGGCTCGGCCAGCAACGCGGCACCGCGTCGGCCCACCAATATTGGTCTCCACCTGTGGCTTTGTAGGGTGGTCGGCATGGACGACCTCGACCGCCCCGCCGCCGCGCTGCGCGCGCTGCCGCCCTCCTGCGGCCCCGTCCGGCTGGTCGCGGTCGACGGCCACGCCGGCTCGGGCAAGTCCACCTTCGCGGGCCGGCTGGCGGTGGCGCTCGGCGGGGCCCCGGTGGTCCACCTGGACGACATCGCCACGCACGAGGAGCTCTTCGCCTGGACGGACCGGCTCCGCGAGCAGGTACTCGAACCGCTGGGCCGGGGCGAGGTCGCGCGGGTTCACCCGTACGACTGGAATCTGCGCCGCTTCGGGCCGCCCCGGCCGGTCCCCCCGGCCCCGGTCGTCCTGGTCGAGGGCGTGGGCGCCGGCCGCCGGGCGCTGCGGCCGCACCTGGCCCGGCTGCTGTGGATGGAGCGGGGCGCCGAGGAGTCCTGGGCGCGGGGCCGCCACCGGGACGGACCTGCGCAGTCGGCGTTCTGGGACGGGTGGACGGCGGCCGAGACGGCCCACTTCGCGGCGGACCCGTCCCGCCCCTTCGCCGACGCCCTCGTACGGGAGTGTGCGGTGGGGTACGAGTGGCTGCCGGGACCCGCCGCGACAGCAGTTGCGAACCAGGCCATTACGGAAAGTGACCGCCTTTCCCACCCGTACTGAGCAGTCGGAAATCAGCCTCGAGAGTGCCCCAACTTCGCTTGACCGACGGGCCGGACAGGTCTTACGTTCTCAATGTGCGGCTTTCCGAAGCCGTCGCAGACGCGAAGCCCCCGGTTGTTCCCCCGTGATCGGGGGCTTCGTCCTGCCCCACCCCTCCCCGGTGGCGCCGCTCCAGCACCCCGACGCTCACCGTCGGTCACCGTCCTGGAGGCCGCGCGGCCGTTCCCCGCGAGGCGCCGCGGGCCCCCCGCCCCGCCCGCGTCACGCCCACGCGCCCTTAAGCGCACACTCCCTGTGCCGGTACGATGCCCCTCGGTGCGGTCAAATCCCGTTCATGAAAGGGCGATTGGGAACGCTTCCGGCGGGCGGCCGCCCGGCGGACCGGTACGGGGACACGGTTTGTGGGGGACCCGATGGACATCGGCACGCAGGGCACTCAGGCCCCGGCCGACCTCGCCTGGCTGCGCGGCGTGGACGCCTACACCATGGGTGCGTATCCGCAGGCGGAGGAGGAGTTCCGGGCGGCGGTGCGGCTCGATCCCGCCATGGCCGACGCCTGGCTCGGACTGCACGCGCTGAGGGTCGACACGACCACCGCGCTGCTGCGGATGTACCGCAATCGCGAACGGTTCGGCGAGCAGCGCGCCCGCCACCGCCGCACGCTGAACTCCTGGTACTGGCTCGGCTGGTGGGTCCAGCCCGTGCTGGAGAGCCCGCGCGACCTGCTGCTCGCGCACGCCTCGCACTGGCTGGACGGCCGCCACGTGCCGGAGCTGGACCGGGCGCTGGCCGGGCTGCCGCCCGTCGACGCCGACCCGCAGGTGCGCTTCCTGCACGCGTGCCGGGCCTACCTGGTCAAGGACTGGGACCAGCTCGTCCGCCACACCGAACCACTGGTGAACGATCCGCTGCTGGGCGTCGAGGCCGGGCTGTTCGGCGGCATGGCCCGCGTCCGCCTGGAGATGTACGGGCAGGCCGAGCCGATGCTGGCGGCCGCCCTGATGCGCTGCCGCAGCGAGCAGCCGCAGCGCAAGGAGCTGCGCTACTGGCTGGCCCGCGCCCGGGAGGGCACCGGGCGCAGCGCCGCCGCCCTGCCGCTGTACCGGGCGGTGCACCGGATCGACCCGGCCTTCATGGACACCGCCGCGCGGCTGGCGGCCATCGCCGAGTACGACGGGTTCGACGGACCCGACGACCCCGCGGACCTGGCGGCGGTGTCCCTGGCCGGCCTCGGCCAGGACGCCGCGGACCTGCCCGACGCACCGGACGTGCCGCCCGGTGACGCGCTCCGCCTCGGCGGCGACCCGCAGCCGCCCGGCCAGTCGTCCGGCCAGCCCGGGGCGCAGCCGCCGGTCAAGCCGCCGGCGCCCGCCCATGGCGCCCGCGAGCAGGCCCCCGTGCCCGGCCGGCCGCGCACCCCGGTGTTCCCCGCCAGCCCCACCGACCCGGCGCTGCTGGCGGAGGCGCTCGCCCAACTGGAGCGCATGGTGGGCATGGACCCGGTGAAACGGCAGGTCAAGGCGCTCTCGGCGCAGTTGGAGATGGCCCGGCTGAGGGCCGGGCAGGGCCTGCCGGTGCAGCCGCCGAAACGTCACTTTGTCTTCTCCGGGCCCTCCGGCACCGGGAAGACCACGGTCGCGAGGATTCTCGGCCGGGTCTTCTACGCCCTCGGGCTGCTCGGCGGCGACCACCTCGTGGAGGCGCAGCGGGCCGACCTGGTCGGCGAGTTCCTCGGGCAGACCGCCGTGAAGGCGAACGAGCTGATCGACTCGGCGCTGGGCGGGGTGCTGTTCGTGGACGAGGCGTACTCCCTGTCCAACACCGGGTACAGCAAGGGCGACGCGTACGGGGACGAGGCCCTCCAGGTGCTGCTCAAGCGCGCCGAGGACAACCGCGACCACCTGGTGGTGATCCTCGCCGGCTACCCGGAGGGCATGGACCGGCTCCTCGCCACCAACCCGGGCCTGTCGTCCCGCTTCACCACGCGGGTCGACTTCCCCTCGTACCGGCCGCTGGAGCTGACCGCGATCGGCGAGGTGCTGGCGGCGGCGAACGACGACGTGTGGGACGAGGAGGCCCTGGACGAGCTGCGCTCGATCAGCGGCCATGTGGTCGAGCAGGGCTGGATCGACGAGCTGGGCAACGGCCGCTTCCTGCGCACCCTGTACGAGAAGTCGTGTGCCTACCGCGATCTGCGGCTGTCCGGCTACTCCGGCACGCCCACCCGCGAGGACCTCGCCACGCTGCGCCTGCCGGATCTGATGCAGGCGTACGGCGAGGTCCTCTCGGGGCGGCGCGGTCCCGCGTCCCGGGGGCCCCAGGACCCGCCGGGCTCCCCCGGCGGGCCGGGGCCCGCGGGCTACTGAGGCGTCAGGACGCCCTGTGCCGGGCCGGGGCCCGGTCCGGCGGCCGGTCCTGACGCGGGAGCGAGCCGCCCGCGGCCCCGCTCCGGGTCCGCACCGGGGCCCGGGGACGGCGCCCGGAGCGCACCGGCCGCCGAGCCGCGTGCGATCAGGGGCACCAGGGGCGTGGCGGAGCGGTGCGCGGGGTCGCGGACCTCGCCCACCAGCATCTCCAGCACGTCCTCCAGTGCCACCAGGCCCAGCACCCGGCCGGACGCGTCGGCGACCTGCGCCAGGTGCGTGGCCGCCCGGCGCATCACGGTCAGGGCGTCGTCGAGCGGCAGCTCCGAGCGGAGCGTGGCCATCGGGCGCCACATGTGCTGGGGGACGGCCCGGTCGGCGTCCTCCAGGTCCAGCACGTCCTTGACGTGCACGAACCCCATGAAGGCGCCGCTGCCCTCGGCGCACACCGGGAACCGGGAGTATCCCGTGCGGACGGTGAGCTCCTCGACCTCGGCCGGGGTGACCGACGGGGTGACCGTCACCAGGGACGTACGCGGGATGAGGACGTCGGACACCGGGCGGCTGCCCAGCTCCAGCGCGTCCTCCAGCCGCTCCTGCTCGGCCGGGGCGAGGAGCCCGGCCTGGCCGGCGTCCTCGACGAGCCGGCCGAGCTGGGTGCTGGTGAACACCGCCTCCACCTCGTCCTTCGGCTCGACCCGGAACGCCCGCAGCACCAGGCGCGAGCACGCGCCGAGGGCCGCCGTCACCGGGCGGCACAGCCGGGCGAAGCCGACCAGGCCGGGGCTGAGCCACAGCGCGGTCTTCTCCGGGGCGGCCATGGCGAGGTTCTTCGGGAGCATCTCGCCGATCACGAGGTGCAGGAAGACCACCACGGCGAGCGCGATGACGTAACCGAGCGGGTGGATCAGGCCCTCGGGCAGGTGCACGGCGTGGAAGACCGGTTCCAGCAGGTGTGCCACGGTCGGTTCGGCGACCGCGCCGAGGGTCAGGGAGCAGACGGTGATGCCGAACTGCGCGGCCGCCATCATCTGCGGCAGGTTCTCCAGGCCGTACAGGACCTGGCGGGCCCGCTTGGAGCCCGGGCCGAGCGGCTCGATCTGGCTGCGGCGCACGGACACCAGGGCGAACTCGGCGCCGACGAAGAAGCCGTTCGCGAGCACGAGCAGGCCCGCGAAGAGCAGTTGGAGGACGCTCATCGGACGGCCTCCGCCAGGACGTCGGCCGTGCGGACCAGCCGGACGCGTTCGGCGCGGTACCGGTCCACCTGGCGCACCGAGAGGCGCCAGCCGGGCAGTTCGGCGCGGTCGCCGGGGGCGGGGATGCGGCCGAGCAGGTCGGCGACGAGCCCGGCGACGGTCTCGTACGGCCCGTCGGGGACGTCCAGGCCTATCCGCTTCAGGGTGTGGACCCGGCAGCTTCCGTCGGCCTCCCACGCGGGGTGGCCGTCCTCGGCGCCGACGGCGGCCAGTTCGGGCAGGTCGTCGCCCTCGGCGTCGTGCTCGTCACGGACCTCGCCGACGAGTTCCTCGACGATGTCCTCCAGGGTGACGACCCCGGCCGTGCCGCCGTACTCGTCGACGACGACGGCGATCGGCTGCTCGCTGCGCAGTTGTTCCAGGAGTGCCTGGGCGGGCAGCGTCTCGGGGACGAGCAGCGGGGGGACGGCGACGCGGCCCACCGGGGTGCGCAGCCGCTCGTGCGCGGGCACGGCGAGCGCGTCCTTCAGGTGCACCATGCCGACGACCTCGTCGATGCGCTCCCGGTAGACCGGGAAGCGGGAAAGCCCGGTGGCCCGGGTGAGGTTGACGACGTCCGCCGCCGTGGCGTCGGTCCGCAGCGCGTTGACCTTCACGCGCGGGGTCATCACGTGCTGGGCGGTGAGCCCGCCGAGCGTGAGGGTCCGTACGAAGAGGTCGGCCGTGTCCTGTTCGAGGGCGCCGGCGCGCGCGGAGTGGCGGGCGAGCGAGACCAGCTCGCCGGGCGTGCGGGCGGAGGCGAGCTCCTCGGTCGGTTCGACGCCCAGCAGCCGCACGAGCCGGTTGGCGACGGCGTTGAGCAGGGCGATGACCGGCCGGAAGGCGGTCGAGAACAGGTGCTGCGGGCCGGCGACGAACCGCGCGACCTGGAGGGGCCGGGAGACGGCCCAGTTCTTGGGGACGAGCTCGCCGATCACCATCTGGACGGCGGACGCGCCCAGCATGCCGATCACCACCGCGACGCCGGGGACGGCCCCTTCGGGCAGTCCGGTCGCGGTGAGCGGCCCGTCGAGGAGCTGTGCGAGCGCCGGTTCGGCGAGCATGCCGACGACGAGCGAGGTGATGGTGATGCCGAGCTGGGTGCCGGAGAGCTGGAAGGACAGCTCGCGCAGCGCCCGGACGACGGTACGGGCCCGCCGGTCGCCCTCGGCGGCGGCGCGCTCGGCGTCCGCCCGCTCCACGGTGACGAGGCCGAACTCGGCCGCCACGAAGAAGCCGTTGGCGAGGATCAGGAGGAATGCCGCGGCGAGCAGCAGGAGGGGGATGGTCATGCCGCCGCCTCCTCGGAGGGGGCGGCGCAGGTACTACCGGACGATCCGTCCATTGCTGGAGGGAATCACTCCTCGGGTCGCAGGTGCCCCGCCGGCCCGGTGGTGCGTGGGTGCGGCCGTGTGCGCGAGGCGGTGGCGCGCTCGGCGCCACCGCCATAAGAGTAATCACGCGGACCCCCACTGGGGCAGGGGGTCGCCGCCCATATGAGCGACACGGGCGCGTACGCCCTGGTCAGGCGCCGTCCACTCCGGTTCCGCGGGTCTCGGCGAGGGCCCGCAGGGCGCGCGCGTCGCGGATGGCGCGCTGCTTGCCGATGCCGGGCTGGATGCCCAGCGCGGGCATGCTGGTGCCGTCGCTGAGGTCGAGGAAGACCCAGGGGTCGCCCTCGCGCAGGTTCACCTGGAGGATCTCCGCCCAGGCCAGGCGACGGGTCCTGGTGAGGTTGACGACGGTGACGCCCTCGTCGTCCGCGACGACCTTGGGGCGGCTGAGGAGGGCCAGGACGGCGAAGAAGAGCGCCGCGACGAAGACGAAGCTCGCGCGCTCACCGGGGCCGAGCTTCTCGAGCATCAGGGCGACGGCCGTGATGACGGCGAACATCACCGCGCCCACGGACAGCAGGACCACCCGGGTGCGGGTGGGCCGGAAGGTGACCGGGAGCGCGGGGAGCGGGGAGTCGGACATGGGGCTGGGGGTCACCTCAGAGGCGGCAGGCGTGGATCTCGGTGGTCAGGATCGCCCGTGCGCCGAGGGCGTACAGGTCGTCCATGATGCGCTGCGCCTCACGGGCGGGGACCATGGCGCGGACGGCGACCCAGCCCTCGTGGTGCAGCGGCGAGACGGTGGGCGATTCCAGGCCCGGGGTGAGGGCGACGGCCTGCTCCAGGTGCTCGACCCGGCAGTCGTAGTCCATCATCACGTAACTGCGGGCCACCAGGACGCCCTGGAGGCGGCGCAGGAACTGCTGCACCTTGGGGTCGTCGGCGGGGGCGCCGGTGCGCCGGACGACGACGGCCTCGGACTTGAGGATCGGCTCGCCGATGACCTCCAGGCCCGCGTTGCGCAGCGAGGTGCCGGTCTCCACGACGTCGGCGATGACCTGGGCGACGCCGAGCTCGATGGCGGTCTCGACCGCGCCGTCGAGGTGGACGACGGAGGCGTCGATGCCCTGGTCGGCGAGGTGCTTGGCGACGATGCCCTCGTAGGAGGTGGCGATCGTCATGCCGCCGAAGTCGGCGGGGCCGGCCGCGGTGCCGGGCTTGGTGGCGTAGCGGAAGGTGGAACGGGCGAAGCCGAGCTGGAGGATCTCCTCGGCGCTGGCGCCGGAGTCCAGCAGCAGGTCGCGGCCGGTGATGCCGATGTCGAGCTTGCCGGAGCTGACGTAGATGGCGATGTCACGGGGGCGGAGGTAGAAGAACTCGACCTCGTTCTCCGGGTCGACCATCACCAGCTCTTTGGACTCCTTGCGCTGCTGGTAGCCGGCCTCATGGAGCATCGCCGACGCAGGTCCGGACAGTGAACCCTTGTTGGGGACGGCGATGCGCAGCATGGGGTGGGCTTCCTAACTGTGAAAAGGAGGTTCTGCGGGTGCGGGGCGGGCTCAGAGGTGGGCGTACACGTCGTCGAGCGAGATCCCGCGGGCGACCATCATCACCTGGACGTGGTACAGCAACTGCGAGATCTCCTCGGCGGCGGCTTCCTTGCCCTCGTACTCGGCGGCCATCCAGACCTCGGCGGCCTCCTCGACGACCTTCTTGCCGATGGCGTGGACGCCCTTGTCCACCAGCTCGGCGGTGCGGGAGGTGGCGGGGTCGCCGGTCTTGGCCTTGAGCTCCAGCTCGGCGAAGAGCTCTTCGAAGCTTTTACGGGTTCTGTTCGCCATGATGGTCCTAAGAGTACGGGGTGGTGCGTGCCCACTCAGCGCCAGGGTTCGCTGACCGTGCGCAGTGTGGTCGCGGTGGCGACGGCGGCGGTGACCGCTTCGTGGCCCTTGTCCTCGTTCGAGCCCTCCAGGCCGGCGCGGTCCAGGGCCTGCTCCTCGGTGTCGCAGGTGAGGACGCCGAAGCCGACGGGGACGCCGGTGTCGACGGAGACCTGGACGAGGCCCTGGGTGACGCCCTGGCACACGTACTCGAAGTGGGGCGTACCGCCCCGGATGACGACGCCGAGCGCGACGATCGCGTCGTAGCCGCGGCCGGCGAGGACCTTGGCGACGACCGGGAGCTCGAAGCTGCCGGGGACCCGCAGCAGGGTCGGCTCGTCGATGCCCAGCTCGTGCAGGGCGCGCAGGGCGCCGTCGACGAGGCCGTCCATGATCTTCTCGTGCCACTGCGCCGCGATCACGGCGACCCGGAGGTCGCCGCACTTCTTCACGCTCAGTTCGGGTGCGCCCTTGCCGCTCACGTGGGTGTCTCCTTGCTGGTGGGTCTGGCTGTCTTACTGGTTGTTGCAGGGCGACGCGCCGGCGGCGGCGTCGAGCCAGGGCAGGTCGTGGCCCATCCGGTCCCGCTTGGTGCGCAGGTAGCGGAGGTTGTGCTCGCCCGCCTGGACGGGCATGGGCTCACGGCCGTTGACGGTCAGCCCGTACCGTACGAGGGCGTCGACCTTGTCGGGGTTGTTGGTCATCAGGCGGACGCTGCGGACGCCGAGGTCGGCGAGCATCTGGGCGCCGGCGGCGTAGTCGCGGGCGTCGGCGGGCAGGCCGAGCTCCAGGTTGGCGTCGAGGGTGTCGTGGCCGCGCTCCTGGAGTTCGTAGGCGCGCAGCTTGGACAGCAGGCCGATGCCGCGTCCCTCGTGGCCGCGCAGGTAGACGACGACGCCCCGGCCGGCCTCGGTGACGCGCTCCATGGAGGCCTGGAGCTGGGGGCCGCAGTCGCAGCGCAGCGAGTGGAAGATGTCGCCGGTCAGGCACTCGGAGTGGACGCGGACGAGGACGTCCTCGCCGTCGCCGAGGTCGCCGTGGACGAGGGCGATGTGCTCCACGCCGTCGACGGTGGAGCGGTAGCCGTAGGCGGTGTACTCGCCGTGCGCGGTCGGCAGCCGCACCTCGGCCTCGCGGCGGACGGTCGGCTCGTTGCCGCGGCGGTAGGCGATCAGGTCCTCGATGGAGATGATCGTCAGGCCGTGCTTGCGGGCGAACGGGACCAGCTCGGGCAGGCGGAGCATGACGCCGTCCTCGCCGGCGATCTCGACGATGGCGCCGGCCGGGCGCAGACCGGCGAGCCGGGCCAGGTCGACGGCCGCCTCGGTGTGGCCGTTGCGCACCAGGACGCCGCCGGGCTGGGCGCGCAGCGGGAAGACGTGCCCGGGGCGCACGAAGTCGCCCGGCCCCGCCGTGCCGCCGGCGAGCAACTGGAGGGTGGTGGCGCGGTCGGCGGCGGAGATGCCGGTGGTGACGCCGTGGACGGGGGCCGCGTCGACGGAGACGGTGAAGGCCGTCTTCATCGACTCGGTGTTGTCGCCGACCATCTGCGGGAGCTGGAGGCGGTCGAGTTCGTCGCCCTCCATGGGGGCGCAGATCAGGCCGCGGCACTCGCTCATCATGAAGGCGACGATCTCGGGGGTGGCCTTCTCGGCGGCGATGACGAGGTCGCCCTCGTTCTCGCGGTCCTCGTCGTCGACGACCACGACGGGGCGGCCGGCGGCGATGTCGCGGATGGCCTGCTCGACCGGGTCGAGGGCGAGGTCCGTGGCGTCCCAGACGCTCAGGGAGGTCATGCCGCGTTCCTTTCGTTCGCTTCTCCGCCTGCGCGGCGAAGATGTGCGGGCATCTCGATCGTCTGCGGCCCGGTGGCCGCGCACGCGTCGCTCACAGGAGTGCTCCTTCCAGAGCGGGAGTGCGCGTACGGAGCCACCAGTCGCGCATGCCCCACAGAACGAGGGCGAAATAGATCACGTACACGAGGCCGGAGAAGGCCAGGCCGCTGGAGAAGGCCAGCGGCACGCCGACGAGGTCGACGAGGAGCCAGGCGAACCAGAACTCGACCAGGCCCCGGGCCTGGGCGACCATCGCGACGAGCGTGCCGACGAAGATGTACGCGTCGGCCCACGGGCTCCAGGAGAGCGCCGGGTAGAGGGTGAACAACCCGCCGACGGCGAGGGTGCCGAGGGCGGCTCCGCCGAGGAGCAGTCCGCGCTCCTTCCAGGAGGCGAACCGGACGGCGATGGAGCCGTCCTGGGCCTGCTGCCTGCCCCGGGACCACTGGCGCCAGCCCCAGGCGGCGACGCCGATGACCAGGAGCTGCTTGCCGACGCCGCCGCTGAGGTGGGCGGAGGCGTAGGCGGCGATCAGGATGACGCCGGAGAGGAGCTGGGCGGGCCAGGTGAGGATGGAGCGCCGCCAGCCGAGGGCGAGGGCGATCAGACCGATCGTGTTGCCGATCATGTCGGACCACAGGATGTGCTGGCCGAAGGCGGTGAAGGCCTCGGAGTTGAGCCAGTTCACTGGGCCGTCTCCCCGGTCCGGGCGCCGAGCATCCGCTCGACGTACTTGGCGATGACGTCGACCTCGAGGTTGACCGGGTCGCCGGGCTCCTTGATGCCGAGCGTGGTCAGGGCGAGCGTCGTCGGGATGAGGCTGATGGTGAAGTGGTCCTGGCCGGCGTCGACGACGGTGAGGCTGACGCCGTCCACCGTGATGGAGCCCTTCTCGACGACGTACCGGCGCAAGGGGGCCGGGAGGGAGATCTTGACGATCTCCCAGTTCTCGGAGGGCGTGCGGGCCAGGATGGTGCCGGTGCCGTCGACGTGGCCCTGGACGATGTGGCCGCCGAGCCGGTCGCCGACCGCCATGGGCCGCTCCAGGTTGACCCGGGAGCCGGGACCCAGCGCGCCGAGGCTGGAGCGGCTGAGCGTCTCGGCCATCACGTCGGCGGTGAACTCGCCGGCGGCGGTCTCCACGACGGTGAGGCAGACGCCGTTGACGGCGATCGAGTCGCCGTGCTTGGCGTCCTCGGTGACGAGGGGGCCGCGCAGGCGGAAGCGGGAGGAGTCGCCGAGGTTCTCGACCGCGGTGACCTCACCCAGCTCTTCGACGATTCCGGTGAACACGCTCAGCGCTCCTTGGGGGTGGCGGGGACGGCGGTGATACGAAGGTCGGGGCCGGTGCGCGCGGTCTCGGTGATCTCGAGCCGCAGCGCGTCGGTGAGGGTGGTGATCCCGGCGCCGGCCAGGGCGGCGGGGCCCGCGCCGAGCAGCACGGGGGCGAGGTAGCCGACGACCTTGTCGACGGCGCCCGCGGCGACGAAGGACCCGGCGAGGGCCGGGCCGCCCTCGAGGAGCACGGAGCGGACGCCGCGCTCGTGCAGGGCGGCCAGCAGGGCCGGTACGGACAGTCCGCCGCCCGCCCTGGGCAGCCGTACGACGTCGGTGCCGGGCAGGTCCGGCGCGGCGTCCTCGGCGACCGCGATCAGGGTCGGCGCGGCGTCGTCCAGGACCCGGGCGCCGGGCCGGACGGCGGTGGCCCCGGTGTCGACGACGACCCGCAGCGGCTGGACGGCGCCCTCGATGCCGCGCACCGCGAGGTGCGGGTCGTCGGCGCGCGCGGTGCCGGAGCCGACGACCACCGCGTCGGCCTCGGCGCGCAGCCGGTGCACATCGGCGCGGGACTCGGGCGAGCTGATCCAGCGGCTGGTGCCGTCCTGGGCGGCGACGCGGCCGTCGAGAGTGGCGGCGTACTTCCACAGGACGTAGGGGCGGCCGAGGCGTACGGAGGTGAGCCAGGCGGCGTTGCCGGCCTCGGCCTCCGCCTCCAGGACGCCCGCGGTGACCTCGACGCCGGCCGCGCGGAGGGTGGCGGCGCCGCCGGTGGCCTGCGGGTCGGGGTCGCCGACCGCGTAGACGACGCGGGCGATCCCGGCCTCGATGAGGGCCTGGGCGCAGGGGCCGGTGCGGCCGGTGTGGTTGCAGGGTTCGAGCGTGACGTAGGCGGTGCCGCCGCGGGCGAGGACGCCTGCCTGGCGCAGGGCGTGGACCTCGGCGTGGGGGCCGCCGGCGCGCTCGTGCCAGCCGGCGCCGACCTCGTGGCCGGAGGCGTCGAGGACGACGCAGCCCACGACGGGGTTGGGGCTGGTGGAGCCGAGTCCACGGGAGGCGAGCGCGACGGCTCGGCGCATGGCGGCGATGTCGGCCGCGTCTGCCGTGCCGGTCCGGTCCGCTGCGGTGGCCACCGGGTCCTCCTGCCTCTACGGGCGCGGACTCCGGGGCCTGTCGATGACGACAGGGAAGCGGGACGACACCACCGCACAGGGGGACGCGCGGCCGGAAGGACCGGTCGCCGGACACCGGCGACCAGCACACGAAACGGCCGGTCGCCCCAGGGAGGGGTCACCCGCCGCGCACTGCCTCCCATCCGGACTTTCACCGTCGGTCCAGGAATTTCACCTGGTCAACCGGCCACTGGATGCGGCCGGGTCGCGGACTGTAACCGCCGGTTCGGAATTGCACCGACCCCGGAGTGCGCTGCTGCTGATACAGGGCCAGTGTGCCACGCCCGGTCGTCACCCATGCGGGCGAGCGCTGTGTCCTGCCTCACAGGTCGACCGGAGCATGACATGCGCGACCTAAGTGGTCCAGACCTATTGACCACTTGGTCTAGTCCTTTTAATGTCTGCGTCACCTCCATGGAGCCGGCCCGCAGGTGTGCGCACACCGGGCCTCCAACACGACCCACTCCCCTGCCAGTTGTGTGCCCCCGCCTCCCTCTGCCTCCCAGGAGGAACCGACCGTGCTGTCCCCCACCCGCAGACGAGCCACGCTGCTCACGTCCGGCGCAGCCGCCGCCGGACTGCTGCTCGGCTCCCTGTCCGGCGGCGTCTCCCACGCCGCCACCGACCACGCGTCCTGTCGCCCCGACGGGCTGTACGCGACCCCCGGCGTCACCGTCCCGTACTGCTCGGTCTACGACGCCGAGGGCCGCGAGAAGATGGGCGCCGACCACCAGCGCCGCGTCATCGGCTACTTCACCGGCTGGCGCACCGGCAAGGACGGCACCCCGGCCTACCTGGCCTCCGACGTCCCGTGGGACAAGGTCACCCACATCAACTACGCCTTCGGCCACGTCGACTCCGCCAACAGGCTGTCGGTCGGCACGGACGGCCCGAACAACGCCGCGACCGGGATGACCTGGCCGGGCGTCGCGGGCGCCGAGATGGACCCCGCGTACACGTACAAGGGGCACTTCAACCTGCTCAACAAGTTCAAGAAGCAGCACCCCGACGTCAAGACGCTGATCTCGGTGGGCGGCTGGGCCGAGACCGGCGGCTACTTCGACGACAGCGGCAAGCGCGTCAACTCCGGCGGCTTCTACACGATGGCCACCAACGCCGACGGCTCGGTCAACCAGGCGGGGATCGACACCTTCGCCGACTCCGCGGTCGCCTTCATCAAGAAGTACGGCTTCAACGGCGTCGACATCGACTACGAGTACCCGACCTCCATGAAGGACGCCGGCAACCCGCTGGACTACTCGGTCTCCAACGCCCGCCGGGCGGGGCTGGTCAAGGGGTACGCGGCCCTGATGAAGACCCTGCGCGAGAAGCTGGACCGGGCGGGCGCGGCCGACGGCAGGCACTACATGCTGACCGTCGCGGCCCCCTCCTCCGGCTACCTGCTGCGCGGCATGGAGACCTTCCAGGTCCAGAAGTACCTGGACTACGTCAACATCATGTCCTACGACCTGCACGGCGCCTGGAACGAGTACGTCGGCCCGAACGCCTCGCTCTTCGACGACGGCAAGGACGCGGAGCTGGCGGCGGCGAACGTCTACGGCAGCCAGCAGTACGGCGGCATCGGCTACCTCAACACCGACTGGGCGTACCACTACTTCCGGGGCTCCATGCCGGCCGGCCGGATCAACATCGGCCTGCCGTACTACACGCGCGGCCACAAGAACGTGCAGGGCGGCACGGACGGGCTGTGGGGCAGGGCGGCCGCCACCACCTGCCCGGCCGGGTCGGGCCTGACCAAGTGCGGTGACGGCGCGGTCGGCATCGACAACCTGTGGCACGACAAGGACGACAACGGCAAGGAGTCGCCGGCCGGCTCCAACCCGATGTGGCACGCCAAGAACCTGGAGAAGGGCATCCTCGGCGACTACCTGCCGGCGTACGGTTTCGGCGCGGACACCAGGCTGACCGGCACCTACGCCCGCCGCTACGACTCCACCCTGGTCGCGCCCTGGCTGTGGAACGCGGAGAAGAAGGTCTTCCTGTCGACCGAGGACGAGCAGTCGGTGGCCCGCAAGGCCGACTACGTGGTCGACAAGGGCATCGGCGGCACGATGGTGTGGGAGCTGGCCGGCGACTACGGCTGGAACGCGGCCAAGGGGCAGTACGGCCCCGGCTCCACGCTGACCTCGCTGATGTACGACAAGTTCAAGTCGGCCACGCCGTACGGCGCGAAGGTCTCCAACAAGGCGCTGCCCACCAAGGCGGTGAACATCGGCGCCGAGTTCGGCGAGTTCAAGCTCGGTGACTCCAACTACCCGATCACGCCGAAGCTGAAGATCACCAACAACACGAAGACGACGCTGCCGGGCGGCACGGAGTTCCAGTTCGACTACTCCACGGCCGCGCCGGGCAACGCCTCCGACCAGTCCGGCTTCGGGACCAGGGTGATCAGCAGCGACCACACCGGCGGCAACGTGGGCGGGCTGAAGGGCGACTTCCACCGCGTCTCGCTGAAGCTGCCCGCGTGGCAGACGCTGGCGCCGGGCGCCTCCGTGGACCTGTCGTTCAACTACTACCTGCCCGTGTCCACCCCGTGGAACTGGACGGTGAACATCGGCGGCACGACGTACGCGCTCGCCGGGGACCTGGCGCGGGGCGTGACGGTGGTGGAGCCCGGTACGGGCACCGGCCCGTCGCCCGACCCGACGAACCCGACGCCCACGCCGACGCCCACGCCGACGCCCGGTGCGTGCACCGCGCCCGCGTGGAGCGCGGCGGCCGAGTACGGCTCCGGCACCACGGTGTCCCACAAGGCCCGCACCTGGAAGGCGAAGTGGTGGACCAAGGGCGAGGAGCCCGGCACCACCGGCGAGTGGGGTGTCTGGCAGGACCTCAGCGCCTGCTGACCGGGTGACGGGACGGGGCCCGGCGGCGGAGATACGGCCCTTGCCGCCGCCGGGCCCCTTCGGGCGTTGTGCCGGGCCGGGGCTGTGGCGATCCGCACACTCCGGCGTTCGCGGCGCGTCGGCCTCACATTCCGGCGGGCCCGCCGGTTCTCTCCTGGTGACCACGTCAGGAGAGGAGCGGGGATGAAAACGATTCTGGTGACCGGCAGCACCGGCACGCTCGGCCGGCACGTCGAGGCGCGGCTGCGGGCGGACGGGCACGAGGTGCGGGGCCTGAGCCGGCACGCACGGCCGTACGCCGTCGATCTGCACGAGGGCGGTGCGGGGCTGGACACGGCCCTGGCGGGTGTGGACACCGTCGTGCACTGCGCGTCCAGCCCGCGCGGCGGGGACGAGCGGGCGGCACGGAACCTGATCGCGGGGGCGCGGCGGTCCGGCGCCGGGCACCTGGTGTACATCTCCATCGTGGGCGTGGACCGGGTGCCGCTCGGCTACTACCGGACGAAGCTCGCCGTGGAGCGGCTCTTCGAGGAGTCGGGGCTCGGCTGGACGGTGCTGCGGGCCACGCAGTTCCACGACCTGGTGGCGGCGGTGCTCGGTGCGGCGGCCCGGCTGCCGGTGCTGGCGGTCCCGGCGGGCGTGAGCGACCAGCCCGTCGAGGTCACCGAGGTCGCCGCCCGGCTCGCCGCGCTGGCGGCGGGCGCACCGGCGGGAAGGGTGCCGGACATGGGCGGGCCCGAGGTGCGGACCTTCCCGGACCTGGCCCGCGCGTACCTGCGGGCCACCGGAAGGCGCCGCCCGGTGGTGAGCGTGCCGCTGGCGGGCAAGGCGTACCGGGGCTTCCGGGCGGGCGGCCATCTGGCGCCGGAGCACGCGGTGGGCCGGGGCACCTTCGAGGAGTTCCTGGAGCGGCGGCCTAACGGTTAGGCGCGAAGAGGGCGTCCTGGGCCGCGTCGCGGACCGTCAGCAGCGCCCCGCGCAGCACCGCCGCGCCGCCCAGCGTCCCGGCCCGGACCTCGGTGCGCACGGGGGACAGCGCGGCCAGCCGGGCCTCGACGCGGGCGGCGAGCCCGGGCCCGCCCGCGTGGCCGGTCTCGCCGCCCAGGACGACGCACCCCGGGTCGAGCACGGCGCTGACGGCGGCCGCCCCGAGCGCGAGGCGGTCGGCGAGGGCGTCGAGGAAGGCGTCCGCCCCGTCGGCGGTGGCCGTGCGCACCGCCACCGCGCCGGCCGGCTCCTCGCCCCGGTCGGCGGCCTCGATGCCGTACCGCGCCGCCAGCGAGCGGATCGCCGCCGACCCGCTCAGGGCGTGGAAGCCGCCGTCACAGCCGGTGGCCGACGGCAGGCCGCCCGTCCCCGGCACGGGCAGGAACCCGATCTCGCCGGCGCCGCCCGACGCCCCGCGGCGCAGCTTCCCGTCCAGCAGGACCGCCGCGCCGACGCCGTGCCCGAGCCACAGCAGCACGAAGGTGTCCCGGTCGCGTGCGGCGCCCTCCCGCTGCTCCGCCACGGCCGCCAGGTTCGTCTCGTTCTCGACGAGGACGGTCGCGGGCAGCCGTTCCTGGAGGACCGTCACGAGCCGCCGGTGCCAGGCCGGCAGGCCCGTCGAGTCCCGCAGCTCGCCGGTGGCCGGGTCGATCAGGCCGGGAGCCCCGATGCCGACGCTGTGCAGCCGCCGCACCCCGGCCTCGGCGACCGTCCGCTCCAGCAGCGCCACCGCGCGCTCGACGGCGGGCTGGTCGCTGTGGCCCTCCATGGGCAGGGACGCCTCGGCGAGCGTGCCGCCCAGCAGGTCGGTGACGACGACGGAGACGCTGGTGGTGCGGACGTCCAGGGCGGCGAGGTGCGCGCGGTCGGCGACGATCCCGTACACCCGGGCGTTGGGTCCGCGCCGCTCCGCGCCGGCTTCCCCCACCACCTGGATCAGGCCCGCCCCCTGGAGCCGTTCGACGAGGTCGGCGACGCTGGGGCGGGAGAGTCCGGTGAGGCTCTTGAGCTGACCGGCCGTCAAGGGACCCTGCTCCTGGAGGAGTCGCAGCGCGAGCCGGTCGTTGATGGCCCGGGCGGTGCTGGGCGATGCGGGCATGCCGTGATCCTCTCAGAACTCGTCACACGATCTTACTATCAGGCAGCCTTCCTGATAATTTACGAGCGCTGCCGTCAACCGGACCGGGGAGGGCCCGTGGCGTCGTACGACGTGGAGTTCAGCAGGGAACGCCTGCGGCGGGCCCGGATCGCCGTGGCCGCCGTGTTCTGTGTGCACGGCGCCGTCACCGGCAGCTTCGCCACCCGCATTCCCTGGATCCAGGACCACGCGGGCGTCAGCGCCGGACAGCTCGGCCTCGCGCTCGCCTTCCCCGCCCTCGGGGCCTCGGCGGCGATGCCGCTGGCGGGCGCGGTCAGTCACCGCTTCGGCGCCCGCACGGCGCTGCGCGGGCTGCTCGCCCTGTGGACGCTGTCGCTCGTCCTGCCCGCCTTCGCGCCGGACATCTACACCCTGTGCGGCGCTCTCTTCGTGTACGGGGCCACGGCCGGCATGTCGGACGTGGCCATGAACGCGCTGGGCGTCGAGGTGGAGAACCGGCTCGACAAGTCGATCATGTCCGGTCTGCACGGCATGTGGAGCGCGGGCGCCCTCATCGGCTCGGCCACCGGCACGCTCGCCGCCCACCTGGGCACCGACGCCCGGCTGCACCACGTGATCGCCGCGCTCGCGCTCACCGCGCTGGGCCTGCTCTTCTGCCAGGGCGTGCTGGACCTGCGCAGCGCGCCGGACGAGGAGCCGCCGCCGCGGTTCGCCCTGCCGCCCAGGTCGGCGCTGGTGATCGGGGCGATCGGCTTCTGCGGGGTCTTCGCGGAGGGCGCGAGCCTGGACTGGTCGGCCGTCTACCTGCGCGACCAGCTCGGCACGTCGGCGGGCCTGGCGGCCGCGTCGACCACCGCTTTCGCCCTCACCATGGCGGTGGCACGGCTGGTGGGCGACAGGGTGGTGGACCGGTTCGGCGCGGTACGGACGGTACGGGTCGGGGGCGTCGCGGCGACGGCGGGCGGCGTCCTGGTCGTGGCCGCCCCGCACCCGGCGGTGGCGATGGCGGGCTTCGCGCTGCTCGGCCTCGGCGTGGCCGTGGTCGTCCCGCTGGCCTTCGCGGCGGCCGGGCGCAGCGGTCCCAACCCGAGCCAGGCCATCGCGGGCGTCGCCACCATCACCTACACCTCGGGGCTGATCGCCCCCTCGGCGATCGGCGGGGTGGCCGACGTCACCTCGCTCACGGTCTCGTTCGGCCTGGTGACCCTGCTGGCCTTCGGCCTGGTCGTCGGCGCGGGCGTACTGCGCACGGGCGACCGGACGGCCCGCCCCGCGGCGGGCGGGAAACCGGACCCGGTCGCGGGCGGCGGATCGGGCCCGGTGGCGGATAGCGCGCCGGGCCGGGCGTCCGACGCGGTCGCGGACGCGCCGCCCGGCACGGCTCCGGACGGGTCGGCGGCCGGGAAGCGTCCCCGCTGAGCCGGCTCCGAAGGAGCGGGGGTGGGCCGGGGCGTGCGGGGTGACGGCCTGTCATAGTGGGCGGGTGCGTGTCGGACTGCTCGGTTCCCTGGTGTTCGACACCGGGACCGGCCCCCTCCCGGTGGGCGGTGCGAAGCTGCGGGCGCTGCTGGTGCGGCTGGCGCTCGACGCCGGGCGTGCCGTACGGCCCGGGACGCTGGTGGAGGACCTGTGGGGCGACACGCCCCCGGCGGACCCGGTGAACGCCCTCCAGTCGCTGGTGTCCCGGCTGCGGGGGCTGGCGGCCGGCCCTTCGTCGCTCGTCCACGGGCCGACCGGCTACCGCCTGGCCGTCGAGCCGGCGGCCGTGGACGCCCTCCGCTTCGCCGAGCTGGCGCGTACCGGCCACGAGCTGCTCGCCCGCTCCCGGCCCGACGAGGCCGCGGAGGTCCTGCGGGAGGCACTGGGGCTGTGGCGCGGGCCCGCCCTCGCCGACGTACACGGGGCGCCGTTCGCCGCGGGCGAGGCCGAGCGGCTCGCGCGGGCACGGCTGGCCGCGCTGGGCGACCGGATCGGGGCGGACCTGGCGCGGGGCGCCACGGGTCCCGCCCTGGTCGCCGAGGTACAGGCGCTGACGGCCCGCCACCCGCTGCACGAAGGGCTGCACGCCCAGTTGATCCGGGCCCTCGCGGCGACCGGCCGGAACGCCGAGGCGCTGGCCGTCCACGCGGAGTTGCGCGCCCGGCTCGCGGACACCTTCGGCGCCGATCCGGGCCCGGACGTGACGGCCGCGCACCTCGCCGTGCTGCGGGCCCCGGCGGCACCGCTCCCGCCGGCCCGCCGGGCGCAGGAGCCGCCAGGGCCCCGGGTGCACGGCCCGAGCGGCAACCCGGACACCTGCCCGACCAGCTTCGTGGGGCGCGGCCGGGACGTCCGGCGCGTGACCGGACTGCTCGGCCGCGTCCGGCTGGTGACCCTCGTCGGTCCCGGCGGCGCGGGCAAGACCCGGCTCGCGCAGGTCTGCGCGCGGGAGCTGGCCCCTCCGGACGGGGTCTGGTGCGTCGGGCTCGCCCCGGTCGGGGCGGGCGGCGTGCCGGGGGCGGTGCTGGACGTCTTGCGGGCGCGCGGTGGCCGGGCGCCGGCCCGCGCACCGGCGGACCGTGCCGGCTCCGGCCCCGAGGAGGCGGTCGCGGCCCTGGTCGAGGCGGTGGCGGGCGAGAAGCCGCTCCTCCTGCTGGACAACTGCGAGCACGTGGTCGACGAGGCCGCACGGCTCGTCGCCGCGCTGCTCGCCCGCTGTCCCGGCCTGCGGGTGCTGGCGACCGGCCGGCAGCCGCTGCGGATCGACGGTGAGCACCTGCACAACGTGGGCCCGCTGGAGCTCCCCGCACCCGGCTCCCCCACCGGCCGGGCACGCGCCTGCGCGGCGGTCCGGCTCTTCGAGGACCGGGCCGCCGCCGTCGCGCCCGGATTCACCGTGGACGACACGTCCGTGGGCGCGGTGAGCGAGATCTGCCGCCGGCTCGACGGGCTCCCCCTGGCGATCGAACTGGCGGCGGCGCGCCTGCGCACCCTGCCGCTCGCCGCCGTCGCGGCCCGCCTCGACGACCGGTTCCGGCTGCTCACCGGGGGCAGCCGCGCCGCACTCCCCCGGCACCGCACCCTGCGCGCCGTGATGGCCTGGAGCTGGGAGCTGCTGGAGCCCGGGGAGCGCACACTCCTGGAGCGGCTGGCGGCGGTGCCCGGCGGCGTCACCGAGGACGCGGCGGCGGCCGTCGGCGGGCTCGGCGGCGACGTCCAGGACCTGCTCGCCTCGCTCGTCGACAAGTCGCTCCTGCACCTGGCCGGTACGGCGGACGCGGCCGAGCCGCGCTACACGATGGCGGAGACGGTCCGGGAGTACGGGCGGGAACGGCTCGCCTCGTACGAGGGGCCGGGCCCCGCCCGCGACCGGCACGCCGCCTTCTTCCTGCGCCTCGCCGAGGCGGCCGAGCCCCTGCTGCGCACCCGGGACCAGGTGGACGCGCTGGGCCGGCTCACGGCGGAGCGCGACCACCTCCATGCGGCGCTCCGCCGGTGGACCGGCACGGGCGACGCCGCCGGGGCGGTGCGTCTCGCCGCCGCGCTGGGCTGGTTCTGGCACCTGCGGGGCAATCCGCCGGAGTCGGTGGAGCTGCTCGGCCGGGTGCTGGCTGTGCCGGGGCCGTCGGACCCCGTGGCGTACGTCCGGGTGGTGGCGGCGCACGCCCTCGCCGTGCAGGCGACCGGCCTGCCGCGGCAGACCGAGGAGGCGTTCGAGCGGTTCGGGCGCGTGGCCGGGGACGCGGCGCACGACCCGCATCCCCTGACCGCGCTGGCCCGGCTCGCCCTCGCCGTCGCCTCTCCCGGCGGGGCCGGCGGGCGCCTCGTGCCGGGGCCGGCCGGTGACGACGCCTGGGAGCGGGCGTTCGGGCTGCTGACGTCCGGGCTGCTCGCCCTGCACACCGGTGACCCGCGACGGGCGGCCGACCGCCTCGCGAGCGCCGCGCGGGGCTTCGAGGCCACCGGTGAACGCTGGGGCCTGGCCGTCGCGTTGAGTTCGCACGCCGGTCTGGTGGGCCTCACCGGTGACCTGTCCCGGGTGCGGGCGATGAACGAGCGGGCGTACGACTGCTTCGCGCAGCTCGGGCTGCGCGCGTACTCGATCGAGAACGAGATGTCCGCGGCCCTCCTGCGGGCACGGACCGGTGATGTGCCCGGGGGCCGGCGGGACTTGGAGGAGCTGCTGGAGCAGGTGCTGCCGGGAGGCGCGGCCGAACCGGTGGCGCTCGTACGGCTCGGGCTCGCGTGGCTGGAGTGGTGGGCGGGGCGGTGGGAGCTCGCACGGGCACACGCCGAGGCCGGGCTGGCGGGTACCGGTGCTGGTTCCGGGTTCGGTGCCGGTGCTGGTTCCGATTCTGGTGCCGGTACCGGTTCCGGCCGGCGGCCCCCCGCTCACCTGGCCGCGCTGCTGCGCGCCGCGCTGGCGCGGATCGACGCGGCGGAGGGCGGCCCCGGGCGGGCGGCCGCCCGGCTCGACGACCCGGCGGTGCGCCAGCTTCTGGGCTGGGACACCTCCGTGGCGGCGCGGATCGCGGCGGCGACCGCCGACATCGCGTTCGCCCGCGGTGACGCGGAGGGCGCCGCGCGGCTGCTCGGCGCCGCCACCGCGCTGCGCGGCGCCGAGGACCTGGGCGACGAGGACGTCCGCGCGCTGACCGGACGGGTCACCGGCGTGCTGGGCCCGGCCGGGTTCACCGCGGCGTACGCGGCGGGCAAGGCGCTGTCACGCGCGGGTGCCCGGGACCTGGTGGGCGCGGCGCTCGCCGCCGCCCGGGCCCCCGGTGCCGCCCCTGGCACGCTCACGCCGGACGTGCCGCCTCAGCCGTCCTGACCGTCGCGTTCACGGCCCGGGGCGGAGGGCCCGTCCGGCGCCGGCCTGCCGAACATGGCGCAGACGGCGGCGCCCAGGAGTGCCTGGTGGGCGGCCACCAGCTCGGGGTCGGCGTCGAACTCGAAGAGGAACTCGGTGGGCACGAGGACGACGGCGGAGCGGCGGCCGTCGCGGTCGGAGGAACTCGTGCTGGTGTATCCGGTCATGCCGCCGTCATGGGCCCAGACGGTGCCGCACGGGGTGTCGCCGGTCTCGATGCCGGGTCCGGCGCCCGGCCCGTCCTGCGGGCGTTCGGGGTCCATCGGCACGGTCCTGCGCAGCTCCGCCATCTGCGCCGGGGGCAGCAGCTCGCCGGAGAGCAGGGCCGAGGTGAAGCGGGACCAGTCGCGTGCGGTGGACACCACCGCCCCGGCGGCCCCGCCCCAGCCGGGGTCGTTGCCCGACACGTCGACGTACGCGCCGCGCCGGACGCCCCCGACGTCCCGGAACCGCTCGGGCACCGCGTCCGGCATGTGCGCCGCGTCCGGCTCGTACCCGTGCGCGTACCTGCCGCGCCAGTGCGGGCCGGTGGCGAAGTACGTGTGCCGCAGGCCCAGCGGGCGGGCGATCCGGTCCCGGACGAGCGAGGCGAGCGAGGCGCCGGTGACGGCCTCCAGGACGGCGCCGACCGCCGCGTAGTCGGTGTTGCTGTACGACCACCGGGTGCCCGGCGGGAAGAGCGGGGCGTGGCGCACGCCCACGGCGAGCAGGTCGCGGGAGGTCCAGCGCCGGTCGTCCCTGCCCAGGATCGCCGGCAGCACGGCGGGGTCCAGGGTGTAGTCGTACAGGCCGCTGGTGTGGGTGAGCAGCATCCGCAGGGTGATCGCCGAGCCGCCGGGGACCTGCCCGGGCAGCCACTTCTCCACCGGGTCGGTCAGCGCCAGGCGGCCCTCGGCGGCCAACTGGAGGACGAGCGCGGCCATCATGGTCTTGGTGTTGGACCCCATCCGGAACTCGTCCCCGGCGGCGAGCCGCTGCTCCCGCGCGGCCCAGGGTGCCTGCCGCACGATCTCGACGGGCCGCCCGCTGCCGTCGGTCACCCGCACGATCACACCCGGCGCGCCGGCGTCCACCAGCCGCTGGGCGAGCCGGGCCAGTTCGGCGGGGCGCACCCGGGCGGTGTCCCGGGCCGCCGGAACCGCTTCGGCGGGTGCCGCCCCCGCGGACGTGGCCGTGAGGGTCAGGGCGAGCAGGGGCGCGGACATCGCGCGAAGGCGGCGCGACCGCGTTCTCGGGCGCGGGGGGACGTGCTGTGCGGCGGACATGGGCCGTACCTCCGGGTGGACGTCGACAGGGACGCGCCGAGCCTGCGGCGGGCCGCTGGCAGACCCCGCACAGCGCGCTGGCAGGCCACCCCGCACGCCGCACGCGGCCCAGGGTGGGCCGGGGCGTACGCGCGTCCGATTACCATGGCGGCTGGTCTTTTTCGGCCGCCACCCCCGGCCGGGACCCGGCCGTGCGGCGCGGCCGCCCGAACCGGAGAAGTGGAGCCACCCCCCATGAACCTCGGCGTGCGCTGGACCCTGCACGGCGACGGACGGACACCCGCTCCCGGAGCCGTCGTCCGTCCCGACGAGCGGCTGTCCTGGCCCCGTACCGCCGGGCTCGGCGCGCAGCACGTCGTGGCCATGTTCGGGGCGTCGTTCGTGGCGCCGGTGCTGATGGGGCTGGACCCCAACCTGGCGATCATGATGTCCGGCGTCGCCACGGTGATCTTCCTGCTCGCCACGCGGGGCAGGGTGCCCAGCTACCTGGGCTGCTCGCTGTCGTTCGTGGGGGTGGCGGCGACCATCCGGGCGAGCGGCGGTGACAGCGCCACGGTGACCGGCGCGGTGCTGGTGGTCGGTGCCGTGCTGTTCCTGGCGGGCCTGGCCGTGCGGCGGTTCGGGGCGCGGATCATCCACGCGGCGATGCCGCCCGTCGTGACCGGCGCCGTCGTCATGCTGATCGGCTTCAACCTGGCGCCGGTGACGGCGTCGACGTACTGGCCGCAGGACCAGTGGACCGCGTTGCTGGTGATGCTGTTCACCGGGCTCGCCGTCGTCTGCCTGCGCGGCTTCTGGTCACGCGTGGCGATCTTCCTGGGGCTGGTCTTCGGGTACGCCCTGTCCTGGGTGCTGGACCTGGCATTCGGCAAGATCCACTCCCCGGTCGGCGGAGCCGGGGCCGTCGACCACTGGCGCCTGGACCTCTCCGGCGTCGCGAAGGCCGACTGGATAGGGCTGCCGTCCTTCCACGCCCCGGCCTTCGAGTGGTCGGCCGTCCTCGTCGCCCTGCCCGTCGTGATCGCCCTGGTCGCGGAGAACGCCGGGCACGTCAAGGCCGTCGGCGAGATGACCGGCGACCCGGTCGACGACAAGCTGGGCACCGCCATCGCCGCCGACGGCGCCGCCTCGATCCTGTCGACCGCCGTGGGCGGGCCGCCGAACACCACGTACTCCGAGAACATCGGCGTCATGGCCGCGACCCGCGTCTACTCGACGGCCGCCTACTGGGCCGCCGCCGGCTTCGCGCTCCTGTTCGGCCTGTGCCCCAAGTTCGGGGCGGTCGTCGCCGCCATCCCCGGCGGCGTGCTCGGCGGGATCACCGTGATCCTGTACGGGATGATCGGCCTGCTGGGCGCCCAGATCTGGATCAACGCCAAGGTCGACCTGCGCAACCCCCTCAACCTGGTCCCGGCCGCCGCGGGCATCGTCATCGGCGTCGGCGGCGTGAGCCTGAAGATCACCGACCACTTCGAGCTGGGCGGCATCGCGCTCGGCACGATCGTCGTCATCACCGGCTACCACGTGCTGCGCGCCTTCGCCCCCGCCCACCTCAAGGAGCAGGAGCCGCTGCTGGACGCGGGCACGAGCTCCTACGAGGGCGATCAGCCGGTCGCCAAGTCGTAGGCGTAGTCGGCGGAGAACTCCCCGGCCGCGCCCGAGCAGCCGTCCGACTCGCCCGGCAGCTTGACCCACAGGTAGGCGTCGATCCGGGACGCACCGGTCCGGGTGGTCGGCGTCCGGCCGAGCGCCCGGCCCGCCGGGTCGCACCACGCGCCGGGCGCGGGGGCGCCGTTGCCGTTGCGGCTGGTGTCGATGACGGCGCCCAGGTGCGACGGGCCGCCCAGCTCGGCGAGCACCCGCCGGGCGTAGGCGGCCTCGTCGGCGGTGGCGTGGAAGTTGGACACGTTGGTGAAGATGCCGTCGCCGCTGGTGGCCGCGCCCGCCTCGCGCAGCGCGCCGGCCATCTTCGCCGCCGAGTGCCAGCCGGAGTGACCCGCGTCGAAGTACACCTTGGCCCGCGGGTTGGCCGCCCGGAGCGCCTTGCCCGCCCGCGCGAGGGAGGCGTACCGGGCCGCCCGCTCCCCGTCCGACAGGCAGTCGGCCAGCGCGATGGAGTCCGGCTCCAGGACGACGATGACCGGCCCGCTGCCGAGCCCGGCCGCGAAGTTCCGTATCCACCCGTCGTACGCGGCCAGGTCGGGCGCCCCGCCCTGGGAGGCGCCCCCGCAGTCCCGGTCGGGGATGGCGTACGGAACGAGGACGGGCACCCGGCCGGCGGCGGCCGCCCCTGAGGTCACCGCGCGGACCCTGCCGGTGATGGCCCCGGGGTCGTAGGAGGCGAACCAGACGGCGGCCGGCTGGTCGGCGATCCGGGACTCGATGACCGCCCGGCGCGGGTCGCCGGGATGGGCACGCACCCAGTCGAGCACCTGCGACTGCGGGTGGCGGTAGAGGTCGGCCGACACGGTCCGGGGCGCGGGCGGCTTCGGCGCGCGGCTCTTGGCGACCGACGGTTTCGGGGCCGGCCGGGTCGGCTTCGCCGACGTGCGGGAGGGCGACGGCGAGGGTGACGGCGACGCGGAGGCGGTGGCCGAGGGGCTCGGGCGGGCCGGCAGCGGCGGTACGTACAGCGCGCTCACCGACGCCTCGGGCCGCGGCCCGGCCGTGTCCTCGTCCCCGCCCCCGGTCGCGGCCAGCACTCCGCTGAGCGTCCCGACGGCGACGACCACCGACGCGGCCGCCGCCATGGCGTGGCGGCGCGTGGCGCGCCGCCGTTCGGTGCGCCGGTTCCGTTCCGTCCGGCGCTGTGCGCGCACGCCTGACACCGTGAGATCCCCTCCCCCAGAGGTGCTCGCGCGGGCGGATCGTTCGCCCGTTCCGGCGAAGCCCGGCGCGATGACACCACCGAGAGCCTACCTACTGGGACGCTGCCCCCATGTCGCAGCTCGAGCCATTCCCGCCGGCCCCGTCCGAGGTCGGCCCGGTCCTGACGCGGATGCGTGCGTTCCGCTCGCTGTGGCCGGCGGCGGACGGGGTGGCGGTCTTCAACCGCGTCTACCTCACCGTCACGGAGGAGATCGACCGGCGCATCGGCGCGGGCGAGTTCGCCGACCGGCGGGCCGCCGCCCCCCCGGGCGGCCCCCCCCCCCCGCGCCCCCCCCGGCCGGGGGGGGGCCGCCGGGCGGGGGGGCGGGGGCGGGTCCGCCGCCGGGGGGCCCGCCGCCGCGCGGGCCGTCCGCTCCGCCGGGCGCTCCCGGGCGGCCGTCGCCGCGGTCGCGGGGGGGGGGCGCCCGCCGGCGTGCTGGCGGCCGCTGTTCCAGTACCGGCGCCATCCCGGCGTACGCCCGTTGCAGTTCGCCCTGGCCGGTATCAACGCGCACATCGGGCACGATCTGGCGCTGGCGGTGGTGGACACCTGCCGTACGCTCAACTGCGAACCGGCCGACGTGGAGGGGGAGTTCGACCGGGTGGGCGACATCCTCACGCTGCTGGAGGAGCGCATCCGCGAGGAGCTGATGCCGGGGCCGGACCTGCTGGAGGTGGCCGACCCCCTGACGCATCTGCTGGGCTGCTGGAGCCTGGAGCGGGCCCGGGACGGGGCGTGGCTCGCGGCCCGCTCGCTGTGGCAGCTCCACCACCTGGGGGGCCGGTTCCCGGAGCTGGCCGAGGAGTTCACCGAACGCCTCGACCGCTCCGTGGGCCTGGTGGGCCGGATGCTGCTCACGCCCCTGCCGGTGGGGGCTCAGTCCTCCGGGAGCTCCACCGGGGCGATCTCGTCGTAGACGTCGCCGGGTCCGGGGTTGGAGGCGTCGGTGGCGCCGCCGAAGTGGTGCATGACGCCCCACACGGCGTTCAGCGCGGTCTGCACGGCGCCCTCGGCCCAGCCGGCCGTCCAGGAGATGTCGTCGCCGGCGAGGAAGATGCCCCGCTTGTCCTCGGGCAGCCGGTCCTGCATGAAGTGCGTGAACAGGCGGCGCTGGTAGCGGTAGTGGCCCGGCAGGTTGGCCTTGAACGCGCCCATGAAGTAGGGCTCGTTCTCCCAGGACACGGTCACCGGGTTGCCGATGATGTGCTTGCGGATGTCGACCTTCGGGTAGATCTCGCCGAGCGACTTGAGCATGACCTCCATGCGCTCGTTCGCGGAGAGCGGCAGCCACTTCAGGCTGTCGTCGCACCACGTGTACGAGAGGCAGATGACGGCCGGCTTGTCCGGGCCGTCGTCCAGCAGGTAGGTGCCGCGGGTCATCCGGTCGGTGAGCGTCATCGACATCACGTCACGGCCGGTCTCCTCGTCCTTGTCCAGCCAGAAGGGCCGGTCGACGGGGACGAAGAGCTTGGAGCTCTCCATGTAGTGGGTGCGCTCCATCGCCGTCCAGTGGTCGATGGGGAACAGCGAGTCGTCGCAGGCGATCTTGGACAGCAGCATCCAGGACTGGGCGGTGAAGATCGCGGCCTGGAACGTGCGGATGTCGCCGTTGGCGTCGGTGACGGTGATGCGGTTGCCGGCGGTGCGGTGCAGGCGGGTCACGGCGGGCTTGGGGTCGCCCTCGTGCAGCGACTTCAGCGACGTACCGAGCGGCCAGTGGACGATCTTCTCCGGCTCGCGCTCCCACAGGCGCAGCGGAAGCTGCTGGGAGCCGCCGACGATGCCGCGGTGGTGGTCGTCGGCCTCGGTGTAGACGACGCGGAGGATCTCCAGGATGGAGTTGGGGAAGTCGGTGTCCCAGCCGCCGGTGCCGAAGCCGACCTGGCCGAAGATCTCGCGGTGGCGGAAGGACTTGAACGCCTCCGACTCGCACAGGAAGCCGTAGAAGGTCTGGTTGTCGAGCTTCTCGACGAGCTTGGCCCAGATCTCGCGGATGCGCGGGACGTCGCGCTCGCGCATGGCGCGGTTCATGTCGGAGAAGTCCGCGCCCTCCTCCAGGCAGTCGTTCCACGCCTTGGCGACGTCGCGGTAGACCTGCGGCAGGTCGTCGATGGTCTCGGCGTAGTGCGACTCGCCCTTGAGGTCGACGACGGTCGAGGGGGTGGACTCGGCCAGCGGGTTGGGGAACGGCCGGGTCTCGAGGCCCACGAGATCGATGTAGTGCTGGAGCGCCGTCGAGGAGGGCGGGAAGCGCATGGCGCCCATCTCGGCGGTCAGCCCGTCCGTGCCGGTGCCCTCGAACCCGACGGTGCGCAGCCGGCCGCCGATCTGGTCGGCCTCGTACACGACGGGCTTGAGGCCCATCTTCATCAGCTCGTACGCGGCGACGATGCCGGAGAGCCCGCCGCCGATGACGGCGACCTCGGTGCCGTGCTCGGTCGCGGGTATCTGGCCGAGCCCGGCGGGGTGGGCCAGGAAGTCGTCGTACGCGTAGGGGAAGTCCGGACCGAACATGGTGATCGGCGGCTGCGCGTCGGTGTGCTGGACGGCGGTGGGCACCGTGGACGTCATGGGGTACGGACTCCTTGCGGGGGTGGAGAAAGAGGGGCGAGCGGGGGGCTCAGATCAGGGAGGTGTACAGGCCGGGGCGGCGGTCGCGCAGGTAGGGGTTGGCCTCGCGCGAGGCGGTCAGCAGCTCGGGGTCGACGTCGCCGGTGACCAGTTCCTCGCCGCGTCCGGCGCGGGCGCGGGCGGTGCCGTCGGGGCCGGCGAGGGCGGACAGCCCGACGAACTCGAACTCGCCCTCCTGGCCGGTCCGGTTGGCGTAGGCGATGTAGAGCTGGTTCTCGAAGGCGCGTACCGGTACGACGGACTCGGCGACGACCTCGGCGGGGTGCATCAGCGCGGTGGGCACCAGCAGGAGCTGGGTGCCGGCCAGGGCGTGCGCCCGGACGTTCTCGGGGAACTCCACGTCGTAGCAGATCATCAGGCCCACGCGCAGCCCGCCCAGCTCCGCCTGGACGACCGGCTGGTCGCCGGGGGTGAAGGAGTCGCTCTCGAAGCCGCCGTAGAGGTGGGTCTTGCGGTAGTTGGCGAGCCGGGCGCCGTCGGGCCCGATGAGCTGCGCCGCGTTGTAGACCGTCTCGCCGTCGCGCTCCGGGTAGCCGTAGACGACGGCGAGGCCGTGGCGTGCGGCGATGCCGGCGACCGCGTCGGCGCAGTCGCCGTCGGCGGGCTCGGCCAGCCGGGCCACGTCGTCCCCGATCGCGTAGCCGGTGAGGAACATCTCGGGGGCGACCAGCAGGCCGGCGCCGGTGGCGGCGGCTCGGGCGGCGGCCTCGTCGAGGACCTTGAGATTGGCGGCGACGTCGCCCACCTGTCCGGAGCTCTGGAGCAGGGCGGTGCGCAGCGGCGGCATCGGCAGACCTCTGTCGGGGTGCGGGAGGGCGGGGAGGGCGTCGAGAGACGTTCAAAACGGTACGGTCCGGCCTTCTTCCTGGACAAGGCGTGACCGTTGCGGACCGACCGTTGATCCGTTGCGCGGATGTGCCGGTCGGCGGAGATTCGTTGCGGGCCGCTCGCCCGCTGGTCGGAGGACGGCCCCGCCGCGCGGCGGAGGGCGGACCCGACCGGCGCGCGATGTGGCGGCCGGGGCCCGGACGGAACAGTGGGGGACGTCCGATTCACCAGCCGGAGGGGCTTTCACCATGAACCGTCGTACGAAGATCATCGCTGTGGGCGTTGCGGTGCTGCTCGCCGCGGGCGCCACGGCACCCGCCATGGCCACCGACGACGGGCCGGCCCGGTCGGGCACGGCCCGGGAGGCGGCGGCGCTGACCGGCACGGCGAAGCTGTACCGGCCGGCGGGCGACGACATCACCTTCTCCTTCGACGCGCACCTGGCGGCGGAGGACAACATGAATCCGGAGGCGGCGACCGGCACGTTCAGCTTCCGGCACGTGTTCCCGGACGGCACGTCCGGCTGGGCGAAGGCCCGGGTCGACTGCCTGGTGACGGGCGGGAAGGTGGCGGTCGTGACCGGTGTGGTGACCGAGTCCGACACCCCGTTCAGGGGCAAGCGGGTGGGCGTCTCGGTGCACGACCTGGGCGGGCACGACCGGCTGGGCTATAGCTGGATCGGCAGCGAGCCGGAGGAGACCAAGAAGCTGCCGAAGTGCGTGAGCGCCGCGCCGTTCGAGAAGGTCGAGCGCGGCACCGGCGACTTTCGCGTACTGCCCTGGCAGCCGGAGTACCCGGAGAGCTAGGGATTCCGGATCAGGCCGGCGAGCCGGAGGAGAAGCGCCGCAACAGCGGGGAGAGCACCAGGACCGACTTGGTGCGCTCCACGAAGGGCTCCCCCGCGATGCGCTCCAGTACGCGCTCGAAGTGGCGCATGTCGGAGGCGAAGACCTGGACGATCGCGTCCGCGTCACCGGTGACGGTGGACGCGGCCGCGACCTCCGGGTACCGCTCGAGACCGCGCTGGATGGTCTCGGGCGAGGTGTTGCCGCGTGCGTAGATCTCGATGAACCCCTCGGTCTCCCAGCCGAGCGCCGCCGGGTCCACCCGGACGGTGAACCCGGTGATGGCGCCCTCGGCCCGCAGCCGGTCCACGCGCCGCTTGACGGCGGGCGCGGACAGACCGACGAGCGAGCCGATGTCGGCGTAGGAACGGCGGGCGTCCTCGGCCAGGGCGTGGACGATGCGTTCGTCGAGATCGTTCAGTCGCACTGCGGGTGGGTCACTTCTCTGCTGTGGCCAATCGGGAGCGGCGCATGCCGTACAGGAAGTAGACCACGAGACCCACGGCCATCCAGACACCGAAGACCACCCAGGTGATCATGTCGAGGCTGTACATGCTGTAGCCGCAGAACAGGAAGCCGAGCACCGGGAAGAGCGGGCCGAACGGCACCTTGAAGCTGCGCTGGAGGTTCGGCTGGGTGAACCGCAGCACGATGACGGCGATGTTGACCAGCGCGAACGCGAAGAGCGTGCCGATGCTGGTGGCGTTGACGAGTTCGCCGAGCGGGACGGCGGCGGCGAGGACGCCGCAGAACAGCGAGACGATGACCGTGTTGACGCGGGGGGTGCCGGTCTTGGGGTTGACCTTGCCGAACGCCTTGGGCACCAGGCCGTCGCGGGACATCGCGAACAGGATGCGGGTCTGGCCGTAGAGCACGGTGAGGACGACGCTGGCGATGGAGATGACCGCGCCGGCGGCGAGCAGGGTGCCCCAGAAGCTCTGCCCGGTGACGTCGTTCATGATCGCGGCGAGGGACGCCTCCGAGCCCTCGAACTTCTTCCAGTCCCAGGCGCCCACGGCGACGGCCGCGACGAGCACGTACAGCGCGGTGACGATGACCAGCGACAGCATGATGGCCCGCGGCAGGTCCCGCTTGGGGTCCTTGGCCTCCTCACCGGCGGTGGAGGCGGCGTCGAAGCCGATGTACGAGAAGAACAGGATGGCGCCCGCCGCGCCGACGCTGCTGACGCCGAGCGGCATGAAGTCGGAGTAGTTGCCGGACGTGAAGCCCATGAAGCCGATGGCGCAGAAGAGGACGAGCGCGGCGATCTTCACGACCACCATGATCGTGTTGGCGCGCGCGGACTCCTTGGCTCCGCCGAGCAGGAACACCATCGCGAGCAGCACGACGATCAGCGCGGGCAGGTTGAATATGCCGCCGTCGCCCGGCGGCGCGGTGAGCGCCGCGGGCAGGGTCACGCCGATGGTGCCGTCGAGGAGTTCATTGAGGTAGTCGCCCCAGCCGACGGCCACGGCGGCGACGGACACGCCGTACTCCAGGAGCAGGCACCAGCCGCACACCCAGGCGACGAGTTCGCCCATCGTTGCGTACGCGTACGAGTACGAGGAGCCGGCGACCGGGATGGTGCCGGCCAGCTCGGCGTACGACAGGGCCGAGAAGAGCGCCGTGAGACCCGCGAAGACGAAGGCGAGCGTGACGGCGGGACCGGCCAGCGGGACCGCCTCGCCGAGGACGACGAAGATGCCGGTGCCGAGCGTGGCACCGATGCTGATCATGGTGAGCTGCCACATGGACAGCGAGCGGCGGAGCGAACCGCCCTCACCCTGCCCACCCTCTGCGACCAGCAATTCCACCGGCTTGCGCCGGGTGAGGGCAAAGAGCCCGGACGCCTTGGGCGCGGACGGCTCGGTGGCGGGAGGGGCTGTGCCTTGATCCAGCACTGCGGGGGCTCCTTCATCGCTGCGGGTCGGTGGAGGGCAGACCTGCGGCGGCTCGCGGGCGTGGGGAAGGCCCACGGGGGAAGGGAGACCGCCGAGCAGGCGGTCACCGCCACTCCTGGTACGGGGCACGAGCCTAAAGGTCGCGCTTCGCGCTCGTAATGCAGGGTTGTTGCGCATACGCGAATGATCATTGCGCACTTGGGGCACAGACGGGGAAACATTGCGCCCCGCCGCACGAATCGACACATTGGGGGCCCGGAGCAGGCCTTTCACCCACCGGAGGACACGCGTATGACCTGGCAGGATCCGGCGCCCTTCCTGCGCGGCACGGCCTGGCTGGACGAGCACGGCCGCGCGGTGCGCGCCGACCCGGCCGACCTGGCCCGGCTGCCGTGGGACACCGCCGAGCGGGCGGCGCTGCCCATCGGCGTACGCCTGGAGTTCACGGCCTCCCCGGGCACCCGCGCCGTGGAGATCCGCTACCGCGCCGCCGTGCCGGACGGGAGCCAGGTGCTGCGCGAGCTGGCGCACTGCTTCGCGCTGTGGGAGGGCGACGCCTGCGTCCACGAGGCGTTCACCCGCCCCGCCGAGGAGGCGACCGTCACCATTCCCCTGCCGGGGCGCGCCGGGCCGTTCACCGTGCACCCGCCGGAGAGCCAGGCCCCGGTGGTCCTCGGGCTGCGCGGTGTCGGCGGCACCCTCGCCCCCGCCCCGCCGCGGCCGCGCTGGCTGGTGCACGGGGACTCGATCACCGAGGGCTGGTGGTCCACCCGCCCCGCCCACGCCTGGCCGGCCGTCGCGGGGCGCGCCCTCGGCCTCGACACGGTCAACCTCGGTTACGCGGGCTCGGCGCGCGGCGACCTGCCCACCGCCGAGCACCTGGCCGCCCTCCCCGCCGGGCTCCTCACCCTCGCGTTCGGCACGAACTGCTGGGCGGGCGTCCCGCACACCGCTCCTCTGCTGTACGAGACCACGCGGGCGTTCGTCACCCTCGTGCGCCGGGGCCATCCGGACACGCCCCTGCTGCTGCTCTCCCCGCTGCTGCGCCCGGAGGCGGAGTCCACGGCCAACGCGCTGGGCGCGACCCTCGCCGAGCTGCGCACGGCCATGGAGGAGGCCGTCCGGGACCTGGTCGCGGCCGGCGACGAGCGGCTGGCGCTGCTGCCCGGGCGGGACCTGCTCGGTCCCGGCCACCTCGCGGACGGGCTGCATCCGGACGACGCGGGGCACGCCCGGGTCGCGGCGGCGGTGGTCGCGGCCGTACGGGGCGCGTGATCGCCCACGGGGACGGCGCCGTCGCGCGCGTGAGGGCGAAGGACGTCGCGCGTGAGAGTGAGCGAAGTCGCACGCGAGGTCGCACGAGGGCGCACGAGGGCGAAGGACGTCGCGCACGAGGGCGAATGAAGGGGGAATGAGCTCCGGGAAGCGGGGTAGGGGCGCCTTCGGTCGGTGACGTCGACCCGAGTTCCGAAGGAGGTTCTGTCGTGCTGATGGCGCACCCGTCGATGCTGCGCAAGCTCGTGGCCAGGTATGAGGAACTGGCCGCGCCAGGTGCGGAGTCGGGAGACCCGAAGGTCGTGCGTCAACGGGAGGACACCGCCTACACCCTGTGCGTGTCCACCGGTACGCGTGACATACGTGACGCGCTCCGGGTGGCCAGACAGGCGATCGCGGCGGCGGGTGAACCGGCGGCCGCTTCGGTGACGTCGGCCTCGGTGTGAGCGGGTGGGGAGGGCGGCGACCGGCACTCTCCGGTCGCCGCCCTCGGCTTCGTCACGGCGGAGCGCGGAGAAGTCACGTTTCTCCCCTGCGCCGCGCGGCCACTACGATCCAGACGCCGTTGAACACGAGAAACCGGCCGGGCGGTCAACTGGTCGATGTTTCCGGCACCTTGCCGCGGAAACCCGCCCGTCCTGTTTCCGATTGCGAGAGGTGCTTGTGAACACCAGCGAGTCGAGCGTGCGGGACCGCCTCTGTGAGGCCCTGCGGGAACGCGAGGAGGAGATCGCGGACCGGTGGGTCCGGCTCCAGCTCGAGCAGGCGGTGCTCAGTACCGACATGAGTGAGCACGAGGTGCGCGAGGAGGCCGATCTGTTGATCTCCGCCCTCGCCGCCGGCCTGGCCAGCGACGTGCCGGTGGAACGACTGGTGACGTCCCGGAACGAGCTGCGCCAGACGGTGATAGAGCTCTCGCTGCGCCGCGCGCGGGCGGGTGCCTCACCGACCGCCACCTCCCTGGCGGTCCTGTCGCTCAAGGAGGCGCTGCTCTCCGCCGTCCAGCACACCACCCGCGACTCGGCCGAGCTGTTCTCGGCCGCCATCCTGGTCAACCGGCTGCTCGACGCGGCCGGCGTGCTCTCGTTCGAGACGTACGTGGAGGGGCGCGAGGACATCATCCAGCGGCAGAGCCGTCAGCTCCTGGAGGTCTCCACGCCCGTGGTGCGGCTGTGGCGGCACGTCCTGGCCGTACCGCTGATCGGCACGCTGGACACCGCCCGTACGCAGGTGGTGATGGAGAGCCTGCTCCAGGCCATCCAGGACAACGAGGCCCAGGTCGCCATCATCGACATCACCGGTGTGCCGGCCGTCGACACCGCGGTCGCCCAGCACCTGATGCACACCGTCAACGCGGTACGGCTGATGGGCGCCGACTGCGTGATCAGCGGAATCCGTCCGCCCATCGCCCAGACCATCGCGCAGTTGGGCATCGACCTGTCGACCATCCTGACCCGGGCGACCCTCGCGGACGCCCTGGCTGCCGCCATCCGGCTGACCGACCAGCCGGCCGTCGGGCAGGGCGGCTCCCGGCCGGTGACCGCGTGACGGCCTCCCGCGCCACCGGCGTACCGATCCTGCGGCTCGGCGACGTGCTGATCACCGGGCTGCTCAACGAGCTGGACGACCAGTCGGCGGTCGACTTCACCGACGAGCTCACCGAGCGGATCGTCGGTGACGGCGCCCGTGGCGTGCTGATCGACATCTCCCGGCTGGAGATCATCGACTCCTTCGTGGCGCGCACCCTGATGGAGCTGACCACCATGGCCCGCCTCCTCGGTGCCCGGGTGATCGTGGCCGGTATGCGGCCCGCGGTCGCCATCACCCTGGTCGAGCTGGGGCTCCAGCTCACCGGCGTGGAGACCGCCCTCAACGCGGAGCAGGGCCTGACAGCACTCGGCTGGCACCGCATGCCCCAACCCCCGGGGGAGGTCCGACGTGACGCTCCGCGGTGAACGGGTCGCGACACCCGGTTCCGAGCTGATCGCCCAGCGCACCCCGGCGACAGGCACGTCCGGCTCGTCCGGCACGACGGAAACCTCCGGTACGTCGGGGCCGCCGGACCCGTCCGGTACGCGGGGCGCCCCGGGCCCGTCCGGTGCGACGACCACCACGTCCGGCGGCCCGGACTTCTCCGGCATGTCAGCCATGTCCGGTGGCATGTCCCTGGAGTCCGAGTGCCCCGACGGCCGCTACGGCCGGGGCTCCCGGTTCGAGGTCGCCTCGGAGGAGGACTTGCTGACGGTGCGCCACGCCGTGCGGGCCGCCACCGTGGAGGCCGGCTTCGGGCTCGTCGACCAGACGAGGATCGTCACGGCCGCCAGTGAGCTCGCCCGCAACGCCTACGTCCACGGAGGCGGCGGCGCCCTGGAGATCCAGGTCCTCACGCGGTCCGGGCGGAAGGGGCTGCGGCTGACCGTCCAGGACGACGGGCCCGGCATCGCGGACGTGGAGACGGCGCTCATCGACGGGTACACCACGGGAACCGGGCTCGGGCACGGCCTGGGCGGCGCCCGGCGGCTGATGCACGAGTTCCAGGTGCGCAGCGGCCCCGGCGAGGGCACCACCGTGGTCGTCACCCGCTGGAACGACCGCTGATGGGCCCGGGCTCACCCGTGTCCGTCACCGCCCACATCCCGGTCGACCACTACAGCGCCGTCCAGCTCGCGGCCTCCACCGCGCGCCGGACGGCGCTGGACCAGGGGCTCGCCGGGGCCCTGCCGGACCAGGCCGCCGTGCTCGCCAGCGAGCTGGCCGGCAACGTGGCCAAGCACGCCCAGAACGGCGCGCTCTACATCCAGCCGCTGCCGCTGCGCACCGGCGTGGAGATCATCGCCGTGGACCGGGGCCCGGGCATGGCCGACCTGGAGCAGTGCCTCACCGACGGGTACACCACCAGCAACACGCTGGGCTCCGGCCTGGGCGCGGTGCGCCGGATCGCCGACGAGTTCGCCGTGCGCACCAGGCCGGGCACGGGGACCGTCGTCTCCGCCCGGCTGGGCACGCCCGGCGGCGGGCCCGCCGAGGGCACGCCCTGCGTGGGCGCGGTCCGCGTCCCCGCCGACGGGGAGACCGCCTGCGGCGACTCCTGGGGCCTCGCCGTCACCGGCGGCGTGCGCACCGCGCTGGTCGTGGACGGGCTCGGGCACGGCGGACCCGCCGCCGAGGCGGCCGAGCTGGCGGTGCGCGCCTTCCACCGCGACCCCGCGCAGCCGCTGCCGCAGCTCCTGCGCGCGATGCACCGGGCGCTGCGGCGCAGCCGGGGCGCGGCGGTCGGGCTGCTGCGGCTGTCGGCGGACGGCGTCGAGCAGTGCGCGATCGGCAATGTGCGCACCCTGCTGCTGGCGCGTGACGGCATCCGTCAGCGCTTCGGCGGCCAGCCGGGGGTGGTCGGCTGGAACATGCCCGAGCCGCGGGTGCAGCGCGTCCCCGCCGAGCCGGGCACCGTCGCCCTGCTGCACAGCGACGGCGTCGACGGCCGCTGGACGCACGCCCCGGCCCCCTTCCTCACCGGACTGCCCGCGCCGCTGCTCGCCGGCGCCCTGGTCCACGAACACCGCCGCAGCCGGGACGACGCGACCGTCCTCACCCTCGGCCCGGAGCGGAGAGAACCATGAAACCGCAGATCACCACCCTCCACTCGCTCGCCGGGCTGCGCAGCGCGCTGCGCCGTCTCGCGCACCGGGCCGGCCTGCCCGTGGAGCTGCGCTCCCGGCTGGCGCTGTCGGCGACCCGGGTGGCCCGCCCCGAGCTGCTGGCCGGCCGGCCCGTGCTGCTGGAAACCGTGCCGCCGCAGCCGTCCGGCCGGGCCGACGAGCGGCTGACCGTACGGCTGCACCTCCCCCACGCGCCGCGCCGGCCGTCCCTGGAGGGGCTGCCGCTGCCGCCGGAGCGGCTGCCCGGCACGGACGTCGTGTGGCGGGTGCCCGTCCCCGCCGCGCCCGACGGGAACGTCCCGGCGGGCGATCCGCCCGGTCTGGTGGAGCTGCTGGAGGAGGAGCTGAGCGCGGCCGTCGACCGGGTGGACGCGCTCGCCGACGACCACCAGCGCCTCAAGCACGAGCTGGCCGAGACGAACAGCGGCGTGCTGGCCCTGTACGTCCAGCTCGAGGAGCGCGACGAGCAGCTCCGGCAGGCGCACGGCCGGATACTGCGCCAGCTCGAGGACGCGCTGCGCCCGCCGCCGGCGCGGGTGCCGGGCCTGGAGATGGCCGTGCACTACGAGCCGGCGGAGAAGCACGCCCCCACCGGCGGTGACCTGTACGACTGGTTCGTCCTGCCGGACGGCACCGTGCACATCACGGTCGTGGACGCCCTGGGGCACGGACTGACCAGTACGCGCAGCGCGCTCAACGTCACGCACGCGGTGCGCACCCTCGCCCTGGAGGGGCACCCCCTGGAGTCGATCGTCGCCAGGACGGACGAGGTGCTGGCGACGTTCGACCACGAGCTGATGGCCACCGTGCAGCTCGTCCGGCTGGACCCGCGCAGCGGGGAGCTGGTGCTGGCCAACGGCAGTCATCCGCCGGCCCTCCTCGTACGGGAGGACGGCGAGTCGTCCCTGCTGGAGGTGCGCGGCCGGGGCATCGGCTTCCCGCTGCCGGGCAGCGAGAAGCTGCTGCGCGACCGGCTCGGCCCCGGGGACCTGCTGCTGCTCTACACGGACGGGCTGACCGAGAGCCGCCGCGATCCCCGGGAGGGCGAGCAGCGCCTGGCGCGGGCGGCGGCCCGCCACCGGCACCGGCCGATAGAGGAGGTCCCGGCGGCCATCGCGGACGAGATGCACACGGTCATCCTGCACCCGGACGACACCGTCGCCCTGACCGTGCGGCGGGTGACGGGCTGATCCTCGCCAGGTCCGTGGTTAAGGCACGCGATGTGGGTAAGCGAGCGGTGATGGATGAAGGAGTCGCTCGTGGTTGTCGTGATTTCGCCGTACGTGGACTGTGCATCGGCCCGTGACACAGCCGCACGCTTCGTGGCCGAGCACTGCCCGTGGGCGGACCTGGACGCGGTGCAGCTCGTCGTCACGGAGCTGACGGCCAACGCCCTGCGCCACACGGACGGCTGGTGGCGTCTGCGGCTGCGGGCCGAGCACGGTGAGCTGACCGTGGAGGTGGACGACTCGTCCCCGGCCGCGCCCGAGGCGCGTGCCCCCGACTTCGAGGGCGGTGGCGGCTTCGGCTGGCCGATGATCCTGAGCCTCGCGGGCCGGGTGGAGGTCCAGCCGCGCTCGGCGGGCAAGACGGTCCGCGCCGTCTGGTCGCGCGCGCCCGAGGCCGCCTGAGCCGCCCACTCCTTGCGGCCTCCCGGCCGCCCGAGCCGTCCCGCCTCCGCCGCCCCCCGGCCGCCCGAGCCGTCCCGCCTCCGCCGCCCCCCGGCCGCCCGAGCCATCTCGCCTCCGCCGCCCCCCGGCCGCCCGAGCCATCTCGCCTCCGCCGCCCCCCGGCCGCCCGAGCCGTCCCGCCTCCGCCGCCTCCCGGCCGCCCGAGCCGTGCCGCTGCGGTCCTACCCCTGGAAGGCCACGCGGGCCCTGGAAGGCCACGCGGGCCCGTCCGCGGCCTGTCCGCCCCCGCACGGCCCCGCCCCCCGCACCGCTGCCGGCCCCCGTACCGCCCGGGTACCGGGCCCGACGTCCGACGACGCCCGGGGCGGGGCGCCCCGGGCGTCGTCGGACATTCCGTCAGGTCACTCGACGGCCAGTAGGCCTTCCCTCAGCCGTGTGGTGATCCGGGACAGCAGCCGGGACACGTGCATCTGGGAGACACCCAGCTCGGCGCCGATCTCGGACTGCGTCATCTCGTCCACGTACCGCATCCTCAGGATGCGACGGTCCCGCTCGTCGAACTGCTCGATGAGCGGCTTCAGCGCCTGGACGTTCTCCACGATCTCCAGTTCGCGGTCCGGCTCGCCCAGCCGGTCGCTGAGGGTCTCGGAGGAGTTGTCGCCGCTGTCGTCGAGCGGCAGGTCGATGGAGCCGGCCGTGTACCCGTTCGAGGCGACGAGCCCTTCGAGGATCTCGTCCTCCTCCATCCCGAGGTGCTCGGCCAGTTCGGCCGGGGTCGGAGAGCGGTCGAGGCGCTGGAACAACTCGTCGGTCGCGCGGGCGATGTCGATGCGCAGCTCCTGGAGCCGGCGCGGAACGTGCACCGACCAGCTCGTGTCACGGAAGAACCGCTTGATCTCACCGATGACGCACGGCATCGCGAAGGTCGTGAACTCGACCTCGCGGCTCAGGTCGAAGCGGTCGATCGCCTTGATCAGGCCGATGGTGCCGACCTGGATGATGTCCTCCATCTGGTCGGACCGGTTGCGGAAGCGCGTCGCCGCGTACTTGACCAGGGACAGGTTGAGCTCGATGAGGGTGTTGCGGACGTATTGGTACTCCTCCGTGCCTTCCTCGAGCACCGCCAGCCGGTCGAAGAACTGCTTCGACAGCTCCTTCGCGTCCTTCGGAGCCACCTCGCCGGGGTTCCGGATCTCCGGCAGGTCCGTCGTCGTCTGCCGGGCGGTACCGGCCGAGATCGTGGTCGCCATGGACTCTGCACCCTCCCTAGGTCTTCACGGTACGTTCGCAAGGCGCGTGTACCCCTCTTCCGGCGGAGCACGCATGGGAACTGCCGCCCGAACGGAAAAAGCGGAGGGCCGCTTCTCACACGTGGCGAGAAACGGCCCTCCCGTGGCCTGATGGCGCGTCAGCTCCAGCTTGCGTGCAGCGGCTTGCCCTCGGCGTAACCGGCGGCGCTCTGGATGCCCACGATGGCCTTCTCGGCGAACTCCTCCAGGGAGCCCGCGCCTGCGTACGTGCAGGACGAGCGGACACCCGCGATGATCGAGTCGATCAGGTCCTCGACGCCCGGGCGCGCCGGGTCGAGGAACATCCGCGAGTGCGAGATGCCCTCCTCGAAGACGGCCTTGCGGGCCCGGTCGTAGGCGGACTCCTCGCTCGTACGGTTGCGGACGGCACGCGCGGAGGCCATGCCGAACGACTCCTTGTACAGGCGGCCGTTGGCGTCCTGCTGGAGGTCGCCCGGGGACTCGTACGTACCGGCGAACCAGGAGCCGATCATCACGTTCGACGCGCCGGCGGCCAGGGCCATGGCGACGTCGCGCGGGTGGCGGACACCGCCGTCGGCCCACACGTGCTTGCCGTACTTCTTCGCCTCGGCGGCGCACTCGAGGACGGCGGAGAACTGGGGGCGGCCCACGCCGGTCATCATGCGGGTGGTGCACATGGCGCCGGGTCCCACACCGACCTTGATGATGTCCGCGCCGGCCTCGACGAGGTCGCGCACGCCCTCGGCGGCGACGATGTTGCCGGCGACGATCGGCACGTGCGGGTCCAGGCCGCGGACGGTCCGGATCGCGCTGATCATCGACTCCTGGTGGCCGTGCGCCGTGTCGATGACGAGCGTGTCGACGCCCGCGTCGAGGAGCTGCTTGGCCTTGCCCGCCACGTCGCCGTTGATGCCGACGGCGGCGGCGATGCGCAGCTTGCCCTGCGCGTCGACGGCCGGGCTGTACAGGGTGGCGCGCAGGGCGCCCTTGCGGGTGAGGATGCCGGCGAGGCGGCCGTCCTCGTCCACGGCCGGGGCGTACCGGCGGTTGTGGTGGTCCAGGGTGTTGAACGCCTCGCGCGGGTCCATGTCCGCGTCGAGGAGCAGCAGGTCCGTGGACATGATCTCGGAGAGCTGGGTGAAGCGGTCCACGCCGCTCAGGTCCGCGTCGGTGACGACACCGATGGGCCGCTGGTCGGCGTCCACGACGACGCCGGCGTTGTGCGCGCGCTTGGGCAGCAGCGACAGGGCGTCGGCGACGGTCTGGTGCGGGTCGAGCACGATCGGGGTGTCGAGCACGTGGTGGCGGCTCTTGACCCAGGTGATGACGTCGGTGACGACCTCGATCGGAATGTCCTGGGGGATGACCACGAGGCCACCGCGGCGGGCGACGGTCTCGGCCATCCGGCGGCCCGCGATGGCGGTCATGTTGGCGACGACCAGCGGGATGGTGGTCCCGGTGCCGTCGGGGGAGGACAGGTCGACGCCCTGGCGGGAGCCCACGGCCGAGCGGCTAGGCACCATGAATACGTCGTCGTACGTGAGGTCGTACGGCGGCTTCAGGTCATTGAGGAAACGCACGTGCTGAACATCCCAGTCGTTCGGAGTTGGCCCCCGGGCATTTCAGCCGGGGGGAAAACGCACGTACTTCATTCTCCCATGGCCGCACGCGCGTACGCCCCGGGCGAAAGGCACAGGCCCTGGAGGAACCCCTCGTAGGTTCCTCCAGGGCCACGGGCCGACCGGGTCCGGCACAGGGCCGCCCGCGTGCTACTCGTCCGGGTCCGCGCGGTCCAGGGCCGGGCGGGGGCCGGGGGTGAACTCGGTGAGCAGGTAGTCCGCCGCCATGGTGTCCGTGACCAGGCTGGTGACCAGCCCGGACCGGAGCACCGCGCCGATGGCCGCGGCCTTGCGGGCGCCGCCCGCGATGGCCACGACCTCCGGGATGCGGCGCAGCCGGTCGGCCTCGACCGTGATGCACCGCTCCCCCAGGTCGCGTCCGACCCGGCGGCCGTTCGCGTCGAAGAGGTGGGCGGACATCTCGGCCGCGACGCCCAGCGAGGCGTAGTGCGCCCGCTCCTCGTCCGTGAGCATGTCGTGGACGGTCGAGATGCCCGGCTCCCAGGAGCCGATGGACACCGCGGCGACCGTCACCTTGTCGAAGTACTCGAAGGCGCGGGCGATGCCGGTCTGGCTGCGCAGCGCCGACGCGGTGGCCGGGTCGGGCAGCAGCATCGGCGCGTAGATGGGGTGCGCCTCGCCGCCGGAGACCTGGGCGGCGCGCCGTACCGCCTCCACCGAGCCGCGCTCGGCCGTACCCGCGTCGTACACGCCCGTGAGCTGGACGACCGTGCAGGGCGGCAGCCGGTCGAGGGCGGCCGCCATGTGGATGGTGGAGCGGCCCCAGGCCAGGCCCAGGACGTCGCCCTCGGCCACCAGCTCGCCGAGCAGGTCGGCCGCGACCTCGCCCAGGTTCTCCGGGTCGGGCGAGGCGTCCTCCCCCTCCGGCGGTGACTCGACGACCACGGCGTGACGCAGCCCGTAGCGGGCGCGCAGCGCGTCGGAGCGCTCGGCGTCCAGCTCGGCGGGTACGCGGATCTCGATGCGTACGAGGTCACGCTCCAGAGCGGTCTCCAGCACCCGCGCGACCTTGAAGCGGCTGACGCCGAACTCCTCCGCGATCTGGATCTTGGACTTGCCCTCGAGATAGAAGCGACGGGCCATGGCCGCCGCCTGCACCAGCTCCGCGGGTCCCATCCGCAGGGCTGGCCGTCCCGCCGACATAGCAGACACCGCGATCTCCTCACTGCTGTTCACATTTCGGATCGCCATCCTTGCAGATCCGGCGGTCCGTGATCGGTCCTGTTGGGCTGCGTTCATCTGCCCGTGGTCCACCCGTGGCTCAGTGGCCGCACGCCCAGGCGGCCGTGGCGGTCGCCGCGGTGGCCTGCTCGCGCAGCGCCCGCACCGCGGCGGCCGGGTCCTCGGCCCCGTACACGGCGGAACCGGCGACGAAGACGTCGGCGCCCGCCTCCGCGCACCGCTCGATGGTGGACGCCGAGACGCCGCCGTCGACCTGGAGCCAGAGCTCCAGACCGTGCTTGGAGATCAGCTCACGGGTGCGGCGGATCTTCGGCAGCATGATGTCCAGGAAGGCCTGGCCGCCGAAGCCCGGCTCCACGGTCATGATCAGCAGCATGTCCAGCTCGGGGAGCAGGTCCTCGAACGGCTCGATGGGGGTGGCCGGCTTCAGCGCCATCGACGCCCGGGCCCCCTTGGCCCGGATCTCGCGGGCCAGCCGGACCGGGGCGGCGGCCGCCTCCACGTGGAAGGTGACCGAGCCGGCCCCCGCCTCCACGTACTGCGGGGCCCAGCGGTCCGGGTCCTCGATCATCAGGTGGCAGTCCAGCGGGGTGTCCGTCGCCCGGGCGAGCGACTCCACGACGGGCACGCCCAGGGTGAGGTTGGGCACGAAGTGGTTGTCCATGACGTCGACGTGGAGCCAGTCGGCGCCCTCGACGGCCTTCGCCTCCTCGGCGAGACGGGCGAAATCGGCGGACAGGATGCTGGGGTTGATCTGGGCCATGTGCCAAGCCTGCCATGTCCCATGGGGTTTCTTTTACCCGATGCCCGGGTGACCTTGACGGGACCCGGCACACATACCGCAATCCCGGCGTATCGCCGGCCTCAGGCCGTGCGGCGGAGCAGCGCCAGGTACATCGCGTCCGTCCCGTGCAGGTGCGGCCAGAGCTGTACGTCGGGGCCGTCGCCGAGCGCGGGCACGCCCGGCATGAGGGGCCTGGCGTCGATCAGCTCCGCGCCGCCGTGCTTCTTGAGGACGTCGTCGACCACGACCCGGGTCTCCGCCAGGTGCGGCGAACAGGTCGCGTAGCCGACCACCCCGCCGACCCGGGCGGCCTGCAAGGCCTCGGTGAGCAGGGCGCGTTGCAGCGGGGCGAAGCCCTCCATGTCCTCCGGCCGGCGGCGCCAGCGGGCCTCGGGTCGGCGGCGCAGGGCGCCCAGGCCCGAGCACGGCACGTCCACCAGGACGCGGTCGAACGAGCCGGGGCGCCACGGCGGGCGGGTGCCGTCGGCGGTGATGACCTGGTACGGGCCCGGGTTGCCGGTCAGCGCGCGGTCGACCAGCCGGGCACGGTGCGGCTGCTTCTCGGAGGCGAGCAGGGCGGCGCCGCGTCCGGCGGCCAGGGCGCCGAGGAGGGCCGCCTTGCCGCCGGGGCCCGCGCAGCCGTCGAGCCAGCGCCGGTCGGGGCCGTCGAGCGGGGCGTTCGCCAGGGCGATGGCCACGAGCTGGCTGCCCTCGTCCTGCACGCCCGCCCTGCCCTCGCGCACCGCGTCGATCGCGCCCGGCTCGCCGCCCTCGGCCAGCCGCACGGCGTAGGGGGACCAGCGGCCCGGCAGGCCCGCCTCGTCCCCGAGCACGTCCAGCAGCTCGGCCGGGGTGGACCGGCCGGGGCGGGCGACCAGCGTGACCTCGGGCCGCTCGTTGTCGGCCTCCAGCAGGTCCTCGATCCCGGCGCGGCCGCCGCCGAGGGCGTCCCACAGCGCGGAGACGACCCAGCGGGGGTGCGAGTGCACGACCGCCAGGTGGTCCTCGGCGTCCTCGTCGTACGGCGGGGCCACCTCCTCCAGCCAGGCGTCGAGGTCCCGCTGCGCGATCCTGCGGAGTACGGCGTTGACGAACTTGGCCCGCCCGTCGCCGAGCACCACCCGCGCCAGCTCCACGCTCGCCGACACCGCCGCGTGCGTGGGGATGCGCGTCCCGAGGAGCTGGTGCGCGCCCAGCGAGAGCACGTCCAGGACCGGCGGGTCGACCTCGCGCAGCGGCCGGTCGATGCAGGCCGCGATGACCGCGTCGTACGTGCCCTGCCGGCGCAGCGTGCCGTACACCAGCTCGGTGGCGAGCGCCGCGTCCCGGCCGTCGAAGCCCTCCTTCTCCCGCGCCTTCTTCAGCAGCGGCGGCAGGACGAGGTTGGCGTACGCGTCCCGCTCGTCGACGGCGCGCAGCGCCTCGAACGCCAGGACGCGTACCGGGTCCTTCTTGGGTCGGCGGTACGGCTTGGAGGGACGGCGACGGGACTGCTCGCTCAAAAGGTGCTCCGCTTTTCGGTGAGGCTCGTTCCCTTTCAGCCTACGTCGGTCCGGCCGACGCTCTCCCCCGGGGCGATCCGTACGCCGCGGGCCCAGTCCGCGCCGCGCATCGGCTTCTTGCCCTGGGGCTGGACCCACAGCAGCTCCACGGCGTGCGAGCCGGTGCCGACGTACACGTTGTTCTTGGCCGCCGACAGCTCGCCGGGCGCCAGGTCCGCGCGGTCCTGGACCAGGGCCGCCTGGACGACCTTGAGCCGCTCGCCGCGGAACACGGTCCAGGCGCCGGGGGCGGGCGTGCAGCCGCGTACGACCCGGTCGACGCGCAGGGCGGGGGCGGACCAGTCCAGGTGCGCGTCCTCGACGGTGAGCTTGGGGGCGAGGGTGACCCCGTCGGCGGGCTGCGGCACGGCCTTCAGCGTGCCGTCCTCGATGCCGTCCATGGTGGCGGCGAGCAGGCCGGCCCCGGCGAAGGCGAGCCGGGTGAGCAGGTCGCCGCTGGTGTCGGTGGGCCGGACCTCCTCGGTGACGACGCCGTACACCGGGCCGGAGTCCAGCCCCTCCTCGATCTGGAAGGTCGACGCGCCGGTCACCTGGTCGCCGGCCATGATCGCGTGCTGCACGGGCGCGGCGCCGCGCCAGGCGGGCAGCAGGGAGAAGTGCAGGTTGACCCAGCCGTGCGCGGGGACGTCGAGGGCGACCCTCGGCAGCAGGGCGCCGTACGCCACGACCGGGCAGCAGTCCGGGGCGATCTCGCGCAGCCGTGCCAGGAAGTCCTCGTCGCGGGGCTTCGCGGGCTTGAGCACCTCGATCCCGGCCTCCTCGGCACGCTGGGCGACGGGGCTGGCGACGAGCCGGCGGCCGCGCCCGGCGGGGGCGTCGGGCCGGGTGACGACGGCGGCCACCTCGTGCCGGTCCGAGGCGATCAGGGCGTCCAGGGCGGGTACGGCGACCTCGGGGGTGCCGGCGAAGACGAGCTTCATCAGTGGCTGACTGCCTGTCTGTTCGGTGGCGGTGGCGGGCGACACACCAGTTTAGGGGCCGGTGCGGCGGGGGGCGTACGACGCCGTGCGCGCCCTGGGCATATGCGGATACGCCCCCGCAGCGTGACCCCGGACACGGGTGGCGCGTTGGTCAAGGCAGATTGACCGAAACGGGCCGCCGCCTCGGAGCGGCCCACCCCTTTCAACGCCGGTTCGAGAGGCTTGTAAATGGCCGACCACGCAACCCACGACGCCCAAGCCCGGGCGAGCCTGCATCTGCTGGTGCGGGACATCGAGCGGGTCCGCCGGCAGGTGGACGCACTGCGCACGCTCACCGCCCAGCTCGGCAATGTGTACCGCCCGCGGCGATCCGGCCCCTCCACGGGCTTCGTCGTCTACGGCAGGGCACCGGCCCCCACGGTCCGGCTCGCCCAGGAGCTGCGGGACAGCGTCGAGACCCTGGTGACCGCGGCCGTGGACTTCGACCGCTCGCTGGGCTTCTCGTGGGACGCGGTGGGTTCGGCGCTCGGCGTCACCAAGCAGGCGGTCCACCGCCGTTACGGAGCCCGGCGGGCGGCGGCCCAGCAGACGGCCACGGCGGAGCCGGACCACGCCGTCGAGCCGGGCGGTACGCGCACGATGCCCTCGGTCCCGGCGGCGCGCTCCATGCCGCCCCAGCCGACGTCCGGCTCCCAGACCCTCCGCGAGGAGGTCCGCCCGAGCGCCTTCCCCGGCCCGCGCAACGGCTGACCCCCACCCCGGCCGCCCGGCCCCCCACCTCCAGGGGCCGGGCGGCCGCCTTGTGCCCGGTCCCGCCCGGCACCACCCCGCCCCCTCCCAGGGGCGGGCGTACGGCCGCGCCGGCCAGTCACGCGGGCCGTGTGGGGGTCAGCCGATGTCGGGGGGATCCACCCGGATGCGGACCGGCTCCGCGCCGGCGCGGGCCAGCCGTGCCGCCTGGGCGGCCTTGAGGGCGGCGGCCAGCGCGGCGCCGCTGCCCGGGGGGACCCGCAGCAGGGCCCGCTCCCAGACCTCGCCGGGCGGGGCGTCCCCCGGGCGGCGCGGGGCACCCGGCGGCGGGGGCGTGAGCGGTACGGGGCCGAGCACCTCCGCCTCGGCGGGCAGTTCGGCGGCCGCCAGGAACGCCGCCACCGCCTCCGCCCGCCCCGTCACGGCGGCCATCCGGGAGACCGGGGGGAAGCCCAGCTCGGCACGCTCGGCCAGCTCGCGCTGGGCGTGGCCGACCGGGTCCCACCGCACCAGGGCCTGCACGGGCCGCAGCGTCGGCTCGGCCACGATCACGACGGTGCCGCCCTCGTCCTGGCCCCGCACCAGCGAGGCCGCGTCCATCCAGCGCCGCAGCGCCTCCTCGCCGGCCCGCAGGTCGGCCCGCCCCAGCATGGCCCAGCCGTCCAGCAGCAGCGCGGCCGCGTAGCCGCCCTCGGCGACCGGCTCGGCGCCCGGGGTGCTGACCACCAGCGCGGGCCGGGCGGGCACGGTGTCCAGCACGTGGTCGCGCCCCGACGTCCGCACCGGCACTGCCGGGAACGCCCGGCCCAGTTCCTCCGCCGTGCGCCGCGCGCCGACCACCTGGGCGCGCAGCCGGACGGAACCGCACTCGGCGCAGTGCCAGTCCGGCGCGCCCCGCCCGCACCAGCCGCACCGCAGCTCGCGCTGCCCGGGCGCCTCCAGGGGCCCCGCGCAGTGCCGGCAGCGGGCCGGCGTCCGGCACCGTTCGCACGCCAGCCGCGGTACGTACCCCCGCCGCGGCACCTGCACCAGCACCGGCCCGGACTTCAGGCCCTCCCGGGCCGCCTGCCAGGCCAGGGACGGCAGCCGGGCCGCCCGCGCCGCCTCGTCCCGTGCCAGTTCGCCGTCGCCCACGGTCCGTACGAGCGGCGCGGCCGCCCGGACGCGCTCGCGGGGCGCCACCAGGGGCCGCGCCCAGCCGCTCTCCACGAGCTGGGCCGCCTCGACCGTGCAGCTTGTGCCGCCGAGCAGGAAGCCGCACTTGTCGTGCGCGGCGCGCAGCAGCAGCACCTCGCGCGCGTGCGGCAGGGGCGCGTGCTGCTCGCTGTGGCTGGAGTCCCCGTCGTCCCAGATGGCGACGAGCCCCAGGTCCCGCACCGGGGCGAACATCGCCGCCCGGGTGCCCACGACCGCCCGCACCGCCCCCCGCCGCACGGCGAGCCACTGCGCGTACCGCTTCTCGGGCCCGGCCTCGGCGGTCAGCACGGCGTGCCGCCCCTCGCCCAGGACGGCGGTCAGCGCCGCGTCCACCCGCCCGGCCGCCCGCCCGTCGGGCACGACGACGAGCGCGCCGCGCCCCGATGCGAGGGTGGCGCCCACCGCGCGGGCCAGCTCCTCGGCCCAGTGGGGGCCGGGCAGCGCGTTCCACACGGCCCTCGGCGAGCGGCCGGCCGCCAGCGCCGCCAGGAACGCCTCGCCCCGCTCGTACCTCCCCCAGGTGCCCGGCTCCGGCGCGGCGGGCGGGGGCAGCGCGGGCGGCGAGGGCTTCCGCTCGGCCTTCACGTGGCGCGGCGGCACGGCCAGTTGCAGCACGTCGGCGAGGCTCCCGGCGTACCGGTCGGCCACCGCGCGCGCGAGCGCCAGCAGCTCCGGGCTGAGCACCGGTTCGGGCGACACCACGCCGGCGAGTGCGGCCAGCGGCCCCGAGTAGTCGGACTCGGCCCGCCGCTCCACCAGGAACCCGTCGATGAGCCGCCCGCCCTCGCGCCGGCCGTCCCGCACCTGGTGCGCCCCGGCCCCGAACCGGACCCGCACCCGCACGCCCGGCTGCGCGACCGCGTCGAGCTCCTCGGGCACGGCGTAGTCGAAGAACTGGTCGAGGTGGAGCACGCCCTTGTTCACCACGACCCGGGCGACGGGCAGCTCCCTCGCCAAAGCGGCCCCCCGCCAGGTGCGCGGCTTGGCGCGGGGCACCTTGGCCTTGCGCACGGTCTCGCGTATGAGCGCGAGCTGCTCGGGCGGCTCGGCCCCCCGACCGCCCTCGGCCTCCGGCTTCCCGTTGTCGCTGCTCACAGCCCCATTCCTACCAGAGCGCACTGACAGCGCCCGCTGTCAGTGGCGTGCGCTCGGATGACCGCGTGACCGTCCATGACACCGCGAGGCTGCTGCCCGCGATACCCGTCCTCCGCGACCACTGCCGTGCCCTGGCGACGCCGGAGGCCGTCCTCTGCCCCGACGCCCGGTTCCGGCACTGCACCTTCGACGCGCACTGGTCCGCCACCGAGGAGCTCGCCTCGATGAGCAATGGCGCGGGGGACGAGTTCTCGATCGTCTTCTCCCCCGCCGGTGCGTACGTCCGGGGGTTCGACCACGAGTCGCCGATGAGCCCCTGCGTGCGCGACGCGGTGTGGCCCGGCGTGGTCGACGAGGTCCCGGAGGTGTTCCGGCGGTACGCCGGACGAGCCGGCCTTCTCGGACGGTGTCGGGTTTCCCCTCACCCTCGCCGGTCTGACCGGACCCGCCGGTCCCGCCGGTCCCGCCGGTCCCGCCGGACAGTCGGCGGTCACCGGCCCTCCCCGGACGGGCCGCTGAAACGCCGACGTCCGGCACCCCGGAGAGGGGATGCCGGACGTCGCCGGAGCCGGGGCGGGAGCGGGCCTACAGCCCCGCCGCCTTGCGCAGCGCGTCCACGCGGTCGGTGCGCTCCCAGGTGAAGTCGGGGAGCTCGCGGCCGAAGTGGCCGTACGCGGCGGTCTGGCTGTAGATCGGCCGCAGCAGGTCGAGGTCGCGGATGATGGCGGCCGGGCGGAGGTCGAAGACCTCGGCGATGGCGTTCTCGATCCGCTCCACCTCGACCTTGGCGGTGCCGAAGGTCTCGACGAACAGGCCGACCGGCTCGGCCTTGCCGATGGCGTACGCGACCTGGACCTCGCAGCGGGAGGCGAGGCCGGCCGCGACGACGTTCTTGGCGACCCAGCGCATGGCGTAGGCGGCCGAGCGGTCGACCTTGGACGGGTCCTTGCCGGAGAAGGCGCCGCCGCCGTGGCGGGCCATGCCGCCGTACGTGTCGATGATGATCTTGCGTCCGGTGAGGCCGGCGTCGCCCATCGGGCCGCCGATCTCGAAGCGGCCGGTCGGGTTGACCAGCAGCCGGTAGCCCTCGGTGTCCAGCTTGATGCCGTCGTCCAGGAGCTGCTTGAGCACGTGCTCGACGACGAACTCGCGGATGTCGGGCGCGAGCAGCGACTCCAGGTCGATGTCCGAGGCGTGCTGCGAGGAGACGACGACCGTGTCGAGGCGGACGGCCTTGTCGCCGTCGTACTCGATGGTGACCTGGGTCTTGCCGTCGGGGCGCAGGTAGGGGATGGTGCCGTTCTTGCGGACCTCGGTCAGGCGCTTGGACAGCCGGTGCGCGATGTGGATCGGCAGCGGCATCAGCTCGGGCGTCTCGTCGGAGGCGTAGCCGAACATCAGGCCCTGGTCGCCGGCGCCCTGCTTGTCGAGCTCGTCCTCGTCGCCCTCGACGCGCTTCTCGTACGCCGTGTCGACACCCTGCGCGATGTCCGGGGACTGCGCGCCGATGGAGACGGAGACGCCGCAGGAAGCGCCGTCGAAGCCCTTCTTCGAGGAGTCGTAACCGATCTCCAGGATCTTGTTGCGCACCAGCGTGGGGATGTCGGCGTAGGCCTTGGTCGTCACCTCGCCGGCCACGTGCACCAGGCCGGTGGTGATCAACGTCTCCACGGCGACGCGGGAGGTGGGGTCCTCCCGCAGCAGCGCATCGAGAATGGTGTCGCTGATCTGGTCAGCGATCTTGTCGGGGTGACCCTCGGTCACGGACTCCGAGGTGAAGAGACGACGGGACACAACGCTCCCTGGGTTTGCAGCGGCTGCTGGCTGATCATTTGCGGAACCGGCAGGGGGCTGCGCCCCGCGTCGTTCCGAGGACAGTTTATCGGGCGCTCTCGGCCGTTGGACCAGGTGTCTCGCACGGTGGGAGACGGATCGGCCACATCTGCCGTAACAGCGGTACGAAGATCGGCTCTCAGGACCGGCCGGAACGCCGGTTTTCTACTGGTTTCCTCCACCCAAAGGGGCGAAATGGGAGATTCATCCGGATGTATCCGAGTCGCCGGTGTCCGTGCCGCCGAGCCGGGGGACGACGAGGTCCCAGACGGTCTCCGCCAGGGCCTCCTTGGGCCCGTACGGTACGGGGGTCTCGGTGCCGTCCGCCGCCAGCACCACGGCCTCGTTCTCCTCCGAGCCGAAGGTCTTGCGCTCCCCCACCTCGTTCACCACGAGCAGGTCGCACCCCTTGCGGCGCAGCTTGTCCCGACCATTGGCCAAAACATCATCCGTCTCGGCGGCGAAGCCGACGACCACCTGGCCCGGACGGGCGCGCTCCGCCGAGATCTCGGCCAGGATGTCCGGGTTGCGGACCAGCGCGATCGGCGCCGGCTCCTGGCCGTCCTTCTTCTTGATCTTGCCTTCGGCGTACGAGGCCGGGCGGAAGTCCGCGACGGCGGCGGCCATCACCACGACGTCCGCGTCGGCCGCCGCCTTCAGCACCGCCTCGCGCAACTGCACGGCGGTCCCCACGTGGACGACGTCGACGCCCGCGGGGTCCGGCATGCCGGTGTTGGCCTCGATCAGCGTCACCCGGGCGCCCCGGGCGGCGGCGGTCCGGGCGAGCGCGTACCCCTGCTTGCCGGAGGAACGGTTGCCCAGGTACCGCACCGGGTCCAGCGGCTCGCGCGTACCGCCCGCGCTGACCACGACGTGCCGGCCCGCGAGGTCGGGGCCGGCCGCGGAGCCCCGCGCCAGCACCCGGCGGCAGATCTCGAAGATCTCGTCCGGGTCGGGCAGCCGGCCCTTGCCGGTGTCGGCGCCGGTGAGGCGGCCGACGGCCGGCTCGATCACCACGGCGCCGCGGCGCCGCAGGGTGGCGACGTTCTCCTGGGTGGCGGGGTGCTCCCACATCTCGGTGTGCATGGCGGGCGCGAAGACCACCGGGCACCGGGCGGTGAGCAGCGTGTTGGTCAGCAGGTCGTCGGCGATGCCGTGGGCGGCCTTGGCGAGCATGTCCGCGGTGGCGGGGGCGACGACGACGAGGTCGGCGCGCTGCCCGATGCGTACGTGCGGGACCTCGTGGACGTCCGACCAGACCTCGGTCGAGACCGGGTTGCCGGACAGGGCCGACCAGGTGGCGGCGCCCACGAAGTGCAGGGCGGCCCCGGTCGGCACGACCCGTACGTCATGGCCGGACTCGGTCAGCCGCCGCAGCAGCTCGCAGGCCTTGTAGGCGGCGATGCCACCACTGACTCCGAGGACGACCTTCGGCTTGTCCACTCCACGCCTCCCGGCTGCGGCTCGTGACGACGGTTCCATGACACACCACAGGCCCGGTGGAGTCTCCACCGGGCCTGTCATGACATGCAGTGGGGCACCTACTGGGCCGGGCCCTCAATGGCCTCGGAGGTCAGCAGACCCGCGTTGATCTCGCGCAGGGCGATCGAGAGCGGCTTCTCGTGGACGTGGGTGTCCACCAGCGGACCGACGTACTCCAGCAGGCCCTCACCGAGCTGCGAGTAGTACGCGTTGATCTGACGCGCACGCTTGGCCGCGTAGATCACGAGGCTGTACTTCGAGTCAGTGGCCTCGAGCAGCTCGTCGATCGGCGGGTTGATGATGCCCTCGGGCGCGGTGATGGAAGAGGACACGCTCTACCTTCCGAAAAAGTGGACAAAGATCAAACAACTGCCATCAAGGCTAGCAGCTCACGGGCTACGTCCTCGACAGAGGTGTTGACCAGGGTGGTGTCGAACTCGGCCTCCGCGGCGAGCTCGATCTTGGCTGCCTCGAGCCGCCGCTCGATGACCTCCGGCGGCTCCGTGCCCCGGCCGGTGAGCCGGCGGACCAGCTCGTCCCAGCTCGGCGGGGCCAGGAAGACGAGCTGGGCCTCCGGCATCGACTCGCGGACGAGCCGGGCGCCCTGGAGGTCGATCTCCAGCAGCACGGGCTCGCCCGCCTCGAGGCGCTCCAGCACGGCGCGGCGCGGGGTGCCGTACCGGTTGCCGGCGAACTCGGCCCACTCCAGCAGCTCGCCGTTGGCGATCAGCTTGTCGAACTCGTCGTCGGCGACGAAGTAGTACTGCACGCCGTCCCGCTCGCCGGGTCGCGGCTTGCGGGTCGTGGCGGACACCGACAGCCAGACCTCGGGGTGGACCTTGCGCATATGAGCGACGACCGTGCTCTTGCCGACCCCGGAGGGGCCGGAGAGCACGGTCAGTCGCGGACGTACGTCCGGGGGCTCGGGGGTGGTCCCCCGGGATGTTGCAGCCATGGGGCGATTATTCCAGGTTTACGGCAGTGCCCCGGACGTCAGGCCCCGGTGCTGCCGAACTCGCGCTCCAGGGAGGCGATCTGGTTGGAGCCGAGACCCCGCACACGACGGCTTTCGGAGATGCCGAGCCGCTCCATGATCTGCTTGGCGCGGACCTTGCCCACGCCCGGCAGGGACTCCAGGAGGGCGGAGACCTTCATCTTGCCGATGACCTCGTTCTCCTGGCCCTGCTTGATGACCTCCTGGAGCGAGGCGCCGGAGTGCTTGAGTCGATTCTTGACCTCGGCCCGCTCCCGGCGAGCCGCGGCGGCCTTTTCGAGCGCGGCTGCGCGCTGTTCAGGGGTAAGGGGCGGAAGAGCCACGCCTACGTCACCTCGGATGTCGAACTGTCGGATACGGACCGGTGAGGAACCTAGTCGGCCCACACCAGGGGAGCAACGAGCAACGCAGTGCACGTTGGCTCTGCGACGGAGACTAGCGGCCAAGGCCGTCAGAGTCAGCGAGAACGAAGGAAAAGTCCTGGTCAGCATCGACCTACCCAGACATTTGGGATATAACGACCCGGTTTTGCGCGCAGATTCCGACGACGGGGATCGCAGGTCGGCCGAACGTGATCCGTGTCACACCCTTCACGTGGGAACCCACGGTCACCTCGGGGTGACCGTGGGCTCCGACGGGGTGGACCGGGCGGGGGGTCAGGCGCCGGCCGCCGCCCGCACCTCGTCCGCGTACCGCCGCGCGGCATCGCGCAGCGCCGCCGCGTCCGGACCGTGACGCAGGACACCCCTGCTGACGTTCGGCACGACGTTGCGCACGGCCGGGCCGAAGACGCCCGGCAGGTCCGCCGGGGTCGCGCCCTGGGCCCCGATGCCCGGAGCCAGGAGCGGGCCGTTGATGTCCAGGTCGTACGAGGAGAGGTCGCCGAGCGTGGCGCCGACGACCGCGCCGAAGGAGCCCATGGGCGTCTGGCCCGCGTTCTCCCGGGCGAGGTGGGCGAGCATGGTCGCGCCGATGGTGCGGCCGTCCTCGCGGACCGCGCGCTGGACCTCGGCGCCCTCGGGGTTGGAGGTGAGGGCGAGGACGAACAGTCCGGCGCCGCTCTCCCGGGCCAGGTCGACGGCGGGCCGCAGCGAGCCGTACCCGAGGTAGGGCGAGACCGTGAGCGCGTCGGAGAAGAGCGGGGAGTCCTTGCGCAGGTAGGTCTCGGCGTAGGCGGCCATGGTGGAGCCGATGTCGCCGCGCTTGGCGTCCATGACGACCAGGGCGCCCGCGTCCCGCAGGTCCGCCACGGCGCGCTCCAGGACGGCGATGCCGCGCGAGCCGAACCGCTCGAAGAAGGCGCTCTGCGGCTTGAAGACGGCGACCGTGCCGGCGAGGGCGTCCACGACCGTGCGCGTGAACCGCTCCAGGCCCGCCACGTCGTCGTTCAGGCCCCAGGCGGACAGCAGGGAGCCGTGCGGGTCGATGCCGACGCACAGCGGGCCCCGGGCGTCCATGGCGTGCCGCAGACGGGCACCGAAGGGTTCGAGCGGGCTCATGCGGCGGCCTTTCGGGTGTCGGCGCCGACGGCTTCGGCGAGCGTGGCGTACGGGGAGGCGTTCAGCCGGGCGGCGAGGCCCTTGTGGATGGCGCGGGCGTAGAACGGGCCCTCGTAGATGAAGGCGCTGTAGCCCTGCACCAGGGTGGCGCCGGCGAGGATGCGCTGCCAGGCGTCCTCGGCGTTCTCGATGCCGCCGACGCCGACCAGCGTGATGCGGTCGCCCACGCGCGCGTAAAGGCGGCGCAGCACCTCCAGGGAGCGCTTCTTCAGCGGCGCCCCGGACAGCCCTCCGGTCTCGCTGGTGAGATAGGCCGGGGACTTCAGGCCCTCGCGGGCGATCGTGGTGTTGGTGGCGATGATGCCGTCCAGGCCCAGCTCGACGGCGAGGTCGGCGACGGCGTCGACGTCCTCGTCGGCCAGGTCGGGTGCGATCTTCACCAGCAGCGGGACGCGGCGGCCGGTCACCGTGCGGTCGGCGGCCTCGCGGACGGCCGTCAGGAGGGGCCGCAGGGACTCGGTGGCCTGGAGGTTGCGCAGGCCCGGGGTGTTCGGCGAGGAGACGTTGACGACCAGGTAGTCGGCGTGGCGGGCGAGCCGCTCGGTCGACTTCACGTAGTCGGCGGCGGCCTCGGCCTCGGGGACGACCTTGGTCTTGCCGATGTTGACGCCCACGACGGTCCTGAAGACCGGCACGCGCGCGTGGAGGCGTGCGGCGACCGCGGCCGAGCCGTCGTTGTTGAAGCCCATGCGGTTGATCAGGGCGCGGTCCGACACGAGGCGGAAGAGGCGCTTCTTGGGGTTGCCGGGCTGCGGCTCGCCCGTGACCGTGCCGATCTCGACGTGGTCGAAGCCGAGCATCGCCATGCCGTCGATGGCGACGGCGTTCTTGTCGAAGCCGGCCGCGAGGCCGAACGGGCCGTGCATGCGCAGGCCGAGCGCCTCGGTGCGCAGCTCCTTGTGGCGGGGCGCCAGGGCGGCGGCGAGGAAGGTGCGCAGGACGGGGACGCGCGCGGCGAGGCGGATCCAGCGGAAGGCCAGGTAGTGGGCCTGCTCGGGGTCCATGCGGGTGAAGAACAGCCGGAAGAAGAGCTTGTACATGGTGTGTGGTGTCCTCATGAGGAGGGGGACACCGTTTCCGGTGTCCCCCTCGTGGGCTGCTAGTCGCGGGCCGCGGTCAGGTGCTCCGCGTGTTCCTGGAGGGAACGGACGCCCACTCCGCCGTGGTTGAGCGCGTCGATGCCCTGGACGGCGGCGGCCAGCGCCTGGACCGTCGTCAGGCACGGGACGCCCCGCGCCACGGCCGCCGTGCGGATCTCGTAGCCGTCGAGGCGGCCGCCGGTGCCGTAGGGGGTGTTGACGATGAGGTCGACCTCGCCGTCGTGGATGAGGCGGACGATGGTCTTCTCGCCGTTCGGGCCCTCGCCCTCGGACTGCTTGCGCACGACGGTGGCGTTGATGCCGTTGCGCTTGAGGACCTCGGCGGTGCCGGAGGTGGCCAGCAGCTCGAAGCCGTGGGCGACCAGCTCGCGCGCCGGGAAGATCATCGAGCGCTTGTCGCGGTTGGCGACCGAGATGAAGGCGCGGCCCTTGGTGGGCAGCGGACCGTAGGCGCCGGCCTGCGACTTGGCGTAGGCGGTGCCGAAGACCGCGTCGATGCCCATGACCTCACCGGTGGAGCGCATCTCCGGGCCGAGGACGGTGTCCACGCCGCGGCCGTGCACGTCGCGGAAGCGCGACCACGGCATGACGGCCTCCTTGACGGAGATCGGCGCGTCCAGCGGCAGGGTGCCGCCGTCACCGGTCCTGGGCAGCAGGCCCTCCTCCCGGAGCTCGGCGACGGTGGCGCCGAGCGAGATGCGGGCGGCGGCCTTCGCCAGCGGCACGGCGGTCGCCTTGGAGGTGAAGGGGACCGTGCGGCTGGCGCGCGGGTTGGCCTCCAGGACGTACAGGATGTCGCCGGCCATCGCGAACTGGATGTTGATCAGGCCGCGTACGCCGACGCCCTTGGCGATCGCCTCGGTGGAGGCGCGCAGCCGCTTGATGTCGTGGCCGCCGAGGGTGATGGGGGGCAGGGCGCACGCCGAGTCGCCGGAGTGGATGCCGGCCTCCTCGATGTGCTCCATGACGCCGCCGAGGTAGAGCTCGGTGCCGTCGTAGAGGGCGTCGACGTCGATCTCGATGGCGTCGTCGAGGAACCGGTCGACCAGGACCGGGCGGTCCGGGGAGATCTCGGTGGACTCGGCGATGTACGCCTCCAGGCGCGCCTCGTCGTACACGATCTCCATGCCGCGGCCGCCGAGCACGTACGACGGGCGCACGAGCACGGGGTAGCCGATCTCGTCGGCGATGGCCTTGGCGCCGGCGAAGGTGGTCGCGGTGCCGTGCTTGGGGGCGGGCAGCCCGGCCTCGGCGAGGACCTGACCGAAGGCGCCGCGGTCCTCGGCGGCGTGGATGGCCTCCGGTGAGGTGCCGACGACCGGCACGCCGTTGTCCTTCAGCGCCTGGGCGAGGCCGAGGGGGGTCTGGCCGCCGAGCTGGACGACGACGCCCGCGACGGGACCGGCCAGCGTCTCGGCGTGGACGATCTCCAGCACGTCCTCGAGCGTGAGCGGCTCGAAGTAGAGGCGGTCGGAGGTGTCGTAGTCCGTGGAGACCGTCTCGGGGTTGCAGTTGACCATCACGGTCTCGTAGCCGGCCTCGCTGAGCGCGAAGGAGGCGTGGACGCACGAGTAGTCGAACTCGATGCCCTGGCCGATGCGGTTCGGGCCGGAACCGAGGATGATCACGGCGGGCTTCTCGCGCGGCGCGACCTCGCTCTCCTCGTCGTACGAGGAGTAGAAGTACGGCGTCTTCGCGGCGAACTCGGCGGCGCAGGTGTCGACCGTCTTGTAGACCGGGCGGACGCCGAGGGACTGGCGGACCTCGCGTACGACGTCCTCGCGCAGCCCGCGGATCCGGGCGATCTGGGCGTCGGAGAAGCCGTGGCGCTTGGCCTCGGCGAGCAGGTCGGCGTCGAGGCTGTCGGCGGCGGCCAGCTCGTCGGCGATCTCCTTGATCAGGAAGAGCTGGTCGACGAACCAGGGGTCGATCTTCGTCGAGTCGAAGACCTCCTGGGGGGTCGCGCCGGCGCGGATGGCCTGCATGACCGTGTTGATGCGGCCGTCGGTGGGGCGGACCGCCTCGCGCAGCAGCTCGTCCTTGTCGCCGGGCTCGCCGGTGAAGTCGAACTGGCTGCCCTTCTTCTCCAGCGAGCGCAGCGCCTTCTGGAGCGCCTCGGTGAAGTTCCGGCCGATGGCCATGGCCTCGCCGACCGACTTCATGGTCGTGGTCAGCGTGGAGTCGGCCGACGGGAACTTCTCGAAGGCGAAGCGCGGTGCCTTGACGACGACGTAGTCGAGGGTCGGCTCGAAGGAGGCCGGGGTCTTCTCGGTGATGTCGTTGGGGATCTCGTCGAGCGTGTAGCCCACGGCGAGCCGGGCCGCGATCTTCGCGATCGGGAAGCCGGTGGCCTTGGACGCCAGTGCGGACGAGCGGGAGACGCGGGGGTTCATCTCGATGACGATGACCCGGCCGTCCTCCGGGTTGACCGCGAACTGGATGTTGCAGCCGCCGGTGTCGACGCCGACCTCGCGGATGATCGCGATGCCGACGTCACGGAGGATCTGGTACTCGCGGTCGGTGAGGGTCATCGCCGGGGCGACGGTGATCGAGTCACCGGTGTGCACGCCCATCGGGTCGAAGTTCTCGATGGAGCAGACGACCACGACGTTGTCGTGCTTGTCGCGCATCAGCTCCAGCTCGTACTCCTTCCAGCCGAGGATGGACTCCTCCAGGAGCACCTCGGTGGTGGGAGACAGCGTCAGGCCCTGCCCGGCGATGCGGCGCAGCTCCTCCTCGTCGTGGGCGAAGCCGGAACCGGCGCCGCCCATGGTGAAGGAGGGGCGGACGACGACGGGGTAGCCGCCGAGCGTCTCGACGCCCTTGAGGACGTCGTCCATGGAGTGGCAGATGACCGAGCGGGCGGACTCGCCGTGGCCGATCTTGGCGCGGACGGCCTCGACGACGCCCTTGAACAGGTCGCGGTCCTCGCCCTTGTGGATGGCCTCGACGTTGGCGCCGATGAGCTCCACGCCGTACTTCTCCAGCACACCCTGCTCGTGCATGGAGATCGCGGTGTTGAGCGCGGTCTGGCCGCCCAGGGTGGGCAGGAGCGCGTCGGGGCGCTCCTTGGCGATGATCTTCTCGACGAACTCGGGGGTGATCGGCTCGACGTAGGTGGCGTCGGCGATCTCCGGGTCGGTCATGATCGTCGCGGGGTTGGAGTTCACCAGGATGACCCGCAGGCCCTCGGCCTTGAGGACGCGGCACGCCTGGGTGCCGGAGTAGTCGAACTCGGCGGCCTGGCCGATGACGATCGGGCCGGAGCCGATGACCAGGACGGACTGGATATCGGTGCGCTTAGGCACGCTCGGCCTCCATCAGGGATACGAAGCGGTCGAAGAGGTACGCGGCGTCGTGCGGGCCGGCGGCCGCTTCGGGGTGGTACTGGACGCTGAAGGCCGGCTGGTCGAGAAGCTGGAGGCCCTCCACCACGTTGTCGTTGAGGCAGACGTGGGAGACCTCGGCGCGGCCGAAGGGGGTGTCGGACACCTTGTCGAGGGGGGCGTCGACGGCGAAGCCGTGGTTGTGCGCGGTGACCTCGACCTTGCCGGTCGTGCGGTCCTGCACGGGCTGGTTGATGCCCCGGTGGCCGTACTTCAGCTTGTAGGTGCCGAAGCCGAGCGCGCGGCCGAGGATCTGGTTGCCGAAGCAGATGCCGAACAGGGGCGTCTTGCGCTCCAGGACGGCCCGCATGACGGAGACGGGGCCGTCGGCGGTGGCGGGGTCGCCGGGGCCGTTGGAGAAGAACACGCCGTCGGGGTTCACCGCGTACACGTCCTCCGCGGTGGCGGTGGCGGGCAGCACGTGGACCTCGATGCCGCGCTCGGCCATCCGGTGCGGGGTCATGCCCTTGATGCCGAGGTCGACGGCGGCGACGGTGAACTTCTTCTCGCCGATCGCCGGCACGACGTACGGCTCGGTGGTGGCGACCTCGGCGGCGAGGTCGGCGCCCTTCATCTGCGGGGCGGCCTGGACCCTGGCGAGCAGGGTCGTTTCGTCGGCGATCGCGTCGCCGGAGAAGATGCCCACGCGCATGGCGCCGCGCTCGCGGAGGTGGCGGGTGAGGGCGCGGGTGTCGATGCCGCTGATGCCGACGACGCCCTGGGCGGCCAGCTCCTCGTCGAGGGTGCGGCGGGAGCGCCAGTTGGAGGGGACGCGGGCGGGGTCGCGGACGACGTACCCGGAGACCCAGATCTTCCCGGACTCGGGGTCCTCGTCGTTGACGCCGGTGTTGCCGACGTGCGGCGCGGTCATCACGACGACCTGGCGGTGGTACGACGGGTCGGTCAGGGTTTCCTGGTAGCCGGTCATGCCCGTGGAGAACACGGCCTCGCCGAAGGTCTCCCCCACGGCCCCGTAGGCGCGGCCACGGAAGGTGCGGCCGTCCTCCAGGACGAGTACGGCGGGAGTCTTGGCGGCTCCCCTTGTGGAGGTCGTCATCGTGCGGCGCCTTCCGTCGTAGTGGTGATCATGGTGTTCAGGGTGTCGGCCCAGGTGGTGTGCTCCGCCGCGCGGTCGGAGCGGAAGCCGGAGTCGATCAGCGTCTCGCCGTGGGCCCAGGTGACGATCAGCAGGCCGCCCTCGGCGAGGACCTTGCCCGCGATGCCCTTGTCCAGCCGGGCGCCGCGCAGGTTCCCGGCCGGGACGAAGAAGTCGCGCGCCCCGGGGCGTACGACCGCCAGGCCCTCGTCCGTGAGCGTCAGCTCGACGCGGCTGCGGGTACCCAGCCCGTGGGCGACGATCCGGTCGAGCCACTGACCGGCGGTGGTGGAGCCGTGGTAGCGGCCGGTCATCGTCAGTCTCGCCGCACCGGGGGCGTCCGGCATTCCCGGCAGCTCGGGCAGGTCCGACTGGAGGCTGCCGCGCCACTTCCAGCCCTGGCGCATCAGCCAGTAGACGAGGGCGATGAAGAGCAGCAGCCCGGCGACCCAGCCGAGCCGGGCGGCCCAGTCGGTCACCTCCGCCGACTTCTGCTCCGCCGCGATGTCGATGAGTGTCACGCCAGCTTCCCGTCCATGAGCGTCGCCCGGCCCCGCAGGAAGGTGTGGGTGACGCGACCCGGCAGCTCGCGGCCCTCGTAGGGGGTGTTGCGGCTGCGGGAGGCGAAGCCCGCGGGGTCCACGGGACCACGGTATGCCGGATCGACCAGGGTGAGGTTGGCGGGCTCACCTGCCGAGACGGGCCGGCCGTGGCCGGTGGCGCGGCCGATCGCGGCGGGCCTGAACGACATGCGGTCGGCGACCCCGGCCCAGTCCAGCAGGCCGGTCTCGACCATCGTGTGCTGGACCACGGACAGCGCGGTCTCCAGGCCGACCATGCCCATGGCGGCCGCCGCCCACTCGCAGTCCTTGTCCTCGTGCGGGTGCGGGGCGTGGTCGGTGGCGACGATGTCGATCGTGCCGTCCGCCAGCGCCTCGCGCAGCGCCCTCACGTCGCGCTCGGTGCGCAGCGGCGGGTTGACCTTGTAGACCGGGTTGTAGGAGCGGACCAGCTCGTCGGTCAGGAGCAGGTGGTGCGGGGTGACCTCGGCGGTGACGTCGATGCCGCGCGACTTGGCCCACCGGACGATCTCGACGGACCCGGCGGTCGACAGGTGGCAGATGTGGACGCGGGAGCCGACGTGCTCGGCGAGCAGCACGTCACGCGCGATGATCGACTCCTCGGCGACGGCCGGCCAGCCTCCCAGTCCCAGCTCGGCGGAGACGACGCCCTCGTTCATCTGGGCGCCCTCGGTGAGGCGGGGCTCCTGGGCGTGCTGGGCGACGACGCCGTTGAAGGCCTTCACGTACTCCAGCGCACGGCGCATGATCACGGCGTCGTCGACGCACTTGCCGTCGTCGGAGAAGACGGTGACGCCGGCGGCGGACTCGTGCATGGCGCCCAGCTCGGCGAGCTTCTTGCCCTCCAGGCCGACGGTGACGGCGCCGATGGGCTGCACGTCGCAGTAGCCGTGCTCCTGGCCGAGCCGGTAGACCTGCTCGACGACGCCGGCGGTGTCGGCGACCGGGAAGGTGTTGGCCATGGCGAACACGGAGGTGTAACCGCCGGAGGCGGCGGCCCGGGTGCCGGTGAGGACGGTCTCGGAGTCCTCGCGGCCCGGCTCGCGCAGGTGGGTGTGGAGGTCCACCAGGCCCGGCAGCAGGATCTTCCCCGCGGCCTCGACCACGGTGGCGTCACCGGCCTCCAGGCCGGGGCCGACGGCCGCGACGGTCTCGCCGTCGATCAGGACGTCCTGGGCCTCGCCGCCCAGCACCTTCGCACCACGGATCAGGGTCTTGCTCATCGGTCTTACTTCTCCTCGGTACGGGTCTGGGCGACGGCGGAGGCGTCTTTGGAATCGGGCGTGGCGCCGCCGAGCAGCAGGTACAGGACGGCCATGCGGATGGAGACGCCGTTGGCGACCTGCTCGACGACCGTGCAGCGGCCGGAGTCGGCGACCTCGGCGGTGATCTCCATGCCGCGGACCATGGGGCCGGGGTGCATCACGATGGCGTGCTCGGGCATCCGCGCCATGCGGTCGCCGTCGAGGCCGTAGCGGCGCGAGTACTCGCGCTCGGTCGGGAAGAACGCGGCGTTCATCCGCTCGCGCTGGACGCGCAGCATCATCACGGCGTCGGACTTCGGCAGGGTGCTGTCGAGGTCGTAGGACACCTCGCAGGGCCAGGTCTCGACGCCCACGGGGACCAGCGTGGGCGGGGCGACGAGGGTGACCTCGGCGCCGAGGGTGTGCAGCAGGTCGACGTTGGAGCGGGCGACCCGGCTGTGCAGCACGTCCCCGACGATGGTGATCCGCTTGCCGGCCAGGTCCTGGCCGAGGCCCGCGTCCCGGCCGACCAGGCGGCGGCGCATGGTGAAGGCGTCCAGCAGCGCCTGCGTGGGGTGCTGGTGGGTGCCGTCACCGGCGTTGATGACGGCGGCGTCGATCCAGCCGGAGGTGGCCAGGCGGTACGGGGCGCCGGAGGCGCCGTGCCGGATGACGACGGCGTCCACGCCCATCGCCTCCAGGGTCTGCGCGGTGTCCTTCAGGGACTCGCCCTTGGAGACGGAGGAGCCCTTGGCGCTGAAGTTGATGACGTCGGCGGACAGGCGCTTCTCGGCGGCCTCGAAGGAGATGCGGGTACGGGTCGAGTCCTCGAAGAAGAGGTTGACGACGGTGCGGCCGCGCAGGGTGGGCAGCTTCTTGATCGGCCGGTCGGCGACCCGGGCCATCTCCTCGGCGGTGTCGAGGATGAGGACGGCGTCGTCGCGGGTGAGGTCGGCGGCCGAGATGAGGTGGCGCATCATCTGGGGGAGTTTCTCCGTTTTTGTGGAGGTTGCGGGCCGAGGGGTGACCTGGTGGGGCCGTGCCTGGACAGGTCCGTTGGGCATGCGGGCGCGCGGCGCGGCACGCCGTACGCGAAAGGTCGTACGGGGGTGCTACTGCTCGCCGGCCGCGGCCGTGGAGGCGGTCTCCCGCAGCCCGAGCAGCACGGTGTCGCGACCGTCCTCCTCGGCGAGCTGGACCTTGACCGTCTCCCGCAGCGACGTGGGGAGGTTCTTGCCGACGTAGTCGGCGCGGATCGGGAGTTCGCGATGGCCCCGGTCGACGAGGACCGCGAGCTGGACGGCGCGCGGGCGGCCGATGTCGCCGAGCGCGTCGAGGGCGGCGCGGATGGTGCGGCCGGAGAAGAGCACGTCGTCCACGAGGACGACCAGGCGGCCGTCGATGCCGTCACCGGGGATCTCGGTGCGGGCGAGCGCGCGGGCGGGCCGCATCCGCAGATCGTCGCGGTACATGGTGATGTCGAGGGAGCCGACCGGCAGCGGGCGGCCGGTGATCTGCTCGAGCTTGTCGGCGAGACGGCGGGCGAGGAAGACGCCACGCGTGGGAATGCCGAGGAGCACCACGTCGTCGGCGCCCTTGGCGCGCTCGACGATCTCGTGGGCGATGCGGGTCAGGACCCGCGCGATGTCGGGGCCCTCGAGGACGGGGCGCGCGGCATCGGACTGCTGAATGGCGTCCATACGAAACGGACCTCCTTCTCCGCCTCACGGGACGGACCTTAAAGGACGTCGGAATTGCGCCATCCACGGTACCAGGGCCCGGTGCGTGCTCCTGCCACGGGTCGCCAAAGAGGGCCGGTACGGACCATTCGGCTTGACGCAGCCAAGTAACGCTGCGTAACCTCACAGTGAGTTACCACTCTTTCCCGGGAGCTATATGTCCAGCGAATACGCAAAACAGCTCGGGGCCAAGCTCCGTGCCATCCGCACCCAGCAGGGCCTCTCTCTCCACGGGGTGGAGGAGAAGTCCCAGGGGCGCTGGAAGGCCGTGGTGGTCGGCTCGTACGAGCGCGGTGACCGTGCCGTGACCGTGCAGCGCCTGGCCGAGCTGGCCGACTTCTACGGCGTCCCGGTGCAGGAGCTGCTGCCGGGCACCACGCCGGGCGGGGCCGCCGAGCCGCCGCCGAAGCTCGTCCTGGACCTGGAGCGCCTGGCACACGTCCCCGCGGAGAAGGCGGGCCCGCTGCAGCGGTACGCCGCGACGATCCAGTCGCAGCGTGGTGACTACAACGGCAAGGTGCTGTCGATCCGGCAGGACGCCCTGCGCACCCTGGCGGTCATCTACGACCAGTCGCCCTCGGTGCTGACCGAGCAGCTCATTAGCTGGGGCGTGCTGGACGCGGACGCGCGCCGTGCGGTCGCCCACGAAGAGGCCTGATTCACGGGCCTTCCTACAGCAGAAACGTTGCCGCCGGGTGCGGGGGTCACCTTCGGGTGTCCCACCGCCCCGGCGGCTCTTTCGTGCCCGTGGGGAACCTGGCGGTCCCACGCCGAAGGGCCCGCCGCGCGAGGTGCGCTGCGGGCCCTTCGTACAGGCTCGGTTCCGGCTCGGGGCGAGCCGGTCAGTCCCGGCGGAGCTTCGGCTTGAGGTCCTTGAAGCGGGCCAGCAGGCCGTTGACGAACGACGGGGACTCGTCGGTGGAGAACTCCTTGGCGAGCTGCACCGCCTCGTCGATCACCACCGCGTCCGGAGTGCCGTCCACCCACACCAGCTCGTACGCACCGAGACGCAGGATGTTCCGGTCGACGACCGGCATCCGGTCGAGCGCCCAGCCCTCCGCGTAGGTGGCGATGAGATCGTCGATCCGGTCGGCGTACTGTGCGTACCCCTCGACGAGCTCCATCGTGTACTCGCTGACCGGCGGCTGCCGGTCGTCGGACCGGGCGTGCCGGACCCAGTCCGCGAGGACCTCCTGCGCGGAGGCACCGCGCTGATCGGCCTCGAAGAGGATCTGGAAGGCGCGCTTACGGGCCTTGTTCCGGGCAGCCACGGTTAGCTGTTCACCCGGCCGAGGTAGCCGCTGTCACGAGTGTCGACCTTGATCTTCTCACCGGTGGTGATGAAGAGCGGGACCTGGATCTGGTGGCCGGTCTCCAGGATGGCCGGCTTGGTGCCACCGGTGGAGCGGTCGCCCTGGACGCCCGGCTCGGTCTCCTGGATCGTCAGCTCGACGGCGGCGGGGAGCTCGACGTAGAGCACCTCGCCCTCGTGCGTGGCGACGGTGGCGGTGAAGCCCTCGATCAGGAAGTTCGCGGCGTCGCCGACGGCGGCGCGGGAGACGTGGAGCTGGTCGTACGTCTGCATGTCCATGAAGACGAAGTACTCGCCGTCCATGTACGAGAACTGCATGTCGCGGCGGTCGACGGTGGCCGTCTCGACCTTCACACCGGCGTTGAACGTCTTGTCGACGATCTTGCCGGAGAGCACGTTCTTGAGCTTGGTGCGCACGAAGGCCGGGCCCTTGCCGGGCTTGACGTGCTGGAACTCGACCACGGACCAGAGCTGGTCGTTGTCGAGCTTGAGCACCATGCCGTTCTTGAGGTCGTTCGTGGAAGCCACGGTTGCGGAATCTCCTGGACTGACGCTGGTGGACGACCGAGGCGTGGTGCGTCACGCGCTACAGCGCGAGCAGCTCCTTGGTCGTGATGGTGAGTAGCTCGGGTCCGCCGTCCGCCACCTGGCGTACGACGAGCGTGTCATCGATCCGGACACCGCCCCGGCCCGGGAGGTGGACCCCCGGTTCGACGGTGACCGGCACACAAGCGTCCAGTTTACCCATGGCGCCGGGTGCCAACTGCGGGTCCTCCTCGATTTCGAGCCCGACACCGTGTCCGAGGAAGGGCGCGACGCACTCGCCGTACCCCGCCGCGTCCAGGATCTGGCGGGCGGCGCGGTCCACGTCGCGGTACGCGGTCCCGGGGGCCAGGGCCTCGCGGGCGGCCCGCTGAGCGGCGAAGACGAGGTCGTACAGCTCGATCTGCCAGTCGGCGGGCGAGGTGCCGATGACGAACGTACGGCCGATCTCGCAGCGGTAGCCGCGGTAGTTGGCGCCCAGGCAGACGGAGAGGAAATCACCCTCCTCGACGCGGCGGTCGGACGGCCGGTGACCGCCCCGGCCGGCGTTGGGGCCGGTCGCGACGGAGGTGGGGAACGCCGGGCCGTCGGCGCCGTGGTCCACCAGGCGGCGTTCCAGCTCCAGGGCGAGGTGGCGCTCGGTGCGGCCTACCAGGATCGATTCGAGGAGCTCGCCGAGCGCCTGGTCGGTGATCTCGGCCGCGATCCGGAGGCAGGTGATCTCGTCCTCGTCCTTGACGATCCGCTCCTGCTCGATGGCGGTGCCCAGGTCCGCCAGGCGCACCTTCGGGGCGACCGAGCCCATGGCGCGGTGGCGGGCGACGGTCAGGTGGTGTTCCTCCACCGCGAGGGTGTCCGCCCCCTCGCGGCCGGCGATGCCCACGGCCGCGACCGCCGGGTCGCCGCCGGAGGAGGGCAGCACCATCTGGCGCAGCCGCTCGTCGAGGCGGCCCTCGACCGGGTCGCCCGTGGGCGGGCGGGGGCAGAGCAGGACGTCGTCGCCGGCGCCCAGGAGCAGGACGGCGCCGGGGGGCGCGCCGCCCGCGAGATACCGGACGTTGGCGGGGCGGGAGACCAGGGCCGCCGCAGAGCCGGACGCCGCGCACCGGTCGCGCAGCCGCCCTCGGCGGTCCGCAAACACCTCTGACATGCCCCGAGCCTACGAGTGCCCGCCCGGGTCGGCAGGTCGGGCGGGCCGACCGGGGCGCCGGCGGCCGGAGGGCAGGCCCCTCGCGGGCGGCGCCGGTGGCGGGGCGGCCGGGGTGGTCAACGGCAAAAACCGGGGTATCCGGCGGAGCGGACACAGTCGCCACGGTTCGAAGGAGTCACCATGCCGGCCAGTACTGCCACCACGACCACCGATGTCGTCGAGCTGATCCTGCGGGACCACCGCCGGATGGAGGAGCTGTTCCGGGCGATGCGGAACGTCCAGGCCGACCGGGCCGGGGCGCTCCAGGAGTTCGCCGCCCTCCTGGTGGCCCACGCGGAGGCGGAGGAGAGCGAGGTCTACCCCGCGCTGCGGCGCTACAAGAACGTGGACGACGAGGACGTCGAGCACAGCGTGCACGAGCACCAGGAGGGCAACGAGGCCCTGCTGGCCCTGCTCGAAGTGGAGGACACCGGTTCCGAGGAGTGGGACGAGAAGCTCGAGGAGCTCGTCACGGCGGTGAACCACCACGCCGACGAGGAGGAGCGGACGCTCATCAACGACGCCCGCGAGAACGTCGCCGCCGAACGCCGCGCGGAGCTCGGCACCGCGTTCGCCGAGGCCCGGGCCCGGCACCTGGCGGCGGACTGCGGCAGCCTGGACAACATCCGCCGGCTGGTGAAGTCGTCCTCCCGCTGAGCGCACCGCGCGGCCGTGTCCCCTCCAGGGCCTGACGGACCTGGAGGGGACACGGCTCTAGAAGGCCGGCGGGCTCGCTATGGCGCGGGCGAGGACGTCGTCCAGGACCCGGGCGGTGGTCTCGACGTCGTACTTGGAGTTGTCGATGATCGGCAGCCCGGAGCCGTACCAGCCGGCCATGCGGCCGTGGATGCCGGCGACCTCCTCGTCGGAGAGCCGGCGGTTCCCGCTGCGCTCGGCGTTGCGCTCCAGGACGATCTCGAGGCCCGGGAGGAGGACGACGGGCAGCAGCCCGGGCCCGACGTGGCGCTTCCAGCCGCCCAGGCCCACGACCGGGCGGTCGGGGAAGACGGCGTCGTCGAGGATGCAGGAGATGCCGTTGGCCAGGAAGTTGCGCGCGGCGAAGCCACAGGTGCGGCGGGCCAGCCGGTACTGCGCCTCGGACTGGTCGTTCCAGCCGGACTGGGGGTCGGCGAAGCCGGCGCAGACCCATTCGCGTACGTCGTCCAGGCTGATGTGCGCGGTGGGCACCCGGCGGGTGCTGGCCCAGTACCGGGCGACGGTGGTCTTGCCCGCCCCGGCCGGGCCGATGAGGAGGACGGCGAGCGTGGCGGTGCCGGTCCCCGGAGTGCCGGGCGCGGTGTGCGGCGCCGGCGCCGGGGCGGCGACCGGGGCGCCGGGCGGCAGGTGGATGTGGCCCGTGGTCTCGGGCGGGACCCAGTTGGGCGGCGCCGCGGGAGGCGCGGCGGGAGGTGCCGCGGGCGGGGGGCCCTGCGGTGGCGGCGGGCCCGGGTGGTGGGCGGCGGCCTGGTTCGTCCATCCGGTGGCTGCGTGCCCCGGCAGGTGGGGCGGCGGCAGCGGAGCCCCCACTGCGTGCTGCATCCGGTGCCACTCCGTCTCGTCCGATCGGTGCTGGTCGGGCGGCCGTTGGGCGGCCCGTTACCGAACCGTACCCTCCCCGGCCGACTGTATGGGAACGGCCGGGGACGGTGCGGAGTGCCCGGCTAGGCCAGTTCGTCGGCGAGGGCGCGCAGGGCGAGGCGGTAGGAGCCGATGCCGAAGCCCGCGACGGTGCCGCTGGCCACGGCCGCCACGACGGAGGTGTGGCGGAACTCCTCCCGCGTGTACGGGTTGGAGATGTGCACCTCGATGAGGGGCGCGGTGCGCTGGGCGGCCGCGTCCCTCATGCCGTACGAGTAGTGCGTGAACGCGCCGGGGTTGAGCACCACGGGGAGGGAGCCGTCGGCCGCCTCGTGGAGCCAGCGGATCATCTCGCCCTCGTCGTTCGTCTCGCGCACCTCGACGTCGAAACCGAGCTCCTTGCCGAGCGACCGGCACGCCTCGACGAGGCCGGCGTACGAGGTGGAGCCGTAGACGTCGGGCTCGCGGGAGCCGAGGCGGCCGAGGTTCGGGCCGTTGAGGACCAGGACGCGCCGCGCGGTCACGCGGAGACCTCCCCGTACGCGGCGACGAGGACGGCCGGGTCGGGGCCTTCGAGGACCGTGGGCCGGGCCAGGCCGTCCAGGACGATGAAGCGCAGCAGGTCGCCCCGGGACTTCTTGTCGACCTTCATGGTCTCCAGCAGCTTGGGCCACTGGTCGCCGCGGTAGGTGAGCGGGAGGCCGACGGCCTCGAGCACGGTGCGGTGCCGGTCGGCGGTGGCGTCGTCGAGACGGCCGGCGAGGCGGCCGAGTTCGGCGGCGAAGACCATGCCGACGGAGACGGCGGCGCCGTGGCGCCACTTGTAGCGCTCGTTCTTCTCGATCGCGTGCGCGAGGGTGTGGCCGTAGTTGAGGATCTCGCGGAGCCCGGACTCCTTCAGGTCGGACGACACGACGTCGGCCTTGACGCGGATGGAGCGCTCGATCAGCTCGGCGGTGTGCGGGCCCGCGGGGGTGCGGGCGGCCTCGGGGTCCGCCTCGATCAGGTCCAGGATCACCGGGTCGGCGATGAAACCGGCCTTGATGATCTCGGCCAGGCCGCTGACGTAGTCGTGGACCGGGAGCGAGTCGAGGGCGGCGAGGTCGCACAGGACACCGGCGGGCGGGTGGAAGGCGCCCACGAGGTTCTTGCCCTCGGCGGTGTTGATGCCGGTCTTGCCGCCGACCGCCGCGTCGACCATGGCGAGCACGGTGGTGGGGACGGCGATCCAGCGCACTCCGCGCAGCCAGGTGGCCGCGACGAAGCCGGCGAGGTCGGTGGTGGCACCGCCGCCGACGCCGACGATCACGTCGGTGCGGGTGAAGCCGGACTGGCCGAGCGCCTTCCAGCAGTAGGCGGCGACCTCGGCGGTCTTGGCCTCCTCCGCGTTGGGCACCTGGATCGCGATGGCCTCGTACCCCTGCTCGGCGAGGTCGGCGCGCAGCGCCTCACCGGTCTCAGCCAGCGCCTCGGGGTGGACGACGGCGACGCGCTTGGCGTTGCCGACGAGCCCCCCGAGCTCGCCGAGGAGCTGCCGGCCGACCAGCACCTCGTAGGGGTCGGTGCCGGCCGTGCCGCCGACCTGGATGCGGGTCACTGCGTGGTCAGTCACTTCTGGAGCTCCAGTGCGTCGAGGACCGCCTGGGCGACCTCTTCGGGGGTCTTGTCGTCGGTGGCCACCACCACGCGGGCGACTTCGGTGTACAGGTGCCTGCGGGCCTCCATCAGCTCGCGCCACTGGCGGCGCGGGTTGACGGCGAGCAGCGGGCGGGCGGTGTTGAGCCCGACGCGCCGGACCGCCTCCTCGACGTCCATCGAGAGGTACGCGACCGGGAGCCCGGCGAGGAGCCGGCGGGTGCCGGCGTCGAGGACGGCGCCGCCGCCGAGGGCGAGGACGCCCTGGTGTTCGGCGACGGCGGTGCGTACGGCCTCGCGCTCCAGCGCGCGGAAGTGCTCCTCGCCGTCCTCGACGAAGATGTCCGAGATCTCGCGCCCCTCGGCGGCCACGATGTCGGCGTCGGTGTCCCGGTAGGGCACGCCGAGCCGGTCGGCGAGCAGCGCGCCCACGGTGGACTTTCCGGAGCCCATCGGGCCGACCAGGACGATCAGCGGGCCGGTGCTCACTTGATGTGGAGGTTGTCGAGGTACGAGCGGACGTTGCGGCGGGTCTCGGCGACGCTGTCGCCGCCGAACTTCTCCGCGACCGCGTCGGCGAGGACGAGGGCGACCATGGCCTCGGCGACGATGCCGGCGGCCGGGACGGCGCAGACGTCGGAGCGCTGGTGGTGCGCGGCGGCGGCCTCGCCGGTGACGACGTCGACGGTCTTCAGCGCCCGGGGCACGGTCGCGATGGGCTTCATCGCGGCGCGGACGCGCAGCAGCTCACCCGTGGTCAGACCGCCCTCCGTGCCGCCGGAGCGGCCGGAGGTGCGCTTGATGCCCTCGCCGGTGGCGACGATCTCGTCGTGGGCCTTGGAGCCGGGTACGCGGGCGAGGTCGAACCCGTCGCCGACCTCGACGCCCTTGATGGCCTGGATGCCCATGAGGGCGGCGGCCAGCCGGGCGTCCAGGCGCCGGTCCCAGTGGACGTGCGAGCCGAGGCCGACGGGCACGCCGTACGCGAGGACCTCGACGACGCCGCCGAGGGTGTCACCGTCCTTGTGGGCCTGGTCGATCTCGGCGACCATCGCCTTCGACGCGTCGGGGTCCAGGCAGCGCACCGGGTCGGCGTCCAGCTTCTCGACGTCGGCGGGGGTCGGGTACACGCCGTAGGGGGCCTTGGCGGCGGCGAGCTCGACGACGTGCGACACGATCTCGATGCCCGCCGTCTCCTTGAGGTAGGAGCGGGCGACGGCGCCGAGGGCGACGCGGGCGGCGGTCTCGCGGGCGCTGGCCCGCTCCAGGACCGGGCGGGCCTCGTCGAACCCGTACTTCTGCATGCCCGCCAGGTCGGCGTGGCCGGGGCGAGGGCGGGTCAGGGGGGCGTTGCGGGCCAGTTCGGCGAGCTCGGCCGGGTCGACCGGGTCGGCCGCCATGACCTTCTCCCACTTGGGCCACTCGGTGTTGCCGACCATCACGGCGACGGGCGAGCCCATGGTCAGGCCGTGGCGTACGCCGCCGAGGAAGGTCACCTCGTCGCGCTCGAACTTCATCCGCGCGCCGCGCCCGTAGCCGAGGCGCCGACGGGCCAGGTGGTCCGCCACCATCTCCGTGGTGATCGGGACACCGGCGGGAAGGCCCTCCAGCGTCGCCACCAGTGCGGGACCGTGGGACTCCCCAGCGGTCAGCCAGCGCAACCTGCTCAACGGTGCTCCTCATGCTCGCGCCTCGACAGCGACGGCGCGACCGGGTGCGCGGCCCTGGCCCGCCACCCTGATCCTCCCACGTCCGGGCCCCGCACTGGTGCGCGGTCCACAAGACGGACTCCGCGGCGGTCAGGTCCGCGACGCGCCGCGCGGCCCGCCTCGTGGCGCGGCGGGGGACCGGCGGGCCCCTAGCGGGCGGCGAGGGCCCGTTCGCCGGCGGCGCGCATGGCGGCCAGGGGGGCCGGGGTGCGGCCGGTCATCTGTTCCACCTGGAGGACGGCCTGGTGGACGAGGAGGTCGAGTCCTCCGAGCACCGCTCCCCCGCGGGCCGACCAGGCGGCCGCCAGGGCGGTGGGCCACGGCTCGTACAGCACGTCGAAGAGGGTGCCGGGCCGGCCCGGGACCTCGGCGGCGAGCGCGTCGGTCGTCCCGGCGGGCGTCGTGGCGATCACCAGGGGCGCCCGCAGCCCTTCGGCCGCCCGCCCCCAGTCGGCGGTACGGACGTGGACGCCGAGCCGCTCGCCCCAGCCGCGCATCTCGGCGGCGCGGGCCTCACTGCGCACGTACGCGGTGACGGGGCCGGTGCAGACGAGGGACAGCGCGGCGAGCGCGGAGGACGCGGTGGCCCCCGCGCCGAGCACGGCGGCGGTCTCCACCTTCTCCACGCCCCGCTCCCGCAGCGCGGCGATCATGCCAGGGATGTCGGTGTTGTCGCCGGTACGGCGGCCGTCCTCGGTGAGGACGACCGTGTTGACGGCCTCCACGGAGGCCGCCGTGGCGGTGACCTCGTCGAGCAGCGGGATGACGGCCCGCTTGAGCGGCATGGTCAGCGACAGTCCGGCCCAGGAGTCGTCCAGGCCGTCCAGGAACGCCGGGAGCCGGGCCTCGTCCACCTCGAACCGGTCGTACGACCAGTCGGCGAGGCCGAGCTCGGCGTAGGCCGCCCGGTGCAGCACCGGGGAGAGGGAGTGGGCGATCGGCGACCCGAGGACGGCGGCGCGCTTCACTGTGCTCACTGTCCGGACTTCTCCCGTTCCTTTTCGTACTGCTCGACGTTCCGGTTGTGCTCCTCGTTGGTCACCGAGAACACCGTCTTGTCCTCGTTGATCGACACGAAGTAGTACCAGGGACCCGGGGTCGGTTTCAGCGCGGAATTGATGGCGTCGACACCGGGATTGCTGATCGGCCCGGGCGTCAGGCCCTTGATGTCATAGGTGTTGTACGGATCGTCGATCTTGCGCAGGTCCGACACCGCACCGACGTCGAGGGTGCTTTCTTCCTTGATGTAGTTGATGGTGGAGTCGAATTCGAGCCGGCCGACGGTCTCGATGTTGTTCGGCTTGAGGCGGTTGTACACGACGCGCGACACCTTGTCGAAGTCGTGCTTGTACTTGCCCTCCACCTGCACCAGGCTGGCGACGGTCAGCAGCTCCCACGGACCCTTGAGACCCAGCGACGCGGCCTTGTTCTCGATGTCGAGCTTTCCGTATTCGGCGTTCGCCCGGGCGACCATCTTCTTGAGGACGTCCTCCGGCTTGGCCCCCTTGGCCACCGGGTAACTGGCCGGGAAGAGGAAGCCTTCCAGCGGGTCCTTGACGTCGGGGTGGCCGGTCGCCCACTCCGGCAGGCCGAGGGTCTTCGCCTTCGCCTTGGCGACCGACTTGGTGGTGCCCGGCTTGAGTTCGAGTTTCTTGTCGATCTCCGCGTAGATGTAGGCGCTCCGCTTGCCCTCGGGAATGGTGAGGGCGTTCCGGTTCTCCGGATTGAGCATGGCCTCGACGGCGCTGGCGGCGGACATCCCCTTCTTCAGGGTGTAGACGCCGTCCTGGATGCTCTTGCCGCGGGGGTTCTTCTCCTGGGCGGAGACGAAGGCGCCCTGGCTCTTGACCACGCCGTGCTCGACGAGGAGGGCGGCGATCTCGTAACCGCCGGCGCCCTTGGGGATCTCGACCTGGACGGTCTCGCTCGTTCCCTCACCGGTGAAGTCGGGCGCCGGGCCGAACTGGCCCTGCCAGAACTGGTAGCCGACGTAGCCGACGCCGCCGGCGCCGCCCGCCATGACCAGCGCGACGACCAGGCAGGCGAGGCCGTTGCGGCTCTTGCGCTTCTTCTGCGGCTTGCCACCCCGGCGGCCCTGGCCCCCGCCGCGCCGGGACGAGCCCGCGTCGCCGTCGGGGTCGTCGTCGTGGCCGTCGTCCGGTCCCCCGTCCGGTGCGCCGTCCGAGAAGAACGGGTGGCTCTCCTCCTCCGGTTCCCGGTGCGCCGGCTCCCGCGGCGGGCCGGGCTCCGGCTCGGCCCGCCGCTGGCCCGGGGGCTGCGGCGGCGGGTACGCCTCGGGGGTGCCGTACAGGTCGGGGCCCTGGGCGGCGTACGGGTCGGCCGGCGCGTGGGCCCCGTAGGGCATCGCCGTCTGCTGGCCGGTGTCCCAGGCGCCCGTGTCGTACGGCTGTTGACCGCCGTAGGGCTGCCCCGCGTAGGTCTGCTGGGCGTGGTACTCCTGAGGGGCGTGGTACTGCTGCTCGCCGTAACCCTGCTGCGGCTGCTGCTGGTACGGGTCCTGCTGGTCTCCGTACTGCGCCTGCTGGTTCCCGTACTGCGCCTGCTGGTAGTAGGCCTGCTGACCTTCCCACCCCTGGTTCCCGTGAGCCGGGTCCTCGGGGTGCCACGGTTCGGAGCCGGGGCTCCGGCCATACTCAGTCATCGATCCCCAAACAGCCGCGAGGCGTCCGGACGATCCGCCTCTACGTAGCGCGGCGGCTGTTCGAACACCGCCGCGTAGCGGGGAACGTTACCGTATCGCGATCAGATGACCACTTCGACGCTCTCTCCGGGCGGATTACCCGATACCCGTTCGGACTCAAGAGCGTTCTGAAGGATGATCACAGCGGCTGCCTGATCGATGACAGACCGGCCCTTTCTGGACTTCACGCCCGACGCGCGCAGCCCCTGACTCGCCGTCACTGTGGTCATCCTCTCGTCCACGAGCCGCACCGGAACGGGGGCGACGCCACGGGCGAGTTCCTGGACGAAGGCGCGGACCTTGGCCGCGGCCGGGCCCTCGCCCCCACTGAGGGAGCGAGGGAGGCCGACCACGATCTCGATGGGTTCGTACTCCTCGGTGATCTGCCGCAACCGCCGGTGGGCGGCCGGGACATCACGTCCCGGCACGGTCTCCACCGGCGTGGCGAGGACCCCGTCGGGGTCGCACGAGGCGACCCCGATCCGGGCGTCCCCGACGTCGATCGCGAGCCGGCGGCCGCGTCTCATCAGACGGTGTCCGCGACGAGCCGCTCGACGGCGACGATGGCCTCGCCGACGGCCTCGGCGTTCTGACCGCCGCCCTGGGCGACGTCCGGCTTGCCGCCACCGCCGCCACCGAGGGTCTTGGCGGCCGTGCGGACCAGGTCGCCGGCCTTCAGACCCCGCTCGCGGGCGGCCTCGTTGGTGGCGATGACCGTCAGCGGACGGCCGTTCGCCGTGGTGAACAGGGCGACGACGGCCGGGCGGTCGCCGGGGATGCGGCCGCGCACGTCCAGGACGAGCTTGCGCAGGTCGTCGGCGGAGGTGCCGTCGGGGACCTGGCCGGTCACCAGGGCCACGCCGCGGACGTCCTGGGCGCCCTGGGCGAGACCGGCGGCGGCCTGCAGCACCTTCTCGGCGCGGAACTTCTCGATCTCCTTCTCGGCGTCCTTCAGCTTGGCCAGCATGCCGGAGATCTTCTCGGGGAGTTCCTCGGGACGGCCCTTGACCAGCTCCTGGAGCTGGGCGACGACCGTGTGCTCCCTGGCGAGGAAGTTGTACGCGTCGACACCGACGAGGGCCTCGATGCGGCGCACGCCGGAACCGATCGACGACTCGCCGAGCAGCTTCACCAGACCGAGCTGGGCGGTGTTGTGGACGTGCGTACCGCCGCACAGCTCCTTGGAGAAGTCACCGATGGTGACCACGCGGACGCGCTCGCCGTACTTCTCGCCGAACTCGGCGATGGCGCCCTGCCGCTTGGCCTCGTCGATCGCCATGACCTCGGCGTGCACGTCGAGCTCGCGGGCGAGCACCTCGTTGATCTTCTGCTCGACGTCCGTCATGACCGTCTGCGGCACGGCGGAGGGCGAGCCGAAGTCGAACCGGAACCGGCCGGGCTGGTTCTCGGAACCGGCCTGGGCGGCCGTCGGGCCGAGGGCGTCGCGCAGCGCCTGGTGGGTCAGGTGGGTGGCGCTGTGGGCGCGGGCGATGGCACGGCGGCGCTTGACGTCGATGGTGGCGTACGCGGTGGAGCCGACGGTCACCTCGCCGACCTGCACCGAGCCCTTGTGGACGGAGACGCCCGGGACCGGCTGCTGGACGTCGCGCACCTCGATGACGGCGCCGCTGTGCAGCCTGATCCGCCCGGTGTCGGCGATCTGGCCGCCGCCCTCGGCGTAGAACGGCGTGCGGTCGAGGACGACCTCGATCTCGTCGCCCTCGGTGGCGGCCGGCGAGGGCACGCCGTTGACCAGCAGGCCGACGACGGTGGTCTCGCCCTCGGTGTTGGTGTAGCCCACGAACTCCGTGGCGCCGGAGGTGTCGGCGATCTCGCGGTACGCGGAGACGTCGGCGTGACCGGTCTTCTTGGCGCGGGCGTCGGCCTTGGCGCGGTCGCGCTGCTCCTGCATCAGGCGGCGGAAGCCGGTCTCGTCCACGGAGAGGCCCTGCTCGGCGGCCATCTCCAGGGTGAGGTCGATGGGGAAGCCCCAGGTGTCGTGGAGCAGGAACGCCTTGTCGCCGGAGAGGACCGTGCCGCCGGCGGCCTTGGTCTCGGTCACGGCGGTGTCGAGGATGTTCGTGCCGCCCTTGAGGGCCTTGAGGAACGCGGCCTCCTCGGCGAGGGCGACGGTCTCGATGCGCTTGCGGTCGGTCTCCAGCTCCGGGTACTGCTCGCCCATCGTCCTGATGACGGTGTCGACGAGGTCGCCGACGACCGGACCCGAGGCGCCCAGCATGCGCATGTTGCGCACGGCGCGGCGCATGATGCGGCGCAGCACATAGCCGCGGCCCTCGTTGCCGGGGGTGACGCCGTCGCCGATGAGCATCACGGACGTACGCATGTGGTCGGCGACCACACGCAGCGAGACGTCGCTGGCGTGGGCCTGGCCGTAGCGCACACCGGTCAGCTCGGTGGCCTTGTCGATGACGACCTTCAGGGTGTCGGTCTCGTACATGTTCTGTACGCCCTGGAGGATCATCGCCAGGCGCTCGAGACCGAGGCCCGTGTCGATGTTCTTGCTCGGCAGGTCGCCGAGGATCTCGAAGTCCTCCTTGGAGGTGCCCTCGCCGCGCTCGTACTGCATGAAGACCAGGTTCCAGATCTCCACGTACCGCTCGTCGTTGACGGCCGGCCCGCCCTCGGCGCCGAACTCGGGGCCGCGGTCGTAGTTGATCTCGGAGCACGGGCCGCAGGGGCCGGGGACGCCCATGGACCAGAAGTTGTCCTTCTTGCCCAGGCGCTGGATGCGCTCGGCGGGGACGCCGACGACGTCGCGCCAGATCTGCTCGGCCTCGTCGTCGTCCTGGTAGACGGTGATCCAGAGCTTCTCGGGCTCCAGGCCGTAACCGCCGTGCGCGACCGGGGTGGTCAGCAGCTCCCAGGCGAGCTTGATGGCGCCTTCCTTGAAGTAGTCGCCGAAGGAGAAGTTGCCGCACATCTGGAAGAACGTGCCGTGGCGGGTGGTCTTGCCGACCTCTTCGATGTCCGGCGTGCGCACGCACTTCTGGACGCTGGAGGCGCGGGCGTACGGCGGCTTCTCCTCACCGAGGAAGAAGGGCTTGAACGGCACCATGCCGGCGTTGACCAGGAGCAGAGTCGGGTCGTCCGCGATGAGCGACGCCGAAGGGACGACGGTGTGCCCGCGCTCCTCGAAGAAGCTCAGCCAGCGGCGGCGGATTTCAGCCGACTCCATCAGTGGTCCTCATTCCGGTTGTACGAGTGGTTGGTGGGGTACGGGGGGCGGGGCTCCCGGCCGTCCAGGGCGGCGGCGCGGCGCGGCGCCGGGAGGGCGGGGTCGTCGGCCGGTGCCTCCAGGCCCAGTGCCTCGCCCAGTTCGGCCTCGCGCTGGAGCATGCCCGCCCGGACGTCGAGGGCGAATTCCTTGAGCCGGTGGCCGGTCTCGATCGCCTTGTCGGCAGCCTGGGCGGCGAGGCTCTCGGGCGTGAGCTTCTTCAGCTTGCGATTGACCTTGGTGGTGGCCCACACGCCGGCTGCGGCGCCCGCGGTGAACCAGAAAGCTCGGCGGAACATCCCTTGCGTCAGCCCTTCCGCTTCCGGCCCCTGGCTCCCGGCACCGTACGGCCGACGATCACCGTACGCCGGGGCTGCTCGGCCGGCTTGTCGTTCTTGTTCCGGCTCATCGCCCGGCGCACGCCGTAGCCGAACGCCGCGACCTTGACGAGCGGTCCGCCGAAGGTGGAGGCGACCGTCGTGGAGAGCGCGGAGGCGTTGGAGGTGACTTCCTGGACGTCCGACGCGATGGCGTCGACCCGGTCGAGCTGGGTCTGTGCGGAGCGGACGGTCGCGGAGGCGTCGGCCAGCAGCGGGACCGCCTGCTCGGTCACCTCGGCCACGAGTCGGGTGGTCGCCCTGAGCGCCTGGGCCAGCCTCACCAGCACCACGGCCAGGAAGGAGACCAGGATCGCCCAGAAGACGGCGACCAGGATTCCGGCAACCTCTCCACCGGTCACTGCGCGCACCGCTCTCTGCATCGTCGGACGTCGAAAAAGTCGTTCTCCGAGCCTATCGCGCCCGCGCTCGCTCCCCGTACCGCATTAGGCGGGGAGAGGCGCGGTCTGCGCGGCGGCGGAGGGAACCGGCCGAACCGGTGCGGCCGCCGGGGCAGTTCCGGCCGGCGCCCGGATCGCCGCCCGTCGGGCGGAGGCGCGGGGGCACGCAACGCGGAAGCCCGCCGCTCCCCGGAAGGGAACGGCGGGCTTCGCCACACGCCAGGATCAGCGGGCGTAGTACTCGACGACGAGCTGCTCGTCGCAGATGACCGGGATTTCCTTGCGGTTCGGCTCGCGGTCCAGGCGGAAGGCCAGGGCCTTCAGGTTGACCTGGAGGTAGCGCGGGGTCTCGCCGTCGGGGGCGAAGCCGCCCTCACGCGCGACCTGGAACAGGCTCTTGCTGCGGCTGCGCTCGCGGACCATCACGACGTCGTCGGGACGGACGCGGAACGACGGCTTGTCGACCTTGCCGCCGTTGACCTCGATGTGGCCGTGAACGACCATCTGACGGGCCTGGTAGATGGTGCGGGCGATGCCCGAACGCAGGACCAGGGCGTCGAGACGGCGCTCGAGCTCGACGACCAGCGCCTCGCCCGTCTTGCCCTCGGCCTTCTTGGCACGGTCGTAGGCGCGCGCCATCTGGCGCTCGCTGATGTCGTACTGGGCGCGCAGACGCTGCTTCTCGAGCAGACGGACCTTGTAGTCCGAGTTCTGCTTGCGGCCACGGCCGTGCTCGCCCGGCGGGTAGGGGCGGGCCTCGAAGTACTTGACGGCCTTGGGCGTCAGCGCGATGCCGAGCGCGCGAGACTTCTTGACCTTGGGACGCGACTGGTTAGGCACGTTCTCCAGACCTCCGATATAGGTTAGGTTAGGCTTACCTTAATCAAGGAGATCGCATGTCGAGCCCTGGGAACACCACGCGCATCACAGACAGCAGCACAAAGAGCGATGCTCCTGCTTCGCAGAGCATCGATGTGACGGAGGTCCGATCAGCTCATGGTCAGCCGCGTCCCAGCGGGCTTGAAACCGCCCGGATGCCGTCAGCAGCCGAGCGCACACGAACTCTCGTACAGAGTACATGCTCCGCGGCCGTGATCGTCCCGGGGGCGGAAGGGGCCCGGCCCGACCAGCTCGTGCCCCAGGCCCGGACGGTCGGCACGGACGGCGCCGTGTACCTGCTGTTCCCGGCCGACGCCCCGGTGGTGCGGGCCGCCACGCACGCGCAGGACGACGAGCTGCCCGCGGTGCTGGAGGTGACGGACGTGGCTCCCGTGGCGGTGCCCCACCGTATCCGGGGCCGCGCCTGGGTCCACGGCTGGCTGACCCTCGCCCCCGGCATCGCCGAGCCCGGGCTGATGATGCTGCGCCTGGAGATCGGCGAGGTGTACGTCGACGACCTCTGGGGCGACGCGACGGTCGGCGCCCGGGACTTCGCCGAAGCCCTGCCGGACCCGCTCCTGGAGTACGAGACCGAGCTGCTCCAGCACCTCGCGGCCGTCCACGACGACCACGTGCAGGGACTGAGCGGCCTGCTCGGGCACCGTGCCGGCGTCCGGCGCGTGGTTCCGCTGGCGCTGGACCGGTTCGGGCTGCGGGTGCGCTGCCGTGACACGGCGGGGCACCACTTCGACGCGCGCTTCGACTTCCCCGAGCCCGTGCGGGACATCCACGGGCTGCGCCGCGCCATGCACGCCCTGTTCGAGGCGGCGCGGGACTGATCAGTCCTCGGCGCCGCGCAGGCGCTCCCGCACCTTCTCGGCCACGTCCGCGTACCGCGCCTCCGCGCCGTAGCGGGTCGGCTCGTAGTAACGCCTGCCGTGGATGGCGTCGGGCGCGTACTGCTGGGCGGCGATCCCGCCGGGGACGTCGTGCGGGTACACGTACCCCTGGGCGTGGCCCAGCTTGGCGGCGCCCTTGTAGTGACCGTCCCGGAGGTGGGGAGGGACCGGGCCCGCCAGCCCGTTCCGCACGTCCGCCCGGGCGGCCGCTATCGCGGTGGTCGCGGTGTTCGACTTGGGGGCCAGGGCGAGGGCGATCGTGGCGTGGCTGAGGGTCAGGGCCGCCTCGGGGAAGCCGATCATGGCGACGGCCTGGGCGGCCGCGACCGCGAGGGGCAGCGCCGTGGGGTCCGCCAGGCCGATGTCCTCGCTCGCGGAGATCATCAGACGGCGGGCGATGAAGCGGGGGTCCTCGCCGGCCTCGATCATCCGGGCGAGGTAGTGCAGGGCGGCGTCGACGTCGGAGCCGCGGATGGACTTGATCAGCGCGCTGGCCACGTCGTAGTGCTGGTCGCCGTCCCGGTCGTACGTCACCGCCGCCCGGTCGACCGTCTCCTCGAGGGTGGCGAGGGTGATCTCGGGTTCCTTCTTGGCGAGGGCGGCACCGGCCGCCGCCTCGAGGGCGGTCAGCGCCCTGCGGGCGTCGCCGCCCGCGATCCGCAGCAGGTGGGAGCGGGCGTCACCGGACAGGGTCACCGCACCGGCCAGGCCGCGCTCGTCGGTCAGGGCCCGCTCCAGCAGGCCCTGGACGTCCTCGTCCGTGAGTGGTTCGAGGGTCAGCAGCAGGGAGCGGGACAGCAGCGGGGAGATGACCGAGAAGTACGGGTTCTCGGTGGTGGCGGCGATCAGCGTGACCCACCGGTTCTCGACGGCGGGGAGCAGGGAGTCCTGCTGGGCCTTGCTGAAGCGGTGGATCTCGTCGAGGAAGAGGACGGTCTCCTTGCCGAAGCCGCCGGCCGCGCGGCGGGCGCCGTCGATGACCGCGCGGACCTCCTTGACGCCGGCGGTGATGGCGGAGAGCTCGACGAAACGCTTGTTGGTGGCCTTGGAGACCACGTACGCCAGGGTCGTCTTCCCGGTGCCGGGCGGGCCCCAGAGGATCACGGACGACGCGCCCGCCGGGCCGCCCGCGCCCTCGCCGACCAGCCGGCGCAGGGGGGAACCGGGCTTGAGCAGGTGCTGCTGGCCGACGACTTCGTCCAGGGTGCGCGGGCGCATCCGGACCGCCAGGGGGCTGGTGGACGGATCCTTCTCCTGGCGTTCCTCGGCTGCTGCGGTAAACAGGTCGGGCTCCACACGCAGAAGCCTATGTCAGCCCACTGACAGCCGGCCGGGGACCGGTCAGCCGGTCCAGAAGTCCCACCAGCGGGTCAGGACGAGCATCCCGATGATCCCGATGTGCACGGCCGGCAGCACCCAGGTGAACTCGTCGAGGAAGCCGCGCACCGCCCGCGGCGCGGGCAGCAGGCCGTTGCGCACGTTGTGCGAGGTCACGTACCAGAACATGATGATCGTCGCGATCCACGCCAGGGAGCACCACAGGCACAGGGCGTTGATTTCGTACAGCGACTGGTGCATGAGCCACATGCAGAAGCCGGTGCCGAAGAGCGTCCCGGCGTTCAGGCCCAGCCAGTACCAGCGGCGGTAGCGGGCGCCCGCGAGGAGGCCGACGCCGATGGCGACCACCATGGCGTAGGTGACGAGGCCGAGCATGGGATTGGGGAAGCCGAAGGCCGACGCCTGCTCGCTCTTCATGATGTTGCCGCAGGACACGATCGGATTGAGGCTGCACCCGGGGGTGAAGTTCGGGTCCTCGAGCAGCTTGAACTTGTCGAGCGTGATCACCCACGCCGCGAGCAGTCCGGCCGCACCCGTGACCACCAGCATCCAGGCGAACGCCCGGCTCGCGCCGACCGTCGTGGTGCCGGAGGAAGCGTTGTCAACGGCTGCTGTCGTCATGGGGGATCATTCTGCCGCATGACGGCCGGTGTCCGCCGTTCGGTGGACATAAGGACACCCCGGCCGGGGCCGGGGTGTCCTTGGGATCACGCCGGGCGGGAGGCCAGCTTCTCGACGACGGCGTCGAGGGCGACCGGCTCCTGCTCGCCCGACTCCATGTCCTTGAGCTGGGCCACGCCCTCGGCGAGGTCGCGCTCGCCCAGGACCAGGGCGTACCGGGCGCCGCTGCGGTTGGCGGCCTTCATCGCGGCCTTCAGGCCCTTGCCGCCGTACGCGAAGTCCGTCGCGACGCCCGCCTTGCGCAACTCGGTGACCAGGCCGAACAGCCGGCGCCGGGCGTCCTCGCCGATCGGCACCGCGAACACGCTGGTGGCGGCGGGCAGGTCGAGGGTGATGCCCTCGGCCTCCAGCGCCAGCACCGTGCGGTCCACGCCGAGCGCCCAGCCCACCGACGGCAGGGCGGGGCCGCCGATCATCTCCGACAGCCCGTCGTAGCGGCCGCCGCCGCCCACCGCGGACTGCGAGCCCAGACCGTCGTGGACGAACTCGAACGTGGTCCGCGTGTAGTAGTCCAGGCCGCGCACCAGCTTCTCGTCGTCCTCGAAGGCCACGCCCGCCGCCGTCAGGAGCGCGCGCACCTCCTCGTGGTACGCCCGGCACGCGTCGCACAGGTAGTCGCGCAGCAGCGGCGCGCCCACGAGCTGCTTCTGGACGTCGGCGCGCTTGTCGTCGAGGACCCGCAGCGGGTTGATGTCGACGCGGCGGCGGGTGTCCTCGTCAAGGTCCAGCCCGCGCAGGAAGCCCTGGAGCGCCTCCCGGTACACCGGGCGGCACTCCTTGTCGCCCAGCGAGTTCAGCAGGATACGGAAGTCGCGCAGGCCCAGCGAGCGGTACGCCTGGTCGGCCAGGATGATCAGCTCGGCGTCCAGCGCCGGGTCCTCGGCGCCGATCGCCTCGGCGCCCACCTGCGAGAAGTGGCGGTAGCGGCCCTTCTGCGGGCGCTCGTAGCGGTAGTACGAGCCCGAGTACCAGAGCTTGACGGGGAGGTTTCCCTGCTTGTGCAGGTTGGCCTCCAGGGCGGCGCGCAGCACCGACGCGGTGCCCTCGGGGCGCAGGGCGAGCCTGTCGCCGCCCTTGGTCTCGAAGGCGTACATCTCCTTGGTGACGATGTCGGTGGACTCGCCGACACCGCGGGCGAACAGTTCGACGTTCTCGAAGCCGGGGGTCTCGACGTACCCGTAGCCGGAGTTCCGCAGCGGCGCGGAGATCGCCTCGCGGACGGCGAGGTACGTCGCGGAGCTCGGCGGCAGCAGGTCGTAGGTGCCCTTGGGGGCCTGGAAGGTACTCACGGGACTTCTCTCGTCACATTCCTCGTCGGGGAGCGGGCGACGCTCCCTGGCCGGCCGCCACCTCGCGCAGGTACGGGTTGGTGGCGCGCTCGCGGCCGATGGTCGTCTGGGGGCCGTGGCCGGACAGCACCACGGTCGAGTCGTCGAGCGGCAGGCACACGCGGGCCAGCGAGTCGAGCATCTCGGCCATGTCACCGCCGGGCAGGTCGGTGCGTCCGATGGAGCCGGCGAACAGCAGGTCGCCCGAGAAGAAGACCGGCGGGACGTCCGCCGCCTCGGGCATGCCGAAGGTCACCGACCCCTTCGTATGGCCGGGCGCGTGCGACACGGTCAGCTCCAGGCCCGCGAGGCTCAGCTTCGCCCCGTCGGTGAGCTCGTGGACGTCGTCCGGCTCCCCCACGGTCAGCTCGCCCATGAGCGGCATGCCGATGGAGCGGCCGAGGGCCTTCTCCGGGTCGCTCATCATGTACCGGTCGGAGGGGTGGATCCACGCGGGCACGTCATGGGCGCCGCAGACCGGGACGACCGAGGCGACGTGGTCGATGTGGCCGTGGGTGAGGACGACCGCCACCGGCTTGAGCCGGTGCTTCTTGAGCGTCTCCTCGACTCCCTGGGTGGCCTGGTGGCCCGGGTCGATGATCACGCACTCCTCGCCCGCGGCGGGGGCGACCAGGTAGCAGTTGGTCCCCCAGGCCCCGGCGGGGAACCCGGCAATGAGCACGATCGTCCTTAAGAGTCGTCCGGCACACGTCGTCCGGCGGAGGAATGCAGCAGATCAGAGCCTACCGGCGCTGCTCATTCCACAGCCAACCCGTATACGGTACGGGCACACTCGGCCAGGACAGGAACAGACGACCGACAAGGAGAAGACCCGGTGGTCACCAGCGATCAGCGGCGGCGCCAGCTCGCCCGGGAGAAGTTCGAGCGGCAGCAGAAGCGCCGCGAGGAGGCCCAGCGCAAGGCGAAGCGGCGCACCCGGATCATCGTCGCCGCGGTCGCCGTCGCGCTCGTCGCGGGCGCCGGGGCCTACACGAACTTCCGCACCGAGTCCGCCGCGGACGCGAAGAAGCCGATCGAGTTCCCCTCGTCGTCGCCGGGCGCCGAGTCCTCGCCCGAGCCGAAGGCCGACGAGCCGAAGATGGCCGTCGACACCAAGGCGACGTACACGATGGCGCTGACGACGAACCACGGCGTCGTGTCGATCGCGATGGACGCCGCGAAGACGCCGCGCACGGTCAACTCGTTCAAGCACCTCGCCGACAAGAAGTACTTCGACAACACGAAGTGCCACCGCCTGACCACGCAGGGCATCTTCGTGCTCCAGTGCGGCGACCCCAAGGGCGACGGCACGGGCGGCCCCGGCTACACCATCCCGGACGAGAACCTCGCCTCCCTGGGCAAGCCGGGCGCGGACGGCGCGGTGACGTTCAAGGCCGGGACGGTGGCGATGGCCAACACCGGGCAGCCGGGCACCGGCGGCAGCCAGTTCTTCCTCGTCTACAAGGACACCAAGCTGCCCCCGCAGTACACGCCGTTCGGCACGATGGACGCGGCCGGTCTGAAGGCCGTCCAGGACGTCGCCAAGGGCGGTGTCGAGGGCGGCGCCCAGGACGGTGCGCCCAAGAAGGCCGTCACCATCGAGAAGGCCGTCGTCAGCAAGGCGTGACCCACCGAATTCGGTGGCGCTGAGTGCGGACAGCCGGGCGGCCGGTCGCCTAGATTGGCGTTGTGCAGCGCGACCTCGAGCGTCGTGCTGTGGAGGGCGGGCGAGGCCCGTCAGGGAACTGTGGACGATGCCCGGGGGTGACCGCCCTCGTCGGCATCATGTGGAGGAGGCGCTGTGAGCAGCGACCCGTGGGGCCGCGTCGACGAGACGGGCACCGTGTACGTGCGTACAGCCGACGGCGAGCAGGTCGTCGGATCGTGGCAGGCCGGAACTCCCGAGGAGGCACTGGCCTACTTCGAGCGCAAGTACGAGGGCTTGGTTGTCGAGATCGGCCTCCTCGAGAAGCGGGTGAAGACCACCGACCTGTCGGCCAAGGACGCGATGGCCGCGATCGACCACATCCGTCATCAGGTGGACGAGCACCACGCCGTGGGCGACCTCGACGCGCTCCGCAAGCGGCTCGACAAGCTGGTCGAGACGGTGGAGGCGCGCCGCGAGGAGCGCAAGGCGCAGAAGGCCAGGCAGACCGACGAGGCGCGGCACGCCAAGGAGGCGCTGGTCGCCGAGGCGGAGGAGCTGGCGAAGAGCGAGCAGTGGCGGGCCGCCGGTGAGCGGCTGCGGGCGCTGGTGGACACCTGGAAGGGCCTGCCGCGGCTCGACCGGAAGTCCGACGACGAGCTGTGGCACCGCTTCTCGCACGCCCGGTCGGCGTTCTCCAAGCGGCGCAAGGCGCACTTCGCGTCGCTGGACGCGCAGCGCGAGGAGGCCCGCAGGACCAAGGAGCGGCTGGTCGCGGAGGCCGAGTCGCTGTCGGGTTCCACCGACTGGGGCGCCACGGCCGCCCGGTACCGCGAGCTGATGGCGGAGTGGAAGGCGGCGGGCCGGGCCCAGCGCGAGCACGAGGACGACCTGTGGAACCGTTTCCGCGGTGCGCAGGACGTCTTCTTCGCCGCGCGCAGCGAGGTGTTCGCGGAGCGTGACGCCGAGCAGGCGGAGAACCTCAAGCTGAAGGAGGAGCTGGCCGGCGAGGCCGAGAAGCTGCTGCCGGTGACGGACCTCAAGGCGGCGCGTGCCGCGTTCCGGTCCATCAACGAGCGGTGGGAGGCCATCGGTCACGTACCGCGCGACGCCCGGCCGAAGGTCGAGGGGCGGATGCACACCGTGGAGCGGGCGATCCAGGAGGCCGAGGAGGCCGAGTGGCGCCGGACGAACCCGGAGGCACGCGCGCGTGCGGCGGGTCTGACGGGTCAGCTCCAGGACGCGGTCGACAAGCTGCGCAAGCAGATCGACGCGGCCCGTGCGGCGGGCAACGACGCCAAGGCGGACAAGCTCACCCGTGAGCTGGAGGGCCGTCAGGCGCTGCTGGACCAGGCGCTCAAGGGCCTCCAGGAGTTCGGCGGCTGACGCGGCGACGCGAAAGGGCCTCCCCGTGCGGGGAGGCCCTTTTTCGTGGTGCGCCTACGGCCGGCGGGCCGAGGTGACGCGGTAGACGTCGTACACGCCCTCCACGCCCCGGACCGCCTTCAGGACGTGCCCCAGGTGCTTGGGGTCGCCCATCTCGAAGGTGAAGCGGGAGGTGGCGACCCGGTCGCGGGAGGTCTGCACGGCGGCCGAAAGGATGTTGACGTGCTGGTCGGACAGGACCCGGGTGACGTCGGACAGGAGCCGGGAGCGGTCCAGGGCCTCGACCTGGATGGCGACCAGGAAGACCGAGGACTGGGTGGGTGCCCATTCGACGTCGAGGATGCGCTCGGGCTGCTGCGACAGGGCGTCGACGTTGACGCAGTCGGCGCGGTGAACCGATACGCCGCTGCCGCGCGTGACGAAGCCGATGATCGGGTCGCCGGGCACGGGCGTGCAGCAGCGGGCGAGCTTGACCCACACGTCCTCGACGCCCTTGACGACGACTCCGGGGTCGGCCTTGGTGCGGCGCTTGCCGCGGCCGCGGCTCGGCGGGGCCGACTCGGCGATGTCCTCGCTGGCGGCCTCCTCGCCGCCGAGGGCCTGGACCAGCTTCTGGACGACGCCCTGGGCCGCGACATGGCCCTCGCCGATCGCCGCGTACAGCGACGAGATGTCGGGGTAGCGCATCTCGTGCGCCAGGGTGACCAGGGAGTCGCCGGTGAGGATGCGCTGGATCGGCAGGTTCTGCTTGCGCATGGCGCGGGCGATGGCGTCCTTGCCCTGCTCGATCGCCTCGTCGCGCCGCTCCTTGGAGAACCAGGCGCGGATCTTGTTGCGGGCGCGCGGTGACTTGACGAAACCGAGCCAGTCGCGGGAGGGGCCGGCGCCGGCCGCCTTGGAGGTGAAGACCTCCACCAGGTCGCCGTTGTCGAGCGTCGACTCGAGCGGTACGAGCCGTCCGTTGACCCGCGCTCCTATGGTGCGGTGGCCGACCTCGGTGTGGACGGCGTACGCGAAGTCGACCGGGGTGGCGCCCGCGGGCAGCGCTATGACGTCACCCTTCGGGGTGAAGACGAAGACCTCGTTGCGGGACAGGTCGAAGCGGAGGGACTCGAGGAACTCGCTGGGGTCCTCGGTCTCCTTCTGCCAGTCCAGCAACTGGCGCAGCCACGCCATGTCGTTGATGTGGTCGTCCTTGCCGGCCTTCTTCGGCACGTCGGTGCGCACCTTGGAGGCGCCGGCGACGGCCTCCTGCTTGTACTTCCAGTGCGCGGCGATGCCGTACTCGGCGCGGCGGTGCATGTCGAACGTGCGGATCTGGAGTTCGACGGGCTTGCCGTTGGGTCCGATGACCGTGGTGTGCAGCGACTGGTACATGTTGAACTTCGGCATCGCGATGTAGTCCTTGAACCGGCCGGGGACCGGGTTCCATCGCGCGTGAACGGTGCCGAGTGCGGCGTAGCAGTCGCGGACCGTGTCGACGAGGACGCGGATGCCCACCAGGTCGTAGATCTCCGCGAAGTCCCGGCCGCGGACGATCATCTTCTGGTAGACGCTGTAGTAGTGCTTCGGCCGGCCGGTGACGGTGGCCTTGATGCGGGCGGCGCGCAGGTCGGCCTGGACCTCGTCGGTCACTATGGCCAGGTACTCGTCCCGCTTGGGGGCGCGCTCGGCGACGAGGCGGACGATCTCGTCGTACATCTTGGGGTAGAGGATCGCGAAGGCGAGGTCCTCCAGCTCCCACTTGATGGTGTTCATGCCCAGCCGGTGGGCCAGCGGGGCGTAGATCTCCAGGGTCTCGCGGGCCTTCTTCTCCTGCTTCTCCCGCTTGAGGTAGCGCATGGTGCGCATGTTGTGCAGGCGGTCGGCGAGCTTGATGACCAGGACGCGCGGGTCCTTGGCCATGGCGACGACCATCTTGCGGACGGTCTCGGCCTGGGCGGCCTCGCCGAACTTGACCTTGTCCAGCTTGGTGACGCCGTCGACGAGGAGGGCGACCTGGTCGCCGAAGTCCTTGCGGAGCTGCTCCAGCCCGTACTCGGTGTCCTCGACGGTGTCGTGGAGGAGGCCCGCCATCAGCGTGGCGGGGTCCATGCCCAGCTCGGCGAGGATGGTGGTGACGGCGAGCGGGTGCGTGATGTACGGGTCGCCGCTCTTGCGCTTCTGGCCGCGGTGCCAGCGTTCGGCGACCTGGTAGGCACGCTCGATCTGGCGGAGGGTCGACGTCTCGATCTTCGGGTCGTTGCTGCGGACTATGCGCAGCAGGGGCTCCAGGACCGGGTTGTACGGCGAGGAGCGCTGGACGCCGAGGCGGGCGAGGCGGGCCCGGACGCGGTTGGAGGAGCCGCCGGAGCGGGCGGTTGCGGGCGGCGTGGGCTTGGGCGCCGAGACGGGGGGCGGGCCGGCCGCGCGCTGGGGGGCCGTCGGGCCGGACGTGTTCCGCGCGGCCTTGTCGGGGGGCGTGGCGGTGGGCGCCGCGGCCTTGTCGGCCTGCTGGTCGGGCTTCGCGGCGGAGAGTGGCTGGGCCTCGTCTGGCAAGAGCGCTCCTCGTGCGGGTCCGGGTCCCCCGGTCAGGCCCGGAATCCCATGGTACTGACCTCGGGCGAGCCGCTCGCCCCCGGACGGGGACGGACCGGTTCCGGGGCTGGTACCGGGGAACGCGAAAACGGGCACCCGGTGTTCCCGGGTGCCCGTATCCGTGCCGTGTGCTCGCTGGTCAGAGCGTGATCAGCGCCTCCAGCGGGGCGCCCGCCAGGGTGGGCTCCAGCCGGGCCCGGCCGCCCAGGAAACCGAGTTCCATGAGGACGGCGACGCCCGCGACCTCGGCTCCGGCCCGCCGGATCAGCTCCAGCGACGCCTCGGCGGTGCCGCCGGTGGCCAGGACGTCGTCGATGACCATGACGCGGTCACCGGGCAGGAGGTCCTCGGCGTGCACCTCGATCTCGGCGGTGCCGTACTCCAGCTCGTACGCCTGGCTCAGCGTCGCGCCGGGCAGCTTGCCCGCCTTGCGGACGGGGACGAAGCCCAGCGCGGCGGAGACGGCGACCGGCGCGGCCAGGATGAACCCGCGCGCCTCCAGGCCGACGATCTTCGTCGCCCCGTGCCGTACGCACAGCTCGGCCAGCGCCCCGGTGAGCGCCCCGAACGCCTCGGGGTCGGCGAGCAGCGGGGTGATGTCCTTGAACGTCACCCCGGGGATGGGGTAGTCCGCGACGTCCCGGATGCGGCGCAGGAGCAGCTCCTGCGTGGTGACGGTCATCGGCGCTTGCCCCGCCCGCGGGTGGGCTGGCGCCGCTGGCCGACCACCGCACCGGCGGGTGCGGCGTCCTGCGGCTCGGCCTCGTCGGCACTACCGGCGGAGGCGTCCCCGGCCTCGTCGGTGCCCTGCTCGGCCTGGGCCCGCTTGGCGAGGACGCGCTTCTTCAGCGCCTTCATCTGCGGGTCGCGTTCCTTGAGGTCGGCGACGAGCGGCGTGGCGATGAAGATCGACGAGTACGCACCGGCGGCGAGACCCACGAACAGCGACAGCGAGATGTCGTTGAGCATGCCCGCGCCGAGGACACCGCCACCGATGAACAGCAGGCCGGCCACCGGCAGCAGCGCCACGACCGTGGTGTTGATGGAGCGGACCAGGGTGCTGTTGAGGCTGCGGTTGGCGATCTCGCTGTACGTCCAGCGGGTCTGCTTGGTGATGTCCCTCGACGCCTCCTTGAGACCGTCGAAGACGACGACGGTGTCGTAGAGGGAGTAACCGAGGATGGTCAGCAGACCGATCACGGTGCCCGGGGTGACCTCGAAGCCGACCAGGGCGTAGATGCCGACGGTGATCGTAAGGTCGTGGATCAGGGCGATCAGTGCGGCGACGGCCATGCGCCACTCGAACGCGATGGCCAGGTAGACCACCACGAGGACCATGAAGACGCCGAGGCCCATCCACGCCTTGTTGGCGATCTGCTCGCCCCAGCTCGGGCCGACGACCTCGACGTTCAGGTCGTTCTTGGCGACGCCCAGCTCGGACGACAGCTCGCTCTTGATCTTGTCCGACTCCTGGGTGGACACGTCGCTGATCTGGATGCGCAGACCGCCGGTGCCCAGCTCCTGGACGATCGGGATGTGGCCGGAGATCTCCTCCGCGGTGTCCCGCGCCTCCTCGGTGGAGACCGAGAGCTTGGGCGTGGTCACGACGACGCCGCCCTTGAACTCGATGCCCATGTTCAGGCCCTGCACGGCCAGACCCACGACGGCGGTGATGGTGATCAGGATGGAGACGCCGTACCAGATCATCCGCTTGCCGACGAAGTCGTACCCGACCTCACCGCGGTAGAGGCGTGCGCCCAGGTTGCCGAGTCGTGACATCTCACGCCTCCTTCGGTTCGGTGGTGGCGGAGACACGACGCGAGCGGCGCAGCGGAGGCTTGGCGCCCAGCCGCTTCGGGTCCAGACCCGACCAGGGGTGACCACTGCTGAAGAACTTCGTGCGGGCCATCAGCGTCATCAGCGGCTTGGTGAAGAAGAACACCACGACGACGTCCAGGAGGGTCGTCAGGCCGAGTGTGAACGCGAAGCCCTGCACCTTGCCGACGGTCACGATGAACAGCACGGCGGCGGCGAGGAACGACACGAAGTCGGAGACCAGGATCGTGCGCCGGGCGCGGGGCCAGCCCCGCTCGACGGCGGGCCGCAGGGTGCGGCCCTCACGGATCTCGTCGCGGACCCGCTCGAAGTACACGATGAACGAGTCGGCGGTGATACCGATGGCCACGATGGCGCCGCAGACGGCGGGCAGGTTCAGCGCGAAGCCGATGGCCGGGCCGAGCAGCGACATCAGCGCGTAGGTCAGGACGGCCGAGACCAGGAGGCTCAGCAGGGCGATGACCGACAGACCGCGGTAGTAGACGACCAGGTAGACCACGACCAGCGCGAGGCCGATGGCGCCCGCGACGAGACCGGCCTTGAGCTGCTCGCCGCCGAGCGCGGCGGTGACCGTGGTCACGCTCTCCTGCTCGAACGACAGCGGCAGCGCGCCGTAGGACAGGATGTTGGCCAGCTCGGTGGCGGACTCCTGGTCGAAGCTGCCGGAGATCTCCGCGCTGCCGCCGCCGATGGCGCTGCTGACGGACGGGGCGGAGACGACCTGGCCGTCGAGCGTGATCGCGAACTGGTTCTGCGGCTGCACCTGGCTGGCCAGCTTGCCGGTGGTGGCGGCGAACTTCTTGGTGCCCGCGTCGGTGAAGCCGAGCTGGACGATCCAGCGGCCGCGCTGCGGGTCGAGGACGCCCTGCGCCTCGTCGACGTCCGTACCGGCGACCTCGGCCGCGCCCAGGATGTACTTGGCGTCGCCCTCCTGGCCACAGGCGACGGTCGGCTTGGCCGGGTCCGCGTTCTGGGCCGGGTTGGGGACCTGCTTGGTCTTCTTGTCCGGCGTGCAGTCCAGGGCGGCGAACTGCTTGTCGAGGGCGGCGACGGCCGCGGCACCGGAGGCGGACGGCTGCGGGGCCGGCGTGGCGGCCGGCTTGTCCGTGGTGCTCGCCTTGGGCGAGGGCGTCTCGTCCTGCTTCAGGGCCTCCGGGACGGCACGGCCCTGGGTGGTGGCGCTGGGCTTGGGGCTCGGCGGCGTGGACGCCTTGCCGCTGGGCGTGGCGCTGGGCGTGCCGGTGGCGGGGGGCTCGGTCACCGGCGCGCTGCCGGAGACGGCGAGGACCGGGCGGAAGTACAGCTCGGCGGTGGTGCCGACCTGCTTCTGGGCCTTCTCGGAGTCGGTCGCCCTGGGGATGTTGACGATGATGTGCCGGTTGCCCTGCTGCTGGACCTCGGCCTCCGAGACACCGAGACCGTTGACACGGCGCTCGATGATGCCGATCGCGGTCTGCATGTTGGTGTTGTTGACCGCGTTGGGCTTGCCGGGCTCACTCTCGGCGCGGAGCGTGATGCTCGTACCGCCGGCGAGGTCGATGCCCAGGCGCGGAGTGAGGTCTCCCGACCAGAACATCCCGCCGATCAGGGCTCCGATGGCGATCAGGATCGCGGCCAGGGCACGCCCCGGCCTGCCCTGCCCCCCCGACGCCTGCCCTCGGCCCTTCTTGGGTGCTGCCACCTTCTCGTTTCTCCCTGTCCAACCGCCGCTACGCCGGGTGAGCGTCTCGGCGGCCACGAAGTGGTGTGGGGAATCCCCCGCGTGTGTCGGCACGGAACGGACCGCGCACGCCGGTCGGCGACGCGGTCCGTCTGCACGCCTTACTTCGCGTCGGTGTCGCCGTCGCTCTTCTTGTCGTCGGCCTTGGCGTCCTCGGCGGCGGGAGCGGTGTCGCCCTCGTCGGCCGCGTCCTTCTTGCCCAGGTCGATCTTCGCGTCACCGGTCTCGGTGAGCGAGGAGGCGTCGTCCGGCACGACCGGGGTGTCGGTCTTCAGGTCGCCGTCACCGTGCACGATGCGGTTGTACTCGTCGTCGTCGAGGACGGCGCCGACGGCGTTCTTGGCGTAGACGGCGTGGACCCCCGGAGCGACCTCCAGGAGGACCGTGTCGTCACCGACCTCCTTGACGGTGGCGTACATCCCCCCGATCGTCCGTACGCCGGTTCCGGGCTGCATCTGATTGCGCATTTCCACCGCCTGCTGCTGCTTCTTCTTCGCAGAGCGGGTCATCAGGAACATGGCCCCGATGAGGACGATGAACGGCAGGAGAGTCACGATACTCACGGGACGACAAATCCTTCGCACGGTCGCGGGCAACCGCGGCCTGATCTTCGGGGGTGGGTACGCCGGCCTGTACGGTCGGCATCGGCGGAGTCTAGGCGAGTCCGCATCAATGGAACAACGCCCAGCATGGCACCCCGGTTCCTGACCCGGCGAGTCTCCTCGCCGTCACGTCCCGAAGAGGCCCTGTTGTCCCCTTCCCGGGCCCGCTGCCTGCGGCGGCACCAGGCCGAGATGCGTCCACGCGGCGGGCGTGGCGACCCGTCCCCGGGGGGTGCGGGCCAGCAGGCCCTCCCGTACGAGGAAGGGCTCGGCGACCTCCTCGACCGTCTCGCGCTCCTCGCCCACGGCGACGGCGAGGGTGGACAGGCCGACCGGTCCCCCGCCGAACAGCTTGAGCAGGGCCTCCAGCACCGCCCGGTCCAGCCGGTCCAGGCCGCGGTCGTCCACCTCGTACACCTTGAGGGCGGTGGCGGCGATGTCGCGGGTGATCAGGCCGTCGGCCTTGACCTGGGCGTAGTCGCGGACGCGGCGCAGCAGGCGGTTGGCGATACGGGGGGTGCCGCGGGAGCGGCCGGCGATCTCGGCGGCGCCGTCGGCCTCGATCTCCACGTCGAGGAGCTGGGCGGAGCGGTGGATGACGCGCTCCAGCTCGGCGGGGGCGTAGAACTCCATGTGGGCGGTGAAGCCGAAGCGGTCGCGCAGCGGGGGCGGCAGGAGTCCGGCGCGGGTGGTGGCGCCGACGAGGGTGAAGGGCGGCAGCTCCAGCGGGATGGCGGTGGCGCCCGGGCCCTTGCCGACGATGACGTCGACCCGGAAGTCCTCCATCGCCATGTAGAGCATCTCCTCGGCGGGCCGGGACATCCGGTGGATCTCGTCGAGGAACAGCACCTCCCCCTCCTGGAGGGAGGAGAGGATCGCGGCGAGGTCGCCGGCGTGCTGGATGGCGGGGCCGGAGGTGATCCGGATGGGGGCGCCCATCTCCGCGGCGATGATCATGGAGAGGGTCGTCTTGCCGAGGCCGGGGGCGCCGGAGAGCAGGACGTGGTCGGCGGTGGCGCCGCGTGCCAGGGCGGCCTTGAGCACCAGGTCGAGCTGCTCGCGCACCCGCTCCTGGCCGACGAACTCGGCCAGCGACTTGGGGCGCAGGGCCGCCTCGACGGCCTGGTCCTCCCCGTCGGCGGACGCCCCGACGAGCCGGTCGGCGGCGCCGGGGGCCGGCGTGCTGCTGGTGTCGTCGTACCGGTTCACTGCGGGTTGCCTCGTGTGGTCGTGGCGGCGGAGCCGCGCGGGTGGTGAGGGGCCGGACGCCGCGCCCCGCCGGGGGCGGCGGCCCGGGTCATCGGGTGCGGTTCAGGGTCTGGAGGGCGGCCTTGAGGAGCCGGCCGATCTCGGGGGCGCCGCCCGCCGCCTCGGCCTGCGGGGTGACGGCGGCCACCGCCTCGTCGGCCTCGCGGGTGGCGTACCCCAGGCCGATGAGCGCGGCGTGGAGCTGGTCCCGCCAGGAGGCGGTGACCGGCGCGCCGACGGCCGGTGCCGAGCCGAGGGGCTCGCCGAGCCGGTCCTTCAGCTCCAGCAGCAGCTTCTGGGCGCCCTTCTTGCCGATGCCGGGGACGGCGGTGAGCGCCTTCTCGTCACCGGTGGCGACCGCGAGGCGCAGCGCGTCCGGGCGGTGCACGGCGAGCATGGCCTGGGCGAGGCGCGGGCCGACGCCGCTGGCGGTCTGGAGCAGCTCGAAGACCTGCCGCTCGTCGTCGTCGGCGAAGCCGTAGAGGGTCAGCGAGTCCTCGCGGACCACCAACGAGGTGGCGAGCCGGGCCTCCTGACCCACCCTCAGCGCGGAGAGGGTGTCGGGGGTGCACTGGACGGCCATGCCGATGCCGCCGACCTCGATCACGGCGGTGGTCGGGGCGAGCGCGGCGACCGGACCCGAGACAAAGGCGATCATGCGGTACGGCCTTTCCTTGCGTGGTGGGCGTCGACCGCCTCCTGCAGGCGGTTCTTGGCGGGGGCCCGCCAGATGTGGCAGATGGCGAGGGCGAGCGCGTCGGCGGCGTCGGCCGGCCTGGGCGGGGCGGCCAGCCGGAGCAGCCGGGTGACCATGGCGCCGACCTGCGCCTTGTCGGCGCGGCCGCTGCCGGTGACGGCGGCCTTGACCTCGCTGGGCGTGTGCAGGGCGACGGGGATGCCGCGGCGGGAGGCGCACAGCACGGCGACGGCGCTGGCCTGGGCGGTGCCCATCACCGTACGCACATTGTGCTGGCTGAACACCCGCTCCACCGCGACCCGTTCGGGGCGGTGCTCGTCCAGCCATTCCTCGATGCCGCGCTCTATGGCGACGAGCCGGTGGCCGATGTCCGCGTCCGCGGGAGTGCGGACGACACCGACGCCGAGCATCGTCAACGGGCGTCCGGCGACGCCTTCGACGACACCGACACCGCACCGGGTCAGTCCCGGGTCCACGCCGAGTACGCGCACGCCGCCACCCCTTTTCGTTCAGCCGTTTGTGCAGGCTATCGGGTGGCACTGACAACGACGCGACGGGCCGACGGGGTGTGTTCCCCGCCGGCCCGTCGCTTCGGTGCGTGGGTCAGGCGTCGACCTTCTCCATGACGTCGTCGGAGACGTCGAAGTTGGCGAAGACGTTCTGCACGTCGTCGCTGTCCTCCAGCGCGTCGATCAGCTTGAAGATCTTGCGCGCGCCCTCCTCGTCCAGCTCGACCTGCATGGTCGGGACGAAGTTGGCGTCGGCCGAGTCGTAGTCGATGCCGGCCTCCTGGAGGGCGGTGCGGACCGCGACCAGGTCGGTGGCCTCGCTGATGACCTCGAAGGTCTCGCCGAGGTCGTTGACCTCCTCGGCGCCGGCGTCCAGGACCGCGCCGAGCACGTCGTCCTCGGTCAGCTCGCCCTTGGGGACGATCACGACGCCCTTGCGGTTGAACAGGTACGACACCGAGCCCGGGTCGGCCATCGAGCCGCCGTTGCGGGTCATGGCGACACGCACGTCGGAGGCGGCGCGGTTGCGGTTGTCGGTGAGGCACTCGATGAGCACCGCGACACCGTTCGGGCCGTAACCCTCGTACATGATCGTCTCGTAGTCGGCGCCACCGGCTTCCAGGCCGGCGCCGCGCTTGACCGCGGAGTCGATGTTCTTGTTCGGGACCGAGCTCTTCTTCGCCTTCTGGATGGCGTCGTAGAGCGTCGGGTTGCCGTCGGGGTCGCCGCCGCCGGTGCGGGCCGCGACCTCGATGTTCTTGATCAGCTTCGCGAAGAGCTTGCCGCGCTTGGCGTCGATCACGGCCTTCTTGTGCTTCGTCGTAGCCCATTTAGAGTGGCCGGACATCTGCCTGTCTCCTTCGCGTAACCCATTTCTGAACGAACCCCAGAGATCCTACCGGGATCGGCTCAGCCCGCCGCGCGCACCATGTCGACGAACAGGGCGTGCATCCGGTGGTCGCCCGTGAGTTCCGGGTGGAACGAGGTGGCGAGGGCGTTGCCCTGCCGGACGGCGACGATGTGGCCGTCGTGCTCGGCGATGACCTCGGCCTGGGCACCGACCGACTCGACCCAGGGGGCCCTGATGAAGACGCCCTCCACCGGACCGCCCTCGATGCCGGCGACCTCCACGGCCGCCTCGAAGGACTCGTTCTGGCGGCCGAACGCGTTGCGGCGGACGATCATGTCGATGCCGCCGAGCGTCTCCTGGCCCGAGCGCGGGTCCAGGATCTTGTCGGCGAGCATGATCAGGCCGGCGCAGGTGCCGTAGACGGGCATGCCCGCCCCGATGCGCTCGCGCAGCGGCTCCATCAGACCGAACAGGCCGGCCAGCTTGGAGATGGTGGTGGACTCCCCGCCGGGGATGACCAGGCCGTCGACCTCGGCGAGCTCCTCGGGCCGCCGGACCGGCCTGGCCACGGCGTCCGCCGCGGCCAGGGCGATCAGGTGCTCACGTACGTCGCCCTGGAGAGCCAGGACACCGATGAGCGGAGTGGTCATCACCAGCCCCGGTTCGCGTAGCGCTCGGCCTCGGGGAGGGTGTCGCAGTTGATGCCGACCATGGCCTCGCCCAGGTTGCGGGACGCGTCCGCGATGATCTTCGGGTCGTCGTAGAAGGTGGTGGCCTTCACGATGGCGGCGGCGCGCTTGGCCGGGTCGCCCGACTTGAAGATGCCGGAGCCGACGAAGACGCCCTCGGCGCCGAGCTGGCGCATCAGCGCGGCGTCGGCCGGGGTGGCCACACCACCGGCGGAGAACAGCACGACCGGCAGCTTGCCGAGCTCGCTGACCTCCTTGACGAGCTCGTAGGGGGCGCGCAGCTCCTTGGCGGCGGCGTACAGCTCGTTGTTGTCGAAGCCGCGCAGCTTGGCGATCTCGTTCTTGATCTGGCGCAGGTGGCGGACGGCCTCGACGACGTTGCCGGTGCCGGCCTCGCCCTTGGAGCGGATCATGGCCGCGCCCTCGGCGATGCGGCGCAGGGCCTCGCCCAGGTTGGTGGCGCCACAGACGAAGGGGGTGGTGAAGGCCCACTTGTCGGAGTGGTTGACCTCGTCGGCCGGGGTGAGGACCTCGGACTCGTCGATGTAGTCCACACCGAGGGACTGGAGGACCTGGGCCTCGACGAAGTGACCGATGCGGGACTTGGCCATGACCGGGATGGAGACCGCGTCGATGATCTCCTCGATCATGTTCGGGTCGGACATCCGGGCCACGCCGCCGTCCTTGCGGATGTCGGCCGGGACCCGCTCGAGGGCCATGACGGCGACGGCGCCGGCGTCCTCGGCGATCTTGGCCTGCTCGGCGTTGACCACGTCCATGATCACGCCGCCCTTGAGCTGCTCGGCCATGCCGCGCTTGACGCGCGCGGTGCCGGTCTCGGGCGACTGCGGGGTGGTGGTGGACACGGATGACCTCACTCAAGAAACGGGGGTGGTTTCAACTACAGCGAGCAAACCCGGGCCACCCGGTCCACATCAAGGGCCAATAGTGAGGCGGTGGCTCGTTTTCCCGAGGTCAGGCGCTTCCCGGCCGGTCCGCCAGGGCGGTCGGAGGCTCGTCGTCCATCTCGAACGCCATCGGGAACGGGGCGTGCCCCGCCAGCCGGAACCAGCGCACCTTGCGGTGCCGGCGCAGCGCCCTGGCCGCCCGTACGGCGTCGTTGTGGAACCGGCGCGCCATCGGCACCCGGCGCACCGCGGCGGCCAGCTCCCCGGCGGCCTGCTCGCCGCCCGGGGCCTCGCGCACCGCCTCCACCTGCTCCGGCTCGCCGAAGACCGCCCGCAGCGCCTGGCTCAGCTCGCTCTCGGCCACCTCCCGCTGCTCCTCCTCGGCCTGCCGGGCGGCGTGCGCGGCCTCGTACAGGACGATCGAGGCGGCCGGGTCGAGCAGGCCCGAGGTGGCCAGTTCCTGGGCGACCGAGGCCCGGCGCAGGAGCTGGGCGTCCAGCGCGGCACGGGCGGCGTCGATCCGTGCGTGCAGCCGGTCGAGCCGCCCGGCGGTCCAGCTCAGGTAGAGCCCGATGGCGACCAGGCCGACGACGATCCAGATGAGGGTTTCGATCACGGGCGGAAAGGCTACCCGGGCGCCGGCGCGTCCCCTTCCCACACCGACCGGTCGTGCGCGAACAGCACGCGCCGCGGCCGGAAGGCGGCGACCCGGTCCAGCCAGGGCGGCCACGGCCCGCCCGCCCCGGTGGAGCGGGCCATCTCGTCCGAGGCGTACTGCGACGCGAAGTCGTGGGCCTGCCCGGCCAGCACCACCGTGCCCTCCGCCCCGGTGAGCACCAGCGACTGGTGCCCGGCCGTGTGTCCGGGCGTCGGCAGGACCCGCACTCCCGGCCACACCTCCGCCTCGCCGTCGAGCTCCTCGTACCGCGCGCCGGGGAAGTCGACCAGGGCGTCGATCGTGTGGTTCCCGGCGCGGGCGGTGGCCAGTTCGGTGCGCTGTACGAGGACGGGGCGGCCGGCCAGGAGCGGGTTGCCGCCGCAATGGTCGAAGTGGAGGTGGCAGTTGACCACCACGTCGATGTCGTCCGGTCGCACGCCCACCCCGGCGAGCGCCTCGGCCAGCCCCCTTCTGCGCGGCCGGTACCGCGCGTCCGCCTCCGGGTCGCCCTCCCCCACCCCGGTGTCGAACAGCAGCAGCCCCCGTTCGTGCCGCACGAGGTACGCGAGCGCGGGCTCCACGCGCGCGTGGGGGGTGCCGGCCTCCTTGGCGGACCGGACGAAGTGGCCGAGGTCCAATCGATGCACACGCATGGCGCCCATGCTGCCGTGGCACCCCCGGCGCCCGACAGAGGGCCGGGCGGGGCCGGTTCAGTCCCGTGCCCCTGCCCGGCAGGGGGCCGGGGCGGGCCGGTTCAGTCCCGTGCCAGGCCCCACCGGGCCCGCAGGCCGAGGCGCTCGTCGGTGTCCACCGCGGCCGCGCCGTCGGTGACCGTCTCGTAGACGGCGAGGATGTCGGCGCCGACCGTCGACCAGTCGAAGCGGCGCACGTGCGCGCTGCCCCGCTCGCGCAGTTCCCGGCGCCGGGCCGGGTCGCCGAGCAGCCGGATCGCCGTCTTCGCCAGCGCGTCCGCGTCCTCGTTGGCGAACAGTTCGCCCGCCGCGCCCTGGTCCAGGACCTGCGCGAACGCGTCGAGGTCGCTGGCGAGGACCGGCGCGCCCGCCGACATGGCCTCGACCAGGATGATGCCGAAGCTCTCGCCGCCGGTGTTGGGCGCCACGTACACGTCCACGCTGCGCAGCAGCCGCGCCTTGTCCTCGTCGCTGACCATGCCGAGGAACTCCACGCGCCCGCGCATGTCGGCCGGCAGGGACGCGACGGCCTCCTCCTCGTCGCCCCGGCCGGCGACCAGCAGCCGGGTGTCCGGGCAGGCGGCGAGGATCTTCGGGAAGGCCTTCATCAGTACGGGCAGGCCCTTGCGCGGCTCGTCGATCCGCCCGATGAACCCGAGGGTGCCGCCCTGCCACTCGGCCTTCGGCTCGGCCCCGGCGAAGAAGTCGACGTCCACGCCGTTCGGGATGACGACCGCGTCGCCGCCGAGGTGCTCCACCAGCGTGCGGCGGGCGTACTCGCTGACCGCGATCCGCGCGCTGATCTTCTCCAGCGCGGGCTGGAGGATCGGGTACGCGGCGATCATCGCCCGCGACCGGGGGTTGGAGGTGTGGAAGGTGGCCACGATCGGGCCCTGCGCCGCCCAACAGGACAGCAGCCCCAGCGACGGCGAGGCCGGCTCGTGGATGTGGATCACGTCGAAGGTGCCGTCGTGCAGCCAGCGCCGCACCCGCGCCGCCGACAGGAAGCCGAAGTTCAGCCGGGCCACCGAGCCGTTGTACGGCACGGGCACCGCGCGGCCCGCCGACACGACGTACGGCGGCAGCGGCGTCTCGTCGTCGGCCGGGGCGAGCACGGAGACCTCGTGGCCGAGCCGGATCAGGTGCTCGGCCAGGTCGCGGATGTGGAACTGGACGCCGCCGGGCACGTCCCAGGAGTACGGGCAGACGATGCCGATCCTCACGCCTCGGGTCCCTTCGCCGGGTCCAGGTCCGCGAGCCACAGCCGCTGGAGCATGTGCCAGTCCTCGGGGTGATCGGCGATGCCGGTGGCGAAGGCGTCGGCGAGCGCCTGCGTCATGACGGCCGTCCTCTCCGCCCGCGTGCCGGTCTCGGGGACCTCGACCGGCGGGTGCACCCGCCCCTTCATGACCGCCGAGTCGTCGTACCACAGCGTCACCGGCAGCAGCAGCGCGCCCGTCTGCTGGGCCAGTATCGCGGGCCCGGCGGGCATCCGCGCCGCGTCGCCGAAGAACTTGACCTCGACGCCCGACGCCGACAGGTCCCGGTCGGCGACCAGGCACACCAGGCCGCCCGCCCGCAGCCGCCGCGCCAGCGTCCCGAAGGCCGAGCCACCGGTGTGCGGCAGCACCTCCATGCCCAGCGACTCCCGGTAGGCGACGAACCGGTCGTAGAGCGTCTCGGGCTTCAGCCGCTCGGCGACCGTCGTGAACGGCACCCCCAGCGCGCGGGTGACCCACACGCCCGCGAGGTCCCAGTTGGCCAGGTGCGGCAGCGCCAGGACGACGCCCTTGCCGGAGGCCAGGCCGTCGGTCAGGTAGTGCACGTCCTTGACGTCGAACGCCGCACGGACGCGCTCCGCGCTCCACGAGGGCAGCCGGAACGACTCCATCCAGTAGCGCATGTACGAGCGCATGCCGGCCTTCGACAGCTCGGCCAGCCGCTCCGGGGAGGCGTCCGGCACCACGCGCGCGAGGTTCGACTCCAGGCGGAGCACCCCCTTGCCGCGCCGCTTCCACGCCGTGTCCGCGATACGCCGGCCCAGCCCGGCCGCCACCGGCTCCGGGAGCTTCTTCACCGCGGCCCAGCCGAGCCCGTACAGCCCGTCGGTGAGCCGTTCACGCACCGCGCTCATGTCGCCTCACTCCCCCTGGCACCGGAACCGCCCTCCTCGGGCGAGCCCGGCACCGCGTCCGCCTCGGCCGCCTCGCGCCGCACCGTCACCACTCGCTGCCCCAGCGTCACCGCGCTGCCCACGGCCACCACCCACAGGGCGATGGGCAGCAGCACCTGTACGCCCGGCACGCCGAAGCCGTGCAGTCCGGCCAGGCCGGCGGCCACGAGCGAGACCACGAGCCGCTCGGCGCGCTCCACCAGGCCGTTGACCGCGACGGGCAGGCCGATCGACTCGCCGCGCGCCTTGGTGTACGACACGACCTGGCCGCTCGCCAGGCAGAAGATGGCAACGGCACACAGGACATTGTCGTCGCCGCCGCCCGCGTACCACAGCGCGAAACCGCCGAAGACGGCCCCGTCGGCGACCCGGTCGAGCGTGGAGTCGAGGAAGGCGCCCCAGCGGCTGGAGATGCCGGCCTGGCGGGCCATGTTCCCGTCCACCAGGTCGGAGAACACGAACAGCGTGATGACGATCGTGCCCCAGAAGAACTCGCCCCGGGGGAAGAAGACCAGCGCGCCCGCCACCACGCCGGCCGTGCCGATGAGCGTCACGGCGTCGGGGCTCACCCCGCGGCGGAGCAGAAACGCGGCGAACGGTGTGAGAACACGCGTGAAAAAGGCACGCGCGTACTTGTTCAGCATGGCCTTCCCGAGGGTCGGTGGGCCGTGCGGCCCCTACGGCCACCGGCTGGCCCATCGTAGCCAGGCGGGGGCACCCGCCACCCCCGGGCACCCTGCTCCCGTCGCGGTGTCGGACGTATGGACGCAACCTGGCCTGAGTGGAAAGCTCGAAAGACGACCGCGGGCACCGCCGGAGCTGCCCAAGGAGGCTCCCCCGCGCCCGCGCCCCCCACCTCCACCGTGCACGCACCCCGTGCACTCGCGATCGGGAGGAAGAATCATGGGCGACAAGGCGAACGCACACCCCGGGGCCGCCGGCAGGGCAGTAACGGCCGACCAGCCCTCATCGGTACGGAATGTGGTGCTGGTCGGCCACAGCGGATCCGGCAAGACGACCCTGGTCGAGGCCCTCGCGCTGACCGCCGGAGCGGTCAACCGGGCGGGCCGGGTCGAGGACGGCGGCACGGTTTCCGACTACGACGAGATCGAACACCGCCAGCAGCGCTCCGTACAGCTCTCCCTCGTCCCGCTCGAATGGGACGGGTACAAGATCAACGTACTGGACACCCCCGGATACGCCGACTTCGTCGGGGAACTCAGGGCCGGTCTGCGCGCCGCGGACGCGGCCCTCTTCGTCGTCTCGGCCGCGCAGGAGGCCGACGCCATCGCCGGATCGTGCCGCATGGTGTGGGAGGAGTGCGCGGCGGTCGGGATGCCCCGTGCCATCGTCGTCACCCACCTCGACACCGCTCGCGTCGACTTCGACGAGCTGACCCGGGTCCTCGCGCGCGTCTTCGGCGGTGACGACCCCGACGCCATCCTCCCGCTGTACGTGCCCGTCCTCGGCCCGCAGAGCCCCGACGGGCACGCCCCCGCGACCGGGCTCGTCGGACTGCTCACGCAGAAGATCTTCGACTACGCCTCCGGCGAGCGGAAGGAGAACCCGCCCGACGAGGCGCAGCTCCCGCTCATCGAGGAGGCCCGCAACCGCCTCATCGAGGGCATCATCGCCGAGAGCGAGGACGAGTCCCTGATGGACCGCTATCTCGGCGGCGAGGAGATCGACCTCAAGACGCTCATCGACGACCTGGAGAAGGCCGTCGCACGCGGCACCTTCCACCCCGTCCTCGCCGCGGCCCCGGCCGCCCCCGGCGGGAAGCAGGGCCTGGGCACGGTCGAGCTGCTCGAGCTGATCACCCGCGGTTTCCCCACGCCCCTGGAGCGGGAGGCCCCCGTCGTCACCACCCCCGGCGGAAAACCGCGGCCCCGGATCACCTGCGACCCCGACGGACCGCTGGTCGCCGAGGTCGTCAAGACCTCCTCCGACCCGTACGTCGGCCGGATCTCGCTGGTACGGGTGTTCTCCGGCACGCTGCGGCCCGACGAGACCGTGCACGTCTCGGGGCACGGCCTGGCCGACCGGGGACACGAGGACCACGACGTCGACGAGCGGATCGGCGCCCTGTCCGAGCCCTTCGGCAAGCAGCAGCGGCAGCTCGGCCAGTGCGTCGCCGGCGACCTGGCCTGTGTGGCCAAGCTGTCCCGCGCCGAGACCGGCGACACCCTCTCCGCCAAGGACGACCCGCTCCTGATGGAGCCGTGGACCATGCCCGACCCGCTCCTGCCGCTCGCCATCCAGGCGCACAGCAAGGCGGACGAGGACAAGCTGTCCCAGGGCCTCGCCCGGCTCGTCGCCGAGGACCCGACCATGCGCCTGGAGCAGAACCAGGACACCCACCAGGTGGTCCTGTGGTGCCTGGGCGAGGCGCACAAGGACGTCGCCCTGGAGCGGCTGCGCAACAGGTACGGCGTCCAGGTCGACGTCGTACCGCACAAGGTGTCGCTGCGCGAGACGTTCGGCGGCCGGGCCGCGGGGCGCGGACGGCACGTCAAGCAGTCCGGCGGCCACGGGCAGTACGCCATCTGCGAGATCGAGGTCGAGCCGCTGCCCCCGGGGTCCGGCATCGAGTTCGTCGACAAGGTCGTCGGCGGGGCCGTGCCGCGCCAGTTCATCCCGTCCGTGGAGAAGGGCGTGCGTGCCCAGGCGGCGAAGGGCGTCGCCGCCGGCCACCCGCTCGTCGACGTGCGGGTCACGCTCCTGGACGGCAAGGCCCACTCGGTGGACTCCTCCGACGCGGCCTTCCAGACGGCCGGCGCGCTGGCACTGCGCGAGGCGGCGGCGGACGCCCGCATCGACCTGCTGGAGCCGGTCGCCGAGGTGCAGGTCCTCGTCCCCGACGAGTACGTCGGCCCGGTCATGAGCGATCTGTCCGGCCGGCGCGGGCGCGTCGTCGGCACCGAACAGGCGGGCCCGGGACGGACACTCGTGCGGGCCGACGTACCGGAGATCGAGATCGGCCGGTACGCCGTCGACCTTCGCTCCATCTCCCACGGCACGGGCCGGTTCGACCGCAGCTACGCCCGCCACGAGGCGATGCCTCCGCAGGTCGCCGAGAAGGTCCGCGAACGCGTGGAGGGGTAGGGACCCTTGGCCGCGCCGCCCGCCCAACTCCGGTCGGGCGGGCGGCTTTCCGCCGTCCGCCGACGCGCGGCCGACGCCCTCGATAGGCTGTAGTGCCCAGCTCAGCAGGTGTGCGGAGCACAGGGGTTGGGAACAGACCGCAGTGCGGACACACGCGGCGATGGGGGCGGCGAAGTGACAATGGACAGTTTCGGTCCCGGGGCCCAGGTCCCGCTCCAGGGCTCGGCCGGTCAGACCGTGGCGACGCACGCGCTGGCCTCCGCCGCGTACCGGGAGAACGTCGACGTCGAGGAGATCCTCAAGGCCAACAACGAATGGCACGAGTCGACCGTCACCAAGGGCAGGTTCTCGCTCTTCAAACCGACGCTCGGCGAGGCCTTCTCGCGGGCCGTCCAGGTCCGGATGCTCGGCGGGGCCCGCAAGCCGCTCATCCAGTCCTTCGGCACCGAGCCCCAGCCGATCGTCGAGCACTGCCTGGCCGCCAGCCGCATCCGCAAGCAGCGCGACAAGCTGCTGACGATCATCACCGTGGTCTTCGGCGTGCTGTTCCTGCCCGGGATGCTGCTGTGGCTGACCGTCTTCCAGTTGCGCCGCACCCTGGCGGGGGGCGCGGCGGGCAAGCGCTCCGGCGCGCTGGGCACCCTGCTGCTCGTCGGGGTCGCCATCCTCGCCGCGCTCTTCCTCTTCCGGCTGCCGTTCACCGGCTTCCTGGCGCTCTACCTCCGCGCCATGCTCATCGCCCCGGTGGTGGGCTGGTTCCTGGCCAAACGGATCTGTGAATCGACCGCCAAGGACCTGCGCGCCCGCTGGGAGTCCCTGCTCGGCGGGGGTGGCGGCATGGGCCCTAAGATCCCCGAGGCCGTCCCGCACGACCCCAACGAGACCGCCGCCGAGGAGCTGCGCCAGCAACTGGAGAAGCTCACCGCCGAGCAGCGCTCGAACGTGGTCTTCTACGCCGGGCCGAAGGGCATCCTCGGCATGGGCACCCGCTGGGGGAGCTGGCACCTCGCCGAGGAGCTGGTCCCCAAGGAGGGCAAGGAGATCCACGCCTTCCGCACCTGGGACGTGATCCGGCCGATCCACGACGAGCTGAAGATGCTGGAGCGCGGCACCCTCAAGACCGGCTTCCCCGCCCCGTCGGTGAAGCACTGGATCGTGACGCCCGTCGGCGAGGGGGCCAAGGAGGTCGCCCGGCCCGAGGGCGAGGACATCGTCGCGTACCAGGTCAAGCCGCACGAGATACAGCGCATCTGCAACGAGAACCAGTTCGGCAAGGGCAACCGCCACTATCTGGGCGTGCAGTTCGTCCTGTGGGACGGCCAGCTCGTGCTCACCATGATGGTCACCGTCACGGCGCTCCTGCACACGCTGCGCATCGAGGTCACCGGCCACGCGCTGGGCCCGGTGCACGGGCTGTTCACGACGAAGCCGGAGCCCAAGAAGAAGACCGTCTCCAAGACCATCCGGTTCTGGGAGACCCGGGACATCGTGCTGCCGCTGATCGACAACGACGAGGTCGTACGGCTGGCGGTCAGGGCCCCGCTGACCTGGTTCCCGCCGGTCCTGGACTTCCTCGGCGGCAAGCTGGTCCTGCCGGAGCCCTTCGGCCTGCGGCACGCCTGGGCCTCCCAGCCCTGGCGCCACCGCTTCATGGCCGACGACGCGATCCGCGCGGCCACGCCGGTGATGCGGGCGGTGCACGCCGCGACCATCAAGATGCTCGACGAGCACGGCGTGGACACCGAGCGCTTCAGCAACCGGTCGATGGTCCTCAGCGGTCTCGTCCAGGACCCGTCCCCGAGGAAGGCGGACACCTACGACGCGTGACCGGGCCGGCCTGCCGCTCTGCTAGGCGGTGGGCCAGGCGTCGGCCAGCATCCGGCGGGTGTCGCCGAGGAGCTGCGGCAGCACCTTGGTGTGGCCGACGACCGGCATGAAGTTGGTGTCGCCGCCCCAGCGGGGCACGATGTGCTGGTGCAGGTGGGCGGCGATACCGGCCCCGGCCGCCCCGCCCTGGTTCATGCCGATGTTGAACCCGTGCGCCCCGGAGGCCGTCCGCAGCGCCGTCATCGCCTGCTTGGTCAGCAGCGCCAGCTCCGCGGTCTCGGCGTCGTCCAGCTCCGTGTAGTCGGCGACGTGCCGGAACGGGACGATCATGAGGTGCCCGCCGTTGTACGGGTAGAGGTTGAGGACGGCGTACACCTTCTCGCCGCGCGTGACGACCAGCCCGTCCTCGTCGGACTTGGCCGGGATGGTGCAGAACGGGCAGCCGTCGTCGGCCCCGGGGCCGGTCGGCTTGTTCTCGCCCTGGATGTACGCCATCCGGTGGGGCGTCCACAGGCGCTGGAACGCGTCAGGCGTCCCGACTCCGATCTGCTGCTCCGGCTCACTCGTCATGCGGGCCAGCATATTCGCTGGCGGTGGAGGCGGAACCGCCGAGGGGCGGCCCCGTGACCGGGACCGCCCCTCGCGGGCTTGCGGGGTCAGACCTGGACGCGGCGCTCCACCACGTCGACGAGCTTGGCGAGGGCCTCCTCGCGCGGGATGCCGTTCTCCTGGGAGCCGTCCCGGTAGCGGAAGGAGACAGTGCCGGCGTTCATGTCGTCGTCACCGACGATGATCATGAACGGCACCTTCAGCTTCTGGTGGTTGCGGATCTTCTTCTGCATCCGGTCCGAGGACGCGTCCACCTCGACCCGCAGGCCCTTCTTCCTCGCCTCGGCGGCGAACTCCTGGAGGTAGGGCACGTGCGCGTCGCCGATCGGGATGCCGACCGCCTGCACCGGGGCCAGCCACGGGGGCATGGCGCCCGCGTAGTGCTCCAGCAGCACCGCGAAGAACCGCTCGATGGAGCCGAACAGGGCGCGGTGGATCATGACCGGCCGCTGGCGCGAGCCGTCCGGCGCGGTGTACTCGAGGTTGAACCGCTCCGGCAGGTTGAAGTCGACCTGGATGGTCGACATCTGCCAGGTACGGCCGATGGCGTCCTTGGCCTGGACGGAGATCTTCGGACCGTAGAAGGCGGCGCCGCCCGGGTCGGGGGTCAGCGGCAGGCCCTGCTTCTCGGCGGCCTTGCGCAGCACCTCCGTGGCCTCTTCCCAGACCTCGTCGGAGCCGACGAACTTCTCCGGGTCCTTGGTGGACAGCTCCAGGTAGAAGTCGGTCAGACCGTAGTCCCGCAGCAGGTTCAGCACGAAGGTCAGCAGCGAGTCGAGCTCGTCCGCCATCTGCTCCTTGGTGCAGTAGATGTGCGCGTCGTCCTGGGTGAAGCCACGGGCACGGGTCAGGCCGTGCACCACACCCGACTTCTCGTACCGGTACACCGTCCCGAACTCGAACATGCGCAGCGGCAGCTCACGGTAGGACCGGCCCCGCGCGTCGAAGATCAGGTTGTGCATGGGGCAGTTCATGGGCTTGAGGTAGTAGTCCACGCCCTCGTCGAGCTGCATGGGGGGGTACATGCCCTCGGCGTACCAGTCCAGGTGGCCCGACTTCTCGAAGAGCTTCCCCTTGGTGGCGTGCGGGGTGTAGACGAACTCGTAGCCCGCCTCCTCGTGCCGCCTGCGCGAGTAGTCCTCCATGGCGCGGCGGATGATGCCGCCCCGGGGGTGGAAGACCGCCAGGCCGGAGCCGATCTCGTCGGGGACGGAGAAGAGGTCCAGCTCGGTGCCGAGCTTGCGGTGGTCGCGCTTCTCGGCCTCGGCGAGGAAGTCCAGGTGGGCCTTCAGCTCGTCCTTGGAGGGCCACGCGGTGCCGTAGATGCGCTGGAGCATCGGGTTCTTCTCGCTGCCGCGCCAGTACGCCGCCGCGTTCCGCATCAGCTTGAACGCCGGGATGGTGCGGGTGGTGGGCAGGTGCGGGCCCCGGCAGAGGTCCTTCCAGCACAGCTCGCCGGTCTTGGCGTCGAGGTTGTCGTAGATGGTCAGCTCGCCGCCGCCCACCTCGACGTCCGCGCCGTCGTCGCTGGACGCGGAGCCCTTGATGCCGATGAGCTCCAGCTTGTACGGCTCGTTCGCCAGCTCCTCGCGGGCGGCCTCGTCGGTGACGACGCGGCGCGAGAAGCGCTGGCCGCGCTTCTGGATCTCCTGCATCTTCTTCTCGATGGCCTTGAGATCCTCGGGCGTGAACGGCTTCTCCACGTCGAAGTCGTAGTAGAAGCCGTCCTTGACCGGCGGGCCGATGCCCAGCTTGGCCTCGGGGAACAGCTCCTGCACGGCCTGCGCCATCACGTGCGCGGTGGAGTGGCGCAGGATGTTGAGGCCGTCCTCGGAGGAGATCTCGACCGGCTCGACGGTCTCGCCGTCCCCGATCTCGTACGCGAGGTCCTTCAGCTCGCCCGCGACCCGGGCGGCCACGATGCTGCGCTCACCGGCGAAGAGGTCGGCGGCAGTAGTGCCCGTCGTCACCACGCGCTCTTCCCGCTCGGAATCGCGTTGGATGATCACACGGACGTCTGACACCGGTCTCTCCTGACTGAAGGGGAAGCGCCGCGTTCGTATCGCGCAGCAATACCGCATGGTACCGAGCCGCCCGCCCCGCCCGCGAAACGGTTTCCCCCGGTCCGGTCGTCAGTCGCCGGGCCCGCACGCCTCCCCGAAGAAGCCCAGGTTCTCGTGGAGGGCCTTCATCAGCCGGTCCCGCTCCGCCTCGTCGACCTGCACCGGTACGACCCCGGAGGCGTCCGTCAGCCGCCGGAAGCCGCCCCGGCTCTCCAGCCGCCCCGCCACCCGGATGGGCAGCCCGACCAGGTGCGCGTGCCCGGCCGTGCGGTAGGCGTCCTCGTCCAGCGCCACCCGGACGTGGGGCACCTCCGCCCCCGCCAGCACCCGCAGCCGCACCGTGCCCGGCCCGCGCGGCCCGGAGCGCCGCATGCGCACCACCGTCCCGGTGATCCGCACCGGCACGGACGGCTCGTCCTGGAGGTACCGGGCGCCCGCCTCCCGCAGCGCGGGCAGGTCGCCCGGCGAGAACTCGACCGGCTCCGGCCGGGCCGCGCAGCCCTCCGGCACGCCCGCGGCGGGCGCCCACGCCAGGGCGATCCGGGCCCCCTCGGCGCCGCGTACCAGCGAGATGAGCGCCTCGGTCAGCTCCCGGCTCACGCCCGCCTCGACGGCCGAGTCGAACGCGTCCGGCCTGCCGGTCGCCCGCTGGTAGTCGACGGCCTCCCGGGCCGCGTACAGGGCGTGGTACAGCCGGGTGGTGACCGCCCGGCCGGGGTCGACCGGCACGAAGGCGGTCAGGCCGCGCCCGCCCTGGGCGGTGCCGACCAGCACGCCGTCCAGGGACGCCTGGGCCTGCCGCCGGTGGCGGGAGCCGTGGTAGCCGGCCCGGCCGCGCACCGCGAGGGCGCCGGCCAGCAAGACCTGCCGCGCGGCGGAGCGGAGCTGTTCCTGCACGGTCCACGAGGCGGCGCCGGAGGGGCTCTGCGGGACGTCCCGCCACCACCGGACCTCGTCGCTGGGCACCGTCAGGCCGACGAGCACCTCCCGCGCGGAGGGCGCGGCGCAGCGGGACAGCGCGGTGAGGGCCTCCCCGAGGAGGTCCTCGCAGTCGGGGAAGGCGCGGCTCTCGGGGACGAGGAGGCTGGTGACCCCGGCGCCGGGGCCCGGCGGGGTCCAGCGGCTGTAGCGCCCGGGCGCCCCGCCGCGCCGCCGCCAGCCGTGCCGGTCCAGCAGGGCGCCGAGGACGCGGGGGTCGACCTGGGCGGGGTCGAGGGGGCCGCCCGGCCCCGGGGGCGTGGTGCCCGGGGGCGTGGTCGTGGGGTGTGGCCGCATGGGCTCGTCGATCGGCCGGTGCATCAGGGTCTTCCTCCCGCCCCGACCCGGGTCATGATCTCGCAGAGCGCCCGGTCGTCGAATATCCGATTGGTGGGGATGCGCACGGTGGTGCGGCGCCTGCCGGTGACCGGGTGGCCCGCGAGGTTGGTCCAGTAGCAGCAGTGCCGCAGGTCGAGACGGTCGTGGCCGGCGCGCAGCCACTCCTCCCGGGTCCGGGGGACGATCATCACGACCAGGATCTTGTGCACCGACACGGGGGTGCGGGCCAGCTTCATCAGGTGGTCGTTGTCGAGGGTGAAGGAGAAGGTGGGCCCCGGGGGGTGCGGCGGGATCTGGTACGTGCACTTGAGCTGCACCTTGATGGTGACCTCGTCGTCCACGGTGTGCCCGGGGGCGCTGTGGCTGACGTGCCAGTCGATGCCGTTGTCCGGGAAGGGCTGCGACAGCGAGCATCCGGCCGCGGCGGCGACCGCGTGGAGATAGCCCACTTGCAGGGTCTCCATGCAGGCGGTGGTGGCGAGTGCGCCCCGCAGCGGTGTGGCCTGCTGGGGCAGCAGCCCCCCGTGTTCGGGCTGCGTGAGCGCCATGGGCTCCCCATGCCTTCCAGGCGACGACGGGGCGTCAGTTCGACCGTCCCTCACCTGTGTTGTCACCGCGTTGCGTACGGTGCAAACGGCGCGGGTATCACCGATTCGGGCAGGGGGATCACGCCATCTGCCAGGCATGTGCGAGGAGTTCGGGGAATGACGCTCTGGTATGAAGGGCCCCTGGCCGCATTTGACACGGAGACGACCGGAGTCGACGTCGAGAACGACCGGATCGTGTCGGCCGCCGTCGTCGTGCAGGACGCGCCGGGCGGGCGCCTCCGGACGACCCGCTGGCTGGTGAATCCGGGCGTGCCGGTGCCGCCGGCCGCGACGGAGGTGCACGGGCTGACGGACGATCACCTCCAGCGCAACGGCCGCTGGCCGTCGCCCGTGATGGAGGAGATAGCCCGGCAGCTCGCCGAGCAGTCGGCGGCGGGCCGGCCGCTGGTGGTGATGAACGCGCCGTTCGACCTGACCCTGCTCGACCGGGAGCTGCGCCGCCACCGCGCCTCGCCGCTCTCGCGCTACCTCCAGAACGTCCCGATGTGCGTGCTCGATCCGCGCGTCCTGGACAAGCACCTGGACCGGTACCGCAAGGGGCGCCGCACGCTCACGGACCTGTGCGCCCACTACGAGGTCGCCCTGGAGGGCGCGCACGACGCGGCGGCGGACGCGACGGCGGCCATGGAGGTCGTACGGGCGGTGGGGCGCCGGTTCGCGGCCCGGCTGGAGCGGCTGTCGCCGGCGGAGCTGCACACCCTCCAGGCGGTGTGGCACGCCGCGCAGGCACGCGGCCTCCAGGCGTGGTTCGCGCGCAACGGTTCGCAGGAGGCGGTCGATCCGGCGTGGCCGCTGCGCCCGACGCTGCCGGCGGCGGCGTGACGGCGTACGCACGGGATCGACGCGCGTGACGTCATACAAAAAGGCCGACCCGTCATGGACGGATCGGCCTTCCCCGGTGGGCGATACTGGGTTCGAACCAGTGACCTCTTCGGTGTGAACGAAGCGCTCTCCCACTGAGCTAATCGCCCGGGAACGGACTGAACCATACAGGTCCGGGGCCGTTTCCTTCAAACCGTATGCACGCGGGCCGCCAGCCCCCGGCGCCCCGCTCGCATCATCAGGGCGTGGTTGGCGAGGAACAGGGGCCGGCCGGGCAGGGCGAGGCGCCGCATCAGGGGCCGTTGGACGTCGACCTCCTGTTCGTAGAGTGCGCGCGTGCGGGCGCCGCCGGGCGAGGTGAGCGTCCAGCGGGCCCACCCCGCGAGGTCGCCCGCGAGCGTCGTCTCCAGGACCCGGGCGACCGGGTCGCGCCGCCGTTCGGTGAGGGTGACGACGAGGTCGTAGGGGAGGAAGGAGCGGAAGCGGGCGGTGCCGGTGCGCTCGTCGAGGCGGGTCACCTCGCGCACCTGCGGCCACCAGCGGGGGTAGTCCTCGGGCCGCTCCAGGACCGCGTACACGGTGTCCGGCGGGGCGGGGAGATTCCAGACGCTGCGGAAGCGGTAGTGGCACCAGTCCATGCGGGAAGTCTGCGCCGCCGGCGCGTACTCATGCGGGATCTGAGTAGGCACGCTCATGTCGTGCGCGTGTGGCGCGGCCCACACTCCGCTCATGGACAACGCACTGTCGCCGGCCGACGAGCTGGTGGTTCTCGATCGCGAGCTGGCTCAACTGGACGCCCGCCGGTCGCACTTGCTGGCGCGCCGGGCGTGGCTGCTGAGCGTGCTGTACGCCCCCGTCGCGCCGGTCGCCCCGTCGCGGCGCGTGGCGGAGACGGCTCCGCGGGGTGCGCAGAACGTGCTGCTGACCCTGGGCGGCGTGCTGCTGGCGGTCGCCGCCGTGGCCTTCACGCTGGTGAGCTGGGGCCGGATGGGCATCGGCGGCCGGGCGGCGGTGCTCGCGGTGGTGACGGCCGGCGCGCTGGCCGCGCCGGTGTTCCTGCTGCGCCGGGCGCTGGTGTCGACGGCGGAGGCGGTGGCGTCGCTGGGGCTGCTGCTGATGGTGCTCGACGCGTATGCCGTGCACCGGGTGGCGCTGCCGGAGGTGGACGCGGTGGGGTACGCGGCGGTCGCCTCGGCGGTGCTGGCGGCGCTGTGGGCGGCGTACGGGGCGGGGTTCGGCGGGCTGCGGCTGCCGCTGCCGGCCGCGGTGGTGGCCGGGCAACTGCCGTTGCCGCTGGGCGCGCTGGCGGCGGACCTGGGGACGCTCCCGGTGTGCTGGGCGCTGCTGGTGACGGCGGCGGCCGACGTGGTGGTGGCGCTGCGGGCGGGCCTGGCGACCCGCGTCCGGGTGGTGGCCCGCGTGGCGGCCGGTGCGACGGGTGGCTCGGCGGTGCTGGTCGCGGGCTGGCTCTCGGCGGTGCGGGGCGGTGCCGAGCCGGCGGGGCTGCTGCTGGTGGCGGCGGGGCTCGCGCTCTACGGGGCGTGGCGTGCGCCGGCCGCGGCGGCGTGGGCGGCCGTGGCGTGGGCGGCGGTGGCCGGGCTGGTGGCGGTGGCCGGCGGCGGCGGGCTGGTGCGGGAGGCGGTGCCGGGCACCTGGGCGGTGCCCGCGTACGCGCTGGTCGCGGTGGCGGTGTGCGCGGCGGCGGTACGCGGCGGGGTGCCGCGCGGTGTGGGCCGGGGTCTGGTGGGGGCGTCGGCGGGGGTGCAAGGGCTCGCCGTGGCCTGGGCGCTGCCCCAGGTGGCGGCCGCGCTGGTGGGCGTCCGGCCCGGCGTGGGGTGGCCGGTGGTGGCCGTGGTGGTGGCGGTCGCCGGGGTGCTGGTGACGGTGCGGTCCGTGCCGGCGCGCTGCGGGGCGCTCGCCCTGGCCTGGGTGGCGGCGGTGTCCCTGCCGGAGGCGGTGGCGCTGCCTGAGGCGGTCACGCCGGTCGTCCGGCTCGTGGTGACGGCCGGGTTCCTGGGCCTGGCGGTGCGTCCCTCGGTGCCGGCGCTGCGGCTGCCGGTGGGGCCCGAGGCCCGGGAGGTGCTCGCGGACGCCGCGGGTGCCGGGGCGCTGCTGGGCGGGGTGCTCGCGGCCGTCGGCGCGTGGGGCTCGGACGGTGCGGCGGTGGCGGTCACGGGGGTTCTCGGTGGGCTGTTCACGGGCGCGGCGGTGCTCTGCGGCGGCAGGCGCCGGACGGTCGCGGCCTGCGCGGCCGTGGCGGCGTTGGCCGGCCTGGTGGCGGCCGTGGCGGGGGTGGCGGGGCTGCCGGCGCACCTGACGGGCGCGGCGCTGCTGGCCGTGCCGGTGGCGACGGCGGCGGTGGGTGCGGGCCTGCGGCGCCACCCGGTGGCGGTGCCGGTCGAGCTGGCGGGTGCGGCGGCCGGTGTCCTGGCGGCCGGGCTCGCGGCCACCCGCCCGGCCTTCCTGGCGCTGGTGCTCGCCCTGTGCGGTGTGGTGGCGGCGGCCACGGCCGTGCGCCCGGAGCGGCGCCCGGCCGCCGGGTACGCGGCCACGGCGCTGTTCGTCGCGGCCACCTGGGTGCGGCTGGCCGCCTCGGGGGTGTCCGCCCCGGAGGCGTACACGCTGCCCGTGACGGTGCCCGCGCTGGTGGTGGGCGTGCTGCGGCGGCGCCGGGACCCGGAGGCGTCGTCGTGGACGGCGTACGGTCCGGGGCTGGCCGCGTCGCTGGTGCCGAGCCTGGCCGCGGCGTGGGGCGACGCGGGCTGGCCGCGCCCGCTGCTGCTGGGGCTCGTGGCGCTTGCCGTGACCCTGGCAGGTGCGCGGCTGCGGCTCCAGGCGCCGCTGCTGCTGGGCGGCGCGGTCCTCGCGCTGGTGGCGCTGCACGAGCTGGCGCCGTACGTCGCCCAGGCGGTCGGCGCGCTGCCCCGCTGGACGCCGCCCGCGCTGGCCGGTCTGCTGCTGCTCGCGGTGGGCGCGACGTACGAGCAGCGGCTGCGTGACGCCCGGCGCCTGCGGGAGACCGTGGGACGCATGCGCTGACACGACGCCGAAGGCCCCGGAGACTGATCGTCTCCGGGGCCTTCGGTCCGGGTGGTGGGCGATACTGGGTTCGAACCAGTGACCTCTTCGGTGTGAACGAAGCGCTCTCCCACTGAGCTAATCGCCCGGGCGCACCGCAAACATTACCGCATGTCAGCCCGTGCCCCCGACCACGTCCCCGGGCCCGTGGATCACTGCTTGATGTTCCAGGGCAGGGCGAGGCCGTACTTCCACAGGTACACGCCGACCAGCGCCGCCATGATCACCAGGCCGACCGTCGTGAGGATGATGTTGCGCCGGCGGACCTTCGGGTCGAGTGCGCGCTGCGCCGCCTCGGTCACTTTCCGCTTCGTCCAGCGGAGCACGAGCTGCGCCCAGACGAACTCGGTCGCCCAGATCGCCATGCCGCCGAAGATCACGACCCAGCCGGGTCCGGGCAGCACCAGCATCGCCGCACCGGCGGCCACGACGGCCAGACCGACGACGAAAACGCCCACCTGCCAGCTTATGTGGAGCGTCCGGCGCGCCTTGATGAACTCGGGCGCCCGCGAGCCCAGTGGCGGCTCGGCGGTCACCTCTTCCGTCACGTCCCCCGTGGCGGGGGACGTGGTCACCGCTGGGGTGACCTTCCTCCGCTCGTCACTCTCCGCGTTCATGAAGCCCAACCTACCCGACGCGAGCCGGACACCGGAATGGACGCAAACGGCCGGTTGCACACCGCCATCCGAGGTACCTCAAGGGCCACAAAACAGACAGAGGGGTTTACAACGGCACCGTAGGTGGCATGTCGATTTCGCCGACGTGCGAATCCCCGAGCGCACACTGAGCGAAAGGCCCTGGCGCTTATGAACACCACGGTCAGCTGCGAGCTGCACCTGCGCCTCGTTGTGTCGAGCGAGTCCTCACTGCCTGTACCGGCGGGCCTGCGGTATGACACGGCCGATCCCTACGCCGTGCACGCCACCTTCCACACCGGAGCCGAGGAGACGGTCGAGTGGGTGTTCGCCCGCGACCTTCTCGCCGAAGGGCTCCACCGCCCCACAGGCACCGGCGACGTCAGAGTCTGGCCGTCCCGCAGCCACGGTCAGGGCGTCGTCTGCATCGCGCTGAGCTCCCCGGAGGGCGAAGCCCTGCTCGAGGCCCCGGCGCGCGCCCTGGAGTCGTTCCTGAAGCGGACCGACGCCGCGGTGCCGCCCGGCACCGAGCATCGTCATTTCGATCTCGACACGGAGCTCTCGCACATCCTGGCCGAAAGCTGAGGCCAGGCCGCCAGCCGCACGGCGCCGTCCGACTCGGGGCGACGGCGCCGCGCGGAGAGCTCGTACGGCCGTGAGCGGCCGGACACGGCGACACCGGCGCCGCCGTCGCGGAAACCACCGCGGCGGCGGCGCCGACGCGTTTCCGGCCGCCCGGGGGCGCCCCCTCCCCCACCGCTGCCCGGGGCCCCTTCCGGTGGAGCCGCTAGAGTCGGCGCCATCCGGCGGGCGCCCGCCCGCCGCGGCCCAGGGAGCGAATCGTGCTGATCCCTCACGACACCAGGATCGCGCTCGACACCGTCGTCGATCTGCTGAACACCGCGCCCGACGGCGGGCGGGGGGACGGGCTCAGGGACGTCGCGGCCCTGTACGCCTTCGTGCGGGACCACGACGTCAGCGGTGTCGGCCGGCTCGGCGAGCAGGACCTGCGGGCCGTGCGCGACGTACGAAAACGATTCGCCGACGTGTTCGCGGCGTCCGACGCGCGTGCCGCGGCCGAGCTGATCAACCAGCTCGTCGCCGCGGCGGGCACCACGCCCCAGCTCACCGACCACGACGGCTACGACTGGCACGTGCACTACTTCGCGCCGGGCGCCTCGGTCGCCGACCACCTCGCGGCCGACTGCGGCATGGCGCTGGCGTTCATCGTGGTGGCCGGCGAGCAGGACCGGCTGCGCCGCTGCGAGGCACCGGACTGCGGGCGGGCGTTCGTCGACCTGTCCCGCAACCGCTCGCGCCGCTACTGCGACAGCCGTACTTGCGGTAACCGGCTCCATGTGGCGGCGTACCGGGCGCGCCGCAAGGAGGCGGCGGCCGGCTGAGCGGGGCGGCTCAGCCCCTGCTCACAGCACGTACAGATCGTGCACGGCGGCCATCAGCAACAGGCAGCCGATCACCGCCAGGAAGATCATCAGCGGTGGCTGGGAGAGCGCGAACAGGCATCCGCGCCGCTCCTCGGTGACTTCGTCGGTGGCGGGGGACGACTCCCGCGAGGTTTCCAGCATCTCGGTGCCGATCATGGCGCAGCCGGCGCCCCCGTGAACGCCGAATGCCCATGATCCGCAGGGCAGTTCACCCCATCCCGTGGCTCCGCGCTCCCCGGGCGACGGCTCAGATGCCGTGCTTCTTCAGGATGGCCTCGATGTCGCTGAAGTCGTCGGCGGGCTTCGCCGTGGCGCGGCCGTCCGTCCCGAGCGCGGGGGCGGACGCGCCCGGCTCGGCCGGCCGCGGCTCCTGCCGCTCCCGGCGGCCCCGGCGCCCCTCGGCGGGCGCGGGGCCGCCCCGGCGCCGCTCGACGGCCCGGGTGGTCATGAAGAGCAGCCAGGCCAGGCCCAGGACCCCGAAACCGGCCCACGCCACCGGGCTGAAGGCGGTGCGGGCCAGCCACTCCACGGCACCGGTCATCACCAGCCCGGCCGGCACCAGCGCGTACGCGGCGACGCGGGCGGCCGCGAGGAACCTGCGGCGGTACGCGGTGATCGCCGCGATGCCCAGCCCCGCGGCGGCCACGGCGGAGCAAATCGTCTCGGCAAGCATCCGGTCCTCCAGGCGGGCGCGGGGCGGTACGTTCCTTCCATCCTGCACCGCGCGACCGCGCCGCGGCCATGGCGCCGGCCGGCCCCGAGCGGATCTCCGGGACATCTCCGGGGCCCTCTCCTCCCCAGGTCCCGGTTGGGGGGCCGCCCGCGCTCCTGGGAGACTGCCCCCATGAACGACTCCACGACCGACCGCACCACCACGCCCGTCGTGCTCGACGTCTGGTGCGAGCTCCAGTGCCCCGACTGCCACGCCGCCCTGGACGACCTGCGCGCCCTGCGCGCCCGGTACGGGGACCGGCTCGAGGTGCGGTTGCGGCACTTCCCGCTGGAGAAGCACAAGCACGCCTACGCCGCCGCGCAGGCCGCCGAGGAGGCCGTCGCCCAGGGCAAGGGCTGGCCGTACGCGGAGGCGGTGCTGGCCCGGACCGGGGAGCTGGCGGCCGGGGGCGAGCGCGTGCTGATCGACACGGCGCGGGAACTGGGCCTGGACGCCGAGGAGTTCGACACCGCCCTCATCGACGGCCGCCACCTGCTGATCGTGGACGCCGACCAGGCGGAGGGGAAGGCGATCGGCGTCACCGGCACCCCGACATACGTGATCGGCGGCGAGCGGCTGGACGGCGGCAAGAGCCAGGAAGGGCTGCGCGAGCGCGTCGAGGAGATCGCCGACCGCCTCCTGGCCGAGCCGGGCGGCCTGCTCTGACCCCAGGCCCTACAGCAGCGGCTTGAAGCCGTTGACGTGGGTCGTCGCGTACCCGAGCGACTCGTAGAGCCGCAGGGCCGGGGTGTTGTCGGCGAAGACGTGCAGTCCGATGCGGCGCTCCCCCGCCTCCAGGGCGATCCGCTCGGCGAACAGCATCAGGGTCCGTCCGTACCCCTGGCCGCGCCGCCCTTCGGCGACCTCGATGTCGTACACGAACGGGATCTCCTCGCCGGAGGGCGAGCGGAGCCTGCCGGTCCACAGGTGCCCGACGGCGGTGCCGTCCCGGACGGCCACGTGGAACGCGGCGCCCTCGGTGGCGAGCCCGTCGGGCAGGTGCTCGCGGCGGCCCCACTCGGCGCGCGCCAGGGCCTGGTCCTCCGGTACGCCGTGCCCGGCCAGGCTGCGCGCGAAGCGCTCCAGGGACCGGGCCTCCCACTCCCGGAACTCCGCCTCCGTCATGGGCCGCACCCGCACGCCGGCGGGCGGCTCGGGCGGTGGGGCGCCGAGGTCCTTGGCCAGGTTGCGGCTGCGCTCGGTGTAGCCGAGGGCGGTCGCCATGCGCAGCGCGACCGTCGCACCGGCCGGTACGGAGACGGTCACCTGGTCGCAGCCCCAGCCGCGCAGCACCTCCTCGGCGGCCAGCGCGGCCACCGTGCCGCGTCCGCGCCGCCGGTCCGGGCCGTCGACGCCGAGGGAGCGGATCACCCCGGCCGGCCGGCCGTACCCGGGCAGGGTGCCGAGCTCGACGGCGCCCACGCGACGGCTGTTCACACAGATGTCATAGACGCGCGATCGGGCGCCGTCGGGGGTCTCCTGGAGCGGCCCGGCCGGCCGCAGGGTGGTGGTCATCGCCTACGTTCTACCCACCCCGCGACCGGCTGCTCACATCTGCGCGGCGCGCTCCGCGAAGATCCGCATGGCCTTGGCGGTGACGGGCCCGGGGGCGCCGGGCAGCTCGCGCCCGTCGATCCGGTGGACGGCCTGGACGTCACGGAGGCTGGAGGTCAGGAAGACCTCCTCGGCCCGGTCCAGGACGTCCATCGGCAGGTCGGTCTCCTGGGCGCCGGTCCATTCGACGGTCAGGGCCCGGGTGATGCCGGCGAGGCAGCCCGAGGAGAGCGGCGGGGTGTGCAGCTTGCCGTCCAGGACGACGAAGACGTTGGAGCCGGTGCCCTCGCAGAGCCGCCCGGCGGTGTTGGCGAACAGCGCCTCGCTGGCGCCCTGTTCGTGGGCCTTGGCGAGCGCGACGACGTTCTCGGCGTACGAGGTGGTCTTGAGCCCGGCCAGGGCGCTGCGTTCGTTGCGGGTCCAGGGGACGGTGATCACGGCGGTGCTGTCGACGTGGGGGGCGGCCTCGCCCACCGCGACGACGAGGGTCGGTCCGGCGTCGCCGCGGTCGGAGCCGAGCGGGGAGATCCCGCCGGTGTACGTGATGCGCAGCCGCCCGCGCGGCACGGGGTTGGCCTCCAGCACGGCGGCGCAGGCCCGGCGCACCTCGTCCAGGTCCGGGTCGGGCAGGCCGAGGCCGCGTGCGGAGCGGGTGAGCCGGTCGAGGTGGAGGTCCATCGCGAAGGGCCGGCCGGCCTGCGTCTTGAGCGTCTCGAAGACACCGTCGCCGACGGTCAGGCCGTGGTCCAGTACGGAGACCCGGGCGGCTGCCGCGTCGCACAGCCCGCCGTTGACCCACAGCTTCATGTCCGGAGTGTCCTTCCGCTCGCCTCGTACGCGCCCGACGCTACCGCGAGCAGCCGGGCGGCCTTCAGTTCCGTCTCGTCCCACTCGCGCTCGGGGTCGGACCCCCAGGTGATGCCGGCGCCGGTGCCGAAGCGCAGGACGCCTCCGCCCTCCGTGCGGTCGATCCAGAAGGTGCGTATGCCGACGGCCAGCTCTCCGGTGCGCCGGTCGGCGTCGACCCAGCCGATGCCGCCGCAGTAGGGCCCCCGCGGGGCGGTCTCCAGGGCGTCGATGATCCTCAGGGCGCTGGACTTGGGCGCGCCGGTGACCGAGCCGGGCGGGAAGGTGGCCTCCAGCAGCGCGCTCCAGCCCGCACCGGGGGCGAGCTCGCCGCGCACGGTGGAGACCAGGTGGACCAGGCCGGGGTGCGGCTCGACGGCGCACAGTTCCGGCACGGTGACGGAGCCGGTGGCGCAGACCCGTCCCAGGTCGTTGCGGACCAGGTCGACGATCATCACGTTCTCGGCGCGGTCCTTGTCCAGGAGGTCCTGGGCGGTGCGGCCGGTGCCCTTGATGGGGCCGGACTCCACCGTGGCGCCGTCGCGCCGCAGGTAGAGCTCGGGCGACGCGGTGGCGATCTCCACCCCGTGGGCGGGCAGGCGAATCGTTCCGGCGTAGGGGGCCGGGTTGCCGCGCGCGAGGAGGGCGGTCAGCGCGTCCACGTCGGCGGCCGGGTCCGGCAGCGGCGCGGAGAGCACCCGGCACAGATTGGCCTGGTAGACCTCGCCGGCCGCGATGTGCTCCCGGATCCTGCGTACGCCGGCGGTGTACGCCTCGCGGTCGAGCGAGGACGTCCAGTCACCGGCGGCGGGACCGCACCAGGCGCCGGGGACGGGGGCGGGCACCGGCGCGCGGCGGACGTCACCGAAGCGGGCGCAGGTCAGACGGCCTTCGAAGTCCGCGCAGACGGCCCAGAAGCCCGCGGAGTCCAGGGCCTCGGGGTCACTGGTGACATCCCGCAGGTCGGTTGCGACGAGGCCGCCGAAGCGGGCCAGAGGAGCGAGGTCGTGCACGGGTGCGAGTCTATGGCCGGGGCGGGCGGGACGGCGCCGAGGTGCTCCGGACCTGGCGCGGAGCGGGGGCGGCGCAGCACGCTGGGCAAACGCGTTTTTGTACTGGCCCGGGAATCCGCTAGAGTTCAACACGTCGCCGGGACGCGCAAGCGAAACGGAAACGACAAGCGGACGTGGCTCAGTTGGTAGAGCATCACCTTGCCAAGGTGAGGGTCGCGAGTTCGAATCTCGTCGTCCGCTCGAAGTGGGGGATCATTCCCGAACCCCTGCACTCCTGGTGGAGTGGCCGAGAGGCGAGGCAACGGCCTGCAAAGCCGTCTACACGGGTTCAAATCCCGTCTCCACCTCCAAGGACGATTAGCTCAGCGGGAGAGCGCTTCCCTGACACGGAAGAGGTCACTGGTTCAATCCCAGTATCGTCCACTGGATCTTCGGATCCCCCGCGCGATTAGCTCAGCGGGAGAGCGCTTCCCTGACACGGAAGAGGTCACTGGTTCAATCCCAGTATCGCGCACGCAGTGCCCATGATCCTCGATCATGGTCCCGAGGACGATTAGCTCAGCGGGAGAGCGCTTCCCTGACACGGAAGAGGTCACTGGTTCAATCCCAGTATCGTCCACCACCCCGAAGGCCCCGGTCGCTCCACGCGACCGGGGCCTTCTTCGTGCCCGTCAGGACGAGAAGAGCATCCGCCCGAAGCTGCGCCGGTGGCCGTGGTGACCGGTGTGGCCGTGGTGCGGGGCACCCCAGGCGGGGGCGTGCGCGGCCGGCGGCGCCGGCGGGGCCTGCTGGACCCACTGGGACTCCAGGCGGGTCAGTGCCTCCAGCTCGCCGAAGTCCAGGAAGATCCCCCGGCAGCCGCTGCACTGCTCGATCTGGACGCCATTGCGGTTGTAGGTGTGCATGGGCGCATGGCACTTGGGACACTGCATGCTCGGCTCAACTCCTCGCCGTTCGGATGGTGTCATCACCCTACGACGGAGTCGTGTCGTCCAACTCGGGTGGGAGTGTCGCGATTCTGGTACAAGCGTCCACGACGCTCACCTCGACCTCGTCCAACTCACGCTCCTCGGCGGTGCTCTTGGCGATGGCCAGGGCGGCGGTCTGGACGGTCAGCGCGCGGGCCGGCACGTCCAGCCGGGGCCAGGGGTCACCGTCCGCGGGCACGGCCGGGCCGCCCGCCGCCCGGTAGGCGCCGAGGAACCGGTCCCACACGGCGGGCGCCAGCAGCCCGGCGGCGTACCAGGCGGCGGGGCGGGCCAGGTCCCAGGCGGGGTCGCCCAGCCCGAGGTCGTCGACGTCGATCAGCAGCCAGGGGCCACTGTGCGCGGGGTGGCGGACGAGCTGGCCCAGGTGGAGGTCGCCGTGGCAGACCGCCGCCCCCGGGTCGGGCGCCTCGCCCCGGGCCCAGGCGGGCAGCCGGTGCCAGGCAGCCAGGACCGGCGCGGCCGCCGGATGCGCACCGGCCGCCCGCATGCGCGCCACCGCCCGGGCCGCCTTGGCGGGGCCGCGCATGGGCGGCAGCGGCCCGGGCAGCTCGGCGGGCGGTACGGAGTGCAGGCGGGCCAGCAGCGCGGCGGCCTCCTCCCAGGGCGCGCCGTCCGGGTCGTCCGGGTCGACGGGGCTGCCGTAGGGCCAGGCGCTGACCGGGCGGCCGTGCACCCCGGGGGCGGTCACCGGCAGGGGCGGGAGGAGGACCCCGGCCAGACGCGGGTGGGCGGCCACCGCGAGGCGGGCACTGTGGGCGGCGGTCTCCGTGTCCGGGGCGTGCGCCTTGGCCACGGCTGCACCGTGGCGGACGACGGTGCCGTCGGGGCGGTGGGCGAGGACGGTGCCGGACTCGCCACAGGCGCGGCACGCCTGGTGGGGCACGGCACGCCGGGCGACGGCGTCAAGCTCCCGCACGAGCGGTTCGGTCTCCTGGTGCACGCCCCGACCTTACGGGTGTGCTCGGGCCGGAGTGCCGGGGGCGGGGCCCCTCCGGGCGCACCTCCTCGCCGTCGGCGGAGTGCCCACCCGGTCCCGCGGCCATCGGTCGCCGCCGATCGGCCGGGGGACCCCGCACGGCCCCTCCTCCCCGCGGCCGGGAACAGCGGCCCGCACCCGTCGGCGGGCGCCGCTCGGTGCGGCCGGGAGAAAGCGGTGGCCGGCGGCTCCCCAGCCGCCGGCCACCGCTTGCCGTCCGCCGCACCCCCGTCCCCACGGGGTTGTTGGCCGGATGTCCCCGGCCCGGGCCGCTCTCCCGGGCCCGGGGCGCCGCTCAGCGCCCCAGCATCACGCCCACGGACGACGCCTGTGTGACCACCGCTTCCCAGCCGCCGAAGACGACCACCAGAAGCGCGGCCAGGGGGAGAACCATCGCCGTCGCCACCAGCGGGTGACGGCGTCCCGACGTGCGACCCCGCGTGCGGATCATCGTCCGCGTTGCCGTGTCCGCCATGGTTCCCTCCTGTTCGTTTCGGGAAGCGGCGGGTGTCGGACCTCGGGGGACGAGTGCTGCACCCGCCGCTTGACCTCAACACTAGGGAAGCGGCGGCCCCCGCACGTCATGCCCGCGTACCCATTGGCGGGCCTCCCGGAGGATGAGCCGCCACCGGACGGCGTACTCCCCTGGGTGGAGACGCGTCACCGGGTCTGAGGGTCTTCCCGGAGGGGCCGGCGGGTCCCGTGGGGCGGGTGACGTCGCTCACGGTCCGCCCGGCGCCCCCGCGCTGCCGGGCCCGACGGATGATCAATCCCCTTGCGCACGGCGGCCATTGGGCGGTGACACCCGTCGGGGGGACCGACCGGCACTGACAATCGATCCGGCCGCGAGGGCGCGGCCTATGAGCGCGCCGGGGCGTGGGTACGTAAGCTGTGCCACGTCAAACGGACACCGGTGTAGCGGGGTGGGGCCTCCCCACCGTAGGTAGGGGACGGACATGGCGATGATGCGGCTCCGGCGCGAGGATCCGCGTGTCGTCGGCTCATTCAGGCTGCACCGGCGGCTGGGCGCGGGCGGCATGGGGGTCGTGTACCTCGGGTCCGACCGGCGCGGGCAGCGGGTGGCCCTGAAGGTGATCCGGCCGGATCTCGCCGAGGACCAGGAGTTCAGGTCGCGCTTCGCGCGCGAGGTGTCCGCCGCACGGCGCATCCGCGGCGGGTGCACGGCCCGGCTGGTGGCGGCCGACCTGGAGGCGGACCGGCCCTGGTTCGCCACCCAGTACGTGCCCGGTCCCTCCCTGCACGACAAGGTCGCCGAGGAGGGCCCCCTGTCGGCGGCCGACGTCGCCGCGATCGGCGCCGCCCTGTCGGAGGGTCTGGTCGCCGTCCACGAGGCCGGGGTGGTCCACCGGGACCTGAAGCCGTCGAACATCCTCCTCTCCCCCAAGGGCCCGCGGATCATCGACTTCGGCATCGCCTGGGCGACCGGCGCGTCCACGCTCACCCACGTGGGCACGGCGGTGGGCTCGCCCGGTTTCCTCGCGCCCGAGCAGGTGCGGGGCGCCGCGGTGACCCCGGCGACGGACGTCTTCGCGCTCGGGGCGACGCTGGCGTACGCGGCCATGGCGGACTCGCCCTTCGGGCACGGCAGTTCCGAGGTCATGCTCTACCGGGTGGTGCACGAGGAGCCGCAGCTCCACGGCGTGCCGGACGCGCTGGCGCCGCTCGTACGGGCCTGCCTCGCCAAGGACCCGGAGGAACGTCCCAGCACGCTGCAACTGTCCATGCGGCTCAAGGAGATCGCCGCGCGGGAGGCGCAGGGGCTGTCCGACGCCCGCCCGCCCGCCACGCGACCGGCCGCCAGGCCCGTGGACGACCGGCCCACCGGACGGCTGACCGAGCGCTACACGGAACGCACCACCCAGGGCCGCACCCCCGCCCCCGGGGCACGTGGCGCGCAGGCCCCGCGTGCCTCGTCGCCGCGCCATCCGGCACGGGCGCCCCGGACGGGCGGCGGCGGCCGGACGGCCTCACGGCCCGGTGTGCGGACCGGCGCGGGCGGCGGGATGCGCCCCGCGAACCCGCGCCTGCTGCGTCAGCGGATCTTCGTCTTCGTGGTGGTGACGCTGATCGTGCTGCTGGGCATCGCGGCGGCGCAGGGCCTCCAGGGATAGGCCGGGGGGCTACGCCTCCGGGCGGCCGGTGGCGACCGCGTAGAACGCGACGGCGGCCGCGGCGCCCACGTTGAGCGAGTCCACGCCGTGCGCCATGGGGATGCGCACCCACTCGTCGGCGGCCATCAGCGCCTTGGTGGACAGGCCGTCCCCCTCCGCGCCCAGCATCAGGGCGACCCGCTCCAGGCGGTGCGGGGCAGCCGCGTCGATGCTGGTGGCCTTCTCGTCGGGCGTCAGCGCGAGCAGCTTGAAGCCCGCCTCCCGCACCGCCTCCAGGCCCTTGGGCCAGCCTTCGAGGCGGGCGTACGGGACGGAGAAGACGGCGCCCATCGAGACCTTCACGGACCGGCGGTAGAGCGGGTCCGCGCAGTCCGGCGACAGCAGGACGGCGTCCATGCCGAGGGCGGCGGCGCTGCGGAAGATGGCACCGATGTTGGTGTGGTCGTTGACGCCCTCCATGACGACCACCCGGCGGGCGCCGGCGAGCAGGTCCTCCGCCGTCGGCAGCGGCTTGCGCTGCATGGAGGCGAGCGCGCCGCGGTGCACGTGGTAGCCGGTGACCTGCTCGGCGAGGTCCGGCGCCACCGCGTACACGGGCGCCGGGACCTCGTCGATGACGTCCCGCATGGCGTCGACCCACTTGGCCGACAGGAGCATCGAGCGCATCTCGTACCCGGCCTGCCCGGCCCGGCGGATGACCTTCTCGCCCTCGGCGATGAACAGCCCCTCGGCGGGCTCGCGCCTGCGCCGCAGCTCGACGTCGGTCAGGCCCGTATAGTCGCGCAGGCGCGGGTCGTCGGGATCGTCGATGGTGATGAGATCGGCCACAGGGTGATACTGCCTTGTCCGGTACGGGGTGCCAACGGTGCTCAACGGGTGTGCTTGTGCGGGCCCTCGCCGACGACCGGGCCGATGACGATCACGGCGGGCGGGCGCACGTCCTCGGCCCTGACCCGCTCGGCCACCGTCGCCAGGGTCGCGTCCACGCGCCGCTGGGAGGCGGTCGTGCCCTCCTGGATCAGCGCGAGCGGCGTGTCGGGGGCCTTGCCGTGCGCGACCAGCGCCTCGGCGATCGCGCCGATCTTGTCGACGCCCATGAGGATGACGAGGGTGCCGGTCAGCTTGGCGAGCGAGGCCCAGTCGACGAGCGAGCGCGGGTCGTCGGGGGCGACATGGCCGCTGACGACGGTGAACTCGTGCGCCACGCCCCGGTGGGTGACCGGGATGCCGGCCGCGCCCGGCACGCTGATCGAGCTGGAGATGCCCGGGACGACCGTGCAGGCGATGCCCGCCTCGGCCAGCGCCTGCGCCTCCTCCATGCCCCGGCCGAAGACGAACGGGTCGCCGCCCTTGAGGCGGACCACGGACTTGCCGGCCTTGGCGTGCTCGATGAGCGCGTTGTTGATGGCCTCCTGGGCCATGAACCGGCCGTAGGGGATCTTCGCCGCGTCGATCACCTCGACGTGCGGCGGCAGCTCGTCGAGCAGGTCGCGGGGGCCGAGGCGGTCCGCGATGACCACGTCGGCCTCGGCGAGCAGGCGCCGGCCGCGCACGGTGATGAGGTCCGGGTCGCCGGGGCCGCCGCCGACCAGGGCGACGAACGGGGTACGGGCGCGGTGGTGCGGAGCCGCGAGGGAGCCGTCACGCAGCCCCTCGACGATGGCGTCCCGCACGGCGGCCGAGCGGCGCGGGTCGTGGCCGGTCAGCACGGCGACGGTGACGCCCTCGCTGCGGCCGGTGGCCGGGGTCCAGGCGGTGGCCGCCTCGGCGTCGTCGGAGCGTACGCACCAGACGCGGCGGCGCTCGGCCTCGGCGGAGGCACGGGCGCCGGCCTCGGGGTCGGTGGCCGCGATCAGGGCGTACCAGGCGTCGGCCAGGTCCCCGTCCTCGTACCGGCGCCGGACCCAGGTGATCTCGCCGGCCTCCGCCATGGCCTCGACGGACGGCGTCGCGGACGGGGACACCAGCGTGATGTCGGCGCCGGCCGCGATGAGGGCGGGGAGGCGGCGCTGGGCGACCTGGCCGCCGCCGATGACGACGACGCGGCGCCCGGTCAGGCGCAGTCCGACGGGGTAGGCGGGGTGCTCGGCGTACTCGGCCATGGCGGTGCGGCTCCTCGGCGAGGCGGTGGTGCGGTGTGCGAGGCCGCTGCGACGGTGAAGCGGCTGGTGGGGCGAGGGGTGGAGCGGCGGTGGGGCGCCTGCGACCACCTTACGGTGCGGCGGCGCCCGACCAGTTGGGCGGTGCGTCACATGCGCGCTACCGGTGGCTGTGGGGTGTCCCCCGCCCCGCCTCGCCCGGGCGGCGCCCGGAACGGGGCCGGGGGCGCCGGGGTGCGGGGGCCGGCGCGGGTGGTGCCGGCCCCCGTGCGCGTCACTTCTCGGTGACGCCCGCCGAGTCGAACGTCGCGACCTCGTGCATCGCCCGGGCGGCGCTCTGGATCACGGGGAGGGCCAGCAGGGCGCCGGTGCCCTCGCCGAGGCGGAGGTCGAGGTCCACCAGGGGACGCAGGCCCAGCTTGTTGAGGGCGGCCACATGACCGGGCTCGGCACTGCGGTGGCCCGCGATGCAGGCCGCCAGCGCCTCGGGGGCGATGGCCCGGGCGACCAGGGCCGCGGCACCGGCGCTGACGCCGTCGAGGACGACCGGCGTCCGCAGCGAGGCACCGCCCAGGATGAACCCGACGAGCGCCGCGTGCTCCAGACCGCCCACGGCGGCGAGGACGCCGATGGGGTCGGCCGGGTCCGGCTGGTGCAGTTCCAGACCGCGCCGCACCACGTCCACCTTGCGGGCGTGCATCTCGTCGTTGATGCCCGTGCCCCGGCCGGTGACCTCCGCCGCGTCGACGTCGGTGTAGACGGAGATCAGCGCGGCGGACGCGGTGGTGTTGGCGATGCCCATCTCACCGGTGAGCAGCGCCTTGTTGCCCGCGGCGACCAGGTCGCGGGCCGTCTCGATGCCCACCTCGATCGCGGCCAGGACCTCTTCGTGGGCGAGCGCCGGACCGGTGGTGAAGTCGGCGGTGCCGGGGCGCACCTTGCGCGGCAGGAGGCCGGGGGTGGCGGGCAGGTCCCCGGCGACGCCCACGTCGATGACGCAGACCTCGGCGCCGACCTGGTTGGCGAACGCGTTGCACACCGCACCGCCGCCCAGGAAGTTGGCCACCATCTGGCCCGTCACCTCCTGCGGCCAGGCCGTGACGCCCTGGGCGTGCACTCCGTGGTCGCCCGCGAAGATGGCGACGGCGGCGGGCTCAGGGATGGGCGGCGGGCACACCCGGGACAGGCCGGAGAGCTGGGCGGAGATGATCTCCAGCATGCCGAGCGCGCCGGCCGGCTTGGTCATCCGCTTCTGCCGCTCCCACGCCTCGCCGAGCGCCTTCGCGTCCAGCGGGCGGATGTTGGCGACCGTCTCCTGGAGCAGGTCGTGCGGCTCCTCGCCGGGCAGGGCGCGGCGGCCGTACGTCTCTTCGTGGACGACCCACGACAGCGGGCGGCGCTTGGACCAGCCCGCCTGCATCAGCTCCGGCTCCTCCGGGAACTCGTCGACGTACCCGACGCACAGGTACGCCACGACCTCGAGGTGCTCGGGCAGGCCGAGGGCGCGGACCATCTCCCGCTCGTCGAAGAAGCTGACCCAGCCGACGCCGAGGCCCTCGGCGCGGGCGGCGAGCCACAGGTTCTCGACGGCGAGCGCGGAGGAGTACGGGGCCATCTGCGGCTGGGTGTGCCGGCCCAGGGTGTGGCGGCCGCCCCGCGTGGGGTCGGCGGTGACCACGATGTTGACCGGGGTGTCGAGGATGGCCTCGATCTTCAGTTCCTTGAACTGCTTGGCCCGGCCCTTCGGCAGCGACTTGGCGTACGCCTCGCGCTGGCGCTGGGCGAGTTCGTGCATCGTGCGCCGGGTCTCGGCGGACCGGATGACGACGAAGTCCCAGGGCTGCGAGTGGCCGACGGACGGTGCCGTGTGGGCCGCCTCCAGGACGCGGAGGAGGACCTCGTGCGGGATCGGGTCGCTGCGGAAGCCGTTGCGGATGTCCCGGCGCTCGCGCATGACGCGCAGCACGGCCTCGCGCTCGACGTCGTCGTACGCGGGGGCCGGGGCGGTGGCCTCCGGGGCGGGTGCCTCGGCGTCGGTGGCCTCCGGGGCGGGCGCCTCGGGGACGGTGGCCTCCGGGGCGGGCGCCTCGGCAGCGGTGGCCTCCGGGGCCGTGGTCTCCGGGGCGGGTGCTTCGGGAGCCGTGGCCTCCGGCGCCACCGGGGCGGGCTCGGCGGCGGGCCGCTCGGTGGCGTCCGCCTCCAGGATCTCGGGCTGCTGCTCCACCACGGGGGCGGGCTGCTCGGCGGGAACCTGCTCGGCGACGGGCTCGGCGGGAACCAGCTCGGCGGGAGCCTGCTCGGCGACGGGCTCGGCGGGGACCTGCTCGGCGGGGACCTGCTCCGGTACGGGTACGGCGGCGGGCTCGGCGGCCACGGGAGCGGCCGCGACCGGCTGCTGCGGCTCGGCGGCCTGGGCCTCGGCCCCGGGGACGGCACCGGGCTGCTGGACCGCTTCGGGCTGCTCGGCCGGCTGCGGCTGCGCGGGCTCCGCGGCCACCGGCTGCTCGGTGACGGCCTGCTCGGGGGCCACCTGCTCGGCGGGGGCCTCGACCGGCTGGGCGACCGGCTCGGGGGCCACCTGCTCGGGGGCCTGGTCCACGGGGGCGGGGGCACCGCCGTCGCGGGGGGCCGGGACGGTCACGGCGGCCTCCGGCGCGGGCTCCGGCTCCGGGGCCGTGACCGGGACCGGCTGCGGGGCGACCGCGACCGGTTCGGGCGCGGGCTCCGGGGCGGGCGGCGTCGGGGCGAGGTGCGGCGCGGTCGGGACGGAGCCCTCGACCGGCACGAACTGCCCGGCCGGCGCGGGCGCCGGTTCCGGAACGACCGTTTCTGCTGGGACAGGCTGCGGCATCTGGGGCGGCTGTGGCTGCTGTGACCACGGCTCGGCGCTCTGCGGCGGGAGCTCGCCGAGCTGCGGGCCGGGCAGCGCGGACGCCGGCTCCTCGCGCGGCACGTCCAGGTACTCCAGCCCGCCGGACGTGGCCGGGCCGGGGGTCATCGGACCCGGGGCCGCCGGGCCGGGGTTCGCGGGGCCGCGGTCGGCGAGCGACCGGACGACCCCACCGGAGGCGCCGGGCACCGGGGGGCCCATGTGGAGCGGGCGCCGCGCGGGTGCGGCGGCCGCCGGGGCCTGGGCGTGGACGGCCTGCTCGGGCACCGCCGCGGGGGCCGCCTCCTGCATCCGTACAGCGGTCAGGTCGACCGAACCGGAGTCACGGCCACCGGCCTCGTGCGCGCCGGCCTCATGGGCGGCGGGCTCGTGGACAGGGGCGGCCTCGTACACCGGGGCGGCCTGCTCGACGGGCTCGTGGACGACCGGCTGGGACTGCGCGACCGGTTCGTACAGGGACTGGGCGTGCTGGGCCTGGGCCTGCTGCTCGGCGATCACCGCCGCGCCCACCGGGTCCACCGCCAGGGGCTCCGGCGCGGGGGCCGGGGGCATCGCCATCGGCGCGGGCGCCGGGGCGGCACCGGCGTGCGGCTCGCTCCAGGCTCCCTGCGAGCCCGGCATCAGCAGAAGGTCGTCGTCCTCGGCAGCGTTCTCGGAAGGGTCCAGGAAGGTGTACGCGCCCGGAGCGGGGATGCCCGGCTGCTCCACCATGCCCGCGCTCTCCGGCTGCCCCTCGCCCGGGACCTGGCCGGTGTCAGTCATGCGTACCCCTCGCCCATCGGTTGTGCTCCTTCAGACCGTCGCCCGCCAACAAGAACGAGCGTGCGCGCCGCGCGGCACGAACGGCACGCGGACATCACGTATTGTCGCGGCCTTCGGCCGCCGTGGCAGCGTGATCCGCCACCGTCGGCTGTGGACTGCGCCACGTTGCGCAACCCCCCGGTAGCGCTGTACCACATCGGGCCCCTCAAGGGGGTCCCTTTTTCCGGACATTGGCGAAGAAACCACCGAAGGCCCGACTGCGGTACAACGATCGGCCAGCCTACCTTCCGTCCCGTAGTGACATGGTCACGGGGAGGGCGCGGGCCGGTGCCCGGACAGCAGGAAGACGACCGAGCGGTCGCGTTCCGTCCAGGTGCCCGGGTCCAGGTCGACGGACTGGAGGAGGGCGCACTCGACCGTGTACCCGCCGTCGGTCAGCGCCGCGCCGATGGCCTCGGCCTCGTCCCGGGTGGTGGCGTGCGCGACGATCCGCTCGGGGCGGCGGTCCGCGCAGGCGGCGACCACGGGCACTCCCCCGCCCCCGACGCGTACGACGTCGGGTTCCGGCAGCCGCTCCAGCACGTGCGGCGCGCGCCCCGCCACGGTCTGGACCAGGACGCCGAAGTGGCGGGCGGCGGCCTCGGTACGGGCGCACGCGGCGGGCTCCTCGTCGACGGCGATCACGGCCGCGCCGAACCGGGCGGCCTCCACGGCCAGGGCCCCGGCGCCGCAGCCGATGTCCCAGACGAGGTCGCCCGCGCGGGGGCCGAGGCGGGCGAGCTGGGCGGCGCGCAGTTCGGCCGACTCGCCGGTCCGCAGATCGCCCCCGTACGCGTGCGCGGGCAGTCCCCAGCCGCGTACCGCTCCGGGGTCGCGGCCCATCAGCCAGCCGCCGCCGTGCCCCGCCGCCGACCCGCCGATGACGATGACGACGTTGGGGTCGCGCCAGGCGTGGTCGGCGGCCTTGTCGGAGGTGAGGACGGTGACCTGCTCGCGCTCGGTGCCGAGCTCCTCGCAGATGACGAAGGTGCGGTGGACGCCGTCGAGGAGGAGCGCCAGCTCGGCGGGGCCGGCGCCCGGGGAGGTGAGCACGGCGACCTTCGGGTGGGCCCGGCACACGTTGACGGCTCGGCGCAGGGTGCGGCTGTGGGCGACGACGATGTGGGCGTCGTCCCAGGGCATGCCGGCGCGGGCGAAGGCGGCGGCGACGGAGGAGACGGCGGGCACCACTTCCACCTCCAGGCCGTACTGGGGTGCGCGCAGGGTGCGGACGACGCCGAAGAAACCGGGGTCGCCGTCGGCGAGGACGACGGCGGTGCCGCGGTGGGCGGCGATGCGGCGGGCGGCGAGGTCGACGCTGCCGAGGCGGATGCGTTCGGCGGCGGGCGGGATCTCCGGGAGCGCCAGGTGGTGGGCCGCTCCGGCCACCAGGGTGGCGGCCGAGAGGGCGGACCTGGCGGCGGCGGTGAGGGGTGAGCCGTCCCAGCCGATCACCGTGACCCGGTCGGCCATCTTCGTCTGTCTCCTGGGGTGTTGGTGCAGGTCGGATGGAGTGCTGGTGAGCGTACCGGCTGTCAGTTCCAGTCGGTGAACGAGGAGTATCCGGTGTCGGTGAACCGGTCGGCGGCGCCTTCGAGGTCCTCGGGGAGCAGGCTCCACACGATCAGGTCGGTCCTGATGTCGGTCCAGCCGCCGTCCTCGGTCCTGGTCCGCGCTATCCAGGCGTTGCGCAGGACGCCCTCGCTGATGCAGCCGATCTTCTGGGCCACCTGCTGGGAGGCGGTGTTGTCGGCGGCGGTGCGCAGTTCGAGGCGCTCGAAGCTCTGGTCGTGGAAGAGCCAGCGGGCGACGGCGAGGACGGATTCGGTGGCGTACCCCTCGCCGCGGGCCCAGGGGGCGGTGACGTAGGCGACTTCGGCGGCGCGGATGCGCCAGTCGGTGTTCCGGAGGTGGACGGTGCCGACGAGGCGCTGGGTGAGGAACTCGGTGACGGCGAGGACGACACCGCGCCCCTCGGAGCGCTCCGCAGGAGCGATCCTGCGCACCCAGTCCTCGGCGTGGGCCGTGGTGTACGGGTGGGGTACGGAGGTCCAGGCGACGACCATCTCGTCGTTCATCATCTCGGTGTGCGCGGGGACGTCCGGCTCCTCGTAGGGGCGCAGCACCAACCGTTCCGTGCTGATGGAGATGTCCGGAAAGGTGGTAGTCATGCGCAGCTCCATGCCGGGGACCGTCCGTAAAGGCCGTGAACGCACAGCATGCAGCATGCAGCCGGTGGTGCGCATGGCCGGGTCGGTACGGACGCGTCGATACGCGGCAGGCCCCGCGCACCGGACGGGTGCGCGGGGCCTGGGCGTTGGGGACGGGTGCGGGGCGGTTACTTCACCGCGCCGAAGGCGGGGACGATGGAGCCGTCCTTGTAGGTGTCCTCGATGTACTTCTTCACCTCGGGCGAGTTGAGGAGCTCGGCGAGCTTGCGCACGCGGGCGTCCTTCTCGTTGCCCTTCTTGACGGCGAGGAAGTTGGCGTACGGGTTGCCCTCGGCCTTCTCCAGGGCGAGGGCGTTCTTGGCGGGGCTGAGCTTGGCCTCGATGGCGTAGTTGCCGTTGATGACGGCGGCGTCGACGTCGTTCAGGGCGCGGGGGACGGTGGCGGCCTCCAGCTCCTTGAACTCCAGGCCCTTCTTGTCCTTGATGTCGGACAGCTTGCCGTTGGCGCCGACGCCGTCCTTGAGGGTGATGACGCCGTTGTCGGCGAGCAGCTTGAGCGCGCGGCCGCCGTTGGTGGTGTCGTTGGGGACGGCGACGGTCTGGCCGGCCTTGAGGTCCTTCAGGGACTTCAGCTTCTTGGAGTAGAGGCCGAGGGGCTCCAGGTGGACGTTGACGACCGGGACGACGGTCGTGTTGTTCTTCTTGTTGAAGTCGTCCAGGTACGGCTTGTGCTGGAAGTAGTTGGCGTCGACCTGGCCGCTCTGGGTGGCGGTGTTCGGCAGGACGTAGTCCGTGAACTCCCGCACCTCCAGCTTGAGGCCGGCCTTCTCGGCCAGGTTGTCCTTGACGTAGGTGAGGATGTCGGCGTGCGGCGTCGGGGAAGCGGCGACGACGAGCGGCGCGGACGCGTCGGCCTTGCCCGAGCCGCCCTTGGAGGAGGCCGGGTCGGAGGCCGTGCCGCAGGCGGTGAGGCCGAGGGCGAGGGCGGTGATGGTGGCGAAGGTGCCGGTGATCTTGATGTTCTTACGCACGAAAAGTGCCTCTTTCTGGTGGTGCGGACAACGCCCGGACAAGGAGTGCGGGCTGTTCGGGGGGAAGTCAGGAGGCGGTGCGGCCCCGGCGTGCGAGGAGCCGTACGGCCAGGTCGCCGATGAGCTGGATGACCGTGACGATGACGATCAGCAGCACCACGGTGATGAGCATGAAGCCGGTCTCGAAGCGCTGGTAGCCGTAGGTGATGACCTTGGAGCCGAGCCCCTCGCCGCCCACCGCGCCGGCCAGCGCCGAGTAGCTGATCAGCGTGATGACGGTGGTGGTGAGGGCGGCGATCAGGGAGGGCAGGGCCTGCGGGAGCAGGACCTTCCACACGATCGTCGGTATCCCGCCGCCCATGGACTGGACGGCTTCGACGAGCCCGTGGTCGACCTCGCGGATCGCGGTCTCGACGAGGCGCGCGAAGAACGGGATGGCGCCGATGGACAGCGGCACGATCATCGCGGTGGGGCCGATGAAGGTGCCGACCACCAGGGTGGTGACCGGGATCAGGGCGACCAGCAGGATGATGAAGGGCAGCGAGCGGCCGATGTTCACGACCACGCCGACGGCCTTGTTCACCGGCCGGTTCTGGAGCAGTCCGCCCTTGTCGGTCAGGACGAGGAGGACGCCGAGCGGCAGGCCGCCGATGACGGTGACGACGGTGGACCACAGCACCATGTAGAGCGTGTCGATGGTGCCCTGCTCGAGCAGGGGGCGCATCTCTTCCCAGGTCACTTCGCGATCTCCTCGACCAGGCCCTGCGCGGGCACCTGCGGTTCCTCGTCGATGACCTCCACCTGGAGGCCCTGCTCGCGCAGGAAGCCGACGGGGACGACGTTCTCCTCGTACCGGCCGGGCAGCTCGATGCGCATGCGGCCGATCTGCCTCCCGCCGACGGTGTCCATGGCGGCGCCCAGGATCGAGATGTCGACGTTGTAGGTGCGGGAGAGCTGGGAGATCACCGGCTGGGTGGCGGTCTCGCCGTGGAAGGTGACGTCCACGACCGTGCGGTCGGGTCCGGTGGCCTCGCCGGTCACGGGGAAGAGCTCGTGGGCCAGCTCGGAGCCGGGGGTGGCGAGGAGCTCGGCGACGGTGCCGGTCTCGACGACCCGGCCCCTCTTCATCAGGGCGGCGGAGTCGCAGATCTGCTTGACGACGTCCATCTCGTGGGTGATGAGCAGGACGGTCAGGCCGAGCTGCCGGTTGAGGTCGCGCAGCAACTGGAGGATGGAGCGGGTGGTCTCGGGGTCCAGGGCGCTGGTGGCCTCGTCGGACAGGAGCACCTTGGGGTTGCCGGCCAGTGCGCGGGCGATGCCGACGCGCTGCTTCTGGCCGCCGGAGAGCTGGCCCGGGTAGGCCTTGGCCTTGTCGGCGAGGCCGACGAGGTCGAGGAGTTCCAGGGCGCGGCGGGAGCGTTCGGCGCCGGAGACGCCGAGGATTTCCAGGGGCAGTTCGATGTTGTCCTGGACGGTCCGCGAGGACAGCAGGTTGAAGTGCTGGAAGACCATGCCGATGCGGCTGCGCGCCCGGCGCAGGTCCTTGCCGGCGCGGCGGCCTCGTCCGGCGAGCGCGGTGAGGTCGACGCCGTCGACCGTCACGGTGCCGGAGGTGGGGCGCTCCAGGAGGTTGACGCAGCGGATGAGCGAGGACTTGCCGGCGCCGCTCTGTCCGATGACGCCGAAGACCTCGCCTTCGCGGACGTGCAGGTCGACGCCGTCCAGAGCGGTGACCTGGCGGCCTCGCGACTCATAGACCTTGGTCAGGCCCGTAGTGGTGATCACAGGGGTTTCCGTCACTGTCGAGTGCGCGGCGCGGTGTCCGCCGGGCACGGGAATTCGTCGTTCCGACGCGCGGCACGGCTGGTTCGGCGGGTGGCCGGAGGGGGCACGTGCGCGGGGCAGGCGCGGTCCGTCGACTTGGGTCGCTTACGGACACGGCATGGCTGTCGGGGTCTCGCTTCGGGGCGCGAGGCTCAGGCAGGGGCCCTCAGAAGGCGCACATTCGACACATACAACGAGCACCGGGCGTCGTCATCGCCTCGGTCGCAAGGGTGCGGCAGCTCGTCGTGGTCATGCGGGCCAGTAAACCAGACACCTCCTCGAGCCCCGGTCGACCGTCCGAATAGCGGACGTCCGTTGTTCGTCATGCGGACGCGCGGGCCACCGCGGTGATCTCCACACCGTCCGCCGCGGCCTGGGCGGACACGTCCGAGAGGTCGGTGACGACGGCGTCGGCGACGAGCGCGGAGCGGTCGTGGGTTGTGGTCAGGGCCACGGTCGTCATTCCGGCGGCGCGGCCGGCCGCCAGTCCGGCGGGGGCGTCCTCGAAGACCACGCAGCGGGCCGGGTCGGCGCCGAGCCGCGCGGCGGCGAGCAGGTAGGGCTCGGGGTCGGGCTTGCCGCGCGTGATGTCGTCGGCGCAGATCACGACCGGGGCGTCGATGCCGGCCTCGCGCAGCCGGGCCTCGGCGAGCGGCCGGGTGGCGGAGGTGACGACGGCCCACCGTCCGGCCGGGAGGGAGCCGAGCAGACGGAGGGTGCCGGGCAGGAGCTCCACACCGCCGGGGACGTCCTCGACCTCCAGCTCCTCGATGCGGGCGAGGGCCGCGGGTATCTCGCCGGCCCGGCCGGCGGGCAGCAGCTCGGTGATGATCTCGACGGCCGGGCGGCCGTGCAGTTCCACCCGGGCGAAGTCCTCCGCCGCGATGCCGTACTCCGCCGCCCACCTGCTCCAGCAGCGGTTGACCGACTCCAGGGAGGAGACGAGGGTTCCGTCGTTGTCGAACAGGAGGGCTTCGGCGTGGATCTTCATGGTCATGGAGCCTACGTTTCCGCTGCCGGGGGCGGTCGCACCGGGTCTTTTGGCCCGTAATAGTCTCGGGCCCATGCTTGACGCCCTGACGGTCGCGGTGTCCGTGGCCGCGCTCGCCCTCGCCGCCTGGTGCGGCTTCGCCGCGTACCGGGACCAGCCGACGAAGGACTGGCACTTCATCGGCATGGCCGTGGTGTCCGTGCTGGCTCTGGCGCAGCTCGTGGTCGGGATCGTGCGGCTGGCCGGGGGCGGGGAGGCCGACGAGGGCACGGCGATCTTCCTCGCGTACCTGGTGGGCGCGGTGTGCGCGGTTCCCGCGGCGGGGTTCCTGTCGCTGGCGGAGCGCACGCGCTGGGGTTCGGCGACCGTCGCGGCCGGCGCGGTGGTGCTGGCGGTGCTGGAAGTGCGCCTCCACGACATCTGGACGGTCTGAGATGGCGGGACGCGGTCTGGCCAAGGGGCCCGGCATGCTGCTGGTGTGGCTGTACGGGGTGATGTCGGTCGGCGCGGTGTCGCGTTCGGTCCTGCAGATCGCCACCGAGTTCGGCCGGGCGCCGCTGGCGTACACGCTGTCGGCGCTGGCGGCCGTGGTGTACGTCTTCATCACGTACACCCTCGTGCGGGGCGGGGAGACCGCCCGCAAGGCGGCGCTGGTGTGCTGCGCCGCCGAGCTGGTGGGCGTGCTGACCGTGGGGACCTGGACGCTGATCGACCCGGGTGCGTTCCCCGACGCCACGGTCTGGTCGGACTACGGGTACGGGTACGTCTTCATCCCGGTGCTGCTGCCGGTGACCGGGATTCTCTGGCTGCGGAGGGCTAAGCGGCCTTCTCCAGCGTGACGAGGGTCAGGCGCGGGCCCACCTCCTGGGTGGCGACGGCCTCGTACCCCCTCTTGCGGTAGAGGCGCAGGTTGCCCTCGCTGCGGTGGCCGGTGAGGAGCTGGAAGCGCTTGGCGGCCGGGGACCGGCCGGAGGCGAAGTACTCCTCGATGGCGTCGAGGAGGCGGCCGCCCAGACCGTGGCGGCGCAGCCTCGGGTGGACGATGAGCTTGGCGATGGTGGCGGTGCCGGTGTCGTCGAGCTCGCCGCGCACGGAGGCGATGACCTCGTCCCCGAGCCGGGCGACGAGGGCGTGGCCCCGGTCGAGTTCGGCCTTCAGGTCGTCGAGGGACTGGGTGAGGGGCTCGATGCCGTAGTCGCCGTAGAGCTCGGCCTCGCTCTGGTAGCACAGGTACTGAAGCTTGAGGATCTGTTCGGCGTCCTGCGCGCTCGCCGCTGAGATGGTCACGCTCATGCCCATGTATGCATGCCTCCGGCTCACCTGATCCGCCCTGTGGGTCTACCGCTCCTTTCCCCGATGCGCAGGAACGGCAACCTCTGCCGCGAGCATTCTGCGCAGGCATCCCAGGCAACGGGAACGCATTGGCCCCAAACTGCCTTGTGAGATACCCAACTCTCCTGCGATTTCGCGGTACGTGGGGTCGCTGGGCGACAGCATGGCAGTCAGCAGGCGCCGGCAGTGGACGGGCGTGCGGGCGACGGCGGTACGCAGCGCCCGGCGCCGCTCGGCGACCAGCGCGGCCCCCTCGGGCCCCGCGTCCGTACCGGGCCCGTCAGCCGTGTAGGGCAGTTCGCGCACGACGGTGCGCCGGGCGCGGCGGGCTTCGGCCCTGACGGCACGGCGCAGCCAGTCGGCGGGGTCACGGGGCATGCCGGGTCCGCCGTCGAGGCGCTCCAGGAGCCTGAGCCATACGGCCTGTTGCAGGTCACCGGGTTCCACCCCGGCGGCCGCGGCCTCCGCCTCCGACTCGGCGGCGAGCAGCGCGGTGAGGGTGCGAAGCGGTTCGGGAAGGGCGGCGGACGGCGGGGCGGGGGCCGGGTGCCGGGCGGCGGACGGCGGCCCGGCGGGGGCCGGGTGGCGGGCGGGAGGTGCGTCGGGGGGCGTCATGCCGGGCACGACACGGCGGGGCCGCTCCCCGGTTGCCACCGCCGCCCGAAACCGCCCGGACGGGCGGTTCGCGCGGCGGTGGGCTGACGCGCGGGGCGGGTCAGCGGGCGGCGCGGAAGTCCGCCGCCGCCAGCAGGCCGGTGTCCGGCTGGTCGGTGAAGATGCCGTCAATGCCGGTGGCGAAGTACGCCTTGTACGCGCCGAAGACGTCCCCGTACGCCGCCGGGTCGGTGCCCCGGCGGAAGTCGGCCGGCAGGAAGCTGTTCTCGTTGCGCAGGGTGTAGGGGTGGAGGACCAGACCCCGGGCGTGCGCGTCGCGCACCAGGGTGGTGGGCTTGCCGAGCTTGCCGTCCTTGTCCTTGGGGATGACGAGGTCGAGCAGGGGGCCGATGCCCTGCGCGTACGACGCGATCCACTTCAGGCCCTCGGGCGTGATCAGGTCGGCGACGGTGCGCGGGTCGCCCGCCTCGCGGAAGTCCCAGGGGCGGTCGTCCGGGGTCCACAGCAGCACGACGCGCGGCGTGGAGACGAGCTTCGCCATGCGCTGCATGCTGGTCGGCTCGAAGGACTGGAGGAACGTCGGCGAGTCGGCGCCGTGCCGCCCGTACCGGCGCAGCAGCTTGGCCAGCGGCTCCTCCAGGGGGAGGCCGAGGCCCCGGAAGTAGGTGGGGTGCTTGGTCTCGACGTACAGCCAGACCGGGCGGCCGCGGCGGCGGCCCTCCTTCTCGGCCCAGCGCAGCACCTCCTCGAAGCTGGGTATGGTCCAGCGCCCGTCGTAGACGGTGTTCTCCTGGCGCGTGCCCGGGATGCGCTCCTTGGCGCGCAGCGTCTTCAGCTCGGCGAGGGTGAAGTCCTCGGTGAACCATCCGGTCAGGGACGTGCCGTCGACCGTCTTGGTGGTCTTGCGGGAGGCGAACTCCGGATGGTCGGCGACGTCGGTCGTCCCGGTGATGTCGTTCTCGTGGCGGCAGACCAGGTGGCCGTCCTTGGTGGGGACGAGGTCCTGCTCGATGACGTCCGCGCCCATGTCGAGGGCGAGCTGGTAGGAGCCGAGGGTGTGCTCGGGGCGGTAGCCGCTGGCGCCCCGGTGGGCGATGACCGTCGGCACGGGCAGGCGCGGACGGGCACCGGCGGGGCGCCCGTGCGCCTGTGCCGCGGTGGCTCCCGCGCCCACGGAGAGGGCGGCCGAGCCGAGGACGGCCGCCGCTCCGAGGACGGTCCGCCGGCCGGGACTGCTGTGCGCACCCTGTGTCATGAAGGCTCCTTACGTGAGCGTTTTCGGACGGTTGAGCGAGGTGCTCGGCGTCCGTCGAGCGAGGCCCGATCGTAGGCAGCGGTCCGTTACGTACGGGAGACCCCGGACGAACGTGGGGAAAACATGGGTCAACAGCGCGTATCAAGTCGGTGAACCCGATGTGCGCCCGCGGGTGACCCACGAGTATCGTCCTCACCTGCACATACTTGGTCACATACTCGGTCGGCTACTTCGTCGGAGGACTCGTTGTCCCGCTTCGCGCTCATCAAGGCAGTGCTCGGCCCGGTCATGCGCCTGATGTTCCGCCCCCGGGTGGAGGGTGCCGAGAACATCCCGGGCAGCGGACCGGTCATCCTCGCGGGCAACCACCTGACGTTCATCGACTCGATCGTCCTGCCGATCGTGTGCGACCGTCAGGTCTGCTTCATCGGCAAGGACGAGTACGTCACGGGCAAGGGTCTCAAGGGCCGGCTCATGGCGTGGTTCTTCACCGGCGTCGGCATGATCCCGGTGGACCGGGACGGCGCGAACGGCGGCGTGGCCGCGCTGATGACGGGGCGCCGGGTGCTGGAGGAGGGCAGGGTCTTCGGCATCTACCCGGAGGGCACCCGCTCCCCCGACGGCCGCCTCTACCGGGGCCGCACCGGGATCGCGCGCCTCACGCTGATGACGGGCGCGCCGGTGGTGCCGTTCGCCATGATCGGTACGGACAAGCTCCAGCCGGGCGGGGCGGGCCTGCCGCGTCCGGGCCGGGTGACGGTGCGTTTCGGCGAGCCGATGGAGTTCTCCCGCTACGAGGGCATGGACCGCGACCGGTACGTGCTGCGGGCGGTGACGGACTCGGTGATGGCCGAGGTCATGCGCCTGTCCGGCCAGGAGTACGTGGACATGTACGCCACGAAGGCGAAGGCGGCGTAAGACTCCCCGCCCCCGGGCGGGACACGGGGCGGCGCCCCCGTGCGGCGTGAGTGCCGTACGGGGGCGCCGTCGTGTCACCGGGGCGGGACCGGCTACGGGTGCTCGGTGCCCTCCTCGAGCCTCTGGCCCCGCAGCAGGAACCAGGCCGCGACCGCCGTCGCCAGCAGGACGGCCGCGCCGACGCCGGCCGCGATGCGCAGGCCCTCGACAAAGGCGTCCTGCGCGGCGGTGACCAGCGCGCCGGCCGTCTCGTCCGGCAGGCCGCCCGACGCCTCGACCGCGCCGCCCAGCGATTCGTGCGCCGCCGCCGAGGTGGCCTCGGGGACGCCCGGCGGGGTGACGAAGTCGCGGTAGACGCCGGTCACGATGGAGCCGAGGAGCGCGATGCCGAGCGCCGCGCCGAGTTCGTACGCCGTCTCGGACACCGCCGACGCGGCGCCCGCCTGCTCGCGGGGGACGCTCGAGAGGATGACGTCGGCGGTCACCGTGAACGCGAAGCCCGCGCCGACGCCGACGACCAGCAGCGACGCCCCGAGCAGCGGGTAGCCGGTGGACCGGTCGAGCAGGGTGAGCACGGCGAGCGCGAGGCCCACCGCAGCGAGGCCGCCCGACACCACCGAGCGCACGGAGAACCGCCGGGCGACGGCGCCCGCGATCAGACCGGCCGTCACCGCGCCGATGGCGGCGGGCAGTTCGGCGAGGCCCGCCTCCAGCGGCGGACGTCCCTGGACCAGTTGGAGGAACTGGGAGAGGAAGAACACCAGTCCCGACAGGCCCAGGATGGTCAGCAGGTCGGCGAGCACGGCGCCGGAGAAGCCCCGGTGGTGGAAGAGCCGCATGTCGAGCAGCGGCGCGTCCAGTCGGAGCTGGCGCCGTACGAACCAGGTCAGCGCGGTCACGCCGATGACGGCGGCGACGGCCATGTCGGGGCGCAGCCCGTGCGCGGCGGCCTCCTTGACCGCGTACACGACGCCGATCATGCCGATGAGCGACAGGGCGACGCTGGGCAGGTCCCAGGGGCCGGGTGCCGGGTTCTTGGACTCGGGGATGAACTTGGCGCCCACGACGACGAGCACGACCATCACCGGCAGGTTGATCAGGAAGACGGAGCCCCACCAGAAGTGCTCCAGCAGGAATCCGCCGACCACCGGTCCCACGGCCGCGCCGGCCGAGGCCATGGCGCCCCAGATGCCGATCGCGAGGCTGCGCTCGCGCGGGTCGTGGAAGAGGTTGCGGATGAGCGCGAGCGTGGAGGGCATGAGGGTCGCGCCGGCGACGCCGAGCAGCGCGCGGGCGACGATCATCATCTCGGGGCTGGTGGCGTACGCGTTGAGCACGGAGACGGCACCGAAGGCGGTGGCTCCGGTCAGCAGCAGCTTCTTGCGGCCGATGCGGTCGCCGAGGCTGCCCATGGAGACGAGCAGTCCCGCGATGACGAACGAGTAGACGTCGCCTATCCACAGCAACTGGGTGCCGGTCGGCTCGAGGTCCTCGCTGAGGAACGGAGTCGCGAGACCGAGTACGGTGGCGTCGACAGCCACCAGCAGCACGGCCAGGACCAGTACGGCCAGTGCCAGCCAGCGGCCCGGACTGCGCAGAACCTCCGATTCCTCGGTGAGCTGATCGGTACGGGTCATCTCTCCACGCTCCTGCGTGCTCCGCCGAGCAGCAACTCGGCGATCATGTACTGGAAGTCCTTGCCGGCGACCCGCCCGTCCTGCACGGCCCAGGCGCAGGTGCCGATGAGGCCGTAGAGCGCCTCGGTGAGCCACGCGGGCGTGAGGTCGATGCGGAACTCGCCCCGCTCCTGGCCGCGCCGGAAGAGCGCGGCGACCCGGGCGTCGAGGCGGGCCCAGCCCTCGTTCATCTGGTCGCCCTCGAAGAGCTGGTTCTCGCTGACGAGGAACGCGAGCAGTCCCGCGACCGGCTCCAGTCCGGCGACGAGCCGGCGCAGCGCCTCCTCGGCGGTGCCGTCCTCGAGCCGGGCCGCCTCGATGGCCGCCTCGCACTCCTGGATGCCCAGCCCCTCCAGCGCCCGGACCAGTGCGTCCCGTCCGGCGAAGTGCCGGTGGAGCGTGGCCCGGCCGATGCCGGCGGCGCGGGCGACCTCGTCCATGGTGGCGGTCGCCTTGCGGGAGAGGAGGGCGGCGGCGGTGCGCAGCACCTGCTCACGGTCGACTGTCATGAGACAACCATAACCCATGTGAGACATGAATGTCTCACGCGAAATTCTGATGCCTCACCCGGAGGCGAGGAAGGATGCTGAACGGCATGAAGCCACTGCTGCTGATCGACGTCGACGGCCCGCTCAACCCGTACGCCGCCCAGGCGCAGCGCAGACCGGAGGGGTATGCCACCCACCGCATGCGCCCCACCGGCTGGACCGACGGGAAGCCGCTGCGGGTGTGGCTGAACCCGGCACACGGCGAGGAGCTCCTGCGGCTGGCGAGCCTCTACGAGCTGGTGTGGGCGACCACCTGGAAGGGCGAGGCCAACGAGTGGATAGCTCCGCACCTGGGGCTGCCGGAGCTGCCGTACATCGACTGGCCCCAGATGCACGGAAAGGCCCCTCGCGGGACCTTCTGGAAGACGCAGTACATCCTCGCGTACGCGGCGGGGCGGCCGTTCGCGTGGGTCGACGACGACATCACGGTGTACGACCGGGAGATGGTGGAGGCCGAACACCTCGCCGCCGCCCTGCTGGTGCACGTCGATCCCCGTATCGGACTGCTCCGGGGAGACTTCGACGCGCTCGCGGACTGGGCGGCGGCGCTGTGACGTGCGGGAGGGCTACCGCTTGGCGGTGGCCCAGGCGCGCTGGATCACCAGGTCGGCCTTGACCTCGGCCAACTGCGTGGCGACGGCGGAGGGGGCGGTGCCGCCCCGGCCGCTGCGGGAGGCGAGCGCGCCGGGCACGTCGAGGACCGTGCGGACCTCGGGGGTGAGGTGCTCGGAGATCTTGGCGAACTGCTCGTCGGTGAGCTGGTCCAGCTCGATGCCGTGCGCCTCGCACTCCTTGACGCACTCGCCCGCGACCTCGTGCGCCACCCGGAACGGCACGCCCTGCCGGACCAGCCACTCGGCGATGTCGGTCGCGAGGGAGAAGCCGGCCGGGGCGAGCTCCTCCATCCGCTCACGGTTGACGGTGAGCGTGGCCATCATTCCGGTGAAGGCGGGCAGCAGGACCTCGAGCTGGTCGCAGGAGTCGAAGACCGGCTCCTTGTCCTCCTGGAGGTCGCGGTTGTAGGCCAGCGGCAGGGCCTTCAGGGTGGCCAGCAGCCCGGTCAGGTTGCCGATCAGGCGGCCCGACTTGCCGCGCGCCAGCTCGGCGATGTCCGGATTCTTCTTCTGCGGCATGATCGACGAGCCGGTGGAGAAGGCGTCGTGCAGGGTCACGAAGGAGAACTCCTTCGTGTTCCAGATGATGATCTCCTCGGCGATCCGGGAGAGGTTCACGCCGATCATCGCGGTGATGAACGCGAACTCGGCCACGAAGTCGCGCGACGCCGTGCCGTCGATCGAGTTGCCCGCGCTGCCGTTCTCGAAGCCCAGGTCCTGCGCGACCGCCTCCGGGTCGAGCCCGAGCGACGAACCGGCCAGGGCGCCGGAGCCGTACGGGGAGACCGCCGTCCGCTTGTCCCACTGGCGCAGCCGCTCCGCGTCCCGGGACAGCGACTGCACATGGGCCAGCACGTGGTGGGCGAAGAGCACCGGCTGGGCGTGCTGGAGGTGCGTACGCCCCGGCATGGCGACGTCCGGGTGCGCCTCGGCGAGGCCCACGAGCGCGTCCTGGAGGTCGGCGAGGAGCCCGCCGATGATCCGGGCGTGGTCGCGCAGGTACATCCGGAACAGCGTGGCGACCTGGTCGTTGCGGGACCGGCCCGCCCGCAGCTTGCCGCCCAGGTCGGGGCCCAGCCGCTCCAGCAGGCCGCGCTCCAGCGCGGTGTGGACGTCCTCGTCGGCGATGGTGCCCACGAAGGCGCCCGAGGCGACGTCCGCCTCCAGCGCGTCCAGGCCCGCCAGCATGCGCGTCAGCTCGTCCTCGGTGAGCAGCCCCGCCTTGTGGAGCACGCGCGCGTGGGCGCGGGAACCGGCGATGTCGTACGGCGCCAGGCGCCAGTCGAAGTGCACGGACGCCGACAGCTTGGCCAGCGCCTCGGCGGGACCGTCGGCGAAACGGCCGCCCCAGAGCCGGACGTCACCGTTGTTGCTGCTCAACTCTGCTCCTCGGGAGGGTGGGGATGTGCGACCGCCTCCCCTTCCACCGGACGGGGACGGGGAGGCGGCTGTCGAACGAGTCGTGATTACGCGAGGTCACGCTTGGCGGCGATCTTCGCCGACAGGGCGAAGATGTCGATGAAGCCCTGCGCCTTGGACTGGTCGAAGGTGTCGCCCGAGTCGTACGTCGCCAGGTTGAAGTCGTACAGCGACTCCTCGGACTTCCGGCCGGTGACGACCGCGCGGCCGCCGTGCAGGGTCATCCGGATGTCACCGGTGACGTGCTGGTTGGCCTCGTTGATGAAGCCGTCCAGGGCCCGCTTGAGCGGGGAGAACCACAGACCGTCGTAGACCAGCTCGCCCCAGCGCTGCTCGACCTGCCGCTTGTAGCGGGCCAGCTCGCGCTCGACGGTGACGTTCTCCAGCTCCTGGTGGGCGGTGATCAGCGCGATGGCGCCGGGCGCCTCGTAGACCTCGCGCGACTTGATGCCGACCAACCGGTCCTCGACCATGTCGATCCGGCCGATGCCCTGGGCGCCGGCCCGCTCGTTGAGCTGCTGGATCGCCTGGAGGACGGTGACGGGCTTGCCGTCGATGGCGACCGGGACGCCTTCCTTGAAGGTGATGACGACCTCGTCGGCCTCGCGCGGGGTGGCCGGGTTCGAGGTGTACTCGTAGATGTCCTCGATCGGCGCGTTCCAGATGTCCTCGAGGAAGCCGGTCTCGACGGCCCGCCCGAAGACGTTCTGGTCGATGGAGTACGGCGACTTCTTGGTGGTCGCGATCGGCAGCTCCGCCTTCTCGGCGAAGGCGATGGCCTTGTCGCGGGTCATCGCGTAGTCACGGACCGGGGCGATGCACTTCAGGTCCGGGCCGAGCGCCTGGATGCCGGCCTCGAAGCGGACCTGGTCGTTGCCCTTGCCGGTGCAGCCGTGGGCGACGATCGAGGCGTCGTGCTTCTTGGCGGCGGCGACCAGATGCTTGACGATCGCGGGGCGGGAGAGCGCCGAGACCAGCGGGTAGCGGTCCATGTAGAGGGCGTTGGCCTTGATCGCCGGGAGGCAGTACTTGTCGGCGAACTCGTCCTTGGCGTCCGCGACCTCCGCCTCGACCGCACCGCAGGCGAGCGCGCGCTTGCGGATGACGTCCAGGTCCTCGCCGCCCTGGCCGACGTCCACGGCGACGGCGATGACCTCGGCACCCGTCTCCTCGGCGATCCAGCCGATGGCGACGGAGGTGTCCAGTCCGCCCGAGTAGGCGAGTACGACGCGCTCGGTCACGGGTTTCTCCTTACGGTGCATTCACTGACAGGTATAACTATGCAGAGCGCCGTATGTTTTGTCAACGCCGGGCCGAGGGGACGGCAGCGGGCGGGGAAGAGGGCTGTTCGGCCGTGCCCGGGGAGCGGCCCGCGGGCGCGGCGCATACGGTCCGGGGCATGCGCCTCGGTCTCGCCCTCGCGGCCCTGCTCCTGACGCTCACCCCCGTCGACCGGCCCCCGCTGCCCGCGCGGATGGCCGACACGGGCGGAGGTACACAACTGATCACGGCCGTGGCACCGCACGCCCGGGCCACCACCGGGAGGGTGACGTGGTGGGACCGCCGCGACGGGCGGTGGGTGAAGGCGGGGTCGGCGGTGGCGCGGTTCGGGGCGAACGGCCTGGTGGAGGGGGTGCGGCGGCGCCAGGGCACGTCCACCACACCGGCGGGGCTCTACCCGCTGCCGTACGCCTTCGGCCTCGGCCCGGCCCCGGCGGGCACGGCCGTGCGGTACCGCCGGGTGACCCGCGACTCCTGGTGGTGCCAGGACAACCGGTCGCGGGCGTACAACCGCTGGGTGGAGCGCCTGCCCGCCGACTGCCGTGCGGCACAGGCCGAGCACCTCGTCACGTACGGGCGGCTGTACGCCCACGCGCTGGTGGTCGGCTTCAACTACGACCGCCCGGTGCGCGGGCGCGGCGCCGGCATCTTCCTGCACGTCAAGGGGCGTGGCCCGACCGCCGGTTGCGTGGCCGTGCCGGCGGGCGCGATGCGGCGCATCCTGGCGTGGGCCAGGCCCCGGCACCGGCCGCACATCGCGATCGGCACCAGCGCGGGCGGCCGGACGGCGATCGAGCGGTACTGAGGCCGCCCGGTGGCTAGCGCTCCTTCTGTGCCAGCCGCAACAGGTGGTCGGCGAGCGCCTGGCCGCCCGCGGGGTCGCGGGAGATGAGCAGGAGCGTGTCGTCACCCGCGATGGTGCCGAGGATGGCGTGCAGTTCGGCCTGGTCGATGGCCGAGGCGAGGAACTGGGCGGCGCCCGGCGGCGTACGCAGCACCACCAGGTTGGCGGACGCCTCGGCGGAGATCAGCAGCTCGCCGGAGAGGCGGCGCATCCGCTCCTCCTTGGCCGACTCGCCGAGCGGGGCCTGCGGGGTGCGGAAACCGCCCTCGCTGGGCACCGCGTAGATCAGCTCTCCGCCCGTGTTGCGGATCTTCACCGCGCCCAGCTCGTCGAGGTCCCGGGAGAGCGTCGCCTGGGTGACGCTCAGCCCGTCGTCGGCGAGGAGCTTCGCGAGCTGGCTCTGGGAGCGCACCGGCTGCCGGTTGAGGATGTCCACGATCCGGCGGTGGCGTGCGGTGCGGGTCTGCGGAACGGACGGCCCCCCGTGCTCGAGGTCCTGCGCGTCGGTCATCGTCGTCTCATTCTCCGGCTCGTCCTTCCCCGTTCACGCTGCTGAGGACGCCGGGCAGGGCCCGGAGGAAGGCGTCCGCCTCGCCGTCACCGATGATCAGCGGCGGCATGAGCCGTACGACATCGGGGGCGGGCGCGTTCACCAGGAGGCCGGCGTCCTGAGCCGCCTGCTGCACCTGGGGTGCGAGGGGCTCGGTGAGCACGATACCCAGCAGGAGGCCCGCGCCACGGACGTGGGAGACCAGCGGATGGTTCAGGGCGTCGATTCCCTCGCGCAGCTTCTCGCCGAGGCGCTTGACCTCGTCGAGCGCGGAACCGGCGGCGAGCGTGTCGAGTACGGCGAGTCCGGCGGCGCACGCGACGGGGTTGCCGCCGAAGGTGGTGCCGTGGTGGCCGGGCCCCAGCAGGTCGGCCGCCGCCCCGAAGGCGACGGTCGCGCCGATGGGCAGGCCGCCGCCCAGGCCCTTGGCGAGCGTGACGATGTCCGGGTCGACGCCGTGCGCCTGGTGCTCGAACCAGTGGCCGCACCGTCCGATGCCGGTCTGCACCTCGTCGAGCACCAGCAGGGTGCCGGTGGCGCGGGTGATCTCGCGGGCGGCCTTCAGGTAACCGGGCGGCGGGACGACGACGCCGTTCTCACCCTGGATGGGCTCGATGACGACCAGGGCGGTGTTCTCGGTGACGGCCGCGCGCAGCGCCTCCGCGTCCCCGTACGGGACGTGCGTGACGTCCCCGGGCAGCGGCAGGAAGGGCTCCTGCTTGCCGGGCTGGCCGGTGAGCGCGAGGGCGCCCATGGTCCGGCCGTGGAAGCCGCCGGTCGTGGCGACCATGTGCGTCCGACCGGTCAGGCGGCCGATCTTGAAGGCGGCCTCGTTGGCCTCGGCGCCCGAGTTGCAGAAGAAGACCCGTCCGGGGCGGCCGAAGAGCTGGAGCAGCCGTTCGGCGAGGGCGACCGGCGGCTCGGCGACGAACAGGTTCGAGACGTGACCGAGGGAGGCGACCTGGCGGGACACCGCCTCCACGACGGCCGGGTGGGCGTGGCCGAGGGCGTTGACGGCGATGCCCCCGACGAAGTCGAGGTACTCGGTGCCGTCCGCGTCCCAGACCCTGGCGCCCTCACCGCGTACGAGGGGGAGCCGGGGCGTGCCGTAGTTGTCCATCAGCGCGCCCCGCCACCGCTGCGTCAGGTCTTCGTTGCCGGTCATGATTCCCCCTGTCCGTCCGGCACGACCATCGTGCCGATGCCCTCGTCGGTGAAGATCTCCAGCAGGATGGAGTGCTGCACCCGCCCGTCGATCACGCGGGCGGTGGTGACGCCGTTGCGCACGGCGTGCAGGCAGCCCTGCATCTTGGGGACCATGCCGCTGGAGAGCTCGGGCAGCAGCTTCTCCAGTTCGGTGGCGGTGAGGCGGCTGATGACCTCGTCGCTGTGCGGCCAGTCCTCGTAGAGGCCCTCGACGTCGGTGAGGACCATCAGGGTTTCGGCACCCAGCGCCGCAGCGAGTGCCGCAGCCGCCGTATCAGCATTGACGTTGTAGACATGTCCGTCGTCCTGGGAACGGGCGATCGACGAGACGACCGGGATGCGGCCGTTGTCCAGCAGTGCCTCGATGGCACCGGTGTCGATCGAGGTGATCTCACCGACGCGGCCGATGTCGACGAGTTCGCCCTCGATACGCGGCCGGTGCTTGGTGGCGGTGATGGTGTGGGCGTCCTCGCCGGTCATGCCGACGGCGAACGGGCCGTGCTCGTTGAGCAGCCCCACGAGTTCGCGCTGGACCTGTCCGGCCAGCACCATCCGTACGACGTCCATGGCGTCCTCGGTGGTGACCCGCAGACCGGCCTTGAACTCGCTGATGATGCCGTGCCGGTCCAGCGCCGCGCTGATCTGCGGGCCGCCGCCGTGCACCACGACCGGCCGGAGGCCGGCGTGGCGGAGGAAGACGACGTCCTGGGCGAAGGCGGCCTTCAGCTCCTGGTCGACCATGGCGTTGCCGCCGAACTTGATGACGACGGTCTTGCCGTGATGGCGCGTCAGCCAGGGCAGCGCCTCGATGAGGGTCTGCGCCTTGGGCAGGGCGGTGTGCTTGCGAGTGCTCATGAGGAGTAGGCGCTGTTCTCGTGGACGTAGTCGGCGGTGAGGTCGTTGGTCCAGATGACGGCGGACGCGGAGCCGGCGGCGAGGTCGGCGGTGATCCTCACCTCGCGGTAGCGCATGTCGACGAGGTCGCGGTCCTCCCCCACGGAGCCGTTCTTGCAGACCCAGACGCCGTTGATGGCGACGTTGAGCCGGTCGGGCTCGAAGGCGGCCCTCGTGGTGCCGATGGCGGACAGGACACGGCCCCAGTTGGGGTCCTCGCCGTGGATGGCGCACTTGAGGAGGTTGTTGCGGGCGATGGAGCGGCCGACCTCGACGGCGTCGTCCTCGCTCGCCGCGTTGACCACCTCCACGCGGATGTCCTTGGACGCGCCCTCGGCGTCGCCGATGAGCTGGCGGCCGAGGTCGTCGCAGACCTTCGTCACGGCCTCGGCGAAGTCCGCGTACGCGGGGGTCACGCCGGACGCGCCGGAGGCCAGGAGCAGGACGGTGTCGTTGGTGGACATGCAGCCGTCGGAGTCGACCCGGTCGAAGGTGACGCGGGTGGCGTCGCGCAGCGCCTTGTCGAGCGCCGGGGCGTCGACGTCGGCGTCGGTGGTGATGACGACGAGCATGGTGGCGAGGCCGGGGGCGAGCATGCCCGCGCCCTTGGCCATGCCGCCGACGGTCCAGCCGTCCTTGCCGACCACGGAGGTCTTGTGGACGGTGTCGGTGGTCTTGATGGCGATGGCGGCCTTCTCGCCGCCGTGCTCGGACAGCTCCTTCGCGGCCTTCTCGACGCCGGGCAGCAGCTTGTCCATGGGCAGCAGGACGCCGATGAGGCCGGTGGACGCGACGGCGACCTCGCCGGCGCCGATGTCCAGCACCTCCGCCACCTTCTCGGCGGTGGCGTGGGTGTCCTGGAAGCCCTGGGGGCCGGTGCAGGCGTTGGCGCCACCGGAGTTGAGGACGACGGCGGTCAGCTCGCCGGCCTTCAGCACCTGCTCGGACCAGAGCACGGGCGCGGCCTTGACGCGGTTGGAGGTGAAGACGCCCGCGGCGGCGCGGCGCGGCCCGTTGTTGACCACGAGGGCCAGGTCCGGGTTGCCGTTCGCCTTGATCCCGGCGGCGATGCCCGCGGCCGTGAATCCCTTTGCTGCCGTGACGCTCACGGTGCGACTCCTGTCGTGGAAAGCCCGGTCTCCTCGGGGAGGCCGAGGGCGATGTTCATGCTCTGCACCGCGCCGCCGGCGGTGCCCTTGGTGAGGTTGTCGATGGCGCTGATCGCGATGATGCGGCCCGCCGCCGGGTCGAGGGCGACCTGCACCTGAACGGCGTTGGAACCCTGGACGGACGCCGTCGCGGGCCACTGGCCCTCGGGCAGCAGGTGGACGAACGGCTCGTCGGCGTACGCCTTGGCGTAGGCGGCCCGGACGTCCTCGGCCGTGGTGCCCGGCTTCGCCCTGGCGCTGCACGTGGCGAGGATGCCCCGTGCCATGGGGGCGAGGGTCGGCGTGAAGGAGACGGTGACCGGCTCACCGGCGACCGCGGAGAGGTTCTGCATCATCTCGGGGGTGTGGCGGTGGCCGCCGCCGACGCCGTAGGGGCTCATGGAGCCCATGACCTCGGAGCCGAGCAGGTGCGGCTTGAGCGCCTTGCCCGCGCCGGAGGTGCCGGTGGCGGCGACGATCACCGCCTCCGGCTCGGCGAGCCCGCCGGCGTACGCGGGGAAGAGCGCGAGCGACACGGCGGTGGGGTAGCAACCGGGCACCGCGATGCGCTTGGACCCCTCCAGCGCGGCGCGGGCGCCCGGCAGCTCGGGGAGGCCGTAGGGCCAGGTGCCGGCGTGCGCGGAGCCGTAGAACGCCTCCCAGTCGGCCGCGTCCTTCAGCCGGAAGTCGGCGCCCATGTCGACGACCAGCACGTCGTCGCCGAGCCGCTCGGCCACGGCGGCCGACTGGCCGTGCGGCAGCGCGAGGAACACCACGTCGTGACCGGCGAGGGCCTCGGGCGTGGTGGGCTCCAGCACCCGGTCGGCGAGCGGCAGCAGGTGCGGCTGGAGCGCGCCGAAGGTCTGCCCGGCGTTGGAGTGGCCGGTCAGGGCGCCGATCTCGACCCGGGGGTGGCCGAGGAGCAGACGGAGCACCTCTCCTCCCGCGTACCCGCTCGCGCCCGCCACTGCTGCTCGTACTGCCATCGGACCCTCCTCGTCGATGGCATGACTATACGCAGCCTTGCAGTTTTATGCAAAGCCCGAGCCGGGAGGCCGGACGGCGCGGCGGGCCGGTCACGTGCCCGCGCGCTCTGGTGCGGGGTCCGCCCTCCGAGGCACATTGGTACCGCTGCGTGCAGCGTGCACCGCAAGGTGGTGCCTTGTCGACCAAGGGGGGCGGGATGGCGGTGGTTCCGCGGGAGCCGGGCGGAGCGTGAGCGCGGAGGAACGCCGGATCGACGCCCATGGCGCCCGGGCGGTGCAGATCGGGGACGGCAACGTCCAGGTGAACGTGTTCGCCACCGCGCTCCCCCCGGCCCGGTCCGCCTACCTCCACCAGGTACGGGCGATCGCCCCCGAGGCGCTCGAGGACCGGGAGGCGGAACTGGCGGAGCTGGCGGACTTCTGCACCCGCCCCGAGGGGGACGCCTACCTGTGGTGGCGGGCCACGCCGTGGGCCGGGAAGACCGCCCTGCTGTCCTGGTTCGTCCTGCACCCCCCGCCCGGCACCCGGATCGTCTCCTTCTTCGTCACCGCGCGCTTCGCGGCCCAGAGCGACCGGGAAGCCTTCCTCGACGTCGTGATCGAGCAGGTGGCGGCGCTTCTCGGCGAGCCCGTCCCGTCGCACTGGACGGCCGCCACCCGCACCGCGCACCTGTGGTCCCTGCTCGACGCGGCAGCGCACCACTGCCGCCGCCAGGGGCAGAGGCTCGTTCTCGTCGTGGACGGCATCGACGAGGACCTCGGCGCCGGCTCCCACAGCATCGCCGCCCTGCTCCCGGCACGCCCCGCGGACGGCATGCGCGTCGTGGTCTCGGGGCGCTTCAGCCCTTCCCTGCCCCTCGACGTCCCGGCCAAGCACCCCCTGCGGGCTCCGGGCGTCCGGCGCACTCTGGAGGCGTCCCCGCACGCGCTGGGCATCCGCAGGGAGGCGTCGCTGGAACTGGGCCGCCTGCTGCGCGGCTCCACCGCCGAGCGGGAACTGGTGGGCCTGGTGACGGCCGCCGGTGGCGGGCTCAGCGGCCGCGACCTGGCGGAGCTGACGGGCCGGCAGGAGTGGGAGGTCGACGACTGCCTGCGTACCGCGGCCGGCCGCACCTTCACCCGTCGGCCGGCCCTGGGGGCCTCCGGTCCCGCGACGACGGCCGGTGATGTACCTGCTGGCCCACGAGGAACTCCAGGAGGCGGCGACGCGCTTCCTGGGTGATGCGCGGCTGAGCGCCCACCGTGACCGCATCCACGCCTGGGCGGACGGGTGGCGCCGTGCGGCCTGGCCGGCCGGAACCCCCGAGTATCTGCTCGTCGGATACTTCCGCGTGCTGCACGCCCACGGCGAGTCGGCCCGGATGGTCGCCTGCGCCCTGGACGCGGACCGCCACCGCGCCCTGCTGGACGTGACCGGCGGTGACGCCGCCGCCCTGGCGGAGATCGGCGCCGCGCAGGACGCGCTCCTCGGCCGGGAGCCGCCGGACCTGCGCACCATGACCCTGCTGGCGGTCCGGCGGGACGCCCTCACCGACCGCAATCGCGGGATACCCACGCGCCTTCCGGCCGTGTGGGCGCGCCTGGGGCACCCCGTGCGGGCCGAAGCCCTCGCCCGGTCACTCCCCGACCCGAGCCGTCGGGCCAGGGCGCTCGCCACCCTGAGCGAGGCGCTGGCCGAGGCCCGGGCGGGTGCCGGGCCCGACGCGCCCGGTGCGGAAGAGGTCGCCGACGAGGCCGAGGCCGCCGCGCGGTCCGTCACCGGGCCGGAAGCGCGGGCGGAAGCCCTGGCGCGCGTTTCCGAGGCGTGGGCGGAGGCGGGTCACGTCCGGCGCGCACGGGAGCTGGCCCGCGAAGCCGAGTGCGCGGCCCGGGCCGGCTTCGGCACGGCCTACGAGCTGATGCTCTCGGTGCGGGCGGTGGCCCGCGCGTGGGCGCGTCTCGGCGACGTGGAGCGTGTGGAGTCGCTCGCCCGTGAGCTCGAGACACGGGCGAAGGAACGTCGCCAGAAGACGACGGGCGACGAACTGCCGCACTGGGCCGCCACGACGGCGCGCGCGCTGGCATGGGCGGGCGACATCGATGGCGCCGAGACCGCCGCCCTGACCATCACCCGCGTCGGGGCGATGGTCAGGGCCCGAGTGGCGGCGGAGCTCGAGCGCCACGGGTACGACGAGCTCGGCGCCGACCTGGCCCGTGAGGCCGACGAGCAGGCACGGACCGTGGGTGAGGCCGAACTGCGGTCCCTGGCACTCGCCGAAGTCGCGGCAGCGGCGGCTCGGGCGGGTGACGCCGGACGCGCCGAGAGGCTGCTGCGGGAGGCCGACGCGCTCACGCGAGCGGGAACCGGTGACACGCACAGGGCGAGGGCACAGGCCAGGTCGCTGGTCGCCGTGGTCGCGGGATGGGTGCGCCTGGGGCGGATGGAGCGGGCCGAGGACCTCGCCCTCCGCTCCGGAGCGCTGATCCGGTCCGGCATGCGGCTGCGGCCCGTGTCCGCACTGGTGTGGGAAGCGGACGTCTGGGCGCGGCTGGGGCGCGGCGACCGCGCCCGGAGTTCGGTGCGGGAGGCGGAGACCGTCGCCCGGGCGGCCGGGCGGTCGGGGCTGCCCCGCCGGAAACTCGCCGAAGTGGCGGTGACGTTGGCGTGGACCGGCGAGAGCGACCGCGCGGAGGCCCTGGCCCGTACGATCACCGATCCGGACGTACGGGCCCACGCGCTGGCCGAGGTGACCACGGGAATCGCCGCCCGGGGGCACACCGGCCGCGCCCACGCGGTGGCGGCGGGCATCACCTCACCGGCGCCGCGGGCACGGGCACTGGCAGCGGTCGTGGAGGGGATGGCGAGGGCCGGGGCCACCCCGGGGGCCCGGCCCGTGCTGGACGAGGCCGAGGCCGCGGCGCGGGCGACGCCCACGGTGGGGCCGCGCGCGCAGGCCCTCGCCGAGGTGGCGGCGGCCCGCATGGCCGTGGGGCAGACCGGACACGCCCGGTCGGCCCTGGGCGAGGCGGTGGCCCTGGCCGAGTGGGTCGCCGGCCGGGACTCCGACGCGGGCGCACACGTCCGGGCGGTGGCGGCGCTGGTCGCGCGGCTCGGCGATCCGGACCGTGCCGCCCGGCTCGCGCGCGGCGTCATGGACCTCGGCCTGCGCACCGATGCCCTGCTGGAGCTGGCGACGGGCCGGGCACTCGCCGGGGAGAGTGAGCAGGCGCGGCTCCTCGTCCAGGAGGCCGAGGACGTCATCGGGACCCACACCGACTACGGGAGGTGGAAGCCCGTGACGACGGGGCTGGCGGAGGTGGCGGAGACATGGGCGCGCTGCGGCCGCTCCGACCGGGCCGCGGAACTCGCCGGGCGGGCCGCGGAACTCGCGCGGGCGGAGGGAGGCCCGGACTCGCACCATTGCCTGGCGCGGACGGACGCGGCGTTGGCACTCGCGCGGCAGGGGGACGTCGAGGGCGTCGAGGCGGTGGCCGGGACGATCGCCGCTCCGTGGTGCCGGGACCGTGCCCTGGCACAGGCCGTGGAGGGGCTGGCGCGGTCGGGGCGTGCCGACCGGGCCGAGGCACTGGCCCGGGCGATCACCCTCCCGCGCTGGCAGGCCGTCGCCCTCGTGGGGGTGGCTCGGCGGAGCGACACGCCCCGCGCGCACCGCCTCCTCGTGCGGGCCCTGCGGCTCGACGCCTGGTGGACCGCGGCCGATCTGCTCGCCGCGGAGATTCCGGACCTGATGGTGGGTGTCCTGGACGAACTCCTCGTGTTCCGGCCCGACTCGGGCGCGTCGGACGGCGAGCACGACGAGCCCACATGGCTCCCCCGCGCACCCAGGCAGTGGACCCTCATGAGGCACCTCGACCAAAGGGAGCCGGAGCCCTTGCAGGTGCACGCTTCCCGGCGCGAGGCGTCCGGCACCATGCCCGCGGGCGGGTAGCATCCGCTTCCTCACAGTCCGGTGGACAGGCGCACGTGTGGAGGAACCGGTGACGGGGAACGGAGAGGCGGCGGAAGTGGCCCGGGCGGGCGAGTTGTTCCATGACGTGCCCGCGGGCCGGGGCGGCGCGCTGTGGCGGCTCGCGGCCGACGGGCGGCAGCTCGACGCCAACCTGATCCGGGTTACGCCGGACACCCGGGTCCCGGCGCACGTGGAGCCCGATCTGGACGTGTTCCTGTACGTGGTGGACGGCGAGGGGCGGCTCGACACCGGGAGCGGGGAGCAGCCGTTGGCGGCGGGGTCGGTGGTGTGGCTGCCGCGCGGCGCCCGGCGCGGTGTCGTGGCGGGCCCCGGCGGGCTGACGTACCTGACGGTGCACCGCCGGCGGCCGGGGCTCACGATCCGTTCCGCCGCCGCGCCCGAGGGCGGCGAGGCGGCGTGCCTGCTCCACCGGGTGTGCCCCGAGTGCGGGCGGCTCGCGCCGGACGGGTCCGACGTCCGCTTCTGCGGGCGCTGCGGGACGCGCCTGCCGGAGGAGTGAGCGGCCGGTTACGTCCTGACCGCCCGGAGGATCACGAACTTCGGGTCGCTCGCCACGACCTCGCAGTTGCCGAAGACGCGGCGCAGCGTCACGTGGTAGCCGAGGTGCCGGTTGCCCACGACCCACAGCTCGCCGCCGGAGCGCAGTGCGCGGCGGGCGCCGGAGAACATCCGCCGGGCGGTGAGGTCGGTCGTCGCCTGGTGGCTGTGGAACGGCGGGTTGTTGAGGACCAGGTCGACGGAGCCGGCGGGTACGCCGGTGAGTCCGTCGCCCACCAGGAACTCGGCCTCGGCGCCGGGCGCGGCACCGGCCCGGAACGTCTCCTCGGCCGAGGCCACGGCCTGGTACGACTCGTCGGTGAACAGCAGTTGCGCGCCGGGGTCGGTCAGTGCCACGGCGAGGCCGACCACGCCGTTCCCGCAGCCCAGGTCGACGACCCGGGAGCCGCCGAGCCCGCGCGGCAGGTGCTGGAGGAAGAAGCGGGTGCCGATGTCGAGGCGGTCGGCGCAGAAGATGCCGGCGTGGTTGACCACGGTCCGGCCGGCGACGGCGGCCGGGGCGTCCCCGGGCAGGGCGTAGCGGTGCGGCCAGGGGCTGGGGGTGCGCGGCAGGGCGGGGTCCGGCGTGGTGTGGATGAGCCGGGCCTTCCGGACGGCCAGGGAGGTGCGGGTCGGGCCGATGATCCGCTCGAAGAGGGCGAGCGTGGAGGTGTGGATCTCCTTCACCATGCCGGTGCCGGCGACGAGCGTCCCGGCGTGCACGGCGGGGGCGAGGCGGTGGAGCTGGTCCTCCAGGAGCGCGAGGCTCTTGGGGACGCGGACCAGCAGGACGTCGACGCGCTCCGGCGGGGTGTCCCTGGTGGTCAGCAGCCGGACGGACTTCTCGTCGAGCCCGGTGCGGGCGAGGTTGGCCCGGGTGGCCTCGCGGGCGAGGTACGAGTCGGTGATCTGGACGACCTGCCCCGGGCGGTGCCGGGCGAGGGAGGTGACCAGGGCGCCCCACCGGTCGCCGACCACCACCACGGTGCCCCGGCCGGGGAGCGGGGCCTCCTGCAGGTGCCGCAGCAGGTACTCGTCGGCGGCGTCCCAGGCACGCAGCCGGTCGCGCGGGTCCTCGGGGAAGCGGGCGAGGGCGTAATCGCCCCATGACGTGGTCAAACGGTTCATCGTCCGCTCAGGCTAGCCGGTGGCCCGGAGGCTCGGGGAACGGGAGCGCCATCCAGTGGTCCGGGACGTCCAGCGGCCGGAAGCCGATCTTCGCGTACACGTCGTGCGCGTCATGGGTGGCGAGCATGATCCGGTTGACGCCGAGCGGGGCGAAGTGGTCGCGGACCGCCTCGACCAGCGCGGTGCCCAGGCCCATGCCCCGGACCGGGCGGTCGACGTAGACGTCGCACAGCCAGGCGAAGGTGGCGTGGTCGGTGACGGTGCGGGCGTAGGCGACCTGTTCGCCGGAGGCCACTTCGTACGCCCCGAAGTTGAGCGAACCGTCGATGGCGCGGTCCTGCTTGTCGCGGCTGCGGCCGGTCGCCCAGTAGGTGTCGGTCGAGAGCCAGTGGTGGATGCGGGCACGGTCCAGGCGGGCGGCGTCGGTGGAGATCTCGTACGCGTCCAGGGGCGCGTCCGGGGCTGTCGTCGTCTCGTCCATGATCGGACTCTGGCAGGACGGGCACGCCCGGTGGAAGTCGGCCGAACGGCTTCCTCGAGTGACGCGGACCACACCTGCGGACGTAGACTCCCCATACGGAACGACAATCAGGGCAAAACGTCGCGAGGAGGTCACTCGATGCACGCGACTGTGGGCGACACATTGCTGGTGCACGGCAGGGTCGTCGGCCAGCACGACAGGACCGCCGAGGTCATTGAAGTGCTCGGGCCGGACGGAACACCTCCGTACCGTGTCCGCTTCACCGACGACGGACACGAAGCCTTGATGTCCCCGGGCCCCGACAGCGTCGTACGCCACAAGGAGCCCGGTTAGTCCGGCCCGCTCCGGCAGACGCGACCGGCCCCGGGAGCCGGCCCGTCCCGGCTAGCCCGGTGGGCGGACCGGCGTCGGGTAGTGATCCGCCACCACCCTGGCCATGGCCCCGATGCGGTCCGTCACGACCTCCTTGGCGGAGAAGAAGACATGGCCGCGCACCCGCGGGTGCTCGGCGGCCAGCGCGAGGTGGCGTGACAGCTCGGCAGGGTCCTGCCAGGCCGCGGGCTGCGCCGGGTCACCGGCCTTGTACAGCGCCTCCCCCACGTACAGGTCCACGTTCGTGCCGCGGGCGACGTCGTCCCACCAGGGCACCAGCGTGGCGTAGTCGGCGGTGGCGAACCCGATGTGCCAGTAGAGCTGCGGCACCACGTAGTCGATCCAGCGCTCCTTCACCCACTTGCGGGTGTCCGCGTGCAGGTGGTCATACGTCTGCACGCCCGCCCGGGTGTCCGAACCGAGCGGGTCGATGGCGGCGTTGCGCCAGACGCCGAAAGGGCTGATCCCGAACCGGACGTCCTTGTCGATCTCCCGGATCGACTCGGACATCTCCCGCACCAGCCGGTCGATGTTGTCGCGCCGCCACGCGGCCTTGTCGGGGAAGCCCGCGCCGTGGGCGGCGTAGGTGTCGTCGTCGGCGAAGGACTGGCCGGCGACCGGGTAGGGGTAGAAGTAGTCGTCGAAGTGCACGGCGTCGATGTCGTAGCGGCGTACGGCGTCGAGCATCGCGTCCTGGACGAAGCGCCGCACCTGGGGCAGCCCCGGGTTGTAGTACAGCTTGCCGCCGTAGGGCAGGACCCAGTCCGGGTGGACCCGCGCCGGGTGGCCGTCCGCCAGCCGGGACGGATCTGTGTGGTTGGCGACCCGGTAGGGGTTGAACCAGGCGTGCAGCTCCAGGTCGCGGGCGTGCGCCTCGGCCACCGCGGTGCCCAGTGGGTCCCAGCCCGGGTCCCGGCCCTGGACGCCGGTGAGGTACTGCGACCAGGGCTCGTACGGCGAGGGCCACAGGGCGTCGGCGGTGGGCCGGGCCTGGAAGACCACCGCGTTCAGCCGCCGCTCCACCGCCGTGTCGAGGAAAGCGAGCAGTTCGGCCCGCTGCCGCTCGGCCGGCAAGCCCGGCCGGGAGGGCCAGTCACGGTTGGCGACGGTCGCCAGCCACATGCCCCGGAACTCCTTGCCGGCCGCCCCGCGCTTCGCGCCGCCCCTGTGACGCGCGCGCCCGGGCCGCGGCGCCGCTCCCGCGCCCGCCGTCGCCCACATCGACGCCACCGCCCCGGCCGCGGCCGCCGCCAGGCTCCTTCTGCCGATATGCCGCATTCATATGCCCCTTACACCAGCGTTGCTCCGGCTTTCTCCCTGTCCCCGCAGAGCATGCCCGCCCCGGAACGTCCTCCACCCGCGCGAACGGAGTAACGTCGTGGGGTCGAGGCGGGCGCCGGAATCACACGGGAGTCCTGCCGCATGGAAGATCAGCGAAAGGCACGATGTGACCGACATCGAACGCGTCGGAGTGGTCGGCTGCGGCCAGATGGGCGCGGGCATCGCCGAGGTGTGTGCCCGCAGCGGCCTGGAGGTCAAGGTCGCCGAGACCACCGGCGAGGCCCTGGAGATCGGCCGTACCCGGCTGTACAACTCGCTCTCCAAGGCCGCCGAGCGCGGCAAGATCACCGAGGAGGAGCGCGACGCGACGCTCGCCCGGCTCAGCTTCACCACCGACCTCGGCGAGTTCGCCGACCGTGACCTGGTCATCGAGGCGGTGGTCGAGAACGAGCAGGTCAAGACCGAGATCTTCCAGGTCCTCGACCAGGTCGTGACCCGTCAGGACGCGATCCTCGCCTCGAACACCTCCTCCATCCCGCTGGTCAAGCTGGCCGTGGCGACCTCCCGCCCCGACCAGGTCATCGGCATCCACTTCTTCAACCCCGCCCCGGTGCAGCAGCTCGTCGAGCTGATCCCGGCGCTGACCACCTCCGAGGGCACGATCAGCCGCTCCCAGGCGATGGTCGAGAAGGTGCTGGGCAAGCACGCGATCCGCGCCCAGGACCGCTCCGGCTTCGTGGTGAACGCGCTGCTGATCCCGTACCTCCTCTCCGCGATCCGGATGTTCGAGTCGGGCATCGCCAGCCGCGAGGACATCGACAACGGCATGGAGATGGGCTGCGCCCACCCCATGGGCCCGCTGAAGCTGGCCGACCTGATCGGCCTGGACACCGTCGCCTCGGTCGCGGACTCGATGTACGCCGAGTACAAGGAGCCGCTGTACGCCGCTCCCCCGCTGCTCCAGCGCATGGTGGACGCCGGGCGCCTGGGCCGGAAGACCGGCTCCGGCTTCTACCCGTACGGTTCGTGACGGAGAGCGACGAACTTTCGCACGGGGTGTGCGGAGCGTGTTCGCATATGCCCTTCGCACACGCTCCCCCCGCACGACCGGGAGGGGTTGACTCGGAGCCGCCGCAGTCGACGAACAGGAGCGGAAACCGTGACCACCGATCCCGATCACTTAACGGCCGTCGAGGAGTTCGCAGAGCTGCGCCGCTGTCTCGACGTCGGGCTCGCCCGGATCGACGGGCAGCTCGCGCTGCTCGCCCAGCGCCACGGCCAGATCGACCGTGATCTGACCGATCTGGCCGCGCGCGTCGCGGCGCTGGAGCAGGCCAAGTGGCCGCTTCCCGCCGTGTCCGCGTTCACCGCCGTGGGCGCCCTGGCGGTGGCGGTCTGGCAGGCGTTGGGGAACTGAGACGGCGTCGGCCGAGCGACTCGGCCGCGCCGGACCGGACGGGCCGGATCAGCCGAGCCGGAGATGGTGCAGCATCAGGAGCCCGGCCGCCATGTTGGCGGCCGGGACCTCGCCCCGCGCGATCATGTCCGGGACGAGTTTCAGCGGTATCCACTCGCGGCGGGACGACTCGAAGTCGTCCTCCGGGTGGCCCGTGTAGGTCGCGTCCTCCGCCCAGTACAGATGGTGGCGGGCGTCGGTCAGGCCGTTGGACGGCTCGACGGTCAACAGGTGCTGCAACGGCCCCGGGCGCCACCCCGTCTCCTCCTCCATCTCCCGGGCGGCCGCGGCGGCGATGTCCTCGCCGTCCTCGACGACCCCGGCGGCGAGCTCCCAGCCCCAACTGTCGGTGATGAAGCGGTGCCGCCAGAGCATCAGCACCTCGTTGGCCTCGTTGACGACGGTCGCGACGGCGACCGGGCGCATCCGGATGAGGAAGTGGTCCAGGTGCCGGCCGTCGGGGAGTGCGACATCCGCCAGGTTGACTTTGAACCAGCGGTTTTCATAGATGGTTTGCTCACTCAGGTTCGTCCACTGCACGTTTCTGCCACCTTCCGACAAGTAGATGGCAATATCGCAGCAGGCCCACCGGTGCGACGGAACGTCGCACGGCTAGGTCACAGCGGCACGCGCAGGGCCCCGTCGATGAGACCGGCCGCCTCCTCCGCGTCGCTGCACCCGCTGGCCACCAGGTGCTCCCGCACCTCACGCAGCCGGTCCCGCAACCGCTGTGACTCCATCCCCCGCGCCCGCTCGGCCATCTCGGCGGCCGTCTGCGCCGCCCGGTCCGCCTCTCCCTGGCGCAGCTCGATCTGGCTCAGCATGGCCAGCCGGTGCACGCGCCCCCGGTCGTGCGCCGGGGAGCGCACGGCGGCCGCGGCGTGCTCCCGCGCGCCGTCCAGGTCCCCCAGGCTCAACAGCGCCTCGGCGACCTGCACGTTGACCAGACCCGGCTGGACGTACCCGGTCTCGTCCGGCTCGTGGCCGGGCCGGATGCGCTCCGCCTCCGACTCCGCGCGCCGGATGCATCTCAGCGCGCCGGACCCGTCGCCGAGGTGCGCGTACGCCTTCGCCTGCATCGCGTGCAGGTCGGCGGCGAGCGCCGGGGTGATCTGCGCCCCGGCGGTACGCAGCGCCGCCTCCGCGAACGCCACCGCCTGCCGGTACTCCCCCATGAACAGCGACTGGTTGACCAGCAGGGCGATCACGTACGCGCCCAGCCCCCGGTCCCCGCTCGCCTTGGCCAGGCGCAGTGCCTGGTGGAAGTAGCGCTGCGCCAGGCCGTGGGCGTCCGAGTCGTACGCGCAGATCCCCGCCACCGCCACCAGTCCGCCGGTCGCCCGGTGCAACTGGCGCCCCAGGGCGTCGTTGTAGCCGCCGCGCAGCAGCGGCGCGGTCTCGGTGTTGAGGAAGCCCACGATCCGGGAGCGGGTGGCGATCCCGCCCGCCCGCCGGTACATCAGCTCGTAGTGCGCCCGGGCGGCCCGCAGCATGGTGATGTCGGACATGCTGACGCGGGTCTGACCGTCGCGCGAGACGTCCGCGTCCTCCGGGGGGTTCTCCCACTCCCACACGGGCATGACGGCGGGCGTGCCGGTCACCGCCGGAGCGCCCAGTATGTGCGGCCGTTGCTGCTCGTCGGAGCGCCACAGGGCGGTGGCCCGCTCCACGAAGCCGGACAGCGGGGAGCCGTGCGTGACGGCCGCCTCGCCGGGGACGCCCAGCCCGATGTCGTCGAGGGTGACCGGGCGGCGCAGCCGGGCCCCGAGCACCTCGCAGATCAGGTCCGGCACCTGGCCGCGCGGCCGCTGGCCCTTCAACCAGCGTGCCACGGCCGTGTGTTCGTACCGCAGTGCCAGACCTCGCGCCCGGCCGGCCTGGTTGACGTGGGCGGCCAGGCCCGCGTGCGATATCCCCGCCTCGTCGAGCAGGGCGTCGAGCAGGGTGTTGGGCTGCATGGGTGCCCCTCCGGTGCCTCGGTGAGCCCAGCGTAGTGGAGCCGGGTTCGCACGGGGTGTGAACGGAATGCCCGTATCCGTGCCCCGCGTGCTCTGCCGCCATGCTCCCGGCGCCGGTTGACTGGGCGGTCTCTCACAGAGGCGGCCGGGCCGTCGGCTCCCCCTCGTACAGTGCGACGGCCCGCGCAGGAGCCGTCCGTCCTGCCGGATCTGCCCGACACTCCGCGGCAGGGCGGGCGGCGCCGGCCGCACCGTCCGATCCGCCGAGCCGCTACCGAGGGGAGGGTGCAGGACGGGTACGGCGCAGCCCGGGGTCCGCGGACTGCGCCGGCACCCGGGAACGGTCGTCGCCACGGTCGTTGCGCACGACCATCAGTGCCACGTCGTCGGTGAGCCGCCCGCCGGTGTGGCGGAGCAGCGCCGTGTGCACCCGGTGGATCAGGGCCGCCGGGGGCACCGGCGCACCGCGCTGGGCCTCCTCCAGCACGTCCTGGAGGCGGAAGAACCGCCCCGAGGCGTCCCGGGCGTCCTCGGCGCCGTCGGTGTGCAGGAACAGCGCCTCACCGGGCGGCAGCGTCGCGCACCGGTGCGCGGGCAGCTCGTCCGGCAGCGGGAAGGCGCCGAGCGGCGGCAACGGGGCCGTGTCCGCGACCGGTTCGGCCCGCGCACCGCCCAGTCGGTAGGGCCACGGGTGCCCGCAGTTGAGGGCCAGCACGGCACCGTCCGGGTGGATCTCCAGGAGCAGTACGGTGACGAACTCCTCCGCCGACGGGCCCTGCGGGTCCCGCCCGCCCGGCGCCGGGTGCTCCTCCCCTGCCCGCTCCCGCACGTGCCGCCCGAGTGCCCGCTCCAGCCGCCTAAGGACGTCCGCCAGTTCGGGCTCGTCGTGCGCCGCCTCCCGGAAGCTGCCCAGCACGGCGGCGACCGCCCCGAGCGGGGCCAGGCCATGACCGCGGACGTCCCCGATGACGACCCGTACCCCGTGCGGGGTGGCGACCGCCTCGTACAGGTCGCCGCCCACGGCCGCGCCCCGGGACACCGAGAGCTGGGCCGCCGCGACGGACAGCCCGTCCAGCCTGGGCGGGAGGGGGCGCAGCAGGACCCGCTGGGCGGCCAGGGCGACCTCCCGGACCTGCTTCAGCTCCCGGACCAGCCCGCACCGCACGCCCAGCACCAGTCCGGTGCCGACGGTGAGGAAGACCGCGCTGGTGGCGATCCGGGTGGCCGTCCCCTCCTGCTGGGCGATCGGGCAGGTGAGCTTCCACAGCACGGCGACGGCGCCCCACAGGGCGGGCAGCGCGAGCGGGGCGGCCGGGGCGAGGCGACGAAGCCAGGGGGGCGTACGAAGCGGGGAACGCGTACGCGGCATGCGGACCGCCCTTCTCCAGGCCCCTCCTCGCGGTCGGGACGATTCTGTCGATCGTCCACGCCCCGGGGGAAAGTCCACCAGACTTCCCACTCGAACGAGTGAGGGCCATGGCCGGTGTTCCGGCCATGGCCCTCAGTGCGCGGGGGACGCTCAGGCGCCGCGCAGCACCGCGCCCGTCCGCTCGGCGGCGAGCGCCACGGCGGTGTCGCGGGCGGCCGAGGCCTCCTCGACGGTCAGCGTGCGGTCACCGGCGCGGAACCGCAGCGCGTACGCCAGGGACTTCCGGCCCTCGCCGATCTGCTCACCGGTGAAGACGTCGAACAGCCGGAGGGACTCCAGCAGTTCGCCCGCGCCCTCGCGCAGGGCGGTCTCGACCTCGGCGGCCGGCACGTCCGCGCCGACGACCAGGGCGACGTCCTGGGTGGCGACCGGGAAGGTGGAGATCCGCGGGGCGCGCAGGGCACCCGCCGAGGCGCGCTCGACGGTGTCGAGGTTCAGCTCCATCGCGCACGTGCGGGCGGGCAGGTGCAGCGCCTTGACCACGCGCGGGTGCAGCTCACCGGCGTAGCCGACGACCTGCTCCGTGCCGTCCACGACGACCGCCAGCTCGGCGCAGCGGCCCGGGTGCCAGGGGCCGTACTGGCCCTGGCGCACGATCAGCTCGGCACCGGCCTCGCGGGCGACGGACCGGGCGGCCTCGATGGCGTCGGCCCAGTCGGCCGGGCGGCCCTTGCCCCACCAGCCGGCCTGCTCGCGGGCCCCGGCCAGGACGACGGCGACGTGCCGCGGCTGCTCGGGCAGCGGCGCGTTCAGCCGTGCGATCTCCTCGTCCGTGGGGCGCCGGTCGACGGGCAGCACCACGGCCTCGCCGGCCTCGGCGGCCGGGTGGAAGACCAGCCCGGTCTCGAAGAGCGCCAGGTCGTGGCTGCCGCGCCCGTCGTTGCGGCGCAGCGCGCCGAGCAGACCCGGCAGCAGCGTGGTGCGCATCGCCGGCTCTTCGTCGGACAGCGGGTTGACCAGCTTGACGACCTCGCGGTTGGGGTCGTCGGCCGCGAGACCGAGCTGGTCGAAGACCTGCTCGGCGACGAACGGGTAGTTCGGCGCCTCGACGTACCCGGCGCCCGCGAGCAGCCGGCCGACGCGGCGGTGCAGCCGCTGCCGGGCGGTCAGGCCTCGGCCGGACGGCGGCTGCGGCAGGGTGGAGGGGAGGTTCTCGTACCCCTCGAGCCGGATGACCTCCTCGGCGAGGTCGTTCGGGTGCGCGAGGTCGGGACGCCACGACGGGACGGTGACGGTGAGGTCGTCCTGCCCGTAGACGTCGCAGCCGACCTCCTGGAGGCGGCGTACGACGGTCTCGCGGCCGTAGGTGACACCGGCGACCCGGTCGGGGTGGTCGGCCCGCATGGTGACCGTGCGCGGCGCGGACGGCGCGACGATCTCGGTGACCCCGGCCTCGGCGGTGCCGCCCGCGAGGAGGACCAGCAGGTCGACGGTGCGCTGCGCGGCAGCGGCGGCGGCCTGGGGGTCGACGCCGCGCTCGAAGCGCCGGGACGCCTCGGAGGACAGCTTGTGGCGGCGCGCGGTACGGGCGATGGAGACCGCGTCGAAGTGCGCGGCCTCGATGACCACCTCGGTCGTGCCCCGCACCTCGCCCGTCTCCGGGTCGGTGACGGAGTCGGCGATCTCGGTGTCGGCGCCGCCCATCACGCCCGCGAGGCCGATCGGCCCGCGGTCGTCGGTGATCACCAGGTCGCCGGCGTCCAGGACGCGCTTGACGCCGTCGAGGGTGGTGATCTTCTCGCCCTGCTCGGCGCGGCGCACGCCGATCGCGCCCTGGACGCGGGTGCGGTCGTAGGCGTGCAGCGGCTGGCCGAGCTCGAGCATCACGTAGTTGGTGATGTCGACCGCGAGGGAGATCGGGCGCATGCCCGCCTTCTGGAGGCGGCGGCGCAGCCAGATCGGGGAGCGGGCCTCGGGGTCGAGCCCGACGACGGTGCGCGCGGTGAAGCGGTCGCAGCCGGTCGGGTCGGTGACCGTGACGGGGTAGCCGTACGAGTTCGGCGCGGGCACGTCGAGCAGCGCCGGGTCGCGCAGCGGCAGGCCGTAGGCGGTGGCCGCCTCGCGGGCGACGCCGCGCATCGACAGGCAGTAGCCCCGGTCCGGGGTGACGGCGATGTCGAGGACCTCGTCGTACAGCTCCAGCAGCTCGGTGGCGTCGGTGCCGATCTCGATCTCGGGCGGCAGCACGATGATGCCTCCGCTGCCGTCGTCGCCCATGCCGAGCTCGTCGCCGGAGCAGATCATGCCGCGGGACATCCGGCCGTACGTCTTGCGCTCGGCGATGTGGAAGTCGCCGGGCAGCACGGCGCCGGGCAGGGCCACGACGACCTTGTCGCCCTCGGCGAAGTTCCGGGCGCCGCAGATGATCTCCTGCGCCTCGCCCGTCCCGTTGGCGTCGCCGACGTTGACCGTGCAGAAGCGGATGGGCTTCTTGAACTCGGTCAGCTCCTCGATGGTGAGGACCTGGCCGACGACCAGCGGGCCGGTGAGGCCGGCGCCGAGCCGCTCGACGGTCTCGACCTCGAGACCGGCCGCGATGAGCCTGGTCTGTACGTCACGGCCGGTCGCCGTCGCCGGCAGGTCGACGTACTCCCGCAGCCACGAAAGCGGGACCCGCATCAGATCTCCATCCCGAACGGCCGGGTGAACCGGACGTCACCCTCGACCATGTCTCGCATGTCTTCGACGTTGTGGCGGAACATCAGCATCCGCTCGATGCCGAACCCGAAGGCGAATCCGCTGTACTTCTCGGGGTCCACGCCGCAGGCGGTCAGCACCTTGGGGTTGACCATGCCGCAGCCGCCGAGCTCGATCCAGCCCTCGCTGGAGCAGGTGCGGCAGGGGCGGTCCGGGTTGCCGACGGACTCGCCGCGGCACACGTAGCAGACCATGTCCATCTCGGCGGACGGCTCGGTGAACGGGAAGAAGTTCGGCCGCAGCCGGGTCTTCATGCCCTCGCCGCCGAAGAGCGCCTGGACCATGTGGTCCAGCGTGCCCTTGAGGTCGGCCATGGTCAGGCCCTCGTCGACGGCGAGGAGCTCGACCTGGTGGAACACCGGGGTGTGCGTGGCGTCCAGCTCGTCCGTGCGGTACACCCGGCCGGGGCAGATCACGTAGACCGGGGGCTCGCGGTCCAGCAGGGAGCGGACCTGGACGGGCGAGGTGTGCGTGCGCAGCACGACGCCGGAGCCGGACGTGCCCTGGGCGTCGGCGACGAAGAAGGTGTCCTGCTCGCCGCGGGCGGGGTGGTCGACAGCGATGTTGAGCGCGTCGAAGTTGAGCCACTCGGACTCGACCTCGGGGCCCTCGGCCACTTCGTAGCCCATCCCGACGAAGATGTCCTCGATGCGCTCCATGAGGGTGGTCAGCGGGTGGCGGGCGCCGGCCGGGGTGCGGTCGTGGGGGAGGGTGACGTCCACCGCCTCCTCGACCAGCACGCGGGCGTCGCGCTCCGCCTCCAGCTCGGCCTGGCGGGCGGCCAGGGCCTTGTTCACGGCACCGCGGGCCTGGCCCACACGCTTGCCGGCCTCGGCCTTGGCGTGCGGCGGCAGGGCGCCGATCTCCCGGTTGGCGAGCGCGAGCGGCGAGGCGGGGCCGGTCTGCGCGACCTTGGCCTCGTGGAGGGCGTCGAGGTCACCGGCGGCGGCGAAGGCGGCGAGCGCCTCGTCCCGCATGCGCTCGATCTCTTCCGGTTTCAGTGCCTCGACCTCGACTGGGTCGTACGACTTGTTCGGTGCCGACATCTCTTCCCGTACTTCCGATGGGCTGGCTGGGGCCCCCGCTCGACGACCGAGGACGCAAAGGTGCCAAAGGACGAGTCTAACGGGGTGTGGGCAGGCGGATGAGCCGCGGATCAGCCCGTGGACGGTCCGGCCCCTCTGTCAGGTGAGATACGAGGGGGCGCCCACGGGCAACGTAAATCGGAACTGGGCGCCACCGGCGGGTCCGCGGCCGACGGTGATCGTCCCGCCGTGGGCCTCGACGATGCCCTTGACGATGTACAGGCCGAGACCGGTGCCGCCTCGCTTGCTCCCCCGCCAGAAGCGGGTGAAGACACGACCCATCGACTCCTCGGGGATGCCGGGGCCTTCGTCGCTCACGGTGACGGCCGTTCCCTTCTCGTCGTCGCTCGGGCCGGTGGGTGCCACCTCGATGGTGACGGTTCCCTCACCGTGGCGCACCGCATTTTCGAGCAGGTTGCCGAGGACCTGGTCGATCTTGTCCGGGTCCGCCCACAGATCGGGCAGCGGACGGCGTACGCGCACGAAGAACCGGTCCGGCGACTGGCCGCGCGCGGTGTGGGCCTGGATGTGGCGGCCGACGGCGGCGGCGATGTCGACCGGCTGGCGCCGCACTTCGAGGCGGCCGGAATCTATTCGGGAGATGTCGAGGAGCTCGGCGATCAGGCGGGTGACGCGGTTGGCGTCGGCGTCGACGGTCTCCAGCATCAGCCGCTTCTGGTCGTCGGTGAACCGCTCCCACTTGGCCAGCAGGGTGGCGGTGAAGCCCTTGACGGACGTGAGCGGCGAGCGCAGCTCGTGGGCCACGGTGGCGATCAGCTCGGCGTGGCTGCGCTCGGTACGGCGGCGGGCCTCGGTGCCGCGCAGGGTGACGACGACCCTGCGGACGGGCCCGAGGGGCTCCTCGCGCACGTAGCGGGCGGCGACGAGGACCTCCCGGTTGCCGGGCAGCAGCAGGTTGCGCTCGGGCTGGCCGGCCCGGATGGCGAGGCCGCCGTACGGATCGGTCAGCGCCCACCAGCGCCTGCCCTTGAGGTCCTCCAGCGGCAGCGCCTGCTCCAGCGGCCGTCCCAGCACCTCGGCGCGGGAAACGGCGGTCAGGCGCACGGCGGCGGCGTTGAAGCACACCACCCGGCCGTTCTCATCGGCGACGACGAGCCCGTCGGGGAGGTCGTCCGGGTCGATCCCGGGCATGCCGGGACCGGCGGGAGCGCCCACGCCCACTAAGGCGCCCTCCCGTACCGCGGGCCTGCTGGTACCGACCGTCATCCCCGTCTCCCACCCCTCCGAGTCACGCAGTGGGCCCCCGAGCCCGTCACCCTACTAGCTGGAGGTGACGGAGCGGCACCCTCCGGCAGCACGCTGCGCACGGGCGGAGCCGTAGAGGCATACGGCCGCGGCGGTCGCGAGGTTCAGGCTCTCGGCCTTGCCGTGGATCGGCACGCGCACCACGGCGTCGGCGAGGGCGCGGGTCTCCTCGGGCAGGCCCCAGGCCTCGTTGCCGAAGATCCAGGCGGTGGGCCCGCCCATGGTGCCCGCGTCGAGCTCGGCGTCGAGGTCGTCCTCGCCCGCCCCGTCGGCGGCCAGGACGCGGACGCCGGCGCCCTTCAGCCCGGCGACCGCCTGCTCGACGGGCACCCCGACGGCGACCGGGAGGTGGAAGACGGAGCCGACGGAGGCGCGTACGGCCTTGGGGTTGTACAGGTCCACGGAGGCGTCCGTGAGGACGACGGCGTCGGCGCCGGCCGCGTCGGCGCACCGCAGTACGGTCCCGGCGTTGCCGGGGTCGCGCACGTGGGCGAGGACGGCGACGAGCCTGGGGCGGCCCCGGAGGATCTCCTCGAACGGCGAGTCCAGGAACCGGCACACCCCGAGCAGCCCCTGCGGGGTGACGGTCTGCGAGACGTCGGCGAGCACGGCGTCGGAGGCGTGGTGGACGCGGGCGCCGGTGGCGCGGGCGGCCTCGACGATGTCGGCGTGCCGCTCGGCGGCCTCGAGGGTGGTGAACAGCTCCACCAGGGTGGGCTCCCCGCCGGTGCGGTGGGCGACGGCCTCGCGCACGGCCTGGGGGCCCTCGGCGATGAACCGGCGGTCCTTGCCCCGGAAATTGCGCTTGGCGAGCCGCCGTGCCGCGATGACGCGGGGGGAACGGGGGGAGATCAGCTCGGGGGTGCCCATGGTGGTCGGCGGCTCTCTTCTCGTACGCACGGGGGTTGAACAGACCGGACCCGCAGGCTCGGGGCCTGCGGGTCCGGAGGGAAGAACTGCGGCCTGGAAGATCAGGCGGCGGCCTTCGGGGCGTTGACGTCGCTCGGGAGCGCCTTCTGGGCGACCTCGACGAGCGCGGCGAACGCGTTGGCGTCGTTGACCGCGAGCTCGGCCAGGATCTTGCGGTCCACCTCGATGTTGGCGGCCTTCAGACCCTGGATGAGGCGGTTGTACGTCATGCCGTTGGCGCGGGCAGCGGCGTTGATGCGCTGGATCCAGAGCTGACGGAAGTCGCCCTTGCGCTTCTTGCGGTCGTTGTAGTTGTAGACCAGCGAGTGGGTGACCTGCTCCTTGGCCTTGCGGTACAGGCGCGAACGCTGACCGCGGTAGCCGCTGGCCTGCTCGAGGATCGCCCGGCGCTTCTTGTGGGCGTTGACTGCCCGCTTGACGCGTGCCACTTGTTAACTCCTTGTAGCGGGGCCGTGGTTGGACTCACACGGCCCGGAAACGATTGGGTCCCGGTGTCGGGCTGCCCTCGCGGGGGCGAGGGCGGAGGTCAATCAGATGCCCAGCATCTTCTTGATCTTGGCGCTGTCACCCGGGGCCATCTCGGCGTTACCGGTGAGGCGACGCGTCAGCTTGGACGACTTGTGCTCGAGCAGGTGGCGCTTGCCGGCGCGCTCGCGCAGGATCTTGCCGGAGCCGGTGACCTTGAAGCGCTTCTTGGCACCGGAGTGCGTCTTGTTCTTCGGCATAGCGCCGTTCTCTCCTCGTCAGTGGCGCTCCCAGCCGGTCCGGGGACCGGCACTCGGGAGCGTCAGATGTGTCGGTTGAATCCTGGGCGGGTGCCCGGGAATCAGGCCTCGGCAGCCTCGTCGGCGGGCTCGTCCGCGTGGACGGCCTCGTCCGCCTGGGCGGGCTGGCCCTGGCGCTCCGCCTTGCGGGCGGCCTGCGCCTCACGGGCCTCGGCCATTGCCTCGGTCTTCTTCTTGTGCGGTCCGAGAACCATGATCATGTTCCGGCCGTCCTGCTTCGGGTTCGACTCGACGAAACCGAGGTCCTGGACGTCCTCCGCGAGCCGCTGCAGCAGCCGGTAGCCGAGCTCCGGCCGGGACTGCTCGCGACCACGGAACATGATCGTGATCTTGACCTTGTCGCCCTGCTTGAGGAACCGGACGACGTGACCCTTCTTGGTGTCATAGTCGTGCGGGTCGATCTTCGGCCGGAGCTTCATCTCCTTGATGACCGTGTGCGCCTGGTTCTTGCGCGCCTCACGGGCCTTCATGGCCGACTCGTACTTGAACTTCCCGTAGTCCATGAGCTTGCAGACCGGCGGACGGGCGTTCGCCGCGACCTCGACGAGGTCGAGGTCGTACTCCTGCGCAAGCTCCAGGGCCTTGGCAAGCGGGACAATCCCGACCTGCTCGCCGCTGGGACCGACAAGTCGCACCTCGGGAACGCGAATCCGGTCGTTGATGCGGGGCTCGGCGCTGATGGATCCTCCTCGGTAGCACCACGCGACCGCCTGGCGGACGGACGCGTAACGTCTGTTTCGTAAGACCAACCGCGCCGGTGCATGAAAAATGCCCCGGACGGGACACAGGCGGGGCTCCACGTGCTACCGGAGCACCGCCACGGCGTACCGCGGGGCGCACATCGGGCGGCTCCATCGTCCGTACGGAACGATGGGCGCCACCTGACCGGTGACCCGCCGTCCCGGAGGACGGCCAGGTGGGAGATCGGAGCCTCCACTTGTGGGCCGGATCACGAGTCGTGTCCAGCCGGTCGTCACACCAGGTTAGCAGCTCCCGGGGGGTGGGGCTAACGGGGCACGGGCCGCATATCGTGGTGGCATGAGTGACGCCACGCCGAGCAACGCCTCCGCCGCCGAGACCACCGATTTCGAGACCATGACCCGCGACATCGCGGAGGTCCCCGCGGTCGAGGTGATCGTGACGGTCGCCGTCAACCTGATGAGCGCCGCCGCGGTCAAGCTCGGTCTCACCGAGGAGGGCGACCAGTACAAGGACCTCGACGAGGCCCGCAAGCTGATCCACGCCCTGGGCGGCCTGCTGGACGCGGGCGCCACGGAGATCAGCTCCTTCCACGCGGCGCCCCTTCGGGACGGGCTGAAGTCGCTGCAGCTCGCCTTCCGCGAGGCGTCCATCGTCCCGGACGAGCCGGGTCAGGGCCCGGGCGAGAAGTACACCGGTCCCGTCTTCGGCTGACCGTTCACCGCTTGACGTAGAAGGGCTCGCCCGGGGGCGTGGCCGTGGACGGCAGGAGTGCCAGGTCCAGGCCCCGCACCAGGCGGGCCCTCAGCGTTTCGTCGGCCGCCAGGGCCCGGGCCACCCGCTGGGCCGCCTCGGCGGGCGGCGCGTCGGGTGCGAGGACCAGGGCGAGGGTGCCGTCCGCGCTGCCGGGCCCGAGGTGGGCGCGCAGCACGGCGGGCTCGGCCGCGACCACGGCGCGCACCGCCGCCGTGACTGCCGGGTCGGCCAGTGGGTCGGTGGACGTGCGGCCCTCGGCGAGGGCGAGCAGCGCGGGGCCGGTCACCTGGTACGGCACCGGTCCGGCGAGGTCCAGCACGAGCGTGTCGGCCTTCTCGTGGGCGGCCGCCTGGAGCGCCTGGTGCAGCGGGACGGCGACGGGGCGGGCGGCCGGGTCCCAGCGGGCCAGCGACTGGATGGACGTGAAGGCGGGCAGCGCGCGGCGCTCCCCGGCCGTGAGCGTGGGCACGGCCATGTCGCTGGTCTTCTCGCGGCGCAGGCCGGTCTCCTCGTCCTCCTCCACCTCGCCGAGGACGGCGACGACGGGCACCAGCAGCCGGGCGTCCCTGAGCGCCGCGAGGACGCGGGGCTCGGCCGCCCGGTCCTCGGCCCAGGCCGCGAGGGCCGCGCTGAGCTCGGGGTCGGCGGTGCCGTCGTCGTCGGAGAAACCGGGGTCCGGGATGTTCTTGAGCGCCACGCGACGAGCCTAACCGCGCGGGTCAGCGCCCGGCGGCGCGCCCCCCGCGCCACAGGACCACGGCGGCGGCCAGCAGCAGCACGCCGATGCCGCCGCTGACGGGGGCCAGCAGGCCGGCGCCCGCCTCCTCGCCGGGCGCGGCGGCGGGCCCCGTGCCGAAGTACCGCTTGCCGTAGCCGGCGGTGGCCGCCTTGAGGTCGGCCGGGCGCAGCCGGGCGCCCGCCTCGATCGCGGCGGCGGGGTCGACCGTCCCGTACCCCTTGTCGATGTCGTGGCCGCCCGCGGGGCGGTCCCGGGCGGTGTCGATGAGCAGCTTCTTGATCTGCGCCGGGGTCAGGTTCGGATGGGCTGCCTTGACCAGGGCGACGGCGCCGGAGACGAACGCCGACGCGGCGCTGGTCCCCCACCCCTGGTAGTACTTCCGGTCGGGGTCGGGGATCACGATGTCGACGCCGGGTGCGCTGACGGTGGCGTACCACCGGCTGGTGGAGAACGCGGCGTGCGCGCCGTACCGGTCGACGGCGGTGACCGCGATGACGCCGGGGTAGGCGGCGGGGTACGAGATGTGGTCGCCCTTGTCGCCGCCGTTGCCGGCCGACGCGACGACGACGGCGCCCTTGGACAGGGCGTACTGCACGGCGGCGTCCTCGCCGGCGTCGGGGTGCGCGGACTCGCTGTCGTCGCCGAGGGAGAGGTTGATGACGTCGGCGCCCTGGTCGACGGCCCAGCGGATGCCCTGGGCGAGGGCGGTGCCACGGGTGTTGCGGGCCTTGGTGCGGGCGGGGTCGCCGCCCTCGAGGATGACGCGGACGGGGAGGATCTTCGCCTCGGGCGCGATGCCGAGGACGCCGTCCTCGCGGCCGGAGCCGTGTCCGTGACCGGCGATGATCCCGGCCATGGCGGTGCCGTGGCGTGCCCAGGGGCGGTCGCCGCGCTTGGCGCCGAAGCCGATGAGGTCCTTGCCGGGCAGCACGTTGCCCTCGAGGTCGGGGTGGGCGGCGTCGACGCCGGTGTCGAGGACGGCGACGGTGATGCCCTCGCCCTTGGTGGTGCGCCAGGCCTCGGCCGTGCGCATGGCCTCAAGGCCCCACTGCTGGGCCCGGATGCCGTCGGCGTGGGCGGGCGTGGCGGGCAGCACGGCGAACGCGAGGGCCGCGAGGGCGGCGGCGAGGGCGGTACGGCGGCGACGGTGCGTCATCGGGGGTCCTGCGTGGCCTTTCCGGTGGTCGCGGTGGTGCGCAGCCCGCGCTCGATCCGGTCGGCGATGCCGTCGGCGTCGTGGCCCAGCCCGGCCTGGGCGGGTGTGCTGGTCTGGCCCTCGGCCATCGCCTCGGCGGCCGGCTGGGCGTCCTCCACGGTCCGGCCGTCGGCGAAGCCCGACACCGCGTACACGATGACGGGTACGTCGGTGAGGACGCTCACCCGCCAGCTCGCGCGCTGCGCGTCGCCGAAGCCCGCGGCGACGGTGCCGCGGCCGGGGAGGGTGCGGGGCAGGAGGTCGGTGCGCTCGTCGAGGCTCTCGTCGGCGAAGCGGTCGCGCAGCGCGGTCATGCCGGCGCGGTCGGCGGTGGTGAAGACCATGCCGACGGTGGTGACGCTGGTGGAGGTGGCGTCGGTGTACGTGGCGCGGACGACGCGCTCGCAGCCGACCGGCCGCAGGGTCCGGAGCAGCAGCGGGTCGAAGGCCCCGGCGCACGTGCCGTCGGGCGCCACGGCCACGCGCGTCCAGGTCCGGTCGGCGCCCCCGGGTCCGGCGCCCTCGCCGTCGAGGGTGCGCGGGAAGAGCGTGTCGACCGGGACGGTGTGCCACAGTCCCCGGGCCTCGGTGAACCGGTCACCGGCGGACGTCCGGGCGGCCGAGTCGCCCACGAGCCAGGCCCCCGCGGCGGCGCCGCCGGTGAGCCCGAGTCCGAGGACCAGGCAGGCGACGGCCGCGGCCGCGCGGAGGGGGTGCCTGCTGCGGACGGGCCGGAGTCGGGTGGTCGTCTCGACGGGCGTCTCGGGCGGCAACCAGTGCGGCGCGGGGGCGTGAGGGACGGGGGGCGGTGCGGGGGCGTGAGGGGTGGAGGTGTGCGGTGCTTTGTGCGGCGCGGAGGTGTGCGGCGCGGCGGTGCGCGGGCCCGGGTTGTGCGGCGCGGCGGTGCGCGGCGCGGCGGCGCCCGGGCGGGGCGTCAGGTCGACGGCGCCCACGGGCCGGCGCCGGGTGGGCGCGGCGGAGGGCACGGGCGGCGTGGCGGGCGCGGGCGGGGCCGGCGTGGGCACGGCCGGTGGCTTGGCGGGCGCGGCGGGGGGGGCCATGGGCGGCGGGGCGCGGGGGGGCGCGGGCGGGGCCGCCGGGGGCGGCGGGGCGGGCCGGGGCCCGCGGACGGGGCGCCGCCGGGGCGGGCTCTCGGCGCTCTCAGCGCCTTCGGGCCCGGGCGCCCGGGGGGGGGGGGGGGGGGGGGGGGGGGGGGGGGGGGGGGGGGGGGGGAAACGCCGG